>NZ_CM170675.1:0-5873299 GCF_057370475.1 Pseudomonas sp. FA117
GTGGAGCTTCTGCGCGATGAACTGCCTGCCCAGCAATTCAACACCTGGATCCGTCCGCTACAGGTCGAAGCCGAAGGCGACGAGTTGCGCGTCTATGCGCCTAACCGTTTCGTTCTCGATTGGGTCAATGAAAAGTACCTTGGCCGGTTGCTCGAGTTGCTGGGCGAGCAGGGCAGCGGCCTTGCGCCTGCCCTCTCCCTGTTGATAGGCAGCCGTCGCAGCTCCGCGCCACGCGCGGCACCCAATGCGCCGGTGAGCGCTGCCGTTGCGGCGTCCCTGGCCCAGAGCCAGGCAAAACAGGTGGCGCAGCCGGCGGCTGTCGCCAGCGCCCCCGTCGCTGCCGCAGCCATCGAGCCCGAGCAGGTCGAGGCGGTTGAAGAACCTGCCTCCCACGACGGTTTCGATGCCATGGTCGATTCGTCCCAGGCGCCGGCAGCGAAGACCCGCACCGAACAACGAACCGTTCAGGTCGAAGGTGCACTCAAGCACACCAGCTATCTGAACCGCACGTTCACCTTCGAGACGTTCGTCGAGGGTAAGTCCAACCAACTGGCACGTGCAGCTGCCTGGCAGGTCGCAGACAACCCCAAGCATGGCTACAACCCGCTCTTCCTTTATGGTGGGGTGGGCCTGGGCAAGACGCACTTGATGCACGCTGTGGGTAACCACCTGCTGAAGAAGAATCCGAACGCCAAGGTCGTGTACCTGCATTCGGAGCGCTTCGTCGCAGACATGGTCAAGGCGCTGCAGCTGAACGCCATCAACGAATTCAAGCGTTTCTACCGTTCGGTGGACGCACTGCTGATCGACGACATTCAGTTCTTCGCCCGCAAGGAGCGCTCCCAGGAGGAGTTTTTCCACACCTTCAACGCACTGCTTGAAGGGGGCCAGCAGGTCATTCTTACCAGCGACCGCTACCCCAAGGAGATCGAGGGCCTGGAAGAACGCCTGAAATCACGCTTTGGCTGGGGCCTGACGGTGGCGGTAGAGCCTCCAGAATTGGAAACCCGCGTGGCGATCCTGATGAAGAAGGCCGACCAGGCCAAGGTCGAGCTGCCGCACGACGCCGCGTTCTTCATTGCCCAGCGCATCCGCTCCAACGTGCGCGAACTGGAAGGTGCACTGAAGCGGGTGATTGCCCACTCGCATTTCATGGGCCGTGATATCACCATCGAGCTGATTCGCGAATCGCTCAAGGATCTGCTGGCGCTGCAGGACAAGCTGGTCAGTGTGGATAACATCCAGCGCACCGTGGCCGAGTACTACAAGATCAAGATCTCCGATCTGCTGTCCAAGCGCCGTTCGCGCTCGGTGGCGCGGCCACGCCAGGTGGCGATGGCACTGTCGAAGGAACTGACCAACCACAGTCTGCCGGAGATCGGTGACATGTTCGGTGGTCGGGATCACACCACCGTGCTGCACGCCTGCCGCAAGATCAACGAATTGAAGGAATCCGACGCGGACATCCGCGAGGACTACAAGAACCTGCTGCGCACGCTGACCACCTGATGGGTGTCGGCGCAGCTAATTGAAGGCAAGGGACTAGACCATGCATTTCACCATTCAACGCGAAGCCCTGTTGAAACCCCTGCAACTGGTCGCAGGCGTCGTCGAGCGCCGCCAGACCTTGCCGGTCCTGTCCAACGTCCTGCTGGTCGTGCAAGGCCAGCAGTTGTCGTTGACCGGTACCGACCTGGAAGTCGAGCTGGTGGGCCGTGTGCAGTTGGAAGAGCCGGCCGAGCCCGGCGAGATCACCGTACCGGCGCGCAAGCTGATGGACATCTGCAAGAGCCTGCCGAGCGATGCGCTTATCGACATCAAGGTCGATGAACAGAAGCTGCTGGTCAAGGCTGGCCGTAGCCGCTTCACCCTGTCGACGCTGCCAGCCAATGACTTCCCCACCGTGGAAGAAGGCCCGGGCTCGCTGACCTGCAACCTTGAGCAAAGCAAGCTGCGTCGCCTGATCGAACGTACCAGCTTCGCCATGGCCCAGCAGGACGTGCGCTACTACCTCAACGGCATGCTGCTGGAAGTCTCCACCGACACCCTGCGTGCAGTGGCCACCGATGGTCACCGCCTGGCGCTGTGCGCCATGCAGGCGCCTATCGGCCAGGCCGAACGTCACCAGGTGATCGTGCCACGCAAAGGTATTCTGGAGCTGGCGCGCCTGCTCACCGATCCGGAAGGCATGGTCAGCATCGTCCTGGGTCAGCACCACATCCGTGCAACCACCGGCGAGTTCACCTTCACTTCCAAGCTGGTCGACGGCAAGTTCCCTGACTATGAGCGTGTACTGCCCAAGGGCGGCGACAAGCTGGTGATCGGCGACCGTCAGGCGCTGCGCGAAGCCTTCAGCCGCACTGCGATCCTGTCCAACGAGAAGTACCGCGGCATCCGTCTGCAATTGGCCTCTGGCCAACTGAAGATCCAGGCCAACAACCCTGAGCAGGAAGAGGCCGAGGAAGAGATTGGCGTCGACTACGAAGGTGGTTCGCTGGAAATCGGCTTCAACGTCAGCTATCTGCTCGACGTGCTGGGTGTGATGACTACAGAACAGGTTCGTCTGATCCTGGCTGACTCCAACAGCAGCGCCCTGCTGCAGGAAGCAGGCAATGACGACTCGTCCTACGTTGTCATGCCGATGCGTCTGTAACCTGTAGCAGGCCAAATGTCCCTTCGACGTCTGTCGGTCACCGCGGTGCGCAACCTGCACCCGGTGACCCTCTCCCCCTCCCCCCGCATCAACATCCTCTACGGCGCCAATGGCAGCGGCAAGACCAGTGTGCTCGAAGCGGTCCACTTGTTGGGCTTGGCGCGTTCCTTCCGCAGCACGCGGTTGAACCCGGTGATTCAGTACGAACAGCCCACCTGTACGGTGTTTGGCCAGGTTGAAGTGGCCGAAGGCGCTACCAGCAACCTGGGAGTTTCGCGGGAGCGGCAGGGAGATTTCACCATCCGCATTGATGGGCAGAACGCCCGCAGTGCGGCACAACTGGCCGAGATGCTGCCCTTGCAGTTGATCAACCCGGACAGCTTTCGCCTGCTCGAAGGCGCTCCGAAAGTGCGCAGGCAGTTCCTGGATTGGGGAGTGTTCCACGTGGAACCTCGATTCATGGCAACCTGGCAGCGCCTGCAGAAGGCCCTGCGGCAGCGGAACTCATGGCTGCGACATGGTACACTTGACGCTGCTTCGCAAGCCGCCTGGGACCGGGAATTGTGTCTCGCCAGCGCGGAAATAGATGAATACCGTCGCAACTACATCAAGGCCTTGAAGCCTGTCTTCGAGCGAACCCTGAGCGAACTGGTCGAGCTGGACGGATTGACCCTCAGCTACTACCGAGGCTGGGACAAGGATCGGGACCTCAGTGAAGTCCTCGCCACCTCTCTCCTTCGTGATCAGCAGATGGGCCACACCCAGGCCGGTCCGCAGCGTGCAGACCTGCGTTTGAGATTGGGCGCCAATAACGCGGCCGATATCCTCTCGCGCGGTCAGCAGAAACTGGTGGTCTGTGCTCTGCGAATTGCCCAAGGGCATCTGGTCAGCCAGGTTCGTCGCGGTCAGTGTATTTATCTCGTAGATGACCTGCCGTCCGAGTTGGACGAGCAGCATCGCCGCGCGCTGTGCCGCTTGCTTGAAGAATTACACTGCCAGGTGTTCATCACCTGTGTAGATCACGAATTACTGAGGGAAGGCTGGCAGACGGATACGCCAGTTGCTTTGTTCCACGTGGAACAGGGCCGTATCACCCAGACCCACGACCATCGGGAGTGAAGGCATGAGCGAAAATCAAACGTACGACTCCTCCAGCATCAAGGTGCTGAAAGGGCTGGATGCCGTGCGCAAGCGTCCCGGCATGTACATTGGCGACACCGATGATGGTAGCGGCCTGCACCACATGGTCTTCGAGGTGGTCGACAACTCGATCGACGAAGCGCTCGCCGGTCATTGCGATGACATCACCGTCATCATCCATCCTGACGAATCCATCAGTGTTCGCGACAACGGTCGCGGCATTCCGGTCGACGTGCATAAAGAGGAAGGCGTTTCTGCCGCCGAGGTCATCATGACCGTCCTGCACGCTGGCGGTAAGTTCGATGACAACTCCTACAAGGTTTCCGGCGGTCTGCACGGGGTAGGTGTCTCGGTGGTGAACGCCCTTTCCGAGAAGCTGGTCCTGACCGTTCGCCGCAGCGGCAAGATCTGGGAACAGACCTACGTCCACGGTGTGCCACAAGCCCCGATGGCTGTAGTCGGTGAAAGTGAAACCACCGGTACCCACATCCACTTCAAGCCTTCGGCCGAGACGTTCAAGAATATCCACTTCAGCTGGGACATCCTGGCCAAGCGGATTCGCGAGCTGTCATTCCTCAACTCGGGCGTTGGTATCCTGTTGAAGGATGAGCGCTCGGGCAAGGAAGAGTTCTTCAAGTACGAAGGTGGTCTGCGTGCATTCGTCGAATACCTGAACACCAACAAGACGCCTGTGAACTCCCAGGTGTTCCACTTCAACGTCCAGCGTGACGATGGTGTGGGTGTTGAAGTCGCCCTGCAGTGGAACGACAGCTTCAACGAAAACCTGCTGTGTTTCACCAACAACATCCCGCAGCGCGATGGTGGTACTCACCTGGTGGGCTTCCGCTCCTCCCTGACCCGTAGCCTGAACAGCTACATCGAGCAGGAAGGCCTGGCCAAGAAGAACAAGGTCGCGACCACCGGTGATGATGCCCGTGAAGGCCTGACCGCGATCATTTCGGTGAAGGTGCCGGACCCCAAGTTCAGCTCGCAGACCAAGGACAAGCTGGTTTCCTCGGAGGTGAAGACCGCCGTGGAACAGGAGATGAACAAGTACTTCGCCGACTTCCTGTTGGAAAACCCCAACGAAGCCAAGGCCGTTGTCGGCAAGATGATCGATGCAGCACGTGCCCGTGAAGCGGCGCGCAAGGCGCGGGAAATGACTCGCCGCAAAGGTGCGCTGGATATCGCCGGCCTGCCAGGCAAGCTCGCCGACTGCCAGGAGAAGGACCCTGCCCTCTCCGAACTGTACCTGGTGGAGGGTGACTCCGCGGGTGGCTCGGCCAAGCAAGGCCGTAACCGCCGCACCCAGGCCATCCTGCCGTTGAAGGGCAAGATCCTCAACGTCGAGAAGGCCCGCTTCGACAAGATGATCTCGTCCCAGGAGGTCGGCACGCTGATCACTGCCCTGGGTTGCGGTATCGGTCGCGAAGAGTACAACATCGACAAGTTGCGTTATCACAACATCATCATCATGACCGATGCTGACGTCGACGGTTCGCACATCCGTACCCTGCTGCTGACCTTCTTCTTCCGCCAACTGCCGGAGCTGGTCGAGCGCGGCTACATCTATATTGCCCAGCCACCGCTGTACAAGGTGAAGAAGGGCAAGCAGGAGCAGTACATCAAGGACGACGAGGCCATGGAAGAGTACATGACCCAGTCGGCCCTCGAAGACGCGAGCCTGCACCTGGATGAATCGGCGCCAGCTGTGTCGGGCGTCCAGCTCGAGGCACTGGTCAACGAGTTCCGTGGTGTGATGAAGATCCTCAAGCGTCTGTCGCGCCTGTATCCGGAAGAGCTGACCGAGCACTTCATCTACCTGCCGGAAGTCACCCAGGCGCAGTTGGCTGATCATGCCACCATGCAAGCTTGGTTGGGCAAGTTCCAGGAGCGCTTGAACAACAGCCAGAAGTCGGGCCTCACCTACCAGGCCAGCCTGCGCGAAGACAAAGAGCGCAACATCTGGCTGCCGGAAGTGGAAGTCACCTCCCACGGCCTGGCCAGCTACGTCACCTTCAACCGTGAGTTCTTCGGCAGCAACGACTACCGTTCGGTGGTGGTGCTGGGCGCCAAGTTGGCGACGCTGCTGGGCGAAGGTGCCTACGTTCAGCGCGGCGAGCGTCGCAAGGCCGTGGTCGAGTTCAAGGAAGCCCTGGACTGGCTGATGAACGAAACCACCAAGCGCTACACCATCCAGCGATACAAAGGGCTGGGTGAGATGAACCCTGATCAGCTGTGGGAAACCACGATGGACCCGACCGTGCGCCGTATGCTCAAGGTCACCATCGAGGATGCGATCGCAGCCGACCAGTTGTTCAACACCTTGATGGGGGACGCGGTGGAACCTCGTCGCGACTTCATCGAAAGCAATGCGCTGTCGGTGTCCAACCTGGACTTCTGATTGGACGCAAACGCTGGATACGAAAAAGCCAAGGCCTTCGAGCCTTGGTTTTTTCGTTTCATGTATCACCCCTCAGAACCAATGTTCCACGTGAAACATTGCCCAGCCGATTACCTCAGGACTCGAGGTCCTTCAGCCGTCGATACAGTGTCCGCTCACTCATCCCCAGCTGCTTGGCCAGCTCCCGTCGCGATCCCTGGAAGTTGCCCATGGCCTGGGCCAGTGCCCTGAGTTCCTGCAATTCACGGTTGCGAAGCGGTATCGCCTCATCCGGTCCGGCACCCTCGAACAGGTGCTCGCTACGAATCACGCCATCATCGGCAAACAGCCATGCCCGCTCGAGAACATTGCGTAATTCACGAATGTTTCCCGGGAATGGATGCAGGCTCAAGCGTGCCAGCGCGTCGCTGTCAATTTGCGGTGCACGCTTGCCCGCGATCCGTTGCAGCAGGCTTTCGACCAGCAGCGGCAAATCCTCGACGCGCTCGCGCAGTGACGGCAGGCGAATCGGAAAGCCACTGATGCGGTAATACAGGTCTTCGCGGAAACTGCCATCGCCGACCATTGCCTTGAGTGGTTTATGGGTAGCGGAAACCAGACGGAAATCCGCATGCACGGTGCGCAGGCTGCCTACCGGACGGAAGCTGCCAGTCTCGATCAGGCGCAGCAATTTGACCTGCATCGCCAACGGGACTTCGCCAATTTCATCGAGGAACAGCGTGCCGCCATGAGCCGCTTCGGCAAGGCCAGTCTTGCGCTGCGTCGCACCGGTGAATGCGCCTTTCTCGTAGCCGAACAGTTCGCTCTCGAACAACGACTCGGTGAGCCCGGTACAGTCGACCACCACCAGCGGTCCGTTGGCTCGAGGGCTGCCCAGGTGCAAAGCCCGGGCGAACAGTTCCTTGCCCGTACCCGACTCGCCCTGCAGCAGCACGGGAATCTGCGCCGGAGCCGCGCGCTTGAGGCTGGCCAGTGCGGACTTGAAGGCCGGCGACTGGCCGACCAGCCCCTGTTGCTGAGGTTGTGCCGAAGCCAGGGTGATGGTGGTCAGGCGCTCGACGAAGGCTACTACCCTGCCCTCCTCGTCGAGGATCGGCCGCAGTTCGACATCGACATGTTCCGGGCCGCGAGGGGTGTGATGAATGTGCAGTACGCGCTCGGCAGCCTTGCTGTCCCAGGCCTTGCGCAGCGGACAGTGTTCACCGGCCTGGTCGCAGGGTACGGCGTAGTGGTGCGAAACCCTGTGGCATTTCTCCCCCAGAGGCGCGCGACCCTCCGTGGCAAACTGACGTCGGTAGGCTGCGTTCGCGGCAAGGATGTTGTAGTCGGTATCGAGCACAATGCAGGGCAGCGCATCGTGTTCGAGGTAGGACACCAGCGCAAGGATGGCGGGATGGTTTGCAGCAGGGAGCTGGGACATGGGAACACCGGCGAGAACTACCCGGCGAGGGTAACAAGGACTGCCATTCACTGCCAGCGGCTGTCAGACGACTGCCATTGTTGATGGCAGTCATTGGCTATCGTAGGGGGACAACCCCGAAAACGTGGGACGCATGCGCCGAAGATGACCTGGCATGCATCTTGATGAAGTGTCTGTTCCTGCCTACGCCTTTACCAAGGCGCGGCAGCGTTTTGGAGACTGTGATGATCATCGGCAACAACCTTCATGTAGAAGCCCTGTTCGACCAGGCGACCTCGACCATCAGCTACCTGCTGATGGACCGTGAGACCCGGCACTGCGCATTGATCGACAGCGTGCTGGATTATGACCCCAAGTCCGGCCGTACCAGTCACGCATCCGCCGACCGCTTGATCGAGCGCGTCGACGCGCTTGGCGCCAAGGTCCAGTGGATTCTTGAAACCCACGTGCATGCAGATCACCTCTCGGCAGCTGCCTACCTCAAGCAGAAGCGCGGCGGCCACGTTGCCATCGGCGCCAACATCACCCAGGTGCAGAAAACCTTTGGCACGCTGTTCAACGCCGAGCCCGGTTTTGCCCGGGACGGCAGCCAGTTCGATGTGCTGTTCGAAGACGAGGAAGGTTTTCGCATCGGCAACCTGCATGCCCGCGCCCTGCACACCCCCGGCCATACCCCGGCGTGCATGAGCTACATGATCGAGGATGCCGGTGAGATTGCCGTGTTCGTCGGCGACACCTTGTTCATGCCCGATTACGGCACCGCCCGTTGCGACTTCCCCGGCGCCAGCGCCCGCACCCTGTATCGGTCGATCCGCCGCTTGCTGGCCTTCCCCGACCAGACCCGTCTGTTCATGTGCCACGACTACCTTCCCGGTGGACGTGAGATGCGCTACATGACCACGGTTGCCGAGCAGCGTGCCGACAACATCCACATTCACCAAGGTGTCAGCGAAGACAGCTTCGTCGAGATGCGCGAAGCCCGCGACAAGACCCTCGACATGCCGGTGCTGATCCTGCCTTCGGTGCAGGTCAACATGCGCAGCGGTCATCTGCCTGAGCCAGAAGAGAACGGCGTGCGCTACCTGAAGATTCCGTTGAACGCGCTCTGAGCGTTCGGCCATTTGATAACCGCCATAGGAAACACCATGCCTGCCTTGCAGCCCCCTGCCGTTGTACCCGGTACCGAACACCACAAGGTGTTGATCGTGGGCGCTGGCGCCGCCGGTATCGCCACGGCATCGAGCCTGATCAAACGCGATCCGTCGCTGGACATCGCCCTGATCGATCCGTCGGATGTCCACTACTACCAGCCCGGCTGGACCTTGGTCGGCGCCGGCGTGTTCAGCGCAGCGTCCACCGCGCGAACCACGGCCACGACCCTGCCGCGCGGCGTGCACTGGATACAGGCCTCGGTATCGGGTTTCGATCCACAGGCTCAATTGGTCATGCTCGAAGACGGGCGGGCCGTGAGCTACGAGCAACTGGTCGTGTGCCCCGGTCTCAAGCTGGACTGGGCTGCGATCGAGGGCCTGGAGCAGACGCTCGGGCGCAACGGCGTGACCTCCAACTACCGCTACGACCTGGCGCCCTACACCTGGGAGCTGGTGCAGACGCTCAAGCAGGGCCGTGCCCTGTTCACCCAGCCGCCGATGCCGATCAAGTGCGCCGGTGCACCGCAGAAAGCCTTGTACCTGTCCTGTGACCACTGGCTGCGTGAGGGCCGCCTCGGGGCGATCAAGCCCGCGTTCTTCAATGCGGGGGCAGTACTGTTTGGCGTCGCCGACTACGTCCCGGCACTGATGAGGTACATCGACAAGTACGCTGTAGACCTCAATTACAGCCAGCGCCTGGTGTCGGTGGACGGCCCGAATCAGCGCGCGACCTTCGTGCGTACCCTGGCCGACGGCAGCAGCGAGACGCGTACCGAAGCGTTCGACATGCTGCATGTGGTGCCGCCCCAGGTCGCTCCGGATTTCATCCGGCAAAGCCCGCTGGCCGACGCTGCCGGCTGGGTGGATGTCGACCCGCACAGCCTGCGCCATCGCCAGTTCGCCAACATCCACGCCTTGGGCGACGCGATCAATACCGGCAATGCCAAGACCGCGGCAGCCGCGCGCAAGCAGGCACCAGTGGTGGCCAACAATGTGCTGGTGGCGCTGGGTCGCCTCTCTGCCAGGGCGGCCTACGATGGCTATGGCTCCTGCCCGCTGACCGTCGAGCGCGGCAAGATCGTGCTGGCCGAATTCACCTACGGTGGCAAGCTGGCACCGAGCTTCCCGCGCTGGCTGCTCGATGGACGCAGGCCCACACGACTGGCCTGGCTGCTCAAGGCACGGGTACTGCCGCCGCTGTACTGGAAAGCCATGCTCAAGGGGCGTGAATGGCTGGCGCGACCGCAGCCGATGGCCACCGAGGCGCCGAAGTGATCGAGCATCCGTTTATCGGCGCCGGGTTGGGCGCGGTCATTGGTGCCGTGCTGGCGCTCACAGGTGCCGGAGGCGGGATTCTCGCGGTGCCGTTGCTGGTCTTCGGCCTCGGGCTGTCGATGGTCGAGGCTGCGCCGATCGGCTTGCTGGCGGTTGGGCTGGCGGCGGCTGTGGGTGCGGGGTTGGGCCTGCGGCAGGGACTGGTGCGTTATCGTGCGGCAGCGTTCATAGCTGCGATCGGTGTCGTCTGCGCGCCCTTGGGCCTGATGCTTGCGCACCGTTTGCCGAATGCGCCGCTGGCACTGGTTTTCGCAGGTGTACTGGTCTACGCCTGCCTGCGCATCTGGCGCAAGGCGGCCCGGGAGCTGCGCGGCGAGTCGCCCTGTGGTGAGCGCCACATCATGCCCTGCGTACTCAACCCCCTGCAGGGGCGCCTGCGCTGGACGCTCCCCTGCGCCCGTGCGCTGGCCTTCACCGGCATGGTCTCGGGGTTGCTGTCGGGCTTGCTGGGCGTCGGTGGTGGCTTCGTCATCATCCCGGCGCTCAACCGCTACACCAACCTGGACATGAAAAGCATCGTCGCCACGTCCCTGGCGGTGATCGCGCTGGTGTCCACAGGCAGCGTGGTGAGTGCCAGCCTCGGTGGGGTGATGCACTGGCAGGTCGGTGCACCATTTGCCGTTGGTGCGGTGCTCGGGCTGTTGGCGATTCGTCCCTTGGCCGGCAAGCTGGCAGGTCCGCGCGTGCAGCAACTGTTCGTGGTGGCAGGCATTGGCGCTGCCATATCCCTGGCGGCCAAGGCGCTACTCGGCTAGCAGCTCGTCCTGCTGCTCGGCGCACAGCTTGAGCAGGTAGTCCCAGACCACCCTCAGGCGCACCGACTTGTGCAGTTCGCGACGTGTGCAGATCCAGTAGCTGCGCTGGATCGTCTCGCTGGGGAGCACACGCACCAGGTTCGGATCATGGCGCCCCATGTAGTTGGGCAGCACGGCAATGCCCAGGCCTGCACGCGCCGCCTGCTGCTGGGCGACCACGCTGGTGCTGCGGAAGATCACGTTCGGTGCTCGACAGAAGCTGTTGAGGAACAGCAGTTCCTGGCTGAAGATCAGGTCGTCGACGTAGCCGATCCAGTTGTGTCGGGCCAGGTCGTCGCGGTTGTTCAAGGGCGGGGCTTTATCCAGATAGCTTTGGCTGGCGTAGAGCGCCAGGCGGTAGTCGGTGAGCTTGCGGGTAATCAGCAGGTCGGCGTTGGGGCGCTCCAGATGAATGCTGATCTCGGCCTCGCGGTTGAGAATGCTGACAAAGCGCGGCACTGCCACCAGTTCGACCTCCAGCCCCGGGTAGCGCTCGAACAGCGCCCCCATGCGCGGGGTGAAGAACATGATACCGATGCCTTCGGTGACACCCAGGCGGATCTTGCCCAGCGGCGTGATCGCCTGGGTGATCTCTTCCTGAGCCAGCAAGGCGACGTTCTCCATGGCCTCGGCGTGCTTGAGCAGCGCCTGGCCGGAGGGCGTCAGCTCATAGCCTTGCGCGTGCTGGATGAACAGTGCGGTGCCCAGGTTCTTCTCGATATTCTCGATATGGCGGGCGACCGTGCTATGCGTGGTGTTGAGGCGCTTGGCGGCCGTGAGCAGGCGGCCGCTGCGCTGCAACTCGAGGAAAAACCGCAGATCGTTCCAGTCGAACATGCTGATCCCTGTTGATGTGCTCGCTTGCCTGCAGAGCAAAGGCGGTTTGCCACTGCGAAAAAACGCACAACGGCTGCGCAAAATCTCGTGTTTCCCCGGCGAAATTAATCAATAAGATGGGTGGGGACAAGAATAATAATCAGGCGCGAGGTTGCACATGCCATCAGCCGATTCTGTCTTCGACTACGTGGTCGTAGGTGCCGGTCCTGCCGGATGCCTGCTGGCCAACCGATTGTCCGCCGATCCTTCCCGTCGCGTGCTGCTGCTCGAAGCGGGTGGGCGCGACAACTACCCGTGGATTCACGTCCCCGTCGGTTACCTCTATTGCATCGGCAATCCGCGCACCGACTGGTGCTTCAAGACCGAAGCCCAACCCGGCCTGGATGGTCGCAGCCTCGGCTATCCGCGGGGCAAGGTGCTGGGCGGCTGTTCTTCCATCAATGGCATGATCTACATGCGTGGCCAGGCCGCGGACTACGACCGCTGGGCCGAGCAAGGCAATGATGGATGGGGCTGGAAAGACGTGCTGCCACTGTTCAAGGCCAGTGAAAACCACTTCGCCGGCGCCAGCGAGAGCCATGGCGCCGAGGGCGAGTGGCGGGTCGAGCAGCAGCGCTACAGCTGGCCGATTCTCGACGCCTTCCGCGATGCCGCCGAGCAGAGCGGTATCGGCAAGGTGGCGGACTTCAACACTGGCGACAACCAGGGCTGTGGATATTTCCAGGTCAACCAGCGCAGCGGTGTGCGCTGGAACGCTTCCAAAGCCTTCCTCAGGCCGATCCAGTCGCGTGCCAACCTGACCGTGCTCACCGACGTCCAAGTCGACCAGGTGCTGCTGGACAACGCCCGTGCCACTGCGGTGAAGGCACGCTGGCAAGGTGCCTGGCATGAGTTTCGTGCACGTCAGGAGATCATCCTCTGCGCAGGCTCCGTCGGTTCGCCCGGCATCCTGCAGCGCTCAGGCATCGGGCCACGCAAGCTGCTCGAGGACCTGGGGATAACCGTACGTCATGAATTGCCCGGCGTCGGTGGCAACCTGCAGGATCACCTGCAACTGCGCCTGATCTACCAGATCCGCAACACCCGCACGCTCAACCAGATGGCCAACAGCCTGTGGGGCAAGATGGGCATGGGCCTGCGCTATCTCTACGACCGCAGCGGGCCGCTGGCCATGGCGCCAAGCCAGCTGGGCGCATTCGTCCGCTCCAGCCCCGACCAGGCCACTGCCAACCTGCAGTATCACGTGCAGCCGCTGTCGCTCGAGCGTTTCGGGGAGCCGTTGCACCGCTTCCCCGCCTTTACCGCGTCGGTATGCAATCTGCGCCCGGCCAGCCGTGGGCGCATCGATATCCGCTCGGCAGACATGAACGCGGCGCCGCTGATCGACCCCAACTACCTCAGCGATCCGCAGGATCTGCAAGTTGCCGCCGATGCCATTCGCATCACCCGGCGGATCGTCCAGGCCCCTGCCCTGTCGGCGTTCGATCCCAAGGAATACCTGCCGGGCCCGGCGCTGCAGACCGAGCAACAACTGCACGAGGCGGCTGGCAAGATCGGCACCACCATCTTCCATCCGGTCGGCACCTGCCGCATGGGCAGCGGGCCTCTGGACGTTGTGGATAACCAACTGCGCGTCCACGGGATTCCCGGCCTGCGCGTCGCTGACGCTTCGATCATGCCGCAGATCGTCTCCGGCAATACCTGTTCACCGACATTGATGATCGCCGAGAAGGCGGCGCAACTGATCCTCAAGGGGGCCTCCAGCCACATCAACCTCAGCGATACCAGCGCGATACCGACGCCCTGACCGGGTGCGTGCAACACCGGCAGCTTGCGGTCGATGGCTGCCGACAGTGGAACAAGAAAAATAATCACTGTGGCCTGCGGGCCGAGGACAGCGACGATGTCGGATTACATCCAAGAGCAGGGCGCGGCAGCCACCAGCGGCAGCCGGCGTGAGGAACGCAAGATCATTTTCGCGTCATCCCTCGGGACGGTGTTCGAGTGGTATGACTTCTTTCTCTATGGCGCGCTGGCAGCGGTGATCAGCAAGCAGTTCTTCGCCGGAGTCAACGACACCACTGCCTTCATATTTGCCCTGATGGCCTTCGCCGCAGGCTTCCTGGTGCGGCCGTTCGGCGCACTGGTGTTCGGGCGCCTGGGCGACATGATCGGGCGCAAGTACACCTTCCTGGTGACCATCGTGCTGATGGGGCTGTCGACCTTCGCGGTCGGCCTGTTGCCTACCTACGCCAGCATCGGCATCGCCGCACCGATCATCCTGGTGATCCTGCGCATGCTCCAGGGCCTGGCCCTGGGCGGCGAGTACGGCGGTGCGGCCACCTATGTGGCCGAGCATGCACCGCCCGGCAAGCGCGGCTTCCATACCGGTTTCATCCAGTCCACCGCCACGCTTGGCCTGCTGTTGTCGCTGATCGTGGTACTGGGCAGCCGCTACATCAGCGGTGATCAGTTCGAGACCTGGGGCTGGCGCCTGCCGTTCCTGCTGTCGATCGTGCTGCTGGCGATCTCCACCTGGATTCGCATGAGCATGCACGAGTCGCCGGCTTTCGTGAAAATGAAGGCCCAGGGCAAGATCAGCAAGTCGCCGATCCGTGAGTCGTTCACCTCCTGGCCTAACCTCAAGGTGGTGCTCACCGCCCTGTTCAGCATCAACGCCGGCCAGGCCGTGACCTTCTACACCGCGCAGTTCTACGTGCTGTTCTTCATGACCCAGATGCTCAAGATGGACCCGTCCCAGGCCAATACCCTGCTGATCATCAGTGTGGTGATCGGTGCGCCTTTCTTCGTGTTCTTTGGCTGGCTGTCGGACCGCATCGGGCGCAAGCCGATCCTGATGGTCGGGCTGCTGCTGGCGACAGTGTGCTACTTCCCGATGTTCAAGGCGCTCAGCCACTACGCCAACCCGCAGATCGACGCGGCCAGCCGCCAGTCGCCGATCGTCGTCAGTGCCGACCCGCAGGGCTGCACCTTCCAGTTCGACCCGGTGGGCAAGGCGCGCTTCGACAGCCCCTGCGACAAGGTCAAGACCTTCCTGGTCAAGCAGGGCCTGCCCTATAGCTCGGTTGCTGCAACGGGCAGCGAGGTTTCGGTGAGCATCGGTGACAAGACCATCAACGGCTTCGACGAAGCCGCGATGCGCAGCGCCATCGAGCAGGCGGGCTATCCGGCCAAGGCCGACCCTGCCCATGTGAACCAGGTGATGGTGGTGGTGCTGATCGTGGCGATGATCCTGATCGCGACCATGACCTACGGGCCACTGGCGGCGGTGATGGTCGAGCTGTTCCCCACACGCATCCGCTACACCTCGATGTCGCTGCCCTATCACATCGGCAATGGCTGGTTCGGTGGCTTCCTGCCGACCGTGTCCTTCGCGCTGGTGGTGTATACCGGGGATATCTTCTATGGGCTGTGGTACCCGGTACTGATCACCGGCATCAGCCTGGTGGTGGGAATCTTCTGCCTCAAGGAAACCAGGAACGTGGATATCGACAAGGTGTAGGAGCTGCTTTCACCGCGCCTGCGACGGCAAACCAGCGGCCATGAAAAAACCGGCGTAAAAGCCGGTTTTTTTATGCCTCGAAAAAACTTATGCACGATTTTCGAAAAAACGTCATACAGAGAAATAAATAGCTAATTCAATGAGTTAGCTATGAATCCAAAGCATTAATCCAAAAATTGCTAACACGTTATCCACAGATCGTCAGGTGGTTGGCTGAGCGCTGGTTTCTTCAGCCGGTGGCAGCGAGCCCAAGGCCCGCTGCGTCGCCTCGTTCCACGCCTGGGCACGGTCGTTCAGTTCGGCAATGGCACGGGGCCCGGTGCCATTGGCGTACATCGGTTCCCCGATCACCACCTCGATGGTGCCGGCACGTTTGCCCCAACCCGACTTGGGCCAGAACTTGCCGGCGTTGTGCGCAATCGGCAGTACCGGCAGCCCCGCGTTCACCGCCAGGGCAGTGCCACCGCGGGAGAACTTGCCGACCTGGCCGTGCGGTACCCGAGTACCTTCCGGGAAGATCAGCACCCACACACCTTGCTTGAGCAGTTCATCACCCTTGCTCGCCACGTGGCGCAGGGCTTCCTTGGGGTTGTTGCGGTCGATGGCGATCGGTCGCAGCATCGCCATCGCCCAGCCGAAGAACGGCACGTACAGCAGCTCACGCTTGAGCACCTGGCTCAGGGGCGAGAAGTACGCCGAGAGGAAGAAGGTCTCCCAGGTACTCTGGTGGTTGGACAGGATCACGCAGGGCTGCTGGGGAACGTTCTCGGCGCCGGTGATCTTGTAGTCGATGCCCAGGATCACCCGCGACAGGAATACCGCGCAGCGACACCAGTACACGTTGATGAAGCGATAGCGCCGTGGAAACGACAGGAAGGGCGCGATAAAGAAGCTCAGCGAGCACCACAGCAGCGAACTGGTGCCCAACAGCAGGTAAAAAAGAAAGATTCTGATCGCCTGCAGGATCGACATAGTGGCATGTACCGTTGCGGGACGGGCCCGCCTGAGGAAGTGCGCCTGTCAGGCGCACTCTTTAAATTAGGTCTCTGGCGACAGCCGCCAGATCGTCGAAAATCAGTGTACTTGCAGGGACGCCCTTTTCCAGGGTCTTCTGCCCTTTTCCGGTTTTCACCAGCACCGGTTGTGCTCCGACGGCCAGGGCCGCCTCAAGGTCACCTTTGCTGTCGCCGACGAACCATACACCGGCCAGGTCGGCCTGGTAATGCTCGGCGATTGCCCGCAGCATGCCGGGTTTGGGCTTGCGGCAATCGCAGCCCTCGTCCGGCCCATGCGGGCAATACACGATATGCCCCACTTCACCGCCCTGCCCGGCGACCAGCTTGCGCAGGTGCGCGTGCATGGCCTCGAGCGTGGACAGCGGGTAGTAGCCGCGGGCAATGCCCGACTGGTTGGTAGCCACGGCCACCGTCCAGCCCGCCTTGCTCAACTGCGCAATGGCCTCGATCGAGCCGGGAATGGGGATCCACTCCTCCAGCGACTTGATATAGGCGTCGGAGTCCTGGTTGATCACTCCGTCTCGATCGAGAATCAGCAGTTTCAAGGCTTACCCCAGCAGCGAGATGTCGGCCACGCCCAGGAACAGACCGCGCAGGCGGCTGAGCAGGGCATAACGGTTGGCACGCACCTTGGCATCCTCGGCATTGACCATCACCGCCTCGAAGAAGGCGTCGACCGGATCGCGCAGGGCCGCCAGGCGCGCCAGCGACTCGCTGTACTGGCGCGCGGCTGCCATTGGCTGCACGGCCTGGTCGGCCTGCTGGATCGCCGAGTACAGGGAGAACTCGTTGGCGTTGTCGAAGTACTTCGGCTCGACCTGCTCGGCGATGGCGCCCTCGGCCTTGCTCAGCAGGTTCGACACGCGCTTGTTCACCGCGGCCAGGGCCTCGGCTTCCGGAAGCTTGCGGAAGGCCTGTACGGCCTGCACGCGCTGGTCGAAGTCCAGTGCCGAAGCCGGCTTCAGGGCACGTACCGACAGGTAGGTGGCCACATCGACGCCTTCGTCTTCATAGCGTGCACGCAGGCGATCGAAGATGAACTCCAGCACCTGGTCAGCCAGGCCGGCAGCCTTGACCTTGGTGCCGAACTGCTTGACCGCGAACTCGACCGCAGCGCTCAGGTCCAGGTCCAGCTGCTTCTCGATCAGGATGCGCAGCACGCCGAGGGCGGCGCGACGCAGTGCGTAGGGATCCTTGCTGCCGGTCGGCAGCATGCCGATGCCGAAGATGCCGACCAGGGTGTCGAGCTTGTCGGCGATGGCCACGGCGGCACCGGTGAGGGTCTCCGGCAGCTCGGCGCCAGCACCGCGCGGCATGTACTGCTCGTTCAGTGCCAAGGCAACATCCTGCGGCTCACCATCGTTGACGGCATAGTAGTAGCCGGCGATGCCCTGCATTTCAGGGAATTCGCCGACCATCTCGGTGGCCAGGTCGCACTTGGACAGCAGGCCGGCGCGTCCGGCGTTGGCTGCGCTGCCGCCGATGAACGGGGCGATGTAGGCAGCCAGCCTGGAGACGCGCTCGGCCTTGTCGAAGACCGTGCCCAGCTGGGCCTGGAACACCACGTTCTTCAGGCGTTCGTTGAAGGTTTCCAGAGGCTGCTTCTTGTCTTGCTTGAAGAAGAACTCGGCGTCGGTCAGGCGTGGACGCACGACCTTCTCGTTACCCTCGACGATCTGCTTCGGATCGCGGCTCTCGACGTTGGCCACGGTGATGAAGCGCGGCAGCAGCTTGCCTTCGCTGTCGAGCAGGCAGAAGTACTTCTGGTTGTCCTGCATGGTGGTGATCAGGGCTTCCTGCGGCACCTCCAGGAAGCGTTCTTCGAACGAACACACCAGCGGCACCGGCCATTCGACCAGCGCAGTCACTTCATCCAGCAGCGCTGGCGGCACGATGGCGCTGCCTTCCTGCTGCAGGGCCAGCTCTGCGGTGCGCTTGGCGATCAGCTCGCGACGCTCGGAGAAGTCGGCCAGCACGTAGGCCTTGCGCAGGTCCTCGACGTAGTTGGCCGGGGTGGTGACGCGCACGTTTTCCGGGTGGTGGAAGCGGTGGCCGCGCGACTCGCGCCCGGCTTTCTGCGAAAGGATGGTGCAGTCGACCACCTGGTCGCCCAGCAGCATCACCAGCCACTGAGTGGGGCGCACGAACTCTTCACGGCTGGCGGCCCAGCGCATGCGCTTGGGGATCGGCAGGTCGTTGAGCGAGTCTTCCACGATGGTCGGCAGCAGGCTGGCGGTGGCCTTGCCCGGAATGTGCTGGGAGAAGCGCAGCTTGGCGCCGCTCTGGTCGATTTCCGACAGCTCCACGCCACACTTCTTGGCGAAGCCCAGTGCGGCCTGGGTCGGATTGCCGTCGGCGTCGAAGGCGGCCTGGCGGGGCGGGCCATCGATGTTGATGCTGCGGTCGGGCTGTTGCACGTCGAGCTGGCGGATCAGCACGGCCAGGCGGCGCGGCGCGGCGTACACCGACTTGCCGGTGTAGTTCAGGCCGGCAGCCTGCAGGCCTTTCTCGATGCCGGCCAGGAAGGCGTCGCCCAGCGAAGCCAGGGCTTTGGGTGGCAGCTCTTCGGTGCCCAGTTCAACCAGGAAATCTTGAGCACTCATTGTGCAGCCTCCAGCTTGGCCAGTACTTCGTCACGCAGTTCAGGGGATGCCATCGGGAAGCCCAGGCGTGCACGGGCTTGCAGGTAGCTTTGCGCAACGTCCCGGGCCAGGGTGCGCACGCGCAGGATGTAGCGCTGGCGCTCGGTCACCGAGATGGCGCGACGGGCGTCGAGCAGGTTGAAGGTGTGCGAAGCCTTCAGGACCATTTCGTAGGTCGGCAGCGGCAGGTCCAGCTTGATCAGGCGGTTGGCTTCGCTTTCGTAGAAGTCGAACAGCTCGAACAGTTTCTCGACGTTGGCGTGCTCGAAGTTGTAGGTCGACTGCTCCACTTCGTTCTGGTGGAACACATCGCCATAGGTGACCTTGCCGAACGGGCCGTCGGCCCAGACCAGGTCGTACACCGAATCGACACCCTGGATGTACATGGCCAGGCGCTCCAGGCCATAGGTGATCTCACCGGTGACCGGGTAGCACTCGATGCCGCCGACCTGCTGGAAGTAGGTGAACTGGGTCACTTCCATGCCGTTGAGCCAGATTTCCCAACCCAGGCCCCAGGCACCCAGTGTCGGCGATTCCCAGTTGTCTTCGACGAAGCGGATATCGTGGACCAGCGGATCCAGGCCGATGGCCTTCAGCGAACCCAGGTACAGCTCCTGGAAGTTGGCCGGGTTCGGCTTGAGCACCACCTGGAACTGGTAGTAGTGCTGCAGGCGGTTGGGGTTTTCGCCATACCGTCCGTCGGCAGGGCGACGGCTAGGCTGCACGTAGGCAGCGTTCCAGGTCTCCGGGCCGACGGCGCGCAGGAAGGTAGCGGTGTGGAAAGTGCCGGCGCCTACTTCCATATCGTAGGGCTGAAGTACCACACAACCTTGCTCGGCCCAGTAGTTCTGCAGGGCGAGGATCAGGTCTTGGAAGGTACGCACGGCTGGCGTAGGCTGGCTCACGAAATTCACCTGTATCTGGGGATGCGGATGTAAAGAGCGGGAGTATAACCCGATTCGCCTCGCCCTCTACGTAATTGGAGCCTTATGCCACGCTGCTTTTGGTGTACCGACGATCCCCTGTACCAGGCCTACCATGACCAGGAATGGGGAACCCCGCAGCGCGACCCGGCGTTGCTCTTCGAGATGCTTTTGCTCGAAGGGTTCCAGGCGGGTCTGTCATGGATCACCGTGCTGAAGAAGCGCGAGCGCTATCGCCAGGTGCTGGAGGGCTTCGATCCGGTGAAACTGGCCGAGATGAGCGACGCGCGGATAGAAGAGCTGATGCTCGATCCGGGCATCATCCGCAACCGTCTCAAGCTCAACGCCGTGCGCCGCAACGCGCGGGCATGGCTGGCGCTGGAAAACCCCGGCGAGTGGCTGTGGTCGTTCGTCGGCGGCGCGCCGAAGATCAATCACTTCCAGGGGCGTGCCGAGATCCCGGCGATCACCGACGAAGCCAAGGCGATGAGCAAGGCTCTGCAGAAGAAAGGCTTCACCTTCGTCGGCCCGACCATCTGCTACGCCTTCATGCAGGCCACCGGCATGGTCATGGACCACACCACCGATTGCGATCGCTACGCCGCGCTGGTGCGCTGAGGCGTTACAATGCGCGCCTTGCAGAAATAAGGAATTGGCCTGTGGAAAAGTTCAAGGGCGCCCTGATGGTCGGGGTGCTGCGCCTGTTCGCCAAGCTGCCCTGGAGCGCGGTGCAGCGCGTCGGTGCCGGCATCGGCTGGCTGATGTGGAAAATCCCCAACGGTTCGCGCAACGTGGTGCGGATCAACCTCGCCAAGTGCTTCCCGGAAATGGACGCTGCCGAGCGTGAACAGCTGGTAGGCCGTGCGCTGAAGGATATCGGCAAGTCGTTCGTCGAGAGTGCCTGGGCCTGGATCCGTCCGCCGCAGGGCTCGCTCGACCTGGTCAAGGAAGTGCATGGCCTGGAAGTGCTCGAGCAGGCGCTGGCCTCGGGCAAGGGCGTGGTCGGCATCACCAGCCACCTGGGCAACTGGGAGGTGCTGAACCACTTCTACTGCAACCAGTGCAAGCCGATCATCTTCTACCGCCCACCCAAGCTCAAGGCGGTGGACGACCTGCTGCGCGAGCAGCGCGTGCAGATGGGCAACCGCGTGGCGCCTTCGACCAAGGAAGGCATCCTCAGCGTGATCAAGGAAGTGCGCCGTGGCGGCCAGGTGGGCATTCCGGCCGACCCTGAGCCGGCCGAGTCGGCGGGGGTGTTCGTGCCCTTCCTCGGCACCCAGGCGCTGACCAGCAAGTTCGTGCCGAACATGCTGGCCGGTGGCAAGGCGGTGGGGGTGTTCCTGCATGCCCTGCGCCTGCCGGACGGCTCCGGCTTCAAGGTGTTCCTGGAGGCGGCGCCCGAAGCGATGTACAGCGAGGATGTGGCCGTATCGGCGGCGGCCATGAGCAAGGTGGTCGAGCGTTACGTGCGCGAGTACCCGAGCCAGTACATGTGGAGCATGAAGCGCTTCAAGAAGCGCCCGGCGGGCGAGGCGCGCTGGTACTGAGTTATCCACACATTGTAGGAGCGCCGAACCGCCGCTCCTACAAGGACCGCGGGGTCTGTCAGGCTTGGTTGAGCTTCTTCAGGAACACGGTCATCTCTTTCTCGGCCTGCTTGTCGCCATGCGCCTGGGCCGCGACGATCCCCTCCTCCCAGGCCTTGCGCGCTGCAGCGATGTCGCCTTCGAGCTGATACGCCTTGCCCAGCAGCTTCCACGCTGCCGAGTACTTCGGGTCCTGCTGCACGCAACTGGCCAGGTGCACCGCCGCTTCGGCGCCCTTGCCTTCGTCCAGCCAGGCCTTGCCCAGGCCAAACCTCAGCAGCGGGTTATCCACACCCTTGGCCAGCATCTTTTCCAGCGATTCGCGCATGTCCTTTCCCCTAGAAGAAACTCAGGCCGACGTGGAACAGCTTCTCCACGTCGCGAATGTGCTTTTTATCCACAACGAACAGGATCACATGGTCGCCGGTCTCGATCACCGTGTCGTCGTGGGCGATCAGCACCTCTTCGTCGCGGATGATCGCGCCGATGGTGGTGCCGGGTGGCAGGGCGATATCCTCGATGGCCTTGCCGATCACCTTGCTCGACTTCGAATCGCCATGCGCCACCGCCTCGATGGCTTCCGCTGCACCGCGGCGCAGCGAGTGCACGCTGACGATATCGCCACGGCGCACGTGTGCCAGCAGGGTGCCGATGGTCGCCAGCTGCGGGCTGATGGCGATGTCGATGTCGCCGCCCTGCACCAGGTCGACGTAGGCCGGGTTGTTGATCAGGGTCATCACCTTGCGCGCACCCAGGCGCTTGGCCAGCAGCGACGACATGATGTTGGCCTCGTCGTCGTTGGTCAGGGCCAGGAAGATATCGGCCTCGGCGATGTTCTCCTCGAGCATCAGGTCTTTGTCCGAGGCGCTGCCCTGCAGCACCACGGTGCTCTCGAGGTTGTCCGAAAGGTGTCGGCAGCGCGCCGGATTCATCTCGATGATCTTCACCTGGTAGCGGCTTTCGATGGCTTCGGCCAGGCGCTCGCCGATCTGCCCGCCACCGGCGATGACCACGCGCTTGTTGGTTTCGTCGATCCGCCGCAGTTCGCCCATCACCGCACGGATGTCCTTCTTCGCGGCGATGAAGAACACCTCGTCGTCGGCCTCGATCACCGTGTCGCCATGGGGCTTGATCGGCCGGTCGCGGCGGAAGATCGCCGCCACGCGGGTATCGACGTTGGGCATGTGCGCGCGGATCTGGCGCAGCTGCTGGCCCACCAGCGGGCCGCCGTAGTAGGCCTTGACCGCCACCAGCTGCGCCTTGCCCTCGGCGAAGTCGATCACCTGCAGGGCACCAGGGTGCTCGATCAGGCGCTTGATGTAGTTGGTCACTACTTGCTCGGGGCTGATCAGCACGTCCACCGGAATGTGGTCGTTGTCGAACAGTTCTTCGCGTGAGAGGTAGGAGGATTCGCGCACCCGGGCGATCTTGGTCGGGGTGTGGAACAGCGAGTAGGCCACCTGGCAGGCGACCATGTTGGTCTCGTCGCTGTTGGTCACTGCCACCAGCATGTCGGCGTCGTCGGCACCCGCCTGGCGCAGCACCGTAGGCAGTGAGGCGCGGCCCTGCACGGTGCGGATGTCGAGGCGGTCGCCCAGGTCGCGCAGGCGCTCGCCGTCGGTGTCGACCACGGTGATGTCGTTGGCTTCGCTCGCCAGGTGTTCGGCCAGCGTGCCGCCTACCTGCCCTGCGCCGAGGATGATGATCTTCATCCGCTACTCCCTACCTTTGGTCCTTTACCCGCGCGAGGCGGCGATCTTGATCAGCTTGGCATAGTAGAAGCCGTCGTGACCGCCTTCCTGGGCCAGCAACTGGCGCCCGTGGGGCTGGCGCAGGCCGGCCTCGGTCGCCAGGTCGAGCTCGCGGGCACCGGGGGTGCGGGCGAGGAAGGCGGCGATCACTTCGGTGTTCTCGGTCGGCAGGCTCGAACAGGTGGCGTAGAGCAGCATGCCGCCGACTTCGAGGGTCGGCCACAGCGCATCGAGCAGCTCGCCCTGCAGCGCGGCGAGGGCCGGGATGTCCTCGGCCTGGCGGGTCAGCTTGATGTCCGGGTGGCGACGGATCACGCCGGTGGCCGAGCACGGGGCATCGAGCAGGATGCGCTGGAACGCCTTGCCGTCCCACCAGCTGGCGGTGTCGCGGGCGTCGCAGGCGATCAGCTCGGCGTCGAGCTTGAGGCGCTCGAGGTTCTCGCGCACCCGCGCCAGGCGCTTGGCTTCAAGATCGATGGCGACCATCTGCGCCAGGCCCGGCTCGGCTTCGAGCAGGTGGCAGGTCTTGCCGCCCGGGGCGCAGCAGGCATCGAGCACGCGTTGGCCGGGTGCCAGCTCCAGCAGGTCGGCCGACAGCTGTGCGGCTTCGTCCTGCACGCTGACCCAGCCGTCGGCGAAGCCCGGCAGGCCGCGCACATCGCAGGCCTCGGCCAGGACGATGCCGTCACGGCTGAACAGGCAGGCGCTGGCGCCGATGCCAGCGTCGGCCAGCAGCGCCAGATACGCATCACGGCTGTGATGGCGGCGGTTGACCCGCAGGATCATCGGTGGGTGTGCGTTGTTGGCGGCGCAGATGGCTTCCCACTGCTCCGGCCAGAAGGCCTTGAGCGACTTCTGCAGCCAGCGCGGGTGGGCAGTGCGTACCACCGGGTCGCGCTCCATGTCGGCGAGCAGTGCCTCGCCCTCACGCTGGGCGCGGCGCAGCACGGCGTTGAGCAGGCCCTTGGCCCAGGGCTTCCTGAGCTTGTCGGCGCAGCCGACCGTCTCGCCGATGGCGGCGTGGGCCGGAATGCGCGTGTAGAACAGCTGGTACAGGCCGACCAGCAGCAGCGCCTGCACATCGGCATCAGCAGCCTTGAAGGGTTTCTGCAGCAACTGCGCGGCAAGCAGGTCCAGGCGTGGCTGCCAGCGGGCGGTGCCGAAGGCCAGGTCCTGGGTCAGGCCGCGGTCGCGCTCCTCGACCTTGTCCAGTTGCGCGGGCAGCGAGCTGTTCAGCGAGGCCTTGCCGCCGAGTACGGCGGCCAGGGCGCGGGCGGCGGCCAGGCGTGGGTTCATTGGCCGAGCACCTTGCCGCTTGCGAACTTCTCGCGACGGCTGTTGAACAGGTCGCTGAAGGCCAGGGCCTTGCCCCCGGGCAGTTGCAGGCGGGTCAGGCTCAGGGCGCCGTCAGCGCAGGCGACCACCAGGCCGTCCTTGCTGGCTGACAGGATTTCGCCCGGAGCGCCGTTGCCTGTGGATACGTTCGCGCCCAGCACCTTTACGGTTTCGCCGTCGAGGGTGCTGTGGCACACCGGCCACGGGTTGAAGGCGCGGATCAGGCGCTCCAGCTCTACGGCCGGGCGGTTCCAGTCCAGGCGCGCTTCGTCCTTGTTCAGCTTGTGTGCATAAGTGGCCAGGGCGTCGTCCTGCACCTCGCCCTGCAGGCTGCCGTCGGCCAGGCCGGCAATGGCTTGCACCACGGCGCCCGGGCCCAGCTGGGCGAGGCGGTCGTGCAGGCTGCCGCCGGTGTCTTCGGCGCTGATCGGTGTGCTGACCTTGAGCAGCATCGGTCCGGTGTCCAGGCCCGCTTCCATGCGCATCACGGTCACGCCGCTCTCGGCATCGCCCGCCTCGACGGCGCGCTGGATCGGCGCCGCGCCACGCCAGCGTGGCAGCAGGGAGGCGTGGCTGTTGATGCAGCCAAGGCGCGGGATATCCAGCACCGCCTGCGGCAGGATCAGGCCATAGGCGACCACCACCATCAGGTCTGGCTTCAGTGCGGCGAGTTCAGCCTGCGCTTCGGCGTTGCGCAGGGTTGGCGGCTGCAGTACCGGGATGTCGTTGGCCAGGGCCAGCTGCTTGACCGGGCTGGGCATGAGCTTCTGGCCACGACCGGCCGGACGGTCCGGCTGGGTGTAGACGGCCACGATCTCGTACGGGCTGTCGAGCAGGGCCTTGAGGTGTTCGGCGGCAAACTCTGGGGTGCCTGCGAAGACGATGCGCATGGAGTTCTCGCTGCAAAAAAGAAAAAGGCTTGCCGGAGCAAGCCTTCTGGAAGGTGGCGATCAGGCTTGCTGGCGGTGCTGCTTTTCCAGCTTTTTCTTGATCCGGTCGCGTTTGAGCTGCGACAGGTAATCGACGAACAGCTTGCCGTTGAGGTGATCGAACTCGTGCTGCACGCATACCGCCAGCAGACCCTCGGCCTCGAGCACGAAGGGCTTGCCGTCGCGGTCCTGGGCCTTGACCCGCACTCGCAGCGGGCGGTCGACGTTCTCGTAGAAGCCCGGTACCGACAGGCAGCCTTCCTGGTACTGGCCCATGTCGTGGGTCAGCTCTTCGACGCTGGGGTTGATGAACACCCGCGGCTCGCTGCGATCTTCGGAAAGGTCCATTACCACGACCTGCTGATGGACGTTGACCTGGGTCGCGGCCAGGCCGATGCCGGGCGCTTCGTACATGGTTTCAAACATGTCGTCGATCAGCTGGCGCAGGGCGTCGTCGAACTCCGTTACCGGTTTGGCGATGGTGCGCAGGCGCGGGTCGGGGAATTCGAGGATGTTCAAGATGGCCATAAGGTCAGGCAGTCACTGTGCGTTTGGTTGAAAACTGAGCACACATAATAAAGGGAATTGGCGGATTCGGCACCTGGCAAAGCTCGGCTAGGGTTTCAGGCGTCCCGGTAACGGGAACTGCTGTTGCCGGGGTAGCCCGTGCCAGGCAGCGCGGTGGCTTTTTCGCGGGTGGACCCGCTTGCGCAATGCGGCACCGCTGCGGGAATTAATGGACAGCTTTTCAAAGTATTATCAACACAGTTATCCACAGGTTTTGCCTCGTGGACGGCTGTCTGCCGATCAAGGATGATCCGCCATGCCGACCTACCATTCATCGACTTGTCCGCCCGCCGAACTGGAAGCGCGCTTGCGTCTGCACAGCCTGCCCGAGGTCGGTTCGCGACGTTTTCGCACCCTCATCGACGCCTTCGGCAGCGCCTCTTCGGCGCTCAGTGCACCTGCTGGCGCCTGGCGTTCGCTCAAGCTTCCAGAAGCCTGCGCCGAGGCCCGGCGCAGTGCCGAAGTGCGCACTGCAGCAAGCGCTACAATGGCCTGGCTAGAGCATCCGGCCCAGCATTTGCTGATGTGGGACGACCCTGGCTACCCTGCGTTGCTGGCCGAAACCGACGACGCGCCGCCGTTGTTGTTCGTTGCCGGAAACCCGCAGTTGCTGGAGCGTCCGCAACTCGCGGTGATCGGCAGCCGCCGCGCATCGCCCCCGGCGCTGGACACTGCGGCGGCGTTTTCCCGCTACCTGGCCCGAGGCGGTTTCACCATCACCAGCGGCCTGGCGCTGGGCATCGACGGCGCCGCTCATCGGGGCGCGCTGGAGGCAGGCGGTAGCACAATTGCCGTACTTGGCACGGGTCTGCAGAAAATTTATCCACAGCGCCATCGAACGCTTGCGCAAGCCATTGTCGAGGGGGGTAGTGCGCTGGTTTCCGAGTTCCCGCTGGACGCCGGCGCGCAGCCTGGCAACTTCCCCCGGCGCAACCGCATCATCAGCGGTCTGTCGCTGGGTGTGCTGGTGGTGGAAGCGAGCCTGGCCAGCGGTTCGTTGATCACTGCGCGCCTGGCGGCGGAGCAAGGGCGCGAGGTGTATGCCATTCCGGGCTCGATCCACCATCCCGGCGCCAAGGGTTGTCACCAGTTGATTCGCGATGGTGCACTGCTGGTCGAGAGCGTCGAGCAGATCGTCGACAGCCTGCGTGGCTGGCAGAACTTGCCGCCCGCGCCTGTGGACAACCCCGATCATCCGCTGCTCGCCCTGCTGATCGTCGCGCCGCAGACCAGCGAGGCCCTGGCGCACAGTAGCGGCCTGCCGCTGGCCCAGGTGCTGGCCAGCCTCACCGAGCTTGAGCTCGACGGCCGGGTCAGCAATGAAGCTGGGCGTTGGTTTGCCCGTTGCGGCTAAGTACACTGCGCATCAGGCTTAAAGCGGAGAGACAGCAATGGTGAGCAGTTGGCGTGTGCAACAAGCCGCACGTGAGATTCGGGCGGGCGCGGTGATCGCCTATCCGACGGAAGCGGTCTGGGGCCTGGGCTGCGACCCATGGAACGAAGACGCGGTGTATCGCCTGCTGGCGCTCAAGGCGCGGCCTGTGGACAAGGGCCTGATCCTGGTCGCCGACAACATTCGGCAGTTCGACTTCCTGTTCGAGGACTTCCCCGAAGACTGGATCGACCGCATGGGCAGCACCTGGCCGGGGCCGAACACCTGGCTGGTGCCGCACCAGGACCTGCTGCCCGAATGGGTGACCGGTCAGCACGACACCGTGGCGCTGCGCGTCAGCGATCACCCCCAGGTGCGCGAGCTGTGCGCACTGGTCGGGCCGCTGATCTCCACCTCGGCCAACCCGGCCGGGCGCCCGGCGGCCAAGAGCCGGTTGCGGGTGGAGCAGTATTTCCACAACGAGCTGGACCTGGTGCTCGGTGGGGCGCTGGGCGGGCGCAGGAATCCGAGCGTGATTCGCGATCTGGTCACGGGCGAGGTGGTGCGGCCGGGGTGATTGTTCGACACCTTGCCGCTCTCAGGCTTTTCTGATTCTGATCCTTGAGGCTGCACTTTTCTGATTTAGGGAAATATCCTACGCAGCCTGTCGACCGCCATTACCTTCTCAGTGGGAACGTCTACCTCTAGTCTCCAGATCGTCGCCGAACAACTTGGCGATCGGGTGTGGTAACCCGGGAAAACTGAGAAAGACGATGCCGTCATGGCGGCTGTACGCGGGAGGCTTTCGAGCCTACCGGGGTCTTTGTCTTTTCTCCTCCGGCTTACCACCCCGTGTACAGCTGCCACCCTCATTCGTGTGGTAACGAGTGTCGTGTCAGCAAATATCGAGCGAGAAATGACATGACCGATAAGCTGATTCCGGATCCACCACTCCCCAAAACCACCGCCCACCCCTTCGGCCGCTGCGACGCCGGCCATCCCCCGCTCTTCACCGTCAACCCCGACATCGATCCCCACGACGCCTTGGTCCACGTCGCGCTCTACCTGCGCTGTGCCTACGACACTGGCATCAAAGCCATTGACCACCTGAACGAGGGAGGTCGGGGCATGTTCTGGTCGAGCCTGCATGCCATCGAACTGGCAGAGGGGCTGGTCGAGGCGATGCTGGATGGGATCGAGTCTAAGCCAACACCTTGGAAAGCGCCCTGAGGTTATGACCTTGAAAAATCCAGCTAACGTCGCTTTGGATGAGACTGAATATTTGCTTGCGAGTAAACGTAATACGAGTCGCCTGAATGCCTCTATCAAGCAATTCCGGAAAGGCGTATGCCTAATAGTTTGGAAGCCTTC
This sequence comes from Pseudomonas sp. FA117, assembly GCF_057370475.1. Lineage (NCBI taxonomy): Bacteria > Pseudomonadati > Pseudomonadota > Gammaproteobacteria > Pseudomonadales > Pseudomonadaceae > Pseudomonas > Pseudomonas sp. FA117. The sequence goes on from NZ_CM170675.1 coordinate 28,750, forward strand.
GCAGACAGTGCGACCAGGTGAGAAGTCGAGTGCAACTCGCCATCGATAGCTTACTTGGAAGCACTTGTTCTTTAGCTATTCTTGAGAGCGGTGTTGGTTTCAGGGGACTCTGATCTCCAAGGGTGAATATTTCTTATTTTAGGGAAGTTTCCTACGCAGGCTGATGACTCGAGTAGAACCCTATATGGGAGCGGGTTCGGCACGCCGAACCACCGCTCCCGCAAGAGTCAGGGCAATAGCACCGTCGACCCCACCGTCTGCCGCGCCGACAACGCTTCCTGTGCCTTCGCCGCCTCGCTCAATGGATAGCGCTGCTGGATATCTACCACCAGCTTGCCGCTGGCAATCATCGCGAACAGGTCATCTGCCATGGCCTGGGTGTTCTCGGCGTTGTTGGCGTAGCTGCCCAGGGTCGGGCGGGTCACGTACAGCGAGCCCTTCTGCGACAGGATGCCCAGGTTCACGCCGCTCACGGCGCCGGAGGCGTTGCCGAAGCTCACCATCAGGCCGCGCGGACGCAGGCAGTCGAGCGAGGTCAGCCAGGTGTCGGCACCGACGCCGTCGTACACCACCGCGCACTTCTTGCCGTCGGTCAGTTCCAGCACGCGCTTGGCCACGTCTTCATGGCTGTAGTCGATGGTCGCCCAAGCCCCCAGCACCTTGGCGCGTTCGGCTTTTTCAGGCGAGCTGACCGTACCGATCAGCTTGGCGCCCAAGGCCTTGGCCCATTGGCAGGCCAGCGAGCCAACGCCCCCTGCGGCGGCGTGGAACAGGATGAAGTCGCCGGGCTGTACGGCGTAGGTCTGCTTGAGCAGGTACTGGGTGGTCAGGCCCTTGAGCATCACTGCTGCAGCCTGCTCGAAACTGATGCTGTCGGGCAGCTTGACCAGGTTCGCTTCCGGCAGGGTGTGGTACTCGCCATAGGCGCCCAGCGGCCCGCCGCCGTAGCCCACGCGGTCACCGACCTTCAGGCGGGTGACCCCCTCGCCCACCGCATCGACCACGCCGGCACCTTCGGTGCCCAGGCCTGAAGGCAGTGATGGCGGCGCGTAGAGCCCGCCACGGAAATAGGTGTCGATGAAATTCAAACCGATCGCATGGTTGCGCACGCGCACCTGCTGCGGACCGGGTGGGGTCGGCTCGAAGTCCACAAGCTGCAGGACTTCCGGGCCACCATGCTGGCTGAACTGAATACGCTTGGCCATCACACACTCCTGTCGTCGTCATCGCAAAGGCCCTCTATCGGACGCCTTTGCTTGACTGCCGTCAACTGCGGCGCGGCGCTGGCCGGTGGTATGCTACGCGGCGAATTCCTCCCTGCCCTTCCCAGGTGACCCGATGACCAGCCGCACCGAGGCCGTGAAGGCCTATCTGCTCGACCTGCAAGACCGCATCTGCACCGCCCTCGAAACCGAGGATGGCGGCGCCCGCTTCGTCGAGGATGCCTGGGTTCGCGAAGCCGGCGGCGGCGGTCGTACCCGGGTGATCGGTGACGGTCAGCTGATCGAGAAAGGCGGGGTCAACTTCTCCCATGTGTTCGGCGCCGGCCTGCCGCCGTCGGCCAGCGCGCACCGCCCGGAGCTGGCCGGTCGTGGCTTCGAGGCGCTGGGCGTGTCGCTGGTGATCCACCCGCACAACCCGCATGTACCGACCTCCCACGCCAACGTACGCTTCTTCATCGCCGAGAAGGAAGGCGAGGAACCGGTGTGGTGGTTCGGCGGCGGCTTCGACCTGACCCCGTACTACGGCAACGAGGAAGACTGCATCCACTGGCACCGCGTCGCCGAGCAGGCCTGTGCGCCCTTCGGCGCCGAGGTCTACCCGCGCTACAAGGCCTGGTGCGACCGTTACTTCCACATCAAGCACCGCGCTGAACCGCGCGGTATTGGCGGGCTGTTCTTCGATGACCTGAACGAGTGGGATTTCGACACCTGCTTCGCCTTCATCCGCGCCATCGGCGATGCCTACATCGATGCCTACCTGCCGATCGTGCAACGGCGCAAGGCCACGCCCTGGACGCCTGAGCAGCGCGAGTTCCAGGAATTCCGCCGCGGGCGCTATGTCGAGTTCAACCTGGTCTACGACCGCGGCACGCTGTTCGGCCTGCAGTCTGGCGGGCGCACCGAGTCGATCCTCATGTCGCTGCCGCCGCAGGTGCGCTGGGGTTACGACTGGAAGGCCGCACCCGGCAGCGAGGAAGCGCGCCTGACCGAGTACTTCCTGCAGGACCGCGACTGGCTTGGCCAGTAAGCCTGTGGATAAACGAGGAGCCCCCATGGACCAGTACGTCGTTTTCGGCAACCCCATCGGCCACAGCAAGTCGCCGTTGATCCACCGCCTGTTCGCCGACCAGACCGGCCAGGACCTGGAATACAACACCCTGCTGGCGCCGCTGGACGAGTTCAGCGATTGCGCCCGCGGCTTTTTCAAGCAGGGCAGCGGCGCCAATGTCACCGTGCCGTTCAAGGAAGAGGCCTACCGCCTGTGCGACAGCCTCACGCCTCGGGCACAACGCGCGGGCGCTGTGAATACCCTGACCAAGTTGCCCGACGGCACGCTGCAGGGCGACAACACCGATGGTGCGGGCCTGGTGCGCGACCTGACGGTGAATGCCGGTGTCAGCCTGGCGGGCAAGCGCATCCTGATTCTCGGTGCGGGGGGCGCGGTGCGCGGGGTGCTGGAGCCGATCCTGGCGCACCAGCCGCAGTCGCTGGTGATCGCCAATCGCACGGTGGAAAAGGCCGAGCAACTGGCGCACGAATTCGACGAACTCGGGCCGGTGGTGGCCAGTGGGTTCGCCTGGCTGCAGGAGCCCGTGGACGTGATCATCAATGCCACTTCGGCGAGCCTGTCGGGCGAGTTGCCGCCGATTGCCGAGAGCCTGGTCGAGGCCGGGCGCACGGTGTGCTACGACATGATGTATTCCAAGGAGCCGACGCCGTTCTGCCAGTGGGCGACCAGGCTCGGCGCGGCGAAGGTGCTGGACGGGCTGGGGATGCTGGCCGAACAGGCGGCCGAGGCGTTTCATGTGTGGCGCGGGGTTCGGCCGCAGACCGGGCCGGTGCTGGATGAGCTGCGACGGCAGTTGGCGCGGGGGTAAGCTGGCAATCTCATCGCGGGGTACCTATGGGAGCGGGCTTGTCCCGCGATTGGGCCGCAACGCGGCCCCGTGCCCTACTCCTCGAACCTGATCGGGCACCTCTCGGCCCCCTCCAGCTTCTGCAGCTCCTCGATCACCTGGGGCCTGGCCCGCTGCAACGTCAGGCTGCCGCCATTGCGCACCAGCCGCCGAGCCTCGCGGTGCAACATGTCCACACCCGAATAGTCGATGAAGTTGATCTGCCGTGCGTCGATCACCACATGCGGCCCCTGGCAGCGCTGCAGGCGAACCTGCAGGTAATGCGCCGCGCCAAAGAAGATCGAACCACCGACCCGCAGCATATCCGTCTCCCCTTCCCGGCTCTGCTGCACCCGTGGCCGCGAGGTGCGCTTGAGGTAGAAGAACAGCGACGCCAGCACCCCGGCGTAGATCGCCGTCTGCAACTCCAGCAGCAGGGTCGCGGCGGCAGTCAGCGCCATCACCAGGAACTCCGAACGGCTGACCCGGAACAACGCACGAATCGCCCGGTGATCCACCAGCCCCCAGCAGATCAGAAGGATGCTGCCGGCCATCGCCGGAACCGGCAGGTGCGCGATCAGCCCGGCGCCGGCGACGGCGAACAGTGCCACCCATAGCGCCGAGAACACCCCGGCCATCGGTGAGCGCGCACCGGCGTCGAAGCTGAGCCCGGAGCGGGTGAATGACCCGGCCGACAGGTAGCCCGAGAAAAATCCACCGACCATGTTGGAAAAGCCCTGGGCGCGGATTTCCTGATCGGCGTCGATCAGTTGTTCCGAACGTGCCGACAACGAACGGGCGATCGACAGGCTGGTGACCAGCCCCAGCATGCCCACTGCCACCGCGCTGGGTAGCAGGCGCAGGATCAGGTCCAGGTCGAGCAGCGGTAGCGGGCTCAATGGCGGCAACCGACCGCTGAAGGCGGCAACACGCGGCACCTCACCGAAATGATTCGGCAGCAGCCAGGCCACCAGGCTGACCAGCAGCAGACTTGTCAACAGGGCGGGCCAGCGCGGGCGCCACAGTTTCAGAGCAATGCCGATGAACAAGGTGGCCAAGCCCAGCGCCAGCGACGGTACATCCACCTCGCGGGCGTGGGCGAACAGATCCTCGGCGGCCCTGAGCGCCGTGGCCTGACTGGGCAGGTCGATGCCCATCAGGTTCGGCAGTTGGCCAAGGGCAATGACGATGGCCGCGCCCAAGGTGAAGCCCAGCACCACGGAATGGGAGACGAAGTTGACCAGCGTGCCGAAGCGCAACAGCCCCAGCAGCAGTTGGAACACCCCGCCGAGAAAGGTCAGCAGCAGGACAAGGGTCACGTAGTCGTCGCTGCCGGCAATGGCCAACGGGCTGACGCTGGCGTAGAGGACGATGGAAATGGCGGCGGTGGGTCCGCAGATCAGGTGCCAGGAAGAGCCCCACAGGCAGGCGATCAGCACCGGCACGATGGCCGCGTACAGACCGTATTCGGCCGGCAGGCCGGCGATCAGGGCGTAGGCGATGGATTGCGGGAGGGCGAGGATAGCGCCGCTCAGGCCTACCAGCAGGTCTTGGCGCAGGCTGCGGCGCGACTGCCGAGGGAGCCAGGCGAGAAAAGGCAGCAGGTGGGTCAGGCGCGGCATGGGTTATTCACAGTCCTGATGCTTGCCCGCTTTCTGGAGCGGATCGATACCAACCGTGGGCTTGCCCGCGAATGCGTCAGTGAAAGCATTCGCGGGCAAGCCCGCTCCCACAGTGAAGGCTCAGAGGCTGGCCTTCACGGCCGCCAGTGCATCGCCGTCGGACTTGCTGCTCACGCCGGCCAGCCAGGCATCCAGTACCTGTGGATGGGCCTTGACCCACGCTTTGGCGGCCTGGTCGAAGCTGATCTTCTTGTCCACAACCTCGGCCATGATCGCGTTCTCCATATCCAGAGTGAACCTGAGATTGCCCAGCAGCCTGGCAGCATTCGGGCACGCCTGTGGATAACCGTTGCGCACCAGGGTGAACACCTCGCCCTTGCTGCCGAACCATTTCTCGCCGCCGGTGAGGTAGTGCATCTTCAGTTTCACGTTCATCGGGTGCGGCGTCCAACCGAGGAAGGTGATGAACTGGTTCTTCTTCACCGCACGATCCACCTGCGCCAGCATCGCCTGCTCGCTGGACTCGATCAGCTTCCATTGCCCGAGGTTGAATTCATTTTTGTCGATGATTTCCTTGAGCGACAGGTTGGCGGGCGCGCCGGAGCCGATGCCGTAGAGCTTCTTGTCGAACTGGTCGGCGTGATTTTGCAGGTCGGCGAAGGTCTTGATGCCGGCGTTCCAGACGTAATCGGGCACCGCCAAAGTGAACTCGGTGCCTTCGAGGTTGCGCGACAACTGCTTCACATCGCCGCTGGCGATGAACTTGTCATGGAAGCCTTGCTGCGCCGGCATCCAGTTGCCGAGGAAGGCATCCACGCGGCCGTCTTTCAGGCCGCCGTAGATGATCGGTACGGCCAGGCTGTCGATCTTCACCTGGTAGCCCAGGCTCTCGAACAGCAGGCGGGTGATGGCGTTGGTCGAAGCGATGTCGCTCCAGCCGGGGTCGGCCAGTTTCACGGTGCTGCATTGCGCGTCGCTGTCGGCCGCCTCGGCGGCCTGGGCGGACAGGACGCCCAGGGCCAGGGCGATCACGGCGGTGGAGAACTTCTGCATGGCGGCCTCTCTTCTCAATCCATGGGTGCGGGCTGTGGATAACGTGCCTTGCGCTCGAGGTCATCGAGATCGATGTGGTTACGCATGTACTGTTGGCTGGCGTCCACCAACGGTTGGTGGTCCCAGCTTTTCAGCGTGCCGATGGCCAGCGCCTCGGCTACCAGGCGGCGGCGCCGCTGGCTGGCCAGCACCTGCTGGCGCAGGACGGGAACGTCCCAGCGCTGGCGGGCTTCATCGACAAATGCCTGCAGCAGCGCCTGGTGATCCGGGCTGGCGGCGAGGTTCTCCCGCTCGTGCGGGTCGCGACTCAGGTCGTAGAGTAGACACGGGTCGTCTTCGCTGTACACGAACTTGTACGCGCCCCGTCGAATCATCATCAGCGGCCCGACCGTGCCTTCGGCCATGTATTCGCCGATCACCTCGTCGTGACCGCCCTGTCCTTGCAGATGGCCGAGCAGCGAGCGGCCGTCCAGGTGCAGGCTGTTATCCACAGCCCCGCCGGCCAGTTCGACCAGGGTGGGCAGCAGGTCGCAGGTGGAGACGCTGGCGCTGACCCGCGCCGCAGCGAAGCGCTTGGGTGCATGCACCAGCAACGGCACCCGCGCCGACATCTCGAACCAGTGCATCTTGTACCAGAGTCCGCGCTCGCCAAGCATGTCGCCGTGGTCGCCGGAGAACAGGATCAGCGTGTCGTCGGCCAGGCCGCAATCCTCGAGGGTCTGCAGCAGCTTGCCGATGTTGTCGTCGATGTAGCTGCAGGCGCCGAAGTAGGCGCGGCGGGCGTCGCGGATCTTGTCCACAGGCAGGGGCTTGTCCCACAGGTCGTAGACCTTGAGCAGGCGCTGGGCGTGTGGGTCCTGCTGATCCTGGGCGATTTCGTCGCGTGGCAGGGGGATGTCCACACCGTCGTAGAGATCCCAGTAGCGCTTGGGAATGGTGTAGGGGTCGTGCGGGTGGGTCATCGAGACGGTCAGGCAGAACGGCCGGCCGTCGTCCTCGCGAACGTGGTCGTACAGGTACTGCTGCGCCTTGAACACCACTTCCTCGTCGAAATCCAGCTGGTTGGTGCGTACGCACGGCCCGGCCTGGAGCACCGAGGACATGTTGTGGTACCAGCTCGGGCGCACGTCGGGGGCGTCCCAGTTCACCGCCCAGCCGTAGTCGGCAGGATAGATGTCGCTGGTCAGGCGCTCTTCGTAGCCATGCAGTTGGTCGGGGCCGCAGAAGTGCATCTTGCCCGACAGCGCAGTGCGATAGCCGAGGCGGCGCAGGTAGTGGGCGTAAGTCGGAATGTCGGCGGGAAAGTCCGCAGCGTTGTCGTAGGCACCGATGCGACTGGGCAACTGGCCGCTGACCAGGGTGAAGCGCGACGGCGCACACAGCGGGCTGTTGCAGTAGGCCGAATCGAAGACCACGGCCTGTTCGGCGAGGCGGGCGAGGTTGGGCATCCTGATCGGCGAAGGGTTGTAGATCGGCAGCAGCGGTGCGGCCATCTGGTCGGCCATGATGAACAGGATATTGGGTTGCTTCATGGGGTGCCCTTCCATCGTCGAACGTTATGTGAATAGCTTGTGTTCGAGGATGGAGCTGTGGATAACATGGGTAAAGCCCATGGCGGGCAATGACTGGGATTAGCTGAGGTTATGTTTGAGCACCTTGCAGGGATGTCGCTGGAGAGCTTGCGCGTGTTCGAGGCGGCAGCGCGCCTGCGCGGGTTCACGGCGGCGGCACTGGAACTGGGCACCACGCAGCCGGCGGTGAGCCAGCAGGTCAAGCGGCTGGAGGCGCAGTTGGGCACGCGCCTGTTCGACCGGATCTACCGGGGGATCGAGCTGACGGACGCGGGCCAGTCGCTGTTCGAACAGATCCACCAGGGTTTGCAGGCGATGGACGACGGCATCGCGGAGGTCAGCGGCCGGGGGCAGCGCGAGGTGCTGCAGGTGGCCACCGACTTCGCCTTTGCCGCCTTCTGGCTGATGCCGCGCTTGCAGCGCTTCCACGAGGCTTATCCACAGGTGGACGTGAGCCTGGTGACCGGAGAGCGCAGCCAGGGGATGCTGCGCCCGGACATCGATGTGGCTGTGCTGTTTGGCGACGGGCGCTTTCATCAGGGCGAAAGCCGCTGGCTGTTCGACGAGGAGGTCTTTCCGGTCTGCAGCCCTCGGCTGACTGATGGCAAACCCTTGCCAGCCGAGGCTTTGCAGCGTTTGCCTCTGTTGCACCTGCGCGGTGAACAGGCCAGCCGCTGGTTCGACTGGGCCGGGGTGTTTCGCGGTTTCGGCGTGGTCAGCCCGCCGCCGCCGGGGCAGTTGCGCTTCGACAATTACACCCTGCTGATCCAGGCGGCGATTGCCGGGCAAGGGGTGGGGATTGGTTGGGCGCATCTGGTCGATGGGCTGGTCGAGCAAGGGTTGCTGTGTCGGCCGGTGGAGGGGAGTTTGCGCTCGTCGCGCGGCTATTACGTGGTGTTGCCGCCACGCAAACGGCGGGGGGCGTTGATCGAGCGGTTTGTGCAGTGGCTGGAGGTTGAGCGTAGTCTATGAGGGCCCTTTCGCGGGCAAGCCCGCTCCCACAGGTTTCTGAAGAGCTCAAGCCCGGTGATGTTTTTGTGAGAGCGGACGTAAAGTCGTACAGGAGTTATCGTGCAGAGGATCAAGGCATACCACGCCCACGTGTATTACGACGCATCGACGATGGCGCAGGCACGGGAGTTGTGCGAAGAGGCAGCAAGACTGTTTCCGGTGGAAATGGGGCGCATGCACCAGAAGCCCGTTGGACCGCACCCGGACTGGAGCTGCCAGCTGGCCTTCGGGCCTGAGGTGGTGGGTGTGGTGCTGCCGTGGCTGGCGCTGTACCGCAGGGGGTTGGTGGTGTTTCTGCACCCGCTCACCGGTGATGAGCTGGCGGACCATCGTGACCATGCGATCTGGATGGGGGCGATCAGGCCACTGGACCTGTCGATCTTCAAGCAATAGCGGTGATCGATTCGCGGGTAAACCCGCTCCCACAGGGTTCGGTGTCATTCCTGTGGGAGCGGGTTCACCCGCGAAGCAAGCGCCACCGGATCAGCGACGGGCGCCGCGTACCCCTTCAGCCAGCGCCGAACACAGGCTCAGCACGTCGCTCACGGCCTGCTCGGGCGACTTGGCCTGGGCGATCTTGTCGACCAGTGCCGAGCCCACCACCACGCCATCGGACAGCTTGGCGATGGCTGCGGCCTGCTCCGGCGTGCGGATACCGAAGCCCACGGCAATCGGCAGCTGGGTGTGGCGACGCAGGCGGGCGGTGGCCTCCTTGACGTGCTCGGTGGTGCCGGAGCCGGCGCCGGTCACACCGGCCACCGAGACGTAGTAGACGAAGCCCGAACTGCGCTCGAGCACGCGCGGCAGGCGCACATCGTCGGTGGTCGGGGTGGTCAGGCGGATGAAGTCGATACCGGCGGCCTGCGACGGCGTCGCCAGCTCGGCATCGTGCTCCGGCGGCAGGTCGACGATGATCAGGCCATCTACCCCGACAGCCTTGGCTTCTTCGACGAAGCGCTGCACACCGAAGCGGTGGATCGGGTTGTAGTAGCCCATCAGCACGATCGGCGTGGTCTGGTTGTCGGCACGGAATTCGCGGACCATCTGCAGGGTTTTCGCCAGGGTCTGCCCGGCTTCCAGGGCGCGCAGGGTGGCGAACTGGATTGCCACGCCGTCGGCCATCGGGTCGGTGAAGGGCATGCCCAGCTCGATCACGTCGGCGCCAGCTGCAGGCAGGCCCTTGAGGATTTCCAGCGAGGCGTCGTAGCCCGGGTCGCCAGCGGTGATGAAGGTGACCAGCGCCGAGCGGCCTTCGGCCTTCAGCTCGGCGAAACGTTGTTCAAGACGGCTCATGCCTGTTTCTCCTGGGCGGCCATGTGGTTCATCACGGTTTGCATGTCCTTGTCGCCGCGGCCCGACAGGCACACGACCATCAAGTGGTCCTTCGGCAAGCCTGGGGCGCGCTTGAGGGCTTCGGCCAGGGCATGGGAGCTTTCCAGTGCCGGGATGATGCCTTCGAGACGGCAGGTGGCGTGGAAGGCATCCAGGGCTTCGTCGTCGGTGATGCTGGTGTACTCGACGCGCTTCACTTCGTGCAGGTAGGCGTGCTCCGGGCCGATGCCGGGGTAGTCCAGGCCGGCGGAAATCGAGTGGGCGTCGGTGATCTGGCCGTCGTCGTCCTGCAGCAGGTAGGTGCGGTTGCCGTGCAGTACGCCAGGCACGCCACCGTTGAGGCTCGCCGCGTGCTTGTCGGTATGCACGCCGTGGCCGCCGGCTTCGACGCCGATGATCTGCACGCTTTCATCCTGGAGGAAGTCGTGGAACAGGCCCATGGCGTTGGAGCCGCCGCCGACGCAGGCGATCAGGCTGTCGGGCAGGCGCCCTTCCTTCTCGTGCAACTGCGCGCGGGTTTCCTTGCCGATGATCGACTGGAAGTCGCGGACCATCGCCGGATAGGGGTGCGGGCCGGCCACGGTGCCGATCAGGTAGAAGGTGTCTTCGACGTTGGTGACCCAGTCGCGCAGGGCCTCGTTCATGGCGTCCTTCAGGGTGCCGGTGCCTGCGGTGACCGGGACGATCTCGGCGCCCAGCAGCTTCATGCGGAACACGTTGGCCTGCTGGCGCTCGATGTCGGTGGCGCCCATGTAGATCACGCAGGGCAGGCCGAAGCGCGCGGCAACGGTGGCGGTGGCCACGCCGTGCATGCCGGCGCCGGTCTCGGCGATCAGGCGCTTCTTGCCCATGCGCTTGGCCAGCAGCACCTGGCCGATGCAGTTGTTCACCTTGTGCGCGCCGGTGTGGTTGAGCTCTTCACGCTTGAGGAAGATCTTCGCGCCGCCGCAGTGTTCGGTCAGGCGTTCGGCGAAGTACAGCGGGTTCGGGCGGCCGATGTAGTCGCGCTGGAAGTAGGCGAGCTGTTCGAGGAACTCGGGGTCGGCCTTGGCCGCTTCGTATTCGCGGGCCAGGTCCAGGACCAGCGGCATCAGGGTTTCGGCTACGTAGCGGCCGCCGAACGAGCCGAACAGGCCGTTGGCGTCGGGGCCGGGGCGGTATTGGGACTGGGACATGGGGCGCTCCATAGGTGTCTGGATGGAAAGATCGTGTTGCCTTCTTCGCGGGCAAGCCCGCTCCCACAGGGGAGGTGTGATGCTGAATGCAGCACTTGTGGGAGCGGGCTTGCCCGCGAAGAGGCCACCACTGATCGATGGGCCTACTCTACCCAGCGCAACGGCCCCTGAAAACCGATAAGATTGCGACAACCCGTCAGGAAAGCTCACACGTCATATGCCCCAGGACCTTCCGCCCCTCAACGCCCTGCGCGCCTTCGAGGCCACCGCCCGGCTCAACAGCGTCAGCCAGGCTGCCGAACAGCTGCACGTCACTCACGGCGCCGTGAGCCGGCAGATCAAGGTGCTCGAGGAGCACCTGGGCGTGGCGCTGTTCGTCAAGGATGGCCGTGGCATCAAACTCACAGATGCCGGTTTGCGCCTGCGCGATGCCAGCTTCGACGCCTTCGACCGCCTGCGCGGGGTGTGTGCCGAGCTCAGCCGCGATGTCAGCGAGGCGCCCTTCGTCCTGGGTTGCTCCGGCAGCCTGCTGGCGCGCTGGTTCATTCCGCGCCTGGGACGGCTGAAGGCCGATCTGCCCGAGCTGCGCCTGCACCTGTCGGCTGGTGAGGGTGATCTCGATCCGCGCCGTCCGGGGCTGGATGCGCTGCTGGTGTATGCCGAACCGCCGTGGCCGACCGACATGCAGGTTCATGTGCTGGCCGAGGAACGCATCGGGCCGGTACTGAGTCCGCATTTCCCGGGCTTCGGGCGTCTGCACCTGGCGCCTGCCAGTGCCTTGCTGGGCGAGGCGCTGCTCCAGACTACCTCGCGACCGCAGGCCTGGCCGGCATGGGCTGCACAGCAAGGATTGGATGCCAGTGCGCTGACCTTCGGCCAGGCATTCGAGCACCTGTATTACCTGCTGGAGGCAGCGGTGGCGGGTTTGGGGGTGGCGATCGCGCCGCAACCACTGGTGGCGGACGACCTGCGAGCGGGTCGCCTGGCGGCGCCATGGGGCTTTTCGCCTACGCCGGCGGCGTTGGCGCTATGGGTGCCGCGGCGCGCCGCCGATGGGCGCGCCGAGCAGCTGGCGCAGTGGCTGCGCCAGGAGTTGCGCGCGCAGGCTTAGTTGCGACGGCAGAGCAGGAAGGCGGCGAGCAGGCCCAGCGCGCCAACGGCCACGCCAGCCGTGGTCCAGGGGTGTTCCTGGGCGTAGTCGCGGGTGGCGATGCCGGTTTCCCGGGTACGGGTCTTCACTTCCTCGTAGGCGTCGGTCAGCAGGCTGCGCGAATGCTTGAGGGCGTTCTGGGCGTTGCCGCGCAGCGCCTTCATGGTTTTCTGCGTTTCTTCCGAGGCGTCGCCTTTGAGATCTTCGAGCGTCTTGAGCAGGCTCTCGATCTCCGCTTCCATGCTTTCCAGTGAGGTCTTGCGCAGTGCGTTGCGGGCCATGTGGACTCTCCTTCGCTGAGTAGGGTGTAAAGAGTGCGACTGCGCCGTGCGGCGAAAGTGCGATCGAACTTTCGCCGGTGGCGATGGCTCGCAGGTAAACCTGGCCTGCACTGCTAGGCTCAATCCAGCACATCACTCAAGGAGAGCGCTCATGTCCGATCATCACACCTACAAGAAGATCGAACTCGTCGGTTCCTCGCCCACCAGCATCGAGGACGCGATCAACAATGCCCTGGCCGAAGCTGGCAAGAGCATCAAGCACCTTGAGTGGTTCGAGGTGGTCGATACCCGCGGCCATATCCGCGACAACAAGGCTGCGCACTTCCAGGTCACGCTGAAGGTGGGATTCCGTATCGCCAACAGTTGAAACAGTGTCGGGATAGCCTGTTCCGGCATTATGCGGTATGACTTCCAGGGGCACCGGCACAGGCCGGTGCCCTATCCTGCTTTTTTGATCCGCACAAGGAACGATGACGATGAAGAAAGTGTTTCTGGCCGTAGGCCTGATGATGGTGGCCGGTGGTGCCATGGCGGCCGGCAAGCCGTGCGAGGAGCTCAAGAGCGAAATCGCGGCCAAGCTCGATGCCAAGGGTGTCCAGGGGTATACGCTGGAGATCGTCGACAAGGGCACGCCAGCCGGCAAGGTGATCGGCAGCTGCGAGGCCGGGACCAAGGAAATCGTCTATCGCCGGGGTTGAGACAACGCTGCCTTGATGCCGACTTGAACGCTTGCAGGAGCGGCTTTGCGTCGCTCCTGCGTGTTCCCGGCAGCGTTATGCTTTCAACGCCTCTGCCAACAGTTCGTACGAGCGCAGCCGGTCGGCATGCTCGTACAGGTCGCAGGTGAAGATCAGCTCGTCCGCGCCGGTCTGCTCCAGCAGCACTTCCACTTTCGCCCGTACCTTCTGCGGGCTGCCAATCATCGCCAGCCCCAGGAAGCTCCCTACCGCATCACGCTCATGGGGCAGCCACAGGCCGTCCATGCTCTGCACGGGCGGGCGCTGCATCAGGCTCTGGCCGCGGATCAGCGCGAGGATGCGCTGGTACACCGACGTGGCCAGGTATTCGGCCTTCTCGTCGGTATCCGCCACGACCATGGGGATACCCAGCATCACATAAGGCTTGTCCAGCGTCGTCGACGGCTTGAAGTGGTCGCGATAGATGCGGATCGCCTCGTGCATGTAGCGTGGCGCGAAGTGCGAGGCGAAGGCGTAGGGCATGCCGCGCATCCCGGCCAGTTGCGCACTGAACAGGCTCGATCCCAGCAGCCACATCGGCACCTCGGTGTCGTGGCCGGGGACGGCGATGACTTTCTGGTCGTCGGTGCGCGGGCCAAGGTAGCGCGACAGTTCCTCGACATCGTCGGGGAAGTCGTCGGCGCTGCCGGAGCGCTCACGGCGCAGGGCGCGGGCGGTCATCTGGTCGGAGCCCGGCGCGCGGCCAAGGCCCAGGTCGATGCGCCCAGGGTAGAGGCTGGCCAGGGTGCCGAACTGCTCGGCGATCACCAGCGGCGCGTGGTTGGGCAGCATCACTCCGCCCGAACCGATGCGGATGCGCGAGGTGCCGCCCGCGAGGTAGCCCATCAACACCGAGGTCGCCGAACTGGCGATGCCATCCATGTTGTGGTGCTCGGCCACCCAGAAACGGTTGTAGCCAAGCCGCTCGACATGCTGCGCCAGGTCCAGCGAGTTGCGCAGCGACTGGGCCGGGCCGGCGTCGGCGCGCACCGGCACCAGGTCGAGGGTGGAAAATTTCAGGTCACGCAGCTGCGTCATCGGAGCCTCCGCAGGAAATGGTTGGCCAAGGGCCTTTGTGTCTCTGTATGGGCGCCGGTCGAGGGATTCAATGGCAGGCAGCGGATTGATCTGAACTTGCCGTAGGTGGCGTCCTCAGAACCCTTGTAGACATGAACCGTACTTCCAGGAGGCAGCATGAAAAAGACAGCATCGGCGATCTGGCAGGGTGGTCTGAAAGACGGCAAGGGCCAGATTTCCACCGAAAGTGGCGCCTTGAAACAGAACCCCTACGGCTTCAATACCCGCTTCGAGGGCACCCCAGGCACCAACCCCGAGGAGTTGATCGGTGCAGCCCACGCTGGCTGTTTCTCCATGGCACTGTCGATGATGCTGGGCGAGGCGGGTCTGACGCCTGAGCGCATCGACACCACGGCCGAGGTCAGCCTGGAGAAACAGTCCGATGGTTTTGCCATCACCGCGGTGCACCTGATCCTCAAGGCCAAGGTACCAGGCGCCAGCGAGGCGCAGTTCCTCGAAATCGCCAACAAGGCCAAGGCCGGCTGCCCGGTCTCCAAGGTGCTCAACGCGAAGATCAGCCTCGATGCGGCGCTGCTCTCGTAAGCCGGGCTTTGTTGTAGTCTAGAAGGGTCGGCAGATTGCCTGCCCTTTGAGGAGCCTTTCCATGATCCGCGTAGCATTCGCCCTGCTGGCCTCTTTGCTGGCCACGTCGGCGCTGGCGGCAGTCAAGCCGTGCGAAGAGCTCAAGGCCGAGATCGAAGCGAAGATCCAGGCGGCCGGGGTGCCTTCCTACACCCTGGAGATAGTGCCGAACAGTGAAGTCAGCGACCCGAACATGGTCGTCGGCAGTTGCGACGGCGGCACCCGGAAAATCATCTACCAGAAGAACGATCGGTAACGGTCGTTGCAGCGGGGCCGCGAAACGGCCCCGTTCTTCATGGGATGCAGAAGACGTTGCTCGGTTCGTCCACCAGCACCTGGCGATTGGCGTCGTACAGGTACACCTGGGGCTGCATCGCCGGTGCCCGGGCTTCCAGGCGATAGCGTTCGCCGGCCTTGAAGCCGTCGAAGCGTACGGTCAGGTAGCAGGTGCGCTCGGTGGGGCTGGTGGTGAACAGCCCGGCAGTGAGCTCGTAGTCGAAACGCACCACCAGTTCATGGCGGCCAGGCGTTACCTGAAAGTAACGACCGTCGTTCAGGCGCTTGCCGTCGAGCTTGTCGGCCATGATGGTGCGGCCGGGCGTGACGGTGTAGAGGTCGACCCAGGCCTGGGCCGGGTCCTTGGGTGGCAAGGGGCTGGCGCAAGCCCCCAGGGCACTGAGGGCGATCAGCATCATCGGCTGGCGCATGGCGAAACTCCGCTTGCAGGTCACAGGCTACAAGCATAGCGCCGATCAGGTGCGCTGGCAGCCCGCCGGCAGGCCTTGGCCGACCAGTTTCTGCTGTTTGTCATAGAGTTTCACCCAGGGCCGGAAGCCGATGCTGCCCGCCTGCAGGCTGTAGCGTTGCCCGGCGTCGAAATCCTTGAAGCTCAGGTTCAGCTGGCAGTCGCGCCACAGCGGCTCGTCGACCGGCCCGATGTTGCTGGGAGTGACCGGGAACTGATAGCGCACGGTCAGCTCGTGGCTACCCGGCGCCACCTCGAAATAGCGGTTGTCGGCCCACTCGCGTTCGTCCACCTGCACGGCGTGCAGCGAGGTGTCGTCGTGGGCCGCGAGGTCGATCCAGGCCTGGTTGGGATCCGGCTCGGGCAAGGTGGAGCAGGCACTCAGCAGCCCGAAGGTGCCGACGGCAAACAGTGTACGCATGGCGAAATGGCCCCCTGGCGAGATAGTCTTGGAACGCACTGGCCTTGAGCGGGATGAACAGCCCTGATGTGTCGACTTCTTCTTGTACAGCGCTCAGGCCACCGGGCTCTCGACCGCTTTTTCAACAGATTTGTTCCGCTGTTGGCCGTGCTCCTGCTGAGCGGTTGCACCAGCCTCGGCTACTACGGCCAGCTCGCCGAAGGGCAGTGGCAGCTGCTGCGCGCGCGCCAACCGGTCGAGCAGGTACTGGCCGACCCCGCCACCGATCCTCGCCTGCGCCAGCGCCTGCTGCACGCAGAACAGGCGCGGCTGTTCGCCAGCGAGCACCTCAAGCTGCCGGACAACCGCAGTTATCGGGTCTATGCCGATCTGGGCCGGCCCTATGTGGTGTGGAACGTGTTCGCCACGCCAGAGCTGTCGTTGCAGCCGGTCACCCACTGCTTCCCCATCGCCGGATGCGTCGCCTATCGCGGCTACTACCAGCAGGGCGCTGCGCGCGGTACTGCGGCGCTGATGCGCGCGCAGGGCCTGGATGTGTACATCAGCGGCGTCGAAGCCTATTCGACCCTGGGCTGGTTCGACGACCCGATCCTCTCCTCCATGCTGAACTGGGGCGAAGAACGCCTGGCCACGCTGATCTTCCATGAACTGGCCCATCAGCGCTTCTACGTGAAGGACGACACCGAGTTCAACGAGTCCTTCGCCTCCTTCGTCGAACAGGAGGGAACGCGGCAATGGCGCACGGCGCGCGGGCTTGCAGCGGTTCACCAGGAGGGCGCGCGGCAGCGGGAGCAATTCATTCGCCTGGTACTGGCGAGCCGTGAGCGGTTGCAGGCGATCTATACCGGGCCATTGGATGACGCAGGCAAGCGGGCGGCCAAGCAGGCGGAGTTCGTGCGGATGCGCGAGGCGTATCGCGAGCTGCGCGACAGTGACTGGGCGGGCGATCGCCGCTATGACGCCTGGATGTACGGCCCGATGAGCAATGCCAAGCTGCTGCCCTTCGGGCTGTATGATCAGTGGGTGCCGGCGTTTGCAACGCTGTTTGACCAGGCCGGTGGCGACTGGGACGGTTTCTACCGGCGAGTCGAACAGTTGGGGCGCTTGCCTGCGCAGCAGCGGAAAGCGGCGTTGCAGCGCCTGATGCCAGCCCCGTGAGCTTGTGCGTGTGTCTGCATCAGGGGCCGCCCGGCGGCCCCACGCCCTTCAAGCCCTGATGAATGCCTGGTGCAGCTGCGCTACCGTCTCGAAGTGGAACTGCGGCGCCTCGGCTGCCAGCTCCTCTCGGCTGCCGAACCCGTACCCCACCGCCACGGCCTGCAGCCCGTTGCTGCGGGCGCCTATCAGGTCGTGCTTGCGGTCGCCGATCATCAGGGTCTGCGCCGGGTCCAGCCCTTCTTCGTCCAGCAGATGGCGGATCAGCTCGACCTTGTTGGTGCGGGTGCCATCCAGTTCGCTGCCGTAGATCACCTTGAAATGCCGGTCGAAGGCGAAGTGACGGGCGATCTCGCGGGCGAACTCCCACGGCTTGGAGGTCGCGACATACAGGGTGCGGCCCTGGCTGTTCAGGGCCTGGAGCATCTCGGGCACGCCGTCGAACACCAGGTTCTCGTACAGCCCGGTCACCCGGAAGCGCTCGCGGTAGAAGTTGACCGCCTCCCAGGCCTTGGCTTCGTCGAAGCCATAGAACTGCATGAAGGCCTGCAGCAGGGGTGGGCCGATGAAGTGCTCGAGGCGGGTCAGGTCCGGCTCGTCGATACCCAGCTTGGCCAGGGCGTACTGGATCGAGCGGGTGATGCCCAGGCGCGGGTCGGTGAGGGTGCCGTCGAGGTCGAAGAGGATGTTTTGCTGGTGCATGTATGCGGTTCCACTCAAGTCTTGCGTCGACTGCTTCGCGGGCAAGCCCGCTCCCACAGGATAATCAGAGAGCCTGTGGGAGCGGGCTTGCCCGCGAATGCGTCATTCCGGTTGGTCGTAGCCTTCGGCCAGGTGCTGGTCCTTGAGCTTCACGTAGTTGCTGGCGCTGTAGGGGAAGAACGCCCGCTCCTTTTCATTCAGCGGCCGGGCCTGCTTCACCGGGCTGCCGACGTACAGGTAGCCGCTTTCCAGGCGCTTGCCGGGCGGCACCAGGCTGCCGGCACCGATGATCACCTCGTCCTCGACGATGGCGCCATCCATGATGGTGCTGCCCATGCCGACCAGGATCCGGTTGCCCAGGGTGCAGCCGTGCAGCATGACCTTGTGACCGATGGTCACTTCGTCACCGATGATCAGCGGGAAGCCGTCAGGATTGAAGGGGCCGGCATGGGTGATGTGCAGCACGCTGCCGTCCTGCACGCTGGTGCGCGCGCCGATGCGGATACGGTGCATGTCGCCGCGCACCACGGTCAGCGGCCAGACCGAGCTGTCTTCGCCGATCTGTACGTCGCCGATCACCACCGCCGAACGGTCGACGAAGGCCCGTGGGCCGACTTTCGGCGTGTGTTCCCGGAAGGTCCGGATGGCCATGATAGTGTCCCTCTGCAATGCCGATAGGCAGTCTGCCTGCTGCGGTCGGCGTCGATTGTAATTAAGATGGTCCCGTGTTTCTCCTGCCAAGGTATCCAAACCGTGAGTGCGAACAACCCGCTTCTGCAGTCCCACGACCTGCCGCCCTTCTCGGCAATCCGCGCCGAACACGTGCTGCCGGCGATCGAGCAGATCCTGGCCGACAACCGCAAGGCCATCGCCGATATCCTCGCACAGCAGGGCAAGAACCCTTCCTGGGCCGGCCTGGTGCTGGCGATGGACGAACTCAACGACCGCCTGGGCGCTGCCTGGAGCCCGGTCAGCCACCTCAATGCGGTGTGCAACAGCAAGGAACTGCGCGAGGCCTATGAGTCGTGCCTGCCGGCACTGAGCGCCTATTCCACCGAGATGGGGCAGAACCGCGCCCTGTTCGATGCCTACCAGGCGCTGGCCAACAGCCCGGAGGCGGCCCGCTTCGACGTGGCGCAGAAGACCATCCTCGACCATGCCCTGCGTGACTTCCGTCTGTCGGGTATCGACCTGCCGGCCGACAAGCAGCAGCGCTATGCCCAAGTGCAGAGCAAGCTCAGCGAATTGGGCAGCCGCTTCTCCAACCAGTTGCTCGATGCCACCCAGGCCTGGACCAAGCATGTCACCGACGAGGCCGCGCTCACCGGCCTGACCGACTCGGCCAAGGCGCAGATGGCCGCCGCCGCCCAGGCCAAGGGCCTCGACGGCTGGTTGATCACCCTGGAGTTCCCCAGCTACTACGCGGTGATGACCTACGCCAGCGATCGCGCCCTGCGCGAAGAGCTGTACGCCGCCTACTGCACGCGTGCCTCGGACCAGGGTCCGAACGCCGGGCAGTTCGACAACGGCCCGGTGATGGCCGAGATCCTCGACCTGCGCCAGGAACTGGCCGCGCTGCTGGGCTACGCCAACTACGCCGAGCTGAGCCTGGCCACCAAGATGGCCGAGTCCAGCGACCAGGTGCTGAGCTTCCTGCGTGACCTGGCCAAGCGCTCCAAGCCGTTTGCCGTGCAGGACCTGGAGCAGCTCAAGGCCTACGCCGCCGAGCAGGGCTGCGCCGACCTGTCTAGCTGGGACGCCGGCTACTACGGCGAGAAGCTGCGCGAGCAGCGCTACAGCGTGTCGCAGGAAGCCCTGCGCGCCTACTTCCCGATCGACAAGGTACTGGGCGGTCTGTTCAGCATCGTCCAGCGCCTGTACGGCATCGAGATCGCCGAACTCAAGGGCTTCGATGCCTGGCACCCGGACGTGCGCCTGTTCGAGATCAAGGAAAACGGCCAGCACGTCGGGCGCTTCTTCTTCGACCTCTACGCCCGCGCCAACAAGCGCGGCGGCGCCTGGATGGACGGCGCCCGCGACCGTCGCCGCACCGCCGCTGGCAGCCTGCAGAGCCCGGTGGCCAACCTGGTGTGCAACTTCACCCCTGCTGCGCCCGGCAAGCCGGCGCTGCTGACCCACGATGAAGTCACCACCCTGTTCCACGAGTTCGGACACGGCCTGCACCACCTGCTGACCCGTATCGAGCATGCCGGCGTGTCGGGCATCAATGGCGTGGCCTGGGACGCGGTGGAACTGCCGAGCCAGTTCATGGAGAACTGGTGCTGGGAGCCTGAAGGCCTGGCACTGATCTCCGGCCACTACGAGACCGGCGAGCCCCTGCCCCAGGACCTGCTCGACAAGATGCTGGCGGCAAAGAACTTCCAGTCCGGCATGATGATGGTGCGCCAACTGGAGTTCTCGTTGTTCGACTTCGAACTGCACGCCACCCATGGTGACGGCCGCAGCGTGCTGCAGGTGCTCGAAGGCGTGCGCGACGAGGTCACGGTGATGCGTCCGCCGGCCTACAACCGCTTCCCCAACAGCTTCGCGCACATCTTCGCGGGTGGATATGCGGCGGGCTACTACAGCTACAAGTGGGCCGAAGTGCTGTCGGCCGATGCCTTCTCGCGGTTCGAGGAAGAAGGCGTGCTCAATGCCGAGACCGGCCGCGCGTTCCGCGAGGCGATCCTGGCCCGTGGTGGTTCGCGCGAACCGATGGTGCTGTTCGTCGATTTCCGTGGCCGTGAGCCTTCCATCGATGCCCTGCTGCGTCATAGTGGGCTGACCGAGGATGCGGCGGCATGAGTGAGGGCGTCGTGACCAAGACCAAGAAGCGCTTCATCGCCGGGGCGGTCTGCCCGGCGTGCAGCGAGCCCGACAAGTTGATGATGTGGAACGAAGACGGCGTCCCGCACCGCGAGTGCGTGGCCTGCGGCTTCACCGACACCCTCAACGAGCAGGGGTTGTCGGTGCCCAAGGAACTCGGCACGCGGGTCAACCAGCAGGCGGTCAAGGCCGAGCCGGTGAAGGTGCAGACGGTCCAGTTCTTCCCCAACCCGAAGCTCAAGAAATCGGATTGACCCTGTGCCGCGACGGGCCGTCCGCCTGACGGCGCTGGCCTTCAGCGCAAACCCGGATTACTGTATGTAAATACAGTGATCCGGGTTTTCCATCATGAAACCAAGCCTCGTTCGTGGCCGTGGCACCGCCAGCAATCCGCACAACCGCTTCGCCCCCAGCCATTCGGTGGCCGAGGACGACGGCTGGGAGCAGGAAGTCCCGCTCACCCAGGGCACCGAAGTGCGGATCGAAACCGCCAGGACCATCATCGCCCGCAATACCTCGCCCGACCTGCCATTCGACCGTTCGATCAACCCCTACCGCGGTTGTGAGCACGGCTGCATCTACTGCTACGCACGGCCCAGCCACGCATACTGGGACCTCTCCCCCGGTCTCGACTTCGAGACCAAGCTGATTGCCAAGACCAACGCCGCCGAAGTGCTCGAACAGCAGTTGAGCAAGCCGGGTTATGTCTGCGCACCGATCAACCTCGGCGCCAATACTGACCCCTACCAGCCCATCGAGCGCGAGCACCAGTTGACCCGCCGCCTGCTCGAGGTGCTGCTGCGCTACCGACATCCGGTGACCATCGTCACCAAGGGTTCGCTGGTGCTGCGCGACCTCGACCTGCTGGCCGAACTGGCCCGGCAGCGCCTGGTGCGGGTGATGATCAGCCTCACCACCCTGGACGATGAGCTCAAGCGAATCCTCGAGCCCCGTGCGGCCGCGCCCAAGGCCAGGCTGCGGGCCATCCGTGTGCTGCGCGAAGCTGGCGTGCCGGTGGGTGTGCTGTGCTCGCCGATGATCCCGATGATCAACGACAGTGAACTGGAGCATTTGCTCGGGGCGGCCAGCGATGCCGGCGCCCAGAGCGCGGCGTACATGATGCTGCGCCTGCCGCTGGAGGTGGCGCCGCTGTTCGAGCAGTGGCTGCACGACCACTACCCACAGCGTGCGGCGCATGTGCTGAGCCTGATCCGCCAGAGCCGCGGCGGTGAGTTGTACGACAGCCGCTTCGGTTCGCGGATGCGCGGTGAAGGGGTGTTTGCCGAGTTGTTGGCGCAACGGTTTCGCAAGGCTTCGCGGCAGTTGGGGTTTGAAGGGCGGGAGGCGTTGGCGCTGGATTGCACGGCATTCTGTCCACCGGGGCGACAGATGGGGTTGTTCTGAATCTGCTATCTCATAACTGTACTAATACTTATCAACAATTTCATTGAAGGGTATTGGCGGTTGATGCTTTTTTGCTATTATCCAGGACTCCCTCCGAAAACCTGGAACGCCCGTTCTAGAGCCTCCGAATTCAGTTTCAGTTAAGTTTTCTCCGCTAGCGTAGGAAATCAGTCCAGAGCGACTGTGATCTATTACCTGTGCGTGTCATCTAATTCCTCGCATAGCCAGAATCTTTCCCCGGTAAAATGGATCTTACCTACACACCGTCAAGAGGATGAATCATGCCCGTCAAGGACCCATCCAAGCCCGTTCCGGCCGGTCCCGCCGAGAGCGCCGATGCCGCCCTGAAGCACATCGTCGACGGCTTCCTGAAGTTTCACCATGACGTCTTCCCCGAGCAGCAGGAGCTGTTCAAGAAGCTCGCCACCGCGCAGAAGCCGCGCGCGATGTTCATCACCTGTGCCGACTCGCGCATCGTTCCCGAGCTGATCACCCAGAGCTCGCCGGGCGACCTGTTCGTGACCCGTAACGTCGGCAACGTGGTACCGCCCTACGGGCAGATGAACGGCGGTGTTTCCAGCGCCATCGAATACGCCGTGATGGCGCTTGGCGTTCACCACATCATCGTCTGCGGCCACTCCGACTGCGGCGCGATGCGTGCGGTGCTCAACCCGCAGTCGCTGACCAAGATGCCGACCGTTTCCGCCTGGCTGCGCCACGCCGAAGTGGCCCGTACCGTGGTCGAGAACAACTGCTCCTGCGAGACCGAGCACGAAAACATGCAGGTGCTGACCAAGGAAAACGTCATCGCCCAGCTGCACCACCTGCGCACCCACCCGTCGGTCGCCTCGCGCCTGGCTGCCGGTCAGCTCTTCATCCACGGCTGGATCTACGACATCGAGACCAGCCGCATCGAAGCCTACGACGCCGCAAGCGACAGCTTCATGCCCCTGGCAGCTGGCGAGCCAGTGCCTTGCGCCACTCCGAGAGGCCGCTACTAAGCGACCCCAGCACCTGAAGAAACCTTGATAGCCGGCTGCGCCCACCAGGCGCGGCAGGGCTTCGTGCTGCCTTGAATTTTCCTGATCGCCTTGCCGGCGCAGCTGCTGGCGGCCCGCGCCTGCGCGCAATTCAGGATCCCCGTGCCGTCGGCCAGTGGAATGGCCGTGAATCAGAAAAGGAGCGTTATGGTGAACATGACACAGATAAAAGCGGCCCTGCCGCGTGAGTTGCTGGCTTCGGTCGTGGTGTTTCTGGTGGCCCTGCCGCTGTGCATGGGTATCGCCATCGCCTCGGGCATGCCGCCGGCCAAGGGGCTGATCACCGGGATCATCGGCGGCATCGTCGTAGGCTTTCTGGCGGGTTCTCCGCTGCAGGTCAGCGGCCCGGCCGCGGGCCTGGCGGTGTTGGTGTTCGAACTGGTGCGCCAGCATGGCGTGGCCATGCTCGGGCCGATCCTGCTGCTGGCGGGCCTGCTGCAACTGCTGGCCGGGCGCCTGCGCCTGGGGTGCTGGTTCCGGGTCACCGCTCCGGCGGTGGTGTACGGCATGCTGGCGGGTATCGGGGTGCTGATCGTGCTGTCGCAGGTGCACGTGATGTTCGACAGCGCGCCACAACCATCCGGCGTCGAGAACCTGCTGGGCTTCCCGGCCACGCTGGCTTCGGCGTTGCCGCTGGAAAGCGCCGGCAGTGGCTGGCAGGCCGGGGCGCTGGGGCTTGGCACCATCGCCCTGATGTGGGGCTGGGAGCGCTGGCGCCCGCAGCGACTGCGCTTCATCCCCGGTGCGCTGCTGGGTGTGGCGGCGATGACGGCGATCAGCCTGTGGCTGGCGCTGCCGGTCAATCGTGTGCAGGTGCCGGCCGACCTGTCGGAGGCGATCGACTGGATTCGTCCGCACGACCTGCTCGAGCTGGCCGACCCGACACTGCTGGTGGCCGCCTTCGCCCTGGCCTTCATCGCCAGTGCCGAGACGCTGCTGTCCGCCGCCGCAGTGGATCGCATGCACAGCGGCCAGCGCTCGGACTTCGACCGAGAGCTGTCGGCGCAAGGCATCGGCAACATGCTCTGCGGCGTGCTGGGTGCGCTGCCGATGACCGGCGTGATCGTGCGCAGTTCGGCCAACGTCCAGGCCGGCGCCCGCACGCGCGCTTCGGCGATCCTGCATGGCCTGTGGCTGCTGGCGTTCGTGGTGGTGCTGAGCAGTGTGCTGCAGCAGATCCCGGTAGCGAGCCTGGCCGGGGTGCTGGTGTACACCGGCATCAAGCTGGTCGACTTCAAGGCCTTCCGCGGCCTGGGCCGCTATGGCCGGATGCCGATGTTCACCTACGCCGCCACGGCACTGGCGATCATCTTCACCGACCTGCTGACCGGCGTGCTCCTGGGCTTTGCCCTGACCCTGCTGAAGCTGGCGTTCAAGGCGGCGCGCCTGAAGATCAACCTGGTCGAGCTGCCGCGTGCCGGGCACATGGAACTGCGCCTGAGCGGTGCGGCCACCTTCCTCAAGGTGCCGGCCCTGACCCAGGTGCTGGAAAGCGTGCCTGCCGGAACGCACCTGCACGTGCCGTTGGCGAACCTGAGCTACATCGACCATTCGGTGCTGGAGCTGCTCGAAGACTGGGGCCGCGCCAGCCGCGCGGCGGGCTCGCGCCTGTCGATCGAGCAACGTGGACTCAAACGCCGCATCGAAGGTCGGCTGCGGCGTTCGGCCCAGGTCTGATGCGCCGGATGCCCAGGTTTCAGGCGGACTTGGGCACCAGCTTGCGGCAGCCTTCCTTGCGGCTGGGGTACTGCTCGCACTTGCGCAGTACTTGCTGCACCTGGTCGTCGGCCTTGAGTTGACGGCTGGCGAGCAGCTTCTCGGTGATGAACAGCTCTTCGGACCCCAGGTTCTGCTCGGCCTTGTCGATCATGCCCAGCGCTGCCTGCGGGTCGCGGTTGCGCAGGTGATGGCCGATGATCAGGTCATAGACCAGGGGGCTTGCCAGCGACCAGTCCTGAATCCCCTGCAGGTCGGCCAGGGCCGCGCGGTTGTTGCCCTGGGCCGAATGCACGGCGAAGGCGGCCCGGCGGATACCTGGCTGGTTGCCGACCGGAGACGCCAGCGCACGTGCCACGAAGGCCTCGGCTTCACGGGTCTTCTTCTGTTCCAGCGCGGCAGTGGCGGCATAGGCGTCACGGTAGGCCTGCAGCGAGCGTTGCACGGTCGCCGAGTCGCGCACCCGCGGCCAGCTGCGCCGGTCCACCCGCGCCTGGGTCTGTTGCTGGTACTCGCGGTCCAGGTACTGGCGCAGCTCTTCGTCACGCTGGATCGGCGACATGTGCGAGCGGGTCAGGTACTGGCCGGTGGCGTTCATTGCCGTGCCCAGGCCCTGGTTGAGCAGGGTCTGGAGTTCCTGGGTGGTGCGGTTGATGTCGAGCTTTTTCAGCGAGTCGGTCATCGCGCTCTGGCGTTCCTGCAGGAAGCTGGCGAGCAAGGGCTTCTGCTTGCCCTGGAAGTCCTCCAGGCGCTGCAGGCTGACGCTCGAGGCGCGCGGAGCGTAGCCGGCGCGGATCATCAGGTCGGCCCCGAGCAGGTCGGCCTGGTCTTCCTGGGTGCGGCCCCAGGCAGTGCTCCAGACGTTGTCCGAGAAGCTGTTGACCAGCGACGTGTAGAGCACCGTGTTGCCGATGGCTTTCTGCGTGCCCACGGGATCCTTGCTGAACAGCTCGCCGGTCTGCTTGTTGCGCCTGGTGTTTTTCGCCACGGTCGCGATCACCACCGTGGTGGTGATGTTGCCGAGCAGCTGTTTCTGTTCCTGGAACGCCGCACGGCGGTCGTGGTGGCGCAACAGTACATGGCTCATCTCGTGACCGAGCATGGCGGCGATTTCATCCTCGCTCTCGACGTTGTCGAGCATGCCCAGCGGTACGAAGATGTTGCCGTAGGGGTCGGCGGAGGGGCCGAAGGCGTAGCTGTCGACGATGCGCACCTGCAGGTTGGGCGCCTGGCCGGGCCAGCCTTTGGCCAGACGGCTGACGATGCCTTGCAGGTAGGTTTCCAGTGCCGGGATCCGCACCAGGTTCTGCTGGCGGATCTCGTCGGCCGGAAGCGCCCGCCCGTCGAAGCTCAGGCGCAGTTGCTGGGTCTTCTGTGGGTCGAGCCGATAGTACGAGCGCACGTCCTGGTGATCGACATAACGCCCGTCCAGGCGCGACTGGGTCGAGGGCCCCACCAGGTTCTGCAGGGCGTCGTTGGCGCCGTTGAGGGTCTGGCAGCCGGCGAGCAGTGTCAGCGACAGGGTGGCGGCGACACCCCTGATCCTGACCGCGCTCACTTCTTGCACCCGGCGCCGTAGCCGATGGTCGAGTTGTTCTGGTGGTCGTCGGAGTAACCGCTCTGCAGGGTCTGGCAAGGGAACTTGACGATGTTCAATGGCGGGTTCACCCGCACGGCCATGGTGTCCATCCATACGTTGCCCTCGGGCAGGCCCACCTGGATGATGTCCAGCTCCTTGTTGTACTGCAGCACCTTGGGCGTCTTGGGCAGGGTGCTGCTGTCGATCTGGCGCAGCGACTTGCCCTGCTCGTCGAGCACCGCCACCGACTTGCGCAGCCAGGCTTCGACCACCGGCTCAGGGGTGGCCATGACGCTCTGGCTGACCAGCAGCGACAGCAGGAATAGGGAGCTCTTGATCATCTCTGGGGTCCTTGAAGAGAGAATTACCGGGTGTCAGGCCTTGTTGGCGAACAGGGCCTGGATCCTGGCGCTGAACAGCGTGAGCGACAGCAGCAGCAGGCCGAGTACGTTGGCCGGCGTGTAGTTGTAGTGCCACAGCCCGCAACTGAGCAGGCCGATTGCCGCCAGCACCAGAGTCCAGGCCGCCAGCGGTCGCAGCCTTGGGCGGCGGCGCTGGATGAACAGCGAGCGGGTGAACAGCGGGGCGTCGAGGCTGCCCTTGAGCAGGGTGATGCCGCCCAGCAACAGCAGCTCGAGGACGTCCAGCACATCGACGGAACCTGCAGGGATGCCGAAGTCGGCAAGGCTGGGCGTGGACCGGTAGTAATCCATGCCCCAGTTGACCAGGTTGTCCAGCGCCATGGCATGCCAGTAGACGCCGGGGATCTTGCCGTGCAACGCGGATTGGGTGAGGTCGCCGGTGCCGGCGATCTGCGCGCCGACCAGTACCAGTTTTCCGCGCAGCAGTGTGTCGAGCAGCGCGCGATCGTCCGGGTCGGTGACTTCAAGATCGCTGGGTGACAGCGTCAGGGTATACGGGCAGGTCGCCTGCGCCTGTTTGCCCAGCTTCCAGAACACCGCTTGCTTCAACTGCTCGAACAGCCCCGGAATGCTGCAGGTACTGATGTCGGCGACCTTCTCCTGCTCGGGCGAGCGATGCACGCCCCATTGCACGGTCATCGGCGCCAGGGCGGCGGCGCTGGCAGCGTCGGCGGGCAGGCCGGTGCAACCCTGGTGGCGGCAGTAGTCGCGGTAGAGCCGCAGTGCCGGGGTTTCCAGGGTGCCCAGCGAGGTATTCACGGCCAGCGGATACTGATTGCCCAGGTTGCTCCAGCTCACCAGCGCAGGGGCGCTGACCTCGGCCAGGCGCGGCAGGGTGTTGACCGCGCCTTCGCTGGCGCGCGGCAGCCCGGTATCGGCCAGGTACAGCGGGATATCCTGCTGGCGATAGCGCTCGAACACGTTGGCCAGCAACTGGCTCTCCATGCGCGGAGGCTGCCCGGGGATTTCACGGGAGTGGTCGTGGCTGTACAGCAGGTCGACGAACACCGCCCCCGGCTCATAGGCCAGCAGGCGCTTGAACAGCTTGCTCTGCTCGTTGTACGGCAGCGGCCAGTAGGTGTCGTTGCGCAGCAGGTAGTCATCGTCGATGAGGATCACCACCACCTGTTGCTGGCCTTTGTCGGCGTAGGTGACAGCCAGCAGGCGGTTGAGCCAGCGTGACGAGGCTTCGTCGGTCGAACTGGCGATACCGAAGGGGTCGAGCAATGCGATCAGGACGACCGAAAGACCGAACAGCGCCTGGCGCAGGGAAAACAGCGAGAGCTTCAGCATCCATGCCTCAAACAAGGGGTTGAGGCATTTTGCCACTATTGGATGTGGATCCGAAAGCGTTGGCAGCCATCAAGGGGCGCACTGCGCCCCGTCAACGGTCGACGCTCAGTTGGCGATCTGTTGCAGATCGAGTTCCACGCTCAGCTGGCGCGACAGGCACGGCCAGCGCTTCCAGGCCGCACCGGTCTCCGGGCTGCTGAGGGTATCGCGATACTTCTCCACCGATTCCACTGCAAAACTCTGGTCGTCGAGCATCTCGTCCACCGAGTGATGCACCACTTCATCGAGCTGGTTGGCGAAGGTTTCGCCGATCAGCTGGTGGGCGATGAGGTTGGCGACCGTGGTATCCACCGGGATCAGCGGTTGCTGGAAATGGCGGATGTACAGGTCGTTGACTTCCTCGACCAGGCGATGGGCGAGATAGGCTTCGTCGAGCAGGCAGTCGAGGCCGACATGCCCCTGCATGACCTGCGGCGGTTGCAGGAAATAGGCTTCGGCAATCTTCAGTACCGGCTTGATCTGCGACTCGATACCGGCTTCGCGGGCGACGGCATTGGCCGCCTCGAGCAATTCCGGCACCTGGTCGATGTAGGCGCTGACGAAACGCGTCAATGTACCCTGGGCGTCCTGCTGGGGCAGTTGGATCGAAGGATGCAGATGGGGCAGTTGCTGCTCCAGACGTTGCTTCAGTTGGCCTGTACGGCTCTCGTGTTGGTGGGCTTGGTTGATCTGCTCGCGTACAGCAGCGATGTTCATGACAACTCCAGGGACAAGGCGTTACAAACGGAAGACACTAAGTTAGCTCGGCTGCGTAGATTGCTAAGACGCATTTGTTATAACAAAAGGGCACTTGTTCCGCTGGGTTATATCAATGTGCCATCATTGTGCCCCGAATGCTCTGGAATAATCCTTTCAGCCGTTTCCATGGATGCGTGAAGTTGTTTTCACATCATCCATTGCGTGCCATTGGTCGCTGTCTATACTCCGGTTGAACGTGATTCGTTGATGAGGCCCGACTGCCGTTTGCAGGGGGCTCGGTCGTCGAAGCCAGGCAGTCTTGACCCCCGTTCCCCCCCTTATGCCGTAGAAAACGTCGTCCACGCCTCCGGGACTACAAGAACGATAAGGGGAACCCGCAATGATGCGACATCCACATGTCTGGATGGGCCTCCTGTTGTGGACGGTGTTCGGTCAGGCACAGGCTGCATGGACCGTGAACATGTCTCCGGGGGCGACGGAAGTCTCCCACGCCGTGTTCGACCTGCACATGACCATCTTCTGGATCTGCGTGGTCATCGGTGTCGTGGTATTCGGCGCGATGTTCTGGTCGATGGTCATCCATCGCCGTTCCACCGGGCAGCAGCCTGCGCACTTCCACGAGCACACCTGGGTCGAGATCCTCTGGACGGTCGTCCCCTTCCTTATCCTCGTGGCCATGGCCATCCCGGCCACCAGGACCCTGATCGACATCTACGACGCCAGCGAGTCGGATATCGATATCCAGGTCACCGGCTACCAGTGGAAATGGCACTACAAGTACCTGGGCCAGGACGTCGAGTTCTTCAGCAACCTGGCCACGCCTGCAGCACAGATCCGCAACCAGACGCCCAAGGACGAGCATTACCTGCTTGAGGTCGACCAGCCGCTGGTGCTCCCGGTCGGCGCCAAGGTGCGTTTTCTGGTGACCGCCGCCGACGTGATCCATTCCTGGTGGGTGCCGGCCTTTGCGGTCAAGCGTGACGCCATCCCCGGCTTCGTCAACGAAGCCTGGACGCGCATCGAGAAGCCCGGCATCTACCGCGGCCAGTGCACCGAGCTGTGCGGCAAGGACCACGGCTTCATGCCGGTGGTGGTCGAGGTCAAGTCCAAGGCCGACTACGACACCTGGCTCGGCGAGCGCAAGGCCGAGGCGGCCAAGCTCAAGGAGCTGACCAGCAAGGAGTGGACCCTCGAGGAACTGGTCGAGCGCGGCGACAAGGTCTACCACACCACCTGCGTGGCCTGTCACCAGGCCGAAGGCCAGGGCCTGCCGCCGATGTTCCCGGCGCTCAAGGGTTCGAAGATCGCCACCGGGCCGAAGGAAGCGCACCTGGGCATCGTCTTCCACGGCAAGCCCGGCACCGCCATGGCCGCGTTCGGCAAACAGCTGTCGGAGGTCGACATCGCTGCGGTGGTCACCTACGAGCGCAACGCCTGGGGCAACAACAAGGGCGACATGGTCACGCCGAAGGACGTGCTGGCGCTCAAGCAGGCGGACGCGCAATGAGCCGGGT
This sequence comes from Pseudomonas sp. FA117, assembly GCF_057370475.1. Lineage (NCBI taxonomy): Bacteria > Pseudomonadati > Pseudomonadota > Gammaproteobacteria > Pseudomonadales > Pseudomonadaceae > Pseudomonas > Pseudomonas sp. FA117. Next base: position 59,035 of record NZ_CM170675.1, read on the forward strand.
CAGCCGTGGCAACCAGCGGATTGCAGGAGACAGGACATGAGTGCAGTGATCGACGAGCACGGCCATGACCACGCGCACGGTCCGGCCAAGGGCCTGATGCGCTGGGTGCTGACCACCAACCACAAGGACATCGGCACGATGTACCTGTGGTTCAGCTTCGCCATGTTCCTGCTTGGCGGCTCGTTCGCCATGGTGATCCGCGCCGAGCTGTTCCAGCCCGGGCTGCAGATCGTGGAGCCGGCATTCTTCAACCAGATGACCACCATGCACGGGCTGATCATGGTGTTCGGCGCGGTGATGCCGGCGTTCGTCGGCCTGGCCAACTGGATGATCCCGCTGATGATCGGCGCGCCGGACATGGCCCTGCCACGGATGAACAACTTCAGCTTCTGGCTGTTGCCGGCGGCGTTCCTGCTGCTGGTCTCGACCCTGTTCAGCCCCGGCGGCGGGCCGAACTTCGGCTGGACCTTCTACGCCCCGCTGTCGACCACCTATGCCCCGGCCAGCGTGACCTTCTTCATCTTCGCCATCCACCTGATGGGCATCAGCTCGATCATGGGCGCGATCAACGTCATCGCCACCATCCTCAACCTGCGCGCACCGGGCATGACCCTGATGAAGATGCCGCTGTTCGTCTGGACCTGGCTGATCACCGCCTTCCTGCTGATCGCGGTGATGCCGGTGCTGGCAGGTGTGGTGACCATGATGCTGATGGACATCCACTTCGGCACCAGCTTCTTCAGCGCAGCTGGCGGCGGCGACCCGGTGCTGTTCCAGCACGTGTTCTGGTTCTTCGGCCACCCCGAGGTGTACATCATGATCCTGCCGGCCTTCGGCGCGGTCAGCTCGATCATCCCGGCGTTCTCGCGCAAGCCACTGTTTGGTTACACCTCGATGGTCTACGCCACCGGCGCGATCGCCTTCCTGTCGTTCATCGTCTGGGCGCACCACATGTTCGTGGTCGGCATCCCGGTGGTGGGCGAGCTGTTCTTCATGTACGCGACCATGCTGATCGCCGTGCCTACCGGGGTGAAGGTGTTCAACTGGGTCAGCACCATGTGGCAGGGCGCGATGACCTTCGAGGCACCGATGCTGTTCGCCATCGCCTTCGTCATCCTGTTCACCATCGGCGGCTTCTCGGGGTTGATGCTGGCCATTGCGCCAGCGGACTTCCAGTACCACGACACCTATTTCGTGGTCGCCCACTTCCACTACGTGCTGGTGCCCGGCGCAATCTTCGGCATCTTCGCCTCGGCCTATTACTGGCTGCCGAAATGGACCGGGCACATGTACGACGAAACCCTGGCCAGGCTGCATTTCTGGCTGTCGTTCATCGGCATGAACCTGGCCTTCTTCCCCATGCATTTCGTTGGTCTGGCCGGCATGCCGCGGCGGATTCCGGACTACAACCTGCAGTTCGCCGACTTCAACATGATCTCGTCCATCGGCGCATTCATGTTCGGCGCCACGCAGATCTTCTTCCTGTTCATCGTCATCAAGTGCATCCGCGGCGGCGCGCCGGCCCCGGCCAAGCCCTGGGATGGCGCCGACGGGCTGGAGTGGTCGGTGCCTTCGCCTGCGCCCTACCACACCTTCCAGACCCCGCCGGAAGTGAAATAGGAGGCCGATGCCATGACCGGCCTGTCGCTCAGACGCCTGGTACTGCGCCTGCTGATGCTGACGGTGGTGATGTTCGCCTTCGGCTTCGCCCTGGTGCCGATCTACGACGTGATGTGCAAGGCGTTCGGCATCAATGGCAAGACCGGTGGGCAGTACGAGGGCAGCCAGGTCAGCGACCCGTCGCGCACGGTGCGGGTGCAGTTCATGTCGACCAACGCCAGCGACATGGTCTGGGACTTCTACTCCACCGCTGATCAGCTCGAAGTGAATCCGGGTGCGGTGAACCAGATGGTCTTCATTGCGCGCAACCCGACCGACCGTCCGATGAGTGCCCAGGCGATACCCAGCATCACCCCGGCCGAGGCGGCGGCGTATTTCCACAAGACCGAGTGCTTCTGTTTCACCCAGCAGGTGCTGCAGCCCGGCGAGCGCATCGAGATGCCGGTGCGCTTCATCGTTGATCGCGACCTGCCGGGCAATGTGAAGCACCTGACCCTGGCCTACACCTTGTTCGACATCACTGCGCGTCATCCGCCGGTCGCCCATGCCGCGGTACCGGACGCTCAGGGCGCCCGTTGAGGGAAGGAGAACAGCAATGGCAAGTCATGAGCACTACTACGTTCCGGCGCAGAGCAAGTGGCCGATCATCGCCACCATCGGGCTGTTCATCACGGTGTTCGGCCTGGGCACCTGGTTCAACGACCTCAAGGCCGGGCACCCGGAATCCCACGGGCCGCTGATCTTCTTCGTCGGCGCGCTGTTCCTGGCCTACATGCTGTTCGGCTGGTTCGGCGCGGTGGTCAGGGAGAGTCGCGCCGGCCTGTACAGCGCGCAGATGGACCGCTCGTTCCGCTGGGGCATGAGCTGGTTCATCTTCTCGGAGGTGATGTTCTTCCTGGCCTTCTTCGGTGCGCTGTTCTACGTGCGGGTGCTGGCCGGGCCGTGGATCGGTGGCGACGGCGCCAAGGGCGTCACGCACATGCTATGGCCCAACTTCGAGTTCGTCTGGCCGTTGCTGCACACCCCCGACCCGAAGTTGTTCCCGCCGCCGAAGGACATCATCAACCCCTGGCACCTGCCGCTGATCAATACCATCCTGCTGGTCAGCTCCAGCGTCACCATCACCTTCGCCCACCATGCCCTGCGCAAGGCGCATCGCGGCGCATTGAAGCTGTGGCTGGGGCTGACCATCCTGCTGGGGCTTTCGTTCCTGGCGCTGCAGGCCTACGAATACTACGAGGCCTATGTGCACCTTGGCCTGACCCTGGGCTCCGGGATCTACGGCGCGACCTTCTTCATGCTCACCGGTTTTCATGGTGCACACGTCACGCTCGGTTCCTTGATCCTGATCGTGATGTTCGTGCGCGTGCTGCGCGGGCATTTCGAGCCGGACAAGCACTTCGGCTTCGAGGCGGCGAGCTGGTACTGGCACTTCGTGGATGTGGTGTGGGTGGGGCTGTTCATCTTTGTCTACGTGCTTTGACGACGAAGATGGCCTCGTCGTGGGAGCAACGGTGATTCAGAACGGCGCGTGCGACACCAGCTGCCCGCTGATGAAACCCCAGGCCACGAGGCCGACGGTCAGGGAGGCGAGGATGACGCGCACGGTCAGGGCCTTGAGCAGGCGGGTCGACTGGTCGTCGTCCTTGACCAGAAACACCAGGCCACTGAACAGGCTGGCGATGGTGGCCAACAGCATCAGGACAATCGCGGCCTTGAGCATGGCGAAACTCCGGGGGGGATGCAGTGATGTGGACAAGTATAGCGATCTACCGGGCGAGGCTGCGGTGAGGCCGTTTCGCCCGGGGCTGGTCCCGACCCTGGTGGTGTTCGCACTGCTGCCGGGGCTGATCGCCCTTGGCTGCTGGCAACTGCGCCGGGCCGAGGAAAAGCGCCAACTGCTCGACAGCTACGCCGAGCGGCGCATCGAGGCGCCGGTGGCCGTGGCGCAGCTTGTGCAACTGCCCGATCCGGCCTTCTATCGCGTTGATCTGTTCGGCCAGTTCGATGCCGAACACAGCCTGCTGCTGGACAACCGACTGCGCGACGGCCAGGCCGGTGTCGAGCTGCTGCAACCCTTCCACGACCAGGCCAGCGGCCAGTGGTTGCTGGTCAATCGCGGCTGGTTGCCGTGGCCGGACCGCCGCGTACCTGTGCGTTTCGACACCCCGGCCCAGCCCTTGGCGTTGCAGGCCACGGTCTATGTCCCACCAGGCAGCACCTTCCAGTTGCACCCCGACCCGCCCGGCGGCCAGTGGCCGCACCTGCTGACCGCCCTCGATCCCGCACAGCTCTGGCAGCAGTTGGCGCGCGAAGGCTTCGCCCATGAACTGCGCCTGGAACCAGGCCCTGCCAGCTATCGGCTGGAGTGGCCGATCGTCGCCATGGGCCCGGAAAAACACCTCGGCTATGCCGTGCAGTGGTTCGCCCTGAGCACGGCGCTGGTACTGCTGTACCTGTATTTCGGCTGGCACAACGACAAAAAGGAGAAGCGCCATGGCCGCCGCCACGAGTCCACTGGACGTGCCTGAGGGGCGCAAGTCCCGCACCCGCGGGCGCTTGCAACTGATCCTGATCCTGCTGGTGACCCTCGGCCCGATGATCCTTGCCACCAGCATGTACAAGCTCAAGTTCTGGGTGCCGGACGGGCGCAGCTATCACGGCGCAATGATCGGCAATGGCCAGGGCCTGGCCGATATCGGCATCCAGGCCCAGGACGAGCGCTGGCAATTGCTGGTCAGTGCGCCGGACGCCTGCGCCGAGGACTGCCGGCAACTGGTGTACCTCGCCCGGCAGATCCAGATCGGCCTAGGCCGTGACGCCAGCCGCGCCAGCCACGCGCTGGCAGCCGCAGTACCGCTGGCGGGCGACTACCAGGCACTGCTCGAACGTGAGTATCCGCAACTGCAGCGCTATGCGCTGGATGCCGGGCGCTATCGGAGCAAGGTCGACGAGCCCGGGCCGCAGCTGTGGATCGTCGACCCCCACGGCAACCTGGTGCTGCGCTACGACGCCAAGGTCAAGGGCAAGCATGTGCTCGACGACCTGCGCCACCTGCTCAAGCTGTCCAACATCGGCTAGGAGGCCAGCATGGCCAGACCCGGTTACCGACTCGCGGTGTTCGCCACCCTGCTGGCACTGGTCGTCGTCTTGCTCGGCGCCTACACCCGCCTCACCCACGCCGGGCTCGGCTGCCCCGACTGGCCCGGCTGCTATGGCTTCATCGGCGTGCCCAAGAGCGATGCGCAACTGGCCCATGCCGAGCTGCACTTCCCTGAACATCCAGTGGAAGAGGCCAAGGGCTGGGCTGAGATGGTGCATCGTTATTTCGCTGGCACCCTGGCGCTGGTCATCGCCTGGTTGGCGATAGGGGCGGTACGCCGTCATGGTCGCGATGGCGGGCCGTATCGGCTGCCGCTGCTGTTGCTGGCCGTGGTGCTGGCCCAGGCGGCGTTCGGCATGTGGACGGTGACCCTCAAGCTGTGGCCGCAGGTGGTCACCGCGCACCTGCTTGGCGGGTTCACCACCCTGAGCCTGTTGTTGCTGCTGTCACTGCGTCTATCCCGGGCCTTTGCGCCGTTGCCCAAGCTGCCCTTGAGCCTGCGCCGGGCCGCTGCCCTGGCACTGCTGGTGGTGATCGGGCAGATCGCCCTGGGCGGCTGGGTGAGTGCCAACTACGCGGCGGTGGCCTGCATCGACCTGCCGACCTGCCATGGTCAATGGTGGCCGGCGGCAGACTTCAGCAATGGCTTCCACCTCACCCAACACGTAGGCCCCAACTACCTGGGCGGGCAGCTCGACAGCGATGCGCGCACGGCCATCCACATCAGCCATCGCCTGGGCGCGCTGATGGTCGTGGTGGTGCTGCTGACGCTCAGTTGGAAGCTGCAGCGCAATGGCCTGGCCGGCCTGGCCAGGCTGGTGCTTGCGGCGCTGGCGCTGCAGGTGGGGCTGGGCATCGGCAACGTGCTGCTGCACCTGCCGCTGGCCGTGGCCGTGGCGCACAACGCCGGCGGCGCCCTGCTGCTGCTGACCATGGTGCTGGTGAACTACCGCATCCGCGTGGTCGACAAGGTGCGCGTGGGCCTGGGCTGGCGTCTGCGGCCGGTAACGCCCGTGGGCCTCTCCCATCACCTGAGGAACGATTCGTGGCGACGCTTCTGAGCCAAAGCCGGCAGCGCGCCGGTTGGCGCGATTACCTGGAACTGACCAAGCCCAAGGTCGTGGTGCTGATGCTGATCACCTCGCTGGTGGGCATGTTTCTCGCCACCCGTGCCGGGGTGCCGTGGACGGTGCTGCTGTTCGGCAACCTGGGCATCGGCCTGTGTGCCGGCGGCGCGGCGGTGGTCAATCACGTGGTGGATCGGCGCATCGATGCCTTGATGGCGCGGACCTGCAAGCGGCCGGTGGCCAAGGGACGGGTGGCGCCCTTGCCCGCCCTGGCGTTTGCCCTGGGCCTGGCGCTGGCCGGGATGGCGCTGCTGCTGGCCTTCACCAATCCGCTCACCGCCTGGCTCACCCTCGCCTCCCTGTTGGGCTATGCCGTCGTCTACACCGGCTTCCTCAAGCGCGCCACGCCGCAGAATATCGTGATCGGTGGCCTGGCCGGCGCGGCGCCGCCGTTGCTGGGCTGGGTCGCGGTCAGCGGGCACCTGAGCGCCGAGCCGCTGTTGCTGGTGCTGATCATCTTCGCCTGGACGCCACCGCATTTCTGGGCCCTGGCCATCCACCGCAAGGAGGAATACGCCAAGGCCGAGATACCCATGCTGCCGGTGACCCATGGCGAGCGCTACACCAAGCTGCACATCCTGCTCTACAGCCTGATACTGCTGGCGGTGAGCCTGCTGCCCTATGCCATCCACATGAGCGGCCCGCTCTACCTGGGCTGTGCCCTGTTGCTGGGGCTGCGCTTTATCCAGTGGGCCTGGGTGTTGTACCGTGGCACTCGGCCGCACGCGGCGATCGGCACCTTCAAGTACTCTGTCGCGTACCTGTTCCTGCTGTTCATCGCCCTGCTCGTTGACCACTACCTGTTGTTGAACCTATGACCCGAACCCAGAAAACCGTCTTCATCCTCGTTGCCCTGGTCGCGCTGATCATGGGCCTGACCGTCAACAAGGTGCTCAATGGCCGCGGCGAGGCCAACCCGGCCGAGCTGATCGATGCCGGCATCATCCTCCTGCCGCAGAGCCGCAGCGTGCCGCAGGTGACCATGAACGACCAGAACGGCCAGCCGGTGGCGCTGGATCAGTTGAAGGGCAAGTGGTCGTTGCTGTTCTTCGGCTACACCTACTGCCCGGACATCTGCCCGACCACATTGGCGCAGCTGCGCCAGGTGAAGAGCGAGTTGCCCAAGGCGGCGATCGACCGCTTGCAGGTGGTGCTGGTGAGCGTCGACCCGAACCGCGACACGGCGCAGCAGCTCAAGCAGTACCTGGGCTACTTCGACAAGGATTTCGTCGGGTTGGCGGGTTCGATCGAGGATACCCAGAAGCTGGCCAATGCCCTGAGCATTCCGTTCATCCCGGCCGATACCAGCAAGCCGGGGTATACCGTCGATCACAGCGGCAACCTGGCCATCGTCGGGCCGGACGGTCGCCAGCGCGGGTTCATTCGCGCGCCGTTCAACAATCAGAAGCTGGTGGCGCAGTTGCCGGGGCTGGTTGGTCGCGACTGAACCCGAAAAGCATCGCGGGGCAAGCCCGCTCCCACCGGTGGGAGCAACTGTCATGCTCAAAAGCTGAAGAGCAGCCCAATCCCTGTGGGAGCGGGCTTGCCCCGCGATCGGGCCGCACAGCGGCCCCGTGAATAGCGGCTTAGAACGCCGGCACCACAGCGCCCTTGTACTTCTCGGTGATGAACTGCTTCACCTCAGGCGAGTGCAGCGCCTGCACCAGCTTCTTCACCGCGTCGGCATCCTTGTTGTCTTCACGGGTGACCAGGATGTTCACGTACGGCGAGTCGTTGCCTTCGATGGCCAGGGCGTCCTTCTCAGGGTTGAGCTTGGCTTCCAGGGCGTAGTTGGTGTTGATCAGCGCCGCATCGACCTGGGTCAGCACGCGCGGAATGGTGGCCGCTTCCAGCTCGCGGAATTTCACACCCTTCGGATTTTCAGCGACATCCTTCACGGTCGACAGGATGTTGGTGTTGTCCTTGAGCTTGATCACACCGGCCTTGTCCAGCAGCAGCAGGGCGCGGCCGCCGTTGGTGGCATCGTTGGGGATGACCACGGTGGCGCCGGAAGGCAGCTCGTCGAGCTTCTTGATCTTGCTCGAGTACACGCCCAGCGGCTCGATATGCACGCCGGCAACGCTGACCAGGTGGGTGCCCTTGGCCTTGTTGAATTCATCCAGGTACGGCTGGTGCTGGAAGAAGTTGGCGTCCAGGCGCTTCTCCGCCACCTGCACGTTCGGCTGGATGTAGTCGGTGAATTCCTTGACCTTCAGTTCCACGCCTTCCTTGGCCAGCTGCGGCTTGACGAAGTTGAGGATCTCGGCGTGCGGCACCGGGGTGGCGGCAACGGTCAGGGTTTCGGCGTGGGCCGAAAATGCCGCGACAGCGGCGACGACAGCGAACAGCTTTTTCATCGATCACTCCTTGTGAGGGCTGCGATGGCCCCCGTTCGGGGCGGCCTGGCCGACCCTTGTTGGCTTATTTACGGGAAAAATGCACCACCAGCCTGTCGCCGACGCTCTGCAGCACCTGCACCAGCACCAGCAGCAACACCACGGTGACGATCATCACGTCGGTCTGGAAGCGCTGGTAGCCGAAGCGGATGGCCAGGTCGCCGAGGCCGCCGGCACCGACCACACCGGCCATGGCGGTGTAGGACACCAGGGTGATGGCGGTGACGGTGATGGCGGCGAAGATGCCCGGGCGGGCTTCCGGCAGCAAGGCATTGGTGATGATCTGGCGGGTGGTCGCGCCCATCGACTGTGTGGCTTCGATGATGCCGCGGTCCACCTCGCGCAGGGCGGTCTCGACCAGGCGCGCGAAGAACGGCGTGGCGCCCACCACCAGCGGCGGGATGGCACCGGCCACGCCCAGCGAGGTGCCGGTGATCAGCACGGTGATCGGGATCATCACGATCAGCAGGATGATGAACGGCAGCGAGCGCAGGATGTTGACGATCAGCGACAGCAGCGCATACACGCCGTTCTGCTCGAACATCTGCCGCGGGCCGCAGAGGAACAGCAGCACGCCCAGCGGCAGGCCGAGCAGCACGGTGAACAGCAGCGAACCGAACAGCATGATCAGGGTGTCGCCGGTAGCGAGGGAGATCTCGGACCAGTCGACGTTGGCGAAGAAACTCAGGGCGTCCATCAGCGCAGGACCTCCATGTGTACGTCAGCGGCCTTGAAACGGTCGAACGCTGCGTCGATGTTGCCGCCGGTGACGGCGAGTGTCAGTTGCCCGTAGGGGACATCCTTGATGCGGTCGATACGGCCGGCCAGGATGCTGTAGTCCACCCCGGTTTCACGGGCCACAGTGCCCAGCAGTGGTGCGTAGGTGGCTTCGCCCTGGAAGGTCAGGCGCACGATGCGGCCCGGCACATGGGCGAAATCGTCGCGCTGGTCGCCTTCGTCGACCTGCTCGTCTTCCTGGACGAAGCGCTTGGTGGTCGGGTGCTGCGGGTGCAGGAACACATCGGCCACCGGGCCCTGCTCGACGATCACCCCGGCGTCCATCACCGCCACGCGGTCGCAGACCCGACGGATCACGTCCATTTCGTGGGTGATCAGCACGATGGTCAGCTTCAGCTCACGGTTGATCTCGGCCAGCAGTTGCAGCACCGAGGCGGTGGTCTGCGGGTCGAGGGCGCTGGTGGCTTCGTCGCACAGCAGGATCTTCGGATTGGTCGACAGCGCCCGGGCGATGCCCACACGCTGCTTCTGGCCACCCGACAGCTGCGCCGGATATTTCCTTGCGTGGTCCGACAGGCCGACGCGGGCCAGCAACTGGCTGACGCGCTGGTCGATTGCGCTGCGCGACAGCTCGCCTGCCAGCACCAGCGGCAGGGCAACGTTGTCGGCCACGGTTTTCGAAGCCAGCAGGTTGAAGTGCTGGAAGATCATGCCGACCTGCTGGCGGAAGCGCCGCAGCTGGTTGGCGTCGAAGGCGGTGACGTCTTCACCGTCGACGATGATCTTGCCGCCGGACGGCGCTTCGAGGCGGTTGATCAGGCGCAGCATGGTGCTCTTGCCGGCGCCGGAGTGGCCGATCAGGCCGAACACCTGGCCATCTTCGATGGTCAGGCTGGTCGGATTCAGGGCGGGGATGTCCCTACCGGCAACGCGGTAGGTCTTGTGCACATGTTGGAACTCGATCACGTAGCGAACCTTGTGGGGCGCATGGAATTTGGGGGCAGCGGTAAGCTGGGGTGGCGCATTTTAGCCTTTTCCCATAGTTGTTCTTAGCATTTATTTCGTATTCGACCAATCGATCCGGCATAACACGACAACCGGTAATCCTGATGGAACGCTTGGGGAAAGCCCTCAGTCACTACTTGGACAAGCCCGAATGGGCAGCCTGATGACTGATGAGGAGAGCCAAGATGTCGAGCAACAGGACGGATGCGCCCAAGCAGAGCGAACTGGCCGGTACCCAGACGCCCGACCGCGCCAACACCAATGCCAAGCTGCAGAGCCTGGAACAAGACCGCAACGACGCCACTGGCCAGGCGCTGCGCACTAATCAGGGCGTACGCATCGCCGACAACCAGAACACCCTCAAGGCGGGTGCGCGCGGGCCTTCGCTGCTCGAAGACTTCATCATGCGCGAGAAGATCACCCACTTCGACCACGAGCGCATCCCGGAGCGCATCGTGCACGCCCGCGGCACCGGTGCCCACGGTTATTTCCAGAGCTACGGCGACCACAGCGCACTGACCAAGGCCGGCTTCCTGCAGGATCCTGAGAAGATCACTCCGGTGTTCGTGCGATTTTCCACGGTGCAGGGCCCGCGTGGCTCGGGTGACACGGTGCGCGATGTACGCGGCTTTGCCGTCAAGTTCTACACCGATGAAGGCAATTTTGACCTGGTTGGCAACAACATGCCGGTGTTCTTCATCCAGGACGCGATCAAGTTTCCCGATTTCGTGCACGCGGTGAAGCCTGAGCCGCACAACGAGATACCTACCGGCGGTTCGGCCCATGACACGTTCTGGGACTTCGTTTCGCTGGTGCCCGAGTCGGCGCACATGGTGATGTGGGCCATGTCCGACCGCGCCATTCCGCGCAGCCTGCGGATGATGGAAGGCTTCGGCGTCCACACCTTCCGCCTGGTCAACGCCGAGGGCGTGGCCAGTTTCGTCAAGTTCCACTGGAAGCCGCGCCAGGGCGTGCACTCGGTGTTGTGGGACGAGGCGCAGAAGCTTGCGGGCAAGGACACCGACTATCACCGCCGCGACCTGTGGGAGGCCATCGAGACCGGTGACTACCCCGAGTGGGAGCTGGGCGTGCAGATCGTGTCGGAGGAAGACGAGCACAAGTTCGACTTCGACCTGCTCGACCCGACCAAGATCATCCCCGAGGAACTGGTGCCGGTGACGCCGCTGGGCAAGATGGTGCTCGACCGCAATCCCGACAACTTCTTTGCCGAGATCGAGCAGATCGCCTTCTGCCCGGGGCACATCGTGCCGGGCATCGACTTCAGCAACGACCCGTTGCTGCAGGGGCGGTTGTTCTCCTACACCGATACCCAGATCAGCCGGCTGGGCGGGCCGAACTTCCATGAGATCCCGATCAACCGGCCGGTGGCGCGCAATGACAACAACCAGCGCGATGCCATGCACCGCCACACCATTCACAAGGGCCGCGCGGCCTACGAGCCCAACTCCATCGATGCCGGCTGGCCCAAGGAAACCCCGGCAGCGCCGCAGGACGGCGGCTTCGAGAGCTACCAGGAGCGCATCGACGCGCACAAGATCCGCCAGCGCAGCGAGTCGTTCGGCGATCACTTCTCGCAAGCCCGGCTGTTCTTCCACAGCATGAGCGAGAACGAACAGCAGCACATCATCAAGGCCTACAGCTTCGAACTGGGCAAGGTCGAGCGCGAGCACATCCGCGCCCGCGAGGTGAACGAGATCCTCGCCAACATCGACCTGAAGCTGGCGGCGGCGGTTGCGGAGAATCTCGGATTGCCTGCACCCAAGGCCGGCACGGTGAAAACCAAGGCATCGAAGCTCAAGCACTCGCCTGCGCTGAGCCAGATGAATCATCCGGGCGATGTCGGGATCAAGGGGCGCAAGATTGCCGTGCTGGTGGCCAATGGCGTGGATGGCGGCAGCGTCGACAGGCTGGTGAAGGCGCTGGAGGCCCACAGCGCGCGCATCCTGTTGCTGGGGCCGACCTCGGCGCCGGTGAAGACTGCCGAGGGCCAGGCGCTGGCGGTGGATGCATCGATGGAAGGCATGCCGTCGGTGATGTTCGACGGGATTCTGGTGCCAGCCGGCAAGGCCTCGCTGGATGCACTGGCCGCCAGCGGCGTGGCCAAGCACTTCCTGCTCGAGGGCTACAAGCACCTCAAGGCCATCGCACTGGCCAAGGACGGCAAGGCGCTGCTGGATACGCTGGGGCTCAAGGCGGACCAGGGGCTGTTGCTGGGGGATGACCAGAAGACTGTGGAGGCCTTCGTGAAGGTGGTCGAAGGGCATCGGGTGTGGGCGCGGGAAGCCGCTGCAGAGGCGATTCCGGCTTGATGCCGTAGCATCTGTTCGCGGTGAACCCGCTCCCACAGGTTATGTGGGAGCGGGTTCACCCGCGAAGTGTCGACGCCGACTCAGCGTTGATGCGGTACCAGCACCACCTGCGCCGGCAAGGCCCGCTGGATCTCGTGTTTCTGGCGGAGCGCGAAATCAGCATCGAGGCGTTTAACCCGCTTGTGCAGCAGGGTCTTGAGCCACGGTGCATCCTGGGTGCGCGGCACCTGGAACACCACTTCGCACTGATAACTCACCACATCGGCAGCGATGTCATCGAGTTGCCGGCGCATGGCGGCAATATCCGTGGTTTTCAGCGCGATGACCGTGCTCGGTGCCGATGGATCGATGACCCGTGCCTTGGGTTTCGACTCGGCCGCCTTGAGCGCCGCCTCGGCCTTGTCCAGCTCGGCCTGGCGCGCCTGGGCCACGGCATCGCCACCGGTCAGCGCCGGTGCCTGGGGCATGAGGGCGCGGGCCCGGGCCAGTGCGGTGGCTGCAGCGTTGACATCACCCTTCTGCAGGACGATCTGGCTGCGTTGCAGGTAGGCTTCGGCGAGCTGGCGCTGGTATTGCTCCACGCGTGCATCGCTCGGCGACTGGGCCTGCAGGCTGGCGAGCTGGTCTTCGGCGGTGGCCAGCTCATTGCTGGCGATGCTCTGCTGCAATTGCTGCCAGGCGTCAGGCTGCACAGGCGCGACCGGCTGCTCGACCGGGGCGCTGGAACAGGCGGCCAGGAACAGGGAAAACGCGGCAACAAGCAGATAACGGGAGGCGAACGGCTTCATTCCTGCGACTCTCTATTTGCGCAAAAAGCGAGCAAGTCTACACCCAGGTGCGCACGCTCGAAAACAAGTCTTACAGACCCTTTACGGGTGAAAAGGTTGCAGGGTGCGTCAGACAGCACCCTGAAAAATGTCAGCGTTTGGGCAATGCCAGGCTAAGCAAGAATAGCACTGCAGCGCAGACCACGATCGATGGACCGGCAGGCGTGTCCTTGAACCAGGACATCGCCAGCCCGCCGCAAACGGCTGCGACACCCAGCAGGCTGGCGCCCAGGGCCATCTGCTCGGGCGACCGGGCGTGACGTTGTGCCGCGGCGGCCGGAATGATCAGCAGCGAAGTGATCAGCAGCACGCCGACGATCTTCATCGCCACCGCGATGACCACTGCGATCAGCAGCATCAAGGCCAGGCGCAGGGCTGCCACCGGCAGGCCTTCGACCATCGCCAGCTCTTCGTGCACGGTGATCGCCAGCAGCGGGCGCCAGAGCACCGCCAGCAACGCCAGCACCAGGACACTGCCGCCAAGGATCCACGCAAGATCGGTGGTGCTGATCGCCAGCAGGTCGCCGAACAGGTAGGCCATCAGGTCGATGCGCACGTCGTGCATGAAGCTCAGCACCACCAGCCCCAGCGACAGGGTGCTGGGTGCGAGGATGCCGAGCAGGGTGTCGGAGGCCAGCGGCTGGCGCTGCTGCAGGGTCACCAGCAGGATCGCCAGCAGCAGGCAGCCGACCGTTACCGCCAGCGTCGGGCTGACGTCCAGCACGAAGCCCAGGGCCACGCCCAGCAGTGCGGCGTGCGACAGCGTGTCGCCGAAATAGGCCATGCGCCGCCAGACCACGAAGGAGCCCAGCGGGCCGGCTACCAGCGCCAGGGAAAGACCGGCAAGCAAGGCGTAGAGAAGAAAATCAGCCATGCTTGCAGTGCTCTCCGTGGACATGGGCGCCGGGGGCGATCACGGCGCCGTGCAGGTCGTGGCTGTGATCGTGATGGTGGTGATAGACCGCAAGGCTCGGGGCGTTCTGGCCGAACAGCTCGACGAACGCCGGGTCGTTGCTGACCTGCTCGGGATGGCCGGAGCAGCACACGTGGCGGTTCAGGCAGACCACCTGATCGGTGGCGCTCATCACCAGGTGCAGGTCGTGGGAGACCATCAGCACACCGCAGCCGTAGCGGTCGCGCAGGCGGGTGATCAGGTTGTACAGCTCGGTCTGGCCGACCACGTCGACGCCCTGCACCGGCTCGTCGAGCACCAGCAGCTCCGGCTTGCGCAGCAGTGCGCGGGCCAGCAGCACGCGCTGCATCTCTCCGCCGGAGACGGTCTGGATCGGGCTGTCGATCACCTGCTCGGCCCCCACCTCCTGCAAGGCCGCCAGCGCCGCGGCGCGGTCCACGCCCGGTACCAGGCGCAGGAAGCGCAGCACCGACAGCGGCAAGGTGGCGTCGACCTGGATCTTCTGCGGCATGTAGCCGATGCGCAGGCGCGGCCTGCGCCAGACCCTGCCGCTGTGTGGCTTGAGCAGGCCGAGCACGGCGCGCACCAGGGTGGTCTTGCCGGCGCCGTTGGGGCCGATCAGGGTGACGATCTGGCGTGGCGCGACCGCCAGGTCGATGCTGTCGAGCACCGCCTCGCCGCCAAAGCTGACGCCGACCTGCTCCAGGCGGATCAGCGCATCGCTCATGCGGCGCCTCGGCAGTTGCCGCACAGGCCGACCACTTCGACGGTCTGCGACTCGACGGCAAAGCCCACGGCCTTGGCGCTGGCGACGATGGCGCTGCTGATGCTGTCCTGTTCCAGCTCGATGGCCACGTGGCATTCGCGGCAGATCAGGAACTGGCCCTGGTGCTTGTGCTCGGGGTGGCTGCAACCGATGAAGGCGTTGAGCGAGGCGATACGGTGCACCAGGCCGTTTTCCAGCAGGAAGTCCAGGGCGCGGTACACGGTCGGTGGCGCCGCGCGGCGGCCGTCCTGCTCGCTGAGCACGGCAAGGATGTCGTAGGCGCCCAGCGGCCTGTGGCTCTGCCACACCAGCTCCAGCACGCGGCGGCGCAGCGCGGTCAGGCGCAGGCCCTGGCGGGCGCACAGGGTGTCGGCTTCGGCCAGGGCGCTGTGGACGCAGTGGGAATGATCGTGGGGACGGTGAGCCAGCGGCGTGATTGACATGGGCGGCGACGGTTATCGATGGAGACGTTATTATGTTACCTGTTTCTGACGAGTCGAGTATTCACCGTGTCCCGATTCCTTGCCCTTTTTGTCGCTTTCATCGCCTTTTCGGCCCAGGCCGACGTGCGCGTGCTGACCAGCATCAAGCCCCTGCAGCAGATCGCCGCCGCCGTCCAGGACGGCGTCGGCAGCCCCGACGTGCTGCTGCCGCCCGGCGCCTCGCCGCACAACTACGCGCTGCGTCCGTCCGACGTACGGAAGGTGGGCGATGCCGACCTGCTGTACTGGATCGGGCCGGACATGGAGAGTTTCCTGCCGCGGGTGCTGGGCAGCCGGAGCAAGCCGACCGTCGCCGTGCAGGCGCTGCCGGGCATGAAGCTGCGTCGCTTCGGCGAGGACAGCCACTCGCATGAAGAAGACCACGACGATCACGACCACGATCACCGCCCGGGCTCGCTCGATGCGCACCTGTGGCTGTCGTCGGTCAATGCCCGGGTGATCGCGGCGAAGATGGCCAGCGACCTCGCTGCGGCCGATCCGGCCAACGCGGCGCGCTATCAGGCCAACCAGAAGGCCTTCGTCGAGCGCCTCGATGCGCTGGACCAACGCATCAAGGCGCGCGTCGCCGGTATCGCCGACAAGCCCTACTTCGTGTTCCACGAAGCCTTCGATTACTTCGAGGCCGAGTATGGGCTGCGTCACACCGGTGTGTTCAGCGTCGCCGCCGAGGTGCAGCCGGGTGCGCAGCATGTCGCGGCGATGCGCAAGCGCCTGCAGGAAGTCGGCGCGACCTGTGTGTTCAGCGAACCGCCGATCCGCCCGCGCCTGGCCGAAACGCTGGTGGCCGGGCTGCCGGTGACCTTGGCGGAACTGGATGCGCTGGGCGGGACCGATCCGGTGGACGGCAAGGGCTACGAGCGCTTGCTGGAGAAGCTGGGCAACGACCTGGCGGGTTGCCTGGAGCATCTCTAGCGGCTGACTTGCCCCGCGATAGAGCCGCCGCGCTTATAGCGCGAACGGCAACTTCAACGCCACCTGCTGGCGCTGCACCAGCCTCACCTCGAACTCGCCCGGATCATGGATGGTCACGTCCATGCCGGCGAAGTCCCGCGCCGCGATCAGGCGCGACAGCCAGAAGCGCACGCAACCGACGCGCAACATCACCTGCCACAACTGCGCCTCGGCCGCAGTGAACGGCCGCAGCGCCGCATACGCCCCCAGCAGCGCCTGGGCACGCGGCAGGTCGATGCCACCCTCGCCGTCCAGGCACCAGTCGTTGATGGTGATCGCAATGTCGTACAGCATCGGCCCCGAGCAGGCGTTGTAGAAGTCGATCAGCCCGGTCAGGTGGGTGCCTTCGAACATCACGTTGTCGCGGAACAGGTCGGCGTGCAGGTTGGCCCGGGGCAGCGCCAGGATCTGCGCCTTGTGCGTGGTGATTTCGTCGAGCGCCGGCTGCAGCAGTTGTGCCTGTTCGGCACTCAAGTGCGGCAGCAGCTCGGCCCCGGCGGCCAGCATCCACTCCAGGCCTCGGTCGGTACGCCGCTCGATGATGCGCTCGCGGGTCGCCAGGTGAATGTGCGCCAGCAGCTCGCCGACCTGCGCGCAGTGCTGGTTGTTCGGCGCCTTGACGTGCTTGCCCGACAACCGTGGCTGCAGCAGCGCCGGCTTGCCGCACAGCTCGCGCAGGCCGTTGCCGTTGCGGTCGCGTACCGCATAGGGCACCGGCATGTCGGCGTCATGCAGCACATCGAGCAGCTCGATGAAGAACGGCATGTCCTCGGCCGGGCCCCGTTCGATCAGGGTCAGGACGAATTCCCCTTTTTCCAGGCTGACGAAGAAATTGCTGTTTTCGGTTCCGGCGGCAATGCCCTGGAAGTCGAGCAGACGGCCCAGCTCGTACGGCGCCAGAAAGGTTTCCAGCTCGGGCCGGGACACAGGGGTGAAGACTGACATGGTGAAAAGTTGCCCATACGGGCACTTCCGGCAGGAAGTGCCTGGTTGATAAGAACGATACGCGTTACAAGCTTACCATTCGAAGATTTTCCAGGACGGAATCAGCATGTCCGGCTGGTCGGATCGAATGAAATTGCCATCGGAGCCATCGGCGCGTACCAGGAAATAAGGCTTGCCGTTCTTCGGCGTGATCTTGATCGCATACAGGAAGCCGTTCTGGCGGTACTCCTGGATGGTTCTGTCGCCTTCCGTGCGAATGGTCACATCGGGATCTGCCGATGGGGCGTCGTCCGCCGCCAGCGTAACGACCGGCATGGTGGCCAGCAGGCTGAGCAGTAACAGGCGAATGGGTGTACGCATGATAACCTAAGTCCTTTTGTCGTCACTGATCCGGCTATTCTAGCTCCGGACCCGTCGAAAAGGTTGATTCTCCTCATGAGCCAAGCGCCTCTCGTCCTGGTGGACGGTTCGTCCTACCTCTACCGCGCCTTTCACGCGCTGCCGCCGCTGACCACATCCAAGGGCATGCCCACCGGTGCGGTCAAGGGCGTGCTGAACATGCTCAAGAGCTTGCGCAAGCAGTATCCGGACAGCCTGTTCGCCGTGGTCTTCGACGCCAAGGGCGGGACTTTCCGCGACGCCATGTTCGCCGAGTACAAGGCCAACCGTCCGAGCATGCCCGACGACCTGCGCGTGCAGGTCGAGCCGCTGCACGCCAGCGTCAGGGCCCTGGGTTACCCGCTGCTGTGTGTCGAAGGGGTCGAGGCCGACGACGTGATCGGCACCCTGGCGCGCAGCAGCGCGGCGGCCGGGCGCCCGGTCATCATCTCGACCGGCGACAAGGATATGGCACAGCTGGTGGACGGCCATATCACCCTGGTCAATACCATGACCGGCAGCGTGCTGGACGTTGCCGGCGTGCACGAGAAGTTCGGCGTCGGCCCCGAGCACATCATCGATTTCCTGGCCCTGATGGGCGACAAGGTCGACAACATCCCGGGTGTTCCCGGGGTCGGCGAGAAGACCGCCGTCGGCCTGCTGACCGGTATCGGCGGGGGCCTGCGCGAGCTGTACGAGAACCTCGACAAGGTGCCGGGCCTGGCCATTCGTGGCGCCAAGACCTTGCCGGCCAAGTTGCAGGAGCACCGCGACGCGGCGTTCCTGTCGTACGAGCTGGCGACCATCAAGGTCGATGTCGAGCTGGATGTCGAGGTCGATGCCCTGGTGTGCGGCGAGCCGGACCGCGAAACGCTGCTGGCGCTGTACACCGAGATGGAGTTCAAGAGCTGGATCGCCGACGTGCAGCGCGACGCCGCCCGCGTCGGTGACGCCATCGCTGCGGTCGAAGAGCCAGCGGCGCAGGTCGAGGCCAGGTACGAAACCATCCTCGAACAGGCACGTTTCGACGCCTGGCTGGAGAAACTGCGCCAGGCGCCGCTGTTTGCCTTCGACACCGAGACCACCAGCCTGGACGCCCAGCGTGCCGAACTGGTGGGCCTGTCGTTCGCTGTCGAGCCCCACGAGGCGGCCTATGTGCCCCTGGCGCACGACTATGAAGGCGCTCCGCAGCAACTGGACCGCGATTCCGTGCTGCGCGCGCTCAAGCCGCTGCTGGAAGACCCGGCCAAGGCCAAGGTCGGGCAGAATGCCAAGTACGACATCAATATCCTGGCCAACGCCCCGGTGTCGATCGACATGCGCGGCGTGGCCTACGACACCATGCTCGAGTCCTATGTGCTCGACTCCACCGCCACCCGCCACGACATGGACAGCCTGGCGCAGAAATACCTCGACCACAGCACCATCGCCTTCGAAGACATCGCCGGCAAGGGTGCCAAGCAGCTGACCTTCAACCAGATCCACCTGGACAAGGCCGGCCCCTACGCGGCCGAGGACGCCGACATCACCCTGCGCCTGCACCAGGCGCTGCAGGCACGTCTGGCCAGGACGCCGAGCGTGCTGCCGGTGCTGATGGACATCGAGATGCCGTTGGTGCCGGTGCTGGCGAGGATCGAGCGCCAGGGCGCGCTGGTCGATGCCGAGCTGCTCAAGGTGCAGAGCGGCGAGCTGGGGGTGAAGATGGCCGAGCTCGAGCGTCGGGCGTTCGAGCTGGCGGGCGAAGAATTCAACCTCGGCTCGCCCAAGCAGCTGGGCGTGATCCTCTATGACAAGCTGGGCATGCCGGTACTGAGCAAGACCGCCAAGGGCCAGGCCTCCACTGCCGAAGCGGTGCTCGCCGACCTGGCCGCCGAAGGCTACCCGCTGCCGACGGTGCTGATGGAGTATCGCTCGTTGAGCAAGCTCAAGAGCACCTACACCGACAAGCTGCCGGAGCAGATCAACCCGCGCACCGGGCGCATCCACACCTCCTACCAGCAGGCCGTGGCCGCCACCGGGCGCCTGTCGTCCAGCGATCCGAACCTGCAGAACATCCCGGTCCGCACCCCCGAGGGCCGCCGCATCCGCCAGGCCTTCGTCGCCAGCCCCGGCTACAAGCTGCTGGCCGCGGACTACTCGCAGATCGAACTGCGCATCATGGCCCATCTGGCCAAGGACGAAGGCTTGCTGCATGCCTTCCGCAACGACCTCGACGTGCACCGGGCGACGGCCGCGGAGGTGTTCGGCGTGGCCCTGGAGGCGGTCACCAACGACCAGCGGCGCAGCGCCAAGGCCATCAACTTCGGCCTGATCTACGGCATGAGCGCCTTTGGCCTGGCCAAGCAGATCGGCGTCGACCGCAAGCAGTCGCAGGACTACATCGACCGCTACTTCGCCCGCTACCCTGGCGTGCTGGCCTACATGGAGCGCACCCGCACCCAGGCCGCCGAGCAGGGCTTCGTCGAGACCCTGTTCGGCCGGCGCCTGTACCTGCCGGACATCAACGCCAAGAACCCGGCCTTGCGCAAGGGCGCCGAGCGCACCGCGATCAACGCGCCGATGCAGGGCACGGCGGCCGATATCGTCAAACGCGCCATGGTCGCGGTAGACAACTGGCTGAACGACAGTGGTCTGGATGCCCGGGTGATCCTGCAGGTGCACGATGAACTGGTGCTTGAGGTGCGTGAAGACCTGGTCGAGCAGGTGAAGGCCGACATTCGCCCCTACATGAGCAACGCCGCGCAGCTCGATGTGCCGCTGCTGGTCGAAGTCGGCGTCGGTTCGAATTGGGACGAAGCTCACTAAACGGTCTGGCGAAGAGGAGTAGGATCTGTGGCGTGGTGTCGCAGATCCGCAGGGTAGGCTCCTCGCCCCCGGTTCTGAAGATTCATGAAACTATCGCAAATAGTTTTCAAGGCTTCGGAACTAAACCGGTGAAGCGGAACTCAGAGTAACTGAATGGCTGGTGAAGCCTTTCGATGCTCCTATGTTGTGTTAAGTGTTGGCAGATATCTGGACCCCGCCCTAGCGGTCCGGACTTGGACCCCGAACTTCCCCCTCCCCATATGAAGTCCGGGGTTTTTTTTGCCCGGAATTTGCCCAAGGCCTGCAGGCGCGGGCTTGCCCGCCCCCGCAGGTTGCCGGCAGGCTTCAGGCCACCGGCTTGTCTTCCAGCTCCATCCAGTCCGCCAGCACCCGGTAGGCTTCTTCCAGACCGAGGCGCTTGGGCGCCGAGAACAGCTGGATGGACGCCGCCTCGCCCCAGCCCTTGCGAATTTCCGACTGCACCTTGAGCAGGGTGTTCTTGCCCGCGCCGTGGGTGAGCTTGTCGGCCTTGGTCAGCAGGATGTGCATGGGCATGCCACTGGCCTTGGCCCAGTCGAGCATCATCTTGTCGAAGTCGGTCATGGGGTGGCGCACGTCCATCAGCAGGATCACCCCGCGCAGGCACTCGCGCCCGCCCAGGTAGGCTTCCAGGTGCTTCTGCCAGTGCTGCTTGAGCGGGATCGGCACTTTCGCATAACCGTAACCCGGCAGGTCGACCAAACGCCGTTCATCGTCCAGACTGAAGAAATTCAACAGCTGGGTGCGCCCCGGGGTCTTGGAGGTTCGCGCCAGGCTGGCATGGGTCAGGGTATTGAGGGCGCTGGATTTACCGGCGTTGGAACGGCCGGCGAAAGCCACCTCGTAGCCCTGGTCTTCCGGGCATTGTTCGACCTTGGCAGCGCTGAGGGCGAATTTGGCTTTCTGGCAGAGGCCGAGGATGGGGTTCTTGACTTGCATGGGATATCCGATGTGGGTGTTGCCTGATCCAGGCCGCGTTTCCGTTTGGAGGGCGGAAGTATATAATGCCCCAGTTTTTGTGTGCTCATTCTCCCAGCGAAGGAGAACGGGCATGGGGTGTCGATCACTAGCTCGCGCATCAGAACGCAGCGCGGCCCCCAACCCTGTCAGGTCGTTCCGCATGGCGAAATGGCTGCTGGCGGTCGGTATGTTCCTGCCGTTTTTCAGCGCACAGGCTACACAGGATCCCGAGGCGTTGTACAACCGCACGTGTGCGGCCTGTCACGCCGGACAGCTGCCACAGGCCCCCAGGAAGGGCGATGCGGCCGCTTGGGAGCCCAGGCTGGCGCGAGGCGTGGATGTGCTGGTGGCGCATGTTACCCAGGGTTTCAAGGCTATGCCGCCGCGTGGATTGTGCATGGACTGCAGTGCCGAGGACTACCGGTTGGTCATCCTTTGGATGAGCGGCAGTCCCGATACATAACATTTCACCCTTAGCCGTGTTGGATTAGCTGATGAACAAACTATTCGTGAGTCTGCTGTTGACCATGGGTGTCGCAGGTGCGGCCACTGCTGCCGACCCCATCAAAGGCGATGCCGCTGCCGGCCAGGCGAAGACTGCGGTCTGTGGTGCCTGCCATAACCCCGATGGCAACAGCCTGGCGCCGAACTTCCCGAAACTGGCCGGCCAGGGCCAGCGCTACCTCGAAAAGCAATTGCACGATATCAAGTCGGGCAAGCGTACCGTGCTGGAGATGACCGGCATGCTCGAGCCCTTCAACGACCAGGACCTGGCCGACATCGCCGCCTACTTCGCCAGCCAGAAAGGCAGCGTCGGTGCGGCGGATCCCAAGCTGGTGGAGCGCGGTCGCGCGTTGTTCAACGGCGGCGACCTGGACAAGGGCATGCCCGCCTGCACCGGCTGCCACTCGCCCAATGGCGCGGGCATCGCCCTGGCAGGTTTCCCGCACCTCAGCGGGCAGCACTCGCAGTACGTCACCAAGCAGCTCACCGACTTCCGCGAAGGCAACCGCACCAACGATGGCGATGCCATGACCATGCGCACCATTGCCGGCAAGTTGAGCAACAAGGATATCGAGGCGCTGGCCAGCTATATCCAGGGGTTGCACTGAGGTCTGGCGTTAACACTCGGTTAATGCAATATCGCTAAACATGAAAAGGGTGGCCCTGGCCGCCCTTTTTTCTGGCCCCAGCCGTTACACTACAGAACTCGAGCCCTTCATGACCTGTCACAGCATAGGTCGTGTCGAGGCGACCACTGACTGCTCAGGAGTAAAGCATGCGTAAACTGATTCTCAGCGCTGCGCTGGTCGCCGCCAGCGTATTCGGTATGGCCGCGGTACAGGCTGCAGAGCCTGTGGCCGGCAAGGAATATATCGAGCTGAGCAACCCGGTTCCGGTCTCGGTGCCCGGCAAGATCGAAGTCGTCGAGCTGTTCTGGTACGGCTGCCCGCACTGCTATCACTTCGAACCGACCATCAACCCCTGGGCTGAAAAGCTCCCGGCTGATGTCAACTTCAAGCGTATTCCAGCCATGTTCGGCGGCCCATGGGATGCCCACGGCCAGATGTTCCTGACCCTCGAAGCCATGGGCGTCGAGCACAAGGTCCACGCTGCCGTCTTCGACGCCATCCAGAACCAGCGCAAGCGCCTGACCGACCCGAACGACATGGCCGACTTCCTCGCCACCCAGGGCGTGGACAAGGACAAGTTCCTCGCCACCTTCAACTCGTTCGCCATCAAGGGCCAGGTCAACCAGGCCAAGGAACTGGCGAAGAAGTACGAAATCACCGGCGTACCGAGCATGGTGGTCAACGGCAAGTACCGCTTCGACCTGGGCACTGCTGGCGGACCGGAAGGCGTGCTGGACGTCGCCGACCAACTGATTGCCAAGGAGCGTGCCGCCAAGTAGGCGGCGTAGCCATGGCCCGCTTGCGTAATACGCGAAGTGTTGGCCTGCACCAGCCGCGGGTCAACGAGCATCACCTGCAGGCCCCAGGCCTGCCGGAAGATGGTCGCCTGCGGCTGCTCAGCTTCAATATCCAGGTTGGCATCAGCACCGAGCGCTATCGTCACTACCTGACCCGCAGCTGGCAGCACCTGCTGCCGCATACCGGGCGGGCCGGCAACCTGCAGAAGATCGGCGACCTGCTCGGTGACTTCGACCTGGTTGCCCTGCAGGAAGCCGATGGCGGCAGCCTGCGCTCGGGTTACGTCAACCAGGTCGAGCACCTCGCCCAGCTGGGCGCCTTCCCCTACTGGTACCAGCAGCTCAACCGCAACCTCGGGCGTTTCGCCCAGCACAGCAACGGCGTCCTCAGCCGGCTCAAGCCCCAGCATCTGGAAGACCACCCCCTGCCCGGCCCGGCTGGTCGCGGGGCGATCCTGGTGCGCTTCGGCGAAGGCGAGGATGCGTTGATCGTGGTGATGATGCACCTGGCCCTGGGTGCCAAGACCCGCGCCCTGCAACTGGGGTATATCCGTGAGCTGATCGGCGGCTATCGCCATCAGATCCTCATGGGCGACATGAACACCCACGCCAATGACCTGCTCGAGCGCTCGCCCCTGCGCGACCTCGGCCTGATCGCGCCACAGGTCGAGGCGACCTTCCCCAGTTGGCGTCCGCAACGCTGCCTGGACCACATCCTGCTCAGTTCCAGCCTTACTCTGGAACGGGTCGAGGTGCTGTCGCAGCCGATTTCCGATCACCTGCCCGTCGCCGTCGAGATCCGATTGCCGGATGCCCTGACCGCAGATACCCTGCCGGTCGTGCGCTGACACACTCAAGAGTTCGCGCTTCGCGCCGAAATCCAGTATTCACCTACTCTCTGATGCCATTACCGTTGCGGATCCAGGCATGACCGACGAAGCCGAGCGCTGGAAAGAAAAGTATCTAAAAAGCATCGAACGGCAGGAAAAGCTCGAGCGGCGCTGGGAAGCACGCCTCGACTTGCTGCGCCGTGGCCTGGTACGCAGCACCCTGGCGGCAGAAGGCAGCGACAAGATCGTCGACCAGTGCATGAAGGAAATGCGCGAGGTCATCCGCAGCGACAGCATGGACGCGGGCCTCGCCGGTCTCATCCCACGGCTGGAAAAGGCCGTGCTGGACTCCGAGCAGCGCCGTGAAACGCGCATGAACCAGGTCAGCGACGCGCTGACTTCGCTGGTTTCCCAGTTGCAGGGGCTGGAGTTGCCCGGCGACGTTTCCCGGCCGCTGAAGAAATTGGCCAAGAAGCTCGACGGCGGCGTCAGCCAGTCGCGTGAGCTGCCGCCGCTGCTCGGTGAACTGAGCGGCTTGCAGGGGCGGGCACTGTCGTCGCTGCGCAAGGCGAGCGACGAGGCGCGGCCGGGCTTTCTGCAGCGCTTGTTCGGGGGGCGTGAAGATGGGGCGCAGGCCGAGGCCGTCGAACCGGAGCATGCAGCAGCGCCCGCACGCGCAGCGGCGCAGGTCCAGGCTGTCGAGCCGAAGAACGAAGCGTTGCCAGCTCGTGACCCCGAGCCACACTCTCCAGCTCCAGCTCCAGCTCCAGCTCCAGCTCCAGCTCCAGCTCCAGCTCCAGCTCCAGCCCCGCATAGCGTGGTTGAAGCCGATGAGCTGCAGCCCTTGCCTGCGCCGCTCGGGCCTGTCGAGCCCGTTTCCGAGCCCTCCGCGCCAGATGCGCAAGTGACGCCTGTTGCCGAAGCGGTCGAGCCTGCCGCCGAGCCCGGCGAGCCAGAGCGCGTGGGTGAGTCGGAGCTCCTCGACACCCTCGTCGAGCCTGAGCCCGAGCCGGCCGAGCCGGAGACCACCGGCGACAGCGCACCGGCGGATCAAGCCGCTACCCCGGAGCCCACAGAAGATGCAGGCCCGGGCGAGGACGGCCCCTACGCCCTGCCCGACGCCGTCGAGCCGCCGTACAGCCAGGTCGCCGCGCATATCGAGGAAACCCTGATCGGCCTGCTCGACGACCTGAGCCTGCCCGAGCGCCACAAGGCGCAGGCCCTGGAGATGCGCGAGCGCGTGGCACGCGGGCTGAACTGGTACGAACTGATTCCGGTGCTGGACGACCTCGCCGTGCTGATGCTGGCCATCAACGACAGCGGCCAGCACGAGTTCGAGGCCTATCTGCAGCAGATCAACGAGCGCCTGGAGACCTTCCAGAGCCATCTGCAGGAAGCCAGCGAAGGCCATGCCGACAACAGCAGCGCGGCCCGTGACCTGGACAACCAGTTGCGTGAGCAGGTCGACGGCCTGCAGAGCAGCGTGCAGGGCGCGGCGGACATCGACAGCCTCAAGCACCTGCTGGACAACCGTCTCGAAGGCCTGCTGGTCACCATGGATGATCATCAGCACGAGCGTGACCGCCGTGAGCAGGAGCTGGCCGGGCGCCTGCAGGGCCTGGCCGAGCGCGTGGCAAGCATGGAGCAGGAAGCGCTTGGTTACCGCGAGCATCTGGAGGAGCAGCGCCAGAAGGCGCTGGTCGACCCCCTGACCGGCCTGCCCAACCGGGCGGCGTGGAGCGAACAGGTCGAGCGTGAACTTGCCGACTGGCAGGAGAACGGCGGGCACCTGGCCATGGCCATCCTCGACCTCGATCATTTCAAGCGCATCAACGACGGCTATGGTCACCTGGCGGGCGACAAGGTCCTGAAGATCGTCGCCGACCAGTTGCGCAAACGCCTGCGCGGCCGCGATTTCATCGCCCGGTTCGGGGGCGAGGAATTCGTCCTGCTGCTGCCGCAGACATCGCCCCCTGCGGCGCTGCAGGTGGCCGAGGCACTGCGTGCCGCGATCGAAGCCTGCCCGTTCCACTTCAAGGGCGAACGCGTGGTGATCACCACGTCCATCGGCGTCAGTGCCTTCCGTTCCGGCGAACGGAGCGACCAGGTACTCAAGCGTGCCGACGAAGCCCTGTATCGCGCCAAGGATCAGGGGCGCAATCGTGTCGAGCAGGGCTAGATGCGAAGGCGCAGCCGCTGAACGGCGGAAATCCTGACTCGGTAATTGAGAAGAGCACGTTATACTGTAGCGCTAATACCGACACATGACGTGCCTGCTTGTGATGAAAACGCTATTCACTGCCCTGCTCCTGATCGTACTCACTGGCTGCTCCAGCGGCCTGCGCATCGACCGCAGCCACACCTCGGCGAACCAGGACAGCCGTATCCAGTTCGTCATCCTGCATTACACCAATGCCTCACTGGAGCGCTCGCTGGCGCTGCTGACCCACGGCGAGGTCAGCAGTCACTACCTGGTGGGCGACGGCAATGCGACGGTCTACCAGCTGGTCGACGAAAGCCGCCGTTCCTGGCATGCCGGCGAGAGCCAGTGGCTGGGCCGCACCTGGCTCAACTCGAGTTCGATCGGCATCGAGATCGTCAACCCCGGCTATACCGACACCCCGACCGGCCGGGTCTGGCACCCCTACAGCGAGGCGCAGATCCAGGCGGTGATCGCCCTGGTCAGGGATATCGTCAAGCGCAACAACATCCCGCCGCGCCACATCATTGGCCACAGTGACATCGCACCGCTGCGCAAGCTCGATCCGGGGCCGATGTTCCCCTGGAAGCGCCTGGCCGACGCAGGCCTGGGCATCTGGCCGAATGCCGCAGCCGTCGCGCGCCAGCAGGTGTACTTCGAAGCCAACCCACCGAGCCCGCTGTGGTACCAGCAGCAGTTGGCGCGCTTCGGTTATGCCGTCGAGCAGACCGGCGAGCTGGACGTCTCCACGCGGCACGTGATCGCGGCGTTCCAGATGCACTTCCGCCCCCAGCGCTTCGATGGTGTGCCGGATGCGCAGACCGCAGCGATGCTGCAGGTGCTCAACGGCATGCGCTGAGGCAGGACCGCCCATCGCGCCGCGCCAACTGTCGATCCAGTTGCTATACCTTTGGTATTCAACTGGATGCCGCGCATGTCATCGCTCATCGCCTCTGTGCGCCAAATTTTCTACCGCCCCTGGCTGTTGGCCTCGTTGGTCGCACTGGCCAGCGCTGCGCTGCTGCTGGCCGCCAGCTTCGGCGTGACCGTGCAGCAGATGAAACAGAGCGAAAGCGCGCAGATGAACGCCCGTGGCGAGCGCTTTCTCGAACGCCTGGAGCAGGTGTTCGGCCAGTTGCGCGAGGGCGTCGACCAGTTGCAGGCGCAGCCGATGGCGCTGCGTGGTTGCGATGCATCGATGCTGTCTGCGTTGCGTCAGGTGGGGCTGAGCTACCGCTTCGTCTACGAGGCGGCCTATGTCGACGGCGACATCGCCTGCTCCAGCCGGGGTGGGGACCAGGTCATGCAGCCCGGACGTGCCCCGGATATCCGTGGGCCGACCTACAGCTACTGGCTCAATACCACCCCCGAGCCGAACGACAATCTTGCCGCGCTGATGCTCGGGCGCGGGCACTTCCTGGTGTCCACCTCACGCGGTCATCTCACCGATGTGGTTGACCTTCCTCCCGGCGGCAGCCTGCTGGTGGTGCTCGACCGTGGTCGGCGGGCGATTCCGGTACTCGGGCCGACCCAGCCGTGGCCGCCGACCGCGGACTGGCCGCCTCCCTCGAGCAAGGCCCTGGTCGAGCTGAGCGATCGCCTGGTCTACCGCATGCCCACCAGATCGCCGGACTACCAGCTGGTGCTGATTGCCCCGCGCGCCAGCATGCCGTTGAAGCTCGACGGCATGCTCTGGCTGTTGTTCCCCGGCAGCCTGCTGCTGGCCTGCTGCATCGGCTGGCTGGTGCTGCAACTGATCCTGCAGCGCCGCTCGATGAGCTCGGAATTGCAGCAGGCACTGCGCCGGGGCGAACTCCAGGTGCTGTACCAGCCGATCTTCGAGCTCGACAGCCGCCGCTGTGTCGGCGCCGAGGCGCTGGTGCGCTGGCGAAGGCACGATGGCAGCCTGACCAGCCCGGAGCTGTTCATTCCCCTGGCCGAGAATACCGGGCAGATCCGCCAGATCACCGATTTCGTCCTGCAACGAGTGCTGGAGCAACTGGGCCAGTTGCTGCGCGCCAACCGCCACCTTTATATCTCGGTCAACCTCGCCGCTTGCGATGTGATGGTGCCGCGCATCGGCAGGGTCGCGGCGCGGTTGCTGGCGCATCATCGGGTGTCGGCCACGCAGATTGCCTTCGAGGTCACCGAGCGCGGGCTGATCGACGTGGTGGTGGCACGCGACAACCTGCAGGCGCTGCGGTCGGTGGGGCACCAGGTGCTGATCGATGATTTCGGTACCGGCTACTGCAGCCTGGCCTACCTGCAGACCTTGCCGGTGGACTGCCTGAAGATCGACAAGGCGTTCATCGATGCCCTGGGGCACGACGCCGCCAGCAGCGGCGTTGCCCCGCACATCATCCGCATGGCCCATGACCTGCACCTGCGGGTGATCGCCGAGGGCATCGAGTGCGAAGACCAGGCAGTGCTGCTCAACAGCGAAGGGGTGAACTACGGCCAGGGCTGGCTGTTCGCCCATCCGCTCAATGCGCGTCAGTTCGCCGAGCTGATCACCCGCGGGCGACGGATGGGCGCCCGGCGGATCGACGACGAGCCGTGAACACCTTTGCGGGTGTGCAGTGTTGCAGAGGTGGGGCTCACACCGGCAGGGCCATGTAGAACTGGGTGCCCTGCCCTGGCCGCGAGAACACGCCCATGCGTCCGCCATGCAGCTGCACGATTTCCTTGCACAGCGCCAGGCCCAGGCCGGCACCGCCCTTCTTGCGTCCGACCTGCACGAAGGGTTCGAAGATCCGCCCCTGCTGGCCGTAGGCGATACCCTCACCGTTGTCCTCGACACTGACGATCACCCGCTCGGCATGGCGCCGTGCATGCAGGCGGATATGCCCGCCGCTTGCGGTGTGGCGGATGGCGTTGTGCAGCAGGTTGTCCAGCACCCGGTCGAGTTGCGCGAGGTCGGCCTGGATGCGTGGCAACGGCTGCTCCAGCTCGCTGACCAGCTCGATCTGCTTGCCCTGCGCGGCCTCGGCGAAACGCCCGCGTGCCCGTTCGAGCAGGTCGTCGATCGCACAGGGTGCCAGTTCCAGCTTCTGCAGGCCGCTCTGGTAGCGCGAGAAGTTGAGCAGGTCGTTGATCAGCTGGGTCAGGCGCTGCATTTCCTCGCCGATGGTTTCGAGCAGGTCGTTTTCCCGCGCCTCGGGCGGGAAGCTGACCCGCTCGCGCAGCAGGCCGAAGGCCATGTGCATGCCGGTGATCGGTGTGCGCAACTCGTGGGACGCGCGCAGCACGAACTCGCTGCGCACCCGCTCGAAGGCGCGCTGCTCGGTGACGTCGTGCAGCACCATCACCGCACCGAGGATCGGGCCTTGGGGATGGCTGACCGGGGTCAGGCTGTAGGTCAGCAGGCGGGCTTCGTCGTCGACCTCGATACTCAGGTCTTCCGGGGGGCGGTCCAGGCTGCCGCCGCGCAGCACCTGACGAATCTGCTGCTCCAGCTCGGGCCGGCCGAGGGTTTCGGCCAGGCTTCTGCCGAGCCGCGAGGTATCCCAGCCCAGCTGGCGTTGCGCGACCGGATTGAGGTGCTCCAGGCGGCCCTGGCGGTCGATCATCAGCAGGCCATCGTCGATGCTGTCGAGCACGGCCTGCAGCCGTTGCTGGCCGGCCAGCAATTCATCGATGTTGGTGGCCTGGTGCTTGCGCAGCGCATCGGCCATCAGGCCGAAGCGGCGGGTCAGCTGGTTGAGCTCGATCGCCTGGGTGACCGGCAGCGTCACATCGAAGTTGCCCTGCCCGACCTGGTCGGCTGCCTTGGCCAGCGCCTCGATGGGCTGTCCGAAGCGCCTGGCGATGTTGTGCGCGGTGATGAAGCCCAGCACCACCACGACCAGGCCCATCAGCCCCAGCGCGCCGCTGACCAGCAGGGCGTGGTCGCGGGCGTGTTCCTCACTGCGCGAAATATGCTCCAGCGCCTGTTTGTGCGAGTCGATCAGGTCGGTGCGTACTTGGTTGAAGGCAGCACCCAGCGGGTCGTCAACGCCCATGCTGCGCCACGGCGAGGTGCTGTCGCGATAGGCCTGGAGAAACGCCTGGTAATTGCTGCTGGCCTTGCTGAAACCGGTACGTTCACCACCCTGCTCGAGGCCGGAGACCAGCAGTGTCTGGAAGTTTTCCTGCAGGCTCACCAGGCTCTTCGGGTCGGTGTCTGCGTCGAGCATCAGGTTCAACTGCTCACCCAGGTTCTGGCGCAGTTTCAGCCCGACTTCCAGCGTGTGGTTGGTGTCGCGCACCAGGCGCTGTTGCGCGGCGGCCATCTGCAGCACGCTGACCAGCCCCAGCAGCAGGCCCAGCAGGGCCACCGTGACCAGCGCCGAGATGCTGAGGAACAGCCGTGTGCGCAGCTTCATCGGCCACCTCACAGGTTGTACTGCTTACGCTTGCGGTACAGGGTGGAGGCGTCGATGCCCAGGGTCTTGGCCGCCTGGTCGAGGGTGTCGCTGGCGGCCAGCACCGCGCCGATGTGGGCGCGCTCCAGCTCGTCAAGGCTCAGCGCCGCACCGACCCGCGGGGCATTGCCGGTGGGCTGTTCGCCCATGCCCAGGTGGCTGATCTCGACGCGTTCCTGCGGGCAGATGATGCTGGCGCGCTCCACCACGTTGCGCAGTTCGCGGATGTTGCCCGGCCAACGGTAGTTGAGCAGTGCGGCACGGGCTTCGTCGCTGAAGCCGCGCGCCGGGCGGGAGTATTCCTTCACGAAGCGGGCCAGGAACCGGTCGGCCAGGGTCAGGATGTCCTCGCTGCGTTCGCGCAACGGCGGCAGGTGCAAGGTGATGACGTTGAGGCGGTACAGCAGGTCTTCACGGAAGCGGCTCTCGCGCACCATCTCTTCAAGGTTGAGGTTGGTGGCCGCCAGGATGCGCACATCGGCGCGACGGGTGACCGGGTCGCCAACGCGCTCGTATTCCTTGTCCTGAATGAAGCGCAGCAGCTTGGGCTGCAGGGTCAGCGGGAAATCCCCGATCTCGTCGAGGAACAGCGTACCGCCGTCGGCCTGGCTGACCCGACCCAGCGTGCTTTCGCTGGCGCCGGTGAAGGCCCCGCGGGTGTGGCCGAACAGTTCGCTTTCCATCAGCTCGGCATTCAGCGACGGGCAGTTGATGGTCACGCAGGCCTTGCGTGCGCGCTTGCTCCAGCCATGGATCGCGCGGGCCAGTTCGCCCTTGCCGGTACCCGACTCACCGAGAATGAGGATGTTGGCGTCGGTGGTTGCCACCTGCCGCGCGGTTTCCAGCACCGCCATCATCTGCGGGCTGTGGGAGTCCAGGCCGTCCTTGGGCTTGCGCACCTCGCCTTCGAGTGCCTCGAGCCGCGCCGACAGCTGGCGTACTTCCAGCTGCTTGGCCGTGGCCAGGCGCAGCTGGTCGGGGCTGCAGGGCTTGACCAGGTAGTCGGCGGCGCCGGCCTGGATGGCATCCACCGCAGTATCGATCGCCGAGTGTGCCGTGACGATCACCACACGCATCCAGGGCGCCTGGATACGCATCTGTGCCAGCACGTCGAGGCCGTTGTCTTCGCCCAGGCGCAGATCGAGGAAGCACAGATCGAACACCTGGCGCTGCAGCAGGGTCTCTGCCTGGGCGGCACTGTTGGCCGTGGCGACGCTGTAGCCCTCGTCTTCGAGGCAGTAACGGAAGGTACGCAGGATCGCGGACTCGTCGTCCACCAGCAGAATGCGGCCTTGGTTGTCCTGGGCTGATTCCATTTTTCCTGCGCTCCTTTGGGATAGATCTCAGTTAGTGTCGGAAAAATCGGGCAAGTTGCATGGTCGATTCTGAAGTATTCCGTCCTATGCATGCTAGCCGTTGCCCCAACTGTTGGCTAACTGATTGAAATAAATTGGATTTTCGCGCTGGACCGTTCTGGCATGCAGGTTGCGAGGATCCTTGGCTTTACGACGAAAAAGGAGAATGCCCATGCCTTTATTCACCCGTAACCACGCGCTGGCTGCCGGCCTGGCGCTGGTCATCAGCCCTGCCTTCGCCGACCCGGTGCAGGACGCGCGGCTCGAGAGCGCCGTGCAGACGGCCGTGTCGCTGAACAAGGTGCTCAATCCGTTCCGCATCCAGGTCGAAGTGCAAGGGCAGCAGGCCCGCCTCAGCGGTGAGGTGGAAAACACTGTGGAGCGCGACCTGGCCGAGCGGGTGGCCCTGGCTACCCGCGGTATCGAGCGGGTGGACAACCGCCTGCAGGTCAATGCGCAGTTGGCCGAGCGCCCGCTCGAACTGCGCGCCTACGCCCAGCGCCTGGAAGACGCGACCCTGACCGCGATCATCCGCGCGCGCCTGCTGTGGAGCCGGGTCACCGAGAAGGCGCCGATCGAAGTCGAGAGCCGCGAGGGTGTGGTGACCATGCGTGGCCGGGTAGACAACGTCGAGGCCAAGGAACTGGCGGGGGTCATCGCCCGCACCAGCGAGGGCGTGTACCTGGTCAACAACCTGATCAGCCTCGATTCCGCTGCCATGGCCCAGGCCCGGGAAAATCCTGTCAGCGCTGCCGAAGGGCCGCAGCCCAGTGATGCCTGGATCATCGACAAGGTGCAGAGCAGCTTCCGTTACAGCCGCAACCTGGACGGCCCGAACATCAAGGTGGCGAGCCAGGAAGGTCTGGTGCGGCTGTCGGGAGAAGTGGTCAGCAACGAGCAGAAGACCATCGCCGTGCAGATTGCCGGGCAGATCCTCGGCGTACGCGGGGTGGACGCCGATCTGCTGAAGGTGGCGAGCAAGGTGGAAGGCTGAATCGTGCAAAACGCACGGCCTGCAGCAGGGCATCGTGCAGGATACGTCCCCGTCCTCTTTGTGGTCTGTATTTAACTTGTTGATTTATAAGGAATTTATTCGTTCGTAAAAGCTGGCATGCAGGCTGCAATAATCTCCTCAAGGTTTGGATAACAAAGACAGCAGGAGGAGCCGGCATGAACCGTCAAGTCAATCGCTCGCAGGATGCAGCACTGCACATGCACCAGTTCATGTATCTGGCGATGGCGCTGGTCCTGACGCTCGCCGCCGGCCTGTTCTATCACAGCTGGCAGACCGCTCGCCTGGCGGACCAGGTAGCGGCCCAGACTGCGCTGCTGACGCAATTGAAGACGAATCACGCCACCACCCTGGTCAAGGCAGCCCAGCCGCTGCCTTCGGCCAAGGCTTCTCCGGCAACCCTGGACAGCATCGTTCCCCAGGAACGCTGGGTGTTCTGAGTAGTGCGCCGACCCGATCCCGAAAAGAAAGGAGAATCACCATGCTGAGCTGGGCTATTACATTCCTGATCATCGCCATTGTCGCCGCCGTGCTGGGCTTCGGTGGTATCGCCGGCGCTGCAACCGGTATCGCGAAGATCCTGTTCATCGTCTTCCTGGTCCTGTTCGTCGCTTCCTTCTTCTTCGGCCGTGGTAGAGGTTGACGATCATGAGCAGGATGCTCTGCAAAGCCCTGGCCACCGCCCTGCTGCTGGGCGGTGGCACGGTGGCCATGGCAGCCAATGACGGTCAGATGCGGGCCAACCAGTTGCTGGGATCGGACCCGGAGTACCGCCAGACCTGGCAGAAGACCATCAAGAACGAAGAGCGGTTGCCTGAGTGGGTGATCAACCTCAGTGGCAGCTCGGCGCAGCAGATGTCCGCAGTGACCGAGGACGGCGACAAATACCTCGTCGGCCCGCTGTGCGAGTCGGACACCAACTGCACCTACAAACGCCTGATCGTGGCGTTCAGCTGGGACAAGGACGAAGCCTACGGGATGCTCGTGGA
Organism: Pseudomonas sp. FA117; assembly: GCF_057370475.1. Classification (NCBI taxonomy): domain Bacteria; kingdom Pseudomonadati; phylum Pseudomonadota; class Gammaproteobacteria; order Pseudomonadales; family Pseudomonadaceae; genus Pseudomonas; species Pseudomonas sp. FA117. Next base: position 93,160 of record NZ_CM170675.1, read on the forward strand.
GGTTCCCGAAGGCCTGCCCTCGGACAAGTCGCCGACCCGTCATGCGGACTACCGCTGGCTGGGCAAGCCGGACGAAGGCATGCAGAAGATGCTGCAGGAGCAGCTCAAGCGCGACCCGAACTGGTACTGACCGGCGGTCGGGCACTGTAATCAGATGGAAGCGCAGCTTCTTTAGCGTTGCGCCTTCCATGATGCGCCGCCTCGAGGAGAGGCAGCACATGACCAGGGGGCCGGGCTGTTCTGATCGCTTCAGGGTCGGAGTGGCCTAGGGGTACAGGGAGTACCTCCGACAAGGGCCGGGTCAGGAGAGACAGCATCGGAAGATCCAGGTCAGCGTGTCAGACAAGGCACAAGGTTCTGGCCTGGCTTCCGAAGCGTCCATTCGGAGACTTCCTTCCTTAAACGTACTTGTACGATTTTTCCTTCGAGACACATTTTGTCGTAACCGTACATCGAAATTTTTTCCCTCCGATCACGGTGCGCGAGCCGTACGATCCGGCCCATTCGGATTGTCGAACAACCCCTTCCAGCCTTCGAACGGATACCGCCGTTTCTGCCGAAAAATGGCGGTTTGGCCATGTTCGGAAATCCGAACGAGTGGATTTTTAAGCCGCTGTATTGGCCGATTTGCAGTCTTTTCCTATGCCGATTCGGCATGGGGTAGTCGTTTCCGGCATTAGACTGCCCCCCTTCCCATCGCAATAGTTGCCGCCTTTTTCGCTGGCCCGAGCGTTCGTTCGCTCGCTGGCGGTGACCGTCGAAACGGGTCGCCGGACGGAAGCCAATCGCTGCCCGTGACGTTGCCAACGGCTCTGGGACGCGGTTTTCCGCTCTGCTGACCATGACCACTACAACAAAGGTAACGACATGAAGAAGGCAAAACTGAGCCTCGCCTGGCAGATCGTGATCGGTCTGGTACTGGGTGTTGCAGTCGGCGCGCTGCTGAATCACTTCAGTGCAGAAAAGGCATGGTGGATCAGCAACATCCTCCAGCCTGCCGGCGACATCTTCATTCGCCTGATCAAGATGATCGTCGTCCCGATCGTGATTTCGTCGCTGATCGTGGGCATCGCCGGGGTTGGCGACGCGAAGAAACTGGGCAGTATCGGCCTGAAGACCATCCTCTACTTCGAGGTGGTGACCACCATCGCCATCGTCGTCGGCCTGGTCCTGGCCAACGTGTTCCACCCGGGCGCCGGTATCGACATGAGCACCCTGGGCACGGTCGACATCTCCAAGTACCAGGCCACTGCGGCCGAGGTGCAGCATGAGCATGCGTTCATCGAGACCCTGCTCAACCTGATCCCGTCGAACATCTTCGCAGCGCTGATGCGTGGCGAGATGCTGCCGATCATCTTCTTCTCGGTCATGTTCGGCATGGGCCTCTCGAGCCTCAACGCCGACCTGCGCGAGCCGCTGGTGCGTACCTTCCAGGGCGTGTCGGAGACCATGTTCAAGGTCACCCACATGATCATGAACTACGCCCCGATCGGCGTGTTCGCCCTGATCGCCGCGACCGTCGCCAACTTCGGCTTCGCCTCCCTGCTGCCGCTGGCCAAGCTGGTGCTGCTGGTGTACTTCGCCATCGCCTTCTTCGCCTTCATGGTGCTGGGCCTGGTGGCGCGCGTGTTCGGCTTCTCGATCATCAAGATCATGCGCATCATGAAAGACGAGCTGATCCTCGCCTACTCGACCTCCAGCTCCGAGACCGTGCTACCACGCGTCATCGAGAAGATGGAGAAGTACGGTGCACCGAAGTCGATCTGCTCCTTCGTGGTACCGACCGGTTACTCGTTCAACCTCGACGGTTCGACCCTGTACCAGAGCATCGCGGCGATCTTCATCGCGCAGCTGTATGGCATCGACCTGTCGATCAGCCAGCAACTGCTGCTGGTGCTGACCCTGATGGTCACCTCCAAGGGTATCGCCGGTGTGCCGGGCGTCTCCTTCGTTGTACTGCTGGCGACCCTGGGCAGCGTGGGCATCCCGCTGGAAGGCCTGGCCTTCATCGCCGGTGTCGACCGCATCATGGACATGGCCCGTACCGCGCTGAACGTGGTGGGCAACGCCCTGGCCGCGGTGGTCATCGCCAAGTGGCAAGGCATGTACGACAGCGCCAAGGGCGAGGCGTACTACAACTCGCTGTTCCAGGCCGACGGCAAGAAAGAAGCTGCGGTGGCGGGCAAGACCGTCAACCAGTAAGCCTCGAGCTGCAAGCATAAGCCCCGACCCGTCGGGGCTTTTTGCATTGTAGAGTCCGACGCGCTCGTACAGGGGGCGGATCGGATTCAGAGCGCCTTATGCGCTATCATTCGAGCATTTTTCAGGGGGACTTCAGATGCTCAACGGCCTCTGGCTCGGCTTTTTTGTGGTGGCGGCCATCTCCGCCCTGGCCCAGTGGCTGGTCGGTGGCAACGCGGGAATCTTCGCCGCGATGGTCGAGAGCATCTTCGCCATGGCCAAACTGTCGGTCGAGGTCATGGTCCTGCTGTTCGGCACCCTCACTTTGTGGCTGGGCTTTCTCAAGATCGCCGAAAAGGCCGGCATCGTCGAATGGCTGGCCAAGGTCCTCGGCCCACTGTTCGCGCGCCTGATGCCGGAAGTACCGCCCGGCCACCCTGCCCTGGGCCTGATCACCATGAACTTCGCCGCCAACGGCCTGGGCCTGGACAACGCTGCCACGCCCATCGGCCTGAAGGCCATGCGCGCGTTGCAGGAGCTCAACCCCAGCAGCACCACGGCCAGCAACGCGCAGATCCTGTTCCTGGTGCTCAACGCCTCGTCGCTGACCCTGCTGCCGGTGACCATCTTCATGTACCGCGCCCAGCAAGGCGCCACCGACCCGACCCTGGTGTTCCTGCCGATCCTGCTGGCCACCAGCGTTTCGACCCTGGTCGGCCTGCTGTCGGTCGCCGTGATGCAGCGCCTGCGCCTGTGGGATCCGGTGGTGCTGGCCTATTTCATCCCCGGCGCCCTGCTGCTGGGTGGCTTCATGGCGTTTCTCGGCACCTTGTCGGCGGCTGCATTGGCGAGTCTGTCGTCGATCCTCGGCAACCTCACGCTGTTCGGGGTGATCATGCTGTTCGTGGTGATCGGTGCGCTGCGCAAGGTGAAGGTCTACGAGGCCTTCGTCGAAGGCGCCAAGGAGGGCTTCGATGTCGCCAAAAGCCTGTTGCCCTACCTGGTGGCGATGCTGGTCGCGGTGGGTGTGCTGCGCGCCTCGGGAGCGCTGGAGCTGGCCCTGGACGGTATTCGTCATGCCGTCGAATGGATGGGCGTGGACAGCCGCTTCGTCGAGGGCCTGCCCACCGCGCTGGTCAAGCCGTTCTCCGGCAGTGCGGCGCGGGCGATGCTGATCGAGACCATGCAGACCCACGGCGTCGACAGCTTCCCTGCCCTGGTGGCCGCGACCATCCAGGGCAGCACCGAAACCACCTTCTACGTGCTGGCCGTGTACTTCGGCGCCGTGGGCATCCAGCGTGTGCGCCACGCCGTTGGCTGCGCGCTGCTGGCCGAGCTGTCCGGGGTGATCGCGGCGATCTTCGTCTGCTACTGGTTCTTCGCCTGAGCCTGCATGCGTGAAGCCTGGGCCACGGTCCAGTCCACCACCTGGCGGGTGAGCCGGTCGCTGGCAGCACCGAAGCCGCTGACCACCGCCGGCACCTGCCTGTCGGCCAGCGGCTGGCGCACCTCGAAGCGCTGGCTGGCGAGGATGCGCTGGCTGCGCCCCTGCACCAGTCGCGCATCGTAGCGGACCAGCACCTGTACGCCTTCCTGGCGGTATTCGCTCTGGAACGCCTGCAGCTCGCCCACCAGTTCGTAGTCGGCCTGCAGGTTGCTGTCATCGGCGCTCAGGCGCTGGACCCGACCGTCGCGCTGGAAGGCATCGAGCAGGCGGTTGCGCACCAGCAGCGGTACCGGATCGCTCCAGCGCGCGCCCTTGTAGCTGCTGATCACATCCCCCTGCGGGATCACGGCGATGCGCGGCCCGGCCAGCGCCTCGCTGGCCAGCGGCTTGTTCAGGCGCAGCGACCAGTCCACTGCCGTCGCAGCCTGGGTTGGCTGGTTGACCGGCAGGCGATAGATATCGGTCGGTTCGGCCTGCGGCAGGATCGAGCAGGCGCTGGCCAGGCTCAGCAGGCTGCCTGCGGCGAGCAGGCGAAGGGACGGCCTCATGGCTGGAACTCCTTGTTCGGATCGCGGCCCAGCAGGTAGCCGCTGGGGTCGGCCTCCAGGCGCCGGGAAATGCCCTTGAGGGCGTTGAGGGTTTCGCGCAGTTCGCGGATGGCCGGAGCCAGTTGATTCAGACCCTGGGCGCCATCGTCGAGCGCTTCGCGGTTGTTCTTGAGCAGGTCGTTGATGGTCGCGGTGCTCTGTGCCAGCGACTGCATGGCCTGTTCGGCGCTGCCGAAGGCCTGCTTGCCTTCGCTGCCCAGCAGGCCATTGGCATTGCGCATCAGGGCCTGGGTCTCGGCCAGGGTGGCGCTGGCCTGCTTGCCGACCTGGCCCAACTGCTCGATGGCCTGGGCGATGCCACCCTTCTGGCTGGCGAAGGCGCCGGTGGTCTGCTCGAGATTGGCCAGGGTGTTGCTCAGGCGCTCGATGTTGTTCTCCGAGAACATCTGGTTGGCGTTATGCAGCAGCAGGTTGATGTTGGTCACCAGGTCGCTGCTGTCGTTGAGCAGCCGCGAGATCGGCGATGGCGAGGCGACGATCACCGGCAGTTGCCCGTCCTTGCCCTTGAGCGACGGGCTCTGCGGCGTCCCCCCGCTGAGCTGGATGAACGAGTTGCCGGTCACCCCGGCGAGGGTGAGCTTGGCCTGGGTGTCTTCCTTGACCGGCGTATCGGCGCTCAGGCGGATGCGTGCCAGCACCCGGCGTGGGTCCTGCGGGTCGAGGCGCAAGGTGCTGACATCGCCGACCTTGATGCCGTTGTACTGCACCGCACTGCCCCGGGACAGGCCCGAAACCGCTTCGTTGAATACCACTTCGTAATCCTTGAAGGCATCGTCGACGCTGGACTTGGTCAGCCACAGGCCGAACAGCATGGCGCCGGCCACGACCAGCACGGTGACCAGCCCAATGAGGACGTGATGAGCTCGGGTTTCCATCGTTCAGTGCTCCTGTCCGGCGTTTGCGGCAGCCTGTTCGGCCGCACGTCCGCGCGGGCCGTGAAAGTATTCGTGAATCCAGGGGTCGTCGGTGCGTTCGACCTCGGCCAGTGGCCCTGCGACCAGCACCTTCTTCTGCGACAGCACCGCCACCCGGTCGGTGATGGTGTAGAGGGTGTCCAGGTCGTGGGTGATGAGGAACACCGAGAGGCCGAGGGCATCTCGCAGGGTCAGGATCAGTTGGTCGAATGCCGCGGCGCCGATCGGGTCCAGGCCTGCGGTAGGCTCGTCGAGGAACAGGATGTCCGGGTCCAGCGCCAGGGCGCGGGCTAGCGCTGCGCGCTTGATCATGCCGCCGGACAGCGAGGCCGGGTACTTGTCGGCGGCGCTGATCGGCAACCCGGCCAGTGCCAGCTTCACGCCGGCCAGGTGCTCGGCGTCGGCGCGCGACAACCCGGCGTGCTCGATCAGGGGCAGTGCGACGTTCTCGGTGACGGTCAGCGACGAGAACAATGCGCCCTTCTGGAACAGTACGCCGAAGCGCCGTTCCACCTGCGAGCGCTGGTCGTCGTTCAGCGTGGCCAGGTCCTGGCCGAATACCTTCACCCTGCCCTCGTTGGGCCGTCGCAGGCCGACGATGCTGCGCAGCAGCACCGACTTGCCGCTGCCCGAGCCGCCGACCACGGCGAGGATTTCGCCGCGGTACAGGTCCAGGTCCAGGTTCTCGTGCACGCTCTGGCTGCCGAAGCGGTTGCACAGGCCACGGGCTTCGATCACCGCTTCACGTGTGCCAGTCACCAGCCCATCTCCATGAAGAACAGCGCAGCCACCGCATCCAGCACGATGACCACGAAGATCGACTGCACCACTGCCGAGGTGGTGTGTGCGCCGACCGACTCGGCGCTGCCGCTGACCTTGAAGCCTTCCAGGCAGCCGATGGCGGCGATCAGGAAGGCGAAGAACGGCGCCTTGAGCAGGCCGACCAGGAAGTGCTGCACGCCGATGTCGCTCTGCAACAACGAGAGGAACATGGCCGGTGGGATATCCAGCGACAGCGCACAGACCACCGCGCCGCCGACGATGCCACAGACCATGGCGACGAAGGTCAGCAGCGGCAAGGCGATCAGCAGCGCCAGCATCCGTGGCACCACCAGCAGCTCGATGGGGTTCAGGCCCAGGGTGCGGATGGCGTCGATCTCTTCGTTGGCCTTCATCGAACCGATCTGCGCGGTGAAGGCGCTGGCGGTGCGGCCGGCCATGAGGATCGCGGTCAGCAGCACGGCGAACTCACGCAGGAAGGAGAAGGCCACCAGGTCGACGGTGAAGACGGTGGCGCCGAAGTCGGCCAGGACCGTGGCGCCGAGAAAGGCGACCACGGCGCCGACCAGGAAGGTCAGCAGCGCGACGATGGGCGCGGCATCCAGGCCGGTCTGCTCGATGTGCGCGACCACCGGCGTGACCCGCCATCGATGCGGTTGCAGGAGCCGGGTGGCCAGGGTGGCGAGGATCAGGCCGACGAAGCCCAGCAACTGGCGGGTATCCTGCCACAGGGTGTCGACCGCGCAGCCGATGCGCGCGAGCAGTTGCAGGAGCACCGGCTGTTCGGCTTCCTTGACCGGGATGCAGTAGTCCTGCACCGAGCGGTATACGGTCCTGAGCAATGCGCGGCTGGCCTCGGGGAGTTCGTCGGTGCAGCACGACAGGCGTTCGGCTCCGAGCAGTTCGGCCAGCAGCGAGGCACCGGCGGTATCCAGGCGTCCGAGCTGGCTGAGGTCGGCGATCGCGTCGGCGCCGTACTGGTCGCGCAGCCGTTCGCTGTCGCGCCTGAGGCGGGCGTAGTGGGCCAGGGTCCAGTCGCCGCTGATCAGCAGGCGCGCGGGGTGCTGGCGGGTGTCGAGGGTGGCGCTGGGCTCCATGCTTCTGACTCTGCACGACGGCGGTGGGTCAGATCATAGCCTGTTGCAGCGGTGGTGGCTTCAATCGCGGGGCAAGCCCGCTCCCACAGGTACTCTGCTGGTCCCGCGATGAAGACGGCGCGATGGTGAGGTTTCACCCCGCCGGCACATCCTCGACCACCTTGAAACGCAGCACGCCGATCACCTGGCCATCTTCGGTGAGCACCCGGACCTGCCACTTGCCCACCGGATTGGGTGGGAAGTTCTGCTTGTGGGTCCAGGCCCGATAGCCTTCCTTGCGCCCGCCGTGGATGTCCAGGGCGATGCGGTCGACCTCTTTGCCATCCTGCTGCCACACGTGATAGATCCGCTCGTTCAGCCCCCGCGGGGCATTGATCGAGGTGTAGGCATACAACCCGGCGCTGCGGATGCGGCTGGCGGCGATTTCTTCCAGCGACTCGCCCGGCTCACGGTTCTGCAGTTCGGTGGTCACCGCCACTTCGGTCATCCACAGGGTCGCTGGCGGCACCCAGGAGCGCAGCAGCCAGCCGCCGCCACCCACGGTCAGGGTCACAAGCACCAGCGCCACGGCGCGGCGCCAGGTGTTGATCGGGAAACTGCTGGCCAGGCTGGGGAACGACAGCACCATGGCTGCGATCAGCGCCAGCTTGAAGCTCTGCGCGGTGGTCAGGTGCAGGATGATCGGCAGCGCCGTGAGCAGCGCGGCGAACAGCGTCAAGGTGTGCAGCGCGAGGAACAGCCAGCGCCGCGGCGCCAGCCACCTGTAGTACAGCGGATCGACGATGGAGATCAGCCCCGCGGCGGCGAGCAGGCCGGTGAACACCAGTTGGCCGCTGTTCCAGGTGGTGGTGATGAAGAAGAACGGCAGGACGAAGAACAGGCTTTCCTGGTGGATCATCTGCGTCGCGTAGCGCAGCAGCGGCTGCGGGATCTCGCGCTTGAAGGTGCGGGCAAACAGGCCGGTCAGGGTGTTCTCGAGCATCAGCCAGACCCAGCTGACCAGCATCAGCACGGCGATCCAGCTGGCGAGCCCGGCCTGGCGGTCGACCAGGATGAAACTGCCGATCCCGGACAGGAAGCCGCCGAGGGCGATCACCCCTGGGTAGCGTTTGAGCAGTTCGATGATGCGTTGGACGATGTGGGGTATGGGGGGCATGGGGATGGACAGCAATAGGGGGGTGACTGTTCTGACCTCTTCGCGGGCAAGTCGCAACGGCGAACCGCCGCTCCCACAAGTAGCCAGTGATACTGAAGCCTACGGTGTGCCTCTGGCCCAGTACCCGGTGATGCCGAGACCTGGGGATACCTGTGGGAGCGGGCTTGCCCGCGAAGAGGCCTGCACAGGATACCGCCGAATCAGCTGTCGCGTGTAGCGCCGCTGGGACGATCCGCCGGCTGGCGCCGTCTGCGGATCAGGCCGATGGCGAGAATCAGCCCCAGCCCCAGCGCCACCAGCCCGTACAGCTCGTCATAGCCGAGCAGGGGCTTCTCGATGCGCAGGTAGCCGGGCTCCTTGAGCAACAGCCGCAGCGCCTCGTTGGCTTCCTTCAGGCTGACCTTGCGCAACTTGCCGATCGGGTCGGTGAAGCGGCCGTCTTCGTAGTCGTTCAGCGCGCCCCAGTAATAGTCGGCCAGGGCGCTGTTGCCCTGGCTGGTCCAGCTTTCGCGGGCAATTGCGGCCTCCTTGAGGCGGGCGAAGGTGTCCGGGTCCAGGCCGTGCTTGCGCAGGTGGTCGAACAGGTCCTGCAGCACCTTCACCGCTTCGTCGATGTCCTGGCGCTCGAGGTCGGCGTTGAAGCTGAGCATGCCGCTGTCGCCGAAGCTTTCCCGCCGCACCGAAGGCCCGTAGGCCAGGCCATGGCGCAGGCGCAACTGATCGTACGCTGCCCAGTCGAGGTAGCGCGAGAGCAGCTCGAGGGTCTGGTCGTGGTTGCTGTCGAGCACCGGCTCGATGAACAGCCAGTGCAGCCTGGCGGTATCGCCCAGCCAGCCGCGGGTCAGGTCGCGGCGTTGCTCGGCCTGCTGGCTGATGCTGTCGAGGTTGCGTCGCTCGCCCGGCTCGGTGGCCGGCAGCTCGCCATAGGTGCGTTCGAGGTAGGCCGGCAGCAGGCGGTCGAGGCCGCCGACGACGATCAGGCTCATGTTGTTGGCGGCGTACCAGTGCTCGCGCATGGCCTGCACCTGTTTCAGGGTCATGCCGTCGATGTCCGAGCGCTCCGGGCATTTGAGCCCCAGCTCCACGGCCAACTGGTCGCTGGCCGGGTGACCGATGTCCTGGCGGTCGAGCCAGCGTTGCAGGTGACCGTAATGGCCGCCGTCCTCGCGTTCGATGATCTTCTTCGCCGTGGCCAGGGCCTTGGCGTCGATCCTGGTGTCGCGTATCGCCGCCAACAGCAGGTCGAGCACCTTGCGCTGGTTGCGCGCCGGGGCTTCGATGACGAAGGTGGTGTCGGCAGCGCTGGTGAAGGCGTTCCACTCCCCGCCCAACGCCTGCAGACGTTCCTCCAGGCCGCCTTCGCCGGTCTCGTCGATGCCGCTGAACAGCAGGTGCTCGAGCAGGTGCGGCAGCTCGCGCTGGTTGCACTCGAAGTCGTCGAGGCCGACGCCGACCACCAGGCGGATCGACACATGGTCGCGCTCATAGCCGGACTTGAGAATCACCTGCAGGCCGTTGGGCAACAGGTAGCCCTCGACCCGGGAGCGGTCCAGGGCCAACGAGGGCAAGCTGCAGAGGATCAGGCAAACGAGGGTCAGGCAACGCATGGGCAGGCTTCCGGGCCGGTCTCCAGGTGTGCGGGGGTCAGGACAGGCGGGCGTCTTCCGGAGCGCTGTCGAGCAGAAGCCCGCCGGTGTCCGCGCCGCCCAGTACCACATAGGCACTGCTGCAGAACAAAGAGTTCAACCGCTTCATGTCGGCGATCAGCTCCAAGTGTAGCGAACTGGTCTCGATACTCTGCACCACTTTACGTTGCAGGCGGCTGACATGGGCGTGCGCCAGGCGCCGTTCCTGGGCGCGGAAACGCCGTTTCTCACGCAACAGCAGGCGTGCGCTCTCGGGGTCGGCGCTGAGAAACACCGACAAGCCCAGGCGCAGGTTGGCCAGCAGTTGCTCCTGCAGGCCCGTCAATTCCTCCAGGCCGACCTGGGAGAACTCCCGGCGCTGCGAAGTCTTCTGCTGCTGGACCTTGCGCAGCATGCGCTCGATCAGGTCGCTGGCCAGCTTGAGGTTGATCGACAGCTCGATGATCTCGGCCCAGCGCCGGTTGTCCTGCTCGCTCAGGTCCTCGCGCGACATCTGCGCCAGGTACAGCTTGATGGCGCTGTAGAGCGCTTCGGCATCCTCGCCCAGGGCGCGGGTCTGCTGTGGCAGGGCCGTCTGACTGCCGCGCAGCGAGGCCAGCATCGCCTCCAGCAGGCTGTCGACGATATCGCCCAGGCGCAGGGTTTCGCGGGCCGCGTTGGCCAGCGCAAGGCTTGGTGTTTCCAGCGCCGAGGCATCCAGATGACGCGGCTTGACCTGGCCGTTGGCGACCTCGCGCTCGGGCAGCAGCGTGCTGCACAGGCGGCCCATGGGTTTGACCGTGGGCAGCATGATCAGGCAGCGCAGGGTGTTGTAGAGCAGGTGGAAGCCGATCACCAGTTCCTGTGGGCTGAAGCTCAGCGAATCCATCCACTCGACCAGTGGGTGCAGCACCGGGATGATCAGCACCAGGCCGATCAGCTTGTACAGCAGGCTGCCCAGCGCCACGCGGCGCCCGGCGGCGTTCTGCATGCGGGCGCTGATGAACGCCAGCAGCCCGCTGCCGATGTTGGCGCCAACCACCAGGCCGATGGCCACTGGCAGGCTGATCACCTCGGCGCCGGCCAGGGTTGCGGTGAGCAGCACGGCAGCGAGGCTGGAGTAGGTGATCATGGCGAACAAGGCGCCGACCAGGGCATCGAGCAGGATGTCGCCGGTCAGCGAGGCGAACAGCACTTTCACGCCCTGGGCGTGGGTGATCGGCGCCGCTGCCTGCACGATCAGCTCGAGTGCAAGAATGATCAGGCCCAGGCCGATGGCCACGCGCCCCATCTGGCCAAGGCGCGTCTGCTTGCGCGACAGGAAGAAGATCACCCCTACGAACACCAGCAGCGGTGACAGCCACGACAGGTCGAAGGTCAGGACCCGCGCCATCAGTGCGGTACCGACATCGGCGCCGAGCATGATCGCCAGCGCCGGGGTCATGGCCATCAGGCCCTGGGAGACGAAGGAGGTGACCAGCATTGCGGTGGCGTTGCTGCTTTGCACCACGGCGGTGACGACGATACCGGCGATGAAGGCCAGCGCCCGACGGTCCATGTTCTGGCCGAGCACGCGGCGCAGATTCGAGCCGTAGACGCGCAGGATGCCGGTACGCACGATGTGCGTGCCCCACACGAGCAGCGCCACGGCAGACAGCAGGTTGAGCAGGGTCAGCATGTTCGAGGCCCCCTTTTTACCGATGCCCCAGTGCGGGGCCAATGGGTGAAGCCGTGAGCCTGGCCCGGGGCTGGGCGTTCGGTGCAGTGCTCACTGAAGCTTTAGTTGTTTTGCGCGGTGGATGCCAGCTTCGCATGGCATGCATTTATTTGAAACATTTCTGTCATGTGTGTGGGCTTGCCGCCTACAACGAAAAAAGGCCCCGAGGGGCCTTTTCCACAGACGTCCAGTACTTACTGACCCGGAATGTCCTTGCGCAGTTTCACCGGATCATGCTCCTTGCCTTCCTTGCGCGCCATCGCCGTGCGCATGCGGATGTTGATCGCTTCGACCGCCAGCGAGAACGCCATGGCGAAGTACACATAGCCCTTGGGTACGTGCACGTCGAAGGATTCGGCGATCAGCACGGTGCCGACCACGATCAGGAACGACAGCGCGAGCATCTTCAGCGACGGGTGCTTGTCGATGAAATCGCTGATGGTGCCGGCGCACAGCATCATCACCAGTACCGCGACGATGATCGCGGCGATCATCACCGGCACGTGCGAGACCATGCCCACTGCGGTGATCACCGAGTCCAGCGAGAACACGATGTCGATGATGGCGATCTGAATGATGGTGTAGAAGAACTTGCCGCCAGCACCTTTGGGTTCGTCGCTGCTTTCTTCCTCACCCTCCAGGCCGTGGTAGATCTCCTGGGAGCTTTTCCACAGCAGGAACAGGCCGCCGAAGAACAGGATCAGGTCGCGACCGGAGATGCCTTCGCCCAGCACCACGAACAGGTCGTCGGTCAGGCGCATCACCCAGGTGATCGACAGCAGCAGCATGATCCGGGTGACCATCGCCAGCGCCAGGCCGAAGATCCGCGTACGCGGCTGCATGTGCTTGGGCATGCGGCTGACCAGGATCGAGATCATGATGATGTTGTCGATCCCGAGCACGATCTCGAGTGCGGTCAGGGTGAAAAAGGCAACCCAGATTTCCGGGCTGGTCAGCCATTCCATGTGTATTCCTTCGAACGGTAAAGGCGCCGCACCCAGGGCAGGGGTGCGACGCGTGGGGTGAGGCTCTTGTCCTACAGACTGCTGATCAGCGGGAAAACTCCCATGAGCAGGGCGGCGAGCATTATGCACAGGCAGACCAGCACTGCCCACTTGAGGGTAAAGCGCTGGTGATCGCCGAATTCGATCCCCGCCAGGGCCACCAGCAGGTAGGTCGAGGGTACCAGCGGGCTGAGCAGGTGGACCGGCTGTCCGACGATCGATGCGCGGGCCATTTCCACCGGGGTGATGCCGTAGTGGCTAGCCGCTTCGGCCAGTACCGGCAGCACGCCGTAGTAGAAGGCGTCATTGGACATGAAGAAGGTGAACGGCATGCTGACGATCGCGGTAATGGCCGCCAGGTATGGACCTAGCGCATCCGGGATCACCGCCAGCAGGCTCTTGGACATGGCCTCGACCATGCCGGTGCCCGACAGGATACCGGTGAAGATACCGGCAGCGAAGATCAGCCCGGTCACGGCCAGCACGCTGCCGGCGTGGGCGGCAATGCGGTCCTTCTGCTGCTGCAGGCAGGGGTAGTTGACGATCATCGCAATGCTGAAGGCGATCATGAACAGCACCGGCAGCGGCAGCACGCCCGAGATCAGCGCGACCATCAGGGCGGCAGTCAGGGCGCCGTTGAACCAGATCAGCTTCGGACGGCGTGCGTCGGGGAACTGCGACACGCTGATTTCGCTGTGGTCGATGTCGTCGGTCGGCAGGTGCAGCTCGCCCAGGCGAGCCCGTTCGCGCTTGCCGTACATATAGGCGATGGCGAGGATCGCCAGCACGCCGAAGGCCATGGCCGGGATCATCGGCACGAAGATGTCCGAGGGGTCGACGTGCAGGGCGCTGGCGGCGCGCGCGGTAGGGCCACCCCAGGGGGTCATGTTCATCACGCCACCGGCGAGGATGATCAGGCCGGCCATGATCCGCGGGCTCATGCCCAGGCGGCTGTACAGCGGCAGCATGGCGGCGCAGCAGATCATGTAGGTGGTGGCGCCGTCACCGTCGAGCGACACCACCAGCGCCAGCACGGCGGTACCCACCGAGACTTTCAGCGGGTCGCCCTTGACCAGCTTGAGGATCTTGCGCACGGCCGGGTCGAACAGGCCGGAGTCGATCATCAGGGCGAAGTAGAGGATGGCGAACATCAGCATCACGCCGGTGGGCGCGAGCTTGCTGATGCCTTCGAGCATCATGGGGCCGATCTTGGCGGAGAAGCCGCCGAACAGGGCGAAAATGATCGGTACCAGGATCAGGGCGATCAAGGCCGACAGGCGCTTGGTCATGATCAGGTACATGAAGGTGATGACCATGGCAAAGCCAAGGAAGGTCAGCATGGCGGTACTCCAGGCGTGGCGCGGCGAAAGGACGGACGATTCGGGCGGATCAGCGCGTCAGGCGCTGTGCATGGAATAGCGGGAGGGGTACGGCGGGGAGGCGGGCACAGGAAAGCATCGGTATCACCATTGTTGTTGTTGATTGGGCCGGGTGCGCACGTTGGCGGATACCCTGGCTGGCCGGTCTGTCGCCGGTGGTGGGGCTATCCTAGGGGGGCAAGCTTTCAGCCAGCTTTCGCCTTGATGAAGGCGACAGGAGGTCGTTGCATGAACGATGTACAGGAAGGCGGGTGCCACTGCGGTGCCCTGCGTTATCGACTGGAGGGCGACCTGACGGATGTCGCGCACTGCCACTGTTCGATCTGCCGGCGGGTCAGCGGCGGGCTGGTGGTGACCTGGCTTACCCTGCCGCGCAAGGCTTTCCAATGGATGGCGGGCGAGCCGAAGCGCTATGTGGCGCCGGCAAGCTGCACGCGGTACTTCTGTGGTGATTGCGGCGCGCATGTGGCGCTGGAAACGACGCACAGTCCGTTGAGCATCGACGTGACGGTGGCGACCCTGGACTGCCCGGAGCAGGTCCGCGCCACTCGGCACATCTGGACAGGCAGCCGGCTACCGTGGCTGCACCTGGATGAGGCGCTGCCTGGCGAAGTGGAGGAACGTCTTTGACGAAATGCGGGGCCTGATTGCAGGCCCCGCAGGTCTTCAGATGGTCAGCGTCCAGTCGTAGTCGACGATCAGCGGCGCGTGTTGCGAGAAGCGCGGCTGGCGCGGCAGGCGCGCACTGCGCACGAAACGGCGCAGACCCTGGGTGAGGATCTGGTAGTCGAAGCGATAGCCCAGGTTGAGCATCTCGGCCTGCTCGTTGTCCGGCCACCAGCTGTACTGGTCGCCTTCGCGGCTGACTTCACGCAGGGCATCGACATAGCCCATCTCGCCGATGATCGCGTCCATCCAGGCGCGCTCGGGCGGCAGGAAGCCTGGCGACTGCTGGCTGTCGCGCCAGTTCTTGATGTCGAGCTTCTGCTGCGCCACGTAGAACGAGCCGCAGTAGATATATTCGCGACGCTTGCGACGCTGCTTGTCCAGGTATTTGGCGAAGTCGTCCATCAACTTGAATTTCTGGTTCAAGTCTTCGTCGCCGTTCATTCCCGAAGGCAGCAGCAGGCTGGCGATGCTTACCTTGTCGAAATCTGCTTGCAGGTAGCGCCCGTAACGGTCGGCCGTCTCGAAGCCCAGGCCGGTGATGACTGCCTTGGGCTGCATCCGCGAGTAGAGCGCCACGCCACCTTGGGCAGGCACCTCCGCTTCGCAGGCATAAAGGAAATAGCCATCGAGCTGGAAAGCTGGGTCGTCGAGTTCAAAGGCCGAGGCGCGGGTATCCTGAAGGCAGATGACGTCGGCATTCTGGGCTTGCAGCCAGCTGAGCAATCCACGCTCGGCTGCAGCCTGAATGCCATTCACGTTCACACTGATGATCCGCATAAATGGCCCCATAAATCTCGTGCGTGTATGATACCCGAGCTCAACTCATTTAGCTAAATCCGTGGTGTCCGGGACTTTTCATGCAGCCGTATCAGCGCGACTTCATTCGTTTTGCCATCGATCGCGGCGTTCTGCGCTTCGGTGAATTCACCCTGAAATCGGGGCGTACCAGCCCGTACTTCTTCAACGCCGGCCTGTTCAACAGCGGCTCGGCCCTGGCCCAGCTGGGGCGCTGCTACGCGGCCGCCATCGTCGACAGCAAGATCCCCTTCGACGTGCTGTTCGGCCCGGCGTACAAGGGTATCCCGCTGGCTGCGGCCACTGCCGTGGCACTGGCCGAGCAGCACCAGCTCGACGTGCCATGGTGCTTCAACCGCAAGGAAGCCAAGGACCACGGCGAAGGCGGCAGCCTGGTCGGCGCGCCGCTGGCCGGTAACGTGCTGATCATCGACGACGTGATCACCGCCGGCACCGCCATCCGCGAAGTGATGCAGATCATCAAGGCCCAGCAGGCCAACGCCGCAGGCGTGCTGATCGCGCTGAACCGCGAAGAGCGCGGCAATGGCGAACTGTCGGCGATCCAGGAAGTGGAACGCGACTTCGCCATTCCGGTGGTCAGCATCGTGTCGCTGACCCAGGTGCTGGAGTTCCTGGCCGACGATCCGCAGCTCAAGCAGCACCTGCCGGCGGTCGAAGCCTATCGGGCGCAGTACGGGATCTGATCTCGGAGCGGCACAAAAAAAAGCGACCCGCGAGGGTCGCCTTTTTCATTGGGTCGGCGGTGGGTCGTTCGCGGGCAAGTCGCCGCGGCGAACCGCCGCTCCCAGTGGGAGCGGGCTTGCCCGCGAAGCAGTCGCCGCTTAGTCCGTGCCGTACTTCGGCGAACGCGGCCCGTACAGGATCCCGCCGTTCGGGTTCGGCGACAGCAGTCGGGCGCTGGTGATACCGGCGATCGGATAACCCGCGTCGTCCTGCACGCTGCTGATGACCTGGTTCACCGCGGCGGTGATCAGCATGCCGATCAGGCCGCCCTGGTTCTGCCGGCCTTCCTCGCTGGAGGCAGAGGCAGTGCCGGTCCACAGCGTGGTGCCGGATTTCAGGTCGACCAGCTTGGCGCTGGCGGTGACGATGGTCGCGCTGCTCAGCACCATGTAGCGGGTGCCATAGTCGCTGACGGTCACGTACAGCGCCGCGTCGGCGCCGAAGATCTCGTGCAGCTTGGCGGTCGGCAGCTCGTGGATGTCAGCCGGCGTGCTCATGCCGTTCTGGCGGAAGGTCTCGGCGACCAGCGCCACCGGCATCACGTAGTAGCCCGCTTCGGCCAGCGGGTAGGTGACCTGCGCGAGCATGCTGTAGCTGGCCTTGACGTCCGGCGAGTTGTTCAGCGGCGGCACGATCAGGATCGACTTCGGACGGCTCTGCTTGAAGGCCGCGTAGTCGGTGGTCTTGCGCTCGGCACAACCGGCGAACAAGGCCAGCACGCAGGCGCCGACGATCAGTTGGGTGAGACGCTTGATCACTTCTTCGCTCCTTGCGTGGCGTTCTTCATCAGGAAGTCCATGTACGCCGCCGACTCAGGGAACAGCGCCTTCTCGGTACGGAACTGCTGGATCATCTGGTCGTCCTTGCCCAGGCTCGAGTAGAGCAGGCCCAGCTGGGCGTGGTAGCCCGGCGGGACGGCGCCATTCTTGGCCTTGATCTTCTCCAGGTCGCGTTCCAGGGCGATGACCTGTTCTTCCTTCGACTGGTCGTTGAAGTACTCGCGCACCTGCGGCTGGTAGCTCTCCCACTGATACAGCGGCTTCTGCGAGTTGCAACCGGCCAGCAGGGCGCTGGCCAGCAGGAGCCCGGCGCCAGTGCGCCAGGCCGAGCGGGTGATGCTCATCTACGTGCTTCCTTGTCGTTATCGTGTTGGCGTGCTGCGGGGCTTACTGCGCCTGGGGTTTCCACTGACCGCTTTCGACAGCGCCGACCAGCTTGTTCACCGCTTCGCGCATGGCCAGGTCCAGGACCTTGCCGTTGAGGGTCGAGTCGTAGCTGGCGGTGCCGCCGAAGCCGATGATCTCCCGGTTGGACAGGGCGTACTCGCCAGCGCCCTGGCTCGAGTAGACCACCTCGGAGGTGCTGATGTTGACGATGTTCAGCGCGACCTTGGCGTAGGCGACCTGGGTCTTGCCGCGGCCGAGGATGCCGAACAGCTGGTGGTCGCCGACTTCCTTGCGGCCGAATTCGGTGACGTCGCCGGTCACGACGAAATCGGCGCCTTTGAGGCGTTGTACCTGGCCCTTGATCGCCGCTTCCTGTTGGATTTCGCCCATGTTGTCGCGGTCCAGCACGTTGAAACGGCCGGTCTGCTGCAGGTGGGTGATGAGGATGGTCTTGGCCTGGCCGCCGAGGCGGTCGACGCCATCGGAGAAGATGCCGCGCATGTAGCTCGAGCGGTTGTCGAACTTGCCCACGGCGATCGGTGCACGCACGCCACTGTAGGGGCGGTTGACGCTCTCGACCTGTTGTACGGCCACGGCGGTGGAAGTTTCGGTAGCGCAGCCGGCGATGGACCCGAGTGCGACGGCGGCTGCCAGCACGAGTCCTTGTGATGCGTATTTCACGCGAGGTTCTCCAGGTGAATAGAAACTATTTGCAACGGGCGTGCATTCTGCCACGTTGTTTCGGCAGCCTAGAGAGAAAGTTGAAGGCAGGACAGTGAAAATAATGGCCTTGCGCCATCTTTGCCGTTCGGACTCGCATCACGAGGCCGCTCGTACCAGGCGAGCGGCCCCGCGCTCAACGCATCAGTGACGCTTGCGGTTGGTGATCAGGGTGCCCACGCCGCTGTCGGTGAAGATCTCCAGCAGCACCGCGTTCGGCACGCGACCGTCGATGATGTGCGAGCTGTTCACACCACCCTGGACCGCTTCCAGGGCGCACTTGATCTTCGGCAGCATGCCGCCGTAGATGGTGCCGTCGGCGATCAGCTCGTTGACCTGCTCGGTGGTCAGGCCGGTGAGGACCTGGCCCTGCTTGTCCATCAGGCCGGCGATGTTGGTCAGCAGCATCAGCTTCTCGGCCTTGAGCGCCTCGGCCACCTTGCCGGCGACCAGGTCGGCGTTGATGTTGTACGACTCACCGTTGGCGCCCACGCCGATCGGTGCGATCACCGGGATGAAATCGCCCCTGACCAGCATGTTCAGCAGCTCGGTGTTCACGCCCACGACCTCGCCAACGTGACCGATGTCGATGATCTCCGGGGTGGTCATCTCCGGCGTCTGGCGGCTGACGGTGAGTTTCTTGGCGCGGATCAGCTCAGCGTCCTTGCCGGTCAGGCCGATGGCGCTGCCGCCGTGGCGGTTGATCAGGTTGACGATATCCTTGTTGACCTGGCCACCGAGGACCATCTCCACCACGTCCATGGTCGCCGAGTCGGTGACGCGCATGCCGTCGATGAAGTGGCTCTCGATCGACAGGCGCTTGAGCAGGTCGCCGATCTGCGGGCCGCCACCGTGCACGACCACCGGGTTGATGCCCACCGCCTTCATCAGCACGATGTCACGGGCAAAGCCGGTCTTGAGCTCTTCGCTCTCCATCGCGTTGCCGCCGTACTTGATCACCAGGGTCTTGCCGACAAAGCGGCGGATGTAGGGCAGCGCTTCGGACAAAACCTCGGCTACATGGGAAGCGGCATCGCGATCGAGGGTCATGCAGGGCTCCAGTGAGGAACAGATAGTCGGTCAGAACGGCAGTTGCAGGCCTGGGTCGACCCGCAGCAACTGCGTGCGGAATACAGCCTTGATACGGTCGAGTTCTGCCTCGCTGTCGGCCTCGAAGCGCAGCACCAGCACCGGTGTGGTGTTGGAGGCGCGGACCAGGCCCCAGCCGTGTGGGTAGTCGACCCGCACACCGTCGATGGTGGTCAGGTCGGCTTCGCCCCAGTCGGCGTCGCGTTGCAGAGCATCAATGATGCTGAATTTACTCTCGTCGGTCACATCGATGTTGATTTCCGGCGTGGAAATATCGTTCGGGAACGCGGCGAACAGGCGTTCGGCATCCTGGCCGGCCTTGCTGAGGATCTCCAGCAGGCGCGCGGCGCTGTAGATGCCATCGTCGAAACCGTACCAGCGTTCCTTGATGAAGATGTGCCCGCTCATCTCGCCGGCCAGCAGCGAGCCGGTCAGTTTCATCTTCTTCTTGATCAACGAATGACCGGTCTTCCACATCAGGGCGCGGCCGCCGTGCTGTTCGATCAGCGGGGTCAGGCGACGGGTGCATTTGACGTCGAAGATGATCTCGGCGCCGGGATTGCGCGACAGCACGTCCTGGGCGAAGAGCATCAGCAGGCGGTCGGGGTAGACGATGCTGCCGGTGTTGGTCACCACGCCGACGCGGTCGCCGTCGCCGTCGAAGGCCAGGCCGATGTCGGCACCGGTTTCCCTGACCTTGGCGATCAGGTCTTCAAGGTTCTCGGGCTTGCCCGGGTCGGGGTGATGGTTGGGGAAGTTGCCGTCGACCTCGCAGAACAGCTGGATCACTTCGCAGTTCAGCGCCTCGATGAGTTGCGGAGCGATCACGCCAGCGGCGCCGTTGCCGCAGTCGACCACCACCTTCAGGCGCTTGGCCAGTTTCACGTCGGCGACGATCTGCTGGAAGTAGCGCTCGAGGATCTCGACCTTCTCCACACGGCCTTCGCCGCGCGGCACGTCGTTGGTCTTGAGGCGGGTCAGCAGGGCCTGGATCTGTTCGTTGGCCAGCGTATCGCCCGCGATGACGATCTTGAAGCCGTTGTAGTCCGACGGGTTGTGGCTGCCGGTGAGCATCACCCCCGAGGTGCCGGCCAGCACGTTGGCGGCGTAGTACAGGGCTGGGGTGGGTACCAGGCCGACGTCGCTGACCTGGCAACCGGCATCGGCCAGGCCCTGGATCAGTTGCTCGACCAGCATCGGGCCGGACAGGCGGCCATCGCGCCCAACGGAGATTTTCGGCTCGCCCTGGGCCAGGGTCTGGGCGCCGATGGCGCGGCCGATCCAGTAGGCGGTCTCGGCGTGCAGGGTCTTGCCGACGATGCCGCGGATGTCATAGGCGCGGAAGATGCTGTCCGGCAATGCGGGTACCAGTTGGGCCATGTCGTTCATCTCTGGGGACTCCAAGGGTCAAAGGCTTCTGGGTAAGCGCAAACTGAACGCTTGGACGGTAGAGCGCCCCGAGAGTTCGCCGTCCATGGCCCCGGCGGTCGGTTCAGCGGGTGCCCGAGTGCCCGAAGCCGCCGCTGCCACGCTGGGTTTCGTCGAAGGCTTCGACGATGTCGAAATGCGCCTGCACCACCGGTACCAGGATCAGTTGGGCGATACGCTCGCCGATGCTGATGGTGAACGGGGTGTTGCCGCGGTTCCAGCACGAGACCATGAGTTCGCCCTGGTAGTCCGAGTCGATCAGGCCGACCAGGTTGCCCAGCACCACGCCGTGCTTATGGCCAAGGCCCGAGCGCGGCAGGATCATCGCCGCCAGGCCCGGATCGCCGATGTAGATCGACAGGCCAGTGGGGATCAGCAGGGTCTGGCCCGGTTCGAGGACGGTGTCCTCCTTGAGCAGGGCGCGCAGGTCCAGGCCGGCGGAACCGGGGGTGGCGTACTGCGGCAGGGGGAATTCGGTACCCAGGCGCGGGTCGAGGATCTTGGCTTGAAGAGCGTGCATGTAACTTACTGAACCTGATTGAGCCGTTCGGCGATGAAGGCGACCAGTTGCCGGGCAATCTTGCCCTTGCTGGTCTGCGCGAAGAGGGTCTGGTGCTGCTGGCGATCGATCACGGTGAGGGCATTTTCCTCGCTGTTGAAGCCGATGCTGGGGTTGGCCACATCATTGGCGACGATCAGGTCGAGGTTCTTGTCCTTGAGCTTGCGCGTGGCGTAATCGAGCAGGTGTTCGGTCTCGGCGGCGAAGCCGACGCTGAACGGGCGGTCGGCGCGGCCGGCGAGGGTGGCAAGGATATCCGGATTGCGCACCATCTGCAGCAGCATGCCGTCGCCGGTCGTAGGGTCTTTCTTGAGCTTTTGCGGGGCAACCACCTCTGGACGGTAGTCCGCGACTGCCGCCGAGGCGATGAAAAGGTCGCACGGCATGGCTGCCTCACAGGCCGCGAGCATGTCCCGCGCGCTCACCACGTCGATGCGGTTGACCCGGTCGGGCGTCTGCAGGTGCACGGGGCCGGTGACGAGGGTCACCCGAGCCCCGGCTTCGGCGGCCGCTTCGGCCAGGGCAAAGCCCATCTTCCCGGAACTATGATTGGTGATGTAGCGCACCGGATCGATGTTTTCCTGGGTCGGGCCGGCGGTGATCAGCACGTGCTTGCCGGTCAGGGCCTGGCGCTTGAAGCTCTCGGCGGCGCACCAGGCCAGGTCGGTGGCTTCGAGCATGCGGCCCAGGCCGACGTCGCCGCAGGCCTGGCTGCCGGAGGCCGGGCCGAATACCTGGATGCCACGGCGCTTGAGCAGCTCGAGGTTGTCCTGGGTGGCCGGGTCGCGCCACATGGCCTGGTTCATGGCCGGGGCGACGGCGACGGTGGCATCGGTGGCCAGCACCAGGGTGGTCAGCAGGTCGTCGGCCATGCCCTGGGCCATGCGCGCCATGAGGTCGGCGGTGGCCGGGGCGATCAGCACCAGGTCGGCCCACTTGGCCAGTTCGATATGGCCCATTGCAGCCTCGGCTGCGGGGTCGAGCAGGTCCATGTGCACCGGGTGGCCGGAGAGCGCCTGCAGGGTCAGCGGAGTGATGAACTCGGCGCCCCCGCGGGTCATGACGACACGCACCTGTGCGCCGTGTTCCAGGAGTCGGCGAATCAGCTCGGCGCTCTTGTAGGCGGCAATGCCGCCACCCACGCCGAGAACGATGCGCTTGCGATACAGCCGCTGCATAGGCTTGCCTTTTTCCAGTGAAAGCGGGCGGCGACGTTTGAAATTGCCTGCGGCAGAACGTCGCATTTAACGAGGCGAAATAGATTAACACAGGGCTTGAAGGCGCCGCAGTACAACGCAAGGAGGGGTATGAACATCAGGGAATGGCCGCTGGACGAGCGGCCGCGGGAGAAATTGCTGGCGCGTGGGGCGCAGGTGCTGTCGGATGGAGAGTTGCTGGCGGTGCTGTTGGGCTCGGGCGTTGCCGGGCGCAACGTGGTCGACCTGGCGCGCAGCCTGCTCAAGCGCTTTGGCGGGTTGCGGGCATTTCTCGAGGCCGACCGCGCCGCGCTGCTGCGCGAGCCGGGCATCGGGCCGGTGAAGTACGCGCAGTTGCAGGCACTGCTGGAAATCGGACGACGCTACCTGGACGAAACCATCGAACGCGCGCCGGCGCTGGAAAGCCCTGCGGCGGTACGGCGCTACCTGAAGTCGATGCTGCGCCATGAACGCTGCGAGGTGTTCGGCTGCCTGTTCCTGGACACCCGACACCGGCCCGTGGCATTCGAGATCCTGTTTCGCGGCACCATAGACCGGGCAAGCATCTATCCGCGTGAGGTGGTGCGCCGTTCGCTGCTGCATAACGCGGCGGCGTTGATCATCTGCCACAACCACCCGTCGGGTAACAGCGAGCCCAGCCAGGATGACGTGCACCTGACCCGCACGCTGAAACATGCCCTGGCGCTGATCGACGTGCGCGTGCTCGATCATGTGATCGTCGGCGATGGCGAACCGTTGTCGATGGTCGAGCAGGGGTGGATCGGGGGGTAGTGGAGGCAGTGCCGGTCAGCGCTCCACCGACACCTTGCTGAAGTCCACCCGCCCGAACGGGCTCACCTGATAGCCCTCGACGCTTTTGCTCAGCAAGGTCGAGGCAGTCGGGTGGGCCAGCGGCAGCCACAGCGCCTGCTGCTGGATCAGCGTCTGTGCCTGCTGGTACAGGCGGCTGCGCACGCTCTGGTCGTTGGTGGTGCGCCCGGCGTTGATCAACTGGTCGAGACGGCTGTCGCAGAACCGCGCGAAGTTGGTCCCGGACTTGACCGCCGCGCAGGAAAACTGCGGGCTGAGGAAGTTGTCCGGGTCGCCGTTGTCGCCCGCCCAGCCCATGAACAGCAGGTCGTGCTCACCGGCCTTGGCGCGGCGGATCAGCTCGCCCCATTCGATCACGCGGATCTCGGCCTTGATGCCAATCTTCGCAAGGTCGGCCTGGAGCATCTGTGCACCGAGGCTCGGGTTGGGGTTGAGCAGGCTGCCCGATGGACGCGTCCAGATGGTGGTGCTGAAACCGTCGGCAAGGCCTGCCTTGGTCAGCAGGGCCTTGGCCTTTTTCAGGTCCAGCGTGTAGCCCGGCAGGTCCTTGGCGTAGCTCCAGGTGTTGGGCGGGTAGGGGCCGTTGGCGGCGGTAGCGGTGTTTTCGAACACCGCCTTGAGGTAGGCCGGCTTGTCGAAGGCCAGGTTGATCGCCTGGCGCACCTCGGGCTTGTCCAGCGGCGGATGCTCGCTGTTGATGGCGACGAAGGCGGTCATGAAGGCCGGGGTGGAGGCGACCTTGAGCTTGTCGTTCCTGGCGGCTTCGGCGATGTCCAGCGGCTTGGGCGACAGGGCTACCTGACATTCGTTGCGCTTGAGCTTCTGCAGGCGCACGTTCGGGTCGGTGGTGATGGCGAACACCAGCGGGTCGATCGCAGGTTTGCCGTCGAAGTAGTCGGGGTTGGCGCGATAGCGCACCAGGGCATCCTTCTGGAAGCGCTGGAACACGAACGGCCCTGTGCCGATGGGCTGGCTGTTGAGCTTCTCCGGGGTGCCGGCCTTGAGCAGCTTGTCGGCATACTCGGCCGAGTAGATCGAGGCGAAGCCCATGCTCAGGGTCGCCAGGAAGGTCGCATCCGGGTGGGTGAGGGTGAAGCGGACGCTTTTGCCATCAGGTGCCTCGATCGACTTGATCAGGCTGCCCAGTTGCAGCGACTGGGCGTGCGGATAGCCGCCAGGCGCGGTCTTGTGCCAGGCATGGGCGGGGTAGAGCATGCGCTGGAAGCTGAACAGCACGTCGTCGGCGTTCAGCTCGCGGCTTGGCTTGAAGTAGTCGGTGCTGTGGAACTTCACGCCATCGCGCAGGGTGAAATCGTAGGTCAAGCCGTCTTCGGAGACGGTCCAGCCCTGTGCCAGGCTGGGCACGACCTTGCCCTGGCTGGCGTCGAACTCGACCAGCCGGTTCATCAGCACGTCGGCCGAGGCGTTGGTGGTGGTCAGCGAGTTGTACTGAACCACGTCGAAACCTTCCGGGCTGGCCTCGGTGCACACCGACAGCGGCGCTGCCTGGGCAAGGCCTGCGGCGAACAGGGAAGTGAACAGAAGGGAAAGGGCGGCGACGCGCATGGTGGATCCTCGGCTGGTCAGGGGCCCATCTGCCAGTGCAGTCTGGAAGCGGAAACGTCCTACCCTAGTGTGCCAGTCAGGAAATGGCCACCTGATTTTTACACCGCGCGGCGACGAGCGGTCGACAGTGCGCGGGCCTTGTCGCTATGCTGGCCGGGCGCGATCGGCCCGACTGGAATGTGCATCTTCTGTTGTTGTGGCCGACCCTTTCTGGTATAAAGCAGCGCTCTTTTCTAGGGGCTCGGTCTGTCGCTCATTCGAGCCGGTTCGATAAGACCCCCGGAAACACGGCGCCTTGGCGCCATAGACTGAGAGATTAAGCGGCCAACCCATGCCGGGTTGGGCATGTGGTTTTAGAGGGCTGAGGCATGTCGAGAGTCTGTCAAGTTACCGGTAAGGGTCCGGTAACCGGGAACAACATTTCCCACGCAAACAACAAAACCCGTCGTCGTTTCCTGCCGAACCTGCAGCACCACCGTTTCTGGGTTGAATCCGAGAATCGTTTCGTGCGTCTGCGCGTTTCCGCCAAAGGCATGCGTATCATCGACAAGCGCGGCATCGATGCCGTTCTGGTCGACATCCGTAAAGCTGGCGCCAAGGTTTAAGGGAGAACATCATGCGTGAATTGATCCGTCTGGTTTCGAGTGCCGGTACCGGCCACTTCTACACCACCGACAAGAACAAGCGCACCACTCCGGACAAGATCGAGATCAAGAAATACGATCCGGTCGTCCGCAAGCACGTGGTGTACAAGGAAGCCAAGATCAAGTAATTGATCGGCGACCTGAAAAAAACCCGCATCCGAAAGGACGCGGGTTTTTTTATGCCCGGGTTTCAAGGTCAGGCTACTTCTGCTCGAACATCACGTAGATCTTGCGGCACGCCTCCAGTACCTCCCAGGTGCCCTTGAACCCGGCCGGGATGACGAAACGATCACCGGCGCGCAGGGTCTTGGCGCCGCCGTCCTGGTCGCGCAGCACCGATACGCCCTGGACGATCTCGCAATACTCATGCTCGGTGTAGTTCACCGTCCATTGGCCGACCTCACCTTCCCAGACGCCTGCGGCAAACTGCCCGCAGGGGCTGGAGTAGTGGTTGTACACCGCCTGGTCCGGCTCGCCCTTGAGGATCTTTTCTGCAGCCGGGCGGTAGCGCTCGGCTTCGGTAAGGACCTGGGCGAAGTCGATGATGCTGTCGATGCTCATGCTGGATACCCTGTTGTTGTTTAATAAAATGCACATCAGTAGGCTTTTAGGCCATTCGTGTCAAATATATTGATAGTTTATCCGGCCTGGTTTAGGGTGTCGGATGCCCGTGTGCGCTTGTCGCCCGGCCAGAATTTCTGACAGTGCCCGTGAGTCCTCGATACGGGGCTGCACCTTAACAAGAGGAGGAGTTTCGTATGACCACCCTGACTCGTGCGGATTGGGAACAGCGTGCCCAGCAACTGAAGATCGAAGGCCGTGCCTTCATCAACGGCGAATACACCGACGCCGCCTCCGGCGAAACCTTCGAGTGCCTGAGCCCGGTCGACGGACGCTTCCTGGCCAAGGTCGCCAGCTGCGACCTGGCTGACGCCAACCGCGCCGTGGAAAACGCCCGCGCCACCTTCGATTCCGGCGTCTGGTCGCAGCTGGCCCCGGCCAAGCGCAAGGCCAAGCTGATCCGATTCGCCGACCTGCTGCGCAAGCATGTCGAGGAACTGGCGCTGCTGGAAACCCTGGACATGGGCAAGCCGATCGGCGACTCCTCCACCATCGACATCCCGGGCGCCGCGCAGGCCATCCACTGGACCGCCGAAGCCATCGACAAGGTCTACGACGAGGTCGCGCCGACTCCGCACGACCAGCTTGGCCTGGTGACCCGTGAGCCGGTGGGTGTGGTCGGTGCCATCGTACCCTGGAACTTCCCGCTGCTGATGGCCTGCTGGAAACTCGGCCCGGCGCTGGCCACCGGCAACTCGGTGGTGCTCAAGCCTTCCGAGAAGTCCCCGCTGACCGCCATCCGCATCGCCCAGCTGGCCGTCGAGGCCGGCATCCCGGCCGGTGTACTGAACGTGCTGCCTGGCTACGGTCACACCGTCGGCAAGGCCCTGGCCCTGCACATGGACGTCGACACCCTGGTGTTCACCGGTTCGACCAAGATCGCCAAGCAACTGATGGTGTACGCGGGCGAATCGAACATGAAGCGCATCTGGCTGGAAGCCGGTGGCAAGAGCCCGAACATTGTCTTCGCCGACGCCCCTGACCTGCAGGCGGCAGCCGAAGCGGCAGCCAGCGCCATCGCCTTCAACCAGGGCGAGGTCTGCACCGCAGGTTCGCGCCTGCTGGTCGAGCGCTCGATCAAGGACAAGTTCCTGCCGATGGTGGTCGAGGCCCTGCGTGCCTGGAAGCCCGGCAACCCGCTGGACCCGGCCACTACTGTCGGTGCGCTGGTCGACACCCAGCAGATGAACACCGTGCTGTCGTACATCGATGCCGGTCACCAGGACGGCGCCAAGCTGCTGGCTGGTGGCAAGCGCATCCTCGAAGAGACCGGCGGCACCTACGTCGAGCCGACTATCTTCGACGGCGTGACCAACGCCATGAAGATCGCCCAGGAAGAAATCTTCGGCCCGGTGCTGTCGGTCATCGCCTTCGACACAGCCGAGGAAGCCATCGCCATCGCCAACGACACCCCGTATGGCCTGGCTGCCGGCATCTGGACTGCCGACATCTCCAAGGCGCACAAGACCGCCCGCGCCGTGCGTGCCGGCAGCGTGTGGGTCAACCAGTACGACGGCGGCGACATGACCGCGCCGTTCGGTGGCTTCAAGCAGTCGGGCAACGGCCGCGACAAGTCGCTGCACGCACTGGAGAAGTACACCGAGCTGAAGGCGACCTGGATCAAGCTGTAATCCAGAGGGGCCGCTTTGCGGCCCATTCGCGGGCAAGCCCGCTCCCACAGGCTTCCCTACCGGCTTGATGCCGATGGGGTGCCTGTGGGAGCGGGCTTGCCCGCGAATGGGCCTGAACAAATTTGCCTGGGAGGCTGCAATGCGTTGGGGAACCTACTTTGCCGTGCTGGCGTCGGTGTTGAGCGTCGGGCTTGCGCTCGGCGTGAGCATGCCGCTGGTGTCCCTGCGCCTGGAGGGCTGGGGCTACGGCGGATTCGCCATCGGCGTGATGGCGGCGATGCCGGCGCTTGGCGTGCTGCTTGGCGCCAGCCTGGCCAGCCGCCTGGCCGGCTGGGTCGGCGTGCCTTCGGCCATGCGTCTCTGCCTGTGGGGCGGGGCGCTGTCCATCGGCCTGGTCGCGGTACTGCCCAGTTATCCGCTGTGGCTGGCCCTGCGCCTGCTGATCGGCATGTCGCTGACGGTGGTGTTCATCCTCGGCGAGAGCTGGATCAACCAGCTGGTGGTCGAGCAGTGGCGTGGCCGGCTGGTGGCGCTGTATGGCAGCAGCTATGCCCTGAGCCAGCTGGCCGGGCCGCTGGTGCTGGGCTTTCTCGGTTCGGACGACGACTTCGGCTTCTGGGCTGCCACCGGCCTGCTGCTGCTCGCACCGTTGCTGCTGCTGGGGCGTGGTGGGGCACCCTCGACCGAAGCCTGCAGCGTCACCTTCAGCGACCTGTTCGCCTTCTGCCGGCGCTTGCCGGTGATCGCCTGGGCCATCGCCCTGTTCGCAGCCTTCGAGGCGATGATCCTGACGCTGTTGCCGGTCTACGTCCTTCAGCAGGGCTTCACCGCCGAAGTGGCGTTGTTCATGGTCAGTACCGTGGTGGTCGGCGATGCCGTGTTGCAACTGCCGATTGGCGCCCTGGCCGATCGCATGTCCAGGCAAGCCTTGTTCAGTGGCTGCGCCCTGAGCCTGCTGGTTTCGAGCCTGGCGATTCCGCTGCTGCTGCACACCCTGGCGGTGTGGCCGCTGTGGGTACTGTTCGGCGCCAGCGCGGGGGGCTTGTTCACCCTGTCGCTGATCCTGATCGGCGAGCGCTACCGCGATGACGCACTGGTGCGTGCCAATGCCCATGTGGCGCAACTGTGGGGCATCGGTTGTCTGCTCGGGCCGTTGCTGGCCGGGGCAGGGAGCCAGTGGGTCAGTGGGCATGCCCTGCTGTTCCTGATGGCGGCAGGGGCTGCAGGCCTGGTGCTGTTGACCCGACGACCGGGTGCCTTCGAACCGGCGTCTGCCTGATGGCGCGGGCCGTTGTGCGGCCCGTTGCTACAGCATCTTCTCCAGCCCGACCGCCTTGGCCACCCAGGCATTGAAGCGGCGCCACATCCCGCCAGGCTCCGAGGTCAGGGTGTGCACCTGGCCTTCATCTTCGGTCACCCAGACCATCTTGCCGTCCACCAGCTTCGGCTGATAGCTCAACGCTGGCGCCATGCCCTGTTCGGCCAGTGCGCGGGTGTATTCGGCCAGCTCGGGGCTGTCGACCATCACCCCGACTTCGGTATTCCACAGGACCGAACGCGGGTCGAAGTTGAACGAGCCGATGAAGGTCTTGTGCCGGTCGAACACCATCGCCTTGCTGTGCAGGCTCGAATCGGACTGCCCCTTGAAGCTCAGGGCGCCACGGACGGCGCTTGGGTCGCCCGGCTGGCGGCGCAGCTCGAACAGTTGTACGCCATGCTCCAGCAGCGCCCGGCGATAGGGCGCGTAGCCACCGTGCACGGCCGGCACGTCGGTGGCCTCCAGCGAGTTGGTCAGCAGCTTGACCGAGGTGCCGGCGTCGGCGCGGCTGGTGAGGTACAGCAGGCCCGGCTCGCCGGGAACGAAGTAGGCCGAGACCAGGATCAGCTCGCGGTGCACGTTGTTCAGATCCGGCGCCAGTTGCTGGGTCATCAGCAATTGCGGGTCGGGTTCGCCCCTGGCCAGTACCTTGCTCGGTGCGTCCCATAGGGCCTGGCTGTGTGCCCAGATCAGCTCGTTGCGCCAGATATCCAGGCGCGGTTCGGTCTGGTAGGCCATCAACCGGTCATACAGGGCCTTGCGCTGCACCCTGGCCTGCGCCAGCCAGGTTTCCAGGCGCTGGCGGCTGGCGCGCAGGTCGTCGGCATCCGGCATGCGCCAGAGAAAATCGCCAATCGGCCGGCTCAGGGCGCTGTTCCAGTACTGGTCGAAGCTGTGCCCGAGCTGCTCGGCCACAGGCCCCACCCCCAGCAGGTCGATATCGGTGAAGTTCAGGTTGGGCTCGGCGTCGAAATACTCGTCGCCCAGGTTGCGTCCGCCGACGATGGACAGGCTGTTGTCGACCAGGAACAGCTTGTTGTGCATGCGCCGGTGCTGCAGCGACAGGTTGAACAGCCGGCCCATGGCCCGGGTCAGGCCAGTGCTGCGGCCCAGGTGCAGCGGGTTGAACACGCGGATCTGGATGTTCGGGTGCGCGGCGAGGGTGCCGATAAGGCTGTCGAGGCCGTCGCTGGTGGTGTCGTCGAGCAGGATGCGCACGCGCACGCCCCGGTCGGCGGCGCGCAGCAGTTCATGCACCAGGGCGCGGGTACTCAGGCCGTCGTGGACGATGTAGTACTGCAGGTCGATGCTGGTGCGGGCGTTGCGGATCAGCTCGGCGCGGGCACGAAAGGCTTCGTTGCTGTTGGGCAGCAGGCGAAAGCCGGAACGCCCCTCGTAGGGTGCGGCCTGGCGCTGCACCGAGCGTCCGAGTGCCGAGTCGGCGGCGGGCAGGGCCTGGCTCACGTCACGCGGGGTATCGACGCTGGCACAGCCGGTGAGGCCGAGCAGCAGCACCAGGGGCAGAGCTCGCTGGAGTCTCAAGGGCGAATCGTCCTGTACGACAGGTCACTGGAAGGTTGGACCGTGGGGGCGCTGCCACGTTACCCGGCGCCGCTGTCCTGCGCCAGTAGACGGCAGGCAGTTTCACCTACCTTGCGCACCGCAGCTTCGATCTCGGGCGTGGCGCGGGTGGCGAAATTCATCCGCAGGCAGTGCCGGTACTTGCCCGACGCCGAGAAGATACTGCCGACGGCGATCTGTACACCCTGTTCCAGCAAGGCACGGTTCAGGCGCAGGGTGTCGAAGCTCTCCGGCAGCTCGACCCACAGCATGAAGCCGCCCTGGGGCCGGCTGGCGCGGGTGCCGGGCGGGAAGTAGCGGGTCACCCAGTCGCTCATCTGGTCGCGGGCGCGCTGGTACTGGGCGCGCACCTTGCGCAGGTGCGGCTGGTAATGGCCTTCGGCGATGAAGTCGGCGATCGCCAACTGCGGCTGGCAGGCGGTGCTGCCGGTGCTGATGTACTTCATGTGCAGCACCCGTTCCAGATAACGCCCCGGCGCCACCCAGCCGACCCGCAGGCCTGGGGCGAGTGTCTTGGAAAACGAACTGCACAGCAGCACGCGACCGTCCTCGTCGAACGACTTGATGGTGCGCGGGCGTGGGTAGGTGTAGGCGAGGTCGCCGTACACATCGTCTTCGAGGATCGCCACGTCGTAGCGCTGGGCCAGGGTCAGCAGGGCCTTCTTGCGTGCCTCGGGCATGATGTAGCCCAGCGGGTTGTTGCAGCTGGGGGTAATCTGGATGAGCTTGATCGGCCACTGCTCCAACGCCAGTTCCAGCGCCTCCAGGCTGATGCCGGTGGTCGGGTCGGTGGGAATCTCCAGCGCCTTCATGCCCAGGCCCTTGAGCGTCTGCATGGCGCCGTGGAAGCTGGGCGAATCCACCGCAACGATGTCGCCCGGCTCGCACACCGCGCGAATGCTGGTCGACAGCGCTTCATGGCAGCCGGTGGTCACCACCAGGTCGCCGGGCTCGAGGTTGCAGCCCGAGTCGAGCGTGAGGCGGGCGATCTGTTCGCGCAGGGCCTCGTTGCCGTGGATGTTGTCGTAGTACAGCCCGGGCATGTCCAGGCGCCGGCTGAGCTGGGCGAGGCTGCGCAGCAGCGGCTTGAGCGTCGGGCTCTCGATGTCGGGCATGCCGCGGCCGAGCTGGATCACGTCCGGGTGGGGGCTGGCGCGTACCAGTTCGAGCACCTGCTCCCACTGGGAGATATCCACTGGGCGCTGGGCTGGCCGGCTGATGGCGGGCAGGGCCGGCAGACTGCGGTTTTCCGTGACGAAGTAGCCGGATTTGGGACGCGGTGCCACCAGGCCGTTGTCTTCCAGTTGGCGATAGGCCTGCTGTACGGTGCTCAGGCTGACGCCGTGCTCAAGGCTCAATGAACGCACCGACGGCAGCCGTTCGCCGGGACGATACAGGCCTTGTTCGATCCGGGCGCCGAGCAGTTCGGCAAGGTTCATATAGAGGGTCACGGCATACTCCTGCACACATGGGGCAAGGTGAAGGATACAGATTGGCTGAAAATACTGCATTCAGCTGCTGCCATGTCAATTCTGTATGGAAATAATAACGATCTTTTGGATCTGTATTGTGGTCGTTCGTCGGACGCATGCTTTCTCCAGCTTTCGAAGCAATCAGGAGAAGCATCAATGAATGGCTTGAGCGATGTACGGCTGCAACTGTTGGCGCAAGAGCTGCGCGCGGGGCAGTGGCCCAAGGTTTCCAGTGCCCCGGTGGGGCTCGGGCGCCTGGGGCTGATGGTGCATCGCTGGCGCTCGCGCAGGGTGCTGCGCGAGTTGAGCGATCACCAGTTGCTGGATATCGGCATCAGCCGCCAGCAAGCGCGGGAGGAAGGGTGCAAGCCATTCTGGCGAGCGTGATCAGAGCAGTTCCTTGAGCCGGTACCAGAGCATCCCCAGCGCCAGCAGCGGCGAGCGCAGGTGCTTGCCGCCCGGGAAGGTCGCGTGCGGCACCTTGGCGAACAGGTCGAAGCGCCCCGCCTGCTGGCCGCTGATGGCCTCGCCCAGCAGGCGCCCGGCCAGGTGCGTGGCGTTCAGGCCGTGGCCTGAGTAGGCCTGGGCGTAGTAGACGCTGGGATGGCTGGCCAGCCGACCCACCTGCGGCAGGCGGTTGGCGCCGATGCCGATCATGCCGCCCCACTGGTAGTCGATGCGCACGCCGGCCAACTGCGGGAACACCTTGAGCATCTTCGGGCCCATGTAGGCGCCGATGTCCTTCGGGTCGCGCCCGGAATAGTGGCAGGCGCCGCCGAACAGCAGGCGATGGTCGGCCGACAGGCGAAAATAATCCAGCGCCACGCGCTGGTCGCACACCGCCATGTTCTGCGGCAGCAACTGCCGTGCGCGCTCCTGCCCCAGGGGCTCGGTGGCGATGATGTAGCTGCCCGCAGGCAGCACCTTGCCGGCCAGTTCGCGGTTGAGATCGTTGTGGTAGGCGTTGGTGCACAGCACCAGGGTGTTGGCGCGCACCCGACCATGCGCCGTGTGCACCTGCACCTGCGGGCCGTAGTCGATGCGGGTGACTGGCGAGCGCTCGTGCAGTTTCACGCCCAGGCCTGCGGCGACGGCAGCTTCGCCAAGCGCGAGATTGAGCGGGTGAAGGTGGCCGGAGCCCATGTCTACCAGGCCGCCGGCGAAGCTGTCGGAGCCGACCACGCTGCGGATCTCGGACGCAGGCACCACGCGGACCTCGTGGCGGTAGCCCAGGCTGCGCAGTTCTTCGGCGTTTTCAGCGAAGCCGTCCAGCTCGGTGGACTTGTAGGCCAGGTCGCAGTAGCCCCAGGTCAGGTCGCAGGCGATGGCGTGGCGCTCGATACGTTGACGCGCGATTTCAACGGCTTCCAGGCCCATCAGCTTGAGGCTGCGCACGCCTTCTTCACCCAGCACGGGCAGGAACTGCCCGACATCATGGCCGACGCCGCGGATCAATTGCCCGCCGTTGCGACCGCTGGCGCCCCAGCCGATCTTGCGGGCCTCCAGAAGAATCACCGAGAAACCCCGCTCGGCCAGTTCGATGGCGGTGTTCAGGCCCGAGTAGCCACCGCCGACGATGCACACATCGGCGCTGTGCTCGCCCTCGAGGATGGGATGGTCCGGTTGCGGTGCGCTGCTGGCGGCGTAGTAGGAGGCGGCGTGCTGCGCGCTGTGGATCATCTGGAGAGGCCCTGGAGTTGGTGCGAAGGGGGCGAGGATAAATCCCGATTTCGCGGCAGGGCAACCGCAAGCTGAAGGCGGCACCGTATTTTCAGGTCGCGTCGTGATTCGAGTGCCTTCAGACGTAGCTACGAGACACTGATCCTCGCTCGAGCCTTACTAGCATTTCTGTCAGTAGCCTACCTGGGTAAATTGCGCTCGAATGGAAACGGGTTGCTGTTGGCCGACCGGGATGGAGCAACTTGCAGGATATCCGATAATCAATGGAGATCGGGACTATGAAACTCCAGGAAGTTCAGCGGTTTTTGCAATACAGAAGCCAGCTGAATCACTGTTTGAGACGTTAACGCTGTTTGCTGCCCGTGGATGGACGTGAAGCGCTTTACCCAACGTAATGGCTCAATGCGCTTTGCGCGATTGAACAATGAGATCAAGCATATCAAACTGGTTAAGGAAGGTCACTCATGGAACGTGAAAATAAGTTTGCGCTGAAGTATAAGATGCTACGAACCCACTCTCTTCCCTCGGTCGCGCCGGATTTACCTTTGGATACAGAGTTTGCCCAGAACGGGTATCTAAAGCTAGAAATTGACAGCTTCCCTGCTGCTCGGGCGGCGACAGTGGTGTCTTATCCGTGGGACGGCGAGGAGCGTTATGTCGTCGGTTATTACAATGGGATAAGGCAAGGATCTCCGCGTGCAGGGTTCACCCAGTTCAAAAAAGATGGCAGTGTGGATAGAGCCTTTGGTACTAGTGGGCACGTCCTTCTTCAGTTGGAAGTCAATAGAACCACCATCCCGGTCACCAGCTTCATCGATGCTCAGGATAATCTGGTTGTGTACGCCAACTCTATTGAAGAGGTTCCGGGGAGTCCGGGCATTGCCTATGAGCACTCCTATCTGATCAAAATGAATCACATCGGCGTACTGGACAAAGCATTTGGAGATAAAGGACAGCTGAATTTGGATGACTTGGTAGACTCGCATTTTCCTCCTCGCTATAAAGAGTATAATGAAGCTTATTGTCTCAGCGCCTTCCCTGATCCCAACGGTGGCTACTACCTGTCGGCTCACTTAAGGGAGTCCCTTTTCGGTGAGGTTGATAGTTTGATCGTGCGGCTCAATGCCAGCGGTACCATCGACACGAACTTTGGAGAGAACGGTGGCATCATCATTCGACGCAATGAAACCGCCCTATCGAACCGGTACTTGACAGACCTTGCCGTGCATGAAGGAAAGCTGCTGGCCTCATGCGTGATTTCAGGATATGAGCCGGATTCCGTGTTGTATGCCTATACACTGGAGGGTCAACGCGACTTCGGTTATGGCAAGGGCGGGGAGGCTCGCCTTGGCATCGTAAGTGGAGCGATTGGGTCACTCTCTGATAACACGTTGAGTGCTGTGGGCTACAGCTATCATGATAATAAGCAATTCGCTACTTTGTCCACGGTCCATGAATCTGGCAAAACCATCAAACACTCTGAGAGGGATGAAGCTGGCCTGCAAGAGCCACGGTGGCTTTCTGCATCCAAGGCAGGAAATCGGATTTATTGCGCGGGCCGCGATTTTTACTTTAATTCAATGGTGGGTTGTTATTCGGCCGATACGCTAAATCTGGATAAATCATTCAACGAGGTGGGATACGGCATGCTGCCTGCAGGGGTTGAGACAAGCATTAGAGCCACATCGATAGTGCTGCCCAACGGCTCATTGCTTATCGCGGGCGCGTACCAGCGCCAGGCCGCAGTCTTTGCCGTCAAGACCACGTCGTGAAACGCTGCCCAGGCATTTGCGGTCTTGATCCGGCTCAGGCCTGGAATGCAGGGTTGGCGAGTGGCTGTACTCCAGTTCGAAATTGAGCTGGAGTACATCGTCCACTGCCTGGTGGTGAGGATCAGGGAACGCGGTCGGGTCAGCCCGGTCCCCCGCATTCGAAGCCTGACCCACGATGCAGGGCGAGACGGGTAAGCACGACAGTTCGGGGCGCTGATTCATCCGCGAACCGGTCTTATAATCCCCCATAACCTTCAATGACACACCGCCCATGCCCTGCAACCACAAGATCCAGTTCCTGCGCGAACTCATTCCCTCCTTCGAATGCGAGCCCGGCTGCCACGATTGCTGCGGCCCGGTCACCACGTCCAGCGAAGAGATGGCGCGCCTGCCGCGCAAGATCCAGGCCGAACAGGATGCTGCGCTCGAGCGCCTGGACTGCGTGCACCTCGGCTCACAAGGCTGCACTGTCTATGAAGAGCGCCCGCTGATCTGCCGCCTGTTCGGAACCACGCCGCGCATGGCCTGCCCACGTGGGCGCGGCCCGCAGGAGCCGATCGAGCCGCAGGCCGAACAGTTGATCCATGGCTACATCGCCAGCACCCGCCAGGTGCTGGTCTGACGCTTCAGTCCGGAATTGGCAGGCAGAGGCTCTCTTTGACCTCTTCCATCACGATGTAGCTCTTCGATTCGCGCACGTGCGGCAGCTTGAGCAGGATGTCGCCCAGCAGCTTGCGGTACGAGGCCATTTCGGAAATGCGCGCCTTCACCAGATAGTCGAAGTCCCCCGATACCAGGTGGCACTCCAGCACGTGGGGCAGCTTGAGCACGGCACGGCGGAACTCTTCGAAGGTGTCGCCGGACTTGTAGTCCAGGCTGATCTCGACGAACACCAGCAGGCTGCCCTTGAGGTGTTGCGGATTGAGGCGGGCGTTGTAGCCCATGATGATGCCCTCACGTTCCAGACGGCGGACACGCTCGGTGCAGGGGGTGGTGGACAACCCGACTTTCTCGCCCAGCTCGGTGAAGGAGATACGCCCGTCATTCTGCAGGATGCGCAGGATATTGCGGTCGATCTTGTCCAGTTCACGTTTGCTCTGGTGTTGGGTTCTCATAGGGGATGCCCCTCCGTGAAAGGCGTTCTTGCCGAGAATTCTCGCCAAATATAGGTTTTTATATAGTGAAATGCACTGGGCTGAGATTCTTATACTGCGCGCATCCATGCCATTTCAACAAAAGACTGCGGTGTACCGCGTGCGAGGGATAGACGATGCGAGTTCTGGTACTTGGTAGCGGTGTGATCGGAACCGCCAGTGCCTACTACCTGGCCCGGCAAGGTTTCGAAGTGACGGTGGTCGATCGCCAGCCGGCGGTGGCCATGGAAACCAGCTTTGCCAACGCCGGCCAGATTTCGCCCGGCTATGCCTCGCCCTGGGCCGCCCCGGGCGTGCCGCTCAAGGCCATCAAGTGGCTGCTCGAGCGCCACGCACCACTCGCCATCAAGCTGACCGGCGACGTCGACCAGTACCTGTGGATGGCGCAGATGCTGCGCAATTGCACCGCCAATCGCTACGCGGTGAACAAGGAGCGCATGGTGCGTCTGTCCGAGTACAGCCGCGACTGCCTGGACGAACTGCGCGCCGAAACCGGCATCGCCTACGAAAGCCGCACCCTGGGCACCACTCAACTGTTCCGTACCCAGGCCCAGGTCGATGCTGCGGCCAAGGACATCGCCGTGCTCGAGCAGTCCGGCGTGCCCTACGAGCTGCTCGACCGCGACGGCATCGCCCGTGTCGAACCTGCGCTGGCAGGTGTGAAGGATATTCTCGCCGGCGCCCTGCGCCTGCCCAACGACCAGACCGGCGACTGCCAGCTGTTCACCACCAAACTGGCCGACATGGCCATCAAGCTGGGTGTCGAATTCCGTTTCGGCCAGAACATCCAGCGCCTGGACCATGCAGGCGACCGTATCAACGGCGTGTGGATCGACGGCAAGCTGGAAACCGCCGATCGCTACGTGCTGGCGCTGGGCAGCTATTCGCCGCAACTGCTCAAGCCGCTGGGCATCAAGGCGCCAGTGTATCCGCTCAAGGGTTACTCGTTGACCGTGCCGATCACCGACGCCGACATGGCGCCGGCTTCGACCATCCTCGACGAAACCTACAAGGTCGCCATCACCCGCTTCGACAACCGCATCCGTGTCGGTGGCATGGCGGAAATCGCCGGTTTTGACCTGTCGCTGAACCCGCGCCGGCGTGAAACGCTGGAGATGATCGTCAACGACCTTTATCCTCGCGGCGGCGACCTGAGCCAGGCGAGCTTCTGGACCGGCCTGCGCCCGGCCACCCCGGACGGCACCCCGATCGTGGGTGCCACGGCGTTGCGCAACCTGTTCCTCAATACAGGTCACGGCACCCTGGGCTGGACCATGGCCTGCGGCTCCGGTCGCCTGCTGGCCGACCTGATCGCGCGCAAGAAGCCGCAGATCAGCGCCGAGGGGTTGGATATCTCGCGTTATGGCAACAGCCGCGAGAGTGCTGGCCAAGCTAGCCCGGTGTCGGCTCACCAGTAATTGCAGCGCTGGCCTCTTCGCGGGCAAGCCTGCTCCCACGGCAGGATGAGGACTTGTGGGAGCGGGCTTGCCCGCGAAAAGGCCAGCACCGTTCCTCCGTCATAAACAGATCCACCAGAAGGCTGCCCTCCATGCGCCCCGCCCGTGCCCTGATCGACCTCCAAGCCCTTCGTCACAACTATCGCCTGGCCCGTGAACTGTCCGGCGCCAAGGCCCTCGCCGTGATCAAGGCCGATGCCTACGGCCATGGTGCGGTACGTTGCGCCCTGGCGCTGGAAACCGAGGCCGACGGCTTTGCCGTGGCCTGCATCGAAGAGGCCCTGGAGTTGCGCGCCGCAGGGATCAAGGCCCCGGTGCTGTTGCTCGAAGGCTTCTTCGAGGCCAGCGAGCTGGCGCTGATCGCCGAGCACGACCTGTGGTGCGTTGTGCATTCGCTGTGGCAGCTCGAAGCGATCGAGCAGACCGCCGTGCACAAGCCGCTGAACGTCTGGCTCAAGCTCGACAGCGGCATGCACCGCGTCGGCCTGCATCCCAAGGACTATCACGACGCATACCAACGCCTGCTGGCCAGCGGCAAGGTTGCGCGCATCGTGCTGATGACCCACTTCGCCCGCGCCGACGAACTCGATGCCTCGACCACCGAGCAGCAGGTCGCCGTGTTCGAGGCCGCCCGCCAGGGCCTGGCCGCCGAGTGCAGCCTGCGCAACTCTCCCGGTGTACTGGGCTGGCCGCAGGTGCCGAGTGACTGGGTACGTCCGGGCATCATGCTGTACGGCGCCACGCCGTTCGAGGTCGAGCAGGCTGCGGCTGCGCGCCTGCAGCCGGTGATGACCCTGCAATCGCGCATCATCAGCGTGCGCGAACTGCCGACCGGTGAGCCGGTCGGCTATGGTGCCAAATTCACCAGCCCACGCCCGACCCGGGTTGGCGTGGTCGCGATGGGTTACGCCGATGGTTACCCGCGCCATGCGCCCACCGGCACCCCGGTGGTGGTCGCCGGCAAACGCACCCAACTGATCGGCCGGGTCTCGATGGACATGCTCTGCGTCGACCTCACCGAGGTGCCTGAGGCCACCGTCGGCAGCCCGGTAGAGTTGTGGGGCAAGCAGGTGCTGGCCAGCGAAGTGGCGCAGCAGGCCGGCACCATTCCCTATCAGATTTTCTGCAATCTGCGGCGCGTGCCGTTGGACTACTACGGCGAGTGAAGCGCTGAAGCGGGCAGGCTGGGGTCTTGCGTGTTGTAAATACTGAACGGCATTGCCATGATATCGTTCACATTCGACCCCACCTCGACCGTTTCTGGAGGCGCAAGCTTTGGACGTCGGCGAACGACTGCAAGCCATCCGCAAGCTCAAGGGCCTGTCCCAGCGCGAACTCGCCAAACGGGCGGGCGTGACCAACAGCACCATCTCGATGATCGAGAAGAACAGCGTGAGCCCGTCGATCAGCTCCCTGCGCAAGGTGCTCAGCGGCATCCCCATGTCGATGGTCGAGTTCTTTTCCGTCGAGCTTGCACCTGAAAGTCCGACCCAGATCGTCTACAAGGCCCACGAGCTGATCGACATTTCCGACGGCGCGGTGACCATGAAGCTGGTCGGCAAGTCGCACCCCAATCGTGCCATCGCCTTTCTCAACGAGGTCTATCCGCCGGGCGCCGACACGGGCGAAGAGATGCTCACCCACGATGGCGAAGAGACCGGCATTCTGCTCGAAGGCCGTCTGGAGCTGGTGGTTGGCGCCGAAACCTTCATCCTCGAAGCGGGCGACAGCTACTACTTCGAAAGCACCCGTCCGCACCGTTTCCGCAACCCCTTCGAAGAGCCCGCCCGCCTGATCAGCGCTGCCACACCGTCGAACTTTTGATCCAGCGCAGCGTATTGTTTCGTCAATACCCCTTTCCTGAGTAGGGTCGTTTCACGCCTCCCGGGTTGCCGCTATACTTTTCAACGCTCGCCAACCGTGGCCGCGGGCGTGATTAGCCACCATGAGGGTGTACGCGTGAACCCAATCAAGAAGATGCTGGCCGTACCAGCAGCCGTAATCGCCCTGTGGGCACTGAGCGCAACTGCAGCGACCAACGACGACATCGCCAAGCGCCTGGAGCCGGTGGGGCAGGTGTGCGTGCAGGGTCAGGAATGCAAGGGCATGGAAGTGGCCGTTTCGGCCGGTGGTGGTGGCGCCAAGACGCCCGATGAAATCATCGCCAAGCATTGCAATGCCTGCCATGGCACCGGCCTGCTGAATGCGCCGAAGATCGGCGATACCGCGGCCTGGAAAGAGCGCGCCGATCACCAGGGTGGTCTCGACGGTATCCTCGCCAAGGCCATCACCGGCATCAACGCCATGCCGCCCAAGGGTACCTGCGCCGATTGCTCGGACGACGAGCTCAAGGGTGCTATCAAGAAGATGTCGGGGCTGTAGGTCGGCCCGTTCAGCAAATCGGCCAGGGTAATGGTCACAGCCTGTAAGCCCCCAAAGCCACAGGAGCACCCGATGCCGCACCGCTGCTCGATCGACCAGGCCGTCGACCAGGTCCTGGCCCGCCTTCCGGCGCATATCCACATGGGCCTGCCCCTGGGCCTGGGCAAACCGAATGCCTTCGTCAACGCCCTCTATGCGCGCATCCGTGACCTTCCCGAGCGCCGCCTGACGATCTATACCGCCCTGAGCCTGGGGCGGCCACCGCTTGGCGACGGTCTGCAGCGGCGCTTCCTCGCGCCCTTCGTCGAGCGGGTGTTCGCCGACTACGAAGAGCTCGACTACCTCGCCGACCTGCGCAACGACAGCCTGCCGGCCAACATCCGCGTCGAGCAGTTCTTCATGCAACCGGGTTCGCTGCTGCACAGCGAGACCGCCCAGCAGGACTACGTCAGCAGCAACTACAGCCATGCTGCCCGCGACATCAACGCCAAGGGCTTGAACCTCATCGCCCAGATCGTCGCCGCCACCCCCGAATGCCCCGATCACCTGAGCCTGGCCTGCAACCCCGACATCACCCTCGATCTGCTGCCGATGATCGCCAGGCGCCGCGCAGCCGGTGAAACCATCCTGCTGCTTGGCCAGGTGCATGCCGAACTGCCTTACATGCCGGGCGATGCCGAACTTCCGGCGCAGGATTTCGACCTGCTGATCGACACGCCCGAGCAGCGTCGGCTGTTTTCCACGCCCAACATGCCGGTCACGCTCCAGGACCACTGCATCGGCCTGCACGCCAGCGCCCTGGTGCGCGATGGCGGCACCCTGCAGATCGGCATCGGCGCCATGGGCGATGCCGTGGCCGCAGCATTGCTGGCGCGCCAGGGCGACAACCCGGCCTACCGGGCGTTGCTGGAAGATCTGGATCTGGCTCCGTGGCAGGCGCTGATCGAGCGCGAGGGTGGCCTGGACGACTTCGCCCAGGGGCTCTACGGCTGCAGCGAGATGTTCGTCAACGGCCTGCTGGCGCTGGCCGAGGCGGGGGTGGTACGGCGCCCGGCCGATGAACAGGGTGTGCTGGTGCATGGCGGATTCTTTCTCGGCACTGCGGATTTCTACCAGCGCCTGCGGCAGATGCCCCTCGAGCAGCGCAAGCGCTTCGCCATGACCGCCATCAGCTTCATCAACGAACTGTACGGCGACGAAGCGCTCAAGCGCCGCCAGCGCCGCGATGCGCGCTTCGTCAATACGGTGTTCGGCATGACCTTGCTCGGAGCCGGGGTGGCCGATCAGTTGGAGGATGGCCGGGTGCTCAGCGGCGTGGGCGGGCAGTACAACTTCGTCGCCCAGGGCCATGCGCTGGAGGGCGCACGCTCGATCCTGCTGCTGCGCAGCTGGCGCGAGGCAGGCGGGGAGGTGACTTCCAACCTGTTCTGGCAGTACGGCCATTGCACCATTCCCCGGCACCTGCGCGACATCGTCATCACCGAGTACGGCATCGCCGACCTGCGTGGCCAGACCGACAGCGAGGTGATTGCGCGGTTGCTGGCTATTAGTGACTCACGGTTCCAGAAGCCGTTGATGGAGCAGGCGAAGAAGGCCGGCAAGCTGGCGCGGGACTTCGAGCT
Source organism: Pseudomonas sp. FA117 (assembly GCF_057370475.1). NCBI lineage: Bacteria > Pseudomonadati > Pseudomonadota > Gammaproteobacteria > Pseudomonadales > Pseudomonadaceae > Pseudomonas > Pseudomonas sp. FA117. The sequence goes on from NZ_CM170675.1 coordinate 135,165, forward strand.
ATCGACACGCTTCACCGACAACACGCCCGAGCGCCTGGAGGCGATCAAAGTGCGGCATGCCGGGTTGTTCCCCGAATATCCGCTGGGCAGCGACTTCACGCCTGAGGAACAGGACCTGCTGCGGGCGCTCAACTGGCTCAAGAGCAAGTTCAAGCTGAGCGAGGTGCTGGAGTTGGGCAAGGCTGCGCTGGATGCGCCGGGGCCAGAGGGGTATGCGAGGCATCTTGCGCGGATGCAACTGGATCAGCCGCAGGGACTGAAGGAAGAGCTTTACCAGCGGTTGTTGCTGGCGGGCTTGCAGGCTGCAAGATAAACGCTCGGACATACTGTCCCCTGTGGGAGCGGGTTTACCCGCGAATGCGATGGCGCATCCCAAATCGCATTCGCGGGTAGACCCGCTCCCACAGAGATCGCGTAGCGGCCTTATTCGATGAAGGTCACGACCCCACCTTCCAGCGACTTCACCCGCGCCAGCGATTCGACGCGGTAACCCTGGCTGTCCAGCTCGGCGCGGCCGCCCTGGAACGACTTCTCGATGACGATCCCCAGGCCCGCCACGGTGGCGCCGGCCTGCTTGATGATCGAGATCAGTGCCTGCGAGGCCTTGCCGTTGGCCAGGAAGTCATCGATCACCAGCACGCGGTCGCTGCTGTTGAGGTGACGCGGCGAGATGGCCACGGTGTTCTCGGTCTGCTTGGTGAAGGAGTACACCGAAGCGGTCAGCAGGTTCTCGGTCAGGGTCAGCGACTGGTGCTTGCGGGCGAAGATCACCGGCACACCCAGCTTCAGGCCGGTCATCACTGCCGGGGCGATGCCCGAGGCTTCGATGGTGACGATCTTGGTCACGCCGGAGTCTGCGAACAGGCGGGCGAACTCGTCACCGATCAGCTGCATCAGCGCAGGGTCGATCTGGTGGTTGAGAAACGCGTCGACTTTGAGAACCTGATCGGAAAGCACGATGCCTTCTTCGCGAATCTTCTGATGCAGTGCTTGCACTGTGTATTCCTCGATGTAGCAAGAGTGGCCGCGCCCAGAAGGTAGCGGCAAAGGTTGAAAGAGTAATGGTTGATCAGCGTTTGAGCATGGCCCTGATGTCGGCCAGCGCGTTGTTGCCGCGTGCGGCCTTCACTTCCACAGGCGCATCGTCCAGACCTTCCCAGGCCAGGTCGTCCGGCGGCAGTTCGTCGAGGAACCGGCTGGGCGTGCAGTCGATGATTTCACCGTACTGCTTGCGCTTGGCGGCGAAGGTGAAGGCCAGGGTCTGGCGTGCGCGGGTGATGCCCACGTAGGCCAGGCGGCGTTCTTCCTCGATGGTGTCGGCCTCGATGCTCGAGCGGTGGGGGAGGATTTCCTCCTCCATGCCCATGATGAACACGTAGGGGAATTCCAGGCCCTTGGAGGCGTGCAAGGTCATCATCTGCACGCCTTCGGCGTTTTCTTCCTCTTCCTGCTGGCGCTCGAGCATGTCGCGCAGCACCAGCTTGCCGATCGCGTCCTCGATGGTCATGTCGCCCTCTTCGTCCTTCTCGAGGGTGTTCTTCAGCGCATCGATCAGGAACCAGACGTTGCCGATGCGAAAATCCGCCGCCTTGTCGCTGGCGGTGTTCTGGCGAATCCAGTTCTCGTAGTCGATATCCTTGACCATCTCGTGCAGCGCGGCGATCGGGTCTTCCAGGGCAACCTTGTGGCGCACGCCGTCGAGCCAGTGCTTGAAGCGCTGCAAGCGCTCGGTGTAGCGCGCATCCAGGTGTTCGCCCAGGCCCAGTTCCTCGCTGGCGGCATACATCGACACGCCGCGCTCGGTGGCGTAGTTGCCGAGCTTTTCGAGCGTGGTCGAGCCGATTTCGCGGCGCGGCACGTTGATCACCCGCAGGTAGGCGTTGTCGTCGTCCGGGTTGACCAGCAGGCGCAGGTAGGCCATGAGGTCCTTGACTTCCTGTCGGCCGAAGAAGCTGTTGCCGCCCGACAGGCGATAGGGCACCTGGTGATGCTGCAGCTTCAGTTCGATCAGCTTGGCCTGGTAGTTGCCCCGGTAGAGGATGGCGAAGTCGCTGTAGGGGCGGTTGGTGCGCAGGTGCAGGGTGAGGATTTCCATGGCCACGCGTTCGGCCTCGGCTTCCTCGTTCTTGCAGCGGATCACGCGGATCTCGTCGCCCACCCCCATCTCGCTCCACAGCTGTTTCTCGAAGTCGTGGGGGTTGTTGGCGATCAGCACGTTGGCGCAGCGCAGGATGCGGCTGGTAGAGCGGTAGTTCTGCTCGAGCATCACCACTTTCAGGGAGGGGTAGTCCTCCTTGAGCAGCATCAGGTTTTCCGGGCGCGCGCCACGCCAGGCGTAGATCGACTGGTCGTCGTCGCCAACCACGGTGAACTGGTTGCGCATGCCGATGAGCATCTTCACCAGCAGGTACTGGCTGGCGTTGGTGTCCTGGTATTCGTCGACCAGCAGGTAGCGCACGCGGTTCTGCCAGCGCTCGAGCACATCGGTGTGCTCCTGGAACAGCTTGACCGGCAGCAGGATCAGGTCGTCGAAGTCCACCGCGTTGTACGCCTTGAGCGTGCGCTGGTAGTGGGTGTAGACGATGGCGGCGGTTTGCTCGCGCGGGTTGCGCGCCTTTTCCAGGGCTTCGGCGGGCAGGATCAGGTCGTTCTTCCACGAGCCGATCATGTTCTTGATCTCGTCCAGCCCGTCGTCGCCGGAATATTCCTTCTGCATGATGTCCGACAGCAGTGCCTTGATGTCGGATTCGTCGAAGATCGAGAAGCCCGGCTTGTAGCCCAGGCGCTGGTGTTCCCGGCGGATGATGTTCAGGCCCAGGTTGTGAAAGGTGCACACCGTCAGGCCCCGACCTTCGCCCGGACGCAGCAGGGTACCGACCCGCTCCTTCATCTCGCGCGCGGCCTTGTTGGTGAAGGTCATGGCGACGATGTACTGGGCACGGATGCCGCAGTTCTGGATGAGGTGGGCAATCTTGCGCGTGATCACGCTGGTCTTGCCGGAGCCTGCACCGGCGAGCACCAATAGAGGGCCGCCGACGTAGTCTCGGGCTTCCTGTTGCCGGGGATTGAGTCGGGACATGCTAGAAACCGGGAGTAACCAGAAAATAGCCGCGCATTCTAGCAGGCATGGGTCGGTTATGGCGCGACCGTCTGACAGTGTGATGCAGCGCACCATTCAGATTTGCGGGCGATGCGACTTTCGCGCAGGATGCACGGCAAAATCCGTCGAGATGCAGGGCAGGGATCGCCACATATAAAAGTGAGAATCATTTCCACTTGTCGGTTAGGATACGGCGCATCATCGGTCACACCGTCCAAGCCCTAAGGAGCCCGCTTGTCCACGCCCGTCGAACCGTTGCGTTTGCTGCTGTTGGCCGATGAGCCGGAATGGGCCGCAGTGCTGCGCGAATGTGTCCAGCCGCTGGCCGGCAGCGCCGTGCTGCTGACTGCACCGAACTGGGAGGCGGTGGACAGCCTGTTCGTTCACGACCGCCAGGCCGTGGTGCTGGCCACGCCTGAACTGCAGCCGGCGCCCGGGCGATGCGACCTGCCGACCATCCTGCTGCTGGAACACGAACCTGATGCACCGCCGGTAGGCGTCAGCGACTGGCTGGTGCGCGGGCAGTTGAGTAGCGATGCCTTGCGCCGCTCGTTGCGCCATGTGCGCGAACGTGGCGTGCTGGTAGCCACCCTGCAACGCCTGGCCGAGCAGGATCCGCTCACCGGCATCGCCAACCGCCAGGGCTTCCAGGCGCTGCTCACCGCGCGCCTGGCGGAAAACGCCGGTCGAGGCCTGGCCCTTGGTCACCTGGACCTGGACAACTTCCGTCACGTAAACGATGCCCTGGGCCACCAGGGTGGCGATCGCCTGATCCTGCAGGTGGTCAACCGCCTCAAGCAGCAGTTGGAAGCCGGCGACCAGTTGGCGCGCCTGGGCAGCGACGAGTTCGCCCTGCTGATCGATACCCGCCGCGACCCCGGTCGCGCCGAACGCACTGCCGAGCGCATCATCGAAGCCCTGGCCGAGCCCTACTGGATCGACGGCGAAAGCCTGCTGCTGGGCTGCAGCCTGGGGCTTGCGCATGCCCGCGCCCAGGCTGGTGCCGATCCGTTGATGTGGCATGCGCACATCGCCATGCGCCAGGCCAAGGGCAGCCAGGGCTGCACCTACCACGTGTTCAACGAGCGGATAAACAGCAACGCGCGCAGCCTCGCCGACCTGGAAAGCGAGCTGCGCCGCGCCTTGCGCCGTGACGAGCTGGAACTGCACTATCAGCCGCGCCTGAACCTCAAGGACGGCACCATCGTCGGCCTCGAGGCGCTGGTGCGCTGGCGCCATGCCGAGCGCGGCCTGCTGCCGCCCAGCGAGTTCGTGCCGCTGGCCGAGCAGAGCGGGCTGATCGTGCCGCTGGGTTACTGGGTGATTTCCCGCGCCCTGCGCGACATGCAGGCTCTGGGCGAGCACGGCCTGGCGCCGCTGCACATGGCGGTGAACCTGAGTTTCCGCCAGTTCCAGGACAGCCAACTGCTGGCCACCCTGAGCCGCTTGATCGTCGAGCATGGGGTCGATGCACGCTGGCTGGAGTTCGAGCTGACCGAAACCGCGGTGATGCGCCGCAACGAGGTGGTGCGCCAGACCATGGATGCGCTGGGGCGCCTGGGTGTGCGCTTCTCGCTGGACGACTTCGGTACCGGCTTCTCGTCGTTCGTGCACCTGAACAGCCTGCCCATCACTTTGCTCAAGGTCGATCGCAGCTTCGTCGCCGGCATGGAGCAGCGCGAGGAGAACCGCAAGCTGGTGCACGCCATGATCAACCTGGCGCACAACCTCAACCTGGAGGTGGTCGCCGAGGGCGTGGAAAGTGACGAGCAACTGGGTCTGCTGCGCGATTTCGGTTGCGACCAGGTGCAAGGGTTCCTGGTGAGCCGGCCGCTGCCGATCGATGAGCTGATCGTGTACCTGTTCCAGGCGGCCAAGCCGCAGTTGGTGAGCGTCTAGCCTGTAACGCCCCTATCGCGGGGCATACAGATACACCGTCGGTTCTGGATTGCGTGCAATACCTGTGGGCGCGGGCTTGCCCCGCGATAGAGGCGCCACCGATGTCAGGCCGAAACCGCCGCCCCCACGGCCGCCTTGCCCAGCAACCGCTTCATTCGCCATTCGAATGCCAGCGTCAGTGCCACTGCTGCACACGCCAACCCCAGCGCCAGGCCCCACCAGATGCCCACCGCGCCGCCGCCCAGGGTGAAGGCGAACACCCAGGCGCACGGCGCGCCGACCAGCCAGTAGCACAACAGGCCGATGACGAAGGTGGTCTTGGCATCCTTCAGGCCACGAATCGAGCCCATGGCGATGGTCTGCGTGCCGTCGAACAGCTCGAACCAGGCCGCCACCATCACCAGTTGCACGGCCAGGGCGAAGATCGCCGCAAATGCCGGATCATTCCGGTCGACCAGCAGTCCCACGAAGGTTTCCGGGAACAGCCAGAACACCACGGCAAAGCCGAACATCACCACCGCGCCCATGCCGATCCCGACCCGCCCGGCGCTGCGTGCGGCCAGCAGGTTGCCTGCGCCGTAGTACAGCCCGACACGCATGGTCACCGCGTAGGACAACCCGGTCGGCACCATGAACGCTGCCGAGACGATCGGCAGGGCGATCTGGTGCGCCGCCAGCTCGGTGTCGCCCAGCACGCCCATGCACAGGGCGGCGAAGGCGAACAGGCCGACTTCGACGATGTAGGTGCCGCCGATCGGCAGGCCCAGTCGCCACAGCTCGCGCAGGGCGTCGAGCGACGGCCGCGACAGGCCCTTGCGCAGCGGATAGGCGTCGTAGGCGCGGTGCCAGCGGATGTACAGGGCCAGGGCCACGGCCATGCCCAGCGACACCACCGCAGTGACCAGGCCGATACCCATCAGGCCCAGCTTGGGCAGGCCGAACATGCCTTCGATCAGTGCATGGTTGAACAGGTAGTTGAGCACCGTGCCCACCAGGCTGATGACCATCACTGGGGTCGAATGGCCCAGGGCGCTGGTGAAGCCGCGCAGGGCCATGAAGGTGAGGTAGCCGGGCAGGGCCAACGGCAGCAGGGTGAGGAACTGCATGGCCATGTCGACGTTGTCGGGGCGCTGGCCGAACAGCAGCAACACCGGCTTGAGGTTCCACAGCACCAGTGCTGCACCCAGCGCCAGGCCCCAGGCCAGCCACAGCCCGTTCTGCGCCAGGCGGGTGGCGCCGGCGATGTCGCCCGCACCCTTGCGGAACGCCACCAGGGTGCCGACTGCGGCAATCACGCCCAGGCAGAAGATCGACACGAACGAATAGCTCGCCGCGCCCAGACCGCCGCCGGCCAGCGCCTGCGGGCTGATGCGCGCCATCATCAGGGTGTCGGTGAGCACCATCAGCATGTGCGCCATTTGCGAGGCGACCAGTGGCCCGGCCAGGCGCAGCAGGGCCTTGAGTTCGGTGGTGGGCGCGACATGCATGGGGCGAAGTCCTTGGGTATGGGTCCTACGGGGAGAACTGGCGATTCTGAGGCCTCGGTCAAGATTGCACAAAAGGATAAAAGCGATCATTCGCATGAGTTCAACTCATGGATGTATGATTTCGGTGAATCGCCTCATGCGCCCGTATGACAGGTGTCCCATGTCTCGCCAGTTACCACCGCTGTATGCCTTGCGCGCATTCGAAGCTGCGGCACGGCTGAGTTCCTTCACCCGCGCCGGTGAAGCGTTGTCGATCACCCAGAGCGCAGTCAGCCGCCATATCCGCACGCTCGAAGAGCACTTCGGCTGCCGCCTGTTCGTGCGCAACGGTCGCAACCTGCAGCCTACCGAGGCCGCGCGGATGCTGCTGCCGGGCGTTCGCGACGGTTTTGCGGCGCTGGAGCGGGCCTGCAATACCTTGCGCGGCGAAGATGACATGCTGCGCATGAAGGCCCCCTCGACCCTGACCATGCGCTGGCTGCTGGCGCGCCTGAGCCGCTTCCGCCACCTGCAGCCGGGCAACGAGGTGCAACTGACCAGCGCCTGGATGGACGTTGACCATGTGGACTTCAACCACGAGCCTTTCGACTGCGCAGTGCTGCTCAGCGACGGCAGCTTTCCGGTCGACTGGGAAGTGCGGCGGCTGTTCGCCGAGCTGCTGATCCCGGTCGGCGCCCCTGACCTGCAGGCCGAGGCACCGTGGGATGCGCGCAGGCTGGCCAGCGTCGAGTTGCTGCACCCGACGCCGGACCGGCGCGACTGGCGCAGTTGGCTGGCACGCATGGGCTTGAGCGAGACGGTATCGCTCAAGGGCGGGCAGGTGTTCGACACCCTGGAGCTGGGCATGATTGCCGCCGCGCGTGGCTACGGGGTGTCGATGGGCGACCTGCTGATGGTCGCCGAGGACGTTGCCCAGGGGCGCCTGAGCCTGCCGTGGCCGACCGCCGTGGCCAGCGGCCTGGACTACTACCTGGTGTGGCCGCGCACCCGGCCGGGCGGGGAGCGGCTGCGGCGGCTGAGCGCGTTCCTGCAGGAGGAGGCGGCGGCCATGGATTTGCCGGACGTGGAGATCCTCGGCGTGCAGTAGGCACCGGGCTACGCCAGCTGTCGCCGATTTGTCGCAAGATTTTTCAAGAAATCCGCCGGTGAGCCTTGAGCAAGGATGAGTGGAAGTGAACAATGTTCACTTTCGTATTCCCGTCGAGATTCGCCATGATTTCCCGTTCCCGTCTGCTTGCCTGGCTGCTGGCCCCGGTACTGGCAGTGTGCAGCTCCCTGGCACTGGCCGAAGCCCCTGCCGACGCCACCAAGGCCTTGCATCTGCTGGACTACATCGGTGCCGACTACCCGCCGACGGTGAGTGCCGGCAAGGTGGTGGATGACGGTGAATACCGCGAGCAATTGGAGTTCAGCGCGGTCCTCGCCGAGCTGGTCAAGGGCTTGCCGGCGCATGCCGAGCGCGATGCCCTGGAGCAGGGCGTGCAGGCCCTGCGCCAAGCCATCGACCAGCGTCAGGACGGCGCTACGGTAGCGCGTCAGGCCCGGCAACTGGGTGCACGCCTGGCGGTGGCCTACGAGGTCAGCCAGGCGCCGGTGATCACCCCGGACCCGGCGCGTGGCGCTTCGCTGTATGCACAGAACTGCGCGATCTGCCACGGCGACACCGGTGCCGGCGACGGTCCGGCAGGCGTCGGCCTGGAGCCTGCTCCGGCGAACCTGCGCAGCGCCGCGCGCCTCGACCAGCTGAGCCTGTTCGACCTCTACAACACCCTCGGCCTTGGCATTGAAGGCACCGAGATGCCGTCGTTCGCCGACCAGCTCGACGAGCGCCAGCGCTGGGACGTGGCCGCCTACATCGCCAGCTTCACCGCCGATCCGCAGGCCGCCAAGGGTGACAAGACCTGGAACATCGCCGACCTGGCCCGCCAGACCCCGGCCGAAGTCGCTGCAAGCGAGGGCGCAGGCGCGGTTGCGGCGTTCCGCGCCCAGCGTGCCCAGCCACCGCAGGTAAAGCGCGGCCCGGCGCAACTGCTCGACTACACCTCCAGCACCCTGGACAAGAGCCTGGCAGCCTACCGCGCGGGTGATCACGACCAAGCCTACGACCTGTCGGTGGCGGCCTATCTGGAAGGCTTCGAGCTGGTTGAAAGCTCGCTCGACAACATTGATGCGCAAGTGCGCAAGGACACCGAAAAATCCCTGATGGCCTACCGTCAGGCGCTGCAGGACGGCCTGCCGGCCGAGCAGGCGGCGCAGCGCCTGGCCGAGGCCAAGGTCAAGCTGGAACAGGCGGCGAAACTGCTGGGCAGCGATGGCCTGAGCTGGTCGCTGAGCTATATCTCCGGCCTGCTGATCCTGCTGCGCGAGGGCCTGGAGGCGATCCTGGTACTGGCGGCGATCCTCGCCTTCCTGCGCAATACCGGCCAGCAGTCGGCGGTGCGCAGCGTCAACATCGGTTGGGGCCTGGCGCTGGTCGCAGGCTTCGCCACCTGGGCGCTGGCGGCCTATGTGATCGATGTCGGCGGTGCCCAGCGCGAGCTGCTCGAAGGCTGCACGGCGTTGTTCGCCGCGGTCATGGTGCTGTGGCTGGGCGTGTGGATGCATGACCGGCGCCATGCCGCGGCCTGGCAGGACTACATCAAGAGCAGCCTGCTCAGCGGCGGCGGGCGTTTCGGCTTCGCCATGCTGGCGTTCTTCTCGGTGTACCGCGAGCTGTTCGAGGTGATCCTGTTCTACGAGACCTTGTGGCTGCAGGCCGGGCCTGCCGGTCATCAGGCGGTGCTGGCCGGTGGTGCGACGGCCGTGGTGCTGCTGGTGGGCCTGGCCTGGGTGATTCTGCGTGGCTCGGCGAAGCTGCCGTTGTCGCTGTTCTTCAGCATCAACGCCGCCTTGTTGTGCGCCCTGTCGGTGGTGTTCGCCGGGCACGGGGTCAAGGCGCTGCAGGAGGCCGGTGTGCTGGGCACGCGGCCGGTGCCGTTCTTCGAGTTCGACTGGCTGGGCATTCATGCCGACGCCTACTCGTTGGCCGCGCAGGCGGTGGCTTTGCTGGCTATCGTGGTGCTGTACGGGCGCTCACGGATCGCCGAAAAACGCCGGGCGGCCGCGAACTGAGGCCGCTGCGACTTGCCCCGCGACAGTAGCGGGGCTGACACTACACCTCTTTCGAATCACGGAAACATCGTCATGCGCATATGGATCGACGCCGACGCCTGCCCCAAGGCGGCCAAGGACCTGATCGTCAAGTTCGCCCTCAAGCGCCAGCTGGAAGTGGTGATGGTCGCCGGCCAGGCCGTGGCCAAGCCGGCCTTCGCGATTGTCCGGCTGATCGTGGTGCCCAGTGGCATGGATGCCGCCGACGATTACCTGGTGGAGCACGCCGTGCCCGGCGAACTGGTGATCTGCAGCGATGTGCCGCTGGCCGACCGGCTGATCAAGAAAGGCGTGGCCGCGCTGGACCCGCGTGGTCGCGAGTTCGACGAGCGCAACATGGGGGATCGGCTGGCGGTGCGCAACCTGTTCACCGAATTGCGCGAGCAGGGGCAGGTGGGTGGCGGGCAGGCGCCCTATGGCGAGCGGGAAAAGCAGGCGTTTGCCAATGCGCTGGACCGGATCCTGACGCGGCTGACGCGTTGACCTTTTCGCGGGCAAGCCCGCCCCCACAGGCACCCTGCCGTACTTGAATCCGGTGAGGACATGTGGGAGCCGGCTTGTCCGCGAAAAGGTTCGTCCTGATACGACTCAATCTTTCTCGTGGGTCAACTCCAGCACCCGGTCGACCAGTTTGTAGATCCCGCTCGCCGCTTCGCTGATCGACTTGGCCAGCATGTAGGCCGGGGTGGTCACCAGCTTGCGCTGGGTGTCTTCGACGATGTCATGTACATCGCATTCTTCGTGGGTGCCGCCCATCTTCACCACGGCTGCGCTGGTGTCGGCGTCGCTGCCGATGGTGCAGACCACCCCCGGTCCATAGATCTTCGCGGCCAGCGCCGGAGAAATGCAGATCAGCCCGACCGGCTTGCAGGCAGCGGCAAAGGCTTCGGCCAGGGCCAGCACGTCGGGGTTGACGCTGCAGTTGGCACCTTCGACAGCGAAGTTGGACAGGTTCTTCGCCGCACCGAAACCGCCAGGCACGATCAGCGCGTCGAAATCCTCGGCCCTGGCTTCGCGGATATCCTTCACCTCGCCACGGGCGATGCGCGCCGACTCCACCAGGACATTGCGCGACTCGGGCATTTCGGCGCCGGTCAGATGGTCGATCACGTGCATCTGCGCGATGTTCGGGGCAAAGCACTGCACCTGTGCGCCGCGCTGGTCGAGGCGCAGCAGGGTGATGACGCTCTCGTGGATTTCGGCGCCGTCATACACGCCACAGCCGGACAGAATCACCGCGACTTTCTTTGTCATGCTCGTTACTCCTGTGTCGAGACGCTCGAAGCTTTCTTCTGATGTGTTGGATCGCAACGGCACTGTCATGTTCAGTTCGCCGTAGATCGCGATAGGGCTGTCGATGGACGGGCCGGTTGGCTCAGGGCTGTGTCGAGTTGGAGTCTGGCTTTTCGCCAGCAGCATCGGCGGCGGCTTGCACGGCGGCGGCCTTGCGCTCGGCGCGCAGGTTGCGGAAGCGCCGGCGCAGCCACAGCAGGCCGCCCAGCACCAGCAGGCCGCCGAGCACCCACAGCTCGTACTTCTTCACATTGCCCAGCAGGCCTTCGAGGATGGCGCCGAAGTGGTAGGCTGCTGCGCCCAGGGCCAGGGCCCAGATCGCCGCGCCGATCCCGTTCAGCAGCAGGTAGCGCCGTGGCGGATAGCCGGACAGGCCGATCGCCACCGGCATCACGGTGCGCAGGCCATAGACGAAGCGGAAGCTCAGCACCCAGATGTCGGGGTGGCGACGGATATGCTCCAGGGCGCGGTCGCCCATGGCCTGCCAGCGCGGCTTGCGGGCGAGGATCTTGCGCCCGTGGCGACGGCCCATGAAGTACCACAGCTGGTCGCCTGCATAGCTGCCGAAAAATGCCACCACCACGACCAGGCTGATATCCATGTATCCGCGGAACGCAAGGAATCCTGCAAGTACCAGGATGGTCTCGCCTTCGAAGAAGGTGCCTAGAAAGAGGGCGAAATAGCCGAAATCCTGCAGGAATTGTTGAAGCATTTTCTGAGGTGCTGGCGAAATGAACGCGCAGCCTACCCCTTCGCGCGCCTGGGGGAAAGTGTCCAAATGTGTCTCGACGTGAACATTTCCTGCAAGGACAATGGCTGCGGCCACAAGTCGCAGGGTTGCCCTTCCCTGTAACCTAGGCGTCATAATGGGCGCTTATAACTGTCGCGCTAGCCCGCCTGCGCGGGCTCAGGAGTCTGCCGTGAGCTTTACCCCCGCCAACCGCCTGTTTCCTGCCACTCGCCTGCGTCGCAACCGCCGGGACGAATTCTCCCGTCGTCTGGTTCGCGAAAATACCCTGACCGTCGATGACCTGATCCTGCCGGTATTCGTGCTCGATGGCGAAAACCGTCGCGAAGAAGTGCCGTCGATGCCGGGCGTCGAGCGCCTGTCGATCGACCTGCTGCTCGAAGCCGCACAGGGTTGGGTGGCGCTGGGAATCCCGGCGCTGGCGCTGTTCCCGGTCACCCCGGTGGAGAAGAAGTCCCTCGACGGTGCCGAGGCCTGGAACCCGGACGGCATTGCCCAGCGCGCCACCCGCGCCCTGCGTGCCCGCTTCCCGGAACTGGGGGTGATCACTGACGTCGCGCTCGACCCCTTCACCACCCACGGCCAGGACGGCATCCTCGATGAAGAGGGCTACGTGCAGAACGACATCACCGTCGACGCCCTGGTGCGTCAGGCGCTGTCGCACGCCGAGGCCGGTGCCCAGGTGGTGGCGCCGTCCGACATGATGGATGGTCGTCTGCAGGCGATCCGCGAAGCCCTGGAACTGGCCGGCCACGTCAACGTGCGCATCATGGCCTACTCTGCCAAGTACGCCAGTGCCTACTATGGCCCGTTCCGCGATGCGGTCGGCTCGGCGCTGAACCTGGGCAAGGCGAACAAGGCCTCCTACCAGATGGACCCGGCCAACAGCGACGAGGCCCTGCATGAAGTGGCCACCGACCTCGCCGAAGGCGCCGACATGGTCATGGTCAAGCCGGGCATGCCGTACCTGGACATCGTCCACCGCGTCAAAACCGAATTCCGCGTGCCGACCTTCGTGTATCAGGTCAGCGGCGAATACGCCATGCACATGGCGGCCATCCAGAACGGCTGGCTCAGCGAGGCCGTGATTCTCGAATCCCTCACCGCTTTCAAACGGGCCGGCGCCGATGGCATCCTCACCTATTTCGCCGTGCGTGCCGCTCAATTGTTGAGAGGGCAGTAACGCCCTCACAGGAACGTCAGATGAATAACGAAGTGCTCACCGCTGTCGAGATCAAGGAAGCCAAGGCCCTCCCTGAGGAACTGGTGCAGACCCCGCCGGACCTGCCGGTGGCCCCTGAACCTGCGCCGGAACCCGAGCCGGTGGTCGAGGCCGCCGCCCCGGCGCCGGCCCCGGCGATTCCGGTCCCGGGCCTGGACGACAGCAGCCTGTACATTCATCGTGAGCTTTCGCAGCTGCAGTTCAACATCCGCGTGCTGGAACAGGCGCTGGACGAGTCCTACCCGCTGCTCGAGCGTCTGAAGTTCCTGCTGATCTTCTCCAGCAACCTCGACGAGTTCTTCGAGATTCGCGTCGCCGGCCTGAAGAAGCAGATCAATTTCGCCCGAGAGCAAGCCGGCGCCGACGGCCTGCAGCCGCACCAGGCGCTGGCGCGGATCAGCGAGCTGGTGCACATCGAGGTGGACCGCCAGTACGCGATCCTCAACGACGTGCTGCTGCCGGAGCTGGAAAAACACGCCATCCGCTTCATCCGTCGGCGTTACTGGACGCCCAAGCTCAAGACCTGGGTACGGCGCTTCTTCCGCGACGAGATCGCGCCGATCATCACCCCGATCGGCCTCGACCCGACCCACCCGTTCCCGCTGCTGGTGAACAAGAGCCTGAACTTCATCGTCGAACTCGAGGGTGTCGATGCCTTCGGCCGCGACTCGGGCCTGGCGATCATCCCGGCGCCGCGCCTGCTGCCGCGGGTGATCCGCGTTCCGGAAGAGGTCGGTGGCCCCGGCGACAACTACGTGTTCCTCTCGTCGATGATCCACGCCCACGCCGACGACCTGTTCCAGGGCATGAAGGTCAAGGGCTGCTACCAGTTCCGCCTGACCCGAAACGCCGACCTGGCGCTGGACTCCGAGGAAGTCGACGACCTGGCCCGTGCCCTGCGCGGCGAGCTGTTCTCGCGCCGCTACGGTGATGCCGTGCGCCTGGAAGTCGCCGACACCTGCCCCAAGCACCTGTCCGACTACCTGCTCAAGCAGTTCAGCCTGAGCGAGAGCGAGCTGTACCAGGTCAACGGTCCGGTCAACCTGACCCGCCTGTTCAGCATCACTGGCCTCGACAGCCACCCGGAGCTGCAGTACACCCCGTTCACCCCGGCAATTCCGAAGCTCCTGCAGAACGCCGAGAACATCTTCAGCGTGATCAGCAAGCAGGACGTGCTGCTGATGCACCCGTTCGAATCCTTCACTCCGGTGGTCGACCTGCTGCGCCAGGCCGCCAAGGATCCGCACGTGCTCGCCGTGCGCCAGACCCTGTACCGCTCCGGGGCCAACTCGGAGATCGTCGACGCCCTGGTCGATGCGGCGCGTAACGGCAAGGAGGTCACTGCGGTGATCGAGCTGCGCGCGCGGTTCGACGAAGAGTCCAACCTGCAGATGGCCAGCCGCCTGCAGGCAGCCGGTGCGGTGGTGATCTATGGCGTGGTCGGCTTCAAGACCCACGCCAAGATGATGCTGATCCTGCGCCGCGAGCAGGGCGAGATCGTCCGCTACGCGCACCTGGGCACCGGCAACTACCACGCCGGCAACGCCCGCCTGTACACCGACTACAGCCTGCTGACCTCCGACGACGCCCTTACCGAGGACGTCGGCAAGCTGTTCAGCCAGCTGATCGGCATGGGCAAGACCCTGCGCATGAAGAAGCTGCTGCACGCACCCTTCACCCTGAAGAAGGGCATGCTCGACATGATCGCCCGCGAGACGCAGTTCGCGCTCGATGGCAAACCGGCGCACATCATCGCCAAGTTCAACTCGCTGACCGACGCCAAGGTCATCAAGGCCCTGTACAAGGCCAGCCAGTCGGGCGTGCGCATCGACCTGGTGGTGCGTGGCATGTGCTGCCTGCGTCCGGGCATACCGGGGGTGTCGCACAACATCACCGTGCGCTCGATCATCGGCCGCTTCCTCGAGCACACCCGGGTGTTCTACTTCCTCAACGGCGGCGACGAGCAGATCTACCTGTCCAGCGCCGACTGGATGGAGCGCAACCTCGACAAGCGCGTCGAGACCTGCTTCCCGGTGGAAGGCAAGAAGTTGCTGCTGCGGGTGAAGAAGGAGCTCGAGAGCTACCTGACCGACAACACCCAGGCCTGGACCCTGCAGCCTGACGGGCGCTACGTGCGCAGCACGCCAACCGGCAACCAGAACCCGCGCAGCGCCCAGGCGACCCTGCTGGAGCGCCTGAGCAATCCGGTGCTGAACGTACGCTAGAGGCGCCGCGTCTATCCAGTGGGAGCGGCGCAAGGCCGCTTCCACTGTTTCCGGGTGGTGTCGCGTGCTTCAGCGCACGCTCAGCACGAACCCGACCCGCGCCAGCCACTCGGCTTCGTTGGCGAAGTCGGCCTGGGTCAGTTGGTTCTGCTCCAGCCAGCCTTCCGGGAACAGCACTTCCAGGCTGTCGTCGACTGCCTTGAGCTCCACCTTGGGCATTTGCTGGGTGCCGCGGATGTGGTGGAAGAGGATGGCAAAGCGCAGCAGCACGCAGAGGCGGATCAGCTTGACGCCTTCGTCGCCGAATTCGGCGAACTTGTCCTTGGGAATGTTGCGGCGGTGGCCGCGGACCAGCAGGGCCAGCATCTGCTGGTCCTCGCGCGAGAAGCCCGACAGGTCGGAGTGCTCGATCAGGTAGGCGCCGTGCTTGTGGTAGTGATAGTGGGCGATGTCCAGCCCCACTTCATGCACCTTCGCCGCCCAGCCCAGCAGGTCGCGCCAGTTGCCGTTGTCCAGGTCCCAGGCCTTGGCCACCTGGTCGAAGGCATGTAGCGCCTTGCGCTCGACGCGCGCGGCCTGGCCCTGATCGACGTGATAGCGCTCCATCAGCGAGTTCAGCGTGCGCTCACGGACGTCCTCGTGGTGATGGCGGCCGAGCAGGTCGAACAGTACGCCTTCACGCAGGGCGCCGTCGCAATGGTCCATGCGCTGCAGTTCCAGGGCGTCGAAGATCGCCTCGAGAATCGCCAGGCCGGCCGGGAAGATGGTGCGTCGGTCGGGCTTGACCCCCTCGAAGTCGATCTTGTCGACCTCGCCCAGCTTGAACAGCTTGCGCTTGAGCGAGGCCAGCCCTTCGGCGTTGACCTCGCCATTGCCCTGGCCGTTGGCCTTGATCGCGGCACCGATGGCGCGGATGGTGCCGGAGGAGCCGATGGCCTCGTCCCAGGTCAGGCGGTGCAGGGCGTTCTCGATGCTCATCAGTTCCAGGCGCGCTGCCGTGTAGGCCTGGGCGTAGCGTGCCGGAGTGATCTTGCCGTCGCGGAAATAGCGCTGGGTGAAGCTCACGCAGCCCATCTGCAGGCTTTCGCGCAGCAGCGGCTCGAAGCGTTGGCCGATGATGAACTCGGTGCTGCCGCCGCCGATGTCGGCGACCAGGCGCTTGCCGGGGGTGTCGGCCAGGGTGTGCGAAACGCCCAGGTAGATCAGGCGCGCCTCCTCGCGACCGGAGATGACCTCCACCGGATGGCCGAGGATGGCTTCGGCGCGCAGGATGAACTCGTTGCGGTTGCGCGCCTCGCGCAGCGCGTTGGTGCCGACGATGCGCACGGCGCCGGCTGGCATGCCATTGATCAGCTGGGCGAAGCGCTTGAGGCACTCGAGGCCGCGCTGCATGGCTTCTTCGCTGAGCTGGCGGTCTTCGTTGATGCCGGCGGCCAGCTGAACCTTCTCCCCCAGCCGCTCGAGAATACGGATCTCGGTATGGTGGGCCTTGGCCACGACCATGTGGAAACTGTTGGAGCCAAGGTCGATGGCGGCGATCAGAGACAGGTTCTTCGCGGTGGTATGCGGCATGATCTGGATGTTCTCGGTCGATAACCCGGCAATCCTGCCATGATCGCGGGCATACGCCAACGCGCGATAAGGCAAGGTTTGATGCAAGGCAATGTGCGGGTGGCCTGTATGACGAGTCGATAAAGGCCTCGGATAAATCCTATGACGCTTGTGTGACAGTTTCGATTCGTGGTGTCTTGCACAACTATAGTTACACTCAATCGGCCGTGGCTTCCTGTAGGGCGTGGGTGCGGCTATGATGGGCAACGTTTTTTATGCTTACGACCTGGAGAACTCCATGAGCAGCGATCTGATCAAACACGTCACCGACGCCACCTTCGATGCCGAAGTGCTGCAGGCTCAAGGCCCGGTGCTGGTCGACTACTGGGCTGAATGGTGCGGTCCATGCAAGATGATCGCTCCGGTCCTGGACGACATCGCCCACACCTACGAAGGCAAGCTGACCGTCGCCAAGCTGAATATCGACGAAAACCAGGAAACTCCGGCCAAGCACGGCGTGCGCGGTATCCCGACGCTGATGCTGTTCAAGAACGGCAACGTCGAGGCCACCAAGGTCGGCGCGCTGTCCAAGTCGCAGCTGGCGGCGTTCCTCGACGCCCACCTGTGATGTGAAAAAGCCCCGCGGATGCGGGGCTTTTTTTGCCTGCGGTGCAGGATTTCCCCCGTCAAAACCACTAGACGCCGAAAAAAGCAAGTGTTACATTCGGCCTCGCACTGCTTCTCCAGTGCCCTTCGCACGCCGTCGCCGACGCACCCCCAATTCGAATCAGTACGCGATCCTGTCGCCAATCTAGCGGCGCGGCCTCATTAAGCCAGAAGCTTAATTCTCCCCCCTTCTTACATGATTACGTCACTCCCCTTATGAACCTGACAGAACTCAAGCAAAAGCCGATTACCGATCTGCTGGAAATGGCCGAACAGATGGGCATCGAAAACATGGCCCGTTCGCGCAAGCAGGACGTGATTTTCGCCCTGTTGAAAAAACACGCGAAAAGCGGCGAAGAGATCTCGGGTGACGGCGTGCTGGAGATTCTCCAGGATGGATTCGGTTTCCTGCGCTCGGCAGATGCCTCGTATCTGGCCGGCCCTGACGACATCTACGTCTCGCCCAGCCAGATCCGCCGCTTCAACCTGCGCACCGGCGACACCATCGTCGGCAAGATCCGCCCGCCGAAGGAAGGTGAGCGTTACTTCGCGCTGCTGAAGGTCGATACCATCAACTTCGACCGTCCGGAAAACGCGAAGAACAAGATCCTGTTCGAAAACCTGACGCCACTGTTCCCCAACCATCGCCTGAAGATGGAAGCCGGTAACGGTTCCACCGAAGACCTCACCGGTCGAGTCATCGACCTGTGCGCTCCCATCGGCAAAGGCCAGCGCGGCCTGATCGTCGCCCCGCCGAAAGCGGGCAAGACCATCATGCTGCAGAACATCGCGGCCAACATCACCCGCAACAACCCCGAGTGCCACCTGATCGTCCTGCTGATCGACGAGCGCCCGGAAGAAGTGACCGAGATGCAGCGCACCGTGCGCGGCGAAGTGGTCGCCTCGACCTTCGACGAGCCGCCGACCCGCCACGTGCAGGTCGCCGAGATGGTGATCGAGAAGGCCAAGCGCCTGGTCGAGCACAAGAAGGACGTGGTCATCCTGCTCGACTCCATCACCCGTCTGGCGCGTGCCTACAACACCGTGATCCCGAGCTCCGGCAAGGTCCTGACCGGTGGTGTCGACGCCCACGCCCTGGAAAAGCCCAAGCGCTTCTTCGGTGCTGCCCGTAACATCGAGGAAGGCGGCTCGCTGACCATCATCGCCACCGCGCTGGTCGAGACCGGCTCGAAGATGGACGAGGTCATCTACGAAGAGTTCAAGGGTACCGGCAACATGGAGCTGCCGCTGGACCGCCGCATTGCTGAAAAGCGCGTGTTCCCGGCCATCAACATCAACAAGTCCGGCACTCGTCGCGAAGAGCTGCTGACTGCCGACGACGAACTGCAGCGCATGTGGATCCTGCGCAAGCTGCTGCACCCGATGGATGAAGTGGCAGCCATCGAGTTCCTGATCGACAAGCTCAAGCAGACCAAGACCAACGATGAGTTCTTCCTGTCGATGAAGCGCAAGTAAGCGTTTCAAGCTGGAAATGATTGGGGCCGCTTCGCGTCCCTTCGCGGGCAAGCCCGCTCCCACAGATATCGCACAGATCCTGTAGGAGCGGGCTTGCCCGCGAAGGGCGCGAACGGCCCCAAGTCATTGATGCGCCCCACGAACGAGCGCATTGCACTTTGCCATTTGGCTATCAGGCCCTGATCGGCGCTACACTCTGCACCCCCGACCGATACGGCCAACACGAGGCTCACGCATGCAGTATCGCGATTTGCGCGACTTTATCCGTGGCCTGGAGCAGCGCGGCGAACTCAAGCGCATCCAGGTTCCCATCTCGCCCGTCCTGGAAATGACCGAAGTCTGCGACCGCACCCTGCGGGCCAAGGGCCCGGCGCTGCTGTTCGAGAAGCCAGTCGGCTTCGACATTCCGGTGCTGGGCAACCTGTTCGGTACGCCCGAGCGCGTGGCCATGGGCATGGGTGCCGAGTCGATCAGCGAGCTGCGGGAAATCGGCAAGCTGCTGGCCTTCCTCAAGGAACCCGAGCCGCCGAAGGGGCTGAAGGATGCCTGGTCGAAGCTGCCGATCTTCAAGAAGGTCGTGTCCATGGCGCCGAAGGTGATCAAGGATGCGGTCTGCCAGGAAGTCGTGGTCGAGGGCGAGGATGTCGACCTCTCGCAACTGCCGATCCAGCACTGCTGGCCGGGCGACGTCGCACCGCTGATCACCTGGGGCCTGACCGTCACGCGCGGGCCGAACAAGGATCGCCAGAACCTCGGCATCTACCGCCAGCAGGTCATCGGCCGCAACAAGGTCATCATGCGCTGGCTGAGCCACCGTGGCGGTGCGCTGGACTACCGCGAATGGTGCGAAAAGCACCCCGGCCAGCCGTTCCCCGTGGCCGTCGCGCTGGGCGCTGATCCGGCGACCATTCTCGGTGCCGTCACGCCGGTGCCGGACACCCTCTCCGAGTACGCCTTCGCCGGCCTGCTGCGCGGCAACCGTACCGAGTTGGTCAAGTGCCGTGGCAGCGACCTGCAGGTGCCGGCCACGGCCGAAATCATCCTCGAAGGTGTGATCCACCCGGGCGAGATGGCCCCGGAAGGCCCGTACGGCGACCACACCGGCTACTACAACGAGGTGGACAGCTTCCCGGTGTTCACCGTCGAGCGCATCACCCATCGGCAAAAGCCGATCTACCACAGCACCTACACGGGGCGTCCGCCGGATGAGCCGGCGATCCTCGGCGTGGCGCTGAACGAAGTGTTCGTGCCGATCCTGCAGAAGCAGTTCCCCGAGATCGTCGACTTCTACCTGCCGCCGGAAGGCTGCTCCTACCGCATGGCGGTGGTGACCATGAAGAAGCAGTACCCGGGGCACGCCAAGCGCGTCATGCTGGGGGTATGGTCGTTCCTGCGACAGTTCATGTACACCAAGTTCGTTATCGTCACCGACGACGACATCAACGCCCGCGACTGGAACGACGTGATCTGGGCCATCACCACGCGCATGGACCCCAAGCGTGATACGGTGATGATCGACAACACGCCGATCGACTACCTCGACTTCGCGTCGCCGGTATCGGGCCTGGGGTCGAAGATGGGCCTGGATGCCACGCACAAGTGGCCGGGTGAGACTACACGCGAATGGGGTCGGGTCATCGTCAAGGACGAGGCCGTCACCCGCCGTATCGATGAGCTGTGGGACCAGTTGGGAATAGATTGATGCAGGTGACCTTGCAGCCGTCCGGCGCGGTGTTGTCCGTCGAGCCGGGCGAGAGGATTCTGGATGCCGCGCGGCGCCTGGGCTACGAATGCCCGAGCAGCTGTCGCAACGGCAACTGCCACGTGTGTGCGGCGTTGCTGGTGGAAGGGCGGGTGCGTCAGGACGGTGAGGTCCGCGATCACGGTGAGCTGTTCACCTGCATCGCCGAGCCGCTGGAAGACTGCGTGCTGCTCTGGGATGGCGTGCTGGCCCTGGGCGAACTGCCGGTGCGCAAGCTGGCCTGCACGGTCAGCGAGTGCGTCGAGGTGGGCGGCGATGTCTGGCGTGTGCGCCTGCGCGCCCCGGCCGGCAAGCCACCGCGCTACCACGCCGGGCAATACCTGATGATCGAACGCGAGGGCGCCGACAAGGCTGCTTTCTCGCTGGCCTCGGCGCCGCACGGCGGTCGCGATCTCGAGCTGCATGTCCTGGCCCGTGAAAGCAGCGCGATCCAGCTGATCGAGCAGTTGCAGCGTAACGGCATCGCTCGCATCGAACTGCCGTTCGGCGACACCCACCTGGCGGAGCTGCCCGACGGGCCGCTGGTGCTGATCGCTGCAGGTACCGGCATGGGCCAGATGCACAGCCTGGTCGAGCATTGCCGGGCCAACGGTTTCAAGCATCCGGTGCACCTGTACTGGGGTGTGCGCCGGCCAGAGGAGTTCTACACCCTCGAGCACTGGGCCGAGTGGGAGCGCCTGCCCAATCTGTTCCTGCACAAGGTGGTCAGTGACCTGTGTGGCTGGGAAGGGCGCTGCGGGCTGCTGCACCAGGCGGTGTGCGAGGATATCGCCGACCTGAACAGCGTGCATGTCTACGCCAGTGGCTCGCCGAACATGGTCTACGGCACGCTCGATGCGCTGGTCGAGGCCGGCATGGATGCACACCGCATGCGTGCCGACGTATTTGCCTACGCACCACGCGGCTGAAGACACTACGGCGCGCTGCAATGGCGCGCCGTAGTTAATAACCAAAGTTGTTCGCGGTGATTATAAGCCGTAAATTATTACCCGCCGTGTTAATAACTTTTACTATGCTTATAACAACACTCTCCAGTCGTCGGTACAGCGTGTGAAACTTTGCCAAAAGGGCTTGAGGTTTTACCGTCATCTGTCTTACGGTAGGCACATCGCCCTGGTGGTCGTGCGGTACAGGCCCCGCAGCAGCGGGTGCGCGCACTCGGGCGAACGCGTTCATCGCGGTACAGCACTCCGGTAGTTACACAGGAAATAATGGCGGCAGCCTATGTCGGCACTTGAAAGTTCTTCGTGGCAGGTTTCCTATCCGCCGTCGCTCGACTTCGGTCAGCAACTCACTCCCGAGCAATTGCAGCGTTCGATGACAATGACCATGTCACGTCATGAAGGCGGCCCTGTCTGGCTGTTTGCCTACGGTTCGTTGATCTGGCGTCCGGAATGCAATTCGGTGGAGCGCCAGCGTGCCCGAGTGCACGGTTATCATCGCGGGCTCTACCTGTGGTCGCACGAGCACCGCGGTACACCGGAGTGTCCGGGGCTGGTGTTCGGTCTGGATCGGGGAGGCTCGTGCAGTGGCTTTGCCTATCGCCTGGACGAAAGCTGCCTGGACGATTCGCTGATGGCCCTGTGGCAGCGGGAGATGCCCTATCCGGCCTACCGCCCGCACTGGCTGACCTGCCGTCTGGATGATGGCAGCAAGGTGCAGGCCCTGGGTTTCGTGCTGGAGCGCCACTTGCCGTGCTATGCCGGCAACCTGCCTGACACCCTGTTCAGCCAGATCCTGGCCAGCGCCAAGGGGCGCTACGGCACCACGCGTGAGTATGTGGAGCAGACGCTCAACGCCCTGCGCAACCACCAGATGCCCGATCGGGGGTTGGAGGCGCGGTTTCAACGCTGCCATAACCTGCGCGAGGTTTGACGGCGTCGGCCCCTTCGCGGGCTTGCCCGCGAAGAGGCCGCACCGACTTACCTGGCCAACACCACCAGCTTACCCACCGCCTGCCGCTGCCCAAGCCGTTCGATAGCTGCACCCGCCTCGGCCAACGCGTAGGTCTGCGACACCAGCGGTTTCAGCTTGCCCTCGGCATGCCATGCAAACAGCTTGCGGAAGTTGGCGGCGTTGTCTTCTGGCTGGCGCTGGGCAAAAGCTCCCCAGAACACTCCCAGCACCGCCGCGCCTTTGAGCAGCACCAGGTTGGCGGCCATCTGCGGGATGCTGCCGCTGGCAAAACCCACCACCAGCAACCGGCCATTCCAGGCCAGGCTACGCACTGCCTGGTCGAACAGCTCGCCGCCGACCGGGTCGTAGATCACGTCAGCGCCCTGGCCACCGGTCAGGCGCTTGATCTCTTCCTTGAGGTTGGCCTGGCTGTAGTCGATCAGCTCATCCGCCCCTGCAGCCTTGGCTACTGCGAGCTTTTCGGCGCTGCTGGCCGCCGCGATCACCCGTGCGCCCAGCGCCTTGCCGATTTCCACCGCCGCCAGCCCGACGCCGCCTGATGCACCGAGCACCAGCAGGGTTTCGCCGGCCTTGAGCTGGCCGCGCTGGCTGAGGGCATGCATCGAGGTGCCGTAGGTCATGCCGAAGGCGGCGGCCGTGGTGAAGTCCATGCCCTGCGGGATCGGCAGTACATTGTAGTGCGGCACCGCGACCTGCTCGGCGAAGGCGCCCCAGCCGGTCAGGGCCATGACCCGGTCGCCGACCTTGAACGCCCCGGCCTTCTCGCCGACCGCCGCCACCACGCCGGCGGCTTCACCGCCCGGCGAGAAGGGCAGTGGCGGCTGGAACTGGTACTTGCCCTCGATGATCAGGGTGTCGGGGAAGTTGACCCCGGCGGCGTGCACGTCGAGCAGGATCTCGTTCTTCTTCGGCACCGGGCTGGCAATCTCTTCCAGCACCAGGTCCCGTGCCGGGCCCAGGGTTTTGCACAACACAGCTTTCATCGGGCTATTCCTTTGCGGGGGGTGGCCGATAAGTGTAGGAGGACGAGAAGTCGGGTCAACGAGCATGGTCTGCTCTGATAGGCCGGCATAAGCCCGGGCTTGGGTTTGAACGATGTGCTGGGTAAGCTGGCGCCAACTGTATTGAGGAGCGAATTCGTGAAAGCGTGGATCTTGATGGTGCTGGCCCTGATGCTGCCCATGGCGGCCATGGCCGAAGAGGGCAAGGAAGGCGAGCCAAAGGTTGCCTATATCAACCTGAGTCCGCCCCTGGTCGGCAACTATGCCCTCGATGGCGGCCCCAAGCTGCGCGTCTACAAGGCCGACGTGGCCCTGCGCGTGACCGGCGACGCCGCCGCCGCGGCAGTCAAGCACCATGAGCCGCTGATCCGTAACCAGCTGGTGGCGCTGTTCACCCAGCAGGGCGTGGACAACATGAGCAATGTCGAAGCCAAAGAGGCGTTGCGTCAGGAAGCCTTGAAGCAGGTTCAGCAGGTGATGGAAACCGAGGAAGGCAAGCCGATCGTCGAGGACCTGCTGTTCAACAACCTGATCGTGCAGTGAATGTGCTCGGGCAATAGCAAGTGCAGATCGGCTGGCTGAATTACTTCGCCAGTGCGCAGATGGCTTGCCATTGCTCCGACGTCACTGGCATTACCGACAGACGGCTGCCTTTCTGGACCAGCGCAAGTGCTTCCAGGGCCGTCTGTTGCTTGAGCAAGCCAAGGCCAAGCACCTGGCCAAAGGTGCGCACATGTTCGACGTCCACGGCACTCCAGGGGTTCTTGTCGGCAGTGGCCTTGGCGTCGAAGTAATGGCTTTGCGGGTCCAGCGCGGTCGGGTCCGGATAGGCGCTCGCCTTGATCCGGGCGATTCCGGCAATGCCCGGTTGCGGGCAGCTCGAATGGTAGAAGAAGAATTCGTCGCCTACGCTCATCGACCGTAGGAAGTTTCGCGCCTGATAGTTGCGCACCCCGTCCCAGCGCGCCTGGCCGAGTTGGGCGAGGCCTTCGATGGAGAGTTCGTCGGGCTCGGATTTCATCAGCCAGTAGGCCATGGGTGCTGCTCCTGACAAGGTTTGAAATAAGATGTTGCATCAAACCGACAGCCGGTTGGCGTCAAGGTTTGCGTGTCGACGCGCGTTGTCGGAAAATGCGCCGATTTTAAGCTAGACGCTCCGACAGCACCGAAAAAGCTGTCGAGCCAGAACAGTTTGCCTAGGGGGGCAACGATGAACAAACGCAAACCGGACCTGCTGTGGATCCTGGCCTTCATTTTCGGCCTGGGCGTCGTCACCACGGGTTATGCACAGGGTCTGTGGGAGCGAAAGCTGGATGCCACCTACCAGGCGCCGGCGGTGTCTGCCCAGCAACAGCGCTGAGGCTTCGCGGCGCACGGCTTCAGGCCGGCGCCAGGTACCAGCCGCGGTCCGAGACCGTTCCGCGCAACGGCACGTCCCAACTGGCCTGGGCCAGTCGCTCCACCTTCTGGCATTCGTGGGCCAGCCCCAGCAGCAGCGGTTTTTTCCAGGCCTTGCGCCGCCCCTGGTAGGCCAGGCTGCGATCATAGAAGCCGCCGCCCATGCCCAGCCTTCCGCCCACTTCGTCGAACCCCACCAGCGGCAGCAGGATCAGGTCCAGCGACCAGATCGGCCGCTGGCGCTTGCGTTCGATGACAGGCTCCGGGATACGGAAACGATTTCGCCGCAGTTTCTCGCCCTGTTCGAATCGCTGGAACACCATGCGTGTAGCCGGCCAGGCATGCAGCACCGGCAGGTAGGTGCGCTTGCCGCGTCGCTGTGCCTCGCGCAGCAGCAGGCGCGGGTCGATCTCGCCGTCGTTGGGCAGGTACAGGGCAATATGCCGGGCGCGGCGGAACAGCGGGTGCTGGGCCAGTTGCCGGTACAGCCCACGGGCGGCCTGGCGTTGTTCGGCGGGGGTCAGTGCGCGTCGCGCGTTGCGCAGCACGCGACGAAGCTGTGGGCGGGTGAGCGGCGCGGTGTCGGTCATGGCACAGGCGATCCCGGAGGCTGGCCGCGTGCGGCGGCACAAACGAAATGCCCGCCGATAAGGGCGGGCATAGAGAATTCAGGCTCCCCGACAAGACCGCTATCGGTGTAGCCCTTGAACCCGAAAGTTCAAGGTGGAGATTGCAGGAGGCGTTAAGGCTTTCCGTCGAGCGGACATGCACACCTGCCCCACGTGCAACCCCCGTGGTTGTGCGTATCGGCTCAGGGACATAACCGACTGGCGCATCCCCCAGGGAGTGGCGCCAGTATACCAATCTCAATCGTTTTTGCTAACCGCGTCGTCGGACAGCGCCTGGTCGACGCGCTCGAGCAGGTCACGCACCTGCTCGCGGTTGGTGCCGCCGCCGGAGACGTCCGGGCGTTCCTGGCGGTGCAGCAGCTCGTGGGTGATGTTCAGGGCCGCCATCACCGCGATGCGGTCAGCGCCGATCACCTTGCCGCTGCTGCGGATCTCACGCATCTTGCCGTCCAGGTAGCGCGCGGCGCCGACCAGGTTGTTGCGTTCTTCCGGCGGGCAGATGATCGAGTATTCCTTGTCGAGAATCTGGACGGTGACGCTATTGCTTGAACTCATGAGTCTTGCTCCAGGGCCTTCAGACGCAAGATCATCGACTCGATCTTGTGCCGGGCGATCTCGTTCTTTTCGATGAGGTGGGCGCGCTCTTCGCGCCAGGATTTTTCCTGAGCTACTAGGAGTGCATTTTGCCGTTTTAGTTGCTCGACGCGAGAGATCAGCAACTCGAATCGGCTCATCAGCGCTTGCAGGTCATTGTCTTGCATGGGTTGCACTCGATCCGCTCCTTCGTCGATCGCCTGGCGATCATGCCTCTGCCCGAGCCGTGACGGCCAGCGCAGATGGTCTTGGCGCGCCTGCCGGTGCTAGGATACAAGGTCTTCATTCTAGTCATATGCGCCGTCTGGCGCCTAGCCGCCCATGCCCAATACCCAATCGCCTTATGTTGCCTTCTCCATGCTGCTCTCCAGCAATGGTCATCCCACTACCCCTGCCGAGCTGCACGGCCTGCTGATCGGTCGCAGCTGCGCCGGTGCCGGCTTCGATGCCGATGCCTGGCTGGCCGACGCCGCCCAGCTGCTGGAAACCGAGCCCGGTGACGCTGTACGCAACGCCCTGATCGGCCTGCAGGAGATGGTCAAGGCCGAGCTGACCGGCGAAGACGTCGCCATCGTGCTGCTGTTGCCGACCGACGATGCCGCCCTCAGTGATCGCGCCACCGCGCTTGGCCAGTGGTGCCAGGGCTTCATTGCCGGTTTCGGCCTGAACGCCGGTGGCAAGGACCTGTCCACCGATGCCAAGGAAGTGCTGCAGGACCTGGTCGCCATTTCGCAGGTCCAGGAAGCGCTGGAAGAGTCCGAGGACGGCGAGAGCGACTACATGGAGGTCATGGAGTACCTGCGCGTCGCCCCGCTGCTGCTGTACACGGAGCTGGCCGCGCCTGTCGCGCCCGCAGCAAAGCCATCGCTGCATTGATCGTCCCGGGGGTCGTTTGCCCATGAGCCACATACCCAAGGCGGAGTACGCCCGTCGGCGCAAGGCGCTGATGGCGCAGATGGTCCCCGACAGCATCGCCATCCTGCCGGCAGCGGCGGTGGCGATCCGCAACCGCGACGTCGAGCACGTCTATCGCCAGGACAGCGATTTCCAGTACCTGAGCGGCTTCCCCGAGCCCGAGGCGGTGATCGCCCTGATCCCCGGCCGCGAGCACGGCGAGTACGTGCTGTTCTGCCGCGAGCGCAACCCCGAGCGCGAACTGTGGGACGGCCTGCGCGCCGGCCAGGAAGGCGCGATCCGTGATTACGGTGCCGACGACGCTTTCCCCATTGCCGACATCGACGAGATCCTGCCGGGCCTGATCGAAGGCCGCGAGCGGGTCTACAGCGCCATGGGCAGC
Organism: Pseudomonas sp. FA117; assembly: GCF_057370475.1. NCBI lineage: Bacteria > Pseudomonadati > Pseudomonadota > Gammaproteobacteria > Pseudomonadales > Pseudomonadaceae > Pseudomonas > Pseudomonas sp. FA117. The sequence goes on from NZ_CM170675.1 coordinate 162,580, forward strand.
AACCCCGAATTCGACCGCCGGCTGATGGACTGGATCAACGTGATCCGCTCCAAGGCGCGCCTGGGTGCGCAACCGCCGAACGAGTTCGTTGCCCTGGATCACCTGCTGCACGACATGCGCCTGTATAAATCGGCGGCGGAAGTGAAGGTGATGCGCGAGGCTGCGGCGATCTCCGCCAGGGCCCATATCCGCGCCATGCAGGCTTGCCGGGCGGGGTTGCACGAATTCAGCCTGGAAGCGGAACTGGACTACGAGTTCCGCAAGGGTGGGGCGAAGATGCCGGCCTACGGCTCGATCGTCGCCGCCGGGCGCAACGGCTGCATTCTGCACTATCAGCAGAATGACGCACTGCTCAAGGACGGCGACCTGGTGCTGATCGACGCCGGTTGCGAGATCGACTGCTACGCCAGCGACATCACCCGCACCTTCCCGGTCAGCGGGCGGTTCTCGCCGGAGCAGAAGGCGATCTACGAGCTGGTGCTCAAGGCCCAGGAGGCCGCGTTCGGCGAAATCGCCCCCGGCAAGCACTGGAACCACGCTCACGAAGCCACGGTGCGGGTGATCACCGAAGGGCTGGTGGAGCTGGGGCTGCTCAAGGGTGAAGTGCAGGCGCTGATCGACAGCGAAGCCTACCGCGCCTTCTACATGCACCGCGCCGGACACTGGCTGGGCATGGACGTGCACGATGTCGGCGAGTACAAGGTCGGCGGTCAGTGGCGGGTGCTCGAACCGGGCATGGCGCTGACTGTAGAGCCAGGTATCTATATCGCCCCCGACAACCAGGGCGTGGCGAAGAAATGGCGTGGCATCGGAGTCAGGATCGAGGACGACGTGGTGGTCACCAGAAAAGGCTGTGAAATTCTCACTGGCGGCGTGCCGAAGACGGTCGCCGAAATCGAAGCGCTGATGCTCGATGCGCGCAAGGACGTGGCATGAACCGAGTCAACCTGGCGATCATCGGCGGCGGCCTGGTCGGCGCCAGCCTGGCGCTGGCCCTGCAGGCGGGTGCCAGGGCGCGCGGCTGGAAGATCCTGCTGATCGAGCCCTTCGCTCCGGGCGACAGCTTCCAGCCCAGCTACGACGCGCGCTCCTCGGCGCTATCCTTCGGCACCCGGCAGATCTACGACCAGCTCGGCCTGTGGCAGGCCATCGAGCAGCGCGCCGAGCCGATCCTGCAGATCCAGGTGTCCGATCGCGGGCGTTTTGGCAGTACCCGCCTGGATGCCCGCGAAGAAGGTGTGCCGGCACTGGGCTACGTGGTGGAGAACGCCTGGCTCGGCCAGTGCCTGTGGCAGGGGCTGGACAGCGAAGTGGTGAGCTGGCGCTGCCCGGCCGAGGTCAAGGCCATGCAGCCGGTCGCGGGCGGCTACCGCCTGCAGCTCGACGACGACACCAGCCTGGAGTGCGACCTGGCGATTCTCGCCGACGGCGGCCGCTCCGGCCTGCGCGAGCAGTTGGGCATCCATGTGCGCCGCACTCCCTACGACCAGAGCGCGCTGATCGCCAACATCACCCCCGGCGAGGCCCATCGTGGACAGGCCTTCGAGCGTTTCACCGAGCAAGGCCCGATGGCCTTGCTGCCGCTGCCGGAAAACCGCTGCGCGCTGGTCTGGACCCGACAGGGCATGGACGCGCGACGCCTGGCCGAGATCGACGAGCGCGCGTTCCTGCGTGAGCTGCAGGAGGCCTTCGGCTACCGCCTCGGCGCCCTGCGCCAGGTCGGCGCACGGCATCTCTATCCGCTGGCGCTGGTCGAGGCCGAGGAGCAGGTGCGCCCGCACCTGGTGGTGCTGGGCAACGCGGCGCACAGCCTGCACCCGATCGCCGGCCAGGGCTTCAACCTGTCGCTGCGCGACGTCCAGTCGCTGGCCGAGGCCCTGCTCGCCGGCCCGCAGCAGCCGGGCGACCTGGCAACGCTGCAGGCCTACCGCCAGCGTCAGCACCTGGACCAGACCCTGACCATCGGCTTCTCCGACCAGGTCACCCGCCTGTTCGGCAGTGCCCAGCCGCTGCTGGCCGCCGGGCGCAACCTCGGCCTGCTGGGCCTCGACCTGCTGCCCCCGGCCAAGCGCTGGTTCGCCCGCCAGGCCATGGGCCTGGGCACCCGTCCCGACCTGCGAGGACGCCTATGAGCGATGCCCGCAAGCTCGCACGCCGAGCCCGCATGCTGCGCTGGTTGTTGAATTTCTACCCGCCCTACCTGGGGGCCGGTATCCGCATTCAGCAGATCAGCCCGGACATGCGCAGCGTCAAGGTGCGCATGAACCTGACGCGCTGGAACCGCAACTACGTCGGCACCCAGTTCGGCGGCAGCCTCTACTCGATGGTCGACCCGTTCTACATGCTGTTGCTGATCGAGCAGCTGGGCCGCGACTACATCGTCTGGGACAAGGCCGCCAGCATCGACTTCATCGCACCGGGCAAGGGCCCGGTGTTCGCCGAATTCCACATCGACGACGCACTGCTGGACGACATTCGCCAGCAGACGGCCGGTGGCAAGAAGTGCCTGCCGCGTCTGCAGGTCGATATCCGCGACGGCGCCGGCGAACTGGTGGCGCGGGTCGACAAAACCCTATACGTGCGGCTCAAGCCGCAAGCGAGGCAGGCGTAAGGCATGGACATGCGCGCGGATCTGTTGATTGTCGGTGCCGGTATGGTCGGCAGCGCCCTGGCCCTGGCATTGCGCCACAGTGGCCTGGAGGTGCTGCTGCTCGATGGCGGCCCGCTGTCGGTCAAGCCCTTCGATGCACAGGCTCCTTTCGAGCCGCGGGTCAGTGCCCTGTCGGCGGCCAGCCAGCGCATCCTCGAGCGCCTCGGCGCCTGGGAAGGCATTGCCGGGCGGCGCGTGTCGCCCTATTCGGACATGCAGGTGTGGGACGGCAGCGGCACCGGGCAGATCCACTTCTCGGCGGCCAGCGTGCATGCCCAGGTGCTTGGTCATATCGTCGAGAACCGCGTGGTGCAGGACGGCCTGCTGGACCGCCTGCACGACAGCGATGTCGGGCTGCTGCCCAATGCGCGCCTGGAGCAGTTGCGCCGCTCAGGCGACGAGTGGCTGGTGACCCTGTCCGACGGCCGTCGCCTGCGCGCGCCGCTGGTGGTCGCCGCCGATGGCGCCAACTCGGCGGTACGCCGCCTGGCCGGCTGCGAGACGCGCGAATGGGACTACCTGCACCATGCCATCGTCACCAGCGTGCGCTGCAGCGAGGCGCACCGGACCACGGCCTGGCAGCGTTTCACCGACGAAGGGCCGCTGGCCTTCCTGCCGCTGGCGCGTGATGACGGCCAGCACTGGTGCTCGATCGTCTGGTCCACCACCCCCGAGCAGGCCGAGCAGGCCATGGCGCTGGACGATGCGGCTTTCTGCCAGGCGCTGGAGCGGGCCTTCGAAGGGCGCCTGGGCCAGGTGCTGCATGCCGACCGCCGCGTCTGCGTGCCGCTGCGCCAGCGCCATGCCAAGCGCTATGTGGACGAAGGCCTGGTGCTGATCGGCGACGCCGCCCACACCATCCACCCGCTGGCGGGGCAGGGCGTCAACCTGGGCTTTCTCGATGCCGCCGTGCTGGCCGAGGAACTGGTGCGCGCCTGTGAGCGCGGCGAGCGCCTGGCCGATGTGAAGGTGCTGAGCCGCTACGAGCGTCGGCGCATGCCGCACAACCTCGCGCTGATGGCGGCGATGGAAGGGTTCGAGCGCCTGTTCCAGGCCAACCCGCTGCCGCTGCGCTGGTTGCGTAACACCGGCCTGAAGCTGGTCGAAGGCATGCCCGAGGCCAAGGCGGTGTTCGTGCGCCAGGCATTGGGCCTGAGCGGAGATCTGCCGGAGCTGGCCAAGGCCTGAGGCTTTCGACTGCCTTGCAACATCCGGTAACGGCTCCAGGGGTGAGTGGGAAAATGGGATTCACTACCATTTGCACCTCACTGATCCCGAGGAGCACCCCGCATGTCGCCCCGCAAGCCCCTACTGGCCGCCCTGGCCCTGACCCTGTTTGCCGGTGCCGCCCAGGCGGCGGATGACGAAGTGGTGGTGTACTCCTCGCGCATCGACGAGCTGATCAAGCCGGTATTCGACGCCTACACCGCCAAGACCGGGGTGAAGATCAAGTTCATCACCGACAAGGAAGCGCCGCTGATGCAGCGCATCAAGGCCGAGGGCCAGAACGGCGTTGCCGACCTGCTGCTCACCGTGGATGCCGGCAACCTCTGGCAGGCCGAGCAGATGGGCATCCTGCAGCCCATCAAGTCGGACGTCATCGACCGCAACATCCCGCCACAGTACCGAGCGTCTTCCCACGACTGGACCGGCCTGAGCCTGCGCGCGCGGACCATCATCTACTCCACCGAGCGGGTCAAGCCGTCCGAGCTGAGCACCTACGAAGCCTTGGCCGACAAGCAGTGGGAAGGTCGCCTGTGCCTGCGCACGGCGAAGAAGGTCTACAACCAGTCGCTGACCGCCACCCTGATCGAGACCCATGGCGAGGCCGAGACCGAGAAGCTGGTCAAGGGCTGGGTCAACAACCTCTCCACCGACGTGTTCTCCGACGACAACGCGGTGATCCAGGCCGTCGCCGCGGGCCAGTGCGACGTCGGCGTGGTCAACACCTACTACTACGGACGCCTGCACAAGGCCGATCCGAAGCTGCCGGTGAAGATCTTCTGGCCCAACCAGGGCGACCGTGGCGTGCACGTCAACCTTTCGGGGATCGGCCTGACCAAGCATGCACCGCACCCGGAGGCGGCGAAGAAGCTGGTCGAGTGGATGACCGGCGAGGAGGCGCAGAAGCTGTTCGCCGACATCAACCAGGAGTTCCCGGCCAACCCGAAGGTCAAGCCATCGGATGAAGTCGCGGCCTGGGGCAACTTCAAGGCCGACAGCCTGCCGGTGGAAGTGGCGGGCAAACGTCAGGCCGAGGCCATACGCCTGATGGATCGGGCTGGCTGGAACTGAGGTTCACCGCTTATCCTTCCGGGGCCTTTCAAGGCCCCTTCGCGGCGGTCGCCACCTGCAACCGAGATACCTGCCTTGCCCCACTCCCCACAACGCCGCTGGTACCTCCCGGTCTTTCTCATCGCCGCCTTGGTGCTGCTGCCCCTGAGCGTACTGCTGCTGTCGTGGCAGTCGGTCGATGTTCAGATCTGGTCGCACCTGCTCGACACCCAGATGAGCCGCCTGCTGGGCAACACCCTGACCCTGGTGCTGGGCGTCGGTGTGGGCGTCACCCTGCTGGGCGTGAGCCTTGCCTGGCTCACCAGCCTCTGCGAATTTCCCGGCCGGCGCTGGCTCGACTGGGCGCTGATGCTGCCCTTCGCCATTCCGGCCTACGTGCTGGCGTTCGTCTTCGTTGGCCTGCTGGATTTCTCCGGCCCGGTGCAGAGTGCGTTGCGCGAGCTGTTCGGGCCGATGCGCCTGCCCCGCGTGCGCTCGACCGGAGGGGTGATCGTGGTGCTGGTGCTGGTGTTCTACCCCTATGTCTACCTGCTGGCGCGCAGCGCCTTCCTGGCCCAGGGCAAGGGCCTGATGGAAGCTGCGCGGGTGCTGGGCCTGTCACCGCTGCAGGCCTTCCGGCGCGTGGCGCTGCCGATGGCACGGCCCGCCATCGGTGCAGGCATCGCCCTGGCGCTGATGGAGACGCTGGCGGATTTCGGCGCCGTGTCGGTGTTCAACTTCGACACGTTCACCACCGCCATCTACAAGACCTGGTACGGCTTCTTCAGCCTCTCCAGCGCGGCGCAGCTGGCCAGCCTGCTGCTGCTGGCGGTGATGCTGGTGCTGTACGGCGAGCGTCGCGCCCGTGGGGCCAGCCGTAGCGGCAACGAGCGCCCACGTGGGCAGGCGCTCTACCACCTGCGAGGGCTCAAGGCCCTGGCGGCCAGTGGCTGGTGCCTGCTGGTGTTCGCCTGTGCCTTCGTCATCCCGGTGCTGCAACTGCTGGTGTGGTTCTGGCAGCGTGGCCGCCACGACCTCGACGAGCGCTACGCCGGGCTGATCCTGCACACCCTGTACCTGGGCGGCATGGCGGCGTTGATCACCGTCAGCGTGGCGTTGCTGCTCGCCTTCGCCCGGCGTCAGGCACCCACTGCGTCGATTCGTGCGGGGGTCGGGCTGGCCAACCTCGGCTACGCCCTGCCTGGTTCGGTGCTGGCGGTGTCGATCATGCTGGCCTTCAGCTACCTGGACAATAGGTTGGTGATTCCGCTTTCGACCTGGCTGGGCGGTGCCGGCAAGCCGCTGCTGCTGGGCAGTGTGTCGGCGCTGCTGTTGGCTTACCTGGTGCGGTTCATTGCGGTGGCCTACGGGCCACTGGAGAGCAGCCTGGAGCGGATCAGGCCGTCGCTGCCGGAGGCTTCGCGCAGCCTTGGCGTGGCAGGGCCGAGATTGTTTTTCAAGGTGTATCTGCCTCTGCTGGTTCCGGGGGCGCTCAGCGCTGCGCTGCTGGTGTTCGTCGATGTGCTCAAGGAGATGCCGGCGACCTTGCTGATGCGTCCGTTCGGCTGGGATACCCTTGCCGTGCGGGTGTTCGAGATGACCAGCGAAGGCGAGTGGGCGCGTGCCTCGCTGCCCGCGCTGACCCTGGTGCTGGTCGGTCTGTTGCCGGTCATCGGCCTGATCCGCCGTTCCGCCCAGCGTCCCGGTCATCCTCGCTGAGGGTGCCAGCCCCCGTCCTTGCGGCTACAATGCGCGGCATTCGTAGAGGTGGGTCCTACAAGATCAGGCAATGATTCAACAACGCCGACCCGCCTCTGCTTCGCCACGCCCGGAAGGAGAAACCCATGGGACAGCGCACGCCCCTGTACGACCTGCACCTGGCGCTAGGCGCCAAGACGGTCGATTTCGGCGGTTGGGACATGCCCCTGCATTACGGCTCTCAGGTCGAAGAACATCATCAGGTCCGCAGTGATTGCGGCGTCTTCGACGTTTCCCACATGACAGTCATCGACATCGACGGCGCCGATGCCACCCCCTGGCTGCGTCGCCTGCTGGCCAACGACGTGGTCCGCCTCGATAGCCTCGGCAAGGCCCTCTACAGCCCGTTGCTCAATGAACAGGGCGGGGTCATCGACGACCTGATCGCCTACCGCACCGACAGCGGCTATCGACTGGTGGCCAATGCCGCCACCCGCGACAGGGTGCTGGCCTGGCTGAACGCCCAGAGCAACGGCTTCGTCGTCGGCATCGAGGCACGCCCCGACCTGGCGATCCTGGCCATCCAGGGCCCCCATGCCCGCGAGAAGGTCGCCGCGTTGCTCAGTGCCGCGCGTGCGGCACTGATCCGCGAGTTGCGCCCGTTCGAGGGGCTCACCGAGGGCGACTGGTTCATCGCCCGCACCGGCTACACCGGTGAGGACGGACTGGAGATCATTTTGCCGGGCGATCAGGCCGCCAGCTTCTTCTACGACCTGGTCGGCGCCGGCATCGCACCGAGCGGCCTCGGTGCCCGCGATACGCTGCGCCTGGAAGCCGGGATGAACCTGTACGGCCAGGACATTGACGAAACCCATACCCCCCTGACCTCCAACCTGGGCTGGAGCGTCGCCTGGGAGCCTGCCGAGCGCGATTTCATCGGCCGCAGTGGCCTGCTGGCGGAAATCGAGCGTGGCGTGCAGGGCAAGCTGGTGGGGTTGGTACTGGAAGAACGTGGCGTATTGCGCGCCCACCAGACGGTTCGTGTTGCCGGGATTGGCGAAGGAGAGATCACCAGTGGTAGTTTCTCGCCTACGCTGAGCAAGTCCATCGCCCTGGCGCGCGTACCCATGGCCACCGGCGACCGCGCCGAGGTGGAAATCCGCGGCAAGTGGTACCCGGTGCGGGTGGTCAAACCGACCTTCGTGCGCCACGGCAAGATCCTGATCTGAACAATTACCGGCGGTAGACCGCTGAGCCAATCGAGGAATACGAGACATGAGCAATATCCCCGCTGACCTGCGTTTCGCCGAAAGCCATGAATGGGCGCGTCTGGAAGCTGACGGCACTGTGACCGTCGGTATCAGCGACCACGCCCAGCAAGCCCTGGGTGATGTGGTCTTCGTCGAGCTGGCCGAAGTGGGCAAGGTCTTCGCAGCCGGTGATGCGGCCGGTGTGGTCGAGTCGGTCAAGGCCGCTTCCGACATCTACGCGCCGGTGAGCGGTGAGGTCATCGCCGTCAACGAAGAACTGGCCGACAGCCCGGAGCTGCTCAACGAAGAACCCTACGAGGCGTGGATCTTCAAGCTCAAGCCAAGCGACAAGGCCGAGCTGGACAAGCTGCTGGATGCGGCAGGCTACAAGGCTGCCATCGGCGAGTGAAATCGCGTCGCCTGCTTCGCGGCTTCGGCCGCGAAGAAGGCGCTCGAATCATTGGCACGCAACTCGCCCCTGTTTACGCAGCTCGCCACGATTTACCGGCAACATCGCCGATCCCTTCCTAGACTTGTAAGTCTCCATGAGAACTGGTCCGGGAAGAGAAGATCGCCATGTCCCAGTCGCCGTCCCTGCAGCAACTGCAAGAGCCCAACCCTTTCCTGCGCCGTCACCTGGGCCCCGATGCCAGCGAGCAGAGCGCCATGCTCGCGGCGCTGGGCGTGGCCAGCCGTGGCGAACTGATCGAGCAGACCGTACCGCCGGGCATCCGCCTGGGGCGCCCGCTGGAGCTGCCGCCAGCCCTCGACGAGCAGGCCGCCCTGGCCAGGCTCGCCGGGTATGCGGCGCAGAACCAGGTGTGGACCAGCCTGATCGGCATGGGCTACCACGCTACCGTCACGCCCACGGTCATCCTGCGCAACGTGCTGGAAAACCCCGGCTGGTACACCGCCTATACGCCTTATCAGCCCGAGATCGCCCAGGGTCGCCTGGAAGCGCTGCTCAACTTCCAGCAGATGATCATCGACCTCAGTGGCCTGCCGTTGGCCAACGCCTCGCTGCTCGACGAAGCCACCGCTGCCGCCGAAGCCATGGCCCTGGCCAAGCGCGTCGCGCGCAGCAAGAGCAATGCATTCTTCGCCGACGAGCACTGCCATCCGCAGACACTCTCGGTGCTGCGTACGCGGGCGGAGGGTTTCGGATTCGAACTGATCGTCGACTCGCTGGACAACCTCGACCAGCACGAGGTGTTCGGCGCGTTGCTGCAGTACCCCGACACCCATGGCGAAGTCCGCGACCTGGGGCCGCTTATCGAGCGCTTGCACGCCCGTCAGGCCCTGGCCTGCGTGGCCGCCGACCTGCTCAGCCTGGTGCTGCTCACCCCGCCCGGCGAAGCGGGTGCCGATGTAGTGCTCGGCTCGACCCAACGCTTTGGCGTGCCGATGGGCTACGGTGGCCCGCATGCGGCGTACTTCGCCTGTCGCGACGACTACAAGCGTGCCATGCCCGGGCGCATCATCGGCGTGTCGCGCGATGCGCGCGGCAACACCGCCCTGCGCATGGCCCTGCAGACCCGCGAGCAGCACATCCGCCGCGAGAAGGCCAATTCCAACATCTGCACGGCGCAGGTGCTGCTGGCCAATATCGCCGGGTTCTACGCCGTCTACCACGGGCCCGAGGGGTTGCGACGCATCGCCCGGCGCGTGCAGCGCCTGACCCAGATCCTCGCCGCCGGCCTGGAGGCCAAGGGCCTCAAGCGCCTCAACCGGCACTTCTTCGACACCCTGACCCTCGACGTCGGCGGAGCCCAGGCAGCGATCATCGAAAGCGCCGAGGACGCGCGCATCAACCTGCGCATTCTCGGGCGCGGGCACCTGGGGGTGAGCCTGGACGAGACCTGCGACGAGGCGACGGTACTCAAGCTGTTCGACATCTTCCTCGGCGTCGACCACGGCCTGGACGTCGCCACCCTCGACCAGCAGCCCCTGCCGCCAGCCGTGCCCGACGGCCTGCAGCGCAGCACGCCGTTGCTCGAGCATCCGGTGTTCAACCTGCACCACAGCGAAACCGAGATGCTGCGCTACCTCAAGCAGCTGGAAAACAAGGACCTGGCGCTGAACCAGTCGATGATCCCGCTGGGCTCCTGCACCATGAAGCTCAACGCCACCAGCGAGATGATCCCCATTACCTGGCCAGGCTTCGCCCTGCTGCATCCCTTCGCTCCCGCCGCGCAGGTCCAGGGCTACAAGGCGATGATCGACGAGCTGGAAAGCTGGCTGTGCGCGATCACCGGCTTCGATGCGATCTGCATGCAGCCCAACTCGGGGGCCCAGGGCGAATATGCCGGGCTGATGGCCATTACCCGCTATCACCGCAGCCGCCAGCAGCCGCAGCGTACCCTGTGCCTGATTCCGTCATCGGCCCACGGCACCAACCCGGCTTCGGCGCAGATGGCGGGGATGGAGGTGGTGATCGTCGATTGCGACGACGACGGCAACATCGACCTCGACGACCTCAAGGCCAAGGCACGCCAGGCAGGCGAGCGGCTGTCGTGCCTGATGGTGACCTACCCCTCGACCCACGGCGTGTACGAGGAAGGCATCCGCGAGATTTGCGAGGTGGTGCACCAGCACGGTGGCCAGGTGTACATGGATGGCGCCAACCTCAACGCCCAGGTGGGCCTGGCGCGGCCGGCCGACATCGGCGCCGACGTGTCGCACATGAACCTGCACAAGACCTTCTGCATTCCCCATGGCGGCGGTGGGCCGGGCATGGGGCCGATTGGCGTGCGGGCGCACCTCACGCCCTTCGTCGCCAGCCATCCGGTGGTGCCGGTGCCAGGCCTGGACCCGAACAACAGCGCGGTCAGCGCGGCGCCCTGGGGCAGCGCCAGCATCCTGCCGATCAGCTGGATGTACATCGCCATGATGGGCCCGCAACTTGCCGATGCCAGCGAGGTGGCGATCCTTTCGGCCAACTATCTCGCCAGCCGCCTGGCCGGGGCCTTCCCGGTGCTCTATCGCGGGCGCAATGAACGCGTGGCCCATGAGTGCATCCTCGACCTGCGCCCGCTCAAGGCGCAGACCGGCATCACCGAGGAAGACGTGGCCAAGCGCCTGATGGACTACGGCTTCCATGCCCCGACCATGTCGTTCCCGGTACCAGGCACCTTGATGGTCGAGCCGACCGAGAGCGAATCGAAGGCAGAGCTGGACCGTTTCGTCGAGGCGATGCTGGCGATCCGTGACGAGATTGCCCAGGTGCAGGACGGCACCTGGCCGGCGGAGGATAACCCGCTCAAGCAGGCTCCCCACACGCTGGCCGATGTGCTGGCGCCGTGGACGCGCGCCTACAGCCTGGAGCAGGCCATCGCGCCGACCGCCCATGTGCGGTTGCACAAATACTGGCCGGCGGTGAACCGCGTGGACAATGTGTATGGCGACCGCAACCTGTTCTGTGCCTGCGTGCCGGTGGAGGCGTATCGCTGAGTGTGACGGCGGGGTCAGTCGCGGTACTTCGCCGCGGCATTGTCGAGCGTGCGGCCGATCTCCCGGCGCAGCCCGGTTGGCTGCTCCACCACCAGGTCGTCACCCTGGGCCAGCAACCACCAGCGCAGTGCAGGGCCGTCGCCGAGCGTTGCCTGCAGCCGGTGGCCTTGCTCCAGCGCGGTCAGTTGCATGTGCGCGGTCAGTGGCGACTCGCGCAACTGCCGCGCCAGAGCATCGCTGATCCAGGCCTGCAATTCGATCCCCTCGCTTTGCACGGCCTGCAGCGGCTCGTCGCGCAGGTAGTCCTGCAGATCGAAATTGCCACGTTGCTCGCCCATGGCGCTGGCCGACCAGTGCCAGCCGAAGGGAATGCTCTTGTCATTGCGCTCCAGCGGAAAGATCAGCGACAGTTCGTTGAGGTCGCGTTCGACCGTGCGCTTGCTGACATTGAAGCCGACATCACGCAGGCGCCACACCAGTTCGGCGCTGGTGATTCCGGGCGAGCGGCTGGGCAGTTGACGCAGCAGCGCCCACTGGCGGCTGAGGGTGGCGCGGGTCGTGGCGAACGGCAAAGGTTAACGTCCTTGTCTAGGCTTGCGGCATTAGCATGGCGGTCGCAACGCCCTATGGCAATTCGCCACTTTTCGCTGAGAACGCGAAACCGCGAAATGGTTGCGCCCAGGTGAATCGTTCGCGACAGGTTTTGTCGTACCGTCGCGCAGAATCGCCTGATCACAGTCGAGGTCGGAACTGTGGGCCGTTCAACGAGGATGAACATGTCTGCTGCCAGCAATATCCATTCGCTGCTCGCCCGTCTGCTGCCCGAGCGCATCGTGCCGACGCCGGCCATTCCCCGCAGGCACCTGCGCCCGTTCGCCGGGGTGGGCATGCCCAACCAGTGGGCGGTGCTGGGCGAGCGTTCGGCACTGGTCAGCCGCCTGGACGAGGCGCTGGACGTGCAGGCTGTCTACGCCGACTTGCGTCGCCAGGCGCTGCAGGGCAATGCCGAGGTGCTCAACGACCTGGGCTGGATCTGGCTCAACGGACGCTACTGGCGCGCCGATACCGGGCTGGCCAGCCACCTGTTGCGCATGGCTGCGCTGCAGGGCAATGCGGCGGCGTGGTTCAACCTGGGGCAGCAGCACTACTTCGGCAAGGGTGTACCGGTCTCCTATGCCGCTGCTGCCGAACATTACCGGCATGCGTTCGAGCGTGGCCTGTCGCACGCTGCCGCGGCGCTGGGCGACCTGTACGAGGAAGAGGTCTGCGACACCGAGCAGGACTGGCAGGTGGATGCGCGCGAGGCCTATCAGTGGTTCCTGCGCGGCGCCCAGCGTGGCGAGGCGCGTTGCCGCTTCGAGGTGGGTTACCGGCAGTTGCATGGCGTGCATGTGGCGCCGGACACCAAGGCCGCGCTGTACTGGCTCGAGCTGGCGGCCGCAGCGGGGGTGATGCAGGCGGCCGAGGAACTGGCGGTGCATTTCAGCAGCCGCGACGGTGCGCGCTACCGGACGTGGCGCGACCAGGCGATCGGGCTGGGCAGCACATTGGCATTGACCATGAAGCTGGAGGATCAGGTTCAGTCTTGAGCCAGGGGGCGGTGGTGAAGCCTTTGCGGGCAAGTCCGCTCCCACGGATCCCGACTGCAAACAGACTGTTCATCGCCCCCGGTTGACGAAGGGGGGAGGGCTGGGCGTATATTGATAGTTAGCAAACTATGAATATCCTCGGTTCCTTTGCATGACACTCGACGCACTGCACCTGAAAGTCAGCAGCGGCATGGTCGTTGCCGGTCGCCACTGGCGGCGCATCTGCCATGCGGCACTGACCGGCTATGGCATCTCCGAAGCCTGCGCCGTGCCGCTGCTGATGATCGTGCGCCTGGGCGACGGCGTGCACCAGGTCGCCGTGGCGCAGGCGGCCGGCCTGGAAAGCCCGTCGCTGGTACGCCTGCTCGACCAGCTGTGCAAGGCTGGCCTGGTGTGTCGCACCGAGGATCCGCTCGATCGCCGGGCCAAGGCGCTGAGCCTGACCCGTGAAGGCCGCACCTTGGCCGAGTCCATCGAAAGCGAGTTGGTCCGCCTGCGCCGCGAGGTGCTGCACGGCATCTCGGCAGCCGACCTGGAGGCCACCCTGCGGGTGATCCGCGCCTTTGAAGCCGCCGCCCAGGGGACCTCGGCTTGAACGGCTTCTTCAGCTCGGTGCCGCCGGCGCGCGACTGGTTCTACGGCGTGCGTACCTTTGCCGCGTCGATGATCGCCCTGTACATCGCCCTGCTGATGCAGCTGCCGCGTCCCTACTGGGCGATGGCCACGGTTTACATCGTCTCCAGCCCCTTCGTCGGGCCGACCAGCTCCAAGGCGCTGTACCGCGCCGTCGGTACCCTGCTCGGCGCCGCCGGAGCGGTGCTGCTGGTTCCGCCGCTGGTGCAATCGCCACTGTTGCTGAGCATCGCCATCGCCCTGTGGACCGGCACCTTGCTGTTCCTCTCGCTGAACCTGCGCACCGCGAACAACTACATGCTGATGCTGGCCGGCTACACCTTGCCGATGATCGCCCTGGCGGTGGTCGACAACCCGCTGGCAGTGTTCGATGTGGCGTCCTCGCGTGCCCAGGAGATCTGCCTGGGCATCGTCTGCGCGGCGGTGGTGGGGGCGATCTTCTGGCCACGCCGGCTGGCGCCGGTGGTGACTGGCGCCACGGGCACCTGGTTCGGTGAGGCGATCCGCTACAGCGACATCTACCTGAGCCGTGACACCGCGGCCGACAAGATCGCCGGCCTGCGCGGCTCGATGGTCGCCACCTTCAACAGCCTGGAGCTGATGATCGGCCAGCTCGGCCACGAAGGCGCCGGGCCGCACACGGTGAAGAACGCCCGCGAACTGCGCGGGCGGATGATCCACCTGCTGCCGGTGATCGACGCCCTCGACGATGCCCTGGTCGCCCTCGAAGGCCGCGCGCCGCTGCAGTTCGCGCAGATCCAGCCGCTGCTGGCATCGGCCCGCGAGTGGCTGGCAGGCACGGCCGACAGCGCCTCGGTCGTACGCTGGACCGCCCTGCACGAGCAGATCGACCGCCTGCAACCACGCGGCGACGAACTCGACCAGCGCCAGGCCCTGCTGCTGTCCAACGCCCTCTACCGCCTCAGCGAATGGCTCGACCTGTGGCAGGACTGCTGCACCCTGCAGCATGCCCTGCGCCTGGACGACGCCAGGCCCTGGCGTGCGGTCTACCGGCATTGGCGCCTGGGCCGGCTGACGCCGTTCTTCGACCGCGGCCTGATGCTGTACTCGGTGTTTTCCACCGTCACCGCGATCGTCGTCGCCTGCGGCCTGTGGATCGGCCTGGGCTGGAACGACGGCGCCAGCGCGGTGATCCTCGCCGCCGTGGCCTGCAGCTTCTTTGCCGCGATGGACGACCCGGCGCCGCAGATCTACCGCTTCTTCTTCTGGACGCTGATGTCGGTGATCTTCTCCAGCGTCTACCTGTTCCTGGTGCTGCCGAACCTGCACGACTTCCCCATGCTGGTGCTGGCCTTCGCCGTGCCGTTCATCATCGTCGGCACCTTGACCGTGCAGCCGCGCTTCTACCTCGGCACCCTGCTGACCATCGTCAACACCTCGACCTTCATCAGCATCCAGGGTGCGTACGACGCCGACTTCTTCACCTTCCTCAACTCCAACCTGGCCGGCCCGGTGGGCTTGCTGTTCGCCTTCATCTGGACCCTGGTGGTACGTCCGTTCGGCGTGGAGCTGGCGGCCAAGCGCATGACCCGTTTCGCCTGGCGCGACATCGTCGAGATGACCGAACCGGCAAGCCTGGCCGAGCAGCGCAAGGTCGGCGTGCAGATGCTCGACCGCCTCATGCAGCACCTGCCACGCCTGTCGCAGACCGGCCAGGACAGCGGCGTGGCACTGCGCGATCTGCGCGTGGGGCTGAACCTGCTCGACCTGCTGGCGTACATGCCACGGGTCGGTCCGCAGGCCCGCGAGCGGCTGCAGACGGTCATCGAGGAAGTTGGCGGGCACTACTCGGCCTGCCTGCGCGCCGGTGAACGGCTGCATGCCCCGGCGGCACTGCTGCGCAACATGGAGCGCGCCCGCCTGGCCCTGGCCCTGGATGCACTGAACGAGCGCGGCGAGCCCCGCGTACACCTGCTGCATGCCCTGGCCGGCCTGCGCCTGGCCCTGCTGCCCGGTGTCGAGGTGATGCTCGAGCCGGCCGAACAACCGCAACTGCCACATGGAATCGATGGAGCGCCGCTGTGATCGGTGAAGTGGATATCAGCGGGGTGTTCCTGCCCACGCTGCTGGTGATGATGTTCGCCACCTACCTCTTGTTCCTGGGCGTGCACGCCGTGCTGGTGCGCCTGCATTTCTACCGCCTGGTCTGGCACCGGGCGCTGTTCAACGTTGCCCTCTACGCCGTACTGCTGGGTGCTGTGGATCACTTTTGTCGAAGCCTGATGCTGCCATGAAAAAACCGTTGTTGACCTTGGGCCGTGTGGTCCTGACATTGTTGGTGGTGACCTTCGCGGCCGTGCTGGTCTGGCAGATGGTCGTGTACTACATGTTCGCGCCCTGGACCCGCGACGGCCATATCCGTGCCGACGTGATCCAGATCGCCCCGGACGTGTCCGGGCTGATCCAGAAGGTCGAGGTGCGCGACAACCAGGTGGTCCGGCGCGGCGACGTGCTGTTCACCATCGACCAGGACCGTTTCGGCCTGGCCCTGCGCCAGGCGCAGGCGACCCTGTCCGAGCGCGAGGAAACCCTGGCCCAGGCGGCCCGCGAAACCCGACGCAACCGCAAGCTGGGCAACCTGGTGGCGGCCGAGCAGCTCGAGGAGAGCCAGTCGCGCGAGGCCCGTGCCCGCTCGGCGGTGAGCGAGGCGCAGGTTGCGGTCGATACCGCGCAGCTCAATCTCGATCGTTCGGTGGTACGCAGCCCGGTGGACGGCTACCTCAACGACCGCGCCCCGCGTGCCCACGAGTTCGTCACGGCAGGGCGAGCGGTGTTGTCGGTGGTCGACAGCGCTTCGTACCATGTCGACGGCTATTTCGAAGAGACCAAGCTGGGCGGCATCAACGTCGGCGATGCCGTGGATATCCGCGTGATGGGCGACGACACGCGCCTGCGCGGCCACGTCGAAAGCCTCTCGGCAGGCATCGAGGACCGCGACCGGGTCAGCGGCGCCAACCTGCTGCCCAACGTCAACCCGGCCTTCAGTTGGGTGCGCCTGGCCCAGCGCATCCCGGTGCGCATCGCCTTCGATGAAGTGCCGGCGGACTTTCGCATGATCGCCGGACGCACCGCGACGGTGTCGATCATCGAGGGGCAGCGGCCATGAAACACCTGATCCTGGCGGGGCTGGCCCTGTCGCTGGGGGCCTGCAGCATGGTCGGCCCCGACTATCAGGTGCCCGAGGATGCGGCGGTGCAGCGCGGTGACCTGAACGGCCCGTTGCGCCAGGATGCCGGCAGCGTGGTGTCGGCGCCGGTGCCGGACGACTGGTGGCAGCTGTACCAGGACCCGCGCCTGAATGCGCTGGTACGCCAGGCGTTGACTGCCAACACCGAGCTGCGCGTGGCGGCGGCGAACATCGCCAAGGCCCGCGCCCAGGTCGAGGTCGCCGAGTCCCGGGGTGGTTTCAGTGGCGGTGCCAAAGCCGGCGCCCAGCGCCTGCAGGAGTCCGCCGAAGCCTTCCTGCTGCCGGAAAAAGTCCCGGTGACCAACATCGGTGAGGCGATCCTCAGCGCGTCGTACCAGTTCGACCTGTGGGGCACCTTCAAGCGCGGCACCGAAGCGGCGAAGGCCAATGCCGACGCCGTGCAGGCTGCGGCAGACACGGCGCGCATCACCCTGGTGGCCGATGTGGTCAAGGCCTACACCCAGGTGTGCTCGGCCAATGAGGAATACCACATCGCCCGCCAGTCGCTGGACCTGCAGCAGCAGAGCGTGCAACTGAACCAGCGCCTGCGCGATGCCGGGCGCGGTGACGATTCCCTGGTCACCCGTTCGCAGACCCAGTTCAAGTCGTTGCGCGCCGAGTTGCCGCGTTTCCATGCCGAGCGCGAGGCCGGGCTCTACACCCTTGCCGCGCTGCTGGCCCAGCCGGTCGACCAGCTCCCGGCCGGCACCGCCGATTGCGCCGAGCTGCCGCATCTGGCGCAGCTGATCCCGGTAGGTGACGGCGCGGCGCTGCTCAAGCGCCGTCCCGACGTGCGCCAGGCCGAGCGCCAGTTGGCGGCAGCCACCGCAACCATCGGTGTGGCCACGGGTGCCTTGTATCCGGATATCAGCATCGGCGCGCAGATCGGCACCCTCGGTATTCTCGAGCACCTCGGCGAGCCTTCGACCAACCGCTGGGGCTTCGGCCCGCAGATCAGCTGGGCCATCCCCACCAACGGCACCCGGGCGCGCATCCGCGAGGCCGAAGCCTCGACCCAGGCGGCGCTGGCGCATTTCGACGGCGTGGTGCTCAACGCCATCCGCGAGACGCAGACCCGCCTGGCGCAGTACAGCGCCTTGCTCGACCGCCGCGACGCACTGGCCGACGCCGAGCGTTCGGCGCAGGAAGCGGCCGACCAGACCCACCGCCGCTATGAGGCCGGGCGTGAGTCGTTCCTGGCAGACCTGCAGGCGACCCGCGCCTACACCGACGTGCGCGCGCAACTGGCAGCGGCCAACACCCAGGTAGCGATGGGGCAGATTGGCGTGTTCCTGGCGTTGGGG
Organism: Pseudomonas sp. FA117; assembly: GCF_057370475.1. Taxonomy (NCBI): domain Bacteria; kingdom Pseudomonadati; phylum Pseudomonadota; class Gammaproteobacteria; order Pseudomonadales; family Pseudomonadaceae; genus Pseudomonas; species Pseudomonas sp. FA117. The sequence continues at coordinate 180,636 of NZ_CM170675.1, forward strand.
GGTGGCTGGAAGGCGGCGAAGGTGCAATGAATGGCACCGCGAAGCCGGCACCCCGATTCCGCGATCACCCCGCGTAGAAAACGTTTGCGCATTTCCCGGTCCGACACTCAAGTATTCCCCCGCGACGCCGATCTACTAGCACCAGCGTCCCGGAAGAGGGCGCGATTCCCCGTTTATCGATCAAGCGGGTGGTCAGCGTGATCAGGACGATCCCGGCCCCTTGCCAGGAGCTTCCCATGTCTCGACCCCGTGCCCGGATTGCCTCGCAACTCGGCATCGCCCTCGCCATCGTGCTGGCGCTGGTGATCACCGGCAGTACCTTGTTCGCCCTGCGCTCGCTGGACGACGCCAACCTCGCCACCCGCCAGCAGCACCTGGCCAGCGAAGCGCGCCTGTTGGCCGACCAGCTCGACACCTTCCACGGTTCGCTGCGCGACAACACCCAGCGCTTGAGCGGGCTGTTCGAGCGGCGTTTCGCCTCGGGCCTGTCGCTGCACGCCGGCGAGACCGTACAGGTCGCCGGCCAGGCCACACCGGCCCTCTACCTGGGCGAGCAGTTGCTGAACAACGACTTCCGCGTGGTCGACGAATTCCAGCAGATGACCGCCGGTATCGCCACGCTGTTCGTGCGCAGCGGCGACGACTTCGTGCGCATCACCACCAACCTCAAGAAGCAGGATGGCAGCCGCGCCATCGGCACCCAGCTCGACCGCCAGCACCCGGCCTACGCCAAACTGCTGGCCGGGCAGATGTACGTGGGGCGCGCGGTGCTGTTCGACCGCAACTACATGACCCGCTACGTACCGGTGAGCGATGCTGGCGGCCGGGTGATCGCCGTGCTGTTCGTCGGCTTCGACTACACCGATGCGCAGAACGCCCAGTTCGCCAACCTCAAGCGCTTCCGCATCGGCCAGACCGGCTCTTTGGCGCTGCTCGACAACCAGGGCCAGTGGCTGGTGCCGCCGGCTGGCGTGGCCGATCCGCAAGCGGCGGTGGCGGCGGTTTCCGCCCTGGGTGACAAAGGGCAGTTCTGGAGCAGTGGCCAGCAGCAGCTGTTCAGCGTGGCCGAGCCCTTCGCCGAGGGGCCGTGGACCGTCGTGGCGAGCATGCCCGAGGCGGAGATCCGCGAAGTGACCTGGAGCGTCGGCCTGCGCCTGGCGATCGGCAGCCTGCTGGCGATGATCCTCGCCGTGCTCGCCACACTGTGGTTGCTGCGGCGCAAGCTGCGCCCACTGGACGACCTGGTGCGCCAGGCCGAGTCCCTCGGCGCAGGCGATCTGAGCGCGCGCCTGGCGGTCACCAGCGAGGACGAGATCGGTCAGCTGGCGCGCAGCTTCAACAAGATGGGCGATGCCCTGGCGACCATGGTCGAGCATATCCGCAGCGCCTCCGAGCAGGTCAGCGCACGTTCGCGTTCCCTGGCCGGGCTGTCGTCCGGCGCCTGCGAGGGGATGGAGCAGCAGTCCGGCGAGATCACCAGCATGGCAGGAGCGGTGGAGGAGTTCAGCGCCACCTCGATGAACATCGCCGAGAACATGGCCGGCACCGAGCGCATGGCCCAGGACAACGCCCAGCAGACGCGCATCGGCCGCAGTGCCATGGACCAGGCGTCCGTCTCGCTCAAGCAGATCGCCGAAGCGCTGGGCGGCACGGCTACGGTGATGGACAGCCTGGGCGCGCGGTCCCAGGAAATCGGCGGTATCGTCGGGGTCATCACCGCGATTGCCGAGCAGACCAACCTGCTGGCGCTCAATGCCGCCATCGAAGCCGCGCGTGCCGGTGAGCAGGGCCGAGGCTTCGCCGTGGTCGCCGATGAAGTGCGGGGCCTGGCTGCCCGTACCCGCCAGGCCACCGACGAGATCTCCGGGATGATCGCCAGCATCCAGCAGCAGACCGGCCATGCAATCAGCACCCTGGAGCAGGGCAACCGCCTGATGCAGGAAGGTCTTGAGCGCAACGACAAGGTCGCGCAGGCCCTGGCACGCATCGACGAGCAGAGCCGCGCGGCGGGCGAGCAGTTCACTGCGATCAGCACCGCCACCCAGGAGCAGAGCAGCACGGCGAACCTGCTCAGCCGCAACCTGCAGAGCATTGCCCAGGCCAACAGCGAGCAGCATGATGTGGCCAACGAGCTGGCGGCAACCGCCAAGGAGCTCGAAGGCCTGGCCGGGCAGTTGCGCCAGGAAGTGGATCGCTTCCGCGTCGGCGGCTGATCCGCAAGCGCTTTACCTGCAGTAGCGAAGCCGCTTCAGCGCAGTACGACGCCCAAGGCCTGCGCGCAGGCATCCAGCGAGCGCTGCTCGCTCTGCGCGTACAACGCCAGCTCATCCTGCACCTTGAGCCCCAGCGCGGCCTCGAAGGCGTCGCGGTTGGCGTTGCTGCCGTATTCGGCCTGGGCCTCGCCCCCCAGGTTCGACTGGAAGATCCCGGCCGCGCTCACCGGCAGGAAGTCTTCGTACACCAGGGCTTCGAAATGCACGTGGCCGGCCTCGATCAGCCCCTGCAGGGTTGCAGGTCGGCCCTGCTGGCCGCGTTCGGCCAGGCCCTTCTCGGTGGCGAAGTACCGGAAATAGGCCAGCCCCTGCTCGCGCATCTGCGCCAGGTCATCCGGAAACTCGGCGAAGTGGGTGGCCAGCAGTGTCTTGTAGTGCTCGGCATTGGCCTCGGCCGGTACACCGCCCAGGGCGTCGCGGGTGGCGTCGAGCAGGCGGTCGTAGAGTGCGCGGCCTTTCGGGGTCAGTGCTGCGCCGCGTTGCTCGATCTCGCCGAAGCGCGCGGTATGGCTGCCCTGGGCATCGCTGAACGCGACCTTTTCCTGCAGCGCCTTGAAGCTGGTCTGACGCAACAGAATCGGATGACGCCGGGTCGGTGGGCCTTCCACCACGGCCTTGGGCGGGATGCCCTTGGCCGGCATGCCGACCTGGATCGCGTCGATGTCCAGGGTGCGCGGCGTCAGGTGGTTGATGTGCGGGCCCTTGAACGCGACCACGTCGGCGATCAGTCGGTGCTGATCGTGCAGTTGCTGGTACTGCTCGGCGCTGACCGTGGCCTGCTGGTGCCAGCGGAAGGTGTGCAGGGCCTCCTGCACGAAGGTGTCGGCATCGGCTGCGCTCAGGCCGCCGTCGCGTTCGCGCTGGGCGATCAGTTCGAGCACGCGCGGGGTGAAGATCTTGCGCCGGGCAAGAATGTCCCCGGCCAGTTCGCGCAGCGGCGGGTTGTCGATCAGTTCCAGGCGCAGCAGCGAGGTGAACACGCGGAACGGGCTGATGTGCAGCGCTTGCTCGTGCACCGCGCGAAAGGCCGTGGAGTGCACCGGTACGCCGGCCGAACTCAGGTCGTAGTAGCCAACCGGCTCCATGCCCATGACGGCGAACAGGCGGGCGATGGTCGCCAGCTCCTCGGCCGTGCCGACGCGGATCGCGCCGTGGCGCTCCTGGTCGAGGCGTTCGACTTCGCCGGTCCAGCGCAGCGCCTGGGCGACTTCAGGCTGCCGGGCCATGACCTGCTGGTTGATTTCGCTCACCAGCTCCAGCAGCGTGCCGTACAGCGGCACTTCCTGTTTGTACATGAGCGACATGGCGGCAGAGAACTGCGCGCGGATGCTGTCGGGGCTGACGAAATCGTGGGCGGGCATCGCTGGCTTCCTGAAGGGCGGTGGAGACCTATACATGAGAGCTGGGAATGCACTTCGTCCACAAGCGAAAAAAAGTTCGAGGGTCATTCCTTTTACGATTGAATTTTTCGGCCCTATGGCGGGACAAGTCGCCGCAGCGCATCACCCTGGCAACTGCGCGCGAATCCACTCCACCAACGCCCGCACCTTGGGCACTTCCGCCGCATGCTCGGCAAAGGCCAGGTAGTGCTTGCCGTTGCTCGGCATCGCATGCTCCCAGGCGATCACCAGGCTGCCTTCGGCCAGTTCCCTGGCCACCAGGTAGCGCGGCACCAGGGCCACGCCGCAACCGGATTGCGCAGCGCTGAGGGCCATATAGAAGGTGTCGAAGCGTGGGCCGTGGTAACTGTTGTCGGTGTGCAGCCCCTGCTCCAGGAACCATTCATGCCAGGCCTCGGGCCGCGAAGTGCTTTGCAGCAACACCAGCCCGGCCACGGCGCCCGGGCCTTCCAGCGCCTGCCCGTCAAGCAGCTCCGGGGCGCATACCGGCACCACTTCCTCGCCGAACAGCTCCACGCAGGTTGCCCCTGGCCAGGTGCCCTGGCCGAAGAAGAACACCACGTCGGCCGAGCCCTGCAGCAGGGCGAACGGCTCCATCTCGTTGCGGATGTCCAGATGGATGTTCGGGTGGCGCTTGCCGAAGCCTTTCAGCTGCGGAATCAGCCAGCGCACGCCGAAACTCGGTTGAGTGGCTACCTTCAATACTTCGGTCTGCTCGCCGTAGGTAAGGACGTAGCGGCTGGACATGTCCACCTGGGTGAGGATCTTGTTGACCTCGGCCAAATACAGCGCGCCAGCCGGCGTCAGTTGCAGGCGCTTGCGAATGCGCAGGAACAGGTGGTTGCGCAGCATCTCCTCGAGCTGCGCAACCTGCTTGCTGACCGCACTCTGGGTCAGGTGCAGCTCTTCGGCAGCGCGGGTGAAGTTGAGGTGACGGGCGGCAGCTTCGAAGCACTGCAGGGCCGTCATCGACGGAACCAGGCGTTTGGACATGGCATTCTCTACGGCAGCTTTACCATTCCTGAGGGGAATGATAAGAGGAATAAAGGTCGTTTGTTGCGGCGATGTAATCGGATTAATACTGATCCTTATCACCTTTACAACCCTTCACCCGATGTAGGAGAAGCACAATGGTTGCTGGATTGCTCGAGCGCCTCGGCGTTGCCGCCGTGGATCACACCCAGGGCGACTACCCTGTTCACACGCCGATCGACGGCAGCCAGATCGCCACGGTGAAACTGCTCGGCAAGGCCGAGACCACCGCGCGCATCGACCAGGCGCAGCACGCCTTCGAACGCTGGCGCAACGTGCCGGCCCCGCGCCGCGGCGAGCTGGTGCGCCTGTTCGGCGAAGTGCTGCGCGCGCACAAGGCCGACCTGGGCGAGCTGGTGTCCATCGAGGCCGGCAAGATCACCCAGGAAGGCTTGGGTGAAGTGCAGGAAATGATCGACATCTGCGATTTCGCCGTGGGCCTCTCGCGCCAGCTGTACGGCCTGACCATCGCCTCCGAGCGCCCAGGCCACCATATGCGTGAATCCTGGCACCCGCTGGGGGTGGTCGGGGTGATCAGCGCCTTCAACTTCCCGGTTGCGGTCTGGGCGTGGAACACCACGCTGGCACTGGTGGCCGGCAACTCGGTGGTATGGAAGCCTTCGGAAAAGACTCCGCTGACCGCCCTGGCCTGCCAGGCGCTGTTCGAAAAGGCGCTGAAAGCCTTTGGCGATGCGCCGCAAGGGCTCAGCCAGCTGGTGATCGGTGGCCGTGAGGCCGGTGAAGCCCTGGTCGACGACCCGCGCGTGCCGCTGGTCAGCGCCACCGGCAGCACCCGCATGGGCCGCGAAGTGGGCCCGCGTGTCGCGGCGCGCTTCGGCCGCAGCATTCTCGAACTGGGCGGCAACAACGCCATGATCCTGGCGCCGAGCGCCGACCTCGACCTGGCCGTGCGCGGCATCCTGTTCTCGGCTGTCGGCACCGCCGGCCAGCGCTGCACCACCCTGCGCCGCCTGATCGTGCACCGTTCGATCAAGGACGAAGTGGTTGCCCGGGTCAAGGCCGCCTACGCCAAGGTGCGCATCGGTGATCCGCGCAACGACAACCTGGTCGGCCCGCTGATCGACAAGCAGTCGTTCGACGCCATGCAAGGTGCGCTGGCCAAGGCCCGCGACGAGGGTGGCAAGGTCTTCGGCGGCGAGCGTCAACTGGCCGAGCAGTACCCCAATGCCTACTACGTATCGCCCGCCATTGCCGAGATGCCGGCGCAGAGCGAAGTGGTGCGTCACGAGACCTTCGCGCCGATCCTCTACGTGCTGGCCTACGACGACTTCGAAGAGGCCCTGCGCCTGAACAACGAGGTGCCCCAGGGCCTGTCGTCGTGCATCTTCACCACCGACCTGCGCGAGGCCGAACGCTTCCAGAGCGCTGCGGGCAGCGACTGCGGCATCGCCAACGTCAACATCGGCACCAGCGGTGCGGAAATCGGCGGCGCCTTCGGTGGCGAGAAAGAGACGGGCGGCGGGCGCGAGTCTGGTTCGGATGCGTGGAAAGGCTACATGCGTCGTCAGACCAACACCGTGAACTACTCGCGTGAGCTGCCGCTGGCACAGGGCATCGTATTCGATTGAGGCCAATGGGCGGCACGCCGCCCCAACCGCAACAAGAACAATATTGCTGGAGCCGGGCCATGTCCGAACTGCGTCAAGCGTGTCTGTGGGAGTCGATCACCCCGCCCAGCATCGCCTCACAGGCGCTGGCCGGTGAGCACAAGGCCGATGTCTGCGTGATCGGCGCCGGCATCACCGGGTTGTCGGCGGCGATCCACCTGCTCGAGCAGGGGCGTTCGGTGATCGTGCTGGAGGCGTGGAAGGTCGGGCAGGGTGGCTCCGGGCGCAATGTCGGGCTGGTCAACGCCGGGACCTGGATTCGCCCCGATGATGTCGAGGCGACCTTGGGTGTGGAGCACGGCGCACGCCTGAACAAGGTGCTCGGTGACGCACCAGCCGAGGTCTTTGCCATGATCGAGCGCCTGGGCATCGACTGCCAGGCGCAGCACAAGGGCAACCTGCACATGGCGCACAACGCCGCCGGCATTGCCGACCTCCAGGCGCGCCATGAGCAATGGCGTCGCCGTGGCGCCGACGTGGACCTGCTGACGGGCGCCGAATGCCAGGAGTACTGCGGTACCGACAAGATTTCCACGGCGCTGCTCGACCGCCGCGCCGGCACCATCAACCCCATGGCCTATACCCAGGGCCTGGCCGCCGCCGTGCAGCGCCTGGGCGGCACACTGTTCCAGCAGTCGCCGGTCCAGGGCGTACAGCGCGACGGCGATGCCTGGCGCGTCACTACCGCCGCTGGCAGCGTGCGTGCCGACAAGGTGGTGATCTCGACCGGCGCCTACACCGAAGGCGAGTGGAGCAACCTGCAGAAGCACTTCTTCCGCGGCTACTACTACCAGATCGCTTCCAGGCCGCTGCAGGGCGCGGCAGCCGACAGAATCCTCCCCCATGGCCAAGGCTCGTGGGATACCCGGACCGTGCTCAGCAGCATCCGTCGTGACGACCAGGGCCGCCTGCTGCTTGGCAGCCTGGGGCGGGTCGACAACAAACCGGCGTGGTTCGTGCGCAGCTGGGCCGATCGCATCCAGGGCCATTACTTCCCCGAGCTTGGCCGCCTTGAATGGGAGATGCACTGGACCGGTTGCATCGACTTCACCCCTGACCACCTGATGCGCCTGTTCGAGCCGGCGCCGGGGTTGGTGGCAGTGACCGGCTACAACGGCCGTGGCAACACCACCGGCACCGTGATCGGTCGGGCCTTTGCCGAATTCCTGCTCAAGGACGATCCGCAGCGCCTGCCGATCCCGTTTGCGCCGATGCGGCCGGTGAGTGCGCCGTCCTTGCGCACGGCGTTCTACGAATCGGGTTTCTCGCTGTATCACGCGGGGCAGTGCCTGCGCGTGGTGCTGTGATCCCGTGGCCTTCTCGCGCGCAGCGTGAAGGCCCTACTTGTGCAGCCAGCTCAGGAACCCGCCCTTCTTCACCACCGCCGGTTTCTGCAGCAACAGTGATTCGCGGCTCTGCAGCCTGAAACGCTGCAGTTTGCTCAGCGCCTGCTTCACCTCGCCGCGCTCGGCCAGGCAACTGCGCACCTGTTCCTTGTCGATCCGATAGAGCAGGCAACCGGTCAGGGTACGGAACTCGGCGAACGAGCTCTCTTCATCCATGATGCCCTCGATCCCCAGCACCTCCCCCGGGCCCATGCGTCCGGCTTCCACCAGCTTGTCGCCATTGCGGATGGAGGCCTGGATCACGCCGCTGCCGATCACCAGCAGGTGGTCGGACTGCGCGCCCACTTCCAGCAGCACCTGCCCGGCCAAGTACTCCACCGCCATCATCCGCTGGCTCAGGGCATCACGTTCGTCGCTGCTCAGCGAGCGGAACACCCGGACCTCGTCGAGCAGTTCGCGCTGGCGACTGCGCGGTGCAACGGCAAGGTCGCTGTTCCACATCACCCCGCTGGCCTCCAGGTGACGGTGGGCGAGGTCGAACAGCTGGTTGCGCACCTCGGTCTTGTGCGCCGCATCGGCGATGAAAGCACTGGCCTCGTACTCCACCGAGTCCAGCGTCGAGGTTTTCACCGACACCTTCGGCGCCGGTGAGGCGAGCAGGGCGCTGCTGCCCTGCAGCGCCTTTTCCAGGGCATCGAAGACCCGCTTGGGGCGGACCCTGGCAGGCACCACCACGCTGATCGACACACCATGCCGATCGGCAGGCCGGCTGTGGTTGAGCAGGCGTGCCTTGGCCGCCACCGAGTTGGGAATCACCGCCAGGCTACCGCTGCCGGTGATCATCCGGGTGGCGCGCCAGTCGATATCGACCACCTTGCCTTCGGTGCCGTCGATGGAGATCGAGTCGCCGATCTGGTAGGGCCGCGTAGTGTTGAGCACGATGCCGGAGAACACGTCGGCCAGGGTGCTCTGCAGTGCCAGGCCGATGACGATGGCCATTACCCCCGACGTCGCCAGCAGCCCCTTCACCGGCAGCTGCAGGACATAGGCCGCCGCTGCCACCGCGGCAGCGAGGAAGATCAGCGCCCCCACCACATCCTGCAGCAGGCGCCCGCCGTGGCTGCCACGGGCGATCATCAGCAGGCCGAACACCACCGTCACCGTGCGCGCCCCGAACAGCCACCAGCCGATGGTCAGCACCGTGGCGATCAGGTTGCGCGAAACATCGTCGGCCCAGGGCGGGGGTTGCAGCGGGCTCATGCCGGCCGCGAGCAACACGGCGCTGAAAATCATGAAGATGCCCAGGCGCGTGGCGATCCTCCAGGCCCTGCGCTCGAGCGGGATCAGTTGCCAGAGCAGCAGGTCGAGGAAGATCAGGCAGATACCCAGCAGCAGGGGGTAGGACTGGATGAAGGCCAGCATGGCGGTCTCGGGGTGGGGGAGGGCTGAGGGGTAGTAAAGAGCAGGTTGATTGCCCAGGCAATGGGGCATCTGTGCGGGTGGGTCTCCCGCGTAGAGGGCGACATCGCCTTTATCGTTCCAAAAGAAGAACGCTAAGGCCGTTTTTCACTATCTACCGCAAAAAACGTGAGTTTTCTAATCTGTGCCCATGCAGTCGAGACAACAACCCACCCCACCCGAAGGAGCAAGACCATGAGCCAATTCACCTACAACCGCCTGAACAAAGACGACGCCGCCGTACTGCTGGTCGACCACCAGGCTGGCCTGCTGTCGCTGGTGCGCGACATCGAGCCGGACAAGTTCAAGAACAACGTGCTGGCGCTGGCCGACCTGGCCAAGTTCTTCAACCTGCCGACCATCCTCACCACCAGCTTCGAGCAAGGCCCCAACGGTCCGCTGGTACCGGAGCTCAAGGCGCTGTTCCCGGACGCGCCCTACATTGCCCGCCCTGGCCAGATCAACGCCTGGGACAACGAAGACTTCGTCAAGGCAGTGAAGGCCACCGGCAAGAAGCAACTGATCATCGCCGGCGTGGTAACCGAAGTGTGCGTGGCCTTCCCGGCGCTGTCGGCCCTGGCCGAGGACTTCGAAGTGTTCGTGGTAGCCGATGCGTCCGGCACCTTCAACGAAATGACCCGTGATGCCGCCTGGCGCCGCATGGAAGCTGCCGGTGCACAGCTGATGACCTGGTTCGGCGTGGCCTGCGAGCTGCACCGCGACTGGCGCAACGACGTCGAAGGCCTGGCCGCGCTGTGCTCGAACCACATCCCGGACTACCGCAACCTGATCACCAGCTACAACGCCCTCACCGCTGGCAAGTGATCCACCCCGCCAGGCGCCGACCCCGGCGCCTGGTCAACCCTGCTCAGGTACCCAGCGATGAACAACAGCAGCGTGGTCACCCTGGTGATCCAGCACAAGGTCCGGGCCGATGCCCTGGCGCGATACGAAACCTGGCTGCGTCACACCGTTGGTGTCGCCCGCCGCCAGCCCGGTCATCTGGATGTCAACGTGATCCGGCCGGACGACAACGGCGGCCAGTTCACCACCGTGGTGCGTTTCGCCGATGCAGGGCAACTGCGTGCCTGGGTCGATTCGCCGGAGCGCCAGCGCCTGGTGGCCGAGGTGCTGCCGCTGCTGGAGGAGGGCGACCAGACCCGCATCCACGATGATCCGGAGTTCTGGTTCACCCCGTCCGCCGACGCGGCCACGCCAGCGGCGCGCTGGAAGCAGGCGCTGCTCACCTACCTGGTGATCTGCCCGATGACCTTGCTGGTACCCCTGTTGCTGGCGCCGTTGTTCGCAGAAGTACCGCCGCTGGCCGGGCCGCTGGCGAGCAACCTGCTGGTCAACCTCTGCGTCATCCTCCCGGTGGTGTTCTTCATCATGCCCTGGGTGACGCGTTGCTGCGCCGGATGGTTGCGCCGTTGAGCGCACAGCCGACGATCCACTGCTAGCGTTCAAACGCCTGCCGATCACCCCACCGGACGGAGAGCACCATGAACCAGGATCCTACCGACAAGAGCCGCCGCCGTTTCCTCGCCAACAGCACCCTGCTTGGCGCTGCCGGCGCACTGTGGTCCGCACTGCCATTCAGCCAATCCGCCCATGCCGACATTTCAGGAGATCCCATGACCGCCGACCTCATTCTGTTCAACGGCAAGCTGCACACCGTCGACCGCGAAAACCCCACCGCCACTGCCGTGGCCATCAAGGACGGGCGTTTCCTCGCCGTGGGGAGCGATGCCGAGGCCATGGCCCACAAAGGCGTGAGCACGCAGATCATCGACCTGAAGCAGCGCACGGTGATCCCGGGCCTGAACGACTCGCACCTGCACCTGATCCGTGGTGGCCTTAACTACAACCTCGAACTGCGCTGGGAAGGCGTGCCGTCGCTGGCCGACGCCTTGCGCATGCTCAAGGAGCAGGCCCTGCGCACGCCGACGCCGCAGTGGGTGCGGGTGGTGGGGGGCTGGAACGAATTCCAGTTCGCCGAAAAGCGCATGCCGACACTCGAAGAAATCAACCAGGCGGCGCCCGACACTCCGGTGTTCATCCTCCACCTGTACGACCGCGCGCTGCTCAACCGTGCGGCACTGCGCGCCGTCGGCTACACCAAGGATACGCCCAACCCGCCGGGCGGCGAGATCCAGCGGGACAAGTTCGGCAACCCGACCGGCATGCTCATCGCCCGCCCCAACGCCACCATCCTCTACGCCACCCTGGCCAAGGGGCCGAAGCTGCCGCTGGAGTATCAGGTCAACTCGACCCGCCAGTTCATGCGCGAGCTCAACCGCCTCGGCCTGACCAGCGCCATCGACGCCGGCGGCGGCTACCAGAACTTCCCGGACGACTATTCGGTGATCCAGCAACTGGCCGACAACGACCAATTGACCGTGCGCATCGCCTACAACCTGTTCACCCAGAAGCCCAAGGAAGAGCTGGACGACTTCAAGAAGTGGACCTCGAGCGTGAAGGTCCACAGCGGCACCGATTTTTTGCGCCACAACGGTGCGGGCGAGATGCTGGTGTTCTCCGCCGCCGACTTCGAGGACTTCCTCGAGCCGCGCCCGGATCTGCCGCAGACCATGGAAGAAGAACTGGAACCGGTGATCCGTCACCTGGTCGAGCAGCGCTGGCCGTTCCGCCTACATGCCACCTACGACGAGTCCATCTCGCGCATGCTCGATGTGTTCGAGAAGGTCAACCGTGACATTCCGTTCAACAACCTGCCATGGTTCTTCGACCACGCCGAAACCATCTCGCCGAGGAACATCGAGCGGGTGCGGGCGTTGAACGGCGGCATCGCCATCCAGGACCGCATGGCCTTCCAGGGTGAGTATTTCGTTGACCGCTACGGCGCCAAGGCGGCCGAGAAGACCCCGCCGATCCAGCGCATGCTTGCCGAGGGCGTGCCGGTCGGTGCAGGCACCGATGCCACCCGGGTGTCGAGCTACAACCCATGGACCTCGCTATACTGGATGGTCAGCGGCAAGACTGTCGGCGGCCTGGAGCTGTACCCGGAGGGCCTGAGCCGGGCCACTGCGCTCGAGCTGTTCACCCATGGCAGCGCCTGGTTCTCCAGCGAGCAGGGCAAGAAGGGGCAGATCAAGGTCGGGCAGCTGGCTGACCTGGCGGCGCTGTCGCTGGACTTCTTCAGCGTCGAGGAAGAGGCGATCAAGAGCATCGAGTCGGTGCTGACCGTGGTCGATGGCAAGGTGGTGTACGGCGCGGCGGAGTTCGACAAGCTCGGGCCGGCGCAGATCCCGGTGGTGCCCGAGTGGTCGCCGGTGGCCAAGGTGCCGGGGCACTGGCGCGCCGGTGCGCCGCTGGCGGCGGCGGTACACCAGTGCGTCGGGCCGTGCGGGGTGCATGCGCACAGCCATGAGAAGGCACGCCATTCCAGCGTGCCGGTGAGCGACTACCAGGGCTTCTGGGGTGCGCTGGGCTGTTCCTGCTTCGCGTTCTGAAGCTCAGGCCATATCGCTGACCGCGAACTCCTCGGCCAGATGGTCGATCAGCGAGCGTACCGAAGGCAGCAGCCCGCGCCGCGACGGGAAGATCGCATGGACGATCCCGCAGCGCGGCTGCCACTGCGGCAGCAGCTCCACCAAGCGTCCCTGGGCCAGATCCTCGCGCACCGACACCCGTGGCAGGTGCGCGATGCCTACCCCGGCCAGCACGAAATGCCGCAGCGCGAACAGGTCGTCGGTCACCATCCGCGGCGTGTGCGTGATCACCAGCTTGCGCGCCATGTCCTCGCCCTGGAACAGCTCCCACTGATACTCCCGCTGCGCCGCGCCCCAGTGCAGGCTTGGCAGCGCACCCAGCGCCTGCGGCGCGAAGCCCTCGGGCAATTGCGCGAGAAACGACGGGTGCCCCACCAGGCACTGGGTGCTGTTGCTCAGCACCTTCATCACCATGTCGGTGTTCTCCAGCGGTGGGAAGCGCACCCGCAACGCCACGTCGAAACCTTCGTGCAGCAGGTCGACGCGGCGGTTGGTGCTTTCGATGAACAGCTCGACCTGCGGGTACTTGAGCATGTAGCGGGTGAGCATCGGCCCGACCCAGGAGTTGAGCAGGGTGGTCGGGCAGCTGATGCGCACCAGGCCGCGCGGTTCGCTGCGGTTGCGTTCGATGATCTCGGCTGCGCCCTCGGCCTCCACCCGCATCGCCAGGCAGCGGTTGTAGTAGGCCTGGCCGATCTCGGTGAGCGAACAATGACGGCTGGTGCGGTGCAGCAGGCGAACACCCAGGCGCTCTTCCAGGTCGGCGATGCGCCGGCTGAGTTTCGACTTGGGCATGTCCAGCGCCCGGCCCGCCGGGGCGAAGCCGCCGTGCTCGACCACCTGGGTGAAGAAGTAGAGGGAGTTGAGGTCTTCCAAACATCGTTCTCCAGACAGAACGCTACGGGCAATTTCTGCAGTCTACCGCAGCGAACGCTCTGTTTTTAAGCTGCAACGCGTTGACCTGCAATGCCGCCTGGCCGCGCGATGGAATGATCCACGCGGCCCACACTCAAGATCCAGACCTACCCGACTTTCAGGAGATACCGACATGAGCACACTCGTCACCCGCGATGGCACCGCGATCTATTACAAGGACTGGGGCAGCGGCAAGCCCGTGCTGTTCAGCCACGGCTGGCCGCTGGACGCCGACATGTGGGATGGCCAGATGGAGTTCCTGGCCAGCCGCGGCTATCGCACCATCGCTTTCGACCGCCGCGGCTTCGGGCGCTCCAGCCAGCCGTGGAACGGTTACGACTACGACACCTTCGCCGATGACATCGCCCAGTTGATCGAACACCTGGACCTGCGTGACGTCACCCTGGTCGGTTTCTCCATGGGCGGTGGCGACGTCACCCGCTACATCGCCAAGCATGGCAGCGAGCGCGTGGCCGGGCTGGTGCTGCTGGGTGCGGTAACGCCCCTGTTCATCAAGACGGCCGACAACCCCGAGGGCGTCGACAAGTCGGTGTTCGACGGCATCCGCGACGGCCTGCGTGCCGACCGTGCGCAGTTCATTTTCGATTTCGCGGCGCCGTTCTATGGCATCAACCACGGGCAGAAAGTCTCCCAGGGCGTGCAGGCCCAGACCTTGAACATTGCCCTGCTCGCCTCGCTCAAGGGCACCATCGATTGCGTGACGGCCTTCTCGGAAACCGACTTCCGCCCGGACATGGCCAGGATCGATGTACCGACCCTGGTGATCCACGGTGATGACGACCAGGTGGTGCCGTTCGAGACTACCGGCAAGAAAGCCGCCGAGATGATCGAGGGTGCGCAATTGAAGGTGTATCCGGGCGCACCACACGGCTTTGCCGTGACCCATGCGCAACAGCTGAACGACGACTTGCTGGCGTTTCTGGCGAGGTGATCGGCTGAGGCTGGGCGTGCACGACTGCGGCAGCAAGGGCGACTGGAGACAGTCGCCCTCTTTGCTTTTTGTGAGGGTGGATTTCTGAGGTATCAGGTCATACCGATATTCAGGAAGGCTCCGACGTTTTTGATAGAAAGCTGGAGCTGCCTTGCGCAGCGCCTCTTGGCACAGAATCTTGACTTCCGTGCAGAGGAGCAACATTCGGATGGTTCTGTCGTGCTTGAGGTGTGTAAGGTTTGACCTTACACTTTGGTTGTCATGATACGAAGCTTCAGGCACAAAGGCCTCAAGGCTCTTTATCAACGTGACGATAGATCAGGTGTTCGTGCCGACCATGCCTTGCGCTTGCGACGACTCCTGGCCTCGCTAGAAAGTGCTAAGTGCCCATATGACATGGAGCGCCCGGGAAACCGTCTTCATCCTCTGCGAGGACAGTTGGAAGGTTACTGGGCTGTCAGCGTATCGGGAAATTGGCGACTGGTATTTCGCTTTGTCGGTACTGATGCGGAGCTTGTGGACTATCTGGACTATCACTAGGAGGCTTGTCATGCCCATGCATAACCCCCCCCATCCCGGTGAAGCATTGCGTGAGGATATTCTGCCAGCGATTGGCCTGAGCATCTGCGCGCTTGCTCGTCATCTCGGTTACTCCAGAGGCCAGCTGTCCACAGTGATAAATGGACGCGCGGCCATCTCTGCCGATCTTGCGTACCGCCTTGAACTGGCTGGTTTGGGCAGTGCCCGCCAGTATCTGGCAGAGCAGGCAGCGTATGATCTTTGGCAGGCTGCCCATCGTGAGCATCCGCCAATCGCGCGGCTGGGATTTGCTTGAGCGGTAGGTGAGCTTCATCCGTCGTGGTGCGACGTCGAGCAGGTATCGTCTTATCGCAGGGGCTGTGTCACAGCCCCAAACTCTTCCAGCTCAGTCGCTATCGGACTCGAACAGCCGCTGCAGCTCCACCCTGGCCTCCTTGGCCGTCTGCATCACCTTCGCCCGGTCATTGCGCACCAGCCCCTGCGCCTCCAGCACCTGCTGGTCGTGCTCGGTGAAGCGCTGGATGCGGTCCGCCGCCTGGGCTTCGCTCAGACCCAGGCCGATCAGGGTCAGGCGGGTCATCTCCAGGCTCGAGTGGAAGGTCTCGCGAATCGGCTCGGCGCCGACGTCGAGCAGCTTGTGCACGTGCTGGCGGTTGCGCGCCCGGGCGATCACCTTCAGGTGCGGGTACTCATGCTTGACCCGCTCGGCGATGCGGATGGTCGCCTCTGGATCGTCGGTGGTGATGACGAAATACTCGGCCTCGCCGACCTTGGCTGCATGCAGCACCTCGGGGCGCATCGGGTCGCCGTAGAACACCGGGGCCTGCTCGAAGGTGCGGGTCATCTCGATCGCATCGACCGAGGTGTCCAGAGCAATGAACGACACCTTCTGTGCCCGCAGGATGCGCGCCACGATCTGGCCCATGCGGCCCATGCCGATGATCACCACGCGCGGGGCGTCGGCCTGGATCGTGCGGTATTGCTCCGGCACTTCGCGGGCCGGAGCCGGGCGCTTGATCAGGCGCGCGCTGGCCAGCAGCAACATCGGCGTCAGGGCCATCGACAGGGTGATGGTCATCAGCAGCAGGTCGTAGGTATAGGCGTCGAACAGGCCCTGGTCCTTGCCCAGCTTGAACACCACGAACGCGAATTCACCGCCGGCCGCCAGCACCAGGCCCAGGCGCAGTGCGCTCAGGTTGTTCAGGCCACCGACCGCGCGACCGACCAGCATCAGCAGCGGCAGCTTCACCGCCACCAGCAGCAGGGTCAGGCCCAGCAGCAGCGCGGGCGATTCCAGCAGCAGGCCAAGATTCGCACCCATGCCGACGCTGATGAAGAACAGCCCCAGCAGCAAACCCTTGAACGGTTCGATCTGCGATTCCAGTTCGTGGCGGTATTCGGAGTCGGCCAGCAGCAAGCCGGCGAGAAACGCGCCGAGCGCCATGGAGATGCCAGCTTCCTCCATCAGCCAGGCGGTGCCGATCACCACCAGCAGTGCAGTGGCGGTGGACACCTCCGGCAGCCCGGTACGGGCGACGATGCGAAACAGCGGTCGCAGCAGGTAGCGCCCGCCGACGATGACGATGGCGATGCTGCCGAACACCCGCAGACCGTGCTCGATGCTGTCGCCGTGGCTGGTGTCCGGCCCACTGGCTGCCAGCAGCGGCACCAGCGCGATCAGCGGGATTGCCGCGATGTCCTGGAACAGCAGGATGGCAAAGGCCAGGCGCCCATGGGGAGCGTTCAGTTGCTTGCTTTCGGCCAGGCTCTGCAGGCCCAGCGCGGTGGATGACAACGCCAGGCCCAGGCCGAGCACCAGCGCTGCCGGCAGTGACTGGGCGAACCCGAACAGGGCGATGGCGCCAATGATCGCGCCGGTCAGCACCACTTGCGCCAGGCCCACGCCGAACACCGCCTTGCGCATCAGCCACAGGCGTCGCGGCGAGAGTTCGAGGCCGATGATGAACAGCAGCAGGACCACGCCCAGTTCGGAAATGTGCGCCACGCTCTCGGTGTCGCGAATCAGGCCCAGCGCTTGTGGACCAATGGCCACGCCGGCCAGCAGGTAGCCGATGACGGCCCCCAGCTGCAGGCGCTTGGCAAGGGGCACGGCGACGACGGCGGCAAGCAGGAAGATCACTGCGGTCTGCAGGATGCTGCCTTCATGTGGCATGGGAAAAACTCCAGGAAGCTTGGGTGAAGCGCTGTGTGAGCAGGCGCCGGGGACGGTAGGCATTTTCGTCTCGGCCGGGGGGAGGGGGCAACCATCGGGGGTGGGAAGGAGCGTTCAGGATTTGGAGCCTTTGTAGCCCTCACGGGCCTCTTCGCGGGCTTGCCCGCGAAGAGGCCCGTGAGGCCACTATCGTTATTGCAGGTGTTCCTTCAGCGCCTGCGCCGCCTGGCCCATCGCGCTGCGAGTAGCAGGCACCTGCCCCAGCACGTTCAGCAGGCCGAAGTCATGGATCATGCCGTTGTAGCGCACGGCAGTCACCGGCACACCGGCAGCATCGAGCTTGCGGGCGTAGGCTTCGCCTTCGTCACGCAGCACATCCATCTCGGCCGTCTGCACCAGCGCCGGTGGCAGGCCTTTCAACTGATCGAGGCTGGCCCGCAGCGGCGAGGCATGGATATCGTCGCGCTGGCGCGGGTCGGTGGTGTAGCTGTCCCAGAACCACTGCATCATGTTGCGGGTCAGGAAGTGCCCTTCGGCGAACTGGTTGTAGGACGCATTGTTGAAGTTGGCATCGGTGACCGGCCACAACAGCGCCTGGAAACGCAGCTTGGGCGTGCCGGCTTCCTTGGCCTTGATTGCCACCACTGCGGCCATGTTGCCGCCGACACTGTTGCCGGCCACGGCCAGTCGGCTGCCATCGACGCCGATTTCCTTGCCGTGCTCGGCCACCCAGCGGGTTGCGGCGTAGGCCTGGTTGATCGCGGTGGGGAACTTGGCTTCCGGCGATGGCGTGTAGTCGACATAGACCGCTGCAGCACCGGAGCCGACCACCAGGTCGTGGATCAGGCGTTCATGGGTCGGGTAGTCGCCCAGCACCCAGCCACCGCCGTGGAAGAACATGAACACCGGCAGTTCACCTTTCGCACCTTGCGGGCGGACCACGCGGATCTCCAGGGGCTTGCCGTCGATCTGCAGGGTGCGACGCTCGACCTCGATACCCGAGAGGTCGACCTTGACGCCGGCCTGCGCCCCGCTGAGCACGGCGCGGGCATCCTTGGGCGCCAGCGTTTCCAGCGGCTTGCCGCCACCGGCGGCCAGGGCGTCGAGGAAGCCCTGGGTGGTGTGCTCGACCCCGGCGCTACCGGCGGCGAAGGCGCTGTTGACGGCGAGGGCCAGCAGGCCGGCGGTCAGGGTGCGGGACAGTTTCATGGTTCAAGCTCCTCTGTGGTCGGGCCGTGGCGTTCAGTTCTGGTTGGCGGCGGTGTTGGGGTGGATGTAGCTGACCTTCTGCACCTGGCCGCTGCTGTCGCGGTAGGTCAGGGTGGCGGTCGAGGCGTAGCTGCGAGCGTTGCTCGGTGCATCGACGGCGATTACCTGGGCGATGTCCAGGTCCATGCCGTAGCGGTACGGGGTGGCCTCGATGGACTGGGCGAAGGCGCCCGCACTGGTGCCGAGGGTCAGGGTGGCGATGGCGAATGCTTTGCGAAGGGTGGTCATGATCGTTCTCCAAGGGTTCGGTAAGGGATCAGCGACTGCTTGCTGCTTGAGTTGAATATTGCGCGCAAATAGTTAGCGCGCAAAATATATTTCCGCTATGGAGAAGATTGAGCGAGGCAATCGGATGCAAAAGGGGCCGCAAAGCGGCCCCTTGGTGGCGTTACATCCTATCAGGTGGGTGGTGCGTTCAGTTGCGCTTCACGTGGCTGTCGAGGAACGAGAGGATCTGCTGGCCGATTTCCTCGCCATGGGTCTCCAGGGCGAAGTGGCCGGTGTCGTACAGGTGCACCTCGGCGTTCTTCAGGTCACGCTTGAACGCGGTGGCGCCGGCGGCCAGGAAGATCTGGTCGTTCTTGCCCCATACCGCCAGCAGTGGCGGCTGGTGCTCCCGGAAGTAGGCCTGGAACACCGGATAGAGCTTGACGTTGCTCTGGTAGTCGGCAAACAGGTCGAGCTGGATGTCGACGTTGCCGGGGCGGTGGACGGCCGCGGTGTCCTGCAGGTAGGTTTCCGGCGCGATCAGGCTCGGGTCGGCGACGCCGAGGGTGTACTGACCCTTGATCGCCTCCGGCTCGAAGAAGGCTCGCAGGGCGTTGCGGTTGGCGTCGGTCGGGGTTTTCCAGTAGCGCTGGATCGGCGTCCAGCCCTGGCTCAGGCCTTCTTCATAGGCATTGCCGTTCTGCGAGATGATCGCCGTGACACGCTCCGGGTGAGCGCTCGCCAGGCGGAAACCTACCGGGGCGCCGTAGTCGAAAACCTGCAGTGCGTAGGATGTCAGCCCCAGCTTGCTGGTGAATTGGTCGATGGTTTCGGTCAGTTGCGCAAAGGTGTAGGCGTACTTGCCGCGCGCCGGGCTCTCGGTGCGACCGAAGCCTGGCAGGTCCGGTGCGATGACGTGGTAGCGCTGGGCGAGCACCGGGATCAGGTTGCGGTACATGAACGACGAGCTTGGCAGCCCATGCAGCAGCAGGACCGTGGGATTGTTCGGGTTGCCGGCCTCGCGGTAGAACACCTTGACCTTCTCGACCTGCAGATAGCGGTAGTGAACCTGGCTGGCGGCCTGGGTCATCGGTGCCGGGGTCGGCTCCGGGGTATCCGTGGCGGCCTGTGCTGCGCTGATGCCTGTGGCGCACGCCGTGAATAACCAGGTGGCGGCGACCAGTTGCTTGCCTTTCATGCTGAACCTCATGGTGAAAGTATTCGGTAGTCCCGTTCCAGCCCGGCTTGTGGGGCTGAAACAACGTATGCAGACTATGGACTTTCACGCATTGCCTGATAATCCGTTAGGAATGCGAATGACCTTCACTGAAAGCGGGAAGATGCAGTGGATCGAATCGAGGCAATGACGATGTTCCTGGCCACCCTCGACAGCGGCAGCTTCTCGGCTGCTGCGCGCGCCTTGCGGGTACCGGTGCAGACCATCAGCCGCAATGTCGCGGAGCTTGAGCGCCATCTGGGCATCCAGTTGCTGACCCGCACCACCCGCAAGATCGGCCTGACCGACGCCGGTGGGGCCTATGCCGCAGCGGCCAGGCGCATCGTCGAGCAGGTGGGCGAGGCCGAACGCGAGGCGGCGGGCGAGTTCATGACGCCGCGCGGTGAACTGGTGATCTCGGCGCCGATCCTGATGGGGCGTGATCATGTCCTGCCCGTGGTCAGCGATTTCCTGGGCGCCTTCCCGCAGATCAACGTGCGGCTCGATCTGCGCGATCGCAATGTCGACCTGCTGGATGACCAAGTGGACATGGCCGTGCGGGTCGGGCGTCTGCCCGACAGCGGCATGATCGCCACCCGCGTGGGCAATGTGCGCGAAGTGCTCTGCGCCAGCCCCGACCTGCTCAGCGGCTGCGGGATACCCGCGCATCCGCAGGCACTGGCCGAACTGCCGTGCATCGCTGCCGACGGCCCGGCGCTGATGGTCGGGTGGGGCTTCCGTGAGCCAGGCAGTGCCAGGACGTTCGAGGTCATGCTCAAGCCGCGGCTGGTCACCTCGGCCATTGCCCTGGTCGACGCGGCAGTCGGCGGGCTGGGCTTTACCCGGCTGTTCCACTACCAGGCCCATGAAGCGATCCGTGCCGGCGACCTGCAACTGGTGCTGGAGCCCTTCGAAGTCGAACCTTCGCCCGTGCACCTGCTGCACGCACAGCATCGTCACATGCCCTTGAAGATGCGGCGCTTCCTCGACTTTGCGGTCCCCCGCCTGCGCGCCTCGCTGGGCGGGCTTGCCACCACGAAGGCGTGACGCACCTGCTGTCAGCTCCCAGGCCGGTACTGCAAGGCCTCGGCCAGATGGCTGCGGGCGATGTGCTCGTGCTGTTCGAGGTCGGCCAGGGTGCGGGCCACCTTGAGCAGGCGATGCGCTGCCCGTAGCGAGAGGTTGAGCCGCTCGCAGGCGTTCTCCAGCCACGACTGGTCGGCAGCTTTCAGCGCGCAGTGCCTGCGCAGGCCGGGCATATCGAGAAAGGCATTGGCGCAGCCCTGGCGCTGCTGCTGCAGGTCACGGCAGCGGGTGACCTGCGCGGCGACGCTGGCGCTGGTCTCGCCACTGGGCTGGTGGCTGAGGGTGGTGCTTTCGCGCGCAACGGTCAGGTGCAGGTCGATGCGGTCGAGCAACGGCCCGGAGAGCTTGTTGCGGTAGCGCTGGATCTGCTCCGGGCTGCACCGGCAACGGGCTGCCGGGTCGCCCAGATAGCCGCAGGGGCAAGGGTTCATCGCCGCCACCAGTTGAAAGCGCGCCGGAAAGCGCACCCGGTCCCTGGCCCGAGATACCACGATCTCGCCAGACTCCAGCGGCTCGCGCAGCACTTCCAGCACACGCCGTTCGAACTCCGGCAACTCGTCGAGAAACAGCACGCCATGATGGGCCAGGGTGATCTCCCCCGGCTGCGGTCGGCTGCCACCGCCGACCAGCGCCGGTCCTGACGCACTGTGGTGAGGATGGCGAAACGGCCGCTGTGGCCAGCAATCGATCGGCGCCTTGCCGCTGACCGACTGGATCGCCGCAACCTCCAGCGCCTCGCGCTCGTCCAGCGGCGGCAGCAAGCCTGGCAGACGGCTGGCGAGCAAGGTCTTGCCGGTGCCGGGCGGGCCGGTGAACAGCAGGTTGTGTGCCCCCGCCGCCGCGACCAGCAGGGCGCGCTTGGCTGCTATCTGCCCCTGCACTTCGCTCAGGTCCGGGTAGGGGCGCGCGCGCAGCATCAAGCCATTGGCGGCATAGGCCGGCAATGGCAGCTGGCCGTTGAGGTGCGCCACCAGTTCCTGCAGATGCCCGACCGCATACACCACCAGGCCGCTGGCCAGGCTCGCCTCCTCGGCATTCTCCCGCGGCACCACCAACGCCCGCCCGGCCTCGCGCGCTGCCAGCGCTGCCGGCAGCACACCCTGCACCGGGCGCAATGCCCCCGAGAGCGCCAGTTCGCCCAGGCATTCGAAATCGACCAGGGTCGCCACCGGCACCTGGCCGTTGGCGGCGAGGATACCCAAGGCGATGGCCAGGTCGTAACGCCCGCCATCCTTCGGCAGATCGGCGGGCGCGAGGTTCTGGGTGATGCGCCGGGCGGGGTATTCCAGCCCCGAGTTGACGATGGCACTGCGTACCCGGTCCTTGCTTTCCTTGACCGTGGCCTCGGGCAGGCCGACCAGGGTGAGGTTGGGCAGGCCGTTGGCCAGATGGGTTTCGACGCTGACTGCCGGCGCCAGCACCCCGACCTGGGCGCGGCTGTGGACGAGGGCGAGGGACATGGACACTCCTTGATCACTGGGGATGCCGCGTCCTGCGGCTGGGGCAAGGATAGTCAGGGGCGCGGGGAGTGCCGGGTGAAGAGTGCGACGGGATTTTGCCGAGGCGTTGCGTCTCGGTGTCGGGTGGACGCAGTCGACCTGGCTTGCCAGCAGAAAGAGTAATTCTATTCAGAGCCGCAAAAATTCCCTAACAAAATTATTTTTTGAGCAATTTTTAAAGATAAAACCCTATTTTTGGGTAAACAAAACGCAATCCGGACTAAGCGTTTTCAGCATAAATTGGATCCAATATCTGATGCACGCTCACCTCACCCAACGCCAGCACGATCGCTCACAGGCAAAGGAGAACGCCGCCATGATGCTGAAAGACCCCTCCATCAAGTACCGCCATTTCAACGTGGTCGACCTGCCGGACCGCACCTGGCCTGGCCAGGTGCAGAAAGCCGCGCCGGTCTGGTGCAGCGTCGATATGCGCGACGGTAACCAGGCGCTGATCGAACCGATGAACGCCGAGCGCAAGCGTCGCTTCTTCGACCTGCTGGTCAAAGTCGGCTTCAAGGAGATCGAAGTAGGTTTTCCGGCGGCATCGCAGACGGATTTCGATTACGTTCGTGAGCTTATCGAAAGCGGCGCAATCCCTGACGATGTCACCATCCAGGTCATGACTCAGGCGCGTACTCACCTGATCGAGCGCACCTTCGAGGCACTCAAGGGCGTGCCACGGGCCATTGTGCATGTATACAAC
Source organism: Pseudomonas sp. FA117 (assembly GCF_057370475.1). NCBI lineage: Bacteria > Pseudomonadati > Pseudomonadota > Gammaproteobacteria > Pseudomonadales > Pseudomonadaceae > Pseudomonas > Pseudomonas sp. FA117. The sequence continues at coordinate 203,848 of NZ_CM170675.1, forward strand.
GCCACGGCCCCCGTGTTCCGTGAAGTCGTGTTCGGTGTCGATCGCGCTGGCTGTATCGATATTGCCACCCAGGCCACCCGTGAGATCAAGGCGTTGATGCAGGCCAATCCGCAAACCCGGTGGACCTATCAGTATTCGCCGGAAACGTTCTGCTTCACCGAGCTGGATTTCGGCCTGGAAATCTGCGACGCAGTCATCGCCGAGTTCCAGCCAACGCCGTCCAACAAGATGATTCTGAATCTGCCCACAACCGTCGAGGTGTCGACGGCCAATGTGTTCGCCGACCAGATCGAATGGTTCTGCAGGCATGTGAGCCGTCGAGACAGCGTGATCATCAGCGTGCACCCACACAATGACCGCGGTACCGGGGTGTCTACAGCCGAGCAGGCTTGCTTGGCGGGTGCCGAACGGGTCGAGGGGACGCTGTTCGGCAATGGCGAGCGTACCGGCAACGTCGATATCCTGACCTTGGCCATGAATCTGTACACCAGCGGCATCAGCCCTGAGCTGGACTTCTCGGACATCACCCACGTTCAGCGTGAGGTCGAATACTGCAACCAGTTGCCCACCCATCCTCGTCATCCCTATGCCGGCGAGTTGGTGTTCACCGCGTTCTCCGGCTCTCACCAGGATGCGATCAAGAAAGGATTCGCGCACCGCCGCGCAAACCCCCACGGCCACTGGGAAATCCCCTATCTGCCGATCGACCCTGCCGACATGGGACGCAGCTACGAGGCGGTAATCCGGGTCAACAGCCAGTCGGGCAAGGGGGGCGTGGCCTATCTGCTGGAGCAGCAGGGCATCGTGCTGCCGCGACGTCTGCAAATGGAGTTCAGCGGCGTGGTGCAGCGGGTTGCCGATGCCGAAGGCCAGGAAGTGACCAGCGATATGATCCTGTCCTGCTTCACCGAAACCTATCTGCAGCCAGGCAGGCCCTACACCCTGACCCAGCCCATGATCACCAGTGACGAGACAAGCACCTATGTGAATGCTCAACTGGTCGTTGACGGCTACCGCCTGCCATTGAACGGCGAAGGTAACGGGCCGCTGGCCGCGCTGGTCAATGCGTTTGCCGCACTTGGCCTGAGTTTCGACATCGCGGACTACCACGAGCATGCGGTACGTGATGGCGCCCAGGCCGAGGCGATCGCCTATGTGGAGATCCGCGTCGACAACCAGTTGCTGTTCGGCGCAGGTAAAGACAGCAGCATTCTCCAGGCCTCGCTGCAGGCGCTGGTCAGTGCCGTGTGCAGGGCCACTCGCCAGGGCTTGCTCAAGCCCTTGGGCAACGCCGTCGTCACGGCCTGAGGCGATATTGGCGCCACGGTTTTACTGAATCCTCGATGCCAAGGGCATCGAGGTGGCTTGGCTGAGGGGTTAATTGACTGCGTTGCGGCTGACCTCAAGATCATTCAACAACGCCTTGGCCAGGGCGCTGAGGTAGTGCAGGGCGGTGATTGCCGCTGGGTTTGCCTCGCCTGTGAACTGATCGCTCAGGTCCCGTGTGCAACCCACCAGCACCGAGACTTCTTCGATGGCGCGTTCGTAGGAGACACCCGGTTGCACGCGGAACATCTCGAGAAAGGTGGCAACACCTGCGGTGGTGCGGCCGGATTGGTTGTCGCTCATGGTCATCACTCCTTGACGGGCTCAGGGTCACATCCGGTTCAACGCATGTTCGATCAGCGCGCGAGCCGTTTCGGCGGAGTGCGCGGCGTTCGACAGCATGTGCAGGCCGGGTACACCGGCAGAGGTGCGGCAGTGTTCGTCGATGGTTTCGGCGACACCGCGCAGCAACTCGCTGGCATGGGCCAGGGCGTCGGGAGGGAGCATGTCGGTGTGGATGGAGAAGTAGGGGTTGTTGATGAGCGTGAGGCGGGGTGGGTCGGGGACGAGTTTCTTCATGGTTCAACTCCTGGACGACATCTGGAGCTGCCACCTGAACCCTTCTCACGGATAAGGGTGGCAGCCGTGCACGAGGTGAGAAGTCCGTGGTCCAGGGACACGGCCAGGTCGAAACCTGCTCGCGCACGGCTACCATGACGGGAAGCCATTCCTGAAACACATGGGCTTCTCACACCCAGTCGCCAATGTGGGCGACCCAGCGAAGTTATCCCTGACGCATTTCCACGACAATTAAGAGGCTTCCGCAAAGCGCGTAGGATACTTCCCAAGGTCTACGGATCGAAGGATCCTGCTAGAGGTTTCAGATCTTTCGTACGTTGGCGGCCGCTGCGCGCCCCGATCGCTCCCACAGGGAGCAACAAAATCCAAAGGTCAGCCCAGGGATGGTGCGCAGCCACTGGCGCCGGCGCCCCACAAGCGTGTCATCCAGACAACCGCGCCTCGATCCCGAACAACATCACCAACACCCCACTCAATACCAAGGTCACTATCACGAACAGCACATTGCGCCGCGCCGCCCGGGCCTGGGCGGGTGGCAGGTCGTGGGTGAGCGAGAAGCGGGCGCGCTCGTCGGGTTTTTCATGCGTCATGGCACTGCTCCTCCAGGTTGGATTGTCGTGGTGGCCTGCTGCAGATCACCGGTACCCCAGCGCCGCGAGCCCGGGCCAGCAGCTCCTCGGTGTCGTCGGCCCCGGGCAGGGCCAGCACCAGTTCGGGGCGGCTGTCGCTGAGCATGAACAGGTTGCGCAGGCGTTCGGCCTGCTTGCCGTGCAGCTGCCAGTTGGGCGGGTAGCGCACCAGGTCGGCGCCGTGCTCGCGTGCCCAGCTTTCGATCTCGCCGCCGAGGAACTGGCTGCCGCCATGGATCAACACCCGGATCGGCCGCTGGCGCTGGACATCGTCCAGGGCCTGGCGGCAGCGTCGGGTGTCGGCGTAGTTGCGTCCCGCACAGATCAGTACGCGCATGGTCTGCTCTCCCTGCATGGCTCAGAACCACTGGCCGAAACGACGGATGTAGAGGGTCTTCATGGTCTGGGCGACCACGCAGTAGCCCAGCAGGGTGGCGACCAGCCAAGGGAAGTATTCCCACGGCAGCGGCACCAGGCCGACCATCGCACCCACCGGCGAGAACGGGATGTAGATGCCCAGCGCCATCACCAGGCCCGTGGCCAGGATCACCGGCAGCGCCGCGGTGCTCTGGAAGAACGGCACCTTGCGCGTGCGCAGCATGTGCACCACCAGGGTCTGCGACAGCAACCCTTCGATGAACCAGCCGGACTGGAACAGCGCCTGCATCTCGACACTGTTGGCGGCGAACACGTACCACATCAGGGCAAAGGTGGTGATGTCGAAGATCGACGAGGTCGGCCCGATCCATAGCATGAAGCGGCCGATGTTGCGGGCGTCCCACTTGCGAGGCTCGCTGAGGAACTCCTTGTCCATGCGGTCCCACGGCAGCGACAACTGGGAGAAGTCGTACATCAGGTTCTGCAGCAGCAGGTGGATCGCCAGCATCGGCAGGAAGGGAATGAACGCACTGGCCACCAGCACCGAGAACACGTTGCCGAAGTTGGAACTGGCGGTCATGCACAGGTACTTCATGATATTGCCGAAGGTTTCGCGCCCCTTGAGTACGCCTTCTTCGAGCACCATCAGGCTCTTTTCCAGCAGGATGATATCGGCCGACTTCTTGGCGATATCGGTGCCGCTGTCCACCGAGATACCGACGTCGGCGTCGCGCAGGGCGGCGGCGTCGTTGATGCCGTCACCGAGGAAGCCGACGGTGTGACCGTTGGCCTGCAGCGCCTTGAGTACGCGGGACTTCTGCAGCGGGGTGAGCTTGGCGAAGACCGTGCGCTGCTCGACCTGGATCTTCAGGGTGGTGTCGTCCATGCGCTCGATGTCCTGGCCGAGCAGCGGCAGGCCGGGCTCAAGGCCGACTTCACGGCACACCTTGCAGGTGACCACCGGGTTGTCGCCGGTCAGCACCTTGACCCGCACGCCCATGTCGCGCAGGGCGGCGATGGCCGGGCCTGCGGTTTCCTTGGGCGGGTCGAGGAAGGTCAGGAAACCCTGGATCACCAGGTCGCGCTCGTCGTCAGTGTGGTACTGCGCCTTGCCTTCGCTTGCCGGGATGTCGCGGGTGGCGACCACCAGCACGCGGAAGCCGTCGCGGTTGAAGGCATCGGCGCTGGCCAGCAGGCGCTGACGCAGGCGCGCATCGAGGGCCACGACGCTGTCGCCTTCCTGCACATGGGTGGCGATGGCGAGCATTTCCTCGACGGCGCCCTTGCTCACCATCAGGTGATCGCCCAGGGCGTTCTTCACCACCACCGACAGGCGACGGCGAATGAAGTCGAACGGCAACTCGTCGACCTTGGCGAAGGCATAGGGCGCCTGGAACTCGTGGTCCTGGCCGGCGAAGTGGAGCACGGCCTGGTCCATCAGGTTGCGCACGCCGCTCTGGTGGTGGCTGTTGAGCCAGGCCAGTTCCAGCACGCGTTTGTCGCGTTCACCGTCGATGCGCACATGGTGCTCGAGGATGATCCGGTCCTGGGTCAGGGTGCCGGTCTTGTCGGTGCACAGCACATCCATGGAACCCAGGTTCTGGATGGCGTTCAGGCGCTTGACCACCACCTTGCGCCGGGCCATGGCCACGGCACCCTTGGCCAGGTTGGCGCTGACGATCATCGGCAGCATTTCAGGGGTCAGGCCCACGGCCACGGCCAGCGCGAAGAGGAAGGCATCGCCCCAGTCGCCCTTGACCACGCCGTTGATCATGAACACCACCGGCACCATCACCAGCATGAAGCGGATCAGCAGGCTGCTGACGCTGTTCACGCCGCGGTCGAAGGCGGTCTGGCTGCGCGAACCGGCGATGGCCTTGGCCAGGGAGCCGAAGTAGGTGCGTCGGCCGGTGGCCACCACCACGGCGCGGGCACGGCCGCTGACCACGTTGGTGCCCATGAAGCAGATGTTCGGCAACTCGAGCAGGTTGTCCTGGTTGCCGCTGTCATCGGTGGCGGACTTCTGCGCGACATTGCCCAGGGTGTCGTACTTCTCCACCGGCAGTGCTTCGCCGGTGAGTACCGCCTGGCTGATGAACAGGTCGCGTGATTCGAGCAGGCGGATGTCGGCGGGGATCATGTCGCCGGCCGAAAGCTGCACGATGTCGCCGGCCACCAGCTCATCCATGGGCACTTCGCGCAGGCGCGGAGCGTGGCCGTACTGTTCGCGGCGCAGCACGGTAGCGGTGGTGCGCACCATGGCCTTGAGGGCGTCGGCGGCCTTGTTCGAGCGGTACTCCTGCCAGAAGCGCAGCAGGCTGCTGAGGCTGACCATGGTCATGATGATGATGACCTTGGTCAGGTCGGCGTCGTCCGCTTCACCCGCGCTGATCGGCATCCAGTAGTCGGTGACGAAGCTGATCCCGGCCAGGGTCAGCAGCACATAGATGAAGGGGTTGTGCAGGGCCTTGAGCAGTTGCACCAGGGCGTGGGGTTGCTGGTCGTGGGCGACCTGGTTGGCGCCGTCGCGCTGCAGGCGCTTGGCGGCTTCGTGCTCGGTCAGGCCGACTTCGCTGGCATCGAGGTTGGCGAGGGTGACGGCCAGGCCATTGCGCGCTTCACGGGCGGCACGGGTGGACAGGCGGGTTTCACGTTCGGCCTTGGCCGACGAGGTGTTGCGGTGTTTGACAGTCATGTTGCTGTGCTCCTGCCGCTGCGGCGGCACGACACACAGACGTTTCACTCAGGCGGTGAACGAAGGCATGTCGGGTCGCAGGAAAATGCGTGGTTTTTCCGACAGTTGTCTGTCCGCCGCCGAAGGTCGGAAGTTAGATCGGCAGCGAACTTTCTACTCGCGCAGTCCATGGTTTTATTCCTGATTGATAAAGTGCGGGCAATAACTGTCCTGCGAACTTTCATTGTTGAAAGTTCGTTCGGAAAGATACCGTCAAATATCTTTTTTCAGTGGAAGTTATGCGGGCTCAGGCGTGCGCGCAGGCGCGCCAGAGGCCCGCGTCTACCTGGGGGTTCCTGGCTGTCGTCGTGGTGCCAGTGCAGGCGCAGCTGGAGTTTTCCGTGGCACGGATGCGCCTGCCATACGGCGCGCAGCTGCGGGCCACGCGTGCCGGGCGATGGCCGGGCTGGCGCGGCGTGGCCACGGGGCGGCCAGGCGCGGGCCTGCAGCAGTGCAAGGCAGGCGTGCAGGCGATGTGAAACGAATGAAGTGAGGTTCATGAGCTTGCCTCCAACCGGCGGACACCGGCGGCGGCAAGTCACGGCGGAGCATCAGGCTCTGGCGCGGCTTGCCCGACCAGGGTGTCGGGACCGGTGTTCCGGTTCAAGTGCCTGACCGGCCCAGGGGGCAGTGGTCAGGCAGCGACTAGATACTGTGTCCATTGAATTCTTCAGTGAATGGAAAAAAGGCCCCTTTTCTCAGGGCGAGCGAACTTTATTCAAGGGTAGTATTGAAGTCAACCCGGGAGGGGAACTTTAAATAACTTTCATCTTGTTCGAATGCTCCCTTTTGTTTGTAGGAAGCGTTTGATGTATCCGGCCCGCCGTCATACAGAGCGGGCCGGAAAGCATTCAGGGGCGGGCGCCCAGAATGATGTGCGAGGCCTTGATCAGCGCGGTGGCCTTGACCCCAGGCTTGAGGCCCAGCTCCTGCACCGCCTCGCGGGTGACGATGGAGAATACTTCGGTACCGCCGGCCAGTTTCAGCACAACTTCGGCATTCACTGCACCATCACCCACCCGCACCACCTCGCCTTCGAGGGCGTTGCGCGCCGACAGGCGGTAGCCGTCGGCCTCGGTCATCAGCACCACCCAGGGTGCCTTGACCAGCGCCACGGCCTGTTTGCCGACATTGATGTTGAGGTTGTGCAGGCTGGTCATGGTGACCACGGCCACCAGCTTCTCGCCGCCGCCGAGCGTCAGCTCGACCTCGGCATTCACTGCGCCGGGCTGAACGGCGCTGACGGTACCTTCGAAGACATTGCGTGCGCTGACTTTCATGGGGAAACGCTCCGTGTATCGGGATTAGTCCTGGGCCGCGGGCGCAATCCGCGCTTGCAGTTCGGCCACTTGTTTTTCCAGGGCTTCAAGGCGTGCGCGGGTCCGCGCCAGCACCACCATCTGGCTGTCGAATTCTTCGCGGCTGACCAGGTCGAGCTTGCTGAAGGCGCTCTGCATCAGGATCTTGAACTGGCTTTCGAGTTCGGCGCGCGGCTGCGCGGTGTCGCCGCTGAACAGGCGCGAGGCCTGGTCGCTCAGGGCATCGAGAAGGGCTTTGGGCGCGAGCATGAGTCGGGCAGGTCCGTGAAGTCTGAAAGGAGGCCAGTGTAGCACGGCGTTTCGCGTGGCCCGGCTGCACACTTTTTGAGCAATGACGGCAGGGGCGACGCACCAGAAGTGTGCAGCTTCGCCCGTGCTGGCCCAAGGCCAAACCCTGGCCCTGCATGCAACTCCCTGTTTTCCGGGCCTTTGCTGGAACTGGCAAGGTTTCTGCAATGACCTCTGCGAGCCATGCACTGATGCAGTCCCTTGTGATCGGGCAGCGTGCAGGCGGAGCCGCAAGGGTCCTTCGTCACCAGCCGGAACGCGTGTCGGTGGGGGAATGGAGCTGACGACGCGTTACAAAGCCAGGCGCTGCGCTTAGACTTGAGACGGGTTTGTTTTCCTGGGGCAAGTCCACCAAATCGGGAGAAGAGTTTCATGAAGCTAGTCACTGCCATCATCAAGCCGTTCAAGCTGGACGACGTGCGCGAGTCGCTGTCGGAAATCGGCGTGCAAGGCATCACCGTGACCGAAGTCAAGGGCTTCGGCCGGCAGAAAGGCCATACCGAGCTGTACCGTGGCGCCGAATACGTGGTCGATTTCCTGCCCAAGGTCAAGATCGATGTCGCCATCGATGACAAGGACCTGGACCGGGTGATCGAAGCCATCACCAAGGCGGCCAACACCGGCAAGATCGGCGACGGCAAGATCTTCGTGGTGAATCTGGAGCAGGCGATCCGCATCCGTACCGGCGAGACCGATACCGACGCGATCTAAGCGACACAACAAAGCCTCACCAAACCCAAACGCCCCAGGAGAAAACAAATGACTCTGCGCAAGATCGCAGGGCTAGGAGCCCTATTGTCCCTCGTAATGCCTGGCCTGGCCCTGGCAGAGGAAACAGCCGCCCCGGTACTGAACTCCGGCGACACCGCCTGGATGCTCACCGCCACGGCGCTGGTACTGTTCATGACCATCCCGGGCCTGGCCCTGTTCTACGGTGGCATGGTGCGCTCCAAGAACCTGCTGTCGGTGATGATGCAGTGCTTTGCCATCACCGGTCTGATCAGCATCCTGTGGGTCGTCTACGGCTACAGCATCGCCTTCGATACCACCGGTATGGAAAAGGGCGTGCTCAACTTCAACTCCTTCATCGGCGGTTTCTCCAAGGCCTTCCTCGCCGGTGTGACGCCGTCGGGCCTGACCTCGGCCACTGCACTGTTCCCCGAGGCGGTGTTCATCACCTTCCAGATGACCTTCGCCATCATCACCCCGGCGCTGATCGTCGGTGCCTTCGCCGAACGCATGAAGTTCTCCGCCATGCTGGTGTTCATGGGCGTGTGGTTCACCCTGGTCTACGCACCGATCGCGCACATGGTCTGGAGCGGTGACGGCGCGCTGATGTGGGACTGGGGCGTGCTGGACTTCGCCGGCGGCACCGTGGTGCACATCAACGCCGGTATCGCAGGCCTGGTGGCGTGCCTGGTGCTGGGCAAGCGCAAGGGCTACCCGACCACGCCGATGGCGCCGCACAACCTGGGCTACACCCTGATCGGCGCGGCCATGCTGTGGATCGGCTGGTTCGGCTTCAACGCAGGCTCCGCAGCGGCCGCCAACGGCACTGCCGGCATGGCCATGCTGGTGACCCAGATCGCCACCGCCGCAGCGGCGCTGGGCTGGATGTTCGCCGAGTGGATCGGCCACGGCAAACCCAGCGCCCTGGGCATCGCCTCCGGTGTGGTGGCCGGCCTGGTCGCCATCACCCCTGCAGCCGGCACCGTCGGCCCGATGGGCGCCCTGGTGATCGGCCTGGCGTCCGGTGTGATCTGCTACTTCTGCGCCACCAGCCTCAAGCGCAAGCTGGGCTACGACGACTCGCTCGATGCCTTCGGCGTGCACGGTATCGGCGGTATCGTCGGCGCCATCCTCACCGGCGTGTTCGCGGCACCGGCCCTGGGCGGCTTCGGCGCGGTCACCGACATCGGTGCCCAGGTCTGGGTACAGGCCAAGGGCGTGATCTTCACCGTGGCCTACACCGCCATCGTCACCTACGTGATCCTCAAGGTGCTGGATGTGGTGATGGGCCTGCGGGTCAACGAAGAAGAAGAGTCGGTCGGCCTCGACCTGGCTCAGCACAACGAGCGCGGTTACAACCTGTAATCGCCACGCGGTAAAAAACTTGCCCGGCTTGTCCGGGCATTTTTTTGCCTGATATTTGCCGTTTCGTCGTAAGGCAAACGGTTTATCCGGCACGTTCGTGACGAAGGGCAAAAACTTACATAAAAGCGGGTATTGATGGAGCTTTGCTTTTTCGCCCGGCGCGCTAGAATGCGCGCCGGAAGGGTGTTTGAAGTGCCTTCCACACACTTCGCCACGCTTTGCTAGGCTTGCCAGTAGCGCAAGGCCAGCAGCGATGGCTCAAGGATTTCGTCAGATCCCGCCAGGAGCTGGGATCTGCCGGGTGAAAAGCCCCCACCAGGGGCCGGACACCCAAGGCAGTGGCCAACCCACGGCCAGTTGAATTTTCACTGGTGGCTGCCGGTCTACGGCATCACTGGTCTATAACTAACCTGCTTTTCGCAAGTCATGAGGTAGAACATGAGCGACGACGATCTGGAAAACGATGACCTCGAAGTAGGCGATGACGAAGAGGGTGATGAGGCTCTCGAAGCGGCAGCTGACGACGGTGCGGAAGACGCCGGCGATGATGACAGCAGCCCGGCACCTGCAGCCAAGGGCAAGTCCAAGGCGGCGGTCTCGGTAGACGAGATGCCGAGCATGGAAGCCAAGCAGAAGGAACGCGATGCGCTGGCGCGCGCCATGGAAGAGTTCCTGGCTCGCGGTGGCAAGGTGCAGGAGGTCGAGGCCAACGTGGTCGCCGACCCGCCCAAGAAGCCGGACAACAAGTACGGTAGCCGCCCTATCTGAGTGGCTGGATACGAAAAAGCCCGCGGTCGCTGCGGGCTTTTTTGTGGGTGCAATCCGGGTGTTCTTGTGGGCCGTCAGCGCCAGCGCGCCAGCACGTCGGGCAGTTGCGACAGGCGCTGGATCTCGGCGTCCGGGTCTTTCTCGCCGGTCCAGGCCTTGCCCTGCGGGTTGAACCAGACCGCACGCAGGCCTGCACGTTGTGCGCCGGCAATGTCGTCGCCCGGATGATCGCCAATGTGCACTGCGGCACCGGCCTCGACCTCACCGCGCTTGAGTGCTTCGAGGAAGGGCGCAGGGTCGGGCTTGCCGATACCCAGGTCTTCTGCACACAGGGCGAAGCGGAAGTAGTCCGAAATCCCCAGGCGGCGCACATCGGCGTTGCCGTTGGTTACCACGCCCAGCACATAGTGATGGCGCAGGATCTCCAGCACCGGCTCGACCTCTGGAAACACCTCGACCTGATGCCGGGCGTGCAGGAACACTTCGAAAGCCTCGTTGGCCAGCTCCTGGGCGTGTTTCTCGCTGTAGCCGACTTCTGCCAGGGCATTGAACAGCACGCGCCGGCGCAAGGCGCTGATGCGGTGCTTGAGGCCAGGTTCGGCCTGCACCAGGCGCTCGCGGATGGCGTACAGATGCTCGACCGGCACGCCGCCCAGGGTCGGGGCGTTGGCCGCGAGCCAGTCACGCAGGACGGTCTCGGCGCTGGCGATCACCGGGGCGGTGTCCCACAGGGTGTCGTCCAGGTCGAAGGTAATCAGCTTGATGCTCATGAGTCGCTGCCTTTGCTGCGTTTGGCCCGGGGATGGGCGCTGTCATAGACGGCGGCCAGGTGCTGGAAGTCCAGGTGGGTGTAGATCTGCGTGGTGCTGATGTCGGCATGGCCGAGCATTTCCTGCACCGCGCGCAGGTCCTGGGACGATTCGAGCAGATGGCTGGCGAAGGAGTGGCGGAGCATGTGCGGGTGCAGGTGCTGGCCGAGCTCCCGCTCGCCAGCGGCCTTGACCCGCAACTGGATGGCCCGAGGGCCCAGGCGCTTGCCCTGGCGGGTGACGAATACCGCACCGTCGCGTGGCGCGCTGATGCCACGCAGCCGCAGCCATTGCTGCAGGGCCTCGCGCGCCTTGCGCCCGACCGGCAGCACGCGGGCCTTGCCGCCCTTGCCCTGTACCTGAACCAGCGCACCGGCCAGGTCGAGCTGTTCCAGGTCGAGGTTGGCCAGCTCCGACAGGCGCAGGCCCGAGGAGTAGAACAGTTCGAGAATCGCCTGGTCGCGGCGGGCGATGAAGTCGTCGTCGACGCCGCCATCGAGCAGTTGCAGGGCGCGGTCGGTGTCGAGGGTCTTGGGCAGGCGCCGCTCGCCCTTGGGCGGTGTCAGGCCGTTGGCCGGGTCGTGCTCGCACAGGCCTTCGCGGTTGAGGTAGCGGTACAGGCCACGCACCGCTGACAGCAGGCGTGCCAGGCTGCGCGACGACTGGCCATGGTGGTGCAGGCGCGCCACCAGCTGGCGCAGTTGCTGGATCTGCAGGGCCTTCCAGCTGGCGATACCCTGGGTGTTGCAGAACTCGACGACCTTCTCCAGGTCGCGACGGTAGGCCAGCTGGGTGTGCTCGGACACCTGGCGCTCGTTGCGCAGGTGCGCGCAATAAGCCTCCAGCTGGCGCTCCATCAGCGAACCGAGCGCAGCGTCTGGGTGACGCGCGGCACCACGCGGCCGAGGATTTCGGCGATGTAGCTGAGGAACAGGGTACCGACGCTGCTCTTGTAGTGCTGCGGGTCGCGGCTGCCGATGGCCAGTACCCCGTGCAGGCCCTGGTGCTCCAGCGAGGCGACGGCGCTGGAGCCGACTTCCTTGCGCTGTTCTTCGCCGAACAGGAAGGCCAGTTCGTGCTCGCGCAGGTTGCCGCTGACCGTCTTGCCGTTGCCCAGCAGGCCACCGATGGCCTGTTGCGCTTCGGCACTGCTGACCCAGCGGCCAACCGGTGCGGGGTTGTCGCCGAACAGGATCAGGCTGACGAAGGGCACCTGGAACTCCTGGCGCAGGCTGTCTTCGACCGCCATCACCACCTCTTCCAGGCTGCCGGCATCGAGCAGGTCGAGGATCAGCCGTCGGGTTTTCTCGAACAGCCGGTCGTTGTCACGGGCCACGTCCATCAACTGCGAGAGGCGATGGCGCATCTCGATGTTGCGGTCGCGCAGCAGCTTGAGCTGACGCTCCACCAGCGACACGCTGTCGCCGCGCTGGTGGGGAATGCGCTGCTCGATGAGCAGCTCGTCGTGCTCGGCGAAGAAGGTGGGGTGGGCACGCAGGTAGGCGACCACCGCCTCGGCGTCGAGGTCGGCGGCTTGCTCGGGTACAACCTGTGGCTGATCGGTCATGGCGGATACTCGCTTAGAGACGAACCTGTCCTTCGTAGACGCGTACGGCTGGGCCGGTCATCAGCACCGGTTTGCCGGGGCCGGCCCATTCGATGCACAGACGCCCGCCCGGCAGGTCGATGGACACCGGAGAGTCCATCCAGCCCTGGGCGATGGCCGCGACGGCGGCGGCGCAGGCGCCGGTACCGCAGGCCTGGGTCTCGCCGGCACCACGTTCCCACACCCGCAGGTTGGCACGGTGGCGGTCGACGACCTGGATGAACCCGGCGTTGACCCGCTGCGGGAAGCGCGGATGGTGTTCGATCTTCGGCCCCAGCTCGTGCACAGGGGCCTTGCTGATGTCGTCGACACGCAGCACAGAGTGCGGGTTGCCCATCGAAACGGCGGCGATCCGGTGAACCTGGCCATCGACTTCCAGCGCGTAGTTCAGCGCCTGTTCGTCGGCGTTGAACGGGATCTCGGCCGGGACGAAGCGCGGCGGGCCCATGTCGACACAGACCTGGCCGTCGTTCTGCACGTCCAGTTCGATGATGCCGCCTTTGGTCTCGACGCGGATGCGCTTCTTCGCGGTCAGGCGCTTGTCCAGCACGAAGCGGGCGAAGCAGCGGGCGCCGTTGCCGCACTGCTCGACCTCGGAACCGTCGGCGTTGAAGATCCGGTAGCGGAAATCCACTTCCGGATTGCTCGGCGCCTCGACGATCAGCAGCTGGTCGAAGCCGATGCCGGTGTGGCGGTCACCCCATTGCTTGGCATGCTTGGGCTGGATGTGCGCGTGCTGGCTGACCAGGTCCAGGACCATGAAGTCGTTGCCCAGTCCGTGCATCTTGGTGAAACGCAGCAGCATGGGTTCACTCCGGCAGCAGGCTTTCGCCGGCGAACAGTTCGGCAATGGTCTCGCGGCGGCGCACTTCGAAGGCCTGGTCACCGTCGACCAGGATTTCGGCGCAGCGGCCACGGGTGTTGTAGTTCGAGCTCATGACGAAACCATAGGCGCCGGCAGACTGCACGGCCAGCAGATCGCCTTCGGCGAGGTTCAGCTGGCGCTCCTTGGCGAGGAAGTCGCCGGTTTCGCAGATCGGGCCGACCAGGTCGTAGGCACGGCCTTCGCCTTCGCGCGGCCTGACCGCGCTGACGCCCATCCAGGCCTGGTACAGCGCCGGGCGGATCAGGTCGTTCATCGCCGCATCGATGATGGCGAAGTCCTTGTGCTCGGTGTGCTTGAGGTATTCGACGCGGGTCAGCAGCACGCCGCCGTTGGCGACGATGTAGCGGCCTGGTTCGAACACCAGGGCCAGGTCACGGTCGCCGACGCGCTCGCGGATGGCCTTGATGTAGTCGGCCACCAGTGGCGGCTCTTCGTCGCGGTAGCGCACGCCGACGCCGCCGCCCAGGTCCAGGTGGCGCAGGTGGATGCCGCAGTCGGCGAGGCGGTCGACCAGGTCGAGCAGGCGGTCGAGGGCGTCGAGGAACGGATCGACGGTGGTCAGTTGCGAGCCGATGTGGCAGTCGACACCGACCACGTCCAGGTTCGGCAACTGAGCGGCACGCACGTAGATGGCTTCGGCATCGGCGATGGCGATGCCGAACTTGTTCTCTTTGAGACCGGTGGAGATGTACGGGTGGGTACCGGCATCGACGTCCGGGTTGACCCGCAGCGAGACCGGGGCGACCTTGCCCATCTCGGCCGCCACCACTTGCAGGCGCTCGAGTTCGTCGGTGGATTCGACGTTGAAGCAGTGCACGCCGACTTCAAGGGCCCGACGCATGTCTTCGCGGGTCTTGCCGACGCCGGAGAACACCACGCGGTCGGCCCGCCCGCCGGCGGCCAGAACACGCTCCAGCTCGCCGCCGGAAACGATGTCGAAACCTGCACCCAGGCGCGCCAGCAGGTTCAGCACGCCGAGGTTGGAGTTGGCCTTGACCGCGAAGCACACCAGGTGCTCGACCCCTTGCAGGGCGTCGGTGTAGCTGCGGTACTGGGCCTCGATGTGGGCGCGCGAGTACACGTACGTCGGGGTGCCGAAACGTTCGGCAATGGCCGACAGGGCCACGCCTTCCGCGAACAGCTCACCGCCGCGGTAGTTGAATGCGTCCATTGGATTTCCTTACTGCGCTGGCGACTGCTCGGGCAGCGATTCTTCTTCTTGCGGGGCGGCCTTGGCCGGCTGCGCGTGCTGGTGCGACGACTTGCGTGCGCTCTTGCCGTCCTTGCCGTCTTCAGGCAGGTACAGGGGGCCTTTCTGACCGCAGGCCGAAACGAGGCAGGCAACCGCGACCAGCGCCGCAATGGAGGAAATCAGGCGCTTCATGGGGTGAAATCCTTTGAATTAAGCAGTATTGCGCCCGAGTATACCGAGCGACCGGCGGATTGCCTATGCAAGGGCCGGTCCGTCGGGCGGGGCAGGCACAGCCGGTCGCTAGTCTTTGCAATCAGCGCCAACCGGTCGTATCTTGCCCGGCTTGCGTGTGTGCAGCCATTTTCGAGGTTCCTGCAATGAGTTTGAGCGAAGCGCGTTTCCACGACCTGGTCGACGCGACCCAACAGGCCCTGGAGGATCTGTTCGACGACACCGACCTGGATCTGGACATGGAGAACTCCGCCGGTGTGCTGACGGTCAAGTTCGACAACGGCAGCCAGCTGATCTTCAGCCGCCAGGAGCCGCTGCGCCAGCTGTGGCTGGCGGATCGCTCGGGCGGTTTCCACTTCGACTACGACGAAGAGAGCGGCAAGTGGGTCTGCGAGAAGACCGAGGAACTGCTCGGCGAGATGCTCGAACGCATCGTCTGGGAGCGGGTCGGCGAAAAGCTGGACTTCGACGAGATCTGAGATGAGCGAGCAGCCACGGCCGCCCAAGCCGCTCTACAGCAACGTCAGCCCGGCGGTGCCTTCGCCGTGCATCAGCGTCTGCCGTCTCGACGAACATCGGGTCTGCACCGGTTGTCACCGCCATGTGGAGCATATCCGCGAATGGCGCTCGGCCGACGACGAGCGACGCCGGCAGATCTGCCGCGAGGCCGAGGCCCTGCGCGCACGGGGTTGAGTATTTGCCCGGCTGTGGTAGTGTCGATCCGGTACTGGCGTCGCCAGAAGCATCCTCAAACCCCGCCCTTGGGCGGGGTTTTGCTTTATCTACAGCTTGAAATACCCCGTTGAAAGGAGTCTGACTGGATCATGAGCACCAAGCCTTCCCTTATCCTCACCCGATTGGACGTGCAGCGTCTCGAGCGTCTGCTCGACAGCCTCGACGAGAGCACGCCGGGTGTGCTCGCCCTGCAGGACGAGCTGGACCGCGCCGAACAGGTGGTCGGTCACGAGGAGGTCCCGGCCGGCGTGGTGACCATGAACTCGCGCGTGCACTGCCGCGAGGAGGCCACCGGCAAGGACTACCACCTGACCCTGGTCTACCCCAAGGATGCCGGGCCTGAAGGCAAGGTCTCGATCCTTGCGCCGATCGGTTGCGCATTGCTCGGGTTGTCGGTCGGCGACCAGATCGACTGGCCGGCGCCGGGCGGCAAGACGCTCAGGCTCAAGCTGCTGGACGTCGAATACCAGCCGGAGGCGGCGGGCGACTTCGACCTCTGAGCCCGCGAGCGCAAGGCCGCGCCGACGATCTCAGGGTTGCAACGTGGCCTGCAGCTTCGCCAGTCCGTCATTCAGGGCCTGCTCCAGCTCACGCTTGTAGCGCAGGTACAGGCTGGTCGAGCCCTGCTCGTCCTTGAGCAACTCGGACAGGTCCAGGTCGGTGATGTAGCAGCGATAGTGCCCGGCGCTGCGCCTGCGGCCAAGAATCTGCCGGGCAACCACTTCGTACAGTTGCTCACCGTGGTCCAGCTCGGAAAACTCCTGCTGGTCGCAGTACAGCGTGACGTGCAGGTCGTCTCCGGCACCGGCCTGGAGAATCGCCTGCACTTCGTAGTACGGCTGGCCGCCGGCGACCTGCGGCACGGGGCGCGGTTCCAGTGCCCGGCACCTGCCCGGCCCGTTCGGCAATAGCTGGTAATAGAGGATTT
This sequence comes from Pseudomonas sp. FA117, assembly GCF_057370475.1. Lineage (NCBI taxonomy): Bacteria > Pseudomonadati > Pseudomonadota > Gammaproteobacteria > Pseudomonadales > Pseudomonadaceae > Pseudomonas > Pseudomonas sp. FA117. The sequence continues at coordinate 220,350 of NZ_CM170675.1, forward strand.
CCAGCGAGGCCTGCTGCAGGCTGTCGAGCGGCAACCTGGCATCGCGGCGCACCACCACCGACTGCAGGAAGCGCTGCAGCGGCAGCAGCAGGTGGCTTTCGTCCTGCAGCGCCAGGCGTTGTTGCCAGAGCGCGTTGTATTCGTCGAGCACGTACAGGTCCGCCCCGTCCTCGTCCAGGCGATAGAACACCTGGATGCAACCGCGCTGCCCCTGCTCCAGCACCAGCGGCAGGTCGTGATCCTGCAGGGCGTTGGCATCCAGATGGAGCGGGCTGTAGCCGTTGCGCTCCTGGCCCAGGTGAGCGAGCACGGCGTCGTGGTCGTCCAGCGTGGTCAGGCTGACCTGGCCTGGCACCAGCTCCAGCACATGGGTGTGCTGCGCTACCTGCAGCAGGTAGCGGTGGTTCAGGTCCTGGTCCAGCAGCAGTTGCACCGTGTCGAAGATATCCTCGACGCGCTGGCTGATCGCCTGGGCGCGGTTGTGGCAGAAGCAGCGCACCCGCAGGCGTGGCCGCTGGGTGCGCGGGCCCTGGCTGTTGAGGAAGTCGCGCAGGCAGCGCATCAGCGCGTGCTCACCGTCGTAGCGCTGCACCAGCACCTCGTTCCAGCTGTTGAGGGTGATCTGGTCGAAGGTCAGCACCAGGTTCTCGCGCACCCCGGCGTAGCTCAGCGAGTCGGTGCGCTCGGTGGTCATCAGGATGTTCAGGTCGCGGTGGTGGCGCAGCGGATCGACGCCGACGTTCACCAGCAGCAGCACTTCATCGGCCACGCTCGGTTGCAGCAGGCGGATCTCGCTGACGGTGTCCAGCGGCAAGGCGATGGTCTGCTGCAGGCTGCCCAGCAGGTTGAACAGCTCGAACTCGCTGAGGTCGCTGACGCCGGGGTGCAAAGCCAGGCGCGTGCTGCTGTCGATCACGCCGTTGCGATGGGCCCAGGTCAGCAGCTCGAGCAGTTCGCGGCAGCGCTTGATGGGGCTGAAATGCTCCCACTCGTGCACGCCCAGGTTGCCGTTGTACAAGCCCCAGTGATGGGTGCCCGGCTCCTTGCGGTTGGGCGACTGGACCAGGGTCAGGGTGTCTTCGGCGACATCCGGTGCGATCCCGGGGTTGATCACCTCGATCTTGCCGGCGCGGCGCTCGAAGGCCGCGTACAGGCGCCGCCCGAGGACATTGAGGTCGCGCTGGTCGGCGCGGCTGCTGGCGCCCTGATCGCGAGCGAACTGGCTGAGGAAGCGGTAGCTGTGGTTCAGCTCGGCCACCAGCTCGCGCCGCTCGACGGCGACCTGACGGACCTTCCACTGGCTGCGGCTGTCGAGCAGGGCCAGTTGGCGCTCGTCCCAACCCCACTCGTCGGTCAGGCGTCCGAGCAACTGGCGCTGCCAGCCGGTATTGCGCGAGCGGGAGAGCGCGCCGAGTTTCTTGTTCACCTTCAGGTACAGGCTGCGCCGCACCAGCTCCAGCCGTGCATGTTCGCCGCGCCGTTGCAGGTAATGCTCGATCCGCCGGTACACCATGACATAGGGGTCGAGCTCGTCGAGGTCCAGGCGATTGGCGAACACGGCACGCTTGTAGTCCAGGCTCAGGCAGCGCACCTCGGGGTGTTCGCTGGCGTAGACCTCGGTCAGCAACAGTTTGAGCAGCGACTTGTAGGGTGAGTCGATGCCCTTGAACAGTTGCCACAGCCCGGCGCCGACGAACTCGCCAGGCGGAATGTGTGCCAGGTGGCCGAGGTCGAGGTCGTCCTGGGTACGGATGAAGCGCTTGGACAGCAGCGTCTGGGTGTAGGCGCGGTAGTTGTGCTCCTCGTACACCGGCACCAGCCACCACAGTGGCGTGCGTCCGGCCAGCCAGATCGCCGTGCGGTAGAACTCGTCGAGCAGCAGGTAATGCTGGGTGGTGCCGCAATCGTCGGAGCTGAGCTGGCTGTCGCGTTCGCCCTGGACGAAGCCTTGCGGTTCGATCAGGAAGAAATGGGCCTCGGCACCCTGGGTGGCGGCCCAGGCCTCTAGCAACTGGCATTTGCGCCGCAGCTCGGCCAGCGCCGCCTCGCCGATGCCGGGCGCATGGCAGACCCACAGGTCCATGTCGCTCTGCTCGGCCTGGGCCAGGGTGCCGAGGCTGCCCATCAGGAACAGGCCATGGATCGGCTGCGGCGGGTTGCCGTGGCGTGCCTTGTAGGTGAAGGAGCGGGTCAGGCGCTGGGCTTCGGCCAGCAGCTCGGCGTCGGGCTCGAAACCGGACACGCCCGCCGGTGTGCTGCCCGACACGTAACCGGGCAGCAGTGGATGATTGACGTGGAAGAACAGCGGCAGCAGCGTCAGCACCTGCTGCTGGCGGCTGGAAAGCCCTTCCATGGCCCTTTCGAGGCGCCCCTGGTTCAGTTGCAGAAAGCGCCCGCGCAGGGTCGACAGCACCTTGCGGTCGATACCTTCGTCCAGGTCGGGGCGGATTTCGTGGGGGTGGTTCATGACGCACTCAGGCAGGCCGGGGGAGCTGCGGCGAGTTTAGCCTGAGTGACGAGGTCGGATAAGAGGGCGAATGGCATTTTGACGCCATTTTTCCAGCGCCTGGGAAGGTGCGGTGTCTTTGTGGGCCTCATCGCGGGGCAAGCGCGCTCCACGATGAGGACGGCGAGGTTATGCGGGCTGCGGGTTTTTCAGAACATTCAACAGTAACTGAACGCTCTCCACCGCATCGTGCCCCAGGCTGGTCAGGTAACCGCCGTCTGGCTGATCGGTCAGTTGCTTGTCGTGCAGGCGTTTGGCTGCGGCAACCAGAGCCGGGGAGGCATTGGCGTGGATCTTGATCCCTTCCTGGCTGCTGTCGAGATTGAACAGCGCAAGGACTTCCAGTTCGGCGATCAATTCGGGGGTGAAGGACATGGGCGACTCCTGACTTCCAGACGAGGACGGAAGTCAGGAGTGTAGTCAGGCTTCGTCGAGGTCGCCTTGATTTGCCTCAGGTGGCAGTTCCGGCAGGGCGCGCAGGGCGTTTTCGTACCATTCGGTATCGAAGGCGCGATCCTCGATGAGCAGCGCGTCGATCTCGATGGCCAGCACGTGGGCCATGAGGTTGAGGATGTCCTCGCGCTCGTAGCCGACCAGGGTCAGCTTGTTGAAGGTGGCCTTGGCTGCGGGGGGATTGCCGCTCTCGATCTGGTTCTCGATGGCCTGGGTCAGCGTTGCTTCGGCGAATGCTTCGTCGTCGTTGTCGATATCGGTGGGTTCGCTCATGGCGCTGCTCCTGTGGATAAACCGACAGTGTGCCACGCCTGTGTCGGCAATGCCCGGTCATCGACGGGCGCCATGATGCTGGTCACGCCCGGCCCGGGCGGCTATAACAGCCAGGCCAACCCCTCACGGCCTGGAGGCTGTCGTTCATGCTCAAACTCTACGGATTCGCCGTCAGCAACTACTACAACATGGTCAAGCTGGCCCTGTTGGAAAAAGGCCTGCCTTTCGAGGAGGTGCCCTTCGTTTCCGGGCAGACGCCCCAGGTGCTGGCCATCAGCCCGCGCGGCAAGGTCCCGGTGCTGGAAACCGCCCAGGGCTTTCTCAGCGAGACCAGCGTGATCCTCGACTACATCGAGCAGACCCACCCCGAGCACCCGCTGCTGCCGGGCGATGCGTTCGGGCAGGCCAAGGTGCGCGAGCTGCTCAAGGAGATCGAGCTGTACATCGAGTTGCCGGCACGCACCTGCTATGCAGAAGCGTTCTTCAATACGCCGGTCGAGCCACTGATCAAGGAACGCGCGCGCAGCGAGCTGCTGGCAGGCTTCGCCACGCTCAAGCGCAATGGCAGGTTCGCGCCTTATGTCGCCGGTGAACAGCTGACCCTGGCAGACATGATGTTCTGCTTCTCGGTCGACCTGGCGTGCGCGGTGGGCAAGAAGGTGCTGGGGATCGACTTCCTGGCAGACTTCCCGCAGGCGGCGGCGCTGCTGGAGAAACTGCGCGGGCATCCGCACATGGCGCAGATCGTGGCGGACAAGGAGGCGGCGATGCCGAAGTTCATGGAGATGGTGCGCAGCAAGCGGTGATGGGAAGAGGGGCCGCTGCGCGGCCCATCGCGGCACGAGGCCGCTCCCACAGGGTACCTGGAACCCTGAGAGAGCAACTGTCTTGCTCAAAATCCAGGTCAGTCCAATTCCTGTGGGAGCGGCCTCGTGCCGCGATTCGAGGGCGAAGCCCTCGGCATGTGTCTAGCGGGCAGCCAGCAGCGCCTTGCCGCGTGCCACCGCCGCACGCACTTGCGCCGGCGCGGTGCCACCGATGTGGTTGCGCGCATTGACCGAACCTTCCAGGGTCAGCACGGCAAACACATCCTGCTCGATCTGGTCGCTGAATTGGCGCAGTTCTTCCAGGCTCATCTCGGCCAGGTCCTTGCCGGTGTCGACCCCGTACTTCACCGCGTGGCCGACGATCTCGTGGCAGTCACGGAACGGCAGGCCGCGGCGCACCAGGTAGTCGGCCAGGTCGGTGGCGGTGGAGAAACCACGCAGCGCCGCCTCACGCATGATCGCGTGCTTGGGCTTGATCGCAGGGATCATGTCGGCGAAGGCCCGCAGCGAGTCGCGCAGGGTGTCGGCGGCGTCGAACAGCGGTTCCTTGTCTTCCTGGTTATCCTTGTTGTAGGCCAGCGGCTGGCCCTTCATGAGCGTGAGCAGGCCGGTCAGGGCGCCGAACACGCGGCCGGTCTTGCCACGCACCAGCTCCGGGACGTCCGGGTTCTTCTTCTGCGGCATGATCGAGCTGCCGGTGCAGAAGCGATCGGGCAGGTCGATGAACTGGAACTGGGCACTGGTCCACAGCACCAGCTCTTCGGAGAAGCGCGACAGGTGCATCATCGCCACGCTGGCGGCGGCGCAGAATTCGATGGCGAAGTCGCGGTCCGAGACGCCGTCCAGCGAGTTGCCGCCCACGGCCTCGAAGCCCAGCAGCTTGCAGGTCAGTTCACGGTCGATCGGGTAGGTGGTGCCGGCCAGCGCAGCGCTGCCCAGGGGCATGCGGTTGGCGCGCTTGCGGCAGTCGACCAGGCGCTCGTAGTCGCGGCTGAGCATTTCGAACCAGGCCAGCAGGTGGTGGCCGAAGGTGACCGGTTGGGCGGTCTGCAGGTGGGTGAAGCCCGGCATGATGGTCTCGGCTTCGCGCTCGGCCTGCTCCAGCAGGCCTTGCTGCAGACGAGTGATCTCGCCCAGGATCAGGTCGATCTCGTCGCGCAGCCACAGGCGGATGTCGGTGGCCACCTGGTCGTTGCGGCTACGGCCGGTGTGCAGCTTCTTGCCGGTGATGCCGATGCGGTCGGTCAGGCGTGCCTCGATGTTCATGTGCACGTCTTCCAGGTCGACGCGCCAGTCGAACTGGCCGGCCTCGATCTCGCCCTGGATGGTCTTCAGGCCATCGATGATGGTGTCGCGCTCGGCGTCGGACAGCACGCCGACCTGCGCCAGCATGGTGGCGTGGGCGATCGAACCCATGATGTCGTGACGGTACAGGCGCTTGTCGAAATCGACCGAGGCGGTGAAACGGGCGACGAAGGCGTCGACGGGCTCACTGAAGCGGCCGCCCCAGGACTGGTTGGTCTTGTCGGTGCTCATGGATCCACTCATAGAAGGCGTGAATGAAAAAAGTGGCGCCGATCATAGCAGGGTTGCGCTTCCCTCCACAGGACACCGGTCGCGTGAAATTGCCGGTATGTGGCAGGTGCGGGGCGCTACAGGATATTCAATGATTGAACGGCAGTGTTCCACGGACCGTCTACAGTTGGACAGAGGACTGGCAGCGATTCTGCCAGACCAGTGAATCTTTGGCCTTCGCATGGGTCTGTAGCGTGACCGCGACACGGTCGACCGACTCCTGTCTACGCTTGTACCCAATGCGAGACTCACTCAGGAATCCAGCGCAATTATGAATGTCCTGATCGTTGATGATGAACCCCAGGCCCGCGAGCGCCTGAGCCGCCTGCTCGGAGAACTCGAGGGCTATACGGTGCTCGAGCCCAGCGCCACCAATGGCGAGGAGGCCCTGGCGCTGATCGACAGCCTCAAGCCCGACGTCGTCCTGCTCGACACCCGCATGCCCGGCCTCGATGGCTTGCAGGTCGCAGCCCGGCTGTGTGAACGCGAGGCGCCGCCAGCGGTGGTGTTCTGCCTCGACGACGATGAGCGCGAGGCGTTCAGCCACAGCACGCTCAGCCATGTCGGCAGGGCGAGCCAACCCCAGGCCCTGCGTGATGCCCTGCGCAAGGCGGAAAAACCCAACCGCACCCAGCTCGCCGCCCTGACCCGTCCCGCCAACGAGGCTGGCGGTGGCCCGCGCAGCCATATCAGCGCACGAACGCGCAAGGGGATCGAGCTGATTCCCCTGCCCCAGGTGATCTACTTCATTGCCGATCACAAGTACGTGACCCTGCGCCACGAATCCGGCGAGGTTCTGCTGGACGAGCCGCTGAAGTCGCTGGAAGACGAATTCGGCGAGCGCTTCGTGCGCATCCACCGCAACGCCCTGGTCGCCCGCGAGCGCATCGAGCGCCTGCAGCGTACGCCGCTGGGCCATTTCCAGCTGTTTCTCAAAGGCCTCGACGGCGATGCCCTGACCGTCAGCCGCCGGCATGTGGCCGGTGTGCGCAAGATGATGCAGACGCTCTGAGCGAAGCGGCTGCTGCCCCCAGCCAGGGATGGCCGGGCCAGGTGATGACCTGGATCTGCTAGCGATGCCAGCGGAGCTGTTATCATCGGCGGCATTTCTCTGCTCCGGGGCGTTAGATGTCCACTCGCGAAATCCGCATTGCCACCCGTAAAAGTGCCTTGGCCCTGTGGCAGGCCGACTATGTCAAAGCTCGCCTCGAGCAGGCCCATCCCGGCCTGGTCGTGACCCTGGTGCCGATGGTCAGCCGTGGCGACAAGCTGCTCGATTCGCCGCTGGCGAAAATCGGCGGCAAGGGACTGTTCGTCAAGGAACTGGAAACCGCCCTGCTCGAGAACGAAGCCGACATCGCCGTGCACTCGATGAAAGACGTGCCCATGGACTTCCCCGAAGGCCTGGGCCTGTACTGCATCTGCGAGCGCGAAGACCCGCGCGACGCCTTCGTTTCCAATACCTACGCCAGCCTCGAGGCGCTGCCGGCCGGCAGCGTCGTCGGCACCTCCAGTTTGCGGCGCCAGGCCCAGCTGCTGGCGCGTCGTCCTGACCTGAAGATCCAGTTCCTGCGTGGCAACGTCAACACGCGCCTGGCCAAGCTCGATGCAGGTGAGTACGACGCGATCATCCTCGCTGCCGCGGGCCTGATCCGCCTGGGCTTCGAGGATCGCATCAGCTCCAGCATCAGCGTCGACGACAGCCTGCCGGCCGGCGGCCAGGGTGCCGTCGGCATCGAGTGCCGCAGCGCCGACAGCGAGATCCAGGCGTTGCTGGCACCGCTCAACCATGCCGATACCGCCGACCGGGTGAAAGCCGAACGGGCGATGAACAAGTACCTGAACGGCGGCTGCCAGGTACCGATCGCCTGCTATGCGGTGCTTGAAGACGATCAGCTGTGGCTGCGCGGCCTGGTGGGCCAGCCCAGTGGCGGCACCTTGCTGGTGGCCGATGCCCGTGCCCCGCGCAGCCAGGCCGAAAGCCTGGGCGTGCAGGTGGCCGAGGACCTGCTGGGCCAGGGCGCCGAGGCGATCCTCAAGGAAGTCTACGGCGAGGCCGGTCATCCGTGAGTGGCTGGCGCCTGCTGCTGACCCGGCCTGAGGAGGAGTGCGCGGCATTGGCGCAGCAGCTCGCCGCAGCTGGAATCGCCAGCAGCAGCCTGCCATTGCTGGCGATCGACCCCTTGGCCCTGGATGCGGCGGCGCAAGCACGCCTGGCCGCGATCGGGCAGTACCAGGCGATCATCGTGGTCAGCAAGCCGGCGGCGCGCCTGTTGCTCGAGCGGCTTGCCGAGGCGGGCATCGCAGTGCCGCCCACTGGTTGGTTCACGGTGGGCGAAGCCACGGCCCGCGTCCTGCAGACCGCCCATCTGCAGGTGACTTTCCCTACAGAAGGTGATGATAGCGAGGCCTTGCTCGAAGTATCTTTCTTGCGAGAGGCTATCGCGATTCCTACGGCGCGCGTCCTGATTGTCCGTGGACGTGGAGGTCGCGAACTGCTGGCCGAGCGTCTTGGTGAGCAAGGTGCTAGTGTCGATTATCTGGAACTGTACGAACGTCGACTGCCGGATTACCCCCCGGGCAGCCTGATGCGCCGCATCGAAGCGGAACGCCTGAACGGCCTGGTGGTCAGCAGTGGGCAGGGTTTCGAACACTTGCAGCGCCTGGCCGCGGCGGATTGGCCGCGTCTTGCGCAGACGGCGCTGTTCGTGCCGAGCCCGCGGGTCGCCGAACAGGCCAGGGCGGCAGGCGCCCGACAGGTTGTGGATTGCCGTGGCGCCAGTGCCGCGGCCTTGCTGGCAGCCGTGCAGCGCAGCGCTGCACCTGCTTCCTAAGGCGTCACGCCAAGTGCGGTGACGCCCCCATGCAAAGGATGGATACGTGAGCGAGACTGTCTTGTCCAACAACGAACAACCCTCGGCGACCGAAGCGCCGCAAACCCCTGTCGAACAACCGGCCAAGCGTGCCGGCAACGGCCTGGCGCTGCTGGCCTTGCTGATCGGCGCAGCCGGCGTTGCGGTCGGTGGCTGGGGGGCGTGGCAGGTGCGCCAGCTGCAAGGCAGCGAGCTGGGCCAGGGCGAGCATATCGAGGCGCTGAACCAGCGTGCCGAAGCCTTGCAGCAACGCCAGCAGCAGTTCGGCTCGCAGCTGGCGAGCCTGCCGGCGGCCAGCGAACTCGAAGACCGTCGCCGCCTGGTGGCGCAGTTGCAGGGCGATCAGCAGCGCCTGAGCCAGCGCCTGGAAACCGTGCTGGGCGAGAGCCGCAAGGAATGGCGCCTGGCCGAGGCCGAGCACCTGCTGCGCCTGGCCACGCTGCGCCTTTCGGCGCTGCAGGACATCGCCAGCGCCAAGGCGCTGGTCGAAGGCGCCGACGAGATCCTGCGCGAGCAGAGCGATCCGGGCGCCTTCGCCGCACGCGAACAGCTGGCTCGCAGCCTGGCGACGCTCAACAGCACCCAGCAACCGGACCGCACCGGCTTGTTCCTCAAGCTTGCAGCCCAGCGCGAGCAGGTGCAGCAGTTGAGCGCGCAGTCGCCGGAGTTCAACAGCGATGCCGACGCCCTTGGGGCGCTGACCGCCGACGGTGACGGCGCCAGCCGCCTGTCGCAGTGGTGGGCGGAGATTTCCAAATACTTCCAGATCGACTTCGACGCCGACCAGAACGTGCGCCCGCTGCTGGCCGGGCAGTCGCTCAACCAGCTGCGCCTGGCGCTGAGCCTGACCATCGAGCAGGCGCAGTGGGCGGCGCTCAACGGCCAGGCCAAGGTCTACACCCAGGCCCTGGACGATGCACGCAGCGTACTGCTGGCAAACTTCAACCCGGACAACCCGCAGAGCAAGGCCATGCTCGACAGCCTCAATGCGCTGGCCGAGCAGCCGGTTTCCGTAGTGGTGCCTGACCTGGCCGAGAGCCTTGCCGCTGTGCAGGCCTACATCCAGCGCCGTCACCTGCCGGCCGAGGGTGGGGAGGGCAAGCCATGAAGCGCGTCTACCTGCTGGCCGTGCTGGCGATCGTCATCGCCGCGGCGCTGGGCGTGGCCATCGCCAAGCACAGCGGCTATGTACTGATCGCCTATGGCGGCTTCCGCTACCAGTCGGGGCTGTGGGCGGCGCTGGCGGCTCTTGTCGTCGTGGTGCTGGCGCTGTTGCTGCTGCGTTATCTGGTTGGCCTGGTGCTGACGTCCAGTGGCGTGGTCAATCCCTGGTCGCGGCGCAACCGCAGCCGTCGGGTGCGGATCGCCATCGAGCAGGGGCAGCTGGACCTCGCCGAAGGCCGCTGGGCCAGCGCCCAGCGCCACCTGCACCGGGCTGCGGAGGCCGAGCGCCAGCCGCTGCTGTACTACCTCGGCGCCGCCCGCGCAGCGAACGAGCAGGGGCGCACCGAAGACAGCGACAACCTGCTCGAGCGTGCCCTCGAGCGCCAGCCCCAGGCGGAGCTGGCGATTGCCCTGACCCACGCGCAGTTGCAGATGGACCGTGGCGACAGCGACGGAGCCCTGGAAACCCTGCTGGCCATGCAGGAGCGCCATCCACACAACGCCCAGGTCCTGCGCCTGCTGCAGCGCTTGCATCGCGAGCGTGGCGACTGGCCGGCGCTGATCCGCCTGTTGCCCGACCTGCGCAAAGGCAAGGTGCTGCCGGTTCAGGAGCTGGCCGAGCTGGAGCAACGTGCCTGGGGCCAGAACCTGAGCCTGGCCGCCACCCGTGGCGAAGACTCGCAGGCTGCACGTCAGTCGCTGGAGCGCTCGTGGCAGCAACTGACTTCGGCCCAGCGTCAGGAGCCGCAACTGGTGCTGGCCTATGCCGAGCAATTGCGCCAGGTCGGCGCCCAGAATGAAGCCGAGCAAGTGCTGCGCGCGGCGCTCAAGCGTCAGTACGAAACTCATCTGGCGCGGCTGTATGGGCTGGTGCGCGGGGATGATCCTGCACGCCAGTTGCAGACCGCCGAGGGCTGGCTCAAGGACCATCCACAGGATCCGGGCTTGCTGCTCACGCTCGGGCGCCTGAGCCTGCAGAACCGGCTGTGGGGCAAGGCCCGCGATTACTTCGAGAGCAGCCTGCGCATGGAGCGCAATCCGGAAACCTGCGCCGAGCTGGCGCGGTTGCTGGCCGGGCTGGGCGAGACCGAACGCAGCAACCAACTGTTCCAGGAAGGGCTCGGCCTGCTCGATGAGCGTCTTCTGGCGTTGCCGTTGCCTGAAGGGGTGCACGCCTAGCCCTCAACCCCCTCCCGGTCCCCTTGCTGCGCCAGGCCGTGCCCCCTCTGGGAGTGGCCTCGTGCAGCGAGGGGCGCTGTTTTCCTCGATGCTGGTAGGACAATAAAGGTGCAGCCAGCAAAGCTTAGGATCAGTCCTACCAAGATCAGAAAACTTTCTCTTTCAATGAGCGATTTGTCCTCCCTGTAGCAACTTGAAACAGCGGCCCCCTTTCCTCTACCGTTTCAAACCACTACGACCTTTCCGGGATTTTCGTCACTCATGCCGCTGGCCCGCTCGCGCCCCTTGTTCCTCTCAGCTTTCCTCGTCTCGATCGTGGCGTTTGGCGGGGCGTTCGTGCTCGAGAGCTGGCTCGGGCTGGTGCCATGCCCTCTTTGTCTCAGCCAGCGAGCCTTGCTGGGGCTTTATGCGCTGAGCTGCCTGGGCGCCATGGTGCACAAGCCGGGTGTCGTCGGTACGCGGCGCTATGCGTGGGTGGCAACTGGCTGCGCCCTGCTGGGTGTGGCCTTGGCGTCTCGACATGTGTGGCTGCAGGGCGAATGGCTGGCGTTCACCCCCGAGCCCTTCACGCAAACGCTGCAGCGCTCCTGGCCGCAGGCGCTCGAACGCCTGCTGATGGGCAGCTCGGAGTGCATCTCGATCGGTTGGAGCGTTCTCGATCTCACGCTCCCCGAATGGAGCCTCATGGCCTTTCTGCTGCTGGCTGCGCTGCCCTTGTACTGCCTGCTGGCGTATCGTTTCCGCACCGCTGACGACGAGTGATCCAGGTCAATCCCGCGACCAGCGGTCCCGTGCGGCTGCATCAAACGCTTGTATGAACTTAGTCCACTGCGTACCTTGATGGTCAGCACGTGCGGGAATAATCTCCCCTGCACGCACACTGAAAACACACGGTTCGATGCCGTTCTGCTGATGTCACCTTTGTGTCGCGCGATAGCGGTGCGAGGTGCAGCGGCATCTGCCCAGCTAGGGATGAGACTGCCATGCTCGATAGTTGCCAGAACGCCCAGGAACGATGGGGCGGGGTTAACAAACTGATCGACCGCTGGCTGGAGGAGCGTGAGGAACTGGTGCAGGCTTTTCGCACCCTGCGCGACGCCAGGCCAGCCTTCGCCGACAAGGACAAGAACCGCGACTTCTGTGCAGTCCTGGTCGACTATGTGTCGGCGTGGCACTTCGAAGTCAGCGAGCAGCTGGTCACCGAAGCCAAGGCTTTCGGCGACGAGAAGGCGCTCAAGCTGGCCGAGGAAATAAGCCCCAGGATCAATGACATTACCCAGATCGCGCTGGCGTTCAACGACCACTGCGCGAAGGGCGAGTGCACCGATACCGAGCGCTTCGCCGACAAGCTCGGCAAGCTGGGCGGCCTGCTGCATGAACGCTTCGAGCTTGAAGACTGCCTGATCGAAGTGCTGCACAACGCGCACAAGGAAGAGGGCGCGGTGCCGGCCTGACGGCTTGCCTCAGCCGCCGACAGCCAGCAGCTCGATCTCGAACACCAGTGGGGTATAGGGCGCGATCAGGTCGCCCGCCCCATCGGCGCCGTAGGCCTGTGCCGATGGAATCACCAGCCGCCACCTGGCCCCCGTCTTCATGTGGGGCAATGCCACCTGCCAGCCTTCTATCACCGAGCCCAGGCTGAACCATTGCGGTTGCTGGCTCTGGTCGAAGACCGAACCGTCCGGCAGCTTGCCGACGTACCTGACCTGTACCTTGCCCCCTGCCTTGGGTTGAGCGCCGTTGCCGCTGGCGAGCTCGCTGTAGAGCACACCTTCAGGCAGCTCGTGCGTGCCGCTCCGTGCCCGTTCATTGGCCATGAAGCGTTTTTCCGCAGCCATCAGCGTGTCGATCTGCGCCTGCTGTGCGGCGGCGTTGGCCTGCTCGTCATGCTGCTGGAGAATGGCCTGCATGCGCGTCTTGTCGATACGCGGTGGCTGGCCCTGGTAGGCCTGGCGCAGGCCTTCGACCAGTGCGTCGAGCTGCAGGTCGGGCATTTCCTGACGCAGGCGTTCACCGAGGCTTGCGCCCAGGCTGTAGGCCAGGTCCTGGTCAGTGGCGGGAGGCGTTTCAGGGGCGGCCAGTGCAGAGGCCGCCAACAGGCCGAGGCCGAGAATCAGATAACGAGGCACGAGCAACTCCTGCGGCGATGAAGGCAAAGTAGGCTCGCCTTCGTTGTCGGCAACTGTGTAGAAAGTCGGCAATCATTTAATCGACTACTACACTTGCACCGAGCTGCAAGATAACAACTTTGCCCAGGCATGCAACGCGGCGCAAACATTACTGTCAACATGCCCTAGCGGCGGTAGCAGCAGAAGCATAGTATGAGCCGCAATCTCGTCAGCCAGGAGGTAAGCCATGTCGGCCAAAAAGAAGCCCGTCAGTACGCCGTTGCACCTGCTCCAGCAACTTTCCGGTAGCTTGCTCGAACATCTGGAAGAGGCTTGCTCGCAAGCGCTGACGGATGCAGAAAAACTGCTCGCCAAGTTGGAAAAACAACGCGGCAAGGCGCAGGAGAAACTGCACAATGCCCGCCTGAAGTTGCAGGACGCTGCCAAGGCTGGCAAAGCCAAGGCGCAAGGCAAGGCCCAGGGTGCCGTTGGTGAACTCGAGAAATTGCTCGATTCGCTGAAAGATCGCCAGACCCAGACCCGCACCTATATCCAGCAACTCAAGCGTGATGCCCAGGAAAGCCTGAAACTGGCCCAGGGTGTCGGCAAGGTGCGTGAAGCCGCTGGCAAGGCACTCGGCCAGCGCGCCGCGGCCAAGCCCGCTGCCAAGGCTGCCGTGAAACCGGCTGCGAAACCCGCCAGCAAGGCTGCCGCCAAGCCGGTAGCCAAAGCTGCTGCCAAGCCTGCCGCCGCCAAGCCTGCGGCGAAAACCGCTGCTGCCAAACCAGCCGCCGCCAAGCCTGCGGCGAAAACCGCTGCTGCCAAACCAGCCGCTGCCAAGCCTGCGGCGAAAACCGCTGCTGCCAAACCGGCCGCTGCCAAGCCTGCGGCGAAAACCGCCGCTGCCAGACCAGCCGCTGCCAAGCCTGCGGCGAAAACCGCCGCTGCCAGACCAGCCGCTGCCAAGCCTGCGGCGAAAACGGCTGCTGCCAAACCGGCCACTGCCAAGCCTGCAGCGAAAACGGCTGCTGCCAAGCCAACCGCCGCCAAACCTGCAGCGAAGCCAGCTGCTGCCAAGCCAGCCGCGGCTAAGCCTGCAGCGAAACCCGCTGCCGCCAAACCCGCTGCTGCGAAACCTGCAGCAGCCAAACCAGCTGCCAAGCCAGCCGCAGCTAAACCGGCCGCCAAGCCAGCTGTTGCCAAGGCCCCGGCCAAGCCTGCTGAAACCAAGCCAGCGACCAACTCGGCAGCCCCTGCCGCAGCGCCGTCGGCTCCAGCCAGCACCCCGGCTCAGGCGCCTTCGGCGTCCTGAAGCCCGATGGCCGCAGCGCGCAACTGATGCAGCGCGCTGTGGTCACGGAGCGGGTCCGGCGCCAGCCGTTCCAGCCAATCGTCGATGGGTCCGTGCGGACCCGTCGGCCACCCTCGGGCGCATGCCTGCAGGCGCTCCAGCAAGACCCGTTCAGCCTCCAGCTCCAGCCCCTTAACCTGCTCGCGCAACGCTGTCAGTTGCGGGTCGTGCTGCGCCTGGGTGCGCCATTGCCGACGAAGCGCGCGCAGCGCTGACACCACATTCCGTTGCCAGGCCTGGGCAATCTGCTGCAGCTCATCCACCCGATGCGCATCGGGCACGACCCTGCGTGCCTGCAGCCAGGTGCCGCACAGCAGCAGGCAGACATCGCCGCCGTGCGCCTGCAGGGTGAGGCAGGCATCCTCGACGCCCGGCCGGCCGTACAAGGCCAAGGCGTGGTTCCAGAGATCGGTGTGCATGGTTCGACTCGCGCCAATGATCGAGTGCCCTGTGTGGGCCACCCGGAAGCTGATAGACTCCGCGACCATCATGATCAGACTATCCAACCTCACTTTACAGCGTGGCCCTCAGCGCTTGCTAGAAGGCGCCGAGATGACCCTGCACACCGGTCACAAGGCCGGCCTCATCGGCGCCAACGGTGCCGGCAAATCCAGCCTGTTCGCCCTGCTGCGCGGTGAGCTGTCGCCCGATGCCGGCGACTGCCAGATCCCCGCCGACTGGCGCATCGCCCACATGCGCCAGGAGGTCGACACGCTCGAGCGCCTGGCAGTGGACTATGTGCTCGATGGCGACCTGCGCCTGCGCAAGGTCCAGGCCGAGCTGGCCGCCGCAGAGCAGGCCCACGACGGCACCGCGTTGGCGCGCCTGCACAGTGAGCTGGACAGCGCCGACGGCTACACCGCCGATGCCCGTGCGCGCAAGCTGCTGGCCGGGCTGGGCTTCACCAGCGAGCAGATGGACCGCCGCGTCGGCGACTTCTCCGGTGGCTGGCGGATGCGCCTGAACCTGGCCCAGGCGCTGATGTGCCCGTCCGACCTGCTGCTGCTCGACGAGCCCACCAACCACCTGGACCTCGACGCCATCCTCTGGCTCGAAGACTGGCTCAAGGGCTACCCGGGCACGCTGCTGCTGATTTCCCACGACCGCGACTTCCTCGATGCCGTGGTCGACCACGTGCTGCACGTCGAGCAGCGCAAGCTCAATCTCTACAAGGGCGGCTACAGCGCCTTCGAGCGCACCCGCGCCGAGCGCCTGGCGCAACAGCAGCAGGCCTACGAGAAGCAGCAGGCGCAACGTGCGCACATGGAGAAGTACATCGCCCGCTTCAAGGCCCAGGCCACCAAGGCCCGTCAGGCGCAGAGCCGGATCAAGGCCCTGGAGCGCATGGAAGAGCTGTCGGCGGCGCACGTCGATTCGCCGTTCGATTTCGTCTTCCGCGAAGCCCACAAGATCTCCAGCCCGCTGCTCGACCTTTCCGAAGGGCGCCTGGGCTATGGCGACAAGACCATCCTCGAGAAGGTCAAGCTGCAGCTCACCCCCGGTGCGCGCATCGGCCTGCTCGGCCCGAACGGTGCGGGCAAGTCCACCCTGATCAAGAACCTTGCCGGTGAGCTCGAGCCGCTGGCCGGTCGCCTGGCGCGCGGCGAGAACCTCGCGGTCGGCTACTTCGCCCAGCATCAGCTCGACTCGCTGGACGACAAGGCCAGCCCGCTGCTGCACCTGCAGCGCCTGGCCCCGACCGAGCGCGAGCAGACTCTGCGCGACTTCCTCGGTGGTTTCGACTTCCGCGGCGATCGTATCGACGAGCCGGTGCTCAACTTCTCCGGTGGCGAGAAGGCCCGCCTGGCCCTGGCCCTGATCGCCTGGGAGCGGCCGAACCTGCTGCTGCTCGACGAACCGACCAACCACCTCGACCTGGAAATGCGCCTGGCGCTGACCATGGCCTTGCAGGAGTTTGCCGGTGCCGTGGTGGTGGTCTCCCACGACCGTCATCTGCTCAAGAGCACCACCAACGACTTCCTGTTGGTGGCCGACGGCAAGGTCGACACCTTCGATGGCGACCTGGACGACTACAGCCGCTGGCTGATCGACTATCGCCAGCGTACGGCGCCGGTCAGCAGCGCACCGGTCAACCCGGACAAGACCGACAAGAAGGCCCAGCGTCAGGCCGCCGCCGCCCTGCGTCAGCAACTGGCACCGCACAAGAAGGCCGCCGACAAGCTGGAGACCGAACTGGGCCAGGTGCACACGCAACTGGCCGAGATCGAGACCGCGCTGGGCGACAGTGGCCTCTACGAGGCTGCACGCAAGGATCAACTGCGCGACCTGCTGGCGCGCCAGACCAAGCTCAAGCAGCGCGAAGGCGAGCTCGAAGAAGCCTGGATGGAGGCTTTGGAAACTCTGGAAAGCATGCAGGCCGAACTCGAGGCGCTGTCCTGACGCAGGCGATAAATATCTGCCGACTTGCCCAAAAACCGCTGGTCATTTTTTCACCAAAACCGTAGCTTAATGTTTTGCAACATTTGCTCGAGTGAGGTGTGCGATGTCGATGGAAACGTGGTTGGCGTTCTTTGCCGCGTGCTGGGTGATCAGCCTGTCGCCGGGGGCCGGGGCGATTGCCTCGATGTCCAGCGGCCTGCAATACGGTTTCTGGCGCGGCTACTGGAATGCGCTGGGTCTGCAACTGGGCCTGATCGTACAGATCGCCATCATCGCGGCCGGTGTCGGTGCCATCCTTGCCGCCTCGGCCACCGCCTTCCAGATCATCAAGTGGTTCGGCGTCGGCTACCTGGTCTACCTCGCCTACCGTCAGTGGCGGGCGCTGCCGATGGACATGACCGACGAATCCGCCGTGCGCCCGATCGGCAAACCGTTGAGCTTGGTGTTCCGTGGCTTCCTGGTCAACGTCAGCAACCCCAAGGCCCTGGTGTTCATGCTCGCGGTGCTGCCGCAGTTCATCGATCCGCATGCGCCGTTGCTGCACCAGTACCTGATGATCACCGCCACCATGATCAGCGTCGACATGCTGGTGATGGCTGGCTACACCGGCCTTGCCTCCCGCGTACTGCGCCTGCTGCGCACCCCCCGGCAGCAGAAGCGCCTGAATCGCACCTTCGCCGGGCTGTTCATCGGCGCTGCGACCTTCCTCGCCACCTTGCGCCGCGCGCCGATCTGATCGTCCGGCCATGCCATGAAGGGGGCCACAGCGGCCCCTTTTTTCGTGGTGTGTCCCGTCCTAAATAAGGTTTACACCTCCCATCCCGAATTTCCGGAGAGTCAGATGGATCAAGGTGTAAAGCGCACACAGCGTGATTACTCGCTGTCTTTTAAATTGGCAGTGGTCGATCAGGTCGAAAAAGGCGAGCTGACCTGCACCCAGGCCCGGGAGCGGTACGGCATCCAAGGAAAATCTACGGTTCTGGTATGGTTGCGTAAGCACGGTCGGCAGGATTGGAGCCAGGGGGCCTCGATCCGCGACGAGAGGAGCTACGCGATGTCTGACCCCAAAACGCTCACTCCAGAGCAGCGGATCAAAGAGCTTGAGCAACAGCTTGAGCTGATGAGCCAAAAGGCTCAATTCTTTGAAACGGTCGTGGATGTTCTGAAAAATGACTACGGTGTATCGGTCGTAAAAAAGCGATCCGGCAAGTCCTCACGCAAGGTCAAGTCGCAGGACTGAGCATTGCCAGGGCTTGTCAGTTTCTAGGCATCAGTCGACAGGCTTACTACAAGCGCAACCAAGCCGCTGATGACAAAGAGCGCCAAGCGGATCGAGTGGTTGAGTTTGTACAGCAAATCCGGATGCGCCAGCCTCGTCTGGGTACACGCAAGCTGCACTATCTGCTGCATTGCCAACCTGACAGACGTGTCCAGGTCGGCCGAGACAGGCTTTTTCAGGTCTTGGGTGAGCGCCGCTTGCTAGTGTTGCCTAAGCGGGCGTATCACAAGACAACGCAGAGCTTTCATCGCTTCTACCGTCATCCCAACTTACTTAAGCCCGGCCCAAGCCAAGTCGTACCGACAAGGCTAGAGCACGTCTGGGTTGCCGACATTACCTATCTGCCCGCACGCAACGGCCCGCTGTATCTGAGCCTGGTAACGGATGCGTACTCCAGGAAAATTGTTGGCCACCACGTCCATGAAAGCCTGCATGCCGAGTCAGTGGCGCAAGCCTTCAAGCAGGCCTTACGAAAGCGACGTCGTCGCCAGCCATTGGTCCACCATTCGGATCGAGGCATCCAATACTGCTCGACGCTGTACCAGTCACTGCACCAACGGCACGACGTTCAGTGCTCCATGACTGATGGGTATGACTGCTATCAGAACGCGCTGGCGGAGCGCATCAACGGAATCCTCAAGACGGAGCTGCTGTTGAGGAGCCCTGAAGATCTTGAGCAGGCGAGGAAGATGGTTGATGAGGCAGTGCAGATCTACAACACAGAACGGCCCCATATGGCCCTAAAAAACAAAACGCCCGATGCGGTGCATCGGGCGTTTTGAGGCCTGTCGGCCTACCTGAACAGGTGTAAACCTATTTCAGGACTAGACAGTGCAGCGCATTCGATCGAGTCAGGGTGGGGTCTACGCTGTCTAGTTGTAGGCAATCAACCCAGGCCAAGCCGGAGGCATGCACCATGGACGCACCGATTCATCCGTTCTCTGAAATCTTCAAGCAACTGGGCCTTGATGACGATCCGGTCGAGATCGACCGCTTCATCACTACCCACTCGCCGCTGGACGATGGCGTGAAGCTGGTGGATGCGCCGTTCTGGAACGATTCCCAGCGCGCGTTCCTGAAGGAAAACTACATCGCCGATTCCGATTGGATAGTCATGATCGATCAACTGAACGAGGCGCTGCACCCACGCAAGCAATAAAGCGCCGAGCGGCACCTGATGGGTGATTGCAGCGTTGCTATGCTCAGGAAAACAAAAGGGGATAGTGTGATGAAAGATCCCTACGCACCAGGCTTCTGGTGCACCGTGACGATCCTGGGCACCCTGACTGCCGGCTACTTCTACGGTATCCGGCACACCCACCAGATGAACCAGGCTGTGCAGTTCCTCTATGCCGCTGCCGCCGTTACCGCGGCGGTGGCGCTCTGCGGCCTGGCGTGGATCGCCTGGCAGCAGTTGCACCTGAACAAGCGCGAGGTGACCCAGGGCCGAACGCTGGTGGCCATCTGGAATACCAAGGTTGCCCTGCGTCGGGTCGAGACCGTGTTCGACCGCTATTTCTGGGGCAGCTACTGGCATTCGGGGCGTACCTTCGAAGAGGTCATGGGCGAGCTCAAGGGTACGCCGCTGGAGCAGTGCCTGGATGCCCTGAAGCGCCAGTGCCGCGAGCTGGACCGCGAGGTCCACGATCACCATCACCACTGGCTGGCCAACGCCCGCGACCTGTCGAGCGTGGCCACGGCCATGGCACGCGAACGCTATCAACTGGACCTTGGCGATCCGCAGGGACGTGACGGCGGCAATACCGCCGTGCTCAACCGCGACCTGGAAGTGCTGGTGTACACCTGGTCGGCGCGCCTGCGCAGCTTCGACCATCAACTGGACGAGCTGGAGCGCGTCTACCACTGATCGGGCTCATTCGCCGCGGATGTACTGCTCCAGTTGCGCGATCAGGTTGGCCTGCTCGGCGATGGTTTCCTTGACCAGGTCGCCGATCGACAGCAGGCCCAGCAGTTGGCCATTGTCGACCACCGGCAGGTGGCGCAGGTGACGGTTGGTCATCAGGTTCATGCAGTACTCGAGGTTCTGCTTCGGCTCCACGGTAACCACCGGCGCGCTCATGATCTCGCGCACCGGCGTGGCTGCCGACGAGCGGCCCTTGAGCACCAGCTTGCGCGCGTAGTCACGTTCGCTGACGATGCCCACCACCTGGTCGCCCTCGATCACCGGCAGCGCACCGATGTTCTTTTCCGCCAGCAACTTCAGGGCATCGAGCACCGAGTCGTCTGGCCCGATGGTGTAGACGGTCTGGTGCTGGGACTTGGTCTTGAGGATCTGCTCGACGTTCTTCATGGGGGCCTCGGGGTGGGAAAAGCGCTGTCCTGGATTAAATAAAGCATCCGGGACCGCGCTCTGCACGGCAATGCCGGAAACGGCATCGAGGCGATTGAAAAACGTCATTGGTCGAAGCGCACGAGGACCGGTGGACGGCCCTCGCCGGCATTCGCTCAGAGCTTGCGCATCTGCCCGATGCGCGCGACCATCTCGCTGATCACCTGCAGGTCCAGCATGAACTGCTCGACGGTCTTGAACTCGTTGTCGTTGTGGCCGGTGTACTTCACGCCGGGCATCGACAGGCCGAACTGCACGCCGTTGGGCAGGTCGTGCACCGAGGTGGCGCCGGCAGAGGTGCCGAACTCGTGGGGCAGGCCGAGGTTCTCGGTGGCCACATCCAGCAGCGCCTTGACCCACTCGCCTTCGGGGTTGCGGTACATCGGCTCGTCCAGGGTGTACTCGAAGGCTACCGAGGTGTGGCTGGTGCGCGCCCACTCACCGAGCTTGTCACCCAGCTCGTCCTTGATCGTGTCGATCGGCTTGCCTTTCGGGATGCGCAGGTTCACCGCCAGTTTCAGGGCTTTCTGGTCCAGGCCGACGTAGGTCAGCGAGGCGGTCAGCGGCCCCATGAAGTCATCCTTGAAGCCCACGCCAAGCTTGTTGCCCAGGTAGTCCAGGCCCCAGTTGTCGGCGGCGTAGCGGGCGGCGTCAGTGATGTGGTTGTGCTTGAGCGGCACGCGATCGCCCAGGCCGTTGAGGAAGTCGAGCATGCGCGCCACCGGGTTGACCCCCGATTGTGGCGAGGAAGAGTGCGCGGAGACGCCGGTCACGGTCAGGATCACCTGCTTGCCAGAGACCACGGTGTCGATCTTGAAGTCCTTGCCGTTGGCCTTGCGGTACTCGTTGCCAGCCTTTTTCAGGCGCCGGGCCAGATCGACCGGATGGTCACCGATCAGCGTCGCCACCGAGGTGGTGGGGATCTGGTTGGTGGCCAGGCCGCCGGTGAGGTTGATCACCTCGGCGCCCTTGCCTTCACCGGCGCGCTTGCTGAAGCTGGCCATGACCGTGCCGTAGCCTTTCTCGGCGATCACCACCGGGTAGCCGCCGTCCAGCGCCAGGTTGTAGTCCGGCGTGGCGTTGCGGGCGAAGTAGTAGGGAATGGCGTCGCCGGAGGTTTCCTCGGTGGTGTCCACCAGCAGCTTGAACTGGCGCGCCAGTGGCAGCTTCTCGTCCTTGGCGACCTTCAGGGCGTAGAGTGCGACGACGATGCCGTTCTTGTCGTCCTCGGTGCCGCGGCCGTACATGCGATCACCCACCAGGGTGACCTTGAACGGGTCCAGGCGCGTGCCATCTTCGAGCTTCCAGTTGTCCGGATTGACCGGCACCACGTCGGCGTGGGCGTGGATGCCGATCACTTCCTTGCCTTCGCCGAGGGTGATCTCGTAGACGCGGTTGTCGATGTTGCGGAACTCGAGGCCGAAGCCTTCGGCCAAGGCCTTGATCTTGTCGGCGATCTTGTGGAATTCGGGGTTCTCGTGCTGTGGCAGGCCCTCGACCTGGAAGGTCGGGATTTCCACCAGTTCACGCAGCGTCTCGGTGGCAGCCTTGCCGTACTTGATGCGGGTGTACAGGCCCAGCAGGCGGTTGATTTCGTTCTGCTGCTCGGCGGCGAGCGGTTTCCCGGCCAGGTAGGCCTTGAGGGTGTCGTCGAGCTTGTCGGCCTTGGCCAGTTCGCTATTGGCCAGTTTGCCGAGGAATTGCTTGAAGTCGGCCGGGTCGGTGCCGTCGTAGGCCTTGAGGATGGCGGCGGACTGTTGCGGGCTGAGGTTGGCGTGGGCGGGCAGGGCGAACAGCGCAAGGCTGGCGAGCATCAGGGAGACGGCAGAAAGCTTGGGCAAGGGCATGGGTAAACGCATTCCTTCGCGAAGGGTTTAAAGGGGATGTCCATTGGTAGGAAACATTCCCACGCTAACACCATTGGGTGCTGCAGGGGGAGGGGCGGGACGCGACCTGGCGCACAAACGAAAAAGCCCCGGGAAATTTCCCAGGGCTTTCGGAGATGGCGCACTCGGCGGGATTCGAACCCACGACCCCTGCCTTCGGAGGGCAGTACTCTATCCAGCTGAGCTACGAGTGCAACGCGGCGCAATGATACCCATCTGCGTCGGTGGCGTCCATCGCCTTGATCCGTGGATGTTTTTCCCTGGGTTTTGGCCTTGTAGTGACCTCTTCGCGGGCAAGTCTGTGGGAGCGGGCTTGCCCGCGAAGAGGTCACTAGCGTACTGAATGGCTCAATGCACGCTGTTGCGCGCAATCTCCAGGTCATTCATCAACCCCTTGGCCAGGGCGCTGAGGTAGTGCAGCGCCGTTACTACGGCAGGGCGCGCTTCTTCCTGGTCGCTCAGGTCACGGATGCAGCCGAGCACGACCGAGACTTCCTCCAGCACCCGCTCCAGAGGTACGCCGGGCTGCACCTTGAACATGTCCAGGAATGTGGCGATGCCGGCAGTGGTGTAGTGGTTCGATTGATCGTCCATGGTCATCCCCTCAGAGCCGGTTCAAGGCATGTTCAACCAGTGCCCGCGCGGTTTCGGCGCTTTGGGCTGCGTTGGCCAGCATGTTCAGGCCGGGCGCTCCGGCGCAAGCGCGGCAGTGTTGGTCGATGGTTTCGGCAACGCCGAGCAGCAGTGCGCTGGAGTGGGCCAGGGCGTCGGGGGGGATCATGTCGGTGTGGATGGAGAAGGCAGGGTTGCTGATGAGGGTGAGGCGCGGTGGATCGGGGACGTGTTTTTTCATGGCTACAGCTCCGTCTTGTTAGAGCTGCCGCAGATCCGTGGCTAAACGAATAGGTGGCAGCTGTACGCGGGTTAGCCAACCGGGAAGACGGCACCCGGCGCACCCAAGGGTGCCCCACGCACAGCCGCCATGACGCACCAGAGAAATGCTCTGGAATGTGAAGGCGAGGTGCGAACGTCTTTGATCCGAGTGGCTAAACCCGATCGTTGATTTGGCAACGATCGGGCGAGCCTAGAGCCCGTCGCAGTTCGCTCGCAATGGCTTGAGTGCGGCAAAAGTGTCTTTGGGAAATGGACTACGCGCAATGGGGAAAATCTGATGTAGGACTTGCCCGGGTCCAGGCTTCATTGTCGAAAAATGCAAAAGAAAGCTCGAAATTCCTTCTCGGATGGCCGATTATCGCAGTACTACTCAGCCTCGTACGCAGCGATTCAGTTCGCTGGCCGTTGAGGTGAAAAAACCGGCCTCGAGCCGGTTTTTTCGTTTCTGGGGTAGAAATTTTCGTAAGTCTTTTAAAGTGCTGAAACGCCCTCGAGTTCCAAGGGAGTAGACGATGGCTTGGCTAGATGATGTGGGATTGGCCGCCTTTCCAGCACATCACGATCCCAACTATCCATATGCCATATCGATATTTCCCCCACCCCACTTATGCCCTCTATGATCTGGTCATAACTTGTTATAACAAGTCAGCCAACTAGCGAAGAGACCCATGGCCGAACTGCTTCCCCTGTCCCCGGTACCGCTCTACACCCAGCTCAAGGAGTTGCTGCGCGAGCGCATCCTCGATGGCACCTACCCGCCGCACAGCCGCATGCCGTCGGAAAGCGAGCTGGGCAAGGCCTTCGGGGTCAGTCGCATCACCGTGCGCCAGGCGCTGGGCGATCTGCAGAAAGAGGGGCTGATCTTCAAGATCCATGGCAAGGGCACCTTCGTCGCCAAGCCCAAGGCGTTCCAGAACGTCAGCACCCTGCAGGGCCTGGCCGAGTCGATGACGCAGATGGGCTACGAAGTGCTCAACCGCCTGCGCAGCTTTCGCCATGTGCCGGCCACTGCGCTGGTGGCGGCGCGGCTGCAGGTCGAGGAGGGCAGCCTGGTCACCGAGATTCGCCGGGTGCGGCTGATCAACCGCGAGCCGGTTTCGCTGGAGCTGACCTGGCTGCCCAAGCACGTCGGCGAGAAGCTGGAAAAAGCCGACCTGGTCACCCGTGACATCTTCCTGCTGCTGGAAAACGACTGCGGCATCGCCCTGGGTCATGCGGACCTTGCCATCGACGCGGTATTGGCCGACAGCGACCTGACCCAGGCGCTGGAAGTGGAAGAAGGTTCGCCGATCATGCGCATCGAGCGCCTGACCCACGCCGCCGACGGCACGCCGCTGGACTTCGAACACCTCTACTACCGCGGCGATGCCTTCCAGTACCGCCTGCGCATCGACCGCCAGAAAGGGGGCAAGGCATGAGCATCCAGACCCAGGACTACGACATCATCGTCATCGGTGGCGGCACCGCCGGGCCGATGGCGGCGATCAAGGCCAAGGAGCACGACAAGACCCTGCGCGTGCTGCTGCTCGACAAGGCCAACGTCAAGCGCAGCGGTGCCATCAGCATGGGCATGGATGGCCTGAACAACGCGATCATTCCCGGCCACGCCACCCCCGAGCAGTACACCAAGGAAATCACCGTCGCCAACGACGGCATCGTCAACCAGGCCGCCGTGCACGCCTACGCCACCAAGAGCTTCGAGACCATCGAGCAGCTCGACCGCTGGGGCGTGAAGTTCGAGAAGGACGAGACCGGCGACTACGCGGTGAAGAAGGTCCACCACATGGGCGCCTACGTGCTGCCGATGCCCGAGGGCCACGACATCAAGAAGGTGCTGTACCGCCAGCTCAAGCGCGCGCGGGTCGAGATCAGCAACCGCATGGTCTGCACCCGGGTGCTGCTCGACGGCGAAGGCGCCGCTGCCGGCGTGCTGGGTTTCGACTGCCGCACCGGCGAATTCCGTGTGGTGCGGGCCAAGGCGGTGATTCTCGCCTGCGGCGCGGCGGGGCGCCTTGGGTTGCCTTCGTCGGGCTACCTGATGGGCACCTACGAGAACCCGACCAACGCCGGTGACGGCTACGCCATGGCCTATCACGCAGGTGCCGAGCTGGCGAACCTGGAGTGCTTCCAGATCAACCCGCTGATCAAGGACTACAACGGCCCGGCCTGCGCTTACGTCACCGGCCCCCTGGGCGGTTACACCGCCAACAGCAAGGGCGAGCGCTTCATCGAGTGCGACTACTGGAGCGGGCAGATGATGTGGGAGTTCCACCAGGAGCTCGAGGGCGGCAATGGCCCGGTGTTCCTCAAGCTCGACCACCTGGCCGAGGAAACCATCCAGAACATCGAAGAAATCCTGCACAGCAACGAGCGCCCCAGCCGTGGCCAGTTCCACGCCGGGCGTGGCACCGACTACCGCCAGCACATGGTCGAGATGCACATCTCCGAGATCGGTTTCTGCTCCGGGCATTCGGCCTCGGGGGTATGGGTCAACGAGAAGGCCGAGACCAGCGTCAAGGGCCTGTATGCCGCCGGTGACATGGCCGCGGTGCCGCACAACTACATGCTGGGTGCCTTCACCTATGGCTGGTTCGCCGGGATCAATGCGGCCCGTTACGTAGCCGACCGCGAGTTGGCCGAGGTCGACCTGGCCCAGGTCGAGCGCGAGCAGGCGCGGGTGTTCGCTCCGCTGCACCGCGAGCACGGCCTGCCGCCGGCGCAGGTTGAGTACAAGCTGCGGCGCATGGTCAACGACTACCTGCAGCCGCCGAAAGTGACCAGGAAAATGGAGATCGGCCTGACCCGTTTCGCCGAGATCGAGCGTGACCTTGCGCAGATGAAGGCCAGCAACCCGCATGAACTGATGCGTGCCATGGAAGTGAGCGTGATCCGCGACTGCGCCGAGATGGCGGCGCGGGCCTCGTTGTTCCGCAAGGAGAGCCGCTGGGGGCTGTACCACCACCGGGTCGATTTCCCCGAGCGCAACGATGCCGAGTGGTTCTGCCACTGCCATCTGAAGAAGGGCGAGGACGGCGAGATGACCAGCTTCAAGAAACCGGTGGAGCCGTACCTGATTGCGCTGGATGCCGACGAACAGAGCGCCTACGACCGACTGCGGGTAAAAGCCGACGCCGCTTAGAGCGCCGCAAACCCTGTAGGAGCGGGCTTGCCCGCGAACCAGGGCGAAGCCCTGGCCATACACCCCAGTGACTTCTTCGCGGGCAAGCCCCGCTCCTACAGGGGGGCGTGGACACCGTTACAGAGATAGAGGGCCCAAGGCCCCGAGGACCCCGTGAAATGGCCTACCAACCCCAGGAAATCTTCTTTCGCAGCAGCGCTCCGGTCACCATCGACGAAGACAAGTGCATCGCCGAAAAAGGCTGCACCGTCTGCGTCGAGGTCTGCCCGATGGACCTGCTGGCCATCAACCCGGCCACGCAGAAGGCCTACATGGCCTTCGACGAGTGCTGGTACTGCATGCCCTGCGAAAAAGATTGCCCCACCGGCGCCGTGAAGGTGGATATCCCCTACCTGCTGCGCTGAAAGAAACCCCGCCATCCGGCGAACCACCGGACGCCCCTTTGCGATGCCCCTCGTTTCCCACCACCCAGACAGGGCGGCGGAGACGATTCCAATACCTAGACGATTCGAGGGGAAACACCCATGCGCCTTGCAGCAACCGTGGCCGGCCTCGCGCTGGCGATCACTGGCCTGAACGCCAGCGCCGAAACCATCCGTGTGGCCATCGGCACCCAGGACACCACCATCAACTGCGCCACCGGCGGTCTGCTGATCCGTGAGCTGGGCCTGTTGGAGAAATACCTGCCGCATGACGGCAAGTACAAGGACGCGACCTACCAGGTCGAATGGAAGAACTTCACCAGCGGCGCGCCGCTGACCAACGAGATGGTCGCCGGCAAGCTCGACTTCGGCGCCATGGCCGACTTCCCCGGTTCGTTCAACGGCGTTGCCCACCTCGACGCCGGCAAGCGCAGCCTGTTCATCAGCGTACTGTCGGGCAGCGTGCACGGCAGCGGCAACGGCATTGTGGTGCCCGCTGCCTCCAGCGTGCAGTCGCTGGCCGAGCTGAAGGGCCAGACCATCTCCGTGCCCTTCGCCTCCACTGCCCACGGTATGCTGCTGCGTGCCATCGCCGCCCAGGGCTGGGACCCGCAGAAGGATGTGCGGATCATCGCCCAGGCCCCGGAAATCGCCGGTTCCGCCCTGCGCAGCAACCGCATCGAAGCCCACGCCGATTTCGTGCCCTTCGCCGAGTTGTTCCCCAACCGTGGCTTCGCCCGCAAGATCTACGACGGCTCCCAGGCCAACGCGCCGACCTTCCACGGTGCGCTGGTCGATGCCGACTACGCGAAGAAATACCCGGAGGTGGTCACCGCCTACCTGCGCGCCAGCCTTGAAGCCGATCGCCTGATCGCGGCCGAACCGGAGAAGTACAGCGAGCTGATCGAGAAGGTCACCGGCATCGAGGCCGAGGTCAATTACCTGTTCCACGGCCCGCTCGGCCTGCAGACCCGCGACCTGACCTGGAAACCCGAGTACCGCCAGGCCATCGCCACCTCGATCGACACCCTCAAGCTGTTGAAGAAGACCGATCGCGGCCTGGACACCGACCGCTTCATCGACGACCAGTACATCCGCGCCGCCTTCAAGCAGGCCGGCCTGGACTACGACAAGGCACTCAAGAACTACGCCCCGTCGCCGCTCAATGCCAACGACGCCCTGACCGGCAAGCCGATCACCGACTTCAGCCGCCTGGCGCAGATCTGGGTGCGCGGCGAGGACAAGGTGCGTCACTACGCTTCGCCGGAGGCGGCGCTCAGTGCCCTGGCCCAGCTGGAGCAGGAAGGCAAGGATATCCGCGCGATCTACGCCCAGGCCGCCGACAGCGGTATCAAGCTGCTGGCCAACCAGGCCTGGTTCGTGCGCAACGCCAAGGGTGAGCTGTCGGCCTTCCTGCTCAAGGACCAGGCCGAACAGTACGCCAAGGCCCATGGCGGTGAAGCGCTGGACTTTGGTGACGCCAATCGCAAGCTGGTCGCCCAGCGCTGAGTGACGGGCCGGGAGAATCCACATGAGCCGTTCCCTCGCGCGCTGGCCGCTGCGCCTGGCTTCGCTGCTGGCCTGCCTGCTGTTCTGGCAGGTGGCGGCCAGCCACAAGCTGAACTTCGGCCTGTTCACCTTCACCTACGTGCCGACGCCCGGCGCGGTGCTCGATGCGGCCTGGCAGCTGCTGGCCTCCAACGCGCTGCTGGCGCACCTGGTCAGCAGCCTTTCGCGGGTGTTCGCGGGCTACCTGGCTGCCGCCGTCCTGGGGGTACTGCTGGGGTTGCTGATCGGCCGCTCCAGGTGGGCCGAAGACACCCTGCTGCCGCCGCTGGAGGTGCTGCGGCCGATTCCGGCGGTGGCGTGGATTCCCCTGGCGATCCTGATGTTTCCATCGTCGGAGCTGTCGATGGTGTTCATCACCTTCACCGGCGCACTGTTCCCGATCCTGCTCAACACCGTGCACGGCGTCGAGGCGGTCGACCCACGGCTGGTCGCCTCGGCGCGCAGCCTCGGTGCCGGGCGCCGGGCGATCCTGCGTGAGGTGGTGCTGCCCGGTGCGTTGCCGAGCATCGTTACGGGCCTGGCCATCGGCATGGGCACCTCGTGGTTCTGCCTGGTCACCGCCGAGATGATCTCCGGGCAGTTCGGCATCGGCTATTACACCTGGGAGTCCTACACCTTGCAGAACTACCCGGACATCATCGTCGGCATGCTGCTGATCGGCGTGCTCGGCATGGGCAGCAGTGCCTTGGTCAAGCGTCTCGGTGCGCTGGCCACGCCCTGGTACCGCGCCCGGAGGGCTGCATGATGAGCAGTTATCGACAGGCGCCGGAGCCAGGGCGCGTCGAGGCGCAGGGGCTGTCGATCCGCCTGGGTCAGGGGCGCGAAGCCTTCGAGGCGGTGCAGGCGCTGGACCTGGCCATCGCCCCGGGCGAGTTCGTCTGCATTCTTGGCCCCTCGGGCTGCGGCAAGTCGACCTTGCTCGGCGCCCTGGCCGGACACCTGACGCCCGCCAGCGGCCAATTGCGGGTGGACGGCCAGGTCATGGACGGGCCATCGCCGGAGCGCGGCATGGTGTTCCAGCACCACACCCTGCTGCCCTGGCGCAGCGTGCTCGACAACGTCGCCTTCGGCCTGAAGATGCAGGGCCAGGGCAAGCCCGAGCGCCACCGCCGGGCCTACGAACTGCTGCACCTGGTGGGGCTGGCCGACTTCGCCGAGCGCTGGCCAAGCCAGTTGTCGGGCGGCATGCAGCAACGCGCGGAAATCGCCCGGGTGCTGATCAACCGCCCGCGCCTGTTGCTGATGGACGAACCCTTCGGCGCCCTCGACGCGCAGACCCGCGCGCGCATGCAGGAGCTGCTGCTGGACATCTGGACGCGCATCCGCACCACCGTGGTGTTCGTCACCCACGACATCGACGAGGCACTGTTCCTCGCCGACCGCGTGTTGGTGATGAGCCCCCGCCCCGGGCGCTTCATCGAAGACCTGCGCCTGGAATTCCCGCGTCCACGCCGCGCCAGCCTGTTGACCAGCCCGGCGTTCACCCACCTCAAGCGTCACTGCCTGGCCCTGCTGCGCCACGAGGAAGGCCGCGAACTGCCGCGCCTGACTCCCCTCGGCCTGCCCGACAATGACCACCCACCGCTACGGATCGCCCTATGACCGACCGAACCACCGACAACCCCGACATTCACGACCTGCTGCCGCGCCTGGCTGACGGCGATGAGGCGGTGCGCCGTATCGCCCTGATCGAACTGGCTGACCTCGAAGACCCTGACGGCCTGCCGTGGCTCACCGATGCGTTGCTGGTCGACGGCAGCCCCGAGGTGCGCGCAGAAGCTGCGCGCTTGCTGGAAGCCTGGGAAGCGCCCGAAGTGGTGCAGGCCCTGTGCGCGGCGCTGGCCGATGCCGCCGAACCGGTGCGCCTGGCGGCGGCGCAGAGCTTGAGTGAGCTGAAGACCCACGAAGCCGGGCTGTTGATCCTGCCCTGGGCCCACCACGCCGAGCCCTTCGTGCGTGCCAGTGCCCTGAGGGCCTTGCGCGAGCTGCGCCTGGAAGAGGCCGCAGCGCCTGCCTTGCTGGCGCTGCAGGATCCCGAGGCGGCGGTGCGTCGCGAGGCCGTGGGTATTCTTGGCTGGCTCAGGCATGAGCCGGCCCTGCCGAAGCTGGCGCAGCTGGCGGGGGATGAGCCTGACACCGAGGTGCGGCGAGCTGCGATTGGTGCCTTGGGGCTGGCGCGCGACGACCGGGTGTTGCCTGCGCTGGTCGAGGCGCTGGCTGACCGGGCCTGGCAGGTCCGCGAAGAGGCCGCCACCACCTTGGGCAAAGTGGGCCAGATCGGTGCCGGCGATGCACTGGTCGCCGCGCTCGACGATACCTACTGGCAGGTACGCCTGCGTGCCGCCCGCGCGCTTGGTCGCCTGCGCTACCGCCCGGCGCTGGAAGGCCTGGCGGCCTTGCTCGGGCACCCGATAGCCAACCTGCGCAAGGAGGCGGCGCTGGCGCTGGGTGAGCTGGGGGATGCCCGCGCGCTGCCCAGCCTGCGCACTGCCGAGACAGACGCCGACCCGGAAGTGCGCAAGGCCGTGCGCATCGCCCTGGTGCAGCTGCAGGAGGCGCGCTGATGTCGGTGCCGCGCGCAGTGGTCAACGCCCGCGAGCAGGGCGAGCTGAGGCTGGACTGGCCCGATGGCCACCAGGTGCTCAGCCATGCCCGGTTGCGCGGTGCCTGCCCCTGCTCGCGGTGCCGCGCTGCGCGCATACGCGGGCAGATCAGCGTGGTCGCCCAGGACGTGCGCATCGAGCGCATCGAACTGCAGGGCTACGGCGTGCAACTGGTGTTCAGCGATGGGCACGACCGGGGAGTGTTCCCCTGGTCCTATTTGAAGACGTTGTCGCCCTGACAGCGAGGCAGACGTTGTTACCACCTGCCGATGGGCAGCAAGGCATCCCATTGTCGCTCCGACCATCAGGAGCTTCAGCATGCCGATCGACAGGCAACACTATGCGTCCAGCCTGGCCGTGCTCAAGGATGCACGCGCCGTTACCGAAAAAGCCCGTGCCTACCTGGAACACTGGCCCGACCTCTACACCCTGGCCCGGCGCACTGCCGCCGATTACCTGCGGCGCCATACCGGCAGGGCGCTCGATCCCGACCGGGTATGGTGGAATGTCTTCGACACCGCAGTCGGTGCGCCGACCTTCACCGGCTGGCGTCATTCCGGGCCACCGCGGCAATCGGTGCGTTTCACCGACCTGCTGATCCAGCGCTTCGACGGCGGTTTCCAGCAGGCGCCGGATGTCCTGCCACTCTACGGCGGGTTCTACACCCGCGGGGCAGGGGTGTCACAGTACGGCGCGCACAACGAGGTGCAACTCGACGCGCAAAAAGTCATGGACGACCTGTGGGCGATGGATTTTGCCGCGCTGGTCAGGCAGCGCAGCGCGCAGTTCTGGCTGGAACAGGGGCGTGACTTCCCGCTGCTGGCGCGTGTGCGTCTGCTGGCCGCCATCGAAACCGCCGCCACCGAGGGCGCGTTGCAGGCGATCGACCGACGACGCCTGCGCGCCTACCTGGGCTTGCGCAGTGAAGCCCCGGTGACTATGGCCGATCTGCTCAAACCCTTGGACAGCGCCGCCTTTGTCGTTCGCCACTACCTCGTCGAGGGTGGCGGACACCTGCTCACGCTCACCGCCGCCGACGGACGGGTGGTGCTCTACTGCCCGGCGACGCACTGGCCGCCACGGGCATTCGACAGCCGCGCGGCACTGGTGGCCTGGGTGCATGAGCAACTGGCAGCGCCGCTTGCACAGGACTGGCTGCAGGCGTTGTACCGGGTCGACGAGCGCTCCACCGCTGCCGAACGTCGCGAGGCGCTGCTCAGGTTGCGCGAACGCAGTGGCCAGGCGGATTCGCCACGTTGGCCCTTCGGTTCCGGCACGTTGCTGCAGGGTGACCTGTTTGCCGAACTGCAGGCCTGGGCCAGGGCCGATCTCGAGGTCAGCCAGCAGGCCCTCATCAGTAATCATGACCTGCGCAAAGCGCTCTGGCGCGGCTACCTGGGCGCGTTCCTGCAGGTCGTGACGCCGGTAGCCCCAGCGGCCTGGCCGCTGGGGCTCGCAGTGCTCGCGGCTGGAGTGGCGCGGCTGGTGCTGGACGCCCAGGCCCTGGCCAGTGCCCATACGACGCAGGAGCGACAAGGCACGATCCTCTCGGTGATCGCCGATGCGGTAGTGGTGGTGTTCTCCATCATCGATGTCGGGCTCGGCGCGCGCTCGCTGACCTTCCGTGCTCCGCCCCACGAGCGCCTGGCGCAACCCTCGACCTGGATGCCGGTCGAGGGCATGGCCGACGAGCTGGAGGACCTGGACGACAACCGCATCCTCGATGAGCCCGGCGAGACCGAGGGTCTGCTGCGCAACGTCAACCTCGACGAGCAGGGCGCTACCTGGATCGAATTGCAGGACCAGACCCTGCGTGTGCGCTACAGCCCTGAGACCGACGGCTGGCTGGCGGTGGACGACGACGACCCCTTTGCTTTCCTGCCGACCTACCCTGTGCGGCTGGCCGAGGAAGGCAGCTGGCAACTGTTCGACGTGCCTCAGCCATCCGGGGTCCTGACCGACGGCATGGAGCAGTTGGCGTCCGGGTTCTGGGATGTCTACATGCGCGACAACCTGCAGTTGTCATGGGAGATGTCGCAGACCCTGCTCGAAACGCAGCGGGCGACCCTCGCCATGGCCGAGCTGCCGAGCATCGAGCCGGGGGCACCGCTGCAGCATGACGAGCTGGGCTACGAATGCATCGAGCGCGATGGCAGGCGGCACTACACCTGGCGTGAAGGTGACGAATATTCCAGCCAGCTGCTGCGCATCTACAGCAGCGAAATGTCCCAGGTCAACAACCTCTTCCGACATGGCCTCAGCGGCAGCATCGGTGAAGGCGACGGCGACACCCTCGGCTATCTGCAACGGCTGTTCGACAGCCTCGAGGAACTGCCGTCGAGCGATGCCGTGCGACTGTGGCGCGGCGGCAGCAACTACCGCCTGACAGGCGGGGTGCACTACCGCAATGGCGACCTCAACCCAGGCGACGTGCTGGTCAGCACCGACATCACCTCGTTCACCGAAAATCCTTATGTGCTACGCACCTTCGTCGCACCGGCCATGACCACCGCAGAAGACAGTATCGAGTCGGTGTTCAACGAAACCTCGGTGGTCTACGAACTGGTCGGCAAGGGCATGCGCAGCGGCAAGCCGATCGCACCCATGTCGCTGCAGCCGTCGGAAGCCGAGGTAGTCTATCCACCGGGGCATTTCTTCCGGATAGAAAGCGTTCGCCAGGTGCGTGGCGAGCGCTATCACTTCGTCAAGGTGCGCCTGCGCGAGGTGGAAAAGCCCGGGAACGAGCCGGTGCACGACCTGCGCACCGGCCTTGCCTTCGATCGTGAGGCCTATCTCGAACGGGTCGGACACGAGCCGCTGGTCGAGCGCTTCTTCCCGGCCGCGCAATGGGCTACAGGGCAATGAGCTCCGGTCGCAGGCCTTCGACCCTTTGCGCCTGCGGCCTGGGCGCCTGGTCGAGGCCGGTGATCTGCTGCAGCACCTTCTCGCGCAAGGCGTGCAGCGCTACGCCGCTACGCAGCCGCGGGTGCGGCAGCCCGACCTCGACCACCGCCTTGATCCGCCCGGGGCGCGGTTCGAGGATCACGACCCGGTCTGCCAGGTAGGTGGCTTCCTCGGCATCGTGGGTGACCAGCAGCACGGTCACCCCCGATCGCGCTCGGATCGCCAGCAGTTCATCCTGCAGTTGCTGGCGGGTCAGCGCGTCCAGTGCGCCGAATGGTTCGTCCAGCAACAGGATGCGCGGGTTCGCCACCAACCCGCGGGCGATTGCCACGCGCTGGGCCATGCCACCGGAAAGCTGGTGCGGGTAAGCCGACTCGAACCCCACCAGCCCCACCAACTGCACGAACTCATGCACCTTGCGCGCCCGTTCACCCTGGCTCAGCGCTTCGTTGACCAGGCCCAGGGCGATGTTCTGCTCGACGCTCAGCCAGGGGAACAGACGGTGTTCCTGGAAGACGATGCCGCGCTCGCCGCCGATGCCGGTCAGCGGCTGGCCATCGATGCGGATGCTGCCGCTGAAGTCGCTGTCCAGCCCCACCAGCAGGCGCAGCAGCGTGGATTTGCCGCAGCCCGAGGCGCCGACGATGGCGATGAATTCGCCCTCGTTGATCGACAGGTCGAAACCACGGATGGCCTCGAACGGCTGGCCGTCGACGCTGAAGACCTTGCCGACGTTGTCGAAGCTGACCAACGGAGGGGTGGCATCGGCTTGGTTGGCCGCGTGCAGGGCCGAGGTGTTGAAGGCGTTCATGCAGTTCTCCAGCGCGTGGCGCGCGATTCGAGGCGTTGTCCAAGGTTGCCGAGCAGGGCGCCGACCAGGCCGATCAGCACCATGGCGGCCATCACCTGGTCCATGCGAAACAGCTGCTGGGCGCCGAGCATGAGGCTGGCGATACCGCCATCGGAGGGCATGAAGTATTCGGCACCGATGGTGCCCAGCCAGGCGTAGATCAGCGACAGGCGCAGGCCGGCGAAGATGGCCGGGGCGGCGCCGGGCAGTACCAGCAAAATCAAGCGCTGCACCAGGCTCAGACGCAATGTGCGGGCGGCTTCTGCCAGCTGCGGCGACAGGCTGGCGATGCCGCGCTGGGTGGCGATCAGCAGCGGGAAGAAGGCCGCCAGGCCGACGAACACCAGCTTCGAGCCTTCGCCCAGGCCGAACCAGGCGGTGAGCAGCGGCACCCAGGCGAACAGCGCGACCTGGCGCAATGCCGACAGGCTTGGCCCGAACAGCCGCTCGCTGGCGCGCGAGAGCCCCAGCAGCAGCCCGACCACGAACCCGGCACCACCGCCGAGCAACAGCCCGAGCAAGGTGCGTTGCAGGCTGCGCGCCATGGCTTCGGGCAGCGAGCCGTCGAGCACGCCGCCGACCAGACTGTCGAGCACCTGCAGAGGCGAGGTGAGAATGTTGCTGTCGACCCAGCCAAAGCTGTTGCTGGCCTGCCATAGCGTGAGCAGCCCCAGTGGCAGCAGCAGGCCCTGCCAGCCGCGTGGCACGTCACTGCGCCGCTGTTCGCCGGTAGCCGGCTGCGGCCAGTACAGCAGCCGGCGCTCCAGGTGCGTGAAACCGCGCTCCATGCCGGCACCGACCACGCCGATCAGCAGGATGCAGAGAAACACCAGGTCGAGCATGAACAACTGGCGACCCCAGACCATCAGGTAGCCGATGCCTTCGCTGGAGGCGAGCAGCTCCACCGCCAGCAAAGAGGTCCAGCCGGTGGCCAGGGCCAGGCGTACGCCAGCCAGGAACGCGGGCAGGGCGGCCGGCAGCAAAAGACGCAGGAACAGCAGGTGGGGTGGCAGGCGCAGCACCGCTGCGGCTTCGCGCAGCCGGGGCTGGGCGTCGCGGACACCGACCAGTGTGTGCAGGGTGACCGGCACCACCACAGCCTTGATCAGCACCACCAGCTTGAGCCATTCGCCGATGCCGAAGAACAGCATGAACAGCGGGATCCAGGCCAGGGTCGGAATCTGCGCCAGGGCGATGAAGGTCGGCAGCACCAGGGTTTGAGCTCGGCGCGAGCCACCAAGCCAGGTGCCCAGCAGCAGGCCGCTGCTGATGCCTGCGAGCAACCCCCAGAACAGACGCTGCAGACTTATCCACAGGTGCCCCCAGAGCTCGCCCGAGCCATATTCCAGCGCCGTCTGCCAGACCAATGACGGGGCGGGCAGGATCTGCTCGCTCATCCAGTGGCGCTGGCTGGCCACCCACCACAGCAATGCCAATGCGATCGGGATCACCCAGGGTAGGGCGCCCTCCACATAGCTGTTGCGTGGTGCGGCGAATAGCCCGTGCCAGCGGTTCTGGCCCAACGCTGTCGTGCTCTGGCTCATCGATCCCTCTCCGAAGCGTTTCAAGGTTATTCGCTAAAGGAATAAAAAATAGCTTATAGCGATATTCAAGAAATAAGAGCATGCATCCTTTGCATCGGGAAGCCCCAGGGCGTTGCGTTTTGCTCATATTTTCCATGCGTCCCGTGCAAGCGGCGCGCAGGACCGCATGCTTGCTCGTTTATAGCTTTTGGTTACTTGAAAATGAGCTATTGGTCTTTGTTGGTTACAAGCGAGCCGGCCTAGCTTCTGGCCACAGCGCCGGCCCTCGCCGCTGGCAGCCTGCCAAGGAGCCTTGCCATGAAAACCCCGTTTCGCCACCTGTTCACCCCTGTGCTCGCCGCACTGCTGGGCGCCCTGCCGCTGGCTGCCCAGGCCGCCGACAGCGCCAGGCCTGAAGTCATCCGTATCGCCGTGCCTGACCTGAGCGCCGGCAGCAAGCCCAGCGCTGGCGGTGTGGTCGATGTGCTGCGTGACCAGCAGTTGCTGGAGAAGGCTTTCGCCCAGGACGGTATTCGTATCGACTGGCGGTTTTTCAAGGGTGCAGGGCCTGCGGTCAATGAGGCCCTGGCCAACGGCCAGGCGGATTTTGCCTACCTGGGCGACCTGGCCGCGATCATCGGCAAGTCCAGCGGCCTCGACACTCATGTGCTGGCGGCGGGTGTGCGGGGGGTGAAAAGCTACCTGGGCGTGGTGCCGGGCTCTGGCATCCACCGCCTGGAAGACCTCAAGGGCAAGCGCGTGGCAGTGTTCCGCGGCACCGCCAACCAGTTGTCGTTCGCCAGTGCCCTGGCCAGCCAGGGCTTGTCGGAGCGCGACCTGAAGGTCATCAACCTGGATTTCAACGCGTCCAATGCGGCGCTTGCCGCCAGGCAGATCGACGCCACCTGGGGCCTGTCGAGCCTGCTGTCGTTGCGTGAACGCGGGCTGGTCGAGCTACCGGTGAACTCCCGCGACCTCAAGGGAGCCGGCAGCACCCAGTCGGTGCTGCTGGGCACCGGCGACTTCATCCGCAAGTA
This sequence comes from Pseudomonas sp. FA117, assembly GCF_057370475.1. Classification (NCBI taxonomy): domain Bacteria; kingdom Pseudomonadati; phylum Pseudomonadota; class Gammaproteobacteria; order Pseudomonadales; family Pseudomonadaceae; genus Pseudomonas; species Pseudomonas sp. FA117. The sequence continues at coordinate 257,515 of NZ_CM170675.1, forward strand.
CCCGGACCTGGTCCAGCGCCTGGTGACCACCCAGCAGCAGGCGGTGAACTGGCTGCGCAACGAGGACAATCGCGAGGCCTACCTGGACCTGGTGTCGAGCACCGCCAACTGGCCGCGCAGCGTGCTCAGCGACGACCTGGCCAAGGAAAACCTCGCCCATTACTTCGATCCGCGCCTGGATGGTGAATTCGTCGGCCTGCTGCAACAGGGCGTCGACCTGGCCGCCAAGGAGCGCCTGATTCGCCGCAGTTTCCAGGTGTCCGACTGGATCGACCCACGCTTCATCGATACCGCCCTGCAACAGGAACAGGCCACCCAGGCCGCCCGCTGATTCAAACCGTGAGGACCACGATATGAGCAATGCCGCACTGGCCACCGCGCCGCACGCCCTCGAACTCGACATCCACCCGGTCGCCGGCCGCATTGGTGCCGAGATCCGCAACCTCAAGCTGTCTGCCGATCTGGATGCTGCTACCGTCGATGCCATCCAGGCGGCATTGGTGCAGCACAAGGTGATCTTCTTCCGTAACCAGGCGCACCTCGACGACCAGGGCCAGGAAGCCTTTGCCAAGCTGCTCGGCGAGCCCATCGCCCATCCCACCGTGCCGGTGGTCGATGGCACCCACTACCTGCTGCAGCTCGATGGCGCCGAAGGCCAGCGTGCCAACTCCTGGCATACCGACGTCACGTTCGTCGATGCCTACCCCAAGGCCTCCATCCTGCGCAGCGTGGTCGCCCCGGCATCGGGTGGCGACACGGTCTGGGCCAACACCGCCAGCGCCTACCAGGAGCTGCCCGAGCCGCTGCGTGAACTGGCCGACAAGCTCTGGGCCGTGCACAGCAACGAGTACGACTATGCCGGTGCCAAGCCGGACGTGGACCCCGAGCGGCTGGAGCGCTACCGCAAGGTGTTCACCTCGACGGTGTACGAGACCGAGCATCCGCTGGTGCGCGTGCACCCGATCAGCGGTGAGCGGGTGCTGCAACTGGGGCACTTCGTCAAGCGCATCAAGGGGTATTCACAGGCCGATTCGAACCACCTGTTCAGCCTCCTGCAGGGGCATGTCACACGCCTGGAGAACACCGTGCGCTGGCGATGGCAGGCGGGAGACGTGGCGATCTGGGACAACCGTGCGACGCAGCACTATGCGGTGGACGACTACGGCACCCAGCCACGGATAGTGCGGCGCGTGACCCTGGCCGGCGAAGTGCCGGTGGGGGTGGATGGGCAGTTGAGCCGGACTACGCGCAAGGGCTGATCCTGCAGCGGGTGTGTCGGCTTTTTCGCGGGCAGGTCGGAGCGCCGAACCGCCGCTCCCACAAGGGCTACAGCGTTGCCTGTACAAGCGGCGAACCGCCGCTGCGACTTGCCCGCGAAAAGGCCACCATCAATCCCTATCCTTCCCCATCACACGCAATCAACTGCCGCACCAGGCCCTGCGCCAACGGCGACAACCCATACCCCACCCGGCTGACGATGCCGTAGCGGGTATGGCAGGCCTCCTCCTGCTCTGCCGTCAGGTCCACCAGTTCCAGCGCCACCAGCCGTTGTTCGTCCTGATAAGGCTGCAGATTGGCGCGACAGGCGATGCCGATGGTGTCCGACTGCATCACCACGTTGAGCAGTGCATAACCATGCTCGCACTCCACGCTGGGCAGGAAGTCCTGGCGGCCGCTCATCTCGCTGAGCACCTTGCGGATGTTCGGCGGACGCAGGGTGGTGGCCATCGGGTAGTCGAACAGGTCGCGTGCGCGCACTTCGCGGCGCTCGGTCAGCGGGTGCCCGGCACGGCAGCAGAAGTACCAGCGCTGCGGTGTGAGCTTGTGCACCCGGTAGTCCGGGTCGGCTTCGAACTGGCGGGTGTCGGCGACGAAGAACTCGATCTCCTCGGCCATCAACCGACGGTTCAGCGCCTGCCAGTTATCCACCTGGAAGCAGGTGCGTGCCGCCGGAAACTCGCTGACGAAACGCGCCACGGCACGCGGCACCAGGCCGCCCGCCGGCGCTGGCCCCGAACCGAAGCGCACCATGCCGGTGGTTGCACCATTGAACTGGTTGATCTCGTTGACCAGGTTGTGCGCGCCATGCACCAGGCGTCGCGAATGCTCCAGCACCAACTGGCCCTGGCGGGTGGGCGCCAGCTCCTTGCTCGCCCGGTCGATCAGGCGGCAGCCGATGTTGTGCTCCAGCGTCTGGATGCTGCGGCTGAAGGCCGATTGCGACAGATTCACGGCGGCTGCCGCAGCGACGAAGCTGCGGTGCTCGACCAGTGCGATGAAGTGACGGAGCTGACGGAGATCTATATGCATTTTCTACATGGAAACTTTCGGTGAAATGCAATTGCTGACAGGGGTTGTGAACCTTATAAAGGCAGTTACTTATTCCACAAAATATGAAATGAAAATATTTATATCTCTTAAAAGAATATAAGCCCTCTCACCGCGATTCGATTCCGCCAACGGAAATGCTCGCCAGGGCCCACGCCTAAGGAGCATCTGCATGTCGCGAGTTTTCCGTTGGCCGACGCGTGCGTCGCTGTTCACCCTGCAACCCCTGGCCGCTGGTGTGCTGTTGGCGACCGCCGGTCATGTCCTCGCCGAGCCTGCACCTGCTGGCGCCACGCCCGCCGTCGAACAGGACGCCAAGCTCGGCACCGTCACGGTCAATGCCCGGCGCCGCGAGGAAACCTCGCAGAGCGTACCCACGCCGATCAGCGTGCTGGGCAGCGAAACCCTGGAAACCCAGCGCATCTACCGGGTGCAGGACCTGCAGCAACTGGTGCCCAGCACCAACGTCGCCTACGTGCATGCCCGTCAGTCGAGCATCTCGATCCGCGGCCTGGGCAACAACCCGGCCAGCGATGGCCTGGAGGGTAGCGTGGGGGTGTACCTGGACAACGTCTACCTCGGCCGCCCCGGCATGGCCGTGTTCGACCTGCTCGACGTCGACCAGCTGGAAGTGCTGCGCGGCCCGCAGGGCACGCTGTTCGGCAAGAACACCACGGCCGGGGTGCTCAACATCACCACGCGCAAGCCGACCTTCCAGCGCGAGGGCAGCGTGCAGTCGTCGCTGGGCGAGGACGGCTACTGGCAAACCCAGGGCAGCTTCTCCGGCCCGATCACCGACACCCTCGCCGGGCGCATCAGCGCCTACCGCACCGAGGACGACGGTTATGTGAAGAACCTCTACAACGGCGACGACCTCAACGGCGGCAAGCGCCAGGGTTTTCGCACCCAGCTGCTGTTCAAGCCCAGCGAAACCTTCAACCTGCGCTGGATCGGCGAGTACAACGAAGAGGACTCCAACAACGGCATCCTCAGCCTCTACAGCACCGGCCCGACCATCAACGGCGTCAACCGCTACGAGAGCCTGGCCAGCCAGGCCGGCGCCACCCTGGTGTCGGGCAAGAAGCGCAAGGTCAACTTCGACGCCGACCAGATGGTCAAGGTGTTCCAGGGCGGCTCCTCGGTGGAGGCCAACTGGACCCTGCCCAACGACTTCACCCTGACTTCGATCACCGCCTACCGCTGGTGGGATTTCACTCCGCGTAACGACGACGGCCTCAACGTACCCGCTGCCTACAACGCCGGCGTATCGGTGCGCGACAAGCAGTACTCGCAGGAGCTGCGCCTGGCTTCGCCCACCGGCGGCTTCTTCGACTATGTGCTGGGCGCCTACTACTTCAAGCAGGACCTGGACAACAAGTCGTTCACCTATTACGGCCCACAGGCGGATATCTGGAACGCCACTCCGGCCGGCGCGCTGGCCAACGTCACCACCCTGGGCAATGGGCACATCGATACCGACAGCTACGCGCTGTTCGCCCAGGGCACCTGGCACCTGACCGAGCGCCTGGACTTCACCGCAGGGGTACGCGGCACCTATGAAGAGAAGAGCGCGTGGGTGACCCGCGACGATCCGTTCGGCGGTGTCGCGGTGAGCGGGGCGGCCGCGACGGCGCGACAGGGCCGCGTGGGTGCCTACGATTCGGGCGACCTCAGCCAGTACAGCTTTGCGCCGTCGGGCCTGCTGAGCCTGAGCTACCGCTTCAGCGACGAGGTGCTCGGCTACGCCAGCCTGTCGCACGGCGAGAAGTCCGGCGGAGTGAACCTGACCGTCGGCGCGGCACCGCGCCTGGGCACCGACTCGTTGCAGGTCGGTACCGAACGGGTGAACAACGCCGAGCTCGGGGTCAAGAGCACGCTGCTCGACAACCGCCTGCAGCTCAATGCCAACCTGTTCTGGGCCGAGGTGCACGGCTATCAGGCGAACGTCTACGACCAGGTCAACCGCGTGCAGTACCTGGCTAACGCCGGCAGCGTGCGTTCGCGCGGTTTCGAATTCGAGGCCACCGCGGTGCCATTGCGCGGCCTGACCCTGAACCTCAACGGCTCGTGGAACGACGTGCGCTACACCGAGTACGACGACGCCCCGTGCGCGCCGGAAGTCAGCCTGGTCAATGCCGCTGCCACCTGCGACCTGTCTGGTCACCAGGTGGTCGGCGCCTCCAAGTACATCGCCAACCTCAACGCCCAGTACAAGTGGCAGCTGGCCGAGCGCATCGAACCTTATGTCACCGCCAGCTACGCCTTCCGCTCGCATGCGGTGGGCACCATCGATGACTCGGACTACGGCCAGATTCCCAGCTACGCCATCGTCAACCTTTCGACCGGCGTGCGCCTGGACCAGGGCGACGGCGTGCTCGACCTGTCGCTGTGGGTGAAGAACGCCGGCGACAAGACCTATTTCACCAGCCTGTGGAACTCCGCCAACGGCGGCTATGCCGGTGTGCTCGGCACCCCGCGCACCGTGGGCGCAACCGCCCGCTACGACTTCTGAGGACAAGGAGCTTTGCCATGAACGCCAAGACCGAAACCCCCGCACTGCCCGAAGGCGCCTGCATCACCGCCAAGGTGCCCGCCGACGACCAGGCCCTGCTCGGTGATATCGTCGTCAACCCTTACCGCCTGGCGCCGCTGACCGCGATCATCCGCGACGGCGGGCGCAGCCTGAGTGCCGCCCATGTGCGCGTGCTGGGCCGTGGCGAGCGGGGGGTGGACATCGCCTACGATGTCTCGGACCGCTCGCTGTGGACCTACGGCGGCATCCCGGTGTTCGGGCTCTATCCGGATCACGTCAACCAGGTCGAAGTCAGCTACAAGCTCGACGGCGAACGCATTCGCGAGCGTTATGAAATCTACGCCCCGGCCGTGCGCCTGCCGGTGGTGGCCAGGCAGACGGCTGCGCTGCCGCTGGTCGAGCCGATCAAGGTGGCGCCGGGCTTCGAGAAGCGGCTTTACCTGTTCAACCACCTGCTGGGCGAAATTCCCGGTGGCCGTGCGTTCAAGTGGAACGGCCTGGGCGGTGCTGCCGAGTGGGACCAGGTCGGCAACAACTGGATCGCCGACAGCAATGGCGATGTGCGCTGGTACCTGGACATCGAGCAGATCCACGACTCCAATCGCCGCGACGGCCTGGGCGGGACCATGGGTTTCCAGCAGACCCGCGACGGCAAGCTGATCTGGGGCCAGGGCCAGACCTACTCCAAGTTCGACCTGCTGGGCCGGCGCATCTGGCAGCGCAACCTGCCGGACAAGTTCGCCGACTTCTCCCACGAGATCCGCGAGACCGCCCAGGGCACCTACCTGCTGCGGGTCGGCACCAGCGACTACCGGCGCCCGGACGGCAAGCGCGTGCGCTCGATCCGCGACCACATCATCGAGGTCGACGAGGCGGGGGATGTCCTGGACTTCTGGGACCTGAACCAGATTCTCGACCCGTATCGCGGCGACCTGCTGGAAACCCTCGGCAAGGCGGCGATCCAGTTGCCTGCAGGCGTGCAGAAGCAGGACGAGCGCCTGGCCAACGAGCTGGCCGAAGGCGATCTGCCGTTCGGCGACACGCCCGGGGTCGGCACCGGGCGCAACTGGGCGCACGTCAATGCCATCGACTACGACGCCGATGACGACAGCATCATCGTTTCAGCGCGTCACCAGGGGGTGGTGAAGATCGGGCGTGACAAGCAGGTGAAGTGGATCCTCGCCTCGCCCCAGGGCTGGCCAGCACGGCTAAAGGCCAAGGTGCTGACGCCGGCTGGCGGCGATGGCTTCGATTGGTCCTGGACGCAGCACACCGCCTGGCTCACCGGCAAGGGCACGCTGACCGTGTTCGACAACGGCTGGGGCCGCGACTTCGCCCCGACCAGGCTCAGCGGCAACTACAGCCGGGCAGTGGAGTACCGCATCGACGAGACCAAGGGCACGGTCGAGCAGGTGTGGGAATACGGCAAGGCGCGAGGCGACGAGTGGTACAGCCCGATCACCTCGGTGGTGGCGTATCGGCCGGAGACCGACACCCAGTTCATCTATTCCGCCTCCGTGGGCTACCTGACGCCGGAGAAGCTCACCACCACGGTGCTCAACGAGGTGCGCCGCGGCACCCAGGAGGTGCTGGTGGAGTTGAAGGTGCACAGCCGCCAGCCGGGAAGCGTGGGGTATCGGGCTCTGGTGATCGAGCTGGACAAGGCCTTCTGATAGAGCGGCATCACATTTTCGTCAGCTCGATCGTCTAATCTTTGCTGGCCTCTTCGCGGGCAAGCCCGCTCCTACAGGTAAGAAGAAACCTGTGGGAGCGGGCTTGCCCGCGAAGAGGCCAGCACCGTTTCCAAAGACCATTCGTTCTTTTTTTCGAACAGCCTATTGTCCAACCCCCCAGCACACGCTTAGCATTCGTTTGAGATTTCAAACGCTCGATGCCCATATTGAACACTTCGCTCGATTGGGTGCCAGAATTCCTGACGGCAGCCTCACCAGAGGCGCCTTTCAATAATCGACAATACGCTCCGTGCCAGCGCGGTGCGGTCAAGGGAAGCCGACATGCAGCTCAAAGACGCTCAGTTGTTCCGCCAGCAAGCCTTCATCAACGGTGAATGGCTGGATGCGGACAGCGGTCAGACCATCAAGGTGACCAACCCGGCCACCGGCGAAGTCATCGGTACCGTGCCGAAGATGGGGGCTGCGGAAACCCGCCGCGCCATCGAAGCCGCCGACAAGGCCCTGCCGGCCTGGCGCGCACTGACCGCCAAGGAGCGTTCGAACAAGCTGCGTCGCTGGTTCGAGCTGATGATCGAGAACCAGGACGACCTGGCTCGCCTGATGACCACCGAGCAAGGCAAGCCGCTGGCCGAAGCCAAGGGCGAGATCGCCTACGCCGCGTCGTTCATCGAGTGGTTCGCCGAAGAAGCCAAGCGCGTCTACGGCGACACCATTCCGGGTCATCAGCCGGACAAGCGCCTGATCGTCATCAAGCAGCCGATCGGCGTCACCGCGGCCATCACCCCGTGGAACTTCCCGGCAGCGATGATCACCCGTAAAGCCGGCCCGGCCCTGGCCGCTGGCTGCACCATGGTGCTCAAGCCTGCTTCGCAGACGCCGTATTCGGCCCTGGCCCTGGTCGAGCTGGCCACCCGCGCCGGCATCCCGGCTGGCGTGCTCAGCGTCGTGACCGGCAGCGCCGGTGAAGTCGGCGGCGAGCTGACCGGCAACTCCCTGGTGCGAAAGCTGTCGTTCACCGGTTCGACCGAAATCGGTCGCCAGCTGATGGAAGAATGCGCCAAGGACATCAAGAAAGTGTCCCTGGAGCTGGGCGGCAACGCACCGTTCATCGTGTTCGACGACGCCGACCTGGACAAGGCGGTCGAGGGCGCGATCATCTCCAAGTACCGCAACAACGGCCAGACCTGCGTCTGCGCCAACCGTATCTACGTGCAGGACGGCGTCTACGACGCGTTCGCCGAGAAGCTCAAGGCTGCGGTCGGCAAGCTGAAGATCGGCAACGGTCTGGAAGAAGGCACCACCACTGGCCCGCTGATCGACAACAAGGCGGTCGCCAAGGTCCAGGAGCACATCGAGGACGCCGTCTCCAAGGGCGCCAAGGTGCTGTCCGGTGGCAAGCTGATCGAAGGCAACTTCTTCGAGCCGACCATCCTGGTCGACGTACCGAAGTCGGCCGCCGTCGCCAAGGAAGAGACCTTCGGCCCGCTGGCGCCGCTGTTCCGCTTCAAGGATGAGGCCGAAGTCATCGCCATGTCCAATGACACCGAGTTCGGCTTGGCCTCGTACTTCTATGCCCGCGACATGAGCCGCGTGTTCCGCGTCGCCGAGGCCCTGGAGTACGGCATGGTCGGTATCAACACCGGCCTGATCTCCAACGAAGTCGCGCCGTTCGGCGGTATCAAGGCCTCCGGCCTGGGCCGCGAGGGCTCCAAGTACGGCATCGAGGACTACCTCGAAATCAAATACCTGTGCATCAGCGTCTGATGCGCTGAGGGCTTTACCTCTGCCAGCGGGGCGCGAGAGCGACGTCTCGCTGGTTTTTTTGACATGCAGTACCTGGTGGCCAGGGCGCCGGTGACAGTCGATCAACGAATACTGTTCGCAGGCACACCCAGCCACCCCCGAATAACAGCGCCGTCAGAGTCGGCGCGAATGAGGGCATTATGAGCAAGACCAACGAATCCTTGATGCAACGCCGTGTCGCCGCCGTCCCACGTGGCGTCGGCCAGATCCACCCGATCTTCGTCGAGTCGGCGAAGAACTCCACGGTGATCGACGTTGAAGGCCGCGAACTGATCGACTTCGCCGGCGGCATCGCAGTACTGAACACCGGCCACCTGCACCCGAAAGTGGTCGCCGCCGTTCAGGAGCAGCTGACCAAGGTCAGCCACACCTGCTTCCAGGTGCTGGCCTACGAGCCCTATGTAGAGCTGTGCGAGAAGATCAACAAGCTGGTCCCGGGCGACTTCGACAAGAAGACCCTGCTGGTTTCCACCGGCTCCGAAGCCGTTGAAAACGCCGTGAAGATCGCCCGTGCCGCCACCGGCCGTGCCGGCGTGATCGCCTTCACCGGCGGCTACCACGGCCGTACCATGATGACCCTGGGTCTGACCGGCAAGGTCGTGCCGTACTCCGCAGGCATGGGCCTGATGCCAGGCGGCGTGTTCCGCGCCCTGTTCCCGAGCGAACTGCACGGCGTGAGCGTCGATGACGCCATTGCGTCGGTCGAGCGCATCTTCAAGAACGACGCCGAGCCGCGCGACATCGCTGCGATCATCCTCGAGCCCGTACAAGGCGAAGGCGGCTTCCTGCCCGCGCCGAAAGAGCTGATGCAGCGTCTGCGCGCCCTGTGCGACCAGCACGGCATCCTGCTGATCGCCGACGAAGTGCAGACTGGCGCTGGCCGTACCGGCACCTTCTTCGCCATGGAGCAGATGGGCGTCGCGCCTGACCTGACCACCTTCGCCAAGTCCATCGCTGGCGGTTTCCCGCTGGCCGGCGTGTGCGGCAAGGCCGAGTACATGGACGCCATCGCCCCGGGCGGCCTGGGCGGCACCTACGCCGGTTCGCCGATCGCCTGCGCCGCGGCCCTGGCCGTCATCCAGGTGTTCGAGGAAGAGAAACTGCTGGACCGCAGCAAGGCCGTTGGCGAGCGCCTGACCGCCGGCCTGCGCGAGATCCAGAAGAAGCACTCGATCATCGGTGATGTCCGTGGCCTGGGCTCGATGATCGCTGTGGAAGTGTTCGAGAAGGGCACCCACACCCCGAACGCTGCCGCCGTCGCCCAAGTGGTCGCCAAGGCACGTGACAAGGGTCTGATCCTGCTGTCCTGCGGCACCTACGGCAACGTCCTGCGGATCCTGGTTCCGCTGACCGCCGAAGACGCCCTGCTGGACAAAGGCCTGGCCATCATCGAAGAGTGCTTCGCTGAACTTGCCTGATAAAGTGTGACGCGCTTCAGAAAAAAACCCGCCACGGCGGGTTTTTTTATGCCCAAGCCAGGCATGGGGCGCTATCGTTGTGACAGGACTTGCCTTGGAAGGCCCTCAGGCCGCATGTCAAGGATTACCAGGAGTTGCCCATGAGTGCTGCAGACCCCCTCCCGCCCCGCGTGCTGATCGCCGAAAGCGATCCCTGGGTGCGCGGAATGCTTCGCCAGACGCTGCTCAGCGTGCGTTGCGATGCCCGCCTCGAGGAGTGTGCCGATGGCCAACAGGCCCTGACGGCGCTGTCGAAAAAGCCCGATCTGATCATTGCCGCCCGTGAGTTGGGCGGCCTCGACGGTCTTGAACTGCTGCGCAAGGTGCGCGCCAAGAGCGAAAAAACCGGCTTGCCGTTCATCCTCATGAGCGAGCGCAGCGACAGCGCCAGTGTGCGCGAGGCGCTGCCGTTGCAGCCCACCGCCTACCTGAGCAAGCCACTGAACCTCGACAACCTGCGCAAGCGTCTGGAGAAACTGCTGCTGGAAGTCGGCGAGCAGATCGTGTGTCCCGTACCGCCGCTTCAGCCCGGCGCGAGCCTGCCGGCCTATCTCGAGCAGCGCCGCGCCACCGCTGATGGCGGCCCGCTGTTCGCCGATGTGCAGGCAGCGGTCAAGCGTGCGCTGAACGCCCAGGGCCTGGACCTGCGCGTGCTGGAAGAAGACGTGCGCAACGACCCGCAGATCGTCGCCGTGCTGATCGCGGCGGCCAACAGCGCCGCGCTGCACAGTGACGCCCCGGCGCAGACCTTGATGCAGGCCTTGAACAAGCTGGGCAGCACCCAGAGCATGAACCTGATCCAGGGCCTCACCCTCAAGCGCAGCGCGCGCCTCAGCGATCCGCTGCTGGCGCAGCATGCCGCGCATTTCTGGGACCTGTCGCTGCACACCGCCAATTTTGCCCGTGAACTGGCGGGCCAGCTCAAGCTCGACCAGGAACTCTGCTATTGCGCCGGCCTGCTGCATTGCCTGGGCGACCTGGCGGTGCTGCGTACCCTGCAGGAGTGGCGCCTGGCCGGTGGCGAGCTGGACGAGGACCAGGTGCAGTTGTCGCTCAATGAGTTCGGTGCGCCGTTCGGCTCGGCCCTGCGCACCCGCTGGCGCTTGCCGTTGAACCTGCGCGAGTTGATCGCGGCGATCTATCAACTGGGTGGTGGCGTGTATTCCCGGGAAATCCTGGCGATGAACCTGGCCGGCCAGCTGTCGCAGGCCCTGCCGAGCCAGGGCAACGAAAAGATCGCCGGCAACAAGACTGCGCGCCTGCTGAAGATCGGTCTGCCGGAGCTCAACCGCCTGCGCAAGCCGCCACCCCCGCCTGCCGTGGTGGAAACGCCGGATCTCGAGGTGAAGGCTGCAGAGGATGTCGAGCCAGTGGCGACGCCTGGGCCGCAGGCATCGGCTGCGGCCGCCGACGACGGCGAACCGAACGCCTGACACCCATTGGTTGCAACGGGCAGGCTAACCGCGGACGATGCGGTTCTTGCCCTCGCGCTTGGCCTGGTACATCGCCGCGTCGGCGCGGCCGAACAGGCTGTCCAGATCGGCGTCGTGTTCGGTCAGTTCGGTCAGCCCCTGGCTGACGGTCACACCGTAGGTCTGCTGGCCGCAAGTAAAGCTCAAGCGCTGGATCTCGCGCTGCAGGCGCTCGGCGATCTGCTCGGCGACCTGTGCCGTGCAGCCGGGGAACACCGCGGCGAACTCCTCGCCGCCAATACGCCCGAACAGATCGCCGCGGCGCAGCACCGCCTTGCCGCTGTCGGCGATGCGCTGCAGCACCTGGTCACCTTCCGGATGCCCGTAGCTGTCGTTGATGTGCTTGAAGTCGTCGATATCCAGCAGCAGGAAAGCCATTGGCGTGTCGGCTTCGCGGGCGCGGTCGAAGGCCTGCTGGGCGCACTCGAAGAAGTGCCGGCGATTGCTGCTCTGGGTCAGCACGTCGGTGGTGGCCAGGCGCTGCAGCTCACCCTCGAGCTGCTTCTTCTCGGTGATGTCTTCGGCGATACCGACGATGATTACCCGCTCCCCTTCACGCTGCTGGTTGATGTAGCACTTGTCGCTGAGCCAGCGCACTTCACCGGCACCATTGATGATGCGGTACTCGCGATCTTCGACGGTGCCTTGCAGCAGTACCTGGGCGAGGCTGCGCTCGGCGTAGTCGAGATCGTCCGGGTGAATCGCATCGCGCCACTCGTTGTAGTCGGCCATCACCAGGCTGGCGGGGCGGCCGAAGATGCGTTCGTAGGCGGGGCTGACGTACAGCACCTGGCGGGTTTCCCAGTCGAAGGCCCAGAGCACGGCGTTGACGCTGTCGAGCAGCGAGCTGTAGAGCTGCTCGCGCTCGCTCAGGCGGGCGACTTCCCCTTGGGCGTGCAACAGGGCGAGCAGGGTCTGGGCAGCTTCGGGACGGGGTGGACCGGTCTGGATCGGGGGAAGTTCTTTGGCCATGAGCACGGATCGGTTCTCGACGGATGTGCGTGCGGCCACGAGCCGGCCCGCCACGCGGGCGATATACCGGTTTTGAGTCGGGTGAGGGGGTGAAGTTCCGGGTGGCACGCCCCGGCTCAGGGCGTGCCGATCAACGGCGTTCAGGCGCCGGTCGGGCGCAGGGAGTAGGTCTTGAGCTGCCCGGCGAAGTCACGCAGCGACTGGATGCCGCTGGCTTCGGCCTCGTGTACCCAGTCTTTCATGGCGGCGAGCATGTCGTGGCCGTTGGCGCTGGTGCGCGCCCAGATCTGCTGCAGCGCCAGGCGCTTCTCGTAGATGGTCTTGAGCGTCTGGCTGTGGGTCAGCATCGATTCGATACGCACGTGGTGGCGGTCCTGCAGCAGGCTGGTCTCGCGGGACAGCAGGCGCTTGGCGCGGCGGAAATGGTGGCGCACCGAGGTGTCGACCTTGTCCAGTTCCTGCTTGACCAGCGGACCGATCACCAGCTTGCGGTACTGGGCCATGATCTGGAAGCGGTTGTTGAGGATCGCCATCGCGGTGTCCATGTCCAGCGACGCCTTGCCTTCGACCCGATGGGCAATCGGCGCGACGCGTTGCACCTTGGCCAGGCGCAGCAGGCACAGCAGGCGAATCCACATCCAGCCCATGTCGAACTCCCAGCGGCGCACCGACAGTTTGGCCGAGTTGGGATAGGTGTGATGGTTGTTGTGCAGCTCCTCGCCGCCGATGATGATGCCCCAGGGCACCAGGTTGGTGGCGGCGTCGCGGCATTCGAAGTTGCGGTAGCCGACCGCGTGCCCCAGGCCGTTGACCACGCCGGCGGCCCAGAACGGAATCCACATCATCTGGATCGCCCAGATGGTGATGCCGATGGTGCCGAACAGCAGCAGGTCGAGGACGGCCATCAGGGCGATGCCGCCGAGCTTGTAGCGCGTGTAGAGGTTGCGCTCGATCCAGTCGTCCGGGCAGTTCTTGCCGTAGATGCGCAGGGTTTCCTCGTTGCGGGCCTCTTCGCGATACAGCTCCGCACCCTTGCGCAGGACCGTGCCCAAGCCTTTGTACACCGGGCTGTGCGGATCGTCGGGGGTTTCGCACTTGGCGTGGTGCTTGCGGTGGATCGCCGTCCATTCGCGGGTGTTCTGCGCCGTGGTCAGCCACAGCCAGAAACGGAAGACGTGCTTGAGCCCGGCGTTGAGCTCCAGGGAGCGGTGCGCCGAATAGCGATGCAGGTAGATCGTGACGCTGACGATGGTCAGGTGGGTCATCAGCAGGGTGACCCCGACCAGTTGCCAGGCCGACAGATCGAGCAGACCGTTGTGCCACATATTTGAAAAGACCCTCGGGAAAACAGGGGAAACAACGGGCGCATTATCCCTTGGCAGGGAAATAAAGCCAGCCGGGCGTTTGCCTGGGGCCTGCCCGCTCGTCACCTGCCGACGTGTGTGCCGGTTGCGGAGGCAGGCCGGGCGGGCGCAGGAGGGCAGGCACCACGACGTTTTGATGAGTCCGGAATTAAAGTCACGGCATGTTTCAGCCTTTATACTGCGCGCTTCTTTTTTCATGGACCGATGCACCCGACATGTCTGTTTCCGTTCGCGACGCCTTGCGCATGGCCGCGCTCTACGTTGTGTTGTCGTTCCTCTGGCTGGTGCTGTCGGAGCTGGTGTTGCGCGGCATGACCGACAACGACCTGGCGCTGATCGTGGGTCGCCAGATCAACGTGGTGGTCTGGGTGCTGCTCAGCGCCTTGCTGATCTTCTTTTCGCGGGCGCGGCTGCTCGATTTCATCGGTGTCGGCGCACGCCTGCGCAGCGAGGACCGCGAGCGCCTGCGCATGGCCGCCGCGGTGTTCGACAGCACCCTCGAAGGGGTGCTGGTGACCGACCGCAGCGGTGTGATCGTGCATGTGAACCGCGCCTTCATGCGCATCACCGGCTACCAGCAGGACGAGGTGCTGGGCCAGCGCCCGAGCAAGTTCAAGTCCGGTCGCCACGCTGCGCCGTTCTACCAGCAGATCTACGCCACCCTCGCCGAGAAGGGCGAGTGGAGCGGGGAGATCTGGAATCGGCGCAAAAGCGGCGAGATCTACCCGCAGTGGCAGACGATCTGCGCCATCCGTGACGATGCCGGCGAGCTCAGCCACTACGTCGCGGTATTCAGCGACATCAGCGCAATCAAGCATTCCGAGCAGGAGCTGGCCTACCTGGCCCACCACGATCCGTTGACCGGCCTGCCCAACCGCCTGCTGTTCAGCGACCGGGCCGAGCAGGCGCTGGCGGGCGCGCAGTCGAACAAGCGCGGTTGCGCCTTGCTGCTGCTCGACCTCGACCATTTCCAGGGCATCAACGACAGCCTGGGACACACCATCGGCGACCAGTTGCTCAAGCGCGTGGGCGAGCGCTTGGGTGAACAGCTGGGCAGCGGCGTGACCCTCGCGCGCCTGGGCGGCGACGAGTTCGCCGTGTTGCTCGAAGGCTGCGAACAGGTGGCGCAGGCCGCAACCACGGCGCAGGGCATCATCGAGCGCCTGCGCGAGCCCTTCGTCGTCGAAGGCCAGCGCCTGTTCATCAGCGCCAGCATCGGTATCAGCCTGTTCCCCAGTGACGCCCTGAGTGCCGAGCAATTGTTGCGCAACGCCGACTCGGCGTTGTTCAAGGCCAAGGGCAATGGCCGCGCCTGCTACGCGCTGTACACCGAAGAGCTGACGGCCCACGCCCAGCACCGGGTCGAGACTGCCGGCGAGTTGCGTCGCGCCCTGGCCCAGGCAGAACTGCGGGTGTTCTACCAGCCGGTGCACGACCTGTTCACCGGGGCACTGGTCGGGGTCGAGGCATTGGTGCGCTGGCAGCACCCTGAACGCGGTCTGGTGCCGCCGGGCGAGTTCATTCCGATTGCCGAGCGCACCGGGCTGATTGCCGATATCGACGCCTGGGTATTGCGCCAGGCCTGCCGGCAGATGGTGCAGTGGCAGGCCCAGGGGCGCGGGCTGACCTTCGTTGCGGTGAACCTGTCGAGCCGCCTGTTCGGCCAGCGCGCGTTGTACCGCCAGGTGGCCGAGGTGCTGCACGACACCGGCCTGGACCCGGCGCTGCTGGAGCTGGAGGTGACCGAAAGTGCGGTGATGGAAGACCCCGAGGTGGCGCTGGAACAGTTGCACCGCCTGCGCGAACTGGGACTGCGCCTGGCCATCGATGACTTCGGCACGGGGTATTCGTCGTTGCTGCGGCTCAAGCGCCTGCCGGTGCAGAAGCTCAAGATCGACCAGGGTTTCGTCGCCGGATTGCCCAGTGACGAGGATGACATCGCCATCGTGCGGGTGATCATTGCCCTGGCGCGCAGCATGGGCATGCAGGTGCACGCCGAAGGCATCGAGCAGGCCGAGCAGGCGCGGTTCCTGCTGGAACAGCAGTGCGACCTGGGGCAGGGCTACTGGTTCGGGCGGCCGGTGGCCGCCGAGGATCTGCGCTGGCCGTAGGCGCGGCGGCTCGCGCCCCGACAAGCCCGCTTCGGTTTCAGGTCAACGCTTGTTCAAGCCCTTGGCCAAGCGATCCCCACCCAGCTGGATCACCGCCACCAGGGCCACCAGCATGACGATCACCGTCAGCATGATCTGGCTGTCGAAGCGCTGGTAGCCATAGCGGTAGGCAATGTCGCCCAGCCCGCCTGCACCGATCGCCCCGGCCATGGCCGAGGAGTTGATCATGGTCACCAGGGTGATGGTGAAACCGCCGACGATGCCTGGCAGCGCTTCTGGCAGCAGCACATGCCAGATGATGTGCCAGCGTCGGCAGCCCATGGCCTGCGCCGCTTCGATCAGGCCCTGGTCGACTTCACGCAGGCTGACTTCGGCGATCCGGGCGAAGAACGGCGTGGCGGCGATGGTCAATGGCACCACCGCCGCCCAGACGCCATAGGTGGTGCCGACGACCAGGCGGGTGAAGGGGATCAGCGCCACCATCAGGATCAGGAACGGGATCGAGCGGAACAGGTTGACGAAGGCGCCGAGCGCGCGGTTCAGCAGCGGCGCCTGATAGATCCCGCCCTTGCCACTGGTGACCAGCAGCACCGCCATGGGAATCCCCACCAGCAGCGCGATCAGCGACGACACGCCGACCATCAGCAAGGTGTCGATCAGGCCTTGCAACAGGCGTTCAGTCCACATAGCCCAGTACCTGCGCATCGGTGGCCCAGTGGCGGGCGCGTTCCAGAAGTTGATGGGTCGCGTGTGGCGAGCCCCGTACGGCCAGGATCAACTGGCCCAGCGCGTGCTCGCCGATGGTTTCGATGCCGCCCTGAAGCAAGCGCACACGCCCGCCGAGCTCGGCGAACAGCGTCGAGAGTTCGGGCTCGCCCGCCAGTTGCAGGCGCAGCACCACGGCGCTGCCCTGGTTGACCGGGCTGGCCCGCAGCGCGGCCTGCAAGGTGGCGGGCAGCCTGGCCTGCAGCGGCGCAAGCAAGGTGCGGGTGACTTCGTGGCGCGGCGCGCCGAACACCTGCCAGACCTCACCCTGTTCGACCACCTGGCCACCTTCGAGCACCACCACGCGGTGGCAGACATCACGGATCACAGCCATCTCGTGGGTGATCAGCACCACGGTCAGGCCCAGGCGCCGGTTGATGTCGCGCAGCAGGTCGAGAATCGAGGCGGTGGTTTCCGGGTCCAGTGCCGAAGTGGCCTCGTCGCACAGCAGGATCTGCGGGTCATGCACCAGCGCGCGGGCAATGCCGACACGCTGCTTCTGGCCGCCGGACAGCTGCGCCGGATAGACATGGTGCTTCTGTTCCAGCCCCACCAGTTCCAGCAGCTCACGCACCTTGCGCTGGCGCTCGGCCTTGGCCACGCCGGCCACCTTCAGCGGTAGCTCGACATTTTGCCAGACGGTCTTGGCCGACATCAGGTTGAAGTGCTGGAAGATCATGCCGACGCGCCGGCGCAGCGACACCAGGCGGTCCTCGTCGAACGGCGCGATATCGACCTGGTCGATCAGCACGCGACCTTCGCTGGGCTGCTCCAGGCGGTTGATGGTGCGCAGCAGCGACGACTTGCCTGCGCCGCTGCGGCCGATGATGCCGAAGATCTCGCCGCGGCGGATGTTCAGGTCGATGCCCTGCAGGGCCGGCTGCGTCTGCCCGGGGTAGGTCTTGCCCAGGCCGATGAAACGCACATGGGCCTCGTTCACTTCCGGGCGCAGCACCTGCTCGCGCGCCGGGGCTGGCGAAGTCTGGGGGATGGGCGCCCTGAGGGCGCTGGCGCTGCTCATCTCAGCCCTCCCAGCCGGCCTGGTACAGGCTGCCGTGGGCCTTGTTCAGGGCCTCGCGCACGGCCGGCGAGTGCTGGTAGATATCGACGAACTTCGCCAGGCGCGGGTCGCCCTTGCTTTGCGGGCGGATCACGAACTGGATCACGTACTCCTTGTTCTCCAGGCCGTCGAACAGCAACGCCGAGGTGGCATCGAAGCTGTTGGCCAGGCGGATGTAGGCCGGGTAGCCCTGCACCAGGTCGGCATCGTCGTAGGCACGCACCAGTTGCACGGCCTCGACCTGAAGAATCCTGAGTTTCTTCGGGTTGTCGACGATGTCATCTTCGGTGGCCTTGTAACCCACGCCAGGCTTGAGGGTGATCAACCCGGCCTTGGCCAGCAGCTGCAGGCCACGCCCGCTGTTGATCGGGTCGTTGGCGATGGCCACGCTGGCGCCTTCGGGCAGTTCGGCGAAGCTTTTGTATTTTTTCGAATACAGGCCGACGTTGTTGATGATCCCCGGTGCGTAGGGCACCAGGTTGAAGCCCGCTGCGGCCTTGGCGTTTTCCAGGAAGGGGATGTGCTGGAAGTAGTTCACGTCGATGTCGCCGCTGTTGAGGCTGACGTTGGGCGCGATCCAGTCGCTGAACTCGATCAGCTTCACCTCCAGGCCTTGCTTGTGCGCCTCCTCCACCGCGGCCTCCAGGGGAATGGCGAAGGCGGCGGTGGTGCCGATCTTCAGGGGTTCAGCGGCCAGCGCGGCGCCGGCAAGGCCCAGCGACAGCAGGGCGGCGGCAACGGGTCGGTAGAGTTTCTCAAGCATGGTGCGCGGCTCCGGTCGGGGCGTTGATGGACGTGCGATGGGTGCTGCCGGGATGGTCGACGGGCAGGTGGGCGCTGGAGCTGGCGAACAGCTTCTGGCGCAGGCTGCCGTCGGCGTAGGCGGTCTTGTAGCGACCACGGCTCTGCAGCTCGGGCACCACCAGGTCGATGAAATCTTCGTAGCTTTCGGGGGTGACGGTGCGGGCCAGGTTGAAGCCGTCCAGGCCGGTTTCGTCGATCCAGCCGATCAGTTGCTCGGCCACCTGTGCCGGCGAGCCGACCAGGGTCACGTAGCGCCCGCCCAGGGCGTGTTGTTCCAGCAGGCGGCGGCGGGTCCAGGCGCTGTCCTGCAGGAGCTTGGTGGCGGACTGGATCGCATTGCCCTGGCCGGCGTTGATCGGCTCGTCGAGGTCGAAGGCGGCGAAGTCGATGCCGGTGGAGGCAGCGAAATGCGCGACCCCGGCCTCGGCACTGGCGTGGCGCAGGTACTCGGCGTGCTTGGCGCGGGCCTGCTCCTCGGTGGGCGCGACGATCACCGTGATGCCCATGAACACCTTGATGCCCTGCGGATCGCGGCCGGCAGCGAGGGCGGCGGCGCGTACCTTGTCGACCTGGGCGCGGGTGCCGGCGTGGGTTTGGCCACCGATGAACACGCACTCGGCGTGGTTACCGGCGAACGCCAGTCCACGTGCTGAGCTGCCGGCCTGGAACAGTACCGGGGTACGCTGCGGCGAGGGCTCGCACAGGTGATAGCCCTCGACTTTGTAGAACTCGCCACGGTGCTCGACCTTGCGCACCCTGTCGGGTCGGGCATAGACGCGCTGCTTGCGATCCTCGACCACGGCATCGTCGGCCCAGCTGCCCTCGAGCAGCTTGTACAGCACCTGCAGGTATTCGTCGGCCTGGTCGTAGCGCCGGTCGTGCTCGGGCTGCTGCTCCAGGCCCATGGCCCGGGCCGCGCTGTCGAGGTAGCCGGTGACGATGTTCCAGCCCACGCGGCCCTTGCTCAGGTGGTCGAGGGTCGAGAGCCTGCGGGCGAACAGATAGGGCGGCTCGTAGGTGAGGTTGGCGGTCAGGCCGAAGCCCAGGTGGCGGGTCACCGCGGCCATGGCCGAGACCAGCAGCAGCGGGTCGTTGACCGGCAATTGGATCGACTCCTTGAGCGTGACATCGACCGAATCGCCGTAGATGTCGTAGGTGCCGACGATGTCGGCGATGAACAGGCCGTCGAACAGCCCGCGCTCCAGCAGGCGCGCGAGTTCGGTCCAGTACTCGATATCCTTGTAGCGGGTCGAGGTGTCGCGCGGATGTGTCCACAGGCCATGGTTGATATGGCCGATGCAGTTCATGTTGAAAGCGTTGAGCAGGATCTGCCTGGCCATCAGATGGTCCCCCGCAGCGGTGGATTTTCGCCGTTCAGGTAGTAGTTGCCGATGGCGTGGTATTTCCAGCGCACCGGGTCGTGCAGGGTGTGTACCCGGGCATTGCGCCAGTGCCGGTCGAGGTTGTGTTCGGCCAGGGTGGCGCGGCTGCCGGCCAGCTCGAACAGGGTGCTGCCGGCGGCCAGGGAGATGTCGGTGCTGATCGCCCGGGCTTCGGCAACGGCAATGGAGGCGGCGGCCACGCTGCAGGCGTTGCTGTCGCGCTGGGCACGGTCGAGTGTCTCGCCTGCGCGTTCGAGCAGTGCCTCGGCGGCGTGCAGGCGAATGCTCAGGCGGCCGAAGCTGTTGAGTGTCAGTGGGTCGGCCGAGGCCTGCTCGACACCTGCGTCGATCCAGGGGCGGCTGTGGCTGCGCACGAAGTGCAGGGCGTCCTCAAGGGCGGCGCGGGCGATGCCGGTGTCGATGGCGGCGTGAAGAATCTGCGCCAGCGGGCCGACCGTGGTCGGGCGCTCGAAGGCTGTCTGGAAGGGCACCAGGTCGCTGGCCTCGATGCGGACATTGTCGAACAGCACCGAGCCGCTGCCGGTGGTGCGCTGGCCGAAGCCGCTCCAGTCGTCGATCACCTGCACACCGGGGCTGTCGGCGGGCACGAATGCCAGTTGCTGCACGCCCTCGTCATCGACCACCGAGGTGGGGATGCGCTGGGCGTAGATCGCCCCGGTGGCGTAGAACTTGCGGCCGTTGATGCGATAGCCGCCGCCGTCGCGGGTCAGGCGGGTGGTGCGGTCGCTGGAGGTCTTGGTGCCCAGTTCGGCCAGGGCATTGCCGAAGCGCTTGCCGGCCAGCACCTCGGCGTAGAGCCGCTGCTGTTGTTCGGGACTGCCGTTCACCCGCAGCACTTCGAGGGCGTAGAAGTGGTTTTGCGGAATTTGCCCCAGCGAGGCGTCGGCCTGGGCGATGCGGGCGATGACCTTGGCCAGGGTGACGTTCGAGACTTCGGCGCCACCGAAGGCCTTGGGTACGCTGATGGCCCACAGCCCGGAGCGGGTGAACAGCTCCAGTTCGGCATGCGGCAGGCGCCGTTCACGGTCGCGCAGGGCGCTGTCGCGCTGCAGTTGCCGGGCGAGGTCTTCGGCGACGGCCAGGGCCTGGGCGTCGCTGGTGATCACGGATATTGTCATGGTGTTCTCCGGGGCTGCATGGCAGCCCCCGACAAAAAATTCAGATCCAGGAATGCCGCGCAGGCAGCGTGCCGTTGAGGTAGTAGGCGCCGACCGCGTGGTACTTCCAGCGCACCGGGTCGTGCAGGGTGTGCACGCGGGCGTTGCGCCAGTGGCGGTCGAGGTTGAATTCGGCGAGGGTGGCGCGGCTGCCGGCCAGCTCGAGCAGCTTCTCGCCGGCCTGCAGCGCAATCTCGGTGGTCAGCGCCTTGGCTTCGGCCACGGCAATCGAGGCGCGTGCTGCCGCCTCGGCATCGAGCGGCGCGGCATTGACCTCGTCCAGCACCTGCGCAGCCTTGCGCAGCAGCGCCTCGGCGGCATGCAGTTCGAGCTTGAGGCGACCGACGTCGGCGATCACGTAGGGATCATCGCTGGCTCGCTCGACCTTGGCATCGATCCAAGGGCGCGACTTGTCGCGCACGAAGGCGATGGCGTCGTCGATGGCCGCTTCGGCGATACCTGCGTCGATGGCAGCCTGGATCAGTTGCGAGGCCGCACCCTGGATATTCGGCTGGTCGGCCTGGCGCCAGTTGTCGATCACCAGGTCTGCGTCTACCGGCACCTGGTCGAGCAGTACCGTGCCGCTGGCAGTGGTGCGCTGGCCGAAACCGGACCAGTCGTCGACGATGCGCAGCCCCGGGCTGCCACGGCGGACGAAGGCCAGGCGCTGGCGACCTTCGTCGTCCAGGGCCTTGACCGCTACCCAGTGGGCGAACAGGGCGCCGGTGGAGTAGAACTTCTCGCCACTGATGCGGTAGGTGTCGCCGTCGCGGGTGATGCGAGCCTTTAGGGTCAAGGTATCCTTGGTGCCGCGCTCGGGGCCGGCGTTGCCGATGCGCCAGCCGTCCAGCACCGAGCGGAAGATCAGCGCCTGCTGCGCCTCGCTGGCGGTCAGGCGCAGCAGTTGCAGCAGGCCGAACTGATTCTGAGGGATCTGCCCCAGCGCCGGGTCGGCGGCACTGATCAGGCGAAAGACTTCGGCGATGGTCGCGAATGACACGTCCGGGCCGCCATGGGCCTTGGGCACGCTGATGCTGCCCAGCCCCGAGCGGGTGAACTGCTCGATCTCGGCCCACGGCAGCTTGCGTTGCTGGTCGCGGCGAGAAGCCTGCTGACGTGCCACTTCGGCCAGCTCACGGGCGGCTTGCAGGGCCTCGGCGTCGTTGCGCAGCACCTTGGCCGGCAGCAGCAGGGGCGAACTGTCGGTATCGCTGTGCAAGAGGGTATTGGCTTGGCTGGACATCAGTGCCGCTCCTTGGCTGCACTCAATGCCCTGGCGTTGCGCACTGGGGTGATTGTGTTCCTGACCATTCCTGAACCTCACGTAGTGAATGCGTCGCTACAGCTGATCGCGACGGATGTGTGCGGGTCCGGTGGTCCGGTTTATATACCTTATGTGCTTATAAAAAGTTTATGAACTAACTCTTTGGAATATGAATAGAAGGAGGGAGTCGTTAGGGGTGTGTGGCCTGCTCGCGGGTAGATCCGCCCCATGCCGGAGCGTGTCTGCCCGCGAAGCCTGTACCGGCGGGGTTCAATCCTGCGAAGCAGTCGTCCCCAGGAACTTGCGCAGGAACTGCCGGGTGCGTTCCTCCTTCGGCGCGGCGAACAGCGCCTTGGCCTCGCCCTGTTCGACGATCACGCCCTTGTCGAAGAAGATCACCCGGTTCGCCACATCACGTGCAAAGCTCATTTCGTGGGTGACGATGATCATGGTGCGCTTCTCCTCGGCCAGGCCGCGGATGGTCGCCAGCACTTCGCCGACCAGCTCGGGGTCGAGCGCCGAGGTCGGTTCGTCGAACAGGATCACCTCGGGTTCCATCGCCAGGGCGCGGGCGATGGCCACGCGCTGCTGCTGGCCGCCGGACAGGCGCCGTGGATAGGCGTCTTCCTTGCCGGCCAGGCCGACCTTGGCGAGCAGCTTGCGACCCAGTTCCAGGGCCTGGTTGCGTGGGGTCTTCTTGACGATCACCGGCCCTTCGATGACGTTCTCCAGGGCGGTGCGGTGGGGGAACAGGTTGAAGTTCTGGAACACGAATCCGGCCTGCTGGCGCAGGCGACGGATCGCGCTTTGCTGGCCACCGAGCGGGCGGTCGGCGTCGATGTCGATGTCGCCGATGCGGATCTTCCCGGCATCGGGGGTTTCCAGCAGGTTCAGGCAGCGCAGGAAGGTGGTCTTGCCCGAGCCGCTGGGGCCGATGATGGCGACGACTTCACCGGCCTCGACCGTCAGGTCGATGCCCTTGAGCACGGTCTGGCCCTTGAACTGCTTGGTCAGGCCTTCTACTACGATCATCTCAGTGCTCCTGGTCATGCTGGTTGACCCGCGCTTCCATGCGGTTCTGGAAGTGCGCCAGGATACTGCAGAGAATCCAGTAGATGACGGCCACGGCCAGGTACATGGTGAAGACTTCGAAGGTCCGCGCGGTGATCAGCTGCGCCTGACGGAACAGCTCCGGCACCTGGATGGTCGCCGCCAGGGCGGTATCCTTGACCAGCGAGATGAAGCTGTTGCCCAGCGGCGGCAAGGCGGTGCGCATGGCCTGGGGCAGGATCGCCCGGCGCATGGCCTGGGTCCGGGTCATGCCGATGCTGGCGGCAGCCTCCCACTGGCCGCGGTCGATCGAGGAGATCGCCGCACGCAGGATTTCGCAGATGTACGCTGCCATGTTCAGCGACAGACCGATCAGCGAGGCCGGGATCGGATCGAGCTCGATACCGATCTGCGGCATGCCGAAGTAGATCACGAACAGTTGCACCAGCAGTGGCGTGCCGCGGAAGAACGACACGTAGATCCGCGCCAGCCAGTCCAGCGGCAGGATCTTCGACAGGCGCATCAGTGCCAGGGCAAAGCCCAGCACCAGGCCGAAGAACATGCCGCCGACACTGAGCAGTACCGTGTAACCCGCGCCCTTGAGCAGGAAGGGCGTAGAGTCGATAACAAGTTGCAGGGCTTCAGGAATCATTTGGTGACGTCGGCACCGAAGTATTTCTCGGACAGCTTGGCCAGGGTGCCGTCAGCCTTGAGCTTGTCCAGTGCCTTGTTCACTGCGTCCAGCAACTCTGGCTCGCCCTTGCGCAGGGCCACGCCCGATGCCAGGCGCGAGAAGGCGTCGCCGGCCAGTTGGGTATCCTTGGCTTTCTGGGCGTATTCCAGGGCTGCCAGGCGGTCGATCAGGATGGCGTCGATACGGCCGTTGCGCAGGTCGGCGAACTTGCTCGGATCGTCTTCATAGGTACGCACGTCGGCCTTGGGCACATCCTGCTTGACCCATTGCTCGTAGTTGGTGCCCAGGCCCACGCCGACCTTCTTGCCGGCCAGGTCCTGCGCGGTCTTGATGTTCAGCTGCTCGGCCTTCTTCTTCAGGACCAGCGCCTGGATACCGGAGATGGTGTAGGGCTCGGAGAAGTCGTACTTCTTCTTGCGCTCTTCGGAGATGGTGACCTGGTTGATCACCACGTCCAGGCGCTTGGACTCGAGCGCTGCGAGGATGCCGTCCCATTTGGTCGGCTGGACCTTGGCCTTGACCCCCAGCTCCTTGGCCAGCAGTTCCGAGAGCTCGACCTCGAAGCCGGTCAGCTTGCCGTTCTCGTCGACGAAGCTGAAGGGCGGGTAGGTGCCTTCCAGGCCGACGTTGATCACGCCTTTTTCCTGGATGGTCTTCAACTGCTCGCCGGCGAAGGCGTTGCCCAGCAGGCCGGTACCCAGCAGGAGCGCCAGGCTGGCATTGAGAAGTGGCTTGGTGAATCTGGTCATGGCTGTCCCCGCGCTTTGTTTTAAGTAGTGGGTGGCGACTATAGGGTGGGCTGTATAGCTCAGGAAATAATAAAAAATTATCTATTATTCCTTTAGGTTATTTCTTCCCTGAAGGGCAGTGTTGAGGGTAGCTGTGAACGCAGCCCCCGTCATCGCTGCTTATGCCCGACTTAGTGCAGGATGGAATAAAGCGTTGTTTTTTCCAAGGGAAGAATTTGCCGTAGAGTGAATCCCACAAGCGGCGGATCCCTGTGTGGTCGTCCCGACGCGGGCGGTCACACCTTCCCGACAACGCCGCAAGCCAGGAGAACACCGTGAGCGAACATCCATCGACCGGCCATTGGCAGTTGCCGGGCATCGTCAGCGAACTGCGCCAGGCGCGTGACCAGTGGCGCAGCCGCAATGGCCGGTGCAGCAACAAGCAGGGCGGCCGCGAGCTGCCGTCGCGCGAGGCGATGCGCGAGATCCTCGAGCAACTGTGCGGGGCGCTGTTTCCCATGCGCCTGGGCCCGGTGGACCTGCGCGAGGAAAGCGAGGACTTCTATGTCGGCCATACCCTCGATGCCGCCCTTACCTCGCTGCTGGCCCAGGCCCGCCTGGAGCTGCGCTACGCCGCCCGCCATGGCAATACCGAGGTCGAGCCGCACAACGTCGACAGCCACGCCCTGGGCCTGATCCAGGGCTTCGCCAAAGCCTTGCCGGGCCTGCGCGTGCTGCTCGACACCGATGTGCTGGCTGCCTACCACGGCGACCCTGCAGCGCGCAGTGTCGACGAGGTGCTGCTGTGCTATCCCGGGATTCTGGCGATCATCCACCACCGCCTGGCGCACCACCTGTATCGGGCTGGCCTGCCGCTGCTGGCGCGGATCAGCTCGGAACTGGCGCATTCGGCCACGGGCATCGACATTCACCCCGGTGCGCAGATCGGCCAGAGCTTCTTCATCGATCACGGTACCGGCGTGGTGATCGGCGAGACGGCGATCATCGGCGAGCGCGTGCGCATCTACCAGGCGGTGACCCTGGGCGCCAAGCGCTTCCCGTCGGACGAGTCGGGCACCTTGCACAAGGGCCTGGCACGCCACCCCATCGTCGAGGACGACGTGGTGATCTATGCCGGTGCGACCATCCTGGGGCGCATCACCATCGGCAAGGGCTCGACCATTGGCGGTAATGTCTGGCTGACCCGCAGCGTGCCGGCCGAGAGCAACATCACCCAGGCCAACCTGCAGCTCGATTGCCAGGACAAACAGTGAGGTAGGCCCGGCGGGCCCTGTCGCGCTCCCACAGATACAACACGGAACGTGGGTCGACACTGCCTCTGTGGGAGCGGCGGTTCGCCGCTGCGACTTGCCCCGCGACAGGGCCGGAACTGCTGGCAAGGAGCACAGGTCAATTGGTCGCCCGCCAGCGACCACAGGTCGCATTGAAATCCGATCCATGTTTAACTTGAACGCTTGTTCAAATTAAAACGCTGGTCCGCTGCCGGTGTTCAACAGGAGGATTCCCTTTGCTGAACCCGTTCAATCCGAGCCTTTTCACCGCTGTCGAGGTGCTCGCTTCATGAGTGCACCGACGCCTTCCCTTGCCAATGGCAAGATCCGCATGAACCCTCCGGTGTTCTACTTCGCGGCAAGCTTCATCCTGATATTCGGCCTGGTGGTCATCGCCAATCCGCAAGCAGCAGGCGACTGGCTGCTGGCGGCGCAGAACTGGGCGGCCAACACGGTCGGCTGGTACTACATGCTGGCCATGACCCTGTACCTGGTGTTCGTGGTGGTCACTGCGGTGTCCGGCTACGGCAAGATCAAGCTCGGCGCCGACCACGACCAGCCCGAGTTCAGCTACCTGTCCTGGGCCGGCATGCTGTTCGCCGCCGGCATCAGCATCACGCTGTTCTTCTTCTGCGTCTCCGAACCCCTGACCCACATGCTCCAGCCGCCCCAGGGCGAGGCGGGCACGGCCGAGGCCGGGCGTCAGGCGATGCAGATCCTGTTCCTGCACTGGGGCCTGCACGGCTGGGGCGTGTTCGCCTTCGTCGGCATGGCCCTGGCCTACTTCGCCTACCGGCACAACCTGCCGCTGGCCTTGCGCTCGGCCCTGTATCCGCTGATCGGCAAGCGCATCAACGGGCCGATCGGCTACGCGGTGGACGGCTTCGGCATCATTGCCACGGTGTTCGGCCTGGGTGCGGACATGGGGTTTGGCGTGCTGCACCTGAACGCCGGTCTCGACTACCTGTTCGGCATCGACCACAGCCAGTGGGTGCAGGTGCTGCTGATCGCCCTGATGATGGGCGCGGCGGTGGCCGTGGCGGTCGCCGGGGTGGAGAAGGGCGTGCGGGTGATGAGCGACATCAACCTGTTCCTGGCCTGTGCGCTGCTGCTGTTCGTGCTGTTCGCAGGGCCTACCCAGCACCTGTTCAATACCCTGATCCAGAACCTGGGCGACTATCTCGGCGCCTTGCCGCGCAAGAGCTTCGATGTCTACGCCTACAGCGAGAACCGCGACTGGCTGGGCGGCTGGACGGTGTTCTACTGGGCCTGGTGGATTGCCTGGGCGCCCTTCGTCGGGCTGTTCATCGCGCGCATTTCCCGTGGCCGCACCATCCGCGAATTCGTCTTCGGCGTGCTGCTGATCCCACTGGGCTTCACCCTGGCGTGGATGTCGATCTTCGGCAACAGCGCGCTGGACCAGGTGATCAACCACGGCATGACCGCGCTGGGGCAGTCGGCGTTGGACAATCCGTCGATGAGCCTGTACCTGCTGCTGGAAACCTACCCCTGGAGCAAGACGGTGATTGCGGTCACCGTGTTCATCAGCTTCGTGTTCTTCGTCACCTCCGCCGACTCCGGCACCGTGGTGCTGTCCACGCTTTCGGCCAAGGGCGGGAATGCCGACGAGGACGGGCCGAACTGGCTGCGGATCTTCTGGGGCGCGATGACTGCCCTGGTCACCAGCGGGCTGCTGTTCGCCGGCAGCATCGATTCGCTGAAGTCGGCGGTGGTGCTGACCTCGCTGCCGTTCTCGCTGATCCTGCTGTGCATGATGTGGGGGTTGCACAAGGCGTTCTACCTGGAAGGCCAGCGGCAGATCGCGCAGATGCACTCGCTGGCACCGTTCGCCCAGTCCCGTCGCGGGCGCGGTGGCTGGCGCCAGCGCCTGAGCCAGGCGGTGCATTTCCCGTCGCGCGACGAGGTGTACCGCTTCATGGATGACGTGGTGCGCCCGGCGATTGCCGACGTGACCGAAGTGTTCGAGCAGAAGGGCCTGGCGCTGATCACCCAGGATGACCCGAGCCACGACAACGTCAGCCTGAAGATCGGCCATGGCGAGGAGCAGCCGTTCATCTACCAGGTGCAGATGCGTGGTTACTTCACCCCGTCGTTCGCGCTGGGCGGGTTGGGCACCCAGGACTTGAAGAACCGTCGCTACTACCGCGCCGAGGTGCACCTGGCCGAAGGCAGCCAGGACTACGACCTGGTTGGCTACAGCAAGGAGCAGATCATCAACGACATCCTTGACCAGTACGAACGGCACATGCAGTTCCTGCACCTGGTCAGGTAACGCGCGGCGCTTCCATTCGCGGGCAAGTCGGAGCGCCGAACCGCCGCCCCCACAGGTACGCCACAGTCTTCAGCAACTGTGGAGCACCTGTGGGGGCGGCGGTTCGGCGCTCCGCCCGCGAATGGCCTCAGAACGGAGCGTCGCCGAGAATCGTCGCCCGATGCATCACCCGGCGCTGCGGCCGGTAGTCGTCCACCGCGTAATGCTGGGTCACGCGGTTGTCCCAGAACGCCACGTCATTCTCCTGCCAGCGCCAGCGGATGCTGAACTCCGGCCGGGTGGCGTGGGCGAACAGCAGCTTGAGCAGGGCTTCGCTCTCGTGTTCGCCCAGCTCGTTGATCCGCGTGGTGAAGCCTTCGTTGACGAACAGCGCCTTGCGCCCGCTCACCGGATGGGTGCGCACCACCGGGTGCGACAGCGGCGGATTGTTGCGTCGGGTAGCTTCCCAGCGGGCCAGGTCATCGGCAGTGGTACCGAAGCGCTCCAGCGGGAACGACTTGGTGAAGTCGTGGGTGGCCGTGAGCCCGTCGAGCATCTGCCGCAGCGGTGCGGACAACGCCTCAAACGCTGCGATGCCGCTGGCCCACAGGGTGTCGCCGCCATATGCCGGCAGCTGCTTGGCACTGAGCACCGCACCCAGCGCCGGGGTTGGCAGGAAGGTGACGTCGGTGTGCCACACGGCGTTGTCGCGCACGTCGGTGACTGCGGTGTCGAGAATCAGCACCTGCGGTGTTTCCGGCACGTTGGGGTAGATCGGATGGATGTGCAGGTCGCCGAAGCGCGCGGCGAAGCGGGCCTGCTGCGCGGGATCGATCGACTGGTCACGGAAGAACAGCACCTGGTGCTCGAGCAGCGCCTGCTCGATGGCATCGCGCTGTGCTTCGCTGATCTCGCGGGCCAGGTCGATTCCGCTGATCTGGGCGCCGAGGGCGGGGCTGAGGGGGGTGATGGTCAGGCTCATGTCGGGGCTCGCTTGAAGTATCTGTGCTGCACCTTTGGCGGGTAGATCCGCTGCCACAGGGGGCGGTGCAGGCAACGAAAATCTCGGTCAGTGGCTTTGCCCATGCCAGGGCACCAGCTTGCGCTGCAGGGCACGCAATCCCATCTCCAGGGCGAAGGCGATCAGCGCGATCAGCAGAATGCCCAGCACCACCACATCGGTGACCAGGAACTGCGCGGCCGACTGCACCATGAAGCCCAGGCCACTGGTGGCGGCGATCAGCTCGGCGGCGACCAGCGTCGACCAGCCGACCCCAAGGCCGATGCGAATCCCGGTGAGGATGTCGGGCAATGCGCTGGGCAGGATCACATGGCGGATCAGTTGCACCTTGCTCGCCCCCAGCGACTGCGCGGCGCGCAGCTTGGCCGGGTCGACGGTGCGCACGCCGGTGGCGGTGGCGATGGCGATCGGGGCGAAGATCGCCAGGTAGATCAGCAGTACCTTGGACAGCTCGCCGATGCCGCACCAGATCACGATCAGCGGCAGGTAGGCCAGTGGCGGGATCGGCCGGTAGAACTCGATCAGTGGGTCGAGGATGCCGCGGGCGATGCGGTTGTAGCCGATGGCGATGCCGACGGGAATCGCCGTCAGCGTCGCCGCGAGCAGTGCCATGCCGATCCGCCCCAGGCTCGCGCCCAGGTGCTGCCACAGGCTGGCGTCCATGTAGCCCTGGGTCAGCAGCACCCAGGCCCTGGCCAGGATATCGCCGGGGGCCGGCAGGAACAGGGGTTCGACCCAGCCTGCCGCCGTCACCAGCCACCAGGCCAGCAGCAGGCTGGCCAGGGTCGCGGCGCTGATCCAGCGCGTGGGCAGCGGGCGGCGAGCAGGTTTTGCCACAGGCGTGGAGGGGGTGGCGGTCTTGCCGGCAACCGGCAGGTCCAGGCTGCTCATACGGACTCCTCGCGGCGCGCGGAACGTTGGGAAAACACCCGCGACAGCACGTGCTCGCGGGTTTCGATGAAGCGTGGATCGGATTTGATCGCCCGTGCCGATTCACCGGCGCCGTAGCGCTGGCCGAAGTCCAGTTGCAGGCGCTCGACCACCCGGCCCGGGTTCGGCGCCAGCAGCACCAGCTCGCTGGCCAGGAACACCGCTTCCTCGATGTCGTGGGTGATCAGGAATACCGGCTTGGCGGTACGCTGCCAGACCTGCAGCAACAGTTCCTGCATCTGTTCGCGGGTGAAGGCGTCGAGGGCGCCGAAGGGTTCGTCCATCAACAGCACGCGCGGGTCTGCCGCCAAGGCGCGGGCCAGCCCCACACGTTGCTTCTGCCCGCCGGAAAGCTGCCAGGTGCGTCGTTCGCCGAACCCGGTCAGGT
Source organism: Pseudomonas sp. FA117 (assembly GCF_057370475.1). Classification (NCBI taxonomy): domain Bacteria; kingdom Pseudomonadati; phylum Pseudomonadota; class Gammaproteobacteria; order Pseudomonadales; family Pseudomonadaceae; genus Pseudomonas; species Pseudomonas sp. FA117. The sequence continues at coordinate 288,077 of NZ_CM170675.1, forward strand.
CGACCAGGGCCAGCATTTCCCGCGCCTTGGCTTCACGCTCGGCGCGCGGCACGCCGGCCAGCTCCAGGCCGAAGGCGACGTTGCCGAGTACGTTCTGCCAGGGCAGCAAGGCATCATCCTGGAACACCACGCCGCGATCGGCACCGGGGCCTTGCACGGGCACGCCGTCAAGGCTGATGCGCCCGCCGCTCGGGGCGACGAAGCCGGCGATCAGGTTGAGCAGCGAGGTCTTGCCGCTGCCGGAGGGGCCGAGGGCTACCAGCAGTTGCCGTGGGCCCAGGGTCAGGTTGATGTCATCCAGCACCGGGGTGGGGGCGCCGGGGTACTGTGCGCTGATGCGCTCCAGCTCGAGCAAGGCCATGGTGGGCTCCGGTTCGGGGCGCAGGCGCCCCTGGGTTCGATCGGTTGTGTCGGGCTGGCGTCAGTTGGGCAGGAACTTCGCCGTCACGTACGGCGCGTAGTCCGGCAGTACCGCCTCGACCTTGCCCTGCTCCTTGAGGAAGGTCGCGGTGTCGGTCAGCGCCTGGGTGGTCGGTGCGCCGAGTGCCGCGCTCTGGTCGGCGGCCAGCGGGTAGACGTTGCCTTCGAGCAGGCCCGGGATATCGCCGGGCTTGGCGCCTGACAGCTTGGCCAGCTTGTTCACGTTGTCCGGGTTGGCCAGCCAGGTTTGTGGGTCCTTGCGGTAGTCGGCGTAGGCGTCGAGGGTAACCTTGGCGAACGACTTGACGATGTCCGGGTGCTTCTCGGCGAAGTCCTTGCGCACGATCCACGCATCGAAGGTCGGTGCGCCTTCCTTTGCCAGCTCGCCGGAAGTGATCAGCACCTTGCCGTTTTCCTTGGCCACGCCCAGGGCCGGGTCCCAGACATAGGTAGCGTCGATGTCGCCGCGCTTCCAGGCGGCGGTGATCGCCGGTGGCGCAAGGTTGAGGATCTGCACCTTGGAAGGGTCGATGTTCCAGCGCTTGAGTGCGGCCAGGAGGCTGTAGTGGCCGGTGGAAACGAAGGGCACGGCGACTTTCTTGCCGATCAGGTCCTGCGGTGTCTTGATGCTGTCGCGCACCACCAGCGCCTCGCCGGCCCCGATCTGGGTGGCGATGAGGAAGGTCTGCACCGGTACCTTGCGGGTGGTCGCGGCGGCCAGAGGGCTGGAGCCCAGGTAGCCGATCTGCACGTCTCCGGAGGCCACGGCGGCGATGATGTCGGCACCGTTGTCGAACCTGCGCCAGTCGATGCTGGCATGGCTGGCCTTCTCATAGCTGCCGTCGGCCTGGGCCACCTTGGCCGGATCGACGGTGGTCTGGTAGGCCACGGTCAGGTCGGCGGCCTGGGCGAACCAGCTGGCGCTGGCCAGGGCCAGGGCGGCGAACAGGCGCAGGGGGGCGTGGGGGATCATGATCGAACCTCTCGTCAGGCATCGGGTGATGAATGACGCGAAGACTAAATGATCTAAGAATTACAAAATAAATAACTTTTCAGAATTAGCTTAGGAGACAAAACGCTTAGTGAGGCGGGGCTATCGGACGGAAGGTTGTGAAATTTTTGTGAAAGGCTACGCTTTCACAACTTTTCACGGGGCGCCCTCTGGCAAAGGGCTGCAGATAACCGGAAGCTATGAGCGAAGGATGCCGATACACCAAATGACGCGTAAGGTTCCGTATTTATTCCGGAAAAATCTGACGATTTCACAAAACGGTCATTTTGGATTTATAGGATTGTCATTATCCTGTAGCGCAGGTGCATTAGACCAAAGTCGTGAAATCTCTGGTAACGATTGACTTACCGGTCACACTTTGGTGCTAAATCGCTTACCCGGGCGAGGGGGGCAGCAGATCCCTCCGCTTTGAGATTACAAAAATTAGAACGTAGAGGAGCAAAGCATGTACAAGTCTAGCCTGGCTCTGGCCGTGGCACTGGGGGTTCTCGCCCAACAAGCGGGCGCCGCTGGCTTCATCGAAGACAGCAAGGTATCCATCAGCTCGCGCACCATGTACTTCAACAACGACGACCATGAAGTTCGCACGAACGCTCAGGGTCGTAACGGTGACCAGCGCGAAACCGCCCAAGGTTTCAAGCTCGACTACCTCTCCGGCTTCACTCAAGGCACCGTCGGCTTCGGCGTCGACGTCCAGGCGCTGTGGGGTATTCACCTCGATGGCGGCCGCGGTCGTCACCCGGACAGCAACACCTTCTACCCAAGCGACAGCGACGGCTCTGCCGTGAGCCAGTGGGCTCGCATCGGCGGTAACGCCAAGGCTCGCTTCTCCAAGACCGAAGTCCACTACGGCAGCGCCCTGGCGCCGAACCTGCCGATCCTGGTCTCCAACGACGGTCGCTTGCTGCCGCAAACCTTCGAGGGCGGTACCGTCCAGTCGAAGGAAATCGACAACGTCACCCTCAACGCGGGCCAGCTGACCCACGCCATGGGCCGTGCCTCGAGCAACCGCACCGGCCTGTCCGTTGGCGGCGCCTACCGCGACAGCAACAAGTTCCAGTTCGCCGGCGGCGACTGGAAGGTCACCAAAGACCTGACCCTGCAGTACTACTACTCGAACCTGGAAGACTTCTACAAGCAGCACTTCCTGGGCCTGACCCACGTCTACCAGATCGCCAACGACCAGTCGTTCAAGACCGATCTGCGCTGGTTCAAGAGCAGCAGCGACGGCAAGAACGGCGAGGCCGGCTACACCTTCAACAACAACGGTGGCTACGCCAAGAACGCAGGCGAGGTCGACAACAAGACCTGGTCGGCGATGTTCACCTACACCATCGGCGGCCACGCAATCATGCTGGGTCACCAACAGGTCGGCGACGACGGCGGTTTCGTCTGGCTGAACCAGGGCAACGTGCGCAAGGACGGCAGCACCTCGCCGCTGGAAGGCAACGGTGGCTCGAGCTTCTACCTGTTCACCGACAGCATGATCAACCAGTTCGCCCGTGCTGGCGAGAACACCACCTTCGGTCAGTACTCCTATGACTTCGCACGTCTGGGCGTGCCAGGCCTGAAGGCGTCCGTCGCCTACCTGCGCGGTGACGACATCAAGAACGCCCGCACCAGCGGCACCTACAGCGAGTGGGAACGCGACGCGCGTATCGACTACGTCCTGCAGGAAGGCACCCTCAAGGGCCTGGGCGTCAGCCTGCGTCACGGTACCTACCGTGGCGGCGGCGAGAGCATCAACGATGCCGATCAGACTCGTCTGATCTTCAACTACACTTACAACTTCATGTAAGTCGTAGCTGTACACGAAAGAGCCTCGCCTGGTGCGAGGCTTTTTTGTGCCTGCACGTCCGTATGCTTAACGGTTATAAATAAATCATTATTTATTCTTTTTATTTTTAATCGACAGCAGGCACATTGAATTCCACAAGGCCAGACACAGCACAGGAGCCGCTTCCATGAGCCTCAAACTCGGCGACATCGCCCCCGACTTCGAACAGGATTCCAGCGCCGGCAAGATCCGTTTTCACGAGTGGCTGGGCAACAGCTGGGGCGTGCTGTTCTCCCACCCGGCCGACTTCACCCCGGTATGCACCACCGAGTTGGGCCTGACCGCCAAGCTCAAGGACGATTTCGCCCGGCGCGGGGTCAAGGCCATCGCGTTGTCGGTGGACCCGGTCGACTCGCACCACAAGTGGATCGATGACATCAACGAGACCCAGAACACCGTGGTCAACTTCCCGATCATCGCTGACGCCGATCGCAAGGTCTCCGACCTGTACGACCTGATCCATCCCAATGCCAGCGACACCCTTACCGTGCGCTCGCTGTTCGTGATCGACCCGAACAAGAAGGTGCGCCTGACCATCACCTATCCGGCCAGTACCGGGCGCAACTTCAACGAGATCCTGCGGGTGATCGACTCGTTGCAGTTGACCGACAACTACAAGGTCGCCACGCCAGGCAACTGGCAGGACGGTGACGAAGTGGTGATCGTGCCTTCGCTGAAGGATGAGGAAGAAATCAAGCAGCGCTTCCCGAAAGGTTATCGTGCGGTCAAACCTTATCTGCGCCTCACCCCGCAACCCAATCGTTGAATCCTCGTTGCATTGCTCTTAGCCAAGCAGGGATTTCGGGCCGTTTCGACGGCCCTTTTTTATGCCTGTTGTGCGTGGGGGCGGCTTGCCTGCCACAGGCCGCAGGGAGCGTGGCAGGTCGAAATTTCATATCTCCATAAAGAATAAACAAATGAAAAAATATGATTTATGGATATATGCCATCACCTGCTAATGTCGGTTCCATCCCCAGGGGCCAACCCCCGGAACCGAACTGAAGGATGCGTTGCAATGCTGGTTGTTTCGATAGGCGGTAGCCCCAGTGTCCGTTCACGCTCCGGCGTGCTGCTCGAGCGTTCGCGCCAGTGGCTGCAGGAGCGCGGTGTGGAGGTGGTGACCTTCCAGGTGCGCGAGTTTCCGGCAGAAGACCTGCTGCATGCGCGCTTCGACAGCCCGCAGGTGCAGCATTTCCAGCAACTGGTGGCCGAGGCCGACGGCCTGCTGGTCTCGACCCCGGTGTACAAGGCGTCCTTCGCCGGCGCCCTGAAGACCCTGCTTGACCTGCTGCCCGAGCGCGCGCTGGAACACAAGGTCGTGTTGCCGATCGCCACCGGCGGCAGCATCGCCCACATGCTGGCGGTGGATTACGCGTTGAAACCCGTGCTGTCGGCACTCAAGGCACAGGAGACCCTGCAAGGGATCTTCGCCGACGACAGCCAGGTCGCCTATGCCGAAGGCACCCGCCCGGCGCAGCTGGCCGAAGCCCTGGAGGCGCGCCTGCTGGACTCGCTGGAAACCTTTCACGGCGCCCTGGCACGTCGGCCGCGGCCGGTCGCGCCTGGCGTACTCAACGAACGGCTGCTCAGTGCTCGTTGGAGCATCTGAGCCACCTGCGAAACCGCGTCACCGTTTTTCCACCTTACTCGCCCGACAACGAGGCAAGCAGGTGCAACCCGAACCTCATTCGCACAGGAGAGCGCCATGCGCACAGTCTTCTTGCGTCGTGGTCTGGTCGCCCTGTTTGCGGCGGCTGTGTCCTTCGGCGCCATCACCCAAGCCCAGGCCGAGAGCCTGCGCATCGGTTACCAGAAATACGGCACGCTGGTGCTGCTCAAGGCCAAGGGCTCGCTGGAGAAGCGCCTGAAGGAACAGGGCATCGACGTGCAATGGACCGAATTCCCCGGCGGCCCGCAGCTGCTCGAAGGGCTGAACGTCGGCTCGATCGACTTTGGTGTCACCGGCGAAACGCCGCCTGTCTTCGCCCAGGCCGCCGGTGCCGACCTGCTCTACGTGGCCTATGAGCCGCCTGCGCCGCACAGTGAGGCGATCCTCGTGCCCAAGGGTTCGTCGATCCAGTCGGTGAAGGAGCTCAAAGGCAAGAAAGTCGCGCTGAACAAAGGCTCCAACGTGCACTACCTGCTGGTCCGCGCCCTCGAGGACGCCGGCCTCAAATACAGCGACATCCAGCCTGTGTACCTGCCGCCTGCCGATGCCCGCGCCGCCTTCGAGCGTGGCAGCGTCGATGCCTGGGTGATCTGGGATCCGTACCAGGCCGCCGCCGAGCAGCAGTTGCAGGCCCGCACCCTGCGTGACGGCAAGGACCTGGTCGACAACCACCAGTTCTACCTGGCCACCCGCAGCTACGCGACCCGGCACCCGGCAGTGATCAGCACCCTGATCGACGAAGTGCGCGCCGTGGGCGAATGGTCCCAGGCCAACCCGCAGCAGGTGACCGACCAGGTCGCGCCGCTGCTCGGCCTGCCGGCGGACATCACCCTGACCTCGGTCAAGCGCCAGGGCTACGGCGCTGCGCCGCTGACCCCGGAAGTGATCGCCGCACAGCAGAAGATCGCCGACACCTTCCAGGCCCTGAAGCTGATTCCCAAGCCCTTGAGCATCAAGGACGTGATCTGGACCCCACCGGCCAAGGTCGCCAGCGCGCCTTGAACCCTTCGCCTGCGCCGCAGCACCGCTGCGGCTTGAGCCAACCTTGAGGAGACAACTCCAATGAGCCTTAACATTTTCTGGTTCCTCCCCACCCACGGTGACGGCAAGTACCTGGGCACCTCCGAAGGCGCGCGCGCCGTCGATCACGGCTATCTGACGCAGATCGCCCAGGCGGCTGATCGCCTCGGTTTCGGTGGCGTGCTGATCCCTACCGGTCGCTCCTGCGAAGACTCCTGGCTGGTGGCGGCATCGTTGATTCCGCTGACGCAGAACCTCAAGTTCCTGGTCGCCCTGCGTCCAGGGATCATTTCCCCGACCGTGGCAGCGCGCCAGGCCGCGACCCTCGACCGCCTGTCCAACGGTCGCGCGCTGTTCAACCTGGTGACCGGCGGCGACCCGGATGAACTTGCCGGTGATGGCCTGCACCTGAACCACCAGGAGCGCTACGAAGCTTCGGTCGAATTCACCCGCATCTGGCGCAAGGTGCTCGAGGGCGAAGTGGTCGACTACGACGGCAAGCACATCCAGGTGAAGGGCGCCAAGCTGCTCTATCCGCCGATCCAGCAACCGCGTCCGCCGCTGTACTTCGGTGGCTCGTCGGATGCCGCACAGGACCTGGCCGCAGAGCAGGTCGAGCTGTACCTGACCTGGGGCGAGCCACCGGCTGCCGTGGCGCAGAAGATCGCGGCAGTGCGCGAGAAAGCGGCTGCACAAGGGCGCGAAGTGCGCTTCGGCATCCGCCTGCACGTGATCGTGCGCGAAACCAACGAAGAAGCCTGGGCGGCGGCCGATCGCCTGATCTCGCACCTGGACGACGACACCATCGCCCGCGCCCAGGCTTCGCTGGCGCGCTTCGACTCGGTCGGCCAGCAGCGCATGGCGGCCCTGCACAACGGCAACCGCGACAAGCTGGAAGTCAGCCCGAACCTGTGGGCAGGCGTCGGCCTGGTGCGCGGTGGCGCCGGTACCGCGCTGGTGGGCGATGGTCCGACCGTCGCGGCGCGGGTGAAGGAGTACGCAGACCTGGGCATCGATACCTTCATCTTCTCCGGCTATCCACACCTGGAAGAGTCGTACCGGGTTGCCGAGCTGCTGTTCCCGCACCTGGACGTGCAGCGCCCGGAGCAGGCCAAGGCTGGTGGCTATGTGAGCCCGTTCGGTGAAATGGTCGCCAACGACATCCTGCCCAAGTCCGTGTCGCAGAGCTGAGGGCCGGACCATGAGTCGTGCAACTTCCTCCACCCTGTCGCAGCGCCTGGCGCCATGGGCCTTGCCCGTGTTGCTGCTGGCGGTGTGGCAGCTGGCGGTCAGCGCCGGATGGCTGTCGACGCGCATCCTGCCGGCGCCTAGCGCGGTGGTGAGCGCCGGTGTCGAGCTGGTGCGCAGCGGCGAGATCTGGACGCACCTGGCGATCAGCGGCTGGCGTGCCGGCGTGGGCTTTCTGATCGGTGGCAGCATCGGCCTGCTGCTGGGTTTCATCACCGGCCTGTCGAACTGGGGCGAACGCCTGCTCGACAGCTCGGTGCAGATGATCCGCAACGTGCCGCACCTGGCGCTGATCCCGCTGGTGATCCTGTGGTTCGGTATCGACGAGTCGGCGAAGATCTTCCTGGTCGCCCTGGGCACGCTGTTCCCGATCTACCTGAACACCTATCACGGCATCCGCAACGTCGATCCGGCGCTGGTGGAGATGGCGCGAAGCTATGGGTTGTCCGGCTTTGGCCTGTTCCGCCAGGTGATCCTGCCGGGTGCACTGCCGTCGATCCTGGTAGGGGTGCGCTTTGCCCTGGGGTTCATGTGGCTGACGCTGATCGTGGCAGAGACCATTTCGGCCAATGCCGGTATCGGTTACCTGGCGATGAACGCCCGTGAATTCCTGCAAACCGATGTGGTGGTCCTGGCCATCGTCCTGTACGCCGTGCTCGGCAAGCTCGCCGACCTCGCCGCCCGTGGCCTGGAGCGTGTCTGGCTGCGCTGGCACCCCGCCTACCAGGTGGCGAAGAAGGAGGGCGCATGACCGTGCTCAAGGAACAACCGCCGCGCCTGCTGCGTGGCATCCCGCTGGCCGCCAACGGTCTGCGCAAGACCTTCGGCAAGCGTGAAGTGCTGCGCGGTATCGACCTGCACATCCCGGCCGGCCAGTTCGTCGCCATCGTCGGCCGCTCCGGCTGCGGCAAGAGCACCTTGCTGCGCCTGCTGGCCGGCCTCGACCAGCCCAGCGCCGGTGAGCTGCTGGCCGGTGCCGCGCCGCTGGCCGAGGCGCGCGAGGAAACCCGCCTGATGTTCCAGGACGCGCGTCTGCTGCCGTGGAAGAAGGTGATCGACAACGTCGGGCTTGGCCTGTCTGGTGACTGGCGGCCGCGTGCCGTGCAGGCGCTGGAAGCTGTCGGGCTGGCCGACCGCGCCCATGAATGGCCTGCGGCGTTGTCTGGCGGGCAGAAGCAGCGCGTGGCACTGGCCCGGGCGTTGATTCACCAGCCGCGCCTGCTGCTGCTCGACGAGCCGCTGGGTGCGCTGGATGCCCTGACCCGGATCGAGATGCAGCAACTGATCGAGCGCCTCTGGCGCGAGCACGGCTTCACCGTGCTGCTGGTCACCCACGACGTCAACGAAGCCGTCGCCGTGGCCGACCGGGTAATCCTGATCGAGGACGGCGAGGTCGGTCTCGACCTGAGCGTCGACCTGGCCAGACCGCGTGCGCGAGGCTCGCACCGCCTGGCGGCACTGGAAAGCGAAGTGCTCAACCGTGTCCTGTCCGTGCCGGGCACCCCGCCCGAGCCGGAACCTGTAGCCCCTTTGCCCACGCAACTGCGCTGGGCCCACTGAATCTGCGAAGCCAACCAAAGGAAATCAAGCCATGACCATCAAAGCGATCAACGTCCGCAACCAGTTCAAAGGCACCGTCAAGGAAATCCTCGAAGGCCCGGTATTGTCGGAAATCGACGTACAGACCGCCTCCGGCATCGTCACCTCGGTGATCACCACCCGTTCCGTCAAGGAGCTGGAGTTGCAGGTGGGCAGCGAGGTGATCGCCTTCGTGAAATCGACCGAGGTGTCCATCGCCAAGCTGTGATGGCGTTCGACTCCCGGGCCGTGTGAAGGCCTTCGCGGGCAAGTCGCAACGGAGAACTGCCGTTGCGACTTGCCTGCGAAAGCGGTTTCAGCTTGGACGCCGGGCAAGGAAAGGCGGCAGATACAGCCCCAGATAAGCCTCGAAGACCCGCATCCCTTCCTCGGCCATGCGCGGAGTGATCTGCTCGTGCAACTGCATCGACCGGGCATACACCCGGTCGCTCAGTTCCATCGCCAGCGCAAACACATCGACGTCCGTGGGCATGCTCGGCAGCTGGAAATGCCGGTCGAACAAGCCGTGCATCAGCCTGCCCAGTTCCAGGTCGTGCTGGCGGTCGGCCTGCGCCACTTCACTCAGCCCGTGCTGGGCGAGAATCAACTGCCGAGCGGCGGTGTCCTGGTGATAGATGTCCAGCGTGCGTTGCTCGACCAGGCGCGACAGCTGTTGCCAGGTGCTGAACGCATGGCTGTCGATGGGTGCGCTCAAGGCCTCGCGAAAGGCACGGTGCACATCTGCGGTGAGGGCTTCGAGCAGCGCCGGAACGCTGGCGAAGAAGTGATACACCGAGGACGGCGGGATCTGCGCCCGCTCGGCCACGCTGTAGATCGAAAGACCGGCCACCCCCTCGCCTGCCAGCAGCTCGCGGGCCGCCGCCAGGATCGCCTCGATCCTGGCCTGGCTGCTGGCGCGTGGCTTGCGCTGGGCGGGGGGGCGACTCATCAGTTGCTGATCGCCAGGATGCTGGCCTGGTAGGCGCCGACGAACAGGTCGAAGTCACCGACTTCCTCCTGCTCCAGCTCCGACTGCCGGGCCAGCGACTCGCGGGCCAGGGTCTCGAAGTGCTGCTGCTGCTCGACCGTCAGCGGTTGCTCGCGGAAGGTCTCGGCGTGCAGCTGGCTCTGGCGCAGGGAGAACTTGACGAAGGTCTCGTCGTGTTCGGTCATGCGCGCCAGCACCTGCGCCGAAGGCGTCAACGAGGAGTCATCGACCTTGGCTTGCTGCTCGGCCAGGGCCTTGGCGTGTTCGTCGCCGCCTTGGGCCTGGTCGAGCAGGTCGGCCAGGCCACCGATGCGCTCGATCAGTTCGCTGGCCCACTCGCGCAGGCCGACCGGTTGGCCATTGCGCTGCAGCTCGAGGCCGGGACGACGACCTTCCTTGACCACGGTCAGGAAGTTGCTGGTGCACTGGCCGCACTCGGCGTTGTCCAGGCAGGGGCTGTCTTCGAGGGCGCAGAACAGCAGGAAGGCGTCGAGGAAGCGCGCCTCGGTCAGGTCGATGCCCACCGGCAGGAAGGGGTTGATGTCCAGGCAGCGCACTTCGACATACTGCACGCCGCGTGCGATCAGGGCCTGGATCGGCCGTTCGCCGGTGTAGGTGACGCGCTTGGGGCGAATGTTCGAGTAGTACTCGTTCTCGATCTGCAGGATGTTGGTGTTCAGCTGCACCCACTCGCCGTCCTTGTGCGTACCCACCTCGACGTACGGCGGGTAGGGCGTGCCGACCGCCTTGCGCAGGCTGTCGGTGTAGCTGGACAGGTTGTTGTAGCAGGGCGTCAGGCCGGCCTGGGCGTTGCTCTGGTAGCCCAGGTCGCTCATGCGCAGGCTGGTGGCGTAGGGCAGGTACAGGGTTTCGGCGTCCAGCTCTTCGAGCTGGTGCGGGCGACCGCGCAGGAAGCCTTTGTCCAGTGCCGGCGAGGCGCCGAACAGGTACATCAGCAGCCAGCTGTAGCGACGGAAGTTGCGGATCAGGGCGATGTAGGCCGACGACTGATAGTCGCGGTCGTCCTGCTCGCTGCCCTCGGCTTCGCGCAACAGTGGCCACAGGGCCTCCGGCAGCGAGAAGTTGTAGTGGATGCCGGCGATGCATTGCATGGTGCGACCGTAGCGCAGGGCCAGGCCCTTGCGGTACACATGCTTGAGCTTGCCGATGTTGGAGCTGCCGTACTCGGCGATCGGGATGTCTTCCTCGGCCGGCAGCGCGCAAGGCATCGACGGGCTCCACAGGTATTCGTCGCCGAGCTTGGTGTAGACGAAGCGGTGGATCTGCTCGAGGTTCTCGAGCACCTCTGCCGGGTCGGCCAGGGCCGGAGTGATGAACTCCAGCAGCGACTCGGAGTAATCGGTGGTGATCTGCTCGTTGGTCAGGGCCGAACCCAGGGCTTCGGGGTGCGGGGTCTGGGCCAGCCGACCTTCGTCGGTCACGCGCAGGCATTCGCGCTCAATGCCGTGCAGGCACTGCCTGAGCAGGGGGAGATTGGCGCCGAGCAAGCTCAGGCGGCGGTTGAGGAGGTCGCTCAAGATGGATTCCTTCACGCGTCAGTCGCCCCAATATGGGGGTAGAAATGACGGTCTACAAGGGTAGGGACAAAGGAACTGGCGTTGTCGCCTGGTTTACGCGGTTCCGGTGGTGGTAGCGCAGATAATTCGGGGGCTTTGCCGACCTCATCGCGGGACAAGCCCGCTCCCACAAAAGCACCGAGGCACCTGTGGGAGCGGGCTTGTCCCGCGATAGGGTCAGTGACAGCGCCCGACCGATACCGGCAAAAATACCGCAGTTACCACCCGGGGAGCTAGAGAACCGCGAAGGTTCCCTGGGCCTTGGCCACCAGTTTGTCGCCCTGGACTACATCGGCGTCGACCACCAGCGTGCGTCGCCCGGCATGGATCACCCGGGCAGTGCACAACACCTCGCCTTCGCTGACGGCGCGCATGTAGTTGATCTTGCACTCGATGGTCACGCTCTGCTGGTCGAAGCCGTGGCTGGCCGAGCAGGCCAGGCCCATGGCGATGTCCACCAGGCTGAAGATCGCCCCGCCGTGCAGCTTCTGGCCACGGTTGCGCAGGTGCGGTTCCAGCGCCAAGGCTACCTCGGCAACGCCGCTGTCCAGGCGTTGCAGGCGACAGCCCAGGAGTTGGCTGAAGGCGCTTTCGACGTATTCCTTCGGGACGTCCATCACTTCTTCTTCAACTGCTTGGCGTTGGCGAACAGCGCGGCCATGGCATTGTTGGCCGGTGCCGCGGTCGCGGTTTCACGCGGGCGTGGCGCCTGCTGCGAACGGTTGCCGCCGTTGCCGCGACTACCACCACGGTTGCCTTCGACCTTCTCGCCGGGGGTGTCGCTCATGCGCATGGACAGGCCGACGCGCTTGCGCGGGATATCCACCTCCATGACCTTGACCTTGACCACGTCGCCAGCCTTGACCGCCTCGCGCGGGTCCTTGACGAACTTCTCCGACAGCGCCGAGATGTGTACCAGGCCATCCTGGTGCACGCCGATGTCGACGAAGGCACCGAAGTTGGTGACGTTGGTCACCACGCCTTCGAGGATCATGCCCGGCTCCAGGTCCTTGAGGTCCTCGACGCCATCCTGGAAGGTCGCGGTCTTGAACTCGGGGCGCGGGTCGCGGCCGGGCTTGTCCAGTTCCTGGAGGATGTCGGTGACGGTCGGCAGGCCGAAGCTTTCGTCGGTGAACTTCTTCGGATCGAGGCGCTTGAGGAAGCCGCTGTCACCGATCAGCGAGCGGATGTCGCGGTCGGTGTCGGCCGCGATGCGTTGCACCAGCGGGTAGGCCTCGGGGTGCACGGCCGAGGCGTCCAGCGGGTTGTCGCCGTTCATCACGCGCAGGAAGCCTGCGGCCTGCTCGAAGGTCTTTTCGCCCAGGCGGCTGACTTTCTTCAAGGCTGCACGGGTGGCGAACGGGCCGTTGGCATCGCGGTGCGCGACGATGTTCTGTGCCAGCGTGGCGTTGAGGCCGGAGATGCGGGTCAGCAGCGCCACCGACGCGGTGTTGACGTCAACGCCCACGGCGTTCACGCAGTCCTCGACCACGGCGTCCAGGCCGCGCGCAAGCTTCACCTGCGACACGTCGTGCTGGTACTGGCCCACACCGATGGATTTCGGGTCGATCTTCACCAGCTCGGCCAGCGGGTCCTGCAGACGACGGGCAATCGACACGGCGCCGCGGATCGACACGTCCAGGTCCGGGAACTCGCGGGCGGCCAGTTCCGAGGCCGAGTACACCGAGGCGCCGGCCTCGGAGACCATGATCTTGGTGATCTTCAGCGCCGGGTATTTCTTGACCAGTTCGGCGACCAGCTTGTCGCTCTCGCGGCTGGCGGTGCCGTTGCCGATGGCGATCAGTTCCACCGAGTGCTTGGCGCACAGCGCGGCCATGATGGAGATGGTGCGGTCCCAGTCGTTTTTCGGCGCGTGCGGGTAGACGGTGGTGTAGTCCAGCAGCTTGCCGGTGGCATCGACCACGGCGATCTTGCAGCCGGTGCGCAGGCCCGGGTCGAAGCCCAGGGTAGCACGCGGGCCGGCCGGGGCGGCCAGCAGCAGGTCGTGCAGGTTGTGGGCGAAGACGTTGATCGCCTCGCCTTCGGCGTTGTCGCGCAGCTCGCCGAACAGGTCGGTTTCCAGGTGGGTGTAGAGCTTGACCTTCCAGGTCCAGCGCACCACCTCGCCCAGCCACTTGTCGGCCGCACGGTCGCGATTTTCGATGCCGACATGGCTGGCGATCATCATCTCGCAGGGGTGCAGGGTGCCCGGCAGTTCCTCGCCTACCTTGAGCGAGGCGCTCAGCACGCCTTCGTTACGCCCGCGGAAGATTGCCAGGGCACGGTGCGAGGGGGCATTGCGCAGCAGCTCGTCATGGGCGAAGTAGTCGCGGAACTTGGCGCCTTCTTCTTCCTTGCCCGGCACCACGCGGGAGGTGAGCACCGACTCCTGCTTGAGGAAACCGCGCAGTTTTTCCAGCAGGGCGGCGTCTTCGGCGAAGCGCTCCATGAGGATGTACTTGGCCCCTTCGAGGGCGGCCTTGACGTCGGCCACGCCCTTTTCGGCATCGACGAAGCGTGCTGCTTCGGCTTCCGGGTTCAGTTGCGGGTCGTTGAACAGGCCGTCGGCCAGCTCGCCCAGGCCGGCTTCCAGGGCGATCTGGCCCTTGGTGCGACGCTTCTGCTTGTAGGGGAGGTAAAGGTCTTCGAGGCGGGTCTTGGTATCGGCCAGCTTGATGTCGCGGGCCAGTTCGGGGGTCAGCTTGCCCTGTTCCTCGATGCTGGCCAGGATGCTGGCGCGGCGCTCGTCGAGTTCGCGCAGGTAACGCAGGCGCTCTTCCAGGTGGCGCAGTTGCGTATCGTCCAGGCTGCCGGTGACCTCCTTGCGGTACCGGGCGATGAAGGGCACGGTCGAGCCTTCGTCCAACAGGCCCACGGCCGCTTCGACCTGCTGTGGGCGCACGCCCAGTTCCTCGGCGATACGGCTGTTGATGCTGTCCATGAGAACCACCTGACAAATAGTGAATACTAAGGCCGCAGTGGGGGTTCAGGCCCGGCGGCGCTGGATGAAAGCCGCGCATTATACCCATCGCGTCCGGCTTGCGGTGATAGCGCAGGGCCATGCGCGCAGTGGCGGAAGTGGCACCCGGGGAAAAATCTGCTAACAATGCACACGGCACGCGTCGCAATGGCTACGCCATAATGCGCGGCGATATCAGAGGAGTTATTGATGACCAGCACCGCAAACAATGCTGAAGGCGAAAAGATTCTCATCGTTGACGACGATCCGGGGCTGAGCAGCCTGCTGGAACGTTTCTTCACCAGCAAGGGCTACCGTGCCCGTGCCGTGCCGAATGTCGAGCAGATGGACCGCCTGCTGGCCCGCGAAGTGTTCAACCTGGTGGTGCTCGACCTGATGCTGCCCGGTGAAGACGGTCTGTCCGCCTGCCGCCGCCTGCGCGCAGCGAACAACCAGATCCCGATCATCATGCTCACCGCCAAGGGCGACGAGCTCAGCCGCATCAAGGGCCTCGAGCTGGGTGCCGACGACTACCTGGCCAAGCCGTTCAACCCCGACGAGCTGGTCGCGCGGGTCAAGGCCGTGCTGCGTCGCCAGGCCCCGAGCGTTCCCGGTGCCCCGGGCAGCGAGGAAGAGACCGTCACCTTCGGCGACTACGAACTGTCGCTGGCCACCCGCGAGCTCAAGCGTGGTGATGAAGTGCACATGCTCACCACCGGCGAGTTCGCGGTGCTCAAGGCGCTGGTCATGCATGCCCGCGAACCGCTGACCCGCGACAAGCTGATGAATCTGGCCCGTGGTCGTGAGTGGGACGCGCTGGAGCGTTCCATCGACGTGCAGATCTCGCGTCTGCGCCGGATGATCGAGCCCGATCCGTCCAAGCCGCGCTATATCCAGACCGTCTGGGGCGTAGGCTATGTCTTCGTGCCGGACGGAAATGCCGGTAGATGAGCCTCTGCCCTGACGCGGCAGGGCGGCCCGCGAGGGTCGCCCTGTTTTCGTCTGTGGTCGTTGCCATTCCCGTTCCCGCCTTGCAGCAGTCGTCCCGATGAAAACGCCCCTCTGGTTTCCGCAAAGCTTCTTCGCCCGCACCCTGTGGCTGGTGCTGATCGTCGTCCTGTTCTCCAAGGCGCTGACCCTGGTGTACCTGCTGATGAACGAGGACGTGCTCGTCGACCGCCAGTACAGCCACGGCGTGGCGCTGACCCTGCGCGCCTATTGGGCGGCGGACGAAGAGAACCGCGACCAGATTGCCGAGGCCGCCGGGCTGATCCGCGTGACCGGCTCGGGTGTGCCGGAGGGTGAGCAGCACTGGCCCTACAGCGAGATCTACCAGCGCCAGATGCAGGCTGAACTGGGCGAGGACACCGAAGTGCGCCTGCGCGTGCATGCGCCGCCGGCGCTGTGGGTCAACGCGCCGAGCCTGGGGCCGGGCTGGCTGAAGGTGCCGCTGTACCCGCATCCGCTGCGTGGGCAGAAGATCTGGAACGTGCTTGGCTGGTTCCTGGCCATCGGCCTGCTGTCGACCGCCTCGGCGTGGATCTTCGTGCGCCAGCTCAACCAGCCGCTCAAGCGCCTGGTCTTCGCCGCCCGCCAGCTGGGCCAGGGGCGTAGCGTGCGTCTGCCGATCAGTGACACGCCCAGCGAGATGACCGAGGTCTACCGGGCGTTCAACCAGATGGCCGAAGACGTCGAGCAGGCGGGGCGCGAGCGCGAACTGATGCTCGCGGGGGTTTCCCATGACCTGCGCACACCCTTGACCCGGCTGAGGCTGTCGTTGTCGCTGATGGGCAACGAGAGCGAGCTGAGCGAGGACATGGTCCGCGATATCGAGGACATGGACGCGATTCTCGACCAGTTCCTGGCTTTCATCCGCGACGGCCGTGACGAGCCGGTGGAGGAGGTCGACCTGGGCTACCTGATCCGCGAGGTGGTGGCGCCCTACAACCAGCCCGAAGAACGCGTGCGGCTGTGCCTGGAGCCGATACCGCCATTCCCGCTGCGGCGGGTATCGCTCAAGCGCATGCTGGGCAACCTGATCGGAAATGCCCTGCATCACGCTGGCAAGGGGGTGGAAGTCGCAGCCTATGTGTCCGGCGACCAGAGCGCCCCTTACGTGGTGCTCAGCGTGCTGGACCGCGGCACTGGCATCGACGAGTCGGAGCTGGAGACCATCTTCAACCCGTTCATCCGCGGTGATCGCGCGCGGGGCGGCAAGGGCACCGGCCTGGGGCTGGCGATCGTCAAGCGGATCGCCGCCCAGCATGGCGGCAATGTCGAGCTGCGCAATCGATCCGGCGGGGGCATCGAGGCCCGGGTAAGGCTGCCGCTGGGCCTGTTGTTGCCGCGCAATGCCGTGTGAGGGTCCCCTTCGCAGCTAGGGCTGCGAAGGGGGGATACGGTTTGCGTTCAACCCTTGCCCTTGGTCCTGGTCTGGTTGGGTCCGCCGTTCTTTTCCAGGTGCTCGATGATCATCCCGGCGACGTTCTTGCCGGTGGTGACTTCGATGCCTTCCAGCCCCGGAGACGAATTCACCTCCATGACCAGCGGGCCGTGGTTGGAGCGCAGGATGTCCACGCCCGCCACGCTCAGCCCCATGACCTTTGCCGCGCGAATCGCTGTCATGCGCTCCTCCGGAGTGATCTTGATCAGGCTGGCGACGCCGCCGCGGTGCAGGTTCGAGCGAAACTCTCCCGGCTTGGCCTGGCGCTTCATCGAGGCAATGACCTTTTCGCCCACCACGAAGCAGCGGATGTCGGCGCCGCCAGCCTCCTTGATGTATTCCTGGACCATGATGTTCTGCTTCAGCCCCATGAACGCCTCAATCACCGACTCGGCCGCCTTGGCCGTCTCGCACAGCACCACGCCGATGCCCTGGGTGCCTTCGAGCACCTTGATCACCAGCGGTGCACCGTTGACCATCTGGATCAGGTCGGGAATGTCGTCGGGGGAGTGGGCAAACCCTGTGATCGGCAGGCCGATGCCGCGGCGTGACAGCAACTGCAGGGAGCGCAGCTTGTCACGCGAGCGGGCGATGGCCACCGACTCGTTGAGTGGATAGACGCCCATCATCTCGAACTGGCGCAACACCGCGCAGCCATAGAACGTCACCGAAGCACCGATGCGCGGGATCACCGCATCGAAGCCTTCCAGCGGCTTGCCGCGGTAGTGGATCTGCGGCTTGTGGCTGGCGATGTTCATGTAGGCACGCAGGGTGTCGATCACGACCATTTCATGGCCGCGTTGGGTTCCGGCTTCGACCAGGCGGCGGGTGGAATACAGACGCGGGTTGCGCGAAAGCACGGCGATCTTCATGCAGCACCTGTGACGGGGGAAAGAGTGGCCGGGAAGGCCGGTTTGTCCTGGACGTACTTGAGGCCGGGGTTGACTACCAGTTGACCGTGGATCAGCGCCTTCGATCCAAGCAGCAGCCGATAGCGCATGTTCTTGCGACAGGCCAGGGTGAACTCCACTTCCCAGACCCGGTCGCCCAGTGCCAGCGGTGTGCGGATCACGTAGCGGGTCTGGGCGTGGCCGTTGGAGCTCTTGATGGTTTTCATGGTCACCAGCGGCGCTTCGCAGCGGCGATGACGCAACTGCACCACCGAGCCCAGGTGCGCGGTGAAGCGTACCCAGGGCTGCCCGTCGCGTTCGAAGGGCTCGATGTCGGTGGCATGCAGGCTGGAGGTGCTGGCACCGGTGTCGATCTTGGCCCGCAACCCGGCGAGACCGAGGTCGGGCAGGGCGATCCATTCGCGCAGGCCGATCACTGTGAGATGGTCAAATGTTTTCAAGAAGCACACCCTGCGAATGAGGTGGTGAACTGTAAGCATCATGCGGACTTTTTGCATCCGACAGTTACGGTAGTACAGTTCCGTTAAAGACAGAATTCGAGGTAGGGAGATGGCACACAAGCCGGAAGATGACGACAAGGTCCGCTTGGACAAGTGGCTGTGGGCGGCACGCTTCTACAAGACGCGGGCGCTGGCCAAGGCCGCGATCGAGAGCGGCAAGGTGCATTGTCGTGGTGAGCGCTGCAAGCCGGGCAAGGAGCCGCGGGTCGGCGACGAGTTCGTGCTGCGTACCGGTTTCGACGAGAAGACCGTGGTGGTCAGGGCGCTGTCGGTGGTGCGCCGTGGCGCACCCGAGGCGCAGACATTGTACGAGGAGACGCCGGACAGCGTGAAGCGCCGCGAGCAGGCCGCCGAGTTGCGCAAGGCCGGAGCGATGGGAGTGACCACCGACGGCCGGCCGAACAAGAAGCAGCGGCGGCAGATCCACCAGCTGCATGGCAGCTTTGAGTGACGCCGAGTCGATCCGGGAGCAGCTTTACCCTCGAAGAGGATACTGCGGCGCCCGGTCTCGGTGTGCACTGTCAGGCTGTACGCATCACGCTCATGCGCCCGACCAGCGGCAGCTTGCCCAGTATTTTGAACAGCGGTGAGGTCCAACGTACCAGCGCCGCGCTGGCCTTGGCCGCCAGCGGTGTGTGCACGGTCCAGCCAAGTGCCAGCACGGCCATGCCCAGGCCACCGATGTAATCGTCCTGGCCCCAGTGGGCACCGGCCACCAGGCGTGGCAGCATGAACAAGGCAGCCAGGCCCCAGATCACCAGGCCCTGGACCAGGCGGCGGCTGAACAGGCTCATGAACAGTGCCCACAGCAGCAACACCGACGCGTGATCGCCGGGGAAGCTCTTGCTCGAACGGTCCTTGAGCTCCCAGTGGGCTTCGAGGTTCGGGTAGTAGTGGCTCAGGCGCACGGCATCGTCGAATACGATGGACGGGCTGTCATGTTGCCATCCGGATGCATCCACCCACTTGGAAAACAGTGCGCGAACCACCACTAATACCAGCAGACTGACGAAAAAGCCGAAGAACGCCTGGCGCACCTGCACGGCCTTGAACACCCAGTCGCCCTTGATCAGCAGCAGGAGCAGGATCAGACCGACCACGATGTCGAAGGGGCGCAGGCTGCCCAGGGTCCAGATGTATCGCCAGGGGGTGTTGTCTGCCAGCGGGCTGTTGAGTGCGCGGAACAGCCACTCGTCGAAAGTCAGGAACAGGATCTGGCCAAACGGCCACAACCAGAAACACAGTAGAGCGATGGGCAGCAAAGTGCAGGCTGCCAGCGGTCCCCAGGACCACTTTTCTTGGAACAGTGGCCGATTATCCATAAAATACCTCTATTGCCAGCTGAATTTCAGCGCCGTGTGCGCGCTTTACGATGGGCCTTTGCAGGCTTGTGTAATCATTTTGTCACCCTTTTCAGAATTTTCAGATAGCTAAAACATGAACGATCTACCTGATACCGATTTCACCCAACGTTTCCTGTTCGAAGAGCGCGATGTGCGTGGCGAATGGGTCGAACTCGACAAGAGCTACGGCGAAGTGCTCGCCCGCCACCCTTACCCGCAGCCAGTCGCCGCGCTGTTGGGCGAACTGATGGCCGCGACTTCGCTGCTGGTCGGCGCGCTCAAGTTCGACGGCCTGCTCATCCTGCAGGCGCGTTCGCAAGGGCCGATCCCGCTGCTGATGGTGGAGTGCTCGGGCGATCGCGACATTCGAGGCATGGCGCGTTACGAGGCCGAGCAGATCCCGGCTGATGCCACCCTGTCGCAACTGATGCCCGACGGCCACCTCACCCTGACCATCGATCCGGTCAAGGGCCAGCGCTACCAGGGCACTGTCGAGCTCGATGGCGCCAACCTGTCCGAATGCTTCACCAACTACTTCGTCCAGTCCCAGCAGCTCAACACCCGCTTCTGGCTCGACACCTCGACCGGCAAGGCCCGTGGCCTGCTGCTGCAGCAACTGCCGGTCGACCGGCAGCGTGACGAGGATGAGCGCGAGGACAGCTGGCAGCACGTGGTGGCCATGGCCAGCACGCTCAATCCTGAAGAATGGGCCGAGAACAACGAGACCCTGCTGCACCGCCTCTACCACGAAGATGCCGTGCGCCTGTTCGACATCGAGCCGCTGCGCTTCCACTGCAGCTGCTCGCGCGAGCGTTCCGGCAATGCCCTGGTCAGCCTTGGCGAGGCGGATGCCAAGGCGCTCGTCGAGGAATGTGGGGGGCAGGTCGAGATCGATTGCCAGTTCTGCAACGAGCGTTATTTCTTCGATGCCACCGATGTCGCGCAATTGTTTGCTGGCGGCGGCACGGACGAGGCGTCAGAAACTCTTCACTGAAACGCTTCACTACAGGAGATTCTCCTGTCTAATTGCGCAAAAGCGCAGTTACGACAGGAGGGGCCTACTTTTTTTGGGCGTTTCTGGCATAATCCGGCCACTTTTTTCGCTGTAGTAGTTTGAAACAGACAACTACAAAACGTTTGGAGCACTCGGCCTCGGGCCGGATGGGGTATCTCATGACGCAAGCCAACAACACCGTGTACACCGACCTGACCGTCGACGAGCTGGTAAAACATGCGCTGCAACGCGGTGAAGGCGTGCTGGCCGATACTGGTGCACTGGTCGTGGAAACCGGTCACCGTACTGGCCGTTCGCCCGCCGACCGTTTCATCGTCGATGAGCCGAGCACCTCTGCCGCCATCGCCTGGGGCCCGATCAACCGCAAGTTCCCGGCCGACAAGTTCGATGCCCTGTGGGACCGCGTCCAGGCGTTCAACGACGCCCAGGAGCACTTCGTCTCCTACGTCCATGTCGGTGCCGCCGCCGATCACTACCTGCCGGTCAAGATGACCACCCAGACCGCCTGGCAGAACCTGTTCGGCCGTTGCCTGTTCATCAACCCGGAAAAAGGCCAGTTCAACCCGGCCGGCCGTGACCAGTGGCAGATCCTCAACGTTGCCAACTTCGAGTGCGTTCCAGAGCGTGATGGCACCAACTCCGATGGCTGCGTGATCCTCAACTTCGCCCAGAAGAAAGTGCTGATCGCAGGCATGCGCTACGCCGGCGAGATGAAGAAAGCCATGTTCTCGGTGCAGAACTTCCTGCTGCCGGCCGTCGACGTGCTGCCGATGCACTGCGCAGCCAACATCGGCGAAGAAGGCGATGTGACCCTGTTCTTCGGCCTGTCCGGCACCGGCAAGACCACTCTCTCCGCTGACGAAAGCCGTTACCTGATCGGTGACGACGAGCACGGCTGGGGCGAAGGCGTGGTCTTCAACATGGAAGGTGGCTGCTACGCCAAGTGCATCGACCTGTCCGAGAAGAACGAGCCGGTCATCTGGAAAGCCATCAAGCATGGTGCGGTGCTGGAAAACGTCGTCATCGACGAAGCCGGCCACGCCGACTACACCAACGTCAGCCTGACCCAGAACAGCCGCGCTGCCTACCCGCTGGAGCACGTCGCCAAGCGCGCCGAAGCCAACCTGGGTGGCGAGCCGAACGCGGTCATCTTCCTGACCTGCGACCTGACCGGCGTTCTGCCTCCGGTGTCGATCCTGAACAACGAGCAGGCGGCCTACCACTTCCTGTCCGGCTACACCGCGCTGGTCGGTTCCACCGAAATGGGCTCGGGCGGCGGCATCAAGTCGACCTTCTCCACCTGCTTCGGCGCGCCGTTCTTCGCCCGCCCTGCCGGTGAATACGCGGAGCTGCTGATCAAGCGCATCAACGGCTTCAACTCCAAGGTCTACCTGGTCAACACCGGCTGGACCGGTGGTGGCTACGGTGTCGGCAAGCGCTTCAGCATCCCGACCACCCGTGGCGTGATCGCCGCGATCCAGAGCGGTGCTCTGGTCGGCGCCGAAACCGAGCACCTGGACATCATCAACCTGGACGTGCCGAAGTCGGTTCCAGGCGTCGATACCGAGCTGCTGAACCCGCGCGCCACCTGGGCTGACAAAGCTGCCTACGACGAGGCCGCCAAAGGCCTGGCCAAGCTGTTCATCGAAAACTTCAAGAAATTCGAAGTTTCCGACGCCATCAAGGCCGCTGGCCCGCAGCTGTAAGCTGTACCGGTCGCACTGAAAAGGCCGCCTTTCGAGGCGGCTTTTTCATGGCTGGCGTTCATGGGCCGGGTTTGCGTCTATGGTTTTACGGATCAGATATGGGAAGCTTCCCTTTCTTGCCACCCGCCTTGGATACCCCATGACCGAGTCCATCCAGCGCAGTGCCTTTTCTCATTTTCATCCCATCCTCACCCGTGCCCAGGACAACGACCACAACGGCCACCTCGCCGGTGCGACGGTGCATGCCTTCTTCGAGACTGCCATCCATGCCTTTCTCGTCGAACAGGCCGAGCTGGACCTGCGCGCAGGTGAGCTGGCCGGATTCGTGGTTGGATCTGCCGCAGACTTCTATGCCTTTCCCGGCTTCCCCGATGTGCTGGAGGTCGGGCTGGGTGTAGCGCGGCTGGCTGGCAGCACGGTGGAGTTTCGCCTGGCGCTGTACCGCCCCGGTGAAGACCAGGCCTGCGCGGCGGGCACCGTGGTGCAGGTGTTCATCGAGCGCGCCTCTGGGCGGCCGGCGACGCTGCCGGAAACCCTGCAACTGATCCTGGCAGGCCTGTCGCTCAATCGTTGAGGCGGATGATCCCCTCGCGCACGGCAAACAGCACCAGCCCCGGAACGTCGTGTATCTGCAGGCGATGCATGATCTGCGAGCGATGCGCCTCGATGGTCTTGATGCTCAGGCCGAGGCCTTCGGCGATCGAGCGGGTGCTCTCGCCGCGGGCGATCAGGCGCAGTATCTCCAGCTGGCGCGTGGTCAGTGGCGCCTGGGCATTGCTGGGCGGGCGTTTGCGGCTATGTTTCAGTGCCTGGCCGATGACCATCGGCAAGACGCTCGACGACAGGTACTGACCCCCGCTGCGCAAGGTCTGCAGTGCCTGTTCCAATTCCCCGACCGTGGCAGTCTTGAGCAGGAAGCCCTGGGCACCAAGCTGCAGGCAGCTCATCACATGCTCCAGCTCCGAGCGTGCCGAAAGCATCAGGACGCGGGCGTTGGGTACACGGATGAACAGCTCCTGCAGCACCTGCTGGCAATCGAGAGTGTCGCTGGTCATGTCCAGCACGACGATTTCCGGCCGCAGCTTTTCCGCCATCGCCACGGCGCTCATGCCGTCGCTGGTGTCACCGACCACGGCATATTCCTTTTTCTGTTCGAGCAGGGCGCGCAGGCCGGCGCGGAAGAGGGGCGAGTCGTCGGCAAGCAGGATTCGGCAGGGCATGGGTCAAGGCCTGTTTCGCAAGGGAAGGGGGGCGGCAGGCCTGCTCGATCCACAAGCGCACTGCCGCGCTTGAGCGCGACCAGTCCTTGTCTGCCGTTCGATGCGGCAGTGCTATTCATCATAGGCGTTCGAACACCGATGGCAGTAGTGGCCGCAGGGGCAGGTCCAGGCCATGGATGCTTTCGCTGTGGCCGATCATCAGCAGGCCGCCCGGACGCAAGTGCGGCACCAGGCGCTGCAGGACGTCGGCCTTGCAGCGCGGATCAAAGCCGGCGAGCAGGTTGCGCAGCAGGATGACATCGAATCCGCCCAGGTCGGCCGGCAGCGGCTCGATCAGGTTGATCGCCTCGAAGCGTACCTTTTCGCGCAGGTTCGCAGCGATCTGCAGGCGACCGGCTGCCTCATCGAGTGTGCACAGGTCGATCCGGCTGGCCCACCCCGCAGGGAAGTAGCGCGCCTGGGCGATGGCGTATTCGCCGTGGCTGGCTTGTTGAAGCAGGCCTCTGTCGTAGTCGCTGGCCAGCACCTGCCAGCCGGGCCTGGAACTGAGCGCGGCGACCATGGCCAGGCTCCAGGCTTCCTCGCCGCTGGCGCAGGCTGCGCTCCACAGGCGCGGCGGGTGAGCGAGCCCGGGGAGCCAGCGCGCCAGGTGCTCGAAGTGCCGGTGTTCGCGGAAAAAGTAGGTGTCACGGGCGATCAGCAGTTGCAGCAGCGGCTGGCGTTCAGCGGGGTGTGCGTCGAGGAGGTCGAGGTAAGCCTCGAAGCTCGCCAGGCCATGAAACGCCAAGCGTTCGTTCAGGCGCCTGGCGACCGTCGGCCTGCGGCTGTCTGCCAGTTGCAGGCCGGTGGCGTTGGCGATGTGATCGCGAATGCGCTGGAAGCAGTCCTGGTCCAGGTGGGGTGAATGCATGCCGTCCGTCATCCCTCGGCCTCGCCACGGCCGGGCTGGCGGATCGGAGCAACGGTGATCATGCGCATTCCCTGCGTCCCATGTGTAATGGCGGATGGGAAATGATAGCTAGTGGCTACCTGCCCCCATATCGGGGTGTCCCTTAATCCCTGTGTCGCCGTAACGCAAAGGCCCCGCCGGATGAGGGGCAGGGCCTTAGGTGTCAGGCGTAGGTGACGGCGCCGATCAGTGGCGCCAGTGCCGCTTGTGCTTGCGATGGCCGTAGTGGTGACCGTTGTCCCAGTGGCGGCGGTCGTCGCCGCGACGGTAGCGGCGATCGCGCTCGCGGTCATGGCGGTCGTCTTCATCGGCCTTGTTGCCCATGTAGTTGCCCAGCGCGCCACCGGCACCGCCGCCTGCGGCCGCGCCGATCAGGCTGCCAGTACTGCCACCGACCTGGCGCCCGACCACGTTGCCGCCTGCCGCGCCCAGTGCACCGCCGATGGCGGCTTCACCGCGCTGACGCTTGTCGGCGCCCACCGCACTGCCTGCAGCGCCGCCCAGGCCTGCGCCGATGGCCGAGCCGGTGTTGCCGCCAATGGACTGGCCGACCACCGAGCCCAGTACCCCACCCAATGCGCCGCCAATGCCGGCCTCGGTGGTGCCGCCTGCCATGGCAACGCCGCTGAGCAGACCAAAAGACAACAACAGAATCGAGGAGTACTTCTTCATCAAGAGAGCCTCAGAGGGATGACGAGGCGGAATTTGAAGCGCATCGAAGCGGCTGGCAACGGAAATCCGACGAGTTGCATGGATTGTACACAATTTTATAAGTTGCTGATTTTGTTGTGAAACTTTATCTATTTTTGCTGGTCTGAGGTTACTTGATACACAAAAAAGCCCCGTCATTCGATCGGGGCTTTTTGCTGGGTTGCAACGGGGCGCCTGCTGCTACAGCGATCGCGCGACCTCTTGCTAGATGATCCGACCGTTCCCTCGTGCCGCTTCCAGCTTGATGGCGATGAACTTGGAGGTCGGCGTGTGGCTGCCGTCGCCGATGCTGTCCAACGGCACCAGCGGGTTCACTTCCGGGTAGTAGGCTGCGGCCTGGCCGGCGGGAATGTCGAAGGCCAGCAGGGTGAAGCCTTCTACCCGGCGCACGTGCTCGTCGCCCCACAGCGACACGATGTCGACCTTCTGCCCCGGCTGGAAGCCCAGGCGGATGATGTCGGCCTCGTTGGCGAACAGCACTTCGCGTTGGCCACGCACGCCACGGTAGCGGTCATCCAGGCCATAGATGGTGGTGTTGTACTGGTCGTGCGAACGCATCGACTGCAGGATCAGGTCGGGCACCTGGCCGCTGGCGCGCACGCGCTCGTCGAGCAGGCTGTCCGGCAGCAGGTTGGGCTTGAAGTTGGCGCGCCCGCTTGCAGTCTTCCACTGCCGGCTGCCGGCGCTGTTGCCCAGGTAGAAACCACCTGGCAGGTTCAGCCGCTCGTTGAAGTCGGCGAAGCCCGGGATGGTGTCGGCGATCAGGTCACGGATGCGGTCGTAGTCGGCCACCACCCAGTTCCAGTCCACAGGATGGTTGCCCAGGGTAGCGGCGGCGATGCCGGCGACCACCGCAGGTTCCGAGCGCATCTGTTTGGACAGCGCGCGCAGCTGGCCATTGGAGGCGTGAACCATGCTGAAGGAGTCTTCGACGGTGACTGCTTGCGGGCCTTCGGCCTGCAGGTCGATATCGGTACGGCCCAGGCACGGCAGGATCAGCGCCTGCTGGCCATGGATCAGGTGGCTGCGGTTGAGCTTGGTGCTGATGTGCACGGTCAGCGCGCAGTTGCGCAGGGCCTGGGCGGTGCGCTCGGTGTCCGGGGTGGCCTGGGCGAAGTTGCCGCCCAGCCCGATGAACACCTTGGCCCGGCCCTCGAGCATGGCGTGGATCGCCTCGACCGTGTTGTGACCGTTGCTGCGTGGCACCGGGAAGCCGAAGCGCTTCTCGATGGCATCGAGCAGGGCCACCGGCGGGCGCTCGTTGATACCCATGGTCCGGTCGCCCTGCACGTTGCTGTGGCCGCGCACCGGGCACAGGCCTGCGCCCGGTACGCCGATGTTGCCGCGCAGCAGCATCAGGTTGACGATTTCCTGGATGGTCGGCACCGAGTGGCGGTGCTGGGTGATGCCCATCGCCCAGCACATGATCACGCGCTTGCCCTTGCAGTACATGCGGGCCGACAGCTCGATGTCATCGAGGGTCAGGCCGGACTGCTCGACGATCTGCTCCCACGGCGTGGCATCGACCACCGCCAGGTATTCGTTCACGCCCTGGCCGTGCTCGGCGATGAACACGTGGTCGAAGATCGCCGGTTCGCCCTTGGCCTGGGCCTCGCGCTCCCACTGCAGGAGGAACTTGGCCATGCCGCGCAGCAGCGCCATGTCGCCACCCAGCGCAGGGCGGAAGAACGCGGTGTTGGTCGGCCGGTCGCTGTTGAGCAGCATCTCCAGCGGGTGTTGCGGGTGCTGGAAGCGTTCCAGGCCGCGCTCCTTGAGCGGGTTGACGCAGACCACCTGGGCGCCGCGCTTCACCGCATCGCGCAGCGGGTCGAGCATGCGCGGATGGTTGGTGCCCGGGTTCTGGCCCAGCACGAAGATCGCATCGGCGTGTTCGAAGTCGTCGTAGGTGACGGTGCCCTTGCCGACGCCGACGCTCTGCCCCAGGGCCACGCCGCTGGCCTCGTGGCACATGTTCGAGCAGTCGGGGAAGTTGTTGGTGCCGAAGGCGCGCACGAACAGCTGGTACAGGTACGCGGCCTCGTTGCTGGCCCGGCCGGAGGTGTAGAACTCGGCCTGGTCAGGCGATTCGAGCGCCTTGAGGTGGCTGGCGATCAACTCGAAGGCGGCGTCCCAGGCAATCGGCTGGTAGCGGTCGCTCGCCGGATCGTAGACCATCGGCTCGGTCAGGCGGCCCTGGTATTCGAGCCAGTAGTCGCTTTGCTCGAGCAGTGCGCTGACGCTGTAGCGGGCGAAGAAGGCCGCATCGACCCGACGCTTGGTGGCTTCCCAGTTGACCGCCTTGGCGCCGTTCTCGCAGAACTTGACCATGCCGCTTTCGGGCGAGTCGCCCCAAGCACAGCCGGGGCAGTCGAAGCCGCCGTTCTGGTTGGTCTTGAGCAGGGCACGCAGGTTCTTCAGCGCGTTGTCGCTGCCGACCCAGGCCTTGGCCACGCTGCGCAGCGCACCCCAGCCACCGGCCGGGCCGTGGTAGGGCTTGTAGCGTGGAGTGGAGGCGGGGGCGTTGTCTGGAAGTTTCTCGAAGGAAGTCACGGCTGTTAAGACTCCGCCGCTGGGCTGAAGACCCGCGGTGCACTGTGTTTGGGCAAATGGATGAGGTTGAGGTTGTGCCTGCGTGCCCATTGCAGGGCAAGGCCGGTCGGTGCCGACAGGCTGACCAGGGTCTGGATGCCGGCGCGCAGGACTTTCTGGATCAGCTCCAGGCTGCAGCGGCTGGTGACGATGGCCAGGCCGCCGCGGGTGTCGATGCGCTGGCGCAGCAGGGCGCCGATCAGCTTGTCGAGCGCGTTGTGCCGACCGATGTCCTCGCGCCCCAGCAGCAGCTCGCCGTTGCCGTCCATGAACAGCGCTGCATGCACAGCGCCGCAGTGCTGGCCCAGAGGCTGGAAGGCGTCGATGCGCTGGCGCAGGTCCTTGAGCCACGCGACCGGCGGCAAGGGCGCGCCGGGCAGTCGGTTCAGCTGCGGCAGGGCCTGCTCCAGCGCCTCGACGCCGCACAGGCCGCAGCCACTGGTACCGGCCATCTGGCGGCGTTGATCCTTGAGGTTCCAGAAGGCCCGGCTGGAGATTTCCAGGTCGGCGTACAGCGCCGAGCCGCTGCCGGAAAGCTTCACGTCATAGATTTCTTCGGTGCTGGTGACGATACCGCTGCCGACGCTGAAGCCGACGGCGAAGTCTTCCAGGTCGGTCGGGCTGACCAGCATCACCGCCTGGTTCAGGCCGTTGTAGACGATCGCCAGGGCGACTTCTTCGGCCAGGGGCGTGCTGTCGCTCGCCTGGTCGGAGAGCTGGACGTAGTCGTAGGTGTTGCTGGCTGCAGGCAGGGACAACGGTGTCGATGCCGCGCAGACCGGAGGCTTGCTGTTCATCGGGACGGATCACCGGCGGCTCTTTACTTGCACAAGCCTAGGCTTGTGGGCACGCGGCGTCTAATCGCTAGGTTCTATGCGGTGATAGACCGCGTCGATTGGTCGCACCGGGGCGATCCGCCGATTCCTGGCCTAGACTCTGGGATTCCGAGGAATCATCAACAAGGAGCGCGTCATGAGCCTGTTCAGTTTCGTGAAGGAAGCCGGCGAGAAGTTGATCGATCTGCTGACCCCCGGCAACGCCAATGCCGAGGAGCAGCTGAAGGAGCATGTGGCCAAGGTCGGCCTGGGCAACCCGAATATCTCGGCCACTGTAGAGGGCGACAAGGTCATCCTCAAGGGGGAGGTGGCCAGCCAGGAGGAAAAGGAGAAGATCATCCTCGCGGCGGGCAACATCAACGGGGTGGCTTCGGTGGATGACCAGATCACCGTCACCGGGCCTGTGGCGCAGGCGGCGCGGTTCGTCACGGTGGAGAAGGGCGATACCCTGAGCGCGATCTCCAAGCGGGTATATGGCGATCCGAACAAGTACCAGAAGATCTTCGAGGCCAACAAGCCGATGCTCAAGGATGTGAACAAGATCTATCCGGGGCAGGTGCTGCGTATTCCGGACTGAGGATCGGTGTTGCGCTCATCGCGGGCTTGTCCCGCGATGAGGCCTTCACAATCCCGACAACAACTCCCGGTAATCCTCGACCGCTGAAAACTCCTGCGTGTCGCGCACATCCGCCTGGCTATCGGGCTGCCTCACTGCCAGCAGATGCCCCACCCCGAACCGTTGCGCACTGCGCAAGATCGCCAGGGTGTCGTCGATGAACAGGCTGCGTGCGGGGTCGAAACCGATGTCGGCGAGCAGTGCATCCCAGAACTGCGGGCTTTCCTTGGGGTAGCCATAATCGTGCGAGCTGATCAGCCGTTCGAAATAAGGCGCAAGCTCCACCCTCTCCAGCTTGAGCGACAGCGAGTCGCGATGGGCATTGGTGATCATCACCACACGCTTGCCAGCTCGGCGAATGGCCGCAAGGAAGGTGTCGGCATCCGGGCGCAGGGCGATCAG
The DNA here is from genome assembly GCF_057370475.1 of Pseudomonas sp. FA117. Taxonomy (NCBI): domain Bacteria; kingdom Pseudomonadati; phylum Pseudomonadota; class Gammaproteobacteria; order Pseudomonadales; family Pseudomonadaceae; genus Pseudomonas; species Pseudomonas sp. FA117. The sequence goes on from NZ_CM170675.1 coordinate 317,626, forward strand.
GTCGGCGATCTCGCGCTTGAGCTCGCGGATCGGCAGGCGCAGCTCGCGGCTCCAGAAGTCCAGGCAGTACCAGTTCAGGGTGCCGGCATGGCGCTCGAACAGCGGTCGCATTTCCAGCTCGGCCATTGCCCGGCTCACGCCGTGCAGCTCGGCGTAGCGCTGGGGCAGGTGCTCGAGCCAGAAGCGGTTGTCGTAGTGCAGGTCGAGCAGGGTACCGTCCATGTCCAGCAGGACGGTATCGATGTCGGACCAGGGCAGAACAGGCATGGGAAATTCTCGATCGGTCGGCAAGCCACGGTATAGTAACCCGTTCACGCCAAGGAGCCGCACCCATGCGCCAGAAACCCACCGTCCTCAGCCGCGAGATCGTCGCCAGCAGCCGTTTGTTCCGCGTCGAGGCCGTGCAGTTGCGCTTCTCCAACGGCAACGAGCGCACCTACGAGCGGCTGGTCGGTCGCGGCACCGGCTATGGTGCGGTGATGATCGTGGCGATGCTCGATGCCGAGCATGCGGTGTTGGTCGAGGAATACTGCGGCGGCACCGACGAGTACGAGCTGTCGCTGCCCAAGGGCCTGATCGAGCCGGGCGAGGACGTGCTGGCGGCGGCCGATCGCGAGCTCAAGGAAGAGGCAGGCTTTGGTGCGCGTCAGCTGGAGCACCTCACCGAGCTGTCGCTGTCGCCTGGCTACATGAGCCAGAAGATCCAGGTGGTGCTGGCGACCGACCTCTACGAAGAGCGCCTGGAGGGCGACGAGCCTGAGCCGATGCGCGTCGACAAGGTCAACCTGCGCGAGCTCTCGACCCTGGCCATGCATCCGCAGTTCAGTGAAGGCAGGGCGCTGGCGGCGCTGTACCTGGCGCGTGACCTGCTGATCCAGCGTGGAGTGCTGGGCGCATGAACGATCGGCAACTGATGCATGAAGTGGTGAAGCTTGCCGGGCTTGCGGGCGAGGCGATCCTGCCGTTCTGGCGGACCGATGTCGCGATCACCAGCAAGGCCGATGATTCGCCGGTGACCGCGGCCGACCTTGCCGCCCACCGTATCATCGCCGACGGCCTGCAGGCGCTGGCGCCGCACATCCCGGTGCTGTCGGAGGAAGATTGCAGCATCCCGCTGGCTGAACGCGAAGGCTGGACGCGCTGGTGGCTGGTCGACCCACTCGATGGCACCAAGGAATTCATCGCCGGCAGCGAGGAGTTCACCGTCAACATCGCGTTGATCGAGCACGGCGAGGTGGTGTTCGGCGTGGTGTCGATGCCGACCAATGGCCGCTGCTACTTCGGTGGTCGGGCTTTGAGGTCATGGCGTGTCGAGCCCCGGGGCGAACCTCAGCGGATTCACGTGCGCGACGCAGCACCTGCCGATGGGCGTTTCACCGTGGTTGCCAGCCGTCGCCATACCAGCCCCGAGCAGGAAGCCCTGCTGGCCGACCTCCGCGCCCAGGTGGGTGAGCTGGAACTCGCCAATATCGGCAGCTCGCTGAAGTTCTGCCTGCTGGCCGAGGGTGCTGCCGATTTCTACCCGCGCCTGGCGCCGACCTCGCAATGGGATACGGCGGCGGCGCAGGGAGTGGTCGAAGGGGCGGGTGGTGAGGTGATCGAGGTCGATGGCCAGCCGTTCCGCTATCCACCACGCGAGTCGCTGCTCAATCCGTTCTTCCTGGCCTTGCCGGCCAAGGCCGCCTGGCGCCAGGCGCTTCTCGCCCGAATCTGACCCCTCGCCGCAGCCCGGTCAACGGTGCAGGACGTACTGGCCGCTGAAGTTCACGGCGGCGGCATCGCTATCGGCGTTGCTCACCGTGGTTTCCAGGGTCAGCCGCGCCCGGCCGCGGCGCTGGTACAGCGTCAGGAAGCGCTCCCAGGCCTTGGCATCCGGCGCCGGGCAACGTGCCACTGCTTTGCCTGTCACCGGCAACGGGTAACTGATCTGCCCTTCCTGGATGACGATATGCCCGTCATCGATCCCCAGCTCGCGCAGGCGCAGGTGCAACCAGCCCCAGCCGACCAGCACGGCGGCGCAGTAGAGGCTGCCGCCGAACATGGTGCTCTTGTGGTTGACGTTGGGCGCCAGCGGCAACTGCAGGCGCAGGCACTGCTCGCGCCAGTCGATGACTTCCATGCCCATTTCCCGGGTCAGCGGTATATCGCCGTGCAGGACTGCCTGCAGGTACTGGCTGTCGGTCGTCATGGCCGCTGTTCCTCGTGGTCGTCGTGGGCTGCGTCGGCGAAGCTCAGGCCGTGCTTGCGCAGCTTGTCGTGCAGGGTCTTGCGCGGAATGCCCAGCGCTTCGGCGAGACTGCGCAGGGAGCTGTGCGGCTGGTTCAGCTCGGCAGCGATGAGCGAGCGCTCGAACTGTTCGACCTGTTCGCTGAGGCTGCCGATGCGTGCCGGCTCGGCGCTGTCGTTGGCGGGCGGCACCTGGCCGTCCAGGGCCAGCTCCAGGCCCAGGGCGAAGCGCTCTGCGGCGTTCTGCAGCTCGCGTACGTTGCCGGGCCATTCGTGACGCAGCAGCATGGCCCGCTGTGCCGGTTGCAGGGTGTGCGGCGCCAGGCCGTGGCGTTGGCTGGCGGCATCGGCGAAGTGCTGGAACAGCACCAGGATGTCATCACCGCGTTCGCGCAACGCCGGGATGCGCAGCGGTGCGACGTTCAGGCGATAGTAGAGGTCGGCGCGGAAGCGCCCTTGGTCGGCGGACTGACGCAGGTCTTCCTTGGTCGCGGCGATCACGCGGATATCCAGCGGGATCAACTGGTTGCCACCCAGGCGCTCGACCACCCGCTCCTGCAGCAGGCGCAGCAGCTTGACCTGCACGTCCAGGCTCATGCTCTCGATCTCGTCGAGGAACAGCGTGCCGCCGTTGGCGAACTCGAACTTGCCGATCCGGCGTTTCTGCGCGCCGGTGAAGGCGCCCGGCTCGTGGCCGAAAAGCTCGCTCTCGACCACGGACTCGGCCAGGGCGCCGGCGTTGATTGCCACGAACGGACCGTCGCGTCGGCTCGACAGGTCGTGCAGGGCGCGTGCCACCACCTCCTTGCCGGCACCGGTTTCGCCGAGGATCAGCACGTCGGCGCGGGTCCCGGCCAGGGCGCCGATCTGTTCGCGCAGACGCTGCATCAGCGGCGAGTGCCCGACCAGCCGGGTCGACAGCTGCTGGCGGTCGCTCAGGGCCAGGCGCAGGCTGCGGTTGTCCAGCACCAGGCGGCGCAGGGCCAGGGCGCGGCGCACGCTGTCGAGCAGCGAATCGCTGGCGAAGGGTTTTTCCAGGAAGTCATAGGCCCCGGCGCGCATCGCCTGGACCGCCAGCGGCACATCGCCGTGACCGGTGATCAGCAGTACGGGCAATTCGCTGTCGCGGCTGTGCAGTTGCTCGAGCAGTTGCAGGCCGTCGATGCCGGGCATGCGGATATCGCTGACCACCACACCCGGCCAGTCGGGCTCGATACGCTCGGCCAGGCCCTGGGCGTCGGCCAGGGTGGCGACCTTGAGGCCGGCCAGGTCGAGGGTCTGGCTCAAGGCCTGGCGCAGGTGCGGATCGTCATCGACCAGGATGACCTGGGTGTGGCTGTCGATCAGTGTCTCGGTCATGCCGAGGAATCCTCCGAAGGTTTCAGGTTGGCGCCGGGCGCTGCCACCCGCAGTTGCAAGGTGAGCAGGGCACCCCCTTCCGGGTGGTTGCCCATCAGCAGCTCGCCGCCGAGCGCGCGCATCAGGCTTTCACAGATGGCCAGGCCCAGGCCAAGGCCCTGGGTGCGGGTCTTGGTGGTGAAGAAGGGCTCCTTGGCGTGCTCCAGCGCCTGCCGGGTGAAGCCCGGGCCGTTGTCGCGAATGTACAGGTAGACGCAGTCCTCGCGCGTTTCGGCACTCAGCCAGAGGCGGCGCGGATTGGCTTTTTCGGTGAGGGCGTCGAGGGCATTGGCCAGCAGGTTGCCGAGCACCTGGCGCAGGCGTGTCTCGCCGGCCTGCACCCACAGGGTGGCGTCCGGCAGGTCGCGGATCAGTTCCACCGCCATCGCCCGACGCCGCTTGGCCAGCAGTGCCAGGGCATCGTCCAGCGCCGGTTGCAGGGCGACACTTTCCGGGGCGTGGCGGTCGCGGCGGGCAAAGGCGCGCAGATGGGCGATGATCGAGGCCATGCGCCCGGTCAGTTCGCCGATCAGCTTGAGGTTGCCGCGGGCATCCTCGGTGCGCTGGTGGTCGAGCAGGATCTCGGCGTTCTCGGCGTAGCTGCGGATCGCTGCCAGGGGCTGGTTGAGCTCGTGGCTGATGCTCGCCGACATGGTGCCCAGCACCGACAGCTTGCCGGCCTGGACCAGCTCGTCCTGGGCGCGTACCAGTTCCTGCTGGGCCTGCTCGCGCTCCAGCACTTCGGTCTTCAGGCGATTGTTCAGCCATTCCAGGTCGGCGGTCCGCGCGACCACGCGGTTTTCCAGGTCCTGACGGCCACGGGCTTCCAGTTCGATGCGCTCCATGTAGTGGCGGCGGCGCTGCATCACCAGCCCGGCCAGGAGCATGGTCACCAGCAGCGCGCCGCCGCCGATGGCCATGACCGTCTGCACCGAGCGGTCGACCAGGATGCGCGGGGCGAGGATGCTGACCTGCCAGCCGGTCTCCCTGATATCGCGGGTCTGGGTCAACCAGGCATCGGGCTCCAGGCGCAAGGGCTGCGGTGCCTGGGTCGGGTAGGGCTGGATGGTGATCATCGCCTTGCGCTCGTCTTCGCTGAGCACGCGGGTGGCGCGGAAACGCCATTCCGGGCGCGAAGTCAGCACCACCACGCCATACTGGTCGGTCAGCAGCAGCTGCTCCGGGGTGCGGCCCCAGAGGGTTTCGGTGTGGTCGAGGTCGACCTTGACCACCAGCACCCCGACCACCCGTTCGCCGTCACGCACTGCGGCGGCGAAGAAGTAGCCGCGCTTGGCCGAGGTGGTGCCCTGGCCGAAGAAGCGCCCCAGGCGGCCTTCCATCGCCTCGATGAAGTAGGGGCGGAAAGCGAAGTTGCGACCGACGAAGCTGTCGCGCTTGTCCCAGTTGGACGCCGCCAGAGTGTTACCGCTGACATCCATCAGGTACATCACTTCGGCGCCGGTCTGCTGGGTGATTTCGCGCAGCAGGCGATTGGCGTTGGTCACCGCCTCCAGCTTGAACGGGTCGGCCAGCACGCCGCGCAGCGCCGGCAGGTCGCCGAGGATCTGCGGCAGGGTCTCGTAGCGGTGCAGGGTGCCGAGCAGGTTGGCGACGTAGAGGTCGAGGGTCTGGCGGTTCTGCGAGGCCAGTTGGTCCTGGTAGTAGCGTTCGGCAAGATGATGCAGCGGCCACAGCAGCGGGGCCAGGCACAGCGCCAGCAGGGCCAGGCTGCGCCAGCGGGGGCGTCGTGAATTGATTGGAGTCGAGGTCATCGCCAGGTGCGCCAGAAGGATCTGGCGCAATTATGCGCTACTTCAGGCAGTCGATCAGCGCCTGCTGCCAATCCGGCTGGCTGACCTGCCATTCGTGTGCCAGGCGCGAGCAGTCCAGGCGCGAATTGAGTGGGCGGCGCGCCGGGGTCGGATATTCGCTGCTGGCAATGGGCAGCAACTCGGCGCAGGGCAGGCCACGCGCCTTGAGTTGCGCGGCGATGGCCTCGGCAAAGCCGAACCAGGAGGTTTCGCCCTGGGCGGTCAGGTGATAGGTGCCCCAGGCACCCGCTTCGCCAGCCTGCCAACGCTCGATCAGGGCACGGGTGCTGGTAGCGATGGTCCCCGCCCAGGTGGGGGCACCGATCTGGTCGTCGACCACTTTCAGTTGCGCACGCTCCTGCAGCAGGCGTTGCATGGTCAGCAGGAAGTTGCGCCCATGCAGCGAGTACACCCAGCTGGTGCGCAGGATCAGGTGCTCGGCGTCCACGCTGGTGATCGCCTGCTCCCCCGCCAGTTTGCTCTGGCCGTAGACACCCAGCGGATTCACCGGGTCGGTTTCGACATAGGGCGTTGTCTTGTTGCCGTCGAACACGTAGTCGGTGGAGTAGTGAATCAGCGGTGCACCCAGGCTTGCGGCTTCCTCGGCCAGCACTCGCGGGCTCTGGGCGTTGATTGCGTAAGCCAGTTGCGCTTCGCTTTCAGCCTGGTCCACGGCGGTGTGGGCTGCAGCGTTGATGATCAGGTCGGGTGCGAGCTGGCGCAGAGGCTCGCGCAAGGCCTCGGGCTGAGCCAGGTCAAGCTGGTCGCGGCCGAGCAGGTGCAAGTCGCCAAGCCCGTTCAGTGCCTGCCGGAGCGCCTGGGCGACCTGGCCATTGTGGCCGCAGACGAGGATTCTCATGGGAACAGCTCCGCATCCTTGAGCAGTCTGCCGGCCTGGTCCTTGGCCGACAGCAACGGCGCCGCCTCGAGTTGCCAGTCGATCGCCAACTGCGGATCGTCCCAGCGAATGCAGCGTTCGGCGGCGGGGTTGTAGTAGTCGGTGGTCTTGTACAGGAAGTCGGCTGATTCGCTGAGTACCACGAAACCATGGGCGAAGCCTGGTGGAATCCAGAACTGGCGGTGGTTGTCGGCGGACAGGCGTGCCCCGACCCACTGCCCGAAGGTTGGCGAGCTTCGGCGGATGTCCACGGCCACGTCCAGCACCTCGCCCTGGATCACGCGGACCAGCTTGCCTTGCGGGTTCTGCAACTGGTAGTGCAGACCGCGCAGCACACCCTGCTGGGAGCGTGAATGATTGTCCTGAACGAACTCGACATCGACCCCGGTGCGTTCGGCGAAGGTGCGGGCGTTGAAGCTTTCGAGGAAGAAACCACGGCTGTCACCGAACACTTTGGGTTCGATGATGAGGATTTCAGGAATAGCGGTACTGATGACGTTCATGGCGTTTCTTCAGCCAGTTTGCGCAGGTATTGGCCGTAGCCGGTTTTCTTCAGTTCGTTGGCCTTGGCCAGCAGTCTTTCCCGGCAGATCCAGCCCTTCTGATAGGCGATTTCTTCCAGGCACGCCACTTTCAGGCCCTGGCGGTGCTCGATGGTCTGCACGTACTGCGACGCCTCCAGCAGGCTATCGTGGGTTCCGGTGTCCAGCCAGGCGAAACCGCGCCCGAAGCGTTCGACCCTCAAGTCGCCGCGCTTGAGGTAGGCGTTGGTAATGTCGGTGATTTCCAGTTCACCCCGAGGCGAAGGGCGCACGCCCTTGGCGATCTCGATCACATCGTTGTCGTAGAAATACAGGCCGGTCACCGCGTAGCTGGAGCGCGGTGCGACTGGTTTTTCCTCGATGGACAGGGCATTGCCCTGTGCGTCGAATTCGACCACGCCGAAGCGCTCCGGGTCCTTGACCAGGTAGCCGAACACCGTCGCCCCGGATGGGCGGTTGACCGCGCGCAGCAGCTGTTCGCTGAAACCTTGGCCATGGAAGATGTTGTCGCCGAGGATCAGGCAAACCGAATCATCGCCGATGAAGTCTTCGCCGATCAGGAAGGCCTGGGCCAGGCCATCAGGCGAGGGCTGCTCGGCATAGCTGAGGTTGATGCCGAACTGGCTGCCGTCGCCGAACAGTGCGCGATACTGCGGTAGATCCTGAGGGGTGGAAATGAGCAGGATGTCACGGATACCGGCGAGCATCAGTACCGATATCGGGTAGTAGATCATCGGTTTGTCGTAGATCGGCAGCAGCTGCTTGGAGACGCCGAGCGTGATGGGGTGCAGGCGGGTGCCGGAGCCTCCGGCGAGGACGATACCCTTGGTCATGCGATCAGATCCTTGAAGTCGGAGTTACCCAGGCGTTCGCCCTGATAGCTGCCGTCCTGGACGTGGCGGCACCACTCCAGATTGTCGAGGTACCACTGCACGGTCTTGCGCAGGCCGGACTCGAAGGTTTCCTCCGGCACCCAGCCCAGTTCGCGCTCGATCTTGCCCGCGTCGATGGCGTAGCGCAGGTCGTGGCCGGGACGGTCCTGAACGAAAGTGATGAGGTCGGCAAAATGAGTGATGTCGGCAGGGCGCTGGGGCGCGAGCTCTTCGAGCAAGTTGCAGATCGCGTGTACGACATCGAGATTCTTTTGCTCATTGTGCCCACCGATATTGTAGGTCTCGCCAACCTTGCCTGCGGTTACCACCCTGAGCAGCGCGCGCGCGTGGTCTTCGACGAACAGCCAGTCACGTACCTGCTGGCCGTTGCCGTACACCGGTAGTGGCTTTCCGGCGAGGGCGTTGAGAATCATCAGTGGGATCAGTTTCTCGGGGAAATGATACGGGCCGTAGTTGTTCGAACAGTTGGTGATCAGCACCGGCAGGCCGTAGGTGCGATGCCAGGCGCGGACCAGATGGTCGGACGCCGCCTTGCTGGCCGAGTATGGCGAGCTGGGGGCGTAGGGCGTGGTTTCGCGGAACAGGTCGTCGGCACCGTGCAGGTCGCCATACACCTCGTCGGTGGAGATGTGGTGAAAGCGGAACGCGGTGCGCACATCTTCTGACTGGCGATTCCACCAGGCCCGGGTGGCCTCGAGCAGGGTGTAGGTGCCGGTGATGTTGGTCTGGATGAAGGCTGCGGGCCCATCGATCGAGCGATCAACGTGCGACTCGGCGGCCAGGTGCATGATCGCTTCGGGTTGGAAACGGTCGAGTACAGCACTGACCGCTTTCTGATCGACGATATCGGCCTGGACGAACTCATAGCGGCTGTCGCTGGCGATGCCGTGCAGCGACTCGAGGTTACCGGCGTAGGTCAACTTGTCGAGGTTCAGCACTTCATGGTCGGTGTGACCGATCAGGTGGCGGATCAGTGCCGAGCCGATAAAGCCGGCACCACCAGTAACGAGAATACGCATGTGCTGTAACTTTCCTGCTAGTGAGTGTGTGACAGTATGGTGCAGTTGCGTAGTGACCCGACGCTCAACGACCTGCCAGTACCTTGGCCAGGACTTCAACCACCCGATCCTGGCGTTCATCGCCCAGGCCGCACCACAGCGGCAGGCGCACCAGGCGGTCGGACAAGTCGTCGGTCATCTGCATGGCGCCATGGACGCGCCCATAACGCTCACCGCCCGGTGAGGAGTGCAGAGGCACATAGTGGAACACGGCATACACTTCCTTGTCGCGCATCGCCTGCAATACGGCCTGGCGGTCGATGCCGGGAGCGAGCAGCACATAATACATGTGGGCGTTGTGCTGGCAGTCCTGCGGGATGATCGGCCGACGCAGCAGGCCGTCCGCCTCCAGGCCGGCGAGGGCGTCGTGATAGCGCGCCCAGGTGGCCAGGCGGCTGGCGGTGATGGCCTCGGCTTCCTGCAGCTGCGCCCAGAGGAAGGCTGCGGTCAGCTCGCCTGGGAGAAACGACGATCCGACTTCCTGCCAGGTGTACTTGTCGACCTGGCCGCGGAAGAAGCGACTGCGGTCGGTGCCCTTTTCGCGAATGATCTCGGCGCGCATCACCAGTTCCGGATCGTTGGCCAGCAGCGCGCCGCCTTCGCCGCTGATGACGTTCTTGGTCTCGTGGAAGCTGAAGGCCCCCAGGTCGCCGATGCTGCCCAGCGCGCGGCCCTTGTAGCTGGACATGACGCCCTGCGCGGCATCCTCGACCACCTTGAGGCCGTGCTTGCGGGCGATGGCCATGATGCTGTCCATCTCGCAGGCGACACCGGCGTAGTGGACCACGGCGATGGCCTTGGTACGCGGGGTGATGGCGGCTTCGATCAGGCGCTCGTCGAGGTTGAGGGTGTCTTCGCGGACGTCGACGAACACCGGCACCGCGCCGCGCAGGACGAAGGCGTTGGCGGTGGAGACGAAGGTGTAGGACGGCATGATCACTTCGTCACCCGGCTGGATGTCGAGCAGCAGCGCACACATCTCCAGGGCGGCGGTGCAGGAGTGGGTCAGCAGCGCCTTGCCGCTGCCGGTGCGCGCCTCCAGCCAGGCATGGCAGCGCTTGGTGAACGGACCGTCACCGGCAAGCATCTGCCCCAGGTTGGCTTCGGCAATGTGGTGGAATTCCTTGCCGGTCATGTAGGGGCGGTTGAAGGGGATCTTTTCCAGGCTCATGGATGGTTTCCTGCAGGTCTGGCGGGCGGAAGGTCGCTGCGGATCGCGCTGATGCGCCCGCCGATCTGCGTGCCCTTGGCAAGGTTTTCGTAGAAGTACGCGTTGAAGCCTGCGTGCGCCATCGCGCGTTGTGCGGCTTCGACGTCATAGGCGATGCGGTGCAGCGTGAAACGCTGGCCGTCCCAGGTGGCGAAGGCCGCACGAGGGTCGCCGTCGCGCGGCTGGCCGACCGAGCCGGGGTTGCACCAGGTCTTGTCGCGGCCCTGCCAGAGGAACTGCACATGGCTGTGCCCGGAGGCGAAGAAGCGACCCTGGAGATCACTGAAATAGGCTTCGCCGGGCTCCAGATACTCGTCGAGCGGATCGTTCCAGCCGCCATGGATCAGCTCCAGGCCGTGCAGGCTGGCGCGCTCCGGCAGGCTTTCGAGCCAGCGGCGGTTGTCGGCGCTGAGCACCTTGTGCTGGTAGTCCAGGCAGGCGTTGGCGCTGTTGGAGCGCGGACAAGGCTGATGGCGTGCGATATAGGCATCGTGGTTGCCCATCAGCGAGAAGATCCCGCGGGCGCGCAAGGCATCGCAGCACTCGTTGACCTGGCTGTAGTAGCCGGCGGTGTCGCCCAGGCAGATGATCTCGCCCACGCCCAACCGGTCGAGCTCGGCGAGCACGGCGGACAGCGCGGCGAAATTGCCGTGAATGTCAGAAATGATCCCGATCATGAACCACGTAGTCCTCGATGTAGCGCACCGCAAAACCTGCGCGGACCGCTGGTTGCCGGGGCCTTTCGCCCTGGAGATACCAGGCCAGGCACATGGCTGCCTCGTTGTAGCCGAAGGCCGTGCGGATGGAGCTGGTGGACGAGATGCGCGGATTGATCTCCAGCAGTTTCCAGGTGCCGTCGTCTGCCCGGCGGAACTGCAGGTTGGTCGGCCCGACCGGCTTGAAGTGCTGGCACAGGCGCGTCACTACCGCATCCAGGCTGGCGTCGTGGCGCACTTTGGCCTTGGCGGTGGAACCGTCAGAGGCCAGGCTGCGCTGGAAGGTGATGCTCGCGCAGCTGCCGCCCTGGCCATCGCCGAATACGGCCACGGTGTACTCCTGGCTGGCGCTGCCGATGATCGGCTGGGCCATCAGTACCTCGCCCAGCAACGGCGCCCAAGGCGTGAAGTCGCGCTCCTCGTGGACCCACACCAGGCCCTTGGAGGCGTAGCTGCGCCGGGGCTTGAGCAGGAACGGCAGGCCGAGCTGCTGCGAAAGCGAGGCAAAGTCGCCGGTCAGGTGGCTGGGGATACGGGCGTCGTCTTCATGTGCCAGCAGGGCCTGGTCCATGGCGTACTTGTCGCGCGACAGGCTGATCAGCCGGGCGTCGTTGAGCACGATCCGGCAGCCGCTGGCCGCCAGTACGTCACGGTGTTCGTCGAGCCAGTGCACATCCTGTTCGATGCCGGGAATCAGCAGGTCGACCCGGTACTGCTCGATCATCTGCAGCAGCCAGCCCTGATACCTGAGATCGGCGGTCAGCGGTGCCTGTTCGAAGTGATCGCACCAGGCCTGGCCGACCGCATCGTCGTAGATATCGGTACCCAGCAACTTGAGTGCAGGGTCGGCGGCGCGCAGCGATTTCAGCAGACCGTAGCCCATGATCGCGCCGACGCCGGTAACCATGACCGTGGTCATTGCCGGGCCTCCTGGTGGGCCTGCATCAGTTGCAGACCGGTACGAATGTCGGTGGTTGGCCAATAGTCGATGGCCTGGTGCAGTTGTGCATCGGCGTGCATGGGCGGCATGTCGGCGATGTCCGGCTTGTCGCGCAGGAAGCGGATGTCGACGCTGCGTCTGCTGGCGGCGAAGGCTGCCTCGGCGATCTCGGACAGCCTGGGGCTGTGCGGGTGTACGCAGTCGAAGCGCCCGATCACCCTGCGCTGCGCGACCCGCGCCACGATTTCCGCCAGGTCGTCCAGGTACAAGTAGTTGCGCTGCGCGTCATTGTTGCCATACAGCTGCACCGTCTGCCCCGCGCGTGCCGTTTCGGCGATGACGTACAGCAGCCCCTGGTGTTTGCGGCAGGCACCGGCTGAATCGTAGACCTGGCTCGGACGCAGGATGGTCAGGGCGATTTCGCGTTGCTTGCAGAACAGCTGTGCAAGCTCCTCGGAATGTCGCTTCGACAGCGAATAGATGTTGTAGTGAGGGTCGTCGGCGGTAAAGCCTGCGAACACCGAAGACACCAGGATCACGTGCCGGGCGCCGCTCTGCGCCGCAAGTTCGCAAGCGCGCAGGGTACCGACCGCGTTGACCTGCTCGGCCTGGATCAGTGCTTCGGTGGAGGTCCCACCAAAGGCGGCGGCCACCAGCACCACGGTATCGAAGTGCCCGCCACCGAAGGGCGGGTTGTCTGCCTGCTCCAGGTCGAACGGGAAGTCCGCTTCGCGACGCCCCGCGGTCCTCACTTCACCCAGCGTCGCAAGCCGGGCGGCGATGGCCTGGCCGATGACCGAGGTACTGCCGATCAACAGGCTTCTCATGCCGGCTCGACCTGGGCCTCGAACATCAGCGCGCAGCAGAGTTCGGGGTAGTCGATACCGACCGTGCACATGCCTTCGATGATCTCGTTGGACAGCCCCAGCGGCTGCAGTTGCGAAGTCATCAACGGCTTGAGGAACACCCCTTCCTTGCGCACGATGCGGTAGCCAGCCTGCTCCAGTTCTTCGGTCAGGCGGCTGACCGAGTAGGTGCGCTGATGGCCCAGCTCCAGATCACCCTGGCCCAGCTTCATCATGTCGTCGAGCTTGCCTGCGGCATGGCCGATGCGCCGGTGCAGCGACTCGCCGTTGGGCACCAGGGCGAACAGTCGGCCGCCAGGGGCGAGGAAGCGGCGGAAGTGCTCGAGGACCTGCTGCGGGTTGTCGACGTGCTCGAGGATGAATCCCATCACGATCAGGTCGAAGGTCTGCTCGGTGTCGAAGTGCTCGAAATAGCTTTCGACGATGTTCACCGGGCTGTCGGGGTAGTTTTCCCGGAACTGGGCGATGACCGAGGGCGAACCGTCGATCACCGTATGCGAGGCGAAGAAGCGCGAGAAGCGGTTGGTGGAAAAGCCGTGGCCGACACCCAGCTCCAGAATCGAGTTGTGCGCCTGGCACAACTTCATGATCCGCTGGGGATACCAGTTGAGCATGATGTCGTTGTCGAAGGCGAAACCGAAGCGATCGCTGTAGGCGCCGATGTAGCTGTCCAGTGCATTGCTCATGGGGAGACTCGCAGGTCGGTGGCGGCGCCCGTCGGCGCGGCGGATTCAGGAGCCGGTGGCCGCACATGCTTCATGAAGTGCGGTGCGTCCGGGCCACAGTTGAACAGCAGGTCGAGGATGGTCACGCCATGGGTGAACTCACCCCACTGCTGCGGGTATTGGCGGTAGCCGCTGTAGTCGAACCACCCGACCGTGATGCCCTGTTCGGCGAACAGGCTTTCATCCAGGTAGTCGCGCGCGGCCGGGCCGGACAGGTATTGGCTGGCACCGGCTTGCCGGCACAGGTCGACCAGCCGTTCGCTCTTGCCTTCGCCCAGGCGGTAGTCCCAGGAGTGGCTGATACGCGTGCCGATGCCCAGGTACCCGCAGATGGCCTGCAGCAGCCGGTGGTTCAGGGTGCTGAGCTGGTGGTGGGTCTGCTCCAGGTACAGTGGCCTCAGCCATCCGGCGATGGCCCTGAAGTACGGGGCCTTGGCGTAGTTCGCCTCGAGGGTCTTCCAGTGCTTGATCTGCCAGCGGGCATCCTGTAACTGCACGTCGCGGATGCGCCGGTCGATGTCCTGGCCGACGGGGACGGTCAGCCACTCCACGCCCTTGGGGGTCTTGATCTGGTTGCGGTTGCGCCAGTCGTTCTTGGTGTACTGCATGTCGTCGTAGAGGATGAATTCGTCGACGGCGGCGATCAGGTCGAAGTAGCCCTTCCAGGGGATGTAGTTCGACTGCAGGATGGCGACCTTCTTCATGACCGGCCTCCATCGGCATTGTGACGAACTTCTGACGCGCACGACCGGCGCAACGCTGCCCCGGCGTCAAGGAGCCGGTGCGAACGAGGCGACAGCGACAGCGGTTCAGCGAACATCGACAGCAACTCCTGATAGTGCCAGGCCTTCTGGGCCGCGGCTCTGGCGGGCGAGATTGCAGGTCTGCAACGACAGCCTGCGCCTCGTGCCTCTTGCTTCCGGGCAGTGGTAATGGCGATATAAGCAAAAAAGAGGCCGAGGTTCGCACCATGCCGTTGCACACCCTGATCCATCGCTCCAGCCTTCCACGTCCCGAGGTTTCCGAGGCGCAGGCCAGCCATGCCCTGCAGGCGTATTACGGCCTGCACGGCGCGCTGGTGCCCCTCGGCAGCCAGCAGGACGTGAACTACCGGCTGGACAGCGAGCAGGGGCGTTTCGTGTTCAAGCTCTGCCATGGCAGCTATGCCCAGGTGGAGCTCGAGGCGCAGCACGCGGCACTCGCCTATCTGCGCGCGCAGGCCCTGCCGGTGCCGGCGGTGCGCCCGGCGCTGAACGGCGAAGGGCTGCTGGCGCTGGAGATTGGCGGCCAGGCCCTGCGTTGCCGGGTGCTCGAGTACCTCGAAGGCCAGCCGCTGACGCGCCTCAGGCACATGCCGGAGCGCTTGATGGCCGAGCTGGGCGCACTGTGCGCGCAGGTCGGCAAGGCCCTGGCGGGCTTCGAGCATCCGGGGCTGGAGCGTACCCTGCAGTGGGATCCACGGCATGCCGAGGCATTGATCGAGCATCTGTTGCCGGTCATCAAGGACGAAGCCCGGCGCGAGCGGGTCGAGGAACTGACAAGCCAGGTGCGCGCGCGCCTGCAGCCGCTGGTCGGGCAGCTGCCGATCCAGGCGGTGCACCTGGACATCACCGATGACAACGTGGTCTGGGCGCTGGATGAACACCGTCAATGGCAGGCACGGGGTGTGATCGACTTCGGTGACCTGTCGCGTACCTGGCGCATCGCCGACCTTTCCGTCACCTGTGCAGCCTTGCTGCATCACGCCGAAGGCGACCCGCTGCGCATCCTCCCGGTGGTCAGCGCCTACCAGGCGGTAAACCCCCTGGGCGAAGCAGAGCTGCGCGCCCTCTGGCCGCTGGTGCTGAACCGCTCGGCGGTGCTGGTGCTCAGCAGCGAGCAGCAGCTCACGGTCGACCCGGACAACCAGTACACCCGCGACAACATCGCCCATGAATGGGAAATCTTCGACACCGCCACCGCAGTACCTGCCGCGTTGATGGAGGCGGCGATCCTGCAGGCGGCAGGCTTCGCCCCAAATACCGCCGAGCTGGGCGACTGCGCGGCGCTGCTGCCGGGCCTGGACGTACAGGCGCTGAGCAGGCTGGACCTGGGCGTGCTGAGCCCGCACTGTGTGGCGGGCAACTGGCAGCAAGCCGGCTTCGACCAGCGCCTGCTGCTCGCCCAACCCGTGCCTGCCAGCACCCTGCACGGACAATATCGCCTGTCGCAAACCCATTTCGACCGCCCGGACGAGCCGGCCACCTGTGCTTTGGGTGTGGAGCTGAACCTGCCCGCCGGCAGCGTGCTGCAGGCTCCGCAGGACGGTATCTGGCTGAGTACCGGGGACGGTCGCGGTTGCCTCAGTACCTCCAGCTGGGGGCTGTGGTTGAGCGGCCTGGAGCAGGCGCCGGAGGATGGCGAGTCGGTGAGCAAGGGCCAGCTGCTGGGTTCGACCTGCGGCTTTCTCAGCGTGCAGCTGTGCCTGGAACCACACATCCAGCCGCCGTTCTTCGCCAGGCCGTCCCAGGCCAAGGCCTGGCTGGCGCTGTGTCCGTCGCCTGCGCCGTTGCTGGGCCATGACTGCGATGCCGAGCCGCTGGTCGACGCCAGGGCGTTGCTGGCGCGGCGCGACGCCAGTTTCGCCCGCTCGCAGAAGCACTACTATGCCGAGCCGCCGCATATCGAGCGT
This sequence comes from Pseudomonas sp. FA117, assembly GCF_057370475.1. NCBI lineage: Bacteria > Pseudomonadati > Pseudomonadota > Gammaproteobacteria > Pseudomonadales > Pseudomonadaceae > Pseudomonas > Pseudomonas sp. FA117. The sequence continues at coordinate 333,580 of NZ_CM170675.1, forward strand.
GGCTGGCGCAACTACCTGATCGACATGCACGGGCGCTCCTACCTGGACATGCTCAACAATGTCGCGGTGCTGGGGCACGGGCACCCACGGATGGTCGCCGAGTCGGCGCGCCAGTGGTCGCTGGTCAACACCAACTCGCGTTTCCACTATGCAGCCATCGCCGAGTTCTCCGAGCGCCTGCTCGAGCTGGCCCCGGAAGGCTTCGACCGGGTGTTCCTGGTCAACAGCGGAACCGAGGCCAACGACCTGGCGATTCGCCTGGCCTGGGCCTACAGCGGCGGTCGTGACCTGCTCAGCGTGCTGGAGGCCTACCACGGCTGGTCGGTGGCCACCGATGCCATCTCCACTTCGATCGCCGACAATCCCCAGGCGCTGCAGACCCGGCCGGATTGGGTGCATCCGGTGGAGGCGCCCAATACCTTCCGTGGCCGTTACCGAGGCGCGGACAGCGCCGGCGATTACCTGCGCGATGTGGATGCCAAGCTCGCCGACCTGGACGCCCGAGGCCGCCAGTTGGCGGGGATGATCTGCGAGCCGGTGTACGGCAACGCCGGCGGCATCTCGCTTCCCCAGGGCTACCTGCGCGAGGCCTACGCCAAGGTGCGGGCGCGCGGTGGAGTGTGCATCGCCGACGAAGTGCAGGTCGGCTACGGCCGTCTGGGCGAGTACTTCTGGGGGTTCGAGGAGCAGGGCGTGGTGCCGGACATCATCACCATGGCCAAGGGCATGGGCAACGGCCAGCCGCTCGGGGCCGTGATCACCCGCCGCGAGATCGCCGAGGCGCTGGAAGCGGAGGGTTACTTCTTCTCCTCGGCTGGCGGCAGCCCGGTGAGCTGTCGGATCGGCATGGCCGTACTCGATGTGATGCGCGACGAGGGGCTGTGGGACAACGCCCGCGACGTGGGCCGCCACTTCAAGGCGCGGCTGCAGGCGCTGGTCGATAAACATCCGCTTGCCGGGGCGGCGCACGGTTCGGGCTTCTACCTCGGGCTGGAGCTGGTACGCGACCGCCAGACGCTGGAGCCAGCCACCGAGGAAACCATGCTGTTGTGCGACCGCCTGCGCGACCTGGGGATCTTCATGCAGCCGACCGGGGATTACCTGAACATCCTCAAGATCAAGCCGCCGATGTGCACCACGCGCGCGAGTGTGGATTACTTCGTCGACTGTGTGGAGCGGGTGTTATCTGAGCTGGCGTGACAGCAGATCGATTTATATCGGCTAAATTTGTTTGGATATGTGTTTCAGTTTTATTTAAGGCTTTAAAAGCCGATATCTATCGGTTAGATTGGTGGCATTCTGTGGCTTTTTCGCGGGCTTGCCCGCGAAAAAGCGCTTACCGACACCTGACCATCCAACCCTGGCTCCAGCTTGCCGGGCCATCCAGAGGCTACCCATGAAGACCCTGAACTCGACTCCCCGCGCCGACGGTTTCCACATGCCCGCCGAGTGGGCCCCGCAGACCCAGGTATGGATGGTCTGGCCGGAGCGCCCGGACAACTGGCGCCTGGGCGGCAAGCCCGCACAGGCTGCGCACGTCACCCTGGCCAAGGCCATCGCCCGTTTCGAACCGGTCACCGTGGCGGTGTCTGCCGCCCAGTACGAGAACGCCCGTCGCCAGCTCGACCTGCCCAACATCCGCGTGGTCGAGATCAGCAACGACGACGCCTGGGTCCGTGACACCGGCCCGACCTTCGTGATCAACGACCACGGCGAGGTGCGCGGCGTGGACTGGGGCTTCAACGCCTGGGGCGGATTCGACGGCGGCCTGTACGCGCCGTGGAACCGCGACGAGGAGCTGGCTGCCAAGGTCATGGAGATGGAGCGCTGCCAGCGCTACCACACCGAAGGTTTCGTGCTCGAGGGTGGGTCCATCCACGTCGATGGTGAAGGCACCCTGATCACCACCGAGGAGTGCCTGCTCAACCGCAACCGCAACCCGCACCTGACCCGCGAGCAGATCGAGGACGTGCTGCGCGAGCGCCTCGCCGTGGAAACCATCGTCTGGCTGCCCGATGGCCTGTACAACGACGAAACCGACGGCCACGTCGACAATTTCTGCTGTTACGTGAGCCCGGGCGAAGTGTTACTGGCCTGGACCGATGATTCCAACGACCCCAACTATGCGCGCTGCCACGCGGCCTACGAGGTGCTGAAAAACACCCGTGACGCCAAGGGCCGCGAGTTCGTGGTGCACAAGATGCCCATTCCCGGGCCGCTGTTCGCCACCGAAGAAGAGTGCGCCGGCGTCGACCAGGTGGCCGGCAGCCAGGAGCGTGACCCGTCGGTGCGTCTGGCCGGTTCCTACGTGAACTTCCTGATCGTCAATGGCGGCATCATCGCCCCGAGCTTCGACGACCCGGCAGATGCGCAGGCCAGAGCGATCCTGGCCAAGATCTTCCCGGACCACGAAGTGGTAATGATCCCCGGTCGCGAGCTGCTGCTGGGCGGCGGCAACATCCACTGCCTGACCCAGCAGCAACCGGCGCCGTTCAAGCGCTGATCGCCCGCCACTGCAGAAGCCCGTCGCATGACGGGCTTTTTTCGTTTGCGCCGCTGGTTGATCGCTGCCCTGGCACATCTCTTGTATTGCATTCATTCGGATGTTTCGGGCGGGGTGTTTCACACCGTCCTGTAACAATCCCACAGTAATTTAGCCGCTCACTGCCCAGGGAGTATGTGTCGAAATGAATGCAGCGAGTGAGTCGGCTTTGTCCCCAATGGCGATCAATCACGAATCGCTGAAGGTGCTGGCGCAGTGGTTGAAGCACCATGGAAGCCTCCGGGTCAGGAAGACCGATCCGCGCCGCCTTCTCAAGGGTCGCTACCCTGATGGCCTGCTCAGCGAAGCAGAGCTCGAGGCGCTGTCCGCGGCCTGGCACTGAAGGCAAGGCATCCATCAACGAAAACGCCACCGCCGATGCGGTGGCGTTTTCGTTTCAGCCGGCCTGTTGCGCCGCATCTTCCTCTTCGAAGCCGCGCATGGCCCGGCCCACCAGCAACGGGTCGGGGGCATGGGCGACGCTGTGGTCCTTGTCAGGGTAGTCCAGGGCGTGGAGGAAATGCCGGATGCAGTTGAGCCGTGCACGTTTCTTGTCGTCGGACTTGATGACCGTCCACGGCGCATCGGCGGTATCGGTATGGAAGAACATGGCTTCCTTCGCTGCCGTGTAGTCGTCCCATTTGTCCAGCGACTTGATGTCGATCGGCGAGAGCTTCCAGTGCTTGAGCGGGTCGTCACGGCGGGAAATGAAGCGGCGCAGCTGTTCTTCGCGGTTGACCGAGAACCAGTACTTGAACAGCAGGATGCCGCTGTTGCACAGCATGCGCTCAAGGTCCGGCGCCTGGCGCATGAACTCCAGGTACTGCAACGGCGAGCAGAACTCCATGACCCGCTCGACCCCGGCGCGGTTGTACCAGGAGCGGTCGAAGAACACCATTTCACCGGACGTGGGCAGGTGCTGGATGTAGCGCTGGAAGTACCATTGGCCCTTCTCCTGTTCGGAGGGTTTCTCCAGCGCGACGATCCGCGCTCCACGCGGGTTCAGGTGCTCCATGAAACGCTTGATGGTCCCGCCCTTGCCTGCCGCATCGCGCCCTTCGAACAGCACCACGATGCGCTGCCCGGTTTCCTTGGCCCAGCTCTGGACCTTCAGCAGCTCGATCTGCAGCGCGTGCTTGGCCTTCTCGTACTCCTGGCGGCGCATGCGTGTGTGGTACGGGTAGCTGGCCGGCAGGCGGGCGCTGGTGCTGTCTTCGTTGCTGCCCTTGCGCGCGCTGGCGACTTCCAGCGCGGCGGGCTGCTGGCTGATGCGGGTGATGGACGCTTGCGGTTTGCGCTTGCGCGGCGTGCGCTGGGGTGTAACCGGAGCAGCTTCGACGGGGTTGGCAAGGGGGAGGGGGGAATCGTCGCTCATGGAGGTCCTTTCGGGATCGAGTGTCCATGGAGCAGTGTAGGGCGATGCGGTTGCTGGCTTTTTGATGCTGGTCAATGCTGGCCGGTGGAGCACCTGTGGAAGCGGCCGCTGCGCGCCCGATCGCGGGGCGAGCCCGCTCCCACAAGAGAAATCGCAGACAACAAAAAACCCGCACTAGGCGGGTTTCTTGTGTCGCTTCGGGTGACTTTGCAACCACCCGATGCTTAATGGTGGTGCCCAGAGACGGAGTCGAACCGCCGACACGAGGATTTTCAATCCTCTGCTCTACCGACTGAGCTATCTGGGCGACGGGGCGAATTAAAAAGGTTTTCAGACCCTGCGTCAACGACTTTTTGAAAATTTTTTAAATTAATTCCGTCGCTTACGCATCCTGACTATTTTTTGTACAGCTGCGCGCTCACGCGCTGGGTGGAACGTAGCCTTCGGCCTGGGCGTAGTCTTCGCCGGCGAAGAACTTGTCCATTTCCGCCTGGAGGAATTTGCGGTCCTCGCCGTTCATCATGTTCAGGCGCTTCTCGTTGATCAGCATGGTCTGGTGCTTCTGCCACTCGTCCCAGGCCTTCTGCGAGATGTGCTCGTAGATGTCCTGGCCCTTGGCACCGGGGTAGGGCGGGCGTGGCAGGCCTGGCAGTTCTTCGTTGTACTTGCGGCACTTCACGGTGCGGGTCATCGGGACTCTCCTGCAATCAGTTCATCGGCCGCGCGTGCGAGCAGCTTCTTGACCGGGGCGGCGAGGCCCAGGCGCGGCGGGGTGGCGAGGTTATACCAGAGCCAGTCGGGCTCGGCCACGTGCGAGCCGACCGGGTCGACACGCACCAGCCAGGGTTCGATCGCCAGCTGGAAGTGGCTGAAGGTGTGGGTCAGGCCTTGCAGCGCCTGGCTCTCGGTCATGCGCAGGCCGTGCTGGTAGGCGAGGTCTTCGAGCTGTTCCAGGCTGTCGAGCTCCGGCAGGCTCCACAGGCCGCCCCACAGGCCGCTGGATGGGCGACGGTAGAGCAGGATGGCGCCTTCGTGATTGGTCAGCAGCGGCATCAGCGTCTTGCGCTGGGGCAGGGCCTTGCGCGGCTTGGGCTCGGGGTAGCGTTTCTCTTCGCCGAGCAGGTGCGCTTCGCATCCGCGTTGCAGCGGGCAGATCAGGCAACTGGGCTTGCTGCGGGTGCAGAGCGTGGCGCCCAGGTCCATCATCGCCTGGGTGTAGTGGTTGACCCGGGTCATGGGCGTGAAACGCTCGGCCGCGGCCCACAGGGCATTGGCCACCTTCGGCTCGCCTGGGTAGCCGGCCTGGGCAGTGAAGCGCGCCAGCACGCGCTTGACGTTGCCGTCGAGGATCGGCGCACGCAGGCCCATGCTGATGCTGGCGATGGCGCCTGCGGTCGAGCGGCCGATGCCGGGCAGCTCGGTCAGCGCCTCGACACTGCGCGGGAACTCGCCACCATGCTGGTCGACGACGATCTTCGCCGCCTTCTGCAGGTTGCGGGCACGGGTGTAGTAGCCAAGGCCCGTCCACAGGTGCAGCACTTCGTCTTCAGGCGCCTCGGCCAGGGCCTGCACGGTCGGCAGCGCCTGCATGAAGCGGTCGAAGTAGTTGAGCACGGTGCTCACCTGGGTCTGTTGCAGCATGATTTCCGACACCCACACCCGATACGGGGTGATGCCCTGTTGCCAGGGCAGGTCGTGGCGGCCGTGCTGGTCGAACCACTCCAGTACGGCGCTGGAGAACTGCTGGGGGCTCATCGTTTGAACAGCCCCTTGAGCGCATCTTTCAATTCCGGGCTCACCTTGTCGCCGAGTTTTTCATCGAGCTTTTCGTCGATCTTGTCCTTGAGGCGATTGCCGGCAAGCTTCGCAGCGACCTTGCCCAGGCCATCCTGGTCAAGACGGCAGGCCTTGGCACCCAGCTCGAGCGGCCCGCGGCAGCGCAGCGGGACTTCGACCCCGACGTAGCGCTCGTTGACCTGGCAGGCCGGGTCCGGCATGGCGCGCTGGTCGCCTTCGACCACCACACCGATGCCGTAGTCCATGCCCAGCACGCGCAGGTCCAGATCGCCCTGGCCGTTGACGGTCAGGCCCGGAATGCGCACCTTCAGGTCAGGGTTGCTGGCCACGCCATTGCGTACCACCAGCGTGCCGCGCAGCTCCTGGAAGGGGGTATCCTTGGCCCGCGGCTCGCCGCTGAGCTGTTTGCGGTTGAGCGTGGCGATGGCCTGGCACAGCTGCTGTTCGAGGTTGGCATTGACCAGCACACCGTCGTTGATGGTGAAGCTGGCATTGCCGTTGAGCGTATCGATCAGCGCTTTCTGGCTGTTGCCGGTGGCGGTCAGGTCGCTCGACAACGTCAGCAGGCCCTTGACCGGCGGCGCCTGGTCCGGGCTTTCGCGCTTGATGAAGTGCTCAACCGGTACCCGGTTGATCCTGGTGTTCACACCCAGTTGCGGCACGGCAGGGCGCACATCGACCGTGCCCTTGGCTTCGAAGGTGCCGTTGTACAGGCCGCCGCGCAGGGTTTCCAGGGTGATCAGGCCGCCCTGGCCGCTGGCCTTGAGCTGGGCGTCGGTGATCGGCAGCTTGTCCAGGGTCAGGACGCCGAACGACAGATCGGCCTGCAGGTCGAGGGCGCGCAGGCGATCGACCGGCAGCAGCTTGTCGTTGCTCCAGGCCACCTGGGTGGGCGCATTGGGCAGTGGCGTGGAGCCGGCCCCGGCGATCGCGCTGGCCTCCTGCTGCTTGACCTCGGCCTGGCGTGCGGCCTTGGCACCCTTGGCCTCGTCGCTCTTGGCCGGCAGGTAGCGGTCGGCGTCGAAGGTGTCGCCCTTGAGCTGGACGCGCAGGGCCTGCCTGGCGAAGTCTTCGACGGCGACACGGCCGGTGAAGGTGCTCTGGTCGAGCTTCACCGCCAGGTCTTCCATGGCAATGGAGTTCTGCGTCCCTTGCAGGCGACCGACCAGCTCAAGCTTGGCGAACGCCGCAGGGTCGGCGGTGGCTGGCAGAGGATGGCCGATGCCGTCGAGGAAGGTGCGCAGGTCGAACTGGGCGATGGACAGCCCGCCGCTCAGTTGCGCAGCCTTGTCCAGATCACGCAGGTTCAGCTCGCCGAGCGCGCGCAACTGGTTGGCCGAGATTTTCAGGCCACTCCAGGACGCGACATTGGCCCCGAGGTCGACCAGCACCTGGCCCTGGGCGGCGAAGGTCACGGTCTTGCCGCCGGTCGGCTCGCCCGAGGTCTCGCCGGACAGGCGCATGTCCTCGAGGCTGTAGCGCTTGAGCTTGCGGTCGAAGCGCAGGTCGCCGACCAGTTCGGTACGGGCCTTGATGTTCGGCTCGCTGGCGCTGAGGAAGGCACTGGCCTTGATCGGCGTGTTGACGCCGTCGTGCACCGGGCCGGTGCTCAGCTGGATGCTTTCGGCGCCGTAGCTCTTGCCGTTCTGCTCGTCGGTGAACTGCACCCGGGCGTTGTTGACGGTCAGGCTGTCGATGTCCAGTTTCACCGCGCGCTCGTTGGCCGCTGGTTGCGGCGTCGGTGCCTGCGCTGGTGCGCCTTCGGCCGGAGCGGCCTGCGTGCTGGCCGTGGCGTTCTGGTCGGGGAGCGGCTTGCCGATGTCTTCCCAGTTGCCGTGGCCATGCTCGTCGCGCACCAGGGTGAGGTTCAGGCCCTCGACACGGACATCGCTCATCTGCACTTCGCGGCGCAGCAACGGCAGCACGCGCACCGACAGACCGAGCATCTGCAGGTCGGCGAACGGCTGCTTGGGGTTGTTCAGGGTGGCGATGCTCGCCTCGTGCAGTTCCAGGCCCAGCCAGGGGAACAGGCTCCAGCCGATGTCACCGTTGAGGGTGAGCTCGACATGGGCCTTGTTGCGGGCCAGCTCGCGGATTTCGTCTTTGTAGTCGTTGGGATCGAAGAGGTGGGTCAGGGCGAAGCCCAGCGCCACGACGATCAGCAACAACCCGAGAAGTCCCAGCCCCAGGATTTTGCCGAACGCTTTCATGGGCGAGTCCTTGTAGTCCGATAAATGAATTCAAGCGGCAGAGTATAGCGCCGCGACCATGGCTTCCGAGTACCGCTTCGACAGTTCTGCTCATTGCAGTTCCACGCCCGAGTCTGCCTTGGCCTCGTTCGCGGACCAGCCCCGCCCCCACGAAAGCCACGCAGCACGGGCGTTGCAGGAGCGAGGTTGGCTGCGAAAAGGGGGCTTGCAGAGCGCAAACGGTTGCGCAGCCAATCTGTAGCGGTTCAGTTTCATGAAAAATAACGATGTCAGATTGATCTCACCGTCATCTTATGCTGGTAACCTTGCCCGGCTTCCGGAGTGACCGCGACCTAGTGTCGCGGGGCAACGACGCCGAAAACGGTGCCAATTTCGCCTTGTGTGCCGCGAAACAGCCAGGGAAACGATCCGAAAGCACAGACCATACCTAAAAGGATCGAATCCATGAATAGCAGCATAACGGCGGGAGCGGCGACACGGGCGCCGGGCTTCCTGTCGAAGGAGCGCATCATCGCCCGGCCAGGGTTCAACCGCTGGCTGGTTCCACCGGCCGCCCTGGCCATTCACCTGTGCATCGGCATGGCCTACGGCTTCTCGGTCTTCTGGCTGCCGCTGTCCCAGGCCATCGGCATCACTGCACCGGTCGCCTGTTCGCCGGACATGGGCTTCATCGCCCGTCTGTTCAGCGCCGACTGCGACTGGCAGATCTCGATGCTCAGCTGGATCTACACCCTGTTCTTCGTCTTCCTCGGCTGCTCGGCCGCCGTGCTGGGCGGCTGGCTGGAACACGCCGGTCCGCGCAAGGCCGGCCTGGTATCGGCGCTGTGCTGGTGCGGTGGCCTGGTGATCTCGGCGATCGGTATCAAGACCCATCAGCTCTGGCTGATGTGGCTGGGCTCGGGCGTCATCGGCGGCATCGGCCTGGGGTTGGGCTATATCTCGCCGGTTTCCACGCTGATCAAGTGGTTCCCGGACAAGCGCGGCATGGCCACCGGCATGGCGATCATGGGCTTTGGCGGCGGCGCGATGGTGGGGGCACCGCTGGCCACTGCGCTGATGGGCCATTTTGCCAACGGCCAGGAAGTCGGCGTATGGCAGAGCTTCATCGCCATGGCCGCCATCTACTTCGTGTTCATGACCGCTGGCGCACTGGCGTACCGCGTGCCGCCGACCGGCTGGAAGCCTGAGGGCTGGACGCCGCCTGCGAAGAAGGCCAACGCCATGGTCACCGACCGTCACGTGCACGTCAGCGTGGCCTGGAAGACCCCGCAGTTCGCCCTGGTCTGGCTGGTGCTGTGCCTGAACGTCTCGGCTGGTATCGGCATCCTGGGCATGGCTTCGCCGCTGCTGCAGGAAGTGTTCGGCGGCAAGCTGCTGGGCAACGACCTGAGCTTCAGCGAGCTGAATACCGCGCAACTGGCGCAGATCGCCGCCATCGCCGCCGGCTTCACCGGCCTGCTGAGCCTGTTCAACATCGGCGGGCGCTTCTTCTGGGCGTCGTTCTCCGACTACATCGGGCGCAAGAACACCTACTTCGCCTTCTTCGCCATCGGCGTGGGCCTGTATACCCTGGTGCCGAACATGGGCCACATCGGCAACGTGGCACTGTTCGTCGCGGCGTTCTGCATCATCCTGTCGATGTATGGTGGTGGCTTCTCCACGGTGCCGGCCTACCTGGCCGACCTGTTCGGCACGCAGATGGTCGGTGCGATCCACGGTCGCCTGCTGACCGCCTGGGCTGCTGCCGGCGTGCTGGGTCCGGTGCTGATCACCTACCTGCGTGAAGCGCAGCTGGCTGCGGGCGTACCGCGCGCCGCTGCCTACGACATGACCCTGTACATCCTCGCCGGCCTGCTGGTGCTGGGTTTCATCTGCAACCTGCTGGTGCGTCCGGTGGCCGACAAGTACTTCATGACCGAAGCGGAGCTGGCCGCCGAGCGCGCGCTGAGCCACGACAAGGGCGCCGATGGCGCGCAGTCGCTGGAGTGGCATGCCGCACCGGGCAGCTTGCCGCTGGTGCTGCTGGCCTGGGCCGTGGTGGTGATTCCGCTGGCCTGGGGCGTGTGGATCACCCTGCAGAAGACTGCAGTGCTGTTCCACTGATGCACTGATTTGCCGGGCCTGGAAGGGCCCTTTCGCGGGCAAGCCCGCTCCCACGGGGCCATGTCGCCCTTGTAGGAGCGGGCTTGCCCGCGAATGCTTTGTGCTGCCACACGTCATCCGCGTTTCAAGCCGGCGCATTCTGGGCCTATAATGGAGCCCTTTTCGCCCAATGATTTTGCGGAGCTGGTGATGGTCGAACGTAAGGCTTCCGTCGAGCGCAATACCCTGGAAACCCAGGTCAAGGCCTCGATCAACCTGGATGGCACCGGCAAGGCCCGATTCGATATCGGTGTGCCTTTCCTTGAACACATGCTCGACCAGATCGCCCGGCATGGGCTGATCGATCTGGACATCGAATGCAAGGGCGACCTGCATATCGACGATCACCACACCGTCGAAGACGTCGGTATCACCCTCGGCCAGGCGTTTGCCAAGGCCATCGGCGACAAGAAAGGCATCTTCCGCTACGGCCACGCCTACGTGCCGCTGGACGAAGCGCTGTCGCGCGTGGTCATCGACTTCTCCGGCCGCCCGGGCCTGCAGATGCATGTGCCGTTCACCCGTGCCTCGGTAGGCGGCTTCGATGTCGACCTGTTCCAGGAGTTCTTCCAGGGCTTCGTCAACCACGCCCTGGTGACCCTGCACATCGACACGATTCGCGGTCACAACACCCACCACCAGATCGAAACCGTGTTCAAGGCCTTCGGCCGCGCCCTGCGCATGGCCGTGACGCTCGACGAGCGCATGGCCGGGCAGATGCCATCCACCAAGGGATGCCTGTAAATGCAGACGGTAGCCGTAATCGACTATGGCATGGGCAACCTGCACTCGGTGGCCAAGGCCCTCGAGCACGTGGGGGCCGGCAAGGTGCTGGTCACCAGCGATGCTGCGGTGATCCGCGAGGCTGATCGCGTGGTGTTCCCCGGCGTTGGTGCGATCCGCGACTGCATGGCCGAGATCCGCCGCCTGGGCTTCGACAGCCTGGTACGCGAAGTCAGCCAGGATCGCCCTTTCCTCGGTATCTGCGTGGGCATGCAGGCGCTGCTCGAGCACAGCGAGGAGAACGAAGGGGTCGATTGCATCGGCCTGTTCCCCGGCCAGGTGCGCTTCTTCGGCAAGGGCCTGGAAGAAGACGGCGAGCACCTGAAAGTGCCGCACATGGGTTGGAACGAAGTCAGCCAGAGCATCGATCACCCGCTGTGGCACGACATCCCCGACCGTGCGCGTTTCTATTTCGTGCACAGCTACTACATCAATGCCGGCAAGCCTGGCCAGGTGGTCGGTCGCGGTCACTACGGCGTCGACTTCGCCGCTGCGCTGGCCGATGGCTCGCGTTTCGCCGTGCAGTTCCACCCGGAAAAAAGCCATACCCATGGTCTGCAGCTGCTGCAGAACTTCGTGGCCTGGGACGGGCGCTGGTGATGAGCCGCTCGAAAACCAAGGCGCCGATCCTCACCCTGGCCCCCGAGCAGGCGCGCGAAGCGCTCGACACGCTCAAGCGCTTTCTCGAAGACCGTTTCGAGTTGCAGCTGGGCTCGTTCGAGGTGGCCGAGGTGCTCGAGCTGTTTTCCCGCGAACTGGCTCCGTATTACTACAACAGGGCGATTGCCGATGTTCAGCTGCACCTCAAGGAGCGGTTCGAGAGCATCGAAAGCGACCTGTGGGCGCTCGAGAAGCCCTGAACTCCACCGATTAGACAGGTTCCCAAGATGCTGATTATCCCCGCTATCGATCTGAAGGACGGTGCCTGCGTGCGCCTGCGCCAGGGCCGCATGGAAGATTCCACGGTCTTTTCCGACGACCCGGTGAGCATGGCCGCCAAGTGGGTCGAGGGTGGCTGCCGCCGCCTGCACCTGGTCGACCTCAACGGCGCCTTCGAAGGCCAGCCGGTCAACGGCGAAGTGGTCACTGCCATCGCCAGGCGCTACCCGACCCTGCCGATCCAGATCGGCGGCGGCATCCGCTCGCTGGAAACCATCGAGCACTACGTCAAGGCTGGCGTCAGCTACGTGATCATCGGCACCAAGGCGGTCAAGCAGCCGGAATTCGTTGCCGAAGCCTGCAAGGCCTTCCCGGGCAAGGTCATCGTCGGCCTGGATGCCAAGGATGGCTTTGTCGCCACCGACGGCTGGGCCGAAGTCAGCTCGGTGCAGGTCATCGACCTGGCCAGGCGATTCGAGGCCGACGGCGTCTCGGCGATCGTCTACACCGACATCGCCAAGGACGGCATGATGCAGGGCTGCAACGTGCCCTTCACCAAGGCCCTGGCCGAAGCCACCTCGATCCCGGTGATCGCCTCGGGCGGCATCCACAACCTGGGTGACATCAAGGCCCTGCTCGATGCCAAGGCCCCGGGCATCATCGGCGCCATCACCGGCCGTGCCATCTACGAAGGCACCCTCGATGTCGCCGAGGCCCAGGCCTTCTGCGATAACTACCAAGGCTGAGGACTGAACCATGGCACTGGCCAAGCGCATCATCCCTTGCCTGGACGTGGACAACGGCCGGGTGGTCAAGGGCGTCAAGTTCGAGAACATCCGCGATGCCGGCGACCCGGTGGAAATCGCCCGTCGCTACAACGAGCAGGGCGCCGACGAGATCACCTTCCTCGACATCACCGCCAGCGTCGATGGTCGCGACACCACCCTGCACACTGTCGAGCGCATGGCCAGCCAGGTGTTCATCCCGCTGACCGTCGGCGGTGGCGTGCGTACCGTGCAGGATATCCGCAACCTGCTCAATGCCGGTGCCGACAAGGTCTCGATCAACACCGCCGCGGTGTTCAACCCGGAATTCGTCGGCGAAGCTGCCGACCGTTTCGGTTCGCAGTGCATCGTCGTGGCCATCGATGCCAAGAAGGTCTCTGCGCCCGGTGAGACGCCGCGCTGGGAAATCTTCACCCATGGCGGACGCAAGCCGACCGGCCTGGACGCCGTGGAATGGGCGAAGAAGATGGAAGGCCTGGGGGCGGGGGAGATCCTGCTGACCAGCATGGACCAGGACGGCATGAAGAACGGCTTCGACCTGGGCGTGACCCGTGCCATCAGCGATGCGCTGGGGATTCCGGTGATCGCCTCCGGTGGCGTGGGCAACCTGCAGCACCTGGCCGACGGGATTCTGGAAGGCCATGCCAGTGCGGTGCTGGCGGCGAGCATCTTCCACTTTGGCGAGTACACGGTGCCTGAGGCGAAGGCCTACATGGCTTCGCGCGGGATCGTCGTTCGCTGATCGGTTGATTGGGGCTGCGACGCAGCCCCAATTGTCTCAGCCGTGATTCTTGCCGAGCAACGCGTGATACAGCTCGCTGTCGCCCAGAATCCCCACCACCTTGTCGTTCTCCTGCAGCACCAGCTTGTTGCCCGTCTGATAACGAATCTGCAGCGCCTCGCGCATGCCGATGTCGGCGTGCACCAGGGTCGGCAGGCGGCCCAGGCTTTCCACGTCCTGGCCCGGCACCCAGTTCTGCAGGTCGAGCCCGTTCTGGCCCTGGCGTGCACGCTTGATCGAGCCGCCTTCGCCGAGGTCCAGCCAAGAATCGCCGCCCGGATCCAGGCACACCGAACCGTTGATCCGCTTGCAGTTGTCCAGACTGCGCATCAGGCTGCGCCCGCACAGGACGTTGAGCGGATTGGTGTGCGCGACGAAGGTGCGTACGTACTCGTCGGCCGGGTTCAGCACGATCTCTTCCGGCTTGCTGTACTGGATGATCCGGCCATCCTTCATGATCGCGATGCGGCTGCCGAGCTTCAGCGCTTCATCCAGGTCGTGGCTGACGAACACGATGGTCTTGCTCAGCTTGCGCTGCAGCTCCAGCAGCTCGTCCTGCAGGCCCTGGCGGATCAGTGGGTCGAGTGCGGAGAAAGGTTCGTCCATCAGCAGGATGTCGGCGTCCATCGCCAGCGCCCGGGCCAGGCCCACGCGCTGCTGCATGCCGCCTGACAGCTCGTCGGGCTTCTTGTTGCGCCACTGGGTCAGGCCCACCAGCTCGAGTTTCTCGTCGACCAGCTTGCGCCGCTCCTTCTCGGGGCGACCCTGCATTTCCAGGCCGAAACTGATGTTCTCGCGCACGGTCAGCCAGGGCATCAGGGCGAACTTCTGGAACACCATGGCGATGCGCTTGGTGCGCATCATCTTCAGTTCCGCCGGGGTGCAGTGGGCAATGTCGATGTGCTTGCCTTCATGCTCGACGAACAGCTTGCCGCGGCTGACGGTGTTCAGCCCGTTGATGCAGCGCAGCAGGCTCGACTTGCCCGAGCCGGACAGGCCCATCAGCACGCAGATCTCGCCCTTCTCGATATCCAGGTTGGCCTTCTCGACGCCGACCACCAGGCCGGTCTGCTTGAGGATCTGCTCGCGGGTCTTGCCCTCGTCGAGCAGTGCCAGCGCTTCGCGCGGCTTGCTGGAGAAGATGACGTCGACATCTTCGAAGCGAATGATGCTCATGCTTCACTCCTTGCCGGCAGTTCCGGTTGCTTGCAGATACGGTCGAGCATGATCGCCAGCAGCACGATCGCCAGGCCCGCTTCGAAGCCGAGCGAAATGTCGGCGGTGTTGAGGGCGTTGACCACCGGCTTGCCCAGGCCATCGGCGCCGACCAGCGCGGCGATCACCACCATCGACAGCGACAGCATGATGCACTGGGTCACGCCTGCGGCGATGCTCGGCATGGCGTGCGGCAGTTCGATGCGCGTCAGCAGCTGGCGCCGCGAGCAGCCGAAGGCCTTGCCGGCGTCCATCAGCTCCTGCGGTACGTCGCAGATGCCCAGGTAGGTGAGGCGGATGGGCGCGGCAATGGCGAACACCACGGTGGAGATCAGCCCCGGCACCACGCCCAGGCCGAACAGGGTCAGGGTCGGAATCAGGTAGACGAAGGTGGGCACGGTCTGCATCAGGTCGAGCACTGGCCGCATGGCGGTGTAGAACATCGGCTTGTGCGCGGCAATGATGCCTAGCGGCACGCCGATGGCCACGCAGACGACCGTGGCGAAGCTCACTTGCGCCAGGGTTTCCATGGTTTCCTGCCAGTAGCCCAGGTTGAGGATCAGCAGGAACGACAGGGCGACGAAGACGGTCAGCGCCCACTTGCGCTGGATCAGGTGCGCGAGGGCGGCGAACAGGGCGATGAGAACGAAGGGGTTGAACCAGGTCAGGGCACTGGTGACGCCATGGATCATGAATTCCAGGCCTTGGGCGATAGCGTCGAAGTAGTTGGCGCCGTTCTGGGTCAACCATTCGACAAATGAGGCGATGTACTGCCCCAGGGGTATTTTCTGATCGATAAGCATGATAGCGAGCTTCCACCTGCAATGATTGAAATCAGTCCGGGGTGGGCACGGTCCCACCCCGAGGTAGTGCCTACAGCTACTGCGTCAACTTGGCCTTGGCCGCCTCCAGGCCTGGTTTGCCATCCACGGTGGTGACACCCGCAAGCCAGGTATCGAGCTTGCCGGGGTTGTCCTTGAGCCACCGCTTGGCAGCCGCTTCGGGCTTCATCTTGTCGTCCAGGACATAGCCCATCATGGTGCTTTCATCCTTGAGCTCGAACACCAGGTTCTTCAGCAACTGGCCCACGTTGCTGCACTCCTGCACATAGCCCTTGCGGGTGTTGGTCAGGACGGTGGCCTTGCCGAATTCAGGTCCGAAGAAGTCGTCGCCGCCGGTCAGGTACTGCATCTTGAAGCGGGTGTTCATCGGGTGCGGTTCCCAGCCCAGGAACACCACCGCTTCACCGCGCTTCTGCGCCCGGTCGACCTGCGACAGCATGCCGGCCTCGCTCGACTGCACGACCTTGAAACCGGCGTCCTTGAGGCCGAATGCGTTCTTGTCGATCATGCTCTGGATGGTGCGGTTGCCGTCGTTGCCCGGCTCGATGCCGTAGATCTTGCCGTCCAGTTCCTTCTTGAACTTGGGAATGTCGCTGAAATCCTTCAGCCCCTTGTCATACAGGGCCTGGGGCACCGCCAGGGTGTACTTGGCGTTCTCCAGGTTGGCGCGGACGGTTTCGACGGTACCGGCGTCGCGGTACTGCTTGATGTCGTTCTCCATGGTCGGCATCCAGTTGCCGAGGTACACGTCCAGGTCCTTGCCGGTGGCCAGCGACTTGTAGGTCACCGGTACCGAGATCATGGTGGTGTGGGTCTTGTAGCCCAGCGCTTCGAGGACGACGCTGGTGGTCGCCGTGGTCACGGTGATGTCGGTCCAGCCGACATCCGAGAAACGTACCGTCTGGCACTGTTCCGGTTCGGCGGCCTGGGCGAACACGGGTGCTGCAAGCAACGCGACCAGCAACAGCGAGGGTGAACCTTTCATGGGTGGACTCCTGTGATTTTTTCTTCGGGTTCGCGCAGGGCGCCGACGCTTTCTAGGGTGTCGGTCGTCCAGGCCTGCAGAGGGCAGGTTGCGAGGCCGTGCAATACGAGTCGCTTTCGATAATCCCCCAGCGTCGGGCAATCGCCTACTGGTGGAGTCGTAACCAGTGCAGGACAGGTCGTATCCAGTACGGGCAATGTCGCTTACGGATTTTTCCACCCCCCGGGCCGTGTCTTTGCGTCGCCGGTTCGCCTGAAAACGGCGAAATGATGGCGTTTGTCACAAGGCGCTGCCGGACAAAAGTACGTCGGTTGCAGACGGCGAGGGGAGGGGTAAAAGCCCGATGATGCGTGCATTCGCGGCAACTCGCCGCTATCAGCCTAGCAGCTGGCTGCGCCGCCACATGGCGCGCAGAGACAAGCCCATCAAGAGGTGATTCGACAATGGCCATCAGCGTGTTCGACCTGTTCAAGATCGGTGTCGGGCCTTCCAGCTCGCACACCGTAGGCCCCATGCGCGCCGCGGCGCTGTTCGTCCAGGGCTTGCGTGAACGCGGCCAGCTGGAGCAGGTGCGGCGCATCGAGGTGCGCCTGTATGGCTCGCTGTCGGCCACCGGCATCGGCCACGGTACCGATAACGCGACGATCATGGGGCTGATGGGCGAATGGCCAGACTCGATCGACCCCACCCAGATCACCCCGCGCATCGCCGACCTGCGCGAAACCTCCACGCTGCTACTCGACAGCCGCCTGCCCATCGAATTCGTCTGGGCGCGCGACATGCTGCTGCTCGACGAGAACCTGCCCTATCACCCCAACGCCATGACCCTGGTCGCCGAAGGCGCCGAAGGTGAGCTGCACCGCGATACCTACTATTCGGTGGGGGGCGGCTTCGTGGTCGATGCGGCCCAGGCGGCAAGCGGTGTGCTGGATGCCGACCAGACCGTGCTGCCATACGATTTCAACAGCGCCGCCGAACTGCTGCGCCTGTGCAAGCAAAACGACATGAGCGTGTCGCAATTGATGATGGAGAACGAGAAGGTCTGGCGCAGCGAGGACGAGATCCGAGCCGGCCTGCTCAAGCTCTGGCGTGCCATGCAGGATTGCGTGAACAACGGCCTGAAGTACGAAGGCATCCTGCCCGGCGGGCTCAATGTGCGCCGCCGCGCCGCCAAGCTGCACCGCAGCCTGCAGGAGATCGGCAAACCCAACGTCATCGGCTCGACCATGAGTGCGATGGAGTGGGTCAACCTGTTCGCCCTGGCGGTCAACGAAGAGAACGCCGCCGGCGGGCGCATGGTCACCGCGCCCACCAATGGCGCTGCGGGCATCATTCCGGCGGTGCTGCACTACTACATGCGCTTCTCCGATGCAGTGGACGAGTCCAACGTGGTGGAGTTCTTCCTGGGCGCGGCGGCGGTGGGCATCCTGTGCAAGAAGAACGCTTCGATCTCGGGTGCCGAAGTCGGTTGCCAGGGTGAGGTGGGCTCTGCCTGCGCCATGGCTGCCGCAGGCCTGGCCGAGGTACTCGGTGCCACGCCGCCACAACTGGAGAACGCCGCCGAGATCGCGCTCGAACATAACCTGGGGCTGACCTGCGACCCGGTCGGCGGCCTGGTGCAGGTGCCCTGTATCGAGCGCAATGCCATCGCCGCGGTGAAGGCGATCAATGCCGTGCAGATGGCCCTGCGTGGCGACGGCGAGCACTTCATCTCCCTCGACCAGGTGATCCGTACCATGCGCGACACCGGCGCCGACATGCACGACAAGTACAAGGAAACCTCGCGCGGCGGCCTGGCCGTCAGCGTCATCGAGTGCTGATGCGCCGATCTGGCCCTCGTCTGGCCGCTGTGCCGCTTTATCGTGCAGCGGCTGTCATCGACCGGCTGTCGGTTGTCGCTACCAGGGGTGTCATTGTCGGTGACACTTATGAATGTCGCTTCTGGGCAGCCTTCCCACAAGTGCTACCGAATTGCTCAGCCGTTACACGCAGAGGCGCTGGCCCGCGTATTTGCGGCGACCCGCTCGCCACCTGAGAAAAGCCCTACAAGTCGCACGGAAACGTCGTTTTTGGGTTTTTTTGGATAGCCGTTCAAGATCAGGCACGGCGATTGCGTTGAGATTGGCAAAGCCCCTGCATACGAATCGGGGCCATTACAAGAAACGGTGCCCGCCTGAGGCACGCCCTGCATTTGTGTGAGGAGAAACCGCGATGACGTCGTATACCTCCGGGACCCCAACCCAGAACCGCACAGCACCCCAGTCCATCGGCTTTCTCCTGCTGGACAACTTCACCCTGATCTCGCTCGCCTCGGCTGTCGAACCGCTGCGCATGGCCAACCAGCTTTCCGGTCGCGAGCTGTACCGTTGGCACACCCTGACCGTCGACGGGGGCCAGGTCTGGGCCAGCGATGGCCTGCAGATCACCCCCGATGCCGCGATGCACAATGCGCCGCCGATGGATACGGTGATCGTCTGTGGCGGCGTGGGTATCCAGCGTACCGTCACCCGCGAGCATGTCACCTGGCTGCAGGCCCAGGCGCGCCAGTCGCGCAGGCTTGGCGCGGTGTGCACCGGCAGCTGGGCACTGGCCTGTGCCGGGCTGCTCGACGGCTTCGATTGCAGCGTGCACTGGGAGTGTCTGGCAGCCATGCAGGAAGCCTTCCCGCGGGTCAACATGAGCACCCGCCTGTTCACTCTCGACCGCAACCGTTTCACCAGTTCCGGCGGCACTGCGCCGCTGGACATGATGCTGCACCTGATCAGCCGCGACCATGGCCGCGAGCTGTCGGCGGCGATCTCCGAGATGTTCGTCTACGAGCGCATCCGCAACGAGCAGGACCACCAGCGCGTGCCGCTCAAGCACATGCTCGGCACCAACCAGCCGAAGCTGCAGGAAATCGTCGCGCTGATGGAGGCCAACCTCGAAGAGCCGATCGACCTGGATGAACTGGCGGTGTACGTCCACGTTTCACGACGCCAGCTCGAGCGCCTGTTCCAGAAATACCTGCACTGCTCGCCGTCGCGCTACTACCTGAAGTTGCGGTTGATCCGTGCACGGCAGCTGCTCAAGCAGACGCCGATGTCGATCATCGAAGTGGCGTCGGTGTGCGGGTTCGTTTCCACGCCGCACTTCTCCAAGTGCTACCGCGAGTACTTCGGCATTCCGCCGCGCGATGAGCGCGTGGGCTCCAATACCGCGCAGCAGGTGGCGATGATGCCGATTCCGCAGGCCATGGCGCTGTCGCCGCACAGCGGGCCGATGGCGGCGCTGAGCCAGGCGCGCAACGAGTCGACCTTTGCCAGTGTGAGGCTCTGAGCCGCGTCGCCTTCTTCGGGTAAATCGGAGCGCCGAACCGCCGCTCCTACAGGGTTACGCGATCCCTGTAGGAGCGGCGGTTCGGCGCTCCGACTTGCCCGCGAAGAATTCAGTGAAGATCCTGAATCAGGCGCGCTGGCTGAACTGCGCCAACGCCGGCAACAGCTGCTTGTCGATGGCCTGGCGCACCGCTGGCAGAATGGTCGCGCTGCCGGTATACATCTGCTCCACCATCCCCTTCAGTGCCCGGGCATTGGGCTCGGTCAGCCCGCGCACCACCACTTCGCAGGCCTGCTCGGCGCTGGCTCCGGCGGGAATATCGAAGCCGCGTGCGCGCAGGTGGCCCAGCAGGTCGTCCTGGTCGATCAGATCCGCATGCATCATGGTTGTTGTCCTTGTCTGGTGCAGTGATTTACGACCGATTCTGTGACCAGGGCGACAGACCCGCAAGGGCATCGCGTCGCGATGGCCGCTTTGGCTAAGAACAGGTCGTTCCCGGCTAAATCGACCGGCGGGGAAGTGAGCAAACTGGAGTCATTCACGGCACCGAGGGTTTGGTCACCCTCACTCACGCACAGTGGATGTTGCTCGCTCTCGCACCCCGGAGGCTCACGGCTTTCCGGGGTTTTTTTTGAGGTTCCGTGGGAGCGGGCTCGCCCGCGAAGAAGACAGCGCGCTGCCTTGCCCCGGCTGGAGAGGGGGTTCGCGGGCGGCCTCGGGAGAGGCTTCAGGATCGTGCAGGCAAACCGATTACCCGGCCTACGAACTCCGCAGGTGCCTGGTCATGCTGCGCATCCACCAGGCCTTGCAGCAGGGTCGTGCTGCGCTCGCTGAACGGCGCCGACTTCGGCCCCGCCAGGTCCACATGCAGTAGCATCTGCTCGCTGGCCGACAGTACCTCGTCGAAGCCCTCGCGGTGCAGCGTGTGGTAGACGTGCAGGCGCTTCTTGTCGAAACCGATGATCTGCGTCTGTACCCAGACCTCGGTGCCGAGCTTTACCTCGTGCAGGTAGTTGATGTGCGCTTCCAGGGTGAACAGCGATTGCCCGCTCTGCCCGCGGCTGTCGGCGTCCAGGCCGATGCGCTCCATCAGCGCATCGGTGGCGTAGCTGAAGATCAGCAGGTAGAAGGCATCGCGCAGGTGGCCGTTGTAGTCGACCCAGTCCTTCTGGACGGGGGTACGATAGGTGATCAGTGCCGCCATCGTTGTCTCCTCAATCGCCGAAGGCCATGCCGTGCTTGGCCTTGCTGTTCTTCACGGCGTCCAGCACCGCCAGCAGGGTGTCGTCACGGTAGCGCTCCAGCGCCGCGATGCTGCGCTCGCCCAGTTGCTCGGAAGTACCGTCGACCACGTCGTCGATCAGCTTGTCGGTCAGCTCAGGGGCGGGCAGGTAGGTCCAGGGCAGCTTGAGTGCCGGGCCGAACTGCGACATGAAGTGGCGCATGCCGGCATCGCCACCGGCCAGGGTGTAGGTGAGGAAGGTGCCCATGAACGACCAGCGCAGGCCTGCGCCGAAGCGAATCGCGTCGTCGATTTCACCGGTGCTGGCGACGCCGTCGTTGACCAGGTGCAGCGCCTCGCGCCACAGCGCTTCGAGCAGGCGGTCGGCGATGAAGCCCGGGACTTCCTTGCGTACATGCAGCGGGCGCATGCCCAGCGCGGTGTAGATGGTCTTTGCGGCTTCGATGGCTTCAGGCGCGGTGTGCTTGCCGCCGACGATTTCCACCAGCGGCAGCAGGTATACCGGGTTGAACGGATGGCCGACCACACAGCGCTCGGGGTGGGTGGCCGATTCGTAGAACTCGCTGGGCAGCAGGCCCGAAGTGCTGGAGCCGATGATCGCGGTCGGCTTGGCCGCCGCGCTGATCTTGGCGTGCAGGTCGAGCTTGAGGTCCAGACGTTCCGGGGCGCTCTCCTGAATGAAATCGGCGTTGCGTACGCATTCTTCGATGGTCGCGACGAACGTCAGGCGGTCCTGCGCCGCACCCGGTGCCAGGCCCTGTTTTTCCAGGGCCGGCCAGGCATTGGCGATGCGCTTGCGCAGGGCCTGCTCGGCGCCGGGCGCCGGGTCCCAGGCGATCACGTCCAGGCCGTGGGCCAGGGCGCGGGCGACCCAGCCGCTGCCGATGACGCCGCTGCCGAGTGCGGCGAAGGTCTTGATCTCGGTGATGAAGGACATGTTGGTCTCTCTATGTGCTTGAGGTTGGCGCGGGCCTTGTAGGAGCGGGCTTGCCCGCGAACACCGGCGAAGCCGGTGCCATGCACCGCGCCGTATTTTTCGCGGGCAAGCCCGCTCCCACAGGGATTGCGGCGGGGCCGTTTTATCCGCGACGCTTGAGATTCATTTTTTCGCGCCCTTCGGCCGGGGTCAGCACGCGGCCACCGAGGCGCGAGATGATCTCCACCGCGCGTTCCACCAACTGGCCGTTGCTGGCCAGCACGCCACGGTCGAGGTAGAGGTTGTCTTCCAGGCCCACGCGCACGTTGCCGCCGAGCAGTACCGCCTGCGCCGCCATGGGCATCTGCATGCGGCCGATGCCGAAACCGGCCCAGGTCACGTTGGCCGGCAGGTTGTCGACCATGGCCTTCATGGTGGTGGTATCGGCCGGCGCACCCCATGGGATGCCCAGGCAGAGCTGGAACAGCGGGTCGTGGAGCAGGCCTTCCTTGATCATCTGCTTGGCGAACCACAGGTGACCGGTGTCGAAGATTTCCAGCTCTGCCTTCACACCCAGTTCGGTGATGCGCTTGGCCCCGGCACGCAGTTGCGCCGGCGTGGATACGTAGATCGAGTTGCCGTCGCCGAAGTTGAGGGTGCCGCAGTCCAGGGTGCAGATTTCCGGCAGCAGCGCCTCGACGTGGGCCAGGCGTTCCAGCGGACCGATCAGGTCGGTGCCGGCGCCGAAGTCCATCGGCGCCTCGCCCGGGCCGATCTCCAGGTCGCCGCCCATGCCGGCGGTGAGGTTGACGATGACGTCGACGTCGGACTCGCGGATGCGCTCCATCACTTCGCGGTACAGCGCGACGTCGCGGCTGAAGCGGCCGGTCTGCGGGTCACGGACGTGGCAGTGGACGACGGTGGCGCCGGCCTTGGCGGCCTCGACCGCGGCTTCGGCGATCTGCTTGGGGGTGACCGGGACCAGGTGGCTCTTGGCAACGGTGTCGCCGGCTCCGGTCAGGGCACAGGTGATTATGACGTCGTGGTTCATGGTGGTTCCTTGTGATATCGGTGGTGGCCTTTTCGCGGGCAAGCCCGCTCCCACAGGGGGCCGAGTTGCCCCTGGCATGCGCATAGCCTGTAGGAGCGGGCTTGCCCGCGAAGAGGCCGGATCAGTTGGCGGTGAGCTTGAGATTGTCAGCCGCCGGCCTGCCGTCGAAGGTGGTCACGCCCTCGAGCCAGCGGGCCTTGTCCTGGGGGTGGTCCTTGAGCCACTGGCGGGCCGAGTCCAGCGGGTCCTTGTGGTCGAGCAGCGGCTGCATCATGCGGCTCTCGTCCTCGGCGCTGAATGTCAGGTTGGCCAGCAGGCGGTTGGCGTTGGGGCAGCGCTCGGCGTAGTCGGGCGCGGTGACGGTCCATACCGTGGCGCGACCTTCGTCCGGGCCCAGGGCATCCTGGCTGTCGCCCAGGTAGACCATGTCGATGTTCACGTTCATCGGGTGCGGTGCCCAGCCGAAGAACACCACCGCTTCCTTGCGTCGTACGGCACGATCGACGGCGGCGAGCATGCCGGCCTCGCTCGATTCGACCAGCTGGAACTTGCCCAGGTCGAACTTGTTGCTGGCGATCATTGCCTTGATCTGGGTGTTGGCGCCCGAGCCTGGCTCGATGCCGTAGATCTTGCCGCCCAGTTCCTTCTCGAACTTGTGGATGTCGGCGAAGCTTTTCAGGCCCTTGTCGGCCAGGTACTTGGGTACTGCGAGCGTGGCGCGGGCGTCTTCCAGGCTGGGCTTGTCGAGCACCTTGACCTGCTTGGCATCGACGAACGGGGTGATGGTCTGGGTCATGATCGGGTTCCAGTACCCGAGGAACATGTCGAGACGCTTGTCGCGGATGCCCGCGAAGATGATCTGCTGCGAGGCGCTGGTCTGCTTGGTCTGGTAGCCCAGGCCGTCGAGCAGGACCTGGGCCATGGCGCTGGTGGCGATGACGTCGGTCCAGTTGACCACACCGAGGCGCACGTTCTTGCACACGGCGGGCTCGGCGGCGAAAAGCGGAGTGGCTACGGTGGTGCTGAGAGCGAGGGACAACAGGCTGCGGCGGATAAAGCGATGCATGGTGGCTCTCCATCGGCAGTGCATATTGTTATGGGATCCGGCCTCTGCGGGCCGTGGGAAAAAAGTTACGCCCATGGCACAGTGGGCAATCGCACGCTGGCGACCAAGAGTTGCACTGCAGCGACCATCCACCTCCCAGGAGTGAGCGATGCCGGAAACCATCCACTTTCTTCTCTTGCCGGGATTTTCCGCGTTGGGCTTCATCAGCGCGGTCGAGCCGCTGCGCGTGGCCAACCGCTTTCGTGGTGCGCTGTATCGCTGGCAGGTGCTGAGCCTGGATGGGGGGCCGGTACAGGCCAGCAATGGCATGTCGGTCAACGCCGACCAGGCGCTTGCGGATGCCGGATCCGCGCAGATGCTGCTGGTGGTGGCCGGGTTCGAGCCGCTGGCCTGCCATGGGCCGGCGCTGCAGCAGGCGCTGCGGCGTTTCGATCATGACGGCGGCATTCTTGGCGGCATCGATACCGGTGCAGTGGTGCTGGCCGAGGCGGGCATGCTCGATGGTTATCGTGCGACCTTGCACTGGGAGGCGCTGGAGGCGTTCAAGGAGCGTTATCCGCGCCTGCAGGCCACTCAGGAGCTGTTCGAGATCGACCGCCGACGCATCACGTGCGCAGGCGGTACCGCCTCCATCGACCTGATGCTCGACCTGATCGCCCAGGCCCATGGCAGCGAGCTGGCGATCCAGGTCTCGGAGCAGTTCGTGGTCAGCCGCATCCGCCCGCGCCAGGACCACCAGCGCATGGAGATCGCCACGCGCTACGGCATCCGCAACAAGAAGCTGGTGAAGGTGATCGGCGAGATGGAGCGCAACACCGAGCAACCGCTCAACACCCAGGTGCTGGCCGATGCCGTGCAGGTGACCCGGCGCCAGTTGGAGCGCCTGTTCCGCCTGCACCTGGACGACACGCCCAGCGGCTTCTACCTCAGGCTCAGGCTGGACAAGGCCCGGCAGCTCTTGCGCCAGACCGACATGAGCGTGCTGGAGGTCGGCATTGCATGCGGGTTCGAGTCGGCGTCGTATTTCACTCGCTGTTACCGTGGGCGGTTCGAGCGATGCCCACGGGAAGACAGGTTGGCCAAGGCCGTTTGAGGGATTGGCACAGGCAGACCTGCAGGATCACTGCTGCCCCACCGACTGCAGGTACTCCGACCGTTCATCGCTACGCTGCGCCACGCAGGTATTCCACGCCGCCTCGAAGGCCTTGCTGCCGGGCTTCTCGGCATAGGTCTCGACCTTGCAGTCGGCATCGCGCAACTGGGTCCAGAGTTTTTCCGCCGCTTCCATGCGCCCGCTGAGCGCCACGGCCTTGTCGTTTTCATCCGCGTACTGGTCTCGGATGCGCTGGATCAGGTCGTCGTAGGCGGCCTTCAGTTCGCGCTCGGCGGTCTGCTTGTTGTACGCGGCGCACGCGTAGGTCTGCGCGTCGGTCTCGACAGTGTCGCAGGGCGTGCTTTCTTCTTCGGCGGCCTGGGCGCCCAGCGCCACGAACAGCAGTACCAGCCATGCCTTTGATTTCATCCGTTTTCTCCTGAACAGGCTGACGAATCGTCGAGATTCTCGCTCAGCCTCGAGCCGGGTGGTAGAGGGCGAGGAAAATGTTCATGAACGGTTCTTGTCGAGACTCGCTCTCATTGGCGAGCGGCGCGCCAGAGCCTGCCATGTCGCGCATTGACGCTTTCGGCAAACCCCCTGTCGTTTTTGCATCGGGGCGACAAGGGCCGCAGGCATATGCTGGCCCCAAAGCGCCGGCACACGATTCGGCGTGGCCCAACTCACAAAAGGGGACAGCCTGATGAGCCCAGCCGAATTACACGCCGACAGCATCGTCATCGATGGCCTGATCATCGCCAAGTGGAACCGCGAGCTGTTCGAGGACATGCGCAAGGGCGGCCTGACCGCAGCCAACTGCACCGTGTCGGTCTGGGAAGGGTTCAAGGCTACCGTCGACCAGATCGCCTCCAGCCAGAAGCTGATCCGCGACAACAGCGACCTGGTCATGCCGGTGCGCACCACCGCCGACATCCGCAAGGCCAAGGAGCTGGGCAAGACCGGCATCCTCTTCGGCTTCCAGAACGCCCACGCCTTCGAAGACCAGATCGCCTACGTCGACGTGTTCAAGCAGCTGGGCGTGGGCATCGTGCAGATGTGCTACAACACCCAGAACCTGGTCGGCACCGGTTGCTACGAGCGCGACGGCGGCCTGTCGGGCTTCGGCCGCGAGATCGTCGCCGAGATGAACCGCGTGGGCATCATGTGCGACCTCTCGCACGTCGGCTCCAGGACGTCCGAGGAAGTCATCCTCGAATCGAAGAAGCCGGTCTGCTATTCCCACTGCCTGCCGTCTGGCCTGAAAGAGCACCCGCGCAACAAGTCGGATGCAGAACTGAAGTTCATCGCCGACCACGGCGGCTTCGTCGGCGTGACCATGTTCGCGCCGTTCCTGGCCAAGGGCATCGACTCGACCATCGACGACTACGCCGAGGCCATCGAGTACACCATGAACATCGTCGGTGAAGACGCCATCGGTATCGGCACCGACTTCACCCAGGGCCATGGCCAGGACTTCTTCGAGTACCTGACCCACGACAAGGGCTACGCCCGTCGCCTGACCAACTTCGGCAAGATCATCAACCCGCTGGGCATCCGCACCGTCGGCGAATTCCCCAACCTCACCGAGACCCTGCTCAAGCGCGGCCATTCCGAGCGCGTGGTGCGCAAGATCATGGGCGAGAACTGGGTGAACGTCCTAAAGGACGTCTGGGGCGAGTGAGCACTGCTGGGGCCTGCTGCGCACGCCGATCGCTGCGTCAGGCCCTCACGAAAAGCTCGCCGTGCCTCGGCACTGTCTCGCTTTTCGCTTCGGCCCTTCCTTGCGCTCGACGCGCTCGCTACGGCCCCGACAGCACTCACTGCGGCTTTTTATAAAAGCAAAAGCCAAAGCGGCTTTTGATCGAATCCAAAAATTTTATGGAGTTGAGTTTCCATGGCCAAGATCGCCCCGCAATTGCCAATCGAAGTCGACAGCGAGACCGGTGTCTGGACCTCCGACGCCCTGCCGATGCTGTACGTACCGCGGCATTTCTTCGTCAACAACCACATCGGCATCGAGGAAGTGCTGGGCGCCGACGCCTACGCCGAGATCCTCTACAAGGCGGGTTACAAGTCCGCCTGGCACTGGTGCGAAAAAGAAGCCGAGTGCCATGGCCTGGAAGGCGTGGCGGTGTTCGAGCACTACATGAAGCGCCTGAGCCAGCGTGGCTGGGGCCTGTTCGAGATTCAGGACATCGACCTCGACAAAGGGACGTGCAGCGTCAAGCTCAAGCACTCGGCGTTCGTCTACGTGTATGGCAAATGCGGCCGCAAGGTCGACTACATGTTCACCGGCTGGTTCGCCGGTGCCATGGACCAGATCCTCGCTGCCCGTGGCAGCTCGATCCGCACGGTGGCGGAGCAGGTCTATGGCGGTTCTGAAGAAGGCCACGAAGATGGCCTGTTCGTTACAAAGCCGTTGTAAGCCGGAGAGAGCGTCATGGCATTCGAAGCAATGTTCCAGCCGATCCAGATCGGCAAGCTGACCATCCGCAACCGCGTGCTCAGCACCGCGCACGCCGAGGTCTACGCCACCGACGGCGGCATGACCACCGAGCGCTACGTCAAGTACTACGAAGAGAAGGCCAAGGGCGGCATCGGCCTGGCCATCTGCGGCGGCTCGTCGGTGGTGGCCATCGACAGCCCGCAGCAGTGGTGGGCCTCGGTGAACCTGTCGACCGACCGGATCATCCCGCACTTCCAGAACCTGGCCGACGCCATGCACAAGCATGGCGCCAAGATCATGATCCAGATTACCCACATGGGCCGCCGCTCGCGCTGGGACGGCTTCCACTGGCCGACCCTGATGTCGCCGTCCGGCATCCGTGAGCCGGTGCACCGCGCCACCTGCAAGACCATCGAGGTGGAAGAGATCTGGCGGGTCATCGGCAACTACGCACAGGCTGCACGCCGGGCGAAGGAAGGCGGCCTGGACGGTGTCGAGCTGTCGGCCGTGCACCAGCACATGATCGACCAGTTCTGGAGCCCGCGGGTCAACAAGCGTACCGACGAATGGGGCGGCAGCTTCGAAGGCCGCATGAAGTTCGGCCTGGAAGTGCTCAAGGCCGTGCGCGCCGAGGTCGGTGACGACTTCTGCGTGGGCATGCGCATCTGCGGCGACGAATTCCATCCCGATGGCCTGAGCCACGAGGACATGAAGCAGATCGCCGCCTACTACGACGCCACCGGCATGATCGATTTCATCGGCGTGGTCGGTTCGGGTTGCGACACCCACAACACCCTGGCCAACGTCATCCCCAACATGAGCTACCCGCCTGAGCCGTTCCTGCACCTGGCGGCCGGCATCAAGGAAGTGGTCAAGGTCCCGGTGCTGCACGCGCAGAACATCAAGGACCCGAACCAGGCCACGCGTATTCTCGAGGGCGGCTATGTCGACATGGTCGGCATGACCCGCGCGCACATGGCCGACCCGCACCTGATCGCCAAGATCAAGATGGGCCAGATCGACCAGATCAAGCAGTGCGTCGGTGCCAACTACTGCATCGACCGTCAGTACCAGGGCCTGGACGTGCTGTGCATCCAGAACGCCGCGACGTCCCGTGAATACATGGGCGTGCCGCACATCATCGAGAAGTCCACCGGGCCGAAACGCAAGGTGGTGGTGGTCGGTGCCGGCCCTGCCGGCATGGAGGCCGCACGGGTGGCCGCCGAGCGTGGCCATGACGTTACCGTGTTCGAGAAGAAGGAGCAGATCGGCGGGCAGATCACCATCGCCGCCAAGGCGCCGCAGCGTGACCAGATCGCCGGCATCACCCGCTGGTACCAGCTGGAGTTCGCCCGCCTGAAGGTCGACCTGCGCCTGGGCACCGCGGCAGATATCCCGACCATCCAGGATCTGCGCCCTGACATCATCGTGCTGGCGGTGGGCGGTCATCCGTTCATCGAGCAGAACGAGCACTGGGGCGCCGCCGAAGGGCTGGTGGTCAGCAGCTGGGACGTGCTCGACGGCAAGGTCGCGCCGGGCAAGAACGTGCTGGTGTACGACACCATCTGCGAGTTCACCGGCATGTCCACCGCCGACTTCATCGCCGACAAGGGCAGCCAGGTCGAGATCGTCACCGACGACATCAAGCCAGGCGTGGCCATGGGCGGCACGACCTTCCCGACCTACTACCGCAGCATCTACCCCAAGGAAGTGATCATGACCGGGGACATGATGCTGGAGAAGGTCTATCGCGAGGGCGACAAGCTGGTGGCGGTGCTGGAGAACGAATACACCGGGGCCAAGGAAGAGCGTGTGGTCGACCAGGTGGTGATCGAGAACGGCGTGCGTCCGGACGAGGAGCTGTACTACGGGCTCAAGGAGGGTTCGCGCAACAAGGGCCAGATCGACATCGATGCCCTGTTCGCGATCCAGCCGCAGCCGATCCTCAGCCAGCCGGGCGAGGGCTACCTGCTGTACCGCATCGGCGACTGCGTGGCCCAGCGCAACGTGCATGCGGCGATCTATGACGCCCTGCGCCTGTGCAAGGACTTCTGATCGATCTGTCGGCACACACCGGCCCTTGTGGGAGCGGGCAAGCCCGCTCCCACAGGGGCGGTGCAGGATTCCAGGGGCCTGAACCCCTTGCAACCGCTGTTGTGGGAGCCTCCCATGTTGAACACCCTTCTACCCATCCTGCTGTTCGCCGCACTCGCCCTGGCGGTGCTCGGCGCCCTGCGCCGGGTGCGCATGTGGCGGCGCGGGCGGCCAAGCAAGGTCGACCTGCTCGGCGGCCTGCTGGCCATGCCACGGCGTTACCTGGTCGACCTGCACCATGTGGTCGAACGCGACAAGTACATGTCCAGAACCCACGTTGCCACTGCAGGCGGCTTCGTGCTGTCGGCGCTGCTGGCGATCCTGGTGCACGGTTTCGGCCTGCAGAGCAAGATTCTTGGCTACGCATTGCTGGTCGCTACGGTGATCATGTTCAGCGGTGCGATCTTCGTCTTCAGGCGTCGTCTGAATCCGCCCGCGCGCCTGTCCAAAGGCCCATGGATGCGCCTGCCGAAAAGCCTGCTGGTGTTTGCCGCGAGCTTCTTCATCGCCACCCTGCCGGTTGCGGGCATCCTGCCGGCCAATACCGGCGGCTGGGTGATGGTCGGCGTTCTTGGCCTTGGCGTGCTGTGGGGTGTGTCGGAGCTGTTCTTCGGCATGACCTGGGGCGGGCCGATGAAGCACGCCTTCGCCGGCGCCCTGCACCTGGCCTGGCACCGCCGTGCCGAGCGTTTCGGTGGTGGCCGCTCCACCGGTCTCAAGCCGCTGGACCTGGAAGACCCGAACGCGCCGTTGGGCGTGGAAAAGCCGGTCGATTTCACCTGGAACCAGTTGCTGGGCTTCGACGCCTGTGTGCAGTGCGGCAAGTGCGAGGCGATGTGCCCGGCATTCGCTGCCGGCCAGCCACTGAACCCGAAAAAGCTGATTCAGGACATGGTCATCGGCCTGGCCGGGGGCACCGACGCGCAGTTCGCCGGCAGCCCCTACCCCGGCAAGCCGGTCGGCGAGCACGGCGGCCATCCGCACCAGCCGATCGTCAATGGCCTGGTCGATGCCGAAACGCTATGGTCGTGCACCACCTGCCGCGCCTGCGTCGAGGAATGCCCGATGATGATCGAGCATGTCGATGCCATCGTCGACATGCGTCGCCACCTCACCCTGGAAAAAGGCGCCACGCCGAACAAGGGCGCCGAGGTGCTGGACAACCTGATCGCCACCGACAACCCCGGCGGCTTCAACCCCGGCGGGCGCATGAACTGGGCCGCCGACCTGAACCTGAAACTGCTGTCGGAGGTGAAGAGCACCGAGGTGCTGTTCTGGGTCGGTGACGGCGCCTTCGACATGCGCAACCAGCGTACCCTGCGCGCCTTCGTCAAGGTGCTCAAGGCCTCGGGCGTGGACTTCGCCGTGCTCGGCCTGGAGGAACGCGACAGCGGCGATGTGGCGCGGCGCCTGGGCGATGAAGCGACCTTCCAGCAACTGGCCCGGCGCAATATCCAGACCTTGGCCCAGTACCGCTTCCAGCGCATCGTCACCTGCGATCCGCACAGCTTCCATGTGCTGAAGAACGAATATGGCGCCCTTGGAGGCGAGTACCAGGTGCAGCACCACAGCACCTGCATCGCCGAATTGATCGCCGCCAACAAGCTCAACCTCGGCCAGCACAAGGGCGGTAGCGTGACCTACCACGACCCGTGCTACCTGGGGCGCTACAACGGCGAGTACCAGGCCCCGCGCGACGTGCTCAAGGCGCTGGGCATCGAGGTGCGCGAGATGCAGCGCTCGGGCTTCCGCTCGCGTTGCTGTGGCGGTGGCGGCGGTGCGCCGATCACCGATATTCCCGGCAAGCAGCGCATCCCCGACATGCGCATGGACGATATCCGCGAGACCGAGGCGGAACTTGTGGCGGTAGGTTGTCCACAGTGCACGGCGATGCTCGAGGGCGTGGTCGAGCCGCGCCCACAGATAAAGGACCTGGCCGAGCTGGTCGCCGATGCGCTGATCGAAGACGAAGCGCCCGCCACGGCGAGCAAGCCCAACCTGGCCAAACGTGAACCTGCGGAGGTGCACTGATGAGCGACATCATCCGCCGCGACCCACGCGCCGAGTGGATCGCCCGTAACCGCCTGCACCCGCTGCACGCGGCAATGCAGACGCAACAGACGCGCTGGATGGGCCCCAACGGGCTGATCCGCAAGAGCCCGCATGCCATCGCCGCCGGCTTCGTCGGCCCTGCCGGCCTCAAGCGCATCGACCGAAGCGGTGCCCAGCAGGGCACGGCGCTCGGCGCAAGACGTACGGCTACGGCCGAGGTGCAGCTGCCGCTGCATCAGGTGGCCGATCCGGCGTTCTACATCGCGGTGGTCCCGGACATGGTCGGTGGTCGTCTCGGCAGCCACGACCGCGACCTGCTGGGCCTGGCCCACAGCCTGGCCGGCAGCGACGGTGCAGTGCTGGCGGTGGTGTTCGGCGAGCACAAGGAAAACAACTTTTCCACAGCCGGTGTCGACCGCCTGCTGGTCATCGAAGGCGAAGCGTTCGAAGGCTATGCGCCTGAGCAACTCGTCCAGGGCCTGCGCGCTGTGGATAACCAGTTCGCGCCGCAGCATTGGCTGCTGCCTGACAGCCGCACCGGTGGTGGCGAGCTGGGACGGCGCCTTGGCGCGGCCCTGGGCGAACGCCCTGCCACGAGGGTCTGGCAGATCAAGGACGGCCAGTGCATCGGCCGTGCCGGTGCCGGCCAGCAGGACCTGCAACGTGGCCTGCCGCGTCTGATCCTGGCAGCTGCCGAGTGCGCCGAGCCGGTCAGCGAAACCCGACACGAAGCGCTGCCGGTGGAGTTGTCCACAGGGGTGGCACGCAGCCTGTCGCGCATCGAGGATCTTGGCCCGGTGGCCGTGGACCCGGCGTCGATTGCCATGGCCGAAGCCGAATTCATCGTCTCCGGCGGCAACGGTGTGAAGGATTGGGATCTTTTCCACAGGGCGACCGTGGCGCTTGGCGCCACCGAGGGCGCGTCGCGGGTGGCGGTGGACGATGGCTTCATGCCGCGCAATCGCCAGGTCGGCGCCACCGGGACCTGGGTCACGGCGCGGGTCTACGTGGCGGTGGGGATCTCCGGGGCGATCCAGCACCTGCAGGGCATCGGTGCCTGCGACAAGGTGGTGGCGATCAACATGGACCCGGGCTGCGACATGATCAAGCGGGCCGACCTGTCGGTGATTGGCGACAGCGCGGCGATTCTCCAGGCCCTGATCGAGGCTGTGGACAACTTCCGCAGCGGCGCTCAGCGCGACGCGGCATAAGGGCACGAGCATGAGTACGAAAGTCATCAGCCTGGTTTCCATCGGCGCCCACCCCAGCTCAGGTCGCGCCCGCCGCGCCGAGCAGGATGCACGCGCTGTAGAGTTGGGCTTGCAGCTGGCTGGGGATAACTTGCAGGTGGTGCATGCCGGCGACCCGCGCGAAGAGGCTCTGCGCGGCTACCTGGGCATGGGCCTGGAGCATCTGGATGTGCTCGAGCAGCCTGCGGGAGCCGATGTGCTGGGGGTGCTGGGGGATTACCTGCGCGACGCCGGTGCCCAGTTGGTGCTGACCGGCAGCCAGGCCGAGACGGGTGAAGGTTCGGGCATGCTGCCGTTCCTGCTGGCCGAGAAGCTCGGCTGGCCGTTGGTGGTGGGCTTGGCCGAGGTGGAATCGATCGAGAATGGCACCGCCCAGGTGCTGCAAGCCTTGCCACGCGGCCAACGACGCCGGTTGAAGGTGCGCCTGCCGTTGCTGGCGACTGTGGATAACGCCGCGCCCAAGCCGCGCCAGAGTGCGTTCGGTCCGGCGCGCCGGGGTGTACTGGCGGCGCGGAACGTGGCCGTGGTGGACGATGAGCTGCTCGAAGGCGATGCCTTGCAGCCTGCCCGTCCGCGGCCCAAGCGGCTCAAGGTGATCAAGGCCAAGAGCGGTGCCGACCGGATGAAAGCGGCCACGGCCAAGGCCAGTGGTGGCGGCGGCAAGGTGCTCAAGGATGTTTCTCCACAGGAGGGCGCCGAGGCGATCCTCAAGTTGCTGGTGGAGGAAGGCGTGTTGCGCTGATCGGTTGGGGCCGCAGAGCGGCTCCAGCTTTTACAAAGAGTTGCCCACCAAATCTGTTCGCGACCCTGTGAATAAAGTGTTCGCGCTTCTCTACAGCCCTTTGAAATCAAAGGCTGTAGAGGATTGATCAAAAAATATACAGCCCGCCTTGTGAATCGCTTGTGGCAATCACGGGTCATTCCCATGATGTTTCCCACAATCGCTGTTGGCGCCTCTGTGGATAATATGTTGGGCAACTGCTGGATGCCTTGATTTAATTGGCCTGCAAGATAATGGTCAATAATTGATCAAAACCCGGATAATCGTTCTCAAGAGCATGATTGGTAAGGCTCAGAAGCTATTATCCACAGCACTTTTCCACTAGATCCGCATGTGCCCACAAAATCTGTTGGCGTATCTGTGGACAAGGTGTTCGATATTGCCTGTAGGCCTTTGAATCAAAGGCTTGTAAAGACTTGATCAAATAATGATCAATCGGCTTTCTGCAGATGCTCGACGCCTGTCCACAGCGCACCTGAACAACTCTGTGGATAACGTGTTCAGTTCCTCTGGATTGCAATGTAAAACGCCACGATCGATCACTCGGCCGTGGCGCTTATCAACAGCGGTGAAGGCTTACTGCACCTTGACTTCCTTCAGGTATGGCGCGGGTTCCGCACCCAGGTTGGCCAGGACGCGGTCGCTGTACCAGTCGATGAAGTTGACCACGCCGAACTCGTAGGTCTTCGAGTACGGGCCGGGCTGGTAGGCGGTGGAGTTGATCCCGCGCTGGTTCTCTTCGGCCAGGCGACGGTCCTGGTCGTTGGTGGCGTCCCACACCTTGCGCATCTGCTCGGGATCGTAGTCGACGCCCTCGACCGCGTCCTTGTGCACCAGCCACTTGGTGGTGACCATGGTTTCCTGGGCGCTGATCGGCCAGACGGTGAAGACGATCATGTGATCGCCCATGCAGTGGTTCCACGAGTGCGGCAAGTGCAGGATGCGCATCGAGCCCAGGTCGGGGTTCTTGATGCGGCCCATGAGTTTCTTGCAGGCCTGCTTGCCGTCCATGGTCATCGACACGGTGCCCTTGAGCAGCGGCATGCGCACGATACGGTTACGCAGGCCGTGGCTCTTGTGCAGGTACGGAATCTTCTCGGCATCCCAGGCGGCGGCGGATGCGGCGACGTGGTCCTTGAACGCCTGGTCGGCGCGCGGATCGTTGGTGTCGTCCCACTCCAGCAGGGTCTTGAGCAGCTCGGGGTGCGAACCGTTGCAGTGGTAGCACTCGCGGTTGTTCTCCAGCACCAGCTTCCAGTTGGCCTTTTCCATCAAGGTGGTCTGCACCGCCACCTTGGCGTTTTCCATGTCGTACGGTTCCATGTAGTGGTCGAGCGTGGCCAGGAACTCGTCGATGGCCGGCGGGTTTTCCGCCAGGCTGATGAAGATGTAGCCGCCTGCCGTCTTCACGTTGATCGGCTTGAGGCCGTACTGGTTCATGTCGAAGTCGGCGCCCATCTCGGTGCCGGCGAACAGCAGGCGGCCGTCGAGTTCGTAGGTCCATTGGTGATACGGGCAGACCAGCTTGGCCACCTTGCCCTTTTCGCTGACGCACAGGCGCGAGCCGCGGTGGCGGCAGACGTTGTGGAAGGCGTGCACCTTGCCCTCGGTGCCACGAATCACGATCACCGGGTTCTTGCCGATCTGCAGGGTCAGGTAGTTGCCTTTCGCCGGAATCTCGCAGGTCATCCCCGCGATCAGCCACTCCTTGTGGAAGATCTCCTGCATGTCGATCTGGAACAGGCGCTCGTCGCAGTAGAACGGCTGCGGCAGCGAGTAGGTGCGCTCGCGGGTCTGCAACATCTCGGCGGTGGCCTTGCGTGCAGGTTCCAGTGGATCGCCCAGGCTCAGGGTTGCGGTGACGTCCATCGTTTTATCCTCAAGGCCGTTGTCGGCCGGCGAAAGGTGGCTAATCGTTGTTGTGGTTGCCGCAAGGCTGTCAGCGAAAAAACAGCAGTTCCATTTGCCGAGGAGTGTGCGTTCGCGCCGTTTGCGAACCATATCCATGGGCGACATGGCCGAATCGAATTCCGACGCGCCAACCCTTGTACCTCGGGGCTGGTCGCGATAAGTACGCCGATGTCGCGGATGGGAATGTACGACGCCTCTGGCTTGCGCATTATCGCAGCCATAAGAAGGCCGATAGTCGGCTGCTGGAGAAGAACATGTCCGAAACCTTCCTCAACCCGGTCACTACCCAGACCTGGGTCAACGGCCGTCACATCGTGCGCTGCGTCAAGGTCATCCAGGAGACCTGGGACGTGCGCACCTTCTGCTTCATGGCCGACCAGCCGATCATGTTCTTCTTCAAGCCCGGGCAGTTCGTCACCCTGGAGCTGGAGATCGAAGGCAAGCCGGTGATGCGCTCCTACACCATCTCCAGCGCGCCGTCGGTGCCCTACAGCTTCTCGATCACGGTCAAGCGCGTGCCGGGCGGGCTGGTATCGAACTTCCTCCACGACACCATGCACGAAGGCCTGGAGCTGCCCGTGCACGGCCCGGTCGGGCTGTTCAACGCCATCGACTTCCCGGCGGCGAAGATGCTCTACCTCTCCGGTGGCGTCGGTATCACCCCGGTGATGTCCATGGCGCGCTGGTTCTACGACACCAATGCCAACGTCGACATGGTGTTCGTGCACAGTGCCCGTTCGCCCAAGGACATCATCTACCACCGCGAGCTGGAGCAGATGGCCTCGCGCATCCCCAACTTCAGCCTGCACATCATCTGCGAGAAGCACGGGCTGGGCGAACCCTGGGCGGGCTATCGCGGCTACCTGAACCAGCGACTGATGGAGCTGATTGCCCCTGACTACCTGGAGCGGGTGATCTTCTGCTGCGGCCCGACGCCCTACATGAACGCGGTCAAGCGCATGCTCGAGGCGGTCGGCTTCGACATGAAGAACTACCACGAGGAATCGTTCGGCGCGACGCCGCCGGAGGCCAAGGCCGATGCGGTCGAGCATGCCGAAGCGGCCGCCGAGGCGCCGGAAGTGGATGTGGCCGACCTCAACCTGGTGGAGTTCGTCGGCAGCGACAAGAGCATCCGCGTTGCACCGGGCGAAACCGTGCATGCGGCAGCGGCGAAAGTCGGGCTGATGATCCCCAAGGCCTGCGGCATGGGTATCTGCGGCACCTGCAAGGTGCTCAAGCTCGGCGGCGAAGTGGAGATGGACCACAACGGTGGCATCACCGAGGAAGACGAAGCCGAAGGCTACATCCTGTCGTGCTGCAGCGTGCCCAAGGGGGATGTGCGGATCGAGTATTGATCCGAGCCGCCCCCACAGGTGCCTGTGGGGGCGGCCTTGTACCGCGACAGGCCGCGCAGCAGCCCCGATGGCTTTGCAGGTCAGGTCCTGAACCGCGCCACCAGCCCATTCAGATCCACCGCCAGACGCGACAGCTCGGCACTAGCGACGCTGGTCTGGTGCGCACCGGTCGCGCTCTGCACCGACAGATCGTTGATGTTCACCAGGTTGCGGTCCACCTCGCGGGCCACCTGGGCCTGCTCTTCGGCGGCGCTGGCGATCACCAGGTTGCGCTCGTTGATCTGCGCCACGGCGCTGGTGATGGTGTCCAGCGCCAGGCCTGCGCCGCGGGCGATGTTCAGGGTCGATTCGGCGCGGTCGGTGCTGGTGCGCATCGATTCCACGGCGTGCTCGGTGCCGCCCTGGATGCTGCCGATCATCCGTTCGATCTCGCTGGTCGACTGCTGGGTACGATGGGCCAATGCCCGTACCTCGTCGGCCACCACCGCGAAGCCACGGCCGGCTTCACCGGCCCGCGCCGCTTCGATGGCAGCGTTGAGCGCCAGCAGGTTGGTCTGGTCGGCCAGGCCGCGGATCACGTCCAGCACCTTGCCGATATCGCGTGATTGCCCGGCCAGGTCCTCGATCAGCCTGGCGGTGGTCTGCACATCGTTGCTCATGCGCTCGATGGCGCCGACCGTCTCGATGACCAGATCACGACCGTCGCCGGCCGAGCGGCTGGCTTCACCCGAGGCCTCCGAGGTGCTGACGGCATTGCGAGCGACCTCTTCGACTGCGCTGGTCATCTCGGTGACCGCCGTGGCGGCCTGCTGGATCTCGTTGTTCTGCTGGGCCAGGCCGCGGGCGCTTTCGTCGGTGACGCTGTTGAGCTCCTCGGCTGCCGAGGCGAGCTGAGTGGCGGAACCGGCGATCAATTGCAGGGTGTCGCGCAGTTTGTCCTGCATCTTGGCCATGGCCTGCAGCAGGCGCGCAGCTTCGTCGGTGCCGTCGGCGACGATGCGTTCACTGAGATTGCCTTCGGCGATCTGCTCGGCCGAGCGCAGGGCCTCGTCGATCGGGCGCACGATGCTGCGCGTCAGCAGCAGGGCGAACAGCAGCGTCAGCACGGTGGCGGCAACCAGCAGGCCGATGACCAGGGAGAAGGCATTGTCGTACTGGCGGGCGGCCGCTTCGTTGGTCTGGCGCGTCTGCACGGTGTTGATCTGCACCAGGTGATCCATGGCCTTGTTGATCTGGTCGGAGTTGGCCAGCAGGTCGCGGTTGAGCATCTCGCGCAGCGGGTCGAGCTGGCCGGCCTGGCTCAGGCTGCGCAGGCGCGCCTCGAGCTGGCGGTACTGGGCCAGCAATTGCCCGAGCTGATCGAAGGCCGCCTGCTCTTCAGGCTCGGTGACCAGCGGCGCATAGGCGCTGCGGGCCTTGTCGATCTGGGCGTTGCGCTCGTCCATCAGGCGCATGGTGTCGGCCTGGGTATCACGATTGACCAGCAGGCGATACGACAGGGTGCGCAAGCGCAGGTTGAGGGCGGTCATTTCGTCCAGCAGCTTGATGCTGGGGACGTTGACCTGCTCGATGATGATGCCCGCCTGACGGATATTGCCCATCTGGATGAGCGAAAAAATACCGAGGCCGAGCATCAGCACACCGATCAGGGAAAAACCGAGCAGGGCACGCGGGGCGATATTCAGATTGCGTAGGGACATGACGTCGAGATCCGGGGGGAGGGCTCGCGTCCGTGCGAAGAGATATGGCCTACCTGCCTATCGGTCGAGGCCTACAAGTCTTTAGGCAAAACCGAGCTAAAACGACGGCGTACAATCGTCCTTCCTGACAGGCGGTTGACCCATGCCGGAACAAGGTGCCTTCAAGCCTGTCAATCTGCCGGAACAAACCCCTTGTTTCCTGATTTTTAATGGCGGGGGCGCGTGCTTTTCTTTATCGTGTGCGCCCTTTGCAACAACCCGAGATAGACGCATGTTGGAAGCATCCCTGAATCAACTGGAGCAGCTGGTCGGCGACCTGATGCACAAGAACGCGCAGCTGACCGAGCAGAACCAGAACCTCGACCAGCAACTGGCCCAGGCCAAGGAAGAGAACGAGACCCTGCAGCTGTCGCTGATGGAGCAGGAAGAAAAGCAGGGCGCCACCGCCGCGCGCATCCAGGCGCTGGTCGAGCGCGCCAGCGCAGGTGTCGTCGGCGCATGAGACTGCAAGCGCAGCCGATCAATGTCGTGAACATTCTGGGCACCGACTATTCACTGAAGGCGCCCGAAGGCCAGGAAGAAACCCTCTCGCAGGCCGTGCGCATGCTCAACGTCGCCCTGGCCGAGACCAAGCGCAGCTACCCCACGCTGATCGGCGACAAGCTGCTGGTGCTGGCCGCCCTGAATCTGTGCTCGAAGCAGATCGAGTTGCAGCGCGAGCATGCGCAGACGCTCGAACGCACCCAGGCCAAGGTCGATGCCACGGTCGACGCGATTGCCCGGACCATCGGCGAGTCCTGAACCCAGGCCTGAGGCGGGGCAACTGTCCTGCTGATGATCTTGAGCCGACGCATTCTACGTGGGAGCGGGAAAGCCCGCTCCCGCCGAGAGCCTGCTCGCTCAGCCGCCGATGATTGCGCGGATATCTGCCGCCAGTTCACGCACGCGTGCTTCCTGGGTGTCCCAGGAGCACATGAAGCGCGCGCCACCGCTGCCGATGAAGGTGTAGAAGCGCCAGCCCTTGTTGCGCAGGGCATCGATGGCGAACTCCGGTAGTTGCAGGAACACCCCGTTGGCTTCCACCGGGAACATCAGTTCGACACCCGGCAGATCACTGACCAGCGAGGCCAGCAACTGTGCGCACTGGTTGGCATGCTCGGCGTGGCGTAGCCAAGCACCGTCTTCGAGCAACCCGACCCAAGGGGCGGAGAGGAAACGCATCTTCGACGCCAGTTGCCCGGCCTGCTTGCAGCGGTAGTCGAAGTCTTCGGCCAGGTCGCGGTTGAAGAACAGGATCGCCTCGCCTACCGCCATGCCGTTCTTGGTGCCACCGAAGCACAGCACGTCGATGCCTGCCTTCCAGGTCAGTTCGGCCGGCGAGCAGCCGAGGAATGCGCAGGCATTGGAGAAGCGTGCGCCATCCATGTGCAGGTTCAGCCCCAGCTCCTTGCACGTGGCGCTGATCGCCTTGAGCTCGTCGGGGCGGTACACGCTGCCGACCTCGGTGGCCTGGGTGATGGTGACCACGCGCGGCTTGGGGAAGTGGATGTCCTGACGCTTCAGGGCGATCTCGCGGATGGTCTCGGGCGTCAGCTTGCCGTCGACGCTGCGTGCGGTCAGCAGTTTGGAGCCGTTTGAGAAGAACTCCGGTGCGCCACATTCGTCGGTCTCGACGTGGGCGGTCTCGGAGCAGATCACGCTGTGGTAGCTCTGGCACAGCGAGGCCAGCGCCAGCGAGTTGGCGGCGGTGCCGTTGAAGGCGAAGAACACCTCGCAGTCGGTTTCGAACAGCTTGCGGAAGTAGGCCGAGGCGCGCTCGGTCCACTGGTCGTCACCGTAGGCGCGCTCGTGGCCCTGGTTGGCCTTCTCCATCGAAGCCCAGGCTTCGGGGCAGATGCCGGAATAGTTGTCGCTGGCGAATTGTTGGTTGTTATCGGTCATGACGCCTGTCCTTTTTACGTCGCAAGGCAGCACTCTAAACCATCGCTGAAACGGTTGCCTATACAGGCTTTTCCGGCCTCATCGCGGGACAAGCCGGCCCCCACAGGCAAGGCGCCACGCCGAGGGGCATGGAGACCCTGATGAACACACCGGCAATGTCGTAAACGCGCCATTGCAAGGCGCGCGCAGGCATCTGTGCCCCCCCGGCCCGGTCATACCATCGCTGCAAAGGGTGGGAAGACCCTCACCAGACAAGAAACGATCGCTGCCGGGAGATACACGATGTTCAGCAAGCAAGACCAGATCCAGGGTTACGACGACGCACTGCTGGCGGCGATGAATGCCGAGGAACAGCGCCAGGAAGATCACATCGAGCTGATCGCCTCGGAGAACTACACCAGCAAGCGCGTCATGCAGGCCCAGGGCAGCGGCCTCACCAACAAGTACGCCGAAGGCTATCCGGGCAAGCGCTACTACGGCGGCTGCGAGCACGTCGACAAGGTCGAGGCGCTGGCCATCGAGCGCGCCAAGCAATTGTTCGGTGCCGACTACGCCAACGTCCAGCCGCACTCCGGCTCCTCGGCCAACAGCGCGGTCTACCTCGCCCTGCTGCAGGCCGGCGACACCATCCTGGGCATGAGCCTGGCCCACGGCGGCCACCTGACCCACGGCGCCAAGGTGTCGTCCTCGGGCAAGCTGTACAACGCCGTTCAGTATGGAATCAATACCGATACCGGCCTGATCGACTACGACGAGGTCGAGCGCCTGGCCGTCGAGCACAAGCCGAAGATGATCGTCGCCGGCTTCTCTGCCTACTCCAAGACCCTCGATTTCCCACGCTTCCGTCAGATCGCCGACAAGGTCGGTGCGCTGCTGTTCGTCGACATGGCCCACGTGGCCGGCCTGGTCGCGGCAGGTCTGTACCCGAACCCGATTCCGTTCGCCGACGTGGTCACCACCACCACCCACAAGACCCTGCGCGGTCCGCGTGGCGGCCTGATCCTGGCCAGGTCCAACGAAGAGATCGAGAAGAAGCTCAACGCTGCCGTGTTCCCCGGCGCCCAGGGCGGCCCGCTGATGCATGTGATCGCCGCCAAGGCGGTGTGCTTCAAGGAGGCGCTGGAGCCTGAGTTCAAGACCTACCAGAAGCAGGTCATCGAGAATGCCCAGGCCATGGCCCAGGTGTTCATCGAGCGTGGCTACGACGTGGTTTCCGGTGGCACCGACAACCACCTGTTCCTGGTCAGCCTGATTCGCCAGGGCCTGACCGGCAAGGACGCCGACGCCGCCCTCGGCCGCGCCCACATCACCGTCAACAAGAACGCGGTACCCAACGACCCGCAGTCGCCGTTCGTCACCTCGGGCCTGCGCATCGGCACCCCGGCCGTCACCACCCGTGGCTTCAAGGTCGCCCAGTGCGTGGCGCTGGCCGGCTGGATCTGCGATGTGCTGGACAACCTGGGCGATGCCGACGTCGAAGCCGATGTCGCCAAGAACGTCGCCGCCCTGTGCGCCGACTTCCCGGTCTACCGCTGAGTGGAGTAGAACACCATGCAACGCTATTCGGGCTTCGGCCTCCTCAAGCACTCCCTCAGCCACCACGAGAACTGGCAGCGCATGTGGCGCACGCCGACCCCCAAGAAGGTCTACGACGTGGTCATCGTCGGCGGTGGCGGCCATGGCCTGGCCACCGCCTATTACCTGGCCAAGGAACACGGCATCACCAACGTCGCGGTGGTCGAGAAGGGCTGGCTGGGCGGCGGCAACACCGCGCGCAACACCACCATCGTGCGCTCCAACTACCTGTGGGACGAATCCGCGCATCTCTACGAACACGCCATGAAGCTGTGGGAAGGGCTGTCGCAGGACATCAACTACAACGTGATGTTCTCCCAGCGCGGCGTCTACAACCTGTGCCACACGCTGCAGGATATCCGTGACTCCGAGCGCCGGGTCAACGCCAACCGCCTCAACGGTGTCGATGGCGAGCTGATCCTCACCGAGCAGGTCGCGGCGGAAATCCCGTATCTGGACTGCTCGAAGAACACCCGCTACCCGATCCTCGGTGCCACCGTGCAGCGTCGCGGCGGCGTGGCCCGTCACGATGCCGTGGCCTGGGGTTACGCACGCGCCGCCGACGCCCTGGGCGTGGACTTGATCCAGCAGACCGAAGTGATCGGTTTCCGCAAGGAAAACGGCGCGGTGATCGGTGTCGAAACCAACAAGGGCTTCATCGGCGCCAAGCGCGTCGGCGTGGTCACTGCCGGCAACTCCGGGCACATGGCCAGGCTGGCCGGCTTCCGCCTGCCGCTCGAATCGCACCCGCTGCAGGCACTGGTCTCCGAACCGATCAAGCCGATCATCGACAGCGTGATCATGTCCAACGCCGTGCACGGCTACATCAGCCAGTCCGACAAGGGCGACCTGGTGATCGGTGCCGGTATCGACAGCTGGGTCGGCTACGGCCAGCGCGGCTCGTACCCGGTCATCGAGCACACCCTGCAGGCGATCGTCGAGATGTTCCCGATCCTCTCGCGCGTGCGCATGAACCGCCAGTGGGGCGGCATCGTCGACACCACCCCCGACGCCTGCCCGATCATCTCCAAGACCCCGGTCAAGAACATGTTCTTCAACTGCGGCTGGGGCACCGGCGGCTTCAAGGCCACCCCGGGTTCGGGCAACGTCTTCGCCGCGAGCCTGGCCAAGGGCGAGATGCACCCGCTGGCCGCGCCTTTCTCCATCGACCGTTTCTACAACGGCGCGCTGATCGACGAACACGGCGCTGCTGCCGTCGCCCACTGACCCGGAGACAACCGTCATGTTGCAAATCTTCTGTCCCCACTGCGGCGAGCTGCGCTCCGAAGAAGAATTCCACGCTTCAGGCCAGGCGCACATCGCCCGCCCGCTGGATCCGAACACCTGCTCCGACGAAGAGTGGGGCACCTACATGTTCTTCCGCGACAACCCGCGCGGTATTCACCACGAACTGTGGGACCACGTCGCCGGGTGCCGCCAGTACTTCAACGTTACCCGTGACACGGTGACCTACGAGATTCTCGAAACCTACAAGATCGGCGAGAAGCCCCAGGTGACCGCCGCATCCCGTCAAAGCGCCGCACCGGCGACCGCCAAGGGCCAGGGAGAAAAAGTATGAGCCAGGTCTACCGCCTCGCCAGCGGCGGTCGTATCGACCGCAGCAAGGTGCTGAACTTCACCTTCAACGGCAAGACCTACCAGGGTTATGCCGGCGACACCCTGGCCGCCGCGCTGCTGGCCAACGGCGTCGAGATCGTCGGGCGCAGCTTCAAGTACTCGCGCCCTCGCGGAATCATCGCCGCCGGCAGCGAAGAGCCGAATGCCATCCTGCAGATCGGCTCCAGCGAAGCCACGCAGATCCCCAACGTGCGCGCCACCCAGCAAGCCCTGTACTCGGGCCTGGTCGCCACCAGCACCAACGGCTGGCCGAACGTCAACAACGACATGATGGGCATCATCGGCAAGGTCGGCGGCAACATGATGCCGCCGGGGTTCTACTACAAGACCTTCATGTATCCCAAGTCGTTCTGGATGACCTACGAGAAGTACATCCGCAAGGCGGCAGGCCTGGGGCGTGCGCCGCTGCAGAACGATCCTGACAGCTACGACTACATGAACCAGCACTGCGACGTGCTGATCGTCGGCGGTGGCCCGGCCGGCCTTGCCGCCGCACTGGCCGCTGGCCGCAGTGGTGCACGGGTGATCCTGGCCGACGAACAGGAAGAGTTCGGCGGCAGCCTGCTCGACAGCCGCGAGACCCTCGACGGCAAGCCGGCCGCCGACTGGGTCGCCGCGACCCTGGCCGAACTGCAGGCGTTGCCGGAAGTCACCCTGCTGTCGCGCAGCACGGTCAACGGCTACCATGACCATAACTTCCTGACCATCCACGAGCGCCTGACCGACCACCTCGGTGATCGCGCGCCGATCGGCCAGGTGCGCCAGCGCGTGCACCGTGTGCGGGCCAAGCGCGTGGTGCTGGCTGC
Source organism: Pseudomonas sp. FA117 (assembly GCF_057370475.1). Lineage (NCBI taxonomy): Bacteria > Pseudomonadati > Pseudomonadota > Gammaproteobacteria > Pseudomonadales > Pseudomonadaceae > Pseudomonas > Pseudomonas sp. FA117. The sequence goes on from NZ_CM170675.1 coordinate 378,152, forward strand.
CGGTGCCCATGAGCGCCCGCTGGTGTACGGCAACAACGACCTGCCGGGCAACATGCTGGCCGGTGCCGTGTCGACCTACGTGCGTCGCTATGGCGTGGCACCGGGCCGCAAGCTGGTGCTGTCGACCAACAACGACCATGCCTATCGCACTGCGCTGGACTGGCACGACGCCGGCCTGCAGGTGGTCGCCATCGCCGATGCGCGGCATAACCCGCGCGGTTCGCTGGTCGAAGAGGCGCGCGCCAAGGGCATTCGCATCCTCACCTCCAGTGCCGTGATCGAGGCCCGTGGCGGCAAGCACGTCACCGGTGCCCGTGTGGCGGCCATCGATGTGCAGGCGCACAAGGTCACCAGCCCGGGTGAATGGCTCGAGTGCGACCTGGTTGCCACCTCCGGCGGCTACAGCCCGATCGTGCACCTGGCCTCGCACCTGGGCGGCCGCCCGGTGTGGCGTGAAGAGATCCTCGGTTTCGTGCCTGGCGATGCGCCGCAGAAACGCGTGTGCGTCGGTGGCGTGAATGGCGTCTACGCCCTGGGCGACGTGCTTGCCGATGGCTTCGAGGGCGGCGCCCGTGCAGCCACCGAGGCAGGCTTCAAGGCCAGCGTCGGCAGCCTGCCCAAGACCCTGCAGCGCAAGGAAGAGGCCACCGTGGCACTGTTCCAGGTGCCGCACGACAAGGGCACGGCCCGTGCGCCCAAGCAGTTCGTCGACCAGCAGAACGACGTCACCGCCGCAGCCATCGAGCTGGCTACCCGTGAAGGGTTCGAGTCGGTCGAGCACGTCAAGCGCTACACCGCGCTGGGCTTCGGCACCGACCAGGGCAAGCTGGGCAACATCAACGGCCTGGCCATCGCCGCCCGTTCGCTGGGGATCACCATCCCGGAAATGGGTACCACCATGTTCCGCCCCAACTACACCCCGGTGACCTTCGGTGCGGTAGCGGGCCGGCACTGCGGCCACCTGTTCGAGCCGGTGCGCTTCACCGCGCTGCATGCCTGGCACGTGAAGAACAACGCCGAGTTCGAGGACGTCGGCCAGTGGAAGCGCCCGTGGTACTTCCCCAAGCCTGGCGAAGACATCCATGCCGCCGTGGCCCGCGAGTGCAAGGCCGTGCGTGACAGCGTCGGCCTGCTCGATGCATCCACCCTCGGCAAGATCGACATCCAGGGCCCGGATGCACGCGAGTTCCTCAACCGCATCTACACCAACGCCTGGACCAAGCTCGACGTGGGCAAGGCCCGCTACGGCCTGATGTGCAAGGAAGACGGCATGGTCTTCGACGACGGCGTGACCGCCTGCGTCGGCGACAACCACTTCATCATGACCACCACCACCGGCGGTGCGGCCCGGGTCCTGCAGTGGCTGGAGCTGTACCACCAGACCGAATGGCCGGAGCTGAAGGTGTACTTCACCTCGGTTACCGACCACTGGGCGACCATGACCCTGTCCGGCCCCAACAGCCGCAAGCTGCTCGAAGAGATCAGCGACATCGACCTGGACAAGGACGCCTTCCCGTTCATGAGCTGGAAGGAAGGCAACGTCGGTGGCGTGCCGGCGCGGGTGTTCCGTATCTCGTTCACCGGCGAGCTGTCGTACGAGGTCAACGTCCAGGCCAACTACGCCATGGGCGTGCTGGAGAAGATCATCGAGGCGGGCAAGCAGTACAACCTCACGCCGTACGGCACCGAGACCATGCACGTGCTGCGTGCCGAGAAGGGCTTCATCATCGTCGGCCAGGACACCGACGGCTCGATGACCCCGGACGACCTCAACATGAGCTGGTGCGTGGGGCGCAACAAGCCGTACTCGTGGATCGGCCTGCGTGGCATGAACCGCGAAGACACCACCCGCGAGAACCGCAAGCAACTGGTCGGCCTCAAGCCGGTGGACCCGAACGTGTGGCTGCCCGAGGGCGCCCAGCTGGTGTTCGACCCCAGACAGCCGATTCCGATGGACATGGTCGGTCACGTGACCTCCAGCTACAAGGCCAACTCCCTGGGCTATTCGTTCGCCATGGGCGTGGTCAAGGGCGGTCTCAAGCGCCTCGGTGAGCGGGTCTATTCGCCGCAGGCCGATGGCAGCGTGATCGAAGCGGAAATCGTGTCTTCGGTGTTCTTCGATCCGAAGGGTGAGCGGCAGAACGTCTAAGGCCCAGCCAGTACTCCTGGTTGGAATGAGGTCCCTGTGGGAGCGGGCTCGCCCGCGAATGCGATGGTGCATTCACCGCCCTCTTCGCGGGCAAGCCCGCTCCTACAGGGTCTCGGGTCGCGTCGCACAAGAATTCAAGGCAGGTAAGAAATGAGCGCTATCAACGTCTTCCAGCAAAACCCCGGCAGCGATGCCAAGGCCCAGTCGCCGCTACACCATGCAGACCTGGCCAGCCTGGTCGGCAAGGGCCGCAACAACGCAGGCGTGACCCTGCGCGAAAAGAAATTCCTCGGTCACCTGACGCTCCGTGGCGATGGTCATGATCCCCAGTTCGCCGGCGCCGTGCACAAGGCCCTGGGCCTGGAGCTGCCGGTGGCGCTGACGGTGGTAGCCAACAACGAGATGTCGTTGCAGTGGGTCGGCCCCGACGAGTGGTTGCTGATCGTGCCTGGCGGCCAGGAGTTCACCGTCGAGCAGAAGCTGCGCGATGCCCTCGACGGCCAGCACATCCAGGTGGTCAACGTCAGCGGCGGGCAGACCCTGCTGGAGCTGCGCGGCCCTAACGTGCGCGACGTGCTGATGAAATCCACCAGCTATGATGTACACCCGAACAACTTCCCGGTGGGCAAGGCCGTCGGCACCGTGTTCGCCAAGTCGCAACTGGTGATCCGCCGCACTGCCGAAGACACCTGGGAGCTGGTTATCCGCCGCAGCTTCTCCGACTACTGGTGGCTGTGGCTGCAGGACGCATCGGCCGAATACGGCCTGGCCATCGAGGCTTAAGGAGCGCACGTCATGAGTCGGGCACCGGATACCTGGATTCTCACCGCCGACTGCCCGAGCATGCTCGGTACGGTCGACGTGGTCACGCGTCACCTCTTCGAGCAGCGCTGCTACGTCACCGAGCACCATTCCTTCGATGACCGGTTGTCGGGGCGCTTCTTCATCCGTGTCGAGTTCCGCGCGCCGGAAGGCTTCGATGAAGACGCCTTCCGCGCCGGGCTCGCCGAGCGCAGCGAAACGTTCGGCATGGCCTTCGAGCTGACCGCACCCAATCACCGCCCCAAGGTGGTGATCATGGTGTCCAAGGCCGACCATTGCCTGAACGACCTGTTGTATCGCCAGCGTATCGGCCAGCTGGGCATGGAGGTGGTCGCGGTGATCTCCAACCACCCCGACCTGGAGCCGCTGGCGCACTGGCACAAGATCCCCTACTACCACTTCGCCCTCGACCCGAACGACAAGCCGGGCCAGGAGCGCAAGGTGCTCAAGGTGATCGAGGAAACCGGCGCCGAGCTGGTGATCCTGGCGCGCTACATGCAGGTGCTGTCGCCTGAGCTGTGCCGGCGCCTGGATGGCTGGGCGATCAACATCCACCACTCGCTGCTGCCGGGTTTCAAGGGTGCCAAGCCATATCACCAGGCATACAACAAGGGCGTGAAGATGGTCGGTGCCACTGCGCACTACATCAATAACGATCTCGACGAAGGGCCGATCATCGCCCAGGGCGTCGAGGTGGTGGATCATAGCCACTACCCGGAAGACCTGATCGCCAAGGGGCGCGATATCGAGTGCCTGACCCTGGCGCGGGCGGTGGGGTATCACATCGAACGGCGGGTGTTCCTGAACGCCAATCGCACTGTGGTGCTCTGACGGGGCTCAGGCTGCGAGGAACCTGTGGGAGCGGGCTTGCCCGCGAATGGCCTCGCCGCTTTCGACCTGCCGTAAACAGACAACCCCCTGTCGCATCCAGTCACCGCGACATCCCGCATCAGGCCCACAATTCCCTGCATTCCAGTAACACATGCCGCCCATGGATGGCGGCGCTTCAACCAACGCTGCACAAGTACAAATCAAGCGAGGTAAGAGCATGTCTGGTAATCGTGGAGTGGTGTATCTCGGCGCAGGCAAGGTCGAGGTGCAGAAGATCGACTACCCCAAGATGCAGGATCCGCGCGGCAAGAAGATCGAGCACGGCGTGATCCTCAAGGTGGTTTCCACCAACATCTGCGGCTCCGACCAGCATATGGTCCGTGGCCGCACCACTGCGCAGGTCGGCCTGGTCCTCGGCCATGAGATCACCGGTGAAATCGTCGAACTGGGCCGCGATGTCGAGCGCCTGAAGATCGGCGACCTGGTGTCGGTGCCGTTCAACGTCGCTTGCGGGCGCTGCCGTTCCTGCAAGGAGATGCACACCGGCGTGTGCCTGACCGTCAACCCGGCCCGTGCCGGTGGCGCCTACGGTTATGTCGACATGGGCGACTGGACCGGTGGCCAGGCCGAATACGTGCTGGTGCCGTACGCCGACTTCAACCTGCTGAAACTGCCTGACCGCGACAAGGCCATGGAGAAGATCCGTGACCTGACTTGCCTGTCGGACATCCTGCCCACCGGCTATCACGGCGCTGTCACCGCGGGCGTCGGCCCGGGCAGCACGGTCTATGTGGCCGGCGCCGGCCCGGTCGGCCTGGCCGCTGCCGCATCGGCACGCCTGCTGGGCGCCGCCTGCGTGATCGTCGGTGACCTGAACCCGCTGCGCTTGGCGCATGCCAAGTCCCAGGGCTTCGAGGTGGTCGACCTGTCCAAGGACACGCCGCTGCACGAGCAGATCATCGATATTCTCGGCGAGCCGGAAGTGGACTGCGCCGTCGATGCGGTGGGCTTCGAGGCGCGTGGCCATGGCCACGAAGGCGCCAAGCACGAGGCGCCGGCGACCGTGCTCAACTCGCTGATGCAGGTGACCCGCGTGGCCGGCAAGATCGGCATTCCGGGCCTGTACGTCACCGAAGATCCGGGCGCGGTGGACGCGGCGGCGAAGATTGGCGCGCTGAGCATTCGCTTCGGCCTGGGCTGGGCCAAGTCGCACAGCTTCCACACCGGCCAGACCCCGACCATGAAGTACAACCGCCAGCTGATGCAGGCGATCATGTGGGACCGGATCAACATCGCCGAAGTGGTGGGCGTGCAGGTGATCAGCCTCGACCAGGCACCGGAAGGATACGGCGAGTTCGATGCCGGTGTGCCGAAGAAATTCGTGATCGACCCGCACAAGACCTTCAGCGCTGCCTGAGGTCTTTGGGGCCGCCTTGCGGTCCAATCGCGGGACGAGCCCGCTCCCACAGTTGGCGTGACTGCCTGTGGGAGCGGGCTCGTTACTTACCGACATCCGGCCCGGAACAAAGCTCCAGCCGCCCAGTCAAACGCCTCGTTTCCCGGGCCATCCCGGCCTATGAGGTCCCTCCGATGAAAGCACTCACCTTGGCAACCCTGATGACCCTGGCTGCAAGCCCGGTGTTCGCCTTCAACCTCAACGATGCGGCCAACGCCGTTTCGGCCATGCAGACACCGAAAGGCCAGGTCCAGGCTCCGGCCGCACAGGCCGATCTGCTCAATACCCTGGGCAGCGAGCTGAAGATCACCCCCGAGCAGGCCGTGGGTGGAACCGGCGCGATGCTGGGGCTGGCACGCAACAATTTGAGCAGCGCCGATTACGGCCAACTGACCAAGGCCGTGCCGGGCCTGGACCTGTTGTCCGGCGCCAACGCCCTGGGCGGGTTGAACGGGCTGGGTGATCTGCTGGGCAAGAACAGCCAGCATTCGTCGGCGCTGAGCAACGCGTTGGGCAATGTCGAGAACCGCAGTGACCTGGACAATGCCTTCAAGGCGTTGGGCATGGATTCCGGCATGGTTGGCCAGTTCGCGCCGTTGATCCTGCAGTACCTGGGGCAGCAGGGCATTGGCGGTTCGCTGCTGCAGAACCTGGGCAGTCTGTGGAACAGCCCGGCGGGGGCAGCGCCCTCGGTGTGACGCTGCTGTGCCCGCAGGTGGCTTCGTGTCGCGAAAGGGCTGCGCAACGTCGCGTCAGCGCAGCTCTGCGCGCAGTTGCTCGATGCGCTGGTCCTTGTCTTCCCACAGCTGGTTGACCCAGGCCTGCACGCTCTGGCGAAACGCCGGATCGCTCTCGTAGTCACCCTCGCACAGCGCCGGATCCAGCTCGCGCACGCGGATGTCGATGATGACCTGGCTGATGCTGCCGTTGAGCAGATCCCAGAATCCTGGCGCCTTGTTGCCGGGATAGACGATGGTCACGTCCAGCAATGCATCGAGCTGTTCGCCCAGCGCCGCCAGCACGAACGCCACGCCGCCGGCCTTGGGCTTGAGCAGGTGGCGATAGGGGGATTGTTGCTGGTCGCGCTTGGCCTCGGTGAAACGGGTGCCTTCGAGGTAATTGACCACGGTCACCGGCTGGCGCTTGAACAACTCGCAGGCGGCCTTGGTGATCTCCAGGTCCTTGCCCTTGAGCTCGGGATGCTTGTCGAGGAAGGCCTTGCTGTAGCGCTTCATGAACGGGTAGTCCAGCGCCCACCACGCCAGCCCCAGCAGCGGTACCCAGATCAGCTCTTTCTTGAGGAAGAACTTGAAGAACGGCACGCGACGGTTGAGGCTTTCGATCAGCGCCGGGATGTCGACCCAGCTCTGGTGGTTGCTGACGCACAGGTAGGAGGTGTTCGGGTGCAGTTTCTCGATGCCGCGAATGTCCCAGCGGGTCGGGATGCACAGGGCAAAAATGGCCTTGTCGATTTCCGACCAGGTTTCGGCAATCCACATGACCACCCAGGAGGCGTAGTCGCGGCCGCGGCCAGGCAGCACCAGCTTGAGCAGGGCGAAGACCAGCAATGGGCCGATCAGCACCAGGGTGTTGAGCAGCAGCAGGGCCGTTGTAAGAATGCCGGTCAGCAGGCGACGCATAGGAAGACTCTTGTTGTGTGAAATTTGCGGTTGGCAATGATAAGCAGGGTAACGGCTTACGCCAAACGTCCAACGCCCGATGGCGGGGACAAATGTTTCACATTATGTTGGATAGGCTGTGACAACGAACCTATCCTGCCTGCACAGTCTAAGCACTGTCTCATCTCAAGGAATGCTTCCCGTGAAACCACTGCTTGCCCTCCTGTCACTGCTGGCGCTGCCGGTGATGGCCGCCGAGCCGACCTTGTATGGCCGCTACGAGTACATCAAGCTCCCCGAGATCGGCCAGACCCTCAAGGCCAAGATGGACACCGGCGCACTGACGGCCTCGCTGTCGGCCAAGGATATCGAGACCTTCACCCGCGACGGCGAGGACTGGGTGCGTTTCCGCCTGGCGACCAAGGACGCCGACGGCAAGGTCTACGAGCACAAGGTGGCGCGCATCAGCAAGATCAAGGCCCGTTCGGGCGATGAGGAAGACGAGGACGAGCCGACCGAGGCCGCCCGCCGCCCGGTGGTGGACCTGGAACTGTGCCTGGGCGACGTCAAGCGTACGGTCGAGGTCAACCTGACCGACCGCAGCAACTTCAACTACCCGCTGCTGATCGGTGCCAAGGCGCTGCGCGAGTTCAAGGCGGCGGTGAACCCGGCGCGGCGCTATACCGCAGACAAACCGGACTGCTGACAGCCCGAGCAGAGCCTCACCCATGCCCCACATCCTGATCGTCGAAGACGAGTCCGCCATCGCCGACACCCTGGTCTACGCCCTGCAGGCCGACGGCCACAGCACCACCTGGGTGACCCTGGGTAGCGCCGCGCTCGAACAGATGCGCCAGCGCCCGGCCGACCTGGTCATCCTCGACATCGGCCTGCCCGATATCAGCGGCTTCGAGACCTGTCGGCAGTTGCGCCGGTTCAGCGAGGTGCCGGTGATGTTCCTCAGTGCCCGCGATGGCGAGATCGACCGGGTGGTGGGCCTGGAGATCGGCGCCGACGATTACGTGGTCAAGCCGTTCAGCCCGCGCGAGGTGGCAGCACGCGTGCGGGCGATCCTCAAGCGCATGGCGCCGAGGGTCGAGCCGGTCGCCCCGACGCAGCGCTTCGAGGTCGATACGCTGGGCATGCGCATTCTCTATCGCGGTCAGGCCCTGGGCCTCACCCGTCATGAATTCCGCCTGCTCCAGTGCCTGCTCGAGCAGCCACGACGGGTATTCAGCCGCGAGCAACTGCTCGACGGGTTGGGTGTGGCGTGCGACGCGGGTTACGAGCGCACCATCGACAGCCACATCAAGAGCCTGCGGGCCAAGCTGCGGCAGGTATCCGGCGCTGGCGAGCCGATCCAGACCCACCGCGGCCTGGGCTACAGCTACAGCCCGGACCACGCCTGATGCGCCTGGGGATCCGGATCTTTCTGGTGTACTTCCTGTTCGTCGGGTTGTCGGGTTACTTCCTGCTCAATACCGTGCGCGAACAGATCCGCCCGGTGGTGCGCCAGTCTTCCGAGGAAACCCTGGTCGATACCGCCAACCTGTTGGCCGAAATTCTCCACGACGACGTCAAGGCCGGCACGCTGGGGCAAAGTCGCCTGCCGCAGTTGCTCGAGTCCTACGGGCAGCGACGGCCCGGTGCCGATATCTGGGGGCTGGCGAAGAACCAGGTCAGCCACCGCATCTATGTCACCGATGTCCATGGCATCGTCCTGCTCGATTCCAGCGGCCAGGCGCTGGGCAAGGACTACTCGCGCTGGAACGACGTCTACCTGACCCTGCGCGGCCAGTACGGTGCGCGCTCCACCCGCAGCGATCCGGACGATGAAAGCACCTCGGTCATGCACGTCGCGGCGCCCATCCTGGACAACGGGCAGGTCATCGGGGTGGTCACGGTGGCCAAGCCCAACAGCTCGTTGCAACCCTACATCGATCGCTCCGAGCGGCGCCTGCTGACGCTCGGCCTGGGGCTGATCGTGCTCGGGCTGCTGGTGGGGGCGGCGCTGTCGTGGTGGCTGGCGCGTTCGTTGCGTCGGCTGACCCATTACGCCCAGGCCGTGAGCGAGGGCGAGCGCGCCGCGCTGCCGCACTACAAGGGTGGCGAGCTGCTGCAACTGGCCACGGCGGTTGAGCGCATGCGCACCCAGCTGGAGGGCAAAGCCTACGTCGAGCGTTATGTGCACACCCTCACCCACGAGCTGAAAAGCCCGTTGGCTGCCATTCGTGGGGCTTCGGAGCTGTTGCAGGGGCCGATGCCGGACGAGCAGCGGGCACGTTTTGCCGCCAATATCGAGCGCGAGAGCGAGCGCCTGCAGCAGATGATCGAGCGCTTGCTCAACCTGGCCCGGGTGGAGCAACTGCAGGCGCTGGAGGACGAGCAACAGGTACCGCTGGCTGGCCTGATCGAAGAGCTGCTGCTGGGATATGCCGCACGGATCGACGGCGCCGGTTTGCAGGTCCGGCAACAGGTGCCTGTTGGCCTGTCGCTGCTGTGCGATCCGTTCCTGCTGCGCCAGGCGCTGGCCAACCTGCTGGAGAACGCCCTGGACTTCACCCCGCACGGCGGGGAGCTGTCGTTCGAACTGGCGCGCGAAGGCGAGCGGGTGGCGTTGAGCCTGTTCAACCAGGCAGAGGCGATTCCGGATTACGCCATCGATCGGCTCAGCGAGCGCTTCTATTCGCTGCCGCGCCCGGGCACCGGGCGCAAGAGCAGCGGGCTCGGGCTCAACTTCGTCGCCGAGGTGATGCAACTGCATGGCGGCGCACTGGCGGTGGGCAATGTCGAGGGCGGGGTGCAGGTCAGGTTGTGGCTGCCGGCGCGACGCATGAGCTGACTCGCCTTCTGCAAGGGCGAGCGCCAGGCTGGCGATCTCCACACAATCTCCACATACCCTCCCCATTGGCTCCATGTGCCGGGTGCAACCTGCGCCCATCACAACCGGAGCCCAAGCCCCATGACCAAGACCCTGAGTTTCAAGCTCGGCCTGATCGCCCTGCTGATGCTGCTGTTACTGATCCCCTTGCTGATGATCGGCGGCCTGATCGATGAGCGCCAGGCGCTGCGCGACAACGTGCTGCAGGACATCGCCCAGAGCTCGAGCTTCGACCAGCAGATCAGCGGCCCGCTGCTGGTGGTGCCGTATCGCAAGTACCAGCGCCGGTGGATCAACAAGGATGGCGAAGCCGTGCAGGAAACCAGCACGGTCGGCGGCTACCTGTACTTTCTGCCGGAAACCTTCGAGGTCGACAGCCAGGTCGACACCGAACTGCGCGCCCGTGGCATCTACCAGGCACGCCTGTTCCACGCCAGGAACCGCATCAGCGGAAGCTTCAAGCTGCCGGAGCGCTGGGGCATCGACAAGGACTACGACGACTATCGGTTCGACAAGCCGTTCATGGTGGTGGGCATCAGCGACATTCGTGGCATCGAGAATGCCCTGGAACTGAGCATCGACGATCAGCGCCTGCCGTTCGAAGCGGGCACTGGCCTGGACTGGATGACCGGTGGCGTGCACGTCAGCCTGCCGCAACTGGACGGCCAGGCGGCCCGCGAGTTCAGCTATGCCTTCGATCTCGCGCTGCAGGGCACCGGCCAGTTTCATGTACTGCCGGTGGGGCGCAGCAGCCGGGTGCAGATGCAAGCCAACTGGCCACATCCAAGCTTCGTCGGCAGCTACCTGCCAGCCAGCCGCGAGATCGACGCACAGGGCTTCACCGCGCGTTGGCAGACCTCGTTCTTCGCCACCAACCTGGAAGATGCCCTGCGCCAGTGTAGCGGGGCCGACGAGTGCGCGCAGTTCAGCGCACGGACCTTCGGCGTGAGCTTCGTCGATCCGGTGGACCAGTACCTCAAGAGCGAGCGGGCGATCAAGTACGCGCTGCTGTTCATTGCCCTGACCTTTGCCGGCTTCTTCCTGTTCGAGGTGCTGAAGAACCTGAGCGTGCATCCGGTGCAGTACGTGCTGGTCGGCGTGGCGCTGGCGCTGTTCTACCTGTTGTTGCTGTCGCTGTCGGAGCACCTGGGCTTTGGCCTGGCATATGGCCTGTCGGCGGCGGCGTGCGTGTTGTTGATCGGGTTCTACCTGAGCCATGTGCTGCACAGCGCGCAGCGTGGAATCGGTTTTGCCGCAGGGTTGGCGGCACTGTATGGCCTGCTGTACGGGCTGCTGAGTGCCGAGGACTACGCGCTGTTGATGGGTTCGCTGCTGTGCTTCGGCCTGCTCGGCGTGTTCATGGTGCTGACCCGTCGGCTGGACTGGTCGCGGGTGGGGAGGGCGGCATGAGGGAGGACAGGGAAATCGGGCGCTGGCTGGCGGTTCGCGTGGGATTGCTGTTTCCTGCCAGACCGGGGTGAGGCATTCGCGGGAAAGTCGAAGCGCCGAACCGCCCCTGCGACTTGCCCGCGAAGGACCCTTCAGGCCACCGGTACGGTCGCCAGCATCGACGGTCGCTGGCTCACTTCGGCATACCACGCGGCCAGCCCCGGGTGCTGCTCACGCCAGCCGAGCTGCGGTTGGCGCAGGTCCAGATAGCCCAGTGCGCAGGCCACGCCAATCGCGGCAATATCGAAGCCGGAGGCGATCTCTGCCAGGTGATGCTGCTCAAGATCCGCCAAGCCACGGCGGATCTTCTGCGACTGCGCCTGCAGCCAGCCGTCCCAGCGCTTGTCCTCAGGACGCAGGAAGCTTTCATAGCGACTCGACACCGCCGCATCCATGATCGCATCGGCCTGGGAGGCCAGGGTCAGGCGCCGCCAGCGCGCTGAGCCCTCGCGGGGAATCAGCGGGTTGCCGACGTGCTGGGTGTCGAGGTATTCGCAGATCACCCGGCTGTCGTGCAGCACGCTGCCGTCGTCCAGGCGCAGGGCTGGGATCTTGCCGATCGGGTTGTCCCGGTTGAGCTGCTCGTCATCGTTCACCGGGCTGATGTTGACGGTCTGCAGGCGCACGCGGTCCAGCTGGCCGGTCTCGTGCAGCACCAGCATGACCTTGCGCACGAACGGCGACAGCGAGGCGTGGAACAGGATCATGCCCATGCTCAGTTACCCTGCAGGCTGGGTGGCAGGCACACTCCGGTGCCGCCGATACCGCAGTAGCCGTCGGGGTTCTTGGCCAGGTACTGCTGGTGGTAGGCCTCGGCGAAGTAGACGGTCGGCGCCTGGTCGATCTCGGTGGTGATCTCGCCGAAGCCGGCCTTGTTCAGCTCGGCCTGGAAGGCGTCGCGGCTGGCCTTGGCCTGTTCCAGTTGTTCAGGCGAGGTGCAGTAGATCGCCGAGCGGTACTGGGTGCCGATGTCGTTGCCCTGGCGCATGCCCTGGGTCGGGTTGTGCAGCTCCCAGAACATGGCCAGCAGGTCGCGGTAGCTGACCTTGTCCTTGTCGAACACCACCAGCACCACTTCGGTGTGGCCGGTCAGGCCCGAGCAGACTTCCTCGTAGGTCGGGTTGGGGGTGAAGCCGCCGGCATAGCCGACCACCGTGCTGACCACGCCTTCACGCTGCCAGAAGCGTCGCTCGGCGCCCCAGAAACAGCCCAGGCCGAAGATGGCGAAATCGATGCTGCCCTCGAAGAACGGGCCGAGCAGCGGGGTGCCTTCGAACACGTAGTGGAATTCGGGCAGGGTCATTGGCGTTTCGCGGCCAGGCAGTGCCTGTTCCGCAGTGGGCAGGACGTTCTTGTTCACCAGGATTTCCGAGCGCAGGACCATGATTGTTCCTCTGTCTGACAGTGGGATCGGTTGTGGCTTCTTCGCCGGCAAGCCCGCTCCTGCAGCGTTGAATTACCCTGTAGGAGCGGGCTTGCCCGCGAAGAGGCCCGCATGGCCTCTATAGTGCCCGAGCTTGTCGCGTCTGTCAGGCCACTGGCCCGCGTGGATAGCGCCTGAGTTTGTCGACCAACTCGCGCCCGGGGATCGGCCGGTCGAACAGGTAGCCCTGGCCGACGTCGCAGCGGTGACGGCGCAGGAACGCCAGCTGCTCGGCGGTCTCGATGCCTTCGGCCACCACCTTGAGCTTGAGGTTGTGGGCCATGGCCACAACCGCCGAGGTGATCTCCATGTCGTCCTGGTTGTCGGGGATCTCGTTGATGAAGCTGCGATCGATCTTGATGATGTCGATGGGAAACTTCTTCAGGTAGCTCAGCGACGAATAGCCGGTGCCGAAATCGTCCATCGCCAGGGTAAGGCCCAATTGCTTGAGCTCGTCGAGCTGGCGCCGGGTGTCTTCGGTGGCCTCCAGCAGCAGGCCCTCGGTCAGTTCCAGCTCCAGCAGGTGCGGGGGCAGGGCTTCTTCCTTGAGGATGGCGCCGATCGAGCTGACCAGCTCCGGGTCGGAGAACTGCTTGGGCGACAGGTTGATCGCCACGTGCAGGTTACCCATGCCGGCTTCGCGCAGCTCCTGGCTCATCCGGCACGACTGGCGCACCACCCACTTGCCGATCGGGATGATCAGGCCGGTTTCCTCGGCCACGCTGATGAACTGGTCGGGGCGGATCATGCCGCGCTCGGGATGGTTCCAGCGCAGCAGCGCCTCCAGCCCCAGCAGGCGTCCGCTGCGCAGGCACAGCTTGGGCTGGTAGAAGACCTCCAGCTCGTTCTGGGTCAAGGCGCGGCGCAGGTTGTTCTCGACGAACAGCTTGTAGCTGGCCTCGGCATTGAGCACTTCGGTGAACACCTGCACCTGGTGCTTGCCGTTGGCCTTGGCCTTGTGCAGGGCAAGGCCGGCGTTCTTCATCAAGGTCTGCGGGTCGGTGCCGTGCAGCGGCGCGCAGGCAAGGCCTACCGAGGCGGTGACGTTGATCAGCTGGTTGTCGACGAACATCGGCTTGTCGAGGGTGCGCAGCAACTGCTGGGCGATGTTCTGGCCATCTTCCAGGCTGGTGTCGTCGAGCAGTACGGCGAACTCGTTACTGGCGAAGCGCGCCAGGCTGCCACCGCTGCTCAGGCTGTTGCGCAGGCGGCGGGCGAGGCTGATCAGCAGCTTGTCGCCGGTCTGGTGGCCGAGGCTGTCGTTGATGCGCTTGAAGTTGTCGATGTCTACCAGCAGCAGGCAGGTCGGGCTGCTGCCGTCGCGGGCAAAGCGTTCGTCGAGGCTGCGGATGAACGCCGGGCGGTTGCCCAGGCTGGTGAGGTTGTCGGTGTAGGCCAGGCGTTCGATGCGCTGCTGGGCGAGCTTGCTCTGGGTGATGTCTTCGTAGATGCCGATGTAGTGGGTCAGCTCGCGGTTGTCGCCGTACACCTTGGAGATCGACAACTGCCCCCAGTAGGGTTCGAGGCTCTTGCGCCGGCTCTTGAACTCGCCTTGCCAGCTGTTGCCGATGGCCAGGCTCGACGGCGAGTCGAAGAGGATCTGGCTGAGGTTTTCCAGCGCCGGCAGCTCGGCCAGGTGATGGCCCTGGACCTCGTCGGTGCTGTACTGGGTGATGGCGGTGAAGCTGGGGTTGACGTACTCCACCACGCCGTCGCGATTGACCAGCAGGAAGGCGCTGGCGCTTTGCTCCACCGCGCGCTGGAACAGGTGCAGGGCGCTGGTGGCGGTACGCCGGTTGTGGTTGGTGATGACCTGGGCGAACTGATCGGCCAGCTCGCCGGCGAAGGCGATTTCGTCGGACTGCCAGGCCCGTGGCTGGCCGGTCTGCTCCAGGCACAGCACGCCGACCACCTGGCCGTCGACGCGGATGCTGGCATCGAGCATGGCGTTGTCGGCGGTGTTGAGCAGGCCCTGGACCATGTCGCGGGTGCGCGGGTCGTGGCTGGCGTTGTGGGCATCGATGGCGCGGCTGGCATGCAGTGCGTCGAGGTAGTCGGGATACAGGCTGGCATCGATCGGTTGCGGCAGGCGATGGGCCTGTTCGTGCTGGAACCACGCGGTGATCGGCTCCAGGCGCTGCTCGTTGAGATACCAGATGCTGGCGCAGTCGAGCTTGTAGATTTCGCAGGCGCTGCGGGTGATCAGCTCGGCGGCTTCGAGCAGCGAGTTGCTGGCGCTGTAGCGCTGGCGTGCCAGGCGCAGGATCAGGTCCTGCTGGGCACGTACCCGCTCAAGGTGCTCGAGCTGTTCCTGCTGGGCGCGCTGGTTGAGCTGCAGGGCCAGTTGCAGGCGGCTGTTGCGCGACTCGAGATCGTTTGCGTCCTGGCTCGCGCTATCCTCGCCCTGGTCGTCCAATACCGTGAGATAGCCGCGCAGCAGTTGGCGGTTGTGCTGCTTGTACGCCTCGCCGGCTTCCAGCAGGCGCAGGGCGCCGGAGGCACCGTGCAGGGTGTAGCGCACGCGATAGTGGTTGCGCCGAGCCAGTTGCAGCTGGATTTCGTCGTGCAGCTTGTAGCGCGCCTCGGGTTCCATGAGGCTGGCGTAGGGCGAGCCGATCAGGGCGCAGAGGTCGGCGGCGGGCAGGCCGAACTGACGCTCGCAGGCCGGATCGAGGTAGAGCATCGCCCAACTGGCTTCGTTCAGCCGCTCGAAACGCAGCATCCCGAGCCGCGAGGGCACGGGTAACTGCGTCACGACCTCGGCCGCCACACGGCTGGCGGCATCGGGTTGGCTTTTCATCGAAGGCTCGCTTGAACAAGGCGGTTGGCGCGGTATGCCGCAGATGAGCGGCGGCGCGTTGAGCAAGGGTGCATCATGTCCCGTGGGCTGGCAAGCGGCCATATGGGAAGCTTCATGCAGGTTGTCGGCTGGAGCAGGGGAATCTGAAGGTCATGCGCCGTCCTGAAGCAGCGCGTGGCCCGCCACCAGGCTTGTTTTCGGCAAAAAAAAGCCCCGCCAGATCATGACGGGGTTGAGGTACGAGCGTGGCAGCTCGAAATCGGTGCCCGCCCCCGTGAACGGGGGCGGGGTGCAGCATTACAGCAGCAGCGTGCGGATGTCCGCCAGCAGGTCGCTCAGGCGCTTGGTGAAGCGTGCAGCGGCCGCACCATTGATCACGCGGTGATCGTAGGACAGCGACAGTGGCAGCATCAGCTTCGGCTGGAAGGCCTTGCCGTCCCAGACAGGCTGGATGGTGGCCTTGGAAACACCAAGGATCGCCACTTCCGGCGCGTTGACGATCGGCGTGAAGCCGGTGCCGCCAATGTGGCCGAGGCTGGAGATGGTGAAGCAGGCACCCTGCATGTCGTCGGCCGACAGCTTCTTGGTACGGGCTTTTTCAGCCAGCGCAGCCGCTTCGCCAGCCAGTTGCAGCAGGCTCTTCTGGTCGACGTTCTTGATTACCGGGACCAGCAGGCCGTCCGGAGTGTCCACGGCGAAGCCGACGTTGACGTACTTCTTGCGGATGATGGCCTTGCCGCTTGGTGCCAGCGAACTGTTGAAGTCCGGCAGTTCCTTGAGCAGGTGGGCACACGCCTTGAGCAGCAGCGGCAGGACGGTCAGCTTGACGCCAGCCTTTTCCGCAACGGCCTTCTGCGAAACGCGGAAGGCTTCCAGCTCGGTGATGTCGGCGGAGTCGAACTGGGTCACGTGCGGCACGTTCAGCCAGCTGCGGTGCAGGTTGGCAGCACCGACCTGCATCAGGCGGGTCAGGGCGACTTCCTCGACTTCACCGAACTTGCTGAAGTCGACGGCCGGGATCGGCGGGATGCCGGCACCGCCGGTCGCACCGGCTGCCGGGGCTTCCTTGGCCTTCTGCATCATGGCCTTGACGTAGACCTGCACGTCTTCCTTCAGGATGCGGCCATGCGGACCGGTCGCGGCAACCGCGCCCAGGTCGACACCGAATTCACGGGCCAGCTGACGCACGGCGGGGCCGGCGTGAACCTTGGCGTTGCTGCCAGCAGCCGGAGCGGTGGCGGCAGGTGCAGGTGCTGCAGCCGGGGCCGCGGCAGGTGCAGCAGCAGGCGCTGCTTCGGCCTTGGCCGGTGCAGGTGCGGCAGCGGCAGGCGCGGCAGCGGCAGCCGGGGCGGCGCCCGCGACTTCCAGCTTGAGGATCAGGTCACCGGTGCCGACTTCGTCGTCCAGCTTGCAGATCACTTCCTTGACCACGCCAGCGGCGGGCGAGGGGATCTCCATGGAGGCCTTGTCCGACTCCAGGGTGATAAGCGACTGGTCGGCTTCGACGGTGTCGCCGGCCTTGACCAGCACTTCGATGATCTTGGCCTTGCCCGACGAGCCGATGTCCGGCACGTGGATGTCCTGCACGCTGGCGGCTGCAGGAGCAGCAGCCGGAGCAGGCGCAGCTTCGGCAGCCGGCTTTTCGGCGGCGGCTGGCGCAGCAGCAGCAGGGGCCGCGGCGGCCGGAGCCTCGGGGGCAGCAGCGCCACCCTCGGCTTCCAGGACCAGCAGTTCGTCGCCTTCTTTCAGGCGATCGCCCAGCTTGACCTTCAGCTCCTTGATGACACCGGCCTTGGGGGCCGGGATCTCCATGGAGGCCTTGTCCGACTCCAGGGTCAGCAGGCTCTGGTCCGCCTCGATGCGGTCGCCGACCTTGACGAACAGCTCGATGATTTCACCTTCACCGCTGCCGATGTCAGGTACGCGAATGAGTTCGCTCACTTAAGTTACTCCTCAGCAGTCCAGTGGGTTGCGCTTGTCCGGGTCGATGCCGAACTTGACGATGGCGTCAGCGACAACCTTCGGTTCGATCTCGCCACGGTCAGCCAGGGCTTCCAGGGCAGCCAGCACCACGAAGTGGCGGTCGACTTCGAAGAAGTGACGCAGCTTCTTGCGGCTGTCGCTGCGACCGTAGCCATCGGTACCCAGGACCTTGAACTCTTTGCTCGGCACCCACTGACGAATCTGCTCGGCGAACAGCTTCATGTAGTCGGTGGAAGCGATGACCGGACCCTTGCGACCGTTCAGGCACTGCTCGACGTAGGTCTGCTGTGGCTTCTGGCCAGGCTTGAGGCGGTTGGCGCGTTCCACGGCCAGGCCGTCGCGACGCAGTTCGTTGAAGCTGGTGACGCTCCACACGTCGGCACCGACGTTGAACTCTTCACGCAGGATCTTCGCCGCTTCGCGGACTTCGCGCAGGATGGTGCCGGAGCCCATCAGCTGGACGTGGTGCGCGGCTTCGCGGGTGTCTTCTTCCAGCAGGTACATGCCCTTGATGATGCCTTCCTCGGCACCGGCCGGGATGGCAGGCTGCTGGTAGGATTCGTTCATCACGGTGATGTAGTAGAAGATGTCCTGTTGCTCTTCGGTCATCTTCTTCATGCCGTCCTGGATGATCACCGCCAGCTCGTAGCCGTAGGTCGGATCATAGGTGCGGCAGTTCGGGATGGTGCCCGCCATCATGTGGCTGTGACCGTCTTCGTGCTGCAGGCCTTCGCCGTTCAGCGTGGTACGGCCGGCGGTACCGCCGATCAGGAAGCCACGGGTGCGGCTGTCGCCAGCGGCCCAGGCCAGGTCGCCGATACGCTGGAAGCCGAACATCGAGTAGAAGATGTAGAACGGCAGCATCGGCTGGTTGTGGCAGCTGTACGAGGTACCGGCAGCGATGAACGACGACATGGCGCCGGCTTCGTTGATGCCTTCTTCCAGGATCTGGCCCTTCTTGTCCTCGCGGTAGAACATCACCTGGTCCTTGTCGACAGGCTCGTAGAGCTGACCGACCGAGGAGTAGATGCCCAGCTGGCGGAACATGCCTTCCATACCGAAGGTACGGGCTTCGTCCGGGATGATCGGGACGATGCGCTGGCCGATTTCCTTGTCCTTGACCAGTTGCGCCAGGATGCGCACGAAGGCCATGGTGGTGGAGATTTCGCGGTCGCCCGAGCCGTCCAGGATCGCCTTGAGCGTTTCCAGTGGCGGGGTCGGCACGCTGAAGCTCTTGGCACGGCGCTGTGGCACGAAGCCACCCAGTGCGGCGCGACGCTCGGCCAGGTACTTGGCTTCGGCCGAACCTTCTTCGGGTTTGAAGAACGGCAGGTGCTCGAGGTCGGCATCCTTGACCGGGATGTCGAAGCGGTCACGGAAGTGACGCAGGCTGTCGACGTCGACTTTCTTGGTGTTGTGCGCGGTGTTCTTGGCTTCGCCGGCACCGGTACCGTAACCCTTGATGGTCTTGGCCAGGATGACGGTCGGCTGTTCCTTGTGGTTCACAGCCTGGTGGTAGGCCGCGTAGACCTTGTACGGGTCGTGGCCGCCACGGTTGAGCTTCCAGATCTCGTCGTCGGACAGGTCTTCGACCATGGCCTTGAGTTCCGGGGTGTTGAAGAAGTTCTCACGGACGTACGCGCCGTCCTTGGCCTTGTAGTTCTGGTACTCGCCGTCGATGACTTCGTCCATGCGGCGCTGCAGGGCACCGTTGGTGTCCTTGGCCAGCAGTGGGTCCCAGAAGCGGCCCCAGACGACCTTGTTGACGTTCCAGCCACCGCCACGGAACACGCCTTCGAGTTCCTGGATGATCTTGCCGTTGCCGCGAACCGGGCCGTCGAGGCGCTGCAGGTTGCAGTTGATGACGAAGATCAGGTTGTCCAGCTTCTCGCGGCCGGCCAGGGCGATCGCGCCCAGGGATTCCGGCTCGTCGCACTCGCCGTCGCCCATGAAGCACCAGACCTTCTGCTTGCCGGCCGGGATGAAGCCGCGCGCTTCCAGGTACTTCATGAAGCGTGCCTGGTAGATTGCCTGGATCGGACCCAGACCCATCGAAACGGTCGGGAACTGCCAGAAGTCAGGCATCAGCCAGGGGTGCGGGTACGAAGACAGACCGTTGCCGTCCACTTCCTGGCGGAAGTTGTTCATCTGCTCTTCGTTGATGCGGCCTTCCATGAAGGCGCGGGCGTAGACGCCTGGGGAGGCGTGGCCCTGGAAGAAGATCAGGTCGCCGCCGTGTTCTTCGGTCGGGGCCTGGAAGAAGTAGTTGAAGCCGATGTCGTACAGGGTGGCGCTGGAGGCGAAGCTCGAGATGTGTCCGCCCAGGTCCGAATCCTTCAGGTTGGTACGCATGACCATGGCCAGGGCGTTCCAACGCACCATCGAGCGAATGCGGCGTTCCATGAACAGGTCGCCAGGCATGCGTGCTTCGTGGGTGACGGGGATGGTGTTGCGGTATGGCGTGGTGATGGCATACGGCAGCTGCGAACCACTGCGGGTGGCCAGCTCGCCCATGCGGGTCATCAGGTAATGAGCGCGGTCTTCGCCTTCTTTGTCGAGGACCGACTCCAGGGCATCCAGCCATTCCTGGGTTTCGATAGGATCGAGGTCTTGCATGGCTTGCTCCAGGGCGGAAAGGCAACCAGAATCGGAAGCCTGAGTTTGCGACTGGCCTTTTGGGCAGACGTCGTGAATTCTTGGATTTGCCGGAGAGTCATCCGGCGCCGTGTAGTTTTACTACAAATGCTTCGGCATTTCATGCTTTTGAGCAGTCGGGGGAGTAGTAATACTACAGAAAAACGGCTTGTGGCCGCCTTTCGGGTTGTGGAGAAAAACGTTCCTGTTGGTTGGTAGCGCACTGGCACAAGAGGTTTCTTGATGTTTCGTACCAATGATTCGAGTTTTTCAGCTATTTACAACTTTTGTATGACAGTCCAACCGCGGTCCGTCCTTCTTTTGTCCGTACCCACCCCTCTCTTTCACGCCGATCAAGGATAGACCATGCGCCTGCCTTTGCCGCTCGATCTGCCTGCCGCCCTGCAACCGCTGGTCGCCCGTAACCGACAATTCCTTCAGGAGGCGCTGGCGGCGCACCCGCAGCTCGACCCGCAGACCTTGAGCCCTGCGCACCGCCTGCAGTTCGACCAGGTGGCTGCAGCCAGCGACTTCGTGCTCGAACAGGTGCAGCGTGAACCGGCCACGCTGCTCGAGCTGGTTGCCAGCGGCGAGATGGATACGGCCTATGGCCCCGGTCAACTGCGCGCACATATAAAAGCGGCTGCCGACGCTGCGCAGAGCGAGGACGAACTGGCGCGCAACCTGCGCCGCGCGCGCAACCGCCAGCAGTTGCGCATCATCTGGCGTGACATCACGCGCCAGGCCGAACTCGGCGAGACCTGCCGCGACCTGTCGGAGCTCGCCGACGCCTCGATCGACGAAGCCTACCAGTGGCTATACCCGCGCCACTGCCAGCAGTTCGGCACACCGATCGGCAACCGCAGCGGCCAGCCCCAGCACATGGTGGTGCTGGGCATGGGCAAGCTGGGTGCAATCGAGCTCAACCTGTCATCGGACATCGACCTGATCTTCGCCTTCCCCGAGGGCGGCGAGACCGAAGGGGTCAAGCGCTCGCTGGACAACCAGGAATTCTTCACCCGCCTCGGTCAGCGACTGATCAAGGCGCTGGACCCGGTGACTGTCGACGGCTTCGTGTTCCGCGTCGACATGCGCCTGCGCCCCTATGGCTCGGCGGGCGCCCTGGTGCTGTCGTTCAATGCCCTGGAGCAGTACTACCAGGACCAGGGCCGTGACTGGGAGCGCTACGCCATGATCAAGGCCCGCGTGGTGGCGGGCGACCAGGTGGCCGGGGCGCAATTGCAGGAAATGTTGCGACCGTTCGTCTACCGCCGCTACCTGGACTTCTCTGCCATCGAGGCGCTGCGCACCATGAAGCAGCTGATCCAGCAGGAGGTGCGGCGCAAGGGCATGGCCGACAACATCAAGCTTGGCGCCGGGGGGATTCGCGAAGTCGAGTTCATCGCCCAGGCCTTCCAGCTGATCCACGGCGGGCGCGACCTCAGCCTGCAACAGCGGCCGCTGCTCAAGGTGCTGGCCACGCTCGAAGGCCAGGGCTACCTGCCGCCGGCGGTGGTGAGCGAGTTGCGCGAGGGCTATCAGTTCCTGCGTTACACCGAGCATGCGATCCAGGCCATTGCCGACCGCCAGACCCAGATGCTGCCGGATGTCGAACTCGATCGCGAGCGGGTCGCCTACATCCTTGGCTTTGCCGACTGGCAGACGTTCCACGACCAGCTGATGCAGTGGCGTGGTCGGGTCGACTGGCACTTCCGCCAGGTGATCGCCGATCCTGACGAAGAGGAAGCCGAGGGCGAACTGGTGGTCGGTGGCGAGTGGTCGCCGCTGTGGGAACAGGCCCAGGACGAGGAGGCCGCAGGCAGGCAACTGCAGGAAGCCGGGTTCAAGCAGTCCGGCGAGGCCCTGCGGCGCCTGGCCTCCTTGCGTGCCAGCCCGTCGCTGCGCTCGATGCAGCGCATCGGCCGCGAGCGCCTGGACGCCTTCATTCCACGCCTGCTGGCGCAGACCGTCGAGCACGACAACCCGGATCTGGTGCTCGAGCGCGTGCTGCCACTGGTGGAGGCGGTAGCGCGGCGTTCGGCCTACCTGGTGCTGCTGACCGAAAACCCCGGAGCCCTGCGTCGTCTGCTGACCCTGTGCGCGGCCAGCCCCTGGATCGCCGAGCAGATCGCGCGCTTCCCCTTGCTGCTCGACGAACTGCTCAACGAAGGCCGTCTGTTCAGCCCGCCGCTTGCGCCCGAGCTGGCTTCGGAGCTGCGCGAGCGGCTGACGCGCATCCCCGAGGACGACCTCGAGCAGCAAATGGAGGCCTTGCGCCACTTCAAGCTGGCGCACAGCCTGCGGGTGGCTGCCTCGGAAATCAGCGGCAACCTGCCACTGATGAAGGTCAGCGACTACCTGACCTGGCTGGCCGAAGCCATCCTCGACCAGGTGCTGGCCCTGGCCTGGCGCCAGACCGTCGCGCGTCATGGCCAGCCCAGGCGCAGCGATGGCAGCCTGTGCGATCCGAGCTTCATCATTGTCGGCTATGGCAAGGTTGGCGGCATCGAGCTGGGGCACGGCTCTGACCTGGACCTGGTGTTCGTCCACGACGGCGACCCGAACGCCGAGACTGATGGCGCCAAGCCCATCGACGGCGCGCAGTTCTTCACCCGCCTGGGCCAGCGCATCATCCACCTGCTGACCACCCAGACCAACTCCGGCCAGCTCTACGATGTGGACATGCGCCTGCGCCCCTCCGGTGCGTCGGGGCTGCTGGTCAGCTCGCTCGGCGCGTTCGAGCGCTACCAGCAGAACGAGGCCTGGACCTGGGAGCACCAGGCGCTGGTGCGCGCCCGTGTGCTGGTGGGCTGCAAGCAGGTCGGCAGCGCCTTCGAAGCGGTGCGCGCCGGCGTGCTGGGCAAGGCCCGCGATCTCGACGCGCTGCGCCAGGAAGTGAGCGAGATGCGCGCCAAGATGCGCGCCAGCCTGGGCAGCAAGAGCACCGCCGCCGGTACCGCCGACAACGCCTTCGAGTCCGGCCAGCCGTTCGATGTCAAGCAGGATGCCGGTGGTATCGTGGATATCGAATTTATGGTGCAATACGCCGCTTTGGCCTGGTCCCACGACCATCCGGCCTTGCTGCGCTGGACCGATAACATTCGCATCCTCGAAGAGCTGGAGCAGGCCGGGTTGATGCCCGCCGAAGACGCGATTTTGTTGCGCGAGGTGTACAAGACCTTCCGCTCCGCCTCGCACCGCCAGGCACTGCAGAAGCAGGCCGGGGTGATCGATGCCGGGCAGCTTGTCGATGAGCGCCGCGAGGTGCGGCGGATCTGGGGCGAGCTGGGTTTGAGCTGATTGCCGCACTGGCTTCTTCGCGGGCAAGTCCGCTCCCACGGGCCCCACAGATCTTGAGTACTGTAGGCGGCTGTAGGAGCGGGCTTGCCCGCGAATGAGGCATGTCAGTGGTACACTGTCCGCCACATAGCCTGAATATAAAGAGGGGAGGCCAGGTTGTAGAGCAGCCTGCAGCCTCCCCGAATGTTTCTGGATAAAGCATGAGAATACTGATCATTGGACCCAGCTGGGTCGGCGACATGGTGATGGCGCAGACCCTGTTCCAGTGCCTGAAGCAGCGTCACCCCGACTGCGTGATCGATGTCCTGGCCCCCGAGTGGAGCCGGCCGATCCTCGAGCGCATGCCCGAGGTGCGCCAGGCCTTGAGCTTCCCGCTCGGCCACGGCGCCCTGGAGCTGGCCACGCGCCGACGCATCGGCAAGTCGCTGGCCGGTCAGTACGACCAGGCCATCCTGCTGCCCAACTCGCTCAAGTCGGCACTGGTGCCGTATTTCGCAGGCATTCCAAAACGCACTGGCTGGCGTGGCGAGATGCGCTACCTGCTGCTCAACGACGTGCGCAAGCTCGACAAGGCGCGCTACCCGCTGATGATCGAACGCTTCATGGCCCTGGCCTTCGAAGCGGACGCCGAGCTGCCGCAGCCCTATCCCCGCCCGAGCCTGCGCATCGAAGACCAGAGCCGCGAGGCCGCCCTGGCCAAGTTCGGCCTGGAGCTGGACCGTCCGGTGCTGGCGCTGTGCCCGGGTGCCGAGTTCGGCGAAGCCAAGCGCTGGCCGGCCGAGCATTACGCCGAGGTCGCCGATGCGATGATCCGCCAGGGCTGGCAGGTATGGCTGTTCGGCTCGAAGAACGATCATCCGGTCGGTGAGCAGATCCGCGAGCGGCTGATTCCGGGCCTGCGTGAAGAGTCCGTGAACCTGGCCGGCGAAACCTCGCTGGCCGAGGCCATCGACCTGATGTCCTGCGCCGCTGCCGTGGTGTCCAACGATTCCGGCCTGATGCACGTGGCTGCGGCGCTGAACCGTCCGCTGGTGGCGGTCTATGGTTCGACCTCGCCGGGCTTCACCCCGCCGCTGGCCGACCAGGTCGAGGTGGTGCGCACCGGGATCGAGTGCAGCCCGTGCTTCGAGCGCACCTGCCGCTTCGGCCACTATAACTGCCTGCGCCTGCTCGAGCCCGGAAAAGTCATCGCCGCCCTGCACAGCCTGGGCGGTCCGGGCCTGATCGAAACCGTGGCCGAGGTCGAGTAAGTGCGGGTACTGATCATCAAGACATCGTCGCTGGGCGATGTGATCCACACCCTGCCGGCGCTCACCGACGCCGCCCACGCCATCCCTGGCATCCGCTTCGACTGGGTGGTGGAGGAGGGCTTTGCCGAGATTCCAAGCTGGCACCCTGCCGTCGACCAGGTGATCCCGGTGGCCATCCGCCGCTGGCGCAAGAATCTCTGGGAAACGCTCAAGAGCGGTGAGTGGAAGGCGTTCAAGCAACGTCTGCGCGAGCGCAAGTACGACCTGGTGATCGATGCCCAGGGTCTGGTCAAGTCGGCCTGGCTGACCCGCTACGTCAAGGCGCCGGTGGCCGGGCTCGACCGTTATTCGGCGCGCGAAGGCTGGGCCAGTCGCTTCTATGACCGGCGTCTGTCGGTGGCGGTCGGCCAGCATGCGGTGGAGCGGGTGCGCCAGTTGTTCGCCCTGTCCCTTGCCTATGACCTGCCCGAGGGCATCGGCCAGTACGGCCTGGACCTGAACCGCCTGCAACTGCCGCCGACCGCGCCCTACGTAGTGTTCCTGCATGGCACCACCTGGGCCACCAAGCACTGGCCGGAGGCCTATTGGCGCGAACTGGCCGAGCGCATGGGCCGACGCAAGATGAAAGTGGTGCTGCCCTGGGGCAACCCGGCGGAGAAGGCCCGCGCCGAGCGGATCGCCCAGGGCTTGGAAAACTGCCAGGTACTCCCCAAGTTGAACCTCGCGGGGGTCGCTCGCATACTCGCGGCGGCCAAGGCCTGCGTGGCGGTGGACACCGGCCTCGGCCACCTGGCCGCAGCGCTGGACGTGCCGACCATCTCGCTGTTCGGCCCGACCAACCCCGGCCTGACCGGCGCCTACGGACGCGCCCAGATTCACCAGGCCAGCAACTTCCCCTGTGCGCCCTGCCTGCAGAAGAAGTGCACCTACAAACCGAGCGCCGAGGATCTGCGCAGGTTCGATCTCAAACGCGAGTGGCCGCTGTGCTTCACTCGCCTGAATCCCGAGCATGTGGCGGGCCGCTTGAGCGCGCTGCTGCTGGCTGAGGATGTTCGTTGATGCAACTGGCTTTCGTGCTTTACAAATATTTCCCCTTCGGCGGGCTGCAGCGCGATTTCATGCGCATTGCGCTCGAATGCCAGAAGCGTGGACACCAGATCCGTGTCTACACGCTGATCTGGGAAGGTGACATTCCGCCGGGCTTCGAGGTGCTGGTGGCGCCGGTCAAGGCGTTGTTCAACCACCGGCGCAACGAAAAGCTCAGCGCCTGGATGGCCGCAGACCTGGCCAAGCGCCCGGTCGATCGCCTGATCGGCTTCAACAAGATGCCTGGCCTGGACGTCTACTATGCCGCCGACGGCTGCTTCGAAGACAAGGCCCAGACCCTGCGCGGTGGCCTGTACCGCCGTTGGGGCCGCTACCGGCACTTTGCCGAGTACGAGCGCGCGGTGTTCGCCCGTGATGCGGCCACCGAGATCCTGATGATCTCCGAGGTGCAGCAGCCGCTGTTCATCAAGCACTACGATACCCCTGTCGAGCGTTTTCACCTGCTGCCGCCGGGCATCTCCCAGGACCGTCGGGCGCCGTCCAACGCGGCCGAGATCCGTGCAGCGTTTCGCCAGGAGTTCGCCTTGGGCGACGACGACCTGCTGCTGGTGCAGATCGGCTCTGGCTTCAAGACCAAGGGCGTGGACCGCAGCCTCAAGGCCCTTGCCGCGTTGCCTTCGAGCCTGCGCAAGCGCACCCGGCTGATGGTCATCGGCCAGGACGACCCGAAAGTGTTCCAGTTGCAGAGCGCCACGCTCGGCCTGGGCGAGCAGGTGCAATTCCTCAAGGGGCGCAGCGATATCCCGCGCTTCCTGCTCGGCGCCGACCTGCTGATCCACCCGGCCTACAACGAAAATACCGGCACCGTGCTGCTCGAAGCGTTGGTCGCCGGTTTGCCGGTGCTGGTGTCGAAAGTCTGTGGCTACGCCCATTACATCGCCGAGGCGGACAGTGGCCTGGTGCTCGACGACCCGTTCGAGCAGGACCAGCTCAACACCTACCTGCAGCGCATGCTCGAAGACCCGCAGGCCCGCGCCGACTGGGCGCGCAACGGCCTGGCCTTCGCCGACAGCGCCGACCTCTACAGCATGCCGCAACACGCCGCCGACGTGATCCTCGGCCAGGAGCACGCATGAAGCTGATGCTGGCCGAACCTTTCAAGCGCCTGTGGGCCGGGCGCGATCCCTTCGACGCCGTCGAATCCCTGCAGGGCGAGGTTTACCGCGAGCTCGAAGGGCGCCGCACATTGCGCACCGAGGTCGAGGGCGAGGGCTACTTCGTCAAGATCCATCGCGGCATCGGCTGGGGCGAAGTGTTCAAGAACCTGTTCAGCGCCAAGTTGCCGGTGCTCGGTGCCGGTCAGGAATGGCAGGCCATTCAGCGCCTGCAGGAGGTCGGCGTGCCGACCATGACCGCCGTTGCCTATGGCGAGCGTGGCAGCAACCCGGCGGCCCAGCATTCGTTCATCGTCACCGAGGAACTGGCGCCGACCGTCAGCCTGGAAGACTTCAGCATCGACTGGCCCAGGCAGCCGCCCGAGCCGCGCCTCAAGCGTGCACTGATCACCGAGGTGGCGAAGATGGTCGGCGGCATGCACCGCGCCGGGGTCAACCATCGCGATTGCTACATCTGCCACTTCCTGCTGCACACCGACCGGCCAGTGACGCCGGAAGACTTCAAACTGTCGGTGATCGACCTGCACCGCGCGCAGACCCGGGCGAAAATCACCCGCCGCTGGCGTGACAAGGACCTGGCAGCCCTGTACTTCTCGGCCCTGGACATCGGCCTGACGCGCCGCGACAAGCTGCGCTTCCTCAAGGGCTACTTCCAGCGCCCGCTGCGCCAGGTACTGGGCGAGGAAGCCGCACTGCTCGCCTGGCTCGAACGCAAGGCGCAGAAACTCTACGATCGCAAGCAACGCTATGGGGATGCGCTCTGATGGCGGGTTGGACACTGGCGCCGGAGTACCAGCGCCTGGCAGCGGATTTCGGCAGTATCGACGCGGTGTTCGCCCTCGAAGGCGAGCGCCTGACCCGTGACCCGCTCAGCGAGGTGATCCGCATCGAGCGTGACGGGGTCAACTACTACGTCAAGCGCTACACCGGTGCCGGCAAGCACATGCGCCGCTTCCTCGGCCGGCCGCGGATCAAGGCCGAATGGCAGAACCTCAAGCAGTTCGCCAAGTGGCACATTCCCACCGCCGAGGTAGTGGCCTGGGGGCTGGAGCGTAACGGCCTGTCGTTCGGGCGCGGGGCGATGATCACCCGCGAACTGCCGCGCACCGAAGACCTCTCGGCACTGGCCGAACGCAATGACCCACGCCTGGCCGACCGTGCCTGGGTCGATCATGTCAGCCGTCAGTTGGCGCGCCATACGCGGGTGATGCACGATCATCACTTCGCCCACAACGACCTGAAATGGCGCAACTTGCTGGTGGACGACACTGCGACGGTCTTCTTCATCGACTGCCCGACCGGCGATTTCTGGCGTGGCTTCATGCTTCGTCACCGTGTCATCAAGGACCTGGCGTGCCTGGACAAGGTTGCCAAATATCACCTCTCGGCCACGCAGCGGCTGCGCTTCTACCTGCAATATCGCGGGCACGCGCGGCTCAATGCGCACGACAAGCGACGGATTCGCCAGGTGGTGAGCTTCTTCGAGGGAAGGGAATGACCGATTATCTGGCCAGCGTCGACCAGGCGCTGCTGCAACGCCATGGCCTGAACGACTTCGAGGCGCTGTGGGCGCTGCAACTGGACGCCGTCGACGAACCGAATACCGGGCGTGGCGGCTGGAGCAGCGTGTTCCGCCTGGAGCTCGAGGGCAAGGGTTACTACCTCAAGCGCCAGAGCGACTACCTCACGCGCACCCTGCACCGGCCGTTCGGCGAGCCGACCTTCGCCCGCGAGTTTCGCAACATCAGCCGCTACCAGAAGCTCAACATCCCGGCGCTGCAGGCGGTGTTCTATGGCGAGCGCAAGCAGGGCGGCAAGCACCGGGCGATCCTGATGACCCGCGCGCTGGACGAGTGGAACGACCTGGACAGCTTCCTCGGCCACTGGCCGCAGCTGCCCGAGACACAACGCCAGGGCATTCTGGCAGCCTGTGGCGAGCTGGCGCGTACCCTGCACGGCGCCGGCCAGGTACATGGCTGCTTCTATCCCAAGCACATCTTCCTGCGCGAGCGTCGCGAAGGCTGGCAGGCCCAGCTGATCGACCTGGAAAAGACCCGCCCGCTGCTGTTCGGCATGCGCGACCGACTCAAGGACCTCGAACCCTTGTTGCGTCGCGCCCGGATCTGGAGCGAAGCCGACGTGCGTAACCTGCTCGCCGCCTACCTGGCGCTGCCGGCCGACAGTGCGCGGGTCGGCACCTGGTTGCAACGCCTGACGCAACGCCGTCGTGAAAAAGAGGCCCGCTGATGCGTCTGTCCGAACTCAAGAACGCCGGGCGCAGCCCGAGCCTGCCGCTGAGCGTGACGCTCGAAGATGCCGCGGGCAGTGCCGAACTGCAACTGCTCAGCCTGCTGCGCGTCTTGCCTGGCCAACGCTACGTGGGCGCCGGTGTCTGGCGTGGCACGCCGGTGCTGGCCAAGCTGCTGGTCGGCAATAACGCGGCCCGTCATTTCCAGCGTGAACTGGAAGGCGTGCGCCTGATGGCGGCGCAGGGGCTGACCACGCCACGCCTGCTGGCCGATGGCCTGAAGGACGGCGAGGGTGGCTGGCTGCTGTTCGAATTCCTGGAAAACGCCGAGGGCCTGGGGGATGCCTGGGCCAGGGTCGAGCACCTGCCGATGCTGGCCGACGAGCAGCATCAGGTGCTCGGCGAGGCACTGACCGCCGTGGCGCAGATGCACGCCAAGGGCCTGTGGCAGGAAGACCTGCACCTGGACAACCTGTTGCGCCACGACGGTCGCCTGTACCTGATCGACGGTGCCGGGATCAAGGCTGAAACCCCGGGCCAGCAACTGTCGCGCCAGCGTGTGCTGGAGAACCTCGGGGTGTTCTTCGCCCAGTTGCCCAAGCGCCTGGAGCCATTCATCGAAGAGGCTCTGGTGCATTACCTGCTGGCCAACGGCGAGCATGCCTTGCCGCTCGAAGCCTTGCAGAAGCAGGTCGACAAGGTGCGCAGCTGGCGCTTGAAAGACTACCTGGACAAGGCCGGGCGAGAGTGCACGCTGTTCAGCGTCGAGCGCAGCCTTTCGGGTTTGCGTGCAATCCGCCGCACGGAGGTCGAGGCCCTGCTGCCGGTGCTGGAGCAGGCCGATACGCTGATCGACCAGGGCCACCTGTACAAGACCGGCGGCGCCGCCAGCGTCGCGCGTATCGAGGTCGGTGGTCGCACGCTGGTGCTCAAGCGCTACAACATCAAGAACACCGCCCACTGGTTCAAGCGCTTCTGGCGCCCGAGTCGGGCCTGGCACTCATGGATCGAAGGCCACCGTCTCGGCTTTCTCGACATCGCCACACCGCGCCCGCTGGCGGTGCTCGAGCAGCGGGTCATGGGCCTGCGCAGCACGGCCTACCTGGTCACCGAGTATGCCGACGGCCCTGACCTCACGGCGTGCTTCGCACCTCATGTCGAGAGCGGCGAGGTGCCGCAGGAGCAGGTGCAGGCGCTGGTCGGGCTGATGCAGCAGCTGATTGCCGAACGCATCAGCCATGGCGACTTCAAAGGCCACAACCTGTTCTGGCAGGACGGCCAGTGGTCGCTGATCGACCTCGACGCCATGACCCAGCATGCCACCCAGCTCAGTTTCGCCCCCGCCTATGCACGCGATCGTGCGCGGCTGTTGCGCAACTGGCCCAGTGGCAGCGCTCTGCACCAGCGTCTGGATCAATGCCTGCCCAGGCTCACCGAGTAAGCCTGCGGCAACGCCAGCCAGTCGCTGCTGCGCCCGGCCTGGCGCACGCGGATGCGCCATTGCCCGTCCTGCCAACGCAGGATGGCCCAGACCCCTGCTCCGGCTTGCGACGCTGTGCTCAAGCGCAGGTGGTAGTGGTGTTCGAGCAGGTGCGCGCGCAGCGGCAAGGCCTGCCCGCCTGCCAGCAGGTGCAGGCCCTGGTCGCTGCGGTAGACGCCTGCATCCTCCTGCGCCACTCCGGTGGGTGCCTGCGCCAGGCGACAACTGTCGAACAGCGCTTGCAGGTCAGGCAGACCGTCATACCACAGCACCGGTGAGTCGACGACCCATTGACCGTCGGCCCGACGCTTGACCGGCACCTGGGTATAGGCATCTGGCTTGCGTGGGTCGACGGCCCGCCAGCGGTAGCCGTCGAAGGCCACCTGGTAGCTCTCGCCGTCGCTGTCCTTTATGAAGTAGAGGGAGCGTCCGGGATACGCAGAAGGCTGTTCATAGATGCCCTCCTTGTGGATGCCATCGACGCGGTAGTGCAGCCTGCTGATATCCGGGCGAGCCCTTGTCGCTGGCGGCAATGCCAGCGGAGGGGCGGGTGGCAGGCCGCGGATGGCTCGGCGCATCACGGTCGAGCCGCCGATGCTGTTGGCGCCGTCATTGACGTGGGTGAAGGCCTCGACCAGATGCTTGAGCGTGCCGATGCGGTCGTTTTCGTCATAGGCCTTGCCGGTATCGATTACCGACAACAGTGCCCGACCGAACGACAAGGCGCTCAGTGCCCGGTTCGGCAGGACCAGGCTCAGTAGATCGAGCATGAACCACAACGTATGAAGGCTGAACTCTCCCAGCAACTCCCGTTTGGTATTGGTGCTGGCGTCCACCTCGGCGAGCGCGGCCTGTACCTCGGCGTCGTAGCGCGCCTGCAGGAAATCACCGGTGATCTCTGGCGTCGCTACCCGCGACCCGAGCCCGCCTGCGACAAGGTAGTTTTCGATTGCCTGGCGATTGGCGAGCGGGACGCGATCTTTCACATAGTCACGCAGCGCAGGTTTTTCGCGCAGCACCCTCAGCAGGTGACGGGCGTTGCGGTATTCACGCCAGGCACGCCGGTCCGGAGCATCCGGGGTGTACACCAGCAGGTGGTCGGAGCCTGCGGGGTCATGGGTGATCAGGATTACACCCTGGACGGTATGGCCGTCGATCAACCACTGCCGTACGCTCAGGCGTGGGTCGTTGCTGGCGCGGCGCTGTTCGCTGTCGGGTTGATCGAGTACCGCTTTGGTCCTGAAGTAGCCGCGCTCGAACGGGTCGTCGAGATAGTGACCGGCATAGCGGGCCTTGGCGGCTTCGGCGAACATGCGCGCCTTGCCGATCTGTGCATGACGCTCCTTGCGCCATTGCGCTGCCGGTGACTCGAGCAGGTGGGTCCTGAGATAGCGACTGTAGCTGTCGCCTGCATTCAGGCCCCGGACCATCTGCTTGACCTGGGCCGGAGTGATCTGGGTGACGGCGCGGCCATCCTGGCGGTGTACCCGTGCGGTGAGCCAGTAGTCGACATCGAGCAGGCCGATGTTGAGCATGGCCAACTCGTCGAAACGGTAGGTCTTGCGCACCAGTTCGACCGTGTCGCCTACCCGGGGGCGGCTGGCGGCAGGAATGTAGCCACTGGTCAGGCCGGGATGCAAGACAGGGCCCTTCTGGCGGGCCATGGTCACGCTGACATAGAGCTCCAGCGGGTCGGCGTCGAACTGGTAGTCATAGCGCATGGCCGTACGCAGTTGCGCGCAGGTCCAGTCCCGCAGGTTGTGTTCCTGGAGAAACTGGTCATGATCAAGGATGCCGGAAGCGGCCGCCCGGTCGACCGCAATCACCAGTTCCTGCAGGGTCTGCATGATGTGGGTGAGGCCTTGCGCCGAAGCATTTCTGAGCCAGGCGGGTGCGTTTCTTTCCAGCAGCATTCCATAGCGGGTCTGCAAAGCCACCTGGCTGCCCGCCCAGGGCAGCAGGTCGGCGCTCGTTTCCAGCTTCTTTGCCAGCCCGGGCCAGTCGATAGGGGTGGATAGCGTGGCTTGTGCCCAGACTTGCGTCAGCCGGATGCGCTGACCGTCGATCAGTGCCTGGGCCTGGGCTTGCAGCAGGTCCTCGCTGAACCACTCGTAACGCAGGCGTTCGGCGTTGCGGGCGTAGTCCTGGTCCTGGCCAGTGCTCATGTAGCGCAGCATGGCACGGCTCTGCTGCGGGTCGTCCAGCCGCTCGCACAATTCGGTGTGCAGCGCGCAAAGGTCATCGAAGGCTTCGATGCCGTGCGACAAGGTCACCAGCAGTGCATGATCGCTGGGTTGCCGAGGGTCAGGCATGCGGCCCTCAGGGCCGCCTTCGACGATGACGAAGGCGCCGGGCAGGTAAGCCCGCCAATTCGGTGAGCCGATGTCCAGCAGCGGCCGGTAGATTTGCGGCCGCTGGTCGTTCTCGAGGTCCTGGCGTTGCCAGGGTAGGGGGTTGTTGACACAGACCTCGAGCAACGCTGCGTGATTGGAACCGAGTGTGTGGTCGTCGGTGCGCAATGCGATTTGCGCCAGCAGCTGGCCGTGCAGGATCTCGACCAGTTGGGTCTGGCGATTGTGCGGTGTGCCGGTGGACCAGTGTTCGGCAAGTGCGGTGAAGTAGTGCTGGCGTGCAAGCGGCCCAGGCTGTGAGCTGTCGGGTTGTGGCAAGGAGACCAGCAGGGCTGTCAGTGGGTCATCGAAGGACTTGAAGTGCTGAAGGCTCATGGGGCGACTCCGCAACGGTTAGGTTGCCGAGTCTGGCCTCCACTGCCCAGGCAGACGTGTTAGCCGTCTACCTCACCTGCGACAAAGGCCGTAAATCCCGAGCACGGCCGGAATACCCAATCCCAGCCAGGACAGGGCATCCCAGGCGCCATCGCCGAGCAGGGCGGCGAACAGCCCGGCCGCGCCCAGCAACCCGGTCAGCAGTGGCCAGGTGAAGATGCGCCGGGTGCTCTGCGACCTGTGGCTCATGCCGGCCTCCTGGCGCTGTTGCGCTGCTTGCCCCACCACAGGTAGAGGCCGCTGCAGAGCACGATGATGGTCAGGACGTCGAGCAGCGCCCAGAGGATCTGCATCGGCCGCCCGCCGTAGTCGCCGAAGTGCAGGGGTTGCGACAGTCCCATGGCGTCCATGTACCAAGGCCGTTCGCCTATGGCCGTGACCTCGAGTGTGCGTGCATCGATCAGCACCGGTGTCAGCAGGTGCGAGGTCAGGTGCGTTGCGCCCTTCATGAAGACCGCATAGTGGTGCTCGCTGGAAAAGCGCGTGCCGGGAAAGGCGATGAAGTCGGCACGCATGCCGGGCGCCGCCTGCTCGGCGATGCGCAGCAGGTGCGTGGCCGGCGCGCGCTCGGTGAGCGCAGGCGCGTCGCGATAGGGCGCGACCATGGCCGCCAGGCTGTCGTTGCGCCAGGCGGCGATGACCAGGTCGGAGAGCGCGCTGATCACCCCGGTGACGCCGACCACCAGGGCCCAGGTCAGGGTGACGATGCCGATCAGGTTGTGCAGGTCGAGCCAGCGAAGGCGGCGCGACTTGTCGGTGCGAACCGTGGCGAATTGCAGGCGGCGCATGAACGGCGCATAGAGCACCGTGCCGGAGACGATGGCGACGACGAACAGGGCACCCATCGAGGCCAGCAGCAGCTTGCCGGGCAGGCCGGCGAACATGTCCACGTGCAGGCGCAGCATGGTCATCATGAAGCCGCCATTGGCCGCGGGCATGGCCACGGCTTCACCGGTGCGGGCATCGAGCATGAAAGTGTGCGACGAGTTGGGTTCGGTGCCGGCGGTGGCGGCGGTGATCGCCACCACGCCGTTGCGCTCGTCGTCCTCGAAGCCGAAGTACTGCATCACCTCGCCCGGGCGGTGTTGCTCGGCCTTGAGCACCAGTTGCTGCAGGTCCAGGTGCGGCGTATCGGCAGGCATCTCGCGCAGCTCGGGAGCGTCGCCCAGCAGGTGTTCGAGTTCGTGGTGGAAAATCAGCGGCAGGCCGGTCAGTGCCAGCAGCAGCAGGAACAGCGTGCAGATCAGGCTGGTCCAGGTGTGGATCGCCGACCAGCGGCGGATGGTTTGGCTTTTCATCAGGGTTGCAGCCTTTGCAGCTCGTGCTGTTTTTCAGGACGCAATTGCGGGGCAGGCCCGCTCCCACATCGCTGTGGGAACGGGCCTGCCCCGCAATGCGTCACTCAGAACTTGTAGTTGGCGCTGACCACCACGCTACGCTGGTCACCGTAATAGCAGTAGTACGAGTCGCAGGTCGAAATGTAGTCCTTGTTCAGCAGGTTGGTGGCGTTGACCGCCACCGACGCGCCTTTGAGGCTGTTGTCCAGGCGGCCCAGGTCGTAGTGCACCGAGGCGTCGAACACGGTGTAGGCCTTGGCCTTGCCCAGGTAGGTGTTGCCCTGGTCGCCGTAGGTGTTGCCGGTATAGCGCGCACCGCCACCGATGCCGAAGCCGTCGAGCACACCGCTGTGCCAGGTGTAGTCGGCCCACAGCGAGGCCTGCTGGTTGGGCATCAACTGCAGGCGGTTGCCCTTGAACTGGCCATCCTGCACTTCGGACTTGGCCAGGGTGTAGGCCGCGATCACCTTCAGGTTCTCGGTGACATCGGCCACGGCTTCGAGCTCCAGGCCACGGACCTTCACCTCGCCCGTCTGGCTGGTGACGGTCACGTTGCCGACGTTGTTGGTGACCGAGACGTTCTTCTGGGTCAGGTCATACACGGCTGCAGTCAGCAGGGTGTTCGAGCCCGGCGGCTGGTACTTGATCCCCAGCTCCCATTGCTTGCCCTCGGTCGGCTTGAGCCCGTTGGTCGGGTCGATGTCGGCCTTGCTGCTCGGCTGGAACGACTCGGCGTAGGACAGGTAGGGCACGAAGCCGGAATCGAAGACGTAGCTGATCGCCGCGTTGCCGCTGAATTTCTTGTCGCGCTGGGTATTGGTGGCATCGCCCTTGTTGAAGAACTTGGTGCCGGTGTGCACCCAGTCTTCACGCCCGCCCAGGGTCAGGCGCCAGTTGTCGAGGGCCATCTGGTCCTGTACGTAGAGGCCGGTCTGGCGGGTTTTCTGGTCGTAGTCGTAGAACGCCGTGGAGCGGTCCGGGCGGGTGATGGGCAGGCCGTAGGCCGGGTTGTTCACGTTGATCGGCGGCGCGCTGCCGAAGATGGCCAGGTAGTTGTTGTTCATGCGCTGGTGATCCAGGCCGATCAGCAGGGTATGGCTGATCGAGCCGGTGCTGAAGTCACCCTGGAAGTTGTTGTCGACGGCGAACTGGCTGATATCTTCGTCGACATTGGTGGTGCCACGGCCGGTGTTGCCCTGGTCGTCGACGATCATGCCGAAGGTCGGGTTGTAGCTGTTGACGGTAACGGTCTGGAACGACAGGTCGGACTTGGTGTAGCGCAGGTTCTGACGGAACTGCCAGACATCGTTGAAGCGGTGCTCGAAGGCGTAGCCGACCGCGTAGTAGGTGCGGTCGTAGAAGTCGTAGTCCGGGTCGCCGAGGTTCTTGTGGTGCGAGATCTTGCCGAACGGCATGTCGATCTTGGTGCCCTGGATCGGGTAGAACTGGCTGGTGACACCGGTATCGTCGCGGGTGAACTGGCTGAGGAAGGTCAGCTTGGTGTCTTCGTCGATGTTCCAGGTCAGGCTCGGGGCGATGTTGTAGCGTTTGTCCTGAATGTGGTCGATCTGCGTGCCGCTGTCGCGGATCACGCCGCTGACGCCGTAGAGGAAGCGGCCTTGCTCGTCGATCTTGCCGGTGCTGGCGAAGTTGATCTGGCGGTGGTTGTCGCTGCCGTACTGCACTTCGATTTCATGAGCAGCTTCGGCTTGCGGGCGGCGGCTGACGATGTCCAGCAGGCCGCCTGGCGGGGTCTGGCCATAGACCGACGAGGCCGGTCCGCGCAGCAGGGCGAGGCGGTCCAGGTTCCAGGTTTCCGGCTTCGG
Source organism: Pseudomonas sp. FA117 (assembly GCF_057370475.1). Classification (NCBI taxonomy): domain Bacteria; kingdom Pseudomonadati; phylum Pseudomonadota; class Gammaproteobacteria; order Pseudomonadales; family Pseudomonadaceae; genus Pseudomonas; species Pseudomonas sp. FA117. The sequence goes on from NZ_CM170675.1 coordinate 414,648, forward strand.
GTTGGCATACACGCCGCGTGGCAGCGGCAGGCCGTCGAGGAACTGGGTCGGTTCGAAGCCGCGCACGCGCATCCAGTCGTAGCGGGTGTCGCTGCCAAAACTGGCCGAGACGATGCCCGGCATGTACTTCACGGCGTCGTCGAGGCTGTGCACGCCGCGGTCGCTCATCTGCTGGCGGGTGGCGACGGAGATCGAGCGGGGTGCCTCGACCAGCGCGGTGTCGGTCTTGGTGCCGGCGGCGGTGCGCTTGGCCAGGTAGCCATCGACCGGCCCCCAGGCGCTCTCGCTGTCGCTGGACGCGTTCACGCTGGTTTCCGGCAGCGCCAGGCTGCCCTGCGGCACGGCCACCAGGCTGTAGCTGCCGGCGCTGCCCTGCTGCAGTTGCAGCCCGGTGCCGCGCAGTGCGGCTTGCAGCGCGCCCACGCCGCTGAAGGAGCCCTGTACCGGTGCCGAGGTGCGGCCGCTGGCCAGGCTCGGGTCCAGGGCCAGGGCGATGCCGGCCTCGCTGGCGATGCGGTTCAGGGTGCTGGCCAGCGGTGCGCTGGGCAGGTCGTAGCTGCGCACCGCCGATTGCTCGGCGGCGAACAGCACAGGGCTGGCCAGCGGGGTGGCAAGGCCGATGGCCAGGGCCATCAGGCTGGGACGCAGGTAAGACTCGACAGCGCGGGACATGCAGTGGCTCCTCGACGGATAAGTGCTGACTGCTTCCTTGCCGAGCGAGACTGGAAAAGTGACAGGGGCTTTCGCGAAAAATTTTCTGGCAATCGATTCAGCGAGGGCTGACCGTCACCCACCAGTCCGTGCGCCGCTCGATCTTCACCGGCAACGCCGGCACCAGCGAGGCCAAGGCCAGGTCGGTGTCGGTCAACGGGAAGCTGCCGCTCACGCGCAACTCGGCAACTTCTTTCGACACGGCCAGATGACCACTGCGATATCGGCCAAGCTCCGCTACCAGGTCGCCCAGGCGCACGTTGTCCACCACCAGCATGCCGCGGGTCCAGGCGTCGGCGCCGGCCTTGACCGGGCCGACCAGCCCCAGGCCGTCGGCATTCATCAGGACCTGCTGGCCTTCGTTCAGCACTTCTTCGCTGCCACTGTTGCGCGGCAGGGCGGCGACCTGCGCCTGCAGCACCTCCAGGCGCGTCCCGGCGTTCTCGCGCCTGACCAGGAAGCGGGTGCCCAGTGGTCGCAGGCGGCCATCGTCGGTGCGCACCCACAGCGGGCGAGGATCGTCGTGACCGGTTTCTACCGAGATTTCCCCCTGGTGCAGCACGATCACCCGCTGCTCGCCCTGGTAGTCGATATCCACCGCAGTGTGGGTATCCAGGCTCAGCAGGGTGCCGTCTTCCAGGCGCAAGGTACGCAGCTCGCCGGTGCCGGTGCGCTGGTCGGCCAGCCAGTAGCTGGGCGCGAGCGAAGGCGCGCTGGTCCAGGCCAGCAGGCCGCCGAGCAGGAGCATCCCGAGCACCCCACCGCCGAGCTTGCCGACCCGTCGCCGCAGGCCGGCCCGCGATTGCAGCAAAGCGTGGCGGGCGGGGCCGGCGGCCGCGCCGACGCGCTGGTCGAGCATGCCGAGCTGGAACCAGGCGCGTGCATGCTCCTCGCTGGCCGCATGCCAGCGCTTGAATTCATTGCGCTCATCGGCAGTGCCGTCACCGCCTTCCAGGCACAGTTTCCAGGCGATGGCCGCTTCCAGGACCTTGGCCGAGACGGGTGTCGCGTTCACGTTGGCTGCCCGTACAACGCCACGTAGCACTGCCGCATGCCCTGGGCGATGTACTGGCGCACCCGCGACACCGATACTCCCAGACGTTCGGCGATCTCGGCGTGGCCCATGCCGTCGAGCCGGTTGTACAGGAACGCTGTGCGCGCCTTGCTCGACAGTTTGCCCAGCAGGCGATCGATGGCCTTGAGGTCTTCGAGGATCAGGTGCTGGGTTTCCGGCGAGGGCTGCTCGGTTTCCGGCAGCAGCGACAACTCTGCGAGGTAGGCCTGTTCCAGGGCGGCGCGCCGGAAGTGGTCGAACAGCAGGCCCTTGGCCACGGCGACGAGGAACGCCCGGGGCTCGCGGGGCGCGATCAACTGTTCGCGGCCCAGCAGGCGGACGAAAGTGTCCTGGCTCAGGTCTTCGGCGCGCTGGCGGCAGGCAGTACTGCGCTGCAGCCAGGCCATCAGCCAGCTGCGGTGGTCGCGGTACAGGCTGCCGACCAGCTCGGCATGTGGGCTGTGCGCAGACGACAAAGGCGATCCCCAGGAGAATGCGTTAAGTAACGATAATGATTCGCGATTGTGGCAGAGGACAGGTGGGGGATGCAATTGACGCTGGTCAGAATGCCTGTGGGAGCGGGTTCACCTGCGAAGTGCCAGCATCGAGCTACATGCCATGACTGTGCACCGCCCGCCGCCGCCACTGCCTCAGCCGCTGTTCCAGCTGCAGCGGGCTGTCCAGTTGCTGGCGCCGCGCCTGGCTGAACAGGATCAGGGCCAGCTCGGCGGTAACCTGTGCATCGGCACTGGCATGATGACGTGCCTGGACTTCAAGGCCGAAACGCGCCACCCAGTCGTCCAGGCCGGCTTCGCGCAGCACGGTGTCGGGGTTGAGCATCGGTGCCAGTTCCGCCACGTCGATGAAGGCGTGTTGCAGGCGATAGCCCAGCGTATCCTTCAGCGCACGCCCGAGCATGCCCTGGTCGAAGGGCGCATGAAACGCCAGCACCGGGCTGTCGCCGATGAACTCCAGCAGGTCGACCAGCGCCTCGGCCGGATCGCTGCCCGCCGCCAGCGCACTGGGCCCCAGGCCGTGGATCAGCACGCTGGGGTTGGTCTTCTGCGCGGGACGGTACAAGGTGCGTTCGAACTGGCGCCCCAGGTCGATGCCGCCATCCTCGATGGCCACGGCCCCGATCGACAGCACCTGGTCGCGGTTCAGGTTGAGGCCGCTGGTTTCAAGATCCAGCACCACCCAGCGCTGCTCGCGCAACGATTGCACACCCCATGGTGCCGGACCTGGCAGCAGCGCCAGGCGCTGGCGCAGGTCGTCGTCGAGCGCCGGAGCGCTGGGGCGCAGCCAGGCGAACAGCTTCACAGCTGGTACCGCTGCGCCAGGTTGCTTTGCAGGCGTTGGGCCTGGCGCAACGATTCACGCAGGATGCGCCGGTCCAGATGGTTGAGGCTGTCCGGATCGACGCGGTTCGAATAGGCCAGGTTGTCGCGGCTCTGGCGCTGGTGCTGTTGCATGCGCGTCTGCTGGATGAAGTGGTACGCCTCCTCGAAGGCGGCGCCGTCGAGGGTGTCGATGACGCCCTTGGCCACCAGTTGACGCAGGCGTTCCAGGGTGTTGTTGGCAGCGATGCCATTGGCCAGCGCCAGCAGGCGAGCGCCATCGACGAAGGGCGTCAGGCCCTGGACCTTGAGGTCGAGGGTGGCGGCCTTGTCGTTGCCCTGGCGGGTCAGGACGAACTCGCGCAGGCGCCCGACCGGTGGGCGCTGGCGCAGGGCGTTATCGGCCATCATGCGCTGGAAGATGCGATTGTCGGCGACTTGGGCGAGGATGCCCTGGCGCAGTTGCTCGCAGCCTTGCTCGTCGCCCCAGACCACGCGCAGGTCGAAATAGATGCTCGAGCCCAGCAGGTTTTCCGGGCTCGCCTCGCGGATGAATCCTGCGAAACGTCGCGCCCACTCCACGCGTGACAGGCACAGCTCGGGATTGCCGGCCATGACGTTGCCCTTGCACAAGGTGAAGCCGCACTGGGCGAGGTTGTGGTTGATGTACTGCGCCAGCGGCAGCAGGCGCGCGCGGATGGCGTCGGCTTCGGCGCTGTCGCGGGCCTCGAAGAGGATGCCATTGTCCTGGTCGGTGTGCAGGGTCTGTTCGCGGCGCCCCTCGCTGCCGAAGCACAGCCAGCTGAACGCCACGCCGGGGTCGCCGCGTTCGGCCAGGGCCAGCTCGATCACCCGGCAGACGGTGTGGTCGTTGAGCAGGGTGATGATCTGGGTGATCTGCGTCGAGGAAGCACCATGGGCGAGCATGCGCTCGACCAGTTGGCCGATCTCGCCGCGCAAGGCCACCAGCACCTCCAGGCGCGGGGCGTGGCGGATGGTACGCGCCAGGTGCACCAGGTCGACGCGCTGCAGGGAAAACAGGTCGCGCTCGGATACCACGCCGCACAGCCGCCCGTTTTCCACCAGGCAGACATGCGCGATATGCCGCTCGGTCATTGCCATGGCGCCATCGAAGGCGCTGGCTTGCGGAGGCAGGTAGAAGGGTGCGGCGGTCATGTGCCGTTCGACCGGCGCACTGAGCTCGGCGCTGGCATCGGCGACCACCTGGCGCAGGTCGCGCAGGGTGAAGATGCCGACCGGGAAGCGCCGCTGGTCGACGATGACGATGCTGCCGACCTGCTGTTCGTGCATCAGCCGCACGGCTTCACGCAGCGGCATGTCCGGCGGGCAGACCACGGGGTGACGCATGGCCAGCTCGCCCAGCGGCGTATTGAGCGAATACTGCGTGCCCAGGGTTTCCACGGCACGCTGGCGCACTTGCTGGTTGACCTGGTCGAGCAGGCTGCTCACCCCGCGCAGGGCGAAGTCGCGAAACACCCCGGACAGCGAGAACACGCGGATGAACGCGGCCTTGTTCAGTTGCAGGCAGAAGGTGTCTTCGCCGGCCAGGTGTTCGGTACGAGTGGCCCGCTCGCCCAGCAGCGCAGCCAGGGGGAAGCATTCGCCGCTGGTGATTTCGAAGGTGGTTTCCACGCCAGGCCCGGTAACGTGCTGGCGTTCGCCCATCACCCGTCCCTGTTTGACGATATAGAAATGCTCCACCGGCCCGTCGGCGGGCTTGATGATGCTTTCGCCGCTGGCGTAGAAGCGCAGCTGGCACTGTTCCACTAGGTAGGCAAGGTGCCCTTGCTCCATCTGGTTGAACGGCGGGAAGCGCTGCAGGAACTGCAACGTGCCCTGGATGTTCTGCAGCACCGCTGTCCTGCCGGCCTGAGTGTAGGCGTCCTTTTTGCTCATGAAGCTGACCGTATCGCTACGCCGAACTATATATATCTATCTATAGGTGTCGGCTTTGTTGTTCTCGGCCCCCATGGTCGGCTGGCCGCTCTGTGGTGCCCATTGGACGTAAGTCTAGGGGGCCTGTGTCGTGGGTGTTTGCCGTCAAGGATCCGACGAAAGGCAGGTCAGCTACGACGCTTTCCGAGGTCTGAGACCTCAGTACGGGATTTTTTTGACGAGATGGCCATGGCTGAGCATGACGAAATACTGAGTGACGCCGAGCGCGAGGCGTTGGCCGTGGTGAGCGCGCCAGTGGCGCCAAGGCCCGTGGTACTGGTGGTGGACGACAACCCGGTGAACAGCGGGGCGCTGTGCCTGTACCTGAAGAGTCGTGGCATCGACTGCATGATGGCCGATGGCGCACAGGAGGCGATGTTCAAGCTGCACTATGAACCGCGCATCGCGCTGATGATCACTGACCTGCGCATGGCGCCCAAGGACGGCCTGGAGCTTATCCGGCAGATTCGCGAGTCGGAGCGGGCGGCGTTGTCGATCATCGTGGTGTCGGGCGACACCGATGTGAAGGAGGCGGTGGACGTGATGCACCTGGGAGTGGTGGACTTTCTGCTCAAGCCGGTGGATCTGGGGAAACTGCTGGAGCTGGTGAAAAAAGAATTGAAGATCGAGTAGTGCAGGACTGGGGCTGCTTCGCAGCCCAATCGCGGCACAAGGCCGCTCCCATAGGCACAGTGCAAGGTTCGAAGCTTGCGCCGTACCTGTGGGAGCGGCCTTGTGCCGCGATTGGGCCGCGAGGCGGCCCCCTGTCGCAGAGGTAACTTACAGCCCGTTACGCGCCTTGAACTCGCGACGACGGCGGTGCAGCACCGGCTCGGTGTAGCCGTTCGGTTGCCTGGCACCTTCGACGACCAGCTCGACCGCGGCCTGGAACGCGATGTTGTCATCGAAGTTCGGCGCCATCGGGCGGTACTGGGCGTCGCTGGCGTTCTGCTTGTCGACAACCGCTGCCATGCGCTTGAGGCTTTCCAGCACCTGCTCCTGGGTGACGATGCCATGACGCAGCCAGTTGGCCAGCAACTGCGCGGAAATGCGCAGGGTGGCGCGGTCTTCCATCAGCCCGACGTTGTTGATGTCCGGCACCTTCGAGCAACCCACGCCATGGTCGATCCAGCGCACCACGTAGCCGAGGATGCCCTGGGCGTTGTTGTCCAGCTCGTTGCGGATCTCGTCGGCCGACCAGTTGGTGTCGGCTGCCAGCGGGATGGTCAGGATGTCGTCCACCGAGGCCGGGGTGCGCGACGCCAGTTCGCGCTGCCGGGCCTGTACGTCGACCTTGTGGTAGTGCAGGGCGTGCAGGGTCGCGGCGGTTGGCGAAGGCACCCAGGCGGTGTTGGCGCCGGACAGCGGGTGGGCGATCTTCTGCTCGAGCATCGCCGCCATCAGGTCAGGCATGGCCCACATGCCCTTGCCGATCTGCGCGCGGCCTTGCAGGCCGGTGGCCAGGCCGATATCGACGTTGTTGTTCTCGTACGCGCCGATCCACTTCTCGCTCTTCATGGCGCCTTTGCGCACCATGGCGCCGGCTTCCATGGAGGTGTGGATCTCGTCGCCGGTGCGGTCGAGGAAGCCGGTGTTGATGAACACCACGCGCTCGGCCGCCGACTTGATGCAGGCCTTGAGGTTGACCGTGGTACGGCGCTCCTCGTCCATGATGCCGACCTTGACGGTGTTGCGCGGCATGCCCAGCAAGTCTTCGACGCGGCTGAAGATCTCGGCGGCGAACGCCACTTCCTCGGGGCCGTGCATCTTCGGCTTGACGATGTACACGCTGCCGCTGCGGGTGTTCTTGCGGCTGGTGTTGCCGTTGAGGTTGTGCAGGGCGATCAGGTTGGTGAACAGGCCGTCCTGGATGCCTTCGGGGACTTCGTTGCCCTGGGCATCGAGGATCGCCGGGTTGGTCATCAGGTGACCGACGTTGCGCACGAACAGCAGCGAACGGCCGTGCAGGGTGACGCTGCCGCCGTTGGGCGCTGCGTACTCGCGGTCGGGGTTCATGGTGCGGGTGAAGGTCTTGTCGCCCTTGGTCACGCTCTCGGCCAGGTCGCCTTTCATCAGGCCCAGCCAGTTGCGGTAGACGATGACCTTGTCGTCGGCATCGACGGCGGCGACCGAGTCTTCGCAGTCCATGATGGTGGTCAGTGCCGATTCCATCAGGATGTCTTTCACGCCGGCTGCGTCGGTGCTGCCGACCGGGGTGCTGGCGTCGACCTGGATCTCGAAGTGCAGGCCGTTGTGCTTGAGCAGCACGGCCGTTGGCGCGGCGGCGTCGCCATGGAAGCCGATCAGCTGGGCGTCGTCGCGCAGGCCGCTGTTGCTGCCGCCCTTGAGGGCGACGACCAGCTTGCCGGCGTCGATGCGGTAGCCGGTGGAGTCGACGTGGGAGCCGGCAGCCAGGGGCGCGGCCTCATCGAGGAAGGCGCGGGCGAAGGCGATGACCTTGTCGCCACGGACCTTGTTGTAGCCCTGGCCTTTTTCGGCGCCGCCTTCTTCGCTGATGGCGTCGGTGCCATACAGCGCGTCATACAGCGAACCCCAGCGGGCGTTGGCGGCGTTCAGGGCGAAACGCGCGTTCATCACCGGCACGACCAACTGCGGGCCGGCCATGTGGGCGATTTCTTCGTCGACGTTTTGCGTGGTGGCCTGGAAATCGTCGGCTTGTGGCAGCAGGTAGCCGATTTCCTGGAGAAATGCCTTGTAGGTCGCGGCGTCGTGGGCCTGACCCTGGCGTGCCTGGTGCCAGGCATCGATCTTGGCTTGCAGCTCGTCACGCTTGGCGAGCAGGGCTTTGTTCTTTGGAGCGAGGTCGTTGATGATCTTCTCTGCACCGGCCCAGAACTGCTCGGCGACGATGCCGGTCCCTGCGATGGCTTCGTCGTTGACGAAGTCGTACAGGACCTTGGCGACCTGAAGGCCACCGACTTGAACGTATCCAGTCATTGCTTGCCTCACTCTGCTCAGCTATTTCGCTCTTCTGTATTAAGCCTGTAGCGCTTCTCCAAACACGCGGCCAGTACATGCCCTCGTCGATAGCCCGAGGGCGGCTGGGTGCGGCCTGCCAGACCGGCTGGCGGGCGATTCGCGTAGTTTCACAGGCGCCTTGGCAGACATCCAAACGACGCTTTGTAGTCCGCGCCGGGGCATACTACATGATGCAGTAGGCGGGTGAACATCAGACTAAAAGCGTCGTTGTGCGACCGGTTGGTCGCATGGGGTCACGCTGGGAGCCTTCATGTTCGCAAAAAACCAGTGGATTGTTCCAGATAAATCTTGAAACAGTACACGATTTGTTGCGCGACTCGCCCTGCGGCAGGTTGCCGCGCCTTGCCTATACTGATGCGATGCCCTTGTACGAGCAGTTAGAGGAGTGGCCCGTGGATCATCTTGTACTCACCGTGATCGCCCCTGACAAGGCCGGGCAGGTCGAACGCATCGCCCAGTGCATCGCCGATCACAGCGGCAACTGGCTGGAAAGCCGCATGTCGCGCATGGCCGGGCAGTTCGCCGGGATCCTGCGGGTGGCGGTGCCGGCGGAAAACTACGACGAACTGGTCGAGTCGCTGCAGCGACTGGGCAGCCACGGCATTCGCGTGTTGATCGCCGAGAGCGGTATCGAGCCTGCCTGTACCTGGAAGCCGATCGCCATGGAGCTGGTGGGTAACGATCGCCCTGGCATCGTTCGTGACATCACCCGGCTGCTGTCCGAACTGGGTGTCAACCTGGAGCGTTTCACCACCGAAGTGCGCCCGGCGCCGATGAGCAGCGAGCCGTTGTTCCACGCCGATGCCCTGCTGGCGTTGCCGCTGACCTTGTCGCTGGATGATTTGCAAGAGCGCCTGGAAAGCCTGGCCGACGACCTGATGGTGGAGTTGCAGCTGCGCCCCGAGGATTGACGGGTTATCCCGGTTTTACGGGGACGCTCTTGTGGATAACCTTTGGAGATCTCTCTGCAGGCCATGTCTTTCATGGCCTGCAGGAGGTTGGGCGTTTTTTGATCAGGCGCGCTTGCGCAAGCTCAACCAGGCATCGACGCTGTAGATGGCCAGGCCCGCCCAGATGAACATGAACGCGACCAGCGTCGAGGGCGACAGGTGTTCACCGAACAGCAGCACGGCCTGCAGCAGCACCAGGGTGGGCGCCAGGTACTGCAGGAAGCCCAGGGTGGTGTAGGGCAGGTGGCGGGCGGCGGCGTTGAAGCACACCAGCGGCACCAGGGTCACCGGCCCGGCGGCGATCAGCCACAGCGCTTCGCTGCTGTCGAAGAACTCGAGGTTGGCGCTGCCGGCATCCGGATGCAGCAGCAACCAGCCCAGCGCCAGGGGGACCAGCATCCAGGTTTCCACCACCAGCCCCGGTAGCGCCGCCACGGGTGCCTGCTTGCGGATCAGGCCATAGAAGCCGAACGACAGCGCCAGCCCCAGCGACACCCACGGCAGGCCGCCCACCTGCCACACCTGCTGCGCCACACCCGCCGCCGCCAGGGCGACCGCCAGCCATTGCAGGCGGCGCAGGCGCTCGCCGAGCAGGAGCATGCCCAGCAGTACGTTCACCAATGGGTTGATGTAGTAGCCCAGGCTTGCTTCGAGCATGCGGCCGTTGTTCACCGCCCACACGTAGGTCAGCCAGTTGCCGGCGATCAGTGCGCCGCTCAGCGCGAGGATGGCCAGGCGCCGGGGATTGTCACGCAACTCCCGCCACCAGCCCGGGTGTTTCCACACCAGTAGCAGCAGCGAGCCGAACAGCGCCGACCAGAGCACCCGGTGGACGATGATCTCGACCGCAGGAACGCTCTGGATGGCTTTGAAGTAGAGGGGGAACAGGCCCCAGATGATGTAGGCGCTCAGGCCCAGGATGTACCCGCGCTGCGGGTTTGCGGCGTGCATGCAGATTCCTTGCTTTGGCAGCTGACTATCGCGGCGCCTATTGTAGACAGCTGGCGCCACGCAACTAGAACAATTTCAGGGGCGCTTCATCCAGCGCGGCCATCTGCTCGCGCAGGGCCAGGATCTGGTCGCCCCAATAGCGCGGCTGGCCGAACCAGGGGAAGCTGCGCGGGAACGCCGGGTCGTCCCAGCGCCGCGCCAGCCAGGCGCTGTGATGCAACTGGCGCAAGGCGCGCAGCGGCTCGATCAGCGCCAGCTGGCGCGGGTCGAAGTCATGGAACTCGTTATAGCCTTCGACCAGTTCGGCCACTTGTGCCAGGCGTTCTTCACGGCTGCCGGCCAGCATCATCCATAGGTCCTGCACCGCAGGCCCCATGCGGCAGTCGTCGAGGTCGACGACGTGATAGATGTCGTCGCGGTGCATCAGGTTGCCGGCGTGGCAGTCGCCATGCAGGCGGATCTTCTCGAAGGGGGTGCGTTGGTAGATATCCTCGACCCGCTTGAGCAGGTCGCGGGCTACCGATTCGAACGCCGGCAGCAGCTCGCGCGGCACGAAGTCGCCGTCCAGCAGGGTCTTGAGCGAGGCATGGCCGAAGTTGTCCACAGCGAGCGTCTCGCGATGTGCAAACGGGCGCGTGGCGCCGACGGCATGCAGGCGTCCAAGCAACTGCCCCAGGCGGTACAGCTGATCGAGGTTGCCGGGCTCCGGCGCGTGGCCGCCGCGACGGGGGAACAGGGTGAAGCGAAAGCCCTGGTGCTCGAACAGGCTCTGGCCTTCATGCTGCAGGGGAGCCACCACCGGCACTTCATGCTCGGCCAGCTCGAAGCTGAAGCTGTGCTCTTCGAGAATCGCCGCATCGCTCCATCGCCCGGGACGATAGAACTTGGCGATCAGCGGTTGTTCACCTTCGATACCGACCTGATAGACGCGGTTCTCGTAGCTGTTGAGCGCCAGTACCCGCGCATCGCTGAGAAAGCCCAGGCTTTCGACGGCGTCCAGGACCAGGTCGGGGGTGAGGCTATCGAAGGGGTGAGACATGGGAGCTCCAGCGGGGGAATGCAGGCGTGGCATGGTAACGCATTCCATGGCGGCTTCAGGTGCCAAAGCTCGCCGCATTGCTGTGGCAGCCCGCATTCATGCCTGTCCGCTATACCGGCACTCCCAGCAAGACGAACGAAGGATGAAACTGCACCCGCACCCTGCTGCCCGCAGCGACGGCCTGCTGTTGCAGCCATTGTGGCTCGGCAAAGGCGCACAGGGTCTGGCCGTTGCCCAGCTCAAGGCGCATTTCACTGCCGCTGCCTTCGTCGGCCAGCACCTCGTCCACGCGCGCCTGCAGGCAATTGCTGTCGGCGTCCGGCTGCTCGCCGTCAGCCAGCAGTTTCACCCACCCGGCCTTGAGCAGCGCCACGACGGTGCTGCCCAGCGCCAGATCGAGGCGCTCGGTGCTGTCGCGGGTGATCAGCGCGTCGATTTCCAATCCACCCCCCAGTTCCAGGCTGACCCGGTCGTAGCGCCCTTCGCGACGCAGCCCGCTGATCTGCCCGCGCAACTGGTTGCGCGCGCTGGTGCGCAGCATCAGGCGGCCGAGCAGGTCGAGGTCGCTGTGTTGTTCGGCGGACTCGAGGATTTCGCTTTGCAAGGCCTGGATGCGCTGATAAAGGCGCAACACCCGTTCGCCCTCGGCCGACAGCCTGGCCCCGCCACCGCCCCGTCCACCGGCACTGCGCTCCACCAGCGGCTGGGTGGCGAGGTTGTTGAGCTCGTCGATGGCATCCCAGGCGCTCTTGTAGCTGATCCCGGCCGCCTTGGCGGCGCGGGTGATCGAGCCTTGTTCAGCGATGTGCTGCAGCAGGGCGATGCGCTGCGGGCGGCGGACGATGTGCTGGGCAAGCAGGGCGGGCAAAGACATGGGGCAGGTTACCGGGCGAGTGATGCGGCGAAATTGCCTTCGAGGGCGAGTCTAGTCAACCCTGCCTGGCCGGGGGGTGCGAGCCAGGCAGTAGACATCGACCCGGGCAGCGCCGGCCTTGCGCAGCAGGTTGGCCAGTGCACGCGCGGTGGCACCGGTGGTCAGCACGTCGTCGACCAGGGCGATGTGCCGCCCTTGCACGCAGGCCTGCGGTGCGAGGGCAAAAGCCTGGCGCAGGTTGCGCCAGCGCGCCTTGGCATCGAGGGTCTGCTGGGCTGCAGTATCGCGCGGACGCAGCAGCACCTGCTCGTTGCAGGGGATGTGCAATGGCTGCGACAGCCAGCGGGCAAGCATGGCCGCATGGTTGAAACCGCGCTGGCGCAGTCGACGCCTGGCCATGGGGACAGGCAACAACTGGTCAGGCCGTGCCAGGCCCTCGTCATAACGATGTTGCAACGCCTGGCTCAGCAACTGCGCCAACAGTCGGCCCAGCGGCCACTGGCTACGGTGCTTGAAGCGGCTGATCGCGGTGTCCAGCGGAAAGCCGAAATGCCAGGGGGCAATTACCTGCTCGAAAGGCGGAGGCCTGCGGCTGCATTGAGCGCAGCACAACCCATGCATGGGCATCGGCAGGGCGCAACGGGTGCACTGCTCATCGAGCCATGGCAAGGCGTGCTCGCAGGCCAGGCACAGCGGATAAGGCTGCCCGCCCCGTTCATCGCAGAATAAACAGGCATGGTTACTATTTAACCAGTTGTAAACCAGTTGTTTCAGGCGTGGTTGACAGTGCATGGACCTTCCGTGACTATGCGAGCTATCCGTGATGCGCTGGCGGGCTTTCCTGTCCCGGCGCCTGTCAGAGCCTAGATAAGGAAACGCCGATGAGCGCTAGCGCAAATGCAACAACACGTCACGACTGGTCCCTGGCCGAGGTCAGGGCGCTGTTCCAGCAACCGTTCAACGACCTGTTGTTCCAGGCGCAGACCGTGCACCGCGCGCATTTCGACCCGAACCGCGTGCAGGTTTCGACCTTGCTGTCGATCAAGACCGGCGCCTGCCCGGAAGATTGCAAATATTGTCCGCAGTCCGGCCACTACAACACCGGGCTGGAAAAGCAGAAGCTGATGGAAGTGCAGAAAGTGCTGGAAGAGGCTGCCCGGGCCAAGGCCATCGGTTCGACCCGCTTCTGCATGGGCGCGGCCTGGAAACACCCCTCCGCCAAGGATATGCCCTACGTGCTGGAGATGGTCAAAGGGGTCAAGGCCCTGGGCCTGGAAACCTGCATGACCCTCGGCAAGCTCGACCAGGAGCAGACCCAGGCACTCGCCCAGGCGGGGCTGGACTACTACAACCACAACCTCGATACCTCCCCGGATTTCTACACCAGCATCATCACCACCCGCACCTACAGCGAGCGCCTGCAGACCCTGGCCTACGTGCGCGACGCCGGGATGAAGATCTGCTCCGGCGGCATCCTCGGCATGGGCGAGTCGCTGGACGACCGTGCAGGCCTGCTGATCCAGTTGGCCAACCTGCCAGAGCACCCGGAATCGGTGCCGATCAACATGCTGGTGAAGGTTGCCGGTACGCCGCTGGCCAACGCCGAAGACGTCGATCCGTTCGATTTCATCCGCATGCTGGCAGTGGCGCGGATCCTCATGCCCAAGTCGCACGTGCGTCTGTCCGCGGGCCGGGAGCAGATGAACGAGCAGATGCAGGCCCTGGCCTTCATGGCGGGTGCCAACTCGATCTTCTACGGCGAAAAACTGCTGACCACCGCCAACCCGCAGGCCGACAAGGACATGCAGCTGTTCGCACGCCTTGGCATCCAGCCCGAGGCGCGCGAGGAGCATGCCGACGAGGTGCACCAGGCGGCCATCGAGCAGGCGCTGGTCGAGCAGCGCAGCAGCGAGATGTTCTACAACGCCGCTTCGGCCTGAGCATGGCCTTCGATCTGGCGGCGCGCCTGGCCGAACGGCGTGCCGCGGACCTGTATCGGCGGCGCCCGCTGCTGCAAAGCCCGCAGGGCCCGGAGGTGGTGGTCGACGGGCAGCGCCTGCTGGCGTTCTGCAGCAACGACTACCTCGGGCTGGCCAACCACCCCGAAGTGATCGCCGCCTGGCGTGCCGGTGCCGAGCGCTGGGGCGTCGGTGGCGGGGCTTCGCACCTGGTGGTCGGGCACAGTACGCCGCACCACGAGGTCGAGGAAGCCATCGCCGAGCTGACCGGGCGCCCGCGTGCGCTGCTGTTCACCACTGGCTACATGGCCAACCTCGGCGCCATCACTGCGTTGGTGGGGCAGGGCGATACCGTCCTGCAAGACCGCCTCAACCATGCCTCCCTGCTCGATGGCGGGTTGCTCAGCGGTGCGCGTTTCAGCCGCTACCTGCACAACGACCCGTCCAGCCTGGCAAGTCGCCTCGATAAAGCCAGCGGCGACACGCTGGTGGTCACCGACGGGGTGTTCAGCATGGACGGTGACCTTGCCGATCTGCCGGCACTGGCGGCAGTGGCACGCCCGAAGGGGGCATGGCTGATGGTCGACGACGCCCATGGCTTCGGGACCTTGGGCACCAAGGGCGGCGGTATCGTCGAGCACTTCGGGCTGGGCATGGATGCGGTGCCGGTATTGATCGGCACGCTGGGCAAGGCCTGCGGTACGGCCGGCGCGTTCGTCGCTGGCAGCGACGAGTTGATCGAGGCACTGGTGCAGTTCGCCCGTCCCTACATCTACACCACCAGCCAGCCACCGGCCTTGGCCTGCGCAACGCTCAAGAGCCTGCAGCTGCTGCGTGATGAGCACTGGCGGCGCGAGCACCTGAACGCGCTGATCCGTCAGTTCCGCGAGGGCGCGCAGCGGATCGGCCTGGCCTTGATGGACAGCCCCACGGCGATCCAGCCGATTCTGGTGGGCGACTCGGCGCGGGCGTTGACACTGTCGAAGAGGCTGCGCGAGCGGGGGCTGCTGGTCACCGCGATCCGCCCTCCGACGGTGCCGGTCGGTGGTGCCCGCCTGCGCGTGACCCTCAGCGCGGCGCACAGTGAGGCGCAGGTCCAGCTATTGTTGAATGCATTGGCCGAGTGTCATGCACAGCTGGAGTCCGCCGATGCGTAACCGACTGATCCTCCTGCCCGGCTGGGGGCTGGGCACCGCTTCACTGGAACCCCTGGCCGCCAGCCTGCGCGCCCAGGACCCACGCCTGCAGGTCGAGCTCGTGCCGCTGCCGGAGCTGGCCAGCGACGACCCCCAGGCCTGGCTCGACCACCTCGACCGCAAGCTGCCGACGGATGTCTGGCTTGGCGGCTGGTCACTTGGCGGCATGCTCGCCAGCGCCCTGGCGCACAAGCGCGGCGACCACTGCTGCGGCCTGCTGACACTGGCCAGCAACCCCAGCTTCGTGGCCCGGTCCGACTGGCCCCACGGTATGGCCCAAGACACCTTCGGCACCTTTCTCGACGGTTGCCGCAGCCACCCCCAAGTGACCCTCAAGCGCTTTCGCAGCCTGTGCAGCGACGGCGCCCAGCAGCCGCGTACCTTGCTGCGCCAGCTCGGAGTGGGTGTGCCGGACACGGATCCGCTGTACCTGGCCAACGGTCTGCAAGTGCTGGCCAGGCTCGATACCCGTGCTGCGCTCGAGCACTACGGCGGCCCCCAGCTTCACCTGTTCGCCGGCGGCGATGCGCTGGTGCCGGCGGATGCGGCCAAGGCCCTCAGCGAGTTGTTGCCGGACGTTGAAGTCGGCCTGGTCGAAGACAGTTCCCACGCCTTCCTGCTGGAATACCCGCAGGAACTGGCGGCGGGCATCAAGAGTTTCCTGCATGAGAGTGGTGATGACTGACCTTTCCCGCCCGATCCTGCCCGGCGCCCTGCCGGACAAGCGCCAGGTGGCCGCTTCGTTCTCCCGGGCCGCAGCCAGCTATGACAGCGTGGCCGCCCTGCAGCGCGCGGTGGGCGATGCCTTGCTCGCCCGCTTGCCTGCCGCGCTGGAGCCTTCGCGCTGGCTCGACCTGGGCAGCGGCACTGGCCATTTCAGCCGGGACCTGGCTGCGCGTTTCGGCACGGCCCACGGCGTCGCGGTGGACATCGCCGAGGGTATGCTTGGACACGCCCGCCAGCAGGGCGGGGCGCATCATCATGTGGCCGGTGACGCCGAGCGCCTGCCGCTGCGCGACGATGCCTTCGACCTGGTGTTCTCCAGCCTCGCGGTGCAGTGGTGCGAGCAGTTCGCCAGCGTGCTGGCGGAGGCCCGGCGCGTGCTGCGACCGGGCGGCGTGCTGGCCTTCAGCAGCCTGTGCGTCGGTACCCTGGACGAGTTGCGTGCCAGCTGGCAGGCGGTGGATGGGCTGGTGCACGTCAACCGTTTCCGCCGCTTCGAGGACTATCAGCGTCTGTGTGCCGACAGCGGCCTGGCGCTGCTCGGGCTGGAGCGTCGTGCCCATGTATTGCACTACCCGGACGTGCGCAGCCTGACCCACGAACTCAAGGCACTCGGCGCGCACAACCTGAATCCCGGAAGGCCCTCGGGCCTGACCGGTCGGGCACGCATGCAGGGGCTGCTGCAGGCCTACGAGCAGTTCCGTGACACCGAAGGCCTGCCTGCCACCTACCAGGTGGTCTATGGGGTGCTGCGCAAGCCGTTGGGCGAAGGGGTGTGACATGAGCAAGGCCTATTTCATCGCCGGTACCGACACCGATGTCGGCAAGACCACCATCGCCGCCGGGCTGCTGCGTGCTGCACGCAACCTTGGGCGCAGCACCCTGGCGGCCAAGCCTGTGGCGTCCGGCTGCACGCTCGGCGCCAAGGGGCTGCGCAACAGCGATGCGCTGGCGCTGATCGACCAAAGCACGATCAAGCTGCCGTATGAGGAGGTCAATCCTTTCGCCTTCGAACCGGCCATCGCCCCGCATGTGGCCGCACGTGAGGCCGGCGTGGCGCTGAGCGTGCCGACGCTGCGCGATGCCATGAACGATGTGCTTGCTCACAAGGCCGACTTCACCTTGATCGAGGGCGCAGGCGGCTGGCGCGTGCCGTTGTCCGATCACGCCAACCTGTCCGACCTGGCGGTTGCATTGAAGCTGCCGGTGATCCTGGTGGTGGGAGTTTGCCTGGGTTGCATCAACCATGCGCTGCTCAGCGCCGAGGCCATCGCCCGTGACGGCCTGCAACTGGCAGGGTGGGTGGCCAATGTCGTCGACCCGCGGACTTCGCGGTTGGAAGACAACCTGGCAAGCCTGGCCGAGCGCCTGCCCGCGCCCTGCCTTGGGCGAGTGCCCTGGCTCAAGCCAGCGGCGGCGGATGCTGTGGCCGAGTATCTGCATCTGGAACTACTCGACTGAGGGCTTGATGAACATCCAGTTACGAAAAATGCCCTGATTCTATTAGCTGGCACTGGGCTATTAAGGATTTAAACGGGTATTTTTTCGTTCGGGCTGTTTTAATTGAGTTCTCTTTCCTCATCCAGTCTTGTGGAGTCCTGATATGGAAATCACCGGCAGCTCTGCTTTCTACGCAGGCCTCGGCGCCATCCAGAACGGGCAGAACCGCGTCGACCAGGCCGCCAGCCAGATCGCCAGCAATGGTGTCGATCGTGCCGGCTCCAGCCAGTCCACCAGCTATCAGGCCGAGCGCCTGCGTGGTGTCGACCGCAGCCAGCAGCAAGACCTGGCCACCAGCACCGTGCAGCTTGCCCTGGGCAAGCATGAAGTCGAACTGGGCGTCAAAGTCGCCAAGGCCTCCGACGAAATGCTCGGTCGGTTCATCGATACCTACGCCTGATTCGGCCATCTCCGGCCAAGCACCTGTGGGAGCGGGTTTACCCGCGAAGAAACCAGACGCCATGGCGTGCCTGGATTGATTCGCGAGTAAACCCGCTCCCACAGGCGCGTTGGATCGATGAATGATGCGATGGCATGAACGCCATCGTTCGTGACCGAATTGGCACTATCGTCCCTTCTTGACATTGATCCGAGCTAAACGTAAGTTTCAAACAACTGTTTGACCGAAAGCCGCCAAGCGTAGAACGGTGTGCGCGGTCCCCTCAAAGAACTCAGCCCAGAGGTTCATCGCCATGCCTGAATACAAAGCCCCCTTGCGTGATATTCGCTTCGTCCGTGACGAGCTGCTGGGCTACGAAGCGCACTATCAGAGCCTGCCGGGTTGCCAGGACGCCACCCCGGACATGGTCGATGCGATCCTCGAAGAAGGCGCCAAGTTCTGCGAGCAGGTCCTGGCCCCGCTGAACCGCGTTGGCGACCTGGAAGGCTGCACCTGGAGTGAGTCGGGCGTGAAGACCCCGACCGGTTTCAAGGAGGCCTACAAGCAGTTCGTCGAAGGCGGCTGGCCGAGCCTGGCCCATGACGTCGAGCACGGCGGCCAGGGCCTGCCCGAGTCGCTGGGCCTGACCCTGAGCGAAATGGTCGGTGAGTCCAACTGGTCCTGGGGCATGTACCCAGGTCTGTCCCACGGCGCGATGAACACCATCTCCGAGCACGGCACCCCCGAGCAGCAGGAGACCTACCTGACCAAGTTGGTGTCCGGCGAGTGGACCGGCACCATGTGCCTGACCGAGCCGCACTGCGGCACCGACCTGGGCATGCTGCGCACCAAGGCCGAGCCACAGGCCGACGGCAGCTACAAGGTCTCCGGCACCAAGATCTTCATCTCGGCCGGCGAACACGACATGGCCGACAACATCGTCCATATCGTGCTGGCCCGCCTGCCCGATGCACCGGCTGGCACCAAGGGTATCTCGCTGTTCATCGTGCCCAAGTTCCTGCCGAACGCCGAAGGTGGCGTGGGTGAGCGCAACGGTGTGAGCTGCGGCTCGCTCGAGCACAAGATGGGCATCCACGGCAACGCCACCTGCGTGATGAACTTCGACGCTGCCACCGGCTACCTGATCGGCCCGGCCAACAAAGGCCTGAACTGCATGTTCACCTTCATGAACACCGCTCGCCTGGGCACCGCGCTGCAAGGCCTGGCCCACGCCGAAGTGGCGTTCCAGGGCGGCCTGAAGTACGCCCGCGACCGTCTGCAGATGCGTTCGCTGACCGGCCCGAAAGCCCCGGACAAGGCCGCTGACCCGATCATCGTCCACCCGGACGTGCGTCGCATGCTGCTGACCATGAAAGCCTTCGCCGAAGGCAACCGCGCGATGGTCTACTTCACCGCCAAGCAGGTCGACATCGTCAAGTACAGCCAGGATGAGGAAGAGCGCAAGAAGGCCGACGCCCTGCTGGCCTTCCTGACTCCGATCGCCAAGGCGTTCATGACCGAAGTCGGCTTCGAGGCCGCCAACCACGGCGTACAGATCTACGGTGGCCACGGCTTCATCGCCGAGTGGGGCATGGAGCAGAACGTGCGCGACAGCCGCATCTCCATGCTGTACGAAGGCACCACCGGCATCCAAGCCCTCGACCTGCTGGGTCGCAAGGTCCTGATGACCCAGGGCGAAGCGCTCAAGGGCTTCACCAAGATCGTTCACAAGTTCTGCCAGGGCCAGGAAGGCAACGAAGCCACCAAGGAATTCGTCGAGCCGCTGGCTGCCCTGAACAAGGAATGGGGCGAGCTGACCATGAAGATCGGCATGGCGGCGATGAAGGACCGCGAGGAAGTCGGCGCCGCGTCGGTCGACTACCTGATGTATTCCGGCTACGCGTGCCTGGCCTACTTCTGGGCCGACATCGCCCGCCTGGCGGCCGAGAAGCTGGCGGCCGGCACCGAGGAGCAAGCGTTCTACACCGCCAAGCTGCAGACTGCGCGCTTCTACTTCCAGCGTATCCTGCCGCGCACCCGTACCCACGTGGCCGCAATCCTGTCGGGTGCCAACAACCTGATGGCGATGAAGGAAGAAGACTTCGGTCTGTCGATCTAAAGCCTGACGCTGTACGAAAAACCGCCTGCCGTTATCGGCAGGCGGTTTTTTTTTGCCCGGCACAGTTGCATTCGGTAACCGGAAAATTTCAAGACTCGCGGCCCGCCTGCCGTTAAATCCTACTGTTGTATTCATCTATTCATGTGCGCTGCCGATGAACTAAAGGCACAATGCTATTATTGATCTGCCGGGTCGGAGATTACCCTTGTTTCGTCTATCCGCTGTCCGCGTGAGTCACTTCCTGCCTTCGATACTGCTGTTGCTGTCGGGGCTTGCGGCGGCCTACGTCAGGGACTTGAACGTGTTCTTCACGTCCCTGTTCAACGTCCTGCCCACCCTGGTGCTGCTGCTCGGCGGCGCCTACTGCGCCGTGTACCGCCGTCAGCGTGAACTGTTCCTGATGGTCACGGTGTACATCGCCTACTTCCTGCTCGATACCCAGACCGACTATTACCGTGACAACGGCCGGGTCCGCGAGGATGCGGCAGTGGTCTTCCACCTGGTGTGCCTGTTGCTGCCTGCGCTGTTCGGCCTGTTCGGCGCCTGGCAGGAGCGTACCCACCTGGCCCAGGACATGCTCGCCCGCTTCGCCGTGCTGTTCGCGGTCGGCAGCGTGGCCCTGGCGCTCGAGCAGAGTTACCCACAGGCGTTGCTGACGTGGCTGGCCGAAATCCGCTGGCCCTCGCTGCATGGCCAGTGGATGAGCCTGATCCAGCTGGCCTACCCGCTGTTCCTGGGCGTGTTCATCCTGCTGGTGGTGCAATACCTGCGCGAGCCGCGGCCGTTGCATGCGGCGCAGGTCGTTGGCCTGATCGGCGTCTTCTGGATGCTGCCGCAGACGTTCATCCTGCCGTTCACCCTGAACATCATGTGCAGCCAGGTGATGCTGATGATCGCTGCTGCCGTTTCCCACGAGGCGTACCAGATGGCGTTTCGCGACGAACTGACCGGGCTTCCCGGCCGACGCGCGCTGAACGAACGCATGCAGCGCCTGGGCCGCAGCTACGTGATCGCGATGACCGACGTCGACCATTTCAAGAAATTCAACGACACCCATGGTCATGACGTGGGCGACCAGGTGCTGCGCCTGGTTGCCAGCCGCCTGTCGAAGGTCACCGGGGGCGGACGTGCCTACCGCTACGGCGGCGAGGAGTTCGCGCTGGTCTTCGCCGGGCAGACCGCCGAAGAGTGCCTGCCGCACCTGGAGGCCGTGCGCGAGATGATCGCCAACTACGCCATTCAGCTGCGTGATCAGAACAGCCGGCCACAGGATGATTCCACCGGGCGCCAACGGCGCGCGGGGTCGGCTGGCAATACGGTGTCGGTGACCATCAGCATCGGCGTCGCCGAGCGCATGCCGGAGCACCGCAACCCCGAAGAGGTGCTGAAATCCGCCGACCAGGCGCTCTACAGCGCCAAGGCCGCAGGTCGTAACTGCGTCATGCAGCAAGGGCAGACTGCTCGGCGCGGGGCCGTGCGCATGGCGTGACCATAGTTGACTATATGGTCGCGTGATGACCCTATGTCTCGTAAAAGTTGTTCGGTTACACTGCTTCCAACCCAGTGTGCGGCCCGTGGCGGCCGCCCCCGACTCTGCTAGCGAGAGGTTGTCATGGCCGACTATAAAGCGCCCCTGCGCGATATGCGCTTCGTACTTAATGAAGTCTTCAAGGTTGCCGATCTCTGGGCCCAGCTGCCGGGTCTGGCTGAAGTCGTCGATGGCGAAACTGCCCTGGCCGTGCTGGAAGAGGCGGGCAAGGTCACCAGCAAGAGCATCGCGCCGCTGAGCCGCGCCGCCGACGAAGAAGGCTGCCATTGGGACAACGGCGCGGTGCGCACCCCGGCAGGCTTCATCGAGGCCTACAAAACCTATGCCGAAGGCGGCTGGGTAGGGGTGGGCGGCGATCCGCTGTTCGGTGGCATGGGCATGCCAAAGGCGGTTTCGGCGCAGGTCGAGGAAATGGTCAACGCCTCGAGCCTGGCCTTCGGCCTGTACCCGATGCTCACCGCTGGCGCCTGCCTGTCGATCAACGCCCACGCCAGCGAGGCGCTGAAGAAAAAGTACCTGCCGAACATGTACGCCGGGGTGTGGGCCGGTTCCATGTGCCTGACCGAACCCCATGCCGGCACCGACCTGGGGATCATCCGCACCAAGGCCGAACCGCAGGCCGACGGTAGCTACAAGGTCAGCGGCACCAAGATCTTCATCACCGGCGGCGAGCACGACCTGACCGAGAACATCATCCACCTGGTGCTGGCCAAGCTGCCCGATGCGCCGGCTGGCCCGAAAGGCATCTCGCTGTTCCTGGTGCCCAAGTTCATGGTCAACGACGACGGCAGCCTGGGCGAGCGCAACCCGGCGAACTGCGGCTCGATCGAACACAAGATGGGCATCCAGGCCTCCGCCACCTGCGTGATGAACTTCGACGAGGCGGTCGGCTACATCGTGGGTGAGCCGAACAAGGGCTTGGCGGCGATGTTCACCATGATGAACTACGAGCGCCTGGGCGTCGGTATCCAGGGCCTGGCCTCGGCCGAGCGCTCCTACCAGAATGCCGTCGAGTACGCCCGCGACCGCCTGCAAAGTCGCTCGCCCACAGGCCCCCAGGCCAAGGACAAGGTCGCCGACCCGATCATCGTCCACCCCGATGTGCGCCGCATGCTGCTGACCATGAAGGCCCTGATCGAGGGTGGCCGGGCGTTTTCCACCTACGTGGCCATGCAACTGGACAGCGCCAAGTACAGCGAAGACGCCACCACCCGCAAGCGCAGCGAAGAACTGGTGGCACTGCTGACGCCAGTGGCCAAGGCGTTCCTCACCGACCTGGGTCTCGAGTGCGCGGTGCACGGGCAGCAGGTATTCGGCGGTCATGGCTACATTCGCGAATGGGGCCAGGAGCAGCTGGTGCGCGATGTGCGCATCACCCAGATCTACGAAGGCACCAACGGCATCCAGGCGCTGGACCTGATGGGGCGCAAGGTGGTGGCCAGCGGTGGTGCGTACTACCGCCTGTTCGCTGACGAGATCCGTGAGTTCATTGGCGATGCTGACGACGAGTTCAGCCGACCGCTGGGCGCTGCACTGGATCAGCTCGACGGCCTGACCGAGTGGGTGTTGGAGCAGGCCAAAGGCAACCCCAACGAAATTGGCGCCGCCTCGGTCGAGTACCTGCACGCGTTCGGCTACGTAGCCTATGGCTACATGTGGGCATTGATGGCCCGTGCAGCACAGGCCGGCGAGGGCGACGAAGCCTTCTACGGCGCCAAGCTGGGCACGGCGCGCTTCTACTTCGCCCGCTTGCTGCCGCGCCTCGACTCGCTGGTGGCCTCGGTCAAGGCCGGCAGCGAGTCGCTGTACCTGCTGGACGCGGAGCAGTTCTGATCGCAGGGCCGGGCGCTATCGAACGAGATGTTTCGAAAACCTCGGCCTTGTAAGCTTTTTCCTACGCATCGTGGTGACTTTTCGCCTCTTTCCTAAGATTGGATCCACGGTTAATCTTTCTTACATGGACGGAGCGCAGGAAGCGCAAAGGACAGAACAGGGACACGTAGGATTTCCTGCCAGGATGGTGGGGCGATAGGGATGTCAGGGAAACAGTCTGGAAAACCCCGCTTAGGCGGGGTTTTCTTTGTCTGCGTTTTTTAACCGCGACCTTCCCGGGTTGCCACGCCGATCTGGCGCGCATCGCTCTCTTCCTCGAGCAGCGTACGCAACAACTCCACGGACGCCTGCTGACGCTGGGCGTCGCGAAACACCAGGCCTACCTTCAAAGGCACCCGCGGCTCGCTGAGCGGCTTCCAGAGCAGTTCCTGATCGTCTTCGGCGGCCTCCTTGGCACGCCCCGGCAGGATGGTCGCCAGGGCGGTGTTGGCCAGGCTGTCGAGAATGCCGCCCATGTTGTTCATCTCGGCCTGCACCTGTGGCCTGCGCCCGAGATTGGCCAGTTGCGCCTTCCAGATCTGGCGGATCTGGAACTCCTCGCCCAGCATCAACAGCGGCAGTTCGGCGGCTTGTCTGATGGAGACTTTCTTGAAGTCCTTCAACGGGTGAGTATTGGGGATGACAAGCTGCAGTTCATCTTCGTACAACAGCAGGCCATGCAGCCCAGGTTGTCGCGGTGGCAGGTAGCTGATGCCAATATCCAGGCTGCCATTGAGCAGCCGCCGTTCGATCTCCAGCCCTGACAATTCGTAAATCTGCACCACCAGGTGCGGCTGGGCCTTGCGCAGCTTTTCCAGCAACCGCGGTACCAGGCTCGGGCGCACGGTCTGCAACACGCCGATGGCCAAGGTGCGCAGCGACTGGCCCTTGAAGCCGAGCATGGCTTCCTGGGCACGCTGCAGCCCATCGAGCAAAGGCAGGGCATGGTTGTAGAGGGTGTGGGCGGCGAGAGTAGGCAGCAGTCGCTTGTTGCTGCGCTCGAACAGGCTCAGGTCGAGGCTGTGTTCGAGCTGGCGAATCTGTTGCGACAGCGCTGGCTGCGACAGCGACAGCCGTTCGGCTGCGCGGCCTACATGGCCTTCTTCATAGACCGCGACGAAATAGCGCAGTTGGCGAAAATCCATAAGGAATACTTATCGAAAAAGCTGGGAAATCGAAATGGCAGCAGGGTGCCGGGAAGCCTAGTCTATCGCCGTACTCCGGTGGGCTGAAGCGATCAGCCCGGTTCATTGTTACCCCGGATGAGAAACACTTTTGATAGGCAAGGCAGAATGACCGACCTGCGGCACAGACCGAGGCGCCTTGCCCGTTCCCGTGATTGCCCTGGAGCCACCATGAACCTGTTCAAGCTGCGTCGCCCGGCTGCCGCCGTTGCCGAGCCCGTGCAGAGCTTGCCGAGCGCCACGCCGTTGTCTGGCCAATGGCTGATGCCGGGCCGCGAGCGCGCAGCGCAGGTGTTCGTGCGGGGTCAGGGGTCATGGTTGTGGGACGACCAGGGGCATGCCTACCTGGACTTCACCCAGGGCTGCGCGGTCAACAGCCTGGGGCACAGCCCTGAGGTGCTGGCCAAGGCGCTTGGCAGCCAGGCCCAGGCCCTGATCAACCCGGGTGCGGGCTTTCACAGTGCGCCGCTGCTGGCGCTGGTCGCGCGCCTGTGCCAGAGCACCGGCAGCGACCAGGCCTACCTGCTCAACAGTGGCGCCGAGGCCTGCGAGGGCGCGATCAAGCTTGCGCGCAAGTGGGGCCAACTGCACCGTGGCGGCGCCCACCACATCATCACCGCCACCCAGGCCTGCCATGGCCGCAGCCTGGGCGCGCTGTCGGCATCCGACCCACTGCCTTGCAACCGCTGCGAACCAGGGCTGCCAGGCTTCAGCAAGGTACCGTTCAACGACCTGGCGGCGCTGCATGCCGAAGTCGATTCGCGCACCGTGGCGATCATGCTTGAGCCGATCCAGGGCGAAGCCGGCGTGATTCCGGCGACACGCGAATACCTGCAGGGTGTCGAGAAGCTCTGCCGTGAACTGGGCATCCTGCTGATCCTCGATGAAGTACAGACCGGTATCGGTCGCTGTGGCGCGCTGTTGGCCGAACAGACCTACGGCGTGCGCGCCGACATCATCACCCTGGGCAAGGGCCTGGGCGGCGGTGTGCCGCTGGCTGCGCTGCTGGCCCGTGGCCGCGCCTGTTGCGCCGCACCAGGTGAGCTGGAGGGCAGCCACCACGGCAACGCGCTGATGAGCGCAGCGGGCCTGGCCGTGCTGGATACCGTGCTGGCACCGGGTTTCCTCGAGCAGGTTCAGGACAGCGGCCGACACCTGCGCGATGGCCTCAGTCGTCTGGCGGGGCGCTTTGGCCAGGTGGCGGTGCGGGGCCAGGGGCTGTTGTGGGCGTTGCAGCTACGTGAGGCGCTGGCCCATGAGCTGGTGGATGCGGCGTTGCACGAAGGCCTGCTGCTCAACGCCACGCAACCGGATGTGTTGCGTTTCTCGCCGGCACTGACCGTGAGCCGGGGCAACATCGACGAGATGCTGCTGCGGCTCTCCAGGGCATTTGCCTGCGTGCATGCTCGTCAGCAGGCCCGCCGCGAAGCGACTGCCTGATTCATCGGATTTCAACGAACCGTCTCGCGTTCCTGCGCATCGCCCCTGGCCAGCTGCATTCGGCCCGGGGCGTTTTTTTTCAACCGTGATGTCAGTGTGGAACCTCCCGCGAAGCGCACTAGTCTGTGTTGAGAACCATCCCAGGAGAGCTTCACATGGACTTCATTCGTATCATCATCGCCATCATCCTGCCGCCGCTGGGCGTGTTCCTCCAGGTCGGCTTCGGCGGGGCGTTCTGGCTGAACATCCTGCTGACCCTGCTGGGCTATATTCCCGGGATCGTGCACGCGGTGTACATCATCGCCAAACGCTAGGCCATGCGGGGGCCGTACGCGGCCCCTTCAACCCTGCAGTACCCGGCAGTAGAACTGCCACTCCGCTTCCAGCGCATGGGCAAGGTTCTGCGCCTTGCGAAAACCATGACGCTCCTGCGCGTAGAAATGCCCTACGGCCTCGATGCCGTTGGCCTTCAGCGCTTCCAGCATGCTACGGGTCTGTTCCGGTACTACCACCGCATCCAGCTCGCCTTGGAAGAAGATCACCGGGGCCTTGATCCGATGGGCGTGCAGCAGCGGCGTGCGTTGCCGGTAGCGTTCGGCATCTTGCTGCGGGTCACCGATCAGCCAGTCCAGGTAGTCGCCTTCGAACTTGTGGGTGGCCTTGCCCAGTGCAACGGGGTCGCTGACACCGTAGAGGCTGGCGCCGGCGCGGAACACGTCGTGGAAGGCCAGTGCGCACAGGGTGGTGTAGCCGCCGGCGCTGCCGCCGCGAATGAACGCCTTGCCGGGGTCGACCAGGCCTTGGCCGGCGAGGTAGGCGACGGCGGCGCAGGCGTCCTGTACGTCGATCTCGCCCCAGCGCAGGTGCAGGGCCTGGCGGTAGGCGCGACCGTAGCCGCTGCTGCCGCGGTAGTTGAGGTCGGCGACGGCGAAGCCGCGCTGGGTCCAGTACTGGATGCGCGGGTCGAGCACCGGGTAACAGGCCGAGGTCGGGCCACCGTGGATGAACACCACCACGGGCGGGTTGGTGTCGGCACCCCTGGCCGGGTAGAAGAAGCCATGGGCCAGGGCATCGCCGCTGGGGTAGTGGATGGCCTGCGGGCGACTGATATGGCCGGCAGGGAGCACCTGGCTACCGCCGGCCAGGACCTGGCAGCGCCTGCCATCACGTTCGATGGCCAGGACCGCCGGTGGCTGGGTGGGTGAGGCAGCGATGGCATAGAGGTGGCCGGCGTCCATCGCCAGGCTGCGAAACCGTGTGTAGTCTTCGGCGAATGCCTGCAGCCCCTGGGCAGCGCTGCGCATTGCCAGCTTGCCGAAGCCGTTGTCGAACCAGGTTGCCAGGTAGTCCTGCCCGCCCAGGGGCAGCCAGGTGCAGGCGCCCAGTTGCCAGGGGGCTGCGGCGTGGTCCGCCGCCTCGGCGGGCAGGGCCTGCCAGCGGCCGTCGATTTCGCCCCAGGGTTGCCAGAAACCGTTGCGATCCGACAGGCAGTACAACCTGCCTCGAGCGTCGAAGCGCGGTTGTTGCAGGGATTCGTCCTGACCCGCCACGCAGCGTGGTGGGCCCCAGTCGCCATCGGCCTGCCGCTCGCGGCACATCAGGCGGGTGAGGGTCCAGGGCTGCGCCGGGCGGTCCCATTCGATCCAGGCCAGGCGCTGGCCGTCGGCGCTGAGGGTCGGTGCGGCGTAGAAGTCGGCGCCTGCGGCCAGTACCTGGCGCGAACCGGGCGTCAGCGCCACCAGCCGGTGTTCGACCTGTTCGGCGTGGCGCTCCTCCACGGCCAGCAACTGACCGTCATGCCACTGCAGGTCGCCATGGCGGCAATCGGTGGCTGCGCTCAGTGCCTGCGGCGGCGAGCCATCCAGCGCCTGCCGGTAGACCTGCTGGTCACTCTCGTTGACGAAGAACACGGCGTCCGCGCCCAGGCAGAAACTGCCGCCACCGTATTCGTACACGCGGCTGCGCGCGCTGAAGCCGTCCGGGGTCAGGCAGCGTGCCTGGGCATGGTGCCAGTGCCATATCCGGCAAGCGCCATCGGCGGGGCGGAACTCGTTCCAGAACAGCCCCTGTTCGCCGACCTTGAGTTCGGCGAAGTCGGTGCCGGCCGCCACTGCCTGGGCGGCGCTGAACTCAGCCGCGGGCGATGACACGGGAGTTGCGCTCGTTGCGGAAGGTCATCTGTTCGATGTTCATCTGGGCGCTCTGTGCCTCTTCGCGAGCCTTGAGGATGATGCCGTGATCCGGCGACTTGGCGCACACCGGGTCGGCCTTGCTGGCATCGCCGGTAAGCATGAAGGCCTGGCAGCGGCAGCCGCCGAAGTCCTTTTCCTTCTCGTCGCACGAGCGGCAGGGTTCGGGCATCCAGTCGTAGCCGCGAAAGCGGTTGAAACCGAACGAGTCGTACCAGATGTGCCGCAGGTCGTGGTCGCGCACGTTGGAGAACTGCACCGGCAACTGTCGTGCGCCGTGGCAGGGCAGGGCGGTGCCATCGGGGGTGACGGTGAGGAACAGGCTGCCCCAGCCGTTCATGCAGGCCTTGGGGCGCTCTTCATAGTAGTCGGGGGTGACGAAGATCAGCTTGCATGGGTGGCCAGCGGCCTTGAGCCGGTCGCGGTATTCGTTGGTGATGCGCTCGGCGCGTTCGAGCTGCTCGCGGGTGGGTAACAGGCCCAGGCGGTTGAGGTGCGCCCAGCCGTAGAACTGGCAGGTGGCGAGCTCGACGAAGTCGGCTTCCAGGGCGATGCACAACTCGATGATGCGGTCGATGCGATCGATGTTGTGGCGGTGGGTGACGAAGTTCAGCACCATCGGATAGCCGTGGGCCTTGACCGCGCGGGCCATCTCCAGCTTCTGCGCGAAGGCTTTCTTCGAGCCGGCCAGCAGGTTGTTCACCTGTTCGTCGCTGGCCTGGAAGCTGATCTGGATATGGTCCAGCCCGGCCTGCCTGAACGCGGCGATCTTCTGCTCGGTCAGGCCGATGCCGGAGGTGATCAGGTTGGTGTAGTAGCCCAGGCGCCGGGCCTCGCCGATCAGCTCGGCGAGGTCCTGGCGCACCAGCGGTTCGCCGCCGGAGAAGCCGATCTGCGCTGCACCCATTTCACGAGCTTCGGCCATCACCTTGAACCACTGTTCGGTGCTCAGCTCCTTGCCTTGCTCGGCGAAGTCGAGCGGATTGGAGCAGTAGGGGCACTGCAGCGGGCAGCGGTAGGTCAGCTCGGCCAGCAGCCACAGCGGCAGGCCGACCGGCACCTCAGGCGAGGGTGATCCAGTGTTCGGCACGGGCCACCTCCATGAATTGCTCGATATCCTCGGCTACCTGGGCGATGCCGGGGAACTGCTGCTCGAGCTCGGCAATGATCGCGGCGACGTCGCGCTGGCCGTCGATCAGCCCGCCGATCAGGCCGGCGCTGTCGTTGAGCTTGATCATGCCTTCCGGGTACAGCAGCACGTGGCCCTTCTGGGCCGGTTCGTACTGGAAGCGATAGCCTGGGCGCCAGTTCGGCACCAGGTTGCGGTCAAGACTCATAGTGCGATCCCCTTGTGCCATACCCGTTCGCTTGTGACGCTGTGGTAGGGCGGGCGGTTCAGTTCATAGGCCATGCTCATGGCATCGAGCATGCTCCAGAGGATATCCAGCTTGAACTGCAGGATTTCCAGCATACGCTCCTGGCCGGCGCGCGTGGTGTAGTGCTGCAGGGTGATCGCCAGGCCGTGCTCCACGTCGCGTCGGGCCTGGCCCAGGCGGGTGCGGAAGTATTCGTAGCCGGCCGGGTCGATCCAGGGGTAGTGCTGGGGCCAGCTGTCCAGGCGCGACTGGTGGATCTGCGGGGCGAACAGTTCGGTCAGCGAGCTGCTGGCCGCTTCCTGCCAGGATGCGCGGCGGGCGAAGTTGACGTAGGCGTCGACGGCGAAGCGCACGCCGGGCAGCACCAGTTCCTGCGAGCGCAACTGGTCCGGGTCCAGGCCCACGGCCTGGCCCAGGCGCAGCCAGGCCTCGATGCCGCCGTCTTCGTCGGGCGCGCCGTCGTGGTCGAGCAGGCGCTGGATCCACTCGCGGCGCACTTCGCGGTCCGGGCAGTTGGCCAGGATCGCGGCATCCTTCATCGGGATGTTCACCTGGTAGTAGAACCGGTTGGCCACCCAGCCCTGGATCTGCTCACGGGTGGCACGGCCCTGATACATCGCCACGTGATAGGGGTGATGGATGTGGTAGTAGGCGCCCTTGGCGCGCAGGGCCTGCTCGAATTCGGCAGGGGACATCGGCAGTGCGTCGCTCATCGGGCCTCCTTACAATTCGATGCTCATGCCATCGTAGGCGACTTCCACGCCGCGGCGCTGGACTTCGGCACGTTCCGGCGAGTCTTCGTCGAGGATCGGGTTGGTGTTGTTGATGTGGATGAGCACCTTGCGCTGGCGCGCGAAGCCGTCGAGCACCTCGAGCATGCCGCCTGGGCCGTTCTGCGCCAGGTGCCCCATTTCCCGTCCGGTGCGGGTGCCGACGCCACGCCGCTGCATTTCATCGTCTTCCCACAGGGTGCCGTCGACCAGCAGGCAGTCGGCGCCGTGCATCATCTGCAGCAGCGAGGCGTCCACCTGGCCCAGGCCCGGGGCGTAGAACAGCTTGCCGCCGGTACGGGTGTCTTCGACCAGCAGGCCCAGGTTGTCCCCCGGGTGCGGGTCGAACCGGTGCGGCGAATAGGGCGGCGCGGCGCTGCGCAGGGGGAAGGGGGTGAACGTCAGGTTCGGGCAGGCGGGGATGACGAAGCTGCCCTGCAGTTCGATACGGTTCCACTGCAGGCCACCGTTCCAGTGGCTGAGCATGGTGAACAGCGGGAAGCCGGTGCTCAGGTCCTGGTGGACCATGTCGGTGCACCAGACCTGGTGCGGGCAGCCTTCGCGCAGGCTGAGCAGGCCGGTGGTGTGGTCGATCTGGCTGTCGAGCAGGACGATCGCGTCGATGCCGGTATCACGCAAGGCCCGGGCCGGCTGCATCGGCGCGAAGGCCTGGAGCTGGGCGCGGATGTCGGGTGAGGCGTTGCACAGGATCCAGTGCTCGCCGTCATCGGACAGGGCGATGGACGACTGGGTGCGCGCCGTTGCACGCAGGCTGCCGTCACGAAAACCCTTGCAGTTGGCACAGTTGCAGTTCCACTGGGGAAAGCCGCCACCGGCGGCGGAACCGAGAATCTGGATGTACATGGCTACTCTCTTGCCGGACGACCTGGTCCATGAAACGAAAACGCCCCGGCGGGCCGAGGCGTTGCAGTGCAGTGCTGCTTAGCGGTTGGCGAAGTACATGGTGACTTCGAAGCCGATGCGCAGGTCGGTGTAGGCAGGTTTGGTCCAGGTGGTCATGGTCGAGCTCCT
This sequence comes from Pseudomonas sp. FA117, assembly GCF_057370475.1. NCBI lineage: Bacteria > Pseudomonadati > Pseudomonadota > Gammaproteobacteria > Pseudomonadales > Pseudomonadaceae > Pseudomonas > Pseudomonas sp. FA117. The sequence continues at coordinate 445,807 of NZ_CM170675.1, forward strand.
TCCGGATGGTTGGGTTGATGTCAGCTATCTACTTTGGTGCCGCCTGAGGCAGGAGGTTCCATTGGCTGAGATTGCGCTATCTTACAAGAAAAATTTGTACCGAAAGGTTAATTCTTCGAAAAGCGCCATTGCAGCCCAGGTAACAATCCCTGGCCCGGCGCCTCGCCATTGGCAAGGCACAGCCAGCCGTGGTCGGCATCCAGGAGACTTTTCAGCAGGTGATCCAAGGCTTGCTGATCCGTCTTGAGAATAGACCCGCGCAGACGGGAAAGGTCCGTCGGCTCTGTAGCCAGATATGTCTGCCAGGCCCACTCGGCGACCTCTTCGTTGCCCATCGCAGGTTCCTCGAACTGCGCTGCAAGGGCCTGCCGGGCCGAGGTATCGAGCGTGACGCCTTCGCCCAGCAGGTGCTGCAGGTGTTCGAGAATCTGTGCGGGTGTCGCCTGCGGCGACTGCACGCCGAACAAGATGCCGCCCTGGCCCTGCATCTGCCGATAGGCGCTGAACACCGCATAACCCAACTGCAGCTCGACCCGCAGACGCTGGTACACGGGCCCTTGCAGGGCTTGCGCCAACAGCCTGCCAGCGCCTTCGGCATGGGCTGGAAGCGGGCAGAACAACAGCAGGGCATGTTCGCTGCCGTCCGTACGCTGTTGCACCCAGCGACGGCCAGGCGTGCCTGGCGGCGCTTTTCGTGGGCCGCCCGGGCGCCCCGGCGCAGTCTCCAGCACCGCGCCGAGCGCTGCTTGCGTCTGGGCGTCGAAGCCGATGAGGAGGCCTTGTCGAGGGGCGTTGGCCCAGAGCTGATCGAGCATCGATTGCTCCAGCAGGCAAGCTGGTTGCGGTTGAACCAGGGCGTTGTGGACGTGGCCGGGCAAGGCCTTGAGCAGCGCCCTGATGGGAATCAAGGGGGGCTCGGCGCCAGCGGGGGCGCGAAGTAGATGCGAGGGGGGATGGCGCATGTGCTCCAGGGCCAGGCCAACGGCGCTTGCCACTGCGGTTGGTGTTCCGGCACAGCGCAGTTGCCAGTGCTCGCCGTGCAGGGCGAAATCCAGTTGCAACGCGGCGCGGCGGGCGCGTTCGATGAGTGGCTGCAGGGCTTGCGACAACACCTGGTGGAAGCGCTCACGCAGTGGTGATGCAATGTGCCAGCGCAGGTACAGGGTCGCGAAACCGCGCTCGACCGGGAGTATGTCCACGACGTCGAGATCGTCGGGCAACGGCGCCCTTGCCCCTGGTGCAACGGCCAGCAGCAGCGGTTCTGCAGGCGGTTGCTGCCAGTGACCGTGAGCGTTGCATGGCAGCCCATCGAGCAAGACCTCGAAGGCGTCGAGCGCTGGCTGGTCGAGCGGTCGGAACGGTTTGTCGGCGCTGTCCCGGCGAGCCAGCTCCAGCGCACTGGCTGCCTGTTCACGGCGCGACTGCAAGCGTGCGAATTCTTCGTTCAGTGCCGTGAGGTCCTGCTGGCGCAACGCCCCCAGCCAACCGTGCAGCAAGGCGCGAACCTCATCTGCAGGAGCGTCCTCGTGCAACTGCAGGCGCAGATGCCAAAGCAGCTGGCCAGCGAAGGTATATAGCGTGTCGCTTTGGAAGTCGTGCAACCAGCCCCGTTGCCGCAGGGCATCGAGCCAGCCGCCCGGACGGCTGTCGCCCAGGCAGGAAAGCAGCAGTTCCAGCGCCTGGTCGGCGTCGGGCGGCAGGTGTTCATGGGCGAATAGCAGGTCCAGGCGGCCTCGGATGACGTCGAGATTCTCCAGGGAGCGATCGAGCAGGACTGGAGGCGGCGTTTGCGTCTGCAACCGGCCGCAGGCGAGCAAGTTGGCGAACTGCCGGCCCACAGCCTCGAGCTGCTCCAGCGGTTGCGGGCCGCACAGGCTCAGGCGCACCTGGCCGCCTTGGTAGAAGCGCGCATGGAAGTCGCACAGTGCGTGCTGGAAGGCTGGGTCTTGCAGGGCCAGGCTGTAGCGGTTGCCTGCGTGGAACCCGCTGGACGGATGACGTGGCGACACCTGTTGCAGCAATGCATGCTGGCGCTGCGCTTCGGCGTTGCGTGACCAGGCGATGAATTCGGCATGGATCACCTCGCGCTCGCGCTGCTGGCGCTCAAGGCTCAGGTCCGGCTCGGCGAGCATCTGGCACAGGCGCTCCAGTGCGCTGCCCAAGGCCGAGGGCGGTACTTCGAAGAAGAAGTCGGTGATGCGCTCGCGGGTCGTGGCATTGACCTGGCCGCCCAGCGCCTGGACATGGCGCATCAGGCCATCCTCCAGCGGGAAGCGTGCAGTGCCGAGGAAGAACAGGTGCTCGAGAAAGTGCGCAAGGCCCGGCCACCTGGCCGGTGCGTCATGGCTGCCGGCATGGACCCGCAGCGCTGCGGCGGCGCGCTTCAGGCGCGGTGCGTGGCGCAGGGTCAGTTGCAGGCCGTTGGCCAGGGTGAGGGTGCGGATAGCGTCGGTCATGGGCGGATGCTAGCGCATTTGTGCGGGCAACGCCGTTGCTCCTGCAAGCCACTGAACGGCCTCAAGCATCGGCGCGGGCTTAATCGCGGATGCGGTGAAGGTCCCGCCGCAGGTCGGCCAGATAGGGAAATGCCTCGCGTCCTTTCAGCACCCGCTCGCGTTCGAGCTCCGCCAGCAACTGGCACTCCTCGCGCCCGGCCATCGCCAGCAGGCTGCCGTCCGGGCCGACGATGCTGCTCTGTCCGCAATACTGGATCTCGCCTTCCGATCCGCAGTAGTTGGCGTACACCAGGTAGCACTGGTTCTCCTGTGCCCGCGAGCGCACGGTGACCTGGCAGACGAAGTCATAGGGCGTCATGTTCGCCGTCGGCACCAGGATCAGCTCGGCGCCGGCCAGTGCCAGGCGCCGGGCGTTCTCGGGGAATTCGATGTCGTAGCAGATCAGCAACCCCAGCTTCCAGCCCTCGAGCTCGACCACCGGGAAATGGTCCGCACCGGGGCTGAACATCGAGCGGTCCAGCTCGCCGTACAGGTGGGTCTTGCGGTAGTTGCACAGGCTGCGGCCGTGGGCATCGATCAGTTGCACGCTGTTGTGGATCGAGCCGTCTTCGGCGAGCTCCGGGTAGCCGTAGACGATGGCGATGCGCTGCGCCTGGGCGATTTCCACCACTGCCATGGCCGAGGGGCCATCTTCAGGTTCGGCCAGGCGCTGCACCGCATCGGCACCGATGTTGTAGCCGCTCAGGTACATCTCCGGGCACACCAGCAGTTGCGCGCCGCGCGCGGCGGCCAGCTGCGCCTGATGGGCCAGGCGTTCGAGATTGCCGGGCACGTCCAGTGGTTTGGGCGTGCCCTGGAACAGGGCGATGCGCATGGGCGCCTCCTCGGTTCAGTCGGGCAGGGCGATCGGGCCGATCTCGTGGAACACGTCGCCGGGCCCGGGGTTGTCTGCGTGGGTCTTGCCGCCGAAGTGATTCATGATACCCCACACCGCATTCAGCGAAGTCTGTACTGCGCCTTCCACCCAGGCCGGGGTCCAGGATACGTCGTCTCCGGCGATGAACATGCCCCGCTGTTCGTCGGGCAGGTCCTGCTGCATGAAGTGTGCGTACATGCGCTGGTTGTAGCGATAGTGGCCGGGCAGGGCACCTTTGAAGGCGCCGAGGAAGTAAGGGTCGGCCTCCCAGGATATGGTGATCGGGTCACCGATGATATGCCCGGCGATATCGGTTTTCGGGTAGATCTTCTTCAGCGCATCCAGGGCAAGCTGCACGCGTTTTTCGGTCGGGTGCGGGAGCATCTTCAGGGCGTCGCTCATCCAGGCGTAGGACAGGCAGATCACCCCCGGCTTGTCGTCGCCGTTGTCGAACAGGTAGGTGCCGCGGGTCAGGCGATCGGTGAGGGTCATGCTCAGCAGGTCGCGGCCGGTCTGCGGATCCTTGTCCTTCCAGAATGGGCGGTCGACCATGACGAAAGTCTTGGACGACTGCATGTAGCGGGTGCGGTCCAGGGCCATCCACATCTTCTGCGAGAACAGCGACTCCTCGCAGTCGATCTGAGTGGTCAGCAGCCAGCTCTGGCAGGTGGTCAGCACGGCGGCGTAGTGGCGGGTGTCGCCGTAGTTGTCGGTCACTGCCAGGCGCCCGTCGCTGGCGCGGGCGATGCGCTTGACCCCGGCCCGCGGTGCACCGCCATGCAGCGAACGCAGGCTGGTGCCCGAAGGCCAGTGCACGGCGCTGCTCGGAACATGCCGCCAGATGCCCTGGGGCACCTGCTCGACTCCGCCGACCACCAGGTGCTGATGGTCGTCGCAGTTGGTCATCACCACGCGGAAGATTTCCAGCATCGAATTGGGAAAGTCCGAATCCCAGCCACCGGTGCCGAAGCCGACCTGGCCGAACACCTCGCGGTGCTGGAAGCTCAGCTTGGCGAAGGCCTTCGAGCTGGCGACGAAGTCGTAGAACGTGCGGTCGTCCCACAACGGCACCAGAGTATTCCACAGTGCCTTGAGGCGGGGTACGTCACGCTCGCGGATGGCCTGCTGGATCTCGCCGAAACGCGCACCATCCTCCAGTGCGTCGGCCCAGGCGTCGGCCACCTCGTGGAACAGTTGCGGCAGGTCGGCGGCTTTCTCGGCGTAGTAGGTCTGGCCTTCGAGGTCGATCACCGTGCTGCCCGAGGCGGGTGTCAGCGGGTTGGGGAAGGGCCGGGTTTCCAGGCCGAGCTTGTCGACGTAGTGATAGAAGGCGGTCGAGGACACCGGGAAGCGCATGCCGCCCAGTTCGGCAACGATGCCGTCGGTGCCGTTGAAGGCTTGCGAGCGCAGGCGTCCGCCCAGCTTCGACGCCTCATACACCACTGGCTTGAGGCCCATCTTCATCAGCTCGTAGGCCGCCACCAGCCCGGCGATGCCGGCTCCGACGATCGCCACCTCCTCGCCATGCCGATCGGCCGGGATGCTGCCAAGACCGGCGGGGTGCTCCAGCCAGTCGTCGAAGGCGAAGGGGAAGTCAGGGCCGAAGATGGTGATGGGTGGTTTACCGTCGGCGGGGTGGCGGTTGTTCTTGTTCATCTGATGACCTTGCCAGAGCGGCTGCGCAGGAGACGGAGCCTGAGTATAGAAAATGCCTGGCGATCATTTTATGAAGTGGGGTGCCCGTTATTAAGAGCAAGACTGTTGTCGATATGAGTTCAGGTCTGTCGAAATGACGAGCATTAGATACATTTCGACCGCTGACTAGACCGGTTGTCCCCGGTCCACCTTGCTGCTGAGGATGATCGAGGTGGTGGTCTTCTCCACTCCTTCCAAGCTGCCGATCTGATCGAGCAACTGGTCCAGTTGCTCGGGCGAGTCGCTGAGCAGCCAGGCGACGTAATCGAATTCGCCGCTCACTGCGCATAGCTGCTGGACCTGCCCCATGCCCGAGAGCCGACGCACCACCTCGCGTCCGGAGCGCGGCTGCACCTTGATCCCGACATACGCCTGCAGGCCACCCCCGGCCAGGCGCTGGCCAAGGCGCACGCCGTAGCCGGTGATCACCTTGTGCTTTTCCAGCCGCGCCAGGCGCGAGGTGACGGTGGTACGGGCGATGCCCAGCTCGCGGGCCAGAGTCGCCACGCTTTCGCGGGCATTTATCTGTAGCAGGGCGATGAGCTGGCGATCGATTTCGTCGATGGCGATGGTGCGGGAGTCCGACATGACAAGTCTCTGCAGTAGGTACGCTAGCCTAGCCAGACGAGGGGTCGAGCGGCAAGGTGAGCCGCTCGCATGATGATGGCAAAATGATTTAGTCGATTTCACTTCTGCCCATGACCCGGCGCGTATTACTATGCGTCACCGGTATTTGATAATCATTCTCGCTAAAGACTTGGCGCCAGAAATCCTTTCTGCCTAGCTGTAGGTGTCCCGTGGCCAGCCTGTACAAGTTCGACGTCGATGCGGCGTTCTGCATTTCCTTGCGCGACCGGCAGGACAGCCGCGAACGCTTCATGCGCGAGGTCGGCAGCCGGATCAGCAATCCACTGCAGTTTCACCTGCGCGACAAGGACGTCAATCCGATCAGGGCCCACTACGAGTCTCACCGCGCCCTCGCGCTGATGGCGCTGGAGCAGGGCTGGCAGCGTATCCTGATCTTCGAGGACGATGCCAAGGCCTATGCCTGGCGAGCATCGTCCATCCACTGGATCAACCGCTTCGTCACCCAGCGCCCGTTCGAAAGCCTGCACCTGGGCTACGCCATGGGGCGTACCTGGCTGACCTGGTTTCCGTTCATTGCCCGTGGTCGGGTGGCGGCGCCACATGCCTACATTCTCTCCGAGGAAGGCTGCCGGGTGCTGGTGGCCGCCCCCTATGATGGCCGCACGCTGGAGAGCCTGTTCAAGCGGCGCATCAAACAGCACTGCGCCTATCCGATGCTGTTTCGCCGCATCAGCGTCGCGGCCTTGCAGGACGAATCCGTCGCCCGGCACGAAGAGGCGCAATGGCAGCAGAACTGGAATCGGCACCTGCGCTCGCCGCTGAAATACTTCTGGAAAACCTTGCTGCGCTGGAGCTTCTGAGCGCTGGATTGAAGTTCAGCCTGTCGACGTGACAGAGGCAGGAGCGCGGCGTCCGCCAGACAACAGCACCACGCCTGCGGCCAGCAACAGCACGCAGGCATAGGCATTGGTGGTCGCGACCAGGCCGATGTGCTGGGTTGCCAGGCCCGCAGCAATCGCCGGCAAGCTGAAAGCCGTGTAGCTCAGCACATAGAAACCGGCCATCAGCCCACCGCGCTCGTGCGCATGGGCCAGCGGCACCACCGAGCGCAAGGCGCCCAGGAAGCCGCCACCAAAGCCCAGCCCGGCGACGGCGGTACCGACGAAGAACAACCAGGCCAGGCCGCAGTCCACGCCGACCAGGGTCAACAGCAAGCCACTGACCAACGCCAGGCCGCCACGGCGCAGAATGGCCTGCGCCGCGCTGTTGCGCAGGCTGAAGATGCCCAGTGCGCCGCAACTGGTCAGCAGGAACACCAGCGTCCCACCCACCAGCGGCGCTTGCAGGCCGGTAACCTGGCGGGCCAGTGTCGGCCCCAGCGACAGGTAGAACCCACCCAGCGCCCAGAGGCTCGCATTCAATGGCGCAATCCGCCAGAACGCCCGTCGGGCCTGTGCCGGAATCCTGACCCGTGGCCGCAACGAGGCCAGCGCACCGGGCTGGCGGCTGATGCTTTCCGGCAGGCCCGGCAGCAGCAGGGCGAACAGCGCGAAGATGCCCAGCAGGACCAGGAACACCCGGTGCAGCGGCTCACCGGAATATTGCATCAAGGCGCTGCTGCCCAGGGCGCCAAGGGCCAGGCCGAGCATCGGGGTCACGCTGTTGAGCAGCGGTCCGCGCTCGCGGTTGAAGTCCAGCAGCGCCGCGCCCAGCACGCTGGTCGCAAGCCCCGTGGCGCAGCCCTGCAGCAGCCGGGCGACGATCAGCACCTCGACCGACTCGGCACGCAGGAACACCGCCATGGCCGCTATCTCCAGCGCCAATGCGGCGCCGATGACCGGGCGTCGGCCGATGTGGTCCGACAGCGAGCCGAACACCAGCAGAGTCAGCAACAGCCCGCCCGCGTAGATGCTGAAGACCACGCTCAACAAGGCCGGCGAGAAACCCCAGGTCTCGCGATACAGCGCATACAGCGGCGTCGGCGCGCTGGCAGCGGCGGAAAAGGCGATGAGGATCGCACCCAGCAGCCACAGGGCCGCCGAGGGCGACAGGCCGTTGCGGCGGGCGTGCGCGCTTTTGGGTAAGGTATCGTTCATGGTTGCTCTCGCAAAGGCTAAGAGTTAGCTTTTGCAGACGATGAACCTGTTTCGATATAAAAGCAAATTCTTTGCGTTAAGGTGTCTATGGCAATCAATCAAGGCGTGCGTCCGGGCGGGCGTAGCGCAAGAGTCCAGGCCTCTGTCCACAGCGCGGTCAACCAGTTGCTCGAGGAAGGCGAGCGCGGCGAACTGACCGTGCCGCTGATCGCGGCGCGTGCGGGGGTGACGCCTTCGACCATCTACCGCCGCTGGGGCGACCTCAATGAATTGCTGGGCGACGTGGCGCTGCAGCGCATCCGCCCAGACAGCGGCCCCGCCGACACCGGCAGCCTGCGTGGCGACCTGCTGGCGTGGGGCATCCAGTACATGGAAGAGACCTCGTCGGTGCCGGGCCGCGCGGTCGTGCTCGACCTGCTGGCCGCCGGTGGCGGATGCTCCAGTCGCTGCCTGGAAATCGCCACGGCGCAGTTCGCCGCAATTTTCGAGCGTGCGAGCCTTCGCGGCGAAGCGGTGCCGAGTGTTGATCGGGTGGTCGATCGTCTGATGGCGCCGTTGGTGTACCGGATCCTGTTCTCCGGCGTGATGCTGGAGGCGAACTATGTGGAGGAACTGGTAGGCGTGACTCTCGAGGGGCTTTGATCGATTCGGCGGCGATGCGTCTGCCCATCAGCCAGATGGCGTTGTGACATACCCATGGATAACCTTTATCATTCGTGTCCTTCATGATGGAACGTATTGTTTAAGGGATTGGTGGGTGAGCAGGATTCATTTCGATGTCGACGCCGTTTATTGCATCTCGCTGGATGCGCGAAGTGACAGGCGTGAGCTTTTTCGTCAGGGCATTGGCAAGGTGCTCGACAACCCGGTGATTTTCCACATCGTCGAGAAACACAGTGATCCCAAGTGCGGTTGCTACGAATCGCACCAGCAGCTGGCCCAGCGTGCGCTTGATGAAGGCCTGGAGCGGATCCTGATTTTCGAGGACGACGTCAGGGCATATGACCTCAAGGCGTCGCGAATCGGCTGGATCAACCGCTTCATGCGCACGCACCGTTTCGAAGCCCTGCACCTGGGCTACAGCATGGGCCGTACCTGGCTGACCTGGTTTCCGTTCATCGCGCGCGGGCGCGTTGTCGCACTGCACGCCTACGTGCTGTCCCGCAAGGGCTGCGAAGTGCTGGCCCGGACCCCTTACGATGGCACCCCGGTCGACGTGATGTTCAAGCAGCGCATCAGGCAGCATTGCGCCTTCCCGATGATGTTCCGCCAGCATGCCGCGGCAACGGCCGGTAGCGATCTCGAAACAGTCGTGCGTAACGAGGACGAGTGGTGGGAGCGTAACTGGCGCAAGCACTGGCGTTCGCCGTTGAAGAACTTCTGGCGGACGATGCTGCGCCTGAATTTCTGATCCCTTGGCGGGGATGGCGAAAATGCAAAAGCCGCGCAAATGCGCGGCTTTGTCGTATCTGGTGGGCCCACACGGACTCGAACCGTGGACCAAAGGATTATGAGTCCTCTGCTCTAACCAACTGAGCTATAGGCCCCAGAGGTCGGCCGGATTATAACGAGGGTTTGCTAAGGGTGCCATCTGAAAGATCCGATAGTGCTATACGAAGGAAGGTCGCTGCGAATTCATCCGGGGGCAGGGGCAGGCTGACGATGTAGCCCTGGATCTGTTCACAGCCTTCGGCCGCGAGGAAACGTTGCTGGGCCTGGTTCTCCACCCCTTCGGCAATGATCGTCAGCTGCATGCTGCGGCCCAGGGCGATGATGGCGCGGGCGATCGCGGCGTCGTGGGGGTCGTCGGGCAGGCCGCGGATGAACGACTGGTCGATCTTGAGGATGTCCAGCGGCAGGCGCTTGAGGTAGCTCAGCGACGAATAGCCGGTGCCGAAATCGTCGATGGCCAGTTGCACGCCCAGGCGCTTGAGCTGGTGCAGGATGGCCAAGGCTTCCTCGGCCTGGCTCATGATGAAGTTCTCGGTGATTTCCAGCTGCAGGTCGCCGGCCTTGAGGTGGAAGGTCCTGAGAAGGTGTTCGATGCGCCGGGTCAGGCTGGGCTGGCGCAACTGTGCGCCGGCCAGGTTGATCGACAGCGGGCCGAACGCCTGGTAGGTGCGCTTCCAGTGGTGCATCTGCCGGCAGGCCTGTTCCAGCACCCAGTCGCCGAGCTGGAGGATGCTGCCGTTCTCCTCGGCCAGGTGGATGAACTGCTCTGGCGGCACCTCGCCGAAAGTCGGGTGGTTCCAGCGGATCAATGCTTCGGCACCGACCAGGCCTTGGGTCTTGAGGCTGAACTTGGGCTGGTAGTACAGGCTCAGTTCGTTGCGTTCGATGGCGCGGCGCAGTTCGTGCTCGAGGAAGATCCGCTCGCTGGCCTGGACGGTAAGGTCGAGGGTGTAGCTTTCGACACGGTTGCGCCCCTTGGCCTTGGAACGGTACATCGCCGCATCGGCATTGCGGATCAACGTGGCCACGTCGGTGCCATCCTGTGGATACAGGCTGATGCCGATGCTGGCGCTGGTGAAGAACTCGTGTTCACCGGCCTGCACCGGGGCATGGAAGCAGGCCAGCAGCTTGTTGGCGATGGCGCTGGCGTCGCTGGGGCGGTGCAGCCCGGGCAGCAGGATGATGAATTCGTCGCCGCCGAGCCGGGCCACGGTGTCGACATCGCGGACCTGTTCCTTCAGGCGTTGGGCGATGCTTTTGAGCAGCAGGTCGCCGACAGGGTGACCGAGGCTATCGTTGATGTGCTTGAAGCGGTCCAGGTCGAGGAACAGCACGGCGCCCTGGCGGTTCGAGGCCTGGGCGCAGGTGAGCACGGCCTGCAGGCGGTTCTCGAACAGGGTGCGGTTGGGCAGGCCGGTGAGCGGGTCATGGTGGGCCTGGTAATCGAGCTTGGCCTGGGCGTGCTTGAGGCTGGAAATGTCGGCGAAGACGGCGACGAAATGGCTGATTTCGCGCTCGCTGTTGCGCACTGCGCTGATGGTCAGCCAACTGGGGTAGAGCTCGCCGTTCTTGCGTCGGTTGCAGATTTCGCCCTGCCAGTGGCCTTCGGCCGTGAGCTGGTGCCACAGGGCCGCATAGAAGGCGCTGTCGTGCTGGCCGGAGGCGAGCAGGCGCGGGGTCTGGCCGAGCGCTTCGAGCTCGCTGTAGCCGGTGATCTCGCTGAAGGCGCGGTTGACCGCGCTGATGCGCTGCTCGGTATCGGTGATCAGCACGCCCTCGGCGGTGTTCTCGAAGACCGTGGCGGCCAGTTGCAGCTTTTCCTGCATCAGGTGCCGCTCGGTGATGTCGCGGGCAATGGTCAGCATGCAGTCGACGCCGCCGATCGGCAGTGGCCGGGCGGACAGCTCGCACAGGCGGATCTGGCCGTCGCTGCGGCGGATGTGGCAACTGAAATCGCGCACGAAGCCGTCGCGCCTGAGCATCTCTACCAGCCGCGAGCGTTCGCCCAGGTCGACCCAGATGCCCAGGTCGAGGCTGTTCTGGTCGTGGTTCGGATCGATGTCGTAGCCGGTCAGGCGGCAAAAGCCTTCGTTGACCTCCAGCAGCAGGCCATCGCTCTGGCGCGACAGCAAAAGACCGTCGGGCGAGGCATGGAAGGCCTTGGCGAACTTCTCTTCGGAGGTCTGCAACTGTTGCTGGGTCTGCTTGAGCTGGCTGATGTCACGCACCGCCACCACCAGCGCCGGGGTACCGTCGAGGTCGAAGCTTTCGGCAGAGGTGAGGCCGGTGAACATTTCGCCGTTGCTGCGCCTGAAACTCATCTCCAGGTTGCGGATGCCGCCGCGGTGCAGGCGTTCGAGAATGGTCGGGCCGGTGCCGGCAATGCCCCACAGGCCCAGTTCGGTGGCGGTGCGGCCGATGACCTCGGCCGGGCTCAGGCCGATCTGCTCCTCGAACGCTTCGTTGACCTCCAGCAGGCATCCGTCGCTGTGGCGGGCTATCAGCAGGATGTCGGGGCACTGCTGGAACACCGAGGCGAACTTCTGCTCCGAGAGGCGCAGGGCGTCCTCGGTGCGCTTGGTTTCGCTGATGTCGATCATCAGGCCGCGCATCAGCGGTTTGTGCCCGTGCTCGATCATGCTGACGATATTGCGCACCCAGAGGACATGCCCATCGGCGCGCAGCACCCGGTAGTCGAGGCTGTGATCGCGACCTGCCGCGGTTTCGCTGTCGCAGTAGGCTTGCGCCCAGAGTGCGTCCTCGGGGTGGAGGATACCGCGCCAGAAGCCGGGCTTGAGCCATTCCCTGAGCGGGTAGCCGAGCAGGTCCTCGGCGTGGGGAGAGACGTAGCTGTAGGTGAAGTCGTTGGCGTCAGCCTCCCAGGCGATCGCCGACAGGCTTTCGACCAGGCTGCGGTAGTGATACTCGCTGCTGCGCAGTTCCTGTTCGAGGGCGATGCGCCGGGCGATCTCCGAACTCAGGCGGCGATTGATCCGCAGCATTGCGGCGAGGATCACCAGCACCAGGCCCAGGGTGGGCAGGCCGTAGATCAGCATGTCACGCCAGAAGCTGCGCTGATCGATGACGTTGCCCACCCAGCGCTGCTGGATTTCGCTGATTTCGCTGCTGCTCAGGTCGGCCATGACCTTGTCGAGGATGCCGATCAGCAGCTTCTGATCGCGGGGCGCAGCCATCGCCAGTTGATAGCGGTAGGGTGTTTCGCCGCTGACGTAGAGGCCGTCGAGTTTCAGCTGGCGCAAGCTCCAGATGCTCGAGGCCAGGTCGCCGACCACTGCATCCACTTCATCGGTGGCCAGGGCCTGCAGGGCGGAGCTGACGTTGGGCAGGGCCACCAGATTGAGGTCGGGATGGTGGGTGCGCAGCAGTTCGTGCGGGGCGTAGTTCTCCACCACGGCGATCTTCAGGCCGTAGAGGTCCTTGAGAGTGTGCGGTTGCGGGCCGCCTTCGTGGGCGAGGATGACGATGGGGAAGTCGAGATAGGGTCGGGTGAAGGCCAGGTAACCCTGGCGTTCGGGGGTCGACATGATGCCCGGCAACAGGTCGATGCGATTCTGCCGGGCCTGTTCCAGCACCTGCGACCAACTGCTGGGCTCGACCGGTTGCAGCGTCACGCCCAGGCGCTGCTGGATCAGGGCGATGTAGTCGGCGGCCAATCCCTGGTATCGACCTTCCTGGTCGCGGAACTCGAATGGCGGCCATGAAGCATCCACGCCAAGACGCAGCTGCGGGTGGGCGCTGAGCCAGGCTTGTTCTTCGTCCGTCAGGGTCAGGGCGCCGGCCGTTGTGTTCCAGATCATCAGGAGCAGCAACAGAAGTGCCGGCATCAGGGGCATGACGACCTCTCGATCAGGGGGGCTGATTCGAGTGTAGACGCGCCAGGCCGAACAGCGCCTGCGAATGCGGCAAATTGCCTGCAGCCTTTTGTCGCCCAAGAAAAACCCCGGCCTGGGCCGGGGTTCGTCATCACTCGTCGAGGAAGGAGCGCAGGTGCTCGCTTCGCGTCGGGTGGCGCAGCTTGCGCAACGCCTTGGCTTCGATCTGACGGATCCGCTCGCGGGTCACGTCGAACTGCTTGCCGACTTCTTCAAGGGTGTGGTCGGTGTTCATGTCGATACCGAAACGCATGCGCAGCACTTTGGCTTCGCGTGCGGTCAGGCCCGAGAGCACGTCGCGGGTCGCTTCCTTGAGGCTTTCGACTGTGGCCACATCGATCGGGGACTGCATGGTGGAGTCCTCGATGAAGTCGCCCAGGTGCGAATCTTCGTCGTCGCCGATCGGGGTTTCCATGGAGATCGGCTCTTTGGCGATCTTCAATACCTTGCGGATCTTGTCCTCAGGCATTTCCATGCGCTCGCCCAGCTCTTCCGGGGTCGGTTCACGACCCATTTCCTGCAGCATCTGCCGGGAAATGCGGTTGAGCTTGTTGATCGTCTCGATCATGTGCACCGGGATACGGATGGTGCGCGCCTGGTCGGCGATCGAACGGGTGATCGCCTGGCGGATCCACCAGGTGGCATAGGTCGAGAACTTGTAGCCACGACGGTATTCGAACTTGTCCACCGCCTTCATCAGGCCGATGTTGCCTTCCTGGATCAGGTCGAGGAACTGCAGGCCGCGGTTGGTGTACTTCTTGGCGATGGAGATCACCAGACGCAGGTTCGCCTCGACCATTTCCTTCTTGGCGCGACGGGCTTTCGCCTCGCCGATGGACATGCGACGGTTGATTTCCTTGATCTCGGCGACGGTCAGGCCGGTCTCGGTCTCGAGGTCGATCAGCTTCTGCTGGCACGCGACGATCGCGGCGTCCTTCTCACCCAGGGCGGCAGCCCACTTGGTGCTGCGCTTGGCGAGATCACCGGACCAGGTCTGGTCGGTCTCGTTGCTCGGGAACAGGCGCAGGAAGTCGGCACGCGGCATGCGCGCATCACGTACGCACAGCTGCATGATGGCGCGTTCCTGCTGACGCAGGCGGTCAAGGGCACCACGCACGCGCTCGACGAGGGCGTCGAACTGCTTGGGCACCAGCTTGATCGGCATGAACAGGTCGGCCAGGGCCTGCAGCGCGGCAACACTTTCCTTGCCGCTGCGACCGTGCTTCTTCACGACCTTGTTGGTGGCCTGGAGCTGGTCGGAGACGGCGCCGAAGCGCTGACGGGCAACTTCCGGATCAGGGCCGCTTTCACCCTCTTCCTCGCTGTCGTCGCTGTTTTCTTCGCTGTCTTCTTCTTCGTCGGACTCTTCTTTCGCTGCGGCCGTCTTGGCGCCTGGAATCGGCACTTCCTCGGTGGGCGCTGCGATGTTGTCGTCAGGGTCGATGTAACCACTGAGAACATCCGACAGGCGGCCGCCTTCGGTGGTTACACGGTCGTATTCGCCGAGAATGTGATCGACGGTCCCCGGGAAGTGGGCGATCGCGCCCATGACTTCACGGATGCCTTCCTCGATGCGCTTGGCGATTTCGATCTCGCCTTCGCGGGTCAGCAGCTCGACGGTACCCATTTCACGCATGTACATGCGCACCGGGTCGGTCGTGCGGCCGATATCGGTCTCGACTGCGGCCAACGCTGCGGCGGCTTCTTCGGCTGCGGCTTCGTCGGTGTCGGCTTCCGCCAACAGCAGGGCATCCGCATCCGGAGCACTCTCGAATACGTTGATCCCCATGTCGTTGATCATGCGGATGATGTCTTCCACCTGTTCCGGATCTGAAATATCCTCAGGCAGGTGGTCGTTGACCTCCGCGTAAGTCAGGTAGCCCTGCTCACGACCGCGGGTGATCAACTCTTTGATACGAGATTGCTGTTGCGCTTTTCCGGACATAACACCCTATCCACTGAAGGTCTTGGCGGGCAAAAAACAAGCCGAGGATTATACCCGAGCATGGACCTCACGCGCCAGATGAGGTCGGGGTTTGTGCGGGAACATTCCTGCTCAGCAAGGCGAGCAGCTGGGATTTTTCCTCGGTGCTCAGTTCACTTTGACGTGCTTTCCTGAGCAGATGTTCCAGGCTTCGCTCGCGCTGGCGAGCTGACAAGCTAGTTATAGTGTCGAAAAACTGTTGTTCAAGGTTATCGGCATCGATCAGCCACTCCTTCTCCGCCAGGGCCCGCAGCAAACGGCCCTGCTCGGTGCCGTGCCAGCGTGCGATCAACTGCATTGAGCTTAGCCCAGGATTCTTCTGTACCGCCTCGATCAGCGCCACCAGCAGCTGGCTGTAGAGGTGTTCTTCGTCGGCGAAATGGCTGGCGTCCTCGACCTTGCCGGCCAGCAACGGGTGATGCAAAAGGGTGCGCAAGGCCGCGAGCGCCGGGGGCTCGACCGGTGCCGGGGTGCGCGGTGGCGCTTCGTCACGCTGCCAGCCCTTGCCGCCTTCGCGGTTCTTGTCCCAGGGCTTGCCGTTGCCATCCCAGGGCTTCTTGCCGCCGCCCTTGTTGGGCGTCCATGGCCGCTGCTCGTGCTGCGCGGGAGCAGGGTCGTAGTGCTGCTCGCTGAAGTCCGGCGTGTAGCTGGCCATGGCATCGTAGTCATAGCCGGGGTCGTAGTCCGGCACGCCGGGTGCTGGTGCATGCTGCGCCAGCTGTTCCATTTGCTGGACGTCGAGCCCGGTAATTTCCTTCAGGCGATTGCGCATCAACTGACGCAGATTGGCGCCCGGAATCTTTTCGATCAACGGTGCGGCCAGGGTCGCCATATGTGCCTTGCCTTCCAGCGAGCGCGGGTCGGCTTCATTGCCCAACTGCTCGAAGAAATAGTCGGCGAGCGGTTGTGCGTGCTGGTGGATGCGGGCCTGGAAGGCGTCGGTGCCTTCGGCGCGAACCAGGGTATCCGGGTCTTCGCCCTCGGGCAGGAACAGAAAGCGTGCGCGCCGGCCATCCTGCAGGTTGGACAGGGTGGCTTCCAGTGCGCGCCAGGCGGCCTTGCGTCCGGCCTGGTCGCCGTCGAAGCAGAACAGCACGTTGGGCACCACGCGGAACAGGCGCTTGAGGTGTTCCTCGCTGGTCGCGGTACCGAGGGTCGCCACGGCATTGCGCAGGCCCTGCTGGGCCAGGGCGATGACGTCCATGTAGCCCTCGACCACGATGATCTCGTCGAGGTTGCGGTTGTGCTTGCGCGCCTCGAACAGCCCGTAGAGCTCCTGGCCCTTGTGGAACACCGGGGTTTCCGGAGAGTTCAGGTACTTGGGCTTGTCGTCGCCGAGTACCCGGCCACCGAAGGCGATCACCCGGCCACGGCTGTCGCGGATGGGGAACATCACCCGGTCACGGAAGCGGTCGTAGCGCTTGCCGGATTCGGCGTTCTCGATCAGCAGCCCGGCGTCGATCATCACTTTTTGCTGCAGGGTGTCGGCGCCCAGGTGCTTGAACAGGTTGTCCCAGCCCGGTGGCGCGAAACCCAGGCCGAAGTCGCGGGCAATTTCGCCTGACAGGCCGCGGCCCTTGAGGTATTCGACTGCTGCCTTGCGTGTCGGGTGGTTGCGCAATGCCTGGCGATAGAACTCGGCCGCCGCCTCGAGCAGCGGGTACAGCGGAGAATCGGTGGGCTGGCGGGGTTTCTGTCCGCGTCGACCTTCTTCCCGGGGCACTTCCATGCCGGCGGCGCGGGCCAGTTCCTCGACTGCCTGGGGGAAATCCAGGTTGTCGTGGTCCATGATGAAGCCCAGGGCGTTGCCCCCGGCGCCGCAGCCGAAGCAGTAGTAGAACTGCTTGTCGGGGCTGACGGTGAAGGACGGGGTCTTTTCCTTGTGGAACGGACAGCAGGCCGAATGGTTCTTGCCGGTCTTCTTCAGCTGGATGCGCGAACTCACCACGTCGACGATGTCGGTGCGGTTGAGGAGGTCGTCGATGAAACTCTGGGGAATCAGCCCGGCCATGGCAGTCTCGTTATCTGGCTAATGGCAAGTCTAATCGCAAGAATACAGCAGGGGAGATGCGTGTCTGCTGGTCACCTGCCGCATCGGGCATCGTGGTGAGGCGTCGAAAACGTGCCCGTTGGCGTGTGCCTGGGCGCCCACGGCGTGTTGCCGGGGGAGTGAAACGACAACTGCCATTAGCCCGGCACGAGGCCGGGCTGGGCAGAAGCCTTGCGTAGAACGTCTGTATCAGTACAGACGAACGGCGCGGCGCTGTTCGCGCTGTACTTTCTTGGCGTGACGCTTTACAGCGGCAGCGGCTTTGCGCTTGCGCTCAGCGGTCGGCTTTTCGTAAAACTCGCGGCTACGAACTTCAGCCAGTACACCGGCTTTTTCGCAGGAGCGCTTGAAACGACGCAGAGCTACGTCGAAGGGTTCGTTCTCTTTAACTTTGACGGCTGGCATCCAGGGCTACCTTAATTCATTACCGGGGTAGACGTGCTCCTGGCAAAACAAAGGTGTGCTGGAGAACGTCGGTTTTCAAGGGTTGCGGATGTTAACCCTTAGCGTGGAGGAATGCAAAGCCTCTGATCGAAAACCGCTGGTCGGCACTCTGCACGGGGACTAGAATGCGCGGCTTCGAATTCAGCCTCTACAAGGCACGGACCCATGCTAGTACTGGGATTGGAAACATCCTGCGACGAAACTGGCGTCGCATTATACGACAGCGAACGCGGCCTGCTGGCCGACGCGCTGTTCAGCCAGATCGACCTGCACCGCGTCTACGGCGGCGTGGTGCCCGAGCTTGCCTCGCGTGATCACGTCAAGCGCATGCTGCCGCTGATCCGCGAAGTGCTGGAGGAGGCCGGCCGCGTGGCCGGCGATATCGACGCCATTGCCTATACCGCCGGGCCCGGCCTGGTCGGAGCGCTGCTGGTCGGCGCGTCCTGCGCCCAGGCGCTGGCATTTGCCTGGGATATCCCGGCGATCGGCGTGCACCACATGGAAGGGCACCTGCTGGCGCCGATGCTCGAGGAGCAGCCGCCGCAGTTCCCGTTCGTCGCCTTGCTGGTTTCCGGTGGCCATACCCAGCTGGTGCGCGTCGACGGCATCGGCCGCTACGAGCTGCTTGGCGAAAGCCTGGACGATGCCGCAGGCGAGGCTTTCGACAAGACCGCCAAGCTGATCGGCCTTAATTACCCGGGGGGGCCGGAAATTGCGCGCCTGGCCGAGCAGGGCACGCCGGGGCGTTTCGTGTTCCCGCGGCCGATGACCGACCGCCCGGGCCTGGAGTTCAGCTTCAGCGGCCTGAAGACCTTCGCCCTGAATACCTGGCAGCAGTGCCGCAATGCCGGAGACGACAGCGAGCAAACCCGTTGCGACCTGTCGCTGGCGTTCCAGCAGGCGGTGGTCGAGACTCTGACCATCAAGTGCAAGCGCGCCCTCAAGCAGACCGGTCTCAAGCGCCTGGTCATCGCCGGTGGCGTGAGCGCCAACAAGGCGCTGCGCGCCTCGCTCGAGGGCATGCTCGCCAGCATCAAGGGCAATGTCTACTACGCGCGTCCGAAGTTTTGCACCGACAACGGCGCGATGATCGCCTATGCAGGTTGCCAGCGGCTGCTGGCCGGACAGCAGCAGGACCTGGCGATCAGTGTCCAGGCGCGCTGGCCGATGGAGCAATTGCCGCCGGTGTGAGCCTGGGCTGTTCCCGCGAATGATTCAGAAATGTCGTTCGCGGCCGGCAAACAGGTCGCGCAGATTGCTGCGGTGTCGCCAGACTATAAGTACTGTCAGCACCGTCATGGGCAGCAGTGCGGCCGGTTCGCGCCAGGCCAGCAGCGGCAGGGTCAGGGGCGTGGCGATCAGTGCGGCCAGCGAGCTGGTGCGGGTGAGGTAGAAGGTCAGCAGCCAGGCCGCCATGGCCAGCAGTGCGGCCGGAAAGTACAGCCCCATCAGCATGCCTGCGGCAGTGGCCACGCCTTTGCCGCCCTTGAAGCGAAAGTACAGTGGGAACAGGTGGCCGATCACCGCGCACAGGCCGATCCAGGCCTGGGCCTGCAGGCTCAGGCCGGCCAGGCTGGCCAGCAACACCGGCAGCAAACCCTTGCACAGGTCGCCGAGCAGGGTGAGGATGGCCAGCTTGCGCCCTGCCAGGCGCAGCATGTTGGTCGCACCGGCGTTGCCTGAACCGCTGGAGCGCGGGTCAGGGTTGCCACTGAGGCGGCTCAGGACAATGGCGAAGGACAGCGAGCCGAGCAGGTAGGCGAGCATCGCCAATAACCAAGACATGCTAACTATTCCGGGCGGGTACGCCCTGATTCTAACGGCGCCAGTCGCCCTTGTCGTGCTGTGGAGAGAAGTGCTTGGACAGAGTGTTCATCGAGGGACTGGAAGTCGATACCGTCATCGGTGCCTATGACTGGGAGCGGGATATTCGCCAGTGCCTGCGCCTGGACCTGAGCTTCGCCTGGGACAACCGCCCGGCGGCGGCCGGTGACGACCTCAGCCTGGCGTTGGATTACGCCAGTGTCTCGGCCCGTATCCAGGCCTTTGCCGAGCAGTCGCGCTTCGAACTGGTGGAAACCTTCGCCGAGCGCCTGGCGGCCACCCTGATGGCCGAATTCGATATTCCGTGGATGCGGCTGAAGCTGACCAAGCCCGGTGCCGTTCCTGCGGCCCGGGGTGGCGTGGGCGTGGAGATCGAGCGCGGATGTCTCTGAGCACGGTTTACCTGGGCCTTGGCAGCAATATCGACCGGGAGCTTCACCTGTGCGCCGGTCTCGATGCCCTGGCCGGCATTCTCCGGGAGATGCGCTGCTCGGCGGTGTTCGAAAGCCAGGCCGTGGGGATCAAGAGCGGTCCGTTCTTCAACCTGGTGGTGAGCGGGCAGACCGATCTGCCGCTGCTGGAACTGGATCGCCGGCTCAAGTTCATCGAGGCCGACAATGGCCGCTATGCCCCTGATCGCAAAGGCCTGCCGCTGGATATCGATGTGCTGATGTTCGATGACCTGCACGGCACCTTCGATGGCCTGGTGCTGCCGCGCGCCGAGATCCTCAAGAATGCCTTCGTGCTGTGGCCGTTGTCGTTATTGGCTCCCGGGCTGATGCATCCGGGGGTGGGTAAATCCATGGCCGAGCTGTGGCAGCAGGCGAATATCCAGCAGGAGCTGGCGCCCGTGCCGTTCGAGTGGCGCGGGTTGCAGCTGACCGGGAACGGTCAGCCTGGGTAGGCTGCCAGCGCCCGCAAGCGCTCGGCCTTCAGCGCCTCCCCCAATGCCTGTCCGGCCAGGCCTTTTGCAACCAGTGGCTTCACATCCACGCCGCGGGCTGCCGCTGCCGCGCCGCGCAGGTAGTCGGCCTGTGGATAGGCGAGCGCCTGCCGGGCCAGGGCGACCATGTTGCAGGCGGCAATGAAGTCCTCGAAGCGCTGCGGCCTGCGATACACATCGAACTTCTGCAGCAACTCCAGCAACTGCGAAGGCTCCAGTTCCAGCGCACGGTCCGCCAGGGGCAGGCACTCGCCGACCAGCAGAGCCAGTTCCTGGCATTCACGCGGCGCCTTGAAGCGCTGGTTTACAGCCTTCAGTTGCGTGGTGTCCCGAACGCCTTGCAGCAGGCAGGCCCAACGCACATGCAGTGGTTGCCGATGCTCTGCAGCCTGTTGCAGCGGGGCGAGCATCGCCGGGCTGCCGTCGATTTCCGGCATCAGTTGCGCCAGAGCACCGCAGTCGCGCAGCACTTCGATGAATACCTGTGGTTGCGCTTCCATCAGCGCGCGTTCGATTTCCTTCCAGCTACGCTCGGCGGTCAGCGCCTGCAGTTCGCCGCTGGCGCTGATCTGCCGCATGAGTGCGAGGGTTTCGTCGGCGACGCGAAAGCCCAGCGGTGCGTAGCGCGCAGCGAAGCGTGCGACGCGCAGTACACGCAAGGGATCTTCGGCGAATGCCGGGGAAACATGACGCAAAATGCGTTGATCCAGATCCTTCTGGCCCTCATAGGGGTCGTAGACCGTGCCGGCTTCATCCTCGGCCATCGCGTTGATGGTCAGGTCGCGGCGAATCAGATCTTCCTCGAGGGTGACCTCGGGGCTGGCGTGAAAGGTGAATCCGCCGTAACCGCGACCGCTCTTGCGTTCGGTCCGTGCCAAGGCGTATTCCTCGCCGGTTTTCGGGTGGATGAATACCGGGAAGTCAGCACCCACCGGGCGATAGCCCTGGGCTTGCATTTCTTCGACCGTGGCGCCGACGACCAACCAGTCGACATCACTGACCGGACGTCCGAGCAGGCGATCGCGTACCGCGCCGCCGACTTTGTAGATGTGCATGTACAACCTCCGTGACTGCCGACAGCATACCCTGTCGGCGGTCACGAGGTGTCAGAGGTGGTGGATGACAGCGAGGTCCATGCGCCCGTAGTCGCCGGGCTCGCCATGTTCGCCGCGCGGCGGCATGTGGTGGGTTTTCATCACCTGGTCGCCCTGTACGGTCTCCAGGTGGATGTCGAAGCCCCACAGGCGGTGCAGGTGCTTGAGCACTTCCTCGGTCGAGTCGCCCAATGGCTTGCGGTTGTGCTGCTGATGGCGCAGGGTCAGCGAGCGGTCGCCGCGCCGGTCGATGCTCCAGATCTGCACGTTGGGTTCACGGTTGCCGAGGTTGTACTGGGCTGCCAGCTGTTCGCGGATGACGCGGTAGCCCGCTTCGTCGTGGATGGCCGGCACCAGCAGGTCGTCGCGCTGGTCGTCGTCGAGGATGCTGAACAGCTTGAGGTCGCGGATCACCTTGGGCGAAAGGTACTGCAGGATGAAGCTTTCGTCCTTGAAGCTGCTCATGGCGAACTTGATGGTCGACAGCCAGTCGCTGCCGGCGATTTCCGGGAACCAGCGGCGGTCTTCTTCCGTCGGGTGCTCGCACATCCGGCGGATGTCCGTGTACATGGCAAAACCCAGGGCGTAGGGGTTGATACCGCTGTAATACGGGCTGTCGAAGCCGGGCTGGTAGACCACGCTGGTATGCGACTGCAGGAACTCCATCATGAAGCCGTCGGTGACCAGACCCTCGTCGTAGAGGTCGTTCATCAGGGTGTAGTGCCAGAAGGTCGCCCAGCCTTCGTTCATCACCTGGGTCTGGCGTTGTGGATAGAAATACTGCGCGATCTTGCGCACGATCCGCACCACTTCGCGTTGCCAGGGCTCAAGCAACGGGGCGTGCTTTTCGATGAAGTACAGGATGTTTTCCTGGGGTTCGGCGGGGAAGCGCGCATCGTCCTTGTCACCGCCTTTTTCGGCGCCCTTGGGGATGGTCCGCCACAGGTCGTTGATCTGCCGTTGCAAGTGTTCCTCGCGCTCCTTCTGGCGCCGACGTTCTTCCTCGGCGGAAATGGGGTAGGGGCGTTTGTAGCGGTCGACGCCGTAGTTCATCAGGGCGTGGCAGGAGTCGATCAGGTCCTCCACCGCGTCGATGCCGTGGCGCTCCTCGCATTGGGCGATGTACTGCTTGGCGAACACCAGGTAGTCGATGATCGAGCTGGCGTCGGTCCAGGTACGGAACAGGTAGTTGCCCTTGAAGAAGCTGTTATGGCCATAACAGGCATGGGCGATGACCAGCGCCTGCATGCAGATGGTGTTTTCCTCCATCAGGTAGGCGATGCAGGGGTCGGAGTTGATGACGATCTCGTAGGCCAGGCCCATCTGGCCGCGACTGTAGGACTTCTCGGTGCTGAGGAACTGCTTGCCGTAGGACCAATGGTGATAGCCCAGCGGCATGCCCACCGAGGCGTAGGCGTCCATCATCTGCTCGGCGGTGATCACTTCGATCTGGTTGGGATAGGTGTCCAGCGCATAGCGCTCGGCCAGGCGACTGATCTCCCGGTCGTAGGTCTGGATCAGCTCGAACGTCCACTCCGAGCCGGTGGAAATGGGCTGGCGTCTCTGTGCTCTGGCGGTCATGTGGCTAACCTGCGCTGGAAGAGTTCACGGAAGACCGGGTAGATGTCACCGGCCGAGACCAACTGCTGCTGGGCGAAGGTGTCGGGGAATGCCTCGCCGATCCGCTCGTACTCGTACCACAGCGCCTGGTGCTCGCGGGGGGTGATCTCGACGTAAGTGTAGTACTGCACGTGCGGCATGATCTGCTTGGTCAGGATATCGCGGCAGATGGGCGAGTCGTCGTTCCAGTTGTCGCCATCCGACGCCTGGGCCGCATAGATGTTCCAGTCGCTGGCCGGGTAACGCTCGGCCATGATCTCCTGCATCATCTTCAGGGCGCTGGAAACGATGGTGCCGCCGGTTTCCCGCGAATAGAAGAACTCTTCCTCGTCGACTTCCCGTGCGCTGGTGTGATGGCGGATGAATACCACCTCGATGCGCTCGTAGTTGCGCTTGAGGAACAGGTACAGAAGGATGAAGAAGCGCTTGGCGATATCCTTGGTAGCCTGGGTCATCGATCCGGAAACGTCCATGAGGCAGAACATCACGGCCTTGGAGCTGGGGTTGGGTTGCTTGACCAGCAGGTTGTACTTCAGGTCGAAGGTGTCGAGGAAGGGCAGGCGGTTGATGCGCGCCTTGAGCCGGTCGATCTCGGCCTCGATCTCCTGGATGTCGGTGAAATTGGCTGGCTCTTCGACCTTGAGCCGTTCCAGCTCCTTCTGCGCCTCGCGCAGCAGCGCCCGGCTGCTGCCGGTCAGGGCGATACGCCGGGCATGGGCCGAGCGCAGGGTGCGCACGATGTTGATGCGCGAGGGGTTACCTTCGTTGGCGATGCCCGCCCGCACGGTCTTGAAGGTATCGGCACCGGTCAGGTGACGTTTGACCAGGTTGGGCAGTTCGAGGTCTTCGAACATGAATTCGAGGAATTCTTCCTGGGTGATCTGGAAGACGAATTCATCCATGCCCTCGCCGGAGTTGCCGGCCTTGCCGCGACCGCCGCCGCCCCCTCCACCCTGGGGGCGGGCGATGTGTTCGCCGGCGGTGAATTCCTTGTTGCCCGGGTGGACGATGGTCTGCTTGCCGCCACGGCCATGGTGCAGCACCGGTTCGTCGATGTCGCGGCCCGGGATGCTGATCTGCTCGCCGTGCTCCATGTCCATGATGGAGCGGCGACTCACCGCCTCCTCGACGGCCTTCTTGATGTGCTCACGGTACCGGCGCAGAAAGCGCTGGCGGTTGACCGTGCTCTTGTTCTTGCCGTTCAGGCGTCGGTCGATTACGTAGCTCATGGGGCCTCCGCTAAGAGCAGCTGCAAGCTTCAAGCGTCAAGCTGCGAGACAAAGCAGCCACCGCCGCCGCAAACCGGGGCGCGAACCTTGATGGTCGCGCCGGACGGCTTGCAGCCTGCGGCTGACAACTTGTCGCTTTATTGCGATTTCCTGACCCGCAGGTACCATTCCGACAGCAGGCGTACCTGTTTGTCGGTGTAGCCACGTTCCACCATCCGGGTGACGAAGTCGTTGTGCTTCTTCTGGTCTTCCTTGCTTGCCTTGGCATTGAAGCTGATGACTGGCAGCAGATCCTCGGTGTTGGAGAACATTTTCTTCTCGATCACCACCCGCAGTTTCTCGTAGCTCAGCCAGCTCGGGTTCTTGCCATTGTTGTTGGCTCGGGCGCGCAGCACGAAGTTGACGATCTCGTTGCGGAAATCCTTCGGATTGCTGATGCCGGCCGGTTTCTCGATCTTCTCCAGCTCCTCGTTGAGGGCGATGCGGTTGAGGATCTCGCCGGTTTCCGGATCGCGGTATTCCTGGTCCTGGATCCAGAAGTCGGCGTACAGCACGTAGCGGTCGAAGATGTTCTGCCCGTATTCGCTGTAGGACTCCAGGTAGGCGGTCTGGATTTCCTTGCCGATGAACTCGATGTAGCGAGGCGCCAGGTATTCCTTGAGGTAGCGCAGGTAGCGCTCGCGCACCTCGGCCGGGAATTGCTCCTGCTCGATCTGCTGTTCAAGTACATACAGCAGGTGCACCGGGTTGGCCGCCACTTCGTGCGGGTCGAAGTTGAACACCTTGGACAGGATCTTGAAGGCGAAGCGGGTCGACAGGCCGTTCATGCCCTCGTCGACACCCGCGGCGTCGCGGTATTCCTGGATCGACTTGGCCTTGGGGTCGGTATCCTTGAGGTTTTCGCCGTCGTATACCCGCATTTTGGAGTAGATGTTCGAGTTTTCCGGCTCTTTCAGGCGCGACAGCACGGTGAACTGGGCCAGCATCTTCAGTGTGTCCGGTGCGCAGTGCGCCTTGGACAGCGAGCTGTTGACCAGCAGCTTGTCGTAGATCTTGATCTCGTCACTGACACGCAGGCAGTACGGCACCTTGACGATGTAGATCCGGTCGATGAACGCCTCGTTGTTCTTGTTGTTGCGGAAGGTGTGCCATTCCGATTCGTTGGAGTGGGCCAGCAGGATGCCGGAGTAGGGGATCGCCCCCAGGCCTTCGGTGCTGTTGTAGTTGCCTTCCTGGGTGGCGGTAAGCAAGGGGTGCAGGACCTTGATCGGCGCCTTGAACATCTCGACGAATTCCATCAGGCCCTGGTTGGCCCGGCACAGCGCGCCCGAGTAGCTGTAGGCGTCGGCGTCGTTCTGCGGGAACTCCTCGAGCTTGCGGATATCGACCTTGCCCACCAGCGCCGAGATGTCCTGGTTGTTCTCGTCGCCCGGTTCGGTCTTGGCGATGGCGGTCTGGGTGAGGATCGAGGGGTACAGCTTCACCACCTTGAACTTGCTGATGTCGCCGCCGAACTCCTGCAGGCGCTTGGTGGCCCAGGGCGACATGATGGTGTTCAGGTAGCGTCGCGAGATGCCGAATTCTTCTTCGAGAATGGCGCCATCCTCAGCGGCGTTGAACAGCCCCAGGGGCGATTCGAACACCGGCGAGCCCTTGATGGCGTAGAAGGGCACCTTTTCCATCAACTGCTTGAGTTTTTCGGCCAGCGACGACTTGCCGCCACCGACAGGGCCGAGCAGGTAGAGGATCTGTTTCTTCTCTTCCAGGCCTTGGGCGGCGTGGCGGAAGTAGGAGACGATCTGGTCGATGCACTCTTCCATGCCATGGAAGTCGGCAAAGGCCGGATAGCGGCGGATCACCTTGTTGGAGAAGATCCGCGACAGCCTGGAGTTGTTGGAGGTGTCGATCAGCTCCGGTTCGCCGATGGCCAGCAACAGCCGTTCAGCCGCCGAAGCGTAGGCACTGCGATCCTCTTTGCACAGCTCGAGGTACTCCTGCAGCGTGAGTTCTTCCTGGCGGGTGGACTCGAAACGTTGTTGGAAGTGGCTAAAAATGCTCATGACGTCACCTCGCTCGATACGTGGAGACGACGCCGGATCAGTCAGCTGATGCTGGCATGCAAGCGGCTTGCGCCGATTGCTGTTTACCCCCCAGAACACCTTGGAACGCTACCGATGACCCGCACGCCGGTGTACCGGCTCTCCCCTTTTTTGGATGGCCTGCGCTTAAGGATAGTTGGTAATACGCAAGGTCAAGGGCGCAGGGTCGAGAAGTTGCTTTCGACCGTTCGTCAGGTGGGGCGCAAGCCCGCAGGTTGCGCGGGCTGGAAGATAAATGAAAAAAATTATTCGGCGCTGCCCTGGGCGGTTTCGGCCGGGTAGGTGGCGCGCCACAGTTCGAAGCCGCCATCGACGCTGTAGACGTCCGAGAAGCCCTGGCCGACCAGGTAGGCGGCGGCGCTCTGGCTGGAGTTGCCGTGATAGCAGACCACCAGCGTCGGGGCGTCGAGGTCGGCGTTGCGGATGAAATCGGCCACCGAATGGTTGTCCAGGTGACGGGCACCGGTGATGTGGCCGGCGGCATAGGCCTGAGGGTCGCGAATGTCGACCACCACCGCACCTTGTGCGCGCAGGGCCAGGGCCTGTTCCGGGGGGATGCGCTTGAATTCGCTCATGGGTAGGCTTTCCTTCAGATTCGATCGTTGAGTCTAGTCGGCTACGACGCCTGGCGTACGGTGCCTTCGTCGGAGCATTCGCAGCGGTGGTATTCGCCGCTGTCGAGGTTGTACAAGGTCATGGCGCCGCCCCACACGCAGCCGGTGTCGAGGGCGATGATGCCGGGCTCGTCGACCTTGCCTTCAAGGGCGGCCCAGTGACCGAAGATGATCTTCACGTGGCGCGCGCGGCGCTCCTTGTAGGCGTACCAGGGCTTGTAGCCCTTGGGTGCGCTGTCCAGGCCTTCCTTGCTCTTGAGGTCGAGCTTGCCCTGGGCGGTGCAGAAGCGCATGCGCGTGAAGTAGTTGGTGATCACCCGCAGGCGTTCGACGCCGGTCAGGTGCTTGCTCCACTTGTTCGGTTCGTTGCCGTACATGCCATCGAGGTAGAGTTGCAGGCGGCTGTCGTCGCGCAGCACCTCTTCCACCTCGGCCGCGAGCTCCAGGGCCTTGCCCAGTGTCCACTGCGGCGGGATCCCGGCATGGGCCATGGCGATGCCCCGGGCTTCGTCGTAATGCAGCAGCTTCTGGCGGCGCAGCCAGTCGAGCAACTGGTCCGCGTCCGGCGCCTCGACGATTTCGCGCAGGGTGTCGTTCTTCTTCAGGCGCTCGATGTTGTGCCATGCCGCGAGCAGGTGCAGGTCGTGGTTGCCGAGCACGCAGACCAGCGAATCGCGGATCGAATACAGGTAACGCAGGGTTTCCAGCGATTCGGGGCCGCGGTTGACCAGGTCGCCGACCAGCCACAGGCGATCGGTCGCAGGGTCGAAGCGCACCTTGTCGAGCAGGCATCTGAGCGGTTGCAGGCAACCTTGCAGGTCGCCGACGGCGTAGGTGGCCATCAGTGCAGGGCTCCGGGGACGGCCAGGCGGAACGGTGCGATCGGGGCGTCGAAGCGTGTGCCGTCTTCGGCGAACATCTGGTAGCTGCCCTGCATGGTACCGACCCGCGTGCTGATCACCGCACCACTGCTGTAGGTGTGGCTCTGGCCCGGGTTGATGACCGGCTGCTGGCCGATGACACCATCGCCGCGCACTTCCTCTACGGCGCCGTCGCCGTTGGTGATCAGCCAGTGACGGGCCATCAACCTGGCCTTGAGCGTGCCGTGGTTCGCCACGGTGATGGTGTAGGCGAAGGCGAAGCGATCGTTCTCGGGGTCGGATTGCTCTTTGAGAAAGCGGGTCACGACGCTGACGTCGATGTGGTAGCGGGGGTCGGACATGCGAGGGCCTTGGGCGAACAGGAGCATTAACGCGATTGTCGCAGTCTAGGCCATTGGCGGGGGGGAGGGCCAGCGGTGGGAGCTTTCGGCGGTGTGGGATGCTTCGCGGCAAACCCGCGTCCACAAGGGCGCGGGTTGCTAGCGAGGGGCGATCAGCCTTGCTGCAGCGCCAGCTGGTCGGCCAGGCGCACGAAGGCTGCCAGGTCCAGCTGCTCCGGGCGCAGGCTGCCATCGACGCCGGCGGCTTCGATGGCCTGGCTGTCGAGCAGGCCTTTGAGGGTGTTGCGCAGGGTCTTGCGGCGCTGATTGAAGGCTTCGCGGACCACGCGCTCGAGCAGGGCCGGGTCCTTGGCTGGATGTGGCAGGACCTCGTGCGGGACCAGGCGGACGATGGCCGAGTCCACTTTCGGTGGCGGATTGAACGCGCCAGGGCCGACATTGAACAGGTGTTCCACGCGGCAGTGGTACTGCACCATGATCGACAACCGCCCCCAGTCGCCGCCGCCGGGGCCGGCGGCCATGCGCTCGACCACTTCCTTCTGCAGCATGAAGTGCATGTCGCGAATAAGCCCAGCGTGGGCCAGCAGGTGGAAGATCAGCGGGGTGGAGATGTTGTACGGCAGGTTGCCGACCACCTTGAGGCTGCGCGGTGGCACGCCGAGGGTGTTGAAGTCGAACTTCAGGGCATCGCCCTGGTGCAGGCGGAAGTTGTCGCGCCCGGCGAACTTGTGCTGGAGGATCGGCACCAGGTCCTTGTCCAGCTCGACCACGTCGAGTTGCGCGCCGCTGCCCAGCAGGCCTTCGGTCAGGGCGCCCTGGCCCGGGCCGATTTCCAGCAGGTGCTCGCCCGCCTTGGCATGGATCGCCCGCAGGATGCGGTCGATGATGTCGGCGTCGTGCAGGAAGTTCTGGCCGAAGCGCTTGCGCGCCCGGTGTTGGTAGTGCTCGTTCATGGTCGGTTCTCGGCCATCTGGTAGGCGGTTTCCAGGGCGACGCGCAGGCTGCCGGTGTCGACCTTGCCGCTGCCGGCCAGGTCCAGGGCAGTGCCGTGGTCGACCGAGGTGCGGATGATCGGCAGGCCCAGCGTCACGTTGACTGCAGCGCCGAAGCCCTTGTACTTGAGTACGGGCAGGCCCTGGTCGTGGTACATCGCCAGCACCGCATCGCAGTGCTCCAGATATTTGGGGGTAAACAGGGTATCGGCCGGCAACGGACCGCGCAGGTCCATGCCCTCGGCGCGCAGGCGCTCGAGCGCGGGCTCGATGATGTCGATTTCTTCGCGGCCAAGATGGCCGCCTTCGCCGGCATGCGGGTTGAGGCCGCAGACCAGGATGCGTGGCTGGGCGATGCCGAACTTGTCACGCAGATCGCTGTGCAGGATGCGCGTGACGCGTTCCAGGCGCTCGGCGGTGATGGCGTCGGCGATATCGCGCAGCGGCAGGTGGGTGGTGACCAGCGCCACCCGCAGGCCGTGGGTGGCGAGCATCATCACCACCTGGGCAGTGCGGGTGAGGTCGGCGAGGAACTCGGTGTGCCCGGAGAAGGCGATACCGCTCTCGTTGATCACGCCCTTGTGCACCGGGGCGGTGATCATGCCGGCGAAGTCACCGTCAAGGCAGCCTTGCCCTGCGCGCGTCAGGGTCTGCAGCACAAAAGCGGCATTGCGCGCATCGAGCTGGCCAGGGGCTACAGGCGCCGCCAGCGGTGTATCCCACACGTACAGGCTGCCTGCCGGCGCCGGTCGGTCCGGCCACGCATCTGGCGAAACCACCAGCAAATTGATCGCCAGCCCCAGCTGCGCGGCCCGCTCGGCGAGCAGGTCACGGCTGGTGATGGCGATCAGGGGGTGCGGCTGGGGCTCTGCGGCGAGCAGCAGGCACAGGTCGGGACCTATGCCGGCCGGCTCGCCGGGTGTGACGGCGAAGCGCAGGGGCTTCACTGGGTCGCCTGGTCGGCGCCAGGCAGCTTGATCTCAACGTAGGCTTCGTCGCGGATCTGGCGCAGCCAGGTCTGCAGCTCTTCGTCGTATTTGCGGTTGCGCAGCACGTTCAATGCCTGCTGCTCGCGCGCCTGCTCGGTGCTGTCGGTGGCCCGACGGCCAAGGACTTCCAGCACATGCCAGCCGTACTGGGTCTTGAATGGCTTGGTCACTTCGCCTTGCTGGGCGTTGGCCATCTGCTCGCGGAACTCGGGGACCAGGCTGTTCGGGTCGACCCAGTTCAGGTCGCCGCCGTTGAGTGCCGAGCCCGGGTCTTCCGAGAAGCTTTTTGCCAGCTGGGCGAAGTCTTCGCCGTTCTTGATGCGATCGTACAGGCGTTCGGCCAGTTGCTCGGTGGCCGCGTCGCTGCGGATCTCGCTGGGCTTGATCAGGATGTGCCGCACATGGACTTCGTCACGCAGCACGCTCTCGCTGCCACCGCGCTTCTCCTCGAGCTTGAGGATGATGAAGCCGTTGGGGATGCGAATCGGTTGGGTGATGTCGCCGATGGCCATGCTGCTGAGCATCTTGGCAAAATCAGGGGGCAGCTGGCCGGCTTTACGCCAGCCCATCTCGCCGCCTTCCAGGGCGTTCTCGCTGGCCGAGCGGGCGATGGCCAGCTGGCCGAAGTCGGCGCCCTGGCGCAGTTGCTGGTAGACCTCGCCAGCCTGACGTGCCGCAGCCTGGATGGCGTCCGAATTGGCGCTTTCCGGGGTCGGGATCAGGATGTTGGCCAGGCGGTACTCTTCCGACATCTGCATCTTGCCCAGATCGGAGTTGAGGAAGTTCTTCACTTCCTGCTCGGACACCTGGATGCGCTCGGCCACGCGACGCTGGCGCACACGGCTGATGATCATCTCGCGCTTGACCTGATCACGAGCGTCGTCGAACGACAGACCGTCGTGAGCGAGGGCTGCACGGAACTGATCCAGCGACATGCCATTGCGCTGGGCGATGGTGCCGATGGCCTGGTTGAGTTCTTCGTCGGTGATGCGGATGCCCGAGCGCTCGCCGATCTGCAGTTGCAGGTTCTCGACGATCAGGCGCTCCAGTACCTGCTGCTCCAGTGCGCCAGCAGGCGGCACGCCACCGCCGCGCTTGGCGATGGTCTGCTGCACTTCGTGTACGCGTTGGTCCAGCTGGCTCTGCATGACCACGTCGTTGTCGACGATGGCCACCACGCGGTCCAGCGGCTGCGGCGCGGCATGCACCGCACCGCTCAGCATTACAGCGCCCAGCATCAGCGGGCGCAGACGATCAATAAGCTTGCTCTTCACGGGTACGGTAACCTTGAATGCCTTGGTCCAGGAACGATTCGACCTTGTTGCCAACGACGCCGCCGAGGCCTTTGAGGACGATCTGCAGGAATACGCCGTGGTCGCCTTTTTCGTTCTGCGGCAACGCCTGGCTGAAGTCGTCGATGTCGAGCCAGTAGCGGTTGATCAGACGCACTTTCCAGCAGCAGCTGTCGTATTCGAAACCACCCATCGCTTCGAGGGTGCGGTTGCGGTTGTAGTCATGCTGCCAGCGAGCGATGACGCTCCATTGCGGCACCAGCGGCCAGATGACCGAGAAGTCGTGCTGCTGGATCTTGTAGTAGTCCTTGATGAAGTTTGGCGAACCAGGTGCGCCGTAGTCGCCGCCGCCCACTTTCCAGGTGCCGGTAAGCGAATCGTAAGCGATGGTGTCGTTGCGGTAGCGATAACCGAGGTTGACCACCTTGTTCGGATTGTCTTCAGGCTGGTAGTGGAACATCGCACTGCCCGACCGGGTGCTGTGGCTGTCCGGATCCCAGTTGAAGTCCGAGTTGAAGCGCCAGTCGCGGTTGAAGGCATACTGGTACACCAGGGCGTATGGCGAGACGTTCGACTTTGAGTCGTCGCGGGTACGGTAGTCGATACCCGGCAGTTGCACCTTGCGGTCTTCGAAGTAGTAGGCCTGGCCGATGCTGAAACGTTGGCGCTCGAAGCCGTTTTCCTCGATCCAGCGGGTGGTGACACCGAGCGACAGCTTGTTCTCGTCGCCGATGCGGTCGATACCGCTGAAGCGGTTGTCGCGGAACAGCGAGTCGTAGCTGAACAGTGTTTCGCCGGAGTCGAACAGCGGTATGTCTTTCTGGTCCTTGTTCGGGACGTACAGGTAGAACAAACGAGGCTCAAGCGTCTGGCGGTAGTTCGTTCCGAACAACGAAGTGTTGCGGTCGAAATACAGGCCGCTGTCGACACTGAAGATCGGGATGTCGCGGTTCAGGGAGCTGTGATAGCTGCCATAGGCCGGGTTGGCCGACTGGTCGATTGCCTGGGCCTTGCCCTGGCTGTCCAGGTCAAGGTCATAGCTGGTGTAGGCATACTTGAGCTTGGGGGTGATGTAGCCGTAGCTGGCTTCCATCGGCAGGCTCATTGCTGGTGCGATATTCAGGCGCGTACCATTGGCACGAGCGATGCCGGTAACGCTTTCGTCCAGGCGACGTCCAGCGAATCCGGTGCTGTCGTCCGGGAACCCGTCTTTGTTTCGTACAAAGTCATTCTTCAGATCACGATCAAAGCGCACAGCCTCGGTTTCGTACGAGAAGTCAACGCCGGCAGGATGATATGGCAGTACTCCGCTGAGCGTAATCTGCGGCAGGCGATCATACGGCGTGATCTGCGAAATGGTCGCCATTTCGAAGGCATGCACGTTCAGTCGCGCAGTGTAGGAGTCGCCGCGATAGGTCAGCGCACCCTGCTGGTTGATGAAGTCACGCTTCTGCACGCCGATCTGGTCGGATTCCAGGTCCTGGAAGTAGAACGGGTCGCTGATGTCGGTGTAGTCCACCTCGGTCATCAGGCGGTCGTCCAGGCCGCCCTTGTGCTGCCAGTTGACCATCCAGCGTTCTTTCTTGTAGTCCGTCTGCAGTTTGCGGTCGTCGTCCTCGTCGTTGAGGTACGCGCCGCCGAACTGGCCTTCGCTGGACTTGGTGAGGTAGCGGAATTCGCCTTCCATCAACAGGCCGCGCTTGGCCATGTAGCGCGGATACAAGGTGGCGTCGTAGTTCGGCGCCAGGTTGAAGTAGTACGGCGTGACCAGCATGAAGCCGGTGTCGCTGCTGGTGCTGAACGAAGGCGGCAGGAAGCCGGACTGGCGACGGTCGTCGATCGGGAAGTAGATGTACGGTGTGTAGAACACCGGAATATCCTTGACCCGCAGGGTGACGTTGGTGCCGGTACCGAAGCCGGTGGCCGGGTTCAGGGTGATGTTGTTGCCCTTGAGCTGCCATGCGTTGCTGCCCGGCTCACAGGTGGTATAGGTACCGTCCTTGAGGCGGATGATGGCGTTCTCTGCACGCTTGGCGTACAGGGCCGAGCCGCGGATATGCGACTTGTGCATCACGTATTCGGCGTTGTCGACCCGGGATTCGCCGGTGTCGAGTTGGATCTCGGCCTGGTCGCCGACCACCAGCGTACCGTTGTCGCGGATCTTGACGTTGCCCTTGAGCTCGCCACGGTTCTCGGTCTGGTAGAGGTTGGCCTCGTCGGCCTCGGCCTGCATGCTGCCCTGGCGCATGACCACGTTACCGGCGAGGGTCGCGACCTGCTGCTCCTGCTGGTACTTGGAGACCTTGGCGTTGAGGTAGGTCGGCGACTCGTCCTTGGGCGTGGAGTCGTTCATGCCCGGGCGGGTCGGCTCGATGTACGCGCCGCCGCAATACGGGCCGGTCTCGGCCAGTTGCGCGGCGGTGAGCTTCTCGCGGGGCACCCAGTCCAGATGGCTGTAGTCTTCGCTGCGCGATTTCAGCGCACGGCCCTTGCTCTCGGTGACCAGCACCGGCTTGGGTTCGGCACTGCCAGTCGCCTCGGCGGTCTGGGCCTCGGTGCCGCCACTGAGCGCGGCGCCATCGTGCACAGGGCGCGGCGGCAGGCTGCTGGCAGCGGTCTTGGGCTTGCAGTCCCAACCACCGGAGGCGGACACTTGGCAGTCGAACTGCTCGGCAGCCACCACGTACGATGTGGCCAGAGGTTGCAGGGCCAGCAGACCGCCAGTGACCAGCAACGGAAACTTTCTACGAAACGCGGGGGATTTCAATGCCATCTTATTAGTCCGGGCTTCCTGCGTGCCATCTGCCCGCGTGTGGGGCCGCACGCCTCTCGATGGTCTGAAAAAGATGCTGGATAATAAAGCATGACCCGCTTGACGGCTAGGGCCGTCGGAGACCCTTGTAATGCCCGACCACGATGTACGCCTGCAACAACTGACTGTCTGGCTCGAACAACAGCTTCAGATTCTTTTCCGCGACAACGCCTGGGGCGAGGTGCCCGCCGGCAGCCTGACCGCCGCCAGCAGCGATGCGAGCTTTCGCCGCTACTTCCGCTGGGAGGGCGCCGGGCACAGCTTCGTGATCATGGACGCACCACCGCCGCAGGAGAACTGCGCGCCTTTCGTCGCCATCGACCAGTTGCTGGCCGGTGCCGGGGTCAATGTGCCGGTGATCCACGCCCAGGACCTTGAGCGCGGCTTCCTGTTGCTGAGCGATCTGGGTCGCAAGACATATCTGGACATCATTGATGGCGAGAACGCCGACGCATTGTTCGCCGATGCGATCGCTGCGCTGCTGGCGTTCCAGCACCTGCCGATGGATGCCGGGCTGCCCAGCTACGATGTCGCCCTGTTGCGCCGCGAGCTGGAGCTGTTCCCTGAATGGTATGTCGGGCGTGAGCTGAAACTGACCTTCGACGATGCACAGCAGGCGCGCTGGCAGCGCATCAGCCAGTTGCTGATCGACAGCGCGCTGGCCCAGCCCAAGGTGCTGGTGCACCGCGACTACATGCCGCGCAACCTCATGCACAGTGCCCCAAACCCGGGCGTGCTGGATTTCCAGGATGCGGTCTACGGTCCGGTCACCTACGACATCACCTGCCTGTTCAAGGATGCCTTCCTCAGCTGGCCGCAGTCGCGTGTCGACGCCTGGCTGCGCAGCTACTGGGACAAGGCGCGCGCCGCAGGTATCCCCGTGCAGCCTGAGTTCGAGGACTTCCAGCGCGCCAGCGACCTGATGGGCGTACAGCGTCACCTGAAGGTGATCGGGATCTTCGCCCGCATCTGTCATCGCGATGGCAAGCCGCGTTATCTCGGCGATGTGCCGCGCTTCTTCGCCTATATAGATGAAGTGATCGGTCGTCGTCCGGAACTCGCCGAACTTGCCGAGCTGATCGCCGAGCTCAAGGCCGGAGCGCAACCATGAAGGCGATGATCCTGGCGGCGGGCAAGGGCGAGCGCATGCGCCCCCTGACCCTGCACACGCCCAAACCCCTGGTGCCGGCGGCGGGCAAGCCGCTGATCGAGTATCACCTGCAGGCCCTGGCGAAGGCAGGTGTCACCGAAGTGGTGATCAATCACGCCTGGCTCGGCCAGCAGATCGAAGAGCACCTGGGTGACGGCAGCCGCTTCGGCCTGAGCATCCGCTATTCGCCCGAGGGCGAACCGCTGGAAACCGGCGGCGGAATCTTCAAGGCCTTGCCATTGCTGGGCGATAAGCCGTTCCTGCTGGTCAACGGCGATGTCTGGACCGATTATGACCTCAGCCGCCTGTGCCAGCCGCTGTCGGGGCTCGCCCACCTGGTGCTGGTGGACAATCCCGGCCATCACGGACGTGGCGACTTCCGCCTCGATGGCGAGCATGTGGTCGATGGTGACGATGCCCCGGGCACCCTGACCTTCAGCGGCCTGTCGGTGCTCGACCCGAAACTGTTCGAGGGTTGCCAGCCTGGTGCCTTCAAGCTCGCCCCTCTGTTGCGACAGGCGATGGCTGCCGGGCAGGTCAGTGGCGAGCATTATCGCGGCCAGTGGGTCGACGTCGGCACGCTCGAGCGCCTGGCCGAAGTCGAGCGCCTGATCGGCGAGAGTGCCTGAGATGTGGTGGCCGAGCACAGTGATCGGTGCCGGAGCCGGTTTTGCCGTGGCCAGCATTCCCGGCGCCTTGCTGGGGGCGTTGCTGGGCCAGGCCATGGATCGGCGCCTGCGCCTGCAGGGTTGGGAGGATGTGCGCGAGCGCCTGGGTGGCCGTCCGGCGTTGCGTGACGAAGAGTTGCTGTTCGTCCTGCTGGGGCGTCTGGCCAAGAGCGATGGGCGGGTGGCCGAGGGGCACATTCAACAGGCGCGCCAGGAAATGACCCGGCTCGACCTTGCCGAACCTGCGCGACTGCGGGCGATTGCCGCGTTCAATCGCGGCAAGGCGGGCAAGGATCGTCTGGGGCAGCACCTGCGCCGCATCGGCCAGCAGCCCCATGGCGCCGAGGGTACGCTGCGGGCGTGCTGGCGCATGGTCTGGGCCGATGGCAAGGCGGGGCGCCACGAGCGGGAACTGCTGCTGGACTGGGGCCTGCAACTGGGCATGAGTCGCAAGCAGGTGCAGGCCCTGTCGCTGGAGTACGAGCCGAGCCGCTCGGCGGTCGAGGGTGGAGTGATGACCTATGCGGCGGCCCTGCGGCTGCTGGGGGTCGAGGCTGACACCGAGGCCGATCGGATCAAGCAGGCGTATCGACGCCTGGTCAGCCGGCATCACCCTGACAAGCTGGTCGGCAGTGGTGCGAGCGAGGCCCGGGTGCGCGAGGCGACCGAGCGGACTCGCGAGCTGCACCAGGCCTATGCGTTGATTCGCAAGCGTCGTGGGATCTGAGTTTCAGGGCTGAGTACGGTGCTGGAGTGTTCGTGGGCCGTGGGAGCGGGCTTGCCCGCGAAGAACCCACTGCCGCACTTGCCCGTTACTCCGCTTCCTGCGGCATCAACCATCCGCGGACCCGGCGGAACAGCTGTTCCTGCTCCGCTGCCTTGTCCCCTGGCATGGCAATCAGCGACAGCTGGCGGTACTGGCTGTCCTTCTCACGCTTGCTGGCCTGCAGGCGCAGCTTGGCTGCGTTCTGGTCGCGGGTGCGGGTGACGAAGTAAATGTCGGCGGTCGACACCTTGAGTGTCGGCACCAGCGCTTGCAGGTCATGCTCGACGCGTGCCGGTGTCTGCGCCGAGACCAGCACCAGTTTCTGAACCTGCGGTGGCTGCTTCTCGCTCACGTAGCGTGCCGCCCAATACGCGCCGCTACCGTGCCCGATCAGCACGATGCTGTGGGCGTTCTGCTGTTGGGCGAAGGCCACGGCGGCATCGAGGCGGGCATTGATGCGCGTGGCGTCGGCCTCGTCGTTCTGTTCGTCGGCCTGTACCGCATCGGTGCCCTGCGCGGTGTCGGCATCGGCAGCGGTGGCCTGGGCGACGTTGGCGTTGGCGTCGTCCGGCGTATCCTTGGCCGGAGCGCTGGCGCCCTTGCCCTGGTCCTTGGCGGGCTGCGCTGCCGGGGCGTCGGCGGCGCGCGCCTGGGGAGCATCGGCGAGCAGGTCGGGCAGGCTGATGCTCAGGCTGTGCCAGCCGACATCGGGGAACTTGCTGCGCAGTGGGCCGACGGCGTTGGGCCAGTCAGCGGTTTCGCCGGCACCAGGCACGATGATGACGGCACCCTTGGGGTTGCTGTCGTTGGCCGGCTTCCACAGGGCGAGGAAGTTTTCGCCATCGGCCTGCAAGGTCTTCTGTTCGGCCTTGGGTACCAGGCGTTCGAGGGCCTGTGCGTCTTCCTGGCTGCGCTCGTTCAGCGGTGCACGAACGGCAGCGGTTTCGGCCGCCGTGGCAGGTTTGTCGGGGTCGGCGGCGTGGGCCGCGAGCGGTAGTGCCGAGGCCAGGCAGAACATGGCCAGCGTCGTGCGATAAAGTATGAACATGGATCAACCCAAGGCCAGAATGATACCGGCAGCCTAATAGTATTTGCCCGCGACGGCCACGCAGGTGACCGTCATTGCCAAGACGAGCGTATCGATGAAGCGAATGCGTTGCCTGTGGGTTATCGGCTGGTTGTGGCTGCCCTTGATTGCCCTGGGCCAGGCCCAGGTTGCGCCGGTGGTGCTGGAGCCTGCCCAGCAGCAATGGCTGGACGGCCACCGCAGCCTGCGCGTCGGGCTGGTGCTGCAGGCGCCCTACGCTCAGTTCGACCGCCGCCTGCAGCAATTGTACGGGGCCAACGTCGACCTGGTGAGCTGGCTGGGACGCGCGCTCGACCTGGACCTGACCTGGCGCAACTTCCCGGATCAGGCTGCCCTGGAGCACGCGCTGCAGGCCGGCGAGATCGACTTTGCACCCGGCCTGACCCAGACCCCGGCCAGCCTGCGGCTGTGGCTGTTCAGCGACCCGTACATGCGCGTACCGCAGCTGGTGGTGGGCTTGCGCAGCGCAGCGCGAGCGGTGGACCTGGAGCAACTCGGCGCCGCCGACCGGGTGGCGGTGCGCATGCCGGGGATGCTCGCCGACTACCTGCGCGGCAACTACTCCAACCTCAACCTGCAGGGCGTGCCCAACGAACGCGAGGCGTTGCAATGGGTGCTGGGTGGTCAGGTGAGCTATGCCGTGCTGGACGAGGCGCAGCTCAGCCGTCTGTCGCGCGAAAGCGAATTCGGCGACATGGTGGTGGTGGGGGATATCGGCCTGCCACAGTTGCTGCGTATCGGCTCGCGGCGCGACTGGCCGCTGCTGGCCGATGTCCTGGAACGTGGCCTGCAGGCAATGCCGGCCAAGGAGCTGGAACAGCTCCACCAGCGCTGGTTGCAGCCCCGTTATTCGCGCCTGGGCGAGTCGGCGGGCTTCTGGCAGAACCTGGCTCTGCTGTTCGGCCTTCTGCTGCTCTGTGCCCTGGCCACGCTGGTGATGCAGCGCCGTCAACAGCGCCGTCTGGAGCGGGGCTTGCTGGCGGCGCGTGAGAGCCTGGTGGAGCGTCAGGCTCGCGAGGAGGCGCTACGCCTGAGCCAGTTCTCCATCGACCAGAGCACCGTCGGTATCCTCTGGGTGCACTGGGACAGCCATGTGCGCTACGCCAACCATGCCGCCGAACGCATGCTCGGGTTTGCCGAAGGCCGACTGCTCGAGCGGCCACTGATCGATATCGAACCCAACCTGCATATGGACCGCTGGTTGCAGCTGTGGAAGCGCGCGCGAGCGGGTGACAGCGAGATACAGGCATTCGAGACCCAGTGCCGGCGGGTCGATGGCAGCCTGCTGCCGGTGGAACTGTCGCTGAGCTTCCTGCGTTTTCGCGATGCCGAATACCTGGTTGTGTTCATCACCGACGTCACCGAGCGCCGCCGCGCCCTCGCCGCCCTGCGCGAGAGCGAGGCGCGGCTCAAGGGTATTGCCGGCAACGTGCCGGGGCTGGTGTTTCGCCTGGAGCGCGATCCGGCGGAGGGCGAGCCGGAGTTCCCCTATGTCAGCGAGGGCAGCGAGGCGCTGGTCGGTTACGCGCCGGCCGAGATCCAGCATGCCGACATGGGCCTGCGCAACCTGGTCCATCCCGACGACCGCGCCGATTATCACCGGGTCCAGGACCTGGCCCTGGCCAACGACCGGGACTGGTCGTGGCAAGGGCGCATCCTCACTCGCGAGGGCGAGCAGCGCTGGGCCGACATCAAGGCCAGCGCCCGGCGCCAGGCCGATGGCCGCGTGGTGTGGGACGGTGTCGTCTGGGACATCACCCAGAGCAAGCGGGTCGAGCTGGCGCTGGCGCGTTCCCAGGAGCAACTGCGCGAGCTGTCGGCGCACCTGGAGAGCGTGCGCGAGGAAGAGAAGGCGCGTATCGCCCGCGAAGTGCACGACGAGCTTGGGCAGATGCTCACCGTACTCAAGCTGGAGGTGTCGATGTGCGAGTTGGCCTATGCCGCGCTCGACCCCGGGCTGGACGAGCGGCTCGCCAGCATGAAGCGCCTGATCGCCCAGTTGTTCCAGCTGGTCCGCGACGTGGCGACTGCGCTGCGCCCGCCGATCCTCGATGCCGGGATCGCCTCGGCGATCGAGTGGCAGGCCCGCCGCTTCGAAGCGCGTACGCAGATTCCCTGCCTGGTGCAGGTGCCGGATCATCTGCCAGCATTGAGCGATGCCAAGGCCACCGGCCTGTTTCGTATCCTGCAGGAGGCGCTGACCAACGTCATGCGGCATGCCCGGGCGCATACGGTGCAGATCGAGCTCAGGCTCGAAGGCGACCACCTGCGCATGACGGTGATCGATGACGGCGCCGGTTTCAGCCCTGAACAGGCACGACCCAGTTCGTTCGGTCTGGTGGGCATGCGTGAGCGCGTATTGATGCTGG
Organism: Pseudomonas sp. FA117; assembly: GCF_057370475.1. Classification (NCBI taxonomy): domain Bacteria; kingdom Pseudomonadati; phylum Pseudomonadota; class Gammaproteobacteria; order Pseudomonadales; family Pseudomonadaceae; genus Pseudomonas; species Pseudomonas sp. FA117. Next base: position 486,151 of record NZ_CM170675.1, read on the forward strand.
GCGGCAGCGTGAGCCTGGAAAGCGAGCCGGGCGAGGGCACCAGCCTGAGCGTGGCGATCCCCCTGGATTAGGAGAAACACCGTGATTCGAGTGCTGGTGGCCGAAGACCACACTATCGTCCGTGAAGGCATCAAGCAGCTGATTGGTCTGGCCAGGGACATGCAGGTAGCAGGCGAGGCCGGCAACGGTGAGCAGTTGCTGGAAACCCTGCGCCATACGCCCTGCGAGGTGGTGCTGCTGGATATCTCGATGCCGGGCGTCAACGGCCTGGAAGCGATTCCGCGGATTCGCGCATTGAGCAGCCCGCCGGCCATCCTGGTGCTGTCGATGCACGACGAAGCGCAGATGGCGGCACGCGCGCTCAAGGCGGGGGCGGCGGGCTATGCGACCAAGGATAGCGACCCGGCGCTGCTGCTGACCGCGATCCGCCGCGTCGCCGGTGGCGGGCGCTACATCGACCCAGCGCTGGCCGACCGTATGGTCTTCGAGGTGGGCCTGACCGAGACCCGGCCGCTGCACACGCTGCTGTCGGAACGTGAGTTTTCGGTGTTCGAGCGCCTGGCCCAGGGTGCCAACGTCAACGACATCGCCCAGCAACTGGCGCTGTCGAGCAAGACCATCAGCACCCACAAGGCGCGGTTGATGCAGAAGCTCAAGGTCAACTCGCTGGCGGAGCTGGTGAAGTATGCGATGGAGCACAAGCTGGTCTGATTGCGACATGCATCTGTGAGGGCGGGCTTGCCCGCGAAAGATCCCTGCCTGTCGATCACTGTGTCTGTGTGGACCTCTTCGCGGGCAAGCCCGCTCCCACAGGGTTGGAGGTGTCGGGGTGAGGAGTATTCCAATCGCGTCATCTTTGTAGGGCAATCCCTACAACAACTCTTCCATCCGGATGATGACATTCTCTCAGCGCCCCCGATTTCCGGAGCTTTGCCGTTCTTCTAGCCTGTTGCCTACGCAGTCATTCCAACAAGAAGGTGCAGGGCATGAGCGAGGCGAATTCGAACGAGACGCTGGTCAGCTTCCGTGGTGTGCAGAAGAGCTACGACGGCGAATCGCTGATCGTCAAGGACCTCAACCTCGACATCCGCAAAGGCGAGTTCCTCACCCTGCTCGGTCCTTCCGGTTCGGGCAAGACCACCAGCCTGATGATGCTGGCCGGCTTCGAGACGCCCACCGCCGGCGAGATCCAGCTGGCCGGACGCTCGATCAACAACGTGCCGCCGCACAAGCGTGACATCGGCATGGTGTTCCAGAATTACGCGCTGTTCCCGCACATGACCGTGGCCGAGAACCTGGCCTTTCCCCTGAGCGTGCGCAACCTGAGCAAGACCGACATCAGCGAACGGGTCAAGCGCGTGCTCAACATGGTCCAGCTCGACAGCTTCGCCAAGCGCTATCCCGGCCAGCTCTCGGGTGGCCAGCAGCAGCGCGTGGCGCTGGCGCGGGCACTGGTGTTCGAGCCGCAGCTGGTGCTGATGGACGAGCCGCTCGGCGCGCTGGACAAGCAACTGCGCGAGCACATGCAGATGGAGATCAAGCACATCCACCAGCGTCTGGGCGTGACCGTGGTCTACGTGACCCACGACCAGGGCGAGGCGCTGACCATGTCCGACCGCGTGGCGGTGTTCCATCAGGGCGAGATCCAGCAGATCGCCGACCCGCGCACCCTCTACGAAGAACCCGCCAACACCTTCGTCGCCAACTTCATCGGCGAGAACAACCGCATCAACGGCACCCTGCTGGCGCGCGACGGCGAGCGCTGCCAGGTGCAGCTGGCGCGGGGTGAGAAGGTCCAGGCGCTGGCGGTGAACGTCGGCCAGGCCGGCGAGCCGGTGACCCTGTCGATCCGCCCCGAACGCGTGCGCCTCAATGGCCGCAGCGAGCATTGCGTCAACCGCTTCTCCGGCCGCGTGGCCGAGTTCATCTACCTGGGCGACCACGTGCGGGTGCGCCTGGAAGTCTGCGGCAAGGCCGACTTCTTCGTGAAGCAGCCGATCGCCGAACTCGACCCGGCCCTGGCCGTGGGCGATGTGGTACCGCTTGGCTGGGAGGTCGAGCACGCCCGCGCGCTCGATCCGATTGCCCTGGCCCATTGATGGACTGCTTCACCAACCCTGTACTGTGGAGAGAATAATAATGCACAAGCAGCTGAAACTGACCGCCCTGGCCCTGGGGCTGTTCACCGCAGGCCAGGCCCTGGCGGCGGACCTGACCGTGGTGTCCTTCGGCGGTGCCAACAAGGCGGCGCAGGTCAAGGCGTTCTACGAGCCATGGGAGAAGGCCGGCAAGGGCAAGATCGTCGCCGGGGAGTACAACGGCGAGATGGCCAAGGTCAAAGCCATGGTCGACACCAACAGCGTGTCGTGGAACCTGGTGGAAGTGGAATCGCCGGAACTGGCCCGTGGTTGCGACGAAGGCATGTTCGAAGAACTCGACCCGGCGCTGTTCGGCAACGAGTCGGACTACGTGAAGGGCGCCATCCAGCCGTGCGGCGTGGGTTTCTTCGTCTGGTCGACGGTGCTGGCGTACAACGCCGACAAGCTCAAGACCGCCCCCACCAGCTGGGCCGATTTCTGGGACACCAGGAAATTCCCCGGCAAGCGCGGCCTGCGCAAAGGCGCCAAGTACACCCTCGAGTTTGCCCTGATGGCCGACGGTGTCGCACCCAAGGATGTGTACCAGGTGCTGGGCACCAAGGAAGGCGTGGACCGCGCCTTCAAGAAACTCGACGAGCTCAAGCCGAGCATCCAGTGGTGGGAGGCCGGCGCCCAGCCGCCGCAGTACCTGGCCTCGGGTGACGTGGTCATGAGCTCGGCCTACAACGGCCGCATTGCTGCAGTGCAAAAAGAGAGCAACCTCAAGGTCGTGTGGAACGGCGGCATCTACGACTTCGACGCCTGGGCCATCCCGAAAGGCGCCAAGGACGCGGAAGAGGCGAAGAAATTCATCGCCTACAGCGTGCAGCCCGAACAGCAGAAGACCTACTCCGAGAACATCGCCTACGGCCCGGCCAATACCAAGGCGGTGAGCCTGCTGTCGGACGCGGTGAAGAAAGATATGCCGACCACGCCCGAGAACATCGCCAACCAGGTGCAGATCGACGTGGCCTTCTGGGCTGACAACAGCGAGCAGCTGGAACAACGCTTCAACGCCTGGGCGGCGAAGAAGTAACCCGCGCTGTCGGAGCGCCGCCCCGGGCGGCGGCGCTTCCCGTTTTCCTGGTTTTCGGAGTTCGCCATGGCCATTGCAGTGCCCCTCAACGAAGGCGCCGGTCCAAGTCTCAAGCAGCGCCTCAAGCGTGCCGAGCGGGTCAACCGCTGGAAGGCCCAGGCGCTGATCGCGCCGCTGGCGCTGTTTCTTCTGCTGGTGTTCCTGGTGCCGATCGCAGCGTTGCTGTACAAGAGCGTCGGCAACCCGGAAGTGGTCGGTGGCCTGCCGCGTACCGTCGAGATGATCGGCCAGTGGGATGGCAAGAGCCTGCCGGGCGAGAACGTCTACAAGGCCCTGAGCGAAGACCTGGCCGAGTCGCGTCGCAACCAGACCCTGGGCGATACCTCCAAGCGCCTGAACATGGAGCTGGCCGGCTACCGCAGCCTGCTTGCCAAGACCGCGCGCGCCTTGCCGTTCAAGAACGAGCCGGCCTCCTACAAGGACGCGCTGCAGCAACTCGACGAGCGCTGGGGCGACCCGGCCTACTGGCAGGCGATCCGGCGCAACACCAGCAGCGTCACCTCGTTCTACCTGCTGGCGTCGGTGGACCACCGCATCGACGACCTTGGCGAGATCGCCAGGACCACTCCCGACCAGGCCATCTACCTGGACATCTTCGCCCGTACCCTGTGGATGGGTGTGGTGATCACCGTGATCTGCCTGGTGCTGGCCTATCCACTGGCCTACCTGCTGGCCAACCTGCCGACGCGGCAGAGCAACCTGCTGATGATCCTGGTGCTGCTGCCGTTCTGGACCTCGATCCTGGTGCGGGTGGCGGCGTGGATCGTGCTGCTGCAGTCGGGCGGGCTGATCAACAGCGCGCTGATGGCCACGGGCATCATCGATCAGCCGTTGGAGCTGGTGTTCAACCGCACCGGTGTCTACATCTCCATGGTGCACATCCTGCTGCCGTTCATGATCCTGCCGCTGTACAGCGTGATGAAGGGCATCTCGCCGAGCTACATGCGTGCGGCGATCTCGCTGGGCTGCCATCCGTTCGCCAGCTTCTGGCGGGTGTACTTCCCGCAGACCTACGCCGGTGTCGGTGCCGGCTGCCTGCTGGTGTTCATCCTCGCCATCGGCTACTACATCACCCCGGCGCTGCTCGGCAGCCCGAACGACCAGATGGTCAGCTACTTCGTCGCCTTCTACACCAACACCAGCATCAACTGGGGCATGGCCACCGCCCTGGGCGGGTTGCTGCTGCTGGCGACCGTGCTGCTGTACCTGATCTATAGCTGGCTGGTCGGTGCCAGCCGCCTGCGCCTGAGCTGAGGAACCTTGTCATGCCGAGCCCTTACATGTCGCCCGTGGAGCGGGTCTGGTTCTACAGCCTGCGCATTCTCTGCGGCCTGATCCTGCTGTTCCTGGTGCTGCCAGTGCTGGTGATCATTCCGCTGTCGTTCAACAGCGGCAGCTTCCTGGTGTACCCGTTGCAGGGCTTTTCGCTGCAGTGGTACCAGGACTTCTTCGGCTCCGCCGAGTGGATGCGCGCGCTGAAGAACAGCATCATCGTCGCCCCGGCGGCGACGGTGCTGGCCATGGTGTTCGGCACCCTGGCGGCGATCGGCCTGACCCGCGGCGACTTCCCCGGCAAGTCGCTGGTGATGGCGCTGGTGATTTCGCCGATGGTGGTGCCGGTGGTGATCATCGGTGTGGCCAGCTACCTGTTCTTTGCGCCGCTGGGCATGGGCAACAGTTTCATTTCGCTGATCCTGGTGCATGCGGTGCTGGGGGTGCCGTTCGTGATCATCACCGTGTCGGCGACCCTGCAGGGCTTCAACTACAACCTGGTGCGCGCTGCGGCCAGCCTCGGTGCCTCGCCACTGTTGGCCTTCCGTCGGGTAACCCTGCCGCTGATTGCGCCGGGGGTGATCTCCGGGGCACTGTTCGCCTTTGCCACCTCGTTCGATGAAGTGGTGGTGACGCTGTTCCTCGCCGGCCCCGAGCAGGCGACCCTGCCGCGCCAGATGTTCAGCGGCATTCGCGAGAACCTGAGCCCGACCATCGCGGCGGCGGCCACGCTGCTGATCGCCTTCTCGGTGATCCTGCTGCTGACCCTGGAATGGTTGCGCGGGCGCAGCGAGAAGATGCGGACCCAGCAGCCGGCCTGATCCTGCAGGTACAACGCTGCTCTCGTGAACGGCGGGGCACCTGTGGGAGCAGGCTTGCCCCGCGATGAGGGCGGTACAGGCAACCCTGGTTCCGTGCACCGTTCGACACCGATTGATACCGATCAGCCCCCATCCACTTCCCTGGGTTACAATGCGCGCCACCGTGATTTCCACCACATAGGTGCGCCATGCAGCCCTACGCTATTGCCCCCTCCATTCTTTCCGCCGATTTCGCCCGCCTGGGCGAGGACGTCGACAAGGTTCTGGCCGCCGGGGCCGACATCGTTCACTTCGATGTCATGGACAACCACTACGTGCCCAACCTGACCATCGGCCCGATGGTCTGCACGGCACTGCGCAAGTACGGCGTGACCGCGCCGATCGACGTGCACCTGATGGTCAGCCCGGTCGACCGCATCATCGGCGACTTCATCGAGGCCGGCGCCACCTACATCACCTTCCACCCGGAAGCCTCGCAACACATCGACCGTTCGCTGCAACTGATCAAGGACGGTGGCTGCAAGGCCGGCCTGGTGTTCAACCCGGCGACCAGCCTGGACGCGCTGAAATACGTGATGGACAAGGTCGACATGGTCCTGCTGATGAGCGTCAACCCGGGCTTCGGCGGGCAGAAGTTCATCCCCGGTACCCTCGACAAGCTGCGCGAGGCCCGTGCGCTGATCGATGCCAGTGGGCGTGATATCCGCCTGGAGATCGATGGCGGCGTCAACGTCGGCAACATCCGCGAAATCGCCGCCGCTGGCGCCGACACCTTCGTGGCAGGCTCGGCGATCTTCAACGCCCCGGACTACCAGGAAGTGATTGCCAAGATGCGCGCCGAACTGGCCCTGGCCCGCCGATGAGTGGCTTCGAGCAGCTGTTTCCAGGGACGCTGCCCAGGCTGGTGATGTTCGATCTGGACGGCACCTTGATCGATTCGGTACCTGACCTGGCCGCCGCCGTGGACCGCATGCTGCTCGAACTCGGCCGCCCGCCCGCCGGGCTGGACGCTGTGCGCCAGTGGGTGGGCAACGGCGCCGAGGTGCTGGTGCGCCGCGCCCTGGCCAGCGGCATCGAGCACGACGCCGTCGATGCGCAACTGGCCGAGCGTGCGCTGGCACTGTTCATGGAAGCCTATGCCCAAAGCCATGAGCTGACCGTGGTCTACCCCGGGGTGCGCGACACCCTGCGTTGGCTGCGCAAGCAGGGCGTGGAGATGGCGCTGATCACCAACAAGCCCGAGCGCTTCGTCGGCCCGCTGCTGGACCAGATGAAGATCGGCCGTTACTTCCGCTGGATCATCGGCGGCGACACTCTGCCACAGAAAAAGCCCGATCCCGCAGCGCTGCTGTTCGTCATGAAGATGGCCGGCATTTCGCCCGAGCAATCGCTGTTCGTCGGCGACTCGCGCAGTGACGTACAGGCGGCCAGGGCGGCCGGCGTCAAGAGCGTCGGCCTGACCTACGGCTACAACCACGGGCGGCCGATCGACGAGGAGTCGCCCAGCCTGGTACTCGACGATCTACGCCTGCTGCTGCCCGGTTGCTTAGTCACCGACACTGGGATAACGTGGGCGGACCTTCAAGCCTCCCAAGACAGAGACTCCACTGTGAGTGTTACCGGCAAATTCTGGATGAAAGTCATCAAGGCCCTGGCCCGTTGGCGCTGGCGCGCCTGACTCCCGCTCGCCGGCGCCCGCCGGCCCGTCCGCTTGCCCGACCCCATTGCTGCTTGCCACGAGGCTACCCATGACCCGCGAAGAATTCCTGCGCCTGGCCGCTGCCGGCTACAACCGCATTCCCCTGGCCTGCGAAACCCTGGCCGACTTCGACACGCCGCTGTCGATCTACCTGAAGCTTGCCGACCAGGCCAACTCCTATCTGCTCGAGTCCGTCCAGGGCGGGGAGAAGTGGGGGCGCTACTCGATGATCGGCCTGCCGTCGCGCACGGTGATGCGTGTGCATGGCTATCAGGTGAGCATCCTGCAGGATGACGTCGAGGTGGAAAGCCACGAGGTCGAGGATCCGCTGGCCTTCGTCGAGTCGTTCAAGGACCGCTACAAAGTCGCCGACATTCCTGGCCTGCCGCGTTTCAACGGTGGCCTGGTCGGGTACTTCGGCTACGACTGCGTGCGTTATGTCGAGAAGCGCCTGGGCGCCAGCCCGAATCCGGATCCGCTGGGCGTACCGGATATCCTGCTGATGGTCTCCGACGCAGTGGTGGTGTTCGACAACCTGGCCGGCAAGATGCATGCGATCGTGCTGGTCGACCCGTCCGAGGAGCAGGCCTTCGAGCAGGGCAAGGCGCGCCTGGACGGCTTGCTGGAGAAACTGCGCCAGCCGATCACGCCGCGCCGCGGCCTGGACCTCAGCGGGCCGATGGCCGCCGAGCCCGAATTCCGCTCCAGCTACACCCGGGACGACTACGAGAATGCGGTCGGCCGGATCAAGGAGTACATCCTCGCTGGCGACTGCATGCAGGTGGTGCCGTCGCAGCGCATGTCCATCGACTTCAAGGCTGCGCCCATCGACCTGTATCGTGCGCTGCGCTGCTTCAACCCGACGCCCTACATGTACTTCTTCAACTTCGGCGACTTCCACGTCGTCGGCAGTTCGCCGGAAGTGCTGGTGCGGGTCGAGGACAACCTGGTCACGGTGCGTCCGATCGCCGGTACCCGCCCGCGCGGCGCCAACGAGGAAGCCGACCGGGCGCTGGAAGACGACCTGCTGTCGGACGACAAGGAAATCGCCGAGCACCTGATGCTGATCGACCTGGGGCGCAACGATGTGGGGCGCGTGTCGTCCACCGGCAGCGTGCGCCTGACCGAGAAGATGGTGATCGAGCGTTATTCGAACGTGATGCACATCGTCTCCAACGTCACCGGCGAGCTGGCCGAGGGGCTGACGGCGATGGACGCCCTGCGCGCGATCCTGCCGGCCGGTACCTTGTCGGGTGCGCCGAAGATCCGGGCCATGGAGATCATCGACGAGCTGGAGCCGGTCAAGCGTGGCGTCTACGGTGGTGCGGTGGGGTACTTTGCCTGGAACGGCAACATGGACACCGCCATCGCCATCCGTACCGCAGTGATCAAGGACGGCGAACTGCATGTCCAGGCCGGTGGCGGCATCGTTGCCGACTCGGTGCCGGCACTGGAGTGGGAAGAGACCATCAACAAGCGCCGGGCGATGTTCCGCGCGGTGGCGCTGGCCGAGCAGACGCCACGCGGCTGACGGAAGAAGAAACGGCGCTCTGGTGAGCGCCGTTTTTGGTGGATGCATGTGAGGGGCTGCTGCGCAGCCCATCACGGGGCAAGCCCGCTCCTACAGATTCATCGCGATTTCCTCTAGAAGTCCAGGCTCAAGGCCAGGCTCACCCCCTGCTGCGTCAACTCATCGCTCTTGCGCCAGTTGTAGTTCCCTCGCAGGTTCACCCCCGGCACCAGTTCATGACTGAGGCCCAGGCTCGCTCGGGTCAGGTTGCTGTGCGGCGTGTAGCCGGCCAGGGTGAAGTCGTTGCCCGGCAGGGTGGTCAGGTGCATGGTCAGGTCCTGGCGGTCGTCCTCGAACTCGTGCTCGCGCGCCACCTCGGCGAACAACCGCGTGCCCGGCAGCACCTGCACACTGCCCAGCAGGCCCGCGCCCAGGCGCCGCGACTTGCGCTCCTGATCGTCGAAGGCCAGCGCCGTCGAGCGTCCGCTCTTCTCGTCATAGCCATCGATCTTGACCCGCGCATAGTCGGCGCTGATGAACGGTGCCAGTTGCCAGGCGCTTTCGTCGGCAGCCAGGTTGTAGCCCAGTCGCCCGCTGATCGCCCAGGCCTCGCCGTCGGTGTCGCCCTTCTCGGTGCGTTCGCTGGCGCCAAGGGCAAAGCTTCGCTTGAGGTCGCTGTAGTCCAGGTGACCAGCGGTCAGCGCTGCGTCGGCCCACCAGCGGTTCTGGCGGAACTGGGCGAAGGCGCTGGCCAGGTAGCTGTCGAGCTTGTAGTCGGAGTCTTGCTGGCCTGCTTCCAGTTTCTGCCGGTAGACACCTGCCGCCAAACCGACGCGCCAGGCGTCATCGAGCCGGTAGCTGCCACCCAGGGTCAGGTTGTAGCCGCGGCCGTCGCCACTGGCCGAACTGCGCTGGCTGCCGAAGTCCAGGTCCTGGGCGCCGGTGGCGACGAAGGCCTGCCACTGGCCCACCGCTTGCCAGGGCGTCTGCCACTGGTTGCGCAGCTCATCCTGATGGGCGCGCAGGCTGGCGTGGGCCATTTCCGGGAGCAAGGTCAGCTCCCAGGGCGCGGCGAGGATGGAGTAGGCGTAGTCGGCGATCAGTTGCTGGCCGGCAATGGTCGGGTGCACCGAGTCGTTGAACAGCAGGCGGGTCGGGTCAGGGTTGCTGCCGTTGGCGCCGTAGACCGGGTTCTGCACGCAGCCGTCGCCGCTGTAGCAGGTACCGACCAGGTTCTGGTCGGCGGCCAGGCCGAATTCCGCCGGGCTGCGCAGGGCCTCGCCGAGCAGGGTGGGGATGTTCAGCGGGATGATTTCAGCGTCGATCTGGCGCAGTTGGTTGAGCAGCGACTGGTTGAACACCCCCGAGAGCTGCGACAGCGGGCCTTGCTGCGGGGTGCCGCTGAAGTTCGGGGTCTGCCCCAGGTCGGGCAGCAGCCATACCATGATGTAGCGCGCGCCGCCCTGTTGCAGGGCCTGGGCACTGGCGGCGAGGCGCGCGCCTGCGGCGGCGGCATCAGCGGCGCTGTTGACTCGGCCCTGAAGGAAGTCGTTGCCGCCGCCGGTGATGTAGTAGAGGGCATTCGGGTCGGCCCGCATGCCATTGGCCAGGTAGCCCGGGCGTTCGCGCAGTACTGCTCCGGCTCCCGGGTTGCCCGGTGGTACGACCAGCTCGGAAGTGTCGGTGATGGAGTTCAGGATCTGGTCGGTGCGGTAGCCGCCGACTGCCCAGTTGTTGCCGTCCGGACGAGTTCCCAGGGAGGTCGATGGGTTGAGCTGGTCCGGGTCGATGCCGAGCCGGCCGCCGAGAATCATCGGTGACACCGGGGCGAAATTGCCATTGGCATCGCGGTTGGTGAAGCGCCGACCCTCTGTACCGCCGGTCAGGTCGGGAAACTGTCCGGCATCGCTGAGGCTGTCGCCGAACACGATCAGCGAAGAGTAGGGCGAAGGCGCCGCCATCGCCTGGCTGCAGGCGAGGGTGAGCAGGCACAGGGTGGTGCGCAGGAAGGGTGGCTGTCGCATGTCTGAAGTTCCGTTTCGTTGTTTTTATGAGGACGAGCTAGAAGACCTTAGCAAAAAAGCGGGAACGGGTTCCAAGTCCGTTCGTTTGCCGGTAATTACGGCGTATTGCGCCTGTCGCTGCGGTAGGCTACTGTGCCGGGACGTATGAGCGAGAACTACCCCGTGTTGATCGTCAGCAAACTCCTGATGCGCGTTATCAAGGCTCACGCCCGTTGGCGTTGGCGCGCCTGACTCTTTCTCCTGCCGGTCCTGTCCGGCCCGCCCCCGTTTGCCCTCCTGTCGTTCCATCATCGCCGTCGCGGCATCTGCGCGCTCACGGCCGGCGCAGGAAGGCTCGAAAGCAAAGTCAGTAGATTCAAGAGGTTGCCCCAGATGTTACTGATGATCGACAACTACGACTCCTTCACCTACAACGTCGTCCAGTACCTCGGCGAGTTGGGTGCCGAGGTCAAGGTCATTCGCAACGATGAAATGACCATCGCCCAGATCGAAGCGTTGAACCCCGAGCGCATCGTCGTCTCGCCCGGCCCATGCACGCCGAGCGAAGCCGGTGTCTCCATCGAGGCCATCCTGCATTTTGCCGGCAAGCTGCCGATCCTCGGCGTGTGCCTGGGCCACCAGTCCATCGGCCAGGCCTACGGCGGCGACGTGGTGCGTGCGCGCCAGGTGATGCACGGCAAGACCAGCCCGGTGTTCCACCGTGACCTGGGCGTGTTCGCCGGCCTGAACAACCCGCTGACCGTCACCCGCTACCATTCGCTGGTGGTCAAGCGCGAAACCCTGCCGGACTGCCTGGAAGTCACCGCCTGGACCGCCCACGAAGACGGTTCGGTCGACGAGATCATGGGCCTGCGCCACAAGACCCTGAACATCGAAGGGGTGCAGTTCCACCCCGAGTCCATCCTCACCGAGCAGGGCCACGAGCTGTTCGCCAACTTCCTCAAGCAGACCGGCGGCCGCCGTTAAGGATCGATCATGGATATCAAGAGCGCGCTGAGCCGCATCGTCGGCCACCTGGACCTGTCTACCGAAGAAATGCGCGATGTCATGCGCCAGATCATGACCGGGCAGTGCAGTGAAGCGCAGATCGGCGCCTTCCTCATGGGCATGCGCATGAAGAGCGAAAGCATCGACGAGATCGTCGGCGCCGTCTCGGTGATGCGCGAGCTGGCCGACAAGGTCGAACTGCCAAGCCTCGACGGTGTGGTCGATATCGTCGGCACGGGCGGTGACGGTGCCAACATCTTCAACGTTTCCACGGCCTCGGCCTTCGTCCTGGCCGCCGCCGGTTGCCCGGTGGCCAAGCACGGTAACCGTGCGGTGTCCGGCAAGAGCGGCAGCGCCGACCTGCTGGAAGCGGCCGGCATCTACCTGAACCTGACGCCGGTTCAGGTGGCCCGCTGCATCGACAGCCTGGGCATCGGCTTCATGTTCGCCCAGACCCACCACAGCGCAATGAAGCACGCCGCAGGTCCCCGTCGTGACCTGGGCCTGCGCACCCTGTTCAACATGCTCGGCCCGCTTACGAATCCGGCCGGAGTGAAGCACCAGGTGGTCGGCGTGTTCACCCAGGCCCTGTGCCGCCCGCTGGCTGAAGTGCTGCAGCGCCTGGGCAGCAAGCATGTGCTGGTGGTGCATTCCAAGGATGGCCTGGACGAGTTCAGCCTGGCTGCGCCGACCTTCGTCGCGGAGCTGAAGAAAGGTGAGATCAGCGAGTATTGGGTCGAGCCCGAAGACCTCGGCATGAAAAGCCAGAGCCTGCATGGCCTGGCGGTGGATGATCCACAGGCTTCGCTGGCGCTGATCCGTGATGCGCTGGGCCGGCGCAAGACCGAGAACGGTCAGAAGGCTGCCGAAATGATCGTGCTCAACGCAGGCGCAGCGCTGTATGCCGCCGACCACGCGATGAGCCTGAAATCGGGCGTCGAACTCGCCCACGACGTATTGCACACCGGCCTTGCCTGGGAGAAGCTCCAGGAACTGGGCGCCTTTACCGCGGTATTCAAGCAGGAGAACGGAGCATGAGCGTACCGACGGTGCTGGAAAGAATCATCGCCCGCAAGTTCCAGGAAGTGGCCGAGCGCAGTGCGCGCGTGAACCTTGGCGAACTCGAGCGTCTGGCCAAGGCGGCCGATGCCCCGCGTGGCTTTGCCAACGCCCTGATCGAGCAGGCCAGGCGCAAGCAGCCGGCGGTCATCGCTGAAATCAAGAAGGCGTCGCCGAGCAAGGGCGTGATTCGCGAGCACTTCGTGCCTGCGGAAATTGCGGTCAGCTACGAGAAGGGTGGCGCCACCTGCCTGTCGGTGCTCACCGACGTGGATTACTTCCAGGGCGCTGACGAATACCTGCAACAGGCCCGCGCCGCTGTGTCGTTGCCGGTGATCCGCAAGGACTTCATGGTCGATCCCTATCAGATCGTCGAAGCCCGTGCCCTGGGTGCCGACTGCGTTCTGCTGATCGTCTCGGCACTGGACGACGTGAAGATGGCTGAGCTGGCAGCCACCGCCAAGGACGTCGGCCTCGACGTGCTGGTCGAGGTGCACGATGGCGATGAGCTCGAGCGTGCGCTGAAAACCCTCGACACACCGCTGGTGGGGGTCAACAACCGTAACCTGCACACCTTCGAAGTCAGCCTGGACACCACCCTCGACCTGCTGCCGCGCATCCCGCGCGACCGTCTGGCGATCACCGAGAGCGGCATCCTCAACCGCGCCGATGTGGAGCTGATGGAAATCAACGAGGTGTACTCGTTCCTGGTCGGCGAGGCTTTCATGCGCGCCGAACAGCCGGGGCTCGAGCTGCAGCGGTTGTTCTTCCCCGATCAGGTGAAGAAGACTGTTCAGCCTCTGGACTGATCGAAAACATGAAGCCGGCTTGATGCCGGCTTTTTTGTATGACTGTTCCGGCCACTTCGCAGGCAAGCCCGCGAAGTGGCCGGTGAGCCTGACTAGCAAGGTGGATCAATGACCGATCAACCCCTGGCCCTCACTGTCGAGCAGGGCCTGCACGCCGAACAGGAACTGCTCGCCGCCGTCTGCCGTGGTGAGCGGGAATCCGGCGTGCTCTTCTGGCGCCCGACCGACCATGCCCTGGTCATGCCGCGGCGCATGAGCCGACTCGACAACTTCGAAGCCGCCTGCGCCGAGCTTGCCATTGCCGGCTGGCCGGTGTTGCTGCGTGAAACCGGTGGTGAGCCGGTGCCGCAATCCCATGCAACGGTGAACGTCGCGCTGGTGTACGTGGCTCCGCGCAGCGAAGGCGATCACGGACGTATCGAGAACGCATACGAGCGGTTGTGCCTGCCGTTGTGCGATGTGCTACGCGAATGGGGCGGCGTGGCTTCGGTTGGTGAGATCGATGGCGCGTTCTGCGATGGGCGCTACAACGTCAACCTCGATGGTCGCAAGCTGGTCGGCACCGCCCAGCGCTGGCGCCAGGGGCTGGGCGGCAAGCGCCCGGTGGTGCTGGTGCATGGCGCGCTGTTGCTGGACAACGAGCGCGAGTCGATGGTGGCGGCGGTCAACCGCTTCAATGAATGTTGCGGGTTGGAGCAGCGCTGCCGCGCCGACAGTCATATCGCTTTGCATGAAGTGGCGCCGGCTGCGCCCTGGTTCGAGCGCCTGTCCCAGGCCTACGCTGGGGTGATCGCGGCACTGCCCAAGGACTAGCGGGTGCCGTAGACCACCATGGTCTTGCCCTTGACTTGCACCAGGCTGCGCTCCTCGAGATCCTTGAGTACGCGGCCGACCATCTCGCGCGAGCAACCGACGATCCGGCCGATCTCCTGACGAGTGATCTTGATCTGCATGCCGTCGGGGTGGGTCATCGCATCCGGCTGCTTGCACAGGTCGAGCAGGCAACGGGCGACACGGCCAGTGACGTCGAAGAAGGCCAGGTCGCCGACCTTGCGCGTGGTGTTGCGCAGGCGTTGCGCCATCTGGCTGCCGAGGGCGTAGAGAATGTCCGGGTCATGCCGGGCCAGCTCGCGGAATTTGTCGTAGCTGATCTCGGCCACTTCGCATTCGGTCTTGGCACGCACCCAGGCACTGCGCTGCTGCTCTGGACCCGCCGGCTCGAACAGCCCGAGCTCTCCGAAGAAATCGCCGTTGTTGAGGTAGGCGATGATCATCTCGTGACCTTCGTCGTCCTCGATGAGAATGGTCACCGAACCCTTGACGATGAACGACAGCGTCTCTGCCCGGTCGCCGGCGCAGATGATGTTGCTCTTGGCGGCATAACGGCGGCGCTGGCAATGTACCAGCAGCTTGTCGATATTCTTGATCTTGGCAGCAAGTGCTGAGGCAACCATCACGAAAATCCTGTTCGAGCGACGCAGAGATATTTTTGTAGGGTGTAACTGACAGTAAGCGCCAGTGAATTGGCGTCAGCTTATCAGACACTTCGGATTTATCGGCATGAAACCCTAACGTCTTGAGCTTTTCCGACAGCGCTACAAGGTCTAAGCTGACGGCCTTTTACGAAATCAGGAGTCCGGATAGATGAAGGCACGCATCCAGTGGGCCGGTGAGGCCATGTTCCTCGGTGAGTCGGGGAGTGGGCATGTCGTGGTCATGGACGGTCCTCCCGAGGCTGGCGGTCGCAACCTGGGCGTGCGCCCCATGGAAATGCTGCTGCTCGGCCTGGGCGGCTGCAGCAGCTTCGATGTGGTCAGCATCCTGAAGAAATCCCGACAGGCGGTGGAAAGCTGCGAAGCCTTCCTCGAAGCCGAGCGCGCCAGCGAAGACCCGAAAGTGTTCACCAGGATTCACCTGAATTTCGTGGTCAAGGGCCGTGGGCTGAAGGAGGCGCAGGTCAAGCGTGCGGTAGAGCTGTCGGCGGAGAAATACTGCTCGGCCTCGATCATGCTCGACCGTGCGGGCGTGGAAATCACCCATGGCTACGAAATCGTAGAGCTGGGCTGAGACTGCCGGGGGGCCGCCAGCCGGCCCCGATTCTCAGTCGCGCAGGGCGGGTAGCGCGTTCAGCAGCCATTGCGGTAGCCTGGCGCGCAGCGACTGGCTCAGTTGTTCGCGACGTTTCTGATAGGCCAGACCGAGGCCGATCACCGCCAGCCCGATCAGGGTCACCACCACCGGGAACAGCAACGACTCGGCGAATACGTCATACGACAGGTACCCCAGGTACGCCGCCACGCCCAGGGCGCCGAAAACCATGAACATCGGACGGCGCAGCAGCACTGCACAGCCCATCAGGCCGAGGTTGATCAGGCAGTAGAGCGCCTTGCCCACCTCGCTGTCGCTGTTCATCGAGGTCAACCCGCCCCAGAACGCCGCAAGCCCCGCCAGATAACCCCAATAGGCATAGTCGCGGCGGGTGCGCCCGTCGATGACCAGGAACACGGCCAGCAGCGCCAGGCCGAACCACACCGACACCTTCTCTCGCTGTTCCCAGCTGAACACTTCGCCGTAGAACCATTCGCTCAGGTCCATGGACATGAACCACAGGGCCACGGCAATCGGCATGACGATGAAGGGGAAGGGCACCAGGCGCAGCATCAGCAATCCGGCCAGCACGGTTGCCGCTTCCATCAGCAGCCAGCCACCCTGCACGTAGGTGTAGTACTGGTGGTAGTCGAACTGCACGTCATCCAGCGGCCACCAGCCGAGCAGGCGCTCGATGGCGAACACGGCCAGGGGCACGATGCTCACCGCCACTGCGGCCAGGACACCGGCCGGGATGGCCTGGCCACGGCGCTGCAGTGACAGGGCGAACAGGGTGAGCGCGCTGATATAGAGAAGGGCGACGGCCAGCAGGGCTGTGTCACCGATGCGCATCCAGGCTTCGGTGAGCAGCCAGCCCATGGCGGCCATGATCAGCAGCGCGCCGAAGTAGAAGGCGACATGGGCCAGCTGGAACCGGCCCTGCTGCTGCGGTTGCTGGCGCAGGAACTCGAGCAGCGCCCGGTCCTGTCCTGGCTGGAGGATGCCGGCGCTTACCGCGCTGGCCAGGTCCTTGGCATCGAAGCGCTCGGTCATCGGTTGGTCCTAGATACGGTAGGTACTCTTGGTCATCACCTTGGCCAGCAAACTCATGCCGAAACGCACCGGGGCAGGGAAGCGATAGCCGCCTGCTTCCAGGGCAGACTCGGCGTGCTGCGCTTCATCGACGCGCATCTGCTCGAGAATGGCGCGGGACTTTTCGTCCTGCTCGGGGATCTGCTCGAGGTGTTCGTCCAGGTGCTTGCACACCTGATGCTCGGTCGCCGCGACGAAACCGAGGCTGACCTTGTCGCTGACCAGGCCGGCGACCGCGCCGATGCCGAACGACATGCCGTAGAACAGCGGGTTGAGCACGCTCGGGTGGCTGCCCAGCTGGCGGATGCGCTGTTCGCACCAGGCCAGGTGGTCGATCTCTTCCTCGGCGGCATGCTCCATGGCCTTGCGCACCTGGGGCAGCTTGGCGGTCAGGGCCTGGCCCTGGTAGAGCGCCTGGGCGCAGACTTCACCGGTGTGGTTGATGCGCATCAGGCCGGCGATGTGGCGGGTCTGCGATTCGTCGAGCTCGACATCGGGCTGGATGATGGCGGGCGAGGGGCGGGAAGGTTGGCCGCTGAAGGGCAGCAAGGTGCGCATGGCGGTGTCGGCCTGCAGCAGCAAGCGGTCGAGCGGCGAATAGTGACGTTCGGTAGCCATCGGGCACCTCCGCGAAAGTGATGCCCGACAGTTTAACCCAATCACGCTCGATGGGCTTGCCTTGGGTCAGCCCGGTGGCCAGTTCATCTGGCGCTGGCCGAGCACATGCATGTGGATGTGATAGACCGTCTGGCCGCCCTTGGGGTTGCAGTTCATGACTACGCGGAAACCTTCCTCGCAGCCCTGCTCCACGGCCAGGCGCTGGGCGGTGAAGAGGATGTGGCCAGCCAGGGCCTTGTCTTCTTCGGTCAGGTGGTTGAGGGTCGGGATGTGCTTTTTCGGGATGACCAGAAAATGTACCGGTGCCGCAGGGGCGATATCCTTGAAGGCCAGGATCTGGTCGTCTTCGTAGATGATATCCGCCGGGATTTCCCGGTTGATGATCTTGAGGAATAGATCGTCCACTTCACTTGCTCCTTGGTGAGGGTCGAAGCGCAGTGTACTCAGCGAAGCGTCGCTCGGACAGGGGTCATTCGGCGCCGACGGGGCAATAGCGGCGATGGATCACACCGGCCAGCTTGCGGCTCAACCAGCGCGGCAACAGGCGCGGGACGAAGGCCAGCCAGCGGTTGCGGCGGCCGGGCATGATCAGCGCGCGGTTGCGGTCCAGTGCGCGCACGGTGTAGAGCGCCACTTCCTCGGCGCTCAGGCAGCGCGAACCGCCTTCCAGCCGCGGTATGCGCCGCTGTGCCGAGCGGACCGGCCCCGGGCACAGCACCGAAACCTTGATCCCGGTACGGCGCAGCTCTTCGCGCAGAGCCTCGGAGAAATTCAGCACGTAGGCCTTGCTGGCGCTGTAGCAGGCCATCCACGGCCCCGGTGCAGCGCTGGCCAGCGAGGCGACGTTGAGGATCTGACCGCCGCCGTGCACCGCCATCAGGTTGCCGATGGCGTGGCACAGGCGGGTCAGGGCGAGAATGTTGACCTCCAGCAGGTCCTGCTCATCGGCCCATTCGTGGGCCAGGAACGGCCCATAGGTGCGTTGCCCCGCACAGTTGACCAGCAGATCGATGCGCCGCTCGCCTTCTTCGAGTTCCAGCACGAAGCCGGACAGGCGAAGGGGCTGGCTGAGGTCGCAGGCGCGCAGCAGCACCTCGACGCCGAAGCGCTGGGTCAACTCGATGGCGATCGGTTCCAGGGTTTCACGGTGACGTGCCACCAGGATCAGGTTGCGCCCGCGCCGCGCCAGGGCCTCCGCCAGGGCCAGGCCCAGGCCGCTGGAAGCTCCGGTGATCATGGCGTAACGGGTCATGCAAGGCTCCTGGGGACGAAAGAGGGCGCCTAGTGTACAGCTTGGCCGGGGCTGTTGTGGTCTTTTGCAGGGGCTTCAGAGCGCCAGTTCACGGCTGCGATCCAGGGCGGCCTGGTATTCCTTGTGCAGTCGTTCGATCAGCTCGGCCGTCTGCGGCAGGTCATGGATACCGCCCGCGCCCTGGCCGGCAGACCATACGGTCTTCCAGGCCTTGGCCTCTTCATCCAGTGGCTTGAGCTTGGTCTCGCCCGGATTGTGCTTGAGCGCGCTCATGTCGTAACCGGCCTGCTCCAGGCTCTGGCGCAGGAAGCTGGCCGGGACACCGGACACCGCCGGGGTGTGGACGATATCGGCGGCCCGGGCATCGAGCAGCATCTGCTTGTAGGCCTCCTGGGCGTGGCTCTCGTGCGTGGCGATGAAGCGCGTCCCCATGTAGGCGAGGTCGGCACCCATAAGGCGGGCGGCGAGGATTTCGTGGCCATGGTTGATGCAGCCGGCCAGCAGCAGGGTCTTGTCGAAGAACTGGCGGATTTCCGCGACCAGGGCGAACGGGCTCCAGGTCCCGGCGTGACCGCCTGCGCCCGCCGCTACGGCGATCAGGCCGTCGACGCCCGCCTCGGCAGCCTTTTCCGCGTGACGCCGGGTGGTGACATCGTGGAACACCAGGCCACCGTAGCTGTGTACCGCATCCACCACTTCCTTCACCGCGCCCAGGCTGGTGATGACGATGGGCACCCGATGTTTCACGCACAGGGCGAGGTCTGCCTGCAGGCGCGGGTTGCTCGGGTGCACGATCAGGTTCACGGCATAAGGCGCCGGCGCCTGCAGTTGCGCCAGACCTGCCTCGATCTCCTCCAGCCAGGCCTCGAAGCCAGCGCTGTCGCGTTGGTTCAGTGCCGGGAAACTGCCCACTACACCCTGGCCGCAGCAGGCCAGGACCAGTTGCGGGTTGGAAATCAGGAACATCGGGGCAGCGACCACGGGCAGTCGCAGGCGTCGTTCGAGGGTGGCAGGCAGTGACATGGCAAGACTCCTTTGCTCAGGAAGGATCAGAACGGTTTGACCACGACCAGAATGACGATGGCCAGCAGGATCAATACAGGGACTTCGTTGAACCAGCGGTAGTACATATGGCTGCGGGTGTTCTGACCGGCGGCGAAGCGTTTGCGTTGCGCGCCGCAGATGTGATGGTAGCCGGTCAGCAGGATCACCAGGGTCAGCTTGGCGTGCAGCCAGCCCTGGCTCAGCCAGCCGGGGGTGAGGTAGAGCATCCAGATGCCGAACACGTAGGTGGCGATCATCGCCGGGTTCATGATGCCGCGGTACAGCTTGCGCTCCATGGTGACGAAGCGGTCCTGGCTGATGCTGTCCTGGCTCTGGGCGTGGTAGACGAACAGTCGCGGCAGGTAGAACAGGCCGGCGAACCAGCAGACCACGCTGACGATATGCAGCGCCTTGATCCAGAGATAGAGCATGGGGGACTTCCTTCAGATTTTCACGGTCGTCAGATAGTAGAGGTCCGGTACCGCAAAGGGGTACCCAAGAGTTGTTACAGGCGTCACGTAACCCTATTATCGTGCGCTTTCCAGTGGTCTCGTTGATAAGGGGCAAGCGTCATGATCAAGGTCGGTATCGTCGGCGGCACGGGTTACACCGGTGTCGAACTGTTGCGCCTGCTGGCACAGCACCCACAGGCCGAAGTGGCGGTCATCACATCGCGCTCCGAAGCGGGTGTCGCGGTGGCCGACATGTACCCGAACCTGCGCGGCCACTATGACGGCCTGCAGTTCAGCGTCCCCGACAGCAAGACCCTCGGAGCCTGCGACGTGGTGTTCTTCGCCACCCCGCATGGTGTTGCCCATGCCCTGGCGGGTGAATTGCTGGCCGCCGGGGCCAAGGTCATCGACCTGTCTGCCGACTTCCGCCTGCAGGATGCCGCCGAATGGGGCAAATGGTACGGTCAGCCGCATGGCGCGCCAGAGCTGCTCGAGGATGCGGTCTATGGGCTGCCGGAAGTCAATCGCGAGAAGATCCGCCAGGCGCGCCTGATCGCGGTGCCGGGCTGCTATCCGACCGCCACCCAGCTTGGTTTCCTGCCGCTGCTCGAGGCGGGCCTTGCCGATCCGTCGCGGCTGATCGCCGACTGCAAGTCAGGTGTCAGCGGCGCTGGCCGTGGTGCCGCGGTGGGTTCGCTGTTCTGCGAGGCTGGCGAAAGCATGAAGGCCTATGCGGTCAAGGGCCACCGCCACCTCCCGGAAATCAGCCAAGGCCTGCGCCTGGCCGCCGGCAAGGATATCGGCCTGACCTTCGTGCCGCACCTGACGCCGATGATTCGCGGCATTCACGCCACCCTCTACGCCAACGTGGTGGACACTTCGGTCGACCTGCAGGCGCTGTTCGAGAAGCGCTATGCCGATGAACCGTTCGTCGACGTGATGCCAGCCGGCAGCCACCCCGAGACCCGCAGCGTGCGCGGTGCAAACGTCTGCCGTATTGCTGTTCATCGCCCGCAGGGCGGCGACCTGGTGGTCGTGCTGTCGGTAATCGACAACCTGGTCAAGGGCGCATCCGGCCAGGCTGTGCAGAACCTGAACATCCTGTTCGGCCTGGACGAGCGCATGGGCCTGTCCCACGCGGGCCTGTTGCCCTGATCGCCGCGCTTGAAGAAGGCCCGCGCTGTGCGGGCCTTTTCGTTTGTCTCGACCAAAGCCGCACAATTGTTGACCAATTTTCTCGGAGAAGCGGATAATGCGCGTCATCGAGTTTTATGGCGGCTAACGCCGGGAGAAACAACATGAGCGTCGAAACCTTCACCCCCACCGCTTTGGAATTTACCCAAGGGGCTGCGCACAAGGTGAAGACCCTGGTGTCCGAGGAAGGCAATGATCGCCTCAAGCTGCGCGTGTTCGTCACCGGCGGCGGCTGCTCGGGTTTCCAGTACGGCTTCACCTTCGATGAGGACGTGGCCGAGGACGACACCATCGTCGAGCGCGAAGGCGTGTCGCTGGTGGTCGACCCGATGAGCTTCCAGTACCTGGCCGGTGCCGAGGTGGACTACCAGGAAGGCCTGGAAGGCTCGCGCTTCGTGATCAAGAACCCCAACGCTGCCACCACCTGCGGGTGCGGTTCGTCGTTCTCGATCTGATTCGGGCTGCAATGCAATGAAAACGCCGCGCAATTGCGCGGCGTTTTCGTTTCCGTCGATCAGGCGGGGTAGATGGCGCCCAGCACTCGCAACCCTCTGGCCGCAGTGACGCTCGGGCGGTTCGCCGGGATGCCTTCGAGGCAGCAGTGGGCCAGCCAGGCGAAGGCCATGGCCTCGATCCAGTCCGGATCACGGGTGCTGGTCACTGTCGCGCCGGGCAACAAGTCGGCGAGGCGCTTCATCAATGCGCCATTGCGTGCACCGCCGCCACAGACCATCAGGGCTTCGGTACCGCGTTGGGCGTTGCGCAGCGCATCGATGACGCTGCGCGCGGTCAGTTCCAGCAGTGTGGCCTGGACGTCTTCGTCGCGGTAGTGCGGCAGCCGGGCCAGGTGGGCGTCCAGCCAGGCCAGGTTGAACACCTCGCGGCCGGTGCTCTTGGGGCCGCTGCCGGCAAAGAACGGGTCGCCGAGCAGTGCCTTCAGCAGGTCGTCCTGGACCGTGCCGCTGGCGGCCCAGCTACCGTCTGCGTCGAAGGTCTGGCCGCGCTTGCGTTCGATCCAGGCATCCAGCAGCACGTTGCCCGGGCCACAGTCGAAACCGTGCACAGGCGTGTCGTCGGCAATCAGGCTGAGGTTGCTGAAGCCGCCAACATTGAGCACCGCCAGGCGTTTGCCCAGATGGCCGAACAAGGCCTCGTGAAATGCCGGGACCAGCGGTGCGCCCTGACCGCCTGCGGCCACGTCGCGACGACGGAAGTCGCCGACCACGCAGATGCCTGTCAGCTCGGCGAGCAGCGCCGGGTTGCCGATCTGTACGGTGAAGCCACGTGCCGGTTCATGACGGATGGTCTGGCCATGGCTACCGATGGCGCGGATGGCGCCAGGCTCGAGTTTCTGCTCGGCCAGCAATTGCTGGATGCCTTCTGCGGCGAGGCTGGCCCAGCGATTCTCGGCCACCGCCGCCCGCGCGATTTCGTCGGGGCCGCTGGCGCAGAGGCTCAGCAGTTCCTGGCGAAGCTCGCCCGGCATCGGCAGGTAGCGGGTCGCGAGCAGCCGGGGCTGCTCGTGCTGTTCGATCAGGGCGATGTCCAGGCCATCCAGGCTGGTACCCGACATCACCCCCAGGTAGAGCGCCATTTCAGCGCTTGTTTGCGGCGAGCAGGGTAGCTTTTTCCTGATCCATGCGGGCGATCAGGGGCTGGCTCTGCTGCATGAAGCGCTGGCGCTCGGCCTTGGCGATCGGATCGGCCATCGGCACTTTCTGGCTCAGCGGGTCGACGTGCACACCGTTGACCTGGAACTCGTAGTGCAGGTGCGGGCCGGTCGACAGGCCGGTGGTGCCGATGTAACCGATGATCTGGCCTTGCTTGACGTTGCTGCCGGTCTTGATGCCCTTGGCGAAGCCTTGCATGTGACCGTAGAGCGTCTTGTAGCTGTTGCCGTGGGCGATGATCACGGTGTTGCCGTAGCCGCCGCGACGGCCGGCCAGCTCGATGCGACCATCGCCGGCGGCCTTGATCGGCGTACCGCGCGGGGCCGCGTAATCGACACCCTTGTGGGCGCGGATCTTGTTGAGGATCGGGTGCTTGCGCCCGGCTGAGAAGCGCGAGCTGATACGGGCGAAGTCGACCGGCGTGCGGATGAACGCCTTGCGCAGGCTGTTGCCGTCGGCAGTGTAGTAGCTGGTGTTGCCCTGCTTGTTGGTGTAGCGCACGGCGGTGTAGGTCTTGCCGCGGTTGGTGAAGCGCGCGGACAGGATGTTGCCGGTGCCGATCACCTTGCCGTCCATGATCTTCTGCTCGTAGACCACGTCGAATTCATCGCCTGGGCGGATGTCCTGGGCGAAGTCGATGTCGTAGCCCAGTACGCGGGCCATATCCATGGTCATGCTGTGGGAGAGGCCGGCACGCTGCGCCGAGGCCGACAGCGAGCTCTTGATCACGCCATGGGCGTAGGCGGTGCGCACCACGGGCTTGCTGATCTCGCGTTCGAACGCGTAGCCCTTGGCGGTCTTGTTCAGGCGGATGCTTTCCAGGTTGCTGACCTGGCTGTGCAGGCTGGCCAGTTGGCCGTCCTTGTCCAGTTCGAACTGCAGCACCTGGCCGTGCTTCAACTGGCTGAACTGCTTGGCCTGCTTGTCGCTGGCCAGTACGTCATGCACCACGTTGGCGGGCAGCCCGACCTTGGCGAACAGGGTGGAGAGGGTATCGCCGCGGGCAACCACCACCTCGCGGTGGTTCTCCTGCGGTTTTTCCTGGGCGACGGGCTGTTGCTGCTCGGCGGCCTGCTCGGTGTCTGCCTGCTCCCCTTCGATCTGGGCGAAGGGCGAGCCGTTGCTGTCGTCGGACTGCACCAGCGGTGCGGCCCGGGATTCGTCTTTGAGTTGCTCGGCCGGGGTGTCGAGCTCGAGGCTGAGGGTGGTCTTCTTCGCTTCTACATCGCTGGAGGGAAATACCAGCAGGGCCAGGCTGAGCAGGGCGGCGATGCCGCTGGCGGCCAACAGATGGCTTTTCGGATAAAGCGGCGGCGCTTTAGGCGTGTCGTTGGTCATAGGTGAGGTGACTTTGAAAAGGTGAATGAAAAAAGTGAATGAATACGCTGAAAAACAAGGTGGAAAAGATGAATGACATGATGAAGATGAAATAACTGTATAAAATATAACCAAATCCAGTTTCGCGCAAGGGCGCGTAGACGCCGCAAGGCGCCTTCCGGGTCACATTCCGTTGCGAAACTTGTATTTGACGGCCGATCTTGTATGGTTGGTCCCCTTTGAATCTGAGCCTTGCGGGTCTGTCTATGAAGTCGGTTGAAGAGCAGCTGGCGCTTATCAAGCGCGGTGCGGAAGAGGTGTTGGTCGAGTCGGAACTGGTGGAGAAGCTCAAGCGCGGCCAACCGCTGCGGATCAAGGCCGGCTTCGACCCGACGGCTCCCGACCTGCACCTGGGCCATACCGTGCTGATCAACAAGCTGCGTCAGTTCCAGGAGCTGGGTCACCAGGTGATCTTCCTGATCGGCGACTTCACCGGCATGATCGGCGACCCGAGCGGCAAGAGCACCACGCGTCCGCCGCTGACCCGCGAGCAGGTGCTGGACAATGCCGAAACCTACAAGCAGCAGGTGTTCAAGATCCTCGACCCGGCCAAGACCGAAGTCGCGTTCAACTCCACCTGGATGGACAAGCTGAGCCCGGCCGACTTCATTCGCCTGGCCTCCCAGTACACCGTCGCGCGCATGCTCGAGCGTGACGACTTCGACAAGCGCTACACCAGCCAGCAGCCGATCGCCATTCACGAGTTCCTCTACCCGCTGGTGCAGGGCTACGACTCGGTCGCGCTCAAGGCGGACGTCGAGCTTGGCGGCACCGACCAGAAGTTCAACCTGCTGATGGGGCGTGAGCTGCAGCGCGCCTATGGCCAGGAAGCGCAGAACATCGTGACCATGCCGCTGCTGGAAGGTCTCGATGGCGTGAAGAAGATGTCCAAGTCGCTGGGCAATTATGTCGGCATCCAGGAAGCGCCCGGGGTGATGTACAGCAAGCTGGTGTCGATTCCTGACACCTTGATGTGGCGTTACTTCGAGCTGCTGAGCTTCCGTTCGATGGATGAGATCGATCAGTTCCGTGCCGATGTCGAGCAGGGTGCCAACCCGCGTGACATCAAGATCAAGCTGGCCGAAGAGATCGTTGCCCGCTTCCATGGTGAGGAGGCTGCGGCCAATGCCCACCGTGCTGCGGGCAACCGCATGAAGGAAGGCGAGCTGCCTGAGGATCTGCCGGAGATCGAAGTCGCTGCAGCTGAAGACCTGCCGATCGCTGCGGTGCTGAACCGTGCGGGCCTGGTGAAGAACTCGGCGCAGGCGCGGGATCTGCTCGGCAGTGGTGCGGTCAAGGTAGATGGTGCGGTGGTCGACAAGGACTTCGTGTTTGCCCTGGGTGCTACCCATGTGTGCCAGGCAGGGAAGAAGTCGTTTGGGCGGGTTACGCTGAAGGCCGAGTGATTGGTTGCGGGTGTAGCTATATATAGAAGCGGGGAGGCCGGAAGGCCTCCCCGCTTTGCTTTGTGGGGGCAGAGAAGGGACTGGTTGGGTTTGGTGGTAGGGTTGCCAGGTGTCTGCCTTGATGTTTTCTGCGCTCTTGAGATCGAGCGCAGAAAGGTTTGAGGCAGCCACTTGGTGGCCTATATAAGGTCTGTGCCTGGAATGTTTCAATTATTTGAAATAAAAGGTTGACGCCCTCTCGGATCCCCTTATAATGCGCCCCACTTCCGCAGCAAACGGAACGCGAAACTCCTTGTTAATCAACGAGTTAAGCGAGTTCGGTGTAGCGCGAAGGGCTTCGATCTGGTGATCGGCAGCGGTGAAAAAGGCAGTTGACAGCATCGTTTGGTGCTGTATGATTCGCCTCCCGCTACGAGAGATCGCAGCGAGTCAAGTGTTTGAAGCTAAACGAGTTTCTCGCGAAAAACTTCAAAATAAATGCTTGACACCGAATGAGGAAAGCGTAGAATGCGCGCCTCGGTTGAGACGAAAAGCTCTTGACCAAACGCTCTTTAACAAATCGAATCAAGCAATTCGTGTGGGTGCTTGTGAGTACGGACTGATAGTCGCCAAGATTATCAGCATCACAAGTGGCCATGCGAGAAATCACATAGTCATTTGAGATTGCTGAGCCAAGTTTAGGGTTTCTTAAAAACCCAAGCAGTATTGAACTGAAGAGTTTGATCATGGCTCAGATTGAACGCTGGCGGCAGGCCTAACACATGCAAGTCGAGCGGATGACGGGAGCTTGCTCCTTGATTCAGCGGCGGACGGGTGAGTAATGCCTAGGAATCTGCCTGGTAGTGGGGGACAACGTTTCGAAAGGAACGCTAATACCGCATACGTCCTACGGGAGAAAGCAGGGGACCTTCGGGCCTTGCGCTATCAGATGAGCCTAGGTCGGATTAGCTAGTTGGTGAGGTAATGGCTCACCAAGGCGACGATCCGTAACTGGTCTGAGAGGATGATCAGTCACACTGGAACTGAGACACGGTCCAGACTCCTACGGGAGGCAGCAGTGGGGAATATTGGACAATGGGCGAAAGCCTGATCCAGCCATGCCGCGTGTGTGAAGAAGGTCTTCGGATTGTAAAGCACTTTAAGTTGGGAGGAAGGGTTGTACGTTAATACCGTGCAATTTTGACGTTACCGACAGAATAAGCACCGGCTAACTCTGTGCCAGCAGCCGCGGTAATACAGAGGGTGCAAGCGTTAATCGGAATTACTGGGCGTAAAGCGCGCGTAGGTGGTTCGTTAAGTTGGATGTGAAAGCCCCGGGCTCAACCTGGGAACTGCATCCAAAACTGGCGAGCTAGAGTATGGTAGAGGGTGGTGGAATTTCCTGTGTAGCGGTGAAATGCGTAGATATAGGAAGGAACACCAGTGGCGAAGGCGACCACCTGGACTGATACTGACACTGAGGTGCGAAAGCGTGGGGAGCAAACAGGATTAGATACCCTGGTAGTCCACGCCGTAAACGATGTCAACTAGCCGTTGGAATCCTTGAGATTTTAGTGGCGCAGCTAACGCATTAAGTTGACCGCCTGGGGAGTACGGCCGCAAGGTTAAAACTCAAATGAATTGACGGGGGCCCGCACAAGCGGTGGAGCATGTGGTTTAATTCGAAGCAACGCGAAGAACCTTACCAGGCCTTGACATGCAGAGAACTTTCCAGAGATGGATTGGTGCCTTCGGGAACTCTGACACAGGTGCTGCATGGCTGTCGTCAGCTCGTGTCGTGAGATGTTGGGTTAAGTCCCGTAACGAGCGCAACCCTTGTCCTTAGTTACCAGCACGTTATGGTGGGCACTCTAAGGAGACTGCCGGTGACAAACCGGAGGAAGGTGGGGATGACGTCAAGTCATCATGGCCCTTACGGCCTGGGCTACACACGTGCTACAATGGTCGGTACAGAGGGTTGCCAAGCCGCGAGGTGGAGCTAATCTCACAAAACCGATCGTAGTCCGGATCGCAGTCTGCAACTCGACTGCGTGAAGTCGGAATCGCTAGTAATCGCGAATCAGAATGTCGCGGTGAATACGTTCCCGGGCCTTGTACACACCGCCCGTCACACCATGGGAGTGGGTTGCACCAGAAGTAGCTAGTCTAACCTTCGGGAGGACGGTTACCACGGTGTGATTCATGACTGGGGTGAAGTCGTAACAAGGTAGCCGTAGGGGAACCTGCGGCTGGATCACCTCCTTAATCGAAGACATCAGCCTGCTGATGAGCTCCCACACGAATTGCTTGATTCATTGTAAAAGACGATGCTGTAACGCGACCCTGTTATAGGTCTGTAGCTCAGTTGGTTAGAGCGCACCCCTGATAAGGGTGAGGTCGGCAGTTCAAATCTGCCCAGACCTACCATTACATGGTGCGGCCTAGGACAAAACGGGGCCATAGCTCAGCTGGGAGAGCGCCTGCCTTGCACGCAGGAGGTCAGCGGTTCGATCCCGCTTGGCTCCACCACTCTTTCAAGATGCAGCACTGTTCAGAACTTAGAAATGAACATTCGGACATGAATGTTGATTTCTGACTTTTGTCAGATCGTTCTTTAAAAATTCGGATATGTGATAGAAATAGACTGAAGACCAGTTTCACTGCTGGAATTCAGGCTAAGGTAAAATTTGTGAGTTCTCACGAATTTTCGGCGAATGTCGTCTTCACAGTATAACCAGATTGCTTGGGGTTATATGGTCAAGTGAAGAAGCGCATACGGTGGATGCCTTGGCAGTCAGAGGCGATGAAAGACGTGGTAGCCTGCGATAAGCTTTGGGGAGTCGGCAAACAGACTGTGATCCAGAGATCTCTGAATGGGGGAACCCACTCAGCACAAGCTGAGTATCTTGTACTGAATACATAGGTGCAAGAGGCGAACCAGGGGAACTGAAACATCTAAGTACCCTGAGGAAAAGAAATCAACCGAGATTCCCTTAGTAGTGGCGAGCGAACGGGGACCAGCCCTTAAGCTGGTTTGAGATTAGTGGAACGCTCTGGAAAGTGCGGCCATAGTGGGTGATAGCCCCGTACACGAAAGTCTCTTGCCAGTGAAATCGAGTAGGACGGAGCACGAGAAACTTTGTCTGAACATGGGGGGACCATCCTCCAAGGCTAAATACTACTGACTGACCGATAGTGAACCAGTACCGTGAGGGAAAGGCGAAAAGAACCCCGGAGAGGGGAGTGAAATAGAACCTGAAACCGTATGCGTACAAGCAGTGGGAGCCTACTTTGTTAGGTGACTGCGTACCTTTTGTATAATGGGTCAGCGACTTATATTCAGTGGCGAGCTTAACCGAATAGGGGAGGCGTAGCGAAAGCGAGTCTTAATAGGGCGCTTTAGTCGCTGGGTATAGACCCGAAACCGGGCGATCTATCCATGGGCAGGTTGAAGGTTAGGTAACACTGACTGGAGGACCGAACCGACTACCGTTGAAAAGTTAGCGGATGACCTGTGGATCGGAGTGAAAGGCTAATCAAGCTCGGAGATAGCTGGTTCTCCTCGAAAGCTATTTAGGTAGCGCCTCATGTATCACTGCTGGGGGTAGAGCACTGTTTCGGCTAGGGGGTCATCCCGACTTACCAAACCGATGCAAACTCCGAATACTAGCAAGTGCCGAGCATGGGAGACACACGGCGGGTGCTAACGTCCGTCGTGAAAAGGGAAACAACCCAGACCGTCAGCTAAGGTCCCAAAGTCATGGTTAAGTGGGAAACGATGTGGGAAGGCTTAGACAGCTAGGAGGTTGGCTTAGAAGCAGCCACCCTTTAAAGAAAGCGTAATAGCTCACTAGTCGAGTCGGCCTGCGCGGAAGATGTAACGGGGCTCAAACCATGCACCGAAGCTACGGGTATCACCTCTGGTGATGCGGTAGAGGAGCGTTCTGTAAGCCTGTGAAGGTGAGTTGAGAAGCTTGCTGGAGGTATCAGAAGTGCGAATGCTGACATGAGTAACGACAATGCGAGTGAAAAACTCGCACGCCGAAAGACCAAGGTTTCCTGCGCAACGTTAATCGACGCAGGGTTAGTCGGTCCCTAAGGCGAGGCTGAAAAGCGTAGTCGATGGAAAACAGGTTAATATTCCTGTACTTCCAGTTATTGCGATGGAGGGACGGAGAAGGTTAGGCCAGCCTGGCGTTGGTTGTCCAGGTTTAAGGTGGTAGGCTGAAATCTTAGGCAAATCCGGGATTTCAAGGCCGAGAGCTGATGACGAGTGCTCTTTAGAGCGCGAAGTGGTTGATACCATGCTTCCAAGAAAAGCTCCTAAGCTTCAGATAACTGGGAACCGTACCCCAAACCGACACAGGTGGTTAGGTAGAGAATACCAAGGCGCTTGAGAGAACTCGGGTGAAGGAACTAGGCAAAATGGCACCGTAACTTCGGGAGAAGGTGCGCCGGCGAGGGTGAAGGACTTGCTCCGTAAGCTCATGCCGGTCGAAGATACCAGGCCGCTGCGACTGTTTATTAAAAACACAGCACTCTGCAAACACGAAAGTGGACGTATAGGGTGTGACGCCTGCCCGGTGCCGGAAGGTTAATTGATGGGGTTAGCGCAAGCGAAGCTCTTGATCGAAGCCCCGGTAAACGGCGGCCGTAACTATAACGGTCCTAAGGTAGCGAAATTCCTTGTCGGGTAAGTTCCGACCTGCACGAATGGCGTAACGATGGCGGCGCTGTCTCCACCCGAGACTCAGTGAAATTGAAATCGCTGTGAAGATGCAGTGTATCCGCGGCTAGACGGAAAGACCCCGTGAACCTTTACTATAGCTTTGCACTGGACTTTGAGCTTGCTTGTGTAGGATAGGTGGGAGGCTTTGAAGTGGGGACGCCAGTTCTCATGGAGCCATCCTTGAAATACCACCCTGGCAACCTTGAGGTTCTAACTCAGGTCCGTGATCCGGATCGAGGACAGTGTATGGTGGGTAGTTTGACTGGGGCGGTCTCCTCCCAAAGAGTAACGGAGGAGTACGAAGGTGCGCTCAGACCGGTCGGAAATCGGTCGTAGAGTATAAAGGCAAAAGCGCGCTTGACTGCGAGACAGACACGTCGAGCAGGTACGAAAGTAGGTCTTAGTGATCCGGTGGTTCTGTATGGAAGGGCCATCGCTCAACGGATAAAAGGTACTCCGGGGATAACAGGCTGATACCGCCCAAGAGTTCATATCGACGGCGGTGTTTGGCACCTCGATGTCGGCTCATCACATCCTGGGGCTGAAGCCGGTCCCAAGGGTATGGCTGTTCGCCATTTAAAGTGGTACGCGAGCTGGGTTTAGAACGTCGTGAGACAGTTCGGTCCCTATCTGCCGTGGACGTTTGAGATTTGAGAGGGGCTGCTCCTAGTACGAGAGGACCGGAGTGGACGAACCTCTGGTGTTCCGGTTGTCACGCCAGTGGCATTGCCGGGTAGCTATGTTCGGAAGAGATAACCGCTGAAAGCATCTAAGCGGGAAACTTGCCTCAAGATGAGATCTCACTGGGATCTAGAATCCCCTGAAGGGCCGTCGAAGACTACGACGTTGATAGGTTGGGTGTGTAAGCGCTGTGAGGCGTTGAGCTAACCAATACTAATTGCCCGTGAGGCTTGACCATATAACACCCAAGCAATCTGCCTTGCAGATTGTGGTGGTGAAGACGAAACGAACCGAAAGTTCGAAGCGACCCACAAAGATCACATATCCGAATTGGCTGGCGTGTCTGAAAGGACGCACTGGCAACCGAATTTCTTGACGACCATAGAGCATTGGAACCACCTGATCCCATCCCGAACTCAGCAGTGAAACGATGCATCGCCGATGGTAGTGTGGGGTTTCCCCATGTGAGAGTAGGTCATCGTCAAGATTCATTTCGCAAAACCCCTATCTGCGCGAGCAGGTAGGGGTTTTGTCTTTTCTGCTTTCCGATCGCGCAGGCAGCACACTCCTACATCAAGCAGGGCGCGCAACAGCTGCAAAGCGTGCTTCATGATGCACCAGGCAAGGCCCAGCCTGCCCTTTTCCTATGCAATCCGGCAGCCCGTGGCTATCATGCCAGCCTTATTCCAAGTCGAGACTGGCATGCTGAAGTTGTTGAATCTCCTCAAGGATGGCCGGTTTCATTCCGGCCAGGATCTGGGGGAAGCCCTCGGGGTAAGCCGTAGCGCCGTATGGAAGCAGCTGCAGCACCTGGAAAGCGAGTTGAACCTCGCCATTCACAAGGTGCGTGGTCGTGGCTATCAGCTGGCCACGCCACTGAGCCTGCTCGAGACGTCGGCCATTTCGGCGCTCACCCAGGGTGAGCAGTGGCCGGTGCTGGTGCACGACACCCTGGATTCGACCAATGCCGAAGCCCTGCGCTTGATTGCGCAGGGGCAGGCAGCTCCTTTCCTCGTGCTTGCCGAACGCCAGACTGCCGGGCGTGGCCGCCGTGGTCGACACTGGGTCAGTCCCTTCGCTGAAAACCTCTACTACAGCCTGGTACTCAGGGTGGAGGGTGGTATGCGCCAGCTCGAAGGGCTGAGCCTGGTCGTGGGGCTGGCTGTGATGCGCACGTTGCACGCTTTCGGTGTGACGGGGGCGGGGCTGAAATGGCCGAATGATGTCCTTGCTGGAAACAAGAAGATTGTCGGCATCCTCCTCGAGCTGGTCGGCGATCCTGCGGATGTCTGCCACGTTGTGCTGGGTGTCGGCATCAATGTGAACATGCAGAGCAACGACCAGGTCGATCAGGCGTGGACATCGATGCGTCGCGAGACCGGTGCTCTGATCGACCGCAACCGCCTGGTCGCGAAGCTGAACGAGCAACTGCAGCATGAGCTTTCGCGTCATCGTCGCTACGGCTTCGCAGCGTTCCAGGAGGAGTGGGAGCAGGCGCACCTTTGGCAGGGGCGTAAGGTTTCATTGATTGCCGGCACTCAGACAGTCGATGGCATTGTGCTGGGTGTGGACGGGCAGGGTGGTCTGCGCATGGATGTCGAAGGGGTGGAGAAGAGCTTCAGTGGTGGAGAGCTCGGATTGAGGTTGCGCGATGATTCTTGAGCTCGATTGCGGTAACAGCTTTATCAAGTGGCGGGTGATCCATGCCGCGGACGCCACCATCGTGGGGGGCGGCATCGTCGACTCCGACCAGGCCCTGCTTTCGGCCATCGGTGGTCTGGCTGCGGCGCGTCTCGCTGGTGCGCGGATGGTCAGCGTGCGCAGTGAAGAGGAAACCGACGCACTGTGCGAGGCAATAAGGCTGAGGTTCTGCGTTGATGTCCAGGTGGCGCGGCCGGTCCTTGAAATGGCGGGCGTGCGCAATGGCTATGACGATCATGAGCGCCTTGGCATGGATCGCTGGCTGGCAGCCCTTGGTGCATTTCATCTGGCTGGAGGGGCGTGCCTTGTCATGGATTTCGGTACGGCCGCCAAGGCCGATTTCGTGGCGGCAGATGGTGAACATCTGGGCGGTTATATATGCCCGGGGATGCCGTTGATGCGCAGCCAGCTGCGCACCCATACCCGCCGTATCCGCTATGACGATGCCTCGGCGGAGCGTGCGTTGAGCAGTCTCGAGCCCGGGCGCTCGACGGTCGAGGCGGTCGAGCGTGGCTGTGTGCTGATGCTGCAGGGCTTTGCCCGTACGCAGATCGATCAGGCGCGTGCCCTGTGGGGTGATGAGTTCAGCGTGTTCCTCACCGGAGGTGACGCGCCGCTGGTCCAGGTGGCCGCGCCCGGTGCCCGGGTTGTGCCGGATCTGGTCTTCGTCGGTCTGGCCATGGCCTGCCCATTGAGTTGAGGTGCCTATGCGTTGGTTGTTTCTGCTGTTGCTGGTGCTCAATGTCGTCTATTACGTGTGGCACCAGCAGGAAGCACCGGTGCGGGTGAAGGAGGTTGCCCCTCTCTCGCTGTACAAGGGAAGCCAGCAGGAGATCCGGCTGCTTCGCGAGACCGGAGCGACGACCCCGGCCAGGCGTCGTGATGAATGCCTGGTCATCGGAGGGCTGTCGGGCGAAGACGAGGTCGCTGCGTTGCGTCAACGGCTGCTGAGTCTCGATATCGCCACCCAGCCGGTACAGGGGCAGCTGCCTGGCGCCGATGGCCTCTGGCTCAAGGTCAGCCCGGATGGCGAGCGTTTGTTGGATGAGTCTGTGCTCTCCACTCTTTCCAACGATTTCAAAGACTTAAAACATAAAATTATTTTCTGCCAGGGTATTGCAACTGGCGAATAGCTTGATAGAATGGCGCCCGCTTCGCAGGGAACACCACTCAGGTGGCAGGACCGGAAGCGGGGTCAAAGCAGCTAACTTTCAGATTTAATTGAAAAAAATGCTTGACTACAGGCCGGCAGATAAATAGAATGCCCGCCACATCCGGAGGGATTCCCGAGCGGCCAAAGGGGACGGACTGTAAATCCGTTGCGAGAGCTTCGAAGGTTCGAATCCTTCTCCCTCCACCAGTTTTAGCGAGAGCCGCAAGCTCCGCGGGTATAGTTTAGTGGTAGAACCTCAGCCTTCCAAGCTGATGATGCGGGTTCGATTCCCGCTACCCGCTCCAAGTTTGCTGTTGTTGCACAAAGAGTTTCGCTCTTGTAGCTCAGTTGGTAGAGCACACCCTTGGTAAGGGTGAGGTCAGCGGTTCAAGTCCGCTCAAGAGCTCCATATAGACAAGGCAGATATGAAAATATCTGCCTTTGTTTTATCAGCGTAGTAACTATTTCTTCTGCGGAGGACTGTATCGATGGCTAAGGAAAAGTTTGATCGTTCCCTTCCCCACGTTAACGTCGGCACTATCGGCCACGTTGACCACGGTAAGACCACTCTGACCGCAGCTCTGACTCGCGTCTGCTCCGAAGTATTCGGTTCGGCAGTCGTTGAGTTCGACAAGATCGACTCGGCTCCGGAAGAAAAAGCGCGCGGTATCACCATCAACACCGCTCACGTCGAGTACAACTCGAACATTCGTCACTACGCTCACGTCGACTGCCCAGGTCACGCTGACTACGTGAAGAACATGATCACCGGTGCTGCCCAGATGGACGGCGCGATCCTGGTTTGCTCGGCCGCCGATGGTCCGATGCCGCAAACCCGTGAGCACATCCTGCTGTCCCGTCAGGTAGGCGTTCCGTACATCGTGGTCTTCCTGAACAAGGCTGACCTGGTAGACGACGCTGAGCTGCTGGAGCTGGTCGAGATGGAAGTTCGCGACCTGCTGTCCACCTACGACTTCCCAGGCGACGACACCCCGATCATCATCGGTTCGGCTCGTATGGCGCTGGAAGGCAAAGACGACAACGAAATGGGCACTACCGCTGTCAAGAAGCTGGTAGAGACTCTGGATGCCTACATCCCTGAGCCAGTTCGTGCGATCGACCAGCCGTTCCTGATGCCGATCGAAGACGTATTCTCGATCTCGGGTCGTGGTACCGTTGTGACCGGCCGTATCGAGCGTGGCATCGTCCGCGTTCAGGATCCGCTGGAAATCGTTGGTCTGCGTGACACCACCACCACCACCTGCACCGGCGTCGAGATGTTCCGCAAGCTGCTGGACGAAGGTCGTGCTGGTGAGAACTGCGGCGTTCTGCTGCGTGGTACCAAGCGTGACGACGTTGAGCGTGGCCAGGTTCTGGTCAAGCCAGGTTCGGTCAAGCCGCACACCAAGTTCACCGCAGAAGTCTACGTTCTGTCGAAGGAAGAAGGCGGTCGTCACACTCCGTTCTTCAAGGGCTACCGTCCTCAGTTCTACTTCCGTACCACTGACGTGACCGGTAACTGCGAACTGCCGGAAGGCGTTGAGATGGTAATGCCAGGTGACAACATTCAGATGACTGTCACCCTGATCAAGACCATCGCAATGGAAGACGGTCTGCGCTTCGCCATCCGTGAAGGCGGTCGTACCGTCGGCGCCGGCGTCGTAGCGAAAATTATTGAATAAGTAGTTGATTTATCTCGATCAGGTCGGCATAATGGCCGGCCTGATACAGCGTTAAAGGTCAGTAGCTCAATTGGCAGAGCGACGGTCTCCAAAACCGTAGGTTGGGGGTTCGATTCCCTCCTGACCTGCCATTCACCTCGGTGTGATTGGCTTTCTTCTTACAGGATCCTCCCCGATGACTCCCAAAACTGAAGCCCAAGAATCGCGTTTTGATCTGTTCAAGTGGCTGGCTGTAGTTGCATTGGTTGTCGTGGGCGTTGTGGGTAACCAGTATTACTCCGCTGCTCCCATCCTGTACCGCGTTCTCGCACTGCTCGCCCTGGCAGCTGTCGCAGGCTTCGTAGCCCTGCAGACTGCGAAGGGTAAGTCGTTCTTTGCGCTGGCGAAGGAAGCTCGTACCGAGATCCGTAAAGTCGTGTGGCCAACCCGTCAGGAGACCACCCAGACTACCTTGATCGTAGTCGCCGTGGTGCTCGTGATGTCGTTGCTGCTGTGGGGTATCGATTCCCTGCTCGGCTGGTTGGTTTCCTTGATTGTTGGCTAAGGGTGTCTCGTGGCTAAGCGTTGGTATGTTGTGCATGCTTACTCGGGTTACGAGAAGCATGTCATGCGCTCCCTCATCGAGCGCGTAAAGCTGGCAGGCATGGAAGACGGGTTTGGCGAGATTCTCGTCCCGACCGAAGAAGTCGTCGAAATGCGCAACGGCCAGAAGCGCAAGAGTGAGCGTAAATTCTTCCCGGGCTATGTCCTGGTGCAGATGGAAATGAACGAAGGGACTTGGCACTTGGTCAAGGACACCCCTCGCGTCATGGGTTTCATTGGTGGTACCGCGGACAAGCCCGCGCCGATCACCGATAAAGAGGCTGAGGCCATCCTGCGTCGCGTCGCCGACGGCAGTGACAAGCCCAAGCCGAAGACGCTGTTCGAGCCGGGTGAAGTGGTTCGCGTCATTGACGGTCCATTCGCCGACTTCAACGGTAGTGTCGAAGAGGTTAACTACGAAAAGAGCCGTCTGCAGGTTGCAGTGCTCATTTTCGGTCGCTCTACTCCGGTAGAGCTCGAGTTCAGTCAGGTCGAGAAGGTCTAACTGAGCGACGTATCCCATACCCCGCAGCCCTATGTGCTGCGGGGTTTTGTCGTCACTGGGATAAAACGCAAGTCATCCGGGGAGCCACCAGGCGTTCGAACCCGATTTTGGAGTAGCTCATGGCTAAGAAGATTCAGGCTTACATCAAGCTGCAAGTAAAGGCCGGCCAGGCCAACCCAAGCCCACCCGTTGGTCCAGCACTGGGTCAACACGGTGTGAACATCATGGAATTCTGCAAGGCCTTCAACGCCCGTACCCAGGGTCAGGAAGCCGGCCTGCCGACTCCAGTGATCATCACTGTCTACAGTGACCGTAGCTTCACCTTCGAAACCAAGAGCACCCCTGCCTCGGTTCTGCTGAAGAAAGCTGCTGGCCTGACCAGCGGTTCGGCTCGCCCGAACACCGTTAAAGTCGGTACCGTGACCCGTGCTCAGCTGGAAGACATCGCGAAAGCCAAACAGGCTGACCTGACTGCCGCTGACCTGGACGCTGCTGTACGCACCATCGCTGGCTCTGCCCGCAGCATGGGCCTGAACGTGGAGGGTGTGTAATGGCTAAGCTGACCAAACGCCAAAAGGCAATCGCCGAGAAAATCGAAGCAGGCAAGGCCTACAACTTCGAAGAAGCGGCAACCCTGCTGGCCTCGCTGCCTGCTGCCAAGTTCGTCGAGTCCTACGACATCGCCGTCAACCTCGGTGTTGACCCGCGTAAATCCGACCAGGTCGTACGTAGCGCTACCGTGCTGCCACACGGCACTGGCAAGACCGTACGCGTTGCCG
The DNA here is from genome assembly GCF_057370475.1 of Pseudomonas sp. FA117. NCBI lineage: Bacteria > Pseudomonadati > Pseudomonadota > Gammaproteobacteria > Pseudomonadales > Pseudomonadaceae > Pseudomonas > Pseudomonas sp. FA117. The sequence continues at coordinate 523,550 of NZ_CM170675.1, forward strand.
TCTTCACCCAGGGCCCGGCTGCCGAAGCCGCTCTGGCTGCCGGCGCTGACCGCGTAGGCATGGACGATCTGGCTGCCGAAATGAAAGGCGGCGACCTGAACTATGACGTCGTCATCGCATCCCCGGATGCCATGCGCGTTGTCGGTCAGCTGGGTCAGGTTCTGGGTCCTCGCGGCCTGATGCCTAACCCGAAAGTCGGTACCGTGACCCCAGACGTAGCCACTGCCGTGAAGAACGCCAAGGCTGGTCAGGTTCGCTACCGTACCGACAAGAACGGTATCATCCACACCTCCGTTGGCAAGATCGGCTTCGAAGCCGACAAGCTGAAGGAAAACGTTGAAGCCCTGATCGCCGATCTGAAGCGTATCAAGCCAGCTTCCTCGAAAGGTATCTACGTCAAGCGCGTTACCCTGAGCACCACCATGGGCCCAGGTCTGATCATCGATCAGAGCTCGCTGAACGTGTAACACAGAGCCGGTGCGGTCTTTCGAGCGCACCGGCTGCAACAAGATTGGGGTCCCTGCCTGGCGGGGGCTATCCAAGACCGTAGGCGACGCAAGTCTTAAAACACAAGCCTACGCAGATGGTGCTCCCGATTCGCTCGTCGAATCAGACACCAAAACGACATCCGGCTTCGGCCAGATGAAACGGTAGAAACCAGGAGTAAACCCGTGGCAATTAAACTCGAAGACAAGAAGGCCATCGTCGCTGAAGTCAACGAGGCTGCCAAAGTCGCTCTGTCCGCTGTCGTGGCCGATGCCCGTGGTGTGACTGTAGGCGCAATGACCGGACTCCGTAAAGAGGCTCGTGAAGCTGGCGTATACGTACGTGTCGTACGTAACACCCTGCTCAAGCGCGCTGTTGCTGACACTGAATTCAGTGTCCTCAACGACGCCTTCACCGGCCCGACCCTGATCGCGTTCTCCAACGAACACCCGGGCGCTGCTGCCCGCCTGTTCAAGGAATTCGCCAAGGGTCAGGACAAGTTCGAGATCAAGGCAGCTGCGTTCGACGGCAAGTTCCTTGCCGCTAACCAGATCGACGTGCTGGCAACCCTGCCAACTCGCGACGAGGCTATCGCACAGCTGATGAGCGTAATCCAAGGTGCAACCAGCAAGCTGGCTCGTACCCTGGCAGCTCTGCGCGACCAGAAAGAAGCCGCTGCTGCCTAAGGCGGCGTAGCTTCTCTCGAAATCAAACGTTTAATTTGATGGCCGTGTAAGGCTGTCCCCCAATACAGGAATTCATAGTCATGTCTCTGACTAACGAGCAAATCATCGAAGCAATCGGCCAGAAAACCGTTCTGGAAATTGTTGAACTGATCAAAGCAATGGAAGAAACCTTCGGCGTTACCGCTGCTGCCGCTGTTGCCGCTGGCCCAGCTGCTGCTGCTGCCGTTGTTGAAGAGCAGACCGAGTTCAACGTTGTCCTGGTTGAAGCCGGCGACAAGAAAGTGAACGTCATCAAAGCCGTTCGCGAACTGACCGGTCTGGGCCTGAAAGAAGCCAAAGAGAAAGTCGATGGCGCTCCTCAGGTTGTAGCTGAAGGCGTTTCGAAAGAAGCCGCTGAAGACGCCAAGAAGAAGCTGGAAGAAGCTGGCGCTAAAGTCGAGCTGAAGTAATTTCGACTTTGCGACTGCAGCCTGAGCGTCAAGCGTAGGGCTGATGGCTGGTGGCCTGTGCCACCGGCCTTTTTCCGTTATTGGTGGCCGATCAGGTCGGCCCCGATAACGAGCTGCAAGACACCCATGTGGGTGGCGCAAACCATGGGGTTTGCACGATTTTCTGGCTGCTCCCGCCGGGAGAAGCCAAACAAGCAGGTGACCAAGCTGGGGAACGCTGATGGCTTACTCATACACTGAGAAAAAACGTATCCGCAAGGACTTTAGCAAGTTGCCGGACGTCATGGATGTGCCGTACCTCCTGGCCATCCAGCTGGATTCGTATCGCGAATTCCTGCAGGCGGGAGCATCCAAGGATCAGTTCCGCGACGTCGGTCTGCATGCGGCCTTCAAATCGGTATTCCCGATCATCAGCTACTCCGGCAATGCTGCCCTGGAGTACGTAGGCTATCGCCTGGGCGAGCCTGCCTTCGATGTGAAGGAATGTGTCCTGCGTGGCGTGACCTTCGCGGTCCCACTGCGGGTCAAGGTGCGCCTGATCATCTTCGACAAGGAATCGTCGAACAAAGCGATCAAGGACATCAAAGAGCAAGAAGTCTACATGGGTGAAATTCCCCTGATGACTGAGAACGGTACCTTCGTTATCAACGGTACCGAGCGTGTGATCGTTTCCCAGCTGCACCGTTCGCCTGGTGTGTTCTTCGACCACGACCGTGGCAAGACCCACAGCTCCGGCAAGCTGCTGTACTCCGCTCGCATCATCCCTTACCGCGGTTCCTGGCTCGACTTCGAGTTCGATCCGAAGGACTGCGTGTTCGTCCGTATCGACCGTCGCCGCAAGCTGCCGGCCTCGGTACTGCTGCGCGCTTTGGGCTACAGCACCGAAGAGATCCTGGACACCTTCTACACCACCAACGTGTTCCACGTTTCCGGTGAGAAGCTGAGCCTGGAACTGGTTGCCCAGCGTCTGCGCGGCGAAGTTGCCGTGATGGACATCACCGACGAGACCGGCAAGGTCATCGTCGAGCAAGGCCGCCGTATCACTGCGCGCCACATCAACCAGATCGAGAAGGCTGGCGTCAAGCAGCTGGACGTTCCGCTCGAGTACATGATTGGCCGTACCACTGCCAAGGCCATCGTGCACCCGGCAACCGGTGAAATCCTGGCCGAGTGCAACACCGAGCTGACCACCGATCTGCTGGTCAAGATCGCCAAGGCCCAGGTCGTTCGCATCGAGACCTTGTACACCAACGATATCGACTGCGGTCCGTTCATCGCCGACACGCTGAAGATCGATACCACCAGCAACCAGCTGGAAGCGTTGGTCGAGATCTACCGCATGATGCGTCCAGGCGAGCCGCCAACCAAGGATGCCGCCGAGACCCTGTTCAACAACCTGTTCTTCAGTGCCGAGCGCTACGACCTGTCCGCAGTCGGCCGCATGAAGTTCAACCGTCGTATCGGTCGTACCGAGATCGAAGGTTCGGGCGTGCTGAGCAAGGAAGACATCGTCGATGTCCTGAAGACCCTGGTCGACATCCGTAACGGCAAAGGCATCGTCGACGACATCGACCACCTGGGTAACCGTCGGGTGCGTTGCGTCGGCGAGATGGCCGAGAACCAGTTCCGCGTTGGCCTGGTGCGCGTCGAGCGTGCGGTCAAAGAGCGTCTGTCGATGGCCGAAAGCGAAGGCCTGATGCCGCAGGACCTGATCAACGCCAAGCCGGTTGCGGCGGCGGTGAAGGAGTTCTTCGGTTCCAGCCAGCTCTCGCAGTTCATGGACCAGAACAACCCGCTCTCCGAGATCACCCACAAGCGTCGTGTCTCCGCACTCGGCCCGGGCGGTCTGACCCGTGAGCGCGCAGGCTTCGAAGTCCGTGACGTACACCCGACCCACTACGGCCGCGTGTGCCCGATCGAAACGCCGGAAGGTCCGAACATCGGTCTGATCAACTCCCTGGCGGCCTACGCCCGCACCAACCAGTACGGCTTCCTGGAAAGCCCGTACCGTGTGGTGAAAGAGGGTGTGGTTACCGACGACATCGTGTTCCTGTCGGCGATCGAAGAGGCTGATCACGTCATCGCCCAGGCTTCGGCTGCGATGAACGCGCAGAAACACCTGATCGACGAACTGGTAGCGGTCCGTCACCTGAACGAGTTCACCGTCAAGGCGCCGGAAGACGTCACCCTGATGGATGTCTCGCCGAAGCAGGTTGTTTCCGTTGCTGCCTCGCTGATTCCGTTCCTCGAGCACGACGACGCCAACCGTGCGTTGATGGGTTCGAACATGCAGCGTCAGGCTGTACCGACCCTGCGTGCCGACAAGCCGCTGGTAGGTACCGGCATGGAGCGCAACGTCGCCCGTGACTCCGGTGTCTGCGTCGTGGCTCGCCGCGGTGGTGTGATCGACTCGGTCGACGCCAGCCGTATCGTCGTGCGTGTAGCCGACGACGAAGTCGAGACCGGTGAAGCAGGTGTGGATATCTACAACCTGACCAAATACACCCGTTCGAACCAGAACACCTGCATCAACCAGCGTCCGCTGGTGAGCAAGGGTGATGTGGTCGCGCGTGGCGACATCATGGCCGACGGCCCGTCCACCGACATGGGTGAACTGGCGCTGGGTCAGAACATGCGCATCGCGTTCATGGCGTGGAACGGCTTCAACTTCGAAGACTCCATCTGCCTGTCCGAGCGCGTGGTCCAGGAAGATCGCTTCACCACGATCCACATCCAGGAACTGACCTGCGTGGCTCGTGACACCAAGCTTGGCCCAGAGGAAATCACCGCGGACATCCCGAACGTGGGTGAAGCTGCGCTGAACAAGCTGGACGAAGCCGGTATCGTCTACGTGGGTGCCGAAGTTGGCGCTGGCGACATCCTGGTCGGCAAGGTCACTCCGAAAGGCGAGACCCAGCTGACGCCGGAAGAAAAACTGCTGCGTGCGATCTTCGGTGAGAAGGCCAGCGACGTCAAAGACACCTCCCTGCGCGTGCCGACCGGCACCAAGGGTACCGTCATCGACGTACAGGTCTTCACCCGTGATGGCGTCGAGCGCGACAGCCGCGCCCTGGCCATCGAGAAGATGCAGCTGGACGAAATCCGCAAGGACCTGAACGAAGAGTTCCGCATCGTCGAAGGCGCGACCTTCGAGCGTCTGCGTTCGGCTCTGAACGGCCAGGTGGTCGATGGTGGTGCGGGCCTGAAGAAAGGCACCGTGATCACTGACGACGTGCTGAACGGTCTGGAGCACGGCCAGTGGTTCAAGCTGCGCATGGCAGAAGATGCACTGAACGAGCAGCTGGAAAAGGCTCAGCAGTACATCGTCGATCGCCGTCGCCTGCTGGACGACAAGTTCGAAGACAAGAAGCGCAAGCTGCAGCAGGGCGATGACCTGGCTCCAGGCGTACTGAAGATCGTCAAGGTCTACCTGGCAATCCGCCGTCGCATCCAGCCGGGTGACAAGATGGCCGGTCGTCACGGTAACAAGGGTGTCGTCTCGGTGATCATGCCGGTCGAAGACATGCCGCACGACGCCAACGGTACTCCGGTCGACGTCGTACTGAACCCGCTGGGCGTACCTTCGCGTATGAACGTCGGTCAGATCCTCGAAACCCACCTGGGCCTCGCGGCCAAGGGTCTGGGCGAGAAGATCGACCGCATGATCGAAGAACAGCGCAAGGCTGCCGAGCTGCGTACCTTCCTGACCGAGATCTACAACGAGATCGGTGGTCGTCAGGAAAACCTCGACGAGTTCTCCGATGCAGAGATCCTCGCCCTGGCCCACAACCTGAAGAAAGGCGTGCCGATGGCTACTCCGGTCTTCGACGGTGCCAAGGAGCGCGAGATCAAGGCCATGCTGAAGCTGGCCGACCTGCCTGAGAGCGGCCAGATGGTGCTGTTCGATGGCCGTACCGGCAACAAGTTCGAGCGTCCTGTGACCGTTGGCTACATGTACATGCTCAAGCTGAACCACTTGGTGGACGACAAGATGCACGCGCGTTCCACTGGTTCCTACAGCCTGGTTACCCAGCAGCCGCTGGGTGGTAAGGCGCAGTTCGGTGGTCAGCGTTTCGGGGAGATGGAAGTGTGGGCGCTGGAAGCATACGGCGCGGCATACACCCTGCAAGAAATGCTCACAGTGAAGTCGGACGACGTGAACGGCCGTACCAAGATGTACAAGAACATCGTGGATGGCGATCACCGTATGGAGCCGGGCATGCCCGAGTCCTTCAACGTGTTGATCAAAGAGATCCGTTCGCTCGGTATCGATATCGATCTGGAAACCGAATAACACGTGACGCGAAGGGGAGTGGGGCAGGTAATGCCCGCTCCCTGCTCCGCCAGGAGGAAAGGCCTTGAAAGACCTACTGAATTTGCTGAAAAACCAGGGTCAAGTCGAAGAGTTCGACGCCATCCGCATCGGTCTGGCGTCGCCTGAAATGATCCGTTCGTGGTCGTTCGGTGAAGTCAAGAAACCGGAAACCATCAACTACCGTACGTTCAAGCCTGAGCGTGACGGCCTGTTCTGCGCCAAGATCTTTGGCCCAGTCAAGGACTACGAGTGCCTGTGCGGCAAGTACAAGCGCCTCAAGCACCGCGGCGTGATCTGCGAGAAGTGCGGCGTTGAAGTTGCCCTGGCCAAGGTTCGTCGTGAGCGCATGGCGCACATCGAACTGGCCTCGCCGGTTGCCCACATCTGGTTCCTGAAGTCGCTGCCGTCCCGTATCGGCCTGCTGATGGACATGACCCTGCGTGACATCGAGCGCGTGCTCTACTTCGAGAGCTACGTGGTGATCGATCCGGGCATGACCACCCTCGAGAAGGGGCAGCTGCTCAACGACGAGCAGTACTTCGAAGCGCTGGAAGAGTTCGGTGACGACTTCGACGCCCGCATGGGTGCCGAGGCTGTCCGCGAGCTGCTGCACGCTATCGACCTGGAGCACGAGATCGGTCGCCTGCGCGAAGAGATTCCGCAGACCAACTCGGAAACCAAGATCAAGAAGCTGTCCAAGCGCCTGAAGCTGATGGAAGCTTTCCAGGGCTCGGGCAACCTGCCTGAGTGGATGGTCCTGACCGTCCTGCCAGTGCTGCCGCCGGACCTGCGTCCGCTGGTTCCGCTGGATGGCGGCCGCTTCGCGACCTCCGACCTGAACGACCTCTATCGTCGGGTGATCAACCGTAACAACCGTCTCAAGCGCCTGCTCGATCTGTCGGCGCCGGACATCATCGTGCGCAACGAAAAGCGCATGCTGCAGGAAGCGGTCGACGCCCTGCTCGACAACGGCCGTCGCGGTCGCGCCATCACGGGCTCGAACAAGCGTCCGCTGAAGTCGCTGGCCGACATGATCAAAGGTAAGCAAGGTCGTTTCCGTCAGAACTTGCTCGGCAAGCGCGTGGACTACTCCGGCCGTTCGGTAATTACCGTAGGTCCGACCCTGCGCCTGCACCAGTGCGGTCTGCCGAAGAAGATGGCCCTCGAGCTGTTCAAGCCGTTCATTTTCGGCAAGCTGGAAATGCGTGGTCTGGCGACCACCATCAAGGCCGCCAAGAAGATGGTCGAGCGCGAGCTGCCAGAGGTCTGGGACGTTCTCGCCGAAGTCATCCGCGAACACCCCGTGCTGCTGAACCGTGCACCGACCCTGCACCGTCTGGGTATCCAGGCGTTCGAGCCAGTGCTGATCGAAGGCAAGGCGATCCAGCTGCACCCGCTGGTCTGTGCCGCGTACAACGCCGACTTCGACGGTGACCAGATGGCCGTTCACGTGCCGCTGACCCTGGAAGCCCAGCTCGAAGCACGTGCACTGATGATGTCGACCAACAACATCCTGTCGCCAGCCAACGGTGAGCCGATCATCGTTCCTTCGCAGGACGTTGTACTGGGTCTGTACTACATGACCCGCGAAGCCATCAACGCCAAGGGCGAAGGTCGCGTATTCGCCGACCTGCAGGAAGTCGACCGCGTATTCCGCGCCGGCGAAGCTGCCTTGCACGCGAAAATCAAGGTCCGTATCAACGAGACCGTGAAAGACCGTGATGGCAGCGTCACCAAGAACACCCGTATCGTCGACACCACCGTCGGCCGCGCGCTGCTGTTCCAGGTTGTTCCGGCAGGCCTGCCGTACGACGTGGTCAACCAGCCGATGAAGAAGAAGGCGATCTCCAAGCTGATCAACCAGTGCTATCGCGTGGTGGGTCTGAAAGAGACCGTGATCTTCGCTGACCAGCTGATGTACACCGGTTTCGCCTACTCGACCATTTCCGGTGTGTCGATCGGTGTGAACGACTTCGTCATCCCGGACGAAAAAGCCCGCATCATCGGTACCGCTACCGACGAAGTGAAGGAAATCGAGAGCCAGTACGCCTCCGGCCTGGTTACCCAGGGCGAGAAGTACAACAAGGTCATCGACTTGTGGTCGAAGGCGAACGACGAAGTGTCCAAGGCGATGATGGCCAACCTCTCGAAAGAGAAGGTCATCGACCGCGAGGGCAAGGAAGTCGAGCAAGAGTCCTTCAACTCGATGTACATGATGGCTGACTCCGGTGCGCGTGGTTCCGCAGCCCAGATCCGTCAGCTGGCCGGTATGCGTGGCCTGATGGCCAAGCCGGACGGCTCGATCATCGAGACGCCGATCACCGCGAACTTCCGTGAAGGTCTGAGCGTACTGCAGTACTTCATCTCGACCCACGGTGCTCGTAAAGGTCTGGCGGATACCGCACTGAAGACCGCGAACTCCGGTTACCTGACCCGTCGTCTGGTAGACGTGGCGCAGGATCTGGTCGTGACCGAGATCGACTGCGGCACCGACCAGGGCCTGCTGATGACCCCGCACATCGAAGGCGGCGACGTTGTAGAGCCGCTGGGTGAGCGTGTACTGGGTCGTGTCATCGCCCGTGACGTGTTCAAGCCAGGCACCGAGGACGTCATCGTTCCGGCCGGCACCCTGGTCGACGAGAAGTGGGTCGAGTTCATCGAGCTGAACAGCATCGACGAAGTGGTCGTGCGTTCGCCGATCAGCTGCGAAACCCGCTACGGCATCTGCGCCAAGTGCTACGGTCGTGACCTGGCTCGCGGTCACCAGGTGAACATCGGTGAAGCTGTCGGCGTTATCGCTGCACAGTCGATCGGTGAGCCGGGTACCCAGCTGACCATGCGTACCTTCCACATCGGTGGTGCTGCAAGCCGTACCTCGGCTGCCGACAGCGTCCAGGTGAAGAATGGCGGCATGGTGCGTCTGCACAACCTGAAGCAGGTCGAGCGTGCCGATGGCAACCTGGTCGCGGTATCGCGTTCCGGCGAGCTGGCCATTGCCGACGAATTCGGTCGTGAGCGCGAGCGCTACAAGCTGCCTTACGGTGCGGTGATTTCGGTCAAGGAAGGTGACAAGGTCGAAGCTGGCGCCATCGTCGCCAAGTGGGACCCGCACACCCACCCGATCGTGACCGAGCTGAAAGGTACCGTGACCTTCGTGGGCATGGAAGAAAACATCACCATCAAGCGCCAGACCGACGAACTGACCGGTCTGACCAACATTGAAGTCCTGGACGTCAAGGATCGCCCTGCCGCTGGCAAGGAAATCCGTCCGGCCATCAAGATGGTCGATGCCAACGGCAAGGACCTGTACCTGCCAGGTACCGACGTACCGGCACAGTACTTCCTGCCGGCCAACGCCCTCGTCGGTGTGGCTGACGGTGCCCAGATCGGCGTCGGTGACGTTATCGCGCGTATCCCGCAAGAAACGTCGAAGACCCGTGACATCACCGGTGGTCTGCCACGCGTTGCCGACCTGTTCGAAGCACGTCGTCCGAAGGAAGCGTCGATCCTGGCGGAAGTCAGCGGCACCATCGCGTTCGGCAAGGAGACCAAGGGCAAGCGTCGTCTGGTCATCACTCCAACCGACGGCAGCGATCCGTACGAAGAGCTGATTCCGAAGTGGCGCCACCTGAACGTCTTCGAAGGCGAACAGGTCAACCGCGGCGAAGTCATCTCCGACGGCCCGAGCGATCCGCACGACATCCTGCGTCTGCTGGGTGTGAGCGCGCTGGCGAAGTACATCGTCAACGAGATCCAGGACGTTTACCGTCTGCAGGGCGTGAAGATCAACGACAAGCACATCGAGACCATCCTGCGTCAGATGCTGCGCAAGGTCGAGATCAGCGAGTCGGGCGATTCCAGCTTCATCAAGGGCGACCAGATGGAACTGACCCAGGTACTGGTAGAGAACGAGCGTCTGGCTGGCGAAGACAAGTTCATCTCCAAGTTCACCCGTGTCCTGCTGGGTATCACCAAGGCCTCGCTGTCGACCGAGTCGTTCATCTCCGCGGCTTCCTTCCAGGAAACCACCCGCGTACTGACCGAAGCGGCGGTAACCGGCAAGCGCGATTACCTGCGCGGCCTGAAAGAGAACGTGGTCGTGGGTCGTCTGATCCCGGCCGGTACCGGTCTGGCCTACCACAGCGAGCGCAAGCGTCGCCGTGATGCCGACAAGCCGCTGCGTGTGAGCGCCAGTGAGGTGGAAGCCGCACTGACCGAAGCGCTGAACTCCAGCGGCAACTAAGACGAGGCGGGGCCCCGGCCCCTTCCTCCCGAGCCTCGGTGACATGATTTGTTGCCGATGACCGGGCAGGAAGGGTCGGGGCCTTGTCTTGACTGGGTGCAAGATCCTCTTTAGACTTTTGTACCCTTAAATTTGGTGAGGCTCCGTCTCGCCAATTTTTGGCTTTCTTGCAAGACAATAGAGTCGCAAGACAATCAGTGGAGCTAGTAGATGGCAACTATCAACCAGCTGGTACGTCAGCCGCGCAAGCGTTCGGTCGAAAAGTCCGACGTTCCTGCGCTGCAGAACTGCCCGCAGCGTCGTGGCGTGTGCACCCGTGTGTACACCACCACGCCGAAAAAACCTAACTCGGCACTGCGTAAAGTATGCCGTGTGCGTCTGACCAACGGTTTCGAGGTTTCCTCGTACATCGGTGGTGAAGGCCACAACCTGCAAGAGCACAGCGTCGTCCTGATCCGTGGCGGCCGTGTAAAAGACTTGCCAGGTGTTCGTTACCACACCGTTCGCGGCTCTCTGGATACTTCGGGCGTCAAAGGCCGTAACCAGGGTCGTTCGAAGTACGGTACCAAGCGTCCGAAGTAATCGGCCGTTTGCAGACATCCATTTATTTGAGTCGATAAGAGTAAGGTCGGGCAGGGGTCGAAGACCCGCGTCCCGGGCTAACCTGAAGACCGTTTGAGGGCTTATCATGCCAAGACGTCGTGTAGCAGCAAAACGTGAGATCCTTGACGATCCGAAGTACGGATCGCAGATCCTCGCCAAGTTCATGAACCACGTGATGGAAAGCGGCAAGAAGGCCGTAGCCGAGCGCATCGTTTACGGTGCCCTGGATACCGTCAAAGCACGCAAGAACAGCGACCCCCTGGAAATCTTCGAGAAAGCTCTCGACGCCATCGCTCCGCTGGTCGAAGTAAAGTCCCGTCGTGTCGGCGGTGCCACTTACCAGGTTCCGGTTGAAGTTCGTCCATCCCGTCGTAACGCTCTGGCAATGCGCTGGCTCGTAGACTACGCCCGCAAGCGCGGCGAGAAGTCGATGGCCCTGCGTCTGGCCGGCGAACTGCTGGATGCTGCCGAAGGCAAGGGTGCTGCAGTCAAGAAGCGTGAAGACGTGCACCGTATGGCCGAAGCCAACAAAGCGTTCTCGCACTACCGCTTCTAATTCAAGCATCAATCATTTTGCGAGGGCTTTATGGCTCGTACTACAGCAATTAACCGCTACCGTAACATTGGTATCTGTGCCCACGTTGACGCGGGCAAGACCACCACTACCGAGCGGATCCTGTTCTACACAGGTCTGAGCCACAAGATGGGCGAGGTGCATGATGGCGCCGCGACCACCGACTGGATGGTGCAGGAGCAGGAGCGCGGTATCACCATTACCTCCGCTGCCGTTACCACCTTCTGGAAAGGCTCCCGTGGTCAGTACGACAACTACCGCGTAAACGTCATCGATACCCCCGGCCACGTTGACTTCACCATTGAAGTAGAGCGTTCGCTGCGTGTACTCGACGGCGCGGTCGTCGTGTTCTGCGGTACCTCCGGCGTTGAGCCTCAGTCCGAAACCGTATGGCGTCAGGCCAACAAGTACGGCGTTCCACGTGTTGTCTACGTGAACAAGATGGACCGTGCTGGTGCCAACTTCCTGCGCGTTGTCGGCCAGATCAAGAATCGCCTGGGTCACACCCCGGTTCCGGTCCAGCTGGCCATCGGTGCTGAAGATGACTTCCAGGGTCAGGTTGACCTGATCAAGATGAAGGCCATCTACTGGAACGATGACGACAAAGGCACCACCTATCGCGAGGAAGAGATTCCTGCTGAGCTGGTGGACCTGGCCAACGAATGGCGCAGCAACATGGTCGAGGCTGCTGCCGAGGCCAACGAAGAGCTGATGAACAAGTACCTTGAAGAAGGTGACCTGTCCGTCGAAGACATCAAGGCTGGTCTGCGCGCCCGTACCCTGGCGAGCGAGATCGTTCCTGCTGTCTGCGGTTCCTCGTTCAAGAACAAGGGCGTTCCCCTGGTTCTCGACGCCGTTATTGACTTCCTGCCTGCACCAACCGAGATCCCTGCGATCAAGGGTATCCACCCTGATCTGATCGACGTGCCGAAGGACGAAGTCACTCCAGAGCAATACGACGAGCGTCCTGCTGACGACAACGAGCCGTTCTCGGCCCTGGCGTTCAAGATTGCCACCGACCCGTTCGTGGGTACTCTGACCTTCGTCCGCGTCTACTCGGGCTTCCTGACCTCCGGTGACTCCGTCATCAACTCGGTCAAGGGCAAGAAAGAGCGCGTTGGTCGTATGGTGCAGATGCACGCCAACCAGCGTGAAGAGATCAAAGAAGTACGCGCTGGCGACATCGCTGCTCTGATCGGCATGAAGGACGTCACCACCGGTGACACCCTGTGCAACGCCGACAAGCCGATCATCCTCGAGCGTATGGACTTCCCTGAGCCGGTAATTTCGCTCTCCGTAGAGCCGAAAACCAAGGCTGACCAGGAGAAGATGGGTATCGCTCTGGGCAAGCTGGCCCAGGAAGACCCGTCGTTCCGCGTCAAGACCGACGAAGAAACCGGCCAGACCATCATCTCCGGTATGGGTGAGCTGCACCTGGACATCCTCGTTGACCGCATGAAGCGCGAGTTCAACGTCGAGTGCAACGTCGGCAAGCCGCAGGTTTCGTACCGCGAGAAGATCACCAAATCCAACGTCGAGATCGAAGGCAAGTTCGTTCGTCAGTCGGGTGGTCGTGGTCAGTTCGGTCACTGCTGGATCCGTTTCTCGGAGCCGGACGTGGACGAGAAAGGCAACATCACCGAAGGTCTGGTGTTCACCAACGAAGTCGTTGGTGGTGTGATTCCTAAGGAATTCATCGCCCCGATCCAGAAGGGTATCGAAGAGCAGATGAAAAACGGCGTTGTTGCCGGCTATCCGCTGCTCGGCCTGAAGGCTACGGTATTCGACGGTTCGTACCACGACGTCGACTCCAACGAAATGGCGTTCAAGATCGCCGCTTCGATGGCGACCAAGCAGCTGGCCCAGAAGGGCGGTGGCGTGGTCCTTGAGCCGATCATGAAGGTCGAAGTTGTAACCCCGGAAGACTACCTGGGTGACGTGATGGGTGACCTGAGCCGTCGTCGCGGGATGATCCAGGGTAATGAAGACTCGGTGTCCGGCAAGGTAATCACTGCTGAGGTACCGCTCGGAGAGATGTTCGGTTACGCGACCGACGTTCGTTCCATGTCTCAGGGTCGCGCAAGCTACTCCATGGAATTCTCCAAATACGCCGAAGCTCCGTCGAACATCGTCGAAGCACTCGTTAAAAAACAAGGCTAATCCCCTTTAGGCAAGAGGTTCACTGTCGTGGCTAAAGAAAAATTTGATCGTTCCCTTCCCCACGTTAACGTCGGCACCATCGGCCACGTTGACCACGGTAAGACCACTCTGACCGCAGCTCTGACTCGCGTCTGCTCCGAAGTATTCGGTTCGGCAGTCGTTGAGTTCGACAAGATCGACTCGGCTCCGGAAGAAAAAGCGCGCGGTATCACCATCAACACCGCTCACGTCGAGTACAACTCGAACATTCGTCACTACGCTCACGTCGACTGCCCAGGTCACGCTGACTACGTGAAGAACATGATCACCGGTGCTGCCCAGATGGACGGCGCGATCCTGGTTTGCTCGGCCGCCGATGGTCCGATGCCACAAACCCGTGAGCACATCCTGCTGTCCCGTCAGGTAGGCGTTCCGTACATCGTGGTCTTCCTGAACAAGGCTGACCTGGTAGACGACGCTGAGCTGCTGGAACTGGTCGAGATGGAAGTTCGCGACCTGCTGTCCACCTACGACTTCCCAGGCGACGACACCCCGATCATCATCGGTTCGGCTCGTATGGCGCTGGAAGGCAAAGACGACAACGAAATGGGCACTACCGCTGTCAAGAAGCTGGTAGAGACTCTGGATGCCTACATCCCTGAGCCAGTTCGTGCGATCGACCAGCCGTTCCTGATGCCGATCGAAGACGTATTCTCGATCTCGGGTCGTGGTACCGTTGTGACCGGCCGTATCGAGCGTGGCATCGTCCGCGTTCAGGATCCGCTGGAAATCGTTGGTCTGCGTGACACCACCACCACCACCTGCACCGGCGTCGAGATGTTCCGCAAGCTGCTGGACGAAGGTCGTGCTGGTGAGAACTGCGGCGTTCTGCTGCGTGGTACCAAGCGTGACGACGTTGAGCGTGGCCAGGTTCTGGTCAAGCCAGGTTCGGTCAAGCCGCACACCAAGTTCACCGCAGAAGTCTACGTTCTGTCGAAGGAAGAAGGCGGTCGTCACACTCCGTTCTTCAAGGGCTACCGTCCTCAGTTCTACTTCCGTACCACTGACGTGACCGGTAACTGCGAACTGCCGGAAGGCGTTGAGATGGTAATGCCAGGTGACAACATTCAGATGACTGTCACCCTGATCAAGACCATCGCAATGGAAGACGGTCTGCGCTTCGCCATCCGTGAAGGCGGTCGTACCGTCGGCGCCGGCGTCGTAGCCAAAATCATCGAGTAATCACTCGACCGATTGAAAAAACCCCCGCTTAGCGGGGGTTTTTTTTATTGGGTTGACACTAAATGGGGGCGTCTATAGAATCACGCCTCCTTTTAGCGGGCGTAGTGCGTCCGTTGGGAACAGCCTGGAGTCTGAAATCCAATGCAAAATCAGCAAATCCGTATCAGGTTGAAGGCTTTCGACCATCGCCTGATCGACCAATCCACCCAGGAAATCGTGGAAACCGCGAAACGTACTGGTGCACAAGTGCGTGGTCCAATTCCACTGCCTACCCGCAAAGAGCGTTTCACCGTTCTGGTCTCCCCGCATGTCAACAAAGACGCGCGTGACCAGTACGAGATTCGCACTCATAAGCGCGTTCTGGACATCGTCCAGCCAACGGATAAAACCGTTGATGCGCTGATGAAGCTTGATCTCGCGGCAGGTGTGGAAGTGCAGATCAGCCTCGGCTAAGACTTCGGTCTGAGTCGTGTAACGCTCTGAAATGGGCGGCCATAGCGGGTGAAAGCCCCGTACACTCATGAGGTTTACAACATGACTATTGGTGTAATCGGTCGCAAGTGCGGTATGACCCGCATTTTCACCGAAGAAGGTGTCTCCATTCCGGTCACGGTCATCGAGATCGAGCCGAATCGCGTCACCCAGTTCAAAACTGAAGAAACCGATGGCTACCGTGCAGTGCAAGTCACTGTCGGCGAGCGTCGTGCTTCGCGTGTGACTGCCGCTCAGGCAGGCCACTTCGCCAAGGCCAACGTTGCCGCTGGTCGCGGTGTCTGGGAGTTCCGTCTTGAAGAAGGCGATTTCCAGGCTGGCGATCTGATCAAAGCTGAACTCTTCACTGCAGGCCAGCTGGTTGACGTTACTGGTCAGTCCAAAGGTAAAGGCTTCGCCGGTACCATCAAGCGCTGGAACTTCCGTGGTCAGGACAACACCCACGGTAACTCCGTGTCGCACCGTGTTCCTGGTTCCATCGGCCAGTGCCAGACTCCTGGTCGTGTGTTCAAGGGCAAGAAGATGTCCGGTCACATGGGCGCCGAGCGCGTGACTGTTCAGTCCCTGGAAGTAGTTCGCGTAGACGCTGAACGCAACCTGCTGCTGATCAAGGGTGCCGTACCTGGCGCTACTGGCGGCGACGTGGTTGTACGTCCGGCTGTCAAGGCTCGCGGTTAAGGGGAAACTGACATGCAACTTAATGTAAATGACGCTCAGGCGATCGAAGTTTCCGAACTGACTTTCGGTGGCGAATTCAACGAGACGCTGGTTCACCAAGCAGTCGTGGCCTACATGGCCGGCGGCCGTCAGGGCACCAAGCAGCAGAAGACCCGCTCTGACGTAGCCGGTGGCGGTAAGCGCCCATGGCGTCAGAAGGGTACTGGCCGTGCTCGTGCTGGTACCACTCGTGGTCCGATCTGGCGTGGCGGTGGTGTAACCTTCGCAGCTCGCCCTCAAGATCACTCGCAGAAGCTCAACAAGAAGATGTACCGCGCAGCCCTGCGCTCCATCCTCGCCGAGCTGGTGCGTAGCGACCGTCTGGTCGTGGTTCAGGACTTCGCTGTCGAAGCACCGAAAACCAAAGATCTGCTGAACAAGCTGAACGGCATGGGTCTGAGCGACGTATTGATCGTTTCCGACGCTGTTGATCAGAACCTGTACCTGGCTGCTCGTAACCTGCCGCACGTTGACGTGCGTGACGTACAAGGTTCCGACCCGGTCAGTCTGATCGCATACGAGAAAGTGTTGATCACTGTCTCGGCCGTGAAGAAATTCGAGGAGCTGCTGGGATGAACCAGGAACGCGTATTCAAAGTCCTCCTTGGCCCGCACGTTTCCGAGAAGGCTACCGTTCTGGCTGAGAAGAAAGGCCAGTTCGTATTCAAGGTTGCTACCGATGCAACCAAGCTGGAAATCAAGAAAGCTGTCGAAGGCCTGTTCAACGTAAAAGTTGAAAACGTGTCGACTGTCAACGTTCTGGGTAAAACCAAGCGTACCGCACGTGGTCTGGGCAAGCGCAATGACTGGAAGAAGGCGATCGTCTCCCTTCAGCCAGGCCAAGATCTCGATTTCAGCAGCAGTGCTGAGTAAGGAAGGGGTGCATCATGGCAATCGTTAAATGCAAACCGACTTCCCCTGGCCGCCGTTTCGTGGTCAAGGTGGTCAACAAGGAGCTGCACAAAGGCGCTCCTCACGCACCGCTGCTCGAGAAGAAATCGAAGTCTGGTGGTCGTAACAACAATGGCCGCATCACCACGCGTCACGTGGGTGGTGGTCATAAGCAGCACTACCGTCTGGTCGACTTCCGTCGCAACGACAAAGATGGCATCCCAGCCACTGTCGAACGCGTCGAATACGACCCGAACCGTACTGCTCACATCGCGCTGCTGTGCTACGCAGACGGCGAGCGTCGCTACATCATCGCCCCTAAAGGCGTGAGCGCTGGCGACCAGCTGATCGCAGGTGCCCTGGCCCCAATCAAGGCCGGTAACTCCCTGCAACTGCGCAACATCCCGGTAGGTAGCACCGTACACGGCATCGAACTGAAGCCGGGTAAAGGTGCACAGATCGCTCGTTCCGCTGGTGCTTCGGCTCAGCTGATCGCTCGTGAAGGTGCCTACGTGACTCTGCGTCTGCGCTCCGGTGAGATGCGCAAAGTACTGGCTGAATGCCGTGCGACCCTGGGTGAAGTCTCGAACTCCGAGCACAGCCTGCGTTCGCTGGGTAAAGCTGGTGCCAAACGCTGGCGCGGCGTTCGCCCAACCGTTCGTGGTGTTGCCATGAACCCGGTTGACCACCCGCATGGTGGTGGTGAAGGTCGTACCTCCGGTGGTCGTCATCCGGTATCGCCATGGGGCTTCCCGACCAAGGGTGCGAAGACCCGCGGTAATAAGCGTACCGACAACATGATCGTCCGTCGTCGCAAGTAACTAGAGGGATACGACAGTGCCACGTTCTCTGAAAAAAGGTCCTTTTATCGATCTTCACCTGCTGAAGAAGATCGAAGTGGCGGTGGAGAAGAACGATCGCAAGCCGGTGAAAACCTGGTCGCGCCGTTCGATGATCCTGCCACAAATGGTCGGTCTGACCATCGCGGTACACAACGGTCGCCAACACGTCCCAGTTCTCGTGAACGAAGACATGGTCGGCCACAAACTGGGCGAGTTCGCCGGTACCCGCACCTATCGCGGGCACGTGGCTGACAAGAAAGCCAAGCGTTAAGGGGTAAGGAAATGGAAGTAGCCGCTAAGTTGTCGGGCGCTCGAATCTCCGCCCAGAAAGCCCGCTTGGTCGCCGACCAGATCCGCGGGAAGAAGGTGGGCGAAGCGCTCAACCTGTTGGCCTTCAGCAGCAAAAAAGCCGCTGAAATCATGAAGAAAGTCCTCGAGTCGGCCGTTGCCAACGCCGAACACAACGAAGGCGCAGACGTTGATGACCTGAAGGTCTCCACCGTTTTCGTCAACGAAGGGCGTTCGCTGAAGCGCATCATGCCGCGTGCCAAAGGCCGCGCTGATCGCATCGTCAAGCGGTCTTGCCATATCACTGTCAAGGTTGCGGACAAGTAACGGAGTCGATCAGATGGGTCAGAAAGTACATCCCACTGGCATTCGCCTGGGAATCGTCAAGGAGCACACCTCCGTCTGGTACGCAGACGGTGCTACTTACGCAGATTACCTGTTGAAGGATCTGAAAACGCGTGAGTACCTCCAAGACAAACTAAAAAGCGCGTCCGTAAGCCGTATCGATATTCATCGTCCGGCTCAAACTGCACGCATCACCATCCACACCGCTCGTCCCGGTATCGTTATCGGCAAGAAGGGTGAGGATGTAGAGAAGCTGCGTCAGGACCTGACCAAGCAGATGGGTGTGCCTGTGCACATCAACATCGAAGAGATCCGCAAGCCGGAACTCGACGCCATGCTGGTTGCGCAAAGCGTTGCCCAGCAGCTGGAGCGCCGCGTTATGTTCCGTCGCGCCATGAAGCGCGCCGTACAGAACGCCATGCGTATTGGTGCCAAGGGCATCAAGATCCAGGTGAGCGGTCGTCTCGGCGGTGCCGAGATCGCCCGTACCGAGTGGTATCGCGAAGGTCGTGTGCCTCTGCACACCCTGCGTGCCGATATCGACTACAACACCTACGAAGCTCACACCACCTATGGTGTGATCGGTGTCAAGGTTTGGATCTTCAAAGGCGAAGTGATTGGTGGTCGCCAGGAAGAGCTGAAGCCGCAAGCACCAGCGCCTCGTAAAAAAGCTGCTAAGTAAGGGGTACGCCAAATGTTGCAACCAAAGCGTACAAAATTCCGCAAGCAGATGACCGGCCACAACCGTGGTCTGGCACTGCGCGGTAGCAAGGTCAGCTTCGGCGAGTTCGCTCTGAAAGCTGTCGCTCGCGGTCGTCTCACCGCCCGCCAGATCGAGTCGGCACGTCGTGCCCTGACCCGTCACGTAAAACGTGGCGGCAAGATCTGGATCCGTGTATTCCCGGACAAGCCGGTTACCAAGAAGCCTCTCGAGGTTCGTATGGGTAAAGGTAAGGGTTCCGTGGAGTACTGGGTTGCCCAGATCCAGCCAGGCAAAGTCCTGTACGAGATCGAGGGTGTTTCTGAAGAGCTGGCGCGCGAAGCTTTCGCCCTGGCCGCTGCGAAGCTGCCTCTCGCCACCTCCTTTGTTAAGCGGACGGTGATGTGATGAAAGCGAATGAACTTCGTGAAAAATCGGCACAGCAACTGAATGAGCAACTGCTCGGCTTGCTGCGCGACCAGTTCAATCTGCGTATGCAGAAAGCAACTGGCCAGTTGGGGCAGTCGCACCTGCTCTCGCAAGTTAAGCGTGACATCGCTCGCGTGAAAACTGTGCTCAACCAGCAGGCAGGTAAGTGATCATGGCTGAAGCTGAAAAAACCGTCCGTACGCTGACTGGCCGTGTCGTCAGCGACAAAATGGACAAGACCATCACCGTTCTGATCGAGCGTCGCGTAAAGCACCCGATCTACGGTAAATACGTTAAGCGTTCGACTAAGCTGCACGCGCACGA
Source organism: Pseudomonas sp. FA117 (assembly GCF_057370475.1). Lineage (NCBI taxonomy): Bacteria > Pseudomonadati > Pseudomonadota > Gammaproteobacteria > Pseudomonadales > Pseudomonadaceae > Pseudomonas > Pseudomonas sp. FA117. The sequence continues at coordinate 543,314 of NZ_CM170675.1, forward strand.
CGAAACCAACCAGTGCAAGATCGGCGACAAGGTTTCGATCACCGAAACTCGTCCGCTGGCCAAGACCAAGTCCTGGGCACTGGTTGAAGTCCTCGAACGCGCTGTTGAAGTCTAAGGGCTAGGGGTCGGAGAAATTTTATGATTCAGACTCAATCCATGCTCGATGTGGCCGATAACAGCGGCGCTCGTCGCGTCATGTGCATCAAGGTGCTCGGCGGTTCCCACCGCCGTTACGCCGGCATCGGTGACATCATCAAAGTTACCGTCAAGGAAGCAATTCCTCGCGGTAAGGTCAAGAAAGGCCAGGTGATGACCGCTGTAGTCGTCCGTACCCGTCACGGTGTACGTCGCGCCGACGGTTCCATCATTCGTTTCGACGGCAACGCTGCTGTTCTGCTGAACAACAAGCAAGAGCCGATCGGTACCCGCATCTTCGGGCCAGTGACCCGTGAGCTTCGTAACGAGAAGTTCATGAAGATCGTCTCGCTCGCCCCTGAAGTGCTGTAAGGAGATCCGACATGCAAAAGATTCGTCGTGACGACGAGATCATCGTGATCGCCGGCAAAGACAAGGGCAAGCGCGGTAAGGTGCTGAAGGTTCTCGCTGACGACCGTCTGGTCATCGGTGGTGTGAACCTGGTCAAGCGTCATACCAAGCCGAACCCGATGGCAGGCGTTCAGGGCGGTATCGTCGAGAAAGAAGCGCCTCTGCACGCTTCCAACGTTGCCATCTTCAATGGCGAAACCAACAAGGCTGACCGCGTTGGTTTCAAAGTAGAAGACGGTAAGAAAATTCGTGTCTTCAAGTCGACCCAAAAAGCGGTTGATGCTTGAACACTGCTAGGTAGAAGACCATGGCACGACTGAAAGAGATTTACCGGAACGAAATCGCTCCCAAGCTTAAGGAAGAACTTAAGCTGTCGAACGTGATGGAAGTTCCGCGCGTTACCAAGATCACCCTGAACATGGGTCTGGGCGAAGCGATCGGCGACAAGAAAGTCATCGAGCACGCAGTTGCCGACCTGGAAAAGATCACCGGTCAAAAGCCGGTCGTGACTTTCGCTCGTAAATCCATCGCGGGCTTCAAAGTCCGTGAGGGCTGGCCGATCGGCGTCAAGGTGACCCTGCGTAGCGACAAGATGTACGAATTCCTGGACCGCCTGCTGGCGATCTCCCTGCCTCGGGTTCGCGACTTCCGCGGCCTGAATGCCAAGTCCTTCGATGGCCGTGGCAACTACAGCATGGGCGTGAAAGAGCAGATCATCTTCCCGGAAATCGACTACGACAAGATCGATGCTCTGCGCGGTTTGGACATCACCCTGACCACCACTGCTCGTTCGGACGACGAAGGCCGCGCTCTGCTGCGTGCATTCAAGTTCCCGTTCCGCAACTGATTGGAGTAGGAAAATGGCCAAGAAGAGCATGAAAAACCGCGAGCTGAAGCGTCAGCTCACGGTAGCCAAGTACGCCAAAAAGCGTGCCGAGCTGAAAGCGACCATCGTCAACCTGAACGCCTCTCCTGAAGAGCGTTTCGCTGCCGTTGTCGCACTGCAGAAGCAGCCTCGCGATGCCAGCGCTGCACGTCTGCGCAACCGTTGCCGCCTGACCGGTCGTCCTCACGGTGTATACCGTAAGTTCGGCCTGGGCCGTAACATGCTGCGCCAGGCTGCAATGCGCGGCGACGTACCAGGTCTGGTCAAGGCCAGCTGGTAATCGCTGTTGGCGTGACACCGGCGGGAGGGGAGAGATCTTCCGACCGCCGGTGACATTGCAACGAAACAAGCCCCCTCGTGGGGCTTGTTTCGTTTCTGTCTTATGTCTAGAATGACCGGCTCACCTGAGCCTGGGTTTTTGCCCTGTGCGATCGGGTGGTTGTGATAGCCGCAAGGCTAATAATTCTTGTATCAGGAGCATCTAGCCCATGAGTATGCAGGACCCGTTAGCGGACATGCTAACTCGCATCCGTAATGCCCAGATGGCTGAAAAGTCCGTCGTAAGCATGCCTTCCTCCACGCTGAAGGTCGCGGTTGCCAAAGTTCTGAAGGACGAAGGTTACATCGCTGGCTACCAGGTCAGTGGCGAAGCCAAGCCTTCCCTGTCGATCGAACTGAAGTACTTCGAAGGCCGTCCGGTCATCGAGGAACTGAAGCGCTCCAGCCGTCCAGGCCTGCGCCAGTACAAGTCCGTCTCCGATCTGCCGAAAGTACGTGGCGGTCTGGGCGTGTCTATCGTCTCCACCAACAAAGGTGTGATGACTGATCGCGCTGCGCGCGCTGCCGGTGTCGGTGGCGAAGTTCTGTGCACAGTGTTCTAAGGGGAGATAGGCATGTCTCGCGTCGCTAAGAACCCCGTTAAGCTGCCATCCGGTGTCGAAGTCAAATTCGCCGGCCAGCAGCTTTCGGTGAAGGGTGCCAAGGGCACTCTCGAACTGAACGTTCACTCGTCTGTTGAAGTTACCGAAGAGTCCGGCGAGCTGCGCTTCGTCGCTCGCAACGGTGACCAGCAAGCTCGCGCCATGGCCGGTACCACCCGTGCTCTGGTGAACAACATGGTCCAGGGCGTAAGCCAAGGCTTCGAGCGCAAGCTCCAGCTGGTCGGTGTTGGTTACAAGGCACAGGCCAAGGGCACCGTCCTGAACCTGGCTCTGGGCTTCTCGCACCCAGTGGACTACGAACTGCCAGCCGGTATCACCGCTGAAACCCCAAGCCAGACCGACATCCTGATCAAGGGTATCGACAAGCAGCTGGTGGGTCAGGTGGCCGCTGAAATCCGCGATTTCCGTCCGCCAGAGCCTTACAAAGGCAAGGGTGTGCGTTACGCGGACGAAGTAGTCCGTCGTAAAGAAGCCAAGAAGAAGTAGGGCCTAGCAAATGACCGACAAAAAAGTTATTCGACTGCGTCGCGCTCGCAAAGCACGCCTGAAAATGCACGAGCTCGAAGCCGTGCGTCTGTGCGTGTTCCGCTCCTCGCAGCACATCTATGCCCAGGTCATTTCGGCCGACGGCAGCAAGGTTCTGGCAAGCGCCTCGACCTTGGACAAAGAACTGCGTGATGGCGCCACCGGCAACATCGACGCGGCCACTAAGGTTGGCAAGCTGGTAGCTGAGCGCGCGAAAGCCGCCGGTGTATCTCAAGTTGCCTTTGACCGTTCCGGCTTCAAGTACCATGGTCGCGTCAAGGCGCTGGCCGATGCTGCTCGTGAAGGCGGACTGGAGTTCTAAGTTATGGCAAATAACGATCAAAAGCGCGACGAAGGCTACATCGAGAAGCTGGTTCAAGTTAACCGCGTTGCTAAAACCGTTAAAGGCGGCCGTATCTTCACCTTCACCGCGCTGACCGTGGTAGGTGATGGCAAAGGTCGCGTCGGCTTCGGCCGTGGCAAATCGCGCGAAGTACCTGCCGCGATCCAGAAAGCCATGGAAGCTGCCCGTCGCAACATGATCCAGGTTGACCTGAAGGGCACCACCCTGCAGTACGCCACCAAGGCTGCCCACGGCGCCTCGAAGGTTTACATGCAGCCTGCTTCGGAAGGTACCGGTATCATCGCCGGCGGCGCAATGCGTGCTGTCCTGGAAGTTGCTGGTGTCCAGAACGTTCTGGCCAAGTGCTACGGTTCGACCAACCCAGTGAACGTGGTCTACGCCACCTTCAAGGGTCTGAAAGCCATGCAATCTCCTGAGTCCATTGCTGCCAAGCGCGGCAAGAGCGTTGAGGAGATCTTCTGATCATGGCAACCGTAAAAGTAACGCTGATCAAGAGCACCGCCGGCCGCCTGCCTAACCACAAGCTGTGCGTTAAAGGCCTGGGTCTGCGTCGCATCGGTCACACCGTAGAAGTCCAGGATACTCCCGAGAATCGCGGGATGATCAACAAGGCTTACTACATGCTGCGCGTCGAGGGTTAATCGATGAAACTCAATGATCTGAGTCCAGCGCCGGGTTCCCGTCGCGAGAAGCATCGTCCGGGTCGTGGTATCGGTAGCGGTTTGGGCAAGACCGGTGGCCGCGGCCACAAAGGTCAGACCTCCCGTTCCGGTGGCACCATCGCTCCGGGCTTCGAAGGCGGTCAACAGCCGCTGCATCGTCGTCTGCCGAAATTCGGCTTCGTTTCCCTGAAAGCCATGGACCGCGCAGAAGTGCGTCTGTCCGAGCTGGCCAAGGTGGAAGGCGATCTGATCACCGTTCAGTCCCTCAAGGACGCCAACGTGGTCGGCCAGCACGTACAGCGCGTGAAAATCATGCTGTCGGGCGAAGTCACTCGCGCAGTCACCCTCAAGGGTATCGCCGTCACCAAAGGTGCACGTGCGGCTATCGAAGCAGCTGGCGGCAAGTTCGAGGAATAAATGGCTAAGCAAGGTGCTCTCTCTTCGCTCGGTAAGGGCGGGATGTCGGAACTCTGGGCTCGTCTGCGCTTTCTGTTCATGGCGATCATCGTCTATCGGATTGGCGCGCACATCCCGGTACCAGGCATTAACCCGGACCGTCTCGCGGATCTGTTCCGGCAGAATGAGGGGACCATTCTTAGCTTGTTCAACATGTTTTCCGGCGGTGCGCTGGAGCGCATGAGCATCTTTGCACTGGGGATCATGCCGTACATCTCGGCATCGATCATCATGCAGCTCATGACCGCGGTCAGCCCACAGCTGGAGCAGTTGAAGAAGGAAGGTGAATCTGGCCGTCGCAAGATCAGCCAGTACACCCGCTACGGCACCGTTATCCTGGCGCTGGTTCAAGCCATTGGCATGTCCATTGGCCTGGCCAACCAGGGCGTGGCGTTTTCTGCAGGTCTGGGCTTCCATGTCGTTGCCGTCTCCACCTTCGTGGCCGGCGCAATGTTCATGATGTGGCTCGGCGAGCAGATCACCGAGCGCGGTGTGGGCAACGGTATCTCGATGTTGATCTTCGCAGGTATCGTTGCCGGTCTTCCGAGAGCAATCGGGCAGTCTTTCGAGTCTGCGCGCACAGGCGATATCAACATCTTCGCCCTGGTCGCTATCGGTTTGCTTGCAGTAGCGATTATCGGCTTCGTGGTGTTCATCGAGCGTGGTCAGCGTCGTATCGCCGTTCACTACGCCAAGCGTCAGCAGGGCCGCAAGGTCTTCGCTGCGCAGACCAGCCACCTGCCGCTGAAAGTGAACATGGCGGGCGTCATTCCTGCCATTTTCGCGAGCAGCATCTTGCTGTTCCCGGCTTCGCTGGGTGCCTGGTTCGGTCAGTCCGAAGGTATGGGCTGGCTGCAGGACATCTCGCAGTCGATCGCTCCTGGTCAGCCGTTGAACATTCTGCTGTTTAGTGCAGGGATCATCTTCTTCTGCTTCTTCTACACAGCGTTGATGTTCAACCCGAAAGACGTAGCGGAAAACCTGAAGAAGTCCGGTGCCTTTATTCCGGGTATCCGTCCTGGTGAGCAGTCGGCGCGCTACATTGATGGCGTTCTGACCCGTTTGACCATGTTCGGTGCTCTTTACATGATGGCCGTCTGCCTTCTGCCCCAGTTCCTGGTGGTGGCAGCAAACGTGCCGTTCTACCTTGGCGGGACCTCGTTGCTGATTGTGGTAGTGGTTGTGATGGACTTCATGTCCCAAGTACAATCGCACCTCGTTTCGCACCAGTACGAATCCCTGATGAAGAAAGCCAACCTGAAAGGCTACGGTGGCAGCGGTCTGCTGCGCTGATAGACCCCTAAGGTTCGAGGAGTCGGTAATGAAAGTTCGTGCATCGGTGAAAAAGCTGTGCCGCAACTGCAAGATCATTCGTCGCGAAGGTATCGTGCGCGTGATCTGCAGCGCGGAACCGCGTCACAAGCAGCGCCAAGGCTGAGTGTGATCTGCGCTTCAAACCCAGCAGCTAGTGTGCTGCTGGGTTGATTATTCGTTTCTACAGCGATATTATCTCGCGCCCTATTTCTTGGCTTCCGGGGCGTAGGTAGCTGTCAATTGGAGTCCCACTGAATGGCCCGTATTGCAGGCGTCAACATTCCAGATAACAAGCATACTGTTATCTCGCTGACCTACATCTATGGTGTCGGTCGCACAACTGCACAGAAAATCTGTGCAGACGCTGGTGTAAATCCAGCCGCTAAGATCAAGGATCTGAGCGACGAGCAAATCGAAACCCTGCGTGGCGAAGTTGCGAAGTTCACCACCGAAGGTGACCTGCGTCGTGACATCAACATGAAGATCAAGCGCTTGATGGACCTGGGTTGCTACCGCGGCCTGCGTCATCGTAAAGGTCTGCCGGTTCGCGGTCAGCGCACCAAGACCAACGCACGCACCCGTAAGGGCCCGCGTAAGCCGATCCGCAAGTAATCGCCCAGGAATATAGACATGGCAAAACCTGCTGCTCGTCCTCGTAAAAAAGTCAAAAAGACAGTGGTTGATGGCATCGCCCACATCCATGCGTCTTTCAACAACACCATCGTGACCATCACCGACCGTCAGGGCAACGCTTTGTCCTGGGCGACCTCCGGTGGTTCGGGTTTCCGTGGTTCGCGCAAATCCACCCCGTTCGCAGCCCAGATCGCTGCTGAGCGTGCTGGTCAAGCTGCGCTGGAATACGGTCTGAAGAACCTCGACGTCAACGTCAAGGGTCCAGGTCCAGGTCGTGAGTCCGCCGTTCGTGCACTGAACAGCTGCGGCTACAAGATCGCCAGCATCACCGACGTGACGCCAATCCCGCATAACGGGTGCCGTCCGCCGAAGAAGCGTCGCGTGTAATCAGGAGACAGATAAATGGCACGTTACATTGGTCCAAAATGCAAACTGTCTCGCCGTGAAGGCACTGACCTGTTCCTGAAGAGCGGCGTTCGCGCTCTGGAATCGAAGTGCAACATCGAAGCAGCCCCAGGTATCCACGGCCAGCGCCGTGGCCGTCAGTCCGACTACGGTACCCAGCTGCGCGAGAAACAGAAAGTCCGCCGTATCTACGGTGTCCTGGAGCGCCAGTTCCGCGGTTACTACCAAGTCGCAGCCTCGAAAAAAGGCGCTACTGGTGAGAACCTGCTGCAACTGCTGGAATGCCGCCTGGACAACGTCGTTTACCGTATGGGCTTCGGTTCGACTCGTTCCGAGTCCCGTCAGCTGGTTTCGCACAAAGCGATCAGCGTCAACGGCAAGACCGTAAACATTCCATCCTACCAAGTTCGTCCGGGTGACGTGGTCGCGGTTCGTGAGAAGTCGCTGAACCAGCTGCGCATTGTTCAAGCCCTTGAACTGTGCGCCCAGCGTGGCCGCGTTGAGTGGGTAGACGTTGATTCCGCTAAAAAGTCGGGCGTTTTCAAGAACGTTCCTGCTCGCAGCGATCTGTCCGCCGACATCAACGAAAACCTGATTGTCGAGCTCTACTCCAAGTAAGGGCTAGAAAATAGGTGCATCCATGCAGATTTCGGTAAATGAGTTCCTGACTCCCCGTCACATCGACGTGCAGGTAGTCAGTCCAACCCGCGCCAAGATCACTCTCGAGCCTCTCGAGCGTGGTTTCGGCCATACCCTGGGCAACGCGCTGCGCCGCATCCTGTTGTCCTCCATGCCTGGCTGTGCAGTAGTCGAGGCCGAGATCGATGGCGTACTCCATGAGTACTCCGCGATCGAAGGTGTACAGGAAGACGTCATTGAAATCCTGTTGAACCTCAAAGGCCTGGCGATCAAGCTGCACGGTCGTGACGAAGTTACGCTGACCTTGTCGAAAAAGGGTTCGGGGGTGGTCACCGCTGCCGATATTCAGCTGGATCACGATGTCGAGATCGTCAACCCCGATCACGTAATCGCGAACCTGGCGTCCAACGGCGCCCTGAACATGAAGCTCACCGTAGCTCGTGGTCGCGGTTACGAGCCGGCCGACTCCCGTCAGACCGACGAGGACGAAAGCCGCAGCATTGGCCGTCTTCAGCTGGACGCTTCGTTCAGCCCGGTGCGTCGTATCGCCTATGTGGTCGAGAACGCCCGTGTTGAGCAGCGTACCAACCTGGACAAGCTGGTCATCGATCTGGAAACCAACGGCACCCTGGACGCTGAAGAGGCTATCCGTCGGGCCGCGACCATCCTGCAACAGCAGCTGGCCGCGTTCGTCGACCTCAAAGGTGACAGCGAGCCGGTCGTGGTCGAGCAGGAAGACGAGATCGATCCGATCCTGCTGCGCCCGGTTGACGACCTGGAACTGACTGTACGTTCGGCCAACTGCCTCAAGGCGGAGAACATCTACTACATCGGCGACCTGATTCAGCGTACCGAAGTAGAGCTGTTGAAGACTCCTAACCTGGGCAAGAAGTCCCTGACTGAAATCAAGGACGTCCTGGCCTCCCGTGGTCTGTCTCTCGGCATGCGCCTCGACAACTGGCCGCCTGCAAGTCTTAAGAAAGACGACAAGGCGACTGCCTGATCGTCGTAATCACCGAACGTAGTGTTTGGTAAGGAATGAATCATGCGTCATCGTAAAAGTGGACGTCACCTGAGCCGTACCAGCTCTCACCGCAAGGCCATGTTCCAGAACATGGCAGTGTCGCTGATCGAGCACGAGCTGATCAAAACCACCCTGCCGAAAGCCAAGGAACTGCGCCGCGTTGCCGAGCCGCTGATCACCCTGGCCAAGGAAGACAGCGTTGCCAACCGTCGTCTGGCCTTCGACCGTACCCGTTCGAAGTCCGCAGTTGGCAAACTGTTCAACGACCTGGGCAAGCGTTACGCCACTCGTCAGGGCGGCTACCTGCGCATCCTGAAGTGCGGTTTCCGCGCTGGCGACAACGCGCCTATGGCGTACGTCGAGCTGGTTGATCGTCCGGTCGGTGGTGCTGTAGAAGCTGCCGAGTAAGACGTTCTGTCTGCTACAGAAGACCGGGCCTAGTGCCCGGTTTTTTGTGCTCGTATGAATTGAATAAATCTATCGTTATAAGCATATCTATAAATTAGATCTTGTCATGTTGTGCAGCCATACTTGCTCTCAAGCCGATTAGCCGGCATTTCGAGACCGATAAGGAGAGCCCATGAGCAAGATTCTCACCACCGCCAGCGGAGCACCCGTAGCCGACAACCAGAACTCGCGTTCGGCAGGCCCGCGCGGCCCGCTGTTGCTCGACGACTTCCACCTCCTCGAGAAGCTGGCCCACTTCAATCGCGAAAACATCCCGGAGCGTCGCGTTCACGCCAAGGGTTCGGGTGCCTACGGTACCTTCACCGTCACCCATGACATCACCCAGTACACCAGTGCCCGCCTGTTCGAAACCATCGGCAAGCAGACTGAAACCTTCCTGCGTTTCTCCACTGTGGGTGGTGAGCGTGGTTCGGCCGACACCGAGCGTGACCCGCGCGGTTTCGCCGTGAAGTTCTACACCGAGGAAGGCAACTGGGACATCGTCGGCAACAACACGCCGGTGTTCTTCATTCGCGACCCGCTGAAATTCCCGGATTTCATCCATACCCAGAAGCGTCATCCGCAGAGCAACCTGAAGAACGCCCAGATGATGTGGGATTTCTGGTCGCACTCGCCCGAGGCGCTGCACCAGGTCACCATCCTGTTCTCCGACCGTGGCATTCCGGACGGCTACCGCCACATGCACGGCTTCGGCAGCCATACCTACAGCCTGCTTAGTGCTGATGGCAAACGCACCTGGGTCAAGTGGCACTTCAAGACCCAGCAAGGCATCAAGAACCTGGCTCCGGCCGATGCAGCGCGTATCGCCGGTACCGATCCGGACTACGCCCAGCGTGACCTGTTCGAAGCCATCGAGCGCGGCGATTACCCACGCTGGACGGTCTGCATCCAGGTGATGAGCGAAGAAGAAGCGGCCAACCGTGCCGAGAACCCCTTCGACGTCACCAAGACCTGGTCGCAGAAGGACTACCCGCTGATCGAAGTTGGCGTGCTGGAACTGAACCGCAACCCGCTCAACTACTTCGCTGAGGTCGAGCAGGCAGCGTTCGGGCCAAGCAACATGGTGCCGGGTGTCGGTCTGTCGCCGGATCGCATGCTGCAGGGGCGTGTGTTCGCCTACGCCGATGCTCACCGCTACCGTATCGGTACCAACCACCAGCACCTGCCGGTGAACGCGCCACGCAGCCCGGTACACAGCTACCAGCGCGACGGTGCAATGACCATGGGCAGCTACGGCAGTGCACCAAACTACGAACCGAACAGCTATGCCGATGCGCCCAAGCAGTCGCCTCGTCACGCCGAGCCTGCACTGGCACTCGAGGGTGTCGCGGATCGTTACGACCACCGCGAGGACAACGACTACTACAGCCACGCCGGTGCGCTGTTCCGCCTGATGAACGCCGACCAGCAGGCCCTGTTGATCAACAACATTGCCGGCACCCTGAAAGGCGTCAGCGACGATGTGGTGCAGCGTCAGTTGCAGCACTTCTTCAAGGCTGATCCCGCTTACGGTGAGGGGATTGCCAAGGCCTTGGGCATCAATCTCGCCTAAGTCGAAGTGATAAGAAGAACCGCCCGCATTTGGGCGGTTTTTCAATGAAAATCACTACGGTTTACCCGCTTTTTTCCCATAAATTGCGCATTTTTCAGTGACCGTGAAGAAATCATGGTTCACACTATCTCCCTATCAAGCTTTCACTCAGGGAGAATCAGGGCGATGCAAGGTCACCCGGACGTAATCAATTATCTCGTCACGTTGCTGAAGGGCGAACTGGCCGCGCGCGACCAGTATTTCATCCACTCGCGTATGTACGAAGACTGGGGCCTGTCCAAGCTCTACGAACGCATCAACCACGAGATGGAAGAAGAGACCCAGCACGCCGATGCGCTGATGCGCCGCATCCTGATGCTCGAAGGCACCCCTGACATGCGAGCCGACGATCTGGAAGTCGGCAGCACCGTGCCGGAAATGATCGAGGCCGATCTCAAGCTCGAGTACAAGGTTCGTGCGGCCTTGTGCAAAGGCATCGAGCTGTGCGAGCAGCACAAGGATTACATCAGCCGTGACATCCTGCGTGCCCAGCTGGCCGACACCGAAGAGGATCACACCTACTGGCTGGAGAAGCAGCAAGGGTTGATCAAGGCCATCGGCCTGGAGAACTACCTGCAGTCGCAGATGTAAAAAAATGGGGGCGCTTTTTGCGCCCCCATCGTTTTTACGCCCGATCCCGCTCCAGCAGCGGTTTCAGGTAATGCCCGGTGTACGACTGCTTCATCTTGGCCAGTTCCTCCGGCGTGCCGCTGGCAATGATCTGGCCGCCCTTGGAGCCACCTTCCGGCCCCAGGTCCACCAGCCAGTCGGCGGTCTTGATCACATCCAGGTTGTGCTCGATCACCACCACGGTGTTGCCGTGGTCGCGCAGGCGATGCAGCACGTCGAGCAATTGCTGGATATCCGCGAAGTGCAGGCCGGTGGTCGGCTCATCGAGGATGTACAGGGTCTTGCCGGTATCGCGCTTGGACAGCTCGCGCGACAGCTTCACCCGCTGCGCTTCACCGCCGGACAGCGTGGTCGCCGACTGCCCCAGCTTGATGTAGGAAAGCCCCACATCCATCAGCGTCTGCAGCTTGCGCGCCAGCGCCGGCACGGCATCGAAGAACTCACGGGCGTCCTCGATGGTCATTTCCAGGACCTCGTGGATGTTCTTGCCCTTGTACTTGATCTCCAGCGTCTCGCGGTTGTAGCGCTTGCTCTTGCACACATCGCACGGCACGTAGATATCCGGCAGGAAGTGCATTTCCACCTTGATCAGGCCATCGCCCTGGCACGCTTCGCAGCGCCCGCCCTTGACGTTGAACGAGAACCGCCCCGGGCCATAGCCGCGCGAGCGCGACTCCGGCACGCCAGCGAACAGTTCGCGAATCGGCGTGAAGATCCCGGTGTAGGTGGCCGGGTTGGAGCGCGGTGTACGGCCGATCGGGCTCTGGTCGATATCGACCACCTTGTCCAGGTGCTGCAGGCCGTCCATGCTGGTGTGCGCTGCCGCTTCCAGGCTGCTGGCGCCGTTGAGTGCGGTGGCGGCGAGGGGGAACAGGGTGTTGTTGATCAGCGTCGACTTGCCCGAGCCGGAGACACCGGTGACGCAGGTCAGCAGGCCGATCGGCACTTCCAGGTCGACGTTCTGCAGGTTGTTGCCGCGTGCGCCCTTGAGCTTGAGCGAGAGCTTCTTGTTGCGAGGCGTACGCTTGGCCGGCACGACGATCTTCTTGCGCCCGGACAGGTACATGCCGGTCACCGAATCGGGATGGGCCATGACTTCCTGGGGCGAGCCCTCGGCCACGATCTGCCCGCCATGCACACCGGCACCCGGACCGATGTCGACGACATAGTCGGCCAGGCGAATGGCGTCCTCGTCGTGCTCGACCACGATCACCGTGTTGCCCAGGTCGCGCAGGTGGTTGAGGGTGGCCAGCAGGCGGTCGTTGTCGCGCTGGTGCAGGCCGATCGAGGGTTCGTCGAGGATGTACATGACCCCGACCAGGCCGGCGCCGATCTGGCTGGCCAGGCGGATGCGCTGCGCTTCGCCGCCCGACAGGGTCTCGGCACTGCGGTCGAGGGTGAGGTAGTCCAGGCCGACGTTGACCAGGAACTGCAGGCGCTCGCAGATCTCCTTGAGGATCTTTGCCGCGATCTCGCCGCGCCGGCCGGTCAGGGTGAGGGCCGCGAAGTATTCGCTGGCATCGCCGATCGGCAGGTTGGTGACCGCCGGCAGAGTCTTCTCGCCGACCCATACATGGCGCGCCTCGCGACGCAGGCGGGTGCCGCGGCAGTCCGGGCACGGCTGGGTGCCGAGGAACTTGGCCAGCTCTTCGCGCACGGTCGCCGACTCGGTCTCGCGGTAGCGACGCTCCAGGTTCGGCACGATCCCCTCGAAGGGGTGCGAACGCTTGACGATGTCACCACGGTCGTTGAGGTACTTGAAGTCGACGCTCTGCTTGCCGCTGCCCTGCAGGACCACCTTCTGGTGCTCCGCCGAGAGCTGCCCGAACGGCTCGTCCAGGCTGAAGCCGTAGTGCGCGGCCAGTGAGCCGAGCATCTGGAAGTAATAGACGTTGCGCCGGTCCCAGCCGCGGATCGCGCCCTCGGCCAGGGTCAGCTCGTTGTTGACCAGGCGCTTGGTGTCGAAGAACTGCTTCACTCCCAGGCCATCGCAGGTCGGGCAGGCCCCGGCCGGGTTGTTGAAGGAGAACAGCTTCGGTTCCAGCTCACTGATCGCGTGGCCGCAGATCGGGCAGGCGAAACGGGCGGAGAAGATCATGTCCTCGGCGCTTTCGTCGTCCATCTGTGCCACCAGGGCGATACCGTCGGCCAGCTTGAGGGCGGTCTCGAAGGACTCGGCCAGACGCTGCTGCAGGTCGTTGCGCACCTTGAAGCGGTCGACCACCACGTCGATGCTGTGCTTCTTCTGCTTGTCGAGCTTGGGCAGCTCGTCGAGCTCGTACAGCTTGCCGTTGACGCGTGCGCGGACGAAGCCCTGGGCGCGCAGTTCGTCGAACACCGCCAGGTGCTCGCCCTTGCGCTCGCGTACCACCGGTGCCAGCAGCATGAGCTTGCTGCCCTCGGGCTGCTCGAGCACCAGGTCGACCATCTGGCTGACCGTCTGCGCCTCCAGCGGAATGTCGTGGTCCGGGCAGCGCGGGGTGCCGACGCGAGCGTAGAGCAGGCGCAGGTAGTCGTAGATCTCGGTGATGGTGCCAACCGTCGAGCGCGGGTTGTGCGAAGTCGATTTTTGCTCGATGGAGATGGCCGGCGACAGGCCTTCGATGGTGTCGACGTCAGGTTTTTCCATCATCGACAGGAACTGCCGGGCATAGGCCGACAGCGACTCGACGTAGCGACGCTGACCTTCGGCGTACAGGGTGTCGAAGGCCAGGGACGACTTGCCGGAACCGGACAGACCGGTGATCACGATCAGTTTGTCCCGGGGCAGGGTCAGGTCGATGTTCTTCAGGTTGTGGGTACGTGCCCCACGGATCAGGATCTTGTCCACTACGGCCTCGCTTGGCGGGCATAAACAAGGAAGTATACGGCGCGCTGCCACCACGCGGCAAAGCGTCGCGTATATGCCGTCTAGCCGTCGGACTGATAGAATCGCCGCCGGTTCACACGAGGTTTATCCATGCACGACACCCACAACGAGCGCATGAGTGGCAGCGAAACCCGCGCCGCTGGCGGCCTTGCCCTGGTCTTTGCCTTTCGTATGCTGGGCATGTTCATGGTCCTGCCCGTGCTGGCCACCTATGGCATGGACCTGGCAGGGGCCACGCCCGCGCTGATCGGCCTGGCCATCGGTGCCTACGGCCTGACGCAGGCGGTGCTGCAGATCCCGTTCGGGGTGATCTCCGATCGCATCGGTCGCCGGCCGGTGATCTACCTGGGCCTGGTGATCTTCGCCCTGGGCAGCCTGCTGGCCGCCCAGGCCGACTCGATCTGGGGCGTGATCGCAGGACGTATCCTGCAGGGCGCCGGGGCGATTTCCGCAGCGGTCATGGCCTTGCTCTCCGACCTCACTCGCGAGCAGCACCGGACCAAGGCCATGGCCATGATCGGCATGAGCATCGGCCTGTCGTTCGCGGTGGCCATGGTCATAGGGCCGCTGCTGACAAGCGCCTTTGGTTTGTCAGGATTGTTCCTCGCCACCGCAGGACTTGCCGTGGTCGGCATCGGCCTCATCGCGTTCGTCGTGCCCAGCGCGCACAGTGCCCTGCAGCACCGCGAGTCCGGTGTCGCACGCCAGGCGCTCGGCCCGACCCTGCGCAATCCGGACCTCCTGCGCCTGGACCTGAGCATCTTCATCCTCCATGCGATCCTCATGGCCAGCTTCGTGGCCTTGCCGCTGGCCTTCGTCGAGCGGGGCGGCTTGCCGAAGGAGGAGCACTGGTGGGTCTACCTGACCGCGCTGCTCGTCTCATTTTTTGCAATGGTGCCGTTCATCATCTACGGCGAAAAGAAGCGCAAGATGAAACGCGTGTTGGTTGGTGCGGTCACTGTGCTGCTGCTGATCGAGGTGTTCTTCTGGCAATGGGCTGACAACTTGCGCGGACTGGTGACCGGCACCGTGATATTCTTTACTGCCTTCAACCTGCTGGAGGCATCCCTGCCTTCGCTGGTGAGCAAGGTGTCGCCCGCTGGCGGCAAGGGAACGGCCATGGGGGTCTACTCCACGAGCCAGTTCCTGGGTGCCGCGCTGGGAGGAATCATCGGTGGCTGGTTGTACCAGCACGGTGGCCTGGGCATGGTGTTCCTGGGATGTGCTGTACTGTGTGGTATCTGGCTGGTATCTGCCCTGGGCATGAACGAACCGCCGTACGTCACCAGCCTGCGCATGCCGCTGACACCGGAGGCGGTTCGGGAAGCCGGATTGACCGAGCGCCTGTTGGCTGTGCCGGGTGTGACCGACGCCGTGGTGGTGGCAGAAGAAGCCGCCATCTATATCAAACTGGATACGAAAATTTTGGACCGCGCGACCCTCGAGCGTCTGGTGAACCCAGCCCCGTCGGCGTGCGAAGCCTAGGAGAACGTTATGGCCCGTGGGGTTAACAAAGTCATTCTGGTTGGTACTTGCGGCCAGGATCCCGAAGTCCGCTACCTGCCCAACGGTAACGCCGTGACCAACCTGAGCCTGGCCACCAGCGAGCAGTGGACCGACAAGCAGTCGGGGCAGAAGGTCGAGCGCACCGAGTGGCACCGTGTCTCGCTGTTCGGCAAGGTCGCCGAGATCGCCGGCGAATACCTGCGCAAGGGTTCGCAGTGCTACATCGAGGGCAAGCTGCAGACCCGCGAGTGGGAAAAGGACGGCATCAAGCGCTACACCACCGAGATCATCGTCGACATGCAGGGCACCATGCAGCTGCTGGGCGGCCGTCCGCAGAACCAGGGCGGTGATCAGTACAACCAGGGTGGCGGCAACTACAACCAGGGTGGCAACCAGGGCGGCGGTCAGCAGCAGTACAACCAGGCGCCTCGCCAGCAGGCACCGCGCCCACAGCAGGCGCAACAACGTCCGGCGCCACAGCAGCAGGCCCCGCAGCCGGCTGCCGATTTCGACAGCTTCGATGACGATATTCCGTTCTGATCGCATCCGCTCGAGCGGCAAGTAAAAAACCCGATGAGTCTTCGACTCGTCGGGTTTTTTTATGGACTTTGCCTGGGCTCGAGACAGGCCCGTACGCCGTGTGCTGGCAACCACCGATCACTCGGCAAATAAAAAAAGCAAAGTCAGCTTGACCGGGGAGAACGATCGTTCTACTCTGCCTACATGGAAAAGCCAATGACCGATACACGCGAAAAAATCCTCGCGACTGCCGAAAAGCTCATTTACGAAAACGGTATCCATGCCACCGGCATGGACCTGTTGGTAAAGACTTCTGGCGTCGCCCGCAAGAGTATTTATCGCTACTTTGCGAACAAGGATGATGTTACCGCCGCAGTATTGAACGCACGTGATGTTCGCTGGATGGCGTGGTTCAAAAGTGAATGTAACAAGGCGGGTTCTCCACAAGACTGTATTGTCGGCATTTTCGATGTTCTCAAAGTCTGGTTCGAGTCCGACGGCTTTCGGGGATGCGCCTTCATCAATACTGCAGGCGAAGTGGGCGATGCCGAAGATCCTGTTCGGCAGATCGCAAAGCTGCACAAGCAAAAGCTGCTCGACTACACCCTGGAGTTGACCCGTCAGCTGGATATCGAAGACCCGTCGACCTTGGCCAGGCAGGTGTTCGTCTTGATCGAGGGCACGATTACCGTGGCCCGTGTCATGGGTGATCACTCAGCCCTGGACAGCGCCAAGGCCGTGGCTCGCTTACTGCTTGAAAACGTGCACCGCGTAAACGCTTGACGTTGTAGAAACACTCACTCAACCGAGTTATCCAACAGATTGGAGGCACCCCCATGTCCAACGCACAAGTTCGCCCGCCACTTCCTCCGTTCACTCGCGAATCGGCGATTGAAAAAGTTCGACTCGCCGAAGATGGCTGGAACACCCGCGAGCCTGAAAAGATTGCACTCGCTTATACACTGAACACCCAATGGCGTAACCGCGCCGAGTTCGCGACCAATCGCCAGGAAGCCCAGGACTTTCTCACCCGCAAATGGAAGAAAGAGCTGGACTATCGTCTGATCAAAGAACTCTGGGCCTTTACCGACAACCGCATTGCCGTGCGTTATGCCTACGAGTGGCACGACGATTCGGGTAACTGGTTCCGTTCCTACGGTAATGAAAACTGGGAGTTCGAAGCCGATGGCCTGATGCAGCGCCGCTTTGCCTGCATCAACGACATGCCCATCAAGGAAAGCGAGCGCAAGTTCCACTGGCCACTGGGTCGCCGCCCGGATGATCACCCAGGCCTGACTGAGCTGGGCCTGTAAGCCAAACTCGACCTGATCCTTTGAGCACGAAGGATCAGGTTTCCAGTTGGCTCAGGTTCCGCTTCGATGAACGGAATATGCCCGCCATTGGCGGGCATCACGTCGTGGGCATGCAGCACTGCGTCGTGTGCCGCTTCAGGCTTCAAGCCCTGTGGATATCTCTTTCGCCAGTTCGATGAACGCTTGCACCGCTGCGCTCGAGTAAGCGTCCTTTCGTCGCATGAGCACGGCGGTTCGCTGCAGGCGTTCAGGCTCCAGGGTGAGTGCCAGCAGATCGTCATGGGCCAATGCAATCTTGGCGGGCAGCAAGGTCGACAGGGTTGTCCGGCGAACGATTTCGATCACTGCGCCGAGGGCATTGGCTTCCATCTGCACCTGAGGTCGAATGCCCAGCCTGCGGCAGTAGCGGTCTATCTGCTCGCGGGTGGCAAACTCGGTGCTGAGCAGGACCAGAGACTCGCGACTCAGGTCCTGCGATGCGATGGACCGCGCCTCGGCCAGCCGGTGTCGGCGGTTCACCACCAAGGCCAGGGTTTCGTTCAGCAACGGGACGACCTCGATGTCGGGGGAGCCTGTTTCATCGAACGCGATCCCCACGTCCAACTCTCCTGCCAACAGCAACGCCTCTATGCGCTCCTGGGAGATCTCCTTCAGGTTGAAGGTGATGCCTGGATAGCGGCTGTGGAATGCCTCGATCAGCGGCCCTACCAGGTAGGTCGTGAAGGTCGGCGTCACCGCTATGCGCAGTGAGCCGCGGCTGAGATCGCCTACGTCGTGAATGGCGCGTCTGGCGTCCCGCAATTGCTGATCGGCACGTCGTGCATGGAGCAGGTAGACCTCTCCTGCGTCCGTCAAACGTGTTGAGCGTCCTGAGCGATCGAACAACTGCACCCCCAGGCTTTCCTCCAGCTGCCTTACCTGCTGGGAAAGGGCTGGCTGGGAGACGTGCAGCGCCGCGGCGGCCTTGGTGAAGCTCAGATGTTGCGCGACCGCAAGGAAATACTGGATGTGCCGAGCGAGCATGATTCAATCCATAAGATTATCTGATCCACTACATAATAAATCAGACTTTTACCTTATGTTGTGTATTTCCTAATCTCTGTCTCACACCCAGCGCCATTGAGACAGCAGCCATGAAAGCGATCATCGACGGTTTTCTGAAGTTCCAGCAAAGCGCCTTTCCCGAGCGGGTCGAACTGTTCAAGGACCTGGCCAGCCAGCAGAGCCCGAAGGCACTGTTCATCTCCTGCTCCGACAGCCGGTTGGTGCCGGAGTTGGTGACCCAGCGCGAGCCGGGCGACCTGTTCGTCATCCGCAACGCCGGCAACATCGTGCCGTCGTACGGCCCGGAGCCGGGCGGTGTTTCGGCCTCCGTCGAATATGCGGTGGCCGGGCTCAAGGTTGCAGACATCGTGATCTGTGGCCACTCGGACTGCGGCGCGATGACTGCCATCGCGACCTGCAAGTGCCTCGATCACATGCCAGCGGTCGCCGGCTGGTTGCGCTACGCCGACTCGGCCAAGGTGGTCAACGAAGCCCGTCAGCACCTCGACCAGCCGAGCAAGGTCGCTTCCATGGTGCGCGAAAACGTCATCGCGCAACTGGCCAACATCCAGACCCACCCCTCCGTTCGCCTGGCGCTGGAGGAGGGGCGCGTGACCCTGCACGGCTGGGTCTATGACATCGCAAGCGGAAGGATCGACGCCTTTGACGGCAGTGCCGGGCGCTTTGTGTCGCTCGCCGAAAACCCGCAAGTCCACGCCGTTTCCCACCAGGCCAGGCACGTTGCCTGACACCTGCACCTTACCTACCGAGGAGTTTGACCATGATCCAGACCCAAGCCACCCGTACCGCTCGCCAGGAACTGACCGAAACCATCATTCTGGCCAAGGCCCGCAAGGATCTGTCCTTCGCCGAAATCGTCGACGGCACCGGCCTGTCCGAAGCCTTCGTCACCGCGGCCCTGCTCGGCCAGCATCCACTGCCGGCCAGCGCCGCGAAAGTGGTGGGCGAGAAGCTCGACCTCGACGCTGATCAGGTTGCACTGCTGCAATCGATGCCGATCCGCGGCAGCTTCTTCGAAGGCATCCCCAGCGACCCGACCATCTACCGCTTCTACGAAATGATGTCGGTCTACGGCACCACCCTCAAGGCCCTGGTCCACGAGAAGTTCGGGGATGGCATCATCAGCGCCATCAACTTCAAGCTGGACATCAAGAAAGTCGAAGACCCGGAAGGTGGCCACCGCGCGGTGATCACCCTGGATGGCAAGTACCTGCCTACCAAACCGTTCTGATTCGACCCGGCAAGGTGTCGGCAAAACCCGATGAGTCTCTGGCTCGTCGGGTCTTTTCATTGGGGTTCGACAGGAGCGGTAGGACAGCAGGGGCATGGTCTGCGGCGCCGGTCATGCTAGACGGGAAATGCTTCAGTTTCCCAACCGTTCACATCGATTCCCAGCGTTTCACAGCATTTCACGCGGCATGGGCGAACCATGGGTAGCCCCGATCAGGCATGCGCACTGTCATGGCATCTGCGAAGGGGTTGGCCAAACGCTACCGCCACGCGAGGACCGCACCGTGAACGTGAAACCACTGAATCCCAGCACCAGCGAAAGATCCGAAACCGACGGCAAGCGCTTCGATGGCGTGGTACTCAATGCCAAGGTGAATGCGAAATCCAGCGAAGACCGCACCGCCACCGACAACGAGCAGTGGCCTCCGGTCGACAGGACCGAGGTCGAGCCGGCCCTGGACGGCAAGATCCGTTATGAGCTGGATGGCAAGGGGGTGGTGGTCGAGCGCTCGGTCAATCCAGAGTTGTACAAGTTTCTGGTCAACCTCTACAACCTGAACAAATCGCCTGGGCAGAAGGCCCAGGTGGCCGAGGCGATGAAGGACGATCACGCCATCGCCGATCGCAATACCGAGCTGAAGAAGTGGGGCGATTACAAGCAGTTCGCCTGGAAAGGCGATCTGGAAAAGGCCGAGGTGGTCACCTACACCATCCAGGATGGCGAAACCGTGACGGTTTCCAAGGCCCTGACCCCGGAGTTGTTCAGCTCGCTGCAACAGATGGCGCTGTCGCGCTACACCCTCGAGGCGCGGGTCGACGCCGGCCGCGAGGTCGCTGGCGCCGATACCTACGTCGCCGACCACGACATTTCCACCTTCGGCTGGCCGGACGAGTTCGACAACGGGGTGATCCAGTTCGAGACCAAGGACGGCAAGAAGTACGTGGTGTCCGAATTCGAGAACAAGGAAATGTACGATCGCGTGGCGTCCAAGCGCAGCGACTACAACAAGAGCCAGGGCTCGATTCAGGAGATTCGCGACAAATACGATCTGCCCGATCTGGACAGCCTTGACCTGTTGAACAAGAAGACCGGCGAAAAGGCCGACAAGGACGACAAAGAGTCGATGTCGGTGGTCGAGCTGGCCACCAAGAACCTGCTCGACAAGTACAAGAAGCTGGTCGATGACGGCAAGGTGGACAAGGACAGCGATGTCTACAAGCTGGTCAAGGCGATCGAGGCCAAGGCGACCATGGAGGGTGGCCACAGTGTCACCCCTTACATCGAAGAGCCGCAAGGAGGCGCCACCTGGCGCAGGTTCGGCGACGGCGAGACGTTGAGCAAGGAAGACATGCAGGACATCCTCGACGGCAACTCGGTGGACAAGCTGCTCAACGAGCTGTTCACCCATGGCGACGGCGAGAAAGACAAGATCGGCAAGGAGTACCAGGCCGAGCTCGATGAGGCGATCAAGAAGGTCGGCGGCGAAGACAAGGAGAAACTCGCCGATCAGCTCTACGACACTCTGACCAGCCCGGAATACGTCAAGTACCTGGCCGAACTGAAGCAGAACGGCATGGAGTCCGAAGCCAAGGCGGAAGTCGCCGGCCTCAGCTCCAGTCTCGAAATGCTCGACCCCGAGCGGGCACGCAAGGCCGAGGCCCAGTTGCAGCAGAACAGCATCGTCGCCGAGATCGACACCTTGCTCGGTGATCCGGGAGCGATTCCCGATGAATACAAGGAGCTGGCCTACAAGGACTTCGGCGCGCTGGTCAAGACGATCCTCAAGTCGGCCGACATTCCGCGTCGGGTCGCAGACAGTATCGAGAAGTTCTACAATGAACTGCTCAACGACAAGACCAAGCTCGAGGACTTCAACAAGCTCACCGAGCGCCTGAACAGTGGGGAGATCACCCAGGAAGCGTTCAACGAGGAGCTCACCGGCAAGTACAAGCCACTGGATGTCAGCAGCAACGATTTCACCAAGGCGGTGGGCACGCTCAACAAGTACGGCGTGTTGGGCAGCGTTTCGGCGTTCGGCTCATTGGGCGGCGCCATCTATGCGCTGTCGGCGAAGAACGGCCAGCTGGCAGACGAGCCGCTGGAGCGTCTGGCCATCGCCCGCGACTTCATCGGCTTCCTCGGGGCCGGCGCGCAGTTCGAGAAGACCAAGGTCTTCGACCTGATGACCGGCACCGACACTGCCAAGTTGCTGGGGCTGACCAAGACCCTGCCGGAAATCTGGGGCAAGGAAAGCGCGCTCGGCAAGAAAATCGAGAAAGCCCTGCACGACAAAGGTATTTCCGGAGTGCCGGAGCCTGCCGCGGACAGGGTCGGCAGCCTTATCGAACTGGGCTCGCTGCACAACAGCGGCGGTGGCGACGTGCTGGACGAGATCCGGCTGTCCGGGGAAGGCTCGGGGCTGGGCTCGCTGGAGGAGAACGGCAGCCGCGAGTTGCTCGATGACATCGTCACCCGTGCAGGCGGAACGCCGCCGTCGGATTACTCGCGCTACCAGACCCTGTCGCAGCTGGCGCAGGACCAGGGGCTGGAACTGACCGACGAGATCATCAGGGACAGCATCAGCGAGCGACGCGCAGCCAATGGGCTGGGCGATCTCCCGGATGACGACTCGGTGTTCGAGTTCACCGAGCGCGTCCAGGATTCGGCTCATCGTACGCCGTCGATCAGCTCTTCGGACATCGCCAGCTCTGTCTACGAGGGGATCGTCGAGCATTTCGAGGCGCGCAACCTCACGCCGCCGAGCCGCCAGTCCTTCGACCAGATCTGGAACGACCCCGAGAACTACCGTGGCAGCGGCGCCTCGGTCGGCAGCGGGGAGCTGCCGGATCCGGATACCTTCGAGCTGGATCGCGAGGCCATCAACGAGATGTACGAGCTGGACAACCGCACGCCGCCACCGGCCGATGTCATCGATGAAGCGCTCGATCCGATCAACGAGTCCATCCGCAACAGCCCGTCGACGGCCAGCGTGATCGATACCCGTACTGTCCAGGATGCGCTCACCACGCCAGACAAGCCGCCGGTCAAGCCGGGCGTGGCGGCGAAGATCGGCGGCTCGCTGACCAAGGTGCTGGGTGTGGCCCCGGACCTGCTGAGCATCGCCGACATTGTCGTCGGCGGCCTGGCGATCAAGGACGCGATCAAGAGCGGCAGCGCCCTGGGCAAGGCCAACGGCGCGCTGCAGGTGGTCAGCGGCGCCGCAGGGTTCGGCGCGGGGGTGATCGGCACGGTCGGCCTGGTCGCCAACATCGGTGCCCTGGCAGGGGTGACCGGGCCGCTGTTCCTGGTGACGGCGGGGCTTGGCCTGATCACCGGCATCATCGGTATCTTCGTCGATCATGAGAAGCGCCAGAAGGCAACCGACAAGGAAGGCCAGTGGTTCAAGGACCTCGCCGATATCGGCCTGACCCAGGACGACTGGGGCGACAAGCTCGAATATGCCCGTTACAGCTTCTACGAGTACGACGGCCGTGATGCGCCGGACGGGCAGAGTATCTTCGATTACCAGAAGGACGAGTGGGATCACTTCCGCGAAACCCCGCAGGAGGGCGGGTCGTCGGTCAACCGCCTGGATGACGACAAGCACCTGAACACCTACGACAAGGCGTTCTACCAGGACAACCGCGAGGTGATCCACGACATCCGCGAGTACTGGGATGCCTGGAACGGCAAGGACGATATCGTCAGCAGGAAGGATCTGAAGAAGATCGCCGAGGGCGGCGGCAGCGAGCAGGAAAAAGCCGCGGCGCGCTTCCTGCTGGACAACGAGGGCTTCTTCGACCAGCTCGATACCCAGTGGGGCAAGGGCGGGCAGGACGGCAAGGTCAGCACCGACGACCTCAACACCTGGCTGAAGATCGTCGGCGCCCACGAAGATGGCTATGGCCGTGGCTTCTTCGATGAGCACAAGGACATCATCGACACTATCCGTGAGCGCTGGGATGACTGGAACGGCAAGGACGATATCGTCAGCCGCAAGGACCTGGAGAAGATCGCCGACGGCGATGGCAGCGACGCCGAGAAGCAGGCTGCGCGTTTCCTGCTCGACAACCAGGGCTTCTTCGACCAGCTCGACAACCTGGCCAAGAACGACCGGCGTGACGGCAAGATAAGCACCGGTGACCTGGACACCTGGCTCAAGGCGATCGGCGTGGAGAAGACCGACAAGAGCGAGCTGACCTACAAGCCCAGCGATGACGTGCCGGCCTGGCGGGTCATGCGTGGGTGAGGCACGCCGCTGACGAAAAAGCCCCGGAAAACCCGTAATGCTGTTCACTTAAGCATTTGAGTCCAAGCCGGGGTTTCTAGAAAATCCGATACCAGCCCTCTGGTATCGGATTTTTTATGCCCATTCAGCAGCAGTTGCTCGACCTCGGCGATCTCTTCAACTTCTCTGACCTCAGCACTTTTACCCAGAACATCCCTGTTGAGTGGGTTGCCAGTGCGCTTAATCTTTCGACACAAGCCACCATCCGGAGGCGCCGCTTGCCGAGCGATCAGGTGCTTTGGTTGGTGCTGGGCATGGCCTTGTTCCGTGATGAACCTGTGCACGAGGTGGCCAGACGCCTGAATATCTGTGCCCAAGGATTGGCTTCTGATCAGTTGTTAGCGCGCAGCGGCGTGACTGAGGCGCGTAAACGGCTGGGTGCCGACCCAGTCGAGTCGCTGTTCCGCCAGACTGCCAAGCAGTGGGGCTGCGAGCGATACGAAGGTGATGACTGGGGTGGCCTACAAGTGTTCGCGGTGGACGGCGCATTGATGCGAACGCCTGACTCACCTGAGTTGCGAGAGCATTTTGGCTCAGGCAACACCGGCACCGAGCGCCAGACACCGTTCCCGATGCTGCGCCTCGTTGCGCTGATGAATGTGCGCTCCCATGTGATCCTCGACGCCCAGCTCAGTCCTTACCGGGGCAGCGAAATGCGCCTGGCCGAAAGCTTCCTCGGGCAGATTCCAGATGACTCGATCACGTTATTCGATAAGGGCTTTTGGGGTGCCGACCTGCTATTGAGCGTCGCTGAAGGGGGTATAAATCGTCACTGGTTGACGCCGGCTCGCAAGAATCTGGTCATGGAAGAAGTTGAGCGTTATGGCGAGCACGACCGGCGTGTTCGCATGAAGGTCTCCCCCCAGGCTCGCAAACGAAACCCGGATTTGCCCACGCACTGGGAAGTGCGTGAAGTCACTTATGAAAGCCAGGGGCACGTCAGATCGCTGCTCACCTCATTGCCTGCCGACCGTTACAGCGCAGACGCGGTAGCCGAGCTGTACCTGGAGCGCTGGGAGATCGAGCTAGGTTTCCGGGACATCAAAAGCTCCATGCAACAGAATGCCGTGACGCTGCGCAGCAAGAAAATCGAGCTGATCTATCAGGAGGTCTGGGGACTCTTGCTGGCTTACAACATCATCCGTCGGGAGGCTAGCCAAGCGGCTGTAGCCTTTGGCCGAACGCCTTCTGACATACGTTTCAAGCCGGCCTGCCAGTACATCGCCGTGCAGTTGATCGTCATGGCTGCGGCCAATCCGGTATCGGCTACAGGTAGAAGGTTGGCTGAGATGCGGGGAGGTGTCGCGGGGATGTTTCTGGATCACCGCCCAAGGCCAGGGCGGCCAAGGACGGTGAAGATTTCCAAAACCCGGTATCCGGTGGACCGTAAGGCTGTTCCGCTTAAGTGAACAGCATTACGGAAAACCCGGGGCTTTTTCGTCAGCCGGTTTCCTGCGTCATACCGGCGCCTTGAAGATCTTCTCCATGATGGCCATGAAATCCGAGGCCAGCTTCGAACGCTGCTGGTGCCCCGGAAACACCATCGATACCTCGAAGGGGATCGACTGTTCGATCTTGCGGTAGGTGATCCCCGGATACTTCGAATACGAGGCGGTGAACGGGTCGCACACTGTCACGCCGAAGCCCCCCGAGACCATGTTGCAGGCAAAATGCGCCGAGGTGGTGTCCACCGAACTCATACCGGTCACGCCGCGTGATTCCAGTGCCGCGTCCAGGCGTCGCTGCAGCGGATTGTTGGGGTTGAGGGAGATCAGCCGCCGCCCCTGCAAGTCGTCGAGGCTGATGACCTGCTGCTGTGCCAGCGGATCGTCGCTGCGCATCACGCAGACGGCATCGACCTTGGGCATGTGGATCAGCTGCAGGCCCGGGTAGTCGCCTGCCGGCACCTGCACGAAGCCGATGTCCAGCTGGTTGGCCGAGGTCAGCTCGAGCACGCTCATGGAGTTGCGCACATCCAGCGAGGTGCGCACACCGGGGCGGTCTTGCACGAAGCGGCGGGCGCCTTCGGCCACCACGGTCAGCCCCAGGGCACTCATCGAACCGATGCGCAGGGTGCCGGCGCGCAGGGTCATCAGGTCTTCGGCGACGCGCTCGATGCGCTCGATACCCTGATAGAACTTGTCGACCTCGGCATACAGGAACTGTGCTTCGGCGCTGGCGATCAGGCGGTTGCCCTCGCGGCGGAACAGGCGCAGCGACAGGGCGATCTCCAGGTCGCGGATCAGCCGGCTGACTGCCGGCTGCGAGACCCGCAGGCTTTCGGCGGCGATGGTCATGCTGCCGGTGAGCATGACGGTACGAAAGGCTTCGAGCTGGCGCGGATTGAGCTTCATCTTCGGTCTCGGCAAGGGGCTGCTCGCAGGCGTTGGCGGGCAGCATAACATTTCCTTATGTGCGTCCAACCCGTTGCCGTATTGCGATGTTTTCATGACATGCGATTATTTATCCAAGTGTTCGCAGCTTAACACTGCGACAACACCTGAAGATGATTGCCGTTAATTAAAACAATAGGGGCTGATCGTGCTCAACTATGCAATCCGCAGGGTATTGTTCCTGCTGCCCATGTTATTGGGTGTGTCCATAGTTGTCTTTCTTGTCTTGCACTTCATTCCTGGCGATCCCGCCAGGCTGGCGGCAGGACCGGATGCAACCGAAGCGGACGTCGCACAGATCCGCCAGATCCATGGTTTGGACAAACCGCTGGTTTCGCAATACCTGATCTATATAAGGAAAGTGGCCACGGGCGATCTGGGCGAATCCTTCCAGACCTTCACGCCGGTGCTCGAAGGCATCGCCAGGACCTTGCCCGCGACCCTCGAACTGACCGCCGCCGGGATGCTGCTGGCGGTCATCATCGGTGTGCCGCTGGGCATCATCGCGGCGCTGCGCCCGCGAGGCGTGCTCGACAGCTCGTTGACCACGCTGGCGGTGCTGGGCATCTCGATGCCGGGCTTCCTGCTCGGGCTGATCCTGATGTCGGTGTTTTCCGCCAGCCTCGGCTGGTTGCCACCCACCGGGCGTGGCGGCTTGCAGCATCTGATTCTACCGGCCATCACACTGGGCTTGCCTTATGTGGCGACGTTCTCCCGGTTGGCGCGCTCGACGATGATGGATGTATTGAAGGAAGACTATATAAGAACCGCCTACGCCAAAGGTGTGGCGCATTATAAAGTTGTGCTCAAACATGCACTTTCCAATGCCGCCATTCCATTGGTGACTGTCTTTGGCATGGACTTCGGGCGTTTGCTCGGTGGTGCAGTAATTGTCGAAACTGTATTTGCCTGGCCCGGCATGGGGCGCTTCCTCATCGATGCGATCATGGCCCGCGATATCTATGTGGTTCAAGGAACCGTCCTGGTATTCGCCGTGCTGGTCGTTGCCGTCAACCTGATTGTGGATCTTGCTTATGGCTTCCTCGACCCTCGCATCACCTACAACTGAGGTGCGCCCCATGCCTGGCAAACTTCGGCGCATCGGTTTCATCGGTTTTCTCGTCGCCCGCAAGCGCTGGTTCGCACTGGGCGCGACCGCTGTCATCGTGCTGATGGTGGCCGCGGCGGTCTGCGCCCCCTGGCTGTTCGACTGGGATGCGGTCACCCGCATCAACCTCGGTCACTCGCTGGTCGCCCCGGGCAGCGAGTTCTGGCTGGGTACCGACCAGTTGGGGCGCGACCTGCTCGGTCGTGTGCTCTGGGGCGCTCGGATCACCCTGATCGTTGCCGTGGCCAGCGTCGGCATTGCCATGCTGGTGGGCGTCGCGGTGGGCGCTGCCTGCGGCTACTACAACGGCCCGTTGTCCGGGTTGGTGATGCGGGTGATGGACTCGATGATCGCCTTTCCGCGCACCCTGGTGGCGATCCTGGTGATCACCGTGGCAGGCAACAGCATCCTCAGCCTGACCCTGGCCATCGCCATCTCCAGCATCCCGATCTACGTGCGCTTCTTCGCCGGGCCGGTGATGGCGCTGGCCCGGCGCGAGTTCGTGCTGGCATCGAAGTCCATCGGGGTTGGCGACCTGAGGCTGCTGCGGGTGCACATCCTGCCCAACATCGGCTCGCTGGTGATCATCCAGGCCACCGTGTCGCTGGCAGAGGCGATCCTGATCGGTTCCGGTCTCAGCTTCCTGGGGCTCGGGCCACCCCCGCCGATCCCGGAGTGGGGCGCGATGATCGCCGAGTCGCGGCCGTTGCTCACCACCCACCCCTACGTGCTGATCGCCCCGGGCTGTGCGCTGGTGCTGACCATCCTGAGTTTCAACATCGTGGGCGATGCCCTGCGCGACTACATCGATCCGAAGTCACGCAAAGCCTGACAGTGGCCGGTGCGGCAGGGCTGCACCGGGTTTTCCCAACCTCATCAAGCGAGAACGATCATGGAGCGCACACGCTTCAAGTCACAGCTCGTCCGCAGCCTGCTGCTGGGCATCCTCGGGTGCGCGGTGCTCGCGCCGCTGACGGCTGGTGCCAAGGACTTCGATACCCTGACCTTCGTCCAGGGCTCGGACATCGACACCCTGGACCCGGCGGTCTCGCGCAGCGTGCCGTCCTACAACGTGCTCGACCACCTGTTCAACGGCCTGGTGGCCTGGCAGGGCAATGACCGCGAACAGGTGGTGGCCGACCTGGCCGAGTCCTGGACCCGTTCCGACGACGGCCGCCAATGGACCTTCACCCTGCGCAAGGGGGTGAAGTTCCACGACGGTAGCGCCTTCGACGCCGAGGCCGTGAAGTTCAACCTCGACCGCATCCGCGACGGCCAGCTCGGCTCGCCGCACCGCTCGTACTACACCGACATCGTTGCTGTCGATGTGCTGGCGCCGGACCAGGTGCGCATCACCACGGCCAACCCGTCACCGACCATGCTCGAGCTGCTGGCCAAGCCGTCGTCGATGATCAGCAGCCCGGCGGCGGTGCGCAAGTATGGGCGTGCCTACGGCCACCATCCTGTCGGCACCGGCCCTTACCGTTTCGAGCGCTGGTACCCCAACGACCACACGCTGATCGTGCGCAACCCCGAGTTCTTCGGTGTTGCCGCCAAGCCCGCGAAAATCCTGTTTCGCCCGGTGCGCGAGGACTCCTCGCGGGTGATCGAGCTGCGCACGCGCAACACCGATGTCGCCGCCGACCTGTCACCGGAAGCGGCCATCGAACTCAAGGCACTGAATACCTCCGACCTGCTGCTGGTGCCCAGCACCTTCCAGGTGTTCTTCGAGCTGAACCTCACCCGGCCGCCGTTCGACGACGTGCGCATGCGCAAGGCCGTGAGCCTGGCGATCGACCGCAATGCGCTGGTGAACAAGGTGCTGCTGGGCTACGGCAAGGTGCCGGACAGCCCTTTTCCCGAGGGAACCCAGGCACGGCGTGTGTTCCAGCCGGTCGAGCATGACCCGGTGGCGGCGCGCAAGCTGATCGAGCAGGTCTACCCCGGTGGCTATCCCGGCACGGTGGTGATGTGGACACCGGCCGGCCGCTATACCAAGGACCGCCAGGTCGCCGAAGTGGTGCAGGGCTACCTCAACGCCGTGGGCCTGAAGACCGAATTCAAGGTCTGGGAGTGGGCGACCTACCAGAAGAACCTCTACCGCCCCGACCCGGGCAAGGGCACTGGCAAGGGCTCCAACGACGCCAACATGTGGCTGCTCGGTACCGGCCTGTCCGATGCCGACATCCGCCTGCGCCGCAAGCTGGTGACGGGCGACGCGCAGAACCTCACGGGCTACAGCAACCCTGAGGTCGACCACCTGCTGCAGCTCGCTGCCCGCGAGCTGGATGAACACAAGCGCATGGCCTTCTACGGGCAGATCCAGCAGATCCTCTGGGAGAAGGACCCCAACAGCCTGCCGCTGTTCGACCAGAAGCAGATCATCGGGCTGCGCAAAGGCATGACCGGTCTCGCCGTGGATTACGAAGGGACCATCGATTTCAAGCAAGCACAACTGAATTGAGCGGTGATACGACCATGTCCAAAGCACAAGCACACGAAACCCTGCTGACCGATGCCCGCCTCAGCGCCCCGGCCGCCGAGCGCATGGTGAAATACCATGACATCCCGGCCCTGGATACCGAGATCCGGCAGTTCCACGAGTTCATCGAAGTGGACCTGGCGCACACCGTCATGCTGATCGAGCAGCAGATTCTCGAGCGACCGGTCGGGCAGTCGATCCTCGCCGAGCTGCGCAGGATCCGCGCACTGTCGGCGTCCGATTTCCCCTTCGACGTGAAGAAAGGCAGCTTCCTGCTGCAGGTCGAGTCCTACCTGTTCGCCCGCATCGGCGAAGACAACGCCGGACAGATGCACACCGGTCGCAGTCGCATCGACCAGGGCGCCACGGTCCGCAGGCTGTACGACCGCAAGCGCATCCTGGCGGTGCTCGGGCGGATCAACGACTTCCAGGCCGCGCTGATCGAGCAGGCCTCGCATCATGCCGACACCATCATGCCCGGCTACACCCACATGCAGCACGCCCAGCCCTGGGTGTTCGGCCACTACCTGCTGAGCTTCAGCACCCGCCTGCACGACAGCTTCAGCCGCCTGGCCCAGGCCTACGCCCGGGTCAACCGCAACCCGCTGGGGGCCGTCGGCCTGGCGGGCACCTCGTGGCCGCTGGACCGCAACCGCACTACCGAGTTGCTGGGCTTCGACAGCCTGGTGGAAAACTCCAAGCTCGGCCGCGAAGCCTGGTATGCAGCCGAAGCCATCGGCGCGCTGTCGTTCATCATGGCCGACCTCAACGACCTGGCCACCGACCTGCACATCTGGTCGAGCGTCGAGTTCGCCACGGTCGAGAGCGATGACAGCTACTGCGGCACCAGCAGCATCTTCCCGCAGAAGAAGAACCCCTCGGGCCTGGAAACCATCAAGAAGGCCGCGGGCGAATCGGTGACCTGGCTGAGCACGGCGCTGGCGACCTTCCGTGCCGAAGGCACGGGCGACCAGGCCATGCGTGACCTGCCGCTGATCCATCGGGCACTGGAGGTCACCGAAGGCATGCTCGACCTGTTTGCCGGCATCCTCGAGACCTTGAAGGTGCACGAGGCGCGCATGAGCGAATTGCTGTCCGGCAGCTGGTGCACCGCGAGCAACCTGGCCGATGTCATCGTCCGCGAGCGTGGCATCAGCTTCCGCCAGGTCCACCATGTGGTGGCGCGCCTGGTGCGCAACTGCCTGGCAGCGGGGGTGATACCGCAGCAGGTCACGGGCGCGGCACTGGACCAGGCCGCCGAGGAAACCATCGGCGCGCCCCTGGGCTATACCGATGCCCAGGTGCGGGATGCCCTGAACCCGCGCACCTTCGTCGAGACACGTATCTCGGTCGGCGGCGTCGGCCCGCTCGAAGTGCGCCGCCTGCTGGCAGTCGCCCAAGCGGAGCTGGAGCAGGACCGCCAGTGGGTCGCGACCCACCTGGGCAAGGTGGCCGGCGCCCGCGCCGAGCTGGACGCCGCCGTCGCGCGGATCGTCGATTGAAGGAGAGCATCCTGATGAACGAAAACCTGGTCGCTCGGGTACAGAACCTGAGCGTGGCCTTCGGCAGCGACGGCGAGGCGCCGGTGGTGCGCGACGTGTCTTTCGAGGTCGGTCGCGGGCATACCCTGGCCATCGTCGGCGAGTCGGGCTCCGGCAAGTCGGTGACCTCGATGGCGATGATGGGCCTGATCGGCCGCACCGGTGGGCGCGTGGTGTCCGGCTCGATGCACCTGCGCACGGGGGATGGGGCGGTGATCGACCTGGTCGCGGCGCCCGAGGCGCAACTGCGTCGCCTGCGCGGTTCGGCGATGTC
The DNA here is from genome assembly GCF_057370475.1 of Pseudomonas sp. FA117. Lineage (NCBI taxonomy): Bacteria > Pseudomonadati > Pseudomonadota > Gammaproteobacteria > Pseudomonadales > Pseudomonadaceae > Pseudomonas > Pseudomonas sp. FA117. The sequence goes on from NZ_CM170675.1 coordinate 574,987, forward strand.
GATGATCTTCCAGGAGCCGATGACCTCGTTGAACCCAGTGTTCAAGGTCGGTGCGCAACTGGTCGAGGCCATCACCCTGCACAAGCGCTGCAACCGCGCCACGGCCGAGGCCCAGGCGCTGCGCATGCTCGATCTGGTGCGCATCCCCGACGCCCGCCAGGTGCTGGGGCGCTTCCCCCACGAGCTGTCGGGCGGCATGCGTCAGCGGATCATGATCGCCATGTCGCTGGTGTGCGAGCCGACCCTGCTGATCGCCGACGAACCCACCACCGCGCTGGACGTCACGGTGCAGGCGCAGATCCTGCGGATCATCAAGGAGCTGCAGGACAGCCTGCGCATGGGCGTGATCTTCATCACCCACGACATGGGCGTGGTGGCCGAGGTGGCCGACGAGGTGATGGTCATGAAGCGCGGCGAAACCGTCGAGCATGGCGCTGCCCGGGAGCTGTTGCTGGCGCCACGCGAACCCTACACGCAGGCGTTGCTGGCGGCGGTGCCGAAGATCGGCTCGATGCGCGGCCGCGACCTGCCGGCCCGGTTCGACCTGATCGACGATGCGCCGCCGTCAGCTGCTGCCGAAACCCCGCACGCCCCGGACTACCAGGGCGCGCCGCTCCTCAGCGTCGAGGCGCTGTCGATCCGCTACGACCTGCGTGGCGGCATCTTCGGCAAGGTGCAGCGGCGGGTGCATGCGGTGGAATCGATCGACTTCCGGATCTACCCCGGCGAGACCCTGGCGCTGGTGGGTGAGTCGGGCTGTGGCAAGTCCACCAGTGCCCGCGCCGTGGCCGGGTTGATGCCGATCCAGGGTGGCAACATCCTGTTCGAGGGGCGCGACGTGGCGCGCTTGCCCAAGGCTGAACTGAAGGCGTTGCGCCGGGATGTCCAGATGGTCTTCCAGGACCCGTACGCCTCGCTCAATCCGCGCCTGACCATCGAGCAGAGCCTGATGGAGCCGCTGCTGGTGCATGGCATCGCCCGCGGTGAGGCCGCACGCCGCCAGGTCGCCGAACTGCTCGAGCGGGTAGGGCTGGACGCTGCGCATGCGCAGCGCTACCCCCACGAGTTTTCCGGCGGCCAGCGCCAGCGTATCTGCATCGCCCGTGCCCTGACCCTGTCGCCCAGGCTGATCATCGCCGACGAGGCAGTGTCGGCGCTGGACGTGTCGATCCAGGCGCAGGTCATCAACCTGTTGCAGGACTTGCAGAGAGAGCGCGGTATCGCCTTCCTGTTCATCTCCCACGACATGGCCGTGGTCGAGCGGGTCAGTCATCGGGTGGGGGTGATGTATCACGGCCGCATCGTCGAGATCGGCCCAAGGCGCAGCGTGTTCGAGAACCCCGCGCATGCCTACACCCAGCGTTTGCTCAGTGCGGTGCCGTCGGCAGACATGAATGTGCAGCGCCAGCCGTTCACCCTGATGAACGAGGCGGTACCCAGCCGGATTCATGAGGTGGGCTACCAGGCCAGGGGGATGGAGTACCGGGAGGTGTCACCGGGGCATTTCGTGGCGACCTCGGCGGTGGCCTGAAGGCCGCATCAACCCCACGCCTGCCGCCCCGCACTCACAGGAGGCCGAGGTGCCTTGGCGGCATCCATTGACCCTTGTCATCGCACTTTCAGGATTCTTGGCTAGTCTTAAGGCTGGCGACCTCTGTTCGTCGCCCCCGTGATATCCGAGAGACGCCGGCAACGTCCCGTGCGTCCAAACCTGATCAGGAGTGCACGATGGACCTGAACCGTCGGCAATTCTTCAAGGTCGCCGCCGTCGGCCTTGGAGGCTCGAGCCTCGCGGCGTTGGGCATGGCCCCGACCGCCGCGTTCGCCGAGCAGGTGCGCCACTTCAAGCTGGCGCACACCAAGGAAACCCGCAACACCTGCCCCTACTGCTCGGTCGGCTGCGGCCTGATCCTGTACAGCCAGGGCGATGCGGGCAAGAACGTCAAGCAGAGCATCATCCACATCGAAGGCGACGCCGATCACCCGGTCAACCGCGGCACCCTGTGCCCCAAGGGCGCCGGGTTGCTCGACTTCATCCACAGCCCCAGCCGCCTGCAGTACCCCGAGGTGCGCAAGCCGGGCAGCCAGGAGTGGGTGCGGGTCAGCTGGGACGAAGCGCTCGACCGTGTCGCCACGCTGATGAAGCAGGACCGCGATGCCAACTTCATCGAGAAGAACGCCCAGGGCCAGACGGTCAACCGCTGGCTGACCACGGGTTTCCTCGCAGCGTCGGCAGCGTCCAGCGAAGCGGGCTACCTGACGCATAAAGTCATCCGTTCACTCGGCATGCTGGGGTTCGACAACCAGGCGCGTGTCTGACACGGCCCGACGGTGGCAAGTCTTGCCCCGACGTACGGCCGTGGCGCGATGACCAATCACTGGTCTGACATCGCCAACGCAAACCTGGTGCTGGTCATGGGCGGCAACGCAGCCGAGGCCCACCCCTGCGGATTCAAATGGGTGACCGAGGCCAAGGCGCACAACAAGGCACGCCTGATCGTGGTCGATCCGCGCTTCACCCGGACCGCCTCGGTGGCCGACTACTACGCACCGATCCGTACCGGCAGCGACATCGCCTTCATGGGCGGGCTGATCAACTACCTGCTGAGCACCGACCAGATCCAGCACGAATACGTGCGCAACTACACCGACGTGTCGTTCATCGTCAAAGAGAACTACGGCTTCGAAGACGGCCTGTTCAGTGGCTACGACGCGGCCAAGCGGATCTATGCCGACAAGTCCGGCTGGGGCTACGAGCTGGGCGAGGACGGCTTCGCCAAGGTCGACCCGACGCTGCAGCACCCGCGCTGCGTATTCCAGCTGATGAAGCAGCACTACAGCCGCTACACGCCGGAAATCGCCAGCATGACCTGCGGCATGCCCCAGGACCAGATGATGAAGGTCTGGAAAGAGATCGCCACCTGCTCGGTCCCGGGCAAGACCATGACGATCCTCTACGCCCTGGGCTGGACCCAGCATTCGATCGGTGCGCAGATCATCCGCAGTGCGGCCATGGTCCAGCTGCTGCTGGGCAACGTCGGCATGCCTGGTGGCGGGGTCAACGCCCTGCGCGGGCACTCCAACATCCAGGGCCTGACCGACCTGGGGCTGCTGTCCAATTCGCTGCCCGGCTATCTGACGCTGGCCGGTGACGCCGAGCAGGACTACGCCACGTTCATCGACAAGCGGGCCTCCAAGCCGCTGCGCCCGGGCCAGCTCTCCTACTGGCAGAACTACGGCAAGTTCCACGTCAGCCTGATGAAGGCCTGGTACGGCGCCAACGCCACCGCCGAGAACAACTGGGGCTACGACTGGCTGCCCAAGCTCGATGTGGGCGCCTACGACGTGCTGCGCATGTTCGAGATGATGGGGCAGGGCAAGGTCAACGGCTACATGTGCCAGGGTTTCAACCCGATCGCCGCGCTGCCGGACAAGAACCGCGTCACTGCGGCGTTGGGCAAGCTCAAGTGGCTGGTGATCATGGACCCGCTGGCCACCGAGACATCCGAGTTCTGGCGCAATGCCGGCCCGTACAACGATGTGGATACGGCCAGTATCCAGACCGAAGTGATCCGCCTGCCCACCACCTGCTTTGCCGAGGAAGACGGCTCGCTGGTCAACAGCAGCCGTTGGCTGCAGTGGCACTGGAAGGGGGCCGACGGCCCGGGCGAGACGCGTACCGACGTGCAGATCATGAGCGAGCTGTTCCTGCGCCTGCGCCAGCGCTACCAGGCCGAAGGTGGCGCCTACCCCGATCCGATGCTCAACATCAGCTGGCCGTACAGGATTCCGGATGAGCCTTCTCCTGAAGAGCTCGCCAAGGAGATGAACGGCTGGGCGGTGAGCGACATGACCGACGCGACGGGCATGGCGCTCAAGGGTGGCCAGCAACTGTCGGGCTTCGGCCAGCTCAAGGACGACGGCAGCACCGCGTCCGGCTGCTGGATCTTCGCCGGTTGCTGGACCGAGCAGGGCAACCAGATGGCCCGGCGCGACAACAGCGACCCCTACGGCATGCATCAGGTGCAGAACTGGGCCTGGGCCTGGCCGGCCAACCGCCGCATCCTCTACAACCGCGCCTCCAGCGACCCGCAGGGCAACCCGTGGGATCCGCACAAGAAACGCCTGGTGTGGTGGAACGGCAAGGCCTGGGCCGGCACCGACGTGCCGGACTTCAAGGTCGATTCGCCGCCGGAAGCGGGGATGAACCCGTTCATCATGAACCCCGAGGGCGTGGCGCGCTTCTTCGCCATCGACAAGATGGCCGAAGGCCCGTTCCCCGAGCACTACGAGCCGTTCGAGACGCCCATCGGCATCAACCCGCTGCACCCGAACAACAAGAAGGCCACCAGCAACCCGGCTGGCCGGATCTTCGATTCGGTGTGGGACACCCTCGGCAAGCACGAGGAATTCCCCTACGCGGCGACCACCTACCGGCTGACCGAGCACTTCCACTTCTGGAGCAAGCACTGCCGCCTGAACGCGATCATCCAGCCCGAGCAGTTCGTCGAGATCGGCGAAGTGCTGGCCGGCGAGAAGGGCATCAAGGCGGGGGACCGGGTGCGGGTGTCGAGCAAGCGCGGGCACATCGAGGCGGTGGCGGTGGTGACCAAGCGGATCCGTCCGCTGCAGGTCAACAACCAGACCGTGCACCAGATCGGCATCCCGCTGCACTGGGGCTTCACCGGTTCGACCCGGCATGGCTACCTGACCAACACCCTGGTGCCGTTCCTCGGTGATGGCAACACCCAGACGCCGGAGTCCAAGTCGTTCCTCGTCAACGTGGAGAAAATCTGATGGCCCAGCAAGATATCATCGCCCGCTCGGCCACCACGACCGTACCGCCTTCGGTACGCCAGCAGGAGCAGGTCGCCAAGCTGATCGACACGACCAAGTGCATCGGCTGCAAGGCCTGCCAGGTGGCGTGCTCGGAGTGGAACGAACTGCGTGACGAGGTCGGCCACAATCACGGCACCTACGACAACCCGCAGGACCTCACCGCCGAAACCTGGACCCTGATGCGCTTCACCGAGCACGAGCGCGACGACGGCAACCTGGAGTGGCTGATCCGCAAGGACGGCTGCATGCATTGCGCCGACCCTGGCTGCCTCAAGGCCTGCCCCAGCCCTGGTGCGATCATCAAGCATGCCAACGGCATCGTCGACTTCAACCAGGACCACTGCATCGGCTGCGGCTACTGCATCACCGGCTGCCCGTTCAACATCCCGCGGATCTCGCAGAAGGACCACAAGGCCTACAAGTGCAGCCTGTGTTCCGACCGCGTGGCCGTGGGCCTGGAGCCGGCCTGCGTGAAGACCTGCCCGACCGGGGCGATCGTCTTCGGCAGCAAGGACGAGATGAAGGTGCATGCCGACGAGCGCATCGTCGACCTCAAGTCGCGCGGCTACGAGAACGCTGGCCTGTACGACCCGGACGGCGTGGGTGGCACCCACGTGATGTACGTGCTGCACCATGCCGACACGCCCAGGCTCTATGCAGGCCTGCCGGACCAGCCGGTGATCAGCCCGTTGGTCGGGCTGTGGAAAGGCATCAGCAAACCGCTGGCGCTGCTGGCCATGGGCGCAGCGGTACTGGCCGGGTTCTTCCACTACGTGCGGGTCGGGCCGCAGCGGGTCGAGGAAGACGAGCATCCCGCCCCGGCAGACAGCAGCGTGCACCAGGTGGATCCGGCTGTGCATGTCTATGACCCGGGCAAGCCCGGCGGGCAAGGGGAGCAGCGGCCATGAACGACAAAAAGCCTATCCTGCGCTACAACGCCAACGAGCGGACCAACCACTGGATTGTCGCGATCCTGTTCTTCATGGCCGGGCTGTCGGGGCTGGCGCTGTTCCATCCGGCGCTGTTCTGGCTCAGCCACCTGTTCGGCGGCGGGCCCTGGACACGCATCCTGCACCCCTTCCTCGGGGTGGCGATGTTCGTGTTCTTCCTGGGGCTGGTGATCCGCTTCTGGCGCGCCAACTTCATCACCGCCAATGACCGCCTGTGGCTGCGGCGTGTCGACCGGGTGATGCGCAACGAGGAGGAGGGCGTACCGCCGATCGGCAAGTACAACGCCGGGCAGAAGCTGTTGTTCTGGACCTTGCTCGTATGCATGCTGATCCTGCTGGTCAGTGGCGTGGTGATCTGGCGCGCCTGGTTCAGCCAGTATTTCGACATCGGTGCGATCCGCCTGGCCACCTTGTTGCACGCCCTGGCGGCGTTCGTGCTGGTGCTGAGCATCATCGTGCACATCTACGCCGGGATCTGGATCAAAGGCTCGGTCGGCGCCATGCTGCATGGCTGGGTCAGCCGCGCCTGGGCACGCAAGCATCATGAGCTGTGGTATCGCGAGGTGACCGGCGACAAGACGCCACACAACCCTGGACGCAAAGAAGGATGAGCGCTTGAGCACGATTCTCGAACCCGGGCAGATCGAAGCGTCGGCCGTGATGCCGCCGTTTCTCCATTTGCCCGCCGCCAACCTGTTCGAACTGCGCGCGGCGCGACTGGAGCAGCTTGCCCAGGGCCACGCCCTTGGCGACTACCTGAGGCTGATCGCGCGCCTGTGCCGGGTGCAGCAGCACCTGCTCGACAACCCCCCCTCAGAGGTACCGGTCGCCGAGCAGCGCCAACGCCTGTGCATCAGCCATGGCCTGCCGCCGCTGGCGGCCGACAGCCTGGTCCGCGAAGGGCCTTGGCTGGTGTGGCTGCAGGCGCTGCTGGAGCGCGTCGGAGGGGAGAACGAGGGCGCGCTGGCAGAGGCACTGCGCGTGTTGCGCGGCAGTGACGAGACCCAGCGCAAAGGCTGGGGCATCGCCCTGCTTAGCGGCCAGTACGATGCCGTGCCCGCCGCGTTGGTGCCTTTCATCGGCGCCGCCTTGCAGGCCGCCTGGGCCAGCTGGCGCCGGGCCTTGCCCAGCGACGAGCTCAAGCCCGGCAGCAGCCTTGCACAGTGCCCGTGCTGCGGCTCGCCGGCGATGGCGGGCCTGGTGCGCAACCGTGGCAAGCACAACGGGCTGCGTTACCTGGCCTGCTCGCTGTGCGCCTGCGAGTGGCATGTGGTGCGGGTCAAGTGCGTGTACTGCGAGTCGAGCAGGGACTTGCGCTACACCAGCCTGGAAGATGATCGCCATGCACCGGGCAAGGCGCCGCTGCGGGCGGAGTGCTGCCCTGGTTGCAACACCTATCTCAAGCACTGCTACCTGGAAAATGACGCGATGGGCGAGGCGCTGGCCGATGACCTGGCCAGCCTGGCACTGGATATCCGGTTGGACGAGGAGGGCTTTCATCGGCTGGCGCCGAACCTGATGCTGGCGCCGGGGGGCGGGTGAGGGTCTACACTCTCGGACCGAGTCGCCCTTTTCGCGGGCAGGTCGCAGCGGCGAACCGCCGCACCTACAGGTTGCCCATCGCCTGTAAAGGCGGCGCGGTCCTTGTAGGAGCGGGCTTGCCCGCGAAGGGGCCATTACAGACACCGGATCAACCAAGGTAGTACCGCATGTCGTCAAGCCTCGCCAATCAAGCTCCACGCCTGCCCTCCATCGACACCCTGCTGCGCCATCCCGCCTGCCAGCCCTTGCTCGACCGGCATGGTCGCGACGCCACCCTGGCCAGCCTGCGCCAGCTGCTCGACGATCTGCGCGAACCGGCCCGTCTCGGCCAGCTGAGCGCGGTCGAGCTGGCTGCTGAAATCCTGCTTGGTCGCGCCGGCGAGCGCCTGGCGATCCAGCAGCGCAGCCAGGTACGAAGGGTGTTCAACCTCACTGGCACGGTGCTGCACACCAACCTCGGCCGCGCCCTGCTGCCGGAAGAGGCGGTGCAGGCGATGCAGACCGCCGCACGCTACCCGCTCAACCTCGAATTCGACCTGGCCACCGGCAAGCGCGGCGACCGCGATGACCTGATCGAAGGCCTGATCCGCGAGCTGACCGGCGCCGAGGCGGTCACCGTGGTCAACAACAATGCCGCCGCGGTGCTGCTGGCGCTCAACAGCCTGGGCGCGCGCAAGGAAGGCATCATTTCCCGGGGCGAGCTGATCGAGATCGGCGGCGCCTTCCGCATCCCCGACATCATGGCCCGCGCCGGCGTGCGGCTGCACGAGATCGGCACCACCAACCGCACCCATGCCCGCGACTACGAGGCGGCGATCAACCCGCGCACCGGCCTGTTGATGCGCGTGCATTGCAGCAACTACAGCATCCAGGGTTTTACCACCCAGGTGCCGACCGCCGAGCTTGCGCGCATCGCCCACCAGCATGATCTGCCGCTGCTCGAAGACCTGGGCAGCGGCAGCCTGCTCGACCTGACGCGCTGGGGCCTGCCCGCCGAACCCACGGTACGCCAGGCGCTGGCCGACGGCGCCGATATCGTCACCTTCAGTGGCGACAAGCTGCTCGGCGGCCCGCAGGCGGGGATCATCGTCGGGCGCAAGGAGCTGATCGCCAGGATCAAGAAGAATCCGCTCAAGCGTGCGTTGCGGGTCGACAAGATCACCCTGGCCGCGCTCGAGGCGGTGCTGGCACTGTACCGCGACCCCGATCGCCTGGCCGAGCGCCTGCCCAGCCTGCGCCTGCTGACCCGACCGCAGGACGAGATCGCCGCCCAGGCGCAGCGCCTGGCGCCGGAACTGGCTGCGCGACTGGGCGAGCAGTGGAGGGTCACGGTCGAGCCCGCATTGGGCATGATCGGCAGCGGCAGCCAGCCGGTTGCGCGACTGCCCAGTGCGGCGCTGTGCCTGCGGCCACAGGTGTCGAAGAAGCTGCGTGGTCGCAGTCTGAGAGTGCTGGAGCGCGCGCTGCGCGAACTGCCGGTGCCGGTGCTCGGGCGCATCGACGACGACGCCCTGTGGCTCGACCTGCGCCAGCTGGACGATGAAACCCAGTGGCTGGCGCAATTGCCGGCCCTGCAGCTGGGGCCGGTGCAGTGATCGTCGGCACCGCCGGGCATATCGATCACGGCAAGACCGCGCTGCTCCTGGCCCTCACCGGCCAGGCCGGCGACCAGCGCCAGGAAGAGCGCGCCCGCGGCATGACCATCGACCTCGGCTATCGCTATGCGGCGCTGGCAGAAGGCGAGCCGCTGACCGGTTTCATCGACGTGCCCGGTCACGAGCGTTTTATCCACAACATGCTCGCTGGCGCCCATGGCATCGACCTGGTGCTGCTGGTGGTGGCCGCTGACGACGGGGTAATGCCGCAGACCCGCGAGCACCTGGCGATCATCGAACTGCTGGGCATTCCCCAGGCGCTGGTGGCGATCAGCAAGTGCGACCGGGTCGAGATGGCGCGCAGGCTGGAGGTCCAGCGTGAGGTCGATGCGCTGCTGGCGCCAGGGCGCTATGCAGGCGCCCGGCAGTTTGCGCTGTCCAGCGTGACCGGGGAAGGCGTCGAGGCACTGCGCCAGGCGTTGGTCGAGGCCCGCACGCAGGTACAGCGGCGCACGAGCCAGGGCGGCTTTCGCCTGGCCATCGATCGCGCCTTCGCGGTTTCCGGTGCCGGCGTGGTGGTGACGGGCACGGCGCTGGCCGGGCAGGTGAGCGCGGGCGACACCTTGTTGCTGGGCAAGGCTGGCAAACCGGTGCGGGTGCGCGGCCTGCATGCGCAGAACCAGGCTGCACTGGTGGCCGAGGCCGGGCAGCGGGTGGCGCTGAACATCAGCGCCGAGCGCCTGGCCGTGGAGCTGGTGCACCGTGGCGACTGGTTGGTGCCCGAGTGGCTGCATGCGCCCAGTTCGCGCGTCGATATCGAGTTGTCGTTGTTGCCGGGCGAAACGCGCACCTTCGAGCATTTCAGCGCGGTGCATGTACATCTCGGCACCCAGGACGTGACGGCGCGCGTGGCTTTGCTGGAAGGCGAGTCGTTGAAACCAGGCCAGCGCATGTTCGCCCAGTTGCTGCTCAACGCACCGTTGCAGGCCGTGCATGGCGATCGCCTGGTGCTGCGCGACCAACGCGCCCAGCGCACCCTGGGCGGTGGCCGGGTACTCGACCCCTTCGCGCCCAGCAGACAGCGCCGCAGCGAGGCGCGTCTGCGCCAGTTGCAGGTGCTGCGCGATGCCGATGATCTGGAACAGGCGCTGCCGGCCTTGCTGGCCACGGCAACCAGCGGTCTCGATCCGCAGCGCCTGGAGCGGCAGTTCAACCGCCTGCGCGACAGCTGGCAGCTGCCCGATGCGGTGCAGGTGATCGCTACTCGCCAGGGGCCGTTGCTGTTCGACCGTGAGCAATGGCAGGCGCTCAGGCAGGACGTGCTCGAGCAACTGGCGCGTTTCCATGAGCAGGAGCCCGACCAGCTCGGCCCTGACCGCGACCGCCTGCGCCGCTTCTGTGCCTTGCCGCTTGAGCGCCCGGCGTTCGTCAGCCTGCTGGACGAGCTGCTGGGCGACGGCGCCATCGCCAGCAGCGGCCCGTGGTTGCATCTGCCGGATCACAAGGTGCAGCTGAGCGAGGCCGACACCGCGCTCTGGGCGCGCCTGCAACCGCATCTGCTGAAGGGCGCTTTCGATCCGCCCTGGGTCAGGACCCTGGCCGCAGCCGAGCAGGTGGAGGAAGCGCAGGTTCGCCTGTTGATGCGCAAGCTGGCAAGACTGGGGGTGTTGCACCAGGTGGTGCGGGACTTGTTCTATCCGCAGGAGACGATTGTGCGCATGGCCGAACTGCTGCTGGGCCAGGCACAGGACACGCCAGTAGTGCAGGTGGCAGCGTTTCGCGATATGTTGGGCATCGGTCGCAAGCGCAGCGTGCAGATCCTCGAGTACTTCGATCGGCTCGGCCTCACCCGCAGGGTTGCCGAACAACGTCACATCCGCGCCGACAGCGCGCTGGCCCGGCAGCAGGCCAGGCCCTGAGTTCAAGGAAGGCAATCGCGCCCGGTGGCGCGGCCGGGCTTCAAACCCGGTTGGGGACGGCAGCCGTTCCCGGGCAGGTTCGACTCCCGCTGCCTTCCGCCATTTTCGCCAGGCCCATTCGCGGGCTTGCCCGCGAAGAGGCCATGACAGGCTGAAACCTAAGCCCGCTCCCCACACAGGTCCAATGCGAACCACCGCTCTGCGGCCTCCACATCCAACCCAGCCCCCAGCAGCGCGAACATCTTGCCCAGCGCCGCTTCACGGGTCATGCCGCCGCCACTGACCAGCCCGGTATCGCGCAGCTTGCTGCCAGCGGCGTAGGTGTCGAATACCACCGCACCTTCTGGGCACTGGCTGATCGCGACGATCATCACCCCGCGCTGACGCGCAGCGTGCAGCGCATCGAGCAGCGCCTGGTCGTCGGACGGGCCGGTGCCACTGCCGTAGCACTCCAGCAACAACCCCTGGACGCCGGCGTCGAGCAGCCCGCTCAGGTAGTCGGCGCACAGCCCCGGGAACACCGGCAGCACCGCCAGCTTCACCGGTTGGCGCACCTGGCGGTAATCCAGGTTGGCCGGGATCTGCGCAGCGTGTTCGCCTTCGCGGTGGCGTTCCATCACGGTGAAGGCATCGAAGGCTTCGCTGCGCAGCTTCGAGGCGCGGCAGCCGTGCAGCAACTGGCCGTGGAAGTACAGTTGCACGCCGTTGCCCAGGCCTGTCTCGAAATGGCGCAGGGCGCCGATCAGGTTGTCCCAGGCGTCGCTGTCCGGTGCGCCGGCCGGCAGCATCGAGCCGGTCAGCAGGACCGGAACCTGCAGGCCCAGCAGCAGGAACGACAAGGTGGCGGCGCTGTAGGCCAGGGTGTCGGTGCCATGCAGCACCAGCACGCCATCGTGGCCGTCATGTTCGACCGCCTCGACGATGGCATCGCGCATCGCCAGCCAGTTGGCCTGCTGCATGTTGGCGCTGTCGATCAGCGGGTTGAGTTCGCGCAGGGTCCATTGCAGTTGCGGCGCATCGCTGCGCTGGGCCAGGTGTTCACGCATGCGTGCATCGAAGCCGCCGGCCGGTGCCAGACCGGCAGGGGTCTGCAGCATGCCGATGGTGCCACCTGTGTAGAGAACGAGGAGATTCTTGACTGCACCCATGGAAGGATTCCGAAGCGAGTAGCGAAGGAAAGCCAGCCGCCCGCGAACGGGGCGGCTGGACAGGGCAGGGTATCAGCGCTGGTGCTGAAGTTCGCCGGCAGCTTTGTCAGCGGCTGTTTCAGCCTGAGGATTGGCTGGCCAGGCGGCGCGATCCAGGTCCAGGTCGGTGAACTTGCTGGAGTCGAATACCGGCTGCTTGATGCCGGCACGGCGCTGGGCGTCGTAGTCGCGCATCACCCGCAGGCCGACCTTGAACAGCAGGGCCAGGGCCACCAGGTTGACGAAGGCCAGGCAGGTCATGGTGATGTCGGCGAAGGCGAACACGGTCGACAGGTCCTGCATCGAACCCCACACCACCAGCGCCAGCACCAGGCCACGGAAGGCCATCAGCACGGCACGGTTGCGGCTCAGGAACTGCAGGCTGTTCTCGCCCAGGTAGTAGTTGTAGAGGATGCAGGTGAAGACGAACAGCGACAGCGCGACGCTGACGAAGATACGGCCCCAGTCACCGACCACGGCGGCCAGCGAGTTCTGCGTCAGGACGATGCCGTCGCCTTCGAAGCCTGGGGTGTAGAAGCCCGACAGCAGGATCAGCAGCGCGGTGCAGGTGCAGATCACGAAGGTGTCGAGGAACACGCTGAAGGCCTGGACCACGCCTTGGGCGCCCGGGTGTTTCACCGCAGCCACGGCCGCGACGTTCGGCGCACTGCCCAGGCCCGCTTCGTTGGCGAACACGCCACGCTTCACGCCCATGACGATGGCGCTGCCGAGCAGGCCGCCGAAGGCCGGGTCGAGGCCGAAGGCGCTCTTGAAGATGGTTTCCAGCATGGCGGGCACGTGTTCGATCTGGGTGCCGATCACGTACAGGGTCACGCCGATGTAGGCCAGGGTCTTGATCGGAACCAGCAGGTCCGACACCGCGGCGATGCGCTTGATGCCGCCGATGAAGGTTATGGCCAGCAGCACGGCCAGGACGATGCCGGTCTGGCGCGGATCGAAGGCGAAGGCGTTCTGCAGCGAGTGGGTCACGGTGTACGACTGCAGGCCGATGAAGGCGAAGCCGTAGGTGACCAGCAGCAGGACCGAGAACACGATGGCCATGCTCCTGAGCTTCAGGCCGTGCAGGATGTAGTAGGCCGGGCCGCCGCGGTACAGGCCGTCGCCGTCGGCGCGCTTGTACACCTGGGCGAGGGTACATTCGAAGAAGCTGCTGGACATGCCCACCAGTGCGGTGACCCACATCCAGAACACCGCGCCCGGGCCGCCCAGGGTCACGGCGATGCCGACACCGGCGATGTTACCTGCGCCGACGCGGCCGGCGAGGCTCAGCATCAGGGCCTGGAACGAGCTCAGCTGGCCAGCCTGGCCGCGCAGGGACTCCTTGAACACGCCGAACATGTGGGCGAAGTGACGGAACTGGACGAACCGCGACCGAATGGTGAAGTAGCTACCGAGCCCGACGATCAGGACGATGAGCAGTTTTCCTGAAAGGAAATCGTTAAGTGCTTCGAGCATTGGAAAATGACCTCGATTCTTATTCTTCGTGTGGAGTGACCAGCGCTGCGACGGACGCGCGCTATCGTTGGCGCGCATGGTTGGTCATGACACCTGTGGTTACAATTTCGCGGGTTGCTCTGTTTTGGTGCGACTTGATGCTAGAATTGCGGCACTCGCATCATCTGGAACACCGTTCATGGCCGATTTTCTAGCCGCCAACCTCAAGCTTGCCTGCAGCCACTACCGCTCTATTTCGGAGGTTTGCCGACAGCTGTCGATCAATCGTGCGCAATTCAACAAATACCTGAGCGGCCAGAGCCAGCCGACGACCTACAACCTCAAGCGCATCGGCGACTTCTTCGGCGTGGAAGATTACGAGTTGAACCTGCCGCCGGAGCAGTTCGCCCGCCTGATCGGCGCACGCAATCCGTCGGAGCAGCCGGGAGCGCAGAGCGATCCGGTCAGCGAGCTGTTCAAGCCGTTGCACGCCCACGCCGGCAATCTGTCGCGCTATTGCGGCTACTACTTCGAGTATTCCAACTGCATGTCGGTGCCCGGCGCCATCCTGGTGTCGCTGGTGCACCTGTGGGAGGAACGCGGCAGCTTCCTGTTCGAGCGCCAGGAGCGCCAGGAACGCAGCAGCGCCGGCAGCCAGCATGCCGAGGTGCGTTGTCGTTACCTGGGGGCAGCCTTCCAGCTGCAGGATCGGGTATTCCTGATCGACTACGAGTCGCTGACCCTCAACGAGATGAGCCAGACCGTGCTCATCCCCAGCTTCAAGAGCCGCATCACCCGGCTCAACGGTCTCAAGACCGGGGTTTCCAGCGGCGACCGGCGTAACCCTGCGTGCACCCGGGTAGTGTGGGAATTCCTCGGCGAGGAGATCAACCGCATCAATGCCTATCGCCAGGTGAAGCTCTATCGCCCGGACGACCCGCGCATCGACGACGACATCCGCGACCGGCTCGGCGCCGGGGCGATCAGCAACGGCCTGTTCGAGATCGAGTAGGGATTTCGGCTCTGCAGCGCTGCAACTTGCCCGCGAAAGGCACGCCGCGATTTCGAACCTGTCACCCCTGGTCGAGAATGAACGCCGCCACCGTATCAGCCACCTGGTCGGCAATCTGCGGTGCATCTCGCAGGTGCGCGGCGATGCCATGGTCGCAGTCGGTCAGCAGAAGGCACTCCACGTGCGGCGCCGGTACCGAGCGCAGCAGGGCGTGGGTGACTTCCTCGGGAATCGGGCTGTAGCGCTGCACGCCGCGCAACAGTCGGGTGCCGGCCGAGGTACCGGGGCCTTGCCCATGAACCTGCGAGTTGAGCCCGTCGTATTCGCCGATCATCAGCAGCACTCGGCCCTGGAACTGGCGCAGGAAGGCGTAGCTGTCGCAATCGAGAAAGGCATAGGGCTTGCGGATCGCTGCAGTGAAGGCGGGGCCGAACGGCGCCTCATGCGCGGCATCGGGGTAGACCGCCGGGCAGATCAGCACCAGCTTGTCGATGGCGGGCAGCCGTGCGGCCAGCTTCAACGCGATGGCGCCGCCCAGACTGTGGCCGACCAGGGTACGGCAGCGATCGGCAATATGCTGGTGGAAGCGCTGGGCTTCCTGTAGGTTGATCGCCAGTGTCGGTGCGCTGGCGCCGGGCTCGCTCGCCTTGCTGTGGCCGGACAGGTTGCCGGTCAACGAGCCGATGCCCTGGCGTTGCAGGCGATAGAGCAACGGATTGAGGCGGGTGAAGTCCGAGCGCGCACCGCCAACCACGAACAGTGGCGGTGCCTGCTCGCTGTCGGGCAACAGCAGGCGTGCCTGCTGTTGATAACCGTCGAAGGCTTCAACGATGAAGCCTTCGGTGCCCGGCGCGGGTTCGTTGTATTGCCAGCTGCCGCGTTGCTCGGAGGTGCTCGCGAAATCCATGGCGCTCCTAGAGGAACTGATGTTGCAACCATTCACCGAGCGGGTTGCCTGCGCCAAGCAGCAGCTTGAGGGCCATGATGCAGCACACGCAGACCAGCAACGGCTTGATCAGCCTGGGTCCGAAGCGTACCGCGCAGCGCGCGCCAAGTTGCGCACCGATGAACGCGGCACAGGCCATCGCCAGGGCCAGGGGCCAGATGATCGCCCCGCTCAGCGAGAATACCGAGAGGGCGCCCAGGTTGCACGCGGCGTTGAGCAGCTTGCTGTTGCACACTGCGCGCAGCAGGTGCTGGCCGAGCAGGATCACGCAGGCGAGCATGAAGAACGAGCCCACGCCGGGGCCGAACACGCCGTCATAGAAACCGATCAGCGGAGCGGCAGTCAGGCAGAACACGGCATTGGAGATCTTTGCCTTGCGCTCGTGCTCGTCGGGCTTGGGGCTGAAGGCGAAGTACGCCGCCACCAGGATCAGCAGCACCGGGACGCAGGCCTGCAGAAACGCCTTGGGCACCAGGCTCACCGACAACGCACCGAGGGCGCCGCCGGTGAAGGCCATGGCGGCCATGGGCAAGCCACGCCGCCAGTCGATCATGCCCTTGCGGGCGAAGGCAACGGTGGCCGACACCGTCGCCGAAGCCGCCTGGAACTTGTTGGTGGCGATCGCCGCCAACGGATCGATGCCGGCGACGAACAGCACCGGCAGGGTGATCAGCCCGCCGCCACCGGCGATGGCGTCGAAAAAGCCGGCCATCAGCGCTACCGACGCCAGGGTCAGCAGCAGGGAGACATCGATTTCCATCATTGCAGCACGTTCCTTTTAGTCAGCCGCGTACCAGCAGCGGATCCTGGGTGATCACCCGCGGCTGGGCGAAAGGCGAGTAGCCGAACAGCCGCACCAGCAGGCGGCGGTTGTCGCGCACGATGTCGCGGCCGTGCAGGGCGCGGTTGTTGTTGATCACCAGGGCGGTGTCCGGCTGCAGCACGAAGGGCAGCGGCTGCACCTGGGCGACACGCTGCTGGAAGGCGTCGAACGCCTGCGCCGCCAGGTCGCTGGCCTGGTCGTTGAGGGAGAAGCGGTAAGAGTTGTAGCGCAGGGAGAAGCCGCCGTTGGCATCGAACTGCAGCATGGCGGTGGCCTGTTCCGGTTCGCCACTGCCAGCGACGAAGCAGTCGCTGCGGGTGAAGTCGAACGAGGCAGAGGTCAGCGCCAGGGCATGCAGGCTGCCCAGGCCTTCGATGACCTCGCGCATGGGAATGACGTGGGTCGGCTCGTTCGCCGGGTTCCAGCGCGCGCTGAGCACCAGCGCCGATGGGGCCGGGGAGTGGTCGTCGCGGGCGATCACCGAGCAATTGTAGGGCGCCTCGGTATGCGGGCCCAGGCGCAGGCCGGCGTGCGAGCTGAGCTCCACCCGGGTGTCGCGGGTTTCCTCCGGGCGCATCTGGCTGCCGCCGCCCTTGAAGTTGCCGACCAGTCGCACCTGCTTGCCTTCGTTGTCGATGTCGAAAGCGAACGCACGGTAGCGCACCAGCTCCAGCAGGATCTGGTTGCGCGACGCCAGGTAGAGGCAGCGGGCATCCTGCTCCAGGCCTTGCAGGTCCGGCAGGTATTCGGGGACAGGGTCGTCGTCGGGGCAGGTCATGCCGCGATACATCAGCGCCGACAGGCTGCCTTCGGCGAATCGGCGCACTGTTGCCTGTTGCGCGCTATCGAGCGACTCGGCCAGCGCCTGGGCGCTCGACCGTGCCTTGCCAGCGGCCCCGAAGACCTCCGGGCCGCCCAGTTCGGCGAGTGATTGGCTGGCGGTGCACAGCGCCAGGGCCTGGCCCTGGGTAAATTCCAGGTACGCGACTTCGGAATCCTGCATGGGAAACCTTCCTTGTTATTGTTGTGTTGGCGTTCCGTGCCGGCCGACAGCTGGAATGGGTTGGCCTGACTGCGGTGAATACAGTCCGTAGTGGCCAACTGCCGCGCAGTATCGGGCAGTTTCCAGGGGCGCAAAAGAGGGGGCGGAAAATTTCACAGCCGTGAAGCATTGTGAAGATCGAGGCAGTTGCGCCATGGTGGTTCCCCTGGTGATCGGCGCTTACACGGGGCTGCCACGCCCCGGCCCCTGCTATTAGTTCAGGTTTTTCGTCTGTCGTGGTGCCGGACCGGTGTTATGTGAGTGACAGAGAAATCTTCCATGCCTATTGGAAATTTCTTACACAAAGTCGGTGAAGCCCCAAGGGTTGGACTTCCCCAGGCGGAAACCGCAAAATGGCTTCTTTCCTTAATCGATCTGAGCGGACCTGCTGACTCTATGCGTATGCGCCTGATGCTGTTGGGTGGTGGCAATGCCCTCGGGCAAGCGCTGATTCGTCTGGGGGCCGAGGAAGACATCGCGTTCCTGGCTCCGCGCCCGCCGGAAGATGGCTGGGATCCGGCCAGCCTCACCCAGCTGCTCGACGATCACCGCCCCGATGCCCTGGTCAACCTGGCCTACTACTTCGACTGGTTCCAGGCCGAGTCGGTCAGCGAACAGCGCCTGGCCCTGCAGGAGCGCGCCGTCGAGCGCCTGGCCGAATTGTGTCAGCACCACGAGATCACCTTGGTCCAGCCATCGAGCTACCGGGTGTTCGATGGCTCCCGGGCCACGTCCTACAGCGAGAAGGACGAACCGGTGCCCCTGGGGCTGCGAGGCCAGGCACTCTGGCGTATCGAGCAGAGCGTGCGGGCGGCTTGCCCGCAGCATGTGCTGCTGCGCTTCGGCTGGGTGCTGGATGAAAGCCCCGATGGCGCGCTCGGGCGCTTCCTGACCCGCGCCGAGCAACCCCAGGAGCTGCTGCTGGCCGATGACCGGCGTGGCAATCCGACGCCGGTGGACGATGCCGCCAGGGTAATCCTTTCGGTGCTCAAGCAGCTGGACTGCGAGGCGCCACTGTGGGGCACCTACCACTACGCCGGCAACGAGGCGACCACGCCGCTGGCGCTTGGGCAGGCTATCCTTGCCGAGGCGGCGCAATGGCACAAGCTGGCCGTGCAGGCCCCGACCGCGCAGGCCCATGCCGCCCGGCCGGATGCCAGCGAGGAACCGCAGCACGCGGTGCTGGCCTGCAAGAAGATCCTTCACACTTTCGGTATCAAGCCCCGCGCCTGGCGCGCGGGCTTGCCACCCCTACTGGACCGGTTCTATCGTCATGGCTGATGCCCCCATCCTTATTACCGGCGGCGCTGGTTTCATCGGCTCGCACCTGTGCGATGCACTGCTGGCCCAGGGCTATGCGGTGCGCATTCTCGATGACCTGTCCACCGGCAAGCGCAGCAACCTGCAGGTCGACCACCCGCGCCTGCAACTGATCGAAGGCGATGTCGCCGATGCCGCGCTGGTCAGTCGCGCCGCCGAAGGCTGCGCCGCAGTGGTGCACCTGGCAGCGGTGGCGTCGGTGCAGGCCTCGGTGGACGATCCGGTAAAGACCCACCAGAGCAACTTCATCGGCACCCTGAACGTCTGCGAGGCGATGCGCGTCAACGGCATACGCCGGGTGCTGTTCGCCTCGAGCGCGGCGGTGTACGGCAACAACGGCGAGGGTCAGTCGATCACCGAAGACACGCCCAAGGCGCCCTTGACGCCCTACGCCGTGGACAAACTGGCCGGCGAGCAGTACCTGGACTTCTACCGCCGCCAGCATGGCCTGGAGCCGGTGGTGTTCCGTTTCTTCAACATCTTCGGGCCGCGCCAGGATCCTTCCTCGCCGTACTCGGGGGTGATCAGCATCTTCTGCGAACGCGCGACCAAAGGCCTGCCGATCACCGTGTTCGGCGATGGCGAACAGACCCGCGACTTCCTTTATGTCGGCGATCTGGTGCAAGTGATGGTGCAGGCGCTGGAGCAGCCGCAGGTGGAAGAGGGCGCGGTGAACATCGGCCTGAACCAGGCCACATCGTTGAATCAGTTGCTCGGGGCATTGAAGCAGGTGGTCGGCAGCCTGCCGGCGATCAGCTACGGACCGGCGCGCTCGGGTGACATCCGTCACTCACGGGCGGACAACCAGCGGCTGATGGCGCGTTTTGCGTTTCCTCAGGCGACGCCGATGGCTGAGGGTTTGGCGCGGTTGTTGGGTAAAGGCTGACGAGCGCGCAGGCCCCACGGGTACGCCACTGACGTCAAAGGCAGTGGCGTACCCGCGAAAGAGCCCTGGCAGGCAAAGAAGCCTTCAAACCCGCCGACAATCCTCCGGCCCCAGCAACCGCCCGTCCCGCGCCCGCACTTCCAGTTTCGCCACAGGCTCGCCCTTGGCGTTGTCCAGCAGCACCGAACGCGGCTCGCCCGCCGCGAACTGAAACCGCTCCCCCCATTGGCGCAGGCCCACCACGATCGGAAACACCGAGCGGCCCTTCTCTGTCAGCACATACTCCTTGTACGCACTGCCATCCGACGCCGGCTGCAGCGCCATGAGCCCTGTTTCCACCAGCAGCTTCAGTCGCGTGGCGAGGATGTTCTTCGCCAGCCCGAGGTTCTTCTGGAACTCGCTGAAACGACGTAGCCCATCGAATGCATCGCGCAGGATCATCAGCGCCCAGCGGTCGCCGAGCACTTCGAGTGCCCGTGCCACGGGGCATTGGCGGTTGTTTTCGTCGAGCATCGATCATTCCGGGTGAGTCAGTTTGGTTGCAGATTAAAACCAGATTTGCTAGAAATCCAGACTGTGGTTTTATTTTGAAACCAGATTGTCAGGAGCCTGCATGTCATCTGCCCACGATGTATCGTCGTTCCAGCTCACCCGCGGCCTGACCCTGCTGCTGGCCACAGCCTGCGCACTGGCGGTGGCCACGGTGTACTGCGCCCAGCCGCTGCTGGAGTCCATGGCCCGGAGCATGGGCGTGCCGGATCGTCAGGTCGGCTGGGTGGTCGGCGCAACCCAGGCAGGCTATGCACTGGGATTGCTGCTGATCGTGCCGTTGGGCGACCTGCTCGACCGCAAGCGCTTGATCCTCACGCAGTTGCTGCTATCGGCATTGGCGCTGGTCGCGGTCGGCCTGGCCCAGCATTGGGCGGCGCTGTTGGTGGCCATGGGCATGGTCGGGCTGATGGCCGTGGTGGTGCAGTTGATGGTCGCCCAGGCGGCCACCCTGGCGACACCGGTGCAGCAGGGCCAGGTAGTGGGGACGGTTACCAGCGGCATCGTGCTGGGCATTTTGCTGGCGCGGCTGGTGGCGGGGGTCGTGGCTGATCTGGCGGGCTGGCGAGGGGTTTATTTCGCTGCTGCCGGGTTGGCGCTGCTGATGGTTGTGCTGCTCGGCTGGCGTATGCCCGCTGCACGGCCCTTAGGGCAGCGTCAACGTTACCTGGCGTTGCTGCGCTCGATGGCGCTGCTGCTGCGTGATGACCGGCTGTTGCGCCAGCGGGGTGTGTTCGCGTTGCTGATCTTTGCCGCGTTCAGCGTGCTGTGGAGCAGCATGGTACTGCCGTTGAGTGAGCTGCAGTTGACCCACACCCAGATTGGCCTGTTCGGCCTGGCCGGTGTCGCCGGAGCCCTTGCCGCATCGCGTGCCGGGCGCCTGGCCGATCGCGGCCTGGGGCAGCGCACCACGGGGCTGGCGCTGGGGCTGCTGACACTCTCGTGGTTGCCGAGCCTGTTCGTCGGGCAGTCGCTGCTGGCGCTGGTGGCCGGTGTGGTGATGCTGGACCTGGCCGTGCAGGCGGTGCATGTGACTAACCAGAGCCTGCTGCTGGCGGGGCGAGCAGAGATGGCCAGTCGTCTGATTGGCGCGTACATGTGCTGCTATTCGGTGGGTAGTGGGGCGGGGGCGGTGACGGCGAGCTGGGTCTACGGCGAATGGGGGTGGGGTGCGGTGTGTGGGTTGGGGGCTGGAGTCAGCGCGTTGGCGTGGGGGTATTGGTGGTGGCTGCAGCAACAGGACTGACCCACTGCCACAGACCTGCCGCACTTGTGGGTGCGGCGGTGCCTGAGGGAGAGACGTGTCAGAACTTGTAGCCGATGCCCACCATGTAGACCCATGGGTCGACTTCGAGGTTGACCTTGGTCTTGCCCACGCCCAGCGCGCTCGGGCCGTCGATGGTGGCCTTGGTGTCGATATCGACGTACCAGACCGCGGCATTGACCAGCAGGTTGTCGGTCAGCATGTAGTCCATGCCCAACTGCCCGGCCAGGCCGATGGAGTCCTGCACCTTCATGTTGCTGAAGCCCTGCTGCTTGCGGGCGCTGCTGAGGTCTTCATCGAAGAACAGCGTGTAGTTGATGCCGATACCGGCATAGGGCTGGAACTTCGACGACGCTTCCATCGGGTAGTACTGCAGCGACAGGGTCGGTGGCAGTTGCTTGATGTCGGCCAGCTTGCCGTCCAGGCCTCCGCCCAGGCCCTTGACGCCCACGGTGTGCTTGAACGGGGTGGCGGCGAGCAGCTCGATGCCGATGTGGTCGGTGAGCATGTAGGCGAAGGTCAGGCCCAGCTGGGTGTCGCTGTCGAGGGTGGCCTTGGTCCCGGAAACCTTGGCACCGTCGAGCTTGAGGTCGCCGCTGCGCTCGTTCGGGGCGGTGGTGATGGCGCCGGCACGCATGATGAAATCGCCTGCCTGGTGGGCGTGGGCAACGGGGGCAGCGAGCGCCATCGCGACGAGCGAGGCACCGAGCAATGTCTTGTTCATGGAAGCTCCCAAAGGACGTGAGTAATCGAGTAGTCCAATGGTAAGGAGCCGTCCAAACGCATTGTTTGACTCAGCTCAACGAAGCGGGCTTCACGCGGGTGACACAGTGCTCATTTCAGCTCATACGCGTAGATTTTCTCGGCTTCCATCTGGTAACCGGCATCGGCCAGCTCGCTGCTGGTGTTCTTGACCTGCATCCGCCCTTCGATCCAGTAGGGCTGGTAGAGGTCTTCGACGCGCACGCCCATCTCGCTGAAGATGTGCACGATCTGGTTGGACGGCGGTGGCGGCACGTGGATGCAGGCGCCGTAGTAGGGCACCAGGAGAAACTCGGTGGTGCGACCTTCCTCGCTGACCTCCAGCGGCACGATATAGCCGGGCAGCTTGACCTGCTGACCGTCCAGCGCCTTGACCACCGGCGCATCGGGTGCCTGCTGGCGAGCAGCCGGGGCCGACTCGGCCGCCAGCGCGTCACCCAGGGAACTGCCCATCTGCGACAGATCGTGCAGCGGCGTGAGCTGTGGCGGGATGACCGGAGCGCCCTCGGGGATCAGTGCCGGCCAGTCCAGCTCGCGCGGCTCGTCCGCCCAGGCGGGAATGATCAGCACCAGCAGCAACAGCAGGAGGATCTGCAGTGCTTTCTTCGCGGGCAAGCCCGCTCCCACAGGGATCGACATGACAAGCTCTCAGAGGTGAATCGACAGGCCATCGGCCAACGACTGCCGGTAGGCACGCCAGGCCGGCACGCTGCCCATCAGCAGGGCTGCGCCGAGGATGATCGCCAGCAGGGTCCATTCGTGCGGGCTTGGCCAGGCCAGGGGCAGGAACAGCCCATAGCTGGACTGTACCGCGTCCTGGGCCAGAGCGATCCCCCCGTAGAGCAATCCCAGCCCGGCAACTATACCGCTGAGCGCCAGGGCCAGCGCCTCGAGCACCAGCAGCCCGGCGATATGCCAGGGTCGTGCGCCCACCGAGCGCAGGATAGCCATCTCGCGTCGCCGTTCGTTGAGGCTGGTGAGAATCGCCGTGAGCATGCCGATCAGACCGGTCAGCACCACGAACAGCGACACCACGAACAACGCCTGCTCGGCGATCCCCATCATCCCCCACAGCTCTTGCAGGGCCACGCCCGGCAGGATCGCCAGCAGCGGCTCGCTGCGGAACTCGTTGATCTCGCGCTGCACGCTGAAGGTGGCGATCTTGCTGTTCAGGCCCAGCATGAACGCGGTGATGGCTGTCGGGCGCAGGTCCATGGTGCGCGCCTGGTCGGCGCTGATGCGCCCGGCGCCGCGGGCCGGCACGCCGTTCTGCCAGTCGACATGGATGGCCTCCATTCCTGCCAGGCTGATGTGCAGGGTGCGGTCCACCGGGGTGCCGGTGCGCTGCAGGATGCCGACCACGGTGAAGGGTTTGTCGTCGTGCTTGACCAGGCTGATGGTGGCGATGCCGTGGGCCAGCACCAGGGTGTCGCCGAGCTTGTAGTGCAGCGCCTCGGCCACCTCGGCGCCGAGCACCACCTCGAACGGATCGCTGGCGAACTGACGGCCCTGGCTCAGTTGCAGGTGCTGCTGGCGGCCGTACTGGTAATGGGTGAAATAGTCGCTGTTGGTGCCCATCACCCGGTAGCCGCGGTGCGAGTCGCCCAGTGAGATCGGGATCGCCCACTTGACCCGCGGGTCCTTGGCGTAGTGCTCGAAGCTGTCCCAGCGGATGTTGTTGGTGGCGTTGCCGATACGAAACACCGAGTACAGCAGCAGGTTCACCGAACCCGAGCGCGCCCCGACGATCAGGTCGGTACCGCTGATGGTGTTGGCGAAGCTGGCGCGGGCTTCGGTGCGCACGCGTTCCACGGCCAGCAGCAGGCACACCGACAGGGCGATGGCGAAGGCGGTGAGAAACGCGGTGAAACGGCGGTTGGCCAGGCTGGCCAGGGCTAGACGGAGCAGGTACATCAGGCCTCCCGGGGCTTGGCGGCGCGGTTGAGTTCGGCCAGCGACAGGTCGCGGTCGAACAGGGGCGCCAGGCTCTGGTCATGGCTGACGAACAGCAGGCTGGAGCCTGCGGCGCGGCATTCGTCGAACAGCAGGCGGATGAACACTTCGCGGGTGTCGGCATCGAGCGCGGAGGTCGGCTCGTCGGCGATCACCAGTTCGGGCTGGCCGATCAGCGCGCGTGCCGCGGCGACCCGTTGCTGCTGGCCGATCGACAGGGTATCGGCGCGCCGGGCCAACAGTTCGGAATCGCCCAGGCCCAGGTGGGTGAGCAACTGCGCGGCGGCCTGGTGGATGCTGCCGTGACGCTGCGCGGCGCGCTCGGCGCGGCTGCGCGAGAAGCGGCAGGGCAACTCGACGTTCTCCTGCACCGAGAGAAACGGCAGCAGGTTGAACTGCTGGAAGATGTACCCGGTGTGGTCGACACGGAAGCGGTCGCGGGCACCCTGGCCGAGCTCGGCCAGGTTCTGCCCGAGCAGGCGCACCTGGCCCTGGCCGGGCAGGTTGACCCCGCCCAGCAGGCCGAGCAGGGTGGTCTTGCCGCTGCCGCTTGGGCCTTTGAGGAACAGCGCCTCACCGGCCTCGAGGCGTAACTGCGGGATGTTCAGCAATGGCGGCTGACCCGGCCAGGCAAACACCAGGTCATGCAGCTCGATCAGCGGCTGGCTCATTCAGAATGCGACCACGGCCTTGGCCGGAGTGCTTTCGAAGCCCTTCTGGCCGTTCGGGCCGACCAGTTGCACGTTGATCTTCTGGGTTTGCGGGTAAGCCTTGTACAGCGGCGACAGGTCGATCTGGGTCAGCTTGGCCGGGGTCGCGCAGGTCAGCTGGTAGTGCGCGTGGATTTCGCTGTGCTGGTGTTCATGCCCCTTGTGGTCATGGTCGTCGTCGCCATCGTCATCCTTGGCGGCGGGATCGTCGCCGAACAGCGGGCTTTCCAGATCCTGCTGGTCTTCCTTGCAGCCAGCCGCGCTGGCCAGGCCGAACAGCTTGAGCGGTTGTTCCAGCTGCTTGCGCACCGCCTCGACCTTGGCCTTGTCGGCATCGCTGCCGGGCATGTGCTCGAAGCCGACCAGGTTCATGGCCGGGCTTTCCAGGGCCAGCTCCAGGGTGTTGCCGTCCAGGCCGACGTTCAGGCGCGCGACGCCGTGCTCATGGGCAGGCAGGGTGCCGTGGGCATGGTCATGGTCATCATGGGCCTGGGCGACAGCCAGGGGCAGCAGGGCGAAGGGCAGGGCGAGGAGCAGGCGGCGCATGGACGACTCCGAAGGCGGGCGGGAAAGATTTGGTAATGTTATAACAACTTTTCTCGTGGATGCCAGACGCTTGGCGCAGGTTTCATGTCGTGGGAGCATGAAGGCTATTGATTCGCGATTGAAGGAAGGCAGCGTGAGAATCCGAGGACAGATCGGCGATTGGCCGGTGGACCTGACCATCGAGCTGGAGCCGGCGGAGTGGGCCCAGCTCGGGCGCAGGCTCGAAGAGGCGCCGGCTGTGGTCGAGCAGGCGAGTGCGCCAGCGCCTGCGCGGCAGGACGATGGCCAGTGGTCGGCAGCGCGCGAGGTGTTGCGTCAGGCCGGACAGCTCAGCGGGCCGGAATTGCTGGAGCGCCTGGAAGGATTGGCCGGCAGTGTCGCGGCAGGCAAGCGGCTGCTGGTGCGGTTGCGCCACAGCAGTGAAGTGAAGGTGGAAAGCGGGGCGGATGCACCGGTGTATCGCTGGGTAGGGTAGTTGCCGAAGTCGGTGTATGGCTGGATGCCACCTCCTGTAGGAGGTGGCGGCAGCCTGGGGCCTAGAACATCGCCGAAGACAACCGACGGCGGTACACGCCCACCAGCGGATGGTCGCCGCCGAGCAGGTCGAACACCTGCAGCATGGCCTTCTGCGGCAAGCCGTTGTCGTAGGCACGGTTGCGCTGGAACAGCTTCAGCAGCCCGTCCAGCGCGGCTTCGTACTGCTGGCGCGCCAGTTGCTGGATGCACAGCTGGTAGGCAGATTCGTCATCCTGCGGGTTCTGCGCCAGGCGGCTCTTGAGCTCGGCGGCTTCCGGCAGGCTGGCGGCCTGGCGCAGGAAGGTCAGCTGGGCCTTGGCGCCGGCCAGCGCCGCCTTGTGCTCGTCGCTCTTGACCGCGTCCAGTACCTGCTGCGCGCCATCGAGGTCGCCGCGTTCGGCCAGGCAGCGGCCGTAGTAGATCAGTGCCTCGGCATTGCTGTTGTCTTCACCGAGCAGCGCCTGCAGCTGGGCTTCGGCTTCGCTGAAACGGCTCTCGGCGAACAGCGCCTTGGCTTGCTCCAGCGGCGAGGCGGTCGGTGCCGCAGGCATCTGCACGTGAGGCTCGAGCATGGCGCGGATGGCCGACTCCGGCTGGGCACCGGCAAAGCCGTCGACCGGCTGGCCATCCTTGAACAGCACTACGGTCGGCAGGCTGCGGATGCCGAACTGGGCCACCACCTGTTGCTCGACATCGCAGTTGATCTTGGCCAGCAGCAGTTCGCCCTGGTAGCCCTCGGCGATCTTGGCCAGCAGGGGCATCAGCGCCTTGCAGGGCGCGCACCATTCGGCCCAGAAGTCCACCAGCACGGGCTTGTGGAAGGAGTTCTCGATCACCAGTTGCTGAAAATTCGCATCGGTGGCATCGAAGATGTAGGGCGTGGCGGTGTTAGAGGAAGCTTGGCTCATCGCAACTCTCGCAGCTTTCGCAAATTCGGAATGACACCACTATAAAGGCTCGCGGCTGGCGTGGTACAGGCTGACCCGGCGGAATTCGTGCGGCTCGGCCAGGTCTGGCAGGGTCAGGGCGTCGAGTACGCCGAGCGGGCGATAGAGCGGGTGGCTGAAGTCGCGCACCCGCGAGTCGGCGACCAGTGCCTGGCGGCCACGACTCAGGAAGGCGTCGAGCAGCGGCAGGTTGGCGCGGTCGTACAGCACGTCGGCGACCAGGATCAGGTCGAAGCGGTCGGCTTCGGCGAAAAAATCCTCGCTGTAGCCCAGCGTCACGCCGTTGAGCGCAGCGTTGGCGCGGCAGGCCTCCAGGGCCAGCGGATCGAGGTCGCAGGCGACCACCTCGCGTGCACCGGCACGGGCTGCGGCGATGCCGGCTATCCCGGAGCCGGCGCCGAAGTCCAGCACGCGCTTGCCGCGTACCCACTCGGGGTGCTGGGCCAGGTAGCGGGCCATGGCCAGCCCGCTGGCCCAGCAGAAGCTCCAGTAGGGTGGCTCGTCGAGGATGCGTCGGGTCTCGTCGGGGCTGAAGGCGCGGTCCATGTTCCCGGCGTCGATCAGCCACAGTGTGAGGTCGCAGCCCGGTAGTTCGCTGACGACCAGCCGCGCTTCGCCGATCAGGCCGCTGAGGGCCTGTTGCAGGTGCAGCGGGGTCACGTTATGGCGCCTTCTCGAAACGCAGCGGGCCGGTGGCCTGGGTCTGGGCCTGGACGATGCGCTGCGGCGGCAGGTGCATGATCAGCTGGCCGGAGCGGCTGGCACGGCCACGCAGCTCTACGCGCGCGCCGGCCGGGAAGGCCTCGGGGTTGAAGCGCAGGTGGTAGGGCAGGGCCTGGCCGGTACCGGTCAGGTCGCTGCTGGCCAGCAGGCGCTGCGGGCGGCCACGTTCGTCGATCACCAGCAGGGCCAGCTCGACCTCGGCGCCAGCGGGGATTTCCAGCAGGGTGCCGCTCAGTTCGCGCTGGTAGGCCGGCAGCGGGCCTGGCTCGTCGATCTTCCTGACCACCTTGGGCGCCGGGGCTGGCGCGGGCTGTTCGGTCTTCGGCCGGTCACTGCCGCAGGCGGCGAGCAGGCCGGCCAGGCACAGGACGACGAGGGCTCTGTGGTGCATGTGGGGTAATCCTTCACGGGCAGATTTCTCTGGATGGTAACCCCTTTGGCTTGTCTTGCCAGTGGGATGCGCTACCATGGCCCTCCCTTTTTTTGTTGCCTGCCACCATGCACTGTCCCTTTTGCGGTGCCAACGACACCAAGGTCATCGATTCGCGACTGGTCGCCGAGGGCGAACAGGTCCGCCGCCGCCGCGAATGCGTTGCCTGCGGCGAGCGTTTCACCACCTTCGAGACCGCCGAACTGGTCCTGCCCCGGCTGATCAAGCAGGACGGCACGCGCCAGCCCTTCGACGAAGACAAACTGCGCGCCGGCATGCAGCGGGCGCTGGAGAAGCGTCCGGTCAGCGTCGAGCGCCTGGAAGCGGCGCTGGCGCATATCAAGAGCCGCCTGCGCGCCACCGGCGAGCGCGAAGTGAAGTCGCTGGTGGTCGGTGAGCTGGTGATGTCCGAGCTGCGCAAGCTCGACGAAGTGGCCTACATCCGTTTCGCCTCGGTGTACCGGCGCTTCCAGGACCTCGACGAATTCCGTGAAGAAATCGACCGCCTGGCCCGCGAGCCAGCCAAAGAGTAAGCATGTCCAGCCAGACCGCGATCCTTGACGCCCACTACATGGCCCGGGCCCTGCAACTGGCCCGCAACGGCCTGTACAGCACCCACCCCAACCCACGCGTAGGCTGCGTGATCGTTCGCGACGGCGAAGTGGTCGGCGAGGGCTGGCACGTGCGTGCCGGCGAGCCGCATGCCGAAGTGCACGCCCTGCGCGAGGCCGGTGAACGCGCTCGCGGCGCCTGCGCCTATGTCACCCTCGAGCCGTGCAGCCATCATGGCCGCACGCCGCCGTGCGCCGAGGCGCTGGTCAAGGCTGGCGTGGCGCGGGTCGTGGTGGCAGTGCAGGACCCCAACCCGCAAGTGGCCGGGCGTGGCCTGCGCAGGCTGGCCGAGGCGGGCATCGAGGTCACCAGTGGTGTCCTCGAAGCCGAAGGCCGTGCGCTCAATCCGGGCTTTCTCAAGCGCATGGAACATGGGCTGCCGTTCGTTCGCGCCAAGCTGGCGATGAGCCTGGACGGCCGCACCGCCATGGCCAGCGGCGAGAGCCAGTGGATCACCGGCCCTGCCGCACGCTCGGCGGTTCAACGCCTGCGTGCCCGTTCCAGCGTGATCCTGACCAGCGCGCAGAGCGTGCTGGCCGACAACGCCCGCATGACCGTGCGCGCCGCCGAGCTTGGCCTGGACGAGCAGACCACCGCTCTGGCCCTGTCGCGCTCGCCGCTGCGCGTGCTGGTCGATGGCCGCCTGCGCCTGCCGCTGGACGCGCCGTTCTTCCAGGCCGGCCCGGCGCTGGTGGTCACCGCCGCCGCGCCAGACCCGCGCTACGCCGCCGCCGGCCACGAACTGCTGGTGCTGCCCGGCAGCGATGGCCAGGTGGACTTGCCCGCGCTGCTGCGCCTGCTGGCCGAGCGCGGTGCCAGCGAAGTGCTGGTCGAAGCCGGCGCCGGGCTGGTCGGTGCGCTCGCACGCCAGGGCCTGATCGACGAGTACCAGCTGTTCGTCGCCGGTACCTTCCTCGGCTCCCGGGCCCGTCCGTTGCTGGACTGGCCGCTGGAGACCATGGACCAGGCGCCACGACTGAAGATCATCGAAATGCGCGCCGTGGGCGATGACTGGCGAGTCACTGCCATCCCCTTGCCCGCGCCCGGCGTATAATGCCGGGCTAGCCTCGCGCAGCCCGTACCTGAGGAGAACAGCATGTTCACCGGCATCATCGAATCCATCGGCACCATCCGCAGCATGACCCCCAAGGGCGGTGACGTGCGCGTCTACGTCGAGACCGGCAAGCTCGACCTGGGCGACGTCAAGCTCGGCGACAGCATCGCGGTCAACGGCGTGTGCCTGACCGCCGTGGAGCTCCCCGGCGACGGTTTCTGGGCCGACGTCAGCGTCGAGACCCTCAAGCGCACCGCCATGGTCGAGCTCAAGAGCGGCAGTCGGGTCAACCTGGAAAAGGCCCTGACCCCCACCACCCGCCTGGGTGGTCACCTGGTCAGCGGCCACGTCGACGGCGTCGGCGAGATCGTCTCGCGCAGCGATAACGCCCGCGCCATCCAGTTCCGCGTGCGCGCCCCGAAAGAGCTGGCCAAGTACATCGCCCACAAGGGCTCGATCACCGTCGACGGCACCAGCCTGACGGTCAACGAGGTCGATGGCGCCGAATTCGAGCTGACCATCGTCCCGCACACCCTGTCCGAAACCATCATGGCCGACTACCGTGCAGGTCGTCGGGTCAACCTTGAGGTCGACCTGCTGGCCCGTTACCTGGAGCGTCTGCTGCTGGGCGACAAGGCCGCCGAGCCGAGCAAAGGCAGTGGCATCACCGAAAGCTTCCTGGCCGCCAACGGCTTCTTGAAATCCTGATTGAGAAGGGGGTGCCGCGTGGCGCTCAACAGCATCGAAGAACTGGTCGAAGACATCCGCCAGGGCAAAATGGTCATCCTCATGGATGACGAAGACCGCGAGAACGAAGGCG
The DNA here is from genome assembly GCF_057370475.1 of Pseudomonas sp. FA117. NCBI lineage: Bacteria > Pseudomonadati > Pseudomonadota > Gammaproteobacteria > Pseudomonadales > Pseudomonadaceae > Pseudomonas > Pseudomonas sp. FA117. The sequence continues at coordinate 605,389 of NZ_CM170675.1, forward strand.
ATATCATCATGGCAGCCGAGTGCTGCCTGCCCGAGCACATCAACTTCATGGCCAAGCATGCCCGTGGCCTGATCTGCATGCCGATGACCCGCGAGCGCTGCGAAACGCTCAAGCTGCCGCTGATGGCGCCGCGCAACGGTTCGGGCTTCGGCACCAAGTTCACGGTGTCGATCGAGGCCGCCGAAGGCGTCACCACCGGCATCTCCGCCGCCGACCGCGCCCGCACCGTGCAGGCTGCCGCAGCGAAGGACGCCAAGGCCGAAGACATCGTCAGCCCTGGCCACATCTTCCCGCTGATGGCCCAGCCAGGCGGCACCCTGGCCCGTGCCGGCCACACCGAAGCCGCCTGCGACCTGGCGCGCATGGCCGGTTTCGAGCCGAGCGGGGTCATCTGCGAAGTGATGAACGACGACGGCACCATGTCGCGCCGCGCCGAGCTGGAAGTGTTCGCTGCCGAGCACAATCTCAAGATCGGCACCATCGCCGACCTGATCCACTACCGCATGATCCACGAGCGCACCGTGCAGCGCGTCTCCGAGCAGCCGCTGGACAGCGAGCTGGGCCAGTTCAACCTGGTCACCTACCGCGATTCGGTGGAAGGCGACGTGCATATGGCGCTGACGCTGGGCAAGATCTGCGCCGAAGAGCCGACGCTCGTGCGGGTGCACAACATGGACCCGCTGCGCGACCTGCTGATGGTCAAGCAGCCGGGCCGCTGGAGCCTGCGCGCGGCCATGAACGCGGTGGCCGAGGCCGGCAGCGGCGTGGTGCTGCTGCTGGGCCACCCGCTGGACGGCGACGTGCTGCTGGCGCACATCCGCGAAAGCGCGGGCGATGTGCAGGCCAAGGTGCCGAGCACCTACAGCACCGTCGGTGCCGGTTCGCAGATCCTGCGCGACCTCGGTGTGCGCAAGATGCGCCTGATGAGCTCGCCGATGAAGTTCAACGCGATATCCGGATTCGATCTGGAAGTTGTAGAATACGTGCCCTCCGAGTGACACAGGTGCGCCAGCATTGTCCTGGCGCTCGTGTCCGAACCCTCCCGAAGGCCGCCCGGTGCGGCCTCGCTCTTTAATATGAGAATACCGGAATGACCCTGAAGACCATCGAAGGTACCTTCATCGCCCCCAAAGGTCGCTATGCTTTGGTGGTTGGCCGCTTCAACAGCTTCGTCGTCGAAAGCCTGGTGAGCGGTGCAGTCGATGCCCTGGTTCGCCATGGCGTCAGCGAAAGCGACATCACCATCATCCGTGCCCCGGGTGCCTTCGAGATCCCGCTGGTCGCGCAGAAAGTCGCCCAGCAAGGCGCCTACAGCGCAATCATCGCCCTGGGTGCAGTGATTCGTGGCGGTACCCCGCACTTCGAATACGTCGCGGGTGAATGCACCAAGGGCCTGGCCCAGGTGTCCATGGAGTTCGGCGTTCCGGTATCGTTCGGCGTGCTGACCGTCGACTCCATCGAGCAAGCCATCGAGCGTTCCGGCACCAAGGCCGGTAACAAAGGTGCCGAAGCTGCCCTGTCCGCCTTGGAAATGGTCAGCCTGCTGGCGCAGTTGGAGGCCAAGTGATTAGCGACGACAGCGATCGTTTCAACCCGCGCGATCCAAAACCTGCGGATGCCGGCAAGCCCTCCAAGAGCGCCAAGCGCCGCGAAGCCCGCAAGCTCGCCACGCAAGCGCTCTACCAGTGGCACATGGCGCAGCATTCGCTGAACGAGATCGAGGCTCAATTCCGGGTCGATAACGATTTCTCCGATGTCGACGGTGCCTATTTCCGCGAAATCCTCCATGGCGTTCCGGCGATCAAGGGCGAAATCGACGGCGCGCTCAAGCCTTGCATGGACCTGGCCCTGGACGAACTCGATCCGGTCGAGCTGGCCGTGCTGCGCCTGTCCACCTGGGAGTTCATCAAGCGCGTCGACGTTCCGTACCGCGTGGTGATCAACGAAGGCGTGGAACTGGCCAAGGTCTTCGGCGCCACTGATGGCCACAAGTTCGTCAACGGTGTGCTCGACAAGCTCGCGCCCGCCCTGCGCGAAGCCGAAGTCAAGGCCAACAAGCGCTGATCGCGGCGCTGACCAGTCATGGGTGAGTTCGAGCTGATCCGCCACTTCTTTGCCGCCGCGCCCTGTGCGCAGGGTGGCGAGGGTGTGGCCCTGGGGATCGGCGACGATTGCGCCCTGCTGGCGCTGCCGGCTGGCGAGCAGTTGGCGGTGTCCACCGATACGCTGGTCGCTGGCGTACACTTCCCGCTGGATTGCGATCCCGGGCTGCTCGGCCAGCGCTCGCTGGCCGTGGCCGCGAGCGACCTGGCCGCCATGGGCGCGAGCGCCATCGGCTTCACCCTGGCGCTGACCTTGCCCGAGTTCAGCGCCGACTGGCTGCAAGCCTATGCCGAAGGCCTCGGGCGCATGGCGCACCGTTGCCGCATGAGCCTGATCGGCGGCGACACCACCCGTGGCCCTCTGAGCATCACCGTCACCGTGTTTGGCCGGGTTCCGGCCGGGCAGGCCCTGCGTCGCGATGGTGCCAGGCCGGGCGACCTGCTGTGTGTCGGTGGCAACCTGGGCAACGCGGCGGGCGCTCTGCCGCTGGTGCTGGGCGAGCGCCAGGCGCCGGTCGAGCAGGCCCAGGCGCTGCTCGCCCATTACTGGTCGCCGATGCCGCAACTGACACTGGGCCAGTTGCTGCGCGGTCGGGCCACGGCGGCGCTGGACATCTCCGATGGCCTGCTTGCCGACTGCGGCCATATCGCCCGGGCCTCGGGTGTCGCCCTCGAAGTGAACCGGCACCAGGTTCCGGTATCTACCGAGCTGGAGGCTTTTCTCGGGCGCGACGCCGCCGAGCATGCGGCGCTGACCGGCGGCGACGACTACGTGCTGGCCTTCACGATTCCGTCCGCGCAGCTTGAGGCATTGCAGCTGCCGGGCTTCATTCATGTCCATGTCATCGGCCGCGTCCTCGACGGACAGGGCGTCATCCTGCGGGACCGCCAGGGCCATGACATCACCCCGACGCAACGGGGCTATCAACATTTCAGGGAGACACCGTGACCGACCACCCCAATCAGGTGCCTGCGGAGTTCGTTCCGCCTTCGGTCTGGCGCAATCCGTGGCACTTCATCGCCTTCGGCTTCGGCTCCGGCACCCTGCCCAAGGCCCCGGGCACCTGGGGCTCGCTGGTGGCGCTGCCGTTCATTCCGCTGTGGCAGATGCTGCCGGACTGGGGCTACTGGCTGCTGCTGGGCATCACCATGCTGTTTGGCTTCTGGCTGTGCGGCAAGGTGGCGAACGACTTGCGCGTGCACGATCATGAAGGCATCGTCTGGGACGAGATGGTCGGCATGTGGATCACCCTCTGGCTGGTGCCCGAAGGTTGGCAGTGGCTGCTGGCAGGGTTCCTGATGTTCCGCTTCTTCGACATCCTCAAGCCCTGGCCGATCCGCTGGATCGATCGCCACGTGCATGGCGGTGTCGGCATCATGCTCGACGATATCCTGGCAGGCGTGTTTGCCTGGCTGGGCATGCAAGTGCTGGTTTGGGCGTTTGCCTGATACAGGGAGCGGGTCGATGGCCATACGGACTGCGCTGCTGGCGCTGATGCTGACTTTCCTGCCCTGGGGTGCCGGGGCCACCGACCTGCCCAGGCAGGTGCGGCTGGTCAGTGAAGAGTGGATCGACTACACCAACGCCGACGGCACCGGGGTCGCCTGGGATGTGCTGCGCAAGGTGTTCGAGCCGGCCGGCGTGAAGGTGGTGACGCAGAGCGCGCCCTACAGCCGGGCGGTCGGGCTGGTCAAGCGGGGCGAGGCCGATGCCTGGGTCGGTTCTTACAAGAACGAGAACGACGACAACCTCTACCCGCGCTGGCACTTCGATCTGGATCATATCTACGCCCTGGGCCTGGCGAGCAAACCGGTGCCAACGCTGAACAGCGTCGGCGAGTATCGCCTGGCCTGGGTGCGTGGCTATGGCTACGACGGTTACCTGCCCAACGTGCGTGAGTACCGCGAGATCCAGCGCCGCGAGGGCATCCTGCCGATGCTCGAGCATGATCGGGTGGATTTCTACATCGATGCCGAAACGGAAGTGGACTACGTGCTGCACCAGGCCAGCAAGCCGCAGGATTTCCGCCGTACCCACATCGCCGAACTGCCGCTGTACCTGGCCTTCACCCGCAGTGAGCAGGGCAAGGCGCTGCGCGACCTGTTCGACCAGCGCATGGCAAAGCTGGTGCGCAGTGGCGAGCTGAGGGCGATCTTCGAGCACTGGAAGCAGCCGTACCCGTTCGCTTCCGACAGCCAGCCGCATTGATCGCCGACATATCGTGCTCCTGCAGGGGCATCTGGCGGGCCTAAGCATCGAACCTTTCGATCTTAAGCCTCGATATTCCGCGTGCCCATGGCTGTCGGGCTGCTGATACAATCTAGCCCATTGAAATTTCCTACTTATCAGGAGCACAACGTGCCCGTCGTCTTTGTTGCCGCCTCCAAACTCCCCACGCCTTTTGCGACATTCACCATGCATGGCTTTCTCGACGAAGCCACCGGCCGCGAGCATGTGGTGCTCAGCCTGGGTGATATTGCCGATGGCGAGCCGGTGCTGGGGCGTCTGCACTCCGAATGCCTGACCGGCGATGCGCTGTTCAGCCAGCGTTGCGACTGCGGCTCGCAACTGGAGGCCGCGCTGCAGGCCATCGCTCGCGAAGGCCGTGGCGTGCTGCTGTACCTGCGCCAGGAGGGTCGTGGCATCGGCCTGTTGAACAAGATCCGCGCCTATGAACTGCAGGACGGCGGTGCCGATACCGTCGAGGCCAACGAGCGCCTGGGCTTTGCCGCCGACCAGCGGGACTACGCCATGTGCCTGCCGATGCTCGAGCACCTGGGCGTCAAGTCGCTGCGCCTGATGACCAACAACCCGCGCAAGGTCAAGGCGCTGACCGACATGAATATCGTGGTTGCCGAGCGCGTGCCGCTGCATACCGGCCACAACCCGCACAACCGCCTGTATCTGGCGACCAAGGCCGACAAGCTCGGTCACATGATGGGCAACCGCCACCAGGGCGAAGTCCCGCAGGCATGACGTCAGGCCCGGTGAGGCGTATGCCTTGAGCCGTGCCTTGTGGCTGGGCCTGTTGCTGATGGTTGCCACGCTGGCCGAGGCCGGCCCGCGTGTGGTCAGCCTCGGGCCTTCGATGACCGAGATCGTCCTGGAGCTTGAGGCTGAAGACCTGCTGGTGGGCCTGCTCGAGAGCGGCGAGCGCCCGCAGCGTCTCGAGCACCTGCCATCGGTCGGGCGCTATGGGCAACTGGACATGGAGCGCCTGCTGGCGCTCAAGCCCGACCTGTTGCTGCTCTGGCCCGGCAGCGTTCCCCCAGCCCAGCGCGATCAGCTGCGGCAACTGGGCATCGCCACCTTCAGCAGCGAACCCCACGACCTTGACCAGTTGATCGAGCAGATCCAGGCCATCGCCGTGCGCCTGGGGCGCGCCGAGCAGGGGCAGCGCTACGCAGACGGCTTGCGCAGGCGCCTGGCGCACCTGCGCGAGCGTTATCACCGCGATCAGCCGCTCAAGGTGTTCTATCAGGTGTGGGATCAGCCGCTCTATACCTTGGGTGGCCGTCAGGTGGTGAGCGACGCGCTGGCTGCCTGCGGTGCGCGCAATGTCTTTGCCGACCTGGTGCAGCCCGCGCCACAGGTGAGCGTCGAGTCGGTGCTGGCGCGCGATCCCGAGGTGATACTGGCCGGGGACGCTGCGCAGTTGGGCAGCTGGAGGGCCTGGCCAAAGCTTAGCGCTGTCGCAGGCGGGCGTCTGCTGGTGGTCCCCGACAAGGGCCTGGAACGCCCCAGCGGACAGATGATCGAGGCTACGGCGCGCCTGTGTGCCCTGCTTGAGGCTAAAGCTCCGGCGTCCAGGTAAGGCTCAGCAGCCAGGTGCGACCTTCCTCGCGGTAGCCGTGGTCGTTGCCCTCGTAGCTGTAGAGTGCCCGGCTGTAACCCTTGTCCAGCAGGTTATCCAGCCTGGCCTCGAGCTTCAGCGCCGCGCTGGCTGCCCAACTGCCGCGCAGGCCCAACAGTGCGTGGCCGCCAAGCCTGTTGCGATTGGCCTCGTCGTCGAAGCTGCTGCTCACCGCCTGCCAGCTGGCGCCCACGCTGAAACGGTCGAACTGCCGGTCCAGGTCCAGGCTCAGGGTGTGACGAGCGCGGCGAGCCAGAGTGTGGCCACTGTCGCGGTCGCGCGGATCGATCAGTGCGAGACCGAGTTGGCTGCGCCATGGCCCCCAGTCCTGGGTCAGCGACATTTCCATGCCGTTGATCCGTGCCGAGGCGACATTTCGTGGAATCGAACCTTCGCCGAAGATGATCGCGTCGCGCAGGTCGGTACGGTACAGCGAGGTTTCCAGACGGCTGCTGCTGCTCAGCTGGCTGCGCCATTGCAGCTCGTAGCTCCTGGAGCGCTCAGGATCGAGGTCGGGATTGCTGTATTGCGGGTAGTACAGGTCGTTGAAGGTCGGCGCGCGGAAGCCTTCGCTGTATGACAGCAGCAGGTCGTTGTCGGTGTTCAGCGGCAGGGTCAGGCTGGCGCTCCAGGTGGTCTGGCCGCCGAACTGCTGGTTCTGGTCGCGGCGCATGCCCAGTTCGGTGGAGAAGCGTTCGCCGCTGTAGCGATGCTGGATGAAGGCCGCACGGTTGTAGCGGCTGTCCTCGCTGAAATCGGTGCTGCCATGAACCCGGTCCTGGTACCAGTCGGCGCCCAGCAACAGACTGTTGGCCGCATCGAGGGCGAGGTCGTTCTGCCAGGTCACTTGGTCGCGATAGGTGTTGAAAACGCTTCCATCGTCGCTGAGTTTGTCGCGTTTACGGTCGCGGTTCTCGCTGTGGCCGAGCTCCAGGCGCGAATGCCAGCGCTCGCTGAGCTGGGCATCCAGGTAAGTGCCGAGGCTGCTGACGGTGAAGTCGGTATAGGGCTTCTGGCCGAAACTCTCGAAGCTGACCGGGTCGAATCGACCGAAGGGGTTGTCGTACTCGCTGCGACCACGGCTGTCGAGCAGGTTCACCCCGGCCTCGAAGCGCTCGCCGAAGGTGTGGCTCAGGCTCAGGTTGAAGGACTTGTTGCGGTAGGCGTCGTGATCGCCATCGCTTTCGAAGGACGGCCCGGTCGAGTCGATACCTGCGGTTTCGTCGAGGCTGCCACCGAGGTTGAAGCGGGTCTGCCCGTCGCCACCGGACAGGCCGAGGCTGCGCTGGAAGGTCTGGTTGCTGCCGGCGGCCAGACGCAGGCGTGGTTGCAGGCCGGGACCACTGGCACGACGGGTGAAGACCTGGATCACCCCGCCGATGGCGTCGCTGCCGTACACCGCCGAGCGCGAGCCGCGAAGCACTTCGACGCGCTCGATCTGGTCGACGTCGAGAAACTGCAGGCCACTGTCGCCGGAGGTGGCGTTGGCGGTGCGCACGCCGTCCACCAGCACCAGGCTCTGGGCGGTCTTGGTGCCTCGGATGAAGATGCCCGGCAGGCTGCCACGGCCGCCGGTCGGCGCGACCTGCACGCCGGGTACGCGGCTCAGCAGGTCGGTGACGCTGCTCGGTTGCAGGCGGTCGATGTCGGCGCGGGTGAACACGGTGTTGGCGGCGCTGGTGGCCGTGCGTGATTCGACCTGGCGGTTGGCGCTGATCAGGGTGTCGGCGAGCTTGAGGGCGTCGTCGCGTTCGGCGGCCAGCAGCGGGAGGGGGAGGCAGAGCAGTGGTGCGAAGGTCAGGATTCTCATCGGCATTACCATAGCATTCGCGGGCAAGTCGGGGCGCCGAACTGTCGCGCCGACGTGCCCGCGAAAGGGCGCTAGAGGCCGAGCTTGGCCATTCGAGCCCTGACCGAAGCTTCGATGCCGGCAGCGTCCAGTCCGCACTCGGCCAGCATCTGAGCAGGCTTGGCGTGCTCGACGTAGAGATCCGGCAAGCCCAGGTGCAGCAGTGGCTTGACCACTGCCTCGCGCGCCAGGAATTCGCTGACCGCAGCACCGGCACCGCCCATGATGGCGTTCTCTTCGACAGTCACCAGCAGCTCGTGGCTGCCGGCCAGTTCCAGTACCAGGGCTTCATCCAGTGGCTTGACGAAGCGCATGTCGACCACGGTGGCATCGATCTGCTCGGCCACCTGCAGCGCTTCGGCGAGCTGCACGCCAAACACCAGCAGCGCCACTTTCGAACCCTGGCGACGAATCACGCCCTTGCCGATTTCCAGCGGCTCCAGGTCGCCATCGATCGGCGCGTTGGGGCCGGTACCGCGCGGGTAGCGTACGGCGGCCGGGCCTTTGTACAGGTGCCCGGTGCTGAGCATCTTGCGCAGCTCGTTCTCGTCGCTCGGGGTCATCACCAGCATGCCGGGGATGCAGCGCAGGTACGACAGGTCGAAGCTGCCCGCGTGGGTCGGGCCGTCTTCACCGACCAGGCCGGCGCGGTCGATGGCGAACAGCACGTCCAGGTCCTGCACCGCCACGTCGTGGATCAGCTGGTCGTAGGCGCGCTGCAGGAAGGTCGAATAGATCGCCACCACCGGCTTGGCACCTTCGCAGGCCATGCCGGCGGCGAAGGTGACGGCGTGCTGCTCGGCGATCGCCACGTCGAAGTAGCGCTCCGGGAAGCGTTCGCTGAAGGCCACCAGGTCGGAGCCTTCCTTCATCGCCGGGGTGATGCCCACCAGGCGGTTGTCGGCAGCGGCCATGTCGCACAGCCACTGGCCGAACACCGCGGAGTACTTCGGGCCGCTGGGCTTTTTCGGCGCGGCGGGCTTGTCGGCGGGTTCGAGCTTGGTGATGGCGTGGTAGCCGATCGGGTCCACCTCGGCGGGGGCGAAGCCCTTGCCTTTCTTGGTCACCACGTGCAGGAACTGCGGGCCCTTGAGATCGCGCATGTTGCGCAGGGTGGCGATCATGGTGGGCAGGTCGTGGCCGTCGATCGGGCCGATGTAGTTCCAGCCCAGCTCTTCGAACAGGGTGCCGGGCACCAGCATGCCCTTGGCGTACTCTTCGGTGCGGCGGGCGATTTCCCAGGCGCCGGGCAGGCGCGACAGCACTTTCTTGCTGCCTTCGCGCATGCTCGCGTAGGTGCGGCTGGAGAGGATCTTGGCCAGGTAGTTGGACAGCCCGCCGACGTTGCGCGAAATCGACATGTCGTTGTCGTTGAGGATGACCAGCATGTCGGCATCGACTTCCTGGGCGTGGTTCAGCGCCTCGAAGGCCATGCCGGCAGTCAGTGCGCCATCGCCGATCACGGCGATGGACTTGCGCGGGTCGTTCTGCAGCCGGGCGGCGATGGCCATGCCCAGGGCGGCACTGATCGAGGTGCTGGAGTGGCCGACGCCGAAGGTGTCGTACTCGCTCTCGCTGCGGCGCGGGAAGGCGGCGATGCCGTCTTTCTGGCGCAGGCTGAGCATGCGCTGGCGACGACCGGTGAGGATCTTGTGCGGGTAGGCCTGGTGGCCGACGTCCCAGACCAGGCGGTCATCGGGGGTGTCGAAGACGTAGTGCAGGGCGATCGTCAGCTCGATGACGCCCAGGCCCGCACCGAAATGCCCGCCAGTCTGGCCCACGGTGTAGAGCAGCTCCTGGCGCAGTTCGTCGGCCAGGCTCTCCAGGTCGGCTTCGGCCAGCCGGCGCAGGCCGGCAGGCGTGTCGGCGCGGTCCAGCAGAGGCGTGACCGGGCGTTCGCGGGGGATCTCTTGAAACGTCGTGGGCATCAGGCGAGTCGTTATAGGTTTGAAGACGCGGCAGTTTACCCCATTGTGGGACAAGTGCACATTGGACCACGGGTTACGCGGACCCTGTGGGAGCGGGTTTACCCGCGAAGACGGCGGCAGGCCCGGCATCGCATTCGCGGGTAAACCCGCTCCCACAGGGGATTGGCATCAACGCTTAATGGCGGCGCTCGACGATATAGCGCGCCAGGGTGCGCAGCGGCTCGGCGTTTTCACCGAACCCTTCCAATGCGACCAGCGCCTGGTCGCGCAGTTCGATCGCGTAGGCCTTGGCGGCATCCAGGCCGAGCAGGGCGGGGTAGGTGGGTTTGTCACGGGCGATGTCTGCACCCTGGCGCTTGCCCAGGGTGGCGGTATCGCTTTCGACGTCGAGGATGTCGTCCTGCACCTGGAACGCCAGGCCGACGGCCTGTGCATAGGTCTGCAACGCATCCAGTCGAGTGGGGCTGGCCTGGCCGCTGGCCAGGGCGCCGAGGCGCACGCTGGCCTCGATCAGTGCGCCGGTCTTGTGCCGGTGCATGTACTCCAGGGCCTGCTGGTCGAGCTTGACCCCGACCGAGCCAAGGTCGATGGCCTGGCCGCCAACCATGCCGGCCGGGCCTGCAGCCTTGGCCAGGGCCTGGACCATGGCCAGGCGGATGGCGTCGGGCTGCGGGCTCAGGCGGGCATCGAGCAGGGCGCTGAAAGCCAGGCTCTGCAGGCCGTCGCCGGCCAGAATCGCGCAGGCTTCGTCGAACGCCTTGTGAGTGGTCGGCTGGCCGCGGCGCAGATCGTCGTCGTCCATGGCCGGCAGGTCGTCATGCACCAGCGAGTAGGCGTGGATCAGCTCCACCGCGCAAGCCGCACCGTTGGCCTGCTCGGGCGCAACGCCGAAGGCTTCGCAGGCGGCGTAGGCGAGCAGGGGGCGCACGCGTTTGCCGCCGTTCATCACGCTGTAGCGCATCGCCGCGTAGAGACGTTCGAGCTCCCTGGAGGGGGCCACGAACAGCGGTTCGAGGGCGGCGTCGACACGCGCCTGGCAAGCGGCCTGGTAGGTGGCGATCATTCCTGCGGTTCCGCGTCGAAGGGCTCGGCGGCCAGTTCGCCGTCGCGCTCCAGCAGGATCTGCACCTTCTGTTCGGCCTGGGCCAGGGCGCCCTGGCAGTCGCGGGTCAGGGCGATGCCCTGCTCGAACGCTGCCAGCGACTCTTCCAGCGACAGCTCGCCGGTCTCCAGGCGCTCGACCAGGGCTTGCAGGTCGGCGAGGGATTGTTCGAAATCGATGGAGGTTTTCTTGCGGGCCATGGCGACTGTCTCGGTGGCGATTTTAACGGCGCGACACTAGCAGAGCGGGGCGGGGTGAGCAAATGGGCCGCCCGCGCCCGGGATCTGTTTCTGTCGCATCTTGTTGCATTTGCGTAGGAAGGTTCTTATTGCAATCTGAGACGTAGTCCGATTGTGACCCCATTTAGCCTCTGCCATAATCCCGCCCGCTCTGGCTTGCGCGTCTGCAAGGCTTCGGGCGCTACCCCCCTCGACGTCACGTAACGGACTACGTTGTGAGCTTCCTTTCGATCGAATTCGGCCTGTGCTTCACGCTCTTGTTCCTGGTGTACTGGAGCTTGTGCTGGAGCGTACGCCTGCAGAACCTGCTGCTGCTGGCGGCCAGTTACGGGCTGGTGGCGAGTTTCGGCCTCGCGTCGCTGTACGTCCTGCTCGGCTACAGCGCGATGGTCTACCTGCTCGGGCTTCTGGCCGCGCGCCAGCCCGGGCGATGGTTCAACGCCGTGCTGTCACTGGCGTTGGTGCTGGGCTGCTTCTACCTGTTCAAGTACCAGGAGTTCTTCGCAGGCGGTGTGCAGGGCGCCTTCGCCGCTGCCGGGCTCGACGTATCGTTGCCGGTGCTCGAGCTGCTGGTGCCGATCGGCCTGTCGTTCTACGCCTTCCACTCGGTGAGCTACCTGGTGTCGATCAACCGCGGCGAGATGGACTCTGCTGCGCCACTGGACCTCGCGCTTTACCTGGCATTCTTCCCCAGCCTGATCGCCGGGCCGGTCAATCGCGCCGCGCACCTGCTGCCGCAGATCCGTGTGCAGGCCATGCGCGAGGTGCTGGAGCCGCAGCGGGCACTGGGGCTGATCGCCCTGGCGGTGGTCAAGCTGTTCCTGCTCAGCGGCTGGCTGGGCAGCGAGTGGGTGGATCCTGTGTTCGACACCCCTGGCAGTTTCACGCCCGAGCAGGTGCTGCTGAGCGTCTATGGCTACAGCTTCCTGATCTACTTCAACTTCAGCGGCTACACCAACCTGGTCACCGGCATCGCCCTGCTGCTGGGTTTCCGCCTGCCGGACAACTTCAACGCCCCCTACGCTTCGCGCAACCTCAAGGAGTTCTGGGGGCGCTGGCACATCAGCCTGTCGCGCTTCATCCGTGACTACATCTACATCCCCCTGGGCGGTAACCGCAAAGGCGTGTGGCGCGGCAACCTGAACATGCTGCTGGCCATGTTGATCTCGGGCCTGTGGCACGGCGCTAGCCTCAACTTCATCATCTGGGGCGCGCTGCACGGTGTGGGGCTGGCCCTGTACAAGCTGTTCGAGCAACTGTGCCCGGGCTTTGCGCGCCTGCCGGGTGCGGACCTGCTGGCCCGCCTGCTGACCTTCCATTACGTGGCCTTCGCCTGGATCTTCTTCCGCAGCCCGACCCTGGACAGCGCCTGGGAAATGCTTGGCGGTATCGCCCAGGTCAGCCTGGCCGGTCTCGACTCGGCCACTGGTGTATTGCTACTGGGCTGCGTGCTGTACGTCGCCACGTATCCACAGTGGCTGGCGAGCCTGCGCCAGGGCTTCGCCGCCAGCCAGCGCCTGCCGTGGCAGGTGTATCCGCTGCCACTGGCGGTCTTCGTGTCGCTGGTGATCTTCGCGTCGCAATCAGGTGTGCCGGGGTTCATCTATGCCAGCTTCTGATATCCGCCAGCTGTTCCAGGTGCAGATGGGCGCGGCGCGCACGCTGTACGCCATGCTGGTAGCCATGGGCCTGTTGTTCTGGCTGAACCAGGACTCGATCAGCCTGTATTGCCAGCAGAAATACCATCGCAGCTGCGAGTTGCCGGTACTGGGGCAGTTGCCGGCCTGGCGCCTGGGGGCGGGCTTGACCACCGCGCTGGAACAGGGCCGCGACAGTTTTCTCGACAGCCTGAGCAGGCCGGTCGCGGTGGTCGATGCACCGCCGGTGGTCGAGCTGCCGCCGCCCATGCCGGTGGTGAGTATCGATCTGCAGGCGCACTCGGTCAGACCGGCACCGATAAGCGCAGCTGCAACCCACACGGCTGCGCCGCAGCATGTGCCAGCAATGGCTCCGACAGTGGTGCCGGTTGCCGCAGAACAGCCGGTCGCGCCCATCACGGCGCCGGAGGGGCTGGCGTCGCTGGCCGCAGGTGATGAAGTGTTCCTGGTCGGCGACTCGCTGATGCAGGGCGTTGCCCCGCACCTGGCCAACAGCCTGCGCAAGCGCTACCAGATCCACACCATCAACCTCAGCCGGCAGAGCACCGGGCTTGCCTATCCGGGCTTCTTCAACTGGCCGAAGACCGTGGCCGACACGCTTGCCAGCGAGCCGAAGATCCGCCTGATGGTGGTGTTTCTCGGCCCCAACGACCCGTGGGACATGCCCCAGGGCAAGGGCAAGCCATTCCTGCGCTTCAAGTCGCCGGAGTGGGAGGTGGCCTATCGCGAGCGCATCGACGCGATCCTCGAGCAGGCGCGTGAGCACAATGTCCAGGTGATCTGGGTCGGTCCGCCGAACATGGAGAAGTCGCGCCTGTCGACTGCCATGAATTACCTCAGCGGCCTTTACCAGGAGCGCACCACGCAGTTCGGCCAGCATTACGTCTCGGCCAACCCGATTCTCGGCTATCCCGACGAGCAGTTCTCGTATACGGTGCAGACGCCGGAGGGCAAGCGGGTCAAGGTCCGGGTCGACGACGGCATTCATTTCACCATCACGGGCCAGAAGATGATCGCCGCGCAGGTACTGTCACTGATCAGCTTTCCGGTCCTGACTGCAACAGGACACTGAGATGCGCCTATGGCATCACCTGCTGGGCGTGGCGCTGCTGGTCAGCGCCTTGCCCGCGTGCAGCACCGGCGCCAGCGCGCCACCCCAGCCTGCCGCCAAGCCCGCCGCTGTCGCCAGTGTGCGTGACGATGGCAACCTGGCGCTGCTCGCCGGCAAGTTCCGCAACGCCGGCCGTGCGCCCGTTTCCATCGTCCAGCTGGGTGATTCGCACACCGCTGCCGACCTGTTCAGCGGTGAGCTGCGCAAGCTGCTGCAAGCCCGCTATGGCGACGGTGGCATTGGCCTGGTGCCGGCTTCGCCCGTGCCGGGGATCCGCAACGACCGGGTGATCGTCAGCAGCGAGCGCCGTCAGTGGGAGCTGGTGTCGGCGCGCAACCAGCAGAGCAGCCAGTTTCCGTTGGGCGGCTACCTGTCGCTGCCGGTGGTCGATCGCCCAGGCGTGAAGATCCAGGCCCGCGACCCTGACGAACAACGCTACCGGATCTCGGCCCTGTACCAGGCAGCGCGCAGCAGCACGCTGGTGGCCAACGGCAGCCAGCGCCGCATGCTACCGGCCAGCAATGGTGAATGGCGCTTCAGCCCGGCCTTCATCAATCTCGGCCTGCCGTTGCAACTGAGCGTCGAAGGCGCCCAGGGCGTGGCGCTGGGCGGTTGGTATATCCAGGGCCAGAAAAACGCCGGGGTCACCTATTCATCGCTGGGTATCAACGGCGCGCGGTTGGAGGTGGTCGACAAGTGGCAGGCGGGCTGGCAAGGCACGCTCAAGGCGTTGCGGCCGGACCTGGTGATCCTGGCCTACGGCACCAACGAAGCCTTCGATGACAAGCTCGACCTGGCCCTGTACCAGTCGCAGTTGGACGCCACCTTGACCCGACTGCGTCAGGACATGCCCAAGGCGGCGATCCTGCTGGTCGGGCCACCCGACTCGATCAAGCAGCGCAAGGCTGCCAGTTGCGCAGCGCGCCAGCCCCAGCCGCTGGCGAGCGTGATCCGTATCCAGCGCGAGGTGGCGCAGAAGCACAAGGCGCTGTTCTGGGATTGGCAGGGAGCAATGGGCGGTCCGTGCTCGATTGCTGCCTGGCAGGCCAGCGGCCTGGGGCGACCGGACCTGGTGCACCTGACGGCCGACGGCTATCGCAAGAGTGCGGCGATGTTGTACGCCTATCTGAAGGGGCAGTTGGGGCTGCGCTGAGCGCAGCCCCTGCAGATACAGCGCCGCGCCTGCAAGGAGCGGCGCTGCAGGTCAGGCGGGTTGTGCTTCAAGCTCCAGCATCGCTTCGCGATAGCGCGCCAGTTCCTCGATGGTCACCACCGGCAGGTTGTATTGGCGCGCATACACCGCCACCTGTTCGCCTCGGGCCATGCTGCCGTCGGGGTTCATCAGCTCGCACAGCACCGCGGCTGGCCGCAGCCCGGCCAGGCGAGCCAGGTCCACCGAGCCTTCGGTATGGCCGCGACGGGTCAGTACGCCGCCATCACGCGCACGCAACGGGAACACATGACCAGGGCTGACGATATGACGCTGCTCGGCGGTCGAGCGCAGTGCGGCCTCGATGGTGGTGATCCGGTCCTGGGCCGACACACCGGTGCTCACGCCCTCGGCCGCCTCGATGGTGACGGTGAAGCCGGTGCCATGGCGGGCCTGGTTGTTCTGCACCATGGGTGCGAGCTGCAGGGCGTCGACCGTGGCTTCGTCCAGGCACAGGCAGACGATGCCGCTGCAATCGCGAATCATCATGGCCATGGTCTGCAGCGACAGGTTTTCGGCGGCGGCGACGATATCGGCTTCGTCCTCGCGGTCGTCGTCGTCGAGCAGCAGCACGGGGCGCCCGGCCTGGAAGGCGGCGATGGCGGCGGTGACGTTGGGGAATTTCGAGTGGTGCAAGGTGGACATGAAACGCTCCTCGTGAATGATCGATGAACGTCTCGGGGCGAACAAATGCGCGCGCAAGGGCGCCCGATGGCCCCGCGCTTGCGCCTTCTTTCATCCGGACTATGACCGTCGGCTCTGGAGTCTCACCAGATCTGCTGACCCCCGGCATGGCCGGGGCGCTCGCGGGCTCATCTTTCGATTTACCGCCGGTGGGGACTTTCACCCCGCCCTGAAGACCGGGGGAGCATACCGCAAACCGACCATTCGCTGGCAAGCCTTGTAGGAGCGGGCTTGCCCGCGAACACGGGCATAGTCCGTGCCAGACAGCGCGGTGTCTTTTTCGCGAGCAAGTCGGAGCGCCGAACCGCCGCCCCTACAGATCAGTGCAGCCTGCCGCGCTCGACATCCGTCATCAGCGCTTTGGCAAAGGCGCTCAGGTAGTCGGCGGCGGTCAGCAGTCGGGCGTCCTGCTCCATCAGCCCTTCGTGCAGCAGGTGGCGGATGCAGGCGAGCAGGTTCATCACTTCGTTGTAGGCGTGTTCGGCGGGGATACCGGGCAGGATACGGAACATGTCCACAGGCGGGTTGCCGGATTCATTGAAAGTTTCCAGGCCGGCAGTCAGGAGAGGTGGGTCGGGGACGATCTTTTTCATGGCTTTACTCCTTGGTGCAAGGGAGCCGCCACATCTTTCTCAAGGATTTTGGGTGGCGGCCGCGCGCGGGGTGAGAAACCGAGGGAGCAAAGAAAACTCGGCCAGACCGAAGTCTGCCCGCGCGCGGCTGCCATAAAGACATGCTCTTTTACTCATCAACGGGTTCTCACACCCGGCCGCAAACATTGCGACCCAGGGACGTTATTCCTGAGGTGATTTCCCGACAACAGAGAAGCTTCGGCAAGGCGCGTAGGATACTTCCCAAGCCTGCTTGCCTCGAAGCATTTGGATTCAAATTGGGAAATGTCCTACAGCTTGGGCGCGCGGTTAAGCAGCCAAAGCCAGTGAAGGCGGGACGCCTGAGCCAAAAAGGTTTATCGTTTGGCATGCGAATTTGCAGGGCCTGGGAAGACACTAGACATGACTGAGCGTGACCCGTTGAAAACAACAAGTGCAGGAGTGATTCAACTCAAGCGCATGTCCATCGACAACTTCAAGTCGCTGGTCGGTTTTTCGATGTCACTGACCAAGTTCACCTGTCTGATCGGGTTGAACGGTGCCGGCAAGTCGACAATCCTTCAGGCGATGGATTTTTTGTCGCAACAGATGCGCGGCGATCTCACGGGCTGGTTGAAGAGCCGAGAGTGGAAAGCGACGGACCTGAAGTCCAAGCTCAGCAAGGCGAGTAACATCACGTTTGAACTGGAATGCATACTACAGAACCAGACGTTGGTATGGCGTTGTAGTTTCAACCGCACATTGTTGCGCTGTACTCAGGAGAGCATAGAGGTCGACGGCAACATCATGATGAAGGTCGATGATGGTCGGATCATGGTGGAGCGTGATGGTGGTGGGGAGTGGCTGTCGGGTGACATCGCTTTCGAGTATCAAGGTTCGCTGCTTTCCCAGCTCAAGGAAGAAAGCGTCAGCAAACGATTGGTCGCATTCAAGCGTTTTATTGCAACGATAACTTCGCTGGATGCCTTGTCGCCCCAGCATCTGCGTCGTAAATCCCGTGAGGCTGATGGCGGATTGGGCTTTGCCGGTGAAAAGCTCTCATCGTTCCTTCATGCTTTACCGGAGAGCCGTCGGCGTCAATTGCGTGAGCTGTTGAGTGGCCCTTATCCGCAGATCCAGGCCATCGACCTGTCGGCCTTGCGCGCAGGCTGGAAGTCGCTAAGCATCCAGGAGCGCTATGCCGATCATCGTTTCAGTACCGAAGCCCGGCATATGAACGATGGCATGTTGCGCCTGATGGCGATCCTTGCTGAAACCTTGTCCGATCACCAGTTCATGCTGTTTGATGAAGTTGAAAATGGCATCAACCCTGAAGTGATCGAATTTTTGCTCGATCATCTTGTGAACACCCCTCAGCAGGTGATGGTGACGACGCACAGCCCGATGGTATTGAACTACCTCGAGGATGAAGTTGCACGTGAAGGGGTGCAACTGATCTACAAGATGCAGGATGGGCGGACCCGGGCTATTGCATTCTTCGGCATACCGGCGATGTCCGATAAATTGAGGGTCATGGGGCCGGGCGAGGTATTCGTCGATACCAATCTTGTTGCATTGACCAAGGCGCTGGCTCAGGGAGAGCAATGATGCTACTGCTCGTCAGTGGAGAGGGGCCTTCGGATATTGGTGTGGACGTGCCAGGCGAGCAGGGTTGGGTATTCAGGCCGGGGCCGATGACGCATGTCATAGACCGCCTGTTCGAACACCGATTTGACTACTCCGCACTGCTGTATGAAATGATCGAGTTCATTTCTGAGCAAGCGCTCGTGGCCGCGAAGGAAAAACACTCAGGTCGCAAGTTCCGGGCGCCTGGAAAGCGCAAAGAGCAGGAAACGAATTTCTTTTACGAGAATGCGCAGCGTCTAGCCATCCTATCTGCCGAGCGTCAGGCGCAGGAGGATAGGGCGGTGATTCCGGTCCTCTTCCGAGACAGCGACACCGTATCGATGAGGGCGTGGCGCGCCAAATGGCAGTCAATGCTGAATGGGTTCGAGTCCGGTGGCTCATCGCTGGGGGTGCCGATGATTCCGCAGCCAAAGTCCGAAGCGTGGCTGCTCTGCGCGTGCAGGGACCCTCAGTACGAGCATTGCGCACAGTTGGAGAGCGCCCCTGGAAACGATGACGCGCCTGCGCCGCTCAAGCCGATGCTGGATGCGGCACGTAATGGCAGGAGCAGCGCTCAGGAATTGGTCGAAGCCATTGAGAATGGCGATATCGACCCCCTGCGTATCACGATGCCCAGCTTCGATGCGTTCCGTGCACGCTTGAACCTCGTACTCGATCAGCTCAACGGTCACCCCTGACCCTTCACCTGCTGCCAATCCAGCCCGAACCGCGCCAGGTACTTGCGCAGGCGATCGGCGTCGTTGGGGTTGGCCTTTTCCTGGCGCGACACAGCGAACAATTGGCGCCCAGCCTCGGACAGGCTCGCCGTGCAGCGGCAAACGTCGATCACGGCCTGCAACTGCACCCGGTCGAACAGGTCCAGCTCGCGTCCGGCCAGCACCGGCTCGTTCTCGGCCTCCAGGCCCCAGGCATGACGCAAACCAAGGCCAAGAACCTGTTCACCGTCGAAGACCAGCAGCGCGCCACGGCCCATGTGGAGTGTCGCAAGGACAAGAGTGTGATCGACGAGATTCCGATGGCCTACAAGGATATCGATGCGGTCATGCATGCCCAGCGCGAGTTGGTCGAGGTTGTGCACACCCTGCGCCAGGTGGTGTGTGTGAAAGGTTGAAGCAGGCGCCAGGGGCGCCCTGAGAAGGAGTGAAGATATGTACCAGGACGACCCACATCCACTGCCCGACGCCATGCGCGTGCGGGTGCTCGAAGAACTGCAGCGCATCGAGCGCGAGCATGACGTGACGGTGTTGTACGCCTGCGAGTCCGGCAGCCGCGCCTGGGGCTTCGCGTCGCCGGACAGCGACTACGACGTGCGTTTCGTCTATGTGCAGCGTGCCGAGTGGTACCTGCGCGTGGAAGAACCACGCGATGTGATCGAGCGGCCCCTGAGCGATGAGCTGGACGTCAGTGGCTGGGAGTTGCGCAAGGCGTTGCGGTTGCTGCGAGGTGCCAATCCGAGCCTGCTCGAGTGGCTGGGCTCGCCGTTGGTGTACCGGGCCGACGAGCAGGCCCGTGAGCGACTGGGCGCGCTGGCTCATGCGTTCTATTCGCCGCGTGCAGTGCGCCATCACTACCTGTCGATGGCCCGCAAGAACCTGCGCGGCTATTTGCTGGGTGACACGGTGCGGCTGAAGAAATACCTCTATGTGATCCGCCCGTTGCTGGCGGTGCGCTGGATCGACCAGGGCCTTGGTATGCCTGCGACTGCGTTCACGGCACTGCTCGAGCGTACCGTCGATGAGGCGCAGGTGCGCCAGGCGATCGATCAGTTGCTTGCGCGCAAGCGCAGGGCGGGCGAGGCGCAGCACGGGCCGCGGGACGACGTGCTACACCGGTTCATCGAGGCCGAGCTGGCGCGGGCCGACGCGGTCGAGGTGGCGCGTGGTGAGCGCAGTGATACGGGAGTGCTGGATGGCTGTCTGCTGGAGACGGTCGGGCGATTTCAGGCGCAGTACGGTTGAGTCTGTGATTTCGAGGCTTGTGCAGCATCTGCAGGGGGAGGGTACCCGCGAAAAAGACACCGCGCTGCCTGGCACGGGCTCCGCCCGTGTTCGCGGGCAAGCCCGCTCCTACAGGGATTGGGCTGGTCTTTAGATTTTGAGCAAGACAGTTGCTGCTACGCGTGTCGGGTCGGGTTGTGGGTGCTCATTCCATGCAGCGGCTCCCAGGCGCGGATGCCGCTGTTGATGTTCACGCTGCGTTCCAGGCAAACCCGTTCGCCTGCAAAGCTCAAACACACCCGATCGCGGAAGGCCGAGCGCGGGTACACCCATTCCAGTTCTAACCGATCCGCCGCCACCCAGTGCGCCGTCGCCACCACCGGCGCATCACGCAAGGCGTAACCGTGATGCAGTTGCGCGCCCGGCAACGAGCTGGTGCCTGCCACCCAATGATCGATCCCGGCTTCGATGCGCTCGCTGCCCGTCGCGTCTACCCACTCCATGACCAACCGCTCGCCCGCCTGCAACAGATTCAGCGTTTCGATGCCATACGGGTTGGCCTCGAGGGCAAAGCTCATCCGCGCAGGCAATGGCTGGGTCGGACGTGCGAGCGAGCGCAGCGGCTGCTCCTGGGCGAAACGCTGGAGCACCTCGCGTAGCCGTTCGTCACCCGCCGCCCCAGCCTTCTCGCCGCGCAGCGCTGCGCCCAGGTGACGGTCGATGAAAGGCGTCACCTGCGCCGACTTCTCCATCGCGCCGAACACTGCCAGTGTGGCGCGCTCGCCGGGGATCACAGCGGCCATCTGTGCAAACACGCCCACGGCGCTGTAGCCGTTCGCCGGACGGTCGGTCCACCAGTGATAGCCGTAGCGGCTACCCTCGCCACCTTGGGCGCGCGTTGCGGCCTCCACCCAAGCCTGTGGCAGAACCTGTTCGCCGTTCCAGCGCCCGCCGTCGCGGTGCAGCATGGCCAGCTTGAGGACATCCACAGGGCGTGCCGTCAGGCCGTTGCCGCCAGGGCTGATACCTTCAGGGCTGATGTCCCAGTGCTGCGCCTCGAAACCCAGTGGCTCGAGCAGGCGCGGCTTGAGGTAGTCATGCAGGGTGATGCCAGCGACCTGGGTCAGCACCGCCGAGAGCATGTAGCTGGCGGCGCTGGTGTAGACGAAGTCGGTGCCCGGGGCGCTGGTCAGCGGGATGCGGAAGAACTCCTCGACCCAACTGCCGTCGATACCACGCCAGATCGAGCCGGAGGTGTTGCCGCCGTGGCCGGTGCGCATGGTCAGCAGGTGCTCGACGGTGATCTGCGCCGCGCGCGGGTCGGTGGCACCTGCCGCCTGCGGGAAGAACTTCGCCAAGGGGTCGTCCAGGCGCAGCAGCCGCTCGTCGATGGCCAGGCCGATGGCGCAGGCGGTGAAGCTCTTGGTGATCGAGTGGGTCACCCGTGGAGTCAGCGAGTCGTAGGGCCAGCGCCAGGCATCCACCACCAGCACACCGTCACGCTCGAGCATCACCCCGTGCAGTTCGAGCCCGGCCTGCTGCACCGCCTCGAGAAAGGCGGCGACCTCGAAGCCGTCGATGCCGACGCTGGAGGGCAGCCCACGGGGCAGGTCATGGGCGGCAAGCTGATCGGCGGTGATTGGCTGGGGCATGGTGATTCCTCATGATGCGGGGCGTTGTTCAGTCGGCGGTGCGCGGGTGGACCAATCGGCTGTACGACACCAGCATGCCGATGAAGACCTGGGCCACGCTGGTCAGCGTCGCGTTCTTGCGGGTGATCAGGGCGACGTCGCGGTGGCTCAGGCGCTCCTCGATGGGAATTCTCACCAGTGAAGAGGAGAACAGTTTCAGCGACGGGATGATCGCCGGCTCGATGGTCAGGTAGTCGGTCTCGGCGACGATGTGCAGGGTCTCGAGCAGCGATTCGGTGGTGATGCCGATCTTCGGCATGCCCAGCCCGTGAGCGCGGAACAGCTCGATCAGGCGGCCTTCGGTGCCGCCGACCAGGCCGTCGCGACGCACGCTGATCCACTTGCATTGGGTCAGTTCGCGCACCGAGCGGGCATCACGCAGCGGGTGATCCTTGCGTGCGATCACCCCGGCGCGGGACGCGTGCAGGCGCTGGATGGACAGGTCGATTTCATCGACATGCGCGGGCAGGGCGCAGAGGGCGAAGTCCAGGCGGCCTTCGCGCAGTTTCTCGATCAGGATCTTGGTCGAGCCGCTGGTCACTTCGAGGCGGGTCTGCGGGTGCTGCGAGGTGAAGCTTTCGAACACCGGCACCAGCAGTTCGGCCAGCGGTTCGGAGGTGACGCCCAGGGCTACATGGCCCTGGGGTTCGACCAACGCCCGGACATCGGCCACGGCGCGGTCACAGTCCATCAGGATGGCGCGGGCGTGGGCGATGAAGCGCTGGCCGGAGTCGCTGAGCCTGATGCCCTGGTTGGTGCGGTGCAGCAACGGGCCGCCGAGTTCGCGCTCAAGCGCCTGGACCGACTGGGTGAGGGTGCTTTGCGCGATGTTCAGGGCGCGGGCCGCAGCCCGGAAGCTGCCCATGTCGACCACGGAGCAGAAGGCGCGCAGGTGGGTCAGGGTCATTGTTGTTCGAACTCCGCCAAGGTGCGTGGGGCCGTATCTGATGCGGCCATGTTAGAGAGCGATCGAATCTGCCGTCAGTGCGCTTTTGCTGATCCCGATAGCTTTATTGGATCATGTCTGTGTGGCCCTATAGCCCATTACGACCAGCACAGCATGGCCTTTATCGAAGGATTTTGGCAGGGGCGTAGGCCAAGCCTGCAATCAGCGTGATTGGCTATGCCGCTCATGATCGGAATTTGTGTGCTTACGCAGCGGCGCTGCCTGAGACAGGATGGGCCAGGCATCGCTACCGGGCCTCTGGCGTACGTCGCCACAGGCCTCGGTCATAACAACAACAACGAGTTCCCGGATCGGGGCGCAACCTTTCACGACTCTGCCGCCGACTGCATTGGATCTCGAGCCCGAGGGGAATAACTTGAACAAGACTCTGATTCTGATGACGGGCCTGATGGCCTCGATCTGTGCCAACGCCCAGGCACAGAGTACCTTGAACGTCGCGCTCAACGCCGACATCCGCAGCACCCAGCCAGGCGTCAACCGCGACACCAACTCTGATGCGGTGGTGTTGCACCTGTTCGAAGGCCTGGTTGCCTTCCGCGAAGACGCCAGCGTCGGCCCGCTGCTGGCCAAGGAAGTCGTCACTTCCGATGACGGCCTTACCTACACCTTCAAGCTCCGCGACGGCGTCACCTTCCACAACGGCAAGCCGCTGACCTCCAAGGAAGTGCTGTGGACCTGGCAGCGCTACATGGACCCGGCCACCCAGTGGCGCTGCACCGCGTCGTTCGACGGCCACAGCGGCGCGAAGATCGTCGATATCAAGGCCCCGGACGCGCAGACCGTGGTCTTCACCCTCGACCAGCCCAATGCCCTGTTCCTGGCCAGCATGGCGCTGCCCGAATGCGGTGGCAGCGGCATCATGCACCCGGATTCGGTGGTCAATGGTGAATGGACAACGCCGATCGGCACTGGCCCGTTCAAGCTGGCGACCTGGAAGCCGGGTCAATACGTCGACCTGGACCGCTTCGCCGACTACAAGGCGCGTGACGAGGCCGCCGATGGCTATACCGGCAACAAGTCGACCACCCTCGACCGCGTGCACATGACCATCATCCCGGATCCGGCCGCCGCCAAGGCTGCGCTGCTGTCGCGCAATGTCGACATGCTCAACGACGTCAGCGCCCTGGAGGCCAAGGAGCTCGAAGCGCTGCCTGGCGTGCGCATCTCGGCGAGTACCACCATGTCGACCAGTGCCGTGCTGTTCCAGACCAAGGACCCGCTGTTCTCCGACGTGCGCATGCGCCAGGCCCTGGCCCATGCCCTGGACACAAGCACCATCGTCACCGCGCTGACCGAAGGCCGTTCCAAGCCCAATCCGTCGATGGTCGCATTGGGCAGCCGTTACCACACCGCTGCCCAGGACAAGAGCTGGGGCTACTCGCCCGAAGAAAGCAAACGGCTGCTCAAGGAGGCCGGCTACAAAGGCCAGCCGATCCAGCTGATTACCAACAAGCGCTACCCGAACATGTTCGACATCGCCGTCTATGTGCAGGCCATGGCCAGCCAGGTCGGCCTGAACATCCAGCTGCAGACCATGGAATGGGGCACCCAGCTCGAGCGCTACCAGAGCGGTAACTACCAAGTGATGGTTTCCACCTATTCCGAGCGCCTGGACCCGGCGCTGAACTACGACGCGGCCACCGGCGACAAGAGCAAGGAGCCGCGCAAGGTCTGGGATGATGCCAAGGCCCGTGAGCTGATCGCTGAAGCCCGCCGCGAAGGCGAGCCGGCCAAGCGCCAGGCGCTGTTCGATGAGCTGCACCAGGACATGCTCCGCGACCTGCCGCTGATCCCGCTGTACAACGGCAATGCCATCACCGTGACCCGCGAGTACGTCCAGGGCCAGCGCCCATGGCCGGTGTCCAAGCCGCGCCTGTGGATGATCAGCCTCGATAAACAGGGGAAGAGCTGACATGTTCCGGTACATCCTTCAGCGGCTGGGCATGGCGATCCCGACCCTGCTGCTGATCGCGGTGGCGGTGTTCACCATCATTCGGCTGATCCCGGGCGACCCGGCGCTGCTGATGCTCGGTGACATGGCCGACGAACAGAGCCTGGCGAGCACACGCCAGGCCCTGGGGCTCGACCAGCCGATGGCCGTGCAATTCGTGATCTGGTTCAAGGCGGTGCTCAGCGGCGACCTTGGCCACTCCATCACCACCCGCGAAGCGGTGCTGCCGATGATGCTCGAACGCTTCGGCGTCAGCTCCAGCATCGTGCTGATCGCGGTGTTGCTGGCCAGCCTGATCGCGGTGCCTGCCGGCATGCTGGCGGCCTGGAAACAGAACGGCTCGCTCGACCTGTCGGTGGTGGCGGTGGCCACGCTGCTGCTGTCGATCCCGTCGTTCTGGCTGGGCCTGCTGCTGCTCTATGGCTTCGGTATCAAGCTGGGCTGGTTGCCGATCGTGGGCTACGTGAGTTTCGACCAGGACGCCTGGCAGTCGATGCGCTACATGATCCTGCCGGTGGCGACCCTGACCCTGGTGGAGATCGGTGCGATCACCCGGATGGCCCGGGCCAACGCCATCGAAGTGCTGCGCCTGGAGTACATCACCCATGCGCGGGCCAAGGGCCTGTCGGAAAGCGCCGTGCTGTGGAAGCACGCCCTGCGCAACGCCTTCGCCCCGACCATGACCCTGATCGGGCTGATCCTGGGCAACCTGCTGGGCGGTATCGCGGTGCTGGAAACAGTGTTCACCTTGCCTGGCATCGGGCGCCTGATGGTCGATGCGATCTTCGGTCGCGACTACCCGGTGCTGCAGGGCTGCCTGTTGCTGGTCACTTTCATCTTCGTACTGGTCAACCTGCTGGTTGACCTGCTGTACCCACTGTTCGATCCAAGGGTGAAGCTATGAGCAAGCCTCAGACTCCGACCCTGTCCCCCGTGGACATGTCCTCGCTGCCGGCACCGCGCATCCGTCGCCGTCGGCCACTGCAACTGAATGCGCTGGTCGGCCTGACCCTGCTGGCGATCCTGACCCTGGTGGCCTTGCTCGGCCTGGTGTGGACGCCCCACGACCCGGTGCGCCTCGACCTGCTGACACGCCTGCAGCCGCCGTCGGCCGCGCACTGGCTGGGCACCGACGAATACGGCCGCGATGTGCTCAGCCGCTTGATGGTCGGCGCGCACACCAGCCTGTGGGTGAGCCTGCTGACGGTGATCGTCGCGGTGACCTGCGGCACCATTCTCGGTTTGCTCGCCGGCTACCTGCGCGGCAACGTCGACCGGGTGCTGATGATGATCAACGACACCCTGCTGGCCTTCCCGGGGATCCTCATGGCGCTGGCGCTGATGGCGATCATCGGCCCGAGCCAGTACGGCATCATCCTGGCCCTGAGCATCGCCTACACGCCCTCGGTGGTGCGGGTGGTGCGCAGCAGCGTGCTGTCGCTGCGCGAACGTGAGTTCGTCGAGGCCTCGCGGGTGATCGGCAACTCCGAGCTGTACACCATGCTGCGCCATGTCGCACCCAACTGCGTGGCCCCGGTGTGCGTGATCGCCACCAGCATGTTCGGCTGGACCATCCTCGCCGAAAGCTCGCTGAGCTTCCTCGGCCTGGGCGTGCCGCCACCTGCTGCGACCTGGGGCAACATGCTCGCCGCCAGCCGTCCGTTCATCGCCTCCGCGGGCTGGCTGGGGTTGTTCCCCGGCATGTGCATCGCCCTTTCGCTGTTGGCCTTCAACCTTGCCGGCGACGCCCTGCGCGACCGCCTCGATCCGCGCATGAGGACGCTGCAATGAGCCTGACCCAACCCTTGCTGGCCGTCGAGGGCCTGAAGATCCGCGCCGGTGTCGATGGCCCGGTGGTGGTCGATGATCTTGCGTTCGACATCGCGCCGGGCCAGATCGTGGCGCTGGTGGGCGAGTCGGGCAGCGGCAAGACCATGGCCGCGCGTGCCGCCATCGGCCTGTTGCCGCCGCCGATGCGTGTGTGCGGTGGCAGCATCCGCTTCCAGGGCCAGGACCTGGGCAGCCTGAGCCCGGAAGCGTTGCGCGAGATTCGCGGGGCGAAGATCGGCATGGTGTTCCAGGAGCCCATGGTGTCGCTCAACCCGGCACTGCGCATCGGTGAGCAGATGGCCGAAGGCATGCGCCTGCACACCGAGTTCGACGAGCAGACCATCCGCCAGAAGTGTCTGCAGATGCTCGGCGACATCGGCATCCGCGATGCCGAGCGCTGCCTGCAGGCCTACCCGCACGAGTTCTCTGGCGGCATGCGCCAGCGCATCATGCTGGCCTCGGTCATGCTGCTGCGCCCGGCGCTGCTGATTGCCGACGAGCCGACCACGGCGCTCGACTGCCTGGCCCAGCTGGACGTGCTCAAGCTGATGCTCGAACTCACCGCCAAGCAGGGCACCGCCGTGCTGTTCATCAGCCACGACCTGTCGCTGGTGGCGCGTTATGCGCACAAGGTGGTGGTGATGCGCAACGGCAAGGAGGTGGAGCAGGGGCCTATCGACCAGGTGCTGCTCAACCCCCGCGCCGAGTACACCCGCCAGTTGCTCGAAGCGTTGCCCAGCCGTGGCGAGCTGCCGCCGCTGCCGCAGGCCAACGCGCCGCTGCTGCAGATCGATGGCGTGCAGATCGCCTATCCCGGTCCGCGTCGGATGTGGCGCAAGAGCGAGGCGCGGCGCGTGGTGCATGGCGCCAACCTGCACATCGCACCGGGCGAGACCCTGGCGCTGGTGGGCGGCAGTGGCTCGGGCAAGACGACTCTGGGCCGGGCTATCGTCGGGCTGGTCAAGCCCAGCGCTGGCGAGATTCGTTTCCAGGGCCACGATATCGCCCAGGCGGCGAACCGCAGCCATCGTCTGCAATGCCAGATGATCTTCCAGGACCCGTTCTCCTCGCTGAACCCGCGCATGAGCATCGGCCAGATTCTCGCCGAGCCGCTGCGCCACGTGCCGGACATGAGCGCCGCCCAGCGCCGCGCACGGGTGCTGGCGACGCTGAACGACATCAACCTGCCGGAGCGCCTGATCGACCGCTTGCCGCACGAGCTGTCCGGCGGCCAGCGCCAGCGCGTGGCGATCGGCCGGGCGCTGGTGCGCAGGCCCAGCCTGGTAGTGGCCGACGAGCCGATCTCGGCGTTGGACATGACCGTGCAGAAGCAGATCCTCGAGCTGTTCGAGCGCCTGCAGAAGCAGTACGGATTCGCCTGCCTGTTCATCTCCCACGACCTGGCAGCGGTGGAGCGCATCGCTCACCGGGTCGCGGTGATGTGCCAGGGCGATGTGGTGGAAATCGGGCCGCGCGACGAGATCTTCGATCGCCCTCAGCATGCCTACACCCGGCAATTGCTGGCAGCGTCGTGCCCGTTGGAGAAGCTCGAAGGCGGCGGTTTCAGGCTGCGCCAGACGCCCGCGACGAGCTGATCCACAGACCTTGATTCACCTTCCTCGAATGGCGCCAACCCCTGGTTGAGCGCCCAGGGGGAAGTCATGCCTTCAAAACATCCAACAACGAAAAAAAGCTAGAAGGTGGGGAGCACAGACATGAACCGAGATTTCAAGAAAATCCTGATGGGCGCGAGCGTCGTCACGGTCCTTCCGGGGGCGGCCATGGCCGACTTCTTCAAGGACTCCAGCGCCAGCCTGGATACCAAGAACTACTACTTCAACCGCGACTACCGCGAAGCGGCCAAGCAGTCCAAGCGTGATGAATGGGCGCAGGGCTTCACCTTCAACTTCATTTCCGGCTACACCCCGGGCACCGTCGGCTTCGGCCTGGATGTCACCGGCATGCTGGGCGTGAAGCTCGACTCCAGCCCCGACCGTTCCGGCACCGGCCTGCTGCCCAAGGGCAGCGACGGGCGCGCCGCCGACGAGTACTCCAAGCTGGGTGTGGCCGGCAAGGTGCGCATCAGCAAGACCGAGCTGCGTGTCGGCGAGCAGGTACCCAAGCTGCCGGTACTGCAGCCCAACACCAGCCGCCTGTTCCCGCAGACCTTCCAGGGCGCGACCGTCAGCTCCAAGGACATCTCCAACCTGACCCTGGGCCTGGGCCAGTTCGACCGCATGCGCGACCGCGAGTCGACCGACCGCGAAACCATGAGCATGACCGCGCAGAACGGCGCCTACAAGGCGGCCACCAGCAACCAGTTCCGCTACGCAGGCGGTGACTACAACCTGCTGCCGGACCTGCAGCTGAGCTACTACTACGGCGAGCTCGAGCGCCTTTACCAGCAGCACTTCTTCGGCCTCAAGCATGCATTCAGGTTCGGCCCCGGCACCGTGCGCAGCGAACTGCGCTACTGGGATGCCGACAAGGACGGCGCAGGCCTGGCCGGCAAGGTCGACAACCGCGCCCTGAGCACCCGCTTCAGCTACGAATGGGCCGGCCACAACTTCGGCGTGGGCTACCAGAAGCAGTACGGCGACACCCCGTTCCCGTATGTCGACGGTGCCAACACCTACCTGTTCACCGAGTACCAACTGGTCAACTTCTCGCAGACCAACGAGCGTGCCTGGCATGCCCGCTACGAGTACGACTTCGCCGCCCTCGGCGTGCCGGGCCTGACCTTCGGCATGCGCTACGCCCAGGGCTGGGGTATCGAGACCACCAAGCTGGTCGGCGAACAGGGCCGTGAGTGGGAGCGCGACCTGGACATCGGCTACGTGGTGCAGTCCGGCCTGGTCAAGGGCTTGTCCTTTCGCTGGCGCAACGCCCAGCTCAACTCCAGCTATGCCAACGACATCAACGAGAACCGCTTCATCGTGGGCTACACCTGGGCGCTCTGGTAGCGCCGGGTTTCCCGCGGGAGGTGGCCTGCCTTCTGCTTCATGAACGACGCCGCCCGCGGCCATGGAATACTGTATGAAACGAATCGCACATCCACTGCTCACTGCCACGCACGGCACCCAACGCGAGATCGTCAGCGAGCACTATGGGCCGGACCTCTACACACGCAAGGTGTACATCCAGGCCTGCCTGCACGCCGACGAAACCCCGGCGATGCTGGTCGCCACCGACCTGCGCCAGCGCCTGCTGGCGCTGGAGGCAGCTGGCCGGCTGACGGCACAGATCGTCCTGGTGCCGGTGGCCAACCCGGCAGGGCTCGCCCAGTTCGTCATGGGCGCGCCGAGCGGACGTTTCGAACTGGCCAGCGGGCGCAACTACAACCGTGATTTTCCCTTCCCGCTCGAGGCGATCCTGCAGCGGGTGGAGGGGGAACTCACCGACGATTCCCAGCACAACCTCAAGGCCGTGCGCACCGCCTGGCAGCAAAGCCTGGAGGCGATCGCCCCACGCGATGAGATGGCTTCGCTGCAGCGTCGGCTGATGCTGCTGGCACACGATGCCGACCTGGTCCTGGACCTGCACTGCTCGCGTGAAGCGGTGATGCACCTGTACACCTCCGAGTGGAGCTGGGAGCAGGTCGAGCCGCTGGCGCGCTACATCGGTTCGCAGGCTTCGCTGCTGTCGGTGGACTCCCAGGCGCTGTCGTTCGACGAGGCGCTGAGCCTGATCTGGTGGCGTCTGCGCGAGCGCCTGCAAGGCGCCTACCCGATACCGCTGGGCAATGCCTGCGTGACCGTCGAGCACCGTGGTCAGCGCGATGTCGACAGCGCCCTGGCGCAGCAGGATGCCGGCGCGATCATCGACTACCTTGGCCATGCCGGCTTCATCAGCGGCGAGCCTGCAGCGCTGCCGGAACTGCGGTGGCCGGGCACCCCGCTGGCCGGCAGCGAACAGTTCATCGCCCCGGTCGGTGGCGTGCTGGTGCACCGCGTTGCGCTGGGCGCACAGGTGCAGCCGGGCGAGCCGATGTTCGACCTGGTCGATCCGCTCAGTGGCGAGGTGACCACGGTCCGCAGCGCCACCGCCGGCGTGTTGTACATGCGCCGCGACGTGCGCTTCGTGCGTCCTGGCGATCCGCTGGGGCGCGTCACCGGCACCACCCCCATTCGCACCGGCAAGCTGCTCAGCGCCTGATCAGGAGTTTTCATGAACATCACCCGTATCATCGACCGTGAACAGCGCTACGGCGCCAACAACTACTCGCCGCTGCCGGTGGCCATCAGCCGTGCCCGGGGTGTCTGGGTCGAGGACTGCGACGGCAAGCGCTACCTGGACATGATGTCGGCCTACTCGGCGGTCAGCCATGGCCATGCCCATCCGCGCATCGTCGCCGCCGCCATCGCCCAGTTGCAGAAGGTCAGCGTGGTATCGCGGGCCTTCCACTCTGAAACCCTTGGCCACTTCCTCGAAGCCCTGTGCGAGATCGCCGGCTTCGAGGCGGCGCTACCGATGAACAGTGGCGCCGAGGCGGTGGAGACCGCGATCAAGGCCGCGCGCCGCTGGGGTTATCGGGTCAAGGGCATCGCCCGCGACAAGGCACGTATCGTCACCGCCACCGACAACTTCCATGGCCGCACCAGCACCATCGTCGGCTTCTCCACCGAGGCGCAGTACAAGGATGGCTTCGGCCCGTTCAGCGACGGTTTCGACACCGCGACCTTCGGCGATATCGACAGCTTCCGTGCAGCGATCGGCCCGGATACCTGCGCCGTGCTGATCGAGCCGATCCAGGGCGAGGCGGGCATTCGCGTACCACCCCAGGGCTTCCTGCGTCAGTTGCGCGAGCTGTGCGACGCCAGCAACACCCTGCTGATTCTCGACGAGATCCAGTCCGGGCTGGGGCGTACCGGCAAGACCTTCGCCTTCGAGCACGAGGGCATCCGCCCGGATGGCCTGATCGTCGGCAAGGCACTGGGCGGCGGGATCCTGCCGGTCTCGGCGTTCATCGCCGACCACGCGCTGATGGACCTGTTCGATGCCGGCAGCCATGGCTCGACCTTCGGCGGCAACCCGCTGGCGGCGGCGGTGGGCCTGGAGGCGCTGCGCGTGCTGCAGGACGAACAGCTGGCGCAGAACAGTGCCGAGCTTGGCGCCTACCTGCAACAGCGCCTGCGCGAAATGGCGGTGCCATTCGTACGGGATATCCGTGGCCGTGGGCTGTGGGTAGGGATCGAGCTGGATCGCCCGGCGCGGTCGTACTGCGAGGCGCTGATGGCGCTGGGCGTGCTGGCCAAGGAAACCCACGAGACCGTGCTGCGTATAGCGCCGCCGCTGTGCATCACCCGGGAAGAACTGGATTGGGGGTTGGAGCGGATTGCCCACGTGCTGGCCCAGTAGTCTGGTGCGCGGTGTTCTTTTTTCGGGCAAGCCTGGTGCCGTGCGCCGTTCAGGGCCTGATGAACACCTGGTTGCCTTCGCGGCGCACCTGCACCCCGTAGGTCTGCGTCAGCATCGCCAATGCCAGCTCCAGGTCATCCAGCGGATAGGTGCCGGAAACCGGCAAGGCGGCCAACGATGGATCGCAAGCCAGGGCCTGCTCGGTGTAGCGCCGCATTTCCTGAATCCATTGCCACAGCGGCATGTCCCGGGCCAGCAGCAGTCCATCGCGCCAGGCCAACTGGCCATCGCTGACCGGCTCCTGCGGGCTGGTCGATGTCTGGCTGAAGCGGACTTGCTGCCTGGCATGAACGATGGTCGATGACGCATCGTGCACCTGCACGGCGCCTTCGTAGACTGCCAGCAGGGTTTCCTGCGGCAGTTGGCGCACACTGAAGCGGGTGCCCAACGCCTGCATGAGTCCCTGTTCGGTGCGAACCCTGAAGGGGCGTGGGTCTGACGCGGTGACGATGTAGACCTCGCCCTGTTCCAGATGCAAGAGGCGTTGCCCGGCATCGAAACGCAGTACCAGCCGGGTGGCGCTGTTGAGCGAAATCTGGCTGCCATCGGCCAGCACCACGTCGTGACGCTCACCCACGGCGGTCTGGTAGGCGGCTTGGTATGTGCCGCGCCGCGACAGCCACCAGCCCAATGGCGCAGCCGTGAGCAACAGCGCCAGGCCACGCAGCACCGCGCGGCGGCTTTTGCCAGCCGGGCGCTGCAGGGTTTGTCTGGCGAGGGTGGGTGGCAGGCTGCCAAGGCGTACCAGCAGACGCTGCGCGCGTTTCCAGGCGCGCTCGTGCTGTGGGTCGCTGCGGCGCCAGCGCTCGAGCTCGGCCTGTTGGGCCGGAGTCAGTGGGCCTTCCTGCAGCACCAACAACCACGCGGCAGCCTGGGCCAGCACCGCCTGGGTAATGGGTTGGTCACTCATCGGGCATCTGGCTCAGGCAGGCGATGTAACCCTGCTGGATGTATTTCTTCACCGTGGGCAGAGCAATGTTCAGGGCCTGGGCGATGTCTTTCTGCTTCATGCCGTCCAGGGACGCCATCAGAAATGCCTGGCGCACCCGAGGGCGCAGGGTGTCGAGCACGGCGTCGATCTCGTGCAGGGTTTCGAGGATGACGCTGTGCAGTTCCGGTGACGGGTGGGCGGCGACCGGAAGCGTTGCCAACCCTTCGAGCCAGGCCCGCTCCAGTGAATGACGACGGCGCCAGCTGACCAGCACGCAATTGGCGATGCGCGTGAGGTACGCCCGAGGTTGGCGGATGGTCTCGGGCTGAATGGTTTCGCGGTTGACCAGCACACGCAGGAAGATGTCATGGGCCAAGTCGTCGGCCACGCCGTGCCCCCACGAGCGCAGGCGATAGGCCAGCCAGTTGCGCAGCCAGGTGTGGTTCTCGATGTACAACGTGGTCACGGCGCAGTGTTGGGGTGTGTCAAGGATGGTCATGGGAGGTGGGTCGGCAATGCAAGGCTGCAAATGCAAACCATTATCACTGGTTTTGCGCGGAGCACAAGTTGATGTGAAAATACGAATCGATTGCATATACCTTTTTCGATCTCGAGCGACAGAGGCAATGACAGCCTGCCGTGAGCGGCGGGCGCCAACCCTACGAGCGAGAGAAGCATGTCCGCAGCCCATCGGTTTTCCTCAGTTTTGCGCCCCTTGCCGCATTTGTCGCCTTTGTACCTGGCCGTGCGTTGCACGCTGCTCGGCTGCCTGCTGGCCAGTGTCGTCGACCCGGCCCAGGCGGCCAGTGCGGCGCCGGCTGCGGTCACCCGGCTGGATGACGCCACGCTGCGCGATTACGACATCGCCAAGGGCGGGCTGGGCACCTCGCTGGGGCTGTTCGCCCATCAATCCGGGCTGCTGCTATCCTACGATTCCGAGTTGACCCGTGGGCGCAGCGTGCCCGCGCTCAAAGGGCGCTACACGGTACTCGAGGCAGCACGCCGGCTCCTGGCGAACACTGGGCTGCAGTTGTTGCCGAGCACGCGCGGCGCCTACATCCTTGCTCCGCAGGGCAAGGTTTCCAGCGCGACCGAACTGTCGGCCACGGTGGTCGATGCCGCCGCGCTGGACGATCCGCAGCGTGACACTTATCGAGCGCCACGCTCCACCGTGCACCTGACCCGCGCGGATCTCGACCGCTTCGCCACGGTCTCGGTAGGTGACATGCTCAAGGGTGTGGCCGGGGTCCAGGTCGGTGACAGCCGCAACGGCGGGGCGCTGGACGTGAACATCCGTGGTATCCAGGGTCAGAGCCGGGTCGCCGTGCGGGTCGACGGCTCCGAGCAGGCGGTGGACGTCTACCGTGGCTATGGCGGTACCCAGCAGCGCAGCTACATCGACCCCGACCTGCTCGGCAGCGTGACCGTGAACAAGGGCCCCAGCACCCGCAGCGGGGCGATCGGCGGCTCGGTGGAGATGAAGACCCTGGGCGTCGACGACATCCTGGTGGATGGCAACAGCGTGGGTGTGCGCCTGACCGGCAACCTGTGGAACAACGGTGTCGAACCGGCCCATCGCAGCCGTCATTCCAAGGATCAGGACCTGAGTACGGTGCCCGGCGACAGCCGCGCGGGGCTGTTCGGCTCGCAGGCCGAGTCTGGTAGCGCAGCCTTCGCCTACAGCAACGAACGATTCGACCTGGTGGCCGCCTATGCGCACCGCAACCAGGGCAACTATTTCTCCGGCAAGAAGGGTCAGGAGCGCTATCGCTCGTACGACCTCCGGGGTCGAGAGCAACGCAGCGTGGCCAGTACCTACAACGCCGGTGAAGAGGTGCTCAACTCCTCGTCGCAAACCGACTCCTACCTGTTCAAGACCACCTGGCGCCTGGCCGACGCGCACACCCTGGACCTGGGCTATCGCCGCTTCGATGGGCACATGGGCGAGATCATGCCGTCGGATATCTTCCGCTACGGTACTGCCGGTATCTACCAGTACCCCACAAGCGACGTGCGGCTCGACGCCTACACCGCCCGCTATCACTACCGGCCCGAAGACAATCCGCTGGTGGACCTGACCAGCAGCCTGTGGCTGACCGACAGCGAAACCAGCACCCTGACCGCTGCCTGGATGGCGCCCAAGTCGCAGCTGTTTCGCACCGACCGCGCCTGGAGCCGCCAGGACAACCGGCGCATCGGTGGTGACCTGAACAACGTGTCGCATTTCACCACGGCCTATGGCGACCTCAAGCTTGACCTGGGGGGCGCCTTCCAGCTCGAAGACCTGCAACCCCAGAAAGGTGTGCTGACCACCCAGCACGACATTGACGCCAACCGCATGCTGCGGGATGCCTCGCGTCAGGAGTTCAGTTTCAACGGCAAACTGGAGTACCGCCCCATCGAGCAACTGACGCTGTGGGGCGGTGGGCGCTATGCGCACTACCAGACCAAGGACCACACGGTGCTCGCCGAGGCCCGGCGCGAAGAGCGCAAGCTGCGCTGGATCAACGCCAGCAGCCCGGGCAACTGGGGCAACATGACCTGGTTCCCGGACCAGAACGGGCAATACACCGACGCTACCGATCCGCGCCTGAACAACGGCATCGTCTTCGCCGACAGCAACGAGCCGTTCAACGGCGTACCCTTCAACGAGGCTGGCGCGACCAAGGTGACGGTGCACCCGGAAAGCACCAGCGATGTGGTCACAGGTTACGACTACACCCCCCAGGGAAAAAGCCGCGGCGGTGGTTTCTCGCCGGCGTTCGGCATCAACTTCGAGTTTCTGCCTGACACCTTCGTTTACGCGTCCTACACCCAGGGGCTGCGCCTGCCGTCACTGTTCGAGACCAGCCAGGGCACCCAGCAGGTGACCCCAGGCAAGCACCTCAAGCCCGAGCGTTCACGCAGTTGGGAGTTCGGTGTCAGCGCCCTGCGCGACAACCTGTTGCGCGAGGGTGACGAGGCGTCGATCAAGCTGGCGTACTTCGACAACCAGATAAAGCACTACATCACCCGCTACTACGACCCCAGCCCAGGCCTGTGGGGGCAGATGACCTTCAGCAATACCGACAGTTTCAGCACCCGAGGGTTGGAGTTGCAGTCACACTACGACGCCGGGCGGGTGTTCGCCGACCTTTCGGCCACCTACTATCTGAAGACCGAAACCTGCGACGCGGCGTTCGCCAGCACGCTGCGCAACACCGCCAATACCTACCAGCGCACCCAGGACACCCCGGACTGCACCTCGGGCAGCTACATGGGCTCGTACACCAACACGCAGAACCCGCCGCGCTTCTCGGCCAACCTGGTCAGCGGCTTGCGCTTCTTCGACGAGGCGTTGACCGTGGGTGGGCGCATGACCTACACCTCCGGCCCGACCGCACAGGTCGACAAACCCTGGCAGACCGGCGCCACCACCCCGCAGATCGACTACCGCTCGGTGGCGTTGTTCGACCTGTTCGCCCGCTACAAGCTGCTCGAGCACACCGAACTGAACCTGTCGGTGCAGAACCTGACTGACCGCTATTACCTCGACCCTCTGGCCCAGAGCTTCATGCCTGCACCTGGACGCACATGGCGCGTGGGGATGGTGACGCGCTTCTAGGCTGAACATTTCATGGCTGGCCTCGAGTCTGCAACGACAGCGAGGCTGGCGCAGTCATGCCCAGCGGTGCACGGCGTTGACAGGGACTCGATAGAGGAAATCACGGGCATTAAAAAGCCGGCTTGTGGCCGGCTCTCGGGGACGGTCTTGGCTAATTTTTGGTAAGCCGCAACCGCCTTAACAGGTTGGCCATCAAGGCCTGAAAAAGATGACAAACGGCCGTGTGGGGCGTCGTCAGGTGCTCTGGAATGCGGCTCGTGCCGACCGTGAGCAAAACGTGCCGCGTAGCATACTCGGGCTCGCCGGGGATGCCCAGCGAAAAATGGCACCGGGTGTGTCAGGCAGGACGCTGGCGGCTGAACCACGACCACCAGAACACCCAGCCGAGCACCTGCATGCCCTGGGCATGACGTTGCGCCGGGGTATAGCGTTCGACGGCGTAGTTGCGCCGGTCGTGGCTGTGCAGGCACAGCGTGTCGTTCTGTCCGAGGCTGAGGCTGTGCACCCGCAACCGTCCCTCGTGCAGCAGGGCGTAGGTCTGGCCGTCGACCACTCGGGTCAGGCTGCTGTCGATGGCCAGGGCAGCGCCGATGGGAATCAGCGGGGCCATGTTGGATGACGGCATGTCCAGGCAGAGCGCGTCTTGCGGGCGGATGCGCAAGGTCTCCATGGCCTGGGCGGAGACCAGCAGGTGGCGCTCCGGGTCGGGCACGAGTTGGCCGTCGACCAGGCGGTGGAAATCGATGCAGATCTGCCTGCCGCCGTGGCTGGGCGAAGAGGGTTCGGGCTGTGGCACGCCGGGGCGCAGGATCGGGTTCGGGTGCTTGGAGCCTTCGCCATGGCGCAGCCAGCGGCGATGGACACAGAACAGGTCGGCGATTTCATCCAGACGGGCAAGGGGAATCCCGCGCTTGAACCAGTTGTTCACATGCTGCGGGGTGACATTGCGTTGGGCAGCGAAGTCCGAAGGGGACAAGCCGCATTCCTGCAGAAGGGTCTTGAGACGGTCGCCGGAGTTGTTCATGGCGGCGAGTCTAGAGGGTGGCGTGATCCTTAGAAATAAACAGTGTGTTTATGACGTAGGTGGGGATCGCGTGTTCTCGTAGGCTTGGTTTGTGAGCTGATGTGGGAATCTTCGTTTTTTGCCGGTGAGTCAAATGAAGCTCTTGCAGGAAAGGGAGTGTTCGCGTCATCAGGCACAAAAAAGCCCGGCACGCGGCCAGGCTTCTTCGTCACGAACCGGTGATCAGCCCTTGTAGGCGGCAACCGACTTGGTGATCGCGGCGCGGGCGGCGTCAGCGCCTTCCCAGCCTTCGATCTTGACCCACTTGCCCTTCTCCAGATCCTTGTAGTTGGCGAAGAAGTGCTCGATCTGCTGGATCAGCAGGGCCGGCAGGTCGGTGTACTCTTTCACGTCGACGTACAGCTGCGACAGCTTGTCGTGCGGTACGGCGATGACCTTGGCGTCGCCGCCGCCATCGTCGGTCATGTTCAGCACGCCGACCGGGCGGGCACGGATCACCGAGCCTGGCGCGACCGGGTAAGGGGTCACGACCAGCACGTCGAGCGGATCACCGTCGTCGGCCAGGGTGTTGGGGATGAAGCCGTAGTTGGCCGGGTAGAACATCGGGGTGGCCATGAAACGGTCGACGAACAGGGTGTCGCTGTCCTTGTCGATCTCGTATTTGATCGGCGCGTGGTTGGCCGGGATCTCGATGGCGACGTAGATGTCGTTCGGCAGGTCTTTGCCCGCAGGAATCTTGCTGTAGCTCATTGGGCGTTGCCCCCGTGATTGACCAAAAAAGTGGCGGCGATTATAGGCACATTCCGCCACTGCATGCCACGGTCGGCCTGATGTGCGGGCAGATCAGGCGGGGCTGTCGCGGTACTGCGGGTGCTCGGCCTGCAGGCGGATCAGGCGGGCGAGCGGGTCCTGGCGGTAGAACAGCGACAGTTGTCGGTACACCTGTGGATAACTGTCGTGCAGCAGGTCCGGGGCGCTGAAGAAGTACTCGCTGGTCACGGCGAAGAACTCGGCCGGATTTTCCGCAGCGTAGGGATCGATGGCCGTTTCCAGGTCGGGGTTGGCGTCGAGCTGGCGGTTGAGGTCGTCGTAGGCCTGCTGCATGGCCAGGGCCCAGGCGCTGACGTCCATGCCGGGGTGCAGCGGCGGCAGGCCGTTGGCGTCGCCGTTGAGCATGTCGAGCTTGTGCGCCAGTTCGTGGATCACCAGGTTGTAGGCTTCCCAGCCACCGCTGGCTTCCACGCCGGCCCAGGCCATGATCACCGGGCCCTGTTGCCAGGCTTCGCCGCTGTGCTCGGCATCCCACACGTGCTCCACGCCGCTGGCATCGCGGTGACGCTGCGGGCTCTTGAAGTCGTCGGGGTAGAGGATGATTTCGTGAAAGCCCTGGTACCAATTCAGCTCGCCCAGGTGCAGCAGCGGCAACTGGGCCTGGGCGGCGAGGAACAGGCGCTGGGCGTCATCGAGCTCGACGCCGGGCAGGGTGGTCAGGTGCTTGTGGTACAGGAACAGCACGCTGGCCTCGCGCAGCCAGCGGTCTTCCTCGTCGCTGATGCCGTCGAGCAGCGGCAGGCGTTCACGAACCGCCTGCCACAACTGTGGCTCGACCTGGTAGCGCGCCAGGGTGCGCTTGCGCCGCCAGGCGCTGAACGACCACATGGACGGTCAGTGGGCCTTGGCGGTACGGCTCAGGCGGCCACGCAGCAGGCCGAGGATCATCGGCACCAGCGACAGGACGATGATGGCCACGACCATCAGCGACAGGTGCTGCTTGATGAACGGCACGTTGCCGAAGAAGTAGCCGAGGGTGACCAGGCCACCGACCCACAGCAGGGTGCCGGCGACGCTGAAACCGAGGAAGCGCGGGTAGTGCATGTGGGCGATGCCGGCGACGAACGGGGCGAAGGTGCGCAGGATCGGCAGGAAGCGCGCCAGGGTGACCGTCTTGCCGCCGTGGCGCTCGTAGAATTCGTGGGTGCGCTGGAGGTAGTCGCGGCGGAAGATCTTCGAGTTCGGGTTGCGGAACAGGCGTTCCCCGGCCGTTCGTCCGATCACGTAGTTGGTGCTGTCGCCCAGGATCGCCGCGATCATCAGCAGGCCGGCGAGCAGTACCGGGTCCATGCCACCGCCTGCGGCCACGGCGCCGGCGATGAACAGCAGCGAATCGCCCGGCAGGAAGGGCATGACCACCAGGCCGGTCTCGCAGAAGATCACTGCGAACAGGATGGCGTAGATCCAGGGACCATAGTTGGTCACCAGCAGGTCGAGGTAGGCATCGAGATGCAGGATGAGGTCCAGCGGGTTGAATTCCATGTACAGCACCTGTTGTCTTGACCCGCTTCCACGGGCGCGCGATGACGGACGGCGTCATTTTGCGTGGGCATGTTCACCGGTGGAGGAGTGACGTTTCACACATGACGAATGGGGCATTATACGGCGAAGTCGCGAATATGCCCGGAGAGTTTGTAGCGGCGGGTTACCGGGCGCGGGCAAGCCCGCGCCTGCAGTAGTGACCGGGTCAGGGGCCTGGCCTCAATCCTGGCTGATCGGCAGGACGTAGTTCTCGAACTCGGTATCCTTGCGAAAGCCGATGGACTCGTAGGTCTTCCTTGCTGCGTCGTTGTCGCTGCTGGTCGACACACGCATGCGGATGGCGTTGGTTTCCTTGGCCATCTTCTTCGCTTCACGCATCAGGTGGTCGGCCACGAGCATGCGCCGCGAATCCTCGGCAACAAAGATGTCGTTGAGGATCCACACGCGCTTGAGCGACAGCGACGAGAAGCTCGGGTAGAGCTGGCAGAACCCCAGCAGCTTGCTGTTGTCGTCATCCGGCAGGGCCAGGTAGATCACCGATTCACCCCGTTTCAGACGCTTCTCGAGGAAGGTCCGCGAGGTGTCCGGGTAGGGCAGTTGCCCGTAGAACTCGCGATAGGTGACGAACAGCGGGGTGAGCAGGTCGAGGTGTTCCAGGGTTGCCTTGATGATGCGCATGAGCAGGCCTCAGAGTCCATTTGGGAACGGGGATGTGCAAGCTGCCTCGTACCGGCATGCTGCCCCAATGCAGCCTAGAAGCGCAATCCGCCCTGGGTTACATGTTTCTTACCCTTTACCGAGCAGGAAATTTCCGCATTTAGTGGAGGAGTTTTCGCTGTCGATGCTGTGGACCTCGGCCTCGTCCTTCAGGTTCACCCCCGACAGCTGCCGGCGACAGGCCTCGCGCATCAGGTACAGCAGGCGATGCGCGGCCATGCCGTAGCTCAGGCCTTCCAGGCGGACGTTGGAGATGCAGTTGCGGTAGGCATCGGTCAGGCCGACCTTGGGCGCATAGGTGAAGTACAGGCCCAGGCTGTCGGGCGAGCTGAGGCCGGGGCGTTCGCCGATCAGCATCACCGTCATGCGCGCACCGAGCAGCTCGCCGACCTCGTCGGCCACCGCGACCCGGCCCTGTTCCACCAGGATCACCGGGGCGCTGCTCCAGCCATCGGCGGCTGCCTGCTCCTCGAAGCGACTCAGCAGCGGCAAGGTGTGGCGATGCACGGCCAGGGCCGAGAGGCCGTCGGCCACCACGATGGCCAGGTCGACGCCGCCCGGGTTGGCCTGGGCGTGCTCGCGCAGGGTCTGCGCCGAGTCGTCGCTGAGGCGACGGCCCAGGTCGGGACGCTGCAGGTACTGGTGACGGTCGGCGGCGGCACTGTGCAGCAGCAGGCTGTCGCGGCCGCGGTCGCTCAGTTGCTGGCGCAGCCCGGCATGGTCGAAGGGCAGGTGCACCGCATCGCGGGCCTGGGCGTGGGCGAACTGGAAGTCCAGTTGCGCGCCGGTCGGCAGGCTGGTTCCGGTGCGGCCCAGGGCGATGCGCGCGGGCGTCAGGTTGCGCAGGGCCAGCCAGGGGTTGTCGTGGGTGGGTGTATGTCGGTCCATGGTCATCCCTATGCAAGCTGCGCCAGCGCGTGGCGGAAGGCCGCAGGCAGATTGTCGCCGAAGCGTACCCGACCGTCGGCCTGGGTGAAGATGCCGGTGCGCTCGAGCCAGGCTTCGAATTCCGGCCCGGGTTTCAGGCCCAGGGTCTGGCGGGCGTAGAGCGCGTCGTGGAACGAGGTCGTCTGGTAGTTGAGCATGATGTCGTCGGAGCCGGGGATGCCCATGATGAAGTTGATCCCGGCCACGCCGAGCAGGGTCAACAGGGTGTCCATGTCGTCCTGGTCGGCTTCGGCGTGGTTGGTGTAGCAGATGTCGCAGCCCATCGGCACTCCGAGCAGCTTGCCGCAGAAGTGGTCCTCGAGCCCGGCGCGGATGATCTGCTTGCCGTTGTAGAGGTATTCCGGGCCGATGAAACCGACCACGGTGTTGACCAGAAATGGCTTGAAATGCCGGGCCACGGCGTAGGCGCGGGTCTCGCAGGTCTGCTGGTCGACGCCGTGGTGGGCGTTGGCCGACAGCGCGCTGCCCTGGCCGGTCTCGAAGTACATGAGGTTCTGCCCCAGGGTGCCGCGCTTGAGCGACAGCCCGGCCTCGTAGCCTTCCTGCAACACGTTGAGGTTGATGCCGAAGCCGGCATTGGCAGCCTCGGTGCCGGCGATGGACTGGAACACCAGGTCCAGCGGCACGCCCCGGTTGATCGCCTCGATCGAGGTGGTGACGTGGGTCAGCACGCAGGCCTGGGTGGGGATGTCGTAGCGCTGGATGATCGCGTCGAGCATTTCCAGCAGGGCGCAGATCGAGGCGATGCTGTCGGTGGCCGGGTTGATGCCGATCATGGCGTCGCCGTTGCCGTATAGCAGGCCGTCGAGGATGCTGGCGGCGATGCCGG
This sequence comes from Pseudomonas sp. FA117, assembly GCF_057370475.1. Lineage (NCBI taxonomy): Bacteria > Pseudomonadati > Pseudomonadota > Gammaproteobacteria > Pseudomonadales > Pseudomonadaceae > Pseudomonas > Pseudomonas sp. FA117. The sequence continues at coordinate 647,523 of NZ_CM170675.1, forward strand.
CCGGCTCGTCGGTAGGGTGGTTGGGCTGCAAGCGGGTCGACAGCCGCCCGCGCAGGCCCATGGTGCCGCGAAACGCGGTGACCACGCGAATCTTCTGCGCCACCAGCACCAGGTCCTGGACGCGCATGATCTTCGACACGGCGGCGGCCATTTCCGGCGTCAGGCCGGGGGCCAGGGCGCGCAGGCTGGACTCGTCGGCCACTTCGCTGAGCAGCCAGTCGCGCAGGCCACCGACGGTGAGGTGGCTGACCGGGGCGAAGGCGGCGGCGTCGTGGCTGTCGATGATCAGCCGGGTGATCTCGTCCTGTTCGTAGGGGATCAGCGCTTCGCTGAGAAAGTGGCTGAGCGGGATGTTGGCCAGGGCCATCTGCGCGGCGACCCGTTCGCCGTCGTTGGCGGCGGCGACACCGGCCAGGAAGTCGCCCGAACGTGCCGGGCTGGCCTTGGCCATGACTTCCTTGAGGCTGTCGAAGCGGTAGACCAGGTTGCCTACCGTGTGTACGAAACTTGCCATACAGAATCTCCAGAGCGCCGCAGGGCTGGCCTGCGGCGTAAGTCGGCGATCAGTGCAAGGCCTCTTCGGCCTTCTGGATCGCGGCGAATTCCTCTTCCGGTGTCCCGGCCACCAGGTGGTGGCGGCTGTAGAAAGCAAAGTAGGCAATTAATACCGCATAGATCACGGCAGCGCCAATCACCACGCGCGGATCGACCAGGAACCCGGCGACCACGGCGATGCACGCCAGCACCAGGGCCACACCCGAGGTGAAGATGCCGCCGGGGGTGCGGTACGGGCGCTCCATCTTCGGCCGGCGGATGCGCAGGGTGATGTGCGCGGCCATCATCAGCACGTAGGACAGGGTTGCACCGAACACCGCGACCAGGATCAGCAGGTCGCCCTGGCCGGTCAGCGACAGGGCGAAACCGATGATGCCGGGGATCACCAGGGCCAGCACCGGTGCCTTGCTCTTGTTGGTCTGCGAGAGCTTGCGTGGCAGGTAGCCCGCGCGCGAAAGGGCGAAGATCTGCCGCGAATAGGCGTAGATGATCGAGAAGAAACTGGCGATCAGCCCGGCCAGCCCCACCAGGTTGACGAAGCCGCCCATCCAGGTCGAGCCGCCGTAGGCCTTGGACAGCGCCTCCACCAGTGGATTGCCCGAAGCCTTGAGTGCTTCGGAACCGGCACCGCCAGGGCCGACCACCAGAATCAGCAGGGCGAAGGCCAGCAGCACCAGCATCGCGCCGATCAGGCCGCGGGGCAGGTCGCGCTTGGGGTTCTTGGTTTCTTCGGCGGCCAGCGGCACGCCCTCGACGGCAAGGAAGAACCAGATCGCATAGGGGATTGCCGCCCAGATGCCGACATAGCCGAATGGCAGGAAGCTGCTGGCGCCGACGGCGTCGGTCTTGGCGATGTCGAACAGGTTGGCTGCATCGAAATGGGGCACCATGCCGATCAGGAACACTGCCAGTGCAATCGCGGCGACGGCGGTGATGATGAACATCAGCTTCAGCGCCTCGCCGACGCCGAAGATGTGGATGCCGATGAAGACGATGTAGAACGCCAGGTAGATCATCCAGCCGCCGATGCCGAACAGCGACTGGCAGTAGGCGCCGATGAACACGGCAATGGCGGCGGGGGCGATGGCGTACTCGATGAGGATCGCCGTGCCGGTGAGAAAACCGCCCCAAGGCCCGAACGCGCTGCGGGCGAAGCCATAGCCGCCGCCGGCGGTGGGGATCATCGACGACAGCTCGGCCAGCGAGAAGCACATGCACAGGTACATGGTGGCCATCAGCAGGGTGGCCAGGAACATCCCGCCCCAGCCGCCTTGAGCGAGGCCGAAGTTCCAGCCGGCGTAGTCGCCGGAAATCACGTAGGCCACGCCCAGGCCCACCAGCAGGACCCAGCCTGCGGCGCCTTTTTTCAGTTCACGTTGCTGGAAATAGTCGGAGCCGACTTTCTCGAAATCTACGGAGGAACTTGCCGGCGTGCCGGCGGAATGATCGCTTGGCATGGATTCACCTGTTGTTCTTTTTGGTGGCCGGGAGGGGTTCCGGGCCGATGGTGATCGGGACTGCAGAAAGCGGGCCAGAGCGGTTGTTGCTCTGGAATTTGTGGCAGCAGGCTTGACCCTTCGCAGGCAAGTCGCAGCGACGGTTCGCCGCTGCGACTTGCCTGCGAAGTGCGCGCCTCGGTTTAGAAGAAGCCCAGCGGATTGATGTCGTAGCTCACCAGCAGGTTCTTGGTCTGCTGGTAATGGTCGAGCATCATCTTGTGGGTTTCGCGGCCGACGCCAGACTTCTTGTAGCCACCGAACGCGGCGTGCGCCGGGTACAGGTGGTAGCAGTTGGTCCACACGCGACCGGCCTTGATGCCGCGGCCCATGCGATAGGCGCGGTTGATGTCGCGGGTCCAGACGCCGGCACCCAGGCCAAACTCGGTATCGTTGGCGATCGCCAGCGCTTCGGCTTCGTCCTTGAAGGTGGTGACGCTGACCACCGGTCCGAAGATTTCCTCCTGGAACACGCGCATCTTGTTGTTGCCCTTGAGCAGGGTCGGCTGGATGTAGTAACCGGTGGCCAGCGCGCCTTCGAGTTGCTCCACCTTGCCGCCGGTGAGCAGCTCTGCGCCTTCTTCCTGGGCAATCTTGAGGTAGGACTGGATCTTGTCGAACTGCTGCTGCGAGGCCTGGGCGCCGACCATGGTGTCGGTGTCCAGCGGGTCGCCACGCTTGATCTGCAGCACCTTCTTCATCACCACTTCCATGAACTGCGGGTAGATCGACTCCTGCACCAGGGCGCGCGACGGGCAGGTGCACACCTCGCCCTGGTTGAAGAAGGCCAGGACCATGCCTTCGGCGGCCTTGTCGATGAAGGTCGGCTCGGCCTGCATGATGTCTTCGAAGTAGACGTTCGGCGACTTGCCGCCCAGCTCCACGGTGGACGGGATGATGTTCTCTGCTGCGCACTTCATGATGTGCGAGCCCACCGGGGTGGAGCCGGTGAAGGCGATCTTGGCGATGCGCTTGCTGGTGGCCAGCGCTTCGCCGGCTTCACGCCCGTAGCCCTGGACCACGTTGAGCACGCCCTTGGGTAGCAGGTCGCCGATCAGTTCCATCAGTACGGTGATGCCCAGCGGCGTCTGCTCGGCCGGCTTGAGCACCACGCAGTTGCCGGCGGCCAGCGCCGGGGCCAGTTTCCAGGCGGCCATCAGCAGCGGGAAGTTCCACGGGATGATCTGCCCGACCACGCCCAACGGTTCGTGGATGTGATAAGCGACCGTGCTCTCGTTGATCTCGGCGGCGCCGCCTTCCTGGGCGCGGATGCAGCCGGCGAAATAGCGGAAATGGTCGACCGCCAGCGGGATGTCGGCGTTGAGCGTCTCGCGGATCGGCTTGCCGTTGTCCCAGGTTTCGGTGATGGCCAGCACTTCGAGGTTCTGCTCGATGCGGTCGGCGATGCGCAGCAGCACGTTGGAGCGGTCCTGCACGCTGGTGCGGCCCCAGGCGTCGGCGGCGGCGTGGGCGGCATCCAGGGCCTTGTCGATGTCTTCGGCGGTGGAGCGGGGGAATTCGGCGATCAGCTTGCCATTCACCGGCGAGGTGTTCTCGAAGTATTGCCCTTTGACCGGAGCTACGAACTCGCCGCCGATGTAGTTGCCGTAGCGGCTCTTGAACGAGACCTTGGCGCCTTCGGTACCGGGATGTGCGTAACGCATGGTGTGTCTCCTGGCTATTGTGTTTGTCGGGGAGTTGGAAAGCGTAGAGCAAAGGTCGGGCCAGTGCTTTGCAGCCCTTTGCAATCAAGGGCTTGGATTACCTTGAAGGCAGTGGGTATGCGCGCTTGTACCGGTGGCGATACGGGCGAGGTGACACTTTGTGCCGTATTCGATACGGTCCTGGCGCGCCGGTCCGGCCTGCATTGCAAAGCGTTCCCGGGAGGAGGATGCTGACGGGACGCTCTATCTGCGGAGAACAACAAAAATGCAGAGCAACGCTTTCAGCCGCCATGCCCAACAGGTGCTCACGGTCGCTCGCGGGCAGACCAGCGGGCCGGGCAGCGACCCGTCCATCGCGCGTTCCTGGCTGCGCTGCCTGGAGGACTATCACCTCGATCCTGCGCTGGCCCAGGCTCCGGTGGTGCTCGAGCACGGACACTTGCTGGAGAGCCGCGAGCGCCTGCAGCAGGTGCTGCAGATCGCCGAGGGCGAGATGAACAGCCTGCACCAGCAGTTGTCCGGCTCAGGCCACGCGGTGCTGCTTACCGATGCCCGCGGGGTCATCCTCAACTGTGTCACCGCGCCCAGTGAGCGACGGATCTTCGAGCGCGCCGGGCTGTGGCTCGGCGCCGACTGGAGCGAGGCCCGCGAAGGCACCAACGGCATCGGCACCTGCCTGGTCGAGCGTCAGGCCCTGACCATCCACCAGGATGAACATTTCCGTGGCCGCCACACCGGCCTGACCTGCTCGGCCAGCCCGGTGTTCGACCCGCATGGCGAACTGCTGGCCGTGCTCGATGTGTCCTCGGCGCGTCCGGACGTGTCACGCCAGAGCCAGTTCCACACCATGGCGCTGGTCAACCTCTCGGCCAAGATGATCGAGAGCTGCTACTTCCTGCGCCATTTCGAGCAGCACTGGCTGCTGCGCTTTCATCTGCAGGCCGAGTCGGTCGGCTTGTTCAGCGAAGGGCTGCTGGCTTTCGATGGCGACGGGCGGATCTGTGCGGTCAACCAGAGTGCCCTCAATCTGCTGGGCAGCATCCGTGGCGGTGTGCTCGGCAAGCCGGTGGAGCGTTTCTTCGCCTGCAGCCATGACGAACTGTTCAGCCGTGCCACGGCGCAGGGCAGCGCGGCCTGGCCACTGCGCACCCACGACGGACGCCAGCTGTTCGCCAGCCTGCGCGGGCAGGCGCACAAGCCGGTGTGGTCGGTGCCCGCGCCGATGCCCTCGGCTGCGACGCGTGCCGAACCTGGCATCTGCCTGCTCGACCCGGCGCTGCAACAGGATTTTCGTCGCGCCTTGCGGGTCTACCAGCGCGACGTGCCGGTGCTGCTGAGCGGTGAGACCGGTTGCGGCAAGGAAGCCTTCGCCCAGGCCGTCCACCAGGCCAGCGAGCGGCGGGGCAAACCGTTCGTGGCGATCAACTGTGCGTCGATTCCGGAAAGCCTGATCGAGAGCGAACTGTTCGGCTACCGCGGCGGCAGTTTCACCGGAGCGCGCAAGGAGGGCATGCGCGGCAAGCTGCTGCAGGCCGATGGTGGCACCTTGCTGCTGGATGAGATCGGTGACATGCCGCTGGCCTTGCAGACCCGCTTGCTGCGGGTGCTGGAGGAGCGCCAGGTGGTGCCGATCGGCGGTGAGCCGCAGGCGGTGGACCTGCGTATCGTCAGTGCCACTCACCGCGACTTGCTGGAGCGGGTGGAGCAGGGGACGTTCCGCGAAGACCTCTATTACCGGCTCAACGGACTGGAGGTTGCGCTGCCGGCGGTGCGCGAACGCAGCGACAAGGCGCAGTTGCTCGACTTCCTGCTGAGTCAGGAGGCCGAGGGCCAGCCCATCGAGCTTGCACCCCAGGCGCGCGAGGCGTTGCTGGAATTTGCCTGGCCAGGGAACGTGCGGCAGATGCGCAACGTGCTGCGCACTTTGGTGGCGTTGTGCGACGGCTCGCGTATCGAGCTGTCGGACCTCCCCAAGACCGTTGTGGACGCGGCGGTTCGGCGGTCCGACTTGTCCCGTGATGGCGCAGGCGGGGCCAGCGATGTCGTGTGTGCTGACACCATCGCGGGGCCAGCCCGCTCACAGGCAAGTGATCCGGCACCGTTGGAAAGTGCCGAGCGCGATGCGCTGCTGAGGGTGCTGCAGGCAAACCGCTGGCACCTGACCCGCGTCGCCGAGCACCTGGGCATCAGCCGCAATACCTTGTATCGAAAACTGCGCAAACACGGCATCTCCAGGGCCGGCTGAGCGAAACAGCGGGTGCGATTTCCCTCGGCCTGGGCTACCCTGCCTCGACGTTTTGCGAGGTCGATCATGCACATTCATATTCTCGGTATCTGCGGCACTTTCATGGGCTCGCTGGCGGTGCTCGCCAAGGAGCTCGGCCATCGCGTCACCGGCTCCGACGCCAACGTCTATCCCCCGATGAGCACCCAGCTCCAGGCTCAGGGTATCGAGCTCACCCAGGGCTACGATCCGGCCCAGCTGGAACCGGCTCCCGACCTGGTGGTGATCGGCAACGCCATGTCGCGCGGCAACCCTGCCGTGGAATACGTGCTGAACAAGGGCCTGCCCTATGTCTCCGGCCCGCAGTGGCTGGCCGACCACGTGCTGCAGGGGCGCTGGGTACTGGCCGTGGCCGGCACCCACGGCAAGACCACCACCAGCAGCATGCTGGCCTGGGTGCTGGAGCATGCGGGCATGAGCCCGGGCTTCCTGATCGGCGGCGTACCGCAGAACTTCTCCGTTTCGGCGCGCCTGGGCGGCACGCCGTTCTTCGTGGTCGAGGCCGACGAATACGACAGCGCCTTCTTCGACAAACGCTCGAAGTTCGTGCACTACCACCCACGCACTGCGATTCTCAACAACCTCGAGTTCGATCACGCGGATATCTTCCCGGATCTGGCATCCATCGAGCGGCAGTTCCACCACCTCGTGCGGACCATCCCCAGCGAGGGCCTGGTCATTCACCCGACCACCGAGCAGGCGTTGGAACGGGTCATCGGCATGGGCTGCTGGACCCCGGTGCAAACCACCGGCGAAGGTGGCCAGTGGCAGGCCCGCCTGCTCAGCCCGGATGGCTCGCGCTTCGAGGTGCTGTTCGAGGGCGAGGCGCAAGGCGTGGTGGACTGGGCCCTGACCGGCCAGCACAACGTCGCCAACGCCCTGGCCACGCTGGCGGCCGCGCGCCATGTCGGCGTTGTGCCGGCCATGGGCATCGAAGGCCTGAGTGCCTTCAAGAGCGTCAAGCGGCGCATGGAGAAGGTCGCCGAGGTGCAGGGCGTGACCATCTACGACGACTTCGCCCACCACCCGACCGCCATCGCCACCACCCTCGACGGCCTGCGCAAGCGTGTCGGCGAGGCGCCGGTGATCGCGGTGATCGAGCCGCGCTCCAATTCCATGAAGCTCGGTGCCCACCGTGACGGCCTGCCGGACAGCGTCAACGACGCCGACCAGGTGATCTGGTACGCGCCAGCCAACCTCGGCTGGGACCTGGCGGCCACGGCCGAGCAGTGCACCGTGCCGAGCGTGGTCGCCGACAGCCTCGAGGCGATCATCGAGCGGGTCAAGGGCCAGGCGCGTCCCGGCACCCACGTGGTGATCATGAGCAACGGCGGCTTCGGCGGGCTGCACGGCAAGCTGGCCGAGGCGCTGAAGTGAGCGGCCCGGAACGCATCACCCTGGCGATGACCGGCGCCTCCGGGGCGCAGTACGGCTTGCGCCTGCTCGATTGCCTGGTGCGTGAGGATCGGGAGGTGCATTTCCTCATTTCCAAGGCCGCACAGCTGGTGATGTCCACCGAAACCGACGTGGTGCTGCCACCCAAGCCGCAGGCCATGCAGGCGTTTCTGACCGAATACACCGGCGCTGCCGCCGGGCAGATCCGCGTGTACGGCAAGGAAGACTGGATGTCGCCGGTAGCCTCGGGCTCCGGTGCGCCTGCTGCGATGGTGGTGGTGCCGTGCTCGACCGGTACCTTGTCGGCGATCGCCACGGGCGCCTGCAACAACCTCATCGAGCGCGCTGCGGACGTGACTCTCAAGGAGCGTCGGCAACTGATCCTGGTGCCGCGTGAGGCACCGTTCTCCACCATCCATCTGGAGAACATGCTCAAGCTGTCGCAGATGGGCGCGGTGATCCTGCCTGCGGCGCCAGGCTTCTATCACCAGCCGCAGACCATCGATGACCTGGTGGACTTCGTCGTTGCGCGGGTGCTCAATCTGCTGAACATTCCCCAGGACATGCTGCCGCGCTGGGGTGAACATCACTACGGGGCCGATGATTGAAGCGCGCGCTGGCAGGCTTGTTGCTGCTGGGCTGCCTGAGTGGCTGCGCGACAGTACGAACGCTGGACGCCAACCAGCCGGGGGCGCCGGTGGTGTATGCCGGCACGCGGCTGGACCTGTATGTGATCAATGGCGGGTGCTGCCCGCGGTATCATTTCGGCGCGGATGCGCCGGCATATCCACGGTTGGATCTGCCGGGCAGCATGTTGCTGGATACCGTACTGTTGCCGCTGTCGTTGCTGACGGCGGCCGGGGTGGGGTTCAACGCCCGCGGCGGCCTGTAACGGCCCTTTCGCGGGTAAACCCGCTCCCACAGGGACCGCACCGTCTTTGAATCCTGTGCGGGCCTTGTGAGAGCGGGTTTACCCGCGAAGAGGCCTTTGAAGGTATCGCTATTACTTGCCCAGCTTGCGCAACTCGTCAGACTCGACCACGCGAATTCCGTCCTCTTCCTCCAGCGCCAGTCGCCACAGTGCCCGAGCCAGGGTGCAGGCCTCGATGCCGCGGTACTTGCCCGGAATCAGCCGTGCGAATGGCCCGGCCAACTGCTCGGCCAGGCGCGGTTCGAGCCTTTCACCGAGCAGCAGCGACGGGCGCACGATGGTCAGCTGTGGCCAGTCCTGCGCCCTGAGCGCTTGTTCCATCTCGCCCTTGACCCGGTTGTAGAAGATCGACGACTTCGGGTCGGCCCCGAGCGCGCTGATCACCAGCAGATGGCGCGCGCCCATCTCCCGGGCGCGCTTGCTGAAGGCCACGACCATGTCCAGGTCGACCGCACGGAAAGCGGTTTCGGAGCCTGCCTGCTTGAGCGTGGTGCCCAGGCAGCAGAAGGCGATATCGACGCGCCCGGCCAGTTGCGGGAGAAAAACCGCCGGATCACCCACCGGGTTTTCCAGGTGGGGATGTTCGGCCAGCGGCCTGCGGGTAGGCGCCAGCACGCGGCTGATGGTGGGTTCGTTGAGCAGGCGATCGAGCAGGTGTTCACCCGTCAGGCCCGTGGCACCGGCAAGCAGGACATGCTGAGGCGTCAAGTACATGATGTCTCTCCCTTGTTACAGCTCAGCTTAGCGGGTTCCAGGCTTTTTTGCCTGTGCCGGCTCGGCTGGCTGGGCCTTGTTTCGCAGGGCTTCCTCGGCCTGTTGCCGGCGCAGACGCTGCCAGTGCGCAAGCACCTGCGGCGGTGCCCAGATCTGCGGCTCGGACGCCTCGAAACCTTCCCTTCGTTCCCGTTCGGCAACGCTGGCGCGCGCCAGTTCAAACGCTTGTTTCAGATCGTCGGTCTGGTTCAGCGCCTGGGCGAACAAGGCGTCACCGAAATAGGTGAAATCGGCTTCCTCCGAACAGCCGAACGAGACCCGGTCGGGGCGTGCGGCGGTCATGATCAGGGTGCGGTCATCCTTGAGCGGAGCAATGTAGCCTCCTGAATAGCAGGCGGAGATGACAATGACCTTGTCGCGGTCTTTCAACGGCGCAAGGGCACTGGCCAGCTCGTCGGCAGACAGGTCGGCGAGCTGCAGGCGCGGTTGGTCGAGCACCAGTTGGTGGTCATGGCTGCCGTGGCTGGTCAGGTAGATGAACACGATGTCCTCTGCGCCGCTGCGTTCGGCCAGGGTGCGGGCGGCGCGGGTGAGGTTCTCGCGGGTGGCCATCGGCCGGTCGGCCAGGTGGTCGCGGTGGTTGACCAGGGTCACCTGGCCGCGGGCACCGAAGCGCACCTTGAGCATGTCGCTGACGTAGTCGGCTTCGCGCAGGAACACGCTCTGCTGGCCATCGCCGGCCATTACCAGGCTGTACAGCTGGATCGGTGGGGCCGAGCGCGGCACCTTGGCCAATGTCTCGTCGAGCAGCCTGCCCTGGTTGAGCAGGGCCAGGTCCAAGGGGTCGGGCAGCAGCGCGCCCTTGTCGTCACGCACGCGTACGCCGTTGATCCATTGGCCGGCCTCGACGCGACCGTCGGCCTGGATCAGTCGGCCATGGCCCTGGTAGGCGTCGTTTTCGAAGGCGCCGATGTACTGGCTGCCGTCGGCCAGGTGCAGGTGGCCCTGGCCGGAAAAGCGCCAGTCCTGGAAACCGCCCTTGTAGCGGCTGCCGTCACTGCCCAGCAGTTCGCCCTGGCCACTGAGCGCGCCATCCTTGAAATCGCCGATCCACACATCGCCGTCGGCGTTCTCGTATCGGCCGCGGCCTTCGAGGCGGTTCTGCTTGAAGTCGCCGATGTATTGCTCACCTTCGACGCTGTCGTAGGTGCCGGGGCCTTCGATCTGGCCGTCGATGAAATGACCGCTGAACTGGTTGCCGCTGGCATCGCTGCGCACGCCTGCGCCATTGGGCTTGCCCTTGGCGAACAGCCCCTGGTAGCGGCTGCCGTCGGCCAGTTCGAGTTGCCCGGCCCCTTCGTACTGGTCGTCCTTGAACTGGCCACGGTAGGTCTGGTCGTGCTGCTTGAGCGTACCTTCGCCGTCGCGTCGGCCATGCCTGAACGTGCCGGCGTAGTGGCTGCCCGGGGTGCTCAGCTCACCGAGGCCTTCGAACAGCCCGGCGGCGAACTGGCCGCGATAGACTTCGCCGTTGCTGCCATGCCACTCACCCTGGCCATGCCACTGGCCGTCCTTGAACGTGCCGGCATACCAGCTGCCGTTGGGGTAGTCGATGCGGCCTTCGCCCTGCAGCAGGCCATTGACCACCTCGCCCCGGTAGCGCCCGCCGTCGGGCAGGCGCGCGTCCGGCGGCGACAGCGGTTCGCCTTCGCCGCAGGCGGCGAGCAGCAGGATCAGGGTCAGGGGCAGCAGCGAGCGCATGGCGTAATCCGGGCACAAAGGTGCGCCGAGTATGCCGCAGAATCGGGGCGTGAGACAGTCGTGGCCGGGGCCGTCGAGCGGCCCCGGCGCTGCCTCAGACGAAGCAGAGCGACAGAGGCTCGGCGATGTAGGCCGGCTTGTCCTGGCCTTCGATCTCCAGGGTGGCGGTGGCCTTTAGCAGCCACTGGCCAGGCTTCTTCTCGGTCACTTCGGTCAGATCGACCTTCAGGCGTACGCGGCTGTCGACCTTCACCGGCTGGATGAAGCGCACGCTGTCCAGGCCGTAGTTGACCACCATCTTCAGGCCTTCAGGCAGGACGAGGATGTCCTCCATCAGCTTGGGAATCAGCGACAGGCTGAGAAAACCGTGGGCGATGGTCGAGCCGAAAGGTGTCCTGGCGGCTTTTTCCGGGTCCACATGAATGAACTGGAAATCGCCGGTGGCCTCGGCGAACAGGTTGATGCGCTGCTGATCGATCTTCAGCCATTCGGAACGTCCCAGTTCCTTTCCAACGTACTGCGAAAGCTCTGCAACAGGTACATAGGGCATCGCGACTCTCCAGGTTGTCATTTGGTACGAAAGTGCAAGATCAACACGGCCGACCGTTGCGGTCAAGTCGTTACCTTTTCGGCGAATATCGCCTTATACAGGCCAAACGCGTGCTTATAATGACGCCCGTTGCCCCGAGGAGATGCTTATGCTGTTGCGTGGTTTGACCTGGCTGGTGCTGTTCCAACTGGTGGGCACGGCGCTCAATCACCTGGTCCTGCACATGCTTCCCGGGCCGATCATCGGCCTGCTGCTGTTGCTGGGCTTCCTGATGATCCGTGGCGAGGTCGGCAAGCCACTCAACGAAGCGGCTGGCAGTCTGCTGCGCTACCTGCCGCTGTTGCTGGTCCCGCCTGCGGTGGGGGTGATGGTCTACGCTCGCGACATCGCGGCGGATTTCTGGGCCATCGTCGGGGCGTTGGTGATCTCCTGCGTGCTGACCCTGGCGTTCGTCGGTGTGCTGATGCAGAAGCTCATCCACCGCCAGGGCAAGCATGAGGAGCAGCCATGAGCCTCGACTGGCAGGGTGCCCTCGAGGCGGTCATCCACCATCCGCTGTTCGGCATCGGCATCACCCTCGGCGCCTATCAACTGGTGCTGGCAGGCTACGAGCGTACCCGCTGGATCTTCCTGCAGCCGGTGCTGGTGTCGATGCTGGTGGTGATCGGCGTGCTGCTGGCGTGCGGCATCGACTACAGCGAATACAAGCGCAGCACCGAGATCCTCAACATCCTGCTCGGACCGGCCACCGTGGCCCTGGCGGTGCCGCTCTACCTCAACCTGCGGCGCATCCGCCAACTGTTCTGGCCGATCTTTACTACGCTGGTAATCGGAGGCCTGTTCGCCACCCTGGCCTGCCTGGCGCTGGGCTGGTGGTTTGGCGCCGAGCACATGATCCTGATGACCATGGCGCCGAAGTCGGTGACTTCGCCCATCGCCATGCTGGTGGCCGAGCAGATCGGCGGCGTGGCGGCGCTGGCGGCGGTGTTCGTGCTGCTCACCGGGGTGATCGGTGCGATCTTCGGCCCGGCCCTGCTCACCCGCTGCGGCGTGCTCAGCCCCGAGGCGCGGGGCATGTCGCTGGGGATCACGGCGCATGCGGTGGGCACCTCGGTGGCCTTGCAGGAAAGTGATGAATGCGGCGCCTTCGCCGCGCTGGCGATGAGCCTGATGGGCGTGGCCACGGCGGTGTTCCTGCCGCTGGCCGTCAGTCTGGTGGCTTGAGGAGTCGAGATGACGTTACCGCTGTTCCCCCTCAATACCGTGCTGTTCCCCGGCTGTCTGCTCGACCTGCAGATCTTCGAGGCGCGCTACCTGGACATGATCGGCCGCTGCATGAAACAGGGCGAAGGCTTCGGCGTGGTGTGCATCCTCGAGGGCGAGCAGGTCGGCCACGCACCGGCGGGCATTGCGTCGTTCGGTTGCGAGGCGCTGATCCGCGACTTCGTGCAGCAGGACAACGGTCTGCTGGGCATCCGTGTCGAGGGCGTGCGGCGCTTTCGTGTGGAGCAGACCGATGTGCTCAAGGACCAGTTGATGGTCGGCGAGGTGCAGTGGCTGGCCGAACCGGGCGACAGCCCGCTGGTCGAGCAGGATGATGACCTGCTGGCGCTGCTGGTCGCGCTGGGTGAGCACCCGATGGTCGAGGCCCTGGACATGCCGCGCGAAGTCGACGGGCGCCAGTCGCTGGCCAACCAGCTGGCGTACCTGCTGCCGTTCATGGACGAGGACAAGATCGACCTGCTGGCGATCGACTCGCCCGCAAAGCGACTGGAGGCCATCCAGTTACTGCTGGAGCGGATCCAGGGGGAGTTGTTTGCCTGAGCTTTCGCGGCGCACGCGACAGGGCCGGTAAATCCGGCCCTTCACTTCAATACTGATAGCGCAGCAACGCCTTGGGCAGCGAGTGCATGGCAAAGAACGCCAGCAGCGCGATGCACGCCGGCAGGATCAGCCACCACACCTTCTGCGGCAGCGCCACCAGCGGTTCGCGGTACTGCACCAGGGTCAGGCTGACCGCACACACGCAGCACGCCAGCAGGGCTCCGGCCAGAATGTCGGTGGGCCAGTGCGCGCCCAGGTACACCCTCGACAGGGCGATCGACAGTGCCGGCAGCACGCCCAGCAACACCCAGGTCAGGCGCATGCGCGGCGGCTGGCCGCGACCGGCCAGTACCGCCAGCACCAGGAAGAAGGCAAAGGACGCCGAACTGTGCCCACTGGGCATGCTGTAGCTGGTCAGCGGATCGGCCAGCACCTCCGGGCGCGCCCGGGCGAACAGCCATTTCAGCGAGCCGTTGCACAGGGCCGTGCCGATCAGCGCGCCGCCAGCGAACAGCGCATGGCGCCATTGCCGTGCCAGCAGCAACAGGCCGGTCAGCAGGCCGCCGAGGAAGAGCTGGGTCTTGAAGTCGCCCAGGCGCGTGACGATGACCACGGCGCCGTCGAGGGCCTTGCTGCGGTGTTCCTGGACCAGGGTCATGACCCCCTGGTCGAACTCGTGCAGGTAGGGCCAGCCGAGGAACACGCCTGCCAGCGCCAGCAGGCTCAGGCCTGCGATCAGGCGGGTGCCGTGGCGCTGGTCGCGGATGCTGCTGTTGAAACTCAGGCCCACCAGTACCGCCAGGCCACCGGCGATGATCCCGGCGTCCAGCCAGAAGCCCTCGGGCAGCGGCAGGCGCATCGCCGCGCCCGTGGCCCAGCCGGGCAGCAGGTAGGCTACCGACCAGCCGGCACCGGCCACCAGGCTCACGGCGATGAAGCGCGGCAGCGGCATGTCGAACATGCCGGCGACCATCGGCAGCATTGGCCGCAGCGGACCAATGAATCGGCCCACCAGCAGGCTGGCGATGCCATAACGCTGGAAGTAGGTCTCGGCGCTTCCGATCCATTCCGGATGATGGCGCAGCAGCGGCAGGCGGCGGATGTTCTGGTGGAAATACTTGCCGATGGTGTACGACAGCGCATCGCCCAGTATGCCGCCGAGAAAGCCCAGCAGCAGCGTTTCGCCCAGGCTGAAGGCGCCGCTGCCGGCCAGCACGGCCACGGCGAACAGCAGCACGGTGCCCGGCACGATGATGCCGGCGATGGCCAGGCATTCGATGCAGGCGATCAGGAAGATGGCCAGGCCAAGCCACTGCGGGTTCGCGCCAAGCCAGCCGGTGAGGCTGTCGAGCCATTGGCTCATGGTGTCAGTTTCCTTGTTCCAGGATGAAGAAATCCCGTCCTTCGACCTGGCCCCGGCGCAGCGGGTTCCGGGTGCAGAAACGGGCGAACTCGGCGTCGACGAAGCGGTACGGCAGGTGCTCGTCGCGGCCCTGGGGGATGCCCAGGCGGGTGGTCTGGATCACGCGCGGCACACGGACGGCGCAATCCTCGACGTACAGCCCCTCGGGATCGAAGCGGCGCGCGTCCCAGTCGGGCACCTTCAGACCCAGGGCGCGGCACAGCAGGGTCTGGCCGGCGCACAGGCGCTGCGCCGGGCGCAGGCCGCCGCTGGCGTCGGGGTTGTTGAGCTGCATCTGCGCCAGGCTGTTGGCATCGGAAAGTGCATCGACCCAGGGGTAGGCCGACTTGATCAGCACGGCGTTGCCCGGCCCCTGGGCGGTGAAGTTCAGCGAATCGCCGCCGCGGGCGTAGTACATGTAGATATGACCACCGTCGAGAAACAGCGCCTTGCGCTTCTCGGTGTAGCCGAGCGAGGCATGGCTGCCCTTGTCGGTGAGGTAGTAGGCCTCGGTCTCGATGATGCGCGCGGCCAGCCACAGGTCGCCGTGGCGATGGCGGATGACCTTGCCCAGCAATGCGCGGGCGAGGGTCTGGGCGTCGCGGTCGAAGAAGCTGTCGGGCAGGGCGCGGGCCGGGCAGGGGACGGGCATGTTGGCGGTTCGTGGTGGTGAGGGCGGGGATGATAGCAATGAAAGGCTTAATCGAGGCTGAACCAGGTTGTAACCGGGTTGATCTTCCCGGGATGTCGCCGGCGCTCGTCCATTCACGCCGCTACCCGTGACAACGGGCTTGCCCGCAAAAGGGTCGGTGCCTTGCCTGGTCAATCCCGATACTGGTGGTTACATCTTTCCTACATATTTTCCCTGCCATCTTCTACCATCCGCCACCCGCCGCTGGGCGTACCCGAGCGCGCCAGTTATAATCAGCCGATTTCCCCTTTGCCAAGACACCGAGCCCATGACCGAGTCCGTTCTTGACTACATGACCCGCCTGGGTCGCGCCGCCCGAGAGGCCTCGCGGGTGATCGGCCGTGCCAGCACCGCGCAGAAGAATCGCGCCCTGCAGGCCGCTGCCGACGCCCTCGACGCGGCACGCGGCGAGCTGACCGCAGCCAATGAACAGGACCTCGCCGCCGGCCGCGCCAATGGCCTGGAGCCAGCACTGCTGGATCGCCTGGCGCTCACCCCGGCGCGCATCGACGGCATGATCACCGGCCTGCGCCAGGTGGCGGCGCTGCCCGATCCGGTCGGCGCGATCCGCGACATGAGCTACCGTCCGTCGGGCATTCAGGTCGGCAAGATGCGCGTGCCGCTCGGGGTGATCGGCATCATCTACGAGTCGCGTCCGAACGTGACCATCGATGCCGCCAGCCTGTGCCTGAAGTCCGGTAACGCCACCATCCTGCGTGGCGGCTCCGAAGCCATTCACTCCAACCGTGCCATTGCCACCTGCATCCAGCGTGGCCTGGCCGAGGCCGGCCTGCCTGCCGCCGTTGTGCAGGTGGTCGAGACCACCGATCGCGAGGCCGTCGGCGCGCTGATCAGCATGCCCGAGTTCGTCGACGTCATCGTCCCGCGCGGCGGTCGTGGCCTGATCGAGCGCATCAGCCGCGATGCGCGGGTCCCGGTGATCAAGCACCTGGACGGCATCTGCCACCTCTTCGTCGATGCCCATGCCGACCTGGAAAAGGCCATGCGCATTGCCTTCAATGCCAAGACCTACCGCTACGGTATCTGTGGCGCCATGGAGACGCTGCTGGTCGATGCCAGCGTGGCCCAGGCGTTCCTGCCGGAAATGGCCCGTCGCTTCGAGGAAAAAGGCGTGGAGCTGCGCGGGTGCGAGCGCACCCGGGCGATCATCGGCGCCAAGCCGGCCAGCGAAGACGACTGGCACACCGAATACCTTGACGCGATCCTGTCGATTCGTGTCGTCGATGGCCTGGACCAGGCCATCGAGCACATCAACCACTACGGCTCGCACCATACCGACTCGATCGCCACCGAGCACCAGGGCAACGCCCGGCGTTTCATGGCCGAGGTCGATTCGGCGTCGGTCATGCTCAACACCCCGACCTGCTTTGCCGATGGCTTCGAATATGGCCTGGGTGCGGAGATCGGTATTTCCACCGACAAGCTGCATGCCCGCGGCCCGGTCGGCCTGGAAGGGCTGACCTGCGAAAAATACGTGGTGATCGGCGACGGTCAGCTGCGCGGGTCCTGCTGAGTTGAGCAAGGCCCCGGCAGTCCGGCGTATCGGCATCCTCGGCGGCACCTTCGACCCGGTGCACATCGGTCACCTGCGCAGCGCGCTGGAAGTGGCCGAGTTCATGGGGTTGGACGAGCTTCGCCTGTTGCCCAACGCCCGGCCGCCGCACCGTGACACGCCGCAGGTTGCAGCCGACGATCGGCTGGCCATGGTCCGCAGCGCGGTGCATGGGGTCGAGGGCTTGAACGTGGATGCCCGGGAGCTGGAGCGCGACAAGCCGTCGTACACCATCGACACCCTGGAGTCGATCCGCAGCGAACTGAACACGCACGACCAGCTCTACCTGGTGCTGGGCTGGGACGCCTTCTGTGGCCTCCCGGGCTGGCATCGCTGGGAAGAGCTGCTGCAACACTGTCACATCCTGGTGCTGCAGCGCCCGGATGCCGATGTCGAACCCCCCGACGAGCTGCGCAACCTTCTGGCTGCGCGCTCGCAGAGCGATCCCACCGCCATGTCCGGCCCGGCGGGGAACATTTCGTTCGTCTGGCAGACGCCGCTTGCGGTGTCCGCCACACAGATCCGGCAGCTGCTGGCCAGCGGCAAGTCGGTTCGGTTCCTGGTGCCGGACGCAGTACTGGCCTACATCGAGGCGCACGGTCTGTACCGTGCGTCCAACTGAGGGCGCCGCAGGGCGCCTCATTCAACGAGTTGAACGAGTTTTATATGACCAAGCAGAAAATCAATGGCGAAGAACTGGTCGAACTGACCAAGGCCGCGCTGGAAGACGTCAAGGCCCAGGATATCCAGGTCATCGACGTGCGCGACAAGCACAGCCTCACCGACTACATGATCATTGCCACCGGTACCTCCAACCGCCAGATCAACGCGATGCTGGAAAAGGTCCGTGAGGCGGTCAAGGCCAAGGGCGCGCAGCCGCTGGGCGAAGAAGGCAAGGGCGACAGCGACTGGGTGTTGCTGGACCTGAACGACGTCATCGTCCACATGATGACCGCCGCTGCCCGTCAGTTCTACGATCTGGAGCGCCTGTGGCTGGGCGCCGAGCAGAGCCGTGCTGCCGATGCCAAGCACCACAGCCCGGAGAACGCCAGCGACTACTTCACCGACAAGCTCAAGGACCGTGAATAAGGAATCGCCGTGCGTCTGCGTCTGATCGCGGTCGGCTCGCGCATGCCGAAGTGGGTCGAGGAAGGCTGGCACGAGTACGCCAAGCGCCTCCCCGCCGAGCTGTCGCTGGAGCTGGTGGAAATCTCGCTGAACACCCGTGGCAAGAACGCCGACGTGGCCCGCCTGATTCGTCAGGAGGGCGAGGCGATGCTGGCCAAGGTCCAGCCCGGGGAGCGCATCGTCACGCTCGAAGTCCATGGCAAGCCATGGAGCACCGAGCAGCTGGCGGGCGAACTGGACCGCTGGCGCCTGGATGCGCGTACGGTCAACCTGATGGTGGGCGGCCCGGAAGGGCTGGCGCCGGAAGTCTGCGCCCGTGCCGAGCAGCGCTGGTCGCTGTCGCCGCTGACCTTGCCGCACCCGCTGGTGCGGATCCTGATCGGCGAGCAGATCTATCGCGCCTGGACCGTGTTGTCCGGGCACCCTTACCACAAATGACTTCGTAAGCCGTCCGATGCCGCAGCAGATCCGCCTCAAGGACCACGAGAAAGACGCCCGCCTGGTGCGCAACCGCGTCGTGGTCGGCGCGGTGGCGATCGTGCTGCTCGTGTCCGTGCTGATCGCGCGCCTGTACTACCTGCAGATCATCCAGTACGACTATCACTCCACGCTGTCGGAAAACAACCGGGTGCATGTGCAGCCGATTCCGCCGACCCGTGGGCTGGTCTTCGACCGCAACGGGGTGATCGTCGCCGACAACCGGCCCAGCTTCAGCCTGACCATGACCCGCGAGCGCGCGGGCAAGTGGCAGGAAGTGCTCGATACCATCATCGAAGTACTGGAGCTGACCGACGATGACCGGGCCCTGTTCGAAAAACGCATGAAGCAGGGGCGCCGGCCGTTCGAGCCGGTGCCGATCCTGTTCGAGCTCAGCGAAGACCAGATCGCACGGGTGGCGGTGAACCAGTTCCGGCTACCGGGCGTGGAGGTGGCGGCGCAGCTGGTGCGTCACTATCCGCAGGGTGCGCATTTCGCTCATTCGGTGGGTTATGTCGGCCGGATCAACGAAAAAGAGCTCAAGTCCCTCGATCCGGTGAACTACAGCGGCACCCACCATATCGGCAAGACCGGTATCGAACGCTTCTACGAGGACGACCTGCACGGCCAGGTCGGCTACGAGGAGGTCGAGACCAACGCCCGCGGTCGCGTGCTGCGCGTGCTCAAGCGCACCGACCCGATTCCCGGCAAGGATATTGTCCTGAGCCTGGACATCAAGCTGCAGGAGGCTGCCGAAGCGGCGCTGGCCGGGCGTCGCGGCGCCATCGTGGCCCTCGATCCGCGCACGGGCGAGGTGCTGGCGATGGTCAGCCAGCCGAGCTTCGACCCCAACCTGTTCGTCACAGGTATCAGTTTCAAGGCCTACGCCGAACTGCGCGACTCGATCGACCGGCCGCTGTTCAACCGCGTGCTGCGTGGCCTGTACCCGCCGGGCTCGACCATCAAGCCGGCGGTGGCCATCGCCGGTCTGGACAGCGGTGTGGTCACCGCCAGCAGCCGAGTGTTCGACCCGGGCTACTACCAACTGCCCAATTATGACCACAAGTACCGCAACTGGAACCGCACCGGCGATGGCTGGGTCGACCTGGATGTGGCGATCATGCGGTCAAACGATACGTACTTCTACGATCTTGCGCACAAGATGGGCATTGATCGGTTGTCTGCCTACATGAACAAGTTCGGTGTCGGCCAGAAGGTCTCGCTCGACATGTTCGAGGAGTCGCCTGGGCTAATGCCGTCACGTGAGTGGAAGCGCGCCACCCGCCGCCAGGCCTGGTTCCCCGGCGAGACGCTGATCCTGGGCATTGGCCAGGGCTACATGCAGGCCACCCCGCTGCAACTGGCCCAGGCCACTGCGCTGATCGCCAACAAGGGCAAGTGGAACCGTCCGCACCTGGCCAAGACCATCGAAGGCAAGCAGCCGGTGGACGAGAACCCGATGGACGATATCGTCCTGCGCGACAAGAACGACTGGGCACGTGTCACCCATGGCATGGAACAGGTGATGCACGGCGCCCGCGGCACCGCCCGCAAGGCTGCGCTCGGTTCGCCCTACCGCATCGCCGGCAAGAGTGGTACCGCGCAGGTGGTGGCGATCAAGCAGGGCGAGAAGTACGACCGCAACAAACTCCAGGAGCGTCATCGCGACCACGCGCTGTTCGTCGCCTTCGCCCCCGCCGAAGACCCGAAGATCGTGGTCTCGGTGATGGTCGAGAACGGCGAGTCCGGCTCCGGCGTCGCAGCCCCCGTGGTGCGGCAGGTCATGGACGCCTGGCTGCTCGACGAAAACGGCCGGCTCAAACCTGAATTTGGCCCCGCCACTGTCACTGTCGCCCAGGAAACGGCCCCGTGAAGAACAATTTCGATCGCATGCTCTCCAGCGAGGACGTGATGCGCAGGCGCGCCAGCTTCCTGCAGCGCATCCACGTCGACGGCCCACTGCTGCTCATCCTGCTGACGCTCGCCGCCGGCAGCCTGTTCGTGCTCTATTCGGCCAGCGGCAAGAACTGGGACCTGCTGATGAAGCAGGCCAGCTCCTTCGGCATCGGCCTGGTCTCGATGTTCATCATCGCCCAGCTCGAGCCACGCTTCATGGCGCGCTGGGTACCCTTGGCCTATGTGGCCGGGGTGCTGTTGCTGGTGGTGGTGGATGTCATGGGCCACAACGCGATGGGGGCCACGCGCTGGATCAACATCCCCGGGGTGATCCGCTTCCAGCCCTCGGAGTTCATGAAGATCATCATGCCGGCGACCATCGCCTGGTACCTGTCCAAGCGCACCCTGCCACCGCATCTGAAACACGTCGCAATCAGCCTGGTGTTGATCGGCGTGCCGTTCATCCTTATCGTCCGACAACCTGACCTGGGTACGGCATTGCTGATCCTGGCCTCCGGTGCCTTCGTGCTGTTCATGGGCGGCCTGCGCTGGCGCTGGATCATCAGCGTGGTGACGGCAGCGGTACCGGTGGCGGTGGCGATGTGGTTCTTCGTGATGCACGACTACCAGAAGCAACGGGTCCTGACCTTCCTCGACCCGGAGAGCGATCCGCTGGGCACCGGCTGGAACATCATCCAGTCCAAGGCCGCGATCGGCTCCGGCGGCGTGTTCGGCAAGGGCTGGCTGTTGGGCACCCAGTCGCACCTGGACTTCCTGCCCGAAAGCCACACCGACTTCATCATTGCCGTGCTGGGTGAGGAGTTCGGCCTGGTGGGTATCTGCCTGCTGCTGATCATCTATCTGTTGCTGATCGGCCGCGGCCTGGTCATCACCGCGCAGGCGCAGACCCTGTTCGGCAAGCTGCTGGCCGGTAGCCTGACGATGACCTTCTTCGTTTACGTGTTCGTCAATATCGGTATGGTAAGTGGCCTGCTGCCCGTGGTGGGCGTGCCGCTGCCCTTTATCAGCTATGGCGGAACTTCGTTGGTGACGCTGCTGTCAGCGTTTGGCGTTTTGATGTCGATCCACACGCACCGCAAATGGATCGCGCAGGTTTGAAAAAGGTGAAGAATTTCATGCAAGCAGTGCGTGGCTGGGCCGCCCGTTGTATGCCGTGGATCGGCGCGATGGGGTTGCTCGGCGCTGTCCAGCAGGCCCATGCCGGCGATTATGACGGCTCGCCCAAGGTGGCCGAGTTCGTCGGCGAAATGACCCGCGACTACGGTTTCGCCGGCGAGCAACTGATGAGCGTATTCAGCGAGGTCCAGCGCAAGCAGGCGATTCTCGACGCGATTTCGCGCCCGGCCGAGCGGGTCAAGCCGTGGAAGGAATACCGCCCGATGTTCATCACCGACGCGCGCATCGCCCGCGGTGTGGACTTCTGGCGCCAGCACGAGGCGGTACTGGCCCGCGCCGAGCAGGAATATGGCGTGCCGGCCCAGTACATCGTCGCGATCATCGGCGTGGAAACCTTCTTCGGCCGCAACACCGGCAACTATCGGGTCATAGATGCCTTGTCGACGCTGGGCTTCGACTATCCGCCGCGTGCCGAATTCTTCCGCAAGGAACTGCGCGAATTCCTCCTGCTGGCGCGCGAGGAACAGCTCGATCCGCTGACGCTCAAGGGCTCCTATGCCGGTGCCATGGGCCTGCCGCAGTTCATGCCGAGCAGTTTTCGCAACTACGCCGTCGACTTCGACGGCGACGGTCACATCAATATCTGGACCAACCCGGACGATGCCATCGGCAGTGTGGCCAGCTACTTCAAGCGTCACGGCTGGGTCGCCGGGCAGCCTGTGGTCAGCCGCGCCCAGGTGAGCGGCGAGCGGGTCGACCAGGGCCTGACCACCGGTATCGAGCCTGTGCGCACGGTCGGGGAGTTGCGGGCGCTGGGCTGGTCGAGTCATGATGCGCTGCGCGATGATCTGCCGGTTACGGCGTTCCGGCTCGAAGGCGACAACGGCCCGGAATACTGGATGGGCCTGAAGAACTTCTACGCGATCACGCGTTACAACCGCAGCGTGATGTATGCCATGGCGGTGCATCAGCTTTCGCAACAGCTGGTCCAGGCACGGGGCGCCAAGTAATGCGTGAATTGTTCAAAGCCAATACCTTCAAGCTGCTGACCTGCGCCGCCATCGGCGTGCTGCTGGTCAGCTGCTCTTCCAGCCGCCCGACCTCGCAGGGCGGCGGCAATACCGTGCGCTCGCAGCCCGGCCTTGACATCAACCGTGCCCACAAGGACGGTGCCCCCTGGTGGGATGTGGATGTCAACAAGATCCCCGACGCCACCCCGACCATGCACACCGGCAACTACAAGGCCAACCCCTATACCGTGCTGGGCAAGACGTATTACCCGATGCAGGACTCGCGCAACTACCGCGCCGAGGGCACCGCGTCGTGGTACGGCACCAAGTTCCACGGGCAGAACACCGCCAACGGCGAGCTCTACGACCTCTACGGCATGAGCGCGGCGCACAAGACCCTGCCGCTGCCGGCCTACGTGCGGGTGACCAACCTCGCCAACGGCCGCAGCGTGATCCTGCGCGTCAACGACCGTGGCCCGTTCTATTCCGACCGCATCATCGACCTGTCGTACGCCGCGGCGAAGAAGCTCGGCTACGCCGAGATCGGCACGGCGCATGTGCGCGTCGAGGGTATCGATCCGCAGCAGTGGTGGGCGCAGAAGGGCCAGCAGCCACCGTTGATGCTCAAGGAGCCGCAGGTCGCCCAGGCCCAGCCGATCCCGGCCAGCACCGGACGCGTCGAGCAGTGGACACCGCCGCCGCAGCAGCACGCGGCCCCGGTGGTGCCGGTGCAGGTTGGGGGCAACAACGTGCCGGGCAACAGCGGCGGCAGCTTCCTCCAGGTGGGCGCCTTCGCCAACCCGGACGCCGCCGAACTGCTGCGCTCGAAGCTCAGCACCATGGTCAGCGCGCCGGTGTTCATCAGTTCCATCGTGCGTAACCAGCAGACCCTGCACCGCGTACGCCTCGGGCCGATCAACAGCCAGGGCGAGATCCAGCAGGCGCAGGACAGCATTCGCCTGGCGAACCTTGGGCAGGCCAAGCTGGTCACAGCAGACTGACCCTGCAGTTCGCGGTGAGCGCGGGTTTGCCCGCGAAAAAGACGGCGCCGACCTGTCGGTTTGTTCATGAATTGCCAGGTCCGGCCATGTACAATGGCGGTTTTGCCCCTTGGGGCAAGGGCTGAGCGCCAGCCCGCATGCAGACTGAAACGCCGTGGTATCCCCGCGGAACATCAGACCATTAGCGATTTACGAGAGACGGATGAACATCACCAACCTTGCCAAACGACTTTGCCTGCCCGTACTGCTGATGATCGTGCCTGCTGCCTTTGCAGCCGAGCAGATGATGCCGGCACCTCCGCAGCTGGCAGCCAAGTCCTATGTACTCATGGATGCGTCCAGCGGCAACGTGCTGGTCGAGAACAACGGTGACGAGCGCCTGCCGCCAGCCAGCCTGACCAAGCTGATGACCGCCTACATCGCCACCCTCGACATCCGTCGCGGCCAGATCGGCGAGAACGATCCGGTGACCGTCAGCGAGAACGCCTGGCGTACCGGCGGTTCGCGGATGTTCATCAAGGTCGGCAGCCAGGTCACCGTCAGCGACCTGCTGCACGGCATCATCATCCAGTCGGGCAACGACGCCTCGGTAGCCCTGTCCGAGCACATCGCCGGCAGCGAAGACGCCTTCGCCGACATGATGAACAAGACTGCCGGCGATCTGGGCATGTCGAACTCGCACTTCATGAACCCGACCGGCCTGCCGAACCCGGAGCACTACTCCTCGGCTCACGACATGGCCCTGCTGGCGCGCGCGATCATCAACGAAGATCCGGCCCACTACGCGATCTACTCGCAGAAAGAGTTCTACTGGAACAACATCAAGCAGCCTAACCGCAACCTGCTGCTGTGGCGCGACAAGACCGTCGACGGCTTGAAGACCGGCCACACCGAGGAAGCCGGCTACTGCATGGTGGCGTCGGCCGTGCGCGACGGCCAGCGCCTGATCGCCGTGGTGTTCGGCACCAACAGCGAGCAGGCCCGTGCCGCCGAGACCCAGAAGCTGCTGACCTACGGTTTCCGCTTCTTCGAAACCCAGACCTTCTACCAGAAGGGCACCGAGCTGACCCAGGCTCCGGTGTGGAAGGGCGCCACCGGTCAGGTCAAGGCAGGTCTGGCCAACGATCTGACCATGACCATGCCTAAAGGCCAATTGAAACGCCTGCAGGCTTCGATGACCATGAACCCGCAACTGACCGCTCCGATCGCCAAAGGTGACGTGATCGGCAAAGTGGAAGTCAAACTGGACGAGAAAGTGGTGCACAGCGCCGACCTGATCGCCCTGGATGGCGTCGAGGAAGGTGGTTTCTTCCGCCGTATGTGGGATAGCATCCGCCTGTTCTTCTACGGTCTGTTCAACTGATACGTGACCGGCTATGCCCCCGTGCCAGCGCGCGGGGGCATTGTCGTTGCCACGCCTTACGAGGGCGTATGCGCCATGAGCGAAGCTGACGTCAAGTCGCACAAAATCGAGTTCCCCTGCGCCGATTACCCGATCAAGGTCATCGGCGATACCGTTGTCGGCTTCAAGGACACGGTCATCGAAATCCTGAGCAAGCACGCCAAGGTCGATCTTTCCACCCTGGCCGAGCGCCAGAGCAAGGAAGGCAAGTACACCACGGTGCAGCTGCACATCGTCGCCGAGAGCGAGAACCAGCTGCACGACATCAACAGTGCCCTGCGTGCCACCGGCATCGTGAAAATGGTACTGTGATGCCCGCGTCCCTCGGTTTTCGCGATCTTGGCCTGCAGCCCTATGAACCGGTGCTGCAAGCCATGCGGCGTTTTACCGAGCAACGCAGCCCGGACAGCCAGGACGAAGTCTGGCTGGTCGAGCATCCCGCAGTCTTCACCCAGGGCCAGGCCGGCAAGGCCGAGCACCTGCTGATACCGGGTGATATCCCGGTGGTGCAGACCGACCGCGGCGGGCAGGTCACCTACCACGGCCCCGGCCAGTTGGTCGCCTACCTGCTGCTGGATGTCCGTCGCCTGGGCTTTGGCGTGCGCGAGCTGGTCAGCCGCATCGAGGCCACGCTCATCGAGCTGCTCGCCAGCTACGGTGTGAAGGCGCTGGCCAAGCCCGACGCCCCCGGCGTCTATGTCGATGGCGCGAAGATCGCGTCACTTGGCCTTCGAATCCGCAACGGCCGTTCGTTTCACGGCCTTGCTCTGAATGTGGACATGGACCTTGCGCCATTCCGCCGAATCAACCCCTGCGGGTATGCGGGGCTGGCCATGACCCAGCTGCGCGACCTGGCAGGCCCGATCGAACTCGACGAGGTCAGGACAAGGCTGCGCGGACAGCTGGTCAGGCACCTCGACTATGCTGAGCAGACGACCCTCACGGGCGGAATCGACTGAATATGACAACTGTGCAAGAAGCCGTGCCGAACCTGATCGCGACGCAAGACGTCACCCCACGCCCGGCCCCCAGGAAAGTGGAAGCCGGGGTCAAGCTGCGTGGCGCCGAGAAGGTCGCGCGCATCCCGGTGAAGATCATCCCCACCGACGAGCTGCCGAAGAAGCCCGACTGGATTCGCGTGCGCATCCCGGTTTCGCCGGAAGTCGACCGTATCAAGCAACTGCTGCGCAAGCACAAGCTGCACAGCGTCTGCGAGGAGGCGTCGTGCCCGAACCTGGGCGAATGCTTCTCCGGCGGTACCGCGACCTTCATGATCATGGGCGACATCTGCACCCGTCGCTGCCCGTTCTGCGACGTTGGCCACGGTCGGCCAAAGCCGCTGGACCTGGACGAGCCGAAGAACCTGGCCATCGCCATTGCCGACCTGCGCCTGAAGTACGTGGTGATCACTTCGGTGGACCGCGACGACCTGCGTGACGGTGGTGCCCAGCACTTTGCCGACTGCATCCGCGAGATCCGCGCGCTGTCGCCGGGTGTGCAACTGGAGACCCTGGTGCCGGACTACCGCGGGCGCATGGATGTGGCGCTGGAAATCACCGCCCAGACCCCGCCGGATGTGTTCAACCACAACCTCGAGACCGTCCCGCGCCTGTACAAGGCTGCGCGTCCGGGGTCGGACTACGACTGGTCGCTGGACTTGCTGCAGAAGTTCAAGCAACTGGTGCCGCACGTCCCTACCAAGTCGGGCCTGATGCTCGGCCTGGGCGAGACCGACGAGGAAGTGATCGAGGTGATGCACCGCATGCGCGAGCATGACATCGACATGCTGACCCTCGGCCAGTACCTGCAGCCATCGCGCAGCCACTTGCCGGTGCAGCGTTTCGTTCATCCGGACACCTTCGCCTGGTTCGCCGAGGAAGGCTACAAGATGGGCTTCAAGAACGTTGCCTCCGGTCCCCTGGTGCGTTCTTCGTACCATGCCGACCAGCAGGCTCACGAAGCCAAGATCAAGCTCTGATCCGGGCTTGAGTCGGACATGCCGATGCGCACCGGGAGGTGGCATCGGCATTTTCGTTTTTTCGGGGCAACTCTCCCGGTGCGCGTCAGGCGTGACACCCGTTAGAGTGGCTGGCCTCGCATGCAAGGAATCGCTCGATGAACCATTCTGAAACACCGGCCGTCGCTCTACCCAAGGCCTTGCCCGACAACGCCTGCTTCGCGATTGTCGCCCCTGCTGGTCCTGCACGGCTGGATGTGGACAAGGCGCGCCAATGGTTCGAGTCGCGCGGTTATCGATGCCGGATCTATCCGGGCGCGTTGCAGTCCGAAGGCTACCTGGCCGGTAGCGACGAGCAGCGCCTGCGCGACCTGCACGATGCCTTTGCCGACCCCCAGGTCGACGCCATCCTGTGCATGCGCGGCGGCTACGGCAGCATGCGCCTGCTCGATCGCCTGGACTTCGAGCTGATCCGCCGTCATCCCAAGCCCTTGATCGGCTACAGCGACATCACGGCGCTGCACACGGCCATCCAGCGTCACGTTGGCCTGGTCACCTTCCATGGTGCAATGCTCAATGCCGATCTGCTGGGCGGCAAGCTCGAACCCACGGTCGGTTCGTTGCTGGATCAACTTCAAGGTCGGGTCGGGCGTGGCAACCTGATCGAGCATCCACCAGCGTTCGAATTGACCACTGTGCTCGGTGGCGTGGCCGAGGGCCGGCTGGTCGGCGGAAACCTGTCGATGCTTGGTGCAACCCAGGGCACCCTGGCGCAGATCGACCTGCAGGACAGCATCCTGTTCATCGAGGACGTCAACGAGCCGCTGTACCGCGTGGACCGGTTGCTGACCCAGATGCGCCTGACCGGCAAGCTGGACGGCGTCAGGGGCGTGCTGGTGGGTGACTTCACGGGGATTACGGTGAAGGCGCTGGAACCGCTGCTGCGGGACATCTTCGCGCCGCTGCAGGTGCCGGTGCTGGCCGGATGGCGCAGTGGGCACTGCGATCCGAATCTTTGTCTGCCGTTGGGGGCACAGGTACGCTTGAACAGCGATGCCCGGACATTGTGCCTGGAGCAGGCGTTGTTCAGGGCTTGAGGCAGGGGGCGCATGGCGCCCCCGCTACTCACTACCGGCGCAGGCTGTCCAGCAGTTTGTGCGTCGGATACCCGTCCGCCGGCCAGCCCAGCGCCTGCTGGGCATTGCGGATGGCCTTGCGGGTGTTTGCACCGATGATGCCGTCGGCATTGCCGGCGTCATGTCCGCTGGTGTTGAGCAGGTTCTGCAACTCCATGCGCTCGCTGCGGCTCAGCGGCAGGTCGTCCTTGGGCCAGGCGCCGGCAATGAAGCCCCAGCCCGAGAAACGATCGCCCAACAGGCTCACCGCCAGGGCGTAGGATGACGAGTTGTTGTACTTCAGGATCGCCCGGAAGTTGTCCAGTACCAGGAAGGCCGGGCCACGTGCACCTGCCGGCAGCAGCAGCGAGGCGCTGAGCTGGTTGCTGCCGCTGGGCAGTTGGGTACCGGTCGGCAGCTTCACGCCCAGGCCCAGCCATTCGCTGACGGGCTTGCGTTGAGCACCGTCGGCCAGCCAGTAGTCGAAGCCTGCCGGCACCTGAACCTCGAACCCCCAGGGTTGACCGCGCTTCCAGCCCGAGCTCTGCAGATAGTGCGCGGTGGACGCCAGCGCATCCGGCGTGCTGTTCCAGATGTCGCGGCGGCCGTCGCCGTCGAAGTCCACGGCATGGGTGTTGTAGGTGGTGGGAATGAACTGGGTCTGGCCCATGGCGCCTGCCCACGAACCACGCATCGCGTCGGGCTGGATGTCACCGTTCTGCAGGATCTGCAGCGCTGCAATCAGCTGGTCCTGGGCGAAGGTGGGGCGGCGGCCTTCGTAGGCCAGCGTAGCCAGTGAGCGGATCACCGACTTGTTGCCCTGGAACTGTCCGAAGTTGCTCTCCATGCCCCACACGGCAACCAGCACCTGGCGGTCGACGCCATAGCGCTGTTCGATGCGGGTGAGCAGTTCGGCGTTCTGCTCCAGCAGTTTCTTGCCGTTGCGCACGCGCAGCGGCGACAGCGCGCCGTCGAGGTACTCCCACACCGGGCGACTGAATTCGGGCTGGCTGCGGTCGGCCTTGATCACGTCCATGTCCGGGGTCACCCCGAGGAAGGCACGGTCGAAGGTCGTGGGGCTGATACCGGCCTGCAGGGCCTGCTGGCGGAAACCTGCCTGCCATTGGGCGAAGGTCTGCAGGGGCTGAATTTCGCCGTTGGCATCAGTGTTGGTGCCGGGCAGGGTGACATTGGGCGTGGGCTGGGCAGGGGCCAGCGGCAGGGCGTCGGCGGCGGTGGGTTTTTCCGCGCAGGCGACGAGCAGGATGAAGCTGGAGGCCGCGATCAGCTGGCGTGGGTGCCAGCGCTGGGAAAGACTGAAGGACATGCACAGATCCAGTTTTGCAGTTCAGGTGCCGACCATACCATGACTGCGGCTTTTTCAGGCGGCCAGAAAGCAAGAAGCCTCCCAATCTCTCGATTGGAAGGCTTCGCGGCGGTAGCTGCCCTTGCCCTTTTCCGGTCGTTCCTGGCGGCAGCGGAACAGGGGTTGGGCGACGATGGACTTGGCCTTGTTGGGGCCGTGCTTTTTCGGTTTCTTGCTCATGGTGAGTTCCCGTGGGGGTGGGGTCGGGACGCACTGTAGGGCCGAGGGGAGGGTGGGGCCAATTGATTGTGTCAATGGCCGATGAGATCCGTGTGGGAGCGCCGAACCGCCGCTTATTGCGAAGGAAGCGCCAGACGCTGCCCGGCCATCAGCAGCGCCAGGCGCGCCAGGCTGGTCCACGGCGAGCCTTCGGCCTGGCCCTTGATCTGCGCATCGATGCGTTGGGCATCCTGCAGCAGTTGCGCCCAGCGCTGCGCAGAGAGACGCTGCAGGGCCTTGCTCACCAGCGGGCGGCGTTTGTCCCACACTGGCGGTCGCGCCTGGCTGAACGCCTTGTCCAGCGGTACGCCCTGGCTGAACTGCTGGGCCAGACCGGCCAGCAGGCGCAGTTCGCGGGCCAGTGCCCAGAGGATGACCGGCGGCTCGACACCCTCGCCGCGCAGCCCTTCGAGCATGCGCAGGGCATGGCTGGCCTCGCCGTTGAGCACGGCATCGACCAGGCCGAAGACATCGAAGCGGGCACTGTCGGCCACCGCTGACTGAACCGTTTCGACGGTGATCTGGTTGCCCTCGGCGAGCAGCTTGAGCTTCTCGATTTCCTGGGCGGCAGCCAGCAGGTTGCCCTCGACCCGTGCGGCGATCAGGTCGACCGCGTCACGTTGCGCCGACAGGCCCGCCTGGGACAGGCGCTGGTTGATCCATTGCGGCAGTTGCTGGGCGTCCACCGGCCAGATCTGGATGAACTGGCAGTGTTCGCCCTCGATCAGGGCCTTGCCCCACTTGGTCTTCTGCGCGCTGCCGTCCAGCTTGGGCAGGCTGACCAGCAGCAGGGTGTCTTCTGCCGGGTTGGCGCAGTACTCCATGAGCGCAGCCGCGCCCTTGTCGCCCGGCTTGCCCGAAGGCAGGCGCAGTTCCAGCAGGCGTCGCTGGGCGAACAGCGACAGGCTGGCACCGGCCAGCAGCAGGCTGCCCCAGTCGAAGTTGGCGTCGGCGCTGAACACCTGGCGCTCGTCGAAGCCCTGCTGGCGCGCAGCCGCGCGAATGGCGTCGGCTGCCTCCTGGCACAGCAGCGGATCGTCGCCACTGACCACGTAGACCGGCGCCAGGCTGCCTTGCAGGTGCTTGTTGAGTTGGGCGGGAGACAGTTTCATGGCAGAGGCGGGGCGTCCGGAGACGCCCCGTTCAGGCTCAGCGAGCCGGGATTTCCAGCGGCGATTGCTGGGGTGTGTTGTCCTGGATGCGCTGGGCTTCCTTCAGTGCTTCGGCTTCGGCGCGGGCGCGCTCGTCAGCCTTGCGCTGCAGGTGGGCGAGGTGGGCCGGGGTCAGTTGTTGCAGGCGTACCATCATGCCTTGCACAAGGTCACGACGCATCTCCTTGCGAACCTGGTCGGCTTCCTGGGTGGAGCCGGTGATGTTGTTGCCGTCGTATACGTAGACCTTGCGTACTTCCAGCTTGTCTGTGAGCAGTACCGCATCGTTCTGCCCCTGGACCTCGTAGTTCAGCACGGTGGTCAGCTCGTATTCAGCAGAGCGGCTGCCGCCGGAGTACGTCGCCGCACGCTGGCTGTCCTGCTCGTTGGTCAGCACCAGCTTGTAGGGCGCGCCGGCCTGGACCTTGACGCCGCTGTTCTGCAGGCTCTGGCGCAGTTGGGTGACAGTTTCGCCATAGGCGTTACGTGCACCGAGGTCCAGCTCCCTGAGAGCAATTTCGTTGGTGCCGGTACCGCGCAGCTGGAAACCGCAGGCGCTGAGCACGGCGGCCAGGCCTATTACCAGCAGATTGCGTTTGATCATGTTGTTGCTCCCTTGTGGGCCTGTTCCGCCCGCCCCGTGTCTGAGGGGCGGGCGTTGCCATCAGTTGGCGACGATGTTGACCAGCTTGCCCGGTACCACGATGACCTTGCGGATGGTCAAACCATCGATGAAGCGCAGGACATTCTCGTTGCTGCGGGCGGCGGCTTCGATTTCCTCGCGGCTGGCGGCAGCCGGCATTTCGACCTGGCCACGCAGCTTGCCGTTGACCTGAACCACCAGGGTGATGGTGTCCTGTACCAGAGCGCTTTCGTCGACAGCCGGCCAGGTGGCGTCGATCGCCGCCTGGGTGTGCCCCAGCGCCTGCCAAAGTGCGTGGGACAGGTGCGGCGTGATCGGTGCCAGCAGCAGGGTGACGGCCTCCAGGCCTTCCTGCAGCAGGGCGCGATCCTGTTCGCTGGCCTGCGGGGCTTTTTCCAACACGTTCATCAGGGTCATCACCTGGGCGATGGCGGTGTTGAACTTGTGGAACTGACCCACGTCGGTGCTGGCCTGCTTGATCGCGGCATGGATGGCGCGGCGGACGACCTTCTGCGCGTCATCCAGGGCGGCGACATCCAGCGTGCCCGGCAGGCCCTGGGCAACGTGAGCCTGGGCCAGGCGCCAGACCCGGCGCAGGAAGCGGCTGGCGCCTTCGACGCCGGAGTCGGACCATTCCAGGCTCGCGTCAGGCGGCGAGGCGAACATCATGAACAGGCGGCAGGTGTCGGCGCCGTAGGCGTCGATCATGGCTTGCGGGTCGACGCCGTTGTTCTTCGACTTCGACATCTTCTCGGTGCCACCGATTTCCACCGGCAGGCCGTCGGTCTTCAGGCGTGCACCGATGATCTTGGCCTTGGCATCGCGCTCGATCTCGACATCGGCCGGGTTGAACCAGTCACGCCCGCCGTTGCTGGCGACGCGGTAGTAGGTCTCGGCGACCACCATGCCCTGCGTCAGCAGATTCTTGAACGGCTCGTTCGAAGTGACCAGGCCTTCGTCGCGCATCAGCTTGTGGAAGAAGCGCGCGTACAGCAGGTGCAGGATGGCGTGCTCGATACCGCCGATGTACTGGTCGACCGGCAGCCAGTGGTTGGCCGCTTTCGGGTCGACCAGGCCACCCTCGTAGTGCGGCGAGGCGTAGCGGGCGAAGTACCAGGACGATTCGACGAAAGTGTCCATGGTGTCGGTTTCGCGCTTGGCCGGGCTGCCGCATTTCGGGCAGCTGCACTCGTAGAACTCGGGCATGCGTGCCAGTGGCGAACCGGCGCCGTCCGGGACCACGTCTTCCGGCAGCTTGACCGGCAGCTGGTCTTCCGGCACCGGCACGTCGCCGCAGGACGGGCAGTGGATGATCGGGATCGGGCAGCCCCAGTAGCGCTGGCGGCTGATGCCCCAGTCGCGCAGGCGGAACTGGGTACGCGACTTTCCGAGGTCCTTGCGGATCAGCGCCGCTTCGATGGCGTCGAAGGCGCCGGCGAAGTCCAGGCCGTCGAACTCGCCGGAGTTGATCAGCTGACCATGCTCGCCGTAGGCGGCCTGCCATTCGCTGCCGACTTCGTCACCGGCGCCGGTGCGCACCACGGCCTTGACCGGCAGGTTGTACTTGTGGGCGAACTCGAAGTCGCGTTCGTCGTGGGCCGGAACAGCCATTACTGCGCCATCGCCGTAGTGCATCAGCACGTAGTTGGCGACCCAGACCGGCAGCTTCTCGCCGGTGAGCGGGTGCTCGACCAGAAGCGAGGTGGCCATGCCTTTCTTTTCCTGGGTGGCCATGTCGGCCTCGGCCACGCTGCCGCTCTTGCATTCGTCGATGAACGCCTGCAGCGCCGGGTTGCCCTGGGCAGCCTGGGTGGCCAGCGGGTGCTCGGCGGCGACGGCCACGTAGGTGGCGCCCATGAGCGTGTCGGGGCGGGTGGTGAAGACCTTCAGCGCGCCGGCCTGGCCGATGCTCGCCTGGTCATAGGGGAACTGCACTTCCATGCCGCGCGACTTGCCGATCCAGTTGCGCTGCATGGTCTTGACCTGCTCGGGCCAGCCCGGCAGCTCGTCGAGGCTTTCCAGCAGCTCGTCGGCGTAGTCGGTGATGCGGAAGTAGTACATCGGGATTTCGCGCTTCTCGATCAGCGCGCCCGAGCGCCAGCCGCGGCCGTCGATGACCTGCTCGTTGGCCAGCACGGTCTGGTCGGCCGGGTCCCAGTTCACGGTACCGTTCTTGCGGTAGATCACGCCTTTTTCGAACAGGCGGGTGAACAGCCACTGTTCCCAGCGGTAGTAGTCCGGCTTGCAGGTCGTGACTTCACGCGCCCAGTCGATGGCCAGACCCAGGCTCTTGAGCTGGGTCTTCATGTAGTCGATGTTTTCGTAGGTCCACTTGGCGGGGGCGACGTTGTTCTTCATCGCCGCGTTTTCCGCCGGCATGCCGAAGGCGTCCCAGCCCATCGGCTGCAGGACGTTCTTGCCCAGCATGCGCTGGTAGCGGGCAATCACGTCGCCGATGGTGTAGTTGCGCACGTGGCCCATGTGTAGCTTGCCGCTCGGGTACGGGAACATCGATAGGCAGTAGTACGTATCCTTGCCTTGCTGTTCGGTAACAGCGAACGATTGTTGCTCGTCCCAGTACGTCTGGGCGGCGGCTTCGATATCACGGGGCTGGTATTGTTCGTGCATGGCTACTTTTGCTGAGAGAGAAGAGACCTTGTTTCCAGGCAGCGCAACCTCGCTGCGTCCGGCACTCCGGTGTCGGTGAGAGTGAACGCCCTAGCATACATGAGCGCTGCGCGTCGTGGGAAACCCAGAATGCGATTGGCGCAGCGCGGGCCGTTTGTCGCGGCGGGCGGCTGCTTTTTGCAGTGCCGCTAAGCTCATCTGTGGGGGGAGATATTCTTACCTTCAATGAGGTGAACGGATGGGAGAGTCGCAGCTGACCGCAATCAAACCGGAGCTCTACGAACGCCTTATCGACCGGCTGGGCCTGGCACTCGAAGTGGCCAGGACATCCGTGCGATTGCGCGACGAAATGCCTGCAGAATTGGAATTGCGCGGCCTGAGCCCCGCGGAGTTCCAGGTGATCAAGGCCTATCTGGACACGCTTCCCGAGGGCCGTTTCGCCAGTGCCGGCGCCTACCCGCAGCCGGAATCCGGCAAGGGCAAGATCGTCTGGCTCAAGGACCGGCAGCGCCCCGCTGCAATGGACAGATCCAGAACGCAACCTTCCCGATAGCCGTTCAGGACACCAGGCCCGCGTCGTTTCGTGACGCTTCTTCGCTTGACCACTCTGATCGGCGCCGGACGTGCACTTGTTGCCCGGCGCCGATCCTCTTAGTCTGCACGCCTTCCATGGAGGTGTGCGCATGCCGATCCGATTCTTCATCAAGCAGTGGCTGATGCCGCCGGGCTTGCTGTTCCTGTTGCTGCTCGCGGCCTGGTGGCTGCGCAGGCGCCGTCCACGCCTGGCGGCGTTGTGTTTCGCCTGTGGCCTGGGCGGCTTGTGGCTGATGAGCCTGCCGCTGGTGGTGCAGGAGTCGGCCCGGATGCTGGAAACCGAGGCGCCGCTGGGGTTGGAGGCGTGGTCCGGGCTGGCCGCGCGCGCCGATGCCATCGTGATCCTCGGCGCGGGCCGCGAGCGTGGCGACCCGGCCTGGGGTG
Source organism: Pseudomonas sp. FA117 (assembly GCF_057370475.1). Lineage (NCBI taxonomy): Bacteria > Pseudomonadati > Pseudomonadota > Gammaproteobacteria > Pseudomonadales > Pseudomonadaceae > Pseudomonas > Pseudomonas sp. FA117. The sequence goes on from NZ_CM170675.1 coordinate 682,471, forward strand.
GTCAGGACCAGCCCACTGGCACTGCGCTGGAGCGCTTGCGCTATGCCGCGCAACTGGCCAAGGCCTCGGGCTTGCCGGTGCTGACCACCGGTGGCCTGCACTACGGCACGCCGCCAAGCGAGGCGCAGTTGATGGCCGATCGGCTCAAGGCGGACTTCGGGGTGGAGGTGACCTGGAAGGAAGAGGTCAGCCGCACGACCTGGGAGAACGCCCGTTTCAGCGCCGATGTTCTGCAGCCGTTGGGTATTCGCCGCGTGATAGTGGTGACTCAGGCCTGGCACATGCAGCGCTCGCGCTGGAGCTTCGAGCAGGTGGGCTTCGAGGTGGTGCCGGCGCCGGTGGGGTTCCTGGGCGGCGATCATGCGCGGCCGTTCGCTGGCTTGCTGCCGGAGAGCCGGGCGATCTGGCAGAGCGGGCAGTTGCTCAACGAGGCGGTAGGGCTGCTGGGGTACCGCCTGTTCTATTGAGGTTTCGTACGCTTTGCTGGACTCTTCGAGAGCCTAGAGGGTCCTGGCAATCCTGGCTGCCAGCAACGCCCAGCCCATCAATAGCACGCACAGGATCGCCAATGGCCACGAGCGCCACTGCAGGTAGGGCGTGAGCTGCTGCATGGGCACCACATCGCCGTACAGGATCGCCTGCTGGAACTGTGGGATCTGCGCGGTGATCCTGCCGAACGGGTCGATTAGCGCGGTCACGCCGTTGTTGGTGGCGCGGATCATCCAGCGGCCGGCTTCCAGGGCGCGCATCTGCGCCATCTGCAGATGCTGCAGCGGGCCGATCGAGGTGCCGAACCAGGTGTCGTTGCTGATGGTCAGCAGCAGATCGCTCTGCGCGGCCAGCTCTGCGGCGAACTCCGGGTAGACCACCTCGTAGCAGATGTAAGGGGCGATCTGGTAACCCTTGGCCTGCAGCAGCGACTGGTCGGCCGGGCCGCGAGCGAAGTCCGACATCGGCAGGTTGAAGAACTCGATCAGCCCGCGCAGCATGTCCTGCAGCGGAACGTACTCGCCAAACGGCACCAGTTTCTGCTTGAGATAGGTGCCATCGCCCTCGCCGGTCACCGTGATGCCGTTGTAGTAGCGGCGCTGCTGGTGCACCACTTCACGGATCGGCACGCCGGTAATCAGTGCCGAGTGACGGCCTGCGGCGAAGCTGCCCATCATGTCGATGTAGCCCTGGGCCTGGTCCTTGAGCACCGGCACCGCGGTTTCCGGCCAGATCAGCAGGTCGACCGGTTTCGAGCTCAGGCTCATGTCCCGGTACAGCGCCAGTTGGGCATTGACGTGGTCGGGGTCCCATTTCAGCTCCTGCTCGACGTTGCCCTGCACGGCTGCAACCTTCAGCGGCTCGCCTGCCGGGCGGGTCCAGGCGTGGCCCTTCAAGCCCAGCCCGATCACCCAGGGCGCGATCAGCAACAGCAGGCCTATGGCAAGGAACGAGGGGCGTGAGCGCAGTCGGTGCAGGTTGACCAGCAGCGCAGCAGACAGCGCCAGCACGAAGGACACCAGCCACACCCCGCCCAGCGGCGCAAGCCCGGCCAGCGGGCCGTCGAGCTGGCTGTAGCCGGCATACAACCACGGGAAGCCGGTGAGGAACCAACCGCGGAAGGCTTCCTGCAGCAGCCACAGGGCGGCGAAGCACAGGGCGTCGGCCAGTGGCGCTTCGTTGCGCCGCAGCCAGCGCGCCCACAGCCAGGCGGGCAGGGCGAAGAACCAGGCGATGGCGGCGAAGAATGCCACCAGCAGCAAGGTCGCCAGCAAGGGCGAGGCCCCGCCGTAGGTGTTGATACTGACGTAGATCCAGCTGGTGCCAGCACCGTATAGGCCGAAGCCGTAGCACCAGCCGCGCCCCAGGGCCTGGCGCGGGCTGAGCTCGCGCAGGCCGAGGTAGAACAGCAGGATCGCCAGCAAGGCGACCGGCCAGATGTCGAATGGCGCCAGGGCCAGCGAGGTGGAAGCGCCGGCCGCCATGGCCAGCAGGTTACCGGGCCAGCCGGGGCGGTTGATCCAGCGCATGTTCGTCCTTAGCGGGTGATCGGGGTCAGGCGCAGCAGGTGTATCCGGCGGCTGTCGGCATTGAGGATGCGGAAGCGATAGCCGCCGATTTCCGTGGTCTCGTTGCGCTTGGGCAGGTGGCCGAAGGCGCTCATGACCAGGCCGCCGACGGTGTCGAATTCATCGTCGGAGAACTCGCTGTCGAAGAACTCGTTGAAGTTCTCGATCGGCGTCAGCGCCTTGACCAGGAAGTCGCCGCTGGGCAGTGGCTTGATGTAGCTGTCTTCCTCGACGTCGTGCTCGTCCTCGATGTCGCCGACGATCTGTTCGAGCACGTCTTCGATGGTCACCAGCCCTGCGACACCGCCGTATTCGTCGATGACGATGGCCATGTGATTGTGGTTGGCGCGGAATTCGCGCAGCAGCACGTTCAGGCGCTTGGACTCCGGCACGAAGGTCGCCGGGCGCAGCAGGTCCTTGATGTTGAAGCTTTCGCCGTTCTCCTTGAGGATGAGCGGCAGCAGGTCCTTGGCCAGCAGGATCCCGAGCACATCGTCATGGCTTTCGCCGATCACCGGGTAGCGCGAATGCGCGGCGTCGATCACCGCCGGCAGGAACTCGCGAGGCGACTGGCTGGCCTTGATGCTGATCATCTGCGAGCGCGGGACCATGATGTCGCGCACCTGCAGGTCGGCGACCTGGATGGCACCTTCGACGATGGTCAGCGCTTCGCTGTCGAGCAGCTTGTTCTGATGGGCTTCGCGCAGCAGCTCGAGGAGCTCCTGGCGGTTTTTCGGCTCATGGGCAAAAGCCTGGGTCAGTTTACCCAGCCAGGACTTTTGCCCGTTGCTCGATCGATCTTCGCTCATGGCGGTTTACTCGTGATCCTTGCAGTGGTCAGTGGTTGATTGAATCGGTGTCGTCGTCGGCGTACGGGTCCGGATGACCCAGTTCGGCCAGCAGTTGGCGTTCCAGGGCTTCCATTTCCTCGGCCTCATCGTCTTCGATGTGGTCGTAGCCCAGCAGGTGCAGGCAGCCGTGGATGACCAGGTGAGCCCAGTGCGCCTCCAGCGACTTGCCTTGCTCCGCGGCCTCGCGCGCGACCACCGCCACGCAGATGACCAGGTCACCGAGCAGCGGGATGTCGAGCAGTTCGTCGGGCACATCGGCCGGGAAGGACAGCACGTTGGTCGCGTAGTCCTTGTGCCGGTAGGTGTTGTTCAGTTCGCGACCTTCGCCTTCGTCGACCAGGCGGATGGTCATTTCCGAATCGGCGCTGCGCTGGCGCAATGCCAGCTCGCACCAGCGGCGGAAGGCAGCGTCATCCGGGGTTGCGGCATCGGTGGCCCGTTGCAGATCGAGTTCAAGCATCTTTGCCGGGCGCCTCGGGCTTGGCCTGACGGGCGTCGAAGCGGTCGTAGGCCTCGACGATGCGCTGCACCAGCGGGTGGCGCACCACATCCTTGGGCTGGAAATGCGTGAAGCTGATGCCCGGTACGTCCCTGAGCACTTCGATCACGTGGGCCAGGCCCGACTTGGTGCCGCGCGGCAGGTCGACCTGAGTGATGTCGCCAGTGATCACGGCAGTGGAGCCGAAGCCGATGCGGGTGAGGAACATCTTCATCTGCTCGAGCGTGGTGTTCTGGCTTTCGTCGAGGATGATGAAGCTGTTGTTCAGCGTGCGGCCGCGCATGTAGGCCAGCGGGGCGATCTCGATCACCTGGCGCTCGATCAGCTTGGCCACGTGCTCGAAGCCGAGCATCTCGTAGAGAGCGTCGTACAGGGGGCGCAGGTAGGGGTCGATCTTCTGGGCCAGGTCGCCGGGCAGGAAGCCGAGCTTTTCGCCCGCCTCGACTGCCGGGCGCACCAGCAGGATGCGGCGCACCTGTTCGCGCTCCAGGGCATCGACGGCGCAGGCCACGGCCAGGTAGGTCTTGCCGGTACCGGCCGGGCCGATGCCGAAGTTGATGTCGTTGGCCAGGATTTCCTTCACGTAGCGCTGCTGGTTGACCCCGCGTGGGCGGATGTTGCCCTTGCGCGTGCGCAGCGAGACGCTGACTTCGTTGACGGCGGGGTTGTCGATGTTCTCGACCGCCGACTCCTGGAGATAGAGGTGGACCGTTTCCGGCGACAGGTCGGTGGCCTTGGTCTCGCGATAGAGACGGCGCAGCAGCTGTTCGGCAGCGGAGGTGGTCTTGGGTTCGCCGATCAGCTCGAACTGATTGCCGCGGTTGCGGATCTCGATGGCCAGGCGTTGTTCGATCAGGCGCAGGTGCTCGTCGAACTGGCCACACAAGTTGGCGAAACGGTGGGCCTCGAAGGGTTCGAGGGTGAAGCGATGGGGTTGTATGGGTGCGTTCAAGGTCGGTTCAAGGCGCTCGACAAAGGATATGAACTCAAGAATAACCCTTGATCGACAGTGGCGAAAGCTCTGAAACGATCAAGGGCATCCCGGGCAGTCTGGCAGGAGAATTTGACGGTTGGGTGATGACCCGTCGGCCGCCGGCAGGCGGGCCGGGTTCAAGGCAGCGGCGAGAACGGCGTGCGCCCTTCGGCGCTCTGCAGCTCGAGCAGGTACTTGCGGAAGATCTGCCCGAGCACCTGGGTGGCGTGCTCCAGCTCGTCGCGGGGCATCTGCTCGGTCACTTCGTCGGCCATGTCCAATGCATCCTCGGCACCGTTGACCGCGGCGATCTTCAGCAGGATGTAGGCCTGGACATTGTTGGCCTTGACCCCCTCGCCGTGGAAGAACATGCCGCCCAGGCGGTACTGCGCCTGCGCGTGGCCCTGCAGCGAGGCCTTCTCGAACCAGTTCAGTGCCTTGTTCAGGTCCTTGGGGGCCAGGGTGCCGCCGTAGTAGAACTCGCCCAGCTCGTACTGCGCCTGGGCATCGCCGGATTCCGCAATCTGCGCGCAGGCTTTCAGCGCGTTCTCCAGGTCCTGGGGCTGGGCGTTGAGAGTGCAGCGGCCCGTCGCTGGAATCAGCAACGAGTTACCGCCCTCCGCCAGGGCCAGCAGGGGCTGAAGAAGCAACAGGCAGCCCAGGGTCAGGGCGCGGCCGGTGCGGTTCATGGGGATCGACTTACCTCTGCAAAGCTGCGGCCAATGTCTCTGGTGGCACATTATGGGATAAGCAGCGCCTACCTTACAAAGTTTTACTCGAAATTCTGCATCGGGGCGGATTTGTCCGACTTGTGATGCAGCTCACACCTGGACCAGAAACCGCCTCAGCGGATACCCGCCTGCTTCCCTGCAGGCGGTACCTGGTTAGTCCCGCGATCAGGCCGTCACCCTCACTTGAGCTGGGCAAATGCCCGCTCGGCCGCGTCCAGGGTGATCTGCAGCTCTTTTTCACCGTGTGCGATCGAGGTGAAGCCCGCCTCGAACGCACTCGGCGCCAGGTACACGCCGCCGTCGAGCATCAGGTGGAAGAAGCGCTTGAAGCGTTCGGCGTCACTGGCCATCACGTCGTCGAAGGTGACGATGTCGTCGGCGCCGGTGAAGTACAGGCCGAACATCGCCCCCGCCTGGGTGGTGACGAACGGCACGCCAGCGGCATCGGCACGTTGCTGCAGGCCATCGAGCATGCGGCTGGTGAAGGCGCTCAGCTCGTCGTGGAAGCCCGGGCGGCTGATCAGCTTGAGGGTGGTCAGGCCGGCGGCCATGGCCAGCGGGTTGCCCGACAGGGTGCCAGCCTGGTAGACCGGGCCGAGCGGGGCGATGCAGCCCATGATCTCACGCTTGCCGCCGAAGCAGCCGACCGGCATGCCGCCACCGACGATCTTGCCGAAGGTCGACAGGTCGGGGGTGATGCCGTAGTGGCCCTGGGCGCCGCCCAGCGAGACGCGGAAGCCGGTCATCACCTCGTCGAAGATCAGTACCACGCCGTGCTTGTCGCACAGGCTGCGCAGGCCTTCGAGGAAACCTGGTGCCGGTGGCACGCAGTTCATGTTGCCGGCCACCGGCTCGACGATGATGCAGGCCACGCTCTGGCCAACGTCGGCGAGGGTCTTCTCGACGGCGTCGATGTCGTTGAACGGCAGCGTGAGGGTGTGCTTGGCGAAGTCGGCCGGTACGCCCGCAGAGCTTGGCACGCCTTGGGTCAGCAGGCCCGAGCCGGCCTTGACCAGCAGGCTGTCGGAGTGACCGTGGTAGCAGCCTTCGAACTTGATGATCGCATCGCGACCGGTGTAGCCACGGGCCAGGCGGATGGCGCTCATGGTGGCTTCGGTGCCCGAGCTGACCATGCGCACCATTTCCATCGACGGCACGATCGAGCAGACCAGGTCGGCCATCTCGGTTTCCATGGCGGTCGGCGCGCCGTACGACAGGCCGTGCTCCAGCTGGCGGCGCACCGCGTCGAGCACGTCCGGATGACCGTGGCCGAGGATCATCGGCCCCCAGGAACCGACGTAGTCGACGTAGCGCTTGTCGTCTTCATCGACCACATAGGCGCCTTCGGCATGCTTGAAGAACAGTGGCGTGCCGCCAACGCTCTTGAAGGCGCGCACTGGCGAGTTGACGCCACCGGGGATGTGCTTCTGGGCTTGGGCGAAAAGGGTTTCGGAACGGGACATGGGCTCTTCTCTCGAAATCAGGAAGCGAACAGGGCGTTGAAGGCGCGGGCGCGGCGGGTGACTTCCTGCGCGCTGTCGGCACCGAACAGGCCGTGGATAACCGCCAGCAGGTCGGCCCCATGGGCGACCAGCGGGGCGGCGTTGTCGAGGGTGACACCACCGATCACGGCGATCGGCAGCTTGACCTGGGCGCGGGCCTGCTCGATCAGCTCGAGGCTGGCGGCCGGCGCGCCGGGCTTGGTCAGTGAATTGAAGAAGCGGCCGAAGGCCACATAGCTGGCGCCTTCACTGGCGGCCTGGGTGGCCAGGTCGAGGCGGGCATGGCAGGTCGAACCGATGATCGCCTGGCGGCCGAGCAGGGCGCGGGCCGGGGTGAGCGGGCCGTCGGTCTGCCCCAGGTGCACGCCGACGCCAAGGCGCGCGGCCAGCTCGGCGTCATCGTTGATGATCAGCCGGGTGCCGTAGCGCTCGCAGAGCTGCATCAGCGCCTCGGCCTCGCGCAGGCGTCGCGCCGCATCGTCACCCTTGTCGCGGTACTGCAGCAGGCACACGCCGCCTTCGAGCGCTGCCTCGACATGCGAGAGGAAACGGCCGGCGAGCAGCTGGCTGTCGGTGATCGCGTACAGGCCGCGTAGCTTCATGTTGAGGCCTCTTGTCAGGAGCAGAAGTCCAGGGGCAGGCGGCGTGGCACGTACTGGCCCTTGCCCAGTTGCTCGGCGTCGCGCAGGGTGCGCCAGGTGTAGTCCAGGGCACTGCGCACGGCGCTTTCGAGCTGCTCGCCCAGGGCCAGGCGGCCGGCCAGGGCACTGGCCAGCGTGCAACCCGAACCGTGGTAGCTGCCCGGCAGGCGCTGGCAGGTCCAGGTGTGCTGCTGGCCATCACGGCTGTACAGACGGTTGTGGATTTCCACTTCGTCGCCATGACCGCCGGTAATCAGCAGATGCTCGCAGAACGGCAGAAGTTTCTCCGCGCATTCGTCTGCGCTGCCGTGCGGCAGTTCGGCGAGGATACGCGCCTCGGGCAGGTTCGGCGTGGCGATGGTAGCCCGTGGCAGCAGGCGCTCGCGCAGGGCGTAGCCGACCTCGTCCTTGCCCAGGCGGCCGCCGCCGCCGGCACGCAGCACCGGGTCGCAGACCAGCGGCAGGTGAGGATGCGCGGCGAGCAGTTCGGCGACGGTCTCGACCATCTCGATGGAGCCGAGCATGCCCAGCTTGACCGCAGCCACGCTCGAGTCGGCCAGCACGGCATTGGCCTGGGCCAGCACCCACTCGCGGTCGAGCACGCGGAAGTCGGAAACGTTGACAGTATCCTGGACGGTCAGGGCGGTCACCGCCGGGGCGGCGTGACAGCCTTGGGCGATCAGGGCTTCGATATCTGCCTGCAGTCCGGCACCGCCACTGGGGTCGTGGCCGGAGAGACAGAGGACAACGGGGCGGGAGCTGTAGGTATTCATGGTCGGCGAGCTTACCACCAAACCCATTTGTGCGAATCGCCGGGGCGCGCTAATTTCTTGATCGATTGGTCAGGTTGTACGTTTGGCGTCGCCTGTAAGGCTCGTTCTAGAGCGCTTTTGTCCAAAATGCCAGTGGCTGCTGGACGCGCCGGAACGCTATGCTAGAGTGCTCGGATAACTCGAATCAACGGCTGCACCGGATTTCGTCGTCTCAAAGGGATGGGAGGCAATTGCGACGCGACCGCGCGGGCCAGGCTGGGGCTGTATGCGCTATTTGCTGATTGTGCTGTTGGGCTGCCTGCCCCTGCTCGCCGGAGCGGTCGATTTCGACGATGCCACCCGGCAACTTCCCTTGGGCAAGCTGATGCAGGTCTACGAAGACGTGGATGGCAGCGCCAGCATCGACCAGGTCAGTGCACCTGCGTTTGCCTCGCAGTTTCGCCCGCACCCCCGGGAAACCCTCAATGCCGGCTACTCCAGCTCGGTGTTCTGGCTGAAAGTCGACCTGCGCCCTGTTGGCCCACCCGCAGCCTCTGCCCGCCAGTGGCTGCTGGAGCTGGCCTACCCGCCACTGGATCATCTGGAACTCTACCTGCCCGATGAGCACGGCGAGCTGCACCTGGCACGCCGTACCGGCGATGCCTTGCCCTACGCCAGCCGGCAGATCCTGCAGAACAACTACCTGTTCGAGCTGCCGCTGGTCCGGGATCGGCTCACCACGATCTATCTGCGCCTGCACAGCCAGGGCTCGGTGCAGGCGCCGCTGACGCTGTGGTCGTCCGAGGCCTACATCGAGGCGCAGCCGGCACGTTTCTACGTGCTGGGCATGATCTATGGCGTCCTGCTGGTGATGCTGGTCTACAACCTGTTCATCTACCTGAGCGTGCGCGATGTCAGCTACCTCTACTACATCCTCTATATAGCGTCGTTCGGTCTTTACCAGATTACGGTGAATGGCGCCGGGGTGGCCTACTTCTGGCCCGACAGCCCTTGGTGGGCCAACGCCGCAACGCCCCTGTTCATCGGCGCAGCCGGGCTGTTCGGCTGCCTGTTCACCCGCCATTTCCTGCAGGTGCGCCGCCTCAGCCCCGGCCTGGACCGGCTGCTGATGGTGCTGATGGTCGGCGGTGTGCTGGTGATGCTGCTGGCGGTGAGCCTGTCGTACGGGGTGGCGCTGCGCATGGCCACCGGGCTGGCGCTGGCCTTCACTGTGAGTGTCTTCGCCGCCGGGATCCTGGCCTGGGTGCGTGGGGTTCGGGTGGCGCGCTGGTTCGTCATCGCCTGGTCGGCCTTTCTTCTGGGTGGCCTGGTGAACACGCTGATGGTGCTGGGTTACCTGCCCAATGTGTTCCTGACCATGTACGCCAGCCAGCTGGGCGCGGCGCTGGAGGTGGCGTTGCTGTCGCTGGCCCTGGCCGACCGCATCAACAGCCTGCGTGAAGAGCAGTCGCAGGCGCTGCGCGACAGTGGACGCAAGCTGGAGCAGCTCAATCAGCAACTGGCGCGCAGCAACCGGCTCAAGGATGAGTTCCTCGCCACCGTCACCCATGAGCTGCGCACGCCGATGAACGGCGTGATCGGTTCGCTGGAGCTGATGCAGACCCTGCCCATGGGCGCAGAGCAGGCGCAGTACCAGCGCACCGCTGCATCTTCGGCGCAGGACATGATGGCGATGGTCGACGATATCCTGACCCTCACCGAGTTGCAGGCCGGTCGCCAGCGAGCGCACGGCGCACCGTTCAGCCTGCGCCGGCTGCTGCAGGAGCTGCGTGCCGGGTATGCCGGAGCAGCGCTGGGCAAGGGCCTGTACCTGAGCCTGGATGTGCCTGCGGAGCTGCCCGACAATCTGGTGTGCGATGCGCAGAAACTGGCACGATGCCTGGCCTGCCTGGTGGACAACGGCCTGAAGTTCACCCATCAGGGCGGGGTGATGATCCAGGCGCGCGGGCGGCGGATCGGGCCGGACAGCCTGGCGTTGACGCTGACCGTCAGTGACAGCGGCATCGGGTTCGACGACCTTGACCAGGCGATTCTCTACCAGCGCTTCTTCCAGGTCGACGGTTCCATGACCCGGCGCTACGGCGGCCTGGGCATCGGCCTGTCGATCTGCCGGCAGCTGGGCGAGCTGATCGGCGCGCGCCTGTCCTACGAGTCCACGCGGGGCCTGGGCAGCCGCTTCGAGCTGACGATGACGGTGGCGGTGGCCCAGGTGCAGGCGCCTCCCGGTCGGCTCGCTTCCGGGCCCGGGTTCCTGTAGGCGACGCCGTCAGGATCGGCGCTTTTGCCACTTTGACTCCCCGGCAATGAGTGCTTCACTGGACGTTCCAGGCCACCGATGACCCAGGAGCCGCCGATGAACCTGCACCAGTACGCCGAAACCCACGAAGTCACCAACCAGCCCCCTTCGCTCGATGGCGCCAACCTGTACCGCCTCGACCTGCCGCTGCAGGAGTGGTCGAAGCGCTTTGGCGCGGGTTGGGCCGAATCGCGGATCGACGCCTATGGCACCCTCGCGGGTGGCCCGCTGATGGCCGCAGGTTTTCTGGCCAATGCCCACAAGCCCGAATTCAGTAGCCATGACCGCTACGGCCACCGCATCGACCTGGTGGAGTTCCATCCGGCCTACCACGAGTTGATGCGCACCGCGATCGAGCATGGCCTGCCCTCGCTGCCTTGGGCCGAGCCCCGGGCCGGTGCCCATGTGGCCCGGGCTTCGATGACCTACCTGCACAGCCAGGCCGAAGCCGGCAGCGGCTGCCCGCTGACCATGACCTTCGCCGCGGTCCCGGCGCTGCGCCTGCAGCCGGAACTGGCGCAGTACTGGCTGCCCAAGGTGCTGGCCCGCGAATACGATCCACGCAATGTCGGCGACCGGCACAAGGGCGGCGTTACCCTCGGCATGGCCATGACCGAGAAACAGGGCGGCACCGATGTGCGCGCCAACACCACCCGTGCCTACCCGGTCGGTGCTGCCGGTCCGGGTCAGCCGTATGAACTGGTGGGGCACAAGTGGTTCTGTTCGGCGCCGATGTGCGATGCCTTCCTCACCCTGGCGCAGACCGACAAGGGCCTGAGCTGCTTCCTGCTGCCGCGTCACCGCCCGGACGACCAGCGCAACCAGTTCTACATCCAGCGCCTGAAGAACAAGCTGGGCAACGTCTCCAATGCCTCCAGCGAGGTGGAGTTCCGTGGCGCGCTGGCCTGGATGATCGGCGAGGAGGGGCGCGGTGTGCCGACCATCATCGAGATGGTGGCCATGACCCGTTTCGACTGCATGGTCGGCTCCAGCGCCCTGATGCGCCAGGCCCTGACCCAGGCCAGCCACCACTGCGCGCACCGCAAGGTCGGCGGCAAGCTGCTCAGCGAGCAGCCGCTGATGCAGAACGTGCTGGCCGACCTGGCCCTGGAAAGCGAGGCGGCACTGGCCCTGAGCCTGCGCATGGGCCAGGCGCTGGACCAGCTCGACGACCCGCAACAGGCGCATTTCGCCCGCCTGGTCACGGCCGTGGGCAAGTACTGGATCTGCAAGCGAGCGCCGGGCATGATCAACGAGGCCGCGGAGTGCCTGGGGGGCGCGGGGTACGTGGAAGACAGCATCCTGCCGCGGCTGTACCGCGAGGCGCCGGTCAACTCGACCTGGGAAGGGTCGGGCAACGTGCAGTGCCTCGACGTGCTGCGTGCGCTTTCGAAGGAGCCGGGTGTGCTCGAGGCCTTGTTCGCCGAGCTCGGCGATGGCCATGGCGATCCGCGCCTGGCCGCGCATATCGGCAACCTCAAGGGTGCGTTCGCCGACACCGACGATATCCAGTACCGCGCCCGCCAGCTGACCGAGGACATTGCGCTCGCCTTGCAGGCCAAGCTGCTGCTGGAGGCGGGCAATGCCACGGTGAGCGATGCGTTCATCGGCAGCCGCCTGGGCACGGGCGGTCGGGCGTATGGCGCGTTGCCGCGTGGCGTCGATGCCCAAGCCCTGGTGGCGCGTGCCACGCCGCTCTGATCGCGTTGGCCTCTTCGCGGGTAAACCCGCTCCCACAGGTGCTGCGCTGTATTTGAAACCAGCGGTGAACGTGTGGGAGCGGGTTTACCCGCGAAGGGGGGCCATTTACCCCCGGGGGTGTTTTTAGCGCAGAAGGCAGGCAAGATGGAAACCCTGCATGCCCCCGAATACAGGAAGCCCAGCGTGAGCCAAGCGTTTGTAGTCGTTGATACCCCCGAACAGGCCGTCGACCGTCTGGCGGCCCTGCACGAACAGGCCACCGGGGCCCTCAGCCAGGCCCTCAAGCGTTACCTCAAGGACCGCACCGAACCGGACGACGACCAGCGCGCCCGGTTCCGCTACCCAGCTCTGCGCCTGACCTACTTCAGCCAGGGTGAAGTCGCCGCCACCACCCGCGCCTACGCCAAGGTCCAGGTCGCCGGCACCTACAGCGTCACCGTGACCCAGCCGGCCGCCTTCCGTGGCTACCTGCTCGAGCAACTGCGCCCGCTGATGAGCGACTACACCGTGACCGTCGAGGTCGGCGTCAGCGAGCAGAACATCCCGTACCCCTACGTGGTCGACCAGGGCGACGAGTTGGCCGGCAGCGGCATCACTGCCGCGCAGTTGGCGCGGGTGTTCCCCAGCACCGACCTGTCTGCCGCCACCGACAACATCGCCGACGGCCTGTACGACTGGGAAAGCGCCCAGACCCTGCCCCTGGCACTGTTCGATGCTGCCCGCGTGGACTTCTCCCTGCGCCGCCTGGTGCACTACACCGGCAGCGACTGGCGCCACATGCAGCCGTGGATCCTGCTGACCAACTACCACCGCTACGTCGACCAGTTCATCGCCCACGGCCTCGAGCAACTGCGCCAGGACCCGCGCTTCGTGCGCATGGTCCTGCCCGGCAACGTGATGATCGAGAAGGGCATGGACAACGGCGAAGCCCAGGCCCTGGTGGCCAGTGTGGTCTGGCACCGCTACCAGATGCCGGCCTACCACCTGATCGCTGCCGACGGCGACGGCATCACCCTGGTCAACATCGGGGTCGGGCCGTCCAACGCCAAGAACATCACCGACCACCTGGCCGTGCTGCGCCCGCACTGCTGGCTGATGATCGGTCACTGCGGCGGCCTGCGCCAGTCGCAGACCATCGGCGACTACGTACTGGCCCACGCCTACATGCGCCGCGACGGCATCCTCGATCGCGTGGTGCCACCGAACATTCCGATTCCGGCCCTGGCCGAAGTGCAGCTGGCCCTGCAGGAAGCGGCGGCGCAGGTGACCGGCGAGCGTGGCGAGCAGTTGAAGAAGCGCCTGCGCACCGGCACCGTGCTCACCTACGACGACCGCAACTGGGAACTGCGCTGGGCCCAGGAGCGTCCGCTGATCAACCTGTCGCGTGCGGTGGCGGTGGACATGGAAAGTGGCACCATTGCCGCCCAGGGCTATCGTCTGCGGGTGCCCTATGGCACCTTGCTCTGCGTGTCCGACAAACCGCTGCACAGCGAGATCAAGCTGCCGGGCTCGGCGAACGCCTTCTACAACCGTGCGGTGAGCCAGCACCTGAAGATCGGCATCGCCGCCCTCGACCTGCTGCGCACCGAGCTCAACTCGCTGCACTCGCGTAAACTGCGCAGTTTCGACGAGCCGCCGTTCCGCTGAGGATCCATGCCCCTGCCACCCCGCTCCAAACCGCGCCGCCCGGCGGCGCGTCCTGCCGGCCCGCGTCGTGCGGCCAAGGCGCCGCCGGCCGAGCCGCGCCTGATCCTGTTCAACAAGCCATTCGATGTACTGACCCAGTTCAGTGACGACCAGGGCCGTGCCACGCTCAAGGATTTCATCGATATCCCCGGCATCTATCCGGCCGGGCGACTGGACCGCGACAGCGAAGGCCTGCTGCTGCTGACCAATGACGGCGCTTTGCAGGCGCGCATCGCCGACCCGAAGCACAAGCTGCCCAAGACCTACTGGGTGCAGGTGGAGGGTGAGCCGACCGAGCAGCAGTTGCAGCTATTGCGCGATGGCGTTGAGCTCAACGATGGCAAGACCTTGCCAGCCGAGGCGCGCCTGCTCGATGAGCCGGCACTGTGGCCGCGCAACCCACCGGTACGCTTTCGCAAGAGCATTCCCACCCATTGGCTGGAGCTGGTGATCCGCGAAGGGCGCAACCGCCAGGTGCGGCGCATGACAGCGGCGGTGGGGTTGCCGACCTTGCGCCTGGTGCGGGTCAGGATCGGTGACTGGACCCTCGATGGGCTGGAACAGGGTTGCTGGCGCGAGGTGCCGGCACGGCTGTAGAGCTCCCGCGATGGGGTCTGGCCTGCGCTACACCCCTTCGAGGAACCCCACCACCACGCTCTTGATGATGAAGGCCAGTACCCCCAGCCCCAGCACGAAGAACAGGATCAGCGTGCCGAAGCGTCCGGCCTTGGACTTCTTTGCCAGGTCCCAGACGATGAAGCCCATGAACCCGATCAGCACGGTGACCAGGATGATCATCATCCACTCTTCGAAAACGGCGGGATCCATCTTTAACCTCCAGGCAGTCTGAAGACCCGATCATACGCCGGGTGTGGCAGGTATTAACGGAGGTGGGTCAATGGCATCTCGGTACTGGCCAGCACCTGGTTGAGCACGAAGCTCGAACGCACGCTGGTGACGCCTTCGATGCGCGTCAGGCTGCCGAGCAGCAGCTTCTGGTAGTGGTCCATGTCCGGCACCACCACCTTGAGCTGGTAGTCGGCGTCCATCCCGGTGACCAGGCTGCATTCGAGCACCTGGGGCAGGTTGCGGATGGCGGCCTCGAAGGTTTCGAAGCGCTCGGGGGTATGGCGGTCCATGCCGATCAGCACGTAGGCGGTCAGGCTCAGGCCGAGTTTCTTGCGGTCCAGCAGCGCCACCTGGCGCGAGATGTAGCCGTCGTCCTCGAGCTGCTTGACCCGGCGCGAGCAAGGCGAGGGCGACAGGCCGATGCGCTCGGCCAGTTCCTGGTTGGAGATGCGTGCATCGCGCTGCAATTCGGCGAGAATGCTCAGGTCGTAGCGGTCGAGCTTGCTCATCAACAATGCCTTTTCTGTTCAGATTGCGGCGAATTATCAATCCTGAGTGAAAAATTGCGCAAGTGCTATTTATCAGAGCAATCTTCGCAATCCGCTGCCGCAGTGATTCCTCTATCTTTATCAACAGAATCACTGCCCGGACTCATGTCCACGGCGACGCGCTCTAGGCGGGCGGTCGCGGCCAGCCATCCCACCGGATCGCCAGGCCCCCGGGCTGCACAGGGTCCAGAAGGCACTGTGAGGTGAGCCGACGCCACAAGCGTCGAGCACGGACGACAATTCCCGAAGGGAGGCCAACCGGCCTCCCTTTTTTAGTGCTTGTGGCCCGGGCCGATGGCATCCACCTGGCGCGTGGCAGGTTAGACTGGCGTGACCAAGCGCGGTCGTTATCGAGAGGAAGAACATGAGGTCACGCATCTGGCAGTTGGCGGGTGTCGGGTTGCTGGGAATGGGCATCAGCCTTGGCGCGCTCGCCCAGGGGCCGGGCGATGGTCGTGGCTGGGGCGGCCAGCAGGAGCCTGGCGCCGGCCAGGGCAGCTCGCCGCTCAATTCGCGTGATGAAGTACGCCAGACCCAGCCGCCGCGCCAGGGCTATTACCAGGATGTTCCGCGGCGCTACGGCGAAAACCGCCACTGGGAGGCCGGTGGTCCCGGGCAGCGTCCGGGCGGTGAGTGGCAGGGCCGGCCCGACGGGCACGGCAATGGCTGGGGGCCGGGCCCGCAATATCGCCCGGGCTTCACTACCGACCGTTTCCCGGATCGCTACTGGAAAGTGCCTTACCGGGGCCAGGACTACTTCTACTCGGGTGGCTACTGGTATCGCCCCCACGGCGGCGGCTACATCGTAGTGCGTCCGCCCTATGGCGTGCGGGTCAATTACCTGCCGTCCTATGCCCAGGAAGTATGGCTCGGTGGCGCGCTGTTGTTCCTGGTGGCCGATACCTACTACCAGTACCAGCCGCAAAGTCAGGAATATGTGGTGGTCAATCCGTCGGCGCCGGCCTATGCGCCGCAACCCCAACCGCAGCCCCAGCAGGACAGCGGCTACGACGTGGTCGCCTATCCGGCCAGCGGCCAGGGCCCGGAGCAACAGGAGCAGGACCGCTACCAGTGCCACCGCTGGGCGGTCAGCCAGTCCGGCTTCGATCCGGCCACGGCCACCTACGCGCCACCGGCCAATGTGGCCAACGGCTACCGGCGCTCATTGGCGGCTTGCCTGACCGGGCGAGGCTACAGCGTCAACTGAATGCTTGGGCTTGGCGCAGCGCCTACACCGGGTCGGCATGCACCATCACATCCGCACGCGGATAGTGCTCGCGGATCGCTTGCGAGGCCTTCACGCACAGGGCATGGGCTTCGTGCAGCGGCAGTTCGCCGGGCACTTCCAGGTGCAACTGGACGAACCAGTGGCTGCCCGATACCCGCGTGCGCAGGTCGTGTACGCCCTTCACCCCGGGAATGGCCAGGCTCAGTGCCTGCATGCGCTCGCCGATGTCGGCGGGCAGTTCCTGGTCCATGAGGATCGACGTGCTTTCGCGGGCGATCTGTACCGCGCTCCAGAGGATGTACAGCGCAATGCCCAGGCCGAACAGCGCATCGAGCTGCGGCCAGCCGAAGCTGGCCAGCAGCAGGGCGATGAGGATGCTGCCATTGAGCAGCAGGTCGGAGCGGTAGTGCAGGGAGTCGGCGCGCACGGCCGTGGAGCCGGTGATACGGATGACCTTGCGCTGGAACGCCAGCAACGCCACGGTCAGCACCAGCGACAACAGCATCACGGCGACGCCCGCGCCGGTGTCTCCCAGCGGTTGCGGTGCCTGCAGGCGTTCGACCGCCTGCACGCCGATGAGCACGGCACTGACTGCGATGAACAGCGCCTGGGCCATGCCGGCCAAGGCTTCGGCCTTGCCGTGGCCGAAGCGGTGATCGTCGTCGGCCGGGCGCAGGGCATAGTGCACTGCCAGCAGGTTGAGGAAGGAGGCGACTGCATCCAGCGCCGAATCGGTCAGGCCGGCCAGCAGGCTCACCGAACCACTCATCCACCAGGCGACGGCCTTGGCCAGGACGAGAATGCTGGCCACCGTCAGCGAGGCTCGGGTGGCCAGGCGCAGCAGGCGTTTGTGTTCGGCGGTGGCGGTCATGCGCGCAGCTTCTTCCCTGGTTGGATCAGGCGGCCGGTACCAGGCCGTAGGCGGCCAGTTGCTCGACGCTACCGCGGTGCTGGATCAGCCGTGGATCGTTCAACGGCAGGCGCTGGCCCAGTTCGCTTTCGAGAATAGCCTGCAGCTTGAGGTTGTCGATCTTGCCATCGGCATCCACGGCTGGCTTGAGCTTGGCCGGGTCGACCTGTGCGGTCTTGCCGCCGGGGTAGTAGATGGCGCCGGTGGCGAAGTCGACGCCGAAGGCGATCAGGCCGGGGATGACATAGAACAGGATACCGATCGCGTCCATGACCGCGACCACCGGGTCGATCTTGCCTTCGATCTGGCCGCGACGGTCGGGATAGATGATGGTGCCGCAGGCCGTCAGCTGGGTCAGCAGGGCGGCGATGAGGGCGCCACCGATGACGCGGGAGTGGATGCGCATGTGAATCTCCGGAAAGGTGACTGCAGGAGGTCGGGCAAAAACGTCCGCACCTGATGCTCAGACCATGACGAAGCGGTCTCGGTTCGCCGTTATACTCGCTCGCCAGCCTGAGGACCACCATGAATTCTTTACCGATCGATGCCGTCTTGCCCGCCCTTCGCCAGGCCCTGGCCGAACGCCACGAAGCCGTGCTCGAGGCGCCGCCCGGTGCCGGCAAGACCACCCGCGTACCCCTGGCGCTGCTCGACGAGCCATGGCTGGCCGGGCAGCGCATCATCATGCTCGAACCTCGCCGACTGGCTGCTCGGGCGGCTGCTGAGCGTTTGGCGAGTGAACTGGGTCAGAAGGTTGGTGAGACTGTCGGCTATCGGATTCGCCTTGATAGCAAGGTAGGCCCGCGAACCCGGATCGAGGTGGTCACCGAAGGTATCCTGGCTCGGCGGCTCCAGGATGACCCTGCACTGGATGGTGTGGGCGTGGTCATCTTCGACGAGTACCACCTTCGCAATCTCGACTCTGACCTTGCACTGGCTCTGTGCCTGAGTGCCCGCGAACTGCTACGTGATGAGCCCCCGCTGAAGTTGCTCCTGATGTCCGCAACGCTGGAAGGTGCCCGCCTTTCAAAGATGCTGAATGATGCGCCTGTGGTCACCAGTGAAGGGCGGATGTATCCGGTTTCGACGGTTTGGGGTAGCCCCTGCCAGTCGGGCGAGCGAATCGATGCGCGAGTCACAGGCACCTGCTTGGCCGCCATCAATGAACAGTCGGGAAGCGTTCTGGTTTTTCTTCCTGGGCAGGCAGAGATTCGGCGGGTGGCGGAAGACCTCAAGGAGCAGCTGAGCAACCGTCCAGACGTGATCGTGTGCCCGCTGTACGGTGACCTCGATCTGAACGCCCAGCGTGCTGCGATAGACCCGGCACCCAAGGGCTCCCGGAAGATCGTTCTGGCCACGAACATCGCCGAGACCAGCTTGACCATCGAAGGCGTCAGAGTCGTGGTGGACAGTGGTCTAGAGCGAGTGCCAAGGTTCGATCCTCGCAGTGGCATGACCCGACTCGACACGCAGCGTATATCGAAGGCCAGTGCGACGCAGCGTGCAGGGCGGGCAGGGCGCTTGGAGCCAGGTGTCTGCTATCGCCTGTGGTCGGAGTCGCAGCACGAGCAAATGGCCGGCTACAGTACACCAGAGATCCTGCAGGCGGATCTCGCAGCTCTGGCTCTCCAGCTGGCCCGGTGGGGAATGAAGCCGACAGAGATGACCTGGCTCGACCAGCCTCCATCAGCTCCTTTCGGCCAAGCCAGAGACCTGCTGAAGCGCCTGGGCGCACTCGATGATGCTGGACAGCTCACACCGCACGGATCAGCCATGAGCGAGCTTCCAGCGCATCCACGGATCGCTCACATGCTCATCAAAGGCAGTGCGATGGGGCTGGATGATCTGGCGTGCAACATCGCGGCGCTGCTCGGTGAGAAGGACATCCTCCGTGGAGCCGGTGCTGACCTCCACACCAGGCTGAGTGCCTTGTCAGGCGAGCAGCATTCACGTCGTAGTGGTGGTTCCCTTCAGCGGGTGAAGCAGTCTGCGCGGCAGTACCGATCCCTGCTGCGCGGAAGGGCCTCCAGCCCTGTCAGCGAGCCCGATCACCCACGTTGGGTAGGGTGCCTCCTGGCGTTCGCCTACCCTGATCGAATTGGCCTGCAGAGGCGTGCAAGTGCATCCGAATACCGTCTGTCCAACGGTCGTGCTGCGGTGTTCCCGGAGCCCGATGCCCTCACCAAGCATGAGTGGCTGGTGGTGGCCGACCTGGGTAGCCGGCAAGGGCAGCGTGAAGAGCGGATCTACCTGGCGAGTGACCTCGATCCGGCCTTGTTCGATGACGAGCTGGCTGACCTTGTGGGGTCTGTCGATGAGGTCGAGTGGGACGAAAGGGAAGGTGTTCTGAAGGCTGAGCGGCAGTTGAAGGTTGGGCAGCTGATCTTGTCGACGAAAGCCCTGCCGAGTCTTGATGAGCAAACCCGCTCGCTGGCCCTGGTCAACCTGGTGAGACGCAAGGGCATCGAGCTCCTGCCGTGGAGCCCCGAGCTACGGCAGTGGCAGGCGCGGGTCGATCTACTGCGTCAGCTGGACATCCAGAATGGTCAGGCAGAGAGCAAATGGCCTGATCTCAGTGATGCCAATCTTCTCGACACACTCGAAGAGTGGCTCACTCCGTACCTGGGCAAAGTCACGAGGCTCAGCCACTTCAGCCAGCTGGATCTGCCGTCGATAGTCAGAAATCTCCTGCCGTGGCCGCTTCCACAGGAGCTGGACACCCAGGCGCCTCAGGCGATCCAGGTGCCGTCCGGATCGAATATCCGTATCGACTACTCGCAGCATCCGCCAATCCTCGCTGTGCGGCTGCAGGAGCTGTTTGGCCTGGCAGAAACTCCACGGATCGCCCAGGGCAAGCAGCCGTTGATTCTGCACCTGCTGTCGCCGGCCCGCAGGCCCGTGCAGGTCACTCAGGATCTCGCCAACTTCTGGCGCAGCACCTATGTCGAGGTGAAGAAGGATCTCAAGGGTAGATACCCCAAGCACTATTGGCCCGAAGACCCACTGGTGGCCGAGGCGACGGCCAGAGCTAAGCCAAGGAAGACCTGAGTGATGAGGCTGTAGCCCCCAGTAAGCGAACTGCCTGGGGGCTATAGTGCATCACCCAATGCCCATCCTTCGGGGAAGTGCCAACTCTTCCGGCGCCTCACCCTCCTTGAATCCCAGCAGGTGGAGCACCTTTCCTGCGGGCTGCACTTCCTGCTGCGGATCTGAGGTGCCTGAGCGCTCTGCAACCTGCTGGTGGCTTCACGCCACAAG
Source organism: Pseudomonas sp. FA117 (assembly GCF_057370475.1). Classification (NCBI taxonomy): domain Bacteria; kingdom Pseudomonadati; phylum Pseudomonadota; class Gammaproteobacteria; order Pseudomonadales; family Pseudomonadaceae; genus Pseudomonas; species Pseudomonas sp. FA117. The sequence goes on from NZ_CM170675.1 coordinate 702,974, forward strand.
CGTGCTACGGTGAAAGCTTAGCAAAAAATGGCTGGTTAGCTGTTCAGCTAATGATAAGATGAGGGCTAAGTTTTAGCTGATAAGGCTTTATTTGCTGTTCAGCTAATGATTCGCTGGAGGCTAAGGTTATGAACCATTACCCACATCATTCGGGGTTCGAATTCGAACGGCAGATGCTGGCCGCGCTGGTGGAGGCGCTTGCTGAGGCATTCGGTCCGGAAGCTTCGGTGAGAGAGGCTTCACAAGACTTCGCCATGGCTGGGGTGGATGGTGAACTCGACGGCATAGTGGTGATCGAGGCTTGGAGTAAAACCCTACTGGTATTCGTAGAGGTCAAAAGGGAAGTCTACCCAAGAGACTTAAGGAATGCTGTGTACCAGCTCCACAGGAGCATGCAGGATGCTCATCCTGGATACGAGGTTATTGGACTGCTTGCGGCAGGCGTGTTGAGCCCCGGAGCCAAGCAGGAGCTTAGGGAGCTGAATATTGCTTCATTCGAGCTTGGAGGCAGCCTTTACCTGAAGCATGGCGGCTGGCTCATAAATATCGAAAAACCTTCCCAGCGCTCCAAAAAGAACACACAAGGCATTGATCTGTTTACTGAAGCTCGTGAAAGCGTAATTCATGCGCTTTTGAAGAACAGTAATGGATGGCTGACGGGTACAGAACTGGCCGAACAAGCTCAGACCTCCGCGTACACCTGTTCTCTTGTGTTGCAGGAGCTGACATTGCGGGAATGGGTAAAGTCTACCGGTGGCGGGCCAAGCAAGCGGAGAATGCTAGCTCGCCCTGATAAGCTTTTGGACGCTTGGTCTGAGCAGTGGCAGGGACGCAAAGAAAAGAAGTCAAAGTGGTACAAGTTTGTCGAAAACCCCAAGCACTTGCTGGCTAACCTGGCAGAGAGGATAGAACACCAGGGGGTGGATTTCCCGTGGGCGTTCACAGGTGTGACTGCGGCTAATATTTATGCTCCGTTGCTGACAAGCACCGATGGCGTAGACATCATAGTGCCCAAGGGCTACACGGAGAGGATGGCTGGCATGCTAGATATCAAGCCAGTCAACAAAGGTGCAAACGTTACGCTTATCGAGCGCGAACCTGCTGGCTTGCTTTACCGAATGATGCATCCGGACCACCCTGCCTATTTTGCAAGTCCTTACATTCTTTACTTGGATTTGCTGGACGGCCGTGGCCGCAACAAAGAACTGGCTGATCATGTTAGGGAACGTTTGGAGTTGTCATGGCAACAGGACTGAAGCCTCGCACAGCGGCTGGATACGACCAGGATGTTACCTCTGCGTGTGAAAGGACGCTGCTCACACTGCTAAGCGCTTTTGGGAATCTAAAGGAAACTCTCAGGCTTGTGGGTGGACTCGTTCCTCGGTATCTCACGCCAGCGGCTCCGCCTGAGATTCCACAGCATGCTGGGACTTCAGACGTGGACATCGTGTTAAACCTGGAGGTGCTGGCAGCGGATAACGAATATGCCAGCCTTGCGGAACAACTGAAAGCTCGTGGTTTTACCCGCTGGGTCGAAGACGGAAGGCCATCATCTTGGCGCTGGCGTCGTAAGGTCGATGAGCATATGGAAGTGGTTGTGGAGCTTCTCCGAGATGCTGGTGATGAGGAACCTGGCAGGACTATCAGCGTCGACGGAGAGAAGGTATCGGCACTCACAATCAAGCACGCCAAGATCGTCCACGACTGGTACGGGGAGAAGGAAATTTGTGCCCAACTCCTGGATGGCGATGGAGTGTCAGTAGATGTTGTGCGATTTGCAGATGTGCCGGCGTTTGTAATCTTGAAGGCGCTAGCTCTCGATCAGCGCCAAGAGCGGAAGGATGCTGCCGACCTGATTCACGTGATCAGGTACTCAGGTTCGGTAGAGGAAGTCGCAGCGCTATTCGTTGAGCGTATTCGTTCAAGCCTGCACCCCGAGGCGATACAGGACGGACTGGCGGCGCTAGCAAGGCGCTTTGGAGATGACCAGCACAGTGAGGGCTTCGAGAAAGTTGGAGCAGTCGCCTACGCGCGTTTCTACGGCGCTGAGGGCGAGGAAGAGGATGAGCTTGTGGGGCGGCAGCGTTTTGCAGCCGGATTAATTCAACACTTGCTGGCCGAAATTGAGACGCAACGGGAAAGAGCCTCGTAAGCTGTTCCAAATGGCACTAGGGGCTACGGCAGCTTAGCGTTCCTCTGACAATCAACCACTGTCACGCCTCGCTTGTGCCAACACCTGATTTTCCGGGGGGGAGGGGGTGTCAATCATCAGAGCAGACAGATGGTTCCAAGCATTACTGGCCGGATGACCCGCTGGTAGCCGAAGCCACCGCGCGGGCCAAGCCGCGCAGATAACAGCTCACTGCGCGACGCGTTCGACCAGGAAGGTCAGGGAACTGCCCATCTGGACATTCATGTACCTGAACCGCGCCGAAGCTTGCGGGGCTTCGCTGCTGGCCTTGACCTGGTGGCCAAGATGATCTCGCCAGCGGCACAGCAGGCTGTCCTGACCCCACTGCAGGGGCTCGAGCTTGAAATAGTCCACCACCGAGGCATAGCGGTAGAACCCCAGGTAGCCATTGCGGCTGACGCCGAGCTTCTTGTCCTGATGCTCGGCATTGCCCGTGATCATGAAGTTCAGGCGGTTGGGCGTGGTGGGCATCAGTCTGGAGCGCTGGAGCCAAGGGCGGGAGAGAGAAGGCTTTCCTGGCCTTGCACCGCTCCAGCGCAGCGAGTCTCACCGAGGGCGGGCCGAGGTGTCCGGCCCGCCCATCGCTCAGTGGGTGCTGGCGACCTTGTCGACAGCCTTGATGATCACCTTGGCCACTTCGCCAGGCTGCGACTGCTGGGGTACGTGGCTGGTGCCCAGTTCGGTGGTCTGCGCGCCGAGTTTCTTGGCGAAGGCGCGCTGCAGGCCTGGATCTATCATGCGGTCCTGACCGGCCACTACGTACCATGAGGGCTTGGTGCTCCAGGCTGCGGCGCTGGTGCGATCCTCGAAGGCCGAGGCGCGGATCGGACCTTGGGTGGCGGTCATGATGTCGGTCTGGGCCTTGGGCAGGTCCTGGGCGAAGTCGGTGGCCATGCCTTGAGGCGTCAGGTACAGGTAGCCATTGCTGTCGGCTGCGATCTGGCTGGTGCCGGGCGGGGTCGGGTAGCCCTGACCCAGGTCCTTGCTGGCCTGGCCGGCATCGGGGGCGAATGCCGCCACATAGACCAGCCCGCGAACGTGGGCGTCGGTACCCGCCTGGCTGATCACCGTACCGCCCCAGGAGTGGCCGACCAGGACCACATCCCCTTGCTGGTTGTTCAGCACACGACGGGTGGCGGCGACGTCCTCGGCCAGCGAGGTCAGTGGGTTCTGCACCACGGTGACCTTGATGCCCTGGGCCTGCAGCAGCGGCACGACCTTGGCCCAGTCCGAGCCGTCGGCGAAGGCGCCGTGGACGATGACCACCGACGGTTTGGTGGTGTCGGCGAAGCTGCTGCCGACGGTGAAGATCGAGGCAGTCATTGCTATTGCGGTGGCAAGCGTTTTGAATCGGAACATGGCGCGGTCTCCTGTGAGTGATGGCTGTATTCTCGGCAGGAGACGCCTGCACCGGTATCGGTCGAATGACCGAGCCGCCGATCGACCGACTAGTGGACCTCCCATGCCTGAATCCGCCCTGACCGCTGCCGACCGCATTCCATTGCAGGAAGCCATGCTGGCGTTGTCGATGGTCGGTGACCTGAGCATGGGTCAGCCTATCGATCAGTCGCGGCGCACGGCCCGACTGGCCCGCTGGCTCGCGCAAAGCTGCATGGGCACAGGCCTGCACCTGCATGTGGCCGACGAGGTCGCGCTGCTGCGCTGGTCGGGCTGCACCGCCAACGCCGAAGATTTCACCCGGTTGCTCGGGGACGATGTGCGCGGGCGTCAGGCCATGCTCGACCAGACCCTCGACGCTGCGGGTCAGCGCGCCATGCGCAGGACCAGGCCGATGGCGCAGGTGCATTGCGAGGTGGCAGGCGAGGTCGCCGTGGCCCTGGGCCTGGACGGGCCGGTGGAGCAGGGCCTGCGGCATGTGTTCGAGCATTTCGATGGCACGGGCCGCCCCTTCGGCTTGCGCCATCCGCAGATTCCCGAGGTGGTCTACCAGGTGGTGCTGGCCGGGGATCTGGAGATCCTGTCCCGCGCCCATGGCCTGGAGGCGGCGCTGGCCTGGATCGACGGGCAGGCCGACCGGCGTTATCCACGCAGCCTCGTCGGTGAGTTGCGACGCCATGCCGAGGATTGGCTGCACGCCTTGCAGGAGGCGCAGGCACAGACCTCTGCGGCAGATGCGAGCCGTGATGTGCCTTTGACCCTGGTGGCCGATGTGGTTGATCTCAAGCTGTCCTGGCTTGGTGGCTATTCGCGTCGGGTGGCGGGCTTGGTGCATGACGCGGCCGCCTTGATGGGCCTGGATGCCGCGCAGCAATGCCTGCTAAGGCAGGCGGCCCTGGTGCACGGCATGGGGCGTGCGGCGGTACCGAACCGGGTGTGGAACCAGCCCGGGGTGCTGCTCGAAGGGGATCGTGAACAGATTCGCCTGGCCCCCTACTGGACCCAGCGTACCTGCGCGCAGATCCCGGGGTTGGTGCAGGCCGGGCAGCTCGCGGCGCACGGCTACGAACGGCTCGACGGCAGCGGCTACTACCGCGGTCTGGAAGCGGACAGCCTGCGTCCGCCGCAGCGTTTGCTGGCCGTTGCCCTGGCCTGGGAGGCCTTGCTCGGCGAGCGCCCATGGCGCGCAGCGTTCGATAGGCCGCAGGCCGAGCATCTGCTCAGGGAGCAGGCACAACAGGGTCGCTTCGATGCCCAGTGTTGCGAGGCGGTGATTGCGGCCGCGCGGGGTGATGGCCGGGTTGCTGCGGCCAGGGTCGGCAATGGGGTGTTGAGCGAGCGCGAAACCCAGGTGCTTTACCAGATCAGCCTCGGTAACAGCAACAAGGAAACGGCGAAGGTGCTGGGGATCAGCCCGAGTACGGTAAGGACCCACGTGGAGAGCACCTTCCGCAAGCTCGGATGCAGCACCCGCGCCGCCGCAACCCTCAAGGCGCTGACCCTCGGGTTGCTGTGAACGCTGCGGTCAGGTTGTGGGCACCACGAGGAACTCGGCGTCATTCCCTTCATAGGTGTTCAGGAAGTGGTAGGTGAAGTTGTCGAAGTGAGGGTTGTCCAGCCAAGTCTTCACGCCATGCCCTTCATGATCACGCAAGCGACAGACCCAGCCATTGGATGCCCGCCGCAACGGTTCCAGTTTCCAGTAGTCGGTCACTTCGCTGACCCGATAGAGTCCGAGATAGCCGTTGACGCTTCGTCCAAGCATATTCAATCCGCTCGACCTGCTGATCATGTAATGCAGGCGGTCTTCGGTCTTGGAGTGAAACTCGAAGTCCAGGGTCAGCGAGGGTTGGTCACCTCCCGCCTGGAGCCAGTTGTCCTCCGGGACTACACCCCAGGTGAATTTATCCTTCGCGTTGCTTCGCCTGATCGGGACGAGCTGGCTCCCTTTCATCCAGTAGATCGTGGCGGTGAAGTCACGCTGTAGCTCAGGTGTGGAATCCGTTGTCATACCCATTGCATGCATCTCCTGATGGCGGCCCGTGATTGTCGGGCGTCGTTCAGGAGTGTCGATACAATACGGCGGGCAGGGCAGCGCGAACGCTTTCCAGAGCCGCGCCGTCATCACGTGCCGCGTTCAGTTTCCCGCTGAGGTGCTGCCTTCGCTCTCCAGCAGCATGAACAAGCGGTACAGCACCACGCTGCTGAACAGCTGCAGGAAGCCGCTCAAGCTGTCCAGCGCCAGTTGCGCGCCCGGTTGCGGGTCGGGGAAGGCCATCAGCAACAGGCCGTCGAGCAGCCACAACGGTGCGAGCACCGACAGCACGCAGATCAGGATGCGCATGAAGTGCCCGGTGGTCATGCGTGCGCTTTCGCGCATCGACTGCATCACCGGCAGGCCGCGCAGCACCAGCAGGTACTCGGCGAACACCAGGTTGATCATGATCCACACGCCCGGGAAGATGAACAGCGCCAGGCCCGCCATGATCAGCAGCGAACTGATCAGGATCAGCAGCGCCAATGACGGCCACAGTTGCACGGCACGGGCGAACAGGTTGCGCTTGCTGGTCGGCTGGCCGTTGCTGCGGGTGTCCAGGTAGAGGATCAACGCGGCGCTGTACAGCGGGTAGAACAGCAGGCTGACCAGCATGCCGTAGGCGGGCGATGCGTCGTCACCCAGTTGGCGGTACAGCAATTGGCTGAACAGGGCTTCGAGCACCACCAGCGGCAGGCACAGCTGCAGGATGCTGGTGAAATGGCGGCGGAAGAAGTAGAGGGAGTCGCGCAGGATCGTCAGCGGGTTCATCGGTCTATATCGCAGGAAAAAGCAGTGCGTCACTTTAGCCCAGGAGCGACGCATGCTGAAAAAAGTTTCATCGCAGGCTTGATTGAATCCTCCCGGTACACGCCCCATCTTTGATCCTGTCCGATGTTTCGCATGGCCCACGAGGTAGCCCATGAACACTGAAGAGCAAACCCTGATCGACGGCCTGTTCGGCCGCCTCAAGCAGGCCGAGGATCCGCAGCAGCCGCGCGATGCCCAGGCCCAGGCGCGCATCGAGGAGCACCTGCGCCAGCAGCCTGCGGCGCCGTACTACATGACCCAGGCGATCCTGGTCCAGGAAGCGGCGCTCAAGCAACTGGACGAGCGCAACCGGCAGCTCGAAGCCGAACTCAAGCAGGCTCGTGCCCAGGCCCGGGAAGAGCCGCCCCGCGCCAGTGGCGGCTTCCTCTCGAGCATCTTCGGCAGCAGTGCACGCAGCCCCGAGCCGCAGCGTCCGGTCGCGCCAGCGCCTTCGTCCGGCGGCTGGCGCGAGCCCGCGCCGCAAACCTACGCGCAACCGCCGCAGCCACAGCCGCAGGCACAAGGTTTCGCGGCTGCCCCGCCACGCAGCGGCGCCAGCAGCTTCCTCGGCGGCGCCATGCAGACCGCTGCCGGCGTGGCCGGTGGCGTGCTGCTCGCCCAGGGGATCAGCAGCCTGTTCAGCCATCATTCGCAGCCCGAAGAGGTGGTGGAGGTGATCCGCGAAGAACCGGCCCCGACCAGCGACAACGGCGGCTGGAACGACCAGGACAGCCAGCGCCAGGTAGCCGACAACGGTGGTTGGGGCAATGACCAGGGCGGTGGCTTTGCCGACAGCGACTACGACAGTGGCGGTGGCGGGTTCTTCTCGGACGACGACGACACCTTCGTCTGACGGCTCTGGCATACTGCCCGGATCACAGGGGCGCACCGCGCCCCTTTCGCCGTCATTGCGGGGCCGCCAGGTGAAAAAGATCGCGCTGTTCGCCGATGTACAGAACCTCTACTACACGGTACGCCAGGCCCACGGCTGCCACTTCAACTACAGCGCCCTGTGGTCGCAGGTCAGCGCTGACGGCGAGATCGTCGAGGCGGTGGCCTATGCCATCGACCGCGGTGACAGCAAGCAGCAGCAATTCCAGCAGATCCTGCGCAACCTCGGCTTCGAGGTGCGTCTCAAACCCTACATCCAGCGCAGCGACGGCTCGGCCAAGGGTGACTGGGACGTGGGCATCACCCTGGATGTCTACGAAGCTGCGGGGCGGGTCGACCAGGTCGTGCTGGCTTCCGGCGATGGCGATTTCGACCAGTTGCTCGAGCGGGTGATGCTGCGCCATGGTGTCGAGACGGTGGTCTATGGGGCGCCCGGGCTTACGGCGCTGTCGCTGATCCGTGCCGCCACACGCTACGTGCCGATCGAAGGCAGCCTGCTGCTGCGGCACTGAGCGACGCCGTTCATCCCTTGCGGCCATTGCCCTGCAGGTGGTCCAGCGGCACCCGCCGCTCCACTGCGCTGGACAGGATGATCGAGGTCTTGCTGAACCCCAGTTGCGAAACCTGGTTGATCAATGCCTCGAGCTCGTGCATCGAACCCACTGCCGCCTGCATGATCACGCAGGGGTCGCCTGTGACCCGGTGGCATTCGGTGAGCTGGGGGATGCGTGCCAGGGCGTCGTAGGCCTGTTGGTTGCCGTGGCTGGCCAGGCGCAGTTCGATGATGCACTGGATGGGCAGACCGATCTTTTCCAGATCGACCTTGGCGGCGTAGCCGGTGATCACGCCGCTGGCCTCGAGTTTGGCAACTCGCTCGGCCACCGCCGGCGCCGACAGATTGACCTGGCGGGCGAGCTGGGCATAGGTGGCGCGGCCGTCTTCCAGCAAAGCGGCGAGCAGCATGCGGTCGTACTTGTCCATGGGCTTCTCGGTGCGGGCTGTGCAATCAACGGCAAAGCAGTCGAATTACCGTTCATTGCAAAGTGTATGGGTCTATTAAACGTGTTTTGTAACTTATGTTTACGCAGGTGCCTTTCTAAACTAAGTCACCCGTAAACGGATTTCGAGTGTTTTCCCATGCCTGCCTCTCGTCGTTTTCCCTGGCTGCTCATCGGCGCCTTCCTGGCCCTCTACCTGGTGTGGGGCTCCACCTACCTGGCGATACGCATCGGCGTCGAATCCTGGCCACCGATGCTGATGGCCGGTGTGCGTTTCGTGATTGCCGGCAGCCTGCTGTATGGTTTTTTGCGCTGGCGCGGCGTTCCGGCGCCGACCTGGCCGCAGTGGCGTGCCGCCGGGGCGATCGGGTTTCTGTTGCTCAGCTGCGGTAACGGTGGCGTGACCCTGGCCGAGCATGCTGGCGTGGCCTCGGGCGTAGCGGCGCTGGCGGTGGCCACCGTGCCGTTGTTCACCCTGATGTTCGGGCTGCTGTTCGGGCACCGCAACTCGCGCCTGGAGTGGGCGGGCATCTTCCTCGGGCTGGCCGGTATCGGCCTGCTCAACCTCGGTTCGAACCTGCAGGCCAGCCCCATGGGGGCGGCGCTGATCCTGTTCGCCGCAGCTGCCTGGGCATTCGGCTCGGTATGGAGCCGCAACCTGCCGCTGCCCCAGGGCGCGATGGCCAGTGCGGCCGAGATGCTGGTGGGCGGCGCAGTGCTGCTGCTGGGCAGTGCCCTGAGTGGCGAGCGGTTGACGCAGATGCCTACCGCTGCGGGCTGGGGGGCCTTGGCCTACCTGATCTTCTTTGGCTCGATCGTGGCGTTCAGTTCGTACATGTACCTGCTCAAGCATGTGCGACCGGCAGCGGCGACCAGCTACGCGTACGTGAATCCGGTGGTGGCGGTGTTGCTGGGGATTGCCTTTGCCGGCGAGCAGATCGGCGCAGAAGAGTGCCTGGCCATGGGGGTGATTGTCGGCGCGGTGGTGTTGATCGGCCTGCCGCAATGGCGCCGGGCGCCGCGTCAGGCAACCTGATCCGAACAGACAGTGAAGGGGAACGGGCGGCGTCAAAGCCAGCGCAACGCCCGGGGCTTGCGGTAAACTGCCGCCTTCGCTGAACCCCTGACGGTATCACCATGAATTTCGCCAAACTTGGCCTGATCGAACCCCTGCTGCGCACCCTGCAGCCGCTGGGCTATTCCACCCCGACCCCGGTCCAGGCCCAGGCTATCCCTGCGGTGCTGGCCGGGCGCGACCTGATGGCCGCCGCCCAGACCGGCACCGGCAAGACCGCCGGCTTTGCCCTGCCAGTGCTGCAGCGCCTGGCGCTCGAAGGCGAGAAGGTGGCCAGCAACTCGATTCGCGCGCTGGTGCTGGTGCCCACCCGTGAGCTCGCCGAGCAGGTGCACGCCAACATCCGCCAATACGCCGAGAACCTGCCGTTGAGCACCTATGCGGTATATGGCGGCGTCAGCCTCAACCCACAGATGATGCGCCTGCGCCGTGGCGTCGACCTGCTGGTGGCCACACCCGGCCGCCTGCTCGACCTGTTCCGCCAGAACGCCGTCAAGTTCGGCCAGGTCCAGACCCTGGTGCTCGACGAAGCCGACCGCATGCTCGACCTGGGCTTTGCCGAAGAGCTGCAGGCCGTGTACGCCGCCTTGCCACGCAAGCGCCAGACCCTGCTGTTCTCGGCCACTTTCTCCGACGAGATCCGCATGCTTGCCGGGCTGGCGCTGAACGATCCGCTGAGCATCGAGGTCAGCCCGCGCAATGCCGCAGCCACCACGGTCAAGCAATGGCTGGTGCCGGTGGACAAGAAGCGCAAGGCCGACCTGTTCTGCCACTTGATGCGCAAGCAGCGCTGGAAGCAGGTGCTGGTGTTCGCCAAGACCCGCAACGGTGTCGACCAATTGGTCGAGCGGCTGCTGGCCGAAGGCGTCAACGCCGATGGTATTCACGGCGATCGGCCGCAGGCCACCCGCCAGCGCGCGCTGGACACCTTCAAGGCGCGTGAAATCCAGGTGTTGGTCGCCACCGACGTCGCTGCTCGCGGCATCGATATCGACGACCTGCCGCTGGTGGTCAACCTCGACCTGCCGATCGTGGCCGAAGACTATGTGCACCGCATCGGGCGTACTGGCCGGGCGGGCAACAAGGGCGAGGCGATCTCGCTGGTGTGCGCCGACGAGGTGCAGCTGTTGTCGGCCATCGAGGTGCTGATCCGCCAGACCCTGCCACGTCACGAGGAGCCGGACTTCATTCCCGATCACCGGGTACCGATGACCGACGCCAGCGGTCAGGTGCTGAAGAAACCGAAAAAGCCCAAGAAGCCCAAGGAGAACAGCGCCAAGCGCGGGCTGGGCAAATGGATGGACAGCACCGAGGATTCAGCGCCGACGGTCAAGCCGGTGCGCAAGGTACCGAGTTTCAATGGCGGGCCACGCAAGCGCAAACCCTAGTGCAACTGCCCTGTTCAAAATCTGAAGGTCAGCCCAATCCCTCTGTAGGAGCGGCGAACCGCCACTCCTACAGAGGGATTGGGTTGGCCTCCAGATTTTGAGCAAGAGAGTGGCTCCTACAGGGAGGCGGCCTTGCGCTCGGACAACCACGCCAGCGCCGCCTGCCCGGCCCGCAAGCCGCTGGCAAAGCACGCCGTCAGCAGGTAGCCCCCGGTCGGTGCCTCCCAGTCCAGCATCTCGCCCGCGCAGAAGACGCCGGGCAATTGCTTGAGCATCAAGCCCTCATCCATCGCCTCGAAACGCACGCCACCGGCACTGCTGATCGCTTCGTCCAGCGGCCGCGTGCGCACCAGCTCGATCGGCAACGCCTTGATCGCCTGGGCCAGGCGCATGGGATCGGCGAAAGTCGCCTGGTCGGTCAGTTCGCGCAGCAACGCCGCTTTCACCCCGTCGATCCCCAACTGCCCGTGCAGGTGCTTGGCCATCGAGCGCGAGCCACGAGGCTTGGCCAAGGCCTGCGCGATTTTATCCACAGGACGGTCCGGCAGCAGGTCAAGCAGCAGGGTCGCACGTCCATCGCGCTCGATAGCGGCACGCACGGCTGCGGACCAGGCGTACACCAGGCTGCCTTCCACCCCCTGGGCGGTGAGGATGAACTCACCCTTGCGTGGAGCACTGCCGGGTACGCTCAGGGCGATGTTCTTCAAAGGCGCGCCGGCGAATTTGCTCTTGAGCAGATCGCTCCAGCCCTGTACCTCGAAACCGCAGTTGCTCGGTCTCAGCGGTGAGATATCCACAGCACGCTCGGCCAGCACTGGCGCCCAACTGCCGTCGGAGCCCAGGCGCGCCCAGCTGCCACCGCCCAGGGCCAGGACCACGGCGTCGGCGTGCACCAGGCGTTCGCCCTGTGGATAAGCGATCCGCAATGCTCCTTCGCTGTTCCAGCCCATCCAGCGATGACGGGTGTGGATAATCACGCCAGCGTCGCGCAGCCGTCTGAGCCAGGCGCGCAGCAGTGGCGCGGCCTTCATGTCGTTGGGGAAGACCCGGCCCGAGGTGCCGACGAAGGTGTCGATGCCCAGCCCATGGATCCACTGGCGCAGGGCGTCGGCGTCGAATTCGCGCAGCAGCGCGTCGATTGCCTCGCGGCGTTCGCCATAACGGCCGATGAAGGCGGGGTAGGGCTCGGAATGGGTGATGTTCATGCCGCCGACGCCTGCCAGCAGGAACTTGCGGCCCACCGACGGCATTGCGTCGAACACCTCGACCGTGATGCCTGCCTGGGCCATGGCCTCGGCAGCCATCAAGCCGGCAGGACCGCCACCGATCACGGCGACGAAAGGACGGGAGGGGTTGTGGATATCGGTCATGGCGGCGGTGGGCTGTGGAAAAGAGCCGCCATTCTAACCCACAGGCGGTCTGGCAGATACTGCACAAAAAATGAACAGTGCCTTGCAGATCAGGCAGTTAAAGGCCTGCAGCGGCTTTCCCGCAGGTTATCCACAGGCGGTTCCACAGTCATTGTGTGTAACCCAGTACCCGTGCCGCACTGTGATGAAGGATGCCATGGCGCCGGGCGAGCGCGGCCCGGTCCTTGCTGTAGCCGCCGCCGATCACCCCTGCCACCGGGATATCGCGTCCCAGGCAGTGGCGCAGCACGGCTTCGTCGCGCGCGGCCACGCCTTCGTCGGTCAGTTGCAGGTAGCCGAGGGCATCGTCCTTGTGCACATCAACGCCGGCGTCGTACAGCACCAGGTCCGGCTGGTAGAGCGGTAGCAGGTAGTTCAGGGCGTCGTCCACCACCTTGAGGTAGGCGGCATCGTCCATGCCGCGCGGCAGGGGTATGTCCCAGTCGCTCTGGGCCTTGCGTGCGGGGAAGTTCTGTTCGCAGTGCAGCGATACCGTGATGGCCTGCGGGGTGTCGTGGAGGATGCGCGCGGTGCCGTCGCCCTGGTGCACGTCGCAGTCGAAGATCAGCACCTGATGCACGCGCCCGGCGGCGAGCAGGTAGTGGCTGATCACGGCCAGGTCGTTGAAGATGCAGAATCCGGCCGGGTGATCGTAATGGGCGTGGTGGGTGCCGCCGGCCAGGTGGCAGGCGATGCCGTTGCGCAGCGCCATCTCGGCGGTCAGCAGCGAGCCGCCGACAGCGCGCACGGTGCGCCGCGCCAGTGCCTCGCTCCAGGGCAGGCCCAGGCGGCGCTGGTCTTCGCGTGACAGCTCGCCGTTCATGTAGCGCTCGATGTAGGCGCGGTCGTGGGCCAGGGCGAGGATGTCGTTGGGGCAGAGTTCGGGGCGCAGCAAGGCCTGGTCGGTGGTCAGCCCGCTGTCGATCAGGTGATCGTGCAGCAGGCGGAACTTGTCCATGGGGAAGCGGTGTTCCGGCGGGAACTCGGGGCTGTAGTCGTCGTGGTAGATCAGCGGCAGGGGCATGGGCAGGATCGCGGCTGGAGGCAGCGTTGATCTTGCCAGCGGGTTGGAATGTCACGCAACTCGAACACCCATCAGCGTTGTGCCGACGCCAGCACCCGTCTCCAGTCCGGCTCGTTCATGCGCCCGAGGATCCGCGCCTTGCCATTGCCGTCGACCGACACGAACAGCGCGCTGGCGTAGCCGCTTTCGCGCTCGCCCGGTGTGACCTTGAGCCGGCGCTGGAAGTGATCGACGCAGCCATTGTGCGTCACCAGCACCAGATTGTGCCCGGCGCGTTTGTGCGCCAGGGCCTGGTCGGCGAAGGCGCTTTCGCAGCCCTCGAGCCAGTCCTCGCTGGTCACCGTGTCACCGACGATGAAGTGCGCCGTCTGGCGGGTGCGCAGCTTCGGGCTGCTGAGCAGGTCGGCGCCGTTCAGCCCCAGGCGCTGCAGGCCTTCGCCGACGCGAACGGCGGCCTGGCTGCCGGACACGGTGATCCCGGTCGGATCGTCCAGGCATGGGCCGGGCGCGCTGTCGCAGCGCTCGGCATGGCGGATCATCACGATCACGCTGCCTGCGGCCCATTGCTGCAGCAGGCCGCTGGCGTTCAACTGATGTTCATTGCCAAGGTTCACGATGTGTGTCCTCGTTGACGACCACAGCATCACTCCGGCCGCGACCAGCAACAGCCCGAGGCCGGCGGCCCGCGTCCTGCTCGACAGTGGGCGTCGCTTGCGGCGCGTGGGGATGGCCAGGTTTTCCAGGGTGTCGCTCGACAGCATGCTCGGGCTCCGGCAGGAAGGGGCGCCGCGAACACGGCGGCAGGTGCAGGCATTGTCTGAATTGACCTGTCGGCGCCGGGTGAAGCCGTTGTGAAAAATGCATTGGTCGTTCAGCGCAGGTGCAAAACCCGTCCGGCGCCTAACCTGTAGACTGCAGGAACGACATTGTGGAGCCCACCGATGACCCCGATCCTCGAACTCGAAAGCGCCCGTCTGAAGCTGCGCCAATGGCACGACGACGACCTGCCGGCGTTCGCCGAGATGTGCGCCGACCCGCAGGTGATGCGCCACTTCCCCGCACCCTTGACGCGCCTGGAAGCCGCCGCGCTGATCGGCCGCATCCGTGGCCATTTCAGCGAATACGGCTACGGCCTCTGGGCCCTGGAGCGTATGGACAGCGGTGCCTTCATCGGCCTTACCGGCCTGCTCAATGTCAACTTCGAAGCCCCATTCGCCCCGGCCGTGGAAATCAGCTGGCGCCTGGCCCGGCGCCACTGGGGCCAGGGCTTTGCCAGCGAGGCGGCCTGGACCTGCCTGCGCTGTGCGTTCGCGCAGTTGCGCCTGGAGGAGGTGGTGTCGTTCACCACTCGCGACAATGTCCCTTCTCAGAAAGTGATGCAGGCCATCGGCATGGTTGAGGACGAGGCAGGCAGCTTCGAGCATCCACGCCTGCCGCAGGGGCATCCGTTGCGGCCGCATGTGCTGTACCGCATCGACCGCAGGCAGTGGGAGCAGACCCTGCGCCCCTGAATGGGCGCCCATGCACGGAGACAATGACAAATTCTGTATGATTTGCCCCAATGCCCGAATTGCGTGATGCCTGTTAGGAGAAGCCGCCGATGAGCCATGTGTTGGACGACCTGGTCGACCTGTTGAGCCTCGAATCCATCGAAGAGAACCTGTTCCGTGGCCGCAGCCAGGACCTGGGCTTCCGCCAGCTGTACGGCGGCCAGGTGCTGGGCCAGTCGCTGTCGGCGGCCAGCCAGACGGTCGAGGATGCGCGCCATGTCCATTCCCTGCACGGCTACTTCCTGCGCCCGGGCGATGCCAGCATGCCGGTGGTCTACTCGGTCGACCGCGTGCGTGATGGCGGCAGTTTCAGCACGCGGCGGGTCACGGCTATCCAGAAGGGCAACCCGATCTTCACCTGCAGCGCCTCGTTCCAGTACGACGAAGACGGCTTCGAGCACCAGGTGCAGATGCCCGACGTGGTCGGCCCCGAGAACCTGCCCAGCGAAGTCGAGCTGGCCCAGGCCATGGCCGACAAGTTGCCCGAGCGTATCCGCGACAAGGTGCTGTGCGCCAAGCCCATCGAGATCCGCCCGGTCACCGAGCGCGACCCGTTCGACCCCAAGCCTGGCGATCCGGTCAAGTACGCCTGGTTCCGCGCCGACGGCAACCTTCCGGACATCCCGGCGCTGCACAAGTACCTGCTGGCCTATGCCTCGGACTTCGGCCTGCTGACCACCTCGCTGCTGCCCCATGGCAAGTCGGTGTGGCAAAAGGATATGCAGATCGCCAGCCTCGACCACGCGCTGTGGTTCCACCGCGACCTGCGTGCCGACGAATGGCTGCTGTATGCCACCGACAGCCCCTGGGCCGGCAACGCTCGTGGCTTCACTCGCGGCAGTATCTTCAATCGCGCCGGGCAGCTGGTGGCTTCGTCCACCCAGGAAGGCCTGATCCGCCATCGCAAGGACTGGGCATGAACCTGCGCGACATACGCAACTGGGTATTCGACATGGATGGCACCCTGACCGTGGCGGTGCACGATTTTGCCGCGATCCGCGAGGCGCTGGACATTCCTCCCGAGGACGACATCCTCACCCACCTCGCCGCACTGCCTGCTGACGAAGCGGCGGCCAAGCACGCCTGGCTGCTGGAGCACGAGCGCGACCTGGCGATTGCTTCGACAGCGGCCACCGGCGCCGTCGAACTGGTTCGCGAACTGGCAGCGCGCGGTTGCCGGCTGGGGATCCTGACCCGCAATGCCCGCGAGCTGGCGCATGTCACCCTCGAGGCCATCGGCCTGGCCGACTGTTTCCCGGTCGAGCACATCCTGGGCCGCGATGAGGCGGCGCCCAAGCCCGACCCGGACGGCCTGCTGCGCATCGCCAGGGCCTGGGGCGTGGCACCGTCGGAGCTGGTGATGGTCGGTGACTATCGCTTCGACCTCGATTGCGGGCGCGCGGCGGGAGCGAGGACGGTGCTGGTGAACCTGCCGGACAACCCCTGGCCGCAGCTGGTGGACTGGCATGCGGCGGATTGCCGGGCGCTCAGGACGATGCTCGACTGACAGGTGGTGGTGATTGCTTCAATGTAATGAACCGTCACCCATGACGTTTCACCGACATCCCACTACATACCCGGACACTGGCAAGGGCACCCCCTGACTAGAATGCCCGGTCTTGAATGAGACCGATTCTCTGTCACGCACCCGCTGTTGCCAGGAGCTCCCCGATGCCCTCCATTCTCCTCTCCGCGCGGCGCCTGCTGGCGCTGTTCATGCTGCTGACCGCAGGTCTGGGCTTCACCCAAGCCGCCAGCGCCACCCAGGTCACCGACGTGCTCGGGCGCAAGGTCCAGATCGATCACGCACCCCAGCGCATCGTCCTGGGCGAGGGCCGATTGTTCTTCGCCCTGGCCTTGCTGGACCGCGACAACCCGTTCCAGCGCGTGGTCGGTTGGCAGAACGACATGCGCCTGCTCGACCCGCACACCTACGAGGTCTACGCCAAGCGTTATCCACAGGTGGCCAGGCTGCCGCTGATCGGCCAGGCCTCGGAGCAGAGCGTCAGCGCCGAGCAGATCCTGGCACTGAAGCCGGACCTGGCAATCTTCAGCATCGCCGGCGAAGGCCCGACCCAGCACAGCCCGGTCGCCGACCTGCTGGAGCAGGCGGGCATCCCGGTGCTGTTCATCGACTTCCGCGTGCACCCGATCAAGAACACCCGCGTCAGCCTGCAAGCCTTGGGCACCCTGCTCGGTCGTGAGCAGCAGGCACAGGAATACCTGAACTTCTACGATGCCCACCTCAAGCATGTCGCCGACCAGGTGGCCGGGCTCAAGGACAGCGAGCGGCCGAAGGTCTTCCTCGAACTGCTGGCAGGGGTCTGGCAGGCACCGGGGCACACCACCGGCAAGAGTGGCCTGGGCAGTGTGGTCGAGGCGGTGGGTGGGCATAACATCGCCGCCGACGTGGTGCCTGGCGCACTGGGTGACGTCAGCGTCGAATATGTGCTCAAGGCCGACCCGGATGTCTATATCGCCACCGGCAACCGTGCCCCCGGCGTGCTGCTCGGTGCCGGCGTAAGTGCCGACACCGCCCGCCAGAGCCTGGCGAAGATCACCGCGCGTCCCGAGTTCGCACCGCTGCGCCCGATCCGTGACGGCCAGGCCCATGGCCTGTGGCATGACTTCTACAACTCGCCGTTCAACATCCTCGCCATCGAAGCCATGGCGCGCTGGGTTCATCCCGAGCGTTTCAACGACCTCGACCCGCAGGCGACCATGGCCGAGATCAACCGCATGCTCAACGTCGGCCTGGACGGCCACTACTGGATCGACGCCAAGTGACGGCCCAGGCGTTGGACGGTGCGGCGCTGGCAGCCTGGCGCTACCGGCGCCTGCTGTGGCGGCGTGCCGGGCTGGTCGCCGGGCTCGCCGCACTGCTGGCGCTGGCGGTGCTTGGCGACCTGGCCAGCGGTGCCTCGGGCATGGGGCTCGGGCAACTGCTGCACGGCGTGTTCGACCCGAACGCGCTGAGTGCCACCGAACGGGTGATCATCTGGAATGTGCGCCTGCCCTATGCGTTGATGGCGGTGCTGGTCGGCGGCGCGTTGGCGCTGGCCGGGGCCGAGATGCAGGCGATCCTCGACAACCCGCTGGCCAGCCCCTTCACCCTTGGCGTGTCGTCGGCTGCCGCACTGGGGGCTTCGCTGGCCATCGCCTATCCATTGTCGGTGGCCTGGCTGACGCCGAGCGCACAGGTGACGGTGATGGCGTTCGTCTTCGCCTGCCTGTCGGTACTGTTGCTGCAGGCCATGTCGCGGCTGCGCGGCGCCGGGGTGGAGAGCCTGGTGCTGTTCGGCATCGCCCTGGTGTTCAGCTGCAACGCGCTGGTGTCGCTGCTGCAACTGCTGGCCACCGAGGATGTGCTGCAGCAACTGGTGTTCTGGACGCTCGGCAGCCTGGCGCGGGCCAACTGGCAGAAGCTGGGCATCCTGGCTGCAGTGCTGGCGCTGGTGCTGCCGTTCTCGCTGCGCGCCGCCCCGGCCATGACCCTGCTGCGCATGGGCGAGGACCGCGCGCGCAGTTTCGGTGTCGATACCCGGCGCCTGCGCGTGGCCTCGCTGTTGCGCATCAGCCTGCTCTCGGCCACGGCAGTGGCCTTTGTCGGCACCATCGGTTTCATCGGCCTGGTCGGTCCGCACATCGCGCGCCTGCTGGTGGGCGAGGACCAGCGCTTCCTGCTGCCGGCCAGCGCGCTGGTCGGGGCGCTGCTGCTGTCGCTGTCGTCGATCGCCAGCAAGCTGATCCTGCCGGGAGTGATCGTGCCGGTGGGGATCGTCACCGCCCTGGTGGGGGTTCCGGTATTCGTGGTGCTGGTGTTCCGGCGGGGGAGAAGGTTGTGAGCCTGCGTATCGACGGAGTGTCGGTGGCCTATGGCAACCGACGGATCATCGAGCGACTGAGCCTGCCGGAGCTGCCGGCCGGCAGCCTGGTGGCCCTGGTCGGGCCCAATGGTGCGGGCAAGTCCACCTTGCTCCGGGCGCTGGCCGGGCTGGAGCGGATGCAGGGCGCAGTGCACCTGGACGGCGAGAACGTCACCCGCCTGCACTTCGCCGAGCGTGCCCGGCGCCTGGCCTACATGCCGCAGCAACTGCCGCCGGGGCTGGCGCTCGGGGTACTGGAAAGCATCGTCGCCGCCTTGCGCGTGGGCGGTGCCGACGACCTGCTGGCGACGGCCTTCGATGCCTTGCGCCAGCTGGGTATCGAGCACCTGGCCGAGCAGGGTCTGGACAGCCTGTCCGGCGGCCAGCGTCAACTGGTGGCCCTGGCCCAGTTGCTGGCGCGCAATCCGCAGGTACTGCTGCTCGACGAGCCGACCAGCGCCCTGGACCTGCACTACCAACTGCGGGTGATGGATGCGGTGCGCGAGCGGGTGGTTCGCCACCATCTGCTGGCGGTGGCGGTGCTGCACGACATCAACCTCGCGGCCAGCCATGCCGATTGCCTGGTGATGCTGGAGAAGGGCAGGGTGGTAGCCTGCGGTACGCCGGCCGAAGTGCTCGAGCCGGGCCTGCTGGCGCAGGTGTATGGCGTCGAGGCGCGGGTGGAGCAGTGCTCGCGCGGGCGCCTGCAGGTGCTGGTAGACCGGGCACTACCCTGACCGTTGCCTAGGGTCTGTGTGAAAAGCCTTGATACTCGTCCATGCTGCGTTGAAAACAGCCTCGGAATGCTCATTTACAACCCGTAAACTCCGCTTCCTCGGCTGTTTTCGCCTTGCCTGACCTTCGTCTCAAGACTTTTCACACAGCCCCTACCTGTCCGGCAGCAGGCGGTCGCGGCTGTTGGACAGGTGCAGGCAGATCGCTGCCCGCGCCGCGTCCGGGTCCTGTCGGCGGATGGCATTGAGGATCGCCTCGTGCTCCAGGTTGGCCAGGTAGGCGTGCCCGGCCAGGTTGGGCCCGGCGCGCTCGGCCTGGGCCATGCGCTTGCGCGGGATCAGGCCGTCGCCCAGTTGCGCCATCATTTCGCTGAAGTACAGGTTGCCGGTGGCCTCGGCGATCAGCAGGTGGAAGCGCCGGTCGGCTTCGATGCAGCTGTCACCGGCGGCGGCCAGGTCCTGGTAGTCGTCCAGGGCCTGGCGCATCTGCGCCAGTTGCCGCTCGTTGCGGCGCAGCGCGGCCAGCGCAGCGGCCTGGCCCTCGAGACCGATACGCAGTTCCAGCAGGTCGCGCACACTGGCGGCGCTCTCGGCGCCCACGCGCAGGCCGGAGCGGGCCTGGCGCTCGATGACGAAAGTACCGATCCCGTGACGGGCCTGGACCAGGCCTGCAGCCTGCAGCTTGGACAGCGCTTCGCGCACCACCGTGCGGCTGACCCCGTACTCGCGTACCAGGGTGTTCTCTGAGGGGAGCTTGTCGCCGGGCTTGAAGGTGCCCAGCAGCAATTGCCGGGTGAGGCTCGAGACCAGGTCGTGGGCGCGGCTGTGAGGGCGGGGCATGAGGGCGCTCGGGAGGACAGGTTGGGGTTGCAGGCCACATCGCGGAGCCCGCTCCCGGCACCCTGCTCGATTGCAGGAGCAATCCCTGTGGGAACGGGCTCGTCCCGCGATGAGGCCCGAATGATCACCCTCAGATTTCTTGTCAGACAAGTTGCCTGCAAAGATTTTTTTCATCCTGAAATTCGCTCCTGCATTACACGGCTTAAACCACCGAATAAAAGATTTTCAACGATTTTTAGCCAGATAACTGCTTGTATTTTGTCTTTTACCCTCAATTTGCAACTTGTCGTACAACATCGCCAGGAATATGCTCTTTCCCATCTGGATGTCAGACAACTGCCCGTCGGCCACCAGCACCCTCAATAAAAACAATGAGTGGGAGACTCCCTGTGAACCACACCCTCGATCCGTCTGCCACACACGGCGGCGATGCACTGGCCAGTGCCGTCGCCAAGGTCAAACGTCATGTGCTGCCGCTGTTCGTCATCATGTTCGTGGTCAACTACCTCGACCGCGTCAACATCGGTTTCGTCCGCCCCCACCTGGAGAGCGACCTGGGCATCAGCGCCGCCGCCTACGGTTTCGGTGCGGGCCTGTTCTTCATCGGTTACGCGCTGTTCGAGGTGCCGTCGAACATGCTGCTGCAGCGGGTCGGTGCGCGCCTGTGGCTGACCCGCATCATGTTCACCTGGGGTCTGGTCGCCACGGCCATGGCCTTCGTCCAGACCGAGACCCAGTTCTACGTGCTGCGCTTTCTGCTCGGGGTCGCCGAAGCCGGCTTCTTCCCCGGGGTGATCTACTACTTCACCCGCTGGCTGCCGGGGGCCGAGCGCGGCAAGGCGATCGCCATCTTCCTCAGCGGCTCGGCCCTGGCCTCGCTGATCTCCGGTCCGCTGGCCGGGGCGCTGATGCAGATCCAGGGCCTGGGCCTGCACGGCTGGCAATGGATGCTGTTCATCGAAGGCATGGCCTCGGTGATCCTGTGTTTCTTCGTGTTCTTCTGGCTCGACTCCCGCCCGCAGGATGCCAAGTGGCTGAGCCAGGCCGAACAGCACGCGCTGGTCGAGGCCATCGACCGCGAACAGCGCGAGCGCGACGCCGGCGGAGTGATCAAGACCTCGGCCTGGCGCCTGCTCAAGGATCGCCAGATCGTGCTGTTCTGCGTCATCTACTTCTGCATCCAGCTGACCATCTACGCGGCCACCTTCTGGCTGCCGAGCATCATCAAACGCATGGGTGACCTCAGCGACCTGCAGGTCGGCTTCTTCAACTCGATCCCCTGGTTGATCTCGATCCTGGCGATGTATGCCTTCGCCGCCGGGGCGGCGCGCTGGAAATTCCAGCAGGCCTGGGTTGCTGCAGCCCTGGTGGTGGCGGCCATCGGCATGTTCATGTCGACCACTGGCGGGCCAGTGTTCGCCTTCGTCGCGGTGTGCTTCGCCGCCATCGGCTTCAAGGCGGCTTCGTCGCTGTTCTGGCCGATCCCGCAGGGGTACCTCGATGCGCGCATCGCCGCTGCGGTCATCGCGCTGATCAACTCGGTGGGCAACCTCGGCGGCTTCGTCGCCCCCACCACCTTCGGCCTGCTCGAACAGCAGACCGGATCGATCCAGGGCGGCCTGTACGGGCTGGCGGTGACGTCGGTGCTGGCAGCGATCGCCGTGTTCTTCGTGCGCACCCGCGCAAAGGGCGCCCCTTCCTCTGACCTCAAGGCGCCATCGGCCCTGGGTCAATCCCATTGAACGCCTGCCAGACAAGGACAACGACCATGCAGACGACGCCTCATTCCTCGACCCCGGTGGTCACCGACCTGCGCGTGATCCCGGTGGCCGGCCACGACAGCATGCTGCTCAACCTCAGCGGCGCCCATGGCCCGTTCTTCACCCGCAACATCGTGGTGGTGCGTGACAGCGCCGGCAACACCGGCCTGGGCGAGGTGCCCGGCGGCGAGAAGATCCGCCAGACCCTCGAGGACAGCCGCAGCCTGGTGCTCGGCCAGCCGATCGGTCATTACCAGCGCGTGCTCAATGCCATGCGCCAGACTTTCGCCAACCGCGATGCCGGCGGGCGCGGGCTGCAGACCTTCGACCTGCGCATCACCGTGCACGCGGTGACGGCCATCGAGTCGGCGCTGCTCGACCTGCTCGGCCAGCACCTGGACGTACCGATGGCGGCGCTGCTGGGCGAAGGGCAGCAGCGCGAGTCGGTGAAGATGCTCGGCTACCTGTTCTACATTGGCGACCGCGGCCGCACCGACCTTGCCTACCGCAACGAGGCCGACGCCGACGACGACTGGCTGCGTCTGCGCCACGAACAGGCGCTGACTCCCGAGGCGGTGGTACGCCTGGCCGAAGCCGCCAAGGCCCGTTATGGCTTCAACGACTTCAAGCTCAAGGGTGGCGTGCTGCGTGGCGAGGAGGAGATGGAGGCGGTCACCGCGCTGGCCGAGCGCTTCCCCGAGGCGCGCATCACCCTTGACCCCAATGGCGCCTGGTCGTTGCAGCAAGCCATTGCCCTGTGCCGCGACAAGCACGATGTGCTGGCCTACGCCGAAGACCCCTGCGGCGCCGAGAACGGTTATTCTGGCCGCGAGGTGATGGCCGAGTTCCGCCGCGCCACCGGCCTGCCCACCGCCACCAACATGATCGCCACCGACTGGCGGCAGATGGGCCATGCGATCCAGTCCCAGGCCGTGGACATCCCGCTGGCCGACCCGCATTTCTGGACCTTGCAGGGTTCGGTACGGGTCGCGCAGATGTGTCATGACTGGGGCCTGACCTGGGGTTCGCACTCGAACAACCACTTCGACATTTCCCTGGCCATGTTCACCCAGGCGGCGGCTGCGGCGCCAGGTGAGATCACTGCCATCGACACCCACTGGATCTGGCAGGACGGCCAGCGCCTGACGCGTGAGCCGCTGCGTATCGTCGATGGCCATGTGCGGGTGCCGGCACGGCCGGGGCTCGGGGTCGAACTGGATGAAGACCAGTTGCTGAAGGCCCATGAGTGCTACCGCAACATGGGGCTGGGCGCGCGCGATGACAGCGTGGCGATGCAGTTCCTGGTGCCGGGCTGGACCTTCGACAACAAGCGGCCGTGCCTGGTGCGTTGAGGCCGGTGGCGTCTATACGACATCACCAGGCCTGACAGCGTGGGTAACGCCTTTACGCAGGCGTTACCCACGCTCGAACAGCACCACTGAGGCGCGCAGCTTGTGTCCACCGCCAACCTGATCGGCGACGGGCTGTACGGGGTGGACCTCAAGCAGGTCGGTGAGAGGCTGGTGGTCAGCGAGGTCAACGACAATCCAGGGTCTGCGTGAAAAGCCTTGAGACGAAGGTCAGACAAGGCGAAAACAGCCTGCACACGCCCTGGCCTCGGCGCTGGACCCGGACCAACAGGCTCGGCAGCGCACCGACATGCCTTCCCATGACCCGGTGTCGTGATCGAACACCTTCACGGCGCTCCGGAACAATTTACCCTGCACCTGCGCTGCTTGAATGAAGCGCACCTCGACGCCGCCGCTCGCCCAACCCGTGAACAATCTCAACAAAATCACTTGAGCCGCGTGCAACTCATTGTCCAGAAAGGAGATAGTTTTCGCCTACGCCTGCCCGTCCTTCCTTGTGTCAGCAAAAAGAGAACAAGATCAATGAACACCGTGGGAACTGATGGCAACCTTGCTCAAGGTTTCAAGCCACGTCATGTAACGATGCTGTCCATCGCGGGCATCATCGGCGCAGGACTTTTCGTCGGCTCCGGACACGCCATCGCGGCTGCCGGACCCGCCACCATCCTCTCCTATTTCGTTGCCGGCACGCTGGTCGTGCTGGTCATGCGCATGCTCGGCGAAATGGCCGTCGCCCACCCCGACACCGGGTCGTTCTCCACCTACGCCGACCAGGCCATCGGTCGCTGGGCCGGCTATACCATCGGCTGGCTGTACTGGTGGTTCTGGGTGCTGGTCATCCCCATCGAAGCACTGGCCGCAGGCCATGTGCTCAACGCCTGGTTCCCGCAGGTCGACAGCTGGATCTTCGCCCTTGCTTCGGTATTGCTGCTGGCCTGTACCAACCTGTTCAGCGTGGCCAAGTACGGTGAGTTCGAGTTCTGGTTCGCGATCTTGAAAGTCACCGCGATCCTGGGATTCATCGGCCTGGGTTTCGCCGCGCTGATGGGCTGGCTGCCCAACCGCGAAGTCAGCGGCCTGAGCACGCTGGTGTCCGAGCACGGCGGCTTCGCGCCCAAGGGCTGGTCGGCGGTGATCGGCGCCTTCATCACCGTGATGTTCAGCTTCATCGGCACGGAAGCAGTGACCATCGCCGCTTCCGAATCCAGCGACCCGGCGCGCAACATCGCCAAGGCCACGCGTTCGGTGATCTGGCGGATCAGCACCTTCTACATCCTGTCGATCTTCGTGATCATCTCGGTGGTGCCGTGGAACGATCCGCAGCTTGCGGTGGTGGGCTCCTACCAGCGTGCGCTGGAAATCATGAACATCCCCAACGCGTCGTTCATGGTCGACCTGGTGGTGTTGATCGCGGTGACCAGCTGCATGAACTCGTCGATCTACATCGCCTCGCGCATGATGTTCTCGCTGGCCAGGCGCGGTGACGCCCCGGCCATGCTCAAGCGCACCTCGAAGGTCGGTGTGCCGCGCGCGGCAGTGTTCGGCAGCACGCTGATCGGCGCGGCCATCGCCATCCTCAACTACTTCGCGCCCAAGGGCGTGTTCGAGTTCCTGCTCGCCAGCTCTGGCGCCATCGCCCTGCTGGTGTACCTGGTGATCGCCATCTCGCAACTGCGCATGCGCCGGCGCCTGGAGCGCGAAAGCACGGAGCTGAAGTTCCGCATGTGGCTGTTCCCCTGGCTGACCTGGGGGGTGATCGTCTTCATCGGCTGCGCGCTGGCGGTGATGATGTACACCGAGGAGCACCGCGCGGAGGTCAGTGCCACGCTGAGCCTGGCGATCCTCATCTCGTTCCTCGGCATCGTCACCACGCGCGGGCATGGGCGCAAGGTGGCGGTGCGCTCGATGGGTCAGGCCGGGCGGATGTAACGGGTCATGACGAGGGGCGCATGGACTAGGTCCCCCTCTGTCGCATACCACAGCAACCTCGGAGCGGTCCGACATCTTCAGGGCGCTACTCTGGATAGGCTTCCTGGCTTGGAGCCATGCCAGGAGCCCTTCGATGAAAGACCACCCGCAACATGACAACGCAACCGCTGCCGCGCCCGCCGCAGATGAGCGCTTCGACGAGGTCGTGACCCTCATCCACTCGGCGCGGCAACGCTGCATGCAGGCCGTCAACACCCAGCTCATCGAGCTGTATTGGCAGGTCGGCGCCTACATCAGCCGCAAGATCGAGAATGCCGAGTGGGGCGATGCCGTGGTCAGCCAGTTGGCCGCACACCTTGCGCGCACCCAGCCGGGGTTACGGGGGTTCACGCGACGCAACCTCTTTCGCATGCGGCAGTTCTACGAGACCTATCGCCACGAGGAGAAAGTGTCAGCACTGCTGACACAATTGCCCTGGACCCAGAATCTGACGATTCTCAGCCAAAGCAAGCTGCCTGAAGAGCGCGAGTTCTACTTGCGCATGGCGATTCATGAGAAATGGTCGAGTCGCGAACTGGAGCGCCAGATGAAGAACGCTCTGTTCGAACGCAGTGTCACCGACCCGCTCAAGGCCTCGGCCTCCCTGAGCCAGGCCCACCCGCAAGCCCTCTCGGTGTTTCGTGACACCTACATGCTGGACTTCCTCGACCTTCCCCCGGCCCATGCCGAAGCCGATTTGCATAAAGGCCTGGTGCAGCGCTTGAAGGACTTTCTCGTGGAGCTTGGCCGCGACTTCTGCTTCGTCGGCTCGGAGTATCCACTGCAAGTTGGCGGGCGTGACTTCGCCGTGGACCTGGTGCTGTTCCATCGCGGGCTCAACTGCCTTGTGGCAGTGGAATTGAAGGTCGGCCGCTTCGAGCCCGAGTACATGGGCAAGCTGGATTTCTATCTCGAGGCGCTGGACCGCAACGAACGCAAGAACCATGAAAATCCCGCCATCGGCGTGCTGCTGTGCGCCAGCAAGCATGACGAGGTGGTCGAGTACGCGCTCAACCGCAGCCTGTCACCGGCCCTCGTCGCCGAGTACCAGACCTGCCTGCCGGACAAGGCGCTGCTGCAGGCCAAGCTGCAAGAGTTCTACGCCCTCGACGCCCGCTGAAGACCGAAACCGGATCGCCTCGTTGCAGCAGCGGCGGTTCGCCGCTGCGACTTGCCCGCAACGAGGCCGGTCAGGCCACCCTGAACGCTCAGCTACGACACGCCAGCAGCGCCAGCAAATGCTCGGCAAAAATCTCCGGCCTGCCCTCGAACAACCGCTGCAACGGCTTCCCGCTCCCCAGGTGCGCATACAGCGCCCCACGCTGCGCCGGCTCGCTCACCATGCGCAGCGCCGCCTCTATGTACTGCTCGACCGTCGTGGCAATGGTCCATGCCGGTAACCCCGCCCGCCTGAACAAGCCCTCGTCGATATGCTCGAACACCTCCGGCCCGGTCTTGCACACGCCCGGCAAGCCCAGGGTGAAGGCGTCGATGATGCCGTTGGTGTTGCCGAATGGAAACGGGCTGAGGAACAGGTCGCAACGGTCGAAGGTGTCCAGGTACTGCGCATAGGGCTGGTGCGGATGCACCACCGCGTCGGGCACATAACGACGGATCAGGCGCTGCAGTTGCGGATACAACAACCCCTGCGCCTGGCCGATCAGAAAGTGCAGGCGCACGCGCCGGCCGTGACGTTCCTGGCTGCGCTCGACGATCTGCTGGCAGGCCTGGAGAAACCTCGGGTTGAGCTTCATGGTAGTGGCCGCCACGGCAATTGCCACCTCCTGGCTGTCGATCCGTTCACGGGCGCCGAGCCTGACCTCGATCGCCGAGGGCCGGTACGGCTGGCCGTCGCTGGGCAACAGCAGCAGGCGTTCGCTGAAGCACGCCGGATCGCCGACGAAATCCTCCTCGACGCTGATGTAGTCCACATGCCGTGAGCCGGTGGTCGCCGGGTGCCCGAGCGCCGCCACTTGCAACGGTGCCAGGCGCAGGTTGGCGACGAACAGGGTGAGCGGGAACATGCCGACACTGGGCATGTACAGCACCTGCGGGCGTACCTCCTCGGCGAGGGCACGCACCTGGCGCACGCAGGCGAGCAGGTCGTCCGGAGCCTTGAGCTCGATGAAGCGGTCGAACACCCTGCGACCCAATTCATCGACATTGCTGGCATAGCCGACCGCCCACAGCTCGAAATGCTGACGGGCGGCTTCCAGAGTGCGCGAGTGGGTGCGGTAGATCGAATGAGCCCCGGAGAACCACTCCAGCACCACCAGCATGCGCGGCCTGCCCTTGCGCGTGCTGGCCGGCGCAGGCAGCGAGGCGATGCCTTCTGCGGCCAGCTTGCGCTCGATCAGGCGGCAGATCGAACGCTTGATGCGGTGGCGCTGCGGCAGGTCGGCGTAGCTGCAGTGCATGTAGGCATCGTGGATGATCGCCATCGGCAACTCATCGAGGCTGTCGAGGCTGTCCAGCCGTTCGGGCAGCCAGGCCAGCAGCGCCTCGCGCTTGGAGTGCGCCGCCGGGGTGCCGAGAAAGCGTGGCGACAGCAGGGCCATGAACAGTGCCATCGCCAGTTGCGGGTTCTGTGTCCACAGCAGTTCCACATCCAGCGGCAACTGCGACTCCGGTGAGTAGAGGATGCAGAATTTCACCAACTGCTCCGGCGCTACCTCGAAGCGCGGGCTGTCCTGGCCATGCAGGTTGAGGGTGCGCAGGATGTGATCGGCGTTGATGAAGGCGCTGGCGGCGAACAGCGCCGACAGCCAGCGCTGGAAGTTGATCAGCTGGTCGAAGCCCCCGGGGCTGATCTGGAACTGCGGGTCGCTGAACAGCGCGCTGATCGCGCAGGTCAGGCGCGTCAGCACGTGACTCTCCAGCTCGTCCTCCGGCACCGCAGGCGATACCGACAGCCTGAACTCCCCGGACAGCTTGCCGTAGTGGCGGTCGATGATCAGCAGCAGGCGCACCAGTTCACGCGCCGCCGCTTCGTGCTGGCGCGTGTAGCAGAGTTGTTCGAAGTGCTCCAGGGCGAACGGGGGCTGGTTCATGGCGGGCCTCAGTCTTGCGCGAGCGTGTCGCCGAGCAGGGCCAGGTCCAGGTGGATCTGGTCGAGCTGCGGCTGCAACGGCGTTTGCCGGTAGTCAGGGTAGAGCACCTGGCTCCAGTTGGCGTTGGCCATCTGTTTTTGCTGGTAGCCACGTACATCGGCGCTGCTACGCTCGAGCAGCGTGGCGTTGACCAGCCCGCCCAGGCGCTGCACCACCGCGCCGCCGTTGGCCGTGAGCCTGGTGCTGTCGCTACCGTGGACGATGTATGCGCCGCTGTCGCTGTCGGCATCGATCAGCAGCACACCGTCGTCGACCTGCAGCAGGTTGCTGCCGCTGGCGAAGTTCAGCGCCGTGCCGCTGTCGCTGCGGGCGGTGACGGTCAGGTTGCCGTGGCCCGTGGCGATCAGGCTGTTCGCGCCGCTGCCCGAGCCGTTGAAGGTGATGCCGGTGGCGCCGTTGTTGCCGATGCCGCTCAGGCTGATATCGCCACCTGCCGACTGGATCACCACGCCGTTGGGGCCGGTGCGCAGGAACACGCCGTTGCCATTGGCGCCGCCGTCGCTGCGTCCATTGAGGCTGAGGTTGCCGCCTTGCGTGGAGAGGGTCACCGAGCTGCTGGCGGTCGAGGGGAAGAAGTGGATGCCGTTGGCCTGCTGCGAATAGCCCTGCAGGCTGATCGAGCCGCTGCCGGTGGCGCGCAGGTCGGTCCGTCCGGTGAGCATGCTGATGCCATGGGCGGCGACCGCGCTGCCGTCGAGGCTGAGGGTGCCGTTCTCGACGCTCAGGCGGTTGATGCCGCTGCTGTAGAAGTCGATGGCATCGCCTGCGGCGGTGGCGCGGCCGATCAGGCTGACGTTGCCGGAGCCGGTGGTCTGGATGATGTTGGTGACGCTGAGCAGGGCGATACCGTGGTCCAGCTCATCGCTGTTGGGCGAGTGGAAATGGCCGTCGAGCAGGATGTTGCCACCGTTGGAGCTGATGCGGTTGGTCGAGGCGGTACCACTGCCGCCCAGGGCGATGGCGTCGGAGGTGCCGACCGAGTCGCCGCGCAGGGTGATGTTGCCGGTCCCGGTGGTGATGGCCACGCCGCGCGAGCTGCCGGTGGAGTTGAGGAAGATGCCGTAGCCGCCCCAGCTGTTGCTGCTGGTGCCGCTGATCAGCACATCGCCGCTGTCGCTGCCCAGGTCGATGGCGGCGCCACGGCCGGACGGGGCGATGTCCACGCCACGCCCCGAGGCGCTGGTGCCTTCCAGCACCAGGTTACCGCTGGCGCTGTTGACGCGGATGTTCGAGTAGTCGCCGCTGGCATCCAGGTAGAGCGCGCGGAACGAACCGGAGCCGGTGTTGATGACCGCGTTGTCGGCCTTGAGCCGCACATTGCCGGCGCTGCTGGCGATGTTGATGCGCGAGCCCGGCGTGTTGGCGTTGCCGTTGCCCGCCGCGATCAGCGCCAGCGCCGGAGTGCTGCCACCGCTGGTGTTGCCTTCGACGCTGATGTCGCCGGCGCTGGTCAGGTTGATCGAGGCGCTGGCGCCGGTGACGTTGAGCGCGGTGCCATAACTGCCCCCGCTGTCGCCACCGAGCACGATGCGCCCGCCGTTGTCGCCGCGCAGATTCACCGCACCGCTGCCGGAGGCGGCCACGTACAGGCCGCGGTTGCTGGCGCTGCTGCCCTTGACCGTAAGCGTGCCGCTGCCTACCGAAAGATTCTGCGTCGAGCCTGCGGCCGTGGAGCACACCAGCACGCCGAAGCCTGAAACGGCATTGCCGCTGAGGGTGACATTGCCCGAACCGCGGGCAGCGATGTTGTTGCTGGTGCTGAACACCCGCGCGCCGTTGCCGCCGCCGAGGTTGTCGGCGCTGATGGCGATGGCGCCTGCGCCGTCGGTGAGCAGGTTGCTGCCGCCGGTGAGGATGAAGGCATCGCCCGTGCCGCTGGTGCTGGCCTGCAGGGCGATGATGTCGATATTGCCGCCACCGGCATCCAGGGTGCTGCCGGAGATGTTCACCGCCGTGGCGCTGGAGCCTGACCCGAGCGTGGCCGAGGTGGCGCCGCGAATGCTGATGTCGCCGCCATTGGTGGTGAGCTGCGTGCCGTTGCTGATGGCCACGCCGGTGCCGTTGCTGACGTTGGTGCTGGCATAGCCATTGACCGGGTCGGCCGCGCTGCCCAGGGTGAGCTTGCCGCCGTTGGTGTTGATGGTGGCGTTGTTCAGGGCGATGGAGCCGTTGCCGCTGTTGTTGAAGTTCGACAGCATCGAGACGTTCAGCGACTTGCCGTCGGCGTTGCTGATGCTGGTGCCATTCATGCTGACGTTGCGGTGGGCGATCAGCGTGAGGCTGGCGTTGCCCTGGGCCTTGACGTTGTCCAGCACGTTGATGTCGCCGGAGGTGCCTGCGCCGGAAGAGGTCTGCACGATGATGTTGGCACCTTCGCTGAGCGAAGCGTTGAGCGTCGCCGAGCTGAGGTTGGAGCTGCGCCCGGCGTTGGGGGTGAA
Organism: Pseudomonas sp. FA117; assembly: GCF_057370475.1. Classification (NCBI taxonomy): domain Bacteria; kingdom Pseudomonadati; phylum Pseudomonadota; class Gammaproteobacteria; order Pseudomonadales; family Pseudomonadaceae; genus Pseudomonas; species Pseudomonas sp. FA117. The sequence continues at coordinate 733,829 of NZ_CM170675.1, forward strand.
CGGGCTGCTGCTGGAGGTGCCATTGCTGGCACCGCTGGTGATGTTGATGTTGAACGGATCGAGCAGCCAGGTGCCGCCCTGGCCGGACGCTGCGGCGAGGTTGACCAGGCCGGTCACATCGAGGGCATTGCCGGAAGTCTCGACCAGACCGCCCTTGCCGGCGCCGGCCCCCGTGGCGCTGATCACCCCCTCGAAGCGGGTGCTGTCACGCGACCAGAGGATGACCTTGCCACCGTCTCCGTCGCCCAGTGCATTGGCGTCGATACGTGCATCCTGGCCCATGTAGGTCGCCGTAGCCTGGTGCAGTGGGCCGCTGCCCTGGTAGTCGCCGCCCAGCAGCACGCTGCCGCCGCCAGTGCTGCCGGAGGCATCGATGCGACCTTGCTCGAACAGACCGACGTATTCGCCGGTCAGGGTCACGTTGCCGCCATGCTCGCCTGCACCACGGCCCGAAGCATCGAGTACGCCGCTATTGGCGACCACGCCGCTGTCGCCACCGTCCAGGACGATGCGCCCGTTGCGCTGTTGCAGGCTGCGCGCCTCGATCACGCCTTCGTTGTTGACCACGCTGCCGACCATCGCATCGCTGGTGCGCGCGCTCATCAGCACCGTGCCGCCGTCGGCCTGCAGCAGGCCGCGGTTGGCGACGCTGGCGCCGACAGCAGCTTCATCGACCTGCAGGTTGATCAGGCCGTCGCCGTTGTAGTCGAGGGTGATCTTCTCGCCGCCACCGAGCACCACCGAACCCATCCGCGCGACCACGGCGCCTTCGTTGCGCACCTCGCTACCGAGCAGGGCGATGCTGCCACCGTCGGCGGCACGCAGCGTACCCTGGTTGATCACCGCGCCGCGCTGGCCGTCACCCTGGAAGCGCAGGCGACCGGCCTTGAAGTCCTCGTCGTTGATGTCCAGGGTGCTGGCGACCAGGCCGCCGACGTTGACCGACGCACCGTTGCCGAACAGCACGCCGCTGGGGTTGATCAGGTACACCTGGCCGTTGGCGTTGAGCTGGCCGAGGATCTGCGAGGCGTCGCTGGCGGTCACCCGGTTCAGCGCCACTGCCGAGGCGTTGGGCTGGTGGAAGTTGACCTGGGCGTCCTTGCCGATGTTGAAACGCTCCCAGGTGGCGATCATCTGCTGGCTGTTCTGGGTAACGTCCAGCACATTGCCGGCCTGGCTGATGCCGCCGCTGCCGGAGGTGATCTGGCCGTTCGTCGGCAGGGCACCGGCGTCCAGCGCCATGGCCTGCAGCGGCATCAGGCCGTGTACCGCGCACAGCACGGCCAGGGCCAGGGGTTTGAGGGTCGGCCGTTGGGGACGACGGGAAAGGGTGGCATGCATGGTCGTCTCCTCAGAACGAATAGTTGAAACCGGTGCCGATGGCGTTGATCGTGGTGCCCACGCCCGGCGAATGACCGCTGGCGGCAAAGGCGCCGACCACGGCGAAGTTGTAGTTGGCCAGCGACTCGTTCTGCAGCAGCACGTAGTGGGCGAAGATTTCGCTGTTGCGGCTCAGGCGATAGCCCACGCCCAGGGCGTACTGGCGCGCGCCCATGCCGCTGGTGTCGCACTGGTAGTTGGCAGCCGAGATCATCTGGCAGTCGCCGGCCAGGGCACGTGCGTAGCTGGCGCGCAGGCGCCAGGCGCCGAGGCGGTGGCTGACGCCGAGCATGTAGGCGCGGCGCTTGTAGTCGGACAGGTCGCTGACGTTGAGGCTGTTGTTCACCACGCCGTCCTCGGAGTAGTGCAGTTCGTCGGCCACCAGCGACAGCTGGGTGTCGCCGATCTTGTAGCCCAGGCCCAGGCGGTAGCTGTAGTCGTTGGACGAGGTGCCGTCGGTCACGTGGGTGTTGCTGCCGACCCCGCGCGAGTTGCGGCCAAGGCTTGCGATACCGAAGTAGTCGACGTGGCGCTCGGCGGCTGCCACGGCGGTGAAGCCACCGTTCTGGTAGGTCAGGCTGCCGCCATAGATGTAGCCGTTGTCGACGTCTTCTGCGGCGCGGGTGCCGTTGTTGGAGTAGGCGAGCTTGAGGGTCAGGCCGTTCCACTCCGGCGACCACCAGGCGACCACGCCCGACTGGCGCCGGTTGAATGCGGCATCGGAGCTTTCGCTGCTGTCGGCACGGCTGGCGGGACCGTTGACGTTGCTGGCCATGCTGACGTTGAAGCCGGGCGAGCCGATGATGTTGTAGTAGGCGCCAGCGGTCTTGCCGTTGAACGGATCGAGGCTGGTGGTGCTCTCCTTGAGCGGCATGTCCCAGACCCCGTAGAGCAGGGTGCCGTAGCGGTCGTCGTCGAAGGCCACGGCGGAGTTGCGCAGGCGGGTGTTGGGTGAGATCGACTTGGGCGCGGTTTCGTCGCCCGACAGCGTGTAGTTGACCGAGATGCCGTATTCGAGCTGCCAGAGGAAGCGCGAGGTGTCGTTGATCGGGATACCGGCATGGGCGCCAACGTAGGACACGTTGTCGCGGGCGCGCAGGTAGCTGTTCATGTTGCGGCCGTTGGGGGTGGCCAGTTTGCTCTGGTCGGCCGGTGCCTGGCGGGTCGAGTCGTGGCGGTTGACGTATTCGGGTACCAGGCCGAGCGAGCCGTAGAGGGTCAGCTCGGTGTTCTTGTCGCGGAAGTCCTCGCGGGTGCCGAGGTCCTTGGCCAGGCCGGCGAAGGCCTGCGGCGAGCCGCTGACCGACAGCCAGAAACGCCTGGCGTCGCGCTCGTCGCTGGTCGGGTCGTCGCCGTTGGAGAAGGCCAGGCTGGCGTTCATCACCAGGTCGCGGTGATAGATGTTCACGCCGACTCCGTAGCCATGGCGGCTGAGGGTGTTCTCGCTGTCGTCCCAGGGCTTCTTGTTCACTTTCACCCGGCCGGCGTCGGCGAACAGCGCACCCTCGGCGATGGCGCCGTTGATGTTGCCCAGGTACTTGCGCAGCTCGACGCGACCCAGCAGGCCTTCGTCACCGGCGGCTTCGCCCACGCCGTAGGCGCGCACGCCGTTGGGGCCGCCGAGGGTGAATTTCTCCGAGCTGTCGAGGTTCTTGTTGGCCCACTGGCCACTGATGGCGGCATACAGCGAGTAACCACCGCCGAGCGCCTGCAGGCGGCTGAACGACAGGGTGCCCTTGTGGTAGGTGCCGGCGGCCTCGGCGGTCAGGGCGTCGAGGGCTTCGTCGAGCGGGGTGCGCTTGTCCAGGTGGCCGATGCCGTAGCCGAGGCTCCAGCGGTTGCTGCCGGCCCAGCCGTCACGCCAGTCGCCGTACAGGGTCAGGCCGCGGAACACGGCGCTCTTGCGCACCTCGAAGGCGCCGGCGGCGTCGTCGAAGTAACGGTGTTCCTGGGCCAGGTTCAAGCCGATGTTGGCGTCGCGGCTGCGCAGCAGCGAGGCATCGGCGAACAGCGACGACACCTGGGCGCTGCCGCTGGCGTTGGCGGTCTTCAGGCCTTTGCCGATGCTGTAGTCCATCTCGGCGTAGCTGGCACCGACGCTGATGCCGCTGGCGCCCAGCGGCAGGCGCATGCCCACGCCCTTGATGTCCAGGCCCTCGAAGCTGGCCTGGTTGTTGAAATACAGGCTCTCGCCGAAGCCGAAGGCGTCGTTGAGGCTGACGTTGGTGCTCATCCGGTTGCTGCCGGTGTAGTAGTTGCCGTAGTTGTCGAAGCTGACCCTGCCGGTCCAGGCGGTCATCTCGCTGAGCTTGAGCACGATGTCGGCAGCGCCGGGCTGACGCGAGGGCTGCAGCACCGCGCGCACGGACACCCCGGCGATATCGGACAGGCGCAGCAGCACGCGCTCCATGTCCTGCTCGCGGATCACGCTGCCGCTGGGAAGGGCATCGACGAAGCGCTGCTGCATGCCGGCATTCAGGCGCACGCCCGGGCCTGGCTCGGTGCGCACCGTGCCGACCTTGCCTTCGCGCACGTCGAGGCTGACCACGCCGCCTTCGATTTCCTGCGGCGGCAGGTAGGCGCGGGCCACCAGGTAGCCGCGGCTGCGGTACAGCGCGGTGATGCGGTCGGCGGCGGCGCGCAGGCCGGCGAGGTCGAGCTCGCGGCCGATATCGCCCTGCAGTTCCTGTTGCAGGCGCGATTCGCTGATCTCGCGGTTGCCGCTGAGCTTGAAGGCCGAGACCTTGAAACTGAACGACGGGCCGGCAGGTGCAGTGCCCTGGGCCTGGCGTTGGTCGTCCTCGGCTTCGATGCGCACGCTGCCCTGGGGCTGCTGGCTGCGCTGCGCCGGGCGCAGGCTGTCGCGGTTGGTGTCGAACAGCGAGCCGGCGCTGGGCAGGGTTTCGCCCTGGGCCTGGCCGGCCAGCATGGCGGCGGTGAGTAAAGTCAGGGCGCGCGGGTGCAACGCCCGGCGCACGTGGGCGGGGAAGGTAGTCCGGGTCATGGCAGATTCTTTTGTTGTTTTTGTAGGAAGTGCGTCAGTGCTCAGCGGGTCTGCAGCAGGTTGCCGGCAACCTGTTTGGCAGCGAACAGGCGGGCGGCGTTATGTCCGACCTTGCCTACCTGGAACTGCGGGTGATGGATGGGCACGTTCCATTTCTGCGAGAGGAAAGCCTCGTAGCGCAGGTAGTTGAGCTGGCGCTCGACGCGGGTGTCGCCTTGCATGGCGGCGCCGCAGGCGCGGTCCATCACCCGGTCGTCGGGCTTGTTGTCGAGCTCGCCGACCATGTAGGTGATGTCGCGTGCGGCATAGCGTCGAAACACCTGGACGGCGTCCAGGCCCTGGCGGGTGAAGTACGCAGGAGCGCGTTCCAGGCCATAGCGGTACTGGTTGTAGCTGGGGCACATGACCGTGAGCACCGGCTTGAACGCGCCGTCCTGCAGGCGGTTGTCGTCCAGGTACAGGTACGACGAGGGGCTCGACACCACATAGTGCACCTGGATGCCGCTGGCGCGCAGGTGTTGGTCGCCGTCGCCGAGCAGGGTGTAGCGCTGCATCAGCTGGCCACCGGCGGAATGGCCGATGAACACGATTTCCTTGAGCGCGGGGAAGTGCTGGCGGTTGCCGAGGTAGGCGAGCAGGTCGTCGAGTACTGTGAAACCGGCGATACCGGCCCGGCCGCTCTGCGACTCGGTGCCATGCATCCACTTGTCCTTGGGCCACAGCGGCATGTCGTCGCCGGCGCGGCGGTCGCTGGGGGTGAGGAAGTTGGGGGCCAGCAGCAGGGTGTCGGCAGCGCTGAAACCGGCATTTTCCAGAAGTTTCTCGCCACTGTCGTAGTAGTCGTCGGCATTGCGCCGCACCCCGTGCAGCAGCACCACGGCGCGCTGTACGGGCAGGCTGGCACGCTGCAGGTCGTTGTTGGCAAAGGCGACGAAGTTGTAGGGCGCGCTGTCGCCCAGGCGCAGGGTCTGGGGTGCGGCGAGCGCAGGCAAGGCCAGCAGGCTGGCAATCAGGAGCAGCAGGAAGCGCAGGGCAGGGTACGGCATGTAACCACCTCGAATGAGTGCGGTGCCGGTCGGATCCGGGGGCAGTGTACAGGGATCGGCCGGTTTGATTGGAGTTATGGCGCCGATCCTAGCAGCGGATTTTCCCGAGATAAAATATCTTGAATCGACTGTTTTGATATTTAAAAAGTATCGGTTAGCGATCGCCAAACCTCATATTAGAGAGGTATTGAGTGGATATTTTTAATATATTTTTAATCTTCAAACCCCGCCGCTAGCATCCCGCCATGTTCGCCCCTCCTGAGCGACACATTCGCGGAACCGAAACCATGACAACAAGAAAGACCCCGCTCTACCTGGCCATCGCCTACGCCCTGTTCGCCGCTGCCACGGCCCAGGCTGCCAACACCGCCGACCTGCCGTGCAAGACCACTGCCGAATGTGCCGAGCAGGCGCGCAAGATCGGCGCCACGGTGGACAAGTCCGCGCTCAAGGGTGGCCAGCAGGAAAGCCAGTTCGACTGGCTCAACCGCATCAACAAGGCGTCCATCGTCATGCTCACCGAGCAGGGCATCGTGCCCGCCGAGCAGGGCAAGGTGATCGCCGGCGGCGTGCGTTATGCCATCGATCAGGCCAAGCAGCCTGACGGCAAGCGGCCCAGCGACGTGCTGCAACTCGAGCAGGTGATGATCGACAAGATTGGCCCGCAGGCCTCGTTGATCCACTCCGGACGCAGCCGCCAGGACATGTACGCCACCTACCGCCTGGCCTCCCTGCGCGCCGAGGTGCTGGCCTACAGTGACGCCCTGAATACCACGCGCCAGCGCCTGCTCAAGCTCGCCTCGGTCAACGTCGACACCCTGGTGCCGGCCTACACCAACGGCGTCCAGGCCATGCCGATCAGCTACGCCCATTACCTGCTGGCGTACGAGGCGTCGTTCCAGCGCGATGCCCAGCGCATCCACGACCTTTATGCGCGCCTGAACCTGAGCCCGATGGGCACCGCGGTGCTGGCCAACTCCGGCTACCCGCTCAACCGCGAGCGCCTGGCCACGTTGCTGGGCTTCGACGGCCTGCGCGAGAACTCGCTGGATGCCAGCCAGGTGTCGACCTACGACATTCCACTGGAAGCCGCCGGCATCGCCTCGTCCTCAGCCATTCGGGTGGGCGCGATCATTGGCGACATCCACACCCAGTACCACCAGACCCGCCCGTGGCTGCTGCTCGAGGAAGGTTCGACCTACACCAGCAGTGCCATGCCGCAGAAGCGTAACCCGGGTCTGCTGATGCGCACCCGTGAGTCGGCCTCCGATGTGGTCGGGCTGGCCAACGCCACCACCGTGCGTGCGCACAACGTCACCACCGGCATGACCGACTACAAGGCCGCCTTCGACGACCTGGGGCTGTTCAAGTCGGCCAACGAAATGTTCGAGCGCCTGGACCTGGTACTCGATGCCCTGCAGATCAATGCCGCCCGTGCAGAAGAGGAACTGGACGCCGACTGGACCACCTCGATGGAGCTGGCCGACACCCTGGAGCGCCAGCACCATGTGCCGTTCCGCATCGGTCACAGCTTCGCCTCGCTGATCGTCGAGAAGGCCCGTGCCGAGGGCACGCTGCCCAAGGACTTCGCCTACGCCGATGCCCAGGCGCTCTACACCCAGGCCGCGAAGAAGTACAAATGGCAGGACGACCAGTTGCCGCTGAGCGAGGACGCCTTCCGCGCCAGCCTGTCGCCACGGGCGATGGTCGAGAGCCGCAAGGGCACGGGTGGGCCGCAGCCGAACGAAGTGCGGCGCATGCTGATGGAAGCGGGCAAGCGCCTGGCAGCGGACCAGGACTGGATGAAGCAGCATCGGCAGAAACTGGTGGATGCCGATGCGGCGCTGGACAAGGCCTTCGACAAGCTCGCCGGGCAGTAATTACTGTGGGAGCGGCGGTTCGGCGCCCCGACTAGTCTCGCGATCGGGCGCGAAGCGGCCGCAAACCAGGCAACCGAGAGATATGGTGAACCGGGTTTGAGAGCTATGCCTTTCAAGGTGTTTGTGTAGAGGCTGGCAGGTGCCTGCCGAAAGCTTTTCAGCGCCTACGAGATCGAGCGCCGCCCGCGCGGCGCTTCGCGGGCAAGCCCGCTCCTACAGTTTGTTTCGGGCCAGTTATGCCTGTGCCATAGGCGCTCGACGCCTGGTGTGTACGACTCGGTAACGCGCCGTGCGCCAAAGGGGGCGCGCGAAAATGCCACAGGATTCATTGGCCCGAAACAAACTGTAGGAGCGGGCTTGCCCGCGAAGCGCCGCGCGGGCGGCGCTCGATCTCACAGGCGCTGAAAAGCTTCAGGCAAGCACCTGTCAGCCCTCACGCAATCACATGCGAACACCTTGAAAGAGAAGGGTGTGAGAACCCGCTATCCATTTGCACTTCAACGCTGTCATGGCAGCTGTGTGTGGGCAGGCTTTATACCTGGCCGGCTTTTGCTCTGTGTTGGTCCGGTCTCTCACCCCACCACAGCTGCCACCTATCTGAGAGCGAGCTTGTCCTAGCCCAACACCTCTCGCAACCGTGCCCGATCCACCTTCCCGTGCCACCAGGCAATCGCCAGGCACGCCACGCAATTGCCCAGCACATTGGTCACCGAGCGGCACTTCATCATCCGCTCCACCCCAATCAGCAAGCCGATGCTTTCCAGCGGCACGATGTCCAGCACGCTCAAGGTCGCCGCCAGGGTGACGAAGGCCGAACCGGCCACGCTGGTCGAACCAAGCGAGGTGAACAGGCTGACCAGCACGATGGTCGCCAGCAGCGATGGGTGCAGGTCGATATGCCCCAGCTGTGCGAGGAACAGCACCGCAACCATCAGGTACAGGCTCGAGCCGTTGAGGTTGAAGCTGTAGCCGGCAGTGAGGGTCAGGCGCAGGGTCTGGCTGTCGCAACCGGCGGTTTCGAGCTTTTCCACCAGGCGCGGCAGGGCGGCCACCGACGAGCCGGTCGAGATCACCAGCAGCAGTTCTTCCTTGATGTAGCCCACCAGCCGCCACAGGCGACAGCCGAGCAGGCGCATCACCAGCAGCGGCACCAGCAGCAGGTAGGCAAGGCAGGCGGCGTAGGCGGCAACGACGAACTTGGCCAGGGGAATGGCAGCGTCCAGGCCGTACTTGCCGATAATGAAGGCGACGGCACCGAAGGCGGCCAGCGGCGCGAAGCTGACGATCAGGCGCATGCTGCGGAACATCCAGGCCATGCTCCGGTCGAGCTGGCGCGCCAGGCGTCGGCCGGTTTCGCCACTGCGCCCCAGCAGCAGGCCGCAGACCAGCGCGGCCAGCAGTACCTTGAGGATCGGGCTTTCCTCCAGAGAGTCGAGCAGCAGGGTCGGCAGGCGCGAGAGCATCGGGCCGTCACCGGCCAGCAGCGGCACCGCCCACACATGGCTGGAGCTTTCCAGGCCGGCGCCGGGGCGCAGCAGCAGGGCGACCACCAGGCCTATCAGCAAGGACAGCAGCGACATCAGTTGCCAATAGGCCATGGCCTTGAGGCCCAGGCGCGCCGTCGAACGGTAGTCGCTCAGCGCGGCGGTGCTGGAGCAGACCAGGATGAACATCACCACCGGTGCGCAGAGGCCGATGATGGAAATGAACAGGTCGCTGAGCGGCTTCATCTGCACCGCAAGGTCCGGCTGCCAGACACCCAGCAGCGCACCGGCCAGCAGGGCGAGCAGGAGCAGGGCAAGATCGGAGCGTGGGCGGTTGCGGATCATCGGCAGTTTTGTTGTTCTTTGGTTTTGCCGATTCTAGCGTGAATGGTGCGAGGACTGCGCATACGCCACAATGCCCCTCGCCACCCGCCTCCGGAGCCTGCATGGAACTTCGTCACCTTCGTTACTTCGTCATGGTCGCCCAGGAAAAGCACTTCACCCGTGCCGCCGCGCGCCTGAACATGCAGCAACCGCCGCTCAGCCAGCAGATTCGCGCGCTGGAACAGGAGCTGGGTTTCGACCTGTTCATCCGCCATGCCAAGGGTGTCGACCTCACCGCCGGCGGCGAGGTGTTCCTGCAGGAGGCGCAGGACATCCTGCAGCGCGTGGAGAACGGCGCGCAGAAGGCCGCGCGCACCGCCAAGGGCATCGAAGGCCGGCTGAAGATCGGCTTCACCAGTTCGGCGGCGTCGCATCCGCTGATCCCGCGGATCATCCGGCGCTACCGCGACCTGTACCCGGATGTCGACATCGCCTTGCACGAGGGCAACGCGCGGGAGCTGACCGACGAGGTGGGCGACGACAGCGTCGATATCGGCATCCTTCGTGCCCCGGTCGATCGCCCGCGTGGCATCGCCTACCATCGCCTGCTCAACGAAGAGCTGGTACTCACCCTGCCGGTCGGTCACCGCTTGCTCGAGAGCGGTGCAGCCATCGCCCTCAAGGACCTGGCCGACGAGCCGTTCATCCTGGTGCGCCGCCCGGGGGCACCGGGGATGTACGCCAACCTGCTGCAGGCCTGTCGCAATGCCGGGTTCGAGCCGAAGGTGGCGTTCGAGGTCGAGCGCATGCTGACCAACGTCAGCCTGGTGGCCGCAGGTGCCGGGGTGTCGGTGGTGCCAACCTCGATGCGCGGTTTTCACGAGCACAGCGTGGCCTACCGGCCGATCCGCGATGCCCGGCCGCGGCTGGCGGCGCCCATTACCCTGCTGTGCCGACAGGACAACCCGTCGCCGCAGGCGGTGAATTTTGTGGCTCTGGCGCGGGAGTTGGGCAGCGAGTTGCGCCGTGAACGGCGAGAAACCAGCGGTGCTGCGTTAGCTCCAGGCTAATGACAAAGCGGCACCCGGCTAACAAGGGCTGGGCGTTGGAAGGGTAGGGTGGTAGCAGCACTGCAAAGACTGTGGCGAAGCGATTCTGGCCGACAGGCTTGCGGTGGCTGTTCCGGCCTCATCGCGGGACAAGTCGCAGCGATGAGGCCCTGAAGATCCCCCCCCTCGGGAGCCCCGTCATGTCATCCGCCCGCTTCACCCTGTTCACCGCCTCGGCGGTGTGTGCCCTGATCATCCTCGACACCAATATCGTCGCGGTCAGCCTGCCCAGCATCGCCCGCGACCTGTCCGGCTCGTTCGCCGACATCGAATGGGTGGTCAGTGCCTACCTGCTGGCCTTCGCCGCCGCCTTGCTGCCGGCCGGCAGCCTGGCCGATCGCTTCGGCCGCCGACGCATGCTGCAACTGGGCCTGGGGCTGTTCGGCCTGGCCTCGCTGGCCTGCGGGGCGGCACCGACGCTGATGTTCCTCGACCTGGCGCGGGCCGCCAAGGGCATTGGTGCGGCGCTGCTGCTCACCGCGGCGCTGGCGGCCATCGGTCACCGCTTCCACGAACCCGAGGAGCGCCTGCGTGCCTGGGCCTTCTGGGGCGCCTGCATGGGCGCGACCATCACCTTTGCGCCGCTGCTGGGGGGCCTGATCGCCAGTACCCTGGGCTGGCGCTGGATCTTCTACATCAACCTGCCGCTGGTGATGGTGCTGGCGTTCATGGTCCGGCGCAGCGTAGAGGAATCCCGCGACAGCGCTGCCGCTCGCCTGGACCCGTTCGGCAGCCTCACCTTCGCCGGGGCGCTGGGCTACCTGATCTGGGCGCTGATCGATGCCAACCGCGTCGGCTGGGACAGCGCCCCCACCCTCGGGCGCCTGGTGATCGCGGCGTTCCTGTTGTTCCTCTTCGTGCTGGTCGAGCGCAACCAGTCGCGGCCGATGATCGACCTGCAACTGATGCGCAGCGGACGCTTCATCGGCGCGCTGCTGGGGATGTTCGCCTATGCCGCCTGCGCCCAGGTGATGATGACCCTGCTGCCGCTGTACCTGCAGAACGGCCTGCAGCTTCCAGCCCTGGCGGCGGGGGCGGGCATGCTGCCGTTCGCCCTGGCCATGTTGCTGACTCCGCGGGTGGGCATGCGCCTGTCGGCGCGGCTCGGCTCGGCGCGGATCTTTGCCGTCGGCCTGCTGCTGGTGGGGGTAGGCAACCTGCTGTGCGCGATGGCCGCCGCCCATGGCGGTTACGCCGCCTTCGCCCTGGCCAGCCTGGTACTGGGTGCGGGCGCAGGCCTGCTCAACGGCGACACGCAGAAGAACATCATGGCCTGCGTGCCACGCGAGCGCACCGGCATGGCCTCGGGGCTGAGCACCACCACGCGCTTCGGCGCGATCGTCCTGGCGATCGGCGTGCTCGGCGGCATCCTGGCCAGCCGCAGTGGGCAATTGCTGCACGAGGCGGTTGCCGACGCGGCGCCCGGGCAACTGGACAAGGTGGGCGAGATGGCGACCCGGGTTGCGGCGGGCGATCTGTCGGCGGCGTTGGCGTTGGTCGATCCAGGCCTGCGTGACACTCTCGCGCCGCTGGCGCGCCAGGCGTTCATCGGCGGTTTCGAGGCAGTGCTGACCTGGGCGGGCGTTGCTGCCCTGGTATTCGCCCTGGTCGTCGGGCTGCTGTTGAGCCGACCGTTGCCCGTGCCAGCCGTACAAACGGCCTGATGATTTAATTTCATGGTGGTTATCAATCAACGCGATTAGAAGGCTTCACATTCTCTGGGTATAAAACGTGAAAAAATGATGGCAAAACGCTTTTATGCACTCGGGGGAGGAAGTCATGTTCAGAGGTATCAGCATCACCATGCGGTTGGCGCTGGGGTTCGCATTGGTCGTCGGGCTGATGTTGATCATCACCGCGATTGGCGTGCATCGGGTCGGCGGGATCGACGCGCTGCTCACCCAGGTCACCAGCAATACCACGGTCAAGCAGCGCTACGCGATCAACCTGCGCGGCAGCGTGCATGACCGCGCCATCGCCATTCGCGATGCGGTGCTGACCCACGATGAGGGCCAACTGGCCGGCTTCCTCCAGGATATCAAGCACCTGGACGAGTTCTACCAGACCTCCGCCGCACCCTTGGCCAAGATGCTCGGCGAACCCCAGGCCGGTGCCGACGAGCAGCGCCTGCAGCAGCAGATCCAGGGCATCGAGCGCACAGCCCAGGCGGCCACCGCGCAGTTGCTGGAGCTGCGTCACAAGGGCGAGTTCGAACAGGCCCAGGCGTTGCTGCTGGCCCAGGTGGCGCCGGCGTACAAGCAATGGCTGGGCAGCATCAACGCCTTCATCGACCTGCAGGAAAAGGATGTGGTGCGCGACATCGGCAGCGTGCGTGACAGCGCCTCCGGCTTCGCCGGCCTGATGCTCTGGGCGGCGGCCTTGGCGGCGTTGCTCAGCATCGGCGCCTCGCTGCTGATCATCCGCAGCATCCGCTCGACCCTGGGTGCCGAGCCCGAGGAAGTGGCGCAGTTGCTGCACGGCCTGGCCCGTGGCGAGATCGACCAGAGCGTGCGCAGCCAGCACCCGGAAAGCGTGATGGGTGCGCTGGGCACCACCAACCGTCACCTCACCGAGATCATCGCCCAGGTCAACCAGGTGGCGACCGACCTGGTGGCGTCGTCCAGCCGCATGAGCCAGGGCGCTGCTGCCAACCAAGGGCGCATGCAGCAGCAGAGCGACGATACCCAGCACATGGCCAGCGCCGTGTCGCAGCTGGTGGCCGCGATCAACGAGATCGCCGGTTACGCCGCTGCCGCCGCACGGGCGTCGGAAGCGGCCGATCAGGAAGTGGACGCCGGCAAGACCGTGGTCGAAGGCACCGCCAGCTCGATGCACGAACTGGCCCAGGTGCTGGAGTCGGCCACCGAGGCGGTGCTGCAGGTGGCCTCCGACAGCCAGGCCATCGAGAGCATCATCGAGGTGATCAACTCCATCGCCGAGCGCACCAACCTGCTGGCGCTCAATGCGGCAATCGAGGCGGCGCGTGCCGGTGAGTTCGGCCGGGGCTTTGCCGTGGTCGCCGACGAGGTGCGGTCGCTGGCCAACCGCACCCAGGAGTCGACCCGCGAGATTCGCGGCATGATCGGCAAGCTGCAGGAAGGCGCCGGCAAAACGGCGCAGATCGTCGGTGACAGCCGCGAGCTGGCGCAGGACACGGTCGAGCGTACCCAGGTCGCGCAGCGTTCGCTGAACGAGATCCGTCGCGAGGTGGCAGCGATCAGCCAGATGAACAACCAGATCGCCGCGGCTTCGTCGCAGCAGGATGTGGCGGCGAGCATGCTCAGCCAGGACATCAACCGCATCCATGCCTCCTCGCGCGATGCCCACGCAGGCTCCACGCGCCTGGCCGGGGACAGCCAGGAACTGCTGGAGCTGGCGGATGCCCTGGGCAGCCGGATGGGCTTCTTCAAGACTGCCGGGTAGTAGTTCCGCCAGGCCCGGCCTCTTCGCGGGTAAACCCGCTCCCACAGCAATCCCTGTAGGAGCGGGTTTACCCGCGAAAAGGCCAACACAGCCCTCAACTCTGTTCGATAAAAAAGAACGCTCAACCACCCTTTCGATAAACCATACTGCGGAAAAAACAACAGGTGTTTTTCCGCATGATGACCCTGCGCCAGATCCGCCATTTCATCGCCGTGGCCGAAACCGGCTCGATCTCCGCCGCCGCGCAGGCGGTGTTCATCTCCCAGTCGACCCTCACCCAGGCCATCCAGCAACTGGAAGACGAGATCGGCGTGACCCTGTTCACCCGCCACGCCAAGGGCATGAGCCTGACCCACCAGGGCCACCAGTTCCTGCGCCAGGCGCACCTGATCCTGGCCACCGTGGACAACGCCAAGCGCAGCCTGCAGCAGAGCACCGACCAGGTCGACGGCCAGCTCACCATCGGCGTCACCAGCCTGGTCGCCGGCTATTACCTGGCCGACCTGATCACCCGCTTCCAGCACGCCTACCCCAACGTGCACACCCGCGTGGTGGAAGACGAACGGCCCTACATCGAGCACCTGCTGGTTGCCGGCGAGATCGATGTCGGTGTGCTGATCCTGTCCAACCTCGAAGACCGCCACGCCTTGCAGACCGAAGTGCTCACCCACTCGCCGCACCGCCTGTGGCTGCCGCCGCGCCATCCGCTGCTCGAGCGCGACAGCATCAGCCTGGCCGATGTGGCGGGCGAGCCGCTGATCCAGCTCAACGCCGATGAAATGGGCCTGCACACCCAGCGCATCTGGAGCCGTGCGGGGCTGACGCCAAAGGTCACGTTGCGCACCGCGTCGGTGGAGGCGGTGCGCAGTCTGGTGGCGGCGGGCCTCGGGCTGTCGATCCAGGCCGACATGACCTACCGCCCCTGGTCGCTGGAAGGCGACATCATCGAAGCCCGCCCTCTGGCCGACCTCAACGAGACCCTTGACGTGGGCCTGGCCTGGCGCCGGGGCACGGCACGCACGCCGCTGGTGGACCCGTTCCTGACATTGGCCAGGGGGCAGGGCAGCCAGCGCAAGGTATCGATTTAACCGAACGAGACTTTCAATATTTAGAATTTGTGAAGCTGGCTGTCGGGTCCTAGTCTCGTTTCAAGTGGACGCGCCCGACCCACAGCGGAGGCGCCATGCACGACGACACGAAAAAAAGAAGAAGTCCGAAAATGCCCACCAGTCTTCCGCTGTACAGCGCGCAGTTGATCGATGGCCACCTGGTTGCCGGGGAGGGGCTGGTCGAGCCTATCGTCAACCCGGCGACCGGCGAGGTGCTGCTGAGTGTCGGCGAAGCCTCCCTCGAACAGCTTGAGACTGCAGTACAGGCGGCCCAGCGCGCCTTTGCCGGCTGGTCGCGTACCACCCCGGCGCAGCGGGCTGCGGCTTTGCTGGCCATCGCCGATGTCATCGACGCCAATGCCGACCTGCTCGCCCGTCTCGAGGCGCTTAACTGCGGCAAACCCCTGCACCTGGCGCGCCAGGACGACATTCCCGCCACCGCCGATGTGTTCCGTTTCTTTGCCGGCGCCGTGCGCTGTCAGCAGGGCCAGCTCACCGGCGAGTACGTCGCCGGGCACACCAGCATGGTGCGCCGCGATCCGGTGGGGGTGGTGGCGTCGATCGCACCCTGGAACTACCCACTCATGATGGCGGCATGGAAGATCGCGCCAGCCCTGGCCGCCGGCAACACCCTGGTATTCAAACCCTCTGAGCACACGCCGTTGTCGATCCTGGCGCTGGCGCCGCTGCTGGCCGATATCCTGCCGGCAGGCGTGCTGAACATCGTCTGCGGTGGCGGCGAGGCGGTCGGCAGCCACCTGGTCGGTCACCCCAAGGTGCGCATGGTGTCGCTGACCGGCGATATCGTCACCGGCCAGAAGATCCTCCAGGCGGCTTCGCGCACGCTCAAGCGCACCCATCTGGAGCTCGGAGGCAAGGCGCCGGTGATCGTCTGCGACGATGCCGACCTGGAATCCGTGGTCCAGGGCATTCGCACCCATGGCTACTACAACGCAGGGCAGGACTGCACCGCCGCCTGCCGCATCTACGCCCAGGCCGGCATCCACGACCGCCTGGTGGCCGCGCTTGGCGACGCGGTGGGCAGCATCCGCTTTGCCCGCAAGAAAGACGCCGACAACGAGATCGGCCCGCTGATCAGCGCCCGCCAGCGCGACCGCGTGGCCAGCTTCGTCGAGCGCGCCCTGGGCCAGCCCCATATCGAACGGGTGACCGGTGCCGCGGTGCATTCGGGCCCCGGCTTCTACTACCAGCCGACCTTGCTGGCCGGCTGCCGCCAGCAGGACGAGATCGTCCAGCGCGAAGTGTTCGGGCCGGTGGTCACCGTGACCCGCTTCGAACAGCTGTCCCAGGCCCTGGACTGCGCCAACGACTCCGAATACGGGCTGGCCTCCTCGGTGTGGACGCAGAACCTCGACAAGGCCTTCCAGATCGCCAACCGCCTGCAGTACGGCTGCACCTGGATCAACACCCATTTCATGCTGGCCAGCGAGATGCCCCATGGCGGGCTCAAGCGCTCCGGCTATGGCAAGGACCTGTCCAGCGACTCGCTGCAGGACTACAGCGTGGTGCGCCACATCATGGCGCGTCACGGCGAGCTGCTCGATTGACACAAGAATCCGCTGGCACCGCCAGGGACGTTGTTCGCTTGATACTGCCCCGACAATAGAAAGAACAATTTGGGAGATGAACGATGTACAAGACAGCGTTGCTCAGCGGGCTCGCCACCGCGCTCCTGGCCAGTGGCAGCCTCCAGGCCGCCGAAGCCCTGAAGGAAGTCGGCAAGGGCGAGGGCCAGCTCGATATCGTCGCCTGGCCGGGCTACATCGAGCGCGGCGAGTCGGACAAGGCCTATGACTGGGTCAGCAAGTTCGAGCAGGACACCGGCTGCAAGGTCAACGTCAAGACCGCCGCCACCTCCGACGAGATGGTCAGCCTGATGGCCAAGGGCGGCTACGACCTGGTCACCGCCTCTGGCGATGCCTCGCTGCGGTTGATCTACGGCAAGCGCGTGCAGCCGATCGACCCGAAGCTGATCCCCAACTGGAAGAACCTCGACCCGCGCCTGCACGACGCGCCCTGGTACACCGTCGATGGCAAGACCTACGGCACCCCTTACCAGTGGGGCCCGAACCTGCTGATGTACAGCACCAAGGTCTTCCCTACCGCGCCAGACAGCTGGAAGGCGGTGTTCGAGGCCGGGAACCTGCCCGACGGCAAGCCGAACAAGGGCCGTGTACAGGCCTACGACGGGCCGATCTACATCGCCGACGCGGCGCTGTACCTCAAGGCGACCCAGCCTGACCTGGGCATTACCGATCCGTACCAGCTCGACGAGAAACAGTACGCCGCTGTGCTCGACCTGCTGCGCAAGCAGCACGCGCTGATCCACCGCTACTGGCACGACACCACGGTACAGATGAGCGACTTCAAGAACGAGGGCGTCGCCGCCTCCAGCGCCTGGCCGTATCAGGCCAACGCGCTCAAGGCCGAGGGCCAGCCGATTGCCACGGTGTTCCCGAAGGAGGGTGTCACCGGCTGGGCCGACACCACCATGCTGCATGTCGAGGCCAAGCACCCCAATTGCGCCTACAAGTGGATGGACTGGTCGCTGCAGGACAAGGTGCAGGGCGATGTGGCGGCATGGTTCGGCTCGTTGCCGGCGGTGCCGCAGGGCTGCAAGGCCAGTGAGCTGCTGGGCGCCGAGGGCTGCAAGACCAACGGCTTCGACCAGTTCGACAAGATCGCCTTCTGGAAGACCCCGCAGGCCGAGGGCGGCAAGTTCGTGCCCTATAGCCGCTGGACCCAGGACTACATCGCGATCATGGGCGGGCGCTAGGCCTGGTTGTTGTGAGAGCTGGCAGCGGCCTTTGTGGCAGCGGCCTCTGTGGGGGCGGACTTTGTGGGAGTAGTCCACTTTGTGGGAGCAGTCCACTTTGTGGGAGCGGGCTTGCCCGCGAAAAGAACACCGCGGTGAATGGCACCGGCTTTGCCGGTGTTCGCGGGCAAGCCCGCTCCCACAAAGCCCGCTCCCATGAAGGCCACTCCCATAAAGGCCACTCCCGAAGGTCCGCCCCCGTTAACTTCCAGCCCCGGAGCCCCGCCATGTCCCCAGCCGTCGAGTTCACCCAGGTTTCCCGCCAGTTCGGCGAGGTGAAGGCCGTCGACCAGGTGTCGATCGACATCCAGGACGGTGAGTTCTTTTCCATGCTCGGCCCCTCGGGCTCGGGCAAGACCACCTGCCTGCGCCTGATCGCAGGTTTCGAGCAGCCCAGCGCCGGCTCGATCCGCATCCATGGCCTCGAAGCCGCCGGCCTGCCGCCCTACCAGCGTGACGTCAACACGGTGTTCCAGGACTACGCGCTGTTCCCGCACATGAACGTGCTCGACAACGTCGCCTATGGCCTGAAGGTAAAGGGCGTGGCCAGGGCCGAGCGCCTGCAGCGTGCCGAGCAGGCGCTGGAGATGGTCGCCCTCGGCGGCTATGGCACGCGCAAGCCGGTGCAGCTTTCCGGCGGCCAGCGCCAGCGCGTAGCCCTTGCCCGCGCGCTGGTCAACCGCCCGCGCGTGCTGCTGCTCGACGAGCCGCTGGGTGCGCTCGACCTCAAGCTGCGCGAACAGATGCAGGGCGAACTCAAGCGCCTGCAGCGCCAACTGGGCATCACCTTCATCTTCGTCACGCACGATCAGAGCGAAGCGCTGTCGATGTCCGACCGCGTCGCGGTGTTCAACAAGGGACGCATCGAGCAGGTCGACACCCCGCGCAACCTGTACATGAAGCCGGCCACCGCCTTCGTCGCCGAATTCGTCGGCACCTCCAACGTGCTGCGCGGCGAGTTCGCCAGCCAGCTGATCGGTGATGCCCGGCCGTTCTCCATTCGCCCCGAGCATATCCGTTTCGCCCAGGGCGAGCGGGGAGCCAGCGAGGTCGAGGTCAGCGGCCTGCTGCACGATATCCAGTACCAGGGCGCCGCGACCCGCTACGAGATCCGCCTGGACAATGGCCAGCACCTGAGCCTGAGCCAGGCCAACAGCCAGTGGGGCGACGGCCCGGTCAGCCATCAGCCGGGCCAGCGCGTCACTGCCCGCTGGTCGCGCGAGGCCATGGTGGCGCTGAGCGAGGGCCTGTGAGATGAGCCTGACCCTCGAT
The DNA here is from genome assembly GCF_057370475.1 of Pseudomonas sp. FA117. Classification (NCBI taxonomy): domain Bacteria; kingdom Pseudomonadati; phylum Pseudomonadota; class Gammaproteobacteria; order Pseudomonadales; family Pseudomonadaceae; genus Pseudomonas; species Pseudomonas sp. FA117. Next base: position 752,696 of record NZ_CM170675.1, read on the forward strand.
GCCACCGCGCCGGTCGCCCGTCATGGCGCCCTGCGCGGGCTGTCCAACCTGCTGTACCGCAAGCCGACGCTGTACCTTTCGTTGCTGCTGGTGCCGCCGTTGCTGTGGTTCGGCGCGATCTACCTGGGCTCGCTGCTGACCCTGCTGTGGCAGGGCTTCTACACCTTCGACGACTTCACCATGACGGTGACGCCGAGCCTGACCTGGGCCAACTTCGCCGCGCTGTTCACCCCGGCCAACTTCGACATCATCCAGCGCACGGTGCTGATGGCCGTGGCGGTGTCCATCGCCAGTGCCGCGCTGGCGTTCCCCATCGCCTACTACATGGCGCGCTACACCAGCGGCAAGACCAAGGCGTTCTTCTACATCGCGGTGATGCTGCCGATGTGGGCCAGCTACATCGTCAAGGCCTACGCCTGGACCCTGCTGCTGGCCAAGGGCGGGGTGGCCATGTGGTTCGTCCAGCACCTGGGCCTTGAGCCGCTGCTGAACCTGCTGCTGGGCGTGCCCGGGGTGGGCGGCAACACCTTGTCGACCTCGAACCTGGGGCGCTTTCTGGTGTTCGTCTACATCTGGCTGCCGTTCATGATCCTGCCGATCCAGGCCTCGCTGGAGCGCCTGCCGCCGTCGTTGCTGCAGGCTTCGGCCGACCTGGGTGCGCAGCCGCGCCAGACCTTCATGCAGGTGGTCCTGCCGCTGTCGGTGCCCGGCATCGCCGCAGGCTCGATCTTCACCTTCAGCCTCACCCTCGGCGATTTCATCGTGCCGTCGCTGGTCGGCCCGCCCGGTTACTTCATCGGCGGCATGGTCTACGCCCAGCAGGGCGCCATCGGCAACATGCCCATGGCTGCGGCCTTCACCCTGGTGCCGATCGTGCTGATCGCCGTCTACCTGTCCATCGTCAAACGCCTGGGGGCCTTCGATGCACTCTGAAAAAGCGTCCTGGGGCTTGAAACTGGCAGCGTGGGGAGGGCTGGTGTTCCTGCACTTCCCGATCCTGATCATCTTCCTGTACGCCTTCAATACCGAAGACGCCGCGTTCAGCTTTCCGCCGCAGGGCTTCACCCTGCACTGGTTCAGCGTGGCCTTCGCCCGCCAGGATGTGCTCGATGCCGTGACCCTGTCGGTGAAGATCGCCGCCCTGGCCACGCTGATCGCCATGGTGCTGGGCACGCTGGCGGCAGCTGCGTTGTACCGGCGTGATTTCTTCGGCAAGGAGAGCATCTCGCTGATGCTGATCCTGCCGATCGCCTTGCCCGGCATCATCACCGGCATCGCGTTGCTCTCGGCGTTCAAGACCCTGGGCATCGAACCGGGCTTCATGACCATCGTCGTCGGCCATGCGACCTTCTGCGTGGTGATCGTCTACAACAACGTCATCGCCCGCTTCAGGCGCACCTCGCACAGCCTGATCGAGGCCTCGATGGACCTGGGGGCCGACGGCTGGCAGACCTTCCGCTACGTGATCCTGCCCAACCTCGGCTCGGCGCTGCTGGCCGGTGGCATGCTGGCGTTCGCCCTGTCGTTCGACGAGATCATCGTCACCACCTTCACCGCCGGCCACGAGCGCACCCTGCCGATCTGGTTGCTCAACCAGCTCGGTCGCCCGCGCGACGTGCCGGTGACCAACGTGGTGGCGATGCTGGTGATGCTGGTGACCATGCTGCCGATCCTTGGCGCCTACTACCTGACCAAAGGTGGCGAAGGTGTTGCCGGCAGCGGCAAGTGAACACGCGAACAAGAACCTGAGAAAAGGAGCGCTTCATGCAAACCAAACTGCTGATCAACGGCCAACTGGTCGCCGGTGAAGGCGAGTCGCTCGCCGTGCTCAACCCGGCGCTGGGCACCACCCTGGTGGAGATTGCCGAAGCCACGCCGGCCCAGGTCGACACCGCCGTGCGTGCAGCCGACGCGGCGTTCGAAAGCTGGTCCCAGACCGCCCCCAAGGATCGTTCGCTGCTGTTGCTCAAGCTGGCCGATGCCATCGATGCGCACGCCGAGGAGCTGGCGCGGCTGGAGTCGAACAACTGCGGCAAGCCCTACCAGGCTGCGCTGAACGACGAACTGCCGGCGGTGGCCGATGTGTTCCGCTTCTTCGCCGGAGCCAGCCGCGTGCTGCAGGGCTCGGCGGCGGGTGAATACCTGCCGGGGCACACCTCGATGATCCGCCGCGACCCGGTGGGCGTAGTCGCCTCTATCGCCCCCTGGAACTACCCGCTGATGATGGCCGCCTGGAAGCTCGGCCCGGCCTTGGCGGCGGGCAATACCGTGGTGCTCAAGCCATCGGAGCAGACACCGCTGACCGCCCTGCGTCTGGGTGAGCTGATCGCGGGCATCTTCCCGCCGGGCGTGGTCAACCTGGTGTTCGGCCGAGGCCCGAGCGTGGGCGAGCCGCTGACCACCCACCCCAAGGTGCGCATGGTGTCGCTGACCGGTTCGGTGGCCACCGGCAGCCGCATCATCGCCGGCACTGCCGACAGTGTGAAGCGCATGCACATGGAGCTGGGCGGCAAGGCGCCAGTGATCATCTTCGACGATGCCGATATCGATGCAGCGGTCGAAGGCATCCGCGCGTTCGGTTTCTACAACGCCGGGCAGGACTGCACGGCGGCGTGCCGGCTGTATGTGCAGAAGGGCGTGTACAAGGCCTTCGTCGACAAGCTCACGGCGGCGGTGGCGAGCATCCGCATTGGCGAGCAGGACGATCCCGAGACCGAACTGGGACCGTTGATCACCCAGCAGCACCTGGAGCGGGTCACCGGCTTCGTCGAGCGGGCGCGGCAGGTGCCGCATATCCAGGTCACCACTGGCGGCAAGCGAGCCGACCGGGCGGGGTTCTTCTTCGAGCCGACGGTTTTGGCCGGCGCGCAGCAGGACGATGAAGTGGTGCGCCGTGAGATATTCGGGCCGGTGGTGTCGGTGACCGAATTCAGCGATGAGACCCAGGCACTGGAGTGGGCCAACGATTCGGACTACGGCCTGGCGTCGTCGGTGTGGACCCAGGACGTCGGGCGCGCGCACCGGCTGGCGGCGCGGTTGCAGTATGGCTGCACCTGGGTGAACACCCACTTCATGCTGATCAGCGAGATGCCCCATGGCGGGGTGAAGCTGTCCGGCTACGGCAAGGACATGTCGATGTACGGGCTGGAGGATTACACCGCCATCCGGCATGTGATGATCAAGCACTGATCCTGGACTGCCCCCCAAGAGTTGGATTTGTGTCCAACTTTTTGGGGGCAGTCCAGACCTGTGGGGGCACTGTCTTGCTCAAAATCTAGAGGCCAGCCCAATTCCTGTGGGAGCGGGCTTGCCCGCGAACCAGGGCGAAGCCCTGGCAATGCACCGCGGTGACTGCTTCGCGGGCAAGCCCGCTCCTGCAAGGTATCGAGTTGCAACAGGGGAGAACCCGCCACAGCCCGAATCAGTTGCTCGGCCGCTGCTTGGTCGCATCCAGCTCGGCTTTCTTGCCCGTGGTCACTTCGGTGATCTTCGCCGACTTCTCGATCGCCAGGTCGAAGGTCTCCTGCATCTTGGCGATGGCGTCGGTCGGGGTGCCGGCCAGGCCGCCCTTGGCTGCCCAGTCGAAGTTCCACACCCCGGACAGGTTGTCGGCGCCGGGCACGTCGTGGGTTTCGATGGCGGTGAACACATCCGGGTGGCGCTGCATGTATTTCGCGGCATCCGAGACATCGGCCGGCACGTTGCCGGACTTGTTGTCGGCGAGCTTGTCCAGCTCGTCCTTGGTGATCGCCGACTTGCCGGTCTGGCGCATGTAGTCGGCGATCGTCTGGCTCGACTTGGCGGTGTCCAGACGGTTGTCGAACGCCGAGCTCGAGGATTTTGGAGTGTTGGACCCGCTACCAGCGGGGGTGATGGTAGACATTGGCGCTGCTCCCGAAACGGAAATGGAGGGTCGTCTTGATGACGGCTCCGGACGGTAGCATGGGCAATTGGCTAGTACGGCCGGCCTTCACAACGATTCACAACAGGCCACAGCTTTCACAACCGGGGCGCTCACTCCGCGCCTGGAGGATGGCCGTGGTAGGCCTTGTAGGCGTTGCTGAAGTTGGCCGGATTGGCATAGCCCAGGCGGTAGGCGATCTGCGCCACCTGCCATTTGCGCTGCAGCAGCAGCGTGCGCGCCAGTTCCATGCGCTGCTGGCGCAGGTACTGCAGCATCGACTGGCCGAAGACCTTGGCGAAGGCGCGGCGCAGGGTGGTTTCACCCACGCCCAGTTGTTGCGCCAGGGCCAGGCTGCCGGGCGGGTCGGTCAGTTCCAGGTCGAGCAGTCGCCGCGCTTCGTGGGCCAGGTCGCGCTGGCCGCGTACGGTCGGCGTCGGTGCCTGCGCACGGCCGCCGAGGTGTGCGGCCAGTTCCACCAGCAGCCCCAGGCTCAGGCTTTCCTGGTGCAGGCGCTTGAGCGTGCCGTGGTAGGGCGAGTGATACAGTTGCTCCAGCATGCGGCCCAGGGCAGGGCAGCGCTCGAAGTCGGTGAAACGCATGCCGTCTTCGAGCAAGCCGAGCAAGGGCTGCAACTGAGGGTCTTCCTCGGCCAGCTCGCGCAGATAGTCGGCGCCGACACGCAGCCCGGCCATGCGTGCATGGCTGCCGGCCGGTAGCCGGTCGAAGGCTTCCATGTGCTCGCTCAGGCCCAGGGCGTGGGTCTTGCCGGTGAGGTAGTGGTTGAGCCGGCCGTCGACCCGGTGCTGCCATTGGCCGCTGAGCATGTGCACCAGGCACAGGCTGTCGGGCAGCACCTTGTGGATGCGCAGGGGCTCGGGAAACTGCAGGTCGCAATCGAAGTACTGCAGGTGCGCGCGCAGGGTGTGGGCGCGATAGTGACCGATCGCACTGCCCATGACGCGGCTGGCGGCGCTGTCGAGTACGCCCGCCTGGGCCAGCGAGCCTGGGCGATCGAAACTGAACTGCATGTCCAGGTAAGGAGTCCAGCGTTCCATCGGTGGCGCCTGTCCATTGGCTGTTGCGGCATGTCGGCGGATGTTAACGCGAACACGGTTCGGGCGTCAGCCATTGTGCGCGACGGCCTGTTTGTTGTGCGCAGCGGCCAGGCCGGTTGGCAGGCTGGCGCACGCCCCTTTCAATACAGGGCCCCCAGAATTTCGAGGAGCAAGCAGGATGTCGATTCATCGCAGATGGGCGGCCGGCATGGTCGCAGCGCTGGCGCTCGTGGGCGCCATGGCCCAGGCCGAGGAGCGTCCGCCGGTGGCCGACAAGGTCGTGGCCTATGCCGGCGAGCAGGGCGTGAAGGTCTGGACCCTGCGCATCGGTGAACGCAGCGCCAACGAGGCGCTGGTGCAGGTCGAGGGTGTCGACCACGACTGGAACATGCGCATCCAGAAGATGAAGGTCGAGAAGACCGACAAGCTGACCCGCTACTACACCACGGTCGACGGCCAGAAGTTCGCGGCGCTGGTGATCCAGGGCTCGGACAGCTGGAGCGCCAGCGAACTGTACCTGCCCGGCGAAGCCCAGGCGCTGAAGATCGGCTACTCGCAGGCCCTGTCCGAGCAGGGCAACGCCCAGGCGTTCCTCACCGACTACCTCAACACCGCACCGAGCAAGCCATGACCACGTCACACCACCCTGATCCGTCCATTTCCCCCGACGAATACGGCCAGTCCCGCGCTGCCCAGCGCGACCGGGTGATCGCCGAGCTGCGCCAGGTGATCGAGCGGGTGCCGGAGCAGACCGAGTTCACCAACTCGCGGCGCTACCGCCTGTGGGGGCCGGTCATGCTGCTGGTGTCGCTGGGCGTGCTGGCCATGGGCGTGAACATGGGCCGTACCGGCCTGGTGGTGTGCGGCGCCTTCCTGACCCTGGTCATGGCGCTCGTCACCTGGCAGCACCGGGACGCGGGCAAGCATGTGTTCATGCGCCTGACCCGCCGCCAGCTGTTCGTCGACACGCTCGACGCGCCGATCGAAATGGCCGAGGTGCAGGACATCCTGGTCAAGGACGAAGGGCTGCTGACCCTGCAGAAGCTCACGCTCGACCCTCATGCCCAACTGCCCACCCACCACGTCGCCAGGCTCCAGGTGTTCGGCAACCAGGCCATGTCGCTGAACAAGCCTGAACCGCATGTGCGTATCCATTCTGCCGGACTGATGACCGGCGGACGCAAGCTGGATTGCGACGAGATCGCCGCGCTGCTCGGCGCCTACCGCGACGCCGCCTGCGCCCAGCAGCAGCTCGATGCCCTGCAGGTTCATGGCTGACGCCGACAGGCAGGCCTTGCTGGCCCGGCTCCAGGCCCAGGCGGATGCGCCCTGCGAACCCTGGGCGGTGACCGAGTGCTCGCGCGGCAAGGCGCTGGCCTGTGCGCTGCTGGCTGTTGCACTGCTGCTCGTCGGAGGCTGGCTGGTCAGTTTGCCCGCACAGTGGCAGATGCTGTCCGGGCAATGGCTGCTGTGGGCGCCGGGGGGCGTGCTGGCGGTCGCTGGGATGGTCGGCCTGGCCTTTGCCGAAGGGCTTCGCCGCCGGCATGGCCAGCAGGTGTTGCGCCTGGACGACGATGGCTTGCTGTTCGCCAACGCACAGGCGCCGACGCCGTTGTACTGTTTCGATGGATTCGAGATCGAGCAGCGTCACCTGAGCACGACGCTGGTGTTTTCGCTGGCCGCCATCAGCCGTGCGCCAGTGCTTGCGCCTGCCTGCTTCAAGTCGCTGGCGGCGCCGGATGCCTGGCCGGTGGCGGGAGGGCTGCGGGTGAAGGTGTGGCTGTGCACACCGAAGGTGGACGGGCGCCGCATCGATCTGCAGGCCCTGACCGACAGGCTCTATGCCTGCATGGAAGCGGCGCAGGCGCGGCGCACGCTGGGACAGTTGGGTGTACGAGCCTGAAGGGCCTTTGTGGGGGCCGCTGTCTTGCTCAAAATCTGAAGGCCAGCCCAATTCCTGGGGGAGCAACTGTCTTGCTCAAAATTGAAAGTCCAGCTCAAATCCCTGTGGGAGCGGGCTGGCCCTTGGATTTTGAGCAAGACAGTCGCTCCCACCGGATCAACTGCGAACACCGTCAGTGTCGGTGCCATCCGCTTGCGGCATCAAGGTCGCGATCAACGCCCGTACCGTCCCCGGCAACGCATCCAGCTCACGCACCAGGATGCTGCGCTCACGCACCGCCCACGGCTCGTCCAAAGCGATGGTCACCAGGTTCATGGTGTGGCTGTGACGTACCGCCGCAGACTCGGGAATGATGCCGATCCCCACCCCCGCCTCGACCATCCGGCAGATCGCCTCGAAGCTCGACATCTGGATCCGCAGCGCCAGGCTCTGGCCGATACGCTCGACGTGATCGCGCAGGAATGTCAGCAGCGTGCTGCCGTCATGCAGGCCGATATGCTGGTAGGCCAGGGTCTGCTTGAGCGTCACCTGCCGACGCCCGGCCAACTCATGTGCGGCCGGCACGATCAGCACCAGGCGGTCGGTACTGAAGCGCATCACCTGCAGCCCGGCCGCCTCCACCGGCCCCGCGATGATGCCCATGTCGCTGCTGCCATCGAGCACCCCGCGCACGATGTCGCGTGACAGCCGCTCCTGCAGGTCGACCGTCACCCCCGGCCGCTGGGCAAGAAAACCGGCCAGCACCTCGGGGAGGAATTCGGTCACCGCCGTGGTGTTGGCGAAGATGCGGATGTGCCCGGCCGAATCGGTGCCGAACTGGGTGAATTCGGCCTTGAGGTAATCCACCTGGCGCATGATCAACCGCGCGTGGGTCAGCAGTTTCTGACCGGCGGGGGTCAGCTCCACACCACGGCTGTCGCGGTACAGCAGGCGCGTGTCGAGCTGCGCCTCGAGGGCCTTGATCCGCGCGCTGGCCGCAGCCGGGGAGAGGAACGCACGGCGTGCGCCCTGGGTGAGGCTCGGCGATTCGCCGATGTGGATGAAGAGCCGCAAGTCAGCCAGGTCGAAGTGCATGGGGAGGTCCTGTCGTAGCAGAGGCGTTCGGCATTTATGAACGCTGGATTACGCAAATGCAAATTCACAGAATGCCGGACGCCTCGCATGATCGGCCCATAACAACAAATGCAGAGGCCCATGCTCATGACTGCTCCGACTTCGCCCACCGACTTCAGCGCCTGGATCGGCCGCACCGAAGAGGCCTGGGACGTGCTCAGCCGCAACCTGGTCAAGCGCATTGCCGCGACCTTCGGTGAGGCCGCGCCAGGCCATGGTGATGCGCTGCCGCACCTGTGGACCTGGTGCTTCTTCCAGGAGCCGGTGCCGGAGTCGCAGCTGGGCGCGGATGGTCACCCGGCCCGTGGCGGCTTCCTGCCACCGGCCGACAACCGCAACCGCATGTGGGCGGGTGGGCGGGTCGAATTCATCGCCCCACTGAAGGTCGGCGGCGAAGCCCATCGCCTGTCGACCATCCTGCATATCGAGGAAAAGCACGGCCGCACCGGCGCACTGCTGTTCGTGACCGTGCGCCACGACTACTCCCAGGATGGCCGCCTGTGCGTGCGTGAAGAGCAGGACATCGTCTACCGCGAGCCCAACCCGCCCAAGAGCGGCAGCGGCACGCCGAGCGAGGCGGGTGAGTGGAGCGAAACCATCACCCCGACGTCGACCCTGCTGTTCCGCTACTCGGCCATCACCTTCAACGGCCACCGTATCCACTACGACCACCCCTACGTCACCGAGACCGAAGGCTACCCCGGCCTGGTGGTGCACGGCCCGATGATCGCCACCCTCAACCTGCGCGCCTTCGTGCGGGCCCACCCCGACAAGCCCGTACGCCACTTCGCCTACCGTGGCGTGCGGCCGCTGACCCTGCCCACGCCGTTCCAGGTGGGCGGCTGCATCGACGCGCCGGGCAAGGCCCGACTGTGGGCCGGCAATGCCGAGGGCATCGCCCAGAGCGCCGAACTGACCTTCGACTGACTTCCCAAAGCCTTCGCAGAGAATCCACACATGCACAGCTACGACAGCGATGACCTCAATGCCATCCGCGAGGGCGTGCGCGCCCTGTGCGCCGAATTCCCCGCCGAATACTGGCGCAGGATCGATGAAGAGAAAGGTTTCCCCGAAGCCTTCGTCAAGGCCATGACCGACGCCGGCTGGCTGTCGGCGATGATCCCGGAAGAATACGGCGGCTCGGGCCTGGGCCTGGCCGAGGCGTCGGTGATTCTCGAGGAGGTCAACCGCTGCGGCGGCAACTCCGGCACCATCCACGGGCAGATGTACAACATGTTCACCCTGCTGCGAAACGGCAGTGACGAACAGAAGCGCTTCTACCTGCCAAAGCTTGCCAGCGGCGAGCTGCGCCTGCAGTCGATGGGCGTGACCGAGCCGACCACCGGCACCGACACCACCAAGATCAAGACCACTGCCGTGCGCCAGGGCGACAAGTACGTGATCAACGGGCAGAAGGTTTGGATCTCGCGCATCCAGCATTCGGACCTGATGATCCTGCTGGCGCGCACCACGCCGCTGCCGGAGGTGAAGAAGAAGTCCGAAGGCATGTCGATCTTCCTGGTCGACCTGCGCGAGGCGATCGGCAACGGCCTGACCGTGCAGCCGATCGCCAACATGGTCAACCACGAGACCAACGAGCTGTTCTTCGACAATTTGGAAATCCCGGCCAGCAGCCTGATTGGCGAGGAGGGCAAGGGCTTCCGCTACATCCTCGACGGCCTCAACGCCGAGCGCACGCTGATCGCCGCCGAGTGCATCGGCGACGGTCGCTGGTTCGTCGAAAAGGCCAGCCAGTACGCCCGCGACCGCGTGGTGTTCGGCCGCCCGATCGGGCAGAACCAGGGTGTGCAGTTCCCCATTGCCGAAGCCCATATCGAGATCGAGGCCGCCGACCTGATGCGCTGGCGCGCCTGCGCCGAATACGACAGCGGCGCCAACGCCGGGGCGGCGGCGAACATGGCCAAGTACCTGGCGGCCAAGGCCTCGTGGGAGGCGGCCAACGCCTGCCTGCAGACCCACGGCGGCTTTGGTTTTGCCAACGAGTACGACGTCGAGCGCAAGTTCCGCGAAACCCGCCTGTACCAGGTGGCGCCGATCTCCACCAACCTGATCCTGTCGTACGTAGCCGAGCACCTGCTCGAGCTGCCGCGCAGCTTCTGAGGAGCCGACCATGCGTGATACCCAAGCCCTGGCCAGCTTCCTGGCCGACCTGCGCTACGAGGCCATCCCCGGCAACGTGCTGGACCGCACCGAAGACCTGTTCCTCGACTGGCTCGGCTCGGCGCTGGCCAGCCAGGGGTCGCACCCGATCCCGCTGTTCGAGCGTTACGCCGAGCGCATGGGGCCGGCGTCTGGCCGTGCGCGGGTGCTGACCAATGGTCGCCGCACCTCGGCCTATTTCGCTGCGCTGGTCAACGGCGCCGCCTCGCATCTGGTCGAACAGGACGACCTGCACAACAGCTCTGTGCTGCACCCGGCCACGGTGGTGTTCTCCGCCGTGCTGGCGGCCGCACAAGACCTGGGCAAGTCCGGCCAGGACCTGCTGCTGGCCTCGGTCGCCGGCTACGAGGCCGGCATCCGCATCGGCGAATTCCTCGGCCGTTCGCACTACCGCATCTTCCACACCACTGCCACGGTCGGCACCCTGGCCGCCGCCGTGGGCGTGGGCAAGCTGCTGGACTTCAACCAGGAGCAGTTCATCAACCTGCTCGGCAGCGCCGGCACCCAGGCCGCCGGGCTGTGGGAGTTTCTGCGCGACGCCGCCGACTCCAAGCAACTGCACACTGCCAAGGCCGCTGCCGATGGCCTGCTTGCGGCCTACCTCACCGCCGATGGCCTGAGCGGGGCGCGCAACATCCTCGAAGGCGACCAGGGCATGGCTGCGGGCATGTCCAGCGATGCCGACCCGGCGCGGCTGTCCGACCGGCTCGGCACGCGCTGGGCGCTGGCGGAAACCTCGTTCAAGTTCCACGCCTCGTGCCGCCACACCCACCCGGCAGCCGATGCGCTGCTGCACCTGATGCAGCGCGAGGGGCTGGGCCACGAGCAGATCGCCGAGGTGGTCACCCGCGTGCACCAGGGCGCCATCGATGTGCTGGGGCGGGTGACCACGCCGAGCACCGTGCACCAGGCCAAGTTCTCCATGGGTACGGTGCTGGGCCTGATCGCCGTGCATGGCAGTGCGCAGTTGCTCGAGTTCCGCGACCTGGCGCTGACCGACCCGCGCATCGCGGCGTTCCGCGACAAGGTGCGCATGCAGCTGGATCCCGAGGTAGACGGCGCCTATCCGGCACGCTGGCTGGGCCGGGTCGAGGTGCGCTGCGTCGATGGTCGGCAGTTCAGCGCCGCCATCGACGAGCCCAAGGGCGATCCAGGCAACACCCTGTCGCGCCCGGAGCTGGAGGCCAAGTTCCAGCGCCTGCTGGCCTATGCCGGGCAGCGCAGCGAGGCCGAGGGCCGTGCGCTGATCGAGCGCGTCTGGCAGCTGCGTGACGCGCAGTCGCTGGCGGACCTGCATTGAATACCGAACAGGAATTTGCCATGACCCAATCCGCTCCCCGCCCGCTGGACGGCATCACCGTCGTCAGCCTGGAACATGCCATCGCCGCGCCGTTCTGCACCCGCCAACTGGCGGACCTGGGCGCGCGCGTGATCAAGATCGAGCGCCCCGGCAGCGGCGACTTCGCCCGTGGCTACGACCAGCGTGTCGATGGCCTGGCCTCGCACTTCGTCTGGACCAACCGCTCCAAGCAGAGCCTGACCCTGGACCTCAAGCACGACGAGGCGGACGACATCCTCCTGGCGCTGCTGGCCAAGGCCGACGTGCTGGTGCAGAACCTCGCCCCGGGTGCGGCGGCGCGCATGGGCCTGTCGTTCGAAGCCCTGCACGCACGCTTTCCGCGTCTGATCGTCTGCGACATTTCCGGCTACGGCGAAGGTGGCCCGTACGAGAAGAAGAAAGCCTACGACCTGCTGATCCAGAGCGAGGGCGGTTTTCTCTCGGTGACCGGCGGGCCGGGCGAGGAGCAGATGGCCAAGGCCGGATGCTCGGTCGCCGATATCGCTGCTGGTATGTACGCCTACACCGGCGTGCTGTCGGCGCTGCTGCTGCGCGACAAGACCGGTGTCGGCAGCCGCATCGACGTGTCGATGCTGGAGAGCCTGGTGGAGTGGATGGGCTACCCCATGTACTACGCCTACAACGGCGCGCCGCCCCCGCCACGGGCCGGCGCCTCGCACTCGACCATCTACCCGTACGGGCCGTTCCCCACCGGCGGTGGCGGCACCATCATGCTCGGGCTGCAGAACGAGCGGGAATGGCAGCTGTTCTGCGAGAAAGTGCTGCTCGAACCGGCGCTGGCCAGCGACGAACGCTTCTCGGCCAACTTCCGCCGCTCGGAGAACCGCGAGGTGCTGCGCCAGATCATCATCGACGGCTTCGCCGCGCTGTCGCTGGACGAGGTGGTGGCGCGCCTGGAAGACGCGCAGATCGCCAATGCCCGGGTCAACGACATGCAGGGCGTGTGGCAGCACCCGCAGCTCAAGGCCCGTGACCGCTGGCGTGAAGTCGACAGCCCCGCCGGCCCGCTGCCGTCGTTGCTGCCGCCGGGGCGCAACGCCGCCTTCACCCCGCGCATGGACCCGGTCCCGGGGCTGGGGCAGCACAGCGCAGCAATTCTCGAGGAGCTGGGCTTCTCGGTCGAAGACCAGGCCCGGCTGGCTGCTGCCGGTGTCGTTTGAGTACAAGGAGCCCGTGCTGATGTCGCACACCATCGTTCGTTCCGCGCTGTTCGTGCCGGGCAGCCGCCCCGAGCGTTTCGCCAAGGCCCTGGCTGCAGGCGCCGATGCCGTCATCGTCGATTTCGAGGATGCGGTCGAAGAGCCGCTCAAGCGCCAGGCACGCGACAACCTCGCAGCCTTTCTTGCAGCCCATCCGCAGGCGCGGGTGTGGGTCAGGGTCAACGCCCCGGAGCATGCCGGGCACGCCGATGACCTGGCGTTCTGCGCGCAGCAGCCTGGCGTCAGCGCCGTGCTGCTGCCCAAGGTCGAGAGCGCCGCGCAGGTGGCGGTGGCTGCGCGCACCGGCAAGCCGGTGCTGCCGATCATCGAGACGGCCAAGGGCCTGCTGGCGCTGGAGCGCATCGCCGCAGCCGAGGGCGTCGAGCGTTTGTCGTTCGGCAGCCTGGACCTGGCGCTGGACCTGAACCTGAACACAGACAGCGCTTCGGCCCAGGGTTTTCTCGACCAGGCACGCATGGCGGTGCAGTTGCACTCGCGCGGTGCCGACCTGGCGCCCCCGCTCGACGGTGTATTCCCGGCCATCGGCGACCCGCAAGGGCAGCAGCGCGCCATGCGCCATGCCTACGACATGGGCTATGGCGGGGCGCTGTGCATTCATCCCAGCCAGGTGCCCTTGATTCATGGCGTGCTGGCGCCGAGCAGCGAAGAGCTGGCCTGGGCGCGGCGGGTGGTCGAAGCCAGTGTGGCGGCCAAGGGCGCCGGGGCGTTCCAGCTCGATGGGCAGATGGTCGATGCCCCGGTGCTGCTGCGGGCGCAGCGGTTGTTGGCACTGGCCGAGAGCACCTAGGCCTTTCGCGGGGCAAACCGGTGTCATCCCCACTGATGCATTTGTGGGAGCGGGCTTGCCCGCGAACACCGGCATAGCCGGTGCCCTACACCGCGGTGTCCTTTTCGCGGGCAAGCCCGCTCCCACAGGAGCTGGGCTGGTTTCAGACTTTGAACAAGACAGTGACAGCTACAGCGCTGATTCTGGGCTCGACGCTGTACCTGTGCGGGCTCGTCCCGCGATCACCGGCAAAACAGGTGCCATACTCAACCCGTCCAGGAGCGTTCACCCCAGCCAAACGCAGCCTTACACAAAAGCTGATTCTCGAAACACGCCCGATTGGGCCATCGTACCCTTGGCAACGCTTCCCTGCTGACCCCTTCCAACAACAATAAAAGGTGACACCGATGTTGAAGCTGACCCAGGCGCTGTTGTGCGCCGCCGCCGTGTCGATGGCCGGGCTCGCCCAGGCTGCCGATCCTGTGATCATCAAGTTCGCCCACGTAGTGGCCGACAGCACGCCCAAGGGCCAGGGCGCGCTGATGTTCCAGAAACTGGTCGAGGCCGACCCGCAGCTCAAGGGCAAGGTCAAGGTCGAGGTCTACCCCAACTCCTCGCTGTTCGGTGACGGCAAGGAGATGGAAGCCCTGCTGCTGGGCGACGTGCAGATGCTGGCGCCGTCGCTGGCCAAGTTCGAGCACTACAACAAGCAGGTGCAACTGTTCGACCTGCCGTTCCTGTTCAACGACCTCGCTGCCGTCGACCGCTTCCAGCAAGGCCCGCAGGGCAAGGCGCTGCTGACCTCGATGGAAGACAAGGGCATCCGTGGCCTGGCCTACTGGCACAACGGCCTCAAGCAACTGTCGGCGAACAAGAAGGTGATCCTGCCCAAGGACGCCCGCGGCCTGAAGTTCCGCGTGCAGGCCTCCAGCGTGCTCGAGGAGCAGTTCAAGGCCATCCGCGCCAACCCGCGCAAGATGAGCTTCGCCGAGGTCTACCAGGGCCTGCAGACCGGTACCGTCAACGGCACCGAGAACACCTGGTCGAACTACGAAAGCCAGAAGGTCAACGAAGTCCAGCCGTTCTTCACCGAGACCAACCACGGCCTGATCGACTACATGGTGATCACCAACGCCAAGTTCTGGAACAGCCTGCCTGAAGACGTGCGCGGCGAGCTGCAGACGATCATGGACAAGGTCACCGTCGAGGTGAACAAGCAGGCCGAGGAACTCAACCAGGCCTCGCGACAGAAGATCATCGACGCCAAGACCAGCGAGATCGACCCGCTGACGCCAGAGCAGCGCGCCCAGTGGCGTGAAGCCATGCGCCCGGTGTGGGACAAGTTCTCCGACCAGATCGGCGCCGACCTGATCAAGGCGGCCGACGACGCCAACAAGGCGTCCTGATCGCATCCCCCGCCCACGGCCACCTGCAGCGCAGGTGGTCCGGCCTCTTTCTGTCCGGAGAATGCCCATGCAAACGTTAAGGCGTGTCTGGGAGCACTTCGAGGAAGGCATGATCGCCTTCCTCCTGGCGGCCATGACCTTGATCACCTTCATCTACGTGGCGCTGAACAACCTCTACACCCTGTTCTACACCCTCAGCGACCACTGGAGCTTCGCCAGCGAGCTGCTGCTCGATGTCGGCGACCACCTGATGGGCTACGCCCAGGAAATGACCTGGAGCATCGCCCTGACCAAGGCGCTGTTCGGCTGGCTGATCTTCTTCGGCATCGCCTACGGCGTGCGCACCGCCGGGCACCTGGGCGTCGACGTGCTGGTGCGGCGCACTCGCAAGCCGGTGCAGCGCATCCTGGGGATGATCGCCTGCGCCTGCTGCCTGGCCTACGCCGGCCTGTTCCTGGTCGCCAGCATCAAGTGGGTGAACGCCGTACTCGCCGCCGGTATCGGCGCAGAGGACCTCGACCGCTACGGGGTCAAGATCGGCCACATCGCCATGATCGTGCCGTTCGGCTTCGCCCTGATCATCGTGCGCTACCTGGAAATCTTCTACCGCATCTTCACCCACCGCCAGACCGGCCTCGGCCTTGCGGATGAAGCGGCGGAAGCGAGCAAACTGGCCAACCCGGGCGAGGAGTCACACTGATGACCGTTATCTGCCTGTTCCTGCTGCTGTTCGTGTTCATGTTCCTCGGCGTGCCGATTGCCATTTCCCTCGGCCTGTCGGGCGCGGTGTCGATCCTGCTGTTCAGCCAGGACTCGCTCAGCTCGCTGGCGATCAAGCTGTTCGAAACCTCCGACAGCTACACCTTCCTGGCGATCCCGTTCTTCCTGCTCTCGGGCGCGTTCATGACCACCGGCGGCGTTGCCCAGCGCCTGATCGATTTCGCCAACGCCTGCGTCGGCCACATCCGCGGCGGCCTGGCCATTGCCGCCGTGCTGGCGTGCATGCTGTTCGCCGCGCTGTCCGGTTCCTCGCCCGCCACGGTCGCGGCGGTCGGTTCCATCGCCGTGGCCGGCATGGTGCGCTCGGGCTATCCGAAGGAGTTCGGTGCCGGGATCATCTGCAACGCCGGTACCCTGGGTATCCTCATTCCACCGTCGATTGTGATGGTGGTGTACTCGGCCGCCACCGAGACTTCGGTCGGCAAGCTGTTCATGGCCGGCGTGGTGCCCGGGATCCTGCTGGGCATCTTCCTGATGGTGACCATCTACATCGTCGCCCGCATCAAGAAGCTCCCCGCCCAGCCCCGCGCCAGCTTCGCCGAATGGCTGCGCACCGCCCGCCGCGCGTTCTGGGGCCTGCTGCTGCTGGTGATCATCCTCGGCGGCATCTACAGCGGCATGTTCACCCCCACCGAGGCTGCGGCCGTGGCGGCGGTGTACTCGGCGTTCATCGCGCTGTTCGTGTACAAGGACATGAGCTTCAGGGACTGCCCCAAGGTGCTGCTCGAATCCGGCCGCCTGACCATCATGCTGCTGTTCATCATCGCCAACGCCATGCTCTTCGCCCACGTGCTGACCACCGAACAGATCCCCCAGCAGATCACCCAGTGGGTGCTCTCCGAAGGCCTGACGCCGATCGGCTTCCTGATCATGGTCAACGTGGTGCTGCTGGTGGCGGGGAGCTTCATGGAGCCCTCGGCGATCATCCTGATCCTGGCGCCGATCTTCTTCCCGATCGCAATGAAGCTGGGCATCGACCCGATTCACCTGGGGATCGTGATGGTGGTGAACATGGAGATCGGCCTGGTGCATCCGCCGGTCGGGCTGAACCTGTTCGTCACCAGCGCGGTGACCGGCCTGACCCTGGGGCAGACGATTCGTGCGGCGTTGCCGTGGTTGTCGATCCTGTTGCTGTTCCTGGTGCTGGTGACCTACGTGCCGTTCATATCGCTGGCGTTGCCGGAGTGGCTGGGGATGCCGTAGGGCGGGGGTGTTTGGCGCAGCTGATTGATGCAAGAGGTGAAAGCCCGCCCGCAGTTTGTGGGGGCGGGCGCTCTGCAAGCTATCCAAAGCCTTGTGGAAACAGCTTCTCTACAGGCGAGCCAAAATCTTGTGGAAGTAGCCACTCTGCAGGCCAGCCAAAATCTTGTGGGAGCGGGCTTGTCCCGCGATCACCGGCGAAGCCGGTGCCATCCAACGTGCGGGGCAGCTCAGTTCATTCCCGAGCCTGCCGTTGCAGCTCTCTGCAAACGTCCACATTCGCTTCGACAAACGCATCCCAGCTGAGTATTTGCGTGTAATGCATCTGGTACTGTCGATCGACCCGGCAGATATCCGGCCGGGTTTCGTAGATCAGGCAATGCTTGCCGGCATCACTGTAATGCCGGCAGGCACCGTCCCCCCGGTCCAAGTACTGTGTCTGTTGCGCAAGATGGACATTGCGGCAACATAACCCGCACTGCGTACAGGGGAACGCCGATTGCGTCATACCAGTGAGGCCAGCCAGTTTCGAGTGCTGGCCGCGTTGCCCATTTCAAATGGCAGTTCGATGCCTCGCGCTGCCACGGCCTGCTGCAGGATGGCGCTGCGCTGGATTTCGTCGTTGCAGGCCTCAAGCTCCAGGGTAAAGGCTTGTAGCTCGTCCACGTCCAGGTTGAACTCGAGCAGGCTCAGCTCCACCAGGTAACGGTCGAGCTCTGCATTGATCGCCTGGAATTCGCGTACCGTACCCGCATGAGGCGTGAGCGATTCGATGAAGGCCCACAGCTTGCGCGCCATTGGGCTGTGTAGCAGGAAATAGTTCAGACCCAGGGTCACCAGGCCGGTCACCATGGCACCGGCAAACGCAGCCAGTTCGGTGCCGAATGGGAAGCTGAGGAACGGCACCAGCTGGGTGTAGGCCATCGTTCCCACTACGGTTGCAGCCCCTACCGACAGCAACGACGTCACCGCTTGGCACTGTTCGATGAAACTCAGCTGATCAGGGTTGAAAACCATCACCTTGATGGCTTTGACCAGTTGCCCCCACAGTTCGCGAATGATCTTGATCGCCATCGCCTGGGTAGTGGCGAAGATGTTGAATACGGTGGTGGTCAGGCTCCCGAGTACACCGGCGAACACACCATCCTTGAACGCCACCAGGAAGTCGGTGAAACGCGCCTGTACCCGCTTCCAGATGCCTTTGAGCGACTGGTTGATGCTCTCGACGAAAGCTTCCAGACAGAAGCTGTGCTTGAGCTTGTCCAGCAGCGCTGGCAATTGTGCGCGCAGTTCGAACCATACCTCGGCCATCACCAGTCCGAGCATCTGGCGGGTGCCCATGGCCAGGCCCGCAGAGCCGGCGGCATAAGCGGTCTGATGAAGGAACTTGCTGCTGGTGTAATAGGCCCTGTTGATCTGCTCGTCGTAAGGGGCGCGGGCCTCGGCGTCGCGTTTGCGCATGCCTTCGGCATCCACCGCCTTGAGCTCGTCGATCTTGCTCTCGGTCTTGCGGATCTTGTCTTCCAGGACACGGGCTTCATGTTGTTGCTGCGGCGTCTCGCGCGGCATTCTGGTCAGTCGTGCACGATCGCCCGCCAGCGACTTCTCATGGTTTGAAATCAGGCCCGGCAGCTTTTCCAGGTACTTGTCGATGGGCGTCTGCTTCTTCGACTTGTTGACCGTTTCGTGGGTGGTCTGCAGGTTGCTGCTCTGGTTGGCCAGCTCGACACCGTCCAGTCCGGCCAGCACCCGGCCGGCGTCGTCGTGGATCTCCTTGGCACTGATCACGTGATCCAGGTTGCGCTGCTCATGTGCGCCCATCACGGTGTTGCGGTACGGATCATTGAGCGTGCCCGCCGCCTGACTGGCTTTGTCCCGCTTGCCGGTCGCGATGTAGTTCGCGTGATCGTGGTAGGCAGCCGAGTCGTATGTGCCAACCGTCTGCTTTTCGAAATGCTGCTTCTCGGCCTCGCTTGCCCATACACCTTGGCGTACGTTGTGGACGGTGTTCACCTCGCCGCCGTGTTTGTCCGTGAACAGCAGGAAGTCCAGGCCAAAGCTGGTCGTGAGGCTGGCAATTACGGTTTTCTCGAGCTCTTCGGCCCAGGGGAAGTCTTGCGCTGCGGCGTGCATATGGGCATCCATGACGAATGAGTGAGGGTGAGGCGAAGACGGGGCCTTGCGGCCCCGTGCCGGGCATCAGGCAGGTTCGACGCCTTGGGCCTTGGTCGTGGTTTCGCTGATCTTCTCGTCCAGTTGGCTGCTGTTGAGGATCATCGAGCCATCGGCGTCGGTAGCCATGACCGGAACGTCGTTCTCGTCCTTGATCACCTTGCCGTTGACTTCCTTGACCTTGAACAGCGGGGTGGTGATCAGGTCGACCAGGATGGCCGCCAAGGCATAACCGTTGTTGATCGCACGCAGGATGGTATCGCTCATGCTCTCTGTTTCAGCCTTGACGTCGAGCTTGCGCGAGCGGACGTCTTCGATGCGACGGTCAGCGTACTTCAGGTGTTCGAAGTACTTGTCGAACTGCCCGTACACCGACTTCAGTACATCGTTGATGTCGAAGGCATAGTCCTCTGCCTTGCTCAATTGCTGCTGGGCTTTTTGCAGCTTGGTGATCGCGCTGTCCACTTCGCGGCTGGCCTTGTGCGCGTTTTTCAGTGCTTCCTCACCGTGGCTGTCGTAGGCCCAGCCGGCAATGGCCAGTACCGGGCCTGCCACGGCTGCGCCAAGGATTGCGGTCCCCCCGGCCATGCCCAGCCCACCTGTGGCGAGCGAGCCGCCGCCGATTGCCGCCAGCGTTGCGTTGGTTGCCGCTACCCCGGCCAGCGAAGAGATCGCCGTGCCAGTGGAGGCTGCGCCCAGTGCCATGACGCCGCCATATACGGCAAATCCGGCCGCTGCGCCGGCAATGCCCGCGCCCGCGGTGGCGCCCAGTACACCGACGGCGGTGTAGCTGTATGTCTCCACGCTCTGCAGCTTGTGCTTGGGAATGTTGATCTTCAACTTGTCCTGGCGGTCTGCGTTGAGCTTGTCCAGCAAGGCATTGGCGAGGTTCTTGAAATCGTCGAACTTCTTGCCGATCTCCAACTCTTCCCGGCCCAGAGCCTCAAGTGCCGCGTTGGTCGCTTTTTCCTGGACGTCGAACACGTCCTTTTTTTCGGCGTAGCGGCCTTTGGCAGCGTTGACGATGTCATCGGCTTCCGAGTGCTTCTGGTAGCCGTCGTAGCCTTTCTTGGCCCCGTAGGCAGCGGTGACCAGCGCAGCGGCGCCGAGGATGAGTGGAAGTGGCATGGGCAATGTCCTTTTGAGTGTTGAGGTCAGGCGGGTTGCAGTTGCGGGGATATGTCAGAGGTCTGGTACAGCGCCTGCATGGCGTTCAATCGCTCGCGCACTTCGTCCACCCAGACCTGCGGGGCGTGCAGCCGGATGTTTTCATTCAGGGCGAAGATCCACCACAGCGTTTCACGGTCTTGCGGCACGGTGGCGTGCAGTCGATGCCAGCCCTGCTCGGAAACACCGCTCAACGTCTGCTGCTGGCTCAGGGGCGTTTCGTTGAGCAAGGCCGCGATCTGCGGGCGCACATCGGCGATCAGTTCGACTTGGCCATCGTTCTCGCGATAGCTGAAAACACCGCTGGCGATGTAGGTATCGACATCGAAGCTTTCGTGTTCATGGCCGGGTTCCTCCAGCACCTGCACTTCGCTGATCCGGTGCAGGGCGAACTGGCGCAGGTCGGTGTAGCCATCGACCGAGGCCAGCAGATAGCTCACGGCATGGCGCGACACCAGGCCGGCCGGGTGCAGGCGAAAGCGCTTGAGATCACCCTTGCTGCGGCTGCGGTAGAGCACTTGCAGTTGCTTGCGCTCCAGCAGACCCGCAGACACCTGCGCCCAGGTGTGAGCGCTGACTTGTGCTGGAAGCAAGGTCTTGCCGTTGGGCAGTGAACGGACCCGCTTGGCCCAGTCGGCAAGGCCATTGCCACCCAGGCCATTGAGGAAGTTGCGGGCCCGGCGGAACTGCGGACCGAGTTGGTCCAGGACGCTCTGCGGCAGAATCGGGCTCAAATGGCTTTCCGAAAGAAACAGCGCCAGGGCGGTAGGCGCGTCCATGTCCTCGAGCTTGAGCGGCGCCTCGCGAGTGAAGCTCCAGCGAAAAGGCATTTCGCTGTCGTCACACTGCAGGGAGAACGGAATCGACAACCGACTCAAGTCACGCTGGATCGAGCGCAGGGTGACCGAAAAACCCCGATCACGGAGCTTTTCCAACAGGGTCGGAGTCGCAATACGCTGCGGTTCGGTGGGAATCAGGCGCAGCAGTGCAAACAACCTGAGCAGCGTATCCTTCGCTTGGGGCATGGTACTTACCTGGTCCTTTGTCTCGATTGAGCGTCAGCGGGCTGGCGTCAAGTTGGCGTGAATCCTACCCAAATAAATGGCTTTGTGCCATTAGTCGTTCGGCGTAGTGATTGCAGGCGTTTCGCGGTGGTTGGTTCAGCTTTCGGCAGGTCGCCGGGTGTCACGTTCGCGTTTCATTTCGCTGTATTCGCGGTAGAACTCGTAGCCTTTGGTGAGCACCACGAAAAGTCCGATGGTGGCGAGCAGGTTTTTCATCGCGGGGTCCTCTGGAGCATGTGGATCATTGTTCCGGCTGGGGCGACAACCTGTGTCGTGCTGACGAAGATTCGGCCAAGAACTGCTCCAGCCGGGTCTTGAGCACCTCTTTGGAAGTGGCCGCGCGCCGGTGAGGCGAAGGGGTGTTGCAGGTTGGGCAGTGAGTGAACCAATCGTGGTTCAGTACCAGCACGTCACTGCGCGGGAGGAAGGTTTTCTTCCAGGGGCAGTAGGTGCAGGCGAGGGTGAAGGGCGTGATTGGCATGGTTGCACCTGGTGATTGGCAAGTGCAGGCAGGATGGGGGTGGGGGGCGACAGGTTATGTCGTTGTCACGGGACAGGCCCAATCGTTCTCAGCTCTGGATCAGAGGGGGCAGTTGTATGTGAGGGTTAGAGGTAGAGACGGCAAGTGATAGGGGCAAAAAAGACGTACAGGTGCGTTTTATCCGGTTTCGGGTTTTGGTGGGGCCGGGGTAAACTGAACTGGCAATGTAAATTATTGATTTTAAAGAATTATGTCGGTTAGATTTTTTTGTTGGAATGCCATTTGGAATGCCGATAGGATTTGCTTGGTACCCTAGGGGCGTCTTGGTGGGGGCTATCGCTAGCTTTCGGCTAGGTATACGCCAGCGTCAGCCTCCATCCTCACCAGGCTCTCAATAATTTGAGCACGCTTCAGGCCGTGCGCCTTCGCTAGCGCATCAAGCTGGGCGATCACCGTTTTCGAGAGAATGACGTTGACCTGCTTCTTGTCGGCAGTACGCTCGTCAAATTGCTTACGACTCCATCGCCTTTTGATCTCTCGAAGTATGGCCTTCCTTTCGTGACGGCCTACATCTTCTTGGTCGAAGAACATCAGCAGCTCTTGGTAGTTGCTGATTGGCGTTTGCCTAGAGTGCGACGGCAGATGATTCTTTTTAAGCCACTCCCAGGCGCAGGCACAGCGCTTTTCGCTCTCTTTCTTATCGGTGAACCATTCGAATTCACTGTCCTTCGCCTTGTGTCTGAGCCAGTCCCGGTGAAGCTGTTCGACCTCCGATGCCTTTTCGACAATATCGATATCCCAAAGGTCGATCATGCCGATGAGGCGATCTCTGCCGGTGAGGTGGACTAGGCCGCGAGGTAGGCGCAAGTCAGTCATTTTCTCGATCTCGCGGATCAGCCATTGATGCTGCCGTTCATCCTCTTCGATCCACTCCAGCTTTTCGTTTGGAAGTAAGAGTCGATCTTTCTCTTGGGGGATGCGGGACTGGAAGAGCCTATGGTCCCTCAGGGCTCTGGCTATCTCGTCACGCATGGTTAGGCCGTTGCAGGTTCTGAGGTCAAGCCTCGCCTCTTTGCAATGGTAGAGGTGCAGCCACAGCCAGATGTCGTGGCGATGGTTTCGATGAGGTTCTTGGAGCAGTTCGCTCAGCCTGTCGGCATCTTTGGTGCGCGCGTGATTGTCAGTCTTCACGTCATTTCAGTTCCGATCTAAGGGCATTTTTGGTTCGGATTTTCGTCCGATTCTACATCTATTCTAGATTAATTCTAGCTAGTTTCTTTCTGAAATCTAGCCCGTCTCTATGACGATTCTAGAATAATATTTTTCGTCTAAAGCCCATTTCTACTGGGGTTCAGTAGGGTTTTTGACTTTTTTTTGAGCTTTATATAGTCGAATAGCCGCGAGGCAGGGGCTATAGCCTAAGTCGGAGTTCGGGTGCTAGAGAAAACTGTACGTATGTACGTTCACTGGCTGTAGGTGAATGAGAGGAGAGCCATCGGATGAGTTC
The DNA here is from genome assembly GCF_057370475.1 of Pseudomonas sp. FA117. Lineage (NCBI taxonomy): Bacteria > Pseudomonadati > Pseudomonadota > Gammaproteobacteria > Pseudomonadales > Pseudomonadaceae > Pseudomonas > Pseudomonas sp. FA117. The sequence continues at coordinate 775,975 of NZ_CM170675.1, forward strand.
TTCAGTGTTTTTTTACCGGCTCTGCCAATCCTCTGAACGAATACGAGGAGCCCCGTTCATGAGGATCATCCGTCTGAAAGAAGTTATCGACTCGACCGGCTTGGCGCGGTCGACCATCTACAAATACATCGGGGAGGGCATCTTCCCGAAGCCCGTCTCGCTGGGGGATCGCTGCGTCGGTTGGGTCGACAGCGAAGTGCACGACTGGATCCTGGCCAGGATCGAGGAGCGTGACTTGGCAGAAGGTACTGCGGTGCGCACCACTGGCCACCTGAGCAGGGTCAGCTAGAAACAACCATTTACGCCATGACCGGTTGGCAGCTGGTCATGGCGTTTATGCCGCTTGGGATAATTCGGAATTCTCAGCTAACTCTCCCAAGATGCAATTCGGCAAACTCCCTGGTGGGCTTGGCAATGTTGCTCCCCATTGCCGGTCTCGCCGGGCGGGTTGGTGATGGGCTGGGCTGCTTCTAGTGATATAGCTATTAACTATCAATACCCAATGATTCAATAGCCATTGACGCTTATCCAGTACGACACCTACTGCACAGGTAGGGATAGGTAATCGGTTAAAAAACACACAACACGTACCTGGTATGTATAACAACCAGCCAGGTACCCATCCATGACTAATCGCAAGATTTACACCCACCTTTCCCAGTCCGAAATTGCTCTTCAGATTGAGCGACTTGTCCAGGCCATCGAAGATTCCGATTCACCGGCATTTCGCATCAAGCAAGCCCGCACAGGGTACGAACGCGTCCAAGAGACCAGGCTCTCTCGGTACTTCGATCATATCCAGCAGATGGTCGACCTATTCGAAGGCCGTATCGAATATAGCTACAGTGAGCACCTGCAAGCGTTCAGGGCTGCATGTCAGGACGTCGGGCTGGAGCGCCACCCTGATGGCCCTGTCTGTCTGAATGAGGAGGGTACGGCCTACCTGGATCATCATCACAGCATGAGTGTCTTGGTCGCCCGGATCCGTCAGTTGACTCGTGAGCGGTGGTATCTCCGTAGGAAGCATGACCTCCGCCATCAGACCAAGGAGCAGGAGATCCAGGTCTGCAACTACGCCGATGCCTTATGTGAGATCTATTCGCGCATCACTATCGTCAGGGTCGACTTCCACTACCGTTCAGAGGCGCAGGCCAGGCTACGAGTCGAGCGCGTGTTCGATGACCTGAATGAACTGAACTACGAGCACAGGCGTAACCCACTCTTCGAGCACCTTATCGGCCACATTTATTCGGTGGAGCAGGGAGACAGGAATGATGGCGGGGGCTACCACATCCATGCTGCCTATTTCTTCAATGGCAACGAGGTGCAGGGTGATGTCTACAAGGCCATCCAGCTATGCGAGCTATGGGAAGACATCACGCATGGCCAGGGCTACGTGCACAGCTGCAACCACGACAAGGATCGGTACGGTGACAAGTGTGGTATCGGTCGCATCCTGAGGAGTGATCGAGCAATTCGGCGCCATGTGCATAATGCGGTGAAGTATCTGGTCAAAGACGCTCAGCATCTGCGCTTGAAGCCTGAGGGAGCGCGATGTCTGCGACTGGGCCAACTGAAGCCTCCCCGCCATTGGGGAAGGACGCTAGTCGTACAGGGTGCGAACTGAGTCGGAATCCTGGGGGGTCGATACCGCTATTCATCTCTCCTTCGTCCATCCATTGGCCCCCAAGCGGAGCGGGCAGCGCTCCGAACATCTCAAATTGTCGAGATAAAGCAAGTACTGTAAAGTGCAGTACATTTACAGTGGTTTCTGGAGAGGCTATGGCCACCGTCAAGACCGCCACGCTCACATTTCGTATCGAGCCCGGACTAAAAGAAGCGCTTCGCATTGCGGCGGATCTGGAGCACCGATCCATTGCGAATATGGTTGAGGTTCTCATTCGGGACCACTGCGAGCGCCAAGGCATTGCGATTGTGCACTCTGAAGAAGCCGAAGACAGCAATGGAGCGCATTCATGATTAAAACGGTCAAGCAAGCCTGCCGATTCAACCCCATTATCCGCGACTATCGGATGAGTCAGGGCATTGAGAATCTCTCTGACCTCATCAATGACGAAGGTGACGGGCGCGAGTTCTTCTCGCGTAATTTCGTTACCCACGGCATGGATCAGCTATTTCGTGAGGGGCTGTTGCGCCTTTCCGGTAAGTCCGATCAAGCAGTCTTCGAGCTGACCCAGGCGATGGGCGGTGGTAAGACGCACATGATGATCGCGCTGGGCTTACTCGCCAGGCATCCTCACCTGCGTAAAGATGTTCTGCCTACCGAACTTGCTTCACGCGTTGAATTCGGTCATGCGCGCATCGCTGCATTCAATGGTCGCAACAACCCCGATAACTACATTTGGGGTGACATTGCTACTCAGCTTGGAGCTGCTGAAGCTATCAAGCCATTTTGGGCGAACGGGCCGAAGGCTGTCGATCAGCGCCAGTGGAAGGAAATCATTGGTGACCAGCCGACTCTGATTCTTCTGGATGAGTTGCCGCCGTATCTAGACAACGCCAGTACCCAGGTATTCGGTCAAGGGACGCTGGCCAACATGGCGGTCTACAGCCTCTCCAGCTTGATGAGCGCCGCGCTGGAGCTGCCCAACTGCGCCATCGTGGTTGCCAACCTCTCGGGCAGCTACAAGGCTCAGACAAAGGCGCTGGCCGATGCTATATCCAACCTTCAGCAGGAAACCCGCCGTCAGGCAATGACCATCACGCCTGTGCAATTGGCAGGCAACGAAATCTACGAAATCCTCAAAAAGCGTCTAATTGACGAGCTGCCGGACGAACGCGTCGTCTCTGACATCGCCGAGGAGTACGCGCAACAGATCAAAAGGGCTGAGGATGGCGGCTACATCGTCGCCAGCAGCATCGAGCAGATCGCCGAGCAGGTTCGGGAAACCTATCCCTTCCACCCTTCCTTCAAGCACCTCGTCGCGCTGTTCAAGGAAAACGAAGGCTTCCGCCAAACCCGTGGCCTGATGCAATTTACCGCACGTCTGCTCAAGAGTGTGGACGAGCGTGAAGCTGACGATGTCTTCCTAGTCGGCACACAGCACCTCAATCTCAACGACGAGCAGGTCAAGGACGAGATCGAGCGCATCGCGCCGAAGTTGATGCCGGCGGTGACGCGCGACATCGCCGATTCGGGCAATGCCATCTCCGAGCATGTCGATGACGAACTGGCTGGTGATGCCGCACAGCAATTGATGACCTTACTGCTTTCATCCAGCCTCTCGCGTGCTGTCGGTGGACGTATCGGTCTGACCGAGAGTGAGCTGATCGAGTTTCTCGCAGCGCCTCAGCGTAAGCCCGACGAGTTCCTGCAGGCTTTGCAGCGCTTGCGCGACTCAGCGTGGTACTTGCATCGCGAGGAGCAGCGTTTCTTCATCAAGGAAACCGAGAACCTCTCGCGGCAGATTGAGCGCAATGCCAAGGACATTCCGCAGCCTAAGGTCGACCAGGCGCTCATCAACCGCCTCTCAGGCATCCTTGCGCCGGTCAGTAAGACTGCCTATCAGGATGTGCAGGTGCTGCCCAAGCTAGATGAGCTCAAACTCGGCGGTCCGCGCACGCTGATTGTCATTAAGCCTGATGGCAAGGTGCCGCCTAATGAGCTGCAGAATTTCTTCGACTACCAGCAAGAAAAGAATAACTTACTGGTATTGAGTGGGCAGGACAGTCTGCTGGCCGACGCGGTGGAAGAGCGCCTGCGCGAGCTTTACGCAATCGAACAAATCCACAAGCGCCTCAAGTCGGGCGATACCTTGTTCGAGGAAGCCCGTGACCGATTCGAAGAGTCAGAAGATCGTTTCGGTAAGGCGCTGTCAGCTGCTTACAACTGCCTCTACATCCCAGTGAACGATGCCGTGGATGGCACTGACAAGTTGGGCAAGGTGAGCATTGATCAAGGTCTCAAACTCGGCCAGGGAGATCAATCCGCTGAAACACAGATCGAGAAGTTGCTGGCTAATCCACGAGCCGATTACAAGCTCGTGGCCGCACTGGGTAAGGATAACTTCGACGAATACTTCGCGCAGGCTGAGGAATATTTGTGGCCGTCCGGCAAGGATAATCGTCGCACGCCTTGGAAGGATGTCGTCACTCGCGCCAAGTGCTCGCCCATCTGGCCGTGGATGCCGGGTGCCAGTGGTATGGATGCGCTCAAAACTGAAGCGCTGAAGCAAGGCCGGTGGCGTTTGGGGGAAGACGGTTACATCGAGAAAGGGCCATTTCCCAAGGATAAGGCCACCGTCAACGTCTCTGTCATAAACTCTAAGTCGGATACCGGTGAAACGGTGCTCAGCCTCACGCCGCGTCACGCGGGTGATAGCCCCATCGTTTACTGGTCGAGCAAGCCCGACGTGTCTGAAAAGGACAACAAGGTCGAGGACCTGGATAACTTCGCTACCGGTGAGGGCACAGTCTACTTCATGGTGAAGGAGCCCACCGGGCGTTATGAGAGCGGCCCGGCCACTCGCTGGCTTGCTGATCTCAAAATTCGACATCAGGTCGAACCCGCCGCCGACAAGCGCCGTGTCACCTTAGCTGCAACACCGCATGCTGAAATTTTCTATACCCTGGACGGCTCAAATCCAAAGGACGGCGCCCGCTACGACGAGCCGTTCGAGATCGGCTCCGCAAGCTGCCGCCTATTGGTGTTTGCTCGTGCGGGCGAAGCCAACAAAACTGCTGACTTTCAGATTCCGGCCAGCGGCGATAAGACCATACAGATCCTCGACAGTAAGCCTGCGCGCCTGCAAAGCAAGCGCGTTGCGCTCGACACCACTGACCGCGTCTTTAGCGTAATTAACCGCTTCCGCGATCAGCCAGGTACGCGCTTCAAGGGCGTTCGGGTTGAAATTGGCGAAGGCGAAAACACCGTGACCGTTCGCTTTCAGGAGCGCGAAGTTACCGCTGCCATTATCGAGGGTGTGGTGAACAGCCTACGCGATGTGCTTAAGGAACCCGACGCTCCGCTCAACATCTCCATTGCCGATGGCATTACCTTCGATACCGGTTTCGAGCTGAAAGAGTTCGCCAAGCTCGCTGGGGTCGAGCTGAAGCCGGGTGACATTAGCCAGGAAGAGTGAGAATGGCCAGAGCAACAGCCAGCACCCCTTCGCCGAAAGCGCGTGCGCAAATACCGCACACGCTTGGCTTTGGTGTGCCTGCTACGTCCGATCCGCATCACTTCATGGTGATCATCCCCAAGGCCAGCTCGGGCAAGGTGCAAATCAGTGAGCACCTCGGTCTACAGGCGGCAAGTAGCGACAACGCGGTGATCGATCGCGTTTTGTTGGATCGCCCGCGCTGGACCGCTATCCGCGCAGAGGTGCAACGCGCTTTCAACGCCCGCTTAGCTGTGCACGGCATCAAAGCTGGCGCTTGGAAAGTGGGTGAAAACCTAGTGGATCGCTTGCTTGGCAAGGAGCTGTGTGTGCTGGCTTGGGCCGTTGAGCAGATGGAGATGGAGAAAATTCCGGTTGCCGTGCGCAACTGGCTAGCGCTCCGCCCCGAAGAGCGGTGGTGGTTGTTCGGCATGACCGCTATGAGCACTGGTGGGGTGATGGACACGGACAAGGGTTGGCGCGCGGCACTTAAACATGCCCTGGGCGATGTGGCGCAGAGTGAGTTGCTTGCGCCCAGTGCACGACGAGCCAAGGCAGCTACGGAAGTCGTCCAGCCCTCGTTGGGGCTGTTCGGAGACGAAGTGCCATGAGTGTCGCCCCCGTACCGCCACATCCTAAAATCTATCACATTGCCCATGTAGATCGTCTGCCATCTATCGTGGCAGACGGGTTTCTATGGTGCGATTCGGAAATTGTGCGCCGCGCACCAGCGGGCACGACCATCGGTATGAGCGGTATCAAGCAGCGACGTTTGAACGAATTGAGTCTTAGCAGTCACCATGACCTCCATGTCGGCGATTGTGTGCCGTTCTATTTTTGCCCACGCTCCGTGATGCTCTACCTGGTCTATCAGGGCAACCATCCAGAGATGGTCTATCGGGGTGGACAAGGGCCGATCCTGCATTTTGAGGCCGATCTAAATGCGGTAGCTGCGTGGGCCAACCTACAGCCTTTGCGTTGGGCATTCACACTGTCTAACGCTGGGTCGTACTTTTTTGAAGACCGTAACGATCTCGCGTGCCTGGACGAGATCAACTGGACTGCGGTTCAGGCTCGCGACTGGCGGGCACACAAGGAAGGCAAGCAAGCCGAATTTTTGCTGGAACACCACTTTCCATGGCATTTGATCGAACGTATCGGCGTTCGAGATCGCACTACCTACCAACAAGTGGTCAACGCCCTTCCGGCGCATGGACATCGGCCCACGGTCGAAGTCCGCCCGGATTGGTATTACTAAAAGAGGAGAACAGCCATGATCGAGTACACCTCGGGCGACATCCTCCAATGCGAGGCTGATGCACTGGTCAACACCGTCAACTGCGTCGGTGTGATGGGGCGCGGCATAGCCTTGCAGTTCAAAAATGTCTATCCAGCTAACTTCAAAGCCTATGAAGTGGCCTGCAAGCGGAAAGTCGTGCAGCCGGGGCGGATGTTCGTTCATGAGACGGGACAGCTCACCCTGCCGCGCTTCATCGTTAACTTCCCGACCAAGCGGCATTGGCGCGGCAAGAGCCGCATCGAGGACATCGAGGCGGGGCTGGTCGATCTGGTCAAGGTCATCCGTGCTAATAGCATCCGCTCCATCGCCATCCCGCCACTAGGTGCAGGCTTGGGTGGGCTTGACTGGAACGATGTGCGTCCGCGCATCGAGCACGCCATGGCAGAGCTCGCCGATGTGCGCGTGATGGTATTCGAGCCCAAAGGTGCCCCGGCTCACGACAAGATGGCACATGTGCGCGAGGTGCCCCAGATGACGGCGGGGCGTGCTGCTCTGGTGGAGCTGATGCAACGCTATCTCGGTGGGCTGCTCGATCCATTTGTTAGTCTGCTGGAGGTCCACAAGCTGATGTACTTCATGCAGGAGGCAGGTGAGCCGCTGCGACTGCAGTACGTCAAGCATCACTACGGTCCTTACGCCGAGAATCTTCGGCATGTGCTGAAAGCGGTGGAGGGCCATTTGATCGCGGGTTACGCCGATGGCGGTGATGCGCCGGACAAACCACTCACGCTGGTGCCTGGCGCAGTGGAAGACGCCAAGGGTTACCTGGATCGGCACGACCTCAGCCGCGCTCGCTTCGAGCGTGTGACCAAGCTGGTGGAGGGCTTTGAATCGCCTTACGGTCTGGAGCTTTTGGCCACCGTACATTGGGTGATGAGTCGCGAAGGTGCCACCCAACATGACAGCGTGGAGCGCCAGGTCTATGGCTGGAACTCCCGTAAGCGGCAATTTACGCCGCGCCAACTTGCCATTGCCGAAGAGCGGCTTCGCTCACAGGGCTGGCTGTCGCCCGAAGTCGCGGCAGCGCATTGAGGAACTAACAACGCATGGAAAAAACGACAATACTCACGCCATTGGCGCTCAAAGATGTGCCCGCTCTAATCGAGACGGTTTTTCCGGCGCAGAAGGTGTCGTTCGAAGCACAGAAGGAACGCAAGGCAAATCTCGGCCAGACACTGACCGGGCTTGGCTCCTACTGGAAGGGTCGCAAGCCGCTAATTTTGGTGCGCGCTGTCGTGCTGGGTACCCTGCTGCCACCCACCGACGATGCTGAGGCCGATCTCGTAATCTTTGAAAAGCTCATGGCTTTCGATGATGAAGGTTTAGCTCGTCGTGCGCTGGCGGCCAATGCGTTCTCGGCTACCAGGCTGCAGGAGATTCTCCTGATCTCCGACCCAGAATATTACTTCGGCGGGCGTGGCTGGCGACGCGATATCACCGATGAGGACAAACTGGTGCTGTATCGACAGGCACTGGCCACAATGTCAGGTTACGAAGAAAAAGCTGGCATCAGCAAACGTCCGGAAGAGGTAGATCAGGACTGGCTTTACGCCCCGGTGTGGGCCGAGGTTAACCGCCACTACGCTCACTTGGGTGTGAGCGTGCAGTCGTTTCCAGAACTGGTTGAGCAGTTGGGCATCCTGCGGTACGGCCATCGTGCACGTGTGGGCGACACTTTTAGTGGTGGTGGTTCCATCCCTTTTGAGGCCGCGCGAATTGGCTGCGATGTCTATGCCTCAGATCTCAACCCCATCGCTTGCATGCTGACCTGGGGCGCATTGAACATCATCGGTTCAAGCCCGGCACGGCGCTCAGAAATCGAGAGCTCGCAGGAGCTTGTTGCCAAAGCCGTAGATGCGGAGATTACCGAGCTTGGAGTCGAGCATGACAGGCAAGGTAATCGTGCCAAATCGTACCTGTATTGTTTGGAGGCCCGCTGTCCGGAAACGGGCTGGATGATTCCGCTGTCACCCTCTTGGGTGATCTCGAAGGGCCGGAACATCATCGCCCGCTTGAAGCCGGATCACCACAACAAATGTTTCGACATCGAAATCATCACTGGTGTTTCCGACGCGGAGGCTGCCGCTGCTGACAAGGGCACCGTACAGGAAGGCGACATGGTCTACACGCTGGACGGAAAGACCTATCGCACACCCATCAAGACACTGCGTGGTGACTTCCGAAACGTCGATGGCAGCACGGGCAATCGTCTGCGCCGCTGGGATAAATCCGATTTCAAGCCGCAGCCTGGCGATATCTTTCAGGAGCGACTCTACGCAATTCATTGGATCACCAAAGAAACGCTGACGAAAACACGGCAAGAATCTTGGTTTGCAGCACCGACTGATGCCGATTGGGAGCGCGAACATCGCGTAGATACGCTCGTTGCCGAGAGCTTGAACCGCTGGCAGAACGAAGGTTTGGTGCCGGATATGGCCATTGAGCCGGGCGACAAGACCGATGAACTGATTCGCACGCGTGGATGGACGCATTGGCACCATTTGTTCAATGCCCGACAGTTGCTTTTAATCTCGCGCTTCTTCCAACACAGGACGCCGGAAGATTACGTCTTCAACGCCAAGTCGCTGGACTGGAATTCCCGGATCGCCAACTGGATGAACCATTGGGAGAAGACAAATAACGTCTTCTATAACCAAGCGTTAAATACGTTTTACAACTACGGCATCCGTTGCTTTTTCAGTCACGAAGCGGGCCGGTCGTTCGGTTTTGCCAATAGCCCGCTTCCGGAAGCTCACAGGTCTATCAAGTGCCAGGATGCGATTAAGCTGGCCGACGATGCTGATATCTGGATCACCGATCCACCTTATGCCGATGCGGTTAACTACCACGAGATCACCGAATTCTTTATCGCCTGGCTGCGTAAGAATCCGCCCAAGCCTTTTGATGACTGGGTGTGGGACTCGCGCCGAGCGCTTGCGATCAAGGGATCTGACGACGAGTTCCGACGAGGTATGGTTGCTGCCTACAAGGCGATGGCCGAACATATGCCGGAGAACGGCATGCAGTGCGTCATGTTCACACATCAGGACACCGCCGTCTGGGGCGATTTGATCGGCATCTTTTGGGCAGCTGGCCTGCAAGTGGTCGCCGCTTGGTACATCGCAACGGAAACCAATGCGGCCATCAAGAAAGGTAGTTTTGTCCAGGGCACTGTCATTTTGATGTTGAAGAAGCGTACGGCAGGCGAGCGCACTGGCTTCAAGCAGCGGCTGCTGCCCGCTGTGCGGCAGGAAGTTGCGCGTCAGATAGAAATCATGATGCATCTGAACGACGTCGTGGAAGAGCACCACGGTGAGCCTGTATGGGGTGATTCTGATCTACAAATGGCTGGTTACGCGGCCGCTCTCAAAGTGCTGACTGCCTACACCCGCATTGGTGATGAGGATGTAACCACCTTCGCCCTACGCCCGCGTACACGTGGTGAAGTGACCGTCGTGGACGAAATCGTCCAACAGGCGGCGGAAACTGCTTCCAGCCTGCTGGTGCCCGAGGGGCTGAGCGCCGACGTCTGGGGACGGCTGACCGGTATCGAGCGCTTTGTACTGCGTATGATGGATATGGAAACCACAGGTGCAACAAAGCTGGACAACTATCAGAACTTCGCCAAGGGCTTTCGTGTAACGGACTACAGCCGCGTGATGGGTGAAATGCGGCCCAATAATGCCCGCTTGAAGCGCGTGGCCGAATATAGTTCGCGCGATCTGACGGATGCTACCGAGATCGGTGTAACACGGTTGGGACAGCTCATTATCGCTTTGCAACAATTGCTCAAAGATACTGAAGTGCAGGTCATCGTTGAGCAACTACGCGCCGAGATGGCGGACTTCCTAGAAGTCCGATTGCTGTTGGTGGAAATGCTGGCTTTCATTGAGCGCAAAGCTCTCGAACCCGAGGTTCGCTCTGCGGCCGAGGTGCTGGCCGCGCGCCTGAAGAACCTGCGCTTCGGCGAGTGAGGACTTGAGAGATGAGCATCCGGCGTTTTTCTTCACGTACCCATCGGCTGGATGCCAGCTTCCTGATGCAGCATCTGGTTGGTGCCAGGAGCTACAAGCGTATTGCTGGCTACTTCACTAGTTCTCTATTCGAGGTGGCAGGTGAGGCGCTGGAACACATTCCCGAGGTGAAGATCGTCTGTAATGTTGATATCCACCCGGACGACCTGAAAGTGGCGCAACTGCGTGAGAGTAAGATGCTGGGTCGCTGGAACGAGCGTGCCCTGGAGGCCGAGGTACTGCTGAACCGCGAACGCTATCGTCGGCTAGATGCCTTCCTGGGCAAGCATGGGCAGGCGGTGCGCATCGCACCAGACGACATCTGCGGTTTCGTGCACGGCAAGGCCGGCGTGATTACCTTGGCGGATGGTCGTCGCTTGGGTTTCATTGGCTCGATGAATGAGACGCGCAGCGGCTGGCAGCGCCACTACGAAATCCTGTGGGAAGACGAATCCCCGGAGGGCGTGGCGTGGATCGAGGAAGAGTTCGACTTTCTCTGGAACGCCGCGAAACCGCTTCCACAGGCAGTCATTCGTGAGGTGCACCGGCGTGGATATCGGCGAGAAATTGAGTTCATCGAAATCGATGATGACGAGAATCTTGCACCTGCGGCATTGATCGAATCACCGCTGTACCGCGAAGGCCAGCAGTTACAGCCATGGCAGCAGGGATTCCTGACAGAGTGCCTGCGTCACCAGCGTTTGTACGGCACTGTGCGTCTGCTACTGGCGGACGAAGTAGGACTGGGCAAGACGCTGTCGCTGGCCACCGCCGCTCTGACGCTGTGCCTGTTATCCGACAAGGACAATGGACCGCGTCGTCCGGTAGTGATTTTTGCCCCTGCCACGCTGACCGAGCAATGGCAGACCGAGATGCTGGATAAGTTGGGCATCCCGACCGCCCGTTGGGATACCGTGGGCAAGGTCTGGCTAGATGTTGACGAGCGCGTGCTGTCGCCAGGTGGGCGTGAGCAGATTGCCCATTGCCCGATGCGCATCGGCATTGTTTCCACTGGCCTGATGATGCGCGATTCGCTGGAGAAACAGCATTTGCTTGGTATGCGTTTCGGCGTAGTGATTCTGGACGAAGCGCACAAGGCAAGAACCCGCCAGGGCTTCGGCAAAGAAGCTGGAACACCGAACGAATTGCTGGCCTTCATGCGTGATATTGCCGCTCGTGCCGATCACGTGCTTCTGGGCACAGCCACGCCGATCCAGACAAACCCTGCCGATCTTTGGGACTTGCTGGGTATCTTACATCAAGGCCCAGGCCGCTTTGTACTCGGCCACGACCTTGCTCCGTGGCACCGGCCGGGTGAGGTGCTCGAAATCCTTTCTGGGCGCGTAGAGGTGGAGAAGTTGTCTGATGCGTGGGAGTTGCTGCGGTCGCCGTTGCCGCGCACGGAGTCGACCAGTGAGCCTCGCGCCCGGCGCTTGTTTTCTGCAATTCGGCAAGACTTGGGTTTGCAAAATGGCGACTGGCAGACCAACCGTTCGCTGGCTGAGCTGACAGAGGAAACGCGGGAAATTCTGGAGGAGGAGCTTGATCGCCGTATTGCCGGGGCTACGTTGTTCCAACGTGAGAACCCGCTGGTACGCCACGTGGTTTTGCGCAAGCGCCTGCAGCTTGAAGAAACTAAGGACAAGGACGGCAAGCCTTTGTTGACCCCGGTTGGGGTAGATGTCCATCCCGAGCGTGAGTACGCGTCCGAGCAGCGGGCATTTGATATGTTGTTTGAAGGCAAGGCTCTTCGAACCTCCGAGAACTTCCGGCAGGCATACAGCGAGGCGCGAGCGTTTGGCAAAGCACTGGCCAGGCGCGGTAAGGGCAGCGGCTTCATGAAGAACCTAATGGAACAGCGCATTTGCTCCAGCATTCACGCGGGCCTCTCAACGGCGCGGCGCTTGCTGGAAGGTGATGCCGTTCATGAGGAAGATGAGGAGCGGGAAGGTGACGTCAACGTTGAGACGAGTGAGGAGCGCGAGGTATTGCAGCGCCTAATTGCCCGGCTGGAGCGGCTGGACGCAGATCCAAAGATGGAGGCTGTTGTTCACTTCCTCGACAAGGAGAAATGGCTGGATCTGGGCGTCATTATCTTTAGCCAGTATTACGACACGGCGAAATGGTTGGCTGATTCGCTTGCTGCCCGTTACCCTGAGGAAGCGGTTGGCCTGTACGCAGGTGCAGGTCGCAGTCGACTTTATCAAAGTGGCGAGAGTGTGAGCGTCGAGCGTGAAACTCTCAAACGCATGGTCGCTGAGCACCAGATCCGCGTGATGGTGGCCACCGATGCCGCCTGTGAAGGTCTGAACCTGCAAACACTGGGTACTCTGATTAACATTGACTTGCCGTGGAACCCAACGCGGTTGGAGCAACGCATCGGCCGTATCAAACGCTTTGGTCAACGGCGTGAGACTGTGGACATGTTGAACCTTGTGTTTGAGCAGACGGTGGACGAGACGATCTACGAACGCCTGTCCGAGCGCATGAAAAATCGTTATGACCTTTTCGGTTCTCTACCGGACACAATCAAGGATGAGTGGATCGAAGACATCGAAACGTTGGGCGAACGCCTGGATGAATACATCAATTCCCAAAAGACCGCGACTGGTTTCGACTTACGCTACACCGGCACCATGATACCGCCGGAGAAAGATTGGCGCGAATTCACTGAGGTGCTTTCGCGTCGCGATCTGACCACTCTAATGAGTGCCGCTTGGGGATGATGTCGTCAAAGGAAATTAGCGGCTGCACCAGCTCAGGGTCGACGTGAACGGAATTTGAGCTCGGTCGGAATGAAAAAAGAATTCTGGAAGGAGCCCAGAGTGAGCAGCCGGTAAGCTGCTCACTCTGGGCTGTTTACCGCGAGTTACTGAAGTATGTAACCCAGAGGTTGATCTTTGCTATCGAAGCAGAGGATGGCCTCGCAGTATCCGCCCAACTGGTCGATGTTCGATTCAGCAACGGCAGGCAACCACTTGCCAAGGTCAGCGATAGGCACCTTCTTCTCGTTTATGTAGCAGTCGTCATCCATGCGTGGGTTACACCAGGCACTTTTAACTTCCGGCCATTCTGATTGGGCCGAGGTGGCAGGTGATTGCTGTGACGACGCTTGTGTACCTCCCTTCTGTGCTTGCCACGCTGCGTAACCACCTTCATAGCGCCCGTTGATTGTGGCAACTAGCTGGTCATCAGGTACGCCAATATCCAGATAGAACTGGTACAGAATAGAACCAGCCTCGGCATACGACACCTGACGGGAGGCGTCAATGCGGTAGGCTACCGGCTTGCCGTCGGTACTGGTGCCGATGCGGTACCAAATCGACAGCGCGAAGAAGACATCCTGGTTCCATTCACCCACGATGGCGGTGTTCGTCCGGCACTTGCCGCGCAGACATGTGCCACTGACCTGGTTGACATAGCGCATGTCCTGCTGGCGCTGGGCATCCCAGATGAGCACCTCGCGGGAGGTCTCCAGCCAGGTGCACTTGATCATGGGTTGGCCGTTGAAGGCTTTCTTTGTGATACACGGAATAGCTTCGGGGAGGCCATTGGTGGAGGTCTCGTCTGGGTAGGCGATGTTGTTCCAGGCGTAATGGTCAATCGCTGCATTGGCATTGGCACAGAGCGCGAGCAGCAGAATATTGAGTATCCGTTTCAAGAGCTAACTCCTGTTTGTGATTTGCGAGTAGACGAACCGGCCATTTAACGATCGGTAGCGGAGCTTGCGAGTTCGGCAGCGCTTTAGTGTTCTTCGCTGTTGGTGGCTGTGGGAATGAGGAGGGACTACTTCTTGTAAATGACCCTGAGCCGCTTGTTCACGTAGTCTTTGATGATTTCGTAATCGGGGTTGTAGGTGACGAGAGCATGGCCGACACCTGCTGCAACGCCGAGTGCCGCCAGGGTGAGCGTTGCTGGCGCTGACATCACAGTGGCCGCAGCTCCAAAAACTCCGCCGCGTATGGCTGCACCTTTTAAATCGGTGACGACGCGGCATTTCATCCCAAGTTTCTCAATCTTGGTTTCGACCAGTTTGATGCCGGCGGTGAAGTTGCCCCTGAGGCCATTGATCTCGAAGGACGCTTGGCTGCGGACAAGGCTTTCGATCTGCGCTTCATTCAGTCCAGTAATGACGTTCATGCTGTTGGGTGCTCCTTGCCAGGGCATTGGCGGTGAAGAAAAAGTCGAATATCAACTTTCTAGGTTGAGTGTCGGTTTGTGAAGTCCTTCATGTCAATGGGTTGATGCTCAACCATCCGGGTTGACCTGGAGGGTGGCATGTCGAAAACCGATTCAAAGCAGTTGGCGGAGCTGGTGGGGCAGGCGATTGCACGTCAGCGCGCGCGCTGTGAGCTGAGCCAGGAGCAGGTCGCGGAGAAGCTTGGGATTGGTAGCGAGGCTGTGTCCCGAATCGAGCGTGGGATCGTTACGCCCAACGTGGAGCGTTTGGTCGAGCTCGCTTCGATCTTCGGCTGCGAGACAGCCGACCTGCTGACCGACGGGAGCTCTCGAACTGAGGATCAGACGCGCCGCCTGCAGAAATTACTGTCTACTCTGAAGGCGGATGATCGGATGTTAGTACTGGATATGGTGGAGCGCCTGGTGGAACGTCTCAGCCGCAGCTGAGGCGCTCCTAGTCCGCGACAGCCGCTTCGAACAGCGCGCCACAGTAAAGTCACAGGCTCTCGAAGCCTCTGAAGTGAGAGCGGGCAACATCCTCAGCCACATTTTGAGCTGCAGGGTACGTCGGGGCAATCGAGGCCAGTCCACTCATGAGCATGCCATGGCTAGATAATGAGGGCGTGCTCGAACTCCCTGTAGCGCGCCCTCGACCAGCCTGACCAACAGTGCAAGGCCTTTGGCGGCGCCACGGGGCAGTACGGCCCTTGACTCGCAGATCAAACATTGTCTGTTCATCTTCATGTTTCCTGGGGGAGGGACAGAGACAACCGGAGCTTGTCCGGTTGCTTATAGGGGATGATCACTGCAAGGTGGAGGGAGGCTTTGTCGGTGCTTCTGCTGACGTCCGGAACACTTTCAGCAGTCGGCAGAGAATCCAGCACGCCAGCAGCACGGCGATCAGCAGTGGCGGAAAGCGCACCAGTAGGATCACCAAAAGCAGGAGCGCCAGGCAGCCGGCGAAAATGCCAACGAACATAAACACGGCAGCCAAGATCCGTAGTAGCATCATTATCGTGTTCTCCTCACAGATAACCTTGTTCTGCCAGCGATAGGCAACCTTCGCGACCTACGATGATGTGATCCAGTGTCCGCACCCCAACCAGGCTCAGTGCCTCCTTCAGTTTGTGGGTCAGGTTGCGGTCTGCTTGGCTGGGTTCAGGATCCCCAGAGGGATGGTTGTGAACTAGGACTATGGCGGCTGCATTGTGCTCCAGGGCTGCCTTGACGACCTCGCGTGGATAGACGCTGGCGCCATCGAGCGTGCCTCTGAACAGTTCTTGAAAGGCGATGACTCGATGGCGGCTATCAAGGTGGAGAAGGGCAAAGACTTCATGCTCGTAATCGCTCAGCAGTGCCTGCAAGTGGCTAAACACTTCCTTCGGTGAGGTCAGTGCCCGCCCACGGCGCAGACGCAGGTTCGCCAACTGACGGGCCATCAGCAGGATGTCGGTTTCGGTGACCGGCGACTCGACCAGGTAGGTGCCAGTCGAGTCACTGGCCTTCAGCTTGTGCAGGCGCATACTGGGGGCCTTGGTGGTAGTCAGTTGGTGGGGTATGGCGCTGGGCTTGCGCCTCCAGCTTCTCGGCCAGGCTGTTTTTCGCGGATCGCAGGGGAGTGTTGATGGGAGGAGAGTGGCTTTCTTCGACGGGATAGAACTCCTCGACGATGGTGCCAGTGTCTTCCTCGCTGTCCTCGAACGCACCATTGGCGAAGCCACGCTGCGCCGCTTCATCCAGCGCGGCTTGATCGAAGCCTGTTGCTTGCCGCTGCGCATCGAGCTCACTGGCGGCCTGCAGCGCCTCGGCCATTTCCATGCCGCTGCGTACTGTCAGGTCGACGTAGAAGATCGGCGTCCCGTGGCTCTGTCGTGTCGACTTGCCACGCAGGCGCAGTTCCAGCGGCAGGCACGCCAGGCGGTTGCCGGAGATGGCTTGGAAGTAATGCAGCCGGGCGGCGAGGGTGCGGATGCTGTTGAAGCCGGTGGTGCGAAACATGAAGCTACCGAGCGGATCATCATCGCCAATGACCACGTTCAGCCGTCCATAGGGCCTGCAGGCATTACCCTTGGCCAACGGGCAGGCATCTGGCGAAGGGCAGGGTAGGGACTGCATACCCTCCAGGGTGACGCGCTTGCAGGTCTCACCGTTGCCCACGCACAGCGGTCGTCCAGACTGCCGATCAAACAGGGTGTAGTCGGCACGGAAGTTCAACTCCGGCTCGTTGAACAGCAGGCGTACCGGAATGCTGCGTAGCTTGTCGTCCTTGCCCTGGCGCAGCCCGTCGTTGAGCGGGTGCAACAGCCAGCCATTCTTGCCTTGTACCTGGGAGGTGATGGTGAACTGGTCATCTTTCTCCGGCAGACGCTTGCCGTTTTTCTCGGTGACCTTACCGATGGAGATGCGCCCGAGCACTGGGGGCGTCAGGGCTAAGCCTTTCAGCATGGTGGTTCTCCTGGAAATGAAAAAAGGCCAGCCACGCAGCGCGAACTGCATGGACTGGCCAAGAGGTGAAGGGAGTGAGGGAAGTGAAAATCAGCCGACCAAGAAGCGCCGTGCACCGGTCTTCAGCAGTGGGTACTTGGCTTGCAGGTACGGTTTGTCCTTGAGCAGTTGAGCGACATCGAGACTGATGCTGTCCTTGGCTTTGCGCCAGCTGACGTAGCCGCTGGTGAACTTCGCCCGGCTGGCATCGCCCATGGCCTGCTGTAGCATCTGCTTGAGCTCGGCCTCGCGCTTTTCCTTGTCAGCAATCGACTGGCGGACGGCCTTGAGCTCGACGTAGGTCGCCGTCAGCCCAGCATGACTGCTGAAGTCGACGGCCTGGCCATTGTCTTCCGGATAAAGGCAGCGCAGGGCTGCTTCGGCAGAAGCGGTACCATCCGCCGGCGGAGGTGTGTCGGTTTCCACGTGCTGCCAGAACTTGCGTTCCAGCTCGATCAGGCGAGCTATCATCTGCTCGTCACGCTCTATACGGTGGATCTCCAGCGTCTGACCGCCGAGCAGCACCGCTACGTCTGCAGCCTGTTTACCGGTGACGGCGAGTTGGTGCATCACTTGAAGCTGAACATACTCGGGGACGCCCTCTTTCCAGAGGTGTGCCCCGTTTATGCCGGCTGTCTTACATTCGAGGATCTGCACATCGTCGGCCCCGATCACCTCGCGGTCGATGTTGGCCAGCATCCAGGGCAATTCCGGATCGGGCTGCTGCAGCACGGCGTTGATGCGACGGACCTTGTGTTTGGTGCGCTTGCTGTAATGCCAGGCCACGATGGGCTCCAGGACGTTGCCCCAGTACATCGGACTTTCCTCATCCTGGGGATCGGCCTTCGGCAGCCCGGCATCGCGACCGGTCTTCTCCAGCCACAGCTCCAGCTGCGACTTGTATGGATTCAGCCCCACCGCAGCGGCGGCATCCGAACTGCCGATGCCTTGCTTGCGGATCTGCAGCCAGTCCTCGCGCGGAAGCTCCTTGGTGCTGACCAGACGCAGGGCAGGGCGTTTCTTGCTGGTGCTGCCGTTCAATGACGTTGCTTTCATGGTGTTCACCTGCAGACATAAAAACGCCCGACCAGCACAAGGCTGACCGGGCGCGAGGATGGGTGTTAGTTCTGGTTAAGCGACGAGCTGCAGCGCGGTATCCAGGGCGCGTTGTTTGATCTGCGCCCCCTGGCCGAACCAGGCTGAGTCCATGCGATACTCGTTGCTACGCGCACGACGCTCGTGGTCGACGTACTCGGTCACGGCGTTGAGCAGGCCCCAGGCGGTGCCGCGTGCCGAGTCGAGCTGGCTGCCGCGACCACGACCTTCGTACAGCTCCTGAACTTTGCGCAGGGCCCGCTCGTTCGGTAATACCTCTGGCATTGCACCGGCTGGGCTGGTTTCGCACAGCACGGACATGAAGAATCCCAAAGCCTCATGCCACTGCACTTTGCGTTCGGCCAGAGCGCGCATGCGATACATGAAGTCGTCCCACTGCGAGACGGCGATGCCGAGTTGCTTCTTCACCGCCTTCGGATCGAAGCGGGTGTTGTGCGGCACCTTGATCGCTCGGCTGGTGCCGTCGAGAGCGATGGTCAGGGTGTTGTTGCACACCACGCGCACAGTGGTTGGGGTTGCCGTGGTGGCCAGGGTGCCGTCGCAGGACGTGGCTAACAGCAGATACCCGTTGACCTGATCGTTGCCCTTGAGCGCTGCGCCTTGCCCAGTACGCGCCAGCGCCCAGAATTTGCGTCCGCCCTTGAGCACACCAGCCGTTTCCAGCTCGTAGCCAGAGACTTCTGTGAGGTCGCGGTAGAATTCCAACACTTCACGTGGCTGCACGGTGTGGTAACGGTTGGACACCACCGACAGTGGTGCCTTGGTGTCCGAACGGAAGAGCACCTTCTGCTCGGGGAAGGAATGGATGGCGCCCAGGGGGCCGACGGCATCTGATTTGAAATGCACGGGGCTTTCCAGGATCTGCCAGTCCATCCCGGCTTCACGCTGCCAGACTTCGATGGGCTGTTTCTGAGTGAGCTGATTGCCCAGACCATGCCACGGAGTAGCGCCAGCGTAGGCCATGGTTTCGACGAGATGTGCCATGTGAACGATTCCTTTGGGTACCAGCCGGCATAAAGCGCCACGCGCAGCGCAGCACCGACCGAACGATAGAAATGAGAATGGTGGGTATGCCGATCAGGTCGGCAGATTGAAGCGGTGACCGCAGAGCAGACAGAGGTTGTGGGCCAGGACGTGGCGGTCGAGCGACTCGCCCAGTTGAGCGCCGAGTGCACAGCCGCCCACGCCTCCGGCCAGACCGCCGAGGATGGCGCCCGACACGGAACCTAGGGTGATGCCGACTGGCCCGGCGAGCGTACCGATAGCTGCGCCGGCCTGACCACCTGCCATGGCAGCGCTGACGCCACGCGCAACGCCGCCCACGGTGCCGATGGCGGCCCCGACTTTCATGGCGTGGTGGAAGGAAACGAGTTTGGGGGAGTTACAGCGAGGGCACTGCAATGACATGGGAGAACCTCCTTGGTGGTGATGTCAATGCGATCATGTAGGGCTGAGGTTTTTTTGAATTGAAAGTCTCTGTTGCTAGCAGCTCGCCCAGGCGTGCGACAGGCTTCAGTCGAGTCTACGCAGGAGCTCATCAGCGATTTAGGAAGACAGGGCTTAATCAGACCCACTTGCGGACTGACATTCGACGGCTGTTTGCGATGTCCGGGGCCTCTAAGCGTGGCTCATTTCGCTCAAGCAGTCGCATCCATGTTCAAACCACTTCGTTCTTGCGATGCTTCCGCGCGAAGGCTCAGTGCCGATGTCAAACAGGTGATCACCTTGAAGCTGACGCGACCATCGTGTTTACTTGGCCAGTATTAGTGCCATCATGGTGCTGGCGCCGCTTTGACCAACATTATTAAGAGCCTAGGGAATCATGGCCGAGACGATAAACATCGCGAAGATGGCGGAGAAGCTGTCAAAGGGGATTTTCAACGAGTTCCTCTGGGGGCGCATGGAGCACACCAACATCAATTGGCCGTGCGAGAGCCAGGAGGCACATGAGGTCAAGACCCATCCCTCCGATGTCGTCTTTTGGTACAACGAGCCCTACTCTCAGTCCCGCACCTATGTGAACTGTGATCTCAAGAGCTACGCGAAAGGCACTATCAAAACACAGGCCATCCGCGAGGCGATCGAGAGTCTGGCCAAGAGCCTGCGATGCGCCGAGATCAGCCAGGAGTTTAGTGACACCTATATCCATCCTGATGTGTCGGCGAATATCCAGGGGCTGCTTTTCGTCTACAACCACGATAACGAGTATGACAAGGACTTCGCCAAGATCCTTGAAAAGGTGAAGTGCGACGACTTAGACATCCCGAAGGGCTCTAAGATCGTTGTGATGGGGCCAGAGGATATCTACTGGCTGAACAACGTTCACCACGAGATCATCCACCTGCGCGGAGGTGCGGGTTTATTGCCGGAGCGGGACTACTGCAAATTCTACTATCCCCATCTGGTTCGCAGGAAAAATGTCCAACTGGAACACGCTAAGGCTGCGACGTTGGATATGCTGACCGCGCCTTGGATCATCTTGTCCTATGTGAACCCCAGGAATGGGAGCAAGCAAGGCTTCGTGACCTTCATGCGTAAGCGGGGATTCACGACCGATGAGTTTCTGTACCTCATCGAGTATCTGATGCACTACCAGGTAATAAAAGCCGAAACGGAGGTCACGATCCGCATGGTCGACCCGCATCAGAATGCTTCGGCCAATTTCGCCAAAGCAAAAGACCAGTACATCGCTGACTATCAGGGCGGGGGCGACCTTAGGCAGATCCTGGACGCCATTGATTTCGGCAAACTTGAGCACGTACGCACCACCTTCTGTGAACTGGAGCTGTCTCGGCAATGAGCAAAAACGCGCTTCAGTACTGTGCTACGGACAAGGAAATCTATGACGCCTTGATGTCGGCTAAGCAGAAAATCAACGAAAAGGTTCTGCTTGAACTCGCGAAGGACAGAGGGATCTTCTATTCCGCCAAAGACAGCCGGGATGACCTGGTCAGTGCCATCTCGCTCCTTCCACACGACTATCATGATTTGAACACCCTGCTAGAACAGCGGGAGCATTCCGGCCGACAGGAAAAGCTCACCTCGGTGACGCTGCCAACTGCGCTGACTGTGGAAGGAATCCGGGAGGTCCTTCGGGAATACATTGAGGAATCTCCAGAGGACGAGAAAGTCACCCAGCAGACCAGGGACGGTAACCAAGTGGTCGCCAACATTAAATACTCCGACGTCGACTACGGCAAGACGCGACTCGTCCAACGGACCCCCAAAGAAGCCTCGATCGAGTTCCACGTCTCGGCGGATAAGACAGTCATTCGGATGCCTGCCAACGACCGTGTGAAGACCATCTACTCGAAACTCAAGGTCAAGCTGGATAACAAGGCCAAGGTTGAGATTCCTACCATCCGTATTGAGCTCGGTGAGTTTCAGTCCTCTGCCCTTCGTACAGAATTCTTTACGTCCTTGATCAGAGAGCTCGCGGGGTTCTCGCTGAAGAACGTCACTAGCGTGAAGGTTGAGCGCTTGCCACAGGAGCCTGAGGAAGACGAGCTCGACTTGGACGATGACCAGGAAGCTGAGGTGGCTAAAGAGGAGGCCTTGGCTCTGGTCAAGAACGTCGCATTGAAAGGCGAGACGCTTCTGGCGTCTGAGGAGTACCAGAGTCTGACCCGGAAGGGCTTCTTCATCACGTCGATTATCTGGCGCTCGGTGCTGAACAAGGCACCTCAACCGATGGTAGAGTTTGAAGCCGCCTTTGAGGAGCCGGTACAAGGGAAAGGCTTCAAATACTTTGTGCGAGGCGCCTATCGGATCGTCGAGCTTCAGTACACCAAGACGATCCGTCCGGTCAGCGCCGAAGACAAAGAAACCTATCTGGGCATCATCGAAGAAACCGCTGCGAAGGTTATCAGGGAGCTCAGAGCGCAAGCTAAAGCGGGGGCTGAGGCGAAAGGAGAACCGACATGAATAGGGTGAGATGGCTGAATGCTCAATGGCCGTCGTCTATTCGAGCGGTTGGGAAAAGGCTCATCGAGATGCCATTCACGGATGAAAGAATGGATGGCTTCGCCATAGAGCGAATCCGGGATGACTTCATCGAGGGACGTTATATTGAAAAGTACAATTACCAAGAGGTGATCTCCACTCCTTTTGGTAGTGAAGAGGTGTTCGATCGGATTGGGTATCGGACGACAGAGTTCACCCTTTTTGATTCGCCGCCCCACATCGAACTAAGAGACTACCAGCGCAGTATCAAGGAATTGATCAGTCGCCTGCTTGAAGCTTGCAGTTTCAACCTAGTAGTAACGCCTCCTACTGTTAACCTAATTGAGTGGGTCTCGGCTCTGCAGGTTGCCGTGGATCAGGACATCACTGTCGACTCGCTCCAGGTCTCGGGCGTCGAAATAGACGAAGGGGTGACGGGAAAAATCTTGCTCAAGGGGGTAAAAGATGTGCGCGAAGCCACTGATATCCTGCTCGCAGGCCGTAAACATGTGCTGGAAAAGGTCCAAGTGAAATTTGCCGGTCTCAACAAGACCGTCGCCATCCAGCTCTCAAATAACGGCACTGCGAAGATCCCCGCAGTGCTACCGGACGACATTCTTCGTCATTTGCGAGTATCCTTTCCTCGCTGCGTCAGTTGAAACAGTTCCTCTAGGTCGCTCTCGATGTATCAACTGCTTGTTATATACACCGAGAGCCTGAGGGTGAGCCCGATGTGCAGTCTAGGCGGTCGGCGGTCATAGTCGAATGATTGCTTATAAGTGGTTGAGGCTGCTTAGTTAGCGTGTTGAGACGACTTTTCGATCTTGGCTCTGACTAAGCGCTGACACTGACAGGCTCCCAGTGGCTGCTCCCTGAATGTGCTCGCTCCACCAGTCCATCATAGGGCGTCTGCGTTCGATATAATCCGCCCGGTTGTAGGCACTGCGGACCTCGTCCTTGTCGACGTGGGCAAGCGCTACTTCGACCAGCTCCGGATCCCAAGCGTGTTCGTTTAGAATGGTACTTGCCATGGAGCGCATGCCGTGGCTAACCAGACGCCCCTCAAAGCCCATGCGTTTCAGTGCCATGTTAGCGGTCTGGCTGTTGCAGTGGGTTCGTGGATTACGATCCGCAGGGAACACGTACTCCCGGTGACCGCTGTAGGGCTTTATTGCTTCAAGCAGAGCTAGTGCCTGGTCTGTTAGCGGTACGATGTGTGCACGGCGTTTCTTCATCCGCTCAGCGGGAATCGTCCAGATCCTCTTCTCGATGTCGATATCTGCCCAGCGGGTGGTTGCGGCCTCGACTGGCCGAGTCATGGTGTGGAGCTGCCACTCGATCAGGCAGCGGGTTGTTCTTTTTATGCTGGCATTAGCTATTGCCACCATGAGCTCTTTCAGCTCATCGGGGGGTAGTGCGGGCATGTTTTTCTTTTTCGGTTTCTTGAAGACGGAGCGGATGCCGCTAAGCGGGTTCGCGTGAACAAGCCCCGAGTTGACCCCGTACGTCATAATCTCGTTGAGCCGCTGCGTCAGCCGCTTCACGGTTTCAAGACTACCCTTGGTTTCGAGTGGTCGGAGCAAGTTGATAACCTGAGGGGCATTGATGGCTGAGATCGGAGTGGTACCCAAATCAGGGAAGATGTGTAGCGTGAGGGAGCGCCAGATGTCCTCAGCGTAGGCCTGGGTTACCGAGTCCTTTTTCAGCTCATACCAAGCCGTCGCGATGTTCTGAAAGGTGTGTTCGGTCGCCGCTTTTTTCGCCAGACGATCAGCGTTGCGCTGTTCCTTCGGGTCGACCCCTTGGGCAACAAGCTCTCTAGCCTCGACGGTTCGCTTACGCGCCAGAGCCAGGCTCACTTCAGGGAAAGCACCTAGACCCATGTTTATCCGTTTCTTCGTTACGGGATGGATATAGTTAAAATTCCACAGCTTAGAGCCATTACTTCTCACTCGCATCTGAAGCCCGTTGCCATCAGTTAGCGTGTAGTCCTTTTCACTAGGCTTGGCGGCTTTGACTTTGAGGTCTGAGAGGCGCGTAGCTTGGGCACCCATGATGTATTCCAGAGCTAGTTGTGTATTCCAAAAAATACCAGCTGAGTGCTTGGAATACTACGTGGAATACACGAAAACATAGATGCTGCTGGACGCTATTGGATCATCGTGGCGCTGAAAGCCCCGTGTTTACTGGGTTTCAGACACAAAAAAAGACGTCCGTGGACGTCTTTAGATGATTATTTGGTGGAGCCGGGGGGATTTGAACCCCCGTCCGCCAGTACTCCGCTGTCGGTACTACATGCTTAGCCGTGTCTACTGAGTTAATCCGCAGCCGCCCGACGGGCAGGGTGCTTTGGACGAGTTGGGTAAGTTTTAGTCGCTTTGCCCCCAACGTGCTACACGACGATCCTGTTCTGTATGACAATCACTTCGGGTTTACAGGCATCCCCTGATGATTGCTGGAGCCGAAGCTACCAGGAGAGCGGGCTCAGCTGCTTACGCAGCGAGAGCGTAACCCTCGTAGTTTTCGTCATTGGCAACTATAGAAAGTTGCAACAGTGGATTTACGAGTTCTGTTACCAACTCGGCATGCACCTAGAGTTTCGCTACCGGCGTCGAATCCTGATCGGCCCCACACTCAGCTCTAGCTGACGTATCTCTCGACACGTGCCGCCTAGTATACGCCTTTGCATGGGCGGCGTCGACAGCTGGTGCCGCCGCCCGTTGCAACAGAGCGGCTCAGGCGCCGCTGCCGCCGGCCGAGCCGCTGCCTTTCTCGGTCTTTTCCAGGCGCTCCAGCACCTTGCTGGTGATGGCGATGCACTCCTTGGTGTCGCCGCTGGCCTGGGCGGCCTTGGCTTTGTCGACGTGCTCGGTGAGGGTCTTGTCCAGGCCTTCGGACGTGGCGCCGGCGGTGGCCATGCTGTCGTTGATCTTCTGCAGGTTGATCGCGCACAGGTCATCGGCAGCGAACACAGGCGAGGCCAGCAGGGTGGCGGCCGCGAAGAGGGCGGAAAGCGCTGTACCTTTCATGGGTGTCTCCTGGTGAAGGCCTCTGGAAGGTGGGCCTGAAAGGTGGACTGTGGCCATTGGCCAAGGGTTCCATCGGGGTTGACCGGGCGATCCACCAAACCCGTCGCGAGTAAAGAGGGTGAGGCAACCGGTCACGCGGCAAACAACCACACGGCTCGCGCTGGCATTCGGGACTATGCTTCCCAACAGCCGTTGATCTGGATCAATCGTTCCAGATGAAACGACTTGGCCAGCTGGCCAGAATCCCTGCGATCGAACAGAACAAATCGACAACAGCGCACTCGATCTCCGTGGGGGCAGTGAGCGCGAGGGTCACGAGCCCGGACGCCGGATTACCTGAAGAGGAAGCACTATGTTCGGTTTAGAGGCCTTGGAGCTCGCCCGAATCCAGTTTGCGTTTACCGTATCCTTCCACATCCTGTTCCCGGCCATCACCATTGGCCTGGCGAGCTACCTGGCGGTTCTCGAAGGCCTTTGGCTGAAGACCCACGACAACGTCTACCGCGACCTTTACCATTTCTGGTCGAAGATCTTCGCCGTCAACTTCGGCATGGGCGTGGTGTCGGGCCTGGTCATGGCTTACCAGTTCGGCACCAACTGGAGCCGTTTCTCCGACTTTGCCGGTGCCGTCACCGGGCCTTTGCTGACCTACGAAGTGCTCACTGCCTTCTTCCTCGAGGCGGGTTTCCTCGGCGTCATGCTGTTCGGCTGGAACCGCGTGGGGCGCGGGCTGCACTTTTTCTCGACGCTGATGGTGGCGCTCGGCACGCTGGTGTCGACCTTCTGGATCCTCGCCTCCAACAGCTGGATGCAGACGCCCCAGGGCCACGAGATCATCGATGGCCGGGTGGTGCCGGTCGACTGGCTGATGGTCATCTTCAACCCTTCGTTCCCCTACCGCCTGATGCACATGGCCACGGCGGCGTTCGTTGCCACGGCGTTCTTCGTCGGTGCCTCGGCGGCCTGGCACCTGCTGCGCGGGCGGGACAACCCGGCGGTGCGCAAGATGCTGTCGATGGCCATGTGGATGGCGCTGATCGTGGCGCCGGTGCAGGCGGTGATCGGCGACTTCCACGGGCTGAACACGCTCAAGCATCAACCGGTGAAGATCGCTGCGATCGAGGGCCACTGGGAGAACAAGCCCGGTGAGCCGACGCCGCTGATTTTGTTCGGCATCCCGGACATGAAGGCCGAGACCACGCGCTTCAAGGTGGAGATCCCGGCGTTGGGCAGCCTGATCCTGACCCACAGCCTGGACAAGCAGGTGCCGGCGATGAAGGAGTTCGCGCCTGAAGACCGGCCCAATTCCACCATCGTGTTCTGGTCGTTCCGGGTCATGGTCGGGCTGGGCATGCTGATGATCTTCGTCGGCCTGTGGAGCCTGTGGCTGCGCAAGCGCGGCACGCTGTACAGCTCGCGGCCGTTCCTCTACCTCACGCTGTGGATGGGGCCTTCGGGGCTGATCGCGATTCTTGCGGGCTGGTTCACCACCGAGATCGGCCGTCAGCCGTGGGTGGTGTACGGGCTGATGCGCACCGCGGATGGGGTGTCGAACCACAGTTATGGGCAGCTCGGCTTCACCCTGGTGATGTTCGTGGTGGTGTACTTCGCGCTGTTCGGCACCGGCATCGGCTACATGATGCGCCTGGTGCGCAAAGGGCCGCACACCGGCGAGGGCGATACGCAGCCACCGGGTGGTCCGGGGCAGAAACGTACGCCAGCGCGGC
The DNA here is from genome assembly GCF_057370475.1 of Pseudomonas sp. FA117. NCBI lineage: Bacteria > Pseudomonadati > Pseudomonadota > Gammaproteobacteria > Pseudomonadales > Pseudomonadaceae > Pseudomonas > Pseudomonas sp. FA117. The sequence goes on from NZ_CM170675.1 coordinate 802,885, forward strand.
CGTTGTCGGCTGCCGACGACGGCACGGAACACGACGCCGCCAGCCTGAACAAGGGGAACTGAGCCATGGGTATCGATCTTCCGCTGATCTGGGCCGTGATCATCATCTTCGGGGTGATGATGTACGTGGTCATGGATGGCTTCGACCTGGGTATCGGCATGCTCTTCCCCTTCGTCAAGGGCGAGCGTGACCGTGATGTGATGATGAACACCGTCGCCCCGGTGTGGGACGGCAACGAGACCTGGCTGGTGCTGGGCGGTGCGGGGCTGTTCGGGGCCTTCCCGATGGCCTATTCGGTGGTGCTCGAGGCGTTGTACCTGCCGCTGATCCTGATGCTGGTGGGGCTGATCTTCCGTGGCGTGGCCTTCGAGTTCCGCTTCAAGGCCAAGGACGACAAGCGTCATCTGTGGGACAAGGCGTTCATCTGGGGTTCGCTGGTGGCGACTTTCTTCCAGGGCGTGGCGCTGGGGGCGTTCATCGAGGGCTTCAAGGTGGTCGACCGCCACTACGCCGGGGGCACGCTGGACTGGTTGACACCGTTCAGCATCTACAGTGGCCTGGGCCTGATCGTGGCGTACACGCTGCTGGGCTGCACCTGGCTGATCATGAAGACCGAAGGGCCGCTGCAGAAGCAGATGCACGACCTGGCGCGGCCGTTGGCGCTGGTGCTGCTGGTGGTAATCGGTATCGTCAGCCTGTGGACGCCGCTGGCTTATCCACAGATCGCCGAGCGCTGGTTCAGCATGCCCAACCTGATCTGGTTCATGCCGGTGCCGATCCTGGTGCTGGTGACTTTCTACGGGTTGCTCAAGGCGGTGGCGCGCAACGCCAACTACACGCCGTTCCTGCTCACGCTGGTGCTGATCTTCCTGGGCTACAGCGGGCTGGGCATCAGCCTGTGGCCTAACATCATCCCGCCGTCGATCTCGATCTGGGATGCTGCCGCGCCGCCGCAGAGCCAGGGCTTCATGCTGGTGGGGACGCTGTTCATCCTGCCGTTCATCCTGGGGTACACCTTCTGGAGCTACTACGTGTTCCGCGGCAAGGTGACCCATGATGATGGCTATCACTAGGGGGGACGGGTGATGGATGCCGAAGAGAAGAAACCGTTGCTGCAGCGCCTGGGCTGGCTGGTGCTGATCTGGGCGCTGAGTGTCGCGGCGCTGGGGATCGTGGCCTATGGCATGCGCATGTTCATGAGTGCGGCAGGGTTGAGCACGCACTGAGCCAGGCAGGGGCTTTGTTGTCCTGGTAGGAGCGGGCTTGCCCGCGAAAAGGACACTGCGGTGTCTGGCCCCGGCTACGCCGGGGTTCGCGGGTAAACCCGCTCCTACAGGGATGGCGCCCGCGTCAGTGGACGCTGTTGCGGGCGATTTCCAGGTCGTTCAGCAGCCCTTTGGCCAGCGCGCTGAGGTAGTGCAGCGCAGTGATGGCAGCCGGAGCAGCCTGTTCCTGGTCGCTCAGGTCGCGGATACAGCCCAGCAATACCGAAACTTCCTCCAGCACCCGCTCCGGCGACAGGCCGGGTGGCACGCGGAACATGTCCAGGAAGCTTGCGACGCCTGCGGTGGTGTAGTCGTTGGGGCGATCACTCATGGTCGAGCCCTCGCATCAGCGGGGCTGGGTGTGAAGCGGGGTGGGTCGGGGACGATCTTTTTCATGGCGAATATCCAGTATCGATAGATGAAACCGCCGTTCATCCTTCTCACCAGATGAGGGTGGCAGCCGCGTATGGGGTGAGAAAACCGAGGACACTGGAACCCGGCCAGACCGAAGTCTGCCCATACACGGCCGCCATGACTGGAAGCCTGGGTCAATATCGTTCGGGTTTCTCACGCCCGGTCGCCAACTCGACGACCCAGCGACGGTATCCCTGAGACATTTCCCCGACAATCAAGACGCTTCCGCAAAGTGCGTAGGATAGTTCCCAAGAGGATTTGCTTGAAGCTGGCGGGCTGCGGATTCAGAAATATCCTATCCAGCGGCTGCATTTTTTGGGCTGGCCTTTAGATGTTGAACAGGACAGTTGCTTCCACGATCACTTGCGTGCCTTGAGCACCACGAATTTCGGCGTCGCCGCCACCTGCTCCACGCCGCGGAACAACCGCGCCAGCTTGCTGTGGTAACCCAGGTGGCGGTTGCCGACGATGTACAGCGCGCCGCCGACCACCAGCGCCTCGCGGGCCTGCTGGAACATGCGCCAGGCGAGAAAATCCCCGACCACTTGCTGCTGGTGGAACGGCGGATTGCACAGCACCACGTCCAGCGACTGTTTCTCCTGCCCGGCCAGGCCGTCGTCCGCGCGGATGTCTGCCACGCGCTCGCCCAGTGCCGTCTGCCAGTTCTCCCGCGCCGATTGCACGGCCATGTACGACTCGTCCACCAGCGTGTAGTGCGCATCTGGATTGACCAGCGCGCTGGCGATGGCCAGCACGCCATTGCCGCAGCCAAGGTCGGCGACCCGTGCGCTGCCGAGATTGCGCGGCAAATGCGGGAGGAAGGCGCGGGTGCCGATGTCCAGCCCTTCGCGGCAGAACACGTTGGCGTGGTTGAGCAGTTCCAGCGCCGGGCTGTCCAGGCGATAGCGGGTGGGGTAGGGCGAGCGGGCGGCAGGGCGCTCGCCGACCGTTGCGCAGAGCAGGCGCGCCTTTTTCTGCGCGAGCGAGGCCTGTACCGGGCCGATGTAGGTTTCCAGCAGATCGCCAGCGGCGCGCGGCAGGTGCTTGATCATCGCCCCGGCAATCACCTCGGCACCGGGCGCCAGCTTGCCCTGCAGGCGGATCAGCTGCTCCTCGAGCAGCGCCAGGGTCTTGGGAACCCGCACCAGCACGCGGTCGAACGGGCCTTGCCAGGGTTCGCTCGCGGGCACGAACGGCACGCTGTCGTAGGCTTTGCCATTGCGTGCGAGATTCTTTTCCAGGGCCAGGTGGCCGAGGTGGGAGTCGCCGCTGCTGGTGACCTGCACCCGGCCTGCAAGGCTTGCGGCCAGGGCACCGAAGCTGTCATTGAGGATCAGCACGCGGCAGTCGGTGTGAGGGTTCTGCGCGGCCAGGTGGGCCAGCAGGTACTCGTCGGCGGCGTCGAAGGCTTGCAGAGGGTCGTTGTTCTGTTCCGGCTGGCGGATCAGGTCGAGTTCGGCGAAGGGGCTGGTCAGCAGGGGCATGGGGGAACAGACTCGATGCGGCTTTGCCCGCGGTGAACGACCGCGTGCTTCAAAGTGCTCGATTCTACAGGGCTTTGCCGGTGTGGGGCAGTTACTTCCAGATCAATCCCCGCGCGGCGGCCACGGCAGCTGCGGCGGTCTTGTTGGTCACGCCGAGCTTGGTGATGACGCTGCGAATGTGGAAGTTCACGGTACTGGGCGAGAGCGAAAGGATGCAGGCGATGTCGGATGCAGTCTTGCCATCGGCCGTCCACTTGGTGACTTCCAGCTCGCGGTCGGTCAGGTCCGCAGACTTGTCCGTGGCCCCGCGGTGATGGTCGCTGAGCAGTTCGTGCACAACGTTGTGCATCCACATCAGCTGCGCGCCCTTGGCGAGGAATTCCGCTTGCGAGATCCTGTCACGGGGACGGGCCACGCTGAGCTGGCTGTCGTGGTGGTACCTGTCGTAGACCGACTGTGTCCATCCGTGACGCAGGCCGTATTTACAGGCCAGGACGCGGTAGTCCGGGGCTTCCCTGTAGCAGTCGTCTGTCCAAAGCACCGGCACTGTGGACTGCTGGCACTTGGTCCTGATCGGGTCCTGGTCGATGAAGGCGAGATCCTTTCGGTAATGGTCGTTCCATTCCTTTGGGAAATTGTTGTACAGGTAAATCTGGGGGTGTTGCGCAGGGCTGCGCAAGCGCAGTGCAAGCCCCACATAGACAAGACCCAATTCCTTAACGAGTAAAATCGCCTGGTCGAACATGCGCTCGGGATGTTTTTCACCCAGCAGTAGCTCGAGTTTTTCCTGCTTCCAGTGCGGCATGGTGTCACTCCATGTGGATCCAAAATTCCCTTTCGCCCGAGTGAGTGTAGGAAAAGTTGACTAAATCGGTGGAAATTTTTCGCTATAGCTGAGTGCGAAATGCCGATCTTCCTGTACAGGATCTGTACGAGACCCTACAGCTGTGCGGTGTTCTTGAGCGCCACTTTGCGCGACACTTGTGCCATCCACAGGAGACCACCATGACCGCCAGCGCCGACAAGTTCACTTCCCAGACCCTGCTCGATGTCCAGACCCTCACGCCGAACCTGTTCAGCCTGCGCGTGACGCGCGATGCGGGGTTTCGCTTCAGGGCCGGGCAATTCGCGCGCCTGGGCGTGACCAAGGCCGATGGCAGTGTGGCGTGGCGGGCCTATTCGATGGTCAGTGCGCCCCACGATGAATTCCTCGACTTCTTTTCCATCGTGGTGCCGGGCGGCGAGTTCACCAGCGAACTGAGCCGGCTGGGCGAGGGTGACACCCTGCTGATCGACCGCCAGGCCTTCGGCTTCCTGACCCTGGACCGCTTCGTCGGCGGCCGCGACCTGTGGCTGCTGGCCACCGGCACCGGCATTGCGCCGTTCGTGTCGATCCTCCAGGACTTCGAAGCCTGGGAGCGCTTCGACACGATCAAGCTGGTGTATTCGGTGCGCGAGGCGAAGGAGCTGGCGTACCTGGACTTGATCGCCGGGCTGGAGCAGCGCGACTACCTGGCCGAGTTCGCCGGCAAGCTGCAGTTCATCCCGGTGGTCACTCGGGAGCAGCACCCTGGCGCGTTGAATGCGCGGATCACCACGCTGATCGAGAGCGGCGAGCTGGAGCGGGCGGCGGGGCTTGAGTTTTCGCCGGAGCATTCGCGGATCATGCTGTGCGGCAACCCCGAGATGATCGACGAGACCCGCAAGGTGCTGAAGGCGCGCGACCTGCAATTGAGCCTGAGCAAGCGGCCGGGGCAGGTGGCGGTGGAGACGTACTGGTAAAGGCAGGTTACGGTCGACGCGATCCGGGGCCGCGCAATGCGGCCCCGGGCATTTCGGTCAGGGCTGGCGGTTCTGCGCCTTGAGCAGGTCGCGGATCTCGGTCAGCAGGGTTTCCTGAGGCGTGGGCACCGGCGGGGTGGTAGGGGCCACGGCTTCTTCGCGCTTGAGGCGGTTGATCGCCTTTACGCCCATGAAGATGGCGAAGGCCACGATGACGAAGTCGATTACGGTCTGGATGAACTTGCCGTAGGCCAGCACCACTGCCGGGATATCGCCTTCTGCAGCCTTGAGCGTGATCGCCAGGTCACTGAAATCCACGCCGCCGATCAGCAGGCCCAGTGGCGGCATGATCACGTCGCCCACGAAGGACGAGACGATCTTGCCGAAGGCCGCGCCGATGATGATACCAACCGCCATGTCGACGACATTTCCCTTGACCGCGAAGGCCTTGAACTCGCTGAGCACGCCCATGTTTTATTCCTTTGTAACAAGTGGTGAGGTAAACGCAGTGTAAGCCACTAAAACGCTTCATGCGCTGCATTCAGGGCTACAGACTGCCATTAGAACGAATAGTTTTGTCGCATGCAGCAGCGCCCGAGGCACATCGGGCTTGGGCTATCATGGCGGTTTTGCCCAGGAGACTGACCCGATGGCCAAGGCCAAGCGCTTGTATGGCTGCACCGAGTGCGGCGCGACCTTCCCCAAATGGGCAGGCCAGTGCGGCGAATGCGGGGCCTGGAACACCTTGGTCGAAACCATGATCGAAAGCGCCGGCGCTGCGGCACCGTCCGGGCGTGCGGGTTGGACCGGGCAGCAGGCGCAGATCAAGACCCTGGCCGAGGTCAGTGTCGAGGAAATCCCCCGTTTCACCACCAGCAGCACCGAGCTTGACCGCGTGCTCGGCGGCGGCCTGGTCGATGGCTCGGTGGTGCTGATCGGCGGCGACCCCGGCATCGGCAAGTCGACCATCCTGTTGCAGACCCTGTGCAACATCGCCACGCAGATGCCCGCGCTGTATGTCACCGGCGAAGAGTCGCAGCAGCAGGTGGCCATGCGCTCACGGCGCCTGGGCCTGCCCCAGGACCAGCTCAAGGTGATGACCGAGACCTGCATCGAAACCATCATCGCCACGGCGCGCGTGGAAAAGCCGCGGGTGATGGTGATCGACTCGATCCAGACCATCTTCACCGAACAACTGCAGTCGGCCCCCGGCGGTGTGGCCCAGGTGCGCGAGAGTACGGCGTTGCTGGTGCGCTACGCCAAGCAGAGCGGCACGGCGATCTTCCTGGTCGGCCACGTCACCAAGGAAGGCTCGCTGGCAGGCCCCCGGGTGCTGGAGCACATGGTCGACACCGTGCTGTATTTCGAAGGCGAATCGGACGGGCGCCTGCGTCTTTTGCGGGCGGTGAAGAACCGCTTCGGCGCGGTCAACGAGCTGGGTGTGTTCGGCATGACCGACCGGGGCCTGAAGGAGGTCTCCAACCCTTCGGCGATCTTCCTCAACCGTACCCAGGAAGAGGTCCCGGGTAGCGTGGTGATGGCCACCTGGGAGGGTACCCGGCCGATGCTGGTCGAGGTGCAGGCGCTGGTCGACGATAGCCACCTGGCCAACCCGCGGCGGGTCACCCTGGGCCTGGACCAGAACCGCCTGGCGATGCTGCTGGCGGTGCTGCACCGCCATGGCGGCATTCCCACCCACGACCAGGACGTGTTCCTCAACGTGGTCGGCGGGGTCAAGGTGCTGGAGACCGCCTCCGACCTGGCGCTGCTGGCGGCGGTGATGTCGAGCCTGCGCAACCGCCCCTTGGCCCACGGGCTTCTGGTGTTCGGCGAGATCGGCCTTTCCGGCGAGGTGCGCCCGGTGCCCAGTGGCCAGGAGCGCCTGAAGGAAGCAGCCAAGCATGGCTTCAAGCGCGCGATCGTGCCCAAGGGCAACGCGCCGAAGGAAGCCCCGACCGGCCTGCAGGTGATCGCCGTGACGCGTCTGGAACAGGCCCTCGATGCGCTGTTCGAGTGATCGCACTTCTTGCAAGTGATTCTCAGTAGCGAGTAGCATTCCGCCACCTTGCGACCACCAGCTGGAGTGCGTGTGGCGGAGTCCGATCTCAAGCGCTTGTTCATCAAGCATGCGAAAACCCTGCAGGGGCTGCTGGCGCGCAAGGTGCGCGACCCGCAGCTGGCTGCCGACCTGGTGCAGGAGAGCTTCCTGCGCCTGGCCGAACAGCAGCAACGCCAGGAAACCATCGACAACACGCCGGGCTACCTGTACCGCACGGCGCACAACCTGATGATCGACCACTTGCGCCAGCAGCAGCGACGCAAGACCGACCTGGTGCCCCACGAGGCCCTCGAGGGTATCGTCGAGGAACGGCCCGGGCTCGACGAACAGGCCGCGCGCGAGCAGCATCTGCAGCGCCTGCAGGGCATGATCGAAGCGCTTCCCGAGCGCACCCGCCAGGTCTTTCGGCTCAACCGCCTGGAGGGCATGACCCACGCCGAGGTCGCCCGCCACCTGGGGATCTCCGACAGTTCCGTGCAGAAGCATCTGGCCAAGGCCCTGGCCTATGTGATGCAGTGCCTGCAGGACGGCGGATGACCAGCGGTTTACTGACAATTGCCCCCTCAGACGTCAGCCCAGACATAACCAGATCGCGAGAGAACCGTGTGAGCAGCGAGAACCAGCCCGAGCAAGCGATTCGCGAGCAGGCCGCCGAGTGGGCGGTGCGCGAGAGTGCCGGCCCCCTGAGCGATGCGCAGCAGCAGGCGCTGGCGCAGTGGTGCGCGGCCGATTCGCGGCATGCCCAAGCCTATGATTTCGCCCGGGCGACCTGGGCCGACCTGGGCTCTCTGGGGCAGGCCATGTCGCCTGCACGCCGTGCCGCGAGTACCACGGTTGCCCGGCCCGTGCGCCGACGTTCACGCCTGCGCCGCGCGTTGACCGGTGTGGCCGCTCTGTTGATGGTGGCGCTGGGCGCCGCGCAGGCACCGCAGTTGCTGCTGGACTGGCGCGCCGACTACATCACCGGGGCCGGGGAAGTGCGGCGGGTGACGCTGCCTGATGGCAGCCAGGTCGAGCTGGACAGCCGCAGCGCCATTGCCCTGGCCTTCGACCAGAACGAGCGGCGCGTGCGCCTGCTGACAGGCGAGGCGGTGTTCAGCGCCGCGCCGGTGTCGGCGCAGGAGCGCAGGCCTTTCGTGGTCGAGTACGCCGGTGCAACCACGCGCGCGCTGGGTACGCGCTTCGTGGTCGGCCAGGCGGGCGAGGGGGGATGGGTCGGGATGCTTGAGCACCGGGTGGCCGTCGACCTGCTGGAGCCGCCGGGGCGAGGTCGCGCCGGTCAGGTGGTCGAGCAGGGGCAGAGCGTGCGCTATGACCAGACCGAGGGGGTGCGGCCCTGGCCTGAGCAGAACCTGCAGCGCGCTACCGATTGGGAGCGCGGGGTGCTGGTGTTCGAGCGCCAGCCGCTGGCCGAGGTGGTGGCGCGGCTCAATCGCTATCGCCCGGGGCGGTTGATGGTGGTGGATTCGCAGCTCGCGCAGCGTGAGGTGAGCGGTGTGTTTCGCCTTGACCAGCTGGCGGCGGTGGGCGGGGTGCTGAGCGATGAGCTGCAGGCGCAGCGGCTCGAGCTACCTGGGTTGACCTTGATCTACTGACCTTTGCCCGGTGGTGGCCTTTTCGCGGGCAAGCCCGCTCCCACAGGTATGGACTGCCCCCAAGAGTTGGATTTGTGTCCAACTTTTTGGAGGCAGTCCGGGTACTCCACTGCTTCCGAAATCAGTGGAGTACCTGTGGGAGCGGGCTTGCCCGCGAAAAGAACACCGCCGTGCATGGCACCGGCCATGCCGGTGATCGCGCGCCCTTCCAGCCCCCGCCAAATCTTTTTTCATTTTCCCTTACTGACTTTTCCACCCCCGCACGTCTGATTGTTGAGATTGATTTTCATTACTAGAAAACGCCAACAACAGACGAGCCTTCGCAGTGACCACGCCACGACAACAGACTCTTCGACCCTTTGGTCGCCTCGCCCTGGCCAGCAGCCTGCTGCTGGGCACCTGTGCCCTGCCGATGGGGATCGGCATGGCGCACGCCGCGCCGCCGAGCAATTCCGCCAGCCGCCAGCTGATCCAGTTCGACATCCCGGCCCAGGCCCTCGACAGCGCCGTGCTGGCGTATGCCGAGCAGTCGGGTGTGCAGGTGTTCTTCGACAGCCGCAAGCTGGCCGGGCTCAGCAGCGTCGGGCTGCACGGTGCGCATGGCGCCGAGGACGGCCTGCGTCAGCTGCTGCAGGGTACGCCGGTGCGCTATCGCTTCAGTGCGGCCGGTCAGGTGGGGCTAGAGCGGGTGGAGTCGGGCGACCAGGCGCTGGAGCTGGGCGCCACCCACGTCGAGTCGACCCGTGACGGCGACTGGGTGTACATGACCCCACGTTCGGTCAGCGTCGTCACCCGCCAGCAGATCGACCAGCGCCCGCCACGCCACGCCGCCGACATGCTCGAGCAGACCGCTGGCGTGTACACCGCGGTCAACCAGCGCGACCCCGGGCTGTCGGTGAACATCCGTGGCGTGCAGGACTACGGCCGGGTCAACATGAACATCGACGGCATGCGCCAGAACTTCAGCGTCAACGGCCACCAGCAGCGCAACGGCGTGATGTTCATCGACCCCGAGTTCGTGCAGAACGTCGAGATCGACAAGGGCACCTCCGCCGGCATGGGCGGCGCGGGTGTCATCGGCGGGATCGCCAGCTTCAACACCATCGACGCCCGCGACCTGCTCGGCCCCGGCAAGGAAATCGGTGGCCGCCTGCGCGCCGGACACGGCATCGGCGAGCTGGGCAACGGCACCTACTTCAACGGCAGTGCGCTGTTCGCGGTGGGCAACGAAGTGGGCGATATCCTCGTCGGCCACAGCGAGCGGCATTTCGGCGACTACCGCAGCGGCACGCAGAACGCCGGCAACCTCGGCACCCAGATGCGCGGCAAGCTTGAGGACCGTACGGCCTGGAAGAGCTGGCTCAACGGCGAGGTCGGCGCCATGGACAGCGTGACCCGCTCGCAGATCTTCAAGCTCGGCCTGAACCTGGCCGAAGACCAGCGCCTGCAGTTCAGCTACTTCGAGACCGACACCGACAGCAAGGATGCCTGGACCGTCAAGGATTCCGGGACCAACCATTACTATTACCGCGTCACCGGCACCAACGATATCAATGCCAGGAACGCGGCCGTCGACTACAGCTTCAACCCCAACGACCTGATCGATTTCAAGGCCAAGCTGTACTACGTCACCACCCGTCAGGACCGCTGGAACGCCAACAACGATGCGTCGCAGAACAGCGGCAACCGCGTCGAGGACTACACCGACCGCTACCAGACCGACACCTGGGGCCTGCAGCTGCAGAACACCTCGCGCTGGCAGTTGTTCAAGGCCGACAGCCTGACCTTCAACTATGGCAGCGAGGCGTTCCAGGACACCTTCCGCCCGAGCACCAACCGCGTCGCCGCCGCCAACGAGACCGAGTCGCTGCCCTACGTGCAAGGCGCCAACCCCAAGGGCAAGCGGGTCATGGCCAGCCTGTTCGGCAACCTCAGCTACGAGCATGACGACTGGCTGGTGGTCGATGCCGGCCTGCGCTACGACCGCTACCGCCTGACCGGTAAGACCGGGGTCACCACCTGGATGTACCCCGAGGGCGTGACCGAGACCAACCTGCGCCGCCAGCGCACCGACCTGCTGTTCGAGGAAGACCGCGAGGAGGGCCGCTTCTCGCCGACCTTCGGCATCGCCGTGAAGCCGGGCCTGGACTGGCTGCAGGTCTACACCCGCTGGGGCCGTGGCTGGCGGCCGCCGGCGGTGACCGAGGCGTACATGAGCGGCCGCCCGCACGGCGGTGGCAACGAGATGGTCTATCCCAACCCCTTCCTCAAGCCCGAGGAATCGCACAACTGGGAGTTGGGGCTGAACATCTTCAAGGAGTCGCTGCTGCGCAGTGGCGACCGCCTGGCCGCCAAGGTCGCCTACTTCGACACGCGCATCGACAACTTCTCGTTCCTCGACACCAACGCCAGCCTGCCCGGCTCCAGCGTCTCGGGTATCGCCCTGGGCCGCTCGGTGTACCAGAACAACCTGGAGACCACCCAGTTTCGCGGCGTGGAATACAGCCTCGACTATGACGCCGGCGACTACTACGGCCAGCTCAGCTACACCCACATGATCGGCAGCAACGACTTCTGCTCCAACCAGTTCTACCTGGGCGGCGCCCAGCAACTGGTCAGCGCCGGCACCGTGCTGCGCCCGGTCCAGGTCGGCAGCCGCATCATCATGCTGCCGGTACGGGTCTCGCGCGCCGAGGCCAATGCCACGGAAAACAACCGCGTCAGCTGCGGCGACATCATGGGCAACGCCTCCTACATGCCGGCCGACCGTGGCTCGCTGACCCTGGGCATGCGCTTTCTCGACAAGACCCTGGATGTCGGCATGCGCCTGCGCTACAGCGAAGGCAACGGCAAGAACCTCGACACCCATGGCTACAGCCAGATCGACCAGGCCATGTGGCCCAAGTACAAGGTCTACGACCTCTACGCCAGCTACTGGATGACCCCCAGCCTGAACCTGGCGCTGTCGCTGGAGAACGCCACCGACGAGGCCTATTTCGTGGCCATGGGCGACGTCAACAACCTGTCCCTGGCCCGCGGCCGGACCTTGAGCGGGATGCTCGAATACCGCTTCTGAGACACCTGAGTTCGCCCACTTCGGGCAACGCGAGGGCAAGACGCCTTCGTTTCAACCACGCAGCACAGAGGAACCGTCATGACTATTTCCGTCACCTACGATCCAGCCTTCGGCAGCGCCACCGTCGACGACTACCTGGCCTTCTGGAGCGCAGGTTTCGTCACCGCCGGCCATGGCTACAGCAACACCGGCGGCTTCAGCAACGGCACCTTCGACGGTGACCAGTACGCCACCCATGGCGCCAATGGCTCGGACTACGCGTTCGTCGCCGACTCCGATACCGCCAATGGCCTGCACTACGTCTTCGATCCGTCCAAGGCACCGGGCGACAACCTCAACCACTACCTGTGGGGTTCGCTGGATAACGTCAGCCTGGGCGAAGTCCTTGGCGGCGGCAGCGGCAGCGATTTCAACCTGGGCAACTACGTGGTCAGCTTCAATGGCCTGGACCTGGATGCCGCCCTGGGCGCCGGCCGTGCCGGCAACGAAGTGCAGAGCGTGATCTACGGCCTGATGCAGGGCAACACCTCGGCGCTGGAAGGGGTGCTGGACAACCTGCTGGCCAGCTACGGCGTGTCGACCGACAGCACCTTCGATGCCATCGCCGCTGCACTGGGCGGCGGCGCTTCGAGCGTGGCTGCGGCCGAAGCGGTCGGTGTCCAGGCGCTGCCTGAAGACCTGGCCCTGGCTGCCTGAAGCCTGGCATGAAAAAGGCCAATGGCAGATCGCTCTGTCATTGGCCCTGTTGCAGGCACCCTGGCCCGTGTCTTGTCGGGCCCAGGCCAGGGCGCCGCGAAATTCTGCGAGGTGGCGGCCGCCGGGTCAATGGCGACGCCGCCTCGTCCTTCGAGGTCATCGATGACTACACCCCGCAACGCCGCCGCCGGTGAACTGTGGCAGACCCTCAAGTCGTGCCGGGGCGGGCTGGGCAACATCGCCCTGTTCACTGCCGTGGCCAACGTGCTGATGCTGGCGCCGGCGCTGTACATGCTGCAGGTCTACGACCGAGTGCTGTCGTCGGGCAACGAGATGACCTTGCTGATGCTCAGCCTGATGGTGCTGGGCCTGTTCGCCTTCATGGGCGTGCTGGAATGGCTGCGCAGCCTGGTGGTGATCCGCCTGGGTACGCGCATGGACCTGCAACTCAACCCGCGGGTGTTCGACGCGGCCTTCCAGGCCAGCCTCGACGGGCACAAGGGCAGCGCCCAGCAGGCCTTGGGCGACCTGACCCAGTTGCGTCAGTTCGCCACCGGCCAGGCGCTGTTCGCCTTCTTCGATGCCCCATGGTTTCCACTGTACCTGCTGGTGATCTTCCTGTTCAGCCCGTGGCTGGGCCTGCTCGCGGTGGTCGGTGCCTTGCTGCTGGCAGGGCTTGCCTGGCTCAACGAGCGCCTCACCCAGGGTGAGTTCATCGAGGCCGGGCGCCTGTCGCAGCAGGCGATGCAGCAGGCGTCGGGCAACCTGGGCAACGCCGAGGCGGTGGCGGCGATGGGCATGCTTGGCGCCGTGCGCCAGCGCTGGAGCCTGCTGCACCACGGCTTCCTGGCCCGGCAGAACCTGGGCAGCGAGCGCAGTGCGGCAATCACTGCCGTGTCCAAGAGCATACGCCTGGCCTTGCAGTCACTGGTGCTGGGGCTGGGGGCGTGGCTGGCGCTGGAGCATCTGATCAGCCCGGGGATGATGATCGCCGGTTCCATCCTCATGGCGCGGGTGCTGGCGCCGATCGACCAGTTGATCGGCGTCTGGCGCCAATGGGGCGCGGCGCGCCAGAGCGCCGAGCGCCTGGGCCTGCTGCTGCGCCGCTATCCGCCGCTGGCGAGCGGCATGCCGCTGCCGGCGCCCAAAGGCCAGTTGCGGGTCGAGCAATTGAACGCGCGCACACCTGGTGGGCAGCGCCTTTGCCTGAGCGGCATCGGCTTCGAGCTGGCAGCGGGGGAGTCGCTGGGATTGATCGGGGCTTCGGGCTCCGGCAAGTCGACCCTTGCCCGGCTGCTGGTGGGGGCTGCGAGCCCGGACTCGGGCAAGGTCTGCCTGGACGGCGCGGCCCTGGCGCAGTGGGACCGCCAGGCGCTCGGCGAGCACATCGGCTACCTGCCCCAGGACGTGCAACTGTTTGCCGGCAGCATTGCCGACAACATCGCCCGGCTTGGCAGCGTGGACGCCACGCAGGTGGTCGCCGCGGCGCAACTGGCCGGGGTGCACGAGCTGATCCTGCAACTGCCGCAAGGCTATGACACGCAACTGGGCGAGGGCGGTGCGGGCCTGTCCGGTGGCCAGCGCCAGCGCATCGGGCTGGCCCGGGCGTTGTATCGGCTGCCGGCGCTGGTGGTGCTCGACGAGCCCAATGCCAACCTCGACGAAGCCGGCGAGCGTGCCTTGCTGGCGGCGCTCGCCGAACTCAAGGCGCAGGGGCGCACGCTGGTGATGATCAGCCACAAGTCGAGCCTGCTGCTGGGGCTGGACAAGCTGCTGGTGCTGCACGGCGGCGTGGTCCAGCAGTTCGGGCCGACTGCGCGGGTGCTGCAGGCCGCCGCCCGGCCAGCAGCCCCCGGCACGCCGCCGCCCCCGGCCGCGCGCGCCAACGTGAGCTACAGCTTCAACCAGGGCGGCCAGAGATCTTGAACATGAGTGTGCATCCGTTGTTTACCCCCACCGCTGACGCTGCGACGGACAAGGTTCACGTCCTGCGCGACGATGCCCGAGGCCCGGCGAAGGCCGGGCGCTGGCTGGTACTGGCAGGCTTCGGCGGCTTCCTGCTGTGGGCGGCGCTGGCGCCGCTGGACAAGGGCGTGCCGGTCAGTGGCAACGTGGTGGTGGCGGGAAGCCGGCAAGCGGTGCAGCACCCCACGGGTGGGGTGATCGGCCAACTGCAGGTGCGCGATGGCGACCAGGTGCAGGCGGGGCAGGTTCTGCTGAGCCTGGACCCGACCCAGGCCCAGGCCCAGCAGGGGTCGCTGCGCGTGCAGTACGTGAATGCCCGGGCCATGGCGGCGCGTTTGCTGGCCGAGCGCGATGGCACGCCGGGCGTGAGCTTTCCGGTCGACCTGCTCGATGTAGCCGCTACCCCGTGGGTGGCGACGGCGCTCGAGACTCAGCGGCAACTGCGCAGCAGCCGTGGCCAGGCGCTGGAGCTGGAGTTGGCAGGCCTGGCTGAAGGCATCGCCGGAGCCCAGGCCTCGCTCAGCGGCCTGCAGGGTTCGCTGAGCAGCAAGCAGGCCCAGCGCGAGGCCCTCGATGAACAGTTGCGTGGCCTGCGCGAGCTGGCGCGTGACGGCTACATCCCGCGCAACCGCCTGCTCGACAGCGAGCGCCTTCTGGCCCAGGTCAACGGTTCGATCGCCGAAGACCTCGGCAATATCGGCCGCACCCGCCGCCAGGTCCAGGAGCTGAAGCTGCGCGCCAGCCAGCGCCGCCAGGAATTCCAGAACGAGGTGCGCCAGCAGTTGAGCGAATCCCAGGCCAGCGCCGAAGACCTGGGCAACCGGCTGCGCAGTGCCGAGTTCGAGCTGGCCCACACCCAGGTGCGCGCGCCGGTGGCCGGTACCGTGGTGGGCTTGAGCGTGTTCACCAACGGCGGGGTGATCGCCCGTGGCCAGCAACTGATGGAAATCGTCCCCAGCGACGCGCCGTTGCTGGTCGATGCCCGTGCGCCGGTGGAACTGGTCGACCGGTTGCGCCCGGGCCTGCCGGTGGAGTTGCTGTTCGTCGCCTTCAACCAGAGCACCACGCCACGGGTGGCGGGGGAGGTGAGCCTGGTGTCGGCCGACCGCCTGCTCGACGACAAGACCCAGCAACCGTACTACCAGGTGCGCATCAAGGTCAGCGACGAGGGCGCGCGGCAGCTTGCCGGGCTGGATATCCGGCCCGGCATGCCGGTGGAGGCGTTCGTGCGCAGCGGCGAGCGATCACTGCTCAGCTACCTGTTCAAGCCTCTGGCCGACCGGGTGCATATCGCCCTGAGCGAGGAGTGAGTCGATGCGTCTGTTGTTGCCCATTCTGTTGTCGGGCCTGGCTTTGCCGGTGCATGCCCTGGACCTGAGCGATGCCTACGCCTTGGCCCTGCGCAACGACCCGACCCTGCACGCGGCCATCGCCGAGCGCGATGCCGGTGTCGAGAACCTGGCCATTGGCCGTGCCGGACTGCTGCCGAATCTCTCGTACCGCTACAACCGTGCGCGCAACGACTCGGAGGTGACCCAGCGCAGTCAGTTCGGGGACGTCACCAGCCAGCGCGACTACCGCAGCTACACCTCGACCCTGACCCTGCAGCAGCCGTTGTTCGACTACGCGGTCTGGAGCGACTACCGCCGGGGTGTAGCGCAGGCGGCGATGGCCGACGAGCGCTTGCGCGGTCGCGGCCAGGAGCTGATGGTGCGGGTGTTCTCCGCCTACAGCGAGGCGCTGTTCGCCGACGAACAGATCGCCCTGGCCCAGGCCCAGCGACGCACCTATGCCGAGCAACTGCAGCTCAACCAGCGGCTGCTCAAGAATGGCGAAGGCACCCGTACCGACCTGCTGGAGACCCGCGCCCGCTACGAGCTGGCCCAGGCCCAGGAAATCGAGGCAGGCGACAACCTCGACGCGGCCTTGCGCAGCCTGCAGGCGATCACCGGCGAGCCGATGAGCGCCGAAGACCTGGCGCCGATGCTGCCGGCGTTCTCGGTGCAGCCGCTGCTGCCGGCACGCTTCGAGCCCTGGCGTGACCTGGCCGTGGCGCACAATGCCGAGCTGGCCAGCCAGCGGCATGCGCTGGACGTTGCAGAGCAAGGGGTGGAGCGTCAACGTGCCGGGCACCTGCCGAGCCTGAGTGCCTATGTCAGCAAGGGGATTTCCAGTTCCAGCTCGGAGAGCACCTACAACCAGCGCTACGACACCGACAGTGTCGGCATCCAGTTGAGCGTGCCGTTGTTCGCCGGCGGTGGGGTGTCGGCGCGGGTGCGCCAGGCCCGTGCCGAGCGTGATGGCTTGCAGTACCAGGTGGATGCGCAGGTCAGCGACACGCTCAATCAGCTGCGCCGCCAGTTCAACCTGTGTGCCAGCGGTACGGCGAAGATCCGCGCCTACGCCATGGCGGTGAAGGCTGCCGCCGCGTTGGTCGAGGCGACCCGGCGCAGTGTGCAGGGCGGCGAGCGGGTCAACCTCGATGTGCTCGATGCCGAGCAGCAGCTCTACGGTGCCCGCCGCGACCTGGCCCAGGCACGGCATGAGTACCTGCGCGCCTGGGTGCAGTTGCGTTACCTGGCCGGGGTGCTCGATGCCAGGGATGTGGAGGTGCTCAACGGCTACTTCGTGGCGCGCGGCTGAGGTCTGCCGTGGCGCCGAACCCACGAGTCCGGCGTTTGTGCACAGCCTGCCAGGAACGGCAGGTCAGTGCTCGGCCACCGCCTTGCGTCGCAGCACCTGTTCACCGTGCTCATCCATTTCCATCACCGGCACCTCATGGCCCTCGGCGTCGAACAGCTTGCCGTCCTTGAAGTAATCCCCGTCACGCAGCACCGAGATGTCCGAATACTGGATGGTGCGCTCGTACCCGGCGGCGAACACCGACTGCTGGTCCGAATTGCCGGCCTTGAAGTGGTTGAAGATCAGGTTCAGCAGGATCGCCATGATCGCCGCCGAGCTGATGCCCGAGTGGAAGATGGTCTCGAACCAGCTGGGGAACTGGTGGTAGAAGTTCGGCGCGGCGATCGGGATCATGCCGAAGCCCAGCGAGGCGGCGACGATGATCAGGTTGACGTTGTTCTTGTAGTTCACCTTCGACAGGGTGCGGATGCCGCTGGCCGCCACCGTACCGAACAGCACGATGCCTGCACCGCCGAGCACCGGGGTGGGTACCGCGGCGATCACCCGGCCCATGATCGGCAGCAGGCCAAGCACCACCAGAATTACCCCGCCGGTGGCCACCACATAGCGGCTCCTCACCCCGGTCACTGCCACCAGCCCGACGTTCTGGGCGAACGCGCTCTGGGTGAACGAACCGAAGATCGGCGCCAGGATGCTCGAGGCCATGTCGGCGCGCAGGCCGTCGCCCAGGCGCCTGGAATCGACCTTGGTGTCGATGATCTCGCCCACCGCGAGAATGTCGGCCGAGGTCTCCACCAGGGTCACCATGATCACGATGCACATCGACAGGATGGCGGCGATGTGGAAGGTCGGCATGCCGAAGTGGAAGGGTGTGGGGAAGGCGAACACCGGGCCTTCGGTGACCTTGCTGAAGTCGGTCATGCCCAGTGCCCAGGCGATCAGGGTACCGGCGACCATCGCCAGCAGGATCGACAGGCGCGAGATGCTGGCGCTGCCCAGCTTGCTCAGCAACAGGACGATGGCGAAGGTCAGCCCCGCCAGGCCGATGTTGGCCATGCTGCCGAACTCCGGCGAGGCGCTGTTGCCGCCCATCACCCAGCGTGCGGCCACCGGCATCAGGGTCAGGCCGATGGTGGTGATGACGATGCCGGTCACCAGCGGCGGGAAGAACTTGGTGATGCGCGAGAACACCGGGGTGATGAGAAAGCCGATCAACGACGCGGCCATCACCGCCCCCAGCACTGCCGGCATGCCACCGCCGCTCTGGCTGCCGAGGATCGCGCCCATGGTGGCGACGCCGGCGAACGACACGCCCTGCACCAGTGGCAACTGGCAGCCGAAGAACGGCAGGCCCAGGGTCTGCAACAGCGTGGCCAGCCCGCCAGCGAACAGCGACGCGGCAATCAGCAGGCCGATCTCCGCCGGGGCCAGGCCGGCCGCCTGACCGAGGATCAGCGGGACGGCGACGATCCCTCCGTACATGGTCAGGACATGCTGCAGGCCGTAAGCCAGGTTGGCACCAAGCCCGAGGTTTTCGTCCTCGGGGCGCTTGGCGGGAGACGTGCTGGTGGACGTGGTCATTGGAGCAGGCTCTCTGTTTATTGTTGTGCCGATACTGTAGACAGCTCTTACAAAGTATTGCCAGATAAATTGTATACAATATTTTGATCTGGGCAGCTGCACAGGCGGCATGGCGGTGGTCCTGAACTCAATGCAGGTACCGTTCCAGGTCGACAGAGGCGGTGCTAGAGGGGTGTGTACAAAAAGGTGATCAGCCCGTGAAAAGCTGTCTGAATGGGCAGGAAATGCTGGGGAGAGATTTTGTTAGCAGGCTAAAAGATTTCAATCTTCGATCAATTGCCGCAGCTCGCGCATCATTTCGGTGCTGTCGGCCAGGTTCAGTTCCACAAGACGGTGCAGGTGGCTCATTGAATCGACATCTATATAGAGGCAGATGAAACCCAGGCGGTCGGGTTCTTCGTGGCGCAACTCCACCTGCATGCTGACGTGGGTGTCCGCATCCAGATGAATGGTCGCATCGAAATCCTGGGTCAGGTCGGCCTCCCACGGCTGCGGGCGTTCGACCAGCAAGCCCTTGAGAGAGAGGTCGAGCAGTTTCACCGACCAGCGTTGTTTACCCTGGCGCAGTTCGGTGGGGGCGTCGAAATCGATGCGCTGGAAGCGCCGGCGTTCATTTGGGGTGTCGGTCATGGCGGGCCCTCGTCATTTGCAATGACTATAGACCAGCCATGGCGCAGGTTCGCGCGACTCGACCGATGAGCGTCAGGGCCCCGCGACGATGTTCACGTCGCTGCAGTTGTAGAAGCCTTCACCGGCCGGATCCACACGTTGCCAGCGGCTGTAGATGAGTCGGCGTCCGCTGTGCTGGCCGAGATCGACCTGCAACTCGTACTTGCCGTCCACCGCAGGCACCTCTTCCAGGCGCTGCGGCGCTTCCAGGTCGGCCCAGGTCAGCGGCTCGCGCGTCGGGTCGTAGCCGGGCCGGGAAATGTAGATTTCCCAGAACGACGGCGAATGAGGTACGGCGACCCTGTAGATCATGGTGATCTTGTTTTCACGGTTCTTTGTCAATGTCTGGGTCGGCCAGGGGGCGGGCCTGTCCAGCCCACTCTTGTCGTTGACCCTTACCGAAATGCCCACGTTGCGACCGTGCAGTTCATTGACGAATTCGCTGATACGCTGGCGCACTCCGGGAATCGCCTGGCTATCCACCACGTTGCCAGCCGAGCACAGCGTGCCATCGGGGATGGCCGCCTTCACCGCGTCAGGGTTGTTGTAGTCCAGCACATTGGCCGAGACCTCGTGCCATTGCTCGAACTGGTAGGCAGCCTGCTGGGCATCGTCCTGGAACTTGCCGTAGACGTGCTGGTACGCCGCCCGGCAGCCGGCATCACTGATCCCGCTTCCATCATAGGGCCAGTAGTATCCCCCGGCCCTGTAGCACATGAACTGACGGGCGATGGGCATCTCCATGGCGCCATGCTGTGGCGTGTTCGTCGTCTGAGGCTGGGGCTGGAGCCGGGGTGTGACCAGCGGGGTCTTGCGCGCCAGCAGCGCACCCAGGCCTGCGGCGATCAGCAAGACCAGCAAGCCGATTCGCACGAGAGTGGCTCGATGATTCATAACGCCGTCCTTGCGTCGTTGGGGGTGACGGCATGTTCGGGCGTTGTGTCGGGCATGCGCAACTGACAGAAATGCCAGGTAGCCACCTGCGCCGCTCTAACGCGCCGTCCACCCACCAGCAGAGGGCGCAATTGAATATGGTAAAGCGGGCAGCCAGGTCCTAGACTCAAGACGCTGTCCATTCCAACCACTTAGCTGGAAGCATGCCATGAATAACAATAACAGCCTGCTACGTCACATTCCGTGGCTGGCGCTGGCAGTCCTGGGAGCCTGCGCGCTGGGTGTGGTCGCCCTGCGTCGCGGTGAAGCCATCAACGCCTTGTGGATCGTCGTTGCGGCAGTGGCCATCTACCTGGTCGCCTACCGCTACTACGGTTTGTTCATCGCCACCAAGGTGATGCAACTCGATCCACGCCGTGCCACCCCGGCAGTACTCAACAACGATGGCCTGGACTACGTCCCGACCAACAAGCACATTCTTTTCGGTCACCACTTTGCCGCCATCGCCGGTGCTGGCCCGCTGGTCGGCCCGGTACTCGCTGCGCAGATGGGCTACCTGCCCGGTACGCTCTGGCTGATCGCCGGCGTGGTCCTGGCAGGCGCCGTGCAGGACTTCATGGTGCTGTTCCTGTCCACCCGCCGCAACGGCCGCTCGCTGGGCGACATGGTGCGCGAGGAAATGGGCCGCATCCCGGGCACCATCGCCCTGTTCGGCTGCTTCCTGATCATGATCATCATCCTCGCGGTGCTGGCGCTGATCGTGGTCAAGGCCCTGGCCGAGAGCCCATGGGGCATGTTCACGGTGATGGCGACCATTCCGATCGCCATGTTCATGGGCATCTACATGCGCTTCATCCGTCCGGGCCGCATCGGCGAAATCTCGCTGATCGGCGTGGTGCTGCTGCTGGCCTCGATCTGGCTGGGCGGTGTGATCGCGGCGGATCCGGTATGGGGGCCGGCATTCACCTTCACCGGCGTGCAGATCACCTGGATGCTGGTCGGCTATGGCTTCGTCGCCGCCGTGCTGCCGGTGTGGCTGGTACTGGCACCGCGTGACTACCTGTCGACCTTCCTCAAGATCGGCACCATCATCGGCCTGGCCATCGGCATCCTGATCATCGCGCCGGAGCTGAAGATGCCGGCCCTGACCCAGTTCACCGACGGTACTGGCCCGGTGTGGAAGGGCACCTTGTTCCCGTTCCTGTTCATCACCATTGCCTGCGGCGCGGTGTCCGGCTTCCATGCCCTGATCAGCTCGGGGACCACGCCCAAGCTGCTGGACAACGAAACCAACGCCCGCTACATCGGCTACGGCGGCATGCTGATGGAGTCGTTCGTCGCCATCATGGCCATGGTCGCCGCCTCGGTCATCGAGCCAGGCGTGTACTTCGCCATGAACAGCCCGGCCGCTGTGGTCGGTGGCGATGTGGTGACAGTGGCGCAGACCGTCAGCAGCTGGGGCTTCACCATCACCCCCGAGCAGCTCGAGGCCACGGCCCGTGACATCGGCGAGCACACCATCCTCGCCCGGGCCGGTGGCGCTCCGACGCTGGCGGTGGGCATCGCGCAGATCCTCCACCAGGTACTGCCGGGTGAGAACACCATGGCGTTCTGGTACCACTTCGCGATCCTGTTCGAGGCGCTGTTCATCCTCACCGCAGTCGACGCGGGGACGCGTGCCGGACGCTTCATGCTGCAGGACCTGCTGGGCAGCTTCGTGCCGGCGCTCAAGCGCACCGAATCGTGGACGGCCAACCTGATCGGTACCGCCGGCTGCGTAGCCCTGTGGGGCTACCTGCTGTACCAGGGCGTGATCGATCCGCTGGGCGGTATCAACACCCTGTGGCCGCTGTTCGGTATCTCCAACCAGATGCTGGCCGGTATCGCGCTGATGCTCGGCACCGTGGTATTGATCAAGATGAAGCGCGAGCGCTATATCTGGGTCACCCTGCTGCCGGCGCTGTGGCTGCTGATCTGCACCACCACCGCGGGCCTGATCAAGCTGTTCGACCCGAACCCGGCGGTCGGTTTCCTGGCCCTGGCCAAGAAGTACAGCGCCGCGCTGGACGCCGGCCAGGTCCTGGCTCCGGCCAAGGATATCGGGCAGATGCAGCACGTGATCTTCAACGCCTACACCAACGCGGGGCTCACCGTGCTGTTCCTGGTGGTGGTGTTCAGCGTACTGTTCTTCGCCATCAAGGTCGGCATCGCCGCCTTGGGTCGCAAGGAGCGCAGCGACAAGGAAACCCCGTTCCAGGCCCTGCCTGACGCTTGAGAGGATTGCAGTGATGTTCAACGACCTGGGTCGACTGGGCAAGTACCTTGGGCAGGCCGCCCGGCTGATGGTCGGCATGCCCGACTACGACAACTATGTCGAGCACATGCAGAACAAGCACCCGGACAAGCCGGTAATGAGCTACGAGGACTTCTTCAAGGAGCGCCAGGAAGCCCGTTACGGTGGCAAGGCCGGCCCCAAGTGCTGTTGAACCTGTACCCTGCCTGAACCTGTGGGAGCCCGCGCAATCGGGCTCCCACAGTCATTTTCGGCTTCAATGGAGGCAAACGCGTGCACACCCCGATTCCCGTCACCGTGCTCACCGGCTTTCTCGGTGCCGGCAAGACCACCCTGCTCAAGCACATGCTCAAGGCCGAGCACGGCCTGAAGATCGCCGTGATCGAGAACGAGTTCAGCGATGCCGGCATCGACAGCCAGTTGCTGGGCGATGAGCCGGTGCAGGTCATGACCCTGGCCAACGGCTGCGTCTGCTGCAGCATCCATGGTGACCTCACCCGTGCCCTGTACCTGCTGCTCGAACGCCTGGACGCCGGCGAAATCGCCTTCGACCGCCTGGTGATCGAATGCACCGGGCTGGCCGATCCGGCGCCGGTGGCGCAGACCTTCTTCATCGACGAGGAACTGCGTGAGCGCTACCTGCTCGACGGTGTCATCACCCTGGTGGATGCCAAGCATGCCGAATTCCACCTGACCCAGGCCATCGCCCAGGCCCAGGTCGGTTTCGCCGACCGGCTGCTGCTGAGCAAGACCGACCTGGTCGAACCGCAAGTGGTCGAGGCGCTGCGTGAGCGTCTTGCGCGCATCAATGGCCGCGCGCAGATTCGCGTGGTCGAGCATGGCCGCATCGATCTGGCCGAGCTGCTCGATGTGCGCGGCTTCAACCTCAACCCGGACTTGGGCCTGAGCCTGAAACCGACCCTGCGTCCGGTGCTCAAGCCCGCCACCCCGGACCGTATCGCCACGCTGGTGCTGCGCACCGAAGCTGCACTGGACATCGATCGTCTCAGTGACTTCATGAACCGGCTTCTGGAGGACCACGGCAAACAGCTGCTGCGCTACAAGGGGGTGCTGAACATTGCCGGAGAGGACCGCCGTCTGGTGTTCCAGGGCGTGCTCAAGCTGTATGGCTTCGACTGGGATGCCGAGTGGAAGGAGGACGAGACGCGCGAGAGCGTGATGGTGTTCATTGGCGATGAACTGCCGCAAGAGGCGATTCGCCAGGGTTTTGCCGAGTTGGGCCACTAGTTCGGTTGCAGGTCCTGCAGGCACCTGCAACCGCCTGAGCCCCAGGGTTATCCGGCGCTCGCCCAATCAACCCCGCGCTGCAGGATGTTGAGCTGGTAGGTATGGTGGCTGGCACCCGGAACAGAGGCCAGGTAACCCCCTACCGGCCAGATTCCCTGGTTGTAGACAGGGTGACCGCCTGCATTGCTCAGCGTGACATCGAGCTGGTCCTGATCATCCTGGGTGATGTTGAGCAAGGCATGGCTCTGGGGCTTGCAGATTGTCCAGAAGGTGGGATCGACGCTCCCTATCTGCTGCAGCTCCAGCAGCCCTGCGGGACTGAGGAAAACACCCTTTCCGTAATAGGTGCCACCGCGAACGTAGAGCCTGTAGCCCTTGTCGCTGTAGCGGAAGTACAGGTGCAGAGGTTGTGAGTGCCTGGCTTTGCTGAAGCTGATCGTGCCCATCTCCTGACCTTGAGCGAAGTCTTCGTCAGTACCGTGCAGAAACCCCAAGGCCTTGTGACCTTTGACGGTCTTGCCTGGAGCGCCACCAGGCACCTCCAGGATGACCTGTCCTTCAGTGGACAGGCCCAGGCAATTGATCTCATGACCATCGGCCGACAGGGTGGCGATGAATGAATGCTGTTTCGACATGCGCTGCTCTCCTTGATTGAGAGCTGCAGGTTAGGGGCCGACGCCTGCACCCGGCAGGCGGAACGGATTCCGGACAGGCATGAAAAAGCCCGGCACACGGCCGGGCTTCTTCACATCAGGCGTCTGCCAATCAGTTGCCGTACACCGGCAGCTTCTTGCAGATGGCCTTGACCTTCTCGCGAACGGCGTCGATCACCGCTTCGTTGTTCAGGTCGGCGAGGATGTCGCAGATCCAGCCGGCCAGCTCGCGGCACTCCGCTTCCTTGAAACCGCGGGTGGTCACGGCAGGGGTGCCGAAACGCAGGCCCGAGGTGACGAACGGCGAGCGCGGGTCGTTCGGCACCGAGTTCTTGTTGACGGTGATGAAGGCTTTGCCCAGCGCGGCGTCAGCGTCCTTGCCGGAGATTTCCTGCTTGATCAGCGACAGCAGGAACAGGTGGTTCTCGGTGCCGCCGGAAACGACGTCGAAACCACGCTCGATGAATACGCCGGCCATGGCCTGGGCGTTCTTCACCACTTGCTGCTGGTAGGTCTTGAACTCAGGCTGCAGTGCTTCCTTGAAGCAGATCGCCTTGGCGGCGATGACGTGCTCCAGCGGGCCACCCTGGGCGCCTGGGAAGACGGCGGAGTTGAGCTTCTTCTCGATGTCGGCGTTGGCACGGGCCAGGATCAGGCCGCCACGTGGACCACGCAGGGTCTTGTGGGTGGTTGTGGTGACCACGTCGGCGAATGGAACCGGGTTGGGGTAGACGCCAGCGGCGACCAGGCCAGCGACGTGGGCCATGTCGACGAACAGGTAGGCACCGACCTTGTCGGCGATTTCGCGGAAGCGGGCAAAGTCCAGGACCTGCGAGTAGGCGGAGAAGCCGGCGACGATCATCTTCGGCTTGTGCTCGACCGCCAGGCGCTCGACTTCGTCGTAGTCGATCAGGCCGTTGCCGTCGATGCCGTACTGGATGGCGTTGTACAGCTTGCCCGAGGAGCTGACGCTGGCGCCGTGGGTCAGGTGACCGCCGTGGGCCAGGCTCATGCCCAGGATGGTGTCACCGGCCGACAGCAGCGCCAGGTAGACGGCGGCGTTGGCCTGGGAACCGGCGTGCGGCTGGACGTTGGCGTAGTCGGCGCCGAACAGTTCCTTGGCGCGGTCGATGGCCAGCTGCTCGACGACGTCGACGTACTCGCAACCGCCGTAGTAGCGCTTGCCCGGGTAGCCTTCGGCGTACTTGTTGGTCAGAACCGAACCCTGGGCTTCCATGACCGCTGGGCTGGTGTAGTTTTCCGAAGCGATCAGCTCGATATGCTCTTCCTGGCGCAGGGCTTCTTGCTGCATGGCTTCGAAGAGCTCGGCGTCGTACTTGGCAATGGTCAAATCACGGCTGAACATGGCGGTCCTCAAGGATCGGGGCTGAATTGGGATGGCATTCTAACCGATTGGGTCGGGCCTGGCATATGAAGTGGCATCAAGTCGCGGACCAGTGGGCCTCATGTTGCAACCCGCGTGTTGACTGGGCTGAGATGGGGCGCTAGTTGACCCTGAGGTCCGTTTTCTCGACGCCGGGTGGAGGCTGGATTGGTGCCCAACTTCTTGAGGGCAGTCCACCCTGTGGGAGCAACTGTCTTGCTCAAAATCTAGAGGCCAGCCCGCTCCCACAGGGATGGACTGCCCCCAAGAAGTTGGACACAAATCCAACCCTTGGGGGGCAGTCCAGGGACGGCGTCGCAGCACGATCACTGGAACATGAACAAGGTTTCGTTGCTGAACTGCGCCTCGAACTGGTTCGCCGGCATGGGCCGGCCGAACAGGTAGCCCTGCACTTCGTCGCAGCCGTGCTCGCGCAGGAACTCGAGCTGCTCGTGGGTCTCCACGCCTTCGGCGATCACCGCCAGGTTGAGGCTGTGGGCCATGGCGATGATCGCCCGGGCGATCTGCGCATCCTGCTCGCCCTCTGGCAGGCCGTCGACGAAGGTGCGGTCGATCTTCAGCACATCGATCGGGAACTGCTTGAGGTAGTTGAGCGACGAGTAGCCGGTGCCGAAATCATCGACCGCGATGCTCAGGCCCAGGTTCTTCAGGCTGTCGAGGATCTGCATCGCCTCGTTGACCTCGCGCATCAGGATGCTTTCGGTCAGTTCCAGCTCCAGGCATGCCGGTGGCAGGCGGGTCTCCTCCAGGATGGTGGCGATCCGCGTGCCCAGCTGGCCGTCGGAGAACTGCCGCGCCGAGATGTTCACCGACACCTTCGGCACCCGCACCTTGGCCTTGTGCCAGGCCCTGAGCTGGCGACTGGCCTCGCGCAACACCCAGTCGCCGACATCGACCACCAGCCCAAGCTCCTCGATCACCGGGATGAAGTCGCCCGGCGGCACCAGGCCGCGACGTGGATGGCGCCAGCGCAGCAGGGCCTCGGCGCCGGTCAGGCGCTTGCCGTCGCCGCTGAACTGCGGCTGGTAGTACAGGATGAATTCGTTCTGCTCCAGGGCATGACGCAGGTCGCTTTCCAGCTCCAGGCGCTCCAGGGCGCTGGCGTTCATGTCGGCCTGGTAGAACTGGAAGTTGTTCTTGCCGCGCTCCTTGGCGTGGTACATCGCGGTGTCGGCGTTCTTCATCAGCTGGCTCAGCTCGTTGCCGTCCTGGGGGCTGAGGGCGATGCCGATGCTGGCGGTGACGAAGAACTCGCGGTTTTCCAGCACGAACGGCCGCACCAGGCTGGCCAGGATGTTCTCGGCCACGTGAATGGCGCGGTTCAGTGCCATCTCGCGGCTGGTGCGCGACTGCAGCAGCAGGGTGAATTCGTCGCCGCCCATGCGCGCCACGGTGTCGTCTTCATCGACGCAGGCCAGCAGGCGCTCGGCCATGTCCTTGAGCATGCGGTCGCCAGCGGCATGGCCGAGGGAGTCGTTGATCGGCTTGAAGCGGTCCAGGTCGAGGAACATCAGCACCACCCACGACTTGTGCCGCTCGGCCTGCTGCAAGGCGGTGTGCAGGCGGTCCTGGAACAGCGTGCGGTTGGGCAGGTGGGTGAGGGCGTCGTAGTAGGCCAGGCGGTGGATGCGCTGCTCGCTGGCCTTGCGCTCGCTGATGTCGGTGAAGAAGCACACGTAGCTGGCCAGGTCGCGCTCGTCGTCGAGTACCGCGGTGATGCCGACCCAGGCCGGATAGTGCTCGCCGCTGCGGCGCCTGAGCCACACTTCGCCCTCCCAGGTACCGCGCTGGTTCAGTTGCTTGAGCACGTAGCCCAGGTGCGCGTCCTGCTGGCCCTCGACGGTGAGCATGTTCGGGCGCTGGTCGAGCACTTCGTCGGGCGCGTAGCCGCTGACGCGGCTGAAGGCTTCGTTGACCTGGACGATATACCCGGCCGGGTCGGTGATGAGGATCGCCGAGGTCGAGTGCTCGAACACCGTCGCCGCCATGCGCAGGTCTTTTTCGGCGCGGCGTTGCTGGCTGATGTCGCGGCCCACGCCAAGCACGCCCTCGAAGCGCTCGTGGTCGTCCCACACCAGTACCAGGCGCAGTTCGATGGGGATCTTGCGCCCGTCTGCGCGCAGGCAGTCGAACAGGAACACCTGGGTCGGCAGTTGGCTGCGCAGGCGGTGCAGTTGTTCGCTGTCGCCCAGGGCCTGGCTGACGCGCTCCATCAATGCCTGGATGCCGCTGAGCTGGGACGGGTTGGCGATCACCGAGGGCCAGCCGTGCTTGAAGATGTAATCCACCGGGTAGCCCAGCACGGTCTGTACCGAAGGGCTGACGTAGTTGAGCTGCAGCTGGTTGTCGGTGGAGAAGATCACGTCGCTGATGCTTTCGGCGAGCATCCGGTAGCGCTGTTCGCTGTCGCGCAGCGACTGGCTGGCCTCGATCTGCACCGTGACATCCTTGCCCACGCCGATGATCCGCGTGACCTGGCCCTCGCTGTCGCGCGCCAGGACCTGCTCGCGGATGTCGTAGCAGCGCCAGCCGCCGTCGCGGTGGCGGAAGCGCAGCTGGCAGTGCAGCGACTGGCTGTGGCCGCTGTCGCGCTGCTGCTGGCGCAAGCTGCGGTAGTGCTCGGCGTCTTCCGGGTGCAGCAGCAGTTCCCAGAAGTGATCGCCCATCTGCGCCAGTTCCGAGCGGTCGTAGCCCAGTGTCTGGCCCAGGTGGCGGTTGCTGAAGATCATGCGCCGGTTGTGCACGTCCTGGACGTAGAGCTGGTCGGGCACCGTGCGCACCACGTCCGACCAGAAGCTTTCCCGCTCGAGCAGCGACAGCTCGACCTGCTTGCGGCTGGTGATGTCACTGATGCTCAGGATCACTGCCTGGTAGTCGCGGCGCTGCTGGGGCAGGCGGGCCATCAGCCACAGGTGCAGCTCGCCTCCGAGCGGGGCCGGCAGGCGCACCTCCAGCTCGAACTGCGGACGCTGCTCGATCAGCGCATCGAGCAGTTGCATGCCGATGCTTTCACGGCCATCTCCGCTGCCCTCGATCAGCCGCTGCCAGGCGCCCTCGTTGCTCGTCACGTTGAGCAGTTGGCGGGCCACCTGGTTGATTTCGGTGATCTTCAGTTCCTGCAGCAGGGTGCGGCGCAGGTTCGGCTCCAGTGCCAGGCTCTGCTTGAGCGCAGCCAGGTTGCGCAGGTGATAGCGGTCGAGCTGGCCGGGCAGGCTCGACAGGTCGAGCACGCACAGGGCCACCCCGGTGCTGTCGAAGATATCCTGGTAGCGGCGGCGGTCTTCCTGCAGGGCGCGCTGGCGACGGCGCATGTTGATCAGCGCCAGGCCTGGCAACAAGGCGCAGAACAGCACCAGCAGGCTCTTGCCCAGCAGGGCCGGGAGCAGTTTCTCGCGGGCCAGGGCCGGGTCGTACAGGCCGCGGACTTGCCAATTGCTGTTGTCGATGAAGGCCAGCAGCACACTGTGCAGCGCCAGCGGGTCGCTGTGGGCGACACCGCTGCGGTCGATCACCGCGCCGTCACGGCTGTTTTCCAGCAGCCACAAGGGGTGGATCGGGGCGTTGAGCTTGCGGGTCAGTTCCTGGTAGTAGTCCGCCGACAGGCGCAGCAGCCAGTAGCCGCGATCCTGTTCGGCGGATTGACGCAGCAGCAGGTAGATCAGCCGATTGTCGGTCGAGTTGCCGTAGAAGTAGGCATTGCCCTGGTTCAGGCGCAGCAGCGCGTCGATCGCTTGACGGTCGGGGCTGTCTTGCAGGCTGTCGGCGCGAATCTGCCCGTTGCTGTCCAGCCAGGCCAGTTCGCGCAGTGCCGGCAGGCGCCCGCGCAGGGTCTGCAGCAACGCCGGCAGCGCAGTCGGCGACGGTGCCTTGACGTAGGGCTGGACCAGGTTCATCGCCTGCTGGGCCTTGAGCGCCATGTTCAGGCTCAGGTGGTCGGCCAGTTCCGCACTCGTCGCCACGCTCTGCTCGCGCAGGTCGGCCTGTGTGTGGCGAAACTGCGAGAACAGCTGCCAGAACAACAGACCCAGCAGGACCAGGGCCAGCAGGGCGAGTGCACCCTTGAGCGAGCCTCGCAACGAAGCGGTCGGCGCTGGGCGCTGGATGGGCGGTCGGATGAAGTTGGTCAAGCGTTGGTCCTGCGATTGGGCTGGCGAAGGCAGGGGGGATCATGCACGCGGCATGCCGCCGTGGCGCACTATAAGGCCGGACGCACGAAAGCGGCTAGCATGCCTTGGATTATGGCAAAGTGCCAGTCCCTGTGTCGGCGGCCCTGTGCTGACGGGCGTTCGGCAAGCCCTTGCATCCTGTGCGAGAATGCCGGCCGTTTCATAGTCAATGCATCGGAGAAGCACGGTTTGGTTACCCACTATTCCACCAATGGCCTCGATTCCGCCTGTGGGCGCAGCAGTCAGACTTTGGTCAGCACTGCCGTGGCCGACGACGTATCCTGCAAGTCCTGCCAGCGCTCGTTCGCCAAGCCCGACGCGGCGTCTGCCGTGCGCAAGACGCCGTCGCTGGCCGAGCTGCGCAAGTCGGCCAAGGCGGCAGTCGAGCCGGCCAAGGTCGCGGTCGTTGCCGCCGAGGTGAAACCTGCAGCGAAGGTTGTGAGCAATCCGGTGAGCAGGCCGGCCGGCAAGGCCGTCGAGACCCCGGCCCGCACCGGTGGTTTCAGCGTCAAGGCCGCCTGGGCCGCACGCCTGGCCGAAGAGAGCGGGCAGTCGCGCCTGCCGCGGGGCAAGGGCAAGCAGCGTCACGTCTGACGAAACAGGCCCCGCGTTGCCTGGCACCGGCTGTGCCGGTGATCGCGGGGCGAGCCGGCTCCCACAGCAGTAGACAGCCCCGCAAGGGGTGGATCTGTGCCCCGCTTTCAGGGGGCCGCCCAACAGGACCTGAAAGTGCGCTGCCCTTGCATGGCAGTCATTCACAAAGACTTGGCGTAGAATGGCCATCTTTGTTCAACGACACCTCGAATACAGATCGCCCTGACTCGCTCAGGGCGCTCGTCGATGTCTTTACCTATCCATATAGAGGGCTTGGTTTTGGCTCAATACGTCTACACCATGCATCGGCTGAGCAAGGTCGTGCCGCCGAAGCGGGAAATTCTCAAGAACATCTCCCTGTCGTTCTTCCCCGGCGCCAAGATCGGCGTACTGGGCCTGAACGGCGCCGGCAAGTCCACGCTGCTGCGGATCATGGCTGGCGTCGACAAGGAATTCGACGGCGAAGCCCGTCCGATGCCCGACATCAATGTCGGCTACCTGCCCCAGGAGCCGCAGCTGGACCCGAGCAAGACCGTGCGTGAAGTGGTCGAGGAGGCGGTCAGCGTGATCAAGGACGCCCAGGCGCGCCTGGACGAGGTCTACGCCGCCTACGCCGACCCGGATGCCGACTTCGACAAGCTGGCCGCCGAGCAGGCCAAGCTCGAAGCCATCCTGCAGGCCGCCGACGGCCACAACCTGGAGCGCCAGCTGGACGTCGCCGCCGACGCCCTGCGCCTGCCGGCCTGGGACGCGAAGATCGAGCACCTGTCCGGTGGCGAGAAGCGCCGCGTGGCGCTGTGCCGCCTGCTGCTGTCGGCCCCCGACATGCTGCTGCTGGACGAACCGACCAACCACCTGGACGCCGACTCGGTGGCCTGGCTGGAGCGCTTCCTGCACGACTTCCCCGGCACTGTGGTGGCCATCACCCACGACCGTTACTTCCTCGACAACGTCGCAGGCTGGATCCTCGAACTGGACCGCGGCGCGGGCATCCCGTACGAAGGCAACTACTCGGGCTGGCTGGAAGCCAAGTCGGACCGTCTGGCGCAGGAATCCAAGCAGCAGAGCGCCCACGAGAAGGCCATGAAAGAGGAACTGGAGTGGGTGCGCAAAGGCGCCAAGGCCCGCCAGTCCAAGTCCAAGGCCCGTCTGCAGCGCTTCGAAGAAATGCAGTCGCAGGAGTTCCAGAAGCGCAGCGAGACCAACGAGATCTATATCCCGGCCGGTCCACGCCTGGGCGACAAGGTCATCGAGTTCAAGAACGTCTCCAAGGGCTACGGCGATCGCGTGCTGATCGACAACCTGTCGTTCTCCATGCCCAAGGGCGCCATCGTCGGCGTCATCGGCGGTAACGGTGCCGGTAAGTCGACCCTGTTCCGCATGCTGATGGGCAAGGAGCAGCCGGACTCGGGCAGCATCGAGATCGGTGAAACCGTGCAGCTGGCCTGCGTCGACCAGAGCCGCGAGGACCTGGACGGCAGCAAGACCGTGTTCCAGCAGGTTTCCGACGGCTCCGACCAGATCCGCATCGGCAACTACGAGATCCCGTCGCGTACCTACGTCGGCCGCTTCAACTTCAAGGGCGGCGACCAGCAGAAGTTCGTCAAGGACCTCTCCGGTGGTGAGCGTGGCCGTCTGCACCTGGCCCTTACGCTGAAAGAGGGCGGCAACGTCCTGCTGCTCGACGAACCGTCCAACGACCTGGACGTCGAGACCCTGCGTTCGCTGGAGGAAGCCCTGCTGGACTTCCCGGGCGCCGCCATCGTGATTTCCCACGACCGTTGGTTCCTGGACCGCGTGGCGACCCACATCCTGGCCTACGAGGACGACTCGAACGTGGTGTTCTTCGAAGGCAACTACACCGAGTACGAAGCCGATCGCAAGAAGCGCCTGGGCGATGCCGCTGCCCAGCCGCACCGGGTACGGCACAAGAAGCTGGCCCAGTAAGCTGGCTTGAGTTGCACAAGGATGGGGCCTTCGCAGGCCCCATTTTTGTGCCTGGCTGGAGGCTGCGGTGGCCTCATTCGCGGGCAAGCCCGCTCCCACAGGGACGCTTGCAGTTCCAAACCCTTGTGGGAGCGGGATTGCCCGCGAAGGCAGCACCCAGGTATCAATTTGTATACATTTATATAAAACGCACCAAAAAAATTCAGAAAAACGACATTTTGCCCTGTTCCAGTGCGATTGCTTCTTGATAGAGTCCAGAAAAAATCAATAAGTCCAATCCTCTTGGTGAGATGTCTACCATGATCGAATCCGTCGACCACTTCCTCGCGCGCCTGAAGCAGCGTGATCCCGGCCAGCCCGAATTCCACCAGGCGGTGGAAGAGGTGCTGCGTACCCTTTGGCCGTTCCTCGAAGCCAACCCCCACTACCTGCAGGCCGGCATCCTCGAGCGCATGGTCGAGCCGGAGCGTGCGGTGCTGTTCCGTGTGTCGTGGGTCGATGACCAGGGCAAGGTCCAGGTCAACCGTGGCTACCGCATCCAGATGAGCAGCGCCATCGGCCCGTACAAGGGCGGCCTGCGCTTCCACCCGTCGGTGAACCTGGGCGTGCTCAAGTTCCTGGCCTTCGAGCAGGTGTTCAAGAACTCGCTGACCTCGCTGCCCATGGGCGGCGGCAAGGGCGGTTCGGACTTCGACCCCAAGGGCAAGAGCGATGCTGAAGTCATGCGTTTCTGCCAGGCGTTCATGAGCGAGCTGTACCGCCATATCGGCGCCGACCTCGACGTGCCCGCCGGTGACATCGGTGTGGGTGCCCGCGAGATCGGCTTCATGTTTGGCCAATACAAGCGCCTGGCCAACCAGTTCACCTCGGTGCTGACCGGCAAGGGCATGACCTACGGTGGCAGCCTGATTCGTCCGGAGGCCACCGGCTACGGCTGCGTGTACTTCGCCGAGGAAATGCTCAAGCGCAAGGACCTGCGCATCGACGGTCGCCGGGTGGCGATCTCCGGTTCCGGCAACGTCGCCCAGTATGCGGCGCGCAAGGTGATGGATCTGGGAGGCAAGGTGATCTCGCTATCCGATTCCGAAGGTACGCTGTTCTGCGAAGCCGGCCTGAACGACGAGCAGTGGGATGCGCTGCTGGAGCTCAAGAACGTCAAGCGCGGTCGCATCAGCGAACTGGCCGAGCGCTTCGGTCTCGAGTTCCGCAAGGGCCAGACGCCGTGGAGCCTGCCGTGCGAGATCGCCCTTCCGTGCGCCACGCAGAACGAGCTGAACGCCGAAGACGCCCGCACCCTGCTGGCCAACGGCTGCATCTGCGTGGCCGAAGGCGCCAACATGCCGACCACGCTCGAGGCGGTGGACGTGTTCATCGAGGCGGGCACCCTGTTCGCTCCGGGCAAGGCGTCCAACGCCGGTGGTGTTGCGGTGTCGGGCCTGGAGATGTCGCAGAACGCCATGCGCCTGCTGTGGACGGCGGGTGAGGTGGACAGCAAGCTGCATGCGATCATGCAGTCGATCCACCATGCCTGCGTGCACTATGGTCAGGAGGCCGACGGGTCGGTCAACTACGTCAAGGGCGCGAACATCGCCGGCTTCGTGAAAGTTGCCGATGCCATGCTGGCGCAGGGCGTGGTCTGATTCGAGATCGCCGGGGGCTGCACGGCAGCCCCTAACCCTCAGCAAGGATCTCGACCACCTCGATTGACAGATCCCCTGCTGGCCGCCGCCACACCACCTCATCCCCAGGCCTCGCGCCAAGCAGCGCCCGCCCCAGTGGCGAGCCCCAGTTGATCAAGCCTCGTGCCGCATCGGCCTGGTCTTCCCCGACCAGTTGCACCGCGTGTTCCTTATCCTGCTCATCGACGAACCGCACCCGGCTGCCGATCTGTACTTTTTCCACCGACGTGGCAGCAGGCACCACCTGAGCGCTCTGCACCCGCGCACGGAAGTAGCGCAGGTCGCGTTCGGTATCGGCCAGGCGCTGCTTGTCGGCGCGCTCGCCCTGGGCTTGCAGGTCGCTGTGCGTGGCCATGAGCGCAGCCACGCGCTGCTGCAACTGCACGAGCCCGCTGGCGGTGACGTAGTTTGGCTGGTCGCTGACCCGGCGCTCCACCGGCTGGCTGGCCTGGGCGGCGGCCTGGTCTTCGTTGACGAATGCTCGGCTCATGAATGGCCTCCTTGTATCTGGAGACCATGGTGAAGCCTGCCGGGTTTCCCCGGATGTCTGGCTGCGACCTAATTGTGACGATAGGCGCGCGCTGCACCGCGGTCTTTTTCCTGCTGCCAGTCGCGGTCACGCTCGTCCCAGTAGCGCTCTCGATACTGACGCGTATCTTCGCTGTTCTGCATGGCGTGGCACTGGCGAAAACCATCGTCCCAACCGCTTTCGTAGCGCCTGTCGTGCAGATAGCGCGGTACGTCCTTGCGAAAATCACCGACCATCAGCCCCGCCGCCTGACGACCGCTGCTGCAGCCGTCCTGGAAACCGTCGGCATAGGCGGGCGGGTAGCCCTGATCGAGCATCTGCTCGTGGGTGGACTGGCAGCCGGCCAGCAACAGGGTTATCCACAGGGCGAAACCGTACCGCAACATAGACGCTGGACCTCCGGGTGACAGGGGAAGTCTAGGTCGGGAATTGTCGCGGCGATGTCAAAACGCCGTCGAAGGATTGCACGTCATGGCCAATCCACAGGTGCTGTGCAGGCAGTGGTATCAGTACTGATACCACTTCAACTCGAGCATCACCTCGTTCTGCGCAGTGGCCAGGTGGCTGAACTCGCGCTTGGCACTCAACCTCAGGCCCAGGTTCTGCGAGATTTCCCATTGCTGGTTCAGGCTCAGGCTGCGGCGTACTTCGCCATTGGTGAAGTAATCGCCTTTGGCTTCCAAGGTCATGTTGCCCAGCCCGTTGCGCCACAGCAGACCACCATTGAAACCGGCCGCCGGAGAGATGAATTCCGAGAAGTCGTTGTGATGTTCGACCCGTACCGTACCGAGGGCGAAGCCCAACAGGCCGTCGGCGAGCTGCCAGGTGCCGCCACCGCCACCGTTGACGTGGCTGACCAGCACCTCGTCGTCATGCTTGCCCGGCACCCGCTCGAGGCCGCCAGCCACTTGCCACGACCACGGCTTGAGCAGCTCGTTGCGCGGGGTCAGGGAACGGATGGTGGCCAGGTCCAGGCGCTGCACCTGCCAGTCGTTGCCTTCGTACTGGCGCAGCTTGAGCTGGAGGATCTCGATCTGCGCACCGAGGGGGAAGCCGTAGGCGTTGTCGTTGAGGTCGTGGTAGGCCATGCGCAGGCCGTATTCGGCGAAGGCGCGGTCTTCGCGGGTACCGACACCCAACTGCCAGGTACGCGACTGGTGACCGTCCTCGGGCAGGCCGGGGCGTTCGATCTGCAGCGGTGGCGGTGGATTGCGGTTGATCGCCCGCAGCAGCTCGAAGCTGCGCCTGGCCTGCTCGGGGTCGCGTTCCTGGCCGGTGGCGCGGTAGCGTTCAAGGCGGTACGCGGCGTCCTGCACCAGCGCCTGGCGCTCGCGCGGCAGGGCGTTGAATTCCGGGCTCTGCAACTGCGCGGTGTCGGCGCTGACCGCCAGCACCTGCTGCTTTTCGTGGTGTTCCAGCGGCTCGGCGCGGGCCAGCAGCTCGCGCTCGCGCGATGGCCGGTAGCGTACATCGGACACCAGGCCCGACTGCTTGACCGCCTTGACCGTGTCGGTGGGGATGGCGGTGAGCGGGAACTGCGAGGTCAGGTCCAGCCCGGGGCGTGCCACCTGCAGCAGCTCCAGCAGGCGGTAGGAGCAGTTCTCGTCGAAGAAGAAGTAGTCGAACTGCATCTGCTTGAGTTCCCAGACGTGCTCGACCATGCGCCCGGTCTCTTCCGGCGTCAGGTCCAGCTGGTACTCCCACAGGTCGCGGTTCTCCAGGCTGCGGTATTCGGAAAGTTTTTCCTGGTACGGCATCATCGCGAACAGCCCGGGGTAGCCGCCCATCAGGCCTTTCCAGGCGTAGAGAATGCTGTTGTCGCTGCCTTCGATGTAGGCGCCGAAGTTGATCGCGTAGCTGAGCAGCGTGGTGTCGTTGCTGCGGGTGTCGGCCTTGTCGATGCGCAGCAGGGTGTGGCCGAACATCGAGGACGGGCTGTTCAGATAGGCCGCCGGGAAGATCAGCACCGCGCTGTGCGGGGCGACGTCGGCGTACCAGCGGCTGTATTCCTGGCAGTCGGGGCTGGGCAGGTCGGTCAGTTGCAACTGCTCGCGCAGCCAGCGGGTGCGCGCCGGGAAGACGCATTGGGCGTGCTTGTCGCCCAGGTTGGCCGGGGCATACAGCGCATCGACCGTGGCCCGCAGTTCACGGTCCGGATGATGGGCGCCGTCCTCGGCGAGAAAGAATTTGTCATCGTCCACATAACTGCGCCAACCGCCCAGCTTGGCGGTTTCGTAGTGACCCAGTGCGATCCAGTAGCGGTCGGCGGCCAACTGCTGCACGCGCGCCTCGTCCAGCGAAGGTGTCGCGTAGGCAGGGGCGCAGGCGCATAACGTCAGGTAGGCGAAACGTTTGAGCATATCGGGCAACTACTTCTGAATGATGCCGAAGGAAGGCGGGCGAAACCCGCCCCGCAAGCGGGGCGGGCAGGGTCGAACTTACGCCTCGGTAGCGTACTTCGCCAGTTGCGGGTCGTTTTTCAGGACCGCGATGGTGTTGCTGTGGACATCTTCGGCAGTGACGTTGGCGCTGCTGAAGATCTGCTGGAAGTGGTCGTGGGTGACCGACGCGAAGTGCGCGCGGTCTTCTGGTTTGACGCCCAGTACCACGGCGTAGGTGGTCAGGGCTTCGCCCTGGCCCTGGGCCATGTCTTCGGACAGCTCGTTCATGGTGCCATTCATGGCCAGCCACGATTTGCCGCCGTAGGTGAGCGCTGCCTTGGTGGAGCAGCCGTTGGTGCCGGAGGTCATGCCGAAGGTGGCGTTACCGGAGGTGCCGTTGGTGGTGGAGGCCAGGAAGTGCGCCGGAGTGCCGCGCTGGCCTTCGAACAGCAGGTTGCCCCAACCGCAGTTCGGGCCACCTGGCGCTTCGGCCATGGCATTGATCGAAACCGCGGCGAACAAGGTACCCAGAAGAATCCGTTTCATAGCGTTATTCTCTTTTTCGATACGTATCAATGATCAGGGTTGTCTGGCAGTTCTTTGCCAGGACGGGAAAGCGTTTTACCCACCCGCGCAGTTTGGAGTTTAGGCACGATCCAATAGTTGCGTAGTTGATTGCGAAAAAATCTTGGACAAACCTTTTTTGCGCCTGCGACATAAAGTCCTGCAGCACCTTGCAAGGCGCGCGCACCCGGCGCCAGAATGCTGCGTATCCGCCCCGCCGAAGTAAGGAAACCCAATGCCCGATCCTGTTGCCGCGCGCCTGCGTCTCGCGCCCGAAGCCCTGACCCGGCGTTTTTCCCCCGAGCAGTTCGCCTTCACCAACACCGATGATCTGGAGCCGTTTCGCGGAGTACTGGGCCAGGAGCGTGCCGTCGAGGCCCTGCAGTTCGGCGTGGCCATGCCACGCCCTGGCTACAACGTCTATGTGATGGGCGAGCCGGGCACCGGCCGCTTCTCCTTCGTCAAGCGCTACCTCAAGGCCGAGGGCAAGCGCCAGCAGACCCCGGCCGACCGGGTCTACGTCAACAACTTCGAGGACCCGCGCGAGCCGCGTGCGCTGGAACTGCCGGCCGGCACCGCCGGTGAATTCATCGCCGACATGAACGGGCTGATCGGCAACCTGCTGGCGACTTTCCCGGCGGTGTTCGAGCACCCGGCCTACCAGCAGAAGAAAGGCGCCATCGATCGCGCCTTCAACCAGCGCTACGACCGCGCCCTCGATGTGATCGAGCGGGCGTCGCTGGAAAAGGACGTGGCCCTGTACCGCGACGCCAGCAACGTCGCCTTCACCCCCATGGCCGAGGGCAAGGCGCTGGATGAGGCCGAGTTCGCCCAGTTGCCCGAGGACGTCCGCGAGCAGTTCCACGAAGACATCGCCGAGCTGGAGGAGCGTCTCAACGAGGAGCTGTCCAGCCTGCCGCAGTGGAAGCGCGAGTCGAACAACCAGTTGCGCGAGCTCAACGAAGAGACCATCACCCTGGCCCTGCAGCCGCTGCTGGCGCCGTTGTCGGAGAAGTACGCCGAGAACGCTGCGGTGTGCGCCTACCTGCAGTCGGTGCAGTTGAACCTGCTGCGCACCGTGGTCGAGCAACTGGTCGACGATGCCAAGACCGATGCCGTGGCGCGCAAGATGCTTGAGGAGCAGTACGCGCCGAGCCTGGTGGTGGGGCATCCGGTCAATGGCGGCGCGCCGGTGGTGTTCGAGCCGCACCCGACCTACGACAACCTGTTCGGCCGCATCGAGTACAGCACCGACCAGGGCGCGCTTTCCACCTCCTACCGCCAGTTGCGCCCCGGGGCGCTGCACCGCGCCAACGGCGGCTTCCTGATCCTGGAAGCGGAGAAGATGCTCGGTGAGCCGTTCGTCTGGGATGCGCTCAAGCGCGCCCTGCAATCGCGCAAGCTGAAGATGGAATCGCCGTTGGGCGAGCTGGGCCGCATCGCCACCGTCACCCTGACGCCGCAGATGATCCCGCTCAACGTCAAGCTGGTGATCATCGGTTCGCGCCAGCTCTACTACGCGCTGCAGGACCACGACTCGGACTTCCAGGAGATGTTCCGCGTACTGGTCGACTTCGACGAAGACATGCCGATGGTCGACGAGAACCTCGAACAGTTCGCCCAGTTGCTGCGTACCCGCACCAACGAGGAAGGCATGGCGCCGCTGACCAGCGATGCGGTGGCGCGCCTGGCCACCTTCAGCGCGCGCCTGGCCGAGAACCAGTCGCGGCTGTCGGCGCGTATCGGTGATCTGTTCCAGCTGGTCAGCGAGGCCGATTTCATCCGCCAGCTGGCCAACGACGAGATGACCGACGCCGGGCACATCGAGCGTGCGCTCAAGGCCAAGGCCACGCGGACCGGGCGGGTGTCGCAGCGGGTGCTCGATGACATGCTCGCCGGCATCATCCTGATCGACAGCGAAGGCGCGGCCATCGGCAAGTGCAACGGCCTGACCGTGCTGGAAGTGGGCGACTCGGCGTTCGGCATGCCTGCGCGCATCTCGGCCACGGTCTACCCGGGCGGCAGCGGCATCGTCGACATCGAACGCGAGGTCAACCTCGGCCAGCCGATCCACTCCAAGGGCGTGATGATCCTCACCGGTTACCTGGGCAGCCGCTACGCCCAGGAATTCCCCCTGGCGATCTCGGCGAGCATCGCCCTGGAGCAGTCCTACGGCTATGTGGATGGCGACAGTGCCTCGCTGGGCGAGGCCTGCACGCTGATCTCGGCGTTGTCGCGCACTCCGCTCAAGCAGTGCTTCGCCATCACCGGCTCGATCAACCAGTTCGGTGAAGTACAGGCTGTCGGTGGGGTCAACGAGAAGATCGAAGGCTTCTTCCGCCTGTGCGAAGCGCGCGGCCTGACGGGCGAGCAGGGGGTGATCATCCCGCGTGCCAACGTCGCCACGCTGATGCTCGACGAGCGTGTGCTGCAGGCGGTGGAGGCCGGGCGCTTCCACGTCTATGCGGTGAGCCAGGCCGATGAGGCACTGAGCCTGCTGGTCGGCGAGGAGGCCGGTGCGCCGGACGAGAAAGGCGAGTTCCCCGAAGGCAGCGTCAATGCGCGCGTGGTCGAGCGCCTGCGGGTCATCGCCGAAATGATCAGCGAGGAAGACATCAAGGACGCCGAGAAGGAGCGCCTCGAGGAGATGGTGGCCCAGGCCAAGCCTGCCTGAGTCAATAAACCGGCGCTGGCGGCCATGTGCTACCGTTCAGCGCCGGTTTTCCAGCAATTCCCATCCATCATCTATGCTGGAACTTAGGGAGTTGTCAGGGTTCAGGATGGAAACAGCCTGTCGCTTCAGGCTGAACAGCGCATCTCAGAGGGGACGCCGCCATGCGCAACCTCAGCCTCACCCGCCAGTGCCTTGGCCTGGTGACCCGCATCGAGTGCAGCATTCGTCCGTTGGCCGGCGACAATGGCATGTGGACCTTGCTGTTCGCCGCCGGCATGGCCGGTGAACAACCCTCGGCGATCAAGGCGCAAGGGCCGTTCCATGGTCCGATGGTGGCCGAGTCGGTGATGAACGCCGTGGTCGACAGCCTCACCCTGCACGGCTACCAGGTGGCCGAGGATCCGCAGATCTGGTGCCTGCACCTGCAGGCGCAGTTACGCCGCATCAATGGCGAGCGCTGCCGCAACCTCGGGGACTATCAGTTCCGCCCGGATAGCTGAACGCGACGCTGCGGCATCGCGCCGCAGCCTTTTGCTGTCATTGATGGCTGGCTATACTCGCGCACGTTTTTCCAGTCACCTGATGAGTCCCTATCCTCCATGGAACGTATTCTCGAAAATGCGATGTATGCCTCGCGCTGGCTGCTCGCACCGATCTATTTCGGCCTGTCCCTGGGCTTGCTGGCGCTGGCGCTGAAGTTCTTCCAGGAGGTGGTCCACGTCCTGCCTAATGTGTTCGCCCTGAGCGAAGCGGACCTGATCCTGGTGATCCTGTCGCTGATCGACATGTCGCTGGTCGGCGGCCTGCTGGTGATGGTGATGATCTCCGGTTACGAGAACTTCGTCTCGCAACTGGACATCGACGAGAGCAAGGAAAAGCTCAACTGGCTGGGCAAGATGGACTCTTCTTCGCTGAAGATGAAGGTAGCCGCGTCGATCGTGGCGATTTCCTCGATTCACCTGCTGCGCGTGTTCATGGATGCGCAGAACATCTCCACCGACTACCTGATGTGGTACGTGATCATCCACATGACCTTCGTCGTCTCGGCCTTCTGCATGGGCTACCTGGACAAGCTGACCAAGCATTGAGCCGGTGCGGGCCTCTTCGCCGGCAAGTCGGGGCGCATCGGCCCCGACTGACGAGCGGCCCCTTGTCTAATCCCTTTTTCTGTTCAGAAAATGAGCACTCATGTGGGGTTCCCACAGCGAGGTGCATCCATGAACCTGCATCAGCTCAACACCGAGGCCAGGGCCGGCCACGTCGATGAACTCAACCTGATCGCCATCGAAGGTGGCGACTACCTGCTCGAGGCCCGGATCAAGGGCCATGCCCATCCGCTGAACGATCCCCGTGGCGAGCGCCTGCGGGTGCACTCGGTCGAGGATGCGCGCCTGCTTCTGCAAGCCCTGCCGTTGCTGTCGATGAACCTGGTGCACTGGTCCGTGCAGGACGAGATGTGCGGCATGGGCAGCCACCCGGAAGAAGACCTCAAGGTCCCGTTGTCCCAGCGTTCGGCCTGGTAGCTGCTTCGCGCAGCCCCAGTGTGCTAGGCTGCTCGCCCTTTTGACCAAGGGCGCGGATGCAGTGCGCCCTCAAGCGGAGCAAGCCAATGTCCGAACTCAACCTGTCCACCGACGAATCCCGCGTCAGCTACGGCATCGGCCGCCAGCTGGGCGGCCAGCTGCGTGACAACCCGCCACCGGGCGTGAACCTGGAAGCCATCCTCGCTGGCCTGACCGACGCCTTCAACGGTGCCGACAGCCGCGTCAGCGAAGCCGACCTGTCTGCCAGCTTCAAGGTGATCCGTGAAGTGATGCAGGCCGAAGCTGCCGCCAAGGCCGAAGCCGCTGCCGCCGCCGGCAAGGAGTTCCTGGTCGAGAACGCCAAGCGCGACGGTATCACCACCCTGGCCTCGGGCCTGCAGTTCGAAGTGCTGACCGCTGGCAGCGGCGCCAAGCCGAGCCGCGAAGACAACGTGCGTAC
Source organism: Pseudomonas sp. FA117 (assembly GCF_057370475.1). Classification (NCBI taxonomy): domain Bacteria; kingdom Pseudomonadati; phylum Pseudomonadota; class Gammaproteobacteria; order Pseudomonadales; family Pseudomonadaceae; genus Pseudomonas; species Pseudomonas sp. FA117. Next base: position 845,124 of record NZ_CM170675.1, read on the forward strand.
CCACTACCACGGCACCCTGATCGACGGCACCGTGTTCGACAGCTCCTACGAGCGCGGCCAGCCTGCCGAATTCCCGGTAGGTGGCGTGATCGCTGGCTGGACCGAGGCGCTGCAACTGATGAACGCGGGCTCCAAATGGCGCCTGTACGTGCCGAGCGAGCTGGCCTATGGCGCCCAGGGCGTCGGCAGCATCCCGCCGCACAGCGTGCTGGTGTTCGACGTCGAGCTGCTCGACGTTCTGTAAGACTGCGTCGTTTTCATCGCGGGACCAGCCCGCTCCCACAGGTGCTCCACAGCCTTTGTAGGAGCGGGCTTGCCCGCGAACAGGCCGGTAATGCCGGTGTCAATTCCAATCCGTTCCCCCTGGGCGCAACGCCCGTGCATAGCAGAACAGAAACAGATTCCTCACCAGTTCCTTCAGCACCCCAGGCTCGCTCGAGTTCAGGCCGTTGAGGTCCAGGTCGCCCTGGTCACGCAGTTCGTCGAGTGCTTCTTCCTCGAGCACGGCACAGACTTCGCCGGTCTCGCGATGCAGGATGCGCAGGTAAGGGTGGGGGCGGTCGAGCCAGGCGTCGATCAGGTAGGTCATGGCTATTCTCCTTGGATAGCGGTTCCAATGAGAATAATTCTTATTATCAGAATAGCAAGTGTCTATTGGATGAATTCTGCCAGATGGTGCAGGTGATCCTGTTGCAGGATCTGTCAGGGCCACCCGCAGGGCAGCCCTGCAAATGGCATCAGACCTTGCGCACGAACTCGGACTTGAGCTTCATCGCACCGATACCGTCGATCTTGCAGTCGATGTCGTGATCGCCGTCGCACAGGCGGATGTTCTTGACCTTGGTGCCGACCTTGACCACCAGCGACGAGCCCTTGACCTTGAGGTCCTTGATCACGGTGACGGTGTCGCCGTCCTGCAGGACGTTGCCGACCGAATCCTTTTTCACCACGTCATCGCTGGCCGCCTCGGCGTCGCCGCTGGCCGACCACTCGTGGGCGCATTCGGGGCAGATCAGTTGGGTGCCATCCTCGTAGGTGTATTCGGAGTTGCAGGCGGGGCAGGGCGGCAGAGTGCTCACTTCGGTTCCTTGGTGTACAGAGGGTTAAAGGCGCACATTGTATAAGGTTTTGCCTGGGAAGTGTTTTTTGCCTGCACAAAAGCATTCGCGGGCAAGCCCGCTCCCACAGGACCCGAGTACATCAGGTCTTTTGTGGGAGCGGGCTTGCCCGCGAATGAAGACGACGCGATCTATCAGTGCGTACGCGCGACCGCGAACTCGCTCAGCTCGACCAGCGCATCGCGATACTCGCTCGCCGGCAGCACTTCCAGGCAGGCGATGGCGCGGGCGACGTAGTCGCGGGCCATCTGTGCGGTGTAGGCCAGCGCGCCGGAGGTTTCGACGGCGATGCGGATCTGCTCGAGGTCTTCCAGGCCGCCCTTCTGGATGGCCTGGCGCACCAGCGCGGCCTGCTCGGGCGTGCCTTCGCGCATGGTGTAGATCAGCGGCAGGGTGGGCTTGCCTTCGGCCAGGTCGTCGCCGACGTTCTTGCCCAGGGTTTCGGAATCGCCCTTGTAGTCGAGCAGGTCGTCGACCAGCTGGAAAGCCACGCCCAGGTGGTCGCCGAAGGTACGCAGGGCCTCGCGCTGTTCGTCGCTGGCACCGGCCAGGGCCGCGGCGCTGTGGGTGGAGGCTTCGAAGAGCATGGCGGTCTTGCCGCGGATGACCTCCATGTACACCTCTTCGGTGGTGCTGGCATCGCGCACCCGCGACAGCTGCAGCACTTCGCCCTCGGCGATCACCCGGGTGGCCTTGGAGAGGATCTGCATGACCGGCATCGAGCCCAGCTCGACCATCATCTCGAACGAGCGCGAATAGAGGAAGTCGCCGACCAGCACGCTCGGGGCGTTGCCCCACAGGGCGTTGGCGGTGGAGCGGCCGCGGCGCATGCCGGACATGTCGACCACGTCGTCGTGCAGCAGGGTGGCGGTATGCAGGAATTCGATGGTCGCGGCCAGCAGGCGCAGGTCGTCGCCTTCACGGCCCAAGGCCTTGCCGCAGAGCAGCACCAGCAGCGGGCGCAGGCGCTTGCCACCGGCGGATGTGATATAGTCGCCGATCTTCGATACCAGCGGCACGCGCGAGGTCAGCTGCTTCTTGATGATCTCGTCGACGGCGCTGAAATCGTCAGCTACCGCGCGGTAGAAGGATTGGGGTTGCATCGGCTGCTCCATTGAGGTTGCGCGGCATGCTAGGTCGCGGGTCCCGGTGTGTCAAGGCGCGCTGCCTGCGCCCTCAGGCCGGTACTTGCAAGGCTTTGTCGGGTTGCGTACAATCGCGCACCCTAACTTCCTGGGCAGCACCTGCCTTACGCAATTGCACCGGGCCGTTCCAGCCTCGTGCAGCCATGCCAGCCAATACTCATCATATAAAGCGCTGGGTGAGCAGGATTATCGGAGATTCAAAATGTCCTACGCAGTAATCGTTACCGGCGGCAAGCAGTACAAAGTCGCTGAAGGTGAATTCCTCAAGATCGAGAAACTGGAAGTCGCCACTGGCGAATCCGTGACTTTCGATCGCGTCCTGCTGGTCGCCAACGGTGAAGAAGTCACCATCGGTGCTCCAGTCGTTGCTGGCGCCAAAGTAGTGGCCGAAGTGGTTTCGCAAGGCCGCCACGACAAGGTTCGCATCATCAAGTTCCGTCGTCGTAAGCACCACATGAAGCGCATGGGCCACCGCCAGTGGTTCACCGAGATCAAAATCACCGGTATCCAGGCTTAATCCCCTAGGTCCCCTGAATTTATTTGGAGAATTGAACCATGGCTCACAAGAAGGCTGGTGGTAGTACTCGTAACGGTCGCGACTCAGAATCGAAACGCCTTGGCGTGAAGATGTATGGCGGCCAGGTTATCAAGCCGGGCAACATCATCGTCCGTCAGCGCGGCACCGAATTCCACGCTGGCTACGGCGTTGGCATGGGCAAGGATCACACCTTGTTCGCCAAGATCGACGGCGTGATCAAGTTCGAGAAGAAAGGCGAGTTCAACCGCCGTTACGTGAGCATCGTCGCCGCTTAATCGCGACGTCGCTCCAGAAGCCCCGTCATGCGACGGGGCTTTTTCGTTTGTGGTGAGCCTCTTGCAAAGCTGTTTGTCTGGGCTGTCGGCGTTGGTTTCTGATTCGTACGGGGCCGCCGCGCTCATCTTTGCAAGAGCCTCAGGGTTTTCTGGTTTTCAGCTCGTCGTCCGACGAGAGGCGGTTTTTGAATGAAGTTTGTTGACGAAGTATCGATCCGGGTCAAAGCCGGTGACGGCGGTAACGGTTGCATGAGCTTCCGCCGCGAAAAATTCATCGAGAACGGTGGTCCCAACGGCGGTGACGGTGGCGACGGCGGCTCGGTTTACATGGTGGCCGACGAGAACCTCAACACCCTCGTCGACTATCGCTACACCCGCCACCACGAGGCCCAGCGCGGCCAGAACGGCGGCAGCACCGACTGCACCGGCAAGAAGGGCGAGGACCTGTTCCTGCGCGTGCCGGTCGGCACCACGGTGATCGACGCCTCCACCCAGGAAGTCATCGGCGACCTGATCACCCCGGGTCAGAAACTGATGGTCGCCCAGGGCGGCTGGCACGGCCTGGGCAACACCCGCTTCAAGTCGAGCACCAACCGTGCGCCGCGCCAGACCACGCCGGGCAAGCCGGGCGATCAGCGCGACCTGAAGATGGAAATGAAAGTGCTGGCCGACGTTGGCCTGCTGGGCCTGCCGAACGCTGGCAAGAGCACCTTCATCCGCGCCGTCTCGGCCGCCAAGCCGAAGGTTGCCGACTACCCGTTCACCACCCTGGTGCCGAACCTGGGCGTGGTCAGCGTCGACCGCTGGAAGAGCTTCGTCATCGCCGACATTCCGGGGCTGATCGAAGGCGCCTCCGAAGGTGCCGGCCTGGGTATCCGCTTCCTCAAGCACCTGGCCCGTACCCGTGTGCTGCTGCACCTGGTCGACCTGGCGCCGCTGGACGAGAGCAGCCCTGCCGATGCCGCCGAAGTGATCATCAACGAGCTGGCGCAGTTCAGTCCGGCGCTGGTCGATCGTGAGCGCTGGCTGGTGCTGAACAAGGCCGACATGGTCATGGAAGACGAGCGCGACGAGCGGGTGAAGGAAGTCGTCGAACGCCTGAACTGGGATGGCCCGGTCTACGTGATCTCGGCCATCGCCAAGCAGGGCACCGAGAAGCTCAGCCACGACCTGATGCGCTTCCTCGAAGACCGCGCCGACCGCCTGGCCAACGACCCGGCCTACGCCGCCGAGCTGACCGACCTCGACCAGCGCATCGAAGACGAGGCCCGCGCGCAGCTGCAGGCCCTGGACGACGCCCGCACCCTGCGTCGCACCGGCGTCAAGAGCGTCCACGACATCGGCGACGATGACGACTGGGATGATTTCGAGGACGACGAGGACGGCCCGGAAATCATTTACGTGCGCGACTGACCGGTTGCAGTACACTGAACGCCGCTCAAATGAGCGGCGTTTTGGTATCTACAGATTCGACATAGGTTGGAAGAGAAGATGCGAAGCAAGGTGACGGGCGCCAAGCGCTGGGTCGTGAAGATCGGCAGTGCGCTGCTGACCGCCGATGGCAAGGGCCTCGACCGCGGTGCGATGGCTGTCTGGGTCGAGCAGATGGTGGCGCTGCGCGAAGCGGGCGTGGAACTGGTACTGGTATCCTCCGGAGCCGTTGCGGCAGGCATGAGCCAATTGGGCTGGACCACCCGACCGAGCGCGATGAACGAGCTGCAGGCGGCCGCCTCGCTCGGCCAGATGCGCCTGGTGCAGGCCTGGGAGTCGAGCTTCGGCGAGCACGGCAAGCACACCGCGCAGATTCTCCTGACCCACGACGACCTGTCCGACCGCAAGCGCTACCTCAACGCCCGCAGCACCCTGCGCACCCTGGTGGACCTGGGTGTGGTGCCGGTGATCAACGAGAACGACACCGTGGTCACCGACGAGATCCGCTTCGGCGACAACGACACCCTGGCCGCGCTGGTGGCCAACCTGGTCGAGGCCGACCTGCTGGTGATCCTCACCGACCGCGACGGCATGTTCGACGCCGACCCGCGCAACAACCCCGAAGCCCAGCTGATCTACGAAGCCCGTGCCGACGACCCAGCCCTCGACGCCGTGGCTGGCGGAACCGGTGGCGCGCTCGGGCGCGGTGGCATGCAGACCAAGCTGCGTGCCGCGCGCCTGGCTGCGCGCTCCGGCGCCCACACCATCATCATCGGTGGCCGTATCGAGCGCGTGCTCGATCGCCTGAAAGCCGGCGAGCGCCTGGGCACCTTGCTGTCGCCCGAGCGCGGCATGCTCGCCGCGCGCAAGCAGTGGCTGGCTGGCCACCTGCAGACCCGCGGTACCCTGGTGCTCGATGCCGGTGCGGTGAAGGCCCTGCGCGAATCGAACAAGAGCCTGCTGCCGGTTGGCGTGAAGACCGTGCAGGGCAGCTTCCGCCGTGGCGAGATGGTGGTTTGCGTCGGCCCGGACGGCCTGGAAGTGGCCCGTGGCCTGGCCAACTACAGCGCCCTGGAGGCGCAGAAGATCATCGGCCAGCCGTCGGACGCCATCGAAAGCCTGCTGGGCTACAGCGCCGAGCCCGAGCTGGTGCACCGCGACAACCTGGTTCTGGTCTGAAGGAGATACCCGTGCTGAAAAGGATGTTTGCCGTCGCAGCGCTGATGCTGCCGATGCTGGCCGGCGCCGAGGAAATCGGCCAGGTCTCCACCGTGTTCAAGTTCCTCGGGCCGAACGACCGCATCGTCGTCGAAGCCTTCGACGACCCCAAGGTCGAGGGTGTGACCTGCTACCTGTCGCGGGCCAAGACCGGCGGCGTGAAGGGTGGCCTGGGCCTGGCGGAGGACCGCGCGGAGGCCTCGATCGCCTGCCGTCAGGTCGGGCCGATCAACTTCAAGGGTGAGCTCAAGGATGGCGAGGAGGTGTTCAAGGAGCGCACTTCGCTGGTGTTCAAGACCATGCAGGTGGTGCGTTTCCTCGACAAGAAGCGCAACACGCTGGTGTACCTGGTGTACAGCGACCGGATCGTCGAGGGTAGCCCGCAGAATGCGGTGACGGCGATTCCGATCCTGCCTTGGGCGCATTGACTCCCCCGTGGCACTGGCCGATTTCGGCCAGTAGGCCCTTCGCAGCGCAGGCTTGAGGGCTACTCGTCGGTTTCGTCGATGTCGTCGCCTTCGAATGCGGACCGCACGGCTTCCACAATACGAGTCGCCCGGCGTTCGTCATCAAGTGGCGGATACTGTTTCTTGAGCTTCCCGGAAATCTTCCAGCCGTTCTCCTTGACGGAGCGAATGATGCGGTTGGCATCTTGGTCTGGCATCTCGACGACATCCTTGATGCGCTCCAAGGCACGCTGGAAGACCATCAATACTCTGGCCTCCTCCGCCATTTCCGTGCGAACGGTGTGGGCGACAACACGTGCGGTGTAGAGCACGTGCTCGGTCAGGTCCGGGTATCGCCAAGCGAACCTGGCGTCCTCGTAGTCGTCGAAAAAGAAGTTGCTCGGTGTTCCGTCCTCGTGATCAATCGTCTCGCCGAAGTGGTAGGCCGTCGCATAGCGTCGCATGAAAGGCCGCGAAAACACTTCCAGTGCACGGTCATAACCTGCTCTGAATTCGGCCGAGCTGGTAATGGTGGCTGACACCGGCAGGATCACACCTTCTGGTATGGCCTTGTCACGCGCGAGGGTGTCGTTGATCAGGAAGCGATGGATCCGCCCGTTACCGTCGCGCATGGGATGAATGTAGACGAAACCGAATGCGATCACTGCGGCGCGGGCGAGTGACTCCGCCCCTTCAGTTGCGCGCTCAAAGCCCTTCAAGCCATCGAGCATCGATGTCAGGTCATCGAAGTGAGGTGCAATGTAATGCACGATGTTGTCTCGCATCGTGGCCTGCCCGACGAAAACGGGTGACCGCCGCAGCCCCAGACCAAATGCATCATGGCCAAGAATCTCGGTTTGCAAAGCCTGGAGGCTTTGGCCGCTGAGCGGATCTTGGATACGGCCGCAATGTTGGGCGATTACGTGGGCGAAGCGTTGGATGCGATCTGCCTGGTCTGCCTCTTTCTCGATCAGGAAACTGGCGCGCGATTCCTTGAACGTCAGCCAGCTGGCTGTTCTCAGGAGTATGTCCGCCCCGTAAGTACGGTCCAGTTCATTCAGCTCGGCACCAAGATCGAATCGCAATGCCTCTTGGACCGCTGCTGTCCTTCGTACGATAGGGCAGAAGCTTTCGGTTCCCGGGAGATTGTTATTGATCCGCCAGCGTCGGATGCGCACTGGCTCGGTGCGTGTGAGGTATTGCTCGGATGCGATGGCGTCGATGTAGCCGCCATTGGTGATGTCTGGAAGATCCAAACGTTCTTGGGTCAGCCATTCGTAGAGGAATGCGCAGCGACGGGCGTACTGGCCGAAAGGCTCATCCCGGCACCAGGATTCGATTGGCTGAGGTCCGATGGCCGCGAACAGCCGTGCGAAGAATTCGAGATGGATCTCTTCGTATTTGAGCCCGAATGCGAATTGGCCGGCGAAGTCGTCGTTTGGGCGGTAGGTGGGAGGGTAGCGATTCTCGATCTGGTCCCCACTGTCACGGCTCTGGCGACTGGTTCCGATCAGAGAGTTGACGCGCAGGGGTTGCACCAAGGAGATGCCATACCGGAAATCCTTTAATCGCGGTGCAAAAGCATTAATTTTCGTTTGGTAGGATGCCAAAACGATAATGGCTGGAGCTTGGCCAAAACGCTAATGCTGGCTCCAAAACGCTAAAAAAGCGCTCGCCTCATGTAAAAACAATAATATTCCGCTGTGATGGCCCCGATCGGGGCCTGGAGAGGCCCCGCCCTGATAATTCTCAGGCTGTCGTCTCTACAGCTTGCTCCCGAATCACCGCAGTCTCCACATCCCGGCGGCTGATGTACTTCCAGTCCGCCTCGTCGATGTAGATCCCGTTCGGCCCGCTGCCGCCTTCCAGGTCGATCGCCACGCGCGCCGACACCTGCGGCTTGACGCTCGCCAGGATCGGCACGAAGCCCAGCTGCTGGCTGGTTTCCAGCAACGCCGCCTGGTTGCGTTCGTCGATGTCCGCCGCTTCGTCGAGGTAGTAGGGCAGGCGGATACGTCCGGCCAGGTCGCGGTCCATCAGGTGCAGCAACAGGTACATGTTGGTCAGCGCCTTGATGGTCATGGTGGTGCCGTTGGACGCGGCGCCGTCGATGTCGGCGTGGATCACCGGCTGGCTGTTGATCTTGGTGATCTCGAAGGCCAGCTCGAACAGGTCTTTCAAGCCCAGCTGGTTGTGGTTGGCCGCCACCAGCCGCGCCAGGTATTCCTTGGCCTCTTCGTTCTTGTGATCCTGCTCGGCGCTCTGGGTGAGGTCGAACACCGACAGCGTTTCGCCTTCCTCGTACTGGCCGGCGCTGTGGATGATCTGGTCGATGTGCTTGAGCGCTTCCTTGTTCGGCGCCAGCACCACGCGGAAGCTCTCCAGGTTGGACACCTGGCGCTTGTTGATCTCGCGGTTGAACAGCGCCAGCTGGTGCTCGAGGCTGTCGTAGTCGCTGCGGATGTTGCGCAGGGTGCGGGCGATGTCGGTCACCGCTGCGCGGCGCGCCTTGGCCAGCGTCAGGGCTTCTTCGGTACGGTGCGAGTAGGCGTTGATCAGCAGCATCAGGCGACGTTCCATGTCGTCTTCGCTGTCGAACTTGGCCACACCTTTCAGGCGCACCTGGGCGTACAGCGCCTCGATCTGGTTGTCGACGCGCTGCAGCGCCTGCCAGCTGTCCTGGTAGTCGTTGAGCAGCGGCAACAGGTTGTCCATCGAGTCGTCGACCGGCTCCATGAACGGCGTACCGAACGGCAGGTCGGCGGGCAATAGCTGGCGACGGCGCAGGGCGTCGTCCAGGGTGCGCTGCTTGGCTTCCATGTCGGCGATCTGGCGGCCGACCAGCTGCAGCTTGGCCGACAGTTGCTGGACGCGCTCGGTGAAGGCGTCGCTGGAGCGCTTGAGCTCGTCCTGGGCGGCTTCGAACTGCGCCAGTTGCTCCATTTTCTCTGGTTCTTCGGCGCTCAGGGTCTCGGTGCGGCGGAAGTCCTCCAGGGCCTTCTGGGCATCCAGCACCTGCTGGTACAGTGCCTCGGTCTGGGCCTTGCTCGCCGCGCGGTCCAGGGCCACTGCCTGCTGGGTCCTGAGCTGCTTGAGCTCCTTTTCCAGACGCTCTTTCTGGTCGCGCAGGGCGGCACGGTCGGCCAGGGCCTGCAGCGCAGGCGGCTCGATGTGCGACAGGTCGATGGACAGGCCGGGCACTTCGAAGCGTTCGCCCTTGAAGCTGTCGAGCACGCCTTCGAGGGTCTTGACCCACAGGTCGCTGTCGTCCAGCTCGATGCCGCGATCGCCCAGCGGCAGGCTGAACAGCGCGCCGTTGAACAGGCGCATCAGGCGGTCGACATCCTGCTGCGAGAACTCCTCGCGCAGGCGTGCGTAGCTGTTGTTGTCGGCGTGCTCGAGCTGCTGCTTGACCGCCTTGACGCGTTTTTCCAGGTCGCGCACGCGCTCGTCGAGGTCTTCGGCGGAGAACTGCCGCGACTGGGCCAGGGCACCGGCCAGTTCGTCGTGGGCGTCCTTGGCGGCGAGCAGTTGCTGCTCCAGCACCTTGACGTCATCGACCAGGGCGAAGCGGTGCTTGAGCACCGACAGCTCGCCGAGCCAGCGCTGGATGCCGGTGATCTCGCGCTCCAGGCGCATCAGCTCCTGGGTGCCGCCGCGCTGGTCGTTCTGCAGGCCGTCCTGCTCGGCGCGGTAGTGCTCGGCCTGGATCACCAGCTCTTCCTTGCGCGCCACGGCGTAGTCTTGCCAGGTGCCGAGCAGGCTGTCGAGCAACGGTGAAAGACGGTGCAGCTTGCCGCGCAGGATGTCGCGCTGGGCCACGCCACCGGCGAGTGCCTCGACCAGTGGGCCGGCGGCGACCAGGGCGTTGTAGTCCTGCTCCATGCGGCGCACGTCGCGGAAGGCTTCTTCGCAGGCGGCGATGTAGTCGACGCTGCCCGAGCGCAGGCTGTGCTCGAAGGCATCGAGGAACAGTTGCTTGAGCTTGGCGGCGGTGATCTCGCGCATGTGCAGCAAGTTGATGAACAGCGCGCGGAAGGTTTTCAGGCTCTGCTCGCTGGTCGAGCGCAGCGGGATCAGGGTGAGGTCCAGCGGCACCGAGGTGTGGCCGCCGACCAGCAGCCGGCGCAGTTCGTCGGGCTTGAGTTCGTAGGCCTTGAGGCCATTGCGCTCGAGGTTGGTGAACAGCTCCTTCTGGCGCAGGCAGGTGTCGTCTTTCTGGTAGTGGGCCAGGTCCAGCTCGCCCTGGTAGGCGAAGAACTGGTGGCCGAAACCGCCGCCGGGGCCGCGACCGACCACGCCGATCACGTGCGGGCCGTGGGGCAGGTTCAGTTCGCAGAGGATGTAGCTGGTATCGCTGGCGAAGTAGAAGCGCCGCGATTGCTCCAGGCTGTACTTGCCGAAGCTCATGTCCGACATGCGCGCCAGGATCGGGAACTGCAGGGCGTTGATCGACGCCGATTTACCCAGGTTGTTCGCGCCATAGACCGACAGCGGGTGTTCCAGCGGGAACAGGCCGAGGCTGTAGCCGGCGGTGTTGAGCAGTGCGAAGCGGCGAATGCCGTAGCGTTCCTGGCTCATGCGTCAATCTCCTGTTGCTCTTCGCGGATGGCCCGGGCCAGGGCGTCTTCTTCGGACTCTTCGCCGTCGAACGGGGTGAGGTCGAGCGGGTCGTCGGTGCGGTTGAGTTGCTCCGGGGTTTCTTCTTCGACCAGCACCGGGACCGGCAACGGCAGGTCGCTGTGCAGGGTGGCGGCCAGGTCGCGGTCCTGCTGCACCGACAGGCACACGTCGAGGAAGCGGTGCATCGGCGGCAGGAAGCGGTAGACGCCACCTTCCTCATGGGCGAAGCCCAGTTGCGTCATGCGGCGCAGGATCTTCTCTTCGAGCTCCTCGACCGTCTGCACTTCAGCCTGCAGGAACAGGTCGCGGTACTTCTCCAGCAGCGAGGGCAGCTCGTCGCGGCCGATGCTGCCGCCGTCGAGCACGGCCATCGGGTCGCGGCCCTGGTCGGCCAGGTGCTCGACCAGGATGAAGGTGAACAGCGACAGGCGCTGGGCGGTCTTGTTGACCTGCGCGGCAGCCTGTTCGGGGACGAAGTAGTAGAAGCCGCGGGTGTCGCAGACCAGCTCGAAGCCGAGCGCCTTGAACAGCGTGCGGTACTGGTCCTGGAAGTTCGACAGCTGGGCGTACAGCTCCGGATCGCGGCGGCTGACGTGGAAGCCTTTGAACAGCTCGCGGAAGATCGGCGCGAGCTGGGACAGTTCGGAAAGATCAAGATGCATTGGCTGGGCTCGCGGTGGATTCGGTGGCTGCCGGTTGTGGTTGGCGGCTGGATGTCAGGGCGAAGGAACGCAGGCTGACCAGGTGTTCGCGGGTGGTGTAGTCCTGGCGCTGCAGGCGCTCGCGGCTGAAGCGCTTCTCGCGCGAGAGGCGCGAGAACCAGTACAGCAACTCATCGGTGGCACCTTCGGGTTCCTGCTCCAGCAGCCAGACCATCAGGTCGGGCAACGGCAGGGCGTCTTCGCAGCGCTCGAGCATTTCCTTGACCGTGCGCGGTGCGCGCGGCAGCGGGCCCTTGTGGGTCTTGTGCGCCTTGGGGAAGCGCGCAGGCTTGGGTTCGAAGCGGGCCAGGGCGTAGACGTACGCCTCGACCTGGCTGGCGCTGCCGAGGAAGGTGCTCTGCGGGCGGGTGAACATCGGCATGGCCGCCTGCGGCACGGCATCGATACCCTTCTTGCGGATCACCGACAGGGCCAGCGCCGCGCCACGGGTAACGGCGTTGTGCCGGCGTGCTTCCTCGCGCAGCGGCAGCAGCAGCTCGCGGGCATGACGCAGGGTGAGCTGGGCACTGGTCTGCATCTCGAGGATGCGCGCGTGGGTGCGCAGCAGCATGTCGTCGTCGACCAGGTGGCCCAGGCGCGCCTGCTCGCCCAGCAGGCGCAGCAGCACGGTCTCGACCTTACGTACGCCCTGTTCGAAGGCGCCGTCGGCGTTGACCAGCTGGATCATCGGCTCGACGTATTCGTCCCAGGTCGCCAGGACTTCGGCGTAGCGCTGGCGCAGGGGGATCTGGCGGTTGCTGGTCTTGGCCCGCTCGGCCACGGCCACCAGCGCCTGTTCGTCGTTGTCGAGCTTCTTCAGTACATCGCGCACGCGCATGTCGAGCAGGCGCAACTGGCGCGCCAGGTCATCGCTGTCGCGGTTGTCGAAGGCGTCCTGGATATGCCCGGCCAGGCGCTCGAGGTGACGCAGGTAGGCTTCGATCTCCAGGCACAGGCCCAGGCGGTGCTCGCGGCGCAGGTAGGCGAGGAAGTCGTGGATCTGCGCGTTGAGCTCGAAGCGGTTCGGGCTCTTGGCCACCGGGACCAGGATATCCAGGCGAATCCACACGTCGAGCAGCTGGGTGATGTCCTGCGGCGTGCTCTCCACCTGCTGGCGGGCCAGTTGTTGACGCAGCTCGACCAGGCTCAGGGTGCCCTGGTCGAAGCGCTCGCACAGCGGCTCGATCAGGGCCCAGTGTTCGGCTAGGGCGCGCAGGACGCGCTTGGGTTCGATCATTGGCGGGTCGACTCTTTGCCAAATAAAAGGGGCGATTGTACTGCATACGGGGGGGAGGATTTCACCCCTTGGTCCGGGATTTGCGTTGATCCGTGTCGGCCTCTTCGCAGGCATGCCCACTCCCACAGATACAGCACCTGCCCCCGTGGGAGCGGGCTTGCCCGCGAAGAGGCCAGCCCAGGCGATAAATTTCCGCCAGCCTGTTGCGGCACGACGCCGCCAACAGCGTTAGAATGTCCGACTGACCCGAGCACCCCCGGAAACCAGAGCCTTGCTGACCGAACCCCGCCGACGCGCCTACCTTTCCGCCATGCAAGTGGTGCATTGGCTGCCGCGTGCCGAACTGCCGTTCGCCGCGCCCTCGCGCCCCGAGCTGCTGTTGCCGGTGGCGCCGGTCGAAGACCTCGACTTCGAGGTGCAGCCCGCACGCGCTGCGCCTGTACAGCCGGAGCCGACGGCGGTCCAGGCCCGCTCCGGCGAGCGGCCGAAGATCGAGATCCCGCGCCCCGGTAGCACGCCCAAGGCCGCGACCAAGCCGGCAGATCCGGAGCCCGAGACCGTCAAGGTTGCGCGCCCGGCCCCGGTGCCACCGCCGCGCTTCGCCCTGCAGTTGCTGCGCGCCGGTGGTTGCCTGCTGCTGGTGGAGCTTGCCACCGGCCAGCCGTTCCAGAGCCGCGATCCTTCCTACCTGCTGCTCAAGGACATGCTGCGCGCCGCCGGCCTGCCGGATGCACCGCAGATCATCGGCGAGCCGGTGCGCTGGCCGCTGTTCGTGCGCGGCAACATGGAGCAGGGCCCGCAGGCGGCGCGCGACTTCGTCCAGGGCTTCCTCCAGGCGCGCCTCGAGGAGGCCCCCTGCAGTTGCCTGTGGCTGGTCGGCCTGCCCGCCGTGCGCTTTGCCGGTGATGCCGATGACCAGGCCTACTGCAAGGTCTTGAAGATCGACGGCCTGGGTGATGCCTGGGCGCTGCCGGGTCTTGAACTGTTGATGGACGAGCCGCAGCGCAAGGCGGACGTCTGGAAAGCGATGCGCCAGCTGATGGCGCGCTGGAAGAGCGTTGAATGAGTGACTCGATCAGTTTCCGCCCGATGACCGAGGCGGATCTGGATACCGTGCTGAAGATCGAATATGCCGCTTTCAGCCACCCCTGGACCCGCGGCATCTTCCAGGATGCGCTCAAGTCCTACGAGGTGTGGCTGATGTTCGACGGCCAGCAGCAGGTAGGACACGGTGTGATCAACGTGATCATCGATGAAGCGCACCTGCTCAATATCACCGTCAAGCCGGAAAACCAGGGGCGCGGGTTGGGCTTGCGCCTGCTCGAGCACCTGATGGCGCGGGCCTGGCAGCTCAACGGGCGTGAGTGTTTCCTGGAAGTGCGGGCCAGCAACCAGTCGGCCTATCGCCTGTACGAACGCTACGGGTTCAACGAAATCGGTCGGCGTCGGGACTACTACCCCATGGCCGGCGGGCGCGAAGATGCCCTGGTGATGGCCTGCACCCTGTTCGAAGACTGAGTTTGCGGGGGATTCATCGCGGGACGAGCCCGCGATGGCTCCACCTCAGGGTTGCGGTTGTTCCACTTCGACCGGCTTGCGCAGATCTCGCAGGCTGCGCGTTACCGTCCCGGTATTGCACTTGGCTGCCGCCTGCTCTGGCGTCATGTCACGGATGGTGCGGTAGAACAGTTCGCAGGTCTGCTTCTTCTGCGTCACCTGCCACTTGGTCGAGCAGGCATCGAGGGTCAGCTTGGCGTCGGCCTGCGGGTTGCGCCCCATGCCCGCCTGCCAGCAGGCCGCAGTCAGGTCCTGGCCCATCATCTTCAGGCCTGCCGCATCGGCCTTGTCCTGATCGCCACCGGTGTTGTTCTTGTCGGCTGCATACCAGATCGCGCTGGGGTGGTTGGCACCGAGTACCGGCACCTGGCTGCCCGCCTCGGGGCTGATGCTGACCAGTCCCAGTACATTGACCCTCGGCCCGTACTGCTGCTGGATCCAGCTGCGTACCGGAGCACCGAAGGCGACCATCGGCAAGGGGCTGGCGCCGCGGCGCAGGGTCATCTCGCCGACCATCCGCGTCTGGTAGTCGCTGAAATAGCTGTAGGTACCTTCCAGGTCCTTGCCGGCACTGGCGGGCGCTGCGATCGGGGCAATGTCGACGATGGTCTGGTAGGCCGGGGTCTGGCTGGCATCGACACCGTTGAACGTCAGCAACTGCGCCCAGCGATCGGTAGTGTTGGAGCGCAGGTAGTCCTGGGCCTGGGTCAGCGAATAGTCCGGCGGGAAGTGCAGCAGCTCGATGCTGCGGCGGTTTTCCAGGGCCATGCCCAGCGGCAGGAACAGGTACCAGTCGTAGGCCCACTTGCCGTCCTTGTTCAGCCGGGTCGCGCCCTGGTAAGCCAGCTCACCGCTGTCGAGCAGCTTGCGCAACGGCTCGGCGTAGCTGGCCGGAACTTCACTGATGTGCGCCTGCAGCTTGTCGTGGTCACGGCTGACCTGCACCTTTGCAGTGGCGTAACCGTCGCGGCGTACGCTTTGGGTCAGGTAGTGCTCGACGGTCTGCTCCAGTGTCCAGTCGCGAAAGCAGATCACGTGGCAGTTGTTGGGAAAGGCGAACAGGCGGGTGACCCGCTGCGCGTCGCCCAGCTCGATCTGCGCATCCGCCAGGGCCACGCCGCTGAAGGCGAAGGCGGCCAGCGCCGATACAGCCAGCTTTTGCATGCTTAACTCCTTGTCATTGGCCGCCAGGGGCGGCGGCTGCTCATACTGGATGAAGAGGGTGGGGGATGAACAGTGCGCGGGCGTGGCTGTTGGCGACGTCGCTTGTCGGCATGAACCTGGCGGTTGCCGAGGAGCGCGACGTGCGGATGTTCGCACTGTGGGCGGGCGATCACGACACCCGCGGATTTCGCCAGATGCTGGTGGAGGCGCGGCTGTACGGGGTGGTTCCGATCCATGAGTTGCTGCGCTCGGCGTCGGACTGGCGCTTGTGTCGCGCCTCACCCTTCGCTGTGCCACCCAGGGCGCAGTGGCCGGCAGTGCGTTCGACCCTGACGCTGATCCGCACCCTCGATGAGCAGGGCATCCTGCGCCGCTTCGAAGTAGTGTCCGCCTACCGTGACCCTGCGCTCAACGCCTGTGCCGGTGGCGCCGTCGGTAGCGCGCATACCCGGGCATTCGCCGTCGACCTGTTGCTGCCGGACTGGGCCGATCCCAATCCGCTGTGCGCGTTCTGGCAACAGCATGGCCAAGCCTGGAACATGGGGCTTGGGCGTTATCCTTCCGGGCGTATCCACCTCGACACCGCGGGCTATCGTACCTGGGGTGGCGACGGCAGCGCCGGGTCTTCGTTCTGCGCCAGGCCCAGCTGATCCAGGCTGCTGCGGCACTGCTGCACGACCCAGTCAGCGAAGCGCTGGCGCTTGCTGCCATCATCCAGCGGTCGCGGGCTGAGCAGGTGGTAGGCCGAGCCGTCGCGTAGAAAACCGCAGGGTGCCTGTAACTGGCCGCCGTCCAGTTCATCGCGGACCATCAACGCCGAGGCCATGGCCAGCCCCAGCCCGGCGCTGGCGGCCTGGATCGACAGGTAGAAGTGTTCGTAGTCGCTGCGCTCGGCAGTTGCGGCGCTACACCCGCTCAGGCGCAGCCAGGTGTTCCAGGCGCTGGCGCGGCTGTTGCTGTGCAGCAGACGCTGGCCGTCGAGCGTGACGAACGGGCCTGGCCGGGCAACCGGACCTATCCATTCGTCGCAGATTTTCAGGCTGTGCAGTTGGCGATCCCAGTGGAAGTCGTCGCGGCGCAGCGCCAGGTCGATACCACCGCGAGTGAAATCAACCGGGCCACCAGCGGCCACCAGGTGCAGTTGCAGGTCCGGATGGCTGGCGTGGAAGTCTGGCAGGCGCGGGATCAGCCAGCGCATGGCGAGGGTCGGTTCGCACGAGAGCACCAGGATGTTGTCCGGCGCTTGCTGCTGCAGGCGTTGCACCGTAGTGGCGAGCTGCTCGAAGATCGACTGGGTGGTATCGAGCAGCGCGCGGCCGGCGGGGGTGAGGAAGACCGCGCGGTTGCGGCGCTCGAACAATTGAACCCCCAGGCCTTCTTCGAGCAGGCGCACCTGGCGGCTGACGGCACCGTGGGTGACGTGCAGTTGCTCGGCGGCCCGCACGAAGCTTTCGCTGCGAGCGGCGCTGTCGAAGTAGCGCAGGGCGGTGAGGTGCGGCAGCTTCATGGCGTATTCCATTGAGTCTGGACCGGGTCGGTTTCAACTTGGTCATAGGTGACGAAAACTAGCAGATAAGCTTGCGTTGTAATCGTTTTTTTCCTGAGGTAGGTCTCTTCGATAATCGTGGCTTCTGTGTGTTTTTGTCACCTATCGAGGCTCCCGAATGACCGAATTGATTGCTGTCGCCCTGTTCACGCTCCTGGCTGTCATCAGCCCGGGTGCCGACTTCGCCATGGTCACCCGCAGCAGTTATGCACAGGGGCGCCGGGCCGGGTTGGCAGCGGCGTTGGGGATTGCCCTGGGGGTGCAGGTGCATGTGCTGTACACCCTGTTCGGCATTGCCGTGCTCATCAGCCAGAGCCCGACGCTGTTCCTGCTGATGAAGACCCTGGGGGCGGGGTATCTGGTCTACCTCGGCTACAAGTCGCTGACCAATACCCGGCGTATCAGCCTCGATGGCCTGGTACAGACGAGCACGACGGGTGTGTTCGCCGCGCTGCGCACCGGTTTTCTCACTAACGCATTGAATCCCAAGACCATGCTGTTCGTGATCAGCGCCTACACCCAGGTGGTGAAACCGGACAGTGCACTGGCGCTGAACCTGGGGTATGGCGCCTTCATGTCGTTTGCCCATTGGGCGTGGTTCAGCCTGGTGGCGGTGTTTTTCTCCAGCGCTGGCCTGCGCAAGGCGATGATCGAGCGGCAGGTGCTGGTGGACCGGGTGATTGGAGTGGCGCTGATCGGCCTGGGCCTGGCGGTGGCCGTGGCGGGGGTACGCTGAGCGGGCATTATTGCAGTGTCTAGTCCTGAAATAGGTTTACACCCGTTCAGGTAGGCCACAGGCCTCAAAACGCCCGATGTACTGCCTCGGGCGTTTTGTTTTTCAGGGCCATATGAGGCCGTTCTGTGTTGTAGATCTGCACTGCCTCATCAACCATCTTCCTCGCCTGCTCAAGATCTTGAGGGCTGCTCAACAGCAGCTCCATCTTGAGGATCCCGTTGATTCGCTCCGCCAGCGCGTTCTGATAGCAGTCATACCCATCAGTCATGGAGCACTGAACGTCATGCCGTTGGTGCAGTGACTGGTACAGCGTCGAGCAGTATTGGATGCCTCGATCCGAATGGTGGACTAATGGCTGGCGACGACGTCGCTTTCGTAAGGCCTGCTTGAAAGCTTGCGCCACTGACTCGGCATGCAGGCTTTCATGGACATGGTGGTGTCTAGTCCTGAAATAGGTTTACACCTGTTCAGGTAAGCCGACAGGCCTCAAAACGCCCGATGCACCGCATCGGGCGTTTTGTTTTTTAGGGCCATATGGGGCCGTTCTGTGTTGTAGATCTGCACTGCCTCATCAACCATCTTCCTCGCCTGCTCAAGATCTTCGGGGCTCCTCAACAGCAGCTCCGTCTTGAGGATTCCGTTGATGCGCTCCGCCAGCGCGTTCTGATAGCAGTCATACCCATCAGTCATGGAGCACTGAACGTCGTGCCGCTGGTGCAGTGACTGGTACAGCGTCGAGCAGTATTGGATGCCTCGATCCGAATGGTGGACCAATGGCTGGCGACGACGTCGCTTTCGTAAGGCCTGCTTGAAGGCTTGCGCCACTGACTCGGCATGCAGGCTTTCATGGACGTGGTGGCCAACAATTTTCCTGGAGTACGCATCCGTTACCAGGCTCAGATACAGCGGGCCGTTACGGGCGGGCAGATAAGTAATGTCGGCAACCCAGACGTGTTCCGGCCTTGTCGGAACAATCTGGCTTGGCCCGGGCTTGAGTAAGTTGGGGTGACGATAGAAGCGATGAAAGCTCTGCGTTGTCTTGTGATACGCCCGCTTAGGCAGCACTAGCAGGCGGCGCTCACCCAAGACCTGGAAAAGCCTGTCTCGGCCGACCTGGACTCGTCTGTCAGGTTGGCAATGCAGCAGATAGTGCAGCTTGCGTGTACCCAGACGAGGCTGACGCATCCGGATTTGCTGTACGAACTCAACCACTCGATCCGTCTGGCGCTCTTTGTCATCAGCGGCTTGGTTGCGCTTGTAGTATGCCTGTCGACTGATGCCTAGAAACTGACAAGCCCTGGCAATGCTCAGCCCTGCGACTTGAGCTTGCGTGAGGACTTGCCGGATCGCTTTTTTACGACCGATACACCGTAGTCATTTTTCAGAACATCAACGACCGTCTCAAAGAACTGAGCCTTCTGACTCATCAGCTCAAGCTGCTGCTCAAGCTCTTTGATTCGCTGCTCTGGAGTGAGCGTTTTGGGGTCAGACATCGCGCAGCTCCTCTCGTCGCGGATCGAGGCCCCCTGGCTCCAATCCTGCCGACCGTGCTTACGCAACCATACCAGAACCGTAGATTTTCCTTGGATGCCGTACCGCTCCCGGGCCTGGGTGCAGGTCAGCTCGCCTTTTTCGACCTGATCGACCACTGCCAATTTAAAAGACAGCGAGTAATCACGCTGTGTGCGCTTTACACCTTGATCCATCTGACTCTCCGGAAATTCGGGATGGGAGGTGTAAACCTTATTTAGGACGGGACACAGGCAAAGAAAAAGGGCTTACCTTGCGGTAAGCCCTTTTCGGAGTTTGGTGGCTACACAGGGACTTGAACCCCGGACCCCAGCATTATGAATGCTATGCTCTAACCAACTGAGCTATGTAGCCAACTGGCGCGCATTATTCTCTTGTAATGCCCCTCTGTCAACACTCATTTCAAAAAAAATCTGCACGCTTTCAAAAACTTAGCCGGGCGGCCCGTCTCAGCGGACGATCAGCCAGTGGCCGAGCAGGTTGTTGACCTGCAGATGCTGGGCGGAGGCGAGGCTGTCGAGGGTTTCTGCGGGGCGGTCGAGGTTGAAGTCGCCGCTGACCCGCCGATAGGCGGTCTGCTCGTCCATCAGCCAGACCCGTTGACCCCGATAGCCGGCCAGACGCTCCAGCACCTGGTGCAGGGGCATGTCCCGGGCAACCAGCTGCCCGCTGCGCCAGGCATCGGCGGTCTTGACGTCGACCTTTTCCACCGCTTCGATGCGTCCCGATGTGAACCTGACCCGCTCGCCCGCCGACACCATGCGCTGGTCGCCGCCCTGGTTGAGCATGGCCTTGCCGCTGAGCACCACCAGTTCGTCGTGATCCCTGCTGCGGGCGATCATCAGGCGGGTGCCGAACACCTGGATCCGCGCCTCGTCCACCTGCACTTCCAGGGCGCGCCCATCGAGCATCACCTCAAGGTACACCTGGCCCTGTACCAGTTGCAGGTGGCGGGTGCGGCCGCGCAGGTCGACGTTCATGGCGCTGGCGCTGTCCAGATGCAGGGTCGAACCGTCCGCCAGGCGCAGGCTGCGGCGCTCGCCTGCAGCGGTGTGCAGCTCGCTGCCCAGGCGTTGCATCAGCGGCCAGTAGAGGTAGGCGAGGGCCGCCAGCAGCAACAGGAACAGCACGCCCAGCAGTTTGCCCCAGTGGCTGCGGCGCGCTGCGAGTATCCGTGGCCGCGGTCGGGCAGGGGGGCTCTGCAGCTGTTGCCAGCGGCTTTCCAGTGCAGCGAAGGCGCGGGCATTGTCCGGGTCCTGGCACCACAGGGCGAAGGCCTTGCGCTGGCGCTCGTCGTTGCCGGGCTGGCGCAGGCGGGCGAACCATTCCAGCGCTTCGCGTTGGGGGTCGTGATCGAACTGCGCGGCGGGCATCGGGTTCATGGGATCGGTCTGCTCGCGAAGAGGGCGGTTCGGCCCGGTGTTTGCGGAGGGGAATGGTCTGAGGATGCTAAATATAGTGAGAACCATTTGCAAGTGGGTGCGCGATGGATGGTCTTGCTCTTGCTCTTGCTCTTGCTCTTGCTCTTGCTGTGGCTTCTAAGCGCGCGATGGATCAGACACCACAAGGTGCGACCTCAGGAGGCCGAGCAGAGGTGCCTGTAGGGCCAGGCGCGCAGCGCCCTTCGGCGTAGCCGAAGTCGCCAGGCGAAGTGTTTGCGCAGCAAACCGTAGCGGCGATGGGCCCGGAAGGCGCCGGCGCGAGGGGACCCCGGAGCGTAGCGTAGGGGCCGTATGTGGGAGCGAGGCGGTTTTGGTTACTTTGCCCGCGAGCAAAGTGACTCGCTGTAAAAGCGAAAAGGTGATTGGGCCTCACACTGGCAAATGGATATGCACACGGTTTTCGCATCATCGCTCTTTTTTAGCCGCTTTGAGGCGAGGTGCATGGCTGCATGAATGGAGTGAATATCCGTTTGCCAGGGTGAGGCTCAATCACCTTTCCGCCCTTACGGCGGGTCACTTTTTGGCAAACGCCCGGTGTGCCGGCCCAGCCAAAAAGTAACCAAAAAAGGCTGGCTCCCACATACGGCCCCTACGCTGCGCTTCGGGGTCCCCTCGCTCCGGCGCCTTCCGGGCCCATCGCCGCTACGGTTTGCTGCGCAAACACTTCGCTTGGCGACTTCGGCTGACGCCGAAGGGCGCTGGCGCGCCTGGCCCTTCAGACGCCTACGCTCGGCCTCCTGAGGTCGCGATTTGTGGCGTCTGAGCTATCGCGCACTTAGAAGCAAGATCAAGATCAAGATCAACAGCGTGTTTGTACCGACCGATCTCTCGTCGCCCCGAAGAAAAACAAATTAAGGGTGGCTTCGTATCCAGATGTTTCTAATAATCGGATGCCAACCTGACTGAGCACGGATGTCGAGCCCATGGCCATCAGCAGTACCCCGATTAGCCCTCCCACCAGCAGCGCCGCGCCGACCTCCGGCAGCAGCCCGCTGGTGATGCGGATCATCACCTTCTGCGCACTTGCGCACCTGATCAACGACCTGATCCAGTCGGTACTGCCGGCGATCTACCCGATGCTCAAGGCCAACTACGACCTGAGCTTCGCCCAGATCGGCCTGATCACCCTGACCTTCCAGGTCACCGCTTCGCTGCTGCAGCCCTGGGTCGGTTTCTTCACAGACAAGCGGCCCACGCCCAACCTGCTGCCGCTGGGGACCCTGTGCACCCTGGTGGGCATCGTCATGCTGGCGTTCGTCGGCAGTTTCCCGATGATCCTCCTGGCCTCGGCGCTGGTGGGCATCGGCTCGTCGACCTTCCACCCGGAAACCTCGCGCATCGCGCGCCTGGCCTCGGGCGGGCGCTTCGGCCTGGCCCAGTCGACGTTCCAGGTGGGCGGCAATGCCGGTTCTGCGTTCGGCCCACTGCTGGCGGCAGCCATCGTCATTCCGTTCGGCCAGAGCCACGTTGCCTGGTTCGGCCTGGCCGCACTGTTCTTCTTCGGCGTGACCCTGCTGCTGCGCCGTTGGTACAAGGACCACCTCAACCAGTTCAAGGCGCGCAAGGCCGCAGCCGCCACCCACGGCCTGTCGCGCCAGCGCGTGCTGGCCGCGTTGATCGTGCTCGGGCTGCTGGTGTTCTCCAAGTACTTCTACATGGCCAGCTTCACCAGCTACTTCACCTTCTACCTGATCGAGAAATTCGACCTGTCGGTGGCCAGTTCGCAACTGCACCTGTTCCTGTTCCTCGGCGCGGTGGCAGCGGGCACGTTCTTCGGCGGTCCGATCGGTGACCGCATCGGACGCAAGGCAGTGATCTGGTTCTCGATCCTGGGCGTGGCGCCGTTCACCCTGGCATTGCCCTATGCCGACCTGTTCTGGACCACCGTGCTGAGCCTGGTGATCGGCTTCATCCTCGCCTCGGCGTTCTCGGCGATCGTGGTATATGCGCAGGAACTGGTGCCGGGGAACGTCGGCATGATCGCGGGCATCTTCTTCGGGCTGATGTTCGGCTTCGGCGGGATCGGTGCCGCGTTGCTGGGCTATCTGGCTGACTTGCGCGGGATCGAATACGTGTATGGGTTGTGTTCGTTCCTGCCGTTGTTCGGGTTGCTGGCGGTGTTCCTGCCGTCTACCGGTAAGCGTTGAGATCTCAGCGCGCCTGTTGCGCCCCTTTCGCGGGTGAACCCGCGAGAGGGGCCGCGCAGTTGACTGAACGATCAGCCCTGGCCTAGAGTGCCTGCTCCTTCATTTTTCTCTGCGACCCGAGCAATGCGCCCCCCACACCTCCTCAGCCACACCTGCCTGCCTGTCGCCCCGACAGCGCGTCGCGCGTGGCCGAGCGACACAGTGCTCAAGCGCCGGCGCAGCGTCCTGTTCGCCTTCACCTTCTCGCCACACACCTCGCACTGAACTGATCTGCGCCCCTTTGTGCTGCGCCGCCTCGGCGTGGCCGTGGGCGCCTGCGTTTGCACGTCTTTTTCAGTGGAGTGATACATGAACATGCGTTTGCTGGCGGGCCTGCTGTTCGCCGTGTCGGTGGTGGGCTTCAGCCTGGGGGCCAGCCTGCCGCTGGTGTCGTTGCGTCTGCACGAGGCGGGGGCCGGCACCCTGGAAATCGGTATCGTCTCGGCCATTCCCGCTGCCGGGATGATGCTGTCGGCGTTCATGGTCGACGCCTGCTGTCGGCACCTGACCCGGCGCACCATCTACCTGCTGTGCTTCAGCCTCTGCGCCCTGAGCATCGGCCTGCTGGAGTGGTCGTTCGCCTCGATCTGGCTGCTGGCGTTGCTGCGTCTGGCGCTGGGCATCGGCATGGGCATCGCGATCATCCTCGGCGAGTCGTGGGTCAACGAGCTGTGCCCGGAGTACAATCGCGGCAAGATCATGGCCCTGTACGCCACCAGCTTCACCGGCTTCCAGGTGCTGGGGCCGGCGATGCTGGCGCTGGTGGGGGCCAACAGCCCCTGGGTGACCGGTGTGGTCACCGCCTGCTACGGCCTGGCCTTGCTGTGCATCCTGTGCACCGTGCCCAACGACCACGTCGAGCACGGTGAAGAGGGTGACAAGAGCTTCACCCTGTCAGGCTTCTTCCGCGTGGCGCCAGCGCTGTGCATGGCGGTACTGTTCTTCTCGTTCTTCGATGCGGTGGTGCTGTCGTTGCTGCCGGTGTACGCCACCAGCCATGGCTTCGCCGTGGCCGTTGCGGCACTGATGGTGACCGTGGTGTTCGCCGGCGACATGCTGTTCCAGCTCCCGCTGGGCTGGCTGGCGGACCGCGTGGAGCGCACCGGGCTGCACCTGGCGTGCGGCCTGGTGGCGATGGCCATCGGCATCGCCTTGCCGTGGCTATTGCAGATGAGCTGGTTGTTGTGGCCACTGCTGGTGGTGCTCGGCGCCGTCGCGGGTGGGATCTACACCCTGGCGCTGGTGCTGATCGGGCAGCGCTTCAAAGGCCAGGACCTGGTGACCGCCAATGCCAGTGTCGGCCTGTTGTGGGGGGTAGGCAGCCTGGTCGGACCACTGGTCAGTGGCGCGGCGATGGATGTGGCGCCGCATGGATTGCCCATGGCGCTGGCGCTGATGGCGGGGTTGTTCGTGTGCTTTGCGCGGCAGGCCTGGCGGCGGGCTGGGCGGGGTGCTGTGCAAGTCAGTCAGGGCCAGTGAGGCTTGTTGGCGGGCAAGTCGGGGCGGTGAACCGCTCCCACATGGACACTGCAGGTCTGGTGGGAGCGGGCGCAGAGCTTGAAGGTCAGAAGCTGCCGCGCAAGGTCACCGACACATTGCGTGGATCACCCCAGTAGTAACCGGTCGCGGTGGGCGCCACCTGGCGGTAGTACTTCTTGTCGAAGACGTTGTTGGCGTTGAGCTGCAACGAATAGTTGTCGTTGAAGCGGTAGTTGACCATGGCGTTGTACACCGCATAGCCCGACTGCGTGGCCACCGCGTTGCCACTGCGGTTGTAGATGTCGCTCTGGGCCTGCACGCCACCGCCGATGGTCCAGGCCTCCAGCTCGCCTGGCAGGCGGTAGCTGGTGAACAGGCGCAGCATGCGCTTGGGGTCGGTGGTGCGGATGGCATTGCCGGTGTTGCTGGTGGTGTCCTTCAGGTATTCGGTGGTGTTGTAGGTGTAGCCGCCGCTGACATTCCAGCCCGGCAGCACTTCGCCGGAAATCTCCAGCTCGAAGCCCTGGCTGCGGTTCTTGCCGGCGGCGACCTTGCAATAGCCGCTGGCGTAGTTCGGCGGGCAGGGGTTGGGGCCGCTGATGTCGTCCAGCGGGTTACCGACCTGGTAGATGCGGAAGAACGCCAGCGAGGTGTTCAGCCGACCCTCGTAGAACTCACCCTTGATACCGGTCTCGTAGGCTTCGCCAGTGACCGGCGCGAGCACCGAGCCGCTGACGTCGGTGGCGGTCTGCGGGTTGAAGATTTCGGTGTAGCTGGCATAGGTGCTGAAGTTGTCGTTGAGGTCATAGATCAGTGCGGCGTAGGGCACGATCTTGTTGTCGACGCTGAACTTGCCGTTGGAACGGACGTTGTTTTCCTGCTCGTAGTCGTACCAGTTGGCGCGCGCGCCGATAATCGCGGTGAGTGGGTCGGCCAGCGAGATGCGCCAGGTGGCGTAGGCGCCCTCCTGGGTGGTGCGGGTGCGTACCGGGTGGGCGGTGATGTCGATGTTCGGGTTGGGCAGGCTGGTCTTCGGGTCCCACTGGCGGATGTCGAACACGCCGTTGGTGACGAAGTTGGTCGCCGAAGGCGAGGAGTCGTTGCGGATGCGCTCCACGCCGAGCATCAGGTCGTGGGTGCGCCCGAGCAGGTCGAACGGGCCGTTGAGGGTGGCGCTGAGGTTGTTCTGCAGGCTCTCGCCGTCATCGCCTTCGGTGACCTGGTAGTTCATCAGGTAGGGGTTGTTGGTCGGGTTGGCGGCCCCGGTGGCACGGCTGATGAAGGTCTGCTTGAAGCCGTCGTCGGCCAGCTTGAACTCGGTGCGCTGGGCCATCAGCTTGAGCTTCCAGTCGTTGTCGAAACGGTGCTCGAGTTCGGCGAAGGTCTGCAGGTTGCTGCGGTTCCAGCGGTTCCAGTCGGCGCCCAGGTAGGTGCTGCGCCCCAGCGGCAGGGGCTTGCCGTTGTAGTCGGCCGGCAGGCCGCCCCAGGAGCCGGTGGTGTCGAGCTTGGTCCACTCCAGGCCGGTGGTCAGGGTGGTGCTGTCGTTCAGGTCGAAGGCGGCCACGCCGTACAGCACTTCCTTGCGCTCCTGGCGCGCTTCCTGGAAATGGTCTTTTTCATCGTGCACCGCGATCAGGCGTCCGCGCACGTTGCCGGTCTCGGTCAGCGGCCCGGAAATATCGGCGACGTAGCGCTGGGCGTCCCACGAACCCAGGGTGACGCTGCCCTGGCCCTGGAACTGCGCAGTCGGGCGCTTGCGCACCAGGTTGACCGTGCCCGACGGGTTGCCTGCGCCGCGCAGCATGCCGGTGGCCCCGCGCAGGATCTCGGCGCGGTCGATGATCGCCGCATCGCTTTGTACGAACGAACCATTGCCGCTGCCCTGTGCGACGGTGGCGCCGTCGTACTGGATGGCGTCGATCGAATAGCCGCGCGAAAAGTACTGCACGCGCTCGCTGTCGGTCAGGTTGACCACCACGCCAGGCGTCTGTTCGAGCAGGTTGGTGAGGTTGGTGATGTTCTGGTCGTCGAGGCGCTGGCGAGTGACCACGGTCACCGACTGCGGGGTGCGACGGATGCTCTGCGGAGTCTTGCCGATGGTCACCGCGCCAGTGGTGTAGGAGCCGGTGTTCTCGGTGGTCTCGCCCAGGCGGTCGCTGGAAATGCTGGTGGCGCCCAGCTCCAGCGCATCGCCGACGTCCATCGCCGGGATCAGCAGGAAGCTCGTGTCGCCTTGCTGCTGGACCTGCACATCGCTGCCCTGCAGCAGGATCGACAGGGCCCGGGCGCTGTCGTAGCTGCCCTGCACGCCTTGGGTGGTCTTGCCCTTGAGGCTGTTCGCATCGAACGACAGGTTCAGACCGCCCTGGCGCGCCAGTTGGTCCAACGCGGGGGCCAGCGGGCCTGCGGGAATGTTCCAGGCGATCTGCTGGTTCTGGCTGGCCGGGGCGGCGAGGGCTTGGGTCGGGAGAACCGAACTGGCCAGGCCCAGGCCGAAGGCAGCGGCGTGGATCGCGCGGCGCAGGCTGTCGTTGCGGGGGGAACACGGGCGAATCATGAAACGCTCCTGAAGGTTGGGGTAGACCACTTTTCGGGCTTTGTCCCTTCAGGCCGGACGAGAATGAGATTCCACCTCATTTATTTTTTATATGTTCGAGCGACCTGCGTCAGGCCACGCCGATGCTTACCCAGTAGCGCGTGCGGTAATCGATGCGCACCGGCAGGGCCCGCGCGATCAGCAGCAGGATCTGATCGGTGTCGGCCAGCTGGTAAGTGCCCGACACCCTGAGCCCGGCAACCTCGGGGGCGCATCGGAGCAAGCCCGGTCGATAACGGGAAAGCTCGGCCACGAAATCCCCCAGCGGCATCTGCTGCACGCTGAGCACGCCCTCGGTCCAGGCCCACGGGTCGCCATGCAGGGTGGCCACCTCGGTCAGCCCCGAGGCACTCACCTGCAGCACCTCGCCGGTCTTCACCCACCGTGGGCGAGTGGAAGAGGGGAACAGCAGTGCCTCGCCACGGCGCACGGCCAGCAGCAGGCCTTCGTCGTTCTCGCGCAGCAGCAGTTGCGCGTTGCGGGTGTCCAGGTCGGCGATGGCAGTGTCGATGTGGAAGGTGCGGTTGTCGTTGGCGTTGCACTCCAGGCTGACTTCGCCACTGATCAGCGTCAGCACGCGCTGGTCGGCGCTGTAGCGCAGGTCGATGGCGCTGGCGGTGTTGAGCTGGATGCGGCTGCCATCGCTGCCGTGCAGGTCGCGGCGCTCGCCGGTGGCGGTGCGGCTGTCGGCCATCAGGGCGGGCAGGCCCAGGGGCGCGCGGGCAGTCCACACGGCGCCGCCGACCACCGCGAAGGCGGCCAGCAGCTTGAGGTTGTCGCGTCGGCTCATGCGCTGGCGGCGGGTGCCTTCCAGGGTGCGCCGGCTCAGGTCGGGCGGCAGCCCGGCCAGTTCATTGCCCAGGCTGTTGACCCGCTGCCAGGCCAGGGCGTTGTGCGGATGGCTGTTCAGCCAGTGCTGGAACTGCTGCTCATGGTGCGGCGAGGGGTCGTCGAAGCGCAGCTTCACCAGCCAGTCGATCGCCTGGTCGACCTGGGCCTGGGCGGGAATGCGCTCAGGCATCGGCGTAGCGCAGCCGGTAGCAGGTACCCAGCGCCCGTGCCAGGTCGCGCTCGACCGTGGCCCGCGACACCTCCAGGCGCAAGGCGATCTGCGGGATGCTCAAGCCGTCGAGCTGGGCCAGCAGGAACGCCTGGCGCACCCGCGGCTTGAGCAGGTGCAGGGCGCGGTCCAGACGTTCGAGGGTGTCGAGGATCACCAGGCGATGCTCTTCGCTGGGGGCTTCGCCTTCGGGCAGTGCGGCCAGGCTCTCCTGGTAGGCGCGTTCCAGTGCCCGGCGGCGGAACTGGTCGATCATCAGGCCTCGGGCGATGCTGCTCAGGTAGGCACGCGGCTCCTTGAGCGGCGAGCCTTGGCGTGCGCGCAGCAGGCGCACGAAGGTGTCCTGGGCAAGGTCGGCGGCGTTTTCCCGGCAGCCGACCCGGGCCCGCAGCCAGCCGCGCAGCCAGGCATGGTGGCTCTGGTAGAGCAGATCGATTTCGGCAGGCTTGAGCATGTCGTTCATCTGCATCGTGGCGGCGGCCCTGGTGGGGAGGAAGGTGGGAATATGATTGTGAATAGTTCTCAATTCTATGCGGAGCGATGCTGCCGGAGCAATGGCATACCAGGAATTTGTCTCGCAGGTTGTGGCCGCCTGGCGATGAACGGTTGCTTTGTCAGGGCCTGTGCCTGTCGAACCTGGGGCCTTTTCGTCGGCAGGCAGCGTAGAATCCTCCGCCTATCGAGTTGTATAGAGGGAAGTTCGATGAGGCGTGTGAGCCTTGAGCGTTTTTGCGTAGGGATTTTGGCCCTGATGCTGTGGGTGACAACGCCGGCTTGGGCGGCACCTGCCGCGCCGGTGTCGAGCCTGGCGGCGGCCGAGCAGCAGGTGCTGGACGAGAATGCCAGCCTTGAAGACTTGAGCGACCGGCTCGACCAGATCCGCCAGGGCGTGACCAGCAACGCCAATGACGACCTGCTCTCGCAGCTGCGCCAGTCGGCGCTGCAGGTCCAGCGTCAGGCCGATGCCCTGGCGACCCAGCGTACTGCCGATGTTGCCCGGCTCGACGATCAGCTCAATGTGCTGGGGCCGGTGCAGCCGGAGGAAGCCGAAAGCCTGACGCGCCAGCGCCAGCAGTTGGCCAGGCAGAAAAAGACGCTGGTGGACGAGCAGACCGAAGCCACCCAGCTCACCCAGTCGGCGCGCGACCTGTCGACGCAGATCGTCAACCTGCGCCGCAGCCTGTTCAACTCGCAGATCACCAGCCGCGCCGCGAGTCCGCTGAGCCCGGCGTTCTGGTCGAGCCTGATCCGACCGACCGATGAAGATGTGTCGCGCCTGCGCGACCTGCGTGGTGAGGCGGCCGATGCCGTGGCCAGTGCCTTCAGTGCCGAGCACCGCTGGCTGTTCATCGCGGCGCTGCTGGCTGCGGTGCTGGTCTGGACCCTGGTCCGGCGGGTGCTCGAGCGCCTGCTGGCCGATGCCATGATCCGCTGGCTGCCCGAAGGCCGACTGCGTCGCAGCGCCCTGGCCCTGAGCGTGGCGCTGGCGACGCTGGCAACCATCTCGGGCTCGGTGTCGCTGTTGCGCTGGGGGCTGGAAAGCAGCGCCGAGCTGGGCGCGGACCTGGCCAGCCTGACCAACCACGTGCTGACGCTGGTGGTATTCAGTGCCTTCATCTCCGGCCTGGGCCGGGCCATGCTGATGCTGCAGCGCCCGTCCTGGCGCCTGCCGCCGATCCCGGACGAAGTGGCCAGCGCCCTGGGCTGGTTCCCGCAGGCGCTGGCCCTGGCACTGGTGCTGCTGCTGACCCAGGAGCGCATCAACAGCGTGATCGGCACCAGCCTCGCGCTGACCCTGGCCACCAACGGCCTGACCGCCCTGGTGGTGTCGCTGCTGTTCGTCGCCGTGCTCGTGCGCTACCGCCGCACCCGGCGCCAGCATGGGCTGGAACGCCCGGCGGGGCTGGCCGGGCTGATTCCGTTCGTGGTGGTGGTGTGGGTCCTTGCAATCCTGCTGGCGCTGCTGGCCGGCTACCTGACCCTGGCCTACTTCCTTACCGCCAAGCTCCTGTGGATCAGCGTGGTGGCGGTGTGTGCCTACCTGCTGGTGACCGTGTTCGGCGACCTCTGCGAGACGCTGCTGTCACCGCGCCAGCCCGGTGGTCTGGCGCTGGCCTCGGCCCTGGGCCTGCAGCAGCGCCACCAGGCCCAGGCCAGTACGGTGCTGGCCGGCATCGGCCGCACGGTGCTGCTGTTCAGTGCTGCGCTGCTGGCCTTCATGCCTTCGGGCACCAGCCCCGGCGAGCTGTTGCTGAGCCTGGCCGACTGGGATGGCAGCGGTGGCAAGATCCTCGGCAACCTGAACATCGTGCCGCAGGACATCTTCCTGGCCGTGGCGATCTTCCTCGGCGGCATGCTGGCCATCCGCGTGGTCAAGCGCTGGCTGAGCGAGCGCCTGCTGCCGGAAACCGACATGGATGCCGGCATGCGTGCCTCGCTGGTGACGCTGGTCGGCTACCTGGGCTTCCTGTTCCTGGCCATGCTGGTGATGTCGACCCTGCACATCAACCTGACCAGCCTGACCTGGGTGGTCAGTGCGCTGTCGGTGGGTATCGGTTTCGGTCTGCAGCAGATCGTGCAGAACTTCATCTCCGGCCTGATCCTGCTCACCGAGCGTCCGGTGAAGGTGGGCGACTGGGTCAGCCTGGCGGGTGTGGAAGGTGATATCCGGCGCATCAACGTGCGCGCCACCGAGATCCAGATGTCCGACCGTTCGACGGTGATCGTCCCCAACTCGCAGTTCATTTCCCAGAACGTGCGCAACGTTACCATGGCCAACGCCTTGGGCGTGGTGGGCGTGACCCTGACCCTGCCGCTGGAGACCGATGCCAACCACGTGCGCGAGCTGCTGCTGCAGGCCTACAAGGACCACGAGGCGATCCTCGATGCTCCGGCGCCCTCGGTGACGTTCAAGGACCTGACCGCCAGCGGCATGGTGCTCAGCGCCAGCGGCTACGTGGCCGGGCCGCGTCAGGTGTCCGGCGCACGCAGCGACCTGCTGTTCGCCATTCTTGGCCGTTTGCGTGAAGAGGGCATCGCGCTGTCGTCGCCACAGAGCATGGTGTTGCTGCAGGAAGGCACGCGCGCGACAGACGAGTCGGTGTGATGCAAATGGGGCCGCAAAGCGGCCCCAACTGCATCACCGAGACCTTAGCCTAGGCACCGCGTCACATGCTTCACCGACAGATACCCCGACAAGCCCCAAGGCCCGAGCTCGCGTCCGATCCCGCTGCCCTTGGTGCCGCCCCATGAAGTCTCGACGAACACCGCCTGCACCGAGTTGATCCACACATGCCCGACCTCCAGCGCATCGGCCACGCGTTCGGCGCGTTCAAGGTCGGCCGAGCAGACGGTGCCCACCAGCCCGAAGCGGCTGTCGTTGGCCTGGGCGATCGCCTGCGCCTCGGTGGCGAAGCGGCGTGCGCACAGCAGCGGGCCGAAAATCTCTTCGCTCCACAAGCGGCTGGTCTCGGGCACATCGACATACAGCGTCGGGCTGACGAACCAGCCGTCACGGTCCAGCGTCTTGCCGCCAGCCAGGCACTCGAGCCCTTCCTCGCGCGCTGTGGCGAAATAGCCTGCAACCTTGAGCCATTGGGCCTGGCTGGTCAGTGGTCCCATTTCGACGTCGTCGGTCAGCGGGTTGCCCACGCGCAATTTCTCCAGTGCCGATTGCAGGCGTGGGAGCAGGGTATCGGCAATGCCATCCTGTACCAGCAGGCGCGAGGTGGCCGAGCACATCTGTCCGGCGTTCCAGGTGATGCCGGCGATGATCCACTCCACCGCCTGGTCCGGGTCGCAGTCGTCGAACACCACGATGGCCGACTTGCCGCCCAGCTCCAGCGTCACCGGGCGGCACTGCGCGGCGGCGCTGCGCATGACCTGGCTGCCCACGGCATTGCTGCCGGTGAACGACAGTTTGTCCAGGCCGTTGTGGCCGCTCAGGGCCGCACCGGTCTCGGCCTTGCCGTTGACGATGTTCAGCACCCCGGCCGGCAGGCCAAGGTGCTCGGCAATCTGCCCGTAGGCCTGCTCGACCAGCGGGGTGACCTCCGACGGCTTGAGCACCACGGTGCAACCGGCGGCCAGGGCCGGGGCGAGTTTCCAGGCACTGGTCACCAGCGGGAAGTTCCACGGCACGATCAGGCCCACCACGCCGACTGCCTCCAGGCGGGTGCGAGCGGTAAAGCCCGGGGCGGCCAGGGGCACGTCGCGGTTTTTCTGTGGCAGCTGTTCGGCCAGTTCCGCGTAGTAGGCGAAGGTTGCGACCGCATCGTCCAGGTCGATCTCGGCTTCATGACGCGGCTTGCCGTTGTTGCGCATCTGCAGCGCGATCAGCGTTTCGCGGCGGGCAGTCAACTGCTCGGCAAAACCGCGCAGCAGGGCTGCCCGCTCGGCGGCGGCGCTGTTCTTCCAGGTGGGCAGGGCGCGTCGGGCGGCGCGCACCGCCTGGTCGACCTGGGCGGCGCTGGCCGATTTCAGTTCGGCGAACGGCACCCCGAGCGAGGGATCGCAGACGCTGATGCTGTCGTTGCCTTGGCCTTCGACCCAGCGGCCGTCGATGTAGTGAGGTGTGGTCATGGTCGGATTCCAGTCAGGCCATTTCGGCAGTGGTCACGGGTGTCAGGGGAGCGCTTTTGCAGCGTACCCAGCGCGGGCCGCGCGGGCCGTAGACACCGGCAGGTTCGGGGAACAGGTTGAGCAGGATCAGGTACAGCACGCCGGCCAGGCCGAGGGTCACCGGCAGGCTCAGGTCGATGCCGCCAGCCAGGTCACCGAGCGGGCCGACGAACTGCCCCGGCAGGTTGACGAAGCACAGGCCCACCGCGGCGCTGGGGACCCAGGCCCCCATGCCGCGCCAGTTCCAGCCATGCAGGAACCAGTAATGACCGCCCCGCTGGCCGCGGGTGAACACCTGCAGGTCGTCGGCGTGGTAGAAGCCGCGGCGGGTGATCAGGCCGAGAATCATGATCACCATCCACGGGCTGGTGCAGGTGATGATCAGCACGGCGAAGGTCGACACGCTCTGCACCAGGTTGAAGGCGAAGCGGCCGATGAAGATGAAACCGATCGCCAGTACCCCGATCAGCAGGGTGGCGGCCGCGCGGCTGAGCAGGCGCGGGAAAACGCTGGACATGTCCAGGCCGGTGCCATAGAGCGCGGTGGTGCCGGTGGACATGCCGCCGATCACGGCGATCAGGCACACTGGCAGGAAGAACCAGGTCGGCGAAATCGCCAGCAGGCCGCCGACATAGTTGTTGGCCGCGATGTAGTCCGGGGCCTGGCTGGCCACCAGGGTCGCCGTGCACAGGCCGAACAGGAACGGGATCAGCGTGGCGGCCTGGGCCAGGATCACGGCCAGCATGATGCGCCGCTTGGGCGTGTGGCGCGGGATGTAGCGTGACCAGTCGCCGAGGAAGGCGCCGAACGAGACCGGGTTGCTCATGGCCAGGATCGCGGCACCGACGAAAGCGGCCCAGAACCCTGGCTGACCGAGATTGACACTGCCGGCGAAGCTTGCGTCGAACGGCGCGGCGAAGGCAGCGATGCCGAGCAGGAACAGCAGGCTCGATGCCCACACCGCGATCTTGTTGACCCACAGCATGAAGCGGAACCCGAAGATGCACACCACCAGCACCAGCACGGCAAACAGGCCGTAGGCCAGCCCCAGGCTGAGGTCGGTCTCCGGCAGGCCGGCCAGGCGCTTGGCGCCACCGACCAGCGCATCGCCCGAGCTCCATACCGACAGCGAAAAGAACGCCACTGCCGTCAGCAGCGACAGGAACGAGCCGACGATGCGTCCGTGCACGCCGAAGTGCGCGCCCGACGATACCGCATTGTTGGTGCCGTTGAGTGCACCGAACAGGCCCATGGGCGCGAGGATCAGCGAACCGACCCCGACCCCGAGCATGATCGCCCACAGCCCAGCCTGGAACGACAGCCCGAACAGTACCGGGAAGCTGCCCAGCACGGCGGTGGCGAAGGTATTGGCACCGCCGAAGATCAGGCGGAACAGGTCAAGCGGGGTGGCGTCGCGTTGATCGTCGGGGATCTGTTCGACGCCGTTGGTCTCGATACCGGTCGAGTGGCTCATGGTGGTGCTCCAGCGCGAGTATTGTCGGCCCGTGCCGGGCCTTGTTGTGGGTGCGATGGCAGTGCGGCAGCGCCGCTGGATCAGGCGGGCGACAGGGCCGAGAGGTGCTCGTGACAGGCCAGCCAGCGCCCGTCGTGCAACCTGAACACGATGGTCTCGCGCTCGTTCAGGGCCAGTTCCTCC
Source organism: Pseudomonas sp. FA117 (assembly GCF_057370475.1). Classification (NCBI taxonomy): domain Bacteria; kingdom Pseudomonadati; phylum Pseudomonadota; class Gammaproteobacteria; order Pseudomonadales; family Pseudomonadaceae; genus Pseudomonas; species Pseudomonas sp. FA117. The sequence continues at coordinate 879,429 of NZ_CM170675.1, forward strand.
CCGCCCATGCGCAGGCGGGTGGCCACGTCGTGGATGAAAATCGCCACTTCGCCCTGCAGGCTCACGTGCCCATTGCTCGACTCGCAGCCGAGCACGCAGAAGCCATCCTGCTGCCAACCGGTCCAGAGGTCCTGGTAGCTGCGGCGTGACAACAACGGTTCGGGCAGGGTATGGAACAGGAAGGTGGCGTCTTCGCTGAAGCAGTTGAAGTAGCCGATGGTGTCGTTGCTGGCGAAGGCTTCGACGAGGGCGGCAGCGGCCTGCCGTACCTGTAGAGTCTGGTCCACGAGAGTCGCCTCACGGTTATTGTGATTGTCGTGAGCCGATTCTGTAGAGTCGTGTCCTGCGGAAGAATCGGCATGGGCAAATAATCAGTTCAGAAAATCATGAACTGATATCCACCCATGCCCGAGCCATGATTGCGGGGCTTACAGCTCCTTACGGTAGTTCGCCAGATATACTGTCCGCGCTTCGCTGACGGCCTTGCGATCTGCAGCGATGATCTCGAGCTGGCCTGCGGCCTTCCTCAGATAGGCAGGCAGTTGCAGACCGGTGATATAGGTGCCGGACAACCTGTTGAGCGTGCTCCAGCCGTCCCTGAATGTCTGCGCGAAGCGGTCGGACACGATACTCACGGCCTGCCATTGTCCGGACTGGCTGATGAAGAACTCATCGATGATCTCGAACAACTCCAGCAGTTCCTGGTTTTCCTCCTCATCCATACCTTCCGCGGCCTCGAACGCCTTGATCTGTTGATCGGCTTCAGTTCGCATCACTTGCATGAAATCGACGAACGAACGGAAGAAGTCAGCGATCTCCAGCATAATTTCACGGGTGCGCTTGAGGGCGCTCACACTCAGGTTCAGCGACCTTACCGCCAGCTCTATGACTTCCTGCTCGGTGCATTTGCCAGCCATCAGCACCGAAACCTCCAGCAGTTCGGTCGTTTGTTCGCGCCTGGCGGCCTCGTACATGTCAGCCTTGTCGAGCATTTTGATCTGCAGCTGACGCAGGTCTGCGGCCTGCTGCCTGGCGTTTTCGCTGATACTGGTCGCCGCCGAGTTCATGGTCTGCAGGACGTTATCTATCGTGCCAAGCTTTTGCTGGAGCTCATCGTACTGGGCCTGGGTTTTCCCCACGACGCTTTGGGCATCATCGACCCGGCTCTCCAAAGCTCTGAGTTTTTCGTTGTCGTTTTCCTTGTTCTTGAGCTCGAGAATTTGTGCGAGTGATGCTTTGGCGGTTTGCAGTTTCCTTGTGACCAAGGTGATCTTCGACACGTGCTCGGAGCGCTCTTTCTTCAGGCGAATGATGTCGGCAGTGGGATCGTCCTGAGCCTGTCCCCTGACGTTGCCCAAGCCCACTGTCGAGGCGGTGATCAACGAGGATGTGCCGCCCGTGCCCAGCATGGCGACAAGTGGCAGTGCCGAGGAAACCAACTGGGCATAGCCGCCCGCGAGTGCAGTGATGAAGGCGCGGTCATCGGTGGTCTTGGCTTGGGCTGCATATTCACTGGCGAGTGTTTCGTAACGCTTGACCTGACGTTGCATGTCCTGAACCAGCGCTTCCAAGGCTTTGCTTCTGGCCTGGTGTTCGAGAATTTCCTTACGAATCCGGGCATTGGCGACCAGGGTCGAGCTCAGTGCCTGTTCGCTGGCGTTGGTTACATCCTCGGTGTCGGCGATGATGATGTTGTAGCGGTCAGCGATCGAGTTCAGATTTTCTTTGACCTGTGTCGAGGACTGACTTATTTCGTTGGTCATGGCCATCAAGTCTTCGTTGACGAAGCGCTTGAAGCGTTCGAGATCGTCACTTTCTTTCGCGCGGACCCAGCGAGGCAAGGTGCGTTTGAGCTTTCTCGACAGGAAGTTGGCGCTACGGGCGGCATCCTTTATCTGCCGCTCGCTTTCCTGCTGAGCCTTGATCAGGTGATTCATGATCGTACTGATCTTGACGCGGATATCGCCTTTGTCCTGTGGGGTCGTGTTGTAGGCAATGTAAAGAAGTTCGATGGCGTGGTCAGTATCGATCTTTGCTCGCGAGGAGTCGTAGTTGCCCTCGATCTGTTTCACGTAGTCCTGGACCAGCGAGCTGTTGATGGCAGGCAACTGCAGGGGCTCCACCGTAGCGAGGTATTGGATTTCCTCTCGAATCTTTTCACTGCGGCTTTGGATCTGGATCACTTCAGTCATGGCAATTCTCTGTTATCTAGGGGAGGGGGGTGAAAGAGAAGCGATGTGGCCAAGGGCGCGGAGCAGGAGGCATGCAGTTCTTCGCCCAGTAGTTCGGATACGGGGTGGCGCAGCTCAGCGGTGCTTGCAGTTGGGCAAGCAGCGCGTGGCTCGCCTCGAGCAGCGCCTTCACCTGGTGCTCCAGCGGTACGAGGTTCTCGGCGTGGCACTGCACCTGGTCGTGTTCCCAACTCTGGCATTCTTCGCGGGACCCGATCAGTGCGTCCTGGTGTCCGACGAACACGCCGATGTGCTCGCGGATACGGGTCAGCGCCGGCTTCAGGAGTTTCAGTTCCCGCTCATCGGCGAGGGTGTCGCGCAGCGTTTTCTCGACAACCCAGATGTCCTGCTCCATCTGCTCGATGTCCAGACGACGTCCAGGGTCATGGCGCAGCTCTGCGTACTCAAGGGCCTGCGCATCCAGCGCCCCTTCCAGCTGCTCGAGGCGTCGTTCGGTCTCGGGCATCTGCGCCAGGCGTTGAGCAATCCGCGGCTCCAGCGCGTGGATGCGCTCTACCAGCAGGTACTGCAGGTTCCTCAGATGTGGCGAGCACTCCGTCAGCCTTTCTTCCAGTGCCTGTGTGTAGGCGTAGAGACCATGCACCTGGGCGCTGGCCGGGCTGGCCCAAGGCAGCGTGAAGGCCAGAAATGCCAACCCTTTGAAACACGAGGTCAGTGACATGCAGCGCTCCTTCGAGTGGGGGGGGCGGTCGATATCGGCAGACCAACCGCTGCATTAGGGCGTTTGCGCGGATCGCGAGTAAGCGGGAAGTGGCGCCGTGAGGGGAATGGGTACAGGGCGGAACCCAGGCTTGCATTTGATCGTCAGTTGGATATGATTGAGCAATCACTCAGTTAATGATCGACCCGCCATGGCCCGTCCCCGCAGTCACGACAAGCGCAACGCCATTCTCGCCGCAGCTGCCCAGGCGCTCGCCGAGCAGGGGCTGAGTGCGACCACGGCACGGATCGCGCGGTTGGCCGGGGTGGCCGAAGGAACGGTGTTCACCTACTTCGAAACCAAGGATGTGCTGCTCAACGCCCTGTACCTGGAACTCAAGGCTGGGCTGCGCCTGGCGATGATGGCCGACTTCCCCCGCAACGCGACGCCTGAGGCCAGCATCCGGCACGCCTGGAACGGTTACGTCGACTGGGGCATGAACAGCCCGCAGGCACGCGAGGCGCTGCGTCAGCTGGGTGTCAGCGGGCGCATCGATGCCGTGCACCGTGAGGCCGGTAGCCAGGGCTTCGACGAAGTGGGCGCGCTGCTGCGCGAACGCACGGCGGCCAGCGGTTTACCGGAGCAGCAGGCGCAGGCGTTCTATGGCGCGCTGTTCGTGTCGATGGCCGAGACGGCCATGGAGTTCATCAAGTCATCGCCGGAGCAGGCCGAGGTGTATCGCACGGCAGGTTTCAACGCCCTGTGGGCGGCCTTGGGTGGTCGCTGACAAGGTTTCTTTACGGCATTTAAATGAGTGAGTAGTCACTCTATTATTGGCAGCGAGGAGTCGAATCATGTCCAAAGTCTGGCTTGTAACCGGTGCAGCCCGTGGTCTGGGGCGAGCCATCAGCGAAGCGGTGCTCGACAACGGTGATTGCCTGGTCGCGGCGGCCCGTGATCCAAAGCGCCTGGACGACCTGGTGGGGCAATTTGGCGGGCAGATCCGTACGGTCGCCCTCGATGTCACCGACGAAGCCGCAGCGCAGCACGCGGTGCAGGTAGCGGTCGAGGCGTTCGGCCGTCTCGATGTGCTGGTCAACAACGCAGGCTATGGCCACACTGCGCCGTTCGAGCAGATGAGCGCCGACGATTTCCGGGCGCAGGTGGAAACCAACCTGTTCGGGGTGGTGAACTTGACGCGCGCGGCCCTGCCGGTGATGCGCGGGCAGCGCAGCGGGCATGTGTTCCAGGTGTCCTCGGTCGGTGGCCGGACATCCACCCCCGGGCTTTCGGCCTACCAGGCTGCCAAGTGGGCGGTGGGTGGCTTCAGCGACGTGGTGGCCAAGGAAGTCACGCCGCTGGGTATCCAGGTCTGCACCCTCGAGCCGGGTGGCATGCGCACCGACTGGGCAACTGAGGCCAAGCGTGCGCCGCAGGACATGCTGGCCGACTACCAACCCAGCGTCGGCCATGTGCTGGAGTTGATGGCCAACTACGGCGGCAACGAGGTGGGCGACCCGCGCAAGATCGCCGAGCTGATCGTGCAGTTGTCGCGCCGCGACGACCTGCCGCTGCGCCTGCTGCTCGGTGGCGATGCGCTGTACGTCTACGAACTCGACGAGCGTGCACGTGCCGAAGAACTCGCGCAGTGGCGCGAGACCACGCTCTCCACGCATTTCCCTGGCGCCGAGCTGCCCGCCGGGCTGGAAGAGCTGAAGCGGCGTCGTTGATCGGCGCGGGTCCTAGATGCCCTTGATGAACTGATAGCTTTCGTCGAGGGCGGCGGTGGACTGGCGCCCCTTGCCCCAGCCGAGCGCCTGGCGGTAGCCGCCCAGCAGGCCGTTCTCGCTCAGTTGGCGCTCGTCGACCACGGCCTGTTGATCGGCCAGCGGCGACACGAACAGTGCATCCTCCGGGCAATAGACCTCGCACATGAAGCAGGTCTGGCAGTCGGACTGCCGGGCGATCAGCGGTGCCTGGCCAGGCACCGCTGCAAACACGTCGGTCGGGCACACCAGCACGCAGATGTTGCACCCGGTACAGCGCTCTGCACTGATCAGCTCGATCATGCGGCTTTCTCCGTCAGCAGGCTGTGATCGACCGGACCGAGGGTTTCACGCTCGGTCCATACCTCGTCGAGACCGCCGCTGATCAGGCGGTAGCGTTGCGCAGGGTCGAGCCGTGGATGGTCCTCGCGCCGGTGCATGCCACGGCTCTCGGTACGCGCCAGGGCGCTGTGGTACATCCAGCGCGCGGTGGCGAGCATCGCTGCGGCTTCGCGGGCGCGCAGCAGTTGCCCGGGGCTGGCGGGCGCGGCCCGGCGCAACTGCTGCCAGAGCGGGTCGAGCCGACCCAGCGAATCGTCCAGGCGCTCGCCCTGGCGAAACCAGTTGCGCTCATAGGGGAAGACTTCGGCCTGCACCGCACGGATCGTCGCTTCAGCATCGAAGCCATGATTGCCCTCGCCGCGCAGCCCGACGCCACCGGCGTGCAGCAGGCTGCGGGTAACAGGGCTGCGCTGGTCGCGGGCGAACTCGGCAGCGCCGGCCCCGGCCCACATCCCCGATGACAGCGCCCAGGCCGCGTTGCGGCTGCCGCCGCCGGTGAAGGCGCCACAGATCAGTTCGCGGGTCGCGGCGTCACCGGCCGCATACAGCCCCGGCACCGACGTGGCGCACTGCTCGTTGCAGATGCGCAGCCCGCCGGTGCCCCGCACGGTGCCCTCCAGGCGCAGGGTCACGGGGAAGCGCTCGGTGAATGGATCGAGGCCCATGCGCTGGAAGGGCAGGAAGAAATTCGGCTGCGCCGAGCGCATCCACTGGCGTGTGGAGGCGTCGGCGCGATCGATGCAGGCGAACACCGCCTCGTTCATCAGCGTCCTGGCGATCACCCCACGGCCGCGCGCCGAGCCGGCGCCTTCGAGTTCGCGGCCATCGGCGCGATAGAAGGTGGCCCAGGAGTACAGCGCCGACTTGGTGACCGAGGCGAACGCCGGGCCAAGGCCGTAGGCGTTGGAGAATTCCATGCCCGATAGTGTTGCGCCCGCTTCGGCAGCCATCAGGTGGCCGTCGCCGGTCAGCACGTTGCAGCCCAGCGCCTTGCTCAGGAAGGCCACCCCGCCAGTGGCCAGCACCACGGCGCCGGCCTGGATGCGCCAGCGCTGTTGCTTCTGCCGGCTGATGCCGGTGGCGCCGCACACCTGGCCGTGTTCGTCGACCAGCAACTCCAGGGCCGGGCTGTGATCGAGAATGCGTGCGCCGGCCTGCTTGATCCGCTTGCGCATCAGGCGCATGTATTCCGGGCCCTGCAGCGATACCCAGCGTTGCTGGCCGTGCTCGTCGAGCGGAAACGGATAGCCCCAGTCGGCAAGCTGTTGCAGGTTGCGCCAGGTCTGCTCCAGCACACGGTCCATCCACTGTGGTTCGGCCAGCTCGCCGCCCATGGCATAACGGCTGGCCTTGGCGATCCGGCGTCGCTCGGCGTCCGGTGCCACGCACCACACTGCGGTGCCGGAAGGCGCGGTGGCCCCGGAGGCGCCGCAGTAGCCCTTGTCCACCAGGATGACCCTGGCGCCCCGGGCAGCAGCGCCGATGGCAGCCCAGGCTCCGGCCGGTCCGCCGCCGATCACCAGCACATCGGTGTGGTAGTCGCGTTCGGTTTCTGCAGTTTCTGCTGTGACGATGCTCATCGGGTTGTCCTGCTGTATTCGGCGGGCGGTGGGAAGTCCATTGAACCGATATGCATAAAAAGAATAAAAATATATTTATTTCTTTTATATGGTTCTTTAAGACTAAGAGCAGGCACCCCGATACACAATTGCGTTTTGCAGTAGAGGCCATGCATCGAATGCATGAGGGGGGTACATCGAAACATGATGTGCCATCGCCCCACCAGCTTTCGCTGGCAGGGCGTGGCAAGGGCTGGCGGTCAGTGCTGCGGGGCCGTGCTCAGAACCTGGGCCACAATCCGCGATCCAGGGCGAAGCGCCCGCCGCCGCGCACTGCGATGTACAGAGCCAGGCAGCCGAGGATCACCGGATACTCGATGCCCCGGTCGACCCAGGGCCAGGTCGGACCGAGCGCGTAGCTGATACCGATCATCTCCGCCGCCATGGCCAGTGCGATGGGGCGGGTCAGCAGCCCCGCGACCAGCATCACCGCGCCGACGGTCTCCAGCAGCATCACCAGGAAGGCCAGTTCGCTGGCGAACGGCAGGCCCATGACATTGCCGATCAGATGAGTCGAGCTGGCCATGGGGTCGGCCATCGAACCGTGCGAATTGCCCAGCAGCTTGGGCAGGCCGTGGGTGAACATGACGATGCCGAATACCGCACGCAGCAGGGCATATGACACCGGCTCGAAGCGTGCCTGGAGACGCTCGACGGTGGAGGGGATATCGCTGGGGGGGTGGGTCATGTTCCTGGCCCTTCGTTGTAGGTCTCAGTGGCCCGCGACGGAGCGATCGATCAGGCGCAATGGCCGTACCGGCGCGTCGGTGGTGTCGTTCAGTGCGGCAAGCAATTGCTGTGCGGCGGGTGACGCCGCGCTGGCGTCGTGGGCGGCGCGGTCGCTCCAGCGCTCGATCAGCAGCAGCTCATCGGGCTTTTCCTCATCCTGGTAGAGGGCCAGACCGAGGTTGCCTTGGGCTGCGCGGATCGCGTCGGCCTGGGCGGCGAAGCGGCTGGCGAGCTGTGCGCCCTTGCCCGGTGCCAGGTGCAGGGTGCTCAGCAGGCTGTAATGCGCTTCGACGCCAGCGCGTGCGGGTGCTGCCGGCTGCACTTCCACCAGCTTGCGTTCCTCGACGGTACCGCCAAGGTCGTCGGCTTCCTGGGCGCGAATCGCCTTGTAGTAGGGCTGCGTCGTGTGCGAGGCCAGCGATGCGGCGTCGTGCCAATGCTCGAACAGGTAGAGACGGCTGGGGTGCTCGGCGTCTTCATAGACATCGAACGCCACATTGCCCGCTTCCGAGCGTGCGCCGGCAACTTCCTTGTGCATGGTGGCCAGGAAGCGCTCGAGGTGGTCGGGCTTGACCGGCAGGGTCACGAACAGTTGCAGCGGGCCTGAGGCAGCGCCGGTCTGAGGTACGGTGTCGTCGGCCGAAGCGGGCTTGGCGGCGATGAGGCTCATGGCAAGCAGGGCTGGGCTCAGGGTTTTTGTAATCGACATGGGCAGGTCCTTGGCAGTGGGGTGGGGCACCTTTGCATGATCGTGATTGAGCTGGCTGGGATAAAGGCTGCTGATCTGGTTTGTCAATTCCATATGCATGAACAATCACGGGTGTCACGGTGGTTCTTCGCCGCAGAGGCTCCAGCCAGGCACCCTGACGCCTGGTTCTAATTTTTCCGGTCAGCATTCGTTCAATAGGGATGGTTTGCCCTCGCTTTTCGCCTATCGATCCCGGATGCCCAACACATGAATGCTGAAGACGCCTTGAAACTCGCTCGCCGGTTCATCGGTCTGCCCGTGGAGAAACGTCAGCTGTTTCTCGCCGCGCTGGCCAGGGAGGGGGTGGATTTCGCCCAATTTCCGATCCCGGCCCAGGTGCCGGCCGAGGACCGCGATGCGTTGTCCTTCGCCCAGCGGCGCATGTGGTTGCTCTGGCAACTGGATCCAGCCAGCGGCGCCTACAACCTGCCGGGTGCGGTGCGGCTCAATGGCGAACTGGACCATCAGGCACTGGAGCAGGCCTTCGCCAGCCTGGTCGCGCGTCACGAGACCCTGCGCACGGTGTTCCGCTGCGATGCCGACGAAACGCCCAGGCAGGTGGCGCTCGATCAACCCCTGCACATCGATCACCAGGACCTGCGCCAGCTGCCGGCCGAGCAGCGCGAGCAGGCCGTGCGCGAGGCCGCCGAAGCCCAGGCGGTACGGCCGTTCGACCTGGAGCAGGGGCCGCTGCTGCGGGTCAGCCTGCTGCGTCTGGCGCACGATGAGCACGTGCTGCTGCTGACCCTGCACCATATCGTCTCCGACGGTTGGTCGATGAACGTGCTGATCGAGGAGTTCACCCGCTGCTACGACGCTCTTGCCCAGGGCCAGGCGCCGCAACTGCCGGAGCTGGCGGTGCAGTACAGCGACTACGCCCTGTGGCAACGGCGCTGGCTGGAGGCCGGCGAACAGGCGCGGCAACTGGACTACTGGCAAGGCATGCTGGGTGATGAGCACCCGGTGCTCGAACTGCCCACCGACCACCCGCGCCCGGCGCAGCCCAGCCAGCGTGGCCGGCGCTACGAGTTCAGCGTCGACGAGCGCCTGGCCGAGGCCCTGCGCGAACTGGCCCGGCAGCAGAACGTCACGCTGTTCATGCTGCTGCTGGGTGCGTTCAATGCGCTGCTGTTCCGCTACACCGGGCAGGCCGACCTGCGTATCGGCGTGCCGGTGGCCAACCGCAACCGCAACGAGATCGAAGGCCTGATCGGCTTTTTCGTCAACACCCTGGTGCTGCGTAACCAGGTCGACGGCCTGCAGCCGTTTTCCCGCTTCCTGCAGGCGGTCAAGGACAGCGTGCTCGGCGCCCAGGCCCATCAGGACCTGCCGTTCGAGCAGCTGGTCGAGGCGCTCAAGCTCGAGCGCAACCTCAGCCACACGCCGCTGTTCCAGGTGATGTACAACCACCAGCCGAAGGTCGCCGACCTGGCACGCGTGCACACGGCATCGGGGCTGGAACTCAGTGCCGTGCAGTGGCAGAGCCGTACCACCCAGTTCGACCTGACCCTGGACACCTACGAGCAGGCCGGCCGCCTGCGTGCCGCGCTGACCTACGCCGACGACCTGTTCGACGCCGACACCATCGAGCGCATGGCCGGACACTTCACGCGCTTGCTCGAAGCGCTGGTAGCCAACCCGCATCAGGCCATCGGTGAGTTGGCCATGCTGGCCGACGATGAGCGCCAGACGCTGGTCGAACACTGGAATGCCACCGCCCGCCAGTACCCCACCGAGCAGTGCCTGTTCAGCCTGATCGAAGCCCAAGTGCAACGCACGCCTGATGCACCGGCGCTGCGCTTTGCCGATCGGACCCTCAGCTATGCCGAGCTCGACCTGCGCGCCAACCACCTGGCCAACCTGTTGCACGCCCGAGGCGTCGGCCCGGATGTGCTGGTCGGCGTGTGCGTGGAGCGTTCAGTGGAAATGGTCGTGGCGCTGCTGGCGGTGATCAAGGCTGGCGGCGCCTACGTGCCGCTGGACCCGGAATACCCCCAGGATCGCCTGCGCTACATGATCGAGGACAGCGGCGTGCGCCTGCTGCTCACCCAGCGCTCCCTGCGCCCGCTGCTCGAGGGCCTGGCTCAGCTGGAACTGCTCGAACTCGACCAGCCTGATAGCTGGCTCGACGGCCATGGCGTCCAGCCACCGGCCCGGCAGACCTTGCCCCAGCACCTGGCCTATGTGATCTACACCTCCGGTTCCACCGGCCGGCCCAAGGGCGCCGGCAACAGCCACGCAGCGCTGGTCAACCGCCTGTGCTGGATGCAGCAGGCCTATGCGCTCGATGCCCGTGATGTGGTGCTGCAGAAAACCCCGTTCAGCTTCGACGTGTCGGTCTGGGAGTTCTTCTGGCCACTGATGACCGGCGCCTGCCTGGTGGTGGCCGCCCCCGGTGCGCACCGTGAACCTGCGCGATTGATCGAGACCATCGTGCGTCATGGCGTGACCACGCTGCACTTCGTGCCTTCGATGCTCCAGGCGTTCATCCACGACGACGGCGTCGAGGCCTGCAGCAGCCTGGCGCGCATCGTCTGCAGCGGCGAGGCCCTGCCGTTGGAAGCCCAGGAGCAGGTGTTCGCGCGCCTGCCGGGAGCGGGGCTGTACAACCTCTATGGCCCGACCGAAGCGGCCATCGACGTCACCCACTGGACCTGCATCGATGAGGGTGCGCTCGCCATCCCGATCGGCCAGCCCATCGCCAACCTGCGTACCCATGTCCTGGATGCCCAGTTGCAGCCGGTGCCCGCAGGTGTTTCCGGCGAGCTGTACCTGGGCGGTGCGGGCCTTGCGCGCAGCTATCACCGGCGCCCGGCACTGACTGCCGAGCGCTTCGTGCCGTGTCCGTTCCACGCTGGCGAGCGGCTGTACCGCACCGGTGACCGGGTGCGCCAGCGGCGCGACGGGGTGATCGAATACCTTGGCCGCTTCGATCATCAGGTCAAGCTGCGCGGCCTGCGCATCGAGCTCGGCGAGATCGAGACCCGCCTGATGCAGCAACCGCAGGTGCGCGAAGCCGTGGTGCTGGTGCAGGACGGCAAGCACCTGGTGGCCTACCTGGTGCTCGAGCAGCAGGGTGACGATGGCTGGCAGGCGGCGCTCAAGGCCGCCTTGCTCGAAAGCCTGCCGGAGTACATGGTGCCGACCTACTGGATGCCGCTGCAAAGCCTGCCGGTGACGGCCAACGGCAAGCTCGACCGCAAGGCCCTGCCACAGCCGCAGGCAGCTGCGCAGCAGGCGTTCGTGGCGCCGCAGGATGACCTGCAGACCCTGCTGGCCGGTATCTGGCAGGACGTGCTCGGCGTCGCGCAGGTGGGGCTCGAGGACAACTTCTTCGAGCTGGGCGGCGACTCGATCGTCTCCATCCAGGTGGTCAGCCGTGCTCGCCAGGCCGGTGTGCGCCTGGCTCCGCGCGACCTGTTCCAGCACCAGACCATCCGCAGTCTGGCACTGGTCGCGGTACGTGACGACCGCCCGCTCGGCGAGCAGGGCCCGGTCACCGGCGAGGTGCGCCTGACGCCGATCCAGCAGGCATTCTTCGAGCTGCAGATGCCCAACCGCAACCACTGGAACCAGTCGTTGCTGCTCACCCCGCGCACAGCGCTGCAGGCAGACCTGCTCGACCAGGCCCTGCAGCGCCTCGTCGCGCATCACGATGCCCTGCGCCTGCGCTACCAGGCCGGGCCGCAAGGCTGGCGCCAGGCTCACGCCGCACTGGCCGATGGCGGCGTGCTGCAAACCGCCCGTGCTGCCGACCCGGTTGTGCTGGGCGAGTTGTGCGAGGCCCTGCAGGCCAGCCTCGACTTGGCCGAGGGGCCGCTGTTGCGTGCCCTGCTGGTGCAGATGGACAACGGCGAGCAGCGCCTGCTGCTGGTGATTCATCACCTGGTGGTCGACGGTGTGTCGTGGCGGGTGCTGCTCGAAGACCTGCAGCAGCTCTACCGCCAGTTGAGCGCAGGCGAATCGCCAACCCTGCCGGCCAAGACCAGCAGCTATCAGGCCTGGGCCGAGCGTCTGCACACCAGCGTGGCCTCGGTGCAGGAGCAACTGCCGTACTGGCTTGCCCAGCCGCAGGGCATCGTCGATCTGCCGTGCGACAACCCGCAGGGCGCAAACCTCAACCGCTTGCAGCGCAAGGTCGAGTCGCGCCTGTCACGCGAGGCGACCCGGCAACTGCTGCAAGTGGCGCCCGCGGCCTATCGTACCCAGGTCAACGATTTGCTACTGACGGCCCTGACCCGCGTGCTCGAACAGTGGAGCGGCCAGTCGGGATGCCTGATCCAACTGGAAGGGCATGGCCGTGAAGACCTGGGCGACGATCTCGACCTGACCCGCAGCGTCGGCTGGTTCACCAGCCTGTTCCCGGTGCGCCTGCAGGCCACCGCCGACTGGGCGGGCTCGATCAAGGCGGTCAAGGAGCAGCTGCGTGCAGTGCCGGGCAAGGGCCTGGGCTACGGACTGCTGCGCTACCTGAGCGAGCCTGCGTTGATGCAGCGACTCGCAGATGCTGCCGTGCCACGCATCACCTTCAACTACCTGGGGCAGTTCGATGCGCAATTCGACCAGGCGGCGCTGTTCGCCCCGGCGGCCGAGCGCAGTGGCCAGGCCCAGGATCCCGATGCACCGCTGGCCAACTGGCTGACCCTCGAGGGCCAGGTGTACAACGGCGAGCTGTCGCTGCAATGGGGCTACAGCAGCGCCATGTACCAGGACGCCAGCGTGCAGCGCCTGGCCGACGATTATCTTGCCCAGTTGCAGGCGCTGCTTGCCCATTGCCTGCAAGTGCCGGCCGGGCAGGCGACGCCCTCGGACTTCAGCCTGGCGCGTATCGACCAGGCGCAGCTCGATGCATTGCCGGTGTCGGCAAGCGAAATCGAAGACCTCTACCCCCTGGCACCGATGCAGCAGGGCATGCTGTTCCACAGCCTCTACGAACCGGGCGAAGGGGCCTACGTCAACCAGATGCGCCTGGATATCGCCGGCCTGGATGTCGCGCGGTTCCGCGAGGCCTGGCAGGCGGCGCTGGATCATCATCCGATCCTGCGCAGCAGCATGCACTGGCAGGGCCTGGAGCAGCCGCACCAAGTGGTGCAGCGCCATCTGCCGTTGCCGCTGACGCTGCTCGAGCAAGGCGCGCATGACCTCGACCAGTTGGCCGGGCAGGAGCGCCTGCGCGGCTTCGATCTGGCCCAGGCGCCGCTGCTGCGCCTGTGCCTGGTGCCGACCGGCGCGCAAGCCTGGCACCTGATCTACACCAGCCACCACATCCTCATGGATGGCTGGAGCAACGCCAGTCTGCTGGCCGAAGTGCTCGGACGCTACGCTGGCCACGCCCCGGCGCAGGCTGCAGGGCATTACCGCGATTACCTGGCCTGGTTGCAGGCCCAGCCGAGTGCAGCGGCCAAGACCTTCTGGCAAGCGGACCTGGCGGCCCTGGAGCAACCGACCTTGCTCGGCGAAACCCTGCGTCGCCCGGAACAGGGCAGCGGCTACCAGCAGCAACTGGCCCAGCTCGATGCGCCGGCCACCGAGGCGCTGAAAGCCTTCGCCAAGGCCCACAAGGTCACGCTCAACACCCTGCTGCAAGGCGCCTGGGCGATCCTGCTGCAACGCTACAGCGGCCAGCGCTGTGTTGCCTTCGGTGCCACCGTGGCCGGTCGTCCGGCGCAATTGCCGGGCATCGACAGCCAGTTGGGGCTGTTCATCAACACCTTGCCGATCGTCTGCCAGCCGCACCCGCAGCAGACCGTCGCCCAGTGGCTCGACGCGCTGCAGGCGCACAACCTGGTGCTGCGCGAGCATGAGCATGTGCCGCTGTACGAGATCCAGGCCTGGGCCGGTCAGCAGGGCAACGCCTTGTTCGACAGCCTGCTGGTGTTCGAGAACTTCCCGGTCGCCGAGGCCCTGCGCCAGGGCGATGGTAGCGGGCTGCGCATGAGCAACCTGCACAACCACGAGCAGACCAGCTACCCGCTGACCCTGGGCATCGAGCTGGGCGACACCCTGCGCCTGGATTTCAGCTACGACCAGGCGCGCTTCAGTGCTGCCCAGGTGGCCGGTTTCAGCGCCCAGCTGCGTCATCTGCTGGCGCAGTTCGTCGAGGCGCCGCAGCAGCGTCTCGGCGTGCTGAGCCTGCTTGAGCCCGGTGTGCGCCAGGCCCTGCTGGCGCGCCAGGGTGACAGCAGCATGCCGCTGGCGAGTAGCGCGCTGGTGCACCAGCGCATCGCCGCCCAGGCTGCCGCCACCCCTGAGGCCCTGGCCTTGTGGGTGGCTGGCGAGCAACTGGACTACGCCAGCCTCAACCGTCAGGCCAACCGCCTGGCGCATTGCCTGATCGCCCAGGGCGTCGGCCCCGGCAAGCGCGTCGGTCTGGCGCTGCGGCGCAGCCCGCGACTGATCGTCAGCCTGCTGGCGGTGCTCAAGAGCGGCGCCGCCTATGTGCCGCTGGACCCGGACTACCCCGACGAGCGCCTGGCCTTCATGCTCGAGGACAGCCGCCTCGCGTTGCTGTTGGCCGAGCAGGGCCTGCTGGTCGAGCTGGCCCAGCGCCAGGGCGTGGCGCGCCTGGACCTGGACCGGATGCATGCTGTGCTGGCCGCCAGTGCCGAGCACGATCCGCTCGAGCGCGCCTGCGCCGACGACCTGGCCTACGTCATCTACACCTCGGGCTCGACCGGCAAGCCCAAGGGCGTTGCCATCGCCCATGCCGCGCTGCGTGAGTTCTGCGAAAGCGCCGCGGCCTATTCGCGGCTGAGCGCCAACGACCGGGTGCTGCAATTCGCAACCTTCAGTTTCGATGGCTTCGTCGAGCAGTGTTATCCACCGCTGGCCTTGGGCGCCGCGCTGATCATGCGCGACGATCAGCCCTGGTCGGTGGAGCAGCTGGCCGACACCCTGGTCGAGCAACGGGTGACCCTGGCCGACCTGCCGGCTGCCTACTGGCACCTGCTGGCCAGCTCCGACGAGGCGCATCGCCTGGGCGGCCTGCGCCAGGTGCACGTGGGCGGCGAGGCGATGTCGGTCGAGGGCCTGCGCCTGTGGCACGCCGCGGGCCTTGGCCATGTGCAGTTGGTCAACACCTATGGCCCGACCGAGGCGACCGTGGTTTCCAGCGTGCACGACTGCCGCCTCGAAGACGCCAGCACTGTGTACGGCGTGCCGATCGGCGGGCCGATTGCCGGGCGCAGCCTGCGCATCCTCGATGCCGCTGGTGACCTGCTGCCCGAAGGTGGCACTGGCGAGCTGTGCATCGGTGCTTCGGCGAGCCTGGCCCAGTGTTACTTCGATCGTCCATCGTTGACTGCCGAGCGCTTCCTCCCGGACCCGTTCGCCAGCCAGCCGGGCGCACGGCTGTACCGCAGCGGCGACCTGGTGCGCTACAACCCCGGCGGCAGCCTCGAGTATGTCGGGCGTATCGATCACCAGGTGAAGATCCGCGGTTTCCGCATCGAGCTGGGCGAGATCGAAGCGCGCCTGGCCAGCCAGCCGGCGGTGCGCGAAGCGGTGGTGGTGGCGCTGCAGGCGCGCCATGGCCTGCAACTGGTGGCCTACGTGGTACCGGTTGCAGACTTCGACGCCCTGGCCGAGCCTGCCCGTCAGGCGCTGCGTGAAGATATCCAGGCCACCTTGCGCCAGGACCTGCCCGACTACATGCAGCCCAGCCAGTTGCTGCTGCTGGCGCGCCTGCCGCTGACCCCCAACGGCAAGCTCGACCGCAAGGCACTGCCGGCGCCGGAGGCTGCCAATCAGACGCTGGTGCTGCCGCAGAGCGATCTGCAGCGGCGCGTGGCGGCCATCTGGGAAGCGGTGCTGGACGTGCCGCAGGTGGGGCTCGGCGACAACTTCTTCGCCCTCGGCGGGCACTCGCTGCTGGCCACCCAGGTGATCAGCCGGGTGCGTCAGGAGCTGGGCGTACAGCTTGCCCTGCGTAGCCTGTTCGAAGCGGCCACGCTGGAAGATTTTGTCGCGGTGCTCGAACACAGCGAGCGGGCCACGGCCATGCCGGTACTGGCGCGGGTCGATGATCGCCAGCCGCAGTTGCAGTCCTATGCCCAGCAGCGCCTGTGGTTCCTCTGGCAGCTGGAGCCGCAGAGCTCGATGTACAACATCGCCCGGGCCCTGGAGCTGAACGGCGCGCTGGACCTGTCGGCCGTGCGCCAGGCCTTCGGGGCGCTGGTGCAACGTCACTCGGTTTTGCGCACCACCTACTTCGAAGCCGATGGCGAGCACTGGCAGCAGGTGCATCCGCAGCTCGAGCCCGGCTTCGAATTCACCGACCTGAGCGACTTGCCCGCCGAGCGGCAGCAGGCTGCGCTCGACCAGCACCTGCAGGATGAGGCACGCCAGCCGTTCGACCTCACCGACGGATCACCGATGCGCGTGCAACTGGTGCGCCTGGCCGAACAGCGCCACGTACTGCTGATCACCCTGCACCATATCGTCGTCGACCACTGGTCGTTCGGCCTGTTGCCGGCCGAGTTCGTCAGCCTCTACCAGTCGGCGCGCGACGGCAGCGCCAGCACGCTGGCTGCGCCGCGCCTGCAATACCTCGACTTTGCCGTGTGGCAGCGCCAGTGGCTGGCCGCCGGCGAGCTCGAACGCCAGCTCGACTACTGGCGCGCGCAGTTGGGCGAGGACCACAGCCTGACCCGCCTGCCGGCTTCTCCGGCACGTCAGGCGGCGTCGGCCAATGCCGCGTTCTGCGAGGTCCACGAGTTCCACTTCGACCCAGCGCTGAGCGAGGCGCTGCGCAGCTTTGCCAGTGCCCAAGGCTTGACCCTGTACATGCTCCTGCTCACCGGTTTCAGCGTGGTGGTGGCGCAGCGCAGTGGCCAGTCGCGGGTGCGCCTGGGAACCGACGTCGCCAACCGCAACCATGCCGGGGTTGAAGATCTGGTGGGCTTCTTCGTTAACCAGTTGGTACTGCAATTGACGATCGAGCCCCAGGCGCGTGTCGGCCAGTTGCTGGAGGCCGCGCGCAGCACCGTGATCGGTGCCTCGGATCACCAGGACCTGCCGTTCGACCGTCTGGTCGAGGCGCTGCGGGTGCCGCGTCGGGCCGGTCGGTCGCCGCTGTTCGCGATCAAGTTCATCTACCAGGACAGCAGCGATGTGCCGTTGTCGATCGAGGGGCTGGACATCCAGCCGTTGCCGGCCGGCAAGGCGGCTGCGGAGCTGGACCTGATCGCCGAGTTCGTCAACTCGCCAGACGGCGTCTACCTGGGCCTGAAGTGCGACGCGGGGCTGTATGCCGACGCCGACATGGCCTGTCTGTTCGAGCAGTTGGTGGCGGTGTTCCAAGGCCTGCTCGCCGACCCGCAGGCGCCGCTGGCGCAGTTGCTGGGCGCGGCGGCGCAGTTGCAGCAGGACGCCGAACAGCGCGCCCTGCGCGAGCGCCAGGCGCTGCTGCAACAGCAACACCCGATCCAGCGTCGTCGCCCGGGCCGGGTGGCGACCGACTGATCGGCCGCCAAGCACAGTCAGGCAGGTGCGTGCCACGGGGCGCGCACCTGATACACGAATGGGAGAGGTGCAATGTCGAGTTTCGAGTCGCAAGTCATGCCGGCGCTGGGCAAGGGCCGGCGCAAGAGCCTGAGCCTGGACCAGTCCAGCCTGGTGACCTTCAGCCCGATGTTCGAGGACAGCCTGGTGCCACTGGTGTGTTCGCCGAACCGGCCCGGGGTCGACCTGATCGAGTGGGCGGGGCAGAACCGCGAGCTGATCCAGGACAAGCTCGACCGGCATGCCACCCTGCTGTTCCGCGGCTTCAACGTGCAGGACATCAACCAGTTCAACCAGTGCGTCGATGCCATCTCCGGCGGCGCCCTGGAGTACCTGTTCCGCGCCTCGCCGCGTACCCAGATCACCAAGAAGCTCAACGTCTACAGCTCCACCGACTACCCGTCGGCGGAGAAGATCTTCCCGCACAACGAGCACTCCTATTCGCCGGTGTTCCCGCTGCACCTGTACTTCTACTGCGACCAGCCGTCGCCCACCGGCGGCGAAACGCCGTTCGGCGACACCCGCCTGCTGCTCGAGCGCATCGACCCGCAGGTGCGCGAGGAATTCATCCGCAAGCGCGTGCTCTACGTGCGCAACTACGGCGACGGCATGGGCCTGCCCTGGCAGACGGTGTTCCAGACCGAAGACCGCCAGGAAGTGGAAGCCTACTGCGCGAAGATCGGCATCACCCCCGAGTGGAAGAGCGGCAACCGCCTGCGCACCCGTCAACAGGGCCCGGCCGTGGTGCGCCACCCGCGCACCGGCCAGACCGTGTGGTTCAACCATGCGACCTTCTTCAACGCCCTGACCCTGCCGGACAGCATCCGCGACAGCCTGCTGGCGGAGTTCGCCCCCGAGGACCTGCCGCAGAACACCTACTTCGGCGACGGCACGCCGATCCCCGAGGACTACATCCGCCACCTGCAGCAGCTGTACCGCGAGGTGATGGTCGAATTCCCCTGGCAGAAAGGCGATGTGGTGGTGCTCGACAACATCTTCACCATCCATGCCCGCAACGGCTACGCCGGCCCCCGCAAAATTCTCACCGCAATGGCGATCCCGCTGAAAAGCAGCGACGTGGCCATTGGTTAAGGACATCAGCATGACTCACAGCACTCCAGCAGAAATCTTCCAGACCTCCGCCCAGCAGGCGGCGCTCCTGCGTGCCGGCCGCGAAGCCGGGCGCACGCTGATGGCCACGCTGCTGCTGCCCGAAAGCCAGGTGGGTGACGACACGCAATTGCAGGCGGCCCTGGTACAACTGGCCGAGCGCCACGAGATCCTGCGCACCCGCTACGTGCAGGTGTCCGGCCTGAAGCTGCCGGCCCAGGCCATCGACGAGCAGGCGCAGTTCAGCCTGCTGCAGGCCGATGACCTGCAGTCGGCCCGCGAGCAGGCTCGCGCGGCGCTCGAGCACGCGCACCTGGTGGCCGTGCGGGTGGCCGGCCAGCTGTTGCTGGCCGTACCCCTGGCAAGCCTCGACCAGGCCAGCCTGCGCTTGCTGGCCGATGAGCTGCGGGCACTGTGCCGTGGTCAGGCACTGGCGCCGTTCGATGCACTGCAGTACGCCGACTACGCCGCCTGGCAGGAGGAACTGCTCGAGCAGCCGTTCGGCCAGGACGGGGTGGCGCACTGGCGCGCGCTATTCGCCGAGCATGCCCAGCCCGCCCGCTTGCCGTTCGAGCGTCGCCAGGCGTTGTCCGGGCAATACCAGAGCAGTACCGCGCAGTTGCCGCTGCAGGCGCTGCTGGCGCTCGCCGAAGACCTTGACCAGGCACCGGAGCAGGCCCTGGCTGGGCTGTGGGCGTTGTTCGTCGGCGGTCTGCTCGATGAGCAGCGCTTGCTGCTGAGCCTGCTGGTCGATGGCCGCAACGATCAGTTGCAAGACACCCTGGGGCATTTCGCCCGGCGTCTGCCGGTGCTCGTCCAGCGTGATGCCGCGCTGCCGTTGGCCGAGCAACTGCAAGCCTTCGCCCTGCAGGTGGGGCAAAGCCGTTCGTGGCTGGAATGCCTCAATGAAGTGGAGCAGTTCGATGCCAGCCTGGTACAACCTGGCCCGCTGGCGTTCGGCTGCGACCTGGCGCTGGATGAGTCCGAAGGCTTCGAGGCTGAGCTCGAGCCTGCGCAACTGGAGAAACTTCACCTGCGGGCCCGCCGCCAAGGCGGGCAACTGACCTTGCAACTGCTGGCTCCGCGCGAGCTGCTGGCTCCGGGGTTGCTCGGCGCGTGGCTCGAGCAGTTCGTCGCCTTCGTGCACAACGCTGGCATTGAGCGGCAGTTGCCGCTCGGCCAGATTTCCACCGTGGGTGCCGAGCAGGTCCAGGCGCTGCTGCAGCGCCTGGACCTCAGCGCCGCCCTGGAACCGGCTCAGGCGCCGCTGTTGCATCGACTGTTCGAACAGGCGGTGGCGGCCAATCCGGACCAGCTCGCGCTGCAGGTCGATGGGCGTGAACTGAGCTACGCCGAGCTCGAGCGCCAGGCCAATCGCCTGGCCCGCCGCCTGCGTGCCGAAGGTGTGGGTCGCGATGCCCTGGTGGGGGTGTACGGCGGCCGCTCGGTGGAGATCGTGGTAACCCTACTGGCGATCCTCAAGGCGGGCGGCGCCTACCTGCCGCTGGACCCGAGCTACCCGCACGAGCGCCTGGCGTTCATGCTCGAAGACGCCGGTGTGCGTTGCCTGGTGCGCCTGCAGGCGCTGCCCGAGGCGCTGGCGCTGGACGGTATCGCCCAGGTCGAAGTCGACCAGGCGAGCCTGGCCCAGGGCGACGACAGCCCGCTGGCGCCCGTCAACGACAGCGCCGACCTGGCCTACGTGATCTACACCTCAGGTTCCACCGGCCTGCCCAAGGGCGTGGCCATCAGTCATGCCAACGCCTGTGCCTCGACCCAAGCGCGGCTGCAGTTCTACCGCGAGCCGATCCGGCGCTTCCTGATGCTCTCGTCGTTCTCCTTCGACAGTTCCGTGGCCGGCATCTTCTGGGCCCTGGCCCAGGGCGGCACGCTGTGCCTGCCGGCCGAGCAGGCGCACAAGGACCCACTGCAGATCGCAGAACTGGTGGTCGCGCAGCAGGTTTCGCACTTCCTCGCACTGCCGTCGTTTTACGCGCAGATCCTCGAGGCGCTGCCGGCGCAGCAGGCGCTGGCCTGTGTGATCGTCGCCGGTGAGGCCTGCCCGGTGGAACTGACCGAGCGTCATCGCGAGCGTCTGCCGCAGACGCTGCTGGTCAACGAATACGGTCCCTCCGAAAGCACTGTCTGGAGCTGCGCGCAGGCGCTGGACGAGGCGGTGCTCGACGAGCGGGTAGCCATCGGCGCGCCGATTCCCGGCACCCGCGTGCAGGTGCTCGACGAACAGGGCGAGCCGGTCGGTTTCGCTCGTCCGGGCGAGCTGTTCATTGCCGGGCCTGGGCTGGCGCGAGGCTATCTGGCCCGCCCGGGGCTGACCGCCAGCCGCTTCCTGCCCGATCCCCATGGCCAGGTGCCTGGTGCACGGCTGTACCGTACCGGTGACCGCGTGGCCTGTCGCCCGGACGGTGCCCTGGATTACCTCGGTCGCCTGGACTCGCAGTTGAAGATCCGCGGTTTTCGCATCGAACTGGGCGAGATCGAGGCGCGCCTGGCCAGCGATCCGCGCGTGCGTGAAGCGGCCGTGGTGGTGCGCGACGCCGCCGCTGGCAAGCAACTGGCCGGGTATGTGGTGCTGCGCGATGACAGCAACCGCGAAGCCAGCGAAACCGCGTTGCTCGAACACCTGCGCGAGCAGTTGCCCGAGCATATGGTGCCAGCCTTCGTCACTGCCCTCGAACGCATGCCGCTGACCCCCAACGGCAAGCTCGACCGCAATGCCCTCAGTGCCCGCGAGCTGCGTGGCCAGCCTTATGTGGCGCCGCGCAACGAGCTGGAGCAGCGCCTGGCGCTGATCTGGCAGCAGGCCCTGGAGCTGCCGCAGGTAGGCGTGCACGACAACTTCTTCGCCCTGGGCGGTCATTCGCTGCTGGCGACACGCATCCGCTCGCGGGTGCAGAGCGAGTTGAACGTCAACTTGCCGCTGCGTGCCTTCTTCGAAGGCGAGACCGTCGAACTGCTGGCGCAGCAGGTCGAACTGCACCGCGAATCGGCGGTGTCCGAGGACCAGCTCGATGCCCTCGAAGCGCTGTTCGAGGAGGCGCAGGAGCAATGAGTCTGCCTCCGGACCGCCTGCTGGCCCTGGCCAGGCGCTTTGCCGCCTTCACCGCGCAAGAGCGCCGCGCCCTGCAAGCGAAGATGATCGCCCAAGGCCTGTCGCTGGACATCCTGCCGATACCGCCGCGCGAAGCGGTGCTCTACACGCTGCCGGCGTCTTATGCACAGCAGCGGCTGTGGCTGGTCTGGCAGATGGATCCGCAGTCCAGCGCCTACAACCAGCCGGCCTTGCTGCGCCTGCGCGGGCGGCTGGATGCCGGCGCGCTGGAGCAGGCGATCGCGCAACTGGTGGAGCGTCATGAAGTGCTGCGCACCAGTTTCCGCCTGGAAGGCGAGCAGGTGCTGCAGGTGATTCATCCGCAGCGGCGCTTCGCCCTGGCCCGGCTGGACCTGAGCCAGGCAGGCGCGCAAGCCGAGGCACAACTGGCCGAGCGCATGGACGCCCTGGCCCGCCAGCCGTTCGACCTGGCGCGCGACCTGCTGTTGCGCGCCACCCTGGTCACCCTCGATGAAGACCACCACGTGCTGCTGTTCTGCAGCCATCACATCGTGTGCGATGCCTGGTCGCTGCCGATCCTGGTCGGTGAGGTCAGCGAGGGGTATCGCCAGGCGCTGCAGGGCCACAAGGCCGCGCTGGCGCCACTGGCCGTGCAGTACGCCGACTTCGCGCTGTGGCAACGCCTGTGGCTGGAGGCCGGGGAGGGCGAGCGGCAGCTGGCCTACTGGTGTGAGCGGCTGGGCGGCGAGCAGCCGCAACTGGCCCTGCCGCTGGACCGGCCACGTTCGGCGCGCCAGGGCAACCAGGGCGCCCGCCACGAGATCCAGTTCGATGCGGCGTTGACCGAGCGCCTGCGCATGTTGGCCGCCGATAATGGCTGCACGTTGTTCATTCTGCTGCTGGCCAGTTTCCAGGCCCTGCTGCACCGCTACAGTGGCGCCTCGCAGGTGCGTGTGGGCACACCGGTGGCCAACCGTACCCGCGCCGAGGTCGAAGGGCTGATCGGCTTCTTCGTCAACACCCAGGTGCTGCAGGCCGATGTCGCCCCGCGCCAGACCTTTGCCGCGTTGCTGGCGCAGGTCAAGGCCCGGGTGCTCGAAGCCCAGGCCCATCAGGACACGCCCTTCGAACAGTTGGTCGATGCCCTGCAACCGGGGCGCAACCTGGATGCCAGCCCGCTGTTCCAGGTGCTCTACAACCATCTGGTCGATGGCGCCGAGGGTGGTCGTCTGACGCTGCCGGGCCTTGAAGTCGAGGTCGAGGGCAGCGGCCACGAAGCGGTGCGCTTCGACCTGACCCTGAGCACCCGCGAGGCGGACGGGCGCCTCTACGCGGCGCTGGTCTACGCCACCGAACTGTTCGAGCCGACGACCATCGCCCGGCTCGCCGAGCACTGGTGCAACCTGCTTGGCGACATCGTCGCCGACCCGCAGCGGGCCATCGGTGACCTGCGTCTGTTCAGCCCCGGCGAACAGCGCCAGCAACTCGAACAATGGTCTGCGGGCGGTGCCTTGCAGCAGCCCGCGCATGATGTACCTGCGCGCATCGCGGCCCACGCCCAGGCCAACCCCGACGCGGTCGCGGTGGTCCAGGGCGAGCGCCGCCTGAGCTATGCCCAGCTCGATGCGCAGGCCGAGGCGCTTGCCTGGCACTTGCGTGGGCAAGGGGTGGGGGCCGACGTGCTGGTCGGCATCGCTGCCGAGCGCTCGCTGGAAATGGTGGTCGGCCTGCTGGCCGTGCTCAAGGCCGGGGGCGCCTATGTGCCGCTGGCGCCGGAATACCCGCAGGAGCGTCTGCTGCAGATGATCGAGGACAGCGCCATCGAGCACCTGCTGGTGCAGGCGCCGTTCGAGGCACGCTTTGCCGATCTGCCGGGTGTACGCAGCCGTTGCCTGCCGGACCCGGCCCAGCCGTTGGATGCGGCGCGCCGTCCCCTGCCGCCGCTGGTCGATGCCCGGCAGCTGGCCTATGTGATCTTCACCTCCGGCTCCACCGGCCGCGCCAAGGGCGTGACCATCAGCCACGGCGCGCTGGCCAACTACGTCGCGGCCATCGGTGAACGCCTGCCGATCGCTGACGGACGCAGCATGGCGCTGGTCTCGACCATGGCTGCAGACCTTGGCCATACCGTGCTGTTCGGCGCGCTGTGTCAGGGTCAGGCACTGCACCTGATCGACAGCGACATGGCGGTAGACGGAGCCGCGCTGGGCGCCTACATGCAGGCCCAGGCCATCGATACCCTGAAGATCGTGCCCTCGCACCTGGCCGCGCTGATCGGCGACGACAATGGCGCAGTGATCCCGCGTCAGTGCCTGGTGCTGGGTGGTGAAGCCTGCCCGCCAAGCCTGCTGCAACGTATCCGCCACCTGGCCCCCGAGTGCCAGGTGGTCAACCATTACGGGCCGACCGAAACCACGGTCGGCGCGATCACCCAGGCCCTGGGCGATGACTGGGCGCAGGCGCCGAGCCTGCCTCTGGGCCGGCCACTGGCCAACCTGCGCAGCCATGTGCTGGACGCCGAAGGCACGCCGTTGCCGGTCAACTGCCCCGGCGAGCTGTACCTCGGTGGCGCCGGCGTGGCCCGTGGTTATCACCGGCGTCCGGGGATGACCGCCGAGCGCTTCGTGCCCGACCCGTTCGGGGCCCCTGGCGAACGCCTGTACCGCAGCGGCGACCAGGTGCGCTATCGCGCCGACGGCCTGCTGGAGTTCATCGGGCGCGTCGATCATCAGGTGAAGATCCGCGGCTACCGCGTCGAGCCCGGTGAAGTGCAGGCCTGCCTGCAGAGCCATCCGGCGATACGCGAGTGCGCGGTGCTGGCGGTGGACGGTGCGACCGGCAAGCAGCTGGTCGGCTATGTGGTCGGCGCGCAACTGGATGTCGAGGCCATCGCCCGCTTCCTGCGCGAGCGCCTCGCCGCGCACCAGGTGCCGAGCCACCTGCTGGTACTCGATGCCTTGCCCTTGACCCCCAACGGCAAGCTCGACCGCAAGGCCCTGCCGGCACCGCAAGCGGCGGCGGCCAACGACTACCGCGCCGCCGCCGACGAGGTGCAGGCGCAGCTGGTGACCATCTGGCAAGCGCTGCTGGGCGCCGAGCGGGTCGGCATCAGCGACAACTTCTTCGAACTGGGCGGTGATTCGATCATCGCCATCCAGATGGTCGGCCGTGCGCGTCAGGCCGGCATCCATATCGTTTCCAAGGACGTGTTCCGCTGTCAGACCATCCTCGAACTGGCCGCAGTGGCCAGGCGCGTCGAGGGCGTACAGGTCGACCAGGGACCGGTGCGCGGATCGATGCCGCTGACGCCGATCCAGCAGGTGTTCTTCGCCAGCGATATCCCTCATCGCGAGCACTGGAACCAGTCGGTGCTGCTCAGCCCGCGCAGCACCTTGCAAAGCGCGCTGCTGGCCCAGGCACTGGGCAGCCTGCAGATGCATCACGATGCATTGCGCCTGCGCTACCGGCACGATGGCCAGCAGTGGCTGGCCGAACATGCCGATGCCGCCAGCGACTGCCTGTGGCATGAAACGGTGACCGACGAAGCCGCCATCCGCGACCTGGGCCAGCGCGCCCAGGCCAGCCTGTGCCTGGAGCAGGGGCCGTTGCTGCGTGCGGTGCTGATGGACCTGGCCGATGGCAGCCAGCGGCTGCTGCTGGTGATCCATCACCTGGTGGTCGATGGTGTATCGTGGCGGGTGCTGCTCGAAGACCTGCAGCAACTCTACCGCGACCTGGCGCAGGGCAGCGTGGCCGCGCTACCGGCCAAGACCTGCGCCTTCCAGAGCTGGGCGCTGCGCCTGGGCGAGCACGCCCGTGGCGCGTTGGCCGAGGCTGAGCTGGGCTACTGGATCGAGCGTCTGCGCGGCTGTGATGCCAGCCTGCCTCTGGACCGTGCGCAGGGTGAGAACCTGGCCTGCCATGGCCGGGCGATCAACAGCCGCCTGCCCCGCGAAGCCACCACACGCTTGCTGCAGGATGCCGGACGCGCCTACCGCACGCAGATCAACGACCTGCTGTTGCTGGCCCTGGCCGAAGTGGTATGTCGCTGGACAGGCCGCCCGGACATGCTGGTGCAGTTGGAGGGCCACGGGCGTGAGGAGTTGTTCCCCGAGATCGACCTGTCGCGCACCGTCGGCTGGTTCACCAGCCTCTATCCGGTGCGCCTGACCCCTGCCGACGATATGCCTGCCTCGATCAAGGCGATCAAGGAGCAGCTGCGCCAGGTGCCGGGCAACGGCATCGGCTTCGGCGTGCTGCGCCATCTGGGTGACGATGCCTGCCGTGCGGCACTGGCCGGGTTGCCACGGCCAGCGATCACCTTCAACTACCTGGGGCAGTTCGACCAGAGCTTCGATGACCAGGCGCTGTTTGCCCCGGCGGCAGAAAACGCCGGCGCCGAGCGCGACAGTCGCGCGCCGCTGGGCAACTGGCTGACCCTCAACGGCCAGGTGTACGGCGGCGAGCTGGCCCTGAGCTGGAGCTTCAGCAGCCAGGTGTTCGATGACGCCACCGTGCAGCGCCTGGCCGATGACTACCAGGCCACCTTGCTGGCGCTGATCGAGCATTGCTGCCAGCCCGCATCCGGCGGCCTGACGCTGTCGGACTTCCCGCTGGCTGCGCTCGGGCAGACGCAACTGGATGCCTTGCCGGTCGCCGCGCGGGACATCCAGGATCTCTACCCACTGGCACCGATGCAGCAGGGCATGCTGTTTCACACCCTGTACCAGCAAGCCTCGGACGACTACGTCAACCAGCTGCGGGTGCCGGTGCAGGGCCTCGATGCCCAGCGCTTCCGCCAGGCCTGGGAAGAGGCCGTGCAGGCCCACGACATTCTGCGCACTTCGTTCCACTGGCAGGGCGAGCTGGCCGAGCCGGTGCAGATCGTCCACCGCCAGGTGGACCTGCCGTTCCAGGTGCTCGAGGGCCAGGCCCTCGACCTCGATGCGCTGGCTGATGCCGAGCGCCGCGCCTGCTCGCGTTTCGACCAGGCGCCGCTGTTGCGCCTGGCGCTGGTCGAGCAGGGCGGGGGGCAGCAGTTCCTGATCTACACCAACCACCACATCCTGATGGACGGCTGGAGCAGCTCGCAGCTGATGAGCGAAGTGATGCAGCGCTATCATGGCCTGCGTCCTGCGCGTCAGCCGGGGCGTTATCGCGACTATATTGCCTGGCTGCAACAGCAGGATGGCGAAGCCTGCCAGGCGTTCTGGCAGCAGCGCCTGGCCACCCTGGCCGAACCGACCCGCCTCGGCGCGGGGCTTGCGCGGGTAACCGGGCAGAGCGGCCATGGCGAGTTCCACCACGATTGGGACGAAGCCAGCAGCCAGCGCTTGCTGGCCTTGGCCCGCCAGCAGAAAGTCACGGTCAACACCCTGGTGCAGGCCGCCTGGCTGATGCTGCTGCAGCGCTACACCGGGCAGCCGTGCGTGGCCTTCGGCGCCACGGTGGCCGGTCGTGCGTGCGGCCTGCCGGGCATCGAGCAGCAAGTGGGGCTGTTCATCAACACCCTGCCGGTGATCGCCAGCCCGCAGGCCGGCCAGCGTGTCGCCGACTGGCTGCAGGCCGTTCAGGCCGAGAACCTGGCCCTGCGCGAGTACGAACACACTCCGCTCAACGAGATCCAGCGCTGGGCTGGCACCGGCGGCGAGGCGCTGTTCGACAGCCTGCTGGTGTTCGACAACTACCCGGTGGCCGAAGCCCTCGGCCAGCAAGCCGAGAGCAGCGTGCGCTTCGGTGAGGTCGACAGCCGCGAGCGCACCAACTATCCGTTGGCGGTCGCCGTGGCCGTGGAACGGCGCCTGAGCATCAGCTACGGCTATGACCGCGCGACCTTCACCGCAGCCGCCATTGAACGGCTCAATGGCCATCTGCTGCAGTTGCTCGCGGCGTTCCTGGAGGATGTCGAGCAGCCGCTGGGGCGCATCGCCCTGCTCAGCGAGGCCGAGCGCACCGCCTTGTGCCACGAGTGGCCGCGCCGCGACGAACCGCCGGTGCACCTGGGCATCGCCGCCATGGCCCGCGACTGGCCGCAGCGCCAGGCGTTGATCTTCAATGGCCAGCGCTTCACCTACGGCGAGCTCAACCGCCGGGCCAACCGCCTGGCCCATGAACTGCTGGCGCAGGGCGTCGGGCAGGAAGCGCGGATCGGTGTGGCACTGCCGCGTGGCGATGGCCTGCTGGTCGCCCTGCTGGCGGTGCTCAAGGCTGGCGCTGCCTACGTGCCGCTGGACCTGAGCTATCCGCGTGAGCGCCTGGCCTATCTGATGGAAGACTCAGGCATCAGCCTGTTGCTCACCGAGGGTGACCAGCGCAGCAATCTGCCGATCCCGCAGGGCCTGGCGGTGCTGGAGTTGCAGGCCCTGGACCTGGACCGCCACGCCGACAGCGACCCGCAGGTCGAGGTGGCGGCCGAGAGCCTGGCCTACATCATCTACACCTCAGGCTCCACCGGTCGCCCGAAAGGCGTGGCGGTGGCCCATGGGCCGCTGGCCATGCATTGCCGGACCACCGGCGAGGCGTACCGCATGACGCCCGACGACTGCGAGCTGCACTTCCTGTCGTTCGCCTTCGATGGCGCCCACGAGCGCTGGCTGACCGGCCTGCTGTACGGCAGCAGCATCCTGCTGCGCGACGACAGCCTGTGGACGCCCGAGCAGACTTGCCACGCGCTCGCCGAGTTCGGCGCAACCATGGCCGGTTTCCCGCCGGCCTATCTGCACCAGTTGGCCGAGCACGTGCAACGGGTCGGCAACCCGCCCTTGATGCGCTTGTACAGCTTCGGCGGCGATGCCATGCCGCAGGCCAGCTTCGAGTTGGTCCAGCGGGTGCTCAAGCCGCAGATGATGATCAACGGCTACGGCCCGACCGAAACCGTGGTCACGCCGATGGTCTGGCGTACCGGCCCGCAGGATGCCTGCACCGCTGCCTATGCGCCGATCGGCAGTTGCGTGGGCGAGCGCAGTGCCTATGTGATGGACGCCGACCTCAACCTGTTGCCGGTGGGGGTCGCCGGTGAGTTGTACATCGGCGGTACCGGCCTTGCCCGTGGCTACCTGAACCGGCCGGGGCAGAGCGCCGAGCGCTTCGTGCCCGACCCGTTCGGGGCGCCCGGTGCGCGGCTTTACCGCACCGGTGACGTGGTGCGCCAGGACGAAGCAGGGGTGTTCGAATACCTCGGGCGGATCGACAACCAGGTCAAGATCCGAGGCTTCCGCATCGAACTGGGCGAGATCGAGGCGCGGCTGATGGCCTTCCCGACGATCAGCGAAGCGGTGGTGATGGCGCGGGAAACAGCCCAGGGCCGGCGCCTGGTGGCCTATCTGGTGGCGGCAGCCGGCCAGCGTCAGGCCCAGGGCGATTCAGCCCTGCTCGAGCCGATCAAGGCTGCGCTCAAGGTGGCCTTGCCGGATTACATGGTTCCGTCCCACTGGCTGCTGCTCGAGCAATGGCCGCTGACCCCCAACGGCAAGCTCGACCGCAAGGCGCTGCCGCTGCCGAGCCTGGAGGCTGCCGAGCGCACCTGGGTGGCGCCGCGCAACGAGGTGGAAAAGACCCTCGCGGCGCTCTGGCAGGACGTGCTCAAGCTGGAGCGGGTCGGTATCAACGACAACTTCTTCGAGTTGGGCGGCGATTCGATCATCTCCCTGCAACTGGTCGGCCGTGCCCGCCAGGCGTCGATCCGCTTCACCCCGAAGGACCTGTTCGAGCAACAGACCATCGAGGGGCTGGCGGCGGTGGCCGAGGTCGGTGACGGTCAGCAGGTCGACCAGCGCCCGGTGACGGGCAGCCAGTTGCTGCTGCCCGTTCAGCAATGGTTCTTCGCCGAACCTATCCCGCAGCGTCACCACTGGAACCAGTCGGTGTTGCTCAAAGGCCGCGAGGCGTTGCAGGCCAAAGCCCTGGAGCAGGCACTGCAGGCATTGGTGGCACATCACGACGCCCTGCGCCTGGGCTTCAGCGAGCAGGCCGAAGGCTGGCAGGCTCAGTATCGTGAACAGTCGACGCCCGTGTTGCTGGCGCAGGTCGAGGTGGCCGATGCGGCCGAACTGGAGCGCCGCTGTGCTGCGGTGCAGGCCAGCTTCGACCTGGCCGAGGGCCCACTGTTGCGTGCGCTGTTGGCGACCCTGGCCGATGGCAGCCAGCGCTTGCTGCTGGTGGTCCATCACCTGGTGGTCGACGGGGTTTCCTGGCGGGTGCTGTTCGAAGACCTGCAGCAGGCTTACCAGCAGGCGCTGGCCGGGCAAGCGGTGCAGTTGCCGGCCAAGACCTGTGCCTTCCAGCACTGGGCCGAGCGCCTGCAGGCCCATGCCGGGCGCGCCCAGGCTGGCGCGGAGCTGGACTACTGGTGCAGCCAGTTGGCCGGCACCCCCGCAACCTTGCCGGGCGTGGCGGCCGATGCCGTGGCCCGTGGCGAGGATGCGACGAGCGTGCACGTGCAGCTCGATGCCGAGCAGACCCGGCGCCTGTTGCAGGTGGCACCGGCGGCGTATCGCACCCAGGTCAACGACCTGCTGCTGACGGCCCTGGCGCAGGTGATCGGTGACTGGACCGGCCATGCCTCGACGCTGATCCAGCTCGAGGGCCATGGCCGTGAGGCGCTGTTCGAAGATGTCGACCTGAGCCGCACGGTGGGCTGGTTCACTTCCGTCTTCCCGCTGCGTCTGACCCCGACTGGCGACATGGCTGGCTCGATCAAGGCGATCAAGGAGCAACTGCGGGCGATCCCTGACAAGGGCATCGGCTACGGCGTGCTGCGTTACCTGGGCAGCGACGCGGCGCGTTCGCGCCTGGCAGCGTTGCCGGTGCCGCGCATCACCTTCAACTATCTGGGGCAGTTCGACGCCAGTTTCAGCCAGGACGACGCGTTGTTCAGCCCGGCGAGCGAGGCCCACGGCGCGGACGCCAGCGCCCAGGCACCCTTGGGCAACTGGCTGTCGGTCAGTGGCAAGGTGTATGACGGCCAACTGCGTCTGGACTGGACCTTCAGCCAGGCGATGTTCACCCCTGCACGCATGCAGGCCCTGGCCGATGCCTATGTGCAGGCCCTGGGCGAGGTGATCGGCCATTGTTGCGACGAGCGCCATGGCGGTGTGACCCCGTCCGATTTCCCGCTCGCTGCACTGGACCAGCCGCAGCTCGATGCCCTGGCGGTAGCGCCTGCGGCCATCGAGGATATCTACCCGCTGGCGCCCATGCAGGATTATCTCCTGCACCATGAGCGGCATGCCGCGGTGCCGGGCGACTTCGTCAACCAGATGCGCATGGACCTGGACGGCGTCGATCCCGAGCGCCTGCGTCAGGCCTGGCAGGCGGCGCTGGACCATCACCCGATCCTGCGTACCCGCTTTGCCTGGGCAGCGCCGCTGGCGCGGCCGGTGCAGGTGGTGCATCGACATGTGCCGCTGGCACTGCGCGAGGTGGACGGGCGCAACATGAGCGATGCGCAACTGGAGCAGTTGGCCGAGGAGGACCGCCTGCGCGGCTTCCAGCTCGATGCCGAGCCGCTGTTGCGCCTGGTGCTGATCCGCCGGGGCGAACAGCGCTACCGTCTGCTGTGCACCAACCACCACATCCTGCTCGACGGCTGGAGCGGTTTCCAGTTGTTCAACGATGTGCTGGCGGCCTACACCGGCCAGGCGCTGCAGCGCAGTGCCGGCGGCTATCGCGACTACATCGCCTGGCTGCAGGGGCGCGACGATGCCCAGGACCGCGACTTCTGGCGCGGGCAACTGGCGGTGCTGCGCACCCCGACCTTGCTGCAACGCACGGCCCTTGGCCGCTGCGCGGTGGCAGGGCAGGGGCATGGCGAGCGTTCGTTCAGCTTCGACCAGGCGCAGACCGAGCAGATCAGCGCCTTTGCCCGCCAGCAGAAGATTACCGTCAACACCCTGGTGCAAGCCGCGTGGTTGCTGGTACTGCACCAGCACAGCGGTGAGTCGGCGGTGGCCTGTGGCATCACCCTGGCGGGTCGTCCGCCGCACCTGCGTGATATCGAGCGGCAACTGGGGCTGTACATCAACGATGTGCCGCTGGTTGCCGAGGTGACTGCGCAGCAGCTGCTGAGCGACTGGCTGCAGGGCCTGCAGGCGCGCAACCTGCAGGTGCGCGAGCATGGCTACAACGCACCCGGGGAGATCGAGGGCTGGTCGGGTCTGGAAGGTCCGCTGGCCGACACGGTGATCGTCTTCGAGAACTATCCGGTCAGTGCGGCGCAGGCCGGGGGGGACAGCGGCGGCTTGCGCCTGGAGGCGATGAACAGCGTCGAGCAGGCCAATACCCCGCTGACCTTGTACGTGGAGCTCAAGGGGCAGTTGCAGCTGCGCTTAGATCATCGCCTGGATGCGTTCAGCACGGCGGCGGTGGCTGCGCTCAACGAGCAACTGGTGCGGGTGGTGTGGCAACTGGTCGATGGCCGCGCCAGTCGCACCCTTGGCCAGCTGCTGGGCGACTGCGAACTGGAGGCCAGCTGGCGGCCGGCCGTGTAGGAGCGGGCTTGCCCGCGAAAAGGACACCGCGGTGCTTGGCACCGGCTCTGCCGGTGTTCGCGGGCAAGCCCGCTCCCACAAGGGCGGACTGGACTACCCCTCAAGGGTTGGATTCATGTGCAGCTTCCTGGCGGAAGTCGCCCCT
Source organism: Pseudomonas sp. FA117 (assembly GCF_057370475.1). Lineage (NCBI taxonomy): Bacteria > Pseudomonadati > Pseudomonadota > Gammaproteobacteria > Pseudomonadales > Pseudomonadaceae > Pseudomonas > Pseudomonas sp. FA117. The sequence continues at coordinate 911,838 of NZ_CM170675.1, forward strand.
GCAGGAGCGAGAGGTCCATGCGTAGCGGTCAACCACGAAAAAGCCCCTGCCGGATCACGGCAGGGGCTTTTTGCGTTACCCGTGGGTATCAGCTCAGAAGCTGTACTTCACGTTGAACATCACGTTGCGCGGCGCACCGTAGTAAGCGGTGTCGTAGTTGCCGATACCACTGTAGTAGTGCTTGTCGAACAGGTTGTTGACGTTGACCGAACCCTTGAAGTTCGTGGTGAAGTCATAACCTGCGACCAGGCCGACCAGGGTGTAGGACTTCTGCTCGAACTTGGCATTCGGATCGTCGGTTTCATACCAGTTGCCCGGACGGAAGAAGGTCGAGCTCTGCCAGTAGACGTTGCCGCCAACGGTCATCTTGTGCAGATCGCCCGGCAGGCGATAGTTGGTGGCCAGTTTGAACAGGTGCTGCGGCTGGTTGGTGGCGACGCGCTTGTCATCACCATCGTGCGATTCAGCGAAGGTGTAGCCGGCCATCAGTTGCAGGTCCTTGGCTACTTCGCCGGACACTTCCATTTCCACACCGCGGGTCTTCACGCCAGCGACGGCGCGATAGGCGGCGTTGCCGGTATCGGGGTTGGTGCCCGCCTGCTCGGCGAAGTTGTCCTGCTTGAGCTCGAACAGCGCCAGGCTGGCGTTGAGGCGATCTTCGAAGTAGGCACCCTTGATACCGACCTCGTAGCTCTTGCCGGTCAGCGGATCAAGCGGCTTGCCGCTGGCAGTCAGGTTGTACGGCTGCGGCTTGAACACGTCGGTGTAGCTGAAGTAGACGGTGTGGTACTGGTCGATGTCGAACGTCACACCGGCATAGGGCACCACTTCGCCGCTGACCTTGTCGTTGGCGGGCAGTTTGATCCCGGCGCCGTTGATGGTGTCGATATCCCACTTGTAGTCCACCACGCGCGCGCCGAGAATCACCTGCAGGCGGTCGGTCGGCTTGAGGATGGTCGCTGCGAAGCCGACCTTCTGGCGGGCTTCGATATCGAAGGTCGACCACCATTCGAAGCTGCTTGGCTTCTGGCCATAGCCGTCCCAGTTGAACACGTCGTCGACGCTGGCGTTGGTGTCGCCGTCATAGCGTTTGGAGGTGGCATTGGTGTGGGCGATGCTGTAGCCGAACACGGCTTCATGCACGCGACCGCCCAGGGTGAATGGGCCACGGGCGTAGAGGTCGACACCCTTCTCGCGGCTGGTGGTGTTGAACTTCGAGGCGCCGCCCGGGTAGAAACCGTGCGCGACGCTGTTGTCGTCCTGCACAGGCGAACTGCCCAGGCCCGAGATGAGCTCGCGCGACTTGTATTCACGGGTGCTGACCACGCCCTTGAACACCCAGTCGTTGGCGAAGGTATGCGCCAGCTCGGCGAACGCGCGTTCGGTGTCCTGGTTACGCCAGGTCCAGCGGTCGGCGGCGTTCATGTCGCGTTTGTACTTGATGGTCTGGCCATTCTGGCGGAATACCGGCAAGGCGCCGGTGGTGCTGCCGTTGTCCTGGTTCTTCTGCAGGTCGTAGCCGACGGTGACCGTGGTGTCTTCGGTCAGGTCGCCTTCCAGGACACCGTAGAAGATGTGCTGGTCGCCTTCGAGATAGTTGATGTAGCTGTCGGCGGTCTGGGTGCCGGCGACCATGCGCCCGCGGATGTTGCCGCTCTCGGTCAGAGGGCCGGAGAGGTCGACTTCGGCGGTGTACTTGTCCCAGGAGCCCGCGCCTGCGCCAATGTGGCCCTGAAACTTGTCGGTCGGGCGCTTGCGTACCAGGTTGACCACGCCGGATGGATAACCCGAGCCGTTGACCAGGCCGGTGGCGCCTTTGAGCACTTCGACGCGGTCATAGATGATGCTGTTGGCGATGCTGTAGTTGTCGCGCAGCGAGCCGCCGTCCGAAGACAGGCTCGGCACGCCGTCGAACTGGAAGTTCTCCAGCTGGAAGCCACGCGAATAGAAGCTGTATGCCTCGGAGCTTTCCTGGTTGACGGTGATGCCCGGGGTGAACTTGAGCACCTCGGAAACGCTCTGCAGGTTCTGGTCGTCCATCTGCTGGCGGGTGACCACGCTGACCGACTGCGGGGTCTTGCGCAGGCTCAGCGGCAGGCGCGTGGCCGAAGCGGTTTCACCCGTGGTGTACGACCCGGTGCCCTCGGTGGTGAGGCCCAGCGCCGCGCCGGAAATAGTCGTGTTGCCCAGTTGCAGGGCGGTGTCCCCGGCCGCCTGCGGTGCACCCAGGGTGATCACGTTGCCCTGCACGCTGTAGGTCACGCCGGTGCCCTGCAGCAGGCGGGCAAGGGCTTGCTCGGGCTCGAGACGGCCACGCACCACGGCGCTGCGACGCCCCTGCACGGTGTCCTCGCTGAACAGGATCTGCATGTCGGTCTGCTTGCCGAAGCTGAGCAGGGCATTGGCCAGTGGCTGCGCAGGAATGTCGAACGCCACTTCCTGGGCCTGGGCCACCGTTGCGTAAGGGATGGCCAGGGCGGCACCCAAAGCGCAGGCGTTCAGGGTCGGACGCAAAGCGTTGCGCATGAGCAAGGCCCGGGCGAGGGGCGATAAGCGTTGTGGTGCTGGCATCGTGTTTCGCTCTTATAGATGGCGTAAGTGTTAGTGCGATTGCTTCTCAACTCTAAGTGGAACGCATGAGCGACAAGAAACCGGAAAACTTTTTTCTCAGGCCGGTGCCAGGTCGCTCCTGACCTTGCCCGCATCCATGCGCACCAGTTGGTCGGCCACGTCGAAGTAGCGGTCGTCGTGGGAGATGACGATGATCGTCTTGCCCAGGCGCTTGAGGTCCGGCAGCAGCTCGGTGTAGAAGATCCGGCGGAAGGTCGGATCCTGGTCGGCGGCCCATTCGTCGAACACCAGCACCGGACGTTCTTCGATCCAGGCGTTGACCAGCGCCAGGCGCTTGCGCTGGCCGGTGGACAGATCGGTGGTGGTGAAAGCGCCGTCGCGTACGCTGACCTTGTGCGCGATCTCCAGGCGCTCGAGATAGCGCGCTGCGTCCGCAGGCAGGTCGCCGTCGCCCTGGACCAGGTCGTCGAACAGGTAGTAGTCGGCGAAGATGGTGGTGAACAGCTGGCGATAGTCGTCGCGGTTCTGCGCGTCCACTGGCTGGCCGTTGAGGCTGATCTGGCCCTGCTGCGGCTCGTACAGGCCCAGCAGCAGCTTGATCAGGGTGGTCTTGCCGCAGCCGTTCTCGCCGACGATGAACACGATGTCGCCCTGGCGGATCGTCAGGTTGACCGGGCCCAGCACGAACGGCGTGGCGCCTTCCACCGCCGGGAAGGCGTAGCGCACGTCGCGCAGTTCCAGGGAATGCACCGCGTGCGCCGGCTTGCCGGGGGCCTCGAGCAGCAGGTGCGGTTCGGGCGAGGAGAAGGTTTCGGACAGTTCGGCGATACGGCGGAAGGCGATCTGTGCACGGCTGACGATCGGCAGGTTGCCGACGATCTGCTCGAGCGGGCCTTTCATGTACAGCAGCACCAGCACGAAGCCGCTCATCACCGCGCGGTTCTGGTCCGGCCAGTAGGTCTGCATGGCCAGGGCCAGGCCGATGACCACGAAGAACAGCATCGAGCCGAAGGTCTTGGCGACGATGAAGATGTTCACCGACTCGATCTGCTTGCGGCAGATCAGCGTGGCGCTCTGGCGGATACGCTGGGTGAACATGCGCTGGCGGCGCGGCCGGTGGATGCGCAGTTCCTTGGCGCCGTCGGCGATGGCGCGGTAGTGCTTCTGCAGGTTGTCTTCTTCGTCACGGGCATCCAGGAAGCCCTTCATGCCTTTGCCCTGGGCGATGAACTGGGCGGTGCAGCCGACGATGATCGCCACCACCATCATCAGGAACATCGGCCACGACAGCATCGCCAGGTAGCCCAGGCAGCCGAGGGTGATGGTCAGCGAGATCGCCAGTGGGGCGAAGACGAAGGCGAAGTCGCTGATGGTGTCGATATCGTGGGTCAGCACCGGGATCAGCCGGTGGCTGCGGTAGCGCTCGATCTGCGCGATCGGGGCGCTGAGCACCTTTTCCCCGAGCTCCAGGCGCAGGCGGGCGATGATGTACTGGCCGACCCGGTTGCTGCTCATGTCCGACAGGATCGAACAGCACAGCGCCAGCACGCACAGGCCGGCGAAGGCCGCGACCACCTCGCCCGAGAGGCCGGCGGCGTCGTTCAGGGCATTGTTGATGGTGGCCAGCAGTATGCTGATCGACAGGCCGCCGACCATCCCCAGCACGATGGAGATTGCCACCAGGGGCCAGAACGGCTTGAGCAGGCGCAGCAGGTCTCGGGTGGCGCTGCGGCTGCGTGGAGGGCTGATCATGGAAACTCCTGAGTCGAACGGCAATGGGAAATGGATAGCCGTGTGCCGGAGGCTGGCGTACCCCTGCAGACATGACGAAGCGGCGCGGACGGGATTTAGCGCGGTGCGATGGCTGGAGAGGCGGGTGGGGTTGTTGCGCGATCGTTGTGGGGTGGGGCAGGGGGCGTGGAGCGAGGAGGCGGCCCGCAAGGGGCCGCCCAAGGGCGTCAGAGCCCGCGGTCGGCGAAGAAGTACTCGCGCTCCAGGCGCAGCAGCGCGGCCTTCTTGTGGCTGAACTGGATATCCTTCAGGTGGCCGAAGCCCTGGGACTTGAGGAAGTCGATCTGGCGGGTGTGGTCGATGCGCGGTTCGCCGAGGATGCGCTGGGTGCGCGGGTCGTCGAGGAACATGTAGTGCATCAGCGAATTGAACCAGGCCTTGAGCTTGACCGCGCTCTGGTGCTTGCTCTCGCCGATCACCACATGCCAGCCGCGGTCGTGGTCGGTGACGTCATAGAAGGGCGCGATGCGGTCCTCCTTGCACCAGTACAGCTCGAAGTAGGCGAACGGTTCGTCGTCGAAGCAGCCGATCAGCGGATGGACGCGCGGGTCGTCGAGCATCTCGCGCAGGTAGGCGGCGTGCTCCTCGAGGCTGCCGGTCTGCTCCCAGAAGTAGGCGACCTGTTCCAGGTTCATCCAACGGTTGAAGGCTTCCAGGTCGCGGTCCGGGTCGATGGTGCGCAGGCTGAACGTGCTGTTCAGGCCCGGCAGGTGACGACGGTACACGTCGCCTTCCGGGAGCGGCGGGCGCTGCGGGTGGCGCTTCTCGCCGCTGAAGCGGTAGTGCGGTGCGGTGTGCGCGCTGGCCGGCGCCGTCAGCCAGGGCAGTGGGTGCTGCCAGAAGGTCGCGCGTCGGCACTGCAGGTGCAGGTGGTCATTGGCGTCGCTGGGCAACTGGGTGTCGAACACGCCCTGGCGGATCGCCGACACGGCGAAGGCCTGCGAAGCCTTGAGGGTGACGCTGATCAGGGCGGACTTCTTGCGGTAGGCGAAGTGGCTGCCGATCAGCGCGAGCAGGGCAGTGGCCGGGTAGTGCGCCGGCAGCTCGGACTCGATGACGACCTGCTCGCCGTCGATGCGATAGGCCAGCTCGGGCTGGTCGCTGACCTGCAGTACGCCGCCAACGGCGCTTTCGCCAAAGGTGCTGGCACGCCGGCCATCGGTCAGGGTGAGGCTGAACAGGGTTTGGGGCATGGCAGGCTCTCTCGGGGTCGGTCCACGGGTCATGACGAGAAGAACGTTTTGCCGGCGGGGAAAATTAGGCTTCAGGTCCAGGCGTTGCGCTTGCGCTGTGACCCTTTGCGTCTCGCCGCCACTTCTGCAGGGATGTACCGGTGGTTGATCGAAACCCATTAAAAAACCCCTGGCTGCCAGCGGCATCCAGGGGTTCTTGGGCATCGACCTTTCCCAAGGCCTGAGGCTGGCTCAGACGTTGAAGCGGAAGTGCATCACGTCACCGTCCTTGACGATGTAGTCCTTGCCTTCCAGGCGCCATTTGCCAGCTTCCTTGGCGCCGCCTTCACCCTTGAACTGGATGAAGTCGTCGTAGGCCACCACTTCGGCGCGGATGAAGCCCTTCTCGAAGTCGGTGTGGATCACGCCGGCCGCCTGCGGCGCGGTGGCGCCTACACGTACGGTCCAGGCGCGGACTTCCTGAACCCCGGCGGTGAAGTAGGTCTGCAGGTTGAGCAGCTCGTAACCGGCGCGGATCACACGGTTCAGGCCAGGCTCTTCCAGGCCCAGGGCCTCGAGGAACATGTCCTTCTCCTCGCCGTCGTCGAGTTCGGCGATCTCGGCCTCGATCTTGTTGCACACCGGCACCACCACCGCGCCTTCTTCCTCGGCGATGGCCTTGACCACGTCCAGGTGCGGGTTGTTGTCGAAGCCGTCTTCGGCCACGTTGGCGATGTACATGACCGGCTTGCTGGTCAGCAGGTGGAAGCCGCGGATGACGGCCTTCTCGTCGTCAGCCATGTTCTTCATCAGGCTGCGCGCAGGCTTGCCTTCGGTGAAGTGCGGGATCAGCTTCTCGAGGATGGCCTTCTGCGCCAGGGCTTCCTTGTCGCCACCCTTGGCGTTGCGGGCGACTTTCTGCAGCTGCTTCTCGCAGCTGTCGAGGTCGGCGAAGATCAGTTCGAGGTCGATGATCTCGATGTCGCGCTTGGGGTCGACGCTGTTGGAGACGTGGATCACGTTCTCGTCTTCGAAGCAGCGCACCACGTGGGCAATGGCGTCGGTCTCGCGGATGTTGGCGAGGAACTTGTTGCCCAGGCCTTCACCCTTGGAGGCACCGGCGACCAGGCCGGCGATGTCGACGAACTCCATGGTGGTCGGCAGGATGCGGTTGGGCTTGACGATCTCGGCCAGCGCCGCCAGGCGTGCGTCGGGCATCGGCACGATGCCGCTGTTCGGCTCGATGGTGCAGAAAGGGAAGTTCTCCGCCGCGATACCGGATTTGGTCAGGGCGTTGAACAGGGTGGACTTGCCGACGTTGGGCAGGCCGACGATGCCGCAATTGAAACCCATGGGAATTCCCCTTTCTAGAGAGTCAGGCCTTCTGGCTGTGCAGCTCGCGCATGGCCTTGGCGAAGTCGCCGGCCAGCACGTCCGGCAGCACGCCGAGGGCAAAATCGATGCTGGCGTCGAGCTTCTCCTGCTCGGCGCGCGGCGCGCGGCCCAGGACGAAGTTGGAGACCAGTTTTGCGTCACCCGGGTGGCCGATGCCAAGCCGCAGGCGGTGGAAGTCGTTCTGGTTGCCGAGCTGCGCGATGATGTCGCGCAGGCCGTTGTGCCCGCCGTGGCCACCGCCGCGCTTGAGCTTGGCGACGCCCGGAGGCAGGTCGAGTTCGTCGTGCGCCACCAGGATCGCTTCCGGCTTGATGCGGAAGAAATTGGCCAATGCCGCCACGGACTGGCCGCTGCGGTTCATGTAGGTGGTGGGGATCAGCAGGCGAACATCGTTGCCCTGATGGCTGAATTTAGCCGTCAGGCCGAAATACTTCTTGTCAGCGGACAGCGAGATGCGCTGGGCGCTGGCAATGCGTTCAACGAAAAGAGCCCCTGCGTTATGCCGGGTCTGTTCGTATTCGGGGCCGGGGTTACCCAGGCCGACGATCAACTGGATGGCGGTCACGTCAGGGGCTCTTCCTTGGAGTTGGCGGGTTACAGTGCGCGCGGCACTGTAACCCGACCGACGCCGGCGTGCGAGTGGATTACTCGGCAGCGCCTTCTTCAGCAGCTTCAGCGGACACGCGTGGGGCGTGAACGTTGGCAACGGCCTTGTCATCACCGTGGGCCAGAGCGACGAACTCTACGCCTTTCGGAGCCTTGAGGTCCGACAGGTGGATGATGGTGCCGATTTCGGCCTTGGACAGGTCGACTTCGATGAACTCAGGCAGGTCCTTGGCTTCGCAGGATACTTCGATCTCGGACTCGACGTGGGAGATCTCGCCGCCTTTCTTGACCGGGGCTTCTTCACCAACGAAGTGAACCGGAACCTTGGCGGTCAGCTTCTGGCCAGCAACGACGCGAACGAAGTCGGCGTGCATGATGAAGCCTTTGGCCGGGTGGCGCTGCAGGGCCTTGACGATGACGTTCTGCTTCTTGCCGTCGACGTTCAGTTCCAGAACGTGGCTGAAGGCAGCTTCGTTTTCGAACAGCTTGGTGATTTCCTTGGCCAGGATGGTCAGGGACTCGGCGTCCTTGTTACCACCGTAGACAACGGCAGGGATGTTCAGCGAGTGACGCAGGCGGCGGCTCGCACCTTTCCCCAGGTCAGTACGCGCTTGGGCGTTCAGGGTGAAATCGGTCATTTTGTTTCTCCAAAATAGCCCCCCGAGGGCGTTTGCGACCAGCGCCGGACGGGGATGGCAAAAAAGCCCCGCCCCGACATCGATGCCGGGGCGGGGCGCTTTTCGTCAGCGTGCGTTCCGCTTAGCGGAACATCGCGCTGATCGATTCTTCGTTGCTGATGCGGCGGACCGCTTCAGCGACTACCGGTGCGATATCCAGCTGGCGGATACGGTCACAGGCTTGAGCAGCGGCGGACAGCGGGATGGTGTTGGTCACCACCAGCTCGTCGAGCACCGACTTCTCGATGTTCTCGATCGCACGACCCGACAGAACCGGGTGGGTGCAATAGGCGTAGACCTTGGCAGCGCCGTGGTCTTTCAGGGCCTTGGCCGCGTGGCACAGGGTGCCGGCGGTGTCGACCATGTCGTCTACCAGGATGCAGGTGCGTCCTTCGACGTCGCCGATGATGTGCATCACCTCGGAGTGGTTCGCTTTCTCGCGGCGTTTGTCGATGATCCCCAGGTCCACACCCAGCGACTTGGCGACGGCGCGTGCACGCACCACACCACCGATGTCGGGGGAGACGATCATGAGGTTATCGAAACGCTGGTCTTCGATGTCATCGACCAGTACGGGCGAGCCGTAGATGTTGTCGACGGGAATATCGAAGAACCCCTGGATCTGGTCAGCGTGCAGGTCGACGGTGAGAACACGGTCGATACCCACGACAGTGAGCATGTCAGCGACGACTTTGGCGCTGATGGCTACACGTGCCGAACGCGGACGGCGGTCCTGGCGGGCGTATCCGAAGTAAGGAATCACGGCGGTGATTCGGGAAGCTGAGGAGCGGCGGAAGGCATCGGCCATCACTACCAGTTCCATCAGGTTATCGTTGGTCGGAGCGCAGGTCGGCTGAATGATAAAGACGTCTTTACCGCGGACGTTTTCATTAATCTCAGTGCTGATTTCGCCGTCGGAGAATTTACCGACAGAAACATCACCCAGTGGGATATGCAGCTGACGTACGACACGCCGAGCCAGATCGGGGTTGGCATTCCCCGTGAAGACCATCATCTTGGACACGCGCAGTACCTGAAGGCTGAGGGTAACCTGGATGAGTATAAGGAAAATGGCAGGGGCGGCTGGATTCGAACCAACGCATGGCAGGATCAAAACCTGCTGCCTTACCGCTTGGCGACGCCCCTGTATCTGTTGCTGCGAACGCTTATGCGCTCGACTTCTTGATCAGACTCTGCAGCTTGCGATGCAACATCGAAACGTTGCTTCCTTTTGCCACAAACCCTGCTTGGGTCTCTGAAAGAAGGGCCAGAACTCTATCAGCTTCGGCTTTGCTTGGGAAGGCCCCAAACACACAACTTCCAGTGCCGGTCATTCGGGCTTCGGTAAATTTACCCAGTGAATTCAGCGCATTGCGAACTTCCGGATACCGCTGCTCTACTACCGGTTGGCAGTCATTTCGACTGTTTCCCTCGGGAACGGGGCGCATCTTAAGGGGGAGGGAATCACGTGTCAACTCTGGATGCGAAAAAATTTCCGCTGTGCTGACAGACACTTGCGGCACCAGCACGACATACCAGGGCTCTTGCGGATCTACCGGGGTCAATTGTTCGCCGACACCCTGGGCGAAGGCGGCGTGGCCGTGGATGAACACCGGCACATCGGCGCCCAGGGCCAGGCCCAGCGCGGCCAGGCGCTCGACGCTCCAGTTGAGTTGCCAGAGATGGTGCAGGGCCAGCAGGGTAGTGGCCGCATCGGAGCTGCCGCCGCCGATGCCGCCGCCCATGGGCAGCACCTTGTCGAGCCAGATATCGACACCCAGCTGCGTGCCGGACTGTTCCTGCAGCTTGCGTGCTGCGCGCACGATCAGGTTGCTGTCGTGGGGGACGTCGGCGATCTCGGTGTTCAGGCGGATCTGGCCGTCGTCACGCAGCTGGAAGCTCAGCTCGTCTGCGTGGTCGAGGAACTGGAACACGGTTTCCAGCTCGTGATAACCGTCGGCGCGCCGGCCGGTGATGTGCAGCCACAGGTTGAGCTTGGCCGGGGCGGGCAGGGTGAGGCGCTGCATCGGATCAGTGCCCCAGCTGGCGCGGCTGCCAGTCCTTGACCACCAGCGTGACGTCGATGTTCTCGCCGTGCAGCTTGAGGCGCTCGGGCAGCCAGTAGCCGTTCTGTTCGGTGTAGCTCAGGTACTCGACTTCCCAGCCATCCTGGGTGAGACGGGCCAGACGGCTGTCTCCGTCGAGGGTCAGCTGGCTCTTGCTGTCCGGTGCCGGCAGACCGCGGACCCACCACACCAGATGCGACACCGGCAGGCGCCAGCCGAGCTGTTCTTCGAGCAGCGCCTCGGGGTTCGGGGCTTCGTAGCGGCCCTGGTTGGCCACTTCCAGCACCACGCCACCGGGGCGGCCGGTCAGGCGGGCGGCGCCACGGCCCAATGGGCCTGCCAGGCGAATGTCGTAGTAGTCCTGGCGCTGCAGCCAGAACAGCGTGCCGCTGCCCGAGTCACGCGGGGCACGGATGCCGACCTTGCCGTTGATCTGCCAGCCGTCGAGGCTGCTCAGCTGCTGCTTGTGCTCGCGCCACAGTTGCGGGCTGCCCTTGCCCTGCACGGCTTCTCGGGTGCCGAAGCCGGCGCAGCCGGCGAGCAGGGCGATGAGGGCGAAGGTGATCAGATGACGCAAACGCATGGCTTAAAGGTTCTCGGATCCGGTCAGGCGCAGGAGGGTCTTGCGCAGGATAGGGCTGTCGGGCTGCTCGGCGAAGGCCTTGGCCCACACCTGGCGGGCTTCGCGGCGCTTGCCGTTGGCCCACAGCACTTCACCCAGGTGGGCGGCGACTTCATGGTCGGGGAAACGCTCCAGCGCCTGGCGCAGCAAACGCTCGGCCTCGTCCAGGTTGCCCAGGCGGTAGTTGACCCAGCCGAGGCTGTCGAGCACGGCAGGGTCGTCCGGGGTGAGCTGGTGGGCCTTGTCGATCAGCGCCTTGGCTTCGCCGTAGCGGGTGGTACGGTCGGCCAGGGTGTAACCCAGCGCGTTCAGGGCCATGGCGTTTTCCGGCTCGCGGGCGATGATCGCGCGCAGGTCTTTCTCCATCTGCGGCAGGTCGTCGCGTTTTTCCGCCAGCATGGCGCGGGTGTAGAGCAGGTTGAGGTCATCGGGATAGCGCTTGATGGCCTGCTGCAGCACCTGGTCGGCCTGGGCTTCCTTGCCGTTGTTGCCGAGCGTTTCGGCTTCGATCAGGTACAGCTGGATGGCGTAGTCGGGCTGGGCCTCGCGGGCTTCGGCCAGATGGCGGGAGGCCTCGGTGCTGCGGCCGTTGGCGATCAGGATATCGGCCTGGCGCAGTTGCGCGGCCAGGTAGTCCGGACCCGGGCCGACCAGGGCGTACTCGCGCAGGGCTGCTGCCGGCAGGCCACGCTCTTCGCGGACACGGCCAAGATTGAGGTGGGCGGCATCGACGTTGCTGTCGCGCTCGACCAACTCCTGCAGGTAGCCCTCGGCCTCGTCCCAGTTCTTGTTCTCCATGCTCACCAGTGCCAGCGAGTAACGCAGCTCGTCATCATCGGGGTACTGCTGCAGGAGGCTTTCGAACTCGGCCTTGGCATCGTTGATGCGGTCCTGCTCGACCAGGGTGCGCGCGTAGGTCAGGCGCAGGCGCTTGTCGTCGGGGTTGTCGCGAATCGCTCCGCGCAGCAGCGGCAGGGCCTCGTCGCCGCGATCCAGGGCCTGCAGCAGGCGTGCGCGCAGCAGGATCGGCGCAACCTCGCCGTTACGCGGCGGGTGGCTTTCGAGCAGTTCGAGTGCCTGTTCGGTCTTGCCGTCCTGGTTCAGCAGCAGGGCCTTGCCGAACACCAGCTGGCTGTTGTCCGGGTTCTTGACCAGCAGGCGGTCGAAGCTTTGCATCAGGCCGTCGCGGGTGCTCTGGTCGGTTTCGGCGGCCGACAGGGCGAGGAAGTCGAAGTGGGTGTCGCCCTGGCCCTGCAGCACCTTCTCCATGTAGGTCATGGCGTCGTCATAGCGCCCGGAACGGGCCAGCTGGATGGCGGCGGCGCGCTGGGCGTCGAGGTTCTGCGGGTCGTTGCGGGCCCAGATCAGCGCGGTATCCAGCGCCGGTTCGTCGGCGCCGAGGTACTCGGCGATGCGGTAGGCGCGCTCGGAGACGGCCGGGTCCTGGGTTTTCTGCGCCTGGTCGACGTAGTTGGCCAGGGCGATGTCGAAACGGTTGCGCTGGCCGGCCAGTTCGGCCACCAGCAAGCTGTAGAGCGTGTCCTGCTTGAACGATCCATACACCACGGGCGTCTTCGCCTCGGGCTTTTCGGCCTCGGCAACAGCCTGCGGGTCCTCGCTCTTGTGCGGGACCAGGCTCTGGCAGCCCTGGAGCAGGGCGAAGGCAAGCAGCAATGCGTAGGATCTGTTCATAGAGGCTTTGAAGGACTAACCGGCGGTCGGAGCATGATGACACAAGCGTAGGGGCAAACCCACCTGTGTGACAGTGACGAGCCCGTGACGTTCGGCGGCAGGTCATTTCTGCACCCGATCGAGCCCGCTGTCCGGCTGATAGCCCAGGCTCATCACGACAATAGCGAACGGTGGTTGTCCTGAATCCTGCGAAGTAGGACAATTATCGGCTTCCCGTCCCAACCAGCGATCTTGCATGGCCTTTCTCGCCCTCGGTATCAACCATAAGACTGCCTCGGTAGACGTACGCGAGCGCGTGGCGTTCACGCCCGAGCAGCTGGTCGACGCCCTGCAGCAGCTCTGCCGACTGACCGCCAGCCGCGAGGCGGCGATCCTCTCCACCTGCAATCGCAGCGAGCTCTATATAGAGCAGGACCAGCTCAGCGCCGAGACCGTGCTGCAGTGGCTGGCCGACTACCACCGCCTGAGCCTCGACGAGCTGCGTGCCAGTGCCTACGTCCACGAGGAGCACGATGCTGTGAAGCACATGATGCGCGTCGCCTCCGGGCTCGACTCGCTGGTGCTGGGCGAGCCGCAGATCCTCGGCCAGATGAAGTCGGCCTACGCCGTGGCCCGCGAGGCCGGCACCATCGGCCCGCTGCTCGGGCGCCTGTTCCAGGCCACCTTCAGCGCTGCCAAGCAGGTGCGCACCGACACCGCCATCGGCGAGAACCCGGTTTCGGTGGCGTTCGCTGCGGTCAGCCTGGCCAAGCAGATCTTCGCCGACCTGGGCCGCAGCCAGGCCCTGCTGATCGGGGCTGGGGAAACCATCACCCTGGTCGCCCGCCACTTGCATGAGCAGGGGGTCAAGCGGATCGTGGTCGCCAACCGCACCCTGGAACGTGCAAGCATCCTGGCCGAGCAGTTCGGCGCCCACGCCGTGCTGCTGGCCGACATCCCGCAGGAGCTGGCCAACAGCGACATCGTCATCAGCTCCACCGCCAGCCAGTTGCCGATTCTCGGCAAGGGCGCGGTCGAGAGCGCCCTGAAGCAGCGGCGGCACAAGCCGATCTTCATGGTCGACATCGCCGTGCCGCGTGATATCGAGGCGCAGGTGGGCGAGCTGGATGACGTCTACCTCTATACTGTCGACGACCTGCACGACGTCGTTGCCGAGAACCTCAAGAGCCGCCAGGGTGCTGCCCAGGCCGCCGAGGAACTGGTCAACCTGGGTGTCGACGACTTCATGGCGCGCCTGCGCGAGCTGGCGGCGGTGGACGTGCTCAAGGCCTACCGCCAGCAGAGCGAGCGACTGCGTGATGAAGAATTGCAGAAAGCCCAGCGCCTGCTGGCCAACGGCGGCAACCCCGAGGAGGTGCTCGCGCAGTTGGCCCGTGGCCTGACCAACAAGTTGCTGCACGCGCCGAGCGTGCAACTGAAAAAGCTCTCTGCCGAAGGCCGCGTCGATGCGCTGGCCATGGCCCAGGAACTCTTTGCCCTCCATGAGGGCCCGACGGACAAACCCCCGCAATGAAAGCGTCGCTGCTGAAAAAACTGGAGATTCTCCAGGACCGCTTCGAAGAACTCACCGCCCTGCTGGGCGATGCCGAAGTCATTTCCGACCAGACCCGCTTTCGCGCCTATTCCCGCGAATACGCCGAAGTCGAGCCGGTGTACGCGGCTTATAAAGAGTGGCGCAAGGTGCAGGACGACCTCGAGGGCGCGCAGGCGCTGCTCAAGGACAGCGACCCGGACCTGCGCGAGATGGCCGTGGAGGAAGTGCGCGAAGCCAGGGAGCAACTGGTGGTGCTGGAGTCGCAGCTGCAGCGCATGCTGCTGCCCAAGGACCCCAACGACGGCCGCAACGTGTTCCTCGAAATCCGCGCCGGTACCGGTGGCGACGAGGCGGCGATCTTCTCCGGCGACCTGTTCCGCATGTACTCGCGCTACGCGGAAAAACGCGGCTGGCGCCTCGAGATCCTTTCCGAGAACGAGGGCGAGCACGGCGGCTACAAGGAAATCATTGCCCGCGTCGAGGGCGAAAGCGTGTACGGCAAGCTCAAGTTCGAGTCTGGCGCGCACCGTGTGCAGCGCGTGCCGGAAACCGAATCGCAGGGCCGCATCCACACCTCGGCCTGCACCGTGGCGGTGCTCGCCGAGCCTGACGAGCAGGCGGCGATCGAGATCAACCCGGCCGACCTGCGCGTGGACACCTACCGCGCCTCCGGCGCCGGCGGCCAGCACGTCAACAAGACCGACTCGGCGATCCGCATCACCCACCTGCCGACCGGCATCGTCGTCGAGTGCCAGGAAGAACGCTCCCAGCACAAGAACCGCGCCCGCGCCATGTCCTGGCTATCGGCCAAGCTCAACGACATGCAGACCAGCGCCGCACAGAACGCCATTGCCAGCGAGCGCAAGCTTCTGGTCGGTTCGGGCGACCGCTCCGAACGCATCCGCACCTACAACTATCCACAGGGCCGGGTGACCGACCACCGCATCAACCTGACGCTCTACTCCCTCGACGACGTGCTCGCCGGTGGCGTCGACGCAGTGATCGAACCCTTGCTGGCCGAGTACCAGGCCGATCAACTGGCCGCCCTGGGGGACTGATGACCATCATTGCCAGCCTGCTGCGCAACGCGCACCTGCCCGATTCGCCCTCCGAGCGCCTGGACGCCGAGTTGCTGCTGGCCGCGGCCCTGGGCAAATCGCGCAGCTACCTGCACACCTGGCCCGAACGCATCGTCAGCAGCGAGGCGGCAGAGACGTTTGCCACCTTCCTCGAGCGCCGTCGCGCGGGCGAGCCGGTGGCTTATATTCTTGGCCAGCAGGGCTTCTGGAAGCTCGACCTGGAAGTGGCGCCGCACACCTTGATCCCGCGGCCGGACACCGAACTGCTGGTCGAGACCGCACTCGAGCGTGTACCTGCCAGGCCCGCCCGCGTGCTGGACCTGGGCACCGGCACCGGCGCCATCGCCCTGGCCCTGGCCAGTGAATGCCCGGCCTGGCAGGTGACCGCTGTCGACCGCATCGACGAGGCCGTGGCCCTGGCCGAGCGCAACCGTCAACGCCTGCAACTGAGCAACGTCCAGGTGCGCAGCAGCCACTGGTTCGACGCCCTGGCCGACGAGCGCTTCGACCTGATTCTCAGCAACCCGCCCTACATCGCTGCCGAAGATCCGCACCTCGGCGCAGGCGATGTCCGCTTCGAGCCCAGCAGTGCGCTGGTGGCGGGGCCTGACGGCCTGGACGACCTGCGCACGATCATCGCCCAGGCGCCCGGGCACCTGCTGCCCGGCGGCTGGCTGCTGCTCGAACACGGTTACGACCAAGCCGACGCCGTACGCGACCTGCTGGTCGGCAGTGGCTTCGTCGAAGTCGAAAGCCGTCGCGACCTCGGCGGTCATCAGCGGATTTCCCTGGGGCGCCTGCCATGCTGAGCGACCAGGAACTGTTGCGCTACAGCCGCCAGATCCTGTTGTCCCAGGTGGATATCGCCGGCCAGTTGCGGCTCAAGCAGAGCAAGGCCCTGGTGGTCGGTCTCGGTGGGCTGGGTTCGCCTGTGGCGCTGTACCTGGCAGCGGCCGGGGTCGGCGAACTGCACCTGGCCGACTTCGACACCGTCGACCTGACCAACCTGCAGCGCCAGGTTATCCACGACAGCGACAGCGTCGGCATGAGCAAGGTTGACTCTGCGCTGCAGCGCCTGCAGGCGATCAATCCGGAGATCGCATTGCTCGCCCATCGCCAGGCCCTGGACGATGACTCCCTGGCTGCGGCGGTGGCGGCGGTGGACCTGGTGCTGGACTGCTCCGACAATTTCGCCACTCGCGAGGCCGTCAATGCCGCGTGCGTGGCGGCTGGCAAACCCCTGGTGAGTGGCGCCGCCATCCGCCTGGAAGGCCAGTTGTCGGTGTTCGATACGCGCCGCGATTCCAGCCCCTGTTATCACTGCCTTTACGGGCATGGCAGCGAAGACGAGCTGACCTGCAGCGAAGCCGGCGTGATCGGCCCGCTGGTGGGGCTGGTGGGCAGCCTGCAGGCGCTGGAAGCCCTGAAGCTGCTCGCCGGTTTCGGTGAGCCGCTGGTGGGTCGCCTGCTGTTGATCGATGCCCTCGGCACCCGCATGCGCGAGCTGCGGGTCAAGCGGGACCCAGCCTGCGCCGTGTGCAGCCACCGCCATGGCTGAGCGCTCGGCGCCGGTGGGCGTGATGGATTCGGGGGTCGGTGGTTTGTCGGTGCTCGCCGAGATCCGCCGCTTGCTGCCCGGCGAGTCGCTGCTCTATGTGGCCGATTGTGGCCATGTACCCTACGGCGAGAAGACCCCGGAATACATCCGCGAACGCTGCCGGCACATCGCCGGGTTTTTCCAGGCGCGCGGGGCCAAGGCCATGGTCCTGGCCTGCAACACCGCCACAGTGGCCGCGGTGGCCGACCTGCGCGAGCGCTACCCCGACTGGCCGCTGGTGGGCATGGAGCCGGCGGTCAAGCCCGCAGCCGCGGCAACCCGCTCAGGCGTGGTCGGCGTGCTGGCCACTACAGGCACCCTGCAGAGCGCCAAGTTCGCCGCCTTGCTCGACCGCTTCGCCAGCGATGTACAGGTGGTCACGCAACCGTGCCCCGGCCTGGTCGAGCTGATCGAGGCTGGTGACCTGAACAGCCCGCTGCTGCGCCAGATGTTGCTCGGTTACGTGCAGCCGCTGCTGGCGGCCAACTGCGACACGCTGATCCTCGGCTGCACGCACTATCCCTTCCTGCGCCCGTTGCTCGCCGACATGGTCCCGGCCGAGGTGGCGATCATCGATACCGGTGCTGCCGTGGCGCGTCAGTTGCAGCGCCTGTTGCTGGCCCGCGACCTGCTGGCCGACGGGCCTGCGCGTGAGGCCGAGTTCTGCAGCAGTGGCGACACCGAGCACTTGCACAAGATCCTGCCGCTGCTGTGGGGCGCTTCGGCCAAACGGGTCAGTGCGTTCGACTTGTAAAAAAAGTGTGAAATTCCTTGTGGAAAAGCTGAACTATCGTCCTAGTGCTGATTTCTATCATTGAGCCTGGCTGACAGGCAGACACTTGATAACAACACCAGGAAGAAGGACGCAGCTCATGAGGCATTGGCTAGGATTGGCGGCGGTTGCCGCGTTGACGCTGGGGCAGGCGGTGTCGGCGCAGGCGGCCGATGTTTCGTTGTCGGTGGGGCAGACCGGCGACAGCACCATGGTCTATCGGTTGGGCTTGCAGTCGAACTGGGACGCCAGCTGGTGGCAGACCAGTGTCGGCCGTATCACCGGCTACTGGGACGGGGCCTATACCTACTGGGATGGTGACGACCGGGCGAGCAACCACAGCCTGTCGTTTGCACCGGTGTTCGTCTACGAGTTTGCCGGGGAGTCGGTCAAACCCTACATCGAGGCGGGGATCGGTGTGGCGGCGTTTTCGCGGACCAAGCTGGAGAGCAACGACCTGGGCTCGTCATTCCAGTTCGAAGACCGCATCGGCTTCGGCCTGCGTTTTGCCGGTGGGCACGAGATCGGGGTCCGCGCGATTCACTATTCCAATGCAGGCATCAAGCAGCCCAACGACGGTGTCGAGAGCTACTCGCTGCATTATCGCATGGCGCTTTGAGTGTAGTCGCAGGGCTGCAGCGCAGCCCTTTCGCGGCGCAAGGACGCTGCCGCAGCGACCTTGCGGCTGCAATCCGTTTCAATCCTCGCGGGGCAGCGGCCACAACAAGGTCGGGTCCAGCACCTCGAGCACCAGTTCGGCCTGGGCCGTTTCCAGTCGCTGCAGCAGTTCTTCGGCGGCGCTCTGCGCTGTCCACAACTCGGGAATCGCCACGGCGCTGGTGACCGGCGCCTTGAGCGATTGCGGCGCGACCACTGTCAGCTGCACGCCCAGGTCACCGAGCACTTCGCGCTGTTCGCGGAACCACTGGGGCAGGCTGTTGTGCCCGTTGGGATCCTGCAGCGGCGAGTGCAGCTGCAGCGCCGAATAGCGGCTGAAAACCGCCATCACCTGAGGGCTGTCACCCCTGGCCAGCAGTGCCAGTGCGCTGGCCATCACCTGCTCGCTGGCGCGCTGGTTGCTGGTGACGATGGCCTCGAACAGTTTGTCGCTGGGCAGGCCGCGCTGCAGGTAGTCGCACGTGCCGGCATTGACCACCAGGACATCCAGCGCTCCCCACTCGGACTGCAAGCGTTGCGCAGCAGCCTGTGCCTGCTCGAGTTCGTCCAGTTGTACAGGCAGGCGCAACAGGCGCGGCCCGTGCAGCTCGGCCAAGGTGGTGAGTTCCTGGCAATCCTTGCCGCTGGCGGCGACTCGGTGGCCCAGTTCGAGCAACCGTTCGACCAAGGCCACGCCTACTCCATTGCTGGCCCCTGTAACCCAGAAACTCCGTGTACTGCTCAAGTGTTCGTCCTGTTCAATGGGTGGCGGCGGGCAGCCCCTTGAATGCCGCCAGTGCCCGCTGGCGGCTACTGTCGAGATCGACAATGGGGCTGATGTAGCAACTTGTATCAAATAGTCCGGCGGATTTCACGGGCAAATGAATGTGTTTGTCATCCAGATGAGTGAGTTCAGGCAGCCAGTGACGGATGAAGCGTCCTTGCGGATCGAAGCGCTGCGACTGTGTCACCGGATTGAAGATGCGGAAATACGGCACCGAATCGGTTCCTGTGGAAGCGCTCCACTGCCAGCCGCCGTTGTTGGCCGCCAGGTCGCCGTCGATCAGGTGGCGCATGAAGTGACGTTCGCCCTTGCGCCAGTCGATCAGCAGGTTCTTGCTCAGGAACATGGCCACCACCATGCGCAGCCGGTTGTGCATCCAGCCGGTGTGCAGCAGTTGACGCATCGCCGCATCGATCAGCGGGAAGCCGGTACGTCCTTGCTCCCAGGCCTGCAGGTCGTGGCTGGCGTCGCGCCACGGCAGGGCTTCGGTGTGGGCGCGGAAGGGGCGGTGGCGCGAGACCTGTGGATAACCCACCAGGATATGCTTGTAGAACTCGCGCCAGAGCAGCTCGTCGATCCAGGTGCGTACGCCCTGGCTGCCGCTGTCGAATTCGCCGCGATTGCTCGACAGCGCCGCGTGCAGGCATTGCCGTGGCGAAATCACCCCGGCGGCCAGGTAGGCGGATAGCTGGCTGGTGCCGGGCTTGGCGGGCAGGTCGCGCAGGGTCTGGTAGTCGTCGATGGTTTCGTCGACGAAACGCGACAGCCTGCCCCTGGCTTCTTCTTCACCGGCGGGCCAATGATCGCGCAGCGCCTGTGGTGGCTTGGCGAAGCCGTCCAGGTGTTGGGGAATCGGATCATTGGCGATATCCAGCGGGGCCTGGCGCCTGACCGGGTGGGCGAGCGACGGCAGGCTGCGGTGCAGGTGCTCAAGACAGCTCTTGCGGAACTGGCCGAACACCTGGAAGTAATGGCCGGCTTTGGTCAGCAGGGTGCCCGGCTGGAAGAACAACTGGTCCAGGTAGGTACGCGCCGTAATGCCCGAGCCTTCCAGTCGTTTGCGGGTGTCGGCGTCGCGCAGGCTTTCGTTGATGCCGTATTCGTCGTTCCAGTGCACGGCCTGCACCTGGTGTTTGCGGCAGACCTCGAGCACGGTCTGCGGCACCTGTTGCCAGGTGTCGGTGTGGCGGATCAACAGCGGAATGTTCAGCTGTTCGAGCGACGTTCTCAGGTCGCGCAGGTTGCGCAGCCAGAAGTCGACCTTGGCGGGCGCATCATCGTGCGTCTGCCATTGCCCAGGGCTGGCAATCCACAGGGCGATCGTTGGCCCTTGCGCGGTGGCAGCGCTGAGCGCGGTGTTGTCGTCGATGCGCAGGTCGCTGCGCAGCCAGATCAGTTGCATTCAAAGGTCTCTGACAGTCAGGTTTCAGCGTGATTGCTGAAGCAGGCGCAAGGCCCCCTGCGGCGTCTCGAACAGCTGCAGCGCTGGAAGCTCCAAGGCGTTCAGTCGCTCTTCATGAATCAAGACACCAGCGCCGCCGACGAGTTTCATCAGCGTTACATTGCGCAGGGGGAGCAGTGCAGGGATATCGGTGCCGGGGCCCAGGTGCAGCAGCAGCGCGCGGGGCCTGAGCTGGCCTATTGCATGCAGCAGTTGCCGGGTGTTCACCGGGTGTTCGAGGATCTCGACGGCAAAGCCGCTGCTGCTCAGCAGCCAGGCGCTGAGCCACAGATGGGCGTCGAACGGCTGTTGCAGCGTGGTGGCCAGAAGCACCGGCGGCCCCTCGAGCGAATGGTTGTCGTGATAGACCCGGGCGCCCAGCTTGCTGCGCAGCCAGGTGTGGAAGAACGCCTGTTCGAGTGCGGCATCGAAGCCGTTGCGCCAACGCTGCTCAAGGTGTTCGAGCAACGGCAGCAGCAGCTGTTCGCACAAGGTCGAGGCCGGGTACAGCGCCATCGCCTGGTTGAGCTGCTGGTCCAGCGAGCGCTGGGCGAGGCTGCCGATGGCCTCGATCAGCCTCTGGCAGCGCTCCTGCCAGTCGCCTTGCAGTACCGGAGCGGCGTCGCTGCGGCTCTCGAGCAGGCCGCGCACCTGGCTCACCGAGGCGCCACGCTCCAGCCAGTGCAGGATGGCCTGCACCTTGTTCACGTGGGCCTCGCTGTACAGGCGATGCCCCTTGGGCGTGCGGTCGGGCACCAGCAGGCCGTAACGACGTTCCCAGGCCCGCAGCGTGACCGGGTTGACGCCGGTGCGGCGGGCCAGTTCGCCGATTGGCAGGCTGTCTTCAGAGCGCATTGCGCAGCCCCAGGTTTTCCGGGTGCGGCTGCAGGTAGGCCTGCTGCAGCAGATAAGGGTCAGGATGGTTGCGCAGGTGGTGCTTGAGCAGGGTCATGGGCACCACCAGCGGCACGGTGCCCTGTTGGTACTGGCCGATCAGGCGTTGCAGTTCGGCCTTGTCGCTGCTGTCGAGCGCATCGTGCAGGTAGCCGCACAGGTGCTGCAGCACGTTGCTGTGGGTGCCTCGGCTGGCACAACGGCGCAGGGCCTGCATCAGCTGGCTGAAGTAGCGCGGGCCGATCTGCTGCGGATCATCGTCGCGACGCATGCTGCCCAGCATCCGTCCCAGATCGCGGTAGGCCTGCGGGTTGTGGGCCATCAGCAGGTACTTGTAGCGCGAGTGGAAGCGCACCAGGGCGCCGCGGCTCAGACCTTCGGCCAGCAGTCGCTGCCAGTCGGCATAGGCGTAGACGCGGCTGATGAAGTTCTCGCGCAGCACCGGATCGTGAAGGCGGCCTTCCTCCTCCACCGGCAGGTCCGGCCGCGCCTCGCAGAACGCCTGGGCGTAGGCGCCGCGCCCGCCTTGCAGCAGGGGGTGACCGTCGCTCTGGTAGACCTTGACCCGCTCCAGCCCGCAGGAGGGGGATTTCTGCATGAACACGTAGCCGCAGATGTCGTCCAGCACTTCGGCCATCTGCTTGCCGTAGGCGCGCAGCGGCGGGGCGAGGTCGGTGCCGGGGTTGCGCGGGTTGATCACCTCGGGCGCTTCGGGGTCGCCGACCAGGCGAATCGCATCACGCGGGATGCCCAGGCCAATGGCGACTTCCGGGCACAGCGGCACCCAGTCGAAATGCTCGTCGAGCGACTGGCACAGGTCGGATGACTTGCGACCGCCGTTGTAGCGCACATCCTGCCCGGCCAGGCAGGCGCTGATGGCGATGCGGGGTTTGCCTGTCGATTGCTGGGCGTTCATCACGGCCTCCGTAGACTTGTACAAGTTGAATGTCTTGTACAGGTCTATTCCAGCACATCGAAAAACTTATGCAAGAGAAAGTTTTTGTACAACTTTACTCGAGGTGTTCCAGCAAGCGCCGCGCAGCTTCCTGACCACTGAGCCAGGCGCCTTCGACGCGGCCGGACAGGCACCAGTCGCCACAGGCATACAGGCCCTGGTCGGCATCGGCCAGTGCGCCCCATTCGTGGTTGCCCGCAGGGCGGGCGTAGAGCCAGCGGTGGGCGAGGGCAAAGGTCGGGGCCGGGACCACGCAGCCGACCAACTCGGCGAATTCGCCCCACAGCTGTTCGATGACCTCTTCCTTCGGCAGGTCCAGGTGCTGGCGGCTCCAGTTCGAGGTGGCGTGCAGCACCCAGGTGTCGAGTTGTTCGTCGCGTCCGGGCTTGCTGCGGTTACGGGCCAGCCAGTCGAGCGGGTTGTCCTGCACGAAGCAGCCCTGCATCGGGGTGTCGAGCGGGGTCTGGAAACCCAGGGCGATGGCCCAGGTGGGCTCCATCTGCACACCGGCCGCCACGGCCGCGAGCTTCGGCGTGGCCGCCAGCAACGGTGTGGCCTGGGGCGCCGGCACTGCGATCACCACACGGCTGAAGGGGCCATGGCTGCAGCCTTCGGTGTCCTGCAGGTGCCAGTACTGTTTGCCGCGGAATACCTCGGCGATGCGACAGCCGAAATTGACCGTGACATCCTTGAGCAGGCCGCGAGTGATGGCGCTCATGCGCGGCACGCCGACCCAGCGCGTCTGCTCGTCGGGCGAAGGGGTGAGTTCACCGTTGCGGTAGTTGTAGAGCTGCGGCTTCCATTGTGCGGCCCAGCCAGCGTCGACCCAGTGCTGGACCTGTTCGACGAAGCGCCGGTCGCGGGCGGTGAAGTACTGGGCCCCGAGGTCGAGGGCACCGGCGTCGCTGCGCTTGCTGGCCATGCGTCCGCCACTGCCGTGGCCCTTGTCGAACAGATGGACGTTCTGCCCGGCCTTCTGCAGGGCCTGGGCTGCGGAAAGGCCGGCGATACCGGCACCGATGATGGCAATAGGTACTGTCATGATGGCCTCTTCGAACCTTGCTGTAAGCAGACTACGCTGTCAGACAAACCTGTACAATACAGAAGTTTTGTATAAGGTTATTCCGCTCGATAGGACAGGTTGGCCTATGTTTATCCGAGAGCGATCGGTTGAAAAAGTGCCTTGATCTTAAAAATAGACCATGGCCGCAGCTTGCGAGGACACAACCATGCATATATTGCTGACGGGCGGTACCGGTTTAATTGGCCGACACCTGTGCCAGCGCTGGCTTGGCCAGGGCCATCGCCTCACGGTGTGGAGCCGTGATCCTGCGCAGGTGGCCAAACGCTGCGGTGCTGCGGTGCGCGGAATTGCCCGGCTGGACGAGATCGAGGCCAGCGATCGGGTGGATGCTGTGGTCAACCTTGCAGGCGCACCCATCGCCGACCGACCCTGGACGGCTTCGCGGCGACAACTGCTGTGGGCCAGCCGCATTACCCTGACCGAGCAGTTGCTGGGTTGGCTGGAGCGCCGCGAGCAGCGCCCCGAAGTGCTGGTGTCCGGCTCTGCGGTGGGCTGGTATGGCGACGGCGGCGAACGCGACCTGACTGAAGCATCGCCGCCGGTGAAAGAGGACTTCGCCAGCCAGCTGTGCATTGCCTGGGAAGAGACTGCGCAGCGGGCGCACAACCTGGGCGTGCGTGTGGTGCTGGTGCGTACCGGGCTGGTGCTGGCTGCCGACGGCGGGTTCCTGGCGCGGCTGCGCCTGCCGTTCAAGCTTGGCCTGGGCGGACCGTTGGGCAATGGCCGGCAGTGGATGCCCTGGGTCCATATAGACGACCAGATCGCCCTGATTGATTTTCTCTTGCAGCACAACGACGCCAGCGGTCCCTATAATGCCTGCGCGCCAGAGCCTGTGCGCAACCGTGAGTTCGCCAGGTGCCTGGGCCGTGCGCTGCATCGCCCGGCGCTGTTGCCGGTGCCAGGGCTGTTGCTCAAGGCAGGCCTGGGCGAGCTGTCGACCCTGCTGCTCGGCGGCCAGCGTGCGCGCCCGGCGCGCCTGCTGGCTGCAGGTTTCACTTTCCGTTTCAACGATCTGCAATCGGCGCTGGACGATTTGTCCGACCGCCTCTGACATAGGACGCTGCATGACCGATCACGCCCTGCTGCTGGTCAACCTGGGTTCACCGGCTTCCACTTCGGTCGCCGATGTGCGCCGCTACCTCAACCAGTTCCTCATGGATCCGTACGTGATCGACCTGCCTTGGCCGGTGCGGCGCCTGCTGGTGTCGCTGATCCTGATCAAGCGCCCGGAACAGTCGGCCCACGCCTATGCCTCGATCTGGTGGGAGGAGGGCTCGCCACTGGTGGTGCTGACCCGTCGTCTGCAGGCCGCCATCGCGCCGCACTGGCCACACGGGCCGGTGGAGATCGCCATGCGCTACGGCGAGCCAGCACTGCCGCAGGTGCTCGAGCGCCTGGCCGCGCAGGGTGTGCGCAAGGTTACCCTGGCGCCGCTGTACCCGCAGTTCGCCGACAGCACCGTGACCACCGTGGTAGAGCTGGCACGCCAGACCGTTGCCGATCGCCAGCTGCCGTTCGACATGCGGGTGTTGCAGCCTTTCTACGACGAGCCGCAGTACATCGATGCCCTGGTCACCAGCGCGCGGCCATACCTGGCGCAGGAATACGATCACATCCTGTTGAGCTTCCACGGCCTGCCCGAGCGCCATCTGAAGAAGCTCGATCCGACTGGCTCGCATTGTTTCCAGAGTGCGAACTGCTGCGAAACGGCCTGTGCCCAGGTGCGCAAGGTCTGCTACCGCTCGCAGTGCCTGGCCAGCGCGGCAGCGTTCGCCAAGGCAGCAGGCATTCCCGAGGGCAAATGGTCGGCGTCGTTCCAGTCGCGGCTGGGGCGGGCGAAGTGGATCGAGCCCTATACCGAGACGCGCCTGGACGAACTGGCCAAGGCGGGGGTGAAGAAGCTGCTGGTGATGTGCCCGGCGTTCGTTGCCGATTGCATCGAGACCCTCGAAGAGATCGGCGACCGGGGCAAGGAGCAGTTCATCGAGGCGGGCGGCGAGGAGCTGGTGCTGGTGCCGTGCCTGAACGATCACCCGCAATGGGCGCAGGTGCTGGCAGGGATGTGCGAGCGGGCTTGAGTCGGTGATGATTTCTTCGCGGGTAGACCCGCGAAGAAATCCATTCGGTTCAACGCCTGTTCAAGGCAGCTGGTCATCCAGCTTCTTGTTCTTCCAGCCATCGTTGCCCGGCAGCAGCAGGTTCAGGGCAATGGCCACCACCGCGCACAGGGCGATGCCCTTGAGGCCCCAGTCGTCCGGGCCATCGCCGCTGCCGATCAGCACGCCACCGATACCGAATACCAGGGTCACCGACACGATCACCAGGTTGCGCGCCTCGGCGAGGTCGATCTTGTGGCGGATCATGGTGTTCATGCCCACCGCCGCGATCGAGCCGAACAGCAGGCAGAGGATGCCGCCCATCACCGGCACCGGAATGCTCTGCAGCAGCGCGCCGAACTTGCCGATGAATGCCAGGGTGATGGCGAACACTGCAGCCCAGGTCATGATCTTCGGGTTGTAGTTCTTGGTCAGCATCACCGCGCCGGTGACTTCGGCATAGGTGGTGTTGGGCGGGCCGCCGAACAGCCCGGCAGCGGTGGTGGCGATGCCGTCACCGAACAGCGTGCGGTGCAGGCCGGGTTTCTTCAGGTAGTCGCGACCGGTCACGCTGCCCACCGCGATCACCCCGCCGATGTGTTCGATCGCGGGCGCCAGGGCCACCGGCACGATGAACAGGATGGCCTGCCAGTTGAACTCCGGTGCGGTGAACTTTGGCAGCTCCAGCCAGGGTGCGGCGGCGATCTTCGCGGTGTCGACCACGCCGAAGGCGAACGACAGGCCAAAGCCCACCAGCACGCCGGCGATGATCGGCACCAGGCGGAAGATGCCCTTGCCGAACACGGCCACCACCAGGGTGGTCAGCAGCGCCGGCATCGAGATCAGCATGGCGGTCTTGTAGGGCATCAGCGCGGCGCCGTCGCCACCCTTGCCCATGGCCATGTTGGCGGCGATCGGTGCCATGGCCAGGCCGATCGAGATGATCACCGGGCCGATGACCACCGGCGGCAGCATGCGGTCGATGAAACCGGTGCCCTTGATCTTCACCATCAGGCCCATGAAGGTGTAGACGAAACCTGCGGCCATCACCCCGCCCATGGTCGCCGCCAGGCCGAACTGGCCCTTGGCGAGGATGATCGGGGTGATGAAGGCGAAGCTCGACGCCAGGAAGACCGGCACCTGACGGCCCGTGACCAGCTGGAACAGCAAGGTGCCCAGACCTGCGGTGAACAGTGCCACGTTCGGGTCCAGGCCCGTGATCAGCGGCATGAGCACCAGTGCGCCGAATGCCACGAAGAGCATCTGCGCGCCCGAGACGACCTGGCGCCACAGCGGGTCGTTGAAGCCGTCCTGCATGGTCAGGCGTCCTTTTGCTTGGTGCCGAAGATCTTGTCACCGGCATCGCCCAGGCCCGGGACGATATAGCCATGTTCGTTCAGGCGCTGGTCGATGGACGCGGTGTAGATCTGCACGTCCGGGTGGGCTTTCTCGACCACCTCGATGCCTTCGGGCGCCGCGACCAGGACCATGGCACGGATTTCCCGGCAGCCGGCCTTCTTCAGCAGGTCGATGGTCGCGACCATCGAGGCGCCGGTGGCCAGCATCGGGTCGATGATCAGGGCCAGGCGCTGGTTGATGTCCGGCGCGAGTTTTTCAAGGTAGGTGTGCGCTTCGAGGGTTTCTTCGTTGCGGGCCACGCCCACGGCACTGACCTTGGCGCCCGGCACCAGGCTGAGGACGCCGTCGAGCATGCCGATGCCGGCGCGCAGGATCGGCACCACGGTGATCTTCTTGCCGGCGATCTTCTCGACCTGGACCTTGCCGCACCAGCCGTCGATCTCGTAGGTTTCCAGCGGCAGGTCCTGGGTGGCTTCGTAGGTCAGGAGCGCACCGACTTCCTGGGCGAGTTCGCGAAAGTTCTTGGTGCTGATATCGGCACGGCGCATCAGGCCGAGCTTGTGGCGGATCAGCGGATGGCGGATCTCACGAGTAGGCATAGGGGGAGGGCTCCGGGGGGCGGGCAAAAAAACCGCGCTAGGTTAATCTATTCAGTCCGTGCTGTCGTGCGGTCATTGAGCACGTTAGTCCATAAATGCTTGATCTGGGACGAGCGGATGCGTACCTTTGCCCGCTTTTCCAAAATGCACCTCCTGGAGAGCGCCATGTCCGCCGATCTCGAGCATATCCGCCAAGTGATGAGCGAGGCCGATTGCCTGTACAACGAAGCCCAGGTCGAAGCGGCCATCGCCCAGGTCGGCGAGCAGATCTGCAAGGACCTGCACGACAAGAACCCGGTGGTCTTCTGTGTGATGAACGGTGGCCTGATCTTCGCAGGCAAGCTGCTGACCCACCTGCAGTTCCCGCTGGAAGCCTCGTACCTGCACGCCACCCGCTACCGCAACCAGACCAGCGGCGGCGAATTGTTCTGGAAGGCCAAGCCGGAAATCTCGTTCATCGACCGTGACGTGCTGATCGTCGATGACATCCTCGACGAAGGCCACACCCTCAGTGCCATCATCGATTTCTGCAAGCATGCCGGTGCGCGCTCGGTGTACACCGCGGTGCTGATCGACAAGGACCACGACCGCAAGGCCAGCCCGGATCTGAAAGCCAACTACGTGGGCCTGCCGTGCGTCGATCGCTACATCTTCGGCTACGGCATGGACTACAAGGGTTACTGGCGCAACGCCAACGGCATCTTTGCCGTGAAAGGGATGTAAACCATGCGCCCGCCTGCCTTCATCGACCAGACGCTGTTCGACGGGTTGGCGGCCAAGGCCGCCGGCAACCCGCGCGGCCGCCAGCACCATAACTTCCACGAGATGGACGAGCCCTGCCACCGGATGGCGGTAGGGTTGCAGCCCAGTACCTATATTCCGCCGCACCGGCACCTGAGCGCCGACAAGTCCGAGGCGCTGATCGTGCTGCGCGGCCGTCTGGGGCTGCTGATCTTCGACGAGCAGGGCCAGGTGACCGACAAGCGCGTGCTCGAGGCCGGTGGCGATTGCCCGGGCGTCGACCTGGCGCCGGGGACCTACCATGGGTTGGTGGTGCTCGAAGACGACAGCATGCTTTTCGAGTGCAAGGCCGGGCCCTATCGGCCTGTCGGTGAGGGCGAGCACGCGTTCTGGGCGCCCCGCGAAGGCGAGGACGGCGTAGCCCGATACCACGCCTGGATGCGCGCGCAGTTCGACTGACTGCGCGCGGTCGGTCGCTTGCAAAGACATGCTAGAGTGCTCCCCCATGCCAAGGAGCCCCTTCATGCGTGCGATCCTTCCCCTCCTGCTGGCGCTGAGCCTGCCGCTTTCCGCGGCGCCCTTGCACAGCCAGTTTCTCCCGCCCGACGACCTTTCGCTGCGCCAGGAAGAGCCCGAGTCCCAGCAACTGCTGCAGGTCACCGATTATTCGGTGGTGGTTGGCGCCCAGCGCCAGTCGAGCCAGCAGCCGATCCCCATCACCTCGTCGCTGACCCTGCGCCTGAAGGGCAAGCCGATGAGCAAGGGGGCGACCATCGCCCAGGTGCTGGTCACCTTCGACGGCGAGGGCGGCAAGAGCCTCAAGCGCCCGACCTACGACGACAAGAGCCGCACCCTGGCGCTGAATTATCCACAGGCCGACTACCGGGTGATCATGGACCTGCTGCGCAACGAGACGCTGTATGTGCAGTTCCTCAGCTACGCCAATGGCCACGTCTGGGCCGACCTGCACACCGGCACCGTACGTACGCGTTGAGGCCTGCGGGCTGCCAGCGGTACACTGCCCGCCTTTGAAATGCCCGTGATGGCCCAGTTGGAGTCGGCAATGCGTAAAGACAAGAAGCAGGTTATCGGTGACGAGATCAGCGACGACTACATCAAGACGTTCCTTCAGTTCGAGCCGGCCGATGGCCTGACCTCGCCGTCGCACCACAAGCTGATCAAGGCCTATCGTGGCCTGCGCATCGACGACTTCGAGCGCTTCGTCGGCTTCTTCGTCGAGGCCGGTCACGATGTCGACGGCAAGGACGAGCACGGCAAGACCTTCGCCGAGGCCATCGCCGACCAGCGCAATGCGGCGGAGTACATCGAGATCATCGACAAGGCCCGCGGCTGATCCTCGAGCTGCCCCGGTTTCTTCGCGGGCAAGCCCGCAATCCTCCCATCGCCCTCAGGGGGTGCGCTACCTGTGGGAGCGGGCTCGCCCGCGAAGAGGCCAGTAAAGATCGCAGGCACAAAAAACGCCCCGAAGGGCGTTTTTTCGTACCTGCTGATCAGGCGTAGTGCTTGGCCGGGCTGTTCTCCGCCAGGTCCAGCGCCACGTCGTTGTCGGCGCTGATCTTGTGGTACAGCGCGGCATCGGTGGCCAGGGTCTTCTCGCGTGCCGGGAAGATCTCCTTGAGCTTGGCCGCCCAGGCGCCCTTGGCCTGCTCGGGGAAGCAGCGCTCGATCAGCTCGAGCATAATCGAGACGGTCACCGACGCGCCCGGCGAGGCGCCGAGCAGTGCCGCCAGGCTGCCGTCGGCGGCCGAGACCAGCTCGGTGCCGAACTGCAGGATGCCACCCTTCTTCGGGTCCTTCTTGATGATCTGCACGCGCTGACCGGCCACTTCCAGGCGCCAGTCCTCGGCTTTGGCCTCGGGGTAGAAGCGACGCAGCGATTCCAGGCGCTGCTCCATCGACTGCATCACTTCGCTGACCAGGTACTTGGTCAGGTCCATGTTGTCGCGGGCCACCGCCAGCATCGGGCCGATGTTGCCCATGCGCACCGACAGCGGCAGGTCCATGAACGAGCCGTGCTTGAGGAACTTGGTGGTGAAGCCGGCGTAGGGGCCGAACAGCAGCGATTTCTTGCCGTCGACCACACGGGTGTCCAGGTGCGGTACCGACATCGGCGGCGCCCCGACTGCGGCCTGGCTGTAGACCTTGGCCTGGTGCTGGCGGACGATCTCCGGGTTGTCGCAGCGCAGCCACTGACCGCTCACCGGGAAGCCGCCGAAGCCCTTGCTTTCCGGGATGCCCGAGGCCTGCAGCAGCGGCAGGGCCGCGCCGCCGGCGCCGAGGAACACGAAGCGCGCGTCGACTTCACGGCTGTTGCCGCTGTTGACGTCCTTGATGCTCACGGTCCAGCCGTCGCCACTGCGGCGCAGGCCGGTGACCTTCTTGCTGTACTTGACCTGGGCATCGGGGCTGTCGCCGAGCAGCTTGAGCAGCTTGTTGGTCAGCGCGCCGAAGTTGACGTCGGTGCCCTTGAGCACGCGGGTGGCGGCGATGTGCTGGTCGGCCGGACGGCCAGGCATCATCAGCGGCATCCACTCCTTCATCTGCGCCTTGTCTTCGGTGTACTCCATCTCGGAGAAGGCGTGGTGCTGCTTGAGCAGTTCGAAGCGCTTGCGCAGGAACTGCACACCCTTGTCACCTTCGACGTAGCTCAGGTGCGGCACGGGGTTGATGAAGTCGCGCGCGGGGCCGAAGCCGCCTTTTCTGCTCAGGTAGGCCCAGAACTGGCGGGAAACCTCGAACTGGGTGTTGATGTGCACGGCCTTCTTGATGTCGATGCTGCCATCGGCGGCCTGCGGCGTATAGTTTAGCTCGCACAGGCCGGCGTGGCCGGTCCCGGCGTTGTTCCAGGGGTTGGAGCTTTCCGCGGCTCCGGAGTCCATCGCCTCGACGACTTCCAGCTTGATCGCAGGGTCCAGCTCCTTGAGCAGTACGGCCAGGGTGGCACTCATGATGCCCGCGCCTACCAGTACCACATCAACCGATTCGTTCTGCGCCATTAACGCGTCTCCACAATCTACAGCACCTAATTGACAGCATAGGACCCCTGGGTTGGCCAGGATCGCCATGTCCGACTCTTCGCAGTTCTTGCAACTTCCGCGGACACTGCCAATCAGTCTTGGGTGTTCGGTGATTGAACGCCATTTACCACCACTGCGGCAATTCGACTTATGGTCAAGTGTTCCGTCGTGCGTTATGGACCGGCCTCAGGCTCCCATCCAGGATGAGCGCTTTTGCCGTCTGTTCAGGGCTGTTCGAGACGTATCTGCCGCTTTTGCACATGCCAGACTGTTCATTTGCTCGCCACACTCTCGTGAAGTTGTGAAAAACCGTTTTTTCACGCTCTTTTGGAGTCGTGAACCTCAAAAGTGGACTGCGCGATGGCAACCCGCAGGTTCATGCGCAGCAGACGGCCAGAGACAGCAGGCACGACAGCCAATGCAAGACCTGAGTGGAAGGCTCTCTGTGGGCGATGCGGTGAAGGTGCCGGGGTCAGACGGCGAATGCGGGGCCCGATCAGGAGACGTCCTTATAATCGGGGGGAGATTATAACGAGGTCGCGGGCAGAAAGGTCGTTCTTCTTGGTTTTTATTGCAGCGTTTGTCAGGCGGGAAGGATGCGTTGCTGCCAACGGCGGCTTGCAGGTGCGCAAACCCGGGCGCTGTGGGGCAGCATCTGGCCCAGCCAGCCCAGGTGTGCTTCGCTGACCTGAACCCAGCCGCTGCCGGTCGGTGCCTGGCGGCACTGCTTGAACGCCAGGCATTTGCCATCGCTGTCGAGGCGGGCGTAGGTCTTGTGGCGCGGGCGTTGGAAGAGCAGGGTCCAGAGCGAGGCCATGGTGGCGAGTCCTGTTTGATCGGGCTGGGGCAAGGATAACGCCGGGGCCATGAAACCATTGTGACAGCAGCTGCGGGCCGATGACTGGCCTGCTACAGGCTGGGTATACTGTGGGCCTTTGCCGCTTTTTCTGGAGAAATGCGCATGCTGCAACGTCTGTTGTTCGGTTTGATGGCGGTGGCTACCCTGAGCCTGGTCGGCTGTGCCCACAGCCCGCAGCAACTCAGCCCGCAACCCAAGCTCACCGCTCAGCTCAACCCGGTAGGCCGTGGCCAGCCGGTGGTGGTGCGGGTGGTCGACGGTCGTGCTTCGCAGTCGCTCGGCACCCGGGGTGGCATGTACCCGGAGACCAGCACCATTACCGTCAACGGCAATGACGTGGTGCCCAAGCTGCAGGCCCAGGCCGAAGCCGCCGTGCGCCTGCTCGGCTTCACTCCCACCTCGGGTGCCGGCAATGCGCCACAGCTGACCGTGACCCTGGCCGAGCTGAAGTACCAGTCGCCCAAGGACAAGATGTATGTGACCGAGGCTACCATCGGTGCCACCTTCCGTGCCGACGTGTCCAACGCCAACCGTCGCTACAGCGGCCGCTATGGCGCCTCTCTGGACCAGCGCTTCGGCATGGCGCCGAACCAGGAAACCAACACCAAGCTGGTCAGCGATGTGCTCAGCGACGCGCTGACCCGTCTGTTCAAGGACCCGACCATCGGTCAGGTACTGGCTGAGTAAGCGCGCAGCCTGAATGACGAAAACCCGCTGCCTGGCGACAGGCAGCGGGTTTTTCTTTGCTGGGGCGGGTCAAGCCGCCGCGATACCGAAATCCAGCACGCTCAGCCCGGTGTCCAGGTCGACTTCCGGCAGGTCGTGGTGCGCATGCCCGCCCAGCGCGCAGTACACCAGCCAGCGCCGGTCGTGGACGTTGATCGCGAACCCGTCGATCAGCGCCTGCTGCTCGTCGCTCTGCGAAACGAGATAAAGGCGGTCCTGGTTTTCGGCGTGCAGCATGACAAGCTCCGGTCTGGAAAAGGCCGACAGGGTGGCCTGTCTGGATGACGAGCGTGTGACAGATGAAATTTAGTGACACTTGGTCGCAAAAACCGGGAGGGTGGGGCGCGCTTGAGTAGAATGCCGGGCTTTGCTTATCGTCGTTTCGAGGTAGTGCGATGTCCCTGCAAGTCCTCTGGGGGGTACTGGCCGCCCACCCCGCCAAGCTGATCAATGTCCTGGCGCTGTTCATCACCTGTCCGGGCGGTCTGCTGCTGCACAGCGCGCGGCGGCGCCAGAGCGATGTCCGCGAAAGCCTCGCGGCCGAGGAAGGGCTGGTCGATGCCTTCGAGCTGAGGGTGCCGCGCTACTACTACATCCTGGGCTTTTCGTGCCTGGCGATGGCGCTGCTGTTGTCGTGGTTCAGTACCTGGGTCTGAACTGCGCACCTGTCATTTCTGCCAGTTGTCGTGGGTGATGCGTGCACGTACGTTGGCTCGGCGTGTCAACCATCCCCAGGAGGCAACATGGCGAGTTCAAGCGAAGCGTCCGGTATTGGCATCGAAAAAAAGGCTGACAAGGACAGTTATGTCCAGCTGGTAGTGCATGTTGGCGACAAGGACGTGAAACACCGTCTGACAAAAGGGCTCGAGTTCGATAAAAAATCGTTCACTGCCGTGGAGGATGTGAACGGCAAGCCGGTAAAACTGGTGTTCAAATGGCGTTATGAAGAATTCCAGGAGTCCTCTCAGTCGCGCTCGTTCGAGGGTAGTGACGTCATCATTCAGTTGCTCGAATCAGGTGGCTTCGACAAGCCTGTCAATGTGGTCGATGGGAGGATCACCGTCGATCAGTACAGCAAGAAAGCGTACCTGAAGGGCCGGCTTGAGTTCACCGGCAGGCTGAAGGACACGGGCGCGGAGCGTACGGTCAAGGTGGATTTCGATTTCAAGGCCAAGTAACGAGTACCTCTTTCGAACCGTCGGCCAGATGACTCTGGCCGACGATTTCGCCGGCCTCAGACCGTCTCGGCCTGCACCTTCACCTGATACTGGTTGCGCACTGGCGTTGCGTACTGCTGCACCAGGTACGGCCGCTGCTCCGCAGGGCAGGCATCCAGGCGGCGCTGCCACTCTTGCCTGGCCCGCTCCAGCTCGTCGGCCGGGAACAGCTTGTCCGCAGTCGGCACGGCCAGTGCCGCGTCCCGTTCATCCCACATCGCGTAGGCCAGGTAGTGCACCGGGAACAGCCGGTAGCCGCCGAGAATCTGCCGGTCGATGGCCTGGGCCAGTTGCTTGGTGTCCTCGTGGTACTCGGTCACCGGGGGGGCGAAGTTGATGTGCACCCGCCCCTTGTAACCGGTGATGCCCAGGGCGATGCTGTTGTCGTCCTCGCCGGGCGCCTTCCTGTAGGTGCCGGTGGTGGCGCGGATGTACAGCTCACGGGCCTTGGCCTGGTCGCAGGGGTCGTATTCATAGCTGATCGACACCGGAATCAGGTTCAGGCTCTGGATCACCGCGCCGAACGGCTCGTCCTTGCGGCTCATGTGGAACATCTTGAGGATCGCCGAATCGGTGCGATCGTCACCGTCCTTGGCGCGGCCTTCGGCCTGGGCAATCCAGATCGACGTGCCGTCGTTGCGGATCGAATGGCTGATGTAGGCCGACAGCAACTGGTAGGCTGCAAGCTTCTCGCGGCGCCCGCTGATCGAGCGGTGCACGATGAAGCTCTTGTTCAGGCGCATCATGTCGCTGACGAACGGCTTCTGCAGCAGGTTGTCGCCGATGGCGATGCGTGGCGTCGGCAGGCCGGCGTGATACACCGCGTAGTTGACGAACGCCGGGTCCATGACAATGTCGCGGTGGTTGGCCAGGAACAGGTAGGCGGTGCCCGACCTGAGCTGCTCGACGCCGGTGTAGGTGACGCCGTCGGTGGCGCGATCGATGGTGCGGTCGACGTAGTATTCGACCTTGTCCTGCAGGGTCGCGACGCTGCTGACGCCGGCGAACTCCTTGCGCAGACGCCGGGCGATCAGCGGCTTGAGCAGCCAGCCGAAGGCGCTCGCCATGCGCGGGAAACGGAAGTGGGTGAGGATATCGAGAAATGCCGGGTCGCTGAGCAGGCGTGCCAGAACGGCAGGCACTTCAGCGTCGTCGTAAGGTCGGATGGCATCGAATTCGCCCATCATGCTCTCTTGTTGGAAACGGCTAGAGTAATAAAGTAGGGGCGGGGCCGAAAAAAACGGCTCGGACACACACGGACCCCGTAAACAGACCGGCAATTATACGCATAAGTCACTGCGCAGGCCCCCGATGCTCGAAATCGACTTTTATGACTGCCCCTATTGCGGCGAGCGCGTCGAGACCACCGTCGACATTTCCGGCGGCGACCAGTACTACACCGAGGATTGCCAGGTGTGCTGCCGACCCGTGGTGTTCATCCTGCAGGTGCACGATGACGAGTGGATGCTCGAGGTGCGTCGCGAGGACGATGCCTGATGCGGCGGATCTACGAACCGGAAAGCCTGATGGAGGCGCAGATGCTGATCGGCATGCTGGCCAGCGAGGGCATCGCGGTGCACCTGATCGGCGGCGATCTGGTCGGCGCCATGGGCGACCTGCCGCTGCAAGGTTTGCTGGCCCTGGCGGTGGCCGACGAGCACGCCGGGTACGCACGCCAGCTGATCGATGAGTACAATGCCGCCCAACCCCTTGCCGGGGACGAACCGGACAGCTTTCCCGGTACTCTGATCTGCTAGGCTGCTTTGCTCATGTGTGGACGCTACGCCCTCTTTCGCTGGTCCCAGGCCTTCGCTGCGCTGCCGGGCTTCCCTGCCGACCAGCAGGCTCAATGGAACATCTCGCCCGGCGCCTCGGTGCTGATCCAGCGCCGGCTCGAAGGCCAGCTGCAATTGGCCCGCGCGCGCTGGGGCCTGACCCCGCCGTGGCTCACCGACCTGTCGCGCACCCCTGCCCATGCCCGCGCCGAAACCCTCGGCGAACAGCCGATGTTTCGCGATGCATTGCGCCTGCGTCGCTGCCTGATGCCGGCCAACGGTTTCTACGAGTGGCGCGGCACGGCGCGCAAGCGCCCGTACTGGGTGACGCCGGGGGAGGGCGCCTCGTTGTTCTATGCCGCGGTGTGGGAGGCGTATCCGGTACAGGAGCAGGTGTGGCTCAGTTGCGCGGTGGTGACCCAGGCAGCGATGAACCAGCGTCGGCCGTTGATCCTCGACGAGGCCGGGCAGGCTGCCTGGCTGGACCCGGAGACGCCGCTGGCGCGGCTGCATGAACTGCTGGCCAGCCCGCCAGCCGCGTTGCGCGAGCGAGCGCTGGCGCACCTGGTCAATGACCCGAAGCTAGACGGGCCGGAGTGTCTGACTCCGGCTTGAGGGCGGTATCGAGCTTTTCGCGGGCAAATCCTCGAAAAAAAACGACGCGGTGGGTGAATCAGACCCTGAACTGATTGATCAACCGCCGCTGCTGCTCGGCCAGCTTGGTCAGCTCGGCACTGGCCTGGCTCGATTCATCGGCGCCGCCAGCCACCTCACCGGCCACCTGGCCGATATTGATGACGTTGCGGTTGATGTCTTCGGCCACCGCGCTCTGCTGCTCTGCGGCACTGGCGATCTGGGTGTTCATGTCGTTGATCACCGACACGGCCTGGGTGATGCTCTCCAGCGCTTCGGCGGCGCGGCTGGCCTGCTGCACGCTGTCGTCGGTCTTGCCCTGGCTGTCTTCCATCACCCGCACCACATCCTGGGTGCCCTGCTGCAACTGCTGGATCATCTGCTGGATTTCCTGGGTCGCCTGCTGGGTTTTCTGCGCCAGGTTGCGTACCTCGTCGGCGACCACGGCGAAACCACGTCCCTGCTCGCCGGCGCGTGCCGCCTCGATGGCGGCGTTGAGGGCCAGCAGGTTGGTCTGCTCGGCGATGGCGCGGATGGTCACCAGGATCGCGTTGATGTTCTCGCTGTCGCGGGCCAGCGCCTGGACGACCGTTACCGCGCGGCCGATCTCGCTGGCCAGGGCGCTGATCGACTGCGAGGTGTCGCGCACGATCTGCATGCCCTGGTTGGCCGCCTGGTCGGCATTGCTGGCGGCATGGGCTGCGTGGGTGGCGTTGCGTGCCACGTCCTGGGCGGTGGCGGTCATTTCCTGCACGGCGGTCGCGACCTGGTCGATCTCGGCCATTTGCTTGTGCACGCCCTGGTTGGTACGGATGGCGATGTCGGCGGTGTGCTCCGAGGAATCGCTGACCTTCTGCACCGAAGTCACCACCTGGCTGATCATCGCCTGCAACTTGGCCAGGAAGGTGTTGAAGCCCTTGGCGATGGCACCGAGTTCATCGGCGCGGTCGCTGTGCAGGCGGCGGGTCAGGTCGCCTTCGCCCTGGGCGATGTCGTCGAGCATCACCACCATCTGTTTCAGCGGGCGGGCGATGCCGTGGGCCAGCAGCCAGATCACCAGCAGGCCGAGGGCGGCGATGCCCAGGCCGACCACGGTCATGCCGACGATGTCGGTGCGGCGTTGCTCGCCCAGGTCTTTCTGTAGCTGGTTGACGTCGGCCATGACCGTGCTCAGTGGCATTTCCAGCAGCAGGACCCAGCGCGCGTCGGTGCTGGCGACCTTGAACGGTAGGAACAGCTCGATGCGGTCCTTGGCGGCGTCGACTTTATACTGCAGGTTTTCGCCGCTGATGCTGGCCAGGGTTGCGGCTTCGGTCGGGTCCAGCACGTCGCTGGCCTTCTCGCCGAACTTGGAGGCATCCTTGGTGTAGGCCACCAGCCGACCATTGCTCGACACCAGTGCCAGTTCGCCGGCGCCGTTGTACAGCTGGCGGTCGGCGGCGTTGAGCAGGTCCTGGATGAAGTTCACCGAAAGGTCGGCCCCGGCGATGCCCTGGAACTGGCCGTTGACCATGATCGGCTCGACGAACGAGGCGAGCATGACCATCTTGTCGCCCACCTTGTACGGCGCCGGGTCGATCACGCAGGCCTTGCCGGTTTCCTTTGGGCACAGATAGTACTCACTGGCGCGCACGCCGGTGGAGAGTACGGTGTGGTCATTGACGTCGACCAGGCGATCCTGGCCAAGGCTGCCGTCGGCGTTGCGGAACCACCAGGGCAGGTAGCGCTCGCCGTTGACGTCGGCATGATCCAGCGCGTTCGGCTCCCAGCCCAGGTAGGCGCCGAGTACCGTCGGGTTGACCTCCACGGTGCGCTTGAGCAGGTTGTTCAGGTGGTTGCGGTCGATCTGCATCAGCGGTTTGCCGTCGGCGTCCTGCATGCCGAGCATGGCGTTGACCGTGGCCAGGCTGCGGCTGATCAGCAGCGGCGCTTCCAGGCCACGCTGGATCTCGCTGACCTGGGTACGCGCCAGGGCCGACAGGCGCTGTTCGATCACGCTTTCGAACTGCTGCTGGGTGCGCTGCTGCACCAGGTCCTGGGTGCGGGCCCCGGAGTACACGGCATACAACACCAGGGCCGCGACAATGCTCAACACAATGGCACCGGCCAGGGCCGCCACTGAAAACTGGATCGACTTGAACTTCATTACCGGAAAGCTCCACGCAAGGAGGTCGTTTTCTTTTGTTATCGGCGTGGTCGTGGGAAAGCATGAGGGGGGATGAGAGAAATCTTCCCTGCGGCTATGGCGGGGTCAGGCGAGTGGGCCTAGGATACGCGCCATGTAAAAAGGGAGTGTTTTCATGCGTATGTCATTCGTGGTCAGCCTGTTGAGCGCCAGCGTGGTGCTGGGTGGCTGCCAGGCGGTCAATACCACAAGCGGCGGTGCTGTCGGCGTCGAGCGCAAGCAGTACATGTTCAGCATGCTGTCGACCGACGAAGTCAACCAGATGTATGCCCAGTCGTACCAGCAGACGCTGGGCGAGGCGTCGAGCAAAGGCGTGCTGGACAAGAGCAGCACCGACGCCAAGCGCGTGCAGGTCATCGCCGACCGGCTGATCGCCCAGGCGCCGCAGTTCCGTCCGGATGCCGCGCAGTGGAAGTGGGAAGTCAACGTGATCAAGAGCGACGAGCTCAACGCCAACTGCGGCCCTGGCGGCAAGATCATCGTCTACACCGGGCTGATCGACCAGCTCAAGCTCACCGATGCGGAGCTGGCAGCGGTCATGGGCCATGAAATTGCCCACGCCCTGCGCGAGCACGGCCGCGAAGCGATGTCCAAGGCCTACGGTATCGAGATGGCGCGCCAGGGCGCCGGCGCGATCTTCGGCCTGGGCCAGGACAGCATGGCGCTGGCCGACACCGTGGTGAACTACTCGATGACGTTGCCCAACAGCCGTGCCAACGAGAACGAGGCCGACCTGATCGGCCTGGAACTGTCGGCCCGTGCCGGTTACGACCCGAACGCGGCGATCACCTTGTGGAACAAGATGAGCAAGGCCTCCGAAGGCGCGCCGCCTGAATTCATGAGCACCCACCCGGCCTCGGCCAGCCGCATCGCATCGCTGCAGGCAGCGATTCCAAAGGTGATGCCGTTGTACCAGGCCGCGAAGAAGTAAAGCGTTCTGCGCTGTGGGGTAGCTGTCTGGTTCAGCTATCCAACGGCTAGGGCAATTCCTGTGGGAGCGGGCTCGTCCCGCGATCACCGGCGAAGCCGGTGCCAGACACCGCAGCACCTGGCACCGGCTTCGCCGGTGATCGCGGGACGAGCCCGCTCCCACAGGCTGGTTCGCTCCCACAGTCCTGTCCTGAATGCCCTAGCCAATCCACCCGCTGGTCTTCATCGCCGAGTACACCGCGACCGCCGCCAGCACGAAGAACGCTGCCGCCGCCAGGCGTCGGATCAGCGCCAGCGGCAGTTTGTCGGCGGCGAAGTTGCCCGCCAGGACCACCGGCACGTTGGCGATCAGCATGCCCAGGGTGGTGCCGATGATGACCATGATCAGGTGCGGGTACTGCGCGGCCAGCATCACCGTGGCCACTTGCGTCTTGTCGCCGATCTCGGCAAGGAAGAACGCGATCAGTGTGGTCAGGAAAGGCCCGAAACGGCGCGCATTGCTGGTTTCGTCGTCGTCCATCTTGTCCGGCACCAGCGTCCACAGGGCCGTGGCGGTGAAGCTCGCCGCCAGGATCCAGTGCAGCACGCTTTCGGTGAAGAACCCGCTGACCCAGGCACCTACGGCGCCGGCCGCAGCATGGTTGGCGAGGGTGGCGGCGACGATGCCGGCGATGATCGGCCACGGCTTGCGAAAGCGCGCTGCGAGAATGAGCGCGAGCAATTGCGTCTTGTCGCCGATTTCGGCGAGCGCAACGATGGCGGTGGGGACGAGCAAGGATTCGAGCATCAGGCTTCCTACGGGGGCGGGTCGACACGGCTATGACACGTACAGCCTTCCCGCCCCGGGTAAGGTGTGCGTGTCATAGGTCTTGTCAAACCCCGGGCTCATCTGTGTGAGCCGTGAGGTCGCACGCGCCATGGCCTGTGGGCCAAGTGTGTTGACGCGTACCGGGCAAGCAGAGGGTGCTTGCGGGAGACTACTCCCCTAGGACGGAGCGGATTCTGCCTAGCCGAATCGGTTTGGGCAAGCGTTAATTTTTTAACCGCGTGTTGCCCGGTAGATCCGGAAGCCATCCGCCTCGGCGCGGATTTCGCAGTTGCCCAAGGCCTCCTGGAGCAGTGGCTGGTAGCGCAGGAAGCTGTTGGCTACGAGGCGTATTTCGCCGCCTTTTTGCAGAATTTTGCTGGTTTTTCGCAGCAGGTTTTCTGCAGCCTGATAGTCGGTGTGAACCCCGGTATGGAAGGGTGGATTGCTCAGGATCACGGTCAGGTCGGTGGGGGCTGCCTCGATGCCATCACCGCTGATCACCTCGCCCTGCAACCCGTTGGCGGCCAGGGTCAGGCGACTGGCGGCCACGGCGAAGGCATCGACATCGAGCAGGGTGACCCGGCTTTGTGGATAACGGCGCTTGATGGTTGCGCCGAGCACGCCTGCGCCGCAGCCGAAGTCCAGCACATGACCGACCGGCAGTTGCTGCAGATGCTGCAGCAGCAGCGCGGTGCCGCGGTCCAGGCGGCCGTGGCTGAACACCCCCGGCAGGCTGATCACCTGCAGCGGGCCATCGTCCAGCGCCAGCTCGAAACGCTCGGCCAGGCTCTCCAGCGGCCTGGCTTCGGGGGCGTTGTCCACGGTCACCTGCCACAGCTGGCAGTGCCGGGCGCTGTCGAGCTTGCGCGGCTTGCCGAAGAGTTGCAGTTGCTTGGCTGCACCTTCGATACCGCCACGTTTCTCGCCGACCAGATACAGCGGGCGTCCGCCCAGGCGCGAGGCCAGGGCGTTGAGCAGATAGGCGGCAAGCTCGCGGGACTTGGGCAGGAACAGCACCGCAGCGTCGAACGGCACTTCGGGCACCTCGACGCCATAGTGGCTGCGGCCATCGAAGCGCTGCGCCAGCAGGGCCTGATCGCCGGCGTGCCAGGTCCAGGCATGAGCCTGCGGCAGCTGCCCCAGCAAACCATCGGCGGCGGCGCCGGCGATCAGCAGCGGGCCCTGGAACAGGTCCGCCTGGCGGAGCAACACTTCACTGCGCGGGTCCATGGGCGGACGCCTCCTGAAAAAAGCGCGAAGTGTATCACCTGATGTTCAGGTCACCACCCGGCGTGGCTGTCCGGCGAAGAAGGCCTGGGCGTTCTCGGCAAGCTGGCCGACGATGCGCTGGCGTGATTCCACCGCGCCCCAGGCGCTGTGCGGGGTGATGATCAGGCGCGGGATATCCGCTGCTAGCAGTGGGTTGCCGTTCACTGGCGGCTCGACGCTCAGCACATCGGTGGCCGCACCGCCCAGGTGTCCAGCGCGCAGGGCATCGGCCAGCGCCTGCTCATCGATCAGGCCGCCGCGGGCGGTATTCACCACCAGCGCGCCTGGCTTGAGCAAGGCCAGTTCGCGCGCGCCGATCATGTGCCGCGTCTGCTCGTTCAGCGGGCAGTGCAGGGTCAGGGCATCGACCTGCGGTAGCAGTTCATCCAGCGCCAGGCGCTCGGCGCGCGCCGGGCGCCCGGGAATCTGCCCGCTGAGCACACGCATGCCGAAGGTCTCGGCCAGGCGCGCCACCGCGCCGCCCAACTCGCCATGCCCGAGCAGTCCGAGGGTCTTGCCCTCCAGCTCGACGATGGGGAAGTCCAGCAGGCAGAACTGGCTGGCCTTGGCCCATTGACCCTCCTTCACCGCCTGCTGGTAGTCGCACAGGCGGGTGGCCAGCGCCAGTAGCAGTGTCAGGGTGTGCTGCGCCACCGACGGCGTGCCGTAGCCCTGGCAGTTGCACACGGTGATGCCCTGCGCGCGGGCGGCGGCGAGGTCGACGTTGTTGGTGCCGGTGGCCGCGACCAGGATCAGTTTCACTTGTGGATTGGCCGCGAGCGTCGCAGCATCGAGCATCACCTTGTTGCTGATCACCACGCTGGCGCCCTGCAGGCGTTCGCTGACCTGCTGCGCTGTGGTGGTGGCGTGCAGTTGCAGGCGGTCGAACTGCTGCTCCAGCGCGCAAAGGTCGAGATCGCCCAGGTCAAGGGAGTGATGGTCGAGAAAAACTGCATGACGCGACATTGGCGGCTCCGTCGGCAAAGGCCAGGGGGAGGAGCGCAGCGGCTCCGGATTCTGCGGCGCTGTAACGCCCCGTTCGCACATTGCCACTCATACTTGCCCACGCCAAATCATTCCTTCGGCTGATTTGACCGCCGCGTCACCGTTCTACAGTAAACCCTTGAATATCCGGCACGCTTTCCAGAAAGGGACACCCATGCTGCAGACCCGCATCCTCAAGCCCGCCGACGGCGCCTACACCTACCCGCTGCTGATCAAGCGCCTGCTGATGTCCGGCAGCCGCTACGAAAAGACCCGCGAGATCGTCTACCGCGACCAGGTGCGGCTCACTTATCCCCAGCTCGGCGAGCGTATCGCCAGGCTTGCCAACGTGCTCACCGAAGCCGGGGTCAAGGCCGGCGACACCGTGGCGGTGATGGACTGGGACAGCCATCGCTACCTCGAATGCATGTTCGCCATCCCGATGATCGGTGCGGTGGTGCACACCATCAACGTGCGCCTGTCACCCGAACAGATCCTCTACACCATGAACCACGCCGAAGACCGCTTCGTGCTGGTCAACAGCGATTTCGTCGGGCTGTACCAGGCCATCGCCGGGCAACTGACCACGGTCGACAAGACCCTGCTGATCACCGATGGCCCGGACAAGACCGCCGAGCTGCCCAACCTGCTCGGCGAGTACGAGCAACTGCTCGCCGCCGCCAGCCCGCACTACGACTTCCCCGACTTCGACGAGAACTCGGTCGCCACCACCTTCTACACCACCGGCACCACCGGCAACCCCAAGGGGGTGTACTTCACCCACCGCCAGCTGGTGCTGCACACCCTGGCCGAGACCTCGGTACTGGGCGGCCTGGACAGCGTTCGCCTGCTCACCAGCAACGATGTCTACATGCCGATCACGCCGATGTTCCACGTGCATGCCTGGGGCATTCCCTACGCGGCGACCATGATGGGCATCAAGCAGGTGTATCCGGGGCGTTACGAGCCGGACATGCTGATCAAGCTGTGGCGCGAGGAGAAGGTCACCTTCTCGCACTGCGTACCCACCATCCTGCAGATGCTGCTCAACTGCCCGTCGGCCAAGGGCCAGGACTTCGGCGGCTGGAAGGTCATCATCGGCGGCAGTGCGCTCAACCGCGCGCTCTACGAGGCGGCTCTGGCCCGGGGCATCCAGCTCACGGCCGCCTACGGCATGTCCGAGACCTGCCCGCTGATTTCCTGCGCGCACCTGAACGAGGAACTGCGCGCCGGCAGCGAGGACGAACGCGTCAGCTACCGGATCAAGGCCGGTGTGCCGGTGCCGATGGTGGAGGCGGCGATCGTCGATGGCGACGGCAACTTCCTGCCCGCCGATGGCGAGACCCAGGGCGAGCTGGTGCTGCGCGCACCCTGGCTGACCATGGGCTACTTCAACGAGCCGGAAAAGAGCAACGAACTGTGGGCCGGCGGCTGGCTGCACACCGGTGACGTGGCCACCCTCGACGGCATGGGCTACATCGACATCCGCGACCGCATCAAGGACGTGATCAAGACCGGCGGCGAGTGGATCTCCTCCCTCGACCTCGAAGACCTGATCAGCCGTCACGCGGCGGTGCGTGAAGTGGCGGTGGTCGGCGTGGCCGATCCGCAGTGGGGCGAGC
The DNA here is from genome assembly GCF_057370475.1 of Pseudomonas sp. FA117. Taxonomy (NCBI): domain Bacteria; kingdom Pseudomonadati; phylum Pseudomonadota; class Gammaproteobacteria; order Pseudomonadales; family Pseudomonadaceae; genus Pseudomonas; species Pseudomonas sp. FA117. The sequence continues at coordinate 956,068 of NZ_CM170675.1, forward strand.
GGCCGTTCGCGCTGCTGGTGGTGCACGAGGGCCAGCAGCTCGATGCCAAGGTGCTCAAGGAGCATCTCAAGCCGTTCGTCGAGTTGGGCCACATCAACAAGTGGGCGATTCCGAGCCAGATCGCCCTTGTTACTGAAATTCCCAAGACCAGCGTGGGCAAGCTCGACAAGAAGCGTATCCGCGTGGACATCATCCAGTGGCAAGCCAGTAACAGTACCTTCCTCTCGACCCTGTAACACTTGCCCCGGGTCGTGCCTTTCCAGGCGCGACCCGCGTGTTAGAGGTCCCGCGCCTTGTCAAACGACGAAATTGAGCCATGCTTCTGCACTGCCAGCGAGCGGAATGGCCATTTGCAATGACCACCCGCACGAGACGCAAATCACACTTTAGAGGGATCAAGCGCTTGTGAGCGCTGGCTATAGTCGGGTCAGGGGATTTTCAGGAATGGGGGAGGGCGCACGCCTGGCGTGTCGTCTCCTGCGGGCACCTGCTGGTGGGGCCGGGGCTGTTTCTGAAAGGACTCACTGCCATAACAAAAAAGTACATGGAGTAGCGTCGATGACATCTGCAAACCCGTTCTGGCGCCGGGCCAAGCTGCCCTTGGCCGTCAGCCTCGCTTCCACGCTCGCAAGTCCCGCATTCGGTGTGAGTTTCAACATCGGGGAAATCGAAGGTCAGTTCGACTCATCGCTCTCCATCGGGGCCAGCTGGTCGACTGCCAATCCGAACAAGAACCTGATCGGCGTCAACAACGGCGGCAAGGGTCTGTCGCAGACCTCCGACGATGGCCACCTGAACTTCAAGAAAGGCGAGACCTTCTCCAAGATCTTCAAGGGCATTCACGACCTCGAGCTCAAGTACGGTGACACCGGCGTGTTCGTCCGTGGCAAGTACTGGTACGACTTCGAGCTCAAGGACGAAGGCCGCGAGTTCAAGGATATCAGCGACTCGGGGCGCAAGTCGGGGGCCAAGTCCTCGGGTGCGCAACTGCTCGACGCATTCATCTACCACAACTACGCCATCGCCGACATGCCGGGTTCGGTGCGCTTCGGCAAGCAGGTGGTGAGCTGGGGTGAAAGCACCTTCATCGGCGGCGGCATCAACTCGATCAACCCGATCGACGTGGCGGCCTTCCGGCGCCCAGGCGCCGAGATCAAGGAAGGCCTGATCCCGGTCAACATGTTCTACATCTCCCAGAGCCTGACCGACAACCTGTCGGCCGAAGCCTTCTACCAGCTCGAATGGGACCAGACCGTCACCGACAACTGCGGCACCTTCTTCTCCCAGCCGGACATCATCTCCGACGGCTGCACCGACAACCTGCGCGTGCTCAACAGCAGCCGCGCGGTGCCGGGTGCTGCGCAGCAGTTCCTCGCCACCCGTGGCGTGAACATCAACGAAGAAGGCGTGATGGTGCGCCGTGGCCCGGACCGCGATGCGCGCGACAGCGGCCAGTTCGGCGTGGCCCTGCGCTACATGTTCGAGCCGCTGGACACCGAGTTCGGTGCCTACTTCATGAACTACCACAGCCGTGCGCCGATCTTCAGTGCCACTGGCGCCTCGCCTGCGGTCTTCGCCGGCATTCCGTCGCTGCCGGCGAACCTGCGTCCGCTGGCGCCGCTGATCGTCGCGGGCAACTCGCAGTACTTCGTCGAGTACCCTGAAGACATCCGCCTCTACGGCCTGAGCTTCTCCACCACCCTGCCCACCGGCACGGCGTGGAGCGGCGAGATCAGCTACCGCCCCAACGCCCCTGTGCAGTTGAACACTACCGACATCCTGTTCGCCGGTGTGCGTCCGCTCGGTGGCGCGCTGGCCAACGCCTCGCTGCTCAGCGGCACCCCGGGTCAGGACCTGCACGGCTACCGCCGCAAGGAAATCACCCAGTTCCAGACCACCCTGACGCACTTCTTCGACCAGGTGATGGGCGCCAGCCGCATGACCGTGGTCGGCGAACTGGGCGTCACCCACGTGGGCGGCCTGGAGAGCGCGCACGACACCCGTTACGGCCGCGACCCGGTGTTCGGCCCAGGCCCACTGCCGGCCACCGGCGGTGCGGATACCTGCCAGGCACTCAACGCCAGCACCATCGCCGGTGCCGGTGCAGGCGCCTCGACCACCAACCTCAACCGCAAGTGCGAGAACGACGGCTACACCACCAGCACCTCCTGGGGTTACCGCGCCCGTGTGATCTGGGACTACAACGACGTCTTCGCCGGGGTCAACCTCAAGCCCAACGTGGCCTGGTCGCACGACGTGTCCGGCTACTCGCCAGGCCCTGGCGGCAACTTCGAGGAAGGCCGCAAGGCAATCAGCCTAGGCCTGGACGCCGAGTACCAGAACACCTACACGGCGAGCCTGTCGTACACCAACTTCTTCGATGGCAAGTACAGCACCGTGGATGACCGCGACTTCGTCGCCCTCAGCTTCGGCGTGAACTTCTAAGCACTCAGATCCAGGACGACAACGATGAAGATGACCACAAGTCTGCTGAAAGCCGGTGTGCTGGGCATGTCCCTGCTGGCGACCAGCGTCATGGCTGCGGTTTCCGCCGACGAGGCGGCCAAGCTGGGCACCACCCTGACGCCGATGGGCGCGGAGAAAGCCGGCAATGCCGACGGCTCGATCGGCCCGTGGGAGCCGTTGGCCAAGACCGCCGGCAGTGTCGATGGCAGGGGCTTCCTGTCCGATCCGTACGGCAGCGACAAGCCGCTGTTCACCATCACCGCCGCCAACGCCGACCAATACAAGGACAAACTGGCCCCTGGCCAGCTGGCGATGCTCAAGCGCTACCCGGACACCTACAAGCTGCCGGTGTACAAGACCCATCGCGGCGCCACCGTGCCGGATTCGGTGTACGCCGACATCAAGACCAATGCCACCCAGACCACCCTGGTCGAAGGCGGCAACGGCCTGAACAACTTCCGCGGTGCGATCCCGTTCCCGATTCCCAAGAGCGGCGTCGAGGTGATCTGGAACCACATCACCCGTTATCGCGGCGGCAGCGTGTCGCGCCTGGTGACCCAGGCCACGCCGCAGCAGAACGGTTCCTACAGCCTGGTGTACTTCAGCGACCAGTTCGTGTTCCGCGACAAGATGAAGGACTACGACCCGAACAACCCGGGCAACGTACTGTTCTACTTCAAGCAGGAAGTGACCGCGCCGGCGCGCCTGGCCGGTACCGTGCTGCTGGTGCACGAGACCCTCGACCAGGTCAAGGAGCCGCGCAAGGCGTGGATCTACAACGCCGGTCAGCGCCGTGTGCGCCAGGCCCCGCAGGTTTCCTACGACGGCCCGGGTACCGCCGCCGACGGCCTGCGTACCTCCGACAACCTGGACATGTACAACGGTGCACCGGACCGCTATGACTGGAAGCTCGAAGGCAAGAAGGAGATGTACATCGCCTCGAACGCCTACAAGCTCGACGATCCCAAGCTCAAGTACGCCGACATCATCAAGGCCGGCCACATCAACCAGGACCTGACCCGCTACGAGCTGCGCCGGGTGTGGCATGTGGTCGCGACCCTGAAGCCGGGCCAGCGCCATATCTACGCCAAGCGTGACTTCTACATCGACGAAGACACCTGGCAGGCGGCGGTGATCGACCAGTACGACGGCCGCAACCAGCTGTGGCGTGTGTCCGAGGCGCATGCCCAGCCGTACTACAACAACCAGGTACCGTGGTACACCCTCGAAGCCATCTACGACCTGCAGTCGGGCCGTTACCTGGCGTTGGGCATGAAGAACGAGGAGAAAAGGTCCTACGACTTCACCTTCACCGCCAACAAGGCTGACTTCCAGCCCGCGGCCCTGCGTCAGAGTGGTGTGCGATAAGCTGCAACCAACCCCTCCGTGTGATCTCCCAGAACGCCCCGGCTTGCCGGGGCGTTTCTGTTTCGCCCATTCGCCAGGCTGATCTCGGTCAATCCCGCTAAGCTTGAATCTTCCAGAATCAGCCTTATCTATTGGTCATCTCAGGCAGGTTCTTCATTACAGGTGCTGTCCATCGCTCCGCCTGCCCTTTAAAGGAAGGTATCCCATGCGAATAGACCGACTGACAAGCAAGCTGCAACTGGCGTTATCCGATTCCCAATCCCTGGCCGTTGGCATGGACCATCCGGCCATCGAGCCCCTGCACCTGCTGCAGGCGCTGATCGAGCAGCAGGGCGGCTCGATCAAGCCGCTGCTGATGCAGGTAGGCTTCGACATCAACAGCCTGCGCAAGGCGTTGACCAAAGAGCTCGACCAGCTGCCGAAAATCCAGAATCCCACCGGCGATGTGAACATGTCCCAGGACTTGGCGCGCCTGCTCAACCAGGCCGACCGCCTGGCCCAGCAGAAGGGCGACCAGTTCATTTCCAGCGAGCTGGTGCTGCTCGCCGCCATGGACGAGAACAGCAAGGTCGGCAAGCTGCTGCTCGGCCAGGGCGTGAGCAAGAAGGCCTTGGAAAACGCCATCAACAACCTGCGCGGCGGCGCGGCGGTCAACGACGCCAACGCCGAGGAATCGCGCCAGGCCCTGGACAAGTACACCGTCGACCTGACCAAGCGCGCCGAGGAAGGCAAGCTCGACCCGGTGATCGGCCGTGACGACGAGATCCGCCGCACCGTGCAGGTGCTGCAGCGGCGCACCAAGAACAACCCGGTGCTGATCGGCGAGCCTGGCGTGGGCAAGACCGCCATCGCCGAAGGCCTGGCCCAGCGCATCATCAACGGCGAAGTGCCCGATGGCCTCAAGGGCAAGCGCCTGCTCGCCCTGGACATGGGCGCGCTGATTGCCGGTGCCAAGTACCGCGGCGAGTTCGAAGAGCGCCTCAAGGGCCTGCTCAATGAGCTGTCCAAGCAGGAAGGGCAGATCATCCTGTTCATCGACGAGCTGCACACCATGGTCGGTGCCGGCAAGGGCGAGGGCGCGATGGACGCCGGCAACATGCTCAAGCCAGCCCTGGCCCGTGGCGAGCTGCACTGCGTCGGCGCCACCACGCTCAACGAGTACCGCCAGTTCATCGAGAAGGACGCAGCGCTCGAGCGGCGTTTCCAGAAAGTGCTGGTCGAGGAGCCGAGCGAGGAAGACACCATCGCCATCCTGCGTGGCCTGAAGGAGCGCTATGAAGTGCACCACAAGGTAGCCATCACCGACGGCGCGATCATTGCCGCCGCCAAGCTCAGCCACCGCTACATCACCGACCGCCAGCTGCCGGACAAGGCCATCGACCTGATCGACGAAGCCGCCAGCCGCATCCGCATGGAGATCGACTCCAAGCCCGAGGTGCTCGACCGCCTCGACCGTCGTCTGATCCAGCTCAAGGTGGAATCCCAGGCGCTGAAGAAGGAAGAAGACGAAGCGGCGAAGAAGCGCCTGGAAAAACTGACCGAGGAAATCGAGCGCCTGGAGCGCGAGTATTCCGACCTTGAGGAAATCTGGGCGTCGGAAAAAGCCGAAGTGCAGGGCTCAGCGCAGATCCAGCAGAAGATCGAGCAGGCGCGCCAGGAGCTGGAAGCGGCCCGGCGCAAGGGCGACCTCAGCCGCATGGCCGAACTGCAGTACGGGGTGATCCCGGACCTGGAGCGCAGCCTGCAGATGGTCGACCAGCACGGCAAGACCGACAACCAGTTGCTGCGCAACAAGGTGACCGAGGAAGAGATCGCCGAAGTCGTCTCCAAGTGGACCGGCATCCCGGTGTCGAAGATGCTCGAGGGCGAGCGCGAGAAACTGTTGAAGATGGAAGGCCTGCTGCACGAGCGGGTGATCGGCCAGGACGAGGCGGTGACCGCCGTGGCCAACGCCGTGCGCCGCTCGCGGGCCGGGCTGTCGGACCCGAACCGGCCGAGTGGCTCGTTCCTGTTCCTCGGGCCGACCGGTGTGGGCAAGACCGAGCTGTGCAAGGCGCTGGCCGAATTCCTCTTCGACACCGAAGAGGCCATGGTGCGCATCGACATGTCCGAGTTCATGGAGAAGCACTCGGTCGCCAGATTGATCGGTGCCCCACCAGGGTACGTGGGCTATGAAGAGGGCGGCTACCTGACCGAGGCCGTGCGTCGCAAGCCGTACTCGGTGGTGCTGCTCGACGAAGTCGAGAAGGCGCATCCGGATGTGTTCAACGTGCTGCTGCAGGTGCTCGAGGATGGTCGCCTGACCGACAGCCACGGGCGTACCGTCGATTTCCGCAACACGGTCATCGTCATGACCTCCAACCTGGGCTCGGCGCAGATCCAGGAGCTGGTCGGCGACCGGGAAGCGCAGCGTGCGGCGGTGATGGATGCGGTGGGTGCGCACTTCCGTCCCGAGTTCATCAACCGGATCGACGAAGTGGTGGTGTTCGAGCCGCTGGGCCGCGAGCAGATCGCCGGGATCACCGAGATCCAGCTGGGCCGCCTGCGTGGTCGACTGGCCGAACGCGAACTGTCGCTGAGCCTGAGCCCGGAGGCGCTCGACAAGCTGATTGCCGTCGGCTACGACCCGGTGTATGGCGCGCGGCCGCTCAAGCGGGCGATCCAGCGCTGGATCGAGAACCCGCTGGCGCAACTGATCCTCAGTGGCCAGTTCGTGCCGGGTGCGGCGATCACCGCGAAGGTGGAAGGCGACGAAATCGTCTTTGCCTGACCGGCTTGCCCGCCCGTTCCCACGGTTCGCCGTGGGGACGGGCGGGCGCTCATGACGCCTGCACAGGCAACGCAACCCGCTGATTTTCGACCTTTTCGCTAAGCCGCTGAAAATTTTGAAAAAAATGCTTGCACAAAAAATCGAGTGCCCCTAATATTCGCCCCGCTGTCAGGCACTACTCAGATCAACGGCGGTACAGGGGATCTGAAAACAACTTACAAATCAGTAAGTTGGATGAAAAAAAGTGGTTGACAAGCAAAACGAAGAATGTAGAATAGCCGACCTCAACAGCGACAACGCTGAAGAGATTGAAGCTAACACAAGCTTCGAAGCTGTAAGGGTTGTACGAAGTTCAGTTCCGCGATAGCTCAGTCGGTAGAGCAAATGACTGTTAATCATTGGGTCCCTGGTTCGAGTCCAGGTCGCGGAGCCAATTTCGGGGTGTAGCGCAGTCCGGTAGCGCGCCTGCTTTGGGAGCAGGATGTCAGGAGTTCGAATCCCCTCACCCCGACCATTTTCCGGGTCGTTAGCTCAGTTGGTAGAGCAGTTGGCTTTTAACCAATTGGTCGTAGGTTCGAATCCTACACGACCCACCATGTAAAAAGGGCATCTCGAATGAGATGCCCTTTTTCTTTTGCCTCGAAAAAACGCTCAGGTCGCTGATGGACCTGTGGGAGACAACTGTCTTGCTCAAAATCCAAGGGCCAGCCCAATCCCTGTAGGAGCGGGTTTACCCGCGAACACGGGCATAGCCCGTGCCAGGCAGCGCGGTGCTTTCTTCGCGGGTAAACCCGCTCCTACAGCAACCCCGTGGATTATTTTAGCTGGATCCGACGAACGGTCATTCATCCTCGCCAGCCCCTCGATGTCTAGACAACCCAAAAGGTTGTCTACCCGCCACCCCACGCGCCAGCCCCCCTCGTTGCAACTCATCCACCCGAACCTCTTGCCACCCTCTTTCCCGCGTCCATCAAACCGTAATCGGGCTGTAGCCCTGCAGTCACCCTCGATTCACCCAACTGCCACACATCAGGCCTAGGTTCTTGGACACACGAACCCGGCCCATGGCTGGCCGGCCTGTTCATCCGACAAGACAGAGACCGCCCATGAACGCAGCCATCCAGATCGACCATCTGTACAAGTCATTCGCCCACAAGTCCGCGCTGACGGACGTATCGTTGTCCATACAACCGGGTGAAATGGTCGCGTTGATCGGCGCTTCAGGCTCCGGCAAGTCGACCCTCCTGCGTCACCTGGCAGGCCTGGCCAGTTGCGACAAGCACAACGGCGGCAGCATCCAGGTGCTCGGCCGCGAAGTGCAGTGCGCCGGGCGCCTGAGCCGCAGCATGCGCAGGCAGCGTGCCGACATCGGCTACATCTTCCAGCAGTTCAACCTGGTGGCGCGCCTGAGCGTGCTGCAGAACGTGCTGCTCGGCGGCCTCGGGCGCATGCCGCGCTGGCGCGGCACCCTCGGGCTGTTCAATGCCGAGGAAAAACAGCGCGCCATGCACGCCCTGGAGCGCGTCGGCCTGGCCGACCGTGCCCTGCAGCGCGCCTCGACCCTGTCTGGCGGCCAGCAGCAGCGCGTGGCCATCGCCCGTGCCCTGACCCAGCGCGCCGAGGTGATCCTCGCCGACGAACCGATCGCCTCGCTCGACCCGGAGTCGGCGCGCAAGGTCATGGAAATCCTGGCCGACATCAACCGCCGCGACGGCAAGACCGTGGTCGTCACCCTGCATCAGGTGGACTACGCCGTGCGCTATTGCCCGCGCAGCGTCGCGCTCAAGGCCGGGCGCATCCATTTCGACGGCTCCGCCACGCAGCTCAAGCCCGAGTTCCTCAACGACCTGTACGGCGCCGACGAAGGCGCAAGCCTGATGTTCGGTGCCCCGCCGAGCCAGGAGCGGGCACTGCCGCTGACCCTGGCCCGCGCCTGATCCGACTGCCCGCCCTCACAACCGCCGCCATCCCGCTTCCAGGAGCCCATCATGTTCAACCCCTTCGGCCGCGTCCTCGCGTCCGCCGCCTTGCTCGCCGCCAGCCTGCTGGGCAACGCCCACGCCGATGAAGCCGCGATCAACTTCGGCATCATGTCCACCGAGTCGTCGCAGAACCTCAAGTCGATCTGGCAGCCCTTCCTCGACGACATGAGCAAAAAGACCGGCCTGAAGGTCAACGCCACCTTCGCCTCCGACTACGCCGGGCTGATCCAGGGCATGCGTTTCGACAAGGTCGACGTGGCCTGGCTGGGCAACAAGGCGGCGATGGAATCGGTGGACCGTGCCGGCGGCGAGATCTTCGCCCAGACCGCCGCCGCCGATGGCGCACCCGGCTACTGGAGCGTGCTGATCGCGCGCAAGGACAGCCCGATCAACTCGGTCGACGACATGCTCAAGCACGCCAAGGAACTGACTTTCGGCAACGGCGACCCGAACTCCACCTCCGGTTACCTGGTGCCGGGCTACTACGTGTTCGCCAAGAACAACGTCGACCCGACCAAGATCTTCAAGCGCACCCTCAACTCCAGCCACGAGGTCAACGCCCTGAGCGTGGCCAAGGGCCAGGTCGATGTCGCCACCTTCAACACCGAAAGCTGGGGCCGCCTGGAAGTGACCCAGCCGGACAAGGCCGCGCAGCTCAAGGTGATCTGGAAATCGCCGCTGATCCCGGCCGACCCGATGGTCTGGCGCAAGAACCTGTCGGACGCCACCAAGGCCAAGGTCCGCGAATTCTTCGCCAGCTACGGCGACAGCGACGAAGAAAAGCAGGTGCTGGCCAACATGCAGATGGGCAAGTTCCGCACCTCCAGCGACGACCAGCTGCTGACCATCCGCCAGCTCGAGCTCTACAAGCAGCGCACCGAAGTACTGGCCAGCACCGGGCTTTCCGCCGACGAGAAGGCCAAGCGCGTGAAGGAACTGGACGACGGCCTGGCCAAGCTGCAGCAGCGCATCTCGGACCTTGAACACAAAGCCACCGCCAGCGCCGGCTGACCCATCGCGGCGCGGCGAATACCCGCCGCGCCGCCTGCAGAGGACATCGACATGAGTTCACCCGCACTTGCGCTCAATGCCGCCGAGCGGCGCGGCTGGGGCCGCTACCTGGGCTGGGGCCTGTTCGCCCTGGTCATGGCCTGGGCCTGGAAGGGCGCCGAAATGAACCCCCAGGCGCTGCTGCGCGACGGCGGCAACATGGCGACCTTCGCCGCCGACTTCTTCCCGCCCGACTTCACCGAATGGCGCAGCTACCTCAAGGAGATGATCGTCACCGTGCACATCGCCCTGTGGGGCACCTTGCTGGCCATCGTCTGCGCCATCCCGCTGGGCATTCTCTGTGCCGACAACATCACCCCTTGGTGGGTGCACCAGCCACTGCGCCGCTGCATGGACGCGTGCCGGTCGATCAACGAGATGGTGTTCGCCATGTTGTTCGTCGTCGCCGTCGGCCTGGGGCCGTTCGCCGGGGTGCTGGCGCTGTGGATAAGTACCACGGGCGTGCTCGCCAAGCTGTTCGCCGAAGCCGTCGAGGCCATTGATCCGGGGCCTGTGGAAGGCGTGCGGGCCACCGGCGCCAGTGCCGTGCAGGAGGTGGTGTTCGCGGTGATCCCGCAGGTGCTGCCGTTGTGGATCTCCTACGCGCTGTACCGCTTCGAGTCCAACGTGCGCTCGGCCACCGTGGTCGGGATGGTCGGGGCAGGGGGCATCGGCGTGATTCTCTGGGAGAACATCCGCGCCTTCCAGTTCACCCAGACCTGCTCGGTACTGCTGGTGATCATCCTGGTGGTCAGCCTGATCGACGTGGCCTCGCAGCGCCTGCGCAAGCAGTTCATCTGAATCGAACCACAGGAGAGGGCATCGGCCCTTTTTTAAGCGATGCAATTGTCTAGACAAGCCGAACCGATCTACCTGGAACTGGCCGCCACCTTGCGTCGGGAACTGGCCGACTACCGCGCCGGGGATTTCCTGCCGGCCGAGGTGCAGTTGGCGGCACGCTTCAAGGTCAATCGCCACACCGTGCGCCGCGCGATCGATGAACTGGTGCAGGAAGGCTGCCTGCTGCGCCGCCAGGGCAAGGGCACCCAGGTGCTATCGCGACCACTGGTGTACCCGGTGGCAGCCGAAAGTGCCTTCAGCCAGTCGCTGTCGGCGCAGGGCCATGGGGTGCAGGCGCATCTGCTGCACCGCCGCGCCTGCCGCGCCACCGCTGACGAAGCCGCGCACCTGGGGCTGGCCGAGCTGGCGCCGCTGGTGGAGCTGTACACCCTGCGCCGCCTCGACGGCCAGCCGATCAGCCTGATTCGTCACCGCTACTGCGCCGGGCACACGGCATTTCTCGCCGACTACCAGGGCGGCTCGGTGCGCGGTTACTTCGCCGAGCGCCAGTGGCCGCTGTCGCGGGCCTTCAGCGTGATCGGCGCGCGCCTGCCCAGCCGCGAGGAGGCCAGCGAGCTGCTGATGCCCCGGCACCTGCCGGTGCTCACTGTGCTCACCCTGTCGCGCGATGTACATGGCCGACCGGTGGAGATCGCCCACTCCATCAGCCGTTCCGACCGCTTTCAGTATCAGGTCACGACATGAATGCCCGGCCCAGCAGGAGCGGGCAGCGACACCTTGAACCACACCGTTTTCCAGAAGAGGAATCACCCATGGCCCCTTCGCCAACCCAGCTCTCCCCCGAACACGCTACGCGCCAGCGCTGGATGGGCGTGCTCAGCCGTGCCCAGGGCAGTGAACTGCTCGCCCATGAAGCCGCGCTGCGCGACGCCGACTACCAACTGATCCGCGCCCCGGAAATCGGCATGACCCTGGTCCGTGGCCGCATGGGCGCCAGCGGCGCGCCCTTCAACCTCGGCGAGATGACCGTGACCCGCTGCGTGGTGCGCCTGGCCGACGGCCGCACCGGCTACAGCTACCTGGCCGGGCGCGACAAACGCGGCGCCGAGCTGGCCGCACTGGCCGACGCGCACCTGCAGGGCCCGCACCAGGAGCAATGGCTGGCCGCACTGGTCGAGCCCCTGGCCAAGGCCCAGGCGCGCCGCCGCGCCGACCAGCAAGCCGACACCGCCGCCACCCGGGTGGAGTTCTTCACCCTGGTCCGAGGAGACAACCAATGAACAGCGCCCTGTTGCAACCGGCCTTCAATGACCCGGTGCTCGATGCCCAGCGCAGCTTCCGCGTGGCCCTCAAGGCCCTGGCCAATCCCGGCCAGGTCCAGACCATGTCCGCCGCCCACCTGCCGCCGGCACTGGCCGGCCTGGACGCTGCCACCCATGCCCTGTGCCTGGCCTTGCTGGATGTCGACACGCCAGTGTGGCTGGCCCCGGCCTTCGACACCGCGATCATCCGCGCCAACCTGGCCTTCCATTGCGGCTGCCCGTTCGTGAGCGAGCGCCAGCAGGCCCGCTTCGCTTTGCTCGACGCCCACGACCTGGACGACCTCAGCGATTTTGACAGCGGCAACGACCGCTACCCCGACCAGTCCTGCACCCTGCTGGTGCAGTTGCCGCAGCTGGATGGCGGTGCACGAACCGCCTGGCACGGCCCCGGCATCCGCGACCGCCAGCCCGTCGCCCTGCCGCTGACTGCACGCTTCTGGCAGCAACGCGACGCGCGCCAGGCCTTCCCGCGCGGCCTGGACCTCTTGTTCATCGCCGGCCCGCACCTGCTCGGCCTGCCGCGCAGCACCCGCATCGCATTCGAGGAGCACGCCTGATGTACGTAGCCGTCAAAGGTGGCGAACAGGCCATCGACAACGCCCACCGCCTGCTGGCCAAGCAGCGCCGTGGCGACACCGACATCGCCGAGCTGGACGTCGAGCAGATCCGCCAGCAACTGCCGCTGGCCGTGGCGCGGGTGATGACCGAAGGCTCGCTGTACGACGAACAGCTCGCCGCGCTGGCGATCAAGCAGTCGGCCGGCGATCTGGTCGAGGCGATCTTCCTGCTGCGCGCCTACCGCACCACGCTGCCGCGCTTTGGCGCCAGCCTGCCGATCGATACCGCACGGATGCACCTGTCGCGGCGCATCTCGGCGACTTTCAAGGACTTGCCCGGCGGCCAGCGCCTCGGTCCGACCTTCGACTACACCCACCGCCTGCTCGACTTCACCCTGCTCGCCGAAGGCGAGTTCCCCGGCCCCGACACTCGCGAGGTCAAGCCGTCCGAAGCCTGCCCCCACGTGCTCGACCTGCTGGCCCGCGAAGGCCTGATCAAGCAGGAGCACGACGACGGCGCACCGGTGCCGGACATCACCCGCGAGCCGCTGGAATACCCCGCCAACCGCGCCGAGCGCCTGCAGGCCCTGGCCCGTGGCGACGAAGGCTTTCTTCTGGCACTGGGTTATTCGACCCAGCGCGGTTATGGCCGCAACCACCCCTTCGCCGGGGAGATCCGCATCGGTGAAGTCGAGGTGTGGATCGAGCCCGAGGAACTGGGCTTCGCCATCGCCCTGGGGGAGATCGAAGTGACCGAGTGCGAGATGGTCAACCAGTTCGTCGGCTCGGCCCAGGAGCCGGCGCAGTTCACCCGTGGCTACGGCCTGACCTTCGGGCATGCCGAGCGCAAGGCCATGGCCATGGCCCTGGTGGACCGCTCGCTACGCGCCGGCGAGTACGCCGAAGAGCTGGTCTCGCCCGCGCAGCAGGAGGAATTCGTCCTCGCCCATTGCGACAACGTCGAGGCCGCAGGCTTCGTCTCGCACCTCAAGCTGCCGCACTACGTCGACTTCCAGGCCGAACTGGAACTGATCCGCAAGCTGCGCGCCCCGCACACCGCCCAGGAGACCCGCTGATGAATGCGCTTACCGCGCCTGACGAGGCGTACAACTTCGCCTACCTCGACGAGCAGACCAAGCGCATGATCCGCCGCGCGCTGCTCAAGGCCGTCGCCATCCCCGGTTACCAGGCCCCCTTCGGTGGTCGCGAGATGCCGCTGCCCTACGGCTGGGGCACCGGTGGCATGCAACTGACCGCCGCGATCCTCGGCGCCGACGACACCCTCAAGGTCATTGACCAGGGCGCCGACGACACCACCAACGCGGTGTCGATCCGCCGCTTCTTCGCCCGCACGGCAGGTGTGGCCACCACCGAGCGCACGCCCGAGGCGAGCATCATCCAGACCCGCCACCGCATCCCGGAAACCGCCCTGCACGAAGACCAGATCATGGTGTTCCAGGTGCCGATCCCCGAGCCGCTGCGCTTCATCGAGCCCTCGGAAAGCGAGACCCGCACCATGCACGCCCTGGGCGACTACGGCGTGATGCACGTCAAGCTCTACGAAGACATCGCCACCTTCGGCCACATCGCCACCGCCTACGCCTACCCGGTCACGGTGGACGAGCGCTACGTGATGGATCCCTCGCCGATTCCCAAGTTCGACAACCCCAAGCTGGACATGAGCCCGGCGCTGATGCTGTTCGGCGCCGGCCGCGAGAAGCGTCTGTACGCCGTGCCGCCCTACACCCGCGTGGTGAGCCTGGACTTCGAGGACCACCCCTTCGAGGCCCAGCGCTGGACCGAGGCCTGCGCCATCTGCGGCAGCCGCAACTCGTTCCTCGACGAGCTGATCGTCGACGACGCCGGCACCCAGCGCTTCGTCTGCTCCGACACCGATTACTGCGCCCAGCGCGTGGCCCAGCAGGGAGAACCGACATGACCGCAGTACCGGCGTACACCGCCATCGAACAGCCCCGCCGCGTACCGGCCAGCGCCGACCGGCCGCTGCTCGACGTGCAAGGCCTGGGCAAGCTCTATGGCCCGGAGAAGGGCTGCCAGGACGTGAGCTTTCGCCTGTATCCGGGCGAGGTGCTGGGCATCGTCGGGGAGTCCGGTTCGGGCAAGTCGACCTTGCTGTCGCTGCTCAGCGGCCGCTGTCCGCCCGACCAGGGCAGCGTGCTGTACCGCGGCCGCGACGACCAGTGGCTCGACCTCTACCAGGCCAGCGAAGCCGAGCGCCGCACCCTGCTGCGCACCGAATGGGGCTTCGTCGAGCAGAACCCGCGTGACGGCCTGCGCATGGCCGTGTCGGCCGGCGCCAACATCGGCGAACGCCTGATGGCCCAGGGCGCGCGGCACTACCAGCAACTGCGCCAGGCCGGCATCGACTGGCTGGGCCAGGTGGAGATCGACCCGGCGCGCATCGACGACCTGCCGCGCACCTTCTCCGGCGGCATGCAGCAGCGTCTGCAGATCGCCCGCAACCTGGTGTCGTCACCGCGCCTGGTGTTCATGGACGAGCCCACCGGTGGGCTCGATGTGTCGGTGCAGGCCCGTCTGCTCGACCTGATGCGCGGCCTGGTCCGCGAGCTGGACCTGGCGGTGGTGATCGTCACCCACGACCTGGCCGTGGCACGCCTGCTGGCCGACCGGTTGATGGTGATGCGCCGCTCGCGGGTGGTCGAGACCGGCCTCACCGACCAGGTGCTGGACGACCCGCAGCACCCCTATTCGCAACTGCTGGTGTCTTCGGTACTGCAACCATGACCTGTGACGGAGTCGAGAAGATGAACTGCGTGATCGAGGTCAGCGGCCTCTCCAAGACCTTCACCCTGCACCAGCACCACGGCGTGGTGCTCGATGTGCTGCGCGGGCTGTCGTTCAGCGTCGAGGCCGGGCAATGCCTGGTGCTGCACGGCCCTTCCGGGGCGGGCAAGAGCACCTTGCTGCGCACCTTGTACGGCAACTACCTGGCGGCGGGTGGCAGCATCCGCGTGCGGCACGACGGCGGCTGGCTCGAGCTGGTCGGTGCCGAGCCACGGCAGATCCTCGGCGTGCGCCAGCGCAGCCTGGGCTATGTCAGCCAGTTCCTGCGGGTCATTCCGCGCGTGGCCACGCTCGACGTGGTGATGGAGCCGGCCCTGGCCCGCGGCTGGAGCAAGGCCCAGGCCCGCCAGCGCGCCGAAAGCCTGCTGACGCGGCTGAACATTCCCCAGCGCCTGTGGCCACTGGCGCCGGGCACCTTCTCCGGTGGCGAGCAGCAGCGGGTCAACATCGCCCGCGGCTTCATGGTCGAGTGGCCGCTGCTGCTGCTCGACGAGCCCACTGCCTCGCTGGACGACACCAACCGCCAGGTGGTGCTGGAACTGATCGGTGAGGCCAAGGCCGCCGGCACCGCCGTCATCGGCATTTTCCACGACCGGCTGGCGCGCGAGGCCGTGGCCGACCGCTGGCTGGACATGAGCGAACAGGTCACGGCCCTGCAGGGGCCGGGCGAACAGGAGTACTGTGCATGAGCAACGAAACGATTCTGAGTAATGCCCGGGTAGTCACCGCCGAAGGCGAATTCCACGGCAGCGTGATGCTGCGCGACGGCTTCATCGCCGCGCTCGACGAAGGCGCCAGCCAGCTGCCACAAGCTCTCGACCTGGGCGGCGACTACCTGTTGCCCGGGCTGGTCGAGCTGCACACCGACAACCTGGAAAAGTACCTCGGCCCACGCCCCGGCGTGGACTGGCCCTCGGCCCCGGCGGTGCTGGCGCACGATGCGCAGATCATCGCCTCGGGCATCACCACGGTGTTCGATGCCCTGTCGATCGGTGACGTGAACCCCAAGGGCAAGCGCATGCAGCAGTTGCCGGGCATGGTCGCGGCCATCGCCGCCGCCAGCGCAGCCGGGCAGACCCGCGCCGAGCACCGCCTGCACCTGCGCTGCGAAGTCTGCCATCCCGACACCCTCGGCGTGTTCCGCGACCTGGTCGAGCACCCGCTGGTGCAACTGGTGTCGACCATGGACCACTCGCCGGGCCAGCGCCAGTTCGCCCTGGAGTCCAAGTACCGCGAGTACTACATGGGCAAGTACCACCTGAGCGAAGAGCAGATGAGCGCGTTCATCGTCGAACAGGTGGCCAACTCGCAGGTCTACAGTGATCGTTACCGCAAGGCCATCGTCGAACACTGCCTGGCCCGTGGCCTGTCGGTGGCCAGCCACGACGACGCCACGGTCGCGCATGTCGAGGAGTCGGCGGGCTTCGGCATGAGCATCGCCGAGTTCCCCACCACCCTGGAAGCG
Organism: Pseudomonas sp. FA117; assembly: GCF_057370475.1. Classification (NCBI taxonomy): domain Bacteria; kingdom Pseudomonadati; phylum Pseudomonadota; class Gammaproteobacteria; order Pseudomonadales; family Pseudomonadaceae; genus Pseudomonas; species Pseudomonas sp. FA117. Next base: position 972,675 of record NZ_CM170675.1, read on the forward strand.
GCGCGGGCCTGCCAGAGGCTGGACATGAAAGTGCTGATGGGCGCGCCGAACATCGTGCGCGGCGGATCGCACTCGGGCAACGTGGCGGCGGCCGACTTGGCGCGCGAGGGGCTGCTCGATATCCTCTCCAGCGACTACTATCCGGCGAGCCTGCTGCACGCGGCGTTCATCCTCGGTATGGCCGGGGAGGGGGGCATCGGCTTGCCGCGCGCGATGCACATGGTCAGTGGCGCGCCGGCACGCGCGGCGGGGCTGCAGGACCGTGGCGATATCCGCGTCGGCCTGCGCGCCGACCTGCTGCAGGTGCGGTATGACGGCGTGCCACTGGTGCGTCAGGTATGGCGAGAAGCGAAGAGGGTGTACTGATGGCAGGCAGGTTGATCTACCTGATCGGGCCGTCCGGATCCGGCAAGGACAGCCTGCTGGACGCCGCCCGTGAACAACTGACGGCACGCAACTGCTGCATTGCCAGGCGGGTCATCACCCGGTCCGCCGAGGCGATGGGCGAAGCGGCCCTGGCAGTGAGCGCCGCGCAGTTCGAGCAGATGCGCGAGGATGGCGCGTTCGCCTTGCACTGGCAGGCCAACGGCTTGCACTACGGCATCCCGCGGGTCATCGATCAGTGGCTGGCCGAAGGGCAGGACGTGCTGGTCAATGGCTCGCGGGGTTACCTGGACAAGGCCCGGCAACGCTATCCGCACTTGCAGGTGGTGCTGCTCAGCGTCGAGCACGACGTGCTGCGCCAGCGCCTGCTGGCGCGGGGGCGGGAGTCGCAGGTGGAGGTGGAGGCACGGCTGGCGCGCAATGCCCGCTTTGCCAGCGAAGCGCATCAGGCCGACCCCACGCTGCTGGTGCTGGACAACTCCGGGCCGCTGGCCGACACCGTTGCGCGCTTGCTCGCGCACCTGGAGCGGCCATGCGCCTGACCCTGCTCGGCACCGGCGATGCGCGCCAGGTGCCGGTGTATGGCTGCAGCTGCCGCGCCTGCGAGCGCGCCCGTCACCAGCCACGCCACCGGCGCCTGCCGTGCAGCGCGCTGGTCGAATGCGGCGGGCAACGCTGGCTGCTCGACAGCGGCCTGCCCGACCTCACCGAGCGTTTCCCGCCGCGCAGTTTCGCCGGCATTCTCCAGACCCACTACCACGCCGATCACGCCCAGGGCCTGCTGCACCTGCGCTGGGGGCAGGGGCTGGTGCTGCCCGTGTACGGGCCGGCCGACCCGGAGGGCCTGGCGGATTTGTACAAGCACCCCGGAATTCTCGATTTCAGCCAGCCGTTCGCGCCGTTCGAGCGACGGGCACTGGGCGAGTTGACGGTGACGGCCTTGCCGCTGGTGCATTCCAAACCGACCTTCGGCTATCTGCTGGAGGGCGAGGGGCGGCGGATCGCCTACCTGACCGACACCGTCGGTTTGCCGGAGGCGACCTTCGAAGCGTTGCAGGCCGTGGCACTGGATGTACTGGTGCTGGACTGCTCGATGCCGCCGCAGCCGGTTGCGCCGCGTAACCACAACGACCTGACCCTGGCGCTGCAGATCATCGAGCGCCTGGCACCGGCCAGCGGGGTGCTGACCCATGTCGGGCATACGCTCGATGCCTGGCTGATCGACCATCCCGACGCGCTTGATGCGCGGGTGCAGGTCGCCTTCGACGGTATGGCGCTATAGCTGGCCGGGTGAATGGCCGAAGGTGGGCTATGGTTCAGGTGTGCAGGGAAGCACTTGTGGTGGTCGCGGGCTGGATGGCTTGAAGGTGTCTTGATCGTTTCCCATTGCATCGCCAACCAATGGAGAGACGAACATGCAGCGCCTGAAGCCTGTCCTGCAGGCTACCTTGACATTCGCCGCCCTGGCCGCAGGCATCGACGGCCTGCGCGCCGCGCCCGACCCGCGCCCATTCGCCAACCCGCCACAGCTGGCCCCCAGGCCGGCCCTGGACAACATCCACGCCGGGCGTGAGCATGTGTTCGACCTGGCCATCCAGTACACCGAGAACACCCTGCATGACCCGGTCACTGGCGAACGGGTGCCGGTCTACCTGCGCAGCTACACCGGGCTCAACATCGGCCCCGGCCAGCCCCTGGTGGCGCCGACCCTGGAGGTGAGCCCTGGCGATACCGTGCGCCTGAACCTGCATAACCGCCTGCCCGACGATGACAGCTGCCTGGACCACGGGCACGCACCGAACGCCCCCCACTGCTTCAATGGCACCAACCTGCACACCCATGGTTTGTGGATAAACCCAGCCGGCAACAGCGACAACGTGCTGCTGTCGATCAACCCCGGGGTCAGCTTCGAGTACGAGTACAACATCCCCGCCGACCACCCGGCCGGGACCTTCTGGTACCACACGCACCGCCATGGTTCCACTGCCATGCAGGTGGCCAGCGGCATGGCCGGGGCACTGATCGTACGGGGCGAGCGCGTACCCACCGAGGACAGCAACGGCGACCTCGACACCTTGCTCAGGCCCAGCGCCGAGCAGCCGTTCACCGAGCGCCTGCTGGTGCTGCAGCAGATTCCCTACGCCTGTGGCGACAAGGCTGGCGGGCTGCCCGAGGGCGATCTGCAATGGCAGTGCCGGGAGGGGCAGGTCGGGCTGGTGGAGTCCTACCGGCAATTCGCTGCGGGCGCCTGGGCAGCCTCCGGCCGCTTCACCAGCATCAATGGCGAAGTCCAGCCCACCTTCGGCGATGCCCGTGCAGGCCAGGTCGAGCGTTGGCGGCTGATTCATGCGGGCCTGCGCGACACGATCAACCTCAGCTTCTACAGGATGAAGGACGGGCCGGGCATCGGTATCGAGGGTGAGGCGGCTATCTCGGCACTTGAACAGCGCTGTACCGGCACGCCGGTGCCGTTTCATGTGGTTGCCGACGACGGCCTTACCCTGGCCCAGGCGCGGCAACAGAAGCACAGCGTACTGCAGACGGGCTACCGCCACGATCTGTTGGTGGTATTTCCCGAGGCGGGCACCTACTGCGTGGTCGACGAAGACTTCGTCGGCACCGGCAGCATCAATCTCGAAGCCAACGAGCGGCAGGTCATCGGCATCGTCGAGGTGGGGGAGGGCAGCCCGGTCGACGACATCCATCGCCATCTCACCGAGCAATTGGTGCGCGCGGCGCAGCGCGTCTTTACCGAGCCCCTGCGTTCACAGATCGTCAGGGACCTTCGCGATCACCTCAAGCTGACCCGCTTCATCCCGCACGTTGATATCGTGGCGGATGAGCTGGTGCCCGAAAGGCAGCAACTGGTGTTCTTCATCGACAACACCCGCACGCCGCCGAGCTTCGAGGTCGGCACCACGCTTGACGACACCAAGCCTTACGACCCGGCGAAGATCGACCGCACCCTGGTGCTCGGCCAGGCCCAGCAATGGGAGTTGCAGTCGGGGCTGGCCAACCACCCGTTCCACATTCACGTCAATCCGTTCCAGATCGACAGGGTCATCGCGCCGGACGGCACCGACCTCAGTGCGCCCGGTGCGGTGGACGTGGATGGTGATGACCAGTATGCGGGGCTGAAGGGGGCGTGGAAGGATACGCTGATGGTCAAAGGGCCGTCGCAGGCCGGGGGCGGGCGCTACACGGTGTACGTCAACACCCGCTACCAGCGCTACATCGGCGACTTCGTGCTGCACTGCCACATCCTCGACCACGAGGACCAGGGGATGATGGAGAACGTGCGCATCGTGCTGCCGGACAGGGCGCCCGGCAAGCATCATTGATCGGGGCCGGCGTACGGCCCCGCCGGTGGCGGCCGGTCAGTGCAGCTTCAGCCGCGGCTCGGTGCCGCGGCCGATCTTGCTGCCGATCATCAGCATCGCCGTGCGGAACACCCCGTACAGGGCCATCTGGTGCATGCGGTACAGCGACACGTAGAACATCCGCGCCAGCCAGCCCTCCAGCATCACGCTGCCGGTCAGGTTGCCCATCAGGTTGCCCACCGCCGAGAAGCGCGACAGCGACACCAGCGAGCCGTAGTCCTTGTACGTGTAGCTGAGCAGCGGCTTGTTCTCCAGCCGCGCCTTCAGGCTCTTGGCCAGCATCGAGGCCTGCTGGTGAGCGGCCTGCGCCCGCGGCGGCACGTTGCGGTCGCTGCCCGGCTGCGGGCAGGCCGCGCAGTCACCGAAGGCGAAGATAGCGTCATCGCGGGTGGTCTGCAGGGTCGGGCGCACCACCAGCTGGTTGATGCGGTTGGTCTCCAGCCCGTCGATGTCCTTGAGGAAGCCCGGGGCACGGATGCCCGCCGCCCACACCTTGAGGCTCGCCTGGATCACCTCGCCGGTGGCGGTCTTCAGGCCTTCCTCGGTCACTTCGCTGACCGCAGCGTTGGTCATCACCGTCACCCCGAGCTTCTCCAGGGTCTTGTGCACCGGCACGCTGATGCGCTCCGGCAGCGCCGGCAGCACGCGCGGGCCGGCCTCGATCAGGGTGATGTGCATGTCCTTGGGCTGGATGCGGTCCAGGCCATAGGCGGCCAGCTCGTGCGCCGCGTTGTGCAGCTCGGCGGCCAGCTCCACGCCGGTGGCACCGGCACCGACGATGGCCACGCTGATCTTCTCGCTGGCCTGATCGCCGGCGTGGGCGCGCAGGTAGTGATTGAGCAACTGCTGGTGGAAGCGCTCGGCCTGCTTGCGGCTGTCGAGGAACAGGCAGTGCTGCGCCGCGCCCAGGGTGCCGAAGTCGTTGGTGCTGCTGCCCACGGCGATCACCAGGGTGTCGTAGCCCAGGGTGCGCGCCGGCAGCAGCTCGCGGCCATCTTCGTCGAGGGTGGCGGCCAGCTGGATCTGCTTGCCTTCACGGTCCAGGCCGCTCATGCGCCCCAGCTGGAAGTTGAAGTGGTTCCACTTGGCTTGGGCCACGTAGTTCAGCTCGTCTTCCGAGGAATTGAGCGAGCCGGCGGCCACTTCGTGCAGCAGCGGTTTCCAGATGTGCGTCAGGTTGGCGTCGACCAGGGTGATCTCGGCGCGCTTGCGCTTGCCCAGGCTTTTACCCAGGCGGGTCGCCAGTTCCACGCCGCCGGCGCCGCCGCCGACAATCACGATGCGATGAGTCATGGGGATATCTCACAAGTTTTACGGAATTCGTGGACACAAGGTCCGGCCGCTTCGGGCAAGAGGGGCGGGCGAGCGCAAGGCAGCTCATAGCACCAGTCCACTCAGCAGGCGGCTCAACAGGCCCAGACCGATGGTCACGATCACCACCAGGGCAAGGAGCAGCCAGGGCCGGAAAGGCTTGCGCTCGACTTGATGCTGGGGGGCTCGCAGATACTCATCCACGCGACGCTGATCTTCCGGATTCAGGCGGCTGGTCATGGTGGGCCTCATTGATAGACGCTTTGGACGACGAGAACGCTACAACCGTTCCTGCAGCGTTTTCGGAAGCTCTTGAAACAAATGATAATACCTTTCATCTCCGCCGCCGAGTGTACGCCATCGCAAACACACCCGGCACGCGATCAAAGACTGATACCGACGTCGAACAGGATGCTGCGCCCCAGGTTGCCGCGCAGGAAATCCGGGGCGTCGGGGTGGGCGAACAGCACCCGGGCGAAGGTCGGCCCCACCAGCGACAGCGAGCGCCAGCCCTGGCGCAGGTATTCGGTGGGGGGCGGGAAGTGGCTGTTGAGGTCGAGCACCTCGCGCTTTAGGCTGGCGAAGGCGATGATGTCCAGCTCGCTCAGGTCCAGCCCGCGTTCGCGGTAGTTGTGCGCCTTCTTGCGCAGGGTCGGCGCCAGGCGCGCGAGCAGTTCCTGGGCGCTGATCCGCCGCGGCCGCGCCTCGCGGCGCACCAGCTGGGCCAGGGAGAAGGCGCTGCGCCGGCGCTGCAGTTCCTCGCGCCATTCGTCGTTCAGGCGCCGCCCCTCGTCGAGCACGAAGAACACCTCGAACGCCGCATCGCGAAACAGCACGTCCGGCGGTTCCTGCCCGGCGGGGGTGAAGTCTTCGCTGCGGTAGGGAATGTTCAGCCCTTGCAGCAGGCGCTGGCAGACCCAACGCTCACGCTCCCACTTGCGGGCATTGGACAGGAACGCATTGGCTTGTTCGGCCTGGATGGTAAGCAGGCGCAGGTAGTCTGAGTCATCCATGAAAACAAGCTTAGCCTGCAATTGTGAAGGATAAGGGCTTGTTTGTTCGTGGGAATCGCCACCGGGGAATGGGTGTAGACTGGAAACAGTCCGACATGCACGCGAGGTCGCGGTGATCAGCGCACAGGTCCTGTCTTCCACCAGCCTCACCCTCGGCTGGCTGGCCTACGTTCCCCTGCTGATCTGGGCAGCCAGCCGTACCCGCTGGGTCGAGCTGTTCAGCGACACCCGCCGCCAGCACCTGCTGTTCGGCACCGTGTTCGGCCTGTTCGCGCTATGGCTGGTGCGGCGCGATTTCGACACCGGCGTGTCGTACCACTTCCTCGGCATGACCGCCGTGACCCTGCTGCTGGACTGGCCGCTGGCCATTCTCGGTGGTTTTCTCGCCCAGCTCGGCCTGCTCGCCCTCGGCCGTCAGGACCTCGCGGCGCTGGGCGTCAACGGCCTGTTGATCATCGGCCTGCCGGTGCTGGTCACCGAGCTGTGCGCGATCCTGGTCGAACGCGCCCAGCCGCGTAACCTGTTCGTCTATATCTTCTGTTCGGGATTCTTCGCCGCCGCCCTGGCGACCTTGCTGTGCCTGATGGCTGCGCTGGGCCTGCTGTGGCTGGACGGCCTGTTCGCCATGCCCGAGTGGCTCGGCGATTTCGTCGGCTACCTGTGGCTGATGATGTTCCCCGAGGCGTTCATCAACGGCACCATCATCAGCGCCCTGGTGGTGTTCCGCCCCGAGTGGCTGGAAACCTTCAACCGCACCCGCTACCTGCAGGCGCCGTGGAAGGATGACGAAGGCCAGGGGAGGGACTGAATCACCTGTAAAAATCCCCGTGGAACCCCCTTGTGGAGCCCCTGTCTTGCTCAAAATCCAAAGGCCAGTCCAGGCCTTTGGGTGCAGCTGTCTTGCCCAAAATCCAAAGATCAGCCCAATCCCTGTGGGAGCGGGCTTGTCCCGCGATCACCGGCAAAGCCGGTGCCATTCACCACCCGCCCCCCAGTCAAATCAATGCCGAGGCTCAAGATCCCCCGAATACAGCTCATCCTCCGACTCCGGCGCCGCCGGAATCTTGTGCTCTTCAGACGCCCAGGCCCCCAGGTCGATCAGCTTGCAGCGATCCGAGCAGAATGGCCGGTTCGGGCTCTTTTCGCTCCATTCCACAGGTGCGCCACAGGTCGGGCAGTCGACGGTCATTGGCTGGCTCAAGGCTGGCCTCCTCGCAAAGTCAGGTAAAAGGCATGCAACCGATCGATCTGCGCATGCAGCCACGGCAGGTCACGGTCATTGACCACCACATCGTCGGCATGGCGCAGACGCTCCTCACGCGCCAACTGCGCCTTGAGAATCGCCTGCACCTGTTCCTCGCTGGTGTTGTCGCGCAGCAGGGTACGCGCGATCTGCACGTCCTGCGGCACATCGATCACCAGGATGCGCTGGGTCTTCTGGTACTGGACCGACTCGATCAGCAGCGGCGACACGTACACCGCATAGGGCGACTCGGCCTTGGCCAGGTAGCTGAAGATCTCCTGCCCGATCAGCGGGTGCAAAAGCTGCTCGAGCCAGCGCCGCTGCGCCGGGTCGGCGAAGATCTGCTGGCGCAGGGCCGAGCGATCGAGCGTGCCATCGTCCAGCAGCACCCCGGCACCGAAGCGCTCGACGATGCGCGCCAGCGCCGGCCGACCCGGCTCGACCACCCAGCGCGCGGCCTGGTCGGCGTCCACCAGGTGCACGCCAAGCTCGACGAAACGCTCGGCGGCAGCGCTCTTGCCGCTGCCGATGCCGCCGGTCAGCCCGAGAATCCAGGGAGTAAATGCAGCAGTGGTCATCAGTATCCAAGCAGTTGCATGTAGGAAGCGTACATTTCATCACCCCAGAGCCATGCGATCCAGCCCGCAATGGCCAGATAGGGTCCGAAAGGCATCGTCGTGCCCAGCGGAGCCCGGCGCAGGCGCAGCAGGCACAGGCCGATCACCGCCCCCACCAGCGACGACAACAGCAGCGTCAGCGGCAACAGCTGCCAGCCGCCCCAGGCCCCGAGCAGTGCCAGCAGCTTGAAGTCGCCATAGCCCAGCCCCTCCTTGCCGGTAACCAGGCGGAACACCCAGTACACCGACCACAGGCTCAGGTAGCCGATCACCGCGCCCCACAGCGCATCGGCCAGCGGCACGAACACCCCGAAGGCATTGACCACCAACCCCAGCCACAGCGTCGGCAGCACCAGCACGTCCGGCAGCAGTTGATGGTCGGCATCGATCAGGCTCAAGGCCAGCAGGCACCAGGTCAGCACCAGCGCCAGCAGTGCCTGCACGCTGACCCCGAAGTGCCACGCCACCAGCAGCGCCAGCCCGGCACTGGCCAGTTCCACCAGCGGATAGCGCGGGCTGATCGGCCCCTTGCACGCCGAGCACCGCCCGCGCAGCGCCAGGTAGCTCAGCACCGGGATGTTTTCCCACGCACGAATCGAATGCCCGCAGCCAGGGCAGTGCGAGCCCGGCAGGCACAGGTCGTAACGCGCATGCGCCTGCGCCGGCAGCCCCAGTACTTCGCGCGCCTCGTCCTGCCACTGACGCTCCAGCATCCGCGGCAAACGGTGCACCAGCACGTTGAGGAAGCTGCCCACCAGCAGCCCGAGCACGGTCACGCCCACCAGGAAAAACACCGGCTCGAGGGTCAGGAAAGTCCACAGGTTCATGTCAGATCAAGCTACCCAACTGGAAGATCGGCAAGTACATGGCCACCACCAGGCCACCCACCAGCACACCAAGGACCAGCACGATGGCGGGCTCCAGCAGGCTGGTCAACTGTTCCAGCGCCTGCCCCACCTGTTCCTCGTAATGACAGGCCGCCTTGTCCAGCATCGTATCCAGCGTGCCGCTGGACTCACCGATCGCCGTCAACTGCACCAGCAACGGCGCGAACAACGGTTCCAGCGCCATCGCCTGATGCAGCCCCAGGCCACTGGCCATGCCCTGGCGCAACTGCCGTATCGCCCGCTCGTGCAAGGCATCGCCACTGACCGCCGCCACCGTCTCCAGCGCATCGAGCAGCGCCACCCCGGCACCGTAGGCCGTGCCCAGGCTGCGTGCAAAGCGCGCCAGCGCCGCATGGCTGAGCAGGCGCCCGAACACCGGCAGGCGCAGCGCCAGGCGCAACATCCACAAGCGCCCCGGCAGATGCTCGCGATAAAGCTTGCGCAGCGCCAGCCCGGCCAGCCCTCCCACCGCCAGCCCCGCCAGCAGATGCCGGCCCAGCCCCTCGGAGAGGTCGATCACCCACTGGGTGAACGCCGGCAATTCCTTGCCCACCCCCGCAAACACCCCCTCGAAGCGCGGCACCACCTCCAGCAACAGCAGCGCCGACACCCCCAGCCCCGTCAGCAGCAGGATCAACGGATAGAGCATCGCCTTGCGCACCTTGCGCCGCAGCGCCTGACGCTGCTCGAGCATGTCCGCCAGCTGTTCCAGCTGTCGGTTCAGCGTGCCCGACTGCTCGCCCACCCGCACCAGGTTGCAGTACAAGGCATCGAACCAGCGCGGGTGCCGCTGCAGCGCCTCGGCCAGGCCCAGCCCCGCCGCCACATCCTGCTGCAGCCGCTCGAGCAGACCCACCAGCCCCGCATCCGCGCCGCTGCGCCCCATCACCTCGAAGGCCTGCAGCAACGGCACCCCCGCCTTGAGCAAGGTCGCCAGCTGGCGGGAAAACCCCGGCGCATCGGCCTTCTCCGGCCGCACCCGTAGTCGCCATCCAGCGCCCGCCACCGGCCACACCCGCGCCCCGCGAATCCCCTGGCGCAGCAACCCCGCCCGCACCAACGCCGGGCTGCGCCCCTGCACCTGCCCACGCACCCGCGCGCCCTGCGCATCCGAGCCTTCCCACGCATACAACCGAGTCGAACCAGCCATGCCGCACTCCTTGCCACACCCCGACAAGCCAGGTAACAGCTTGCCGCGCCCGTCCCTGGGCAGAAATTCCAGACGCTCACTAGAGTAGATCAGCGGACACGACGTCCCACCGCGCAGGGGTGACAAAAGGTGTCCATTGGGCTCTACTGCGCCCCAGCCGGCCCGACCCGCCTAGCGGCTCGCAGCCTGACCGAATCGACAAGGAACCTGTTATGAAAGGGCAACGCGGTATCACCCTGATCGAACTGATGATCGTCGTCGCGATCATCGGCATCCTCGCCACCATCGCCATCCCCATGTACACCAACCACCAGGCCCGCGCCAAAGCCGCCGCCGGCCTGCTTGAGATCTCCGCCCTCAAGACCCCGATGGACCTGCGCCTGAACGAAGGCAAGGACGTCGCCGACGTCGCCGCCCTCGGCGGCCAGCCCACCACCAGCCACTGCGCCATCGTCGCCAGCGGCAACGCCGCCGCCGGCACCGCCAGCATCGCCTGCACCCTGGCCGATGCCCCGGCCAACGTAGTGGGCAAGCAGATGACCCTGACCCGCTCGGCCACCGGCTGGGCATGCAGCACCGACATCGAAGAAGACCTCGCACCCACTGGCTGCACCGCATTGGCGGGGCAGGGCGCAGAGCAGGGCAATAAGTGAAGGGAAACAGGGGTTTGCAGATGTGCGGCGGCAGTGGTAGCGTTGCGCTCACGCCGGTGTAGCTCAGTCGGTAGAGCAGCGCACTCGTAACGCGAAGGTCGCAGGTTCGATTCCTGTCTCCGGCACCAGTTCAGGTTCCAGCGAAGGCTACCAAAATCTCTGGAACCCCCGTAAAATCCGCCTTCTGGCGGGTTTTTTCGTTATGGCGTTCTGTCGGATTCCGACAGCTGCCAGCCGATTTAGGGGTAGCGTTTGGGATAAAGTCGATTCGATAAAGGGTTTTACCCTTATGGCTCGTACTACTGCTCCCCTGACCGACACCGCATGCCGCTCGGCCAAAGCTACTGACCGCCCATACAAGCTTTTCGACGGTGACGGTCTTTACCTCCTCGTTTACCCCAATGGCCGCAAGGGCTGGCGCTTCCGGTATGTGAAACCGGATGGGCGAGAGGGGCTGACCTCGTTTGGCAACTACCCCGTCATCGGGCTTGCAGATGCTCGGCAGAAGCGTCTGGAGAATAAGCGGATGCTGGCTGAAGGCATTGATCCGATTGCGTCCAAGCAGCAGGCCAAGGCCGAGGCGATTGTCAGAGGCCACACATTCGAACGCGTTGCCTTGGACTGGCATAAGGAAATGTCCGTGAAGTGGGCGCCTGGCCATTCGAGGACTGTGCTGAGTCGTTTGAAGACTCACGTATTCCCGCTGCTCGGCGCACGCGCCATCGTTGATCTGGATACCTTCGACCTCATGCAGCCGCTGGAAGAGATCAAGAAACGCGGCACGATCGATGTGGCCTTGAGGGTACAAAACTACCTGCAAAGCATCATGCGTGATGCGAAGCGGCAGCGGCTGATCACGGTGAACCCTGCATATGACCTTGAGGGCTTCATCAGCGCACCACGGGTTACGCACCGGCCTGCACTCCCGCTGCCACGTCTGCCTGAGTTGATGGATCGCATCGAGAACTACAAGGGACGCACGCTCACTCGGCTGACAGTCATGCTGTCGCTTCATGTGTTCGTACGCTCCAGCGAGTTGCGCTTCGCACGTTGGAGTGAGTTCGACCTGAGGCGTGGTATTTGGGAGATACCTGACACGCGGCCCGCGTTGGACGGCGTGCCGTATTCGACCAGAGGGACGAAGATGGCGGGCGACATCCATCTCGTTCCCCTGTCACCGCAGGCGGTGGCATTGCTCGAACAGATTCATGCGATCACGGGGTACTTCGATCTGGTGTTCACCAGTGACGCTCGCTCGTGGAAGCCTATGTCCGAGAACACGGTCAACAGCGCTTTGCGGAACATGGGGTACGACACTAAGACCGAAATCTGCGGGCATGGTTTCCGCTCCATGGCGTGCAGTGCCTTGGTCGAGTCCGGGCTTTGGTCAGAGACGGCTATCGAACGGCAGATGAGCCACAGGGAGCGCAACAACGTTCGGGCGGCGTATATCCACAAGGCCGAGTTCATGGAGGAACGGCGTATGATCATGAGTTGGTGGAGCCGTTACCTCGAAGCCAATCGGAGCGAGCATATCTCGCCGCATGAGTTCGCGAATCAGACCGGAGCAAACGTTTCTAGCCTAAGAGCAAGGCGTGGCGCAGCCGAGTGAGCGCACGGCTTTGAAGTTTCGGTGATCCGCTTTCCATGCGGGTCCATCCAAACAGGGCTGCAAAGCCGCCCTGTTTGGATGGACCTCACCTAAAAAGATCAAAAGCATCACATCGGCCACTGGTTGCCTCGGTAATCCGCTCACGCCCAATACCATTTTCAATCGCAAAACCATGCGGGACACATCGCTTGACCCTCTAGAATTGCGGGGGCAGAAAAGATAGTGCAAAGGCTGTCGTTGACAGCACCCCAGGTGACCCGAGCCTTCAAGGTCACGCCGTTCTTGCGGTGGTTCTCCCCCCCAAATGGCGATTCGCGTCCGGCAGTTCGCCCGGTCACCTCCCCGGTGATGGATGCCTACTTCAGATCATGGCCCTCGTGCGCCAGACAACACTTTCTACTTCGCTGCCCTGCAGCAACCTGTCCGCTTGGTCGAATCTCGCGCCAACCTGCGCCCGTCTCTTTCTCCTGGAAAGAGACGGGCGCTTCTAACACTGCTGCAGCCCTTATCGCATTTGGCTTTGCGGCTACTCCACTCGTGACAATCGGCGTGACAAACGCCGATGTCACCAGCAATAGCGCTGAAGATGATGGTGCCGCAGGCCATGGATTGGACTGCACCTGACTGACAGTCAGGTATGCCCCGGTCATCGCATCGCTATGTTCACCCGCTCAGGATCTTCAGGCACTGGTCTCGTCAGCCAATGCAGCCTCCACCCGCCCACCGGTAACGGTGTTCAGGAGGCCAGATCATGAGATGCCCTTGCTCCCGGTCGTAAGGAGCCGCCAGTCCCGCGTTAGAGGACAACCCCACAGGTCGCAGGGGCCTTGATCCCTGATAACACTCAGCATTCTTGGCGGGATGATGTGGGGGACGATTCTGCGGCTGCAGATGTTGAGTGGCCTAGCGAGTTTGGTTATCTCAAGCAAGGCCTTAGAAATGTGGCACATAGTGTTCACTCTTCAAACCGATAAACGGAGGATTTCGGCTCGCAGAATGCGACTCACAGCTGATCCTTAGGAGCTGGTGGATAAAGGGGGGATCCATCAGTGGACATCATGATGGCAAAAAGATAGCCTGCGCCTAGGAGTGAGCAGTTATGCTGCCTGCTCTTAGAATTGATAAGTATAAAAATTCACATGGATTGAGTATGATTTACCTCGGCGGCACGGATTTTTATATCGACGTACCGAGTCTGCCTCGGCACGAATTCGAACAATACTCTACTAAATTGTTTGATAAGTGGGAGGTGTATGTTGAAAGCTCACTAAAGATTCCAGATTATTCACTTGCCCTTGAAGTTCAAGAAGGGTCAATAAAGGGCGGCGCTAAAATTGCCGCTACCCTTGGCGCACTTTATTTGGGTATAGGTCAGTACGGTTCGTTTATTTCAGGGCTGCAAACTATACAAGCTCAGGTAAGCGCAGTAGGAAGTTTTTTAGCTGCTCAGGCCGTTATACCTTTTTCTTATGATAAAATAAAGCCAAAAACTAAGAAATATAATGGCTCTTTGGGTGAGTTGCAGCGGTTGTTTTATAAGGTTCAGAGGGGAGAAGTTACCGCTGAGCAAGCAATGCTGAAGGCTGAACTGATTCTTGGTGATGAAGTAAGGTCTGAGCCGCGCTTCATGGCTGAATTAAAAGACTCATTTGAAAGCACGCCTCTGCTAGCTACGCAACTGGAATTACCTCTGAATAGTCTTGGGCAAGACACCATCCTCCAAGTTGAAAATAAGATGCGTAAGTCGCACTTGCCACGACCTAAGCCTGAGCTACCTATTGGTCAGCAGTTTCGTGTGGAAGTTTGGCGGGACTCAAAAAAACAGAAGAGAAAAGTGCGAATCATCCAGTTGTAGCCAAAAAGGGGCCGCCAAAAGTGGCTGATTTATCACCCTTTTTCACGAATGGCTGCAAACGACTCGAAGCTGTCGTTTGAGAAGCGCAGAAATCAACATGAAAAAATATCTAGGGAAGATGATTATGCCTCTCGCGAATAGTAATAAAGGCAAAAGCAATCTCCTAGGTTTTACTCAATAAACCTAACCGCGCGGAGAATTACCTAAGCAGAGAAATAACTTATTTAAACGGCTAGATAAACTCCAGGTTGCAATTTTTAAAATTATACTCCTATCTTCGGTTGGTCTTTTTTGTCCTGTGCTGATATGGCAGTGTTCCCTTGGAAGGTCTGGTAAAATACCAAGAGAATGTGTAATGTCTTTATAGAAGAACGATAGCTGTGCACGAAATGCTTAATTATGGCTTTAGATTTTTTAAGTTAAAAATTAAAGGGAGTTTGAAATTGTGGCGAAAAAATACACTTATTCAGTTTCAGTGATTCGCGAAGGGCGAGACCGCGATTATCGTGAATTTTGGGATAGAAATCAGCGTGTCAACGAAAGCGGAGAAGTGCTTCATTCGGATTTGGTCGGATTTACTGAAACGGTAGATGCGAATAATCTAAATGATGCCATTTCAATTGTTGAGAAAAAATATCCAAACTTAAAGGTGGTTCCAGAATACTCTAGCAAGCTTTGATTGGCTATCTAACTGGTGCGGTTTAATTGGAGTGTGTACGTTGAACTTTAATGGATTTTGAGTAAATGGTGATTGACTACGATCGCAAGTTGGAGAAATCTTTTTTCGAATATTTATTGTCTATAGGCTATCCTAAGGAGTCGATTGCCTATCAGCCGGGTATACAGCCGGTGCGGCACATGCAATGTTACAGGCCAAGCTTTGCACTCATAGATCCTAAAACGAATGAGTATCTAGCAATTGTGGAGGTCAAGGAAGCCAAGATACATGAAGAAGGTCCGGGGGGCTTTATTTATGAAAATATGATTGACTATCGAAAGGCTCTAGGTGCTAACTCAGTTCCCGTATTCATTGTGTCTACTAATTTTAAAGGCTCATCTCCATTTCTGCTTCATTCGTTTAACGAGCAAGGAGAGATAAATGTCATCGATCACACTCTCTTTCCAACATTTGAGGCGTTGGCGGTCAAGGAGCAAGCAGACAGGAAAGCAGATCTGAGGGTTCGGCGGGACAATGCGAGTGAGAAATTCACCGTAGTTTGTTGGAGTGTGTCATTTGTTCTTTTTGTGCTAGTGATTGGCGACTTCTACGTTAAAATAGAATACGATCGAGATATGTTAACTGCGGAACGTATTAGCTTGATTGGCGCGGCTTTAGCGTTGATAGTTGTACCTTTTGCTCAAAAGTTTAAAGGATTGGGTATCGAGTGGGAGAAGATCGCTGGTCCTAATAAGCAAGAAGACGATTAGTCATTACTCCAGCCTTGCTTCAGGTAAGGCGTGATGGTTGTCGTTCAGTGATCACGATCTGATTATCAGTGCAAAGTGGCTTTGGGCCGTCTCTGTTGGCGAGGTAGCAGCATAGGCTAGCCAGGCGCAGAGTGCCACGATGTGCACGCTGAAGACTTCACTCTCGTGCTAAGGCATGATAATCGGTCGCTCACTCAATATTCTCTAAAACTCTTGTAATTAATGAGGCCTTCCGCCCTCAATAAAGCGGTTCACGAGCATGCGCATTCTCACAAGGCCCAAGGATCTGCACGGAAACTCCGAATAAATAAATCGGCGCCCTTCGAAAGCTGAAGACCTTAGGTTTTCAAGCCCTCCCCCGGTGTCAGGATAGTTGTCGCCTCGCCAGATTTACCTGAAACCAGACCCCGGGGGCTGAAAGAGAGCCGTTATGCCGTACTATTCCTCTGAGCGCAAAGCCGAACTGCTCAAGATGCTGGGTCCTCCACTCAACCTGACGATGGCCGAAGTCGCTAGGCGTGAGGGCGTTACTGAAATGTCGCTGTATACCTGGCGCAAACGAGCCAGTGCCGAAGGATGTGTGGTGGTGACCGATCCCAAACACCCGACCGAGAGCTGGTCGGCAGAAATGAGATTCGCAGCTGTGGCTGAATGTGCCAGCTTGTCCGAGATCGAGGTGGGTGAATACTGCCGTCGCAAAGGCTTGTATCCGGAGCAGATTGCTGCCTGGCGGCAAGCGTTCCTGAGTGGGATGGCCCCTCCAAAAGCGCAGCCCAAGGTTGATCGGGAGCAGGCCCGTCAGGATCAGAAACGTATTAAACAGCTCGAGCGCGAGCTGCGCCGCAAGGATAAGGCGCTGGCTGAAACAGCCGCGTTACTGGTGCTGCGAAAAAAGCTCAACGACTACTGGGGAGTAGACGACGAGGACAATTGACTGCTTTGCCGGAACGGCAACTGCTGGTGACTTGGTTGACTGAGGCGATTAATTCCGGAGCTCGGAAATTGACGGCATGTCAGGAAGTTGGCTTGACGCTCCGAACGTTGCAGCGCTGGACTCAAACGGAAGAAGTGGCGGCTGATGCACGCACAACTACAGTTCGCGCAACCCCACCAAACGCGCTGAGCGAGCACGAGCGACAAGCGATTCTCAACCTGTGCAACAGCGCTGAGTATGCTCACTTGCCACCTAGCCAGATCGTGCCGAGGCTGGCCGACAAGCAGCTCTACATAGGCTCGGAGTCGACCTTCTACCGGGTGCTTCGGGCTGCTGGACAGCGAGAACGCCGAGGGCGCGCTCAGCGCCCTGGGCGTCATGCCGAGCCGACAACGCATGCTGCCCGCGCACCTAACCGGGTGTGGTCGTGGGACATCACATACTTGCCATCTTCGGTGCGTGGAAAGTATTACTACCTGTACCTGATCGAAGACATCTACAGCCGCAAGACTGTGGGCTGGGAGGTACACGAGAACGAAGACGGCGCCAAAGCTGCAGTGTTGCTGCAGAGAAGTGTAATCAGCGAACAGTGCTTGAGAGAGCCGTTGGTGTTGCACTCGGACAACGGCACGCCGATGAAATCGGCCACTTTGCTGAGCAAGATGTACGAGCTGGGCATAACACCGTCCCGCGGCAGGCCGCGTGTCAGTAATGACAATCCATACTCGGAGGCACTTTTCAGAACACTGAAGTACTGCCCGCAATGGCCGACCAAGGGCTTCGAGACCTTGGATGCTGCACGATGCTGGGTGCGTGATTTTATCCGTTGGTACAACCACGAACACCGACACAGCCGAATCCGCTTCGTCACGCCAGCAGAGCGTCATCGAGGCCAGGACAGGCAAATCCTTGCCCTGCGCCACGAACTCTATGAGCGCGCTCGAAATAGGAATCCGGAGCGATGGTCAGGACGCACTCGCAACTGGGAGCCAATTGGTACCGTGCTTCTGAACCCTGATCGGGAACAACAGCACGTGAAGCAAGCCGCATAGTTGGATGGTTGACGCGACAACTACCTTGAAAAACGCCGACCCTTATGGCTCGTACTACTGCTCCCCTGACCGATACCGCATGCCGCTCGGTCGGTCAGCAAGGGCAGAGGTCAGAAAAATGGGCACCCTAAGCACATTAAGTAAGTTTGGGCCTGTCCCCTTTTTTTATTTTCGAGAGTGAACAAAAAGGGGGAGGGCTCTAGTTCCCAAATCGCTAGGCCGTGACTAGTCCTAAATCCGCGTTGCTCGTAGGAATCGTCTCGTTAGCTGCTCGACGCCTCATTTGCCCCTTCTTAGCTGTTAGGTTTTTCGCTCCTACAGTTCGCAAGGGACTCTGAAATGCGCGTCAGTCTGGATGGGCTTGGCCAAGCAGTAGACGGTGACGTGACCACCACAGGTGCGATTTGCATCGCCACCGGGGAAGGTTACCTTGACGAGGGACGAATGGTCCTGAGGATGGGGGATCCCACCACACCTTGTCCACTTTGCGGGCTGGAAGGAAAGGTCGTCGAAGGGGTGTGGCACTTCATCTCGGATGGCCAGCCAGTCGCTATGGATGGCGCGTTAGTTGATTGCGGTTGCCCAGAGGGTAGCAACCGGGTGGTGGCGCCTTTAGGGGAAATGCCCCCGCCGCGATTACCGGTTGCCGTAAGCACTAGCCTCAAATCCGCTGGCCCTGGGAGCTCTAGCGCTTTAGCAGGGGCTTCGCCCGCCATGGTTGGCGGGTTGCCTGGGCAGATCCAGCCGGGATTCTATGTGGTGCCCCGGAGCATGTCGTTCTCGCAGATTCTGTTGGAGCTGGCTAGCCATGATTCGACCTTGCCCATTTCGTACCTGCAACGCCTGAACCCGACTTTCGAGCAGGGGTTCAAGGCAGGGGAAATCTTCGTCATCGGCGATCCGGATAACGGTTATGCCTGCACCCAGGAGGAGGGCCAACTCATGGCGGCCGCCGAGCGCGCGCGACGTTCCTTGGCTGTACTCGATTTTGCCGATTCAGATTTCATGATGGAGTATCAGGCTGAAATTGCCGGACTGCTTAGTGACGCCAGTCTCTCCATGGGCGTGGGTAAGGACATGATGGACCATGGCCTCCGGCAGCTTAGCAGCACACTTGGCAACATCGAGCGCTTGCATCAGCAAGAATTTCTGCGCCATGGCCATCTGAATAGTCCATCGTTCCTCGCCGAGCGACGACTGTTATTGGAACAGCTAAATGGTCAGCTGAAGGCGACTTTTCTTAATAAACATCTGAATCTAGGGGCATACGAGAAGCTGAAGAAAAGCTTGAATATTTCTACCAAGAGCCTTGTGCATCATTGGTCGAAAGCCGGTGGGCCAGGGCAGATTCCTGGGTACGCCACATACTTGGACAAAGTGGCGAAGCTTAGTAAGTACCTTAGGTATGGTGGGCATGTCGGAATTGGCTTAGGTGGTACATCGTCCTATCTGAAAGTTCAGAAGGCCTGCCGTGCAGGGGAAACCGAAGCCTGCAAGAAAATTCGTTTGTCTGAGGCAGGAGCTTTCGGTGGGGGGCTAGCAGGAGGGATCGTGGGTGGCAAGATTGCTGGGATCACTGCGCTTGCTGTATGTGGGGTGTTCTCTGCTGGTACCGCAGGTTTCGGGGCGCCGGTATGTGGCATTGCGCTGGTCGGGGGAGGGGCTTTTGCTGGGAGCATCGCCGGTGCGGAGGGCGGTGAGCAAATGGGCGAGCTGATCTACGAAACACATTATGACTGAGTTCGAATGTTGGCCCGTGTGGCTGAAGTGGATAATGCTGGCGTGTCCGTTCGTGATCGCCTTGGCCGGTTGTGCGGTCAGTGCATTCATCGCGGGTACAAGAAATTTCACTGTTGCAACCTCGGCTATCCAAAGTCATCCCGGCCTGGAGCAAATGAAACTGTTTTTGGGCACGCGGCGCTTTGGCGCTCGGTGGCTGCTGATAACGTTTCTTTGTGGAATACTCACTTGGCCTGGCGTACATATGCGCCGAGGGCATCTGGACATCGAAGAACTAGACAACTTTCCTGCAAAACTCAAGTTGGCTCTACAGGTATCCACGTGGCTGACGGCCTTTGGCTTCGCTTGGATGTGGGTGACCTATGGATTCATCAAGGCGTGAACGTTGATGCTACGGCGGTCGTAGCTCTCACTGGATCCTTCGCAAGTCCCGATTCGATTCCACTGAAAGCCATAAATAGCGCTGCTGCCGGTTAGTCCGGGCGCAAGGCAGTACACTCTTGCTTTCTCCAGCAATTACCTGGTACGCGGGGTGATCAAGGCGCTGAGGGAACAGGGGTTCATTCCCGAGCCGCTTGATAGGCCGTGACCATGACCATGCGCTAAGGGCTGGGCCCATTCGACAATGCAGTTCTGCCTTGCCCGCAGTCACCTCCCTGAACGCTTCAGCCCCCAGAGTAGTCTTTCCCTATCGCTGTGTATTCCAGCGTATGTCGTTGGCCCTTGGAGTCTTCATAGACCATCCGCGCGGGCACCAATTCGCGAACGTTGGGCACTTCGCTAACGGAGATCACCCGGGCAATGTCCAGGTGCTGCGAGTAGGTGTACTGCTCGACCGGAGTCTGCACGACATCCTGTGCGACTTCATCGGCCATCGCCGCGCTGGAAAGACCGCCAAGCACCAATGCCAGTATCGCCTTCATCTCGAAATTACCTGTCTGTCGTGGGGGGGGGCGCGGCACCTTTGGCGCCGAGTTGCAGACAGTGTTCGGCAGTTGGATTAGTTGGGGGTTAACAGAGTGGTATACGGACGGTAGTCCTGTTACTTCATCAAGTCCGTCAGACCATTCCCAACTGTCGGTCAACTTCCCCATCCGCCAGCCCCAAACCTTGCGCTGATCCCCCGTAAAGCATAAATTCCCTCCGTCGCGGCAACCTCCGCGGCCGGGTTTGGCGACCCGGGAAAACTTGGCGCAACAGCGCCCCACACGATTGCAGGCGCTTTTTTTGCGTCCGCAGCCTCGTGCCATGGCGGCTGTGCGTGGGAGACCTTCGGGTCTGCCGGGTTCCAAGTTCCCGGTTCGCCAACCTGCGTACAGCTGCCACCCACTTGTTTGGCGACGATGCGTGGCAGCTCCAACCCAACTTGGAGTTTCATGCATGCTTACCGCTATCCCCTACAGGATCCTCGCATCCGCTCTCCACCTGTGGTCTGCCTCTCCAAAGCCTCGACCACACCGCTTCTACCCCATTCACACCCAGGCCACCCGCGAAAACAGGCAGGTGCGCCATGACTGACCATGAACGACTGTCGACGATTCAGTCCTACGCCTGGACGCTGGAGCTGCTGGGCGAGGCTCTGGCGCAGCACGATGAGCTGCTGGAGTGTGAGCACAACCCGCAGTTGAGTGTGCGGGGGGCGGCGGGGATTCATCAGGCCATTCGGATTATCGGGCGGTTGGTGGCGGAGGAGTGTGGGCGGTTGATCGACGGAGTGGGGGCTGATGGAATTGGGTGATAGTTAGATTGTCGGGGCCGCGTTGTGGCCCTTTCGCGGCACGAGGCCGCTCCCACAGGGGCGACGTGGCGGGCGGTACGGCCCACAAATCGTGGGCACAAAAAAACCGACCATTCGGTCGGTTTTTTCTGGATCTTGGTGCCCCGAGGGAGACTCGAACTCCCACTCCTTTCGAAAACGGATTTTGAATCCGCCGCGTCTACCAATTCCGCCATCAGGGCTTGTGGCGCCGCAGTATAGAGAGGCTCCCCGAGCCGGTCAATCGGCTTTCATGGTCAATTTTCATGCATTGGGCTAAACTTCCCGGCCCTGCCAAACCGAACACGATCATGCGCGTCGCCGATTTTTCCTTCGAACTTCCCGATTCCCTCATCGCCCGTCATCCCCTGGCCGAGCGCCATGGCAGCCGTCTGCTGGTCCTCGACGGGCCGAGCGGGGAGCTGGCGCACCGGCGCTTCACCGATTTGCTCGAGTACCTGCGCCCGGGCGACCTGATGGTGTTCAACAACACTCGGGTCATCCCGGCGCGGCTGTTCGGCCAGAAAGCTTCCGGCGGCAAGCTGGAAGTGCTGATCGAACGCGTGCTCGACAGCCACCGCGTGCTCGCCCATGTGCGCGCCAGCAAGGCGTTGAAAGTCGGCGCCACGGTGCTGGTCGACGGCGGTGGCGAGGCCGAGATGGTCGCGCGCCACGAGACGCTGTTCGAGCTGCGCTTCACCGAAGAAGTGCTGCCGCTGCTCGAGCGCGTCGGCCACATGCCGCTGCCGCCATACATCGACCGCCCGGACGAGGGCGCCGACCGTGAGCGCTATCAGACCGTGTACGCCGAGCGTGCCGGGGCTGTCGCGGCGCCCACCGCCGGCCTGCACTTCGACGAGGCGCTGCTGGAACAGATCGCCGCCAAGGGCGTCGAGCGCGCCTTCGTCACCCTGCACGTGGGGGCTGGAACCTTCCAGCCGGTGCGGGTCGACAAGATCGAAGACCACCACATGCATAAGGAGTGGCTCGAAGTGAGCCAGGACGTGGTCGATGCCATCGAGGCGTGCCGTGCCCGTGGCGGGCGGGTGATCGCGGTGGGCACCACCAGCGTGCGTTCGCTGGAGAGCGCGGCGCGCGATGGCGTGCTCAAGCCCTTCAGTGGCGACACCGACATCTTCATCTACCCGGGCCGGCCGTTCCATGTGGTCGATGCGCTGGTGACCAACTTCCATTTGCCTGAGTCCACGCTGCTGATGCTGGTCTCGGCCTTTGCGGGGTATCCCGAGACCATGGCCGCCTACGCGGCGGCGGTCGAGCAGGGGTACCGCTTCTTCAGTTACGGTGATGCCATGTTCATCACCCGCAATCCGGCGCCACGCGGCCCCGAGGATCAAGCATGAGTCGCACCTGTCGAATGTCCTTCGAACTGCTGGCCACCGACGGCAAGGCCCGTCGCGGTCGGCTGACCTTCCCCCGTGGCACCGTGGAAACCCCGGCGTTCATGCCGGTGGGCACCTATGGCACGGTCAAGGGCATGCTGCCGCGGGACATCGAGGCCATCGGCGCCGAGATCATCCTGGGCAACACCTTCCACCTGTGGCTGCGCCCGGGCACCGAGGTGATCAAGAAGCACAACGGCCTGCACGACTTCATGCAGTGGAAAGGCCCGATCCTCACCGACTCCGGCGGCTTCCAGGTGTTCAGCCTGGGCGCGATGCGCAAGATCAAGGAAGAGGGCGTGACCTTCGCCTCGCCGGTCGACGGCTCCAAGGTGTTCATGGGCCCGGAAGAGTCGATGCAGGTGCAGCGCGACCTGGGGTCGGACATCGTGATGATCTTCGACGAGTGCACGCCGTACCCGGCCGAGCACGATGTGGCGCGCACTTCCATGGAGCTGTCGCTGCGCTGGGCCCAGCGCTCGAAGAACGCCCACGGCGACAACACCGCGGCGCTGTTCGGCATCGTCCAGGGCGGCATGTACCAGGACCTGCGCATGCGCTCGCTGGAAGCGCTGGTCAACATCGACTTCGACGGCCTGGCCATCGGCGGCCTGTCGGTGGGCGAACCCAAGCACGAAATGATCAAGGTGCTGGATTACCTGCCGGCACAGATGCCTGCTGACAAACCTCGTTACCTTATGGGGGTAGGCAAACCCGAAGATCTGGTTGAGGGTGTGCGCCGCGGCGTCGACATGTTCGACTGCGTGATGCCCACACGCAACGCGCGCAACGGCCATCTGTTCGTCGATACAGGGGTGATCAAGATCCGCAACGCGTTCCATCGCCACGATGATTCGCCGCTGGATCCGACCTGTGACTGCTATACCTGCACCAACTTCTCCCGCGCCTACCTGCATCATCTGGACAAGTGCGGCGAAATGCTGAGCAGCATGCTGAATACCATCCACAACTTGCGCCATTACCAGCGCTTGATGGCCGGTTTACGCGAGGCTATTCAACAGGGTAAATTGGCCGCCTTTGTCGACGCCTTCTACGCCAAGCGCGGACTTCCCGTTCCGCCTTTGGACTGACTGTTCGCACACATAACTAAATTCAGCAACTGGAGTGCTACATGAGCTTTCTGATTCCCGCCGCTTACGCGGACGCTGCAGCCCCTGCCGCCGGCCCGGCCGGTACCGGTTTCGAGTGGATCTTCCTGGTCGGCTTCCTGGTCATCTTCTACCTGATGATCTGGCGCCCACAGGCCAAGCGTGCCAAAGAGCAGAAGAACCTGCTCGGCGCACTGCAGAAGGGTGACGAAGTGGTCACCAACGGCGGTATCGCCGGCAAGATCGTCAAGGTTTCCGACGATTTCGTGGTGCTGGAAGTGTCCGACAACGTCGAGCTGAAGTTCCAGAAGGGCGCCATCGCCGCGACCCTGCCAAAAGGTACGCTCAAGGCTATCTGAGTTACCGGTTTCATTTTTTCCAGTCGGGGCGCGCAAAGCGCCCCGCGTCTTGAACGGGCGGCGTGATGCTGAACAAATACCCTCTGTGGAAATACCTGCTGATCCTGGTGGTACTGGCGGTCGGCTTTATTTATTCCGCTCCCAACCTCTACCCGGATGACCCGGCGGTGCAGATCAGCGGCGCAAGTTCCGCACTGCAAGTGAGCCAGGCCGACCTCGACCGCGCCACCAAGGCGCTGAGCGATGCCGGGATCACCGTCAAGGGTGGCAGCCTGGGCGAGAAGGGCAGTGCGCTGGTGCGCCTGACCAACCAGGAAGACCAACTGCCGGCCAAGGATGTGGTGCGCAAGGTCCTGGGTGACGACTACGTCGTTGCGCTGAACCTGGCCCAGACCACGCCGCAGTGGCTGCGCAACCTGGGTGCCAGCCCGATGAAGCTGGGCCTGGACCTCTCCGGTGGTGTGCACTTCCTGCTGGAAGTGGACATGGACAAGGCCATGAGCGCCCGCCTGAAGGTCTACGACGGCGAAGTGAAGACCCTGCTGCGCAAAGAGCGCGTGCGCTACCGCAGCCTGCCTCAGCAGGACGGCAGCATCATGCTGGGCTTCTCCGACGACGCCACCCGCGAACAGGCACGAGCCCTGGTCCGCAAGAATTTCAATGATTTCGACATCACCACCACCGAGCGCAACGACCTCTCGGTGCTGCGCCTGGCGCTGACCCAGGCCAAGGTCGCCGAAATCCGCGAATACTCGATCAAGCAGAACCTGACCACCGTGCGCAACCGTGTCAACGAGCTGGGCGTGGCCGAGCCGCTGGTTCAGCGCCAGGGCGCCAACCGCATCGTGGTCGAGCTGCCGGGCGTGCAGGACACTGCCGAAGCCAAGCGTATTCTCGGCAAGACCGCCAACCTGGAGTTCCGCTTCGGCGCCGAGCCGGGTGCGTCCAAGGCCACCACCGAAGTCTTCGAGTTCCGTGACGGCAACCGTTCGGCTGCGGTCGAGCGCGGCCTGATCATCACCGGTGACCAGGTCACCGATGCCCAGGCGAGCTTCGACGAGCATGGCCGTCCGCAGGTGAACATCCGTCTCGATGGCCACGGCGGCGAGCTGATGAGCCGCGCCACGCGCAGCAACGTCGGTCGCAGCATGGCGGTGATCTTCATCGAGCAGCGCCCGATGACCCGCTACGAGAAGCAGGTGGTCGACGGTGTCGAGAAAGATGTCGCGATCCAGACCTTCAAGGAAGAGAAGAAGATCATCAGCCTGGCGACCATCCAGTCGCCACTGGGCAGCCAGTTCCGCATCACCGGCCTGAACGGCCAGGGTGAGTCGTCCGAACTGGCCCTGCTGCTGCGTGCTGGTGGTCTGGCCGCGCCGATGTACTTCGCCGAAGAACGTACCATCGGTCCAAGCCTGGGTGCCGACAACATCACCAAGGGTGTCGATGCGTCGCTGTGGGGCATGCTGTTCGTCTCGCTGTTCATCATCGCCATCTACCGTGGTTTTGGCGTGATCGCCACCATCGCCCTGACCGGCAACATGGTGCTGCTGCTGGCGCTGATGTCGCTGCTGGGCGCGACCCTGACCCTGCCGGGTATCGCCGGTATCGTGTTGACCATGGGTATGGCGGTCGACGCCAACGTGCTGATCTTCTCGCGGATTCGCGAGGAACTGAAAAACGGCATGTCGGTGCAGCGCGCCATCCACGAAGGCTTCAACCGCGCCTACACCGCGATCATCGACGCCAACCTGACCAGCCTGCTGGTCGGCGGCATCCTGTTCGCCATGGGTACCGGCCCGGTCAAGGGCTTCGCGGTCACCATGTCCCTCGGGATTTTCACCTCGATGTTCACCGCCGTCATGGTGACCCGCGCAATGGTCAACCTGGCCTGTGGCGGGCGTGACATCAAGAAGCTGTGGGTTTGAGGGAGTCGCGATGAAAACCATCAACTTCATGGGCGTGCGCAACGTTGCGTTCGCCGTCACCGTCCTTCTGACCGTCCTGGCGCTGTTCAGCTGGTGGCACAAGGGCTTGAACTTCGGCCTGGACTTCACCGGCGGTACGCTCATCGAGCTGACCTACGAGCGTCCGGCCGACCTCAAGGCCGTGCGTGCCGAGCTGGTCGAGTCGGGCTTCCACGAGGCCATCGTGCAGAGCTTCGGTGCCACCACCGACCTGCTGGTGCGCATGCCGGGCGATGACCCGCAGCTGGGCAACCAGGTTGCCCAGGCGCTGCAGAAACTCGGCGGCGACAACCCGGCCACCGTCAAGCGTGTCGAGTTCGTCGGCCCGCAGGTCGGTGAAGAGCTGCGTGACCAGGGCGGCCTGGGCATGCTGCTGGCGCTGGGCGGGGTACTGATCTACCTGGCGTTCCGCTTCCAGTGGAAGTTTGCGGTGGGTGCGATCATCTCGCTGATCCACGACGTGATCGTGACCGTGGGCATCCTCTCGTTCTTCCAGATCACCTTCGACCTGACGGTGCTGGCGGCGGTGCTGGCGATCATCGGTTACTCGCTCAACGACACCATCGTCGTGTTCGACCGGGTGCGCGAGAACTTCCGGGTGATGCGCAAGGCCTCGCTGATCGAGAACATCAACGTCTCGACCACCCAGACCCTGCTGCGCACCATCGCCACCTCGGTGTCGACCCTGCTGGCGATCGCTGCGCTGCTGTTCTTCGGTGGCGACAACCTGTTCGGCTTCTCGCTGGCGCTGTTCATCGGCGTCATGGCGGGTACCTACTCGTCGATCTACATCGCCAACGTGGTGCTGATCTGGCTGAACCTGAACAGCGAAGACCTGATCCCGCCGGTCAAGGCCGAGGGTGTGGACGACCGTCCGTAAGGGCTTGTCCTGCGCCGTCTGGCGCAAAGAGAGGCGCGAGTGTTGAACTCGCGCCTTTTTTTTTGCTCCAAGGCAGGGAGAAGGCGGGCAGTGTCCCGCAGGTATGATCAGGAGATTCCACGTGAACAAATCAATGCTGGTGGGTGCGGTTCTGGGTGCTGTCGGTGTTACAGCCGGAGGTGCTGTGGCGACCTACAGCTTGGTCAACAAAGGGCCGGAATATGCCCAGGTCACTGACGTACAGCCGATCAAGCAACAGGTGAAGACGCCGCGCGAAGTGTGCAAGGACGTGACCGTGACCCGTCAGCGTCCGGTGCAGGACCAGCACCAGATCGCCGGTACCGTGGTCGGTGCGCTGGCCGGTGGCCTGCTGGGCAACCAGATCGGCGGCGGCACCGGCAAGAAGATCGCCACGGTCGCCGGTGCGGTCGGTGGTGGCTATGCCGGCAACAAGGTCCAGGAAGGCATGCAGCAGCGTGACACCTACACCACCACGCAGACGCGCTGCAACACGGTCAACGACATCAGCGACAAGGTGGTCGGCTACAACGTGAAGTACACCATCGGTGACCAGGCTGGCGTGGTGAAGATGGACCACGAGCCGGGCTCGACCATCCCGCTGGACAAGAACGGCAAGCTGGTGCTGAGCCAGGCACAGCCCGGGCAGTGATCTGAATGCTGGCCTTGTCGCGGGCCAGCAGAGCCACAGAAAACAGGCACAAAAAAAGCACCTCGCGGGGGCCCCGCGGGGTGCTTTTTTGCATCCGAAGCCCTGACTCAGCGCTTCAGGTTTTCCGGCAGGTGCGGCTGGATCGCCGTCAGCACCGCCTTGAAGCACTTGATGTTGCCAGCCACGATGTGGCCCTTGTCGAGGAAGTCATGGCCACCGTTGAAGTCGCTGACCAGGCCACCCGCTTCCTGGATCAGCAGCACGCCTGCAGCCATGTCCCACTCGGACAGGCCCGACTCCCAGAAGGCGTCGAAACGGCCGGCGGCAACGTAGGCCAGGTCCAGTGCAGCGGAACCGGCGCGGCGGATGCCGGCGGTCTGGCCGGTGAGGGCGCGGAACATGCCGAGGTAGTTGTCCAGGTCGGCCATCTGGTTGTCGCGGAACGGGAAGCCGGTGCCCAGCAGGGCACCTTCCAGGCTGGTGCGCGAGCTGACGCGCAGGCGACGGCCATTGAGCTGGGCGCCACGGCCACGGCTGGCGGTGAATTCTTCCTGGCGGACAGGGTCGACGATGACCGCGTGCTCGAGGCGGCCGCGGTATTTGCAGGCGATGCTGACCGCGAAGTGCGGAACGCCACGCAGGAAGTTGGTGGTGCCGTCCAGCGGATCGATGATCCACAGGTAGTCCTTGCCTTCTTCACCGCTGCCGGCGTGCAGGCCGGTTTCTTCACCCTGGATCGAGTGGTTCGGGTAGGCCTTGCGCAGGGCGTCGACGATGACTTTCTCGGCGGCGCGATCGACCTCGGAGACGTAGTCCTTGGCCTCTTTCTCGTCGACCTTGATGCTGTCCAGGCGTTCGATGGAGCGGAAAATCAGTTCACTGGCGCTGCGAGCGGCGCGCAGGGCGATATTCAGCATAGGCTGCATGGGCGTTTCACCTGGGGATGTTAAAGAAGAAAGCCGCATAGTCTATCAGAAAACTGTTCCGGCAGAAGGGTGACATTCGCTTTCGTGGCGTTACGCCCGTCGCTTAGGTAAGATCGTTTCCCCCTTCAACCGTATCCGTGAGCTCGACACCTTGCTGCAGAATATTCGTGTTGTTCTGGTCAATACCAGCCACCCCGGCAACATCGGCGGCGCTGCTCGTGCCATGAAAAACATGGGCTTGTCGCGCCTGGTGCTGGTGCAACCGAAGGAGTTCCCATCCGCCGATGCCAGCGCTCGCGCCTCGGGGGCCGACGATATCCTGGCCAATGCCCGGGTCGTCGAAAGCCTTGAAGACGCGCTGGTCGGCTGCAACCTGGTCATGGGCACCAGCGCGCGCGAGCGCAGCATCCCCTGGCCGCTGATCGGCCCGCGCGAATGCGGCGCCAAGTCGGTGGAGCACGCCGCCGGCGGCGAGGAGATCGCCCTGGTGTTCGGCCGCGAACACGCCGGGCTGACCAACGAAGAACTGCAGCGATGTCACTTCCACGTGCACATTCCCTCGAACCCCGACTTCAGCTCGCTGAATCTCGCGGCGGCCGTCCAGGTGCTCTCCTACGAGGTGCGCATGGCCTGGCTGGCAGGCGCAGAGGCACCGGGCAAGGTCGAGAAGGTTGACGCCAGCGACCTGGCGACCATGGACGAAATGGAGCTGTTCTACGACCACCTGGAGAAGACCCTGGTCGATATCGGCTTCCTTGACCCGGAAAAGCCCAAGCACCTGATGCCGCGTCTGCGCAGGTTGTATGGGCGCAGTTCGGTCAATCGTTCGGAAATGAGCATTTTGCGCGGCATCCTGACCGAGACCCAGAAGGTCGTCCGGGGTGATGCGCACAAACGGAAGGACTGAAACCATGTTCGAACGTCTGCGTGAAGACATCCAGAGCGTATTCCATCGCGACCCGGCAGCGCGCAACGCCTTCGAGGTGCTGACCTGCTACCCCGGCATGCACGCCATCTGGCTGCACCGCCTGGGCAATGCGCTGTGGAAGCGCGACTTCAAGTGGCTGGCGCGCCTGGTGTCCAACTTCGGGCGCTGGATGACCGGCATCGAGATCCACCCCGGCGCCACCATCGGCCGGCGGTTCTTCATCGACCACGGCATGGGCATCGTCATCGGTGAAACCGCCGAGATCGGCGACGATGTCACCCTCTATCAAGGGGTTACCCTGGGTGGCACCAGCTGGAACAAGGGCAAGCGCCACCCGACCCTGGAAAACGGCGTGGTGGTGGGGGCGGGCGCCAAGGTGCTCGGGCCGTTCACCGTCGGCGCCGGCGCCAAGATCGGCTCCAACGCCGTGGTCACCAAGGCGGTGCCGGCCGGTGCCACCGCGGTGGGCATCCCCGGGCGGATCATCGTCAAGAGCGAAGACAGCGAAGTCGAGGCCAAGCGCAAGGCGATGGCCGAGAAGATCGGCTTCGATGCCTATGGCGTCAGTGGCGACATGCCCGACCCGGTGGCGCGTGCCATCGGCCAGATGCTCGACCATCTGCAGGCCGTCGACGAGCGCCTGGAGGGGATGTGCGGGGCACTGACCAACCTGGGCAGTGACTACTGTGCCAAGGCGCTGCCGGCCTTGCCGGACGAAGACTTCGCCGAGGTCAAGCAGGCCGCGCAGGGCGACACTACGCCGCATTGATTGCGCCGGCCTGACACGCGGGGCGTGTGCTCGCGCCCCGTGTCTGCTATTATCGCGCCCGCTTCCCGCACGCAAATCCGACTAAAGCACTAGGTCTTATAGTTGACTTAAATGCTCGGGAATCGCATACTCGCACCCATCCCGTAACTCCCGTGGTACCCATAGCCATGCGATTGACTACCAAAGGCCGTTACGCCGTCACCGCCATGCTCGACCTGGCGCTGCACGCGCAGCATGGGCCGGTATCCTTGGCCGATATTTCCGAGCGCCAGGGCATCTCCCTCTCCTACCTGGAGCAGCTGTTCGCCAAGCTGCGCCGCAGCAGCCTGGTATCCAGCGTGCGCGGTCCGGGTGGCGGCTACCAGCTGTCGCGGGGCATGGAAACCATCCAGGTCGCCCAGGTGATCGATGCGGTCAACGAGTCGGTCGATGCCACTCGCTGCCAGGGGCTCGGGGACTGCCATGCCGGGGACACCTGCCTGACCCACCACCTGTGGTGCGACCTCAGCCAGCAGATCCACGAATTCCTCAGCGGCATCAGCCTGGCTGACCTCGTCATGCGCCGAGAGGTGCAGGAAGTCGCCCAGCGCCAGGACCTGCGTCGAGTCGCCGGTCGCGTTGCCCAGCTGGACAAGATTGAGACGTCAGCCGTCGACTGATAGCAGCGACGAGCGACGCCAACGCCTGATAGGAGATACTCAATGAAGTTGCCGATCTACCTCGATTACTCCGCGACCACCCCGGTCGATCCCCGCGTCGCCCAGAAAATGGCCGACTGCCTGCTGGTCGACGGGAACTTCGGTAACCCGGCGTCGCGCTCCCACGTGTTCGGCTGGCGCGCCGAGGAAGCGGTCGAGAACGGCCGTCGCCAGGTCGCCGAGCTGATCAACGCCGACCCGCGCGAGATCGTCTGGACCAGCGGTGCCACCGAGTCCGACAACCTGGCACTCAAGGGCGTCGCGCACTTCTATCAGACCAAGGGCAAGCACATCATCACCTCCAAGATCGAGCACAAGGCGGTCCTGGATACCGCTCGCCAGCTCGAGCGCGAAGGTTTCGAAGTCACCTACCTCGAACCCGGTGAAGACGGCATCGTCACCCCGGCGATGGTCGAGGCGGTGCTGCGCGACGACACCATCCTCGTCTCGCTGATGCACGTGAACAACGAAGTCGGCTCGATCAACGACATCGCCGCCATCGGTGAACTGACCCGCTCGCGCGGCGTGCTGTTCCATGTCGATGCCGCACAGTCGGCCGGCAAGGTCGAGATCGATGTGCAGAAGACCAAGGTCGACCTGATGTCGTTCTCCGCACACAAGGTCTACGGTCCCAAGGGCATCGGCGCGCTGTACGTCAGCCGCAAGCCGCGTGTGCGCCTGGAAGCCATCATTCACGGTGGTGGCCATGAGCGCGGCATGCGTTCGGGCACCCTGCCGACCCACCAGATCGTCGGCATGGGCGAAGCCTTCGCCATCGCCAAGCAGGAAATGGCTGCGGAAAACCAGCGCATCAAGGCCCTGAGCGACCGCTTCTTCAAGCAGGTTTCCGACCTCGAAGAGCTGTACGTCAACGGCAGCCAGACCCAGCGCGTGCCGCACAACCTGAACCTGAGCTTCAACTACGTGGAAGGCGAGTCGCTGCTGATGTCGCTCAAGGACATCGCCGTATCGTCCGGTTCGGCCTGCACCTCCGCGTCGCTCGAGCCGTCCTATGTTCTGCGCGCCCTGGGCCGCAACGACGAGCTGGCGCACAGCTCGATCCGCTTCTCCTTCGGCCGCTTCACCACCGAAGAAGAAGTCGACTACGCCGCGCAGGAAGTCTGCAAGGCCGTGAACAAACTGCGTGAACTGTCGCCGCTGTGGGACATGTACAAAGACGGCGTCGACATCTCCAAGATCGAGTGGGCCGCCCACTAAGCAGTCGCCAGCAAGAGCGGCTCCCTGATGAGGAAGGAATTGCACCATGGCATACAGTGAAAAGGTCATCGACCACTACGAAAACCCGCGCAACGTCGGCAAGATGAATGCCGAGGACCCGGATGTCGGTACCGGCATGGTCGGCGCCCCGGCCTGCGGTGACGTGATGCGTCTGCAGATCAAGGTCAACGAGCAGGGCATCATCGAAGACGCCAAGTTCAAGACCTACGGCTGCGGTTCGGCCATCGCTTCCAGCTCCCTCGCCACCGAGTGGATGAAGGGCAAGACCCTGGACGAAGCCGAGACCATCAAGAACACCCAGCTCGCCGAAGAACTGGCGTTGCCGCCGGTCAAGATCCACTGCTCGGTACTCGCCGAGGATGCCATCAAGGCAGCCGTTCGCGATTACAAGCAGAAGAAAGGCTTGCTCTAAGTCGCCTGTTGCAAGGTAAGGAGTTCCGATGGCTATCAGCATGACAGAAGCCGCCGCCAACCACATTCGCCGCTCCCTCGACGGGCGCGGCAAGGGTGAGGGCATCCGCCTGGGCGTGCGCACCACCGGCTGCTCGGGCCTGGCCTACGTGCTGGAGTTCGTCGACGAGCTGGCCACAGAGGACCAGGTGTTCGAGAACCACGGCGTGAAGGTCATCATCGACCCGAAAAGCCTGGTCTACCTCGACGGCACCGAGCTGGATTTCGTCAAGGAAGGGTTGAACGAAGGCTTCAAGTTCAACAACCCCAACGTGCGCGGTGAGTGTGGCTGCGGCGAAAGCTTCAATGTCTGAGGCTTGACGTGGGTACTCCTTGCCATTTCGCCCTGTTCGACCTGCAGCCGGGCTTCCGCCTGGACCTCGACAAGCTGGCCAGCCGCTATCGCGAGCTGGCCCGTGAGGTCCATCCGGACCGCTTCGCCGACGCTTCCGAGCGCGAGCAGCGTGTTGCCCTGGAAAAATCCGCGGCCCTCAACGACGCCTACCAGACGCTGCGCAGTGCGCCGCGTCGGGCGCGTTACCTGCTGGCCGTCAGCGGCCATGAAGTGCCCCAGGAGGTCACGGTCCACGACCCTGACTTCCTGCTGCAGCAGATGCAGTGGCGCGAAGAGCTCGAAGAGCTGCAGGACGAGGCCGACCTCGACGGCGTTGCCGTGTTCAAGAAGCGCTTGAAGGCCGCCCAGGACACGCTCAACGAGGATTTCGCCGCCTGCTGGGATCAAGCTGCCGAGCGCGACAGGGCCGAGCGCCTGATGCGCCGCATGCAGTTCCTCGACAAGCTCGCCCAAGAAGTGCGCCAACTCGAAGAGCGCCTCGACGATTAACCCCGGCGTTGCCCGTGATGACGCCTAAGGTATTCAGATAAGCATGGCCCTACTGCAGATCGCCGAACCCGGTCAGAGCCCCCAGCCGCACCAGCGTCGCCTGGCGGTGGGTATCGACCTGGGTACCACCAATTCTCTCGTCGCTGCCGTGCGCAGCGGTCGCAGCGAGCCGCTGCCCGATGCCCAGGGCAATGTCATCCTGCCGTCTGCGGTGCGCTACCTGCAAGGCCGCAGCGAAGTCGGCCAGGCCGCGCGCGACGCCGCCTCCAGCGACCCGCTCAACAGCATCCTGTCGGTCAAGCGCCTGATGGGGCGCGGCCTTGCCGACGTCAAGCAGCTCGGTGAGCAGCTGCCGTACCGCTTCATCGGCGGCGAGTCGCACATGCCGTTCATCGACACCGTCCAGGGGCCCAAGAGCCCGGTGGAAGTGTCGGCCGACATTCTCAAGGTCCTGCGCCAGCGCGCCGAAGACACCCTCGGTGGTGAGCTGGTGGGCGCGGTCATCACCGTGCCGGCCTATTTCGACGATGCCCAGCGCCAGGCCACCAAGGACGCTGCGCGCCTGGCTGGCCTGAACGTGCTGCGCCTGCTCAACGAGCCGACTGCCGCGGCCGTGGCCTATGGCCTGGACCAGAACGCCGAAGGCGTGGTGGCGATCTTCGACCTGGGCGGTGGCACCTTCGACATCTCGATCCTGCGCCTGACCGCCGGGGTCTTCGAAGTGCTGGCCACCGGTGGCGACACGGCCTTGGGTGGCGATGACTTCGACCACGCCATTGCCGGCTGGATCATCGAGCAGGCAGGGCTGTCTGCCGACCTCGACCCGGCGACCCAGCGCCAGTTGCTGCAGGCCGCCTGCGCCGCCAAGGAAGCCCTGACCGACGCCGACAGCGTCAGCGTCGTCCACGGCGCCTGGCAGGGCGAGCTCAGCCGCGCGGCCTTCGAAGCCATGATCGAGCCGCTGATCGCCCGTAGCCTCAAGGCTTGCCGCCGCGCCGTGCGCGACAGCGGCGTGGAGCTGGAAGAGGTGCGTGAGGTGGTGATGGTCGGCGGCTCGACCCGTGTGCCTCGCGTGCGCGAAGCGGTCGGCACGCTGTTTGGCCGTGCCCCGCTGACTTCGATCGACCCGGACCAGGTGGTCGCCATCGGCGCCGCGATCCAGGCCGATACCCTGGCCGGCAACCGCCGCGAGGGTGGCGAGCTGTTGCTGCTGGACGTCATCCCGCTGTCGCTCGGTCTTGAGACCATGGGCGGCCTGATGGAGAAGGTGATTCCGCGCAACACCACGATTCCCGTGGCCCGCGCCCAGGAGTTCACCACGTACAAGGATGGCCAGTCGGCCATGATGATCCATGTCCTGCAGGGCGAGCGCGAGCTGATCAGCGACTGCCGCTCGCTGGCCCGCTTCGAGCTGCGCGGCATTCCGGCCATGGTTGCCGGTGCGGCGAAGATCCGCGTCACCTTCCAGGTCGATGCCGACGGCCTGCTCAGCGTCGCTGCACGCGAACTGGGTTCGGGCGTGGAGTCGAGCATTCAGGTCAAGCCGTCCTACGGTCTGACCGACGGCGAGATCGCCCGCATGCTCAAGGACTCCTTCGAGCACGCAGGCTCCGACAAGCAGGCGCGCCAGCTGCGCGAGCACCAGGTCGATGCCGAGCGCCTGCTCGAAGCGGTACAGGGTGCCCTGGACGCCGACGGCGAACGTCTGCTGAGCGACGACGAGCGCGAGGCGATCGCCTTCCAGATGCAAGAACTGCGTGATTTGCTCACCGGCACCGATGGCGCGGCCATCGAGCAACAGACCAAGCGTCTGTCGCAGGTGACCGATGCTTTTGCCGCCCGTCGCCTTGATTCGACGGTCAAAGCCGCACTGGCCGGGCGCAACCTGAATGAGATCGAGGAGTAACCGATGCCGCTGGTGACATTCCTGCCGCATGAGAAGTTCTGTCCCGAGGGGCTGACCGTGGACGTGCCGACCGGGACCAACATCCTGGAGCTGGCCCATGACCATCACATCGAGATGGAAAGTGCCTGCGGTGGCGTCAAGGCCTGCACCACCTGCCACTGCATTGTTCGCAAAGGTTTCGACTCGCTGGAAGAAGCCGACGAGCTGGAAGAGGACATGCTGGACAAGGCCTGGGGCCTGGAGGCCCAGTCGCGCCTGGGTTGCCAGGTGGTGGTGGGCGATCAGGACCTGACCATCGAGATCCCCAAGTATTCGCTCAACCACGCCGCTGAAGCGCCGCACTGAGGTTTTGCAGCATGAGTCTGAAATGGATTGATGTACTTGAGATCGCTATCCAGCTTGCGGAAAGCAAGCCGGAAGTCGATCCTCGTTACGTGAATTTCGTCGATCTGCACCGCTGGGTGCTGGCATTGCCAGAGTTCAGCGACGATCCGTCACGCGGCGGTGAGAAAGTGCTCGAGGCCATCCAGGCGGCCTGGATCGAAGAAGCCGACTGAGCGTCTCTGCAGGTTAGGCAATCCCCTGGAACCCGCGTATAATTCGCGGGTTTAATTTTTCGCAACACTCAAATTCTGGAGTTTTCCATGGCTGTTCAACGTACTTTCTCCATCATCAAGCCTGACGCCGTTGCCAAGAACGTGATCGGCAAGATCACCACCCGTTTCGAAGAAGCCGGCCTGAAAATCGTCGCCTCGAAAATCAAGCAACTGTCCAAGGCCGAAGCCGAAGGCTTCTACGCCGAGCACAGCGCTCGTGGCTTCTTCGGTGACCTGGTTGCCTTCATGACTTCCGGTCCGGTCGTCGTTCAGGTGCTGGAAGGCGAGAACGCCATCGCTCTGAACCGTGAGCTGATGGGCGCCACCAACCCTAAAGAAGCCGCTGCCGGCACCATCCGTGCCGACTTCGCCGAGTCGATCGACGCCAACGCCGTCCACGGTTCGGACTCCGAAGCCGCTGCCGCTCGCGAAATCGCTTACTTCTTCGCAGCTACCGAGGTAACCACTCGCTAAGCGAAAGCTGACGAGTGAGGGTGAATCCATGACGACATCTACTGGCAAAATCAACCTGTTGGGGCTGACCCTGCCGGAAATGGAACAGTTCTTCGACTCGATCGGGGAGAAGCGCTTCCGTGCCGGTCAGGTGATGAAATGGATTCACCATTTTGGCGTGTCCGACTTTGCAGACATGACCAACGTAGGCAAGGTCTTGCGCGAAAAGCTCGAGGCTGTTGCCGAGATACGCCCCCCGGAAGTGGTCAGCGAAGACATTTCCGCCGACGGTACCCGTAAATGGGTGGTCCGCGTTGCCTCCGGCAGCTGCGTCGAGACCGTCTACATTCCCACCGACGACCGCGGCACGCTCTGCGTTTCGTCGCAAGCCGGCTGCGCCCTGGACTGCAGTTTCTGCTCCACCGGCAAGCAAGGCTTCAACAGCAACCTCACCGCCGCCGAAGTGATCGGCCAGGTGTGGCTTGCGAACAAATCCTTCGGGACCGTCCCGGCCAAGATCGACCGCGCCATCACCAACGTGGTCATGATGGGCATGGGCGAACCCCTGCTGAATTTCGACAATGTCATCGCCGCCATGAAGATCATGATGGAAGATCTGGGCTATGGCATTTCCAAGCGTCGCGTCACCCTGTCCACCTCGGGCGTGGTGCCGATGATCGACGAGCTGGCCAAGCACATCGACGTCTCGCTGGCCCTGTCGCTGCACGCGCCGAACGACGAGCTGCGCAACAAGCTGGTACCGATCAACAAGAAGTACCCGCTGAAGATGCTGCTCGAGTCGTGCATGGGCTATATGTCCACCCTCGGCGGCAAGCGCGTGCTGACCATCGAGTACACCCTGCTCAAGGACGTCAACGACCAGCCCGAGCACGCCGCGCAGATGATCGAGCTGCTGCGTGACGTGCCGTGCAAGATCAACCTGATCCCGTTCAACCCGTTCCCGCACTCCGGTTACGAGCGGCCGAGCAACAATGCCATCCGTCGCTTCCAGGACCTGCTGCACCACGGCGGCTTCAACGTCACCACCCGCACCACCCGCGGTGACGACATCGACGCGGCCTGCGGCCAGCTGGTCGGCCAGGTCAACGACCGTACCCGCCGCAGCGAGCGTTACATCGCCGTTCGCCAGCTCAACGCCGATGGCAGCGAGCTGCAAGACGCCGCGCGTCACTGACGGACCCCGCCGATGACCCTGCGCGCCGCGCTGTCGATCCTGTCGCTCGTGCTGCTGGCCGGCTGCGTGTCCGGCGGCGCCGGCGATCCGCTGTCCACGCGCCAGGGCAGGGCAGATGCAGGGCGCGCCTACGTGCAGTTGGGCCTGGGCTATTTGCAACAGGACATGACCGAGCAAGCCAAGGCGCCGCTGGCCAGGGCACTCGAGCTGAACCCCCGCGATGCCGACGCCCATGCCGCCCTGGCCCTGGTTTTCCAGGCCCAGGGCGAGCCTGATCTGGCCGATGGCCATTTCCGCGAGGCCCTGTCGCTACGTGAGAATGACACGCGGATTCGCAACAACTACGGCAGTTTCCTATATGCTCAAGGGCATTTTCGCCAGGCAGAGCAGATGTTTCGCCAAGCCGCCGACGATACCCTGTATCCTGAGCGTTCCCGGGTCTATGAGAACCTTGGCCTGACCGCGCTCAGGCAAGGGCGCCGCGAACAGGCGCACGACTACCTGGGCAAGGCCCTGCAGCTCGACCGGCGGCAACCGAGGGCGTTGCTGGAAATGGCTGAGTTGTCCTACGAAAACAGGCATTATGTGCCGGCCCGTGACTACTACGACCGTTTCAGCCAGCATGGCGACCATGACGCCCGCAGCCTGTTGCTGGGCAGCCGCCTTGCCCGAGTCTTCGAAGAACACGGCACCGCGGCCGAGCTGGGCGAGAAATTACAACGACTTTATCCCGGTACGCCGGAATATCAGCAATACCTGTCGGAGCAACGATGAAAGCCGCGCACCCCGAAGCAGCAGCAGCGATTCAGCAGAATCCCGGTGAAGTCTTGCGCCAGGCCCGCGAGAACCGGAACTGGTCGCAGGCCGAGGTCGCCCGTAAGCTGAACCTCACGGTCACTTCGCTGAACAACCTGGAAACCGGCGCCTTCGACAAGCTTCCCGGGCATACCTTCGCGCGCGGCTACATCCGTGCCTACGCCAAGCTGATGGACATGGACCAGGCCCCGCTGGTCGAGTCCTTCGACCAGATCACCGGCACCCATGCCAAGGGCAGCGAAGTGCATGCCCTGGGGCGAATCGAGGAGCCGGTGCGCCTGTCGCACAACATCCTGCGTGTCGTCAGCCTGCTGCTGCTGGTGGCGGTGGTCGGTGGCGGCTTCTTCTGGTGGCAGGACCAGAGCAGCCTGCGCGGCAAGGACCTGGCCAAGATCGCCCTGGAGCATGTCGAGGTCGAGAGCGCCGACGGCACCACCCAGATCCATCCGCTCGACGAGCCGGAAGACCAGGCGGTGACCGCCGGTCAGCAACCTGAAAGCGCGCCGCTGCCGCTCGAGCAGGCGCCTGCCGAGCAGGCCGCGACCGAGCCGGCCGCCGAGGCCCCGGCAGCGAACGCTGCAGCCGCTGCCGCGCCTGCTCCGGTCGCACCGGTCGCCCAGGCGCCGGTCCAGGCGCAGGTGCCGGCCACCACGCCCGCTCCTGCAACACCGGCCACGCATGCCGCGCCGCCTGCGGTGGTCGCCGCCGGCGATG
The DNA here is from genome assembly GCF_057370475.1 of Pseudomonas sp. FA117. NCBI lineage: Bacteria > Pseudomonadati > Pseudomonadota > Gammaproteobacteria > Pseudomonadales > Pseudomonadaceae > Pseudomonas > Pseudomonas sp. FA117. The sequence goes on from NZ_CM170675.1 coordinate 1,011,609, forward strand.
GCAAGGTTTCCATTCAATTCACCGCCGATTGCTGGACCCAGGTCACCGATGGCAACGGCAAGGTGCTGTTCAGCGCGATCAAGCGCAAGGGTGACAGCCTGGAACTGACCGGCAAGCCGCCGTTCGCGGTACGCCTGGGCTTCGCCCGTGGCGCGCAGGTCAGCTATAACGGTCAGGCCGTCGATGTCGCCCCGTTCACCAGTGGCGAAACCGCTCGCCTGAAGTTGGGACAGTAAGTCATGCACGGCGAATCTCCGATCAAACGTCGCGAATCCCGCAAAATCTGGGTCGGCAATGTGCCGGTGGGGGGTGATGCCCCCATCGCGGTGCAGAGCATGACCAACACCGACACCAACGATGTCGCCGCCACCGTCGGGCAGATCCAGCGCCTGGTGGATGCCGGGGTCGACATCGTCCGCGTCTCGGTGCCGGACATGGACGCCGCCGAAGCCTTCGGCAAGATCAAGCAACTGGTCAGCGTGCCATTGGTTGCCGACATCCACTTCGACTACAAGATCGCCCTGCGCGTTGCCGAACTGGGTGTCGACTGCCTGCGCATCAACCCGGGCAACATCGGTCGCGAAGACCGTGTGCGTGCGGTGGTCGATGCCGCCCGCGACCGTGGCATCCCGATTCGCATCGGCGTCAACGCGGGCTCGCTGGAAAAGGACCTGCAGAAGAAGTACGGCGAACCGACCCCGGCTGCGCTGGTGGAGTCGGCACTGCGCCATGTCGAGCACCTCGACCGTCTCGACTTCCAGGACTTCAAGGTCAGCGTCAAGGCCTCCGACGTGTTCATGGCCGTCGAAGCCTACCGCCTGCTGGCCAGGCAGATCGTCCAGCCCCTGCACCTGGGCATCACCGAAGCCGGTGGCCTGCGTTCGGGAACGGTGAAATCCGCCGTCGGCCTCGGTATGCTGCTCGCCGAAGGCATTGGCGATACCATTCGCATTTCCCTCGCGGCCGACCCGGTCGAGGAAGTGAAGGTCGGCTACGACATCCTCAAGTCGCTGCACCTGCGTTCGCGTGGCATCAACTTCATCGCCTGCCCGAGCTGCTCGCGGCAGAACTTCGATGTGGTCAAGACCATGAACGAGCTGGAAGGGCGCCTGGAAGACCTGCTGGTACCGCTGGACGTCGCCGTGATCGGCTGCGTGGTCAACGGCCCGGGCGAAGCCAAGGAATCCCACGTCGGCCTGACCGGTGGCACCCCCAACCTGGTGTACATCGATGGCAAGCCGGCGCAGAAGCTGACCAACGACAACCTGGTCGACGAGCTGGAAAAGCTCATTCGCCAGAAAGCGGCCGAGAAGGTCGAGGCCGACGCGGCGCTGATCGCCCGCGGCTGATACACAGATTCGTAAGGACTTTTCGTGAGCAAATCGCTGCAAGCCATCCGTGGCATGAACGACATCCTGCCGGAGCAATCGCCGCTGTGGCGCTACTTCGAAGGCACCGTGGCCGGCCTGCTGGACACCTATGGCTACAGCCAGATCCGCACGCCGATCGTCGAGTTCACCGAGCTGTTCAAGCGCTCGATCGGTGAAGTCACCGATATCGTCGAAAAAGAGATGTACACCTTCCAGGACAACAAGGACTCGCTGACCTTGCGCCCTGAAGGCACCGCCGCCTGCGTGCGCGCCGTGCTCGAGCACGGCATCATCGGCAATGGCCAGGTGCAGAAGCTCTGGTACGTCGGCCCGATGTTCCGTCACGAACGTCCGCAGCTGGGGCGCTATCGCCAGTTCCACCAGATCGGTGTCGAGGTGTTCAACCTGGCCGGTCCCGATATCGACGCCGAGCTGATCATGCTCACCTGGCGCCTGTGGGCGCTGCTGGGCATCCAGGACGCCGTCACCCTGGAACTCAACAGCCTGGGCACCAGCGAAGCCCGTGCGCGCTACCGCGATGCGCTGGTCGAGTTCCTCTCCGAGCGTCTCGACCAACTCGACGAAGACAGCCAGCGCCGCCTCAAGAGCAACCCGCTGCGCATCCTCGACAGCAAGAACGAAGGTACCCAGGCCGCGCTGGTCGGCGCGCCGAAGCTCGAAGAGTACCTGGACGAAGAGTCCCGCGTGCACTTCGAGGGCGTGAAGGCCCGCCTGGACGCCGCCGGCATTCCGTTCGTGATCAACACCAAGCTGGTGCGCGGCCTGGACTACTACAGCAAGACCGTGTTCGAGTGGGTCACCGACAAGCTCGGCGCCCAGGGCACGGTGTGCGCGGGTGGTCGCTACGACGGCCTGGTCGAGCAGATGGGCGGCAAGCCCACTGCCGGCGTGGGTTTCGCCATGGGCATCGAGCGCCTGCTGCTGCTGATCGAAACCCTGGGCAAGGTGCCCGAGTCGATCAGCCGCACCCTGGACGTCTACCTGTGCGCCTTCGGCGAGCAGGCCGAGCTCGCTGGCCTGAAGCTCAGCGAACAACTGCGTGATCGCCTGCCGGGCCTGCGCCTGGCGGTGAACGCCGGTGGTGGCAATTTCAAGAACCAGTTCAAGAAGGCCGACAAGAGCGGGGCACTGTTCGCCCTGATCCTGGGGGACGACGAGCTGGCGCAACAAGTGGTAGGTTTCAAGCCCCTGCGTGGCCAGGGCGAACAACAGAACATTGCCTGGGATGCTCTGGCCGAGCACCTGCAAGCTGCTCTCGCGCAGGCGTGAAGCGGTCAAACAGCCGAATTGCTGAAAAGGAGTATTGGGGTGTCGAGTACCGATGATGATGGCCTGGCCGCAGCCAAGGACTGGTGGAACCGCAACGGCAAGCCGCTGCTGACCGGTGCCCTGCTCGCCGCCGCAGTGGTGATGGGCTGGCAGGCCTGGCACAAGTACCAGAGCAACCAGTCGCAGGGCGCCTCGGCGCTGTACCAGGCGCTGGTGGAAACCACCCTCACGCCTGACGGCAAGCCGGATGCGACCAGGGTCGCCGAGTTGTCCGGCAAGCTCAAGAGCGAGTTCGGCGGTTCGGCCTATGCCCAGTACGGCAGCCTGTTCGTGGCCAAGGTCGCGGTCGACAGCGGCAAGCTCGATGACGCCGCCGCCGAACTCAAGGGTGTGATGGACAAGCCGGCCGATGCCACCCTGGGCGAAATCGCGCGTCAGCGCCTGGCCCGCGTGCTCGCGGCCCAGGACAAGGCCGAAGACGCTCTCAAGCTGCTCGACGGTGACGCCGACAAGGCTTTCCTGGCCAGCCGCGAGGAGCTCAAGGGCGACCTGCTGGTCCAGCTGGGCCGCGCCGACGATGCCCATGGTGCGTATGAAAAAGCCAAGGCCGCGCTGTCCGACGACGCCGCGATCGGTGGCCTGCAACTGAAGCTGGATGACCTGGCCAAAGGGGACGCGTGAAGTGACCGGTTGGAAACAAGCAGCAGTGCTCGCCCTGGCCGTCCTGGCCGCGGGTTGCAGCAGCAACAGCAAGAAGGAACTGCCCCCGGCCGAACTGACCAAGTTCACCGAAGAGGTGGTGCTCAAGAAAGAGTGGAGCCGTTCGATCGGTGACGGCCAGGGTGACAAGTACAACACCCTGGTTCCGGCCATCGAGAACGACCGCATCTACGCTGCCGACGTCAACGGCAAGGTCTTCGCACTGAACCGCCTCAACGGTGACGTGGTGTGGAAGAAGGACCTGGAAGTGCCGGTGTCCGGCGCTGTCGGCGTGGGCTACGGCCTGGTGATGATGGGCACCCTCAAGGGTGAGGTCATCGCCCTGGACTCCAGCACCGGCGAAGAGCGCTGGCGCTCGCGCGTGACCAGCGAAGTGCTGGCCCCGCCTGCCACCAACGGTGATGTGGTCGTGGTGCAGACCCAGGACGACCGTCTGGTCGGCCTGGATTTCAGCACCGGTGATCGCCGCTGGATCTACGAGAACTCGCCGGCGGTCCTGACCCTGCGTGGTACGGGTGCGCCGATCGTCACCAACCGTCTGGCGGTGGCCGGCCTGTCTACCGGCAAGGTAGTCGCTGTCGACACCCAGAACGGCGTGCCGGTGTGGGAGGCTCGCGTGGCCATCCCGCAGGGCCGTTCCGAACTGGACCGCGTGGTGGACATCGACGGCGGCCTGCTGCTGTCCGGTGGCACCCTGTACGTCAGCAGCTACCAGGGCCGTGTCGCAGGCCTTGACCTGGAAAGCGGCCGGGTGCTGTGGCAGCGTGATGCCTCCAGCTACGTCGGTGTCGCCCAGGGCTTTGGCAACGTCTACGTCAGCGAAGCGTCGGGCACGGTCGAGAGCGTCGACGAGCGCTCCTCGTCCGCGCTGTGGACCAACGACTCGATGGCGCGTCGCCAGTTGTCGGCGCCGGAAGTGTTCTCCAGCTACGTCGCGGTGGGTGACTTCGAGGGTTACCTGCACCTGCTCAGCCAGGTCGATGGTCGCTTCGTCGGCCGTGAGCGTATCGACAGCGATGGCCTGCGCGCCCGGCCCCTGGTGGTCGGCGACACCATTTACGTCTATGGCAACAGCGGCAAGCTCGAGGCACTGACCATCCGCTGAAGCTATGCTTGAGACCGTCATCGGTTTCAGGCTGCGGCGCAGGAAGCGCCGCCCGAACTCCGGCCGCTGCCTTGCAGCGGCCTTTGCATTTTCAAGAATTCAAGAGTGGAGAGCCGCATGGTTCCCGTAATCGCCCTGGTGGGACGGCCGAACGTCGGCAAATCCACCATGTTCAACCGCCTGACCAAGACCCGCGATGCCATCGTCGGTGACCTGTCGGGCCTGACCCGTGATCGCCAGTACGGCGATGCCAGCTGGCAGGGTCGTTCGTTCATCCTCATCGACACCGGCGGTATCACCGGCGACGAAGTGGGCATGGACGAGAAGATGGCCGAGCAATCGCTGATGGCCATCGAGGAAGCCGACTATGTGCTGTTCCTGGTCGATGCCCGCGCCGGCATGACCGCCGCCGACCAGATGATCGCCGAGCATCTGCGCAAGCGGAACAAGGAAGCGATCCTGGTCGCCAACAAGATCGACAACATCGATGCCGACGTCGCCCGCGCCGAGTTCTCGCCGCTGGGCATGGGCAACGCCATCCCGGTGGCTGGCTCCCAGGGCCGCGGCATCAACGCGCTGATGGAGGCCGTGCTCGGCCATATCCCGCGCGACCAGGTCGAGGAAGCGCTGGACGCCGAAGTCGCCGAAGGCGAGGAAGCGGTGCGTATTCCGGGCCCGAGCGAGAAGGATGGCATCAAGATCGCCATCATCGGTCGCCCCAACGTCGGCAAGTCGACGCTGGTCAACCGCATGCTCGGTGAAGAGCGCGTGGTGGTCTACGACCAGCCGGGCACCACCCGCGACAGTATCTACATCCCGTTCGAGCGTGATGGCGAGAAGTACACCTTCATCGACACTGCCGGGGTGCGCAAGCGCGGCAAGATCCACGAGGAAGTCGAGAAGTTCTCGGTGGTCAAGACGCTGCAGGCGATCAAGGACGCCAACGTGGTGATCTTCGTCATGGACGCCCGCGAAGGCGTGGTCGACCATGACCTGAACCTGCTGGGCTTCGCCCTGGAAGCCGGCCGTGCCATCGTCATCGCCCTGAACAAGTGGGATGGCATGGAGTCGGGCGAGCGCGACTACGTGAAGACCGAACTGGAGCGCCGGCTGTTCTTCGTCGACTTCGCCGACATCCACTTCATCTCCGCTTTGCATGGCACTGGCGTGGGCCACCTGTACAAGTCGGTGCAGGCCGCGTTCATGTCGGCGGTCACCCGCTGGCCGACCAGCCGCCTGACGCAGATTCTCGAAGACGCCATCAGCGAGCACCAGCCGCCGCTGGTCAACGGTCGCCGGATCAAGCTGCGCTATGCCCACCTCGGCGGTGCCAACCCGCCGCTGATCGTGATCCACGGCAACCAGACCGACAAGATCCCGCGTTCCTACTCGCGTTACCTGGAAAACACCTATCGCCGCGTGCTGAAGCTGGTCGGTACGCCGATCCGCATCGAGTACAAGGGCGGCGAGAACCCGTTCGAGGGCAACAAGAACACCCTCACCGATCGCCAGGTCAACAAGAAGCGCCGCTTGATGTCGCACCACAAGAAGGCCGAGAAGAAGCGCAAGGACAAGCGCAAGTAACGACTTCCCGGGATCTGGCGCTGGGCCCGACTTCGCAGGAGCGGGCGCTTGGCGCCCGATCGCGGGGCAAGCCCGCTCCCACAGGAGTCGGGCTGGCCTTCAGATTTTGAGCAGGACAGTTGCGCCCGCTGACAAGGATGCTCCAACCTTTTTCCTGCCTGCCCGATCCGCTATGCTCGGACTCCAACCCCGTGCCGGACCACCCGCAGGAAAGAGGGCTTCATGATCCGCAGCAAACTGCCGAACGTCGGCACGACCATCTTCACCACCATGTCCCAGCTCGCCGCGCAAACCGGCGCGCTCAACCTGTCCCAGGGTTTCCCCGACTTCAATGGCCCGCAGCCGCTGCTCGATGCGGTTGGCCGGCACGTGGCTGCCGGAAACAATCAATACGCGCCGATGACCGGCCTGCCGGGGCTGCGCCAGCAGGTGGCGGCGAAGATCGCCCGGCTGTATGGCGCGCGGGTGGATGCCGACCAGGAAGTGACCATCACCCCCGGCGCCACCGAGGCGATCTTCTGTGCGATCCAGGCGGTGATCCAAGCCGGTGACGAGGTGATCGTCTTCGATCCGGCGTACGACAGCTATGAGCCGTCGGTGGAGCTGGCCGGTGGCCGCTGCGTGCACGTGCAACTGAGCGACGGTGATTTCCGTATCGACTGGCAGAAGTTCAGCGATGCGCTGACCCCACGCACGCGCATGGTCATCCTCAACTCGCCGCACAACCCCAGTGGTGCCTTGATCAGCCGTGAAGACCTCGACCAGCTCGCGGCGCTGATCGCCGAGCGCGACATCTACCTGGTCAGCGACGAGGTCTATGAGCACCTGGTCTACGACGCTGTGCGCCACGCCAGCGTGCTGGCGCATGAGCAACTGTATGCCAGGGCCTTCGTGGTCAGCTCGTTCGGCAAGACCTACCACGTGACTGGCTGGAAGACCGGCTATGTGGTCGCGCCGCCAGCGCTCAGCGCCGAATTGCGCAAGGTCCACCAGTACGTCAACTTCTGCGGCGTGACCCCGCTGCAGGCGGCGCTGGCCGACTTCATGGCCGAACACCCGGAGCATATCGACGAGTTGCCGGGCTTCTACCAGGCCAAGCGTGACCTGTTCTGCGACCTGCTGCAGGGCTCGCGCTTCAACTTCACCCGCACCGCGGGTACCTACTTCCAGCTGGTGGACTACTCGGCCATCCGCCCCGACCTCAACGATGTGGATATGGCCCTGTGGCTGACCCGTGAGCACGGCGTGGCGACCATTCCGGTCTCGGTGTTCTACCAGCGGCCCATCCCCGAGCAACGCCTGGTGCGCCTGTGCTTTGCCAAACGTGAGGAGACGCTGCGTCAGGCAGCGGAAAAACTATGCGCGATCTGAGCCAACTGCCCAACCTGAAGCTTGCCCTGGTGCAGACCACCCTGGCCTGGCACGACCGCGAGGGCAATCATGCGCACTTCGAGGTGCTGCTGGAGCAGGCCCGGGGCGCTGACCTGGTGATCTTGCCGGAAATGTTCACCACCGGCTTTTCCATGGAGTCCGAGCGCCTGGCCGAGCCCGAGAACGGTCCGACCAGCAAGTGGCTCAAGGCCCAGGCGAAGAAGATCGGCGCGGTGATCACCGGCAGCGTGATCATCCAGGCTGCCGATGGCAGCCACCGCAACCGCCTGCTGTGGGCGCGCCCTGATGGCGAGGTGCTGCACTACGACAAGCGCCACCTGTTCCGCATGGCCGGTGAGCACAACCACTACACTCCCGGCGAGCGCCAGGTGCAGTTCGAGCTCAACGGCTGGCGGGTTCGCCCGCTGATCTGCTACGACCTGCGCTTCCCGGTATGGAGCCGCGACGCCCAGGACACCGACCTGCTGCTGTACACCGCGAACTGGCCGGCGGCGCGGCGTCTGCACTGGAACCGCCTGCTGCCGGCGCGGGCCATCGAGAACCTGTGCTATGTGGCCGCGGTGAACCGCGTCGGCACCGACGGCAAGGGCTTTGCCTATTCGGGCGACAGTCAGGTGCTGGATTTCCAGGGCGAGAGCCTGCTGAGCGCCGGGGAGGCCGACGGGGTGTTCAGCGCGGTGTTGAGCGCGGCGGAGCTGGCGGCGTATCGGGCCAAGTTCCCGGCGAACCTGGATGCCGACACCTTCGAGCTGCATTGAGCCTATGCCGGCCCTATCGCGGGGCCGGCACTGACTCAGTACACATCCCGCCGATACCGACCATCCTCGATCAGCCGCTCGACCGCTTCCTCACCGAGAATCCCCTTCAGCGCCGCATCCACGCCGCTCGCCATGCCCTGCAGGCTGCCGCAGACATACACGCAGGCACCTTCATCGATCCAGCGCCGCAGTTCCTCGCCTTGCTGCAACAGCACATCCTGCACGTAGACCTTTTCTGCCTGGTCGCGCGAGAACGCCAGGTCCAGCCGTGCCAGGTCGCCGCTGTCCAGCCAGCCTTGCAGCTCCTGGCCGCAGAGCTGGTCGTGGGCGCGATTGCGTTCGCCGAAGAGTAGCCAGTTACGCTGCTCGCCGGCGGCGATCCTCGCCCTGAGCAGGCTGCGCAGGCCCGCCAGGCCGGTGCCGTTGCCGACCAGCACCAGCGGCACTGGCGCTGCGGGCAGGTGGAAGCCGCTGTTGCGGCGCAGGCGCAGGCTGACGGTGCCGCCCAGCGCCAGGTGCTCGGTCAGCCAGCCGGAGCCCAGCCCCAGGCTGCCGTCGGCATGGCGCTCCTGGCGCACGAGCAGCTCCAGCACGCCGTCGCTGGCAATCGAGGCGATGGAGTACTCACGGGCGCCGAGCGGTATCAGCGCGTCCACCAGGGCCTGGGCATGCAGGCCGACCAGGTGCTCGCGGCTGAGCGGCAACTGGCGGCTGGCCAGCGCCTGGGCCAGGGGTTCGCCAAGGCCGTCCAGCTGCACCGGCTGGTTGGCGTCCAGGCCCAGGCCATGGAGGAAGGCGTCGATTCGCCCCTGGGGGTGGCGGGGCAGGATCTCGACCAGGTCACCGGCGTCCCAGCTTGCCGGCTGTTCGCTCTCCAGGCCGAGCAGGTACACCGGAGCGCCCTGGCTTGCGGGGTTGAGCCATTCACGGCGAACCAGGCGCCAGTTGTCATGCCGTGGCGCCTGCCAGGCAGCGAGCGGACGGGCGCCGGTCAGTTGCGCCAGCGCCTGCTGCCATTGCTGCAGGGCGTTTTGATCGGCGTTGTCGACCTCGACCGAACTGAATGCCGTGGTGGCGCCACGTTCGGCCAGCCACGCCTGCAGGCGCCGGGCGAAGCCGCAGAAGTGCGGGTACTGGCGATCGCCCAGGGCGAGCAGGGCGTAGTTCAGGTGCTCCAGCGCCCAGGGTTGGCCGAGTACCTTGCGTTCGAAGCTGCGCGCGCTGTCCGGCGCTTCGCCGTCACCGAAGGTGCTGACCACGAACAGCGCACGGCTGGCCTGGCGCAGTTCGTCCTCGCCCAGCTCGGCCAGTGGCCGGACCTGCACCGGCAGGCCTGCCGCCTGCAACTGCCCGGCGCTCTGCCAGGCCAGTTGCTCGGCGAAGCCGCTCTGGCTGGCGAAGCCGATCAGCCAGCTGTCGCCGCTGCTGGCGGCCTTGTCGACGCCGCTGCGGGCGACGCGGACCTGGCGCTGCTTGCGCCGGCGGTCGAGGTACAGCAGCCAGCCGGTGACGAAGAACAGCGGCATGGTCAGGCTGGCGATGGTCAGGATGATCCGCCCCGGCAGACCGAAATAGCTGCCCACATGCAAGGCGTAGACACTTTGCAGCAACTGGGCCTTGAACGACTTGTCGGTGTAGCGCTCGTGACGCGTGATCTGGCCATTGGCCGGGTTCAGGGTCAGGGTGTTGAAGGCGCGTTCGTGGGATGAATCCTCGAGCAGGTAGAACAGCGTTGCGGGCTGCCCACCGCTCGGTGGCAGGCGCAGGTTGTAGCTGGCAAGGCGTGGGCCGGCGGCATCCTTCAGGTTGTTCCAGATGGCGTCGTAATCCACCACTAGCGGCGTCGCCTTGGCATCCGCTGCTTGTGGCCCCGGGCGGCCGCGACCTGCGCCGCGCTGTTGCTGCTCGCCGGCTGCGGGTTTGTCGGCGAGCAGTTTGTTCAGGCCCTCGCGGTACCAGTCGTAGGACCAGAACAGACCGGTGAGGGCGAACAGCAGATAGAACAGCAGGCACCAGGTGCCTGCGACCGCGTGCAGGTCCCAGTTGAAGGCGCGGCCTTTCTTGGCCCAGTCGAAGCTCAGCCAGACCCGCCAGTTCAGCGCCCGGCGCGGCCAGCGCAGGTAGAGGCCGGAGAGGCAGAAGAAGATCAGCATCAGGGTGCAGGCGCCAGTGATCTGCCGGCCGCTGTCGCCCATGGCCAGGAAGCGGTGCAACTGCAACATCAGGTTGAAGAAGCCCAGCCCGGCGACCTCTCCCTTGAGCTCGCCGGTATAAGGGTCGGCATAGCGCAACGCGCCGCGGCGTTCGCCGGGCGGCGGGGTGAAGTATAGTCGTGCGGCGGTGTCGGCGTGGGTGTCGACCCACAGCATCGCCACCTTGTCGTCCTGGGCGGCTTCGGCCCGGCGCACCAGCTCAGGCAGCGGCAGCACACCTTCCTGGCGCACCTCGACCTTGAGCACATCGGCGTTGAACAGGCGCAGCAGTTCTTCCTGGAACGACCAGATCGCCCCGGTGATACCCATCAGCGCCAGCACTAGGCCGGCGGTGATGCCAAAGAACCAGTGCACTTGGAACAGCGACTTCTTCACCACGTCTTTCACCTTGTGCTGCTGCGCGCCGGCATTGTGCCTTGTGTCGAGGTCAAGGGTTCTGATCTTCCCCAAGGGTGGCGGATATTAAAGTAAGTGAATTCAGGTGACAATTGAGACTCGTTACCATTCGCGGGTATCTTACAATCTTTACACCGTACCCTTGCAGATCCGGGGCATTCGGGCGATTGACCCAACGGCACTTGCCGCGTGGAAAAGCCGGTCCCTATCATTGAAGTCTTTGCCCTGCGCCAGGTAGCCCCCATGCATGTGTGTACCCCCAGCCGGTTCGCGGCCGTCAAGATTTTCTGCTTCTGCCAGGCCCTGAGGCAGGTCGGGCGGGTGGAGCCTTGAGCATGTCGTACCCGCTGCGACCTGAACAGGGGGGCGATGTCGCCGGACTCGAGGCGATGCTCGAACGCAGCCCTGGCAAGGCCGCCCAGGCGATTCTCGAGGCGGCAGCGCAGGGTGTTGTCGAAGCCCAGGCGCTGCTGGGGCGGATCCTGCTCGACGGGCACGGCATCGAGCAGGATGAGCGCCTGGCACGGCATTGGCTCGCGATTGCCGCCCAGGCCGGCAGCGCCATGGCGCACAACATGCTGGGGCGATGCCTGGAGCACGGTTGGGGCGGGGAGGTTGCCCTGAGCCAGGCGGCCATTCATTACGCACAGGCCGCCGATGCCGGTTCCGATTGGGGCCTCTACAACCTGGGCAACCTGCTGGCCACCGGGCGTGGGGTGCCGGTCAACCAGGCCCAGGCGCTGGTCTGTTATGAGCGAGCGGCGCACAGGGGGCACGCCAAGTCGATGAACCTGTACGGGCGTTACCTGGAGCAGGGCATCGCCACCACCGCAAGCCCGGTACGGGCGGTACGCTGGTATCGGCGCTCGGCCGAGGCGGGGGATTTTCGCGGAATGTTCAGCCTGGCGATGGTGCTGGCAGAGCGTGGAGACATGGCCCAGGCCGCAATCTGGCTGGAGCGGGCGCGAGTCGAGGGCAACATGAACTTTTTGCGTAGCGCCCTGGCTACCTTGTCAGCGGCAGGGCCGCAGTTGGCGCAACATGCGGCAGCGTACCAGGCAGAACTCGAGCGGCGTGATCTGCCCTAGCGGCTTGCGCGACTGGTCGGGAAATCATTGACGCTTCGATGAGAGTTGTATCCAGCCTACCTTGGGCCCGTCGGCCAGTGTGGCCATATCAGGACGAGGAGCGGCAGGTGAAAGAGCTGATCAAAGATGAAGCAAAGGTACGTCTGTGGGTGATCCGAGGGGAGTACATGTACCCGGTCGGCATCAACCGCAAAGGCTTTTTGCAGCTGATTGACGGGCCTGGCGAGGTCTTTACCCTCGTTGCCTGGGAGCACCCCAGTATCGGCGGGGATATCGCTTACGAGATGATCAGTGCCTCGGGCAAGCAGATTACCGGTGCCGGCGGGGATGCACTGCGCGAAGCAGCGGCACTGATGCCCATGCCGGTACCTGCCTTTCGCATCATCCGTGAAAATCACGAGTACGAGAAGCCTTGGTTTTACAAGGTAAGACTGAAAACCCTGGATTCGAGATTCGTTTCGGCAAACAATCTGATAGCAACTCAATATCGGGTCAAACGCACAGAGTGGGAGTGGTTTGCAATGTTGCCGTACAACAAGTTCACCAGCTATCACGCCGAGCCGGGTAGGCAACTGCGTATGCTGGAGCCCGGTCAAGCCCAGGCCGACATGTTCGTTCTCGAGTGGCTCGACCCACCTGGCGGTGAGCAGCGATGAACGGTCGATTCGAACGCCACTCGTTCTAGCCCATCGAGGGCGCTCTGTCGTCCATCGCGGGCAAGCCTGCTCCTGCAGAGGTCTGCGCCAGCCTGGCAATTGGCTGATGCACGGTTCCTGCAGGAGTGGCCTTGTGTCGCGATGGGCTGCGAAGCAGCCCGATGACGGCGTAGAAAGCGCTGACTGACAGGCTCGAGGCTCGCGCCCCTTGCCTGTTTACAGGTAGTAGGCCTTCAGCGGCGGGAAACCGTTGAACTCCACCGCGCTGTAGCTGGTGGTGTAGGCGCCGGTCGACAGCCAGTACAGGCGGTCGCCGATCGCCAGGTTCAGCGGCAGGCCGTACTTGTAGTTCTCGTACATGATGTCGGCGCTGTCGCAGGTCGGGCCTGCGATCACCACTTCCTCGGCCTCACCCTTCTTCTCGGTCCAGATCGGGAACTTGATGGCTTCGTCCATGGTTTCGATCAGGCCGGAGAACTTGCCCACGTCGGTGTAGATCCAGCGCTCGACCGCGGTGCGCGACTTGCGCGCCACCAGCACCACTTCGCTGACCAGGATGCCGGCGTTGGCGATCAGCGAGCGACCTGGCTCCAGGATGATTTCCGGCAGGTCGTCGCCGAAGTCTTCCTTGAGGAAGCGGATGATTTCCTCGGCGTAGGTTTCCAGGCTGTTGGTGCGGGTGATGTAGTTGGCCGGGAAGCCGCCGCCCATGTTGATCAGCTTCAGCTCGATGCCGTCTTCTTCCTTCAGGCGCTCGAAGATCACCTTGACCTTGGCGATGGCCGCGTCCCACACGCTGATGTCGCGCTGCTGGGAGCCGACGTGGAAGGAGATGCCGTAGGGCACCAGGCCCAGGTCGCGGGCGAGGATCAGCAGGTCCATGGCCATGTCGGTCTGGCAGCCGAATTTACGCGACAGCGGCCAGTCGGCGGTGGTGGAGCCTTCGGTGAGGATGCGCACGTACACCTTCGAGCCCGGCGCGGCCTTGGCGATGTTGCGCAGGTCCGCTTCAGAGTCGGTGGCGTACAGGCGCACGCCCTTCTCGTAGAAGTAGCGGATATCCTTGGACTTCTTGATGGTGTTGCCGTAGCTGATGCGATCGGCGCCGACGCCGCGGCCCAGGACCTTGTCCAGCTCGTAGATCGAGGCGATGTCGAAGCTCGAGCCTTTTTCCTTGAGCAGGTCGATGATCTCGACGGCCGGGTTGGCCTTGACCGCGTAGTACACCTTGGCGAATTCGAAGCCCGCGCGCAGGTCGTCGTAGGCCTGGCTGATCATCTGGGTGTCGATGAGTACGAACGGGGTTTCCTGCTTGTCGGCGAACGCCTTCATTTTCTGGAAGGTGTCACGTGCGAAATAGTCTTCGACCTGGATCGACATGCTTGGGGACTCCATGGGCAAACTGAAAAGATAAGTGGCTGCAAACTGAACGTCCTCCGTATCCCCACTTTGGTTCGCCTACTTCCCAAGGCATGTCGCCGAAAGCACAAAGGTCGCGGCAAACACCGCAGCCTTGCTGTCTCGTCGTCAGTACTTGAGCCGGATGGATCGTTTCCAGCATGGACGTTCGGCGCGCACTTTAGGGCGTGAGGAATGCAGAATCAACCGCCAATCCGGGGCTGTTTCGCCGCAATCGACGAGCAGCCATTTGAATAACCGACTCGTGTGACCGGCAGATGTTCCCCAGCGGGATCGGAGCGTAAAGAATTGTGGAATGGACCCTGCCGGACGCTTCGCCGACCGACCCGCCTACATGGGCGTCGAACTCTCTGCACGCCGCCAGGGCGACCCGTGACAGACACTGGGGTGTTCATATTTATGGCCACGACGATACGGCACGGCCATGGCGAAACTGGCCGATAAATTTTTTGTTACCGAGGCAAAAAAATGCCCCTGGTCGGACAGGCGCACGCCGATTTGCCGCTTTTAATAAGAAGTATTATTATTTGCGACCTCTTGTCCCCGCCTCCCTGACGAGCCAGACCGTGTCCGGACACAAAGGCTTTCTCGACCACTACCACGAGCTGATCGGCACCTGGACGCGCAAGCTGCGCAGTCGTCAGCAGGCCGAGGACCTCGCCCACGATGCCTTCGTCCGCGTGCTGGAAAACCCGCGCGAGCAGGTCGAGCAGCCGCGCGCCTATCTGCACCAGACCGCGCGCAATATCGCGGTGGACGGTTTTCGCCGGGAAGATCGCCGTCAGGCCCTGGAAATGGAGCTGTTCGAGGACAGCAGCGCCCACGGCGGCGACCCTGAAGCCTACATGCACGCCCTGGAGCTGGCCGACACCGTCGAGCGGGCGCTGGCGCAACTGCCGGTCAACTGCCGGCGGGTGTTCATCTGGCAGAAGCTCGAGGGGCTGACCCAGGCCGAAATCGCCGAACGCATGGGTTTGACCAAGAACATGGTCGAAAAGTATATGATTCGCACGCTCCGACATCTGCGTGAGCACCTGGACGTGACCACCAGATGAGTCAGGAGACCCTCTCGATGAACCAGCAAGGCGCCGACAACCCGCGCGAACAGGCCGCAGAGTGGTTTGTCCGCGTGCAGGACGCGCCCGATGACCGCAGGCTGCGCGAGCGCCTGCAGCAATGGCTCGACGAGCACCCCGAGCACCGTCAGGAATACGAACTGCTCGGCAGGCTCTGGTGCGCGGCCGATGTCATCCCCGCCGAACGCCTCGAGGCGTTGTGCGCACCCGAGCCTGTGCCTCAGTTGCCACGCCGGCGCCTGCTGCGCCAAGCCCTGGCCGCCGGGGTGGCGCTGGCGGCGCTGGGCCTGGGCTGGAGCGGCTGGCAGTACCAGCAGTTGAATCATCACCAGGTGCTCGCCACCGCGCTCGGCGAGCGCCGCCTGTTCGAGCTGCCCGACGGCTCGCGCCTGGAACTCAACAGCGCCACGCGCATCGAGGTGGCGTTCAGCGCCGGTCGCCGGCAGCTTCGCCTGCAGGCCGGCGAGGCGATGTTCAGTGTCGCCCACGACAGCAGCCGGCCCTTCGTGGTCGACACCGCGCAAGGCAGTGTCACGGTCACCGGCACCCGTTTCGATGTGCGCCAGGACAGCGGCCTGACCCGCGTGGCCGTCGAGCAGGGCTCGGTCAAGGTCGAGGGAGCACCGGGCTCGCAGGCGCAGCTGGGTGCAGGGCAAGGTGCACACATCGATCCGCAGGGCAGGGTTGCCGCACCCTATGCGATCGACGCCGCCGCATTTACCGCCTGGCGCCAGGGCAAGCTGGTGTTCGACAACGCCACCCTCGCCGAAGTGGTCAGCGAAGTGTCCCGCTATCGCGCGCAACCGCTGCGGGTCGCGCCGGGCAAGGTTGCCGGCCTGCGCCTGTCCAGCACCTTCAGTACCGACGACACCGACGCCTTGCTGCGCGCGCTGCCCAGCATCCTGCCGGTGGCCGTGAAAACCCATGCCGACGGCTCCAGCGAAATAATCGCGAAATAAATTCAGGTTTTTTGCGTCTCGTTCGTCTTCCCCGCCAGCTGCAACTGCCAAGCATTTCCATTTGCATGTGGTTGGCATTCATCCCGACTTTCAGGACTGATCGAAGACGTGAACAACAACAAGCCCCTGCTTCATCTGCGCCGCCTGGCCTTGGCCCTGGCGGTCAGCGCCGCTGCCACCCACAGCTATGCCGACCAAGCTCCGGCGGCCATCCAGATCCAGGCCCAGCCACTGGCCCAGGCCTTGGCTCAGCTTGGCCAGCAGACCAGCCTGCAGCTGTTCTTCAGCCCTGAGCTGGTAGCCGGCAAGCAGGCCCCAGCTGTGTCCGGCAACCTGGCGCCCGAGCAGGCGCTGCAGCAGTTGCTGCAGGGCAGCGGGCTGACCTACGAGATGTCGCAGGACACCGTGGTGGTCAAGCCGGCGCAGAGTGCCGGCACCCTCACCACCGGCAGCCTGGAGCTGGCGCCTACCGACGTGAAGGTGGTCGGTGACTGGCTGGCCGACGCCGACCAGACCGTGGTGCTCAACCACCCCGGTGCGCGGACCGTGGTGCGCCGCCAGGAAATGGTCGAGCAGGGCACCATGAACGTGCGCGATGCGCTGCGCGGGATTCCCGGCGTCCAGGTGCAGGACTCCAACGGCACCGGCGGCAGCGACCTGTCGCTCAACGTCGGTGTGCGCGGCCTGACCTCGCGCCTGTCGCCACGCTCGACCGTGCTGATCGACGGCGTCCCGGCGGCCTTTGCGCCCTATGGCCAGCCGCAGCTGTCGATGGCGCCGATCTCCTCGGGCAACCTCGACAGCATCGACGTGGTGCGCGGTGCCGGTTCGGTGCGTTATGGCCCGCAGAACGTCGGCGGGGTGATCAACTTCGTGACCCGGGCGATTCCTGAAAAGGCCACCGCCGAGCTGGGCACCACCCTGGAAACCTCCCGCTATGGCGGCTGGAAACACACCGAGTCGGCCTTCGTCGGCGGCACCGCCGACAACGGTATCGGCGTGGCGCTGCTGTACTCCGGCGTCAACGGCAACGGTTACCGGCGCAGCAACAACGACAACGACATCGACGACGTGCTGCTCAAGACCCACTGGGCACCCACCGACAGCGACGAGTTCTGGCTGAACTTCCACTACTATGACGGCCGTGCCGACATGCCAGGCGGCCTGACCCAGGCGCAGTTCGACCGCGACCCGTACCAGTCGGTGCGCGACTACGACTACTTCAGCGGTCGGCGCAAGGATGTCTCGTTCAAGTGGCAGCGCCAGCTCGACGAAGCGACCCAGTTCGAGGTCCTGACCTACTACACCGACAGCTTCCGTGGCAGCGCCATCGCCGCCCGCGATCTGCGCACCCTGTCGTCGTTCCCGCGCAACTACACCACCTTCGGTATCGAGCCGCGGGTGTCGCGGGTGTTCTTCACCGGGCCGGTTACCCAGGAAGTCAGCGTGGGTTATCGCTACCTGAAGGAAGCCATGCGCGAACAGGCGTCGCGCCTGGCGCTGGTCGACAATGTGCCGACCGTCACCCCGACCTCCGACGGCCACGTCTACCAGGACCGTACCGGCGGCACCGAGGCCAGCGCCTACTACATCGATGACAAGATCGATGTCGGCAACTGGACCATCACCCCGGGTATCCGCTTCGAGCACATCAACACCGACTGGCGCGACCGCCCGGTGCTCGACACCAACAACCGCCCGGTGCCGGAGAAGAACCGCAGCATCACCAGCAACGAGCCGCTGCCGGCGCTGAGCGTGATGTACCACATGTCCGAGGCGTGGAAGCTGTTCGCCAACTACGAGACCTCGTTCGGCAGCCTGCAGTACTTCCAGCTGGGCCAGGGTGGTTCGGGCGACAACACCGCCAATGGCCTGGAGCCGGAGAAGGCCAAGACCTACGAGATCGGTACGCGCTATGACGACGGCCACTTCGCGGGTGAGCTGACGGCGTTCTACATCGACTTCGACGACGAACTGCAGTACATCAGCAACGACGTGGGCTGGACCAACCTGGGCGCGACCAAGCACCAGGGTATCGAGGCCTCGGTGCGCTATGACCTGGCCGGCCTGGACCCGCGCCTGGACGGTCTGTCGGCCAACGCCGGCTTCACCTACACCCGCGCCACCTACGAAGGCGAGATCCCAGGCTTCAAGGGGCGCGACCTGCCGTTCTATTCGCGCCAGGTGGCCACCGCCGGGCTGCGCTACCAGATCAACCGCTGGACCTGGAACCTGGATGCCTACGCCCAATCCAAGCAGCGCGCACCAGGCACCGGGGTCAATGCCGATGGCAGCTTCACCGGCAACTACATCACCCAGCCGAGCGCCGACGGGCAGTACGGCAACATTCCCGGCTACGTGACCTGGCATGCGCGCGGGGGGTATGACTTCGGTCCGCAGCTGTCGAACCTGAAGCTGGCGGCGGGGGTGAAGAACATCTTCGACAAGCAGTACTACACCCGTTCCAGCGACAACAACGCCGGGTTGTATGTCGGTGAGCCGCGCACCTTCTATGTGCAGGCCAGTGTAGGGTTCTGATACCGAGTCGCCCCATTCGCGGGCAAGCCCGCTCCCACAGGTAAAGCGCCAGCTTCAAGGCTTACAGAGGACCTGTAGGAGCGGGCAAGCCCGCTCCCACAGGTAAAGCGCCAGCCTCAAGGCTTATAGAGGACCTGTAGGAGCGGGCTTGCCCGCGAACAGGCCCGTACAAGCACTACATATCCAGGATTTGATTCGACATTGCCGGGGCGCAAAGCGCCCCCAGCAATCTAAAGGGCCGCCGCCTCGGCTGGCGACACGATGCTGGTCTTCGCCCCGCGCGAACGCCCCGAACTCAGGTAGGCCGCAATGGACTCCTGGGTCACCTCGCCAAGGAACACCTGCTCGGCATCCAGCACCGGCAACCACGCGCGGTTGAACTCGTACATCCGTGACAGCAGGATGCGCAGGTGCTCGTCATGGGCAGCGGTGGCATTGAACTGGCGCAGGAAGTCCGCGCAGGTGCCTTGCTGACGGTGCATGTCGCGTCGGCGCACATAGCCCATTGCCTTGTTCGCCGCGTCGGTGACCACCACGTAGCGGCGGTCGTGCTCGTCGAGCAGCTCCAGCGCGTCGCTCACCGGCGTCTCGGGGCTGACCGACGGCGCGTTGTCCGCTGCATCCTCGGCACGCACCAGCAGCAGGCGCTTGAGGGTGCTGTCCTGGCCGACGAAGTTGCTGACGAAGTCGTCGGCCGGATGGGCCAGCAGGGTGTCCGGGTGGTCGAGCTGCAGCAGCTTGCCCGCACGGAAGATGGCGATCTTGTCGCCCAGCTTGATGGCTTCGTCGATGTCGTGGCTGACCATGATCACAGTCTTGTTCAGCGCCCGCTGCATCTCGAAGAATTCGTTCTGGATCATCTCGCGGTTGATCGGGTCGACCGCACCGAACGGCTCGTCCATCAGCAGCACCGGGGCCTCGGCCGCCAGGGCGCGGATCACGCCGATGCGCTGCTGCTGCCCGCCCGACAGCTCGCGCGGGTAGCGCTGCAAGTACTGCTTGGGCTCGAGCTTGATCATGCTCATCAGCTCGCGGGCGCGGTCGTGACAGCGCTTCTTGTCCCAGCCGAGCAGGCGCGGGACCACGGTGATGTTCTCCTCGATGGTCATGTTGGGGAACAGGCCGATCTGTTGGATCACATAGCCGATATGGCGACGCAGGGTCACCTCGTCGAGGCCGGTGGTGTCCTCGCCGTTGATGAACACCTGGCCGGAGGTCGGGGTGATCAGGCGGTTGATCATCTTCAGCGTGGTGCTCTTGCCGCAGCCCGAGGGGCCGAGGAACACGCAGATCTCGCCTTCGTTGACGGTGAGGCTTACCGAGTCGACGGCTTTGACGTCCTTGCCGTTGACGTTGAAGGTCTTGCTGAGGTTCTTGAGTTCGATCATGAGCGCAGTCCTTCTGGAGTCAGGGCACGTTGCAGGGTTTGCAGGAGCAGGTCGGCGATGATCGCCAGCAGGCTGACCAGTACGGCGCCAACCAGCAGCATCGACATGTCGCTGCGGCTGATGGAGGTGAGGATGAGCACGCCCAGGCCGCCGGCGCCGATGGTCGCGGCGATGGTCATCACGCCGATGTTCATCACCACGGCGGTGCGCACGCCGGCGAGGATCACCGGCACCGCGATGGGCAGCTCGACCATGCGCAGGCGCTGGCCAAAGGTCATGCCGATGCCACGCGCTGCCTCACGGATGCCGGGCTCGACGTTGGTCAGCGCCAGGTAGGTGTTGCGCAGGATCGGCAGCAGCGAATAGAGGAACACCGCGGTGATTGCCGGCAGTGGGCCCAGGCCCTGGCCGAACTTGGAGTAGAACGGCAGCAGCAGGCCGAACAGGGCGATCGACGGAATGGTCAGCAGCACCGTGGCGCTGGCCTGCAGCGGGCCGGCCAGGGCCGGGAAGCGGGTCATCAGGATGCCCAGCGGCACGCCGATGACGATGGCCAGGCTGACGGCGATGCCGACCAGCATGATGTGTTGCCCGGTCAGTTGCAGGACCAGGGCCCAGTCGAGGTGGGCGAAGGTGTCGATCAGGTTCATGGCGCGACCTCTCTGAAGGAATGCTCACGCAGGAAGGCCGCTGCCACGCTGGACGGGCTCTGGTGCTCGACATCGACCTTGGCGTTGAGCTGGCGCATGGTCTCGTCGTCGAGCGATTCGGCCAGTGGCTTGAGCAGGCCGACCAGCTTGGGGTTGGCGTCGAGCACGGGTTTGCGCACCACGGGCGCTGCGGTGTAGTCGGGGAAGTAGTGCTTGTCGTCTTCGAGCAGCTTGAGGTTGAACGCGCTCAGGCGGCCATCGGTGGTGTAGACCAGGCCAGCGAACACCTGGTTGTTGTTCATGGCGGTGTACACCAGGCCGGCATCCATCTGGCGGATGTTGGCGCGCCCGACTTGCAGGTCGTACATCTGCTTGAGGCCGACCAGGCCGTCGGGACGGTTGGCGAACTCGGTGTCCAGCGCGACCAGGTGCTTGCGCTGGCTTTCGTCACGCAGCACCTGGTTGAGGTCGCTGATCGAGTTGACCTGCGGATAGGCCTCGGCCACCTGCTTGGGCAAGCCCAGGGCGTAGGTGTTGCTGAACCTGGAGGGGGTGAGCCAGATCAGGTCCTTTTTTGCGTCCAGTTCCTTGACCTTGGCGTAGGTCGCTTCGGCGCTGGGCATGCGCTCGTCGATATGGTTGTACGACACCAGCGACACCCCGGTGTATTCCCACATCAGGTCGAGCTGGCCGGTTTCCTGGGCCTGGCGTGCGATGCTGCTGCCCAGGCCGCCGGTGACCCGGACCTCGAAGCCGTTGGCGCGCAGGTACTGGGCGGTGATTTCGGCGAGCACGGTCTGTTCGGTGAACACCCGCGCGCCGATGCGGATCAGCGGTTTTTCCGCAGCCTGGGCGAATCCTGCCAACAGCAGGCCCGCGCCCAGGAGCAAGGCGATCGTTCTTTTCATGGTTTCCCTCGTCTTATTGGGCCAGGCCGCGTTCCAGCCAGCGCTTGCTGGAGAAACTCACCAGCGCATCGAGCAGCAGTGCCAGCAGTGCGGTACAGGCCGCGCCGAGCAGCAGCTGTGGCTGGTTGTTCAGGGCGATGCCGGGGAAGATCAGGCTGCCCAGGCTGTTGGCGCCGATCAGGAAGGCCAGCGGGGCGGTGCCGACGTTCAGCGCCAGGGCGACCCGCACCCCGCCGACGATGATCGGCACGGCGTTGGGCAATTCGACCTGCCACAACTGCTGGCGCGGGGTCATGCCGATGCCGGTGGCGGCTTCCTTGAGCGAGGCGGGGACGTTTTTCAGGCCTTCGTAGGTGTTGCGTACGATCGGCAGGAGGGAGGCGAGGAACAGGGCGAAGATCGCAGGCCCGGCGCCGATGCCCAGGACGCTGAGGGCGATGGCCAGTACGGCCAGGGGAGGGATGGTGTTGCCTACGTTGAAGAACTGCATGAAGCGCTCGGCTTTGTCGACCCGGTGCGGTCGACTCAAGGCAATGCCGGCGGGGATGCCCACGGCCAGCGCCGCCGCCATCGAAGCCAGCACCAGGATCAGGTGCGCTTGCAGGTAGAAACCAAGATCGTCGCGATAGCGCGCGATCGTGTCGAGGCCGATCCAGTGGATCAGCAGGGCCAGGATGACGAGCACGCAGGCCCATCCCATCAGCCCTTTTCCGTAGCGTTTCGCCACAGGTGGACTCCTTATGTCGTCGGCGGACACACTTCTTCGTAGCCGGCCCGTGCGGGAGGCGGGTGGTGTGTTCGCGAGTAGCAGCGCGACGCCTGCGAGGCAGGGCGTACACGCCATGAGTCGAGCCCCGTCAGGCTCGTGAATGCTGGTGAAACCAGCCCTGAACCGAAACGGGTTGCAGGGGAGTGGACGTCTCCGGGGACGTAAAGGTTCCCATCTGAGGCGGCATTTGGCCAGTGTTAATCACTGGGTGGCAGGGAAAAAGCCGCGTAAAAAATGCGATTTATCGTGCTGCAGGCGTTGAAAACACTACGCTGGGGCTTTTTCCTGCACACGCATGAAAGACCGCGCATTTGCCGCGGATCCTGAGCAGTTCACAGCGCCGGGCACTGGTTCGTCACGCAGTGGATCCCGCCACCGCCTGCTGCGATGGCGTCGATATCCAGCTGCACCACCGCACGCCCCGGGTACAGTTTCTCCAGCAGCGACCTGGCGTCTTCATCGGCCTTGCGGTCGCCGAACTGCGGTGCGATCACTGCACCATTGATGACGAAATAGTTGATGTAGCCTGCGGCGAAATCCGGGTTGCCTTGGCTGAAGCGGGTACGCCGTGGTGACAGCGGCGGCGACAGGGTGTGGATCTGCAATCTCCGGCCGTCGGCGTCGGTGGCGTTGCGCAGGATCTGCAGGTGCTCGCGGGTCACCGCGTGGTCGTAGGAGGCCGGGTCGTTGTCCAGGTTGGCGACGACAATGCCGGGGCCGGCGAAGCGCGCGTAGAAGTCCACGTGGGCGTCGGTGATGTCCTTGCCCCTGATGCCAGGCAGCCAGATGATCTTGCGCAGGCCCAGGCGCGCCTTGAGCTCCTGTTCGACCTCGGCCTTGCTCCAGCCGGGGTTGCGGTTGGCGTTGATCCAGCTGCTCTCGGTCATGATGCCGGTGCCGTGGCCATCGACCTCGATGCCGCCACCTTCGCCGACCAGTTCGCTGCGCTGGTGCCCGGCGCCGGCCAAGCTGGCTACACGGGCGGCCAGCCTGGCGTCGTAGCGGTGCCGCTGCTTGCCGCCCCAGCCGTTGAAGTTGAAGTCCACCGCGCCCAGGGCGCCGTCGTCGTCGAGGACGAAGTTGGCGCCGATGTCGCGCATCCAGATGTCGTCCAGCTCGGTTTCGACATAGGTGACGTTGTGGCTGCCACATTCTTCTTCGGCAATGTCGCGCTCGCTGGCCCGGCAGAACACCGTCACCGGCTGGTAGACCGCGATGGCCCGGGCGATGCGGCCCAGGGCTGCCTGCACGTCCTCGGTGAAGTCTTCCCAGATGGCGTCCTGGGCGCCGAAGGCGAGGTAGGCGCGCTGCTGCGGCTCACCCTCGTCGGGCATGAACCAGCGGCCTGCCTCGCTGGCGCGGGCGCTGCCCGGCGGCAGGCCGAAACATGCGGCGGCGCCGAGGCCAGCGGCGATCGACAGGTGCTGGAGAAAGGTGCGGCGGGTCGGCATGGGTCAGTCCTGGGCAGTCTTGAAACGGGTCCAGACGCGCATGCGCGCACGCATGTCGGCCTGGGGGATGTCCTTGCCCGGAATCAGCCGGGCATAGGTGGCGGCATCGAGGTAGATGTCGGGGTTGTCGCGCATGCGTGCATCCACCTGTGCGCGGGCCTTGGCGCTGGCCGTGGGGTAGCCGGTGAAGTTGCTGATCGCGGCCATGTTTTCCGGGCGCATGACGAAGTTGATGAAACGATAGGCGTAGTCCGGGTGGCGCGCGTCGGCGGGGATGGCCATGGTGTCCATCCATACCGTGGTGCCTTCGCGCGGTACGCGGTACTGGAAGTCGATGGACTTGCCGGCGGCCTCGGCGGTGCGCTGGGCCTGGATCACGTCGCCGCTGTAGCCCAGCGACAGGCAGGTGTTCTCGTTGACCAACTCGGTCACCGGCTGCGACTGCAGCTTGCGCACGTAGGGGCGGATCGACTTGAGCAGCTCGCTGGCGGCTGCCAGGTCTTCACGCCTGGCACTGCGCGGCTCGCGACCGAGATAGTGGAGCACCACGGCGAGCACCTCGTCGGGCGAGTCGATCATCGAGATGCCGCAATCGGCGAACTTGGCCGCCAGCTCGGGCTTGAACAGCAGGTCGAGGCTGTCCAGCGGCGCATCGGGCATGCGTTCGCGGATCTTCGCCGCGTTGAAGGTCAGGCCGATGGTGCCCCAGGTATAGGGCACCGTGGCCTGGCTGGCCTTGGGGTAGCGTGCGTGCAGGGCACGCAGGCCGGGGTCGATGTCGTCCAGCGCGGTCAGTTGCCGGCGGTCGAGCGGTTGCAGGCTGCCGGCGCGCATCAGGCGTTCGGCCACGGTATCGCCGGGAAACACCAGGTCGTAGCCGCTGCGTCCGGACATCAGCTTGGCCTCGAGCACTTCGCTGCCGTCCATGACGTCGTAGATCACCGGGATACCGGTTTCGGCGGTGAAGCGCTTGAGGGTGTCCTCGGCGAAATAGTCGGCCCAGTTGTACAGGCGCAAGGCCTCTTGCTGCGCCTGGGCGACGGACGCGCAGCAGGCCAGGGCGAGGGCTGCGAACAGCGGTGATGGACGGCGTGGCATGGCTCAGGCCCTCGTCGGTGTTGGTGTGCGGCCGTCGAGGGTCATCAACGGTGCGTACATTTCGGGACGGCGGTCGCGGTAGATGCCCCAGCTCAGGCGGTCTTCACGCATGCGCGCCAGGTCCAGGTCGTGCAGCCACACGCCGCTGCCGTCGCGATCGGCTTCGGCGAGCAGGGCGCCCTTGTGGTCGCAGATGAACGAGGAGCCGTAGAAGCGCATCGACAGCTGTTCGTCGCTGCGCGCCACTTCATGACCGATGCGGTTGGCGGCCACCACCGGCAGCAGGTTGGCCGCGGCATGGCCGCGCATCGCCATCTGCCAGTGGTCGCGCGAGTCCAGGTCGGCGGCGCCGGGCTCCGAGCCGATGGCCGTGGGGAACAACAACACCTCGGCGCCCAGCAGTGCCAGGCAGCGCGCAGTCTCGGGGAACCACTGGTCCCAGCAGATGCCGATGCCCAGGCGGCCGAAGGCGGTGTCCCAGACCTTGAAGCCGGTGTCGCCGGGGCTGAAGTACTCTTTCTCCTGATAGCCGATGGCGTTGGGGATATGGGTCTTGCGGTAGACCCCCAGCAGGCGGCCGTCGGCGTCGGCCACGGTCAGTGAATTGAAGAAGGCGTTGCCGGCGCGCTCGTACCAGCTCAGCGGCAGCACCACCCCCAGCTCCCTGGCCAACGCGGCGAAGCGGCGCAGCAGCGGGCTATCGTGGTAGTCCTGGGCCAGCGCCTGGTGGCTGTGGCACTGCTCGATGCAGAAGTACGGCGTGGCGAACAGCTCCTGCAGCAGGACCACCTGCGCGCCCTGGGCGGCGGCCTGGCGCACCAGTTGCTCGGCACGGTCGAGGTTGGCCGCAAGGTCCCAGTCGCAGCTCATTTGCGTGGTGGCAATGCGCAGCCGGCTCATGGGCGCTCCTCCACCACCGGCCAGGCCGGCTGTTGCTGGGTGATGCAATGGATGCCACCGCCACCGTAGGCGATGTGATCGATGCGCACCGGCACGATCTCGCGCTCGGGGAAGGCCAGGGCCAGCTGACGCGCGGCGGCCTGGTCGGCGTCGATGCCGTAGGCGGGCATGATCACTGCGCCGTTGGCCAGGTAGAAATTGGTGTAGGAGGCGCAGAACACCGCGGCGTTCGGGTCCACGGCGGCGCTGGCTTCGAACAGCTCGAGCAGCTCGAATCGGCGGCCCTGGGCGTCGCGGGCCAGTTCCAGGGCGCGGCGGTTCTCCCGGGCGACTTCGGCGTAGACCGAGCCCTGCTCGTGGGTGGCATCGACCAGCAGCACGCCAGGCCGGGCGAAGGCGCAGACCCCATCGACGTGGCCATCGGTCATGTCGCCGGTGACGTACTGCGGATCGCCCGGCAGCCAGATGGTCTTGCGGATGCCCAGCAGGCGGGCGAAGCAGTCCTCGAAGTCGGCCTTGCTCAGGCCGGGATTGCGGTTGGGGTTGAGCAGCACCGATTCGGTAGTGATCAGGGTGCCTTCACCGTCCACGTGAATTGCCCCGCCTTCGTTGCACAGGGGCGTGCTGAAACCGTCGATGCCCAGGTGGTCGAGAATGCGCCGGCCCAGGCTGCGGTCCAGGTCATGCTCGGACTTGCCGCCCCAGGCGTTGAAGCGCCAGCTCAGGCCGGCCAGGCCGTGCTGCGGGTGGGCGATGAAGGTCGGCCCGCTGTCGCGGCACCAGCTGTCGTCCACGTCCAGCTCGATCAGTTCGATGCCGGCGCCGCACAGGGCGCGGGCGCTGGCCACGGCAGACGGCGCGACGACCATCTTCACCGGCTCGAAGCGGGCGATGGCGCTGGCGACCCGGGCATAGTCGCGCTGCACGTCGGCGAGGGTCACGTTCCAGCCGGACTCCCACACGGCCTGGTTGTGCGGCCAGATCATCCAGGTGGCGGCGTGGCGGGCCCATTCGGCGGGCATGCGCCAGCCGCTGGCGATGGACAGGTCCATGGTTAGCTCCAAAGTATTAGTGATTTTTATCAACGAAGCCCGCCGTCGCGGGTGTTGTCGTCCATGATATGGCTATGAACTGGCGCAGACTAACGATAGATTTAGCGTATTTCTGATTAGCAGGGCTTATCGATCATGCTCAAACACTGGCCACCCCTTAATGCCCTGCGCGGCTTCGAGGCTGCGGCGCGGCTGGGCAGTTTTCACAAGGCGGCCGAGGCGCTGAACCTTACCCAGTCGGCGATCAGCCAGCAGATCCGCAGCCTGGAGAGCTACCTGGAACAACCGCTGTTCCATCGGGCCGGGCGCAGCGTCAGCCTGACCGATGCCGGGCACGACCTGCTCAGCACCACGCAGATCCTGCTGCAGCAACTGGCGGTGGGCATCCGCCGACTGGACCAGTACCGCAAGCCCAACCAACTGGTGGTCAACACCACCCCGGCCTTTGCCCGGCACTGGCTGTTGCCGCGCCTGGCGGACTTCCACGCGCGTTGTCCACAGGTGGACCTGTGGCTGTTCACCAGCTTCGAGGCGCCGGACATGGCCACCCAGACCATCGACCTGGCCGTGCGCGACGACCTCGATGCCCAGGCCGAATGCACCTTTGCCGTGCTGCATCACGACCAGCTGTACCCGGCGTGCCATCCGTCGCTGCTGGCAACCGCGCAGGAACGCCGCACCACCTTGCACGGCGAGCGCGAAATGGACTGGAGCCACTGGCAACTGGAGGGCGGCGAGGCGGTCGGGCAGCAGGGCAAGGGGCTGAACTTTTCCGACCCGGGGCTGCTCTTGGACGCGGCGGGGGAGGGGTTGGGGATTGCTTTGGTCAGCCAGTTGCTGGCGCAGCGACTGGTGGACGAAGGGCGCCTGCAGGCGCTGTCGGCGCAGCGGGTACGCGGGCCTGCATGGAGTTGCCTGGTGCACCGTGACAGCCAGGATGATCCGCTGGCCCGCCAGTTTCTGGCGTGGCTGCGCGAAGCCTTGGACCCCCACTGAGCAGTCAATTCTTGTGGGAGCGCCGAACCGCCGCTCCTACAAGAAACGCGTCGGTTTTGGATTCGGGTTTTGCTTGGGGCCTTGACCCCGTAATATGTGTCGGATGACTTGCGGGGGTAGTCTCACCCTCTGATCAATCGGAACCGCCCTCGCGGCGCTTCCCCAGCATAAACCTGACGAGGTACAGACATTGGCCATCATTCATCCCAAGGTACGCGGTTTCATCTGCACCACGACTCACCCCAAGGGCTGCGAGCTCAACGTCCGTGACCAGATCGAAGCCACCCGCAAGCTGGGCGTGCGCGAGGATGGTCCGAAGAAAGTCCTGGTGATCGGTGCCTCCAGCGGCTACGGCCTGGCAGCCCGCATCACCGCGGCTTTCGGCTTCAAGGCCGACACCCTGGGCGTGTTCTTCGAGAAGCCGGGCACCGAGACCAAGGCCGGCACCGCAGGCTGGTACAACGCCGCCGCCTTCGACAAGTTCGCCAAGGCCGAGGGCCTGTACAGCAAGTCGATCAACGGTGACGCTTTCTCCGACGAAGCCCGCGCCAAGGTGATCGAGCTGATCAGGAACGAGATGGGTGGCAAGGTCGACCTGGTCATCTACTCGCTGGCCTCCCCGGTGCGCAAGCTGCCACAGACCGGCGAGCTGATCCGCTCGGCGCTCAAGCCGATCGGCCAGCCGTACAAGTCGACCGCCATCGACACCAACAAGGACACCATCATCGAGGCCAGCATCGAGCCGGCCACCGAGCAGGAAATCGCCGACACCGTCACCGTCATGGGTGGCCAGGACTGGCAGCTGTGGATCGACGCCCTGGCCGGCGCCGACGTGCTCGCCGAAGGCGCGCGCACCGTGGCCTTCAGCTACATCGGCACCGAAATCACCTGGCCGATCTACTGGCACGGCGCCCTGGGCCAGGCCAAGCAGGACCTGGACGAAACCGCCCTGCGCCTGGACAGGAAGCTGGCTGGTGAAGTCAAGGGCGGCGCCAATGTTGCCGTGCTCAAGTCGGTGGTCACCCAGGCCAGCTCGGCCATCCCGGTGATGCCGCTGTACCTGTCGATGGTCTTCAAGATCATGCAGGAGAAGGGCGTTCACGAAGGTACCCAAGACCAGCTCGACCGCATGTTCCGCGACCGCCTGTACCGCGCCGACGGCGCCCCGGCCGAGGTCGACGAGAAGGCCCGCCTGCGCCTGGACGACTGGGAGCTGCGCGACGACGTACAGGACGCCTGCAAGGCCATGTGGCCGCAAGTCACCACCGAGAACCTGTTCCAACTGACCGACTATGCCGGTTACAAGAAACAGTTCCTCAACCTGTTCGGCTTCGAGCGTGCTGACGTCAACTACGACGAAGACGTGGCCACCGACGTACGGTTCGACTGCATCGAGCTGTAAGCAAGGCCTTGACCGCGCAGCCGTTTGTCACGGTTGTGCGGTTCCCTACTGGGTCTTGTTAACATTCTGCAACAAATCCCTGTCTGGCCCTTTGCCATGGGCGCTTTCTCCCTGATCTATACAGCAGCTATTGGTCCGGCAATCTCGCCTGGGCCGGGGAGGCAGCATGCGCGCATTGCAAAAACTACAAGAACGGATCCGCCAGAAGGGTCTCAAGCGTACCTTCAAGACGTTCATCGAACGCTACGTGTTCTTCCACTGGGAACTGCTGTGGATGGAACGCGACCTGGTCAGCCCGGTGCCGCCGTATACCCTCAAGGAACACCCCCCGGTGACATTGGTGCAGATCACCACCGACAACGCCGATGCCTTCGCGCGCTACTTCGGTGACCGCGTGCAGACCATGCGTGAACTGGCAGCCGAAGGTCACACCGGGCACATGTACCTCGATGAAAAAGGCGACGCAGTGGCGTTCATCTGGGCCAGCGTGGTCGACTATTACGACAAGCACTACTACGGCTGCACCTTTCCGGTGAAGCCGGGCGAGTTCTTCGAGTTCGGTGGCGAGATGACCCGGCGCTATTTCGGCAGCGAGTTGTCGGTGACGGCCCAGGTCGAGCTGTGGAACGCCATGCATGCCAAGGGCTGCCACAAGGTGGTGGATGTGGTCGAGACCCACAACGTGCCGGCCATGAAGCTGCACCTGCGCATGGGCTATCACGAGCAGGGCCGGGTGATGCATGTGTACGGTCTGTTCGGGCGCTGGAAACTGTTCCGCGAGACGCGCTACGACGGCTCGCGCCTGGAGGTGCTGCGCAAGCCCGGGGTGGCACGGGCGTCGGCCACTGCCTGAAACCGGTACAGGCAGCGAAAAGTTTGCTAGCGTGGGCGGATGACAAGAAACGTCGTCCGCCTCCCGGCGCGACGTCGCAGGGAGCCCGCCATGAGCAGCCTGACCCAACCCGCGACTGCCTTTCGCCATGAAGCTGCCGACGGCTACAGCCTCGGCGGCTTCCAATGGCGCCATGCCGAAGCCGATCCCCGGCGCCCGCTGGTGATCATCAATGCCGCGACGTCGGTGCGCTGCCGCTACTACTCGCGTTTCGCCGACTACCTGTTCGCCCACGGCTTCGACGTGCTGAGCTACGACTACCGTGGTATCGGCGAGTCGCGCCCGCCTTCGCTGCGCGGCTTCCAGGCGTCGTGGAGCGATTGGGGCCGGCTCGATTTCGAGGCGATGCTGCAGCGCGCCAGCGTCGAGTTTCCTGGCCAGCCGGTGAATGTGGTCGGGCACAGTTTCGGAGGCTGGGCGACTGGCCTTGCGCCTTCGGCCGGGCAGGTGCAGCGGCTGGTGATGGTCGGCGCGCAGTTTGCCTACTGGCGTGACTACGCTGCCCCGGGGCGCTGGCGGATGGTCGGCAAGTGGCACGTGCTGATGCCGCTGCTCACCCGCGCGCTGGGCTACTTCCCCGGCAAGCGCCTGGGCTGGATGGAAGACACCCCGGCCGGAGTGGTGCGTGACTGGAGTACACCGACGTCGCGCTATGAACAGCGCCCAAGCGGCAGGCTGTTACCGGTACGGCCGTTTGCCCAGGTTCAGGCTGCAGCCCTGGCGGTGAGCCTGAGCGACGATCCATTCGGCACTGTTGCGGCGACGGACCGGCTGCTGGGGTACCTGGAGCATGCCGAACCCAGCCATCTGCGCGTCAGGCCCGCGGATATCGGTGAGCAGGAGGTCGGCCATTTCGCGTTCTTCCACGATCGCTTTCGCGAGAACCTGTGGCCGATTGCGCTGCAGTGGTTGCGTGATGGCGTGTTGTCGGAGCGGGTGCCGGGACAGCGCATGAGGTGATGGGGCCGGCGCGACTACTGCTGCGCCGGCCGCTTCGCTCAGGCGTTGCGGGTCAACGGCTGGGCGGCGAACTTCACCCCGGCCAGGCCGTGGCTGATCAGTGCGCGGATATTGCCGTGGTCACTGCCCTCGGGAGTGGCCAGTACGCTGCGGTAGTGTTCACCAAAGGCCAGCAGTGCTTCCTGGTCGCTCAGCCCTTCCAGCAGGGCCAGGCCCAGGGTCTTGCACGAGCCTTCGTTCTGCCCGGCGGCGTTTTCCACGCCACCGTTGTCGAAGGCCTGCGGCTGGTAGCTGTAGTGGGCGGCGACGAAGGCCAGGGTGTCGGCGAAAACATGCTCGCCGCTGGCGAGGCTGCTACGCAGGGTGTTCAGGTCAGTCACGGGGTTTTCCTTGTTCGAACGCCGCTTGCTGCTCGGCGCTGGCTTCTTTCTGGTATTGGGCTTTCCACTCGGCATAGGGCATGCCGTACACCGCTTCGCGGGCGTCGTCCAGGCTCAGTTCGACCTGGCGCTCGTCGGCGGCGGCCTTGTACCACTTGGACAGGCAGTTGCGGCAGAAGCCGGAGAGGTTCATCAGGTCGATGTTCTGCACGTCGGTGCGCTTTTGCAGGTGGTCGACCAGGCGCCGGAACGCGGCGGCTTCGAGTTCGAGCTGTT
This sequence comes from Pseudomonas sp. FA117, assembly GCF_057370475.1. NCBI lineage: Bacteria > Pseudomonadati > Pseudomonadota > Gammaproteobacteria > Pseudomonadales > Pseudomonadaceae > Pseudomonas > Pseudomonas sp. FA117. The sequence continues at coordinate 1,043,295 of NZ_CM170675.1, forward strand.
GTTGCTCAGTCATGGCGATTCTCTCAGGTCATGCGGTTCTTCAGATGGCGGCCACCGTTGATGACCACCTGGCTGCCGGTGCTGTACTGGCTGTGCAGCAGGAACATCACCGCCTCGATCAGCGGCTGCGCACCGGGTTCGAATTCCAGCAGGGCTTTTTGCAGGGTCTGCCGGCGGTACTGTTCGTCGCCGCCTTCCTTGAGGATCAGCAGGCCCGGCAGGATACCGTTGACGCGCACCCTGGGCGCGTATTTTTCGGCGAACGACAGCACCATGTTCTGCAGCGCGGCCTTGGTCGCGGCATAGCCGATATGGCTCTTGCTGCCGCGCGAGGAGGTTTCGTCGCAGATGTGGATGATGTCGGCCTTCTCGACCTTGGCCAGTTGTTCGCCCAGGGCCAGGTTGAGGTGGTAGGGCGCCTCGACGTGCAGGCGGAACATGGTTTCCAGGCTGCGCAGGTCGTCGTCCAGCCACAGCGAGGCGTTGTGGATGATCGCGCGCAGGCCGTCGTAGTGCTGCTGCAGGTGTTCGACGAGGGCCAGGCGGTCGTCCTCGCGGGTGAGATCGGCCTGGAACTGCTCGATGTTCGGGTGTGGGGCCTGCGGGCGGATGCTGCGGCTGGCGCTGACCACCTGATGGCCGGCCTCGGCCAGCGCCAGGGCCAGGGCCAGTCCGACGCGCTGGCTGGCTCCGGTGATGAGGATTGGGCTGTTCATGTGCGGGGCAGTCTGTTCGTCTGTTCGTTCGTGCCCCAGCATACCCGAACTGTGCAGGCTTGCGAGCCCGGCCCGAGGCCAGTGCGGGCGACATCGACAGGCCCGTTGCACTGACCTGTGGCCGATCCGGGCGTAGAATACCCGTCACGAATCTACCAGGCCGAGTTGTCACGCCCATGAAAGAACCACAAGCGAGCGCCCCGATCGATCGTGGGCTGGAGCACCAGGAACTGTTCCCGATCCGCGAGGTGTCGCGCCTGACCGGCGTCAACCCGGTGACCCTGCGGGCCTGGGAGCGCCGCTACGGGCTGATCCAGCCAACCCGCACCGAGAGTGGCCATCGCCTCTACTCGCAGGCCGACATCGACGCCATCGGCAGCATCCTCGGCTGGCTGCGCCGAGGGGTGGCCGTCAGCAAGGTCGGCAGCATCCTGGCGCGCAGCCAGCGCCTGGATGAACAGACCTGGGTCGGCACCAGCGTCGGCGACAGCGCGCGCTGGCAGGCGCAGATACGCGAGTCGCTGGCCCGGTTCGACAACGCTGCGCTGGGGCGGTTGTTCGAGCAGGTGTTCGTCAGCCATGCCCTGGAGCAGGTGTTTGCCGAGGTGTTCATGCCGGTGTGGCACGCCTTGCGCACCGGGTCCGGCTTCGGGCAGCACAGCGAGTGGCTGTTCCTCGATCAGTTCCTGCGCGCGCGGGTGTTGCTGCGCTTGCAACTGATGCGCGAACCGAGCAGCCGCCGGGTGCTGCTGTCACCCCTGTCGCAGGACTGCAAGGAGCTGGAATTGCTGGTCGCAGGGTTGCTGTTGGGCAGTGATGAAGTGGCGATCACGGTGCTGGCGGCGGGGCAGCCTGTGGAGGAACTGGCGCTGGTCTGCGAGCGCCTCGCACCGGATGCGCTGGTGCTGTTCGGCAATCAGCGTCCGTCCGGCGAGCTGGACAAGCGCCTGGTACGGCTGGCGCAGGGCCTCGGTTGCCCGTTGCTGCTGGCGGGCGAAACCGCCGAGATGGCCCAGGACAGCCTAGAAGGCGGGCCGGTCGGCTGCCTGGGGGCACAGGGGGGATTGATGAAGCAGCGTTTGCGTCAGTACCTGAACGGTCAGATCGATACCTGAGTGTGCAGCTCCGGGTGCGCCCGACGGTGGGCCTGGAGGATGTACTCGCGCAGGCGGTCGATTTCGTCGCTGGCGCTGTGGCTGAGGTCGTAGGCGGCGAGGTCCGGACCGATGCGCCGGCGCAGTGCACCGTGCAATGCGATCGGCTCGATACCGCTTGGTGCGAAGTACAGCTCGAAGCGCGCAGGCGGTTGCGCCTGGCTGTCCATCTGCAGCAGCACGCCCTTGAACGAAATGTCACGCACCCACAGGCTGCTCTGCACGCCGCGGGCATCGACCAGCGCCGCCGGCTCGTCCAGCGACAGGCGCCAGGGCCGCAGCATAGGGCCGTCTTCATAGATTTCCGGAGAGCCCAGTTGCAGGTGCAGGGCGTGGAATTCGTCTTCGACCAGTTGCAGCGGGATGCTGATCTGCTGGTTGTTGAACTGCGCCTGCAGGGTGACCTGTTCGTTGGCCACCAGGCGGGTGAGCAATTGCTGCAGACGACGATCACCATTGACCAGCAGGCTCGACGTCGGATCGGCCAGGTTCAATTGGGGGGTGTGCTGCATGTCCTGAATGAAATCCAGCTCATCCTGAGTAAGGAGGGCGTCTGCTTGCATGGTCGGACTCGGATCGGGCGTCGTCGGTGGGTTCTTCATAGCCATGGACTGTGCCCGGGGCGTTTGGTTCAGGTCAGTGGACGGATGGTTGCCCGTCCAGTCGCGTTCGTGCCTCGGCCAGCTCGCGTTCGAGCTCGACCTGGCGGCTGACATCCTTCTGGATGCCGATGAAATAGGTGCGTCGATCGGCCTCGTTGTACACCGGGGTGATCGACAGTTCGTTCCAGAACCCGCTGCCGTCCTTGCGGTAGTTGCGCAGCACTTCGCGACACGCCCGGCCTTCGGCCAGGGCCTTGCGGATGCGTGCGCGTGCCAGCTGGTCGCGGTCCTCGCCCTGGAGGAAGCGGCAGTCCTGGTAGAGAATCTCGTCGCGCGCGTAGCCGGTCAGGCGTTCGAAAGCGGCATTCACGTAGATCAGGATGGTGTCGTCACCTTCCTGCTCAGCGACCACGATGCCGTCGTGCGACGCATCGATCATGGCGTGCAGCAATTGCGCGTTGATCATCTTCCCGGCCATTGGGTTCAGGGGAGCGGCCTTTTGCCACCGCCGAATGCTAGTATCCTACGTTTTCACTCAGTTTCGGAATCCTCTCCTGATGAAAGTCGCCATTATTTCCGGTTCGGTGTACGGCACCGCTGAAGAAGTCGCCCGTCACGCCGAAGCCTTGCTCAAGGCTGCCGGTTTCGATGCCTGGCATGCGGCGCGTGCCACCCTCGAGGATCTGCGCGGTTTTGCGCCCCAGGCCCTGCTGGCGGTGACTTCGACCACCGGGATGGGCGAGCTGCCGGACAGCCTGATGCCGCTGTACAGCAGCATTCGCGATGTGCTGCCCGGTGAGTGGCGCGGCCTACCGGGCGCGGTACTGGCGTTGGGCGATTCGAGCTACGGTGACACCTACTGCGGCGGCGGCGAGCAGATGCGCGAGCTGTTCGCCGAACTCGGAGTGCGCGAAGTGCAACCGATGTTGCGCCTGGATGCCAGCGAAACCGTGACCCCGGAGACCGATGCCGAGCCCTGGCTGGCGGAGTTGGTCAATCTGTTGAAGGGTTGAGCCGCGGATCACGTTCGCGCAGCAACGCCAGCCACGCCTGTGCGGCCCGGGACAGATAGGCCCCGCGCCGCCAGATGAAGGCAATGTCCCAGCGCAGGTGATCCGGCTCGACCAGCGGCAACCTCACCACACCATCGCGCTCCAGCCCGCGTGCTACCACACTGGGCAAAAGCACCACGCCCTGGCCGGCGGCCACCAGCGCGGCGAGAAAGTCGGCCTGGCCGCTGCGCCCGCCTTCCTTCGGGGTGAAACCGGCCTGCTCGCAGGCGCTGAGCAGCTTGTCGTTGAGCATGAAACTGCGGTGGTACAGCAGGAAGGGCGTATCGGCCAGTTGCCGCAGGGTCACCCCGGCGAGCCCGGCCAGGGCATGGTCGTCTGGCAACAGGGCATCGAGGGGTTCGTTGCAGAACGGCTGGAAGTCGAACGCCGGATCGCTTGGGGTGACGCTGCCGCCCAGTTCCAGCTCGCCACTGTGCACGCCCTGTTCGACGATGCGGCTGCCACCTTCGACCAGGTGGATGGTGATGTTCGGGTAGCGCCGCCGGTATTCGGCGAACAGGCTGGCGAACAACGCTTCGCCACCGACCAGCGGCAGGCCCAGGCGCAATTCGCCACGGGCCATCTGGCTGAGATCGTCGAGCTCGGTCAGCAGCTCCTGACGCTGACGCAGCAGCGCCTCGCCACGTTCGAGCACGATACGCCCGGCCGCCGTCAGGTGCAGTTGCGAGCCCTGGCGTTCGAGCAGGGGCTGGCCCAGGTCGTCCTCCAGCTGAGCCACCTGTTTGCTCACCGCCGACTGGCTGATGTGCAGGGTGAGTGCGGCCTGAGTGAAGCCGCCGCGGTGAACCACTTCGATGAAGCTGCGCAGGTGCTTGAATTCCATTGTCTGAATTCCATTTTGGAATTGATGGCAGTCTAACAATTCGCTTCTGGCGTGGGCAGTGGCTTTCTAGAATGTCGCTATCCCGAGGACCTGCCATGAAAGCTGCCATTTATCCTGCTCTGCCCCGCCTGTTCGGCGAACTGCTGATATTGCTCGCCCTTTACCTGATCGGCGGCCAGTTGGTCGCCTGGCTGGACTGGCCTATCCCTGCCGGCGTAATGGGTATGGGCCTGCTGTTGGCGCTGTTCGCCGCAGGGGCGCTGAAACCGATTACCCTGCAACGCGGCGCCAGCTGGCTGATGGCGCAGATGCTGCTGTTCTTCATCCCGGCGCTGATGAGCCTGCTCGACTACGGCAGCCTGATGCGCAGCGAAGGCTGGCGCATCCTGCTGGTGATCAGCCTGAGCACCCTGGTGGTGATGGTCGTGACTGCCGTGACCGTCGAACTGGTATGTCGCTGGAGCCTGCGCCATGAATCCTGAACCCATGCCATTGTTCTGGCTGGCCCTGACCGTCGGGGCCTACCTGCTCAGCCGCTGGCTGTATGGCCGCACCGGGCGTTACCTGTTGTCGCCGCTGGTACTGGTTCCGGCGCTGCTGCTGGCGGTGGCCGTGCCGCTGCACACCGCCTACGCCGAATATGCCCGCAACACCCATTGGCTGATCGGGGTGCTGGGGCCGGTGACCGTGGCCTTCGCCGTGCCGATCTGGCAGCAACGGGCGATGCTGGCCCGGCATTGGCCGGCACTGTTGCTGGGCATGCTCGCCGGGAGCATGGCTTCGATCGCCAGTTCATGGGGCCTGGCGCACCTGCTGGCGCTGGACGATGCGGTCAGTCGGTCGCTGGTGCCACGCTCGATCACCACGCCCTTCGCCATGCCACTGGCCCATGACCTGGGGGGGATCCCGGAGCTCACTGCCGTGTTCGTGATGTTCACCGGCGTGCTCGGGGCGTTGTTCGGCGGTGTGCTGCTGCGCGTCCTGCCGCTGCGCACGTCACTGGCGCGTGGCGCGCTGTTCGGTGTCGGCGCTCACGGTGCCGGGGTCAGCCGGGCCCATGAAGTGGGCGGCGAGGAAGGCTCGGTGGCCGGGCTGGTGATGGTGCTGACCGGTTTGCTCAACCTGTTCGCGGCACCCTTGCTGACTCGCCTGCTATGACCGTTCGTGCCAGTGTCCTGCACGGTCATCAAGCTGGCTGCCAAGGTAAGTTCCGTCGCGCAGGGCGCTGACTAGACTCAGCCTCGACATAGAGAGCACATGCAAGTGCCGAGGTGAAATGCAATGAACGCAGCCTTGCCCTATACCGTCAACACCTGATCTGCGGGACGATTCCGATGCCTTTGGCCGAAATTCCATTGTGCGTCTGGCGTACCCGGGGGCAGAGTTTTTCCTTCCGGGGCCAGAGCATCCGTTATTGGACAGCAGGGCAGGGAGAGCCCTTGCTGCTGTTGCATGGCTTTCCTACCGCCAGCTGGGACTGGCACTACCTGTGGGCTCCGCTGGCGCAGCGCTTTCGCGTGGTGGCCTGCGACATGCTCGGTTTCGGTGATTCGGCCAAGCCGGCCAATCACGAGTACAGCCTGCTGGAGCAGGCCGACCTGCAACAGGCACTGCTCGATCACTTGCGCATCGAGCAGCCGGTGCACCTGCTGGCCCACGACTACGGCGGCAGCGTCGCCCAGGAACTGCTGGCGCGACACCACGAAGGACGCGCCGATATTGCCAGTTGCGCGTTTCTCAACAGCGCGTTGTTCCCCGAGCTGTGCCCGTTGCTGCTGGTGCAGAAGCTGTTGCTCAGCCCGCTGGGCTGGCTGGTGGCGCGCTCGTTCGGGCGCGATGACCTGGTGCGCAATGTCAGCCAGATCTACGGCCCCTGCACCCACCCCAGCGAAAGCGCGCTGGATGATTGCTGGAGTTTGATGGTGTCGAATCGTGGCACGCGTATCCTGCACAAGCTGATGGCCTGCGTGGCGGAGCGACGTGCGCAGCGGCAACGCTGGGTCGGCGCACTGCAGGCCGAAGGCGTACCGTTGCGGCTGATCAACGGGGCGGTCGATCCGTTGTCGGGTGTGCACATGGTCGAGCGCTACCGGCAACTGGTACCGGCTGCCGACACGGTGGTGTTGCAGGGTATCGGCCACTATCCGCATACCGAGGCGCCGGTGCAGGTGCTGCGTCATTACCTGGCGTTTCGCGAGCGGCCCCTGAGCTATGTGCCGCAGCGGGTCGCCTGGTCCTGAGCCCGGTAATCATCGCCCTGTGTTATCGCCCGCCATTCAGCGTCAGTGCGCTTGATTGTCCGCGCCACGAGGGTGGCGGACACTCCTGGCATTCCCATCCCTGCCTGGAGCCTTGAGCATGAGCGAGCCGGTAAACCTGCAAGACCGTGTGGTGATCGTCACGGGGGCCGGCGGCGGCCTGGGCCGTGCCCACGCGCTGCTGTTCGCCGCGCGTGGCGCGCGGGTGGTGGTCAATGACCTGGGTGGCTCGACCCACGGTGAAGGCGCCAGTGCCTCGGCTGCCGACCGGGTGGTGGAGCAGATCCGTGCCGCGGGCGGCACGGCGGTGGCCAACCATGACTCGGTGGCCGACGGCGCACGGATCGTCGAGCAGGCGCTGGACAGCTTCGGTCGCGTCGATGTGCTGGTGAACAACGCCGGCATCCTGCGCGACAAGACCTTCCACAAGATGGAAGAAGCCGACTGGGACCAGGTCTACCGTGTTCATGTCGAAGGAGCCTACAAGGTTACCCACGCTGCCTGGCCACACCTGCGCCAGCAGAACTGGGGACGGGTGATCTTCACCGCCTCGACATCGGGCATCTATGGCAATTTCGGCCAGGCCAACTACGGCATGGCCAAGCTGGGGCTGTACGGCCTGACCCGCACCCTGGCCATCGAAGGGCGCAAGCACGGCATCCTGGTCAATGCCATTGCGCCCACGGGCGGCACGCGCATGACCGAAGGCCTGATCCCGCCGCAGGTGTTCGAACGCCTCAAGCCCGAGCTGATCAGCCCGTTGGTGGTGTACCTGGGCAGTGATCAGTGCCACGACAGCGGCGAGTTGTTCGAGGTTGGCGGTGGCTGGGTCGGCAAGGTGCGCTGGGAGCGCAGCCTGGGTGTGGGGTTCGATCCGCGCGAGGGCTTCACCCCTGAGCAGGTCGCGGATAACTGGGGGCGGATCGGCGATTTCGAAGGCGCGGTGCACCCGCAGGACTCGTTGCAGGCCTTGCAGCAGATGATGGCCAACCTGCAGAAATATCCGCTGGGGTGACGCTCGCTGCCCGACGCCCCGCGAGGCATAAAAAAGGCCGCTGCAATGGCAGCGGCCAACAAGACGTAAGATCAAGGAGCTTCAAAATCAACGTCGGGGAACGGCGCCGTGAAAAGCGGGGGAAGCTCTTCTCGATTGCCGCCACCAGCAGAATAAGGCGTTGATCTGTCGGGAAAAACAGCGCCTGGTGACATTCTCTTTTGCTCAATGGGTAACAGTGCCTCGCACGGTAGCGTTACCTGCCTGCTCGCAAGACGCGTTTCAAGCAATGTGCGCCTCCACCAAAATCTTGAGAGGTTGCCAATGCTGTCGTTTGATCATTTCTGTGATTTGGGCAATACGCCGAAAAACCTGTCCAAGACCCAGCTGCATCAGCTGATCGTGCAGCATGTGTGCGAGTTGCAGCGGCTTTTCCGAAGCATCCCCATGATCGGGGCCGACGACCCGGACCCTGTCGCGCGCCTCGCGCCATGGTGGGAGGCGCAATCGACCTTGACGTTGAACATGCAGACAGTGGCAGACCGTGTGATCGCGCTGCTGGAGCTTGAGTGCGAGGTGCTCGCCGGTCGGTTTCCCGATTGGCGGGAGGATATCCTGGCACTGATGGAGAGCGGTTTTGACGCCGAAGGCCAGCTGGTGTTCATCCAGGCAGGCAATCTCAAGGTCAGGATTCCTGCGGTCATGGCCATGGTCAGCGACCAGGAGCAGGGCAGTTTCCTGCTGTACAGCCTGGCCGGAGGTGTCTGGTACGACAGGCACCGATCGAAGGTCGCCGCTGGCTTATGGGAGCGTATAGCCCAGAGCCCGTGGCGACGCCTGCTGAGCAAATCCGATCGACGTGCGTTGGCGGCAGCCGGCTCGATGACGCTGGTATTCGAGCCAACCGACGTGGCGCCTCACAGGTATCTGGTGGAGGCCCTGCGTGACTACCAGCAGACCGGAGTGGGCAAGTTGCTGGAGCTTGGCGCCGATGATCCTCAGCACGAACAGCGGCTGCGCCAGCTGATACACATGCAGTCCGTGCTCGATGATGTGCAGGCTCGTGTGGCCAAGGCGCTGCGGCGTCTTCGTGCGAGTCGGCTGCCGGAATGGCGCCGTCTTCTCGAAGGTGACGACCTGGCGCTTCTTCAAGCGCTGGAGGCAACGGTCAAGGCCAGGCAGAAGGCCAGCAACCAGCTGCTGGGCAATCTGAGCGATGTCCGACTGTATGCCATGGACGCCTTGCGCAGTCATATCCAGGAGCACACCGGCCTGACCCTGGACCCGGCACAGGTTCAACTCAAGCTCAGCGGCGACACGATCAGCAGTCGCCTGCCCGCCAAGGTGACGCAGCGCAGCCTGATCAGTTGGGCGTTGAGCGGCGGGTACGCGGGAGAAGCCATCGAGGTGCAGGCAGCCGATGTGTCACTGCAGGAGGCACTCACCCCGGCCTTCATCCAGGAAATGGTCCAGGCTCTGGACCTGCGCGTCGCCTTCGTCCGGCAACTCGAGAACCTGTATGAAGACCCAGCCCAAATGGATGCGCTGAAGGCGGTTCTGGATGCCCGCCTGGCCCTGACCAACCAGTCGGCACGCTTTCAGGGTTATCCGCAGCAGATCTTCGAGGTTCTGCAGAGCGCCCGCCGCGGTGAGCTGGAGGGCATTCAGGCGGCGCTCGTGCACATCAACCAAGGCGAAGTGGCGTTGCGCGACTTCCTCTGCCTGGTCGAAGGCGATACGCATGTGTTGTACGCCCCGGGTGCGCCGAGAGGCGATCTCCACCTGTTTTCGTCCCTGGAAGCGATGACGCTTGAGGTCGGCAATTGGACGGTTGAACCCGCTGGCACCAAATACCTGTTGGAGCAGTGCGCGCTAGGTCAACGTCAGGCAATGACCGCGCACCTGGCAACCGTCGAGCTGATGCCCACCGACTGGTCACGGCACTGCCTCAGCCTGTCGCCTATCGAGGCGACCGAATGGTCCGAGGTGCTCGAGGCCGTCGCGCAACGCAGGATCCAGGGGCTGATCGACGATCAGCATGCGGTCACCCCACAGTGGTTTACCGATGCGGCCCCTGCTGATCGTCAGGCGCTGAACGACCTTGACCAGTTGCTGAAGCTGGCCCATGCCGATTATCTGCAGATCACGCCGATGCCCGGCTTTCGTGAGTACGCCCGCCGCAAGGTGCGCAGAAAGCTCAAGGAATATCCCGGGAACAAGGGCGGACCGATCGACCCCGATACGGTGATGGTGGAGCTCGAGGAGGGGGCGATCCGCACGCTGACCTTGACCGTTATCAAAGGTTACGCGGCCAGCTTCAACTTCGCCGATTTCGCACGTATCTCCTCGAGCACCGGCCAGGACTTGTCGCATCTGAGCCCACAGCTCCTGGATAGCTACATCCGCAGTGCCAAGCTCGGTGAGGCCTATATCGAAAAGCTGCGTGCACTGTTCCTCGATCCGGCGCGCCCCGAGTATGCGCAGCAGCGTCGGGCACACCGTCGGTTGTGTGCACTGAGATTACGCCGGGACGCGGTCAGCGAAACACTCGAGGGTCGCCTGCAACCTGCCCATGCGCAGTGGTTGGCGACGGTATCGGACTCGTTCGACAGTGAGGAAATAGACCCCGCCTGCGAGGTTCATGAGCTTGAAATTGCCGACTGCGTGATCGAGGGCGGGTACCTGTTGAAAGACGCCCAAGGAGAGCTAGAGCCCTTGCTCTACCTGCCAGAGGTATCCACTGGCGGATGCTTCTGGACGCTCGCGCAGTTGGCCGAAGCCTGGGAGTCGCAGAAACTGGGCGACTACTGTTACGCGCGTACCTCCTACAGCCAGCAGCCGGCGATGGGGACCTTCATCGAAGAACATCTGCGCCAGGGCGATGGTCGTGACATGCTCATTGCCAGCGTGTCACCTGGCGCCCGCATCAGCGACTTCGCCGCTGACTTCGAGCCCCGTGTCCAGCGCTTGATCGAGTTCACCGACGAGGACACCACATCGGTGGCCGAGCGCGTTTCCGGGGTGGTGGTGGAGTGGGTGACCGCTATCGCGGGGGTACTGACCCTGCCATTCCCGCCGGCGGCACTCGCGTTGGGCCTGCTGGTGGCCGCCAAGGCGGCGGCCCAAGGGGCGATAGCCTGGTACGACGGTGACCGCGCAGCGGCGATGGGGCATTTCATCGATAGCCTCAAGGAAACCGCCCTGGCCGTGGGCGTTGCGCCAAGGCTGTTGAGCGCTGCCAGGCAATACCTGAAGACCGCCGGTCTGGTCGGCAAAACCGCAACGTCTTCCCCGCTCGCCAAGTTGGCCAGGTGCATGGTCAAGGAGTTGCACGAAACTGGAACGACGATGGCGCTCACGCTCAATGACGGTTTCGCCAACGAGGTGTTCTGGTTGATGGAGGATGAGGAGGAGGAACTGCGCTGCGGCTGAGTTCAAGCCGCCGAGTAGCCCATGCGCCAATTCACTGCCTGCGCAGCCGCCAGCAGGCGCTGGGCGGCCGGGCCGTTTTCGTCGGCATGGAAGATCGACGTCGGCCCGACTACAGTCATCACCGCTGCAATCTGCCCCATGGCGTTGAACACCGGCGCCGACAGGGCGTCCACACCCGGCATCAGCAAGCCGTGCACATGGTGCAGGCCGCGCGTACGGATTTGCGCGAGCAGCCCGGCATGCTCTTCAGCGCACTGCTGCATCGTGGCCAGCTCACGGTCGCGCAACTCCACGGTCTCGCGTTCAGGCAGGTGGGCAGCGAACACCAGGCCGGTGGATGAACTGAGCAAGGGCAGCACCGAGCCGATCTGCGTCACCACGGTCACTGCGCGCACGGCGGGTTCTATGCTCACCACCGTTGCCCCCTGGTTGCCCCACACCGCGATGAAGCAGGTCTCGTTCAGTTCGTCGCGCAACTGCGACAGGGGCAGGGCCGCGACCTTCAGTACGTCGATGCTGCCCAGCGCCGCCATTCCCACCCGCAGCGCCTCGCGGCCCAGGCCATAGTGATTGGTGGCCGGGTCCTGCTCGGCGAAGCCGCTGGCGATCAGCGCCTGCAGGTAGCGGTGGACCTTGCTGGCGGGCATCTGCACATGCTCGGCCAGGCGTGACAGCGACGTGGAGGGCGAGAGCTCGGCCAGGGCCTTGAGGATGTCGGTGCCGACTTCGGCGGAGCGAACCTTTTGCTTGCTGTTTTCAGCTGCAGCCTTTTCTTTGGGCATCGTAGGACGCATCCGGAAATCATCGTGGTCGACTTTATAACTTGACGCCTTCGCACAGGCAAATTACGTTATTCGTAATCGGATTACGAAAAAAAACAAATTCAGACGCGCTATGCCCCCTCGCAGTGATCGGTTTGCGCCGATTCGGGCCAGCAGCGTTCTGCCAGCAACGGCTCCCCCGAGCCCGGAGGCCCCGATGACCCGCGACACCTCTCCCGAACTCAGCTACCTGAGCGGCTTCGGCAACGAATTCGCCAGCGAAGCCTTGCCCGGTGCGCTGCCGGTCGGGCAGAACTCTCCGCAGAAAGCGCCCTATGGACTGTACGCCGAGTTGCTGTCCGGCACTGCGTTCACCATGCCGCGCAGCGAACTGCGCCGCACCTGGCTGTACCGCATCCGGCCTTCGGCCCTGCACCCACGCTTCGAACGCCTGGAGCGCCAGCCATTGGTCGGCCCGTTGGCGGCGCCCAGCCCCAATCGCCTGCGCTGGAATCCGCAGCCCATCCCCTCCGAACCCACCGACTTCATCGAGGGCTGGTTGCCCATGGTGGCCAATGCCGCTGCCGACAAGCCGTCTGGGGTGAGCGTCTATCTCTACTGCGCCAACCGCAGCATGCAGCGGGTGTTCTTCAACGCCGACGGCGAACTGCTGCTGGTGCCGCAGCAGGGACGGCTGCACATCACCACCGAGTTGGGTGTGCTGCAGGTCGAACCACTGGAGATCGCGGTGATTCCGCGCGGCATGAAGTTTCGCGTCGAGCTGCCGGACGGCCAGGCACGCGGCTATATCGCCGAGAACCATGGCGCACCATTGCGCCTTCCCGACCTCGGCCCGATCGGCAGCAACGGCCTGGCCAACCCGCGCGACTTCCTCACCCCCGTCGCACACTACGAAGAAACCTGCGGCCCGGTGCAACTGGTGCAGAAGTTCCTCGGCGAGCACTGGGCCTGCCAGTTGCAGCATTCGCCGCTGGACGTGGTCGCCTGGCACGGTAGCAATGTGCCGTACAAGTACGACCTGCGCCGCTTCAACACCATCGGCACCGTCAGCTTCGACCACCCCGACCCATCGATCTTCACCGTCCTGACCTCGCCCACCAGCGTGCATGGCCTGGCCAACATGGACTTCGTGATTTTCCCGCCACGCTGGATGGTGGCCGAGAACACCTTCCGTCCACCGTGGTTCCACCGCAACCTGATGAACGAATTCATGGGCCTGATCGATGGCGCCTACGATGCCAAGGCCGAGGGCTTCCTGCCCGGCGGCGCTTCGCTGCACGGGGTGATGAGCGCCCATGGGCCGGACGCCGAAACCTGTGACAAGGCCATCTCCGCCGACCTCGCCCCGCACAAGATCGACCAGACCATGGCCTTCATGTTCGAGGCCAGCCAGGTGCTGCGCCCGAGCCAGCAGGCCCTCGAGAGCCCGCACTTGCAGGCCGACTACGACCGCTGCTGGGCAACGCTGCCGAGCACCTTCAATCCGCACCGGAGATGACCGATGAACCAGACCGCCACCGCCCGTAGCTGGGTCGAACACGCCAACGGACACCGCGACTTCCCGCTGCAGAACCTGCCGCTTGGCATCTTCAGTCGTCCGGGTCAGGCTCCACGTTGTGGCGTGGCCATTGGTGATGCCATCCTCGACCTGGATGCCGTGCTCGCCGCCGGCCTGTTCGAAGGCTCGGCCAAGGCGGCCGCCGAAGCGACACAAGGCGGCTCGTTGAATGCCTTTTTCGCCCTCGGACGCTCGGCTCGCGTCGCCCTGCGCGAGCGGTTGCAAGCCCTGCTCGGCGAGCACAGCGAGCACAAGGGCGCGCTGAAGGCGGCGTTGCATCCTGCTGCCGAGTGCGAGTTGCACCTGCCGGCCCGGGTGGGTGACTACACCGACTTTTATGTGGGTATCGAACACGCCAAGAATGTCGGCAAGCTGTTCCGGCCCGACAATCCACTGCTGCCCAACTACAAGCACGTGCCGATCGGCTACCACGGCCGCGCCTCGACCCTGCGTCCCTCCGGCACCGACGTTCGTCGGCCCAAGGGCCAGACGCTGCCGGCCGGGCAGACCGAGCCGAGCTTCGGCCCGTGCGCGCGGCTGGACTACGAGCTGGAGCTGGGTATCTGGATCGGCCAGGGCAATGACATGGGGCAGTCGATCGCCATCGGCGAGGCAGCCGAGCACGTCGCCGGCTTCTGTCTGCTCAACGACTGGTCGGCGCGTGACATCCAGGCCTGGGAATACCAGCCGCTGGGGCCGTTCCTGTCCAAGAGCTTCATCACCAGCGTCTCGCCCTGGGTGGTCACGGCCGAGGCGCTGGAGCCATTCCGCTGCGCCCAGCCGGCACGCCCGGAGGATGATCCGCAGCCGTTGTCGTACCTGCTAGACACGCGTGACCAGGCCGCTGGCGCCTTCGACATCGAGCTGGAAGTGCTGCTGCTCACCGCACGCATGCGTGAACAGGGCCTGCCGGCGCACCGCCTGACCCTGAGCAACACCCGCAGCATGTACTGGACCGTGGCGCAGATGGTGGCGCACCACAGCGTCAACGGCTGTCAGCTGCAACCGGGTGACCTGTTCGGCTCCGGCACCCTGTCCGGGGCCGAACCCGGCTCGTTCGGCAGCCTGCTGGAGATCACCGAGGGCGGCAAGCAGCCGGTGCACCTGGCCAGTGGTGAGGTGCGCAAGTTCCTCGAGGACGGCGACGAGATCATCCTGCGTGCGCGTTGCACCCGTGATGGCGTGGCCAGCATCGGTTTCGGCGAATGCCGCGGCACGGTTGTCGCAGCCAACTGAGAGGACAGGGCGATGCAGCTGTTCAGCTATTTCCGTTCCACCTCGTCCTACCGGGTGCGTATCGCCCTGGCGCTCAAGGGCCTGGACTACCAGGCGCTGCCGATCAACCTGCTCAAGGGTGAGCACCGCACCCCGGACTACCTGGCGCTCAACCCCCAGGGCCGGGTGCCGGCGCTGCGCACTGACGGCGGCGAGCTGCTGGTGCAGTCGCCGGCGATCATCGAGTACCTCGAGGAGTGCTACCCCGACACTGCGCTGCTGCCAAAGGGTGCCGAGGCCCGGGCCCGGGTCCGTGGGGTGGCGGCGATCATTGGCTGCGATGTGCACCCCTTGCACAACGTCAGCGTGCTCAACCAGTTGCGTCAGTTGGGGCACGATGAAGCCCAGGTCAACCAGTGGATCGCCCACTGGATTGGTCAGGGGCTGGCGGCCGTGGAGCAGCTGATCGGCGAGCAGGGCTTCTGCTTCGGTGACACGCCGGGGTTGGCGGATGCGTACCTGCTGCCGCAGTTGTATGCCGCCGAGCGGTTCAATGTCGATCTGGGCGCCTACCCGCGAATTCGTCGGGTCGCCGCCCTTGCCAGCAAGCATCCAGCCTTCATCGCGGCGCATCCGGCGAACCAGCCCGATACCCCTGAAGCCAGCGCGTAACCCTGCGGGCGTCGGCTCGTCTGGCGATAGGGGCGGCACCGACGCAGCACCTCTACAACAAAAACAACCGGGTACCTTGCGATGCACAACCAGATAGCCAGCTTCCGTGCGGCCCTTGATGGGCGTCCCGTGTCCTCTTATCAATGGCGCCTGCTGGTGCTGTTGATCCTGTTGCTGGTGACCGACGGCTATGACGCCCAGGTGCTGGGCTACGTGATCCCGGCCCTGGCCCAGGACTGGGGCCTGGAGAAGGCAGCGTTCGGTCCGGTGTTCAGCGCCAATCTGCTGGGGTTGACCCTCGGCTCGCTGGCCGTTACCCCCTTGGCCGACCGCTTCGGCGTGCGCCGGGTGCTGCTCTGGTGCGTGCTGCTGTATGCGAGCCTGACCCTGCTCATGGTGTTTTCCACGTCGCTGAACAGCCTGATGCTGGCGCGGTTCCTGTGCGGTATCGGCATGGGCGGGGCGATGCCCAGCGCAATGGCGCTGATGGCCGACTATGCGCCGCCGCGCCTGCGCACGCTGATGGTGACCCTCGCCGCCTGCGGGTTCTCTCTCGGTGGGGCGGCGGGGGCTTCGTCGCCGCCGGCTTCATCGACGGTTTCGGCTGGGAAGCGGTGTTTCTCGCCGGTGGCGTCGCGCCGCTGCTGCTGTTCCCTTTCCTGATGATGTTCCTGCCCGAATCGCTGCCCCGGTTGTTGCGTGATGCACCGCCCCATGTCCGCCTGCAACGCCTGGCCGCGCGTATGCTGCCGGGGTGGCAGGTGCCTGCGGCGCAAGTTGCCGAGAATGAGCCGGCGGCAGAAAAACTGACGGTGCTCGGCCTGTTCCGCGACGGCTTTGCCCGGCCGACCATGCTCATCTGGGGCACCTTCTTCGTCAGCCTGATCCTGCTGTACTTCATGATCAGCTGGCTGCCGTCACTGCTGCTGGAAAGTGGGCTGGCGCTGAAACAGGCCAACCTGGTGACCTCGCTGTTCCTGTTTGCCGGTACCTTCGGCGCGATCTGCCTGGCCTGGTGCGCCGATCGCATGGTCAACAAGGCGCGTCTGCTGGCGGCGGTGCTGCTCGGCGCCGCCGTGTTCAGTGTACTGGTCGGGGTCAATCATGCCGATCCACGCTGGCTGGTGCCGAGCGTGTTCGCCGCAGGCTTCTGCATCATCGGTGGGCAACTGACCCTCAATGCCTTCGTCAGCAATTTCTATCCGGCACAGGTGCGCGCCACCGGCACCGGCTGGGCGCTGGGTGTCGGGCGCTTCGGCTCGATCCTCGGGCCGCTGTTCGGCAGCTTGCTGCTGGCCATGCACATGCCGGTGGAGTGGATATTCTTCTTCTGCGCGATTCCGGCAGTGATCGCGGCGCTGCTGATCAGCCAGGTGCGTGCGCCGGGCAAGCAGGCCGATGCGCAGGTGGCAAAAGCCGAGGCGCTAGTGGATTGAGCGGTTCGTCGTCGGAAGCTGGGCGAGGCGTTCACCGAGCTTGAGGCGCTGCAGCGGATCTTCGGTCAACAGCAGCGCATGCTCCAGGTCGAAGCGCTCGGCCTGAGGGCAGTCCAGGCGCTGGTAGAGGGTGGCGCGGGCCAGGTAGTCGGCGACCTGCACGGGCCCCAGCTGCATCACCCGCTCGGCATCGACCAGCGCGGCCAGGTCGTTGTCGTTGCTGGCGTGCAACTGGCGCAGGTTGCGCGACAGACGCTGGAGCATCTGCAGCGGGCTGGCGCTGCGCAGGTGTTCGGCAGTGAGGGGCGTTTGCGGGCCATATTGGCGCTCGAGCAGTTCGCGGCAGTCCCGGGGGTACAGGCGTCTCCCGCCACAGGGGTCGAGCAGGTGATCGGCGCCCGGCACCCGCACGAGGAAATGGCCGGGAAAATTCACGCCTTCGAGCGGGATCGCCAGGCGTCGGGCCAGCTCAAGCGCCAGGATCGCCAGCAGCAATGGCTGGCCGCGACGGCGCTGCAGCACCTTGTCCATCAGTGCAGCCTGCGCCCGCAGGGGGTGGTATTCGTCCTGCTGGAAACCCAGTGCATTGAGCTGGCGCAGCAGTGGTTGTGCAAGTTCGCCAACCGGTAGCATCGGCAGGCGGGTATTGATCTCCTGATGCAGTTCGTTCACCCGCGAGAGATTGGCCGGGATATCGATTGCACGATCATGCTCGGCGGCGATCCACAGGGTGGCTTCCAGCAGGGCGACCGGCTCGCGCTCGAGGCAGGCCAGGCAGGCTTGACGTGGGTTCATCTGACTTCTCCACACACACTAGATTTTTAGCCTCGGCGGGCGGATTCGTCCAGTGGTCTGCCCGGGGCCTGAAGGGTGGCGGGCTGCCTATACTGGTGGGAGCACCTCGTGGGGAGCCAGCCGATGTTCGCGCTCATGCAAAGTACCCGTACCCAGTCCCTGCACCTGTGGAACGACCCGGCCACCGGCTTGCGGGCGGTGGTGGCCATTCACAGCGAGCATCTGGGACCGGCCATGGGCGGCTGTCGCTACCTGCCGTATGCCGACGATGAAAGCGCGATGACCGATGCCATTCATCTGGCCCAGGGCATGAGCTACAAGGCGGCATTGGCCGGGCTGGCGCTGGGCGGTGGCAAGGCGGTGATCGTGCGCAACCCCCATGTGGAAAACCGCGCGGCGCTGTTCGAGGCGTTCGGGCGTTTCGTCGACAGTCTGCAAGGGCGTTTCATCACGGCCGTGGACAGCGGCACTTCCACCCTGGACATGGACTGCATTGCCCAGGCCACGCCCCATGTGACCAGTACCACGGCCTCGGGCGATCCGTCGCCGCATGCGGCCATGGGCGTGTTCGCCGGAATCCGTGCCACCTCGATGGCGCGGCTGGGCAGCGACAATCTCGAAGGGTTGCGGGTGGCGGTACAGGGGCTGGGCAATGTTGGCTATGCGCTGGTCGAGCAGTTGCATGCCGCGGGTGCGGACCTGCTGGTCAGCGACCTCGATCCCGGCAGGGTCAGGCTGGCCGTCGAGCAGTTCGGCGCCCATCCGATCGCCAACGAGGGGCTGGTCAGCACCCCGTGCGATATCTTCGCCCCATGCGCGGTAGGGCCGGTGCTCAACGGCCAGAGTGTGATGAAATTGCGCTGCGCGGCGGTGGCCGGTGCGGCGAACCATCAATTGACCACCCTGGAGGTGGCCGATCAGCTGGAGAGCCGGGGCATCCTCTATGCGCCGGACTACGTGATCAATGCCGGTGGGCTGATCTACGTGGCCCTGACCCACCGTGGCGCGGACCCAGGCACCATCACCGCGCACCTGGCACGAATCCCCACGCGGTTGACCGAAGTGTTCGGCCATGCCCAGGCCGAAAAGCGCTCACCGGCACGGGTGGCGCAGATGTTGGCGGAGCGCTTGTTGTACGGTTGAGCAGTGCTGCAGGTGAGCCGGATCGGTTTTTTGCAGTGGCGAGACCAGGTCAGCGGGAGTTTCAGCCTGTGTTAAAAGTGACCGCGCTCACCATATGAGCCGAATAGTGGCGTTATTCGGCTCATATGGTGAGCCGAAAGTGCCCTCTATTCGGCTCACTGTCCAATCCTGTCCTGCTGGATCTGACCGACGCCTAGCAGTGCACGCAAGGTCGCTCAGCTGTCCTTGGCGTCGGAGAGTTCGCTGAGCGACGAGGCGTTGTTCTTGAACGCTGCGGCGAAAACGGCGCGGTTCTTCGCCATGAAGATGCTCGCGTCCTCTGCATGTTTCTCGGAGAGGCCAGGCACGTTCTTTACCAGCACGTCGGTCAGTACCTCGGCCAGTTCCAGCATCTGGTCATGCGCATCAGCGAGTTTGCGGTCCACGAAGGTCGTCTCCAGGTCGCGGGTGCTTCGGTAGAGAATTTCAACAGCCATTTTGGCCTCGTCATTTTTCCAGAATTTAAGAGAGAGGCAGGCCGACCGGGGGGTAGCCATGGCGCCTCATCTTTTACCTGCTCGTGCGAGCCCGGCACAGGGTATTCAGATAGCTGTATCTTTATACAGTATTCAGGGTAGCGCATCCATCGGCAAACCGATAGTGGCGATGTGATTTGCCGCGCTGCCCGCGGCGAAGCTTAGCCGACAAGTGCCTTGCGGCAATCGGTCGCCTTCCAAGAGCGGGGCCTGGCCCTTTAACTGCATGTCACAAGCGTCACATGGGTGACGCATCATCCTGCCTGTCGTCTCGGGGAATCGAAACATCGTGAACATCAAATGGGCTGAAAAGCTGCGCAAGGGCCTGCATGGTTCTGCCGACTCGCTGGGCAACCTGTGCGTCGAGTCCTTCCACTACCTGGCGCTGTTCGGCATTGGCGCCATCACTGCCTATGCCGCGGTGGTGACCTTCATCGACATGCTGTCCAAGGGCGGCGTCAGTGTCGACGACATCCTGCTGCTGTTCATCTACCTTGAGTTGGGGGCGATGGTGGGGATCTACTTCAAGACCAACCACATGCCCATCCGCTTCCTGCTGTACGTGGCCATCACCGCGCTGACCCGCCTGCTGATCGGCGACGTTTCGCACCACAAGGCGCCTGACGTCGGGCTGTTGTACGTGTGTGGCGGAATCCTGCTGCTGGCGTTCGCGATTCTGGTAGTGCGCTATGCGTCGTACCGCTACCCGTCGACGCGGGTGATCGATGCCAGTGGCAAGGACCTGGACGACGGCAAGGTCTGAAACCCTGCCGCCTGACGCGGGGCGACCGTGCCGCAAGCCCCGCGTTATAGGCAAAGCCCTCATGCCGTCGCACTTCTGATAACCAATCGTTCTGCAAGATTTCTCCGCCCCGCGCCACAGGGGGGTATCAGAGAAACCTGCAGGACCTCGCAATGCCCCATTACCTCGACGATGCCCAGCGTGACTACGTGGGGCATCTGCAACGCACCTTCACCGGTCGTAGCGAATGGCCGACCTGGTTGCTGCTGGCCGTGGTCTACGCTGCCTGGCTGGTGCTGCTGCCGCTGAGCCGGGTGATCGGCGTTTGGCCGACCACCGCGCTGCTGATCCCGCTGCTGGTGTTGTGGCTGTCGTTGCAGCACGAATTGCTGCATGGTCATCCGACGCGCCTTGCCTGGCTGAACAAGCTGCTCGGCTACGCGCCGTTCGCCCTCTGGTACCCCTACACCCTGTATCGCGACAGCCACCTGCGCCATCACCATGATGAAGACCTCACCCTGCCGGGGCTGGACCCGGAAAGCCGCTACCTGAGCGACCATCACTGGCAGCGCAGCGGGCGGCTGCACAAGGCCCTGCTGTGGCTGGGCAAGACCGTGACCGGGCGTTTGCTGATCGGTGCACCGCTGGGCCTGATTGGCCTGGCCCGCGAGCAACTGGTGCGGCTGGCGCGCGGCGATCGCCAGGCCTGGGCGATGTGGCTGACCCACGGCCTGTGCTGCGGGCTGCTGCTGACGATGATCGCGCGCTTCAGTGCGTTGTCGGTGCTGCACTATGTGTTCCTGGTCAGCGTGCCGGCGGTGGGCCTGGCCATGCTGCGCTCCTTCTACGAGCACCGGCCCAGCCCGCTGGTGCAGCAGCGCACGGTGATCAACGAGGCCGGCCCGGTCTGGTCGCTGCTGTTCCTGAACAACAATCTGCACCTGGTGCATCATGATATTCCGGGGCTGGCGTGGTATTTCATTCCGCGCATCTACCGGCGCCATCGCCAGCAATGGCTAATGCGCAGCGGGCATTTCCTGGTGCAGGGCTACGCCCAGCTGGCGCGCCGCCATGGCCTCGCGCCAATCGACAGCCCACGTCACCCTTTCGCCTGAACCGGAGCCATCCCATGACCGAAGGATTCGTCGACCTGTCGATGTATGTCGCCCCCGAGCGTATCGGCCAGGCCAGCACCGCCTGGCTGCAACGCACCCTGGACCTGCTTGATGTCCGTGGGCAGCACGGCGATGGCCTGCCGTTGCTGGAGGTCTGGCGGTCGCCACGGTTGCTGCTCGGCCAGACCTGCGGGTATCCACTGATGACCTTGCTGCGCGGGCAGGTGCGGGTGATCGGGCTGCCGCGCTACCGCCTCGCGCATGCCCGCGACGGCCAGCACTGCAGCCTGCTGCTGGCGCGCGAGGACGACCCGCGCCAGACGCTGGCGGCGTTCTTCGACAGCCACGGGCTGATCAACGCGCCGGACTCCAACTCCGGCATGAACCTGCTGCGTCATGCCGTGGCGCCGTTGCAGCGCGATGGACGGTTCTTCTCGCAGGTCAGCCACACCGGCGGGCACCGCGCAAGCCTGCGCGCCCTGCGCGAAGGGCGGGGCGACCTGGCGGCCATCGACAGTGTCACCCATGGCTACCTGGCGCGGGACCGCAGCGAGGAAGTCCAGGGCCTGCGCATCGTCGCCCAGACGGCCTGGGGGCCGAACCTGCCCTACATCACTGCAGGCTGGCGCAGCGCTGCGCAGGCCGAACGCATTCGCGCGGCGATGAACCAGGCCCTGGCCGAACTGCCAGCGGTTGCCCAGACCCTGGCCATCGACCAGGTGCTGCCGGCGCATGAACAGGACTACCACATCCTGCTGGACTACGAGGAGCAGGCAAGGCAATTGGGGCTGGAAATACTCGAATAGATAAATGGAATATAAAAATCACTTTTAAGTATTTTTAAAGCATAAGCAGCCGGACTAGGATGCGCTCACCGGACGACCGGACTTCCCATATCCAACCCTGGATGGAACCTCCATGTCCGGTCGTGAAAATTCCCATGGCGAGTACGTCGGCAGCCTGTTCCGCAGTCATTATCCATGGCTGTGCGGACGTCTGCGCCGACACCTGGGCGACGGTGCCGCCGAGGACATCGCTGCCGACACCTTCGTGCAATTGCTCAGTGCACCGGTCGCGGAGCCGATCCGCCAGCCCCGCGCGCTGCTGACCACCATCGCCCAGCGCCTGATGTACCAGCTGTGGCGTCGCCGCGACCTCGAGCGCGCCTACCTCCAGGCGTTGCTCGATGACGAGCGACTGGCGCCATCGCCTGAAGTCCAGGCGCAGATGATCGAGGCCCTTCAGGTCATCGACCGGCTGCTCGACGGCTTGCCGGCCAAGGTCAAGGCGACCTTCCTGCTGTCGCAGCTCAACGGCCTGACCTACCCGCAGATCGCTCTGGAACTGGGCATCTCCCAGCGTTCGGTGAGCGACTACATGGCCAAGGCCTTCACCCGCTGCCTGAACTGTTCCCTGGACTGACATGCACGACGCCGACGAGCAGCAACACCTGATCGAGCAGGCCACCCAGTGGCTGGTGCTGCTGCGCTCCGGGCAGGCCGAGGCGCGTGACCACCTGGTGTTCCAGGCCTGGCGCCGCGCTGATCCGCGTCATGAACAACTGTGTCGGCGCCTGGAAAGTACCCTGGGTGTGTTCGAGGTGCCGCGTAGCCAGGGCGTGGATGCCCGGGTGCTGCAGCGCGCCCTGGCCGCACCCTCCGGGCGTCGGCGTTTTCTGCAGCGCGCCTTGATGGCAGGTGGGGCGATCGTTGGTGCCAGCCTGATCGGTAGCCCGATGTCCCTCCCGCATCTGGGCGCCGATCTGAGCACCCGTACCGGCGAGCGTCAGACCCTGACCCTGCCCGATGGCAGCCAATTGGTGCTCAACGCCGAAAGCCAGGCCGACGTGCGCTTCGACAGCCAGCAGCGCGCGATCCAGTGGCGCGCAGGTGAAGGGCTGCTCACGGTGATCGATGAGCCGCGACCGTTCATGGTCAGCATCGAGGGTGGCATGGTCAGTGCCAGGTCTGTACGACTGCTGGTGAGCGCACGCAGCGGGCAATGTCGGGTCTGTGTGCTGGCAGGCGTGCTCGAGATCAGCAGCCGAGGGGGCGATCGGGTGCAGTTGCACAAGGGCCAGGCGGTGAATTTCGACGGCCTGAGCATGGCCGCAGTCGAGACGCTGCGCCCGGGCGAAGGGGCCTGGGTCGAGGGGCTGCTGGAGGTGCGCGACAGCCCGCTGAGCGAGGTGATCGATGCGCTGCGGCCCTATCGCCGGGGTGTGCTGCGCCTGGCGCCGGAGGTTGCCGGTTTGCGGGTGAGCGGGTTGTTCGGGCTTGACCAGAGCGACCTGGTGCTGGAGGCGCTGGCGCGGACCTTGCCGATCCGGGTGATTCGGCACAGTGGCTACTGGGTGAGCATCGGGGCGGCATGAGCCTGGATCGGTGTTGGCCTTTTCGCGGGCACGAGTTCGATGGGGAACCTGTGGGGGCCGTGAAAAGGCCGGCACAGTCCAGGTTCTAACGACATAACCAATCGATATGCAAGATTTCTCGCATCCGCGCCACACCACTGCTGTAAACGCTGCCGAGGGGGGTAGCGTCGTGGATTCCTGGGGGAATCGTTGTGCGTCGTACAGAAAAGAACATTGCCAGCCACACCCGTTTCAAACGCAACGCCCTGGCGCTCGGCCCGCTGCTCGGGCTGCTGCTCAACACCGCCCACGCCGCCGAGCCGCTGCAGAGCTACCACATCAAGGCCGGCCCACTGGATGAAGTGCTGCTGGACATCAGTCGCCAGAGCGGCCAGGTGATTTCCTTCACCCCGGAGCTCGAGCGGTTCTCGTCCCAGGCCGTGGAGGGCAACCTGACCACCCGGCAAGCCATCGACGCGGCGCTGCGTGGCACCGGCCTGCAACTGCAGGAAAGCCCAGGCGGAGCCTTCATCGTCAAGGACGCGCCCGCCAACGCAGGTGGTCGCGCCAGCGCTGGCCCGGCCACACAGGCCAGTGCCGCCGCAGCGCCGACCCTTGATCGAGTCATCGCCCTCGGCACCCGTCGCAGCGATGCCACCGCGCTGACCAGCGCTGCGCCGGTGGATGTGATCGACAGCCAGGAGCTGGTCAAGACCGGCGCCACCACCCTGAACCAGGCGCTGTTCCAGCTGCTGCCCTCGTTCAACTTCCCGCAGAATCAGAGCGCCACTCGCGGCCAGAACCCCAAGGGGGCGTCGCTGCGCGGCCTGGCGCCCGACCAGACGCTGGTACTGGTCAACGGCAAGCGCCGCCACGCCTCAGCGGTGGTGAACATCTCCGGCGGCGTGTCGTTCATCGGCGCGCAGCCGGTCGACCTGGACATGATTCCGCTGAGCGCCATCGATCACGTCGAAGTGCTGCGCGACGGCGCTTCGGCGCAATACGGCTCCGACGCCATCGCCGGGGTGATCAACATCGTGCTCAAGGAGCGCGACAGCGGCGGCCAGATCAACACCCAGCTCGGCCAGTACGGCCAGGGTGACGGCTTCAGCAAGAACGCCGATGGCTGGTACGGCCTGTCGCTGCCCGGCGACGGCTTCCTGACCCTGAGCTTCAACGGCGTCAACAGCAAGCCCACCGACATCGGCGACAAGTACGTGGCCAATGGCGAACTGCAGGACCACCGCTGGGGCGGTGCGAGCCGCGACAAGTTCAACCTGGCGGCCAATGCCGAGGTTGGCCTGAACGATCAGTGGCGTCTGTACAGCTTCGCCACCTACGGCCAGGACAAGTCGGTCAACAACACCCCGCCGCTGCTGCGCGACAACCCCAACAACGTGCGTGAGCTGTACCCCGAAGGCACCATCCCCAAGTACCGCTACCGCTACCAGGACGCCTCGCTGACCGTCGGCTCGCGTTTCGAGGACGAGGCCATCGGCCGCCTGGACTTCAGCGCCACCTACGGGCGCGACGAGCACGATGAAGTGGCGTTCGACACGGTCAACCCCAGCTATGGCGTGCGCAGCCCGACCAAGTTCGATGTCGCCACCCTGACCAACACCCAGACCAACCTGGCCATCGACTATGTACGTGATATCGACGTGGGCTGGTCGAACCATCCGCTGACCCTGTCGTCCGGCGTGGCCTACCGCCGCGAGCAGTACCAGCTGCAGGACGGTGATTTCGACTCCTACTCCTTCGGTGGCATCGATGGCGTGCAGGTTGGGGCGGTGCAGGCCTCGGGCCTGACGCCGGACGATGCGGGCACCTATCGTCGTGAGGTCAGCGGCGTGTACTTCGGACTGGAGAACCAGGTCACCGACAAGTTCCAGGTCGGTGTCGCCGGGCGCTCGGAGCACTATTCGGACTTCGGCTCGGCCACCACCGGCAAGCTCTCGGCGCGCTACGAACTGACCCCGCAGATCGGCCTGCGCGGCACCATCAACAGTGCCTACCGTGCGCCGACCCTGGGCCAGATCGGCACCTCCTGGACGACCACCACCAACGTCGACGTCAACGGCAACCCGGTGCTCACGCGCATCCTGCCGGTCGATCATCCGGCGGCCCAGGCGCTGGGGGCGCAATCGCTCAAGCCCGAGAAGTCGACCAACTATTCGCTGGGGCTGGTGTTGCGGCCCAGCGAGCAGATCTCGGTCACCGTCGATGCCTACCAGATCGACATCCGCGACCGCCTGCTCTACAGCGGCGGCATCTCCGGACCCGACGCCGAACGCATCCTCACCGCCGCAGGCTTCGGCCAGTACAGCTGGGCGCAGTTCATGACCAACGCAGCCAACACCCGCACCCGCGGTGTGGACATCGTCGGCAAGTACAACCTCAGCCTCGAGCGCTATGGCGACCTGGCCCTGAGCGCCGGCTATACCCGGGCGCGCACCACCATCGAGAAGATCAACGCCAGCCCCTTCGGCTTCGAGATCCTGACCCGCGAAGCGGCCGGTTACCTGGAACACGGCTCGCCGGAAGACAAGCTGATCCTCGGCGCTACCCACCATTATGGCCCCTGGACCGTCAGCCTGACCCAGACCCGCTACGGCGAGTACCGCAAGTACGCCGCTTCGCCGGCCAATGCGCAGTACGACCAGACCTTCTCGGCCCAATGGATCACCGACCTGGACGTCAACTACGCCTTCACCAGGCAACTGCGCCTGTCGGTGGGGGCCAACAACCTGTTCGACAGCAAGCCGGACGACTTCAACTCCCGCCTGCGCCAGACCCCGGGCCAGCAGTACAGCTACCTGGCGCCGTCGGCGCCGGAAGGGGCGTTCTACTACACCCGGCTCAGCTACGACTTCTGATCGACGACGAGACTGCACATGATTTCGATGAAACAACACCTTGCCAGCGCGCTGCTGGCGGTCACCCTGCTGGCCTTGGGCAGCCCTGCGAGCCTGGCCGCCGATCCGCAGGTGCTGCGCATCGGCTACCAGAAGAGTTCGGTGAACATGGTCCTGGCCCGCGAGCATGGCTTGCTCGAACAGGCGTTGCCCGGCACCCGGGTGCAATGGATCGAGTTCCCCGGCGGGCCGCAACTGATCGAAGCGCTCAACGGCGGCAGCCTGGATGTGGGTAACATCGGTGACATTCCGCCGATCTTCGCCCAGGCCTCGGGGATCGAGCTGCGCTATATCGGGGTCGAGCCCAGCGATGGGCGCAGCGAAGCGATCATCGTGCCGGGCAACAGCCCGGTCAGGACCCTGGCGGACCTCAAGGGCAAGCGCGTCGCCCTGCAGAAAGGCTCGAGCGCACACAGCCTGTTTCTCAAGAGCCTGATCAAGGCAGGGATGCAGCTTGGCGATGTGGAGCTGGTGTACCTGCCCGCCGCCGACGCGCGACCGGCCTTCGAGCAGGGCAAGCTGGACGCCTGGGTGATCTGGGACCCTTACTATGCGGCGGCCTTGCTCGATGGCAGCGCGCGCACCTTGAGCGACGGTCAGGACGTGCACCCCAGCGGCACCTACTACATCGCCAGCCGGCAGTTCACCGAGCAGCATGGGGGGGTGATCGACAAGGTGCTGGAGGCGTTGCGCCAGGCGCAGAAGATTTCGGTCGAGCAGCGCGAGCAGAGCATCGACGGCATGACCAAGCTGCTTGGGCTCAAGCGCGAGGTGGTGGCGTTGTTCTTCGAGCACCGCTACAACGCGCCGATCCGGCCGCTGGATGCGGCGGCCATCGAGACCCAGCAGCACATAGCCGATCTGTTCTTTGCGAACCGCTTGATCCCACGGGCAGTGCAGGTGCGGGAAATCGTCTATCCGCAGTGACCAGGCAGTGTGCTGACCTGTTCGCGGACAATGCTGGTCTATCGGGCGATCCCGACGCCCCGCCAGACCCGCTCCCGTGCGCCACTGTCGGTCATCGCCGCCAGCACCTGCAGGGCATCTTCGCCCTGTTCGATGGCCAGCCCCAGGCGAATGCTGTCGACCACCCGGCGCAGGCGCGTCGGGTCGTTGCGCTGGGCTGCGCTGATCAGGCGCTTGGCCACGACGCCGGTGTCGTTGGAGAGGGTCAGCATGATGCTGCCATCGAGCCGCTCGATGCTCAGGTTGACCCGGTAGTGCGGGGCGAAGGCGTCGCTGATGAGGTCGAATGGGTTGGTCATGGGCGGGCATCTGCAAAGGGTGTGCAGCGATTGACCGGGGGAAATCGCCGATGGTTCAGCGCCATTGATCAATTCATGGATGCTGTGGCGTGCGCCGACCTCGAACGCCGGAAACGAAAACGCCCGGTGCCAGGCACCGGGCGTCTGTGTGTCAGCGATTACTCTTCTTCGGTTTGCTGCACCACGCTGCGCTTGCTGCGCAGCTTGCCGTAGAAGTGCTCCAGGGCGTTGTTCAGCTTGTTGGCCGCGCCATCGATGGCATGATCCAGCGAGGTGGCGGTGTGGCTGACGGAAATCGGTTGATGACCTTTGGGGCGAGCCTCCATCTGGCAGCGTTTGTCATGCGGGCCGGGCTTGTCGCCGTTCTCGTCACGCAAGTGGACCTCGATGCGGGTGAGGTCGTCCTCGTAGCGCTGCAGCGTGCTTTCCAGCGTGCTGCGGACCCATTCGTTCAGACGGCTGCTGCTGTCGATATGGTTGCTGCTGTTGACCTGGATTTGCATGATTCAATCCTTATTCAGCTTGCTCGCGTGGAGGCGTGCCTAGGCCATTGAGGCCCTTGGGAAAAGCTTCGCCTCTTGACTCTAAGGTCAGGGATTCCCTCGCCGATTTCAAGCCCCTTTTTCGATAAATTTCCTGCTGCAATCGTGTCTTCCGGTGTCAGAAGGCTACCGAGGTCTGCACATACAGGGTGCGCGGCTCGCCGACGTACTTGCCCTTGTTGTTGTCATCGAAGGAGCGGGTGTAGTACTCGCGGTTGAACAGGTTCTTCACCCCCACCGCCACCTTGAGGTTCGACAACTGCGGCCCGAAGTCGTAGCCGGCACGGGTGCTGACCAGCATGTAGCCGGGGATCCGTCCGGTGCTGCCGTCGGCGCTTTCGCTGGCGGTGTTGGCGTTGTCGGCGTACTGGCTGCTCTGGAAGCTGCCATCCAGGTTCAACTGCCAGGGCCCGTCGGTGTAACCCACGCCCAGGGTGCCCTTGTGGCGCGACGAGAATGGCACCTGGTTGCCCTTGTTCGGGCCGTCTTCGCGGATGGTCGCGTCGACGAAGGCGTAGCTGGCGTGCACATCGAAACCGGCCAGTGCCGGGCTCAGGCCGTCGAGGGCGTAGCGCAGGCTGGTCTCGATACCCTGGTGACGGGTCTGGCCACGGGCGATCACCGAATCGTTGGTCTGGTTGCTCTCGTACTGGTTGTCGAAATTGATCAGGAAGGCGCCGATTTCCGCCTGCAGGTCGCCGCTGTCATAGCGGGTACCGACTTCCCAGGTGCGCGCCTTCTCCGGCTTCACTTCGCCGCTGCTGACGCGGTTGGGCATCTGGCTGTACTGCACGCTGCCGAACGAGCCTTCGGTGTTGGCGTAGAGGTTCCAGCTGTCGGTCAGGTGGTACATCACGTTCAGCGCCGGCAATGCTGTGTTGTAGCTGCCCTGGTAGCGCTGGTTGCTGAGCTTGTTGCTCTGCTCGGAATCGATCATCTCGTAGCGGATGCCAGGGGTGATGGTCCAGCGGCCGATGTCGATGCGGTCGTCCAGGTAGATCGCGTGGGCTTCGGTGGCGCCACGGGTGTCGCGGTCGTTGCGGCTGGCGGTGGTTGGCAGGTTGCCGGTCACCGGTTCACGAAAGCGCAGTTCGTGGCCGGCCTCGTTGATGTAGCGGTAGCCCACGCCCAGTTCGTGCCAGCTGTCGCCCAGCGCCACACCCTGCGAGAAGCGGGTCTCGATGCCGCGTACCCAGTACTCGCGCGGCGACAGCGAGACGAAGCTGCCCTGGTCGAGGTAGCCGCTGCGCAGGGTCTTGGTGAAGAAACTGTTGACGCTGAACTGGCGGTCGTCCTGCTTGTAGTCGTAGCCGACGTTGACCAGGGTGCGACGGCCCCAGAACTTGTCTTTCAGGCGGGTCGACTGGTACGGGTCCTCGTCGAACGCTGCCTTGCTCAGGCCGCCGGGCATGTCGGCCTCGCCCTCGTAGTACTGGGCCATGGCGTGCAGGCTGTTGGCCTCGTCCAGTTGCAGCTTGCCCTTGAGGATCAGGTCGTCGATCTGCGTGTCGCTGTGTTCGCGCCAGTCGCCGCCGCGGGTGCCGGAGTAGAGCAGGGCGCCGCCCAGGCCGTTGGCGTTGGTGCCGCCGACCAGCAGGTTGGCGCTGTTCTTGAAGCCGTCATGGCTGGACGAGGGGCTGATATGGTTCTGCATGGCAGCCTTGAAGGTCGCCTCTTCGGGGATGGCGCGGGTGACGAAGTTGACGATGCCGCCGACGTTCTGCGGGCCATAGCGCACTGCGCCGCCGCCGCGCACCACATCGACCGCATCCATGTTGCCCAGGCTCAGCGGTGCCAGCGACAGTTGCGGCTGGCCGTAGGGAGCGAACGGCACCGGAATGCCGTCCATCAGCACGGTGGAGCGCGAGGCCAGGCGCGGGTTGAGGCCACGGATGCCGAAGTTCAGCGCCAGGTCGTGGCTGCCGGTGCCGTTGTTCTCGGGGGCGTTGACCCCGGGGATGCGGTTGAGCACTTCACGGGCACTGCCGGCGCCGCTGCGTTCGAAGTCCTCGCGGCGAACCACGTCACGCGCGCCGGGGTGCTCGAAGACGTTGTCCTGACGCGCTTCGGCCAGCCAGTCGCCGACCACGGTCGAAGCGCCGAGCTCGACCGCGGCGTTGTTGCTGGCGTTGCCGAGCGGTTGCAGGCTATAGGCGTTGTCGGCTTCCTGGCGAGCCTGCAGGCCACTGCCGCGCAGCAGCGCATCGAGGCCTTGCTGCACATCGTACTGGCCGTCGAGGCCCTGGCTGCGCAGGCCCTGGGTGACGCTGGAGCCGAACGAGATCAGCGCACCGCTTTCACGGCCGAACTGGTTGAGGGCATCTTCCAGGGTGCCGGGGGCGATGTGGTAGGCGCGTGGTTCGGCGGCCTGGGCCAGGTTCAGGCTGGTGGCGAGCAGCAGGGCGATGGCGAGAGGCGTGGGGCGCAGGGGCATGGGGTCGGGTCCTGTAAGGAGGGTTCTGCCTGCTCTGTCACGCGAGGGGTGCGAAATGGCTCAGGTTGAAGAAAAAATAGTTGTCGCCTGTACCGGCCCTATCGCGGGACAAGTCGCAGCGGCGAACTCTGCAGGAGCGGCGGTTCGCCGCTGCGACTTGTCCCGCGATAGGGCCGACACAGGCTCAAACTGCCTCGACCTTGACCCAGTACCGGGTAAAGCGCCGCACCCGCACCGGCAGTGCCACTTCCAGCATCTCCAGGATCCGCTCACTGTCATCCAGCGGGTACGACCCGGAAATGCGCAGCCCCGCGACCTGCTGGCTGCACCCCAGTTGCCCGTGGCGGTAACGTGACAGCTCGGCGAGAAACTCGCCCAGGCGCATCTGCGAGACCACCAGCATGCCGTCGACCCAGGCTGCGACATTGCGATCCAGAGCAGCGACCGCTTGCCAGCTCCCCGCCATCAGCCGCGCTTGCTGCCCGGCCAGCAGCGCCTGCCCGTGCAACTGCGCCGCGCCTGCGAACACCGACACCTGGCTGAACCCCTCGAACTGGCGCACGTTGAAACGCCCGCTGTCGAGTTGCAGGCTGCCAGTGTCGGTACGCAGCAGCAGTGGCCGGGCATCCTGGGCCACGTCCAGCGCCAACTCGCCTTCGAGCAGGCGCACATGCCGCTGCTGTGCGTCGAAATGCACGTCGGCGGCGCTGCCGGTGTTGAGCTGCAGCACGCTGCCGTCGCCCAGCGGCAGGCGCCGGCGCTGCCCTACGGGGCTGCGGTAGTCGGCCATCAAGCCGGGCAACGGATTGTGCGGCTGCAGACCCAGCCCCGCGGCGCTGGCCACGCCCGCCAGCAGCAGGGCCTTGAGCGCACGACGCCGGGCCGGGGAGGGCGGCGCCTGCAGGGTCGCGTGAACCACCGGCGAGGTCGCGCCACGCAGGCGCTGGTTGACCTGCTGGATATGCGCCCAGGCGCGCTGGTGTTCGCGGTCGGCCCGCAGCCAGTGGTCAAGTGCCTGTTGCTGGGCCGGGTCGAAGTCCTCGCCCTGGGACTCGATCAGCCAGTGCACCGCCTGTTCGGCAACCTGTGGCGAGAAGCTGGCGGTCACAGGGCGAAGTAGCAGCGCAGGGCTGCCTTGTTCAGGTAGCGCTTGACGGTCGCCAGCGAAATCCCCAGCTCACGGGCGATTTCGGCCTGGCCCAGGCCATCGACCTGGGCCAGCAGGAAGGTGCGCTTGACCAGCGCCGGCAGGTCATCGAGCAGGCGGTCGAGTTCGAGCAGGGTTTCGAAGATCAGCGCCTTGTCTTCCTCGCTGGGCGCCAGCCGCTCGGGGACCTGGGCCAGGGCCTCGAGATAGGCATGTTCCAGTTCCTGGCGGCGGAAGTGGTTGCACAGCACGCGCCTGGCAACCGTGGCGAGAAACGCACGCGGCTCGACCAACTGCGGTGCTTCGCGGGCCTGCAGCAGGCGCACGTAGGTGTCCTGGGCCAGGTCGGCGGCACTCTGCGGGCAACCCAGGCGACGGCGCAGCCACCCGGTCAGCCAACTGTGGTGGGCGTGGTAGAGGCCTTCGACGGTGGAGGAGAGGGCACTGGACACCGAGGTGACTCCGGCGTCAGGAGACGCGACTGGAAGTAAGAATTGTTCGCATTGTATTCGGGGTGCATTGTTGCCGCAATCCTGCTGGATCGGCGGGGTGCTTTCCCGGTCAGTCCACTGCCGCAAAAGACCTTGTCAGTTCGTCCTCAAACTTTGCTTATGAGAATTGAAATCATTACTATTGCAGCCCTCTGAACCCACCCTCGGACCGTCGCCCCATGAAAAGCAAAGCCGCCGGCCTGCCCCTGAGCTACCGTCTGGCCGTGACTTCGCGCAGCCTGGCTGCCTTGCTGGGCGGCTATCTGCTGGCCTCGGCGGCCAGTGTCTGTGTCAGCCTGCTGATGCCGGGCGCCCAGGTCGATGCGGCGTTGACCGGGATGATGCTGTCGTTCGTGTTCTACCTGCTCGCCTTCATCTGGTGCTTCGCCTGCCGCAGCGCCTTGCGCGCCTGGCTCGGCGTGCTGCTGCCAAGCCTGGTGCTGGGCACCATCGGCGGGCTGGCCTATTGGATGAAGAACCCATGAAAGAGGGCTTCCGCCAGGCCATGGCCTGGCTGCACACCTGGACCGGCCTGATCTTCGGCTGGCTGCTGTTCGCCATCTTCCTCACCGGCACGCTTGCCTACTTCAAGGAAGAGATCAACCACTGGACCAAGCCGGAGCTGCACAGCCATCCGCTGGACCCGGTCGCCAGCCTGGACCTTGCACAGAAATACCTCGAGGCCAACGCCGGCAACGCCAGCAGCTGGTTCATCCGCCTGCCCAACGAGCGCGAGGCTGCGCTCAGCGTCGGCTGGCGCGACCCCGATGCTGGTGGGCGGCGCGGCTTCACCAGCAAGGAGCTGGATGCCCGCAGCGGCCAGGCAGTGGAGGGCCGCGAAAGCCGTGGTGGCGAATTCTTCTACCGCTTCCATTTCCAGCTCGAGATGCCGCACCCGTGGGGGCGCTGGCTGTCGACCTTCTGCGCCTTCATCATGCTGCTGGGGCTGGTGACCGGGATCATCACCCACAAGAAGATCTTCAAGGAGTTCTTCACCTTCCGTCCCGGCAAAGGCCAGCGCTCCTGGCTCGACGGCCATAACGCCATCGGCGTGCTGGTGCTGCCGTTCCACCTGATGATCAGCTACAGCAGCCTGGTGATCTTCATGTACATGGTCATGCCCGCCGGGATCATGGCCAGCTATGGCAACGCCAACGGCTACTTCAACGACCTGTTCGGCCGCGACGACGTACCCCGAGTGGCTGGCGTGGCGACGCCGCTGGTGCCGCTGTCGGGGCTCTATGCCAAGGTCCAGGAGCAGGTTCCGGGCGCGCGCATGGGCTTCATCCAGGTGCAGAACCCTGGCGACCTGAACGCCCGCGTGACCTTGAGCCGCGCCTCGGCCGACAGCGTCGCCTACAAGCGCAGTGCCAACTGGACCTTCGACGGCGCCAACGGCGCGCTGCTGACCCAGGGTGCGCCGGAAAGCGCGGCGATGATGACGTCATTCACCTTCGTTGGCCTGCACATGGGCAATTTCGCCGGGCCCTGGCTGCGCTGGCTGTACTTCGTGTTCGGCGTGGCCGGCACGGCGGTGATCGGCACGGGCCTGGTGATGTGGCTGGGCAAGCGACAGCTCAAGCACGCCAAGAGCGAACGCCTGCCGGTGGAGTTGCGTCTGGTCGAGGTGCTCAATATCAGCAGCATGAGTGGCCTGTTGCTCGGCGTGGCAGCGTTCTTCTGGGCCAACCGGCTGTTGCCGGTCGGGCTGGAGGGCCGCGCCGACTGGGAGGTCAATGCGTTCTTCCTGGTCTGGGCGCTGTCATTGCCCCACGCCGTGTTGCGCCCTGGCCGTCGCGCCTGGGGCGAGCAGCTGGCGCTGGGCGCGCTGGCCTTCGCTGCGTTGCCGCTGCTCAATGCCGTGACCACCGGGCAAGGCCTGGATCGTTCGATTCCGGCTGGCGACTGGGCCATGGCCGGCTTCGATCTGACGGCGCTGGTCACCGGCCTGTTCCTGGCCTGGGCTGCCGGCAAGATGCTGCGCGCGCCCAAGCCTGCCGTGCAGCGCGCAGCCAGGGTCAAGGCGAGCAGCGAAACCGTGGAGGCCCGTTGATGTTGAGCATTGCCCTGTTCACTTTTGCCGGCCTGGCGGCGCTGTGCCTGGCCATGGACAAGCACTTCAATGAGCTGCTCCGGCGCAAGCCAAACCCTGCCCAGCTGCGCGCCTTGCGCATCGGGGGCTGGTTGCTGCTGGTCCTGGCGCTGGTGCTGGCGGTGCAACTGCGCGGCTGGGCGCTGGGGTTGGTGGAGTGGACGGCCGTGCTGATGGCCGGGCTGACCCTGTGGGTGTTCGGCCTGCCGTACCAGCCGCGCCTGCTGCTGAGCCTGGCGGCAGCGAGCCTGGTGCTGGCGCCGCTCGTGGCGGTGTTCAGCGGGTGAGCGAGCCCGATCTCGACGAGGCCGGTGGCCGGGCGCGCTTCCTGCAGGTGTTTCTGGCCCAGCGCGCGCGCATGGAAGCGCTGGTCAGCCGCCGGGTCGGTTGTCGCGCCACCGCATCGGACCTGGTCCAGGAACTGTTCCTGCGCTTCTGGCGGCGCCCGGCGGTCAAGGTCGAGGCGCTCGACACCTACCTGCTGCGCTGCGCCGGTAACCTGGCGATCGACCATTTGCGCAGCGAGGGCAGCCGTGGTCGCGCCACCGACGGGCTGTCGAGCGGCGACGAGCAAACCTCGGTCCAGGCCCCGGAGCAGGCGCTCGAAGTCGATCATGACCTGCGCCGTATCGAGCTGGCACTGCGTGCCCTGCCCGAGCGCACCCGGCAGATCTTCCTGCTCAACCGCATCCACGGCTGCAAGTACGGCGAGATCGCCAAGGCCATGCAGTTGTCCCGGAGTGCGGTGGAAAAGCATATGATGCGCGCCCTCGAAGCGTGCAAGGCGAGTGTCGCCGAGCCCGCGACCCCATTGCGCAGGCCAGGGAGCGACCGTCGATGAGCCAGCCCTATCCGATCACTGCCGAACAGTCGCGCATGGCCCTGGGCTGGCTGAGCCGCATCAACGAGCATCCGCAGGCTGGCGAAGGTGCCGAGTTCAAGCGCTGGTTGCTGGCTGACCCTGCGCACCGCATCGCCTACGCCGAGGCGCAGGCCTTGTGGCGACAGAGCCAGGCCCCGGCTGCGCGCCTGGCCGAAGAACAGCGCGAGAGCCTTGAGCGGTATCTCCAGGCCATGCGCCGTCCGCGTCGACGCTGGGGCCTGCGCGGCAGCGCGCTGGCGGCCGCGGCCTGCCTGGTGCTGGCCCTCGGCAGCCTGGCCGGCTGGCAGCCGCAGTACTGGTTGCAGGACCTGCGTGCCGACTACCGCAGCGCCGAGCAGGTGCGCCAGGTGATCCTCGCCGACCAGTCGCGCCTGACCCTCGATGCCGGCAGTGCCGTGGCCGTGGATTTCGATCATGGCGAGCGGCGCGTGCGCCTGCTGCGTGGCGCGGTGTTCTTCGAAGTGACCCATACCGGCGCGCCATTTCTGGTCGATGCCGCAGGCGGTGAGGTGCGGGTGCTGGGCACGCAGTTCGAGGTGCGCGAGCGCGGCGACGGTGCCCAGGTGACCGTGCGCAGCGGGCGGGTGGCGGTGACGCCGTCTGCAGGTGCCGTACCGCGCGAATTGACCGCCAACCAGCAGCTGGCCTATGCCCAGGGGCGGGCCGCCGAGGTGGGTGTGGTGGACAGCGACAGCCGCCTGGCCTGGCGCCAGGGGTGGCTGAACTATTACCAGGTGCCGCTGGCGCAGGTGGTCGAAGACCTGGGCCGCTACTACCCGGGGCGGATCCTGTTACTCGATGACGCGCTCGCGCAACGCAAGGTCAGCGGCAGTTTCCCGGTGCAGGAGCCGTTGGTGGCGCTGGCGTCGCTGGGGAAAGTGATGGGGTTCGAACCGCGGACGGTGCTGGGCAGGGTGACGGTGATTCGCTAGAGCGGCGCTGGCCTCTGGATTTTGAGCAAGACAGTTGCTCCCACAGGTATCTCACCGACGGCTTGCCCGCGAAAAGGCTGCCGCCAATCCCGAGAAAATATTTTCAAGAACAGGTGAGGTACTTCTGGCCCTCATCCGTGTAGTGAGTGAAAGTGCGATTCATTCGCAATCAACCCGTTCTCTCACAGGTCTGCGTCCATGAAGTTCACCCCGCGTTGCGTCCCTCTCTGGTTCGGTCTTTGCGCCCTGTCCGCCGTGGCGGTGACCCCCTTGGCCAGTGCTGCCGAGCAGGTCCAGGTCTACACCTTCGCCCAGCCTGGCCAGCCGCTGGCCCAGGCGCTCAACGCCTTCAGCCGCACCACTGGGCAGAGCGTGGTCTACACCCTCGAACTGCCGGGCCGGCAGGCGCCGGCGCTCAATGGTGCGTTCAGCGCCGAACAGGCCCTGCAGCAACTGCTCGGGCAGTCCGGCCTTGCCTGGCGCCGCCTCGATGCGCGCACCTTCACCCTGGAGGCGGTGGACAGCGCCGGTGCGCTCAACCTGCAGGCCACCACCGTCACCTCGCAGATGGACAGCTTCAGCTATCAGCCGCCAACCAGCCCTTCGATCATGCGCGGCCAAGGCGCCAACCTGGAAACCCCGCATGCCATCAACGTGGTCCCGGCCCAGGTGCTGCGCGACCAGGCGCCACGCAATCTCGACGATGCCCTGGCCAACGTCAGCGGCATCACCCAGGGCAACAATTTCGGTGGCACCTCCGACACCGTGATGAAGCGCGGTTTCGGCGACAACCGCGACGGCTCGATCATGCGCGACGGCATGCCCATCGTGCAGGGCCGCAGCCTCAATGCCACCACCGAGCGGGTCGAAGTGCTCAAGGGGCCGGCATCGCTGCTGTACGGCATCCAGGACCCGGGTGGGGTGATCAACGTGGTCAGCAAGCGCCCGCAACTGCAGCAGTACAATGCCCTGACCCTGCGCGGCTCGACCTACGGCAGCGGCAAGAATGGCAGCGGTGGCAGCTTCGACAGCACCGGCGCACTGGGCGACAGCAACCTGGCCTATCGGCTGATCGTCGATCATGAAGACGAAGACTACTGGCGCAACTACGGCGTGCATCGCGAATCGCTGGTGGCGCCCTCGCTGGCCTGGTTCGGCGAGAACACCCAGGTGCTGCTGGCTTACGAGCACCGTGAGTTCCTCTATCCGTTCGACCGCGGCACGGCCATCAGCAACCGCACCAACCATCCGCTGGACATCCCCGCCACGCGCCGTCTGGACGAGCCGTTCAACGACATGGAAGGCCGCTCCGACCTCTATCGGCTCGAGGTCGATCACCAGTTGGCGGACGACTGGAAACTGCACTTCGGCTACAGCTTCAACCGCGAGACCTACGACGCCAGCCAGGTGCGGGTGACCGGGGTCAACGATGCCCGCGGCACCCTGACCCGCAGCATCGACGGCACCCACGGCGCCATGAGCCGCGACCAGTTCGCCACCCTGAGCCTGAACGGCAATGTGCAATTGGGCGGGATGCAGCATGACCTGCTGCTGGGCTTCGACCACGAGGACCGCAAGGTCTACCGCGCTGATCTGATCCGCCAGGCCAGCCGCTCTACGTTCAGCTATCTCAACCCGGTCTATGGCCAGGAGCCTGAAGGCAGCACCGTGCGCGCCAGCGACAGCGACCAGACCGACAAGCTGCGCACCGACTCGCTGTTCTTCCAGGATGCCGTGCACCTGGACGAGCACTGGATTGCCGTGGCTGGCGTGCGCCTGCAACAGTACGACCAGCTCGCCGGACGTGGCCGGCCCTTCACCACCAACACCGACACCAACGATCGCGCCTGGACCCCGCATGCCGGGTTGGTCTACAAGGTCGATGAACAGTTGTCGTTCTATGGCAGCTACAGCGAATCGTTCAAGCCCAACTCCAGCATCGCCCCGCTGAGCGGCGGGCTGGTGCTCGACTCCTCCATCGCCCCGGAGGAGGGCAAGGCCTGGGAGCTGGGCGCCAAGCTCGACATCCCCGGCCAGCTCACCGGCACCCTGGCGCTGTTCGACATCACCAAGCGCAACGTGCTGGTGGCCAACTTCGACACCCGCACCGGCGAAACCCTGTACAGCAATGCCGGCGAAGTCAGCTCGCGCGGCGTCGAACTGGACCTGACCGGCCAGCTCAGCGAGCGCTGGAGCCTGATCGGCAGCTATGCCTTCACCGACGCCGAGGTGACCAAGGACCCCGACCTCAAGGGCAATCGCCTGCAGAACGTGGCGCGCCATACCGGTTCGCTGTCGGCGGTGTACGACTACG
The DNA here is from genome assembly GCF_057370475.1 of Pseudomonas sp. FA117. NCBI lineage: Bacteria > Pseudomonadati > Pseudomonadota > Gammaproteobacteria > Pseudomonadales > Pseudomonadaceae > Pseudomonas > Pseudomonas sp. FA117. Next base: position 1,081,688 of record NZ_CM170675.1, read on the forward strand.
GCAGCCTGTTCGGCGGCGACCGTCTGCGCCTGGGAGCGGGTGCGCGCTATGTCGGTGAGCGGGCGGGCAACCCGACCAACGACTTCGACCTGCCGGCCTACACCGTGGCCGATGCCTTCGCCAGCTACGAGACCAAGCTGGACGAGCACAAGGTGCGTCTGCAACTGAACGTGAAGAACCTGTTCGACAAGGTGTACTACAGCTCGGCGGTGAACCGCTACTTCGTGGCGATCGGTGATGCGCGGCAGGTTAGCCTGTCGAGTACGCTGGAGTTCTGATGCCCCCGCGCCTGGCGCAACCCGTGCAGGAACGACGGGCTTGCCCACAATCCTGGAGTCCGCCCAATTCCTGTGGGAGCAACTGTCTTGTTCAAAATCTAGAGGCCAGCTCATTCCCTGTGGGAGCGGGCTTGTCCCGCGAACACGGACGTAGCCCGTGCCAGACAGCGCGGTATCCTTTTCGCGGGCAAGTCGCAGCGGCGAACCGCCACCCCCCCCCAGGAGCTGAGCGGCCTTTCAGAGGGTGAACCAGCCAGTAGCACCGACACTCGCTGCCTTAACGCAACGCCGCCCGATATTCCCCGGGCGTCGCGCCCATCGCCTGCCTGAAACGGTTGCTGAAATGGCTGGCACTGGCAAACCCGCACAGCAATGCCACCTGCCCCAGCGGCAGCTCGCCCTGGCGCAGCAAGCGACAGGCCTGGTGCAGCCGGCGCGCCAGCAGGTACTGGTGCGGTGGCAGGCCGAAGCTTGCGCGGAACATCCGCGCGAAGTGGTATTCGGAGAGGTGGCAGCGCAGCGCCAGTTCACTCAAGGGCAGTGGCTGGTCGAGGTTGGCCTCGATGTAGTCCAGCAGTTGCCGGCGCTGGTGCGGCGCCAGCCCGCCCTTGAGCCTCAGGCCCTGGCGCAGCCCGGCCTGGCCCAGCACGGCATGGTCGATGATGGCGTGCGCCAGGCTGCTGGCCAGCAGGCGCTCGGCGGGCTCGTTCCAGTCCAGTCGGATCAGTTGGCGAAAGCGCAGGGCCTGCTGCGGGTCGTCGAGGAAGGTGGCCTCGTGCAACTGCATGTGCCGCGGTTCACGGTCCAGCAGGCGGATGCAGCCGAGGGCGAACTGCTCGTCGCTGATGTACAGGTGTGCCAGGCGAATAGCGCCGTTGACCACCCAGTTGGACTCGTGGCCGGCGGGCATGATGCACAGCTTGTCCGGCGCCCCTTTGTCGCCCGGGCGCTGGCGGCGAAAGGTGCCGGTGCCGTCGGCGATGTAGCACGACAGGGTGTGGTGGCTTGGGGACTGGTAGTCGCGGGCGTCGTCGCGGTTGCTCCACAGGGCTGCTGCCAGGCCCTCGCCCAGTTGCGCGCTTGCTTCCAGGCGGGCGTTGGGCGAGCTGTGCATGGCGTTGAAGACTTGCAGCTGATGAAGTGGCGGCATCGGCGATTTCCTCTGGAGGGCTATCGTACTGCGGCGCAGGCGTGATGGGGACGGTTGCCGACGGAAAAGCGCAAGTTTGTGCAAGCGGGGCGCGGGGCGAGGGGACAGACTTCGAGAGCGGCGGTGGAGTCCTGCCCACGAAGCATCCACCACTGCTCCTGCAGACCAGCGCCAATGCCCCAAGGACCGCGCCCATGAACCTGTCGCTCTACCTGCTTACCGTCCTGATCTGGGGCACCACCTGGATCGCCCTGAAGCTGCAGTTGGGGGTGGTCGAGATCCCGGTATCGATCGTCTACCGCTTCGCCCTGGCCGGGCTGATCCTGTTCGTCATCCTGCTGCTGACCCGACGCCTGCAGCCGATGGACCGGCGTGGCCACCTGGTCTGCCTGGCCCAGGGCTTGTGCCTGTTCTGCGTCAACTTCATGTGCTTTCTCACCGCCAGCCAGTGGGTCGCCAGTGGTCTGATCGCAGTGGTGTTCTCCACCGCGACCCTGTGGAATGCGCTCAATGCGCGGATCTTCTTCGGCCAGCGGATCGCCGCCAACGTGCTGGGCGGCGGTGCCCTGGGCCTGCTCGGTCTGGGCCTGCTGTTCTGGCCGGAGCTGTCCGGTCATGCCGCCAGCCACGAAACCCTCGTCGGCCTGGGCCTGGCATTGCTCGGCACCCTGTGCTTCTCGGCCGGCAACATGCTGTCCAGCCTGCAGCAGAAGGCCGGCCTCAAGCCGATGACCACCAACGCCTGGGGCATGGTCTATGGCGCCACCCTGCTGGGGCTGTATTGCCTGCTCAGCGGCGTGCCTTTCGCCATGGAGTGGAACGCCCGCTACATAGGTTCGCTGCTGTACCTGGTGATTCCAGGCTCGGTGATCGGCTTCACCGCCTACCTCACGCTGGTCGGGCGCATGGGGCCGGAGCGGGCAGCCTACTGCACGGTGCTGTTCCCGGTGGTGGCGCTGAACGTCTCGGCGGTCGCCGAAGGCTACCAGTGGACGCTGCCGGCGCTGCTCGGGCTGGTGGCGGTGATGGCGGGCAACCTGCTGGTGTTCCGCAAACCACGGGCGGCCAGGGCCGGGGCGGCAACCCTGGCGACGAAGTAGCGCCAGCGCCCGACCCGGATGCAGAAGACCTGCGCGCCGTGCTGTCTACACTTGGCCAAACCCCTTGAACCTGCAAGGTAGGCCATGTCGACAGCCCAGCCGTGGAATCGCCCCCTGACAGCGCGCCAGGCGCACCTGCTTTGCCTGCTCGCGCTCGGCCTGCACGTGCTGCCGCTGATCCTTGCCGACTCGATGTACCTGGACGATGTCTGGCGCGCGCAGACCGCCACCGGCAACTGGACGGCCGAAGGGCGCCTGCTCACCCAGTGGCTGCACGCAGGCCTGAGCTTCGCCGGCGGGGCGGTCAACCTGTTCCCCTTGCCGCTGCTGCTGTCGCTGCCGGTGGCCGCCTATGCCCTGGCGCGGCTGGCCATCCACTACTTCGGGCAGCCGCGTCCGAGCGATCTGCTGGTGGTCCTGCCGCTGTGGTACAGCCCGTTCTTTCTGCAGAACCTCTCGTACCAGTACGACGGCCCGGCGATGGCGCTGGGGCTGGCGGCGGTGATCCTGGCCGTGAGCCTCGGCCCGCGGCGACTGTTCGCCGGCACCGTGCTGATCGCCTGCGGGCTGGGTTTCTATCAGGTCACGCTGAACGTGTTCATCGGTCTGTGCTGCATCGATGCGGTGCGTGGCCTGCTGGGGGGCGATCCGCTGCGAGGTCTGGGCAAGGCTGCTGCCCTGCGGGGTTTGCAGGCACTGCTCGGCGGGTTGGTGTACCTGCTGGTGGCGATGCCGTGGATGTCCGAGCAGCGCCTGGCGATGCTGGCGCTGGATACTGAGCTGCCGGCGGCAGTGCTGCAGCGCCTGGGCACGGCGTTCGAGCATGTCGCCCTGTTGCTGACCCCGGGCAATCGGGTCTTGGCAGTGGGGCTGGCGCTGCTCGCCGGTCTCGGCCTGTTGCGCGATGCCCGGGCCCTGCAGCGCCAGCATGGCCTGTCAGGGCTGCTCGTGCGCAGCGCCGGCGTGCTGCTGGCGGTACTGGTACTGCTGGTGATGACCAGCGGGGTGATGCTGGCCTTCGAATACTTCATCCATGGTGCACGCACGCTGATGGGCTTTGCCTGCGTGCTGGTACTGCTGCTGTACCTGGCCAGGCGTGGGCTGGGCGGCGGGTCGCAGGCGCGCGCGCTGCTGCTGTGCCTGCCGCTGCTGTCGATGCTGGCACTGGCCTACGCCCACGGCCGCCTGCTGGAAGCGCAGAAGGCGCAGTTCGCCGCCATCGGCCAATACATCGGCCAGGACATCCTCAGCCACCGCGAATTGGACAAGGCCCGCGCGTTCTACCTGCTCGAACGCAACCAGGCCGACGGCTGGCTGCCGGCCGCCGTGGGGGCACAGGCCCGAGTACCGCTGCTCAGGTTCATCCGCAGTTCGGACTTCGTGTTGCTGCCGGAAATGATGGCTCGCGTAGGCATGGGCCAGTTCTACATCAACAGCAGCGCCAACCGTAGCCCGGCTTCGCCGTTGCGCGCCGACGACCTGCTGGCCCGCGGCGAAACGCCGGTGGTGGACAACCGTCTGTACAGCATCTACCTGATCGGCGACCAGGGCTACGTGCTGACCAAGCCGCAGACCAGGCCCTGGACACTGCCATGAACCCGCGCACGCCCGGGCTGTATGCGCAGATGCGCCGCTATGTGCTGGTCGGGCTGGGCAACACCCTGGCGCACTGGTCGGTGTTCTTCATCCTGCACCTGCTGCTGGGGCTGCGTCAGGCACCGAGCAACCTGCTGGCGTTCGTGGTGGCCGCGAGCCTGTCGTACTACGTCAATGCGCGCTACACCTTCGCCGCCCGGCCCAGCAAGCGTCGTTACTTGCTGTTCCTGGCCGGCATGGGGATAGTGAGCCTGGCACTGGGCGCGGTTTCCGACTGGGCGAACCTGTCGCCCTGGCTCACCCTGGTGAGCTTTTCCGCCGTCAGCCTGGTCCTGGGCTATGGCTATTCGCGCAGCGTGGTCTTCAGACGGAGGACGCCATGAACATCACCCTGATCGTGCCGGTGTACAACGAGCAGGACACCCTCGAGCACTTCTACCGCACCGTGCGCGCGGAACCTTCGCTGCAGGGCATGACGGTGGAGATCCTGTTCGTCAACGATGGCAGCAGCGACGAGACCGAGGCGATCTGCGCCGAGCTTGCACTGCGTGATGAATGGGTCACGGTGATCAACTTCTCGCGCAACTTCGGCAAGGAGTCGGCGCTGTTCGCCGGGCTCGAATACGCCGATGGCGACGCCATGGTGCCGATCGACGTCGACCTGCAGGACCCGATCGAGCTGATCGCGCAGATGGTCGAGCGCTGGCAGCAGGGTGCCGACGTGGTCCTGGCCAAGCGTCGCAGCCGCGATGCCGACACCCCGCTCAAGCGCTGGAGCGCGCGGCTCTACTACCGCCTGCACAACCGCATCGCCTCTACCCATATCGAGGAGAACGTCGGCGATTTTCGCCTTCTCGACCGCAAGGTGGTCGCTGCGATCCGCCAGTTGCCGGAGCAGCAGTTGTTCATGAAGGGCGTGTTGTCGTGGGTGGGATTTCGCACCGAGATCATCGAGTACGACCGTCCGCCGCGGGTGGCGGGGGAGAGCAAGTTCGGGCTGTGGCGGCTGTGGAACCTGGCGCTGGACGGCATCACCTCGTTCAGCACCGTGCCTTTGCGGTTGTGGACCTACATCGGCGCGGGGGTGTCACTGTTCGCGCTGGTGTTCGCGGTGTACCTGATCGTGCAGAAGGTGCTCTGGGGCATCGACCTGCTGGGGTATCCGTCGCTGCTGTCGGCGATCCTGTTTCTCGGGGGCGTGCAACTGATCGGGATCGGCATACTCGGGGAGTATGTGGGGCGCATCTACCAGGAGACCAAGCACCGGCCGCGGTACGTGGTGCGCAAGGTGCTGGGGCGGCGGCGGCAGCCGCGCTGACACCGCTTCTGCCAAGGCCGCAGCGCGATTGCGATTCAGCCCTTCCACACCTGGGGATTGACCAGGTCCTGCGGACGCTCGCCGAGCAGTGCCGCACGCAGGTTGTCCATCGCCCGGTTGGCCATGGCTTCGCGGGTCTCGGCGGTCGCCGAGCCGATGTGCGGCAGGGTCAGGGCGTTGGGCAGACTGAACAGCGGCGAGTCGGCCAGCGGTTCTTTCTCGTAGACATCCAGCCCGGCACCGCGAATGGTACCTTGCTGCAGCGCCTCGACCAGCGCCGCCTCGTCCACCACCGGCCCGCGGGCGATGTTGATCAGGAAGGCGCTGGGTTTCATCAGTTTCAGCTCGCGGGCGCCGATCAGCTTGCGGGTGGCGTCGGACAGCGGCACCACGATGCAGACGAAATCGGATTCGGCCAGCAACTGCTCCAGGCTGCGAAACTGCGCGCCCAGCTCCTGCTCCAGCGCATGCTTGCGGCTGTTGCCGGCATACAGGATCGACATGTTGAAGCCCAGGCGGCCACGGCGTGCGACGGCGGCGCCGATGTTGCCCATGCCGACGATGCCCAGTGTCTTGCCGTGCACGTCGCTGCCGAAGTGCGCCGGCCCCACGGTGGCCTGCCAGTTGCCAGCCTTGGTCCAGGCGTCCAGTTCGGCGGTACGGCGAGCACAGCCCATGATCAGCGAAAAGCCCAGGTCTGCGGTGCTTTCGGTGAGCACGTCAGGGGTGTTGGTCAGGGCGATGCCGCGTTCGTTGAAGTAGTCCAGGTCGTAGTTGTCGTAACCGACCGACACGCTCGACACCACCTCCAGCTTGCCCGCACCTTCGAGTTGCGCGCGGCCGAGCTTGCGGCCGACGCCGATCAGGCCGTGGGCCTGGGGCAGGGCTTCGTTGAACTGGGCATTGATGTCGCCCAGCTTGGGGTTGGGCAGGATCACGTTGAAGTCTTGCTGCAGGCGCTCGGCCATGGCCGGGGTGATGCGGCTGAAGGCCAGGACGGTCTTTTTCATCGGGCTGCTTCTCTGTGCGGCTGACGGGGGGCTTGCCCCGCGATGAGGGCGTCAATGGTCAGCAACCTACCATCTTCAGGTCGCGATCAGCAATTCATGGGTCTTGAGGTCTGCCTCGTGCGCCGCGAGGATCTCCGGCAGCGAGTTGCGCAGGTACTCGACCCAGGTCTTGATCTTGGCATCGAGGTACTGGCGCGACGGGTAGATGGCATACAGGTTCAGCTCCTGCAGGCGGTAGTCGGGCATCACCCGCACCAGGCTGCCGTCGCGCAAGCCATCGATGGCCGAGTAGATCGGCAGCACGCCCACGCCCATGCCGGTACGGATCGCGGTCTTCATCGCGTCGGCGGAGTTGACCTGGAAAGGCGAGCTGGTGATGTTGGCCATCTCCTGGCCTTCAGGACCGTCGAACAGCCACTTCTCCAGCGGGATCACCGGGCTGACCATGCGCAGGCACTGGTGCTTGATCAGGTCGGCGGGCGTGTGCGCGATGCCGTGGCGGGCAATGTACTCGGGCGAGGCGCAGACGATGCTGTAGGTGATGCCCAGGCGCTGCGAAACGAAGCCGGAGTCGGGCAGCTCGCTGGCCAGCACGATGGACACGTCGTAGCCCTCGTCGAGCAGGTCCGGCACGCGGTTGGCCATGGTCAGGTCGAAGGTCACGTCGGGGTGGGTTTCGCGGTAGCGGGCGATGGCATCGACCACGAAGTGCTGGCCGACGCCGGTCATCGAATGCACTTTCAATTGCCCGGCCGGGCGGGCGTGGGCGTCGCTGGCCTCGGCCTCGGCTTCCTCGACGAAGGTCAGGATCTGCTCGCAGCGCATCAGGTAGCGCTTGCCCGCTTCGGTGAGGGCGATGCGCCGGGTGGTGCGGTTGAGCAGGCGGGTTTGCAGATGGGCTTCCAGGTTGGAGACCGCCCGCGACACGTTGGCGGTGGTCGTATCCAGTTGCACGGCGGCAGCCGTGAAGCTGCCGAGCTGGGCTACGCAACTGAAAGCACGCATGTTTTGCAGGGTGTCCATGGGTCACTCTCGATCTAGAGGACAAAATTGTGACATGAAGCGCTGAAAAAGCACGTCCGACCAAAGCCGGATTATCGCTGTTTCGGTAACAAAGATTCGCAGGAATATGCGCTTATCGCCAATGAAACCCGCCCCTAGAATTGCCCGGCCCCTTCACCTCTTCCTCGGGAAATCGCCGCTGTGCCGCGTCGCCACATCGGAGCGCTTCGAGCGCTCAGTGCCTGTGCCCTTAGCCTGTCCTTGAGCGGCTGTATCGGAACCTGGGGTATCGCCCCGCAAAGCAGGACACTGCAAACCAGCCCACTCGCCACCGACCTCGCCATCGAGGAAGCCGCCGTCGAGGCCCACTGGCCTGCGCAACAGTGGTGGCGTGCCTACCGCGACCCACAACTGGATCGCTGGATCGAACTTGCCGTTGCCGGGAGCCCGAGCCTGGCCATGGCTGCGGCGCGGGTGCGCCAGGCCAGGGCCATGGCCGGGGTGGTCGAATCGGCGGAACACCTGCAGGGCAATGGCCAGGCGACGCTCAAGCGCCACAACTGGCCGGAGGATCAGTTCTACGGCCCCGGTGCGCTGTCTGGCGCCAATACCTGGGACAACAATGCCGCCCTTGGCCTGAGCTACGCCCTCGACCTCTGGGGGCGCGAGCGCAACGCCAGCGAGCAGGCCGTGGACCAGGCGCACATGCGCGTTGCCGAAGCCCGCCAGGCCCGGCTCGAGCTGCAGGATAACGTGGTGCGCAGCTATATCCAGCTCAGCCTGCACTTCGCCCGGCGCGATATCGTCAAGGCCGAGCTGGCCCAGCAGGAGCAGATCCTGGCGCTGGCCAGGCGACGCCTGGAGGCCGGTATCGGCACCCACCTGGAAGTCAGCCAGGCCGAGGCGCCGCTGCCGGAAACCCATCGGCAGATCGACAGCCTCGACGAAGACATCGCCCTTGCGCGCAACCAGTTGGCGGCATTGGCCGGCAAGGGGCCGGGCGAGGGTGCCAGCCTGCAACGTCCGACGCTGGCGCTTGCGGCGCCCTTGACGCTGCCCTCGCGGCTGCCGGCCGAGCTGGTCGGCCAGCGCCCGGACGTGGTCGCCAGCCGCTGGCAGGTGGCGGCCCAGGCGCGGGGAATCGATGTGGCCCATGCCGGGTTCTTCCCCAACGTCGACCTGGTCGGCGGGCTGGGGTTCATGGCCACCGGCGGTGGGCCGCTGGCGTTTCTCACCGGGCGCAAGTTCAACTACAACGTCGGGCCTGCCATCAGCCTGCCGATCTTCGATGGCGGGCGGCTGCGCTCGCAGCTGGGCGTGGCGTCGGCTGACTACGACATGGCGGTTGCCCATTACAACGAGACGGTGGTTGCGGCGCTGAAGAGTATTTCCGACCAGTTGATCCGTCGCGAGTCGATGGAGCAGCAGGCGCACTTTGCCGAAGCGTCCGTGGCGGCAGCGCAGAAGACCTACGACATCGCCACCGTGGCCTTCCAGCGCGGGTTGACCGACTACCTCGACGTGCTCAACGCGCAGACATTGCTGTTCCGCCAGCAGCAGGTGCAGCAGCAGGTGCAGGCGGCGCGTCTGAGCGTGCATGCCGAGCTGGTCACGGCATTGGGCGGAGGGCTCGGGGCGGGAGGGGATGTGCCTGGGCAGGGGCGCGAGGCGGCGCCGAGGACACCGGCGCTGATCGCGTCGGGCCCGCGGTCATGATGCGCTGGTTCGGCAGTCTGCAATGGCGTCGGGGGTTCTTTGCCTGGGCGCGCACCGACGGGGTGACCTGGGTCTACATCTTCAAGGTGCTCGCGGCGGCGTTCCTCACCCTCTGGCTGGCCATGCGCCTGGAGTTGCCACAACCGCGCACGGCGATGATCACGGTGTTCATCGTCATGCAGCCGCAGAGCGGGCATGTGTTCGCCAAGAGCTTCTACCGGATACTCGGCACCCTCGCCGGTTCGGCGATGATGGTTGCGCTGATCGCGATCTTCCCGCAGAACACCGAGCTGTTCCTGCCCAGCCTGGCGTTGTGGGTCGGCCTGTGTTCGGCGGGCGCGATGCGCTACCGCACCTTCCGCGCCTACGGCTTCGTGCTGGCGGGCTACACGGCGGCGATGATCGGCCTGCCGGTGCTCGAACATCCCGACCAGGCCTTCCTGGCTGCGGTGTGGCGGGTGCTGGAGATCGCCCTGGGGATTCTGGTTTCGACCCTGGTCAGCGCCGCGATCCTGCCGCAATCGGCCAGCGCCGCCATGCGCAACGCCCTGTACCAGCGCTTCGGCGTGTTCGCCGCGATGGTGGTCCAAGCCCTGCGCGGCAACAGTCAGCGGGTGTTGTTCGAAACCAGCAACGTGCGCTTCATTGCCGAAGCCGTGGGCCTTGAAAGCCTGCGCAACGTCACCGCCTTCGAAGACCCGCACATGCGCAGACGCTCAGGCCGCCTGGTGCGCATGAACAGCGAATTCATGGCCATCACCACCCGTTTCAACGCCTTGCACCGGCTGCTCGAACGCCTGCGCGCCCGGGGCCCGGCGCAAATCGTCGGCGCCATCGAACCAGGCCTGCAGAACCTTGTGCAGTTGCTCGAACCCTATGCCGGCCGGGCCCTGACCGATGCCGATGCGTTGCGCCTGACGCTGGAGCTGGCTGCGTTCAAGGACGGCCTGCAGGCTCAGGTGCGCAGCCTGCGCGCCGCGTACCTGGAAACCGCACCGAGCGAAGCCGACCTGCTGGATTTCCACACCACCTACGAGCTGCTCTACCGCCTGGTCGATGACCTCTACAGTTACGCCCAGACCCACGCCTCGCTGGCTGCACACAATCATGAGCGGGAAAAGTGGGACGAGCCCTACGTGGCGCAGACCAGCTGGCTGGTGTCGCTGGCTGCCGGAGTGCGTGGCGCGGCGGTGCTGTTGCTGCTGGGCAGCTACTGGCTGCTCAGCGACTGGCCCAGCGGTGCGATGATGACCCTGATCGCCACGGTCACTGCCGGTCTGTCGGCAGCTTCGCCCAACCCCCGGCGCATGGCGTTCCAGATGGCGTGCGGCACGTTGCTCGGGGCCTTCATCGGCTTCTTCGAAACCTTCTTCGTGTTTCCCTGGATCGATGGCTTCGCCCTGTTGTGCATGGTGCTGGCGCCCGTATTCGTGCTTGGCGCCTTCCTGTCTTCGCGCCCGGCCTACGCCGGTTATGGCGTCGGCCTGCTGGTGTTCTTCGCCATCGGTTCGGTGCCCAGCAACCTCACGGTCTACGACCCTTATACCTTCATCAACGACTACATCGGCATGGTCATCGGCATGCTGGTCTGCGCCGCCGCCGGGGCGATCATCCTGCCGCCGAACAGCCGCTGGCTGTGGAGCCGCCTCGAGCAGGCGCTGCGCGAGCAGGTGCTGTTCGCCATCGGCGGGCGCCTGCGCGGCCTGGGCTCTGCGTTCGAGAGCCGCACCCGCGACCTGCTGCACCAGGCCTATGGCCTGGCCGCGGGCAAGCCCCAGGTGCAGGCCGAGCTGATGGGCTGGATGTTCGCCGTGGCGGAGATCGGCCACGCCATCATCGAACTGCGCAAGGAGCAGGCCAACGCGCCGGTGCACCCGGCCTATGCCGAATCCCAACCCTGGCGCCAGGCGATCCGGGTCATGGGCCGCGCCCTGGCGCGGCTGTTCCTGCAGCCCAGCGCCAGCAACCACGAACGCGCGCTGGTGGCGGTCGACCACGCGATCAGCCGCGTGCAGGCCACCGACGAACCCTTCGCCCGACATTTCGACACCTCGGTGCTGCGCCGCGCGCAGAGCTACCTGCACTTCATCCGCACCTCCCTGCTCGACCCCCAGTCACCCCTGGCCCCGGCCAAAGGATTGCACCATGCCCCGTGAGATCGCCTTCCATGGCGTGTACATGCCCACCATGACCTTGATGTTCCTGTTTGCCGCCGGCCTTGCCTGGGGCCTGGACCGCTTCATCGCCAGCCACGACGGCTACCGCTTCTTCTGGCACCCGGCGCTGCTGCGCCTGTCCCTGTTCGTCTGCCTGTTCGGCGCGCTGGCGCTGTCGGTCTACTGGTGAGAAACCTGCGATGAAAAAGTTCTTCAGCCTCCTGGCCACCTTGCTGGTACTGACTGCTGCCGTGTTGATCGGCCGCCAGCTGTGGCTGCACTACATGACCACGCCCTGGACCCGCGACGGCCGCGTGCGTGCCGACATCATCAACGTCGCCGCCGATGTGCCGGGCTATGTGGTGGACGTGCCGGTGCGCGACAACCAGCGGGTGAAAAAGGGCGATGTGCTGATCCGCATCGATCCCGAGCACTACCAGCTCGCCGTGGAGCAGGCCAGGGCGCTGGTGGCTTCGCGCAAGTCCACCTGGGAGATGCGCAAGGTCAACGCCCGGCGCCGTGCCGATCTGGACAACCTGGTCATCTCCAGGGAGAACCGCGACGACGCCAGCAACATCGCCAGCGCCGCCCTGGCCGACTACCAGCAGGCCCAGGCGCAACTGGCGGCGGCCGAGCTGAACCTCAAGCGCACCGAGATCGTCGCCACCGTCGATGGCTACGTCACCAACCTGAACATCCACAGGGGCGACTATGCGCGCACCGGCGAGGCGGTGATGGCGGTGGTGGACGAGCATTCGTTCTGGGTGTACGGGTTCTTCGAGGAAACCAAGCTGCCGCACGTGCAAGTGGGCGATCAGGCCGAGTTGCAGATGATGAGCGGCGAGCGGCTCAAAGGGCATGTCGAGAGCATCGCCCGCGGTATCTACGACCGTGACAACCCGCAGAGCCGCGAGCTGGTCGCCGATGTGAACCCGACCTTCAACTGGGTGCGCCTGGCGCAGCGAGTGCCGGTGCGCATCCACATCGATGAAGTGCCCGAAGGCTATCTGCTGGCGGCGGGTACCACCTGCACGGTGGTGGTGACGCCGCGCCAGGGCTGAGGGTCATTCACCTGCCGCGCACACCAGCACCGGCACCTGCACCCGGTCGATGACCTTGGCGCTGATCGACGGGTCCAGCAGCCGCCCGAGGCGTGACAGGTGGCGGTGGCCCATGACGATCAGCTCGCAGTCCAGCGCCCGTGCCTGCTCGACGATGGCCTCGACCGGCTGTGCAGCGAGCGTGGCGCCCTGGCAGTCGAAGCCCGCTTCGCGCAGCGTGGCCACGGCGTGCTGCACGGCACGCTCGGCCAGTTGCTGCTCGTCGCAGGCGGCCGGGTATTCGCTCAGTTCCTGTTCGGTGTAGGACGCTGGGTGATCGTGCACGGCGAAGGTCGGGTCGATGGCCAGCAGCACGTGCAACGCGTGTTCGCCGGGGCGGCAGTAGCGGCGCACGAGGTCGAGCAGGGCGGCGCTGGCTGGAGAGGCGTCGATGGCGATGAGGATGGGCATTGGCAGGGGCCTTGTGTCGGGCTGGGGAGCGGTGTCGATCTTTTCGCGGGCAAGCCCGCTCCCACTGGTTGCCATGTGGGAGCCACTGTCTTGTTCAAAATCTGACAGCCAGCTAGATCCTTGTGGGAGCCGGCTTGCCCGCGAAAAGAACCCCACCATTCTTGACCCTTTCCCCAACCCGGATAAATGGCCCTGCATGCACGGCGTCATTGCACCAGACGCAATCGTGCGACCTGTTACCATCGCGTTTCCCACACTTGCCACGGAAAACGGCCATGCAACTCCCGGACATGAACCTGCTCGTCGCCCTCGACGCCCTGCTCGACGAAGGCAGCGTGGTCGGTGCAGCGCAGCGCATGAATCTCAGCCCGGCGGCCATGAGCCGGACCCTGGGGCGGATCCGCGATGCGCTGGACGATCCGATCCTGGTGCGGGCCGGTCGTGGCCTGGTGCCGACGCCGCGTGCACTGGCCCTGCGCGACCAGGTGCGGGCGCTGGTGGAGCAGGCCGGGCAGGTGTTCAACAGCGGCGAAGACGTCAACCTGGGCAACCTGGAGCGCGCCTTCAACATCCGCACCAACGACCTGTTCATCGCCCTTTACGGTGCGCGCCTGCTGCACATGATGCAGGCCCAGGCGCCGCATACGGTGCTGCGCTTCGTGCCCGAGGCGCATGGCGACGACATGGTGCTGCGCCATGGGCAGATCGACCTGGTGGTCAGTTCGAGTATCGAACTGGGGCCGGAAATCAAGGTGCAGAGCCTGTTCGATACCCACTTCGTCGGCCTCGCCCGGGCCGATCACCCGATCTTCGACGACGAGATCACGCCGGCGCGCTTTGCCGCCTACCCGCAGATCAGCGTGTCCCGACGCGGGCGGGCCAATGGGCCGATCGATGTCGAACTGAACAACCAGGGCGTGCAGCGGCGGGTCGCGCTGATCACCCCGAGTTTCCATTCGGCGATGTTCTCGCTGCACGAGTCGGACCTGATCCTGCCGATGCCGGCCAACATTCTTGGCAGCGTGCTGAAGTTCGGCCTGCCGCTGCGCTCGTTCCAGATTCCATTGGTGCTGGAACGGGTGCGGGTGATGCAGGCCTGGCATCCGCGTTTCGACAACGACCCCGCACATCGGTGGCTGCGGCGCACCTTGAAGGCCTGCTGCAGCGCCGAGCCTTGAGGCCGCCACGAAACTAAGTGGATTGCGTCTGGCGCAATTTAAAGCTGCCAACAAGTCAGTTTTCGTAAGCATTCCCCGGCTCTAGACTTCCCACAGCTGAAAAATGTTGCTGGAGATGTCAAGAAATGAGTTCCCTGACCGCACCCGCCGCTGCGATCGCCGCCGCCCCTGTGGCCGCTGCGCCTGCGCAGACGCCGTTCGGCCTGCGCGTGGTGGTGGGGTTGTTCGGCGTGCTGCTGGCGGTGCTCTGCGCCGGGCTCAACGAGGCGGTGACGAAGATTTCCCTGGCCGATATCCGGGGTGCCATGGGCATCGGCGCCGACGAGGGTGCCTGGCTGGTGGCGGTGTATGCCGCCGCCTCCGTATCGGCCATGGCCTTCGCGCCCTGGCTGGCCACCACCTTCTCGCTGCGTCGCTTCACCATGACCGCCATCGGCGTGTTCGCCGTGCTGGGCCTGGTCCAGCCCTTTGCCCCCAACCTGCACAGCCTGATGCTGCTGCGTGTGCTCCAGGGCTTCGCCTCGGGGGCCTTGCCGCCGATGCTGATGAGCGTGGCGCTGCGTTTCCTGCCGCCGAACATCAAGGTCTACGGCCTGGCCTGCTACGCCCTGACGGCCACCTTCGGACCGAACCTGGGTACACCGCTGGCGGGCCTGTGGACCGAGTACGTCGGCTGGCAATGGGCGTTCTGGCAGATCATCCTGCCCTCGGCCCTGGCGATCTTCTGCGTTGGCTGGGGCCTACCCCAGGATCCGCTGCGCCTGGAGCGCTTCAGGCAGTTCGACTGGCGCGGCGTGCTGCTCGGCCTGCCGGCCATCAGCAGCATCGTCCTGGGGCTGTCGATGGGTGACCGCTGGGGTTGGTTCGATTCGCCGCTGATCTGCTGGTTGCTGGGCGGTGGCCTGCTGCTGCTGGTGCTGTTCATGTACAACGAATGGTCCGAGCCGCTGCCGTTCTTCCAGTTGCGCATGCTGTCGCGGCGCAACCTCAGTTTCGCCCTGGTGACCCTGGCCGGGGTGCTGATCGTGCTCTCGGGTGTGGGCAGCATTCCGTCGGCGTACCTGGCGCAGATCCAGGGCTATCGCCCGGCGCAGACCAGCCCGCTGATGATGCTGGTGGCCATGCCGCAATTGATCGCGCTACCGCTCACCGCAGCGCTGTGCAACATCCGCGCGGTGGACTGTCGCTGGGTGCTGGCCATCGGGCTGGCGATGCTGGCGGCTTCGTGCCTGGGCAGCAGCCTGCTCACCTCCGAATGGATCCGTGGCGACTTCTACCCCTACTACCTGCTGCAGGTGTTCGGCCAGCCCATGGCGGTGCTGCCGCTGCTGATGCTGTCGACCAACGGCATGACCCCGCAGGAAGGCCCGTTCGCCTCCGCCTGGTTCAACACCGTGAAGGGCCTGGCGGCGGTGATCGCTGCCGGCCTGCTCGATGGCCTGGGCACCCTGCGCCGGCATTTCCATTCCAACCACCTGGTCGACAGCCTGGGCAATGCGCCTTTGCTGGACGATGGCGCGGCGAACCTGGCCGGGCGCATCCACCAGCAAGCGCTGGTGCTGACCTCGGCCGACCTCTACCTGGTGATGGCCTGCATCGCCGTGGCCCTGATCTGCCTGATTCCCTTTGTGCCTACCCGGGTCTATCCACCCCGCGCGGTGGCCTGACCCTGTAGTTCGAGAGCGTTGAAATGACCCATACACGCAAGACAGTTCTGATCGGCTCGGTGCTCGCCGTGGCCGTGCTCGCCGCCATCGTCGGCCCCTGGATGTTCGGCAGCGACCATCGCCAGAGTACCAACGACGCCTACGTCACGGCCGACTACACCGTGGTCGCGCCGAAAGTCGCCGGTTTCATCAAGCAGGTGCTGGTCGAGGACAACCAGCAGGTCAAGGCCGGCCAGTTGCTGGCGACCATCGACGCCCGCGACTACCAGGCCGCGCTCGATGCGGCCCAGGCCCAGTTGCTGGTGGCCAGGGCGCAAAGCCTCGATGCCCGCGCCACCCTCGAGCGCCAGGCGGCGCTGATCGCCCAGGCCGAGGCTGCGGTCAAGGCCGCGCAGGCCGAGGCCGGATTCGCCGACCACGAGGTGACCCGCTACAGCCGCCTGGCCGAGCAGGGCGCCGGCACCGTGCAGAACGCCCAGCAGGCACGCAGCCGCGTCGACCAGGCGCGTGCGCGGCTGGCCAACACCCAGGCGGCGCTGCTGGCCACGCGCAAGCAGGTGGACATTCTCCAGGCCCAGGTGGCCAGCGCCGACGGCCAGCTCAAACGCGCCGAAGCCGGTGTCGAGAAGGCCGAGCTGGACCTGTCCTACACGCGCATCAGCGCGCCGGTGGACGGCATGGTCGGCGAGCGCGCGCTGCGCGTCGGCGCCTATGTCAATCCGGGGGCGCGGCTGCTGTCGGTGGTGCCGCTGCAGCAGGCCTACGTGGTCGGCAATTTCCAGGAGACCCAGTTGACCCACGTGCAGCCGGGCCAGCCGGTGCGCATCAGCGTCGATACCTTCTCCGGCGAGACCCTGCACGGGCATGTCGAGAGCATTGCGCCCGCCACGGGTGTCACCTTCGCGGCGGTGAAGCCTGACACCGCCACCGGCAACTTCACCAAAGTGGTGCAGCGGATTCCGGTACGGATTGTCTTCGATGACGGCCAGCCGCTGCTCGAGCGTCTTCGCGTGGGCATGTCGGTGGAGGCGACCATCGATACTCAGGGCGATACGCTGGCGGGCAAAGAGGTGACTGCGCGATGAGAAGCCACCCAGCCATTGCGGCTGCCGCTCCCATGGTGCTGCTCGCCACGCTGCTGGCCGGCTGCACCCTCGGCCCGGATTTCCAGCGCCCCGACAGCCAGGCGCCGCAGCAGTGGAATGCCCTGCAAGGCGAGCAGGCCGCCAGCCAGCCCGTCGCCGAGCCCTTGCAACTGCGCTGGTGGGACAGCTTTCACGACCCGCGCCTGAGCGCGCTGATCGAACAGGTCGCCACGCGCAACCTCGACCTGCAGATCGCCACTGCTCGCCTGCTGCAAAGTCGGGCGCTGCGCAGCACTGTGGCGGCCGACGAGCTGCCGTCGGTGGACGTCGATGCCGGCTACAGCCGCGCTCGCAACAGTGCCCAGGGGCTGAGCGATCCGTCCGGCAAGGCGGGCAAGTCGGCCTTCAACCTGTGGCAGGGCGACCTGGTGGCCGGGTGGGAGCTGGACGTCTGGGGCCGGGTGCGGCGTCAGGTCGAGGCCGCCGATGCCAGCGTGCAGGTGGCCGAGAACGACCGCAACAGCGTGCTGCTGGCGCTGCTCGCCGAAACGGCGGGTGACTACATTCAGTTGCGCGCGGTGCAGCACACCCTGCAGGTTACCGAGGACAACCTCAAGGTTGCCCGACACAGCCTGAAGCTGTCCGAAGACCGCCAGGCCGAAGGTGTCGCCACACGCCTGGACGTGGCCCAGGCCAATGCCCAGGTGGCTTCGATCGAAGCGCGTCTGCCCACCCTGCAGGCACGCCGTGACGACCTGATCAATGCCCTGAGCCTGCTGGCCGCCGAGCCCCCGCGCAGTTTGCAGGGCACCTTGCTGGAAACCGGCGAGCTGCCGGCGCCTGAGCAGAAGTTCGCCATCGGCGTGCCGTCGGAGCTGGCCGAGCGCCGCCCGGACATCCGTCAGGCCGAGGCGCGCCTGCATGCGGCGACTGCCAGCATCGGCGTGGCCAAGGCGGATTTCTATCCGAGCATCCGTTTGTCCGGCAGCGCCGGATTCCAGTCCATGCAGTTGTCGGACTTCGGTGCCTGGGACTCACGGCGCTTCGCTTTCGGCCCGCAGTTGTCGTTGCCGATTTTCGAGGGCGGTCGCCTGAAGGGCACGCTCGAGTTGCGCGAGGCGCAGCAGCAGGAGGCGGCGCTGAACTACCGCAAGGTGGTGCTGGGCGCCTGGCATGAGATCGACGACGTGCTGCGCCTGTACAACGCCAGCCAGTTGCGGCGCGACCGCCTGGCCGAGGCGGTGCGGCAGAACCGTATTGCCCTGGAAACAGCGCAGCGCCAGTACGTGGAAGGGGCGGTGGACTTTCTCAATGTGCTGACGGTGCAGTCGGCACTGCTGGCCAGCGAGGAGCAGTGGATCGACAGTTCAGCCGCGGTATCGCAGGCGCTGGTGGGGTTGTACAAGGCGCTTGGGGGCGGCTGGCAGGCGTTCGACAAGGTTTGAGGTGGGTGGTGGCCTTTTCGCGGGCAAGTTGGGACGCCGAACCGCCACTCCCACAACCCGCTCGAACTCCAGGTCCGGTAAACCCGCGTTTACCGGCGCATCCCCAGCTCCGCATCGTCCATCAATGCCTTGGCCAGTGCACTCAGGTAATACGAAGCCCAGACCAGTTGCGGGTTCTCATCCATCACCCCGCTCAAGGTCATGTCGCGCACGTACCCCATCAACTCCGAAGCCTGCTCACGCGCACGCTCGCACGGGATGCCGGCCTCGATGCAGAACAGCGGCTGGGTCAGGCCCTTGCCTTGGTAGAACCGTGTCTTGCCGACGGTGGTGTTCGGTGTGGTGTCGTTTGTATCCATCGCTTTAGCTCCCTGAAAACCTGATGCTCGCTGAAGAACTTGTTGTGGGCTTGCCCGCGAAAAACACACCACGGTGGGTGGCACCGGCTTCGCCGGTGTTCGCGGGCAAGCCCGCTCCTACAACAGGCCACATCACCACCCCTGCAGCCCGCGCTGGGCTTAGTAGGAGCGGGCTTGCCCGCGAAGAGGCCAGCCCCACCACATCCCATTCAACTCAGTGAGCCGTCTGCGGCCCTGCCGGCATCTGAATCTGTATCAAAGCGGACTCCAGCAAAATCCTCAGCGCTTCCATCTCATGAATGGCAGCCATTATCAGGAGCGAGACGGGGGACTTGGGTTGGAGAAGGACCGCTTGATGGGCCACGGTTTGCGCGCAGAGTGCGTACTCGGTGGCTTGGACGATGGTGTCTTCGAGGGAGTGGTTGTTATGGGGTGGGTCAGGGACGATCTTTAACATTACGATTTTCCTTTGCGGAGCGTCCACCTGTCTGCTGTCAAACAGAAGGGTGGCAGCCGTACGTGGGTTGACAGACCGGTGAAAATCGTAAAGTTCCGGCGCACGCAAGCGTGCCCGCACGTACAGCTGCCATAAAGGACTAGCCGCATACGATTTTCCATCACAGCCTGTCAAAGCTGTGTCGTTGATGTGCAACGACGCGCCGAGACTAGAGCGCTGCCCCAGGGGCCGCAACGGAAAAAAGGCGGTAGGAGTATCTTTGGGAAATGGACTACAGGAAAGGCATATTTTCTGATTTTCGGCCGACTTGCCCGCGAAGAGTCCACTACCGGCTCAAAGCGGGCGCAACAGCCCGAAGCGCTTGCGCAATACCTTGTCCAGCAACCGCTGCGGCAGCAGCCGCGCCATCAACGGCAAGGCCGTACTGCCGTTGCCCAGCCTCACCAGTACCGGCGTCGGTGACTTGCGTGTGGCTGCCAGCAAGCCCTGGGCGAACTGCGCGGCCGGAGTCGGTCGGTCCTGCGAGGCGCGAGCCCTGGCCTGCACCTGCTCGCGCAGCGGCCACCACGGCGAGTCCGCCGCCAGTACCTGCTCGGCTTCGTGCTGGGCATTGCTGGCGAACTGCGAAGCGATCGCCCCGGGCTGCACCTCCATGACGCGGATCCCGAACGGTGCCAGCTCCAGGCGCAGGGCATCGCTCAGTGCATGCACGGCGGCCTTCGAGGCGCAGTAGGCCCCGGCGAAGGGCGTGACCAACACCCCGGACACGCTGCCGATATTCACCACCAGGCCCTTTGAGCGGCGCAGCAGCGGGAACAGTGCGCGGGTCACGCCGACCAGCGAGAACACGTTGGTTTCGAACTGGCGCTGCAGGGCTTCGACGCCACCGTCGAGCAAGGGCCCCATGGCGCCGTACCCGGCGTTGTTGATCAGGATATCGAGCGCTGGAAGTTCCGTGGCCAGCACGCCCAGCGCCTGTGGATCGTTGACGTCCAACTGCCGGGCGACGAAGCCTGCGCCAGCGAGACGTTCGACATCTTCGGGCTTGCGCGCGGTGGCCCAGACTTCATGGCCGGCATCGCGGAATGCGTCGGCCAGGGCGCGGCCGATACCGCTGGAACAACCGGTGACAAGAACGGTGGGCATGGTCGCGGCCTCTGTTCAGGGAGAGGGCGCATTGTGCCATATGGGAAATTGCAGGCGAGGGTGGATTATCCCTGGCTTGTTTTTTCAGCTTGAAGAAGCCGCCTCCTTTGCGGTATTGCCGCGGGCTTCGAAGACGGTCGCTTCGTACCCCAGGAGTTTGGCACTGGCCGTACGAGACTGCTCTCGCCTGCGCCCTGCGTTGGCAACTGTCGCCTCTGCGCGGTTCGATGCCTTTGAAGTTCAGATCCCGCTCCGGCCCGAACATGCCGGGCCGGTTCACCGCTGGCTTCGGCGTCAGTTCGCGAAGTATATTCTTTTGATGTACATCTCAACCCTGAAGTGCCCGGTGAACAGGTCCACAATCGAAATGTTCTTGCCTCCGGGAGCTGTAAATGTGAAGTTTCCCGACAAAATTCCACTGTAGAGTGTTTGGTTCTGTGCATCCATAATGTTGATATCGCACCCATCGCCGGTATGCTGTAACTCTACTCTGGAACACTGCCCATCTGGGGCCAACGTCGCGCCCTCTTTGTAGTCATCCATGGAAATAGCCAGACCCGTTCCATTCTTATATCTTGTCGTCATGCGGTTTTGAGATATTCTGAATGTAGCAACCATACTAAAGCTCCCTTTTAGGTGGTGGTAGATATTGCTGGGTTTGTCAATGGTGGGTGTGATTCAACGAAGCAGAGAAGGATGTTACTCTCCGCTGTCGTGAATTACGCATTCACTGTAAGCCCGCTCCTCAGGCGTGTATACTGATAAAAATATCAGTCAGGCCGAGCTGCGGCAGTTGATTGGCGGTTCGGGTGTTTTCCTTGAGCTTGCGCCATCAATTGGCGAATATCCCCCGCAGATCTTCCAGCGATCATCGTTTCCAACGATCGAGGGCCTGGCGCACACGGGAGCTGCCTGTTTCCCGGCGTTACCAGTCGAAGGCCACGCTGTGGAGGGTAAATGTGGCTCCCATGTGGTCGCTGGACAGCTCAATCATTCCAATCTTTCGGCCGGGGGGCGGTGCCCAGTCGAAGTCTCCGTTCAAGTACTTTGCAAGTAGTTCCTTTCCGGTTGTATCAGTAATGATCATCTCCGGCGAAGAGTGGCTACCAGTCATCTTTATCTTTACGCCCACGCTGGGATTTTTGGGGGTGACTTCCACGATTTGATAAACGTCTTCTATATCGATATACAGACCGGTGTCTTTCACTTCAAGGGCCGCGTCGCCTTGCACGCTGAGTACATCGGTGACTACCTTTTCGACCGATCCATGTGGAAGACTCTTGAAGTCCTCAGTTCGGTAAGCCATATAAAAAGCTCCTTCTAGCGGCATGGTTATGCTGAGCATTCCCTGGTGAGGGACATAGGACAATGATCGAACTTGGATACATGAAGCAGCGAGGGGCGGTTCTCTCGCGTTGTGAATTATGTATCCACTGTAGACCCGCTGTTCAGGCACGTATACTGATAAAAATATCAGTCAGCCCGAGCTGCGGCAGTTGATTGGCAGTTCGGGCGTTTTCCTTGAAGTTGCGTCGCTAATTGGCAAATGTCCCCTGCAGATGCTCGGCACGAAACTCCAGGGTCTGCGGGCGATACCCGGTGCGCAGCGGTGGCAGGGGCAGGCAGTCTTTCCATTCGGCGCCCGGCTGCAATTCGCCAGGCCCGCGATAGCGTGGCGCGGCATAGGTGTTTTCGGCCAGGTTGACCGTGTCGCCCGGGGCATAGGCGGCCACGCGCCAGCGCAGCTCGCTGAGGGGGGCTTTGTTGCTGTTCTTCATCCGTACCTGCAAGGCACGGTCGGCGGGGCACTGATCGGGCGCGTAGCTCAGGCGCAGATCCAGGCGCGCCAGTTGCGACGCCTCGCGGCTGTCCTGCCAGATCACCAACAGCGCAACCAGGCCCAGGCCGCACACGGCGGCCAGGGAGATCGGCAGGGCCTTGGCCGGGTAGCGCAGCAGCAGGACCAGCCAGGTAAGGATGAGCAGGGCGCCGATGATCATGGAACTGGCCTTGGTTGGGCGTTTCGATCATCGTAGCGGGAAATGGCGCATGGCTCAAAACCCCATCGGGGGACACGTCGCAGCGGCGGTTCTCCACTGCAACGTGTCCCCGATGAAGGCTCTGCAGCCTTTACTGCGCGATGGTCTTCACCGAAACCCCCCGCTCGACCGGCGTCGAGGTGCGCCCATACACATCCTCGAAGCGCTCGATGTCATCCTCGCCCAGGTAGCTGCCGGACTGCACCTCGATGATCTCCAGCGGAATCTTGCCCGGGTTGCGCAGGCGGTGCACCGAGGCGATGGGGATGTAGGTCGACTGGTTCTCGGTCAGCAGGAACACGTTTTCGTCGCAGGTCACTTCGGCGGTGCCGCTGACCACGATCCAGTGCTCGGCGCGGTGGTGGTGCATCTGCAGCGACAGGCTGGCGCCGGGCTTGACGGTGATGTGCTTGACCTGGAAGCGTCCGCCCATGTCCACCGAATCGTAAGAGCCCCACGGGCGGTACACCTCGAGGTGGTTCTGGGTCTCGCTGCGGCCCTGTTCGTCGAGGGTGTTGACCAGTTGCTTGACGCCCTGGACCTTGTCCTTGTGGGCGATCATCATCGCGTCCTTGGTCTCGACCACGACGATATTCTCCAGGCCGATCACCGACACCAGCTTGCCGTTGCCGTGGATCATGCAGTTGTGGCTGTCCTGCACCACCACATCGCCCTTGGTGACGTTGCCGTTGTCGTCCTTCTCGTGCACTTCCCACAGCGACGACCAGCAGCCCACGTCGCTCCAGCCCGCCGACAACGGCACCACGCAGGCGCGCTGGGTCTTTTCCATCACCGCGTAGTCGATGGAATTGTCGGGGCAGCAGGCGAAGGTGGCCTCATCGATGCTCAGTACATCGGCTTCTTCGTCGCTGCGCTCAAGGGCCAGCAGGCAGGTGTCGTAGATGTCCGGATCGTGCTTTTTCAGCTCTTCGAGGAGGCGGCTGGCACGGAACAGGAACATGCCGCTGTTCCAGAAGTAGCCACCGGCACGAACGAACTCGTTGGCGCGCTTTTCATCGGGTTTTTCGACGAACTGCGCGACCCGCGCCACGCCCTCGGGCAGCAGGGCGTCCTGGCTGGAGCGGATGTAGCCGTAGCCGGTCTCGGGTCTGGTCGC
Organism: Pseudomonas sp. FA117; assembly: GCF_057370475.1. Classification (NCBI taxonomy): domain Bacteria; kingdom Pseudomonadati; phylum Pseudomonadota; class Gammaproteobacteria; order Pseudomonadales; family Pseudomonadaceae; genus Pseudomonas; species Pseudomonas sp. FA117. Next base: position 1,105,018 of record NZ_CM170675.1, read on the forward strand.
CGGCACACCGAACAGCACCATCTCGCCGCGCTCTGCAGCCACGGTCGCCAGGGCCAGGGCACGTTGCAGCGCCTTCTGGTCCTCGATCACGTGGTCGGCCGGCAGCACCAGCATCAGCTCGTCGCGGCCTTCATTGACCAGCTTCATGGCGGTCATCGCCACCGCTGGTGCGGTGTTGCGGCCGAAGGGCTCCATCAGGATGGCCTGGGTTTCGAGCTTCAGGCCCGCCAACTGCTCCTGGACGATGAACTTGTGGTCCTTGTTGCAGACCACGATGGGGCTGTCCATGCCCTCGAACACCAGGCGCTCGAGGGTCTGCTGGAACAGAGTGTGTTCGCCGGTCAACGCCAGGAACTGCTTGGGGAACTGCTTGCGCGACAGAGGCCACAGACGCGAACCGCTACCACCAGAAAGAATTACCGGGATCATCATGTTTCTCCAATAGTCGTTTAGAGGCAGGGGGATCAGTTGCTAGCCACGGGGCGAGTTACCCACACCGGCGACAAGCTGTTGCCGGAACCGGTGACATACAGCACGGCGGCTTCGCCGCGCTCCAGGGCGACGGGTTTGACGTCGCTGACTTTCTTGTTGCCGTCGAACAGGGCCAGGTTGACCTTGACCGGATTGATTTCGCGCTCGCCGCGACCCTTGGCGGCCACCGGCTTGACCACTTCGGTCTTGCCGTCGGCGGTCTTGAGGGTCAGCGACTGGTCGCTGAGGTTCTGCACGCGCACCAGCGCTTTCTGTTTGTTCTTGAACGGAGGTTCCTCGATCAGTTGCGGGTTGCCGCCGTTGTTGTTGACCAGGGTGTAGTAGGTGTCCGAGGCCAGCTTGACCGGCACGCTCTTGCCACCGACTTGCGCGGTGTAGTCGCCGCCGGGCAGGAAGCTGAAGTCGCTGCTGGCCTGGGCGCCGACCTGCTTGATCTGGGTGTTGCCGACCGACGCTGCGGCAGGCGCGGAGCTTGCGTTGTACAGGCGCACGAAGGTCGAGCCCTTCGGTGCGCTGGGGCCGTAGAGCGCGGCGTCGGCGCCGGCGAAGGCCTGCAGCGATGCCAGGGAAAGGCCGGCCGCGAGGGTGAGGGCTTTGGCGATGGATGGCTTGTGAGTCATGTGCGTGTTCCTCTCTTTCAGTGGTCCGTCCGGTTGGACGACAAGGCCAGGTTTTCTTCGGATTTACGGGTGTTTTTCAGCTGGGCGATCCACTGCGGATCGAAGCTGCTGAGGTCGTTCTTCATGGGCAGATAGCGCTCGGGGAACTCCCACACGACCACCTGTGGCGGGGCGTTCTTGAAGGCATCGCTTTGCAGGTACTTGAGCATCGGCAGCAGCGGGCCGTGGCCGTCCTCGGCGTAGTTGGCGACGTCGCTGTGCAGCGCCTGCTGCAGGGCGCCGAGGAAATTCCAGTGCGGGTTGGCGCTGTAGCTGGTGCCCACCAGCGCCACCGGGATGGCGCTGTCGGCGAACAACGCGTCGCCGCCGTCGCCCTCGGCCTGGGCCGGGCGGGTGGTGCGTTGCTGCAGGTTGTCGGGGGTCGGCAGCAGGCTGCTGAACAGCGGGTCGAGCGGCAGGAAGTTGGTCAGGTCGCCCTTGTAGGGGGCGGTCTTGCCGGCTTCGGTGATGTAGGCCTGGGGTTCGCCGTTCAGCAGTTGCTGGCGCTTCACGCCCTCGGCGATCGCCTGGGCGACCACTTCGGCGCCCATGGGCGTCCAGTGGGTGTCGGTGCGCAGGAACACCTGGCCGCGGGCCTTGGCCTGCTCCAGCGGGGCCAGCAGGTCGGGGGCGAACACGTTGGCCTGGCGGGCCTGGGCATGGAACTGGTTGAACAGGTCGGTGTGCAGGCTGGCAGGCGCCTGCTTGCCGAGGTACTCGTCGTAGACCCGCGCCTTGGCCGGCACGATCGCCAGCACCAACTGGATGTTCTGGCGCTGCAGGGTGTCGCGCACGCCGCGGATCAGCGCCAGGTTGTCTTGCATCAGTTCGCCGGCGTTGGCGGTCGGGTTGAACTCTTCATCGCTGAACAGCCATTGGTCGCGGCCCAGCACCACGCCGGGACGGCCTTCGTTGAACAGCTTGAAGTCCAGCGCCGCCCAGAGGTTGGTGCCCAGGCGCTTGATTGGGAACTGCTCGTCGTAGTGAGTCTCGGCGGCTTTGGCCAGCTTGCCGTCGAGCAGGGTCATCTGCCCGGTGCGGTTGAAGCTGTCCAGGCCACCCACCGACCAGGCGCCCAGGCCCACCAGCAGGCCGAGGAACGACAGCGAATAGGTGATGCGAAGTGTCCGGTTCATGTCATCCCCTCAGAACTGGAAGTACAGGAACGGCGAGTAGCTCTGCGCCGAAAGCTTGAGGATCGAGGCCACGAACAGCAGCAGTACCAGGGCGCGGGTCATCACCCGGGTCCAGTCCAGGCTCAGCGTGCCGTCGGCATGTACTTGCGCCGGGATGCGCGGTGCAGCGGGTGGCGTTGCATTGCGGTAGAAGTCGCGCAGGCCGAAGAACGCCAGGGTCAGGTAGGCGACGACCAGCGTGGCCACCTGCAGGCCGGTGAGCTGGGCGCGGTTGAGTTCCGACAGCTGCCACTGGCCGAAGCTGAACATGGCGCCGTACATGCGCCCGGCCACCTCGAGGTTCTCGGCGCGGAAGATCACCCAGCCGACCACCACCAGCAGGAAGGTGAAGGCCCACTTGATCGGGTTGAAGCGCTGCGGGTTGGTGTCGATGCCCAGCGCGCGTTCGATCGCCAGCCACATGCCGTGCCAGGCGCCCCAGATGATGTAGGTGAAGTTGGCACCGTGCCACAGGCCGCCCAGCAGCATGGTCAGGAACAGGTTGCGGTAGGTGGCGAAGGTACCGCCGCGGTTGCCGCCCAGGGTGATGTACAGGTAGTCGCGCAGCCAGGTCGACAGGCTGATGTGCCAGCGCCGCCAGAACTCGGTGATCGACTGGCTGATGTAGGGCTGCTTGAAGTTCTCCATGAAGCGAAAGCCCATCATCAGACCTAAACCGATGGCCATGTCGCTGTAGCCGGAGAAGTCGAAGTACAGCTGCGCGGTGTAGGCCAGCGCACCGAGCCAGGCGTCGCCGGTGGTGGGGTTCTGCAGGGCGAAGCAGTGGTCGGCGACCACCGCCAGGGTGTCGGCGATGAACACTTTCTTGATGAAGCCCTGCATGAAGCGGGTGCAGCCTTCGGAGAACTTGTCCAGGGTGTGGGTGCGGTTGTTGAACTGGTCGACCAGGTCCTTGAAGCGCAGCACGGGGCCGGCGATCAGGTGCGGGAAGATCGCCACGAACGCCGCGAAGTCGATGAGGTTGCGCGTGGCCGGGGTGTCGCCGCGGTAGACGTCGATGATGTAGCTGATCGACTCGAAGATGTAGAACGAGATACCGATCGGCAGCAGCACATGGGTGAGGATGAACGGCTCGAGGCCGAACGAGCTGATGATCGCGTTGAGGCTGTCGACGCCGAAGTTGGCGTACTTGAAGTAGCCGAGGATCGCCAGGTCGACGCCCACGCCCAGCAGCAGCCAGCGCTGGGCCGGCTTGGTGCGTACGCCGGCGGCGCCGACTTTCAGGCCGATCCAGTAGTTCCACAGGGTGACCCCGGCGAACAGCGCGAGGAAGTCCACCCGCCACCAGGCGTAGAAGATGTAGCTGGCCACCAGCAACAGCAGGTTGCGATAGCGGTTCCCGCTCAGGTAGTACAAGCCGAGGAAAACCGGCAGGAACAGGAACAGGAACACGTTGGACGAGAAGACCATCCCGGTTCTCCTTTTTGTTCACAGCATCCGGGGCAACAGCGCCCCCCAAACCCCCCAGCAAAAGCTGGCAGGCAACCTAGATCCTTGTAGGAGCGGGCTTGCCCGCGAATGCGTCAGTCGCAACAACAGCGTCGTCAGATCAATTGCATTCGCGGGCAAGCCCGCTCCCACAGGAAATTGCGTTACTTTCTGGACTCCGCGCCCGGGTCATAGACCCGGGTCATGTCGCCACCCATGCGGAAGCTGTTGAACGGCTGCATGCCGTGCTTGCGCTGCAGGGTGTCGCCCACGCACTGGTACAGCGCGCACCACGGCTCGAGCCAGGCGTACTTGCTGTCGACCTTGAGGTCCTTGAGGTCTTGCTTGACCCCCGCGCGCTCGGCGAAGTGCACCGGGTCGCGGGCACCGGCCAGCACGCCTTCGCCCAGGCGCTGCAGGGCGAAGTTGTTCTCCTTGCGCAGGTCCACGCCGTTGGCCTGGGCGAAGCTGGCGATCAGTGCCAGCGGCGGCAGGGCGTAGTTGTGGTAGGCCAGGGCGCGCTGGCGGCGCTTGATCTCGTTGGGCAAGAAGCCCTGGTCGTCGATCTGGTTGGCGCCGACCTTGTATTCCTTCACCGCCCAGTCGAACAGGTCGCGGCGGTCGGTCGCCACGGCGGTGGCCATCACCGACCAGGCCGCCCAGTAGCTGTGGTTGTTGATCTTCTCCAGCGGCAGGTCGCTCCAGTCGCGCACGGTCTGCTCGGCCAGCTTGGCGAACCACTTCTCGATCTGCTCGGCCTCGGCCTGGTGTGCGGCCAGCGGCTGGGAGTTGGAAAACTTCAGGCGCAGCCACGAACCGCTCATGCTGCCCAGCGCCCATTTGCGCATGGACTTGCCGGTGTGGTTGAAGTCGGTGGACTCCAGCGCATCGGCGCGCGCCCAGGTGCCCAGCCAGGCCAGCACGCAATCGAGCTGGGCCGGGCGGCCATCGCGCATGTACTGGCCGACCATCTTGCTGACACCCTTTTCCAGGGTGGTGATGTCGGCGGTGGACTCGCGGAAGGCCTTTTCCGAGGCGACGTTGAGCGTCGCCCGGGCCTTGTCCGAGCCTTCGTACTTGCTGCGAAACTGCAGCGAGCCGGTGTAGGGCTTGGGCACGGCTTCACAGCTGAAATTGCCGTCGCTGGTCTTGAGTTTCTCGATGCCCTCGTAGTACCCCTGCGGCGGCACCAGCGCAGCCTGCGCGGCTCCGCCGAACAGGGCCAGCGTGAGCAGGGCGGGGCTGAAGGTTCGTTTCAATGCAGTCATGTTCGCCTCACTGGCCGGCTTGCGCGGTGTTGTGCGCGGCGCCGGCGAAGTTGTTGCGTTTGCAGAGCTTGGCCTCGACTTTCTGGGTGCCGCTCTCCGGGCCCTGGACTTCCAGGGCCAGCAGGTTCTGGCTGGCCCAGTCTTCGTCCTCGCGCATCTGGAAGACGAAGCGCCCGTCGGTGTCGGAGGTTTCCGGCTTCTCGATCTTGATGTCTTCGTGGCGCCCGTTCAGGTACCACAAGGTGGCCTGCAGGACCTTGACCGAGGTGTCCTCGAAACGGATGTCGAGCTGGTGGTTGCGGTTGACCAGGTCCTTGATCACACCGCCCTTGCCGTTGACCATCAGTTCGTTCTTGCCCGGCTTGAGCGTGGTGCTGGCGCTCATCTGCGCCGGGCGGTCGTCGCAACCGTCGTCGAGCAGGCCGAGGATCTGCCGCCAGATGGTTTCCTGGTCGAGGCGGTACAGCGGCGAGAATTCCCAGACCAGGATCTTCGGCGGGTTCTTGTGGAACTCCTCGCTGCCCAGGTACTGGATCATCGAGCCTTCCAGGCCGCCGCCGGGGAAGGCGACGTTGAGCACGTCGGCGCCGATGTACTGTTCCAGGAAGCCGGAGAAGTTGTAGTTCTTGCCGCTGTGGCTGGTGCCGACCAGGGTGATCTGGGCGTTGCCCGAGTCGCCGAACAGGTCGTCGCCACCGCTGGCGCCCCCCTTGGGCTCGGTGGCGAACTGGTCCATGTACTGCACCGCGTAGCTGGTGCCGCACAGTTGCCCGGCGACGTTGTGCAGAGTGCCGGTCTTGCCCATGCGCCCGGATTTCTGGGTCTCGAATTCCTTGCGTGGAATACCCTCGAAAGCCGGCATCCGGTGCACCGTGTCGGCCACGATCTTCGCCGCGCGCTCGGCGCCGTAGGGCGTCCAGTGCTGGTCGCCGCGGAAGTAGAAGTCCTTGCCCTGGTCGGCGGCGGCGAGCTGTTCGTTGGTCAGGGGCGAGAGGTCGGGCACGTTGTAGCCCATCTTCTGGAAGCGCTTGAGCATGGCCTGGTAGTTGCCCAAGGCCTTTTGGTAGTCGAAGGCGGCTTTTTCCTCGGGCTTGAGCATGTTGCGGTTCACCAGGCCGCGGGTCGGCTGGTACACCACCACCAGTTCCACGCCGCGTTTCTTGAACGCATCGTGCACCTGCTGCAGGCGCTTGTAGCCGCCCGGGGTGGTGTCGAACTCGGTGCGCAGGTCTTCGCGGGTACGGAACAGCCAGTCGCCCTGGGCCTGCACCAGGGTGGTGAAGTTCTGCTGGTAGCGGGTGGTGTAGCGGCTGGCGTCGTGGGCCTCGGGGCATAGCTGGCAGCACGGCTCGGCGCTGAAGCTCGGTGGCTGCGCGTCCTCGGCGCGCACGCCCTGGCTGATGGCCAGGAGGGCAGCGGACAGGCCGAGCAGTTTCATCAGGTGTGGGGTCATGGTCTGGGCTTCCTTAGTCGATCATTTCGGTCTGGCGTTCGACCGGGTCGATCAGCACGGCCTTCTGCTGGCGCACCAGCAGGTCGAGGATTTCGTCCTGGCGCTCGCCCAGCACGCCGTTGAGGCTGATGCCGCTGGACTTGCGCGGGGCGAGCATGGAGACCTTGTACAGTTCCACCGACAGCGGCGAGTCGATCGACAAGGGCCCGGAACCGTTGGCCGCCAGCTCGCCGCCGACCACGATCAGCGACACCTTGGTGTCGAACGGGTCGAGGGCGATGTCGCGGTCGGTGTCGGAGAGGTCCTTGATGTGCCCATACACCCCGACCAGGCCGTTGGCCATGGCGATGTTTTCGTACAGGCGGATGTTCACGCTGTTGCGCACACGGATGCCGTGGCGACGGTTGTTGATCAGCTTGTTGCCCCAGATCAGGTTGTCGCCGCTCTCGTAGAGGGTGATGCCGTCGGTGTGGTTGCGGTAGATCTCGTTGTAGGCGATCAGGTTGTTGACGCTGTTGCGGTCGATCACCACGCCCGAGAGCTTGTTGTCGTAGCTCTTGTTGTTGATTATCCAGCTGTCGTTGACCTCGCGCGAGACGATGATGCCGTGCTTCTTCCTGGTGCCGTACACGGTGTTGCCGGCGATGATCAGGCGGTGCGAGCGGTCGTGCGGGTCGATGCCGTAGACGATGTTGTCGCGGTAGGTCGAGTCCTTGACCACGAAGTCGCTGGTCTCGTAGCAGTAGAAGCCGTACCACATGTCGCTGAACTCCGAGCCGATGATCCAGCCGGTCGGCTCGGGGCGGCCCATCTGCTTGGCCATGTTCGGCGTGTATTGCGAGATGCTCACGCCATAGGACTTGGACTTGGCATAGCCGAAGCTGGCCATCTTGCTGTTGACGATGTAGGTCTCGGTGCCGCCCCAGCTGAGCAGGAACGGGCGGAATTCCTTGGGCGAGCGGAAGGTCGCCGGGCCGTTGGCCTGCTCGCGCCAGCCGGTGACCCGGGTGTCGCTGACGAACAGCTTGCCGTCGTTGACGATGAACGAGCCGCCTTCCTGGGACAGGCGCAGTTCCTTGACCTTGCCGTCGATCTCCAGCACGCCCTTGCGGCCGACCACGATCGGCAGGCGCGCCAGGTACACGCCCGGCGAGGTTTCACGCAGGTACTGGGCGGGCACTTTCCGGCTCAGTTCGACCAGGTCGACATGCCCGTCATCGACGAAGATCGCATGGGGGATGCCGTGCTGGCGCTGGACCCACTCGGCGGCCTTGTTGTCGCCGCCGATGAATTCCTTGAGCGACTCTTCCTGGAGCATGCGGCGCACGCTGACCTTGCCCTTGTGGCGGCGGTCGATCTTCTGTTGCACGGCCTGTGCGGTATAGCCAGACAGGTCGGGCAGCTTGGGCGGGTCCATCTGCAGCGGCTCGATGGGGGCGCTGGCGACGGTGTAGGTCTTGGCCTGTTGCAGTTCCTTGGCGATCACCGCCGGTTGCGCGGCAGCGGCCATGCCGCTGGCCAGCAGCAGGGCGCTGGCGAGCAGGCTGTGGCGAAGGTTCGGGTGCAGGTTCATAGCGGTCCTCTCCCGGCCTCAGAAGCGCCAGATCACGTCGACGAAGGCGCGGTGCATGTAGGAGTCCGCTTCCTTGCCATAGGCATCGCCGGGCTTGAACACACCGGCGCGCAGGCGCACCAGGGCCGACGGCTCGTCGATCGACTGGCTCAGCGAGGCAGGCAGCAGGCCCTGCTTGAAGTACTTGGTGACCACCACGTCCATCTCCTGGCCCAGGTCTTTTTCGCCGTTGATCAACGGACGGTTGATGCCGTCGTCGTTGACCACTGCGTTGATGCCGCTGGAGCCGATGTTCTGGTTGCCATCGACGCGCCAGAACTTGTGGTAGATGAAGCTGGCGTCGTAGTCGTCGCGCAGTTGCCAGGAGGCGAACAGGGTGGCTGCCTGCAGGTTGCCCAGCTCGCCACGGAAGGCTTCGCCGAAGCGGTGCACGCGCGAGCGGGTGCCGGTGAAGTTGGAGCGGTTGCTCTCGAGGCCGGTCTGCTCGAAGTTGTTCGAACCGTCGCTGCCGCCGCCGCCACTGCCACGGGCGTAGGCCGCACCGACCTGCCACTGCGGGTCGAGGCGCAGGCGGATGCCGAGGTCGGTGGCCCAGGCGTTGACGTCGCCGCTCTGCTTGCCGGTGGCGACCTGGTCGTCGCCGACCAGCTGGCTGCTGAGGCGGTCACGGTCGCCGGTCAGCCAGGTGACGCTGCCCCAGTAGTTGACGGTGTGGTCGTTGCGCCAGTTGTAGGCATCGCTGTTGGCCTCCAGGCCCAGCCAGGTGAGGTCGCCAGTACGGGTCTTGTCGAGTGCGTCGACGGTCTCGCCGGGGTTCTTCAGGCTGCCGCTGTCATGGGTGTGATGGGCGCGCAGGCCGACCCAGTGGCCAGGTGTCCACTGCGTGGCGATGTTGCCGTACACATGGGTGCGGTCCTTGTCCTCGGGGGCCAGCTCGGTGAGGTCGGTGCGGTATTCGCTGAAGCGCTGGGCCACGCCGAGGTCGGCCTTGAGCAGGGTGGTGTCGAAGCTCCAGTTCAGCGCCTCGATGTTGGTGTCGCGCCACATGCCGTCGTCGCTGCGCAGGCGCTGGCGGCCGAAGCGCAGCTGCTCGCCGGGGTAGGGCGTGAAGCCGCTGTAGCCGATCCAGAACTCGCGCAGCGCCAGGTAGCTCTTGTCTGGCTTGCGGCTGTCGTCGCCGGTGTCGACGGCGGTGCCGTCGTCGTTCTGGCGCAGGGTGTCGGTCTCGATGGTGTCGGTGGCTGTCACCGCCTGGCCCATGGCGAAGGCGCTCCAGTTGCCGCGTTCGCCGTACGCCCAGGGACGCAGGTCCAGGCCCAGGCCGTTGACGTCGCCGCCGGAGCGGGTGCCCAGGTCGCGGTCGTCCTCGGACTGGCCGGTGATCTTCACGTCCAGGCCGAAGTTCTTCACTGCGGTTTCCGCCGCCAGGGTCGGCAGCGACCACAGCAGGGCGAAGCTCAGGCCGATGCCGGCTTTCACGAAGGGATTGAGCGTCATGGCGAGTCCTCGGCGTCTACGTCTTTCTCGTCTTGCAGGGCGTCCAGGGCCAGTGGGCTGTTGCTGGCCTGGAGCATCCCGGCGCGCGCCTTCTTCTCCTGCTCCAGCAGGCGCTGGGCCTGGCTGCGCTGGTCGGGCGAGAGTTGCTGGTCGAGTTGTTGCAGCAGTTCGCTGGACTGCGGCGTCGGGTTGACCTGCGCGAGTTGGGCGAACACCCAGGCGTTGCCGGGGTTCTGGCGGATGCCGTGGCCTTCGCTGTAGAGCTGGGCCAGGGCGTAGTCGGCGCTGAGCTGGCCGCCACGGGCGGCGCTGAGCAGGTGGTCGACGGCTTTCTGCGGCTCGACCTGGCCCAGGTAGCCACGGCGGTAGAGCTGGCCGAGGTAGTAGTGGGCGCTGATTTCGCCGGCGTCGGCGGCGGCCTGCAGGTGCTGCTCGGCCTTCACGGCATCGGCCGGGACGGTCTTGCCTTCGTAGTAGAGGCGGCCCAGCAGCAGTTCGGCGCGTGGCTGTTCGGCGGCGCGGCCCTTGTCGATGTAGGTCATCAACTGGTCGGTGTCGCCCAGTTCGGGGAAGTCGTAGAGCAGTTGCGCAAGGCTGACCCAGGATGCCGGGTTGGCCGGGGCGACCTGTTCGAGCAGGTCCTTGGCGGTCTTTTCGTCGGTCTGGCCGAGGCTGCGGTCGGCAAGCACGCGAGCGACGCTGTCGACCCGTGTCGCGGGCACGGCACCGCGGGTGTAGGCGGCCTTGAGCTGGTCGAGCAGGGCGGCCTGCTGGTCGGGCTGGGCCCGCTTCTGGTAGACGGTGGCCAGCTCCACGTAGCAGATGTCGGTGCTGTTGAGCGCGGCCTTGCAGATCGTCTCCACCTCGCCCAGGTGCTGGTCGTAGGTGCCCTGGGTGCGGTACAGCAGCACCTGCGCCAGGCCCGCCTCGGGGTTGCCGGCGGCGCGCCACTGGTCGATCTGCTGCTGGGCGTTGATGTTCGGGAAGCTCTGCGGGTATTGCAGGTAGAGCATCGCCAGCGGGATCAGGGTGTTGCCTTCGCCTTGCCTGGCCGCGAGCTTGAGCAGGGTTTCGGCTTCTTCGCGTTCGGCCTGGGTGCTGTCGGGCTTGGCCACCAGCAGGCGACCCAGGCGCGCCTGGGCACGCGGCGAGGTAGCGGCTGCGGCGCGGTAGGTGGCCTCGGCCTGCTTGAGCTGGGCCGGGTCGCGGGTGCCGACCTGGATATCGGCCAGGCCCACTTGTGCGTCGCTGTAGCCCAGGTCGGCGAGGGCGCGGTAGTTGGCCTCGGCGGTGGCGGTGTCGCCGCGCTTGAGCGCTTCGTTGGCCAGGCGCTGGTCAGGCAGGCCAGCACAGCCGGCCAGGGTGATGGCCAGGACGCAGAGCCCGAGAGCCCTGTGGGAGCGGGCTTGCCCGCGAATGGCCGGGACCTGCGATGAAGGTGTGCCTGCTGGCCCCTTCGCGGGCAAGCCCGCTCCCACAGAGGCAAAGGTGTAGTTGTTCAGGGTCATCGTTCTGTCCCCCTCACAGCCCGCGGGCCACGGCCTTGTCGATCAGCCAGTCCAGCGATGGACCACGGTCGCTGTTCACCGAGGCCGGGCGACCGGCCAACTCTGCGGGCAGTGCGCCGTCCGGCTTGATCTGCACGCGGATGTCCGAAGCCAGGTTGTCGTTGTCCAGGCTGGCGCTGCCGACGATCACACCGGTACGCACTTCATCCTCGCCGGCGATCTGGAAGTTGACGCGGGTCCCTGGCTTGACCTCGTCGAACTGGCGATAGCTGAAGCGCGCCTCGACCATCGGGTTGGTGGTGCGCGGGATCAACTGGTACACCGGCTGGCCCTTGCTGGCGTACTGGCCGTCATCCACCAGTTGGCGGGCGACCACGCAATCGCAGGGGCTGGTGAGGGTGCCGGAGAGTTGCTTGCCGAACAGTTCCTCGACCTTGGCCGGCTCCAGTTGCGAGTCGTCCAGGTGGCCCTTGAGCAGGTCGAGCATGCTGGTGTTGAAGGTCGCCAGTGGCGCGCCCTTGACCACCTGTGCACCACTTTCCACCAGGCTCTGCATGCTGCCGTCACGGGGCATGGTGACGTTGGTGGTCGGCACCGCGACCACGCCGGCTTCGGCGTGGCTGACGAAGTACAGGCCGTACAGCGACTTGGCGACGAAGCCGAAGGCGGCAATGCCGACCACGAACACGCCGAGGGTGACGGTGACGGCCCGCAGGCGACCGAAGGCCGACAGGCCCGAGCCTGCATCCTTCTGCTTGCGCGCCTTGGTGAAGTTGTCGCGCTGCAGGGTACTGAGCACGTCACCCACGCTGATCAGTTCGCCGGACAGGTGGCTGGTGATGATGTGGCGCAGGGTGGCGATGTCGCGCGGTTCGAGGTTCTGGAACTCGGCACCGGTGCGGCCGGTTTTCGGGTCGCTTGCGCGCACCAGGAACTCGATGTCCATCGACAGGCCGAGGTTGTCGACCACGAACTGCAGGCGACCGCGAACCACCTCGCCGACCGGCAGGGCGTTCCTGGCATGGAAGGACAGGCCGCCTGCGGAGAGGTCGTCGACCTTCACATCCTGCGGCTGGCGATCGCCGTCCAGGTAGCGCAGCTTGGCTGGAATGCGCACCCGGGCGTGCTGGCGCTGGGCTTCGGATTCATGCACGACGTTGACGTTCACGGCGGTATTCATGGTGATTTGTTCCTGTTAGATCCGATCCGGGTTGGGCTTCACACGACCATGAACAGCACGGCGACGAAGATGCTGGCGGCCGAGAAGGTCATGGTCCGAGAGGACCAGGTGTTGAACCATTGTTGAAAACTGGCGAGGTCGCGTTTCAGGGCAGTCGGCTGGCGGGTCCAGGACTGCTTGTCGAGGCGGAAGAACACGTAGATCTTCATCACCGCACCGACGATCTGGTTGTAATAGAGGATCAGCGGGTAAGCCGGGCCGACGCTGTGGCCCGAGCACAGCAGCATGATGGTGAGGATCAGGCGGGTGATGCCGATCCACAGCAGGTAGACCAGCAGGAACTGCAGGCCGAACTTGAAGCTGGCGATCACTGCGACGGTCAGGCCCAGCAGGCTGGTCCACATCGACACGCGCTGGTCGAGCAGGACGATGCTGGTGAACAGGCCCAGGCGCTTGAGGCCCAGCCCCAGGGCGCGGGAGTTCTGCCGCAGGTTGTTGCCGTACCAGCGGTACATCAGCTTGCGGCTGGCCTTGACGAAGCTCTTCTCCGGCGGGTGTTCGACCGTGTTGATCGCCGCGTCCGGCACGTAGAAGGTGTCGTAGCCCAGGCGCATCAGGCTGAACCAGCTCGACTTGTCGTCACCGGTGAGGAACTTGAAGCGGCCCAGGCGCCAGTGCATCAGCGAGTCGCTCTCGACGTCGGCGATGAATTCGGGGTTGGTGACCACGCTGGCGCGGAACATCGACATGCGCCCGGTCATGGTCAGCACGCGCTTGGACAGGGCCATCGAGCACATGTTGATGTGACGCTGGGCGAAGCGCAGCTTGTGCCATTCGCTCATGACGTAGCCGCCGCGCACTTCGCAGAATTCGTTGGTGGTCAGGCCACCGACATTGGGGTAGAGCTTGAACCAGGGCACGGTCTTGCGCACCACGCCGTCGGCGAGCACGGTGTCGCCGTCGATCACCGCGACCACGGCGTTTTCGTCCGGCAGCATCCGCGAGATGGCGCGAAAACCATAGGCCAGGCCGTCGCGCTTGCCGGTGCCGGCGATGCGCACGAAGTCCAGGGCGACGTGTTCGGGCGGGTTGTACTTGGCCCACAGGCTCTTGACCAGCAGCTCGTCGGACTTCTCCACCAGCGAGCAGACCACGGTGGTCGGGTAGCCGCACTCGATCGCCTCGCGGATCACCGAGCTGTACACCTGGGCGGTGGTCAGCGCATCGATGCGAAAGCTGGTGACCATCAGGTACACGTGCGACGGGGCGGCGGCCTTGCCCAGCTTCTGCACCTTGCGGCGCAGGTAGGGGTAGACCAGGTAGAGGAAGATCATGCCGCGGATGAAATGGGTGGCGCCCATCGAGTAGCGCCAGATGCCGACTGCGCCGACCAGGAAGATGAAGTGCTTCGATTGCGAGTCGAAGATATCGCTGGGCAGGGCCAGGGCGATCAGCATGAGCAGGCTCATGTAGAGCAGCCATCCGGCGCACTGCAACAGCACTGTCTGGAGCCTTTGCATGTTCAGCATCCGTCGCGAGAATCAGGAGAATGCGGGGCCACATGGCCCCGCGTCGGGCTGGCTTACCAGCAGATGCCTTCGGTGCGGGTCAGGGGGCTGGTGGGCTTGCTCATGAAGCCGACCAGGTCGATCACCTGCTTGCCTTCCGGGGCTTGCTGGGCAAGGGCGCGGAACTGCTCGTCGCGGTTGCCGAGGATGATGATGTCGGCGCCATCGACCACCTGCTGGAAATCGGCATTGAGCAGCGAGGACACGTGGGGGATCTTCGACTCGATGTAGTCCTTGTTGGCGCCATGGACACGGGCGTACTCGACGTTCTGGTCGTAGATGTTCAGCTCGTAGCCCTTGCCGATCAGGCGCTCGGCCAGTTCCACCAGCGGGCTTTCGCGCAGGTCGTCGGTGCCGGCCTTGAAGCTCAGGCCGAGCAGGGCGATCTTGCGCTTGTCGTGGCTCTCGATGATGTCGAAGGCGTTCTGCACCTGCGACTCGTTGCTGCGCATCAGCGAATCGAGCAGCGGCGCATTCACGTCGAGGCTGGCGGCGCGGTAGGTGAGGGCGCGCACGTCCTTGGGCAGGCACGACCCGCCAAAGGCGAAGCCTGGGCGCATGTAGTACTGCGACAGGTTCAGGGCCTTGTCCTGGCAGACCACGTCCATCACTTCGCGGCCATCGACGCCGACCGCCTTGGCGATGTTGCCGATCTCGTTGGCGAAGGTCACCTTGGTGGCGTGCCAGACGTTGCAGGTGTACTTGATCATCTCGGCCACTTCGATCGGTTTGCGGATGACCGGGGCGTCGAGCTCTTCGTAGATCGCCTGCAGCACGTCGCCGCTGGCGCTGTCCAGTTCGCCGATGACAGTCATCGGTGGCTGGTCGTAGTCCTTGATCGCGGTGCTTTCGCGCAGGAACTCGGGGTTGACCGCCACGCCGAAATCGACGCCGGCCTTCTTGCCGGAGCAGTCTTCGAGGATCGGGATCACCACGTTCTTCACGGTGCCCGGCAGCACGGTGCTGCGCACCACGATGGTGTGGCGGCGGGTGGTGTCGCGCAGCACGAAGCCGATCTCGCGGCACACCGACTCGATGTATTCCAGGCCCAGGTCGCCGTTCTTCTTGCTCGGGGTGCCGACGCAGATCATCGACACGTCGCTGGCGCGGATCGCCTCGGCGAAGTCGGTGGTGCCACGCAGGCGGCCATTGGCGATGCCTTGCTGCAGGAGTTGCTCCAGACCCGGCTCGACGATGGGCGACTTGCCCTGGTTGATCAGGTCGATCTTGGTGGTGGAGACGTCCACGCCAATCACTTCATGGCCCCGTGCCGACAGGCAACCTGCACAGACGGCACCCACGTAACCCAAACCAAAGATGCTGATACGCATCGTATTCACCTCGTGTGTTTATCACGCCGGCTCTTTCGAAGAGCCGGACCGGGTTGATTAACCTGCTTTACGGGCGCACGGATCCATGGCGAATTGACACTTCACCGAACGCAGGCATGAATGAATCCGGAACGCAAAAGTTATGCGCTCAACATTGGCAGTAAAAGGCCAGTAATTAAAAAAGGCGTGCCCTGAACTGCAGCCGTCTTTATTGCAACGCGTTATTCAGTGCGTTGCTGTGCTTGTTCTTTCAAGTGGATAAATCCTTTGAAATCAACCACTAGGACGATTAGTAGGGGCGCGGCTCTCCTGCTGTGACTGGCCGCCTGGGCGTACCTTGGCGGTCGTCGAAGTTGTCAGTGGTGGTAGTGGATACCGGCCACCTGTCATCTGTAAGTCATCTCTCACGTTATCCGCTCGTGATGCGTTACGGGTGCTATGAGCGATTGCCGATGAGAGAAGTTCCGGGGTGGGTTTGGCGCAGATGAAAGATTTCTAAATATTTTTTCAGTGAGAAATACTTTCATTCTGATGGCACGGGTCGGTTTTATCCCTATATATAAAGGGCCGAAACGAGGCGAGATAGTTATATGCCAGCATCCGAAAATTTTTTTCAAAATTCGTCAAAAAACTACGAACGGTCTTATGGCGTTTGGCGATAAGCTCAGTTTCGTCTGTTTTTTGGCGCCGATAATTTGGCTTTATGGCGGGGCTTTCTGTACCGGTGCGGTACCTGTAGGAGCGGGCTTGTTGTGGGAGCGGGCTGGCCCGCGAAAAGCACACCGCGGTGCCTGGCACGGGCTACGCCCGTGTTCACGGGCAAGCCCGCTCCCACAGGTATTGGGCTGGCCTTTAGATTTTGAGCAAGACAGTTGCCCCTAAAAGTTCCAGGGTTAGTCAGCCGGGTGATCGCGCAGGAACACCAGGTGATCGGCCTTGGACTGCTCGGCACTGTAGTAGTAGCCCTGCACGTCGAAGCGCTTGAGCTGCTCAGGGTCGTTGATGCGCTCCTGGATCACGAAACGGCTCATCAGCCCGCGAGCCTTCTTGGCGTAGAAGCTGATGATCTTGTACTGGCCGTTCTTCAGGTCCTTGAAGTCGACATCGATCACCCGGGCGTTCAGCGTGCTCTTCTTCACTGCGCTGAAATACTCGTTGCTGGCCAGGTTGAGCAACAGTTCGTCGCCCTGCTCGGCCAGGGCCTGGTTCAGCCATTCGCTGATGCGCGTGCCCCAGAACGCGTAGAGGTCCTTGCCGCGGGCGTTGGCCAGCTTGGTGCCCATCTCCAGGCGGTAGGGTTGCATCAGGTCCAGTGGGCGCAGCAGGCCATAAAGACCCGACAGCATGCGCAGGTGCTGCTGGGCGTAGGTGAAGTCGTCTTCGCCAAGGGTCTGGGCATCCAGCCCGGTATAGACGTCACCCTTGAATGCCAGCAGTGCCTGCTTGGCGTTGGCGGGGGTGAAGTCCGGGGTCCAGCTGCCGAAGCGCGCGGCGTTGAGGCCGGCGAGCTTGTCGGAGAGGTGCATCAACTCGGCGATCTGCGCCGGCGACAGCTCGCGCAACTGGCTGATCAGTGTCTGCGAATCGTCCAGGTACTGCGGCAGGGTGTGGCGCTGGGTAACCGGCGGGGTGTCGTAGTCGAGGGTCTTGGCGGGGGAAATCACCGTCAGCATGAGGTCGGCTCCTGTAATCGTCGGCGACGATTCTACGGGGCCAGCAGGGCAACGCCAAACTATGCTGACGATAGTCACAGACCATCGCCTGGGCAGGCGCTATAGTGCGCATCATCTGTTTAGGGAGAACCGATCGTGCGCATCGCCTTCGCCGTGCTGGTCGGGCTGTTCAGCGTCGCTGTGCAGGCCGCCCCGTCCAATTCCGTCAGCTTCGACCGCAGCCATTGGCCGGAGCAGCTCGACAGCCCGGTGCTGTTCGACGTGGCATCGCGTGCGCAGATTCTCTCCTTCGCCCAGGTCCTGCATGAGAGCGAGATGCTCGACGAATCAAGCCTGGCCGCACGCCTGGGCCTGCGCCAGATCAACTTGGGGGTGGTGCGCTCGGTGCGGGCGCGCATGTGGCAGCGCTTGTGGGAAAACTACCAGCAGGCGCAACTGAGCTGCGAGCAGGATGCATCATTCTGCTATCCCGTCGAGTCAATGGCTGACTTGCGCACGCGTTCGGCAACGTTCGCTGCCGATGTCGGCGAGTTCTACCAGGAATGGGTCGAGCCGAGTCATCAGTTCAATCTCCGTTACCTGGACGAACAACTGCGCAAGGCAGCGCTGTTTCCGCAGACCAGCAGCGAGATCGAGCGCCTGTCGAGCCGTGAGCGCAATGGTGATGAACTCAACGACCGGATGTTCCTGCTGAGCTTCGTCGGTGGGCCGGGCCCGCTCGGCAGTAGCACGGATGTGCTCACCGACTACCTGCGCCGACAGAAGCTGGGCGGTACCTTCTTCGTGCTCGGCAACCGTGTGCAGCAACGTCGCGACATGGCCCGCGGGGCTGATGTCGCAGCGCTTTACAGCGGGCAGTGCGTGGGGATCCAGGGCTGGGAATACCGCTCCCATGCCCAGTGGCAGGGCTGGCAGGACTCCCTGCGGCGCAGCCAGGCGCAGGTCCAGGGGCTGATGCCCGAGCAGTACGTGCCGTTGTTCCGTCCGCCCTATGGCCAGCGACGTGCCGACGGCGAGACGTTCATGGCGGCGCAGGGGCTGCAGGTTTCGTTATGGGATATCGATGCCCAGGACGACGCAGCGCTGGGTGCCGAGCAGTCCGCCCAGCGGGTGATGACCCTCATGCTGCTGTGGCGCAAGGGCGTGATCCAGTTCCATGACACCCTGCCCAGGGCACAGCCCGCGCTGCAGTGGCTGTTGCAGCATACGGCGCAGAGCGGGATCGGGTGGGAGGATTGCCAGGCGTATGCGCATCTGCGCCAGACAGAAAAATGAGGGTCCACCACTGACTGTAGTCCCCTGTCACGGTCCCGCCAAGGTCGGTTCGTCATTCGGCAAAATAAACTTCACCTGAGCGTAAAAAGTCTTTTTTCCGTCACGCTTTTTGCGGTATGAAGGAATCAGACAGCCGATTCCTGCAGCACAGGTGGCGTCATCCAGGCCCTCCTGTGTCAGGTTCGCTCCCCGCCCGTAACGACGCGGATACGGGGAGAACGGCGGTCACTCTGCGGCGCAGCCGAGCTGTGCCGTCCTGCTTTCACATAAGGTGACCGAGTATGGATGACCAAGGACGCAACCCTTCCTCCAACCAGCCAATCCTGTATGTGCTCGATACCAACGTCCTGATTCACGACCCCAACGCTTTGCTCAACTTCGAGGAGCACCACGTCGCCATACCGATGACGGTGCTGGAGGAACTCGACAAGCTCAAGACCGGTAAACAGACCATCGCCGCCGAGTGCCGCCAGGCCATTCGCCTGATCGACCAGACCCTGGGCGATGCTTCTCCCACCGATGTCGAACAAGGGGTACCCATCCAGCGAGGCAAGGGCGGGCCGAAGGGCTTCCTGTCGATCCTGATGAGCCCGCGCAACGAACCCAACCGGCTGCTGCCGGAAAACCTCAACGACAACATCATCATCAACCAGCTGCTGGAACTGCGCGCCAGGCGGGCTGACCTGGACGTGGTGCTGGTCACCAAAGACATCAACATGCGCCTGAAGGCGCGTGCCTGTGGCATTGCCGCCGAGGACTACAGCACCGACCAGCTGGTCGATGACGTGTCGCTGTTGTCCAAGGGCTACCACTCGGTCACCGGCTCCTTCTGGGACCGGGTCAGCAAGGTCGACACCCGCCAGGAACGGGGCCGGACCTGGCACCGGGTGCAACTGATCGACAACTTGCCGGCGGTGCACGTCAACGAGTTCATCATCGACGAGCAGGGCTTCGTCGGCTGGATCAAGGGCATTCGCGAGAACGAGCTGCTATTGCTCGACCTGCACCAGGAGCCGCTGCTGCACCAGGAAGCCTGGGGCCTGAAGCCGCGCGACATCCACCAGAGCCTGGCGCTGTTCGCCCTGCTCGACCCGGATATCCACCTGGTCAACCTCACGGGCGCAGCCGGCTCGGGCAAGACCATCCTGGCCCTGGCCGCTGCCATCGAGCAGACCATGGTCAGCAAGCGCTACCGGCGCATCATCGCCACCCGCAGCGTGCAGGGGCTGGACCAGGAGATCGGCTTCCTGCCGGGCACCGAGGCGGAGAAGATGGAGCCTTGGCTGGGCGCCATCACCGACAACCTCGAAGCCTTGCACATGGATGACGAAAGCACCCACGGCAGTGTCGAGTACATCCTCGAGCGGGTGCCGCTGCAGTTCAAGTCGCTCAACTACATCCGCGGGCGCAGCTTCCAGCAGAGCCTGATCCTGATCGACGAGTGCCAGAACCTCACCCCGCACCAGATGAAAACCATCATCACCCGTGCAGGCTCAGGTTCCAAGGTGGTCTGCCTGGGCAACCTGGCGCAGATCGACACCCCCTACCTGTCCGCGACCAGCTCGGGCCTGACCTACCTCACCGAGCGCTTCAAGGACTTCCCCCACGGCGTGCACATCACCCTGCAGGGTGTGCCGCGCTCGGTGCTCGCCGAGTACGCCGAGTCGCATCTGTAGAACGATCAGCCGGGCGGTACGCCGCCCGGCCTCTTCTCGGTTCTAGGTGCGAAGGCGCCAGTTCTGCCGACACATCCCTCTGCTCAAACCTGACCCACAGGTTTACACTCTGCATTCCCTTCACAGGAGCAGAGCAGTGCTGACTCATCTCGATTCCCAGGGGCGCGCCAACATGGTCGACGTCACTGAAAAAGCCGTGACCGCACGCGAGGCGATCGCCGAGGCGCGGGTGCGCATGTTGCCCGCCACGCTGCGCATGATCGTCGATGGCGAGCACCCCAAGGGTGACGTGTTCGCGGTAGCGCGCATCGCCGGCATCCAGGCGGCGAAGAAGACCAGCGACCTGATCCCGCTGTGCCACCCGCTGATGCTTACCAGCGTCAAGGTGGAACTGACCGCCGACGGCGAGGATGCGGTGCTTGTCGTCGCCCGCTGCAAGCTGGCCGGGCAGACCGGTGTGGAGATGGAAGCACTGACTGCTGCCAGTGTCGCGGCGCTGACGATCTACGACATGTGCAAGGCCGTGGACAAGGGCATGGTCATCGAGCAGGTGCGCCTGCTGGAGAAGCTCGGCGGCAAGAGCGGTCACTACAAGGTGGAGGGCTGATGAAGATCAAGGCCCTGTACTTTGCCCGCTACCGCGAGGCGCTCGGTGTCGACGGCGAGCACGTGGAAGGGGACTTCACGACGCTCGATGACGTGCGCCAGACGCTGCTGGTCAAGGGCGGCGCCTATGCCGTACTGGCCGAGCAGAACCTGATGTGTGCGCGCAACGAAGAACTGTGCCGGCTCGACGAGCCGGTCGAGGAGGGCGACGAGGTCGCCTTCTTCCCGCCGGTGACCGGGGGCTGAGCATGGGCGTACGGGTACAGCAGGCGGCGTTCGATCCCGGCGCCGAGGTCAATGCCATGCACGCGGCGAATGTCGGCGTGGGGGCTGTGGTGGCGTTCGTCGGTCACGTGCGCGACTTCAACGACGGTCGCGAGGTGGCGGGAATGTTTCTCGAGCACTACCCGGGGATGACCGAGAAGGCCCTGCTCAAGATCGTGGTCGAGGCCGGACAGCGCTGGCCGTTGCTCAAGGTCGAGGTGCTGCACCGCATCGGCGCGTTGCAGCCGGGCGAGCCGATCGTGTTCGTCGGCGTTGCCAGCGCGCACCGGCAGGCGGCGTTCGATGCCTGCAACTTCATCATGGATTACTTGAAGACCCGGGCGCCGTTCTGGAAGAAGGAGAACACCCGGGAGGGGCCGCGCTGGGTGGAAGGCAGGCAGAGCGACGAGGATGCTGCCGGGCGCTGGTAGAACCTCTGTTTGATGGCCGGGGCGTTGCCCCGGTTCGCGACCCGACTTGCCCGTGAAGAATCCAGCACCGATCAGTGATGCTTGCGCGGTACTGCCGTGAGCAATTCGTCCGGCGGCATCTCGCACTTGATCTTGCGCCCCAGCAGTTCCTCGATCGCCGGCAACTGGTAGGAGTCGTCCTCGCCGGCGAAGCTGATCGATACCCCGCTGGTGCCTGCGCGGCCGGTGCGGCCGATGCGGTGCACGTAGTCGTCCGGGTCTTCCGGCAGGGTGAAGTTGATCACGTGGCTGATGCCGTCGATATGGATCCCGCGCCCGGCCACGTCGGTGGCCACCAGCACGGTGATGCGCCCTTCGCGGAAGCTTTCCAGGGTGCGGATGCGCTTGTGCTGGGGCACGTCGCCCGACAGCTGGGCGGCGTTGATGCCGTCGCGCACCAGTCGTTCCTCGATGCGTCGGACCTCATCCTTGCGGTTGGCAAAGACCATCACCCGTTCCCACTTGTTCTGCGTGACCAGGTTGTACAGCAGCTTGTACTTGTCGCTGCCGGCCACCGCATAGACGTGCTGCTCGACCGTTTCGCTGGCGACGTTCTCCGGCTCGATCTCGACGATGGCCGGGTCGGTGGTCCACTGCTTGGCCAGGTTCATCACATCGTCGGTGAAGGTGGCGGAGAACAGCAGGGTCTGGCGTTCGCTCTTGGGCGGGGTCTGGCGGATGATCTGGCGCACCTGCGGGATGAAGCCCATGTCGAGCATGCGGTCGGCTTCGTCCAGCACCATCACTTCGACCATGTCCAGGTGCACCTCGCCGCGTTGCTGGAAGTCCAGCAGGCGGCCCGGGGTGGCGACCAGGATGTCGCAGTAGCGTTTTTCCAGGGCCTTGAGCTGCTTGTCGTACTCCATGCCACCGACGAAGCTCATCACGTTCAGGCCGCTGTACTTGGTCAGTGCCTCGGCATCCTTGGCGATCTGTACCACCAGTTCACGGGTCGGGGCGATGATCAGCGCACGCGGTTCGCCCATGTAGCGTTCCTTGGGCGGCGGGGTCTGCTGCAGCTGCGAGATGATCGAGATCAGGAATGCAGCGGTCTTGCCGGTACCGGTCTGGGCGCGGCCGATGGCGTCCTGGCCGCGCAGGGTGTAGCCCAGCACCTGGGCCTGGATCGGCGTGCAGTAGGGGAAGCCCAGGTCGTGGATGGCGTGCATCAGCTCGTTGGAGAGCTTGAAGTCGTGGAAGCGGGTCTTGCCTTCCTGCGGCTCGACCACGAAATCCTCGGGTTTCCACAGGCTGGCCTGGGGCTTGGGCTTGCGCTCACGGCGGGGTTTTTCCCGCGGCGGCTGTTCAACCGGCGTGGTGGCCTGGGGCACGGGTTCGGCCTTGGCGACAGGTGTAGCCTGGCTGCGCGGGGCAGACTTGGCTCTTGGCGGTTTCGGGGGCCTGGCCGGAGCGGGGGCAGGCGTGGGTGCAATCACGGGGGCAGCGGGCTCGACGGCCTGCGGGGCGGCGTCTCCCTTGCCGAATATTTTCTTGAGTGCCTTGAGCACGGTCGTCTCGTCAACTGGTTAAGGAATGTACGCCGGGCAGTGTAATGCAAGATCCAGGCTCGGCGTAGTACCGGGTGTAGTCCAATGCGCCGGCGGCTACAGGCGCAGGTCGATTTACTGCAGGCGCTTGGCCAGCCAGTCGTGAATATCGCTCAGTTCCTCGACTGCCACTTCATGCTCCATCGGGTACTCCTGCCAGCGCGCGGCCACGCCCCAGGTGTTGAGGTACTCGAACGCCGTGCGCCCCATCGACGGGATCACCACCGGGTCGTGCACGCCATGCAGGCACAGGGCCGGGGTGCGCTGCTGGCAGGCGCTGAGCTGGTGGCTGTCGCTGAAGGTCGGGGCATAGGTGGACAGGGCGATCACCCCGCCCAGCGCTTCCTGCCACTTTATATAGGCGGTGTGCAGCACCACGGCGCCTCCCTGGGAGAAGCCGGCGAGAATGATCCGCGAAAGATCGATGCCCTTGGCCTGTTCGGCCTTGATCAGTTCGATGACCTGCCCGGCCGATTCGTCCAGTTGCGCCTCGTCGATGGCACGGGCCGGGCTCATGGCCTTGATGTCATACCAGCTGGGCATGGCGTAGCCGCCGTTGATGGTCACCGGGCGGGTCGGTGCCTGGGGCATGATGAAACGCGTGCCGAGCAGGCGTTCCTGGAGAAATTCGGCCACCGGTAGGAAGTCGTAACGGTCGGCACCCAGGCCGTGCAACCAGATCACACAGGCATCGGCGGTCTTCTGGGGTTCGAGAATCAGCGGGTTGGTCATGACTGCTCCGAAAAAGTGCGTATGAACTTGTTAAGTGCGTAAAAAGAAGGCGCCGAGGGTTGGTGCCATAAAAAGATGTCGCAACTCTACAACTTTACCCTCTTGACGTGTGCTTGAACGCTTCAGTCAGCAACTGTGGTACGCGCTTTGCTACGTCCGTACCGATGCGATGGGCGGTGGCCTTCACGGTAACACCCGCCCACGTGGATGGAAGGCTGTCACAGAACAGCCCATTGCGCCAATTGACCCAAAAACAAGCCAACAAGGGTCGGATGCGCCTCATAAGGGTGCGGTGCAATTCCGGCTCGTACAACAAGAGCATTTGGAGGTTGTTGATGAAGATGTTGAAAACCACGCTGGCAGTCCTGACCGCTGCCGCCGCCCTGGGTAGCGTGAACCTTGCCCAGGCTGGTGCCACGCTCGATGCGGTACAGAAGAAAGGCTTCGTCCAGTGTGGCGTGAGCGACGGCCTCCCGGGCTTCTCCGTCCCTGACGCCCAGGGCAAGATCGTCGGCATCGACGCCGACGTCTGCCGCGCCGTGGCCGCCGCCGTGTTCGGTGATGCCACCAAGGTCAAGTTCAGCCAGCTCAACGCCAAGGAGCGCTTCACCGCGCTGCAGTCCGGCGAAGTCGACGTGCTGTCGCGCAACACCACCTGGACCAGCTCGCGTGACGCCGGCATGGGCCTGGTGTTCGCCGGTGTCACCTACTACGACGGTGTAGGCTTCCTGGTGAACAAGAAGCTGGGCGTCTCCAGCGCCAAGGAGCTCGATGGCGCGACCATCTGCATCCAGGCCGGTACCACCACCGAACTGAACGTCTCCGACTACTTCCGTGCCAATGGCCTGAAGTACACCCCGATCACCTTCGACACCTCCGACGAGAGCGCCAAGTCGCTGGAGTCCGGCCGTTGCGACGTGCTGACCTCCGACAAGTCGCAGCTCTACGCACAGCGCTCCAAGCTGGCTGCGCCGACCGACTACGTGGTGTTGCCGGAAACCATCTCCAAGGAGCCTCTGGGCCCGGTCGTGCGCAAAGGCGACGAAGAGTGGTTCAGCATCGTCAAGTGGACGCTCTTCGCCATGCTCAACGCCGAAGAAGCCGGCGTGACCTCGAAGAACGTCGAGGCCGAAGCCAAGTCCACCAAGAACCCGGATGTCGCCCGCCTGCTGGGCGCTGACGGCGAGTACGGCAAGGACCTGAAGCTGCCCAAGGACTGGGTGGTGAAGGTCGTCAAGCAGGTCGGCAACTACGGTGAAGTGTTCGAGAAGAACCTGGGCAAGAGCACTCCGCTGGAAATCGACCGTGGCCTGAATGCCCTGTGGAACAACGGCGGCATCCAGTACGCACCGCCTGTGCGCTGATGGTTGCCCCCCGCGACGGCATCCGGCCGTCGCGGGTCGTTCGACTCCCTTCTTTTCGGGGCACTTCATGCAAAATCATATCGGCGCACGGAAAGGGTTATCCCTGAGCGATCCACGTGTGCGCGCGTGGCTGTTCCAGATCATCACGGTCGCGGCCGTGATCGGCCTGGGCTGGTACCTGATCCACAACACCCAGACCAACATGCAGCACCGGGGCATCACCTCGGGCTTCGATTTTCTCGAGCGCAGCGCCGGCTTCGGCATTGCCCAGCACCTGATCGGCTACACCGAGGCCGATACCTATGCACGGGTACTGCTGGTCGGCTTGCTCAACACGCTGCTGGCGAGCGTCATCGGTATCGTCCTCGCCACCGTGCTCGGCTTCGTCGTCGGTGTCGCCCGGCTGTCCTCGAACTGGGTGATCAGCCGCCTGGCGGCCATCTACGTCGAGACCTTCCGCAACATTCCGCCGCTGCTGCAGATCCTGTTCTGGTACTTTGCGGTGTTCACCGCACTGCCAGGGCCGCGTGGCAGCATCAATATCGATGACCTGTTCTTCATCAGCAGCCGCGGCGTGAACATGCCTGGCGCGTCCATCGCCGAAGGCTTCTGGCCGTTCGTCGTGGCCGTGCTGCTGGCGTTGGTGGCGATCCTGGTGATGGTGCGCTACGCCAACAAGCGCTTCGATGAAACCGGCCAGCCGTTCCACAAGTTCTGGGTGGGGCTGCTGCTGTTCATCGGTATTCCGGGCATCTGCGTGCTGCTGTTCGGCAACCCGTTGCAGTGGCAGGTGCCGCAGCTCAAGGGCTTCAACTTCGTCGGCGGCTGGGTGCTGATTCCCGAGTTCCTCGCGCTGACTCTGGCGCTGTCGATCTACACCGCCGCCTTCATCGCCGAAATCGTGCGTGCCGGCATCCGTTCGGTCAGCCATGGCCAGACCGAAGCGGCGCGCTCGCTGGGCCTGCGCGAAGGCCCGACCCTGCGCAAGGTCATCATTCCCCAGGCCATGCGGGTGATCATCCCGCCGCTGACCAGCCA
Source organism: Pseudomonas sp. FA117 (assembly GCF_057370475.1). Taxonomy (NCBI): domain Bacteria; kingdom Pseudomonadati; phylum Pseudomonadota; class Gammaproteobacteria; order Pseudomonadales; family Pseudomonadaceae; genus Pseudomonas; species Pseudomonas sp. FA117. The sequence goes on from NZ_CM170675.1 coordinate 1,130,816, forward strand.
GTACCTGAACCTGACGAAGAACTCGTCGCTGGCAGCGGTCATCGGCTATCCGGAGCTGGTGTCGCTGTTTGCCGGCACGGTGCTGAACCAGACCGGCCAGTCGGTCGAGGTCATGGCGATCACCATGGGGGTGTATCTGACCATCAGCATCAGCATCTCCTTGCTGATGAACTGGTACAACAAGCGCATTGCGCTGATCGAGCGGTGAGGACAGGCGCATGACTTCCCATGTTTTCAAACCTGATATGCCGCCACCGGTGAAGACCGTCGGCGTACTGGCGTGGATGCGCGCCAACCTGTTCTCCAGCTGGATCAACACGCTGCTGACGCTGTTCGCGATCTACCTGGTCTGGCTGATCGTACCGGCACTGGTGCAGTGGGCCTTCCTGGACGCCAACTGGACCGGCACCACCCGTGCCGACTGCACCAGGGAGGGCGCCTGCTGGGTGTTCATCCAGCAGCGCTTCGGCCAGTTCATGTACGGCTACTACCCGACCGAGTTGCGCTGGCGTGTCGACCTGACCGTGTGGCTGGGCGTGATTGCTGCAGCGCCGCTGTTCATCCGCCGCTTCCCGCGCAAGGTGCCTTATGGCATCGGTTACCTGGTGCTGTATCCGATCCTGGCCTACCTGCTGCTGCACGGTGGCAGCTTCGGCCTGACCCAGGTGCCGACCTCGCAATGGGGTGGGTTGATGCTGACCCTGGTCATCGCCACCGTCGGCATCGCTGCAGCCTTGCCGCTGGGCATCCTGCTGGCGCTGGGGCGGCGTTCGAAGATGCCGGTGGTCAAGGCCGTGTCGGTGACCTTCATCGAGTTCTGGCGCGGCATACCGCTGATCACCGTGCTGTTCATGTCCTCGGTGATGCTGCCGCTGTTCATGCCCGAGGGCACCAGCTTCGACAAGCTGCTGCGGGCAATGATCTTCGTGATCCTGTTCGAGTCGGCCTACATCGCCGAGGTGGTGCGCGGCGGCCTGCAGGCGATCCCCAAGGGCCAGTACGAGGCGGCTGCGGCCATGGGGCTGGGCTACTGGCGCGCCATGGGCCTGGTGATCTTGCCGCAGGCCCTGAAGCTGGTGATTCCGGGCATCGTCAACACCTTCATCGCGCTGTTCAAGGATACCAGCCTGGTGATCATCATCGGCCTGTTCGACCTGCTCAACAGCACCCGCCAGGCCACGGCAGACCCTGCCTGGCTGGGCATGGCGACCGAGGGCTACATGTTTGCGGCCCTGGTCTACTGGATTTTCTGTTTCGGTATGTCCCGCTACTCCATGCACCTGGAGCGCAAGCTGGACACTGGCCACAAGCGTTAGGAGTTTCGAAATGAGTGAAGCGATCAAACAGCCCGTCGGCCCCGAAGGCATCATCCAGATGCAGGGCGTGAACAAGTGGTATGGCCAGTTCCATGTGCTCAAGGATATCAACCTGAACGTGCGCCAGGGCGAGCGCATCGTCCTGTGCGGGCCGTCCGGCTCGGGCAAGTCGACGACCATCCGCTGCCTGAACCGGCTGGAAGAGCACCAGCAGGGGCGCATCGTCGTCGATGGCGTGGAGCTGACCAACGACCTCAAGCAGATCGAGGCGATCCGTCGTGAAGTCGGCATGGTGTTCCAGCACTTCAACCTGTTTCCGCACCTGACCATCCTCGAGAACTGCACCCTGGCGCCGATGTGGGTGCGCAAGATGCCCAAGCGCAAGGCCGAGGAAATCGCCATGCATTATCTGGAGCGCGTGCGCATCCCGGAGCAGGCGCACAAGTTCCCTGGGCAGTTGTCCGGTGGCCAGCAGCAACGGGTGGCGATTGCCCGCGCGCTGTGCATGAAGCCCAAGATCATGCTGTTCGACGAGCCGACCTCGGCGCTCGATCCGGAGATGGTCAAGGAAGTGCTCGACACCATGGTCGGCCTGGCCGAAGACGGCATGACCATGCTCTGCGTGACCCACGAAATGGGCTTTGCCCGCACCGTGGCGAACCGGGTGATCTTCATGGACAAGGGCGAGATCGTCGAGCAGGCCTCGCCGGACGACTTCTTCGACAGGCCGCGCAGCGACCGGACCAAATTGTTCCTGAGCCAGATCCTGCATTGATGTGACTGGGGCCGCAAAGCGGCCCCATGTCGTTGTTACTTCTCTTCCTGGGTCGCCACCGGCGCCGGTGGCGGCCGTAGCCCGACTTCGGCGATCAGCTTGAGCTGCTTGCCATTGCGCATCACCTCGATGCTGATCTTCTCGCTTGGTTTGATCCGCGCCACCTGGTTCATCGACTTGCGGCCGTCGCCGGCCGGCTCGCCATTGATGCTCATGATCACATCGCCCAGTTGCAGGCCCGCACGCTGGGCCGGGCCGTCGCGGAAAATGCCGGCGACCACGATGCCCGGGCGCCCCTGCATGCCGAACGACTCTGCCAGTTCCTCGCTCAGCGGCTGTACCTCGATGCCCAGCCAGCCACGGATCACCTGGCCATGCTCGACGATCGACTTCATCACCTCCAGCGCCAGCTTGGCCGGAATGGCGAAGCCGATGCCCTGCGAGCCGCCGGACTTGGAGAAGATCGCGGTGTTGATGCCGATCAGGTTGCCGTTGGCATCGACCAGCGCCCCCCCGGAGTTGCCCGGGTTGATCGCCGCGTCGGTCTGGATGAAGTCTTCGTAGTTGTTCAGCCCCAGCTGGTTGCGGCCAGTGGCGCTGATGATGCCCATGGTCACGGTCTGGCCGACGCCGAAGGGGTTGCCGATGGCCAGGCAGACGTCGCCGATGTGGATGTTGTCGGAGCGACCGATGGTGATGGCCGGCAGGTTGTTGAGGTCGATCTTCAGCACGGCGAGATCGGTTTCCGGGTCGCTGCCGATCACCCGGGCCAGGGTTTCGCGGCCGTCCTTGAGTGCCACCACGATCTGGTCCGCGCCGCTGGTGACGTGGTTGTTGGTCAGCAGATAACCTTCCCGGCTCATGATCACCGCCGAGCCCAGGCTCGACTCCCAGCGTCGCTGCTTGGGCAGGTTGTCGCCGAAGAAGCGGCGGAACTGCGGGTCTTCGAACAGCGGGTGGGCGTTCTTGTTGACCACCTTGGTGGTGTACAGGTTGGCCACTGCCGGTGCGGCGAGGGTCACGCCATCGGCATAGCTGACCGGGCCCTGCATGATCCGCGAGGTTTGCGGCGCCTGCTGCAGGTTGACGTCCTGGCTGGGCAGACCGACCCACTCCGGGAAGCGCTGGATGATCAGTGCGGCGATCAGCACGCCGGTGAGCAGGGGCCAGCCAAAGTAACGCAAAGCCTTGAGCATCGAATGAATCCTGGAAATGGGGCGAGGGCCGAATCGCGAACGCGCGCGATGATACACCTCGATGATCGGCGATGGTATGGATTGCGCTGCAGCCTTCGCGGGCAAGTCGGGGGTCGAACCGCCGCTCCCGCAGGCGCCGGTTTCCCCGAACCCGGCGACAGCCCATAATGGCGCTCAGTATACGAGCCCTGGCGCCCGTTGAAGCACCGAATTACAAGGAGATTTTTCCATGGCCGTCGCCCTCAGCACGCTGGTCGAGGAAGCCGAGCGCTACCTGTCCAGTGCCAAGATCCAGGATTACTGCCCCAATGGCCTGCAGGTCGAGGGTCGTCCGCAGGTCAGTCGCATCGTCAGTGGCGTTACCGCCAGCCAGGCGCTGCTCGATGCTGCGATCGAGGCCGAGGCCGACCTGGTGCTGGTGCACCATGGCTACTTCTGGAAAGGCGAGAACCCGTGCATCACCGGGATCAAGCAGCGGCGCATCAAGACCCTGCTCAAGCACGACGTCAGCCTGCTGGCCTTCCACCTGCCGCTGGACGTGCACCCTGAAGTCGGCAACAACGTGCAGCTGGCGCGCCAGCTCGACATCACCGTCGAAGGGCCTCTGGACCCTGAAAACCCTCGAGTGGTCGGACTCATCGGCTCGCTCGCCGAGCCCATGTCGGCCAGCGATTTCGCGCGCCGCGTGCGCGAGGTCATGGGGCGTGAACCGCTGGTGGTGGAGGGCCAGGAGATGATTCGCCGCGTCGGCTGGTGCACCGGTGGCGGCCAGGGCTACATCGACAACGCCATCGCCGCGGGTGTCGACCTGTTCATCAGTGGCGAGGCTTCCGAGCAGACCTACCACAGCGCGCGCGAGAACGGCATCAGCTTCATCGCTGCCGGGCACCATGCCACCGAGCGCTACGGGGTGCAGGCACTGGGCGACTACCTGGCCAAGCGCTTTGCCCTGGAGCACCTGTTCATCGACTGCCCGAATCCGATCTAGGCAGGTGCGGCGCTCAAACCCCCAGTCATATCATTAGACCGTTTCGATCTAGCAGCCCTCCTAAATAGAATCAGGTGCTGTGATAAAGTGGCTCGCTCGAACACGGCCCGCTGGCCGTCCATAAGATCGTTTTTCGTGAGTAGCCATGGTCGACAAACTGACGCACTTGAAACAGCTGGAGGCGGAGAGTATCCATATCATCCGCGAGGTGGCCGCCGAGTTCGACAACCCGGTGATGCTGTACTCGATCGGCAAGGACTCCGCCGTGATGCTGCACCTGGCGCGCAAGGCCTTTTTCCCGGGCAAGCTGCCGTTTCCGGTGATGCACGTCGACACCCAGTGGAAATTCCAGGAGATGTACCGCTTCCGCGACAAGATGGTCGAGGAAATGGGCCTGGAGCTGATCACCCACGTCAACCCCGAGGGTGTGGCGCAGGGCATCAACCCCTTCACCCACGGTAGCTCCAAGCACACCGACATCATGAAGACCCAGGGCCTGAAGCAGGCGCTGGACAAGCATGGTTTCGACGCCGCCTTCGGCGGTGCGCGCCGCGACGAAGAGAAGTCGCGGGCCAAGGAGCGCGTCTACTCGTTCCGCGACAGCAAGCACCGCTGGGACCCGAAGAACCAGCGCCCGGAGCTGTGGAACGTCTACAACGGCAAGGTCAACAAGGGCGAGTCGATCCGCGTCTTCCCGCTGTCGAACTGGACCGAGCTGGACATCTGGCAGTACATCTACCTCGAAGGCATCCCGATCGTGCCGCTGTACTTCGCCGCCGAGCGTGAAGTCATCGAGAAGAACGGCACCCTGATCATGATCGACGACGAGCGCATCCTCGAGCACCTGAGCGACGAGGAGAAGGCGCGTATCGTCAAGAAGAAGGGGCGTTTCCGTACCCTGGGCTGCTACCCGTTGACGGGCGCTGTCGAGTCCGAGGCCGAAACGCTGACCGACATCATTCAGGAAATGCTTCTGACGCGTACTTCCGAGCGTCAGGGCCGCGTCATCGACCACGATGGCGCCGGCTCCATGGAAGACAAGAAACGTCAGGGCTACTTCTAACTTCAGGGTTACTCCATGTCGCACCAATCCGATTTGATCAGCGAAGACATCCTCGCTTATCTGGCTCAGCACGAGCGCAAAGAACTGCTGCGTTTCCTCACCTGCGGCAACGTGGATGACGGCAAGAGCACCCTGATCGGGCGCCTGCTGCACGACTCCAAGATGATCTACGAGGACCACCTCGAGGCCATCACCCGTGACTCGAAGAAGTCCGGCACCACCGGCGAGGAAGTCGACCTGGCGCTGCTGGTCGATGGCCTGCAGGCCGAGCGCGAGCAGGGCATCACCATCGATGTCGCCTACCGCTACTTCTCTACCGCCAAGCGCAAGTTCATCATCGCCGACACCCCGGGCCACGAGCAGTACACCCGCAACATGGCGACCGGCGCCTCGACCTGCGACCTGGCGATCATCCTGGTCGACGCCCGCTACGGCGTGCAGACCCAGACCCGCCGCCACAGCTACATCGCCTCGCTGCTGGGCATCAAGCACATCGTGGTCGCGGTCAACAAGATGGACCTCAAGGGCTTCGACGAGCAGGTCTTCGAGTCGATCAAGGCCGATTACCTGAAGTTCGCCGACGCCATCGACCTCAAGCCTTCGAGCCTGCACTTCGTGCCGATGTCGGCGCTCAAGGGCGACAACGTGGTCAACCGCAGCGAGCGTTCGCCGTGGTACACCGGCCCTGCGCTGATGGAGATCCTCGAGACCGTCGAGGTTTCGGCTGACCGCAACGTCACCGACCTGCGCTTCCCGGTGCAGTACGTCAACCGCCCGAACCTGAACTTCCGTGGCTTCGCCGGTACCATCGCCAGCGGCGTGGTGCACAAGGGCGACGACATCGTGGTGCTGCCGTCGGGCAAGAGCAGCCGGGTCAAGTCCATCGTCACCTACGAAGGTGAACTGGAGAATGCCGGGCCAGGCCAGGCCGTGACCCTGACCATGGAAGACGAGATCGACATCTCCCGTGGCGACCTGCTGGTGCATGCCGACAACGTGCCGCAGGTGGCCGACCAGTTCGACGCCATGCTGGTGTGGATGGCCGAGGAGCCAATGCTTCCGGGCAAGAAGTACGACATCAAGCGCGCCACCAGCTATGTGCCGGGCTCGGTTGCCAGCATCACCCACAAGGTCGATGTGAACACCCTGGAGCAGGGCGCCGCCAGTTCGCTGCAGCTGAACGAGATTGGCCGGGTCAAGGTGTCGCTGGACGCTGCCATCGCCCTCGACGGCTACGACAGCAACCGCACCACCGGCGCCTTCATCGTCATCGACCGCCTGACCAACGGCACTGTCGGCGCCGGCATGATCATCGCCCCGCCGGTCCTGCCGCACGGTAGTACCGGCCAGCACGGCAAGCTCGCCCACGTGTCGACCGAAGAGCGTGCCCTGCGCTTCGGCCAGCAGCCGGCCACCGTGCTGTTCGCCGGTCTTTCGGGCGCAGGCAAGAGCACCCTGGCCTACGCCGTGGAGCGCAAGCTGTTCGACATGGGCCGGGCGGTCTATGTGCTTGATGGCCAGAACCTGCGCCACGACCTGAACAAGGGCCTGCCACAGGACCGCGCCGGTCGTACCGAAAACTGGCGCCGCGCCGCTCACGTGGCGCGCCAGTTCAACGAGGCCGGGCTGCTGACCCTCGCCGCCTTCGTCGCCCCGGATGCCGAAGGCCGCGAACAGGCCAAGGCGCTGATCGGCAAGGATCGCCTGGTGACCGTCTACGTCCAGGCTTCGCCGCTGGCCTGCCGCGAGCGTGACCCGCAGGGCCTGTATGCCGCCGGTGGCGACAACATTCCGGGCGAAAGCTTCCCGTTCGACGTGCCGCTGGATGCGGACCTGGTGATCGACACCCAGAGCACCAGCGTCGAAGACGGCGTCAAGCAAGTGCTGGATGTGCTGCGCCAGCGCGGCGCGATCTGACGATCGCTGCTGTGCCAGAGACCCCGCTTCGGCGGGGTTTTCTTTTTTGGGGTGGGTCCGTTCAGGCCAGCCCATTATCCTGCCGCCACGTCATCACCTCTTGAACAATGCTGTTCGCCGACTGGCTTGTACCTGATTCAGGGTGGTAGATGAGGTCTGATCCCTGCGGGTGAGTGGTGATGTCGATGAAGTGCTCCAGCAACCCATCCTGGAAGCTTGACGAACCTTGTGCGGTGATCAGCATTTCGACCAGTGATTCGAACTCCTCAGTTGCGTAGTCGCTCAACTGCTGCCTGAAGGTGATCATTCCTCGACCTCCGAGGACAGCGCATATTGCAGGGCGCTCATGATCCGCAGGTTGTCCATGTCGTACACCACTGCGCTGAGCGCCGGCGGCAGCAGGTGGCAGATCTGGTAGGAACGCAAGCCTCTGGCCGTTTCACCGAAAGGCGCGCGAGGCGCCCAGCCTTTCTTGATCCGGTTCAATTGCGATTCGACGAATTGCTTCGAGAGTACCGGGTCTTCGGCGATGGTCATCCAGAAAGTGCTGGAGAACTGGTCGAAGCTGGTGAAATGTTGTCCAGCGAGCTTTTGGGCGATGTGAGTGGGGATGGGTGTGGCCATGTCGTTCGGGCTCCTTGTGCACGACAGGGTGAGGTGCCCCATGATCAACGCTTGGCCAGCCAGGGAATAGATTCCGATTGCCGAGTTCTGCGCGGGTCGTTTTTTTGTGGCGAGTAGGAAAGCTCCGCTACTGGTGTCGGCCAGGGCTGGCGCCCTGTGCAAGCCCCTATATATGCTTCTCCCCCACGGGTATCACCCGCCGTTCCTTCACCGCCTTGTACGAAAAGCTCGAATAGATCTCCTTCACCCCGGGCAGTGTCTGCAGCACTTCGCGGGCAAACTCGCCGAACGACTCCAGGTCGCGGGCGAGGATTTCCAGGAGAAAGTCGTAGCGCCCCGAAATGTTGTGGCAGGCGACGATTTCCGGGATTTCCATCAGCCGCTGTTCGAAGGCGCGGGCAGCGTCCTTGTTGTGCGATTCCATCATGATGCTGACGAACGCGGTGACGCCAAAGCCCAGCGACTTCGGCGAGAGGATGGCCTGGTAGCCGGTGATGTAGCCGGCTTCCTCCAGCAGCTTGACCCGTCGCCAGCACGGCGAGGTGGTCAGGGCGACCTGGTCGGCGAGTTCGGCGACGGTGAGCCGGGCGTTGTCCTGCAGGGCGCCGAGCAGGGCGCGGTCGGTGCGGTCGAGAGGGGCTGGCATGCTGTGCCTTTATTCAAGTCGGATTGTTGTTTTTGTTCCAGAACTGCCGATGCTCTCGGGAAAATTTGGAAAAAAATCGGCGGTGCCAGGGCATAAGCTTAGAACAAACAACAAGGAGGCTGTTGTCATGCGCACTGCCGTTGGCAAGACCGGTTTTTCCACGCGGGCCATCCACCATGGCTACGATCCGTTGTCCCACGGTGGAGCGCTGGTGCCACCGGTCTACCAGACCGCGACCTACGCCTTCGAAAGCGTCGAGTACGGCGCGGCCTGTTTCGCCGGGGAGCAGGGCGGGCATTTCTACAGCCGCATCTCCAACCCGACCCTGGCCCTGCTGGAGCAGCGCATGGCCTCGCTCGAGGGTGGCGAAGCCGGGCTGGCGCTGGCCTCGGGAATGGGCGCCATTACCTCCACCCTCTGGACCCTGCTGCGCCCCGGTGACGAGCTGATCGTCGGCAACACCCTGTACGGCTGCACCTTCGCCTTCCTGCACCATGGCATCGGCGAGTTCGGGGTCAGGGTGACGCATGTCGACCTGAACGATCCTGTCGCGCTGGAGGCGGCGATCACGCCCAGTACGCGGATGATCTATTTCGAAAGCCCGGCCAACCCGAACATGGAACTGGTGGACATCGCGGCGGTGGTCGGTGTGGCACGCAGGCATGACCTGCCGGTGGTGGTCGACAACACCTACTGCACCCCTTACCTGCAGCGCCCGCTGGAGCTGGGCGCGGATCTCGTGGTGCATTCGGCGACCAAGTACCTCAGTGGCCATGGCGATATCACCGCCGGCCTGGTGGTGGGGCGCAAGGCGCTGGTCGACCGCATTCGCCTGGAAGGCCTGAAGGACATGACCGGCGCGGCCCTGTCGCCGCACGACGCCTCGCTGCTGATGCGCGGCATGAAGACCCTGGCCCTGCGCATGGAGCGCCATTGCAGCAATGCCTTGGGCGTGGCGCAGTTCCTCGAGCGTCAGCCCCAGGTCGAAGTGATCCGTTATCCGGGCCTGCCGAGCTTCGCCCAGTTCGGCCTGGCGCAGCGGCAGATGCGCCTGCCGGGCGGGATGATCGCCTTCGAGCTCAAGGGCGGGATCCAGGCCGGGCGACGCTTCATGAACGCGCTGCAGCTGTTCAGCCGTGCGGTGAGCCTGGGCGATGCCGAGTCGCTGGCGCAGCACCCGGCAAGCATGACCCACTCCAGCTATACGCCCGAGGAGCGCGCCCACCACGGGATTTCAGAAGGGCTGGTGCGCCTGTCGGTGGGGCTCGAAGATATCGAGGACCTGCTGGCCGATCTCGGGCAGGCGCTGCAGCGGTGCGCCTGATGTGAGCCATGGGATGTCCGCCAGGGCCACTCCAGGCAGGCACAAAAAAGGCCGCTGTACGCGGCCTTCTGCATTCCTGTTGTTTTTCAGCGCTTGAGCCCGTAGCTCTCGTCGAGCATGCCCGGCGAGTTGGGTGCCTTGGGCGCGTAGTCGCGTGGCACTTCGGCGGTGTCTTTCGGTGGCGTCAGGCGATCACGCGGGCCTTGCGCGGCTTCCGAATGCAGCGAAGCCAGCAGGCGCTGACGGGTCAGTTCGTCCAGGGCCAGGCGGTTGGCGCCATCGGCCAGGTGATCCTGCACGTCCTGGTAGCTTTGGGTCAGTTTCTTGACCAGCGAAGCGGTGCTGTTGAAGTGGGTCACCACTTCATTCTGGTAATTGTCGAAACGCTGCTGGATGTCATCCAGCTGGCGTTGCGTGCTGCTGGGAGCCGCGTTGGGGAGAAGGCGGGCCAGGGCGAAACCGACGACGACACCAACGACCAGTGCCAGGGTCGGCAGCAACCAAACAAGGAGCGAGTGTTCCACGAGTCCTTCCTCTATAAACGGCTTTGCTTTACGTTAACGGCTCAGACCTGCGCTGTATACCGCGAGCGATCGCAAATCAGAACAGAATTCCCCATCTAGACGAATCGACCCCTCTCGAGGTCACGGAGTAGTGCCTTGCTTGTCCGCGAAACCCCCTTGTTCATCGATGGCCCCAGTGGCCAGCTCGAAGCGCTGTACCTGGACGTGGCCGATGCCCGTGGCGTGGTGCTGATCTGCCACCCTAACCCGGTCCAGGGCGGCACCATGCTCAACAAGGTGGTCTCGACCCTGCAACGCACGGCTCGCGATGCCGGCTACATCACCCTGCGCTTCAACTACCGCGGCGTCGGCCAGAGTGCCGGCAGCCATGACATGGGCGCCGGCGAAGTGGCCGATGCCGAGGCCGCGGCGGCCTGGTTGCAAGCGCAGCACCCGCAATTGCCGCTAGTGCTGATGGGCTTTTCGTTCGGTGGCTTCGTCGCTGCCAGCCTGGCCGGGCGTCTGGAAGGCGCCGGGAGCGAGCTGCAACATCTGTTCATGATTGCCCCGGCGGTGATGCGCCTGACCGAACAATTCCCGATGCCGCAGCGCTGCCCGGTCACCGTGGTACAGCCTGACACCGACGAGGTGGTCGATCCTGAGCTGGTCTACGCATGGTCCGACGCACTGACGCGCCCCCATGAGCTGCTGAAAGTGGCAGAATGCGGACACTTCTTCCATGGCAAGCTGACCGATCTGAAGGATCTGGTGCTGCCGCGTCTTTCGAACTGAGCCAAGCCTGAATAAGCGATCACCCATGACCACGCGCATTCTCACCGGTATCACCACCACCGGCACCCCGCACCTGGGCAACTACGCCGGCGCCATCCGCCCGGCGATTCTCGCCAGCCAGCAGCCCGGTGCCGACTCGTTCTACTTCCTGGCCGACTACCACGCCCTGATCAAGTGCGACGACCCGCTGCGCATCCAGCGCTCGCGCCTGGAAATCGCCGCCACCTGGCTGGCCGGCGGCCTGGATCCGGACAAGGTCACCTTCTATCGCCAGTCCGACATTCCGGAAATCCCCGAGCTGACCTGGCTGCTGACCTGCGTTGCCGCCAAGGGCCTGCTCAATCGCGCCCACGCCTACAAGGCCTCGGTCGACAAGAACCTGGAGAACGGTGAAGACCCGGACGCCGGCGTGTCCATGGGCCTGTACAGCTACCCGGTGCTGATGGCCGCCGACATCCTCATGTTCAACGCGCACAAGGTGCCGGTCGGCCGTGACCAGATCCAGCACGTAGAGATGGCCCGTGACATCGGCCAGCGCTTCAACCACCTGTTCGGACAGGGCAAGGAGTTCTTCGTCCTCCCGGAGGCGGTGATCGAGGAAAGCGTGGCCACGCTTCCAGGCCTGGACGGTCGCAAGATGTCCAAGAGCTATGACAACACCATCCCGCTGTTCACCAGCGCCAAGGACATGAAGGACGCCATCTCGCGTATCGTCACCGACTCGCGCGCCCCGGGCGAAGCGAAGGATCCGGACAACTCGCACCTGTTCACCCTGTACCAGGCCTTCGCCACCGCCGTTCAGGCCGCCGAGTTCCGCGACGAGCTGCTGCAAGGCCTGGGCTGGGGCGAGGCGAAGAGCCGCCTGTTCCAGCTGCTCGACGGCCAGCTGGCCGAGAAGCGCGAGCACTACCATCAACTGATCTCGCGTCCGTCGGATCTGGAAGACATCCTCCTGGCCGGCGCCGCCAAGGCCCGCAAGATCGCCACGCCGTTCCTCGAGCAACTGCGCGAGTCTGTTGGCCTGCGTTCGTTCCGCAGCAGTGTCCAGGCCGGTACCGAAGTCAAGAAGAAGGCCGCCAAGAGTGCGCGCTTCGTCAGTTTCCGCGACGAAGACGGCAGCTTCCGCTTCCGCCTGCTGGCGGCCGACGGCGAGCAACTGCTGCTGTCGCGCAGCTTCGCCGACGGCAAGAGCGCAGGCGCGGTGAGCAAGCAGTTGCAGCAGGGCGGGGAGGCCGATGTGCGTTTAGATGGCCTGGGCTTCAGCCTGTGGCTCGATGGCGAGCAGGTGGCCGACGGGCCGCAATTCGCCGATGCAAGCGCCCGTGATGCGGCGGTGCTGAGCCTGCGTGAGGCGTTGGCGCCCCAGCAGGACTGAGGCATATTGACACAAGTCTGATTGCCATTAGGCGGGCCGGTCGCTACAGTGACGGCCCGTTTTTTGTTGTCTCGCTAACGAATCATGACGCCCCTAGAACGATATCAAGCAGATCTGAAACGCCCCGACTTCTTCCATGACGCGGCGCAGGAAACGGCGGTGCGTCACTTGCAGCGCCTGTACGACGACCTGATCGCGGCGCAGAACAACAAGCCGGGCATGTTCGGCAAGCTGTTCGGCAAGAAGGAGCAGACGCCGGTCAAGGGCCTGTACTTCTGGGGCGGGGTAGGGCGGGGCAAGACCTACCTGGTCGACACCTTCTTCGAGGCGCTGCCGTTCAAGGAGAAGATGCGCACCCACTTCCACCGCTTCATGAAGCGCGTGCACGAGGAAATGAAAACCCTCAAGGGTGAGAAGAACCCGCTGACCATCATCGCCAAGCGTTTCTCCCAGGAAGCCCGGGTGATCTGCTTCGACGAGTTCTTCGTCTCCGACATCACCGATGCCATGATCCTCGGCACGCTGATGGAAGAACTGTTCAAGAACGGCGTGTCGCTGGTGGCGACCTCCAACATCGTGCCCGACGGCCTGTACAAGGACGGCCTGCAGCGCGCGCGCTTCCTGCCGGCCATCGCCATGATCAAGCAGTACACCGACGTGGTGAACGTCGACAGCGGCGTCGACTATCGCCTGCGGCACCTGGAGCAGGCCGAGCTGTTCCACTTCCCGCTCAACGAGGCGGCCCACGAAAGCATGCGGGCCAGCTTCAAGGCGCTCACGCCCGAGTGCACCCAGGCGGTCGAGAACGACGTGCTGGTGATCGAGAACCGCGAGATCCATGCCCTGCGTACCTGCGACGACGTCGCCTGGTTCGACTTCCGCGCCCTGTGCGACGGCCCGCGTAGCCAGAACGACTACATCGAGCTGGGCAAGATCTTCCATGCCGTGCTGTTGAGCAACGTCGAGCAGATGGGCGTCACCACCGACGACATCGCCCGCCGTTTCATCAACATGGTCGACGAGTTCTACGACCGCAACGTCAAGCTGATCATCTCGGCAGAGGTGGAGCTCAAGGACCTGTACACCGGTGGGCGCCTGAGCTTCGAGTTCCAGCGTACCCTCAGCCGCCTGCTGGAAATGCAGTCCCACGAATTCCTCTCGCGAGCCCACAAGCCCTGAGAACCAGGGCCGCTCCTGCAGGCATTCCCGTATCCCTGTAGAAGCGGCCTTGTGTCGCGAAAGGGCTGCAAAGCAGCCCCATCGGCCTCAGGCTTCCTGCATGAACTGCTGCCGATACTGGTTCGGCGACAGCTCCGTATGCTGGCGGAACAGGCGGGCGAAGAAGCTCGCGTCGTCGTACCCTACCTCGTAACTGATGGTCTTGATGCTCTTGCGCGTGCTGGAGAGCAGGCCCTTGGCCGTCTCGATGCGCAGGCGCTGCAGGTAGTGCAGGGGCTTGTCGCCGGTGGCGGTCTGGAAGCGACGCATGAAGTTGCGGATGCTCATGCCGTGGTTGCGCGCCACGTCCTCGAAGCGGAACTTGTCGGCGAAGTGTTCCTCCAGCCAGTGCTGGATCTGCAGGATGATCAGGTCCTGATGCAGTTTCTGCCCACCGAAGCCCATGCGCCCCGGGGTGTAGTTGCGCTGCACTTCGTAGAGGATGTCGCGGGCCACGGCCCGCGCGACGTTGGCCCCGCAGAAACGCTCGATCAGGTAGATGTACAGGTCGCAGGCTGATGTCGTGCCGCCGGCGCAGTACAGGTTGTCGGCGTCGGTCAGGTGCTTGTCCTGGTTCAGGCGGATGCTGGGGAAACGCTCGGCGAAGCTGTTGAAGAAGCGCCAGTAGGTGGTCGCCTCCTTGCCGTCGAGCAGGCCGGATTCGGCCAGCCAGAACACGCCGCTGGCCTCGCCGCACAGCACGGCGCCACGGGCGTGTTGCTCGCGCAGCCACGGCAGCACCTGCGGGTAGCGGGCCAGCAGGTTGTCGAAGTCGTCCCAGAAAGCCGGGAGGATGATCACATCGGCGTCGCCCAGCGCGCCGTCGACCGGGAGCTGCACCTCGCTGAAGCTGTCCACCGGCTGGCCGTCGGGGCTCACCAGGTGAATCTCGAACATCGACTGCAGGCCAAGCCCCAGTTGCTTGCTGTAGCGCAGGCTGGCGAGGTGGAAGAAGTCCTTGGCCTGCATCAGTGTCGAAGCGAACACTTTATCAATGGCCAGGATGCTGACGCGCCGCAGCGACGCGGAGGGTTGGGTAAACATCATTGTCATTGTTCTTATAGGGTAGAGTGGTCAATCACCGGCTGGATCGTCTTATTTTTTGGCGATTGTGTCTACCCCGATGAATCGAGCCGCCTGATTCGCGGGCAAGCCCGCTCCCACAGGTTCTGCACAGGCCCTGAGGGCAGTGAAATCCTGTAGGAGCGGGCTTGCCCGCGAAGGGCGCGATACAGATCCAGGCTCAAGGCGCCGGATTCGGCTGCTGCTGGTGCAGTGCCTCGATCGCCGCCAGCAGTTCGTCGCTCAGCACCAGGCGGGCGCTGTCCAGGTTGCTCTGCAGTTGGGTGAGGTCGGTGGCGCCGATGATGTTGCTGGTCACGAACGGCTGGCGGGTGACGAACGCCAGGGCCATCTGCGCCGGGTCCAGACCGTGCTCGCGGGCCAGTTGCACGTAGCGGCTGCAGGCGGCCACGGTCTGTGGGTTGGAGTAGCGGGCGAAGCGGCTGAACAGGGTCAGGCGGCCCTTTTCCGGGCGAGCGCCGTTCTCGTACTTGCCCGAGAGCATGCCGAAGGCCAGCGGCGAATAGGCCAGCAAGCCACATTGCTCGCGGATCGCCACTTCCGCCAGGCCCACCTCGAAGCTGCGGTTGAGCAGGTTGTAGGGGTTCTGGATCGACACTGCCCGCGGCCAGCCACGGCTCTCGGCCAGGTGCAGGAACTTCATGGTGCCCCACGGGGTTTCGTTGGACAGGCCGATGTGGCGGATCTTGCCGGCACGCACCTGTTCGTCGAGCACCTCCAGCGTTTCTTCCAGCGGCGTGAACAGGTCGTGGGGCAGGTGCTGGTAGCCCAGCTTGCCGAAGAAGTTGGTGGAGCGTTCCGGCCAGTGCAACTGGTACAGGTCGATACGGTCGGTCTGCAGGCGCTTGAGGCTCTCGTCCAGGGCCGCGACGATGTGCTGGCGGTTGTGCTTGAGCTGGCCGTCGCGAATGTGGCTGATGCCGTTGCCCGGGCCGGCGACCTTGCTGGCGAGGATCCAGTCGTCCCGGTCGCCGTTGGCGCGGAACCAGTTGCCGATGATGCGTTCGGTGGCCGCGTAGGTCTCCGGGCGTGGCGGCACCGGGTACATTTCGGCGGTGTCGATGAAGTTGATGCCGGCGGACTTGGCCAGGGCGATCTGCTCGAAGGCCTCATCCTGAACGTTCTGTTCGCCCCAGGTCATGGTACCCAGGCACAGGGCGCTGACGTCGAGATCGGTACGGCCGAGCTTGCGGTATTCCATCGGAAGGCTCTCTGCTGGACAAAGAAACCATCAAAGCAGGTTGAAAATCTTTGCGCAATCTGGATAATGCTGGGCCTCTCCGTGTGGCGGAAGTGATGCACCACCACGCAGGAAGAACCCCGTCGATCATGGGCGTGCCCGACCCGAGCCCCCAAAAGCGTCCGTGCTCGGCTGCGCGCTTGCCCTTGGCAAGCTGTGCACTATCCAGTAAGATTCGCCGTCTATTTTTCGCTGGGCGGCCTCTGAGGCTTTAGAGAATGAAAACTTTTACTGCTAAACCGGAAACAGTAAAGCGCGAGTGGTTCGTAATCGATGCCGCTGGTCAGACCCTGGGTCGTCTGGCTACCGAAATCGCTACCCGTCTGCGCGGCAAACACAAGCCTGAGTACACTCCTCACGTTGACACCGGCGACTACATCGTCGTCATCAACGCCGAGCAGGTTCGTGTAACTGGTGCCAAGTCTTCGGACAAGATGTACTACTCCCACTCCGGCTTCCCAGGTGGCATCAAGGAAATCAGCTTCGAGAAGCTGATCGACAAGGCCCCTGAGCGCGTCATCGAGACCGCGGTCAAAGGCATGCTGCCGAAGAACCCGCTGGGTCGCGACATGTACCGCAAGCTGAAAGTGTACGCGGGTGCTACCCACCCTCACACTGCTCAGCAGCCTCAAGAACTGAAGATCTAACGGGATAGTTCATTATGTCGGCGACTCAAAATTACGGCACTGGCCGTCGCAAGACCGCAACCGCTCGCGTTTTCCTGCGTCCGGGTACTGGTAACATCTCCATCAACAACCGTTCTCTGGACGTGTTCTTCGGTCGTGAAACCGCTCGCATGGTTGTTCGCCAGCCGCTGGAGCTGACCGAAACCGTCGAGAAGTTCGACATCTACGTCACCGTTTCCGGTGGTGGTGTCAGCGGTCAGGCCGGTGCTATCCGCCACGGTATCACCCGCGCCCTGATGGAATACGATGAAACCCTGCGTGGCGCCCTGCGTCGTGCTGGCTACGTCACCCGCGACGCTCGTGAAGTCGAGCGTAAGAAAGTGGGTCTGCGTAAAGCGCGTAAGCGTCCTCAGTACTCCAAGCGTTAATACCGCTTCGGCAGTCGAAAAAGCCCGGTTCCCTGGAACCGGGCTTTTTTTATGTCTTGAACTAACCTGTCAGCATGTCCGGGCCGAGTTGCCACATAGACGCAGATCAAGCAAAGCGAGGGTTGTAGCCCGAACCAGGGGTAATCACCTTGTCAGTGTGTGGATTTGTTTCTTACCATGGCGACCAATTTTTAGCGCCACAGACATTACTAATAGACGCCTGATCCAGCGGGCGAGAAAAAGCTGATGGGAGAGGACTGAATGAGCAATGACGGCGTCAACGCAGGCCGGCGCCGCTTCCTCGTAGCTGCCACATCCGTGGTGGGGGCTGCGGGGGCAGTGGGGGCTGCGGTACCGTTCGTGGGGTCATGGTTCCCCAGTGCCAAGGCGAAAGCCGCAGGGGCACCGGTGAAGGTCAACATCGCCAAGGTCGAGCCCGGTCAGCAGATGGTTGCCGAATGGCGTGGCCAGCCGGTTTTCATCGTGCGGCGGACGCAGGAAATCCTCGGCAACCTGAAGAAGCTCACGCCGGAGCTTTCCGACCCTGAGTCCAAGGCCTCGGTGCAGCCGACCTACGTCGACCCCGAGGTGCGCTCGATCAAGCCGGAAATCCTCATTCTCGTCGGCCTGTGCACCCACCTGGGTTGCTCGCCTACCTTCCGCCCTGAGGTGGCCCCTGCCGATCTCGGTCCGAAGTGGGTCGGTGGCTACTTCTGCCCCTGCCACGGTTCGCACTACGACCTCGCCGGGCGCGTCTACAAGTCGCAGCCGGCGCCGCTCAACCTGCCAGTGCCACCGCACTCGTATGAATCGGACGACATCATCGTCATCGGCGTCGATCAGGAGAACGCATGATGAGCAAGTTCATGGACTGGATTGATGCTCGCTTCCCCGCCACAAAGATGTGGGAAGACCACCTGAGCAAGTATTACGCGCCCAAGAACTTCAACTTCCTGTACTTCTTCGGCTCCCTGGCACTGCTGGTGCTGGTCAACCAGATCGTTACCGGCGTGTGGCTGACCATGAGTTTCACACCCTCGGCAGAAGAGGCCTTCGCCTCGGTCGAGTACATCATGCGCGATGTCGAGTACGGCTGGATCCTGCGCTACCTGCATTCCACCGGCGCCTCGGCGTTCTTCATCGTCGTCTACCTGCACATGTTCCGTGGGCTGCTGTACGGCTCGTACCAGAAGCCACGCGAACTGGTCTGGCTGTTCGGCATGCTGATCTACCTGGCGCTGATGGCCGAGGCCTTCATGGGCTACCTGCTGCCCTGGGGGCAGATGTCCTACTGGGGTGCCCAGGTGATCATCTCGCTGTTCGGTGCCATCCCGCTGATCGGCGATGACCTCACTCAATGGATCCGCGGCGACTACCTGATCTCCGGTATCACCCTGAACCGCTTCTTCGCCCTGCATGTGGTCGCCTTGCCGATCGTCATCCTCGGGCTCGTGGTGCTGCACATCCTGGCGCTGCACGAAGTGGGGTCGAACAACCCGGACGGCATCGACATCAAGAAGCACAAGGACGAGAACGGCGTGCCGCTGGACGGCATTCCCTTCCACCCGTACTACACCGTCAAGGATATCGTCGGGGTCGTGGTGTTCCTCTTCGTGTTCTGCGCCGTGGTGTTCTTCTTCCCCGAAATGGGCGGTTACTTCCTGGAAAAACCGAACTTCGAGCAGGCCAACGCGTTCAAGACGCCCGAGCACATCGCGCCGGTATGGTACTTCACGCCGTTCTACGCGATCCTGCGCGCGGTACCTGACAAGCTGTTCGGTGTCATCGCCATGGGCGCGGCAATCGCAGTGTTGTTCGTGCTGCCCTGGCTCGACCGCAGCCCGGTGCGCTCGATGCGCTACAAGGGCTGGTTGAGCAAGATCTTCCTGCTGGTGTTCTGCGTGGCCTTCATCATTCTCGGCGTGCTCGGCGTGCTGGCACCTACGCCTGGGCGGACCTTGCTGTCGCAGGTCTGCACCGTGCTGTATTTCGCCTACTTTCTGCTGATGCCGTTCTACACAAGGCTCGAGAAGACAAAACCGGTTCCGGAAAGGGTGACTGGCTGATGAAAAAGTTGATTGCAGTAATGTTCCTGGCACTGATGCCTGCCCTATCCTTCGCCGCCGAGCAGGGCGTGGAGCTGCAGAAGGTCGACATCGACCTGACCGACAAGCCCGCACTGCAGGATGGCGCACGGACCTTCGCCAACTATTGCATGGGCTGTCACAGTGCCAAGTTCCAGCGTTACGAGCGGGTGGCCGATGACCTGGGCATCCCTCACGAGGTGATGCTCGACAAGCTGGTGTTCACCGGCGCCAAGATCGGCGACCACATGAAGATCGGCATGCAGCCGAGCGATGCCAAGACCTGGTTCGGCGCTGCGCCGCCCGACCTGACCCTGGTCGCCCGGGTGCGCGGCAACGACTGGCTGTACAGCTACCTGCACAGTTTCTATGAAGACAAGTCGCGCCCTTACGGGGTCAACAACAAGGTCTTCCCCAACGTCGGCATGCCCAACGTGCTGGTCGGGTTGCAGGGCAACCAGGTGATCGGCTGCAAGCAGATCCAGACCGTGGTCGACGGCAAGAAGCAGTTCGACCCGCTGACGGGCAGCCCGCTGACCCATGAAGCCTGCGACCAGCTGACCATCGAGCCGAAATCCGGTACCCTGACGCCCGAGCAGTTCGACGAGAAGGTCAAGAACCTGGTGACCTTCCTGGCCTATTCGGCCAACCCGGTCAAACTGGAAAGCCAGCGCATCGGCACCTATGTCCTGCTGTTCCTGGCTTTCTTCTTCGTGTTCGCCTACTTGCTCAAGCGCGAATACTGGAAGGACGTGCACTGATCACGCAGTAGTTTCTGGTAGTTGAACGCGCCCTGGGGGCTCCTGTGCAAGTGCAGGGAGCCCCCGGGGCGCGTTTGCATTTGCAGTTTTCAAGCATCCCCATGCGAGGAGGAGCTACATGGGCGCGACCAACAGGTTAGCCTGCTATTCCGACCCCGCTGACCATTATTCTCATCGGGTACGCCTCGTTCTCGCCGAGAAGGGCGTCAGTGTGCAGATCATCGACGTCATTGCCGATCGTCTGCCGCCCAAGCTGATCGAAGTGAATCCCTATGGCAGCGTGCCGACCCTGGTCGATCGTGACCTGGCGTTGTACGAATCGACCGTGGTGATGGAGTACCTCGAGGAACGCTATCCTCATCCGCCACTGATGCCGGTGTATCCGGTGGCGCGTGGCAACAGCCGCCTGCTGATGCACCGTATCCAGCGCGACTGGTGTGCGTTGGCCGACAGCATTCTCGATCCGCGTGCCAGCGAGGCGGTGCGTGGTGAGGCGCGCAAGGCACTGCGCGAGAGCCTGACCGGCGTTTCGGCGCTGTTCGGGGAGTTCCCCTGCTTCATGAGCGAGGAGCAAAGCCTGGTCGATTGTTGTCTACTGCCCATACTCTGGCGATTGCCGGTAATGGGTATCGAACTGCCGCGGCAAGCCAAGCCGCTGCTGGATTACATGGAGCGACAGTTCGCCCGCGAGCCTTTCCAGGCGAGCCTGTCTGCTGCTGAACGTGAAATGCGCAAGCTTTAAGGAGCCGTTGATGAACTCCAGTCGCCCCTATCTGGTTAGAGCACTGTACGAGTGGATCGTCGACAACGATTGCACCCCCCATATGCTGGTCAATGCCGAATATCCGGCGGTCCAGGTGCCCCAGGGCTTCGCCAGTGATGGCCAGATCGTCCTCAACATCTCGCCCAGTGCCGTGCGCAACCTGCATATGGACAACGATGCGGTGAGCTTCGAGGGTCGCTTCAGTGGCGTGGCCCACTCCCTCTTCGTGCCGGCCGCAGCCATCCTCGGCATCTACGCCCGGGAAAACGGGCAGGGCATGGTCTTCGAGCTGGAGCCGCCGTTGATGGATGGCGAAGAGCTCGATGATGAAGGTATGGAGCCCGATGACGACGGCCCGCCGGAGGGTGGTGGCCAGCCGCCGCGCCCGACGGGTCGGCCAAGCCTCAAGGTGGTCAATGTCTAGTCCTGAAATAGGTTTACACCTGTTCAGGTAGGCCGACAGGCCTCAAAACGCCCGATGCACCGCATCGGGCGTTTTGTTTTTTAGGGCCATATGGGGCCGTTCTGTGTTGTAGATCTGCACTGCCTCATCAACCATCTTCCTCGCCTGCTCAAGATCTTCAGGGCTCCTCAACAGCAGCTCCGTCTTGAGGATTCCGTTGATGCGCTCCGCCAGCGCGTTCTGATAGCAGTCATACCCATCAGTCATGGAGCACTGAACGTCGTGCCGCTGGTGCAGTGACTGGTACAGCGTCGAGCAGTATTGGATGCCTCGATCCGAATGGTGGACCAATGGCTGGCGACGACGTCGCTTTCGTAAGGCCTGCTTGAAGGCTTGCGCCACTGACTCGGCATGCAGGCTTTCATGGACGTGGTGGCCAACAATTTTCCTGGAGTACGCATCCGTTACCAGGCTCAGATACAGCGGGCCGTTACGGGCGGGCAGATAAGTAATGTCGGCAACCCAGACGTGTTCCGGCCTTGTCGGAACAATCTGGCTTGGCCCGGGCTTGAGTAAGTTGGGGTGACGATAGAAGCGATGAAAGCTCTGCGTTGTCTTGTGATACGCCCGCTTAGGGAGCACTAGCAAGCGGCGCTCACCCAAGACCTGGAAAAGTCTGTCTCGGCCGACCTGGACTCGTCTGTCAGGTTGGCAATGCAGCAGATAGTGCAGCTTGCGTGTACCCAGACGAGGCTGACGCATCCGGATTTGCTGTACGAACTCAACCACTCGATCCGTCTGGCGCTCTTTGTCATCAGCGGCTTGGTTGCGCTTGTAGTATGCCTGTCGACTGATGCCTAGAAACTGACAAGCCCTGGCAATGCTCAGTCCTGCGACTTGACCTTGCGTGAGGACTTGCCGGATCGCTTTTTTACGACCGATACACCGTAGTCATTTTTCAGAACATCAACGACCGTCTCAAAGAACTGAGCCTTCTGACTCATCAGCTCAAGCTGCTGCTCAAGCTCTTTGATTCGCTGCTCTGGAGTGAGCGTTTTGGGGTCAGACATCGCGTAGCTCCTCTCGTCGCGGATCGAGGCCCCCTGGCTCCAATCCTGCCGACCGTGCTTACGCAACCATACCAGAACCGTAGATTTTCCTTGGATGCCGTACCGCTCCCGGGCCTGGGTGCAGGTCAGCTCGCCTTTTTCGACCTGATCGACCACTGCCAATTTAAAAGACAGCGAGTAATCACGCTGTGTGCGCTTTACACCTTGATCCATCTGACTCTCCGGAAATTCGGGATGGGAGGTGTAAACCTTATTTAGGACGGGACACAAGTAACAAAAAAGGCGATCCGTATGGATCGCCTTTTTTTCACGCCTTGAATCAGAGGTCCTTGATGGAGCGGACCTGATCCTTGTTGATGCGGGTCGGCTTGCCATCCAGCTGCTTGAACTCGTAGAAGCCGGAGTCACGGTCGAACTTCGGCGTGTCGAGGGTCTGCAGCTCGCGGCCGTCGTTGAGGGTGATCGCGCTCGGGGTGGAGCAGCCGGCCAGGGTGGCGAAGGCGGTGATGGCGAGCAGGGACAGCAGGGACTTCTTCATGGCGTTTCCTGGTGATGTGGGGCAGGTGTTGATGCGATGGGCGTCATGGCGCGGTCATTGCGCCACGGGCCAGGGTATCAGTCGATGTATTCGAACAGCTTGACGATCTTCTGCACGCCGGACACACCCTGAACCACGCTGGTGGCGGCGTTGGCTTCCTGTTGGGTCACCAGGCCGAGCAGATAGACGATACCGTTTTCGGTGATCACCTTGATGCGCGAGCTGGGGACGTTGGCGTCACCGATCATCTGGGTCTTGATCTTGGTGGTCAGCCAGGTGTCGTTGTTGCGGGCCAGGATCGACGATGGCTGCATGACCTGCAGCTCGTTGTGCACCTTCTTGACCCGTTGCACCTGGCCGGCGGTCTGCTCGGCGAGGCTCTTGAGGTCGGCGCGTGGAGTCTGGCCGGCGAGCAGGACGATGCCGTTGTAGCTGCTCACGACGATATGCGAGCCATTGTCCAGATCCGGACTGGCCTTGGCCACGTTGACCGAGACCTTGGTCTCGATCAGCGAGTCGTCGATCTTGCTGCCGATGGTGCGGGTGCCGCGATCATCCTCGATCGGCGAGTTGCGAGTCGAGGTCAGGACCGAGCTGCACCCGGAAATACCGAGGCACAGGGTCAGGGCCATCAGGCCGAGGCGCTTGGGGATCATTCTTCACTCCCGAACAGTTGGCTGTCGATCAGATCGCACAGGCAATGGATCGCCAGCAGGTGGACTTCCTGAATACGCGCAGTGACCGTGGCGGGAACGCGGATTTCCACATCCTCGGGCAGCAGCAGCGAAGCCATACCGCCGCCGTCGCGTCCAGTCAATGCTACGACAATCATTTCACGATCATGTGCGGCCTGGATGGCCTGGATCACGTTGGCCGAGTTGCCGCTGGTGGAGATCGCCAGCAGTACGTCGCCAGGCTGGCCCAGTGCGCGAATCTGCTTGGAGAACACCTCGTTGTAGCTGTAGTCGTTGGCGATCGAGGTGAGGGTCGAGCTGTCGGTGGTCAGGGCGATGGCCGGCAGGCTCGGGCGCTCGCGCTCGAAGCGGTTGAGCAGTTCCGAGGAAAAATGCTGGGCATCACCTGCCGAGCCACCGTTGCCGCAGGCGAGCATCTTGCCCTCGTTGAGCAGTGCATTGACCATGACCAGGCTGGCCTGCTCGATATGCGGTGCCAGGATGTCCATTGCCTGTTGCTTGGTAGCGATGCTGGCCTCGAAAAGCCGGCGAATTCGGGATTGCATGTCCATCTGGTGTGACCTTAAGTGCGGCGGAGGCCTGCGCGACGCGCGACAGGGGCCAGCCCGCGAAACATAGAGCAAAGAAATCGGAATGGGTTCAGCATTCGAAGGCGTTTTTCAGCCATTGAAGCGGCCGACCTGCATGGTGGCTGCCCTGCAGGGCGACTACGTCGAAGCGGCAGGGGTGATCGGCCCAGCGGGGTTCCTTCAGCAGGAACAGGCTGGCGGCCAGCGCCAGGCGTTTCTGCTTGCGCCCGTCGATACTTTCGAGCGCGCCGCCGAAATCCGCGTGCAAGCGGTAGCGGACTTCGACGAATACTACTGTATCGGCGTCGAGCATGACCAGATCAAGCTCGCCTCCCTTGCATCGCCAGTTGCGTGCCAGCAGTTGCAGGCCTTGCCCTCGAAGGTGCTCGAGGGCCTGGTTTTCTGCAGCCAGGCCGGCGCTGGCGGGCGATGCGTCGGGCATCAGTGGGCGGTATCCGGCAGGCGCCTGACCTGGCCACCGGCGAACTCAGCCCAGGGCAGTTGCCGCTCGACACGCTGGTTGGCGTTGATGCTCAGGCTGCCGGACAGGCCTTCGACACGGTTGTCGGGCAGGGCCTTGAGCTGGCCCAGGCGCGGCGCCAGGCTGTAGGCGTCGACGCCCATGGCGTACAGGCGACCGAGGCTGCCTGCGGCTTGCGGCCACTGCTGCACCACCTGCTGACGCAGGCTGTTGGTGGAATCGAGTAGCCAGGGGGTTTCGCAGAAGCGGATGCCGTTCATGTCGTTGTACTGGTTCACGTCACCGCTGGCGCTGTACAGGTTGGAGGTGGCGTAGACCGGAACGTCACCGGCGTACTGGAAGTTGAGGGTCGGCTTGATCTGCTGGGCCTGCTGCGGGGTGGCGGCCAGGAAGATGAAGTCGATGTCCTGGCGACGCGACGGCTGTGCGGCGACATTGCCGCCCACGGCGCTTTGCAGGCTCTTGGCGCGGCCTTCGCTCTGGCGCAGCTGGAACAGATCGGCGATCTGCTGGGCCAGGGCTACCGGCTGGGCGATACGCTCGGCAGCGAGCAGGGTGCCGCCGTTGCCTTCCCAGTCCTGGCGGAAGGCGGCCAGCACGCGGTCGCCCCACTCACCGCTCGGCACCAGGGCCACGGCGCGGACCAGGCCGTCTGCGCGGGCGCGGCGGGAAACTTCGCGGGCTTCATCCTCGGCGGCAAGGCCGAACTGGAACAGTTGTGGTGGCGACTTCTGCCCGGCCTCGGCGTAGTTCAGTGCCAGGGTGGTGATGGGCAGTTGCGGATAGTCGGCGAGCTTTTTCACCAGCGGCTTTTCCAGCGGGCCGATCACCAGTTGCACACCGGCTGCCTGGGCCTGGCGATAGAAGTCGTCCAGCGAGGTGAGGCGCGAGCTGTCGAAGACCTGCACGGCGGGCGCCGGCTGGCCGGACTGCTGGGCCTGGAAGTGGGCGGCCATGAAGCCGTCGCGCAGGGCGCGGGCAACGCCGGCCAGCGGGCCTTCCTGGGGCAGCAGCAGGGCGATCTTGGTCAGCGGCTGGCTGGCCAGTTGCTTGAGCTTGACCAGGGCGTCGGGCAGTTGCTGGGCGGCCGGGTGCTCGGCGTGCTGCTGGCGCCAGCTGTCGATGGCGGCCTGCTGCTGTTCCAGGGTGCCGGCGCTCTTGACTGCCAGGGCCAGGCTGGTCCAGCCGGCCAGGGTCGGATTGCTGGCTGGTTGCTGCAGTTGCTCGGCCGGCAGCGAGGCGACCAGCGACCAGATGGCGTCGTTGTTCTTCGCCGCGGCCGCACCGCTGAGCAGTGGTGCCAGCAGCACGCGCTGCTGGGCGGCAGGCAGGGCCTGGCCATCGGCTTCCAGGGCGGCAGCGTGCACGCTGTAGGTGCGTACCTGCTGTTCTTCGGGCAACTCGCCGACACGCTGCAGGCTCGGGTGCGACAGGGCATCGAGGGCTGCCTTGGGCTGGTTGCGGCTCATCGCCAGTTCCGCGGCCAGGGTGCTGGCGAACACCTGCTGGGCGGGCTTGATCGAGTCGAGCGGAACCTGCTCGAGGATGCGTGCCGCGCGTGGGAAGTCCTTCTGCCGGTAGGCCATGTCGGCGGCGCTCAGACGCAGCAGCGCGGCGTCTTCTGGCGACTTGCTGGAGGCTGCCTTCTCGAGCAGTTGCTCGATGCTGGCATCCGGGGTGCGTGGCAGTTCGCCCAGGCTCGATGAGGGCGAGCTGGCGCAGGCTGCCAGCAGGGCAGCGAGACAGAGGGCTGTGAGCAGCCGCAGGCAAGCGATCATGTAAGGGTCCTGTTACTCGATCAAGTTGGCCGGCAATTGTACCCAAGCACTGGCCGGGGCGCGATGTCGCTGACGCTGATCCTTCACTATAGGTCGCTTGCCGGGGGTGGACACTGAAGTTCTTTGCGCCTTGTTGCGGGCGCTCGGGCTACAATGGCGCCTTTGATCGGCAAGGCAGGTGTGTGCAGTGACTGATGTTGCAGGGGCTTCGAAATCCACAGTGGGTACGCTTTATGTCGTGGCAACGCCCATCGGCAATCTCGACGACATGAGCGCCCGCGCACTCAAGGTGCTGGGCTCGGTGTCGCTGATCGCCGCCGAGGACACCCGTCACTCGGTGCGCCTGCTGCAGCATTTCGGCATCGATACGCCGCTGGCCGCATGCCATGAACACAACGAGCGCGACGAGGGCAGCCGCTTCATCACGCGCCTGCTGGCAGGCGACGACGTGGCGTTGGTATCCGATGCCGGCACTCCGCTGATTTCCGATCCGGGGTATCACCTGGTGCGCCAGGCGCGTGCAGCGGGCGTGAAGGTGGTGCCGGTGCCGGGCGCCTGCGCGCTGATCGCGGCGCTGTCGGCGGCAGGGTTGCCATCGGACCGCTTCATCTTCGAAGGCTTCCTGCCAGCCAAGGCGGTCGGGCGCCGCGCCCGCCTGGAGCAGGTCAGGGAAGAGCCGCGCACCTTGATCTTCTATGAGGCGCCACATCGCATCCTCGAGTGCCTGGAAGACATGGAAACCGTGTTCGGTGGCGAGCGCCCGGCCGTGCTGGCGCGTGAACTGACCAAGACCTTCGAGACGCTCAAGGGCTTGCCGCTGTCCGAGCTGCGCGCGTTCGTCGCCGATGACAGCAACCAGCAGCGCGGCGAATGCGTGGTGCTGGTGACAGGTTGGAGCGCCCCCCAGGACGACCAGGCGATCAGCAGCGATGCCCTGCGCGTGCTGGACTTGTTGCTGGCGGAGTTGCCGCTCAAGCGGGCGGCGGCATTGGCGGCAGAAATTACCGGCGTACGTAAGAATCTTCTGTATCAAGCGGCACTGGATAAACAGAAAAGCCATTAATGGCGTAATGATATTATTTGCAGTATCGCTTGTTCTTGCCCGCGCCTGCCGTTACCCTTGTCGGCGGAGAGTCGATCGGACAGTCGCTGCCTGCTTTTGTTCCGCAATTGCAGGGGGAGGAAAGTCCGGGCTCCGCAGGGCAGAGTGCCAGGTAACGCCTGGGAGGCGCGAGCCTACGGAAAGTGCCACAGAAAACAACCGCCTAAGCACTTCGGTGCCGGTAAGGGTGAAAAGGTGCGGTAAGAGCGCACCGCACGACTGGCAACAGTTCGTGGCTAGGTAAACCCCACTCGGAGCAAGACCAAATAGGGTTCCATAAGGCGTGGCCCGCGTCGGAACCGGGTAGGTTGCTAGAGGCGTCCAGTGATGGCCGTCGTAGAGGAATGACTGTCCTCGACAAAACCCGGCTTACAGATCGACTCTCCACCTCTTCTCCTTCTGCTTCAATCGATAGCAGAACCCTCCTGGTAATGCCGAAAAGTTCTTACTCTTAATAAACTACTTTAACTCTGCGCCCTATCCGTTTGAGTGCGCTTGATTTTTCCCGCCAATTTTGTCTCCCGGTAATCCTTCCTCCTTCCTTTGTTGCGCTAAATCTCGGTCCTGTAAGGGTTTTCCTTATGAACGTGCCTTGACGGTGTGGCGAACGGATTCCTATAGTGTGCGCAAGTGGCAGAAAGTGGGATGAAGTGGGTTTTCTGGCACAAAAACGTTAACATTGTGGGGAATCGCAGCCGTGTTCCGCGGAGCCAACGCCGTCAGCCTCGATGCCAAGGGCCGTCTCGCCATGCCGAGCCGGTACCGTGACGAGCTCGATTCGCGTTGCAATGGTCAGCTCATCGTGACCATCGACGCTGTGGACCCCTGCTTGTGTGTTTATCCCCTCGACGAGTGGGAACAGATAGAAGCCAAGTTGCGTGCCTTGCCATCGTTGCGTGAGGAAAACCGTCGCCTGCAGCGCCTGCTGATCGGCAATGCGGTTGACCTGGAGCTCGATGGCAGCGGTCGTTTCCTGGTGCCGCCCCGTCTGCGTGAATACGCCAGGCTCGACAAGAAGGCGATGCTGGTGGGGCAGCTGAACAAATTCCAGCTGTGGGATGAAGATGCCTGGAACGCGGTTTCGGCAGCCGATCTTGCAGCTATTCAACAACCGGGCGCCATGCCCGATGAACTGCGTGACCTGATCCTGTGACCATAGATAGCGGCTTCAACCACATCACCGTCCTGCTCGACGAGGCCGTCGAGGCACTGGCCCTGCGCGCCGACGGTTGCTATCTGGACGGCACCTTCGGGCGCGGAGGTCACAGTCGCCTGATCCTCGGCAAGCTCGGGCCGCAGGGGCGGCTGCTGGGCTTCGACAAGGATCCACAGGCGATTGCCACGGGGCAAGCGCTGGCGGCCGAAGACGGCCGCTTTGTCATTGTGCAGCGCAGCTTCGCCGAGATGGGCGATGAAGTACGCGCGCGCGGGCTGGACGGCAAGGTCAGCGGCATCCTGCTCGACCTCGGTGTGTCCTCCCCGCAGCTGGACGACCCCGAACGTGGCTTCAGCTTCCTCAACGACGGCCCGCTGGACATGCGCATGAACCCGGGCCAGGGCATCAGCGCCGCCGAGTTCGTCGCCACCGCGCCGGTCGAGGAAATCGCCCGCGTGTTCAAGGAATATGGCGAGGAGCGCTTTGCCGGTCGCATGGCGCGCGCGGTGGTCGAGCGCCGCGAGAAACAGCCGTTCACCCGTACCGCCGACCTGGCCGAAGTGCTCAAGGTCGCCAACCCTGCCTGGGAAAAGGGCAAGAATCCAGCGACCCGCGCGTTCCAGGGCCTGCGTATCCACGTCAACAACGAACTGGGCGATCTCGAAGCCGGCCTGGACGCGGCGCTCGACGCGCTGGAAGTTGGCGGGCGCCTGGCCGTGATCAGCTTCCACTCCCTCGAAGACCGCATCGTCAAGCTGTTCATGCGCAAGCTGGTCAAGGGCGAAGCCGACAACCTGCCGCGCAACCTGCCGGTGCAGCACAAGGCCTTCGAGCCGAAGATCAAGCTGATCGGCAAGGCGCAGTTCGCCTCCGAGGCGGAACTCAAGGCCAACCCGCGGGCGCGCAGCGCCGTCATGCGCGTGGCGGAGAAGCTGCGGTGAGTCGCCTGTTCGCCAAGCCCCTGCCAGGCGGCAGCTTCCTGATGCTGCTGCTGTTCGTCGGCGTGCTGGTGTCGGCCATCGCCGTCTCCTACAGCGCGCACTGGAACCGCCAGTTGCTCAACACCCTGTACAACGAACTCAGCGAGCGTGACAAGGCGCAGGCCGAGTGGGGCCGCCTGATCCTCGAGCAGAGCACCTGGACCGCCCACAGCCGCATCGAGAACCTGGCCGCCGGCCAGTTGAAGATGCGCGTGCCCAATGCTGACGAAGTACGGATGGTCACGCCATGATGAAGCTCGAGGGGGCACTCTATCCCTGGCGCTTCCGGGTCGTGGTCGGCCTGCTCGCGCTGATGGTCGGTGCCATCAGCTGGCGGATCATCGACCTGCAGGTGGTCGACCGTGACTTCCTCAAGGGCCAGGGCGATGCCCGCAGCCTGCGCCACATTCCGATTCCTGCGCACCGCGGCCTGATCACCGACCGCAACGGCGAGCCGTTGGCGGTCAGTACGCCTGTCACCACGCTTTGGGCCAACCCCAAGGAAATGCAGGCATCCAGGGACCGCTGGCCGCAACTGGCTGCCGTATTGGGGCAGAATCCGCAGCAGTTGACCGAGCGTCTCACCCAGCAGGCCAACAAGGAATTCATCTACCTGGTCCGCGGCCTCACGCCGGAGCAGGGCCAGCAGGTGCTCGACCTGAAGGTGCCGGGCGTCTATGGCCTTGAAGAGTTCCGCCGCTTCTATCCGGCCGGCGATGTCACTGCGCACATGGTCGGTTTCACCGACCTGGACGATCATGGTCGCGAAGGTGTCGAGCTGGCCTACGACGAATGGCTCGCCGGCGTGCCCGGCAAGCGGCAGGTGATCAAGGACCGGCGCGGCCGCCTGATCAAGGATATTCAAGTCACCAAGAACGCCAAGGCCGGGAAGACCTTGGCGTTGTCGATAGACCTGCGCCTGCAGTACCTGGCGACCCGCGAGCTGCGCAACGCCATCGCCGAACAGGACGCCAAGGCCGGCAGCCTGGTGATCATGGACGTCAAGACCGGCGAGGTCCTGGCGATGGTCAACCAGCCGACCTACAACCCCAACAACCGTCGCAGCATGTTCCCGGCCGCCATGCGTAACCGGGCGATCATCGACGTGTTCGAGCCAGGCTCCACGGTCAAGCCGATCTCCATGAGCGCGGCGCTGCAGAGCGGGCGCTGGAAGCCGACCGACAAGGTCGAGGTGTATCCGGGCAGCCTGCAGATCGGCCGCTACACCATCAAGGACGTATCCCGCAGCGAAGGCCCGATCCTCGACCTGACCGGCATCCTGATCAACTCCAGTAACGTCGGCATGAGCAAGATCGCCTTCGACATCGGTGGTGAGGCCATCTACCGGGTGATGTCGCAGGTCGGCCTGGGTCAGTACACCGGCCTGGGCTTCCCGGGCGAGCGCGTCGGCAACCTGCCCAACCACCGCGAGTGGCGCAAGGCCGAGACGGCCACGCTGTCGTATGGCTACGGCGTTTCGGTCACGGCGCTGCAACTGGTGCATGCCTACGCCGCGCTGGCCAACGACGGCAAGATGGTGCCGCTGTCGATCCTCAAGGTCGACAAGGCGCCCGACGCCGTGCAGGCCATTCCGCAGGAAACCGCCAAGACCGTGCAAGGCATGCTGCAGCAGGTGATCGAGGCGCCGCGCGGCGTGTTCCGTGCGCAGGTGCCGTTCTATCACGTCGCCGGCAAGTCCGGTACCGCGCGCAAGGCCACGGTCGGCTCCAAGGGCTACACCGAGAACGCCTACCGCTCGCTGTTCGCAGGTTTCGGCCCGATGAGCGACCCGCGCTACGCCATCGTCGTGGTCATCGACGAACCGGGCAAGGGTGGCTACTTCGGTGGCCTGGTCTCTGCGCCGGTGTTCAGCAAGGTCATGTCCGGCACCCTGCGGCTGATGAACGTGCCGCCGGATAACCTGCCGCCCGCGCAGCAGGCCAGTGCAGTACCCGCCAAGGGAGGGCGTGGTTGATGACGATGCCATTGAGCAAGCTTTTCGCCCACGCCAGCCGCGATCCGCTGATCCGCGAACTGACCCTGGACAGCCGTCAGGTGCGTCCGGGCGATCTGTTCCTGGCAGTGCCCGGTGCCAAGGTCGATGGCCGCGCGCACATCGCCGATGCGCTCGCCCGTGGTGCGGCTGCCATCGCCTATGAAGAACAGGGCGCCACGGTGCTGCCGCTCACCGACGTGCCGTTGATCCCGGTCAAGGGCCTGATCGCGCAACTGTCGGCCATCGCCGGGCGCTTCTATGGCGAGCCGAGCCGCCAGCTCAACCTGGTCGGCGTGACCGGCACCAACGGCAAGACCAGCGTGACGCAACTGCTTGCCCAGGCCCTCGACCAGCTGGGACAGCGCTGCGGCCTGATCGGCACCCTGGGCACCGGTTTCCATGGCGAACTGCAGAGCGGCCGTCTGACCACGCCGGACCCGATCGCCGTGCAAGCCACGCTCAACGACCTCAGGAAGGGCGGTGCCAAGGCCGTGGCCATGGAAGTGTCTTCCCACGCCCTGGAGCAGGGGCGCGTGGCGGCGCTGGCCTTCGATATCGCGGTGATGACCAACCTGTCGCGCGATCACCTGGACTATCACGGCAGCATGGAGGCCTACGAGGCCGCCAAGGCCAAGCTGTTCGCCTGGCCGAGTCTGCGTTGCCAGGTGGTCAACCTGGACGATGCCTTCGGTCGTCGCCTGGCGCAAGATTTTGCCCGCCGCCCGAGTGCCGATCATATCGAGACCCGGTTGCTCAGCTATAGCCTGGAAAACCCGGACGCCTCGCTGTTCTGCCGCGAAGCCCACTTCGACGACGATGGCGTGCGCGCCATCCTGGTCACCGCGCAAGGCGAACGCACCCTGCGCAGCCAACTGCTCGGGCGCTTCAACCTGAGCAACATGCTCGCTGCCGTGGCCGCGCTGCTGGCGCTGGAGTACCCGCTCGACGAGATACTGAAAGTCACCCCGCAACTGCAAGGTCCGGTCGGTCGCATGCAGCGCCTGGGCGGTGGAGCCAGGCCGCTGGTGGTGGTCGATTATGCCCACACCCCGGATGCGCTGGAAAAAGTGCTCGAGGCCCTGCGCCCGCATGCCCACGGCAAATTGCTGTGCCTGTTCGGTTGCGGCGGCGACCGTGACCGCGGCAAGCGCCCGCTGATGGCGGACGTGGCCGAACGCCTGGCCGATCGCGTGGTGGTCACCGACGACAACCCGCGTACCGAGGATCCGCTGCGGATCTTCGATGATATCCGCCCTGGTTTCACCCGCGCTGGAGAGGTCGAGTTCGTTGCCGGTCGTGGTGAAGCCATCGCACACCTGATCGCCACTGCCGCTGCCGACGATGTCATCGTGCTGGCCGGCAAGGGGCACGAGGATTACCAGGAGATCAACGGCGAGCGCCTTGATTTCTCCGATCTGGTCGAAGCCGAGAAGGCGCTGTCAGCCTGGGAGGCTCCACATGCTTGAACCGATGACACTCAGCGGGCTGACTACAGCCCTGGACGGCCGTCAGGTCGGTGCCGACGCCACGTTCAGCGGTGTCAGCATCGACAGCCGCAGCGTGACGGCAGGGCAACTGTTCGTCGCCCTGACCGGTCCGCGTTTCGACGGTCATGACTACCTGGCCGACGTCAAGGCCAAGGGCGCCGTGGCTGCCCTGGTCGAGCGCGAAATCGCCGACGTCGACCTGCCGCAACTGCTGGTTGCCGATTGCCGCGTGGCGCTCGGCCAACTGGGTGCGCTCAATCGCGCCGCCTTCCACAACCCGGTGGTGGCCATCACCGGTTCGAGCGGCAAGACCACCGTCAAGGAGATGCTTGCCTGCATCCTGCGCACCCGCGGGCCGGTACACGCCACCCGTGGCAACCTGAACAACGACCTCGGGGCACCGCTGACCTTGCTGGAAATCGCCCCGGAGCACAGTGCTGCGGTGATCGAGCTGGGCGCCTCGCGCCTGGGTGAAATCCGCTACACCGTGGGGCTCACCCGGCCGCAGGTGGTCATTCTCAACAACGCCGGTACCGCCCATGTGGGTGAGTTCGGTGGCCCGGAGAAGATCGTCGAGGCCAAGGGCGAGATTCTCGAGGGGCTGGGCGAGGGCGGTATCGCCGTGCTCAACCTGGACGACAAGGCCTTCGGGATCTGGCGCAAGCGCGCAGGCGAGCACGCGGTGCTGAGCTTTGCCCTGAGCAACGACCAGGCCGACTTCCATGCCAGCGACATCGGTCGCGATGCGCGCGGTTGCCCGTCGTTCACCCTGCATGGCCCCAGCGGCAGTGCACCGGTGCAGTTGAACCTGCTCGGCGCCCATAACGTCAGCAATGCCCTGGCCGCCGCCGCCGTCGCCCATGCCGTGGGTGTGAGCCTGCCGGGCATCGTTGCCGGCCTGGGTGCGGTGCAGCCGGTCAAGGGTCGCTCGGTGGCGCAGATCGCCCCAAGTGGCGTGCGGGTGATCGACGACACCTACAACGCGAATCCCACCTCGATGTGCGCCGCCATTGATATACTCGCCGGCTTTTCCGGACGCACCGTCCTGGTGCTCGGAGATATCGGCGAACTGGGGCAGTGGGCCGAAGAAGGTCACCGCCAGGTGGGCGAGTACGCCCGTGGCAAGGTCGATGCACTGTACGCGACCGGCACCAACATGACCCATGCAGTCCAGGCGTTCGGCAACGAAGGCCGCCATTTCGCTACTCAAGCCGAGCTGATCGACGCTGTTCAAGCCGAATCGGCCGGTGACACCACTATCTTGATCAAGGGCTCGCGCAGCGCTGCGATGGAAAACGTCGTGGCTGCATTGTGCGGTGCCAGCGGGGAGAAACATTAATGCTGCTGCTGTTGGCCGAGTATCTGCAACAGTTCTACAAGGGCTTCGCGGTCTTCCAGTACCTGTCCCTGCGCGGGATCCTGGGGGTCTTGACCGCGTTGTCCCTGGCGCTGTGGCTGGGGCCCTGGATGATTCGCACCCTGCAGATCCGGCAGATCGGTCAGGCCGTGCGTAACGACGGCCCGCAATCGCACCTGTCCAAGTCCGGCACCCCGACCATGGGTGGTGCGCTGATCCTGTCGGCCATTGCCATCAGCACCCTGCTGTGGGCGGACCTGAGCAACCGCTATGTCTGGGTGGTGCTGATCGTCACCCTGCTGTTCGGCGCCATCGGCTGGGTCGACGACTACCGCAAGGTGATCGAGAAGAACTCCCGCGGCCTGCCGAGCCGCTGGAAGTACTTCTGGCAGTCGGTCTTCGGCCTCGGTGCCGCGATCTTCCTCTACATGACTGCACCGACCAGCGTCGAAACCACGCTGATCGTGCCGTTCCTCAAGGACTTCACCATTCCGCTGGGCGTGGGCTTCGTGGTCCTGACCTATTTCGTCATCGTCGGCTCGAGCAATGCGGTCAACCTGACCGACGGCCTCGATGGCCTGGCGATCATGCCAACGGTAATGGTGGGCGGTGCGCTGGGCATCTTCTGCTACCTGTCGGGTAACGTGAAGTTCGCCGAATACCTGCTCATCCCCTACGTGCCGGGCTCGGGCGAGCTGATCGTGTTCTGCGGCGCGCTGATCGGCGCCGGCCTTGGTTTCCTCTGGTTCAACACCTACCCGGCGCAAGTGTTCATGGGCGACGTCGGTGCCCTGGCACTGGGCGCGGCGCTGGGCACCATCGCCGTGATCGTCCGTCAGGAAATCGTGTTGTTCATCATGGGCGGCATCTTCGTCGTCGAGACGCTGTCGGTGGTGATCCAGGTGGCGTCGTTCAAGTTGACCGGCAAGCGCGTGTTCCGCATGGCGCCGATTCACCACCACTTTGAACTCAAGGGTTGGCCCGAGCCGCGGGTGATCGTCCGATTCTGGATCATCACCGTGATTCTGGTGCTGATCGGCCTTGCCACCCTGAAACTGAGGTAAACGAGCGTGTCACTGATCGCTTCCGACCAATTCCGCATCGTTGTCGGCCTCGGCAAGAGCGGCATGTCCCTGGTTCGCTTCCTGGCGAGCCGGGGCATCGCCTTTGCGGTCGCCGACACCCGCGAGCAACCGCCGGAACTGGACACCCTGCGCCGTGATTACCCGCAGGTGGAAGTGCGTTGTGGCGAACTGGACGTGGACTTCCTGTGCCGCGCCAGCGAGCTCTATGTCAGCCCCGGCCTGGCCCTGGCCACCCCGGCGTTGCAGCAGGCCGCTGCGCGTGGCGTGAAGCTTTCCGGTGACATCGAACTGTTCGCCCGCCATGCCAAGGCGCCGATCGTCGCGATCAGCGGCTCCAACGCCAAGAGCACCGTGACCACCCTGGTCGGCGAGATGGCCGCCAAGGCCGGCAAGCGCGTGGCCGTGGGCGGCAATCTCGGTACCCCGGCGCTCGACCTGCTCGATGAAGCGGTCGAGCTGTACGTCATGGAGCTGTCGAGCTTCCAGCTGGAAACCACCGACCAGCTCAACGCTGAAGTGGCCACCGTGCTGAACATCAGCGAAGACCACATGGACCGCTACAGCGGCCTGCCGGCCTATCACCTGGCCAAGCACCGGATCTTCCGCGGTGCGCGCCAGGTCGTGGTCAACCGCCAGGACGCCCTGAGCCGGCCGCTGCCGGTCGAGGGCATCCCGTGCTGGACCTTCGGTCTCAACACCCCCGACTTCAAGGCCTTTGGCCTGCGTGAAGTACAGGGCGAGAAATATCTGGCCTTCGAATTCCAGACGCTGATGCCGGTGCGCGAGCTGAAGATTCGCGGTGCGCACAACCAGAGCAATGCCCTGGCCGCCCTGGCCCTGGGCCACGCCGCCGGCCTGCCGTTCGAGCCGATGCTCGAGGCCCTGCGCGAGTTCAAGGGCCTTGTCCATCGCTGCCAGTGGATCCGCGAGCGCAATGGCGTGAACTGGTACGACGACTCCAAGGCCACCAACGTCGGTGCGGCGCTGGCGGCCATCGAGGGCCTGGGTGCCGATATCGACGGCAAGCTGCTGCTGATCGCCGGCGGTGACGGCAAAGGGGCAGACTTTGCCGCCCTGCGCGAACCGGTCGGCAGGCATTGCCGCGCCGTGGTGCTGCTTGGTCGCGATGCCGGGCGCCTGGCCGAGACGCTCAAGGATGGCGTGCCGCTGGTACGCGTGAACAGCCTGGACGAAGCCGTGCAGCGCTGCGCCGAGCTCGCCCAGCCGGGAGACGCCGTGCTGCTGTCGCCGGCCTGCGCCAGCCTGGACATGTTCAGGAATTTCGAAGAACGCGGGCGCCTGTTCGCCCAGGCAGCGGAGGGGCTGGCATGATCTTCGGCGTCATCAAGCCGTATCCGTCGCCGCTGATCAGCGGTCGCGGCATCGACATCGACTTTGCCTTCCTCGCGGGCTGTCTGGCCTTGCTGGGCCTGGGTCTGGTGATGATCACCTCGGCGTCTTCGGAAGTCGCCGCGGTGCAGTCGGGCAATCCGCTCTACCACATGATCCGCCACCTGGTGTACGTGGCGATCGGGCTTGTCGCTTGCGGCGTGACCATGATGGTGCCGATCGCCACCTGGCAGCGCATGGGCTTCATGATGCTGATCGGTGCCTTCGGCCTGCTGGTGCTGGTGCTGGTGCCAGGCATCGGCCGCGAAGTGAACGGGTCGATGCGCTGGATCGGTTTCAGCTTCTTCAACGTGCAGCCTTCGGAGATCGCCAAGGTCTTCGTGGTCATCTACCTGGCCGGCTACCTGGTGCGCCGCCAGACCGAAGTGCGCGAGAGCTGGATGGGCTTCTTCAAGCCGTTCATCGTCCTGCTGCCGATGGCCGGCCTGCTGCTGATGGAGCCGGACTTCGGCGCCACCGTGGTGATGATGGGCGCTGCCGCAGCCATGCTGTTCCTTGGCGGGGTGGGCCTGTTCCGCTTCTCGCTGATGGTGGTGCTTGCGGTGGTCGCGGTGTTCATCCTGGTGCAGGCCCAGCCCTACCGGATGGCGCGCCTGATTACCTTCACCGACCCTTGGTCCGACCAGTTCGGCTCGGGCTACCAGCTGACCCAGGCGTTGATCGCCTTCGGTCGCGGCGAGTGGTTGGGCGTGGGCCTGGGCAACAGCGTGCAGAAGCAGTTCTACCTGCCCGAGGCGCACACCGACTTCGTGTTCTCGGTGCTGGCCGAAGAGCTTGGCGTGGTCGGTTCGCTGTGCACCGTCGGGCTGTTCGTGTTCGTCACCATCCGCGCCTTGTACATCGGCCTGTGGGCCGAGAAGGCCAAGCAGTTCTTCGCCGCCTACATGGCCTTTGGCCTGGCCTTCCTGTGGATCGGCCAGTTCCTGATCAACATCGGCGTGAACGTCGGCCTGCTGCCGACCAAGGGCCTGACCTTGCCGTTCCTCAGCTACGGGGGCAGCTCGCTGGTGATCTGCTGCGCCTGCGTGGGGTTGTTGCTGCGCATCGAATGGGAGAGCCGCACGCACCTGGGCAGCGAGGAGCACGAATTCAAGGAAAGCGATTTTGCCGAGGAGACCAGTCATGGCCGCTGACGGCAAGAACGTTCTGATCATGGCCGGCGGCACCGGCGGCCACGTGTTCCCGGCGCTGGCCTGTGCCCGCGAGTTCCAGGCGCGCGGCTACAGCGTGCACTGGCTGGGCACGCCACGGGGTATCGAGAACGAACTGGTGCCCCAGGCCGGGCTGGCGCTGCACCTGATCCAGGTCAGCGGGCTGCGTGGCAAGGGCAAGCTGTCGTTGCTCAAGGCGCCCTTCACCCTGGTCAAGGCCGTGCTGCAGGCCCGGCGCATCATCCGTGAGCTCAAGCCGGTGTGCGTGCTGGGCTTCGGTGGCTATGTCACAGGCCCGGGCGGTGTCGCCGCGCGACTGTGCGGTGTGCCGCTGGTGATCCACGAGCAGAATGCCCGTGCCGGTACCGCCAATCGGTTGCTGGTGCCCCTGGCGGCGCGAGTCTGCGAAGCTTTCCCCGACACCTTCGGTGCCAGCGCAAAACGGCGTACCACCGGCAATCCGGTGCGCCCTGAACTGTTCCTGGAAGCGCCGCGCAGCGCCCTGAGCGAGCGCCGTGCGCGCCTTCTGGTGCTCGGTGGCAGCCTCGGTGCGGAACCATTGAACAAATTGCTGCCTAAGGCCCTGTCCGAAGTGTCCGTCGAGCTGCGCCCGGAGGTGTTCCACCAGGCCGGCAAGCAGCACGCGTCGATCACCGCCGAGCGCTATCGCGAAGCCGGGATCGAGGCTCAGGTCGAGCCTTTCATCAAGGACATGGCCCACGCCTATGGCTGGGCCGACATGGTGGTGTGCCGGGCCGGCGCCCTGACCGTCAGCGAACTCGCCGCGGCGGGCCTGCCCTCGGTGCTGGTGCCCTTGCCCCATGCGATCGACGACCACCAGACCCACAACGCCCAATATCTGGCTCGCGAAGGTGCTGCCTTCCTGATGCCACAAGCGACAACTGGCGCAGCGCAACTCGCTGAACGCCTGAACGAGGTGCTGATGCAACCCGAGAAACTCAACACCATGGCCGGCACTGCACGTCGCCTGGCCAAGCCTGCTGCAACCAGCACCGTGGTCGATATCTGCCTGGAGGTGGCCCATGGTTGAGAGCCAGAAAGCCATGCCGCATCCCAAGATGGGCCGCATCCGTCGCATCCACTTCGTCGGTATCGGCGGCGTGGGCATGTGCGGTATCGCCGAAGTCCTGCTGAACCTGGGCTACGAAGTCTCCGGGTCCGACCTCAAGGCCTCGCCGGTCACCCAGCGCCTGGAGTCGTTCGGTGCCGAGATCTTCGTCGGCCACCGCGCCGAGAACGCTGCCACTGCCGATGTGCTGGTGGTGTCCAGCGCGATCAATCCGGCCAACCCGGAAGTCGCCACTGCTCTGGAGCGGCGCATCCCGGTGGTGCCACGTGCCGAAATGCTCGCCGAGCTGATGCGCTATCGCCACGGCATCGCGGTTGCCGGCACCCACGGCAAGACCACCACCACCAGCCTGCTGGCCTCGGTGTTCGCCGCCGGCGGCCTGGATCCGACCTTCGTCATCGGTGGCCGCCTGACCGCTGCGGGCACCAATGCCCAGCTCGGCACCAGCCGCTACCTGATCGCCGAAGCCGACGAGAGCGATGCCAGCTTCCTGCACCTGCAACCGATGGTCGCTGTGGTCACCAATATCGACGCCGACCACATGGCGACCTACGAAGGCGACTTCAACAAGCTGAAGAAGACCTTCGTCGAGTTCCTGCACAACCTGCCGTTCTACGGCCTGGCCGTAATGTGCCTGGACGACCCGGTCGTGCGCGAGATCCTGCCGCTGGTCAAGCGACCGACCGTCACCTACGGTTTCAGCGAAGAAGCGGACATCCGCGCCATCAACGTGCGCCAGCAGGGCATGCAGACCCATTTCACCGTGCTGCGCCGTGACTGCGAGCCGCTGGAGGTGTCGGTGAACATGCCCGGCAACCACAACGTGCTCAACGCCCTGGCCACCATCGCCATCGCCTCCGACGAGGGCATCAGCGACGAGGCCATCGTCCAGGGGCTGTCCGGCTTCCAGGGCGTCGGACGGCGTTTCCAGGTGTACGGCGAGCTGCCGGTCGATGGCGGCAGCGTGATGCTGGTCGACGACTACGGCCACCACCCCACCGAAGTGGCTGCGGTGATCAAGGCCGTGCGCGGCGGCTGGCCGAGCCGGCGCCTGGTGATCGTCTACCAGCCGCACCGCTACAGCCGCACCCGCGACCTTTACGACGACTTCGTGCAGGTGCTGGGCGATGCCAACGTGCTGCTGCTGATGGAGGTCTACCCGGCCGGCGAAGAGCCGATCCCGGGCGCCGACAGCCGCCAGCTGTGCCACAGCATCCGCCAGCGCGGCAAGCTGGACCCGATCTACATCGAACGTGGCGCCGAGCTCGCGCCGCTGGTCAAGCCGCTGCTGCGCGCCGGTGACATCCTGATCTGCCAGGGTGCCGGTGACGTGGGTGGCCTGGCCCCGCAACTGATGAAAAGCCCGTTGTTCGCTGGCGCTGTCGCCAAGCAGGAGAAACCGCTGTGAGTACCGCCTACGACAAACTGCACTCCACGCTCGACGTCAAGGCCTTCGGCCGCGTCGCCGTGCTTTATGGCGGCAAGAGCGCCGAGCGCGAGGTTTCGCTGAAATCCGGCGCGGCGGTGATCGAGGCGCTGACCTCGGCCGGTGTGGACGTGGTGGCCATCGATGTCGGCGACGACCTGCTCGCGCGTCTGCAGAGCGAGAAGATCGATCGCGCCTTCATCATCCTCCACGGCCGTGGCGGTGAAGACGGCAGCATGCAGGGCCTGCTCGAGTGCCTGGGCATCCCCTACACCGGCAGCGGCATCCTGGCCTCGGCGCTGGCCATGGACAAGCTGCGCACCAAGCAGGTGTGGCAGAGCCTGGGCATCCCGACCCCGCGCCACGCCGTGCTGGCCAGCGAAAACGACTGTGTCGTGGCCGGCAAGGAACTGGGCTTCCCGCTGATCGTCAAACCTGCCCATGAAGGCTCCAGCATCGGCATGGCCAAGGTGAACAGCGTCGAGGAACTGGTCGCTGCCTGGAAGGACGCCGCCCATTACGACTCCCAGGTACTGGTCGAGCAGTGGATCCACGGTCCCGAGTTCACCATCGCCGTGCTGCGTGGCCAGGTGCTGCCGCCGATCGCCCTCGGCACCCCGCACGTGTTCTACGACTACGACGCCAAATACATTGCCAACGACACCCAGTACCGCATTCCGTGCGGCCTGGATGCCGCCAAGGAACAGGAACTGATCGACCTGACCGCGCGCGCCTGCGATGCCATCGGCATCGAGGGCTGGGGCCGTCTGGACGTGATGCAGGACGAGCAGGGCCGGTTCTGGCTGCTCGAAGTCAACACCGCACCCGGCATGACCGATCATAGCCTGGTGCCCATGGCGGCCCGCGCGGCCGGTCTGGACTTCCAGCAACTGGTGCTGGCGATCCTGGCCGACAGCCTGGCGACGCGAGGTTAACCACCATGCAAGGCGCGATGATACGTCAGCAGCAACCCGTGACCGGCCGTAGCAAGCCGGTGCCGCGTGGTGCCAGCCGACTGGCGGCCGACGAGCCCGTATCGGCGCGCCTGCCGCGGCCCAACTTCGGAGGTCTCAAGCGCCTGCTGTGGCCGGTGCTGCTGGTTGCCGCAGGTTTCGGCGCCTACGAAGGCGCGATCCGGTTGATGCCCTACGCCGACCGGCCGATCACCAAGATCGCCGTGCAGGGCGACCTGAGCTACATCAGCCAGCAGGCGGTGCAGCAGCGTATCGCGCCGTACGTCGCCGCCAGCTTCTTCAGCGTCGACCTGCCGGCGATGCGCACCGAACTGGAGCAGATGCCGTGGATCGCCCACGCCGAAGTGCGCCGGGTATGGCCGGACGAGGTAGTGATTCGCCTCGAGGAACAACTGCCGGTCGCGCGCTGGGGCGACGAGGCCCTGCTCAACAACCAGGGCCAGGCCTTCACCCCGCGCGAGCTGGCCAACTACGAGCACCTGCCGCAGCTGTTCGGGCCGCAGCGCGCTCAGCAACAAGTCATGCAGCAGTATCAGGTATTGAGCCAGATGCTGCGCCCCATGGGCTTCTCCATCGCTCGCCTGGAGCTGCGCGAGCGAGGCAGCTGGTTCCTGACCACCGGTGCCGGTAGCGCCGGTCCAGGCATCGAGCTGCTGTTGGGGCGCGATCATCTGGTGGAGAAGATGCGCCGGTTCATTGCCATTTACGACAAGACACTCAAAGAGCAGATCACCAACATCGCCCGCATCGATCTGCGATACGCCAACGGATTAGCGGTTGGCTGGCGGGAACCGAATGCACCGACGACGGCCCAACCCGCCGTTGCGAAGAATTAGAGAGAGGCAGGACCATGGCAAACGCGCATAGCGGCAAAATGATCGTCGGGCTGGACATCGGCACCTCCAAGGTAGTGGCGCTGGTGGGTGAAGTGGCGGCGGACGGCACCCTGGAGATCGTCGGGATCGGCACCCATCCGTCCCGCGGCCTGAAGAAGGGCGTGGTGGTGAACATCGAGTCGACCGTGCAGTCGATCCAGCGCGCGGTGGAAGAAGCGCAACTGATGGCCGGCTGCCGCATCCACTCGGCGTTCGTCGGCGTTGCCGGCAACCACATCCGCAGCCTGAACTCCCACGGTATCGTCGCCATCCGCGACCGCGAGGTCAGCGTCGCCGACCTCGAGCGCGTGCTCGACGCCGCCCAGGCCGTGGCCATCCCGGCCGACCAGCGCGTCCTGCATACCCTGCCGCAGGACTACGTGATCGACAACCAGGAAGGCGTACGCGAGCCGCTGGGCATGTCTGGCGTGCGTCTGGAGGCCAAGGTCCACGTGGTGACCTGCGCGGTCAACGCCGCGCAGAACATCGAGAAGTGCGTGCGCCGCTGCGGCCTGGAAATCGACGACATCATCCTCGAGCAGTTGGCCTCGGCCTACTCGGTGCTGACCGATGACGAGAAAGAGCTGGGCGTGTGCCTGGTGGACATCGGTGGCGGCACCACCGACATCGCTATCTTCACCGAAGGCGCGATCCGCCACACCGCGGTGATCCCGATCGCCGGCGACCAGGTCACCAACGACATCGCCATGGCCCTGCGTACACCCACGCAGTATGCCGAGGAAATCAAGATCCGCTACGCCTGCGCCCTGGCCAAGCTGGCCGGTGCAGGCGAGACCATCAAGGTACCGAGCGTCGGCGATCGTCCGCCGCGCGAACTGTCGCGCCAGGCCCTGGCAGAAGTGGTCGAGCCTCGTTACGACGAGCTCTTCACCCTGATTCAGGCCGAGCTGCGCCGCAGTGGCTACGAGGACCTGGTGCCGGCCGGCATCGTCCTCACCGGCGGTACCTCGAAGATGGAAGGCGCCGTGGAACTGGCCGAGGAAATCTTCCACATGCCGGTACGCCTCGGCGTGCCGCACAGCGTTCGGGGGCTGAGCGACGTGGTGCGCAACCCGATCTATTCAACCGGCGTGGGACTGCTCACCTACGGCCTGCAAAAGCAGACCGAGGACCTGCCCCTGACCGGCAACAGCAGCAGCAACAGCTATGGCGATGAACCTAAGGCCCCGGTGCTTGAGCGCTTCAAGCGCTGGGTCCAAGGCAACTTCTAAGTTTCAAAGCAGTAGTGGTAGGCGCAAAAACTAGAGAACTGTAAGGAGAGGGAAAATGTTCGAGCTCGTAGACAACGTCCCGCAAAGCCCGGTCATCAAAGTGATCGGTGTCGGTGGTGGTGGTGGCAACGCCGTCAACCACATGGTCAAAAGCAGCATCGAAGGCGTGGAATTCATCTGCGCCAACACCGATGCCCAGGCGCTGAAGAACATCGGCGCACGCACCATCCTGCAGCTGGGGACCGGTGTGACCAAGGGCCTGGGTGCCGGTGCCAATCCGGAAGTCGGTCGTCAGGCCGCGCTGGAAGACCGTGAGCGCATCGCCGAAGTGCTGCAAGGCACCAACATGGTGTTCATCACCACTGGCATGGGTGGCGGTACCGGTACCGGTGCAGCGCCGATCATCGCCGAAGTGGCGAAGGAAATGGGCATCCTCACCGTTGCGGTGGTGACCCGTCCGTTCCCGTTCGAGGGTCGCAAGCGCATGCAGATCGCCGACGAAGGCATCCGCATGCTGGCTGAAAGCGTCGACTCGCTGATCACCATCCCCAACGAGAAGCTGCTGACCATCCTGGGCAAGGATGCAAGCCTGCTGTCGGCCTTCGCCAAGGCTGACGACGTGCTGGCCGGCGCCGTGCGCGGCATCTCCGACATCATCAAGCGTCCGGGCATGATCAACGTCGACTTCGCCGACGTGCGCACCGTGATGGGCGAGATGGGCATGGCGATGATGGGTACCGGCTGCGCCAGCGGTCCGAACCGTGCCCGCGAAGCCACCGAGGCGGCGATTCGCAACCCGCTGCTCGAGGACGTCAACCTGCAGGGTGCCCGCGGTATCCTGGTGAATATCACCGCAGGTCCTGACCTGTCGCTGGGTGAATACTCCGACGTGGGCAGCATCATCGAGGCCTTCGCCTCCGATCACGCAATGGTCAAGGTCGGTACCGTGATCGATCCGGACATGCGCGACGAACTGCACGTCACCGTGGTCGCCACTGGCCTGGGTGCGCGCATCGAGAAGCCGGTCAAGGTCGTCGACAACACCCTGCAGACCGCTCAGCAGGTGTACGAGGCTTCCAACCCGGCCCCGGTGCGCCAGGAGCAGTCTGCGGTGAACTACCGTGACCTGGAGCGTCCTACCGTGATGCGCAACCAGGCTCACGCAGGTGCGGCTGCGGCGGCTAAACTCAACCCTCAGGACGATCTGGACTACCTCGACATCCCGGCCTTCCTGCGTCGCCAGGCCGATTGATGGAATTTATCAGGGGTATAAGGGTGATTGGTGTTCAGC
Organism: Pseudomonas sp. FA117; assembly: GCF_057370475.1. Classification (NCBI taxonomy): domain Bacteria; kingdom Pseudomonadati; phylum Pseudomonadota; class Gammaproteobacteria; order Pseudomonadales; family Pseudomonadaceae; genus Pseudomonas; species Pseudomonas sp. FA117. The sequence goes on from NZ_CM170675.1 coordinate 1,175,684, forward strand.
AAAGGCCGGGTCTGCTATCATTCTCAGCCTTTGTTGATACCAATTCGCAATTAGCGCTAAAGCGGCCAATGCCATGATTAGACAACGCACCCTGAAGAATACCATTCGTGCCACTGGTGTCGGCCTGCATTCCGGAGAGAAGGTCTACCTCACTCTCAAGCCGGCACCCGTGGATACCGGCATCGTTTTCCGCCGTGCCGACCTCGACCCTGTGGTCGAGATTCCGGCGCGCGCGGCCAACGTCGGCGAGACAACCATGTCGACGACGCTGGTCAACGGTGACGTCAAGGTCGATACGGTCGAGCATCTGCTCTCCGCCATGGCGGGCCTGGGCATCGATAACGCCTACGTCGAGCTCTCCGCCTCGGAAGTGCCGATCATGGACGGTAGCGCCGGACCCTTCGTATTCCTGATTCAATCCGCCGGCCTGGAAGAACAGGACGCAGCCAAGAAGTTCATCCGCATCCTGCGCGAAGTGACCGTGGAGGAGGGCGACAAGCGCGCCACCTTCCTGCCATTCGACGGGTTCAAGGTGAGCTTCGAGATCGACTTCGATCATCCGGTCCTCAAGGGCCAGACCCAGAGTGCAGTGGTCGACTTCTCCAGCACCTCGTTCGTGAAGGAAGTCAGCCGCGCCCGCACTTTCGGCTTCATGCGTGACATCGAGTACCTGCGCAAGCACAACCTTGCGTTGGGCGGCAGTGTCGAGAACGCCATCGTGGTCGACGAGACCGGTGTGCTCAACGAAGACGGCCTTCGTTCCGATGACGAATTCGTCAAGCACAAGATCCTCGACGCCATTGGCGACCTCTACCTGCTGGGCAACAGCCTGATCGGCGAGTTCAAGGGCTACAAGTCCGGGCACGCGCTGAACAACCAGCTGCTGCGCAAGCTGATCGCGGAAACCGATGCCTGGGAAGTGGTCACCTTCGAAGATGCCAGCACGGCACCGATCTCCTACATGCGCCCTGTTGCGGCCGTGTAAGTTCGAACTCTCTCTAGTTCATTGAGGCCACCTTCGGGTGGCCTTTTTTATTCCTTCCCGGTAGCCGATCAGCTCTGCACTTTCCATCTCAAAATTCCAGAGTCAGATGTGCCGAGGTGAAACATGAGTGCAGGGGATCGATTATTGTCTTTCTTGAGTGCCAACGACGCATCCCCAGCCGGCCATCTCATCGTGCAACCGCGTCTTGCCAGAAGGCGCTCGGATCTTCCAGGGTTGATCACGGCGCCATACTGGGTATGCTTTATTCCCTGAAGGGTTTGAGTTGTATGGCCGTGACACATGCCGCTTCGTACTCGGACGTTAAGTAACTACCTGGGATCAGTAGCCGTCCCTTGCCGGCTTCGGCTACCAAGCTAATGCCATAGGAGTAAAACCCCGGCTCGCCCAGTCTTGCACCGAACCGCCCATAGCCATTGGGGGGCATGAAGCTCTCATCCAACGTCCCGTCGAGGTTGTAACGTACTACGATGTGTTGCGTGAAGAAGGTGCCGTACCCCACCAATTTTTTTCCAATGGGTGCAAAGTTGTGCCAGCCGCCCGGGATATCGAACAGCTTGACTTCGCCATTGTTGAACGTCAGGTCAGGGGCGCCCGAGAATCTGAGTCGGTAAACCGCCGGTTTGGAAGCGAAACCATCGGAGTCGAGGTCATAAAGTGTTCCGGCCACGGTTATCAACTGTGTGCTCATGTCAACACTCATGCCATAGTAGTAATTGATGATCCAAGGGTCCGATTTATGAAGTTTGAACGAAGTGTCGACATCCCCACTACTGTCCAGCGCACAAGTGAGGGCATAGGGGATTGCTCCCTCCAGGGCATAGATGGTCACTGCAATGCGCGGCGCCGCTTCTTTCTCGGATAGGGCGACCATGGCTGAGTACGCCCGTTGGTCGAAGCCCGTCAGTGGCAGGTCATCTACGTGAACGATGCCGTTCTTGCCAAAAGACACCCAATGTCTGCCATTTGGTTCAAGGGCCTGGAGCGTGGTGTCGGTCAGTACGAACCAGCGCTCTCCAATCGCTAGCACGTGGCTCGCGTAGCTCCCGTCGATGTCGACGTAGCCTTTTTTTTCAGAGCCGAAGGTATCATCGAGCTTACCCTTCGAAGTTAGTTTCCAGAGACGCATAACGCCTTCTTGCACAGTGGTGAGCACCAACAGGTTACCGGCTGCGTCTTCTGCCACGAGTGGGTCTATGCTCAAGAGATTGCCGGACTTATTGAGCTGTGCCTTGCCATCATCACCGAATGTGGTGTCCAGCTTGCCGTACACATCAAGACACGCCACAAAAATTTCCACGGGGGCGGTGCTCTCGCGGTCGATTTGCAGGCCCGCTGTGTAGAATCGGTCCTTGATTGTATGGCTGGCGATAATTTGAGTAGCCCTGCCTCTCAATCCTCTTCTGGCCTCGGGAAAGTATGCATAGCCCTCCCTGCCATATCCTTTGTCCACGGGCGCTTCTTCTGGAGGACGCGGGCCTCGTGTGCGAAAGGCAATGTCACGATAGTTGTGTGAGGGCGGCATGATCAGAGTCCTTTCTGTGAGTGGGGATGTGCCACCTCATTTGAAGCTTGATCAGCACTCTGCACAACTGGCAAATTTGCCAGGGTAACTGCCTTTGAGCGTCGCAAGAACGCAACCCATTTGTTGACGATCAGAAGCACGCTCTGATGGCTTCACTCCTGACGACCCCATCTCGAAGCGTGTTTCGTTGGTATGGGAAGTTGCGGTAGCGCCTGGTTCAGCGCTTGGCCTGCGCATGGCTGGCCAGTCGCTCCAGCGCCGCGCGCAGTTTCGGGTCATTGATGCCTTCGGCCGAACCGCGGATGCTTTCGGCGGCGTTTTCAGAAAGCTCAGGGCCGTGCCCCGTGCGTTCGGCCGGCACCAGCGGTGGCTGTACCTTGAACTGGATGCGGGTCAGGTTGGCGAACGCCTCGAGCATCTGCAGCTGGCGCAGCAGACGCTTCTGCTGGTAGCGCAGGCGAGTGGCCCAGTGGCCGTCGGTGACCACCAGCAGCAATGTGCCTTCCTTCCATGACGCCACGTGGCAGTGCTCGCGGGCTGCCGGTTGCAGCTGGCTTTCCAGCAGGCGTTGCAGGTGCTCCAGGCGCTCGGCCTGGTTGAGCAGCAGGCGCAGCGGCCTGGCCTGGCGCAGCAGGGCGGCGGGTGGTTGGGCAGAAGGCGGTTTGTAGGCCATCGGAGTACGCATGAGGTTACAAGATTGGCAGTCTAACAGATGCCGCCAGGGCCGTTGCCTGTGCCGGACGTTCTGCCGGCATGCTCGCTCCTGGGCACGGTGCAGCGCTTGTGGAAGCAGCCTGCCCGCGAGGCCGCCAGACACGTTTCATGTCTGGCCGCCTTGAACTTGGGGAAAATGTCCCTATGTTAGAAAAGCCCCGTTCTAAAGCGCTGTGCCAGCATCGTGGAAATCCACCACTTTCCTCACCAACGTTTCCGGGTAGAATGCTCGTTCGCATGCGGCCTGTGGGCTGCACGGGCGACTCACGGGGCCGCCCTCCATCCCTAAGTGTGGAAGATCCTGCCGATATGTTTGCGCCTTTGTTAAAAAAACTTTTTGGAAGCAAGAACGAGCGTGAAATCAAGCGCATGCTCAAGACGGTCAGCACCGTCAATGCCTTCGAAGAGAAGATGGTGGCCCTCTCCGACGAACAACTGCGTGGCAAGACCGCAGAGTTCAAAGAGCGCCTGGCCAAAGGCGAAACCCTCGACCAGCTGTTGCCTGAAGCCTTCGCCGTGGCCCGTGAGGCCGGCAAGCGCGTCATGGGCATGCGCCACTTCGACGTCCAGCTGATCGGCGGCATGACCCTGCACGAGGGCATGATCGCCGAAATGCGTACCGGTGAGGGCAAGACCCTGGTCGGTACCCTGGCGGTGTACCTCAACGCGCTGTCCGGCAAGGGCGTGCACGTGGTCACGGTCAACGACTACCTGGCCCGCCGCGACGCCAACTGGATGCGCCCGCTGTACGAATTCCTCGGCCTGAACGTCGGTATCGTCTCGGCCTTCCAGCCGCCGGAAGAAAAGCGCGCAGCCTATGCCGCCGACATCACCTACGGCACCAACAACGAATTCGGTTTCGACTACCTGCGCGACAACATGGCCTTCAGCCAGGACGAGAAGTTCCAGCGTGAGCTGAATTTCGCCGTGATCGACGAAGTCGACTCCATCCTGATCGACGAAGCCCGTACCCCGCTGATCATTTCCGGCCAGGCCGAAGACAGCTCCAAGCTGTACATCGAGATCAACCGCCTGATCCCGCGCCTGAAGCAGCACATCGAGGAAGTCGAAGGCCAGGTGACCCAGGAAGGTCACTTCAGCATCGACGAGAAGAGCCGCCAGGTCGAGCTCAACGAGGCCGGTCACCAGTTCATCGAAGAGATGCTCACCCAGTCCGGCCTGCTGGCCGAGGGCGAGAGCCTCTACTCGGCGCACAACCTGGGCCTGCTCACCCATGTCTATGCCGGCCTGCGTGCGCACAAGCTGTTCCACCGCAACGTCGAGTACATCGTCCAGGACGGCCAGATCCTCCTGATCGATGAACACACTGGCCGTACCATGCCGGGGCGTCGCCTGTCCGAAGGCCTGCACCAGGCCATCGAGGCCAAGGAAAACCTGAACATCCAGGCCGAAAGCCAGACCCTGGCCTCGACCACCTTCCAGAACTACTTCCGCCTCTACTCCAAGCTGTCCGGCATGACCGGCACCGCCGACACCGAAGCGTTCGAGTTCGCCCAGATCTACAGCCTCAACGTGATGGTCATTCCGCCGAACAAGCCGCTGGCGCGCAAGGACTTCAACGACCTGGTCTACCTCACGGCCGACGAGAAGTACGCGGCGATCATCGCCGACATCAAGGAGAGCATGGCCCAGGGCCGTCCTGTCCTGGTGGGTACCGCGACCATCGAGACCTCCGAGCACATGTCCAACCTGCTGCACAAGGAAGGCATCGAGCACAAGGTCCTCAACGCCAAGTACCACGAGAAGGAAGCCGAGATCATCGCCCAGGCCGGTGCGCCGGGCGCGCTGACCATCGCCACCAACATGGCCGGTCGCGGTACCGACATCCTGCTGGGCGGTAACTGGGAGGCGGAAGTCGCTGCCCTGGAGAACCCGACCAGCGAGCAGATCGCGCAGATCAAGGCCGACTGGCAGAAACGTCACCAGCAGGTACTGGAAGCCGGTGGCCTGCACGTGATCGCCTCCGAGCGCCACGAATCGCGTCGTATCGACAACCAGCTGCGCGGCCGTGCCGGTCGTCAGGGCGATGCCGGTTCCAGCCGCTTCTACCTGTCGCTGGAAGACAGCCTGATGCGTATCTTCGCCTCCGACCGGGTGAAGAACTTCATGAAGGCGCTGGGCATGCAGTCCGGCGAGGCCATCGAGCACCGCATGGTCACCAACGCCATCGAAAAAGCGCAGCGCAAGGTCGAAGGCCGCAACTTCGACATCCGCAAGCAACTGCTCGAATATGACGACGTGGCCAACGAGCAGCGCAAGGTGATCTACCACATGCGCAACAGCCTGCTGGCTGCCGAGAACATCGGTGACACCATCGCCGAGTTCCGCAAGGAAGTGCTCGATGCCACCATCAGCCAGCACATTCCGCCGCAGTCGTTGCCCGAGCAGTGGGACGTGCCGGGCCTGGAGGCTTCGCTGTCCAGCGATTTCGGCATGAAACTGCCGATCCAGCAGTGGCTCGACGAGGACGACCACCTCTATGAGGAGACCCTGCGCGAGAAGCTGCTGAACGAGATCACCACTGCCTACACCGAGAAGGAAGACCAGGCCGGCATTGACGCCCTGCGCACCTTCGAGAAGCAGATCCTGCTGCGCGTCCTCGACGACCTGTGGAAAGACCACCTGTCGACCATGGATCACCTGCGCCACGGTATCCACCTGCGCGGCTACGCCCAGAAGAACCCGAAGCAGGAATACAAGCGCGAGTCGTTCACCCTGTTCCAGGAACTGCTGGAGTCGATCAAGCGCGACACCATCCGTGTGCTGTCGCACGTCCAGGTGCGTCGCGAAGACCCCGCCGAAGAAGAGGCCCGCCTGCGCCGCGAGGCCGAGGCACTGGCCAGCCGCATGCAGTTCCAGCATGCCGCAGCTCCAGGGCTGGAAGGCGAGCAAGCGGTCGAGGAGGGCGCCGAAGTGGCGGTTGCCTCCGCGCCGGTGCGCAACGAACAGAAGCTGGGCCGCAACGAGCCGTGCTGGTGCGGTTCGGGCAAGAAGTTCAAGCATTGCCATGGTCAGATCGAGTGATTCGATCCGTCACCTGATACCTACAGGGCCGCTTGGCGGCCCATCGTGGCACAAGGCCGCTCCCGCAGGCATCGCACAGAACCTGCAGGAGCGGCCTTGTGCCGCGATGGGACGCAAAAGCGGCCCCGCTTTTCGCAACCCATTCATTTTTCTAGGAGCGCTCCAATGGCTGTCGGTCTCGGTCCCCTGCCTACCCTGCACCCGGTTCCCGGTTTCGAACTCGGCATCGCTTCGGCGGGCATCAAGCGCCCAGGGCGCAAGGATGTGGTGGTGATGCGCTGCGCCGAAGGTTCCAGCGTTGCTGGCGTGTTCACCCTCAACGCCTTCTGTGCTGCGCCGGTGATCCTGTCCAAGCAGCGCGTGCAGGGCACGGTGCGTTACCTGCTGACCAACACCGGGAACGCCAACGCCGGTACCGGTGCCCCGGGCCTGGCCGCTGCCGAGCGTACCTGCGCCAAGCTGGCCGAGCTGGCCGGTGTGCCTGCCGAGTCGGTGCTGCCGTTCTCCACCGGTGTGATCGGCGAGCCGCTGCCGGTCGAGAAGATCGAAGGCGCGCTGCAGGCTGCGCTGGACAACCTCTCGGAAAACCACTGGGCCGAAGCCGCCACCGGCATCATGACCACCGACACCCTGCCCAAGGGCGCCAGCCGCCAGTTCCAGCACGACGGTGTCACCGTGACCGTCACCGGGATCAGCAAGGGCGCGGGCATGATCCGTCCGAACATGGCCACCATGCTCGGCTACATCGCCACCGACGCCAAGGTCGCCCCGGCCGTGCTCAAGGACCTGATGCTCGACGGCGCCAACAAGTCGTTCAACCGCATCACCATCGATGGCGACACTTCGACCAACGACTGCTGCATGCTGATCGCCACCGGCAAGGCCGACCTGCCGGAAGTGACCGAAGCGAGCGGAGCGCTGTTCGAGGCACTGAAGAAGGCCGTGTTCGAGGTGTGCATGGAGGTGGCCCAGGCCATCGTGCGTGACGGCGAAGGCGCGACCAAGTTCGTGACCGTGCAGGTCAACGGTGGTGGCAATCACCAGGAGTGCCTGGACGTCGGCTATGCCGTCGCTCATTCGCCGCTGATCAAGACGGCGCTGTTCGCCTCCGATCCCAACTGGGGCCGTATCCTCGCAGCCGTCGGCCGTGCAGGCGTGCCGGAGCTGGACGTCAGCCTGATCGATGTGTACCTGGGCAGCGTGTGCATTGCCAGCAAGGGCGGTCGCAGCCCGAGCTACACCGAAGAGCAGGGCTCGGCGGTAATGGCCCAGGAAGAGATCACCATCCGTATCGAGCTGGGCCGTGGCCAGTGCAGCGAAACCATCTGGACCACCGACCTGTCCCACGAGTACGTGAAGATCAACGCCGAATACCGTACCTGATCCGAACCGTTCCAGCTTCTTCGCGGGTGAACCCGCTCCCACAGGGTATGCACAATGCCTGTGGGAGAGGGTTCACCCGCGAACGGCTGCAAGGCAGCCTCAAGTCCCCCAACATGGAGCCGAACCATGAGCTATCACCTGATCATCGGCGACAAGCTTTATTCCTCCTGGTCGCTGCGCGGCGCCCTGGCCCTTGAGCTGGCAGGCGTTCCCTACGAGGAGACGCTGATCAGACTCAACCAGGCCGATACCCGCAAGCGCGTCCTCGAATACTCGGCCAGCGGCAAGGTGCCGCTGCTCAAGACCGGACACGGCGTGATCGCCGATTCGCTGGCCATCGCCGAATACCTCAACGAACAACACCCTCAAGCGCAGCTCTGGCCGGCGGACGTTACCGCACGCGCCCAGGCCCGTTCTGCCTGCGCGCAGATGCACAGCGGTTTCTTCGCCCTGCGTGGCGCCATGCCGTTCGACCTGTCGCGTGACCAGGCGCTGGACAGCGTACCGCTGGACGTGCAGATCGACATCGACCGTATCGTCGCGCTGTGGGCCGAGTGCCGCCTGGCGGCCAAGGAAAGCGGCCCGTTCCTGTTCGGTCGGGCGACCCTCGCCGATGCGTTCTTCGCCCCGGTGGCGGTGCGCCTGCGTACCTACCGTGTGGAGGTGCCGGCCGAGGCCGCCGCCTACATCGAAACCGTATACAACTGGCCGGCCTTCCAGGCCTGGCAGAAAGCTGGCCTGGCGGAGCGTGAAGGGTGAAGCGGATTCATGTAGTTGCAGCCGTCATTCGCGGCGCCGACGGGCGCATCCTCATCGCCCGGCGTGCCGATACCCAGCACCAGGGCGGGTTGTGGGAGTTTCCCGGCGGCAAGGTGGAGGAGGGCGAAGGCGTCGAAGCCGCGCTGGCCCGGGAGTTGCGCGAAGAACTCGGGATCGAGGTCAGCGCCTCGCGGCCGCTGATCAAGGTCAGCCATGATTACCCGGACAAGCAGGTGCTGCTGGACGTGCACGAAGTGTCGGCGTTCAGCGGCGAGCCGCATGGCGCCGAGGGCCAGCCGCTGGCCTGGGTGGCACCGCGCGATCTGGCCCAATATGCGTTTCCCGAAGCCAACAAGCCCATCGTCGCCGCCGCATGCCTGCCCGACCAGTACCTGATCACCCCGGACGGCCTCGATACGCCGCAGTTGCTGCGCGGTATCCAGAAGGCAGTAGCCTCCGGGATCAGGCTGATCCAGCTGCGTGCCCCGGAGATGTACGACCCCAAGTACCGTGATGTGGCGGTGGATGCGGTCGGGCTATGCGCCGGCAAGGCGCAACTGATGCTCAAGGGACCGCTTGAGTGGCTGGGCGATTTCCCTGCCGCTGGCTGGCACCTGACTGCGGCGCAACTGCGCAAGTATGCCGCCAAGGGGCGGCCGTTCCCGCAGCAGCGCTGGCTGGCAGCCTCCTGCCACAATGGCGAAGAGCTCGAACTGGCGCGGCAGATGGGGGTGGATTTCATCACCCTGTCGCCGGTGCAGCCGACCCAGACCCATCCCGAGGCTACGCCGATTGGCTGGGATGAGGCGCAGCGGTTGATCGCCGGCTTCAATCATCCAGTGTTCCTGCTCGGCGGTGTCGGGCCGGCTGAGCGTGAGCGCGCCTGGCAATGCGGGGCACAAGGGGTCGCCGGGATTCGCGCGTTCTGGCCTGAGGTGTGAGTGTCCTGGGGCCGCTTTGCGGCCCCTTGGCGACAGAAGTCCGCTGCTGCGGGCGGCCGCGCCCCCTGCGACAGGGCCCTTTCAGCCCTGCGGTTTCTCGGCCGCCTGCCACAACACTTCGGCCACTCCCTGGCGCCGTCCGATGATGCGCGCGGCCACGAACAGCAGGTCCGACAGCCGGTTGATATAGGCCAGGCCCACGCCCTCGAGCGCTTCGACAGCATTCAACTGCTGGCAACGCCGCTCCGCTCCCCGTGCCTGGGCGCGGCAGACATGGGCCTGGGCCACCAGCGCCGAGCCGCTGGGCAGGATGAAGTTCTTCAATGGCCCGAGTTCTTCGTTCCAGAGGTCGATGGCGGCTTCCAGGCGCTGCACTTCGGCCTCGTCCAGTGCCCGGTAACTGGGCATCGCCAGCTCGCCGCCAAGGTCGAACAGGCGATGCTGGCATGGCGCGAGCACCTCGCTCAGCTCATCCAGGCCCTGCTCGGCCAGCCCCGCAAGAAGCAAGCCCAGCTGGCTATTGAGCATGTCCACCTCACCGATGGCCTCGATGCGCGGGTGATCCTTGGGAACGCGGCGCCCGTCGCCAAGGCCGGTTTCACCCTTGTCGCCGGTGCGGGTGTAGATCTTCGACAGGCGATAGCCCATGTCATGCCTCCGTCTTTGCCGCGGACGTGGTCCCCGGCTGGGTCAAGGGCAGGCGCAGGGTGAAGCAGGTGCCCTGGCCGGGGGTGGAGTGCACCTCCATCTGCCCTTTGTGGTTGTTGGTGATGATGAAATACGAAACTGACAGCCCCAGCCCGGTGCCCTGGCCGATCTCCTTGGTGGTGAAGAACGGCTCGAAGGTGCGCTTGCGCACCGATTCGGGCATGCCGACGCCGTTGTCCTCCACCTGGATCTCGGCCCAGGGTGGATTCAGCCGGGTGCGCAGGGTGATCCGCCCTGGTTCGCTGGGCGCCGGGCGCTGGTGAATGGCCTGGGCGGCGTTCTTCAGCAGGTTGAGCAGCACCTGTTCGAGCTCGTTGGCGGTGCAGGGCACCGGCCCGAGTTCGGGGTCGAACTGGCGGATGATGGCCTGGCCCTTGAAGTCGAAGCCGACGGTGAGATCGAAGTCGTTGCCGGCGATGTCCACGGCCTGGTCGATCAGCGCCGGCAGGTCGCAGGGTGCCAACTGACGGTTGCTGCGGCGGCTGAAACTGAGCATGTGCGTGACGATCTTCGCTGCCCGCGCCCCAGCCTGCTGGATGCCGTCGAGCAACCGGGGCACTTCGCGGCTGTCGAGGTAGCGGTTGATGGTGGCCAGGTCGACGCCGAGCTCGGCGGCCTGCTCGAGGTTGCGCGGCAGTTCCGGCGACAGGCGCCTGCGAATGTTCTGTACGTTGTGCAGGATCGCGCCCAGCGGATTGTTGATCTCGTGGGCCATGCCCGCCGCCAGGCCACCGACCGAGAGCATCTTTTCCGACTGCACCATCATCTCCTCCAGTGACAGGCGCTGGGTGATGTCGTCGATGCGGATCACCACCCCGCGTCCACCGCCACCGGTCAGCGGGTAGAAGGTCAGGGCGTAGTGGCGCGGCTCGTCGTCCTTGGGCCAGGTGACCCGTTCGACCTTCGCCACCCGGTGTTTCTCGACCGTTTCCTTGAGCTGCGGCAGGAATGGCTTGAGCGGCTCGAAGGCGATGAAGATCGGCTGGTTCAGCGCCTCGTCCAGCGGCGTGCCGGAGAGCAGGGTGGCTTCCTGGTTCCATTGCGTGACGTAGAGCTGTTCGTCGAGGGCGATCAGCGCCGAGGGCATGGAGTCGATGATGCTGTTCAGGTAGTTCTGAAAACCGGTGAGCTTCTTTTCGATCTTGCTGCGCACCTGCACTTCCAGCTCCAGCTTGCGGTTGGTGTGGCGCGTCTCCTCGGCCAGCCCTTGGGCCTGGTCGAAGGCCGACTGGAATTCGTCGCGGGCGCGCTTGAGCTGGTCTTCCCGGGCCTCGATGCGCGAGAGCATGGTGTTGAACGCCTCGGCCAGGCTGCCGATTTCGTCGTCGTTGCCGCGCTTGGCCCGCAAGGCGTAGCTCTCCTCGCGAGTGACCTGGCGCGAAAGTTCTTCGAGGCGGTTGATCGGTTGGGTGATCAGGCGCTTGATCTGGCGGGCGATGATCATCCACAGCAGGATGCTGAACACCAGGATCGCCAGGCTGGCCGACAGGGTGCCGGTGTAGAAGGCCACCGGCAGCTCGCTGCTGGCCACCAGCAGCAGGTGCGCGGGCGGGCTGCCGGGGCGGGGCAGGGCGATCAGCTGGGTGCTGCGAAATTCGGTCAGGCGCCAGTTGTCGATGTTGCGATAACGCTTGGGCATGTTCAACGGCTGGCCGTGCTGTAACTGGGCCAGCAGGCGTCCGTCGCTGCCATAGACCGCCGCCGCGCGCAGCGGCGAGTAGCTGTCGAGTTCCTTGAGCAGGGCGCTGGCCGTTTCCGGGGAGTTGCTGGCCTGCGCCGACAGCTGCGGGTTGGCGACCAGCCGGCCTATGGTCTGCAGCGCCTGCGGCGCCATGCTTTCCTGGGTGATCCAGTAGGCGGCGCTGATGAAGGCCAGGTTGGCCACCAGCAGGATGGTGACCAGCAGTACCAGCAGGGCCGCCAGCAGTTTCTGCCCGACCGGGAGGTTTTCCAGGCGTTGGCGCAAGGTCATGGGCGAGGCAGTATCCGTATCGGTTGAGGGCGTGGTTCAGTGATCGGGCAGCCCGAGCGCCCGCAGTTTATCGACCAGGCGCTGGCGCAGGTGTTCCAGGCCTGGGACGGCCAGGCCATGGCGGGCTGCGCCCCGGCACGCGTGGCCCAGCAGGTAGTGAACCTCGGTCCGTCGGCCTGCACGCACGTCCTGGTACATCGAAGAGTAGTTGGCTGCAGTCGCCACGATCACCCGTTGGACGTCTTCGCCCAGGTTTTCGGCGGCCTGCGGTTGCCCGACACGGCACAGCAGGGCGCCCAGTTCCAGGCACAGCGCTTCTACTTCGGGGAGGTGGCCGAGCAGCCCGCCATTCTGGCAGTCGTGCAACACCGTCAGCGGGTTGATCGCGCAATTGAGCGCAAGCTTGCGCCACAGGCGGGTGAGGATGTCCAGCGACCACTCGGCAGGGATGCCGGCTTCGTGCAGCTCGCCGAACCATTCGGGCGCGGTGGGGTTGCCTGGATCGCCCAGCCAGTTGAAGCCCCGGCCAGCGAACCGCACGTGCCAATCGCGCTCGCGGAACGCGCCTTCGGTGCTGGAGGCGAAGATGCAGCGGGTGTGAGGCACCTGCTCGGCGACCTCGTCCTGGCTGCCGAGGCCGTTCTGCAGCAGGATCAGCTCGGCGCCTTCGACCAGTCGCGGTGCGATGCGCGCCACCGCCTGCGCGGCATCGTAGGCCTTGCACGCCACCAGCAGGCGGTGAATGGGGCCTGCGCCCTCGCAGGTCTGCGCCGGGATGGCGAACTGCGTGGCCTGGTGAGGTTCGATCAGGGTCAGGCCGCCTTCGGCTTCATAAGCGGCCAGGCGCTGCTCGTCGCGCAGCACCAGGCGCACTGCCTTGCCTGCCCGCGCCAGGCGACAGGCCCAGAGGCTGCCGAGGCTACCGGCGCCGAGAATATGCCAGGTGCTGCTCATCTGCGTTTCGCAACCCGTTATAATGAGTGCGCATTTTAACCGTCAAACCCGACGCGCTCCATCTTCAGGCCGAGCGCGCTTTTATTTTATGGAGAACAACCATGCCTTCGTTCGACGTGGTATCGGAACTGGACAAGCACGAAGTGCAGAACGCCGTCGAAAACGCGATCAAGGAGCTTGATCGCCGTTACGACCTCAAGGGCAAGGGCAGCTTCGAGTTCAAGGACAAGGAGCAGACCGTGATGCTCACTGCCGAAGCCGAGTTCCAGCTCGAGGCGATGATCGAAATCCTGCGCCTGGCGCTGGTCAAGCGCAAGATCGACGTCAAGTGCCTGGAAACCAAGGATGCCTATGCCTCCGGCAAGGAAATGAAGCAGGAGGCCAAGTTCCGCGAAGGCATCGACAAGGAGCTGGCGAAGAAGATCGTCGCCCACATCAAGGACGCCAAGCTCAAGGTCCAGGCCGCCATCCAGGGTGAGCAGGTGCGTGTCACCGGCAAGAAGCGCGACGACCTGCAGGAAGCCATCGCTGCGCTGCGGGCGAAGGAATTCGACATGCCGCTGCAGTTCAACAACTTCCGCGACTGATCCCCCGGGCAGGAACCTCGATGGCTCCTGAGTGTCCATCGGTTCCTGCGACCGCTGAATGTGCGGCGGTCTGCTTTACTGTGCACGTGTCGTTCGACATCAGGAGATGAACATGGATTTGAACGCTGAAGTCGATCAGCTGGTCCGCCAATCGCAGACCTGGATTCCCTTGATCATGGAATACGGCAGCCGCCTGTTGCTGGCGCTGCTGACCCTGGCCATCGGCTGGTGGATCATCAACAAGCTCAGCGCCCGCCTGGGCAAGCTGGTCGGCATGCGCAACGCCGACGTGGCCCTGCAGGGCTTCATCGCCACCCTGGCCAATATCGTCCTCAAGGTGCTGCTGTTCGTCAGCGTGGCCTCGATGATCGGTATCGAGACCACCTCGTTCGTCGCCGCCATCGGTGCCGCCGGCCTGGCCATCGGCCTGGCCCTGCAGGGCAGCCTGGCGAACTTCGCCGGTGGCGTGCTGATCCTGCTGTTCCGTCCGTTTCGCATCGGTGACTGGATCGAAGCCCAGGGCGTGAGCGGCACCGTCGACAGCATCCAGATCTTTCATACCGTGCTGCGCACCGGTGACAACCGTACGGTGATCATGCCCAACGGCAGCCTGTCCAACGGCATCATCGTCAACACCAACCGCCAGCCGACGCGCAAGGTGGTGTTCGATGTGGGCGTGGACTACGAGGCCGACCTGCAGAAAGCGCGCAATGTACTGCTGGAACTGGCGCAGGATCCCCGGGTACTGGCCGACCCTGCGCCGCAGGCGGTGGTCGCCACCCTGGGCGACAGCTCGATCACCGTGTCGCTGCGCCTGTGGACCAAGACTGCCGACTACTGGGACGTGATGTTCATGCTCAACGAGCAGGCCCGCGATCGCCTGAAGGCCGAAGGAATCGACATTCCCTTCCCGCAACGGGTGATTCGCGTGGTGCAGGAAACTGCAGCGCAGTAACGAACGCGCCTGATCCCGGGGCCGCTTTGCGCCCCTTTCGCGCCTGGTGTCGCGAAAGGGTCGTGCAGCGGCCTGTTTTTTACACTTGTTCACAGCACCTTTCGCCCGTTTCTGGCATATAGCCTGACCCCTCCTGCCTGTGCCCGAAACACCACCATGAAACCATTGTTGTACATCACCCCGCTTCGGGCCTTGCTGTTCGGCCTGACCCTCGCCCTGTTCGAACTGCTGACCTACCTGGCCAGCGATGCCGTCATGCCCGCCATGCCGACGGTGGTCGACGACCTCAAGGCCAGCCCCGAATTCATCCCCCATGCGCTGAACCTCTACCTGCTCGGTGGCGTGGTGCTGCAGTGGCTGATCGGCCCGCTGGCCGACCGCTATGGCCGACGCCCCCTGCTGTTGGCGGGCTGCGTAGTGTTCGGCATCGCCTGCCTGGCGACCTTCTGGGTGCATGACATCGGCCTGTTCAACCTGCTGCGCCTGCTGCAGGGCATCGGCCTGGGCTTCGTGGTGACGGTGAGCTATCCCGCCCTCAACGAGGCGTTCAGCGAAGCTGATGCGGTGCGGATGATGGCGTTGCTGGCGAATATCGCCTTGCTCTCGCCGCTGCTCGGGCCGCTGGTGGGCACCCTGATGCTGCAGTGGCTGGACTGGCGCTGGCTGTTCGTTGCCTTTGCAGTCGGCGCGGTGCTGTGCTGGGGGCTGCTGTATCGCCTGATGCCCGAAACATTGGGTGTGGAGCGACGCGACGGTTCACGCCTGGCGTTCACGCCGATCCACCTGTTGCCGTTGCTGGCGGGCTATGCACAGTTGCTCGGCAACCGCCGCTTCGTCGCAGGCAGTGCGGCACTGGGGCTGGTCGGCTTGCCCTTGATCGGCTGGATCGGCCTGTCGCCGGTGCTGCTGATCCATGACGAGGGGCTGAGTACCCTGGAATATGCGCTGTGGCAGTTGCCGGTATTTGGCGGGCTGATCCTCGGCAACCTGATCATCAACCGCATTGCCGACCGTTACCCGCTGCCCGCGCTGGTGCGCGGGGCGCTGTGGCCCTACCTGGCCGGCCTGTGCCTGATGGTCCTGGCAACCTGGCTGCACCCGACGGTCACCAGCGTGGTCGCCGGCATGTCGCTCTATGCCCTCGGCCTGGGCGTGGCCAACGCCGTGCTGTACCGCATGACGCTGTTCGCCAGCGAGCAGAGCAAGGGTCTGGTATCGGCGATGCTGGGGATGATCACCATCGCCCTGCTGGGGCTCGGGGGCGCTGTGCTGGCGATGCTGGGGGCGGGCGCGAGTCTGCTGCACTTCGCCCTGGGCGCAGGGGTTGCCGGGGCGCTGGCGCTATGGCCGTTGTGGTTCGTGGTGGGTGGTCGGCCTGGAGAAGGGGCTGTCGCTCAGTAAGGCTTGAAATCGGCGTCGCCCTTTTCGCGGGCAAGCCCGCTCCCACAGGTACACCACGGGTTTCAAGAGCAGTGGTGTACCTGTGGGAGCGGGCTTGCCCGCGAAAAGGGCGACGCAGTTGTCAGGGTTGCTCGGTCACCGAGCTGTCCGCCTGCGCCTGCTTGCCGCGCCCTACTTCCTGGCGCCAGTGCAGAGCGATCAGGATCAGCGTGGGCACACCCAGCAGGGCAGTGATCATGAAGAAGTTGTGGTAGCCGAACTTCTCGACCATCACCCCCGAATAACCGCCGATCAGCCGCGGCAGCAACAGCATGATCGAGCTGAGCAGTGCGTACTGGGTGGCCGAGAACTTCAGGTTGGTGAGGCTCGACAGGTAGGCGACGAACGCCGAGGTGGCCATGCCGGAACTGAAGTTGTCCAGCGAGATGGTCACCACCAGCATTTCCAGGTTCGGCCCCATGTCGGCCAGCATCACGAACAGGATGTTGGTGGCCGCCGAGGCCACGCCGCCGATGAACAGGATCGGCAGGATACCGAAACGCACGATCAGCAGGCCGCCGACGCCGGCGCCGACCAGGGTCATGATCAGGCCGAAGATCTTGCTGACGCTGGCGATCTGGTCCTTGGTGAACCCCATGTCGATGTAGAACACGTTGGCCATCACGCCCATCACGGTGTCCGACATCCGGTAGGTGGCGATCAGCCCCAGCAACAGCAAGGCCTGCCAGCGGTAGCGGACGATGAAGTCGTTGACCGGCGTGAGTACAGGCGCCAGACCGCGTCGACCCAGCGACGACAGGCAGGCCCAGGTCAGCAGTGCGTAGAGGATCAGGCGCAGGAAAGCGCGGTCTTCGAGCAGCAGGTCGAGCATGGTCGAATCACCGAACACCACGCTCGCCCAGTCGGTGTTGAACATCTGGGTGAAGCTGGCGGGGACCGAAACCAGCAGGATGATCAGCACGAACACCGACACCAGCTGGTGCATCAAGCCGTAACGCGCCGCCGACAGTTGCGTGCGCAGCGGCACCGGCGGCTCGCGCATCACCAGGGTGGTGAACAGCGCTGGCAGCATGAGGATGCCGAACAGCACGTAGGTGCCGGTCCAGGCCTTGTGCAGGTAGCTGAAGCCGGTGGAGCCGAACCATTCGGCGAAGAACAGTGCTCCGGCGGTGGCGAGCAGGGCGGCGACCCGGTAACCGGCCATGTAGCTGGCGGCCAGGGCGGCCTGGCGCTGATCGTCGGCGATCTCGAGGCGGTAGGCGTCGACGGCGATGTCCTGGGTCGCCGAGGCGAAGGCCACCAGCACCGCCAGGGCGATCAGCCACGACAGGTGTTTCTGCGGGTCGCACAGGCCCATGCCCATCAAACCCACCACCACCAGCACCTGTGACAGCAGCAGCCAGGAGCGGCGCCGCCCCATGCCACCCAGCAGCGGCAGGCGCCATTGGTCGAGCAGGGGCGACCAGACCCATTTGAACGCGTAGGCAAGGCCGATCAGGCTGGCATAGCCGATGGTCTCGCGGGCGACACCGGCCTCGCGCAACCATACCGAGAGCGTGGAGAACACCAGCATGTAGGGCAGGCCGGCGGCAAAGCCGAGCAGCAAAAGCACCAGGGTCGACGGGCTGGCATAGGCAGCGAGCGCAGCGCGCCAGGTTTTACGGGGCATGGGCCAACATCTGCCTCAAGTTTTCGAAAACAAAGCGCGCACTCTAACCGCTGTGCTCCATTGGGCGCCAGCCATGGCGCGACATATCCACTCGATTATTGGCCACATTCACCCCCTCTGCGCGCAGCCTGGCGCGCTGTTCGTCGCCCGATGGCGTGCCCAGCGCCAGGCTCAGGCGGCCACCGGCACCGAGCACGCGGTGCCAGGGCAGGCGTGTATCGCTCGGCAGTTGCCCGAGGGTACGGCCGACCCAGCGTGCCGCACGGCCCAGACCGGCCAGTTCGGCAAGCTGGCCGTAGCTGACCACCTTGCCGGCCGGTATCTGGCCGAGCACTGAATACAGTGCCATTCGTCGGGCTTCGGGATCGTCGGGGTGCGGAATCGATTGATCAGACATCAGGCAATTCCTGACCTATCGGTGGAACAAGATGAAAATATGACGGAAATGAGAATTGAACTCGTAGGCATAGGTCCGGTCTGTCCTTGCTCTGGTCGTGGGTATCTGGATAATGCCCGACTTTTTTCGTCCAACCGAACGCAAATTCTGCCTATGTCTTCTAGAGCTTTGCTGTGCCTTTTCGCTGCCACCCTCTCTGCGCCCGTGCTGGCCGACACCGTCTGGATGAAGAACGGTGACCGCCTGAGCGGCAAGATCAAGGTCTTCGATGGCGGCAAATTGCTGCTCGAAACGCCCTATGGGGGCAGTATTGCGCTGGACTGGAAACAGGTTCAAACCCTCGAGAGCGACCAGGAACTGCTGGTCAAGCAAGACGCCTATACCGGTGAGAAGGCCAAGTCGCTCAAGGCCGCCGAGCCTGGCAAGGTGACCCTGGCCAACGGCGAGGCACCCAAGACCGTCGAACTGGCCAGCATCGAGCAGATCATGAAGCCGCGCCCGCTGGTCGAGGACTTCCTGTGGAAGGGCAACGTCGACCTGGCGCTGGACTACAAGCGCGCCGAGAACGACACCGACGACTACGATGTCAGCTTCAAGACCACCGCCCGCCATGGCCGCTGGCGGCACAACGCCGAAGGCGAGTACAACCGCGAGACCAAGGACGACGTCACCACCACCAACAACTGGAGCGCCGAATACGCGCTGGACCGCTTCCTCACCGAGAAGTGGTTCTGGCAGGGGCGCCTGGAATACAAGCGCGACCAGATCGAAAACCTTGCACGCCAGCGCACCGTCGGTACCGGCCCGGGCTATCAGTTCTGGGATGACGAGCTGGGGGCGTTCTCGCTCGGCTCGCTGATCAACCGCACCGACTACGAATACCGCGACGGCGGCAAGGACAACTTCTATTCCGCTGCGGTCAAGTGGGACTACAACCGTTACCTGATCGGCAAGAAAGTCGAGTTCTTCACCACCGGCGAGCTGGGCAAGCCGTTCGGTTCGGTCGCCGATTACTCGCTGGATGCCGAGATGGGCCTGCGCTACAAGGTTACCGAATGGGCCTCGCTCAATCTCAAGGCCGAGAAGGACCTGATCAAGGGAACCAGCGACAGCGACCTGGACAAGACCCGCTACACCGCAGGCTTTGGCGTCGCCTGGTAACGTCGGCTGCAACTGCCGAGTAGCGGGGCAGGGTGATAATGATTATCTTGTCACCCATCCCGCCCGCTGCCCCAGGAGTTGCCCGTGAGTACCAAAGCCATCCGCCCTGCCCGGGAACTGCTGCTCGAGGAGTACCGTGGCGTGCTCTCGACCCTGTCCAAGTCGATGCCCGGCTACCCCTTCGGCTCGGTCGTCCCTTATTGCCTGGATGACCAGGGTCACCCGCTGATTCTCATCAGCCGCATCGCCCAGCACACCCACAACCTGCAGAAAGACCCCAAGTGCTCGTTGCTGGTGGGCGAGCGTGACGCCGAGGACGTGCAGGCGGTCGGACGCCTGACGCTGATGGCCCAGGCGCGCAAGCTGACCGACGAAGCTGCCATCGACGCCGCAGCTGCGCGCTACTACCGCTACTTCCCCGATGCCGGCAACTACCACAAGGCCCACGATTTCGACTTCTGGGTGCTGGAGCCGGTGCGTCACCGCTACATCGGCGGTTTCGGCGCGATCCACTGGCTCGACGAGGTCACCCTGGCCAACCCGTTTGCCGGCGCCGCGGAAACCAGCATGATCGAGCACATGAACAGCGACCATGCCAACGCCATCGCCCATTACGTCGAACTCACCGGCTTGCCGCGCAATGCGCCGGCCGAGATGGTCGGCATCGACAGCGAAGGCATGCACCTGCGGATCGGCCAGGGCATCCACTGGCTGGCCTTCCCGAGCACCTGCAATACGCCGACACAAGTCCGCGAAGCCCTGGTTTTGCTGGCCCGTGCCGACAAGTGGCCGGTTGCCGAGGCTGCCGAGGGTTGAAAAGGCGAGCGCGCGCATCCATTTGATGGTCTTACTGGAAGGTTCTCTTCCGTCGAGGAATCCTTGATGCGTGCTTTTCTACTGCTGTTTCTGATTTTTCCGGTGCTGGAGTTGTTCGTCTTCGTCAAGGTCAGCGCCGCCATCGGTTTCTTCCCGGCCCTGCTGCTGATCATTGCCGGCTCGGCCCTCGGCCTGCTGGTGATGCGTCTGGCGGGGCTGGCCACGGCGCTGCGTGCCCGTGAAAGCCTGCAGCGCGGCGAACTGCCCGCCGAGGACATGTTCCAGGGCCTGATGCTCGCTGTGGGTGGTGGCCTGCTGCTGTTGCCGGGCTTCATCAGCGATGTGCTCGGCCTGCTGTGCCTGCTGCCCTTCACCCGTCACCTGGCGGCGCGCAAGCTGCGCCAGCGCGCCGAAGCCCAGGCCACGCGCCAGCGTGCGTTCCGGGATGACCCGTTGCACGGCCAGCCCCGCGATGGCGGCCAGCGTCCGAACGTGATCGAAGGCGAATACGAGCGCCGCGACAAATGACCCCCGGGGGCCGCCATGCGGCCCCTGCTTTTTTCCGGCCTGCGCCGGCTCATTAAAAAAATTCCACGGCAAGCCTTGTAATCGTACCGGGCGGCCTCATGTATGTGTCACCGCAAGGTTCCTGGTGGCGACACCAGACATGACTCGCGGGGTTCGCAGCCTGCGGGCCCCGACCGGCAACGCCGGATAGCTCAACCCGCCGGTGTCGACACCGGCCGATGAAAACCACAATTTGGGAGAGATCGACAATGAAGCTTCGTCCTCTGCATGACCGCGTCGTCATCCGTCGCAGCGAAGAAGAATCGAAAACCGCTGGCGGTATCGTCCTGCCGGGTTCGGCCGCTGAAAAACCAAACCGCGGCGAAGTCGTCGCTGTTGGCACCGGTCGCGTCCTGGACAACGGCGAAGTGCGCGCGCTGGCCGTGAAAGTGGGTGACAAAGTGGTTTTCGGCCCTTACTCGGGCAGCAACACCGTGAAAGTCGACGGCGAAGACCTGCTGGTAATGGCCGAGAACGAAATCCTCGCCGTCATCGAAGGCTGATTTCCCCGATTTCCCTGCTAAAGAATTCCAAGGATTAAACGATCATGGCTGCTAAAGACGTAAAATTCGGCGATTCCGCCCGCAAGAAAATGCTCGTTGGTGTCAACGTACTGGCTGACGCTGTAAAAGCGACCCTCGGCCCGAAAGGCCGTAACGTTGTCCTGGCCAAGAGCTTCGGCGCGCCGACCATCACCAAAGACGGTGTTTCGGTCGCCAAGGAAATCGAACTCAAGGACGCCTTCGAGAACATGGGCGCCCAGCTGGTAAAGGAAGTCGCTTCCAAGGCCAACGATGCTGCCGGTGACGGCACCACCACCGCTACCGTCCTGGCCCAGGCCATCGTCAACGAAGGCCTGAAGGCCGTCGCTGCCGGCATGAACCCGATGGACCTCAAGCGCGGTATCGACAAGGCCACCGCCGCTGTCGTCGCCGAGCTGAAGAACCTGTCCAAGCCATGCGCCGATTCCAAGGCCATCGCCCAGGTCGGCACCATCTCCGCCAACTCCGACAGCTCCATCGGTGAAATCATCGCCGAAGCCATGGAAAAAGTCGGCAAGGAAGGCGTGATCACCGTTGAAGAAGGCTCGGGCCTGGAAAACGAACTGTCGGTCGTCGAAGGCATGCAGTTCGACCGCGGCTACCTGTCGCCGTACTTCATCAACAAGCCCGACACCATGGTTGCCGAGCTCGAAGGCCCGCTGCTGCTGCTGGTCGACAAGAAGATCTCGAACATCCGCGAACTGCTGCCAGTCCTGGAAGCTGTCGCCAAGTCGGGCCGTCCGCTGCTGATCGTTGCCGAAGACGTCGAAGGCGAAGCCCTGGCCACTCTGGTGGTCAACAACATGCGCGGCATCGTCAAGGTTGCTGCGGTCAAGGCCCCGGGCTTTGGCGACCGTCGCAAGGCCATGCTGCAGGACATCGCCGTCCTGACCGGCGGCCAGGTCATCTCCGAAGAAATCGGCCTGACCCTGGAAACCACCACCCTGGAGCACCTGGGTAACGCCAAGCGCGTCATCCTGTCCAAGGAAAACACCACCATCATCGACGGTGCCGGCGTTGACGCCGACATCGAAGCACGCGTCAAGCAGATCCGTGCCCAGATCGAAGAGACTTCCTCGGACTACGACCGTGAGAAGCTGCAAGAGCGCCTGGCCAAGCTGGCTGGCGGTGTTGCCGTGATCAAGGTCGGTGCCGGCACCGAAGTCGAAATGAAAGAGAAGAAAGCCCGCGTCGAAGACGCCCTGCACGCTACCCGTGCAGCCGTCGAAGAAGGCGTGGTGCCTGGCGGTGGCGTTGCCCTGGTTCGCGCCCTGGCTGCCATCACCGACCTCAAGGGCGACAACGAAGACCAGAACGTCGGTATCGCCCTGCTGCGTCGCGCTGTAGAAGCGCCGCTGCGCCAGATCACTGCCAACGCCGGCGACGAGCCAAGCGTTGTGGCCGACAAGGTCAAGCAGGGTTCGGGCAACTACGGCTACAACGCCGCCAGCGGCGAATACGGCGACATGATCGAGATGGGCATCCTGGACCCGGCCAAGGTCACCCGTTCGGCCCTGCAAGCTGCTGCTTCGATCGGTGGTCTGATGATCACCACCGAGGCCATGGTTGCAGACCTGCCGGAAGACAAGCCGGCTGCTGGCGGCATGCCAGACATGGGCGGCATGGGTGGCATGGGCGGCATGATGTAAGCCAGCCCCACCCGTCATGAAAAAACCCGATGCCGGTTCGCCGGCATCGGGTTTTTTTGTGCCTGGATCCGGCGTCTTCGATCAGCCCAGGCGTGCCGCCAACAGGGCGTCGAGCTCGGGCATGAGGGTCACGCTTTCCTGCTCGTTGGGGTCGGTGCGGGCGATCACTGCGGTGGCCGGGTGTTCGTCGCTGCGGTTGTAGGGCACGTGCGGCATGCCGGCAGGGATGTAGAAGAAGTCGCCGGCATCGACCACCACGTGCTTCTCCAGTTGCTCGCCGTACCAGCAGCCGGTGGAGCCGCTCAGGGCGTAGATCGCGGTTTCGTGATCCTGGTGCTTGTGGGTCTTGGCCCTGGCGCCGGGGGGGATGCTCAGCAGTTGCATGTGCAGATGCCGGGCGCCTGCGCTCTGCGCGGAAATGCCGACCTGATAGTTCAGGCCCTGCAGGCCTTCAAATGACTGGGCCGGCTTGAGTAGCACGCAGTCGGGCTTGGATTCGCTCACGGTGACTGTCCTTCGGATTTTCATGGGGGCGGATGTTCCGCCCCGGAACGGCTCGCCTCAGGCAAGGCGGCCAACGGTCTCGGTCAGGCGACCGAAATGGCCCGAAGCATGAAGCCGCAGGGTGTCCTGCGGCAAGTGAAGTCGTGTGAATTTGCCAGCGATAGCACAATAAAAATCGAAAAAATGCGGGTATCTGTCACGAAATTGAAACAAATCAAAATGCTTCCTGCTATGCGCGACTTTCCTGCAGCGCGGCCTGAGGAGCGTTGGCGCGCCGGTACAGCAACAGGTAGTAGCAGCCCAGGCCGATCAGCCAGCAGAACACCGCTGTCCAGACGTTATGCGACAGAAAGTGCGCACCCTGCATCATCCTGCCCACCGACAGCACCACGCCCACTCCCGCCGCCAGGGCAAAGGCGCCACGGGCCAGGCGCGGCTTGCGATCACGCAGCACGAAAAACAGGGCGAACAGGCTGAAACCGGTGGCCGCATGGCCGCCAGGCCAGCACAGCCCCGGTTTGTCGGTCGCAGGTCGGGCTTCGAGCAGCTTGCTGTAGGTTTCCTTGCCGCCGAATTCGGTCAGGCTCCAGGGGCACTGCACGGCAGTCAGTTCCTTGAGCGGGGTGACGAAGGCCGTGGACAGACCCAGCGCCAGGACCAGGCAGCCCAGCTCGCGGCGCCAGCTGCCCAGTTTCGCCCAGAAGAAGCTGCTGATGAAGGCCACAACCGCCAGCAGCCCGACGCCGATCACTGCCTGCTTGACCCGGTCGTGCAGGATGGTTTCCAGGAAGTAGCTGTGTCGCCCGATGAACTGGCCCACCTCGGGATCGAACATCAGCCTGGCCACGTCCATGTCCAGCGACGTGGCTTCGAGCAGCAGCAGGACCAGCGCAGTAACCAGGGGAATGCCAAGGTACAGCCAGGGGTTGATCGGGCGGGGGCGGGCGGTGTGCATGAAGGCTCCACAGGCAGGGGACGGCGCGAAAGATCGGGCATTTTCGGTCCGCAGCTATGCTCTGTGCGTGAAGGATCAGTGAAAAAAGCGTCAGTTGCGCTGTTTTTCCACCAAGGCTGGCGATGCCTGGCCAATGACCGTAAGCTGCGCCTGCCGCGCACAGCGAAGCGCCGCACAGGAGACCCCGATGCGCATTCTACTGGTTGAAGACAACCGCGATATTCTCGCCAACCTGGCTGACTACCTGGGCATGAAAGGCTATACCGTCGACTGCGCCCAGGACGGCCTGTCGGGCCTGCACCTGGCGGCGACCGAACACTACGACCTGATCGTCCTCGACATCATGCTGCCGGGCATCGATGGCTACACCCTGTGCAAGCGCCTGCGCGAAGACGCCCGTCGCGACACCCCGGTGATCATGCTGACCGCTCGTGACCAGCTGGACGACCGTCTGCAAGGCTTCCGTTCCGGTGCCGACGACTACCTGCTCAAACCGTTCGCCCTGTCGGAGCTGGCCGCGCGCATCGAAGCGGTGCTGCGCCGTGCCCAGGGCGGCGGTCGCCGCACCCTGCAGGTGTCGGACTTGAGCTATGACCTCGACACGCTCGAAGTCACCCGCCAGGGCAAGCTGCTCAAGCTCAACCCGGTCGGCCTCAAGCTGCTTGCGGTGCTGATGCAGAAAAGCCCGCACGTACTGCGTCGCGAAGTGCTCGAAGAAGCCCTGTGGGGCGACGATTGCCCCGACAGCGACAGCCTGCGCAGCCATGTCCATCAACTGCGCCAGGTGATCGACAAACCGTTCGAAAAGCCCCTGCTGCATACCGTCCATGGCGTCGGCTATCGCCTCGCCGAGGGCCGCGATGGAGTTTAAGCAGAGCCTTGCCCAGCGCATCATCATCGCCTTTGCGTTGATGAGTGCCCTGGTGGCCGGCGCTTTCGCCTTCGGCATCGTCGCCACCGTCCACTTGGTGGAAGAACGGCTGATTTCATCGGTGCTTGGCGGTGACCTGCAGCGCCTGCTGCGCATGGACAGCGTCAGCGACTGGAGCCATCGTCCACGGCCTGACCAGCTGTTCTATTTCAGCGGCGGGCGCGATGATTTCGAGCTGCCCAAGGACCTGCGCCACCTGGATGCAGGCTTCCACGAAGTGTTCCGCGACCAGCTCTCCTACCACGCCATGGTCGAGGTGGTGGACGGCCGCCGCTATGTGTTGCTGCAGGACCAGAGCGATTTCGAAGAGCGTGAACGCGTGCTGTTCGCCGTGGTGGTGGTCGGCTTCCTGCTGAGCCTGGTGCTGGCGGCATTTCTTGGCTGGCTGCTGGCGCGCCGGGTGATGGCGCCGGTGATCCGCCTGGCGCGTCAGGTCCGTCATCGTGACCAGTTGCTTGGCCTGGCACCGCCACTGGCGCCGGACTACGCGGCCGACGAGGTCGGTCAGCTGGCGGTGGCCTTCGACGACACGCTGGGTCGCCTGCGCGATGCCCTGACCCGTGAGCGCCTGTTCACCAGCGACGTCAGCCACGAACTGCGGACCCCGCTGATGGTGCTGGCGACCTCCTGCGAACTGCTGATGGAGAACCCCGGCCTGGACAGCCGTTCACGCAGCCAGGTCGAGCGCATCGCCCGCGCCACCGAGGAGATGCGTGAACTGGTCAAGACCTTCCTGATGCTCGCCCGGGCCCAGCGTGACGAAGGCGCCGTGGCCTCGCGGGCCAGCCTGCGCGAGGTGGCCGACGACCTGATCGGTGTGTGGCGCGACACCATCGAGCAGAAAGGCCTGACGCTGTACTACGACGGTCGGGTCAGCGCGAGCCCGACGCTGTACAACGCCACCTTCCTGCAATCGGTGATGGGCAACCTGCTGCGCAATGCGGCGCACTACACCGACGGCGGCTACATCCGCCTGAACCTTGAGGCCTACGGCTTCAGCGTCGAGGACAGTGGGGTCGGTATTCCCGAGGAGCAGCGCGAAGCGATGTTCAAACCCTTCGTGCGTGGCGATGAGCGCCGTGGCGAGGGGCTGGGCCTGGGGCTGTCACTGGTGCAGCGGATCTGTGACGACCAGGGCTGGCGTGTCACCCTGACGGCCACCTCGCCCCATGGTTGCCGCTTCCAGGTGGATCTGAGCCAGGGCAGCGTGATGGCGCCGGACCCGGAAGCTGACGCCACGCTCCGTTGATGAGTGGGGCTGCCCAACAGCCCCATCGCAACACGTTGTAAGACTTAATCACTTTGTGTGACGGTTTTTTCACATGGTGATGACCTGATGCCAACGCTTGCCCACCTACTGTGGGCGGCATTGAGTCAGGAGATGTTCCATGCGTAGCCCTATCAAACTCGAGTTTTCCGAAAAGTACGATCAGCAGCACGCCCGTGAGTACTTTCTCAAGCATCAGGATGGCCTGGCCCGTCGTCTCTCACACGCCCGCGACGAGCAGCTCGCCCGCCGTGCCCTGACGCTGGCCGGCGAGCCCGGCCTGGTGCTCGACCTGCCGTGCGGCGCCGGCCGTTTCTGGCCATTGCTCGCGGAAAAGCCCAACCGCGTGATCATCGGTGCCGACAACTCCGCGGCGATGATCGAGACAGCCTGTGCGTCGCAACCGCCAGAAGTGGTGGAACGGGTACGTCCCTTGCAAACCTCAGCCTTTGCCATCGACCTGCCGGACAACGCCGTGGACAGCATCTTCTGCATGCGCCTGTTCCATCACATCGGCGATCCGGCTCACCGCAAGACGATTCTTTCTGAGTTTCAAAGGGTTAGCCGCGACAGCGTGATCCTGTCGCTGTGGGTGGATGGCAATTTCAAGGCATGGCGGCGCAAGAAGCTCGAACAACGACGCAGCGCCAAGGTGGAGCAGGACAGTTACCAGAATCGCTTCGTGTTACCTGCTGCCACGGTTGAAGAAGAATTTGTGACAGCCGGCTTCAGGATTCAGGAACGTCTGGACTTCCTGCCGTTCTATGCCATGTGGCGAGTCTATGTATTGAGAAAAGGGTGAGGGAGCAATGGCGACAGTTCAGGAGCAGGCAGCGCAATTCGACTACTACTGGCAACAGCAGGGGGAATGGGTCGAGGAACCCAACCAGCGACGTGGCGGCGAAAGTGGCGTGCAGCGCCTGGACGATGGTCACGGCCACCTGCTCTATGCCAAGCGTCAGGTTGGGCATATCTACCGCAGCCTGCTGCACCCGTTCGGCCGACCGACGGTGCTGCGGGAACTGGATGCACTGAACAGCTTCGAGCAATTGGGCGTCCGCGTGCCGCGCATCGTCTTCGCCGGGGCCGAGCGCGATGCCGAGCACCAGTGGCGAGCGCTGCTGGTCAGCGAGGCACTTGACGGTTTCGTCGACCTCGACACCTGGCACGCCCAGGGCGCGCGCGAACAGTATCCGCAGGTGCTGCACGAGCGCATGCTCGAGGAGCTGGCCGGCAACCTGGCGCGCATGCACCTGGGCCACTGGCAGCATGGCTGCCTGTATGGCAAGCATGTGTTCATCAAGGTGATCGGCGAGGGTGAAGAGGCGCATGCCGAAGTGGCCTTGCTGGACCTGGAAAAATGCCGCCGCCGCATCAGTTGCCAACGCGCGGCCTACAACGACCTGCGCCAGTTGCGCCGCCATTCGTCGTTCAACGATGCGCAGTGGCAAACCCTGCTCTACTTTTATGAAAGGGCGTTTGGCAGCGCTGTCAAAGGGTTAGGTTAATGAAACTAGAAATAGCTCGAGCTTTGTTCCTGGTGGGCGCGCTTGGCGTGACCACCGTGGCCGTGGCCGCCTGGGATCAGCCACGTCCGACCGTGTTCAGCAAGAGCGACGCGGCGGGAGAAACACTCGCGCCGCGGGTAGTGAAACAAGGACAGGGGCAGGCCCAGCCGGATCATGACCTGCTGCTGTTCCTGTTCGGAATGCGCCAGGGGCTGCGGCCGTTTGGCTGAACCCCAGGCAAGAGGCCCCGCGCAAGCGGGGCTTTGTTATTTCTGGCGGATGGAAGTGGCATCCTTGCGGGTCATGTCGTGGGGCAAGTCGCAGCGGTGAACCACCACCCCTGCAGGACGAAACGGGGCGGTAGAGTCTCAGCCCTCACGCACAATCTTTCGGCGCTCATCCACCGCCGTGCGGTGCGCCAGCACGGTGTACACACACGGCAGTACGAACAGGGTGAACAGCGTGCCGATCGACATGCCGGTGGCGATCACGATGCCGATATCGAACCGGCTCACCGCCCCGGCCCCCGTGGCCAGGATCAGGGGCACCATGCCGAACACCATCGCGGCAGTGGTCATCAGTACCGGCCGCAGGCGGATCGCCGCGGCTTCCTCGATGGCCTCGCGCACGCCCGGGCCTTTTTCCTCGCGCAGCTGATTGGCGAACTCGACGATCAGGATGCCGTGCTTGCTGATCAGCCCGATCAGCGTCACCAGCCCGACCTGGGTGTAGATGTTCATGCTCGAGACACCGAGAAACAGCGGCAGCAGTGCTCCGCAGATCGACAGTGGCACGGTCACCAGGATCACCAGCGGATCGCGGAAGCTCTCGAACTGCGCGGCCAGCACCAGGAAGATGATCGCCAGCGCCAGGCCGAAGGTCACCCACAGTGCGCTGCCTTCCTGGACGAACTGGCGCGCGGTGCCGGCATAGTCGAAGGCGAAGCCCTCCGGTGCCTCTTCACGGGCGATGGCGCGGATGGTGCCCAGCGCCTCGCCCATGCTCACCATCGGTACGCCCTGGATGATCGCCGAGTTCAGTTGCTGGAACTGGTTGAGCTGGCGTGGGCGGGCGCGTTCGCTGAGGGTGATCAGCGTCGACAGCGGCAGCAGCCGGCCCTGGTCGTTCTTCACGTAGTAGTTGTTCAGCCAGCCGGCATTGTCGCGGTAGGTGCGTTCGACCTGGGCGATCACCTTGTAGCTGCGGCCTTCGAGGGTGAACCGGTTGATTTCCGCCTCCCCGAGCAAGGTGGCCAGCGTGCCGCCGAGGGTGTCCATCGACACGCCCATCTGCGCGGCCTTGGCCCGGTCGATGTCGACCACCACCTCGGGCTTGTCGAAGGCCAGGTCGATGTCGAGGAAGGCGAACTTGCCCGAGGCCTGGGCACGTTCCTTGACCCGCTGCGCCACTTCGAGCAGGGCAGGGTAGTCGCCGGCGGTGTTGAGCACGAACTGGAACGGCAGGCCTTCGCCGGTGCCTGGAAGTGACGGCAGGTTGAAGCCGAAGATCTGCAGGCCGCCGATGTCTTCGAGCTTGGCCTGCACCAGCGGCAGCAGCTCCATCTGCGTGCGACTGCGCTCGTTCCAGGGCTTGAGCAGGAAGCCGCCGATTCCACTCTGTACACCGTTGAAGCCGTTGATCTGGAACGACGAGTAATACTCTGGGAAGGTCTTGAACAGCGGAGTGAAGCGGTCGGTATAGGCGTTGAGGTAATCCAGGTTGGCCGGTTGCGGCGAACTGCTCATCATGAAGATCACGCCCTGGTCTTCGTTGGGCGCCAGCTCGTTCTGGGTGAACTTGAGCAGTACCGGGATCAGGCACAGGATGATCACGGCGAACACGATCACCACCGGGCGACTGTCGAGTGTGCCGTGCAGCAGGCGCTGGTAGCGAATCTTCAGGCGTTCGAACATCTGGTCGAGGCGGTGGGCCAGGCCCTTCTCGCTCTGCTCGGGACGCAGCAGCAGAGCACACATCATCGGCGACAGGGTCAGGGCGACGACGCCCGAGATCACCACGGCGCCGGCCAGGGTCAGGGCGAACTCCTTGAACAATGCACCGGTCAGCCCGGTGAGGAAGCCGATCGGGGCATACACCGCTGCCAGGGTGATGGTCATCGATACCACCGGCATGGCGATTTCCCGCGCGCCCTCCAGGGCGGCGTCGAACGGCGTCTTGCCCTCCTCGATATGGCGGTGGATGTTCTCCACCACGACGATGGCATCGTCCACTACCAGACCGATGGCCAGCACCATTGCCAGCAGCGTGAGCAGGTTCAGCGAATACCCCATCATCTGCATGAAGAACAGTACGCCGATCATCGACAGCGGGATGGTGATCACCGGGATCAGCACCGAGCGCAGCGCCCCGAGGAACAGGAACACCACGACGATGACGATCAGCACGGCCTCGCCGAGGGTCTTGATCACTTCGTCGATGGAGGCCTGGATGAACAGCGTGGCATCGTAGGCGATGGAGACTTTCAGCGCCGAGGGCAGCTGGCTTTCCAGCTCCGGCATGATCCGCCGGACCTCCTTGATCACCTCCAGCGGGTTGGCCGACGGCGTGGCCTTGATGCCGATGTACACCGAAGGGATGCCGTCGAAGGAACTGACCGTGTCGTAGTTCTCCGCCCCCATCTCGATGCGTGCCACATCGCCCAGCAGCACGCGGCTGTCGCCAGCGGTCTTGACCGGCAGGGCGGCAAACGCCTCGGGGGATTTCAGCTCGGTGGTGGCGTTGACACTGGTGACCACGTACTCGCCTTTCACCTCGCCAGCGGCAGCGAGGAAGTTGTAGCGGCGCACGGCGCTGGTCACGTCGTTGGCCGACAGGCCGAAGCCGGCAAGCTTCACCGGATCGACCCAGATGCGCATGGCGAACACCTGGTTGCCGAGGATCTCGGCCTCGGCCATGCCGGGCAGGGTGGCAAGCTTGGGCTGGATCACCCTCGACAGGTAGTCGGTGATCTGCGGGTTGCTCATCTCGCTGCTGTAGAAACTGATGTACATCAGCGCCGAGGCATCGGCCGCTTCCTTGCTCAGCACCGGGTCTTCGGAGTCCTGTGGCAGCTTGTTGCGCACCTCGTTGGCCTTGGCCAGCAGTTGGGTGAACAATCGGTCGGTGTCGGCGCCGATACGCGCATAGACTGAAATCACCGAAAAGTTCTGGCGGCTCACCGAGGTCATGTAGTCGATGCCGTCGGCGCTGGCCAGGCTCTGTTGCAGCGGTTGGGTGATGTAGCCCTGGATGGTCTCGGCGTTGGCGCCGGGGTAGGCGGTGGTGACCGTGATCAGCGCGTTCTCCATCTGCGGGTACTGGCGGATCTGCAGCTTGCTCCAGGCCTGGAAGCCGAGCAGCAGGATCAGCAGGCTGACCACGCTGGCCAGCACCGGGCGGCGGATGAACGGGTCGGTGAATGCCATGCCGGCCTCCGCGTCAGTGGGTGGCGGCCGCGCCCTGGGCGTCGGCGGGCTGCAGGGGCGGGTCCTGGCTGATGCGGATGGCGGCGCCGGGGCTGAGTTTCAACTGCCCGGCAGTGACCACCTGCTCACCGGCCTGCAGCCCTTTGCTGATCACCACCACGCCGTCGCGCCGTTCGCCGGTCTGCACTGTGCGCTGCTCGGCGATCAACTGCGACTGGCCGTCGTCGGCCTTCTTTTCGCCGACCACATAGATCGAGTTGCCGTAGAGGGTGTAGGTGACGGCGCTTTCCGGGACCACCACCTGCGGCTGCGGATCGGGCAGCAGCACCAGCAGGCTGGCGAACATGCCGGGCAGCAGCTTGCCATCGGGGTTGGCCAGGGTGGCACGCAGCAGCAGGTTGCGCGTGCTTTCCTCGACCTTGGGGTTGATCGCGCTGAGGCTGGCGGTGAAGGTCTGGTCGGGGAATGCCGCCACCTGCACGACTACCTGCTGGCCGAGAGACAACCGTGGCAGTGCCTGCTCGGGCACGTTGAAGTCGACATAGAGGCTGGAGAGGTCCTGCAGCGTGGCGATCACGGTGCCGCTGGCGAGGTAGTCACCGACATCCACCTGGCGGATGCCGATGGTGCCGCTGAACGGCGCCTTCATACTCTTCTTGGCCAGGGAGGCCTTGAGCTGCTCGACCACCGCCTGGTTGCGCCGGTACTGGGCGGAGAGACGGTCGAATTCGCCACGGGAAATCGCCGAGTCGCCTACCAGTTGGCTGCCACGGCCGAAATCGACCTTGGCCAGCCCCAGGTCGGCCTGGGCCGTGCCCAGCACTGCGGCTTCCTGGTCGCTGTCGAGCTCCAGCAGCAGTTGGCCGACCCTGACCTGCTGGCCGGAGTCGAAATGCAGGCGCTTGACCGTGCCGGCCACTTCAAGGCTGAGCTCGACGCCCTGCAACGCCTTGAGGCTGCCGACCGCTGGCAGGCGCTCCTGCCACTGGCGTTGTTCGGCCTTGGTGGCTGCAACGCTGATCGCGGGTTTGGGTGCGGTGAAGACCTGGATCTGGCGATAGATCGAAAAGGCCTTGATGCCCCCCAGGGCAAGCACGATCAGCAGCACCACGGCCAGCATGATCAGCATGCGGCGGCGTAGCATGGTCCGGTTCCTTGGCTGTCGTTGTTGTGGTTATGGCACGACCACGGGCGATCCTGCCCACGTGCGGATGAAGGCAAGTATTGACTGTTTTTCGGGAAGTGGGAGATGTATTGACCCTATTGGCCCTGTCGCGGGATCAGATGCGCGACAGGGCCGTCATGGTCAGCAGGAAATCAGACCAGATGCAGGTGGTTGTCCCACAACCCGGACGGCAAATTCATCGGCTGCCCGACCAGCTCGGCCTTGCGGCAATCGTAGTAGCGGCAGCGCCCTTGCCCGGAAGTGACGACGAAGCCGTCCTTCACCGGCCCGACCCCGGCGCAGTCGGGCATCGGCGCATCGAGCTTCACCGCGCCGCTGTCCAGGTCCCAGATGAACAGGCGATTGGCCCGCGGTGCGGTCAGCGCCACCAGGCGCAGGTCGCTGTGCACGGCCACGCTGGCGGTGTACTGGGCCATGGACTGCAACTGCCGCTCCGGCACCGGGAAGGCCTTGAACGCCTCGCCCGGACGCTTGATCGCCAGCAGCTCGGCGGTTTCATCCGAACCGCCCATGAACTGCTGGCAGGCGAGGATGGTGCCGTCGCTGCCCACCGCGAGATGGCGCACGCTGTTCATCTGCTGGGCCAGGGTCTCCTTGCTCAACAGCGTGCCGTCGCGCTGCATCAGCACCAGGCTTGGCTGCATGGCGTCGAGGTTCATTTCCACCCGGCTTTCGGCCTCGGTGCGAATGCCACCGTTGGCCACCACCAGGGTTTCACCGTCGGGCAACCAGGCCACTTCGTGCGGACCGATGCCATGGGTAGAGATCTCGCCGCTGTGCACCAGGCGCTCGCCCTCGAAGCGGTAGACACCCAGCACGCCACGCCCGGGATCGGTGGTGTCGTTCTCGGTGGCGTACAGCCACTCGCCATCCTTGTGGATCACGGCATGCCCGTAGAAGTGCCGGTTCGGCTGGGAAGTGACGGTCTGCAACAGGCGTCCGTCACGCAGGTCGATCAGGTAGCTCTCGGTGCCCGGACGGCGGGCCACGAACAGGGCGATCGGCTGCTCGGGGTGATGGATGATCGCATGGCAACGCTGGGCCACCCGGGTGACGAACACCTGGGTACCGTCGAGGCGATAGCCCACGGCGTGGTGGCCGCCGTCGGCATCGTCGCGCGCCGACAGCAGCAGGGGCTCGCTGCCCTTGTTGCGCAGCAGGGTCCAGCCGCCGAGCGTCAGGGCGCTGAGCAGCACGCTACCGATTTTGAGGGCCTGGCGTCGCAGCATGATCAGTCACCGTCGTTGGCATTGAAGCCCAGCTGGATGTTCAACGCCTTGGCCAGCTCGCCTTCGTGCAGGCGGTGGACGACGTTGAGGCTGTCGTAGATCTGGTTGAGGGTCTGCTTGCCTGTGTCGTCGGCGAGCAGCTCGCCCAGGGTCTTCTGGTTATCGGCCAGCAGTTTGGCAGAGGTGGCGTAGGCATCGTCGATCTTTTGCGCCAGCGCGCTCTGATCCTTGCCCAGCAGGCCGCGCAGGCCCTTGTTGTCGACCCCGGTCCAGACGGTTTCGGCAGCCTTGAGCGAAGCCTCCAGGCTCTTGAGCGAGGAGTGGCTGCGCCAGGCTTCGGCCTGCAGCGGCTGCACGATGCCCTTGCTCTGGCGACCCATGGGTGCGCCAAGTTTCTTCTTCAGGGTGTCCAGCGCGGTGACCTGGGCACGCAGCAGGTCGGCGATGGCCTCGTGCGAGTCGGCATAGCGCTGGTTGGGGAACTTGGTCATCTGCGACAGCATGCCGTCGGTGCTGTTCCAGCTTTTGAGAATGTCTTCGGCCAGGGCCTTCTGGTGCTCGGCAATGGCCACCAGCAATGGGCAGTAGCGGGCTTTCTGCTCAGCGGTGGCGATGTCCGGCTTGCTGTCGAACAGAATGTACTCGTAGGCCGAAAGACCGCGGACCACGACGCTGGCCTTGCCCAGGGCATCGGCGTCGACTGGCTTGTCGCCGTTGACCAGTTGCTCGACCTGCCGGCCGACCAGGTTCTTCTTGTCGGGCCAGAACTGCACCTGCCAGGCGCGGTTGCCTTCGGCCAGCGGCCCGACCAGCAGCGGTTGCAGTTCGGCCCAGGCCTTCTGCGCGTTGAGGAAGTCGGCGCGGGCGGTGTCCAGGCCTTGCTTGCCTTCGCAGTAGGCCAGGGCGCTGGCGGCCAGTTGACGGTCGGCCTCGACCCAGCGGCTGTAGGTCGGCAGGATCACCTGCTGGGCGATGGCAGCGGAAGTCACTGCCTGCTGGTCCTGCGGCGAGCAGGCGCCCAGGGCGATGGCGGCGAGGCTGGTGAACAACAGTTTGGGTCGGAACATGCCCGGCTCCTTGCGCGTTTAAAGTGAGTTCAGGAAAGCCAGCAGCGCGGCGCGTTGCTCGGCATTGAAGGTCAATACGTGACGGCGTGCAGCCTCGGCTTCGCCGCCGTGCCAGAGCACGGCCTCGAGCAGGTTGCGGGCGCGGCCGTCATGGAGAAACTGGGTGTGGCCGCTGACGGTTTCGGTCAGGCCGATGCCCCACAGCGGCGGGGTGCGCCAGTCCTGGCCACCGGCGGCGAATTCGCTGCGGTTGTCGGCCAGGCCAGGCCCCATGTCGTGCAGCAGCAGGTCGCTGTACGGACGAATCACCTGGTTGGCCAGCTCAGGCTCCAGCGTGTTGCTGGCGGTGGTGAACTGCGGAGTGTGGCAGCCCTGGCAGCCAGCCTGGAAGAACAGGGTCTTGCCAGCCAGCACCTGCGGCGCATTCACCTCGCGGCGCGCCGGCACGGCGAGGTTGCGGGTATAGAAGGTGACCAGGCGCAGGATGTTGTCGCTGACTTCCTTCTCGCCGTCGGCACCGTCACCGTTGGGTGCGGCCAGGCACTCGAGCTGGGCGGGCGTGCAGTCGTCCTCGGGCTTGAGCGTGCTGGTCAGGCCCATGTCGCCAGCGAAGGCGTGCACATTCTGCTGGTTGACGTTGGGCTGCCCGGCTTTCCAGCCGAAGCGACCGACCACAGTCTTGCCCTGGGCATCGTCCCAGACCCGGTTGGCCCGGCCACGGATGCCGTCGTTGTTGCGATCGTGCGGATCTTCGTTGGCCAGGATCGCAGCTTCCGGGATCGCCTCGAGCAGGCCCAGGCCGATCATCGGCGGGGCGACCCGTGCGGAGATTCGCGTGTCGGGGTGCATCGGGCCGTAGCCAAGCTGGGTGATCTGCACGGTCGGGCGACGCAGTTCGACCTGGTGGCCATCCTCGAAGGTGACCGTTTCGCTGTCGTAGCTGATGCGCACCTTGCCTTCGGGGGCGACTCCGGGGATCGCCATGTCTTGCAGCTGTATGCCGTAGACCGGCTCGGGCACCACGCCCAGACGCTCGATTTCCCTGACGAACTGCGGCTGGTCGGGAATCGACAGGCGTACCAGCATCGACACCGCATTGCTGGCCCCGGCTTCTGGCGGATGGCCGCGCCCGTCGCGGATGTGGCAGTTCTGGCAGGCGTTGGTGTTGAACAGCGGCCCCAGGCCGTCGCGGGCGGTGGTGGTGGCGGGCGCGATCACCCAGGGGCTGCGGAAGAAACTGTTGCCGACGCTGAAGTCCAGGCGCCGCTCGGGTGAAAGATTGGCCGAAGGCATGGAGAAGGCATTGCGGTCGCTGCGCAGGATCGTCGCCTTGCCGCCGGACAGGGCTTCGCCGGGCTCGGCCTGGGTGAAACGCGGTGCGTCGTCACAGGCGGCCAGTGCAGTGGCCAGCAGCAGAAGTGGGAGTCGGGACAGCGACAAGGACATCGAGAATCCTGGGCGTGAGCGAAAAACCGGCGTGCAAGCTTATCAGGCCCAGGATCATCGAATAAGAGCAATTTGCGTTTGCAGCTGAAAATCCGGCCGACCGGCGCGGGTTCAGGCGATATACAGCCTGAAGTCCCGTCCGACCAGGCTGATGATCAGGTTCTTCGAGCCCCCACCTCGGTTGTTTCCGGAAACTTCCTCGACATGCTCGGAGGTGTAGGACATGGCAGGCGCCTCCAGGTACTTGATCGCGTTTTCGCCGGCCGGTTGCCAGTAATCCTGGAACACGAAAAGGTTGGTTTCGGCACGCGGTCCGAGAATCAGCCGCAGTGCCTTGTGGTCTTCGTCGCCACGGCCGATCCACGGCACTGCCAGCGATCCGGTCCAGGCGGCCTGGGCGCCGATGGCAAGGCTCATGCCCGGGTCTTCGCCGTCGACCAGGGTCATGGTGTAGGGCGTGTTGTTGGCGATACTGCGCAGATAGGTGACGCGGGCCATGGGGCCTCCTTTACGGATGGGGTGCCGGACGTGGCAGGGGGCCGCTCGGTGCGCGATAGACATACACCGCGAGCAGCGTGATTTCGTTGAAAGGGGGATCCAGGTCGCTGGGTGTGAATCGGCCTTCGAGGTGCAGGCCGAGCTGGAAAGCGACCGCCTCGAACCGGCGTCGATCGGGTTCGTTGGGGTCGTACAGATAGATCTTTCCGGCCCGGCCGACGACACGGCACATTTCCTCGGCCACGTGCTGGGTGATGGGTGCGCCCATCAGCGTCACGTGTGGTACCGAACGGCTGTCTATGGGGAAATCGGGAGCTTCGTACTCGTAGACCACGACCTTGTTGGGGATCGGATCACCCGCGAAGGGACCGTTGGAGATGTGCTGGCCGGCCTTGTTGAGGTTCTGCGCGCCGACGAAGCCGGTGACGATGTATTGCTTGCCGTGTCTCTGGACGATACGGCCTTCGCCCCACACATCGAGAATGTCCAGCATGGTGCCTCCTGCCGCAGTGAGTTCAAGGCGTGCAGGATGCGCGTGGTCCCGGGCGCCGGGCAGCGGGAAATACTGCAGCGGCGCGCAAATGAAAACGCCCGGCACAGGCCGGGCGTTCGGGGTGTCGCACAGTGGGCGAATCAGAACTCGTGGTCGGCGGTGTCCGGGTTCAGGTTGTCGATGCCCAGCTTGCCGGCGGCCTGCTCGATGGCACCGGTCTGCTTGACCAGTGCTGCGATGGCGTCGCGTACCACCTGGTTGCCGGCGGCGTTGTCGGCTGCGATCAGCTGGTCGTAGTGCTCGCCCTTGAGGGCGTGGTCGACGATCACCTGGATCTTCGCCTCGGTGTCCTGCAGGTCGGCCTTGAGCGTGGCATCGGTAGCCGGGTCGACCTTGGCCACCAGCGACGACAGGCTCGGGCCGCTCACCTTGGAGCCGTCCGGACGGGTGTACTCGCCCAGGTAGATGTTGCGAATGCCCTTGGCGTCGTAGAAGTGCGACCAGTGGGTGTTGTCGCTGAAGCAGTCGTGCTCGTCTTCAGGGGAGTTGGCTTCCAACGAGACTTTCATGCGCTCGCCCGCCAGTTCGCCCAGCGACAGGCTGCCCATGCCGAACAGCATCTTGCGCAGGCCGTCCTTGACCGGTTCGGCTTCCAGCGAAGCACGGTAGTTGTCGGCCACGTTCGGCGCCCAGTTGCCGACCATCTCGTCGAGATCGCTGACCAGCAGGTCGGTGACGGCCTTGAGGTAGGCGCGGCGGCGGTCGTTGTGGCCACCGGTGGCACCCTGGCCTTCGAGATAGTCCGATGCCGGACGGTTGCCCGCGCCAGGGCCGGTGCCGTTGAGGTCCTGGCCCCAGAGCAGGAATTCGATGGCATGGTAGCCGGTGGCGACGTTGGCTTCGGAGCCGCCCAGCTCGTTCAGGCTGGCCAGTTTCTCCGGGGTGATTTCCTTGACGTCGATCTTGTCCTCGCCGACCTGGATTTCCGGATTGGCGATGATGTTGGCGTTGGCCGCCGGGTTGCCCAGGGCGTGCTCGTAGCTCTTGTCGACGTAGTCGATCAGGCCTTCGTCCAGGGGCCAGGCGTTCACCTGGCCTTCCCAGTCGTCGATGATGGTGTTGCCGAAGCGGAAGGCTTCGCTCTGCAGGTAAGGCACGCGAGAGGCGACCCAGGCGTCCCTGGCGGCTTTCAAGGTTTCATCGTTGGGCTTGGCCAGGAAGGCGTCGATGGCGGTCTGCAGTTGCTTGGCGGTGCTCAGCGAGTCGCTGTACACGGCATGGACCATTTCGGCATAGTGCTTGACCACGGCCTTGGCGGCCGCTTCATCGACTGCCCCCGGCGCGGCGGCGGTGCTGGTGGCAGGTGCCTGGGCTTGCGGGGCGGCAGCCTTGTCGTCCTTGCCTTCACCGCAGCCGGCGAGAGCGATGGCGATGGCCAGCAGACTGGCGGAGGCCAGAGGCATTCGAATCATTGTTGGTTTCCCTGCGTCGTGTGGTTGGACCATGTGGTGGAAGCGCTGCGCCGTGGCACGCGAAACCGCAACATAATGCGAAAGATTTGCATTTGGTGTAAAGGGTTGGCCGCGTTTTTCCTGCAAATGTCGTTTTGAGCATCGCCGATGACGACAGCCTTCAGAGCGCCGAGACCTGGTTGCGCTGCGCGTGTTTCAGGAAGGCTGTCAGCTCGCGCGACGGCAGTGGCTTGCTGTAGTGGTAG
The DNA here is from genome assembly GCF_057370475.1 of Pseudomonas sp. FA117. Classification (NCBI taxonomy): domain Bacteria; kingdom Pseudomonadati; phylum Pseudomonadota; class Gammaproteobacteria; order Pseudomonadales; family Pseudomonadaceae; genus Pseudomonas; species Pseudomonas sp. FA117. Next base: position 1,214,658 of record NZ_CM170675.1, read on the forward strand.
CCCTGACCTTCATGGCAGCCCTGGGCAATGATGTAGGTTTCCTGCTCGGCGGTTTCCACCCCCTCGGCGATCACCTGCATGCCCAGGCTCTTGCCCAGCTGGATGATGGCGCGAACGATGGTGGCGTCGTCATCGTCGTCGAGCAGGTCCTGGACGAAGCTCTTGTCGATCTTGATCTTGTCCAGCGGCAACGATTTCAGGTAGCTGAGCGAGGAATAGCCGGTGCCGAAGTCATCGATGGCGATCAGCGCGCCGGAACGGCGCAGGCTCAGCAGGTGCTGCGCGGCGGTGCTGATGTCTTCCATCAGGCCGGTTTCGGTCACTTCCAGCTCCAGGCTGCGTGGCGGCAGGCGATAGGCCTGCAGCAGGTTGTTGACCACCCGCGGCAGCTCGTTGTGGTGCAGTTGCACGGTGGACAGGTTGACTGCCATGCGCAGCTCGCTGAAACCCAGGTCGTGCCATTCGCGCAGCTGGCGGCAGGCCTGGTCGAGCACCCATTCACCGATGGCGATGATGTTGCCGTTCTGTTCGGCCAGCGGGATGAACTGGTCCGGCGGTACCATGCCCAGCTCCGGATGCTGCCAGCGCAGCAGCGCCTCGACGCCCACCACGCGGTGGTCGCGGTAACTGATCTGCGGCTGGTACACCAGGTACAGCTGGTTGCGTGGCAGTGCTTCGCGCAGGTCCTTTTCCAGCTCCCGGCGCCGGCGCATCTCGCTGTCGACGCTGGCGATGTAGAACTGGTAGCGGTTGCGTGAGCGGGCCTTGGCCAGGGTCATGGTCTGCTCGGCCTTTTGCAGCAGTTTCTCGGTGCTGTCGCCGTCTTCGGGGAACAGGGTGATGCCGATGGTGGCGCGCAGGCGGATTTCCTGGTGGTCGAGGGCGAAGGGGACTTCCAGGTCGTCAAGAATGCTCTGGGCCAGCTCCGCCGCTTCATAGGGCTGCTCGATGTTGGCCTGGACCAGGGCGAACTGGTCGCCACCGAGGCGGGCGAGGGCGCCGAGTCGGCCACTGTGGGCGCGCAGGCGATCGGCCAGGGCCAGCAGCAACTGGTCGCCGACCTGGTAGCTGAACTGCTCGTTGATGCCCTTGAAGTCGTCCAGGCCGACGCACAGCACCGCCACGCGATGCTGCAGGCGCCCGCCGTCGACGAGGATCTTGTCCAACTGCTGCTGCAGTTGCTGGCGATTGGGCAGGCCGGTGAGAAAGTCGTACTGGGCCATGCGCTGCAGGCTGTTTTCCGCTTCGTGGCGCAGGTGGGTGTTGCGTTCGATGGAGGCCAGCAACTGGTTGGCAGTGTCGACCCAGAGCCCGAGTTCATTGCGTTCGTGACCCTTGAGCTGGGGAATCTGGTGCTGGCTGGGGCGATCGGGGTTGATCTGGGTGAGGTGTTCGATGATCTTCGACAGCGGCTTGGTCAGCAGCCAGTGGTACACGAGATAGAGCACCAGGCCCATGGCCAGGGCGCGCAGCACGCCGGAAATGAAGATGATCACGGCATTGACCAGAAAGCCCTCGCCGTAGCTGGCGGTATCGAGGGTGATGCTGAGGTCGCCGTAGTATTCGCTGTACGGCCCGCGACCGACCAGTTGCGTGGTGTAGGTGCGTTCCTGGCCGAGGATCAGGTCGGTGAGCCAGCGCAGGGGCATGTCCTGCAGGGGGCGGGACTTCTGCGCGAGCATGGTTTCATTGGGGTGGCCGATGGAGGCCATGCGCACCGACTCGTCCTGGAACAGGCCCTCCATGACTTGCATGCCCATTTCCCGGTCGAGGCTGTAGACCGCTTGTGTCGAAGGGTCGCGGAACATGTCGAGGATGCGCTGGGCATCGTTGTTGACGGCCTGACGGGTCTTGTAGGTGTCATAGACGATCTGCGCACAGCTGAGAACGACGCCCACCGCGAGCGCCGACAGCAGCACGACCCTGAGCAACTTGACCGACAAGCTGTTCCGAAATTCCAGCTTCAATGGGGTTTCCTTAATCCATGCGCATGCCATTATTTTGCCATCAACCTTGGCAATACACTAATCGACCGATTGCCGCGGCAGGCGAGGGGCCCGTCGCTGGATGCACCCTGAGCATTGTATCGGTTACACGGGCATGCGACTTGAGTGTCCTGCGTCAACTTTCCAGAAGGTTGATGTTAGCGTGGTATTGGGGGGGAGCAAGAGTGGCGGCGCTGGAAAACACCGGCAGCGGAAACGAAAAAACCCGGCCGAAGCCGGGTTTTTCTGGGCGCTGAGTGATCAGGCCTTGAAGGTCTTGCCTTCGAACTGCTCGGCAACGAACTTCCAGTTGACCAGGTTCCAGAACGCCTCGACGTACTTCGGACGCAGGTTGCGGTAGTCGATGTAGTAGGCGTGTTCCCAGACGTCGCAGGTCAGCAGCGGGGTGTCGCCGCTGGTCAGCGGGTTGCCGGCGCCGATGGTGCTGGCCAGGGCCAGGGAACCGTCAGCCTTCTTCACCAGCCAGCCCCAGCCGGAACCGAAGGTGCCGACCGACGTCTTGGTGAACTCTTCCTTGAACTTGTCGAAGGAACCGAAGGCCGCGTTGATGGCCTCGGCCAGGGCGCCAGTTGGCTGGCCGCCGGCGTTCGGTGCCAGGCAGTTCCAGTAGAAGGTGTGGTTCCAGACTTGAGCGGCGTTGTTGAAGATACCGCCCGAGGAGGTCTTGACGATTTCTTCCAGCGACTTGCCTTCGAATTCGGTGCCTGGGACCAGGTTGTTCAGGTTCACGACATAGGTGTTGTGGTGCTTGTCGTGGTGAAACTCCAGGGTTTCCTTGGAGATGTGCGGCTGCAGGGCATCGTGGGCGTACGGCAGCGGCGGCAATTCAAAAGCCATGGTGGATCTCCTGATTCAGGTCTGTTTGCGGTTTGCGCAAGGCCGATCACGGGCGGCCCGATGAGCGTCGGCGAGTTTTTACTCTTTGCGACGCAAGGGCTGGATCATAGCACCAGCCCCCGCGCATAACCACGCAACAACTATAGGGAATAGAGGTTCCAGAGCGGTTGGGCGCTGGCGACCGGTGGGCAATCAGCCGAAGATCAGCTGTGCTGCCACCGCGAACATCATCACCGCCACCATCAGGTCCAGCAGTCGCCAGGTGCTTGGGCGCGCCAGCCAGGGGGCGAGCCATGCCGCGCCCAGGGCCAGGGTGAAGAACCACACCAGCGACGCGCTGGCGGCTCCGGCGACATAGGCACCGGGTACCGTTTGCTGGGCGCCGAGCGAGCCGATCAGCAGCACGGTGTCCAGGTACACATGGGGGTTGAGCAAGGTTACCGCCAGCGCGCTGAGCAGCACGGCGCGCCGCGAACGCAGGCCCTGGCCCTGCTGCTGCTCCAGGCTCTGCTTGGAGCAGGCGCGTTGCAGGGCCTTGGCGCCGTACCAGATCAGGAACGCCGCGCCACCCCAGCGCGCAGCAGCCAGCAGGGTCGGATTGTGCGCCAGCACCGTCGCCAGGCCGAACACCCCGGCCGCCACCAGGATCGCATCGCACACCACGCACAGCAGCGCCACCGGCAGATGGTGTTCGCGCCGCAGGCTCTGGGCCAGGACGAAGGCGTTCTGCGTGCCGATGGCCATGATCAGGCCGAAGGCCACCAACATGCCGTTCAGATAACTTTGCCACATGGCGAAAACACTCCGTGGGCGCTCCCATGGAAGGGAGCGCGGTTCAGACAAGAAGATGCTGGCCATTGTGGGGGGCAGAGCGGTATAAGAAAAACAAATAGGCCTGATCTGGCATTAGGAAAATCGATGTTCGACTACAAGTTGCTGGCCGCCCTGGCGGCGGTGATCGAGCAAGGCGGGTTCGAGCGTGCGGCGCAGGTACTGGGGCTTTCGCAATCGGCCGTGTCCCAGCGCATCAAGCTGCTCGAGGCGCGGGTCGGCCAGCCGGTGCTGGTGCGCGCCACGCCGCCGAGCCCGACCGAGGTCGGGCGCCAGTTGCTCAACCATGTGCAGCAGGTGCGCCTGCTCGAGCGTGACTTGCAACGCCAGGTACCGGCGTTGGACGAAGAGGGCATGCCCGAGCGCTTGCGCATTGCCCTCAATGCCGACAGCCTCGCGACCTGGTGGGCGGGAGCGGTCGGTGATTTCTGTGCCGGCCAGCGGCTGTTGCTGGATCTGGTGGTGGAGGACCAGGAGGTTGGCCTGCGGCGTATGCGCGCCGGTGAAGTGGCGGCTTGCCTGTGCGGCAGCGAACGCCCGGTCGCCGGGGCACGCAGCCTGCCGCTAGGGGCGATGCGCTACCGTGCCTTGGCCAGCCAGGCGTTCATGACGCGACATTTCCCACGGGGTTTCGAGGCTGCGCGGCTGGCCCGTACCCCTGCCGTGGTCTACGGGCCGGACGATTTCCTGCAGCACCGTTACCTGGCATCCCTGGGGATCGAGGATGGTTTTTTGCATCATCTGTGCCCCTCTTCCGAGGGCTTCCTGCGTTTGACCGAGGCCGGTCTGGGCTGGGGGCTGGTGCCGGAACTGCAGGCCCGCGAGCAGATGGAAAACGGTCGTCTGGTGGAAATCTGCAGCGATACTCCCATCGATGTCCCCTTGTACTGGCATCATTGGCGCAATGGCGGGCAGTTGCTCGCACAACTGACCGAGCACCTGCGCCAGGCGGCGCCGGGCTGGCTGGTGCCCTTGTAGGCATTGGCAGCGTCAACTGCATCTGTAATCAGGCAAGGCGGAGTCTTACATGCGAATTCTGGTCACCGGCGCGAGCGGCTTCATTGGCGGACGCTTTGCGCGTTTTGCCCTGGAGCAGGGCCTGCAGGTGCGGGTCAACGGTCGCCGTGCCGAAGGCGTCGAACACCTGGTCAAGCGCGGGGCGCAGTTCATTCCGGGCGACCTGGGCGATGCCGAGGTGGCGCGTCGCTTGTGCCAGGGCGTCGATGCCGTGGTGCATTGCGCGGGCGCAGTGGGTAACTGGGGGCGTTACCAGGATTTTCACCATGGCAACGTGGTGCTCACCGAGAACGTGGTCGAAGGCTGCCTGAAAGAGCATGTGCGGCGCCTGGTGCACCTGTCGTCGCCATCGATCTACTTCAATGGCCGCGCGCGCCAGGACATCCGTGAAGAGCAGGTGCCGCGGCGTTTTCACGATCACTACGCGCTGACCAAGCACCTGGCCGAGCAGAAGGTCTTTGGTGCCCAGGAGTTCGGCCTCGAAGTCCTCGCCCTGCGCCCGCGCTTCGTCACCGGCGCAGGTGATGCGAGCATCTTCCCGCGGCTGATGCGCATGCAGGCAAAGGGACGCCTGGCGATCATCGGAAATGGCCTGAACAAGGTCGACTTCACCAGTGTGCACAATCTCAACGAGGCGCTGCTCAGCGCCCTGTTCGCCGAAGAGCAGGCGCTGGGCCAGGCCTACAACATCAGCAACGGCCAGCCATTGCCACTGTGGGACGTGGTCAACTATGTGATGCGCCAGATGCAGTTGCCCCAGGTCAGCCGTTACCGCTCCTATCGCCTGGCCTACAGCCTGGCAGCCGTCAACGAGGCCGCCTGCATGCTCTGGCCTGGGCGGCCGCAACCCACCCTGACCCGCACCGCGATGCAGGTGATGAGCAAGGATTTCACCCTCGACATCAGCCGCGCCCGGCATAATCTCGACTATCGCCCCAAGGTCAGCCTGTGGACCGCGCTGGATGAATTCTGCGCTTGGTGGAAGCACCTTCCGGGGCAGCAGTGAACCTGTCGGGCGGACGATGGTCAGCAGTGCGCCGCCCTGGCGGTTTATAATATGTCTCTTTGCTATTAGTGCGGTCGAACCTACCCATGCGCAACGATGCCCACGACGATTTCGATGATGTGCCGGTCCTCAGGGCGGGTACGCCCGACGATGACGAGCTGCTCCCGGCCCACGTGGCCCGTGGTCGGCAGAAAGCTGCGCGGCCCGCCAGCAATGGCCCTTTGTGGGCGTTGCTGGTGGCTTCGTTCATCGCCCTCGCCGGGCTGGGCTGGTGGAGCTTCCAGCAGATCTCGCTGATGGAGCAGCAACTGGTGGCCACCCAGGAGAGCTTTGCCCGCATCAGCGAGGAAGCTGCCGGCCGCCTGCAGGCGATCAGCGGCAAGGTCGAGGCCAGCGAATCCAGCAACAGCACTGGCAGCGAAGCCTTGAAGCTGCAGATCCGCCAGTTGCAGGCCAGCCTGGCCGAGCAGGGCAAGCAGCAGGAAGGCGTGGTCGGGCAGGCGGGTGATCTGGGCAAGCGCCTGGAGCAGGTGCTGGCCGACACCCGCGAGCAGCAGAAGGCGGTGACTGAGTTGCAGACCCAGTTACAGGCGCAGCTCAAGGCAGTCAACACCGAGCTTGCGGCGCTCAAGTCGGGTCAGGTCGATGGCGGCAAGCTCGATGGCCAGCTCAAGAGCCTGAGCAACGAGGTGGCTGCAGTGAAGAAGCAGGGCGCGGCGATCGAGGGGCTGGCGCAGGATGTGCTGGTGCTCAAGAGCCAGGCCGACAACCGTCCGGCGACTGCCAGCGGTGCTTCGGTGCAGGAGTTCGATGCTTTCCGTGGCCAGACCACGCGCAGCCTCAACACCCTGCAGAGCCAGATCCAGAACCTGCAGCAGCAGATCAACGCGCGCCCGTGAGATCCTCGCCTTTTTCTAGTGGATTGCAACCGTCGCGCAAGTAGTCTTCCAGAGGCAGGTTCGGTCGGAACGGCTCGAGGTTCCAGTTGCGTTTGTCATGGGCGATAAGCATGTGGCAAACCATCTGCTGCGTCATGCCGCCCTTGTCGTTCTGCACCCACTGCGGGTCCTGGGCGAATTTCTCGCGCATCTCCCGGTCTGCGGTTTCCTGCGCAACCTGAGAGGGATTGGCCTTCACCGCCCTGGCGCAGTCTGTCGGCAGCAGCCCCAAGGCCCATTCGGTATGGGGTGGATTGACATCCGCGCGTTCGAACCAGCGGCCGGAAACGAAGTAACGTTTACAGATCACGTCGCCCAATTGCGCCTGGTAAGCATCGAAATATTCGAAACTGGCTTGGGTGTTTCCCTGTGGCAATGTCAGCGTGATGATCGGCACGAATGTTCCGGTTTCCTGATAGAACTGGCGTTGGTCGTTCTGCGCCCTGCGCATCCCCTCCGGGCTGCCGCGCAGGTAGAAGAACGCCTGTATCGGCAGTTGTTCGGAGGGAGTTGCCTCCCAGGTCTTGGCCCGCAGTTCGTTGTTCTGCCTGGGTTTGAGCATCCATGCGGCCTCAACCCCGACATTGAAACCTTTCACTGCATCGCGTCCAAGCCCGTCTGCAACCGAGAAGCCACATTGCCCGGCGGGGTTGCTGATGTATTTGTCATGCCACTTCCGGGCGGTGTCGATGCCTTGCTGATAACAGGGTTGGCTACTGTCGTCGCCCCCTCGCAACTGTCCACAACCGTTGTCGATGCGCTCATGCGCCCCTGGGTCGGCCGGGAAGAAGCACAATACCTGCAAAGCTCGGATACCCTGCGGTCGCTTTTCACCGGGGTAAATGATGTAGCCGTTGGTATCGTTCAGGGCCAGCCGGTCGAAGGCGACATCCCAGGCCAGATAACTGTAGGCCGTACCGCCATTGGCGCGTTCCTCGGGCGTCGGGGTCCAGCTGTGTTCCTGATTCAGGTGGGTCGTGCCCTTGAGTATCACGCCTGTGCAAAGGAAGCGGGGTTTGTTGGTGCTGCCACAATCTTTGCTTGATGCCAAATAGCGGGCTTGCAGCACCTGTGCTGTTTCCGGGCCCGAGGCTGCCAGCGCCGTCTGGCCAGGAACCAGGGTTGCTGCAAGCAGGATCAGATTCAAAGTGACCGAGTAGAACATGGCAGTTCCATTGCAAGGTTGATGACCCTGTTTACCTATGCGGGTACCGTGATCAGGCGTTACATCGACGACCTTAGATAAGCGCTTGTATCCGGGCAACTGATAGAAATAACAGTCGCGCTTCCATGACCTGATAATTTTGTCAGGTGCGCCATGCCAAGGCTCTTGCTAGTTTTCCGTTGGAATCTTGTACTTCAAACAAACCTGCCAATGCTTATAGGCGCTTTCCCGCTGCTTCGATCAATTCAAGTCGGGGCCAGGTCACGGGTCTTGTCGCGCTTCGCATACCTTGAAGAAGATCACGGAGTGATGCCATGAAAAACCTGGTATGGGTAGCGTTGGTCGGGGCGCTGCTGGGGTTTACTGCCAGCGCCGAGCAACAGGCTGGGCCTGCCAGTTTCGATGTTCCGGCACCGACGATGGTCGAAGGCCTCGACGAGGTGATCGGCCTCGACAGCTTTGGTGATTGGCTGAGTGTGCACGTGAGCTATCCGGCGATGGCGGTCGGACATACCGTCGGTTTTCGTTGGAAGGGCAAGAAGACCCGAGACTTGCCAGTTCAGACCGTCAAGCAAGTCGGAACGCTGGTATTCAAGGTGCCCAGAAGTTTTGTGGAAGGGGATCTTGGCGATACGGCGCGATTGACGTCCAGTGTCGGCGTAGGTGATTCGAAGTTGATCATCTCCGACCCATTGGTTGTGAAAGTGGAACCGTCATTGAAGTTTCAGGTGCCTGCGCCAAAACTGAGCGGAATCGATGAGCGCGGCGATTATCGTCCTGGTAATAGGGATGCAACGCTCGAGGTCAACTATCCCGCCATGAAAGTGGGCGATAGGGTCGGACTGAAGTGGGCGGGGCGTCAGACTCTCGAGCTGCCGTTGGAAAAAGTCCAGACCGTGGGGCCGGTGTCGTTCAAGGTGCCTGCGGCTAAGGTCAGCAGCGATGCCGGGAGTGCGGTGATCGTCACGGCCAGTGTCGGAGGGGATGGCAATTCGCTGCGTATTTCCCAGGCGCTCAGTGTGCGGATACTGGAGCAGTCCGACTTTGACGCGCCGATTGCCGAGCAAGCGTCAAAGGGAGAGCTCGATATCAATCAGCTCGCTGCCGGTGCGACGATCAAGGTGGATGGCCGGCATTTGCGCAAGGGCGATATCGTCGGAATGCGCTGGCAAGGGGGCACGCGTCTTGACCTGCCTACCCAGAAATTCTACGGCACCGGAGATATCCGCTTTCAGGTCGACAAGAATGCTGTAGTCAAGGACCTGGACAAGACCGTGCGACTCACCGCGAGCCTGGGGCGCGACGGTAAACCTCTGGTGATTTCTACGCCGCTGGATCTCAAGGTCGTCAAGTCTGCACTATCACCCGGGCAAGTGGTGGCGCTCCGGTTGAACCGGCGCTACGAAACGACGCCAGCGGCCTGTACGGGTAACAAGCCGGCCTACTACTGCAGTGGGGTGATGATACGGGGCACGAACAATGAAGCGTTCGACCCGTGGAACCCAAGTCCGTCAGCAGTACGTCTGGGCTCCGTCTCGTTTTCCTATTTGCGCAAGGACTCCCATGTCACGGGGCTCTACAACTTCAGCGGCTTCATCTTCAGCGACCAGGAAACCGCCATCGCCCAGGGCAAGGCCCAGACGTTGCGCTGCATCTACCCCTATAACGCGGCCACTTCGGGCAATCTCAACGAGAATGGCTGCGGATCTCGAACCCTTGCGGTCGATCAGAGTTCCTGTGCCGCGCAAGGGGTTACCACGGCAGCGCAGTGGGTCAAACACGCCCGTAGCGTGGCCGGCCCGGGCCGCCAATGTTCATTGAGCACGCAGGTCCCTTCCCAGTTCTTCGCCGCGTTGCAGGCGAAGGCCACACGTCTGCCGAACATGAGTTCGGCCTGGAATGAAGTTCTCGTTCAGACCTGGGCGCAGAACATCGGCGATAAGCTGCCTATCGAAGCCTTCTTCTATAACGCCGGATCGGCTCAGGGGGCTGTGGCTGCCAAGGCGTACCAGACGAAGTACAAGGCCCGCACAAGGCTCTGGGTGCCGGTGGTGCAGTTGGACCCTGCCCAGTATGGCAAGGGTGATCTCTTTCAATACCTGTCTGCGGACCAGGCTGTGCAGCCATGAAGGCGCCAGGCATCGGCAGAGGATGAACTGTTCAGGCTCATCCCCTGCACTGCATCACATGCGTGGGTAGTCGATGTAGCCCACCGGCCCCTTGCCGTGGAAGGTTTCAGGGTGCGGTTCGTTCAGCGGCGCATCGGCGGCCAGGCGCGCCGGCAGGTCTGGGTTGGCGATGAACGGGATGCCGAAGGCCACGGCGTCGGCCTTGCCGCTGGCCAGTGCCGCGTTGGCGGAGGCCTTGGTGAAACGCTCGTTGGCGATGTATGGGCCGCCGAAGGCCTGCTTGAGCAGTGGGCCGATGCTGTCGTCGGCTTCCTTCTCGCGGGCGCAGATGAAGGCGATGCCGCGCTTGCCCAGCTCGCGGGCAACATAGCTGAAGGTCTCGGTCAGGTTGGCATCACCCATGTCGTGGGCATCGGCGCGCGGTGCCAGGTGCACGCCTACGCGCTTGGCGCCCCAGACACCAATGACCGCGTCGGTCACTTCCAGCAACAGGCGCGCACGGTTCTCCAGCGAGCCGCCGTAGCGGTCGGTGCGTTGGTTGGTGCTGCTCTGCAGGAACTGGTCGAGCAGGTAACCGTTGGCGCCGTGAACCTCGACACCGTCGAAGCCGGCAGCCTTGGCGTTCTCGGCACCTACGCGGTAGGCCTCGACGATATCGGCGATTTCCTCGGTTTCCAGTGCGCGCGGGGTTTCATACGCCGTGATCGGCCGCACCAGGCTGACGTGGCCTTCCGGCTGGATGGCGCTCGGCGCTACCGGCGCTTCACCGTTCAGGTAGCTGGAGTGGGAGATGCGCCCGACATGCCACAGTTGCAGGAAGATACGCCCGCCGGCGGCATGCACCGCCTGGGTCACGTTGAGCCAGCCGCGCACCTGGTCGTTGGACCAGATGCCGGGGGTGTCCGGGTAGCCGACGCCCATCGGCGTGACCGACGTGGCTTCGGTCAGGATCAGCCCGGCGCTGGCGCGCTGCACGTAGTACTCGGCCATCAGTGCGTTGGGTACGCGGCCTTCATCGGCGCGGCAGCGGGTCAGCGGCGACATGATGATGCGGTTGGGCAACTCGAGATCGCCCAGGGTGATCGGGTCGAAAAGCGTGGTCATTTCACAAGCCTCGCACAGGTCAGTTGGATGCGGCGGCCAGTCCGGCGTCGTTGGCGCCGCGCTGGTTGAAGGTGATCAGGGTGACGATCAGCGCCAGTACGGCCAGGGCTGCAGCTGCCAGCGGCACGCTGGTCAGGCCCAGGCCATGGGCGATGACGCTGCCGCCGACCCAGGCGCCCAGGGCATTGCCCAGGTTGAAGGCGCCGATGTTCAGGGTCGACACCAGGTTCGGTGCATCCTTGCCGTAGGTCACCACGTTGACCTGCAGCGCCGGGACGGCGGCAAAGGCGGCGGTGGCCCAGAGGAACAGGGTGATCTCGGCCGGGACCAGCGCGCTGCTGGTCCAGCTGAGCAGGGTGGAAATCACCGCCATGGCGACGAAGACCCCCACCAGCGTGGCCCCCAGGCGGCGGTCGGCGAACTTGCCGCCGAGGATGTTGCCCAGGGTCAGGCCCAGGCCGATCAGCAGCAGGGTCCAGGTCACGCCGCGTGGCGACACGCCGGTGACTTCGCCGAGCAGCGGGGCCACGTAGGTGAACAGGGCGAACATCGAGGCCGAGAACAATACGGTCATGCCCAGCGACAGCCAGATTCCGGCCCCCTTGAGCGCTGCCAGCTCCGAGCGCATGTCGAGCTGTTCGGCATCGCGTTGCAGGGGCAGGAAGCGGATCAGGCCGACCAGCGCGATCACGCCGATGCCGGTCACCGCCCAGAAGGTCGAGCGCCAGCCGGCCGCCTGGCCCAGGGCTGTGCCCAATGGCACGCCGAGCACGTTGGCCAGGGTCAGGCCGGTGAACATCAGGGCCACGGCCGAGGCGCGGCGGTTGACGGGTACCAGGCTGGCCGCCACCACCGAGCCGATGCCGAAGAAGGCACCGTGACACAGGGCGGTCACCACTCGGGCGAACATCAGCAGGTTGTAGTCGCTGGCCACCGCACACAGCAGGTTGCCGACGATGAACACGCCCATCAGCGCCACCAGCGCCGCCTTGCGGGGCAGGCGGGCGGTGGCCAGGGCCATGAACGGCGCGCCGATCGCCACGCCCAGGGCATAGCCGGTCACCAGCCAGCCGGCGCCGGGGATGCTCACACCCAGATCGCGCGCCACATCGGGCAACAGCCCCATGATGACGAACTCGGTGGTGCCGATGGCGAAGGCGCTCAGCGCCAGGATCAACAGAGAGAGGGGCATTGCAAGGTCCTTGTCAGAGCTCTTGGCTCATCTGCTCGAGGAAGGCCTGGATGGTCTCCTCGTTGCGCTTGAAGAAATGCCACTGCCCGACCTTCTGGCTGCTGATCAGGCCTGCGCGCTGCAAGGTCGCCAGGTGGACGGAAACGGTCGACTGCGAAAGGCCGCAGCGTTGATCGATCTGCCCGGCACAGACGCCGAATTCGGTGCTGTGCTGCTGGTCGGGGAATTGCGCCGCAGGGTCCTTCAGCCAGGTGAGGATGTCTCGGCGGACCGGATGGGCCAGGGCTTTTATTATGTCGTCGAGGTCGAGGGGCATGGTTGGGCTCGTGGGTTGTAGCGGTATATCGCGATGGGGCGAAATATAAATCGTCAATTCACGATATACAAATATGAAAGCGTTCTGAGCTCATGCGGAATCGCTATATCGCGTTATAACGATATACAACGCCACGGTGTTAGACTGCCGCGATGAACTACCTCGCACACCTTCACCTGGGCGGTCCGGCACCGCAGCAATTGCTCGGCAGCCTGTATGGCGATTTCGTCAAAGGCTCGCTGGAAGGTCGCTTCGCCCCTGAACTGGAGGCGGCCATCCGCCTGCACCGGCGTATCGACAGCTACACCGACAGCCACCCGCTGGTATTGGCGGCGCTGGCGCGTTTCCCGCGTGAGCGGCGGCGCTTTGCCGGCATCGTTCTCGATGTGTTCTTTGACCATTGCCTCGCACGGCATTGGGGGGATTACGCCGAGCAGCCGCTTGCGCAGTTCACCGCTGCGTTTTACCGGGTGCTGTTGGCCGAGCCACAGTTGCCGGGGCGCTTGGCGCGCATCGCGCCATTCATGGCGGCGGATGACTGGCTGGGGGCGTATGGCGATTTCGCCACTTTGGAGCAGGTGTTTCGCGGGATCGGGCGGCGTTTGTCGCGGCCGCAGGGGATGGAAGGGGTGATGACGGAGCTCGAAGTGCTGTATGAGCCACTGATGGCGGATTTTCGCGAATTCTATCCGCAGCTGCAGGTGTTTGCGGCGGCGGAGCGTTGAGGTTTGCGTGGCTGTCAGGGCCTTATCGCGGGACCAGCCCGCTCCAACAGGTACTCCGCTGCATGCAAAAACAATGGGGTACCTGTGGGAGCGAGCTTGCCCGGCGATAGGGCCGGTCGGCCCATCCCGGCAATCAGGCCGCCCTGGCCTGTCGACGCGGCACCGCCACCTCGACGTCCTCGACCCCGAACAAGGCCATCTGGATCGCCTGCTGCGCCATGAATGCCAGCGCCGCGCGTTCCATACCCTGACTCTCCACCGGCGCCAGCAGGTGGATCACCACCTCCCCCCGCGCCTGGCCAAACAGGCGCATCAGGTGCGAAACCAGGTCGTCATCACCGATGAACGGTGCGATCGCATCGGGCTCGCCATCGCGCAGGTACTGGATGGCTACCGGTTGCACCGGTGCGCTGCAGTCGATGGCGCCCGCCAGCAGACGACCATGGAAGGTACGCAGGGCGCGGCCATCGGTGGTGGTGCCCTCGGGGAAGATCAGCAACGGACGGGCCTGGCCCAACTGCCCACAGATCTGCTCGCGCAGGCGCTGGCTGTCGCCGCCGCCGCGACGGATGAACAGCGTGCCGGCCTTCTCCGCCAGCCAGCCGGCCAGCGGCCATTGGCGCACCTCGGCCTTGGACAGGAACGACAGCGGGGTGAGCATGCCCAGGAGCGGGATATCGGTCCAGGACACATGGTTGCTGACCCACAGCATCGGCTTTTGCGGCAGTTCGCCGATTACCCGCACATCGAAGGGCAGGGCGCCTGCCAGGCGTTTCATGAACAGGCAGGTCCAGCGCTGGCGCCGCTCGATGGAGGCCTTCATTCCCAGGCGCTCGCCCAGGACGATGACGCCGGCCATGGCCATTCCCAGCAGCAGTACCAGTACCAGGCGCAGCAGGCGGGCACTGGCCCGCAGGCCCGGCATCAGACCGCCGCCTTGAAGTGGCGGGCGTAGCGCGGGCACAGGTCGTCGCGCTTGAGCAGGATGAACACGTCGGCGACCTGGAAGTCTTCGTCCCAGCACGGCTCGCCGCAGATCTTCGCGCCCAGACGCATGTAGGCCTTGAGCAGCGGGGGCATCTCGGTGATGACGTTGTTCGGCAAGGCCAGGGTGGGAAGCGGTTTCTTCGGTTCGGCGCGCAGGTGTTCGGTGCACAGGTAGCGTTCGCGCAGGCGCTGCATGATCGCGTGGGCCTGGATGCCGCCGTCCTGCATGGGGATGCTGGCGCAACCCATCAGGTAGCTGTAGCGGCCTTCGTTGAGCACCTCTGCAAGTTCGCCCCAGAGCACGGCGATGGTGCCGCCGTTGCGGTAGTCCGGGTCGACGCAGGTGCGGCCCAGTTCGAGGATCGGGCCTTGCAGTTGCAGCAGGCCGTGCAGGCTGAATTCTTCTTCGCTGTAGAAACGGCCCAGGCTGCTGGCGGCCTGGTGGTCGAGCAGGCGGGTGGTGGCGACCAGTTGGCCGGTGGCCAGGTCACGTACGCCGATGTGACGGCAGTGAATATCGTAGTCATCCATGTCCAGGCCCAGTTCGGCGCCCTTGAGCTTGGCCTTGAATTCGGCGCTGAATACCTTGAAGCGCAGGGCCTGTGCTTCCTGCAGGGCCGCAGCGCCGACCAGGCGTTCGGCTTGCAGACGGCGTTCAGTGCTGTTGTCGCCAGAGCGAGCGATCCGAGTCATTGCGAGTCTCCATAAGCCAGCCAAATAGGGTTGCGGCCGGTCGGCTTTGTTGTGCAAAGTCAGCCTAGGTAGACGCGGTGTCACCTCCGTGAATCTTTGGTGATGCTTGCGTGACACCCCACACGAGGAGCGCTCGATGACCTGGTTGCCACGACTCAACGACCCGCTGCGCCAGGCGCAGGGAGCCACTTTGGGCGAGACCTATGCGGCCACGCTCGAGCGTCTGGGCGCGGTCACGCCGTTTGAACTCGCCGCGCTGGGCGGGCGGGCCATGGCCACCCCCGGGCTGGCCTTTCTGCTCGGCTACCAGGCCGCCTTGCGGGTGCTGTGGCCCAGCGCACCGGCAGGTCTTGGTGCCCTGTGCGCCACCGAACGGCGCAGCGTGCGCCCGGCCGACATGCACACCCGTGTCGAGGGCCTGCGCCTGAGTGGGCGCAAGGACTTCGTCACCGCCGGACTCGACGCCGAGTGGCTATTGGTGGCAGCGCGCAATGAAGCGCAGGGCCAGGCGCCGCGGTTGAGCCTGGCGGTGGTCTACCCGGGCGAACCGGGCGTGACCCTCGAGGCGCTGCCGACCCTGCCGTTGATGCCCGAGGTCGGCCACGCGCGCGTCGAGCTGAAGCACGCCGCCTGCGAGCTGCTGGCCGGCGATGGTTGGGATGCCTACGTCAAGCCGTTCCGTTCCCTCGAAGACCTCTATGTGCTCACCGCGCTGCTCGGCTGGCTGCATGGCGTCGCGCAGGAATGCACCTGGGCGCAGGCGCTGCGCCTGCGCTTGATCGGTCTGCTCGCGGCCTGTGCCGAGGCCAGCCGGCACTGCGCCGACAGTGCGGGCTGTCATTTGTTGCTGGCGGGATTGTTCGCCCAGTTCCAGGTGCTGCGTGACGAGATCGACCAGGCCCTGGCCGCTGGGCCTGCTCATTGGGCACAGCTGTGGCAACGCGACCAGGGGCTGCTGGCGCTGGCGCAGGCAACGCGGGAAAAGCGTCTGGCCAAGGCCTGGGCTGCTGCAGGATTGTCATGAAGCCCAGGTATGCTCCGCCGATTGACCGCGCGTGAGGTATCGATGGGCAGATTGAAGGTGGTGCTGGGCATTCTGGGAGTGATCGCCCTTCCGGTATTCGCCGAGGACTGGCCCGACAGCCAGTGGCCGCAGGATCCGAGTCATCACGATTGGCAGTCCGTTGACGACTACGCCTTCCCCGCCCGCGACGACGCCACTCGCAGTGGCGTGCGCAGCGATGCCCTGCTGATCATCCGCGACGGCCGCATCCTGCACGAGCGCTACACGGCTCCCACCGCTGCCGACACCCCGCACCTGACCTGGTCGATCAGCAAGAGCGTGCTGGCCACGTTGCTGGGTGTCGCCCGTGGTGAAGGCCGGTTCCAGCTCGAGGATCCGGCCGCCCGCTACTACCCGGCGCTGCGTGACCACCCGCAGCTGCGCCTGGTCGATCTGCTGCACTGGGCCAGCGGCCTGGCCTGGCAGGAAGATTACGAATACGCACCGCTGAAGTCCTCGGTGGTGGCGATGCTCTACACCCGTGGACGCCAGGACATGGCGGCCTACACCGCCGGTATGGCGCAGGCCCAGGTGCCGGGGCAGCATTTTTCCTATTCCAGTGGCGACAGCAACCTGCTGGCGGCGACCTTGCGCGGCATGCTCGCCCCGCAGCAGTACGCCGACTATCCCTGGCAGGCGCTGTTCACACCGCTGGGCATCACGCACGCGGTGTGGGAGCGCGATGCTGCCGGAACCTTCGTCGGCTCGTCCTACCTCTACCTCAGTGCCCGTGATCTTGCCCGCATCGGCCTGCTGATGCAGCGCGACGGCCGCTGGCATGAGCGACAACTGCTGCCCGCCGACTGGGTCAGCTTCAACCGCACCCTGTTCGCCAACGCCGAGCCGGTGCCGGGCGATGCCAATCCGGGTGGGCACTGGTGGCTGAACCAGCCGTTGCCGGGCAATCCACCGCCCTGGCCGGATGCCCCCCTCGATACCTTCGCGGCCCTTGGCCACTGGGGCCAGGCCCTGTACGTGCTGCCCGCGCAGAAGCTGGTGATCGTGCGCTACGGCGACGACCGCGATGGCAGCTACAGCCACAACGAACTGCTCAAGCGCGTGCTTGCCGTGCTGGCGAAGGAGGGCGCATGAAGCGGATCCTGCTGGTACTGCTGTTACTCCTGCTGGCCTGGGGCTGGAGCGAACGCCAGGCCCTGTCGGATTTTCCGGGCATTCTTCCGGCGTACTCGGCCAAGGAGTACTGCTCGTGCCGTTTCGTCATGGGCTTCGACGAAACCTACTGCCGCGGCTATGTGAAGCAGTACCTGCCGCTGGGGCGTCTGGAGGAGGACAGCCAGGCACGCAGCGTGCTCGCCGAAGGTCTGGGGCGAAGCAGCCAGGCGGCCTGGCAGGGGCCGCGCGAGGGTTGTCGCTTGCTGCCGTGAAGGCCTGCGGGGTAAGGTTGGCGACCTTGCTTGACGAGGTTTCACATGTCCACCTTGCTCCGCCTGCTGCCCGCCCTGTTACTGGCCCTGTGCCTGCCCGCTCATGCCAATTGGCACCTCGACGGCGAGTCGTCGCGGCTGTCGTTCATCACCGGCAAGAACGGTGATACCGCCGAAGTGCATCGCTTTCTGGTGTTGCACGGCACCATCGACCGCAAGGGGGTGGCCGGTCTGAGCATCGAGATGGACTCGGTGAGCAGTGGCATTCCGCTGCGCGACGAGCGCATGCGCGATGGGCTGTTCGAGGTGCAGCGCTTCCCGGAAGCAACGGTGAAGGCGCAAATCGATCTGCGACCGATCAACGACCTGGCCAACGGCGCCCAACTGGAACTGCGCCTGCCGCTGACCGTGACCCTGCACGGCCAGTCGCACACCTACAATGCGCTGTTGTTGGCCACCCGCCTCGATGAGCGGCGTTTCCAGGTGGTGACCCTTGAACCGCTGCTGTTGCGCGCCGAGGACTACGGCTTGCTGCCAGGCCTTGAAAGCCTGCGCCAGTTCGCCGGGCTCAAGTCCATCAACCCCTCGGTGCCGGTGAATGCGGTGCTGATCTTCACCGCGCGCTGACATGCCCGGGCCGGTCTTCCCCTGGCGGGATGGCAACCAGTTCGAACTGCTGATCGACGGCCCCGAATTCTTTCCGCCCATGCTCGCGGCGATCGCGCACGCCGAGCGTCAGGTCGACCTGGAATTGTACCTGGTGGAGGCTGGCGCCTGTGCCGACGCCGTGGTCGAGGCCCTGGAGTCGGCGGCCTTGCGTGGCGTACGGGTCCGATGCCTGTTCGACGATTATGGTGCCCTGGCCTTCGCGTCGAGTCTGCGTCAGCGCCTGCAGGCCGCTGGAGTCGAGCTGCGCCTGTACAACCGCTTGCGCTGGCGTCGTGGCCTGCGCAACCTGTACCGCGATCACCGCAAGTTGCTGTTGGTGGATGAGTGCTGGGCGGTAGTGGGCGGAACCGGCGTCACCGATGAATTCTGGACGCCGGGGCAGCCGAGCAGCGACTGGCACGAGGTGATGGTGCGCATGCAGGGGCCGGTGGTGCTCGACTGGCAGGTGCTGTTCGATCGCCAGTGGCACGCCAACAATCGCCGCACCGCCTGGCGCCCACCCGAGAACTTCGGCCTGTCGCGCCTGCCGAGGATTCCGGCGCAGGGGCAGGGCTTGGGCCGAGTGGCCTACGCCGATGCCCGTCAGCACCGTGACATCCTGCACTCGCTGGTCCGGGCGCTGAACAGTGGCCAGCGCCGAATCTGGCTGGCGACGCCGTATTTCCTGCCGACCTGGAGCGTGCGCCGCTCATTGCGCCGGGCTGCGCAGAAGGGCATCGACGTGCGCCTGCTGCTCACCGGCCCACGCACCGACCACCCTTCGGTGCGCTACGCCGGGCACCGCTACTACCCGCGCCTGCTGCGTGCCGGGGTGCGGATATTCGAATACCAGCCGTGCTTCCTGCACTTGAAAATGGCTGTGGTCGACGACTGGGTCAGTATCGGTTCGTGCAACTTCGACCACTGGAACCTGCGCTTCAACCTCGAGGCCAATGTAGAGGCTCTCGACCCACCGCTGACGGCTGCGGTGTCGGCCAGTTTCGAGCGTGATTTCGCGCTCAGCGAAGAGGTCGATCTCGATCACTGGAAGGCCCGCCCCATGTGGCGACGGGTGCAACAGCGGATCTGGGGCTGGCTGGACCGGCTGGTGGTCAATCTGCTGGATCGGCGCAACTGAGACCTGCGCTGGATATCGGTCATCGGCAAAGCGGACTATGGTGCAGGGATTGTTCCCTGCAAACGAAGGAGTGGATGCGATGACGGCGAAGAAGATTCTCATGCTGGTGGGCGACTACGTCGAGGACTACGAGGTCATGGTGCCGTTCCAGGCCCTGCAGATGGTCGGCCATACCGTGCATGCGGTGTGCCCCGAAAAGATCGCCGGGCAGACGGTGCGCACGGCGATCCATGATTTCGAAGGCGACCAGACCTACAGCGAAAAGCCAGGGCACAACTTTGCGCTGAACTTCGATTTCGTCCAGGTGCGTGCCGAAGGCTATGACGCGCTGCTGATCCCCGGAGGTCGTGCGCCGGAGTACCTGCGTCTGGATGGGCGGGTGCTGGAACTGGTCAGGGCATTCAACGATGCCGGCAAGCCGATTGCTGCGGTGTGCCATGGTGCGCAGTTGCTGGCGGCGGCCGGTGTGCTGGAAGGGCGTGAGTGCAGCGCCTACCCGGCATGTGCGCCTGAGGTGCGTCTGGCAGGTGGGCACTTCGTCGATATCTCGATCGACCAGGCCCATGTGGAGGGCAACCTGGTCACCGCGCCGGCCTGGCCTGCGCACCCGGCATGGCTGGCGGCGTTTCTGAAGGTACTGGGGACGCGCATCGCCTGATTGGGTCATACGCCGGGCAGCGGTTCTGGAGAAATACCTGTCGCGCAGGGGAAAGGCCTCTGGTTGCAGGCGATGATAGGGTTTCCATCCAGGCCCGGCTTTGCCGGGCGCTTCACCCACATCGACAGAACGATCGCCCCGCATGGAAATCCGCCTGCTCCACGGTGCTGCCATCGCGCCTTACATCGATGACATTGCTCGCCTGCGCCTGACGGTGTTCCGCGAGTTTCCCTACCTTTACGACGGTACGCCGGCGTGCGAGGCCGACGCGCTTGGGCGCTATGTCGACTCCGAGCGCAGCCTGGCGATCCTGGCGATGGACAAGGGGAGGGTGGTAGGCGCCTCGACCGGTCTGCCGCTGAGTGACAAGAGCGAGGCCTTGCGCCAGCCGTTTCTGGAACAGGGGCGCGATCCGCGTACGGTCTATTATTTCGGCAAGTCGGTGTTGCTGCCGGACTATCGCGGGCAAGGACTGGGCGTGCGCTTTTTCATCGAGCGTGAGTCCTATGCGCACAAGCTGGGTGGCTTTCACTACTGTGCGTTCAGCGCTGTCGAGCGGCCCAACGGCCATCCGCGACGACCCGAGGACTACAAGCCGCTCCACGGTTTCTGGCGCAATCGCGGCTTCCTGCATCAGCCGTCGTTGCGTGCGTCGTATGCCTGGCGGGATCTGGACGAGCCGGAGGAGTCGGACAAGACGCTGTCGTTCTGGCTCAAGGATCTGTTGCTGTGATCCCGGGCTGAAACGGCGACGCCCCGTTCGCGGGTAAACCCGCTCCTACAAGTACAGCGTGTAGGAGCGGGTTTACCCGCGAACGGGGCGTCGCCGTTTCAGCCTGAGATTGGAGCAGTCTTACTTCACTTCGACAGCCAGGCTCTGGGCAATCTTGTTCTGCCACAGCGCAGGACCGGTGATGTGTACCGACTCACCCTTGCTGTCCACCGCAACGGTGACCGGCATGTCCTTGACGTCGAACTCGTAGATCGCTTCCATGCCCAGCTCGGCGAAGGCCAGGACCTTCGACTTGCGAATGGCCTGGGCCACCAGGTACGCAGCGCCACCCACGGCCATCAGGTACACGGCCTTGTTGTCCTTGATCGCCTCGATGGCGGTCGGGCCACGCTCGGACTTGCCGATCATGCCCAGCAGGCCGGTCTGTTCGAGGATCTGGCGGGTGAACTTGTCCATGCGTGTGGCGGTGGTCGGGCCGGCCGGGCCGACCACTTCGTCACCGACCGGGTCGACCGGGCCGACGTAGTAGATGAAACGGCCTTTCAGGTCGACCGGCAGTTCCTCGCCACGGTTGAGCATCTCGACCATGCGCTTGTGCGCGGCATCGCGACCGGTGAGCATCTTGCCGTTGAGCAGGATGGTCTCGCCCGGCTTCCAGCTGGCGACTTCTTCCGGGGTGATCTCGTCGAGGTTGACGCGGCGCGCGCTCGGGCCGGCTTCCCAGACGATTTCCGGGTAGGCGTCCAGCGATGGCGCCTCCAGCTCTGCCGGGCCGGAGCCGTCGAGCACGAAGTGGGCGTGACGGGTGGCGGCGCAGTTGGGGATCATGCACACCGGCAAGGAGGCGGCGTGGGTCGGGTAGTCCATGATCTTGACGTCGAGCACGGTGGTCAGGCCGCCCAGGCCCTGGGCACCGATGCCCAGCTGGTTGACCTTCTCGAACAGCTCCAGGCGGATCTCTTCGATGCGGTTCTGCGGGCCACGGGCCTTGAGCTCATGGATGTCGATGGATTCCATCAACACTTCCTTGGCCATGACCGCGGCTTTTTCCGCAGTACCGCCGATGCCGATGCCGAGCATGCCAGGCGGGCACCAGCCGGCGCCCATGGTCGGGACGGTCTTGAGCACCCAGTCGACGATCGAGTCGGACGGGTTGAGCATCGCCATCTTGGACTTGTTCTCCGAACCGCCGCCCTTGGCGGCGACGTCGACTTCGACCTTGTCGCCGGGCACGATGGAGTAGTGGATCACTGCCGGGGTGTTGTCCTTGGTGTTCTTGCGGGCACCGGCCGGGTCGGCCAGGATGGAGGCGCGCAGGACGTTTTCCGGCAGGTTGTAGGCGCGGCGCACGCCCTCGTTGATCATGTCGTCCAGGCTCATGGTCGCGCCGTCCCAGCGCACGTCCATGCCCACGCGCACGAACACGGTGACGATGCCGGTGTCCTGGCAGATCGGGCGGTGGCCGGTGGCGCACATGCGCGAGTTGATCAGGATCTGGGCGATGGAGTCGCGGGCAGCGGGCGACTCTTCACGCAGATAGGCCTCGTGCATGGCCTGGATGAAATCGACGGGGTGGTAGTACGAGATGAATTGCAGGGCATCGGCGACGCTCTGAATCAGGTCGTCTTGCTTGATCACGGTCATGCAGCGCGCTCCTCTTGAAGACGGGAACATTCGTAAAGGCATCGACACAGCCGACCAGCGTGTCGAAAGGCCTTGCAAGGCGCACCGGCAGGTCAGGCCGGTGCAAAAAGGGCGCGGCAGTATAGCGCGGCTGCCGGAGGGAAACACCTGCGAGTGGTCCGGACCTTGGTCGGCAGCTGTCAGGCATCGTTCTTGCTGGCGTTCTGTACAATGGCAACAGACTCCAGGAGACATTTCATACATGCCCGATCTTCGCGTGGGCGAGCGCTGCATCAGCGTGGTAGCCGGCAGCAACCTGCTCGATGCGCTCAACGGCGCCGGCCTTCAAGTCCCCTACAGCTGCCGGGCGGGCAGTTGTCAGGCGTGCCTGGTGCGTTGCCTCGACGGCGAGCCCGTGGATGCCTTGCCCGACGCACTGGCTGCGGACAAGCGCGAGCAGGGCTGGCGCCTGGCCTGCCAGTGCCGGGTGATGACGGATGTGCGCGTGGCAGTGTTCGATCCGCGGGTGGACGGCTTGCCTGCGCAAGTCTGCACGGTGGACTGGCTGGGCGATGTACTGCGCCTGCGGCTGCGGCCGGAACGGGCGCTGCGCTATCGGGCCGGCCAGCACCTGGTGCTGTGGCAGGGCCTGGTGGCGCGGCCTTACTCGCTGGCAAGCCTGCCGGGCGAGGATGACTTTCTCGAGTTTCACATCGACTGCCGCCGCCCTGGTGCGTTCTGCGATCAGGCGCGGGGCTTGAAGGTCGGTGACCAGATGGGGCTGGGAGAGCTGCGAGGTGGTGCGCTGCACTACGACCCGGACTGGCAGGACAGGCCTCTGTGGTTGCTGGCAGCGGGCACCGGGCTGGCGCCGCTGTGGGGTGTTGCACGAGAGGCGCTGCGTCAGGGACATAGGGCCGGCATAAAGATACTGCATGTGGCGCACGACGATGCCGGCCATTACCTCAAGCCTGCCTTGCAGCAACTACAGGGCGTCGACGCCGAATGCGTGCTGTTCGAGCGCCTCGAAGAAACGCTTGCCAGCATGCGTCCGTCCTCTCGCCAGACCATTGCTTTGCTCTGTGGGGCGCCGGCAAGTGTCGAGCGCTTCGCACGCAGGTTGTTCATCGCCGGTGTGCCAAGAAACCAGGTACTGGCCGATGTGTTCGTCGAACATGCCTGATTTCCTGGCGACGCCTTGAGCTACTGAGGCAGGTAGAGTGTCGGTGAGGCCATGCGGTACCTGTTGGTATCGATGAAGTCGGCCTTGCCGAACCAGCGCGTCCACAACGGTGTCTTGCACAACGGAACATTGGCCGCTTGTACTGTCGGGCCGGTCAGCCTTGCCGACTGCAGTGAAGCCAGGCTCTTGAGGAAGAGTTTGTCCCCATAGGCCTCTACCGGCCTGCCCAATGCATTGGCGATTTTCTGCGCGGCGCCGCTCCTGCCTCCCCAGCAGGCCAGCAACACGACCTTGCGCCCTTCGGCGTAGCCCATTTCCGCCAGCCTGGGTGCGAGGATGCTGGTGGCAACCCTGACCGCATCGTCCGCCATACCCTGGGTATTCATCAGATTGCCCAGCAGATTGCCGTGGGTCACCAACGCCGCATCACCCTCACTGAACAGGCTGGGCACGAAAGCGACGTCCTCGCCCCGTTGGCCTGCCTTGTACAGGACGCTGGCTGCGCGAGTATTGCCCCCTGGGCCGACGTGATAGGGCTTGAAGCCGGATGCCTTGCCTGACGCGTTGCGCAGGCGTACGACGCTCCGGATCGCATGGGGAGCCATGCCGGTCAAAGCGCCAGCAATCCCGCTACCCAGCGATATCCACCCCAGCACGCTGGCCGCCTGCTGGTTCTTGCCGCTGGCCTCGAGCACCACCGCGGCGACACCCGTGCCCAGCGCCACCGCGTTCAGCACCGCGCTGCCGATTGCCAACGTGGTACTGAAACTGAGCGCAGCACCGCCGACCAACGCAGCGATAGCGGGGAAGGCGGTGCCGAAGCTGGCGACCGTGGTGACGGCCGCCAGGCCGATACCAATGCCGGTCAAGGTCCAGGTCACCCAGCTGTGGCCGTCGGGGTCGTTGCGGTTGACCGGATCGCCGCCGCAGTAGGTGTAGGGGTTGATGCCGCCCCGACCGAACGGGCTCTCGCTGTCGGGGGCAAGGAAGGTCATCAGCAGTGGATCGTAAGGGCGGTAGCCGTTGGCGATGTACCACCCAGTCAGCGGCTCGCGGCGTTCTCCTGTGAAACCGAAGGGCAGGTCTGTCTGCGCCTCGCCGGTGGCGCCATGGGCGCTGTACTTGCACGCCTTGGCCTGTTCGTCGAGCTGCAGGATGACACTGCCCTGGCCATCGCAACCGATCAAGCGAGTGTGGCGTATGCCCTCGGCGATCCGGGTCAGGGCGAACAACGTGTTGCCGTCGCAGCTCAAGGCAAGGCGCTGTTGGCCTCGTTGTTCGTGGGTCAGCTGTGGGCCGCTGAAGAAACTGCGCTGCAGATCGCCATCGAGGATCCTGTCGCATATCCTGCCGCTGTGGTCATAGCGGTATTGACAGGTTCTGCCGCCGACCGTCACCTTGCGCAGCCGTCCCTGGGCATCCCATTCAAGCTGGCGGCCAAGGCTGTCGGACACCAGCCGGCCGCAGGCGTCGTATTCGAGGTCGATGCGGGCCGGCCAGCTTGGGTGGCTATGGCTGATGGTCACAAGCTGTGTCGGATCGTGCCTGGCATAACTGAACCGCGCCTGGTCATGGCTGCCGTCGGCATATCGGCTGAGTACTTCGCGGTAGCCATCGAGGGCGTTGAAGGTGAAGCGCTGTTCGACCAGCACATTGCCGAACGGATCCTGCATGCCTGCTTGCGCAGTCGCGGTGTGACGCGTCAGGCGCCCACGCAGGTCGTATTCGAAGTGTTCCTCGCCCTGCAGTTGGCCCTCTTCGTGCCAGATCCTCGAAACGAGTTGGTCGAGGCCCGAATAGGCCAGGGTCTGGCCGAGTGTTCGAGTCTTTCCGGCAATGGTCGAGCGCAAGCTGATGGAGGCGAGACGGCCCATGGCATCGTAGCCCAGGGTCCTGCCCAGGCGCGTGTCGCTTGCCATGTCGTGGCTGTCGATGGTGACAGGGCGCGAGAACCCGTCGTAGCCAAAGCGGGTCTGGACTTGGCCGGACATGAGCAGGCTGACCCGACCGAATTCATCGTGCAGAGTTTCGTGCTGCGCTCCGGCGCTGTCGGTGAAGTTCAGTGGCAGCCCTCCCAGTGAGTGTTGCCACCGTGTCAGGTGCTCGGCCCCATCGACCTCCCAGTGTTCCTGTTGCAACTGACCTCCGGGTGAAAACTGCCAGTGGCGCACGCCCATTTCGCCGTCGGTCCGACTGGGAATCCCGAGGGTCGGATGGTAGGCCAGGCGCTCGGGATGCTGCCCTTCGACATCGCTACCGAGCAGGGCATTGCCAAGCTGCGCAGCGTAGGTGAACGACACCCGTTGACCATCGGGCAGGGTATTGGCCTGCGCTGGCAATTGCCCCGGCAGATAGTGGAAAGCGGTGAGGCGTCCGGCAACCTCCACGCTACGCTGGCGACCGAGGCCATCGAAGGTCTGTTGGCCGAGCACCGAAGTTGAAGTGATCATTGTCCTGCCTCCGGTGCTGCGGTAACCGTGAGCGATTCGGGATGGTGACTGTCGCTGTGAGCTGCAAATCGCCACGACAGGATGGTGCCGTCCGGTAGGCGCTTCTCGACGATGCGCGAGTAATGGTCATGACGCATGTGGGTCACGATGGGCGGGGAGTCGGGTATGCGAACGTGCTCTTCGATGACCCTGTCCAGGCCATCGCGCACCAGTACGAGCGTGCGTATCAAGGTACCTTCGGCGTCGAAGTGGCGTTGTTCGACCGGGCTGCCGTTGAGGTTGTACAGGGTCTGCAGCTTCGGTCCGACAAGATCGCCGTGGCTTTGCCACTGCTCGGAGCAGAGGGTGACCGGGTCGTGATGGATGTGGGTGCGGATGCCCTCGGGGCTGACGCTCAGGCTCGTTTGCCCCCAGTCGTCGAAGCTTTGCGTCGACGTCAGTACCAACGCGGGGCGAGCCCCGTTGCCGATCCAGTCTTGTGTGGTTTCGCGGATTTGCCGGCCCAGCGCGTCGTACTCTGTTCGCAACATTTCGCGGAACTGCTCCGGGGCATGATCCAGATCCTGCAGTTCGGTGCGTAGTACACGGCCGTCACCATCAAGCCACTGGCGTCGGCAACGGTCAGTGACATCAAGGTGCTCGACCAGGGTTGGCGGGTTGTCATCGGTTCGCAGGGCGAGGGCGAACGCGTTGCCCAGATGATAACGGGCCAGCTGTTCGGTCTGGTGTGGGCTGCCGGCCGCACTGGTGGTACGCACAATGCGTCCAATCGAATCATAGGCATAGTACTTCAGGCTGCCGCTTTCGCTGCTCTCCCACACCGTCTGGCCGCTCGACAGCGCTTGCGCCGAGGCGTGGCTCGAGCGGTTCAGCTCATCGTCCTCGAAGCCGATGGTGGTGGTTGTGGTCACGAGCTCGTTCTGGGTCAGACGATAGTCGAGGCGAGTCGTCGTCGTTTTGCCGTTGAGCGTCACGGCAGTCTCTCGCAAGCGGCCGTAGTGAGGGCCGGGAGTCATCATGTGGTGGTATGCAGTGTGCTCCAGCACCCGGTCGTCCTGCTCGTCGATCAGCTGTTCGCTGGCGATGACCAGGTGTGCGCCAGCCTCTTTGATCAAGGATGCCATGCTCTGGTAGGTGTAGACGCTACTCAGGGTCGGCGCGCCCCTGTGGGGTTCAGCCGGGCGGGTGATCTTCTTTCTCAGCATCCGCACCATTCCCAGAGGGTCGGCAGGGCAGCCCTTGGCGCCTGTTGCAGGGTAATAGGTATTGAGTTCCTCGATACCGCTGGGATAGACGACATGCAGGATGTTGCCGAAGACGTCATAGCGATAGGTCGTGGTTTCGCTGCGCCTGGCATTGGCGCGGGAATGATCGATGTAAGTGGTGTCCACCTCCCGGGGCAGCTGGCACCAGGGCGCTTGTTGCTCCCAGGCGAGTGCCGGATCCATGCCGTAGTGGGTGGTGGTGATGACTTCGCAACTGCCCAGGCGATGCGCTTCGCTCACCAGCAGGTGGAAGCGATTCCAGATTCGCTCGATGCTGCCCAGGTCGCGTCCTTCGCCATCGGTCAGGGTTTCGAGCATTTGATAGTGGTAGTCGCTTTCGACCTGGTAGAGGTTGTCGCGTCCAGAATGCCAGTCGAAGGATTGATCGCTGCCGAAGCCAAGGAAATTGTGCTCGCCGATCCAGGTGTACTCATGGTGCAGCTCGTTGTGGCGAGCGCCGCTGGAGTGGGTCCACCAACTGACCCTGGGCAGATGGTCCAGAGGCGCGCCGGTTGGCAATTGATGCGCATCCGTGCCCAAGCCCCAGGCTACGGTGTCGCGCGCTCCCAACGGCGTGCTTACCCGAACGGGGAGCTGCAGCCTGGCCGGGCCCGCATGTACCTCGTCGTATTCGACCTCGAAGGGCTGTGGCACACCTGGCAGATAGATGTGGCTAAGCAGTTGGTTGCTCAGATACAGCCTTAGCGTGGCGGCTTCAGGTGTCTGCGGATTGAGGGTGATCGCCACTTCGGACGCGCTGCCGGTCAGGCTCAGCAGTGTGCGGTGTTCGTCGCGAACCTGGTGCAGGGTGAAGCCGCCATCGCCGAAGGGCTGCCAGTCGAAGTACAGCCTGCGGCCTTCCGGGGAGCGCATCTGCATGAGCAAGTAGCGGCTGCTGTTACTGTTCGGTCGGCTCAGCACTTCGCTTTCGCCGGTTTTCTTGTCGATCCGCAAACTGCCGTCGGCTTGCCAGGTCACTCTCAGGGTTTCGAGCTTCTGGTCGGGCAAGCACAATGATTCGCCCGTCGTCATCCCTGAGCGGGACAGGTCGATCGCGTAGCGCTCGCCTGAACCGAGGCTCAGGCGAGCACTGTCCTGGTCCAGATCTGCTTCCGATAGCCCGAGGTTCCAACCCAGGCCGTAGCCCTGGTCGGTTGTGCTGGCAAGTGTGCTGAACGACAGGCTGATGGCCGCGACAGGCCCGGCGAGCTGATTGGCGGCAGGCAAGGGCAGGGCAAGGGCGAGCGTGAACTGGCCGGTACGTGGATCGACGCCCGTCTTGACGAAGTCCAGAAAGTTGCCGGCCTGGGTATGCAGTGTTGGCATGTGATCCTCCGGTTCCGTCTCAGAGCGGGCTTTCGCTGATTCGGAAGTCGACCGACCTGCCGTATTCGCCGGGCAGGAAGTCGACACGGTAGGCATTGCCATACTGGTCAATCACCGACCATGTGCTGGGTTCGACCTTGGTAGCGTTCTTGTGACGTCGATAGAAACGACGGTGGTGCAAATGCAGGGTCATGTGGTGGGCGCGAGGAATGAACCCGCTCTTGTCCACGTAATGATCAGGCTGATGGCAGGTGATCATGGTTTGCGCGCTGTAGTCGTTGGTCAGCTCGAACGATATAGCCACATGATCCCAGCCATCGCGCGTGTAGAACGGGGTGCCGCTGGGGGTGGCGTGGGGCACCCAGGCGACGATCTTTTGCCCAGGTGAGGCGAAGCCGAAGAAACCGATCTGTTCCTCGATCTCGTCGTCCCAGAAACTTCCCTTGGCCTGCTTGTAGTTTTTCTTGGGCTCCATCGACAAGCTGAACATCGAACGATGAGCAACCGGCGGCGCCACCGACTCGATGACGATGGATGACTTGAATGGTGCCGTGTCGGTGAAGAACCGGGTATCCGGATCCTGGAGCACGCCTGCATAGACCGTCCTCAACGTGCCGCCGGGACAGATCGAACTGATATGGAAGGTCCGCCGACGAGTCTGTCTGTCCGAGTCGATCAGGTTTTGCGGCGCGCCGCCCGTAGCGCCGTAATAGTTGAAACGCTGGTCGCGTACTGGACGGGCCACCAGCTCGTTCTCCAGCCGGCAGTATTCACCGTCATCATTGATTTCAAAAAGGAAAATGCTGTTGAGTTGTTCGTCGGTGATGGTTTCACCATCCCGTGGTGCCAGGCTGACGGTCACCGCAAGCTGTTGCCTGCCATTGGCATAGACGCGATTGGAGTTGGACGTTATGTCGATACGAAAGCGGCTGAGCCACTGGGTTGCTCTCTTGCTCATGGACACTCTCCGGGGGATGGGGTGGGCATCGATTAGAGAGTGATTGGGGTGGGGTGATGTGCTAGATATGTCTTGCTTGGCAAAACGGGTCCATCAGCGCAAAAAAAAGACCGCTCCGAAGAGCGGTCCCTGATGGCGGCGCGAGCGTGCTGCCGAGGTGTAGCATCAGCCGACCAGCGGATCACCCACATGCAGGATCTTCATGCCGTTGGTGCCACCGATGGTGTGGTAGCTGTCGCCCTTGGTCAGGATCACCCAGTCACCCTGCTCGACCAGGCCGCGCTTGAGCAGCTCGTCGACAGCGGCCTGGCTGACCTTGTCGGCCGGCAGCGAGGCCGGGTCGAAGGCGATCGGGTAGACGCCGCGGAACATCGAGACGCGGGCCTGGGTGGCGCGGTGTGGCGACATGGCGAAGACCGGCACATGCGAGCGCAGACGCGACATGATCAGCGGGGTGTAGCCGCTTTCGGTCAGGGCGATGATCGCCTTCACGCCAGGGAAGTGGTTGGCGGTGTACATCGCCGCCAGGGCGATGCTTTCGTCGCAGCGCTCGAAGGTGGTGTGCAGGCGGTGGCTGGACTTCTGGTTGGTCGGGTGCTTCTCGGCGCCCAGGCAGATGCGCGCCATGGCCTGCACCGCTTCGATCGGGTACGAGCCAGCGGCGCTTTCGGCCGACAGCATCACCGCATCGGTGTTGTCCAGCACGGCGTTGGCCACGTCGGACACTTCGGCGCGGGTCGGCATCGGGTTCTGGATCATCGACTCCATCATCTGGGTCGCCACGATCACCGCTTTATTGTTGCGGCGGGCGTGCTGGATGATCTTCTTCTGGATACCGATCAGCTCGGCGTCGCCGATTTCCACGCCAAGGTCGCCACGGGCAACCATCACCGCGTCGGAGGCGGCGATCAGGCCGTCGAGGGTTTCGTCGTCGGCAACGGCTTCGGCACGCTCGATCTTGGCCACCAGCCAGGCGCTGCCGCCGGCTTCGTCACGCAGCTTGCGGGCGTATTCCATGTCCTTGGCGTCGCGCGGGAAGGAGACTGCCAGGTAGTCCAGGTCCATTTCCGCGGCCAGCTTGATGTCGGCCTTGTCTTTTTCGGTCAGGGCCGGGGCTGTCAGGCCGCCACCCTTGCGGTTGATGCCCTTGTGGTCGGACAGCGGGCCACCGACGATCACCACGCAGTGCAGGGCATCGGCGGTGGCGGTTTCGACGCGCATGACCACGCGGCCGTCGTCGAGCAGCAGTTCGTCACCTACACCGCAGTCCTTGACCAGGTCGGGGTAGTCGATGCCGACGATGTCCTGGTTGCCTTCGGTGAGCGGGTGGGCGGTGGAGAAGGTGAAGGTGTCACCGATCTTCAGTTCGATGCGCTTGTTGCTGAACTTGGCGATACGGATCTTCGGGCCCTGCAGGTCGCCGAGCAGTGCGACATGGCGGCCGTTCTTGGCAGCGATGTCTCGGATCAGGCGGGCGCGGGCCTTGTGCTCGTCCGGAGTGCCGTGGGAGAAGTTCAGGCGTGCCACGTCCAGGCCGGCGAGGATCAGTTGTTCGATCACTTCCGGCGAGTTGCTGGCGGGGCCCAGGGTGGCGACGATTTTGGTACGGCGGATGGTCATGCACAGACTCCTATAGTGAAGCGCAGCGAAAGGCTACTCCTCAATTGAGCTGTAGTCATTGTTCCGTTGCACTACCTTGCAGGTTGGCGAGAGGGCGGTTGCACCGCCGGCAGCACCCTACAAGCCGCAGGTTACAGGCAGATGGCTTGCACCGGGGCATACGCAGGATCAAGCGTGCGTCAGGCGGCTGAAGAAAACCTGGCGCGCGCCGATATACTGCCCATCAAAGGAGAATTTCCATGCGAACCCTGATCGTTTTAGCCCTGGCGGCCAGTGTCGTCGGCTGCACCCGCTGGTCGATGGACCATCACCTGAACAACGCCTACCGCGCCTATGACCGCGGCGATTGCCAGCGGGTGATGCTCGAACTGTCGCAGGTCGATCGGACCAGCCGCGCCCGGCCGTTCATCCACCCGGAAGTGGCGATGTTGCGAGGCCAGTGCCTGGAGCGGCAGAAGCTGTATGTCGATGCGGCGCAGACCTACCAGTTCCTGATCCAGCGCTACCCGCAGAATGAGTACGCCTACCGGGCCCAGGCGCGCCTGCAGACCCTGGAGCAGCTCGGTCATCTGCGTGAACCGACGATAACCAGCCCTGCGCCGACCAGACCTTTGCGTTAACACCAAGGTGACAATGATTTCATCCTGCCCGCCGCTCAGGCTAAGCTAGGCTGTAAAGTAGGTGTAACGCTCACCGCCAGTACCTGGTCTTCCTGGCATAAGGTACGGAGAATCATGTTCATCGAACGTCAGATCGATCGCCATCAACTGCCGTATGTGCTCAAGGTCTTCAACCGGTTCACCGATCAGGAGATTGGTTACCTGGGGAACGCCTCCGAGGACGGCCTCATGGTCATCAGCCAGCTCCCGCTCATGGTCGGACCGGATTTCGAACTGCAACTGCGCGTGCCGCTCGCCGGCGGCGGTCATCAGTTCATCAACCTCACCGCCAGTTGCCTGTGGAGCCGCGAGGACCAGACCCCGGGGCACTACGATGCTGGCTTCATGCTGCTGCAGGCGCCGCGCGAGTACGACGAATTCGTGCGCTCTCTGCGTGAGTTCTTCAGTTTCAGGCCACTGAACGAGTCGGCCTGACGCCGTTCCTCCGGTAGACTCGTCCGCGAACTCTGTACAGGACGACACCGTGAACTCCAGCATTTTCTGGCACGACTACGAAACCACCGGGATCAATCCGCGCAGCGACCGACCGCTGCAGGTCGCCGGTGTGCGCACCGACTTCGAGCTCAACGAGGTCGAAGCACCGGTCAACCTGTATTGCCGCCCATCGGATGACATCCTGCCGCACCCGGCCGCTTGCCTGGTGACCGGCATCACCCCGCAGCAACTGGTGGAAAGGGGACTGGGCGAGGCCGAGTTCATGACGCGCGTGCATGAGCAACTGGCGCGCCCGGGGACCTGTGGCGCGGGCTACAACACCCTGCGCTTCGACGATGAAGTCACCCGCTACAGCCTCTACCGCAACTTCTTCGACCCCTACGCCCGTGAATGGCAGGGCGGCAACAGCCGCTGGGACTTGATCGATGTGGTCCGCACCGCCTATGCACTGCGCCCCGAAGGGATCGTCTGGCCGCAGCAGGACGGGCGTACCAGCCTGCGCCTGGAACTGTTGAGCAAGGCCAACGGCATCGACCATGGCCATGCCCACGAGGCGCTTTCCGATGTGCGGGCCACCATTGCCCTGGCAAGGCTGATCCGCGAACGACAGCCCAAGCTGTATGACTGGCTGTTCCAGTTGCGCAGCAAGCACAAGGTGATGGAGCAGATTCGTCTGCTGCAGCCGTTGGTGCATATCTCCGGGCGGTTTTCCAGCGAGCGTAGTTATCTGGGGGTGGTATTGCCGCTGGCCTGGCATCCGCGTAATCGCAATGCACTGATTGTGTGCGACCTGCACATGGAAACCCTGCCTTTATTGAGGGAAAGTCCCGAGACGCTGCGTGCCCGGTTATACACGCGCCGCGAGGAACTGGCTGACGGAGAGTTGCCGGTCCCGCTGAAGTTGGTGCATATCAACAAGTGTCCGGTGGTCGCGCCGTTGAGCGTATTGCGCCCGGTTGATCAACAGCGGCTGGGCCTGGACATGTCGCTTGTTCAAACCCGGGCCGAACAATTGATTCAGCAGCAGGCGCTGTGGCAGGACAAGCTGGAGACTGTCTACAGCGGTGATGAGTTCGCCGCGAGTGAAGATCCCGAGCAACAGTTGTATGACGGATTTCTCGGTGACCGTGATCGGCGCCTGTGCGAGCAAGTTCGCCTCAGTGAGCCCGGGCAATTGGCCCAGGGGCGCTGGATGTTCGATGACGCGCGTATGCCGGAACTGTTGTTCCGTTATCGGGCACGCAACTTCCACGAGACATTGACTGTGCAGGAGCAGCAGCGCTGGACTGCATTCTGTCAGCAACGCTTGACCGACGCACGCCTTGGCGCACCCAACACCCTGGGCGATTTCGAGCAGGCGGCACAGGCCAGCCTGGCCACTGCCGACGAGACCGGGCGTCAGGTGCTGGAGGCCTGGCTGGGGCACGCCCGAGCACTGCGTAACCAATATGCGGTAGACGCGTAAATAAAAACGCCGGCGATAAGCCGGCGTTTTTATTTGAAGCAGCAGGGCCGTTGCAGGATCAGTCCAGCAGGGTGGACCAGCTCTCGACCACGTCACCACCCCATTTGGCTTTCCATTCTTTCAGGGTCTTGTGGTTGCCGCCCTTGGTTTCAATCACTTCACCGTTGTGCGGGTTCTTGTATTGCTTGACCTTGCGCGCACGCTTGGTGCCGGTGGTCTTGACCGCGCCGCGCGGGGCCTTGCTCAGTTTGGATTCCGGATCGAGCAGGGCAATCACATCACGCAGCGACTTGGAGTATTCGCCCATCAGTGCACGCAGTTTGCCTTCGAACTCCAGCTCTTTCTTCAGCTTGTCATCTTGCGACAGGTTGGCGAGACGGGTTTGAAGTTCCTTGATGGCTTCTTCGGTGGCACGGTATTCGTTGATCAGGGACATGAAGTGTTCCTTGGTGAATGTACAGAGAGACAGTGGACCAATAATAGACAGGGCAATACCCCGAAGTAAACAATTAATGTCTGTTGTACTGTTGAAAGGTGTTGCCGTGAACAATTAACAGTGCTGGGTAAAGAGAAATTTACATATTCCACGCCCGGGCATTTCAATCTCCGGCCGGATGCACGGCTGGGCGGCATGACGAGCAGGCACGGCCGGCTGGGGCTCATGGGCCAATGGCTACTGCGTTTTTCCCCGCAGATGGCTAGAATGTGCGCCTTTGCGAAGTTTCCGGAGTCTCATTCATGCGCACCTATCGTCTGACGATTGCCTGCCCCGACCGTGTCGGCATCGTGGCAAAAGTCAGTAACTTCCTGGCCCTGTACAACGGCTGGATCAACGAAGCCAGCCACCACTCCGACGAGCAGAGCGGCTGGTTCTTCATGCGTCATGAAATCCGCGCAGAATCGCTGCCGTTCGGCATCGAGGCGTTCCGCGAGGCCTTCTCGCCGATCGCCGAAGAGTTCTCCATGAGCTGGAACATCACCGATTCGGCGCAGAAGAAGCGTGTGGTACTGATGGCCAGCCGCGAGTCGCACTGTCTGGCCGACCTGCTGCACCGCTGGCACACCGACGAGCTGGACTGCGACATCCCTTGCGTGATTTCCAACCACGACGACCTGCGCAGCATGGTCGAATGGCACGGCATTCCGTTCTTCCACGTTCCGGTCGACCCGAAGGACAAGGCCCCGGCCTTCGCCGAGGTCTCGCGCCTGGTTGCCGAGCACGGCGCTGATGTGGTGGTGCTGGCGCGCTACATGCAGATCCTGCCACCGCAGCTGTGCCAGGACTACGCCGGGCGCGTGATCAACATCCATCACAGCTTCCTGCCGTCGTTCGTTGGCGCCAAGCCTTACCACCAGGCGTCCCTGCGTGGCGTCAAGCTGATCGGCGCAACCTGCCACTACGTCACCGAAGAGCTCGACGCCGGCCCTATCATCGAGCAGGACGTGGTTCGCGTGAGCCATGCCGACAGCATCGAGGACATGGTCCGCTTCGGCCGCGACGTCGAGAAAATGGTGCTGGCCCGCGGCCTGCGCTACCACCTGGAAGACCGCGTGCTGGTGCACGGCAACAAGACGGTGGTCTTCGACTGACAGAGGGGCAAGCAGATGGCCGATCCACGTGACAAGGCTGGCGCCACGCCTCCGCCGACACTGGGCGAAGGCTGTCTGGCCCGCTATGACCCCGATGCATTGAGCGATCAGGACGGTACCGAGTTCGACGGCGCCGCCGAACTCTGGGCCCGGCTCAACCCGCCTGGCGACGCCAGCGCTCCAGCAGCGGACGCGCCAGCAGGCAGACGAACACCGGCCCCCCGGCGAGCAGATAAAAATAGTAGGTGACGGCGCGCCAGATCAGGATCGCCGCCGCCGCTGTCGAGCTGCCCACCAGCGGTGACAGCAAGGTTGCCGAGGTCAGCTCGGCAGCGCCTGCGCCTCCAGGCAGCAGGCTGAACTGTCCGGCGCTGAGCGAGAGCATCTGCACCAGGAAGCTCGGAATCCACGAAAGCTCCACCCCCAGGCCCTGCAAAACCAGGTACAGCACGCTGTAGCGCAGGCTCCAGTGCGCGCAGGTGAGGGCGAACACCAGTGCCAGCGTGCGCTTGGGCAGGCGCCAGGTCTCGGCCAGGGCCTGCAGGAAGTGCAGCAGCTTGCGTGCCCAGCGCCGGCGTCTGCGCGCCGACATGCCCAGGCATCGCAGTACCCGGCCGTTGCAGCGCATCACCCGGCGGCGATAGCGCAGCAGCACGACGACACCGGCCAGTGCCGCACATGACAGCGCCGCACTGCCCAGCAGCATGCTTTCCTGGCTGTGGCCCAGGCTGTGGAACAGCGCATAGCCTGCGATCGCCAACATGGCGCAGAAGAAGAACAGCAGATCGTTCAGCTGATCCATGGCGAACACTGCACCGCTGCGCGCCGGACCGATGCGTTCGCGGGCCAGCAGGGCCATCAGGGTCAGTGGGCCGCCGCTGCCACCGGGCGTGGTGCAGATGGCGAATTCGGTGGCCATCACCACACCCAGACTGCGCACTCGCCCCAGTTCGGCACCTTGCTGGCCGAGCAGCAGGCGCAGGCGCGCGGCGTTGATGACCCAGCACAGCAGGATCATGCCCAGCAGTGTCGCCATCAGGCCAGGATCGAAGGAGCGCAAGCGAGGCAGCAGTTCGCTGCCGCCAAGCAGGCCGGGTACCAGCACCGCCAGAAGCAGCGCCAGCCCCAGCCAGACCAGGCGGCTCATGGGCAGGCCCTGCGCTCCAGCCAGGCGGATTTGGTCAAGGGTTCGCGTCCCTCTGCGATGAGCGTGCGCAGGGTGCGCAGCCAGTAGTCACGTGAACTTGCGTGGCGCATGTCCACCGGGTGCAGGCCCAGGCGCAGGGTATCGGCCTGGCGCCAGCGTCTGGCCTGCCAGTCGCAGACGATTCGCGAAAGCCCCCGGCGCCAGCGAGTACGCGCACTCCAGACCAGCCCGGGCGCCTCGATGGCGGTGAAATCCGGCAGGCGGTACAGGTGCTGCGGCGTGCTGGTGTAGCGCAGCGGCAGGCTGCGCAGAGCCTGGCGGGTGCCTTCGCTCATCAGCCACGCCGGCGCGACGAAACCGGCCACCGGCCAGCCCTGGCTGGCGAACGACGCAAGCCCGGCCTCCAGCCGCTGCAGGGCCTGGCGCTGATCCAGCGCGTAGAACTCGCCCTCATGGGTATAGATGCGGCGCATGAAGTATTCGCCCGGCCCACGCGGTGCAGGACCATCGTCGGCATGGTAGAAACCGTGCAGGGCCAGCTCGTCGCCACGTGCCAGGCGCCGGTCGAGCACGCGGCAGAACTGCGGCGAGTCGGCCAGGGCGTTGCGGTGATGGAAGTCCGGCACCACCAGCCAGGTCATGGGCACATCGCCCAGGGCATCGACGGCTTCGACGAAAGGCTGGTAGTCGGGCCAGGTCTCGGGCGCAACATCGTGCAGCACCAGCATCAGGCTGCGTGCGCGGGCTGGCGACTCAACCATGGGCGAGGACCTGCGGCTGATGACCAAGCACGGCCTGGTAGTGCTGCAGCAAGCCATTGACCACGCTGTCCCACGAATAATGCTGTTCCACATGGCGACGCGCCTGGGTGCCGAGCGTGCGCACGCCGACCTCGAACACCTCGCGCACGGCCTTGGCCATGGCCTGGGCATCGTTGGCCCGACACAGGCGGCCGCACTGCTCGTTGACGATTTCGCCGAACGCCCCCGCGCGCACGGCGACCACCGGGGTGCCGCTGGCCATGGCTTCGAGAATCACCAGGCCGAAGGTTTCCTGGTCGCCTGCGTGCAGCAGCAGGTCGGCGCTGGCCAGCAGCCGGGCGACCTCGTCGGCCGGGCAGAAGTGGTCGATCACGCTGACGTTGTCAGGGACGTTGGCCGGCATGCTCGAACCCACCAGCAACAGATGGTAGTGATGGCCCAGATGGCCCATGCAGTCGAGCAGCACCGGCAGGTTCTTCTCGCGCGAGCCGCGCCCGGCGAAGACCAGCAGGCGGGTGGTGTCGGGGATGCCGAGCTCGGCCCGCAGCCGGGTGTCGCGCCTGTCCGGGTGGAAGGTGGCCAGGTCCACACCCAGGCGCTGCACATGCACATCACGCACACCCAGGCGACGCAGCTTGTCGGCCATCACCTGGCTGGGCGCCAGCACCCGGTCGAAATTGCCGTAGAGCTTGCTGACATAGGCCTCGACGTTGGGGGTGAACCAATTGCCCATGCGGTTGCTGACCAACAGCGGCAGGTCGGAGTGATAGAAGCCGATCACTGGCACATCGAGCTGGCGCCGGGCTTCCAGGGCTGCCCAGGCGGTCAGGTAGGGGTCGCCGACTTCGATCAGGTCGGGCTTGAGACGGCGCAGCACATTGCACCAGGGTGCCAGGCGTACCGGGAAGCGGTAGCCCTTGCCGAACGGCAGGGGCGGTGCGGGCACCTGGTAGACACCGTTGGTCTGGCGGGCGCTGGCACCGGGGATCAGCAGGCTGTGGCGTACGCCGGGCATGGCGTCGAGACGATGGTGTTTGGCATCAAGGTAAGTCCTGACGCCGCCGCTGGCCGGGGCGTAGAACATGGTGATGTCAGCGATGTGCACGATCAGCATCCCTCCGGGATCGTCTTCGGGTCTGTCATCCGGCGGTAACAGACCGGCGATGACGCGCCTAAAGGTTGACCTTGTTGAAGGATAGTTTGTTCGATCGGGTTTGGCTGTCGGGCGGGCTGGTTGAAGCCGCTCGCGCAGGATCGATTCATTTCTGCCAGGCAATGCCCCGGATTGCCGAGAATGGCATTACGCTGGAGGTCATATCTGTCACTGTGCAGGTCGTGCCAAGGCCATTGGAAGAGGATGAAAGAAGATGTCGGATTCTTCAAAAATTGTTGTAGGTGCTGGTATGGATGGCCAGCCGGTGGGGCAGGCCATGCGTCTGGCCAACCGTCATGGCCTGGTCGCCGGAGCGACCGGCACCGGCAAGACCGTTACCTTGCAACGTCTTGCCGAAGTGTTCAGTGATGCCGGTGTGGCGGTGTTCGCCGCAGATGTCAAAGGCGACCTGTGCGGCCTGGGTGCCGCAGGTTCGCCCCAGGGCAAGGTCGCCGAACGTATCGCCGAGATGCCCTGGCTCGCTCACCAGCCCAGGGCTTATCCGGTGAGCTTGTGGGACATCGCCGGCCAGAGTGGTCATCCGTTGCGCACCACCCTCAGCGAAATGGGCCCGCTGCTGCTGGGCAACCTGCTGGAGCTGACCGACAGCCAGCAGGCGGCGCTGTATGCGGCGTTCAAGGTCGCTGACCGCGAGGGATTGCTGCTGCTCGACCTGAAAGACCTAAAGGCGTTGCTCGCACACCTGAAGGACAACCCGCAGTTGCTGGGCGAGGACAGTGCCTTGATGACCACGGCCTCGACCCAGGCCCTGCTGCGGCGTCTGGCAACGCTGGAGCAGCAAGGCGCCGAAGCGCTGTTCGGCGAGCCCGCGCTGCAGCTTGAAGACCTGCTGCGTGTCGATGGCGACGGCCGTGGTCGTATTCATCTGCTCGATGCCAGCCGTCTGGTGCATGAGGCGCCCAAGGTCTATGCGACCTTCCTGCTGTGGCTGCTGGCCGAACTGTTCGAGCAACTGCCAGAGCGTGGCGATGCCGACAAGCCGGTGCTGGCGCTGTTCTTCGACGAAGCGCACCTGCTGTTCAACGGCACGCCCAAGGCCTTGCAGGATCGCCTGGAGCAGGTAGTGCGGCTGATTCGTTCCAAAGGGGTGGGGGTGTATTTCGTCACCCAGTCGCCGGGTGACCTGCCCGATGCGGTGCTGGCCCAGTTGGGGTTGCGTATCCAGCACGGGTTACGGGCCTTCACTGCCAAGGAGCAGAAGTCGCTGCGGGCGGTGGCCGACGGCTTTCGTCCCAATCCTGCCTTCGACACCCTGGCGGTGCTGACTGAGCTGGGAATCGGTGAAGCCCTGGTCGGCACCTTGCAGGACAAGGGCACGCCGGAAGTGGTGCAGCGCGTGCTGGTGGCGCCGCCCCAATCGCGGATCGGCCCGCTCACCGCTGGCGAACGCAGCGTCCTGATTGCGGCCTCGCCGCTGGCCGGTCGTTATGACAAACCGATCGATCGCGAATCGGCCTATGAACTGCTGACCCAGCGCAAGGGCGAGCCGGTGGAGCCGGCGCCGCAGCCCAAGGCCGAGCAGGACAGCTTCACCGACAAGGCGGGCGAATTCCTGCAGAGTGCGGCAGGGCAGGCGATCAAGTCGGCGGTACGCCAGGCAGCCAACCAGCTGGGTCGGCAGTTGGTGCGCGGACTGATGGGGTCGTTGCTGGGCGGCAAGAAGCGCTGAACGTGCACCTGATATGAAAAAGGCGCCTTCGGGGAAGGCGCCTTGTTCAGTGCTGCAGCGGTCAGCCGATCGCTTTGGAGGCCAGCCAGAACAGGCCGGCGGCCAGGCCCATCGAGGCCGGCAGGGTCAGCACCCAGGCCAGCAGGATGGTCTTCACGGTGCCGCCTTGCAGGCCACTCTTGTTGGCGACCATGGTACCGGCGACACCCGACGACAATACGTGGGTGGTCGATACCGGCAGGCTGAACACGTTGGCCATGCCGATGGCGCAGGCCGCAGTGATCTGTGCCGACATGCCCTGGGCGTAGGTCATGCCCTGCTTGCCGATCTTCTCGCCAACAGTCAGTACCACACGCTTCCAGCCGACCATGGTGCCCAGGCCCAGGGCCAGGGCAACGGCCACGATGACCCAGAACGGCGCATATTCGGTGGTGGCGGTCAGGTCCTTGCGCAGCTTCTCCAGGTCGGACTTCTCGCGGGCATCCAGGCCAGGCAGTTTGCCAACCTTTTTCGCGGTGTCGTCAAGGCACAGCAGGTACCGGCGCACTTCCACACGTCGTTCGGCGCTCAGGTCGCGGTAGTCGGTCACGCCTTGCAGCGATGTCTGCAGTGCGGCAATGGTCGGTTCGGTCTGCTGCGGGTTGCAGCTGAATTGCTCCGGCAGATCGGTCGACCTGGCCTTGCCCAGCGCCAGGAACTCGCCAAGCGTGGCGGCGTTGCGCTGGTAGAACTGGCTCATGTGCAGGGTCGCGTCGCGGGTGCGCTCGATCTGGTAGGTGGTGCTGTTCAGGTCGAGGACGAACTTGGCCGGGACGATGCCGATCAGCACCAGCATGATCAGGCCGATGCCTTTCTGGCCGTCGTTGGAACCATGCACGAAGCTCACGCCCATGGCCGAGATCACCAGCACCAGGCGGTTCCAGAAGGGCGGGTGCTTCTTGTCGTCGAGCTTGCGGCGCTGGTCGGGGGTCTTGTGCATCTTCGACAGCGGGCGCCACCATTTCAGGCCGATCAGCACCAGTGCGGCAATCACGAAACCGGCCATCGGCGAGACCACCAGCGACAGGGCGATATCGATCGCTTTCTGCCAGTTCACCCCGTCGCCCAGCGGGATGTCGCTGAGCAGGGCATTGGCCAGGCCGACACCGAGGATGGAGCCGATCAGGGTGTGGGAGCTGGAGGCAGGGATACCGAAGTACCAGGTACCCAGGTTCCAGGTGATGGCGGCGGCCAGCAGCGAGAACACCATCGCCAGGCCGTGCCCGGTGTTGACGTTGATCAGCAGTTCGACCGGCAGCAAGTGGACGATGGCATAGGCCACCCCGACTCCGCCGAGCAGCACCCCGAGGAAGTTGAACACACCCGAGAAGAACACGGCCAGGTGCGGCGGCATGGCTTTGGTATAGATGACGGTGGCTACCGCATTGGCGGTGTCATGAAAGCCATTGATGAACTCGAATGCGAGCACGAAGGTGAGGGCGAGCACCAGGCTCACGGCTACCCAGGCATCCAGTCCGCTGAATAAATCGATCATGAAGGTTTTCTGGCGGTCGTAGGGGGGCCGGATTATGCCAGAAAACCATGGCATTCGATGCACCCATGACAGACAGATGGCAGCTTTTTCGGGCGCACCGAGGCGCAGTTCTGCCAAGTCGAGGGGCGAAGTCGGCAAGAAAAAAAACGCCAAATTCGCTCAAATGTTGCGAAATTGTTGCAATTGAGAGCGAGAGCGCTGATTCAAACGGTTGTATGAAATTTGTGTAATTCCATTTCATCCCTGTCGTTTTCGGAAAAAACCTTCAACCCAGGGCGTTCAGCGCAGTTGCGCTGTGATCAATGCGTAAGGTCAGGGCTCGTCCGTACGCAGTTCCTTTTCCATCTTCTCCAGTTCCTGGGAGAAAGCCTGATCGAGAAGGCTGGCACGCTTGCGCCAGGGTTTGCGTTCGGGTTCCGGTTGGGCAGCATAAGTGGTGACTTCGCCACCATAAACATCCTTGTAACGTTCTGCCTGGCGCTCGAGTTCGGCGCGCAGTTCATCTTTCGTCACAGTATCGACCTGGTTACGGGTTAATTGAAGAGGCTCTTGGCGTGCAGGGTTGTTCAGGGGCTATTGGATCCATTTCCAACAACCAATACCTGCGAGCCCAGCGATTATAACAACCGTCCCACCGATGGGCATGGCTATTTACCCGACGCTGACAACTCGAGTTGCAACCACAGGGTACCGCACAGTTGCAGAGTTGGAGACGCGCACTAACGGGAAAGTTCGAACAGCCCTGCAGAAATGAAAACG
Organism: Pseudomonas sp. FA117; assembly: GCF_057370475.1. Classification (NCBI taxonomy): domain Bacteria; kingdom Pseudomonadati; phylum Pseudomonadota; class Gammaproteobacteria; order Pseudomonadales; family Pseudomonadaceae; genus Pseudomonas; species Pseudomonas sp. FA117. The sequence continues at coordinate 1,256,868 of NZ_CM170675.1, forward strand.
GCCTCGCTGGTGGGCGAGGCCGTTGCCTTTTAGTCTTCTACGGTGGGTACCTGACCAGTCTCTCCAAAGAAGCCACAAGGGCATGAGAAAGGTATAAGCAAACGTGTCGGCGGTCAATTGCGATTATCGGCCGTTTGTTCGATAATCGCACGAAGCGCCGTTTTTTTTGAGGTCTGCCGATGAACGATGAAACCAAGGCTTCTTCACCCAGCGATCCCCTGCGTGCCGCAGCGCCGTCCCTGGCACCGCCGATCGTGGCCTCGCCGGCCAAGCGCATCCAGGCGTTCACCGGCGATCCCGATTTCATGACCTCCCTGGCCCGCGGCCTGGCGGTGATCCAGGCCTTCCAGGAGCGCAAGCGCCACCTGACCATCGCCCAGATCAGCCACCGGACCGAGATTCCGCGCGCAGCCGTACGCCGCTGCCTGCATACCTTGATCAAGCTGGGGTACGCGACGTCCGACGGGCGCACCTATTCGCTGCTGCCCAAGGTGCTGACGCTGGGGCATGCGTACCTGTCCTCGACACCCCTGGCGGTGTCGGCCCAGCCGTATCTGGACCGTATCAGCGAGCAACTGCACGAGGCGGCGAACATGGCCACCCTCGAAGGCGACGACATCCTCTACATCGCCCGTTCGGCAACGGTCGAGCGGCTGATCTCGGTCGACCTTTCGGTGGGTGGACGCCTGCCGGCCTACTGCACCTCCATGGGCCGGATCCTCCTGGCGGCACTGGATGACACCAGCCTGCGCGAGTACTTCGAGCGCGCCGACCTCAAGGCCCGTACCAGCCGCACGCTGAACGATCCCGAGTCGCTGTTCGCCTGTATCCAGCAGGTGCGCGCCCAGGGCTGGTGCGTGGTCGACCAGGAACTGGAGCAGGGGCTGCGCTCGATCGCCGTGCCGATCTACGATGCGTCGGGGCAGGTGCTGGCGGCGCTGAACGTCAGTACCCATGTCGGGCGGGTCACACGCAATGAACTGGAACAGCGCTTCCTGCCGATCCTGCTGGCGGCGAGCCGCGATCTTTGCCATCAGTTGTTCGGTTGAAAAACAGTTCTGTTCGATAAACGCACAATGTCGTTTAGGGTCAATTGCGCCTCTGCGAGGCGCTGATTAATGTTTCTCGCAACGGTCGGCGTTGTCGGCCGGACAATAACAACACGAGAGACACACATGACCACTGTCCTTTCGCTGCCCCGTGCAGTTGCATCCTTGCCCAGCTGATTGAAACGCCCGTACCTGGTTGTTCCGACCCTCCACCTTGCCTGGTGGGGTGAAAGTACCTGCGCCCATCTTCTGGATAACAACAATGAACAAACCGCAAACCACCGTCGGCAACTGCCTCGACGTCCAGTCGTTCATCAACGCCCAGCCCTTGTCCCGCTATCAGTGGCGGGTGGTGATCCTGTGCTTCCTGATTGTCTTCCTCGATGGCCTGGACACGGCCGCCATGGGCTTCATCGCTCCGGCGCTGTCCCAGGAGTGGGGCATCGACCGTGCCAGCCTCGGCCCGGTGATGAGTGCCGCGCTGATCGGCATGGTATTTGGCGCCCTGGGCTCGGGCCCGCTGGCCGACCGCTTCGGTCGCAAGGGCGTGCTGGTCGCTGCGGTCCTGGTGTTCGGCGGTTTCAGCCTGGCCTCGGCCTACGCCAGTAACGTCGACCAGTTGCTGGTGCTGCGCTTTCTGACCGGTCTTGGTCTGGGCGCCGGCATGCCCAACGCCACCACGCTGCTGTCCGAATACACCCCCGAGCGTTTGAAGTCGCTGCTGGTGACCAGCATGTTCTGCGGCTTCAACCTGGGCATGGCCGGCGGCGGTTTCATCTCTGCCAAGCTGATTCCGGCCTACGGTTGGCATAGCCTGCTGGTGCTCGGTGGCGTGCTGCCATTGCTGCTGGCGGTGGTGCTGCTGGTATGGCTGCCGGAGTCGGCGCGTTTTCTGGTGGTGCGCAACCGTGGCGCCGACAAGGTGCGCAAGACCCTGGCCCCGATTGCCCCGGCGGTGGTGGCCCAGGCGGCGAGTTTCAGCGTCCCCGAGCAGAAGAGCGTGGCCGGGCGCAACGTCTTTGCGGTGATCTTCTCCGGCACCTATGGTCTGGGCACCGTGCTGCTGTGGCTGACCTACTTCATGGGCCTGGTGATCGTCTATCTGCTGACCAGCTGGCTGCCAACACTGATGCGCGACAGTGGCGCCAGCCTGGAGACGGCGGCCTTCATCGGCGCGTTGTTCCAGTTCGGCGGGGTGCTGAGTGCGGTAGCCGTGGGCTGGGCGATGGACCGCTTCAATCCGCACAAGGTCATCGGCATCTTCTACCTGCTGGCCGGGGTGTTCGCCTACGCCGTGGGTCAGAGTCTGGGCAACATCACGGTGCTGGCCATCCTGGTGCTGGTGGCGGGGATGTGCGTCAACGGTGCGCAGTCGGCCATGCCGTCGCTGGCGGCACGTTTCTACCCGACCCAGGGGCGTGCCACGGGGGTGTCGTGGATGCTCGGCATCGGCCGCTTCGGCGCGATTCTCGGCGCATGGAGCGGGGCGACCCTGCTGGGCCTGGGCTGGACCTTCGAACAGGTGCTGACCGCGTTGCTGGTGCCGGCTGCGCTGGCGACTGTAGGGGTGATCGTCAAAGGCTTGGTGAGCCACGCTGACGCGACCTGATCGAGCATGGGTGGCGGCCTTTTTTGCGGGCAAGTCGGGGCGCCACCACTCCCCAGCAGTAACCCAGTCAAGCTGTTCGATAACCGCACAAAAGGTCGATTATCGGATTGTATGGCCACCCCCGATCTCCTTAATCTGAGCCCATCGCAGCGACGCTGCACTCAAACCCGACTCAGCCTGACCAGGAGTCTCCAATGGCAGCAATCATTCCGCTTCACGACGCCGTGAAGCAGTTCGTCCACGACGGTGACAGCGTTGCCCTCGAAGGTTTCACCCACCTGATTCCGACCGCCGCCGGTCACGAGATCATCCGCCAGGGCAAACGCGACCTCACGCTGGTACGCATGACCCCGGACCTGATCTACGACCAACTGATCGGCGCCGGCTGTGCACGCAAGTTGATCTTCTCGTGGGGCGGCAACCCCGGTGTGGGTTCGCTGCACCGTCTGCGCGATGCCGTGGAGAAGCAATGGCCACAGGCAATCGAGATCGAAGAGCACAGCCATGCCGACCTGGCCAACGCCTACGTTGCCGGCGCGTCCGGCCTGCCGTTCGCGGTGCTGCGTGCCTACGCCGGCTCCGACCTGCCCAAGGTCAACCCGCTGATCAAGTCCGTCACCTGCCCGTTCACCGGTGAAGTGCTGGCGGCCGTGCCTTCGGTTCGCCCGGACGTCACGGTCATCCATGCGCTGAAGGCCGACCGCAAGGGCAACGTGCTGCTGTGGGGCATTCTCGGAGTGCAGAAGGAAGCGGCATTGGCCGCCAAGCGCTGCATCGTCACCGTCGAGGAAATCGTCGACGACCTGCAGGCACCGATGAACGCCTGCGTGCTGCCGACCTGGGCGCTCAGCGCGGTCTGCCTGGTGCCGGGCGGTGCCCACCCGTCATACGCCCATGGTTACTACGAGCGCGATAACCGCTTCTACCAGGCCTGGGACCCGATCGCACGCGACCGCGAAGCCTTCACCGCCTGGATCGACACCTACATCCGCGGCACCGCCGACTTCACCGAATTCAAGCGCAAGCTGGAGGCCGCACAATGAGCTACTCCACCTCCGAAATGATGACCGTCGCCGCTGCCCGGCGCCTGCGCAACGGCGCGGTCTGCTTCGTCGGCATCGGCCTGCCGTCCAAGGCCGCCAACCTGGCGCGCCTGACCTCGTCGCCCGATGTGGTGCTGATCTACGAGTCCGGCCCGATTGGCGCCAAGCCGAGCGTGCTGCCGCTGTCGATCGGCGACGGCGAGCTGGCCGAAACCGCCGACACCGTGGTACCGACCGGCGAAATCTTCCGCTACTGGCTGCAGGGTGGGCGTATCGACGTGGGCTTCCTCGGCGCCGCCCAGGTCGACCGCTTCGGCAACATCAATACCACCGTGGTCGGTGACTACCACGCGCCCAGGACCCGCCTGCCGGGTGCCGGTGGTGCGCCGGAGATCGCCGGCTCCGCCAAACAGGTGCTGATCATCCTCAAGCAGTCGCCGCGTGCCTTCGTCGACAAGCTCGACTTCATCACCTCGGTCGGCCATGGCGAGGGCGGCGATTCGCGCAAGCGCCTGGGCCTGCCCGGCGAGGGGCCGGTGGGGATCATCACCGACCTGTGCATCATGGAGCCGGAAGCGGGCAGCCATGAGTTCGTCGTCACCTCGATCCACCCGGGCGTGACCCGTGAACAGATCGTCGCCGCCACCGGCTGGGCGATCCGCTTTGCCGACGGCGTGCAAGTCACTGCCGAGCCGAGCGAGACAGAGTTGACCGCCCTGCGCGATCTTGAAGCCCGTACTGCGGCAGCCCATGGCCAGAGCGCAGGAGAAGCCTGATGCGTGACGTATTCATCTGCGACGCCATCCGCACCCCGATCGGCCGCTTTGCCGGCGCCCTGGCCAGTGTGCGTGCCGACGACCTGGCGGCGGTGCCGCTCAAGGCGCTGCAAGCGCGTAACCCGCAGGTCCGCTGGGACGAGCTCGACGAAGTGTTCCTCGGCTGTGCCAACCAGGCCGGTGAAGACAATCGCAACGTCGCGCGCATGGCGCTGCTGCTGGCCGGCCTGCCCGAGAGCATTCCGGGCGTGACCCTCAACCGCCTCTGCGCCTCTGGCATGGATGCGGTCGGCACGGCCTTTCGCGCCATCGCCAGCGGCGAGATGGAACTGGCCATCGCCGGCGGGGTGGAGTCGATGTCGCGGGCGCCCTTTGTGATGGGCAAGGCCGAGAGTGGCTATTCGCGCAACATGAAACTGGAAGACACCACCATCGGCTGGCGTTTCATCAACCCGCTGATGAAGGCCCAGTACGGTGTCGATGCCATGCCCGAGACTGCCGACAACGTGGCCGACGATTACCGGGTATCGCGTGCCGACCAGGATGCCTTCGCCCTGCGCAGCCAGCAGAAGGCCGCCGCCGCGCAGGCTGCCGGTTTCTTCGCCGAGGAAATCGTGCCGGTGCGCATTGCCCACAAGAAGGGTGAAACCCTGGTCGAGCAGGATGAACACCTGCGCCCCGACACTACCTTGGAAGCGTTGGCCCGGCTGAAGCCGGTCAATGGCGCGGACAAGACCGTCACCGCCGGCAATGCGTCGGGTGTGAACGATGGTGCCGCGGCGCTGATCCTGGCTTCGGCCGAGGCGGTCAAGCGACACGGCCTGACCCCGCGTGCCCGGGTGCTGGGCATGGCCAGCGCAGGTGTGGCGCCAAGGGTGATGGGCATCGGCCCGGTGCCTGCGGTGCGCAAACTGACCGAGCGCCTGGGTATCGCCGTGGCCGACTTCGATGTCATCGAACTCAACGAAGCCTTCGCCAGCCAGGGCCTGGCGGTGCTGCGCGAACTGGGCGTGGCGGACGATGCGCCGCAGGTGAATCCGAACGGCGGGGCCATTGCCCTGGGGCATCCGCTGGGGATGAGCGGCGCGCGGCTGGTGCTGACGGCGCTGCATCAGTTGGAGAGGAGCGGCGGGCGCAGGGGCCTGGCGACCATGTGCGTGGGTGTCGGGCAAGGGCTGGCGCTGGCCATCGAACGGGTTTGAACGGTGTCGGCCTTTTCGCGGGCAAGCCCGCTCCCACAAGGATCCACGCCATCCTGTGGGAGCGGGCTTGCCCGCGAAGAGGACGGCATCTACGACTCAAGCCTAATGGTCAGCCCCCCAAGCGGAACGAGAGTGTTACCGGGTATGTCTAGAATTGACGGTAACCTTCCAGGAGCAAGCACGCCATGACCTCAATCCATTACACGGGCGAAGAACGCAGAAGCCGCATCTTCGCCATCGTCGGTGCCTCTTCGGGCAATCTGGTGGAGTGGTTCGACTTCTACGTCTACGCCTTCTGCGCGATCTATTTCGCCCCGGCCTTCTTCCCCTCCGACGACCCGACCGTGCAGTTGCTCAATACCGCCGGGGTATTCGCCGCAGGCTTTCTGATGCGTCCCATCGGTGGCTGGATTTTCGGGCGCCTGGCCGACCGCCACGGGCGCAAGAATTCGCTGATGATCTCGGTGCTGATGATGTGCGCAGGCTCGCTGCTGATCGCCTGCCTGCCGACCTATTCGAGCATCGGCACCTGGGCGCCGGCCTTGCTGCTGTTTGCCCGGTTGGTCCAGGGCCTGTCGGTGGGCGGTGAGTACGGCACCACGGCGACCTACATGAGTGAGGTAGCCCTGCGCGGCCAGCGCGGTTTCTTCGCCTCGTTCCAGTACGTGACCCTGATTGGCGGCCAGTTGCTGGCAGTGCTGGTGGTGGTGATCCTGCAGCAATTGCTCACTGAAGAAGAACTGCGTGCCTGGGGCTGGCGCATCCCGTTCGTGGTGGGCGCGGTGGCTGCGCTGATCTCGCTGATGCTGCGCCGCTCGCTGAAAGAAACCAGCAGCGCCGAGACGCGCCAGGACAAGGACGCCGGCAGCATCGGCGGGTTGTTCCGCAACCACGCCGCTGCCTTCATCACCGTGCTGGGCTACACCGCCGGTGGTTCGCTGATTTTCTACACCTTCACCACCTACATGCAGAAATACCTGGTCAACACCGCCGGCATGAACGCCAAGAGTGCCAGCTTCGTGATGACCGGCGCGCTGTTCCTGTTCATGATCCTGCAGCCGCTGTTCGGCATGCTCTCCGACCGTATCGGCCGGCGTAACTCGATGCTGCTGTTCGGTGCCCTCGGAACGCTGTTCACCGTGCCGCTGCTTATGGCGCTCAAGACCGTGACCAGTCCGTTCATGGCCTTCGTGCTGGTGACCCTGGCGCTGTGCATCGTCAGCTTCTACACCTCGATCAGCGGCCTGGTGAAGGCCGAGATGTTCCCGCCGCAGGTGCGCGCGCTTGGCGTCGGCCTTGCCTATGCGGTAGCCAACGCGGTGTTCGGCGGTTCGGCCGAATACGTCGCCCTGGGCTTGAAAACCCTGGGGATGGAGAACACCTTCTACTGGTACGTGACCGCCATGATGGCGATCGCCTTCCTGTTCAGCCTGCGCCTGCCCAAGCAGGCAGCGTACCTGCACCACGATCACTGAGGACCTGCGATGACCCCAGCGGACAACCAGCTGTTCGACGCCTACTTCACCGCCCCGGCCATGCGCGCGATCTTCTGCGACCGTGGTCGCCTGCAGGGCATGCTCGATTTCGAAGCTGCCCTGGCGCGGGCCGAGGCGAGTGTCGGGCTGGTGCCGCATAGCGCGGTGCCGGCCATCGAGGCGGCCTGCAAGGCCGAACGCTATGATGTCCACGCCCTGGCGCAGGCCATCGCGATCGCCGGCAACTCGGCCATCCCGTTGGTCAAGGCCCTGGGCAAGGTGGTTGCCAGCGGTGTGCCCGAGGCCGAGCGCTATGTGCATCTGGGCGCTACCAGCCAGGATGCGATGGACAGCGGCCTGGTCCTGCAATTGCGTGATGCGCTGGCGCTGATCGAGGCCGATCTCGCTCGCCTGGCCGACGTCCTGGCGCGTCAGGCCCTGCAGTACGCCGACACGCCGCTGGTGGGCCGCACCTGGCTGCAGCACGCCACGCCTGTAACTCTGGGCATGAAACTGACCGGTATGCTCGGGGCATTGACCCGTCACCGCCAGCGCTTGCAGGAGCTGCGTCCGCGTCTGCTGTGCCTGCAGTTCGGCGGCGCTTCGGGCAGCCTCGCGGCGCTGGGCAGCAAGGCGTTGCCGGTGGCCGAGGCGCTGGCCGCGCAGCTTGGCCTGGCGCTGCCCGAACAGCCCTGGCACACCCAGCGTGACCGCCTGGTGGAGTTCGCCTCGGTGCTGGGCCTGATCGCCGGCAGCCTGGGCAAGTTCGGCCGTGATCTCAGCCTGCTGATGCAGACCGAGGCCGGCGAGGTGTTCGAGCCTGCGGCACCGGGCAAGGGCGGCTCCTCGACCATGCCGCACAAGCGCAACCCGGTGGGCGCAGCGGTGCTGATCGGCGCCGCCACCCGCGTGCCGGGGCTGCTGTCGACGCTGTTCGCCGCCATGCCGCAGGAGCATGAACGCAGCCTGGGCCTGTGGCATGCCGAGTGGGAAACCCTGCCGGACATCTGCTGCCTGGTGTCCGGCGCCCTGCAACAGGCGTTGCTGATCGCCGAAGGCATGGAGGTGGATGCCGGGCGCATGCGTCGCAACCTCGAGCTGACCCAGGGCCTGGTGCTCGCCGAAGCGGTGAGTATCGTCCTCGCCCAGCGGCTGGGGCGCGACAAGGCCCATCACCTGCTCGAGCAATGTTGCCAGCGTGCGGTGGCCGAACAACGCCACCTGCGTGCCGTGCTCGGTGACGAGCCACAGATCAGCGAACAGTTGTCGGGCGAAGAACTCGACCACCTGCTCGACCCTGCCCATTACCTCGGTCAGGCCCGCGTCTGGGTGGCGCGCGCGGTGGCCGAACATCAACGTTTCACTGCCTGAAGGAGACCGCTGTGGCGCATTTGCAACTGGCCGATGGCGTATTGAACTACCGACTCGAAGGCCCCGAGCACGCCCCGGTGCTGGTGCTGTCCAACTCGCTGGGCACCAACCTGCACATGTGGGACACCCAGATGCCGCTGTGGACCGAGCACTTTCGAGTACTGCGCTACGACACCCGCGGCCATGGCGACTCGCTGGTGACCGAAGGGCCGTACAGCATCGAGCAGTTGGGGCGCGATGTGCTGGCGCTGCTGGATGCCCTGAAGATCGAGCGTGCGCACTTCTGCGGGTTGTCGATGGGCGGGCTGATCGGCCAGTGGCTGGGCATCAATGCTGGCGAGCGTCTGCAGCGTCTGGTGGTGTGCAACACGGCGGCGAAGATCGGCTCGCCTGAAACCTGGAATCCGCGCATCGAACTGGTCTTGCGCGATGGCGCCGAGGCCATGCGTGGCTTGCGCGATGCCTCGGTCGAGCGCTGGTTTACCCCGGCGTGGTCGAGCGTGCACGCGGATCAGGTCAAGCGCATCACCGACATGCTCGCCAGCACCTCGCCACAGGGTTACGCCGCCAACTGCGCAGCGGTGCGCGATGCCGATCTGCGTGATGGGTTGGCTTCGATCGAAGTGCCGCTGCTGGTGATTTCCGGGGAGGCCGACGCGGTCACACCGCCATCGGGCGGGCAGTACATCCAGGCGCATGTGGCGGGAGCCGAGTACACCGCGTTCCAGGCTGCGCACCTGTCCAATGTCGAGGTCGGCGAGCCGTTCAGCCGTCGCGTCCTCGACTTCCTGCTGGCCCGCTGAGGAGCACGCCATGGACGAGAAACAACGCTACGACGCCGGCATGCAGGTGCGTCGCGCGGTACTGGGCGATGCCCATGTGGACCGCAGCCTGGAGAAGCTCAACGACTTCAATGGCGAGTTCCAGGAAATGATCACCCGCCATGCCTGGGGCGATATCTGGACTCGCCCCGGGTTGCCACGCCACACCCGCAGCCTGATCACCATCGCCATGCTGATCGGCATGAACCGTAATGACGAGCTCAAGCTGCACCTGCGTGCGGCGGCCAACAATGGCGTGACCCGCGACGAAATCAAGGAAGTGATCATGCAGAGCGCGATCTACTGCGGGATCCCGGCGGCCAATGCGACCTTCCACCTGGCCGAGTCGGTGTGGGACGAGCTTGGTATCGAGTCGCGTGCCTAGGCCATAGGTCGGCACTGGATTCTTCGCGGGCAAGCCCGCTCCCACAGGTACACCACTGCGTTCGAATTCAGTGGTGTACCTGTGGGAGCGGGCTTGCCCGCGAAGAATCCAGCACTGTTCCAGCCTCTACACCGCCGCTTTTTTCCCGCGAACCGCCACAGGTCCCGCATTGGCCTCCACCGCCCGCCTCAGTCCGGCACACAGCCCGAGCATGAAGGCCAGTTCTGCGACCACGAACAGTGGGCCGATGATCAGGCCGCTGACATCGTCGACGAAGGCCGGCTTCCTGCCTTCGTAGGCATGCCCGACGAACTGGATGATCCAGCCCAGCACGAAGGCCCCGAGCCCGGCACTGAGCCACAGCCCGGTGCTCTGCAGCGCCAGCCATTCGCCGGCCCACAGGCACAGCCCCAGCAACACGCCCATGACCAGGCCGAAACGCAGGTCCAGGCGCAGGTAGAACCATACCGATACCGCCGCCAGCAGCAGCGCCGGCGACAGCCAGACGCCGGCAACAGCCCAGCCGGGACGTGACAGCAGGATGCTGACCGCCAGCACGATCAGCGGAATGCCGACGAAGTGCGTGGCGATGTTGCGCGGGTCGCGATGATAAGCCGCGTATTGACTCAGGTGTTCGACGAGGTTTTTCATTGTTGTTCCTCCATCAGGGGTAGCGACAGCGTGCCCCGTTCATCCGCCGTCGTCTGTCGCCTGGCCGACAGAGTCCGTTCAGAAGAGGTTTCATGGACAACCCCCAAGCCTGGCGTGCGCAGTTGAGCCATGGCCAGTGGTTTCGGCAGTTGCCCGTTCAGGTTCAGGATAGCCTGCTGGCACTGGCGCGTTCGCGTGAACTGGTGGCCGGACAGTGCCTGTTCCAGCGTGGCGACCCGCCCTGCGGTTTGTATGCGGTCGTAGAGGGTGCCATGCGTGTCGGCGCGATCAGCCGTGACGGCAAGGAAGCGCTGCTGACGCTGGTCGAGCCTCCCTACTGGTTCGGTGAGATCAGCCTGTTCGACGGCCAGCCACGCACCCACGATGCCTTCGCCGAGGGCGCGACCCGTTTGTTGTGGATCCCCCACGCTGCGTTGCTGGCGTGGCTGGAGCAGTATCCGCGACACTGGCGCGACCTGGCCTTGCTGATGAGCCACAAGCTGCGCTGGGTATTCGTCGCCCTGGAGCAACAGCATTTGCTGGCGGCCGGCCCGCGGGTAGCCCACCGCCTGCTGCAGATCGCCGAAGGCTATGGCGAGCGCGATGTCGCGCAATGGCGCTTGCAGCTTTCACAGGAACAGCTGGCGCTGATGCTGTCGCTGTCGCGCCAGACCATCAACCAGATCCTCAAGGCGCTGGAGCAGGCCGGTGTAGTGCAACTGGGCTATGGCGAAGTGTTGATCCTCGATGCGCCGAGGTTGCGGGAGATGGCCGGGCATCCAGGCTGACCAGCGTGTCGATCATCGCCCGTGCCGCTGGCGACAGGCGATAGCCGCTGCGGCTGACCACACCGCAGCGCACGCTCAGCACCTCCAGGCCCGGTGGCAGGTTGCGCCAGTGCAGGCGCACCAGACGGCCCGCGGCCAGGTCGTCGGCGACCGCCTCTTCGCTGGCGCTGCCGAGGGTGTCGCTGGCCAGCACTACACTGCGCAGCACTGCCAGGTGTTCGGTCTGCAGGTGTGGAGTGAAGTCGCTGCGCCCGCTGAGGTTGGCCAGGCGTTTGCGTACGCCGGGGGTGAGCAGGGCACTGGCCAGGGGGTAGGCGAACAGGTCGTTGGTCGACAGGCTATCCTTGGCCAGCAGCGGATGGCCGGGCCGGCAGAAGAACAGGCCGGGGCGCGGGTTCAGCGGCTCTGTGTGGAAGTTCGGGTCGGCCTCGAACGGGCGGATATCGTCAACGAAGAACTCGATCTGCTCACGGCGCAGGGCCTGGCCCAGGCGTTCGGCATTGTCCACCCGCAGTTCGGTGCGGATCCCCGGATGCTGGGTGATGAACTGCTGCAGGGCGTCGGGCACCAGTCGTGCGGCCAGGGCCGGGCCGCTGCCAAAATGCAGCTCGCCGGCGTCGAGCTTGGTCATCTGCAGCACATCGTTGCTCAGTTGTGCCGCGCCCTGGACCAGGCGTCGGGCATGTTGCAGCACCACCTGGCCTTCGGGGGTCGGTTGCAGCGTCTTGTTGCCGCGATCGACCAGCGCGCAGCCGAATTCCTGCTCCAGGCCCTGAATGGCGCGGCTGAACGCGGGCTGGGTGATACCCATGGCTTCGGCAGCACGGACGAAGCTGCGGTATTCGGTGAGGGCGATGAAATAGCGCAGTTGGCGAAGGTCCATGTCGAGATTCTGCGGAGTAGATAGGACTCGTTTTAGACCTTGTTACTTATTCCGTCAACGATGGTTTTGTTAGTTGTTTAGTTGTTTTTGTTATTTAAAGGGGCGGACAAGTCCGCCCCCACAGGTACTGCGGGCTATCACAACAGGCTGAACGGATAACTGACGATCAGCCTGTTCTCGTCGAATGCATTGGTGCTGAAGTCGCGGCGCATGGTCGAGTTGCGCCACTTCACCGACAGGTCCTTGAACGTGCCGGACTGGATCACGTAGGCCAGTTCGCTTTCGCGCGCCCATTCCTTGCCGTCGGTGATGCTGCCGACATGCACGTTGTCGCCCTTGATGTAGCGGTTCATCAGGGTCAGCCCGGGCACGCCGACGGTGGCGAAGTTGAAATCGTGGCGCAGTTGCCAGGAGCGCTCCTTGGCATTTTCGAAGCTGGCGTTGTAGCTGTCGTTGGCCAGGGTGCCACCGCTGGTGCCGTTGACCCGCATCCACTCGTCATCGCCGCCGACCTTCTGCAGGCCGACATAGAAGGTATGGCCCTGGTAGCGCGCCGAAAGCATCGCCGAAGCGGTGCGGTTGTCCAGTTTGCCGGCGCGTTCGGCGCCATCTTCCTTGCCGATGAAGTAGCCCAGGTTGGCGCCCAGTGTCCAGTCGCCCAGCGGCTGGCTGTGCACCAGGTTGAAGTACTGCTGGCGGTAGATATCCTTGAGCTGGGCATCCCACACCCCGATCAGGGTGCGTTTGTCGTTGAAGCTGTACTCGCCCCCGGCGAAGTTGAAGCGGTCGGAGGTGAAGCCTGGGCGACTGAACAGCGCCATGTCTTCCATGCTCGCGTCGTTGCGCGGGCTGTTGCCACGGAACTGACCGGCGTACAGGGTCAGCCCGGTGATCTCCCTGGAGGTGATCTGGCCACCGCGGAAGGTCTGCGGCAGCGAACGACCGTCGTCCGAGCGCAGGATCGGCAGCACCGGCATCCATTCGCCGACCTTGAGCTCGGTCTGCGAGAGCTTTGCCTTGAGCGCAACGCCCAGGCGACCGAAGTCATCGGCCGGGCGACCGTCGTCGTGCACCGGCAGCAGGTGCGTGCCGGCCGTACCCTTGCCGCCGTCGAGCTTGAGCGAGTACAGCCCCAGCACATCGACACCGAAGCCGACCGTGCCCTGGGTGAAGCCGGAGCGGGCGTCGAGGATGAAACTTTGCGTCCATTCCTCGGCCTTGCCCTGAGCCTTGGCCGGGTCGACGAAGTTGCGGTTGATGTAGAAGTTGCGCAGGTTGAGGGTGGCCTTGGCGTCTTCCACGAACCCGCCGTCGGCGGCGAGGGCGGGGAGGGCGCAGGACATGGCCAGAAGGCCCGGCAGCAGCGGGCGTGCGGGTTGCAGAATGCTCATCTGTCGTGGATCTCTTGTTTTTATGGGCGAGTCGGGGCGCTGCGGCCGGAGGCTGCAGGTCGACGCTTTTTTGATGAACTTGTGCAACGTTGCGTGAAGGATGGTGCGCGATCGGGGCTGCGGCGGGCAATTCGTCGGAGGTGGAACGGGGCGATAATCGAACGCATTGTGTGAGGTGGCGCGGTGTTGTCGCCAGAAACAAAAAGCCCACCGCGAGGGTGGGCTTGATGCTGTTGCCGGATAGTCAGCCTCTGGGCGAATCCACCGAAGCCTGCTGGTTGGCCTGCCCGGTCTGTTCGTACCAGCCACCGCCGAGCGCCTTGTACAGGTTGACCTCGCTGGTCAGCTGCGACAGGCGATCGCTGATCAGCGCCTGTTGGGCACTGAACAGGTTGCGCTGGGCGTCGAGGAAGGTCAGGTTGCTGTCGATACCGATGCGGTAGCGACGCTCGGCCAGGCGGTAGTAGTCCTGGTTGGCGGCAACCAGGTCACGCTGGGCCTGCAACTGCTCTTCGAAGGTCTTGCGCGCCGCCAGGCCATCGGAGACTTCCTGGAAGGCGGTCTGGATGGTCTTTTCGTACTTGGCGACGTTGATGTCCTTCTGGATCTTCGAGTAGTCCAGGCTCGCCCGCAGGCTACCGGCATTGAAGATCGGCAGGTTGATCTGCGGCTGGAACAGCCAGGTACCCGAACCACCCTTGAACAGCCCACCCATGTCGGGGCTCAGGGTCCCGGCATTGGCGGTCAGGCTGATGCTCGGGAAGAAGGCTGCACGGGCCGCGCCGATGTTGGCGTTGGCCGCCTTGAGCAGGTGCTCGGCTTCCTGGATGTCCGGGCGCCGCTGCAGCAGGTCGGACGGCAGGCCCGCCGGGACGTCGGCCAGCTGGTCGGCGTCGAGCTTGAGCGAGGCCGGCAGGTCGGCCGGTACGCCGGTGCCCAACAGTACGGTCAGGCTGTTCAGGTCCTGCGCCACCAGGCGCTGGTACTGCGACAGCTTGACCCGCGCGCCTTCGACGGCAGTGCGCGCCTGGCTCAGGTCGAGCGCCGAAGCCACACCGACTTCGTTGCTGCGACGGGTCAGGTTGAAGCTTTCTTCGTAGGTCTTGAGCGTTTCTTCGGTCAGCTTGAGCAGCGCCTGGTCGGCCTGCCAGGTGTAGTAGGCGTTGGCCACGCTGGCCACCAGGGCGATCTGCGTGGAGCGACGCGCCTGCTCGCTGGAGAGGTAGGTCTCCAGCGCCTGCTGGCTGAGGCTGCGTACACGGCCGAACAAGTCCAGCTCGTAGGCGCTGACACCGAGCGTCGCCGAGTACTGGCTGGTGATGTTCGCCTCGCCGGTCTGCGACAGGTTGCCCGGCACCCGCTGGCGGCTGCCGCTGCCGGTGGCCGAGACCGCCGGGAACAGGTCGGCGCGCTGGATGCGGTACTGCGCGCGGTAGGCGTCGATGTTCAGCGCCGCGACGCGCAGGTCGCGGTTGTTGACCAGCGAGGTCTGGATCAGCTTCTGCAGCGCCGGGTCGTGGAAGAACTGGCGCCAGCCCTGCTCGGCGGCGGCGACGTCGGCCGATTCGGTCGGCGAGTACGCAGGGCCTTGCGGCCACTGCGCAGCCACCGGCGCTTCCGGGGTCTGGTAATCGGGAATCAGCGAGCAGCCGCCGAGGATGAAAGCGGTTACTGCCAGGGACAGCAAAGACTTGGTCATTGCCCAGCCTCATTACGTGGAGTTTCAGGGGTGGCATCGGTGTGCGGCTCTTTGCTGCCGAACAACGACGACACTGCTACGAAGAACAGCGGTACCCAGAAGATCGCCAGCACGGTCGCACTGATCATGCCGCCGATCACCCCGGTGCCGATCGCGTGCTGGCTGCCCGAGCCTGCGCCGCTGGCGATGGTCAACGGTACCACGCCGAGGATGAACGCCAGCGAGGTCATGATGATCGGACGCAGACGCATGCGGCACGCCTCGATCGTGGCATCGAACAGGCTCTTGCCCTGTTCGTGCAGCTCCTTGGCGAACTCGACGATCAGGATGGCGTTCTTCGCCGCCAGGCCGATGGTCGTCAGCAGGCCGACGAGGAAGTACACATCGTTCGACAGCCCGCGCATGCTGGTGGCGATCAGTGCACCGATGATACCCAGCGGCACCACCAGTACGACGGCGATCGGGATCGACCAGCTTTCGTACAACGCTGCCAGGCAGAGGAACACGAACAGCAGCGAGAGGGCGAACAGCGCCGGCATCTGCGAGCCGGAGAGCTTTTCCTCGTAGGACATGCCAGTCCAGGAGTAGCCGATGCCCGACGGCAGTTCGCCGACGATACGCTCGACTTCGGCCATCGCCTCACCGGTACTGTAGCCCGGTGCCGGGGCGCCGAGAATCTCCACTGCCTCGACGCCGTTGTAGCGCGACAGCTTCGGCGAACCGTAGGTCCACTCGCCCTTGGCGAAGGAGGAGAACGGCACCATTTCGCCATTGCCGTTGCGCACGTACCACTTCTGCAGGTCTTCCGGGCTCATCCGGGCGCTGGAGGTGCCCTGGATGTAGACCTTCTTGACCCGGCCACGATCGATGAAGTCGTTGACGTAGCTGCCACCCAGCGCAATCGACAGGGTGTTGTTGATATCGGCGATGGTCACGCCCAAGGCACTGGCGCGTTCGTCGTCGATGGTCAACTGGTACTGCGGCTCGTCGTTCAGGCCGTTCGGACGCACGGCGCTGAGGATCTTGCTCTGCGACGCCTTGGCCAGGAACTGGTTGCGCGCTTCCATCAACTTCTCGTGACCGACGCCGGCGCGGTCCTGGAGGAACACGTCGAAGCCGGTGGCGTTACCCAGTTCGAGTACTGCCGGCGGGGCGAAGGCAAACACCATCGCATCGCGGAAGCTGAAGAAGTGCATCTGCGCGCGCTGGGCCAGGTTGAACACATTGTTCTCTGCCGAACGCTCGCCCCATGGCTTGAGCATGATGAACGCCATGCCCGAGCTCTGGCCGCGGCCGGCGAAGTTGAAGCCGGTCACGGTGAACACCGACGACACGGTATCGGCCTCGTCCTTGAGCAGGTATTCGCGCATCTGGTCGACCACCACCTGGGTGCGCTCGGCACTGGAACCGGCCGGGGTCTGTACCTGGGCGAAGAGTACGCCCTGGTCCTCTTCGGGCAGGAAGGCCGTCGGGATGCGGGTGAACAGCCAGATCATGCCGACCACGATCAGCGCATAGGCCAGCAGGAACGGGATCTTGTTGCGCAGGATCGTACCGACGCTGCGTTCGTAACCCTGCACGCTGCGGTCGAAGTTGCGGTTGAACCAGCCGAAGAATCCGCGCTTGGCCACATGGTGCTCGCCCTTCTTCAGCGGCTTGAGCATGGTGGCGCACAGTGCCGGGGTGAAGATCAGCGCCACCAGCACCGACAGGCCCATGGCCGAGACGATGGTGATGGAGAACTGGCGATAGATCACACCGGTCGAGCCACCGAAGAAGGCCATCGGCAGCAGTACCGCCGAGAGCACCAGGGCGATACCGACCAGCGCACCCTGGATCTGCCCCATGGAGCGCTTGGTGGCCTCCTTGGGGGGTAGCCCTTCCTCGGCCATCACCCGCTCGACGTTCTCCACCACGACGATGGCGTCGTCCACCAGCAAACCGATGGCCAGGACCATGGCGAACATGGTCAGGGTGTTGATGTTGAAACCGGCGGCGGCAAGGATGCCGAAGGTACCCAGCAACACCACGGGAACGGTCATGGTGGTGATGATGGTGGCGCGGAAGTTCTGCAGGAACAGGTACATCACCAGGAACACCAGCACCACCGCCTCGATCAGGGTGTGGATCACGCCGCTGATGGATTCGGTGACCACCGGGGTGGTGTCATACGGGAACACGGCCTTCACCCCGGGCGGGAAGAAGGGCTCCAGGTCCTTGATGGTCTGGCGGACGGCTTTCGCGGTTTCCAGGGCGTTGGCACCGGTGGCCAGCTTGAGCGCCATGCCCGAGGCCGGCTTGCCGTTGAACTGCGCGCTGATGGCGTAGTTCTCGCCGCCCAGGCCGACGGTCGCGACGTCCTTGATGCGCACCTGCGAACCGTCGCGGTTGACCTTGAGCAGAATGTTCTCGAACTGCTCGGCAGTCTGCAGGCGGGTCTTGCCGATGATGGTCGCGTTGAGCTGGGTACCCGGCATGGCAGGCAGGCCGCCGAGCTGGCCGGAGGATACCTGCACGTTCTGCGCGGTGACCGCTGTGCGCACATCGACCGGGGTCAGCTGGAACTTGTTGAGCTTGGCCGGATCGAGCCAGATACGCATGGCGTACTGGGCACCGAACACCTGGAAGTCACCGACACCGGCAGTCCGCGAGATCGGGTCCTGCATGTTGGAGACGATGTAGTTGGCCAGGTCGTCCTTGGTCATGCTGCCGTCTTCGGACACCAGGCCGATCACCAGCAGGAAGTTCTTCACGGCCTTGGTGACACGGATACCTTGCTGCTGCACTTCCTGCGGCAACAGTGGGGTGGCCAGGTTGAGCTTGTTCTGCACCTGGACCTGCGCGGTGTCGGCGTTGGTGCCTTGCTCGAAGGTCGCGGTGATGGTCATGCTGCCATCGGAGTTGCTTTCCGAAGACACATAACGCAGGTTGTCGATACCGTTGAGCTGCTGCTCGATCACCTGGACCACGGTGTCCTGCACGGTCTGCGCCGAGGCGCCCGGGTAGGTCACGGCGATGGCGATGGCCGGCGGCGCGATGTTGGGATACTGGCTGATCGGCAGGCGCAGGATCGACAACGCGCCCACCAGCATGATCACCAGTGCGATCACCCAGGCGAAGATCGGGCGATCGATAAAGAACTTCGACATTGGTTACTCCCCTTTGCCGCCTGCGTTGGCCTGGGCTGGGCCGGCCGGTTTCTTGACGTTGGTGGCTTCGCTCACCTTGACCTCGACGCCCGGACGGACGAACTGCAGGCCCTCGGTGATCAGGCGGTCGCCTGGCTTGAGGCCGTCCTCGATCAGCCAGTCGTTGCCCAGGGTGCGGGTGGCCTTGAGGTTGCGCAGCTCGACCTTGTTCTCCTGGTTGACCACCAGCGCCGTCGGGTTGCCCTTCAGGTCGCGGGTCACGCCTTGCTGTGGTGCGAGGATGGCGTTTTCGGCGATACCGGCCTGCAGGCGGGCGTGGACGAACATGCCAGGCAGCAGGGTGTGCTCAGGGTTGGGGAACACGGCGCGCAGGGTCACGGAGCCGGTGGTCTCGTCGACCGCGACTTCGGAGAACTCCAGGCGACCTTCCTGTGGCAGCAGGCTGCCATCTTCGAGCACCAGCTTGACCTTGGCCGCGTTCTCGCCGGCCTTCTGCAACTGGCCGCTTTCCAGTTCGCGGCGCAGCTTGAGCAGCTCGGCGGTGGACTGGGTGACGTCGACGTAGATCGGGTCGAGCTGCTGGATGGTGGCCATGGCGTTGGTCTGGCCATTGCTCACCAGTGCGCCCTCGGTGACCGCCGAGCGACCGATGCGACCGCTGATCGGTGCCAGTACCTTGGTGTAGCGCAGGTCGATCTGCGCGCTCTTGAGCGAGGCCTCGGCCTGCAATCGTTTGGCGTTGGCGTCGTCGTATTCCTGCTTGGACACCGCCTGCTCGTCGATCAGTTGCTTGTAGCGCTCGGCCAGCGAACGGGTCGCCTGCAGGTTGGCCTGGGCATTGCCCAGGTTCGCCTCGTAGACGGCAGGGTCGATCTGGTAGAGCTGCTGCCCTTCCTTGACGTCGCTGCCTTCCTTGAACAGGCGCTTGAGAATGATGCCGTTGACCTGTGGCCGGACTTCGGCGACGCGGTAGGCGCTGGTGCGCCCCGGCAGTTCCGAGGTCAGGGTGAAGGCCTGCGGCTGCAGGGTGACGACGCCGACCTGAGGAGCCTGCGCTGCAGGCGCGGCTTCTTCTTTCTTGCAGCCACTGAGCAGGGTTGCAAGGGCGACGGCGGAAACCAGGGCGGTAACGGCTGGCTTGAATTGCATGAGGATCCTCGGGTCGCAGGAGCAGGGGAGCTCAAGAGTAATGGAAGAGTCTTGTCAGAAAAATCGCTATCGAGTGGATTAGTAGCTTACTAACGAATATACTTACATTCATGGTTGTTTGTAAATACCGCGTGGTGGTACCAGGCTACTACCGCACAACGTGATTAATGCATCCGGGAGTCACCCTGCAGAGGTGAACCCGGCACAAAGCCCGAACGCTGGTTGCGCCGGGCCAAGATGAGGTTGAGCTGCCATGGTCCGTCGAACCAAAGAGGAAGCCCAGGAAACCCGCGCCCAGATCATCGAGGCGGCGGAAAAGGCGTTCTACAAGCGCGGGGTGGCGCGTACCACCCTGGCCGATATCGCCGAGATCGCCGGGGTCACCCGTGGCGCGATCTACTGGCATTTTAGTAACAAGGCCGAGCTGGTGCAGGCGCTGCTCGACAGCCTGCACGAGACCCATGACCACCTCGCGCGCGCCAGTGAAAGCGAGGACGAGCTGGATCCGCTCGGCTGCATGCGCAAGCTGCTGCTGCAAGTGCTCAACGAGCTGGTGCTCGACGCCAGGACCCGGCGTATCAATGAAATCCTGCATCACAAGTGCGAGTTCACCGATGAGATGTGTGAAATCCGCCAGCAGCGACAGGGCGCCATCGTCGAATGCCACGAGGGCATTTCCCGTGCCCTGGCCAATGCGGTACGGCGCGGCCAGTTGCCCGGCGACCTGGATGTCGAGCGGGCGGCCATTGCCATGTTCGCCTATGTCGACGGCCTGATCGGGCGCTGGTTGCTGCTGCCGGACAGCTTCGACCTGCTGCGCGATGCGGAAAAATGGGTCGACACAGGGTTGGATATGCTGCGCTTGAGCCCGTCGCTGCGCAAATGACACTTTGTTAAGGATTGTGAGGAAGTTTTTCCCCGCAGGATTAACCGGGCGTTACGGGGCCGTCAGGCGGCCCCATCCGCTCAATGCCCGCGCAACTGTCGGTCAGGCAGGGCCAAGGCCGCCAGCAGTCCGAGCACCGCAGCGCCGGCACTGGCCAGCAGCAGGTACTTGAACGTCAGCAGCAGGTGCGCCTGGGTCGCCGGGTCCGCCTCGCCACCTTTCAGGCTGCCCAGCAACGGGTTGCCCAGCACCTCCACACCGCCGACGTGCAGCAACGCCAGCAGCAGGCTGGACATGCAGGCCACGCCCATCGCTCCGCCCAGCGAACGGAACAGGTTGGTGGTGCTGGTGGCCACGCCGATATCCTGCATGTCCACGGCGCTCTGGGTGCCCACCAGCGAAGTCGGGAACTGCAGCCCGCAGGCGATGCCGGTCAGCAGCATGAACAGCCCGCCAAGCCAGACCGATTGCGGCGGCGTCAGGGCCATGCCGAGGATTGCCAGCGGCATCAGCAGCGCGCCGGCGAGAATCTGCGGCTTGTAGCGGCCGGTGAAGGTGGTCAGGCGCCCGGCGCTGAACGCGCCCAATGGCAAGCCCATAGCCAGTGGCAGCAGGTGCAGCGCGGCGCTGTCGGCGCCGGCGCCGGTGATGCTCTGGAAGCGCAGGGGCATGAGCATGGTCAGCGAGATCGACTGGAAGCTGGCGAAGAAGATCACGCACCAGCACAGCACCGCGACGCGGTTGCCGAACAGCTTCAGCGGCAGCAGCGGCTCCTGGCAACGGCGCTCGTGGCTGATGAACAGCACCAGCCCCAGCAGGGCACAGGCAAACAGCACCATTACCGGTGTCGCGGTCCAGGCGTGGCCCTGGCCGACCAGGGTGATGCCCAGCAGCAGGCTGCCCAGGCCGAGGATCAGCAGCAGCGCACCTATGTAGTCGACCTGCGCCTCACGGCGCTTGACCGGCATGCCCATCAGCGCCCGGCGGATCACCCACCAGGCGCACAGCCCCAGCGGCAGGTTGATCCAGAATACCCAGCGCCACGACAGGTACTCGGTCAGCCAGCCGCCGAGCACCGGCCCGGCGACGCTTGCCAGCGCGTACATGCTGCTGAAATAGCCCTGGTAGCGCCCGCGCTCGCGCGGTGGGACGAAGTCGCCGATGATCGCCTGGCTGACCGAAACCATGCCGCCTGCACCGATGCCCTGCAGCACCCGCGCCAGGACCAGTTGCTCCATGTTCTGCGCCAGGGCGCAGAAGATCGAGGCCAGGGTGAACAGGGCGGTGCCGGTGAGGATCATCCGCCGCCGCCCGTAGAGGTCGCCCAGCTTGCCGTAGATCGGCACTGCCACGGTCATGGCCACCATGTAGCCGGAGATGACCCAGGCGAGCAGGCCGACATCGTTGAACTGGGCGGAAATCGCCGGCATGGAGACGGCGACGATGGTCTGGTCGAGGGCACCGAGAAGAATCGCCAGCATCAGCGCGCTGAGCACGCTGCGCAAGACGGCGGGGGGCAGGGCGGCGGTCACGGGGTCACACCTTGTGGTCTGGTGGCGAGATTGTGCTGTGGCTCGGCAGCCCTGGCGAATGAAAAGGGTGCGAACACGATGAGGATTGTAACCTGAGTTAGGTAGCTTCCTATGTACTGTCTGCATCGCCTATGCACGATCGGCATAAGAGCTTTCACCCGAAGGCACATGGCTGCGTGATATCGTGCTGGATCATAGCAGCCGAAATACACTGGTTTGCACCTATTTGGTGCATTATTGACCCAGGTTTCCGCATCGCTGTAATCCCGCACTTCTCTTCCATTCTCTGCATGTCGTGTCCACGGCACGGCAGAGAGTCCCGGTTCAGGGCGCGGTAGTCAGCCAGTTCGATTTTTCACGTTTATGCGGAGTGATCATGCCCAAGGCTTCCCACCAAGATCTGCGTTTTGCCTTCCGCGAACTGCTCGCGTCGGGTTCGTGCTACCACACAGCTTCAGTGTTCGACCCGATGTCGGCGCGCATCGCCGCCGACCTGGGCTTCGAGGTCGGTATTCTCGGCGGCTCGGTTGCCTCCCTGCAGGTGCTCGCCGCCCCCGACTTCGCCCTGATCACCCTCAGCGAATTCGTCGAACAGGCCACGCGCATCGGTCGTGTCGCCCAGTTGCCGGTGCTCGCCGATGCCGACCACGGCTATGGCAACGCGTTGAACGTCATGCGTACCGTGACCGAACTGGAGCGCGCCGGCGTGGCCGCGCTGACCATCGAGGACACCCTGCTGCCGGCCCAGTTCGGGCGCAAGTCCACCGACCTGATCCCGGTCGAAGAGGGCGTTGGCAAGATCCGCGCAGCGCTGGAGGCGCGGGTCGATTCCTCGCTGTCGATCATCGCCCGCACCAATGCTGGCGTGCTGACCACCGAGGAAATCATCGTCCGCACCCAGAGCTACCAGAAGGCCGGTGCCGATGGGATCTGCATGGTGGGGGTGAAGGATTTCGAGCAACTGGAACAGATCACCGAGCACCTGAACGTGCCGCTGATGCTGGTCAGCTACGGCAACCCGAACCTGCGCGACGACGAGCGCCTGGCGCGCCTGGGCGTGCGCATCGTGGTCGATGGCCATGCCGCGTACTTCGCCGCGATCAAGGCCACCTACGACTGCCTGCGCCTGCAGCGCGGGCAGCAGAACAAGTCCGAGAACCTCAGCGCCACCGAACTCTCGCACACCTACACCCAGCCTGAGGACTACATCCGCTGGGCCAAGGAGTACATGAGCGTCGAGGAGTGACCGACAGCCTTTGTCGGTTTACCTGAGGGCGCTCAGTGTCGCGGTGTGTGGCACGCAGTGCTCGTGCGCGCAACTGGCCGCCGTGTTTGGCTGGTTGCGCAGCAGCTCGACGCGCCAGCAGGCCGAGCCATAGAGCCCGGCCACGGCGATCAGCGCCAGGACGATTGCGCAGCGTCTGGATTTGATGCCCATCTTGCCTACCTCCTGCAGTGACCACAGGTGATACCGACAAGCATAGGCCAGGCTGGAGCAAGAGCCAGGGATTGTCGGATTCAGCCGGAAATGTTCCGGATCATGTCCCGGTCCCACTCAGGCTCTTCACTGAATCGCTGGGCGAGAAAGTCCAGCATGCTGCGCAAGGTCGCCGGCATGTGCTTGCGCGAGGTATAGACCGCATTCAGGTTCAGCTCCCGTGGCCGCGCCTCGGGCAGTAATCTCAGCAGATCGCCGCTGCGTATCGCGCAGGCGGCCTGGTAGGTCGGCAGCATCGCGATCCCGGCGCCCGCCAGGGCCGCTTTCTGCAGGGTCAGGGCTTCGTTGGCGCTGATGTTGCCCTGCACCGGAACCGCCACCTGTTCTCCCGCCACCTCGAAGTGCCACAGGCTATGGCCGAAGTAGGCATGGGTCAGGCAGTTGTGCCGGCTCAGTTCCTCGACCCGTTGCGGCGTGCCGTGTTCGCGCAGGTAGGCGGGGCTGGCGCAGACCACCGAGCGGCACACGCTCAGGCGCCGCGCGATCAGGTTCGGGTCCAGGTCGTTGCTGGTGCGGATCGCCAGGTCGACACGTTCATCGACCAGGTTCACCGTACGGTCGAGCATCTGCAGTTCCACTTTCACCGCAGGGTAGCGCTTCACATACTCGGCCACTGCATCCACCAGTTGCGCCTGGCCGAACGAGGTGCTGACGCTGATGCGCAGTTCGCCACGGGGCGCGTCGTCGGGCTGGCGCACGGCGGTCTGCAGGTCGCCGGCCAGTTCGAGCATCTGCCGGCAGCGCGGCAGGGTTTCAAGGCCCGCTGCGGTGAGGCTCAGCTTGCGCGTGGTGCGTTGCATGAGCCGTGCGCCGACCCATTCCTCGAGTTCGGCCAGATACCGTGAAACCACCGGCCTGGACAGTTCCAGGTGGTCTGCTGCGGCCGACTGGCTGCCCAGGTCGACGACGGTGACGAACACGCGCATGGCGTTGAGACGGTCCATGATTTGCCCGATTTCAGAAACAAACTATGTCCAAGCATCGCATTTTTTGTGACGGATCGGGCAACTAAGCTGTGTTCCATCGTCCCGTTCTCAGGAAGCCTCCCATGTCGATCTTCACTCCGCTGCGCAGCCTGGTGCTGGCTTGTGTGGCCCTCAGCGGCCAGGTGCTGGCGGCCGAGCCGCTGCACCTGGATGTCTACAACCCCGGCCACGACGCATTGTTCCCGGTCAGTTCGGTGATCGTCAGCGGCGAGCGCGATGCCGTGCTGGTCGATGCGCAGTTCGGCAAGGCCCAGGCCGAGCAGGTGGCCGAGCGCTTGCGTGCCAGTGGCAAGCATCTGACGACCATCTACATCAGCCATGGCGATCCGGACTATTACTTCGGCCTCGCCACCCTGACCCAGGCATTTCCCGACGCCAAGGTGGTTGCCTCCGCTGCCACCGTGGCACACATCCGACAGACCATGGACGCCAAGCTGGCCTACTGGGGCCCGCAGATGGGGGCCGACAAGCCCGAAAAACTGGTGGTGCCGCAGGTGCTGGTCGGCAATCGCCTGGAGCTGGAAGGGCAAGCCCTGGAGGTCGTCGGTCTGGATGGCCCGCAGCCCGACCGCAGTTTCGTCTGGATTCCCTCGATCAAGGCAGTGGTCGGTGGCGTGGTGGTTTCCGAGAACATCCACGTGTGGATGGCCGACACCCAATCGGCCAAGTCCCATGCCGACTGGCTGGCGACCCTGGCGCATATCGAGCAGCTCGGCCCGCGCACTGTGATCCCGGGTCACTACCTGGGGCAGAGCAGCCGTTCGCTCGAGGCCGTGCGTTTCACCGCAGGCTACATCCGCGCGTTCGACAGCGAAACGGCCGAGGCCGGCAACTCGGCCGCGCTGATTGCAGCAATG
Source organism: Pseudomonas sp. FA117 (assembly GCF_057370475.1). NCBI lineage: Bacteria > Pseudomonadati > Pseudomonadota > Gammaproteobacteria > Pseudomonadales > Pseudomonadaceae > Pseudomonas > Pseudomonas sp. FA117. The sequence goes on from NZ_CM170675.1 coordinate 1,282,068, forward strand.
ACCAAGCGTTATCCGGACCTCGCCGATGAAAGTTCTCTCGAGCTTGGCGCCAAGGTCGCGAAAGGCGAAATGAAGTGGTAACCCCTTACAACCCTGATGGAGTGTTTCCCATGAGCAAGATCGCAATCATCGGTGCTACCGGGCGTGCCGGCAGCCAGTTGCTGGAAGAAGCGCTGCGCCGCGGCCACAGCGTAGTCGCCATCGCCCGCGATCCTTCGTCGCTGCAGGGGCGCGACGGGGTCACGGTCAAGGCGCTGGACGCCAAGGACAGTGCAGCGTTGCAGGCGGCGGTGACGGGTGTGGACGCAGTATTGAGCGCTGCGCACTTTTCCACACTGGAACCGCAGGCGATCACCGAGCCGGTCAAGCGTGCCGGGGTCAAGCGCCTGCTGGTGGTCGGTGGGGCGGGCAGCCTGCTGCTGCCGTCGGGGCAACGGGTGATCGACAGCCCGGATTTCCCCGAAGCCTACAAGGCCGAGGCCAGCGCGGGTGTGCGTTTTCTCGACACCTTGCGCCAGGAGCCGACCCTGGACTGGACCTTCCTTTCGCCCTCGGCGGAGTTCGTCGAAGGTGAGCGCAGCGGCCGCTACACCCTGGGCAAGGATCACCTGCTGATCGGCGCCGACGGCAAGAGCTGGATCACCTTCGCCGACTACGCCATTGCCCTGGTCGACGAGCTGGAAAAGCCTGCGCATACGCGCCAGCGTTTCACCGTCGGTTATTGAGGTAAGCCCATCAGTTGCCGGCGCGGGCCTGCAGCCAGTCCAGCAGCTCGCCAAGCCCCGGCGGCTGGCTTTTCGACGGGCAGACCAGGTAATAGCCCTTGCCCGTCAACACCTTCAGCGCGAAAGGCATGCACAGGCGGCGGCTGCGCAGGTCGTCGCCAATCAGCGCCCAGTCGCCGATGGCCACGCCGGTTCCCTGCGAGGCCATGGCCATCGCCATGTCCAACGTCTCGAAGTGCTGGCGCCGGCCTTGGGGCTCGAACCCGGCACCGGCTGCCTGCAGCCACAGACGCCAGTCGTGTTCATCGCGCGAGGGGTGCAGGAGCATGTGCTGGGCGAGGTCTTCCAGGCGCTGCAGCGGTAGGTCGGCCAGCAGCAACGATGGCGCACACACCGGTGTCAGTTGCTCGTCGAACAGCTTGCGTATCACCAGGTTGTGCTCGGGCGGACTGCCATACACGACGGCGGCGTCGAAACCCTCATGCCGGAAATCCACCCCATGCTGCACGGTGGTGGTCAGCTCCACCGGCACGTCCGGGCGCAGCGCCTGCCATTCCATCAGCCGTGGCAGCAGCCAGCGCATCACGCAGGTCGGTGCCTTGAGCTGCAGGGTGGCCGTGCGGGCGCCGACTTCACGTACACCTTGTTCGATCAGCGCGAACACCTGCTGCACCCGCGGTAGCCAGTCCTGGCCCTCGCGGGTCAGGCTCAGGCCCCTGGCCTGGCGCTGGAACAGGGCATAGCCGAGCTGCGCCTCGAGCCCGGCGATCTGCCGGCTGACGGCGCCCTGGGTGATGTGCAACTGCTGCGCGGCACGGGTGAAATTGCAGTGCTGTGCGGTCACCAGGAAGGTGTGCAGGGCGGGTAGGGGTGGCAGACGCTTCATCGTGGCAAGCCATGATCTGGGGACATGGCCAGTATGTGTTTTTTTGCATTGTCGCGGTAGCCACGGCTTGGTTCCATGGGCATGGATTTCAACAAGAACCAGGGTAAAGACGATGGCAACCTGTGGCGAAGTATTGGTCAAACTCCTCGAAGGCTATGGCGTCGACCATGTCTTCGGGATTCCCGGCGTGCATACCGTGGAGCTCTACCGCGGGCTTGCCGGTTCCTCGATCCGGCATGTGACGCCGCGTCACGAGCAGGGCGCCGGCTTCATGGCCGACGGCTATTCACGCACCCGCGGCAAGCCCGGGGTGTGTTTCATCATCACCGGCCCGGGCATGACCAATATCACCACCGCCATGGGCCAGGCCTACGCCGACTCGATCCCGATGCTGGTGATTTCCAGCGTGCAGTCACGCCATGCGTTGGGTGGTGGTCGCGGCAAGCTGCATGAACTGCTGAACCAGTCGGCGCTGGTGGCGGGAGTGGCGGCGTTTTCCCACACCCTGATGAGCGCCGACGACCTGCCGCAGGTGCTGGCCCGCGCCTTTGCCGTGTTCGACGGTGCCCGTCCACGGCCGGTGCACATCGAGATTCCGCTGGATGTGCTGGTCGAGCCGGCCGATCACCTGCTGCCCGCACGGCCGATCCGCACCAGCCGCGCCGGTGCTGCGCCGCAGGTCGTGGCGCAGATGGCCGAGCGTCTGGCCAAGGCCCGTCGCCCATTGATCCTCGCCGGTGGCGGCGCACTGGCCGCAGGTGCTGCCCTGGCCAGCCTGGCCGAGCAGCTTCAGGCACCGGTGGCGCTGACCATCAATGCCAAAGGCCTGCTGCCTGCAGATCATCCGCTGCAGATCGGTTCGACCCAGTCGCTGCCGGCCACCCGCGCACTGGTTGCCGAAGCTGACGTGGTACTGGCCATCGGCACCGAGCTGGCCGAAACCGACTACGACGTGACCTTCAAGGGCGGCTTCGAGATTCCTGGCAGCCTGCTGCGCATCGACATCGACCCGGACCAGACCGTGCGCAATTACCTGCCTGAGCTGGCGCTGGTGGCCGATGCCGAACTGGCCGCGCAAGCGCTGGTCGCCGCGCTGGCCGAGCAGCCTGCGGTGCACGACGACAGTTGGGGCGCGGCCCGCGCCGCGCGCCTGCGCACTGAACTGGCGGCAGGTTGGGACCAGCCGACCCTGAGCCAGACACGTTTGCTCAGCGCCGTACTGGAAACCCTGCCCGATGCGGTGCTGGTGGGTGACTCGACCCAGCCGGTGTACACCGGCAATCTCACCCTCGACCTGAATCGCCCGCGTCGCTGGTTCAACGCCTCCACCGGCTACGGCACCCTGGGTTATGCCCTGCCGGCGGCCATGGGCGCCTGGCTCGGCAGCGCCGAAGCGATCGACGATCGGGCGCCTGCGGTGTGCCTGATCGGCGACGGCGGCCTGCAGTTCACCCTGCCGGAGCTGGCCAGTGCCGTCGAAGCGCAGGTGCCGTTGATTGTGTTGCTGTGGAACAACCAGGGCTACGAAGAAATCAAGAAATACATGGTCAACCGTGCCATCGAGCCGGTGGGCGTGGACATCCACACCCCGGACTTCATCGCCGTGGCGCGTGGGCTGGGGGCGGCGGCGGAAAACGTCGGGAATGTGGCGCAGTTGCAGGGCGCGCTGGTGCAAGCGGTCGAGCGCAAGGGGCCGACGCTGATCCAGGTGGACCAGGCGCAGTGGCAGGCGGCTGTGCCCAGCTGAAGCACTGGGCACAGGCAGGCGTGCAGGGTAGGGGGTCTATACCGCGCCCGAGCGCAGGCGAGCCATGTCACGGATCGGCGGGGCGCCATACAGGCGGCTGTATTCGCGGCTGAACTGCGACGGGCTTTCATAGCCGACCCGGTACCCGGCCACGGCGGCCTCCAGGCCGTCGTTGAGCATCAGTCGTCGCGCTTCCTGCAGACGCAGCTGTTTCTGGTACTGCAACGGGCTCATGGACGTCACGGCCTTGAACCTGTGATGCAGGGTCGAGGTGCTCAGGTTCACTTCCCGGGCCAGTTCATCGATGCGCAACGGTAGATGAAAGTGCTTGTTGAGCCAGGTGATCGCCTGGCTCACCCGATGCGTCTGGCTGTTGGCCAGGGCGATTTCGTACAGGCGATGACCCTGCGGCCCGCGCAGCAGTCGATAGAGGATTTCCCGGCGAAACAGCGGCGCCAGCATCGGGATGTCGCGCGGTGAATCGAGCAAGCGCACCAGGCGCAGCAAGGCGTCGAGCAGGTGCGCATCGGTCCTTTCCACATACAGCCCCAGCCCGGACTGCACGTTGGGCACCAGCATCGGGCCGCTTTCGGCAATCAGTTGGCTGATTTCGGCCGCATCCAGGTCGATGCGCAGGCCGAGCACCGGGTTGTCGGGGCTGGCATCGAGCCGCACCCGGCTGATCGGCATGGTCACCGAGACCACCATGTAGTGCAGCGGGTCGTAGGCGTACTGCTGGTCGCCGACATACAGGCTCTTGCTGCCCTGGGCCATCACGCACAATGCCGGCAGGGCCAGGCCCGGCTTGGAGCGGATGTTGTCCTCGTAGCGCGACAGGTACAGCTGCTCGATGGCAGTGGGTGGTCCATGGGGGTCGCCGGCATGGCGCAGGATCAGGTCGGCCAGTTCCTGACGTTGGTTTTCCAGGGTCGGATCGAGGGCAGCGAGGGTGGTCATGGTCAGAGTTCCTCCAGGGACCGGGCCAGCATAGATTTGGGCAAACCCGAGCGCTAGCCGAATGCTGTCTGTCGATTGCCTGATCCTGCATTGCAACAGGATCAGGCAATCGACAGACAGAAATGGCCTAACGCGATGGGCGGGCGAGGACCTAATCTTGGCAGCCTGGCTTTTCCGTCCCGCCTGCTTCAAGGAGATCGTTCATGACCTTGCATCAACCGGTCACACACTTGGCTTTCATCCGTGCCAGCAGTGGTCGTTCGGCGGAACTCGGCATGCGCCTGCGCGACTTGCTCGAGCCCTCGCTGCGCAGCCCCGGCTGCCTGACGTTCACCGTACAACGTTCGCAGGCCGATGCCGACCTCTGGCTGCTCAGCGGCAGCTGGCAGGATCAACAGGCAATGCACGGCTACTTCGCCTCGCCGACCCTCGAGGTGTTCGGCGACCTGGTGCAACAGCAGGTGGTGGCGAGCATGGACCTGCACACCTTCGACTGAGGGCCACCACCGATGCCGCTGCTGAAGTAGAATCGCGCCCTTCGATCAACAGCTGGAGCACAGCAATGGCACGCAGGGAATTCAAGGGTTTCGAGGCCGTTTCGGCGATGGTCCCGGTCGAAGGCGGTGGCTACCACGCCGCAATCGCGGTGAAGGCCCTGTACGGCGGCGGTGCGCCGCGTTTCCACAAAGTCCTGGATGGCCAGGTGTTCAAATCGGCACTGGCCGCCGACGAGGCAGCCTGTGCCGAGCTCGAGCGTTTGCAGGGCGTCGGCGAAGAGGGCGAGCTGGCCTGGTGATCAGGCCTGTGGGCGACGCATCTTGAACAGGTTGCCCAGCTCGAAGTAGTCCGCCGGGCCACCGCCGCGCAGAATAGGCTCGGCGGCGGCCGTGTCGTAGATGCCGTCCCTGAGCAGGTGCTCGGCGATATGCACGGCCACCACTTCGCCGAGGATCAGCCAGCTGGGCACCGGTTCCTGGTCGGCGCGCTTGAGCTGGATGATCTGGCTCACCTTGCACTCGAAGTTGACCGGGCTCTCGCCCACCCGCGGCACGCCGACCACCTTCGAAGCCGCTGGCGTCAGCCCGCTCAGCTCGAATTCGTTGATATCCGCAGCCACTGCCGCGCAGCTCTGGTTCATCTGCTCGGCCAGCGGGCGCGTGGCCAGGTTCCAGACGAACTCACCGGTCTGCTCGATATTGTTCAGGCTGTCTTTGCGCCCGACGCTGCAGAAACCGATGATCGGCGGAATGTAGTTGAAGGCATTGAAGAAGCTGTAGGGCGCCAGGTTCAGGCGGCCTTCGCGGTCGTGCGAGGAGATCCAGCCGATGGGCCGGGGGCCGACGATGGCGTTGAACGGGTCGTGAGGCAGGCGGTGGCCTAGAGCGGGTTCGTAATAGTACATCTGCACAGGGCTGCAGCCCCTTCCTTTGGGATGAACGAAGCGCCTAGTGTGCCAAGCCTTGAGCGAACTGGGAATGATCAAGCCCGGCCAAAGCCGGGCTGGGTGGCGCGCATCGCTGATCAGGCGATGCGGTGGGCGTTGGTGCGGCTGAAGCCGTCTTCGGCGAAGCGCTGGCCACCGGTGCGGTCGAAGCCGTCTTCGGCGAAGCGTTGGCCACCGGTGCGATCGAAGCCGTCTTCGGCGAAACGCTGGCCACCGGTGCGATCGAAGCCGTCTTCGGCATAGGTCGCCGACTGGCTCTGCACGGCAGCGAAAGTGTGGGCGTTGGTGCGGTCGAAACCGTCCTCGGCATAGGCGCCTGCTGCAAATACCGAAAGGGCGAGGGTCAGGATCAGTTGCTTTTTCATGGTCGTTGCTCCGGTGAGTTCAGGGGTTCGTTGTTGCTATGGGTTTAATCCTACGCCGATTAATTTGATTAAAAAGCGCAAAAAATAGCCTCTATAAATCGATTTAATCGATGTATCAGTTATGGGTCATCCTTCAATTCCCTCAAGCGTCGGCGGGTTGCGAGCGCAGGGGGAAATGCCGGTTCTCCACGATGATCAGCCTGCACGGGGCTCATTAATCCCGGGTTAAGGGGGCCACCGTTCGTCGAGCGCTCAGGGCGCAGGCCGATTGCAGGGGTAAACGCTTGCACCACGGATTTATTCCAATGCCAGTGCTTGACCTCTAGTTCACTCGAGGTTGCATCCTGCGATCCGCTGCCCGCGTGCTGAAGCCATCAGCCGCGACCCATCCTTGGCGGAGCCCATTGCATGCCTGAACAAGACGCGCTCGTTTCCACCCCTTCTGCAGACTCCTCGAAGCGCGCCAGCGCTTCCCTGCTTGCACCTGCCTACCGGCTGACCACCGTCGGGCTGGTGCTGCTGGTCGCACTCATTGCCTTCGAGGCCCTGGCGGTAGCCACGGCCATGCCGGCGGTGGCGCAGGACCTGGGTGGCCTGTCGCTCTACGCGCTGGCGTTCGGGATCACCCTGGCAACCAGTGTCGTCGGCATGACCATCGCCGGTGGCTGGTGCGACAGCCACGGGCCGGCCGCGCCCTTGTGGTCGGGGCTCAGCTGCTTTCTGATCGGCTTGCTGGTGGCCGGTCTTGCCCATGACATGCCGTGGTTCCTGCTCGGGCGGTGGGTGCAGGGGCTGGGCGCCGGCGGTGTTTCGGTCGCGCTTTATGTGCTGGTGGGCCGGCGCTTTCCCGAGGCGTTGCGTCGCAAGCTGTTCGCCGCCTTCGCCACGGCCTGGGTTGTCCCGGCGCTGGTCGGACCCTTGATCAGTGGCTTGCTGGTCGAACACCTGGGCTGGCGCTGGGTATTCCTGGGGGTGCCGTTTCTCGCCATACCGGCAGCGGCGATGCTGCGTCCTGCGGTGCGCGAGCTGCCTGGCCTTGGCGGTGACAGCAAAGCCTGGCGCCAGCGCTGTTTCTGGTCGACGGGCGTGGCCACCGGTATCGCGCTGTTGTACACCGGCGGGCAGGCGCAGGGCGCTGTCGCCTTTGCCGCACTCAGCGTCGCCGTCGCCCTGGCGCTGGGCTGTGCCTGGCGTCTGCTGCCGCGTGGCACCCTGCGTGCGGCGCGCGGGCTGCCCAGTGTCATCGCCCTGCGTGGCCTGGTCTTCGCCGTATTCTTCGGCACCGAAGCGTTTCTGCCGTTGCTGCTGGCCCGCGAACATGGCTTCAGCGCTCCGCTGGCCGGGCTGGTGCTGACCATCGGCGCAGTGGGATGGTCCTGCGGCTCCTGGTACCAGGGGCACAGCCGCAATGGCTGGAGCCGCTACCGTTTCCTGCGCACCGGCACCAGCATCATCCTGCTGGGGCTGGCACTGACCCTGTCGCTGGCGTGGCCGACCTTGCCCGTGGCCCTGGGCGTGCTGGGCTGGGCCTTGACCGGGATGGGCATGGGGCTGGTATCGGCGAGCCTGTCGTTGCTGACCCTGTCGATGTCCGCGCCCGGCCAGGAAGGTGTGAACAGCAGCGCCCTGCAACTGTGCGAAGCGATGGTGGTGGCAAGCTCGCTGGCGATAGGCGGGTCGTTGTTCGCGGCCTTGTTGGCCAGCAGTGCGCTGGCGGCCTACCTGGCGAATTTTGCGATCGCTGCGGTGCTGGCGCTGTTGGCCGTGGTGGTGGTCGGTCGCACCGACAGCCGGGAGTTCTTCATCGATTGAGCATGGGGCAAGGCGCCAACGAAAAAGGGCGCTCCGTTGACCGGAGCGCCCCTCTGATCCACGCGAATGCCGGATCAGTCAGTGGTGATGCGCGAGTGCTGCTTGGTGTCCTTCATGGTCGCGTAGACCAGCAGCGAGCAGGCGATGCAACCGGTGACGTACCAGTAGAAGCCGGTCTCCATGCCTGCGCTCTTGAACCACAGGGCCACGTACTCGGCGGTGCCGCCGAAGATCGACACGGTCAGCGCGTACGGCAGGCCGACGCCGAGGGCGCGGATCTCGGTGGGGAACAGCTCGGCCTTGACCACCGCGTTGATCGAGGTGTAGCCGCTGACGATGATCAGCGCCGCCATGATCAGGAAGAACGCCCCCCACCACGACTGGATGGTGTGCAGGGTGCTGAGGATCGGCACGGTGAACAGGGTGCCCAGCACGCCGAAGGCGATCAGGATCGGGCGCCGGCCGATCTTGTCGGACAACCCGCCGATCACCGGCTGCAGGCACATGAACAGGAACAGCGTGGCGGCCGAGATGGTGGTCGAGTCGCTGATGCTCATGCCCACGGTGTTGACCAGGTACTTCTGCATGTAGGTGGTGTAGGTGTAGAAGGCCAGGGTGCCGCCCATGGTCAGGCCGACCACGGTCATCAGTTCCTTGGGATGACGCATCAGCGTGCGCATCAGGCTTTCCTTGGACTTTTCCTTCTTGGTGAAGGAGGCGGTCTCTTCCATGCCACGTCGCAGGTACAGCGCAACCACTGCGCACAGCGCACCGATCACGAAGGGCACGCGCCAGCCCCAGGCATACAGCTGCTCGGTGGTCAGCACGTTCTGCAGGATGATCAGCACCGCCAGGGCGATGAGCTGGCCGGAAATCAGGGTGACGTACTGGAAGCTGGAGAAGAAGCCGCGACGTTCCTTGCTGGCCATCTCGCTGAGGTAGGTGGCGGAGGTGCCGTATTCGCCACCGACCGACAGGCCCTGCATCAGGCGCGCGATCACCAGCAGGATGGGGGCGGCGACGCCGATGGTTTCGTAGCCCGGGGTCAGGGCGATGACCAGCGAGCCGGCGCACATCAGCAGGACCGAGGCCATCAGCGCGGCCTTGCGGCCCTTGCGGTCGGCGTACAGGCCCATCAGCCAGCCACCGATCGGGCGCATCAGGAAGCCCACGGCGAAGATCGCGGCAGTGTTGAGCAGTTGTGCGGTGGTGTCGCCGGCGGGGAAGAAGGCTTTGGCGAAGTACAGCGAGAATGCGGCGTAGACGTACCAGTCGTACCATTCGACCATGTTGCCGATCGAACCGCTGAAGATCGACTTCAGACGACTGGCGGTGGTTTTTTCCGCGGCCGGCGCAGTGGCCGCCCCGGCGGGCAGGGTGGTGGCGTTATCCATCAGGGATACCTTCTCGTTGTTTTTGTGAGGCGCGCGGGACCGCGGCTTGAGAAGGGTTTTGCAGAAGCTGTGCCAAATGAGGGCGCAACGATCCGAATGAGGTGCTGGATGCCCCATTCGCGAGCATGCCTGTCTCCTGGAAGCGCCATGGATCATGGCCTGCACAGTATCGGTGGGAGTGGGCTGCCCGGGGACAGCCGCGCGGCTTGTCCCGGCCAGGCATCACGCCTATGAGCGGTAAGTTGCCTATTTGCAGATTTTGATCGGCAAGATTCCGCTCATTCGCGCTCGATGAAGTCCTCTCGCACCAGGCCATGGCGCTGCATCTTTTCGTTCAGCGTACGCCGTGGCAGTTGCAAGGTTTCCATCACCCCCTTGATCTCGCCCTTGTGCTGGCGCAACGCGGCACGCAGGCACTGGGCCTCGAAGGCTTCCATCTGATCGCTCAGCGAGCGTCCGGCAGGCGCCGCCTCGATGTTCGGCGAGTCCAGCCCCAGCGCGTGGCGCTCGGCGGCATTGGCCAGCTCACGCACATTGCCAGGCCAGTCATGGGCCAGAAGTTGCGCCAAGGCTGCGCCCGACAGCGGCGGGGCATTGCGGCCCAGGCGCTCGGCGGCAGTGCGGGCGAAATGCTCGAACAGCAACGGGATGTCTTCGCGCCGCTCGCGCAGCGGCGCCAGGCGCAGTTCGGCGACGTTCAGGCGGTATGCCAGGTCTTCGCGGAAACGCCCGGCGCGGGCTTCGTCGAGGAGGTCGGGCTTGGTTGCGGCAATGATGCGCAGGTCGACGCTGATGCTCTGGTTGGCGCCCAGGCGTTCCAGTTTCTGCTCCTGGATCACCCGCAGCAGCTTGGCCTGCTGGGCCAGCGGCATGCTCTCGATTTCGTCGAGGAACACCGTGCCGCCGTTGGCGTATTCCAGCTTGCCGATCCGCTTGCCCTGGGCGCCGGTGAAGGCGCCGCTCTCGTGGCCGAACAGCTCGGCTTCGAACAGCGCCTCGGGGATTGCCGCGCAATTGAGGGCGACGAAGGGCTTGTCGGCACGCGGGCCGAAATCGTGCAGGCAGCGCGCCACGCGTTCCTTGCCACTGCCGGTTTCGCCACGGATCAGCACGTTGACCGGCAGCCCGGCCAGCTCCAGCACTTGCCGGCGCAGCTGCTGCAGGCCCTGGGACATGCCCAGCAAGGTGGCCTGCAAGCGCTCCTTGAGATCGGCCTGCTGATGCAGGGCGCGGTTTTCCAGCACCAGCTGACGCTTGTCCAGGGCGCGACGCAGGCTGGTCAGCAGGTGCTGGGGGGTGAAGGGTTTCTCGAGGAAGTCGTAGGCACCGTTGCGCATGGCGTCCACCGCCATCGGCACGTCGCCGTGGCCGGTGAGCAGGATCACCGGCAGGTCCGGGTCCTGGGCCTGCAGGCGCTCGAGCAATTGCAGGCCGTCCGCGCCCGGCATGCGCACATCGCTGATGACCACGCCGGGGAAGTGGGGTGGCAGTTGCGCGAGGCAATCCTCGGCGCGGGCGAACAGCTGCACGCTGAAGCCGGACAGGCTCAGCCATTGCTCGACCGCGCTGCGGATGCTCGCTTCGTCGTCGACGACGATCACTGAATTCAACATGCAGGCTCCAGATCGCGGGGCAGGGTGAGGCTGAAGCGGGCACCGCCGGGCAGGTTCTCGACCTGCAGCTGGCCGCCGGCTTCGTGGACGATGCCGTAGGAGATCGCCAGGCCCAGCCCCAGGCCTTCGCCCACCGGCTTGGTGGTGAAGAAGGGATCGAACACCCGGGCCAGGTCGGCATCCCTGATGCCGCCGCCGGAGTCGAGCACGCTCAGGCGCCACAGCTCGCCTTCGGCTTCGATGCGGATCTCCAGACGTTTGTAGCGCTTGTCGGCCATGGCGTCGAGGGCGTTGTGCAACAGGTTGATCAGTACCTGCTCGAGGCGGATTGCATCGCCGCGGACCCAGGCCGGGCGCGCCAGGTACAGTGCCACCTCGGCCTGTTCGGCGCGGATGCGCGCGTCGAGCAGGTGCAGGGCCTGGTCGACCACGCCGGCCAGGTCCAGGCGCTCGCGCAGGCCGACCGGGCTGTTGCGGGCAAAGGTCTTGAGGTGGCTGGTGAGGGCGGCCATGCGCGTGAGCATCTGCTCCAGCGGTTCGAGGGCCTGGCGCGCCTGGTCGTGGCGGCCATGGTCGAGCAGCAGGCGTAGGGTTTCCAGTTGCATGCGCTGGGTGGTCAGCGGCTGGTTGATCTCGTGGGCCAGCGCCGCCGACATCTGCCCCAGCGCGGCCAGCTTGGCCGATTGCACCAGGCCTTCCTGGGCGGTGCGCAGTTCATCGGTACGCTCCTCGACCAGGCGCGTCAGTTCTTCGCGGCTGCGCTGGCGCAGGCGGGCGATGCGCAGGCGCTGGCTGACGAACAGGACGGCGAACACCAGGCTCAACCATACCGCCGCGCCAGACAGCGCGGCGTTGCGGGCGTCCTCGTCGACCTGCGGCTTGCGCAACAGGTGCAGGGTCCAGCCTTCGGTGCTCAGCGGCAGGCTCTCCCAGAGGTAGTCGGCACTGCCGTCCGGCCCCTGTACCCGGCTGAACGTGCTGCGCTCGTCGAAGCGAGTCAGCAACTGATGCCGCAGGGGCACCAGCGGTTGCTTGTCGTACTGGCGGGTTTCGGCGAGCTCGGCGCGGTCGGCGGCGCTCAGCGGCTGCAGTTCGCGGTAGCGCCAGCCGTTCTGGTTGGCGATGAAGATGATCCCGCGGGCATCGCTGACCAGCAGGATGTCGTTGCCCTGGCGCCATTCCCGTTCGAGCTCGGGGAACTCCAGCTTGACCACCATGGCGCCGAGGAAGCGCCCGTGTTCGTCGTTCACTGCGCTGGACAGGAAGTAGCCCGGCACGCCGCTGGTCACGCCAACGGCGTAGAAGCTGCCGGTGCCCTGGCTGCGGGTCTGCTTGAAGTAGGGGCGAAAGCCGTAGTTGGAGCCGACGTAGGTGGTCGGCAGGCGCCAGTTGCTGGCCGCCACGGCCAGGCCGGTGCGGTCGAGCAGTTCGAGGGTGGAGGAATTGGCGGCGCCGTTGATGCGTTCGAGCTTGTGGTTCAGTGCGTCTTGCAGCGATTCACCGACCGGGCCGCGCAGCGCATCGATCAACTCCGGATCCAGCGCCAGCACCGCGGGCAGGGCGCGGTAGCGTTCGATCAGGGTGTGCAGGCCGTTGGCGTAGAGGGTCAGCTGCTCGCTGGCCCGGCGTGCGTCGGCCTGCATCGCCTGGCGCTTGGCGTGGTGCATGGCCCAGCTGGCGCTGAGGGCCGTGCCGACCAGGATCAGTACAGTGACCAGGGCCAGGCGCAGGGCACGGAAGGGTGAGGGCATGGTGCGGGTCCCGGCATTCTGGTTTCAGGGCCTTTTGCGGGTAACCCGCTCCCACAGGAGCACATCCTATCCGGTGGGAGCGGGCTTGCCCGCGAAGCGCCCGCAGGGGTCTACAGCAACTCGAAGCTCTGCTGTTGCACGGCCTGGGAGTCCAGCCCGACCTGGATGTTGAACTGCCCAGGCTCAGCCACATGCTGCAGCTGGCCATTGTAGAACTTCAGGTCGTCTTCGCTGATGCGGAAGGTCAAGGTGCGCGACTCGCCGGCCTTGAGCATGACCTTCTGGAAGTTCTTCAGCTCTTTCACCGGGCGGCTCATCGACGCGCTGACATCCTGCACGTACAGCTGCACCACGGTCTCGCCATCGACCTTGCCGGTGTTCTTCACCACCACTTCGGCCTGCAGGCTGTCACCGCGCTTGAGGGCGGTCTTGGACAGTGCCAGGTCCGAGAGCTCGAAGCTGCTGTAGCTCAGGCCGTAGCCGAACGGGTACAGCGGGCCATTGGGCTCCTCGAAGTACTGCGAGGTGTAGTTGCCGGGCTTGCCCGGGGTGAACGGGCGGCCGATGCTCAGGTGGTTGTAGTACATCGGGATCTGCCCGACCGAGCGCGGGAAGGTGATCGCCAGCTTGCCGGACGGGTTGTAGTCGCCGAACAGCACATCGGCGATGGCGTTGCCGCCTTCGGTGCCGCTGAACCAGGTCTCGAGGATGGCATCGGCCTGCTCGCGCTCCCAGGCGATCGACAGCGGACGGCCGTTCATCAGCACCAGCACCAGCGGCTTGCCGGTGGCCTTCAGCGCCTTGATCAGCTCACGCTGGACCGCCGGGATTTCCAGGGTGGTGCGGCTGGACGACTCGTGGGACATGCCACGCGACTCACCGACCACGGCGACGACCACGTCCGACTGCCTGGCGGCCTTGACCGCTTCGTCGATCAGCACGGCGGCCGGGCGCGGGTCGTCGATGAGCTCGGGGGCGGCGAAGTTGAGGAAGTTCAGGTAGTCGAAGATCGCCTTGTCGCCGGTGACGTTCGAGCCCTTGGCGTAGAGGACCTTGGCCTTGCCTTCGGTGGCGCGGCGCAGGCCCTCGCGCACGGTGACCGAATGCTCGGGACGGCCGTCGGCAGCCCAACTGCCCATCATGTCGATCGGCGCGTCGGCCAGCGGGCCGACCAGGGCGATGGTGCCGGCTTTTTCGAGCGGCAGGGTCTGCTTGCGGTTTTCCAGCAGCACCAGGCTGCGGCGGGCCACGTCACGGGCCGCCTCGCGGTGCAGGCGGTCGTCGCCGTAGTAGTCCTTCAGGTCTGTGTCGGGCTTGCCGATGCGCACGTAGGGGTTCTTGAACAGGCCCATGTCGTACTTGGCGCCCAGCACCTCGCGCACCGCCTGGTCGAGTTCGGCCTGGCTGACCTCGCCGGATTTCAGCAGCCCGGGCAGTTCCTGGCCGTACAGGGTATCGTTCATGCTCATGTCGATGCCGGCCTTGATCGCCAGCTTCGCCGCTTCCCGGCCGTCGCGGGCGACGCCGTGGCGGATCAGTTCCTGGATGGCGCCGTGGTCGCTGATGGTCACGCCCTTGAAGCCCCACTCCTTGCGCAGCAGTTCGTTCATCAGCCAGGTGTTGGAGGTGGCCGGCACGCCGTTGATCGAGTTCAGCGCCACCATCACCCCGCCAGCACCGGCGTCGAGGCTGGCGCGATAGGGCGGCAGGTAGTCGTTGTACATTTTCGGCAGGCTCATATCGACCGTGTTGTAGTCGCGCCCGCCTTCCACTGCACCGTACAGGGCGAAGTGCTTGACGATGGCCATGATGCTGTCGGGCTCGGCCGGGCTCTTGCCCTGGAACGAGCGGACCATCACCTGGCCGATCTTCGAGGTGAGGTAGGTGTCTTCGCCGAAGCCCTCGCTGGTGCGGCCCCAGCGTGGGTCGCGGGCGATGTCGACCATCGGCGCGAAGGTCATGTCCAGCGCATCGGCCGAGGCTTCGATGGCCGAGGTACGGCCGACCTTGGCGATGGCGTCCATGTCCCAGGTCGCGGCCAGGCCGAGGCTGATCGGAAAGATCGTACGTTCGCCATGGATCGTGTCGTACGCAAAGAACATCGGAATCTTCAGGCGGCTGCGCATCGCGGCGTCCTGCATCGGCCGGTTCTCGGGTGCGGTGCGCGAGTTGAACGTACCGCCGATGCGGCCGGCGGCGATTTCCTCGCGGATCTTCTCGCGGGGCATCTCCGGGCTGATGCTGATCAGGCGCAGCTGACCGATCTTCTCGTCGACGGTCATCTGGCCGATCAGATGGTCGATGAAGGCCCGCTTGTCTTCCAGGGGCGGGGCGGAGGTGGCGGCCATGGCCGCCTGACTGACGAGGCCGATGGCCAGGCCCAGCAAAGACAATTTCATCATCAATTCCGTAGTCAGTGATACGCTCGCCGCCCATGCCTTCAGGCGACTGTTGTTGTGAAGTCCGCGGGCGATACTGCGGGTCGCTCCCCCCATCATCCTGCGGCTGCGGCGGATTATGCCCTATAAGCGGCCGTCGATGAGATACACTCTCGCCTTCCCGTTGCCGGGACCACGACAATAAGAACGATCGAGAGACCGAAGGCATGACCCTTCTCAACGAATACGAGCGGCGCCAGGTTGCCGAGGCCATCGCCCGGGCCGAGCGACGCACCGATGCGGAACTGGTGACCGTGCTGGCCCGTCGCGCCGACGACTACGCCTACCTGCCGCTGCTGTGGGCAGTGCTGCTGGCCTTGCTCATACCGGGCGTGGTCCAGGTGCTGCTGGGCTGGCCTGGCCTGCGCGGCCTGCTGGTGGCGCAGGTCCTGACCTTCGTCGCCCTGTGCCTGTTGCTGCGCAGTCCACGCCTGGCCGGTTGGCTGGTGCCGCGTGCATTGCGTCACCGCCGCGCCGCGCAACTGGCGCGCCAGCAATTTCGCGAGCAGAACCTGCAGCGCACCGACGGCGGTACGGGGGTGCTGATCTTCGTCAGCGAAGCAGACCGCTTCGTCACCATCCTCGCCGACCAGGGCATCGCCCGGCACCTCGATGAGCAGACCCGTGCGGCGCTGGTGGCCAGGTTCACCGAGCAGGTGAACGAAGGTCGGACCCTGCAGGGCTTCGTCGACTGCATCGATGCCTGCGGCGAGCTGCTCAGTCGGCACCTGCCACCGACCCGGCGGCGCAACCAGTTGCCCAACCAACTGGTGATCCTGGATTGAATCCTGTGTGACTCGCGGTAGGGCCGGCACAGCTCAAACGCTGTAGAATGCCGGCCATTGCGCATCCTGAGGCACCCCCTTTCCATGTCTTCTTCCACCCCCGCGACCGACGCCCGTACCCAGTTCCTGACCCTGCTGGGCGATGCCCTGCAGGGCGAGACCCTGACCAAGCTGGTGCTGGCGCGTCATGTCGGCGCCGACCAGAGCCTGCAGCGGATCATCGCCAAGCCAGTGCAGATCAAGGGCCAGGCCTGCCTGTCGCTTGTCTACCGCCACCAGACCCGCGACATCACCCGCAACCTGCCGCTGGACCAGGCCCAGGCGCTGGTCGCCGAGCTGTTGCCGGAGAGCTTTCGCAACGCCCACCTGTTCACCGCCGAGGGCGAGGTACAGCTGGGGTTCAGCAAGAAGGGCAAGCCGCTGTTGCAGCGCCATGCCGCCCAGGCAGCCCGCGAGGTCACGGCGAGCGGGCATGACCGGGAGAAAAAGCGCTACCTCGAACTGTCGCGGCCGTTTCTGCGCGACCTGGGCGTCACCGATGCCCAAGGCGCATTGATCCCCTCGATGTCGCGCAAGTGGAAGCAGATCAACAAGTTCATCGAGGTCTTCGACCATGCGCTGGGCAGTGCGCTGCTGGCTGCCGACCAGTGGCTGCGGGTGGCCGATTTCGGCTCGGGCAAGGGCTACCTGACCTTCGCCATGCACGACTACCTGCGCAACACCCTGGGCCGCGAGGCGCAGGTGACCGGGGTGGAACTGCGCCCCGACATGGTCGAGCTGTGCAATGCGGCCGCCGCGCGCCTGGAGCATTCGGGCCTGGAGTTCCAGTGCGGTGATGTGCGCAGCGTGGTGCCCGAGGCGATCGAGGTGATGATCGCCCTGCATGCCTGCGATATCGCCACCGACTATGCCATCCATACCGGCATCCGCTGCGGCGCCTCGATCATCATGTGCTCGCCGTGCTGCCACAAGCAGATCCGCCCGCAACTGCACAGCCCGGGGCTGTTGCAGCCGATGCTGCAATACGGCCTGCACCTGGGCCAGCAGGCCGAGATGCTCACCGACAGCCTGCGTGCGCTGTATCTGGAAGCGTGCGGCTACGAGACCAAGGTCTTCGAGTTCATATCGCTGGAGCACACCAACAAGAACAAGATGATCCTTGCGGTCAAGCGCAGGCAGGCGACGGACAACACCGCACTGCTGGAGAAGATCGCCCAGCTCAAGGCTTTCTATGGCGTGCAGGAGCATTGCCTGGAGAGCCTGTTGCAGGCTGATGGACTCATCGCAGGCTGAGCGCTGCCAGGCCCTGTGGCAGCGGGTTCACCCGCGATAACAGCACCGCGATCACCTCGGGCTGCACACCTTCAGAAGAATCGCGTCACGCTGATCTTGGCATTGCGCCCTTGCATCAGCGCATTCTCACCCGACAGCTCCGGGCGAGCCGATTCGTTGAACAGGTTGTCCACCGTCAGGTTGACCTCGGTGCCCTTGAGGTACGCCTGCTGGGGCTTCCAGTTGGCGAACAGGCCGTGGATCTGGTAGCTGCCGTTGGCGTACTGGTCGTAGTAGCGATCACCCAGCACACTGGCCGGCCCCTCGTAGTACTTGTCGCTCGGCAGACGGTCGGTCTTGCGCACGAACTGTGCGGTCCAGCCGATCCGCGCATCCCAGGCCGGGATCTTCACCCCCAGCGTGGTGATCCACTTGGGCGCCGGAATGTCCTTGGCCCACACGTCCGGGCCCCAGGGGTTGGTGTAGGCGCCCTGGTGACGGCCGGTGATCCAGGAGAACGACGCCGAACCGAACAGGTAGGTCGAGTCATAGAAGCTTTCGACCTCGAAGCCCTTGATCACCACGTCGCCGATGTTGCGGTAGTTGGACATCAGCCCGCCACCGCAGGTGTTGGCGATGGTGCCGCCGGTGACCAGCTGCTGCGGGCAGCCGATGCCGGTGGCCTTGAAAATCTCGTCCTCGATGTGGTTGCGAAACAGCGTGGTGCGCACCTGGGCGCTGTCGTTGGCCAGCACCAGGTTGTCGAAGTCGAACACACTGCCCACGCGCAGGGCGGTGATGCGTTCCGGGTCGAGGTTGCGGCTGGTGGCCGTGCGGCTGCCGCTGCCCTGGACTTCATATTGTTCGTCCAGCACCGGGGCGCGCCAGGTCTTGCTGTAGTCGGCGAACAGTGCGGTGTTCGGCGTGACCTTCCAGAACACCGACAGGCGTGGCGACCAGCCGCTGTAGGTCTTGTCGCTGTAGTCGTGGCCAGCGGCCGGGTTGTCGTACAGCGGGGCGTCGTTGGGCTTGCCCTCGTTGGTGACCTGGTCGTAGCGCAGCGACGGGGTGATGGTCACATCGCCCAGGGTGACCGCATCCTGCAGGTAGTAACCCTGGCTTTGCACCTTGCCGCTGGGCATGAAGTACGGCTGGTAATGGCCGTAGTTGTAGCGCGGCGTGTCGTAGATACCACCGGGCATCCACATCTGCGTGTCGCGGTCGTGACGACGGATCTGCACGCCGGCGGTCAGGGCATGCTCCAGTTCGCCGGTCTCGAACAGGCTGGTGTTGGTGACGGCGAGCATGCGGTCGCGGTACTCGGTGTCCATCTTGCGACCGCCGGTGGCCGGCTGGAAGAACGCGGTGGCCAGGCGTTCGTCGGTCTGCTTGGTGTCGGAGTCGGAATACTTCACCTCCAGGTCCACCCAGCGGTTGTCGATGGGCTGGTAGGTGTAGGTGGTCGACCAGGTGGTGTCGATGGTGGTGCGGTTGGCCAGGAAGCGTTTGAGCGCCGCCTCGTAGCCGTATTTCTTGATGTCGGCCGCGGTGGGCGGCGTAGGGTAGGCGGTGGACGAGAACGGCGCCCAGCGTTCGCTCTGCGAGCGCGACCAGGAAAAGCCCAGGCTGTGCTCTTCGTTGAAATGCACGTTGCCCTTGAACAGGCCGCCGTCCAGGTCCAGGGCACTGTTGGGCAGGCGTGTCGGGTTGATCGGGTAGCGGCCGTCGGGGTCGGGGATGTTGCTGGCCAGCTTCATGTTGCCGCCGTCGCGCTTGGTCAGGTAGGCCAGGCCATCGAAGCGGCCATCTTCGCTGCGGCCGAACAGCGCCGAGCTGTACACCTGCTGGTGGTCGTTGCTGGCGTAGCCGTACTTGACCATCGCGCCGCTGTTGCGACCTTCCTGCAGCAGGTCGCCGGCGTCCTTGGTGGTCATGTTGACGCTGCCGCCAAAGCCGCCGTTGCCGGTCTTGACCGAGTGCGGACCCTTCTCCACCTCGATGTGCTTGATCAGCTCGGGTTCGATGAACACCGTGCCTTGCTGGTAGCGCTCGAAGCCGCTCTTGGTGGCGCCGTCGACGGTCATCGGCACGTCTTCGGCGTCGCCCAGGCCCCAGATGTTGATGGTTTGCCCGCCCGGCTTGGCCGAGCCCCCCATGTTCACGCCCGGCAAGGTGGCGAGCACGCTGGGGATGTTGCTGGGCTGGTAGCGGTCGATCTGGTCCTGGTTCAGGGTCGAGCGTCCGACGTTCTGCGGTCCGATCTGCTGGCCATCGCCGACGATGCTCATGGCACCGAGCTGGATGCTGTTGTCGGCCTGCGGCTGTTCGTCGTTGAGCCGGACCACGTAGGTGCTGCCCATGCGTACCACGCTGAAGCGGCTGCCGGCGAGCAGACGGGCAATGGCGTCCTGGGCCTCGAAGGCGCCGTGCAGGGCCGGGGCCTGGGCATCGCGCAGCACCGCTTCGTCGAACAGCAACTGGACCTTGGCCTGTTGCGCCAGCTGGCTCAGGGAACGGGCCAGGGGCTGGGCTGGCAGGTCGAACTGCAACGGCGCGGCTTCGGCGGCCAGGCTCATGGCCAGGCACAGGGCAAGCAGGGTGGGACGGGCAGGCAAGGCTTTCAGTGGACGCAGCGCGGACAACATGGATTCCCCCAAACGGCAAATGGCCGGAAAAAAGCCCGCCGTTCACGCGGCAGGCGGGGAGGAAGACGCGGCGTTGGGAAAAACCCTCACCTGCGAATGATAAAAATTCTCAAATTTATTTTGCCCGGTGCTCGATGCGCAGGCGTCCGTCACCGAGCAGCGTGGTTTTCACCGGCAGCAGCGCTGGCAGGGCACTGAGCAGGGCATCGGGGTCGTGCACGTCGAGGTTGCCGGAGACCTTGTAGCGACCCAGGCCCGGATCGGCCAGCAGCACCGGCTGCTGGCGGTACAGGCTCAGTTCGTCGATCAGGCTTGCCAGCTCGCGGTTGCGAAAGCTCACGTGGCCGTCGCGCCAGTCGGCCACCGGCTGGTCGCCCAACGCTTCGCGTGTCAGGGTGCCTCGCACCGGTTCGTAGGTGACCCGTTGCCCGGCGCCGAGCAGCAGCGGTGCCTGGTGCTCGCCCGAGGTCTCGAAGGCGACCTGGCCGTGGGCAACGCTGAGCATCAGCTCGCGCTCGCCCCGGCGCAGGTCGAAGCCGGTACCGACCACACGCACCCGTGCGTTGCCGGCATCGACGAACAGCGGCCGTTCCTTGTCCGCCGCCACTTCGATGTACAGCTGCCCGTGCTCGAGGGTGATCAGGCGGCGCTCGGCGTTGAAATCCAGGCGCAGGCGGGTCTGGGCATTGACGAACAGTTGGCTGCCATCGGGCAGGCGCAGGCTGCGCTGGGTGTCGCTGGCGGCGAGTGTCTGGCGGGTTGGCGCTGTGGTGCTGCCGAGGTTGCTGGCCAACACCGCACACAACAGCGCCGCCGCCGCAGCCAGGGCCGGACGCCAGCGCGGCGCACGGCGTATCGGCACGGCGGCGGGCTGGCGTGCCTGCTTGAGCGATGCCAGGTCTTCCCAGAGCTGTTCGAACTGGCGGTAGGCGCGGGCGTGCTCCGGGTGCTGGAGCCACCGGGCGAATGCCTTGCGCTCCTCCCGTGAGGGTGTGTTGCGGTTGCGTGTGAACCAGCTGGCCGCCTGGGCGTCGATCGGGCGTTGGTCGATGTCGTCGATACGGCTCATTACGGCTGCTCCCTGCCATTGTCACTGTCCAGCCGTTGCTTGCATTGCAGCAGGGCGGCGGCGATATGCTTCTCGACCATGCTTACGGAAATGTCCATGCGTTCGGCGATCTGCGCCTGGGTCAGGCCTTCGAAGCGGTGCAGCATAAGGGCTTCTCGTCGCCGCGGCGAGAGTTCGGCGAGGACCTCGCGCAATTGTTCCAGGCGCTGTGCGCGCTGGGCGTGGTCGAGCGGGTCGTTGTCCACGCCCGGCTCATCGCCGGTATCGTCGTCTAGCACCGCGTGACGCACCTTCTGCCGACGCCAGTGATCGCTCAGCAGGTTGCGCGCCATCTGGAACAGAAACGCCCGGGGTTGCTCGACCTTGGCCCGGTCGCGGTAGCCCAGCCACT
The DNA here is from genome assembly GCF_057370475.1 of Pseudomonas sp. FA117. NCBI lineage: Bacteria > Pseudomonadati > Pseudomonadota > Gammaproteobacteria > Pseudomonadales > Pseudomonadaceae > Pseudomonas > Pseudomonas sp. FA117. The sequence continues at coordinate 1,303,362 of NZ_CM170675.1, forward strand.
GGGCGAACACGTCCTGGGTGATGTCGGCGGCATCGCTGGCGTTGTCCATGCGCTTGCGCAGGAAATGCAGGATCTCGGCGTAGAAACCGCGGCAGGTGTCCTGGGTGGCAGGGTCGGGCTTGAGGCGCTGCATGCACGCTTTCCGGGCTGGCCTGGGAAGGAAAGGGTGCGGATCTTATCGAGAATTATTTACATTTACCAGATCGTCGATGATGAATTCTCAGTGACGGCGGGCCTGCGCCAGCGGGACCGGCAAGGCCAGTTCGGGCGCTCCGAGCGGATGGCTGGTGGCGTCGAAGAAGTGCAGGTTCGTGCCGGCAAGGTCTGCGAAACGATCGCTAAAGTGCTGCTTCTGGTTGAGTATTGACGCCTCGCTCAACGGCCGGATGGCGATGCAGATGTGCTTGGGGCTTGCCTGGCGCAGGGCGTGCAGCAGGTGTTCGTCGCTGCTGTCCAGGTGCTGGCCGAACAGGCACAGGCCGTCGTGTTCAGCGGCCAGTTGCCCGAGGCTCCAGGACAGGTAGTCCGAATGGCGGATCGCCTTGAGTTTCAGTTCGCTGCGGTCTTCGTTGATGAACAACGGCACCTCGCCGGGGATGTTCACGGCGAAGCCGTCGAGCAGTTCGCTGGCCACGGCGCTGCGCTGGCGGGTGCTGCCATCGGGCAGCTTGAGCAGGTGCAGGCCGCCGTGCAGGTGCAGCACACGGGTACCTTTGCAGGCGGTGCGCCGCACGTCGAAGAAGCCTTCGTCGTCGAACAGCGTGGCGAAACCCTCGGGTGCCTGTTCCATGGCCCAGGGCAGGATCAGGTCGTAGTTGCTGGTGTAGACGCTGCGGTACTGACGCAGTGCGGCAGCGATCGTCGCCAGGGTGACGCTCGACAGCAGTGCGTGCGGCGGATGCAGCGAGCGAATGGCGTGGATCAGCGCTTCCTTGATCGAGTAATAGCGGTTCAGCGGCGCCGTGGAGTTGATCGCCAGGGCGGCGTTGGCCCGCACCGTGGTATTCAGGGTGCTCAGCACCGGTTCGAACAGTTCGGTACCCAGCGCCTTGAACAACGCCTGGTCGCTGATCGCCAGGCCGCTCTTGCGTCCTGCGCGCTGGGCCTGCTCGAACAGCGAGAAATAGCCGAACGGCTTCCACAGCACGCGGCTTGCCCCGTTGCCCAGCAGCAGGGCGGTGCAGGGGTGGCGGGCGTTGAGGTCGGGCCATGCGGCCAGCTGGGTATCGAGAGGGGGCATCGCGCATCCGTAGGGCAGGGGAAAGCCGGGGGACTTTAGCATGTCATCGAAGCTGTGAGAGGCTTGCACCTCCAAGGAACCGGTTGCGCAGCCTCTCATGGCGCCGCGCAGCCCAAGAGGATCGATGAATGCGCATACCTGCTCTTCCCACGCTGGGCCTGGCCCTGCTGTTGTCGGCGATGAACGCCGGTGCCGCTGACGGGCCTTCGCTGGCCAAGGCCCAGCATGTACCTCACCCGGCAGTGATCGCCCACCGCGGCGCCTCCTTCGATGCCCCCGAGTCGACCACTGCAGCCTATCTCCTGGCCCGTGAACTGGGTGCCGACTACCTTGAGCTCGACCTGCAGCGCACCCGTGACAACGTGCTGGTGGTGGTGCACGACGACGTGCTGGCGCGTACCAGCGATGTGGCCGAGCGTTTCCCTGAGCGGGCGAAAAGCCCGGTGAGTGATTTCACCCTGGCCGAACTCAAGTCGCTCGACGCCGGCAGCTGGTTCAACAAGGCCTACCCGGACCGCGCCCGCGAAGCGTTCGGCAAGTTGCAGATCCTGACCCTCGACGAGGTGATCGATATCGCTGAAGGTAATCCCCAGCGTCATCCGGGTCTGTACATCGAAACCAAGGTGCCCAGGCAGTTCCCGGGAATCGAGAAGCAGCTCAAGGACAAGCTGCAGGCGCGCGGCTGGCTCGACAAGCCGGGTCGGGTGATCCTGCAGACCTTCGACCGCAACAGCCTGGCCCTGCTGCACCAGGAAATGCCACAGGTGCCGAAGATCCTGCTGCTATGGATCGGCAAGGGCAGCATCGAGCCGAAGTCGGGCCAGGACTTTGCCGGCTCCGGTGAGAAGGACAAGGCTGCCTTCTATGCCCGACAGGAGCCCAGGGACCGTGACGAATTCCTGCGCTGGCTGGATGCGGCCAAGGCCGGTGGCGCCATCGGTACGGGGCCGTCGGCGGTGCGCAGCAAGCTGGGCGAGCAGAGCTATGCCGACCTGATCCAGCCCTGGATGAACCAGGCCAGTCACGAGCGCGGCTTGCTGGTGCATGTGTATACCCTCGATGACCGAGTGGACTTCGACAAGGCGATGAAGGCGGGGGTGGATGGCATCTTCACCAACCGGGCCGGAGAACTGCTGCGTTTCTATGGGCGTGCGCAGGTGCAGGTCGAAGCGCAGTTGCTGAAGACGCTGGGTTACTGATCGCAGCAGCATGAAGCCTCTGGGGGCGCGGGCTTGTCGGTGGAAAGAACCGCGACGGAGGAAACAGGGTTGGCCGGTGATCGCGGTACAAGCCCGCACTCATACCGCGCGATTTGTTGCTGGCCAAGGGGCATGAGGTGGAGCAGCTGAAGTACCCGGCTGCTTGCTGTGCGGATTGATGAGTCTGATCGGTGAGGGGATGGCGACCGTGGCGCGGGCATGTGTCCCGTAGGCGGGGCGGCGCGCCATTGGGTAGTGCTACTTGAACGTGTATGGGTGTCAGTGAGAAAGCGCCTTTAGTACATGATCAGGATCATTGTAAATCGCGCGTAACAGGGCTTTTGCCGGGCCTGTGGGTTCTCTGCGGCCTTGCTCCCAGTTACGCAAGGTGGCGACCTGCACATCGATCATTTCGGCGAACCGGGCCTGTGACAGGCCTGTTGCCTCACGAATGCTCTTCACTTGCACTGCGTTCACCTCGAACTGGCGCGAAGCTTGGCGCTTGCCGTGAATGATCTCATCCATCTGTTGGACACTTTCCATCAATTCGTCGAAGAAACGGTTCATATCGGGCTCCAATGCCTGATCAATTTCATCAGTGCCTTGCGTTGCTCTGCGCAAAGGTCCACTTGCACGTTTTTCGGATAGATATAGAGCATGGCGATTTGGGACGAAGAGACGAAGTGGTAATAAATGACCCTCGCACCGCTGCGCTTTCCATGCCCTTTAGCTGCCACTCGAATCTTGCGTAAACCACCAGTTCCCTCGATCAGGTCACCATCAGTAGGGGAGGTGGCAAGAGCGAGTTGCAGAAGTTGATAGCGCTCATCATCGAGCAGTTCTTTGACTCGTTTGGTGAAAAGTGGTGTTTCGATGAAGGCATAGCATGGAGTACGTCAGTGGCGTAGGTGCTGGCAGGGCAGCGTCATGGAGGACGGGTGTCTCGCACGTTGCGGGTGCGGTGTAGCCCACGCTAATGACTGAAAGAAATTTACGCACTGTGCCGAGTTCTGATTCTCATGTAATCCGATTCTGTCATTCCGCCACCTGCCCACGCCGCTCCCTGTTACGCCACACCCGATAGGCGCGGATACCCGCGCGGACCGAGCCGAACAGCAGCTTGTCTTCCATCTCGCGTGCCATGCCCGAGCGCACCAGCATTCGCAGGAAGGTGCCGCGGGCGCGGGCGATGGCGAAGTGCACGCCTTGTGCCTGCAAGGTGTCGCGCACTTCGCGCAGGGCGGCGATGCCGCTGACGTCGATGCTGGTCACGGCCTCGGCGTCGAACAGCACGGCCTTGGGTTCGGGCTCGCGTTGCAGCGCTTCGAGCAGGCGCATCTTGAAGTAGTCGGCGTTGAAGAACAGGATCGCATCGTCGAAGCGGTACACCACCAGGCCCCGCACGGTGCGGGCCTGCGGGTGCTGACGCACGTCGACCTGGCCCTCGATGCCGGGTACCCAGCCCAGCACGGCGTCGGTAGGTTGGTAGATGCTGTAGAGCAAACGCAGGATGGCCAGGGTCACCGCGAAGACGATGCCGGGCAGCACGCCGAGACCCAGCACGCCGAGGGTGGTCAGCAGGCACAGCCAGAATTCGAAGCGGCTCAGGCGGCGGATCCTGCCCAGCGATTTCACATCGATCAGCCCCCAGCCGGCCATCAGCAGCACGGCGCCGAGCGCGGCCTGGGGGATCCAGGCCATGGGAGCGGTGAAGAACAGCAGGATCAGCGCGATCACCAGCGCGGCGATGATGCCCACCAGCTGGCTCTTGCCCCCGACCATGTCGTTGACTGCGGTACGCGAGTCGGCGCCGCTGATGGCGAAGCCCTGGGAGATGCCGGCGGCCAGGTTGCTCACGCCCAGGGCGACGAACTCGTGGTTGGCATTGATCGCATAACCATGCCGTGCGGCAAAGCTGCGTGCCGTGAGCATGGCGCTGCAGAAGCTCACCGTGGCGATACCCAGGGCGTCGCGCAGCAGGCTCTTGGTCTCGGCCAGGTTGCTCTGCGGCCAGGCCAGTTCCGGCATGCCCGCTGGCACCGGGCCGAGGATCGCTACCCCGAAGCGGTCCAGGCCGAACAAACCTGCCAGCACGGTGAACACCGCCACGGTCACCAGTGCCGCCGGCAGCCGCGGATAACGCCTGGGCAGCCAGATCAGCAAGGCCAGGCCGCCGAGGCCGATGGCCAGGGTCAGCCAGTGGATCTCGCCGAGGCGTTCGAGGAAGTTGACCAGGCTGAGCACAAAGCCGTCACCCTCGATCTTGAATCCCACCACCTTCGACATCTGTCCGGCGATCAGGCTCAGGCCGATACCGTTGAGGTAGCCGATCAGGATCGGCCGCGAGAAGAAGCTGGCGATGAATCCGGCACGGGCCAGCCCCGCTGCGATCAGCATCACGCCGACCAATACCGTGACGATCACCGACAGTTCGGCGATACGCTGTGGATCGCCCATCGCCAGGGGGGCCACGGCGCCTGCGATCATCGCGCAGGTGGCGGCATCGGGGCCGACCATCAACTGCCGCGAGCTGCCGATCAGGGCGTAGACCATCATTGGCAGCACGCAGGCATACAGACCGTATTGCGGCGGCAGGCCGACGATCTGCGCGTAGGCGATGGCGATCGGGATCTGGATCGCGGCCACCGACAGGCCCGCCTGCAGGTCGGCGTGGAACCATTCGCGGCGGTAGTGCAGGAGGTTGGCCAGGCCGGGCAACCAGCGGGAGAGAAACATGGGCAGTCCCTTGGAAATGTCTCTGGGTAGAGTAGGCGATATGCACCCGAAGCCGTCTCGCTTGCAAGCGAAATCCGGGCGGGCATTCAACTGGATCGGCACCGGAGGGGCCATGGGCCGGATCAGTGGACGGTGCGAGGGAAGGCGCTGAACGCGGTCTGCGATCTACCAGACACGTTACCAAGAATTGGCTCGGAAAATATGACCGATGTAAATATTCTGGCTCTTTTTCGCCGGGAAGGAGGGAATATTAGCCTCGTCAACTGTGCTTGAGGTGGTCAAAAACGCACGGGCTCGTGATTTTATGAGTAAAGTGCTAATATTTTGGCTGTTTTAAGTGAAAAGAGATGAAATATTAGCCATGGCCAAGAAGACAGCCCCACTCTTGCCGGCGACAAACAACCTTCTCGTCGAATTCGGTGAGCGGCTCAAGCTTGCGCGCCTGCGCCGAAAGTTGACTGCCAAACAAGTCGCCGAACGGGCGGGCATGTCTCCCATGACGCTACGCTCACTGGAGGCTGGGGGATCGGGTGTCACGATGGGGGCTTACCTGTCCGTGATGCAGGTTCTTGGATTGGCCGGCGACCTCGCAAAGCTTGCTGCCGCAGATGAGCTGGGTCGACAGTTGCAGGACGCTCGGTTGATGAGCAGCGATGCTGTACCCAGCCGCCCAAGAGCTGTCGTTCACAATCCTGCGCCGGTAGCTCGCGCGCCGCTCAGCGCCCCTTCGTCCAAGGCAGAAAAAGCGCAAGCCAAGTGCAACCGGCCGACGGCTGAGGGCGCACCGAGGCAAGTCCTCGACGAAAAACCGGAGTTGTTCCCCGATGCGGTGAGCACGGATAGTCTGACCGCGATGCTTCGCAAGCCAAAACGCAAAGGGAATGTGCCCTCATGAGCATGATCGCCGTGTATGCAGACTGGGATGGCCTGCCAGCCCCACAACGGCTTGGCTTCCTGCACAGCCGCAGGACCAGAGCCACGGAGCGATTCGAGTTCGAGTACGACACTGCTGCGCTGGCAGAGCCTTATCTGGCCGGACTGCAACTGGACCCGAGCATTCAATCCTTTGGCGGCCCGCAGTACCCCACGCCACCGAGAGACAAGTTCGGGGTCTTCGATGACTCAAGTCCTGACCGTTGGGGGCGCCTGCTGATGGACAGGAGATTTGAGCGTGACAGGCGAGCGGGTCTGGTGCACGCGGATGCACGACTCTACGAGTCGGACTATCTGCTTGGGGTACACGATATGTATCGAGTGGGTGCGCTACGGTACCGACTCGGGGATGCCGGGGATTTTCTCGACAACCGCATCAACGTCGCGGCTCCACCTTTCACTGAAATTCGCGCGCTGGAACAGGCCAGTCATGCCCTTGAACAGGACCCAGACAATGTCGCTATCCAAGGACATGACTGGCTACGTATGCTCATCGCTCCAGGCGGTTCGCTCGGCGGTGCGAGGCCAAAGGCGAGCGTCGCAGACGAAGCGGGGCGTTTGTACATCGCGAAATTCCCAAGCACGCGGGATACCTATGATGTCGGCGGATGGGAAATGGTAGTCAATGCCCTGGCCAACGGTTGCGGCCTTGACGTGGCTTCGGCGCAGGCTCGCAGGTTCGCCAGCGAGCATCATTGTTTCATGGTGCGCCGCTTCGATCGGACCGATTCAGGTCGCCGCCTGCATTTTGCCTCAGCGATGACCTTGACTGGACACAGTGACGGTGACGACGCATCGACAGGAGTGAGCTACCTGGAGCTCGCAGAGGTACTCATGAGTCAGGGTTCGCAACCTGACGAAGACCTGCGAGAGCTATGGTCGCGAATCGTCTTCAACATCCTGGTCTCCAACACGGACGACCATCTTCGTAACCACGGTTTCATCCTGGTGCCAAGGCGCGGCTGGAAGCTTTCCCAGGCCTACGACATGAATCCTGTCTCCCATGCCGACGGCCTGAAGCTGAATATTACCGATGCGGATAACGCGCTCGATCTTGAGTTGGCTCGGGAGGTTGCCGTTTACTTCCGCCTGCAGCTTCAAGAAGCAGACGAGATCATCAACGACTTCCGAGACATCGTTGGTCAATGGCGAACCCTGGCTCAGGGTCTAGGCTTGGCGGCACGTGAGCAGGACCGAATGGCAGAGGCGTTCCGGCTTGCTGGATGAACTGCTCGTACGCGGCTTGCGCGGCTGGTTGCATTGATGCGGGAGAGAGCCTTCAGACGGTGTTGGGGTCGACCAGCGGTAATGGCAGCGCCACAACATTCGGATCAGAGGCAAGGTGGTGTTGAGGATCTGGCTTGTCCACCAGGGAGTAGCGGAAAAACTGATTGGAAGTGGAGCGGGTAGAGGGAATCGAACCCTCAACTAAAGCTTGGGAAGCTTTCGTTTTGCCACTAAACTATACCCGCTTCGCAGCGCGACTTTTTACCAGAACCCGGCTCATATGAGAAGCCCGGGGTTGTAAAAAAGCCTCTCGACCACCTGCAACCGGCGGGTGACGGTTACAGGTTGCCGAACCCCTCAGATGGCCAGCGCATGCTGCCCCTGCACGTAGGTGTAGCGCTGGCGGGCCTCGCGCGCGGGCTCGAGGAAGCCGAGCATGGCGCTGCGGGTATCCTCGCAGGCGGTCTTGTGTTCCATGTCGAGGAAGTGGCCGGCATCGCGAATCACGCTGAACTGGCTCTTGCCCACATGGCGGCTGAACTGCCGCGCGTCCTCCACCGTGGTGTACTCGTCACGTTCACCGTTGATGAACAGCACCGGAATGTCGATGTTGCGCGCGCCTTTCAATGCCCGCTCCAGATCGTGATCCAGCACCTGGTTGATGTGGAAATGCATCTGCGAGTACTCGTGGCTGTCCAGGTTGCTCACGTGGCGGTAGTTGAAGCGCTTGAACAGTGACGGCAGGTGCTTGCCGATGGTGTCGTTGACCAGGTTGCCGACCCGGCAGCGATCGCAGGCCGACAGGTACTGGCAACCGCGCTCGAGGTAGTCGCGCATCGGCGCGTTGATCACCGGCGAGAACGAGCTGACGATCGCCTTCTTCACCCGCCGTGGCTGGTGCGCCAGCGCCAGCAGGGTGCAGGCACCGCCCCAGGAGAAGGACATCACGTGATCGGCGCGAAAGTGCTCGACCAGCTCCAGCAGGATATGCGCCTCGGTCTCTTTGCTGAGCAGACGCTCCTGGCGGTTGTGTGGCTTGGACTTGCCGGCATAGGGCTGGTCGTACAACACCACGTTGAATTGCGGATACAGGTTGCGCACCGTCTGGGCAAACGACGCCGTGGTGGCCAGCGAGCCGTTGATCAGGACGATCGTCTTCTCTGCCGTTTCCGCGCGATAGAACTCCGTGTAAACCCGGTACTGACCTTGGATATCAAGTACAGCGATTTCTGGCCTCATGTCATCGACTCCTGGCGCAAAAAGGGCACTCGCGTCTCTAGGTTCTGTGTGAAAAGCCTTGATACTCGTTCATGCTGCGTTGAAAACAGCCTCGGAATGCTCATTTACAACCCGTAAACTCCGCTTCCTCGGCTGTTTTCGCCTTGCCTGACCTTCGTCTCAAGACTTTTCACACAGACCCTAGTGGCCTGCCCAGCCGTAACGATCGCTCGGGATGGCTGCGCAGAACCCTAGGGTGCACGTTTCATATGACAGGTAGGCATTCGCCTGGAAGTGAAACCGGGGCCCAGTGCCGATCCCTGTTGCGTGGGTCGACGGGTATTGTTGTTGGCGGGCTATCTGCCGTGCCCCAGGGCATCGAGACCCTGGGTGGCCAGCAAAAGGCGTCTTGGACTCCATGTGTGACCGGCGGGTCACATGAAGACTGACGAATTGGATTCAAGCAGCCGTGCGCAGATCGTGCAAGTGCCGCTCTGGGGATCTTTTGCGTAAAACCGCCGGGTGGTCGTTCTGGCGGCGCCCATGAGCATGGGCTGGGGTGGCATCGCGGGCGTCTGCCCGCAATGCGCTTTCAGGCCGTGGGGGTGGTCGAATCAGAGTGCGCCGAAGACTTTCTTGGCCAGGCTGGTGGCTGCCTGCGCCGGGTTCTGGCGGATGCTCTGCTCCTGCTTGGCGATCATCTCGAACAGCCCGTCCAGGGCTTTTTCGGTCACGTAGTTCTCGATATTGGCGTCATCCTTGATCAGGCCCAGCCCCTTGGCCTGGCCGGCGAAACTGTTGTACTGCTGGGCCAGGCCGACCTTGTCGGTGGCCTGCTTGACGATTGGCAGGAACTTGGCGCGGATCTGCTCGCGGCTGCTCTTGTTCAGGTACTGGGTGGCCGAATCCTCGCCACCGCTGAGAATGCCCTTGGCATCGGTGACGGTCATCTTCTTCACCGCATCCACCAGAATGGCCTGGGCTTGCGGCACGGCGGCCTCGGCGGCCTTGTTCATGCCGGTTTCCAGGGCATCGACCTGGTCACCCTTGCCGAACATCTTCATGGCCTTGGCCGCCTTGCCCAGGTTGCCGGGCAGTTCGATGCGCACGTCGGGGTTGTTGCTGAAACCGCCCGGGGTGCTCAGTTGCTTGACGGCAATCTGCGCGCCTTGGGTCAGGGCATCCTTGAGGCCGCCGGCGGCATCGTTCTGGGACAGGTCGCCGAGCGACAGGGCCAGGGCGCTGGCCGACAGCAGCAGGCCGGCGCACAGGGTGGTGAAGCGCAGGGAGGAACGAATCATGAAGACTTCCTTATGGGCAGAAATGAGGCAGGGTCAGCGTACCGGATCGACCTTGACCCGCAGCGGTTGCGGATCGCTGCCGTCGAGCCTGACGCCGTGGTGCTCGGTGTTGATGAACAGCAGCTCGCCATCGAGTTCGATGCGCGCGCTGATCGCGTAGCGGTGGCCTGGCTGGACCTTGGCCTTGTCGTAGCTGAGCTGGAAGGGCAGCGGCACGTTGCCCTTGACCGGGCCGGACTGGCTGGCCAGGGTCACGGCCGGGGCGTCCATCAGCGACACGTCCTGCAGGCTCACGCTGAGTGTGGCGGCAGGAGGCAGGGCAATACGCTGCAGGTAGAAGACTTCGCCCTCCAGGCTGGCCTGGTTGGACGGGGTATGGCTTGAGCAGGCTGCCAGCAGGGTGGCGCAGCACAGCGTGACGAGTTTTTTCATGGGCTCTGGGCAATCCTTGGCGGGGGCTTGTGGCCGACCACTGGGACTTTAGCGCAATGGCGGGCGGGGAAGGAAATCTGTCCGGTGCTCAGCGCCATGTTCGGTGCATCTGCCATGGTGACCTTTTTCGCGGGCAAGCCCGCTCCCACAGACATTTGCAGGAGCGGGCCTGCCCGCGAAAAGGCCGACCCTGCATCAGACGATAGCCTGTTCCCCGGTTTCGTCCCGGTGCAGCGCAACCTGGCGGATCGACAAGCGCAGCTCCACCGACAGCACCCGCTTGGCGACGCCCTCGGCCAGTTCGGCGAGCTTGTCGTGGTAGCCCAGCTTGCCTTCGGCATCAGGTTGCAGCACACCTTCGCGCACCAGGGTCTGGATGAAGTGGCGGAACAGCGTCTTGTCGAAGAACTCCGGGGCATTGAGCCCATGCAGGATCGACAGGCGCTGGGCCATCATCACGCACAGGCCTTCCAGCTCCTCGGCATTCAGGCTGTGCTGGCCGCTGTTGAGCAGCAGCGAGGTGGCCATGTAGAAGCGTTGCAGGGTCTGGGTGATGGCCCTGGCCAGCAGAGTGAGCAGCACGAACTGACGCGAACTGGGCGCCGGGCGCAGGTACACGCCATTCTCGAAACGCAGCAAGCCTTGCTCCACCAATGCCGCCAGCCACTGGTCGATGACCTCGTCGAGCTGCTCCGGGCTCCAGTGCAGGAACAGCTCTGCCTGCAGGTAGGGGTACAGCGCCTGCACGTACTGGCCGAGCAGTTCGCGGCTCATTCGCGCGCTGCTCAGGAAGAAGCTTGCCAGCAGCGCCGGCAGGGCGAAGATGTGCAGGATGTTGTTGCGGTAGTACGTCATCAGCACCGCATTGGCTTCGTCCAGGTAAAGGATGCGCCCCAGGGCGTCCTTCTGTTCGGCCAGCAGTTCCATGCCCCTGACGTGCTCGATCAGTGCCTTGCCGTCACCCTCGGGCAGGGTGATGTGCGGCGAGTAGGGGACCTGGCGCAACAGGCCCAGGTACAGGTCCAGCACCCGTACCAGTGCACGTTCGTCCAGGGCCAGGCGGCTGGTCGACAGCAGGGCCAGCGCCACCAGGTTGACCGGGTTGATCGCCGCTGCGCCGTTCAGGTGCCGGGCCACCGTTTCGCCCAGGCGCGTGGTGGTGTCGTTGAGCCAGGCCGGGCGGAACTGCGGACCGAGTTCCTGTTCGCGCCAGCCGGGCTGTTGCTGGTCGAGGAAGGCGCCCAGGCGGATCGGTTCGCCGAAGTTGACGTAGACCTGGCCGAAGCGCTGCTTGAGCGCCCCGATGACCTTGAAGATGTCGAAGATCGACTCCTTCTTCTTGCTCGCCCCGCGCAGTTCGCCCAGGTAGGTGCGGCCTTCGAGCACGCGCTCGTAGCCGATGTACACCGGCACGAAGACGATCGGGGTACGCGAGGAACGCAGGAAGCTGCGCAGGGTGATCGCCAGCATGCCTGGGCGGGGTTGCAGCATGCGCCCGGTGCGCGAGCGCCCGCCCTCGACGAAGTACTCCACCGGGAAGCCCTTGGTGAACAGGGTGTGCAGGTACTCGTTGAACACCGCCGTATACAGCGGGTTGCCCTTGAAGGTGCGGCGCATGAAGAAGGCGCCGCCGCGGCGCAGCAGGCCGCCGATCACCGGCATGTTGAGGTTGATGCCGGCGGCGATGTGCGGCGGTGTCAGGCCATTGCGGAACAACAGGTACGACAGCAGCAGGTAGTCGATGTGGCTGCGATGGCACGGCACGTAGATCACTTCGTGGCCAGGTGCGATGCCTTGCACCTGTTCGATGTGGTTGACCTTGATGCCGTCGTAGATCTTGTTCCAGAACCAGCTCAGCACCACTTCCAGGAAGCGGATGGCGGTGTAGGTGTAGTCGGAGGCGATCTCGTTGCCATAGTGCAGGGCCTTGGCTTCGGCCTTGGCCTGGGGGATGTTCTCGCGTTGCGCCTCCTCGGCAATGGCCTGACGGACCAGGGGCGCATGCACCAGCCCCTTGACCAGGTTGCGCCGGTGCGAGATGTCCGGGCCGATCACCGCCGTCTTGAGATTGCGAAAGTGTACGCGCATCAGGCGCTGGGCCATGCGCACGGTGCGCTCGTGGCCCTTGTTGTGCTGCACCAGCTCGCGCAGGTGGATCGGCGCCGAGAACTGCACGCGGGTCTTGCGCCCCAGGATCAGCACGGTCAGCAGGCGGCGCAGGCGCCCGGTGACCGCCCAGCTGTCGGCGAACAGCAGCTTCCAGGGGCTGCTTTCGCTGGCTGGGGTCTGGCCCCAGAACACGCTCACCGGAATGATCTGCGCATCTTCTTCGGCATGTTCGCCGAGGGCGGTGACCAGGCGCTCGAGGGTGGGCGGTGCACCGCGCTTGTCATGCCGGCCGAGCCAGTCCGGGTCCGGCGTCAGGTAGAAGAATGCGGCGGGTTCCTGCAGCGGGCCGACACTGACCGGCAGCACCGGGCGTGGCAGCCCCGCATTGGTGCATTCGCGGTCGATCACGGCCAGATCGGTGAGCGATGGCGAGGGCAGGGCGTAGAACACCGGGCGGCTGCGGTCGAGGTTGAGCGTCAGCGACGACTGGTTGATGGTTTCGGAGCGCACCCACAGGTACAGGACGCGACGCAGGGCGCCGAAGATCAGGCGGCGCAGGGGGGAACGGGTCATGGGGTGTCGGCCCTGGAAAAATGTATCAGGTGATATACCAGCAAGTTAGGCTGCTGTATCGGCATAAGTTCAGCAAAAAACGTCGCTCTACGGGCCGGTCATCAAATTTTTTTGTTGCGTGTCATATACTCGGTCCGCACCTTGCAGGAAATTTCCTCAAGCTGTGTCGGCAAAGGGCGGAGCCCTGTGCCTGCAAGGCGATCTTCAAAATAAAAATCCGGAGTGTTTCAGATGTCGTCTCGTGAGACTGGGAATGTGAAGTGGTTCAACGATGCCAAGGGTTTTGGCTTCATTCAGCGCGACGGGGGAGCGGACGTGTTCGTCCACTATCGTGCGATCCGCGGTGAGGGGCATCGTACCCTGGTCGAAGGACAGCAGGTGGAGTACAACCTGGTGCAGGGCCAGAAAGGCCTGCAGGCAGAGGACGTGGTCGGTCTCTGACAGGTAGTCGGCACGCTTCAAGCTGCAGGTTGTCCGTGGAACTTGCAGCCTGATGCGAGCTTTTTCAGTTGGTGCGCCAGGTGATTTCCTCTTCTCCGTCGGCGCTGATGCGGATCCAGCGATCGGCATCCTCTTCCCCATCTTCCTCGGCCCAGCTGCCCGGCGCGCAGCGCACTTCGACATTCAGCGCCGCGAAGGCGGCACGCGCGCATGCCACGTCATCGGCCCACGGCGTCTGATCGCTTTCCAGGTACAGGCTGTTCCATTTCCCTACAGCCTTGGGTAACCATGTGACCGGAATGTTACCGGCTGTGCACTTGAAGGTCTGGCCTTTCTGTTTCCACTCGCTGCATGGGCCCAGGGCCTGGGTCAGCCAGTCGGCGATCTGCTTGTGATCGACGTCGGCGTCCTTGAGGTAGATCTCGATATCGGGTTGGCGCATTTCAGGGCTCCGGGTGTGCTCAGTCTTGGCGCACGAAATAGTCATAACGCATTGAAACCGTGACGTCGAACGGCTCGGGCTGCTCGATCACCCTGGCGCGTTTCTCGGCGCTGGCGCGCCAGCCGTGCGGGGTCATGGCCAGCAGGTCTGCGCGGGCCTTGGCTTCGCTCAGTGTCAGGGTGAACTCGAGCACCTCGCCGTGGGCGTGCTGCATGCCGTCCGGGATCAGGGCCAGGTGCTTGTCGTCGGCGTAGGGGCGCACTTCATCGTAGAGCATCTGGCGCAGCTCCATCAGGTGGCCGCTGGTCGGTCCGACCCGCATCAGGCCGCCACCAGGGGCGAGCAGGCGCTTGGCTTCGGCCCAGTCCAGCGGGCTGAAGACGCTGGCGATGAAGTTGCAACTGGCGTCGGCCATCGGTACGCGGGCCATGCTGGCGACCATCCAGGTCAACTGCGGCGCGCGGCGACAGGCTCGCTTGACCGCCTCGCGGGAGATGTCCAGGGCATAGCCGTCTGCCGCTGGCAGCGACCGGGCGATCTGCGCGGTGTAGTAGCCCTCGCCGCAGCCGATGTCGAGCCAGGCCGCTGGCTGGCGCTCGGCGGCCAGCTGCGCCAGGCGCGCGGCCACCGGGGCGTAGTGGCCGGCGTCGAGGAAGTCGCGGCGGGCCTCGACCATGGCCTGGTTGTCGCCTGGGTCGCGGCTGTTCTTGTGCTGCACCGGCAACAGGTTCAGGTAGCCCTGGCGGGCGCGGTCGAAGCGGTGGCCGGCAGGGCAGGCCACGCCGCTGTCGAGCTGCGCCAGGGGCGCCTGGCAGAGGGGGCAGGCGAGCATCAGGCGAGCAACCGGACCAGGGTCTGGTAGTAGATTTCGCTCAGCAGGTCGAGGTCGCTGGCCAGGATGCGTTCGTCCACCTGGTGGATGGTGGCGTTGACCGGGCCGAGCTCGACCACCTGGGTGCCCATGGTGGCGATGAAGCGACCATCGGAGGTGCCACCGCTGGTGGATGGCTGGGTGTCGCGCCCGGTGACGGCCTTGATGCTCGACGACACCGCATCGAGCAGTTCGCCCGGTTCGGTGAGGAACGGCAAGCCCGACAGCGCCCAGTCGATCGACCACTCCAGCTGGTGCTTGTCGAGGATCGCTGCCACCCGCTGTTGCAGACCTTCGACGGTCGACTCGGTGGAGAAGCGGAAGTTGAACAGCGCGACCAGGTCGCCTGGGACCACGTTGGTGGCGCCGGTACCGGAGTTGAGGTTGGAGATCTGGAAGCTGGTCGGCGGGAAGAAAGCGTTGCCCTCGTCCCAGTGCTCGGCGGCCAGTTCGGCCAGCGCCGGCGCGGCCAGGTGGATCGGGTTGCGCGCCAGGTGCGGGTAGGCCACATGGCCCTGTTTGCCGCGCACGGTCAGCTTGGCGCCGAGCGAGCCGCGGCGGCCGTTCTTGACCACGTCTCCGAGCAGCGTGGTGCTCGATGGCTCGCCGACGATGCACCAGTCCAGGCGCTCGTTACGCGCCTTGAGCAGTTCGACCACGGCCTTGGTGCCGTGGTGCGCCGGGCCTTCCTCGTCGCTGGTGATGAGGAAGGCGACCTTGCCGCGGTGGTCGGGGTAGTCGCTGACGAAGCGTTCACTGGCGATCACCATCGATGCCAGGCTGCCTTTCATGTCGGCAGCACCGCGACCGCAGAGCATGCCGTCGGCGTCGATCAGGGCGTCGAAGGGCTCATGCTGCCATTGCTGCACCGGGCCGGTGGGCACTACGTCGGTATGGCCGGCGAAGCACAGCACCGGGCCGTCCTGGGTGCCGTGGGTGGCCCAGAAGTTGTCGACATCCTCGAAGCGCATCGGCTCGAGCTGGAAGCCGACGGCGCCCAGACGGTTCATCATTTGTGCCTGGCAGTCGGCATCGACCGGCGTCACCGAGGGGCGACGGATCAGGTCGCAGGCCAGTTGAAGGGTAGGCGAGAGCTCGGCAGGGGCCGTCATGGGGGACTCCGGGGCAAGGCAAGGCGGGAAATCTGAGGGGCGTTATCTTATATCAAATGATTTCAGGGTTCACGGCCATTCGCGGGCAAGTCGCAGTGCCGAACCGCCCTGCAAGAACTGCTCGGCCTTGTGGGGGCGGCGGTTCGGCGCTGTGACTTGCCCGCGAATGGGCTGCGAAGCAGCCCGGCTCCATCAGGCCTGTTGCGGTTCAGCGGCCTTTTCCCCTGGCTTGGGCAGCGACGACAGCAACGCCATCACCAACGCCGCCAGGTACGGCAGCGACTGCACCAGCAGCATCGCCACCCAGAAGCGCATGTCGGAGCTGGGCAACCCCTGCACCAGGTAGATCCCGGCTGCCGCACTCCACAACAACAGCATGATGAACAATTCCTCACGGGCCTCGGAAATCGCCACCAGCACGCCATGGCTGTCGGCATTCTTCGGCGTGCGGAAGAACGGCATGCTGCTGGTGAAGAAACCGTACAGCACCGCCTTGGCGATGGTGTGCGACAGCGCCAGGCCCGCCAGGGCAGCAGCAAAGGCGTCCTTCATGTTGACCCCCACCGCACGGCGGTAGAGGAACACGATCTTGCCGACCTTGAAGAAGAACAGCGCCAGCGGCGGGATGGCAAAGATCATCAGCGGTGGATCGACGCGATGCGGCACGATGATCATCGCCGCCGACCACAACAGTGCACCGACGGTGAAGAAGATGTTCATGCCGTCGGCGATCCACGGCAGCCAGCCGGCCAGGAAGTGGTAGCGCTGGCCTCGGGTCAGCTCGCTGTTCCTGCCGCGCAGCAGGGCGCCGGCGTGGTGCTTGATGATCTGGATCGCACCATAGGCCCAGCGGAAGCGCTGTTTCTTGAAGTCGATGAAGGTGTCGGGCATCAGGCCCTTGCCGTAGCTGTTGTGGGCATAGGCGGCCGACAGCCCCTTCTCGAACACCCGCAGGCCCAGCTCGGCGTCCTCGCAGATGCACCATTCGGCCCAGCCCAGCTCCTGGAGCACGCTGCGCCGGGTCATGGTCATGGTGCCGTGCTGGATGATTGCGTCACGGTCGTTGCGGGTGACCATGCCGATGTGGAAGAAGCCCTTGTATTCGCTGTAGCACAGCTTCTTGAAGGCGCTCTCATGCTGGTCGCGGTAGTCCTGCGGCGACTGCACCACAGCGATCTTCGGGTCGGCGAAGTGCGGCACCATGTGCTTGAGCCAGTTGCGGTCGACGCAGTAGTCCGAGTCGATCACCGCGATCACTTCGGCATCCTTGGCGGTGTGCGGGATCAGGTAGTTCAGCGCGCCGCCCTTGAAGCCGGCCAGTGGCGCGACATGGAAGAAGCGGAAGCGCTCGCCGAGCTTTTCGCAGTGGGCCTTGAGCGGCTCCCACACGGCCGGATCCTTGGTGTTGTTGTCGATCACCAGCACTTCGTAGTCCGGATAGTCCAGGGCGGCGAGGGCATCGAGGGTCTGCTTGACCATCTCCGGCGGCTCGTTGTAGCACGGCACGTGCACCGAGACTTTCGGCCGATAGGCCGTGTCGCCCTGCACCGGCAGGAATTCGCGTCGTCGCTTGTGGATCCATACCGCCTCGGCCAGCTCGTGGGCTTCGGTGAGCAAGACGATGAACACACCGATGGCGCCGAGCGCCAGCAGCAGGCCGACGGTGAGGCTGAACCAGGTGCTGTACTGCTGGCTGTAGTCGTAGGCGATCCACACCAGCACCGACCCGCAGAGGAAGGTGATGAAGGTCAGGAAGGTGCGCCCGCGTTGGCGCAGCGCCGAGCCGTCGATCAGCAGCACGGTCAGGGCGATCATCGCCAGCACCACTGAAGCGACTGCCAGGGCGCGCCATTGTGGAATGGCCACCACCGGTCCTTCGAAGTTGAATTTCTGCTGGCGCTCGGCGTTGAACACGCCCCAGTAGGCGCCCACCGAACCTTCGTCGCTGGCTTTCCAGGGCTGGTCATAGGCTTCGATGACGAAGTAGTTGAAGCCACGCCGGTTCAAGGTGTTGACCAGGGTACGCAGGTAGATCGCCTGGTCGGCCTGGGTCGCGTCGGCGCCGCCGCGCATGCGGCCATTGCTCGGCCAGCCCACTTCCGACAGCAGCAAGGGTTTGCGCGGGAACTGGCGCTTGAGGTCGCGGGCGCGGTCGAGCACGAACTGAATCGAGTCGCCCACCGGCACGAACTCCCAGTAAGGCAGGATGTGCGCGGCGATCAGGTCGACGTGCTTGGCCAGCTCCGGGTGCTCTTTCCAGATGTGCCATTGCTCGCTGGTGGTCACAGGTACTTTGACTGCGGCCCGTACCCGGTCCAGGTATTTGATCAGGGCCTCTGGTGTGATTTCTTCTCGGAACAGCGCCTCGTTGCCCACCACCACACGCACGACACTGCGCGAGTTGTTGGCCAGGCCGATGGCTTTTTCGATCTCGCGCTCGTTGCGCTCCAGGTCCGTGCTGATCCAGATACCCAAGGTGACGCGCAGGCCCAGCTCTTCGGCCAGGTGGGGGATTTCCGCCTGGGTGCCTTCGACGGTGTAGATGCGGATGTTGTCGGTCAGCTTGCTCAGTTGCTCCAGGTCCTGGCGCATCTCGTCTTCGCTGGGGTACTGGCCCTTTTGCGGGCTTTCACCAAGGCGGAACGGTGAGTAGGAAAAACCGGAGATCTGCTCTGGCCAGGCGGGCGCCGACACCGGGCGGTTGATCAGCGCCCAGAAGCCGGTGAACAGCGCGGCAATGGCCAGGACCACCACCAGGTTGAGGCCGAATTTGCGTGATGACATAGGTGCTTCAGGTTCCGAGAGGGGAGCGGACAGCCACCAGGGGGCCGCTCTGATTGTCGTCCAGATCTAGTTGTTTGATAGGACATTAAAGCAGTATTGGTAGGCTGTTTCCTAATGAACGCGCTCTGGACGAAGGATCTCCTCGCGTCGACAAGCCCCCGCGACGCTGTTCGCTTGGCCTATAATGCGCGCCGGCTTTTTCGGGGTAGCAACATGAGCACAGAAGATCCACGCTTTGCCGGTGTCGCCCGGCTGTACGGTGACGATGGTCTGCAACGCCTGCGCCAGGCCCATGTGGCGGTGGTCGGTATCGGCGGCGTGGGCTCATGGGCTGCCGAGGCCCTGGCGCGCAGCGGCGTGGGTGAAATCAGCCTGTTCGACCTGGACGACGTCTGCGTCAGCAACACCAACCGCCAGGCGCATGCACTTGAAGGGCAGGTCGGGCGATCGAAGGTCGAGGTCATGGCCGAGCGCCTGCGGGCGATCAACCCGGCCTGTACCGTGCATGCGGTGGCCGACTTCGTGACCCGTGACACCATGCTCGAGTACATCACCGAGTCGCTGGATTGTGTCATCGACTGCATCGACAGCGTGCAGGCCAAGGCGGCCCTGATCGCCTGGTGCCGGCGCCGCAAGATCGCCATCGTCACCACCGGTGGCGCGGGCGGGCAGATCGATCCGACCCAGATCCAGATCGGCGACCTCAACAAGACCTTCAACGATCCGCTGGCTTCGCGGGTGCGTTCGACCCTGCGCCGGGACTACAACTTCTCGCGCAATGTCAGCCGCAACTACGGCGTGCCGTGCGTGTTCTCCAGCGAGCAGCTGCGCTACCCCAAGGGCGATGGCAGCGTGTGCCTGCAGAAGAGTTTCGTCGGCGAGGGCGTGCGCCTGGACTGCTCGGGTGGCTTTGGCGCGGTGATGATGGTGACCGCCACCTTCGGCATGGTGGCCGTGAGCAAGGCAGTGGAGAAGCTGGTGGCGGGGGCGCGGCGGCCTTCGGAGCGGGTCAAGGCGCAATAACCGCCCGGGCTTCCTCGCGGATGAACACACTCCTTGCGGGAGCGGGTTCACCCGCGAAACAGACGCCGCCGGGTCAGGGGCGGGCGGCGAGCTCCGCCATCCGCAGCAACACCGCATGCAGCCCGTTGCTGCGCGAGGGCGACAGTTGCCGCTCCAGCCCAAGCTGCGAGAACCATTCACGCAGGTCCAGTCCAGCCAGTTCGGTGTGGGTCAGGCCCTGCACCCGCAGCAGCAGCAGCGCAAGCAACCCACGCAGCAAACGTGCATCGCTGCTCGCCTTGAACTGCCACTGCCCCTCGACCTGCTCTGCAACCAGCCAGACCAGGCTTTCGCAGCCGTGTACACGGTTGGCCTCACTCTTGTCGGATGGCTCCAGCGGCGCCAGCCGGTCGCCCATCTGCATCAACAGGCGCGCACGCTGTTCCCAGCCCTGGGCCTGGGCGAAGCTGTCCAGTGCCTGTCGGGCCGCTTCGGGCAGGCTCATCGCAGCAGCTCCAGGCCCTGATCCAGCGCATCGAAGAAGCGCTGCAGGTCGTCGCTGTCGTTGTACAGCGCCAGTGAAACGCGAATCGCCCCCTCCAGCCCCAACCCTTTGAGCAGGGGCATGGCGCAGTGATGTCCGGCGCGCACCGCGACTCCCTGTTCGGTGAGCAGATGGGCGATGTCGGCGTTGTGCACGCCCTCGATCACGAAGCTGGCCAATGCGCTCTGCGGCGTGCCGAGGATGCGTACGCCTTCACGGTCGGCCAGGCCACGCAGCAGGTGCTGGTGCAGGCTGCTCTCGTGGGCAAGCACGGCGGCGGGGTCGAGGCTGGCGAGGTAGTCCAGTGTTGCGCCCAGGCCGATCACCGCGGCAATCGGTGGCGTGCCGGCCTCGAAGCCGAGCGGGGCAGGGCGGAAGCTCGCTTGGTGGTAATCGGCCAACTGCACCATCTCGCCGCCGAACTGCCAGTGCCGCAGCCGCGCGAGCGCTGCGCTGCGGCCATAGAGCACGCCGACGCCTTCGGGGCCATACAGCTTGTGGCTGGAGAACACGTAGAAGTCGCAGCCCAGTTGCTGCAGGTCATGACGGCCATGAACCACGCCCTGGGCACCGTCGATCACGCTCAGCGCGCCCTGGGCGCGGGCATGGGCGAGCAGCGCTGGCAAGGGCTGCCAGGTCCCGAGCACGTTGGACAACTGGCTGAGGGCTACCAGGCGGGTGCGCGGACCGATCAGTTGCAGGGCCTGGTCGAGGTCGATCCGGCCATGCCCGTCCAGCGGCAGCACGACCAGGCGCAGCTTGCGGCGCTGTGCCAATTGCTGCCAGGGCAGCAGGTTGGCGTGGTGTTCCAGGGCGCTGACGACGATTTCGTCTCCGGCTTCGAAGCCATGCTCCAGACCATAGGCCAGGAGGTTGAGCGCCGAGGTTGCGCCATGGGTGAAGACGATCTGCCGGGAGTCGCCAGCGTTGAGCCAGGTGGCAACCTTGTCGCGGCTGGCCTCGAACGCCTGGGTTGCCAGGGCTCCGGGCAGGTGCTGGGCGCGGTGCACATTGGCCGCGCCATGGCCATAGTAATGGCTCAGGGCATCGAGCAACGCCTGGGGTTTTTGCGTCGTGGCAGCGCTGTCCAGGTAGGTCTGGTGCTGGCGTTGCAGGGTGGCGATGGCGGGAAAGTCGGCACGCCAGGGGGAGGGCAGGAACATGGTCGCGGGGCCTGGAATGAAAATCGGGTCTGGCGTGGTGCCAGACCCGATCTTAACATTTCACGCACCGAGCGTCCGCTGATCGCGGGCAAGCCCACTGCGAAAGGGGGCTTGCCAGGGGCTCAGTTGTGCGCGTGCAGCGCTTCGTTCAGCTCGATGGCAGACTTGTGGGTCTTGCACTCGACTGCGCCGTTGAGCGAGTTGCGGCGGAACAGCAGGTCGGTCTGGCCAGCCAGGTCGCGGGCCTTGACCACCTTGACCAGCTCGTTGTGCTCGTCGAGCAGGTTCACCTTGGTGCCGGCAGTGATGTACAGCCCGGCTTCCACGGTGTTGCGGTCGCCCAGCGGGATGCCGATACCGGCGTTGGCACCGATCAGGCAGCCTTCGCCGACCTTGATGACGATGTTGCCGCCACCGGACAGGGTGCCCATGGTCGAGCAGCCGCCGCCCAGGTCCGACCCCTTGCCGACGAACACGCCGGCCGAGACGCGGCCTTCGATCATGCCCGGGCCTTCGGTGCCGGCGTTAAAGTTGACGAAGCCTTCGTGCATGATGGTGGTGCCTTCGCCGATGTAGGCGCCCAGGCGCACGCGGGCGGTGTCGGCGATGCGCACGCCGCTCGGCACCACGTAGTCGGTCATCTTCGGGAACTTGTCCACCGAGAACACTTCCAGCAGCTCGCCCTTCAGGCGTGCTTCCAGTTGCTGTTCGGCGAGCTCCGACAGGTCGATGGCGCCCTGGTTGGTCCAGGCCACGTTCGGCAGCAGCGGGAAGATGCCGGCCAGGGAAACGCCATGCGGCTTGACCAGACGGTGCGAAAGCAGGTGCAGCTTGAGGTAGGCCTCTGGAGTGGAGGCCAGTGCGCCGTCTTCGGCCAGCAGGGTGGCGACCAGCGGCTTGTGGCTTTCGGCCAGGCGCGTCAGCAGGGCGTGCTGGATGGCATCCACGCCCTTGACCGCGTCGGCCAGCTGGGCGGCCTGGGCCGGGCTGAAGGCGATCGCCTGGTTGCCGCCTTCGTAGCCGAGGATCGGGGCGACGGCCGCGACCAGCTCGGCGGACGGGTTGAGCAGGGGTTGCGCGTAGAAGACTTCCAGCCAGGTGCCCTGGCGGTTCTGGGTGCCGACACCGAAGGCCAGGCTGAACAGAGTGGTGGACATGCGGTTACCTCGTACAGAAATAGAGTGAAAGCGGGCGGCTCACTGCAGCGCGGCCGCGTACAGATCCGGTTTGAAGCCCACCAGGGTCTTGCCGCCGAGGTCGAGGACCGGGCGCTTGATCATCGACGGTTGGGCGAGCATCAGTTCGACGGCCCTGGCCTGGTCAAGGTCGGCCTTCTGCGCGTCGTCGAGCTTGCGGAATGTGGTGCCGGCGCGGTTGAGGATCTTTTCCCAACCGTGTTCATCGCACCAGCGGTTCAGGCTGTCGCGATCGATACCCTGGGTCTTGTAATCGTGGAAGTCGTAGCCGATGGCTTTTTCCTCGAGCCAGGTACGCGCTTTTTTCATGGTGTCGCAGGCCTTGATGCCGTAGAGAATGTAAGCCATTGAACGTCAAGGGTCGCCGGACCTTTCCGGAGCGACCCCGCAACTCCTCGAAAATTGGGGTGGGCAGGATTATGCGGTAACTATCGGTACGGCGCCACGGCTGTGGCGCCGGCTTCTGACCGACGTGTTTTCAGGCTTTGTCGAGCAATCGTCCGGACTCGAGGAAAACCACCCCGGCGAGTCGCATCTCGTCCATTGCATTCTTTAGCGAATCGTTGCTGTCGATGGCGCGGCAGGCGTCCAGCACCACATAGGTGTTGAAGCCTTTACGTCGAGCGTGCAGGGCGGTCCAGGCTACGCAGAAATCCAGGGCCAGGCCCACCACGTAGACGTTGGTGATGGCTTTTTCACGCAGGTAGCCGGCCAGGCCGGTGGTGGTCTGCTGGTCGGCTTCGTAGAAGGCCGAGTAGCTGTCCACCTGCGGGTTGCCGCCCTTGCGCACGATCAACTGTGCATGGGGCAGGTCTAACCCGGGATGGAATTCGGCGCCGTGGCTGCCTTGCACGCAGTGGTCCGGCCATAGCACCTGTGGGCCGTAGGGCAACTCGATGACGTCGTAGGGCTTTCTGCCGGGATGGCTGGAGGCGAAGGAGGCATGGCCGGCAGGATGCCAGTCCTGGGCCTGGACCACAGTGCGAAAATTCGCGGCGATCTGGTTGACCAGCGGCACGATCTGGTCGCCGTCGGGCACTGCCAGGGCGCCGCCGGCGGTGAAGTCGTTCTGTATATCGATCACGAGCAGGGCGCAATCGGGGCCAGGTTTGCTGAGTGTGTTGTGGTTCGGTGCTGTGCTCATCGAAGGACCTTCCTTGTTGTCATGGTATGGGTGATGACAGCCTTCTGGTACAAACCGCTTGTGTAGCATGGTGTTACATAATCTCCGGCGGCCTGCGACTTAGGTGCAGCGGTCGGTTGGACGCACGGATCGTTACTATATGTGTCCAATGGCTCTGAATCGAAAAGGAAAACACGCCACATGCAGTCAGCTTATACCGTTCTTATCCTGCTGATGCTGGTGAGCCTGTCCAAACTGGTCGGGCGCGTGGTGCCGCTGCCACTGCCACTGGTGCAGATCGCTGCCGGTGCCCTGCTGGCCTGGCCGACTCTGGGCCTGCATGTCGCCCTCGACCCTGAGCTGTTCCTGTTCCTGTTTTTGCCACCGCTGTTGTTCGCCGATGGCTGGCGCATGCCCAAGCGCGAACTGTGGCGCCTGCGCGGGCCGGTGGTCGGGCTGGCGGTGGGGCTGGTGCTGTTCACCGTGGTGGGGGCGGGATATTTCATTCACTGGATTCTGCCAAGCATCCCGCTGCCGGTGGCCTTCGCCCTGGCTGCGGTACTGTCGCCCACCGATGCCGTGGCGGTGTCGGCAATCACCCAGGATCGCCTGCCAACGCCCTTGATGCACATGCTCCAGGGCGAGGCGCTGATGAACGACGCCTCAGGCCTGGTGACCTTCAAGTTCGCCCTGGCGGCAGCCATCACCGGAGTGTTCTCGCTGACCGACGCCAGCCTGACCTTTGTGCTGGTGGCCATCGGTGGCCTGGCCGTCGGGGTAGGGCTGAGCTGGCTGGTCGGGCGCCTGCGGGCCTGGATGATCGCCCGGGGCTGGGACGATCCGGCCACCCATGTGGTGTTCATGTTGCTGCTGCCGTTCGCCGCCTATGTGCTCGCCGAGCGGCTGGGGGTGTCGGGCATCCTCTCGGCGGTGGCGGCGGGCATGATGCAGAGCTGGCTCGACCTGCTGCCGCGCCAGACCAGCACGCGGCTGCTCAACCGCAGCGTCTGGTCGCTGCTGGAGTTCGCCTTCAATGGCCTGATCTTCCTGCTGCTGGGCTTGCAATTGCCCGACATCATCAAGGCGGTGGTCAGCCATGAAACCTCGCTGTGGCCAACCCTGGCCTGGCGTTGCCTGGACGTTGTGGCGATCTTCGTCGCATTGGTGCTGCTGCGTTTCGTCTGGGTGCAGAGCGTGTGGCGCGCCATGGGGGCGATACGGCGCTGGCGTGGCAAGCAGGCCCTGGTGATGATGCCCAGCGCCCGTTCATGCTGGCTGCTGACCCTAGGCGGCGTGCGCGGTGCAGTGACGCTGGCGGGTGTGATGTCGGTCCCCTTGCTGATAGGCCCAGGCCAGGCTTTCCCCGAGCGCGACCTGCTGATCTTCATCGCTGCCGGGGTGATCCTGCTGTCGCTGGTCAGTGCCTGCATCGCCTTGCCCGTTCTCCTGCGCGGGGTGACCAAGAGCCCGGACGAGCGCCTGCGCCAGGAGGTCCAGGAGGCCTGGCGGCGCACGGCCGAAGCGGCCATTCACGCGCTCGAGGCCGAGGAAGTCATCGATGCCAACGCCCCTCAGGACGCCGCCCAGGCGACGCTTGCAACCGAGCTGAAGGCCCGGCTGATGGCGGAATATCGGGACGAGCTGGACAGTTACGACGACAGCGCCGAGGCGCGCGCACTGGCCGAGCAGATGGATCTGCTGGAACGGCGCTTGCGCCTGCGTGCGCTGCGGGCCCAGCGCCTGGAGCTGTACAGCCTGCACCGCCAGCACCTGGTGGGCGATGAGGTGGTGCGCCAGGTGCTGGGGGAGCTGGATATGAGCGAGGCGAACCTGGGGCAGGTCCGTTGACGTCAGTCGTGTGGATAGGCCAGGCGCATCAGTTCGATATCTTTCGCGCTGATCTCCGTGTTCTGCTCTATCTCGGAACCGTCCACGGTCATCCAGGCCTCGATCGAGTAATGCATTATGGAGAGCGGATCGTACTCGGACTTGATCAGGTCGTTGTCGTGCCGCTTGACCAGATATTGGGCTCTGACGTCCTGCTCTGACCAGCCAGCACGCTTGTGCGCTTCGAACAGCGCCGTCTCGTTCCAGGGGATATTGGCGTCGGGGTGGGTGTGCTCATGTTCGAACCCCAGCGCATGACCGAACTCGTGCAGTACGGTGGATTCGAACAACGTATCGCCTGGCGTGACATTGAGTGACATCGTGTCATCGTCATAACCCAGTGCGTCGGTGCCGATGTCTGATTCGTTGTGAAGCACATGCTTGCCCGTGAGGATTCTGATCTGCGCATGCTTGTTATCATCCTCCGACAGATCAAGCTCCAGGTTGGCATCGGAAAGATCTACCCACTGGCAAGCCAGTTCGAATATCGACATCTTGAGCTTTCTGTCCGGCGCACCGAGAAACGAAATCCACAATGTGCGACCGGGCGCCCACAATCGGCCGGTCTGGATCAGTCCGCGTTTTCTCCGTCCGCCGCTGCTCAGGCCTCTGTTGCGAGGGCTTTCGGCAACGGCCAGATCATGGGAAAGCTGCGGGTCCGTGCGGTGACGGGAGCGGGGTTGGAGGAGGGTATGCATTGGCAGGTTCCTGGCGGGTTAAGGAGGCCAGGATCTTGCGCTGTAAACCGAATTGCTCGGTATTACATAAGTCAATGAGGCTATATCCGCTGAAGCATCCTCACGCCCAGGGGCAGGGTGATGGTAAACAGACACCTCGGGCCTGGCATCGATGCCGGGTCCGAGGATGAATGGGCATTTCAGCGTCGTGCGAGGAAGTCGCGAATCCGCTCGGCGGCTTCGATGCACTCGGCCAATGGCGCCACCAGCGCCATGCGCACGCGTCCGGCACCGGGGTTGACGCCATCCACGTCGCGCGACAGGTACGAGCCCGGGACCACGGTCACGTGCTCGGCCTCGAACAGGTCGCGGGTAAAATCGGCGTCGCTGCCCGGCACCTTGGCCCACAGGTAGAAGCTGCCGTCCGGGCGCTGCACGTCCATCACCGGCTGCAGGATCTCGAGCACGGCATCGTACTTGGCGCGGTACTGGTCGCGGTTCGCCCGTACATGGGCTTCGTCCTGCCAGGCGGCGACGCTGGCCAGTTGCGTCTGCACCGGCATGGCGCAACCGTGGTAGGTGCGGTACAGCAGGAACGGCTTGATGATCTCGGCGTCGCCGGCGACGAAGCCCGAACGCAGGCCCGGCAGGTTGGAGCGCTTGGACAGGCTGTGGAATACCACGCAGCGCTTGAAGTCGCTGCGGCCAAGTTCGGCGCAGGCGCTCAGCAGGCCGGGCGGTGGTGCGTCTTCGTCGAAGTACAGCTCGCTGTAGCACTCGTCGGCAGCGATCACGAAGTCGTGCTCGTCGGCCAGGGCGATCAGCTTCTTCAGCGTATCCATCGGCACCAGTGCGCCGGTCGGGTTGCCTGGCGAGCACAGGAACAGGATCTGGCAGCGCTTCCAGATCTCGGCCGGCACCGCGTCGAAGTCCGGGTTGAATCCGTTGCTTTCCAGGCAGGGCAGGTAATGCGGGGTGGCGCCAGCCAGCAGCGCTGCACCTTCGTAGATCTGGTAGAACGGGTTGGGGCTGACCACCAGGCCGTCGTCGGCGCGGTTGACCACTGTTTGAGTGAAGGCGAACAGCGCCTCACGGGTGCCGTTGACCGGCAGGATATGGCGCTCGGCATCGAGCCAGCCGGCCGGCACTGCGAAGCGGCGCTCGCACCACTGGCCGATGGCCTGGCGCAGTACTGGCAGGCCTAGGGTACTGGGGTAGACCGCCAGCTTGTCGAGGTTGTCGGCCAGGGCCTTGGCGACGAACGCCGGGGATTCGTGCTTCGGCTCACCGATCGACAGGGCGATGGCGCGTTTGTCCGCCGCAGGCTTCACGCTGCCGAGCAGGGCGCGGAGCTTTTCGAAGGGGTAGGGCTGAAGCTGGGTCAAGGCATGGTTCATCGGCGCAAGGTCTCGTAATCGTCAGAAGGTCACGCGGGTGGGGCTGGTGTCGTTGGCCTGGCCGGCCTGCAACTGCTCGATGATGGCTTCCTGCAGGCGGCTGCACAGTTGCGGATCGGACAGCGGCTGGTTATCGGCATCGGTGATGAAGAACACGTCTTCCACGCGCTCGCCGAGGGTGGCGATCTTGGCGTTCTGCAGCGACAGGTCGAACTCCAGGAAGATCCGCCCCAGGCGCGCCAGCAGGCCGGGCCGGTCGGGGGCGGTGATTTCGAGGATGGTCACTGGGCGCTGGGCATCGTTGAGGATGGTCACCTGCGGCGCGAAGTTGAAGTGCTTGAGCTGGCGCGGCACCCGGCGCTGGATGATGGTCGGGTAGTCCTCGGGATTGCGCAGCGCTTCGGTCAGGCCTTCGCGGATCTGCCTGACCCGCTGCGGATTGTCGCCGATCGAGCCGCCGTCGTTGTCGAGCACGATATAGGTGTCGAGGGTGAACTGGCTGCTGGAGGTGATGATGCGGGCGTCGTGGATGTTCAGGTTGAGCTGCGACATCGCCGCCACGGTCACGGCGAAGAAGTCGTGCTGGTCAGGGGCGTAGATGAAGATCTGCGTGCCGCCTTCGAACTCGCGCTGGGTGGTTTCCTTGATCAGCACCAGCGGGCCGCCGTCGGCCGGTTGCTGGAGGATCGCATCGCTGTGCCAGGCCACGTCGGCGGCGGTGTGCTTGAGGAAGTAGTCGTCGCCCAGCTGCGACCACAGCTGTTCCACGTCGTCCGGGTCGGTGCCTTCGCGCACCAGGATGTCCAGGGCGGCACTTTGTGTCTGGCGGATCTGCTCCTCGCGGTCCAGCGGGTTTTCCAGGCCACGGCGCAGGGCGCGCTTGGTCTCGGTGTAGAGCTGGCGTAGCAGGCTGGCACGCCAGGAGTTCCACAGGCTGGGGTTGGTGGCGTTGATGTCGGCCACGGTCAGCACGTAGAGGTAGTCCAGGCGCGTCTCGTCACCCATGTGCAGGGCGAAATCGTTGATGACCTGCGGGTCGGAGAGGTCCTTGCGCTGGGCGGTGGTGGACATCACCAGGTGGTTCTGCACCAGCCAGACGATCAGCCGCGAGTCCCAGGCCGGCAACTGGTGGCGTTCGCAGAAGGCTTGCGCATCCACTGCGCCGAGCTCGGAATGATCGCCCTGGCGACCCTTGCCGATGTCGTGATAAAGGCCTGCCAGGTAGATCAGCTCGGGCTTGGGCAGGCGCCCCATGAGCTTGCTGGCCAGCGGGAATTTTTCCGATACCGGCGTGTATTGCAGCTTGCGCAGGTGCTTGATCAGGTTGAGCGTGTGCGCATCGACCGTATAGATGTGGAACAGGTCGTGCTGCATCTGCCCGACGATCAGGCCGAACTCGGGCAGGTAGCGGCCGAGGATGCCGTAGCGGTTCATGCGCCGCAGGTTGCGATGGATACCGATCTCGCACTTGAACAGCTCGATGAACAGGCTGGTGTTGCGGATATCGTTGCGGAACTTGTCGTCGATCAGGTGGCGGTGTTCGCGCAGCTGGCGCACAGTGTCGGCGCGCACGCCCTTGATCTCGGGGTGCTGGGCCATCAGCACGAAGATTTCCAGCATGGCGAACGGGGTGCGCTTGAAGACGTTCGGGTTGACCGCTTCTATATAGCCGTCGTGCAGGCGGAAGCGCGCGTTGAGCGGCTGGGTGCTGCCGCTGTCGTCGGCCAGGATCACTTCCTCGAAGTGCTGGATGATCAGGTCGCACAACTGGCTGATGCTCATCACCACCCGGTAGTACTGCTGCATGAACTGCTCGATGGCGCGCTTGGGGTTCTCGTCGCTGTAGCCGAGCAGGTCGGCGATGCTGCGCTGGTGGTCGAACAGCAGGCGATCCTCGGCGCGGCCGGCGAGCATGTGCAGGGCGTAGCGCACACGCCAGAGGAAGGCCTGCGAGGAGGCCAGCAGCTCGTTCTCGCTTTCCAGCAGGAAGCCTTCACCGGCCAGGGCGTGCAGGTTGAGGGTGCCGTACTGGCGGCGGGCGACCCAGAGCACCGTCTGGATATCGCGCAGGCCGCCGGGCGAGCCCTTGACGTTGGGCTCGAGGTTGTATTCGGTGTCGTTGTACTTGTGGTGGCGTGCCTTGAGCTCGGCGCGTTTGGCGAGGAAAAACTCCTTGCTCGGCCACATGTGCGCGGTGCTGGTGACCTCCAGCATGCGCTCGCGCAGGGCTTCGGGCCCGGCGATGGTGCGGCTTTCCATCAGGTTGGTGATCACCGTCAGGTCGGCGCGCGCCTGCTCGGCGCATTCCTCGACCGTGCGCACGCTCTGGCCGACCTCCAGGCCGATGTCCCACAGCAGCGTCAGGAAACGCTCGATGGCCTCGCGGTACTGCTCGTGCTCGGCGTGGTCGAGCAGGATCAGCAGGTCGATGTCCGACCAAGGGTGAAGCTCGCCGCGCCCGTAGCCGCCAACCGCCACCAGGGCGATGCCGTCCTGCACGCCCCAGTCGAACTGATTCCAGGCCTGCTGCAGGATGTTGTCGACGAACCAGGCGCGGTCGCCGATCAGGCTGCGGATCTCGGCGCCTTCGCGAAAGCGCCTGTCGAACACCTCGCCGGCCTGGCGCAGGGCCTTCTTGAAGGCGGGGATGGGACTCGCCTTGAGCGCCAGCTCCGCCTGGAACTGGCCGCGATCGAACAGCTCTGGATCCACCTGGGGCATCGGGTCGCCTTCCTGAATCGAGTTAGGCCGAGGTACGGGGGATGGTGTCGTCTTTGCGCAGGGTGAAGATCTCGTAGCCGCCGGCGGTGACCACCAGGGTGTGCTCCCACTGGGCCGAGAGCTTGCGGTCCTTGGTGATGGCGGTCCAGCCGTCGCCCAGCACCTTGGTGTCGGCCTTGCCCTGGTTGATCATCGGCTCGATGGTGAAGGTCATGCCTTCTTTCAGTTCCATGCCGGTACCGGCCTTGCCGTAGTGGAGGATCTGCGGCTCTTCATGGAAGACCTTGCCGATGCCGTGGCCGCAGAACTCGCGCACCACCGAGAAACCGTTCTTTTCGGCGTGCTTCTGGATCACCTCGCCGATGTCGCCCAGGCGGCAGCCCGGCTTGACCAGCTCGATGGCCTTGTACAGGCATTCCTGGGTGACCTTGGACAGGCGCTCGGCCCAGGGTGCGACGCTGCCGACATGGAACATGCGGCTGGTGTCGCCGTGGTAGCCGTCCTTGATCACGGTCACGTCGATGTTGATGGTGTCGCCATCCTTGAGCGGCTTCTCGTTGGGGATGCCGTGGCAGACCACATGGTTGATCGAGGTGCAGATCGACTTGGGGAAGCCCTTGTAGTTGAGCGGTGCCGGGATCGCCTGCTGGACGTTGACGATGTAGTCGTGGCACAGGCGGTCGAGTTCCTCGGTGGTCACGCCAGGCTTGACGTGCTCTTCGATCATTTCGAGGACTTCGGCGGCCAGGCGGCCGGCGATGCGCATCTTCTCGATGTCTTCTGCGGTCTTGATGGTGACGGTCATTACAGGCTCTCTACGGCGCCGGGCGGCGCGCAACAAACGGGAAAGGCCGGATTCTAACAGAGCAGGGCGGCGTTCTGTGGGGAGAAAACCGTGGATCCGGTGGTCTATGGGAGGCATTCTGGCGCGATTGCCGGGCTGCTGCAAAAGCCACTGACGGATGAAGCACCTTGCGGGTTCCGTTCGTCTTCTGTCTGTGGTATAAAATGCGCCGCTTTCGGGGAGGTCCCCGTCAGCTCAAACCCACACACGTGTCGACACGATGGCCTGGGTGCCCGGGATCCTCGGATCCATGGGTTGGTCATTGGGATACGTGGAGGCCCAACCCGACTTATCAAGGAACTATCATGTCCCAAGTCAACATGCGCGATATGCTGAAGGCCGGTGTGCACTTCGGCCACCAGACCCGTTACTGGAACCCGAAAATGGGCAAGTACATTTTCGGCGCGCGCAACAAGATCCACATCATCAACCTGGAAAAAACCCTGCCGATGTTCAACGACGCTCTGTCGTTCGTAGAGCGCCTGGCCCAGGGCAAGAACAAGATCCTGTTCGTCGGCACCAAGCGTTCCGCTGGCAAACTGGTCGCCGAGCAAGCTGCTCGTTGCGGTTCGCCATACGTTGATCACCGCTGGTTGGGCGGCATGCTGACCAACTACAAGACCATCCGTGCTTCGATCAAGCGTCTGCGCGACCTGGAAACCCAGGCCGAAGATGGCACCTTCGCCAAGCTGACCAAGAAAGAAGCCCTGATGCGCTCGCGCGACCTGGAAAAACTGGATCGCAGCCTGGGCGGCATCAAGGACATGGGCGGTCTGCCTGACGCACTGTTCGTCATCGACGTCGATCACGAGCGCATTGCAATCACCGAAGCCAACAAGCTGGGCATCCCGGTCATCGGCGTTGTCGATACCAACAGCAGCCCGGAAGGCGTTGACTTCGTGATCCCAGGCAACGACGACGCAATCCGCGCCATCGAGCTGTACATGACTTCGATGGCTGACGCCGTCATCCGCGGCCGCAACAACGTTGCCGGCGGTACCGAAGTCTACGCTGAAGAAGCGGCGGCACCTGCTGCCGAGTAATTGACGCCCGGCGTCTACTTGGCACGCGAAAAGGGGGCTTGGCCCCCTTTTTGCCACCTGAAATCCTCCTGTCAGAAGCGCGCCGCATCATGCGTGACGCTGATGTGAAGACAGCGGATTTCCAGAATTGAACGCCCGTGATGAGCGGGTGGAATGGTTGAAAAACTTTCCAAGAGGATTTTGAAATGGCAGCAATTACTGCAGCGCTGGTCAAAGAACTGCGCGAGCGTACCGGCGAAGGCATGATGGATTGCAAGAAGGCCCTGGAAAAGGCCGGCGGCGACATCGAGAAAGCCATTGACGACATGCGTGCCTCCGGCGCCATCAAGGCCGCCAAGAAGGCTGGCAACGTCGCTGCTGAAGGCGCTATCGCCGTCAAGACCGACGGTAAGGTCGCCGTTCTGCTGGAAGTGAACTCGCAGACCGACTTCCTGGCCCTGCAAGACGACTTCAAGAACTTCGTCGCCGAAAGCCTGGAAGAAGCCTTTGCCCAGAAGCTGACCGACGCCGCTCCGCTGATCGCCTCGCGTGAAGCTGCCCGTGAAGCCCTGGTCGCCAAGTGCGGCGAAAACGTCAACATCCGCCGTCTGGTGCGTGTTGAAGGCGACGTGGTCGGTGCCTACCTGCACGGCAACAAGATCGGCGCTGCCGTCGTTCTGAAAGGCGGTGACGTCGAGCTGGCGAAGAACATCGCCATGCACGTTGCAGCGTCGAACCCCGAGTTCCTGGATTCGTCGGAAATCTCCGCCGAGGCCATCGAGCGCGAGAAGGGCGTCTTCCTGCAGCTGAACGCCGACAAGATCGCCGGCAAGCCGGAAAACATCGTCGAGAACATGATCAACGGCCGTATCACCAAGTTCAAGGCAGAAGCTTCGCTCAAAGAGCAGGCCTTCGTCATGAACCCGGAAGTCAAGGTCGGCGATCTGGCGAAGAAAGCCGGTGCTGAAATCGTTTCCTTCACCTACTTCAAGGTCGGCGAAGGCATCGAGAAGCCGGTTGACGACTTCGCTGCCGAAGTGGCCGCCCAGGTCGCTGCCGCCAAGCAGTAAGACGGACTCGTCTGTCGCCCCGAAGAGGCTGCCCGCTCACGCGCGCAGCCTCTTTGTCAAAGCGCGCAAGGGTTTATCTGGCCCCCGCGTGCTGGCACTGAAGCAGTGCCACGCTACAGTTAGCAGGCTGCACACAGCCCGCACGGAATTTTCTAAAAGTACGCCGCAGGAGAGACTCGCAATGGCTCAGCAGGTGAGTGGTCGCCAACCTCGCTATAAACGCATTTTGCTCAAACTTAGCGGCGAGGCCCTGATGGGCTCCGAAGACTTCGGGATCGACCCGAAGGTGCTGGACCGCATGGCCCTGGAAGTCGGCCAGCTGGTCGGTATCGGCGTCCAGGTCGGCCTGGTGATCGGTGGTGGCAACCTGTTCCGCGGAGCCGCGCTCAGCGCAGCCGGCATGGACCGCGTCACCGGCGATCACATGGGCATGCTGGCCACCGTGATGAACGCACTGGCCATGCGCGATGCGCTGGAGCGCTCGAACATCCCGGCCCTGGTCATGTCCGCCATCTCCATGGTTGGCGTCACCGATCATTACGATCGTCGCAAAGCTATTCGCCACCTCAACTCCGGGGATGTGGTAATTTTCTCCGCCGGTACCGGCAACCCGTTCTTCACCACCGACTCCGCAGCCTGCCTGCGCGCCATCGAGATCGATGCCGACGTGGTGCTGAAGGCGACCAAGGTGGATGGCGTGTACACTGCCGATCCATTCAAGGATCCACACGCCGAGAAGTTCGACCACCTCACCTACGACGAGGTGCTGGATCGCAAGCTCGGTGTCATGGACCTGACCGCAATCTGCCTGTGCCGCGACCACAAGATGCCATTGCGGGTATTCAACATGAACAAGCCTGGCGCCCTGCTGAACATCGTGGTGGGTGGCGCTGAAGGTACTTTGATCGAGGAAGGCGAAGCATGATCAACGACATCAAGAAAGACGCGCAGGAGCGCATGGGCAAGTCCATCGAGGCCCTGGGCCGTCACCTGGCTGCAATCCGCACCGGTCGCGCGCACCCAAGCATCCTGGACAGCGTCAAGGTCTCTGCCTGGGGCAGCGACATGCCGCTGAACCAGGTGGCCGCGATCACCGTCGAGGACGCCCGCACCCTGAAGATCGTCGCCCACGACAAGAACCTCAGCGCCGCCATCGAGAAGGCCATCCTGACCTCCGACCTGGGCCTGAACCCGTCGAGCGCCGGTACCACCATTCGTGTGCCGATGCCTGCCCTGACCGAGGAAACCCGCAAGGGCTACACCAAGCAGGCCAGCGGCGTTGCCGAAGACGCCAAGGTCGCCGTGCGCAACGTGCGCCGTGACGCCCTGGCCGACTTGAAGAAGCTGACCAAGGACAAGGAAATCAGCGAAGACGAAGAGCGTCGTGCAGCTGACGAGATCCAGAAGCTGACCGACAAGTTCGTAGCCGAAGCCGACGCTGCGTACAAAGCCAAGGAAAAGGACCTGATGGCCGTCTGAGGCCAGGACTTTTTCATGGAAAAGACCAAGCCAGCGGCACCGAGCTCGGTGCCGCGTCACGTGGCCATCATCATGGATGGCAACAACCGCTGGGCGAAGAAACGCCTGCTGCCTGGCGTGGCCGGGCACAAGGCAGGTGTCGACGCCGTACGCGCGGTGATCGAGGTCTGCGCCGAAGCCAAGGTCGAGGTGCTCACGCTTTTCGCCTTCTCCAGCGAAAACTGGCAGCGTCCGGCCGATGAGGTGGGTGCGCTGATGGAGCTGTTCTTCTCGGCCTTGCGCCGCGAGGCCAAGCGCCTGAACGACAACAACATCGCCCTGCGCATCATCGGTGACCGTTCGCGGTTTCACCCGGAGCTGCAGGCGGCGATGCGCGAAGCCGAGGCGCTGACCGCCGGCAACGACCGCTTCATCCTGCAGATCGCCGCCAATTATGGTGGCCAGTGGGACATCGCCCAGGCTGCCCAGCGCCTGGCGCGTGAAGTCCAGGCCGGGCACCTGCGCCCGGACGACATCACCCCGGGCCTGCTGCAGACCTGCCTCTCCACGGGCGAGTTGCCGCTGCCCGACTTGTGCATCCGTACCGGTGGCGAGCACCGCATCAGCAATTTCCTGCTGTGGCAGCTGGCCTATGCCGAGCTGTATTTCTCCGACCTGTACTGGCCGGACTTCAAACACGAGGCCATGCGTAACGCACTGGCCGATTTCGCCTCGCGCCAGCGCCGCTTCGGTAAGACCAGCGAGCAGGTCGAGGCTGGAGCCCGTGCTTAATGCTTAAACAACGCATCATTACCGCGCTGATCCTGCTGCCGGTCGCGCTGGGCGGCTTCTTCCTGCTCAATGGCGCCGATTTCGCGCTGTTCATCGGTTTCGTCGTGACCCTGGGTGCCTGGGAATGGGCGCGTCTGGCCGGGCTGGTGGCCCAGTCGATGCGCATCGCCTACGCCGCAGTGGTCGCCGGAGCGCTGATGCTGCTGTACATCCTGCCCGAACTGGCACCCTGGGTGCTGGGCGCGGCGGTGATCTGGTGGGGGCTGGCGACCTGGCTGGTGCTCACTTATCCGCGTAGCAGCGAGCTGTGGAACAGTGCCGCCTGTCGCCTGCTGATCGGCCTGCTGGTGTTGTTGCCGGCCTGGCAAGGCTTGCTGCTGCTCAAGCACTGGCCGCTCGGCAACGGGCTGATCCTTGCAGTGATGGTGCTGGTCTGGGCCGCCGATATCGGCGCCTACTTCTCCGGGCGTGCCTTCGGCAAGCGCAAGCTGGCGCCGCAGGTCAGCCCCGGCAAGAGCTGGGAAGGCGTGTACGGCGGCATGGCTGTCAGCCTGCTGATCACCCTGGTGGTGGGCCTGGTGCGCGACTGGGGGCTGGGGCAGTTGCTGCTCGGCCTGGTCGGTGCAGTGATCGTGGTCATGTCGTCGGTGATCGGTGACCTGACCGAAAGCATGTTCAAGCGTCGCGAGGGCATCAAGGACAGCAGTAACCTGCTGCCTGGCCACGGCGGCGTGCTTGACCGCATCGACAGCCTGACGGCGGCCATTCCGATGTTCGCCGTGCTGCTGTGGGCCGCCGAGTGGGGTGTGATGTGAGTGGCGTGCAGCGGATTACCGTGCTCGGGGCGACCGGTTCGATCGGCCTGAGCACGCTGGACGTGATTGCCCGTCACCCCGAGCGCTACCAGGTGTTCGCCCTGAGCGGCTACTCGCGCCTGGATGAATTGCTGGCGCTCTGCCTGCGGCATCGCCCGGCCTATGCCGTGGTTCCGGATGCCGACTCGGCCACGCGCCTGCGTGATGGCCTGGCGGCTGCGGGCTGCTCTACCGAAGTGCTCGAAGGTGAGGCGGGGCTGTGCCAGGTCGCCTCCGCGGGCGAGGTGGATGCAGTGATGGCCGCCATCGTCGGCGCTGCCGGTCTTCGCCCGACCCTGGCTGCGGTGCAGGCGGGCAAGAAGGTGCTGCTGGCCAACAAGGAAGCGCTGGTGATGTCCGGCGCGCTGTTCATGGAGGCGGTGCGCAACAGCGGCGCGGTGCTGCTGCCGATCGACAGCGAGCACAACGCGATCTTCCAGTGCCTGCCGGGCGACTATGCCCGTGGCCTGGGCCAGGTCGGGGTGCGACGCATCCTGCTGACCGCCTCGGGCGGGCCGTTCCGCGAAACCTCCGCGGCGGCGCTGATGGAGGTGACGCCGGAACAGGCCTGTGCCCACCCCAACTGGTCGATGGGGCGCAAGATCTCCGTCGATTCGGCGAGCATGATGAACAAGGGCCTCGAGCTGATCGAAGCCTGCTGGCTGTTCGATGCCGTGCCGTCGAAGGTCGAAGTGGTGGTGCACCCGCAAAGCGTGATTCATTCGCTGGTCGATTATGTCGATGGGTCGGTGCTGGCGCAGTTGGGCAACCCCGACATGCGCACGCCGATCGCCAATGCCCTGGCCTGGCCCGAGCGGATCGATTCGGGGGTGGCGCCGCTGGACCTGTTCGCGGTCGCCCGTCTGGATTTCCAGGCGCCCGACGAGCAGCGGTTCCCTTGCCTGCGCCTGGCACGCGAAGCTGCGGAGGCGGGCAACAGTGCCCCGGCAGTGCTCAACGCCGCCAACGAAGTGGCGGTCGAGGCATTTCTCCAGCGGCGTATCCGCTTCCCGGAAATCGCGGGTATGATCGAGCAGGTGCTCGAGCAGGAGCCGGTAGTGCCGTTGCCTTCGCTGGATGCGGTATTCGCCGCCGACCAGCGGGCCCGGGAGCTGTCCCGGGAATGGTTGAGCCGCCACGGCCGTTGACCCCCTGTCGGCCCCAGGCCCGGCTGAACATCATTCGGAGATGAACATGACTGCGCTCTACATGATTATCGGCACCCTGGTGGCCCTGGGTGTACTGGTCACCTTCCACGAGTTCGGCCACTTCTGGGTGGCGCGCAAGTGCGGCGTCAAGGTCCTGCGCTTCTCGGTGGGCTTCGGCACGCCGCTGGTGCGCTGGCACGACCGCCACGGCACCGAGTTCGTCGTAGCCGCCATTCCGCTGGGCGGCTACGTGAAGATGCTCGACGAGCGCGAGGGCGACGTACCGCCGGCGCTGGTGGATCAATCCTTCAACCGCAAGTCGGTGGGGCAGCGTATCGCCATTGTCGCCGCTGGCCCTGTCGCCAACTTCCTGCTTGCCATCCTGTTCTTCTGGGTCGTCGCCATGCTCGGCAGCCAGCAGGTGCGCCCAGTGATCGGCGCCGTCGAGTCGGGCAGCCTGGCAGCGTCGGCCGGCCTGGCGGCCGGTCAGGAAATTGTTTCCATTGATGGCAAGCCGACCAGCGGCTGGTCGGCGGTCAACCTGCAGCTGGTGCGTCGCCTGGGCGAGAGCGGCAATCTGCGGGTGGGGGTGCGCGATGAGGGCGGCACGCTGGAGCGCCAGCATGAAATCCGCCTGGACCAGTGGCTCAAAGGGGCCGACGAGCCCGATCCGATCCAGTCCCTGGGGCTGCGCCCGTGGCGCCCGGCCGTGACGCCGGTGCTGGCCGAGATCGATCCGAAAGGCCCGGCCGCCGCTGCCGGGCTCAAGGCCGGTGACAAGCTGCTGTCCCTCGACGGCATCGCCCTGGGCGACTGGCAGCAGGTGGTCGACACCGTGCGCGCCCGGCCCGAGGCCAAGGTGCAGTTGCGTATCGAACGTGACGGCGCGCAGGTCGAGCTGCCGGTGACACTGGGCCGCAAAGGTGAGGGCCAGGCCTCCGGAGGCTACCTGGGCGCCGGAGTCAAGGCGACCGAATGGCCGGCGAACATGCTCCGCGAGGTCAGCTACGGCCCGCTGGAAGCGGTCGGCGAGGGGCTCTCCCGCACCTGGAACATGAGTGTCCTGACCCTTGAATCGCTGAAGAAAATGCTGTTCGGGGAGCTCTCGGTAAAAAACTTGAGCGGACCGATAACCATTGCTAAAGTGGCGGGCGCTTCAGCCCAGTCGGGCGTTGGGGATTTCCTGAATTTCCTGGCCTACCTGAGCATAAGCCTGGGGGTTCTGAACCTGCTGCCCATCCCGGTACTGGATGGGGGGCATTTGCTGTTTTACCTGATCGAGTGGGCGCGCGGTCGTCCGCTCTCGGATCGGGTGCAAGGTTGGGGGGTCCAGATCGGTATCAGTTTGGTCATAGGGGTGATGTTGCTCGCCCTGATCAACGATCTGGGTCGACTTTAACGCTTCGCTCTATTGCGAACCTGCCGCCGCGTTGCGGTGGCGGGTTGTTTATTGCCAGTTGGAATAAAAGGACTTCATGAAACGTCTGCTGCTAACTGCGGTCCTCTCCGCACTGATGATCGCTGAAGTTCACGCCGAGTCCTTCACCATCTCCGATATTCGTGTCAACGGCCTGCAGCGGGTTTCCGCCGGCAGCGTGTTCGGCGCGTTGCCGTTGAACGTGGGCGACCAGGTCGATGACCGTCGCCTGGTGGATTCGACCCGCTCGCTGTTCAAGACCGGTTTCTTCCAGGACATCCAGCTGGATCGCGACGGCAATGTCCTGATCATCAACGTGGTCGAGCGTCCGTCGGTCTCGAGCATCGAGATCGAGGGCAACAAGGCGATCAGTACCGAAGACCTGATGAAGGGCCTCAAGCAGTCCGGCCTGGCCGAGGGCGAGATCTTCCAGCGCGCCACGCTCGAAGGCGTGCGCAACGAGCTGCAGCGCCAGTACGTGGCCCAGGGCCGCTACTCGGCCGAGGTCGACGCCGAAGTCGTGCCGCAGCCGCGCAACCGTGTCGGCCTGAAGATCAAGATCAACGAAGGCACCGTCGCCGCCATCCAGCACATCAACGTGGTGGGCAACACCGTGTTCAGCGACGAAGACCTTTCGCAACTCTTCGAGCTGAAGACCACCAACTGGCTGTCGTTCTTCAAGAACGACGACAAGTACGCCCGTGAAAAACTCTCCGGTGACCTGGAGCGCCTGCGTTCCTACTACCTGGACCGCGGCTACATCAACATGGACATCGCCTCCACCCAGGTGTCGATCACGCCGGACAAGAAGCACGTCTACATCACCGTCAACGTCAACGAAGGCGAGAAGTACACCGTTCGTGACGTGAAGCTGTCCGGCGACCTCAAGGTGCCGGAAGACCAGGTCAAGTCGCTGCTGCTGGTACAACCGGGCCAGGTGTTCTCGCGCAAGGTGATGACCACCACTTCCGACCTGATCACCCGTCGCCTGGGTAACGAAGGCTACACCTTCGCCAACGTCAACGGCGTACCGCAGCCGAACGACCAGGATCACACCGTCGACATCATGTTCGTCGTCGATCCGGGCAAGCGTGCCTACGTCAACCGCATCAACTACCGCGGCAACACCAAGACCGAAGACGAAGTGCTGCGTCGCGAGATGCGCCAGATGGAAGGCGGTTGGGCTTCCACCTACCTGATCGACCAGTCCAAGACCCGTCTGGAGCGCCTGGGCTTCTTCAAGGAAGTCAACGTCGAAACGCCGCCGGTACCGGGTACCGACGACCAGGTCGACGTCAACTACGCGGTCGAGGAGCAGGCGTCCGGCTCGATCACCGCCAGCGTCGGCTTCGCCCAGAGCGCGGGCCTGATCCTCGGTGGCTCGATCAGCCAGAGCAACTTCCTCGGTAGCGGCAACAAGGTATCCATCGGCCTGACCCGAAGCGAATACCAGACCCGCTACAACTTCGGCTTCGTCGACCCCTACTTCACTGCCGATGGCGTGAGCCTGGGCTACAACGCCTTCTACCGCAGCACCAACTACGACGACCTCGACGTCGACGTGGCGAGCTATGCGGTAGACAGCCTCGGCGCCGGCGTCAGCCTCGGCTACCCGATCAGCGAGACTTCGCGCCTGACCTACGGCCTGACCGTACAGCAGGACAAGATCAAGACCGGCCGCTACACCGTCGACGAGATCTTCGATTTCCTTGACAAGGAAGGCGACAACTTCCTGAACTTCAAGGCGTCGATCGGCTGGTCCGAGTCGACCCTGAACAAGGGTGTGCTGGCAACCCGTGGTCACTCGCAAAGCCTGACCCTGGAAACCACCGTGCCGGGCAGCGACCTGTCGTTCTACAAGCTCGATTACCGTGGCCAGCTGTTCAAGCCACTGAGCAACGACTACACCCTGCGCCTGCATACCGAGTTGGGCTATGGTGATGGCTTCGGCGGTACTTCGGGCCTGCCGTTCTACGAGAACTACTACGCGGGTGGTTTCAACTCCGTTCGTGGCTTCAAGGACAGCAGCCTGGGCCCACGCAGTACTCCAAGCCGCGGTGAAGGTAACCTGGGTGGCAAGCCGGGCACCATTCGTGACCCGGACCAGGACCCGCTGCCGTTCGGTGGTAACGTCCTCGTGCAGGGTGGCGTCGAGCTGTTGTTCCCGCTGCCGTTCGTCAAGGACCAGCGCTCGCTGCGCACCTCGGTCTTCTGGGACGTGGGTAACGTGTTCGACACCAATTGCGGCAGCAAGCCCGATTGCGCGAAGGTCGGTTTCTCCGACATGGCCAGCTCCGTCGGTCTGGGTGTGACCTGGATCACCGCGCTGGGCCCGCTGAGCTTCAGCCTCGCGATGCCGATCAAGAAGCCGGACGACGCCGACACCCAGGTGTTCCAATTCTCTCTGGGCCAGACTTTCTGAGTCGGCCCTCGCATAACGACAACGGTTTATCCAGGAGTGCATCGTGCGTAAGTTGACTCAACTGGCCGTAGTGGCCGCGGCGCTGGTCGCCACCCCGGCTTTCGCCGAAATGAAGATTGCCGTTCTGAACTACCAGATGGCGCTGCTCGAATCCGACGCCGCGAAGAAGTACGCCGTCGACGCCGAAAAGAAATTCGGTCCGCAGCTCACTCAGCTCAAGACCCTCGAAAGCAGCGCCAAGGGCATCCAGGATCGCCTGATCAAGGGCGGCGACAAGATGCAGCAGCAGGAGCGTGAGCGCCTGGAGCTCGAGTTCAAGCAAAAGGCCCGTGACTTCCAGTTCCAGTCCAAGGAACTGAACGAAGCCAAGGCCGTTGCTGACCGCGACATGCTCAAGCAGCTCAAGCCCAAGCTCGATGGTGCCGTCGAGGAAGTGATCAAGAAGGGCGGTTTCGACCTGGTCCTCGAGCGTGGTGCGGTAATCGATGTCAAGCCTCAGTACGACATCACCCGCCAGGTCATCGAGCGCATGAATCAAGCGCGTTGATATGACCGTGACCATGACCCTCGGCCAGCTGGCCGAGACCCTCGGGGCCACGCTCAGTGGCCCGGAGTCGCTTGAAATCACCGGGCTGGCTACCTTGCAGGAAGCCGGCCCGGGGCAGTTGAGCTTCCTGGCCAATCGCCAGTACCGCAAGTTCCTGGACGAAAGCCAGGCGTCGGCGGTGCTGCTCAAGGCCGAGGACGCAGAAGGCTTCACCGGCAACGCACTGATCGTTCCTGATCCTTACCTGGCCTACGCGCGCATTTCCCACCTGTTCGATCCAAAGCCCAAGGCTGTAGCGGGAATCCATCCCAGCGCCGTGGTGGCTGATGACGCCCAGGTGGATGCCAGTGCCAGTATCGGGCCATTTGCGGTCGTCGAAAGTGGCGCACGCATCGATGCCAACGTGACCGTCGGTGCGCACTGCTTCGTCGGTGCCCGCTGCGTCATCGGTGAGGGCGGCTGGCTTGCGCCACGCGTGACGCTGTACCACGACGTGACGATCGGCAAGCGTGTGGTAATCCAGTCTGGCGCAGTGATTGGCGGCGAAGGCTTCGGTTTCGCCAACGAGAAGGGTATCTGGCAGAAGATCGCCCAGATCGGCGGCGTGACGCTGGGTGACGACGTGGAAATCGGCGTCAATACCGCCGTGGACCGTGGCGCCCTGTCCGATACCTGTATCGGCAATGGCGTGAAGCTCGACAACCAGATCCAGATTGCCCACAACGTTCAGGTCGGTGACCACACCGCCATGGCGGCCTGTGTCGGTATCTCCGGCAGCACGCGAATCGGCAAGCATTGCATGATCGCGGGCGGCGTCGGGATGGTCGGTCACATCGACGTCTGCGACAACGTATTCGTTTCCGGCATGACCATGGTTACCCGCTCGATTACCGAGCCGGGCGGCTATTCTTCCGGTACTGCCATGCAGCCGTTGGCCGAGTGGCGCAAGAGCGCAGCGCGTATCCGCCAGCTCGACGAGATGTCCAAGCGTCTGCAGCAACTGGAAAAACGTGTCGATACCGTGACCTCAGGTGGCCAGCCGGCATCAGAAGGCTGATACCATTTCCTGAGCAAGAGTGAACAGTCGCTAGCTGGCTCCTCTTTGGACTGCAAAAGGAGCGTGTGGTCAGCACCTGCGCTCCCTATTCTTATTACAGGCTTCCCCCCGAAATGATGGACATCAACGAGATTCGCGAATACCTGCCTCACCGTTACCCGTTCCTGCTGGTCGACCGGGTCACGGAGCTGGACTTCGAGGCCCAGAGCATTCGTGCCTACAAGAATGTCAGCATCAACGAGCCATTCTTCAATGGCCATTTCCCGGCGCATCCGATCATGCCGGGCGTGCTGATCATCGAGGCGATGGCCCAGGCGGCCGGGATTCTCGGCTTCAAGATGCTCGATGCGAAGCCTGCCGATGGCACCCTGTACTACTTCGTAGGTTCCGACAAACTGCGCTTCCGCCAGCCGGTGCTGCCGGGCGATCAACTCGTGCTTGAAGCCAGGTTCCTCAGCCGCAAGAGTATGATCTGGAAGTTCGAGTGCCGTGCCCTGGTCGACGGCAAGCCGGTCTGCTCGGCCGAGATCACCTGCGCGGAACGCTCCCTATGAGTTCGATTGATCCACGGGCGATCATCGACCCTTCGGCCAGGTTGGCCGAGGGCGTCGAGGTTGGCCCATGGTCGATCGTAGGCCCCGATGTCGAAATCGGGGAGGGCACCGTCATCGGTCCGCACGTGGTGCTCAAGGGGCCGACCCGGATCGGCAGGCACAATCGCATCTACCAGTTCAGCTCGATCGGCGAAGACACCCCTGACCTGAAGTACAAGGGTGAGCCGACGCGCCTGGTGATCGGCGATCACAACGTGATCCGCGAAGGTGTCACCATTCATCGCGGCACCATCCAGGACCGCTCGGAAACCACGCTTGGCGATCACAACCTGATCATGGCCTATGCCCATATCGGCCATGACAGCGTGATCGGCAACCATTGCATCCTGGTCAACAACACCGCGCTGGCCGGACATGTGCATGTGGGGGACTGGGCGATCCTGTCCGGCTATACCTTGGTGCATCAGTACTGCCATATCGGTGCCCACGCGTTTTCCGGCATGGGTACTGCCATCGGCAAGGACGTGCCGGCGTTCGTCACGGTGTTCGGCAGCCCGGCCGAAGCGCGCAGCATGAACTTCGAAGGCATGCGCCGTCGCGGTTTCAGCGATGAAGTCATTCACGACCTGCGCCGCGCCTACAAGATCGTCTACCGCCAGGGATTGACCGTCGAAGAAGCGATCAACGAGCTGGGCGAGCTGGCCGGACAGCATCCGGAAGTCGAGCTGTTCCGCAAGTCGATCATCGACTCCGCCCGCGGCATCACCCGCTGACAT
Source organism: Pseudomonas sp. FA117 (assembly GCF_057370475.1). Classification (NCBI taxonomy): domain Bacteria; kingdom Pseudomonadati; phylum Pseudomonadota; class Gammaproteobacteria; order Pseudomonadales; family Pseudomonadaceae; genus Pseudomonas; species Pseudomonas sp. FA117. The sequence continues at coordinate 1,347,651 of NZ_CM170675.1, forward strand.
GGCGTCGCTTTGCGTGGCGCTGGTCGCAGGTGAGGCCAGCGGCGATATTCTCGGCTCCGGCCTGATGCGTGCGCTCAAGGCGCGGCACCCCGATATCCGCTTCATCGGTGTCGGTGGCCCGCTGATGGAGGCCGAGGGCATGCAGTCGTACTTCCCCATGGAGCGGCTTGCGGTCATGGGGCTGGTCGAGGTGCTGGGGCGCCTGCGTGAGCTGCTCAAGCGCCGCAAGGACCTGATCCAGACGTTGATCGGCGAAAAGCCAGATGTGTTCATCGGCATCGACGCCCCGGACTTCACCCTCAACATCGAATTGAAGCTGCGTCAGGCCGGGATCAAGACCGTGCATTACGTCAGCCCGTCGGTCTGGGCCTGGCGGCAGAAGCGGGTGTTGAAGATCCGCGAAGGCTGCGACCTGATGCTGACGCTGTTGCCCTTCGAGGCGAAGTTCTACGAAGAGAAGGGCGTGCCGGTGCGTTTCGTCGGGCACCCGCTGGCCGATACCATCCCGCTGGAAGCTGATCGCAGTGCTGCACGCGCCGCGTTGGGGCTGCCTGACGGTCCTCTGGTGGCCTTGATGCCCGGTAGCCGTGGTGGCGAAGTGGGACGGCTCGGCGAGCTGTTCCTCGATACCGCCAAGCGCCTGCAGGCGCTGGTGCCGGGGGTGCGCTTCGTGTCGCCTTGCGCCAATGCGGCGCGGCGCGCCCAGCTCGAGCAGATGCTGCAGGGGCGCGATCTGCCGCTGACCTTGCTCGACGGCCAGTCGCACCAGGCGCTTGCAGCCTGCGACGCGGTACTCATCGCCTCCGGCACTGCCACGCTGGAAGCCTTGCTGTACAAGCGTCCGATGGTGGTTGCCTATCGCCTGGCGCCGCTGACCTTCTGGATCCTCAAGCGCATGGTCAAAAGCCCCTACGTGTCGCTGCCGAACCTGCTGGCCCAGCGCCTGCTGGTTCCGGAGTTGCTGCAGGACGACGCAACACCCGAAGCACTGGCGGGCACGCTGGCTCCCTTGCTGGCAGGTGGCGACGAGCAGACCCGCAACTTCGACCAGATTCACCGCACCTTGCGCCGCGACGCCTCCAACCAGGCCGCCGAGGCGGTACTGGCCTTGCTGAAGGATCGATGACATGCAGATGGGACTGGATTTCACCCTGGTTGAGGAGCTGGTCGCCGGTGTCGACGAAGTGGGGCGTGGCCCGCTGTGCGGTGATGTGGTCACCGCGGCAGTGATCCTTGATCCGCAACGGCCGATCCTTGGCCTGAACGACTCGAAGAAGCTCACCGAGGCGCGTCGCGAGGCGTTGTTCGACGAGATCTGCGAAAAGGCGCTGGCCTTTTGCATCGCCCGCGCTTCGGTCGAGGAGATCGACCGCCTGAACATCCTCCAGGCGACGATGCTGGCGATGCAGCGTGCGGTGGAAGGCTTGAGCGTCCTGCCGAAGCTGGCCCTGATCGACGGCAACCGCTGTCCGAAACTGTCGGTGCCGGCGGCGCCGGTGGTCAAGGGTGATTCCCAGGTGCCGGCCATTGCCGCCGCATCGATCCTGGCGAAAGTGACCCGTGACCGGGAAATGAGCGCGTTCGAGCTGATCTACCCGGGCTACGGTATCGGCGGGCACAAGGGCTATCCGACGCCGGTCCACCTCGAAGCCCTGGTGCGCCTGGGGCCGACGCCCATCCACCGGCGCTCCTTCGCCCCGGTGCGGGCGGCCTGGGACGCCCGTGAAGGGCTTGCCAGCACCTTGATCTGATCTCCTGGGGCCGCTATGCGGCCCCAAACCTTCCGGCTAATTACGCTACAATCCCGCCCTTGTCGTTCAGCGCTGCTACAGGATCTTCCATGTCGGTTTCCTTCGTTCACCTTCGCGTGCATTCCGAATTCTCCCTGGTCGATGGCCTGGTGCGGATCAAGCCGCTGGCCAAGGCATTGGCGGGGATGAACATGCCGGCGGTGGCGATCACCGACCAGAGCAACATGTGCTCGCTGGTGAAGTTCTACAAAACCGCCATGGGCGCAGGCATCAAGCCGATCTGCGGCGCCGACCTGTGGCTGGCCGGTGCCGACCCGGAGGCACCGCTGTCGCGCATCTGCTTCCTGGCCATGAATCCCCAGGGTTATCGCAATCTCACCGAGCTGATCTCCAAGGGCTGGACCGACGGCCAGCGCAACGGCCTGGTGATCATCCAGCGCGACTGGATCGCGCCCGCCAGCGAGGGCCTGATCGGCCTGTCGGCGGCGCGCGAGGGCGATATCGGCATGGCGCTGCTTTCCGGGCGCAGCGAGGAGGCCGAGGCCCTGCTGCGCGACTGGATGCAGATGCTGCCGGAGCGCTTCTACGTCGAGGTGCAGCGCACCAATCGCGCGGGTGACGAAGACTACCTGCACGCCGCCGTGGCCCTGGCCGACAAGCTCGGCGCGCCGCTGGTCGCGACCAACGACGTGCGCTTCATCAAGCAGTCCGATTTCGACGCCCACGAGACCCGCGTCTGCATCGGCGAGGGCTGGACCCTTGACGACCCGCGGCGTCCACGCGGCTACAGCGACCAGCAGTATCTCAAGTCGCCCGAGGAGATGGCCGAGCTGTTCAGCGACCTGCCGGATGCGATCGCGAACACCGTCGAGATCGCCAAGCGCTGCAACATCACCGTGCAGCTGGGCAAGTACTTCCTTCCCGATTTCCCGACGCCCAACGGCATGGGCATCGACGATTACCTGCGCCACGTCTCCCACGAGGGCCTGGAAGAACGTCTGGCCGTGCTCTGGCCGAAAGAGACCACGCCCGATTACGAAGAGAAGCGCCAGGTCTACCTGGACCGCCTGAAGTTCGAGCTGGATATCATCATCCAGATGGGCTTCCCCGGTTACTTCCTGATCGTCATGGACTTCATCAAGTGGGCCAAGAACAACGACGTGCCGGTGGGGCCGGGTCGGGGTTCGGGTGCCGGTTCGCTGGTGGCCTACGTGTTGAAGATCACCGACCTCGACCCGCTGGCCTACGACCTGCTGTTCGAGCGCTTCCTCAACCCTGAACGTGTTTCCATGCCCGACTTCGACGTCGACTTCTGCATGGATGGCCGCGACCGGGTGATCGACTACGTGGCCGAGGCCTACGGGCGCAACGCGGTCAGCCAGATCATCACCTTCGGCACCATGGCTGCCAAGGCGGTGGTGCGCGACGTGGCGCGGGTGCAGGGCAAGTCCTACGGCCTGGCCGACCGCCTGTCGAAGATGATCCCGTTCGAAGTGGGCATGACCCTGGAGAAGGCCTACGAGCAGGAGGAGATCCTGCGCGACTTCCTCAAGGGCGACGAAGACGCTCGCGAGATCTGGGACATGGCGCTCAAGCTCGAGGGGGTCACGCGTGGTACCGGCAAGCACGCCGGTGGCGTGGTGATCGCGCCCACCAAGCTCACCGATTTCTCGCCGATCGCCTGTGACGAAGAGGGCGGCGGCCTGGTGACCCAGTTCGACAAGGACGACGTCGAGGCGGCGGGCCTGGTGAAGTTCGACTTCCTCGGCCTGCGCACCCTGACGATCATCAAGTGGGCGATGGAGATCATCAACCGCGAGCAGAAAAAGAAAGACCTGCCCGACGTCAACATCGACTTCATCCCGCTGGACGACCGCAAGACCTACGAGCTGCTGCAGAAGGCCGAGACCACGGCGGTGTTCCAGCTCGAATCGCGCGGCATGAAGGAGCTGATCAAGAAGCTCAAGCCCGACTGCCTGGAAGACCTCATCGCACTGGTGGCGTTGTTCCGCCCCGGTCCGCTGCAATCGGGCATGGTGGATGACTTCATCAACCGCAAGCACGGCCGCGCAGAGCTGGCCTACCCGCACTCGGACTACCAGTACGAAGGCCTCAAGCCGGTGCTGGCGCCCACCTACGGCATCATCCTGTACCAGGAACAGGTGATGCAGATCGCCCAGGTGATGGCCGGCTACACCCTCGGCGGCGCCGACATGCTGCGCCGGGCCATGGGCAAGAAGAAGCCCGAGGAGATGGCCAAGCAGCGCGGCGGTTTCATCGAAGGCTGCGTGGCCAACAATATCGATGCGGATCTTGCAGGTAACATCTTCGACCTGGTAGAGAAGTTCGCCGGTTACGGCTTCAACAAATCCCACTCCGCCGCCTACGGCCTGGTGTCGTACCAGACCGCCTGGCTCAAGACCCACCATCCGGCGCCGTTCATGGCCGCAGTGCTGTCGGCGGACATGCACAACACCGACAAGGTGGTGGTGCTGGTCGAGGAAGTCCGCAGCATGAAGCTGCGCCTGGATGCGCCGGACGTGAACTTCTCCGACTTCAAGTTCACCGTCAACAACGATGGCCGCATCGTCTACGGCCTTGGCGCGATCAAGGGCGTGGGCGAGGGCCCGGTGGAGGCGATCGTCGAGGCACGTGCCGAAGGTGGTCCGTTCAAGGACCTGTTCGACTTCTGCGATCGCGTCGACCTCAAGCGCATCAACAAGCGCACCCTCGACGCGCTGATCCGCAGCGGTGCGCTGGACCGGCTCGGTCCGCACTTCCACGACGAGATCAAGGCCTACCAGGCCAACATCGACCGCAACCGTGCAGTGCTGCTGTCGGCGCTCGAGGAGGCGATCAAGTCCGCCGAGCAGACCGCGCGCACCGCCGACAGCGGCCACATCGACCTGTTCGGTGGCCTGTTCGTCGAGGAAGACTCCGACGTCTACGCCAACCACCACAAGGTCCGCGAGCTGACGCTCAAGGAGCGCCTGAAGGGCGAGAAGGATACCCTCGGGCTGTACCTCACCGGCCACCCGATCGACGAGTACGAAACCGAAATTCGCCGGTTCGCCCGCCAGCGCATCGTCGACCTCAAGCCGGCGCGCGATACCCAGACCATCGCCGGGATGATCATTGCCCTGCGGGTGATGAAGAACAAGAAGGGTGACAAGATGGGCTTCGTCACCCTTGACGACCGCTCCGGTCGCATCGAGGCCTCGCTGTTCGCCGATGCCTTCATGGCGGCCCAGGCGTTGCTGCAGACCGATGCGATGGTGGTGGTCGAGGGAGAAGTCAGCAACGACGACTTCTCCGGCGGCCTGCGCCTGCGTGTGAAGCAGGTGATGACCATGGAGGATGCCCGCACCAAGCTGGCCGAGAGCCTGCGCCTGAAGATCGCCCATGATGCGCTCAAGGGCGATCGCCTGGCCTGGCTGGGCGAGCTGATCACCCGTCATCGCGGCGGCTGCCCGATCACCCTCGAGTACACCGGCAGCGACGCCAAGGCCATGCTGCAGTTCGGCGACGAGTGGTCCATCGACCCCGCCGATGGCCTGATTCAGGCGCTGCGTGACCAGTTCGGACGTGAGAACGTCTTCCTGCAATACCGTTGAAACGACGAATTTTAATCTCGACCTGAATGCGCCAGATCCCGTAAGGTATGGCGCCAAACGGATCAACCGGCCGGCCGCCTGGCCGTAGACCCAAGACGGATGCCTATGAACCCGAATTTTCTCGATTTCGAACAGCCGATTGCCGACCTGCAAGCCAAGATCGAAGAGCTGCGCCTGGTCGGTAACGACAACTCGCTGAACATCAGCGATGAAATTGCCCGTCTGCAAGACAAGAGCAGCACCCTGACCGAAAGCATCTTCGGCAACCTGACCAGCTGGCAGATCGCCCGCCTGGCACGTCACCCGCGTCGTCCGTACACCCTGGACTACATCGATCACATCTTCACCGAGTTCGAAGAGCTGCACGGCGACCGTCACTTCTCCGACGACGCCGCGATCGTGGGCGGTACTGCGCGTCTGGACGGCAAGCCGGTGATGGTCATCGGTCACCAGAAGGGCCGCGAAGTGCGCGAGAAGGTGCGCCGCAACTTCGGCATGCCGCGTCCTGAAGGCTACCGCAAGGCCTGCCGCCTGATGGAAATGGCCGAGCGCTTCAAGATGCCGATCCTGACCTTCATCGACACCCCGGGCGCCTACCCAGGCATCGACGCCGAAGAGCGCAACCAGAGCGAAGCCATCGCCTGGAACCTGCGGGTCATGGCGCGCCTGAAAACCCCGATCATCGCCACCGTTATCGGTGAGGGCGGTTCGGGCGGTGCACTGGCCATTGGCGTGTGCGACCAGCTGAACATGCTGCAGTACTCCACCTATTCGGTGATCTCGCCGGAAGGCTGCGCCTCGATCCTGTGGAAGACCGCCGACAAGGCGCCGGATGCGGCCGAAGCCATGGGCATCACTGCCGAGCGCCTGAAGAGCCTGAACATCGTCGACAAGGTCATTGGCGAGCCACTGGGCGGCGCCCATCGTGACCCGGTCAAGATGGCCGCCGGCATCCGTGCCGACCTGCTCGAGCAGTTGGACATGCTCGGCAAGCTCGACAACGACACCCTGCTCAAGCGTCGCTACGACCGCCTGATGAGCTACGGTCTCTGATCGGCGGGGGCGCCTGGCGCCCCATTCGCGGGCAAGCCCGCTCCCACGAAAGTCGTCATGCGTCTTCTGTGGGAGCGGGCTTGCCCCGCGATACGACGCTCAGTGAGGCAACCATGCCCGACCTCACCCAATCCCTGTCCCCCTGGCTCAAAGCCCGCGCCTGGCATGTCGCCTTCTCCGGCGGCCTCGATTCCACCGTCCTGCTACACCTGCTCGCCGACCATGTGCGCCATCATGACGCACCGCCGCTGTGTGCCGTGCATATCCATCACGGTCTGCAAGCGGCCGCCGACGCCTGGCCCGCACATTGCCAGCAGGTGTGTGATGCGCTGGGTGTAGAACTGCACGTGATCCGCGTCCAGGTCGATCCTGCCGCCAGCCTCGAGCAAGCCGCCCGCGAGGCCCGCTATCGGGCGTTCACTGCGCTTCTGGGCCCTGGCGAAGTGCTGTTCACCGGTCAGCATCGCGAAGACCAGGCAGAGACCCTGCTGTTTCGCCTGTTGCGCGGCGCCGGTCTGCGCGGCCTGGCAGCGATGCCCGCCTCGCGTTCGCTGGGGCAGGGGCGGCTGGTCAGGCCGTTGCTCGAGCAGTCGCGGGACCAGTTGCAGGCGTATGCCCAGGCATCGGGGCTGAAGTGGATCGAGGACCCGTCCAACACCGACACCCGCTTCGCCCGCAATTTCCTGCGCGCCGAAGTGCTCCCGCTGCTGCGCCAGCGCTGGCCGCAAGCGAGCCAGAACCTGGCGCGCAGTGCAGCCCACCTGGGCGAGGCACTGGCACTTCTGGACGAGCTCGCCGCCACCGACATCGCGGCTGCAAGCCCTGGAGCGCAAGCGCCCTGGCAATGCCTGGACTCACTGGACATGGGGATACTGGCGGCGCTTTCGCCGGCGCGCCAGCGTAACGCCCTGCAGTACTGGCTCAGTAGCAGGACACGTCTGCCCGACAGCCGCCATTGGGCCGGCTGGGAAAACCTGCGCGATGCGGCCGCCGATGCCCAGCCGCTCTGGCGTTTGACCGATGGCCAGTTGCAGCGCAGCCAGGGGCGGCTCTGGTGGTTGAGCGGCGATTGGCTGCAGGCGCCGCAGGGTGGAGCACCTTGGCCAGACCCAAGCCAGCCCCTCGCGCTGCCTGGCAATGGCCGCGTGCGGCTGGCGGGTGGCCTTCCCGGGCCTGGCCTGCATATCGCCTATCGCCAGGGCGGCGAAGTGCTCGACATTCCAGCGCGCGGCCACCGTGACCTCAAGCGCCTGCTCAACGAGCACCGCGTGCCGCACTTCGTGCGCCAGCGCCTGCCGCTGCTGTGGCAGGGCGAGCGCCTGCTGGCGGTGGCCAACCTGGCGGAACCGGGGCAGGGCGATTGGCAGTTGCACTGGCAGCCACCGACCAACGTGCAAGGTTTGAGCTGAAGGGTACATTCAGGTAGACTACCCTCCCTTCTTGATACAGCTTCTGTGGGTTCCGCGAAAACACAGGAGTTGCCGATTACCAAGCAGTTTTTTGCTGGGCTGATTCTTAAAATGACGAGCGAGCTCCACACTGGGGATACCCCCGGTCTGTACAGACGCGGCAGTTGTTCGAGATGCACTGTGATTGACGCAGGTGATCGGGGGCTTCGGCCTTCCTTCGCTTTCTCCGGCGGCGCTGACCGCCTTAACGCAGACTTCTAGGGTTTTTCATGACGCGCTACATATTCGTCACGGGCGGTGTTGTTTCTTCATTGGGGAAAGGCATTGCCTCGGCTTCCCTGGCGGCCATCCTGGAAGCGCGGGGGCTCAAGGTCACCATGCTCAAGCTGGACCCGTACATCAACGTCGACCCGGGCACCATGAGCCCGTTCCAGCACGGTGAAGTGTTCGTCACCCACGACGGCGCCGAGACCGACCTCGACCTGGGCCACTACGAGCGGTTCATCCGCACCACGATGACCCAGAACAACAACTTCACCACCGGCCGCATCTACGAGCACGTGCTGCGCAAGGAGCGTCGTGGTGACTACCTGGGCGCGACCATCCAGGTCATTCCGCACATCACCGACGAGATCAAGCGTCGCATCATCAAGGGCGCCGGCGATGCCGACGTGGCCCTGGTGGAAATCGGCGGCACCGTCGGCGACATCGAGTCGCAGCCGTTCCTCGAAGCCATCCGCCAGCTGCGCGTCGAAGTCGGCTCCAAGCGCGCCATGCTGATGCACCTGACGCTGGTGCCGTACATCGCCACCGCCGGCGAGACCAAGACCAAGCCCACTCAGCACTCGGTCAAGGAGCTGCGCTCCATCGGCCTGCAGCCTGACGTGCTGATCTGCCGCTCCGATCACCCGGTCGATGCCTCGTCGCGTCGCAAGATCGCGTTGTTCACCAACGTCGAGGAGCGTGCGGTCATCTCGCTGGAAGACGTCGACACCATCTACAAGATCCCGGGCGTGCTGCACGCGCAGGGCCTGGACGACTTCGTCGTCGAGCGCTTCGGCCTGCAGTGCAATGGCGCCGACCTGTCCGAGTGGGACAAGGTCGTCGATGCCAAGCTCAACCCCGAGCAGGAAGTCACCATCGCCATGGTCGGCAAGTACATGGAGCTGCTCGATGCGTACAAGTCGCTGATCGAGGCGATGAGCCACGCCGGCATCACCAACCGCACCAAGGTCAACCTGCGCTACATCGATTCCGAAGACATCGAGAACCAGGGCACCGGCCTGCTCGAGGGCGCCGACGCCATCCTGGTGCCGGGCGGCTTCGGTCTGCGCGGCGTGGAAGGCAAGATCAAGGCGGTGCAGTTCGCCCGTGAGAACAAGGTTCCGTACCTGGGCATCTGCCTGGGCATGCAGGTGGCCGTCATCGAGTTCGCCCGTAACGTGGTGGGCTGGAAAGACGCCAACTCCACCGAGTTCGATCGCAATGGCGCGCATCCGGTGGTCGGCCTGATCACCGAGTGGGCCGATGCCACCGGTGCCGTCGAGACCCGCACCGAAGCATCCGACCTGGGCGGCACCATGCGCCTGGGCGCGCAGGACTGCCAGCTGGTTGCCGGCTCCAAGGTCCACGACTGCTACGGCAGCGACGTGATCACCGAGCGTCACCGTCACCGCTACGAAGTGAACAACAACCTGCTGCCGCAACTGATCGACGCCGGTCTGGTGGTTTCGGGTCGTTCCGAAGACGGCGCGCTGGTCGAAGTGGTCGAGTCGAAGGATCACCCATGGTTCGTCGCCTGCCAGTTCCACCCCGAGTTCACCTCGACCCCGCGTGACGGCCACCCGCTGTTCAGTGGCTTCGTCAAGGCAGCCCTGGCACAGAAGAACAAGGCCTGATCCATGACCCAGAAGATCATTCGCGTCGGTAACATCGAGATCGCCAACGACAAGCCGTTCGTCCTGTTCGGCGGCATGAACGTCCTGGAGTCCCGTGACCTGGCCCTGAAGGTCTGCGAAGAGTACGTGCGGGTGACCGAGAAGCTCGGCATCCCGTACGTGTTCAAGGCCAGCTTCGACAAGGCCAACCGTTCGTCGGTGGCCTCGTACCGAGGGCCTGGCATGGAGGAGGGGCTGAAGATCTTCGAGGAGATCAAGCGCACCTTCAACGTGCCGGTGATCACCGATGTGCACGAGCCCTACCAGTGCGAACCGGTGGCCAAGGTCTGCGACATCATCCAGCTGCCAGCGTTTCTCTCGCGCCAGACCGACCTGGTGGTGGCCATGGCCAAGACCGGTGCGGTGATCAACATCAAGAAGGCGCAGTTCCTCGCGCCGCACGAGATGAAGCACATCCTCGCCAAGTGCGTCGAGGCCGGCAACGACCAGCTCATCCTCTGCGAGCGCGGTTCGAGCTTCGGCTACAACAACCTGGTGGTCGACATGCTCGGCTTCGGCATCATGAAGCAGTTCGAGTACCCGGTGTTCTTCGACGTCACCCACTCGCTGCAGACGCCGGGTGGTCGTGCCGACTCCGCCGGTGGCCGTCGTGCCCAGGTCACCGACCTGGCCAAGGCCGGCATGAGCCAGGGCCTGGCCGGCCTGTTCCTCGAAGCCCACCCGGACCCGGACAACGCCAAGTGCGACGGTCCGTGCGCCCTGCGCCTGGACAAGCTCGAGCCGTTCCTGTCGCAACTCAAGCAACTGGACGACCTGGTGAAAAGTTTTCCGACGGTAGAAACCGCGTAAAGCTCGTTTCTCGGGTAAAGTACCGCCCGTTCCACCCCTGACCTGTCGGTCAGGGGCTCCCTTCGCCAGGCCTGCCCGTGCCATGTCGCCTGGTGAACGGCAAGAATTCCCAAAAGCTGCGTTGTTTTCGTCAATTCTGGAGTGCTTACAACAATGGCAAAGATCGTCGACATCAAGGGTCGTGAAGTTCTCGACTCGCGTGGCAACCCCACCGTGGAAGCCGATGTGCTGCTCGACAACGGCATCATTGGCAGCGCCTGCGCGCCGTCTGGTGCTTCCACCGGCTCGCGCGAAGCGCTGGAGCTGCGTGATGGCGACAAGAGCCGCTACCTGGGCAAGGGCGTGCTGAAGGCCGTCGCCAACATCAACGGTCCGATCCGTGACCTGCTGCTGGGCAAGGATCCTTCCGAGCAGAAAGCACTCGACCGCGCCATGATCGAACTGGACGGCACCGAGAACAAGGCCAAGCTGGGCGCCAACGCCATCCTCGCCGTGTCGCTGGCTGCTGCCAAGGCTGCTGCCCAGGACCAGGACCTGCCGCTGTACGCGCACATCGCCAACCTCAACGGCACTCCGGGCCAGTACTCCATGCCGGTGCCGATGATGAACATCATCAACGGCGGCGAGCACGCCGACAATAACGTCGACATCCAGGAGTTCATGGTCCAGCCGGTTGGTGCCAAGACCTTCTCCGACGGCCTGCGCATGGGCACCGAGATCTTCCACCACCTCAAGGCTGTCCTGAAGGCCCGTGGCCTGAACACTGCCGTCGGTGACGAAGGTGGCTTCGCCCCGAACCTGGCATCCAACGAAGACGCCCTGGCGGCTATCGCCGAAGCTGTCGAGAAGGCTGGCTACAAGCTGGGCACCGACGTGACCCTGGCCCTTGACTGCGCCGCTTCCGAGTTCTACGAAGACGGCAAGTACAACCTGTCCGGTGAAGGCAAGTCGTTCGACGCCGAAGGTTTCGCCGACTACCTGAAAGGCCTGACCGAGCGCTTCCCGATCATCTCGATCGAAGACGGCCTGGACGAGTCCGACTGGGCGGGCTGGAAGATCCTGACCGACAAGATCGGCGCCAAGGTGCAACTGGTCGGTGACGACCTGTTCGTGACCAACACCAAGATCCTCAAGGAAGGCATCGAGAAGGGCATCGGCAACTCGATCCTGATCAAGTTCAACCAGATCGGCTCGCTGACCGAAACCCTGGAAGCCATCCAGATGGCCAAGGCTGCCGGCTACACCGCGGTGATCTCGCACCGTTCCGGTGAAACCGAAGACTCGACCATCGCCGACCTGGCCGTCGGTACTGCCGCAGGCCAGATCAAGACCGGCTCGCTGTGCCGTTCCGACCGCGTCTCGAAGTACAACCAGCTGCTGCGTATCGAAGAGCAACTGGGTGCCAAGGCCGTCTACCGTGGCCGTACCGAGTTTCGCGGCTGAGCAAGAGATGGTAAAAAGGCAGCAGCCGGGGCTGTCTGAACGTTCTTACTGAGCGTTCGGCGCCTTCAAACGGGTTTCTGTCGACGAAGCCTGGCCTCGGCCAGGCTTCGTGCTATCGGAAGCTCGCTGCGGCGGCCTTTTACCCTGGATACCTTCATGCGCAGTCCCTATTGGTTGTTCCTCGTCCTGTTGTTGCTGCTTGGAGGCCTGCAGTACCGCCTCTGGGTCGGTAATGGCAGCCTCGCGCAAGTGGCCGAGCTGCAACAGCAGATCGCCGACCAGCACGCCGAAAACGAACGGCTGCTGGAACGCAATCGCGTGCTCGACGCAGAGGTGCTGGAGTTGAAGAAAGGTATGGAGACCGTGGAAGAACGGGCTCGTCATGAACTGGGGATGGTCAAGGAGGGCGAAACCCTCTACCAGCTGCCACAGAAATGATCCAGCAACTGCCGGCCTTCTGGGCCGTGATTCCTGCCGCGGGCGTTGGTGCCCGCATGGCTGCCGACCGCCCCAAGCAGTACCTGCAATTGGGCGGACAGACCATTCTCGAGCATAGCCTCGACTGTTTTCTGGGCCACCCCGCCCTCAAGGGCGTGGTGCTCAGCATTGCCGAAGACGATCCGTACTGGCCGACGCTGCGTTGCGCCAGCGATGCGCGCATCCTGCGTGCTGCCGGTGGCCGCGAGCGTGCCGATTCGGTATTGAACGCCTTGCTGTTGCTGCACGCCCAGGGCGCGGCGGACGATGACTGGGTGCTGGTGCACGATGCTGCCCGGCCCAATCTTGCCCGCAGTGATCTGGACAAGCTGCTGTCGGAACTGGCCGACGATCCGGTGGGCGGGCTGCTGGCGGTGCCGGCGCGCGATACGCTCAAGCGTGCCGACGCCCAGGGCCGGGTCAGTGCCACGGTGGATCGCAGCACCGTGTGGCAGGCCTATACCCCGCAGATGTTCCGTCTGGGCATGCTGCACCGCGCCTTGGCCGAGTGCCTTGTGTCGGATGTGGCAGTGACCGACGAATCCTCCGCCATCGAATGGGCCGGGCACGCCCCGCGCCTGATCGAAGGCCGCAGCGACAACATCAAGGTGACCCGACCGGAAGACCTGGAGTGGTTGCGCCAGCGCTGGGCCGGGCGGCGTTGAGGTGTCGGTCGGGAGCAAGGCCGCTGCTTGCGCTCAAGCCTGACGATACTCAGGCAACTGCGCCAATCCTTCCTTGAGAGCGTCCACCAGCCTGCGCACCTTCGGCGACAAGTGCCGCTGCTGCGGGTACAGCGCCCACACTGCCGTATTCGGAGGCTGGTGTGCTTCCAGCAGCGACACCAGGGCGCCACTGTGCAAGTGCTCGAGCACGTAGTAGTCCGGTAACTGACACAGCCCGATGCCCTGCAGTGCGGCATCCAACACCGCCTGGCCACTGTTGCAGCGCCAGTTGCCTTGCACTCGTTGGCTGATCTCGCGGCCCTCCTGCTGCAGCACCCACAGGTCCGAGCTGCCCACCAGGCAGTTGTGTCGCGCCAGTTCCGACAGGCTGTGCGGCCGACCGTAGCGCTCCAGGTAGGCGGGCGACGCACACAGGTACATGCGCCTCGGTGCCAGGCGCGTCGCCACCAGGCGGGAGTCCTGCAGGCGGCCCAGGCGAATGGCCAGGTCCATGCCCTCGTGCAGCAGATCCAGGGTGCGGTTGCTCAGTTCCACTTCGACCCGCAGTTGCGGATAGCGGGCCATGAAGCGCGTCACCAGCGGCACGATGAAGCGCTCGCCATAGGCCACCGCGCAGGTCATGCGCAGCAGGCCCTTGGGTTCGCTGGCCAGGTCGCCCATCGCGCGCAGCGCTTCCTCGCGGCCGTCCTGCAGACGCTGGCAGTGCTGCAGGAAGGTCTGCCCGGCCTCGCTCAGGGTCACCCGCCGGGTGCTGCGGTACAGCAGGCGGGTCTGCAGGCGTTCTTCCAGGCGCGCGATCTGCCGGCTCACATGCGACGAGGAAACCCCCAGCCGCTCGGCCGCGGCGGTGAACTGACCCGACTCGGCAACGGCGACGAACTCGTCGATGCCTTCCCAGAGGTTGCTCATTGATTATCCCTGCATGGCAATAATGTTTTGCTATTGCCTGGATTATTCACCAAAAGCGCTTGAATTACACTGGACGTCTGAATCGACCACCTGTCTGGAGACCCTGATGATCAAGTCCCGCGCCGCTGTTGCCTTCGAGGCCAAGAAACCCCTGGAAATCGTCGAAGTCGACGTGGCCATGCCCAAGGCGGGCGAGGTGTTGTTGCGCGTGGTGGCCAGCGGGGTCTGCCATACCGATGCCTACACCCTGTCCGGTGCTGACCCTGAGGGCATCTTCCCGTCGATCCTCGGCCACGAAGGCGGGGCGATCGTCGAGGCGGTGGGCGAGGGCGTCACCTCGCTGGCCGTCGGTGATCACGTGATCCCGCTGTACACCCCTGAATGCGGCAAGTGCAAGTTTTGCCTGTCGGGCAAGACCAACCTGTGCCAGGCCATCCGCGCCACCCAGGGCAAGGGCCTGATGCCGGATGGCACCACGCGTTTTTCGTACAAGGGCCAGCAGCTGTTCCACTACATGGGCACCTCGACTTTCTCCGAGTACACCGTGCTGCCGGAAATCTCCGTGGCCAAGATCCAGAAGGAGGCGCCGCTGGAGAAGGTCTGCCTGCTCGGCTGTGGCGTGACCACCGGTATCGGCGCCGTGCTCAACACCGCCAAGGTCAAGCCCGGTGACACCGTGGCCATCTTCGGCCTGGGCGGCATCGGCCTGTCGGCGATCATCGGCGCGGTGAAGGCCAAGGCCTCGCGCATCATCGCCATCGACATCAACCCGGCGAAGTTCGAGATCGCGCGCCAGCTCGGCGCCACTGACTGCATCAACCCGAAGGAATACGACCGTCCGATCCAGGAAGTGATCGTCGACCTCACCGATGGCGGCGTGGACTTCTCCTTCGAGTGCATCGGCAACGTGCAGTTGATGCGTGCAGCGCTGGAGTGCTGCCACAAGGGCTGGGGCGAATCGGTGATCATCGGCGTGGCCGGGGCCGGCCAGGAAATCGCCACCCGCCCGTTCCAGCTGGTGACCGGCCGCGTCTGGCGCGGTTCGGCCTTCGGTGGCGTGCGCGGGCGCAGCGAGCTGCCGAGCTACGTCGACATGGCCGAGAAGGGCGAGATCCCGCTGGATACCTTCATTACCCACACCATGGGGCTGGAGGACATCAACAAGGCCTTCGACCTGATGCACGAAGGCAAGAGCATCCGTAGCGTGATCCACTTCTGAGGTCAGCCATGAGCCTGGAAAACATCTCTTGCCAGAAAAGCTTCGGCGGTTGGCACAAGCGCTACCGCCATCACTCCAAGGTCCTGGGCTGCGACATGGTGTTCGCCGTCTACCTGCCGCCGCAGGCCGAACAGGGCGAGAAACTGCCGGTGCTGTACTGGCTCAGCGGGCTGACCTGCACCGACGAGAACTTCATGCAGAAGGCCGGGGCCCAGCGCCTGGCGGCCGAGCTGGGGTTGATCATCGTCGCCCCCGACACCAGTCCGCGTGGCGAACAGGTGCCCGGCGATCCGGACGGTGCCTGGGACTTCGGCCTGGGCGCCGGCTTCTACCTCAATGCCACCCAGCAGCCCTGGGCGCAGCACTACCGCATGCACGACTATGTGGTGCAGGAGTTGCCGGCACTGATCGAGGCACACTTCCCGGCCTCCGATCAGCGCAGCATCAGCGGTCATTCGATGGGCGGGCACGGTGCACTGGTATGCGCCCTGCGCAATCCGGGGCGCTACCGTTCGGTGTCGGCGTTCTCGCCGATCAGCAACCCCATGGATTGTCCCTGGGGTGAAAAGGCCTTCACTCGCTACCTGGGTGATGACCGGGCGCGCTGGCGCGAGTGGGACGCCAGTGTACTGCTGGCCGAGGCGGGACAATGTCCGCCCCTGTTGGTGGATCAGGGCGACCGCGATGACTTCCTGGAAAAGCAGCTCAAGCCCCATGCGCTGGAGCAGGCCGCACGCAAGGGCGGGCACGCCCTGACCCTGCGCCTGCAGCCCGGTTACGACCACAGCTACTACTTCATCGCCAGCTTCATCGATGAGCACCTGCGTCACCACGCGGTGGCGCTGGGGCGGGTGTAGGCACAGCGCCGTCGGGGTGCGCCCACAAGGCAGCCCCAATAGCGGCCAAAGCAGGTAGAATCACGCCCTGACTCAATCAGGGCGTTTTTCTATGCGTATTGGCCACGGCTACGATGTGCACCGTTTCGCCGACGGTGATTTCATTACCTTGGGCGGGGTGCGTATTCCCCACAGATACGGCCTGCTGGCCCATTCCGATGGCGACGTGCTGTTGCACGCCCTGAGCGATGCCCTGCTGGGCGCTGCGGCGCTGGGCGACATCGGCAAGCACTTCCCCGACACCGATCCGCAGTTCAAGGGCGCCGACAGCCGCGTGCTGTTGCGCCATGTGCTGGCCATCGTCCAGGCCAAGGGCTGGAAGGTCGGCAATGTCGACGCCACCATCGTCGCCCAGGCACCGAAGATGGCCCCGCACATCGACACCATGCGCCAGTTGATCGCCCAGGACCTGCAGGTCGAGCTCGACCAGGTCAACGTCAAGGCCACGACCACCGAGAAGCTGGGCTTCACCGGCCGGGAGGAGGGGATCGCCGTACATGCGGTCGCCCTGCTGCTGCCAGCATGACCGAACTGGAACTGCTGGGCCCGCGCGCCAGCGGCGAGGCCCTGGGCCGCGCCGTGCTCAAGGCGGTCGCCGAGGACTTCCAGGTCGACGAAGTGCTCGACATCCCGTTGTCCGGTCAGGGTGAACACCTGTGGCTGTGGGTCGAGAAGCGCGACCTGAATACCGAGGAAGCCGCCCGCCGCCTGGCGCGTGCCGCCGGTGTACCGGTACGCGCGATCAGCTATGCCGGCCTCAAGGACCGCCAGGCCCTGACCCGCCAGTGGTTCAGCCTGCACCTGCCGGGCAAGGCCGACCCGGACCTGTCGCGTGCCGAGGATGACACCCTGCGCGTGCTCAGGCAGGTGCGTCACCAGCGCAAGCTGCAGCGCGGTGCGCATTCGGCCAATGGCTTCACCCTGCGACTGACCGCCCTGACTGCTGATCGCCAGGCGCTGGACGCACGTCTGGAACAGCTCAAGGTGCAGGGTGTACCGAACTATTTCGGTGCCCAGCGCTTCGGCCATGCCGGCGGCAATGTGCACGACGCACTCGACTGGGCGGCTCGCCAGGCCTTGCCCGAGCAGCGCAATGTGCGTTCGCGGCTGCTGTCTGCGGGGCGCAGCTACCTGTTCAACCAGGCCCTGGCGGCGCGGGTGACCGACGGGAGCTGGAACCGGGCACAGGTTGGCGATCTTCTGGCCTTCACGGATAGCCGTAGTTTCTTTCCGGCTGGTGAGCAGGAATGCTCCGACCCTCGGCTGGCAATTCTCGACCTCCATCCTACCGGTCCCATGTGGGGCGCGGGCCTTCCGTCGAGCACGGGCGGGACCGCGGCGCTGGAAACGGCGATCGGCGAACGCCATCCGGCACTGTGCCAGTGGTTGGGCAGGGCGGGCATGGATCACGAACGGCGTATCCTGCGGCTCCCTATTGGGCGCCTGACGTGGCATTATCCCGAGCCTGATATCCTGCAACTGGAATTCGTCCTTCCGGCCGGATGCTTCGCCACCGTGGTGGTGCGCGAACTTGTGGATCTGGTGCCGGCAGGGCAGACGGAAAGCCCATGCGTATTCTGATTTCCAACGACGACGGTGTTACCGCTCCCGGCCTCGCTGCGCTTCACGGTGCGCTGCAGGACTACGCCGAGTGCGTGGTGATCGCCCCGGATCAAGACAAGAGCGGCGCCGGCAGTTCGCTGACGCTCGACCGGCCGCTGCACCCGCAGGTGCTGGCCAACGGTTTCATCAGCCTCAACGGCACGCCCACCGATTGCGTGCACCTGGGGCTCAACGGCCTGTTGCCGGAAACGCCCGACATGGTCGTTTCCGGCATCAACCTGGGCGCCAACCTGGGCGATGACGTGCTGTATTCCGGCACGGTTGCCGCCGCACTGGAAGGCCGTTTCCTCGGTGGCACTTCGCTGGCGTTCTCGCTGTTGTCGCGCCTGCCCGACAACCTGCCGACCGCCGCGCATATCGCCCGGCGCCTGGTCGAGGCGCAGTCGCGCCTGGAACTGCCGCCGCGCACCGTGCTCAACGTCAACATCCCCAACCTGCCGCTGGAGCACATCCGGGGTATCCGCCTGACCCGGCTGGGGCACAGGGCACGCGCCGCAGCGCCGACCAAGGTGGTCAACCCGCGGGGCAAGGAAGGGTACTGGATCGCCGTGGCCGGTGACGCCGAGGACGGCGGCCCTGGCACCGATTTCCACGCCGTGATGCAGGGCTACGTGTCGATCACCCCGCTGCAGCTGGACCGCACCTTCAACGATGCCTTCGAGCGCCTCGACGGCTGGCTGGAGGGGCTGCTCTGATGCGTGAACAGGATGATCTGCAGCGCCGTGGCGGTATCGGCATGACCTCCCAGCGGACCCGGGAGCGCCTGATCCAGCGCTTGTACGAAGAAGGCGTGTCGAACACCAAGGTGCTCGAGACCATTCGCCGCACCCCGCGTCATCTGTTCGTCGACGAGGCCCTAGCCCATCGCGCGTACGAAGATACCGCGCTGCCCATCGGTCACAACCAGACCATCTCGCAGCCTTTCATGGTCGCGCACATGAGCGAGCTGCTGCTCGAAGCCGGCCCCCTGGACAAGGTGCTGGAGATCGGCACCGGTTCCGGCTACCAGACCGCCATCCTCTCGCAACTGGTCGAGCGGGTGTTCTCGGTCGAGCGGATCAAGGTCCTGCAGGACCGCGCCAAGGAGCGTCTGGTCGAGCTCAACCTGCGCAACGTGGTATTCCGCTGGGGCGATGGCTGCGAGGGCTGGCCGGCGCTGGCGCCCTACAACGGCATCATCGTCACGGCGGTGGCACCCGAAGTGCCGCAGGCCCTGCTCGACCAGCTGGCGCCAGGTGGGCGCATGGTGATCCCGGTGGGGCCGGCAGGGGAAGCCCAGCAACTGCTGCTCATCGTTCGCGAAGAACAGGGTTTTTCGCGCCGGGTGCTGGGCGCCGTGCGCTTCGTGCCGCTGCTCAACGGCCCGTTGGCCTGAGGGCCAGGGGATTTTTTGCAGTTGTAACGAATTCTTGCGCCGCGGGCCGGTCTATCTGGCGGGGTAGGCCAAACCCCGCCAGAATGGCAAGGCCCGTGCCGGCCACCCAAGCGGGTCGGGCTCGGTTATAATTGCAATAATGTTGCATCAAGTCATATCCAGATTTCGGCACCATGAGGGGAGCGCGGGTGGGTCACACAATCATTCGGCAGCGCAAGGATCGGTCGGGTTTCAAGCTTCTGGTGATTGCGCTGGCCATGGGAACCCTGCTGGCAGGATGCTCCAGCACCGGCTCCAGTGGCGCTCGGGTGGTCGATCGCAACAATGCGGCGCCCAAGCGTCCGACCGTGACTTCGGGACAATACATCGTCAAGCCCGGTGACACCCTGTTCTCCATCGCCTTCCGCTATGGCTGGGACTACAAGGAGCTGGCCGCGCGCAACGGCATTGCCGCGCCCTATACCATCCGACCGGGCCAGCCGATTCGTTTCAGCACCGGCAGCGGTGGCAGTACCACGGTCATCACTTCCGGCCCTTCGTCTTCGAGCAGAACCACGGTCACGCGGCGCCCGGTTGGCACTGCCCCGGCCCCTGCAACAAACAGCGACAAGTCGGCAACGCCTGCCCCTGCCACTTCCGCCCCGGTGGTGACCCAGGTGCCGGCCGCAGAGCGCGCGGTCGGCGGCTGGACATGGCCGGCAAACGGCGTGCTGATTGGAAAATTCGCTTCAAACGGTAGTTTGAATAAAGGCATTGATATCGCCGGAGATTTGGGACAGCCTGTTTTTGCTGCTTCTGATGGTGCGGTGGTCTACGCCGGCAGTGGCTTGAGGGGCTACGGCGAACTCATCATCATCAAGCACAATGATACCTACGTCAGTGCCTACGGCCACAACCGCAGGCTCATGGTTCGGGAGGGGCAGCAGGTCAAGGCAGGGCAGACGATCGCAGAAATGGGGTCAACGGGCACTGATCGGGTGAAGCTGCATTTCGAGATTCGCCGCCAGGGCAAACCCGTAGACCCTCTCCAGTTCCTGCCACGCCGTTGATTGTTGCACCAGCCTGTTCCTGAGGACGTAAAGGGGACAGGCTTTAGCGCTGCCAGGGAATCAGGCGACGCTAGAGTCTGAGGTTCGAACTCAGCAAAGGACTATAACAATGGCTCTCAGCAAAGAAGTGCCGGAGTTTGACATCGACGATGACCTTCTTGTGATGGAGACGGGCATCGTTTTGGAAACGGATGTGGTGTCAGACGAACCTGCTGTACCTTCGGTTCGGACCAGGGCCAAGTCGGGCTCATCGCTCAAGCAACACAAGTACATCGATTACAGCCGCGCGCTCGATGCCACGCAGCTGTACCTCAACGAGATCGGCTTCTCGCCTCTGCTGTCGCCGGAAGAGGAAGTGCACTTCGCGCGCCTGTCGCAGAAGGGTGACCCTGCCGGGCGCAAGCGCATGATCGAAAGCAACCTGCGACTGGTGGTCAAGATTGCCCGCCGCTACGTCAATCGCGGGCTTTCGCTGCTCGACCTGATCGAAGAAGGCAACCTGGGTTTGATCCGTGCCGTGGAGAAGTTCGACCCTGAACGCGGGTTCCGCTTCTCGACCTACGCCACCTGGTGGATTCGCCAGACCATCGAGCGGGCGATCATGAACCAGACCCGCACCATTCGCCTGCCGATTCATGTGGTCAAGGAGCTCAACGTCTACCTGCGCGCCGCGCGCGAGCTGACCCAGAAGCTCGACCACGAACCGTCTCCGGAAGAAATCGCCGGGCTGCTGGAAAAGCCGGTGGCTGAGGTCAAGCGTATGCTCGGCCTGAACGAGCGTGTCTCTTCGGTCGACGTTTCGCTCGGCCCGGATTCTGACAAGACACTGCTCGACACGCTCACTGACGATCGCCCCACCGATCCGTGCGAACTGCTGCAGGATGATGATCTGTCCCAGAGCATCGACCAGTGGCTGGGCGAACTGACCGACAAGCAGCGCGAGGTGGTCATTCGCCGCTTCGGCCTGCGCGGTCATGAAAGCAGCACGCTGGAGGACGTGGGCCTGGAGATCGGCCTGACCCGCGAGCGGGTGCGGCAGATCCAGGTCGAAGGCCTCAAGCGCCTGCGCGAGATCCTGGAGAAGAATGGCCTGTCCAGTGAGTCGCTGTTCCAGTAGCCGCGGTCTGTAGTGCAAGGTGCCCCGATAATCTCGGGGCATTTTTTTGCCCGGAGTAAATGTTCAAATCGCTAGCACCGTTGCTTTGCGTGTAAGAGATTGCTTACTCATGGTGTAAGCCTTCACTACCAGTATGAGTAAATCATTGTCGTTTTCAGTGGGTGGCTTTTTCTATCTATTTGAATTCATTGATTTTTTAGGTTGTGTGAAAGTGTTTCCCCTGAAGTATCTTGAGAGGCTCATGGGTTGCTCATGCTGGGGAAGTCGCTAGTATCTGAAGTGTGCCGACGGACTGGCACAGGCTTTCAAGGATGATCGCCAAGGACATCGCAGGATGCGATTCATCAGGATGATGAATGGGACAAGCAGGGACTACGGAAAAAATGTGGGCGGGTCAAACCGCCCCTTTTTTTTGCCTGCGATTTGACCCCGCACCTCTCCGCCAGCCCGAACGCCAGGCACAAAAAAGGCCCGCGAGGGGCCTTCTTCAATACCGCATGACCGAGGCGATCAGCGCTCCAGATCAGCGATCTTGCCCGTCTTGCCATCCCACTCTTCAGCGTCAGGCAGGGCATCCTTGCGCTCGGTGATGTTCGGCCAGATCTCGGCCAACTCGGCGTTGAGCTCGATGAAGTTCTCCATCCCCGCAGGCACCTCGTCCTCCGAGAAAATGGCCTGGGCCGGGCACTCTGGCTCGCACAGTGCGCAGTCGATGCACTCGTCCGGGTGAATGACCAGGAAATTCGGGCCTTCGTAGAAGCAGTCCACCGGACAGACTTCCACGCAGTCGGTGTACTTGCATTTGATGCAGTTGTCGGTGACGACGAAGGTCATTTCTAATTCTCTCCTCAGGCGACGGCAGCGTGCCCTTCCTTTGAGGGCAGCGCGGTTCACGGTAGCTGCAGGCCAGGCTAATAACCTGCAGCTCCGGCAAACCGCGCCGGATTCTACCAGCTTGCGCGGGTCGCCGTTATAACAGGTTTTTCAGTTGATATAGCATTTCGATAGCTTGGCGCGGCGTCATGTCGTCCAGGTCCAGCTTGCCCAGCTTCTCGATGGCCGGGTGCGGCAGGCTGGCGAACAGGTCGCTCTGGTGCGGCACCTGCGCCTGGCCCTTGGTTTTGCTCAGCGGTGCCTCGTGAGGCAGGCTGGCAGTTTCCAGGCGACCGAGGTGTTCGCGGGCACGCTGGATCACGGGCGAAGGCACACCGGCCAGCTGCGCCACGGCCAGGCCGTAGCTCTGGCTGGCAGGGCCTGGCAGCACGTGGTGCAGGAAGACGATACGCTCGTTGTGCTCGGTGGCGTTCAGGTGCACGTTGGCCACCAGCGGTTCGCTGTCCGGCAACACGGTCAGCTCGAAGTAGTGGGTGGCGAACAGCGTGTAGGCGCGCAACTGAGCCAGGCGCTCGGCTGCCGCCCAGGCCAGCGACAGCCCGTCGAAGGTGCTGGTGCCGCGGCCGACTTCGTCCATCAGCACCAGGCTGCGGTCGGTGGCGTTGTGCAGGATGTTGGCGGTTTCGCTCATTTCCACCATGAAGGTCGAGCGCCCGCCCGCCAGGTCGTCGCTGGAGCCGATGCGGGTGAAGATGCGGTCCACCAGCGACAGCTCGCAGCGCGCAGCTGGCACGAAGCTGCCGATATGTGCCATCAGCACGATCAGTGCGGTCTGGCGCATGTAGGTGGATTTACCACCCATGTTCGGCCCGGTGATGATCAGCATCCGTGTGTTGTTGTCCAGGCCCAGGTCGTTGGCCACGAACGGTGTGGTCAGTACCTGTTCGACCACCGGATGGCGGCCTTGCTCGATGCGCAGGCAGGGTTCGTCGACGAAGCCTGGGCAGTTCAGGTCCAGGTTCAGCGCGCGCTCGGCAAGGTTGCTCAGCACGTCCAGTTCGGCCAGGGCCGCTGCGCTGTCCTGTAGCGGTGCCAGATGGCTGATCAGCGTCTCGAGCAAGGCATCGTAGAGCATCTTCTCACGGGCCAGGGCGCGGCTCTTGGCCGACAGCGCCTTGTCTTCGAAGGCCTTCAGCTCCGGGGTAATGAAGCGCTCGGCACCCTTGAGGGTCTGGCGGCGGATGTAGTCGGCTGGCGCCTGTTCGGCCTGCTTGGTCGGCAGCTCGATGAAGTAGCCGTGCACGCGGTTGTAGCCGACCTTGAGGTTGGTAAGGCCGGTGCGGGCCTTTTCACGCGCTTCGAGGTCGATGAGGAACTGGCCGGCGTTCTCGCTCATGGCCAGCAACTCGTCGAGCTCGCTGTCGTAGCCGGTCTTGAGCACGCCGCCGTCGCGGATCACCGCCGGCGGATTGTCGATGATCGCCCGTTCCAGCAGGCTGGCCAGCTCCGGGTAAGTGCCGGTGATGGCTGCCAGGCGCGCCAGGTGAGGGGCTTCCAGTTCGGCCATGGCGTTCTGCAGTTCGGGCAGGGCGCCGAGCGCATCGCGCAGGCGCGCCAGGTCTCGTGGGCGGGCATTGCGCAGGCCGATACGGGCCAGGATGCGCTCGATGTCTCCGATTTCTTTCAATTGCGGCTGCAATTTCTCGAAACGGTAGCCGTCGAGGAAGCAGCGGATCGAATCCTGCCGCGCCTGCAGTACTTTCAGGTCGCGTAGCGGGCGATTCAGCCAGCGGGTCAGCAGGCGGCTGGCCATGGCGGTCTGGCAGCGGTCGATGACCGACTGCAGGGTGTTGTCGCGGCCACCGGCCAGGTTGATGTCCAGCTCCAGGTTACGGCGGCTGGCGCCGTCGAGGATCACCGTGTCGTCCATGCGCTCGTGGCGCAGGCTGCGCAGGTGCGGCAGGCTGGTGCGCTGGGTTTCCCTGGCGTAGGTCAGCAGACAGCCAGCGGCGCCGATGGCCAGGGTCAGCTTGTCGCAGCCGAAGCCCTTGAGGTCCTGGGTCGCGAACTGCTGGCACAGACTCTTGCGCGCCGAGTCGCGATCGAAGTCCCATGGCGCTCGACGCCGCGCGCCCGGACGCTTCTCCGCCGGCAGGCCCTGGGGCCAGTCGTCGGGTATCAGCAGCTCCACCGGGTTGATGCGCTCGAGTTCGGCCAGCAGGTTCTCCCAGCCCTTGATCTCCTGCACGGTGAAGCTGCCGCTGGTGATGTCCAGCACAGCCAGGCCGAACAGGCGCTCATCGCCCAGCAGTGCGGCGATCAGGTTGTCGCGGCGCTCGTCGAGCAGCGCCTCGTCGCTGACCGTGCCCGGGGTGATGATGCGCACCACCTGGCGCTCCACCGGGCCTTTGCTGGTGGCCGGGTCGCCGATCTGCTCGCAGATCACCACCGACTCGCCGAGCTTGACCAGCTTGGCCAGGTAGCCCTCCAGCGAATGGAACGGAATCCCGCACATGGGGATCGACTGGCCCGCCGACTGACCGCGGGCGGTCAGGGTGATATCCAGCAGTTTCGCGGCTTTCTTCGCATCTTCGTAGAAGATCTCGTAGAAGTCGCCCATGCGGTAGAACATCAGCTGGTCTGGATGCTGGTTCTTCAGCTTCCAGTACTGCTGCATCATCGGGGTGTGTGCGGAGAGATCAGACATTCAGGGCCTTGAAGCAGGTGGTCTGGTGGCAAATTTTGAACCGGCAATGGTACAGGCTTTTTTCGCCCGTTGCAGGACGCCAGGGAGCGGATGCAGAGCAGGCCGGCCATTTCCCGGCAGGCGCTGGAGGTCAGGCGCAGGATCGTCTGCCGACCTGAACGATCAAGGCCGGAAACAGGGTTTCCGGCCTTGTATTGAGCGTGATCGCGATGTGCGCAGCTTACCCCGACTCAGTCGCGGGTCCAGACCACCGGGAACCAGTCCTCGCGCATCCGATCGCCATCGCGCAGGTCGATGCCGGGGAAGGGCGGCGACGTGCGTCCTGGTCGTTGCACATAGCGCGCGTCGTCACCGAGGAAGCGAGTCGAGAACGCGCGCCGGCGTCCGCTGCCGGTGTTGCCGGCAGCGCCATGCACGGTGCGGAAATCGAAGACCACGGCATCGCCCGGCTCCATCTGCGGCGAGAGAATTTCGAATTCGCCGTTTTCCACGTCCGGCATGTCCATGTACAGGCTTTGCCCGGCCGCATCGGTGGCGCCGTAGAAGTCGCTGTTGCTGGCCCAGCGCTTGGGCCTTACCGGTTTGGGCCAGCGGTGCGAGCCGAGCACCACGCTCAGGGTATTGCTGCTGCTCACCGGGTCCAGCGGGATCCAGTAACTGGCGGTCTGCTGGCCGTCGACGCAGTAGTACGGCAGGTCCTGGTGCCAGGGCGTGGGCTTGTTGGTGCCGGGTTCCTTGACCAGGATGTGGTCGTGGAACACCTGCACCTGCCGGGCGCCCATGAGTTGGCCGGCAAGCCCGGCGGCGGGCGAGTTGCGCACGAAGTCGGTGAAGGCGGGAATGCGTTGCCAGTTGCAGTAGTCCTCGAAGAAGCGACCACTCTCGCCAGCGCCGACGTTCTCGATGGCGAATGCGCTGGGCTCGGCGAGGTTCTGCTCGAATCCTTCGCGCAGGCGCTCGATCCAGTCCTTGAACACACCGCGCAATACCACGGCGCCGTCGCGCTGGAAGTCTTCGATATGGGAATTCATGGCCTGCCCTCTGTTGTTGTAGTGACACCAGCATCGGGGCAGGGCAGGGGTGGGTAAATCACAGATTTCCTATGCGCCACTATAGCTATTCTGTATGCCTTGGCGTGTTGTCCCTCCCGTCGAATGGCCGGTTAATAGCCGGGTCGCCCACGCCTTCCCGGGCGTCGTGACACTCCCTGGGCACGTACTTCGGTCGCGGCCCAGGCACCAGAACAAGAACAACGAGGAGTCCCTGGGATGAACGACCGCAACGATCTGCGACGGGGCCTTAGCACCCGTCATATCCGTTTCATGGCGCTGGGTTCGGCCATCGGTACCGGGCTGTTCTACGGCTCGGCTGCGGCGATCAAGCTGGCCGGGCCATCGGTGCTGCTGGCCTACCTGATCGGTGGCGCGGCGATCTACATGATGATGCGCGCGCTCGGCGAGATGGCGGTACGCAATCCGGTGTCCGGCTCGTTCGGGCAGTACACCAGCCAGTACCTGGGGCGCTTCCCGGGGTTTCTCACGGGCTGGAGCTATGCGTTTTCCATGCTGGTGGTGTGCCTGGCCGACGTGACCGCCTTCGGCGTCTACATGGGCCTGTGGTTTCCAGACACCCCGCGCTGGATCTGGGTGCTGGGCATCGTCTGTTTCATCGGGGCGCTGAACCTGTGCAGCGTCAAGGTGTTCGGCGAGATGGAGTTCTGGTTGTCGCTGGTCAAGGTCACGGCGATCGTGGCGATGATCGTCGCCGGTGGCTCGGTGCTGCTGTTCGGCATCCAGTTGGGCAACGAGGCGCAGGCGGTTGCCGGGCTGGACAACCTGTGGAATCACGGCGGGTTCTTCCCCAACGGCGTGGGCGGCATGATCGCGTCGTTCACCGTGGTGATGTTCGCCTTCGGCGGCGTGGAGATGATCGGCATCACCGCTGGCGAGGCGCGCGATCCTGCACGTGCCTTGCCCAGGGCGATCAACTCGGTACCCCTGCGCATCCTGCTGTTCTACGTGCTCACCCTGTTCGTGCTGATGGCCCTGTACCCCTGGCCGAAGATCGGCAGCCAGGGCAGCCCGTTCGTGCAGATCTTCAGTGGTCTGGGCATTGGCTCGGCGGCCAGCGTGCTCAACCTCGTGGTGATTTCGGCGGCTGTCTCGGCGATCAACAGCGACATCTTCAGTGCCGGGCGGATGATGTATGGCATGGCGCACAATGGCCAGGCGCCTGCGGGCTTTGCGCGGTTGTCGCGGTTCGGTGTGCCATGGATGACCGTGCTGGTGATGGGCGTCGCGTTGCTGCTGGGCGTGGTGTTGAACTACCTGGTGCCGGACGGCCTGTTCCTGATCCTGGCCGGCGTGGTGACCTTCTCGATCGTCTGGGTCTGGCTGATGATCCTGTTGTCGCAGGTGGCGATGCGTCGCGGCATGCGCCGCGAAGAGGTCGCCGCGCTGAAGTTCCCGGTGCCTTGGTGGCCGCTGGGGCCGGCTTGCGCCATCGTCTTCATGGTGTTCATCTTCGTCGTGCTGGGCTGGTTCCCCGATACGCGCACGGCGCTCTACGTAGGCCTTGGCTGGTTGGCGCTGCTGTCGGTCGGCTACTGGCTGTGGGTGGCCCGCCAGCCCCAGGTGGCGCCTGCCAACGTCTGAGCTAGACGGCGAACAGCTCGCTGGCCCAGCGCAGCATTGCCTGGGCTGCGGGTGACGGACGCATGGCGCTGGACTGCGCCAGCACTACCGATTGCGGGCTCACCGCTTCGAGCAGCGGACGGCAGGCCAGCAACTGACCGTCGTAGCTCTGGTCGCCCGCCGGCCGTGTGCATGACAGCGCCACGCCATAGCCATGGGCGACCAGGCCGCGTTGCATCTCGAACGTCTGGGTCAGTTGCTGGGCCCGAGGTTGCAGGTCGTGGGCCCAGAACAACGAAAGGAAGTATTCGCGGGTGCGGGCGATGTCCTCGAGAATCAGGCATTCCTGCGCCAGGTCCACCAGCGATACCCGCTCCTGGCTGGCCAATGGATGCTCGGCGGGCAGCAGTGCGTAGGGCGCCAGTTGTGCCAGCACGCGGCGCTCGATACGTGGGTCCAGCCCGACATCGTAGGTCAGCGCAAGCTCCGCCTTGCCGTCGCCCAGGCGCCGGTTGACTTCGCCCAGGTCGGCTTCGAACAGGGTGATTGCGACCTCGGGGTGACGCTGGCGGAATCCGCTGAGCAGGCGTGGTGCGTACCATGGTCCGAGGTCCTGGAAGCAGATCAGGCTCAGGTTGCCGCGCAGCGCTTGCGGTTCTTCGCCGTGGCCACGGATGGCGGCGGCCATCGCCAGGATTTCGCGGGCCTGCTCGAGCAACTGACGGCCTGCCGGCGTCAGTTCCAGGCCGCGACTGGCCTGGCGCAGGAACAGCTTCTCGGCCAGCAGCGCCTCGAGCTGGGAGATCGCCAGCGACACCGACGGCTGGGAAATGTGCTTGGCACGCGCTGCGGCACTGACACTGCCTTGCTCGGCGGTGGCGACGAAGTATTCCAGCTGGCGGAAGGTGAAGCCGATCATCGAAGTCCCTCTTGTTGTCGGGTCGGGGATTGCCTCTACCTTAGCCAGTTTCCGCAGGCCATGGCGAGCCCGTTGGCTGCATGCATCGATTTGCATTTTCGGGTAAATCGACGCATTATGCATTTTATGCAAAAGCGCAACGTAGCCACCGTACTCAGAGAACTGCTCGATCGCCACGGCCTGTCCCCGACGGAGCTGCACCGGCGCACGGGCGTACCGCAATCCACCCTGTCGCGGATCCTCAGCGAAAAGATCGTCGACCCCTCGGACAAACACGTGTCCAGAATCGCCGACTACTTTGGCGTGAGCACCGACCAGTTGCGTGGACGCATCGAGCTGGGCGAGGCCCGCGAGGCGCAGCCCATGCACGGTCATGCGGACCTGAACGACATCAGCCTGTGGGACGATGAAACCCCCGTCGAGGACGACGAGGTGTCCGTACCCTTTCTTCGAGAGGTCGAATTGGCAGCAGGATCAGGAAGATTCGTCATCGAGGAAAGCGAGCGTGCACGCCTGCGTTTCGGCAAGCGCAGCCTGCGCCACAACGGTGTGCAGTTCGACCAGGCCAAGTGCGTGACGGTACGTGGCAACAGCATGCTGCCGGTACTGCGCGACGGCGCGACGGTGGGCGTCAACACCGGCAAATGCGCGATTGGCGACATCATCGACGGCGACCTCTACGCCATCAACCACAACGGCCAGTTGCGGGTGAAGCAGGTCTATCGCCTGCCTACGGGTATCCGCCTGCGCAGTTTCAACCGCGACGAACACCCCGACGAAGACTACAGCTTCCAGCAGATGCAGGAAGAACAGATCAGCCTGCTCGGGCATGTGTTCTGGTGGGGCATGTACGCACGCTGAGCAATCTGCGCAGAACAGAAACCCGCCTCGGCGGGTTTTTTCATGCCTGTGAAAAATACGCCTCGGTCGGCCCCCCTTACGTTGCATCCCGCAACCGTCCTACAAATTTTTTCGTTGCTCTGAAACGGCCTACAAGCCGCATCTGCCAAGGCCTTCATGCATTTAAGCAAGTCCGCATGCATAAATATTTTCAAAAATGCATTGACTGCATATGCATTGGTGCATAGCCTGTGTCTCAAGCCGGACAGCAACCGGTTGTTACACAGGCAGCGATGAACAGGCCTTGACTGTTCAGAGGGTTGGCAACTGGCCCGGGTGTGCAGCGTAAAGCACCACGAACAGTTATCCGGCGGGCAGGCGGCCGCGGTCGGAGTCACCAATTTGAAGCGGAACCGCACGGCGTCACCAGCTGTGACCGGCGGTTCGACAACGCATTACTGAAGGGCCTGCACGGACGGGCCCTTTGGAATGCCGCGTTACACGGCAAGGGATCCACCGGCACTCGCCGGTGGCCATGACACAGGAGACAGGACAGTGACGAACGAGCAACAGGCGTTACTGGAAATGCCGCTCTGGCTGGTGATCGTCCTGGCATTGCTGGGCGGTCTTTCCGGCGAGATGTGGCGGGCCGACAAGGCCGGTGCCCGAGGCTGGTCGCTGCTGCGACGGCTGGCGCTGCGCTCCGGGGCCTGCATGGTCTGCGGGGTGTCGACGGTAATGCTGCTGTATGCCAGCGGCATGTCGATCTGGAGCGCCAGCGCCTTTGGGTGCCTCACCGCGATGGCCGGTGCCGATGTCGCCATCGGCCTCTACGAACGCTGGGCAGCCAGGCGCCTTGGCTTGAAGGACGAACGATAGGAGTGCGGCACATGAGCGAACTGGCCACCTTGCATGCGGCGTTGACCGCAACGATTCGAGAGGCGATTCCGGAGCTGGCGTCGGTCGATGCCTACACCGAGGCAGGAAACTCCCCATCACTGCCCGCGCTGCGCCACGGCATCGTACGCATGACTGCCGACGCCGCGCCCAGGGATGGACGCTCGGTGCTGGTCACCACCTTCGAGGCGGACATCACCCCTGATGCCGCCAACCCCGAGGCACGCCTGCAGGGCAGTGTGCTGGCCGCGCAACTGATGGACCTGTTGCGCCAGCAACTGTGGGGGCTGGACTTCGTCGAGCCGAGCCGCAATGTGCGGGCGTTCTTCGCCGGTGCCGGCTGGCGCGTGCGCTGGGACCAGCCGGTGCTGCTGGGCGAACTGCAGTGGCACTGGCCCGACCAGCCGCCAGGCAGCCTGCGTCTGGGCTTCAGCCCGGACACAGGCCCGGGCAACGAAGGCAAGTACATCGCCCCGGAGGACCTGGCATGAGCTACGCCAGCGCCATGCATGACCGCATGCTCGCCACCCTGGTGATTCCCTGTCGGGTAGTGGCAGTGGACCTGGCTGCGGCACGGGTCAGGGTCTCGGACGGCGGCGGCTGGACCAGTGCCTGGGTGCGCTGGCATGCCCAGGCGGCGGGCAAGGCCCGGCACTGGCGGGCGCCCAGCTTGGGCGAGCAGGGGGTGTTGCTCAGCCCCAGCGGCGAGCCAGCCCAGGGCACCTTCTTCGCCGGCCTTTATGGCAATGCCGGCAACCCGCCGGACAACCGCGAGCACACCGAGGTCTGGCGCTTCGCCGATGGCGGTTCGCTGACCTATGACTGGCAGGCCCGGCGCTACGACATCGAACTGCCCAGCGGCAACGCCCGCATCAAGGTCGGCGCCAGCACCCTGGTGGTCAATGACGGCGCCATCACCCTCGATGCCGCGAGCATCACCCTGACCGGCAACGTCACGGTCAACGGCCCGCTGAGTGTCAGCGGCGACATCAATGGCGGCGGGCGGATCATCGATACCGCCGGCAACACGCCCAACCACAAACACTGAACCGAGCCCGCCGTCGCGGGCTTTTTCATGCCAGGAGAACGCAATGGATACCCATCAACGCGCCCGGGCTTTCCCGGGAGGCGCGCCATGATCGGCCTGGACCGTCGTACCGGCCAGCCACTGGCCGGGATCGCCCACCTGCGCCAGTCCATCGAGGACATCCTCACCACCCCACTGGGCAGCCGCCGCATGCGCCCGGAATACGGCAGCCAGTTGCGCCGCTATGTCGACTTGCCGGTCAACGAAGGCTGGAAGAGTGCAGTCCAGGCCGAGGTCGCCCGCGCCCTGGGGCGCTGGGAGCCACGTCTGCAACTTGAGCGAGTCAAGGTTGTGGCCGTGCTCGACGGCCAGGTCAGCCTGGCCCTGAGCGGTCGTTACCTGGGCGATGACGCCCTGGTGGAGGTCAGCGTATGAGCCAGGTCGACCTGTCGAAACTGCCTGCCCCGCAACTGCTCGAGGACCTGGATTTCGAAGCGCTGTACGAAGCGGATCTGGAAACTTTCCGCATCCATATGGGCGATGGCTGGACGGCGCAGCTGGAGAGCGATCCGGTGACCAAGCTGCTAGAGGTCGGCGCCTACCGCAAGCTGCTCAACCGGGCGCGTATCAACGATGCCGCCAAGGCCTTGCTGCTGGCCTACGCCCAGGGCCGCGACCTTGACCAGCTGGCGGCGAACGTCGCCTTGCAGCGCCTGGTGATCCAGGCCGCCGACCCGACGGCCTTGCCGCCAACCGAGGCGATTCTCGAATCCGACGATGCCCTGCGCGAGCGTGTGCAACTGGTCTATGAAGGCCTGACCACCGCCGGCCCGCGCAACAGCTATATCCTCCACGCCCGCAACGCCTCGGGACGGGTCGCCGACGCGACCGCCGAAAGCCCGTCGCCGGCAGTGGTCGATGTCACGGTACTGAGCATCGATGACGACGGTGTCGCATCCCAGGCGCTGCTCGACCAGGTCAGCGCCTACCTCAACGACGACGATATTCGTCCGGTCGCCGACCGGGTCAATGTGCGCAGCGCCGAGGTGCTGTCGTACCAGATCGAGGCGGTGCTGCACATGGCCGACAACGGCCCGGAGTACGAGGCGATCCTGGCCGAGTGCCGACGTCGCCTCCAGGCCTGGATCAACCCGCGCCGCCGCCTGGGTGTCGAGGTCGCCCGCTCCGGCATCGACGCCCAGTTGCATATCGACGGCGTCAGCCGGGTCGAGCTGATCGGCTGGAGCGACATCCGCCCGAGCAAGGCCCAGGCTGCCTGGTGCACAGGCTTCGACCTCAAGCGCGGAGGCTGACATGCACAGCCTCCTGCCGCTCAACCGCACCCCGCTGGAGCGGGCCATCGAAACGGCTGGCGACGAAGACCTCAAGGTCACCCTGCGCCAGCTCTACAACCCCGACACCTGCCCGGCACACCTGCTGTATCAGCTGGCCTGGGCCTGGTCGGTGGACCGCTGGGACGACAGCTGGAGCGACACCATCAAGCGTTCGGTGATCCGCTCGGCGTTCTTCGTCCACGCCCACAAGGGCACCCTCGGCGCCCTCAGGCGGGTGGTCGAGCCGTTCGGCTACCTCATCGAGGTGCAGGAGTGGTGGCAGGCCCAGCCTGCCGGGGTGCCGGGGACCTTTGCGCTGAAAGTGGGCGTGGAGGACAGCGGCATCGACGAACAGACCTACCAGGAACTGACTCGGCTGATCGAGGACGCAAAGCCGATCAGTCGGCACCTGATCGGGCTGGATATCAGCCTGGAGACTCTCATTCCCGCCTATCAGGCCGTCGCCTTGAACGAAGGCGAACTGCTGGAGGTTTATCCCTGGGAGGCTGCGGATATCGAAGTGCGCCTGGGCGCTTTCAACCTGGTGAACGACCACACCCTGGACTTATTGGACATCTACCTAAATGGCTAACTCGACCACTCAATTCGGTGGGTTCCTGACCAATATCGGTATCGCCCAGCAGGCCAACACGGCTGCGCTGGGCCTGCCCTGGAACATCACTCACATGCTCATCGGCGACGCCGGCGGTGAGCCCTCGCAAACCCCCGACCCGACACCCAAGCCGACCCAGACCACGCTGGTGCGTCAGGTCTATCGGGCGCAACTCAATGCGCTCTATCCATCCCCTGCCGATCCGGGCGTGCTGGTGGCAGAGCTGGTGCTGCCACCCGAGATCGGCGGCTGGTGGATTCGCGAGCTGGCGCTGGAGGATGCCAATGGCAACCTGATCGCCATTGCCAAGCCTGCACCGAGCTACAAGCCGTTGCTGGCGCAAGGGTCCGGACGCACTCAGACCATCCGCATGCACGTGGTGTTCGGCAACGTCGCCAACGTCAACCTCAAGATCGACCCGAGCATCGTGCTGGCCACCCGGGACTATGTAGACAAGGCGCGCGAAGCCGCCGAGCTGTATGCACGCAATCAGCTCAAGGCTCACGTAGAGGCCGCTGACCCGCATCCCCAATACCTGCGTCGTGCCGATGCCGCGAAGGATTCAGGCCCGTTGGCCTGGCTGGGCGACGCGAAGGGCAGCGCGGACGCTCTGGTGCTCGAACTGAAGAGCAGCGAGACGGTGATGACAGCCTATGCCGCAGGTCAGCGCTTCCAGTTCAAGGCTACTGCGACCAATACAGGGGCAGTGACTGTGCGTGTCAACGGACTCGCCGCAGTGGCGGTCAAGAAAGCTGGCACTGGTGGGCTGGTCGATCTGGTCGGGGGCGATATTCGTGCTGGCGCCTTGTACGACCTGAACCATGATGGCACTTATTTCCAGCTTGGTGGTGGCGTCGGCGCGGGCAAGGCGTTCGAGCGCTATTCCTTCGAGGCCTCGGTCGGGCAGACCGTATTCGAGGTCGCACACACCATTGGAAGTACCATCGTCCTGCGCAACGGGCGCGAGGTCACTGATTACCTGTCCGATGGCCAGCGCATCACGTTCATGGCGCCCTGCACGCTCGGGGAGTCGGTGGAGATTCTCGCATTCAGCGCTTTCCAGTCGGCCAACACCTACACCAAGGCCGAGATCCAGGCCCTGTTGAAGACAGCTTCGGCATTGCCGGTCGGCAGTATGTTGCCATTCCCACGCGGTACGGTGCCTGCAGGCTTCCTTGAAGTCGATGGCAGTACCCAGAGCGCGGCGGTCTATCCGGATCTGGCTGCTTATCTGGGCGGCGCGTTCAACAAGGGCAACGAGCAGAGCGGATTCTTCCGGCTGCCCGATTCGCGCGGTGAGTTCCTGCGTGGTTGGGATCATGGGCGGGGGGTAGATGCCGGGCGTGGCCTTGGCAGCTTCCAGGAGGAGTCGTTCAAGTCTCACGAGCACAAAGACATTGGCTTTATCGATAACGTCGGTGCCGGGCCTGGTGCAAGCGGTGTTTCGGGCGCTACTGGGCCTATAACGACACTGTTCGGTAAAGCATATGGCAGCAGCGCTTCGTCTACGGCGAAAGCCTACATCGAAACATCCAAGGGTTC
Source organism: Pseudomonas sp. FA117 (assembly GCF_057370475.1). Classification (NCBI taxonomy): domain Bacteria; kingdom Pseudomonadati; phylum Pseudomonadota; class Gammaproteobacteria; order Pseudomonadales; family Pseudomonadaceae; genus Pseudomonas; species Pseudomonas sp. FA117. Next base: position 1,382,365 of record NZ_CM170675.1, read on the forward strand.
GATCAATGGATCGATTGCTGGTTTGATTTCCGGCAGCACTGGCGGAGATGAAACACGACCTCGTAACCTGGCAGTTATTTGGTGTATCAAGGCCTGGAATACGCCGGTCAACCAAGGGCAGATTGACATCGCGGCGCTGGCTCCACTGGCGGCCCAAGCAACCGAAACGGTACAGGGAACTGCGAAGGTTGCGGTACAGGCCAAGGTAGAGGAAGGCCTGGCAGATGATGTGATTGTCACGCCCAAGAAACTTCGTTGGGGGTTCGCTGCAGTTTTCGCAGATACGGGATATCTGAAACTGCCTGGCTGGTTGGGTGGCTTTGTCATTCAGTGGGGGCAAGTGTCAGTCGCCGCGAACTCCACCGGCAGTTTTTCGTTACCCATAACCTTTCCAAATCAGTTCTATCAAGTGTTCATAAGTGTGAGAGACACCGTGCAGTACGTCTCGACTTCTCCGTTTGGTGGTGCGGTACCGACGACGCTGTCGACATTTGCCGTACGCAACTTCTACACATCGTCCCCGCTTGTTTACTCGTACTTTGCTGTAGGTAGGTAACCGATGATCTTCTATTCAGCTCAAACCCAGGGTTTTTACGACTCCACCGTGTTTGACCGTGCGCGACCTGACGATGCGGTTGAAATTAGTACAACCTTGCATGCCGAACTGATGAGAGGGCAGTCGGCGGGCCTGCAGATAGTTGTTGAAAGCAACGGCATGCCGCGATTGCAAGAGCCTCCCGAAAACGCAGTAGCTGTCGAACGAGGTTGGCGCGATAGCGTTCTCAAGATTGCAGCCGGGGTGCGTGACCGTCACCGCGACCAGTTGGAGATGGCGCTGAATACGACATTGAGTGCTGAGCAGTTCCTCGCATTGCTGGCGTGCCTCCAGACATTGCGCGACTGGCCACAGTCCGCCGCGTTCCCTGATCGCGCTGCACGACCTGTGTTGCCCGATTTCCTGACGTTGGGGACTGAGCAATGAGCCGTGCGGATGATTTGGCCGCTATGGAGCGCGGCATGCTCGCGGTACGCGGGCTCAATAATGTTCCGATTACCGCCAGCAAGGTGCTGGGTGAATATGAGACCGGTGTGGTCCTGGTCGATGCTTCGGCTGGCGCCGTGACCATTACCCTGCCGCCGGCGAAGAAGCCGATGGACGTTCGTGTGCAACGTATCGACAACAGCGGCAACCGCCTGGTGATTCAGGCCTCCGGTGGTGAGTCGATTAAGTTTCATTCCTGGTTGCGCTCAGCAGGTTATCCGTTCTTTGTCATGATGGGCGCTGGGGACTTCTGGCACCTACGCAGCGATAGCGCCGGCGCCTGGGTGCCGCTGGATCGTATGGACACTGGTGCTCTGGGGCGGCCGATCTTTGAGACCACTACCGCGATCAGTCCCGGTGGTTGGGGGTTGCCCAATGGGGCTCTGCTGAACCGGGCTGACTGGCCGTGGCTTTGGGACTACGCGCAGCAGTCCGGCGTCTTAGTGGCCGATGCTGCGCGTGGAGGGATGGAGGGCGGTTGGACTGGCGGCGATGGTATTACCACGTTTCGCCTGCCGGAGTTGCGTGGTGAATTCCTGCGAGTTCTGGATGAGGGACGAGCGCTCGACTCAGGGAGAATCGTCGGTAGTCGACAGAAGGGCACCTTGGCTGTAGCGGACACAACGGGAGTGGTGGATGGTCGAGTTGCAGCGACGCCCGGTATTGATGCGGGTGGCACTGTCGGTGATCTTGGAATGGACGGCATTTCACCTAGCGACTACCCGTACTCCGTATATGTCGTTGGGGCAACTGCGTCGCTACCTGCAGCTGTCACGATCGCTGGGGCTACTCGACCTAGAAACATCGCTTATCCCGCACGTATAAAGCTGATCTGAGGTGAACATGCATTTCTATATGATCAATCCTTCGGGCGTATTGAGTGGTCCCGTTGTGCTGCCTGAGGTACCTGGCCTTGGGACCCAGGTGCCGGCCAATGTCATCGCCCTGGACGAGTCGCTGGGCCCGGCGGCCACCGGTATGGTGTGGGCCGTCTTGGATTGCCAGGCGCCGGTACAAGTCAAGGATGCGCGTGGTCTGTACTACCACACCGACACCGGTGCCCAATTCATCCAAAGCGAACTGGGCCCGCTGCCCGACGGCTTGACCGCCGAACCACGCCCCGACCTCTTCCATACCTGGGACGGCGCCCAGTGGGTCGCGGACTCGACGGCCTTGGCAGCGCACCATACCGCCTCCGAGCGTACTTGGCGCGACGGCGAAATCGCAATCCACGAATGGCTGGTTTCGCGCCATCGCGCCGAGATCGACCTGCAGCGCGCAACCACACTCTCTTCCGAGCGCTTCCGCACGCTGCTGGAGTACCTGCAAGCCCTGCGCGACTGGCCTGCCGCCGCGGCCTTCCCGATAAGTGCCGAGCGACCCGTGGCGCCATCCTGGCTTGCCGAACTCACCCCCTGAAGCCCCGCACTGTCGGGGCTTTTTGTGGCCTGGCGATGAGTGTTGTGCAGGCTTGAGATCGCGCGCCGCTGGCGGCGCATCGCGGGGCAAGCCCGCTCCTACAGGGAGTGTGGGGCCCCTCCTAAAACACCGCTTCACCCCCAGGCCCTGCACTCCCAGCAGGGCCTTTTCATATCTGACCTGGAGACAACCTACATGAGTGGATTCTTCCACGGCGTCACCGTAACCAACGTAGACACCGGCGCCCGCAACATCGCACTGCCGTCGTCCTCGATCATCGGCCTGGTCGACACCTTCACCGAAGGTGCCGGTGTCACGGCCAAGGCCAACGACCTCGTCCTCATCACCAGCGAGCGTGACGCGGTAGCCGCCTTCGGCGCCGATGCGGCGATCACCAAGGCCTGCCGCGCCATCTACAGCCGCGCCAAGGCGGTCATCGTCGCTTGCGGCGTGGCCAAGCTCGAAGAGGCGGCCGAGCAGACCGCTGCGATCATCGGCAACGTGCAGGCCGACGGCAAGCGCACCGGCCTGCAGGCACTGCTCGACGGCAAGAGCCGTTTCAACGCCCAGCCGCGCCTGCTGGTCGCCCCCAAGCACAGCGCCACCCAGGCAGTCGGGACCGCGCTGGTGGCATTGGCCGACAAGCTGCGCGGCATCGCCATCATCGACGGCCCTGGCAGCACCGATGAAGCCGCGCTCGCCTACGCCAAGAACTTCGGTGCCAAGCGCGCCTTCCTGGTAGATCCGGGCGTGCGCTACTTCGACACTGCTGCCGAGGCCACCGTCGATGCGCCCGGTTCGGCCTGGGTTGCCGGCCTGTTCGCCTGGACCGATCGCGAGTATGGCTTCTGGGCCTCGCCCTCGAACAAGGAGTTCGTCGGCATCACCGGCACCAGCCGCCCGGTGGAGTTCCTCGATGGCGACGACAGCTGCCGCGCCAACCTGCTGAACAACGCCAACATCGCCACCATCATCCGCGATGACGGCTTCCGCCTGTGGGGCAACCGCACCCTGTCCAGCGATCCGAAGTGGGCCTTCGTCACCCGCGTGCGGACCATGGACATCGTCATGGACGCGATCCTCTACGGCCACAAGTGGGCCGTCGACCGCTCCATCACTGCCACCTACGTCAAGGACGTCACCGAGGGCCTGCAGGCCTTCATGCGCGACCTCAAGAACCAGGGCGCGATCATCAACTTCGAGGTCTTCGCCGACCCGGAGCTGAACACCGCCAGCCAGCTGGAGCAGGGCAAGGTGTACTGGAACATCCGCTTCACCGACGTACCGCCTGCCGAAAACCCCAATTTCCGCGTCGAAGTCACCAACCAGTGGCTGACCGAAGTCCTCGATTCCGCCGCTTAAGGAGCGCATCTACATGGCAATGATTCCCGAAACCCTGGCCAACCTGAACCTGTTCGTCGACGGTGTGAGCTTCCAGGGCGATGTACCCAGCCTGACCCTGCCCAAGCTGACCCTGAAAATGGAAGAACACCGTCCCGGTGGCATGGACATGCCGGTCGAGATGGACCTGGGCATGGAGAAACAGGAAGCGGCCTTCACCACCACCGGCGTGCGCCGCGAGTCGCTGAAGTTCTTCGGCCTGGCCGACGGCACCGCCTTCAACGGCACGTTCCGCGGCGCCTTCAAGGGCCTCAAGGGCCAGATCAACCCGGTCATCGTCACCCTGCGCGGCTCGCTCAAGGAAATCGACATGGGCGACTGGAAATCCGGCGACAAGGCCGAGATCAAGCACAGCGTCGCACTCACCTACTACAAGCTCGAGGTCGACGGTCGGCTGGTCTACGAGATCGATGCCCTGGGCATGCGGCGGGTAATCGAGGGTGTCGATCAATTGGCCACGCAGCGTGCTGCGCTGGGCCTGTAAGGGAGGTGTTCATGGCTCAGGAAAATCGCCAGCCCGAGTGGCTGAACGTTGCAGCCGACCGCGTCACGGTGCGTCTGTCGCGACCGAGCGAGGCCAACGGCGTGCAGGTCAACAGCCTGTCGCTGCGTGCCCCGACGGTGCGTGACATGCGCAACGCCCAGGCCGGCGGCGCCAGCGATGACGAACAGCGCGAGCTGAACCTCTTCGCTTCGCTGGCCGAAGTCGGCATCAAGGACCTCGAAGGCCTCACCCTGAAGGACTACGGCCGCTTGCAGGCCGGGTATTTTCGCCTGGTGCAGGACGACGAGGTTTGACCCGGCCCGGCAGAAGGCCGCCGCAAGGCGGCTGGCCAAGGAGCTGAACTTTTCCGCGAGCGAAATCATGGCCATGTCGTTCAGCGACATGGTCTGGTGGCTTGCGGATTGAGAGGAACAACGGATGGCGAACAAACCAGAGATTGCCCTGGGGGAAGCCGTCGCATCTCGCTCGGCTTTCCCTGGCGCGCTCGATGACTATCGCGCCAGGTTCACCGATCATTGGGCGCCTTACGGCAAGGCGCTGCAATCGCTTTCATCACCGGTGGCGGTCTGGCGACCAGGCCCTTATCCATCGGTCCTGCCACCGCTGTCGAACTGGGAAGGCATCGCCCCGACGCTTGAGCTCCCGCCGTCACCCTTGACTGGGCAAGGCTGGCGCGCATCAAGCTCGCCTTCGGTGGAGTTACCCGCTCAGATCGTATATGCGTACCCTCAGCCTCAGCCTCAGCCTCAGCAGCCTCGGCCTAGCGCTGATTCAGCTTCACGGCCGAGTCTTGATGCTCCTGAAGCCCGGCAGGGTGTGGTGTCGGGGGAGGGCGAAGCGGTTTCTTCTGCCTCTGCCGATCCCACGCCAAGCCGGACCACAGCCCGTACCCGGGCAGTGGCTGCGACCCGGGAGGCTGCCTACGGAGCCAAGCTGGATCTGGCGCTGAAGCTCTTCCATACCACCTCCACCGCCACCACGGCGAAGGAGCAGGCAGTGGGCTACCTCAGTGCGATTGGGTCGACAGTTGGCACCTTGGGTGGCAAGGCATTGGGAGCGGCTGTGCCGCACTGGGGCCAAATGGCCGCGGAGGTGAGCGGGATCGCCCTCGGGATGGCCGGTGACAAGTTGGGCGCCAGGGTCGGCGCCTACATCACGAATCCCGGGCCGGAGACAGCGAAGGGCGAAACCCCATCAACTCCCACATCGACTCAGCCCAAACCCGAAGTGGATCCTTACTCGACGATGACGGGTTCGGTGAAGGATGCGCTGACGACTGCTGCGGTGGTAGGCGGGGGATATGCCGGCTGGGAAATGGTCAAGCGGCGGTACGCCACCCCGGGTGCCATGGCAGCGAACGTCAAGGGCGTCGCAGAGAACCTCAAGGCGCTGAAAATACCGGTGGCTTCGATGTTCATCGAGGCTGGCGCCAAGGCCGCCTATACCTATGGCACGGCGCAAACCCGTGAGGATAAATGGAGTGGTTACGGGGGCGCGGCCGGAGGGCTGATCCTCGGTGGCGCGCTGGGTGCGGCCGGATCGTTGCTTGGACCGGTCGGTACCACGATAGGGATGTCGGTCGGCAACTTTCTAGGCGACCAGGTCGGGTCGGCGGTTGGCAGGTACTTGGCCACTCGCTACCAGGAGCCTTCGCCAGCAGAACAGACGTCTGTCGCTCGCGGCAGACCTCGGCGAAGGTTGCCGGAAAAGGCCAACGGTACTTCACAGGAGCAGGACCCGGAACGTGGCAGATCATCGGGGCCGCCGTCTCCTTTGCGGCTGCCGGGGCTCATGGCGCAAATTTCCGCTGCGGCTGGTGCGTCTTCGCAACAGCAGCCGTCGATGTTGGCGCTGCCAGGCTCGACTCCTGACAGCGCCGCCATGGGCAGGGCGCTTGTCAGGGATCTGATGAAGCCTCCCCAGCGCGAAGGAAAGCCGGCAAGTGCAGCGGCGAGACAAGGGACTGCGGCGACCACTGCAGAACCTGCTCCATGGCAATCAGTGACCCCTGATTTCTCGCTGCTCCCTGGTGTCGTGCCTTCCATCGGATTCGGAACTCATGACGCCAGCCATACGCCTGCCGCTTTGGCGATCGAGCCGTCACCACCCTCGCAGAAGCCGTCAAGGCCGACTTCTGTGACGGGGTTGCCGAAGGTCACGGTGCAGGCTTCGACCTCTGCAGGCGCAGCGGTGACGGACAGGGTTGCGACATCGTCCGGGGGGGAGCCGAGCGCGAGCGTCTCTCGCCTGCTGGTCACAAGTGCGATTGGCAAACGGCCACCGCCTGATACCGGCCGTACCCTGACCACCGCGAGTGATCGGCACCCCGGGCATCTGCCAGCCACTGCTCCTGCCCTCGGGTGGCCAGCAGCGGTTCCCGGTTTTTCGGCAATGCCAGGTCTCGCCCCGTTGCCCATTCGCTTTGCGCCTGCAGTAGAGGTGCAGATGCCTGCCACGCAGCTGTCAGTGCCGCCGCAAGCCAGCGTCCTGCCAGATGCCCCGACACCGGCCCAACCGGTCATTGCCGGCGGATCCGCTCCGGGATCGGCTGGTCAGCCGATCAGCTTCACCACCAACATCCCCATCACGCTGCAAGGCGCCGCTGTCGCACACGATCAACTCGCCACCGACCTGGAACTGGCCGTGCGCCGGGTACTGGAAGAACGGCAGAGAGCCGACGAAGCGCGCCTGGCAGACCCTCTACGACAATTTTGAACCGGAGGGACATTCATGACCTACCTGGAGCAGTTGCAGGCTGCACTGCATGCACTGGTCAAGGCGGGCGAGGAGGGGCGTCGGCGTGCCGGCGCCATGCTCGACCCGATGAACCAGGCCGTGGACCACATCAAGGAGGCTGCGGCCGAACTCGAAGCGTTGCCCTGGATCGGCCCGGCCATCGGCAAGCGCCTGCAACGCACCCTGCGTGCCATCGACTCGGCGCAGGGGCGCGTCAACAAGGTGATTGCCCGCTACGACAAGACCGTCGACGAAGTGCGCAAGGTGCAGGAGCGTGTCGAGGTCTTTTCCGAGCACCTGGGCAAGGCTGGTGCGGCGATCCGCAAGGTTATGGGCGATGCCCGTGCAATTGCTGGCGGCGTGCTCGAGACCTTTGGCTTCGCGCCACTGAGCACGCCGGCCGCCGAAGCGATCAAGCCGTTCCCGCACCTGCTGGTGCTGCAGCCGCTGAAGGCCAATGCCGCACCTTACTACTTCAACCTCGACACTGCCGCCTTCGACCAGTTGCGCCGCCAGACCCGCTATCGCTGGGCTGCGCAGGAACGCCTGGGCCGCGACAGCGCACAGCAGGCCGTCGCCCAGGGCGAGGAGACGATCAGCATCCGTGGTGCGATCTTCCCCAATTTCAAGGGTGGCCTGGGGCAGCTGCAGACCCTGCGCAGTATCGGGCAGCAACTGCTGCCCCTGAGCCTGACCACGGGGTATGGCGAGGTGCTCGGCAATTGGTGCCTGACCAGTATCGACGAAGACCAGAGCAATCTGCTGGCCGGCGGCATCCCGCGTAAACAGGGTTTTTCACTGGAGTTCAGCCGCTATGGCGAAGACCTGCAAAACGTCTGACGGCGACCTGCTCGACACCCTCTGCCAGCACTACTACGGCCACCTCAACCGCACGGTCGAAGCCGTGCTGGAGGCCAATCAAGGGCTGGCTGACGAAGACCAGCCGCTGCGCGCCGGGGTGATGATCCTGCTGCCGGACCTGCCCACCACCACGGTCAGCAGCGTGCAGCTGTGGGACTGATTCCAGGGCCGTATCCACACCGACAACGGAGACATGAGTCATGCAACCCGTCTTCAGCATCAACGCCGATGGCAAGGACATCACCGCCCTGATCAACGACCGCCTGTTGCTGCTGCGCACCACTGACAAACCCGGCATGGAGTCGGATACGTTCGAGCTGCGCATCGACGCCCGCGACGGCGCCCTGGCCCTGCCGGCCCGTGGCGCGGTGCTGGAAGTGCACCTCGGCTACGCCGGGCAGCCGCTGACGCTGCTGGGGCGCTTCACCGTCGATGAAGTCGAGCTGTCCGGGCCGCCGGACACCCTGGTGATCCGCGGCAAGGCCAGCGACCTGTGCGGCAGTGGCAGAACCATCCGCAGCGGCAGCTGGGAGAATGTCCCGCTGCAACGCATCATCGCCGAGATCGGCGCGCGCAACGGCTGGCAGGCGATCTGCCCGGTCACCCTGAACGTGCCGCGTATCGACCAGTACAGCGAGTCCGACTTCAACTTCATCACCCGCCTGGCCCGCCAGTACGACTGCACCGCCAAGCTCGCCAACGGCCAGTTGCTGGTGCTGCCGCGCCAAGGCGGGCAGAGCGCCAGTGGCAAGGCGCTGGGGCTGGTGACACTGCGGCGCAGCGAGGTCAGCCAATGGCAGTTTCGCTTGGACGACAAGGCCACCCGCAAGGCGGTGCGCGCCCGTCACCAGGACAGTGCCAGCGGTGAGTTGCAGGTGGTCGAGTTGGGCAACGCCGACAGCTCGGGCAGCCAGCGTCCCGTGCATACCGACCGCCACCTGTACCCCAACCGTGCTGCCGCCGAGCAGGCTGCCCGCGCACGTTTGGCCAGCTTCAACCGCGAGACCGCCAGCGTGCGCCTGGACATGCCCGGGCGCACCGACCTGTTCGTCGAGCGCAGCATCGAGGTGAGCGGTTTCGTCGACGGGCTCGACGGCCAGTACCTGATCGACGCGGTCGAGCAGGTGTTCACCACTTCTGGCTGGCGGACCACCGTGCAGTGCAACGGTGGCAAGGCGGGCAAGTCTGTGAACAAGGGCAGCGCACCGGCCAAGGTCGCTTCACTCAAGGCGTGAGCCGGCCTACCCACTCAGCAGAGGATGCGCCCATGTTCGTCGAGTTTCGCTGCGGCCAGTGCAGGAAGCTGCTGGCCCGCATCACTCTCGCTTCCGAGCTCCAGATCAAGTGCGGCCGGTGCCGCACGCTGAATCATGTGAAAGCCACGCGCTTCGAGCCATCGCCTGCGAGCGATTACCCGGCGGAACTATCCGCCGATCAAACTGATAGCAATGGAGAATGTAATCATGTCGCTTACCGCACAGGAAATTCAGGACTGTAAGGCACTGGTCACCAGCATCTGGGGCGCCAGCGTGGCCGCTAACCTCGACTACAACGAGGAGGTGGTGGAAGTGGTGCGTATCACGGTCGAGCAGATCAGCATCTGCTCGCAACGATTGGCCGACTTTTTCTCGGCATTGGTCATCGTCGTGGGTGGCGTCGCGGCCGCGGTGTATTCGCGGATGTGGCTGGTCAAGGGCGCCAAGCGCATCGCAGATGAGATCCAGAATCTCAAGGACGCCAACCTGCAGGCCCGTGCCTGCATCGCCCAGGCCGCAGCGACCTATCGCTCGCCGTTGGAGATGGCGTCGCTGGGCATCTGATACCAACGTGTCGATGTTCCCGAGCCCAGGCATTGCCTGGGCTTTTTTCTTGCGCCAAGGAGGTGCTGCATGCTCACCGAGCGGCAACTCGTTCAGATCTATCCACTCGCCGGCCCTCGTGCCGGCGTCTTTCTCACGCCTCTCAACGAAGCCATGGCCCGTTGGGAAATCGATCATCCCAAGCGCGTCGCCGCCTTTCTCGCCCAGGTCGGACATGAGTCCGGCCAATTGCGTTATGTGAAGGAGCTGGGCAGCGACCGCTACCTGTCGCGCTACGACACAGGTCCCCTGGCCCTGCGCCTGGGCAACACACCTGAGGCTGACGGCGATGGCCAGCTGTATTGCGGCCGCGGCCTGATCCAGGTCACCGGGCGCAACAACTACCAGGCCTGCAGCCGTGCGCTGTTCGGTGACGAGCGGTTGCTGGCGCAACCCCAGCTACTCGAGCAGCCGCGCTGGGCCTGCGAGTCGGCGGCCTGGTTCTGGCAGTCGCGCGGGCTCAATGCCCTGGCCGACCGCGGCGAATTCAACCGCATCACCCGACACATCAACGGTGGGCTCAATGGCCTGGATGAGCGCCTCAAACTCTGGGCCAGGGCCCGGGAGGTTCTGTGCTGAGCCGTTGGCAGCTCGGTGCGTGCCTGATGCTCATGCTGTTGTCGGCGGCACTGGCCTGGCAGGTCCAGGCCTGGCGCTACGAGCGTCTGCTCGCCGAGTCGGACACGCTGCAGGCGCAGCAGCGGGTGGAGCAGGCCGAGGTGCTCAACGACCAGCTGCTCGCCGAGCGCGAACAGCGCCAGGCGCTCGAGCAACGTCTGCACGACAGTGAATCCAGCCATTTCCAGGAGCTTAGCGATGCGCAACAGAATCAGGCTCGGCTGCGTGATCGCCTTGCTACTGCCGATCTGCGGCTGTCGGTCCTGGTCGAGCGCGACGCCGCCTGTTCCACAATGCCTGCCGCCACCGGCGCCGGCGGCGTGGATCATGGCGCCGTACGCGCCCGACTTGACCCGGCGCATGCTCGACGAATTATCGCCATCAGCGACGACGGCGACCGGGGGCTGATCGCCCTGCGCGCCTGCCAGGCGTATATCCGCGCGCTGGCGCGGTGAGTCCTTGCCTGGGCGGATGAGGGTGGTAGGGTAGTGCGCAGTCATGCATGGAGCCTGTCATGGACCCGATCACCGCACTTTCCACCCGCCTGGGCGAACACCTGCGTCGTTTCAATGCGCAGGTAACCACCGCCGAGTCCTGCACCGGCGGTGGCATCGCCGAGGCGATCACCCGCATTCCCGGCAGCTCGGCCTGGTTCGAGGCCGGTTATGTCACTTATTCAAACGCCCAGAAAACCCGTCAGCTTGGTGTCCCCGAGGCACTGTTCACGCAGGTTGGCGCGGTCAGCCAGGAGGTGGTCGAGGCCATGGTCCGCGGTGCCCAGGCCGCCAGCGGTGCGCGATTCGCCGTGGCGGTCAGTGGTGTCGCCGGGCCGGACGGTGGCTCCGTGGCCAAACCGGTGGGTACCGTGTGGCTGGCCTGGGGCGATGGAGCCCGCGTGATCAGCGAGCGCCGCCACTTCGAGGGCGACCGCGAGGCGGTGCGTCGACAGACGGTGATCGCCGCGTTAGACGGCTTGTTACAGCTTGGTGCCGAGTAAATCGCTCGACGGGGGTTTGCGGAAACGAATCCCTGTGGAATAATACTGGCTACTTATACAGGTATTCCGGCCATCAGGGCCACGTCGAACACGTGAGGATTTCAATGGACGACAACAAGAAGCGCGCCTTGGCTGCGGCCCTGGGTCAGATCGAACGCCAATTCGGCAAAGGCGCAGTCATGCGCATGGGCGATCACGAACGCCAGGCCATCCCGGCCATCTCCACCGGCTCGCTGGGCCTGGACATCGCCCTGGGCATCGGCGGCCTGCCGAAAGGCCGTATCGTCGAGATCTACGGCCCGGAATCCTCGGGCAAGACCACGCTGACCCTGTCGGTCATCGCCGAAGCCCAGAAGAACGGCGCCACCTGCGCATTCGTCGACGCCGAGCACGCCCTGGACCCGGAGTACGCCGGCAAGCTGGGCGTCAACGTCGACGACCTGCTGGTCTCGCAGCCTGACACCGGCGAGCAGGCCCTGGAAATCACCGACATGCTGGTGCGTTCCAACGCTGTCGACGTGATCATCGTCGACTCCGTGGCTGCCCTGGTGCCCAAGGCCGAGATCGAAGGCGAAATGGGCGACATGCACGTTGGCCTGCAGGCCCGCCTGATGTCCCAGGCGCTGCGCAAGATCACCGGTAACATCAAGAACGCCAACTGCCTGGTCATCTTCATCAACCAGATCCGTATGAAGATCGGCGTGATGTTCGGTAGCCCGGAAACCACCACCGGCGGTAACGCCCTGAAGTTCTATGCCTCCGTCCGTCTGGACATCCGCCGCACCGGCGCGGTGAAGGAAGGCGATGAAGTGGTCGGCAGCGAAACCCGTGTCAAGGTTGTCAAGAACAAGGTTTCCCCACCTTTCCGTCAGGCCGAGTTCCAGATCCTCTACGGCAAGGGCATCTACCGTAACGGCGAGATCATCGACCTGGGCGTTTCCCAGGGCCTGGTCGAGAAGTCCGGCGCCTGGTACAGCTACCAAGGCAACAAGATCGGTCAGGGCAAGGCCAACGCTGCCAAGTACCTGCAGGAAAACCCGGCGATCGGTTCGGAAATCGAGAAGCAGATCCGCGAAAAGCTGCTGACCTCCGGTGCTGTCGCTGCTGCTGGCAAGGCAGCCGCTGCGCAAGCTGATGCCAGCGATGTGGCTGATGCCGAAGCCGGTTATTGATACCGCTGGCTGACTGTTTATGTCGTCCGTCGTACTCGACACCCCCGTCGCCGTTCGGCGGACTGCCATGGACCTGCTCGCACGCCGCGAGCACGGTCGTGTCGAGCTGACACGCAAGCTGCGTCAGCGCGGTGCCACGGATGAGCTGATCGAGCCTGCGCTCGATCGGCTGGCCGAGGAGGGGCTACTCAGCGAAGCCCGCTATCTGGAAAGCTTCATCTCCTATCGTTCCGGCGCTGGCTATGGTCCTGCGCGCATTCGCGAAGACCTCAGCCAGCGAGGGCTGAACCGGAGCGATATCGATCAGGCGCTGCGCGAAAGCGGTGTCGACTGGTCGGCCCGCCTGCGGGATGTCTGGCAACGCAAGTTCGCCGGGCAACGGCCTCACGACCCGCGCAGCCGCGCGCAGCAGACGCGCTTTCTCGCCTACCGTGGTTTCTCCATGGACATGATCGGTCGGCTGCTCAGCGGACGCGACCTCGATGATTGACGGCCAGTACGGCTGATCCGGCAGATGCCTGCCGGGTCAGCCGTACTGGCCGTTTTTCGTTCAGCCGACTTTCAACGCTTCCCGCGCATGCTGGGTGGTGTGCATGGGCTGGGATTTGGCCCAGTTTTCCGGCAGGTTGATGAAATCCACCAGCTCACGCAGGCGCCCCTGATCACGGCCGCTGAAGGCGAAGGTCAGGCGCGTCAGGTGGCTGAAGCTCCCCACTTCATGTTCTGCGCCGCTGTCGGGCTGCTGATGGTATTTGCCGCTCAGGCGCAGGTCGGCAAAATTCTCCTGTATGTCCGCCAGCGCAGCGTCGCTCAGTGGATGCAGCATGCGGATCACGAACTGGTTCTTCAGCCAGCGGCTGGAGTGGTAGTTGCTGTAGAACTGGCGGATCTCGTCGACGGCCTCGTCGGCGCTATGCACCAGGCGCACCAGGTTCAGATCGCTGGGCAGGATGTAGCGGTTTTCCTGCAACTGGCGACTGATGAAGTTCAAGGCGTCCTGCCAGAAGCTGCCGCCAGGCGAGTCCAGCAGCACCACGGGCACCAGCGGGCTCTTGCCGGTCTGGATCAGCGTCAGCACTTCGAGGGCTTCGTCCAGCGTGCCGAAGCCTCCCGGGCAGAGCACCAGTGCGTCGGCTTCCTTGACGAAGAACAGCTTGCGAATGAAGAAGAAGTGGAAGGGCAGCAGCTTGTCGGTGCCGTCCACCGTGGCATTGGCGTGCTGCTCGAACGGCAGGGTGATGTTGAACCCCAGGCTGTTTTCGGCACCGGCACCTTCGTGGGCGGCTGCCATGATACCGCCACCGGCACCGGTGATGACCATCAGCTCGGCGCGTGCGAGTGTGGCGCCCAGCTCTCGGGCCAAGGCGTACATGGGGTGTTCCTGAGGCGTGCGGGCCGAGCCGAATACCGTGACCTTGCGCCGCCCCTTGTAGCGTTCGAGGGTGCGGAAGGCGTGGTCCAGTTCACGCAGGGCCTGCAGGGTGATCTTGGCATTCCAGCGGTTGGTGTCGTCGCTGGCCATGCGCAGGACGGTCAGCATCATGTCGCGGTAAAGGGGCAGGTTGGGGCTGTCGGGGGCCACCAGTTGCAGTTGCTCGTCAATCCTGCCCAGGTCGACTCCCTGGTCGCTGAAGTGCTTGGACAGCAGTTCATTCGGTAGGTAAGGCATTCAACGTCTCCTTCTGCAGCAAAACCTCTGACCGGTCGATGGGGATTACCGGCCACGACACTGCGTGTGTCGCTGGCTGCTGTGGCTCGAGTGTGCATCCCGAGCATTGCAGTAGGCCTTCAAGGCCGTGGTGCAGTGGCTTTTGTCCATCCTGTCTGTTGTGGTTGCGCTGACGTCTTGGCGCGACAGCCTCCAGTGCCTGTCGGAAAACGCCTGTCGTTCGCTTTCAATCTAGACGCTGGCGCACGATCGTGCCGGATCGCTGCTGCTAAACCGTTCGTCTGATCGGATCCAATCGGCGGCGGTCTTTGATTAACTGAAGGGCATGGCGCGATGCAGGGAGGTGCGGGTATGCATCGGTTGGTCATCGAAGTGGACCTGCAGTTGTATGAACTGCTGGCGCGCGCGGCCCAGGAACATCGATTGAGCCTGGAAGGTGAGTGCCTGCGCCGGCTGCAGGGCGATGGGCGGCAGTCGCGCTATTTCCAGGCCCTGCTGGCGGATCTGCGCGCCGATGAGGAACAGCGGCGCGCCAGCGACGATCAGGTCGCCTGAATCACTTCTTCTTGTTGCCAGCGGTGCAGCTGGCAGCATCGAACGCCTGGTCCATGACCGGCTGGTTGGTCTTGTACACGGTGAAGCGGTACACCATCACCGCCCCCTTGGTCATCAGTTGGCGATAACCCGTGTTGCGGCAAACGCTGTCGCCCAGTTGGCTGCGCACCAGCGCCGGGTTTTCCAGCATGCGCTGGGCATGTTCTTCACGCACGCTCAGGTGGTTGACCAGCGCCTTGCCCTTCTCGACGGTATAGCCTTGGTCGAGGATGTCTTCGTTGACGGCGCGTGGCGTGCCGACGCTGCTCTCCTTGGCAACCTTCTGCAGCATCTGGTTCAGCTCGTAGTCCTGCTTGGAGGCCGCCTGGGCGGCCAGTGGCAGGGCGAGCATCAGGCTCAGGGTCGGGACGATAAGACGCAGCATGAATCTCTCCTGGTTCGGTGACTGGCGCTTTGACCCGCGCCGGCTGGTGGCGTTCCATGAACAGCTCCTGGCGCCGCCGCCAAAAGCTCGATTATAAGGGAGCCTGCCGCTGGCCTGCACGGCAATCCTGCGCCTGCTCTGGTAGACTGGCGTCTCTGTTTCCCGCCGAGTTGTCGCAGTGTCCATCCTTTTCCCGTCGCCAGGCTTGCAGCCATGAGCCATGCGGTAGCGCGTCTGCGCGCCGAGCGTCTGGCGCGCAGCAACAAACCTTTCATCGCCCGCGGCTCGCGGGCCGATCGCTGCCCGGACTGCCGGGTGATTGCCAGCCATTGCCTGTGCGCCTGGAAGCCGAGGGTCGATGCCCAGGCCGGCATGTGCCTGGTGATGCACGATACCGAGCCGCTGAAACCTACCAACACCGGCTGGCTGATCGCCGACCTGATCGAAGACACCTGGGCCTTCGGCTGGCAGCGCACGGAGGTCGATCCGCGCCTGCTGGCGCTGCTCGAACAGCCGCAATGGCAGCCCTAT
This sequence comes from Pseudomonas sp. FA117, assembly GCF_057370475.1. NCBI lineage: Bacteria > Pseudomonadati > Pseudomonadota > Gammaproteobacteria > Pseudomonadales > Pseudomonadaceae > Pseudomonas > Pseudomonas sp. FA117. Next base: position 1,398,154 of record NZ_CM170675.1, read on the forward strand.
ATCGTCTTCCCCGGTGAGTTCGTCGAGCAGGGGCGGGTGGTCAGCGAGGTGAAGTGCGAGCCCGGCAAGCGGCCGCTGTTCATTCTGCTCGACGCCACCTGGACCGAGGCACGCAAGATGTTCCGCAAGAGCCCGTACCTGGACCGCTTCCCGGTGCTGAGCCTGGAGGCCGAGCAGATGTCGCGCTATCGCCTGCGCCGCTCCAAGCGCGACGATCACTTCTGCACCGCGGAAGTGGCGGCCATGTGCCTGGACCTGGCCGGCGACAGCCGCGCCTCCCAGGCGCTGGATGCCTACCTCGACGTGTTCAGCCTGCACTACCTGAGCGGCAAGCGGCACCTGGCGCTGGACGACCACGACGAGCCGCATCGACGCCTGCATACCTTCCTATAGTCCAAGGGGCAGCAGCGCCGGATTGGTTCATACTGTCGAGGCAGGTCGCCAGGGTGGGCGAGGCCGCCGGGCAATTGGCTTGACCACCCGCACGGTGCTCGGCATCCTTGGCGCCGATTCGGCCACGACGCAGCCGCCACCCCTGGCTTGCCTCGTGCCCCAGCCGCTGGCGGCGCCGTCGCCCGCGCCTCGAGTTGCCCGCCAGGCTCAGGCTGCGTACCCGCAGCGCCTGGCACAGAACAGGACCCCTGGATCGATGGCTACATACGAAATCCTGATTGCCGATGACCACCCGCTGTTTCGCAGCGCCCTGCGCCAGGCCGTGACCCTTGGCCTCGGGCCGGATGTGCGCCTGGTGGAAGTGGCAAGCATCGCCGAGCTGGAAACCCGCCTGACCGAGAAGGCCGACTGGGACCTGGTCCTGCTCGACCTGAACATGCCGGGCGCCTATGGTTTCTCCGGGCTGGTCCTGTTGCGTGGGCAGTACCCGCAGATTCCGGTGGTGATGGTCTCGGCGCAGGAAGAGGCGGCGGTGGTGGTCAAGTCGCGCGAGTTCGGGGCCAGTGGCTTCATTCCCAAGTCCAGCCCGCTGGAGACTATCCAGGACGCCGTGCGCAAGGTGCTCGATGGTGAGGTGTGGTGGCCGCCGCAGGCGTTCGACAAGGTCGATGTGTCGGCTGAAGCCAAGGCCGCCAGTGAAGGGCTCGCCAGCCTGACGCCCCAGCAGTTCCGGGTACTGACCATGGTCTGCGAAGGCTTGCTGAACAAGCAGATCGCCTATGAGCTGAGCGTCTCGGAAGCCACCATCAAGGCCCATGTAACGGCGATCTTCCGCAAGCTTGGCGTGCGTACCCGGACCCAGGCTGCGTTGCTGTTGCAACAACTGGAATCGGTTTCGCCCAACTGAACCGTCCGGCTTCACGCTTTTTTGACCCAGGCTGGAATAGCCTGCAGGCCTTTTTCAGGTGAATTGACTCACATGTCGCCATTCAAGGGCCAGACCGGCCTGAAACGCATCTTCAATGCCGCCGGCTACTCGCTGGACGGCCTGCGCGCCGCCTTCCGGGGCGAGGCAGCCTTCCGCCAGCTGGTGCTGCTCAACGTGCTGCTGATCCCGACCGCCTTCTGGTTGCCGGTCAGCCGCGGCGAGCGGGCGATCCTGATCGCCGTGTGCCTGCTGGGGCTGATCGTCGAGCTGCTCAATTCGGCGGTGGAGGCGGCCATCGACCGCATCTCGCTGGAGCGCCACCCCCTGTCGAAGAACGCCAAGGACATGGGCAGCGCTGCGCAACTGGTGGCCATGAGCATGGTCGCGCTGGTCTGGGGCGTGATCCTGCTCGGTTAGCCCTCAGGCGATGGGCGGCAGGACGATCTCGTCGCTGCGCTGTACCCCGGCGGTGAAGCTGCGGCACAGTTCGAGGAATTCGCGCATGGCCGAGGTCTGGTACTTCTGCTTGTGCCAGATGAAGTAGAACTGGCGCAGCAGGTCCAGCTCCGGGGTTTCCACCGCCACCAGGCTGCCACGCCTGAATGCATCGCGCAGGGCCAGGCGCGAGATGCAGCCGATGCCCAGGCCCGATTCCACCGCGCGCTTGATCGCTTCGGTGTGCTCCAGCTCCAGGCGGATGTTCAGGTTGGCCCGGTGATGACGCATGGCCTGGTCGAAGGTCAGGCGCGTGCCGGAGCCCTGCTCGCGCAGGATCCACGCCTCCTGCGACAGCGCCTCGATGTCCGCCCGGCCAATCTTCGCCAGCGGATGCTGGGGCGCGCAGAACACCACCAGTTCGTCCTCGACCCAGGGCTGCACTTCAAGGTCGGGGTGGTTGCAGTCACCCTCGATCAGACCCAGGTCAATTTCGTAGTGCGCCACCTGCTGCACAATGTGCGCAGTGTTCTGCACGTGCAGCTTGACCTGGCTTTCCGGATGCACCTGCATGAAGCTGCCGATCAGCAGCGTCGCCAGGTAGTTGCCGATGGTCAGGGTGGCGCCGACCGCCAGCGAGCCGAAGCCGGACTTGCCGTTGAGCAGGTCCTCGATCTCCTTGGCCTGGTCGAGCAGGGCCACCGCCTGGGGCAGCAATTGATGGCCCAGGGCGTTGAGGCTCAGGCGCTTGCCGGCGCGGTCGAACAACTGGCAGCTGGACTGGCGCTCCAGCTCGGTGATGGAAGTACTGGCCGCCGACTGCGACAAGGCCAGCACATTGGCAGCGCGCGACACGCTCTGGTGCTGGGCGACGGCGACGAATACCTGGAGCTGACGAAGCGTGAATCGCATATCTATATAACCGATAAGTGATATCTTGATAATTCAGTTAACAGATATTCTCGCTCCCCCTAAACTATCGCGCAACTGCGCGTCTTGTGTGCGCTGCGTTTTTCTTCAGGAGCCCCTTAGATGAGCAACATGAACCACGAACGTGTCCTCAGTGTGCATCACTGGAACGACACCCTGTTCAGCTTCAAGTGCACCCGCGATCCGGGCCTGCGCTTCGAGAACGGTCAGTTCGTGATGATCGGCCTGCAGCAGGAAAGCGGCCGTCCGCTCATGCGTGCCTATTCGATCGCTTCGCCGAACTGGGAAGAGCACCTGGAGTTCTTCAGCATCAAGGTGCCGGACGGCCCGCTGACCTCCCAGCTGCAGCACCTGAAGGAAGGCGACGAGATCATCATCAGCAAGAAGCCTACCGGTACCCTGGTGCTCGATGACCTGAACCCCGGCAAGCACCTGTACCTGCTGAGCACCGGTACCGGCCTTGCGCCGTTCATGAGCGTGATCCAGGACCCGGAAACCTACGAGCGCTTCGAGAAGGTGATCCTGGTGCACGGCGTGCGCTACGTGAACGAAGTCGCCTACCGCGAATTCATCACCGAGCACCTGCCGCAGAACGAGTTCTTCGGTGAAGCGGTGCGAGACAAGCTGATCTACTACCCGACCGTGACCCGCGAGCCGTTCGAAAACCAGGGCCGTCTGACCGACCTGATGCGCAGCGGCAAGCTGTTCAGCGACATCGGCCTGCCACCGATCAATCCGCAGGACGACCGCGCGATGATCTGCGGCAGCCCGAGCATGCTCGACGAAACCAGCGAAGTGCTCGACAGCTTCGGCCTGAAGATCTCGGCGCGCATGCGCGAGCCGGGCGACTACCTGATCGAGCGTGCTTTCGTCGAGAAGTAAGGCGTAAGGCGGTAATGGAAAACGCAGGCCCTGGCCTGCGTTTTTTTATGGCTGGTCGGTGGGCAGGTCTGGCCCTATCGCGGGGCAGGCCTGGCACCGCATCACCCAGGCACCACCTCCAACACGCGGATCAGCTCCGCTGTCGGGTAATGCCAGCGCACCTGCACATCCCAGAACTTCACGCCGTAGACGCGTTCGGCAGGCGGCAACTGGTAGGCCGGGCGCGGGTCCTGGGCCAGGCACTGCTCGATCAGTTCCACCAGCGGCTCAGCAAGGCGCAGGGCATGCTCGTGGGCTTGGGCCAGGGCGCTGTCGCTCCACTGCACGGCAATCGGCTGGGGCGCGGCGCTGGCCATCTGGTTGCTGGCGTCGTCGATGCTGTCGGCGTAGGGCACGTAGGGCTTGATGTCGAGCACCGGCGTGCCGTCGAGCAGATCGATCCCCGACAACAACAGGCGTCCGGGTTCGACGCCTTCCAGGCGCACTACCGATTGGCCGATGCCATTGGGGCGGTGGGTGGCGCGGGTGGCGAACACGCCCATGCTCTTGTTGCCACCCAGGCGTGGTGGCCGCACTTTCAGCCGAGGCGTGTCTTCCAGCGCCTCGTGGAACAGGAACAGCAACCACACATGGCTGACCTGCTCCAGGCCCTGTACCGCTTCGCCCTGGTCGAACGGCGGCAGCAGTTCCAGTACCCCGCGTGCGGCAGGGGCCAGGCGCGGCTGGCGGGGGATGGCGAACTTCTCCTTGAAGCAGGAGCGCACGATACCGACCGGCGTCACGCTGTGCTGCATCGCCTCAGCCACGCACGCGAAGGGTCAGGCCCTTGAGGAAGTTGCGCAGCAACTGGTCGCCGCAGGGGCGGTAGTTGTCGTGACCGACCTTGCGGAACAGCGCGCTCAGTTCGGGCTTGGACACCGGGAAATCGACCGACTTGAGGATCACGTGCAGGTCGTCCTCCTTGAGCTCGAAGGCCACTCGCAGCTTCTTCAGCACGGTGTTGTTGGTCACCGGCAGTTCGACAGGCTGGGGCGCACGGCTGTCATCCTTGCCACGGCGGTGGATCACCAGGCCGTCGAGGAAATGCGCCATGACCCGTTCCGGGCAGCGCACGAAGCCGGGTTCGTCTTCCTTCTTGATATAGCCGGCAAGTACCAGCGGATTCACCTCAAGGCCGGACAGGGCGATGATTTCGGCCATCTTGGCGTCGTTCACCTTGAGCATGTAGCGCAGGCTGCGCAGGACATCATTGTGGTTCATGTGACTGGAATCCTTTTCTGGGCCGCCTGTGGCGAGGCGGCTGTATCGCTTAGAAACGTTCGCTGGCGGCCAGGTAGCGCCATTGCCCCAGGGCCAGCTTGCCCATCGACACGCCACCCAGGCGAATGCGGCGCAGGCCGAGCATTTCCAGGCGCAGGTAGGCGCACAGTTCGGAGATCTGCCCGGGCTGCGGGTTCTTCAACACCAGGCGCAGGTGGGTCTCGTTCTGCCAGCTGGCCTTGGCCCTGGGCAGTTCCCGGTCGTTGCGCGTGGCGCCGCGGGCCAGGCGTTCGAGGGCCTGGGGCGTGGTTTCGCCGCGTACCTCGATGATGTACTCCTGCTCCAGGCGGCGCAGGTCGGCGTCGATCTTGCGGGTGACCCGCCAGTCCTGGGTGAAGATCTGCAGGCCGCTGGCGCCGCGCTCGAGCGGTGCCAGGCAGGTCAGCCTGGTGAAATGTCCGTGCAAGGGGCGCACGCCCTCACGGTGAGCCTCGCTGAGGCTGGCCATGTTCATGCTGGCACGGGCGCTTTCGCTGTCCAGGCCTTTGGGCTGGTTGAGCAGCAGGGTGACCGGTTCGAGGGTTTCGGCACGGGCGCCGGGGAGCAGTTCGATACGCTGCTGCTCGACCTTGAACTGCGGTTGTTCGACCACGACCCCATCGACCGTGACCCAACCTCCTTCGATGTACAGTTCGGCCTCGCGGCGAGAGCAGCCGAGCTGTTCGATCAGGCGTTTTGACAGGCGGACGGGTTCGGACATGAGCAGGTATTCGCAGGGCAGGGAAAGGTGCTTATTGTACCTGTCCGTGCTGTGCTGCGGCTGGGAATCTGTGCCATTTGGACCATTTGCCTGGCGCTTGCGGCGTGGTGGCTAGCCCGCTGCGCGGATCAGCCGCATGTGCAGCAGCGGATACGGCTGGCCCAGGCCATCGGTTTCCGAGCGGCCAGCCACCTCGAAGCCTTCGTGCAGGTAGAAGCCCAGTGCTTGCGGATTCTGTTCGTTGACGTCCAGGCGTTCGGCATTGAGCTGGTCTATTGCGTGGTGCAGCAGGCGCTTGCCGACCCCGCGCCCTCTGTGGTGCGGGTCGACGAAAAGCATGTCGACACGGCCATTGGCGACGCCGGCGAAACCAAGGATGTTGCGCCGGGCATCGCGACAACAGATCAGCATCACTGCATCCAGGTAGCGGCGCAGCACATGCTCGCGCAGCAGCACGATATAGGCGTCGGGGAGAAAGTCGTGGGTGGCGCGGACCGAGGCTTCCCAGATCCTGACCAGCTCGGGGTAGTCGCTGTAATGGGGCGTGTGCAGCGTCAGGGGCAAGGACATCGTGTATTCCTCAGGTCGTGAGGAAAACATAGATGCTGGAGGAAGGCGCTGCGGATTTTTTCTTTCGGGCCTAACCCTTTCGCGGCGTTGCACTGCGAAAGGGTCAGGTCTGCACGTCGATCAGACCGGTTCGGCCCACATGTCGTATTCGTCGGCATCGACAATACGGCAGCGCACCTTGTCACCCGGCTTGAAGCCGTGGTCGCCGTCGATGAACACGCTGCCGTCGATTTCCGGCGCGTCGAAGAAGCTGCGGCCTACCGAGCCCTGTTCCTCGACTTCGTCGATCAGGACCTCGATCTCCTTGCCGATGCGCAGCTGCAGGCGGGCGGTGCTGATGGCCTGCTGGTGGGCCATGAAGCGGTCCCAACGATCCTGCTTGACGTCATCGGGCACCTCGTCCAGGCCCAGGTCGTTGGCCGGGGCGCCTTCGACCGGCGAGTACTGGAAGCAGCCGACGCGGTCGAGCTGGGCTTCGGTCAGCCAGTCGAGCAGGTACTGGAAGTCTTCCTCGGTCTCGCCGGGGAAGCCGACGATGAAGGTCGAACGGATCACCAGCTCCGGGCACTGCTCGCGCCAGTTCTTGATGCGTGCCAGGGTACGGTCTTCGAAGGCCGGACGCTTCATGGCCTTGAGCACCTTGGGGCTGGCGTGCTGGAACGGGATGTCGAGGTACGGCAGGATCTTGCCGGCGGCCATCAGCGGGATCACGTCATCGACGTTCGGGTACGGGTAGACATAGTGCAGGCGTACCCAGGCGCCGAGGCTGCTCAAGGCCTCGCACAGCTCGAGCATGCGAGTCTTGACCGGGCGGCCATTCCAGAAGTCGGTCTTGTACTTGACGTCGACGCCGTAGGCGCTGGTGTCCTGGGAAATCACCAGGATCTCCTTGACCCCGGCCTTGACCAGGCGCTCGGCTTCGCTGAGCACTTCGCCGACCGGACGGCTGACCAGCTTGCCGCGCATCGACGGGATGATGCAGAAGCTGCAGCTGTGGTTGCAGCCTTCGGAAATCTTCAGGTAGGCGTAGTGGCGCGGCGTGAGCTTGACCCCCTGCGGCGGCACCAGGTCGATCAGCGGGTTGTGGTCCTGGCGCGGGGGCACCACTTCGTGCACGGCGTTGACCACCTGCTCGTACTGCTGCGGGCCGGTGACCGACAGCACGCTGGGGTGCACGTCACGGATGCTGCCTTCCTCGACACCCATGCAGCCGGTGACGATGACCTTGCCGTTTTCCTTGATCGCCTCGCCGATCACTTCCAGCGACTCGGCCTTGGCGCTGTCGATGAAGCCGCAGGTGTTGACCACCACCACGTCGGCGTCTTCGTAGGTCGGAACGACTTCATAGCCTTCCATGCGCAGCTGGGTGAGGATGCGCTCGGAGTCGACCAGGGCCTTGGGGCAACCCAGGGAGACGAAGCCGACCTTCGGCGTGGCGGGAGTGGTGGACATGACTAACCTCGGTATTGAAACAGGCCGCTCCTGCCGGTGGCGGAGCGATCCGGGCGGGCATTTTTGCCGCCTCTGATCAAAAAGTGCGCAATTCTAGCGAGCGCAAGGTCGCTTGACCAGCAGAAAAGCGACGAGCGCTGCGCTATGCTTCGCGCCGTCGTCTCCAGGTATCGAGGATAGCCGGAGGACGACAGCGGTCCGGGCGCTGCACGCATGCCGCCCGGTGCAAATACTACCGGCCCTCGAGGGCCGTCTGCGGGAGTGGTCGATGGTTCAGGCAAGCAGTCACGCCGAGGGCGGGCACGGGGCGGCACGCCCCTTGAGCCTGCTGGTGGCAGCTGTGGGGGTGGTCTATGGGGATATCGGTACCAGCCCGTTGTATACCCTCAAGGAAGTCTTTACTGGCGGCTACGGCGTGCAGGTCGACCATGACGGGGTGCTGGGCATCCTGTCGCTGATTCTCTGGTCGCTGCTGTGGGTCGTGTCGTTCAAGTACGTGATGTTCATCCTGCGCGCCGACAACCAGGGCGAGGGCGGCACCATGGCACTCACTGCCCTGGCGCGACGGGCCACGGCCGCGCATCCGCGACTGCGCATGCTGATGGTCGGCTGCGGGCTGGTCGGCGCCTCGCTGTTCTACGGCGACAGCATGATCACACCGGCAGTCTCGGTGCTGTCGGCGGTGGAAGGCATGGGGCTGGCGTTCGATGGCATCGACCACTGGGTCGTGCCGATCTCGCTGGTCGTGCTGGTGGCACTGTTCCTGGTGCAGAAGCATGGTACCGAGAAGATCGGCAAGGCCTTCGGCCCGATCATGGTTGCCTGGTTCCTCGTGCTGGGAGCGCTCGGGGTGCATGGCATCACGCAGAGCCCGGAAGTGCTCAAGGCCTTCAGCCCAGGCTGGGCGCTGAACTTCTTCATCGTCCACCCCGGCATGGGCGTGGCCATTCTCGGTGCGGTGGTGCTGGCGCTGACCGGTGCCGAGGCGCTGTACGCCGACATGGGCCATTTCGGTCGCAAGCCGATCGCCCGCGCCTGGTTCGCCCTGGTGCTGCCGGCGCTGGTGCTCAACTATTTCGGCCAGGGCGCGATGCTGCTGCAGAACCCCGAGGCGGCGCGCAACCCGTTCTACCTGCTGGCGCCGAGCTGGGCGCTGCTGCCGCTGGTGGGGCTGGCGACCATGGCCACGGTGATCGCCTCCCAGGCGGTGATTTCCGGCGCCTTCTCCCTGACCCGCCAGGCCATCCAGTTGGGTTACGTGCCACGCATGCAGATTCAGCACACCTCCAGCGACGAGCAGGGGCAGATCTACATCGGTGCGGTGAACTGGACGCTGATGGTCGGCGTCGTGCTGCTGGTGATCGGCTTCGAGTCGTCGGGCGCACTGGCTGCGGCTTATGGCGTGGCGGTGACCGGCACCATGCTGATGACCACCATCCTGGTCTCGGCGGTGATGCTGTTGCTGTGGAAGTGGCCACCGCTGCTGGCGGTGCCGGTGCTGGTGGGCTTCCTGCTGGTGGACGGGCTGTTCTTCGCCGCCAACGTACCGAAGATCGTCCAGGGCGGTGCCTTCCCGGTACTCGCGGGGATTGTGCTGTTCGTGCTGATGAGCACCTGGAAGCGCGGCAAGCAGATCCTCGTCGAGCGGATCGATGAGGGTGGCCTGCCGTTGCCGGTGTTCATCAGCAGCATTCGCGTGCAGCCACCGCATCGCGTCGAGGGCACGGCGGTGTTTCTCACGGCGCGGGCCGATGCGGTGCCCCATGCGTTGCTGCACAACATGCTGCACAACCAGGTGCTGCACAGCCAGGTGGTGCTGCTTACGGTGGTCAGCGAGGATCGGCCGCGCGTGCCGGAGTCGGAGCGCTTCGAGGTCGAGGCCTACGGCGACGGGTTCTTCCGCGTGCTGCTGCACTTCGGCTTCATGGATGAACCGGACGTACCGGCCGCGCTACGCCTGTGTCATCTGGAGGAGCTGGACTTCAGCCCGATGCGCACCACCTACTTCCTCAGCCGCGAGACGGTGATCGCCTCGCGCCTTGAGGGCATGTCGCGCTGGAGGGGCAACCTGTTCGCCTTCCTGCTGAAGAATGCCAACGGCAACTTGCGCTTCTTCAACCTGCCGCTGAACCGGGTGATCGAGCTGGGAACCCAGGTCGAAATCTGATTGAAACAACAAGGGCCGCGATGCGGCCCTTGTTGTTTTACTGCTCGGCGACGTTCGATTTGCCCTGGCGGGTCTCGATCTCGCCGATCAGGCGCTTGGCCAGCGCCGGGTAGTTCTCGTCGAAGTGATGGCCGCCTGGCAGCTTCATGCGCTCGCCCACGGCAGTCTTGTCGGTGCAGCCGCTCTCGTCGGTTTCTTCCACACCGTAGATGCACACCACCTTCGCTGCCGGCAACTTGGCCATTTCCGGCCCGGTCGGGGCTTCCTGGCCTTCCTTGCCCAGCCAACCCTCGACTTCGATCTCGAAGCTGCCGCTGCGGGCGAAGGCCAGCAGGATCACGGCGTCGATACGCTTCTGGTCGGCTTCAGGCAGGCGATTGTAGATCGCCGGCAGTACATCGGCACCGAACGAATAGCCGGTCAGCACGAAGCGCTTGGTGCCCCATTTCTGACGGTAGTGCTGCATCAGTTCCGACAGGTCGACAGCGCTCTGTTCAGGCGTCTTGTGCTGCCAGTAGTAACGCAGGGTGTCGATGCCGACCACCGGGTAGCCGAGCTTGGCCATCTCGCCCGCCACGTCACGGTCCAGGTCGCGCCAGCCGCCGTCGCCGGAGAGGAACAGGGTGACGGTGTCGGTGGTCTGGCCGGCCGGGACTTCCACCACCGGAATCGCCAGGGCGTTGCCATCGCGACCGACCAGGGCCTGGGTCAGCTGGGCCTTGAGCACCTGTGGCAGGTGGATGTCGTAGTCGCTGATGCTGGTCTCGGCATTGGCCTGGTCGCGTACGAAGGCCGCGCTGGCGTCGTCCGGGTTGTCGTTCCAGGCCACGTTCCAGTGGCCGTGGGCGGCAGTCTTGGGCATTTCGACCTGGCAGCCGGGCTGTTCGAGGTTGAAGTCGACGGAGATGGCGCGGGCCTTGTCGTCGTTCTGCCCGGCCAGCCAGCGCCAGGCCTGGGAGGCCCCGGGGCCGATACCGGCGACCAAAGTCGGCTTGCCGGACAGCTTGGCCATGGCCTGGTCCAGTGCCACCTGCTGCTTGCTGCAGTCGCCGGTCGGCAGGATCACCTGCACCAGCTGGGCTTCGCCGGCCTGGCTGAGGTCCAGCAGCTGCTTGTCGGTCAGGACCTGGTCGTGGGGAACGCCGACCGCGACCAGGGTCTTGGCGCGCACGCCGGGTGTCACCAGGGTCAGGTTGCTGCCATCGTCCAGGGTGAAGTGCTCGATGCGCGCTTCGGGGGCAGGGCGGGTCCACAGCCAGAAGGCCGCGCCACCGGCCAGCACGGCCAGCAGCAGGGGGATCAGCAGGTACAGCCAGTAACGTCGGATCATCAGCGTTTCACCAATCCAGTCAGGCCGCCGGCAATCAGGGCGGCGGTGTCAGCCAGTGCAACCAGCGGGTCAAGCCCGGCTGGTACGGCCATGTAACGAGGTTCCCAGTCCGGCTGGAACTTGTCCTTGAAGCGCCGCAGGCCCTGGAAGTTGTAGAGCTGCTCGCCGCGCTGGAACACCATCGAACCCAGGCGTTGGGTCAGGGGCGCACCGCGGCGCGGTTGCAGGCCGGAAAGCGGGACCATCCCCAGGCTGAAGCGGGCGTAGTCGTGGCTTTTGTAATGCAGGATGAGGCCGAGCATCATGAATTCCATGGTCAGCTTCGGTGCCTCGGGGTGCGCACGCATCAGGTCGAGGCTGGCCAGTTCGTTGCTGTGGGTTTCCAGCAGGTTGGCAAACGCCACCGGGCGGCCCTGGAAGCGGATCAGGGCAATACGGAAATGCCGCAGGTATTCCGGGCTGAAGCGCCCCAGCGAGAAGCCTTTTTCCCGCACGTTCTTGCCGGCCAGCCAGGCGTCGGAGATTTCCCGCAGTTCCTGCAGCGGCGCGTGGCCCGGCTCATGGACTTCCAGGGTCAGGCCGTCGCGCCCGCCACGGTTCCAGGTGTAGCGCAGGTCCTTCATTTCCTTGCCCTTGGCGTCCAGGTCGAAACGGCGCAGGTCGACCCGTGCCTCTTCGCCGAGCTTGATCGCGGTCAGGCCGATGTCCATGTAGAAGGGCAGGTTCTCCGCGCGCACCTGGTAGAACACCGGGCGGGCATGGTGCAGGTCGCACAGGTCGCGGAACTGCCAGATCATCTCGGCACGTTCCTGGGCCGGGCCGATCGGGTCGTACAGCGCGACCAGGCTGCGGCCGCGGCGGGCGTACATCAGGAAGGCGTTGTCGTTGGGGTGGAACAGCAGCGCCTTGTCGCCGGTCAAGGCCAGGCCGCCGTCGGGCTGGTCGGACGCCAGCAGGATACGGTTGGCGCGCTGCAGTTCGTCTTCGGTCGGCAGGTGGATCACCGGGCGCGCGGTGCGCAGCAGCCAGGTCAGGGCGACGATCACCAGCAGCACCGCACTGCCCAGCGCTGCGCGCAGGCCGCGAGGCGCGTCGGCATCGAGGGTGAACTGCCACCACAGCTTGTGGCTGTAGGGCACGTCCTGGTAGGCGAACAGCAACAGCCACACCGAGGCGCCAACCACGCAGGCACTGGCCACCAGGTAGATCGGCGAGAATGGCAGCTCCAGAAGGCGGCTGGGGCGGTAGAACGAGCGGCGGAACAGCGCCAGCAGGGCGGTGGTGAAGATCATCATCGATGCCTCTTCCCAGTCGAAGCCCTTGAGCAGCGAGAGCAGCGCGCCCGTCAGCAGCAGCACCGTGGTCAGCAGCCAGGCCGCCGACAGGCGCCGGCGCAGGCCCTGGGCCAGCAACAGGCAGAGCACGCCGATCAGGCTCGCGCCGAAGTGCGAGGCGTCGATCAGCCGGTGCGGAATGAGAAAGCCCATGTGTTCCAGGCGGCTGTCGATTTCCGGGGTGACGCCGGAGAACAGCAGCACCACGCCAGACAGGAACACCAGGATCGCCAGCACGGGAGCCGCGAGCCCGGACGCTGCCTTGATGGCTTGCTGGGCGAATAACAGGCGCCGGGCTTCGTTGACCAGCAGCAGCACGCAGGCCACCAGCAGTGGCAGTACCACGTAGATCAGGCGATACAGCAGCAGGGCCGCGGCCAGGGGGGCGGCACCCAGCTGGTTGGCGAAGGCGGCGAGCAGGATCGCCTCGAACACGCCGACGCCGCCGGGCACATGGCTGAGTACGCCTGCCGCGAGGGCAAGCAGGTAGACCAGTACGAAAGCCCCGAATGGCGGGGCTTCGGGCAACAGCAGGTAGAGCACCGTGGCGGCGGCGGCGACGTCCAGAGCGGTGATGACCAGTTGCAGGGCAGTCAGGCGCGCACTGGGCAGGCGCAGGGTGCGACGTCCGACCTGCACCAGCAGATTGTCGGCCAGGGGTTGCTCGGCGGCGCGGCGACGATAGAGCCCTGCCGCCAGTACGGCGCAGGCCACCAACACCGCAATGGCAATGCTGCCCAGCAGTGCCGGAGACATGCGCAAGGCGGTGGAGGCCGAGGTGAGGTCGCTCAAGGTGGCCACTGCTGCCAGCGGAGGTAGGGCGCAGCCCAGGGAGAGACTGGCGAACACGGTCATCCGTGCGACTTCTGCAGCCCCCAGGCCCTTGCGCGCGTACAGGCGATAGCGCACGGAACCACCGGAGAGCATCGACAGGCCGATGGCATTGCCGATGGCGAACGCACTGAAACCACCCAGCACCAGGGTACGGGGTGGCAACTTGACCCCTGCATACCGAGCCGCGGACCACTCGTACCCCAGCAAGGTCACGAAACCTGCCACCGTCGCCAGCAACGCACCCAGCAGCGCCTGCTTGGGTACGCTGAGCATGGCGTCATGCAAGGCATAGATGTCCAGCTCGCTCAGCAGGTGCCGACAGGCGATCAGCGCCATGGCGAACAGCAGCAGGGTGATCGCCAGGCCGATGGGCTGGCGGTATTTGCTCAGGCGTTCGAGCCATGGCAGGCGTTGTGCGGCCGTGGGCAGGGCGGCGGTGATCGGGGCCTGGGAGTCTGGGGAACTGGAGGTCATGAAATACCTCGTGCAGCAAGCGCGAGGGCGATGAGACGAGCGGCCAAGTGAAAGTCCCTTTGGAAAACGTGTCCAGATAGTACTCCGGGTGGAGTAGGTTTATCCGTTTCAGGTTAGTTAAAGTTAGTTCATTGAGGTGCCGGAAAGGTGGCAATGCGCGTACGAGAGGAATTTTCTGGCGCTGAATGCAACAAGCCCCGCACTATCCTGGGATAGGCGGGGCTTGTTCTGACGAATATGGTTGCGGGAGCCGGATTTGAACCGACGACCTTCGGGTTATGAGCCCGACGAGCTACCAGGCTGCTCCATCCCGCGTCAGAGGTGCGCATTCTACGCATTATCGGCGGGCTGTCAAACGTATTCGTCGATGGGGCCGAGGTTTTTTCGCGACAAAGAAAAAGGCCACTGCGTTAACAGTGGCCTTTTCTTGAATCTGGTTGCGGGAGCCGGATTTGAACCGACGACCTTCGGGTTATGAGCCCGACGAGCTACCAGGCTGCTCCATCCCGCGTCAGTGGTGCGCATTCTACGGATTATCGGTGGGTTGTCAAACCTTAATCCTTGATTTGCGTAGATTTTTTTTCGCAATGCAAAGAAAAAGGCCACTGCGTGAACAGTGGCCTTTTCTCGAATCTGGTTGCGGGAGCCGGATTTGAACCGACGACCTTCGGGTTATGAGCCCGACGAGCTACCAGGCTGCTCCATCCCGCGCCTGTGGAATCGAATTCTACGGAAATCCTTCCGTGAGTCAAGTGGTTTTTACAAAAAACCTTTTTTGTTCAATCCCTTAGCATCGGGCAAAGCAGTACGACGCAGCTCTGGCGCGGGTTTGGAGGCTTTGCTCGGCAGGGCGCCGACTTCACCGGTCATCCAGCCTGTGCTTTGACGGGGCTGACGAATCGAGGGTGGCGTGCTGTAATATCTGTATGAATTTACAGTACTGACGGTCGTTCATGTCCCTGCGCAAGATCATCCACATTGATTGTGACTGTTTCTACGCCGCCATCGAGATGCGTGACGATCCTCGACTGGCAGGTCGCCCCATGGCCGTGGGTGGCCAACCGGGACAGCGCGGGGTGATCGCTACCTGCAACTATGAGGCGAGGGCGTATGGCGTGCGTTCGGCGATGTCGTCCGGTCATGCCATGAAATTGTGCCCGGACCTGCTGATCGTCAAGCCGCGCTTCGAGGCCTATCGCGAAGCTTCGCGGGAAATCCATGCGATCTTTCGCGACTACACCGACCTGATCGAGCCGCTGTCGCTGGATGAGGCGTATCTGGACGTCACCGACAGCCAGTGGTTTTCCGGCAGTGCCACGCGCATTGCCGAGGATATCCGTCGTCGTGTGTCGCAGACCTTGCATATCACGGTGTCGGCAGGCGTTGCGCCGAACAAGTTCCTGGCCAAGATCGCCAGCGACTGGCGCAAACCCAATGGGCTGTTCGTGATCAGGCCGGATCAGGTCGAAGCCTTCGTCGCGGCGTTGCCTGTCGCTCGTCTGCATGGCGTGGGGAAGGTGACGGCCGACAAGCTGTCGCGCCTGGGGATCGACACCTGCCAGTCGCTGCGCGAGTGGCCCCGACTCAACCTGGTGCGTGAGTTCGGCAGCTTCGGCGAGCGCCTCTGGGGGCTGGCGCGGGGTATCGATGATCGCGTGGTGCAGAACGACAGCCGTCGGCAGTCGGTCAGTGTCGAAAACACCTACGACAACGACCTGCCTGATCTTGCCAGTTGCCTGGAAAAGATCCCGGACCTGCTCGCTAGCCTGAACGAACGGATTGCGCGGATGGACAGCAGCTACAAGCCGGACAAGCCTTTCGTCAAGGTCAAGTTCCACGACTTCAGCCAGACCACGTTGGAGCAGGCTGGGGCGGGGAGGGACCTGGAGAGTTATCGGCAACTGCTCAGCCAGGCCTTTGCCCGTGGCGGCAAGCCTGTCAGGTTGCTGGGGGTGGGGGTGAGGTTGCGGGATTTGCGCGGGGCGCATGAACAGCTGGAGCTGTTCCCGGCGCGATAAGGCAAAGGGGCGCAGGGCGCCCCGTCCGTTCAGCGCTCGCCAGGGTCGGCGACCAATCGGCCGGTTTCCTTGGTCAATGTCTTGAGGAAATCCTGCTGCAGCTCCGGATCGTTGCGCGTCAGCTCGATCAGGCTCTGCTCCAGTTCGCTGGCTTCCTCCTCCAGACCCAGCTCGGAAAGACGCTTGACCCGGTGGACCCACTGGCCGACGTCGTCATCCTCGAGGTCGTCGAAGATCAGCTCGTGGGCCTCCAGCAGCTTGTTGCGCAAGGTGGCGCTGACCAGCAGGCTGGCGTCGCCGCGGATGCCGTTGTCTTCGTCGACCGCTGCCAGGTGCAGGGTGCCGATGTGGTTGAGGTTCTGCTCGGAGAACGGGCTGTCGAGCAGGTTCAGGCGCAGCACACCGTGCTTGTCGGTGGTCAGTTCGTGGGTCATCTTGCCAGCCTTGACCTCGACCAGGCGCTCGTTCCAGGGCAGGCTGGTGAATTCCTCGCGCTTGTCCTTCTGGACTTCGCTGATGCCTGCCAGGTTCTGCTGCGCACGGCCGTTGGACTGCACGTTCATGAACGGGTTGAGCCCGGCAATGCCGTAGCTGAGCCAGTCGTGGGTCACGCTTTCAGGCAGGCTGTCGAAGGTGAGCACGTTGACCACGTTGGCGCCGATGCCGGCGACCACGGCTACCGCGCCCAGCGGGATCTCGTAGATCTCCCGCCAGGGTTGGTAGGGCGTATAGCGGTCGTAGCGCCGGGTGACCTCGAATTCGGTGACTTCGAAGCGCCGCTGTTCATTGACGCGAACGCGCCGTTGCGGAAGCTCCATCACCTTGGGCTCGCCGACGTCGATCTGCAGACTGTGCTCGAGCAACTTGCGCTCGACACGTTCCTCATGCTCGCTGCGCTGGGACATCTGGTTGGCGCAGCCGCTGACGAACAGGGCGCCGCAGAGCGCGGCGCCCCCCAGGGTAAAGGTACTTCGCTTGGACATGTTCACTCGGGCAATGGTTGTCAGCGGCGGATACGGGCCTGCAGGAAGGTCAGCACTTCGTTGAGCGGCAGTGGCTGGGCATCCTGTTCGGTACGGTGCTTGTACTCCAGGTTGCCATCGGCCAGGCCGCGGTCGCTGACGACGATGCGGTGCGGGATGCCGATCAGTTCCATGTCGGCGAACTTGATGCCTGGGCTGGTCTTCTTGTCACGGTCGTCCAGCAGCACTTCGTAACCGGCGGCGGTCAGTTCGGCGTACAGCTTGTCGGTCGCCTCGCGTACGGCGTCGGTCTCGTAGCGCAGCGGCACGAGGGCGATCTGGAAAGGCGCCAGGGCGTCGTTCCAGATGATGCCCTTGTCGTCGTGGTTCTGCTCGATGGCAGCCGCGACCACGCGGGACACGCCGATACCGTAGCAACCCATCGACAGCACCACCGGCTTGCCGTTCTCGCCCAGTACCTGGCACTTGAGCGCCTCGCTGTACTTGGTACCGAGCTGGAAGATGTGGCCCACTTCGATGCCGCGCTTGATCACCAGGGTGCCCTGGCCGTCCGGGCTCGGGTCGCCGGCAACGACGTTGCGCAGGTCAGCGACCTGTGGCACTGGCAGGTCACGCTCCCAGTTCACGCCGAAGTAGTGCTTGTCGTCGATGTTGGCGCCGATGCCGAAGTCGCTCATCAGGGCGACAGAACGGTCGATGACGCATTCCAGCGGCAGGTTCAGCGGGCCGAGCGAGCCGGCGCCGGCGCCGATGGCGTCGCGCAGTTCGGCATCGCTGGCCATCACCAGCGGGTCGGCAACCTGCTCCAGCTTGGCGGCCTTGATTTCGTTCAGCTCGTGATCGCCGCGAACCACCAGGGCGACCAGTTTGCCTTCCTCGGCGCCACGCACGATGAGAGTCTTGACGGTCTTCTCGATCGCCAGGCCGTGGTTTTCCACCAGGTCAGCGATGGTCTTGGCGTTCGGTGTGTCGACCAGGCGCAGTTCTTCGGTCGGCGCCGGGCGCACGGTTTCCCGTGGGATGGCTTCGGCTTTCTCGATGTTGGCCGCGTAGTCGGAGCTGTCGCTGAAGATCACGTCGTCTTCGCCGGAGGAGGCCAGGACGTGGAATTCGTGGGAGTAGCTGCCACCGATCGAGCCGGTGTCGGCCTGCACCGGACGGAAGTCCAGGCCCAGGCGGGTGAAGACGTTGGTGTACGCCTGGTGCATGCGGTCGTAGGTTTCCTGCAGGGAAGCCTGGTCGGCATGGAAGGAGTAGGCGTCCTTCATGATGAACTCGCGGCCGCGCATCAGGCCGAAGCGCGGACGGATCTCGTCACGGAACTTGGTCTGGATCTGGTACATGTTCAGCGGCAGCTGCTTGTAGCTGGACAGCTCGTTGCGCGCCAGATCGGTGATCACTTCTTCGTGAGTCGGGCCGACGCAGAAATCGCGGTCGTGGCGGTCTTTCAGGCGCAGCAGTTCAGGGCCGTACTGTTCCCAGCGCCCGGATTCCTGCCACAGCTCTGCTGGCTGGATGCTCGGCATCAGCACTTCAAGGGCGCCGGCGGCGTTCATTTCCTCGCGTACCACGTTCTCGACCTTGCGCATCACCCGCAGGCCCATCGGCAGCCAGGTGTACAGGCCGGAGGCCAGCTTGCGGATCATGCCGGCGCGCAGCATCAGCTGGTGGCTGATGACGACGGCGTCTGCCGGGGTTTCTTTCTGGGTGGCGAGCAAATATTGACTGGTGCGCATGGGAAGCCGTGTCGATTGCCTGAATGTTTGAATGACCCCGCATTGTACGGGGGCGGGACGAAGGCGTACAGGATGCCCCAGGGCGCTCGGCTTGTCAGCCAAGAAAAAGCCCGGCAGATGCCGGGCTTCTTCAGGTGCGGGGCATTGCAAGCTTTGGCTTACAGGATGCTCAGCGGGTACTCGACGATCAGGCGCAGTTCGTCGATGGAGTCCGAACCGTAGTAGACGCCGTCGCTGGAGCGGTAGGTGGCCTGGCGGACGCGGAAGCTCAGGTCCTTGGCTGGACCTTCCTGCAGCACGTACTTGATGTCCACGTCGCGTTCCCATTCCTTGCCGCTGTCGGTGCCTTCGACGTGTGCGCCGGTACCACGGGCGTAACGGGTCATGAATGTCAGGCCTGGAATGCCGAACTCGGCGAAGTTCAGGTCGTAGCGCGCCTGCCAGGATTTCTCGCCTTCGGCGTTGAAGTCGGAGCGGGCGATGGAGTTGGCGAGGAAGATGGTGCCGCCGCCGTCTACGCCATAGGCGTAGTCGCCGTCACCGGTGACCTTCTGGTAGGCCAGGGTGAAGGTGTGGGCGCCGAAGTTGTAGGCGCCGGACAGGCTGAAGGCGCGGTTGTCGAGCTTGTCGCCGTCATAGGCGCGAACATTGCCGGCACCGTCGCTCTTGGTGTCATAGATGTTGAAGTCGAACACCAGGCCTTGCTTGTCCGACAGCGGTACCGCCCAGTTGACGTTACCGTAGTACTTGCGCCAGTAGTCTTCGACCTTGGAGTAGTAGAGGCTGGTGCTCAGGCCGTCGGTAATGCTGTAGGTACCACCGAAGACGTTGGCTTCGGTCAGGCCCGGGTTCTTGATGCGGGCTCTGTTCAGGCCGCCGATGCTGTCCTTGTAGCTTGCTGCCTGGGCATCGAGACGCGTGAAGTGACCGGCGTTCAGCTCCAGACCTTCGATTTCCTTGCTGGTCAGCAGGAAGCCTTCGGCGGCTTCTGGCAGCAAGCGGCTGTCATCGGTGGCGAACACTGGCAGGGCGGTGAACTGGCCACCAAACTTCAGCACGGTATTGGAAATGCGGGCTTTGACCGCACCGTAGCCTTTGGAGTAATCATCTTCGGAGCGGCCGTCCGAGCCGGTCGGGAACAGGCCGGTGCCGGAAGTGCCCTTGCCGCCGTCCAGTTTGATACCCAGCAGGCCGATGGCATCGAAGCCTACACCGATGGTGCCCTGGGTGAAGCCGGACTCGAAGGTACCGATGAAGCCTTGGCCCCACTCGGCAGCGCGGCTTTGGGTTGGGCCGAGCGGATTGTTTTCACGGTTGCGGAAGTCACGGCTGAAGTACAGGTTACGCATCTTTACATTGAGCTTGCTGTCGTCGACGAACCCTTTGGATTCATCCTGCGACGACGCCACTGCCAGTCCGGAAGTCCCCGCTGCAACAGCCAGGGCGATCATGCTCCACTTCATCACGCGCATCGTGATTTGCTCCTTTGGTTTAGGAAGAGTACCGCTGCGTCCAAGTGTTCTAGTTATATGGGGCAGCTCTTTCTTTTTATGTCGGCGAAAATGTATCTCACGCTGACTGCTCTTGGCGACATGAAAAACGGAACCTTTCGGTAAGTTTATGGTCGTGTCGCTTTCAGTTATTTCCATGTCGCAAATCACGTCCCGTATTCGCGGGTCGTGGCACTCCAGCGCTGCTTCTCGCTCCGTAACGAAACCGTAAGGTCGTGACGGTGTATCGAAGCTCCCTGGTGAATCCCTTGTCGCTGTTGTTATTTGTCGCGTTCACCGGCTAATGCAGGTGCCGTGCCGACTTGGCGTAAAAAGAATGCAACAAGCGTGCACAAAAACGATCACTGTTAATGAAATTTTCACAAATCGGGCAAAACCGCGCTGAAACCTGCGCAAACACAGGGTTTCGCCTGTCTGATGGTATGCCGCGTTTTTTCTGTTCACCCGCGAAATAAAGCTGGCTTGAAAGTCAAGGTGTTACCCGGGACTGTTCATGCTGAGTAGTTTGTACCGAAGCGGTGTGACAGGCGTATTTTCCTGCGCCTCTTTTTGGTGCGAAAAGTAGCGCTGTGTTACCGCGTGTGGCGCACGCGTGTGAATGTGCTCATGGGCTGCCGGGGAGGGGGCGGGCAAGGTATCCTTCGTCTCTGCCCGCGTACCCGTCGGGCTGTGCCATTCGATGGAGGTTTGCCGTGTTTGTCCTGGATTCGCGTCTGCAGCAGGATTCCCTGGTGCTTGGGGATTTGCCGTTGTCCCGCCTGTTGTTGAGCAAGGATGCCAACTACCCCTGGTTCATCCTGGTGCCGCGCCGCGCCGGGGTCAGCGAATTGTTCCAGCTGGACGTGGCCGACCAGCAGCAGTTGTGGAAGGAAACCACCCTGCTGGCCGAGGCGCTCAAGGACGCGTTCGCGGCAGACAAGATGAACGTCGCCACGCTGGGTAACGTCGTCAGCCAGCTGCACATGCATGTGGTGGTGCGCCGCCGTGATGATGCGGCCTGGCCTGCTCCGGTGTGGGGCAAGGTGCCTGCGCTCGAGTATGCCCCTGCGCAGGTCGAAGCGATCCGCCAGCGCCTGCGTGCGCTGCAACTTGATGGATTCCAGGAGGCCTGAGCCATGACATTGGAAGCGAGAATCGTCGAGCTGGAGATGCGCCAGGCGTTTCAGGATGACACCATCCAGGCGCTCAACGACGAAGTGGCCGGGCAGAACCGTTTGATCGAGCGCCTGCAGTTGCAGATCGCCGAGCTGATCAAGCGTCATGAAGAGATGGTCGGCCAGTATGGGGCCGGAGGCGAGGAGCCTCCACCGCCTCATTACTGAAAGCGGTGGAGGCAGGCGGTCAGCGGCGTGAAACCGCGACCACGTCTTCGGCCTGCAGGCCTTTGTCGCGATGCATCACCGAAAACTCCACGCGCTGGCCTTCGACCAGCACGCGATGGCCTTCACCGCGGATGGCGCGAAAGTGCACGAAGATGTCATCACCGCTGTCGCGGGAGATGAAACCGAAGCCTTTCGAGGTGTTGAACCACTTGACGGTGCCGGTATCGCGATTGCTGGTGTCCGTCACGCCTGCCTGGCCACCGCGCGACCTGCGCGGGCTGCGGGCAAACCCGGCAGCCAGGTGCAGGATCACGGCCAGTGCCGCGCAGAGCAGTGCCGACAGGCTGCCGAGCTCAGGGCGTGCAAGGACGGTGATGGTCTGCAGGATGACGGCCAGTACCAGCAGGGCGTTGGCCAGGTGTTGCAGTTGCTGGCGAGCGCCGCGGTAGTAAAGCGGTACCACGGGTGCCAGGATCAGGTTGAGCAAGCCCAGCAGCGCGAGGTAGACCGCTTCGGGTTGTTGCAGCAGGGGTGTAGCGTCGGTTCTGAGGCTGGGTATGAGCGACAGCAGCAAGGCCGCAACGCCCGTCACCAGATGGACGATCTTGAACATGGTTTGGCTCACGTATTGGATAAGGCCGATCACAGGAAGAGCCGAGGGCACGGTGCGCATGAGCTGTGAAGCGCGGTCACGTGACGCTCGGCCTATGCACCCGGCAATGACAGTCCGCACGGGTGGCACACTGCCTATTTAACAGTAAAGCCGCAGGCTTCTCAAACCGCGGGGGCGAGCGGACCATTCGTTGCCATGTGTCACATGCGACGGGCGGCAAGTCTTGATACAGTGTTTGCGCCCGCTTGATCGTCAAGCCTTATGGAAAGGGGAGATTCATGGCAATCGATATCGGTATCAGCGAAGAAGATCGCAAGTCCATCGTCGAAGGGTTGTCCCGGCTGCTCTCGGACACCTACGTGCTCTATCTGAAAACCCACAACTTCCACTGGAACGTCACCGGTCCGTCGTTCCGCACCCTGCACCTGATGTTCGAGGAGCAGTACAACGAGCTGGCCCTGGCGGTCGACTCGATCGCCGAGCGCATTCGCGCCCTGGGCTTCCCAGCGCCGGGCTCTTACGCCTTCTATGCCCGTCATTCCTCGATCAAGGAGGAAGAAGGGGTGCCTGCTGCCGACGAGATGATCCGTCAGCTGGTCCAGGGGCAGGAGGCTGTGGTGCGTACCGCGCGCAGCATCTTCCCGGTGGTGGACAAGGTCAGCGACGAACCGACCGCCGACCTGCTCACCCAGCGCATGCAGGTCCATGAAAAGACTGCCTGGATGCTGCGGGTGCTGCTCGACGGCAAGTGATCCGCATCCAGGCTTGCCCTTCGAGCCCGGCATCGCCCAGCGATGCCGGGCTTTTTCATGGTGGGAAATCCTTGCTGCTGCTCTGCGCCGAGATAACGGCGCTTCATTGATGGCACTCATGCGCTTCATGTGCGAGGCGTGCGGTGATCAGTGATAGGGACGCAAAAGCATGGCGCAGGCAGGAAGACAGGGCGGTTGGCCGACAAAGGATTGCCAGGACCCGTTTCGCAGCGATTTCGACATGATGCAGACGACCCCGGTGTCGCGCTCGGTCAGGCTCAATGGTTTTGCCACGTGCCTGCGCCTGGAGGCCGTGTACTGGAGGATCCTGGAACGTATTGCCCAGGCCAATCGCTGTTCGGTGAGCGCCGTGCTCTCCTATGTCGACCGCGAAGTGCACCTGCGCCAGGGTGGCGTGCGCAATTTCAGCGGGCTGATCCGGGTGATCTGCGTGGCCTGGCTGCTCGATCCGCCCGGCGGACACTGATCGCCGGGCGGGCTGCACTGCTCTGCTTAACCATATATAATCCCGCCTTTTGCTGCCCAGGCAGCCTGCGTTGTGGTTGACGAGAGACCTCCATGCCCCTTTATGACTACCAATGTGCTTCCTGCGACCACCGCATGGAGGTGTTGCAGAAGATCAGCGCGGCGCCTCTTACCGATTGCCCGGCCTGCCAGGCGCCAGACCTGAAGAAGCTGCTGTCGGTCCCCGGCTTTCGCCTGAGCGGCAATGGCTGGTACGAAACCGACTTCAAGACTGGCGCAAAGAAGAACCTGGCCGGTGACAAGGCCGATTGAGTTGAATTGCAGCGACAGGGTCTTGCACTATTAGGGTCTGTGTGAAAAGTCTTGAGACGAAGGTCAGGCAAGGCGAAAACAGCCGAGGAAGCGGAGTTTACGGGTTGTAAATGAGCATTCCGAAACTGTTTTCAACGCAGCATGAACGAGTATCAAGGCTTTTCACACGGAGCCTAGCCCTCAGGGCAGGCCAGACCGCCACCGAATACACGAATCACGAGAAGCGAAACCACGATCATGATGCGCAGCCACTATTGCGGCCAACTGAACGAGAGCCTGGACGGCCAGGAAGTCACCCTTTGCGGCTGGGTCCATCGTCGCCGCGACCACGGCGGGGTGATCTTCCTCGACATCCGTGACCGCGAAGGCATGGCCCAGGTCGTGTTCGATCCCGATCGCGCCGAAACCTTCGCCGCCGCCGACCGCGTGCGCAGCGAATACGTCGTGCAGATCACCGGCAAGGTGCGCAGGCGTCCGGATGGCGCAGTCAATGCGAACATGGCGTCCGGTGCCATCGAGATTCTCGGCTACCAGCTGAACGTGCTCAACGAAGCGGAAACCCCGCCGTTCCCGCTGAACGAATATTCCGACGTCGGCGAAGAAACCCGCCTGCGCTACCGCTTCATCGACCTGCGTCGCCCGGAAATGGCCGACAAGCTGCGCCTGCGCTCGCGCATCACCGGCAGCATCCGCCGCTTCCTCGACGAGAACGGCTTCCTCGACGTCGAGACGCCGATCCTGACCCGCGCCACCCCGGAAGGCGCGCGCGACTACCTGGTACCCAGCCGTACCCACGCCGGCAGCTTCTTCGCCCTGCCGCAGTCGCCGCAACTGTTCAAGCAACTGCTGATGGTGGCCGGTTTCGACCGCTACTACCAGATCGCCAAGTGCTTCCGTGACGAAGACCTGCGTGCCGACCGCCAGCCGGAATTCACCCAGATCGACATCGAGACCAGCTTCCTCGACGAATCCGAGATCATGGGCCTGACCGAGGGCATGATCCGCAAGCTGTTCAAGGAAGTGCTGGACCTGGAGTTCGGCGACTTCCCGCACATGACCTTCGAGGAGGCCATGCGTCGCTACGGCTCCGACAAACCAGACCTGCGCATCCCGCTGGAGCTGGTCGATGTTGCCGACCAGCTCAAGGACGTCGACTTCAAGGTGTTCGCCGGCCCCGCCAACGATCCGAAATGCCGCGTCACCGCCCTGCGTCTGCCGGGCGGCGCCGCCATGCCGCGCAGCAAGATCGACGAGTACACCAAGTTCGTCGGCATCTATGGTGCCAAGGGCCTGGCGTACATCAAGGTCAACGAACGCGCCAAGGGCGTCGAAGGCCTGCAGTCGCCGATCGTCAAGAACATCCCCGAGGCCAACCTCGACGTGATCCTCGATCGCGTCGGTGCGGTCGATGGCGACATCGTGTTCTTCGGTGCCGACAAGTTCAAGGTCGTCAGCGAAGCCCTGGGTGCGCTGCGTATCAAGCTGGGTCACGACTTCAACCTGCTCACCTGCGAGTGGGCTCCGATGTGGGTCGTCGACTTCCCGATGTTCGAAGAGAACGAAGACGGCAGCTTCAGCGCCCTGCACCACCCGTTCACCGCGCCCAAGTGCACCCCCGAGGAGCTGGAGGCCAACCCGGCAACCGCACTGTCGCGTGCCTACGACATGGTGCTCAACGGCACCGAGCTCGGTGGCGGTTCGATCCGTATCCACCGCAAGGAAATGCAGCAGGCCGTGTTCCGTCTGCTGGGGATCGAGGCTGCGGAACAGGAAGAGAAATTCGGCTTCCTGCTCGATGCACTGAAGTTCGGCGCACCGCCTCACGGTGGCCTGGCCTTCGGCCTGGACCGCCTGGTCATGCTGATGACCGGTGCCCAGTCGATTCGCGAAGTGATCGCCTTCCCGAAAACCCAGAGCGCCGCCGATGTCATGACCCAGGCCCCAGGCCAGGTCGATGCCAAGGCGCTGCGCGAGCTGCACATCCGTCTGCGCGAGCAGACCAAGGTCGAGTAATCGATCGCAGGCGCCCCCGTATCGGGGCGCCTCGCGCTTGCGCGCAGGATTTTTCGCGTTCCGCCCTTCGGGGCGGAACCTGTTTCTGTTTCAAGGATTTGGAGTCGTTATGGCCGGTCATTCCAAGTGGGCGAACATCAAGCACCGCAAAGAACGCCAGGATGCCAAGAGAGGCAAGATCTTCACCAAGTGGATCCGCGAGCTCACCGTCGCCGCCAAGCAGGGCGGTGCCGACCCTGCCTCCAACCCACGACTGCGCCTGGCCCTGGACAAGGCCCTGGGTGCCAACATGAGTCGCGACATCATCGATCGTGCGGTGGCCCGGGGTGCCGGCACCAACGAGAGCGACAACGTCGAGGAACTCAGCTACGAAGGTTACGGCCCGGGCGGGGTGGCGATCATGGTCGAAGCCATGACCGACAACCGCAACCGTACCGCCGCCGCCGTGCGTCATGCGTTCACCAAGTGTGGCGGTAACCTCGGCACCGATGGTTCGGTGGCCTACCTGTTCGAACGCAAGGGCCAGATCAGCTTCGCCCCGGGCGTCGATGAAGACGCCCTGATGGAGGCGGCCATGGAGGCCGATGCCGACGATGTGGTCGGCAACGATGATGGCTCCTTCGAGGTGTTCACCTCGTTCAACAGCTTCTACGCCGTGCGTACTGCGCTGGAAGAGGCCGGCTTCAAGGCGGCGGATGCGGAAATCGTCATGCAGCCGACCACCAGCGCCGAGCTGGACGAGGAGGGCGCGCAGAAGGTACTCAAGCTGATCGACATGCTCGAGGATCTGGATGACGTGCAGAACGTCTATTCCAATGCGCAGATCAGCGACGAAATCATGGAAAAACTCGGCTGAGGTCTTCCTTGGCCTTCTGGGTTTTCTCGCGCGCTGGTCGCAGCGGCAGGGAAACCCATCAAACGTGCAGACAACCGCAGGCTTTATGACGCTGATTCTTGGTATCGACCCCGGCTCGCGCATCACCGGCTACGGTGTGGTGCGCCACACCGCCCGTGGTTGCGAGTACGTGGCCTCCGGTTGCATCCGCACCGGTGGTGGTGAGCTGCACGAGCGCCTGCAGATCGTGTTTCGCGGCGTGAGCGAGGTCATTCGCCTGCACGGTCCGGTCACCATGGGCATCGAGCGCGTGTTCATGGCGCGCAACGCCGACTCGGCGCTCAAGCTCGGTCAGGCCCGGGGCGCGGCCATCGTCGCTGCCGCCGAGGCGGGGCTGGAAATAGCCGAGTACACGGCCAGCCAGGTCAAGCAGTCGGTGGCGGGTACGGGCGGGGCGAACAAGGAGCAGGTGATGCTGATGGTCATGCATCTGCTCAAGCTCACCCAGAAGCCGCAGATCGATGCCTCCGATGCCCTGGCCATTGCCTTGTGCCATGCCCATACCCGCTCCAGCCTGGTGCCCCACGGCCTGGCCACGGCCCGTCGTCGTGGCGGACGCTTGCGTCTGTAACGGCTTCATGCCCTGATACACATTTTGTCCGGGTGACACGCTCACCCGCCGCATTTGCTGATAGGGTTGTCCGGTCACAGGCCGAACGCCCGAGAGAAAGGATCGGAACGTGATTGGACGTTTGCGTGGCACCCTGGCGGAGAAACAGCCGCCGCACCTGATTATCGATGTCAATGGCCTGGGCTATGAGCTGGAGGTGCCGATGACGACGCTGTACCGCCTGCCCAAGGTCGGTGAAGCGGTAACGCTGCACACTCACCTGGTGGTGCGCGAAGACGCCCACTTGCTCTATGGCTTCTTCGAGAAGCGCGAGCGCGAACTGTTCCGCGAACTGATCCGCCTCAACGGCGTCGGCCCCAAGCTGGCCCTGGCGCTGATGTCGGGCCTGGAAGTGGACGAGCTGGTGCGTTGCGTGCAGGCCCAGGATGCGTCGGCCCTGGTACGAGTGCCGGGGGTCGGCAAGAAGACCGCCGAACGCCTGCTGGTCGAGCTCAAGGATCGCTTCAAGGCCTGGGAAACCTCGCCCGCCATGTTTACCCTGGTGTCCGACGGTCCGCTGCCGGTGGCCAGCAACTCCAGCGCCGAGGCCGATGCGGTCAGCGCCCTGATCTCCCTGGGCTACAAGCCGCAGGAAGCGAGCAAGGCGGTGTCGGCGATCAAGGACAAGGCGAACATGAGCAGTGAGGATCTGATCCGTCACAGCCTCAAAGGGATGATCGTCAAGTGATCGAAGCCGACCGCCTGATCGCTGCCAGCGGACGCGACCGCGAAGAGGTCCAGGACCGCGCCATCCGCCCGCTGAGCCTGGACGAATACATCGGCCAGCCGGTGGTGCGCGAGCAGATGGGCCTGTTCATCCAGGCCGCCCGCGGGCGCAACGAATCCCTCGACCACACCCTGATCTTCGGCCCGCCTGGCCTGGGCAAGACCACGCTGGCCAACATCATTGCCCATGAGATGGGCGTGTCGGTCAAGAGCACTTCCGGCCCGATCCTCGAGCGCCCGGGCGATCTGGCGGCAATGCTGACCAACCTCGAGCCGCACGATGTGTTGTTCATCGACGAGATCCATCGCCTGTCACCGGTGGTCGAGGAAGTCCTCTATCCGGCGATGGAGGACTTCCAGCTCGACATCATGATCGGCGAAGGGCCCGCCGCGCGCTCGATCAAGCTCGACCTGCCGCCCTTCACCCTGGTGGGGGCGACCACGCGCGCCGGCATGCTCACCAACCCGTTGCGCGACCGGTTTGGCATCGTCCAGCGCCTGGAGTTCTACAGCAACCAGGACCTGGCAACCATCGTCAGCCGCTCGGCGAACATCCTCGGCCTGGCCATCGAAGACAAGGGCGCCTTCGAAATCGCCCGCCGCGCCCGCGGCACGCCGCGGATCGCCAACCGCCTGCTGCGCCGCGTGCGTGACTACGCCGAAGTGCGCGGCAAGGGGCACATCACCAAGGATATCGCCGACAAGGCGCTGAACCTGCTGGATGTCGACGAGCGTGGCTTCGACCATTCCGACCGCCGCCTGCTGCTGACCATGATCGAGAAGTTCGACGGTGGCCCGGTCGGGGTCGACAACCTGGCGGCGGCGATCAGCGAGGAGCGGCACACCATCGAGGACGTGCTCGAACCCTATCTCATCCAGCAGGGCTACATCATGCGTACACCCCGGGGGCGTGTGGTCACCCGTCACGCCTACCTGCATTTCGGCTTGAACATCCCCGGGCGTTTCGCCGAGGGCGGTGAATTTTCCGATCCGGACGATGAATGACAGATCGAATCGGTTATTTCGTGGTCATAGCGCCAGCGCTTTGCAACAGAGCTGGCAATACGACATTCCCCCTGAAAAAACAGTTGCCCGGGCGGATTGGCAAGCTGAGGAGTAAGCACTAGAGTATGCGCGCGCAAAATCGGCCGGAGCCGTTCGCACATCGCTGTCGCGTCTATTACGAGGATACCGACGCGGGTGGGGTGGTGTATTACGTCAACTACCTGAAATTCATGGAACGTGCTCGCACCGAGCGGCTGCGTCACCTGGGTTTCTCCCAGTCCGAACTGGCAGGGCAGAACCTGCTGTTCGTGGTCCATTCCAGCGAGGCGCGCTATCACGCTCCCGCACGGTTGGACGACGAGCTGCGAGTGACCGCGCAAGTGCTTGAATTGAATCGCGCCAGCCTGCGCTTCGTGCAGCAGGTCTGGCGGGAAAAGGATGCAACGCTGCTCTGCGAAGGGCAGTTCCTGGTGGCCGCCGTGCGCGCCGACACTTTCAAACCCCGGGCCATTCCCACTGAACTGCGCGACGCTTTCATGGCGGACGGGTCGGGTACTCAATCGAACGCAGGAGAATAAGCGTGGAAGCAAACGTCGTCGACCATACCTCCATGTGGAGCCTGGTCGCCAATGCCAGTGTGGTGGTTCAGCTGGTGATGCTGACCCTCGTGGCAGCCTCGGTGACCTCTTGGATCATGATTTTCCAGCGCAGCACCATGCTGCGCGCCGGTCGTCGTGCGCTGGACGCGTTCGAAGAGCGTTTCTGGTCGGGCATCGACCTGTCCAAGCTGTACCGCCAGGCCGGCAGCAACCCTGACCCGGATTCGGGTGTCGAGCAGGTCTTCCGCGCCGGCTTCAAGGAGTTCTCGCGCCTGCGCCAGCAGCCGGGTGTCGATCCTGACGCAGTGATGGAAGGCGTGGGCCGTGCCATGCGCGTGGCCATCTCCCGCGAGGAAGAGAAGCTCGAGCAGAGCCTGCCGTTCCTGGCCACCGTCGGCTCCACCAGCCCGTACATCGGTCTGTTCGGTACCGTGTGGGGGATCATGAACTCCTTCCGCGGCCTGGCCAGTGCCCAGCAGGCCACCCTGGCCACTGTGGCACCGGGCATCGCCGAGGCCCTGATCGCCACCGCGATCGGCCTGTTCGCCGCGATCCCGGCCGTCATCGCCTACAACCGTTTCGCCGCGCGCAGTGAAACCCTGATCGGCCGTTACTACACGTTCGCCGACGAGTTCCAGGCAATCCTGCACCGCAAAGTACACACCAGCGAAGAGTGATCAGGTAGACATCCATGGCCCGAGTTCGCCACAAACGCAAGCCGGTCGCCGAGATGAACGTGGTGCCCTACATCGACGTGATGCTGGTGCTGCTGGTCATCTTCATGGTGACCGCACCCATGCTCAACCAGGGCGTGAAGGTCGACCTGCCCAAGGTTTCCAGCGAAGCCTTGCCGCAGGACAACAACGTCCAGATCCTCACCATCTCGATCAAGGCCGACAAGACCTATTACTGGAACCTGGGCAGCGAAGTCGATACCGACAAGCAGATGGACAAGGCGATGACCCTGCCTGAAATGACCAGTGCGGTGACCAAGATCATTGCTGCCGGTCGCGACCAGGGCAAGCAGACCCAGGTGTTCATCCGTGGTGACAAGGCCGTCGACTATGGCGCGGTCATGGGCGCCATGGGCGGGTTGCAGAAGGCCGGTGTCGGTAACGTTGGCCTGATTACCGAGGCGCCCTGATGCAACAGCGAGAGCCATCCGCCTCGGAAAGCTACTTCTGGCCCAGTGTCTGGGCCATCGGCCTGCATGTGCTGGTGTTCGGCCTGCTGTTCGTCAGCTTCGCCATGACCCCCGAGCTGCCGCCGTCCAAGCCGATCGTCCAGGCTACGCTCTATCAGCTCAAGTCCAAGAGTCAGGCAACCACCCAGACCAATCAGAAGATTGCCGGGGAAGCCAAGAAAACGGCTTCGCGCCAGACCGAAGTCGAGCAGATGGAGCAGAAGAAGGTCGAGCAGGAGGCTGTGAAAGCCGCGGAACAAAAGAAGGCCGACGCCGCTCAAAAGGCCGAGGAAGCCCGCGAGGCCGCCGAAGCCAAGAAAGCCGAAGACGCCGCCAAGGCTGCCGAGGCGAAAAAGGCCGCCGAGCAGAAGAAAGCCGAGGAAGCGAAGAAGCAGCAAGCCGACATCGCCAAGAAGAAGGCCGAGGACGAAGCCAAGAAACAGGCTGAGGAAGAGGCCAAGAAAGCCGCCGCTGAAGAGGCGAAGAAGAAAGCCGCCGAAGACGCCAAGAAGAAAGCCGCGGCGGCCGAGGAAGCGAAGAAGAAGGCAGCCGAAGAGGCCAAGAAGAAGGCCGCTGCGGACGCCCAGAAGAAAAAGGCACAGGATGCAGCCCGCAAGGCGGCGGAAGACAAGAAAGCCCAGGCCCTGGCCGAGCTGCTGTCCGACACCACCGAGCGCCAGCAGGCCTTGGCCGATGAGCAGGGCGACCAGGTGGCGGGTGATTTCGATGACCTGATCCGCATGCGTGCGGCAGAAGGTTGGGCACGTCCGCCTTCCGCGCGCAAGGGCATGACGGTAGTCCTGCAGATCAACATGCTGCCGGACGGCACCATCACCAATGTGAGCGTGGCCAAGTCCAGTGGCGACGGTCCGTTCGACAGCTCGGCCGTGGCCGCGGTGAAGAACATTGGCCGACTGACTGAAATGCAGGGCTTGAAGCCGAACGAATTCAATCCGTATCGTTCGTTCAAGATGACATTTACACCTGAGGATCTAGCGTTGTGATTAAACGTCTGAGAGGACTGCTGGTCATGCTGTGCTGCGTGGCAGGCATGGCGGTGGCAGAGGAAAAGAACATCCTGGTCACCAGTGGCAGCGACCGCGCCACGCCCATCGCGGTCGTGCCGTTCGGCCTGCAGGGTGGCAGCGTGCTGCCCGAGGACATGGCCGACATCATCGGCAACGACCTGCGCAACTCCGGCTACTACGCGCCGATCCCGCGTCAGAACATGATCAGCCAGCCGACCCAGGCCAGCGAAGTCATCTTCCGCGACTGGAAGGCACTGGGCGCCCAGTACGTGATGGTCGGCAACATCGTGCCGTCCGGTGGACGCCTGCAGATCAGCTATGCGCTGTTCAACGTCGCCACCGAGCAGCAGGTGCTGACCGGCAGCGTCGGCGGTGGCGTCGACCAGTTGCGCGACATGGCGCACTACATCGCCGACCAGTCGTTCGAGAAACTCACCGGCATCAAGGGCGCGTTCTCCACCCGTATGCTGTACGTGACGGCCGAGCGCTTCTCGACCAACAACACTCGCTACACCCTGCAGCGCTCCGACTATGACGGCGCGCGTGCAGTGACCCTGCTGCAGTCGCGCGAGCCTATCCTGTCGCCGCGTTTCGCGCCGGATGGCAAGCGCATCGCCTATGTGTCGTTCGAGCAGAAGCGCCCGCGCATCTTCGTCCAGCACATCGATACTGGCCGCCGTGAGCAGGTCACCAACTTCGAAGGCCTCAACGGTGCGCCGGCCTGGTCGCCGGATGGCAATCGCCTGGCCTTCGTGCTGTCCAAGGACGGCAACCCGGACATCTATGTGATGAACATGGGGTCGCGCCAGATCAGCCGCGTTACCGCCGGCCCTGGCATCAACACCGAGCCGTTCTGGGGCAAGGACGGCAACACCCTGTACTTCACCTCCGACCGTGGCGGCAAGCCACAGATCTACAAGACGTCGGTATCCGGGGGTGGTGCCGAGCGCGTGACGTTCGTGGGCAACTACAACGCCAACCCGAAACTGTCGGCCGATGAAAAGACCCTGGTCATGATTCATCGCCAGGAAGGTTTCACCAACTTCAAGGTGGCTGCCCAGGACTTGCAACGGGGAAGTGTAAAGATTCTCTCTGAAACAAGTCTTGATGAGTCTCCCACTGTTGCGCCAAACGGCACCATGCTAATCTACGCAACCCGCCAGCAGGGCCGGGGAGTCTTGATGCTCGTGTCGCTTAACGGCCGTGTGAGGCTCCCACTTCCTACCGCTCAAGGCGAAGTCAGAGAACCGTCCTGGTCCCCCTACCTGAACTGATTGCGGCGTAACAATTTTGCTTAACACACTGGGGTTTCATTAGGAGTTTCACGATGGAAATGCTGAAGTTTGGTAAATTCGCTGCGCTGGCTCTGGCCATGGCCGTAGCTGTAGGTTGCTCCTCCAAGGGCGGTGACAACGCTGGCGAAGGCGCTGTTGACCCGAACGCTGGCTACGGTGCAAACACCGGCGCTGTCGACGGTTCCCTGAGCGAAGAAGCCGCCCTGCGCGCAATCACCACCTTCTACTTCGAATACGACAGCTCGGATCTGAAGCCAGAAGCCATGCGCGCCCTGGACGTTCACGCCAAGGACCTGAAAGCCAACGGCAACCGCGTTGTTCTGGAAGGCAACACCGACGAGCGCGGTACCCGCGAGTACAACATGGCTCTGGGCGAGCGTCGTGCCAAGGCCGTTCAGCGCTATCTGGTTCTGCAGGGCGTTTCCCCTGCTCAGCTGGAACTGGTTTCCTACGGCGAAGAGCGTCCAGTTGCCACCGGCAACGACGAGCAGTCCTGGGCTCAGAACCGTCGCGTAGAACTGCGTAAGTAAGTTCTTATGCGTATGTGCCGTCGTGTTGTAACCGTCCTCGCCCTCAGCCTGCCGTTCTCGGTATGGGCTGCGGTCCCTGTAGTAGATGACAACGGGGGCAGTTATCCGCCTTCGGGTTATGGCACGAGCGGCGCCTATGCCGGGGCAGGGGCTTCGGCCCCTGCTTCTGCACAGGGTCAGCTGTTCCTGCAGCTGCAACAGATGCAGGACCAGATCTCCCGCCAGCAAGGCATCATCGAAGAGCTGCAGAACGATGTGTCGCGCATGAAGCAGGAAAACCTGGAGCGATACCAGGATCTGGACCGTCGCATCAACAGCGGTGCCGCTCCGGCTGCGCCTGCCGCTTCACCCGATAATTCCTCCACCGGTGGCGCATCCGACGCCGCAGGTGCCGCTGCCGGCGCAAGCGCTGCGCAGCAACCGGCCGCCAATGGCGAGCCGGCCGATCCGGCGAAAGAAAAGCTGTTCTATGACGCCGCTTTCGACCTGATCAAGCAGAAGGATTTCGACAAGGCCAGCCAGGCCTTCAGTGCCTTCCTGCGCAAATACCCCAACAGCCAGTACGCCGGCAACGCGCAGTACTGGCTTGGCGAAGTCAATCTGGCCAAGGGCGACCTCCAGGGCGCCGGCCAGGCATTCGCCAAGGTCAGCCAGCTGTACCCCAAGCACAGCAAGGTGCCTGACTCGCTGTACAAGCTGGCCGACGTCGAGCGCCGCATGGGCCATACCGACAAGGTCAAGGGCATCCTGCAGCAGGTCATCACCCAGTATCCCGGCACGTCCGCCGCGCAACTGGCCCAGCGTGACATGCAAAAGCTCTGAGTTTCACCGTTCGAAAGAAACCCGCGCCTGGCGCGGGTTTTTTCGTTAGAATCTCTGCCCTTTTTTCGTAAACACGCTGTTGCGGATAACGCTATGTCGAGTCCGCGGCAGTGCCTGACGGAGGCGGTCAGCCTGTATAGCTGGCACGCCCGTGGCGAGCATGCAAGACACATTACGCATCACCGAAGTCTTTTACTCCTTGCAGGGTGAAACGCGAACGGCTGGCCTGCCCACCGTATTCGTGCGCCTCACCGGCTGCCCGCTGCGCTGCCAATACTGCGACAGCGCCTACGCGTTCAGCGGCGGTACCCTGCGTACCCTCGACGATATTCTCGAACAGGTGGCCGGTTTCCGTCCCCGCTATGTCTGCGTCACCGGTGGCGAGCCCCTGGCCCAGCCCAATGCGCTGCCGTTGCTCGAGCGCCTGTGCGAGGCCGGTTATGAGGTTTCGCTGGAGACCAGTGGCGCGCTCGATATCTCCCGGGTCGATACCCGTGTCAGTCGGGTCGTCGATCTCAAGACTCCTGGGTCGGAAGAGGTGCACCGCAACCGCTACGAGAACATCGAGCTGCTGACGCCCAACGATCAGGTCAAGTTCGTCATCTGTTCCCGTGAAGACTACGACTGGGCGGTGTCCAAGCTGATCCAGTACAACCTCGACAAACGTGCTGGCGAGGTGCTGTTTTCGCCTAGCCACCACCAGGTGAGCGCCTCCGACCTGGCCGACTGGATCGTCGCCGACAACCTGCCCGTACGCTTCCAGTTGCAGTTGCACAAATTGCTGTGGAACGACGAACCGGGTCGCTGATCAAGAGAGTGAATGACATGACTGAGAAACGTGCGGTTATCCTGCTGTCCGGCGGCCTGGATTCGGCCACGGTGGTCGCCATGGCCAAGGCCGAAGGCTACAGCTGCTACACCATGAGCTTCGACTACGGCCAGCGCCACCGTGCCGAGCTGAATGCCGCAGCGCGGGTGGCGCGTGACCTGGGCGCGGTCGAGCACAAGGTCATCGGCCTGAACCTCGACGGTATTGGCGGCTCGGCCCTGACCGACAGCAGCATCGATGTGCCCGAGGCGCCGAGCGAGGGGATTCCGGTCACCTATGTGCCGGCACGCAACACGGTGTTCCTGTCGCTGGCCCTGGGCTGGGCGGAGGTGTTGCAGGCACGCGATATCTTCATCGGCGTCAACGCCGTGGACTACTCGGGCTATCCCGATTGCCGTCCCGAGTTCGTGGAAGCCTTCGAGCGCATGGCCAACCTGGCCACCAAGGCGGGTGTGGAAGGGCAGGGGTTCCGTATCCAGGCGCCACTGCAGAACCTGAGCAAGGCGCAGATCGTCGAGGCGGGTATCGCACGGGGTGTGGACTACAGCCTGACCGTGTCCTGCTACCAGGCCGATGACGACGGCCGTGCCTGTGGCAAGTGCGACAGCTGCCGCCTGCGCGCCGAGGGCTTCAAGGCCGCAGGTGTTGACGATCCGACACGCTATTTTTGAAAAAAATCCGATGGGGTATTGATTTCCCGTGAGAAATCAGTAATATACGCGCCATCCAACGGGTCGTTAGCTCAGTTGGTAGAGCAGTTGGCTTTTAACCAATTGGTCGTAGGTTCGAATCCTACACGACCCACCATTACTTAGGCGGTTCATGGATCTTCAAGCTACGCGTAGCATTGAAAAGCACTCATGAAATGCTGAAACGCGAAAGCCCACCTTTATGGTGGGCTTTTGCGTTTCAGACCTTGGGACTTGCTGAGTTGATGGCGCTGGTCGGATCGTTTGGCGCCGTACGAGCGGGCGATCACAGCCCCGTCGTTTGGTTAAGATGGCGTCTGTTCTGCCGTTTGAACATCCAGCAAACGCTCGCTTAGCGCCCACAGTCGTTCAGCGAGTATCGGGTCGGCAGCCCAGGGTAGTACGCCTGTCAACGCGGTGTGATCTGCACTGACACTTTGTGCAATATTGCAGTCCTCACAGTAGACCCCGCCCATGTCATTCAACAATGGACTCGTTGCACACCACAGCGTTGTGGCTGCTCCCTGCGCTACCGTCTTGTACAAGTGAAGCTGTTGCGCAGGAATTTCGCCCTTTGCATCGCGATAACCGAGTGATTGCAAGTCTGCGATACTGATATGCCGTTGCAGGCCTGTCTCTATGCGACCTGGATGTACCGAGAAACCGCGAATACCCTCTGATGCTCCTCGGCTATCCAGTTCGAGGGCGAATAGCGCAACAGCGGTTTTGGACTGAGCATAGGCAATC
Organism: Pseudomonas sp. FA117; assembly: GCF_057370475.1. Classification (NCBI taxonomy): domain Bacteria; kingdom Pseudomonadati; phylum Pseudomonadota; class Gammaproteobacteria; order Pseudomonadales; family Pseudomonadaceae; genus Pseudomonas; species Pseudomonas sp. FA117. Next base: position 1,434,607 of record NZ_CM170675.1, read on the forward strand.
CACCTGTCGTATTCGCGCCGATGAAAGTTCGGGTCGTCGAAATCAAAGGCTGCGCGTCGGTGTGCGCCCGATGAAAGTCCTACGACACGTGCGCCCTGTGCCCGCTGAAGCGCGGGCCATAGGCGCTGCACCAGTCGGAAGTGACCGAGATGGTTGCCGGACAGTTGCGACTCGCAGCCTCTGGTATCGCGTGCAAAGGGTGTTGCCATGATGCCCGCATTGTTGATGAGCAGATGCAGTGGCCTGCCGCTCCCGCAGAACAAGTCGGCGAAAGCGTCTATCGAGTCCCGATCCAGCAGATCCAAGTGTGCCAGTTCGACCCCTGGAAGATCGCCTATCGCCTGGCGTGCCTTGTCCAGGTTATGCGCAGGAATGACTACGGTCGCGCCTGCCTGCGACAAGAAACGGGTTGTCTCTGCACCGATTCCGGAATAGCCGCCGGTCACGATGGCAACGTTCCCAGCGAGCTCGATGCCTTGCATGACATCGGCTGAAGTCGAATGAAATCCGAATCCTGAATTCAGTGGCGCCTGGGGGGTAGCCATTACCGGGCTCCTTCTTCTTTGATTGACAGGAGGGCTGCTGACGATGGGGGAGATTCGGCGAGGATTGATTGTGTCTGGTTCAAAAGAACGACACACTCGAGGCTGCTGGCGTTGGCCGCCATTTGCATCCCTCTTGGAAGCTCATCGTGCGGCAGTGTGATGGTATTGATTGCATCAAGATCGAGCAGACCGGAACGTACAAGGTCGAACAAGCGCCGGTAGGCGTTGCGCGGGTACATGAAGTTACCGATGAGCTCCCAACTGTTGAACATGATTTCCATGTAGGAAACCGGCAATGGCACGTTCATCGAGCCCATCAAGACCAGGCGCCCCTCGCGGCGCAGGCTGCGAAGAGCCGCCAACGTCATGTCCGGAGTGGTCGCACCTCCCACCATGTCGAGTGCCAAGTCGGCGCCGCCACCAGTCGCGTCCCGGATTCGGGCAGTGTCGGTTACGATATCGCCCGTGGCTTGCACCGTCGCAACGCGCGCGCCGGCCACCTTGGCAATCGCTGCGAGCGCATCAGCATTGCGACCAACGGCCACTACACGAGCTGCGCCCATTGCCAGGCCGAGCAGCACTGCTGCGGTGCCATAAGCGCCTGTGGCGCCTGAAACCACCAGCGTTTCACCTGCTGCCAGACGACCGCGCAACAAGCCACCATAGGGCACGATAAAGCGCATGCCAGTGGCCAGGCCTGCTGCGTCCCTTCCCTCCAGGCCTTCTATCGGTGTGACGCTTGTGGCCGGCAATAGAGCATATTCAGCCAGTGTGCCGTTCGCCCAGTCGTCTTGCATCGCTCGTGCGACATCGCCAAGCGCAGTGATGCCGAGCAGGAATTGTCCGGGTTCGGCGACATTTTCCTGCGCAACCATATGCGCTGAGATCACCACCCGCTGGCCAGGCTGCAAGTGCCAGACGTCTGACCCTACGGCGTGGATGACACCGATGCCGTTACCGCCCGGAATGAAGGGTTTGTCTGGTGCGTGGTAGAGGGGCAATTTTCCTGCGGCGTAGGCATCCATGTACGACATCAGCATGGAAGCTTCCATGCGGACGATCACGGTTCCCGCGCGCAATTGCGGCATAGGGAGATCCACCCGTTGTAGCGATCCGCCCAGTTTTTCGAGTTGCCAAGCTTTCATGACATCCTCAGTCAGAACATGAATTTCGGTGATGATGAGCTGATATTGAAGTCATGTGTATAATGAAAAAGCCTGAATTTCTATTAGATCGTACAAATATGGATGCGCTTTCGAGTGTGCTTTCGACCTTGAGGGTGAGCAGCATGCTATCCACCCGATTCGAAGGGCGGGGCGATTGGGCCTTGCACTTCCCTGCGTACCGGCACATTAAGTTCGGCAGTGTGCTGACCGGTCGCGTTCATCTATGGCTGGATGGGGAAGCACCCGTCACCCTGGAAGAAGGGGATTTTTATCTGCTGACGAATGGACAACCTTTTTTCTGTGCAAGCGACCCAGGTCTGGAGCCTGAAGATGGTGTGCTCGTCATTCGCACGATGCGCGGTGAAGACGGAATTGCCCGATATGACTGTCCAGGAGGGGGAGTCCCGGTTAGTTTGGCCAGTGGTCGGTTCACATTCGAGAGCGATTTATCCAATCGCCTGATGCTCCATCTCCCGCCTCTGATCCATCTCCGCGCAACGGAGATCGGTGCAACTGCATTGTCCAGTGTGCTCGATCTATTGCGGCTGGAATCCAGTCAGTTCTATCCGGGTGCAGAGATGGCGCGCAGTAGTCTTGCCGCGCTTGCCGTGATCCATGTGCTGCGAACCTTTCTCAGCACGGCATCGCCACCGAAGGGGTGGCTCGGCGCGCTGGCTGATCCGAAGATCGGCAAAGCATTATCGGCGATGCACGAAGAGCCCGGCAGGAAATGGACACTTGAAAATCTGGCCAGTCACGTCGCCATGTCGAGAACGTCCTTTGCGAACCGGTTTCGTGCATTGGTCGGCCAAGCGCCTCTTGACTACTTGCAGCATTGGCGCATGACCCTGGCCGCCACCGCATTGCAAGATACCAGCGAATCTCTTGCAGATATTGCGCAGCGCATTGGCTATCTATCCGATACGGCATTCAGCATAGCGTTCAAACGCAACACAGGCATAAGTCCAGGCCGATATCGTGCGATGGCAAAGTAAAGTCTGATTTCAGCATTCCTTGACCATGGCTCGGTAGGCGTTGGCCAGGTCGATCCAGAAGCCAGGGTATTTATGGACGAGGGTGTTGCCGCGCAAGGGATAACGATCGTGCGTGGCGATCGCCCCCTGCGCAGCGAACAGGGGTTGCTGGAAGAGGCAGAGCAGCAACGAGAACAGGCGTTTTATCTGGATTCAAAAGGCCCGGTCTGTTGGCGCTGATGGAAAATTGACCCACCCTGCCGATTGAAATTTGACCCAGGGCGGATTGCTGATTTTGTTACCAGCAACTGTGGATAAGTCTACCAGCGCAGCTGCTGTTGCCCCCACTCCTTCGCTAGCCCAGTTCAGTTGTTTAAGACCTGCCACACGCAGCCATGTAGCAGGCCGTCGTCGCCATGAAATCAGAACGACTCATCGTCCTCCGGTTCCTGGCCGCCCTTACGCTTTCGCTCCCGTGATTTGATCTTGGCCTGGGCCGCCAAGCTACTGTGTTGCAGGCGATAGGACTCGTTACCGGTTTCGACGATGTGGCAGTGGTGGGTCAGCCGATCCAGCAGGGCGGTGGTCATCTTGGCGTCGCCGAACACGCTCGACCATTCGGCGAAGCTCAGGTTGGTGGTGATCACCACGCTGGTGTGTTCGTACAGCTTGGACAGCAGGTGAAACAGCAACGCACCGCCAGCCTGGCTGAACGGCAGATAACCCAGTTCGTCGAGGATGACCAGATCCATGCGCAGCAGTGCCTGGGCGATCCGCCCGGCTTTGCCGTCGTGTTTTTCGCGCTCCAGCAGATTGACCAGATCGACCGTGGAGTAGAAGCGCACGCGCTTGCCATGCCGGGTGATGCCGGACACGGCCAGCGCGGTGGCTAGGTGGGTTTTACCGGTGCCTGGCCCACCGATCAGCACCACGTTCTGCGCGGTGCCGGTAAAGGCCAGGCTGGCCAGCTCGCTGATCAGGCGTGCGTCGGCGCTAGAGGCGTTGAAATCGAAGCTGGCCAGATCGCGGTGCATCGGCAGCTTGGCCATGTTCATCTGGTGGCTCACCGAGCGCATGGCGCGATCTGTGTGCTCTTGTTCCAGCAGGTGTTCGAGCAGCCACTTGGACGAGGCTGTGTTCGACTCACCCTGTGCAGTTAACTCCGCCCAGGCCGTGGCCATGCCGTGCAGGCGCAGCTCCTTGAGTTCCGCCATCAAATCACGCATGACCGACCTCCTCGGTCTGGCCACGCAGGCGGTCGTAGCGCGCCGTGTTAGCGACGGGGGCTTCCTTGAGCAACAAGTGGGTTTCGACGCTGGGTGGTGGTTCGGTCGCGGCCAGGCGCGCCACGACATTGAGGATGTGTTCGGCGCTCAGGCTGCCGCTTTCCAGTACCAGCTCAACAGCCACCAGCACCGCATCGAGCCCGGCGACCGGTACGGCAGCCAGAACTTGCGCCATGATCCGGTCACCGCCGGCATGACGCCCCAGACCGTGCTTAAGCTGACGCAGCGGCGCCGGCAGATCAGCAAAGGGCGCGCCGTTGCGCAGCGCACCGGGCTTGCGTTCGATCAGCGGGAGGTAGTGCTGCCAGTCATAGCTGACCTGGTCGCGATCCAGCAAGCGGACATGGCTGGCGATCAGCGCGTCGTCAGCCACCACCTCGATTCGCGTCGGATACAAACGGCTGCTGACCCACTTACCCGCGTACTCACACGGCACCGAGTAGCGGTTGCGCCCGACGCTGACCAGGCAGGTGCTGGAGACCCGCGCAGGCCGCTCGACGTAACCGTCGAATGGCGCTGGCACAGGCATCAGTTCAGCGCGCTCCAACTCCAGCACTTCGGCCACACTCAGACCGCTGTATTGAGGGTGCGTCAGCTCGTTCCAAAGCGCGCGGCAGCGCTGGCCCAGCCAGGCATTGAGTTCCTCGAAGGAGTGAAACTGGCAGTCCTGGGCGTCTAGCCAGATACGCCTGCGGCTGTCTTGCACGTTCTTTTCAACGATGCCCTTTTCCCAACCAGCGGCGACGTTGCAGAAGTCCGGATCGAACAGGTAATGCGCGCACATCACCGCAAAGCGCGCATTCACCGCCCGGCCTTTGCCCTTATTGACCTTGTCGACGGCGGTCTTCATGTTGTCGTAGATGCCCCGGCGCGGCACGCCGCCCAAGGAGCCGAACGAGCGTGTATGGGCGTCAAATAACATCTCATGGCCCTGGCTCGGATACGCCACAAGCCAGAACGCACGGCTGGCACACAGCTTCAGATGTGCCACCTGCATACGCCGGTAAATGCCGCCGACCAGCAAGCCTTCCTCGCTCCAGTCAAACTGAAACGCCTCGCCAAGAGCAAAGGTCAGCGGCACAAAGGCCTGCGACGCCTTGCCCTGTCCCCCTCGCCAGGCACGGATAAACGCGGTGAGCTGGCTGTAGCCACCGTCATAACCTTCGGCTTTGATTTGCGCCAACAGCGCCTTGGCACTGCGCCGCTGTTGCTTGGGCCGCAGCGAATCGGCTTTTAGCGCCTGCTCCAGCGTGGCGTGAAAAGGGCTGAGTTTGTTGAAGATCGCGCGGCGTTGGTAGACCGGCGGCTTGGCCTCAGGTGCTCTGACCCACTTGCGAATCGTGTTGCGCGCCAACCCGGTGCGCTTGGCTATCTCATGCAGCGACAGCTTGTCGCGGAAATACATCCGGCGGATTTTGCCCATCATTTCCATACTGATCACCCTGTGTTCTCCTGCTCAAAAATTGAGCAGAAGCAGTTGAACACCTGGGTCAGTTTTCAGTCGGCAGAACAGCCTCTACTGGGTCAGTTTTCGGTCAGCGGCAACAGGCCCGGTCGCTGGATTGTCGAAGGAGGTCAGTTCTCGCGTCGCCTGAAAAAGAATTTCCGTGGCGTGCATGAAGTCTTCGATATGCATGGCCTCATGCGGGTTGTGAGAGCCGTGCTGGTTGCGGATGAACAGCATGCCGCTAGGCACACCGGCGTTGGAAAACACGGCGGCATCATGGCCTGCGCCGCTTGGCGTCAGCGTGCCAGCACTGCCGAGCGCTTTAGTGTGGCGTACCAAAGTGTCGATCCAGGGAAGATACATTGCGGCGGGAGATGTATCGATCCGCTTATCGAAGATGAACTTCACCTGTCTTGTTTCCTCGATCGCCCGAACTTCAGAGCTTATCAACTCATAAAAAGTCTCCATGGTTTCCGTATGAAGGCTGCGCAGCTCGAGGCTGAAGCTGACGTCACCGGGAATGCGCGAGACTGCATGATGAGCCGCATTGGTGCCTATTGTGCCAACCGTCACCACAAGATCCTTCCCAGCGGCGACCCACTCGCGCCAGAGGTTGTCGATGTGGCTGATCAGCTCGCTTACAGAGAACACGGAGTCGTGTCGATCCTCACGTGCTACGGCTCCCGAGTGACCATCCTCGCCCAGACAATGTATGACGTTGTGCCTGAAGTTTCCGCGGATCCCGGGTACGACCCCGACCGCCTCGCCCAGGTGTTCAAGAGACTCAGCCTGTTCGATATGCACCTCAAGATAGCCAGCAAACTGTGAGCGATCAATTAACCATTCCTGCCGACAGATCGCGTCAATATCCGCGCCTACAGACTTCAATGCCGCCCCTAGAGACTGGCCATTAAAACGGTTCTTGAGTTGCAGATCGGCAGCGGTAAGGCCGCCGGTGAGTGCCTTGGACCCGATATAGGACTTGCCGAACCATGCGCTTTCTTCGCCACGAAGACCGATTACACGTACGGGCATGGAGGTGACAATATTGTCCTGGTCGAGTCTGCAAAGGCAGATGATCCCGGCAATGACCCCAGCAAGACCATCGTAGTTTCCGCCCTGAGGGACCGAATCCAAATGTGATCCATACCAGATGGCCGGTGCCCCCGTATCGTTTTTGCGCTTGAAAATAACGTTGCCGGCACGATCGCTGGATACGTGCAGGTCGTGATGGATGGCAAATGCTGAAAGGTAAGAGATCGTATCGGTTTCACGTTTGCCGTAGCTCTCGCGTGTCACGCCTTCATGCTCATCCAGGGACAGCGCTCGGATGTCGTTGAATAGTAATTCAGCGACCGTGTTCCACGAGTTTTTCATGATTGCATTCCGAAGTGTGTATGTGGCTTTATTCAAGTAGATGTCGTGGTGAGCCAAGATGCTTCATTGGTCACGCACGCACGCACGTGCGCAGCAGTGGCTGGCGCATGCACATGCTTATGACGAGGAAATCAATATCTTTTACGCTTTCGTAAGCGCATCAGTGAAATGTGTGCTGGCAGCGAAACGTTGACGGATATCGCTCAGAGGCGGAGCCTCCACCTCTGGCCGTTCGTGTGACATATATTATTTCTGGGCGGCGCCTTCGATAAGCGCGTTGGACGCCTGGTGTTCATTGACGCTATCGGTCAATGCGGGTGGGCTTATTTCACCTTTCAGGACCTTTTGGGCATGCTCCATATCAATGGCGTTCTCCAGTCGTGACATGAAGATGGTCGCGATGACGTTTCCGCAGAAGTTGGTCAGGGAGCGTGCCTCGGAGAGTAGTCGGTCTACACCCAGTAAAAGCACCATTGCATCGACTGGAACCTTGCCGTGTACAGTGGCCAGCGTCGCCGCCAATGTAATGAAGCCGCCACCCGTTACAGTCGCTGAGCCTTTTGACGTCAGGAGCAGGACACCAAAGATTGTGAGAAGGTCAACCCAGGAGAGGTCGACGTTCAGTGCTTGTGCCAGGAATGCGATAGCCATGGTGTAGTAGATGCATGCACCATCGAGGTTCAGGGCATAGCTCATCGGCAGGACCACTCCCACCACGCCTTTGCGGCATCCCAGGTTTTCCAGTTTTTTGACCAGGGCAGGCAACACTGCTTCATTCGATGCGCAGGCAAAAACAATCAGCGCCTCCTCGCGGAAGTATTTGGCAAGCGCCAAAGGTTTGAACCCGGAGTAGCGAGCAAGAGAGCCAAGGATCAAGATGATAAAAATGGCACTGGTGATATAGAAGCACATCACCAGCAGGCCAAGGTTTTTTAAAGAGCCCAGACCAAATTTACCAACGGTGAAGGCCATTGCACCGAATGCTGCTATCGGAGCGAGACGCATGATGATGTTGACAATCTTGAAAAGAGGAACTGTAGCCTTTTCCATTTGACCGACAATGCTTTGACCTGCGTTTCCACTCAGTGAAAGCGCAAAACCGCTCAGCACCGAAAGGAAAAGGATTTGCAGCATGTCACCTTTGACGAACGGTTCTATGAGGGAGGTGGGGACGATGTGCAGAATGAAATCAATAGTCGAAAATGGCACTGCAGCTGCTTTGTAAGATGCTACGGCACTTGTGTCAATGGTATTCAGGTCTACATTCATTCCTGCGCCAGGCTGTAACAGTAATCCCACTGACAGGCCAATTGCCATTGCGAACGTGGTCACGACTTCAAAATAGATGATCGTTTTCAATGTCAGGCGACCGAACGCGGCGGCTGATTCCGCATGTCCTTTGGCTATCCCGACAACGATCGTAACGAAGATGATCGGGCCAATCATCATTTTAATCATGCGGATGAAAATGTCACCCAGGGGTTTGAACTCCACAGACAATTGCGGGTAAAAATGCCCGAGTAGTATGCCTATTATAATTGCGCATATAACTTGCATGTACAGCTTTTTAGACGAATTCATGGCCATTTTATTTTTACCGTCTTTTAAATATAGTTATCGCGATATTCGAAGTCTGACTGTGCACTATGCACCGTATTCGACTAGTGGTTTCCTGCCGACCTATTCAACCTCGATAGGGCCAAGGACAATGTTTCCAGCGCTCTGCACAGGAAATGCATGGGCGCACTTTTCTGCCGCTGACTGCGGATAGCAGGGGTACGCTACGAGCACTGTCATAGCATTTGAAAGGGTGGCTGAAACCACCATAGGCGGGCGCCAGGGCTCGGTAGGTTGAGCTTGGAGGGGGTATGAGCATTTTGGTCGACCGTTCCAATACTGGAGATCAGGGCTTGCGTTCGTCTCAATATTGATACGCTCGGAGTCCCTGCTGGTCAAGCGTTTTCGAATCCAGACACGAGGTCGCTCAAGGTTCGATGGCTTCACTCGAGTGCTGGAAATAATGATTTTTTCTGTATTTTTCCTAAATTACTACCTACATCTCGTAATATCGCAGATTTTTACATTGTATAAGGCACTGCCTGACGAGGCTTCGGTGGGAAATGAAATTCGTTATTCGTGTAGAGTTCTGGGCTGATCAGAAGCTGACACGGGCGTGGTGACTGGTTGTTGTGTTTGTTTTTTAGACGATGCAGGCCTGCGGTAGGGCTTCCGTGTGCAGGGTGGCTTGCGATTTTTTCGACACGCCGATCATCATCGCAGACAACGACATCGCGCCGTCAGGCCGGACGCTGCTCGAGTATCTGCGCCAGATCGGCCAGATGTATTGAAAAAGCCCGCCTGTCATGGCGGGCTTTTTCGTGTCTGCTGCAAAAAAAGCCGACTGCCGTTTCACGCGCGCCAGCATGTGCCAAGCAGAGCCTTGGCATCAGACCGAGTAGCGGGAAGCCGGGCTGTTGGTCAGGCAGGCCTGGCCAAGGTCACGCCTGGCGGTGGTGTAGCTTTCCCACGACAGTGAATCGTGCAGGCCCGGAATGCAGATGGGCTCCTGCTTGTCGAAGCCGCTCAGCGCCGCCCGGACAAAATCCGCACCGCTCATCACCACATGGGCGGGAAGGGTGTTGATGTCGATGCCGGTGGACGCCCAGAAATCCGTCGCCGTAGCGCCCGGCACCAGCGCCTGGACGAAAACGCCGCTGCCTTGCACTTCCTGCTGCAGGCTCTCGCTGAATTGCACCACATAGACCTTGCTGCCGCCGTAGGCAGCATTGTTGGGACGTGGCATCCACGCGTGGATGGAGGCGACGTTGACGATCGCCCCGTTGCCCCGTGCCAGCATTGCCGGCAACACCGCGCGGGTCAGGCGGGTGAGGGCGACGATGTTGAGTGCGAGCAGATCACCCACCGCGTCAGGCGCTGATTCGGCCAGCAGCCCCAGCCCGCCGACACCGGCGTTGTTGACGAGCACGCTGATGCGTTCATCGCTTTGCAGTCGATCTTCCAGTACCTCCAGCTCCGTCGGCTGAACCAGGTCCAGCGCCAGGGTTTCGACCTTGCGCCCGGATGCCTTGCGTATACGTTCGGCCTGCTGTTCCAGCAGATCGGCGCGCCTGGCCACCAGCAGCAGGTCGTGTCCCCGTGCTGCAAGCCCTTCGGCATAGAGCGCACCGATGCCCGATGAGGCGCCGGTCACCACCGCCAGACCTGCTTTGATTGCGTTTGCCATTACCGCTGCCCTCGAAGTGTGTTGTGAGGCAGTCAAGGTAACCGTGCCACAGGATGTCTGCTATGTCATAGATGCCAAGATTCAGGCCATTGCCGGCCAGGAGGACGAAGCGCATCATGGGGGCTATTTACAGGCGGCGTGGAGGCCTCATGCTGACAATCGGTCTGATGGTCTATCCCGGCTTCCAGGCGCTCGGCCTGGCCGTCGGGTCGGTGTTCGAATATGCCAACCTCTGCGCACAGCAGCCGATCTACGCGCTGAGCCTGGTGTCCGAAACGGGCGGCCTGATTCCTTCCTCGCAAGGCTTCGTCGTGCAGACTTGCCCGCTGGGTGAGCAGTTGTTCGACACACTGATCATCATCGGAGACAACGATATCGCGCCGCCAAGCCGGACGTTGCTCGAACACCTGCGCCAGATCAGCGAGAAGACCAGGCGTATCGCCTCGATTTGTACCGCGGCCTTCATCCTGGCCGAGGCAGGCCTGCTCGATGGCAGGTGCGTGACCACCCATTGGTTTTACGCCGAGCGCCTGAGGCGCACCTATCCTGCGATCCGGGTCGAGGACGACCGTATCTTCATCACTGACGGGCACATCTGGACCTCCGCCGGGATGAGCGCCGGCATCGACCTGGCGCTGGCGCTGGTCGAGCACGATCTCACCCCGCAGATCGCCAAGCAGGTTGCGAGAAAGCTGGTGCTCTACCACCGTCGTGGTGCGGGCCAGTCGCAGTTTTCCGTGCTGGTCGACCTGGACGCCAAATCCGACCGCATCCAGAAAGCCCTCACGTATGCGCGGGAAAACCTCAAGGCGGATCTTTCGGTGCAGGCCTTGGCCAATGTCGCGAACATGAGTGCGCGCCAGTTCAGCCGGGTCTTCCGTGAGGAGACGGGGCAATCACCGGCAAAAGCGGTCGAGCGCCTTCGCGCAGAGGCGGCAAGGGTCATGCTGGAGACCACCAATCACCCGGTGGAAGTGGTGGCCAGGGAGTCGGGTTACGGCGATCGCGAGCGCATGCGCCAATCCTTCATCCGTTCGTTCGGTCAGTCGCCGCAGGCGCTTCAGCAGTTGTCTGCCCGGCGCGAGCGATGACCGCCGCAGAGCGATTCTCCAATAGTCGGGTGCACGGACAAATACCGTGGCCCTAAGCTTGAATGGCAATAAGTGTTTGGCTGATATCAATCGCTGTTGACTTCCAAAGCCCACGGCTGATCTAAAACACTCAGGCCAGTCGTGGACTTGTTTTTTCGTTATACAGCAGTCGTTCTCAGTCAAGTATGCCTAGCTACTGCTCTAATCATTCTTGACCAGATCGCCATAAAACAAAGCTGGCAGTTCATTCAACTCAAAGAACGCCACGTAGGGTGGCTTCCGTTATCATACGTCAATGCCTTGAATTGCCAGCTATTATCACTGAGTTTGCGCCCTACGACCACTGCTCGACCAGGGTTCGGATCAGCTGCTGCAGGATGACCGTAAATGACATCCGTCGGACGACTCATGCCATTGCTTCCACTGATGCTCATCTTTCGACGCGATTGAGGGAAAGACCATGGGCTGAGTACATTGTGCAAAAAAGTTTCGCTCAAATCACGACCAGCACTGTCTGATCCAAAAATTCCCTGATGGAATGCAACATGCGCGAAAAGCGTATCGGTTGAAACAAATCGGCAACCGCTAAACGTCGAAGTCAGAAAGTAATCACAACCTGAGCGATTCAGGTCGGCGATAGAAACAGAGGTGATCTCATTGTTTAGCCAGGGCAACCAATAGACCTTCTCAATCGTATAGCGTGTTGCATTTGGAAATACGTCATTAGAGAAGACCACGTAAGGGGAGCTGTTGTAATGCCCGTAACTCGTGACGACGTCGATGCCGCCTTGTGGGCTACTGCCAGGCTCTCCCGCCTGATACGCCAAGGATCCCTGTAGATAGATGCCGATATTTGTAGTGCCACTCAATGAACCTATATTTCTCCAGAAACTCATAATTTATCCAAGCCCTGTAAATTCATGAAATAATAAATCGCTGTAATTTAGCGTAATTCGAGATTGAGTGATCAGGCCGCTATGCGCGATAGCGCCTGAACAGCAATTTCCTGGTAGCAGTCAAAACATCCCCCTTCGCATCAGGCTCTCGTCTACGAGAAGCCATTTATCCCAAAGCGCTTTAGGCTTTCCAGCACTATCTCAATAGCTACCTCAAGATAAAACAGCTCAAGTACGGATTTTATTCCCCTGAAAGGCAAAAAAATTTATTCAAAAATAAAATGATAAGACAATGACGCCAAGGGCAAACTTGATCGTCTCGTCAGGAAGCGTTCGACGGATTACCCAGTACACCGTCCTTGACCACCACAGATTCAAAAACTTTTGTTGGCCTGATCAAAATCTGACTCTCGAAGATGTTCCGCGGACACCGTTGTACCGGACATTCCCCCCGAAATTCTGAACAGTGAATTCAAGTCGCGCGCGCTAGTCCCCCCTACAGCACTGAGGTACTTTTTCTCAGCGGGTTGTTGATGTGCAGTTGGGAGATTTCATGGCTTACAGCCCTGCCGAGGCGCTACCAGCGCAAAGCGATAGGGCATTGGCTGTTGTGCATTTACCACTGTTTCGAACAATCACGCACTGTTCCATGGCGTGCAACGCGTCATGTTCAAGACCGACCTGATGGTGTTCGCCGAAATAGCGAGTCACTAAAACTTCGACAACTAGACGCCTGGCGTCTTGCATAGGATTACATCATGAGCAATGTCGTAAACGGCATCGACGTAGGCGACCTGCAGCATTTCGCGCAGACGGTCCGCGATAACCCGGCGAAGGGCGCCATCCGCTTCAATGTCAAGACCCAATGGCAGGGCCAGACCCGAACGCTCAGCCGTGTCGACCATTACGAACTGGGTGGCGAAAGGCACGCACGCCATTTCGAGATCGCCGCCGACGAGCCGGCACAATTGCTTGGACAGAACACCGCGCCGAATCCACAGGAACTGCTGATGGCGGCGCTGAACGCCTGCATGTCGGTCGGCTACGCGGCGAACGCGGCTGCCATGGGCATTACCCTCCACCGCCTTGAAATCGAAACCGAGGGTGAGCTCGACCTGCGGGGGTTCCTGGGCCTGGATGAGCGCGTCAATCCAGGCTACCACGAAGTTCGTTACCTGGTACGCCTGCATACCGACGCCAGCCGTGAGCGGGTCGAGCAGTTGCACGCCCTGGCGACAAGGACTTCGGTCAACCTGGCCAACTTCTCCAAGGCGATTCGCATGGTCGAAACGCTGGAAATCATCGAAGCCTGATGTGCGAAAACCCAACTTGAAATACGAGGGTCTATGAAACTCTATTATTCCCCTGGCTCTTGCGGGCTTTCTCCAGCGATCGTGTTGCACGAGGCAGGCCTGGCGTTCGACCTGGTCCAGGTCGACTTCGCCACGAAAACTACCGTCGAAGGCAACTATCTGGAGGTGAATCCGAAAGGCTTCATTCCGACGCTGGTTCTCGACGACGGTGAGTTCGTCACCGAGGGTGCCGTCATCCTGCAGTGGATCGCCGATCGGCACCCGCAGCGCAAGCTGTTGCCGGCCTTCGGCACCCAGCAGCGCTATCGCGCGCTGGAATGGCTCAACCTCATCGCGACCGACCTGGCCAAGGGAATGTCGACGATGTTCCAGCCGTTTTTCGACGAGGCTGCCAAGCGCCGCTATGCCGAAGGGTTCCTCAGCGGTCGGTTCGCCTTCGTCGAAGCGCACCTGACGAGCAACGACTATGTGCTCGGCAGCGAGTTCTCGGCCCCCGACGCCTATCTCTATAACGTCTTGAGTTGGCCACCTCGCGCGGGTATCGACATGTCCGGATACCCGGCCATCGAGCGATTCATGCAGCGTATGGAGCAGCGGCCCAGCGTCCGGGCTGCACGTGCAGCAGAGGGCCTGGCCCCACGCTGAGCGGCAGGCAGATCGCAAGTCGCCGGCGCAAATCAAGCGCTGGCGACGGCGCCCGCTCAGTCGCACCTTCAATGGCTGCGCGTCGGCGCCGAACCAAACCAGGCCGCAATGCAAAAGCAATGGGTTTGCCTGTCGCGGCCTTCATTATCTGTGAGAGTGCAAGATGATCGTTGAACAGTACAGCGAGTTGTCGGTCCGGATCCTGCCGGTCCTCGAGGATAACTATCTTTTCCTGATAGAAGATCGACGCACCGGAGCATTGGCCGTGGTCGACCCTACCGAGGCAAGTCCGGTATTGGAGGTGCTTGATGGACGACGCGTCGACCTCATCCTCAATACGCACCATCACTGGGATCACGTTTCGGGCAACACCGAGATCAAGCGAAAGACCGGGGCGCGTGTCATCGGCCCGGCGGCCGAAGAGGATGATATCCCTGGCCTCGATCGAGGAGTGGTCGGAGGCGATACCCTGGAATTTGCCGGGCATGTCGCCACGGTCATCGATGTTCCGGGCAATACCATCGGGCATATCGCTTTCTGGTTCAAGGAGGCCGGGTTGCTGTTCTCTGGCGACACCGTCTTTCATCTTGGCTGCGGACGTGTTCAGGAAGCGACGCCGGCCCAGATGTGGAGCTCGCTCGACAAGCTGAGGTCCCTGCCGCCGGAAACACTCATCTATTCCTCGCACGAGTACGCCGCAAAAAATGCCCGCTTCGCGCTCACGGTAGAACCCGACAACGCCGACCTTCTGCGACAGGTCGAGGTGATCGAACAGAAAAGGCAAGCGGGCCTGCCGACTGTTCCCTCGACACTGGCAACGGAGCTTGCGGCCAATCCGTTTCTACGCGTCGATCAGGACTCCATACGACAGCGGCTGGACTGCAGGGACGGCGCCAACTGGGAGGTCTTCGCCAGACTGCGCCGCATGAAGGATGCTTTCCGCTAGCGGCAGAACCTTGATGCCCGCCAGAGCTGTTCAGCGCAGAGCGGGATGCGCGGCGAACAGCTGCGTGACCCACTCGATGAATACCCGAAGCTTGGCTGAAAGGTGCCGATTCTGTGGATACACCAGGTAGATGGGCAGGGGATCGTTGGTCCATTCTTCAAGGACAGGTACCAACCGCCCATCATGGATCATGGGTGCCATCAGCACCTGGGCCATCTGCACGATCCCCAGGCCCGTTACACCTGCAACGGTATAGGCGGCGCTGTCATTGAGGGCCACGGCACTGGCCAGCGTGACCTGGATGCGCTCGCTCTCTCGGGCAAAATACCAATCGAAGATTTTCCCGGTACGTGCGGAGAAGTAATTGATGCACTGATGCTGCGCCAATTCGTCAGGGTGGTTGGGGCGGCCATGGCGTTCCAGGTAGGCGGGCGATGCGCAGGTTCGATAGTGCACGGTCCCTACGCGCCGGGCGACCAGCCGCGAGTCGGCCAGTTGACGCCCACCCCGGATGGCGCAGTCCACACCTTCCTCGACCAGATCCACGGGCCGGTCGCCGCAACCGATTTCCAGGTGGATGTCGGGGTAGGCGGCGCGAAATGCCGGCAAGGCCGGGACGATCACCTCGCTGGCCAGCCAGGTGGCCATGTCGATGCGCAGGCGGCCTGATGGATTGAGGCGTCGGTGTGACAACGCATCCTCGGCATCGCGCACCTGCGAGAGAATCCGTATGCAACTGTCGTAGTAGTCGGCGCCTTCGGCGGTCACGCTGACATGACGTGTGGTCCTGTTCAGCAGTTTTGCCGCCAGCGTCTTTTCCAGGCCCTGTACCAGCGTGGATACCGTTGCCTTGGGCAGCTTCATGTTTTCCGCTGCGCGGGTGAAACCGCCGGCATCCACCACCTGGACGAATACCTCCATCGCTTGAAGCTTGTTCATTTGCCTTCCTCGCTGCTTGCGGCCAGCACATTGTCGCTGATGGGGCAGGGCGATTGCGATGGCGGCAGTCTCAGCGCTTGTGCAAAGCGTACCTGCCATGTGACCGTCACGAACGCTGATCGCCGCTGTTTCATGGCCATGTCCGAAAACGGCAGGCAACGAAACTGGTCACGCAGTACCCTAGGCTTCATGACAACAGCGTGAGCGAACAGCATGCACGATGCCTGGTACTCGGCCTTCAAGGCAAAAGATCCGCGGTTCGATGGACGGTTCTTCGTGGCTGTTTCCTCGACCGGCATCTATTGCCGTCCTGTCTGTCCGGCAAAACTGCCGAAGCCGGAAAACTGCTCCTTCCACCAGACGGCAGCCTCTGCCGAGCAGGCTGGCTATCGTCCGTGCCTGCTGTGTCGCCCGGAGCTGGCGCCAGGCAATGCGCCGATCGATGCCTCGGCATCACTGGCGGTTCGCGCCGCCAGGCTGCTGGAGGAAGATTGCGCCAGTGACAGCAACCTCGATCAGCTCGCCCATCGCCTGGGCTGTACCGACCGCCACCTGCGTCGTGTATTCGTCGCCCAGTTCGGGGTGTCGCCGGTGCAGTACCTGCAGACCTGCCGGCTGTTGCTGGCCAAGAAGCTGCTGACCGACACCGACTTGTCCATGCTCGATATCGCCATGGCGGCGGGGTTCGGCAGCCTCAGGCGGTTCAATGCCCTGTTCAAGAGCCGCTATCGCCTGGTGCCCTCGGCGTTGCGTCGGCAGAAGGGCAGGCGCATCGAGTCGGTCGGCCAGCTCAGCCTTGCCCTGAGCTACCGCCCGCCCTACCGCTGGGACGCGCTGCTGACGTTTCTCGCCGCGCGGGCCATTCCGGGCGTCGAACTGATTCGCGATGGGCGCTACGCCAGGACCGTCGCCCTGCCAGGCAACGATGGAGTGCTGCGCACGGGCTGGATCCGGGTGTCGCACAATCCGCAGCGCAGGGTGCTCGATGTCGAGGTCTCGACCTCGCTGCTGGGCACCTTGCCCACGGTGCTGGCGCGGGTGCGCCACCTGTTCGATCTCGACAGCGACCCGCTGGCCATCGATGAAGGGCTGGCGTCGATGAATGACCTGCAGCCTGGGATTCAGGTACTGGGCGCGCGCTTGCCCGGATGCTTCGACCCCTTCGAGATGGCCGTCCGTGCCGTGCTCGGGCAGCAGGTGACGGTGGCTGCGGCGCGCACCCTGGCGGCGCGCATCGCAGCCGGGTACGGCGTGCCGGTCATCACAGACCTGCCCGAGCTCACTCACCTGTTCCCTTCTCCCGAACGTGTGCTTGCCCTGGAGGGCGACATCGAAGCGCACCTGGGGCCGTTGGGCGTGATCCGCACCCGGGCCAGGACCATTCATGCATTAGCCCGAGCGCTCGTCGAGGGGAGGCTGCGCTTCGGCGCCGATGCCGTGCCTGAACGGGAGGTGGAGAAACTGCTCGAGCTGCCGGGTATCGGCCCCTGGACTGCGCAGTACATCGCCATGCGTGCGCTGGCCTGGACCGATGCCTTCCTGCCGACCGACCATGGCGTGAAGAAGGCCCTGGCACCGCGCACGCCGAAGCAGATGGAGGCACTGGCCGAGCAATGGCGGCCATGGCGCAGCTACGCAACGATCAACTTGTGGAACACATTGGGCTAGCAGCCTGGAGGCCATCATGTACTACTCGCAACCTTACCTCTCGCCGATAGGCCCTTTGTTGCTGGTCTGCGACGACACCCACCTTGTCGGCCTGTGGATGGAAGGGCAGAAGTACTTCGCCCGCACCGTCGACGCGTCACCCCTGGTCGAGTCACCAAGGCCGTTGCTCAAGCAGGCGAGCGCCTGGCTGGACGCCTATTTCCGTGGCGAAGACCCGGATGCCGGGGCGCTGCCCCTGGCGCCACGCGGTACAGCGTTCCAGCAGGCGGTCTGGCGGCAGCTGCTGAGGATCCCCAGGGGCGAAACGATGACCTATGGCGCCATCGGCAAGCAGGTGGCCCTGGACCTGAACAAGCCGACCATGGCCGGGCAGGCCATCGGTGGGGCCGTGGGGCACAACCCGCTGTCGATCATCATTCCCTGCCACCGGGTGGTGGGCGGCAACCGCAGCCTGACCGGCTACGCCGGAGGGCTGGCGAAGAAAATCCACCTGCTCGAGCACGAAGGTGTCGATACCCGCCAGTTCTCGGTGCCGACCAAAGGCACCGCGCTGTAGACGCTGTCGGTGCGAGCGTCAGCCCTGCCTGAACCCGGCAAAGACCTGCCACATTTCCCGGGCGAACAGGGCGGGTTGCTCGAAGGCAGCGAAGTGCCCGCCCTTGTCCACGGTGTTCCAGTAGAACAGCTTCGACCACGCTGCCTGCGCCCATGAGCGCGGCGCCAGGAAGGTTTCGCGCGGGAAGATGCTGGCGGCCATCGGGATCGAGATCGGATCGGCGCTGAAGAAGGTGTGGTCGCGGATCGTCTTGCCGGCGCAAGCTTCCCAATACAGCCGTGCACTGGAGGCGCCGGTGGCGGTGAACCAGTACAGCGAGATGTCGTCGAGCATCTGGTCGCGGGTCAGGGCGTCTTCCGGCCCGCCACTGCTGTCGCTCCATTCGCCGAATTTCTCGTACATCCACATGGCCAGCGCCAGCGGCGAGTCGTTCAAGGCGTAACCGATGGTCTGCGGACGCGTGTTCATCTGGTCGGCATAACCGGCCTTGCGATCCAGGTACAACTCGATGGCGTCGAAGGCCCGCTGCTCTTCCTGGCTGGGGTTGGCAGGCTTGACCTTGGGCGCGACCAGCGGCAGGTTGACGTGTGCCGCAAGCAACCCCTGGGGTTTCTGGCTGGCCATCGCCTGGGTGACGGCTGCCCCCCAATCCCCACCCTGTGCCACCCAGTGCGAATAGCCGAGCTTGTCGCGCATCAGCTGGGTCCAGGCCTGGGCAATGCGGCCGGGGTGCCAGCCCTGCTCGGCAGGCTTGTCGGAGAAGCCGTAGCCGGGCATGGAGGGCACCACGACATGGAAGGCATGTTCGGCCTTGCCGCCGAAGCGGGTAGGGTCGGTCAGCCGTTCGATCACCTGCAGGAACTCGACCACCGAGCCCGGCCAGCCATGGCTGAGCAGGATGGGCAGTGCGTCGGCATGGGGGGAGCGGGCGTGGATGAAATGAATGCCCAGGCCATCGATCTGCGTGCGGAACTGGGGGAAGGCATTGATCCGTGCTTCGAACTTGCGCCAGTCGTAGGCGTGCAACCAGTGATCGATCAGGGCGCGGGCGGCCTGCAGCGGTACGCCCTGGGACCAGTCGTTCACCGTTTCCTGTTCGGGCCAGCGGATCAGTCGCAGACGCTGGTGCAGGTCATCGATCGCCGATTGCGGCACCTCGACGCGGAAGGGTGATAGCTCGGCGGTGGCGGCGGCGATGGGGATGCCGGCGACGCGAGCCTGCAGGGGGGTAGACGCCGCCCTGGCGACAGGCATGGCGGACATGAGCGCCACGGCACCGGCGGTGCCGAGCAGGCGTCGGCGATGGTGGTCGAGTTCTTCGGTCATGACATGAAACCTCTTGAGTGCTGGATGGGCTGCCGGGTGCGGGTGTCCGGCAAAGCCTGTTTGTATCGACTGATACAAAATACAAATCGAGATGTCTTCGGTCAAGAATATTGTAGTGGTCGATACAATTTATTTGGCATTGCCCCTCCGCCCCGCACCTTGATGGCAAAAAAAGCCTGTGTTACCGTTTCGAAAACGTTTTCGAAAAATGTTTTCGACCGTTTTCGAAACTTGTAACCGCCACCCAGGGCCGCAGGCCGGGTGGCGCCCGACCGGAGAAATCCATGACATCACGTGAAGGTGGCTGCTTGTGCGGAGCAGTCAGGTATGAACTCGAGGGAGCACCGCAAGCGACAGTGGTGTGCCACTGCACGCACTGCCAGAAGGCGAGCGGTAGTGCGTTTTCCGTCAACCTGCTGGTGCAGCGCCAGCAATACACCCAACACGGCAAGACGCGGATCTTCGTCGATACCGGTGACAGCGGGCTGCCGTCCAACCGGCATTTCTGCGAGCAGTGCGGTTCGCCGGTGATCACCGAGGCCGGCAACCTGCCGGGCATGGTGCTGGTCAAGTTCGGCACCCTGGACCAGCGCCAGGACCTGCTGCCGCAGCTGGAGATCTACACCACCCATGCAGCTGCCTGGCAGCGTCCGGTCGAAGGCGCCGCACGTTGCCTCGGCGCGCCCGAGGCCTGATCGGGCACTGATTACCGACCTTTCATTGCGAGGAACCATCGATGAGCTTCAAGACCATCAACCCGACCACCGGGCAACTGCTCAAGGAATTCGCCCTGCAGTCCGACGAGCAGGTGTTCGCTGCGCTGGACACCGCCGAGCGCCTGTTTCAGCAAGACTGGCGCCACCGCAGCGTGGCACAGCGGGCCAGCATCATCGCCAAGGCGGCACGGATTCTGCGGGAAAAGCGTGACGAGTACGTAGGCTACGCGACCCTGGAGATGGGCAAGGTCACCCGTTTCGGGCATTTCGAAATCGACCTGGTGGCAGACATCTTCGACTATTACGCCAAGCACGGCGAACGCCTGCTCGCGGCGCAGGCGCTGGCGGACGAGCCGGGCGCGACCCTGGTTGCCGAGCCCTTTGGCGTCATTCTCGCCATCGAACCCTGGAACTTCCCCTACTACCAACTGGCGCGGGTCGCTGCACCGCAACTGATCGCCGGTAACGTGGTGTTGATGAAGCATGCCGAAAACGTGCCGCAATGTGCCCTGGCCTTTGCCCGGTTGTTCGAGGAAGCGGGCGCGCCGGTAGGTGCCTACACCAACCTGTTCTGCAGCATCGACCAGGTCGCCCGGTTGATCGACGACCCGCGCGTGCGCGGGGTCGCGCTGACCGGCAGCGAGCGGGCAGGGGCTTCGGTCGGCGCGCGTGCCGGGCGCAACATGAAGAAGGTCATTCTCGAGCTCGGTGGCAGCGACCCTGCGATCATCCTGCCGGGGGCACCGCTGGAGCATGCCCTGGACCAGTGCGTGATGGGGCGCTTGTACAACTCCGGGCAGGGCTGCGTGAACATCAAGCGGGTCATCGTGATCGGCAAGGAGCGTGGCGCACAGGCCCTGGCCGGGCTCAAGCAGCGCTTCGCCCAGGTGCCGGTCGGCGATCCGACGGACGAAACCACCTGGCTCGGTCCGGTGGTCAGCGAAACGGCGCTGACCGGCCTGCTGGGGCAGATCGAAGCGGCCCGCGCCGCCGGAGCAACGGTTGTGCAGGGCGGCAAGCGTGTCGAGCGTCCAGGCTTCTTCCTCGAACCCACGATCATCACTGATATCTCGCCCGACAACCCGCTGTACCGCGAGGAAGCGTTCGGGCCGGTGCTGTCGTTCTATGTGGTCGACAACGAAGACGAAGCGATCGCCCTGGCCAACGCCACGCCCTATGGCCTGGGCGGCTACGTGTTCGACGCCGATGTCGAGAACGCCACCCGTGTGGCCGGGCGCATCGATTCGGGAATGGTCTACATCAACTCCTGCTACGCCGATTCGCCCGGATTGCCGTTCGGTGGCATCAAGAACTCCGGGTTCGGGCGTGAGCTGTCGGAACTGGGCATCGGTGAGTTCGTCAACCGCAAGCTGATCCGTATCGCCCCGGCGAGCTGAAGCTGCCGCAGCCCGGGCCAGGCGTCATCGATGCCTGGCTCAGGCGCTGGCCGGGCCGCGCCTGAGGCCGGCGATATCCTGCCTTGGCGGCACACCGAATTGGCGCCGGTATTCGCGGCTGAACTGCGACGGGCTTTCGTAGCCGACCCTGAAGGCCGCCGTCGCTGCCGTCATCTGCTCATTGAGCATCAGCCGCCGGGCCTCGTTGAGCCTGATCCATTTCTGGTACTGCAAAGGGCTCATTGCCGTGAGCCGGCGAAAGTGCTGGTGGAAGGTCGAGAGGCCCATCTGCACCTGCGTCGCCAACTCTTCTACCCGCAGTGCAGCGGCATAGTTGGCCTTGATCCATTCGATGGCCTTGGCGATGCGCTGGGTCTTGCTGCCGACCGAGGCGATGCGCCAGAGCAACCGCGCCTGGTCGCTCATCAGCAGGCGATAATGGATTTCCCGCTGCAACAATGGCCAGAGCGCCCGCACGGCCTGTGGCTCGTGGGCAAGGTCGACCAGGCGGGTGAAGCTTGCCAGTATCCTGGGGCACAGGCTGCCCACGCCCATGCTGCCCTGTGCCGAACGACCAACGAGCGGTAGGCGGCTGTCCTGGGCGATCAGCTCGGCGAGGGTGCGCAGGTCGAGTTTCAGCACCAGCCCCAGGCACGGGTGCTGTTCGCTGGCCTGGGTGACGGCCGAATGCGCGGGCATGTCGAGCGAGGTGATGAGGAACCGGCTCTGGTCATAGGGGTGGCTGTCGCCGCCGATCACCATCTGCTTTGCGCCCTGAACTACCAGCACCACGCTCGGTTCGACCGTGCAGTTCATCGGCGGGGTAGGGGTGTCGCGACGAAAGACCTTGAGATCGCCGATCAGTGTGGGGAAGTCCCCTGGCGCCGTGGCCAGGGCACCGATGCCTTCGCGCAGCGCCTGCAGCGAGGCGCTGGTGTCAGCGCGCGACGGGACGTAGCGATGCATGCGTTTCAGCCGCCACGCCGGCTGGACAGCACCAGCAGCGCGCCCAGCACCATCACCACCAGGGCGAACAGCGGTGCGCCGAGGGCGCCGAGATGATCGACCATCAGCCCTCCCGCCACGGCACCGGTGGCAATCGCCACCTGAAAGGCCGTGACCATCAGCCCGCTCGCCGACTCGGTCTGTCCCGGTGCTGCCCGCACGAACCAGGTCTGGAAGGCGACCGGGAAGAAGCTGAAGGCAAAGCCCCAGAGGGTGATGGCCGTCGCGGTGACCACGACCGACTCGCCGGCACCCAGTAACGCGGCGGCGAGCAGGGCGATGGTGATGCTGCCCAGGACGATGGCCAGGCGCTCGTCACGCCCTGTCAGCCAGCCGCCGACGAAATTGCCGAGGAAACCTGCCACGCCGTAACCGAGCAGTACTGCGGAAATGCTGCCCGGCGACAGATGCGTGATTTGCTCCATCAACGGGCGGACATAGGTGAAGCCTGCGAAGTGACCGGAGATCAGCAGCAGGATCGTCAGCAGGGGAATCTGTACCTTGCGCTGGCGCAGCAGATGCCCCAGCGCTCGCAGGTCCGGCTTGTCGCGTGCCGGCAAGGCTGGCAAGGCCATGACCTGGGCTACCAGCGTCACGATGCTGATCGCTCCGGCGGCCATGAACGCACTGCGCCAGCCCCAGTGATCACCCATCCAGGCCCCGATTGGCGCGGCGCAGACCGTGGCGAACGACATGCCGGCGATCACCACCGAGAGCGCCCGGGCGAACAGTGGCGTCGGTACCAGGCGCATGGTCAGCGCCGCCGACATCGACCAGAACCCACCAAGCGCGACCCCCAGCAGCACGCGCGCCAGCAGCAGCGCCGCAAGACTGTTGGCCAGCACCGACAACAGGTTCGACAGCAGCAGCAACAGGGTGAAGCCGATCAGCACCAGGCGCCGGTCGACGCCGCGGGTGAGCAGGGGCAAGGTCGGTGCGGCCACGGCGCCAACCAGGGCCGTCGCGGTCACCGCCTGGCCCGCGGCACCATCGCTGACCTGCAGGCTGCTGGCGATGCCGGTGAGCAGGCTGGCGGGCAGGAATTCGCTGGTGACCAGGCCGAATACACCCAGCGACAGCGAGCCGACGGCCAGCCAGTTGGCCCTGGCGGGGATGTCGGGCAGGCGCTCGCTGCAATCGGGCGCGCTGCACGCCGGGTTCGGTACGCAAGGAGTGGCAGACATCGTGGGGTCTCGAGGCGAAGAGGACAAAGGCAGGGCAGGTCGGCCACTTCTGACAAGGATGGCTTGACGGCTGCCGGGTTCTGGCGAATCATACGAAAACGTTTTCGAAGCGGCAACCGTGTGCTGATCGACAGGCCCGCTCCCATCTCGCCGGAGGGGGCAATCGTCGTTTGCCAGGTGCTGCACCGTCCCTTCACCTATCAAGGCTGCCCGCGCATGACCCGACCCTTCACCCTTGCCAGCCATGACATCGCCGCTGGCGCCAGCATCGCGCAGCGCTTCGAGTTCAATGGCTTCGGTTGCACCGGCGACAACCGTTCCCCGCAATTGCACTGGCACGACGCCCCCGAGGGCACCCGCAGTTTCGCCCTGACCGTCTACGATCCCGACGCCCCGACCGGCTCGGGCTGGTGGCACTGGTTCGTGCTGGACATCCCCGCGCACGTTCTCGAGTTGCCTGCCGATGCGGGCGCCAGGGGCGGGGCAGCGTTGCCGGCAGGGGCACGCCAGTTGCGCAACGACTACGGGCTGGTCGAGTTCGGCGGCTGCTGCCCGCCGCCTGGCGACGCCCCCCATCGCTATGTGTTCACCCTGCATGCATTGCCGGTGGCACGCCTGGATGTCCCGGACGATGCAACACCGGCGCTGGCCGGCTTCATGCTCAATGCCAGCACCCTGGGCCGGGCGACGTTCACCGCCACCTATGCCAGGACGTGACAGGCAGGGCCCGTTCGGCGCTGGCGGCATCGACATTTTCCCGCACCTTGCAAACGCGTTAGCATGGCGCCCCGATGCAGTGGGGGTGGGATGGCAATGAAACAACGGACCAATATCGTCGAGCTGGCGCGCCACCTCGGCCTGTCGGTGTCGACGGTATCCAAGGCGCTCAATGGTCGCGCCGATGTCAGCGATGCGACCCGCAAGCGGGTACTGGCGGCCGCTGGCGACCTGGGCTTTTCGCCTGACCCGGCCGGCCGACGGCTGCGCACCGGCACCTCGGAAAGCATCGGTTTCGTGCTGTCACCGCCGCAGACCCACTTCGCCCAGCCGTTCTTCCTCGATCTGCTGACCGGCATCGACCAGGCGCTGGAGCAGACTTCGCTGCAATTGGTGATCGTCACCGGACGCACCGTCGAGAGCGAGATCGACAGCTTCCGGCGTCTGGTCGAGCAGCAGCGGGTCGACGCCGTGATGTTCGGCAGGACCCGGCGCGACGACGAGCGCATCCGCTTCCTCCAGGCGCGTGGTATCCCGTTCGTGACCCTGGGCCGCAGCGAAACCGGTGACCCTTTTCCCTTCGTCGACATCGACCGCACCGTGGCCGGCCGCGAAGCTGTCGAGCAATTCGTCGGGCTTGGGCACCGGCGCATCGGCCTGTTGTGCACGCCCGGCTACCTCATGCTCAGCCAGCACCTGCGCCAGGGCTACCTGCAAGCGCTCGAAGCGGCGGGCCTGCCGGCGGACCCTACGCTCATCCGCGAGTGCGACCTCACCGAAGACGGCGGCCTGCAAGGTGCCCGGCAACTGCTGGCGATGGCCGAACCGCCGACTGCGCTGATGTGCGGGCATGACCTGCTGGCCTGCGGTGCGCTGCAGGCCATTGTCGAGAGCGGGCGACGGCCTGGCATCGATGTTGCGCTGATCGGCTGCGACAACCATCCGTTGGGGCCTTATCTCAATCCGCCGCTGACCACCTTCAGCGCACCGACCCTGGAGGCCGGCAAGCGGATGGTCGAGCTGCTGCTGGCACGGCTGGAGGGCGTGGCGGTGGAGGCGTTGCAGGAGGTCTGGGCACCCCGGCTGATCCTGCGCAGCTCCCATGGCGGGCCTGTGGCGCCTGCGCCTGCGGCAGACTGAGGCTCTGTAGGGCAGGGCTGACTCGAGGCAAAAAACCTTGCACGGCACTTTAAAATGTTATGTTATAACACTAATAACTAACCTTTTTTGCCGCCAGGGGTGCTTGCCGCCATGGACAGACGCCGTTTCCTCCAGTTGTTGTTCGCCGGCTGTGCGCTGCCGCTCAGTCACTTCGTGCAGGCGGGTACCGGCGCGCAGGTGCGTGGTGCAGTGATGCGGCGTTCCGCTGATGGTGTGGCCTTGCTGCTCGAACTCAGCGACCCGGTGCCGGCGCGCAGCTTTACCCTCGAGGCGCCACCGCGCCTGGTGCTGGACCTGCAGGGCGCCGGGCTGGCCACGTCATTCGACGGGGTGGCACTGCAAGGCACCCCGGTCAGGGCGATCCGCAGTGCCGCCACCCAGGATGGCGGCCTGAGGGTGGTGCTGGATCTTAACCAGGCGGGGATCTCCGCCGACCTGCAGCGCCTTGCCGGTGGCCGTCAGTTGCTGTTGCGCCTGGGCAACCTGCCGTTGGCCGCCACTGTCGCGCAGCCGGGCCCTGGCGCCGGGGTGAAGGCGCCGCAGGGTCGTGACCTGCTGATCGTGGTCGACGCCGGGCATGGCGGCAAGGACCCCGGCGCGGTCGGCAGCCGCGGCGAGCAGGAAAAACTGGTTGCCCTGGCCATTGCCCGTCTGCTGGCCAGGCGCATCGATGCGCAGAAAGGTTTCAAGGCGCGGCTGGTGCGCAACCAGGATGTGTTCATCCCGCTGCGCAAACGCGCCGAACTGGCCCAGCGCCTGAATGCCGACCTGTTCATTTCCGTGCATGCCGATGCGGCGCCCAGGCGCACGGCGTCCGGGGCCTCGGTGTTCGCCCTGTCCGAGCATGGCGCCACCTCCACCGTGGCCCGCTGGATGGCGCAGCGCGAGAACGACGCCGACTTCGTCGGAGTGACCAGCGTGCTGAAGAAGCCGCCGAAGGATCCGCTGGTGGCGGGTGTGCTGCTGGACATGTCGATGAACGCGACCATCTCCACCAGCCTGGACCTGGGCCACGCGGTGCTCGGACAACTGGAAGGGGTGGCTGGCCTGCACCAGGCCCGTGTCGAGCAGGCCGGCTTTGCCGTGCTCAAGTCGCCCAGCGTGCCGTCGATCCTGGTCGAGACCGGCTTCATGTCCAATGTCCGGGACTGCCAGCGTCTGCAGGACCCGCGCCACCAACGCAAGGTGGCCGAGGCGATCTTCGCAGGGCTCGACCGGCATTTTCGCCGGCGTGCGCCAGACGGCAGCTATCTGGCGGCCCTGGCAGCGGCCCAGGCGATGTCCCCGATCGGGCAAGGCTGAGTATCCAGAGCCCTTCGAGAAGCGGGGCAGTGTGCGTATACTGGGCGTTTTTTCGGGGCGACCACGGCTTTTCGGGTTGGCCCGTTCCTGCACTGCGCACAGAGGCCTACACGCATAATGACGCCAGGAAGCACGCCCGTCGTCGAGTCATCGGCGCCACTGATATCGGTAGTGGCTCCTTGTTACAACGCCGAGAAATACCTGGAAGCGGCCCTGCACAGCATCTTCGCCCAGGATTACCCGAATTTCGAAGTCATCATTGTCGACGACGGTTCCAGCGACCGTAGCGTGGAGATGCTTCGTGCGCTGCAGTCGACCTATGACTTCACCCTGCTGACCCAGGCCAACCAAGGCGTCAGCGGCGCGCTCAACACCGGGTTGAAGCATGCCCGCGGTGTTTATGTCTCGACCCCTGATCTCGACGACATCATGCTGCCGAACTCGCTGAGCGTGCGCGCCGCCTACCTGGATGCGCATCCGAAGGTGGGCTGTGTCGGTGCGCTGATCGTCTACATGGACTGCGACGGTCGTGACATCAAGGTGCAGCAGCGCACCGAGGTCAGGGTCTTCGACTTCGCCGAAATCCTGCGTGATGCCGTGGTCGTCGGTGCCCCTGGCTCCTTGTATCGGATGGAGGCAATGCGCGCGGCGGATTTCTACGACCCGACCATCAAGGTCCAGGATTTCCAGATGACTCTGCGTATCGCCGCCCAGGGCTACGAGGTGCACGAGTTGCCAGTGTGTGTCACCCGTTACCGGCGCCACCCCAACAACCTGTCGCGCAAGTTCAAGGTGCTGCTGGAGGCCGATCTCAAGGCCATCGCGCCCTACCAGCAATATCCGGGTTATGCCCGTGGGCGTTCAGTGCTGGTGCACAAGGCGCTCAAGTACGCAGTGGTTGCCGACAAGGCCTATGCCTGGGACCTGCTGCGCAGCATTCCCCTGCGCCACTACAACAAGACCACCCTCAAGCGCATCAAGCGCCTGATGTTCCACCGTTGATGCCGATCGAGGAGCGCCTGCCGTGAATTTTTTCAGGACTATGGCCGAGCGCCGCGAGCGCAAGCGGTTGCGGGCGATGGACAAGCTTGAGCGCGTCAGCGAAAAGATCCGCATGCGTTATCCACGATACAGCGTTGGCGTGGGCAGTTATGGCGTGCCAGAGGTCACAGAGTTCGGTGAGGATTCTGTATTGCGTATTGGCAGCTACAGTTCCATCGCCGCTGGCGTGCAGATTCTGCTGGGGGGAGAACATAGAGCCGACTGGGTGAGTAGCTATCCCTTTCCCGCCATGGTTGAAGGGCTGGACGACATCACCGACTACGATCGCAGCAAAGGCGACGTGGTGATCGGCAGCGACTGCTGGATCTGTACCAATGCGGTCATCCTCTCCGGTGTCACCATCGGCCACGGCGCGATCGTCGCCGCCGGAGCCATGGTAACCCGCGATGTGCCACCTTATGCGGTGGTGGGAGGTAATCCCTGCAAGTTCATTCGCTGGCGCTTCGATGAACCGGTACGCCAGGCCCTGCTCGAAGCGGCCTGGTGGGACTGGCCCATGGAGGAGGTCAAGCAGGTGGCGCGCATGCTCAGCAGTGCCGACCTTGAAACCTTCCTCGACTACGCCAGGACCCGCCAGGCCCGCTGAGCGGCGGGACATCCCCGAACAGGCTCAGCCCTGGTGGGCGGCGAACATGCTCTTCACGTACTGGATACCGATACCGAACGCGCCGCCGTACTGGCGTGCGATGCCGGTGGTGAGGTCGTAGGTCTCGGCCCGGGCCCAGTCGCGCTGCAACTCCAGCAGGTAGGTCAGGGCGGTGATCGGTCGGGCGCCGGCCTGGATCATGCGCTGCACCGCCCGCTCGTGGGCTTCGACGGTGCAGTCGCCACAGGCGTCGGTGACCACGTACACCTCGAAGCCCTGTTCGAGCGCCGAGAGCACCGGGCCGTTGCAGCACACTGAAGTCCACAACCCGCAGATCACCAGGCGCTGCTTGCCCACGGCATTGATCCTGGCGACGAACTGCTGGTCTTCCCAGGCGTTGGAGGTGGTGCGGTCGACGATGTCGGCATCAGGGAAGGCGTTGCCGACTTCCTCGAACAGCGGGCCGGCGAAGGACTCGCGCGATATCGTCGAGATGATCGTCGGCACGCCGAAACCTTTTGCCGTCTCGGCGAGAATGCCGGTGTTGGCACGCAGGTTGGTGATGTCGATCGACTTGGTGTTGAAGGCCATCTGTGACTGGTGGTCGATCAGTACCAGGGCATGATCGGTGGGGCTGAGCAGCGAACGGGCGGGTTTGGCGGTGGCGGTGATGCTCATGGCGGGATCCTTGTGCAGTGGCTGCGCGATGACGTCGGAAGATCGCGAGGGCCGCTGCCCCCTCGATGCCGGCGAGTCTAGGGCGCCACCTGCGCGAGCAGGGTGCATCGCTGCACGGGCGCTCGCGCAATGCTGCACAGAACGCTCAACCGCCGTGGCTGCGGCCCTCGATGAAATCGCGCCGGGCGACGATGGCTTCGGCGCAATGCTGCATGAACGCGTGCACCCGGCCGGACTTGCGGATATCGGGGTGGGTGAGAATCCACAGCTCGTCGTAGACCTGCGGCTGTACCGCACTCAGGCGCACCAGGCCCGGCTGCAGGTCGCCATGCATGCACGGCAGCAGGCCGATACCGATCCCGGCATGGATGGCCGCGGCCACGCCTGCCACCGAGTCGCTGCGGTAGAGCACCTGTTCGGCGGCGATGGTCCGCTCGACGAAGTCGAATGCCAGCAGCCCCGACAGACCCTTGCCGTAGGATACCCAGGGCATGCCCAGCAGCTCGCGCGCTTGCGGCATCGGCAAGGGGCGCGCTGGCTTGCGCCCATAGATTGCCCAGGCGATGGTCGCGACCTTGCGCCCGCACAGGTTTTCCGGCGGGGTAAGGGTGGCGCGAAAGGCGATATCGGACTCGCCCCGGGCCAGGTTCAGCGGCTGGTTGCCGACGCTCACCTCGATACGGATCTGCGGATTGTCGGCCTGGAAGCGGGCGACGATGGGGGTGAGAAAGTCCAGCAGCAGGGCGTCGCTGGTGGTCATGCGCAGCTCGCCCTTGTGCCCCTGGGCATGGCCTGAAACACGCCGGGCGACGCCGAGGATTTCCAGCTCGAGGCGCCCGGCCAGGGCCACCAGTTCGCTGCCGGCAGCGGTGGCCACGTAGCCGCTGCGGCGGCGGTCGAACAGGCACACGCCCAGGCAGCGCTCCAGCGCCGACAGGCGCCGGGACACGGTCGAGTGATTGACCTGCAGGGCGGTGGCCGCCGCCACCAGGTTGCCCTTGTCGGCAATGGCCTTGACGATGCGCAGGTCATCCCAGCACAGCGCGTGCAGCGGATCGTTCATGAAGCTCCTCGGTGCGGCGATAAGCGGTGCGCGCAGGGTAGGCCGATGCCCGCTCCCTGGGCAAGCCGTGCCGACACCGCTCAGTGCGAGGCTGCGGTTGTATGGCGTCGCAGCGGCCGGTTACCGGAGGCGGCACGCAGCATCACATAGAACGATGGGGTCAGCAGCAGGCCGAACAGCGTCACCCCGAGCATCCCGGCGAACACCGTCACGCCCATCACCTGGCGCACCTCGGCGCCGGCGCCGCTGGCATACAGCAGCGGCAGCACGCCCATGATGAATGCCATCGACGTCATCAGGATCGGTCGCAGGCGCAGGCGGCTGGCCTGCAGTGTCGCCTGCAGCGGGGTGTGCCCGGCAAACTCCAGTTCGCGGGCGAACTCGACGATGAGGATGGCGTTTTTCGCTGACAGCCCGACCAGCACCATCAGGCCGATCTGGGTGAAGACATTGTTGTCGCCACCGCTGAGCCATACACCGACAAGCGCCGAGAAGATCGCCATCGGCACGATGAGGATGATCGCAAAAGGCAGCGCCAGGTTCTCGTACAGCGCCGCCAGCACCAGGAACACCAGCAGCACCGCCAGCGGCAGCAACCACAACGCCGAATTGCCTGCCAGTTGCTGCTGGTAGGTGAGGTCGGTCCACTCCATCGTCACGCCAGGTGGCAGCACCTGGGCGGCGACCCGCTCCACCGCAGCCTTGGCCTGGCCGCTGGAGTACCCGGGCGCGGCGGCGCCGCTGACATCGGCACTGGGGAAACCGTTGTAGCGCATCGCCCGCTCCGGGCCGAAGCCTGGGCTGACCTGCAGCAGCGCCGACAACGGGATCATCTGCCCGCTGCTGGCGCGCACATGCAGGCCGGCGATGTCTTCGGCGTGCGCACGGAACGGCGCATCGGCCTGGGCGCGGACGGTGAAGGTCCGGCCGAAGCGGGTGAAATCGTTGACATAGAGGCTGCCCAGGTAGATCTGCAGGGTGCTGAAGATATCGCGTACGTCCACCCCGAGCTGGCGCGCCTTGACCCGGTCCACCTGCGCCTGCAGCTGCGGCACGTTGACCTGGAAGCTGGAGTACAGGCCGGTCAGCTCCGGGGCCTTGGCGGCTTCATTGATGAACGCCTTGGTGGCGGCGTCCAGCGCCGGGTAGCCCAGGGCCGCACGGTCTTCCAGTTGCAGGCGAAAACCGCCGGTGGTGCCCAGCCCGCGCACGGGCGGCGGGCTGAACAGCACCACCCGGGCCTCCTTGATCGCACTGAAGCGCCGGGCCAGCTCGGCGGAAATGGCCCGGGCGCTCTGCGCAGCCTCAGGGCGTTCGGCAAACGGCTTGAGGTTGATGAAGGCGATGCCGGCGTTCGAGCTGTTGGTGAGACCGTTCACCGACATGCCCGGAAACGCCAGCGAGGCTCGCACGTCCGGGTGGCCGAGGGCGATCTCGCTGACCTGGCGCACCACCCGCTCGCTGCGCTCGAGGGTGGCGCCGTCCGGCAACTGGATCACTGCCAGCAGGTAGGTGCGGTCCTGGGCGGGCACGAAGCCTGCCGGCACCTGGCGCAACAGCAGCACCGTCAGGCCGGCGAGCAGCAGGTACAGCCCCAGCAGCAACCCCTTGTGCGCGACGGCGCCACCGAGGCCGTGGGCGTAGCCGTCTGCGCCACGCTGGAACAGGCGGTTGAAGGCGCGGAAGAAACCGCCCAGCACCCTGTCCATCAGGCGCGTCAGGCGATCCTTGGGGGCGTCGTGCGGGCGCAGCAGCAAGGCGGCCATGGCCGGTGACAAGGTCAGCGAATTGAACGCCGAGATTACCGTGGAAATGGCGATGGTGAGGGCGAACTGACGGTAGAACTGACCGGTCAGGCCGCTGCTGAAGGCCAGCGGCACGAACACCGCGCACAACACCAGGGCTATCGCCACGATCGGTCCGGACACCTCGCGCATGGCCAGGTAGCTGGCCTCTCGCGGCGACAGGCCGTTGGCGATGTTGCGCTCGACGTTTTCCACCACGACGATGGCGTCGTCGACCACGATGCCAATCGCCAGTACCAGCCCGAACAGGGTCAGGGTGTTGATCGAGAAACCGAACGCCAGCATCACCGCGAAGGTGCCCACCACCGACACCGGCACCGCCAGCAGCGGGATCAGCGAGGCGCGCCAGGTCTGCAGGAACAGGATCACCACCAGCACCACCAGGGCGATGGCTTCGAGCAGGGTCGAGGTCACCGCCTGGATCGATGCGGTGACGAACTGGGTCGGGTCGAACACGATGCGGTAGTCGACACCTTCGGGCATGTTGCCCTTGAGCTCGGCCATCACCTGGCGCACCTGCTCGCCAATGGCGACGGTGTTCGAGCCGGGCGCCTGCAGCACGAACAGGGCGGCGGCCGGCTGGTTGTCGAGCAGGGCGCGGGCGGCGTATTCGGCACTGCCCAGCTCGATGCGCGCAACGTCGGCCAGGCGGGTGACCTGGCCATCGCTGCCGCTGCGCACCACGATATCGGCGAATTGCTGCTCGTCCTCCAGGCGGCCCTGGACGTTGATCGACATCTGCGTGGCCACCGACGCATCGCTGGGGACGCCGCCGATGATGCCCGCTGCCGCCTGGACGTTCTCATGGCGAATCGCCTCGACCACATCGCTGGCGGTCAGGCCGCGCACAGCGAGTTTTTCCGGGTCGAGCCAGATGCGCATGGCGTATTCGCCCGCGCCGCGCACCTGTACGTCACCGACGCCATCGATCCGCGCCAGCCGGTCACGCACATTGAGCAGCGCGTAGTTGTGCAGATAGGCCATGTCGTAGCGCCCGTCGGGCGAGTACAGGTGCACCACCAGGGTCAGGTCGGGGGTGCTCTTGACCGTGGTCACGCCCAGGCGCTGGACCTCCTCGGGCAGGCGCGACTGGGCCTGGGCCACGCGGTTCTGCACCAGTTGCTGGGCCAGGTTGGGATCGGTGCCCAGGCGAAAGGTGACGGTCAACGTCAGCAGACCGTCGGTGGTGGCCTGGCTGCTCATGTAGAGCATGTTCTCGACGCCGTTGATCGATTGCTCCAGCGGCATGGCCACGGTCTGTGCAATCACCTGGGGTTCGGCACCGGGGAAGCGGGCGGTCACCACCACGGTCGGCGGTACCACTTCAGGGTATTCGGACACCGGCAGCAAGGGGATGGCCACCAGTCCGGCCAGCAGCACCAGCACCGAGAGCACACCGGCGAAGATCGGCCGGTCGATGAAGAAATGGGCGAGTTTCATGGCTTCAGGACCGTGGCAGGGCGGCGGTATCGGACTGGGCGACGGGCATCGGCACCTGGCGTGGGTTGATCTGCGCGCCGGGCCGCACGCGTTGCAGCCCGCCGACGACGACCTGCTCGCCC
This sequence comes from Pseudomonas sp. FA117, assembly GCF_057370475.1. Lineage (NCBI taxonomy): Bacteria > Pseudomonadati > Pseudomonadota > Gammaproteobacteria > Pseudomonadales > Pseudomonadaceae > Pseudomonas > Pseudomonas sp. FA117. Next base: position 1,468,264 of record NZ_CM170675.1, read on the forward strand.
GGCTGCAGGCCGGCGCTGATCACGCGCAGGCCATCGATACGGGGACCGAGGGTGACCTGGCGGTAACTGACCCGGTTGTCGGCACCCAGTACCAGCACATAGCGGCGGTTCTGATCGGTGCCCAGGGCGCGTTCGTCCACCAGCAGGCCGTCGACGGGGCTGGCCTGGCCCAGGCTCAGGCGGGTGAACTGACCGGGCATCAGGCGCCCGTCGGGGTTGTCGAACACCGCCCGCAGGCGCAGCGTGCCGCTGGCGCTGTCGATATGGTTGTCGATCCACTGCACCTGGCCGTCATGCTGGTGCCCGTCCAGCCCCTGCATGCGTACGGGCAGGTTGTGCGGGGCATCCAGCCGCGCCTGTGGGCCGAGGGCGCGTTGCAGGGTCGCTTCGTCGACATCGAAGCTGGCATAGATGGGCGAGGTCGAGACCAGGCGCGTCAGCACCGGGCCATCGGGGCCTGCGCTGACCAGGTTGCCAACCGTCACCTCACGGCGTCCGACGCGGCCGCTCACCTGGGCGCGGATCTGCGTGTACTCGAGGTTCAACTGGGCACTGCGCAGGACAGCGCGGGCCTCGAGCAAGCCGGCCTCGGCCTGCTGCGCTTCGTTCTGGCGCCGCTCGACCTCGCTGCGGGCAATGGCCTGGGAATCGGCCAGGCGCTCGGCACGCTGCGCCTCGCTGCGGGTGTAGACCTGGCGGGCGCGTGCCGCCGCCAGCTGGGCCTCGGCGCGACTGACATCGGCAGCGAACAGCGCGGGGTCGAGGGTCACCAGCAAATCGCCCTTGCTCACCTGCTGCCCTTCGCGAAAGTGCAGGGCCTGGATCTGCCCGGCCACTCGCGAGCGCACCTCGACCTGTTCGACCGCCTCCAGCCGGGCGGAAAATTCATCCCAGGCCTGGACCTGCCTGGGCAGCACCTGCGCGACATCGACCTCTGGCGCCACGGCGACCACCGGCGCGGTGGCGCTGGGATGCGCTGCGTCGCACAGGCTCAGCCAGGTGCCGCCCGCCAGCAGCGAAAAGCCCGCCAGGGCGATGGCGTTGTTCTTGATCTTCGGAGTCATCGGCGCCTCGCAGCCTGCAGCCTGCGCAGGGGGTGCGCGGGTCGTCGCCGACTCTAGGGCGCCTGGACTGTTGCGTTAATACCCGGTATTTCGCATGGTCCTGTGAAAATCCTTCAGCAATGGCGGGCCGGTGCCCGCCATTGCCGACCGGCGCGCTGCTAGCGCTCGATCGAACGGCTCCAGCGTGCGTTCCATTGCGGCCGCTGCTGGTTGACCTCGTCCCAGTTCACCACCACCGCGCTCTGTTGGTACCGGGTCATCGCCTCGACCTGGCCACGGGTACGTTCGGTGGTGGGGGTGTTGGGGTTGGACGGTATCTGGTCGCCTTCCTCCAGCGCCGGGGCCTGGGCCGCAGGTGTCAGCAGGTAGGCGGCGAGTTTCTGCGCCAGTTCCGGCTGGTCGTTGTTGGCCACCACGCACTCGGCGAAGTTCAACACCACCGCCCCCTCCTTGGGCTGGGCGTAGGCCACCGGGATGCCCTTGGCCTGCAGGGTGGTGACCTGGGTCGGCGTCAGTGGGAACAGCGCCGCCTCGTCGGTCTGCACCATTTCGGAGATCTTCGCCGAGCTGGCGATGTACTCCAGTACATTCGGCCCGACCTGCCTGGGCCACGCCTTGAAGCCGGGCTCGACGTTGCTTTCATCGCCACCCTGCAGGCGGTTGTACATCAGGAAACCGTGCAGGCCGAAGGTCGAGGAGGCCAGCGACTGGAACACCAGCTTGTCCTTGAAGCGCGTGTCTTCCAGGTCTTTCCACGAAGTCGGTGCGGCCCAGCCGTTCTTCTCGAACAAGCGGGTGTTGTAGGCCAGCCCCGTCACGCCGAGGCTGACCGCCACTGCCTCGTCCTTGATCCGCGCCTTTTCGGGGATCTGCGACAGCGCCTCGCTGGGTTGCAGCTTGCTGCACAGCCCCATCGAGATGGCCCGGTACATGATGCCGTCGTCGAGCATCACCACATGCATCTGCGGCTTCTTGCTGTTGGCCTGGACCTTGGCCAGGTGGTCGGCCGAGGTGCCGGGCACGATCACCACCTTGACGTTGTTCGCCTGCTCGAAGGCCGGCAGCACCTTGTCGACGTAGGTACGCTCCATGGTGCCGCCGTTCATGCCCAGGTACAGGGTCGGGGTGGCGGCCTGCAGTGTGGGGCTGGCGGCGAGCAGGGCGAGCGACAGACAGGACAAGCCGGTGCCGAGAATACGTTTGACGTGCTTCATGTAAGCGACCTTCCTCTTAGTGGTTGGAGGCCAGGCCATGACGGACCTGGAAACGACGGATGGAAAATGCCTCGATCGGCTGGCGGCTGGCACCCTCGCAGACCAGCTCGGCCAGTGCCTCGCCCACGGCGGGGCCGATCTGGAAGCCCGCACCGGCAAAGCCGAAGCCGTGCAGCAATCCCGCCTGGGTGCTGCTGGCGCCGATCACCGGTTCGTGGTCGGGCAGGTAGCCCTCGGTGCCGCTCCAGGTACGGATTGCCTGGGCACCGGCCAGAAACGGGTAGAGCTCGACGGCGTTGCGCAGGATCGCCAGCACCGCCGATTGCCCCGGGCGCGCCCGACGCTCATCGAGGGCGAAGCCACGCCCGCCACCGAGCACGCAGTTGCCGCGGGCGACCTGGCGGGCGTAGATGCCGCCGCCTTCGACGCCGGTGCTGGCGTTCATCACCCAGGGCAAAGGTTCGGTAACCAGCATCGCCGGGTGGCCCGACTCCATCGGCACCGGCTCGCCGAACTGCGCGGCCAGTTCGGCGGCCCAGGCTCCGGCGCAGTTGAGCAGCCACGGCGCGCGCAGACGCAGGCCACTGGCGGTGTGCAGGACGAAGCGCTGGCCATCGTGCTCGACACGGCTGTCGCCGGCCTGCTCGATGACCCGTGCGCCCTGCTCGCGGGCTGCGCGGGCGAAAGCGGGGGAAACCAGGCGCGGGTTGGCGTGGCCATCGTCGGCGCAGTACGAGGCGCCGACGGCGACCTCGCCGACCCAGGGGTAGCGGGCGCGCAGGGTGGTGCGGTCGAGCAGTTGCAGGTCCAGGCCATGGTCGCGGCTGGCCGCTTCGTAGCGTTGGAGTGCGACGAAGTCGGCCTCGCTGCGCGCCAGCTTCAGGTGCCCGGAGCGCAGGTATTCGCCATCGATGCCGATCAGCGCAGGCAGGTCGCCCCAGATCCGGTGCGCCCGCTGCGACAATGGCAACTGCGCAAGGCTACGCCCCTGGCGGCGCACGCCGCCGTAGTTGACACCGCTGGACTGGGCGCCGCAGAAGCCGCGCTCCAGCAAGGTCACCGAACGGCCACGCCGGGCCAGCGCCAGCGCTGCCGAGGCACCGACGATACCGCCGCCCATGACGATCACCTCGGACTCGATCCACGGGCTCATGCGTCATGCTCCACACCGAAAGGCAGGGGTTTGATCGGTGCCTGGGCACGCAGGCGGCCGACCTCGTGCAGGGCCTTGCCGCTGCAACTGGCGATGATTTCCGCCGCTGCCGCGCCGCACATGCGGCCCTGGCAGCGGCCCATGCCGACCCGGCAATGGGCCTTGACCCGATTGATCTCCCAGTGGCCTTCGTTCACCACGGCACGCAACTCGCCGGCGCTGATCTCTTCGCAGCGGCACACCAGCAGATCGTCCGGTGCCTGTTCGGCCCAGCGCTCGGGGAAGGGGAAGGCGGCTTCCAACCCTTCACGGAAACGGCCAATGCGCGTCAGGCATTTTTCCAGGGCGCGGCAGCGCTGAAGGTCAACGGCTTGGCCGAGGTCCTGCAGCACCGCCAGGGCGGCGCGCTCGCCGGTCATTTCGGCGGCGTCGGCGCCCATGATCCCGGCGCCGTCGCCGGCCAGGTAGACATCATGCTGGCTGCTGCGTCCGGCCTCGTCGCGGCGCGGCAACCAGGCGCGGTTCAGCGTATTCCAGTCGAAGGCGCAGCCGAGCAGATCGGCCAATTGCGTTTCGCTGCGCAGCGCATGGGCGAACGCCAGCGCATCGCATTCGCTGGCATGAAGCTGATCGCCTTTGCGCCATAGCGCGCGTCGTACCTGTTGCTCACCCTCGATGCGCTCCAGCGTCGCGCCGTGATGCACCGGCACACCATGGGCGCTGAGCCAGGCGCGGTAGTACAGGCCTTTGCCCAAGGTTGCCGGTTGCTCCAGCAGGTCGGGCAGGGCGCGGCACTGGGCGCTGAACGGCGCGCTGTCGAGTACGCCGAGTACCTTGGCACCGGCCTTGGCGTACTGGTAGGCGACCAGGTAGAGCAACGGGCCGCTGCCGCAGAACAGTACGCGCTCGCCGATGGCACAGCCCTGGTGCTTGAGGGCGACCTGCGCAGCGCCAAGGGTGTAGACGCCCGGCAGGGTCCAGCCCGGCACCGGGAGTACCCGGTCGGTGGCGCCGGTGGCGACGATCAGCCGCTGATAGGGCAGGTGCGAGGCCTGGCCGTCGTGCAAGGTGTCCAGGGCGCCGTGCTCGGCGTTCCACACCAGGGTGGCAGGGCGGTAGTCGATCTGCCCGGCGAGCCTGTCCAGGGTCTGGTGCAGGGCGTTGGCCTTGCCCGCCTCGAAACCGTACAACTGGCGCGGCGCCCGGGTGAAGTTGGCTGGCTGGCGGCGGTAGATCTGCCCGCCGCCCTGGCCGGCTTCGTCGATCAGCACCGGCCGCACGCCGTGTTCGACCAGGGTTTGCGCGGCGCGGATACCGGCCGGGCCGGCGCCGACGATGACCACGGCGCTCATGGCCGGCGCCCCGGTTCGCGCAGCACCTGCTGGCCGGCTTCCAGTGCGGTGGCGCAGGCGCGCACGCGGCGACCGTCGCCCAGGCGCACCCAGCAATCCTGGCAGGCGCCCATCAGGCAGAACCCGGCGCGCGGCTCGGCGCTGAAGTCGCTGCCGCGCAGGTGAGCACCGCAGGTCAGCACGGCGGTCAGCAGGGTGTCGCCGAGCAGGCCACTGGCCGGCTGGCCGTCGAGGGTGAATTCCAGCACCGGGCGCTGGCGCTCGGCGAGGCGTTTGAACAAGGCCATGTCAGTGCTTCCCTACCAGGACCCGATCCAGGCCATAGACCCGGTCGAGCAGAATCATGGTCACCGCCGTCAGGGCGATCACCAGGGCCGACACCGCAGCCATCATCGGATCGATGGATTCGGTGGCGTAGACATACATCTTCACCGGCAGGGTCTGGGTGGCCGGCGAGGTGACGAAGATCGACAGCGTCACTTCATCGAAGCTGTTGATGAACGCCAGCAGCCAGCCCCCGGCGATACCGGGCAGGATCATCGGCAGGGTGATCTGGCGAAACAGCGTGAAGCGGCTCGCCCCCAGCGATTCGGCGGCCTGCTCGGCACTGCGGTCGACGCCGATGGCGGCGGCGATCACCAGGCGCAGCACATAGGGGGTGATCACCACCGTGTGCGCCAGCACCAGCCACGTGAAACTGCCGTTGACCCCGAGCAGGGCGAACAGGCGCAGCAGCGCCACCCCCAGCACCAGGTGCGGGATGATGATCGGCGAGAGGAACAGCACGTTGAGAAACTCGCGCCCCGGAAACTGCAGGCGGGTGATCGCAAGCCCCGCCGGCACCGCGATCAGGGTCGCCAGGGTGGCGGCGAGAAATGCCAGTTGCAGGCTGTTGTTGAAGGCTTCGAGAAAGTCGGCGCGCTCGAACACCGCCTCGAACCAACGCAGGGAGAACCCGGCGGTAGGCAGGCTCAAGGTGTTTTCCGGGGTGAATGCCACCAGGCACACCACCACCAGCGGCGCGAGCATGAAGACCACCACCAGGCTGTGGAAGGTCAGGGCCAGAGGACCGTTCTTGGACATGAGTTACCCCAGGGATTTCTTGTAGCGGCGTTCGATCATGCGGTTCCACGACAGCATGATCAGCAGGTTGACCAGCAGCAGGGCGATGGCGATGGCTGCGCCCATGGGCCAGTTCAGGTCGGCCAGGTACTGGTCGTAGACCAGCGTGGCGACCATCTTCAGCCGACGCCCGCCGAGCAGTCCGGGGATGGCGAAGGAGCTGGCGGCCAGGCCGAACACGATCAGCGTGCCGGACAGCACCCCCGGCATCACCTGTGGCAGCACCACCAGGCGCATGACCTTGGCCTGGCTGGCGCCCAGCGACAGCGCGGCCTGCTCGGCAGCCGGATCGAGTTTCTGCAGGCTGGTCCAGACCGGGATGATCATGAACGGCAGCATCACGTGGACTAGCGCGACGATCACCGCGAATGGTGTGTACAGCAGCTTCATCGGCGCCCCGCCCAAGGCCTGGATGCCATGGTTGACCAGGCCGTCGGCACCCAGCAGCAGGCTCCAGCCGAAAGCGCGCACCACCACCGAGATCAGTAGCGGGGTGAGGATCACCACCAGGAAGATCGAGCGCCAGGGGCTGGCCATGCGGCTGAGGATGTAGGCCTCGGGCACGCCGATCACCACGCACAGCAGGGTGACCAGGGCGCTGATCCAGAAGGTGCGCCAGAAGATCTCGAGGAAATAGCTGTCGCCGAGCAGGGCCAGGTAGTGCTCCAGGGTCCAGGCGTCGGCACGGATGCCCACCTCGTAGTCGAACACGTTGAACGACAGCACCAGGGTCAGCAGCAGCGGCAGGATCAGCAGTGCGGCGAACAGCGCCAGCGCTGGCGCCGACAGCAGGTAGCCGCGCAGGTCACGGTGTTGCCTGGCGCTGGTGGCGGGGGCAGGCGCGGCGCTGTTCATGCAATCACCTCGTCGGCGGCCAGTACCCGCAGCAGCTCGGGCTGCCAGTCCAGGCCGACCTCGACCCCTTCGCCAAGCGGCGCGCTGCCGTCGTTGCGGCGCACCACGGTCAGCTCGCCCAGTGGCGTGGCGATGCGGTACAGCCACTGGCTGCCGAGGAAGTAGCGGGTCAGGATGCGGCCCTGCAGGCGACCGCTGCCGCCGTCGAGCAGGTCGATCTTTTCCGGGCGCAGGCTCAGGGTCAGGCGGGCGTCGCGGCTGTGTTGCACCTGCGGCAGGCCCGCGCCGTCCAGCTCGCCAGGCAACAGGTTGGCCTTGCCGACGAAGTCGGAGATGAAGCGGGTGCGCGGGTGTTCGTAGAGACGGTACGGCTCGTCGACCTGGGTCACGCGCCCAGCCTGCATCACCACCACGCGGTCGCTGATGGACAGCGCCTCGGCTTGGTCGTGGGTGACCATCAACGTGGTGATGCCGACTTCGCTCTGGATCCTGCGGATCTCGAACTGCATCTCTTCGCGCAGGTTGGCGTCGAGGTTCGACAGTGGTTCGTCGAGCAGCAGCACCGGCGGCTCGATCACCAATGCCCGGGCCAGGGCCACACGCTGGCGCTGACCGCCGGACAGTTCGCGCGGATAGCGTTCGGCGTGCTTGTCCAGGCGCACCAGTGCCAGCACCTGGGTAACCTTGCGGCGGATCTCTTCTGCGGGCTGCTTGCGCATGCGCAACCCAAAGGCAACGTTGTCGGCTACGGTCATGTGCGGGAACAGGGCGTAGCTCTGGAACACCACGCCCAGGCCGCGGCTGCTGGGCTTGGCGTGGGTGATGTCGCGCCCATCGAGCAGGATGCGTCCGCTGCTGACGTCGACGAAGCCTGCGATCATCTGCAGGGTGGTGGTCTTGCCGCAGCCCGAGGGGCCCAGCAGGGAGACGAATTCGCCCTGTTCCACGGCGAGGTTGGTGGCGACCACGGCGTCGATCGTGCCGTAGCGTTTGCCAAGATTGTCCAGATGCAAAAAGGCCATGACTGCGTTCCACCTGTCTTTTGTCGCGTGTCGGGCACGCTTGTTGTTGGGGCAGATGCAAGGAGGCAAATCGACGCCGGGGTGAACGCTTCACCCGTTCACCGGTGTGTTGTTCGATTTGTCCCGGTGGACGCAGAGTAGGCTCGGGAATAGGATGCTCTCAATGGCAAATTTCACTGTGTCGAGCACTATTTTCAGTTTTATTCGTTCAGTGGAATTTCATTTGGAGATTACGCAATTTGAATTCCGATAAACGAAATAGCGAGGAGCCGGGCGTCAGTGTCGTATCGCGCCTGTTCGCCGTGCTGCGGGTGTTGGGGGAGGCGCCGGCCGAGGGTATGCGGGTGGTCGAGCTGGCCGAGCAGGTGGGGTTGTCGCAGCCGACCGTGCACCGCCTGGTGCGCAGCCTGGTGGACGAGGGCATGGTCGAGCAGGATGCGCGCAGCAAGCGCTATCGCCTGAGCCTGGCGTTCTTCGCCCTGGCGGCACGGGCCGGCAACAGCGGCAACCTGCGCGACCTGGTGCGGCCCAGCTTGCTGCGGCTGTCGGCCTCGCTGGGTGATTCGCTGTTCCTGCTGGCGCGCAGCGGCTTCGATGCGGTGTGCCTGGATCGCAGCGAAGGGCCGTATCCGATCCGCACCTTCACCGGCGATATCGGCGGGCGCGTGGCGCTCGGTGTAGGGCAGGGCAGCCTGGCGATCCTGGCGTTCCTGCCGGAGGAGGAACGCGAGGCGGTGATTCGCAACAACCTGCCGCGGCTCAGGGACTTTCACCTGTACGACGAAGTGTTCCTGCGCGCCGAGGTGGAGAACGTCCGGCGCCAGGGCTATGCCGCGCGCAATACCGGGGTGTTGCCGGGGATGGCCGGGCTGGCGGTGCCGATTCTCGACGGCAATGGCCATGCCGTGGCGGCGTTGAGCGTGGCGACCATCAGCGACCGGTTGGGGCCTGAGCGCCTGCCGATGGTGGTCGAATTGCTCAAGCGCGAAACGGCGGCGATCGGGCCGAGGATCAATCCGTTCGACCCGACCCTGCGCCACCCTTCGCGGGTATTCGGGGAGTGAGCGTCATCTTTTGCGCGGTGCCACCGATCAGGTCCTGAACTGCTCCATCAGCACCTGCTGCTGATTGGCCAGGCGGTTCAGCGCCTGGCTGATGCGCGCCGACTCTTCGGCCTGCCCTGACAACGACTCGGTCACATCACGAATACCCGCCACGTTGCGGTTCACCTCTTCAGCCACTGCGCTCTGTTCCTCGGCCGCCGAGGCGATCTGCAGGTTCATGTCGCTGATCACCGCGACGGCCTCACCGATCCGTTGCAGCGCGGGCAGCGCCTGGTCCATGCGTTGGGCGTTGTCCTGGGCCTGGCGCTGGCCGGCCTGCATGGCGTCGACCACATCGCGGGTGCCCTGCTGCAAGCCTTCGATGACCAGGCGGATTTCCTCGACCGACACCTGGGTGCGCTGGGCCAGGTTGCGCACCTCGTCGGCCACCACGGCGAAGCCGCGACCGGCTTCGCCTGCACGCGCGGCCTCGATGGCTGCGTTGAGCGCCAGCAGGTTGGTCTGCTCGGCGATGGCGCGGATCACCTCCAGCACCGAGCCGATCTGCTCGCTGCGTCCGGCCAGCGAACGCGCTTCGTCCATGGCTGCGTCCATGCCGGCGGCCAGGCGGGCGATGGTCTGGCGCGTGCTGGCGACCAGTTGCAGGCCTTCCTGGCTGGCCTGGTCGGCACCGCGTGCCGCTTCGGCAGCTTGCGAGGCGTTATGGGCGACATCCTGCGCCGTCGCGCTCATCTCGTTGGCCGCAGTGGCCACCTGTTCGATCTCGCGGTGCTGCAACTGCATGCCGGCGCTGGTCTGGCTGGCGATGGCGGCGGACTGGTCGGCGGTGCCGCGCGCCTCGTGCAGCGAGGCCTTGACCTGGGCGATCACCGGCTGGAGCTTGTCGAGGAAGCGGTTGAACCAGCCGGTCAGTTGCCCCAGCTCGTCGTCGCGGGCGTAGTCCAGGCGGCGGGTGAGGTCGCCTTCACCACTGGCGATATCGCGCAGGCGCTCGGCCACCGCGAGGATCGGCCGGGTTACGCCGCGAGCGGTCAGCCACACCAGCAGCAGGCCGAACACGGCCGCCGCCAGGCCGATCAACAGGCTGCTGAGGTTGGCTTGCTGGTTGCGTTCGTCCAGGCGCTGGTTGACCGCCACCGCCGGGGCGCGCAGCACCGCTTCGGGCACCTCGAGCAGCACCTGCCAGGGCGCCGCGCCGGGGATGGGCGCGAACGGATGGGAGACGCGCAACATCCCGCCTTCCTGGCGTTGCACGGCCTGGCCGGCGCGCATCGGTGCCACCAGCTCGCGCACCTGCTCGCCCAGCGCCTGCTGCAGGGTCTTGCTCAGCTGGCCGGCATCCTGGCTATGGCCGGCAAGCAGGCCGACGGGGCTGACGATGCTGACCTGGCCCTGGCCGTCGAACAGCTCCTGGCGTCCGGCCAGGCTCAACTGCTGCAGGTTGTCCAGGCCGATGTCCAGGCCGACCACACCGATCACCTTGTCGTTTTCCAGCAGCGGCAGGGCGATGCTGGTCATCAGCACCTGGCGGCCGTTGACCTCGTCGAAGTACGGGTCGAGCACGCAGGCCCTGGCGGTTTCCAGCGGGCAGGTCAGCCAGCGGTTGTAGGCCGAACCGTTGGCGCCGATGCTGGTGTCGGCAAGCATCGATTCGGGCATGGCCTCGGAAGCCACCTCGCTCGAGCCGTTGCGCGACCAGTACAGCGAGAAGCGTCCGCGCTCGTTGCTGCCCAGTTCGGCCTGGCCGGTGAAGCGCCCGTCCTGATGCTCCAGGGCATCGGGCTGGAACACCAGGTACAGGCCGATCAGGTCGGGGTTGTCCGCCAGCGCAGCGCCAGCTTCCCGAACCAGATCGCCGCGCAGGCTGTCGCCGCCGCGCAGCCTGAGCGCTTGCACCAGGCGGGCGAAACCGTTGCCATACTGATAGGCATCCATGAAGTACCGCTGGATGCGCAGCGCCTGCGTCTCGGCGTGGGCCTGCAGGCGCAGGCGCGCGCTCTGGTCGAGCAGTTCGGTGTTGGCGCTGAACACTTGCCCGGCGCTGCGCCGGGCCTGGGTCAGCGAGGTGGCGACCAGCAAGGCGACGACCGCCAGCAGGCACAGGCCGGCCAGCAGGGTGATCTTCCACTGGATGGAAAGACGGCGCAGCGACATGGAGCGTTTCCTTCTCGATCAGGACAACGCCCGCGTTCAGGCGCGGGCGTTGTCGGCTGGGTGGTTCATTCGGCCACGTAGCTGGGCGGCGCCACGCGGAACGCCTTGGTCAGCCACGCCAGGTACAGCACGCCGCACAGGGCCCAGGCCCCGCCGAACAACAGCGAGTGCTCGTCCAGGTCGATCCACAGCACGGCGATGATGCTAAAGCCTATCGTCGGCAACACCAGGTACTTGAGGTTGTTCGTCAGGCCGCGGTTGCGCCGCTCGCGAACATAGCAATGGTTGATGACCGACAGGTTGACGAAGCTGAACGCCATCAGCGCGCCGAAGTTGATCACCGAGGTGGCGGTGACCAGGTCGAAGAAGATCGCCGACATGGCGATGACGCCCACCACCACGATGTTCAGCACCGGGGTACGGAAGCGCGGATGCAGGCGGGCGAAGAAGCGCGCCGGGATCACCTGGTCGCGGCCCATCACGAACAGCAGCCGCGACACGCTGGCCTGGGACGCCAGGCCCGAGGCGATGGTGTTGATCACGGTGCAGGCGATGAACACCGACTGGAACAGCTTGCCGCCGACGTACAGGGCGATTTCCGGCAGTGCCGCTTCATGATCCTGGAAACGGTCCATGGTCGGGAAATAGGCCTGGATGAAGAACGACATGACGATGAACACGACGCCGCCGATCAGCGCGATCAGGAAGATCGCGCGCGGGATGGTCCGCGCCGGGTCACGGGTTTCTTCCGACAGGCAGGTGACGGCATCGAAGCCCAGGAACGAGAAGCACAGGATGGTCGCACCGGCCACCAGTGCGCTGAGGCGGGTCTGGTCGTCGGCGAACGGCATCAGCGTCCAGGCCGTACCCAGCCCCTCACCCTGGTGCAGTCCGCGTACGCAGAGGTAGACGAACACCGCCATGATGACGATCTGCACGGCCACGAACAGGGTATTGAAGTTGGCCACCAGGTTGATGCTGCGCATGTTGATCAGGCTGATCAGGGTGACGAACGCCAGCACCCAGACCCAGGCCGGCACCTCTGGAAACATCGCCGACAGGTACAGCTTGGCCAGCAGGGCGTTGACCATCGGCAGCAGCAGGTAGTCGAGCAGCGACGACCAGCCCACCAGAAAGCCCACGTGCGGGTTGATCGCGCGTTGTGTGTAGGTGTAGGCCGAGCCCGATTCCGGGAAGCGTCGCACCAGGGTGCCGTAGCTCACGGCGGTGAACAGGATGCCCAGCAGGGCGAGGATATAGGCGCTGGGCACGTGCCCTGCGGTGATGCCGGAGACGATGCCGAAGGTGTCGAATACCGTCATCGGCGCGATGTACGCCAGGCCGATGATCACCACCTGCCACAGGCGCAGGGATTTGCGGAACTGCTCGTGGGGGCTGGCAGGGTGCTCAGGCTGCATGCTGGCACTCCTGATGCGGGACGGGGCAGGGCAAGGTGGGCGACGGGCACGGCAAGGTCGAGCGGATGAGCTCCATGTTGTTCACCTTTTATAGCGGAGCGAAGGTTCGCGCGCGGGCGCGGGGTCAGTACGGGCACGGCCGGGAAGGCGGCGCCTGGGGGCAGGGGCGGACAGGCATGATGGCGGCGCGGTCTTTTGTTGTGATGTGGACGCGGTGCAAGGTGGAGAAAATAAAAGACGATTGCACGGCTGGGTGTCAAGTTAAACATGACAGGGTGATGTCTTATTTGAGTCTTTATCGGCCTTTTTCAGGGTTTTACGGACTGATTTTGTGTGTGCTGCGGTTAAGACAGATTTTAGTGTCCGTAAAATTTTACGACAGGTGCAGCGGCCCGGCGGTGTAGGACATTTCGCAGAGGCGAGAAAATCTCCCGGACGGATACCGCAGCGTGCAATCGACAGTGCTACCCTTGGCTCCCCGGGCGCGTGTCCCGCGCCACCACCAGCCCTATGGACAGCAATCGGTTCAATTCATGAAGAAATCAGTAGGCATCCTTTCCGGCCTGGCCGTCGCCATCGCCGTCGTCACCACTGCCGGCGCCTGGTACACCGGCAAACAGTTGCCGGCGGAGCTGGAGCAGTCCATCGCCCGTGGCAACGCGGAACTGCAGAAGGCGCTGGTCGGCAGTGGCGGCAGCATGACCATCGAACTGGTTTCGCTGGACCAACACCTGTTCACCAGCGATGCCCAGTACCGCCTCAAGGCCAGCGACCTGCGCATCGGCGAGGGCGCTCCGGTGAACTTCGAGGTGGGGGTGAGCGACCACATCGAGCACGGTCCCTTCCCCTGGTCGCGGGTCAAGAGCCTCAAGCTGCTGCCGGTGATGGCGGTCAGCAACAGCCAACTGCAGAAGGATGACGCCACCGCCTCGTGGTTCGCCGCAGCAGGCGACAAGTCGCCGGTGCTCGGCCAGGTCAGCCTGGGCTACGGCGGCGGGGTCGAGAGCGATATCCAGTTGCTGCCGGTCAAGTTCGACGAAGGTGACGGCAATGTCCTGGACTTCGGCGGTATGCAGTTGCTGCTCAAGGGCGACCGCGAGGGCAAGGCGGTGGAGATCCACGGCAATGCCGAGCGCCTGGACATGACCCTGGTCGGTGACGATCACCCGCCGCTCAAGCTGCAGTTCAATGGCTTCAAGATCGGCGGCGAGCTGGCCAGCACCGGTCACGAGATGATCTACGTCGGCCATCTGAACCTGCTGCTGGCCAACCTGCAGGCCACCCTCGGGCCGAAGCAGGAAGTGCTGGTGCTCAAGGGCCTGGAGCAGAACAACCTGTACAGCGCCGAAGGCCAGGACAAACTGGGCGGTCGCCTGGAGTACAAGGTGTCCGACATCACCTACGCCGGTCGTCCGGTGGGCAGCGGCCAGGTGGTGCTGAGCATGAAGTCGGTGAACATGCCGGCTACCCAGGCGCTGATGGAGTGGTACCAGAGCAAGATGCCCGAGCTGCAGGAGGCCGCCGCCCGTGGCGAGGCGGTGCCGTCGCTGAACATGAGCCCGGAGGAGACCGCCAAGGTCCAGGGCGACCTGCAGAAACTGCTGGCCGACAAGCCGCAACTGGCACTGGAAGAGCTGTCGTTCAAGACGGCGAATGGCCAGAGCCACTTCAACCTGTCGATGGACTTCGCCAATCCGACGTCCTTCGACCTGCCGCCGGACCAGCTCGCCAAGCAAATGGTGACCCGCCTGCAGGGCAAGCTGTCGCTGTCCAAGGCGATGATCGGCGACCTTGCCACGCTGCAGGCGTTGCTCGACGGCCAGACCGATGCCCAGGCCATCGCCCTGCAGTCGGGCCAGGCCGGTGAGATGGTCGGCATGATGGCGCTGCAGAGCGGCCTGGCCACTGTCGAAGGCAACGACGTGGTGTCGACCCTGCACTACGCTGATGGCATGGTCGACTTCAACGGCAAGAAGATGACGGTCGAGGAGTTTGCCGTGATCATGAGCATGCGCCTGGCGGCCCTGTCGCCACAGGGCTGACGATTGCAGTGAGCGCTGCGCGGCTGAACCCGTTCCTGCAGTGGTGGTATACCCCTGCAGGCGGGTTTAGCCGCGAATGCCTTGTCCCAGGCAAAAAGACTTTTGCATTGCCCCGATTGCCTGTAGCCTTCGCCGTCCGATAATAATCCGCGCCCGCAGAGGGGTCGCGATGGCCCGCCACTGCCGGCCATCCGGCACCGTTAGCCGATCTGCCAGGGCCGGGTGGTACACTCGACTGACGCGCACGCAGGTCCAGCGATCATGACCCAGATTTCCGAACGTCTCCTGGTTCAAGCCCACCTTGACGCCAAGCAGCCCCATACCCTGACGCCCGCGCAGGAGGCCGACTACCGTGCGGCCATCGCTGCCGAGCTCAAGGCCCAGAACGCCGTTCTGGTCGCCCACTTCTATTGCGATCCGGTGATCCAGGCCCTGGCCGAGGAAACCGGCGGGTGCGTGTCCGACTCCCTGGAGATGGCCCGTTTCGGCAAGAACCACCCGGCCGAGACCGTGGTGGTGGCCGGTGTGCGCTTCATGGGCGAGACGGCAAAGATCCTCACCCCGCAAAAGCGCATCCTCATGCCGACCCTGGAAGCCACCTGCTCGCTTGACCTGGGTTGCCCGGTGGAGGAGTTCTCGGCGTTCTGCGACCAGCATCCCGAGCGCACCGTGGTGGTCTACGCCAACACCTCGGCAGCGGTAAAGGCGCGTGCCGACTGGGTGGTGACCTCCAGCTGCGCGCTGGAAATCGTCGAGAGCCTGATGGACAACGGCGAAACCATCATCTGGGGCCCGGACCAGCACCTGGGGCGCTACATCCAGAAGAATACCGGTGCCGACATGCTGCTGTGGGACGGTGCCTGCATCGTTCACGAGGAATTCAAGTCGCGCCAGCTGGCCGACATGAAGGCGCTGTACCCGGACGCGGCAATCCTGGTGCACCCGGAATCGCCTGAGTCGGTGATCGAGTTGGCCGATGCGGTGGGTTCCACCAGCCAGTTGATCAAGGCTGCGCAGACCCTGCCGAACAAGACTTTCATCGTCGCCACCGACCGCGGCATCTTCTACAAGATGCAGCAGCTGTGCCCGGACAAGGTGTTCGTCGAAGCACCGACCGCCGGCAACGGCGCAGCCTGTCGCAGTTGCGCGCACTGTCCGTGGATGGCGATGAACACCCTGGAGCGCACATTGGATTGCCTGCGTACCGGCAGCAATGAAATCTTCGTCGAGCCGGCGCTGATTCCACGGGCGATCAAGCCGCTGAACCGCATGCTGGACTTCACTCAGGCGGCGCGGATGAAACTCTCCGGTAACGCCTGAGGCCAGGCCGCGCAGCGGCCCCTGTCCCTATCCCTATCAGCGCATCATGTCCTTGACCATGCGCTGCTGCTCCATGATCTCCCGCTGGCGCTGGTCGATCTGCGAAGCCAGCGGGAAGTTGCTTCCCGCCCGGCGCTTGGCGTAGTCCAGCTGCTGGATCGCCTGGTCGAAATCGCCCACCAGGGTGAAATACTCCGCTCGCGCCCGGTGCAGGCCAATGGTGTTGCCCGACAACCCACGCACCTCGGCCACGTCGTACCAGACATCCGGATCGTCCGGTCGGTTTTTCACCAGGTCGTCCAGCACCTTCTCCGCCTCGGCCGGCTTGTTCTGCTTGACCAGCAGGTCGGCGCTCACCTGCTTGAGCGGATAGTTGCCCGGATACAGCCCCTGCATGCGGGTGACCCGCTGCTGGGCATCGGCCAGGCGGTTGTTGGTGATGTCCAGGTCGATCTGCGCCAGGTTGTAGGTGATGTCGTTGGGCGCCTTGGCCAGCAGCGGCTTGAGGTTTTCCCGGGCTTCGTTCAGCTGGCCACCCTTGATCTGTGCCAGGGCCAGCCCATAGCGGGCAGCGTCGAGATTGGGGTTTTCGTCGAGCTGGGCACGGAAGCGCTTGGCGGCCAGGCCCGGCGTGCCTTCGTAGGTGAGGGCGACGCGGGCGCGGATCAGCTGGTAGCGCTGGCTGTCCTCGACGCCCCCCTTGGGCGCCTGTTCGGCGCGGTTGCGGGTGTCGGCGATACGCGACTCGGTGACCGGGTGGGTCAGCAGGAATTCCGGCGGCTTGGCGTCATAGCGATACTGGCGGGCCAGGCGCTCGAACATGCTCGGCATGTTGCGCGGGTCGTAGCCGGCCTTCTCGAGATTGAGGATGCCGATGCGGTCGGCTTCCTGCTCGTTCTGCCGCGAAAAGCGCCGTTGTTCCTGCAGGGCGGCGGCCTGGGTACCGGCGATCACGCCGATCCCGGCATCGCCACCGCCACCGGCGGCCAGTACGATACCGGCCAGCAGCGCAGCCATCATCGGCAACTGCATGCGTTGCTGGGCCTCGACGCCGCGGGCGAAGTGGCGCTGCGACAAGTGCGCCAGTTCGTGGGCCAGCACCGAGGCGTACTCGCCTTCGGTCTGGGCATTGAGGAACAGACCGCCGTTGACCCCGACGATGCCGCCGGGCGCGGCGAAGGCGTTGAGCTCGCGGCTGTCGATCAGGATGAATTCCAGGCGCCGGTCCTGCAGCTGGCTGGTTTCGGCCAGGCGGTACACGCTGGTCTCGACGTAGTCCTTGAGCTGCGGGTCGTTGAGCTGGTTGACCTGACCACGCAGCAGGCTCAGCCAGGCGCGGCCCAGGTCGTGCTCCTGTTTCGGCGAGACGATCGCAGAGCTGGCATCACCCAGCGACGGCAGGTCGTCGGCATGGCCAGGAAGGGCCATCAGGCAGGCCAGCGTCAGCAGGGTAGGGCGCAGTAGATTCATGCACGAAGCTCGCGTCGATCAAAACCCTTACTGTAGCCCGCTCGCACCTTGCAGACCAGTGGCGGTATCCTACGAGACTTGTCCGCAACAACCTGTTGCCCCGCCATGGAGACCCCGTGATGATCGACACCCTGACCTGCGACGCCGAACTCGACGCCTGCGGGCTGAACTGCCCGTTGCCGTTGCTCAAGGCAAAGATGGAACTGAACCGCCTGGGCAGCGGTGCGGTTCTGAAGGTGGTGGCGACCGACGCCGGCTCCCAGCGCGACTTCCGCACTTTCGCCAGGCTCTCCGGTCATACGCTGCTTCATGAAACGGCCGAGGCCGGCACCTACACCTACTGGCTGCGCAAGGCCTGAGTCTTCTTCCCCAAGGATCGTCAATGTTCAAAGTGCTTCGCGACTGGATGCAGCGCTACTTCTCCGATGAGGAAGCGGTGGTGCTGGCGGTCCTGCTGTTCCTGGCCTTCACCGTGGTGCTCACCCTCGGCGGCATGCTCGCGCCGGTGCTGGCGGGCATGGTCCTGGCGTTCCTCATGCAGGGGCTGGTCAATGCCCTGGAGCGCTTCAAGGTGCCGACGCGGATGGCGGTGTGGCTGGTGTTCGCCCTGTTCATGGGGGCGCTGGCGGTGTTCCTGCTGGTGCTGGTGCCGTTGCTGTGGCACCAGTTGATCACCCTGTTCAACGAGCTGCCGGGCATGCTCGGCAAATGGCAGTCGCTGTTGCTGCTGCTGCCCGAGCGCTATCCGCACCTGGTGTCGGACGAACAGGTGCTGCGGGCGATCGAGTCGGTACGTGGCGAGATCGGCAAGTTCGGCCAATGGGCGCTGACGTTCTCGCTCTCCAGCCTGCCGTTGCTGGTCAGCGCCATGATCTACCTGGTGCTGGTGCCGATCCTGGTGTTCTTCTTCCTCAAGGACCGCGAACTGATTGCCCGTTGGGTCAGCGGCTACCTGCCGCGTGAGCGCACCCTGCTGACGCGCGTGGGCGACGAGATGAACCGGCAGATCGCCAACTACATTCGCGGCAAGGGTATCGAGATCCTGATCTGCGGTATCGCCACCTACATCGCCTTCATCACCCTGGGGCTCAACTACGCGGCCTTGCTGGCGTTGCTGGTGGGGTTGTCGGTGGTGGTGCCCTATGTGGGGGCGGTGGTGGTGACCGTGCCGGTGACCCTGATCGCCTTGTTCCAGTGGGGCTGGGGCGACCAGTTCATCTACCTGATGGCGGTGTACGCGATCATCCAGGCGCTCGATGGCAACGTGCTGGTGCCGCTGCTGTTCTCGGAGGCGGTGAGCCTGCACCCGGTGGCGATCATCTGCGCGGTGCTGCTGTTCGGCGGGCTGTGGGGGTTCTGGGGGATCTTCTTCGCCATTCCGCTGGCGACGCTGTTCAAGGCGGTGCTCGATGCCTGGCCGCGGCAGGAGCCGACGGTAGCGCCATTGCTTTAGGGGTGCGGTGTTCGTTTCGCGGGTGAACCCGCTCCTGCAGGCGGCGCATAGCCCTTGTGGGAGCGGGTTCACCCGCGAAAAGATTCAAGGCGATATCAAGCCTTGTTCAAGGCCTGCGCTGCCGCCAGCACCGCATCCACATGCCCGGGCACCTTCACTCCGCGCCATTCCTGGCGCAGCACACCGTCCTTGTCGATCAGGAAGGTGCTGCGGTCGACGCCCATGTATTCCTTGCCGTACAGCTTCTTCAGCTTGATCACGTCGAACAGCTGGCACAGCGCCTCGTCCTTGTCGCTGATCAGCTCGAAGGTGAAGCCCTGCTTGGCCTTGAAGTTCTCGTGCGACTTGATGCCGTCGCGCGAAACGCCCAGCACCACGGTGTTGGCGGCCTTGAACGCTTCGTGCTGGTCACGGAAACCCTGGCCCTGGGTGGTGCAGCCCGGGGTGCTGTCCTTGGGGTAGAAGTACAGCACCACCTGCTGGCCCTTGAGTTCGGACAGGCTGATGGTCTGGCCGCCGGTGGCCTGGGCCTGGAAGTCGGCGACGGGTTTATCGAGGGCTACGGCCATGATGGCTCCTTAGACAGGGTTCTGTGGGCGCCACGGTTCGATCAGCGCGTCCAGGTTCAGGGCGTCGGCGAAGTCCAGGAACTGGTCGCGCAGCCAGCTGATCTGCGTGCCGGCTGGCAGGATCACGGTGAACTGGGCGTTGAGCATGCTGCTGCCGGTCTGCGGGGCGAGGTAGGTGTCGCAGGTCATGCCGTCGAGCTCGACCCGGTGGTCGATGAAGAACTGGCACAGCTCGCTGATGATGTCAGGGCGATAGGCGGCGCTGACGTAGGCCACGTAGGGCAGGGCCTGCGGGCGTACTTCCTGCTCGGCGCTGCGCACCACGTCGAGGGTCAGGCCGTGCTTCTTGCCAAGGCCGGGAAGGGTGGTTTCAAGGCGCGCCAGGGCATCCCAGCTGCCGCCTACCTGCAGCACCAGGGCGCTGGTTTCGCCGTGGCGCGACAGGCGCGAGCTGACAACCGCGCAGCGGTTTTCGAACGCCGCGCGGCTGAGGACGTTGGCAAGCTCCATGGGATTGGGGCCCAGGGCACTGATGACGAGGAATTGTTCGCGGGGGGCGGTGGACATGCAGCATTCCTAAAGCGATGAGCGGTCGGCGAAGGACGGGGCAAGCCTTCCTGGGGCCAGCATTCGCGCCACCGATGGGGGCGACGGGACACTGGCCTGGAACACTGTCGACGGCCCGGCGGGCCGCACTGCGCCGATCAAAGAATCAAGGGTAGCGAAAAGCGGCGCCGAGGGGAATGCTCCGCCCGCCAGCTTCGCTTGTGCAAGGTCGATGGCGCCAGTACCATTACCGCTCTCTTTTTCCGGCAGGAGCAGTTTCATGATCGCGGGCAGTATGGTGGCATTGGTCACACCCATGGATGCACAAGGGCGTCTGGATTGGGACAGCCTCGATAAACTGGTCGACTTCCACCTGGAAAAAGGCACCCACGCGATCGTCGCCGTCGGCACCACCGGTGAATCCGCCACCCTCGACGTCGAAGAACACATCCTGGTCATCAAGCACGTGGTCGAGCGCGTCAAGCGCAGCTCCCGCCGCATCCCGGTGATCGCCGGCACCGGCGCCAACTCCACCGCCGAAGCCGTGCACCTGACGCAGAACGCCAAGAGTGCCGGCGCCGACGCCTGCCTGCTGGTGGTGCCGTACTACAACAAGCCGACGCAAGAAGGCCTGTACCAGCACTTCAAGCACATCGCCGAAGCCGTCGACATTCCGCAGATCCTCTACAACGTGCCCGGCCGCACCTCCTGCGACATGCAGGCCGAGACCGTGATCCGCCTGTCGAAGGTCAAGAACATCATCGGCATCAAGGAAGCTACCGGCGACCTGGCCCGCGCCAAGGCCATCATCGACGGCGTCGACAGCGACTTCATCGTCATGTCCGGCGACGACCCGACTGCAGTCGAGCTGATCCTGCTGGGCGGCAAGGGCAATATCTCCGTCACCGCCAACGTCGCCCCGCGCGAAATGGCCGATCTGTGCGAGGCCGCCCTTGCGGGCGATGCCGAGAAGGCCCGCGCGATCAACGACAAACTCATGCCGCTGCACAAGGACCTGTTCTGCGAAGCCAACCCGATCCCGGTGAAATGGGCGCTGGTGGAAATGGGCCTGATGCACAAGGGCATTCGCCTGCCGCTGACCTGGCTGAGCGAAGGCTGTCACGAAAAAGTCCGTACTGCCTTGCGCCAGTCCGGCGTACTGGTTTAATCGAGGAAGTACACCGCATGAAGCGACTGGCTGGTCTTTCCGCGCTCGCCCTGATCATCTCCAGCACCAGCGGGTGCGGCTGGCTGTGGGGCGAGGATGGCTATTTCCGCGACCGCGGCAGCGATTACCTGCAGGCTCACCCGACTGCACCGATGCAACTGCCGCCCGACGCCACCCACGTCAAGCGCATGGATCCGCTGTTGCCGATCCCGCGCAACGTGGCCGACGACAACGCCACCGGCGAGTTCGAGGTTCCGCGTCCGCAACCGCTGTCGGCCAGTGCCGATGTCAGCGACTTCACCCTGCAGCGCAGCGGCGCCAACCGTTGGGTCCTGGCCCAGCGTTCGCCGGCCGAAGTCTGGCCGGTGGCGCGCCAGTACTTCGAAGACAACGGCTTCCGCGTTGCTGAAGAACGTCCGCAGACCGGTGAATTCAACACCACCTGGCAGCGTTTCGACGAACTGTCCGCTTCGCTCGGCCAGCGCCTGGCCAGCACCTCCAGCAGCCCGGACAGCGAAGTGCGCGTACGTGTGCGCATGGAGCCCGGCGTGCAGCGCAACACCTCCGAGGTGTACGTGGTCAGCGTCGAGCGTCCGGCCGGCAGCACCGCCGAGCCTGGTTTCCCGAGCACCTCGACCAACACCGGCGTCGATGCGCTGCTGGTCGACGAACTGCTGGCCAGCATGAACCGCAGCGCCGAGAAGGGCGGTTCGGTGTCGCTGCTGGCGGCCCGCGACTTCGATGCCCCGAGCCAGGTCAGCCTGAGCGAGGACGGCAGCGGCAACCCGGTGCTGTTCCTCGGATCCGACCTGGACCGCGCCTGGTCCGGCGTTGGCCGCGCCCTGGAGCAGGGCGAGTGGCGCGTCGAGGACATCAACCGCAGCCTGGGCCTGTACTACATCAACCTGTCCGAGAAACCCGAGGACAAGCAGAACGAGCCGGGCTTCTTCAGCCGCCTGTTCGGCAGTGCGCCGAGCAAGGAAGAGCGTGAGGCGCGTGCCGAGCGCTACCAGGTGCGCCTGAGCAAGGTGGGCGACACCGTACAGGTCACCGTCGAGAAGAACATCAACACCGTGGCCCCGGCCGATGTGGCCCGCCGCGTGCTGAGCGCGATCCAGGACCGTCTGGGCTAAGTGCGCTTCGCGGTACTGGGAAGCGGCAGCCAGGGAAATGGCACGCTGATCGCCAGTGACGATACCTTCGTCCTGGTCGATTGCGGGTTCTCCCTGCGCGAGACCGAGCGGCGCCTTGCGCTGCTCGGGGTATCGGCAGCACAACTGAGCGCCGTGCTGGTGACCCACGAACATGCCGATCACGTGCATGGCGTCGGGTTGCTGGCGCGGCGCTACAATGTACCGGTCTACCTCAGCCAAGGGACCTTGCGTGGCATGCGCAAGCCGGTGGAGGTCGCCGGTTTTCTCGGTTGTGGCGACGTACTGGAGATCGGCAGCCTGCAGGTCAGCGCCGCGCGGGTCGAGCACGATGCGCTCGAACCGCTGCAGTACGTGATCAGCGACGGGCGCCGGCGTTTCGGCATGCTCACCGACCTGGGCAGCTACGATACGTACCTGCTGGAGCGTTACCAGGGCCTCGACGCATTGCTGATCGAGGCCAATCACTGCCGTGACCTGCTGGCACGCGGGCACTACCCGTACTTTCTCAAGCAGCGGGTTGGTGGCAGTCAAGGACATCTGAACAACCACCAGGCCGCCAACCTGGTGGCCGAGCTGGGCTGGAAGCACCTGCAACACCTGGTGCTGGCCCACCTCAGCAGCAAGAACAACCTGCCACAACTGGCCCGTCAGTGCTTCGTCGACACCCTGGGGTGCGATCCGGACTGGCTCCAGGTGGCGAATCAGGAACACGGGCTCGACTGGCGCGAAATCGCCTAGCCCAACCACTCAAGCAAGCGGAGCCCATCATGGAAAAACGCGACGAACTCTACCGCGGCAAGGCCAAATCGGTTTACAAGACCGACGACGCCGACCGCTTGATCCTGCTGTTCCGTAACGACACCTCGGCGTTCGACGGCAAGCGCATCGAGCAGCTGGACCGCAAGGGCATGGTCAACAACAAGTTCAACGCCTTCATCATGCAGAAGCTCGAAGAAGCCGGCGTGCCGACCCAGTTCGACAAGCTGCTGGGCGACAACGAGTGCCTGGTCAAGAAGCTGGACATGATCCCGGTCGAGTGCGTGGTGCGTAACTACGCTGCCGGCAGCCTGGTCAAGCGCCTGGGCGTCGAGGAAGGCATCCAGCTGACCCCGTCGACCTTCGAGCTGTTCCTGAAGAACGACGAGAAGGGCGACCCCTTCATCAACGAATCCCACGTTGTCGCGTTCGGCTGGGGCACCGCCGAGCAGCTGGTCGAGATGAAGAAGCTGTCGCTGAAGGTCAACGAAGTGCTGAGCAAGCTGTTCGATGACGCCGGCCTGCTGCTGGTCGACTTCAAGCTGGAGTTCGGCGTGTTCCACGGCCAGATCGTCCTGGGCGACGAGTTCAGCCCTGATGGCTGCCGCCTGTGGGACAAGGAAACCCGCAAGAAGATGGACAAGGACCGCTTCCGTCAGGGTCTGGGCGATGTCATCGAAGCCTACGAAGAAGTCGCCAAGCGCCTGGGCGTGCCGCTGTAACCCGCACGCTCACGCAAGCGCCTGATACCACGCGAATTTTTTTCAAAAAAGGTTTGCCAGAAACGAAAACGCTGGTATGATGCGCGCCACTGGAGAGATGCCGGAGTGGTCGAACGGGACGGATTCGAAATCCGTTGTACTGGCAACAGTACCTAGGGTTCAAATCCCTATCTCTCCGCCATACATGAAAAGCCCCGCTGATGAGAGTCAGCGGGGCTTTTTCTTGGCCAGAATTTCGACCGTTGGCAGGCAGGAGGCTTTTTAGGATTCAGTAGATCGGAGTACTCAACACGGCTCCGCCACTCTCCCGTCGAATCCTACCAATCAGCTTTTCCTTATTCCCTGTAGTCTATTTCCCAAACATACTCCCACCGCCATTCCGCCATTGCAGTGCTCCAAACCGGCCTCTAGTCTCGCTGGGTCGTTGCCCATTCAACGACCGGCTTTGACAGGCTGCTTCGATCACTGAAACACGTGCAAGCGCTATGGCGGCTGTGCGTGGGGCACCTTTGTGTGCGCCGAGTTTCAGTGTCCTCGGTCTGTCAACCCGCGTACAGCTGCCACCTTCCTGTTTGACAGCGGGTGATGGCAGCCTCAATGACACTGAGGTAAGCATGCTGAAGATAGTCCCCGATCCACCCTCATACGAATATCCCGCCCGTTCGCTCGAATTCCTTTTGAAACAGGTTGCTCAGGATCTGGGTGCTGCCTTGAGCATTGCAGACCGACGATTGCCTTGTGTTTTGGGTCAGGAGCTGGCCGCGGCCAGAGGTCTGGTCAGGATGGCTTTGACCAGAATGCCAGTAGATCGCTATGGATCTTTGCCGAAGGTGGCGCCCCCATCGCGGGACCAGCCCGCTCCTACAGGTTGGGCGGTGCTTCCCAGGGTTGCGGTATGGCAACAGGGTGTCAATGGAGGAGAGCGTCGATGAGCGATGTTGTACAGGCATCAACGACACCGGGGCTCACTGCATTCAGTGCAGGGGATGGTTCGGGGCGGCCACTCTTTCGCGTCGAGCAGGGCATTCCCTGTAAGCACGCTCGCGAGCATGCGTCGGAATTGCTCGGTAGCGTCAGGCGACTGACATTTTTGGGTGTCATGGAGAGCGACGCCGACTTGGCCTGGGCAGGGTATTACCTGGCGGGTATGGCCAAAGCACTGCTGGATGATGCTGAGTTAGGAATGAACCAGGACTGAATCGAAAGCGCGCCCGAGAAGCTCGGACGCGCTTTTTAGTTATGCGAAGTTACTTTCCAGCGCTTTGCACAGGTCTTTGTAAAGATCCGTCACAACCTCAGGCAACAGCCGTGCTGCGTGCAGGCCGACGGCGATAGAGCACGAACGTGGCAGTGAACGCGCACAGGGCTGCAAACATCAGCCAGTAGGCCGGGGCGGCCTTGTCCGAAGTGTCGTGGATCAGCCAGGTGGACACCGCCGGGGTGAAGCCGCCGAACACCGCGGTGGCGAGGCTGTAGGCCAGGGAGAACCCGGCCACGCGCACTTCGGTGGGCATGATTTCGGTCAGGGCCGGGATCAGCGCGCCGTTGTACAGACCGTAGAGGCACGAGAACCACAGCAGCACTTCGAGCATGTGCGCGAAGCTGGGGCTCTGGGCCAGGTACGACAGCGCAGGGTAGGCCGTGAGCACGGTCAGCAGAGACATCGCCGCCAGCAGCGGCTTGCGTCCCAGGCGATCGCTCAAGGTGCCGCCAATCGGCAGCCACAGGAAGTTGGACACGGCGACCAGCAAGGTCACCATCAGTGCATCGCTGGTGTCGAGCTGCAGCACGGTCTTGCCGAAGGTCGGCGCATACACGGTGATCATGTAGAAGGCGGTGGTGGTCATGGCCACCATCAGCATGCCCAGGATCACCACCGAGGCGTTGGCGCACAGCGTCTTGAACACCTGGCTCATGGTCGGGCGATGCTCGCGCTTGGCGAACTCTTCGGTCTCCTGCAGGTTGCGGCGCAACAGGAAGATGCACGGCACGATCAGGCAGCCCACGGCAAAGGGAACACGCCAGCCCCACTGGGACAGCTCCTCAGGGGACAGCCACTGATTCAGGCCATAACCCAGCGCCGCAGCGACCATGATCGACACCTGCTGGCTTGCCGATTGCCAGCTGGCGAAAAAGCCTTTGCGCCCGGGTGTGGCCATCTCCGCCAGGTAAACCGACACGCCGCCCAGCTCGGCACCGGCCGAGAACCCTTGCAGCAGCCTGCCAAGCAGCACCAGCGCTGGGGCCCACAGGCCGATGCTGGCATAGCCGGGCACGAACACGATCAGCAAGGTGCCGCTCGCCATGATCGCCAGGGTCACGATAAGGCCTTTACGCCTGCCGACATCATCAATGTAGGCACCAAGGATGATTGCGCCGAGCGGGCGCATCAGGAAGCCTGCGCCGAACACGGCGAAGGTCATCATCAATGAGGCGAATTCGTTGCTGGCCGGGAAGAATGCGGCAGCGATCTGGGTGGCGTAGAAGCCAAACAGGAAGAAGTCGAATTGTTCGAGAAAATTGCCGGAGGTCACCCGGAAGACTCTTCCAGCTTTGGACGGCGCTTTGGCAGGACGGGTGGGATTCATCACAGGCTCCAGCTATTCAGCGAATCTTTGTAAGAGGTTGTAACTAAAGATTCTTGCAGAAAGAGCAGGAGTCAAAACATGAAACTTTCATTAGGTTTGCGCCCGTGGTGCCAGGCGAACCCGCGCCTGCAGGTTGGGCGATGCCGCCAGGGGGGCGATCAATCGAGGCTGTTCCCGAGCGCCGCAAACAGTGCCTCGTACAGCTGCTCCACCTCCGGCAGATCCCTGGCCCGCAGGCATCCATGAACCAGCCCGTGGCCGGGGAAGTAGCCGACCGCCACGCCATCGTCGCCCAGCCGCTGTGCATAACGCAGGCCGTCATCGCGCAGTGGGTCGAACTCGGCCACGGCGATAAAGGCAGGCGCCAGCCCTGTGAGGTCGCGGGCGAGCAGCGGCAGTGCCAGCGCACTGTGGGTGGAGGAGGGCAGGTAGGTATCCAGGCAGGCGCGCAGGTCGGCGACGGACAACAGCGGCGCATCGGCACAGTCGCGCCGCGACACGCTGTCTTCATCGCCCAGCGCGGGATAGACCAGCGCCTGCAGGCGCGGCTGCGGCTCTCCGGCCTCGCGCAGGGCCAGGCACAGGGCGGCGGCGAGGTTGCCGCCGGCGCTGTCGCCGATGGCCAGCAGTCGCGTGGGGTCGGCCGCTATGCCCAGCGCGCCATCGCGCAGGGCGCGCCAGGCGTCGAGGCTATCGTGCAAGGCGGCGGGGAAGGGGTGCTCCGGGGCGAGTCGGTAATTCACTGCCACCACCAGCGCGCCCAGGCGCGCCGTCAGTTCGGCGCAGAAGAACGCGTGTGAGTCGAGCCCGCCGAGCATCCAGCCGCCGCCATGCATGAATAGCAGCGCTGGCCATCCGCTGGCCGGTGCCGCTTGCGCCGGTTGGAACACGCGCAGCGGCACCAGTCCCGGAATGTTCAGATCGCGCACCTGCACGCCTTCCGGGCAGGGCGGGGTGAAGGCTGCGGCCATGCGCGAATAGGCGGCGCGCTGGGCTGCCAGTGCCGGATCAGACACGCCGAAGGCGCGGGTCCGCTCGATGAAGGCCTGCATGCCGGTCGAGAGAGTGTAGCGCTTCATTATTGTTGCGCGACCAATGCAGCATTGGCGGGCTTGCCGTCGAAGGTGGTGACCCCTTCGAGCCAGGCCGAGACCTGCTCGGGGTGTTTCTTCAGCCAGTCTCGAGCGGCATCGAGCGGCGCCTTGCGTTCGAGGATCGGCTCCATGACCTGGCTCACGCCTTCGCTGGTGAAGCGCAGGTTGTGCAGCAGCTTGGCGACGTTGCCGCATTGTTGCTGGTAACCGGCGGCGGTCATGATCGAGACGGTGGCCGAGCCTTCGTCGGGGCCGAAGGCGTCATCGCTGCCGGAGAGGTAGCGCATGTCGATCTGCAGGTTCATCGGGTGCGGCTTCCAGCCGGCGAACACTACCCACTCGTTCTTCTGCACGGCACGCTTGACCGCCGTCAGCATGCCGGCCTCGCTGGACTCGATGCCCTTGAAACCCTTCAGGCCGAATTTGTCGTCGGCGATCATCTGCGCGGTGATGCGGTTCATGCCGCTGCCCGGTTCGATCAGGTACAGCTGGTTCTTCAGTTTGTCGCGAAACCGGGCGATGTCGGCGAAGGTCTTCAGACCCGCGTCGTAGGCGTAGGCGGGCACGGCATAGGTGGACTGCGCATCGGCGAGGGTGGCGGGGCTGATCACGTCGATCTGCTGTTTGTCGAGGAACGGCCTGGCCACCGATTGCATGGTCGGCTGCCAGTAACCAAGAAACACATCGAGGCGCTTTTCCGCCATGCCGGCGAGGATGATCTGCTGCGAAGCGCTGGTCTGCTTGACCTTGTAGCCGAGGCTGTCGAGCAGGGCTTCGGCGACGGCGCTGCTGGCGACGACATCGGTCCAGTTCACCGAGCCCAGGCGCACGTTCTGGCACTGGGCAGGTTCTGTGGCCCAGCTGGCTGCGCTGATACTCAGGAGTGCGGCGCAGGCGGCCGCCTTGGTCGATCGCTGCATGACGTTTTCCCCTCACGAGACGGTGTTTATCGTTGTTATGTCATGACGCCCCGCGCGGCGGTGGCTGCCGTTCAGGGTATGAGCCGGCCAGGTGGAAGAATCGCACCCAGGCGACCGGCTTTTGCACTCAGGCGACCTCGAGTCTGGCACGGCATCGGCCGGGGCGCCTGGCCGACCACTGGGGCAGGCTGCTCAAAAATCACGCAACCCGTTGATTTTGCTTGCGCTATTCCCCTCCCTGATTGTGCCGCCCGCGTTGCGGGTATAGACTTTGCAAACTGTTCACCAAAGGCCCCCTTTGGTCCTCGCGACCGCCCGCCAGCATGAAACCGATCCAGTTGCCCCTGGGTGTGCGCCTGCGCGATGACGCCACCTTCATCAACTACTATCCGGGCGCCAATGCCGCGGCGCTGGGCTATGTCGAACGGCTGTGCGAAGCCGACGCCGGCTGGACCGAGAGCCTCATCTACCTGTGGGGCAAGCAGGGTGCCGGGCGTACGCATTTGCTGCAGGCGGCCACCCACCGTTTCCAGCAACTGGGCGAACCCGCCGTCTACCTGCCGCTGGCGCAGTTGCTCGACCGTGGCGTGGAACTGCTCGACCATCTGGAACAATACGAACTGGTGTGCATCGACGACCTGCACGTGATCGCCGGCAAGGCGGACTGGGAAGAGGCGATGTTCCACCTGTTCAACCGCCTGCGCGACAGCGGTCGACGCCTGCTGCTGGCAGCTTCCAGCTCGCCACGCGAACTGCCGATCAAGCTGGCCGACCTCAAGTCACGGCTCACGCTGGCACTGATTTTCCAGATGCGCGGGCTGTCCGACGAAGACAAGCTGCGCGCCCTGCAACTGCGGGCCTCGCGCCGTGGCCTGCACCTGACCGATGAGGTCGGGCACTTCATTCTCACTCGCGGCACGCGCAGCATGAGCGCGCTGTTCGACCTGCTCGAGCGTCTCGACCAGGCCTCGCTGCAGGCGCAGCGCAAACTGACCATTCCCTTCCTCAAGGAAACCCTCGGCTGGTGAGGCTGAAAACGCCGGGCCAGAGCGGCAAAACGCAAAAGTCACATTTTTTTCGATAAAATTTGCAAATGGCCCTGATAGAAGGCATAGTTTCCCCCTTCTAAAGGATTACAGACACGGTCGTGCCCATGCTCCAGCGCTTCGCACCCCTCGTGCCACTCGCACTCGTGACCCTGCTTTTTGGCTGCGCGGCCCAAGGCCCGATTTCCCAGCCCCAGGATCGCCCCTCGGTCACCGCACAAAGCGCGGTCAAGGCCAACGCTTCGCATTCGTCGGTCTTCGATGAGGAAGACCTCGCCACCGACGAAGACCTGCAAGCCTTCTCCAGCAACAGCAAGCCCTACCAGTTGCCAGTCCTCGCGGACAGCATCCTGGAGCGCGGCATGTCGCTGATCGGCACCCGCTACCGCTTCGGGGGCACCTCCGAACAGTCCGGCTTCGATTGCAGCGGCTTCATCGGCTACCTGTTCCGCGAAGAGGCGGGCATGAACCTGCCGCGTTCGACCCGCGAGATGATCAACGTCGACGCCCCCAAGGTTGCACGCAACAAGCTCAAGCCGGGTGACCTGCTGTTCTTCAGCACCAACGGTCGCGGCCGCGTCAGCCACGCCGGCATCTACCTGGGCGACAACCAGTTCATCCACTCCAGCAGCCGCCGCAGCGGTGGCGTGCGCATCGACAACCTCGATGACCGTTACTGGAGCAAGACCTTCATCGAAGCCAAGCGTGCCTTGGCCATGGCGCCGACCACCACCCTGTCGCGCAACTGATATCAAAATGCTGTATCCTCGCACGGCGGCGTAGCTGAAAAGCTAGCCGCCGTGCGCATTTACGAATAGCGTCTAATCTAAATCCTTAACTCTTTTTTCGGCTGCGGCCGATTGGTCTCAGACAGGTTCTGACCCATGACGATGCTGACGCGCTTCGCACTCCTTTCCCTCGCGGCACTGCTCGCCGCCTGTTCCAGCCGTGCTCCGGCTCCGGCCCCTGTGGTCAAGCCGCAGGTCACCTTCATCGACCAGCCTTCATCTTCGCCTGTGGCGGACGACGTGCTGATCCGTGCCATCGGCCTGGTCGGCACGCCGTACCGTTGGGGCGGCAACACGCCGGATTCGGGGTTCGATTGCAGCGGGCTGATCGGCTATGTGTACCGCGGTGCGGCGAACATCAACCTGCCGCGCTCGACCCGCGAGATGATCGTCATGCGTGCCCCGAGCGTTGACATCAATTCACTGCAGTCCGGTGACCTGGTGTTCTTCGCCACCGGCGGCGGCTCGCAGGTGAGCCATGCGGGGATCTACGTGGGGGAGGGGCGCTTCGTGCATGCGCCGTCCACCGGCGGTACCGTGCGGCTCGACTACCTGTCGAACAGCTACTGGTCCAAGGCGTACCTGCAGGCCAAGCGGGTGTTGGCGCCGGGGCATCTCGCGCAGAACCCCTGATGGTGTCGGGAAA
This sequence comes from Pseudomonas sp. FA117, assembly GCF_057370475.1. Taxonomy (NCBI): domain Bacteria; kingdom Pseudomonadati; phylum Pseudomonadota; class Gammaproteobacteria; order Pseudomonadales; family Pseudomonadaceae; genus Pseudomonas; species Pseudomonas sp. FA117. The sequence continues at coordinate 1,498,964 of NZ_CM170675.1, forward strand.
GGGCTGCGCAGCAGCCCCCGAGCCCTGTACTCAAGCCTGCTTGAGCAACAACGCCACCCCTGGATGATACTGCCCTGACTCGTTATGCAACTTGCGGTACGCATACGGGAAGTACCAGGCAATTGCGCAGGCTGTGTGCTTGTTCAAGTCATCGACCAGATCCTGCAATTCCTCCGGGCTGGCATGCTGTCCCGCCTTCCATGGGCTGACGAACAGCGCTCCGGCCTTCAGCTGGCTGGGGTAGGCGGTCAGCCGCGCCAAGGTCGCGCTCTCCTGCAGGGCGCCCGCCAGGTCCAGGCGGGCAATCTTTGGCCAGCGCTGCTCGGTGTGCAGATGAATGGAGTGTTCGGCGCCGGCAATCGACAGATCGCAGCGCCCCTCGCGCTCGCCTTCGTCACGCTGCTTCTTGCTCTGGTAGTGCTGCAGCGCCACCAGCTCGGCCTGCCAGGCTGCGGCGGCGAGGATCCCGGCATTGGCCTGGGCGCCATGCCAGTAGGGCGCATCGCCGTCGCCATGGATCTGGTTGAAACGGTCGATGCAGTCGACCCAGCGTTCCAGGGCCGGACGCAGGAATTCCAGGTGCGGGTTGTGGATGATCAAGCCTTGCATGACGCGCTCTCCTTTTATTATGGTCGCGTGCAGCTGGGTGATGGCTATGTGATATCACTGCTTCGATAGTGAGACAAGCATCCACATCAACCGTTCATCGTCGGTGTTCAATTGACGCTCCCGGTGCAACCCTCTAACCTTCGCGGCGTGTTTCAGGTGCTCTGCGGATCGGCTCCGTCAGGGTGAAACTGGGAAGCCGGTGGGCGCCAGCAAGGCGCGAATCCGGCGCTGCCCCCGCAACGGTAGGTGAGTCAAGATCGCGCAGGGCCACTGGGGCATTCGTCCCCCGGGAAGGCGCGCGGTTTCGGGCCAGGGCCCGGCTCACGAGCCCGGAGACCGGCCTGTCACTGCCAACGGCATCACGGAGGGTGATGCGCGCTGACCCGTGCTATTGCCACGGCCCCTGCGCGCGCCCTTCGCTTGCCTGCCTTGTTTATCTGTCGTTGCCTGGTGCCCGCCCGCGAGTGCCCCACCGGCGCGTCGACAGCCTGCGGAGAACCCCTGATGAGCGAATCCACCGAACGCGACGAACGCCACCTGGCGCGCATGCAGCGCAAGAAGGCGATCATCGACGAACGTATCGCCAATTCCCCCAACGAATGCGGCCTGCTGCTGGTGCTGACCGGCAATGGCAAGGGCAAGAGCAGCTCGGCCTTCGGCATGCTCGCCCGCGCGCTCGGGCATGGCATGCAGTGCGGGGTGGTGCAGTTCATCAAGGGGCGCAACAGCACCGGCGAAGAACTGTTCTTCCGCCGCTTCCCCGATGAAGTGCGCTATCACGTGATGGGCGAAGGCTTTACCTGGGAAACCCAGGACCGCCAGCGCGACATCGCCGCTGCAGAAGCGGCCTGGGCAGTCTCTCGCCAGTTGCTGCAGGATCCTTCGGTACAGTTCGTGGTACTCGATGAACTGAACATCGCTCTCAAGCACGGCTACCTCGACCTCGACCAGGTGCTTTCGGACATCCAGGCGCGCCCGCCGATGCAGCATGTGATCGTCACCGGTCGCGGGGCCAAGCCGGAAATGGTCGAACTGGCCGACACCGTCACCGAGATGGGCATGCTCAAGCACGCCTTCCAGGCGGGCATCCGTGCGCAGAAGGGCGTCGAACTGTGACTCGAGCCTCACGTCACTGCCCGGCGGTGCTGATTGCCGCGCCGGCATCCGGCCAGGGCAAGACCACCGTCACCGCCGCCCTGGCGCGCCTGCACCGCAACCTCGGGCGCAAGGTCCGGGTGTTCAAGTGCGGGCCTGATTTTCTCGACCCGATGATTCTCGAGCGCGCCAGCGGTGCGCCGGTGTACCAGCTGGACATGTGGATGATCGGCGAGCAGGAAAGCCGTCGCCTGTTGTGGGAGGCCGCTGCCGAAGCCGACCTGATCCTGATCGAAGGCGTCATGGGCCTGTTCGACGGCACGCCGTCGAGCGCCGACCTTGCGCGGCATTTCGGCGTGCCGGTGCTGGCGGTGATCGACGGCACGGCCATGGCCCAGACCTTTGGCGCCCTGGCCCTGGGGCTGGCGCGCTACCAGGCCGACCTGCCGTTTGCCGGCGTGCTGGCCAACCGGGTCGGCAGCCTGCGCCATGCGCAGCTGCTCGAAGGCAGCCTGACCGAAGGCCTGCGTTGGTACGGTGGGTTGTCGCGCGAACGCGGCATCGAGCTGCCCAGCCGCCACCTGGGGCTGGTCCAGGCCAGCGAACTGAACGACCTCGACGCCCGCCTCGACGCGGCCGCCGAAGCCCTGGGCGCCAGCTGCGATGCCGCCTTGCCGCCACCGGTGGCGTTCGTCGAGCCGCAAGCGGTGGAGCCGGGCACAAGCCTTGTCGGCGTACGCATCGGCGTGGCCCGGGATGAGGCTTTTGCCTTCCTCTATGGCGCCAACCTCGACCTGCTGCGCGAGCATGGCGCCGAGCTCGTGTTCTTCTCGCCCCTGCACGACCAGCAGTTGCCTGTGGTCGACAGCCTCTACCTGCCCGGAGGCTATCCGGAACTGCACCACCACGCGCTGGCAGCCAACGCCCCGATGCGCGAGGCGATCCGCGGCCATCACGCCGAAGGCAAGCCGTTGCTGGCCGAGTGTGGTGGCATGCTGTATCTGCTCGATGCGCTGACCGACGTTGCCGGTGAACGTGCCGAACTGCTGGGCCTGCTGCCCGGCGAAGCGGTGATGCAGAAACGCCTGGCGGCCCTGGCGCTGCAGGCGGTCGAGCTGCCCGAAGGCACGCTGCGCGGCCACACCTATCATCATTCCCTGACCACCACCGAACTTGCACCGATCGCCCGTGGCCTGAGCCCCAATGGTGGGCGTGGCAACGAGGCGGTCTATCGCCTGGGGCGGCTGACGGCGTCCTACGTGCACTTCTATTTCCCTTCCAATCCCGAGGCGGCGGTGGCGCTGTTGCGACCATGAACGAACACGCCTTCAGCGAAGCCGAGCGGGCTGCGGTCTACCGCGCCATCGGCGAGCGTCGCGACATGCGCCACTTCATCGGCGGCGAAGTGGCCCCCGCGCTGCTGGCCCGGCTGCTGGCCGCAGCGCACCAGGCGCCCAGCGTCGGACTGATGCAGCCGTGGCGTTTCATCCGCATCAGCCAGCCTGACCTGCGCGGGCGTATCCAGGCGCTGGTCGAGCAGGAGCGCGTGCGCACCGCCGAGGCGCTGGGCGAACGCTCCGACGACTTCATGAAGCTCAAGGTCGAAGGCATCGGCGAGTGCGCCGAGGTGCTGGTCGCCGCCTTGATGGACAAGCGCGAGCCGCACATCTTCGGCCGCCGCACCCTGCCGGAGATGGACCTGGCCTCGATCGCCTGCGCCATCCAGAACCTCTGGCTGGCGGCGCGCGCCGAAGGCCTGGGGATGGGCTGGGTGTCGCTGTTCGACCCGCAGGCGCTGGCCGACGTGCTGGGCATGCCGGTCGGGGCCAAGCCGGTGGCGGTGCTGTGCCTGGGGCCGGTGGCGAAATTCTACGAAGCGCCGATGCTGGTGCTGGAAGACTGGGCGCGTGAGCGGCCGCTGAGCGAGTTGCTCTACGAGAACCAATGGGGGACGCCGGCATGAGCATCGCCTTGCTGACCGTGGCCGGGGTGGCGCTGGATGCATTGCTCGGCGAGCCGCAGCGGCGCCACCCACTGGTGGCCTTCGGCAACTTCGCCGGGCGTCTGGAGCAACGCTTCAATGCCGGCGGCCGGGGCTGGCGCAGTCATGGTGTCAGCGCCTGGTTCCTGGCCGTGGTGCCCTTGACCCTGGTGGCGCTGATCCTGTCGTGGCTGCCCTGGATCGGCTGGCTGGTCGATGCCCTGGCGCTGTATTGCGCGCTGGGCATGCGCAGCCTGGGCGAGCATGTGCTGCCTGTGGCCCAGGCCCTGCGCCAGGGCGATCTGGACGAAGCGCGACACCGGGTGGGCTATCTGGTCAGCCGCGAGACCCGCGAGCTCGACGAGCCCGCCGTGGCCCGCGCAGCCACCGAGTCGGTGCTGGAGAACGGCAGTGACGCAGTGTTCGCCGCGCTGTTCTGGTTCGTCGTGGCCGGTGCGCCGGGTGTGGTGCTGTACCGCCTGAGCAATACCCTGGATGCCATGTGGGGCTATCGCAACGAACGTTTCGAGCGCTTCGGCTGGGCTGCGGCGCGTATCGACGATGTACTCAACTACCTGCCGGCCAGGCTGGTGGCGCTGACCTACGCGCTGCTCGGCAAGACCCGCCTGGCGCTCAGGTGCTGGCGCAACCAGGCACCGCTGTGGGACAGCCCCAACGCCGGGCCGGTGATGGCCTCGGGCGCTGGCGCCCTGGGCGTCGAACTGGGCGGCCCGGCGGTGTACCACGGTGAACTGCACGAGCGTGCCCGTCTGGGCGAGGGGCCGGTGGCCGACGCCGATGCCATCGAGCGCGGCTGGAGCCTGGTGCAGCGCGGCGTCTGGTTGTGGCTGCTGGTGATCTGCACGGGGGCCTGGCTCTATGCTTGAACATGGTGGTCGCCTGCTGCGCGCGGTGCATCAGTACGGTATCGCGCGTGAAGACTGGCTCGACCTGTCCAGTGGCATCGCCCCCTGGTCCTTCGCCATCCCATCGATTCCGCTCGACGCATGGGCGCGCCTGCCCGAGGTCGAAGATGGCCTGGAGCAGGCCGCGCGCGCCTATTACGGTGTCGATGAGCTGCTCGCGGTGGCCGGCTCTCAGGCGGCGATCCAGGCCCTGCCGCACCTGCGTGCGCGCGGGCGGGTCGGCGTGTTGCCGCCGTGCTATGCCGAGCATCCGCACGCCTGGCAGCGCGCCGGACATGAGCTGGTCGAGCTCGATGACGACCAGGTTGATGCGGTTCTGGACAGCCTCGATGTGCTGCTGTTGGTCAACCCGAACAACCCGACCGGGCGCTGCGTGCCGCGCGAGCGTCTGCTCGACTGGCACGCCCGTCTGGCTCGGCGCGGCGGCTGGCTGGTGGTGGACGAGGCCTTCATGGACAACACCCCGGCGCACAGCCTGCTCGAGCAGAACGCCCGGGACGGGTTGGTCGTGCTGCGTTCGTTCGGCAAGTTCTTCGGCCTGGCCGGTGTGCGGCTGGGCTTCGTGATGGCCGAAGCGGCGCTGCTGCAGGGCCTGGCCGAAAGGCTCGGGCCCTGGACTGTCAGTGGCCCGACACGCATCCTCGGCCAGTCGTGCTTCGCTGACACTGCCGCGCAGCAGGGGCAGATCCGGCGTTGCGCCGAGGCCAGCGCACGCCTGGGCGCTCTGCTCGTCGAGTGCGGCTTGCCGGCCACCGGTAGCTGCGACCTGTTCCAGTACCTGCGTGATCCGCGCGCCGCGCAACTGCATGAGTTTCTCGCCCGTCGCGGCATTCTCGTGCGCCTGTTCGAAACGCCTGCCGCCCTGCGCTTTGGCCTGCCCGCCTGCGCAGCAGATGAGCAGCGCCTGCGTCAGGCGCTACAGGACTACCAGAAGGAATCGGCATGACCACGCTCATGGTGCAGGGCACCACCTCCGATGCCGGCAAGAGCACGCTGGTCACCGCCCTGTGCCGCTGGCTGCTGCGCCAGGGTGTCGGCGTGGTGCCGTTCAAGCCGCAGAACATGGCGCTCAACAGCGCGGTGACCGCCGACGGTGGTGAGATCGGCCGTGCCCAGGCGGTGCAAGCCCAGGCCTGCCGGCTGGCGCCGCACACCGACATGAACCCGGTGCTGCTCAAGCCCAACAGCGACACCGGCGCCCAGGTCATCGTCCATGGCCGTGCGGTGACCAGCATGAACGCCGTCGCCTATCACGACTACAAGGCCATCGCCATGCAGGCGGTGCTGGCTTCGCACCAGCGCCTGAGCGCCGCCTATCCGGTGGTGATGGTCGAGGGCGCAGGCTCTCCTGCCGAGATCAACCTGCGTGCCGGTGATATCGCCAACATGGGCTTCGCCGAGGCGGTGGACTGCCCGGTGATCCTGGTCGCCGACATCAACCGGGGCGGCGTTTTCGCCCACCTGGTCGGCACCCTGGAGCTGCTCTCGCCCAGCGAACAGGCGCGGGTGAAGGGCTTCGTCATCAACCGTTTCCGCGGCGACATCGCCTTGCTGCAGCCGGGCCTGGACTGGCTGGAGCAGCGCACCGGCAAACCGGTGCTGGGCGTGCTGCCCTACGTCACCGACCTGCACCTTGAGGCCGAGGACGGCATCGACCGACGCCAGTCGCTCAAGGGCGAGCGGGTGCTCAAGGTGATCGTCCCGGTGCTGCCACGCATCAGCAACCACACCGACTTCGATCCATTGCGCCTGCACCCGCAGGTGGATCTGCAGTTCATCGGCCCCGGTCAGCCGATTCCGCCGGCCGACCTGATCATCCTGCCCGGCTCCAAGAGCGTGCGCGGAGACCTGGCGCAGTTGCGCGATCGCGGTTGGGATCGCGCTATCGAGCGGCACCTGCGCTACGGCGGCAAGCTGATCGGCATTTGTGGCGGGCTGCAGATGCTTGGCCGCCAGGTGCACGATCCGCTGGGGCTGGAAGGCGCGGCGGGGTCGAGCGAGGGCCTTGGCCTGTTCGACTACGCCACGGTACTGGAGGCCGACAAGCAGCTGCGCAATGTCGCCGGTGTGCTGAGCCTCGAGCAGGCGCCGGTGTCGGGCTATGAAATTCATGCCGGCGTCACCCAGGGGCCGGCGTTGCAACAGCCTGCGCTGAGGCTGGCCGATGGCCGCGCCGATGGCGCGATCAGTGCCGATGGGCAGATACTCGCCACCTACCTGCACGGCCTTTTCGAAGGCAGCCATTCCTGCGCCGCGCTGTTGCGCTGGGCGGGCCTGGAGCAGGTCGAGAACGTCGACTACGAAGCCCTGCGCGAGCGCGACATCGAGCGTCTGGCCGACCTCGTCGAGCAACACCTGGACACCGCGCAGTTGCGCGCCTTGTGTGGAGTGGCCTGAGATGCGCAACCTGATTCTCGGCGGTGCCCGTTCCGGCAAGAGCCGCCTGGCCGAGCAACTGGCCGTGGCCAGTGGCCTGCCGGTCACCTACATCGCCACCAGCGAGCCGCTGGACGGCGAGATGAACGAACGTGTACGCCTGCACCGCGAGCGGCGACCTTCTGACTGGGCGCTGATCGAAGAACCGCTGGCCCTGGCGCGGGTGCTGCGCGACGAGGCCCGCGACGGGCGCTGCCTGCTGGTGGACTGCCTGACCCTGTGGCTGACCAACCTGCTGATGCTCGACGATGAACAGCGCCTTGCCGAAGAACGCGATGCACTGCTCGACTGTCTGGCCGACTTGCCGGGCACGCTGATCCTGGTCAGCAACGAAACCGGCCTGGGCGTGGTGCCCATGGGCGAGCTGACCCGCCGTTACGTCGACCTGGCCGGCTGGCTGCACCAGGCCGTGGCCGAACGCTGCGAGCGCGTGGTGCTCACGGTGGCCGGCCTTCCCCTCATGCTCAAAGGACCTGCTCTATGAACGCAAGCTGGTGGCTCGATGCCTACCAACCCCTCGACAACGACGCCATGGAGCAGGCGCGCGCCCGTCAGCAACAGCTGACCAAACCCGCTGGATCGCTGGGGCAGCTGGAAGCCCTGGCGATTACCCTGGCCGGCCTGCAAGGTCGCGAGCGACCGAACCTGGAACAGGTGGCAATCAGCTTGTTCGCCGCTGACCATGGCGTGGTGGAAGAGGGGATCTCGGCCTATCCCCAGGCTGTCACCGGGCAGATGCTGCGCAACTTCGTCGGTGGTGGCGCAGCGATCAGCGTACTGGCCCGGCAACTGCAGGCCACCCTGGATGTGGTCGACCTGGGCACCATCGACCCCGAGCTGCAACTGCCGGGTGTGCATCACCTGCGCCTGGGGGCAGGCACGGCGAATTTCGCCCGCCAGCCGGCGATGACCCAGGCGCAGTTGCACGCAGCCCTCGACGCCGGGCGTGACAGTGCACAGCGTGCAGCCGGGCAGGGCGCACAGCTGTTCATCGGTGGCGAGATGGGCATCGGCAACACCACGGCCGCCGCAGCCCTGGCCAGCGCCTTGCTGGGCTGCCCGGCCAATGCCCTCAGCGGGCCGGGGACCGGGCTAGACAGTGCCGGGGTGCGGCACAAGGCCGAGGTGATCGAGCGCGCCCTTGCACTGCACAGTCTGCAGGACTGTGATCCGTTGCGGGCATTGGCCTGCGTCGGTGGTTTCGAGATCGCCGCGCTGGCGGGGGCCTATCTGGCCTGCGCGCAGAGCGGGATCGCGGTGCTGGTCGACGGCTTCATCTGCAGCGTGGCGGCCTTGGTTGCCGTACGCCTCAATCCGCAATGCCGGCAGTGGTTGCTGTTCGCCCACCAGGGCGCCGAGCCTGGACATCAGGTCTTGCTCGAGGCGCTGCAGGCGGAACCGTTGCTGGCCCTCGGACTGCGTCTGGGCGAGGGCAGTGGTGCTGCGCTGGCCGTGCCGTTGATGCGCCTGGCCTGTGCCCTGCACGGGGAGATGGCGACCTTCGCCGAGGCGGCGGTTGCGGACCGCCCGGCATGATCCTCGACCTGCTGCGTCATGGCGAGACCGAACTGGGCGGCGGGTTGCGCGGCAGCCTGGACGACGCTCTGACCGAGCACGGCTGGGCGCAGATGCGCACGGCAGTCGAGGTGGGCGGGCCCTGGGATGTGCTGGTCAGCTCGCCGCTGCAGCGCTGCGCACGGTTCGCCGATGAACTGGGCGCTCGGCTGGGGCTGCAGGTGCAACTGGAGGCAGGTGTGCGCGAGTTGCACTTCGGTGAATGGGAAGGACGCAGTGCCGCGCAGATCATGCAGACCCAAGCCGACGAACTGGGGCGCTTCTGGGCCGATCCCTACGCCTTCACGCCACCTGACGGTGAGCCGGTTGAAGCATTTGCCGAGCGCGTGCTGGCGGCGGTGCGCGGCCTGGCGAACCAGCATGCCGGCAAGCGCGTGTTGCTGGTGACCCACGGCGGCGTCATGCGCCTGTTGCTGGCCCGTGCCCGTGGTCTGCCGCGCGAGCAGTTGCTGCAGGTCGAGGTCGGCCACGGCGCTCTGCTGCGCCTGGATTGGCAGGCCGAAGAGCTGTTGCGCGAGGTGGATTGATGCTGCCGTTCTGGATTGCCTTGCAGTTTCTCAGCAGCCTGCCGGTGAGCCTGCCGGGCATGCCTGAGCCTCGGCAGATGGGGCGGTCGCTGCTGTTCTATCCGCTGGTAGGGCTGCTCTTCGGTCTGTTGCTGTGGGCGGCCAGCGCAGTGCTGCAGGGTAGCGCCGCACCCCTGCAGGCGGCCTTGCTGCTGGCGCTGTGGGTGTTGCTCAGCGGTGCCTTGCACCTGGATGGCCTGGCCGACAGCGCCGATGCCTGGCTGGGTGGCTTCGGTGACCGCGAGCGCACCTTGCAGATCATGAAGGATCCCCGCAGCGGCCCGATTGCCGTGGTAACCCTGGTGCTGGTGCTGCTTTTGAAGTTCTGTGCGCTGTGGGTGCTGGTCGAGCGTGGCGCCGGTGCTTGGTTGGTGCTGGCGCCGGTGGTGGGGCGGGCGGCCATGCTCGGGCTGTTCCTCGGCACCCCTTACGTACGTGCCGCAGGGCTGGGTTCGGCACTGGCCGAGCACTTGCCCAGGCGCGCAGCGGGCTGGGTGCTGCTGGCCTGCGCGGCAGCCGGGGTGCTGCTCGGCGGCTGGCTGGCGCTCTGGGTGCTGTTGGCGACCGTGGTGGTGTTCGTCGGGCTGCGGCGTCAGATGCTGCGGCGGCTGGGAGGCACCACGGGTGATACCGCGGGCGCCTTGCTGGAGTTGCTCGAGTTGACGGTGGTGCTGGGGTTGGCGCTGTCGTATTGACCAACACGTCGAGCTCGGAAACATCCTTCGAGCGGTTCGGAAACTTCCTGGGGTGGGCAGGGGTAGGCTCGGTTGTCTTCCGCGTTTCCAGGAAATCATCCGATGCGCCATTACCTGCTCGCCGGCCTGCTGCTCGCGACGCCGCTGTCGGCTTCGGGAGCCGACCTGATCGACTTCTGGGACACACCTCGCCACGGCGGCAACAGCTTCAACCGCCTGCCGCCCGACCAGGCCTATTTCGATGCCCTGAAAGCCTACGGTGCAACCTGGGTGCGGCTTTCCTACGACAAATGGAAGCCTGCCGGCAGGGACTTCCTGCTCGGTGACGCCGACCACTACGACGGTCTTGTCGACAGTGATCTGCAGGTGCTCGAACAGGTGCTGGACCGGGCCCGGCAGGCGGGGCTCAAGGTGGTGATTGCACCGCTCTCGCTGCCGGGCATGCGCTGGTCGCAGAACAACCGGGGGCAGTTCGACGATCGTCTGTGGCAGGACAAGTGTTACTGGCAACAGTCGGCGGCGTTCTGGCGCGACCTGGCAAGGGCGTTGAAAGACCACCCCGCCGTAGCCGGCTACAACCTGGTCAACGAGCCGGCCCCGGAAAAGCACGGCGGTCTGCCCGAACATGCCGCGCCAGCGTTGATGAAGCGCTGGTATGCGCAGGAGCAGGGCGGCCCACGCGACCTGCCGGCGCTCTCGGCCACGCTGCTGGCCGCGATCCGTGAAGTGGACGACACGACCCCGGTGATGGTCGATGCCGGCTGGTACGCGGCCGCTGATGCCTTCAGCTATTGGCCGCAACCGCTGACCGACAGCCGGGTGCTCTACAGCGTGCACATGTACGAGCCCTATGCCGCGACCAGCGCGCCGAACATGACGCGCAAACGGCCGTACGCCTATCCCGGCGTGGTGCCGTTCGCGGGCCGTTCCGAGCGCTGGGATGCGGCGCGGGTGGCCGACTACCTGCAACAGCCCGTGCAATGGGCTGCAGAACACCAGGTGCCGCGTTCGCGACTGGTGATTGGCGAGTTCGGCTGCATGCGCCGCTTGCCGGGCTGTCGCGCCTATCTGGAGGATGTGCTGGGCGTGCTCGATCGTGAGCGCCTGCACTGGGCGTTCTACAGCTTTCGCGAGGACAGCTGGGATGGCATGGACTACGAACTGGGCACCGCCAAGGTGCCGTGGCGCTACTGGAAAGCCATCGACAACGGGGTTGCCGATCCGCTGCAGCGTCACGCCGGCGAGGCGTTCGAGCCGATTCGTCGGCGTCTGCAGCCCTGAACGAACGCAGAAATTTCTTGCAACATCCCAGGTTGCGGGTATATACACGCATTCATGTTGACCAGTGAATGCATCTGCACCCATCTGCGTCGTGCCGCCCGAGGGGTGAGCCGGCATTACGACGAAGCCCTCGCAGGCTTCGGCATCAATGTCGCGCAGTTTTCCCTGCTGCGTCACCTGCAGCGGCTCGACCAACCGAGCATCACCAGCCTGGCCGAAGCCATGGGCCTGGATCGCAGCACCCTGGGCCGTAACCTGCGGGTGCTGGAGGCTGACGGCTTGGTGCGGCTCGGCGAAGGCAGCGACCAGCGCAATCGCCTGGTGTGCCTGACCGAGGCGGGCACGCGCTGTCTGGCTGCCGCACACCCGGCCTGGGAGCGGGCTCAGCTACAGTTGGTCGAGCAGTTGGGGGAAGGGCAGCGCGATGAACTGGTTCGCCTGCTGGAGCGTTTGGCCTGAAGTGGTACCTGAAAAGCGGGTATATACCCGTACAAACCTTGCGATGGTTAGGAGACGACAACAATGACTTCCGTTTGGCGAAGCAGTGGCTGGGTGCTGCTCGGCGCGGCGCTGATCCTGGCGCTGTCGCTGGGGGTGCGACATGGCTTCGGCCTGTTCCTGGCCCCCATGAGCGCCGATTTCGGCTGGGGCCGCGAAGTGTTCGCCTTCGCCATCGCCCTGCAGAACCTGATCTGGGGCCTGGCCCAGCCGTTCTCCGGTGCCTTGGCCGACCGCCTCGGCGCGGCGCGGGTGGTGATCGTCGGCGGCATTCTCTATGCCGTGGGCCTGGTGCTGATGGGCATGGCCGACTCGCTGTGGTCGTTGTCGCTGAGCGCCGGCCTGCTGATCGGCATCGGCCTGTCCGGCACCTCCTTCTCGGTGATCCTGGGCGTGGTCGGCCGTGCCGTGGCGCCTGAAAAGCGCAGCATGGCCATGGGCATCGCCAGTGCGGCCGGCTCTTTCGGCCAGTTCGCCATGCTGCCGGGAACCCTCGGCCTGATCCAGTGGCTGGGCTGGTCGGCGGCGCTGCTGGTACTGGGCTTGATGGTCGCATTGATCGTGCCCTTCGTCGGGCTGCTGCGTGACCGGCCGCTGCCCAGCCAGGGAGGGGAACAGACGCTCGGCCAGGCGCTGCGTGAAGCCTGTTCGCATTCGGGCTTCTGGCTGCTGGCGCTGGGCTTCTTCGTCTGCGGATTCCAGGTGGTGTTCATCGGCGTTCACCTGCCGGCCTACCTGGTCGACCAGCACCTGCCGGCCACCATCGGCACCACGGTGCTGGCGCTGGTCGGGCTGTTCAACATCGTCGGCACCTACACCGCCGGCTGGCTGGGCGGGCGCATGTCCAAGCCGCGCCTGCTGACCAGCCTGTACCTGCTGCGGGCGGTGGTGATCGTGCTGTTCCTCTGGGCGCCGGTGACCGAGGCCAGCGCCTACCTGTTCGGCATCGCCATGGGCCTGTTGTGGCTGTCGACGGTGCCGCTGACCAACGGCACGGTGGCGACCCTGTTCGGTGTGCGCAACCTGTCGATGCTCGGTGGCATCGTGTTCCTGTTCCATCAGCTGGGCGCCTTCCTCGGAGGCTGGCTGGGCGGGGTGGTGTATGACCGCACCGGCAGCTACGACCTGGTCTGGCAGATTTCCATCCTGCTCAGCCTGCTGGCTGCGGCCCTCAACTGGCCAGTGCGCGAGCGGCCGGTGGCACGGCTGCAGGCCAGCGCGGCATGAACCGCGCCTGGCTGCGCGGGCTGCTGGCGGCGGCCACGCTACTGGTGCTGGCACTGGCCTGGTGGGGCTGGCATCAGGGCGGGCTGGCGTTGATGCAGCTGGGCATGGGGGTTTGTTAAGCGCTACCCTGCAAGGAATCGTCTTGCAGGAGATCAGGAACATGCTCACACGTTGGCTCGCAGTACCTTTGCTGGCCCTGGCGGCCACTTCCGCCAGCTGGGCCGCCGATTGCCCGGCGCTGCTGCAGGGCAGCCTGCCGGAATTGCGTGGCAAGGGGCAGGTCGACCTGTGCCAGCGCTACGCCGGCAAACCGCTGGTGGTGATCAATACCGCCAGCTACTGCGGTTTCGCCCCGCAGTTCGAAGGGCTGGAAGCCGCCTACAAGGAGTACCACGAGCAGGGGCTGGAAATGCTCGGGGTGCCCTCCAACGACTTCAAGCAGGAAGACGCCGACAGCGAGAAGACCGCCAAGGTCTGCTATGCCAACTACGGCGTGACCTTCACCATGACCAAGACCCAGGCGGTTCGCGGCAAGGATGCGATCCCGCTGTTCGTGGAGCTGGCGAAGCAGAGCAGCGCGCCGAAGTGGAATTTCTACAAGTACGTGGTCGACCGGCGAGGCAAGGTGATCGGCAACTTCTCCAGCCTGACCAAGCCGGATGATCCGGCGTTCCGTGCAGCGATTGAAAGGGCCATCGCTTCACAGCCCTGATACCGGCCCTTTCAATCGCTGCTCAGTGCGGATGCACGGTCAGGGCCACCAGGCGCATCACCACAGGCCTGACCATCAGTACGCAGACGAACGCCACCGGCATCGCCAGTTGATAGGCGTTGAGCACCTTGCGCAGATAGTCCTGGTCGATCCCGGTCGTGGCGGCGGTGATGACGAAGCACATCAGCATCGCCATGATCGCCGACATGTAGAACGCGAACACGTACGGGGTGGCACTGGCGCGCAGTTTGCGGCGGGGTTGAGGCACTGAGGTCATGGGGTTTCCTCGGTTGGACAGGAGACGCGCAGGTTAGCAATGGTCGATGCTGCGCTGTAGACCAGGCCGGATGAGTTCTTTATAAAGAGATTCTTACGAATCTCAAGAGCCCGCCATGGACCTGCTCAACGCCATCCGCAGCTTCATCAAGGTCGTCGAAGCCGGCAGCATTGCCGGTGCGGCGCGCACCCTGGGGCTGACCGCCGCTGCCGTCAGCCAGAACCTGGCGCGCCTGGAAGCTCACCTGCAGGTGCGCCTGCTCTCGCGCAGCACCCGCAGCATGGCGCTGACACCGGCTGGCAGCCAGTACTACAACCGGGTCAAGCACGTCGAGCGCGACCTGGCCCTGGCCGAGCAGGCGGTCACCACGCCCGACACCGAGCCCCAGGGCCGGCTGTGCATTGCGGCCACCTCCGCGTTCGGTCGGCGTATCCTGGCGCCGCTGATTCCCGGCTTCAGCGCGCGCTATCCGCAGCTTTCGATAGAAATGATTGCGAGTGACCGGCGTGTCGACCATGCCCGTGAAGGGATCGATGTCAGCCTGCGCATCACTCCGCAACTGGAGGATCACCTGCTGGCGCGGCATATCGCCCGGGTGCCATTCATCTGCTGCGCTTCACCCGGCTACCTGGCCCAGGCCGGGCGGCCGACCACCCCTGAAGCCCTGCGTGACCACCGCTGCCTGGTGCTGCGCTACCCGGTCGATGGCCGGCTGCTGCGCTGGGGGTTCGTGCGCGACGGCATGCGCTTCGAGGCAGAGTTCGGCAGCGTGCTGATCAGCGACGACATCGAAGCCCTGGCCGAAATGGCGCTCAACGATGGTGGCGTGACCCGCCTGGCCGAGTTCCTCATCCGTCCGCACCTGGACAGCGGCCGGCTGGTGCCGTTGTTCGACTCGGTGCTGCCCGGAGATGCGTATGCGCAGACCGAGCCGATGGATGTGTTCCTGTGCGTGACCGACCGCTTTGCCATGACCGCCAAGGTGCGGGCGTTCATGGACTACCTGCAGGCCAGCCTGGGAGAGGCCTGGCGCGTGCAGGCATGAAAAAACCGCCACGCGGGCGGTTTTTCCATGCAGCGTCGAACCCGATCAGAAGCGGTAGGTGAGCGAAGCACCGATGCCGTGAGCGCTGTTCTCGTACTTGGCCTGGTAGGTGCCTTTGGTGGCGCTTGCCAGGTTGACCTTGGTGTCCTCTTCCCACAGGTAGGAGTAGGCTACGTCGATGGTTACGTCGTCGGTCGGGCTGTAGCCGGCACCCAGGCTGAAGATCTTGCGATCGCCGGTCGGGATGCGCGGGGAACGGTCGTGGTTGTTGGTCGGCGACTGGTCGACGGTGAAGCCGGTGCGCAGGGTCCACTCCTTGTTCACCTTGTACGAGGCACCGATGGCGTGAGCCCAGGTGTCGTGCCAGTTCTGCTCTTCGCTGATGGTGCCGAACTGGCCGGCCAGCGGGGCAGGGACATCGTTGTTGACGGTGATGTCCTTCAGGCGGCTCCAGCGGGTCCAGGTGCTGCCTGCGTACAGGGTCCACTGGTCGTCGAGCTCGTGGGTGACCGAGAAGTCCACCGACTCGGGGGTCTTGATCTTCAGGTCGGCGTCGAACTTGCTGCCGCTGAACGGACCGATCAGCGAGTTGTTGATCTTGGTCTTGCCTTCGAGCTTGTAGTCGACCATCGAGTGGTAGGTGAGGCCGAGGCGGGTGCGATCGGTAGCCTGGACCAGGATACCGATGTTGTAGCCGACTGCGGTGTCGTCACCCTTGATCTTCACTTCGCCATCGTTGCGACCTGGAGAGCGCGGGTTGATGGTGCTCGAACCCAGTTCGCCCTTGATGCGGTTGATGGTCGGGCCGAAACCGATCGACACCTTGTCGTTGAAGGCATAGCTGACGGTCGGCTGGAAGGTGACCACTTCGACGTGGCTTTTCTTGCCCCAGTAGCGAGCGGCATGGTTGCTGCCGTAGTCGGTAACCAGGCCGAAGGGTACGTAGACGCCGAAGCCCAGGCTCCAGTGATCATCGATCGGCTTGACGTAGTAACCCATGGGAACCCCCACGAACGGCACCATGTCGCCGTCCATTTTCCCACCCAGGTTGCTGCCGCGACCGGAAAGATCGGTCTTGGCAATGACGGCTGCACCGCCCACGGTGATCTGTTCGCGCTTGAGGCGCGACATACCGGCAGGGTTTCCGTAGATGGTGCTGGCATCGTCGGCAGACGAAGAACGACCCGCAAAACCTGTCCCCATGCCACTGACACTTTGTTCGTTGAGGGCGAAGCCGCTGGCGAACAGTTGGCTGGAAGCGAGCGCGATCGCGACGCCGAGAGAGGTTTTGAGCATGACTGTTTTCATTATTAGAACTCCTTGGGATCTCCGGGGCGAAACGCTACCAACAAATTACGCACTGCGCCATAGCTTGTATTGGCGGAGATAGAGCGGTTTTGTAGGACAATCCGACCAAAATTCCCTTTTTTCCGGTTTATGCGTAGGACGGTTCTTAAGATGCCTGGGACATTATCGGATTTACCCAGCAGTTCCAGGCCTGGGTAAAGTCGCGCAACCTCCCCTGGGGGTGGAACGTCTGTCGCCAGATGCGCGCAAGGCCCAGCAGATCATCAGGCGCGGGCAGGGGAGTGGCCTGCTCCTCGATGAGCATCCAGGCAATGGCGGTGGCGTAGCGCAGGTTGACCGTGAGTTCCAGGTGCGGGCCGCCGAGAAAGGCGTGCTGGCTGGCCAGGCCGCGTATCAGGCTGGCCAGTTCCGGGTCGCGCGCCAGGTACTGGTCCCACAGGGTCTGGTGCCGGTTCTCGGCGATCCGGTACAGGCCGTGGCCGCGGCGATCATGCAGGGCGCCGCCCAGGGCCGACTGGCTGGCGGCAACACCCAGCAACAAAGCTTCGGCGCTGGCGCTGTGCCGGTCCAGATAGACCAGCGTGGGGCGAATCACATATTCACTCAACTCGTTCGCAGCGATACCCATGATGCCCTCGAACTGTCAGGGGCCGACGGGCGCTGGAGCTTGGCAGCTAATGGATGATCAGGCCCGCCGGAAGCGGCTCGCACCGCTCGAGTTGAAGTGTAGTGTGATAATCATGGTGTAAAGGGCTGTTTTTAAATCGATTGCGGCTCGAGCTGCTGCGCGATATGCCTTGTAGCAATTAAGCCAAGAGCATTTCGTGCAGCACCTCGGAGTGGGCATTCATGGGGTGAATCCTCACCCATTCATTCATGCGACCAGCGACTGGCGGGTACGATCGATCACCGCCTGCAGCGGTTCGGCCCGGTTGTACTGCTCCGGGTACAGACGCTCGGTGTGGCACGCCACGCCGTGTTCGTCGACCAGGGTGAAGCTGAAGCTGCCTTTGCGAGGGGCAACGATGAGGCACTTCAGTGGTGCGAAGGCCTGAGAAAGCGTGCCGAAGGCGCGCTGGATCTGGTGGTGGTTAGTCATTTTTTTAGAGTTTCCTGCTCAAGACACGGATTCGATCCGTGCACAATAGAAACGTTCCGGTGACGCCATTATTAAAGGAGGCGAAAAACCTGACCGGAACAGAGCAGCCAGAGGAAGCGCAAGCACAAAGAGGCGCCGGGCTGACTGGTAGGTACTTCGGAAGGCGGGCAACATCCCATGGACCAGGTTCGAGGCCGGTGGGTGAAGATCCCGATCAATTTGTCATTTGGTGATTCGTGCTGCAGCGGCGCTTGCCGTGGAGGGAATCATCGGGTGGGCCGGTCCTGGTTTCAGCGAGGCTGCCCGGGGAGGGTGCGGTCGCAAGGACATGGTGGCCAGAATTGATGTTCAGCTTGGTACTAACGTCGGCAACACTATCTCAAGCCTGGCGCCAGGGCAAGCTTTTTTTCGATTTTATTCAGCGAAGCCGATCATTATCTCTGTTCAGGTGGCATCTGTGAAGAGGGATACCGTTCGCCGGACAGCCACCGTTGCCCTCGTCGCGGCAACTGCGTGCGCAGTGCCGGTGCACTTGTGCACACTTGGTGCGCGACTTGTAACTGCTTTGCAACATCCTCTCCGAGGGCCGCCAATGACTTGACTGAGGGCTTAAGTCAATGAAAAAAAACACTTATTTTGGCTGGTGAAAAAATCGTCAGTTTGACTGCAGGCCCCATTCCATAGGGGTTTGCGGGCGCTCAGGGGGGGGTTGTCCACCGAGTTATCCACAGGTTCTGTGGATTGTCCCCGGGGCTTGCTCTAGGACGGGCGTGCCAGCAGTTTTAGGAAGCGTCTGACATTGCGTGCGAGAAAATTCTGAAGGCGATTCGTGAGGGCGAAAACGTCAAGAAAAGAACCATGAAATATTTTTTCCCAAGCGCTCGGGATTGTCCCGAGTCTTTGCCTGGAAAAAGGAGTAGAGTGGCGCGCCTCTCGAGTTGCCATCGCTGTTCGTCATGAAGTTTCGTGGTAAATCCCCCGCCGTTCCCCCTGCTGGCCCGCCTCTGGTTTCACCCAAGCGATTCTCCCTGAAAGTGGCCCTGTGGCTGCTCGATAACCCGCGCCTGGGCGACAGGCCCAGCGTCAAGCACCTGGCCGGACGCATGCTCAAGCAGCCGGCGCGCCAAGGCGTGGTGGCCGCACAGAGCCGCCTGGGGCAGATGCTTTGCCGTGACTGCGGCAACGCCCGCGACCGGCGCATCGGCCACGAACTGCTGCGCCAGGCTGCCCGGGCCGGCGATCCACGGGCGCAGCTCGAATACGCTCGCTTGTGCCAGGCGCAGGACCCAGAGCAGGCGCGCCATTGGCTGGAACTGGCGGCGGGGCAGGGCTCGCAGGAGGCGCGACAGTTGCTTGGGCTGTTGCATTCGGCGTAAGGGGCGCCGAAAACCCTGTAAGCTGCGCACAGTCGAAGCGTTGATCGGAGCAAGCATGGCAGTGGATCTGGCCAGTATTCTGTTGGGCATCGTGGCTGCTGCGGTGCCGGGCCTGGGCTGGGTGTTGCAGCTCCAGCGCCGGCTCTCCGCCCGCCAGGGCGAAACCAGCCTGATGCAGGAGCGCCTGAATGCCGCGCAATTGGCCCAGGCCGGGCTGCAGGCCCAGCTCGAGGCGTGCCGCGACGAGATCAGCGACCTCAGCGAAGCCAACAGCCACAAGCAGGCCACGCTCGCCGCGCAGGGCCGCGAGCTGGAGCTGCTGCAGATCGACCGCGACAATGCCCGGGATGCAGCCCATGCCTGGAGCCTCGAGCGTGCCACCCGCGAAGCCGAACTGCGGCGCCTGGAAGCCCAGGCCGCGCGCCTGGATGCCGAGTTGCGCGAGCAGCAGGAAAGCCATGCCCAGCGCCTGGACGACCTGCAGGAGGCGCGCGATACCCTGCGTGCCCAGTTCGCCGAAATGGCCACCAAGATCTTCGACGAGCGCGAGCAACGTTTCGCCCAGACCAGCCAGCAGCACCTGGGCCAGTTGCTCGACCCGCTCAAGGAGCGCATCCAGGCCTTCGAAAAACGGGTGGAGGAAAGCTACCAGCAGGAAGCCCGCGAGCGCTTCTCGCTGGGCAAGGAGCTCGAGCGTCTGCAGCAGCTCAATCTGCGCCTGTCCGACGAAGCCACCAACCTCACCCAGGCGCTCAAGGGCCAGAAGACCCAGGGCAACTGGGGCGAGCTGATTCTCGAGCGGGTGCTGGAGCACGCCGGTCTGGAGAAGGGCCGCGAATACCAGACCCAGGTCAGCCTCAAGAGCGCCGACGGCGAGCGCTTCCAGCCCGACGTGCTGATCATGCTGCCGGGCGACAAGCAGGTGGTGGTCGATGCCAAGGTCAGCCTCACGGCCTACCAGCAGTTCGTGGCCGGAAACGACGAAGCCGCACTCAAGCAGCACGTACAATCGTTGCGCAGCCATGTCAAAGGGCTGTCGAGCAAGGACTACAGCCGGCTCGACGGCTTGCACAGCCTGGATTTCGTCTTGCTCTTCGTGCCCATCGAGGCGGCGTTCTCGGCAGCGCTGCAGGCTGAGCCCGGCTTGTTCCAGGAAGCCTTCGACCGGCAGATCGTCATCGTCAGCCCGACCACCCTGCTGGCCACCCTGCGGGTCATCGACAGCCTGTGGAAGCAGGAGCGCCAGGGCCAGAACGCCCGCGAGATCGCCGAGCGCGCCGGATGGCTGTACGACAAGTTCGTGCTGTTCATCCAGGACCTGGACGAGCTCGGCGCGCGCCTGCAGCAGGTCGACAAGGCCTACGCGGCGGCGCGCAACAAGCTGTGCGAAGGGCGTGGCAACCTGGTCAGCCGCAGCGAACAGCTCAAGCTGCTCGGTGCCCGTGCCAGCAAGAGCCTGCCGGCCGACCTGCTGGAGCGGGCGTTGTCCGACGAATCGGCGCAGGACGCGGCGCTTACTGAACCAGGCTCAGATGCCGATTGAGCAGGGCGCGCAACGCGGCAGGCTTGACCGGCTTGGCAAGATAGTCGAGCCCTGCGGCATGCACCTGGGCGATGGTTTCGTTGCGCCCGTCGGCGCTGATGACCACGCCCGGTACCGGCTCGCCCAGGCGGGTGCGTAGCCAGGCCATCAGCCCGGTGCCGGTTTCGCCGTCGTCCAGGTGGTAGTCCACCAGTGCCAGGTGAGGGCGCATGCCCTGTGCCAGCAGCGCCTCGCACTCGGCCTGGTTGCGTGCGGTCCACACCTTGCAACCCCAGCGCCCGAGCAGGCTGTTCATGCCGATCAGGATGCTGTCTTCGTTGTCCACGCACAGCACCTGCAAGCCTGCCAGTGGTTGCCCACCGGTTTCCACGGGGGCCACGGGGGCCGCCACCGGGTGACGGGCGATCGGTACGCTGACCCGGAACACGCTGCCCTTGCCCGGCCATGAGCGCACCTCCAGGCGATGGCCCAGCACCCGGCACAGACCATCGGCGATCGCCAGGCCCAGGCCCAGGCCTTTTTCGGCGCGGGTCTGGTGGCTGTCCAGGCGCTTGAATTCCTGGAAGATCACCTGCAGTTTGTCGTCGTCGATACCCGGGCCACGGTCCCACACCTCCAGCCACAGGCACCCGGCCTCGCGCCGCGCGCCGAGCAGGATCGGGCTCTTGCCGTAGCGCAGGGCGTTGGTGAGGAAGTTCTGCAGCACCCGGCGCAGCAGCTTCATGTCGCTGTTGACCTGCAGGCGGCTGCCGCGCAGGCGGAACTCCAGGTCTTTCTCGGCGGCCAGCACCTTGAACTCGGCGCCCAGGGTGTCGAACAGCTCGTTGAGCGGGAAAGGCTTGATGTCTGGAGTGACCTTGCCGTTTTCCAGGCGCGAGATGTCCAGCAGGTCACTGATCAGCTCTTCGGCCGAGCGCAGCGAGCTGTCCATGTGCTGCACCAGCTGCCGGGCTTCCTCGCTCAGGCATTCGGCCTGCTGCGACAGGGCGGCAGAGAACAGCCGCGCGGCGTTCAGCGGTTGCATCAGGTCGTGGCTGACGGCTGCCAGGAAACGGGTCTTGGACTGGCTGACCGCCTCGGCATGGCTCTTGGCTTCGGACAGCGCCTGGTTCAGTTGCGAGAGCTCGTGGGTACGCTCGGCCACGCGCTGCTCCAGGCCTTCGTTGGCATCCTTGAGCGCCTGTTCGGCTTCACGGAACGGCGTGATGTCGGTGAAGCTCATGACGAAGCCGCCACCGGGCATGGGATTGCCGATCAGCTCGATCACCCGGCCGTTGGGAAACAGGCGCTCGGAGGTGTGCGCCCGGCCCTGGCGCATCCAGTGCAGGCGCCTCGCCACGTGCACCTGCGCCTCGCCTGGGCCGCACAGGCCGCGCTCGGCGTTGTAGCGGATGATGTCGGCGATCGGCCGACCGACGCTGATCAGCCCGTCGGGGTAGTTGAACAGCTCCAGGTAGCGACGGTTCCAGGCCACCAGGTGCAGGTTCTGGTCGACCACGCTGATGCCCTGGTTGATGTTCTCGATGGCGCCCTGCAGCAATGCCCGGTTGAACTGCAGCACCTCGCTGGCTTCGTCGGCGATGCGCACCACGTCTTCGAGCTGCATGTCGCGGCCCTCGATGGCCGCCTTGACCACGGCGCGGGTCGAGGAGGTGCCGAGCACACCGGCGAGCAGGCGTTCGGTGTGCTCGATCCAGTCGCCGTCGGCGTTCTGGTTGGGGTTGAAGCCCTTGCCCTGGCGGTAGGCGAAGCGGATGAAGCTCTGCCGTGCGCGTTCCTCGCCGACGAAGCGCGCGGCAAGATTGAGCAGGTCGTCGATCTGCACTGCCAGCAGGGTCCGGCTGCTGGGGCGGGCGCTGGTCTGCTGGCCGATGAAGCGCCCGGCCTGCCAGTGTTCGGAGACCCGCGTGCGCGAGAGGATCGACACCCAGGCGAAGAGGATGAAGTTGCCGGCCAGCGACAGCACCACGCCCTGGGTCAGCGGGGTGATCGGCAGGTCCAGCGGATTGCCGTGCAGCCAGTCCAGGCCCGGGAACAGCTGCAGCGACCAACCCAGGCTGTGCGCGGTGATCGGCAGTACCAGGGTGTAGAACCACAGGAAGATCCCCGCAGCCAGGCCGGCGAACACGCCGCGGCGGTTGGCCTGTTTCCAGTACAGCGCGCCGAGCATCGCCGGGGTGAGCTGGGTGACGGCGGCGAAGGCGATCTGGCCGATGGTCGCAAGGCTTGCGGTGGAACCGAGCAGGCGGTAGCTGACGTATGCCAGCAGCAGGATGACCACGATGGTCACCCGACGCACCGAGAGCATCCAGTGGCGGAAGGCTTCGAAGGGGCGCTCGGCGGCGTTGCGGCGCAACAGCCAGGGCAGCAGCATGTCGTTGGAGACCATGGTCGAGAGCGCCACCGCCTCGACGATCACCATGCCGGTGGCGGCCGAAGCACCGCCGATGAATGCCAGCAGGGCCAGGCTTGGATGGGCCTCGGCCAGGGGCAGGCTGATGACGAAGGAGTCGGAGATCACCGTGCCTGGCAGCAGCATCTGCCCGGCCAGGGCGATCGGCACCACGAACAGTGCGGCCAGCACCAGGTACAGCGGGAACACCCAGCGCGCCAGGCGCATGTCCTGCGCCTCGATGTTCTCCACCACGGTGACGTGGAATTGCCGCGGCAGGCAGATGATCGCCATCATCGCCACGGCGGTCTGCACCACCATCGATGGCCAGTTGATGGTCTCCTGCCAGTAGCTTTCCAGGTGCACCGACTGGCGCGCCTGGCTGAACAGGTCGTCGAAACCGTCGTACAGGTTGAACACCACGAAGGCGCCAACGGCGAGGAAGGCCAGCAGCTTGATCAGCGATTCGAAGGCAATCGCCAGCACCATGCCGCGGTGGTGCTCGGTGACATCCAGGCTGCGCGTGCCGAAGACGATGGCGAACAGCGCCAGGACCAGCGACACCACCAGCGCGGTGTCCTGCACCCGGGTGCCGGTGGCATCGGCGTTGGCGCCGATCAGCAGGTTCACCCCCAGCACGATGCCCTTGAGCTGCAGGGCGATGTAGGGCAGCACGCCGACCAGGCAGATCAGCGCCACCACCACTGCCAGCGTCTGCGACTTGCCGTAGCGGGCGGCGATGAAGTCGGCGATCGAGGTGATGTTCTGCTGTTTGCTGATCAGCACCATCTTCTGCAGCACCCAGGGGGCGAAGATCAGCAGCAGCACCGGGCCCAGGTAGATGGGCAGGAACGCCCAGAGCTGCTCGGCGGCCTGGCCGACAGCGCCGAAGAAGGTCCAGCTGGTGCAGTACACCGCCAGCGACAGGCTGTACACCCAGGCGCGCAGGCGCGGCGGCAGCGGGGTGCTGCGGCGGTCGCCGTAGAAGGCGATGGCGAACATGATGGCCATATAGGCCAGGGCGACCACGGCGATCAGCCCGCTGGACAACGACATGCAAACTCCGGAGCAAAGATTAAAACGCGGTCCCGATCAATCAGTCTGGCACGCGGGCGCGGGTTCGTCAGCGCAGACGATGGTCGCAGTGGCAGGTGGTCGCAGGGGCGGTGCTGTCCTTTTCGCGGGCAAGCCCGCTCCCACTGGGGACAGTCCAGTCTGTGGGACTTGCCCGCGAAACGGCCAGCGCCGCTCTAAGCCTTCGCGCCCCGGGTCCCCAGCCAGTAGAACAACGCCGCCAGCAGCACCGAGAGCACCAGCAGGTAGAACACCGCCACCGGCACCACATACCCCAGGGCGAACCCGACCAGCACCGGTCCCAGCGCGGCGCCAAGGTTGGAGAGGTTCTGCGCGCCATAGTAGACGCCACGCAGGTGCTCGGGGGCGATCAGGTCGATGAACATGTACTCCGCCGGAATCACGATGATCTCGCCCAGGGTGAACACCAGCATCGCCAGGCACCAGCCCAGCACCGAACCTGCCAGCGAGAAGCCCAGCAGCCCGGCGACGAACAGCCCCATCCCGGCCATCAGCCAGGGCATCAGGTGCTGGCGGCTGATGCGTCGGCCGATCAGGTATTGCAGGGCGATCACCGTCACCGCGTTGGTCGTCACCAGCACCCCGACCAGGCGTGCCGCTTCGCTGGCATGGGCGGTCACCACCAGGTACTGCGACAGGTAGGCGGTGAACTGGCCGAACACCACGGCGCTGAGGGCGCCGCCGAGGGTGAAGCACACCAGGCGCCGGTCCCGCGCCAGCCCCAGGGCCACCTGCATGAAGCCGGCGCCGGGCAGTTGCGGCTCGCTGGGGCGCAACTGGCGGTCGCCCAGGCGCTGGTAGGTCAGGCACATGAGCAGGCCGATCAACGCCGACACCAGAAATGGCAGGTGGCCGTCGAGCTCGATCAACGCCACCCCGAGCAATGGACCGAGGGCATAGCCGATGTTGCTCAGGGTGTACTTGATGGCGAACA
The DNA here is from genome assembly GCF_057370475.1 of Pseudomonas sp. FA117. Lineage (NCBI taxonomy): Bacteria > Pseudomonadati > Pseudomonadota > Gammaproteobacteria > Pseudomonadales > Pseudomonadaceae > Pseudomonas > Pseudomonas sp. FA117. Next base: position 1,523,634 of record NZ_CM170675.1, read on the forward strand.
CCTCGGCACGCGCCTCCACCGGCAGCAGGGCGCAGAAGCCCGCCTTGCTGGCGATGTCGACCACCGCCAGGGTGAGATTGATCAGCACCAGGCAGAGGAAGAACAGCGCCACCGATGGGCTGAGCATGGCGGCGGCGAACGACAGGGTGAACACCAGGGTCGCAACGATGATCACCGTATGGCTGCGCAGGGTGTCGACCAGGTGGCCGCCGTACAGGCTCAGCAACGAGGCGACGATCAGCGCGCCGCCAATCAGCAGGCCGATATGGCTGACCGATAGCTGGAAGTGATCCGACAGGTAGACCACCAGGTAGGGCAGGGTGATCGCCCGCGCCAGGGTCAGCACGAAGGTGGTCAGCAGCAGCAGGCGGACTGCCGAGGGATAGCGTTTGAGTGCGGCGAGCATTGCCACGTCCTTGTTGTTGGAGTTGTTGCCGGCCACAAGCATAAGCCACCGGCTCTGGCTTGCGCTATATCTGTAAAATAGATAACAGATACAGAAATTACCCGTTATATGGATATTTCCTGATGGCATAAGATGATTGCACCTTACACGAGGAAGCCGCCATGACCTGCCCGCAGACCCGACCCCTGTCCCTCCGGCCCTTTCATCAGTTGGCCCGGCCGTTGGAAGTGATCCGCCAGTTCACCCCGAACTGGTTTGCCGCGACCATGGGTACCGGTGTTCTGGCGCTGGCCTTGCGCCAGCTGGAGATACCGGCGCTGGCCGGCCTGGCCGAAGCGCTGTGGTGGCTGACCATCGGCCTGTTCGTGCTGTTCTGCGTGTTGTATGGCGCGCGCTGGCTGCTGTTCTTCGACGAGGCGCGGCGCATTTTCGCCCATTCGACGGTGTCGATGTTCTTCGGCACCATTCCCATGGGCCTGGCGACCATCCTCAACGGTGGCCTGGTGTTCGGCCTGGCCCGCTGGGGAGACGGCGTGCTGCCCTGGATCGAGGCACTGTGGTGGCTGGATGTGGCGATGGCGCTGTTGTGCGGCGTGGCCATTCCCTACCTGATGTTCACGCGCCAGGAGCACAGCATCGATCAGATGACGGCCGTGTGGCTGCTGCCGGTAGTGGCTGCGGAGGTGGCCGCAGCCAGCGGCGGCCTGCTGGTGCCGCACCTGGTCGATCCGCATGCACAGTTCCTGGTGGTGGTGACCAGCTACGTGCTGTGGGCAGTGTCGTTGCCGGTGGCGTTCAGCATCCTGACCATCCTCATGCTGCGCATGGCGCTGCACAAGCTGCCGCCGGCCAACATGGCCGCGTCCAGCTGGCTGGCGCTTGGTCCGATCGGCACCGGGGCGCTGGGCATGTTGCTGCTGGGCGGTGATGCCCCGCTGGTGTTCGCTGCCAATGGCCTGGGGGGCATGGGCGAGGTGGCGCGCGGGCTCGGGCTGGTGGCCGGCATGGTGCTGTGGGGCGCCGGCCTGTGGTGGCTGCTGACGGCGGTGCTGATCACCTTGCGTTATATCCGCCAGGGCATGCCGTTCAACCTCGGCTGGTGGGGGTTCACCTTTCCGCTGGGCGTCTACAGCCTGGCCACCCTCAAGCTGGCGGCCTGGCTGGGGCTGAGTTTCTTCCTGGTGTTCGGCCAGGTGCTGGTGGCGATGCTGGTGCTGCTCTGGCTGGTGGTCGCCAGCCGTACCGTCAAGGGCGCCTGGCGTGGCGAGTTGTTCGTCTCCCCGTGCATTGCCAGGCCCCAGCAGCCTTGAGTGTGGGGCGCTGTCAGCGCAGCGGCAGGCTGTAATTGATGTACACCCGGGTCTGGTCCTGGTCGCCGTCGACCTGGCTGTTGGAGGTGCCGTTGCGCCAGCCGAACCCCAGACCCTTGAACGTACCGGACTGCACCACGTAATCCAGGCCGAGGTCGCGCTCCCATTCGTTGAGCGAGGCGCCACTGCGTGACTTGATGCCGCGTCCCGACAGATAGGCCAGGGACGCGGTCAGGCCTGGTGCGCCCAGCGCGGTGAAGTCGTAGGCGTACTGGGCGAACCCGGTGCGCTCGCCGGCGCGGTTGAAGCTCTGCACCAGGCGGTCGGTGTACAGGTAGAGGCTGGTGCCGGCGGCGCCCTTGCCGGGCAGGCGCCCCTGGTTGAGCTGGGTGAAGTCGCTGGCGTCGGAGATGCGCTGGTAGCCTGCCATCAAGGTGTGGGCGTCCTGGCTGTAGGTGACGGCGGCGCTCCAGGTGACGTTGTCGATCCTGCCATCGTTGTCGTCGGTGTAGCCGTTGATGCGATAGCCCGCGGTACCGGCGCGGTTGTTGCCCGACGCCTGGGTCCTGAAGTAGCGCAGGTCGGTGCGCAGCTGTCGGCCCTGGGCAATCGGCCAGCTGTGCTGCAGGCCGAGGAAATGCTGGTCGTAGTAATCCTGCAGGTGGGCGAAGTAGTACTGCGTCGTCAGTTGTGGCGTGGCCTGCCAGTCGCCTCCGGCGAACCAGAATCCATCGCTCTGGCGCATGCCGCCCTGGGCCGCCAGGCCGGTGCGGTCACTGGAGCCGCGCCCCACGGCCTTGTCGAGGTGTCCGAGATTGAGGGTCAGGCCAGGCAGGTCGCGGGAAGTGACCAGGGTGCCTTCGAAGGTCTGCGGCAGCACCCGACCATCGTTGGCCTGCAGGATCGGCAACCTTGGGGCCAGCGAGCCCTGGCGCCACTCGGTGCGCGACAGCTTGAGCTTGGCCGTCCCTGCCAGCCGGCTCCATTGGCCGACCGCCGTGCCGTCGCTGGCGGACGGGATCATCGAGCTGCCGGTGTGACGGCCGCCGCCGCTGTCGAGCGTGACGGCCAGCATGCCGGTGACATCGAATCCCACCCCCACCAGGCCATCGGTATAACCGGATTCATGCCTGAACACGAAACCCTGCGCCCATTCTTCGGTTTTCGACGGCTTCGCGGCGGGGCTGCGATTGTCGTTATTGAAATAGAAGTTACGAAAGTCCAGGCGTGTCTTACTGTCGGCAAGCAGGTCGGCATGCAAGTTCTGGCAAACAAGTGAAGTGCAGACAAAGGCTGTTTTAATTGTTGTAGTCACGCGCATTTCTATAAGTTCTCATGTTGTGCAGAGGCGTGGTGTTTGCGGTAGGAAGCCAAGCGCGTCCGTGCGATGATGTCCGCTGTATCAATTGCCATCGGTCACCGTCCATGAAGCATTTCGGATCGCTGTCGCAGATATCCGTATTTTCAAAGATTGCCGAACTGGGCAGTTTGTCCGCGGCCGCCCGCGAGTTGAATCTCACGCCCTCGGCGGTCAGTAAAAGTCTTGCCCAACTCGAAGAGCGCCTGGGCGTATTGCTGGTCAAGCGCTCGACGCGCAGCCTGACCCTGACCGAACATGGTCAGATCATTCTCGAGCGGGCCAATGCGATCATTGCCGATGTGGAAAACACCCTGGACATCGCCCGGCAGTTCGGCAGGCCGGAAGGCAGCCTGCGGGTCACCAGTTCGATCGCCTTCGGCTGCAAGCAGGCGTCGGTATTGATCAGCCAGTATCTGAACCTGTACCCCAAGGTCGACGTGAACCTGGCCCTGGAAGATCGCCGGGTGAACCTCGCCGAAGAAAAGTACGATGTGGCACTGCGCATCACCTCCGATACCAACACCCTCTATGCCGCACGCAAGCTGGCGACGATCCGCTGGATCTACTGCGCCTCGGCGCAATACCTGGCCGCGCATGAACCGGTGCGTTGTCCGGCGGACATGGCCGAACAGTCGTGCCTGGTGTACCCGCAGATGACCCGCGACAACCGCTGGTCCTTCATCAAGGGCGACAGCATCTCGCAGGTGCAGGTCAAGGCACGGCTGTCTTCCAACTCCAGCCTGGCACTGATGGAGGCGGCCCTGGCAGGCCAGGGTATCGCCTGTCTTCCTGCGTATCTGGTAGCCGAGCCGATCGTGCGCCAGCGCCTGCAGATCGTCCTGCCGGCCTACCGCAGCGACCTGCAGCACACCCTGTACGCCATGTACTACCGCTCCAAGTACGCCAATCCGCTGGTCAGGAGCTTCATCGACTTCCTGGTGGCAGAGTTCGGCGACAGTTCACCGTGGGAGCGGGTCCTGGAACAGGCGCGGCAATGATCCGGCGCTACTCGAACAGCTTGAGCAGCGGCACCAGTACCAGGGTGATGCCGAACAGCAGCACGTAGTACATGCGCCAGCCCTTGAGGTCGCGCAGTGACGGTACCCGGAAGATCAGGTAGACCGGGATCAGGCAGGCCACCACGCCGAACACCGGCACGGTGATCTGCATGAGCAGCATGGCCGAGATGCCGAACAGCACCCAGTTGGCCAGCAGCAGGATCGACAGGGCTGCGATCAGGTAGGGCAGGGCCCGGTTGAAGCGCTCGCCGCGGGTCCAGAAACGGTCGACCAGGTTGGTGACGATCCCGCTCAGGGCATCCTGGAAGCCTAGGTAGATACCGAAGAAAGCGGTGAAGATCGCGATCAGGTTGAGCACGATCGACAGCACCCGCACGGTGTCCCCGGGAATGACCTGCGCCGCCAGGGCCAGCGCCGAGATGTTCTGCTGCAGCGCTGAAGCGGCGCCCTGGTGATCGATCGACAGCAGGAACGACAGGCCGAAGAAACCCACGCCGACCACCAGCACCACGAAGGCCATGCGGCTGGCGCGCAGGGCGCGGTAGGTCGCGATCTCGCTGTCTGCCTCGATCTTGCGAAAGCCGACGTTCATCGGGTTGAGGATCTGGCCGAAGAAGATCGACAGCATGGCGAACGGCAGGGTCAGCCAGACGTCACGGATGAAGCTCAGTGCGTCCGGCACCACCTGCAGCCCCAGGTTGCTGATCTTCCAGTAGGGCAGCATGGCGCCGGCCAGGAACAGGATGATCGAAAGCTTCACGCCGATCATCGGGCCTGAAACCTTGAACAGGAAGCGCTCGCCACGCGAGGCCAGGGCGACCATGAGCGCGATCAGGCCGAAGATGAACCAGGGGCTGGCGGCGACGGACGTGTGGGTGACATGCAGGGTCTGCAGGTAGGACGCGCCGTCGCTGACGATGGTCGACGAATAGGCGAGCATGCCCTTGAGCAGCATCAGAAAGTACAACACGCTCAGGGCCATGCCCCAGTTCTTGCCCAGGTATTGGGTCACGATACTGGTGTAGTCATCGCAGGCGTCGGTGCGTGACAACGAGCGCAGGAAGATATCGGAAATATAATAAACGGCCGGGTAGGCAATCACGATGGAGGTGAGCGACACCCATATACCTTTGACGCCCATCTGGATCGGCATGAAGATAATGCCCGAACCAATGGCCATGCCAATGCATAACAGCACCCAGCCGAAGTCGTAACTGGTGAAGGGAATAACTTTTCCGGCCGCGCCGGAAATACGGCCTGGGTATTTTAACGTGTCCAAGATATGTTCCTGCCAATATTGTATTTATGTGTGGCGCGCGGCACGCGAATGAGCCGCGCTGAACTTGAGCAGTCGGGGAAGTGCGTCAGGGTCGTTGCTGTTTCGTCAAGGCTCCACGGCCAGTGCCGAGCGCTGGCTGAACAGATGCAACAGGATGATCAGGGCGGCGATCAGGATCGGCGCGATGATCGCCAGGCACACGGTCTGCCAGCCGTAGGTGTTCAACAGGTTGCCCGAGGCCAGCGAACCGACCGCCACTGCGGCGAAGACCACGAAGTCGTTGAGCGATTGCACGCGGGCTTTCTCTTCGGGGCGATGGCAGCTCAGGATCAGAGCCGAAGCGCCGAGAAAACCGAAGTTCCAACCCACTCCCAACAGCACCAGCAGCGCCCAGAAGTGCATCAGCGTCGGTTCCATCAGGCCGATGGCAGCCGAACTCACCAGCAGCGCCAGGCCCAGCAGCACGATGCGCGCGGCACCGAAACGGATGATCAGCGAGCCGGTGAAGAAGCTGGGGCCATACATCGACACGATGTGCCACTGGATGCCCAGGTTGGCGTCCTGCTGGTGCATGCCGTGCAGGGTCATGGCCAGGGGGGCGGAGGTCATCAGGAAGTTCATCACGGTGTAGCTCACCAGGCCGCAGAGCATGGCCACCAGCAGGCGTGGCTGGCGCAGCAGTTCGCCCAGCGGCCGGCCGGCGGTGCTGGCCTGGACGCCCTGTTGCTCGCTGAAGCGTACCCGTGACAGCAGCAGGGCGGAGAGCACCGCCACCACGGCAGCGGCCAGGTAGGTCGCGGCAAAGTCGACACCGGGCCACCACTGCATGGTCAGCGACACCAGTTGCGGCCCCAGCACGCCGGCGAACACCCCGCCGGCCATGACTGCCGAAAGGGCCTTGGCCCGCTGCGGCGGGTCGACGCATTCGGTGGCGGCGAAGCGGAAGGTCAGCACCACTGCGGCGTAGGCACCGCCGAACAGCATGGCGAAGCAGAACAGGGCAAAGGAGTGCACCAGCAATGCGCAGGCTGCCAGCAGGCCGACCACCACACCGCAGGCATTGCCGAACATGAACGAACGGATACGTCCGTAACGCCGCAGCAGGTAGCCGGTGATCAGGGTCGAGCTGGCCATGCCGATGACGAAGATCGAGATGGGCAGGGTGGCGTAGGCCGGGTCGGGCGAGAGCGCGTGACCGATCACCGCGCCCGTGGCGTAGACCACTGCCGCGTTCGCCCCGGCCATCGCCTGGGCGCAGACCAGGCGCAGCACACTGGTGTTTTTCCAGACACTGGACATAAAGGCTCCGGGCTCAGTCGAACAGGCCGAGAAGACGCTGTGCGGCTTCTTGCACTTGTTGGCGCGGGCAGGCGAGGTTGATCCGCATGAAGCCGTCGCCGCCCAGGCCGAACTTGGGCCCCGGATCCAGCCACAGGCGGGCATTGCGCAGGATGTGGTCGTGCAGGTCGCGCACGCTGTAGGGCATCTCGCGGCAATCGATCCAGGCCAGGTACAGCGATCCGGTCGGCACCACGCGCATGGGCACACCGGCCTCGTTGATCAGCCTGGCGAACAGCCTCTGGTTCTCTGCCAGGTAGGGCAGCAGGGCATCCAGCCAGCCTTCGCAGTGACGGTAGGCCGCCTCGCAGGCGGCGATCCCCATGACGTTGACCAGGTTGATCCCGGCCCTTTCGCACTGGGCGCGGAACGCGGCCCTGAGCTGCGGATCGGGGATGAAGATGTTCGAGCACTGCAGCCCGGCCATGTTGAAAGTCTTGCTCGGGGCTGTGCAGACCACCGAGATCGCCGCGGCCTCGTCACTGACCGAGGCGAAGGGAATGTGCTTGAGCGACGGGTCCCAGACCAGGTCCTGATGCACTTCATCGGAGACCACGATGATGCCGTGGCGGGCGCAGATCCGTGCCATGGCCTGCAGCTCTTCGCGGCTCCAGACATTGCCGGTGGGGTTGTGCGGATGGCACAGGATGAACAGCTTGGTACCCGGCTTGATCGCCGCCTCGAAGCGTTCGGCGTCGAAGTGGTAGCGCTCGCCGTCGAACGACAGCGGCGCCTCGGCCAGGCGCCGACCATTGATTTCCACGTCGTAGTGGAAGTGTACGTAGACCGGCGTCTGGATCAGCACGTGGTCGCCCGGCACCGAAAAGGCCTGGATCGCCATGTTGATGGCGTTGACGATGCCGGGGGTATTGACCAGCCACTGCGCCTGTGGCTTCCAGCCGAAACGCCGATGCTGCCAGTCGATCACGGCCTCGACGAACGATGGCGGCACCGAGCCGTACCCGTATACGCCGAAGTCGACCACTTCGCGCAGGGCCTGGACGATCGGTTCGGCGACACGAAAGTCCATGTCGGCCACCCACATCGGCAGTGGCTCGCAGGCAGCCTGGGCGGGGGTGAGACGGTTGTGGGCGGTCGACCACTTCATGGAATTGCTGAAGCGTCGATCCGGGACCTGATCGAAATCGTACATGGCATGAACCCTTGTTGTTTCGACCCATTCTGGTGGAGGGCCACAAGTGCTCAAAGCGCATTTTTGGACTTGGATCTGTGAGAAATACTACAAACTGAAGCGCAGGTTCAGCGCAGCAACAGGTCGAACAGCAGCACCAGGGCGCTGGCCGTGAGGGTCAGGCTGGTCAGCAGCACGGCCTGGGCGCTGGCTCCGGTGTCGCCCCCCGCCATGGCCTGGCATTGCCGGACGTAGTGTTTCCGGCGCCTGGCGCTGTACAGCAAGAGGCCGATGACCAGACCGAGGAACAGGTAGTAGGCCAGTGCCAGATGGCTCGAGAGCAGCTTCGCCGACAGTGCAGCCAGGGTGGCGAAGGCGCACAGGGTGCGCTGCCAGGCCAGGCTGGTGCGTTCGGGTTGCAGGCCGGGATCGTCATGCACGGCAGGGCGATTCATGCGCGGCTCACCGGTACAGCACCCAGGCCACCACGCCCACGCACAGCAGCAGGGCAGCGCTGAGCAGCGGGATCAGCCCGGTCATCGGCAACGGCCGGCGGGTACGCAGCGCCAGTTCGATCGACCGCCACCTCAGCGCACTACTCAGGCCGATGAAGATCACCACCAGCAACGCCACGATCACCACCACCTGCTTGGTGCGGTCGGCAAGCAGAGTGTCCGGGACCAGGTCCAGTGCCATCGCCGCCGCCAGGAACGCCAGGCCGGTGCGGATCCAGGCCAGGAAGGTGCGTTCGTTGGCCAGGGTGAAGCGCGGATCAGGGGCTTCGCCGTGGTGCTGCGGGTTGAGTGAGTGCCACCATTTCTTGAGCTGCATGGGATCTCCGTATGTCGGCGATGAAGAGCAGGCGCGCACAGACTGCCTCAGTGTCGCGCTGTCGGCCACTCTCATTTCAGCGTACGGCCGCAGACTGCGGATCCCACCCACCGCCCAATGCCCGGAATGTGGCGATGGCAGCACGTGCCGACGCTGTCTGCGCCTGGGCTGTTGCGTCGCTGGCTCGCAGCACGGAGGCGTCTGCATCGAGCACTTCGATCAGGCTGGCGGTCCCTTTCTGGTAGGCAGTGAACGATGACCGCCTGGCACTGGCCAGGGAGGCCTCACTGGCCTGCAGCATGGCTGCCTCGGCCTCCCGGTTGACCAGTGCCGAGAATGCATTTTCGACGTCTTCACCCGCGCGCAGCACCGACTGGGCGTAGGCGGCGAGCGCCTCTGCCTCCAGCCCTTTGGCCTGGTCGATCTGGGCATTGATCCGCCCGAAGTCGAACAGCCTCCAGCGCAGCCCCAGAACCCCGGCTGACTGACTGGCTGCGCCGCTGAACAGGTTGCCGCCGGAGGTGGTCGCGCTGCCGATCAGCGCGCCCAGTGAAAACTTGGGGTAGTACTCGCCCATCGCCGCCCCTATCCGCGCATTGGCACCCTGGAGCCGTCGCTCGGCAGCGATGAGGTCGGGGCGTCGGCGCAGCAGGTCGGCTGGCGCGCCTATGTCCGAAATCCGCGGGGCTCGCGGAATTGCGCCCGCTGCAGACAGCTTGTCACGGTACGTACCGGCCGGTGTGCCGAGGACCACATCAAGCGCATTCATGGCAGCATCGAGCCTTGCCTGCAGCACCGGCACGATTGCCCGAACCTGGAAAAGTGCGCCCTCGGTCTGGTCAACCTGATACTCGGCGGCCAGGCCTCTGCGGTGCAGCAGACGGACTTTTTCCAGCAACTGCTCCTGGGTTTCGATCTGCCGCCTGGTAACGTCGAGGCGGGCCTGCAACCCGCGAATGGTGGTATAGGCGTCGGCAGTCTGTGCGGCAATGGCCAGTCGGGTGGCAATCACGCCAGCCTCGGACGCCTGGTACTCTGCCACTGCCGCCTCTCGATCACGGCGCAAGCCACCGAACAAATCCAGTTCCCAGCGTGCTTCGAGGTTGGCCTCATAGCTATTACCATAGCGGTCATTGCCGGGTGTCGAGTCGAGCAATTGTCCCAGTGGGGTCTGCACCGACTGGTAGGCGCGTGCGGCGTGCCCATCGAGGTTACCGGCCGGCAGCAGGGCAGCATTCGCCGCGCCCAGGTCGGCCTTTGCCTGGGAAACCCGAGCCTGAGCCTGCGCGATGTCCAGGTTCTGCTCCAGGGCCTTGGCAATCAGGATACTCAGCAAGGGGTCAGCGAAGCCTTCCCACCATTGTGCAAAATGGCTGTCTTCGCTCGCAGCCCGTTGCTCAACGGCGGCCTGGCCGAGATAACGATCAGCCAGGGGGGCGTGCGCAGGCCGATAGTCCGGGCCGACCGTGCAACCTGCAGCCAGGCTGGCGCTCACCGCGAGAGCAAGAATACGGAAGGGAGGCATGGCGTCACTCTCAAGCGAGACATAAGGTGTGACCATATTATAGATTGGTCACTTGCTGTCAATCGGCTCACCCAGGAGCTAAGCTGCAAGCATGAATGAAAACATGAGTACATCCTCTACGCGTGGCCCCTTGGATCATGACGTTCGCGATCAGGTCATCGAGGCCGCCACTACCCACTTCGGACACTACGGTTACGAAAAGACCACCGTGTCCGACCTGGCCAAGGCCATCGGCTTTTCCAAGGCCTACATCTACAAGTTCTTCGATTCCAAGCAGGCCATCGGTGAGGTGATCTGCTCGAATCGACTGGCCATGATCATGGACATCGTCAACGCCGCGATCGAGCAGGCCCCGACGGCTTCCGAGAAGCTCAGACGCCTGTTTCGCGCCATTTCAGAAGCGGGCAGCGATCTTTTCTTCCATGATCGCAAGCTTTACGACATCGCCGCGGTTGCCTCGCGTGACCAGTGGCCATCGGTCAAGGCACACGAACTGCGTATCCAGGAAATCATCCGGCAGATCCTGCTCGATGGTCGTGAGGCCGGGGAGTTCGAGCGCAAGACACCTTTGGACGAAGCCACCAACGCGATTTTCCTGATCCTGCGACCGTACGTGAATTCTGCACAACTGCAGTACAACCTCGACACCGCTTCGCAGGCGGCCGCGCATCTGCCGGCCTTGATACTGCGGAGCCTGGCACCGTAGTTAAGGCGTGTGACTATTGACAATATTGGTCACTAGAAAAAGAATGGGGCTCTAGCATTGTTCATGAGTACCGAACCCCATGCGCCTCAAACCCACCGCTTTCGCCGTTTGCGTACTGCCTGTCGTCCTGGTCGCGTGCGGCGATTCCTCAGTCAGCAAGGATCCCCGTACCAAACCCCCGTTGGTCCGGGTCGCGTCGGTCGAGCGCTCGGTCGACATTTCGCGCTCGTTCACTGGCGTCGTCGTCGCACGCACCCAGAGTGACCTGGGTTTTCGCGTAGCGGGAAAGGTGCTCGAGCGCCTGGTCGACACGGGTGAGACAGTCAAGCGCGGTCAGCCACTGATGCGTCTTGACCCTGTTGACCTGCAACTGCAGGCGCGCGCGCAGCAGCAGGCGGTGGCAGCCGCCCAGGCCAGGGCCAGCCAGACGGGCGATGACGAGGCGCGTTACCGCGGCCTGGTCGCCGAGGGTGCGGTATCGGCATCTGCCTACGATCGGATCAAGGCCGCGGCTGACGCAGCAAAAGCCCAGCTAAGCGCGGCGCAGGCACAGGCCGATGTGGCGCGCAATGCCACCGGCTACGCTACGTTGCTGGCCGATGCCGACGGCGTGGTGATGGATACCTTGGCCGAACCGGGCCAGGTGGTCAGTGCCGGGCAGCCAGTGGTGCAGCTCGCGCGAGCCGGGCAGCGCGAAGCCGTCGTGCATCTGCCCGAAACCTTGCGCCCGCTACCGGGCTCCACCGCTCAAGCCCTGTTGTATGGCGACAGTGGCCCTGCCGTTACGGCCAGATTGCGTTTGCTCTCCGAGGCCGCCGACGCCACCACCCGCACCTTCGAAGCCCGCTATGTGCTTGATGGCGCACTGGCCAATGCACCGCTCGGTTCGACCATTACCCTGAGCATCGCGAAAGAAAAGGACCTCGCTCCCGTGCTGCAGGTACCCATCGCCGCGCTCCATGACCCTGGCAATGGCACAGGCGTCTGGGTGGTCACCGGCGAGCCGGCGAAGCTCGTCTGGCGACCCGTGCGCGTGGTGAACCTCACTGATGACGCGGCGCGTGTCGTCGGCAGTCTGGAGGCCGGAGAGCAGGTCGTGGCGCTGGGCGCGCACCTGCTGCGTGATGGCGAAGAGGTGAGGTTGGCTCGACTGGCCGGGGCGTCGGTCGCCGGGAGCCAGCCATGAGTGAAGCGCGTTTCAACCTTTCCGCACTTGCCGTGCGCGAGCGCTCCATCACCCTGTTTCTGATCCTGCTCATCGCAGCGGCCGGGACCCTCGCGTTCTTCAAGCTCGGCAGAGCAGAAGACCCGCCTTTTACCGTCAAGCAGATGACCATCATCACCGCTTGGCCAGGCGCCACCGCGCAGGAGATGCAGGACCAGGTCGCCGAACCGCTGGAAAAGCGCCTGCAGGAACTGCGCTGGTATGACCGCAGCGAAACCTTCACCCGCGCAGGGCTGGCGATCACGGTGCTGTCGTTGCTCGACAGTACACCGCCCCCGGCTGTCCAGGAGGAGTTCTATCAGGCCCGCAAGAAGCTTGGCGATGAAGCCAGGACGTTGCCTGCGGGTGTCGTCGGACCGATGGTCAATGATGAATTCTCGGATGTGACCTTCGCCGTGTATGCCTTGAAGGCCAGGGGGGAGCCGCAGCGCCAGCTGGTCCGCGACGCCGAGTTGCTGCGTCAGCGACTGCTGCATGTGCCTGGGGTCAAGAAGGTGAGCATCATCGGCGAACAGGCCGAGCGGATTTTCGTTTCCTTCTCCCATGACCGGCTGGCAACCCTGGGGGTGACCCCGCAGGACATCTTTGCCGCACTCGCCAGCCAGAACGCGCTGACACCCGCAGGCTCGGTCGAGACCCGCGGGCCGCAGGTGCTGGTGCGCCTGGATGGTGCCTTCGACACACTGGCGAAGATCCGTGAGACGCCGATTGTCGTTCAGGGTCGTACGCTGAAGCTTTCCGACGTGGCAACGGTGGACCGAGGGTATGAAGACCCTGCCACCTTTCTGGTTCGCAATGACGGCGAGCCGGCGTTGCTGCTCGGTGTGGTGATGCGCGAGGGATGGAACGGCCTCGATCTTGGTGCAGCGCTGGACGCCGAAACCTCGGCCATCAATGAAGCCATGCCGCTGGGCATGAGCTTGAGCAAAGTGACCGATCAGGCGGTGAACATCACCTCGTCCGTCGATGAGTTCATGGTCAAGTTCTGTGTCGCGCTCCTGGTCGTGATGCTGGTCTGTTTTCTCAGCATGGGGTGGCGTGTGGGGGTGGTGGTTGCCGCGGCTGTGCCGTTAACGCTGGCCATCGTGTTCGTGGTGATGGCGGCCACGGGCAAGAATTTTGACCGTATCACCCTCGGATCGCTGATTCTGGCCCTAGGCCTGTTGGTGGACGACGCCATCATCGCCATCGAAATGATGGTGGTGAAAATGGAGGAGGGCTACGACCGTTTCAAGGCGTCGGCCTATGCCTGGAGTCACACCGCAGCACCGATGCTGTCCGGTACCCTGGTCACCGCCATCGGTTTCATGCCCAACGGGTTCGCGCAGTCCACGGCCGGTGAATACACCAGCAACATGTTCTGGATCGTTGGCATCGCGCTGATCGCCTCCTGGGTGGTGGCGGTGGCGTTCACCCCTTACCTGGGGGTGAAGCTGTTGCCGAACATCAAGCAGGTCGAGGGCGGTCATGCGGCCATCTACAGCAGCCGTCACTACAACCGTTTTCGTACACTGCTGGCACGGGTCATCGCACATAAGTGGCTGGTGGCGGGCGCGGTGATTGCCCTGTTCGTCATGGCCATGCTCGGCATGGGGCTGGTGAAGAAACAGTTCTTCCCGACGTCCGACCGACCCGAAGTGCTGATTGAACTGCAGATGCCCTACGGGACCTCCATCGAGCAGACCAACGCCACCGCCATCAAGGTCGAGTCTTGGTTGCGTGAGCAGGAAGAAGCCAGGATCGTCACGTCCTATATCGGTCAGGGCCCACCGCGATTCTTCCTGGCCATGGCGCCTGAACTGCCCGATCCGTCGTTTGCCAAGATCGTGGTGCTGACAGACAGCGCGCAGGCCCGTGAAGCGCTCAAGTTGCGTATCCGGGAAGCGGCCTCCGAAGGTCTGGCGCCTGAGGCCAAGGTGCGTGTCACGCAACTGGTGTTCGGGCCTTACTCGCCATACCCCGTCGCGTACAGGGTGATGGGGCCTGATCCTGTGCAATTGCGCGAGATCGCTGCACGCGTGCAGGACGTGTTGCAGGCCAGCCCGATGATGCGCACGGTGAACGCCGACTGGGGGCCGCAGGTTCCGACGCTGCACTTCTCGCTGGACCAGGATCGCCTTCAGGCCGTGGGCCTGACGTCCAGCGCGGTCGCCCAGCAATTGCAGTTCCTGCTCAGTGGCGTACCGATCACGTCGGTGCGCGAAGACATCCGTGCGGTGCAGGTGGTCGGTCGTGCAGCCGGGGCGATTCGTCTCGACCCCGCCATGATCGAAGGCTTCACCTTGGTCGGTTCGGCTGGCCAGCGCATCCCGCTCGGGCAAGTCGGCGAAGTCGATGTGCGCATGGAAGACCCCATCCTGCGCCGCCGTGACCGCACCCCCACCATCACCGTACGTGGCGATATTGCCGAACAGCTGCAGCCGCCGGACGTGTCTGCAGCCATCTGGAAAGCGTTGCAGCCGATCGTCGAGACGTTGCCCGCCGGCTACCGTATCGAAATGGCCGGCTCCATCGAGGAGTCGGGCAAGGCCAGCAAGGCAATCCTGCCTCTGCTGCCCATCATGGTTGCACTCACGCTGCTGATCATCATCCTGCAGGTGCGCTCGATCTCCGCCATGGTCATGGTGTTCCTCACCTCGCCGCTGGGGGTGATCGGGGTGGTACCGATACTGCTGCTGTTCCAGCAACCGTTCGGCATCAATGCCCTGGTGGGGTTGATCGCGCTGTCGGGCATTCTGATGCGCAACACGCTGATTCTTATCGGGCAGATCCACCACAACCAAAGCGAGGGGCTCGACCCGTTCAATGCCGTCGTCGAGGCTACGGTACAGCGAGCCAGGCCTGTGCTGCTGACCGCACTGGCGGCCATCCTCGCGTTCATTCCGCTGACCCATTCGGTGTTCTGGGGCACGCTGGCGTACACCTTGATCGGGGGGACGCTCGTCGGCACCGCCATCACCTTGGTATTCCTGCCCGCGATGTATGCCATCTGGTTCCGGATTCGCCCGACATCCTGAGTGTCGCCGCCAACGCCTTGAGCCTGGCGGCCGCACAGGACGGGTGCATCGATCCATTCGCGAGACAGTGTGGTGATCGTTACCAGGATCCTGGCCCCCGGCGGAAGGAGGCAGGGGGCCAGATCTGGGCGGTACGTGTCCGGCGATCGAGCCGTTCATCACATCGCGAGAGTTTCTCGGCAGATGAAGGATTGACAGCGTTCAGTACGAGAGGAATACTTCAGAAAAATTCATATATATGTCTATATAACAAGATCAGCAAAGGCCCTACATGAACACACTGCCCGGTGATGCGCGCCTGCCCCGCTACCAGCAATTGCGCGACCATATGGTCGAGCAGATCGCCAACAACCGCTGGCGCCCCGGTGAAGCCATTCCCACCGAAGCGGCGCTGGCGAGCGAGTTCGACATGTCGGTCGGCACCGTGCGCAAGGCGGTCGATGTGCTGGTGAGCGAAGGGGTTCTCGAACGCCAGCAGGGCCGCGGCACCTTCATTCGCCGCCCGCAATTCCATTCCTCGCTGTTCCGTTTCTTCCGTTTCGAGTCGGCCAACGGCGAGCGCGTCGTGCCCGAGAGTCGGATCCTGTCCATCGGGCCGATGGCTGCACCTTCGGCCGTGGCCGGTGCCCTGGGCCTGGCGCCGGACGCGGAAGTCATCCGTATCGTGCGCCTGCGCCTGCTCGGCGCCCAGCCGGTGCTGGCCGAGGACATCTGGCTACCGCGCCAGACCTTCCAGGCGTTGCTGGAGGTGGACCTGGAGCGCAAGGGCCCGCTGTTGTACCCGATCTACGAAGAGCTGTGCGGGCAGGTCGTGGCCTACGCCGAGGAAACCCTCACCGCCGAGTCGGTCGACGCCGTTCACGGGCGCCTGCTGCAGATGCCGGAGGGCAGCCCGGTGGTGGTGATCGAGCGCCTGGCCCGCGACTACGCCGGCAAGCCACTGGAGTGGCGGCGCTCGCGCGGCCACGCGCAGCACTTCCGCTACCGCATCGACATTCGCTGAGCGGACGCTCGCCGTTGCGTTGTGACATCCGGCGCCGAGCCTGAGCGGCGCCGTGGTTGCCCCTGCCTGGCCGGCGTGCATCCGGCTGTTCAACATTCGACCAAGCACACACGACATAGAAGGATAAGAAATCATGTTCAGTTGGTATCGCGAAATCACCTCGCGTGAACGCAAGACGTTCTGGGCCTGCTTTGGCGGCTGGTCGCTCGATGCCCTTGAAGTGCAGATGTTCGGCCTGGCCATTCCGGCGTTGATCGCCGCGTTCTCCCTGAGCAAGGGCGATGCCGGCCTGATCAGCGGCCTGACCCTGGTGACTTCGGCCATCGGCGGCTGGCTCGGCGGCACGCTCTCCGACCGCTACGGGCGGGTGCGCACCCTGCAGTGGATGATCCTCTGGTTTTCCTTCTTCACCTTCCTCTCGGCCTTCGTCACCGGTTTCTATCCGCTGCTGTTCGTCAAGGCCATGCAGGGCTTCGGCATCGGTGGCGAATGGGCCGCCGGCGCCGTGCTGATGGCCGAGACCATCAACCCGAAGTACCGCGGCAAGGTCATGGGCACGGTGCAGAGCGCCTGGGCCGTGGGTTGGGGCCTGGCGGTGGGGCTGTTCGCGCTGATCTACTCGCTGGTGCCGCAGGAGTTCGCCTGGCGGGTGATGTTCTTCGTCGGCCTGCTGCCGGCGCTGCTGATCATCTGGGTGCGCCGCAACGTGCCGGAGCCGGACAGCTTCCAGCGCCTGCAGAAGGACAAGGCCATTCCGGCCAGCTTCGCTCAGTCCATGGCCGGCATCTTCCGCCCCGAACTGCTGCGCGTGACCCTGCTCGGCGGGCTGCTGGGCCTGGGGGCTCATGGCGGCTATCACGCGGTGATGACCTGGCTGCCGACCTTCCTCAAGACCGAACGCAACCTCTCGGTGCTCAACTCCGGCGGCTACCTGGCGGTGATTATCTTCGCCTTCTGGTGCGGTTGCGTGGTCAGTGGCCTGCTGATCGACCGCATCGGCCGACGCAAGAACATCCTGCTGTTCGCCCTGTGCTGCGTGCTGACCGTGCAGGCGTATGTGTTCTTCCCGCTGAGCAATACCCAGATGCTGTTCCTCGGTTTCCCGCTGGGCTTTTTCGCTGCGGGCATTCCCGCGAGCCTGGGGGCGTTCTTCAACGAGCTGTACCCGGCTGAAGTGCGCGGCGCCGGGGTGGGCTTCTGCTACAACTTCGGCCGCGTGCTGTCGGCAGTGTTCCCGTTCCTGGTCGGCCACATGAGTGAGTCGATGTCGCTGGGCGCGGCCATCGGTATCGATGCCGGCATCGCCTATGGCGTGGCGGTGATCGCTGCGCTCTGTCTGCCGGAAACCCGTGGTCGCAATCTCGAGGCACCTGTCACGCCGCAGGTTGCCGGTGCGGTCGCCAAGTAACCCTCAATTGTCCTGAATGAGCATCATGCCCCAAGCCCCTGTTTCCCCGTTCACTGCGATCGACAGCCACGCCCATGTGTTCAGCCGTGGGCTGAGCCTGGCTGCCGAGCGCCGCTATGCACCGACCTACGACGCGCCGCTGGGCGACTACCTGGCCCAGCTCGCCGGGCATGGTTTCAGCCATGGCGTGCTGGTGCAGCCCAGTTTTCTCGGCACCGACAACCGTTATCTGCTGGCGGCGCTGCAGAGCGCTGCGCAGCAATTGCGCGGGGTGGTGATGCTCGATCCGGGAGTGGATCGCGCCACCCTCGAGCAGATGCACCGCGTTGGCGTGCGTGGGATGCGCCTGAACCTCATGGGCCAGGCCATGCCCGACCTGGATGACGGCGCATGGCGACCGTTGCTGGAGCTGATCGGCGAGCTGGGCTGGCACGTCGAGCTGCATCGCCAGGTGGCTGATGTGCCGGCGCTGGTGCATGCGTTGCAGCCCTACGGCGTGGATGTGGTGATCGATCACTTCGGCAGGCCCGATGCGCGCCTGGGTTTGGGGCAACCAGGGTTTGCCGAGCTGCTCACGCTCGGCGGGCAGGGCAAGGTGTGGGTGAAGGTGTCGGGGATCTATCGACTGGGCGGTTCGCCCGAGCAGAACCTGGACTTCGCCTGCCAGGCACTGTGTGCGCTGGAAGCGCATTACGGTGCGGACCGCCTGCTGTGGGGCAGCGACTGGCCGCATACCCAGCATGAGTCGCTGATGAGCTTCACGACGGCGGTCGAGCAGTTCGATGCGCTGGGGTGCTCGGCGGCGCTGCGTCGGGCGCTGCTGGTGGAGACGGCGCGAGCATTGTTCGGCTTCGAGTAGCGTCGTGCGCATCGCAAAGCGAGGCCGCGCCTGCAAAAACCGCTGCAGGCAGTTGCCAGGGAAGGGCAATCGCGTGCAGATTTGTGGCTTCTCGCGTTGAGCGGACCTCCAATGACAAAGCCCTCTCAGGAACAAGGACGATGAGTCATTCCTCGCAATTCACCTTGCTCGGCAAGCGGCGCTTCCTGCCGTTCTTCATCACCCAGTCGCTCGGCGCCTTCAACGACAACCTGTTCAAGCAATCGCTGATCCTGGCGATCCTCTACAAGCTCAGCCTGGAGGGCGACCGCTCGATCTGGGTCAACCTCTGCGCGCTGCTGTTCATCCTGCCGTTCTTCCTGTTCTCGGCGCTGGCCGGGCAGTTCGGTGAAAAGTTCGCCAAGGACGCGCTGATCCGGGCGATCAAGCTGGCGGAAGTGGTGATCATGCTCATCGGTGCGGTGGGTTTTCTCACCAACCATCTCGAGCTGATGCTGCTGACGCTGTTCGCCATGGGCACCCATTCGGCACTCTTCGGGCCGGTGAAGTATTCGATCCTGCCCCAGGCCCTGCGTGAGGACGAACTGGTCGGTGGTAACGGGCTGGTGGAAATGGGCACCTTCCTGGCGATCCTGGCCGGCACCATCGGCGCCGGGGTGATGATGTCCTCGGGCAGCTATGCAACGGTAGTGGCCGGCGGCATCGTCGGCACCGCGGTGCTGGGCTACCTGGCCAGTCGCTGGATTCCTCGGGCGGCGGCCGTGGCGCCGCAGATGAAGCTGGACTGGAACATCTTCAAGCAGTCCTGGGCCACGCTGCGCCTGGGCCTGGGGCAGACCCCTGCAGTGTCGCGCTCGATCGTCGGCAACTCGTGGTTCTGGTTCGTCGGGGCGATCTACCTGACGCAGATCCCGGCCTATGCCAAGGACTGGCTGCACGGCGACGAAACCGTGGTCACCCTGGTGCTGACGCTGTTTTCGGTCGGTATTGCCGTCGGCTCGCTGCTGTGCGAACGCCTCAGCGGGCGCAAGGTGGAGATCGGTCTGGTGCCGTTCGGCTCGTTCGGCCTGACCCTGTTCGGCCTGCTCTGGTGGTGGCACTCCGGCGATGTGCCGGTGGCGGCGGCGCCGCACGACTGGTTGAGCCTGCTGGGCATGAGCCAGGCCTGGTGGATCATGCTTTCCATCGTCGGGCTTGGTGTGTTCGGCGGCTTCTACATCGTGCCGCTGTACGCCCTGATCCAGGCGCGCACAGCGCAAGACCAGCGCGCCCGGGTGATCGCTGCCAACAACATCCTCAACGCCTTGTTCATGGTGGTGTCGGCGATCGTCACCATCGTCCTGCTGAGCCTCGCCGACCTGAGCATCCCCCAGCTGTTCCTGGTGGTGTCGCTGCTCAACATCGCGGTCAACGCCTACATCTTCCGCATCGTGCCCGAGTTCACCATGCGCTTCATGATCTGGCTGCTCAGCCATTCCATGTACCGGGTCGAGCACCGCGACCTGGATCGCATCCCCGACGAGGGCCCAGCGCTGCTGGTGTGCAACCATGTGTCGTTCGTCGATGCGCTGCTGATCGGCGGGGCGATCCGTCGGCCGATCCGTTTCGTCATGTACTACAAGATCTACAACCTGCCGGTGCTCAACTTCGTGTTCCGTACCGCCGGGGCGATCCCGATTGCCGGGCGCAGCGAGGACGAGGCGACCTACGAGCGCGCGTTCGCGCGCATCGCCGAGTACCTGCAGGCCGGGGAGGTGGTGTGTATCTTCCCCGAGGGCAAGCTGACTGCCGATGGCGAGATCGACGTGTTCAAGGGTGGGGTCAACAGGATTCTCCAGGAAACCCCGGTGCCGGTGATTCCGCTGGCCTTGCAGGGCTTGTGGGGGAGTTTCTTCAGTCGCGATCCGGCCAAGGGCTTCTTGCGCCGCTTGTGGTCGCGCGTGACGCTGGTGGCCGGTGCCGCCATCCCGGTGGAGGCGGCCCAGCCCGAGGTGCTGCGCGAGAAGGTCAGTGCCCTGCGCGGCAACCTGCGTTGAGTGGGAAGATGAAGGTCAGCTGGCGCTGACCTTCAGGCCGATCAGGCCGGCGACGATCAGCGCCACGCTGAGCAGGCGCACCAGGGCCATGGATTCGCCGAACAGGATGATGCCGGCGATCACCGTGCCCACTGCGCCGACGCCGGTCCAGATGGCATAGGCGGTGCCCAGCGGCAGTTCCTTCATGGCCAGGCCCAGCAGGCCCAGGCTCACGGCCATGGCGGCGACGGTCAGTGCGGTAGGGAGTGGGCGGGTGAAGCCGTCGGTGTACTTGAGGCCGATCGCCCAGCCGACTTCGAACAGGCCGGCGAAGAACAGGATGATCCAGGACATGATGATTCTCCATCGTTGAAAGATGGGGCCGTCCCCGGATTGGTCACGCACTGCGTCGTGAGGTCGTCCTCACAGTGAGCACTATATTGCACATCTGCAGGCTTGCAGGCAAGTGGTGCCTGTCCGGGCCTCTTCGCGGGCAAGCCCGCTCCCACACTCAAGACAGCCAGATGCCTTGTGGGAGCGGGCTTGCCCGCGAAGAGGCCCGCACGCTCAGCGCCCGACCTGCGCCTGTTCACCCCCTGCACTACGGGGTTCTTCCAGGCGCCTGAACCAGGTCGAGAGCAACGCCCCGGAGATGTTGTGCCAGACGCTGAACAGCGCACTGGGCACTGCCGCCAGCGGCGAGAAGTGCGCCGCAGCCAGGGCCGCACCGAGCCCTGAATTCTGCATCCCCACCTCGAGTGCCAGTGATTTGCGCTGGGCCAGCGGCAGCTTGCACAACTTGCCGGTGAGATAGCCCAGCAGGAAGCCGAAGCTGTTGTGCAGGATCACCACCGCCATGATCAGCAGGCCCGACTCGGCGATCTTCGCCTGGCTGGCGGCGACCACCGCGCAGACGATCATCACGATGCTCACCACCGACACCAGCGGCAGCACCTGCACCGCCACCTGCACCCGCGCACCGAGCAGTTTCTGCGCCAGTACGCCGAGCACGATCGGCAGCATCACCAGCTGCAGGATCGACCAGAACATGTCCATGAACGAGACCGGCAGCCAAGCCGAGGCGAGGAACCAGATCAGCGCCGGGGTCAGCAGCGGCGCGAGCAGGGTAGTGACCGCGGCGATGGCCACGGCCAGTGCCAGGTCGCCCTTGGACAGCCAGACCATCACGTTCGAGGCGGTGCCGCTCGGGCAGCAGCCGACCAGGATCACGCCCACGGCGATTTCCGGCGGCAGGTGAAACAGCTGGCACAACAGCCAGGCAACGCCGGGCATGATCACGAAGTGCGCCACTACCCCCAGCGCCACACGCCAGGGTTGGCGGGCGAGGGCGGCGAAGTCGTCGAGCTTGAGCGTCAGCCCCATGCCGAACATCACCAGCCCCAGCAGCGGCACGATGGCCACCTTCAGCGCGATGAACCACTGTGGTTGCAGGAAAGCCAGGCAGGCGAATACCAGCACCCAGAGGGCGAAGGTGTTGCCGACGAAGCGGCTGAGGGCGGCGAGGGCGCGCATGGTGGAATCCTTTTCTATTTATAGCTTTGTGAAATTCACTGGCCCTTTCGCGGGACAAGTCGGGGCGCCGGACCGCCGCCCGACTTGTCCCGCGAAGAGGCCGGTGCTGTCGACAAACCCTCCAGCACCGGCATTTCAGTTTGAATCAGACCCCTTGCGGAATCTCCTCCCCACCCAGCGCTTCGAACAGCACTGGCAGGAATTCGTTGAGGGTCATCATCATCAGCAGGAAGCTGGCATCGAACTGTTGCGCGGCTTCATCACCGCCATCCTGCTCGGCCTGCTCCTGCAGCAGCTCTTCGAACTTCAGGCGCTTGATGACCATCTTGTCGTCGAGCACGAACGACAGCTTGTCCTGCCAGGCCAGGGCCAGTTGCGTCACCAGCTTGCCGGTGCTCAGGTGCAGCTGGATTTCCTCGCTGGCCAGGTCCTGGCGCTTGCAGCGCACGATGCCGCCGTCTTCGGCGGTGTCGCGCAGTTCGCATTCGTCCAGCGGGTAGAAGCCTTCGGCCGGCTGCTGCGACTTGACCCAGTCGGTCATGGTCGCGGTCGGGGCGATCTTCACGGTGGCCGGGCGTACCGGCAGCGAGCCCATGACTTCGCGCAGGGTCGAGAGCAGGTCTTCGGCGCGCTTGGCGCTGGCCGAGTTGACCAGCACCAGGCCCTGGCGCGGGGCGATGGCGGCGAAGATCATCGAACGACGGATGAAGGCGCGCGGCAGGAAGGCCTGGATGATCTCGTCCTTGATCTGGTCGCGTTCCTTCTTGTAGACCTTGCGCATCTGCTCGGTCTCGATTTCCTCGACCTTCTCCTTGACCGCGTCGTTGACCACGCTGCTGGGCAGGATACGTTCTTCCTTGCGCGCGGCGATCAGCAGGAACTCACCGCTGACGTGCACCAGGGGAGCATCTTCGCCCTTGCCGAACGGGGCGACGAAACCGTAGGTGGTCAGCTCCTGGCTGGCGCAGGGGCGGGCCGGCTTGCTGGCCAGGGCGGCTTCCAGCGCTTCGGGCTCGAACGGGACATCCTGGGTCAGGCGGTAGGTCAGCAGGTTCTTGAACCACATGAGGGGGAATCTCTCCTTAATGCATAAGGCGGGCATTATTCTCCGAGCAGTGGTTGCAGGCCAACCCTGTCAGAGGGCCAGCAGTGACTTATTGATGCAGAAAAGGGTGGTGGCGCTAGGTCCTTGAAAGGCTTCGAAAAAAAATTCAAAAAAGTGCTTGCCAGGGTGCAGGCTCCTCCGTAGAATGCGCGCCACACCGAGACGAAGGGTGATTAGCTCAGCCGGGAGAGCATCTGCCTTACAAGCAGAGGGTCGGCGGTTCGATCCCGTCATCACCCACCACTCGATGTATAGCGCAGCGGTAGTTCAGTCGGTTAGAATACCGGCCTGTCACGCCGGGGGTCGCGGGTTCGAGTCCCGTCCGCTGCGCCATATTCCAGCTTCCAGGGCCCACTGAACACCCGGAAGCCACAAAGAAAGCGACCTTAGGGTCGCTTTTTTTGTTTCTATCTTCGCACACGCCCCGGGAGCTGCCGATCGACAGCCGCCGGGGCGTTCGTGCTTCAGGGCTTGGCCACGTGCCAGACCTGGCCGACGCCTTCGCCGCTGGTGTCGCCCGGCTTCTGGTCCTTGACCCAGCCGTACAGCGGTTGATCCTTGTAGGCCCACTGCTTGCTGCCATCGTCACGGGTGATCACGCTGTAGCCGTCGGCAGCCTTGGCGTAGGGGCCGGCGGCCAGCGGTGGCCAGTTCTGTGCGCATTGGCCGTTGCACGCCGACTTGCCGGCGCTGTCCTTGGTGAAGGTGTAGAGGGTCAGGCCTTTGCTGTCGACCAGGACCTTGCCCAGGGCGCTGTCGCCGACCTTCGCGGGAGCATCCGCCAAGGCCAGGCCGGACACGCAGGTCAGGGCCAACGAGAGAACGAGTGCGCTTTTCTTCAACATGAGTGATACCTCTGGCGGTGATCCGAATCCGTTCGGGGGAAGCGATGGCATTTTTGCATCGCTCATGCAGGAACAACGCCCCCGCCTCGGGTTCTATTCCCGTACCCGGTAACTATTTTTCCGCCGCCGATCCCGCCCCGATCCGCGTCGGCGTGCAGGGTTCGCATCTGCGCCTTCAACTCGCTGGCGCATTGCGTCAGAATCCCCCTACACGTCGGATGCCGCCAGCAGGCCGCGCACCGGCTCTACCTTGCAAGCAAGAGACCGACCATGCAGGACGCCAGCACCTCTTCAACGCCCGTGCCGTCAGCCCCATTGCTGGGTATCGACCTGGGGACCACCAACAGCCTTATCGCGGTCTGGCAGGACGGCAAGGCGCAGTTGATCGCCAATGCCTTGGGCGAGGTATTGACGCCATCGGTGGTCAGTGTCGACGACGATGGCAGCATCCTGGTGGGCAGCGCCGCCCGCGCCCGGCTGACCACCCACCCGCATCGCACCGCTGCCGCCTTCAAGCGCTTCATGGGCAGCGACAAGCGTTTCGAACTCGGTGAGCACCGCTTCAGCCCCGAGGAACTCTCGGCGCTGGTGCTCGGCGCGCTGAAACAGGACGCCGAGGCGTATCTCGGTTGCACGGTGAGCGAGGCGGTGATTTCGGTGCCGGCCTATTTCAGCGACGAGCAGCGCAAGCGCACGGTATTCGCCGCCGAGCTCGCGGGGCTGAAAGTGCAGCGCCTGATCAACGAGCCGACTGCGGCGGCCATGGCCTACGGCCTGCACGAGCAGAAATTCGAACGCACCCTGGTATTCGACCTGGGCGGCGGCACCTTCGATGTCACCGTGCTGGAATACGCTCTGCCGCTGATCGAGGTGCACGCCTCGACCGGCGACAACTACCTGGGCGGTGAAGACTTCACCGATGCGCTGCTGGTGGCCTGCCTGCGCGACTGGAACCTCAGCGCCGAAGCCCTGGAGCCGCAGGCGCTATCGAGCCTGCACGATGCCATCGAGCAGCTCAAGCGCGAAGTGGGCGAGGGTAGCCGCACCCTGACCTGGAACGGTGACGGCCAGCTGCGCGAATGGGTGCTTGACCAGGCCCGCCTGCAGTCGATCTGGGCGCCGCTGCTGGCGCGAGTCCGCACGCCCATCGAGCAGGCCCTGCGCGATGCCCGGCTGAGCCCGCGCGAACTGGACAGCCTGGTGCTGGTGGGTGGTGCCACGCGCATGCCGCAGATTCAGCAACTGGTGGCCAAGCTGTTCGGTCGCCTGCCTTACCGGCATCTGGACCCGGATACCATCGTCGCCCTCGGTGCTGCCAGCCAGGCGGCCTGCAAGGCGCGCGACTCGGCAATCGACGAACTGATCCTGACCGATGTCTGCCCCTACACCCTGGGTGTGGCCTCGTCGCGTGGCGAGGAAGTCTCCGGCGCCTTCACCCCGATCATCGAGCGCAACACGGTGATCCCCACCTCGCGGGTGCAACGCTTCTACAGCAGCCATCCCGAGCAGAAGGTGGTGCGCATCGCCGTGTACCAGGGCGAGCGGCCCTGGGTGCGTGACAACATCCTGGTCGACAGCTTCGAGATCGCCCTGCAACCGACCGGACAGGTGCAGTCGCTGGATGTGCGTTTCAGCTACGACATCAACGGCCTGCTCGAGGTGGACGTGACCTTCCTCGAAACCGGGCTCAAGCACAGCCACAGCATCGACCGCAGTCCGACCGGGCTGGACAGCGAGGCACGCCAGGCCAGCCACGAGCGCCTGGCGCGGCTGAAGATCCATCCGCGCGACGCCTTGCCCAACCGCACGCTGTTGGCGCGCCTGGAGCGGGCCTGGATGCAGAGCCTGGGCGATGAGCGTGACCTGATCGGCAGCTGGCTGGACGCCTTCAACGCCGTGCTCGCCGGCCAGCAGGCCAGCGAAATCAGCCGCCAGCGCCAGCAGTTGAGCCAGGCGCTGGACGAGCTGCGCTACTGATCAGGACGGCGGCTGTTCAAGGGTGATTCAGCCGCCGCAGGGCCACTTGCAGGCCCAGTTGCAGCTGTTCGGGGTCGTCCGGTGACGGGCCGTAGCGGTTCGCCAGCTTGTCGCCCGGCAACCCGACCAGCAGCAGCGGGGCGAACGGCAGCAGGCGGCTGACCGCCAGCAATCCCACCAGAGCCCACACCCCCTGGCCCAGGTCGCGCAGGCGACGCAGGAAGGACGTCAGCAGCAGCAACACCACCAGGGTCCAGAGCATCGGGCTCTTGGTCGCCGTGGTCAGCAGCGTGCCGGCCAGCAGCAGGACGATCACGTGGGCGATCAGGTCGCTGCGGTTGAGGCGGCTGTCCAGGCGCCAGAAGGCCCAGGACGGTGCCGGCGTGTGGCTGACCCGGGCCAGCAGCAGGCGTTCGGCACGGGCCAGGATCGCCATGCAGGCGCAACGCAGCCCGGTGTCCTGGTCAGGGTCGTCCTTGGCCTTCTGCAGGCGCATCAGGCTGCGGGTGGAGGGTGGAGCGGCGGATTTGACCAGATGATTGAAGGCCTCGAGGATATCCCTGAGCAACTTGCCGTCGACCTTCTCTTCACGCTCCACCGCCTGGCGCGGCGGCTGCCTGACCTTGCCGGCGACCAGCCCATCGCGCAGCGGGGCGAACCACGGGCTGTCGTTGCCCAGGGCCTCGAGCCGGTCGCGCAGACGGGCGCGCTGCGCGGCGTCCAGGTCAGGATCGTGGTACAGCACGGCGCACAGCAGCATGTAGCCCAGTGGGTGTTCGTCGAGGGTGCCGAAGTCTTGCTCCAGGCACTCGAGCAGGCGCACCGCGCCGGGCAGGCGGGTACTGCTGAACACGTAGCCCAGGGTGTGCAGGCGGCTGGCGACCAGCGCCTGCATCGGGTCGCGGTCGTCCAGCCAGGCGAGCAGGCCGTTGTGTTCATTGAACTGCGCCTGGCGCTCGACCAGCATCCTGTGCAGGGCGGCGAACGGATGGCTGGACGGATAGCTCAGCTGGCCCGGCAGGTCAGGCGGCGCGAGGTCCAGCCAGCGCTGCGGGTTCAGGGCCGTGGCCAGCATGAACAGTTGCTGGCGGTGCCAGTTCCACAACGCCTCGCCCTCGACCATCGGTGGTAGCTCGAGGCCATTGAGTGCAAGTTCGTCCATCAGTGTCAGGCCGAACGGCACGGTGAACATGCGGCGCATGTCGAAATGCTCGTTCAGCTCGGCCAGTGCCCGGGGCGAATAGACCCGCATGCGTCGCAGCCACTCGCGGCAGACCGGGTGCAGAGCGTCGGCCTTGAGCGCCTCGGGCAGTTCCACCGGACCTTCGTCACGGGCGCAGTATTCGACCAGCGCGCGCACCACCGGCGAGTGTTCGAGCCAGTGCAGTTGCTGCGCCGCCTGGCGCTGGAAGCCTTCGAGCACGAGGACGTCGAGCGGATCGTCGCCGGGGCGGTCGTCGAGGATGCTGCGCAGCAGGCCGGCCTCACCGCGTTGCAGGGCCCAGGCCTGCCAGTAGCGGCGCTGCAGCGGGCGGTCTGGCTGGTCGGCCAGCAACCAGGCGAGCAGAGGCAGTTCGTCGTCGCCATCCAGGCGCCAGTCGATGAAGGTCGCGGCGATGCTGTCGAGCCCCAGGCGCGAGGCTTCGGACCAGCGAGCCAGGGTCTGCGGCGATTGGGCGGGGCAGCCCCAGGCCTGGGCCGGGTCGGTCAGGTCGGCTGGCCAGCTGTGCGGTGTGCTCTGCTGGTCGAGGGCCTGGATCAGCAGGGGCAGGCGCTGCGGCTGGTAGCGGGCGCAGAGGTCGAGCAGCCAGCGCTCGGCCTGCGGGTGCTGGTGTTCACGCCATAGCCGTAGCCAGCAGTCCAGCGCCTGCTGCTCGGCACCCAGGGCATCGGCCTGGCGCGCCAGCAGGAACAGCAGGTCGACATCGTCCGGGGCCTGCAGGTGCTGCTCGAGCACGCGCGCATGCAGGGTGCGACTGCCGATGCCGACCTGGCTGAACTGCTCGGTCAGGCGCTGGACCAGGCCGTCGTCGGCGGGGAAGGCCACGCAGGTGTCGCGTTCGGCGAACTGTGCGTATTCGAACAGGGGTCGCTCCTGGTGGAAGTAGCCCAGGCTGCGGAAGTACCACAGGCTTTCCAGTTGTGCGGCGGCCGACCAGTCGCGCATCAGGCGGGTGTCGAACGGATCGGGATCCTCGATGCGCTGCAGGAAACCTTCGATCTCATGGGTCTCTTCCGGCGCCAGGCGCAGCAGTTGCTCGGCCCAGCCCAGGCGCAGGGCGAGCAGACGCGCGCACTGGTGGGCGATAGGCCCGCAGTTGCGCAGGTCGTGCAGCAGGCGCCAGCTGAGGTCTTCCAGTTGTTCGAGCGGCAGATCGTCGAGCAGCGCGATGTAGTCCAGCCAGGCTTGCGGCTCATAGCGTCGGCGGGTGTCTTCGAGCAGGGCGTGGAACGCCTGCAGGGCCTCGCTCGGTTGTGGCTCCGAGGTCTCGGCGGGCGCTGGCTGTTCGGCGGTCAGGCCAGTCTCGGCGTGTTCGCGGGCCAGGCGCTGGGCCTCGTCGTAGGCCGCGCGCAGGGCCTGGAAGCCCTCCGGGTCGGTTTCCGGATGGTGTGTCGGCAGGCGGCTGCGGTAGGCCTGGCGAATGATGTCGAGGTCCTGGGTCGGGTCGATGCCCAGGCGGATCCAGCAACTCATGACCAGCACTCCTCGTGCAGTGACGCCGGGCGTTCCGGCTCTGGCAGCGGCAGGTCCCAGGGAATGCCTGCGAGCAGTTCGTTGGCGCCGATCCGCAGGTTCAGGGCAATGCAGCGGTTCCAGTGCTCGTTGCCCTGGCGCTCGAGGTTGGCGGCGAAGGTCTCGTCGCTGCTGTCGGAGACATTCCACAGTGCCTTGCCGAACAGGTAGCCGGCGATGTAGCTGTCCCAGCGGTTGTAGTAATGGCGCGCGCGCAGGGCCAGGCGATAGTGCAGGTAGAGGCTTTCGTCGCGGCTGAGGTGACCCTTCTTGACCCCGGCGCGCAGCAGGAAGCTCATGCGCCCGATGTCCCAGGCCCGCGTGCCGCCGGGGCCGCAGTCGGGGAAGGTGCGCGCGGCGTACTGGTACTTGACCCGCTCACGCGGGGGCAGGGTTTCGAGCAGCGCTTGCCACTGGCTCGGCAGGCTGCGCTGGAACTGCCAGTAGGCGTTGCTCATCTCGCTGGCGTGGCCGTTGTCGGCCATGCCAAGCACGTCCAGCAACTGGGCGCGGGTGCTGATGCCCCAGCCGCTTTCCAGATCGGTCTGGTCTTCACCCTCGAAGTATTCGGGGGCGGTGTAGCTGGCACCGTTGAGCGCCGCCATCGGCGCTGAGAGGGCGTGCAGCCAGTGCTGTGCGGATTCGTCCATGAACAGGGTCCGGGGCGGGAGATGTGCCGCGATTGTAGAGAGGCGGCGCGCAGGTGGGCAATGGTGCGGCGCGTCAGCGGCGCTCTTCGGCTCGCAAGGTCAGCACCTCGCAGCCCTGCGCGGTCACCGCGACCGTGTGCTCCCACTGCGCCGACAGCCCGCCATCGCGGGTGATCACCGTCCAGCCGTCTTTCAGGGTGCGTGTGCCACGAGTCCCCTGGTTGATCATCGGTTCGATGGTGAACACCATCCCCGGCTGCAGTTTCATGCCCATGCCCCGCTGGCCGTAGTGCAGCACCTGTGGCGCTTCGTGCATCTGCTGGCCGATGCCATGACCGCAGTACTCGCGCACCACGCTGTAGCCTGCCGCCTCGGCGAACTGCTGGATGGCGTGGCCGATATCGCCCAGGGTGGCGCCGGGGCGGACCTGCTCGATACCTTTGCACAGTGCCTCGTAGGTGGTGTCGACCAGGCGCCGGGCTTCTTCACTGATCGTACCGATGCAGTACATCTTCGATGAGTCGGCGATGTAGCCACCCTGTTCGAGAGTGATGTCCACATTGATGATCGAGCCTTCCTGCAGCACTTCGTCGGCCCGCGGCATGCCATGGCAGACCACCTGGTCCACCGAGGTGTTCAGCGAATAGGGGAAGCCGTACTGACCCTTGCTCGCCGGACGCGCCTTGAGTTGCTCGACGATGAACGCCTCGGCGCGGTCGTTGATCTGCATCGTGGTCACCCCGGCGCGGATGAAGCCGTCGAGGTCGGCGAACACCTGCGCCAGCAACTGCCCGGCGCGACGCATCAGCGCCAGTTGCGCTTCGTCCTTGAGTATCACCTTGCTCATTGCAACAGCTCCTTGAGGTTGGCCTGCTCCTGGCGCAGCAGATGACGCAGCAGTTCCTGGTAGGTGGCCTGGGGGTGCAGTTCGGCGAGCATGCCGATGCGGATCCAGTGTTCGGCCTGGGCGTTGATCGAGCGCGACATGGCGGCGCTGGCGATGCGCAGGTCTTCGTGGAGGTCGTCGCAGATCTTGACGATGCCCATGGGAAGTCTTCCTGATATATGAAGCGTATACGAATCATATAGTCGGTTGGGCGATGTGTCACCTTCTGGTGCGTGGGGCATCAAGACGGGGCGGATATCGCGTCGGTCTTTTCGCGGCTGGACCCCTCCCTGGAAGCTGCGCGGCCTGTGGGAGGGGGCAAAGGCCGCCGCAATCGCCCAACTGGCCCGCAAATTGCTGATCCAGCTGCATCCGGACCCCTCAACGCCGAGGGGCCCTACATCTTCACGACAAAGGCGCCGTGTTGCCCCGCTTGCCCTGCAGGCCGGGGCAGCCGGCGCCTTTTGCATTTCCAGGGGGACCACCCATGAGCAGCAGCGAGGTGCGCAGCGTTTGCCCGTATTGCGGGGTCGGGTGCGGCATTGTCATGACCGTGGCGCAGGGCAAGGTCACCAAGGTCAGTGGTGACAAGCAGCACCCGAGCAACTTCGGGCGCCTGTGCACCAAGGGCCTGACTGCGCACCTGCCGTTGACGGCTGCCGGGCGCATGGAGCACGCCTTCGTGCGTCAGCAGCGCAGCCAGCAGCCGGTGCGCACGGGCATGGACGAGGCCATCGTGCAGTCGGCAGCGCGCCTGCGGGCGATCATCGATGAGCACGGCCCGGATGCGGTGGCGCTGTATGTGTCCGGGCAGATGTCGCTGGAGGCCCAGTACCTGGCCAACAAGCTGGCCAAGGGTTTCATCCGTACCCGCCACATCGAGTCCAACTCGCGGTTGTGCATGGCCAGTGCCGGCAGCGGCTACAAGCAGTCGCTGGGCGCCGATGGCCCGCCGGGCAGCTACCAGGATTTCGAGCGCGCCGAGGTGTTCTTCGTCATTGGCGCGAACATGGCCGACTGTCACCCGATCCTGTTCCTGCGCCTGCTCGACCGGGTCAAGGCCGGGGCCCGGCTGATCGTCGTCGACCCACGGCGCAGTGCCACGGCCGACAAGGCCGACCTGTTCCTGCAGGTGCGTCCGGGCAGCGACCTGGCCCTGCTCAACGGCTTGCTCTACCTGCTGCACGAGAATGGCCATACAGACGCCGATTTCATCGCCCGGCACACCGAGGGCTGGGACGACATGCCAGCGTTTCTCGCCGATTACCCTCCCGAGCGGGTCGCGGCCCTGACCGGTCTTGCCGAGGCCGATATCCGCCAGGCGGCTGCCTGGATCGGCGGTGCGTCGGAGTGGATGAGCTGCTGGACCATGGGCCTGAACCAGAGCATCCACGGCACCTGGCACAGCAACGCGTTGTGCAACCTGCACCTGGCCACCGGCGCGATCTGCCGCCCCGGCAGCGGGCCGTTCTCGCTGACCGGCCAGCCCAACGCCATGGGGGGGCGTGAGATGGGCTACATGGGCCCGGGCCTGCCGGGCCAGCGCTCGGCGCAGGTGACTGACGACCGTGCCTTCGTCGAGCAGCAATGGCGCCTGGCGCCGGGAACCCTGCGCAGCGAAGGCGGCGAGGGCACGGTGGCGCTGTTCGAGCAGATGAAGCGCGGCGAGGTGAAGGCCTGCTGGATCATCTGCAGCAACCCGGTGGCCAGCGTCGCCAACCGCCAGCAGGTGATCGACGGCCTCGCCAAGGCAGACCTGGTGATCGCCCAGGACGCCTTCCTCGACACCGAGACCAACCGCCATGCCGACATCCTCCTGCCCGCCGCGCTGTGGGCCGAAGGCGAGGGCGTGATGATCAACAGCGAGCGCAACCTGACCCTGATGCCGCGTGCGGTTGCAGCACCCGGCGAAAGCCTGGAGGATTGGCGCATCATCGCCCGTATCGCCTGTGCCATGGGCTATGCCGAGGCCTTCAGCTACGCCGATGCCGAGGCGGTGTACGACGAGATCCGCCACTTCTGGAACCCCGCCACCGGCTATGACCTGCGCGGCATCGGCTATGCCGAGCTGCGCGACAAGCCGCGCCAGTGGCCGTGCGCGCCGGGTCGCAGCGACGACCGCAGCCCGCTGCGCTACCTCAACGACGGCAGCAGCCAGGCGCTGCTGCACGACGCCCAGGGCCAGCGACCCGCGCTGGCCTTTCCCACGGCCAGCGGCAAGGCGCGCTTCTTCGCCCGGCCCTGGCTGGCGCCGGCCGAGTTGCCCGACGCGGATTATCCGCTGGTGCTCAACACGGGTCGTGTGCAGCACCAGTGGCACACCCTGACCAAGACCGGCAAGGTGCCGAGCCTGAACAAGCTCGAGCCCGGCCCCTTCGTCGAGATCCACCCTGAAGACGCCCGGCGCCTGGGCATCGCCGACAAGGACCAAGTGGCGATCCACTCGCGCCGTGGCCAGGCCGTGCTGCCTGCGCGCATCAGCGAGCGGGTGCTGGTCGGCAACTGCTTCGCCCCCTTTCACTGGAACGACCTGTATGGCGAGCAACTGGCGATCAACGCCGTGACCTGCGATGCGGTCGATCCGACCTCCCTGCAACCTGCCTTCAAGCATTGCGCCGTGAGCCTGGAGCGGGTGGCGGGCGAGCGTATCGACGCGCTCGAACTGCCCGGCGCGATGCCAACGGAGCCTGCTGCCATGCCCACCGATACCCTGTCTCGCCTGCTGGGTCTGGATCGCCTGCCCGCACCCGTCCTGGCCGACGAGGAACGTCACTACCTGCAGGGCTTTCTGCTCGGCCTGGCGCAGGCGCGTGTCGAGGGCGTGCCCAGCCTGCCGTCCAGTGCACCGCTGGCGCCTGCACGACGGCTGTTCGTCGATGGCCTGATCGCCGGACTGTTCGCCCAGCCTGCGGCCGTGGCCACTGCGCCGAGCGAGACGGCCCGGCACCGGGTGCTGTGGGCTTCGCAGACTGGCAATGGCGAGGCGCTTGCCGAGCGATGTGCCGGGCACCTGCGCGAGGCGGGGCTGGCCGTCGAGCTGAGTTGCATGGACGCGGTCGACCCCGCTCAGTTGCACGGGGCTGCCAGCGTACTGCTGATCGCCAGCACCTTTGGTGACGGCGATGCGCCTGACTGCGCTTCGGCGTTCTGGCAGGCGCTGCAGGGCGCACAGGGCGATCAGTGGTCGGCGTTGCCGTTCGCGGTGCTGGCCCTGGGCGATTCGAGCTACGACCAGTTCTGCGGCTTCGGCCGCAAGCTCGACCAGCGCCTGGCGGAACTTGGCGCACGGCGCCTGCTCGAGCGGGTCGACTGCGAAGCGGATTTCGACCTGCCGTTCACCGCGTGGCTGCAGGCCTTGTTGCCGTTGCTCGGTTCGGCGAGCAGCGAACCTGTGCTGTCCGTGCCTGCGGGCACGGTCGGCAAACTGCAGCCCTGCCTGGCACCGATCATCGAGAATCGCGTGCTGAATGCCCCCGGTGCCACCAAGGAAACGCGCCAGGTGGTGTTCGACCTGCAGGGCACCGGGCTGGTCTACGAGGCGGGCGATGCGCTGGGCGTGTGGCCGCACAATTGCCCGGCGCTGGTGGAGGAAACGCTCGCGCTGATGGGCCTCGACGGGCAGACCCGGGTGCAGTTGCCCGACCTGCCGGCCATGCCGCTGGCCGAAGCTATGCGGCGGCACTTGGAGATTGCCCGGGTCACTGCGCAGCAACTGCAGGTGTTCAGTCAGGCGGCCGGTGCCGGCGAGTTGCGCAGGTTGCTGCAACCCGAGCACAAGGCGCAGCTCAAGGCGTGGTTGTGGGGGCGGCAGTTGGCCGATGTGCTGGATGCCTTCCCCCAGCAACTGGCGCTCACGCAATGGCTGACGCTGCTCAAGCCCTTGCAGCCACGGCTGTACTCGATCAGCTCCAGCCCGAAGGCGCACCCGCAGCAGGTGCACCTGACCGTTTCCACGGTGCGTCACGGCCGGCGCAAGGGGGTGAGTTCGAGTTTTCTCGCCGACCGCGCCGAGGGCCTGGACGTGGCGATCTTTACGCAGGTCGCACGGCACTTCCGCTTGCCCGAGGATGACGCCACGCCAGTGATCATGGTTGGGCCCGGCACCGGCATCGCACCGTTTCGTGCCTTCCTCGAAGAACGCGAAGCGCGTGCTGCCAAGGGTGACAACTGGCTGTTCTTCGGTGAGCAGCACGCCGCTTTGGATTTCTACTACCGCGAGCAGCTGCAGGCCTGGCAGGCCAGTGGTCACTTGCGTCTGAGCACCGCGTTCTCGCGCGACCAGGCCGAGAAGCTCTATGTCCAGCAGCGCATGCTCGAAGAGGGCGCCGAGCTGTGGCGCTGGTTGGAGGCGGGGGCTTATGTCTATGTCTGCGGCGATGCGCAGCGCATGGCCAGGGATGTCGATACCGCGCTGCGCCAGGTGGTGGCCGAGCACGGGCAGATGAGCGCCGAGGCAGCAGCTGATTATGTCGAGGGGTTGGGCAAGAGCAAGCGCTATCGGCGCGATGTGTACTGAGTGCACCGGGATGGGGAGGGCTGCACCGGCTTGAGGCGGTGCAGCGTACGGCGCCATCGCGGGACCAGCGCGCTGCCACAGGTTGCGCAACGCTGCAGACCCTGCAGCGGCAGGCCTGTGCGGCGATGGCTGCGGCAGCGACTGCAACCTTGGCACGCTCCCTGCTTTGCAGGATGTACAACACAGCCCCATTGATCAACGGCGATCGACAGGGGCCTCACACTGATGAGTACAGGCAAAGGCGCCTGGAGCTTCGGCTCCAGGCGCCTTTTTTTGTCTTGGCTGCGGGTCACCCCGCACACCGTGATCGAGGATCGGCGATGAAGGCAACAGCGAACGACGGACAACGAGAGCGACTGGTCATCGTCGGCAACGGCATGGTCGGTCATCACCTGGTCGAGCAACTGATCGAGCGCGGCGCGCTGGCGCGCTTCGAGGTGCGGGTCTTCGGCGAAGAGCGCCAGCGCGCCTACGACCGCGTGCACCTGTCGGAATACTTCGCCGACAGCAGCGCCGAGACGCTGGCCCTGTGCGAGCCTGGCTACCATGCTCAGCACGGCGTGCACCTGCATCTGCACGAAGCCGTGCTGGAGATCGACCGGGGGCTGGGCGAGGTCGTCACCGCCCAGGGCCGCTACGGTTATGACCAGCTGGTGCTGGCCACCGGCTCCTACCCGTTCGTGCCACCTATCGAGGGCTCCAGCGGTACCGCCTGCCTGGTCTACCGCACCCTCGACGATCTCGACGCTATCCGTGCCTCGGCGGCAGGGGCACGGCGTGGCGTGGTGGTTGGCGGTGGGCTGCTGGGGCTGGAGGCAGCCAATGCCCTCAAGTCGCTGGGCCTGGAAGCCCATGTGGTGGAGTTCGCGCCACGGCTGATGCCGGTGCAGCTCGATCAGGAAGGCGGCGCGGCCTTGCGTGCGCAGATCGAGGCCTTGGGAGTCGGCGTGCACCTGTCCCGCGCCACCCAGTCGATCGATGCGGGAGAAGCGTATCGCCACCGCATGAATTTCGACGGCGGCGAGACCTTGGAAACCGACCTGATCGTGTTCTCTGCCGGTATTCGCCCGCGTGATGCGCTGGGGCGTGCGTGCGAGTTGCAGATTGCTCCGCGTGGCGGCGTGGTCATCGATGGCCAATGCCGCTCCAGCGATCCTCGGATCTTCGCCATCGGCGAATGCGCCTCATGGAACGGCAGTGTGTTCGGCCTGGTCGCGCCCGGCTACAGCATGGCGCGCAACCTCGCTGCGCTGCTGGTCGGTGAGGCCAGCGCCGAGTTCGCCGGTGCCGACATGTCGACCAAGCTCAAGCTGCTGGGCGTGGATGTCGGCTCGATCGGCGATGCCCATGGTGCGACCCCCGGAGCGCGCAGCTACCGCTACATCGACGAAGCCAACGCCTGCTACCGGCGCCTGGTGATCGACGCCAGCGGCAAGCGGGTGATCGGCGCGGTACTGGTCGGCGACAACAGCTACTACGACACCCTGCTGCAGCACGTGCAGAACGGCATTGCCCTGCCAGCGGATCCGGCTGCGCTGATCCTCCCGCAAAGCGGCGGGGCACCCACGCTCGGTGCCGATGCACTGCCCGCCAGCGCGACCATCTGTTCGTGCCACAACGTCAGCAAGGGTGCGATCTGCGCAGCGATCGACAGCGGCTGCGCGGACCTTGCCGCAGTCAAGGGCTGCACCAAGGCGGCCAGCGGTTGCGGCGGCTGCGCGGCGCTGCTCAAGCAGGTGTTCGAGCACGAACTGACCGCCCGTGGCGTGACGGTCGACAAGAGCCTGTGCGAGCACTTCGCCTACACCCGCCAGGAGCTCTATGCGCTGGTGCGGGTCGAGGGCATCCGCAGCTTCGACGAATTGCTCGAGCGTCACGGCAAGGGCCACGTCGGTTGCGACATCTGCAAGCCGACCGTGGGTTCGATCCTCGCCTCGTGCTGGAACCAACCGATCATGGACCCTTCGCTGGTGCCGCTGCAGGACACCAACGACACCTTCATGGCCAACATGCAGAAGAACGGCACCTACTCGGTGGTGCCGCGCATTCCCGGTGGCGAGATCACCCCGGACAAGCTGATCGTCATTGGCGAGGTGGCGAAGAAATACGACCTCTACACCAAGATCACCGGCGGTCAGCGCATCGACCTGTTCGGCGCGCAGTTGCACGAGCTGCCGCTGATCTGGGGCGAGCTGATCGAGGCAGGCTTCGAAACCGGTCACGCCTACGGCAAGTCGACGCGCACGGTGAAATCCTGTGTCGGCAGCACCTGGTGCCGCTATGGCGTGCAGGACAGCGTGGCCATGGCCTTGCGCATCGAAGACCGCTACAAGGGCCTGCGTTCGCCGCACAAGCTCAAGTTCGCGGTATCCGGCTGCACCCGCGAGTGTGCCGAGGCGCAGAGCAAGGACATCGGCGTGATCGCCACCGAGAAGGGCTGGAACCTCTATGTCTGCGGCAACGGTGGCATGCGTCCACGCCACGCCGAGCTGTTCGCCACCGACCTGGATGACGACACCCTGGTGCGCATCATCGACCGCGTGCTGATGTTCTACATCCGCACCGCCGACAAACTGCAGCGCACCTCGGTGTGGCGCGAAAGCCTCGAAGGCGGGCTGGACTACCTCAAGGCGGTGATCCTCGACGACAGCCTGCACCTTGCCGATGAGCTGGAGGCGCAGATGCAGCATGTGGTCGACCGTTATGAATGCGAGTGGGCCAACGCCCTGAAAGACCCGGAGAAGCTCAAGCGCTTCCGCACCTTCGTCAACGACCAGCGTCCGGACCCGGACGTGCATTTCGTGCGCGAGCGCGAACAGCGCCGGCCTGCGGCACCCTTGCACCTGATTCCCACTGTCGAGGAGATCGTCTGATGAGCCTGTCCAATGCTGCTGTAGCGCAACACGATAACTGGCTGGCGGTATGCCGCGCCGATGACCTGGTCGCCGATTCCGGCGTGGTGGTGTGGCTGGAGGGCGAGCAGGTCGCGCTGTTCTACCTGCCCGGTCAGGTGCAAACGCTGTACGCCGTAGACAACCGCGACCCGCGTTCGGGGGCCAATGTCATCGGCCGGGGGCTGGTCGGCAGCCTGCAGGGCGAGTTGGTGGTGGCGGCACCTTTGTACAAGCAGCATTTCAGCTTGCGCGATGGGCGTTGTCTGGAGGATGCAGGGCAGCGGTTGCGGGTGTGGCCGGTGAGGATGGAACGGGGGCAGGTCGAGATTCGCTTTTCCTAGCAGGTAGGGCTCCTGCCTGGCCTGTGCAGTACCTGTGGGAGCGGCGGTTCGCCGCTGCGACTTGCCCCGCGAACACCGGCAAAGCCGGTGCCATGCACCGCGGTGTTTGCTTCGCGGGTAAACCCGCTCCCACAGGTTGGATCAACAGTCCTGCCACGTTACCTTCAGCTCTTTGGTATCGATGCAGAGTGTTCGATTGAGTGCTCCGGACACGACATCGCAGAAAATTTCGTCCTCGGTAATCGAAAGAGATTGCAACCCGGTGGCGTAGGTGAATGCAAGAAGCCGGTCGTCCAGATACAGAGAGGTCGAAACAGTGCCGTCCAGTGAGTAGACCAACTCCAACCGGAGGGGCCCTGCGCAGAACCTGCAGTTCCATTGTGCGTACTCTGGATCGTAATCTGCGACTAGCCCGAGTGCCTCGAGCAAGGTGGTTTCGAAAGAATTAATCATGATTTTTTGGGAGTCTGAAAAAACTTGCCACATCATTCAGTGTGTTTTTTACGTACCCAGGAGGTAGGAAAATTTCTCGTACCACGTCATCGTCATGAGCTCTCCAAATGACCCGGTCCGTTGTTTCAAGCATGAGCAGGACCACGACATCGCCATCAAGGCAGGGTGTCAGGTTCAGCGATAAGAACAGCGCACCAATTTTGGTAGAAACAATCCAGTTTTGGGAGTGCTCGTACCCTTGCTCAACCTGGGAAAGCACGGTTGATTTTTCCAGGTTTCTCAGGGAGTCAGCGTAATCGAGATCATAATTATCGAATTTGACATTGATCATGTTCAAGAAGGTGTCGATCTGTGTGATCTCTTCTTTTGCACCGATCAGGTGACTGTCTAAAGATAGGTTTACGGTCATCCAGCCTGACTTGAAGCTTGGTGCAAAAGCTGAACAACAGATTGAGAATGACTCTCTGTTTCCTGCGCTATAGTAGCTCATGCTGCTGGCCTTTTTTTCGCATCGATGAATGGACAGAGAGGGTGCGAACCATCACCATGAGTCAAATACCTTTTGATGGCAGAGCCGACCTGACGATGTGCATTTCGATGGCGTGCTCATCGTCGCTCAGCGATATGATGAAATCCGGATCAGTGAAGGCCAATTGAACATTGTAGGTTTTGTCGAGTCTGAATAAACTCCCTAGAAACGCACCAAAATCGTACCCGTGAAAATTTAGGCCGATTCTATTTTCGAAGAAAATCCAGCATTCAAATTCTTTGTTTATGTTCGAGGCATCAGTTAAGGCTGATATGAATTCATTTTCTTTCGTCGGGTGAGGCAGTAAGCATCCATCTGCCTTCTCAGCGAGAGCGTGCATGTAATTGATCGTTTCTCTATGCCAAGAGAAATCTTCTGGTTGTAAATGTTTAAGTTTATAAGACTGAATTCCAAGAAGGTATGAAGCATACTTTTGTGCTCTCAGGGTCAGCAGTTTGTTACTCAGGGTGTGATCCATTTTTATGTGCGTGCGTTCTTGAATGGTTGCAGGTATTTGTTGTTTTTTTTTGCTAGTTCAAGAATTTTGCGTTTTTATTTTTTTTAGCATGCTGTACTTCTTGGGGTATTCGCGCTCAAAGGTGTTCACGGAGCATTCGTCAAGTTTTTCTTCTTCGTATGCCCAGGAGATCAAATATTCCTGCAGGTGCCTGCTCAAGTTTAAATTTGCGGGCGTGAGGTTTGAAAGTGATAAGCTGTTGGGCTCGGCTTGTCTTATCAAGTGGCGTGCACTAAGTTTGGCAATCATCTCGGTATCGGTGTCTGAGATGTTTGCTAGAGCACCCATGTCTTCGCATTGCGCAAAATCTGAAACGTATGAAAGTGCTACGAGTTCATTTGAAACCCATTGGCTGATCAGAGTGGTGCGCAATGGTTTTTGTGCTATTAATTTCAATAGCATAACTAACGTTTCAGATGAGTCTATAAGAAATACTAGTGTATGATTAATTAAGTAGTTTGCGCTGGCGTTGAGTTCGGTGCCCACCGGTCGGCTGGCTTGGGCCGAAAGTGCAAAGGTCAGGATTTCTGAAAAGAATTGTTTATTGTGCCAGAGGCTGTTGACCGCGTCGCGCTCACGGTACAGTGATAGGAGTGTTTTCTGAACATCTCTACTGGTATTTTTCACAATGAACACCCTCCTTTAATGCCTCTGGCGCCTGGTTTGAATGGCCGTCCACCTACAATTCCACTACCTACCTTGCGCAGGTGCAGCTTTAAAGGCATCTGCCATGCACACTCTGACAAATCCGCTTCCGCTGCGATGTCTTTCTGCATGGGAAATTACTCAAGAGCGTATCGATAGCTGCCGGCGATGATCTCGACGTAGCTGTCGTACCCCGCGACGATGTAATGCTTCAATGAAAGAAAGTTGGCGGGATCATAGAGCGAATTCTTTTCTGCCAACAGCGCTGATTCGACGACCTCATAGAATTTTGGGTCAGGATGAAGCCCGGTCTCTCGCCAGGTTTCTAAATCATCGCCTTGGCTGCCCAGAATGGCGTAATTTCGATGCTCACGTTCAAAAAAGTTAAGTGTGATACAGCGTATCTCAGCGACACGCTCAAAAACGAGCGTCGCCATGGCGTAGGTATCCTTCTCGATGTGTTCGAGTCGCTGAGCCTCAACCTGTATCAATGCGGCACCCGTCTCGTCGTAATTTGCGTTGAGCTGTGTAGTGTTGATGACAAAATCAACTTTCTGAGGGACGAGCTTTATCATAAATTACGCCCTGCAAAGTCGAAGGACTCAATGATGCGGATTGTCATAAGTTTCAAAGTGTTAATTTTTGTACGATGTTCACAAGGGGTAATCTTCCACGCTCGATGTGTCGATGAAGTCCTCCAGCGTCAGATTTTTTTCGTTCAGAAAGTCCATAAGTTCATCGACGGAATCGAGTGTTTTAAAATTGCCAAGACGATCGTATGAAGGGTCAAGGTCTTGTTCTATATCTTCGGCGTTGAATATGTTTAAGCGTGTTTTGAAGCGTGCGTCTTCAATGTGACATTGGTTGGCATAGGGGGAGTGGCCGATCATCGAATAGGGTTCGACCCTGAATGGGTATGTAGGGGTTAGATGATCCTGCAGGGATAACTCTATCCAGGCTCTGTATTGAGGTGTGTCAGATTTGATTTCGTAAATTAGAGTTTGCCCTTGGAGAAGTGCTTTGATCATTTTTGAGTGTCTATTTTGAAATCAAAGTGTTCGAACGTGATTTTTATGACGGCGTCTTCGAATATGAGTTCGTGTTGAAATTTGCTTGTGTCTTCTACTGTGGTCATTTCATCACATATAAGATCGCCGTGAGTCGATTGATTGGCAGGCCATTCCGTGGGGCTTTTTTCGATGGAGTAACTTGAGACTTTTGTATAGGTAAGTGTCAGGGTGTCTCCATAAGCTCCATCAAGGATTATTTGAGCGGTGTTGGTGTAGCATTCGTCGATGTCATGTTCTTCGAATGTAATGCTCTTTAGCCGGGCGTCATGTAAACATCGGGGGTCGGAGGGGTCATAGTGCCAAGCACTGCTCATAAAGTTGTAAATATTCTCTGGGAGTAAATGTTTTACGCTCTCGACATAAGCTGGATATTCGCTGCTGTCTAGAGTGTACCCATCGGGATTTTGAGTGAGTTTGATTATTTTCATGATCTACAAATCGCATCCTGAGTGACCGGAGGCCTTGACTGATTCAGTGTATTCTCTCACAGCTTTTTTGCTTCCTGGTGTGCCTTTGGCTGGCAAAGCACCCATTTTTCTTAATTCATCCACCGCGACACCATTCAGCGTTCTTGAGACACTTGCGGGAATCTTGATTTCACTAGCAGTATGTCCGTGTTTGTTGAAGAAGCCATTAGGGCCGTATACACCAACTTCGCGCCCATTAGGCGAATATACGTGTACCTCAAATGAGCTACTGCCTTGGGTGTTGAATCGATCGATTCTTCCCCTATAGCCTTCAGGCAATGACAGCGGCGCCTTGGGCGCAAGGCCAAGTGGATCGATCCAGCTGATTGGATTCGCAGCTAACTTGTAGAGGTTGGCCCCTCCGACCAACCCAATCGGATCCTGCTGCGTAAACCGCCCCACCTCCGGATCATAGAACCTGAACGTGTTGTAGTGCAGCCCCGTCTCCCGGTCCAGGTACTGCCCCTGGAACCTCAGGTTCTGCTGCCGGTTCTGCCCGCCGTGGTACCACTCTTCGCGGCACTTGCCCCAGGTCTCGAATTCGCCCTGCCAGACCGTCACGCCGTGTTCATCGGTGAGCTGCTCGGGCAGCCCGGCGAGGTTGGTGTGGAAATAGTACAACTGCTCGGCACCCGGCGCGCCGTCGAGGCGGGCGAGGGGTTCGTAGCTGTCGCTGTCGGCGTAGACGTACAGGCTGGGCTTGCCGTCCTGTATTTCCTGCAACAGCCGTAGCCCCTGCCAGAGGAACTGCGTCTGGCTGACGGGCTTGGGGTGATCGTTGCGGTACAGGCGCTTGGCGGTTCTGCGGCCGAGTGGGTCGTAGTCGAACTCCACCCGTTCCAGCACCGGGCCGCGCTGCTGGTGCACGCGTATCAGACGGTGCTCGGCGTCGTATTCGAAGCGCTGTATCAGGTGTGCGCCAGTGCGTTTTTCGCTGAGGCGGCCGA
The DNA here is from genome assembly GCF_057370475.1 of Pseudomonas sp. FA117. Taxonomy (NCBI): domain Bacteria; kingdom Pseudomonadati; phylum Pseudomonadota; class Gammaproteobacteria; order Pseudomonadales; family Pseudomonadaceae; genus Pseudomonas; species Pseudomonas sp. FA117. The sequence continues at coordinate 1,566,155 of NZ_CM170675.1, forward strand.
AGCGGTCGTAGCGGTAGCGTTTGTCCTGGTAGACCTTGAGGCGGTTGTGCCGCACGTAGCCCTTGATCGGGTAACCGTCGAGCAGGTTGCCGGCCTTGTCGTAGCCATAGTGCTCGACCCGTTGGCCTTCCCGATGCCCCTGGGTGCGGCTGGCGCCGTGGATGCGTTCGGTGGGGCCGTAGTCGTAGCGAACCTGCCCGCGCTGGACGTTGCCGTGGCTGTCGGTACCGAACAGGCGGCCGATGATCTGCGCCTGCGCGGGTGGCTCGCCGTCGGGGCTTCGCTGGCACTGGATGAAGTCTTCGCCGACCAGGTTGTCACTGTCGTCGTAGCGGTACTGCTTGCTCAGCAGGGCCAGGCTGCCTGGCCCTGCGCCTTGTCCATGCAGGGCTTTTTCAAGCAGGCGTCCGCTGCTGTCGTAGCGGGTCTGGGTCTGGATCCGCCCCTGGGTGCGCAGGACTTCGGCATGCAGGGCGTCGCGTTCGAAATCGCAGATTACCCGGCCGTCGAGGTTGAGCTGATGCAGGTGGCCGCTGCCGTAGCACAGATGGTTGAGGCGTCGGCCGTCTGGCAGGGTCAGGGTCTGCAGGTTGCCCAGTTCGTCATGCGCGTAGGCGAGCCTGCCCGCTTCACCGGTTTCGCTCAGCAATTGCCCGAGGGCGTCATGGCTGAAGGCGAGCTGTCGTGGCTCGCCCTGCAGGTTGGTGAAGGTGATCGTCAGCAGGTTGTCGGCGAGGTCGTAGGTGTAGTCGGTGACGCCGTCGTCGGTGCGCTTGCGCAACAGGCGCCCGGCGGCGTCGTATTCGAAGGCTTGCACCTGTACCGGCGCCTCGGGCTCCGGAGCGCTGCCGGGGAAGGCGGGCTCGGTATCACGTGCCGGGTGCAGCCGGGCCTCGATGACGTTGCCAGAGGCATCGAAGCGATAGCTGTGACCACCGCCGTCGAGATTGCGCTGGGTGACCAGGCGATCCAGGGCATCCCAGTGGAAGTCGTAGTGCTCGCCGTTTTCATTTTCCAGGCGCTGCAGGCGGTCGTGGGCGTCCCAGGCAAAGCGCAGGGTCAGGCCCATGGCATCGGTGCGCTGGCTGAGGCGGCCGCGCGCGTCGTAGTGCCATTGGGTCAGTTGCTGGCCGGGGTCCAGATGCTGTGTCAGTTGCCCGGACAGGTTGACCTGGTAGCGGTCGATCCGCCCGTCGGCACGGGTGCGCTCCTGCAGGTGACCGCGGGCGTCGAAGCGGTAGCGGGTGCAATGGTTGCGCCCGTCGTAGACCGCGCTCAGGTAACCGCGTTCGTCGTAGCGCCAGGTCGTGGTGCGGTTGGAGCAATCGACGTAGCGGGTCAGTTGGCCCCGCTCGTTCCATTGCAGATGGCGGGTCTTGCCCAGGGCATCGGTGACCTGCTCGACCCGGCCCTGCCGGTCGTGGCGGTAGAGCGTGGTGTGCCCGAGCGGGTCGGTGGCACTGATCAGGTTGCCGCGGGCATCGTAGCGGTTGCGCTGGGTGTGGCCGGCGGCATTGCTGATATGCGTGGGCAACGCCCAATGGTCGGTGTAGGTGATGCGTTCGCTGCGCCCCAGCGGGTCGCGGCTCTCGATCAAGCGACCGAGCCCATCGTAGCTGTAACGCCACTCGGCGCCCTGCGGATCGATGCTGGCGAGCAGTTGGCCGTGGACGATCTCCTCACGCCAGCATTGCCCCAGGGCATCCACATACCGCAGGACCTCATGCAGCTGCCCCCACTCGAAATGCTCGCTGCGGCCCTGGCTGTCGGTGATGTCGGTGTGGCCTTGCAGCAGATCGTAGTGGAACTGGTAATCCTCGCCGTCCTCGCTCCAGTGGCGAACCACTCGCCACTCGTGGTCCGGTTGCGCTTCGAGCAGTGGCGCCAGCCCCGGGATCGGACGAGGATGGGCGGTGAAACGCCGCCACTGGTAGTGGAAGGTCGCTCCGCTGGCCAGGGTGTGGCTGGCCATCAGGCCCTCGGGGGTGTAGCTGAAGCGTCGCAGCACCTGGCCACCGGGTTCGTACACCTCGCTCAGTTGACCGGCGCGGGTATAGCGGTAGCTGGCCAGGGTTTCCCGGCGCTCGACCGCAAAGTCGCGGCCTTCGAGCAGGAACAGGCGCTGCACCTGGCTGACCCGGCGCGGATGCACGCTGTCGTAGCTCAACTCGACCACCGTACGGCCAAAGGTATCGACCAGGTACTGCAGGCGGCCGTCGTTGTCGTAGAGCACGTCGAGCCGGTTGAGGTTGCGATCGCCCAACTGCACCAGGCGTGAACGACCGGGGTTGTGCGGGTCGGTGTGCAGCACCTGGTACTGGCCGCTGTAGATGTCCTCGACCACGGTGATGCCGGCGTCCTGGTGGAAGAACGCCAGCCCGTCGAGGCTGCTGACCAGCGCGCTGCCCGGTTGCAGGCGCCCCAGTTCGATCCGCGTGCCTTCCTCGTCGACGTAGATCCACAACTCTCCGTTTTCAGGATGGGCGACGCGCTCCAGCCGCACTTCGTAGGGCAGGCTCCAGCCCAGGCCGAACATGCCGTCGTCGCGCAGGTCGTTGCTGTCGTAGCGCCGTGCCCAGTCGATTGGCAGCAGGCCGGGGAGGGCAAAATCCAGGTCATCGGGGCCGTCGAGCAATTTGCCGCCGCTGGAGACGATCACCGGATGGCCCTTGCACTTGGGGATCATCGACTTTGGCCTGGGCGCCTTGCCGGGCCGTGCGCGGGCCTTGCCTCCACGTCGCGACAGGAGCATGCCGGCGACGATGCCGACGATCTTGGCCAGGGCGCTCTTGCCGTCGCGGATGTCGCGCACCGTGAGGGTGCCGCCGCCGATGCGCACATCGGGTGAGAAGGTCATGCCCACCGGGCCGTCGCAGGTGGTCTTGTCGCCCACCCGCACGGCGGGCTGGCCGTTGATGAACACCTTGTCCGAGCCCTGGGCGAGGAAGTTCTTGCCCGGGTGCTTGCTGCAGACGACGGTATCCTCGCCCCTTTCCTGGGTGCCGGGGTCGGCATGCTGGGTGATCGGCGGGTTGAAGATGCTGGCGATATCCTGCGCCATGCCAATGATCGGCAGCATCATCGAGGCACCGATCATGGCGTAGGCGCCGACGTTTTCCAGGATCGAGGGTGGCTCGGCCGCAGCCGGGGCCGCCTCGACGCCCAGGCTGATGCCAGCGGCGCGCGCGGCGGGCATGCCGTTGATGTGGACGTTGGCCGAGCCGGTGAGGATCTTGCCATGGGGCTCGGGCGGGAACAGCGAATTGCCGACCCAGTCGCTGAAGCCGGAGATGTGTTCGCCGATGCTCTTGTCGCCGCCAGGCAGCGAACTGGCCGCGCCGACCAGCAGACCGGCCGCCACCGGCACCAGCGCCGCCGCAGCACCGCCAGTACCGATGGTGGCCGCTACGGCAGCACCCAGGGCTGCAGCCACCGCCGCCGTGGCGGCGGCATACACCACCGCTTCGGTCAGGGCGCTGGTGAGCTCTGCCATCAGCGGCGGATGCAGTATGAGATCGTCCTTGCGGGCGGCGTGGAGATCCTGCTCCATGAACCGTGGCTTCCTTTCGCGGGGGCGTCGTCAGATGAGTTGCAGGCTGGCCTTGATCGCCTGCCAATGGGCGAGGTCGTGTTCGGTCAACGGGGTTTCCTTGCTGTAGCTCAGCACCATCAGGCGCTGCGCCGACACGTGCGGATAAGCGAGCTGACGCTGGTGCGAACGGATCTGGCCGTGCTGGAACTGCAGGTCGACTTCCAGCGCGTCGATGCTGTGCGACGCGCCGCAGGTGGTCGCTTGCGGCTCGCTGACGATCGCATCGAGACGACTGCGCAGTTGTTCGAGTTGCTGGCGATACACCGCATCGAAGCGCTGGCCCACCGGCAGCGGGCTGCGGGCAATTACCAGGGTGGTGCCGCGCCCGGCGAATGCCAGCATGTTCATGCTGGTGTCCTGGGGCGGTTCTTCGCCCAGTTCGAGCTGCAGGTCCTGGGTGTGGTAGAGGGGCATCGACAGGCTCCTTGCCGGTGAAATACGCACCCTACAAACCCTGTGTGCCGAGGGCAAGCCGCAGGTTGTCGGATTGCGATCAAGTCGGTGTAGGAGAGTTCCAATGCTGACGACTTGCAGCACTCAGGCACGCGGTTAAACTGCCGTGCATGAACCTCGATACCCGCATCAAGTACCGTCATCTGCTGTGTTTCCTGGAGATCGCCCGCCAGGGCAGCCTGGCGCGGGCGGCGGATGGGCTGGCGATCAGTCAGCCGGCCATTTCCAAGACCCTCAAGGAGCTCGAGGACCTGCTCGAGACGCGCCTGTTCGAGCGCAGCCGCCAGGGCGTCGAACTGACCGCGTCGGGTACCCGCTTCATGCGCTACGCCGGGCCCAGCGTGCAGGCGCTGCGCGAGGGGGTGAGCAGCGTGCGTGGCGAGGCCCGGGCGCCGTCACAGGTGCGCATCGGCGTGCTGTCGACCGTCGAAGGGCTGTTGATGCCGGAGGTGCTGTGCCGCCTGCACCAGCGCCACCAGGCGCTGGTGATCAGCGTGGTCACCGGCGTCGGGGCACAATTGCTGGGGCAACTGCGCCTGGGTGAGCTGGAACTGGTGGTCGGGCGGATGACCGACAGCCCGCAGATCCAGGGACTGTCGTTCGAGCACCTGTACAGCGAGTCCATGAGCCTGGTGGTGCGCCCTGGTCATCCGCTGCTGGCACGCCAGCCGCTGGATCGGCTCAAGATCGCCGAGCACGCCCTGGTCGTGCCGCCTGCGGGCACCACCATCCGCCAGCATGCCGACAGCCTGTTCGTGCAGTGCGGCATCCCGATGCCAGCGCAGCGCCTGGAAACCTTGTCCCTGGCCCTGAGCCGGCGCTACCTGCTGGGCAGCGATGCGGTGTGGGTGGCACCGCGCGATGCGGTGCTGATCGACCTGCAGCGCGGTGAGCTGGTCGAGCTGGACCTGGGGGTGCGCGAACCGGGAGGCTCGGTGGGCATCTGCCGTAACGCGGCGCTGGCGCAAGGCCTGGCCGCGCAATGGACGTGCGAGGTGCTGCGCGAAATCGCGGACGAATACCGTGCCGGAAGCTACCCTTGATTTCCATTGCGGGATGAACATCCCTTCATACAGGAACTTCCCGCTACAAACCCGCTCCTATGCCGGTAGCCATTGGTCATGGCCGCTGATAAGCTCGCGGCTTTACCCTGATTGCCCTCATGGCGCATGAACAAGGAAATAGCATGAAACAGCATCGTTTGGCGGCTGCGGTTGCCCTGGTAGGCCTGGTCCTGGCTGGCTGCGACGCTCAGACCAGCAGTGTCGAGCTCAAGACCCCGGCACAGAAGGCCTCCTACGGTATCGGCCTGAACATGGGCAAGAGCCTGGCACAGGAAGGCATGGATGACCTGGACTCCAAGGCGGTGGCCCAGGGTATCGAGGATGCCGTCGGCAAGAAAGAACCCCGTCTGAAGGACGAAGAGCTGGTCGAAGCCTTCACCGCCCTGCAGAAGCGCGCCGAGGAGCGTCTGGCCAAGGCCAGCGAGGAAGCCGCCGCCAAGGGCAAGAAGTTCCTTGAAGAAAACGCCAAGAAGCAGGGTGTGGTCACCACCGCTTCCGGCCTGCAGTATGAAGTCGTGAAGAAGGCAGACGGCCCGCAGCCCAAGCCGACTGACGTGGTCACCGTCCACTACGAAGGCAAGCTGATCGATGGCAAGGTCTTCGACAGCTCCATCGAGCGTGGCGCTCCGATCGACCTGCCGGTCAGCGGCGTGATCCCGGGTTGGGTCGAAGGCCTGCAGCTGATGCATGTCGGCGAGAAGTACAAGCTGTACATCCCGGCCGAGTTGGCCTATGGCGCCCAGAGCCCGAGCCCGCTGATCCCGGCGAACTCGGTTCTGGTGTTCGACCTCGAGCTGCTGGGCATCAAGGACCCAAGCAAGCTGGACGCCGAACCTGCCGAAGCGCCGGCCAAGTAATCCGGCCGCCGTGGTTGCAGACGCCCCGTTTCGACGGGGCGTTTTCGTTTCGGCTTGTGCTTGACGCGAACGCCGTGGGTGTCCCACTGTCTGAGTAACAGGCCGCTTGCACAGCGGCCAACACAATCCTGACGCAAATCGTTTGCCTGTCTGAAACGGTTGTGTAAAAAACGCCCGATCTGAGCGGGGCCCTTGCCCTGTGGGCGCCCAGCGCCCGAAAATGCTGCCCTGTTCACAAGGTTATCCACAATAAATGTGGATAACCTTCCTGGCTGATGCTGGAGGCTTCATGAGCGCACCCTGGAATTTTGCCCGTTTCCTGCCCCTGGCCGAGCGCCTGCTCAGCCGCGGTCGGTTGCCGGCGCTGTTGTTCGCCGTGGCCCGCAAAGGCCCCAAGCTGGGTCAACTGCGCGATGACCTGCGCCTGATGCAGGCACTTTGCCTGGCCTGGTGGCGCGGCGAGTACCGTGCGGTGAGCCCACGGGCGCTGGTGACCATCGTCGCTGGCCTGCTGTACTTCGTCAGCCCGCTGGATGCCATCCCTGACTGGATCGTCGGTGTCGGTTTCCTCGACGACATCGCCGTGCTGGGCTGGGTGATGAAGACCGTCGCCGACGAACTGGCCCGCTTCAAAGCCTGGCGCGACAGCCAGTCGCCCGAGCGCCTGCGGGTGGTGGAGCGTCTGCCGGATACCCCCGAGGCATTGCGCCTGGAACGTCCTCACCCTTGAAAACGACCTGACCTGCACAGAAGCCCGCGCTTGGTCATATAATTGGCATAAGCATTATGCCGACGGATTACATGCAGCAGGGGGTGGTATGGGTATTCAGGTCATCAGTCGGGACGGTCAGCCCGAGTACGCGGTCGTTCCCTGGAGTGAGTACCAGGCGCTGCTCGCAGCAGCCGGTCAGGCGCCCGACGGCGTTGCTGGCGAGCAGGCCGCGCTCGGTGAAGGCAATCGTCAGGGCGTCGATGAAGGCGTCAACCTGCCCGCACTCGGTGAGCTGGCGCAGCTGCGTGAGGCCAAGGGCCTGGCACCCGAGCAACTGGCGCGCACTGTCGGGATCAGCCCTTCCTACCTGGCCATGATCGAGTCGGGCGAGCGTGTCCCTGATGCGGCGATCCAGCGCAGCCTGGCCTGGCACCTGGGTGTGGCCGGCTGGAGCCAGCCGTCATGAGCCAGGTCAGGATCAGCCGCCAGCAGTGGCAAAGCCTGCTGGGCGAGCTAGACCTGGCCCGCCGTCAACGTCATCTGCTCACCTACCGGGCGCTGCTCGAGCGCTTGCAGTTGCCCAGCCCCGCCATGCAGACCCTGACGGCCGCCCTCGAATACCTGGCCCTGCTCGACGCCCGTGCCGAACAGCCGTTGCGCAGTTCGCTGGTGATCAGCCAAGGCGCCAGCCGCCTGCCGCGCACCGGCTTCTTCGAATGCGTCGAGCGCCTGGGGCGTTTTTCCGGGCCGGTCGATGGCATGGAAGCGGCATCGTGGCACGCTTCGGAGGTGGTGCGGGTGTTCGAGTTCAGCTATCCCGAAGAGGTCGCTGCGGGGTAGGGCGACCTTCAACGCGGTAGCGGCGAGTGCAGGTGCATGTCGGAGAGCGCCTGGACCTGCGCCGTATCGATCAGGCTCAGGCTCGGGCCGGCGGTATCCTTGGCCTGGCGCTTGGCCTGCGAAGCCAGGTCGGCCAACTGGGCCGCATCCAGGCGGCTGCAGTGCTCGGGGCGCAGCAGCACCACCCCGATCGACAGCGACAGCAGGGCAAAGGTCTCGCGCTGCCCCTGGCGGTTGTGGGCGATGAAACAGCCCGCCTGCAGGTGCTCGCTGCGATAGAAGCGCCGGCACTCGCGCAGGAAGTTGTCGATCAGCCGCTGCAGGCGTTCGCGCCAATCGGGCGAGCCCAGTACCAGCATGAAGTCGTCCCCACCGATGTGCCCGACGAAATCACGGCTCGGCTCGACGCTGTCGTTCAGGCACTGGGCCAGGCACAGCAGCACCTCATCTCCTCTGGCATAGCCGTAGATGTCATTGAAGGGCTTGAAACTGTCGATGTCCACGTAGCACACCGCTGCGGCCCGCTGCTGTTCGAGCAGGCGCGCCAGGCATTGCTGGATCGGCACGTTGCCCGGCAGCAGGGTCAGGGGGTTGGCATAGCGCGCCTGCTGGATCTTCTGCTCGGTGATCAGCTTGAGCACGTCGATCACCCGGCCCAGGCCCTGGTAGCGGCCTGCGTGGGTGATGATGAAATCTTCCTCGATGCGCTGGCGTGCGCGGCTGGTGAGCAGGCGACTGACCTGCTGCAGCGACTGGCTGCGCTCGACGGCAAGAAAGTCTTCGCTCATCAGCCGGCTGATCGGCTTGCGTGCGAACAGGTCGGTGCCAAAGGGCTGGAGCAGGGCGTCGGACAACGAATGGCGATGGACGATGCCACAGGGCTGGCCCTGGGCATCGAGTACGGCCAGCGAGTTGAGGTTGGCCTGGCGGCGAAAAGCCTCCAGCACCTGCAGGGTGGGGGTATCCAGGGCCACGGCAGGCTGTTCGATCAGCAGCGGGGCGAGGTCGCCACCTTCTTCGCCATCGGCCAGCACATTGCCCTGGGTCTGGGGCAGCAGGCCCAGGGCATCGCGCGGCGGGAACTCCTGGGGGCGACCGAGCAGGTAGCCTTGCAGCAGGTCGACGCCCATTTCCGCCAGCACCGCCAGCTCTTCGCCGAGCTCGATGCCTTCGGCGACCACCTGGGCTTTCGATGCCCGGGCGATCTGCAGGATGGAGCCGACGAACTCGCGCTTGAGCGGGTCCTGATGGATGCCGTCGATGAAGTGACGGTCGATCTTCACGTAGTCCGGGCGCAGCTCCGACCACAGGCGCAGGCTCGAGTAACCGGCGCCCAGATCGTCCAGGGCGATGGAGAAGCCCATGTCGCGGTAGTGGTGCAGGGCGTTGGACAGCAGCTGGAAATCATCGGTGGGGGTCTGCTCGGTCAGCTCGATCACCACCCGGCTCGGTTGCAGGCCGACCTGCTCGAGCATCTTCAGGGTGCGCCCGGACGGGTAGTGCGGTTCGAGCAGCGATTCCGGCGAGACGTTGAGGAACAGCTTGCCCTCGAGCCCCAGCTCGCTGAAGCGGCGGCAGGCATTTTCCCGGCACAGTACTTCCAGTTCGCTCAGGCGTCCGGCCTGACGGGCAATGGCGAACAGGTTCAGCGGTGAATGCAGCGGGCTGTTGGACGGCCCTCGGCTGAGCGCCTCGTAGCCAAGCACGCGCCGCTGCGAGAGGCAGATGATCGGTTGGAACAGACTGTGAATGCTGCGCTGAGCCAGGATGGCGCTCAAGGCACTGAGCTGTTCGGTGACGGTCATGGACTGCTTCCTGAAAATGAAAAGGCCGGACGTTTTTCGCGTCCGGCCCTTCCATTTCACGACAGTGCGATGACTGTTTGATGACAGGTCACATTAATCTGCCATCACCCGGTCGGGTCGATCACTTCTTCGCCACTTGCGAGCTCAGGCGCAGGTAGTCGAGCAGGATGCGACCGGTCTCGGCCAGGTAGGCGTCGTCCTCGGGCTTGGAATCGTCCTTCTCCTCGGGCAGCGCGTCCTCGTCGATCTTCTTCAGCTCCTTGAGCGGTTCTTCACCCTTGGCCTTGCGCCGGGTGTTCTCCAGGGCCAGCTGCTTGGCCTCGATTTCATCGTGGCGGGTGCGGCGATCCTGCTCGTTGAGGCTGACGGTCTTCTCGTTCATCAGTTTCTGCGTCAGCGCCAGGCGATCGCGGATGTAGGTGAACTCGGCATCCTTGACGCTGCGTGCTTCATGCTGTGCCTTGAGTTGAGCCAGGAACGGCTTGAACGGGTCGGCCGCCGGCTTGACCACCGGGCGGATGGTGTCCCACGGCATGGCCTCGGGCAGGGCGCTCTCGCCGATTTCCTTGGTGTCGATGATCGACGGATAGTCGATGTCCGGCAGCACGCCCTGGTGCTGGGTGCTCTGGCCGGAAACCCGGTAGAACTTGGCCAGGGTCAGCTTCAGCTCGCCATGGTTGAGCGGCTGGATGGTCTGCACGGTGCCCTTGCCGAAGGTCTGGCCGCCGATGATCAGCGCACGGTGGTAGTCCTGCATGGCGCCGGCGAAGATCTCCGAGGCCGAGGCCGAGAGGCGGTTGACCAGCAGCGCCAGCGGGCCCTTGTAGAAGGCGCCGGGGTTTTCGTCCTCGAGTACGTCGACACGGCCGTCGCTGTTGCGCACCAGCACGGTCGGGCCTTTCTCGATGAACAGGCTGGTCAGTTCGGTGGCTTCCTGCAGCGAGCCGCCGCCGTTGTTGCGCAGGTCGATGACCACGCCGTCGACCTTCTCCTTCTGCAGCTCGGTGAGCAGTTTCTTCACGTCGCGCGTGGTGCTCTTGTAGTCCGGATCACCGGCACGGTACGCCTTGAAATCGAGGTAGAAGGCCGGGATCTCGATGATGCCCAGCTTGTAGTCGCGACCGTCCTGCTTGAGCTTGAGCACCGACTTCTTCGCCGCCTGCTCCTCGAGCTTGACCGCTTCGCGGGTGATCGAGACGATCTTGGTGGTCTGGTCGTTCGGCGCGTTGCTGGCCGGGATGATCTCCAGGCGTACCACCGAGCCTTTCGGGCCACGGATCAGCTTGACCACTTCATCCAGGCGCCAGCCGACCACGTCGACCATTTCCTTGTTGCCCTGGGCGACGCCGATGATCTTGTCGGCCGGGGCGACCTGCTTGGTCTTGGCCGCAGGGCCTGCCGGCACCAGGCGCACGATCTTGACCTGGTCGTTGTCGCTCTGCAGCACCGCACCGATGCCTTCGAGCGACAGGCTCATGTTGATGTCGAAGTTTTCCGCGTTGTCTGGCGACAAGTAGTTGGTGTGCGGGTCGTAGGACTGGGCGAAGGTGTTGATGTAGGCCTGGAAGATGTCTTCGGCACGGGTCTGGTCCAGGCGCGCCAGCTGGTTCTTGTAGCGCTTGGTCAGGGTTTCCTGGATCTGCTTGGGATCCTTGCCGGCCAGCTTCTGGCGCAGCACTTCATCCTTGACGCGCTTGCGCCACAGGTCGTCGAGCTCGGCCTCGTTCTTCAGCCATGGCGCGTCCTTGCGGTCGACCAGCAGGTCTTCCTTGACGGTGAAGTCGATCTTGTCGACGCCTTTGTCCAGTTCGGCCAGGGCGAAGTCCAGGCGCGACTTCACGCGGTCCAGGTAGCGCTTGTAGATGGTGAAGCCGGGGTCGAGGTTGCCGCTCTTGAGGAAGTCGTCGAACTGCGTCTTCCACTTGTCGAATTCGGCGATGTCGCTGGCCATGAAATAACTGCGCGACGGGTCGAGCAACTTGATGTAGCTGTCGTAGATGATGACCGAGCGGGCATCGTCCAGCGGCGGCTTGCTGTAGTGATGGCGCTTGAGCAGCTCCACCACGTTGAGGCTGGCGACGATCTCGTCACGGTCCGGCTGCAGGCTGTCCCATTTGTTGGCGGCGGCCGCATTGCCACCGAGCGTGAGGCTGCCGAGGCCGACCATGAGGGCGAGGGCGGTGCTGGGGAGGAAATGCTTCATGCTGATTCGACGTGGGGGCAATTGATCACGCATAGTAGGCCGTCTTTTCCTTTCACCGGTTCCATGAAACCGGCTGAATACTGCAAAAAACCCGGGACATGGCGATCCCGGGCTCAGTCATGACTCAACTATGGAGGCACTGTGAAGGCATTGCAAGGCGTTGACGGACATGTAGCCTGGGTCGAAGCCGAACGTCCGGTTTGCGACGCGGGGCAGGTACGCATTCGAGTGGCTGCGGCCGGGTTGAACCGTGCCGATCTGTTGCAGATGAAGGGTTTGTATCCGCCGCCGCCTGGTGCCAGCCCCTACATGGGGCTCGAGTGCGCCGGGGTGATCGAGGAAGTGGGCGCCGGCGCCGACTGGCGCGTGGGCGACCGGGTCTGTGCGCTGTTGGCCAGCGGTGCCATGGCCGAGGAAGTGGTGGTCGATGCCCGTCATGTGCTGCCGGTGCCCGAGGGCCTGAACCTGCATGAGGCGGCGGCGCTGCCGGAAGTGTACGCCACGGCCTGGCTGAACATCTTCCAGCTCGGTGCGCTCAAGGCGGGCGAGAAGGTGCTGGTGCATGCTGGCGCCAGTGGCGTCGGCTCGGCGGCCATCCAGCTGGGCAAGGCCTTTGGCAGCCCGGTGTGGGTCAGTGTCGGCTCCCAGGACCGCCTGGACTACTGCAAGGCGCTGGGCGCTGCAGGTGGCGTGGTGCGCAACGAGAACCTCGACGATCTCAAGGGCTTCGGGCCGTTCGACGTGATCCTCGACCCGGTGGGCGCCAGCTATGGCGCACTCAACCTCGAGTTGCTGGCGCGCGATGGCCGCTGGGTGATCATTGGCCTGATGGGCGGACGCAAGTTCGAACTGGACCTGGCGCTGGTGCTGGGCAAGCGCCTGGAAATCACCGGCTCGACCCTGCGCAACCGTGACGACGGCTTCAAGGCCGAACTGCTGCGTGACCTGCAGCAGCAGGTGTGGCCGCTGTTCAACGAAGGCAGGTTGTCGCCGCAGTTGGTCGATACCTACCCTGTGGAGTTTGCCCAGGCGGCGTATGCCGAACTCGAGAGCAACCAGGTGTCCGGCAAGCTGGTGATGGTCATCGACGCCGGCCTGCAGTAGGCGACGGGTACTTCTGCAGCGGCGGCTCGCCGCTGCAGGTGGCCCCGCTCCGAGGGCCCTCAACTCCAGCTCAGTACCGGCCAGCCGTTGGTCTGGGCGTGCTCGCGCAGCACCGCATCCGGGTTCACCGCGAACGGATGATCGACCTTCAGCAACAACGGCAGGTCATTGCGCGAGTCGGAATAGAAACTCGCCCCCTCCAGGTTTTCCTGCTCCTGATCAAGCCACTCCAGCAGGCGGGTGATCTTGCCCTCGCGGTAGGTCAGCACGCCGTGGGTCTTTCCGGTATACACGCCGTTGACCGCTTCCAGCTCGATGGCCAGGTACTCGTCGACGCCCAGGCGCGAAGCGATCGGCCCGACAAGGTGCGTGCCCGACGCAGAAATGATCAGGATGCGGTCGCCTTTCTGTCGATGCTCGGCGATGCAGCGGCAGGCATCGCCATGAATGATCGGCTCGATCACATCCTCGACCCAGGGCTCGACCAGGTGCTCGACTTCCTCCAGCGTGCGCCCGGCGATGGGTTCCAGGCTGAAGGCCATGTAGTCCTCCATCTGCAGGTGGCCCTTGCCGTAGGCTTCCATCAGTTCATGGTCACGACGCAGGAATTCCTTGCCGTCGACCCAGCCCAGCCGGGCCATCTGTTCGCTCCACAGCGACGCGCAGTCGCCGTGGATCAGGGTTTCGTCCAGATCGAAAATTGCCAGTGCCATTGCTTGAATCTCCTTAAGCCACTTCCCGCAGCGCGGTGGGGTCGATCGACAGCGACACGCGCTGGCCGTCGGCATACAGGTCGGCGGACGAGCGATTGAGCACATCCACCACCACTTCCACGCCGCGGGACTCGACCCGGTAGCGGATCACGTTGCCGAGCAGGCTGTGACTGCGGATCTGACCGTCCAGTTCACCGTCAAGCCCCAGGCTGATGGACTCGGGACGGATCGCCAGGCGACCGCTCACGCTGCGCTGCAGCAGGCGGCTAGCGCTGTCGGCGTCGAGCAGGTTGTAGTTGCCGATGAAGCCTGCGGCGAACAGGTCCACGGGGGCGGTGTAGAGGGTTTCGGCATCGCCGCTCTGGACGATGCGCCCCTGGTTCATCAGGACGATGCGGTCCGACATGGTCAGCGCCTCTTCCTGGTCATGGGTGACGAAGATGGTGGTCAGCCCCAGCTCGCGCTGGATCGCACGGATCTGTTCGCGCAGGTGCTTGCGGATACGCGCATCCAGCGCCGACAACGGTTCGTCGAGCAGCAGCAGGCGCGGGCGGGTGACCAGCGAACGGGCCAGGGCCACCCGCTGGCACTGACCGCCCGACAGCTGGTGCGGATAACGCCCGGCGAAGCTGCCCAGCTCCACCAGTTCCAGGGCCTCGCGCACGCGCGTCTGGCTCTCGTCGGCCTTGACCTTCTGCATGCGCAGGCCGAAGGCGACGTTCTGTTCGACGGTCATGTTGGGGAACAGGGCATAGCTCTGGAACACCATGCCGATCCCCCGCTTCTGCGGGCTGAGCGGCACGATATCCTGGCCATCGAGCAGGATGCGCCCGCTGTCGACCGGCGTCAGGCCGGCGATGCAGCGCAGCAGGGTGGACTTGCCGCAGCCGGAGGGGCCGAGCAGGGTGACGAATTCGCCGCGTTCGATGGAGCAGTCGATGTTTTCGAAGACCGGGCTGCCGGCGTAGCTCTTTTGCAGTTTCTGTACGCTGACGAAGCTCATCAGGATTTATCCTTGTTCAGGCGATTGGCAACCCAGGTCAGCACCAGCACGAAGGCGAAGTAGGAGATGACCAGCGCGCTGTTGAAATGGCCGCTGCTGTTGCGCATGTTGTTCAGGTAGACCTGCAGGGTTTCGTAGCGGGTGCCGACCAGCAGGTTGGCGAACACGAACTCGCCGAACAGGAACGAGAACGACAGCAGCAAGGCCACCATCAGGCCCTTGCGCAGGTTCGGCAGCACCACCAGCAGCGCCGCCTGCCAGGTGCTGGCACCGAGCAACTGGGCGGCGTCCATCAGGTCGCGCAGGTTGATGGCCTGCAGGTTGTTGGTGATGGCCCGGTACATGAAGGGCAGGGCGATGGTGAAGTAGCAGCCGATCAGGATCCACGGCGTGCCGACCATGGCCATCGGACCGCTGCCGTACAGCTGCAGCAGCCCCACCGACGACACCACCGGCGGCACCGCGAAGGGCAGCAGGATGAGGATGTTCATCAGCGCGTCGAGCCTGGGGAAGTGGTAGTGCACCACGAACAACAGCGGCAGGATCAGCACCACCGACAGCACCAGCGCACCGACGCAGACGATCAGCGACTGGCCGAAGGCGGCGAGAAAGCGCGGCTCGCTCCACAGTTGCACGTACCACTTGAGCGTCAGCCCGCTGGGCAGCAGCGACGCCGACCAGCTGGTGGCCAGCGAGTAGAGCAGGGTGCCTGCCAGCGGCAGCAGCAGGATCAGGAACAGCAGGTACACCACGGTACGGTGGTACCAGCCGCCTTTGTGTGATTCAGCGCGCATGGTAGCTCCTTTTCAGCAGCCATTGATGGACCACCGTCACCAGCGTCATCAACCCCACCAGCACCATGGCCAGCGCGCTGCCCAGGTTCGGGTCCAGGGTGATGTCGCCGGCCACCAGTGCGGCGATGCGGATTGGCAGCACGTTGAAGTTGCCGGTGGTCAGGGCGTAGACGGTGGCGTAGGCGCCCAGGGCGTTGGCCAGCAGGATGACGAAGGTGCCCAGCAGGGCCGGGGTCAGCACCGGCAGGCCGATGTACCGCCAGAACTGCCAGTGGCCGGCGCCCAGCAGCGCGGCGGATTCGCGCCAGTCTTCGCGCAGGGCATCGAAGGCCGGATACAGCAGCAGTACGCCCAGCGGGATCTGGAAGTAGGTGTAGACGATGATCAGGCCGGTCTTGGAGTAGATGCTGAAGTCGCCGAGCAGGCCGATCTCCTTGAGCGCCAGGGTGAGGGCGCCATTGAAGCCCAGCAGGATGATGAAGGCGAAGGCCAGCGGCACGCCGGCGAAGTTGCTGGTCATGTTGGCGAAGGCGCTGACGAAGTCGCGCAGGCGCGAGTCGACCTGGCGCAGGGAATAGGCGCCGAGCGTGGCAATGACGATGCCGAACAGGCTCGACCAGAAGCTGATCTCCAGGCTGCGTTCGATGGCCTGCAGGTAGAACTTCGAGGCGAAGATCTTGCTGAAGTTGTCCAGGCCCCAGCCGCCTTCGTGCTGCAGGCTGGCGATGGCCACCCAGAGCAGCGGGGCGATCTGGAAGATGAAGAAGAACACGGCAAAGGGCAGCAGGCAGAGCAGGGCCAGGTAACGGCCACGGTGGCTGGAATTCACTTGAGCAGCTCCCGGCAGACCGCTTTGTCGTGGGCGGCGCCCAGCAGTTCGCAGATCGTGCCGCACAGTTCGGTCTGCAACGGCTTGGCCGCAGGGTCGAGGCTGAAGGCGTCGCCGAAGACGAACAGCGGTACCTCGCGTTCCTCGGCCAGCAGGCCGTTGTGCGAGCGGTCGTTGTTCATGCCGTGGTCGGCGGTGACCAGCACCTGGTAGCCCTCTTCGAGCCAGCGTGGCAGGTAGTCGGCGAGCAGGATGTCGGCACTGCGCGCGGCATTGCGGTACTGGCTGCTGTCCAGGCCATGGCGGTGGCCGGCATCGTCGATGTTCATCGGGTGCACCAGCAGGAAATTCGGCGCGTGGCGGCGGCGCAGGTATTCGGCATCGGCCAGCAGGTGCGAATCGGGGTAGTGGTCGGCGTAGTAGAACAGGCCATGCTGGATCGGCAGCTTGGGCGCATGGGTGTGGCGGTCGCGGACCGGGTCGAAGGGCGAGCGGTTGTACAGCTCGCTCATCCAGTGGTAGGCCGCCGCTGCGGTGCCCAGCCCGGCCTCGCGGGCGTAGTGGAACACGCTGCGCTGGTTGGACAGGCGGTTGACGTTGTTGTGCACGATGCCGCTGTCGATCGGCGCGACACCGGTGAGGATGCATTCGTACAGTGGGCGTGAAAGTGAAGGCAGTTCGCATTCCACGCGGTACAGGGCGGCGCGGTCAGCCTCGACGTAGGCGTGCAGGTGGCCCATGGCGTGATGCGCTACCTGGTGATTGAGGCCGTCGAGCAGGACCAGGATGACGTTGTGTTGCATGTTGGCTCCAGTCGTAAACCGCATGGCCTTCTTCGCGGGCAAGCCCGCTCCCACAAGGGAATCACTGCAGCTGAACCTTGTGATATCCCTGTGGGAGCGGGCTTGCCCGCGAATAGGCCGGATCAGGTACTACAGCACCCAGCCTCTTACTCCATCTCGATGATCACCTGCTCCTGCCACTTCTGCGGCAGGGCCTTGGAGGTCTTCTCCCAGGCATCGGCGTCCTTGATCGGCTGGGCGGCCTTGTACTGCTCGTTGGGCAGCAGCTTGGCCTGCACATCGGCTGGCAGCTTCAGGTGCTCGGCGCGGATCGGGCGGGCATGGCCGATCGCCAGGTTGGTCTGGCCGGCATCGCTGAAGATGTACTCGCGGGCCAGCTTGGCGGCGTTCGGGTGCTTGGCGTACTTGTTGATGATGGTGGTGTAGCCGGACGTCACCGAACCATCGGACGGGATCAGCACCTCGAAGCGCTTCGGATCGATCTGGTCGCGGTAGCTCAGGCCGTTGAAGTCCCAGACCACGCCGACTTCCACTTCACCCTTCTCGAGGGTCTGGATGGTCGGGTTGGCCAGCGACAGGCGCTTCTGCTGGGCCAGCTTGGTGAACAGTTGCAGGCCTGGCTCGATGTTCGATTCGCTGCCCTTGTAGGCGATGGCGGCGGCCAGCACGCCGTTGGCGGCCTGGGCGGCGGTGCCGACGTCACCGATGGCGACCTTGTACTTGCCCTTTTCCAGGTCGTGCCAGGTGGTCGGGCGCTCGTCTTCCTTGACCAGGTCCTTGTTGATGATGAAGGCGATGGTGCCGGTGTAGGCCAGTGCCCAGTGGCCGTCCTTGTCCTTGGCCCACTCCGGGACCTGGTCCCAGGTGCTCGGCTTGTAAGGCTGGGTCACGCCCTTGGTCACGGCGATGGGGCCGAAGGCGGCGCCGACGTCACCGATGTCGGCGCTGGCGTTGTCTTTCTCGGCGTCGAACTTGGCGATTTCCTGGGCCGAGCTCATGTCGGTGTCGCTGTGCTTGAGGCCGTACTTCGTGGCCAGGTCGTCCCAGGTGCCTTTCCAGTTGGCCCAGGCATCCGGCATGCCCACGCTGTTGACCGTGCCTTCCTTGCGAGCGGCGTCTTCCAGGGCCTTGAGGTCGGTACCGGCGGCCATGGCCGTGGTGCACAGGGCGATGGCCGAGCCCAGCAGTGACGCCATGAAGAACTTTTTCATCCGAAGCTCCTTTGGTGGGTGCCTTGCAATCGTTGTTATGCGCGTTGTGGTGAATGCGTAGGTGGAGGCGTTGCCGCGAAGGATTGGTCTAGGTCAGCAATCCTTGAGCCAAGGTAGGTCGGTTGCATGACAATTTGATGTAGGTGGCCTTCTCTGCGAAGCCCGGCAAAGCCTGAAAGCACAGCGTAGACCAGAACCGCACGCCTTGACTGGCAAGGCTTTCCCCGTTTCATGAGGTTGTCTGTTCATGCTGTTGTCACAGGATGTTCATCGGCCATGCCTAGGCTTGTCCTATTCTCCAGCTGCCCTGGAATGGGGCTGGACTAGTCCAGATAGGTAACCCTTGATGCAATCGACCCCACCGCGGGCGGTAACAGCCATCTGCCATGCGCTGCAGGAGCAGATCGAGCACGGCTTGCTGGCGCCGGGTGGCAAGCTGCCGGCCGAGCGCAAACTGAGCGAGGTGTTCGACACCACGCGTATCACCCTGCGCGAAGCCCTGGTGCAGTTGGAGGCCCTGGGCCTGATCTACCGCGAGGAGCGCCGTGGCTGGTTCGTCGCGCCCGAGCGGCTGACCTACGACCTGATCGAGCGCAGTCACTTCCATGCGATGGTGCGCGACCAGGGGCGTGCGCCGAGCACCGAACTGCTGTCGGCGCGCCTGCAGCCGGCCTCGGCCGCCATCTGCGCCCGCTTGCGCCTGCCGGCGTTGTCCAGCGTGGTGCGCATCTGCCGGTTGCGGCGGATCGACGGGCGAGGGGTGTTGTATGCCGAGCACTATCTCAATCCCCGCTACTTTCCCGGCATTCTGGACCTGGACCTGGCCCAGTCGCTGACCGAGATCTACGCCCGCGAATACGCTATCCGCTACGGACAGGTGTGCTTCGAGATCCTGCCGACCGCGTTGCCAGTGGCGGCGGCCACGGCCCTGCGAGTGTCGACGGGCAGCCCGGGGCTGCACATCACCCGGGTCAACAGCGACCAGCATGGCCATCTGATCGATTGCGACCTTGAGTACTGGCGCCATGATGCGATCCGCATACGGGCGCAGGCGGGGTGAGGTAGACGCCTCCTCAAGCCTCCGTAAATGTCCGACCGATTGTGTCGCGCAAGTTAGCGAGCCTCATCCTCTGGACGAGGAAGCATTGTGAGCAGTGCCCAGCCTAAAAGGCCTGAAAAAATCAAAAGCGCAGACAATGTCAGCAGACTATCTGTAGCTGTGATCAAAGTGCTGATCGCGCCTCCAGACGCGAACATCAGCGTATTGTTGAGGGATGCCGCAGCTCCCGCACAACGGGGGTGCCGGCCCAGTGCCTGAGTTGTCGCTATCGGGCGAATGATGGTGATGCCTATCGAGCAGGTGATCATGGGTAGCAAGATGTTCGTAATGGATGGCTCTGTCACAACCCCCCAGATCCACAGGGTTACACCGGAAAAGCCTATGAGCGTTAAACCCATGCCGATCTGTTTTCTTGGGTTCATCCGCGGATAGAGCCAATGAGCTATCACGCCGCCTAGAACATACGAAGATCCGTAAATAGTGAATACCAGGCCGAAAGTGTTCGGAGAAAGGCCTAGGCGGTTCATGAATAATAGAGGGGCGCTGACGATAAATGAAAAGTGACAGGCGAATGCCAAGCATGAAAATAATGAAAGTTTAAAAAATACTGAGTCTCTTATCAATTTCTTGTAATGCAAAAGAAAGTGTTCGGTGTTGAAAGGTGTCGCGGGTTCCTTCAGAAGTTTGGTGGTGATCAGTCCGCAAATGATACCTAGTATAATAAATAGGATAAAGCTACCCTGCCAACTGAAGTGCGCTTGGAGTATGCTGCCGATGAGAGGGGATAGGCAAATAAATACGCCGCTTGCACCGGTCAGGATGATGCGGATGCTATTTTGTCGTTGTGCCGAGTAAAGATCCTGTACCAAAGCGTGGCTAAGTACGAAGCACCCGCACCCCAGCGCTTGTAGTAAGCGGAATAGTATGAAGCTTTCAAAGCTGGATGAAAGCAGACATCCTGCTGCACCGAGGGTGGATGCAAAAAGCCCGCTCAACAAGAGCCGCTTTCGGCCGATGGCATCGGATAAAGGGCCGATGATGAGTTGTGAAATACTCACGCCAAGGGCAAAGATGCTGAGAGAGTAAGCAACGCCATGTGTTTCAACATCGAATGAAGATGCGATTGCAGGAAATGAAGGCAGAATGACGTCTAGGGGAAAGACGCCCAGCAGGCACATGAGTAGAAGCAGGGTCAGTCGGAGAGTATGATTTAACTGCGTAGGATCAACGATCACTCGATTAATCCCCCCAGTCGAAATGCCTCGAGATAGGAATCATTTTCCAGTATGTCAGTGCGCCGTATGGCTTTCATTGTTAAATTCGCGTAAGAATGTCGCGTCATTGCGACACTTTTCATGTTAGCTAGAGATAAAAGATGTACAAGTTTTTAAGTTGAATGAAATATCGTCTTGTGCTGTAGGATTTTTTACAGATATGGCAGTGGCTAGTGGGGCTTGTCAGATGACTTCTAAAATCACATCCATATGAATTTGTGGTTGGTCAGCGAGGCGGCTCGATAGCTCCACATCTGGCCATCTGATCGACTGCGACCTGGAGTACTGGCGCCATGATGCGATCCGCATACGGGCGCAGGCGGGGTGAGGTGGAGACGGTAACCGAAACCGCAACCGCAGCCACTCGCTCACTGAACGCGTTGATGCTTTTTCATGTGTGTTGAAAACACCCTGGTGCGCCAGCCCGGTCTGAGTGCTCATTCACAACCCGTAAAGTCGAATGGGACCCCGACCGTTCCTGCGCTGTTTTCACCTTCCCTGACCTTCGTCCCAATGCTTTTCATACAGCCCCGAAGCTGTTGCTCTGTTGTTCATTGCATAACGGTTGTTGGTGCGCTCAATCTCTTCGATCAAAACGTCGATTTTATCTAGACGTGCTTGATTATTGTGATCCCATGGATGAAACCCAGGTCTGAAATAATCCAGCCACGGCAATGCCATGCGCGGAAAAACTCCTCTGAGTCCATAGAGATACTTGATCATCCGCCACATCCCTGTCCTATGCCCTCCCGCGCGACGATCAGCGATCAGCAGGCGAATATGGAAGCCAAATACGAGAGGCCAGAAAGAAATAGTGGCATACAACATCGCCCCGGCGCGCAGCAGGTAACGTAAAGGCCCTGGTTTGATGACAGTGTTCCAGACATCGAACACCACAGACTTGTGCTCGATTTCTTCAAGGGCATGCCAGGACCACATCAGCTGATACTCTTCGACGGTATTGCCGTGTCGGGAAAGGTCACTGAGGAAAACTTCTGCAAGGGTTGCCGTGTAGTGTTCCATGGCGATGGTCACGGCGAGATTGAATGAGGCAGGCAGGTGTTTTCTCTGGAAGTCCAGGATCGTCTTGAACCGCCGATCCAGGGCGCGAGCGGGCAGTCCGGCAGATTGCAACAGGCGGTTGTAGACAAGGTGTTCACGAGAGTGCATGGCTTCCTGGCCGATGAAAGCCTGTACTTTTTTTCTCAGCCCAGGATCGCCAATGCGATTGCGGTAGTGTCGCACGCTGTCCATGAAGAACAGCTCGATCTGGGGAAACAGGAGCGACAGGGTGTTGAAATAATGGCTTACATATGGCCCTTGATCATGCCAGTTTTTGATGTGTTTGGCAGGCAGTGTGAAATGGAGGTCGCGACGAATAGGCAGCATATTGGGTGCTCCATCATCCATGAGAGGGCCTTTGAAGGAGACCCAACATTGTCAGGATAGTTACCGCTTCTCCGAATTGCCTTGAAAATGCAAGTCGGGGCGCGAGGGGCTGTTCGCGCTTGCTATTCACCGGAGTGCAAAGTTGCATTGTCGAAGGATTTTTCGATCAAGTTCGGCGCAGCGTCTGTCTGCTGTGCTGACCAGGGTCTGTCTGAAATGTGTCTGCGCGAAGGCCAGACAAGGCGATAAAAGCCGAGCGCGCGTTCGACTTTATGGGTTGTAAATGAGCATTCCAACCGGGCTGGCGCACCAGGCTGTATTCAACGCAGCATCACCGGGTATCAAGGCTTTTGATACAGAGCCTTGATGAGGTTTTCCCGATCGACTGCAACCGGGCGTATTGGCGCCATGATGCAATTCGCATACGAGCGCAGGCAGCAATTGTGGTGCGTGCAGCCATGATTACCTGGACGCAGTGCTACCCTCGGCCATCGCGCCACCACCCGCCGTCACCACCTGCACTGACAGCCGTGGCGTGGCCAGGTCGAGGCCGGCTTCGTCGAGTTGGCGCTTCAACGCCAGGTTGAACGCGCGTGATACTTCCCACTGCTTGATCGGCGCGGTCTTGAAGCGGGCGCGCAGGATCGCCGAGCCCGACTCGAAACTCTCCACGCCCTGCAACTCCAGCGGTGACCAGATGTTGCGACGCATCAGCGGATCGTTGCGCAGCTTCTGGCCGACCTCGCGGATCAGGGTGATCGCCTGGTCGATGTTCATGCTGTGCGGGATCGCCACGCGGAAGATCGCATAGCCGAATTCCCGCGAGTAGTTCTTGATGCTCTTGATTTCGCTGAACGGGATGGTGTGCACGATGCCGTCGATATCGCGCAGGCGCACGGTGCGGATGGTCAGGCCCTCGACCGTGCCCAGGTGGCCGCCGACATCGACGTAGTCGTCGATGGCCAGGCTGTCCTCGATGATGATGAACAGGCCGGTGATCAGGTCGGCGACCAGCGACTGTGCGCCAAAACCGATGGCCAGGCCGATGACGCCGGCACCGGCCAGCAGCGGCGTGACGTTCATGCCCATGTTGGCCAAGGCGACGATCACGGCAATGATGAAGATCGCCACGAACAGCACGTTGCGGATCAGCGGCATCATGGTCTGTGCGCGGGCGTTGGCCAGGCCCCGGCGTGAGCGCACCAGGGCGTGGTGCACCGCAGTGTCGGCGAGAATCCACACCAGCCATGCGGCGATCAGGGTACCGGCCAGGCCCATCAGGCGTACGCTGACATCGTGGCCCTCGCCTTCGGCGAAGCCGATCATCGACAGGCCCCACACGCGCAGGCCCAGTTCGATGAACAGCAACCAGATGAACAGGTGCACGAGGGCATAGCCGAAGTTCTTCAGGCGCTCGGTGTAGACCGCCTGGCGCATGTTGGCGCGCCGGGGCTTGGCGGCGTGGCGGCGTACCAGGCCGTTGAGCACCATGCACACCACCACCAGCACCGTGCACATCAGTGACTGGCGCAGGGCGGTGCTGGTGTCGCCAGCGGAGACGAAAGTGGCGAACAGCGAAATCGCCACCAGGATCAGCGCGGGGACGAACCAGAAACTGCCGAGCAGTTCGATGGTGTCGCTGAGCGTACGTCGGGTCAGGCGTCGCGACAGGGGCTGATTGCGGATCAGGTGGGCGATCGGGCGTCGGAAACGCAGGATGAACAGGCCGGTGCACAGCGCCGCCAGGACGTTGGTCACCGTGGCTATGGCGTGGGCCAGGTGGGTGCCCAGGGCGCTGGTCAGGCGTGGGTCGCTCATCGCCTCGCCAAACGCGGCGAAGCTGCCGATCAACCACAGCGGACGAAACGCCTGGCGGCGCAGGATGTGCAGGGCGCGATGGCGATGCGGGCCGTCGAGCAGGGAGAAGGCAATCACGCAGATGGCCGAGAAGCAGGTACCGACCACCAGCGCATAGGCCAGCACCATGGCCAGGGACTTGCCCAGCGACTGTGGCAGGGCGAAACTCAGGTACACCGTGAATACCAGCGCCACCAGCCAAGGCCCCAGCTTGCGCAGGGCAAAGCGCACCAGGTCCCAGGTGCGTGGATGCTGCGGCAGTTCTTCGCTGAGGCCGAAGCGGATCCTCACTCTATGGCCAATCCAGTTGAAGGCGTAGGCCAGCAGGCTCCAGACCGCGATGACTGCGGCGAAACCGAAGAGAATCGCCGGCCATTGATGCACCGGCACCACCAGCGCAGCCAGTTCGGCCTGGGCCTGGTCGATTTCCTGCGACCAGCGCACAAAGGGGCTGGCGTCACCGCTGAACTGCTTCTCCAGGTCGTGCATGGCATTGCCGATCAGGCCCAGCACACCTTGCTCGACGCCAGGCTGCGACTGCTTGCTGGCGTCGCGCAGCTTCTTCAGGTCGGCCAGGAGCTTGCTGCGCTGCTGGTCGTTTTCCAGGTTCTTGATCACCTCGTCCAGCGATTTGTCCAGCGGCTCGCTGGCCTGGGGCTGGGCAGGCGCGCTGCCCCCCAGCAGGCCGGGCAGGCCGGCGGCCTGGACAGGGGCGATGAACAGAAGCAGCAGCAGGGTCAGGCAACGAAGAAATGCGGGCACCGGGAAATCTACCTCAGGTCGATCGATTGCCGGAGTGTAGAGGATTTCTCAAGCGAGTTTCTCGAGGATCTTCCAGCACATGATGCCGAAAATGCCCAGGGTGCCGATCCACATCATCAGCACGCCGACATTGCGCTCGCGCAGGCTGAAACCGATGGTCAGCAGCATCAGGAAGAGAAAGACCGGGAGGAACAGGGAAAGGAAGGGGGACATGAACAGAGTCCTTCTGTTGTCGTGCGCCATGCTTCAAGCATAGCGCGTTGAGGGGTGGAGGATTTGCGTGACCTGTCGCGGGTAAACCCTCTCCTGCAGGAGAGGGGACACCTGTGGGAGCGGGTTTACCCGCGAAAAGGCCTACCTGATATCAGGGTAGTTCCCGGCTGCGATAGAACGCCGTCAGCACCTTCACCAGGTGCGCCAGGTCCTGGCTGCCGCACAGCTCGCGGATCGAGTGCATGGCGAAGGTCGGCAGGCCGATGTCCACCGTGCGTACACCCAGGTGGCTGGCGGTGATCGGGCCGATGGTCGAGCCGCAGCCCATGTCGCTGCGCACCACGAAGCTCTGCACCGGCACTTCCTCGGCCATGCACAGGTGGCGGAAGAAGCCGGCGGTTTCGCTGTTGGTGGCGTAACGCTGGTTGTTGTTGACCTTGATCACCGGGCCCGCGTTGAGCTTGGGCCCGTGGTTGCCGTCGTGCTTGTCGGCGTAGTTGGGGTGTACGCCGTGGGCGTTGTCGGCCGATACCAGCAGCGAGCGCTGGATGGTGCGTACGTACTCGTCACCTTCGGGCAGCAGGCGCTGCAGGGTCTGTTCGAGCATCGGGCCGTCGGCACCGCAGGCCGAGCAGGAGCCGACCTCTTCGTGGTCGGTGCACACCAGCACGCAGGTTTCGTCGCTGTCGGCTGCCAGCAGTGCCTGCAGGCCGGCGTAGCACGACAGCAGGTTGTCCAGGCGCGCTGCGGCGATGAAGTCGCCGTTCAGGCCGATCACCGCAGCGTCCTGGGTGTCGTAGAAGCTCAGTTCGTAGTCCAGCACCACATCGGCGATCAGGCCATATTCGCGGGCCAGTTGCTCGGTGAGCAGGGCGCGGAAGTCGACGCGTTCGTCACCGGCGACCTGGGCCAGGACCGGCGGCAGCTCGTGCTGCGGATTGATCGCCCAGCCTTCGTTGGCGGTGCGGTTGAGGTGGATGGCCAGGTTGGGAATGATGGCGATCGGCAGCTTGAAGTCGATCAGCTGGCTTTCGACCTTGCCGTCGCGGCGGAAGGTGACCCGGCCGGCCAGCGACAGGTCGCGGTCGAACCAGGGGGCGAGCAGGGCGCCGCCATAGACTTCCACCCCCAGTTGCAGGAAGCCGTGGCGCTGCAGCTCGGGCTGCGGCTTGACCCGCAGGCACGGGCTGTCGGTGTGCGCTCCGACCATGCGGATACCGCCGATCAGCGGCGAATGCTTGCCCAGGCGGATGGCAATGATCGAGGAGTCGTTGCGGGTGACGTAGTAGCGTCCACCGGGCACCGTGGCCCAGCTGTCGCGCTCGTCCAGGCGCTGGTAACCGGCAGCCTCGAGGCGCTTGGCCAGGCTTGCGGTGGCGTGGAAGGGCGTCGGGGAGGCCTTGAGGAAATCGATCAGGCCGGTATTCAGTGCTTCGCGCATAGCTCACTCCAGACAGCAGTGGCGCGAGTTTAGCGTAATTGCTCGACAAATTGTGTCGACCCTTTCGCGGGTAAACTCGCTCCCACAGGGTTGGTGGTGACCCTGTGGGAGCGGGTTTACCCGCGAAAGGGCCGGTGCAGCCACAAAAATCTAGAACGGCGCCGGGCACTCGAACTTCAAGCGCTCCCCGGAAACCGGGTGGGTGAAGCTCAGCATCGAGGCGTGCAGGCACAGCCGGTCGTGGGCCGCCAGGGCCTCGGGGTTGGCATACAGGCGATCGCCCAACAGCGGGTGGCCGATCGACAGCATGTGCACGCGCAACTGGTGCGAACGTCCGGTGATCGGCGTCAGCTCGACCCTGCAGTGATCGGCGCAGCGCTCGACGATGCGCCAGAAGGTCAGTGCGTGCTTGCCCTGCTCGTGGTCCACGACATGTCGCGGCTTGGTCGGCGGGTCGTAGCGCAGGGGCAGGTCGATGCTGCCGCTGTCCAGCGCAGGTTGACCCCAGCACAGCGCGGTGTAGGCCTTTTCCGTCTCGCGGTCGTGGAACTGGCGGGACAGCTCGCGGTGGCTGTCGGCATCGCGGGCCAGCAGGATGATGCCGGACGTCTCCCAGTCCAGGCGATGGACGATGAGCGCGTCCGGATAGCCGTTTTCCTGCAGGCGGGTGATCAGGCAATCCTTGTTGTCCTCGGCACGGCCCGGCACCGACAGCAGCAGGGTCGGTTTGTTGATCACCAGGATGGCGGCGTCTTCGAAGAGGATCTGGATGTTCGACAGCGGCATGTTCAACGGTTCTCTGTAAAGCACTGTGGGAGCGGGCTTGCCCGCGAAGAAGGCTGGTACAAGGGCCAGAGTGATGGCGCCTGTACCGGCCTTTTCGCGGGCAAGCCCGCTCCCACAGGGGATCGCGGTGTGACAGAGGATTCTATCAGCGATCCGGCAGGGTGATGTTCAGTTCCAGAATCGAACAGCTGCCCTGGTTCTCCAGTTCGATGTGAACGTCATCGTTGCCGATGTTCACATACTTGCGGATCACTTCGAGCAGTTCTTTCTGCAGCGCCGGCAGGTAGTCCGGTTCGCTGCGTTGGCCGCGCTCATGCGCCACGATGATCTGTAGACGCTCTTTCGCTACCGACGCGCTGCTCTGTTTCTGTCTGCCACGAAAGAAGTCAAAAAGGTTCATGGTTTACTTGCCTCCAAACAGGCGCGCGAAGAATCCTTGCTTCGGCACTTCGATGAAGCGCAGAGGCTTCTCTTTACCCAGCAGGCGGTCGACGGTGTCGCTGTACGCCTGGCCGGCGTCGCTCTGGTCGTCGAGGATGACCGGGATACCCTGGTTGGATGCCTTGAGTACTGCCTGCGATTCCGGGATCACGCCCTTGAGCTTGATCGCCAGGATCTCTTCGACGTCGGCGATGCTGAGCATCTCGCCCTTTTCCACGCGCTCGGGGTGGTAGCGGGTGATCAGCAGGTGTTCCTTGATCGGCTCCTCGCCGTTTTCGGAGCGGCGCGACTTGCTCGACAGGATGCCCAGCATGCGGTCCGAGTCACGTACCGAGGAGACTTCCGGGTTGGTCACGACGATGGCTTCGTCGGCGAAGTACATCGCCAGGTGCGCGCCTTTCTCGATGCCGGCCGGGGAGTCGCAGATGACGTAGTCGAACTGCTCCTTGAGCTCCATCAGGACCTTTTCCACGCCTTCCTGGGTCAGCGCGTCCTTGTCGCGGGTCTGGCTGGCGGCCAGCACGAACAGGTTCTCGAGGCGCTTGTCCTTGATCAGGGCCTGCTGCAGGTTGGCTTCGCCGTTGACCACGTTGACGAAGTCGTACACCACGCGGCGTTCGCAGCCCATGATCAGGTCGAGGTTACGCAGGCCGACGTCGAAGTCGACGATCACAGTCTTGTGCCCGCGCAGTGCGAGGCCGGTACCGATGGCGGCGCTGGTGGTGGTCTTGCCCACACCCCCCTTGCCGGAAGTAACCACGAGAATCTTGGCCAAGGTGTTTCACCCCTAAATAAACGGGACGCTAAGTCCCAGCAAATGCAAAAAAGGCAACGGTGGAAAAGTTGCTCTTAAAATGGCGGCAGTATCCGTTAAAGACGGGTGATGTTCAACACGTCGCCGACCAGGCTCACCTGTACCCCCGAACCCCACAGCGGATCACGCCGCAGGTCTTCGCAGACCTTGTACTGACCGGCGATGGAGACCATCTCGGCGGTCATCTGCTGACAGAAGATGCGGGCCCGGGTGTTGCCCTTGATACCGGCCAGTGCGCGGCCACGCATGGCGCCGTACACATGGATGTTGCCATCGGCGAGAAGTTCCGCGCCCGGGCTCACCGAAGCGGTCACCACCAGATCGCCGCCCTGAGCATAGATCTGCTGGCCGCCGCGTACCGGGCTGGTGATGATGCGGGTCGGGCGGATTTCCGCTTCCACGGCCGGCGGTGGAGCAGGGGCGGGCTCGACCTTCTTCACTTCCGGCTCCGGTTCCAGGGGGCGTTCGCGGGCGCCGGACGGTGGCAGTACGGGCAGGTCGATGGCAATTGCCGCAGCGATGTCCTCGATCCGGCTGGCGCGGATCGCCAGGGTGCGCAGGCCGTGATGCCGGCAGATGCGCATCAGGCCGGGCAGGTCGATGGCGCCTTCGTCGGCCGGCAGCTTGTCCAGGGCCAGCACCAGCGGTGTGTTGCTGAAGAAGTTCGGTGCCTGCGCGACTTTCGCCGCCAGTTGGCGGTCGAGGGCTTCGAGGTCGTTGCGCGCCAGTTCCAGCACAGTGATGGCGAGCATGCTGCCCTTGAGCTGGAACACGGTGGCGGAGTCGGGTGTGTGGTTTGGGCTCATGGTCTGCATAGACGACTTGTTACGAAAAAAGTGCCCTGACTTATAACGATAAGACCGATTGGCCGCAACCTGCGACCAAAGGTTGTAGAATGCCGGGCCTTTGTCATTCCGGAAGCTTCAATGGATCGTCCGCGTTTTCGTCCCTATTTTCTCCATCCACGATTCTGGGGCCTGTGGCTGGGCCTCGGCCTGCTGTGGCTGGTGGTGCAGTTGCCCTATCGTGCCCTGCTGTGGCTTGGCAGCGCGCTGGGTGCGGTGATGTATCGCCTGGCCGGTGAGCGCCGGCGCATTGCCGCGCGCAACCTGGAGCTGTGTTTCCCAGCGCTTTCCCGCGACGAACGGCAGCGCCTGCTGAAGGAAAACTTCGCCTCCACCGGCATCGCCTTCTTCGAAATGGCCATGAGCTGGTGGTGGCCCAAAGCCAGGCTTGCCCGGCTTGCGCACATCGAAGGGCTCGAGCACCTGCAGGCAGCCCAGCGCGATGGCCAGGGCGCGATCCTCATGGCCGTGCACTTCACCACCCTGGAAATCGGCGCGGCGCTGCTCGGCCAGGCCCACACCATCGACGGCATGTACCGCGAGCACGGCAACCCGGTGTTCGATTTCATCCAGCGGCGTGGCCGCGAGCGGCACAATCCCGATTCGCTGGCGGTGGAACGCGAGGATGTGCGCGGCATGCTCAAGCTGTTGCGCGGCGGCCGGGCGATCTGGTACGCCCCGGATCAGGACTACGGCGCCAAGCAGAGCCTGTTCGTGCCGTTGTTCGGCATTCCCGCCGCCACCGTGACCGCGACCACCAAGTTCGCCCGTCTGGGCAAGGCGCGGGTCATTCCCTTCACCCAGAAGCGCCTGGAAGACGGCAGTGGCTATCGCCTGGTGGTGCATCCGCCGCTTGAGGGCTTCCCCGGCGAAACCGAGGAAGCCGATTGCCTGAGGATCAACCAGTGGGTCGAGAGCGTGCTGCGCGAATGCCCCGAGCAGTATCTTTGGGCGCACCGGCGATTCAAGTCGCGGCCCGAGGGTGCGCCGCGGCTGTACGACAAGAAGAAGCGCTGATCCGGGGCAAGGGCCGCTTGCCCGTGAAGGGGGTGGATCTGACAACCGATAATCCAGGAAGGTACCGATGGCCCCACCCGCGACTACCGGCCTGATTCTCTCAGGCGGCGGCGCCCGCGCCGCCTACCAGGTCGGCGTGCTTGCCGGCATCGCCGAGTTGCTGCCGCCTGGTGCAGCCAACCCGTTCCCGGTCATCGTCGGCACCTCGGCCGGTGCGATCAACGCCGTGACCCTGGCCAGCGGTGCCACGCGCTTTGCCGAGTCGGTGCAGCGCCTCACCCACTTCTGGCAGAACTTTCGCAGCCACCTGGTGCTGCGCAGCGACTGGCCCGGTGTCATGCGCCAGGCCAGCCGTTTCGTCGGCCACAGCCTGCTCGGCCTGGGCCGGCAGTTGCCGGTGGCGCTGCTCGACAGCAGCCCGTTGCGCACGCTGCTGAGCGCGCACCTGCAACTGGACGGCATCGGCCACTCCCTGGCCAGCGGGCAGTTGCGCGCGGTGGCCGTCACTGCCTTCGGCTATGAGTCGGGGCAGGCCGTGACCTTCTACCAGGGCGGCGGGGCCATCGAGCCCTGGTTGCGCCACCGGCGCATTGGCGTACCGACGTCCTTGACCATCGAGCACCTGCTGGCCAGTTCAGCCATTCCGCTGCTGTTCGCCCCGGTACGCCTGGGCGATGAATACTTCGGTGACGGTGCGGTGCGCCAGTCGGCACCGATCAGCCCGGCGCTGCACCTGGGCGCCAGCCGCGTGCTGGTGGTCGGTGTCAGCGGCAACCCGCAGCGCCCCACGCTGCCGGCGCAGGGCGCCCGTGTGTTCAGTGGGCGGCAGCCGAGCCTGGCGCAGATCGGCGGACACATGCTCAACAGCACCTTCATCGACAGCCTCGAGGACGATATCGAGTTGCTGCAGCGCCTCAATCACCTGAGCCACCTGATGCCGGCACACCTGGACGCCCGGCGGCTGGGCCTGGCCCCGGTGGAGGTGCTGGTGGTTGCGCCCAGCCAGCCGCTGGACGAGATCGCCGCGCGCCACCGGCGTGAACTGCCGGCGGCGTTGCGCCTGTTCCTGCGCGGGCCGGGTGCGACGAAGACCAGCGGGGCAGGTGTGCTCAGCTACCTGCTGTTCGAGGCGAGCTATTGCAGTGAGCTGATCGAGCTGGGGCGCCGCGATGCCCTGGCCAAGCGGCGGGAGTTGCAGCAGTTTCTGGGGGTGGTGGGCTGAGGCCGCATGGCGGCCCCGCTGCACTCACTCGGCAATCTGCAACTTGCGCGCCTGGGTATACACGTATCGCACTTTCTCGTATTCGAACGGCGAGTTGGTCTGTCCATAGCGGAAGTTGGTGGTGTAGCGTCGGTCGATCGCCCGCAGCAGGAAGATTTCCGGGTGATTGGTGCTGGCCTCGGCGACATTCAGGAAGTTGGCCTCACGCTCGCCTGCGTAGTCCACCACCAGCCCGGTGGTATCACGCAGGTTCGACGGCCCGAAGACCGGCAGCATGAGGTAGGGGCCTTCCGGTACACCGTAGAAGCCCAGGGTCTGGCCGAAGTCCTCGCTCTGGCGCGGCAGGCCCATGCTGGTTGCCGGGTCCCACAGCCCACCGACACCGATCAGGGTGTTGAACATCAGGCGCGCGGTGATCTCCGCCGAGCGCTTGGCCTTGAGCTGCAACAGGCTGTTGAACAGGTTCGGCACATCACCCAGGTTGTTGAAGAAGTTGCTCACCCCGGTGCGGACGAATTTCGGGGTCACGTAGCGATATCCATCGACTGCCGGAAGCAGTACCCACTGGTCGAAGCGGTAGTTGAAGTGGTAGATCCGCCGGTTCATCGACTCCAGCGGGTCGTAGACGTTCAGCGCGGCCAGGGTCGAGCGCTCGAACTCGCGCTGGTCGAGACCGGGGTTGAATTTCAGCTCGCGCAGAGGATCGAGGAAACCGTCCGACTCCACGGCCGGGGTGTCGATCACATCGGCTTCGATCACGCTGGTGCGCGGTGCGGTTTCCGCAGCCAGGGCGCCGGTGCTGATGAACAGGGCAAGGGCAAGTACGATTCTGTCAGCCACGGAAGAACTCCAGCATGGCGTCGGCGTTGACGCGGTAGTTGAGGTTGCCGCAATGGCCGCCGTGTGGATAAAGGGTCAGGCGGTCGCCGAACACCTTGCGCAGGAAACCGATGTCGCCCGGGCCGAGGATCACGTCATCGGCGTTGTGCATCACGGCGATCTTCGGGCTGTCACGCAGGTAGTCGGACAACGCGTACAGGCTGACCTGGTCGATCAGTTGCAGCAGGCTGTTGCCGTCGGTGCGCGCACGCCACATGGGGATCACCTGCTCGGTCAGGTAGCAGTCGAAGTCGCATTGCAGCGCGCGCTTGAAGAACGGCGTGAGGCTGCTGCCTTCGGTGATCGGGAATTTCGGCGGGATGATCAGGCCACGGCGGTTGATCAGGTCGGAGGTGAAGGCGATGTCGGCCGCCGAGAAACGGAACGAGGTGCCGATCAGCATCGCCATCTGCTCGTTGGACAGGTGCTGGCGAGACTTCTGGAAGTCATACAGCAGGGCGTCGTTGAGGTCGACGTAGCCCTTGTCCTGGAAGTAGCGCGTGAGTTTTTCCAGCATCAGCTCGTAGAACGTGGTGCTGCGATCGATGCCCTTGACCTGGGTCTGCACCAGTTTGTCGAGGTTGTTGATCGAGGTGTACAGGTTCACTGGTGGATTGAGCAGCAGCACGCGCTTGAAGTTGAAGCTGCGCCGGGTTTCGTCCAGGTGGCTGACGAATGCGGCATCCAGCGCACCGAGGCTGTAGCCGGTGAGGTAGAACTCGCTGACCGGCAGGCGTGGATGCTGGGCACGCACGGCCTGCATGACCCGATACAGGTCTTCGGCGTCCTCGCGGCTGACGCCAGGGGTGGCGAAGCGCGAGGCCGCGCTCATGAAGTCCCAGCTGGTGGGAGAGGATAACTGCACCACATGGTAGCCGGCCTGGTAGAACAGCTTCTTCAGGTACTCGGTGATGGTGCTGCTGTAGGGCGCGCCGGTGCCGGCGATGATGAACACCAGTGGCGCCTGGTGATCCTGGCGGGCCAGGCGGTACCTGAGCTTTTTCACCGGCCAGAAGTTGTCCGGCAGGGTGAATTCGCGCTCCGGGCGCAGGTTCAGGCTGTAGTCGGACTGGTCGATGTCCTCGTCGCTGGGCAGCGTCGGGCGCTGGTCCGGCGGGGTGGTGGCGATGGTCGCCTCGAACGGGTTGGTCAACGGGTAGCCGTAGGTAGCGGGGTCTATGTCCCGCGCGGAGGCGGCCGCAGCCAGGAGCAGGCCGCACAGCAGGGCGGCGAGGCGCAACGGTCGAAGCATGGAGAGTCCCCCAGGAGACGGCAAGGCAGTGTGGAGCTAGGACCATCGTGTCCAAGGCAAAGTTGCCTTGTACGCCGTCCTTTGTCGTAGCGGATGTTGCCGCGAAGGTGGTCGGTGCGGCAATCATCCGTTGCTGGACATTAGCCCAGCCGAGCCATTTTGCCTTGCGCGGCGGGCAAGGGGGATTATCCTGAGCGCCGGTTACACTTTTTCCGGAGTCGTGCATGAGTCGTTGGTGGCCAGTCGTTGCCTTGCTGCTGTTGCTGTCGTTATGGCTCGCGGCCAGTTATGGCGTGCGTTTCGGCCTGATGGAAGACGGCCGCTGGGTGGGCCTGTGCGCAGCGCCGGGCGAGCACTGGCAATGCCAGGCGCGCTCGTTGCTGGGGTTGTGGATTCACTTCCAGGTGATCGGCTGGGTCGCCTTGGGCCTGGCGCTGCTGTGCCAGGTGTTGCCCGGGCGGCCCGGCTGGTGGGTAGCGGTGCTGGCGCTGCTGGCAGGTTTGCCGGCGCTGGTGCTGTATACGGCAAGCCTGGCGGTTTTCGCGGTGGTGCTGGCGGGCTTGCGGTTGGTCAGGGTGTCGCGCTGACAGCGGCTTGCTGCTGTGCTGTTCACTCCCTGCGTAAACTGCGCCAGAGGGCGGCGACCATCAGCACGCTGACCGCCGCCCAGCTCCAGGCCTGATGATTGTGCAGCCCTTCCTGATACAGCTGTGGCGCAATCCCCGCGCCGATGATCAATGCCAGCAGCGCCATTTCGGCCCGGCGCGCCGCCACCGGCCTCAGCAGGTAGACCAGCGCCGGCAGTAGCAGCGCTGCGCTGGGGAAGCTGCGATAACGCGGATCGAAGACCATCGCCAGCATGCTCACCGCTGCCGCAAACCCTGCCGCCAGCAGCCACCAGCCCGCACGCGCCTCGAGCCAACTGAACAGCCGCTCGCGCCAGCCTTCGCGACGGGCCAGGGCCAATGCGCCGTGGGCCAGTACCAGCAGGTTCAAGCCGGCCAGCAGTACTGCCCACAGCCACTCTCCGGCAAACCGCGCGTTGGTGCGCATCAGTTCGCCCCACAGCCCCAGGCTGCCTGCGCCGACAGCAGCCAGCAGCGGCAGCAGCCATGCCGCACGCGCCTGCGCCGGGCGCCCGGCCAGGGCCAGGGTCGCCAACACCAGCAAACTGCTGGCCAACCACCAGCGTGGCCACAACGGCAGGTTGCTGACCGGCCCCTCCAGCACGCCCTTGTCGTGCCGGTCGGCATCGTACAGCCCCCAATAACCGCCCACTGCGCCCTCGCTGGCACGTTTCCAGGGCTGGTCGAAGGCTTCGATCAGGTTGTAGTGCCAGCCGTTGGCTTCGGCCATGGCGACGAAACCGCGAACGAAGCGTGCTTCGTTGACCCGGCTGGGTTCGGCGGTTTCGCGCTGGCGGCCCTCGCTGGGCCAGCCGGTCTCGCCGATCATGATGTCCTTGGGCGCGAAGCGCTCGCCGAACTCGCGACGCACCTGCGCGACATGCGCCAGCGCATCGTCGATGCCGCGCGGGTCGTCCTCCCAGTACGGCAGCAGGTGGATGGTCAGGAAGTCCACGGCAGGAGCCACCTGCGGATGCTGAAGCCAGAACTCCCAGACATCGGCATAGGTGACCGGCACCTGCACCTTGCTTTTGACCCGAGCGATGAGCTCGGCCAGGCGCTGGCCGGTGACTTCCTTGCGCAGCAACGCCTCGTTGCCGACGATCACCGCGCTGACCACGTCAGGGTTGGCGTTGGCGGCCTCGATCAGCAATGCCACTTCCTTGTCGGTGTCCACCGGGTTGGCATTGACCCAGGCACCGAGCATCACCTTCAGCCCGTGCTTGCGTGCCAGCGCCGGGATCGCCTCGAGCCCGGTCATCGAATAGGTGCGGATGCACTGGAAGCGCTCGGCGAGCAACGCCAGGTCGGCGTCCATGCGCGCCGGGCGCAGGCGAAACGGTTGGTCGAAGGGCGACTGGTCCTTGTCGAATGGCGTGTAGGAGGCGCACTGCAGCTTGTGCGTCGGGCTGGCTGCATCAGGCAGGTGCACCGGCCTGCCCAGGCCATGCCAGAGTGCACCGAGGCCAAGCACGGCGAACAGGCAGGCGATCAGGTAGGGCAGGGTAGTGCGGGGCGTGCTGGGCATCGAGCGGTCCATCGTCTGGCGCGGTTCATCGGTTGAGAGTCGCTGATAGTAGCCCGGCGTCAACGCTTTGGCATGCAAGGATCGCGCAGAAACCTGGCCCCGGGTGACGTTAATGGCCAAGTGCTGTCGCTTATCGTTGGGTGAGTGTCGCTGACGGAGCAGGTCGCGCGTCGCCGCAGGTTGATGATGCAATCTCCAAGACTTGACGAGGGGATGCTTTGATGTCGACTACAACAAGAATGCGACGTTTCCTGGGTGTGACCGGCGCCCTGGTTCTGGCCATGGGCGCTGCGCAGGCGATGGCCAAGGAAGTGAGCATCGGTTACGTGGACGGTTGGGCCGACAGCGTCGCCACCACCAACGTGGCTGCCGAAGTGATCAAGCAGAAGCTCGGCTACGACGTCAAGCTGCAGGCCGTGGCCACCGGGATCATGTGGCAGGGCGTGGCGACCGGCAAGCTCGACGCCATGCTCTCGGCCTGGCTGCCGGTGACGCACGGCGAGTACTGGAGCAAGAACAAGGATAACGTGGTCGACTTCGGCCCCAACTTCAAGGACGCCAAGATCGGCCTGATCGTACCTGAATACGTCAAGGCCACCAGCATCGCCGACCTCAAGACCGACGCCAGTTTCAAGCAGAAGATCGTCGGCATCGACGCAGGCTCCGGGGTGATGCTCAAGACCGAGCAGGCGATCAAGGACTATGACCTCACCGGCTACAAGCTGACCGCCAGCTCCGGCGCGGCGATGACCGCCGAGCTGGGCCGTTCGTACGCCAAGCAGCAGTCCATCGCCGTGACCGGCTGGGTGCCGCACTGGATGTTCGCCAAGTGGAAACTGAAGTTCCTCGAGGATCCGAAAGGCGTGTATGGCGCTGCCGAAACCGTCAACAGCATCGGCAGCAAGGAGCTGGCGAGCAAGGCGCCGGAAGTGGCCGAGTTCCTCAAGAAGTTCCAGTGGCAGTCCAAGGACGAGATCGGCGAGGTGATGCTGGCCATCCAGGAGGGCGCCAAGCCTGAAGCGGCGGCCAAGGACTGGGTGGCCAAGCATCCGGAGCGGGTCAAGGAGTGGACGGGTAAATAACCGATAGGGCCAATGGGTACTTTTCGCGGGTAAACCCGCTCCCACAAAGTGCGCATTGGCCCTGACTTTGTTACTTGAATGGTAAAAGACTGTTGCATCTAAGACTAAGGTCGTCTGGTTGGCGTCCACCGGCAGCATAAAGTTAAGGCGGGTTCTCCCCTTACTGTGTTGCTGCTAGGACAAAAACAATGAACGACAGCATCTACCGATCGATACAAGAAAGTCCGCGCTTCAAGGAGCTGGTCACCAAGCGCGAGCGGTTTGCCTGGATTCTCTCGGCGATCATGCTCGGCCTCTACTGCGCCTTCATCCTCCTCATCGCCTATGGCCCGCAGATCCTCGGTGCCAAACTCAGCCCCGGCTCGTCCATCACCTGGGGCATTCCGCTCGGTGTCGGCCTGATCGTGTCGGCCTTCGTCCTCACCGCCATCTATGTGCGGCGTGCCAACGGCGAGTTCGACGAGCTGAACAAGGCGATCCTCAAGGAGGCGCAGCAATGATTCGTAAAACCTTGGCCGTCCTGGCCTGCGGTGCTTTCGCACCCGCCGTATGGGCTGCCGATGCAATCAGCGGCGCAGTGCAGAAACAGCCGTTGAACATGTCGGCGATCATCATGTTCCTGGCCTTCGTCTGCTTCACCCTGGGGATTACCTACTGGGCATCGAAACGCAACAAGTCGGCGTCGGACTACTACGCTGCCGGCGGGCGCATCACCGGATTCCAGAACGGCCTGGCGATTGCCGGTGACTACATGTCGGCTGCCTCCTTCCTGGGGATTTCCGCACTGGTGTTCACTTCCGGCTACGATGGCCTGATCTACTCGATCGGCTTCCTCGTCGGCTGGCCGATCATCCTCTTCCTGATTGCCGAGCGCCTGCGCAACCTGGGCAAGTACACCTTCGCCGACGTGGCTTCCTATCGCCTCGGGCAGAAAGAAATCCGCACCCTCTCGGCCTCCGGCTCGCTAGTGGTGGTGGCCTTCTACCTGATCGCGCAGATGGTCGGCGCGGGCAAGCTGATCGAACTGCTGTTCGGCCTGGACTACCATGTCGCGGTGATCCTGGTCGGTATCCTGATGTGCCTGTACGTGCTGTTCGGCGGCATGCTGGCCACCACCTGGGTACAGATCATCAAGGCGGTGCTGCTGCTCTCCGGTGCCAGCTTCATGGCGCTGATGGTGATGAAGCACGTGGGCTTCGATTTCAACACCCTGTTCTCCGAGGCGATCAAGGTGCACGCCAAGGGCGAGGCGATCATGAGCCCGGGCGGTCTGGTCAAGGACCCGATCTCGGCCTTCTCGCTGGGCCTGGCACTGATGTTCGGTACCGCCGGCCTGCCGCATATCCTGATGCGCTTCTTCACCGTCAGCGACGCCAAGGAAGCGCGCAAGAGCGTGCTGTATGCCACCGGCTTCATCGGCTACTTCTACATCCTGACCTTCATCATCGGCTTCGGCGCGATCCTGCTGGTCAGCACCAACCCTGACTTCAAGGACGCCGCAGGCGCATTGCTGGGCGGCAACAACATGGCCGCGGTGCACCTGGCCGATGCCGTGGGTGGCAGCATCTTCCTCGGCTTCATCTCGGCGGTGGCCTTCGCCACCATCCTGGCAGTGGTTGCCGGCCTGACCCTGGCCGGTGCCTCGGCGGTTTCCCACGACCTCTACGCCAGCGTCTGGCGCAAGGGCAAGGCCAACGACAAGGACGAGATCCGCGTGTCGAAGATCACCACCGTCGCCCTGGGCGTACTGGCGATCGGCCTGGGCATCCTGTTCGAGAAGCAGAACATCGCCTTCATGGTCGGCCTGGCCTTCTCCATCGCCGCCAGCTGCAACTTCCCGGTGCTGCTGCTCTCGATGTACTGGAAGAAGCTGACCACCCGCGGCGCCATGATCGGCGGCTGGATGGGCCTGATCAGCGCAGTGGGCCTGATGATCCTCGGCCCGACCATCTGGGTGCAGATCCTCGGCCATGAGAAAGCCATCTACCCGTACGAGTACCCGGCACTGTTCTCCATGATCATTGCCTTCGCCGGTATCTGGTTCTTCTCGATCACCGACAAGTCCAAGGCCGCCGACGACGAACGTGCACTGTTCTACCCGCAGTTCGTCCGTTCGCAGACCGGTCTGGGCGCTTCGGGTGCGGTCTCGCACTGATACTCGAGCGCTGAATGAAAACGCCCCGCAATGCGGGGCGTTTTCATTTGGCAGGGAGGTGGGCGTCATATCATTCCGAGCAACAACAGCACCAGCAGCACCACCAGTACGGCGCCGACGATACCGGACGGGCCATAGCCCCAGCTGCGCGAATGGGGGAAGACCGGTAAGCCACCGATCAGCAGCAGGATCAGGATGATGATGAGGATCGTGGTCATGGGCGGAGTCCTTGCGTGGTTGGGGGTCAAGGGCCTCGAACTGCCGGCCTCTTGTAGATTCGGACCGGCGCCGCCTGGGAAAGATTCCATTTGAGTGTCGCCTCGCTTGGCGGCTGATTGCCTGGACACTGACCGAACGGTCATGGCCATCCATTCACTATCCTGATGGACCCTGCCTGGCTGGCCGGGCTTGATTAGACTCGGTTGCAAATCAGTCGGCACAAGGCCAGTCACCATGCAAAACCGCATCATGATCACCGGCGCAGGTTCCGGTCTGGGCCGCGAGATTGCCCTGCGCTGGGCTCGGGAGGGCTGGCGCCTGGCGCTGGCGGATGTCAACGAAGCAGGCTTGCGCGAAACCCTGGAACAGGTCCGTGAAGCGGGCGGCGACGGCTTCGTGCAGCGCTGCGATGTGCGCGACTACAGCCAGCTGACCGCCCTGGCCCAGGCCTGCGAGGAACAGTTCGGCGGCATCGACGTAATCGTCAACAATGCCGGTGTCGCTTCGGGCGGGTTTTTCGCCGAGCTGTCGCTGGAAGACTGGGACTGGCAGATCGCGGTCAACCTGATGGGCGTGGTCAAGGGCTGCAAGGCGTTCCTGCCGATGCTCGAGCGCAGCAAGGGGCGCATCGTCAACATCGCGTCGATGGCGGCGCTGATGCAGGGGCCGGGGATGAGCAACTACAACGTGGCCAAGGCCGGCGTGCTGGCGCTGTCGGAGAGCCTGCTGGTGGAGCTGCGTCAGCTCGAGGTGGGGGTGCACGTGGTCTGCCCGTCGTTCTTCCAGACCAACCTGCTCGACTCCTTCCGCGGGCCGAATCCAGCGATGAAGGCGCAGGTCGGCAAGCTGCTGGAGGGCTCGCCGATCAGCGCTGCCGACATTGCCGACTACATCCATGCCCAGGTCGCTGCCGGCGAGTTCCTGATCCTGCCGCACGAGGCCGGGCGTGACGCCTGGCGCCTGAAATGCGAGAAGCCGCAGGCGCTCTACGACGAGATGGCCGGCATGGCGGTGAAGATGAGGGCCAAGGCGCGCTAGTGGTGGCTTGTCTGTAGGGTTTTTTACCTTGGCGGGTAGGTCTGGTCTATTTAATGAGTGAACAATTGAATAGGCCGGATCCCCGTAGCAGGCTCGGATTTTCCCTCGGTCTGGAGGATCGGAGCATGCTGGTAATCGGACGCGAACTGGGTGAGGTGATCACCATCGGCGACAACATTCGCATCAAGGTCATGGCCATCGAGGGCGGTGTGGTGCGCTTCGGCATCAGTGCGCCGCGGGAGGTGGTGGTGCATCGGGCCGAGATCCACAAGCGCATCAAGGAACAGGAGCTGGAGCGCAGTACGTCGAGCTAGTCCAGCAGTTCCCGGGGCACATCATGTTTGGCCAGTAGTTGGCACTGCTGGCTTTCAAGGTCGAAGAGGATGAACGCCTGGCCCTTGGCCAAGGCCTGGCGCACGCGCAGCACGCGGGTTTCCAGCGGGGTGTCGTCGCCGTTGTCGGTGCCGTCGCGGGTGACGAAGTCTTCGATCAGGCGGGTGAGGGTATCGGCTTCGAGTTGGTCGTAAGGGATCAGCATGATGGTTGTCGGCTTGGGCAGATTGGGCTGCATGCTACTGGAAAGTGGCGATGGGACGTTAATCGCTGGCGGGCCTTTTCGCCGGCGTCCCCGCGAAAAAGGCCCGCCAGCAGGTTCAGCTCTTGTTGCCGACCAGGCTGTCCACCGCCGGCACCCGGGTGTCGCTTTCCATCTGAGCATCGTGCTCCAGCTGATGGCTGAACCGCTCCAGGGATGCATTGGCCGGCTGCGAGTCGCTGGCGAACACCGGCGGGCTGAGCAGGTAGGCCGACAGCAAGCGGCTCAGCGCGGCCAGGCTGTCGATGTGGGTGCGCTCGTAGCCATGGGTGGCGTCGCAGCCGAAGGCCACCAGCGCGGTACGGATGTCGTGCCCGGCGGTCACCGCCGAGTGGGCGTCGCTGAAGTAGTAGCGGAACAGGTCGCGGCGCACCGGCAGGTCCTGCTCGCCTGCCAGCTTGAGCAGGTGGCGCGACAGGTGATAGTCGTAAGGGCCGGAGGAGTCCTGCATGGCCACGCTCACTGCGTGTTCGCTGGATGCCTGCCCCGGTGCTACCGGCGCGATGTCGATACCGACGAACTCGCTGACATCCCACGGCAGCGCACCCGCCGCGCCGGAGCCGGTCTCCTCGGTGATGGTGAACAGCGGGTGGCAGTCGATCAAGGGTTGACGGCCGCTTTCCACCACCGCCTTGAGGGCCGCCAGCAACGCCGCCACGCCAGCCTTGTCGTCCAGGTGGCGGGCACTGATATGACCGCTGTCGGTGAATTCCGGCAACGGGTCGAAAGCGACGAAG
This sequence comes from Pseudomonas sp. FA117, assembly GCF_057370475.1. Classification (NCBI taxonomy): domain Bacteria; kingdom Pseudomonadati; phylum Pseudomonadota; class Gammaproteobacteria; order Pseudomonadales; family Pseudomonadaceae; genus Pseudomonas; species Pseudomonas sp. FA117. The sequence goes on from NZ_CM170675.1 coordinate 1,607,370, forward strand.
TCGCCGATGCCGATGCCCAGCGCCTCGCAATCGGCGCGGGTGGCGCAGTAGGCGTCCAGGCGCACCTCGACATGCTCCCAGCTGACCGGCATCTGGTCGATCGCGGTGTTGAAGGCGTGTCCGCTGGCCATCAGCGGCAGCACGCTGCCGCGAAACACGCCGGTGTCGGTGAACACGCTGACCCGGCTGCCTTCGGCGAATCGGCTGGACCAGTGGCCTACCGCCGACAGTGCCAGGCGGCCGTTGTCCTGCAATTGGCGCACGCTGGCGCCGATGGTATCCAGGTGCGCCGAGACCGCGCGGTCGGGCGAACTCTGGCGACCCTTGAGCGTGGCGCGGATGGTGCCGCGGCGGGTCAGCTCGAAGGGGATGCCCAACTCGTCGAGGCGCTCGGCCACGTAACGCACGATGGTGTCGGTGAAGCCGGTGGGGCTGGGGATGGCGAGCATCTCCAGAAGCACGCGCTTGAGGTAGTCCAGGTCGGGTTCGGGGAGTGGTTCGGACATGGGTACTCCTTGGGGACTTTGCGGGCCTGTTCGCGGGCAAGCCCGTTGCCACGGTGATGCCCGCGAACAGGCCAGCAGATTCAGGCCAGAGGCCGGCTATGCGGGAACAGCAGGTCGACGAAGCGCTCGGCGGTCGGCTGCGGTTCATGGTTGGCCAGCCCGGCACGTTCGTTGGCTTCGATGATCACGTAGTCCGGCTGCTGCGCATCGCGGACCATCAGGTCAAGGCCCACTACCGGGATCTCCAGCGCCCGCGCAGCTCTCACCGCCGCGTCGGCCAGCACCGGGTGCAAGTGTTCGGTGACATCTTCCAGGGTGCCGCCCGTGTGCAGGTTCGCCGTGCGCCGTACCGCCAGGCGCTGGCCCGCCGGCAGCACGTCTTCGAAGCCCAATCCGGCGGCGCGCAGGGTGCGCTCGGTTTCCTCGTCCATCGGGATGCGGCTTTCGCCTCCGGTGGCCGCCTGGCGACGACGGCTCTGGGCCTCGATCAACGCCTTGATGGTGTGCGTGCCGTCGCCGATCACCTGGGCCGGATGGCGGATGGCTGCGGCCACCACTTCGAAGCCGATCACCAGGATGCGCAGGTCGAATCCGGCGTGGAAGCTCTCCAGCAGCACGCGGCTGTCGAAACGCCGCGCCTGTTCCACAGCGTGGCTGATCTCTTCGTACTCGGTGAGGTTGACTGCCACGCCCTGGCCCTGTTCGCCGTCTACCGGCTTGACCACCACCGCGCCATGCTCTTCGAGGAAGGCCAGGTTGTCGTCGGCGTTGCCGGCCAGTTGCTGGGCGGGCACCTGCAGGCCGGCATCGTGCAGCACCTTGCGGGTCAGGCGCTTGTCCTGGCACAAGGTCATGGTGACGGCACTGGTCAGGTCGCTCAGCGACTCGCGGCAACGGATCCGGCGGCCACCCAGGCTCAGGGTGAACAGCCCGGCGCTGGCGTCGTCGACCTGCACCTCGATGCCGCGGCGCAGGGCTTCGTTGACGATGATGCGCGCGTAGGGATTGAGGCCGGCTTCGGGACCGGGGCCGAGGAACAGCTCCTGGTTGATGCCATTCCTGCGCTTGACCGCGAAGGTGGGCAGGTTGCGAAAGCCGAGCTTGTCGTAAAGCCGCTTGGCCTGGCGGTTGTCGTGCATCACCGACAGGTCGAGGTAGGCCAGGCCACGGCTCATGAAGTGCTCGACCAGGTGACGCACCAGCACCTCGCCGACGCCCGGTCGGCTGCACTGCGGGTCGACCGCCAGGCACCACAGGCTGCTGCCGTGCTCCGGGTCGTCGAAGGCCTTGCTGTGATTCAGGCCCATGACACTGCCGATCACGGCGCCGGTGTCTTCGTCCTCGGCCATCCAGTACACCGGCCCGCCCAGATGACGCGGAGTGAGCAGCTCGGGGTTGACCGGCATCATGCCGCGCGCCTGGTACAGCGTGTTGATCGCCTGCCAGTCGCCCTCGGCCTGAGCGCGGCGAATGCGAAAGCCACGGAACACGCGCTGGGCCGGGCGGTAGTCGGTGAACCACAGGCGCAGCGTGTCGGACGGGTCGAGAAACAGCTGCTGCGGGGCCTGGGCCAGCAACTGCTGGGGGGCGGCCACGTACAGGGCGATGTCGCGCTCGCCGGGCTGCTCATCGAGCATGGCGTCCGCCAGCTGCGCAGGGTCGGGGTAGGTGTGGCCGATCAGCAACCGTCCCCAGCCGCAGTGCACCGCACGCGGTTGATCGTGCGGTTCGCTGCCGTCGCCGGCCAGGCGCGCCTGCAGGCGTTCGTAGGAGGGCGCCTGGCCGCGCAGCAGGCGCTGGCCGTAGGCACTATGGGCTTTCATCGGTCAGATTCCTTGTTCGCTGAGCCACAGGTTCAGGGCCGCCAGTTGCCACAGCTTGGAGCCGCGCAACGGCGTGAGCTGGCCGTGGGGATTGCTCAGCAGGCGGTCGAGCATGGCCGGGTTGAACAGGCCCCGGTCCTGGCTCGGATCGGTCAGCAGCTCGCGCACCCAGTCCAGGGTCGCGCCCTGCAGGTGCTTGAGGCCGGGCACCGGGAAGTAGCCCTTCTTGCGGTCGATGACTTCGTGGGGAATGACTCGTCGCGCCGCCTGCTTGAGCACCTGCTTGCCACCGTCAGGGAGCTTGAAGCGTGCCGGAATGCGTGCCGAGAGTTCGACCAGGCGGTAGTCGAGGAACGGCGTACGTGCCTCCAGGCCCCAGGCCATGGTCATGTTGTCGACGCGTTTGACCGGGTCGTCGACCAGCATCACCGTGCTGTCCAGGCGCAGCGCCTTGTCCACGGCATGTGTGGCACCGGGGCGGGCGAAATGCTCGCGGACGAAATCACCGGCTGCATCGTTGTCCAGCAGCCAGGGCGCCTGCACGGTGTCGCGGTATTCGGCATGGCTGCGGTCGAAGAAGGCCTCGCGGTAGGCGGCGAAGGCGTCATCGGCGCCGTCCACCTGCGGGTACCAGTGGTAACCGGCGAACAGCTCGTCGGCACCCTGGCCGCTCTGCACACCCTTGCAGTGCTTGGCGACTTCGCGCGACAGCAGGTAGAAGGCGATGCAGTCGTGGCTGACCATCGGTTCGCTCATGGCGCGGAAAGCGGCGGGCAACTGATCGATGATCTCGTGCTCGGCGATGCGCAGCTTGTGGTGACGGGTGCCGTAGTGGCGGGCGATCAGGTCGGAATACTGGAACTCGTCGCCGCGTTCGCCGCCGGCATCCTCGAAACCGATGGAGAAGGTCGACAGGTCGTCCACGCCCACTTCGCGCAGCAGACCGACCAGCAAGCTGGAGTCGACACCGCCGGACAGCAGCACGCCGACATCCACTGCCGCACGCTGGCGGATCGCCACGGCATCGCGGGTGGCGTCGAGCACGCGGGTGGTCCAGCCTTCGAGGTCGAGGTCCTGCTCGTCTGGGTGGGGGCCATACTGCAATTGCCACCAGGTCTGGCGCTCGACTTCGCCATGGCGGTCGATGCGCATCCAGGTGCCGGGTTCGAGCTTCTGCACGTTGGCCAGCAGGGTGCGCGGGGCGGGCACCACGGCGTGGAAGTTGAGGTAGTGATTGAGCGCCACCGGGTCGATCATCGGGTCGATGTCGCCGCCTTTGAGCAGCGCTGGCAGGGTCGAGGCAAAACGCAGGCGCTCGCCGTTGCGCGACAGGTACAGCGGCTTGACGCCCAGGCGGTCGCGGGCCAGGAACAGGCGCTGGTTGTCGCGTTCCCAGATGGCCAGGGCGAACATGCCGTTGAGCTTGGGCAGCAGGGCCGCGCCCCAGGCGTGATAGCCCTTGAGCAAGACTTCGGTGTCGCCTTCGGACCAGAAGCTGTAGCCCAGGTCCTGCAGTTCCTGGCGCAGTTCCGGGAAGTTGTAGATGGCGCCGTTGAACGCCAGGGACAGGCCGAGGGTATTGTCGACCATCGGCTGCGCCGAGCCGTCGGACAGGTCCATGATCTTCAGGCGCCGATGGCCGAGGGCAATCGGCCCCTGGCTATGGAAGCCCCAGGCATCGGGCCCGCGTGGCGCCAGATGGTGGGTGATGCGCTCGACCGCGGCGAGATCCGCCGGGCGGGGGGCTTGGTTGATGGGGGTGAAACGCAACTCTCCTGCTAATCCGCACATAAGTCCTTACCGGTTTTGCCGTTGGGGAAAGAGTGCCCTCCCATGGGGCACCTTAAGGAACTGACCCAGGGGATTTGCGGGAGTTTTAGATCAATCTGTTATATGTGGCGGATGGTGCTCCGTTTTCCGGGATCACCTTTCATTTGCCGCGAATCAGCCTGCGCAGTATGAAACGGTTTGGATGACAGGCCTCGGCCACAGCCCGAGGCACCGGCAATGGTTCGCCACTGGCCCAGGCAGCAATCAGCTCGCCGCTCAGCGGCGCGGTGATCAGGCCGCGTGAGCCGTGGCCGCTGTTGACGTACAGGCCCTCCAGCCAGGGGCAGTCGATGGCCGGAACCTGTCGGGCATCCTTGGCCAGCATTGAATAGGCCGCGTTGAATGCAGCAGGATCGGCCAGCGGCCCGACGATCGGCAGGTAGTCGGGGCTGGTGCAGCGAAATGCCGCCCGCCCCTGCAGCTGCGCCGGATCCAGTGCGCCGGTATCGAGGCGCTGCGCCAGGTCGGCAGAAATCGCCTCAAGCAGGCCAAGATTGCTGGCGTGTTCGCTGGCAGTGGGGGCGAGGTCGAGGCTATGGAAGTCGAAACTGGCGCCGAGGGTGTGCTCGCCGTCGCGTGCCGGTGCGACATAGCCGTCGGCGCAGACCACGGTGCCCAGCGCCTGGCTTCTGGCGGTCTGCGGCAGTCGGCTGATCTGGCCGCGAATACGCTTGAGCGGCAGTTCGGCACACGCCGCGAAGTTGCAAACATCCGCCGCTGCGGCCAGCACCACCAGCGGTGCACTGGCCAGCAAGCGGTCGCCGTCCCAGGCTTGCCAGAGGTCATCGACCCGGCGCAGTTCGAGCACCTGGTGATGCGTCAGCACACGGATGCGCGGGTGCTGCAGCTGCGCCCGGCACAGCGCAGGCGGATGCACCCAGCCGCCCTCGGGGTAGAACAGCCCGCCGCTGGCCAGGTCGACACCGGCGACCGCTTCGGCCTGCTCGCGATCCAGGCAGTGCAACAGGCTGCTGTCGAAGGCGCTGGCCAGCTTGGCCTGGCGCTCGGACTCCTTGGCGTCGAAAGCCAGTTGCAACACGCCGCAGTCGTCCCAGTCCTGGCCACGCTGCAGGCGCTCGAGCCAGCGGCGGGTGTAGCCGAACCCGGCCAGAATCATCTGTGACAAGGCGGTGCCATGCGCCGACAGCTTCAGGTACAACACGCCCTGGGGGTTGCCTGATGCCTCGCGGGCAGGGGCATCGTGGCGCTCCAGCACCTCGACCTGCCAGCCACGGGCCGCCAGGCTGGCGGCACTGGCACAACCGGCCAGCCCGGCGCCGATCACCAGCGCATGGCGCGGAGCCTGCACGGGGGCCGGGCGTGCATACCAGGGAGCGGGTTGTGGCGGCGTCGGCAGGTCTTCAGGCCAGCCGACGAATTCTCCCCCCATCACTTCCCACTTCTTGCCCAGCCCCGGCACTTTCTTGATCGTGAAACCGGCTGCTGCCAGGCCCCGGCGTACCCAGCCAGTGGTGGTGAAGGTGCCCAGCGTGGTGCCCGGTCGCGACAGCCGCGCCAGCTGTGCGAACAGCTCCGGGGTCCACATGTCGGGGTTCTTCGCCGGGGCGAAGCCGTCGAGAAACCACGCGTCGACCGGGGCATCGAGCAGCGGCAGCTGCTCCAGCACATCGCCGACCAGCAGGGTCAGGGTGACCCGGCCCTGATCGAAGCTGAACTGCTGGTAGCCCGGGTGCACGGCCACGTACTGCGCCAGCAGCGGCCCGCTGAAGGGCGCCAGCTCCGGCCACAACGCGGCGGCACGGGCGAGGTCGGCACGGGTGAGCGGGTACTTCTCGACGCTGACGAAATGCAGTCGCGCTTCGTGGTGGGCCGTTTCGGCGAACAACTGCCAGGCGCAGAAGAAGTTCATGCCGGTGCCAAAGCCCGTCTCGCCGATCACCAGGCAGGCGTGCGCGGCCAGTTCGGCAAAGCGCCGGGCCAGGTGGTTGCGCTCGAGGAACACATACACCGTTTCATGCACGCCTTCGTTCTTCGAGAAGTAGACGTCGTCGTATTGCCGCGAGTGGGGGCGGCCCTGGTCGTCCCAGTCGATCTGGGCGTGCTGGGGGAGAGGGGTGTCAGGCATGGTCGGTTCGGCTGGCAGTGAAGCGGGGATTTTATGTCATCTGCGCAGCGCGCGCCTTACCCGCTGCAGCGAAGAGGCGCGCAAGCCGGGCGTGCAATCCGCTACTCTTGCTTATCCATCGAAGGAGTGAGTCATGTTCGAATCCGCGGAAATCGGTCACAGCATCGACAAGGAAACCTACGAGGCCGAGGTGCCGGCCCTGCGCGAAGCCTTGCTGGAGGCTCAGTTCGAGCTCAAGCAGCAGGCGCGCTTTCCGGTCATCGTGCTGATCAACGGCATCGAAGGTGCCGGCAAGGGCGAGACGGTCAAGCTGCTCAACGAGTGGATGGACCCGCGGATGATCGAGGTGCTGACCTTCGACCAGCAGACCGACGAGGAGCTGGCGCGTCCGCCGGCATGGCGCTACTGGCGTGCATTGCCGCCCAAGGGGCGGATGGGCGTGTTCTTCGGCAACTGGTACAGCCAGATGATCCAGGGACGGGTGCACGGGCGCTTCAAGGACGCGGTGCTGGACCAGGCCATCAACGGCGCCGAGCGCCTGGAACAGATGCTCTGCGACGAAGGCGCGCTGATCATCAAGTTCTGGTTCCACCTCTCCAAGAAACAGATGAAGACCCGGCTCAAGGCCCTGCGCGACGATCCGCTGCACAGCTGGCGCATCAGCCCGCTGGACTGGCAGCAGTCGCAGACCTACGACCGCTTCGTGCGTTTCGGCGAGCGTGTGCTGCGCCGTACCAGCCGCGACTACGCGCCCTGGCATGTGATCGAAGGCTTCGATCCGCACTACCGCGCACTGGCCGTGGGGCGCATCCTGCTCGAGAGCCTGCAGGCCGCCTTGGCCAATGCGCCGAAGGGCAAGCACCAGGGCAACGTGGCGCCCCTGGGTCGCAGCATCGACCAGCTGAGCCTGCTCGGTGCCCTGGACCTCACCCAGCATCTGGACAAGCACGACTACCAGAAGCAACTGGTGGCCGAGCAGGCGCGCCTGGCCGGGCTGCTGCGCCACAAGCGCATGCGCGAGCACGCCCTGATCGCCGTGTTCGAGGGCAACGATGCCGCCGGCAAGGGTGGGGCGATCCGCCGTGTGGCGGCAGCGCTGGACCCGCGCCAGTACCGCATCGTGCCGATCGCCGCACCCACCGAGGAAGAGCGCGCCCAGCCCTACCTGTGGCGCTTCTGGCGCCATGTGCCGGCGCGCGGCAAATTCACCATCTTCGACCGCTCCTGGTACGGGCGCGTGCTGGTGGAGCGGGTCGAGGGTTTCTGCAGCCCGGCCGACTGGATGCGCGCCTACGGCGAGATCAACGATTTCGAGGAGCAGTTGAGCAATGCCGGCATCGTGGTGGTGAAGTTCTGGCTGGCGATCGACCAGCAGACCCAGCTGCAGCGCTTCGAGGAACGTGAGGAAATCCCGTTCAAGCGCTACAAGATCACCGAGGAAGACTGGCGCAACCGCGAGAAATGGGACGTCTACGCCGAAGCCGTGGGCGACATGGTCGACCGCACCAGCACCGAGATCGCGCCCTGGACGCTGGTGGAGGCCAACGACAAGCGCTGGGCCCGGGTCAAGGTGCTGCGTACCATCAACGACGCGCTCGAGGCGGCGTTCGCCCGGCACAAGAAGTAGGCGAGGCAGGCGACTGCGGGGCAGCCATGCCCCGCGGGAATGACCTGATGAATTCTTTTCCCGTCATCTTTTCCCGGTCGCGCGGCCCAAGCCCTTAGAATCCAATCACCCCCGCACCAGGGCATTGATCGAGGACACCATGCACATTTCTTCCGGACGCTGGGTCTACGGCCTGTGCCTGGCGCTGCTGACCGCGCTGCTCTGGGGCATCCTGCCGATCAAGCTCAAGCAGGTGCTGCAGGTCATGGACCCGATCACCGTCACCTGGTACCGCCTGCTGGTCTCCGGTGGCTTGCTGTTCGCCTGGCTGGCCGCCAATCGACGCCTGCCGCCGTTCCAGCGTCTGGGGCGCAAGGGCATCGGGCTGGTGGCGGTGGCCGTGTGCGGGCTGATGGGCAACTATGTGCTTTATCTGGTCGGCCTGAAGCTGCTCAGCCCGGGCACCGCGCAGCTGGTCGTGCAACTGGGGCCAGTGTTGCTGCTGGTGGCCAGTGTGTTCGTGTTCAAGGAGCGCTTCAGCCTGGGCCAGGGGCTGGGTCTGCTGGTACTGCTGGGCGGATTCGGGCTGTTCTTCAACCAGCGCCTGGAAGAGTTGCTGACCTCGCTGGGGACCTATACCACCGGTGTACTGACGATCATCCTGGCGACCAGCATCTGGGTGTTCTATGCCCTGAGCCAGAAGCAGTTGCTGACGGTGTGGCATTCGCAGCAGGTGATGATGGTGATCTACCTGTGCTGCGCGGCGCTGCTGACGCCCTGGGTGCACCCGCTGGAGGCGTTGCAGTTGACGCCAGTGCAGGGCTGGTTGCTGCTGGCGTGCTGCCTGAACACTCTGGTCGCCTACGGCGCATTTGCCGAGGCGCTGGCGCATTGGGAGGCATCGCGGGTGAGTGCGACCTTGGCCCTGACGCCACTGGTCACCTTCATTGCGGTGGCGCTGTCGGCCTGGGTGTGGCCTGAGTTCGTGCATGCCGAGCAGATCAATGCGCTGGGCTATGCCGGGGCGGTGACGGTGGTGGCGGGATCGGCGCTGGTGGCGCTGGGGCCTTCGCTGATCGCGGGGTGGCGGGCGCGGCGGGGCAGGGAGGCAGGGGTTCACTGACAATCGGCGCCGACCTCTTCGCGGGCTTGCCCGCGAAGAGGTCACTATCGGCCGAGGATCAGCCCTTGGCGCCAGGTGCCAGCATGTTTTCCGGCCGTACCCACTGGTCGAACTGCTCGTTGGTCAGGTACTTGAGCTCCAGCGCCGCCTCGCGCAAGGTCTTGCCTTCGCTGTAGGCCTTCTTGGCGATTTCAGCGGCCTTGTCGTAGCCGATGTGCGGATTCAGCGCCGTCACCAGCATCAGCCCGCGCTCCAGGTGGGCGGCCATCTGCTCGGCGTCCGGCTCGATGCCGGCCACGCAATGCGCCTGGAAGTTGCTGCAACCGTCGGCCAGCAGCTCGATCGACTGCAGCAGGTTGTGGATGATCACCGGCTTGAACACGTTCAACTGCAGGTGGCCCTGACTGGCCGCGAAGCCGATCGCCGCATCGTTGCCCAGTACCTGGCAGGCCAGCATCGACAGCGCCTCGCACTGGGTCGGGTTGACCTTGCCTGGCATGATCGAGCTGCCTGGTTCGTTGGCCGGCAGGCGCACTTCGGCAAGCCCTGCACGCGGCCCGGAACCGAGCAGGCGCAAGTCGTTGGCAATCTTCATCAAGGCCACAGCCAGGGTCTTGAGCGCGCCGGCCAGGCTGGTCAGCGGTTCATGGCCGGCGAGGGCGGCGAACTTGTTCGGTGCGGTGACGAACGGCAGGCCGGACAATGCGGCCAGCTCTGCGGCGATGGCTTCGGCAAAGCCGTGTGGGGCGTTGAGGCCGGTGCCGACGGCAGTGCCGCCCTGGGCCAGCTCACAGACCGCCGGCAGGGTGGCGCGGATGGCGCGCTGGGCGTAGTCGAGCTGGGCGACGAAGGCCGAGACCTCCTGGCCGAAGGTGATGGGCGTGGCGTCCATCATGTGCGTGCGGCCGGTCTTGACCAGGTTGGAGTGGCGCGCCGACAGCTCGGCCAGGCCCGAAGACAGTTCGGCGATGGCCGGCAGCAGCTTGCCGTGCACGGCCTGGGCCGCGGCGATGCTCATGGCGGTGGGGAAGCAGTCGTTGGAGCTCTGCGAACGGTTGACGTGATCGTTGGGGTGCACCGGCGTCTTGCCGCCGCGGCCCTTGCCGGCCAGTTCGTTGGCGCGCCCGGCGATCACCTCGTTGACGTTCATGTTGCTCTGGGTGCCGCTGCCGGTCTGCCAGACCACCAGCGGGAACTGGTCGTCGTGTTCGCCGTCGAGCACTTCGTCGGCGGCCTGTTCGATCAGGCGAGCGATGTCGGCAGGCAGGTCACCGTTGCGGTCATTGACCCGGGCCGCGGCCTTCTTGACCAGCGCCAGGGCGTGCAGGACAGCCAGCGGCATGCGCTCCTTGCCGATGGCGAAGTTGATCAGCGAGCGCTGGGTCTGCGCACCCCAATAAGCGTCCTCTGGAACTTCGACCGGGCCCAGGCTGTCTGTCTCGATACGGCTCATACTGCATTCACTCCATTGTCAGTTCGAGTGCGCAGTTTAGGCCTTGATCCACCCGGGCGGTCAATCGCTCGTCTTCCCACTTGAGTACAGCGCCTCACGCGGCGCAGAATGCTCTACTCTGAGGTATCCGCCTCACCCTCTCATGAAGGAATTGCAATGACCCGTCTCCGTGTCCTCTTTGCCGCCGTCGCCCTGGCCTGTGCCAGCGGCCAGGTCCTCGCCGCCACCGCCAGCCACAACGCCGCCGCCGAGAAGTTCCTGACCCTGGCCAATGCCGACAAGCTGGGCACCCCGGTGTACATGCAGGTCCAGCAGATGTTCGCCCAGCGCTTCGAGCAGACCAAGGCTCCGGCAGCGAAGAAATCCGTGCTCGACAGCTACCAGGCCAAGGCCAACGCTGCCCTGGACAACGCCATCGGCTGGAAGAAGCTCAAGCCGCAGATGGTCAACCTGTACACCGCGACCTTCAGCGAGCAGGAGCTCAACGACCTGGTCAAGTTCTACGAGTCGCCGCTGGGCAAGAAAGTCCTGCGCGAAATGCCCAAGGTCACCCAGCAGTCGGCCCAGCTGACCCAGCAGAGCCTGGAGCCTGCGGTGCCGGTGGTGAACAAGCTGCTGGACGACATGACCAAGGAACTGGACCCGAACGCTGGCAAGGCCGCCGCCCCGGCGAAGAAGTGAGCCTGAACCGATGAGCATGCAGCAACGCATCGAACAGCAGCTGGCGGCGCTTGGCGACCTGCACCTGCAGGTGCTGAACGAAAGCCACATGCACAGCCGTGGGCAGGAGACGCACTACAAGGCGGTGCTGGTCAGCGAGCAGTTCGCCGGGCTGAACAGCGTCAAGCGCCACCAGAAGGTCTACGCCACCATGGGCGAGCTGATGGGCGAGATCCACGCCCTGGCCATCCACACCTACACGTCCGAGGAATGGGCGAAGGTCGGGGTGGCGCCAGCTTCGCCGGTGTGTGCCGGCGGCGGGCACTGAAACCTTTCCGTCGTTCTGGTAGAATCCGCGTCATCGGGGGGCCGCTTTTGCGGCCCCCTCGCTTTTCGTCAAACCCGGTCCGCCCCTTACGAGGGCAACCACCTGGAGATACAGATTCATGTCCCAACCGATCGTCGTGGCGGCGCTCTACAAGTTCGTCACCCTCGAAGACTACCTCGACCTGCGCGAGCCACTGCTCAAGACCTTGCAGGACAACGACGTCAAAGGCACCCTGCTGCTGGCGCTCGAGGGCATCAACGGCACCGTTTCCGGTACCCGTGAAGGCATCGACGGCCTGCTGGCCTGGCTGCGCAGCGACCCGCGCCTGGCGGATGTCGACCATAAAGAGTCGTACTGCGACGAGCAGCCGTTCTACCGCACCAAGGTCAAGCTCAAGAAAGAGATCGTCACCTTGGGCGTACCGGGCGTCGACCCCAACAAGCAGGTCGGCACCTATGTCGAGCCCAAGGACTGGAACGCGTTGATCAGCGACCCTGAAGTGCTGCTGATCGACACCCGCAACGACTATGAAGTGGCCATCGGCACCTTCAAGGGCGCCATCGACCCCAAGACCGAGACGTTCCGCGAGTTTCCCGACTATATCAAGGCCAACTTCGACCCGAGCAAGCACAAGAAGGTCGCGATGTTCTGCACCGGCGGCATTCGCTGTGAGAAGGCGTCCAGCTACATGCTCGGTGAAGGCTTCGAGGAGGTCTATCATCTCAAGGGCGGGGTCCTGAAATACTTCGAGGAAGTGGCTCAGGAAGAAAGCCTCTGGGACGGCGACTGCTTCGTCTTCGACAACCGGGTCACGGTGCGTCACGACCTGAGCGAGGGCGAGTACGACCAGTGCCATGCCTGCCGCCATCCGATCGATGCACAGGATCGCGCGTCCGAGCATTATTCGCCCGGGGTGAGCTGCCCGCACTGCTGGGACACCCTGAGCGAGAAGACCCGGCGCAGCGCCATCGACCGCCAGAAGCAGATCGAACTGGCCAAGGCGCGCAACCTGCCGCATCCGATCGGTTACAACTACAAAGCCGAGGCCTGAGCCATGACCGCCCGCCTGCTCTACGTGATGGACCCGATGTGCTCCTGGTGCTGGGGGTTTGCGCCGGTGGCCGAGGCGCTGATCGCCCAGGCGCGTGACGCCGGGGTGCAGGCGCACCTGGTGGTGGGCGGCCTGCGCAGCGCCAGCAGCGCGCTGGACGGCTCGACCCGCAAGTACATCCTCGAGCACTGGCAGGCGGTGGCCGAGACTACCGGCCAGGCGTTCCGCTTCGAAGAGGCCATGCCCGATGGTTTCGTCTACGACACGGAACCGCCCTGCCGGGCGCTGGTGGCCGCGCGCGAGCTCGACGCCGAGCGTGGCTGGGGCTTGCTCAAGCTGATCCAGGCTTCGTTCTACGAGCAGGGCGTGGATGTCACCCGCGCCCCGCAATTGCTGGACCTGGCCGAACAGGCCGGTTTCGACCGCGAGCGCTTTTCCGACGCGTTCTCCAGCACCGAGGTCCGTGATCGCACGGCCGCCGACTTCAGTTGGGTCCAGGATCTGGGCATCGCCGGCTTCCCGACCCTGCTGGCCGAGCGCAATGGCCAGCTGGCGCTGCTGACCAACGGCTATCAGCCACTCGAGCGCCTGCAGCCGTTGCTTGGCCGCTGGCTGGAGCAGGCCGCCTGTGCTTGACCTGCCAGGGTCCCCAGACCCTGTGCCAGGGCAGCCTGCCGCTGCGCACGACCGACTGAGCTGGGCACAGATTCGCCGCCTGGCCCTGCATCACAAGAAAGCCCTGTGGACCGCCAACCTGGTGGCCGTGCTCGCTGCCGTCTGCAGCGTGCCGATCCCTCTGCTGCTGCCGTTGCTGGTGGACGAAGTGTTGCTGGGCCACGGTGATGCCGCGCTGAAGTGGATGAACCAACTGCTGCCCGTCCAGTGGCAGGCGCCGGCCGGCTACATCGGCCTGATGCTGGCGGCCACCCTGTCGCTGCGGCTTGCCTCGCTGGCGTTCGGCGTGATCCAGGCCCGCCAGTTCGCCAGCCTGGCCAAGGATATCGTCTACCGCCTGCGTATCCGCCTGATCGAGCGGCTCAAGCGCATCTCGCTCAAGGAATATGAAAGCCTGGGCAGTGGCACGGTGACCACGCACCTGGTCACCGACCTGGACACCCTGGACAAGTTCGTCGGCGAGACCCTGAGCCGCTTCCTGGTGGCCATGCTGACCCTCACCGGCACCGCGGCGATCCTGATCTGGATGCACTGGAAGCTGGCGCTGCTGATCCTGCTGTTCAACCCCCTGGTGATCTACTTCACGGTGCAGTTGGGCAAGCGCGTCAAGCACCTGAAGAAGCTCGAGAACGACAGCACCGGACGTTTCACCCAGGCACTGAGCGAGACCCTCGACGCCATCCAGGAGATCCGCGCCAGCAACCGCCAGGGCTATTTCCTCGGCCGCCTGGGCGTGCGCGCCCGGGAGGTGCGTGACTACGCGGTGGCCTCGCAGTGGAAAAGCGATGCCAGTGGCCGTGCCAGCGGCTTGCTGTTCCAGTTCGGCATCGACATCTTCCGTGCCGCAGCGATGCTGACGGTGTTGTTCTCCGACCTGTCGATCGGACAGATGCTGGCGGTGTTCAGCTACCTGTGGTTCATGATCGGGCCGGTGGAGCAACTGCTCAACCTGCAATACGCCTACTATGCCGCCGGCGGCGCGCTCAGCCGCTTGAACGAGTTGCTGTCGCGCGAGGACGAGCCGCAATACCCGGCCGCTTGCGACCCGTTTGCCGGGCACCAGACAGTAGGCATCGAGGTGCGCGACCTGCGCTTTGCCTACGCCGACGAGCCCGTGCTGGAGCACCTCGACCTGTCCATCGCCCCGGGCGAGAAAGTCGCCATCGTCGGTGCCAGCGGCGGCGGCAAGAGCACGCTGGTGCAACTGCTGCTGGGGCTCTACAGCGCCCAGGCCGGAACCATCCGCTTCGGCGGCGCCAGCTTGCAGGAAATCGGCCTGGAAACTTTGCGCGAGCATGTCGCGGTGGTGTTGCAGCACCCGTCGCTGTTCAACGACAGCGTGCGGGCCAACCTGACCATGGGCCGTGACTGCACCGATGAGGCGTGCTGGCAGGCACTGCGCATCGCCCAGCTCGAGGCCACCATCGCCGCGCTGCCCCAGGGGCTGGACAGCGTGGTCGGGCGTTCCGGCGTGCGCCTGTCGGGCGGTCAGCGCCAGCGGCTGGCAATCGCACGGATGGTGCTGGCCGAGCCGAAGGTGGTAATACTCGACGAGGCTACCTCGGCCCTCGACGCCGCCACCGAATACAACCTGCACCAGGCACTGGCGCGGTTTCTGAGCGGCCGCACCACCCTGATCATCGCCCACCGGCTTTCGGCGGTGAAACAGGCCGACCGGGTTCTGGTGTTCGACGGCGGACACGTGGCCGAGGACGGCGGCCACCAGCAGCTGATCGCCGAAGGCGGGCTGTACGCCAAGCTGTACGGGCATCTGCAACAGTCCTGATCACGCAGCGCCCCAATAGGCGCAATGGCCGCGACAAAAAGCCCCGCGCAATTATGGCAAATGGCCTACGCTGTGCTTGTCTGGGTCGATTTGTGCCATATCCGCTCTGTGACAGGGACTACATGAAGGGAAATCGGACTCTCGAAGCGCCAAGGTTGCTGGGAATCATCTGGCCCTTCGTCGCAGTGGTGGTTTTCCAGGTGCTGCTGGGCAGCCTCAGCCTTTATTCGCTTTCGGCCATGCGTGCCTATGTGGCCGGCGAGAGTCTGTGGTCCAAGGCACAGAAGGACGCCATCTATTACCTGAACCTCTACGCCGAAGGCCACGACGAGCGCATCTTCCAGCGCTATCGCCAGGCTATTGCCGTGCCCCAGGGCGATCGCCAGCTGCGGGTCGCTCTCGACCAGCCCGTGCCGGACCTGGACGCAGCGCGGCGCGGGATCCTGCAGGGTGGTAATCATCCCGAGGACGTCAACCGGATCATCTGGTTCTACCGCAACTTCAGCCAGGTCAGCTACATGCAGACCGCCATCAATCATTGGAACACGGGTGACGAATACCTTCGCCAGCTGGACGTGCTGGCCGGGGAAATGCGCGCCGGTTTCGCCGCGGGGCTGGCCGGTGCCCGCGAGGTCGCCGGCTGGAAGGCCCGGATCGTGGCCATCAACGAAGGGGTGACGCCGGCCGCCAAGGCCTTCAGCGATGCGCTGGGTGAGGGGTCGCGGGTGCTGCTGCGGGTACTGATGGTCACCAACCTGGTCACGGCGCTGTTTCTCATCGCCCTGGCCTGGCGCCGCTCGGCGCGGTTGCTGTCCCAGCGCCAGGCCTTTGCCAGCGCCCTGCAGGTCGAGCGAGAGCGGGCGCAGACTACCCTCGAATCGATCGGTGACGCGGTGATCACCACCGATGTCGAGGGCTGCATTGTCTATATGAACCCGGCTGCCGAGCAGCTCACCCACTGGCAGGCTGCCCAGGCCCAGGGCCTGCCGCTGGCGGCGCTGTTCAGCCTGCTCGATGAAAATGCCGAGAAGGACAGCCTGACCCTGGTCGAGCAGGTGCTCAGTGGCAGCCTCAAGGGCGGTGCCGAGCATGCGCGGTTGATCCAGCGCCTGGACGGCAGCACGGTGTCGGTCAATCTGGTCGGCTCGCCCATCCATACCGATGGCCAGATCAGCGGCATTGTCCTGGCCCTGCACGACATGACCCAGGAGCGGCAGTACATCGCCAACCTGTCCTGGCAGGCGACCCACGATGCCCTGACCGGCCTGGCCAACCGCCGTGAATTCGAGTACCGCCTCGAACAGGCGCTCAACACCCTGGCCCGGCAGTCGGGGCGCCATTCGCTGATGTTCCTCGACCTCGACCAGTTCAAGCTGGTCAACGACACCTGCGGGCACGCCGCAGGCGACGAGCTGCTGCGCCACATCTGCGCCGTGCTGCAGGCCGGTCTGCGCGAAGGCGACACGCTGGCGCGGCTGGGTGGCGATGAGTTCGGTGTGCTGCTGGAGAACTGCCCGCCCGACCAGGGCGAACGAATCGCCGAACACCTGCGCCAGACCGTGCAGAGCCTGCATTTCGTGTGGAAGGGCCGGCCTTTCGTCACCACCGTGAGCATCGGCCTGGTGCACATCGCCCAGTCGCCAGGCACCTTGGAGGCCTCCCTGCGCGCCGCCGACATGGCCTGCTACATGGCCAAGGAAAAAGGCCGTAACCGGGTACAGGTCTACCATGCCGACGACAGCGAGCTGTCGATGCGCTTTGGCGAGATGGCCTGGATCCAGCGCCTGCACGTGGCGCTGGAAGAAAACCGCTTCTGTCTCTATGCCCAGGAAATCGCGCCGTTGAAGAACGATGCCGGTGCCGGGCATCTGGAAATCCTCCTGCGCCTGCACGATGAAAGCGGCCGTACCATCCTGCCCGACAGCTTCATTCCCGCCGCCGAGCGCTATGGCCTGATGACCGCGCTCGACCGCTGGGTGGTGCGCAACGTGTTCATGGTCATTCGCCAGGCGCTGGACGAGGGGCGCAGCAAGCCGCTGGCGATGTGCGCGATCAACCTGTCCGGCACCAGCATTGGTGACGACAAGTTCCTCGAGTACCTGCAGCGGCTGTTTTCCGAGTACCAGATCCCGGCGCACATGATTTGTTTCGAAATAACCGAGACCAGCGCTATCGCCAATCTGGGAAGCGCCATTCGCTTCATCAATGAATTGAAGGGGTTGGGTTGCAAGTTCTCGCTGGACGATTTCTGCGCCGGAATGTCGTCATTCGCCTATTTGAAGCATTTGCCAGTAGACTTCCTGAAGATCGACGGAAGTTTCGTCAAGGATATGCTCGACGATCCCATCAACAGGGCTATGGTGGAAGTGATCAACCATATCGGCCATGTCATGGGCAAGAGGACCATCGCCGAGTTCGTCGAAACCCCGTTGATCGAGCAGGCGCTGCAGGAGATCGGCGTCGACTACGCCCAGGGCTATCTGATCGAGCGGCCGCAGGTATTCACCTGTGACAGCCTTCAGCGCCAACGCATGGCAGTAAGGCCCCTGATGCACCGGGCGCCAGGGACCTTCCGCTGACAGTAGTAGTCGTCCGGAAAATCACAAGGAATCAAGGAGCTGACAGTGATTGACGCATTCGTACGGATCGGTCCATTGATGGACCCCAAGAGCTACCCCGACTGGGCGCAGAAAATGATCTCGGAGTGTGCCGAGAGCAAACGCAGGGTTGTAGAGCATGAAGTCTACCAGCGCCTGAGCGATGGCAACCTGAGTCGTGACACCATACGCCAGTACCTCATCGGTGGCTGGCCGGTGGTCGAGCAGTTTTCCCTGTACATGGCGCATAACCTCACCAAGACACGCTATGGTCGCAGCCAGGGCGAGGATATGGCGCGGCGCTGGCTGATACGCAATATCCGGGTTGAGCTCAATCACGCCGACCATTGGGTGAAGTGGTGCAAGGCGCACAAGATCACCTTGCACGACTTGCAGGCCCAGGAGGTGCCGCCGGAGCTCAATGGCCTCAACGATTGGTGCTGGCGAGTCTGCGCGACCGAGTCGCTGGCCATTGCGATGGCGGCGACCAACTACGCGATCGAAGGCGCGACGGGCGAGTGGTCGGCAAAGGTCTACCCCGATACAGCCTACGCGCAAGACTTCATCCGCAAGGGTGACAAGGATGCCAAGGCAGCGATGAGATGGCTGGACCTGCACGCCGAGTACGATGACGCGCACCCCTGGGAGGCATTGGAAATCATCTGCACGCTGGTGGGTGAGAATCCATCGGAAGAATTGCAGGCGCAACTGCGCAAGGCCATCTGCAAGAGCTACGACTGCATGTACCTGTTCCTCGAGCGCTGCCTGGCGATGGAGCCTGTCCAGCGCCAGGTCTTTCACAAGCCGGCGCTGGCTGCCGGCTGACCGGGCTTGAGGTTGTTCACCGGCCTTGTCTGGCAACAAGGCCGGTGAACGGCATGCGTCTACTGCGCGTTGAACGCCTGCCCGTTCACTTCGCGGCTGTCCGGCCCCATCAGATACAGGTACACCGGCATGATGTCTTCGGGCAGCGGATTGTCCTGCGGGTTCTCGCTGGGGTAGGCCAGTGCCCGCATCGCCGTGCGCGTGGCACCGGGGTTGATGCTGTTGGCCCGCACCGGCGCCACGCCTTCCAGCTCGTCGGCCAGGGTCTGCATCAGGCCCTCGGTGGCGAACTTCGACACGCCATAGGCCCCCCAGTAGGCCCGGCCCTTGCGCCCGACACTCGATGAAGTGAACACCACCGAGGCGTCTTCGGACAGCTTGAGCAGCGGCAGCAGGGTGCTGGTGAGCATGAACATGGCATTGACGTTGATGTGCATCACGCGCATGAAGTTGTCGCCCGACAACTGCTCCAGCGGCGTGCGCGGGCCGATGATCGAGGCGTTGTTGAGCAGGCCGTCGAGGCGACCGAACTGCTCCTCGACCATCACTGCCAGTTCGTCGTACTGGTGGGGCAGGGCGGTTTCCAGGTTGAACGGGATGACCACCGGCTGTGGATGGCCGGCTGCCTCGATCTGGTCGTAGACCTCGTTGAGGTTGGCCTCGGTCTTGCCCAGCAGCAGCACGGTGGCGCCAAGGGCGGCGTAGGCCTTGGCTGCAGCGGCACCGATGCCGCGTCCGGCGCCGGTGACGAGAATGACCCGACCCTTGAGCAGGTCGGGGCGGGCGGTGTAGTCGAACATGTGATGTATCCTTGAAATCGGTGGGCGACGCCATCTTCCATGGCGGGCGTCAGGCCTCGCGGATCAGCAGCCGCACAGCGCGCTGTCGATCACCTTGCGCAGGTCCAGCGGGTGGTCCACCACCACGTCGGCGCCCCAGTTGTTGGGGTTGTCCTCTGGATGAATATAGCCGTAGCGCACGGCCGCGGTGCGGGTGCCGGCATCGCGCCCGGATTCGATGTCGCGCAGGTCGTCGCCGACGAACAGTACGCTGGCCGGGTCCAGGTCGAGGGTCTTGCAGGCGAGGATCAGTGGCTCGGGATCGGGCTTGCTGTTCTTCACATGGTCGGGGCAGATCAGCAGTGCCGAGCGCTCGGCCAGGCCCAGCTGCTGCATGATGGGTTCGGCGAAGCGCACCGGCTTGTTGGTGACCACGCCCCACAGCAGGTTGCCTTTCTCGATGTCGGCCAGCAGTTCGGCCATGCCGTCGAACAGCTTGCTGTGCACCGCGCAATCGCGCTGGTAGCGTTCGAGGAACTCCAGGCGCAGGGCTTCGAAGCCCTCGGCGTCCGGGTCCATGGCGAAGGTGACGGCGACCATGGCCCGCGCCCCGCCCGAGATCACGCCACGGATCAGTTGGTCGTCCACTGCCGGCAGGCCGCGTTCGGCGAGCATGGCCTGGCAGATGGCGATGAAGTCCGGCGCGGTGTCCAGCAGGGTACCGTCCATGTCGAAGAGTACTGCTCGCAGGCGCATGCTCATTCCTCGCGCAGGGTCTGGATCATGTAGTTGACGTCGACGTCGCTGGCCAGCTTGTAATGCTTGGTCAGCGGGTTGTAGGTGAGGCCGATGATATCCTTGACCTCGAGGCCGGCAACGCGGCTCCAGGCGCCCAGTTCCGAAGGCCGGATGAATTTCTTGAAGTCATGGGTGCCGCGCGGCAGCATCTTGAGGATGTACTCGGCGCCGATGATCGCCAGCAGGTAGGCCTTCGGGTTGCGGTTGATGGTGGAGAAGAACACCTGGCCGCCGGGCTTGACCAGGCGATGGCAGGCGCGGATCACCGAAGAGGGGTCGGGCACGTGCTCGAGCATTTCCAGGCAGGTGACCACATCGAACTGGCCGGGCATTTCCTCGGCCAGGGCTTCGGCGGTGATCTGCCGGTACTCGACCTCGACGCCGGACTCCAGCTGGTGCAGGCGCGCCACGGCCAGCGGTGCCTCGCCCATGTCGATGCCGGTCACGCTGGCGCCGCGCTGGGCCATGGCCTCGCTGAGAATGCCGCCACCGCAGCCGACATCGAGTACTTTCTTGCCGGCGAGGCTGGCGCGCTCGTCGATCCAGTTGACCCGCAGCGGGTTGATCTCGTGCAGGGGCTTGAATTCGCTTTCGCGGTCCCACCAGCGGTGAGCCAGGGCCTCGAACTTGGCGATTTCGGCGCGGTCAACGTTGCTCATTGAACAGATCCTCTGAAAACTTCGATAAAAGGTGTCTCGACCGGCAGCCTCGGCTGCCGGTCTGTCATGCTTTGCCTACGCGGATGCGCTCGCCCCAGGTGCGGGCGGTATCGATCAGCGCGGCTTCATCCATCTGCGTCAGCTGCCGGTCGTCGAGCAGGTGATGGCCTGCGACCCAGACGTGGCGCACGCAGTCGCGGCCGGTGGCATAGATCAGTTGTGAAACCGGGTCGTGCACCGGCTGCTGGGCCAGGCCCGAAAGGTCGAAGGCGCTGATGTCGGCGGCCTTGCCCAGCTCCAGCGAACCGATGCTGGCTTCAAGGCCCAGCGCGCGGGCGCCGTTCAAGGTGGCCATGCGCAGGGCTCGATGGGCGTCCAGGGCCGTGGCCGAGCCCGCCACGGCCTTGGCCAGCAGGGCTGCGGTGCGGGTTTCGCCGAGCAGGTCGAGGTCGTTGTTGCTGGCGGCGCCGTCGGTGCCTACGGCCACGTTGACACCGGCCTGCCACAGGCGCTCGACCGGGCAGAAACCGCTGGCAAGCTTGAGGTTGGACTCCGGGCAGTGGATCACGCTGGTGTTGCTTTCTACCAGCAGCGCCAGGTCGTCGTCGCTGATCTGGGTCATGTGCACGGCCTGCAGCCGCGGCCCGAGCAGCCCGAGACGGGCCAGGCGCGCCAGCGGGCGTTCGCCGTGTTCGGCCACGGCGCTTTCGACTTCGCCGGCGGTTTCGTGAATGTGCATGTGCAGCGCGGCGTCGAGCTGGTCGGCGATGACCCGGATCTTCTCCAGGTTCTCGTCGTTGACCGTGTACGGTGCATGCGGGCCGAGGGCGATGCTGATCCGCGGATGGTGGCGCAGATCGCCGAACAGTTCGATCGCCAGGTGCAGGGCTTCGTCGGGGCTGCGTGCGCCGGGGATGGGGAAGTCCAGCAGCGGCACGGCCACCTGGGCGCGAATGCCGCTGCGGTGTACGCGGTCGCAGGCTTCGCGGGGGAAGAAATACATGTCGGCGAAGCAGGTGATGCCGCCCTTGAGCTGCTCGGCGATGGCCAGGTCGGTGCCGTCGCGCACGAAGGCTTCGTCGACCCAGCGCCCTTCGGCCGGCCAGATGTGTTCCTGCAGCCAGGTCATCAGCGGCAGGTCGTCGGCCAGGCCGCGGAACAGGGTCATGGCCGCGTGTCCGTGGGCGTTGACCAGCCCCGGGGTGAGCACGCAGTCGGGCAGCTCACGCACCTCCAGGGCCTGTGGTGCCCGTTCACGGGGGCCGATCCAGGCGATCAGCCCGTCGCGGATGCCCAGGGCATGCCCTTCGAGTACCACGCCGGCCGGCTCCACGGGCACCAGCCAGCGGGGTGCGAGCAGCAGGTCGAGCGGCGAAGAGGCTGAGAGCATAGGCGGGCTACCGGGTTCCGTTGAATGGAACGCGCAGTATACCCGAGCGCCTGCGCCCGAGGCTCGCTATAATCGTCCGCTTTTGATCAGTGAACGGCGGGGAGAGGCGATGCGCGAGCGACTTTTGGCGGCGGAGAAGGTGACTTCCATCCAGTGGCGTGATGGCACCTTGCACCTGCTCGACCAGCGTCTGCTGCCTGTCCGCGAGCACTGGCTGGCCTGCGCCGACGTGGCGTCGGTGGTCCGGGCGATCCGTGACATGGCCGTGCGCGGTCCGGCGGCCATCGGTATCAGTGCGGCCTATGGCCTGGTGCTCGCGCTGCGTCAGCGCCTGGCCGAGGGCGACGATTGGGAGCGCGCGCTGGAGGAGGACTTCCTCGACCTCGCCGAGTCGCGTCCGACCGCCGCCAACCTGTTCTGGGCGCTCAACCGCATGCGTGAGCGCCTGCAGCGCCTGCGCCCCGACGAAGACGTGCTGGCGCTGATGGAGGCCGAGGCCGTGGCGATCCACGACAGTGATCGCGAGGCCAACCTGACCATGGCGCAGAACGGTATCGAGCAGATCCGTCGTCACCAGGGCAGCGAGCAGACCCTGCTGACCTACGGCAATGCCGGTGCCCTGGCCAGTGGTGGCTTCGGCACCGCCCTGGGGGTGATCCATGCGGCCTACCTGGAGGGCATGGTCGAGCGGGTCTATGCCGGTGAAACCCGGCCCTGGCTGCACGGCTCGCGCCTGACTGCCTGGGAGTTGTCTCACGAAGGCATTCCGGTCACGCTGTGCGCGGATTCGGCGCTGGCGCACCTGATGAAGACCAAGGGCATCACCTGGGTTGTGGTCGGTGCCGACTGCATCGCTGCCAACGGCGATGTGGCGAGCAAGATCGGCACCTATCAGCTGGCCGTCTCGGCCATGCACCATGGCGTGCGTTTCATGGTGGTGGCGTCGAGCACCAGCATCGACCTCAACCTGGCCAGCGGTGACGATATTCCTCTCGAAGAGCGTGAGCCGGGCGAATTGCTGGAGGTTGCCGGCAAGCGGGTGGCGGCCGATGTCGAAGTGTTCAATACGGTCTTCGACGTGACCCCGGCGGATCTGATCGATGTGATCGTGACCGAGAAGGGGATTGTCGAGCGGCCGGATACCGCGAAAATCGCCCAGCTGATGTGCCGCAAGCGCCTGCACTGATTGCTTGTGCCCTCGTGCCGGGGGTGGCGTTGGGCGCGGTATTTTTCCGCGCCAGCGGCATCCTGCCATATCTCCCACCGCGCAACCCTTTGTGGTACTATCCGACAGTTTCCAAGGTCGCTCTTTTCAGCGCCCTTCATTGCGCAGATCCTGGGCTCAACTCATTGATTTGTCGTAAGTCGCCGCACCGTCCAACGCTGCGGCGGCGAGCTTCGTTCGTCCACCGATGGATATGGCGAAGTTTCACCAGAAAAAGGAATCAGGCTTCTCATGGGCGAACTGGCCAAAGAAATCCTCCCGGTCAATATCGAAGACGAACTGAGACAGTCCTACCTCGACTACGCGATGAGCGTGATTGTCGGGCGAGCGCTGCCCGATGCACGTGACGGCTTGAAGCCCGTGCATCGCCGCGTCCTGTACGCGATGAGCGAACTGGGCAACGACTGGAACAAGCCGTACAAGAAGTCCGCCCGTGTGGTCGGTGACGTCATCGGTAAGTACCACCCGCACGGCGACACCGCCGTGTACGACACCATCGTGCGCATGGCGCAGCCCTTCTCGCTGCGCTACCTGCTGGTCGACGGTCAGGGCAACTTCGGTTCGGTCGACGGCGACAACGCCGCGGCCATGCGATACACCGAAGTGCGCATGACCAAGCTGGCCCACGAGCTGCTGGCCGACCTGCACAAGGAAACCGTCGACTGGGTGCCCAACTACGATGGCACCGAGCAGATCCCGGCGGTCATGCCGACCAGGATCCCCAACCTGCTGGTCAACGGTTCCAGCGGTATCGCCGTGGGCATGGCGACCAACATCCCGCCGCACAACCTCGGCGAGGTGATCGATGGCTGCCTGGCGCTTATCGACAACCCCGAAGTCACCATCGATGAGCTGATGCAGTTCATTCCGGGGCCGGACTTCCCCACGGCCGGCATCATCAACGGCCGCCAGGGCATCATCGAGGCCTACCGCACCGGCCGTGGCCGCATCTACATGCGTGCCCGCTCCGAGGTCGAGGATATCGACAAGGTCGGTGGCCGCCAGCAGATCGTCGTTACCGAGCTGCCGTACCAGCTGAACAAGGCGCGGCTGATCGAGAAGATCGCCGAGCTGGTCAAAGAGAAGAAGATCGAGGGCATCACCGAGCTGCGCGACGAGTCCGACAAGGACGGCATGCGCATCGTCATCGAGCTGCGCCGCGGCGAGGTGCCGGAGGTGGTGCTCAACAACCTCTACCAGCAGACCCAGCTGCAGAGCGTGTTCGGCATCAACGTCGTCGCCCTGATCGACGGGCGTCCGCGCCTGCTGAACCTGAAGGACCTGCTCGAGGCGTTCGTCCGTCACCGCCGTGAAGTGGTGACCCGCCGTACCGTGTTCGAGCTGCGCAAGGCGCGTGAGCGCGGGCACATCCTCGAGGGCCAGGCGGTCGCGCTGTCCAACATCGATCCGGTCATTGCCCTGATCAAGGCCTCGCCGACCCCGTCCGAGGCCAAGGAAGCGCTGATCGGCACGCCGTGGGAATCCAGCGCCGTGCAGGTCATGGTCGAGCGCGCCGGTGCCGAGTCCTGCCGCCCTGAAGACCTGCCCGAGCAGTATGGCCTGCGTGAAGGCAAGTACTGGCTGTCGCCCGAGCAGGCCCAGGCCATCCTCGACCTGCGCCTGCACCGCCTGACCGGCCTGGAGCACGAGAAGCTGCTGGCCGAGTACCAGGAAATCCTCGAGCAGATCGGCGAGCTGATCCGCATCCTCAACAGCGCCCAGCGCCTGATGGAAGTGATCCGCGAAGAACTGGAGGCGATCCGCGCCGAGTACGGCGATGCGCGTCGCACCGAGATCCTCGATGCCCGCCACGACCTCAACTACGGCGACATGATCCCCGAAGAAGAGCGCGTGGTGACCATCTCCCACGGCGGCTATGCCAAGACCCAGCCGTTGTCCGCTTACCAGGCCCAGCGCCGTGGCGGCAAGGGCAAGTCGGCGACCGGTGTGAAGGACGAGGACTACATCGAACACCTGCTGGTCGCCAACAGCCACGCCACCCTGCTGCTGTTCTCCAGCAAGGGCAAGGTGTACTGGCTCAAGACCTACGACATTCCCGAAGCTTCCCGCGCAGCGCGTGGCCGGCCGATGGTCAACCTGCTGCCGCTGGAAGACGGCGAGCGCATCACCGCGATGCTGCAGATCGACCTCGAGGCCCTGCAGCAGAGCGCCGATCTCGACGAGGAAATCGACGAGGCGGATGACGCGGTGCTCGAAGGCGAAGTGATCGAGGCCGAAGAAGTCGACGAAGAAGACGGCGATACGCCGGAACTGGTCGCCGAGCCGACGGGTGCCTACATCTTCATGGCCACTGCCTCCGGCACCGTGAAGAAGACCCCGCTGGTGCAGTTCGCCCGTCCACGCTCCAACGGCCTGATCGCGGTCAAGCTCAAGGAAGGTGACACCCTGATCGCTGCGGCCATTACCGACGGCGCGAAGGAAGTCATGATGTTCTCCAGCGCCGGCAAGGTGATCCGCTTCGCCGAGAGCGTGGTGCGGGAAATGGGCCGTACCGCGCGCGGTGTTCGCGGCATGAGGCTGGGCAAGGGGCAGGAAGTGATTTCCATGCTGATCCCCGAGTCCGGCGCGCAGATCCTCACCGCCTCCGAGCGCGGCTTCGGCAAGCGCACCCCGCTGTCCAAGTTCCCGCGTCGCGGGCGTGGTGGCCAGGGCGTGATCGCCATGGGCACCAAGGGGCGCAACGGTCTGTTGATCGGCGCCATCCAGGTTCAGGAAGGCGAGGAGATCATGCTGATCTCCGACCAGGGCACGCTGGTGCGCACACGGGTTGGCGAGGTCTCGAGCCTGAGCCGCAACACCCAGGGTGTGACGCTGATCAAGCTGGCCAGCGACGAGACGCTGGTGGGGCTGGAGCGTATCCAGGAGCCGTCCGAGGACGAACTCGACGATGTGATCGAGACGGACGAGGAGGGCGTCGAAGCCGATGCGCCGGATGACGAAGCTGCAGGCGCCGAAGAGGCTCCGCAGGAGTAAGCAAGCGTAAAACCCGAGCGGGGCGACCAAGGTCGCCCCGTTTGACTGATTAGAGACGGCAACGTCTGGTTTCTGTGGGAGCGGGCGGTGCGATGCATGGCACCGGCTTCGCCGGTGTTCGCGGGCAAGCCCGCTCCCACAGGGTACCGCTGAACCAGCTGGTTAGATTTTGTTCTATTAGAGCGAGAGTGGATGTGAGCAAACGAGCCTTCAACTTCTGCGCAGGCCCTGCCGCGCTTCCCGACGCTGTCCTGCAGCGTGCCCAGGCCGAAATGCTGGACTGGCGTGGCAAGGGCTTGTCGGTGATGGAAATGAGTCACCGTAGCGACGACTACGTGGCGATCGCCGAAAAGGCCGAGCAGGACCTGCGCGAGCTGCTGTCCGTCCCCTCCAACTACAAGGTGCTGTTCCTCCAGGGCGGCGCCAGCCAGCAGTTCGCCGAGATTCCGCTGAACCTGCTGCCGGAAAACGGTACGGCCGACTACATCGAGACCGGTATCTGGTCGAAGAAGGCCATCGAGGAAGGGCGCCGGTTCGGCAACATCAACGTCGCTGCCAGCGCCAAGCCCTACGACTACCTGGCCATTCCTGGCCAGAACGAGTGGAAGCTGACCCCGGGGGCTGCATACGTTCACTATGCTTCCAACGAAACCATCGGCGGCCTGCAGTTCGACTGGGTACCGCAGACCGGTGACGTGCCGCTGGTGGTCGACATGTCGTCGGACATCCTCTCGCGCCCGATCGACGTCTCGCAGTTCGGCCTGATCTATGCCGGCGCGCAGAAGAACATCGGTCCGAGCGGCCTGGTGGTGGTGATCGTCCGTGAAGACCTGCTCGGCCATGCCCGCAGCAGCTGCCCGACCATGCTCGACTACAAGGTCTCGGCCGACAACGGTTCGATGTACAACACCCCGGCCACTTACTCCTGGTACCTCTCGGGCCTGGTGTTCGAGTGGCTCAAGGAGCAGGGTGGCGTCGACGCCATGGAGCAGCGCAACCGCGCCAAGCAAGAGCGCCTGTATGGCTTCATCGACAACAGCGATTTCTACACCAACCCGATCGCCCACAACGCCCGCTCGTGGATGAACGTGCCGTTCCGCCTGGCCGACGAACGCCTGGACAAGGCCTTCCTGGCTGGCGCCGACGCCCGTGGCCTGCTCAACCTCAAGGGTCACCGTTCGGTGGGCGGCATGCGCGCCTCCATCTACAACGCCCTGGGTCTGGATGCGGTGGAAGCCCTGGTGGCCTACATGGCCGAATTCGAGAAGGAGCACGGCTGATGTCCGAACAGGAACTCAAGGCCCTGCGCGTTCGCATCGACAGCCTCGACGAGAAGATCCTCGAGCTGATCAGCGACCGCGCCCGCTGCGCCGAAGAAGTGGCGCGGGTCAAGACGGCGTCGCTGGCCGAAGGCGAAAAGCCGGTGTTCTACCGCCCCGAGCGTGAAGCCGCCGTGCTCAAGCGCGTCATGGAGCGCAACAAGGGGCCGCTGGGCAACGAAGAGATGGCGCGACTGTTCCGCGAAATCATGTCGTCGTGCCTGGCCCTGGAAGAGCCGCTGAAGATCGCCTATCTCGGCCCCGAGGGCACCTTCACCCAGGCCGCGGCGATGAAGCACTTCGGTCACGCGGTGATCAGCCGGCCAATGGCAGCCATCGACGAAGTGTTCCGCGAAGTGGCGGCCGGTGCCGTCAACTTCGGCGTGGTGCCGGTGGAGAACTCCACCGAAGGTGCGGTCAGCCACACGCTGGACAGCTTCCTCGAACACGACATGGTGATCTGTGGCGAGGTCGAGCTGCGCATCCACCACCACCTGCTGGTGGGCGAGAACACCAAGACCGACAGCATTACCCGCATCTACTCGCACGCCCAGTCCCTGGCCCAGTGCCGCAAGTGGCTGGATGCGCACTACCCGAACGTCGAGCGCGTGGCGGTCTCGAGCAATGCCGAGGCGGCCAAGCGGGTCAAGGGTGAGTGGAACTCGGCGGCGATCGCCGGCGACATGGCGGCCAATCTCTACGGCCTGACCCGTCTGGCCGAGAAGATCGAAGACCGTCCGGACAACTCCACGCGCTTTTTGATGATCGGCAACCAGGAAGTGCCGCCGACCGGCGACGACAAGACCTCGATCATCGTCTCGATGAGCAACAAGCCGGGCGCGCTGCACGAACTGCTGGTGCCGTTCCACGACAACGGCATCGACCTGACCCGTATCGAGACCCGTCCGTCGCGCAGCGGCAAGTGGACCTACGTGTTCTTCATCGATTTCGTCGGCCATCACCGCGATCCGCTGATCAAGGCGGTGCTGGAGAAGATCAGCCAGGAAGCCGTGGCGCTGAAGGTGCTGGGGTCGTATCCGAAGGCGGTGCTCTGAAATTATTGTCGCCCGTGGGCGGGAGCGCTTTGCGCTCCATCGCGGGACGAGCCCGCTCCCACAGGTTTCGCGTCGCCCGTGAGCGTGGCGTCGAGCCTGTAGGGGCGGGTTTCTCCTGCCCATCCGTAGGCCGTCATTTGGCACATGTTGCTGTTCTGAACAGGGTTCGTACTCGTGGTTAATGCTGTAAACAAACCCGCACCGCTCATCAATCGCCTGGTCGTCGTCGGCCTGGGTCTGATCGGTGGCTCTTTCGCCAAGGGCCTGCGTGAAAGCGGCCTGTGCCGCGAAGTGGTCGGTGTCGACCTGGATGCCCAATCGCGCAAGCAGGCTGTCGCGCTCGGCGTGGTAGACCGCTGCGAGGAGGATCTGGCTGCTGCCTGTGTCGGCGCCGACGTGATCCAGTTGGCGGTGCCGATCCTGGCCATGGAAAAGCTTCTGGCTCGCTTGGCGCAGCTCGACCTGGGGGCGGCGGTGATCACCGATGTTGGTAGCGCCAAGGGCAATGTGGTGCGTGCTGCGCGGGCCGTGTTCGGCGAGCGTCTGGCGCATTTCGTGCCCGGGCACCCGATCGCCGGTTCCGAGCAGAGCGGGGTGGAGGCTTCAAACGCTGCACTGTTCCGCCGGCACAAGGTGATCCTCACGCCGCTCGCCGAAACCGACCCGGCAGCCCTGGCCCTGGTCGATCGCCTGTGGCGCGCGTTGGAGGCCGATGTCGAGCACATGCCGGTCGAGCGCCATGACGAAGTCCTCGCAGCCACCAGCCACTTGCCGCACCTGCTGGCGTTCGGCCTGGTGGATTCGCTGGCCAAACGCAATGAAAACCTCGACATCTTCCGGTACGCTGCGGGAGGATTCCGCGATTTCACGAGAATCGCCGGCAGCGACCCGATCATGTGGCATGACATCTTCCTCGCCAATCGCGACGCTGTCCTGCGCACGCTGGATACATTTCGCAGCGATCTCGACGCCTTGCGCGACGCGGTCGATGCTGGGGACGGGCACCAGTTGCTGGGTGTATTCACCCGCGCTCGAGTCGCCCGCGAGCATTTCAGTAAAATCCTGGCCCGCCGGGCCTATGTGGACGCTATGAACGCCAACGACCTGATCTTCCTGGCCCAACCTGGTGGCCGCGTGTCCGGACGGATTCGCGTACCGGGCGACAAATCGATTTCCCACCGCTCGATCATGCTCGGCTCGCTGGCCGAGGGCACCACTGAAGTCGAAGGCTTCCTCGAGGGCGAGGACGCCCTGGCGACCTTGCAAGCTTTCCGCGACATGGGTGTGGTCATCGAAGGGCCGCACCACGGCCGCGTCACCATTCATGGTGTCGGCCTGCATGGCCTGAAGCCGCCACCTGGTCCGATCTACCTGGGCAACTCCGGGACCTCGATGCGCCTGCTGTCGGGCCTGCTGGCTGCACAGCCGTTCGATGTGACCATGACCGGTGACGCTTCGCTGTCCAAGCGCCCGATGAATCGCGTGGCCAATCCGTTGCGCGAAATGGGCGCCGTGGTCGAGACCGGCCCCGAGGGGCGTCCGCCACTGACCATTCGCGGTGGCCAGAAGCTCAAGGCGCTGGACTACACCCTGCCGATGGCCAGTGCCCAGGTGAAGTCGTGCCTGCTGCTGGCCGGCCTGTACGCCGAAGGCACTACCACCGTCACCGAGCCGGCACCGACCCGCGATCATACCGAGCGCATGCTGCGTGGCTTCGGTTACAGCGTGCAGAGCAATGGCCCTGTCGCCTCGCTGCAGTCCGGCGGCAAGCTGACCGCCACCCGGATCGAAGTGCCGGCCGATATCTCGTCCTCGGCCTTCTTCCTGGTCGCTGCCTCCATCGCCGAAGGTTCGGAGCTGGTGCTGGAGCACGTCGGCATCAACCCGACCCGCACTGGCGTGATCGACATCCTGCGCCTGATGGGTGGCGACATCACCCTGGAGAATCAGCGTGAAGTCGGCGGCGAGCCTGTTGCCGACCTGCGCGTGCGTGGGGCGAAGCTCAAGGGCATCGAGATTCCCGAGGAACTGGTGCCGCTGGCCATCGACGAATTCCCGGTGCTGTTCGTCGCCGCGGCCTGTGCCGAAGGGCGTACCGTG
Organism: Pseudomonas sp. FA117; assembly: GCF_057370475.1. Classification (NCBI taxonomy): domain Bacteria; kingdom Pseudomonadati; phylum Pseudomonadota; class Gammaproteobacteria; order Pseudomonadales; family Pseudomonadaceae; genus Pseudomonas; species Pseudomonas sp. FA117. The sequence continues at coordinate 1,638,038 of NZ_CM170675.1, forward strand.
CTGCGTGGTGCCGAGGAGCTGCGGGTCAAGGAATCGGACCGTATCCAGGTCATGGCCGATGGCCTGATCGCCCTGGGCGTCAAGTGCGAGCCGACCCCGGACGGCATCATCATCGATGGCGGCCAGATCGGTGGTGGTGAAGTCCATGGTCATGGTGATCACCGTATCTCCATGGCCTTCAGCATCGCCTCGCTGCGAGCCAGTGCACCGATCCGCATCCACGACTGCGCCAACGTCGCCACCTCGTTCCCCAACTTCCTGGCGCTGTGCGCCGAAGTCGGCATCCGCGTGGCGCAAGAGGGGCAGTCGTGAATTCCCAGGCGCCGGTCATCACCATCGACGGGCCGAGCGGCTCGGGCAAGGGTACCGTTGCCGGTCTGCTGGCGCGCGAGCTCGGCTGGCGACTGCTGGACTCCGGGGCGTTGTATCGCCTGCTGGCGTTCAATGCCTCGAATCATGGCGTCGACCTGACCAACGAAGAGCTGCTCAAGGCGCTCGCCGCCCATCTGGACGTGCAGTTCATCGCCGCCGAGCCGGGCAAGCTGCAGCAGATCATTCTCGAAGGCGAGGATGTCAGCAATGTCATCCGTACCGAAACGGTGGGGGCGGGTGCTTCGATGGTCGCCTCGCTGCCGGCGGTGCGCGAGGCGCTGCTGCAGCGCCAGCGTGCCTTCCGCGAGGCGCCCGGGTTGATCGCCGACGGCCGCGACATGGGCACCGTGGTGTTCCCGGACGCACCGCTGAAGGTGTTTCTCACCGCCAGTGCCGAGGAACGCGCCCGCCGCCGTTACCTGCAGTTGAAGGGCAAAGGCGAAGATGTTAGTCTGTCGAGTCTGCTAGATGAGATTCGTGCGCGTGATGAGCGCGACACCCAGCGCGCAGTGGCCCCGCTCAAGCCGGCGGCCGATGCGATCCAGCTGGACTCCACCGAGTTGTCCATCGAGCAGGTGCTGCAACGGATCAGAAGCGAGCTCGCATTGCGCGACCTGCTCTGATCGCCAGGAAAGCAGGCAGGGGCACCAGTCAACGTCCTGCCCGCTTTCCTTTACTTAAACGAAACCCACATTGTCTGGAATGTGGCGATGGGCGTCTGTATCGCCCGAATCTACAGGAATTAAAATGAGCGAAAGCTTTGCAGAACTCTTTGAAGAAAGCCTGAAAACCCTCAATCTTCAGCCGGGCGCAATCATCACCGGTATCGTTGTCGACATCGATGGCGACTGGGTTACCGTTCACGCTGGTCTGAAGTCCGAGGGCGTCATCCCGCTCGAGCAGTTCTACAACGAAGCTGGCGAGCTGACCATCAAGGTCGGTGACGAAGTTCACGTTGCGCTGGACGCGGTCGAAGACGGCTTTGGCGAAACCAAGCTGTCCCGTGAAAAAGCCAAGCGCGCCGAGTGCTGGATTGTTCTGGAAGCTGCTTTCGCTGCCGAAGAAGTGGTCAAGGGCGTTATCAACGGTAAGGTTAAGGGCGGCTTCACTGTCGACGTTAACGGCATCCGTGCGTTCCTGCCGGGCTCCCTGGTTGATGTCCGCCCAGTGCGCGACACCACCCACCTGGAAGGCAAAGAGCTGGAATTCAAGGTCATCAAGCTGGACCAGAAGCGCAACAACGTTGTCGTTTCCCGTCGCAGCGTGCTGGAAGCCGAGAACAGCGCCGAGCGCGAAGCCCTGCTGGAAACCCTGCAGGAAGGCCAACAGGTCAAAGGTATCGTCAAGAACCTCACCGACTACGGCGCCTTCGTGGACCTGGGCGGCATCGACGGCCTGCTGCACATCACCGACATGGCCTGGAAGCGCATCAAGCACCCGTCGGAAATCGTCAACGTTGGTGACGAAGTCGACGTTCGCGTTCTGAAGTTCGACCGTGAGCGCAACCGCGTTTCGCTGGGTCTGAAGCAGATGGGCGAAGATCCGTGGGTTGCTATCACTTCCCGCTACCCAGAAGGTACTCGTGTTACCGCTCGCGTCACCAACCTGACCGACTACGGCTGCTTCGCCGAGCTGGAAGAGGGTGTCGAAGGCCTGGTACACGTTTCCGAAATGGACTGGACCAACAAGAACATCCACCCGTCGAAAGTTGTTCAGGTTGGCGACGAAGTGGAAGTCATGGTTCTGGACATCGACGAAGAGCGTCGTCGTATCTCCCTGGGTATCAAGCAGTGCAAATCCAACCCATGGGAAGACTTCTCCGGCCAGTTCAACAAGGGTGACAAGATCACCGGTACCATCAAGTCGATCACCGACTTCGGTATCTTCATCGGCCTGGACGGCGGCATCGACGGTCTGGTTCACCTGTCCGACATCTCCTGGAACGAAACCGGCGAAGAAGCCGTACGTCGTTTCAAGAAGGGCGACGAGCTGGAAACCGTCATCCTGTCGGTTGACCCAGAGCGCGAGCGCATCTCCCTGGGCATCAAGCAGCTGGAAGACGATCCGTTCTCCAACTTCGTTGCTGTCAACGACAAGGGTGCAATCGTCAAGGGCATCGTGAAGGAAGTTGACGCCAAGGGCGCCATCGTCACTCTGGCCGACGACATCGAAGCTACTCTGAAGGCTTCCGAAATCAGCCGTGACCGCGTTGAAGACGCGCGTAACGTCCTGAAGGAAGGCGAAGAGATCGAAGCCAAGATCATCAGCGTTGACCGCAAGTCCCGCGTCATCAGCCTGTCCATCAAGTCGAAGGACGATGCTGAAGAGCGCGAAGCTATCCAGAGCCTGAAAAACACCGCTCCGGAAGCTGCTGCCGATACCACCATGGCTGCGCTGCTGCGCGAAGCAATGGCCAAGCAGAACTGAGTTCTGTTTGATCGGTAAAAAAGGGCGACCCTCGGGTCGCCCTTTTTTTGTCCCAAATTTTCCTGGTGTGCCCGTGGGATCGGGCTTGCCCTGCGATTGCGACGCAAGACCTTTGAGCGGCTGGGAGCGTGCGCTGCGAATGTTTAGTTCTTGAATTTTTTTATCAAGTCAAGAAGCACCCTGTTCAAATCCTTCCAAGCGTGCTACAAACTGGTTAAGCAATGATCTAGCTGCTTGATAACGAAGGGAAAAACATGACGAAGTCGGAGCTGATCGAACGTATTGTCACCCATCAGGGTTTGCTCTCGTCCAAGGACGTCGAGTTGGCCATCAAGACCATGCTTGAGCAGATGTCCCAATGCCTGGCGACTGGGGATCGCATCGAGATCCGTGGCTTTGGCAGTTTTTCCCTGCATTATCGTGCGCCAAGGGTTGGACGCAACCCCAAGACCGGGCAGTCGGTCAGCCTCGAGGGCAAGTTCGTGCCGCACTTCAAGCCGGGGAAGGAGTTGCGGGATCGGGTGAATGAAGACGAGCATGGAGTGTGAGGAACGGAGCCCAGTACAATGCGTAAAGTCAAGATTATCGTTGTTGCGTTGTTCCTTATTCTGTTGGGAGCTCTGACTCTATTGTTTGTTTTGGAGAACCAGCAAGACGTTTCTTTGGCGCTGTTGGGTTGGTCGGTGCCGACAATGCCGGTGGCGGTGCTTGTCCTCGGCGCTCTGGCAGTAGGCTTGGCTGTTGGACCGTTTTTGGCTGCTTATAGTCTGCGGCGACGTTACCGTGAAATCCGTGCGGTGGCGCGAAGCGAGGTTTCCGGTAGGGCGTAGGGAATGCAGAAAATTCTCTCATTTCTCTAGGAAATTTATAACTATGCAAAATTTGGTCAAAATGAAGTAATAGCGGCTTTGTTGCAGAGTCTGAAATCTCTCTTTTCTTGCTGCATAGATTGTCACCCTCTGTACGCGCTGATGCTCTCATCCGCTTCCAGTGCCCCTCGATATTACTTCTGTATCTTGGCTCTGCTTAACGAGGCTTCCAGAGATTATTTCTTGGTGGTTTATGAAATATTGTGAAATTGATTGTAAGCGTGAGGTTAAGTAGTCGATTCATAATTTTCTCTTGTCGTGATCACTTAGTGCTTCGGTCTAGAGGGGCTTCATCAGGCGGAAATACCCATGGTGTGGTCGAGTGATGGCGATCTGGTGTGTTGCAGGTGGTCTTCCGTTCCCCCTACGTAGGCAAGCTACAAAGAAAAATCTCTGGTATTCTAGCGTCAGAAGCTTGCGTCCTGAGTCAATGAATGGCTTGAGGCTACAAACCTAGGGCGCGTACATTTTTAGCGTTGTTGCGGCGGGCGTAACGATGCTTGTGAATAAGGTACATGCAGGCTTCCTGAGGTTGAAAACTTCAAGGGCCGTTAAGGACTCGAATATGGAATTGATACCGGTAATTCTATCCGGTGGTGTTGGCAGTCGCTTGTGGCCAGTATCTCGTGAGGCTCATCCAAAGCCATTTATGGCGCTGCCTGATGGACAGAACCTGATTCAGAAAACATTTTTGCGTGCCGCTCGTCTGGACGGGGTTGTCGAGGTGCTTACCGTCACCAACCGCGAACTCCTGTTCAAGACTGAAGATGAATACCGCGACATCAATCACAGGGGCTATGCCCAAAGCTATATCCTTGAGCCTTTTGGCCGTAATACCGCTGCCGCAGTGGCCGCCGCCGCGTTGCAACTGCAGCAGGCCCACGGCGCACAGGCCTATATGCTGGTGCTGGCCGCCGACCATCTGATCCAGGACGAAGACGCCTTCGACGAAGCTGTCCGCAAGGCCGTTAACTTAGCCGGGCAGGGCTGGTTGGTAACCTTCGGCATCAAACCGCAATACCCGGAAACCGGTTTTGGCTATATCGAAGCTGCTGCTGCCGGCGAGCTCGAAGGTGGCCTCAAGGTTGAGCGCTTCGTTGAAAAGCCCGACCAGAAAACCGCTGAATCTTATGTGGCGGCGGGTAACTACTTTTGGAACGCTGGCATGTTCTGCTTCCAGGTCGGCGCCGTCATCGAGGAATTCAAGACCTATGCTCCGGATGTGTTCGAAGCCGTCGAACGCACTCTGCAAACCTCGCGCCGCGCCACCTCGAAAGGCTACAGCTGCCTCTCCCTGGACGCCAATATCTTCGCACAGGTGCCGGATATCTCCATCGACTACGCGCTTATGGAGCGCTCGCGCAAGGTTGCGACCATTCCGTGCGATATCGGCTGGAGCGATATCGGGTCGTGGAATGCCGTCAGCGAACTGACTCCTCCCGATGAACACGGTAATCGCTTCGAGGGTGAAGTGATGGCCTACGGCGCCAGCAACAACTATGTCAGCACCGAGGACCGCTTGGCCGCCTTGGTCGGTGTGCAGGACCTACTGGTGGTCGATACCCCAGACGCGTTGCTGATTGCCCACAGGGACCATGCCCAAGACGTCAAACATATTGTCAAACGTTTGAAAGTCGACGGGCACGCTGCTCATATGCTTCACCAGACGGTCCATCGTCCGTGGGGTACCTACACCACACTGGAGGACGGCGATCGTTTCAAGATCAAGCGCATCGTAGTCAAACCCAAAGCTTCGCTGTCATTACAGATGCACCATCATCGTAGCGAGCACTGGATCGTCGTCAGTGGCATGGCACTGGTCGTCAATGATGATCAGGAACTGATGCTCAACAGTAATGAATCTACCTTTATTCGTGCCGGCCACAAACACCGATTGCAAAATCCTGGTGTCATAGACTTGGTCCTGATCGAGGTGCAGAGCGGCGACTACCTTGGCGAAGACGACATTGTCCGCTTCGAGGACAACTACGGTCGTTGCGACGGCTGAGCCAGGCCTTCCCTATCCACCCCCGGAGTCTCGCTTAGGTGCCCGGGGGAAACTTCATGCGGCAGAAAATTATTCGCCGGCCATCCCCTTCTAATCGGTGCTCGCTCACACGGAACCGTATCTAGAGAGATGTATGTACGCTCCTATCCAGACCCGCTGCTTCAAAGCCTATGATATCCGCGGCCAAGTGCCGACCGAGCTCAACGATGATATCGCCTACCGCATCGGTCGTGCCCTGGTGGCCCAGTTGGGAGGGCGCAGCTACGTGGTCGGCCGAGATATGCGCCTGGAAAGCCCTGGCCTGTCCCGCTCCCTGATGAAAGGCCTGACCGAAGGCGGCGCCGATGTGATCGACATCGGCCTGTGCGGGACCGAAGAAGTCTACTTTGCCACCAGCCACTACCAAGCGGACGGCGGCATCATGGTCACCGCCAGTCACAACCCCAAGGGTTACAACGGTATGAAGCTGGTGCGCGAGCAGTCGCGTCCGATCAGTGGCGACACCGGCCTCAACGATATTCGTCAGCGTGTCGAAGCCGGTGATCTCGGCGTCCAGGCCGACACCTTGGGCGGAATTCGCGAAGCGTTCGATAAGGCAGCCTACATCGAACATCTGTTAACCTACATCGACCTGTCTGCTCTCAAACCGTTGAAAGTGTTGGCTGACCCTGGCAATGGCGCCGTTGGCCCAGTGCTGGAACTGCTCAGTGCGCGCCTGCCGCTGGATATAACCATCATAAACGGCACGCCAGACGGCAACTTCCCCAATGGCATTCCTAACCCGTTGCTGCCGGAAAATCGCGAACTTACTCGCAGGGCCGTGCTCGAAACCGGAGCGGAGATGGGCATTGCCTTCGACGGTGACTTCGATCGCTGCTTCTTCTTCGATAATCAGGGCCGCTTCATCGAAGGTTACTACGTGGTCGGGCTGTTGGCCGAGATGCTGCTGGCTCAGTACCCAGGCAGCAAGATCATCCACGACCCGCGCCTGACTTGGAATACCATCGAGCAGGTCAGCGCCGCCGGTGGACAGGCCATCCAGAGCAAAACCGGCCACGCATTCATCAAGGAGCGCATGCGCGCTGAAGACGCTGTGTACGGCGGCGAAATGAGTGCGCACCATTACTTCCGCGATTTCGCCTACTGCGATAGCGGTAACATCCCGTGGCTGCTGGTGGCTGCGCTGATGAGCATCAGCGGCAAGAGCCTGGCGCAACTGGTAGACGAGCGCATCGCAGCATTTCCGTGCAGCGGTGAAATCAATTATGAAGTGGCCGATGTGAAAGGCACCATCGAGAAGATTCTGGCTTTCTACCTGCCGCACCAGCCGAGCGTCGACCGGACCGACGGTATCAGTGTCGAGTTCGCCGATTGGCGGTTCAGCCTGCGTGGGTCGAATACCGAGCCACTGCTGCGCCTAAACGTCGAGAGCCGTGGCGATGAAATGTTGGTGTCAGATCGAGTTAATGAAATTGCCCGTATGATTCAAGGCTGACGGCTTGAGTCGGAAAGCTTGCGTCACTACTACTGCCCTCATCCCATAGTGGATGAGGGCATAAGTCACAGTGCTCTACCCCACGTTCTGCTGCAACGCCTTGAACAACTGTTGCGCACTTTCTTCCCAAGTCATCCAGGGCATTCCTTCAGATTTTGGGTGTGCTGCTTGGGCCTGAAGCTTCATCCAATCTACAAGTTGAGACGACAGATCGATACCATGCTCTGCTTTGAAATAGAAAGCGTGCGTGCCTGCTACCTCTCGGAAAACCGGAATATCACGCACGATCAGAGGTAGGCCATGTTGAGCTGCCTCGATAAGCGGTAGTCCAAACCCCTCGCCAAGCGATGCCGCGATCAATGCATCCGCGTGTTCATAGAGCTCACACAGATAATTATCGTCAACGCCTTGGAACCAGAACAGCCGTTTTCCCTTCTCGGAATGGCTCTCAATGCGTTCAATAAGCGTTTCGACCATCCAACCTTGCTTGCCTACAATCAGCAAGTTTACATCGTGCTGTTTCGCCCAGAGCGCTTCGAAAGCATCCAGTACCTGAACATGCCCCTTCCTAGGCTCAAGCGTACCTACCATCAAGAATGAAGTACGGTTGCCCAGCTCAGACAAATCTGCCTGAGATGTAGCGAGGGCTGTGTGCGCAAGGCGCGGTTCGTTGATATCAGCACCGAGATGGAACCATGACAATGAATAAGGCCGTTTCGACGGTACTCGATTTGCAGAGAGCCATTCGGCCATTTCATCCGCTACTGCTTTGGATATGCAGATTGCGCCGTCCGCTTGGGAAACGGTCGCCAGCCATTGATCAAGCACATCAGATGCTCCGGGAGGGAAGCAGTGAGAGAGTTCCTTCAGCAGCAGATCGTACACGACGAATTGCACTTTCACACCTCGTCGGCGCATCTGTGCGAGTGCGGAGCGCTGCCGAGGAACTGTGACGGGTTGTAAATCGAGTCCGATGAAGTTATCGCCATTATGGTAAACCACCGGCTCATCAATCAGAAGATTGCTAGGGCAGCCCATAAAGTCCAGAGTAAACTGTCGAGCGTAACGATAGCCGTCCTCGTGGTCGGTGGCGTAAACCGGCTCAACCCGGTAATTGCCAGGGGGGGTTTTTAGCCAGACCTGCAGAATGTTACGAACAACTCGCTGGATACCGCTTTTAGCATCACGGTTGACCAGTTCCGAAATGTCCACCAGCAATTGAGGATTTGAGATGCTAGGTTTCAAACTTTGATCGATCGATGCCGCAACGGCTAAGGAGCTTTCAAAATTGAAGGCCATCTTATCCAGCGTGGCGATGGAGGAGATGACTTCAGCAGTGGAATGGAATGAGTCTTTATGGAATGTCTCTATTGCTTGATGATAGAGGGCTGCACAGGCACGGGGTGAGTGTTGCGTGTGTATCAGCTTCTGGCCTTCTGCTCCAATACGCTGGCGAGCGGCCAAATCATTACGCAAGAACAATAGGGCCTCAGTTAGCTCTTCGTTGCTAAATGAGTCAGGTAGTTTGATCAGGCGGTTATCTGGGATGTCCGACATACTACCGTTGGCATTGACGATAGTGGCAATACCGTAATTTAGACAATCCAACACAGCTGCTGAAGTTTCACCGCGGAATAGGGTGCGAAGTTGTACGGCAGCATCGGCTACCTCCAAGTACGATTTGAAGATGTCCGCATCCGCCCAGCCCGTTATCTTGATACGGTTGCGGAAGCCACTGGCGTTGATCCGTTTCAGTAAACGATCACCAAACTCACCCTCACTATTTTGCCCTACATAAATCAGGTGGCAGTTGCTGTCGTTGGGAAGTGTGGAATCCAGCCAGGCCTCAAGCAAGCGGTCGTTTAACTTGGAAGGACCGAGTAGTCCATAACTACAGACGATGAAGTCGTGTTCGGAGAAGCCGAGTTCACTCCTGATCTTCGCACGCTTGCGAAGGTCAGGGTAATGTGGAGTGCGCAGCATAGGGATCTCAGCCCATTTCAGGCCGGAGTTTTTCCCATACCACTGTTGGGCCAACCGAATCGAATAGTGCGAATGTACAATAATGCCTTCAGCTTGCTGGAGGATCCCAAGGTTGCACGAGTACTTCCATACAGCATCGGCAGTGTCTGCGTTATTTATGCGGTCACTGACCGCACGATAGCCATGTCCATGATAAAGCGCCCGGACCCAAAAGTTTGGCTGTCCTTGATGGACTTCCATATTGGCCACGACGCCAGATAAAAAGAAGTCATGCAACACTACAGTGCCAGGTATTTTCTCGATCAAGTGGAACATATGGCTATGGAAGCTTGAGTTTCCAAAGTGATAGATCACGCGATCGAAAACGTGTGCATTGGCTTCGAACCAGGCCACCGAACGTAATGTGTAATTGATACCGACGTCTGCGGGAGAGACCGAATCCTGCGCCACAATGACATCAATTTGATAGTGGGCAGCGAGTTCCGGGAGTAATTCGGCGCTATAGTCACTGATACCGCTTCGCGCAGGTGGTAGTGGTGATACATAGGCTAGGCGCAACTGTCGGGGGGCACTGGCTTGCTTAGAAATTGGGTGTTTTTGCGAGAGTAACTGGTGCACCGCCCTCACGGCTGTGGTTGCAGTCAGATCCCAACTGAAAGTGGCAGCTTGAACAACTGCCGATTCAGCCAGACTAGTGCGCAAAGCCTCATGATTGAGCACTTCATTGAGCTTCGCTGTGATCGAATGGGTATCGAATGGGTCGAACAGCGCTTCCGGGTTACCTAGCACTTCAGGTAAGCTTGAGGTATTCGATGCGATTACCGGCTTTGCGCAGGCCATTGCCTCCAGCGCGGGAAGACCGAACCCTTCGTGTAGGGATGGGAAAATGAACAGCTTGCATGCGTTGTACAGGGCAAGGAGATCATCATCACTGACATATCCGGTAAAGCACACTTCAGACTTATTCAGGCCACTGGCTTTAGCCAGGCGCAAAAGTCGATCGCGCTCTTGCGGCTGTACCTTGCAGACAATAACCAGCTGATGCCGCATGCGGAGCTCTGCTGGCAGCTTCGCGTAGGCAATGATCAGCCCGTCAATATTTTTCCTGGGGTCGATTCCGCCGGTGTACATGACGAAATCGCGAGAAATCGCAAGCCGCTGCAAAAGCTCAGTTGGCGGTTGCATATTGGTAATCGGCCGATAATGCTCGGTGTCGATAGCCGTAGAGATGTTGACGACCTGGTCGGGGGCGAAGCCCAGATAGCGGAGGACTTCCGAACGCGATGAGTTCGAGATGGTCAGCAGCAGGTCAGCACGGCGCAAATGTTTGAGCTTGCTTTCATACCATTGACGCACCGGCAGGGCGCTGAGATAGGTCTCTGGATTGAGGAGAGGAATCAGATCGTAAACGATCGTCGCAGTTGGAATAGTCGAGTTTAAACACTTTATGCTTGTTACGGCATCATCAACCAGTCCTTCGAAAAGACTGGTAACGAGGACCAGATCTGGATCCAGGCTGGCAATGAAAGCCTCTCTGATCAGCTCCGCTGCCTGGCGCCCCCATAGGTTATCGGCGCTCAGTGAGGCCACACCCGCATTGGGCATCCATGTGTGGATATGGCTATCTGGAAGTAGGCCGTGCAGCGCTTCACGAATGTCATCAATCGACTCACCGAACAAGGCATTTAGCACAACGAAAACTTCGATTTCACCACGGTGCTTAATAAACGCCTTGGTAAACGATAACGCATAGCGGCCGATACCTCGGGTTCTGTTTTCCGCCTGGGCACCTTGAAGGTCAATGACGACACGCATCAATTCGCATCCTTTTGTGAAGCGTTTCTGTTGAGTCGATGATAAATAGCCTTGGCATTTTCGGTGAGGTTCGATGGTGCAGCAGGGAACGGAGCTGAATTCGAGTAGGATGTACTATGCGGCCCTTTGAGTGCGGAATGTGCTGTTTCCAAGCTCAGCCGTGTGGCCAGTTTTTTTGCATAGGTGTTTAATGCTGGAATTCGATAAAGAACTTTTTTTGCCAATTTGATCAAGGTCTGATTCTTGAGCGCCTTTTTTAGGCTTGTTTTTACTATCCGTTTGGAAGTAGGTAATGGGGATAAGAGCGCTGACCTGGCTAGGGTGGCTGTATATCTGGCGGGTGCAGTTATTTTCCAGGATGTACTGGTTTTGAGCTTGTTTATATAGTCGCTGAGATCGTTGATGGTCTGTTGATGAGCGCTTGTAGTACTTGTCAAGCTCAAAATATGCTGTTGATGAGATTCTGCTTTGTTTCGCCAGTACTGGACATCCGAGTGCGCTTCTTGGAGAGAATGCTGTAATGCGGTATATTCGAATTGCAGCTCTTCAAGCTCCAGTGTCATAACTGAATCCTGTCTGCTTTGTGATTTTTCAGATGGCTCGACTTGGTGATTTTCCAACGCAGTCACTCTTTTTGCGAGTTCGATATAAAGTTTTTTAATCGCGCTGGTGTCAGTCGTTAGTTCATAGCGGCGCGCAAGTTCGGCCATGCTCAGCCCATAGTCTTCTGAAAAAGGTCCGTCAAAAGGTGCGCTGTCCAGTTCACCCAAGTCTACCTGAGCAATGATGGCGTAGTCTGGGCTAGTACCGCCAATGACATCCATCAGCGAGAGAGATTTGGCCGTTGCCAAGGTAGGATTTTCCTGCAGACGGAGTATTTTTGAGCGCTGGAATCCGCTGAATTTCACAAGAAAGTCAAGAAGCAAATTTGGAATAGGGCGTTCGTGTGTAGGGTCAAGGTAGAAGTTTTGAGTCGCGACTATAAGGTTTTCCGGATTGGGCGTCTCGAGTATCAGAAGCCCTCCTGGTTTGAGCACGCGATGTGCTTCCGCTACCAGCGCTTTCAAGCTTTCGAATGTAATATGCTCAGCGATGTGGAAGCCTGTCAGAACACAGAGGGAGTCGCTTGAGGTTGTTTGCAGATAAGAAAGGGCATCTGCTTTGACAGCGGGGAGATTGCGAGCCTTGCACGCTTCCAGCATCCCCTCATCCGTATCAACGCCAATGGTATTGAAGCCGTTTTCCATCAAGGTTTCCAACCACTCTCCGCGACCGCACCCCACATCGAGTGCTTTGGCGTCCGGATAAAAATCGAGCAATGGAAGGATAAAGGGCAGGTAAATTTGCAAGCGTTGCTTTATTGTGTCGCGGGCACCGCGATGTTTATCTTCAAACGCACGATAAAACTGAGTCATTGATTGCACTCCACAACGGGTTGAATCCAGGCAGATCCAACAAATGGGGCTTTGTCTGCGTTGACAACATTGAATATCAGTGCCAGGTCTCGCCACTCATAATTCGCGTTGAGGTGAGTGTCTGCAGTATGGAGCGCAACAGCAATTGAGTATGAGCCTACACCAATATTGGCGTTGAAGGTAAAGATAAACTCAAGCACGGTCCCCGTAGACAATGCTGTGAGTTTTCTGTCCAGGTGATGTGTATTGGTGCCGTAGATGGCCTGTCCCAACCGATCTTTGATCATGTAGCCCACCACCAGTTCAGGGATTGCCTGGTTTATATCGACAGTTATCTTTAGACGTACCGTCTGGCCAACAGTGACAAATTCAATAGGCTCCTCAACCTCATTATAGAGGGCAAGACTGCCGACGGTTGCTTCGCCTGAGCCGGACCTCGTTTGTGTGGTCCCATCTTCCAGCTTGTGTACGACAACCGTGGAATTTTCTTTCTCGGAGATGATCGCATTGTAAAAATCCATCACCTCCTCGGGTGCGCCGTCCTTGATCACTGTCCCTTCTTCGATCAGAAGAACACGGTCACACAGCGCTTGGATCGAACTGCGATCGTGAGAGACAATCAGTAAGGTAGTCCCTTGCTCCTGAAACTCGCGAATACGGTCGAAGCTTTTATGTTGGAAATAGCTATCGCCCACAGAAAGCGCCTCATCGACAATGAGGATCTCGGGACGCTTGGCCGTCGCCACCGAAAATGCCACACGCATCTGCATACCGCTGGAGTAGGTCCGTACCGCCTGGTCAAAATATTCCCCGACTTCAGCAAAAGCTTCGATAGCAGGCATCAACTGCTCGATTTCGTCGGCGCCAAATCCCATCAAGCCGGCGGCATGATAGACGTTCTGACGACCTGTCAGCTCCGGGTTGAAACCCATGCCAAGCTCCAAGATCGCGGCAATTCGGCCGTTTACTTGCACTTCGCCTGTGGAAGGCTGCAACGTTCCTGTCAGCATCTTCAGTAAAGTGGATTTACCAGCACCGTTTTGACCAACGATACCAATCGCTTCCCCAGCATTGATTTCAAAGTTGATGTGTTTGAGCACCCAATGCTCTTCTCGGGGTTTGCTCGGTAAACCCAGCCAGCGACCAATACGTTGCCATTCGCTTGTGTAGGTGCGGTAGGCCTTGCCAAGATCTTTGGCGCTGAGAAGACTCATAGTGCATCCACCATTTCAGGCGCCGCACGGCGGAACAGAAAAAGACTGAAAGCAAGAAGCAGAAGTGTAAAGCCCAAGGTAACGGCAATTTGGGCGATATCAGGCACGACGTTATAAACGAAAACATCGTGGTAAGCGCTGACAATCGGGAACATAGGATTGTATGCAATTAGAGATTTAAGTTCATCGGGTATAATCGTGATAGGGTAAACGATAGGTGTGAACCAGAAAAGTATCTGCAGCACAATAGGGACCACCTGGCCGATGTCGCGAACGAACACATTCAACACGCCGAGGATTAGGCCAAGGCCGACGGCCAGGGCGGCTACGGTGAGTATTAAAGGAAAGGCCCACAGCATCTGCCAAGTCGGCCAATGGCCCAGACAGATGAAAACGCCCAGCACCGAGAGTAGTAGTAACAGATTGTTTAGGAGGGAAGAGCCTAGCACAATAAATGGTAAGGTTATCCGCGGGAACTTCATCTTTTTCATCAGGTTGCCGTTTTCGATGAATAGCGTAAGGCTGCGGTTGATGATCTCCGCAAAAAGACTCCAGGCCAAAGTACCTGCCATCAGATACAGGGCATAGGCATATTTATTGTCGATGCCTGGCAGCTTTGCTGCCAGGATGTTGGAAAGAATAAGTGCGTAGATGAGCACGTTTGCCAATGGATTGATAATCATCCACAGGCCGCCTAGGCTGCTGCGCGAGAATCGTGCTACGAATTCATTGCGGATCGAGGTGGCAATGAAACCTCTATAGCCATATAACCCTCTCAATAATCCAGACATGTATTCTCCTTATGGCTCTGCGGCTTTTAATAAAGCGGACCAGAAAAATTCAGGCGCGGCGAGTGCAGTGATATGTCGATGCGGGCGTCAGATCAATAATTCCCGCACCGACGTGAATGAGTGGCCTATTGCTCAAAGCGCATAGATACAAAGCCGATACCCAACCTACGACCATCCGTGCCCCCCATGAGTTTTTTGGGGGAGGTTGGGGCGTATGGAATTAAAGTAATACGTTGCGCGTTTGAGCCTTGGAGGTCGACTTTAACCCGCACCTCTGAAGTATCGCTGGTCAACTGAACCGTGTATTCCTTATCGGCCACTTGAATACGAGTAGGGTGCTCTGCGTTGGATGCAAATGCACGAGCGGTTAAGACTAATGTAAATGTCTGGGGCAACGGTTCTGTAAAATCGAAGGACACCTTCGATTTCACAGACCATCGTCCCCAAGGCTCCAGCGGCCAGAGCCCTTTGACATTAGCGATGAATTCCGGCCAACCTTCTTTGGTGAAATCAATGCCGTTTTCTAACGTAGAAGGGTAGCGAATGCCGAGGTGGTCAGCATAAAATCCAGATAGTTTCATGATCTGGGGTGTAGTGAGATTTTCGAGCGGAGGATGATCGCTGCCAGTAACCTTGAAGAATACTTGGTCGCCGCTACTGCTTACCAAGTCTGGTGCGCTGTTAAGAAGCTCACTCAACTGGGTAATCAAAGCGTCACCATTATCGGCATAACCTCTGCGGTCGATGTAAATTCCGTCGAATCCCAAGCGGCGAATTACACTCAATTGCTTGCTCGTTGATTCCTTGGCGAGTGCGCGATAGAAAGCATCACCATCCCGCCCTTTCATCCCGCCAAAGCTCCAATGCAGTCCCTTTGAGTGGATAACCCCTGCTAGAGCCTGGTAACTTATCATGCGATTGAGGGGCGGCTCTTCTGGGAAGCCGATGTACGGTAATTGATACACGGCGCCCATAGAAGGCAGCGCGCGCTCGATGGAATGAACGAAGTTCTTGTCGTTTTCGAATTCGCTTTTACGCTGCACATAGCAGCTTTTGCAGGTTGGCGTCGTCTGGTCGAGAAAGCCGAAAAGTAGTGCCGCCACCGCAATGGCAGTGACATAGCGGGAAAGGTGTTTACCTCTCGCTTTCAGAAGGATCTGCAAAGCAATGAAAGTGAACAATAGAGTGCTGAAGGCGATGAATACGCTAATTCTATTCCAACCCCTGATAGAGGGGGAGATGAACCAGGCGAAAACTGTACCAAGCCCTCCTATGGTGCCGAACATAAAGAGCACAAAGGTAATTGCGGCTATTAGGCGTAGACGTTCGTCATTTGCAGATCCTGTTGGCCTGAATAGCAAAAATAGGAATGTTAGAACGAGCCCCCCAGCGCTGATCATACCAAGTGTCGCAGTGGCATTTTCATTGACCAGCGGAGATCCCTTGTTATAGGTTTGTGTCAGATTGGCCAGGGTTGAAGACCGATGATCCAGTCGAGGTAGCATCAACTGCATCAACTTGAAGCCTAAGTGTTCCGACTGGCCTGGCGAGCGCTGGGCCACTTCTTCGTTAGGGCCATTTTTGAAGGTGTTCATTGCGTTGGGCGCAATATTAAGCGCAACGCCAGTGCCAATGGCAAAGCAAAGTAAGATGGATCTTTTGATGCCCTGAAGGTGTTTTGACTTTGCCCAGTTTAATAAGCCGGCGAAGCCAATAATGATTACCCCAAATACAGAATAATAAACACCGAATGAAGAGATTATGAGCAAGCCAGCTATGGACAGAATGCCCTTTGCTGTGCGAAGTGGTAAATTGTCGGTCAGCGGCTGTTGAGCGGTTCGATAAACACAAAGTGCTAAATAGAAAAATACAGGTGCTACAAAATACCAAGTATAGAATAAATGTTGATATTCCAGGCGCAGAAAGTGGAAAGGCGTGAAGGTGTAAAGTCCAGCTACCGTCACTGTGAAGCTACGATTCAGTCCGAAAGCACGAGTAGCAATGTAACTGGCGATGAAGCATGTAGGGAAGCCGAGCAAGAAATACAGGTTGAGCCCGCCAACCCAGCCTCCAGTGAGACCAGAGAGCAGCTTGATGACAAGGTGATTCCCGGCATCGGCGCCCGGATAATCCAGAAAGTTTGAGCCGAAGGGGTACCCGCTTCTAGCATTGTCGAATATCCAGCCCTCATCGACCCGGCTGGCCATCCAAGCGTGGAAAATAGAATCGCCGTTATAGCCGAATGGCACTGACAAATCTGGAATTAATCCGGCAGATAAGCCGGAAGTGATCAGGTTTGCAAGAAAGTACGAGACGATTGCACCAATAAGCATCAGGCGCCAGTCTTCTTTGACAATGCTATACCAGTCAAGGTAGTTGGTTGGCAGGGTAGTGTCTGTTCTGGCGTTCAGATTAGAAGAGTTCAAAGCACTTTGTCCGTAGAGTTCAGTCAAAATTCACACGTTCTGCTTCAACCACAAGCGGCATGTTGCGCATCTGCGTGTGCACTGAGCCCAAATACTCGCCGAGCATGCCCAGGAATAGAATTTGCACAGAGCTGAAGAAGAACAGCGAAATCAGCAGCGGTGCGATACCCATCTGAAACGAATTCCAGAAAATCAGCTTGGCAATCAAGAACGCGAAAGCAGCCAGTAGACTTAATCCTGCAAGCAACCCCCCACCCATTACCATCAGGCGCAGTGGCACTTTGGAGTGGTTAGTGATGCCCAGCATGGCGATATCGTACAAGGTGTAGAAGTTATTCTTGGTGATACCGCGCTGGCGGCGTGGCTGCTTGAAGGGCACGGTGGCAATCGGGAAGCCAATCTCACACAGCAGACCACGGAAGTATGGGTACGGGTCGTCGATCTTCTTCAGGATATCCAGTACCGCACGATCGAACAGACCGGCACCGGTGGCATTCTGCACCAGCGGCACCTCCGAGATGCGTGTGACGAAGCGGTAGTAGGCTCGGCGTACCAGGAACATCATACGCGACTCTTCGCTTTCTGGTTTTACCGCCATTACGGTCTTGAACCCTTCTTCCCACTTCTTGACGAAATCCTCGATCATCTCGGGCGGGTCTTGCAGGTCGGAGGCGATCAGTACAGCGCAGTCGCCGTTGACCTGCAGCAAGGCGTGGTACGGCGAACGAATATGACCAAAGTTACGGGCGTTGAAGATAACCTTGACGCGTTTGTCCTGGGCGGCAAGGGCGCGCAGTTTGGTATGGCTGCCATCGGTCGAGCAGTTGTCGATGAACACATGTTCGTAATCGTAGTCAAGGCGTGACATGACCTCGACGATGCGTTGGTAAAGCTCATCGATGTTGGCTTCTTCGTTGTAGCAGGGAGTCACTATGCTGATCAACTTACGCATAATTGAAAACGAACCTGTTATTGATGACAAAGGAGAGCAGGGCCATTGGCACGATCAATGCTATTCCGGCCACGTAAGGGTCGACATCGAGCAGTTTCAGCGCTGCGATGCCAGCCACGTTGGCGCTATAGACCACGCCATATCCGGCGACGAATCTGAAGATCAACTTGTTGTTCTTCGACCCGAACACCAGGGCCCCGGTGCTTTTGAAGTTGAAGGCCACGCCCAGTAAGGTGGCTATCAGCAAAGCCGCACTGTAGTGCAGGCCCAGATATAGAAGCCCGGCAAAGCAGCCATAGCCGAACGCCGCGTTCAGCACACCCACGAGCAAGAATCGGAACAGCTTCACCCGCAGCATTTTGCGTATCCAGGAGAGCGCTGGCTTAGTGTCTTGCATCGAGCTGCTGCCTGATCTCACGTACAACTCCGCTGAGTGACGAGTCGCCGGGCACGTAACCGAACAACTGCTCCGCCCGCCGGTTATGGGAATAGTAATGCGCCTTGGGTCCAGTCGCATTGACTCGTACCTGGTCGCCGGCGACACGGTGTTGCAGGCCGAAGGCATCTTCCAATGCCGCAAGCAGCTCGAACTTGCCAACCGGTGCAAGGCTGTAGCAATCGATTGCTGTATTGCAAGCAGGCCCTTGCAGGATACGGTCGATCAGTTGAAAGAAGTCGGCCGGCGTCAGGTAATCTCGAAGCATGTCGTCCGCGGCCACTTCCAGTACGCTGCCATTATGCAGGGCACGTAGGATGTCACTGAGGAAGAAGCGCGCCTGCGGGGCTTGACGGTGGCTGAAGTAGCTGAATACCCGCACATCGACGATCGTCGCCTCGGGTAGCGCGCGGTGGTGGCATTCAGCCTGGAACTTAGCCGCCCCGTACCAGTCTTGTGGGCGCAAGCCGTTGATCGGGAACACCGCGTGCGAGGACTCGGAAACTGGTGCAGCGAAGTTGCTACCATAGGCGGCGCCGCTGCTGAGGTAGATATATCTGCAGGTCGGATGGCTGTACAGGTAGTCCAGCGCCATTTTGTCGTACTGCTCAGTGACCGTGAAGATGTCTTTGCCCATCTGCACGGCGCGGGCCGGGTCGCCGACGCCTACGAAGTTGATGATCGCGTCGAACTGACAACTGGCGCCGAAGCCGGCATAGCTGCTGATGGCAAAGCCTTTGCGCGCCGCGATGGCTTTCAACTCGGTGTCCAGCATGTCGGGCGAGCGGACGAACAAGGTGCAGGCGTAGCTGTTGTGTACAGCGATGCTGGCAACCAAGTCCCTGGCAATGTGGCTGCTGGCGCCGAGGATTGCCAGTTTCATCGGCCCAGATCCATTAGTGGCGACTGCTCGTCGATCGGCCGGCCGAACTCCAGGCGTGGACGGCATTCACGGGCATCAGGCATCAGTACTTCGATCAGCATCGGCCTTCGATTGGTCAGGAACTCGGCCACCGCCGTATTCATGGTGGCCAGGTCGATTACGCTGTGCGACGGGATGCCGTACGCTTCGCCCAAGGCCTTAAACTGCGAGGTGTAGCCGTTCCAGTACGTTGAGGAATTGCGCCCTTCGAAGTACATTTCCTGAAAGCCGCGCACCATGCCCAGCGAGTGGTTGTTCATGACGATGGTCAGGATCGGTAGCTGTTCGCGGGCGATGATGTCCAGTTCCTGGATATTGAGTTGAGCGCCGCCGTCACCGGTGATGACGATGACTGGCTTGTTGCCGGCGATGCTCGCACCTACTGCTGCGGGAATGGCAAAGCCCATGGTGCCCAGGCCACCGGAGTGGTGCATGGCCTGGTTGGGGCTCAAACGCAGGGTGTGAGCGGCCCACATCTGATTGTTGCCGACGTCAACAACGTAGTCTAGGGCTCGGTTGGCAGTCAATGCGTTGAGACTGCTGAACACTGCGAATGGGCTGACATTCCAGGCTGTGTACTCATCGGCGAAGGTCTGGGCGAAGACTTGGGCCAGGTGCGTGCGCCAAGCCATAGGTGCGGGTTTCAGGGTGTCGTTATGGGCAATGAAGTCGAGGAACACCTCGTCGAGTCCGGCATGAATCGACTGCTGTGCCTTGACTCGGTTGTCCAGCTGAGCTGCGTCCAGGTCGAACTGGATGATTTGCGCATTGGTGGCGAAGGTCTCGGTCTTGGCACCGGTCTGGCGCACATCCATGCGGCTGCCGAACACGATCAGCAGGTCGCAGTTCTGCACAGCATGGTTGGCGGCACGGGTGCCATAGGCCCCGAGCATGCCCAGGTAATGTTCGCGGGCCGTGAGCTTTTCGGCTCCTTTCAGGCTGGCAACGTGGGGAATCCCCAGTTTGTCGACCTGGCTCAGCCAGCGGTTAAAGTGTACGCAGTTGACAGCGCCGCCACCGATCAGGAACAGCGGCTTCTGTGCCTTGGCCAATGCGGCCCAGACCTCGCCATACGAGGCCTGGGGTTCGGCCACAGAGGTCGTGAAACTGGCTTTGATCAACTGGTCCAGCAGCGCCTCATCGATTTCGGCGCGTTGGATGTCCATGGGGATATCCAGCAGCACTGGCCCCGGACGGCCTTCTCGCGCAATACGTAGCGCTTTGAGAAGGCTCGGAATGAGCTCTTCGACGTGAGTGACCTGATGCGCATACTTGGTAATGCTGCTCACTAGGGCCACGCTGTCGAGTTCTTGGAAACCCTGCTGGCGGATGGCGCGCTCTCCTTTGAGCTCGTGGGTGTTCACCTGCCCGGTGAGGAACACGCACGGGTGGCTGTCCAGCCAGCAGTCGGCGATACCCGTGATCAGGTTGGTTGCACCTGGGCCGCTGGTGCCCAGTGCCACACCCATGACCTTGTGATGAGTCGCACGTGCAACTGCAGATGCAGCGAAAGCAGCGCCTTGCTCATGGTGCATGGATATCAACTTGGTCTTGCCGAGCAAGCTAATACTGTCCACCAGATGGGCGATCATTCCACCGATGAGCTCAAAACCATAGAGGACGTTGTGGTCCGCCAGAACTTTTGCCACTGCATCTGAAGCTTTCATAAGTTAGAAACCAAGCCCGAAGAATTCTTCCAGTTTTTCACCAACGTAGTCGAAGTGTTCCTGACCCAACGAAGGTTGCACACCGAGCCAGAAGGTCTGGTTCATGGTTCGGTCGGTATTGGTGAGTTCGCCGACTACCCGGTATTCCACGTTGTGGAAGTAGGGCTGGCGAATCAAATTACCAGCGAACAGGAGGCGTGTGCCGATCTTGTGCTGATCAAGGAACTTCAGCAGGTCAACACGCTTGACCCCGGCACTTTCCTTAAGGGTTACTGGGAAGCCGAACCAGGATGGATCACTGTTCGGGGTCGCCTCTGCAATTTCCAGGAAGTCGCTTAGGCTCGCCAGGCGCTCCTTGAGCAGCTTGAAATTGCGCTTGCGGGTTTCGATGAACGCTTGTGCACGGTCCAGCTGGGCTAGTCCACAGGCGGCCTGCATGTCGGTGATCTTCAGGTTATAGCCCAAGTGGGCATACACGTACTTGTGATCGTAACCCTGCGGCAGACTGCCGAACTGCTGGCCAAAGCGATTGCCGCAGGTATCATCGCAACCCGGTGCGCAGTAGCAGTCGCGACCCCAGTCACGGAAAGATTCGGCGATTAGCTTGAGCTGGGCGTTGTTGGTGAACACCGCACCGCCTTCGCCCATGGTTATATGGTGCGCCGGGTAGAAACTCAGGGTGGCAATGTCGCCGAAAGTGCCGACCTGCTTCCCCTCGTAGGTGGCGCCCAAGGCGTCACAGCAGTCTTCGACCAACCAGAGCTTGTACTTCTCGCAAATCGCCTTGACCTTAGCCAGGTTAAACGGGTTGCCCAAGGTGTGAGCAAGCATGATGGCCTTGGTTTTCGGAGTGATGGCAGCCTCGATCAGGTCGGCATTAATGTTGTGAGTGGCCATGTCGACGTCGACGAACACCGGAATGGCGCCGAACTGCACGATCGGGTTGACGGTCGTCGGGAAGCCAGCGGCTACGCCGATCACTTCGTCACCTTTTTTGATCGCACGCTCACCCAACTTTGGCGAAGTCAGGGTGCTGAAGGCCACTAGATTGGCCGATGAACCCGAGTTCACGGTGATCAGGTATTTGACACCAATGAACTCAGCCAGTTTTTTCTCGAACTGGGCGTTGAAGCGTCCGGTGGTCAGCCAGCCATCCAACGAGGCTTCGACCATCAGTTGCAGTTCACGGGTGCCGATCACCTTGCCCGAGGGAGGGATGACGGTTTCGCCCCCAACAAAAGGTTTGGCAGCCAGGGCTGTCTGGGCATAGCGCTCGACGAGCTGGCTGATTTCCTGACGGAGCATATCGGGGGTCATAAGGTAGTTCCTGCTCAAGCTAATAGTTGTTTAGGCGCCAGAAGCCATGGCAGCCATGTAACTGTTGATTTCGTCCATGCAACGGGCGTGCATGTCATCGCCCTGTAGCCAGGCGCGGTGCCAATTGACGATGTGGGTCAAGGTAGTTTCGAGGTTCCAGGTTGGCTCCCATTTCAGGTGGGCGCGTGCCTTGGAGATGTCTAGTTTCAGGTGACGGGCTTCATGCGGCTGAGGATTGTCGTCCAACTGCCAGCGGGCGCCATCGCCCCATGCTTTGACCATGTGGTCCAGTATCCACTCGACAGGGCGTGCGTCTTCGTCACGTGGCCCGAAGTTCCAACCCTGCGCAACGGCGTGGCCATGCTCCCACAGCTGCTGGGCCAGAACAAGGTAACCACTCAACGGCTCCAGTACGTGTTGCCAAGGACGTGTAGCCCTGGGGTTGCGCACCACCACCGGCTCACCCTTCGCAACAGCGCGCAGAATGTCCGGGATCAGTCGGTCGTCGGCCCAGTCGCCACCACCGATGACGTTACCCGCGCGTGCTGAGGCCAAGGCGGCAGCGTTTTTGCTGCTGAAGAACGAGTTGCGGTAGGCGCTGGTGATCAGCTCGACACAGCCTTTGCTGTTGCTGTAGGGGTCGTGTCCGCCCATCGGCTCGTTTTCACGATAGCCCCACTCCCACTCCTGGTTTTCGTAGCATTTGTCGGTTGTGACGTTGACGATTGCGCGCAGGTTCGTGCATTGGCGTGCTGCTTCCAGGACATGGACGGTCCCCATCACGTTCGTAGCATAGGTTTCCACAGGTTCGCGATAGGACAAGCGCACCAATGGCTGCGCCGCCATATGGATGAGGATGTCCGGATCGAACGCTGTCATGCTTTCGATAATGGTCGCCAAGTTGCGTATATCGCCGATCTCCGAGGTGTGCATACCCTGTTCCACCTTCGCTTGTTCGAACAGCGAGGGTGTGGTGGGTGGTGCCAAGGCAAAACCTTTGACTTGTGCACCCATGCCCTGCAGCCACAAGGCGAGCCAGCTACCTTTGAAGCCGCTGTGGCCGGTAAGGAATACTTTCTTGCCTTGCCAGAAGGCGGCTGAGACGGAAGCTTTCATGTTCGCTTTATTCCCACGACTTCCAAGGTGCGGCGCCATTCTGCCAAAGCTTTTCCAGCAGATTCTTGTCGTGAAGAGTGTCCATTGGCTGCCAGAATCCGGCGTGCTCGTAGGCCATCAGCTGACCATCTTCGGCCAGGCCCATCAACGGTTCCTGCTCCCAAACCGTGTTGTCGGCGTGTAGGCGGTCGAGAACTTTTGGTGACAATACGAAGAAGCCGCCGTTGATCATCGCACCGTCGCCTTTGGGTTTTTCCTTGAAGTTCAGGACCTGGCCTTTGTTGATGTCCAGTGCGCCGAAGCGACCTGGTGGATATGTGGCGGTCAGTGTCGCGTCTCTTCCGTGCTGCTTGTGGAATGCGATAGTGGCGCTGATGTTCATGTCACCAACGCCGTCACCATAGGTGAAGCAGAAAGCGTCTTCGTGACGAACGTAGTCAGCTACGCGGCGCAGGCGGCCACCCGTCATCGAGGTTTCGCCTGTGTCGACCAAGGTAACGTTCCAGTCTTCAGCGCGCTTGTCGTGCACTTCCATGCTGTTGTCACGCATGTTGAAGGTGACATCTGAAGTATGCAGGAAGTAGTTGGCAAAATATTCCTTGATCATGTAGCCCTTGTAGCCACAGCAAATAATAAAGTCATTGATGCCATGCGAGGAGTACATCTTCATGATATGCCAGAGTATCGGTTTGCCGCCGATTTCGACCATGGGTTTGGGGCGAGTACCGGTTTCTTCGCTTAGGCGCGTCCCCAGTCCACCCGCCAAAATGACTGCTTTCATGACTGTTCCTTGTTAGTTTGAACTTACAAATGCATCTGAATAAAAGTTTTTTAACGGCAATCCTGCAGTAGTCAATGCGTCGCGCGCGCTTTGGATCATATCCTCTGAGCCACATGCATAAACGACTGCACCGGCAAGGTCTATACCATCATCCAGTAGCGCACTTTGCACGTATCCGGTGCGTCCTGACCATTCGGTGCTGGCACGGGACAATACTGGAATGAAATCAGCATTCAGCCCTTCAAGTCCAGGAGTCCAGTAGATATCGTCAGGGGTGCGGCCTCCCCAGTAGATGAAGATCCTCTTGCCATCAGCCAGGTCGGGCCTGCCTTGTAACTGTTCAAGCATTGCCTTGATCGGTGCTATGCCGGTACCAGTGGCAAGGAACACGATCGTGCGCGCTTCCTGCTCACGTAGACAGAATGTGCCCATTGGGCCTTCCAGTCGTAGTAGATCGTTGTGCTTCGCACTGTTGAACCAGTACTTGGACATCACACCCTGATCGACTTCCCGTATCTGCAACTCGAGCTTGCCGTCTTCGCGTTGGGCATTCGCAATAGAGTAGCTTCGGCGCACGCCGCCCTCTGCGATGACATCCAGATATTGGCCGGGCAGGTAGGTAAGCTTGCCGGAGGGCGGGACTCTTAGGGTGACTCCGACGACGCTGGCCGCCAGTCGCTTGATATTGTCGATGCGGCAGGGGACTGTCTTGACCACTATATTGCTCAGTGCGCCTAGGTCCTGCGCATCGATCGCCAGATCACTTGTGGCATAACGGCAGCAGGTGAGAATAACGCCTGCAGCGGTCTCTTCAGCGCTCAACGAGGTTTCTTCTCGCAAGGTTTCAGTCTCACCGCAAATCACGGTGGTCTTGCAGACTCCGCAGCGACCTGTGCGGCAACTGTGCTCCAAGCTAAGGCCTGCAGCCTTGGCGCTGTCGAGCAGTGATGTGCCGGGCTCGGAACTGAACATCTTCCCGTTTTGAAGTTTTACTGAAACCATAGGATTACCGGGTGTTGAATTCTGAAATGCTGTGAAAACCGCTCATTGGATGGTCGCCGAGAAAATTTCCATAGGCTCAGAATCGCGGAGGGATCAAGATTCGGACCATCTCGAGCCTATCCCTATCTCATGGGAGGGCACGCTTGCAGCGCTTCGGGCGACGCTTCGACGGGGATTCTATCATCGCCATCCTGACTCGCGTGCTGGATTTGCCAAGCTGCAGCATTATCCGACATCCGACAGCGTGGAGGGGGGCGGTGCGACGCGCCAACGCCTGACGACAGGAGCGTGTAGATTATGCTGGTGTTGTGCATGGGCGATGCGCTGTACTGCAGGCGCTCCTGTATCGCTTTAGTGGGAAGGGGGGGAGGTTGTAGCCTGCGACATATGCGTCGCATGCCTTCGGAAAGTCCGTTGTTCACACTGAAATGCTTATCCATGCAGTGATGGTTTGACGCTGCTGGTAATAAGCCTGGCGCCTTAGAGGTGGGTATGATAGCGAAGGTATGGGATATGTGCACCCATGACGGATGCCCTCACAGGCCTGCGGCTTAGGCAATGAATATGAAAGGCCCTATGCATCGGCGATGCTGCGTTGAAAACGGCTTGGAGTGCCAGCCCGGCCGGGATCCCCATCTGCAACCCGCAAGGTCTGGCGCGACCGCGGTTGTCCTCGCCTTGGCCTGACCTTCGTCTCAAGAGTTTTCATGCAGAGCCTGCTCTGAATCCGGGGTGATAGCTTCTGGTCGTAGGGGTTCAACACGTAAATTTGACACGAGAGATAGCTCGGGCGAAAGCAGTCGCAGGTGCGATATGTGCGGTTTGCAAATATGTGCCAAGGCTTTTTTCAGAGTATTGTCGCTGAGTATTAAGGTTTCAGGCATTGGTCGTCGCTTCTTCCATCGCCACAATGCGGGTCAGTAGCTCATCACTGGTTTTGGTAGGGGGGGTAGGGCGCCGCAAATCCTCCCGCACCATATCGGGCTATCCACTTGTCGATCGTTTGGACGGCTGACGTCGTGTCGGCGCGCCCGCTGGCTATTGGTGTAATTACCGGAAAGCCATTCACTGACCAGTCCGACTCGTTGATCCATAGGGGGCTCTTGGTTCTAGGGGGGATCAAATGCCTCCTGATCATCCGTATCAACCTGTAAGCTATGTTCCCGGTATGGAATGTAAACGATGTCTCCGGTTTGTATAGTTCGCAGCCCCCTCAGGGGGTGGAGTCCTTGAGGTTGCCGACGTTCATGGCCTCGCAGGAGGGGGTGGCGGTTTGATGGCGATTCGATGTGCGTTCAGGTGGCGCGCGCGCATCAGTCTGGTAGGCGTTTTCTGATTCGAGTACACGTGGCAAGAGATGTATACTCCGCCACTGAACCCTTCAGGCGCGTGGTCGGAATCCAGCGCAGGGGTGAATATTCACGCATGCCCGTACGGCACTATCGGAGTTGGTTAAGTCGCATGAAAGCAATCGTCACAGGGATCACTGGTCAGGACGGCGCATACCTGGCGGAGCTGCTGCTGGAAAAAGGCTACACGGTCTTCGGCACCTATCGTCGCACAAGCTCGGTCAATTTTTGGCGCATCGAAGAGCTGGGGATTGACACCAACCCCAATCTTCATCTGGTCGAATACGATCTGACTGATCTATCCGCTAGCATTCGCTTGCTGCAAAGCACCGAAGCCACGGAGGTTTATAACCTTGCAGCACAGAGCTTTGTTGGCGTTTCCTTCGAGCAACCGCTGACCACGGCAGAAATCACGGGTCTTGGTGCCGTGAACCTGCTGGAGGCGATCCGAATCGTCAATCCGAAAGTACGCTTCTACCAAGCGTCCACATCGGAGATGTTTGGCAAGGTTCAGGCCATCCCACAGATCGAGAGCACCCCGTTCTATCCGCGTAGCCCCTACGGTGTAGCGAAGCTTTATGCACACTGGATGACCATTAATTACCGAGAATCCTATGGCATCTTCGCCACTAGCGGGATTTTGTTCAACCACGAGTCTCCCTTGCGTGGTCGCGAATTCGTGACCCGGAAGATTACCGACTCGGTGGCCAAGATCAAGCTTGGCCTGCTCGACAGGCTTGAGCTGGGTAACCTCGACGCTAAGCGTGACTGGGGGTTCGCCAAGGAATATGTCGAAGGTATGTGGCGCATGCTGCAGGTCGACTTGCCCGATACTTTCGTGCTTGCAACCAACCGTACCGAAACCGTGCGCGACTTTGTCTCCATGGCCTTCAAGGCCGTGGGCATTGAAATCAACTGGAGCGGCAAGGACGAGACAGAGCGAGGCGTTTGTGCTGCCACTGGTAAGGTATTGGTCGTGGTCAATCCCAAGTTTTATCGTCCAGCGGAAGTCGAGTTGTTGATCGGTAATCCGGCAAAAGCTAAGGAAGTGCTTGGTTGGGAGCCCAAGACTAGCCTGGAGGAACTATGCCGCATGATGGTTGAAGCTGACCTGCGCCGTAACGAAAAAGGATTCTCGTTCTGATGCAAATGGCCAGCAAGCGCGCGTTGATTACAGGGGTCCAGGGCTTCACTGGTCGCTATATGGCGGCCGAGTTAAGGGGCAGAGGCTATGAGGTTGTAGGGACGGGCAGTCAGCCGTCGCAGGCTCCCGACTACTATCAGATGGATCTTGCCGACGCCTCAGGATTGCGCGCTTTGCTGGTCAAGGTGCAACCGGATGTCGTAGTGCATCTGGCTGCCATTGCGTTCGTAGGTCACGGTGCGGCAGATGCGTTTTATCGGGTCAACCTCATAGGTACGCGCAACCTGCTGGAAGCCATTGCGAGCTGTGGCAAGCAGCCGGAAAGTGTGCTGATTGCCAGCAGTGCGAATGTCTATGGCAATGTTTCCGAGGGGATGCTCGACGAACAAACGTTGCCCGCACCGACCAATGACTACGCAGTTAGCAAGCTGGCGATGGAGTATATGGCCGGTCTGTGGGTCGATCGTCTGCCGATCATCATCACCCGCCCCTTCAACTATACCGGTGTTGGGCAAGCAGAGAACTTTCTGTTGCCCAAGATTGTCTCGCATTTTAAGCATAAGGCACATACGATCGAGCTCGGCAATTTGGATGTTTGGCGCGACTTCAGTGACGTCCGCTCGGTGGTCCAGGCCTATCGCGGCTTGCTCGAAGCTCGCCCGCTCGGACAAATAGTAAACGTAAGTTCCGGACAGACGCATTCGTTGCGTGAAGTTATCTCCAAATGTGAGGCCATCACTGGGCACCGAATCAAGGTGCAGGTCAATCCTGCATTCGTGCGCGCTAACGAGGTTAAAACCTTGTGCGGTGATAATGCCAAGCTCCGCCGCTTATTCCCTGAGTGGGGAACTCGGCCGTTGGATGAAACTCTGGATTGGATGCTTGCCAGTAAATGAATGTCATCCTTTCCGTCGAGCCAGTGCGCTTTCCGTTGACTGGCATCGGGCGCTATACTTATGAGTTGGCATCCCGACTACAGAAAAGCAGCGAAATTACTGAATTGCAGCTCTTCGCAGGTCAACGTTTTCTAACGGGTTTGCCGAAGCCATCCGAGCAGTCTGATGCAGGACATGGCTTGAAGCGTTTGGTCCAACGGAACGCACTGTTTGTTGAGGCGTATCGTCGCGTTATGCCTTATCTGCGCAAGCGGGTTTTGAAAGGGCACGAGAGCTTTATCTACCACAGCCCAAATTACTACTTGCCGCCTTTCGGAGGATGCAGCGTAGCGACGTTCCACGATCTGTCGCCATTCACTTGGGCGCACTGCTATGCCCCCCAGATTGCACGATACTTGCAAAAAGAGCTCAAGTTCACCCTTGAGCGAGCCGATGCGCTGATCACTGATTCACTCTATACTCGGCAAGAGTTGGCTGACCACTTCTGTTGGCCCATCGAACGCATTCATGCAGTGCCATTGGCCAGTTCCCCCGAATTCTATCCGCGTAGTCCGCAGACGTTGCGTGAGAGATTGGCATTTCACGGCCTGAAACCGGGTGGCTATAGTTTGTTTGTGGGCACTGTCGAACCGCGCAAGAACATCGAGACGTTACTGGAAGCTTATGGCAGGTTGCCGATGGCGCTGCGCCAGCGTTGGCCATTGATTCTGTCCGGTTACCATGGATGGCGGAGCGAAGCGATCCACCAACGAATCGAGAATGCTCAGCAGCAAGGTTGGGCACGTTATCTCGGTTTCGTCGCCAGTGAAGATCTGCCACTTTTGTATGCCGGGGCTCGACTGTTCACCTTTCCCTCGCACTACGAGGGCTTCGGCTTGCCCGTTCTGGAGGCCATGAGTTCTGGTGTGCCCGTGGTGTGCTCCAACAGTTCTTCCTTGCCCGAAGTGGCAGGACAAGCAGCGCTGATGTGTTCGCCGGAGGATGTTGATCACCTGAGCGACCTGCTACGGCGAGGGCTCGAGGACGATTCCTGGCGTATGGCTGCCATACAAGAAGGAATACGCCATGCCGCTGGCTTTTCGTGGGAGCGCTGCGCACTGAACACTATTGATGTCTACCGAAAGGTCAGCGAAGGAAGATGATCAAGGTTCTGCATTTTTTCAAGACCTACTATCCCGACTCGATGGGAGGTATCGAGCAGGTTATTTTCCAGATCGCCGAAGGTACCCGTACTCAGGGTATAGATGCTGAGGTACTCTATCTCAGTGCCCGCGGAGCTGCGCGCAACGAGCCGGTAGCGGGCCATTTGACGCATCGTGCCAAGCTTGATCTGCACCTGGCTTCCACTGGTTTTTCAATATCTGCCCTCAGGGATTTTTCTGACCTTGCTCGTCAAGCCGACATTGTGCACTACCACTTCCCATGGCCGTACATGGATCTGGTTCACTTTCTTGCACGGGTGAACAAACCAAGTGTAGTGAGTTATCACTCAGATATCGTCAAGCAAAAGTGGTTGTTAAAACTGTATCAGCCGTTAATGAATCAATTTCTCTCAAGCGTCGATCGAGTGGTTGCCTCATCGCCCAATTATGCTGCGAGCAGTCCGGTGTTGAGGAGCTTTCAGGATAAGGTTTCGATTATTCCCTACGGGCTGGAGAGGACTACCTATCCTGAGGTAAGTGCCAACAAGCGGGTTTATTGGCGTGAGCGACTCGGAGATCGTTTTTTCCTGTTCGTTGGCGCGCTACGCTATTACAAAGGATTGGACTATTTGCTGCAGGCATCCAGAATCAATGGCTTGCCAGTGGCAATCATGGGGGGTGGTTTCCTTGAGGCCGAGCTCAAGCAGCAAGCCCACGATCTGGGTCTGGGGAATGTACACTTCCTGGGTGGTTTGCTTGATGAGGATAAAGCAGCATTGCTTGAGCTGTGTTACGGTTTCGTATTTCCTTCCCACCTCCGTTCCGAGTCGTTCGGTATTTCTTTGCTGGAGGCTGCGATGTATGGCAAGCCGTTGATTTCCTGCGAAATGGGCTCGGGCACCACGTTTATCAATCTCGCGGATCAGACCGGTTTGGTCGTGCCACCACGTGATCCCTCGGCACTGGCGCAAGCGATGACATGGTTATGGGACAATCCAGCCATGGCTCGTGAGATGGGCAATAGGGCGAAGCAGCGCTATGAGTCTGTGTTCACAGCGCGAGCTATGGCGGTAGCCTATGCCGACTTGTATCGCGACTTGTTACGACCAGAACGTTCCTGAAATAAATACGTCATGCAGATCTGTCAGGCAGGTATAGAGGCGGGTTGTCCTCGAGTCTACTCTCATCTTGATATGAAGGTTGGCAGGATGGATATTATTTGTGAATAAACGAACGATTCTTGTAACCGGAGGCAGTGGTTTTGTCGGAGGTGCATTATGTCGAGCGCTCGCGGCACAAGGGGTGTACAACGCAAGAGCGGCTGTGCGGCGGGCGGGTAGCGAGCCTGAAGGTATTCAGTCAGTTGTTGTAGACGCCTTGTCGAACTCTACTGATTGGGGAGGGCTTCTGGGCGATGTCGATTCGATCGTACATGCTGCGGCACGTGTACATGTGATGCAGGAGGTTGCTAGTGATAGCCTGGCGGAGTTTCGTCGAGCGAATGTCGAAGGAACCCTCAACCTGGCTCGTCAGGCGGCTGCGGCAGGCGTACGTCGCTTTATTTTCATCAGCTCGGTGAAGGTAAACGGGGAGTCCAGCCAGCCAGGTTGTCCATTGCGTGCGGATGATCCACCTATGCCGCAGGGTGCCTATGCGGTATCCAAGTACGAAGCAGAGCAGGGCTTATTGCAACTCGCAGCCACCGTCAACATGGAGCTGGTGGTGATTCGTCCGGTGCTGGTCTACGGTCCTGGGGTCAAGGCCAACTTCCACAGCATGATGCGCTGGGTGCAGAGAGGCGTCCCCTTACCATTTGGGGCATTGGATAACCGCCGTAGTCTTGTATATGTCGAAAACCTGGTGGACCTACTTATTACGTGCATCGACCATCCGCGAGCAGCGCGTCAGATCCTTTTGGCGAGCGACGCGGAGGCTCTGCCAGTGACAGAGCTCCTGCGAGTTTTGAGTCGAGCGCTTGGATGCGCTGAGCGGCTTGTACCGGTGCCTGTAGCATTGCTGCGACTGACTGCTGGGCTATTCGGTCAGCGCGATCTTGCCCAGCGTCTCCTGGACTCATTGCAAGTGGATATTACCAAAAACAGCAGGCTGCTCGGATGGCGCCCGCCATATTCGCTGGAGCAAGGTCTGCAGAAAACCGCGCGCTCTTTTTTGGAGCGCAGCCGTCCATGATTTGGTTGATTCTGCTCGCCATCGTTACATCGCTGGTGGGGACAGCGGTGCTACGTCGTTATGCACTTTCTCGCAGTCTGTTGGATATCCCCAATGCCCGCAGCTCACATAGCTTGCCTACCCCGCGGGGCGGTGGTTTGTCGTTTGTTGTTGTCTTCTTGGTTGCCGTACTAGGTGTGTGCTGGAGCGGAAGCGTGTCTACGGAGTTAGTGATTGCCCTGCTAGGTTCGGGCGGTCTGGTGGCGATGATCGGTTTCATGGATGACCATGGACATATCGCCGCACGCTGGCGGTTGGTGGGGCATTTTGTCGCTGGCGGCTGGGCACTCTACTGGCTAGGTGGTATGCCTCCTCTGGTGGTATTTGGTTGGCAACTAGATATCGCCTGGTTGGGTGGCTCGCTTGGTGTCCTATTCCTGGTGTGGTTACTCAACTTGTACAATTTCATGGATGGGATTGATGGCATTGCTAGCATTGAGGCGATCTGCACCTGTCTAGGGGCGTCTCTGCTTTACTCGCTGAGCGGAAACGTACAGGGGGTCTGGTTGCCAATTTTGCTGGCATCTGCGGTAGCGGGTTTCCTCTTTTGGAATTTTCCCCCGGCCCGCATCTTTATGGGTGATGCGGGCAGTGGTTTTCTGGGTATCGTGCTCGGCATATTGGTGCTGCACTCGGCCTGGTCGAACCCACAATTGTTCTGGAGTTGGTTAATACTTCTTGGGGTTTTCGTAGTGGATGCAACCTTTACCTTGTCGAGAAGACTGTTCAGGGGAGAGCGCGTCTACGAGGCCCATCGCAGCCATGCCTATCAATATGCCGCACGCCAGTTCCGTAGCCACCGTGTAGTCAGTCTTGGGGTGGCAACCATCAATGCTGTCTGGTTGCTGCCAATGGCATCGGCGGTGATTTTTCTGCGGTTGGATGGCGCAACGGGAGTGGTCATTGCCTATGCGCCTCTTGTGCTGTTGGCGGTCAAGTATAAGGCTGGTAGGCGGGAGTGAAATGATCAACTGTGTTGTGACACCTTGAGGTTAGTCAGATGAGGGACTTGAATAAAGATAAGCTTCGCCGTTACTTGGTAAGCTTGTCCCGCCAACAAAAACGGCTGATGCAAGTTTGCACTGACGTGCTACTGATCTGGTTGGCTCTGTGGTTGTCGTTCATCGTGCGCCTGGGACTCGATGAAATGTACAATCCCATCCTCGAACATACTTGGTTGTTCGTGGCCGCTCCGGTTGTGGCAGTGCCTTTATTCATTCGTTTTGGTATGTACAGGGCTGTGATGCGCTACTTCGGTAACGATGCGCTTATCACTATTATCAAGGCTGTTACATTGGCCGCCTTGATTCTTGCAGTCGTGGTGTATTGGTACAGTAATCATAAGGCGGTAGTTCCGCGATCCATTATCTTCAACTACTGGTGGCTGAGCCTCGTGATTATTGGGGGGCTACGCCTGGTCATGCGGCAGTTTTTCTTGGGTGATTGG
The DNA here is from genome assembly GCF_057370475.1 of Pseudomonas sp. FA117. Lineage (NCBI taxonomy): Bacteria > Pseudomonadati > Pseudomonadota > Gammaproteobacteria > Pseudomonadales > Pseudomonadaceae > Pseudomonas > Pseudomonas sp. FA117. The sequence goes on from NZ_CM170675.1 coordinate 1,671,253, forward strand.
TTTTCAGGTCATCAACAAATTCCTTTTACCAGCCGAGATGACGGACTGGTCAAGGTAGCTATCTATGGTGCCGGCACAGCGGGAAACCAGTTGCTGGCAGCTTTACGTATGGGCAGGTCCATGCGCCCTGTGGCATTCATTGATGATGATGGTGATCTGGCAAATCGAATAATTGCTGGTCTGCAGGTTTATAAACCGAAGCATCTGCAACAGCTAATTGATGACACAGGTGTCCAGGAAGTGCTTTTGGCGCTGCCTTCAGCCTCGCGTACCCGGCGTAAGGAAATTCTCGCGTCCCTTGAACCTTACCCTCTACATGTGCGCAGCGTTCCTACATTTGCCGATCTGGCGAGTGGCAGAGTCAAGGTCGACGACATCCAGGATGTTGATATCGCAGATTTACTGGGGCGTGACCCGGTGCCGGCGCAGGAGGAGCTTCTGGAGCGCTGCATTAGAAAACAAACTGTGCTTGTGACCGGTGCGGGGGGGTCGATAGGTTCTGAACTTTGCCGGCAAATCATTGCCTCAGGTCCTAGAACGTTGCTGCTCTTCGATCAATGTGAGTACAACCTGTACAGCATTCAGGGGGAGTTGGAGCAGCGTATTGCTCGCGAGTCACTCTCGGTTAGGTTGTTGCCGATGCTTGGTTCAGTTCGTAATCAGCAGCATTTGATAGATATAATGCGCACATGGAAGGTAGATACCGTATACCATGCCGCGGCTTACAAGCATGTGCCCATGGTCGAGCACAACATGGGCGAGGGTATTCTTAATAATATATTCGGCACCTTGTGCACGGCGCAGGCAGCCCTGCAGACCGGTGTAGCCAATTTTGTGTTGGTATCTACAGACAAAGCGGTGCGCCCTACCAATGTGATGGGGAGCACCAAACGTGTATCTGAGTTGATCCTGCAAGCATTAAGCAGTGAATCGGCGCCTGTGATGTATGGTGACAGTTGCAAGATTTCCAGAGTCAACAAGACACGCTTCACCATGGTACGTTTTGGTAATGTACTTGGATCTTCAGGATCGGTGATACCTCTGTTCCATAAACAAATCAAAGCTGGTGGTCCTATAACGGTCACCCATCCTAAAATCACCCGCTATTTTATGACGATTCCCGAGGCCGCTCAATTGGTTGTGCAGGCAGGGGCAATGGGTCTGGGTGGGGATGTCTTTGTGCTGGATATGGGAGAGCCGGTAAAAATTCTTGAGTTAGCTGAAAAAATGATTCATCTTTCAGGGCTTACGGTTCGAAGTGCAGATAATTTGCAGGGAGATATCGCTATCGAATTTACAGGATTACGACCGGGGGAAAAGCTGTACGAGGAGTTACTGATCGGAGATGATGTTTCGCCCACAGCACACCCCATGATTATGGCTGCCAACGAAGACTTTATTTCCTGGGAAATTTTGAGTTTGCGTCTGTGGGCGCTGTTCGACGCTGTGGAAAAAGATGACTTCACGAACTTGCGTCTTATATTGCGAGAGTTGGTGAATGGGTACGCGCCTGAAGGTGATATTGTTGACTGGGTTTATCAGCAGCGACGACTGGATATCTGATTCTCTGATGGTAACTTTTCTTATTTGTGATTCTGTGAGCGGTGAGCGTGCGGCACTGTTTGTGGATTGTGAGGGAGTCATAGTCTTCAGCTGTAGGAAATTTTCTCCTGGGTTATAATTTCTGCCATTGATGTTAAGTTTTGTAATTATTTTGCAGTGGGCGTACTGCTTCTGAGGTACTAGTTTTATATGGCAGCAGCAAAAACGGCTGCACTAAAAACAGACTCAATGGAGTGACTCTATATGTACAAGAATTTCCTGGCGTATTTTTGTCTGTCTCTGATGGCGGCAACTTCATTTTCCATCAATGCGGCGACGACATCAGCAGCAAAGACGTCTGTACCGGTAGTCAGCGTGATGGACCCAGTTTCTGATAGGCTGAATATCAACAGCGCTGATGCAGAGAGCCTGCAGAAGGTGTTGAGTGGCATCGGCAAAACGAAAGCTGAGTCAATCGTGACTTATCGAGAGGCTAATGGCTCCTTTGCTTCGGTAGATGAGTTAATGGAAATCAAGGGGATTGGCAGTGCGTTGCTCGAGCGTAATCGTAATAAGTTGACCGTAGAATAAATTTCCACATAATAACGCCACTGCAGGCCTCTCTTTTGTTGCTTTTCGATATGATGCCTGTAGGTATCTAAGTTACCCTACGGAAACCAGCTGGAGAGGCCACTGTTAAGTTCGCAATTTTTGCTGTCGGCATATTATTGATATTTGGTGTCGTCAGCATCCATCTCCGCATTCCTCTCATGAACCTTCCTCAACTGCTCCTCCGTCAGAGGCAGTTTCTTCGCCGTATCGCGCAACATCATCAACCCGCCGACGATCGAGCCGAGGGCTATGATGAGTATCAGCCAGGCATACCAGGGCATTGTCGTTCTCCTGTGATGGTGAATGCGCTGCGTGTCATTTCATTCGACCGGCAACCCAGTCTGTCCGTTCAATTATAGCCTCCGGCCATTGCCTGCCCAGCCAGTGGATCTGCGGCCCCCAAACCGTGGCCCACTTCGTTTACAATGCGCGCCGTTTACGACTTGCCAAGAGACCTGACCATGTCCGCCTGCCAGACGCCCCTGATCGTCGCCCTCGATTTCCCTACCCGTGAGGCCGCCCTGCAGCTGGCTGACCAGCTCGATCCGGCGCTGTGCCGGGTGAAGGTTGGCAAGGAGCTGTTCACCAGCAGCGCCTCGGGCATTGTCGAGACCCTCTGCGCCAAAGGCTTCGAGGTGTTCCTCGACCTGAAATTCCACGACATTCCCAACACCACTGCGATGGCGGTCAAGGCCGCTGCCGAGATGGGCGTGTGGATGGTCAACGTGCATTGCTCCGGTGGCCTGCGCATGATGTCGGCCTGCCGTGAAGAGCTGGCCAAGCGCAGCGGGCCGCAGCCGCTGCTGATCGGCGTCACCGTGCTGACCAGCATGGAGCGTGAAGACCTGGCCGGGATCGGCCTGGATGTCGATCCGCAGGAGCAGGTGCTGCGTCTGGCGGCGTTGGCGCAGAAGGCGGGGATGGACGGCCTGGTGTGTTCGGCGCTGGAAGCACCGGCGCTGAAGGCAGCGCATCCGGCACTGCAACTGGTGACCCCGGGTATTCGCCCGGCTGGCAGCGCCCAGGATGACCAGCGCCGTATCCTCACGCCGCGTCAGGCGCTGGATGCCGGCTCCGACTACCTGGTGATCGGCCGCCCGATCAGCCAGGCAGCGGATCCGGCACAGGCGCTGGCGGCGGTGGTGGCCGAGATTCGCGGTTGATTCGACTCAAGGGCTGCCATGCAGCCCACCACGGTACAAGGCCGCTCTCTCACGGAGCGGCCAGCTGCAGCCAATTCAGACCTTCAGCACCAGCTTGCCGAAGTTTTCCCCGCTGAACAGCTTGAGCAGCGTCTCCGGGAAAGTCTCCAGGCCTTCGACCACATCCTCCTTGCTCTTGACCTTGCCGCTGGCCAGCCAACCGGCCATTTCCTGCGCAGCCTTGCCGTATTCCTTGACGTGGTCCATCACCACGAAGCCTTCCATGCGTGCTCGGTTCACCAGCAGCGACAGGTAGTTGGCCGGCCCTTTGACCGCTTCCTTGTTGTTGTACTGGCTGATGGCGCCGCAGATCACCACACGTGCCTTGAAGTTCAGGCGGCTGAGCACGGCGTCGAGGATGTCGCCGCCGACGTTGTCGAAATACACGTCCACGCCCTTGGGGCACTCGCGCTTGAGGCCGGCGAGCACGTCCTCGGCCTTGTAGTCGATGACACCATCGAAGCCCAGTTCATCCTTGAGGTACTGGCATTTCTGCGCACCACCGGCGATGCCGACGACATGGCAACCCTTGAGCTTGGCGATCTGCCCGGCGATGCTGCCGACCGCACCGGCGGCGCCGGAAATGACCACGGTCTCACCGGCCTTGGGCTGTCCGACGTCGAGCAGGGCAAAGTAGGCGGTCATGCCGGTCATGCCCAGCGCAGACAGGTAGCGGGGCAGGGGGGCAAGGCGCGGGTCGATCCTGTGCAGGCCCTGGGGCGTGCCGGTGAAGTAGTCCTGCACGCCAAGGGCGCCGCTGACATGGTCGCCGGGCTTGTAGTCCGGATGCTTGGAGGCGACGACTTCGCCGACGCCGAGTGCGCGCATCACCTCGCCCAGGCCTACTGGTGGGATGTAGGACTTGCCTTCGTTCATCCAGCCGCGCATGGCCGGGTCCAGTGACAGGTACAGGTTGCGCACCTGAATCTGGCCATCGGCCGGTTCGCCGGCAGGTACCTGCTGGTAGTCGAAGTCCTCGCGGCGTACGGCACCGACAGGACGCTTGGCGAGCAGGAAGCGGCGGTTGGTCTGGGTCATGGTGGTTCTCCCTGTAGGTGGCAAAGCCCTTTGATAGACGGTCGCGCCGCACCAGGCAAGGTCGACCGCCATGGCGAATGCCCTGCGATCCATCTCGATGATCTGGCTGGCGGGGCACAATCACTGCAAACGATGGTAGTCCAACCGTGCTCCTGATGATGCTGCCCAGCCGGACGGCGCTCTGACTAGACTCAGCCTCTACTTGTTCTCTGGTATGCAGGAGCCTGTGATGAGCATGACGTTTTCCGGCCAGGTCGCCCTGGTCACCGGTGGTGCGGCGGGGATCGGCCGGGCAACGGCCCAGGCGTTCGCCGCCGAGGGGCTGAAGGTGGTCGTGGCGGATCTCGATGCGGCCGGTGGCGAGGCGACCGTCGCGCTTATCCGTGACGCGGGCGGCGAAGCGCTGTTCGTGGCATGCGACGTCACCCGCGACAGCGATGTGCGGCAACTGCACGAGAAAATCGTCGAAGCCTATGGTCGATTGGATTACGCCTACAACAACGCCGGCATCGAGATCGAGAAGGGGCGCCTGGCCGAAGGCAGCGAGGCCGAGTTCGACGCGATCATGGGCGTCAACGTCAAGGGTGTGTGGCTGTGCATGAAGTACCAGTTGCCGCTGCTGATGGCCCAGGGTGGCGGTGCGATCGTCAACACCGCCTCGGTGGCCGGGCTGGGCGCAGCGCCGAAGATGAGCATCTACGCCGCGTCCAAGCATGCGGTGATCGGCCTGACCAAGTCGGCCGCCATCGAGTATGCGAAGAAGGGAATTCGGGTCAATGCCGTGTGCCCGGCGGTTATCGATACCGATATGTTCCGCCGTGCCTACGAGGCCGATCCGCGCAAGGCCGAGTTCGCCGCAGCGATGCACCCGGTCGGGCGCATCGGCAAGGTCGAGGAAATCGCCAGCGCGGTGCTTTACCTGTGCAGCGATGGGGCGAAGTTCACCACCGGCCATAGCCTGGCAGTGGATGGTGGTGCGCTTGCGATCTGAGAATACGCTACCAGCGTGCCTGCAATTTGCCGGTGTGGAAGATGTCGCGCCGTTCCAGTCGGCCGACATCCTGATGCTTGGCAATGGCGTAGATCCGCTCGAATAGGTCGCGCTGAACGTTGGTGAAGTAGCGCATCAAGGCGTCTTCAACCAGCGCGTCGTAGTCGGTCTCGGTGATAAAGCGATAGATCTGGCGGTAATAGAAAAAACCCATCTGGAACGCTAGCACTTCAGTGAAGTGGTTCGTTGGCGTGACAAAGCAGTTTTCCAGGTCGATTGCCTGTGCGGGTTGGTTACCTTTAACAGGTAGCATCAGGTTTCCAGCCCAAAGATCCATGTGGGTCACGCCGCAGCCGTGCAGCGAGTACATGAGCTCGAAGGCGGTTTCTATCAGTTCGCTCACACACTGGGGCTGTTGCATCACCCAGTTGTACCCATCGATGTGGTCTTCCAGGTGTTCGATCAGCAAATAGAAATGCTCAGGCAAGCCCAGGGCGCCATGGCTGTAGCCGTAGCCCTTGAGCTTGGGGACGCGAGCGCCCCGCAAATTAGCCTCGCGGGTATTGATCAGTTCTTCCAGGCTCCAGTCGAACAGGCCGTTGCGCTTGCGAACGCCGCGTTGGATTCGCCATTTCTTCCGCAGCGAATCCAAGCGCTCGCGTTTGACGAACAGCCTACTGTGCAAGCATTGCAACGGCTTGCTGACACGCTTGGCTATGGAGGCTTGGCCAATCACTTGCGCGAGTGCTTCACTCGTGGGCATGGGAAGTGCTGCCTGAAGGTGCAGCGTGGCCCGGCATTGGTCAAAAGTGTGGGGGAAAAATTGCGAGCGAACCCAATCAAAACGTTTCACAAACATCCTTGCTAGTGTCAAAAAGCCATCGTCATATTTTTGTAATATTACACTTTTTTAATCTTTTTAACATTCAACTTCATCCTTGTGCGCTGGACAAATGCAGATTTTCAGTTCATTTGCGTCTGGCGACTTGCTCTGCAGGGACGCTTGCCGGGTGCGCAGAGAGCCGTCGCAACAGCAACGCATGCAACTGACAGGGCCAGCCCGAACAGCATCAGCGCCATGCTCGAGCCCAGTCGATCACTGAGCAGCCCGGTGAAGATCACCGGCAGGCTGAACCCCAGGTAGGCGAGCAGGAAGAAACCGGCGCTGGCGCGGGTCTTCTCGGCACCGCCAAGCGTGTTCACCGCTGCCAGCCCTCCCAGATAGATGAAGCCATAGCAGGCGCTGCTGGCGGCCACCGCGCCTGCCAGCACGGCGGCCAGCCTGCCTGTTTCGGCGCCCCAGGCCAGCAGGGCGAAGCTCAGCGGCAGGATGGCCAGGCCCAGCAGGGTGGCGCGCAGGCTTGCCAGGCGCCTGGCCAGTGGTTGGAACAGCAGGCCGCAACTGATCACGCAGAACGTGGAAAAGCCCGACCATTCGCTCAGCCCCTGCTGGCGCAGCACCCCAGGCAGCAGGGCGATGACCAGCCCGGTGCAGGCCCAGGCCAGCAGGATCGCCAGGCCGTAAGGCAGGCTGCCTGCGGGGTAGCAAGGCAGGCGCAGCATCGCACCACGTTGTGCAGGACGAGGGTCGGGCAGGCGCCAGACCAGCAGCGCGGCGATGGCGGCCAGCCCCAGTTGCAGGTAGAAGCTGCCTGGGCTCAGGCTCGGGCCGCGCAACAGGAACAGACTGGTCAGCGCGGCGCCCAGGCCGAAGCCCAACGAAGTGCTGGCCGTCACCCAGTTGGCCGCGCGGGCATTATTGTCGGCATCGCCGAGCAGCTCGCTCATGTAGGCCGTGGCGGTGGTGGTCGCCAGGGCGGTGCCGATGCCCATCAGCAGTCGGGTCAGGGCCAGGGTTTCCAGGCCGGGTGCGAGCAGCACCAGCGTGGTCCCCAGCATCGACAGCAGCAGCGCGACAATGATCAGCGGGCGGCGACCGACCCGGTCGGCCAGGCCGCCGAAGGCCAGCAGCACGGGAAGTACGCCCAGCACATAGCTGGAGAATGCCAGGGCAGTGGCGGCGGCGCCGTAACCGGACAGGTCGGCATAGGCGGTATAGAGCGGGGCCTGCAGGTTCACGGCGAGGGTGATCAGGCACAGGGCGAAGGCCAGGCGGGTGGGCATGAAGGGTCCGTAGGTGCAAGGAAGTGTGAAGCCACATTGGCGTGATCGCGTTGCAGCGACAAGGCACACATTTTCGGCATTTGTGCTTAACTGTTCCCTCGAAAACAGCAAACACCTGGCCATGCATATTCCTCTGGATCGCCTCAGCAGCACCCCTCTGGTTCAACAGCTCACCGAGCATCTGCGAGCCTGGATCGAGACCCAGCGCCTGCGCCCCGGCGCCCGCCTGCCGTCGATCCGCTCCTTGTCGAGCAACCTGGAGGTCAGCCAGTCCTGCGTCATCGACGCCTACGACCGGCTGGTAGCCACGGGTTGGCTGGAGGCGCGCCACGGTGCCGGCTTTTTCGTTGCCGAACGCAAGCCGGGGCTGATCCAGGAGGATGCCGTTGCCTGGGGAGACGCCATCGACGGCAGCTGGCGGCAGTTCGGTGAGGGTCACGAGACCCTGCTCAAGCTCGGTTGCGGCTGGCTGCCCAGCGCCTGGCATGCACGCGAAGCCTTGGCGCAGTCGATACGCCAGGTCAGCCGTGGCGACCCCGAAGACATGTTCCGCTACTGCCCGCCACTGGGGCTGGGCAGCCTGCGCCTGCAGGTGCACAAGCGCCTGTCGCAGCTGGATATCGCCAGCGCGCCCGAGCGGATCCTCACCACCCAGGGCGGCAGCCATGGCCTCGACCTGCTGGTGCGCACACTGCTCAAGCCCGGCGACACCGTGATCGTCGAACGCCCCGGCTACTACAACTTGTTCACCCTGTTGCGCCAGCACCAGGTGCGCATGCTGCCGTTGCCGCGCACACCCACAGGGCCTGACGTGCAAGCGCTCGAGCGGCTGCTGGCCGAGCATCGTCCGCGTTGCCTGTTCGTCAACAGCCTGTATCAGAATTCCACCGGCACCAGCCTCAGCCCCAAGACTGCCTACCGCCTGCTGGAACTGGCGCGCGAGCATGACCTGTGGATCATCGAGGATGACATCTACGCCGATTTCCAGGATGGGCCGGCGACGCGCCTGGCGACCCTGGACAGCGAGCAGCGGGTGATCTACCTGGGCAGCTTTTCCAAGACCCTGAGTAGCGCCCTGCGGGTCGGCTACATCGCCGCCGACGCCGAACTGATCGCGCAACTGGCGCAGTTGAAGATGGTGACCGGTATCGGCACCTCGCGCTTCGTCGAGCAGGTGATCGGGCAGATGCTCGCCAACGGCAGCTACCGCAAGAGCGTGCAGCGCTTGCGGCTGCGCCTGGCCCAGCACATGGCCAAGTTGCTGGGGCAGTTGGAGGCCTTTGGTTGGGAGGTGTTCTGTGAACCCTACGGTGGTATGTTCGTCTGGGCGCGGGTGCCAGGCCGGGATTTCGCCTGGTTGGACCGCCTGGCGTTGGAACATTCGGTGTTGCTCACCCCCGGCAGCGCCTTCGACTATCAGGGTGCTGATAGCGATTGGCTGCGAATCAATGTCGCCTACGGACAGGACATCCGCGCCCAGGCCTTCTTCGCGCACGCAGGGCGACCTGCAGTTAGCTGAAAGCGACAGGGTCATAGCTATTTGACACCATTCTGGCGTCAAGGCCTTGTTAGCGTGCCGGCCCGGTTGTCACTCTTGACCCTTCGCAAACACCTGCATGGGCGAGGGGAGCGGCGATGGAGTCGACCAAGCGCGGTAGTCTGGCCAACCTGGGCATGGCCCGAAAGCTGGGCCTGGGTTTCGCCCTGGTGCTGCTGCTGACCCTGGCGGTCGCGGCCATCGGTGTGTATGCCTTGCACAATGTCGGCCAGCGTTTCGACGGGCTGCGCCAGATGGGCGAGGTGAACACGGAACTGCTGCGCCTGCGTCAGCATGAACAGGCCTTCGCCCTGCGCTCGGACGTCAAGGAGGCCGAGGCCCTGCGTGCGGGCTTGCAGGCGTTGCTCGAACGCCTGCGCGGCCTGCCCGGGCTGGCCGCTGGCACGGCCGATCTCGAGGCTTATGGCAGGGCCTTCGATGCCTTCGTCGAGGCGGTGCAGGCCAAGGAGCTGGCGCTGGACACGGCAGGCTGGTCGGTTTCCAGCGTCGCCAACAACCTCGATGTGCTGCAGGCGGGCCTTGCGGACGATGGCGCCTATACCCTCAAGCAGTCCCAGGGCCAGCAGGGCAGCGAGTTCCTCGACCAGGCGGCGCAGGTGGCGCAGGTCTCGCGCTTGATGCTGCAGGCAATGGACGAGGCGCGGGTGCGCCTGGAGCAGGGGCGCAAAGGTGATGAGGCGGTGGCCCAAGGCCGCATTGCGCAGACCGTCGAGGCGGCGGGCTTGGTCGACCAGCTCAAGACGGCAGTCACCGACCCGGGCTACCAGGGCGTGCTGGCCGAGGTCGCCGGGCATATCGCGACCTTCTCCGACAAACTCAACGAATACACCGACGAATTGGCCAAGGAGCAGGGCACCAAGACCCAGCTCCAGGCCAGCGCCGAGCAGGTCACCACGCGGGTCGACCAGGCCTATGCCGCGCAGCAGGAAGCGATGCGCCAGGAGCTGCTGCGCAACGCGCTGGCCATCGCCATCGCCACGGCCCTGGCTTTGCTGGTGGGTATCGTTGCAGCCTGGTTGATCACCCGTGCCGTGGTCGGCCCGCTCAAGCGGGTGATCGCCAGCGCCCAGCGCATCGCGGCGGGAGACCTGCTTATCGAGGCGCAGGTGGCCGGTCGGGACGAGGTGGGGCAACTGACCCTGGCCATGCAGCAGATGGCTGCCGGGCTGTCGGGCATCGTCAGTGGTTTGCAGCAAGGCATCGAGCAGTTGGCCGGCAATGCCCAGGCGCTGTCGGCAGTGACCGAGCAGACCAACCGCGAGGTCGGCAGCCAGAAGGAGGAGACCGAGCAGGTCGCCACCGCCATGCAGCAGATGACCGCCACCGTGCACGATGTGGCGCGCAATGCCGAGGAAGCCGCGCAGGCTGCGCAGGATGCCGACGACAGGGTCGAGTCCGGCCAGCAGGTGGTGCGCCAGAGCATGCAGCGCATCGAGCAACTGGCCGAGGCTGCGGAAACCGCCAGCGCCGGCATCGACAGCCTGAGCGCCGAGATCCACACCATCGGCGATGTACTGGAGGTGATCAAGAGTGTCGCCGAGCAGACCAACCTGCTGGCGCTCAACGCGGCGATCGAGGCAGCGCGTGCCGGTGAGCAGGGGCGTGGCTTCGCGGTGGTCGCCGATGAGGTGCGGGCGCTGGCGCGGCGGACCCGCCAGTCGACCGAGGAGATCGAGCGCCTGGTGGCCAGCCTGCGCGGCAATGCCCAGCAGTCAGTGGCGCAGATTCGCGGCAGCACCGAGCTGGTGCGCATGGCCGTGGCCGATGCGCTGCACACCGAAAGCGCGTTGGGCAGCATCGCTTCGGCGGTATCGCTGATCCAGCAGATGAACCAGCAGATTGCGGCGGCGGCGGAGCAGCAGAGCTCGGTGGCCGAGGAGATCAGCCGCAGCGTCACGCAGATTCGCGGCAGCGCGGATCAGGCGGCGCTGGCGATGCAGGACAATGCGCGGTCGAGTGTGGAGCTGGCGCAGTTGGGGGATGAATTGAAGGGCATGGTTGGGCATTTCCGCTTGGGATGAGGCTGGCCTCTTCGCGGGCAAGCCCGCTCCCACAGAGGTTCAGCAGCATTCAATGCCTGCGCTGTACCTGCAGGCTTGCCCGCGAAGAGACTGATGCAGGCAACCGATAGCCTTTACCCCTTGCGCGGGCTCAGAATCATCAAGGTAATCACCCCCGCCACGATCCCCCAGAACGCCGAGCCGATCGAGAACAACGTCAGCCCCGAGGCCGTCACCATGAAGGTGATCAGCGCCGCCTCACGCTCCCGCGCCTCGCTCATCGCCACGCTCAACCCGTTCATGATCGAGCCGAACAGCGCCAGAGCCGCGATCGACAACACCAGCTCCTTTGGCAGCGCCGCGAACAGCGCCGCCAGGGTGGCGCCGAACACCCCGGCAATGCCGTAGAAGATCCCGCACCAGACCGCCGCGGTGTAGCGCTTGGCTGGATCTTCATGGGCGTGCGGGCCGGTGCAGATTGCCGCGCTGATCGCCGCCAGGTTGACCCCATGCGAACCGAACGGCGCCAGCAGCAGCGAGGCCAGGCCGGTCGCCGAGATCAGCGGCGAGGCCGGTACCTGGTAGCCGTCGGCGCGCAGCACAGCGACCCCGGGCATGTTCTGCGACGTCATCGCCACCACGAACAGCGGGATGCCGATGCTGATGGTCGCTGCCAACGAGAAGCTCGGCGTGGTCCACACTGGGCGGGCCACTTCCAGGTTGAAGTGGCTGAAGTCCAGAAGCCCCAAGGCACCGGACAGCGCCGTGCCGACCACCAGTGCAGCCAGCACGCAGTAGCGCGGCGACAGGCGCTTGACCAGCAGGTAGCTGAAGAACATGCCCAGCACCAGCAGGGTGCGGTGCTGGGCGGCGACGAAGATTTCGCTGCCGATCTTGAACAGGATCCCGGCCAGCAAGGCCGAGGCCAGTGATGCCGGAATCCGCCGTACCAGGCGCTCGAAGCTGCCGGTCAGCCCGCAGATCAGTACCAGCACGGCGCAGGTGATGTAGGCACCGATGGCCTCGCCGTAGCTGACCCCGCCAAGACTGGTGATCAGCAGCGCCGCCCCGGGTGTCGACCAGGCAATGGTGATCGGGGTGCGATAGCGCAGTGACAGGCCGATGCTGCACACTGCCATGCCGATCGACAGCGCCCAGATCCATGAGGAAATCTGCGCACTGGTCAGCCCGGCGGCCTGTCCGGCCTGGAACATCAGCACCAGTGAGCTGGTGTAGCCGGTGAGCATGGCGATGAAGCCGGCGACCACTGCCGAGGGCGAGCTGTCCGCCAGCGGACGCAGGCGCGTGGACGTAGCGTCGGTCATGGTGCATTCCTTGTGCATGTAGACTTTTTTGCAGCCTAACGCGGGCGGCGCCGATGTTTGCCATACAGCGACCATTGCATTTGGCCGTACAGTCCCCAACTATTGGGCGCTGACCTGCAACTGCACAGGAGGGGAGGGGCAATGTACAAGGTTTACGGGGATTACCAGTCGGGTAACTGCTACAAGGTCAAGTTGATGCTGAACCTGCTTGGCCGTCCCTATGAATGGCATCCGGTGGACATTCTCAAGGGCGAGACCGAAACCCCCGAGTTTCTGGCCAGGAACCCCAACGGCAAGGTGCCGGTGCTGGAGCTCGAGGACGGTTCCTGCCTGTGGGAGTCCAACGCGATTCTCAACTTCCTTGCCGATGGCAGCGAGTTCCTGCCCACCGAGCCGCGCCTGCGCACCCAGGTGCTGCAGTGGCAGTTCTTCGAGCAGTACAGCCACGAGCCCTATATCGCGGTGGCGCGCTTCATCCAGTTCTACCTTGGGCTGCCGGACGAGCGCCTCGAGGAGTACCGCAAGCTGCACAAGGGTGGCTACAAGGCGCTGAAGGTGATGGAGCGCCAGTTGCAGATGACGCCGTACCTGGTGGGCGAGCAGTACTCGATCGCCGATGTGGCGTTGTATGCCTACACCCACGTGGCGCAGCAGGGCGGTTTCGACCTGGCCGAGTATCCGGCGGTGAGGGCTTGGCTGGAGCGGGTCGCGAGCCATCCGCAGCATGTGCCGATGGTGGATTGATCCCTGCTGTAGCCGCGCTCAGACCGCGCCGAAGCGGTTTTCCAGATAGCCGATGATCGCTTTGGATTCATACATCCAGGTCACCTTGCCCTGTTCCTCGATACGCAGGCACGGCACCTTCACCCGACCACCACCTTCCTGCAGCGCCTGACGGTGCTGCGGGTCGTTCTTCGCATCGCGCAGGGCGACCGGCACGTTCAGACGGTGCAGGGCGCGGCGCGTCTTGACGCAGAAAGGGCAGGCGTGGAACTGGTACAGCGCCAGGCCCTTGGCCTGCTGCTCGACCTCGGCCTGGGCGGCGGCGTCGCGCTTGCGTTTGGCCGGACGGCTGATCCAGTCGCCGAACACGATGAGCTGGCCGAGGCCGACCCGCAGGGCTTTGACGATCATGGGCAACTCCTGATCTGTAGTGCAAAACGGCAAATAAAAAGCCGACCCCGAGGGGCCGGCCTGGCGCACGGTCCGATCACTTGATCAGACTGAGGAATTCGCTGCGCGTGGCGGCGTTGGCGCGGAACTCGCCGAGCATCACCGAAGTGATCATGCTCGAGTTCTGCTTCTCGACCCCGCGCATCATCATGCACATGTGCTTGGCTTCGATGACCACCGCAACACCAGCGGCGCCGGTGACCTGCTCGACCGCCTCGGCGATCTGGCGGCTGAGGTTTTCCTGGATCTGCAGGCGACGCGCATACATGTCGACGATCCGTGCCACCTTGGACAGCCCCAGCACCTTGCCCTTGGGCAGGTAGGCCACATGGGCCTTGCCGATGAACGGCAGCATGTGGTGTTCGCACATCGAGTACAGCTCGATATCGCGCACCAGCACCATTTCGCTGTTGTCGGACGTGAACAGCGCGCCGTTGGTGACTTCTTCCAGGGTTTGTTCATAACCGCGGCAAAGGTACTTCATGGCCTTTGCGGCCCGCTTGGGCGTGTCGAGCAGGCCCTCACGGGAGACGTCCTCGCCGATCTGGCTGAGGATCGCGGTGTAGTTCTGTTCCAGGGACATGGATCTACCTGTGGGAAAAAACGCAAAAACGAAGGTTACGGCGGCAAACGCGGCGCTGCAAGCGTGATGTCACTCGTCGCGACCGTCGAGCATGGTCCGCTTGAGCATCACGTACAGCGCGCCGGTGCCGCCATGGCGTGGCTGGCAGGAGACGAAACCGAGCACTTGCGGGTGCTGGCGCAGCCAGGTGTTGACGTGGCTCTTGATCATCGGGCGCTTGCCGTCGAGGCGCGCGGCCTTGCCGTGGGTGACCCGCACGCAGCGCACTTCCAGCTTGGTGGCTTCGGCGATGAAGGCCCAGAGCGTCTCGCGTGCGCGTTCGACCGTCATGCCATGCAGGTCGAGGCTGCCCTCGAAGGCGATCTGCCCGAGCTTGAGCTTGCGGATCTGGCCTTCCTGCACGCCGTCACGGCGCCACATCAGTTCGTCTTCGGCGCCGACGTCGATGACGAACTGGTCCGACATGCCGTCGACCACCAGGGGCTGGTCGCTGCGCACGGTGGCTGCCTGGCGCAGGCCGTCCAGTTGCTTGCGGTCTGCCTTGGGCTTGCCGACTTCGGCGCGGTCGTGGGCGATCGGCTTGACGCCGCGCACCTCGCTGCGGAAGAGGGAAAAGTCGTCGTCTTGCATGTGTGCCTCCACGTGGGCGGCGTATTCTACGCGATCGACCCTGCGTAGTCAGCAGCGGACCTGCAGGAGCGGGCTTGCCCGCGAAGGGACCCGCCCTGGCAGAAGCTCAATCATGTTTCTTCATCAGGTGCGGTGACAGATTCAGCTCCCGCCCACGGCGCAGGCGGATGCGGCTGCGCCGCCAGAAGCGCACACCCAGGTACAGCATCAGCAACCCGACCACCGTGAGAATGGCCGACAGGGGACGGTTGGCATTGAGTTCGGCCAAGGCCTGGTAGTTGCCCAGCAGGCCGGCGAGGCCGGCCATGGCCAGGAGAATGCCCAGGGTGGCAAGCAGGGCGGACAGGCCGGCCGCCAGGCGCGCGCCCCAGTTGCTCGGTTCGCGCGGGCGCAGGCGCTTGGCATCGAAACTGCCTTTGAGCTTCATTCCGTGTTCCTCGTTGGGTATCCGGAATTCGACCTGCGCCTGCCCCTTGGGTTCCGCCCGGCTGCCGGGCGGTTGCGCGTCAGATCAGGCTGGAGGTCGGGGCGACGCAGGCGAAGTTGTCGGCCATCACGGCCATTTCGCACTGGTGGATCTGCGCGGCCGGGATGACGGTATCCTTGAACGCCAGGTCTCGGGTGGCCGAGGCGTCTTCGACCAGGGTGCAGCGATAACCATAGTCCTTGGCGCGGCGCACGGTGGTGCTGACGCTGGAATGGCTCATGAAGCCGCAGACGATCAGGTCCAGATGGCCGAGGCGCTGCAATGTTTCGTGCAGCTGGGTGTTCTTGAAGGCGTTGGGCATGCGCTTCTCGATGACGATCTCGTCACCTTGCGGCTCCAGGCCCGGGATGAACTCGCCGGCCGGCCCCTGCGGGTCGAAGCGGCCACCGACGGTGCCCAGGTGGCGGACGTGGATGATCGGGCGACCGGCCTGGCGGGCAGCCTCGAGCAACCTGGCAATGTTCGCCACGGCCTCGTCCATGCCCGACAGCGCCAGCGGACCGCTCAGGTACTCTTTCTGCGCGTCGATGACGATCAAACTGGCTTGGCTCAGCCGGGCCGGCGGGTAGTCGCGGCCGGTGAGGCGGAACATCGTGGTTGGAACGGACATCAAGGGCTCCTTGGAAGGGCTTTTATCCCTCTATTCTCCCCTGCCTCGGCGCCAATGTGAATGGTTGACAACGCAGACAGCGTGATTACTGGCCTGTGGCTAGCCAGGCGGCATCCGATGGAACATTTCAGCCGGTGGACTGTTAGACTTTCGCCCAGTCTGAAAAGGAGTACTCCGTGATCACATCCCGCCTGCGCACCCTGCGCGACCACATCCGCTGGGCCGTCAGCCGCTTCCATGAGCATGAGCTGTTCTTCGGCCATGGCGCCGACAATGCCTGGGACGAGGCCCGCCTGCTGGTGCTCGGTGCCGTGCACCTGCCCTGGGAAGTGGCCGACAGCTACCTGGACTGCCAGCTGGAGGATGACGAGCGGGTGCGTCTGCAGCACCTGCTCAAGCGCCGTATCGAAGAGCGTGTGCCGACCGCCTATCTGCTGGGTGAAGCCTGGTTCTGCGGCATGTCGTTCATCGTCGACGAACGCGTGCTGGTGCCGCGCTCACCCATCGGCGAACTGATCGAAAAGCGCTTCGAGCCCTGGCTGGCCAGCGAGCCCGCGCGGATCCTCGACCTGTGCACCGGTTCCGGCTGCATCGGCATCGTGGCCGCCGACGTGTTCCAGGACGCCGAAGTGGTGTTGGCCGACCTGTCGTTCGAGGCCCTCGAAGTGGCCAACCAGAACATCGAGCGCCACGGCCTCGACCAGCGTGTGTTCACGGTACAGGGCGATGGCTTTGCCGGCCTGCCGGGCCAGCGCTTCGACCTGATCCTGTCCAACCCGCCGTATGTCGATGCCGAGGATTTTGCCGACATGCCGGCCGAGTACCACCACGAGCCCGAGCTGGGCCTGGCCTGTGGCAACGATGGCCTGGACCTGGTGCGGCGGATGCTCGCAGAGGCGGCCGATCACCTGACCGAGAAGGGCTTGTTGATCGTCGAGGTGGGCAACAGCCAGGTGCACGTCGAAGGGCTGTACCCGGAAGTGGACTTCACCTGGCTGGAGTTCGAGCGTGGCGGGCACGGCGTGTTCATGCTGACTGCGCAGCAGTGCCGTGACCACCAGGAGCTGTTCGCCTCACGCGTGTAAGGCGTCAGGTCGCGGGGCCTGCCCCGCGACGGCCGGTCAGCGGGTTGCGATCCAGATCAGCAGCCCGGCCTGGAACACGGCAAAGGCCACCAGGCAGGTGATGGTGAAGCGCAGGCCGCTGTCTTCGCGGCGGTACTTGGCCACGCGCTCGTCGCGCTCGCGCAGCTGCGCTTCCTTCTCCTGCAGTTTCTGTTCGGCCTGCTGCAGCATGGTCGCGGCTTCGAGCATGTCGACACGCTGCACCTTCTCGCTGCTCCAGGTGCCCTTGAGCTGGCCGACCGGGGTCTCCACGGTACGGGCCTTGAGCATCTGGCCGTCGGCATACTCCACTTCCAGGCCCACGCTGCGCAGCACGTGATCACGGCGCAGGCGCGAGTCTTCGTTGAGGGCGTCCTTGCTCGGCAGGGCCATGCCTTCGACCCGGTAGTGCGACCACTTGCGCTGCAGCCACTGCACCGCCTGGGCCAGCAGATAGCGGCCGAGACCGCGGTTCAGCGGCTCCAGTTGCAGACCGGCTTCGTCACCGATGCGCACCAGCCGCTGTTCATGATCGACCCGGATGTCGAGGTGATTCTGTTCCTTGCGCACTTTCTGGCCCGGCAACAGGATCTCCATGCGCAGCAGGCTGCCGGCCTTGTCGTGACGCTCGGCATGGCCGAACTGGACGAAGCGCAGCGGTCGCGCGCCGCTGTTGCGGTCGGTTGGCAACGGCGCCAGGCGCAGCAGCTGGAAATGCTCGGGGGCAAGGTCCGCCCAGGGCAGCGGGGCGCTTTCGGGCGGTTGTTCTTCGGTCGCCTCGGCGGCGGGGGCATCGGTCATCAGGCAATCCTCAAGTGCACGGGCCGGGTGATGTCATGGGCCTGCGCGCAGCGGCCGCTGCGCGACAAGGCTGTCTGCCATCACCGCCTCTTGCCCTGCGTTATCGGCAGCTTCGGGCAAGACCTGAGGGGTAAAGGTGTCAGGCGGATTGCACGCGGTGGATGAAGGCGACGATCCGCTCGCCCAGCTCATGGGCCAGGGGCAGGTCGGGATTGCTGTAGCTCTCGCGCTGCTGGCTCATCGCCCGCGGGCTGATGCGCAGCATGTGGTTCATGCCGTCGATCAGCACCAGTTCCGCGTCCGGCTTGGCTGCCTTGAGGCGCTCGGCATCATCGACCTCGACCTGTACGTCGTTGCGCCCCTGGACGATCAGCGCCGGAACCTGCAACTGCGAGAAGGCGGCGGCGGGGTCCTGGCGGAACAGCGAAATCAGGTACGGCTGCACGGTCGGGCGGAATACCTCGCGCAGCGGCGCCGGCACGTCGAGGCTGGTCTGCCCGGCCTGCAGGCGGTCGAGCAGGCTGTTGCCGCGTGCCAGTTGCGCCGCCGACAGACGCTGCGCCAGCTGTTCGCGCAGTACATCGGCGATCGGCCGACCGCTGCCGGCCAGGGTGATCACCGCACTGGCCCCGGCTTGCCGGGCGGCAAGGCTGGCGATCAGGGCGCCTTCGCTATGGCCGATCAGGATCACCGGGCCGAAACGCGGGTCGGCCTGCAGCTTGTGCGCCCATGCCACGACATCGGCAACATAGCCCTCGACGCTCAGGTCGCGCTCGTCGGGTGCCGCCGGCTGGCTGGCAGCGACGCCACGCTTGTCGTAGCGCACGCTGGCAATCCGTTCGCTGGCCAGCAGTTGGGCCAGGCGCTTGAGGTTGTCGATGCGCCCGGAGGCCGGGTTGTTGCCGTCGCGGTCGGTGGGGCCGGAGCCTGCGATGATCAGCGCGACCGGTGGCGGGGTGTCCTGCAGCGGCAGCAGCAGGCTGCCGTGCAGCACGCCGTGGCCGGTGTCCAGGTCGATGGGATGCTTGAGCACGGTGGGGGCGGCGGCCTGGGCCAGGCTTGCGCAGAACAGCAGGAGCAGGGCGACGATGCGCATCTTCGGATACTGCATGGGGAGATGTTCGATTGGACCTGTGGCGCAAACGAAGGTTCTCGTGATTTTTTTCGCAAACCCGCGGCTTTCCGTATACTGGCGGCCTCTTTCAAGTTCAGGCTGATTTTCGCGGAGCGTCCATGTCCGGCAATACCTACGGCAAGCTGTTCACCGTCACCACCGCAGGCGAAAGCCATGGTCCTGCGCTGGTCGCCATCGTCGACGGCTGCCCTCCGGGCCTGGAGATCTCCCTGGCCGACCTGCAGCACGACCTTGACCGTCGCAAGCCCGGTACCAGCCGTCACACCACCCAGCGCCAGGAGCCCGACGAAGTCGAAATCCTCTCCGGCGTGTTCGAAGGCCGCACCACCGGCTGCTCGATCGGCCTGCTGATCCGCAACACCGACCAGAAGTCCAAGGACTATTCGGCGATCAAGGACCTGTTCCGCCCGGCACACGCCGACTACACCTACCACCACAAGTACGGTATCCGCGACTACCGTGGCGGTGGCCGCAGCTCGGCGCGCGAAACCGCCATGCGCGTGGCGGCCGGTGCCATCGCCAAGAAATACCTGGCCACCCAGGGCATCCAGGTGCGCGGCTACATGAGCCAGCTGGGTCCGATCGAAATCCCCTTCAAGACCTGGGACAGCGTCGAGCAGAATGCCTTCTTCAGCCCCGACCCGGACAAAGTCCCTGAGCTCGAGGCGTACATGGATCAACTGCGCCGCGACCAGGATTCGGTCGGCGCGAAGATCACCGTGGTCGCCGAGGGCGTCATGCCGGGCCTGGGCGAGCCGATCTTCGACCGCCTCGACGCCGAACTGGCCCATGCCCTGATGAGCATCAACGCGGTCAAGGGCGTGGAAATCGGCGCCGGTTTCGCCAGCATCGCCCAGCGCGGCAGCGAGCACCGTGACGAACTGACCCCGCAAGGCTTCCTCAGCAACAACGCGGGCGGCATCCTTGGTGGCATTTCCTCCGGCCAGCCCATTGTCGCTCACCTGGCACTCAAGCCCACCTCGAGCATCACCGTGCCGGGGCGCTCCATCGATGTCGATGGCAACCCGGTGGATGTCGTCACCAAGGGCCGTCACGATCCGTGCGTGGGCATCCGTGCCACGCCGATCGCCGAGGCGATGATGGCGATCGCGCTGATGGACCACCTGCTGCGTCATCGTGCGCAGAACGCCGATGTGAAGGTCGACACCCCGGTGCTGGGCCAGCTCTGATTCAGCCAGAACCGGCCCCTTCGCGGGGCGAGCCCGCTCCCACAGGAGTGCCACATG
The DNA here is from genome assembly GCF_057370475.1 of Pseudomonas sp. FA117. Classification (NCBI taxonomy): domain Bacteria; kingdom Pseudomonadati; phylum Pseudomonadota; class Gammaproteobacteria; order Pseudomonadales; family Pseudomonadaceae; genus Pseudomonas; species Pseudomonas sp. FA117. Next base: position 1,691,414 of record NZ_CM170675.1, read on the forward strand.
CGATCCCTGTGGGAACGGGCTTGCCCGCGAAGAGGCCGGTACAGGTCCCCACAAGGCCCTCTCATGCACCCCATTCCCTACTGGCGGCTGTCGAGCTTCTACCTCTGCTACTTCGCCCTGCTCGGTGCCACAGCCCCCTTCCTGGCGCTCTACTTCGACCACCTGGGCTTTTCCCCGGCACGCATCGGCGAGCTGGTGGCGATCCCCATGCTCATGCGCTGCATCGCTCCCAACCTGTGGGGCTGGCTGGGTGATCGCAGCGGCCACCGCCTGCTGATCGTGCGCCTGGGTGCGCTGTGCACGCTGGCGACCTTCTCGCTGATCTTCTTCGCCAAGAGCTACGCCTGGCTGGCGCTGGTCATGGCGCTGCACGCGTTCTTCTGGCACGCGGTACTGCCGCAGTTCGAAGTCATCACCCTGGCCCACCTGCACAGGCAGACCTCACGCTACAGCCAGGTGCGGTTATGGGGCTCGATCGGTTTCATTCTCACCGTGGTCGGCCTGGGGCGCCTGTTCGAATGGCTGAGCCTGGACATCTACCCGCTGGCGATGGTCAGCATCATGGCCGGCATCGTCGTCGCCAGCCTGTGGGTGCCCAACGCGCAGCCGGTCGAGCATGCTGAACGTCCTGCGGCGGGGGGCTTTCTCAAGCAACTGGCGGCGCCGGGCGTTCTCTCGTTCTACCTGTGCGTGGCGCTGATGCAGCTCAGCCATGGGCCGTACTACACCTTTCTCACCCTGCACCTGGAGCACTTGGGCTACAGCCGCGGCGCCATCGGCCTGCTGTGGGCCCTGGGGGTGGTTGCCGAAGTGCTGATGTTCATGCTGATGAGCCGCATCTTCGCGCGCTTCCCGGTGCGCCGCGTGTTGCTGGTGAGTTTCCTGCTGGCGGCGCTGCGCTGGCTGCTGCTGGGCAGCCTTGCCGAGATTCCGGCGGTGCTGATCTTCGCCCAGTTGCTGCATGCGGCCACCTTCGGCTGCTTCCATGCCGCCTCCATCGCCTTCGTGCAGTCGAGCTTCGGCGCGCGTCAACAGGGTCAGGGCCAGGCGCTGTATGCAGCGCTGTCCGGCACCGGCGGTGCCTTGGGCGCGCTCTATTCGGGCTACAGCTGGAAATGGCTCGGCCCGCAGTTCACCTTTGGTATGGCAAGCGTCGCAGCCTTGGCGGCAGCCGTTATCATTGCCCTTCGTTCGCAACAGACCAGGAACAGCCCCTGATGAGCATTCTCAGCGTTTTCCACTCCAGCAGCCCACAGCTGCCGAACAAGGTGCTGACCCACCACGAAGACATCGCCGCGACCCTGGCCGAGCAGGGCGTGCAATTCGCCCGCCGCCCGCACGGGCTGCGCATTCGCCCGGGCAATGCCCAGGCGCAGGTGCATGACGAGGCGGGGGGCTGGATCGATGCATTGATGACCGAGCATGGCTGCCAGGCGCTGGCGCTACTCGACTGCGACGGTGGGCAGGCGCAGGAAAATGACCTGCGCGAGGAGCATGTGCATGACGCCGTTCAGGTATTCGCGCTGATCAGTGGTCGCGCCCAGCTCAGCCTGCGCCTGGGCGAGCAGGTGTTCGCGGTGCTGTGCGAACAGGGCGATGTGGTGGTGGTGCCAGCGGCGACGCGGCGCTGGATCGACCTGGGGGATACGCCGTTCTGCCTGGCTGTGCAGTTGTTCGGCTCGCCGCAGGGCGTGCGTTTCACCGGTGACGCACAGGCCCGCGAATATGCCGGAATGAGCGAGCTGTGAGGTCGTGAATGGATCGCGGGGCAATCCTCTTCCCACAGAATCCTTTCGTGGAAGGAGGATTGCCCCGCGAGACGGCAGCCTCTGTCAACGATAGGTCGGCAGGGCAAAACGTTGCTGGCTTTGCAGCATGGAGATCACCGGCAATTCGCTGGCCTGCTCGGCCAGGTCGCGGCGGATGGCGCTGATCGCCCAGGACAGCTGTTCGGCGCTGTGCAGTTGCGCATAGGACAGCACGCGGCGGGTCACGGTACCGTCGGCGGCGCGCAGGGTCAGCAGAACACCACCATCCGGACGGGATTTGGTGTCGACCTGGTAGGCAGCGAAGACCGAGGCGAATTTTTCCTGGATGAGGTCCATATCAACTCCTGACGTGTAGGTTTGGCAGACATGAGTTGATGGTTGCAGTGACCGTGCCAAACTGTGTCTTATTATAAAATTCTTATAAATCAATAGTTTAAGTTGCTATCTACATTTCTCCCCCGTGCATTGTGCATGGTCGTGCAATTTGCACAGTGCAATTTGCAAGGTCATAGACGCCGCCTTTCGGGCTCATAGAATCTGAACCTTTGCCGGGCAGCGCTGGCCTGACAGAAAATTGGGTCATCAAACATGCCAGGAGGTTCCAGATGTTCGACCAACAGCCCGTCGCCATGACCGCAGAAGAATCCGCCGCGTTCGCCGAAGAAGTGTTCGACCGTGCCCGCCGCGGTGACGCGGCGATGCTCGAGCGCTTGCTCGACGGCGGCCTGCAGGCCAACCTGCGCAATCACAAGGGCGATACCTTGCTGATGCTGGCCAGCTACCACGGTCATCACGAGGCGGTGAAAGTGCTGCTGGCCCATGGTGCCGACCCTTTGATTGCCAATGACAACGGCCAGCTGCCGATTGCCGGTGCGGCCTTCAAGGGTGACCTGGACATGATCCGGCTGTTCGTGGAGCACGGTGTGCCGGTGGATGCCGCAGCCGTGGATGGCCGTACTGCGTTGATGCTGGCGGCGATGTTCAACCGTGGCGAGATTCTCGACTACCTGCTGGCCCAGGGCGCCGACCCGACGCGCCAGGACGCCCGCGGCGCCACCGCGCTGGTGGCGGCGCAGATGATGGGCGCCAGTGAAGCGGCCGCCCGCCTGCAGGCGCTGGCCGGCTGACACCCCGGGGGGTATCCTTGGCGCCTTTTTCGCCATTCGCCAAGCAGGGCCCCCCATGAAAAACCAGTTGCTCGAATTCATCAGCCTCATCGGCGCCGGCTGCCTGCGCGAGGACGACATCGAGCGCATCGCCGACGAGGCCGCCCAGGCCTACGCCGACCCTGCGGCCTTCCTGGCCGCCAACCCCGATATCAACTACGACGACAGCTTCCCGATCCCGCTGGGCGAATGGGTCGTGCTCGGCAGCCTGCCGGACACCGTGGTGTTCCAGGCCGACAGCTACCAGGACCTGTTCCAGGCCATCAGCGACTCGTTCGACAAGAGCGTCCCCTTTACGCTCAAGGCCAAGCAGCTGGCGCGCACCGAGCCGCTGACCGCGCTCAATCGCATCCAGGTGCAGATGGGCGCGCTGAACAAAGAGGCCGGCGGCTACGTGCTGCTGAACTTCAGCCAGTTGCTCGACGATGAGTTGCAGATGGTGATGGTCGGCCAGCAGGACCTGGCTCGTGTGCTGGAGCTGGGCGCCGAGCTGGGCATCAAGGTGGAACCTGCACTGGAAGCCTTGAAGGTCGCGGTACATGTCTGACCCATCGGTGCGCTGCAGCTGACGCCTGCAGCGACCGTTCAGCCCAGCGCAGTATCCAGGAACATCATCACCGCAAAGCCGCCCATCAGCCCCAGCGTGGCCGAGGTCTGGTGGCCATTGCGGTGGGTTTCCGGAATCACTTCGTGCGACACCACGAAGATCATCGCCCCGGCCGCCAGACCCATGCTGATCGGGTAGGCGAGGGCGAAGCCGGTGGAGATGCCCAGGCCGATCACCGCACCCAGCGGCTCCATCAGGCCCGAGCCGATCGCCACCAGCGCCGCCTTGAAATTCGACAGCCCCGTGGCACGCAGGGCCATGGCCACGGCCAGGCCTTCGGGAATGTCCTGGATTGCGATGGCGCTGGTCAGCGGCAGGCCGATGCTCATGTCGCCGTTGGTGAAGCTCACGCCGATGGCCATGCCCTCGGGCAGGTTGTGCAGGGTGATCGCCAGCACGAACAGCCAGACCCGGTTGATGCGCTCGGCGTCAGGGCCGCAGCGTCCGGTGCTTTCATGCTCGTGCGGGGTGAAGCGGTCCAGGCCGAGCATCAGCAACACGCCCAGGGCCATGCCCAGGACCACCACGGCGGCGGCCGCCGGACCGCTACCGGTGATCTCGCGGGCTGCATCCAGGCCCGGCAGGATCAGCGAAAACGAGCTGGCGGCGAGCATCATCCCGGCGGCAAAGCCGAGCATCACATCCTGGCTGCGTGCGCTGACATCACGCAGCACCACGGCCAGCACCGCGCCCAGCGCCGTGGCGCCGAAGCCCGACAACCCACCGAGCACCGCCAGGTGCAGGTTTTGCGAATGGTCGCCGTTGACCGCATTCCACAGGCTGGCGCCCAGCAGGAAGATGATCGCCAGCAAGCTCAGCCCCAGGCCCGCACTGAGCCAGGGGGTGTTCAGGACCTGTTGGCGCCAGGCATCGAACAGCGAGGGTGGTGTGGCACTGTGGGTATGGGCAGGGGGCATGGCAACCTCGAAAGCGGTGAATGACTGCAGTCTATCCAGTGACCCGTGGCGCCGGCTAAGGATTCCCTTCTATCGCCCTTATAGCCGACTATGCTCAGCCACATGAATACACACGCAGGAGCTGCAGCATGGGGTCCACCTTCAATGGCCTGGTCGGCTTGATCATCCTTGCCCTGGACATCTGGGCGATCCTCAACGTACTCAAGAGCGGCAGCGAGGTGGGAATCAAGATCCTGTGGATTCTGCTGATCCTGCTGTTGCCGGTGCTGGGCCTGATCATCTGGGCCATCGCCGGCCCACGGGGGAACCTGCGCTTCTGACCGTCCATCGTGACAAAATTTTCACACAGCATTAACCAAACTCCGCGCCGCACATTTAATGTATGGGCCCTTGCCGGCGATGGTCCGGCACAGGACTGCGAGGCCGCGTCAGCGCCTTTTTCCAACCCCTGAAACCCTAGGATCCTCCCTTTCATGGCCAACACGGATGCCTTGAAGCAACGGGCCTCGTCGGCACCGTTCTCGCCGACCCTGAAATCGCACCTCGCCTATACCTTGCTCAGCGCGCTGCTGATCATGCTGATGCTCAGCCTGGTGCGGCTGGCGTTGCTGGTCTACAACAGCGACATGATCGGCGACACCCCCTATGCGACGGTGGCCGAAGGCTTCATCAACGGCCTGCGTTTCGACCTGCGGGTGGTGGTGTACCTGAGCATTCCGCTGCTGCTGGCCATGAACAGCCCGTGGGCCATGGCCCGGCGTGGCTTCTTCCGTTTCTGGCTGACCGTCACCTCGAGCATCGTGATGTTCCTCGGGCTGATGGAAATGGACTTCTACCGCGAGTTCCACCAGCGCCTGAACGGCCTGGTGTTCCAGTACATCCAGGAAGACCCCAAGACCGTCATGAGCATGCTCTGGTACGGCTTCCCGGTGGTTCGCTACCTGCTGGCGTGGCTGGTCGGCACCTGGCTGCTGAGCCTGCTGTTCAAAGGTATCGACCGCCTGACCCGCGGCGGCCAGGGCAGTGGCCAGCTCGTCGGGCAGCGCCGCGTCGCACCCTGGTACGGACGCCTGGCGGTGTTCATGGTCATCCTGCTGGTGGCGGTGGTCGCCGCCCGTGGCACCCTGCGCCAGGGGCCGCCGATGCGCTGGGGCGATGCCTTCACCACCGATTCCAACTTCGTCAACCAGTTGGGCCTGAACGGTACGCTGACCCTGATCGACGCGGCCAAGAGCCGTTTCGGCGAAGACCGCGCGAACATCTGGAAGCCCGTGCTGGAAACCGGCGTCGCCCAGCAGAGCGTGCGTGACCTGCTGCTGACCCCCAACGACACGCTGGTCGATGCCGACCAGGCGGCGATCCGTCGCGACTTCGTGCCACCGGCCGGCAACACCCTGCCGATCAAGAACGTGGTGGTGATCCTCATGGAAAGCTTCGCCGGCCACTCCGTGGGCGCGCTGGGCAGCCCGAACAACATCACCCCGTACTTCGACAAGCTGGCCAAGGAGGGTCTGCTGTTCGACCGCTTCTTCTCCAACGGCACCCACACCCACCAGGGCATGTTCGCCACCATGGCGTGCTTCCCCAACCTGCCGGGCTTCGAATACCTGATGCAGACCCCCGAGGGTGGCCACAAGCTCTCGGGCCTGCCGGCGCTGCTCAGCGCCCGTGACTACGATGATGTGTACGTCTACAACGGCGATTTCGCCTGGGACAACCAGTCCGGGTTCTTCGGCAACCAGGGCATGACCACCTTCATCGGCCGCAACGACTTCGTCAACCCGGTGTTCTCCGACCCGACCTGGGGTGTGTCCGACCAGGACATGTTCGATCGTGCCAACCAGGAACTGGCGCACAACTACGGCAAGAAGCCGTTCTATGCCTTGCTGCAGACCCTCTCCAACCACACCCCTTATGCATTGCCCAAGGACCTGCCGGTGGAGAAGGTCACAGGCCAGGGCCGGCTTGACGAGCACCTGACTGCCATGCGCTATTCCGACTGGGCGCTGGGGCAGTTCTTCGAGAAGGCGCGCAAGGAACCGTACTTCAAGGAGACGCTGTTCGTGATCGTCGGCGACCACGGCTTCGGCAACCACCAGCAGGTCACCGAGCTGGATCTGGGCCGCTTCAACGTGCCGTTGCTGCTGATCGCCCCGGGTATCCAGGACAAGTTCGGTGCGGTCAGCCACACCGTCGGTACCCAGGTCGACATCGTGCCGACCATCATGGGTCGCCTGGGTGGCGAGACCCGTCACCAGTGCTGGGGCCGCGACCTGCTCAACCTGCCGGCCGGTGACCAGGGCGTGGGCATGATCAAACCCTCGGGCAGCGAGCAGATCGTCGGCCTGGTCCAGGGCGATCACATCCTCATCGAATCCAAGGACATGACCCCGCGCCTGTACCGCTACCAGCTGGGTCGCGAGTTCAAGGCCGAGCTGATCGAAAGCCCTGAGCAGCCGGCCATGCTCAAGAATCTCGAGGCCTACATCCAGACGGCGACCAAGAGCCTGCTGGACAACACCGCCGGTGTGATTCACGGCAAGCCTGAGTAACGGCTGCCCGCGTACGAGGCCGCTTCCACACTGACCGCGCAAGCCAGCCTTCATGGGCTCGCGCGGGCCGTGAGGGAGCGGCCTTGTGCCGTGAAAGGGGCGCAGGGCGCGACCAGGCCCTGGGTGATCGCCGGCTGACAAAATCTTCATCCTCGCCGGCCAGCCACGCTGAACGTCGGCCTGCCTGCATGGTCAGCTAAGTACGGATATCACTCACGGCTGTGCTTGCAAGAGGGTCGATCAATGAAAGAGTGGGAAGTCATCTTTGCTGACCAGAAGGGCGTACCGCAGTCCCTGCTGCTCACCAGCGAGCACCTGCCCAGCGAAGAAGATGCCGCGCGGGCGATCCGCTCCAAGCTGTTTCCGCTCATGGATGAACTGGACCTCAACGATTTCCAGGACCGCAAGCCTTCTCCCACGGCGCTGTGGCTCAAGGAGCAGAACGGCGTGATCATCACCACCATCCACGAGGCGCCCTGAGCGCCGTCCACTGGCAAGGTGCCGCTACTGGCACTACGCTGGACAGAGGCATCGCTCTTCTGCGGGGCGGTGCCGTTTTCAGTCGCGTCTTGCATCAGCTCGAACTGCCAGGCCCCCAGCGGGCCGCTGGCAGGTGCGTAGTGCACGGAAAGTCTATCCCTTGGGTTTTCAGGAGGACGTTTCATGAGCAGCCAGAACGAAGACATCAGCAGCAGCGTGCTTCGCCAGATGAAAGCGGGTGGTTTCGACTTCACCCGGATCCATCCCATCGAGTTCTACGCCACCTTTCCGGACGAAGTCAGGGCACGCCGGGCCGCGGGGCAATTCCGCGGAGAGTCGATCAATGCCCAGGTACGCGAGCGCGATGACGGCGCCTGGCACCTGGAACTGAGCAAGGTCATGTACGCCACCTACCGAGGGATCGGGGCTTTCGAGCAAGCGTTCGAGGCGGTGATCGTGCCGCTGGGCGGCGAGGTCGAGGGCTGGGGCGTCAAGCAGGAAAGGCTTATCGCCTGAGGCGTTCGGGGCTGCTTGGCGGCCCCGCGCACGTTCATCGAGGTCGTCGCCCGGCCATGTGTCCGAGGTAGGCGATCAACGCATCGAGTTCCTCATCGTTCAACACCGCCTTCGGGAAGCCCGGCATGCGCGCCTGCGGCCACTGCCTGAGGCTCTGCGGGTCGCGAATGTATTGGCGCAGGTAACCTGGCTGGAAGTATTCGGTGGGGTTGTGCGGCAGGTTCAGGTCCGGCCCGAACTGGGCATCGCCGGCGCCATTGAGGCGATGACAGGCCAGGCAGTTCTGCTGGAACAGGGCGAAGCCCTGGCGCACCGGGTCCTGTGCAGGCAGCCCCGGCGCTGGCAGCAAGGCGGGGAAGCGCTCGGCGACCGGCGCCAGGCGGCGGATGGACGCCATCTGGTAGGGCCACTGTTCAGGGCGGATGCCGCTTGCTTCAGGATCGGTCCAGACCAGGTAGAACGGGCCGGCACCGGGTTTGTCCGGTGCCAGTGCAGGCCAAGGATGACGCGGGTCTTCCACGGCGACCCAGGCGCGTGCCGGGCCTTGCTGCAGCAGTGGGGCGGCGGGCATTTCTGCGGCAAAGCCATCCAGCGCCACCGCTTGCAGGTGGTCGCCGGGCTTGATGCCTTCGAGCAGGGTCGCCAGCGGTACGGCGCGGTAATGCATCGCGCGCTTGTAGGCGACATCCTGCGGGATGTCGATGTCACGCGCCTGGGGATGCTCGAGCAGCTCTGCGCTCTGCCATTGACGATGCTGGCCGCTGCCCAGTTCCAGCGTCAGCTGCGCAGCCGCCAACGGCAGGCTGAGCAGCAGCAACAGCAGGCTCAGGTAATGGCGCATGAATGATCTCCAACCCCGGAAGGTCGGCAGATTACCCTTGTGCAGCCGGTGAATGCCACCGCTGTCGTCAGCCGAACAAGCGCGTCAGGTTCGGCAGGATCAGCAGCAATGTGGTGGCGAAGAGTATGAGTCCGGCTTGGCGTAGCTTCGAGTGTCTGAACATGGCGGACCGCCTTCTTGTTGTTATTCCTGAATAGCCGTTGGCTTCCTTGTCTCGTGTCGGGTCGATCACTGTGGCGTTCGAACGGGCGAGTGAACGCCGCTGTTGATTGCCTCTTTCAGATGTGTCTACACCCAACAGTAGGGCGAACATCACCCTTGTTTGAGAACCCTTTGTTCTAACCGCTGAAGCGGAAATTTCCGAACGTTATGAGGCCACTGGCCATTTAGCTGGCATGCTCTGGCTAGACGCGTCGTGGATGCCGGGCCGGGGCCTGCTGTACAGCGACCGTTCGTCAGTGCACACCTCTTGCTTGTACGTGTCTTTCGCGTCAGTCTCTACATCAGTTTCCATCACATGTCGTTCAGGACTATTCCTATGTCGTTACGCATCTGCATCCTTGAAACCGATGTCCTGCGACCGGAGCTGACCGCGCAGTACCAGGGCTACGGAAGGATGTTCGAGCAGCTGTTCTCGCGTCAGCCGATCGCCGCCGAGTTTCGCGTCTACAACGTGATGAACGGCGACTACCCACCCGACGGTGAAACCTTCGATGCCTACCTTGTGACCGGCAGCAAGGCGGACTCGTTCGGTAGCGATCCGTGGATCCAGACCCTCAAGGCCTACCTGCTCAAGCTCTATGAGCGTGGCGAGAAGCTGTTGGGTGTGTGTTTCGGTCATCAGCTGCTGGCACTGGTGCTCGGCGGCAAGGCCGAGCGCGCCGACCGTGGCTGGGGGCTGGGCATCCATCGCTACAGCCTGGCGGCCCATGCGCCGGGGATGGACCCCGAGGTGACCGAGCTGACCATGCTGATCAGCCACCAGGACCAGGTCACCGAGTTGCCCAAGGGCGCAACCCTGATTGCCTCCAGCGACTTCTGCCCGAATGCCGCCTATCACGTGGGTGACCAGGTGCTGTGCTTCCAGGGGCATCCGGAGTTTGTCCACGATTACTCCCGTGCGCTGCTCGATGCGCGCCAGGACGTCCTGGGGGATGAGGTGTATCACAAGGCGGTGGCAAGCCTTGCCACCGACCATCAGGGTGATCTGGTCGGCGAGTGGATGCTGCGGTTCATCCAGCAGCCACGCAAGGGCCGGCAGAGCGCGGCCTGACCCTGGTACCGCGTCGCGCTTGTCGCGGCGCGGTATTGCGCCCCTCTACAACCACCCCGAGCGCTTGAAGCTCGCATAGAGTCCTGCGCACCCTGCGCCGATCACCCCCAGCACCACGAAGTACCCGTAGTGCCAGCCCAGCTCGGGCATGTTCTGGAAGTTCATCCCGTAGATCCCGGCGATGGCGGTGGGGAAGGCCAGGATCGCCGCCCAGGCCGCGAACTTGCGTTGCACGATGCTCTGGCGTGACGACTCCAGCAGCATGCCGATCTCGATGGTCTGGCTGGCGATGTCGCGTATCCCGACCAGGTCTTCCATCTGCCGCGTGACGTGGATCTGCACGTCGCGAAAGTACGGGCGCATGTTCTTGTCGATGAAGGGAAAGCTCAGGCGCTGCAGTTCCTCGCCGATCTCCACCATCGGTGCCACGTAGCGGCGAAGCCGCAGGATATCGCGGCGCAGGCTGTGCAGGCGGCGAATGTCCTGCTCCTGCAGCGAACCGCTGAGCACGCTCTGCTCCAGCTCTTCGATCTCGCCGTGGATTGCCTCGCTGACCGGCTGGTAGTTCTCGGTGACGAAGTCGAGCAGGGCGTAGAGCACGAAGTCCTCGCCGTGTTCGAGCAGCAGTGGCCGCGCTTCGCAGCGCTGGCGCACCAGGGCGTAGGATTTCGAGTGGCCGTTGCGGCAGGTGATGATGTAGCCGTTGCCGGCGAAGATGTGGGTCTCGATGAACTCCAGCTTGCCCTCGTGACGCACCGGTGAGTAGGTGACGATGAACAGGGCGTCGCCGAAGGTCTCCAGCTTGGGCCGGCTGTGCTTTTCCAGCGCATCTTCGATGGCCAGTTCATGCAGGCCGAACTGGCGTTGCAGGTTGGCCAGTTCCTGGGCGTTGGGTTCCTCCAGGCCGATCCAGACGAAGTGGCCAGGTTTGCGCGCCCACTCGCTGCCTTCGTCGAGGCTGATGTTGGTGACCTTTCTCCCGGCGCTGTACACCGCCGCTGCGACGACTCGACCCATGGTTGCCTGCTTTTTCGGTTGGACACCCGCACAGCTTGGGCCGTGGCGCCGCGCACCGCAAGCGCCTGGCTCAGGCCTGCGGCAATTCCCGCTCCATCCGCTCGATGCTGTGCTGCATCTGCGTCCGGCACTGCTCCATCAGCGCAGGCACGTCCTGCTGGCCCAGCCCCTGGGTGCTGATCGGCGGCAGGGAACGGACGATCACGGTGCGTCGACGCCAGCTGTTCAGGCTCAGGCGCCTGGAGTAGCGGCTTACACACACCGGCACGATCGGCACACCGGCCTCCACGGCCATGTGGAACGCACCTTTCTTGAAGGCCAGCAGTTGCTCGGACGGATTGCGCGTGCCTTCCGGGAAGATCCAGATCGAGGTGCCGTCGCGCAGGATCCGCGTGGTCAGTTGCAGGGCCTTGCGCGCCTGGTAGGCGTTCTTGCGGTCGACCAGGACGTTGCCGCCCAGCCAGAACAGCTGCCCGAACAGGGGAATCCAGCCCAGGCTTTTCTTGCCGATGGCCACGGTACGCTGCGGGACGACCTGGCCCAGGATGAACAGGTCATAGTTGGACTGGTGGTTGGCGACGATCACGCAGCCCGGTGGCTGGTCCCACAAAGGGCCGACTTCGGCCTTGACCCGGATACCCATGAACCAGGCAGCCGGCACGCTGTAGAGGCGGGCGAACAGGCGGCTGTTGTCGGGATTGAAGGGGCGGCACAGGCCGATGACCAGGCCGACAGCGCCGACCAGCAGGAAGTGCAGCGCCAGAAGGAGCATGCGAAGCATATAGAGCATGGTAAGGCTCACACCAGACAGTCGCGGCGCAGTGTACGACTGTGCACTGGTCGGGGGCAAACCTGTGGCCAGGGCGCTGCCGTGCCCTGGCCATTGCGCAGCGGCGCGTTGCCGCTGCGGGGGCTGGTTTCAGCCCATGTGGCCCTTGTCGGCCTCGATCGCCTTGTCGAGGGTCTCCAGCAGCGCCTTGCGCACTTTGAGCTTGGTGTTCTTGTGCGCCAGCATGTTGAGCTTCTTCAGCTCCCGCGCCGCGCTCAACGCCGCTTCCTGCAACTGCTCGGCCGGGACCACCTTGTCGAGGAAACCGGCCACTACCGCCCCGTGCGGGTCGAACACCTCGGCGTTGTTCACCGAGCGCTGGAAGCTCGAGCGGGTCAGGCGGTCGCGCGCCAGCTCGATGCCGGCGTGGTGCATGGTCATGCCGATCTGCACCTCGTTCAGGCAGATCTTGTAGGGCCCTTCGACGCCGATGCGGTAGTCGGCAGACAGCAGCAGGAATGCACCCTTGGCCACGGCGTTGCCAGGGCAGGCGACCACCACCGGGAAGGGGTGCGAAAGCAGGCGGCGGGCCAGGGTCGATCCGGCGGTGACCAGCTCGATCGCCTCGCGCGGCCCTGCGGTCATCACCTTCAGGTCATAACCGCCGGAGAGAATGCCCGGCTGGCCGGTGATGATCACCACCGCGCGTTCCTCCACGGCGCGGTCCAGCGCGGTATTGAAGGCGGTGATGACGTCGGGGGAGATCGCATTGACCTTGCCGTTGTTCAGGGTCAGGGTGGCGATGCCGTCTTCGGCGTGGTAGGTAATCAGCTCGCTCATGACAGAGTCCTTTGGGTGGCGTGGCGATGACGTTACCCAGCCGCGCGGGCCAGGTAAAGCGCCAAGGCTGACCGGCTGGTCAGCCTGTGCCACGCACGCCCTGGCGCAGCAGGGCAGGCGGGTGGGCGTGGAAAAAGCACAGGCCAGATTGGCAGCATTGCCCTGGCTGGCCGGGTTTTTCCGGGGCGAGGCTTAAGCGCATGAAAATTCTGAAAAAAATGCTTGCCAAAGGAAAGGTCTTCTACTAAATTAGCGCGCCTCGACAGGCTGAATAGCTTGAAGAGATCCGGTGAAGTGTCCGAGTGGTCGAAGGAGCACGCCTGGAAAGTGTGTATACGAGAAATCGTATCAAGGGTTCAAATCCCTTCTTCACCGCCACATTCCACGAAAACCCCGTAAATCATCGATTTACGGGGTTTTTCGTTTTCACGCCGAGTCGGCCTGTCCCAAACGGCGGCTCCGATCATTCGACGATCCCGAAGAATGAATTGGAGCTTGCGCCGATTATCATGCCGCCCACTGCTCAGTAGCATCGATCCCACACGATTGATACTGAGGTCCTGCATGAACTATCAAATTGAAAACAAGCTGGCGCTGGTGACCGGTTCGACCAAGGGCATCGGCTTCGCCACGGCGGTCATCCTCGCCCGCGAAGGTGCCCGGGTGATCCTCAATGGCCGTACCGAGGCCTCTGTCGGCGACGCCATCGCCCGGCTGCAAGGGCAAGTGCCTGCGGCGAAGGTCTTCGGTTTCGCCGGCGACCTGTCACAGGCCGAAGCCATCGATACCCTGGTGCGCCAGCATCCGGACGTCGAGATCCTGGTCAACAACCTGGGCATCTTCGATCCCAAGCCGTTCGAGGAGATTCCCGACAGCGACTGGCAGCACTTCTTCGACATCAACGTCATGTCCGGTGTGCGCCTGGCCCGTGCCTACCTGCCGGGCATGAAGCAGCGCAACTGGGGGCGCATGGTGTTCATCAGCAGCGAGAGCGCGATCCAGATCCCGGTCGAGATGGTCCACTACGGCATGACCAAGACTGCGCAGCTCGCCTTGTCGCGCGGTCTGGCCGAGTCTTGCGCCGGCACCAGGGTCACGGTCAATTCGGTGTTGCCTGGGCCGACCCGCTCCGAGGGCGTCAGCGACTTCGTCGACAAACTCTCCGGCGGGCAGTCGTTCGATGACTTCGAGAAGACCTTCTTCGAACAGGCCCGCCCCAGTTCGTTGTTGAAGCGCTTCACCACCCCCGAGGAGGTTGCCAACATGGTGGCCTATGTGTGCTCGGAAGCGGCTTCGGCGACCACTGGCGCGGCGCTGCGGGTCGATGGCGGGGTGGTCAGGAGCGCCTTCTGACGCCCTTCCACCGGCCTGAATGAAACGGCGACGCCTACCTGCATTGGCCGGTGGGCGTCGCCGTGGCGCAAGAATCAGTTGCCCGAAAGCCTGCCTGAAAGAAACTCGATAAAGGCCAGCGTTCGTCGATTGGGAATATCTTTTGGATAAACCGCATATAAATCGGCGCGCTCTTCCACTGCGTCGTCCAGCACAACTTCCAGCGTGCCGGCTTCGCGTTCCAGGCGAATATCCCATTCGTTCTTGATAATGACGCCCTTGCCTTCGACTGCCCATTGTCGAAGTACCGCGCCGTCATTGACGACCCGGTCACCGGTTACCTTCACCGACAGGCGCTTTCCCTCCACCCGGAAGTTCCAGATCGACAACGGTGCGCCGTTGCGTGAAAGGATCATGCAGTTATGCTGGGTGAGTGCCTGGGGATGGCCGGGCTTTCCGTGGGTGCGCCAATACTGTGGTGAGGCGCACACCACCCGCTTGCCACGGATCAACAGCTTGGCCTTGAGCCGCGAGTTCTCGAGTGGTCCGCTGCGAATGGCGACATCGATACCTTGATCCAGCAGGTTTTCGAGGCCGTCACTGAACAGCAGCGTCAGTTGTACCTTGGGGTGGCAGGCCATGAAGTCATCCGCCACGGACAACAGGCTGCGGCGACCGAAATCGTTGTTGACCGTGACGCGAATGGGGCCTTGCAGGTCATCCTGTTGGGTGATGTCACCGACGGCCGCATCCCAGGTCGCATGCATGCTCCTGGCGGCCTGCAGCAACAGGTTGCCCTCGTAGGTGAAGGTCAGCTTGCGGGTGGTTCTGGTAATCAGGCGCACCCCCATCTGCGCCTCGAGCTGCTGGATCATCAGGGTGATCGTCGAGGCGGAAACCGCGCGAGATCGAGCGACGGCCGAGAAACTACCCAGGTCGTCGATGTCGATCAGGATACGAAGAGCGTCGAGTCTGTCCATTACGTCGGCTGTTCAAAGGTGGATGCCTGAATATGGCGGCATGGGCCGCAAAGCGGCCCCGAGGATCTTAAGTGAACAGCATTACCCTGTGTACCGGAGTTTCCGTGGAGTGGGTCAGAAACTGACCGAAGCCGACAACCGCGCTGTGCGTGGCGCACCCTGGAACAGATAGTTGTCACCGAGGTAGTCGCCCACGTCGCGCCAGTAGCGCTTGTCGAACAGGTTGTCGACGCTCAGGCGCAGCACGGTGTCGTAGTCACCGATGCGGGTACGGTAGCGGCTGCCGATATCGAATACCGTGTAGCCGCCGACCTCGACGTTGCCCGCCTGGCTGGCATATTTGCTGGCGCTGTAGCGGGCACCGGCGAGCAATGCCAGGCCTGGTACCGGCAGGTTGTACTCGGCCTGCAGCGCGGCACGCAGGCGCGGTACGTTGATCGCCTGATGGCCTTCGTAGGCGTCGGTGCCGCTGTTCTGCACCCGGGCGCGAATCGCCGCGGCGCTGGCCTGCAGTTGCAGGTTCGAGGTCACCCAGCCGCTGGCGCCCAGCTCCAGGCCGGTGTTCTTCTGCTGGCCCTGCTGCACGTAGATCGGACGCCCGCTGTCTTGCGGACGGGCGTACTGGTAGGCCTGGCGGATCTGGAACAGCGCGGCGCTCAGGCTCATGCCTTTCCAGTCGCGCTTGATGCCCACTTCCAGTTGACGCGACAGGGTCGGGGCAAGGATCTCGGCAGCGTTGCTGGCGAACCAGGGTGCAGTACCGCCGGCCGACAGGCCCTTGGACCAGCTGGCATACAGCGTGGTGTCCGCTTGCGGCTTGTAGATCAGGGCTGCATTGGGCAGCAACTGGTACTGGCGGGTATGGCGACCGGGCGCGCCGGTTTCGTCCCAGGTCTTTTCGTCCAGGCGCACTTCGCGGGCGCCGAGCACGGTCTGCCATTGCTCGTTGAAGCTGATGCGGTCGCTGATGAACAGGCCGTACTGACGGCTGTCCAGGCGGCGTTCGCTATGGCCGACCGGCTTGTCGGACGGATCCAGCGCCGGCGCACCGGTGTAGATGTTTCCGCTGCCCAGCCACTCGTTGTAGTACGGACGCTGATCCAGGGTGCGGCGCTGAGCGCTGCTGCCAACCGTCAGCTCATGGCCGACGCCCAAGGCATCGAAATGCCCTTCGAGGGTGGCCTGGAGTTCGTCGGTGCGCCGTGTGTCGTCGGGGCTGCGGAAGTCGTAGATGCCGTAGTCGCCGCTGTCGGAGAAGAACGCATCGTCGCCGGAGCCCCAGGCGAACGCGCTGTAGTCGTCGATCACCACCTTGCTGCGCGACGCGCTGAGGGTGCCGGTCCAGGCCTCGCTGAAGCGGTACTCGAAACGCCCGCCCAGGTTCAGCGAATCGTTCTGCACAGGCTTGGCCCAGTGCTGGTAGGCCAGGCGGTCGTCAGGGTCGATGCCGTGGGGCACCTGGGTGCCGCCGAGCAACTGGTAGCCAGGCACCGAGCGTTGTTCGCGGTGCTGGTACTCGGCGTCGAGCTGCAGGGTGGCGTCGGGGTTGATCTGCCAGTCGAAGGCCAGGGAGGCGAAGTCGCGCTTGCCGTCGGCGTGGTCGACGTAGCTGCGGATATCTTCGTGGGCCAGGTTGGCGCGCAGGCCGAACTGTTTTTCGCTGCCGAACCAGCCGCCCAGGTCGGTGGCCAGGTAGCGCTCGCCCTGTTCGTTGGTCGAGACGGTGACGCTGCGTACATCCTCGGCGCGCTTGGTCACGTAGTTGACCAGCCCGCCGGGTTCGGACACGCCGCTCTGCAGGCCCGACAGCCCCTTGAGCAGTTCGACCTGCTGCTTGTTCTCGAGGGCCACGTTCTGCTCGCCGGCGATGGTCTGGCCGTTGATCCGGTAGCTGCTGGCGGCATTGAGCTCGAAGCCGCGCACGTTGAAGTTCTCGTAGTAGCCGATCGGCGCGTAGCTTTCGCCGACCGAGGCATCGCTTTGCAGCACCTCGCTGAGCAGGCGCACCTGGCGGTCGTCGAGCAGTTGACGGCTGAATACGCTGACCGAGGCCGGAGTATCGAGCAGCGGCGCGGCATGCCAGCCGCCGACCTGGGCTTCGCGAGGTTGATAGCCGTCGTCGCCGCTGCGCTCGGTGACCTGCAAGGGGGCGAGGGTCACGCGTTCATCGGCCAGACCCTGGCCAGCATGCAGCGCAAGGCCCAGGCCAAGCAGGCCGAGGGGCAGGCGGGGGCGAAGCGGGGTCATGCAAGGCTCCTTGGAAGGCGGACGCGCCGGTATGCTCCGGCTGCAGCCGGTGGGGCGGTTGGCAAAGGGGGCGCAATGGTAGCAGGGGTGTCAGGGGCTGTGCGGTGTTCTTTTCGCGAGCTTGCCCGCGAAAAGAACACCTCGATCAGTCAGACGAACTCGAACCCGATCGTTTTACCTGGCGGCCGAGCGCTGACGCTGGCGCCAGGTGTCGTCGATCTTCGACCAGGTCTTGCCGTCGGTGATGGCCAGCAGCTTGCGACCATCCTTGAAAGTGGCGAGGAAGGTGGCCTCTTCCTCCTTGCCGCCGAGCCACAGGCCGGCCAGCAGGCCGACCGGGCCGGCCACCAGGGCGCCGGCCACGCCCCAGCCGAGGGCAGCGCCGAGGCTGCGGTTCGATTCCAGGCTGGCAAGCCTGAGGTCCTTGACCCGTGCCAGCGAGATGCGCTCCCCGGGGGAGGGACTGCGAGGGGTCTTGAGTGTGAGCGATCCGTTGCGATACTCGCCTTCACCTTGCAAGAAATCGCCGGATTGCACCGTGAGTCTTGTCATTGTGTCGTCCTGTCAGTGGAAGGGCTGTGACCAGCATCTACTGAGCGCCGCGCCCCTCGGCAAGTCAACGGCCAGGCGACGGAGGGTCGTGCGACCGGTTGTCGCGAGCCCCGAGGCCATTAACGAACGACGACGCGCAATCACCAGTGCGACGTCGCGTTTTCATAATAAAACTTCCTGGCCTTGAATAATAAACCGGCCAGTCATTATCTGGACTATGGGTACTCTCCAATACGCCTGCGTATAAACAATTTGCGCAAATAACAGCGGCGCAGTTGTTGATTGTCCGTTCGGAAGATTGACGTCAAAAAACACTGGACAGAAAGTTTCAGAATGTGTCAGTTTTTTTGCGCCTCACAAGGGCGAGTGACAGGATGCTCTCGCCGAAAGTTTGAGCGTTCCTGTCGAACTATTTCCGCAAACAAGGAAGTGTCTGCATGTCGAAAGTCAAAGCAAACGCTGTTGTTTCCGCCGCTTCGGTATTGCAACCGAACGGGCCGAGTTCGGCCTTCGGGCTGATCAACAGCTTCGCCCACCAGTACGACCGCGGTGGCGCGAACATCAATGGCAAACCCTCGTTCACCGTCGACCAGGCCGCCACTCAGCTGCTGCGCGACGGGGCGTCCTGGAAGGACTTGAACAAGGACGGCACCATCAGCCTGACCTACACCTTCCTGACCAAGGCACCGGCAGATTTCGTCAGCCGTGGCCTGGGCAGCTTCAGCCAGTTCAGCAACCAGCAGAAGGCCCAGGCCAAGCTGGCCATGGAGTCCTGGGCCGATGTGGCCAAGCTGAGCTTCACCGAGGCCGCCTCCGGCGGTGACGGCCACATGACCTTCGGCAACTTCAGCGCCAGCAACGGCGGGGCGGCGTTCGCCTACCTGCCGTTCGACGGCCGAGGCTCGCACAAGGGCGAGTCGTGGTACCTGATCAACAACGGCTACCAGGTGAACATCAACCCGGACACCGGCAACTACGGCCGCCAGACCCTGACCCACGAAATCGGCCACGTGCTCGGTCTGTCCCACCCCGGCGACTACAACGCCGGCGAGGGCAACCCGAGCTACCGTGACGCTTCGTACGCACAGGACACCCGCGGCTACAGCGTCATGAGCTACTGGAGCGAGAGCAACACCGCGCAGAACTTCGTCAAGGGTGGTGGGCAGTACTACGCCTCGGCACCCCTGATGGACGATATCGCGGCGATCCAGAAGCTCTACGGCGCCAACTACGCCACGCGTTCGGGCGATACCGTGTACGGCTTCAACTCCACCGCCGACCGCGACTTCTACTCGGCCACCTCGGCGTCGTCGAAGCTGGTGTTCAGCGTGTGGGACGGTGGCGGCAACGATACCCTGGACTTCTCCGGGTTCACCCAGAACCAGAAGATCAACCTCAACGAGGCGTCGTTCTCCGATGTAGGTGGCATGATCGGTAACGTGTCGATCGCCAAGGGCGTGACCGTGGAGAACGCCATCGGTGGGTCGGGCAACGACCTGCTGATCGGCAACGCGGTGGCCAACGTGCTCAAGGGTGGTGCCGGCAACGACATCATCTACGGCGGTGGCGGGGCTGACACCCTCTGGGGTGGCAGCGGTGCAGACACCTTCGTCTATGCCGCCATCAGCGATTCGACGGCCAAGGCGCCGGACCGGATCATGGATTTCGTCAGCGGCCAGGACAAGATCGATCTGTCGGCCATCTCGGCGTTTTCCCAGGGCAAGCTGCCGTTAGAGTTCGTCAGTGCCTTCAGCGGACATGCCGGCGAGGCGATCCTGAGCTATGACCAGGCCACCAACCTGGGCAGCCTGTCCATCGACTTCACCGGAAACAGCCTCGCTGACTTCCTGGTGACCACCGTGGGTCAGGCCGTCGCCACGGATATCGTGGTCTGACGGGGCGGGAGCGGCTCACGCGGGCCGCTCCCTGCCACCGGAGGTGGATGGATGCGAACACGCAAACCGATGATCGTGCTGGGCGCGATTTCCCTGATGTCGATGACCGAGGTAGGTATGGCGAGCAGCCTGCTACTCCCCAACGCTGCGCAACTGGCCGGACGCTGGCAGCTTTATCCACAACAGCAGCAGGCCGACGCCTGCCGACTGAACCTGACAGCCAGCGAGGGTTCGCTGGCAGGCGACCTGGCCTGTGCCGAAGCGCTGCTCGGGGTACGGCCGGGCAGCTGGTTGGTCACCCCCGATACCCTGGCCTTCGTGGCCGGTGATGGCAGCACCGCAGTGCACTTCAGTCGCCAGGGCGCCGGTCGTTATACCTGGACTTCAGCGTCGGGCAGCACCCTGGTGCTGGAACGCCTGGATAATTAAACCCGCCAGCCGGTTATATCGACAGTAAGGGCGAAACATGAAACTTCCGAGCAACAGGCCCGGCGCACTTTTGTGGGCGGCACTTGGCGAATTCAAATCGACCTTGATCAGCGTCGGGTGTTTTACCGCGCTGATCAATATCCTCATGCTGGTGCCCTCTATTTATATGTTGCAAGTGTACGACCGAGTCCTCACTTCGCAGAATGAAACGACCTTGTGGATGTTGACCCTGATGGTGGTGGGTTTCTTCATCTATATGGGTGTCCTGGAAGCCGTGCGCAGTTTCATCGTGATTCGGGTTGGCCAACAACTGGAACAGCGTTTCAACCTCAGGATCTATCGCGCCGCCTTCGAGCGCAACTTGCGCCAGGGTGACGGTGCCGCGGGTCAGGCTTTGAACGACATGACCCAGGTGCGCCAGTTCGTCACCGGCCCTGCGCTGTTCGCTTTCTTCGATGCCCCGTGGTTTCCGGTGTACCTGGCGGTAATCTTCCTGTTCAACGTCTGGCTGGGTGTGCTGGCCAGCGCCGGTGCGCTGCTGCTGGTGCTGCTTGCAGTGCTCAACGAGCGCCTGACCCAGCGTCCGCTGGCCGAGGCGAGCAGCCTGCAGCAGCAATCGAGCAGCCTGGCCGGCAGCCAGTTGCGCAATGCCGAGAGCATCCAGGCCATGGGCATGCTTGGCGCCCTGCGCCAACGCTGGTTCAGCCTGCACGGGCGGTTTCTGGAACTGCAGAACCGCGCCAGCGATACCTCGGCGATGATCACCGCGACCAGCAAGGCGCTGCGCCTGTGCCTGCAATCGCTGGTGCTGGGGCTTGGTGCGCTGCTGGTGATCGAAGGCCAGATGACCCCGGGCATGATGATCGCCGGCTCCATTCTGATGGGTCGCGTGCTGGCGCCGATCGACCAGCTCATCGCGGTGTGGAAGCAATGGAGCGGCGCGCAGTTGGCCTACAGACGGCTGGAGAATTTGCTGCAGGAACATCCCGAACCACCTGCACCGATGCCGCTGCCGGCACCGAGCGGGCAGCTGTTGGTGGAGCAGCTCAGTGGTGGGCCGCCCGGGCGCAAACTGGCCACCCTGCAACAGGTCGGTTTCGCCCTGGCAGCGGGTGAGGTGCTGGGTGTGCTGGGGGCCTCGGGGTCCGGCAAGTCGACCTTGGCCAGGCTGCTGGTGGGGGTCTGGCAACCGCTGGCGGGCCATGTGCGCCTGGACGGCGCCGAGCTGGCCCAGTGGGATCGCGATGCGCTCGGCCCGCACATCGGCTACCTGCCGCAGAGCATCGAGCTGCTGCGTGGCAGCATTGCCGAGAACATTGCCCGCTTCGGCGAACTGGACGGCCACAAGGTGGTGGAGGCTGCGCGCCTGGCCGGTGTGCACGAGCTGATCCTGCGCCTGCCGCAGGGCTACGACACCCGCCTGGGCGAGGACGGTGGCGACCTTTCCGGCGGCCAGAAGCAGCGCATCGCTCTGGCCCGGGCGCTCTACGGCAATCCGTGCCTGATCGTGCTCGACGAACCCAATTCCAATCTCGACAGCCTGGGCGAAGCGGCGCTGGCCAACGCCATCGTCCAGCTCAAGGTGCTGGGCCGCACCGTGGTGCTGGTGACCCATCGCTCGGCGGCGCTGGCCCAGGCCGACAAGCTGCTGGTGATGAACGAAGGGCGGATGCAGGCCTTCGGTCCGGCCCGCGACATTCTTCAGGCGCTAGGGCAGGGCACTGCCCAGCGTCCGCTGCAAGCCGGAGGTGGTGCATGAACCGCGCGACAAGGGATGCCCGTTTTCATGTGCGCCTGGGTTGGCTGCTGACCCTGCTGGGTTTTGGCGGCTTCATGGCCTGGGCCAGCCTGGCGCCGCTCGACCAGGGCGTGGCGGTGCAGGGCACCGTGGTGGTGTCGGGCAAGCGCAAGGCGGTGCAGTCGATGGCTGCCGGGGTGGTCAGCCGCATACTGGTCAGCGAAGGCCAGGCGGTGCGCCAGGGCGAGCCGTTGTTCCGTCTCGACCGCACCCAGGTGCAGGCCGATGTCGAAGCACTGCAGGCCCAGTACCGCATGGCCCAGGCCAGCCTGGCGCGCTGGCGCGGGGAGCGGGATAACGCAGCGCAGGTGCAGTTTCCGTCGCAGCTGTCGGATGACACCGACGCGCAACTGGGCCTGGTCCTGGAAGGCCAGCGGCAATTGTTCGACAGCCGTCGCCAGGCCCTGGCCCGCGAGCAGGCCGCGCTGTCGGCCAGCATCGACGGCTCGCAGGCGCAACTGGGCGGCATGCGCCGGGCGCGCGGCGACCTGCAGGCCCAGGCCGATTCCCTGCGCGAGCAGCTGGACAACCTGCGCCCGCTGGCCGGTGACGGCTACATTCCACGCAATCGCGTGCTCGAGTACCAGCGCCAGTTGTCCCAGGTGCAGCGCGACCTGGCGCAGAACGCCGGCGACAGTGCGCGCCTGGAGCAGGGCATCGTCGAGGCCCGGCTCAACCTGCAGCAGCGCCGCGAGGAATACCAGAAAGAGGTGCGCACGCAGTTGGCCGAGGCCCAGGTCAAGACCGCCACCCTCGAGCAGCAGCTCAACTCGGCACGCTTCGAGCTGCGCCACAGCGAGATCCTGGCGCCGGCCGACGGCATCGCCGTCAACCTGGGCGTGCATACCGAGGGTGCGGTCGTGCGGGCAGGCGACACCTTGCTGGAGATCGTGCCCCAGGGCACGGCGCTGGAGGTGGAGGGGCGTCTGCCGGTGAACCTGGTGGACAAGGTCGCGCCGCAGTTGCCGGTCGACATCCTGTTCACCGCCTTCAACCAGAACCGCACGCCACGGGTCACGGGCGAGGTGGCGCTGGTGTCGGCCGACCAGTTGCTCGATGAGCGCAGCGGCCAGCCGTACTACGTGCTGCGCAGTACGGTCAGCGAAGAAGCGCTGGCACGCCTGCAGGGCCTGTCGATCCGTCCGGGCATGCCGGCCGAGCTGTTCGTGCGTACCGGCGAGCGCTCGCTGCTCAACTACCTGTTCAAGCCCCTGCTCGACCGAGCCGGCAGCGCCTTGACCGAACAATGAGGACGCTGCAATGAAGTCATCTGCACTCGGCCTGCTGGCCGCCCTGGCGATGCTGCCAGTCGCGGCCCAGGCCGGCATGGGGCCGTTCCAGGTCTACGAGCAGGCACTGCGCCGCGATCCGACCTACCTCGCGGCCTTCAAGGCCCGCGAGGCCGGCCAGGAATACCGGGCCATCGGTCGCGCCGCCTTGCTGCCCAACCTGTCCTACAACTACAACAAGGGTCGCAACGACTCCAAGGCCACCTACCTGGGGGATTCACGTCGCTCGAGTGAAGACCGGCGCTATGACAGCTACGGTTCGACCTTCATCCTCCAGCAGCCGCTGTTCGACTACGAAGCCTATGCCGCCTACCGCAAGGGCGTGGCCCAGGCGCTGTTCGCCGACGAAAGTTTCCGCGACCAGAGCCAGCAGTTGCTGGTACGGGTAATGACCAGCTATACCCAGGCCCTGTACGCGCGGGACCAGATCGCCATCAGCGTGGCCAGCAAGCAGGCCTATCGTCAGCAGTTCCAGCAGAACCAGCGGCTGTTCCAGGCCGGCGAGGGCACGCGGACCGATATCCTCGAGGCCCAGGCCCGTTTCGAACTGGCCGATGCCGAGGAGATCCAGGCGCGTAACGATGAAGATGCCGCCCTGCGCGAACTCGGTGCACTGATCGGCGAGCCGGCGGTGCGCATCGACGAACTGGCGCCGCTGCGCAGTGGTTTCGCCTTGCCGCAGGTCACGCCCGTCAGCTATGAGGCCTGGCAATCGCTGGCCCTGGCCAGCAATCCGCAGCTCGGTTCGCAGCGTCATGCACTGGAAGTGGCGCGCTACGAGGTCGAGCGCAACCGTGCCGGGCACCTGCCCAAGGTCAACGCCTTCGCTACCTCGCGGCGCCAGGAGTCGGACAGCGGCAACACCTACAACCAGCGCTACGATACCAATACCGTCGGCATCGAGATCAGCCTGCCGCTGTTCGCCGGCGGCGGCGTCAGCGCCTCGACCCGTCAGGCCAGCCGCCACCTGGAGCAGGCCGAATACGAGCTCGACGGCAATACCCGCACGACCCTGATCGAGCTGCGCAAGCAGTACAACGCCTGTGAGTCCGGGGCCAGTCGTCTGCGTGCCTACCAGCGGGCACTGCAGGCGGCCGAGGCGCTGGTGGTGTCGACGCGCAAGAGCGTGCAGGGGGGGGAACGGGTCAACCTGGATGTGCTCAATGCCGAACAGCAACTGGCGACCACCCGACGCGACCTCGCTCGGGCGCGCTACGACTACCTGTTGGCCTGGATAAAACTGCATTACCAGGCGGGGACCTTGAGCGAAGCGCAGTTGGCGCGGGTGGACGAGGCTTTCGTGGTCGCGGGCGGTTGAGGAGCAGCCGGCGGGCTGCTCCTGCTCCGGCTGGCTCAGGCGGCGAAACCGCCGTCGGCCAACAGGCTGGCCCCGGTGATGTAGCCGGCTTCAGGGCCGGCCAGGTAAGCGACGAAGCTGGCGATTTCATCGGCATGCCCGTAGCGTCCGATGGCCATCAATTGCACCAGGCTTTCAGCGAAATCGCCGTTGGCCGGGTTCATGTCGGTGTCCACCGGGCCGGGCTGCACATTGTTGACGGTGATGCCCTGCGGGCCAAGGTCACGGGCCATGCCGCGGGTCAGGCCGACCAGCGCCGACTTGCTCATGGCGTAGGGGGCGCCGCCTGCGAAGGGCATGCGCTCGGCGTTGGTGCTGCCGATGTTGATGATCCGGCCGCCCTGGCCCATGTGCCGGGCAGCGGCCTGGCTGGCGACGAACACGCTGCGCACGTTGATGGCCAGCATCCGGTCGAATTCGTCGAGGTCGAACTCGGTGACCGGTGCCACCGCCAACACCCCGGCGTTGTTGACCAGGATGTCGATGCGGCCGAAGGCCTTCACCGTGTCGTTCACCGCCAGCTGTATCGCCTTGGCATCGGCGCTGTCGGCGTGCAGGGCCAGGGCCTGACCGCCCTCGGCCTCGATCTGCTCGACCAACGCCTGGGCCGGGCCCGCCGAGCTGATGTAGGTGAACGCCACCTGCGCGCCCTCGCGGGCCAGACGCCGTACGATGGCGGCACCGATGCCGCGCGAACCGCCCTGGACCAGGGCGACCTTGCCTTCGAGACTGGATACTTGGGACATGCTGCTCTCCTGAAGCGAGCAAGGCTGAATGCCTTGGATGACGCCAGTATCGGATGATGATTACGCCTTGATAAGATGGTAATTCTTTGTGTCAGAGTAAACTTCTGGTTGGGAATCGCAGATGGAATCCTTCAGCAGCCTCGAATGCTTCATCACCAGCGCCGAAGTCGGCAGTTTTGCCGAAGCCGCCCGGCGCCTGTCGCTGACGCCTGCGGCAGTGGGCAAGAACGTCGCCCAGCTGGAGGCGCGCCTGGGGGTACGGCTGTTCCAGCGCAGCACGCGCAAGCTGACGCTGACCGAAGCCGGTCGTTGTTTTCTCGGCGAGATCACCGAGAGTTTCCGCACCATTCAGTATGCCGTAGCCAACCTTGCCAGCATCGAGGGCCAGGCAGCCGGGGTGCTGCGGGTCAGCATGGGCATCGTGTTCGGGCGGCTGTACGTGTTGCCGCTGCTCGGTGAGTTCTTGCGCCGGTATCCGGCGATCACCCCGGACTGGCATTTCGATAACCGCCAGGTCGACCTGATCGGCCAGGGCTTCGATGCCGCCATCGGCGGTGGTTTCGATCTGCCCCCGGGGGTGGTTGCGCGCAAGCTGGCGCCCGCGCATCGGGTGCTGGTCGCAGCTCCCGAGTACCTGGAGCGGCATGCACCGATCCTGGCGCCTGAGCAATTGCCCGTGCACGACGGCATCCTGATCCGCTCGCCGCAGACCGGTCGCGTGCGTTCATGGCCGCTGACCAGTCGCTCCGAGCAGCAGCATCCGTTGCAACTGCGTCAGGCAATGACCATGAGCGACTCGGATGCGGCCTGCGCGGCAGCCGAGCAGGGGCTGGGCATCGCCCTGGTGAGCCTGCCGTTCGCCGTGCCGTATTTCGCCAGCGGGCGTTTGTGCCGGGTGCTGCCGGACTGGTACGTGGATGATGGCCACGTCAGCCTTTACTACGCCGAGCGCAAGCTGCTGCCGGGCAAGACCCGGGCGTTCATCGATTACCTGGTGGCCTGTTTCGAGGCCCAGGGGCTGGCCCGGCGGTTCGATGCCCTGGCCGGGGGCGCATGAACCGGAACTGCGGCCGCGCAGCGGCCGTCAGTCGGCGTCGACGATGAACTGCAGCTGAGTCACCCCGGCGAGCACCAGGCTCACCTCGTCATCCACTTTCTTGCCGATCAACTGCTGGCCCAGCGGTGAGCGCGGGGTGATCACGGTAACCTGCCCAGGGCCTTCGCCGATCTTCAGCCCGGCGCCTTCGGGGCCGAGAAACAGCTGCTGCCGACGGCCCTGCTCATCCTCCAGCGTCACCCGGTTGCTGAGCTGGATCCCGCGCGCCGGATCGTAGTCGCGCAGCACCAACTGCTGGTAGCTCAGCAGTGCCTGGCGGATCTCGGCAGTACGGCGCGCCTGGCCGGTGGCGAGGTAGGAGGCTTCGAGCCCCAGTGTATCGTACTTGTTCTCGGCGATGTTCTCTTCGGCGGTGGCGGTTTCGTAGGCCGTCTGGGCGGCTTGGCGCAACACTTCCATGTCGAGCTCCAGTGCCTCGACGATGCCTGTGAGCAGGGTGGCCTTGTCCATGTCAGTTACAGAACTCCAGCACGTTGGCCTGGCTCTTGTCGGTCGGCGCGTTGCGGTTCTGCTGCAGCCAGAACTGGCACTTGGGGTTGTTCAGGTTACGCGGGTCGGCTTCGATGGCCTGTTGCGCCTGCTGTTCGTGCAGGATCTCCTTGTAGCGCTCGAACATCGCTTGCTGGGCGTCGGCCGGTTGCGCCTGTGGCGCGGCGGCAGGCACAGGGGCGATGTGTGCCGGCGCCGCTGCCCGGGCCAGCGGCTCCACCTGCTGGGGCCACAACTGCCAGGCCAGCCACAGGCTCAGGGCAATGGCCACGGCGCCGAGCCACAGGCCGAAGGCCACGCAGACAATCAACTGCAGGGGCTTGAGGGTGATCTTCAGTTCATGGCGGCGGGGCATGGTGGCCTCCTTGCAAGATGAATCGTTCGGGCATTGTCGCACGGTGGATTGCTGTTGGTTCAGCGCATCATCGATCCGGCTCAGAACGTATTGCCAAGATTCAGGTACACCGCCTTCTGGTGCTCGCTGTTGGCGCCGTAGCTGATGTTGACCGGCCCCAGTGGCGTATCCAGGCCCAGGAAGATGCTGGCGGCGTTGATGTAGCCGCTGTCGAAGTCGTTGCCGTTGTTCCAGGCCCGCCCACGTTCCAGCGAGCCACCCAGGTACAGCGGGAAGTCCAGTGGCAGGTAGGCGCGCGGAGTCAGGCGGCGGTAGTAGACCATGCGCATCAGGCTGATGTTCTGGCCTGACACCGAATCCTGGCGGAAGCCCGACAACTGCCGCGCGCCGCCGAGCACGAAGCTCGAAGTCACCACCTCGGCGTCGTCCAGAGAGCGTCCGTAGCGCCCACCGAGCACCCAGGTGTTCGGTCCATGGCTGAGGGCCTTGTCGATATGGAACTGCCACTGGCGGTAGTCGGTGTCGGAGTCCAGCGAACGGTCGTACTTGCGCAGGGTCAGGCCGATGTCTTCGCCGCTGTGCGGGAAGTACACGTTGTCGAGGGTGTCGAACGAATACTTCAGTTCATAGAAGCCTTCGTTGAAGCTGACCTTGGGCAGGTCCTGGGCGCCGATGCGCACCTCGGCTTCGCCCCAGGCCTTGCCCACGCCTAGCCGCACTTCGCCGTAGGTGCCGATCTGGCGCCCGAAGTTCAGGCCGAAGCCATAGCGCTCCAGGCGGTATTCGGCCACCGGGTCGTTGTCCAGGGTGGCCTCGATGTTCTGCGAGCCGAGTGCCAGGTAGGGTGCGACGAAATAGCGCGAACCGACGTCCAGCGGCTGGTAGAACTCGCTGTAGAGCTCCTGCTGGTCACCGATCTGCGCGCGGGTCAGCCATTCGGCACCCAGGCGGTTGATGCCGTTTACCCGGTAGCTTGCACCGAGGTTGAAGGCGCTGTCGCCGCGCATGTCGTCCGACAGGTTCAGGCCCAGGCGCAGGTAGTCGGTACCGCCGGTCTTGCCACGGGCGTTGATCACCAGGGTGTTGTCATCGCCCTTGTGCACCACGCGATACTGCACGCGGTCGAAGTAGTCCAGGCCGTAGAGGGTGCCCATGTCGGTTTGCAGGCGCTCGAGCTCCAGCGGCTCGCCGATCGGCTGGCGGATGTAGTAGCGGATCACGTCGTCGCTGACCTTGGAGTCGTTCTCGACCTTGATCGCGGTGATCACCGGGGTGCGCTGGCGTGGCGAGCGGGCCACCGCAAGCGAGCTGTCGCCTTCGGCCTGGCGCAAGCCTGCCAGGCGTGTGTCGAGCGCGCGGGTGGCGCGGTAGCCGGCGTCGATCATGTCCTGGGCGCGACCGAAGTCGGTAACGCCGAAGGACGCCAGCGGCGGCTGCACGAGGATGTCCTCGCGACGCAGACTGGCCAGTTGCTCCTCGGAGTTGCGCCGGGTCATCAGGGTGATCGACTGGTTGAGCACATCCACCACGGTCGCCAGTTGCTTGCGGTTGCGCAGCGGTGTGCCGATGTCGACCACGATGGCCATGTCCACGCCCATCTCGCGCACCACGTCCAGCGGGATGTTGTCGACCATGCCGCCGTCTACCAGCAAGCGTCCATCGAGTTCGACCGGGGCGAACACCGCCGGGATCGACATGCTGGCGCGCACCACCTGCGGCAGGTGGCCACGGCGGAACACCACCTTCTCGCCGCTGGCGATGTCGGTAGCGACGGCGCGAAACGGGATCGGCAGCTTGTCGAAGTCGCGAATGTCGGCGGTGTGGGCCAGCTTGCTTTCCAGCAGCAGCGACAAGTTCTGGCCCTGGATCACGCCCAGCGGCAGGCCGAGGCTGCCGTCGTCGCGAAAGCTCAGCTTCTGCTTGACCAGGAAGTCGCGGTCATCCTGCTTGCGCCGGAACGGCACATCCTTGCGCGGCGGGGCGTCGGAGAGCGCCTGCTGCCAGTCGAGGGTGCGCGCCAGGTGCTCGAGCTCCTCGACGCTGTAGCCGGAGGCGTACAGGCCGCCGACCACCGCGCCCATGCTGGTGCCGGCGATGGCGTCGATACGCACGCCCTGTTCCTCCAGGGCCTTGAGCACGCCGATGTGGGCGAGGCCGCGGGCGGCGCCGCCGGACAGCACCAGGCCGACCTTGGGGCGGGCTGCCTCCGCGGCCAGGGTGCAGAAGGAGGTGAGCGTCAGCAACAGGCATAACAGCAGACGATGCATCGTGAGTCTCAAAGCGTTGGGCAAAGACCGCTAGTATAAGCGGCTCACCCGCGCAGGAGATGTTTGCCCATGGCCAATGCCAAGCCCGAAATCGTCATCACTTATTGCACGCAGTGCCAGTGGCTGCTGCGTGCTGCCTGGCTGGCGCAGGAGTTGCTCAGCACCTTCACCGACGACCTTGGCCGTGTGGCTCTGGAACCGGGCACCGGCGGGGTGTTTCGCATCACCTGCGACGGCACGCAGATCTGGGAGCGCAAGACCGACGGTGGTTTCCCTGAAGCCAAGGTGCTCAAGCAGCGGGTGCGCGACCATATCGACCCGCAGCGCGACCTGGGGCACAACGATCGTTGATCAGGCGCCTTCGGCCAGGCTTTCGCGCCGCGGCGGTTGCTCGGCCGACAGCCGGCTGGAGAGCACGATGGCGAAGATGATCAGCGCGCCGCCGGCGAGCATGCGCAGGGTGGGCGTTTCAGCGAACACCATCCAGGCCACGGCGATGCCGTAGACCGGCTCCATGCCGAACACCACCGAGGCGGTGCGCGCCTTGATCACTGCAAGGCTGGCGACGAACAGGCTGTGCGCCACGCCCGTGCAGAAGATGCCGAGCAGGGCGATCCACAGCCAGTCCATGGCTTTGACCGCGCCCAGGCCGGGCAGGGCGAAGGGCAGCAGGCACAGGCCGACCACCAGGTTCTGGCACAGTGCCGACTGAACCGCGGGCAGGCGACCGGAGCCGGCGCGGTTGGTCAGCGACAGCAGCGAGAACAGCAATCCCGACAGCAGGGCCCAGAGCAGGCCGCCGGTGGCCTCGCTGGCCAGGTCGAAATCCGGCGTGACCAGTACCAGGCCAATGCTGACCAGCAGCACCAGCAGCGCTTCGTTGCGGCGGATGCGTTCGCGGAACAGCACCCCTTCGAGGATCACGGTGAAGGCCGGGAAGCTGGCAAAGCCCAGGGTGGCGATGGCCACGCCGCCGACCCGCACGGCGATGAAGAAGCTCACCCAGTGACCGGCCAGGAGCAGGCCGCCGAGCAGCAGGCGACGCAGGTCCTGGGCTGCGAGCCGCTGCCAGCCCTGGCGTGCGAGGCCGGCGAACAGCGCCAGGGCCAGCACGGCGAACAGCGCGCGGCCGAAGACGATGACCGAGGGCGTGGCGCTGGCGGCCAGCTTGCCGAAGACGCCGGTGAGGCCGAAGAACAATGCGCCGATGTGCAGCGCGCCGAGGGCGGTACGGTGGTTCATGATGAGTCCTTGCTCGAGGTCTTTGCTGGCGTGCTGGCGCGTTCACGGGCAGTTGCCGGAGCGGGTCCGCCCGCGAAGGGGCCAGCACCGACAGTGTAGAGCTCAGGGAAAACAGATTCTGTCGCCAACCTGGCGTCAGTTGTCGCCAGACTCTCGCCGCAGCGCCAGGGGCGTGCGACCGAACGCCCGGAGCATCGCCGCGCCAAACGCGCTTTGCGAGCTGTAGCCGACCTGCGCGGCGATCTCGCCCATGGGCAGCAGCGTCTGCTCGATCAACCGACGTGCCTTGAGCAGGCGCCGCTGGCGGATGTAGTCCATCGGCGTCATGCCGCACTCCTCGACGAACCGTGCATGCAGCCGGGCAGCGGACAGCCCGGCCAGCCGCGCCAGGTCGGCCACCTGCAACGGGTGGGCGGTGTGGCGTTCGATATGGGCGTCGAAGGCGGCGTAGGGCAGGCGTCTGCTCGGAGCGGGCGTGGCGGCGGCGGTGTTCAGGCTGGCCAGCAAAAGCAGTGCGCCCTGACGACCGATCAGCGGGTCGTCCATGGGGCTGGCGGCGAGCCAGTCCACCAGTTGTTGCTGGCGGCCATCGAGCAGCAGGGCGGCAGGGCGCTCGAGCAGGCGGTGGCTGGCCTCGGCGTGGCCACCCATCTGCTCGTGCAGCCAGGGCTCGCCGGGAATGTCCAGCACCAGGCAGTGGCTGCCGGTGTCGCTGGCGCAGGTGTGATGAAAGCCGGCCGGGACCACGATCAGGCCCTGGCGGTCGATGCGTGCGCCTTGACCCTGCACCTCGAAATCCAGGCGCCCATGCAGGCCGAACACCAGTTGCGGATGTTCGTGGCTGTGGGCGAGCAGCTCGTCGCGGTAGTGGCGCAGGGACAGGATCGGAGCGGCCATGAGGGACATCCTTGGAACAGAGATGCAGTGTATCACCGTGGAAATTGCACCGGCCTTTTCGCGCGCGCCCCGACCTGCCCGCGAAAAGGCTCCATCACTCGTCACAAGACTGCCACCAACCTGTCATCGGTACCTGCCAGTCTCCTGCAAACAGCGCCGGAGGCCGCCCCATGACACACGCCGAATTTGTCCGTCCGTCACGCAAGCAGCGTGTACGCACGCTGTGGATCTCCGATGTGCACCTGGGTACCCGGGATTGCCAGGCCGAGCATCTGTCGCAATTCCTCAAGGGTTACCAGGCCGACCGTATCTACCTGGTCGGCGACATCATCGACGGCTGGAAGCTGCGCAGCGGCGTGTACTGGCCGCAAGCGCACACCAACGTGATCCGGCGGCTGCTGACCATGAGCAAGCGTGGCACCGAGGTGATCTACGTCACCGGCAACCACGACGAATTCCTGCGCCGCTACTCCAAGCTGATCCTGGGCAACATCCAGCTGGTGGACGAGGCCGAGCACCTGACCGCCGATGGCCGGCGGCTGCTGGTGGTGCACGGCGACCAGTTCGACGTGATCACCCGCTATCACCGCTGGCTGGCATTCCTCGGCGACCGCGCCTACGAATTCACCCTGGTGCTCAATCGCTGGCTCAACCACTGGCGCGCCCGCTACGGGTACGGCTACTGGTCGCTGTCGGCGTACCTCAAGCACAAGGTCAAGGGAGCGGTGAACTTCATCAGCGACTTCGAGGATGCCATCGCCCACGAATGCACGCGCCGGGGCTTCCAGGGCGTGGTCTGCGGGCATATCCACCACGCCGAGATCCGCAAGGTGGGGGAGGTGGAGTACCTCAACTGCGGCGACTGGGTCGAGTCGTGCACCGCGCTGATCGAGCACTGGGACGGCCAGATCGAGCTGTACCGGCTGGCCGATGCCCAGGCGCGGCAAGCCGAGCGCCTGGCCACCGCGGGCGAGCCGGTCTAGAACAGGCGCTCAGAGGCTGATCTTGCCCCGCAGGATATCGCGGAACATGGCGAAATCACCGATCAGGCTGTACAGCGGATAGGTAAAGGTCGCCGGTCGGTTCTTCTCGAAAAAGAAGTGCCCGACCCAGGCGAAGCCGTAGCCGGCCAAGGGGATCGCCAGCAGCAACAGCCACTTGCCACTGCCGATGGTGTACGCCAGCAGGGCGATGACCAGGCTGGTGCCGACGAAGTGCAGGCGTCGGCAGGTCGGGTTGGCGTGCTCGCCCAGATAGTAAGGGTAGAACTCGGCAAAACTGCGAAACTGCGCTGTGCTGTTCATGGCTGTGTTCCCGCAGGTGCGTTTTTGTTCAGGATACACGGCGTGGAGCCTGTTTCGAGTCTAGAGTCATTGGGAATGGCGACCAGTGACAATTGGCGCCAATTGAGTATCCTTCGGATTCACCGCAGGAGCGATCAGTATAAGAAGCCTGTCATGAGTGAAAGAACCACATCAGCCAGCTGGGCATCAGGCATCGTCAAGGCACTCGAGCTCGAAGGCCTGGACTGCCCGGCGATGTTCAGGCAACTGGGGCTGGACTTTGCCGCCCTCGACGATCCGGACGCCCGCTTCCCCCAGGATGCCATGACCCGACTCTGGCTGCTGGCTGTCGAGCTGTCGGGCAACGAAGCCATTGGCCTGAACATGGCGCGGGTGGTCAGGCCGGCCTCCTTCCATGTGGTGGGCTATGCGTTGATGTCCAGCCGTACGCTGGCCGAGGGGTTCGAACGGCTGGTGCGCTATCAGCGGATCATCGCCGAAAGCTCCGACCTGAGCTTTCGCCTTGGGCCTGAGGGCTATTCCCTGATTCTCACCGTGCATGGCGATCATCTGCCTCCCACCCGGCACAGCGCCGAAGCCTCGCTGGCCTGTGCGCTGTCGTTGTGCAGCTGGCTCAGCGGGCGTCCGGTACAGCCGCGCCGAGTGCTGATCCAGGGTCCGCAACCAAGGAACGTCGAGCCCTACCGCGTGGCGTTCCGTGCACCGCTGGTGTTCGGTGCACCCCACGATGCGCTGGTACTGGAGCGGGCCGACATGGACGCGCCGCTGCCGACGGCCAATGAAGCCATGGCGATCCTGCATGACCGTTTCGCCGGCGAGTACCTGGCGCGCTTTTCCGAAAGCCGGGTCACCCACCGTGTGCGCCAGACCCTGTGCCGCATCCTGCCCCAGGGCGAACCCAAGCGCGAAACCGTGGCCCAGGCCCTGCACCTGTCGCAGCGCACCCTGCAGCGGCGACTGCAGGAGGAGGGCACCAGTTTCCAGACGCTACTCGACGACACCCGGCGCGAGCTGGCCGAGCAGTATCTGGCGCAACCGGGCATGACCTTGCTGGAAACCGCCTACCTGCTGGGCTTTGCCGACCCGAGCAACTTCTACCGGGCGTTCCGCCGCTGGTTCGACGTCACGCCCAGCGAATACCGCGCACGCCTGGAAGCGCCGTTGGTCAGTGACGCCAGAACGCAGGCATGCACAACACCAGCACCGTGATGATCTCCAGGCGGCCAAGCAGCATGCCGCCAGCCAGGATCCACTTGGCTGCATCCGGCAGGCTGGCGAAGTTGCCGGCCGGGCCGATCACCTCGCCCAGGCCGGGGCCCACGCCGGAAACCGTGCTGGCCGCGCCGGTCAGGGCGGTCATCCAGTCCACGCCCAGCAGCGACAGCAGCAGGGCGATGACGCAGATGGTCACGGCGAAGAAGAACGAGAAGGTCAGGATCGAGCGCACGATCTCTTCGTCGAGGCGATGACCGTTGTACTTCTGCTTGATCACCGCGCGCGGGTGGATCAGCTGGTTGAGGCTGGCCTTGAGCAGGATGTAGGCGACCTGGAAACGGAAGATCTTGATGCCGCCGGCGGTCGAGCCGGAGCAGCCGCCGATGAAGCCCAGGTAGAAGAACAGCATCAGCGAGAAGTTGCCCCACAGGCTGTAGTCGCCCAGGGCGAAACCGGTGGTGGTCACGACCGAGGTGACGTTCAGCGCCACATGGCGCAAGGCGTCGAGCCAGTGCAGGTCGGTGGTGGCCCAGTACCAGGTGCCGAGCACGACCCAGGTGGCCACCAGCAGCCCCAGCAGCCCCTGCACCTGCTGGTCGCGCAGCAACGCCCGGTGGTTGCCACGCAGGGTGGCGACATAGAGGGTGAAGGGCACGCTGCCCAGGATCATCACCACCACCGCCACCCAGTGCACGGCAGGAATGTCCCACTTGGCCAGCGACAGGTCGGAGGTGGAGAAGCCGCCGGTGGAAATCGCCGACATGGCGTGGTTGATCGCATCGAAGGGGCTCATCCCCGCCCACCAGAACGCCAGGCTGCCGAGCACTGTGATGCCGACGTACACCGCGACGATGTACTTGGCCACCATGTGCGAGCGTGGCATGACCTTTTCCGAGCGGTCCGAGGACTCGGTCTGGAACAGGCGCATGCCGCCGATGCGCAGCAGCGGCAGGATCGCCACCGCCATGCCGATGAAGCCGATGCCGCCGAGCCAGTGCAGCATCGAGCGCCACATGAGGATGCCTGGGGACATGTTGTCCAGCCCGCTGAGCACCGTCGAACCGGTGGCGGTGATGCCGGACATGCTCTCGAAGAAGGCGTCGGTGTAGCTGATGTGCTGGGTCAGCAGGAAGGGCAGGGCGGCGAACACGCAGACCACCAGCCAGCTGCTGACGGTCAGCAGGTACATGTCGCGCGGACGCAGGTGGACGTGCTCGGGACGGCCCTGCAGGACCATGGCCAGGCCGGCGATGAAGGTGATCAGGCTCGACCAGAGGAATGACGGCATGTCGCCGGTGCGTTCGAAGATCACCAGGGTCGCCATGGGCACGACCATGCTCACCGCCAGGGTGATCAGGAAGATGCCGATGATGAACGCGATGATCCTTAAGGTCGGCAACGCCATGTGATCTGCTCTGACTCGAAACGGAAAAGGCGCCATTCTACCTGCGGGTCGCGGGATGTAAACGTACGTGCGGCAGGGGGGATGCGCACTTTTGATCGTGATCGCGGACAAGCCGGCCCCACAGGTGCGCGCGGTCCTTTAGAATGGCGGCACATTTCTTCTGCCAGGAGGGTAGCCGATGGAGGCTCTCGACGCATTGCTCAACCGTGTTTCCGTGCCACGCCTGACCGAACCTGCGCCTAATGCCGCCCAGCGCGAGGGGCTGTTCCAGGCTGCGCTGCGTGCCCCGGACCACGGCCAGCTGCGCCCGTGGCGCTTCCTGACCATCGAGGGGCAGGGCCGCGACAAGCTCGGCGAGCTGTTCGCCGAAGCGGTGCAGGCCAAGGGCGACGCCAGCCAGGCCGCGCTCGACAAGGCCCGCGCCATGCCGCTGCGTGCGCCGCTGCTGGTGGTGGTCATCGCGCGCCTGCAGGATCACTTCAAGGTGCCGAAGTCGGAGCAGCGCCTGGCGGCCGGCTGCGCCGCCCACGGTATCCTGATCGCCGCGCATGCCCAGGGGATCGGCGCGGTCTGGCGCACCGGCGACATGGCCTTCGATGCCCATGTCAACAAGGGGCTGGGGCTGGCGGAGAACG
The DNA here is from genome assembly GCF_057370475.1 of Pseudomonas sp. FA117. NCBI lineage: Bacteria > Pseudomonadati > Pseudomonadota > Gammaproteobacteria > Pseudomonadales > Pseudomonadaceae > Pseudomonas > Pseudomonas sp. FA117. Next base: position 1,727,712 of record NZ_CM170675.1, read on the forward strand.
AAGAGCTGATCGGCTACCTGTACCTCGGCACGCCGGTCAACGAGCCGCGTACGCCGCCGGTACTGGAAACGGCCGCGTTCGTCAGCGCCTGGGGCGAGTGACCGAGTGGGGCTGGGGGCTGCTGCGCAGCCCTATCGCGCAACAAGCCCCGCTCACAGAGTCATCGCATGGTTGGACGGGCCGGTCAGGCGGATGCCTGGGTCACCGGCAGTTCCAGCCTTGCGACAAAGCCCCCCTGGGGATGATTCTCCAGCACCAGCGCGCCACCGTGACGCTCGGCCGCGCGCCGGGCGATCGCCAGCCCCAGTCCGTGGCCTGGCGCGTCCTGCCCGGGCGCGCGGAAGAACGGCTCGCCCAACTGCTCCAGGTGCTCGGGCGCAACGCCAGGGCCGTGGTCGCGTACGCTCAGCAGCAGTTGCTCCTGCTCGCGAACGGCGCGTATCTCGACTGGCTGCCCTGTCGGGCTGAAGCGCAGCGCATTGCGCACCAGGTTATCCACGGCACGCTCCAGCAAGGTCGGCCAGCCCTGCAGGGTCAGTCCCGGCTCGGCCTCCAGGCGCACCTCCTGCTCCGGCACGCTGAGCTGGGCATCCTTGCGCACGCTGCCGAGCAGGGCGTTGACGTCGACAGGCTCGGCATGCGCCTGTTCGGCATCGACCCGGGCCAGCACCAGGATCTCGCTGATCAGGTCTTCGAGGCGATCGCACTCGCGGGTCAGGCGCGGCCACAGGGCCTGGCGCTGTTCGGGTTCGGCGCGTTCGGCCAAGGCCAGGGCGATGCGCAGGCGCGCCAGCGGCGAGCGCAGCTCGTGGGACACGTCGCGTAGCAGCTGGCGCTGGCTGCCGATCAGGCTCTGCAGGCGGGCGCCCATCTTGTTGAAGTCGTTGGCCAGCACGCCGAACTCGTCGCGCCGCACCGCCAGTCGGGCGAGGCTGTTCTGCTGGTAGCTGGTCTGGCCGAGGTCGTGTACCGCACCGCGCAGGCGGCTGAGCGGGCGGGTGATGGACAGCGTCACCAGCAGGCTGAACAGGGTCAGCACCACCAGCGCGATGCCCAGGGCGCTGAGCGGCCAGATCAGGCTTTCGCGGTGCCAGGCCATCAGCTCCGGGTGCGGAATGCGGTAGATCAGCAGGTAGGTCTCGCCCGTGGTGGGGCTGGTGTATTCCTCGGTCAGGCGGCGCCAGGGCAGGCGGCGCTGATCATTGTGCTGGCGCCGCTCGAAGTCCTCGGCGCGCCGTGGGAAGGTGCCGGGCACCACGGCGTCGCCGCTGTCGTCGAGCACCTGGACGTCGATCTTGTAGCGCTGCTTGCGGCGTTCCAGGAAACGCTGCGAGGCGTCCAGGCCTTCCTGTTCATAGTGCTGTACCCAGCGACTGGCCAGGGTGTTCAGGCCCGGGTGGCGGCTGAGAATCCAGGCGTCCTGGTTGAGCATGTGGCCGAGCAGGATCGACAGCCCGGCGACCAGGGCGATGGCCAGCCAGAAACTGGCCAGGATGCGCCAGAACAATGAACGCAAGACGAGTACCTCCCCACACGGGCCCACACACGAGAAAGGCCCGGCCCGCGAGAGCGCGGGCCGGGCATCGGTCGGACAGCTTACTGGGCCTTGGCGGCTTTTTCAGCTTTCCATGCCTGGAACTGCTGCCATTCGGCCTTGTCGGCGGCGCGCTTGCTCTGCAGTTCGTCGAACTGCTTCTGCTGCTCGGGCTTGAGCAGGGCGCGGATCTGGCCCTGGGTCTTGTCGTGGCTGGCCTTGAGCTCGTCTTTCATGGCTTTCTGGTCGGCAGCCGGCAGCTTGGCCAGGTAGCGTTCGGTGACGTCACGGCGCTGCTTCATCTGCTCGCCCATCAGCTTGCCGATCTGCTGGCGCTGGTCACGGGTCAGGTCGAGCTGGGCGAAAGGCGCGTCACCGCGGTGATGCGGGCCGTCGCCGCGTGGGCCGCCGTCTGGCATGGCCATGGCGACGGTCGGCAGGGCAGCGGCGAACATCAGGGCGATAAGGGTCTTGCGCATGGTGTTTCTCCTTTCTCAAGCCGGTGGTTACCGGATGAGCCCAGTCTAGGGAGATCAAGGTCAAGGGCAGTCAGTGCAGGGTAAAGGCTGGGTAAAGACAGGCTTGGCGCTACACTGTGAGCCGACTTGCCGTGGAGCCCGTCCCGTGACCCTCAGCCTTTCCCTCAAGCAAGCTCGCCGCCTGGCCCTGTCGGCACAAGGTTTCGGCAAGCCCCAGGCACCGACCCTGGCTGCGCTCAGGCGCATGCTGCAACGCCTGGGTGTGGTGCAGATCGATTCGGTCAATGCGCTGGTGCGTTCGCACTACCTGCCGCTGTTTTCACGCCTGGGCGACTATCAGCCCGAACTGCTCGACCAGTTGGCCTGGGGGCGCGGACGGCAGCGCCAGCTGTTCGAGTACTGGGGGCACGAGGCCTCGTTGCTGCCGCTTTCGCTCTATCCCCTGATGCGTTGGCGCATGGCGCGGGCGCAGCAGGGCGAGGGGATCTACCGGCAGCTGGCGCAGTTCGGTCGTGAGCGCCAGGATGTCGTCGCCCGTGTGCTGGCCGCCGTGCGTGACCAGGGAGCGCTGGGTGCTGGCAGCCTGTCGACCCGCCAGGAGCGTGCCGGCCCGTGGTGGGACTGGAGCGAAGAGAAGATGGCCCTGGAATGGCTGTTCGCTGCCGGGCAGGTCACCGTTGCCAGGCGACGGGGTTTCGAACGCCTCTACGACCTGCCGCAGCGGGTGTTGCCAGCTGCGGTCCTCGATCAGGCCGAACTGTCGGAGGCCCAGGCCCAGCAGGGCCTGATGCTGCATGCGGCCACGGCGCTGGGCGTAGCCACCGCCCAGGACCTGCGCGATTATTTCCGGCTCGGCCCTGCACAGGCCCGCGACGCGCTTGCCGCGCTGCTCGCCGAGGGGCACCTGCAGGCCTGCACGGTCGAGGGCTGGAAGCAGCCTGCCTACTGCGTCGGCACTCCTCGCATTCCCCGGCGGGTGGAGGCCAGCGCCTTGCTCTCGCCGTTCGATTCGCTGGTCTGGGAGCGGGCACGTACCGAGCGACTGTTCGACTTCCGCTATCGCCTGGAAATCTACACCCCGGCGCACAAACGGGTGTATGGCTACTACGTGCTGCCGTTCCTGCACGACGGGCGCATCGCAGCCCGCCTGGACCTGCGCGCCGAGCGTGCGCGCAGCGAGCTGGCGGTGCATGCCGTGCATGAGGAGCCGCAGGGGCTGGACGAGCAGGGCTTCCAGGCCCTGGCCCGCAGCCTGGAACGGCTGGCGGGCTGGTTGGGCCTTGAGCGGGTGCGCCTGGATTGTGCGCGCGAGTCGACCGGGCCTCTGCGTCAGGCCCTCAGCGACGCACCTGCTTGAGGGTTTCGGCGATCAGGAAGGCCAGTTCCAGCGACTGATCGGCATTCATGCGCGGGTCGCAGTGGGTGTGGTAGCGGTCCGACAGGCCATCTTCGGTGATGGGACGGGCGCCACCGATGCATTCGGTGACGTTCTGTCCAGTCATCTCGATGTGGATGCCACCGGCGTGGCTGCCTTCGGCCTGGTGCACCTGGAAGAACTGCCGCACTTCGTCGAGGATCTGCGCGAAGTCGCGGGTCTTGTAGCCGCTGCTGGCCTTGATGGTGTTGCCGTGCATCGGGTCGGAGCTCCACAGCACCTGGCGCCCCTCGCGCTCGACGGTGCGAATCAGCCCGGGCAGGTGGTCGCCGACCTTGTTTGCGCCCATGCGCACGATCAGGTTGAGGCGGCCGGGGTCGTTGTCCGGGTTGAGCACATCGATCAGGCGGATCAGCTCTTCGGTGTTCATGCTCGGGCCGACCTTGACCCCGATCGGGTTGTGCACGCCGCGCAGGAACTCGACGTGGGCGCCGTCGAGCTGGCGGGTACGGTCGCCGATCCACAGCATGTGCGCCGAGCAGTCGTAGTAGTCGCCGCTCAGGCTGTCGCGGCGCACGAAGGCCTCTTCATAATTGAGCAGCAGCGCCTCGTGGGCGGTGAAGAAGCTGGTCTCGCGCAGTTGCGGCGCGCTGTCCAGGCCACAGGCACGCATGAAGGCCAGGGTTTCGTCGATGCGGTTGGCGAGCTGATGGTATTTGTCGGCCAGCGCCGAGTTGGCGATGAAGTCCAGGTTCCACTTGTGCACCTGGTGCAGGTCGGCGAAACCACCCTGGGCGAAGGCGCGCAGCAGGTTGAGGCTGGCGGTGGACTGGTGGTAGGCCTGCAGCAGGCGCTCGGGGTCGGGTACGCGGCTGGCCTGGTCGAAGCCGATGCCGTTGACGATATCGCCACGGTAGGCCGGCAGCGTGACCTGGCCGATGGTTTCGTCGTTGGCCGAGCGCGGCTTGGCGAACTGCCCGGCCATGCGCCCGACCTTCACCACCGGGCAGCCGGCGGCGAAGGTCATGACGATGGCCATCTGCAGCAGCACCTTGAAGGTGTCGCGGATCTTCGCGGCGGAGAATTCGGCGAAGCTTTCGGCGCAGTCGCCGCCCTGCAGCAGGAAGGCGCGGCCCTGGGTGACCTCGGCGAACTGGCGGCGCAACTCGCGGGCTTCACCGGCGAACACCAGCGGCGGGTAGCTGGCCAGGGTCTGCTCGACCTTCAGCAGGTGCGCGGCGTCGGGGTAGGTCGGTTGCTGCTGGATCGGCAGGGCGCGCCAGCTGTCAGGGGTCCAGGGTTGGTTCATCACGGGCTCGATGTGGTCGGTTCAGGCGTATCGGTCATGGTATCAGGTGCCGGCCTGCTTGTTGCACCGCAGGCATTGGCGGACAATGCCGGTTTTTGTGCGGGCAGGTGGCAGGCGATGGCGACGGAGCGGGAAGAACGGCTGCTGGCCCGGGTGGAGGATGCCTACGGCATCATCAGTGTGTACGAGGTCGAGGATTACCGTTTTCTCGAGTTCGGCGACGCCATCGAGCAGAGCTGCACCTTCACCGCCGATCCCAGCTGGCTGGAGTACGACTACACCCGCGCCATGCTGGTCGGTGCACTGTGCCATCCGCAGCCGGAGAGCGCCCTGTTCCTTGGCCTCGGTGCGGGCACCCTGACCCAGGCCTGCCTGAAGTTCCTGGCGCTGGAGGATGTCGAGGCCATCGAGCTGCGCCCGGATGTGCCGCGCCTGGCCATGGAATACATGGGGCTGGACGACGACCCGCGCCTGTACGTGCGCATCGGCGATGCGCTGGAGCTGCTGCCCACGGCGGAGAAGGCCGACCTGATCTTCGTCGACCTCTACACCGATCATGGCCCGGGTGTCGGGCACCTGGCGTGGAAGTTCCTGGAGCAGTGCCAGCAGCAGCTCAACCCGGACGGCTGGCTGGTGATCAACCAGTGGGCCGGCGACGACGGCCGGCCGTTGGGCGCGGCGCTGCTGCGCGGGTTGTACCACCGCCACTACTGGGAGCTGCCGGTGAAGGAGGGCAATGTGATCCTGCTGGTGCCCGCCGACCTGGATCAGGAGCTGGACCTGGACGGTTTGCTGGCGCGGGCCGAGGCGCTGGCGCCGCGGCTGGGGTATTCGCTGGACTACCTGATCAAGGCGGTTCGGGCGGCGAGCTGATCCGGCGTCGGTGGTGCTGTCATTCGCGGGCAAGCCCGCTCCTGCAAATGTGTAGCGCGGAGCAAAAGGGAATCGATTCAGCAAGCTGCTGGATGATGGCCTGATGCCTGGCAACATTTCAGAAAAAAATCTCACGGTGCAAGGCGAATTCGTATATAGTACGCGCCGGTCTTTTAGCGGACCTCAAAATCAGGTGGTGCAAATCCTCCGAGTCCAGCTTCGGCTGCGCGTCCGCTAGGCGGACCTTTCCCACGTATTCTTTTTCAATCGTTTTCGCAAATCCCCGCCGCCAAAGCTGCCTGGGTGACCTTCGGGTCTTTCAAGGCATGTGCAGCTTTGGAGCATGGGTCTTTGCGGATGCACATAGAGGCAGACCCATGACCCAGGAAACCGGCGGATTCGCCGCTCTCGATCTTCATCCGAACATCGTTGCCGCCGTTCTGGCCACCGGCTATGAAGAGCCGTCGGCCATCCAGCAACAGTCGATCCCGATCATCCTCGCCGGTCATGACATGATCGGCCAGGCGCAGACTGGCACCGGCAAGACCGCTGCCTTCGCCCTGCCGATCCTCAACAAGATCGACGTGAGCAAGCGCGAACCGCAAGCCCTGATCCTGGCGCCAACCCGTGAGTTGGCGCTGCAAGTAGCCACCGCTTTCGAAACCTACGCCAAGCAGATGCCGGGCGTTAACGTGGTGGCCGTGTACGGCGGTGCCCCGATGGGCCCGCAACTGCGCGCCATCCGTAACGGCGCGCAGATCGTCGTCGCCACCCCGGGTCGCCTGTGCGACCACCTGCGTCGTGACGAGAAGGTGCTGTCCACCGTTCAGTACCTGGTACTCGACGAAGCCGACGAAATGCTCAAGCTGGGCTTCATGGACGACCTCGAAGTGATCTTCGATGCCATCCCTGCCACCCGCCAGACCGTACTGTTCTCCGCAACCCTGCCGTCGTCGATCCGTTCGATCGCCGAGCGTCACCTGCGCGAGCCCAAGCACGTCAAGATCCAGAGCAAGACCCAGACCGTCACCGCGATCGACCAGGCCCACCTGATGGTCCACGCCGACCAGAAGATCCCGGCCGTGCTGCGTCTGCTGGAAGTCGAGGAATTCGACGCGCTGATCGCCTTCGTGCGTACCAAGCAAGCCACCCTGGACCTGGCCGCTGCGCTGGAAGCCAAGGGCTACAAGGCTGCCGCGCTGAACGGCGACATCGCCCAGAACCAGCGTGAGCGCGTCATCGACTCGCTCAAGGACGGTCGCCTGGACATCGTCGTCGCCACCGACGTCGCTGCCCGTGGCCTGGACGTACCGCGCATCACCCACGTGTTCAACGTGGACATGCCGTACGATCCGGAGTCCTACGTACACCGTATCGGCCGTACCGGTCGTGCCGGTCGCGATGGCCGCGCCCTGCTGCTGGTGACTCCGCGCGAGCGCCGCATGCTGCAGGTGATCGAGCGTGTCACCGGGCAGAAGGTTGCCGAAGCCCGCCTGCCAGGCCCACAGGCCGTGCTGGACGCGCGCATCAAGAAACTGACCGCAAGCCTCGCGCCGCTGGTGGCCGAAGCCGAAGCGACCCACGGCGAGCTATTCGACCGCCTGACCGCCGACCTCGGCTGCTCGGCCCGCGCCCTGTCCGCGGCCCTGCTGCGCAAGGCCACCAACGGTCAGTCGCTGGACCTGGCTGCCGTCGAGCGCGAGCAGCCGCTGGTGCCGACCTACACGCCGCGTGAGCGTACCGGCGAGCGCAGCGACCGTGGTGAGCGCAGCGAGCGCGGTGACCGCGAACGCCGTGCGCCGATGCCGCTGGCCGAAGGCCGCGTGCGTTGCCGTACTGCCCTGGGTGCCCGTGACGGTATCGCCGCCAAGAACCTGCTGGGTGCGATCCTCAACGAAGGCGGCCTGGCCCGCGATGCTATCGGTCGCATCCAGGTGCGCGACAGCTTCAGCCTGGTCGAGCTGCCGGAAGAGGGGCTGGAGCGTCTGCTGTCCAAGCTCAAGGATACTCGTGTGGCGGGCAAGCAGCTGAAGCTGCGTCGTTATCGCGAGGACTGAGTCCTTGTTGCAATGAAAAATCCCCGGCTTGCCGGGGATTTTTTGTTTGCGGGGGGATGATCCGTTGGAGGTTTGCGCAAGCTTGAGCGTGGTGCTTGATAGAGGCTTCGATTCTTTATTTCTGTGTTCGCGGCCTGGTCGGATAAGGGCTGTTGCTGTTGCTGTTGCTGTTGCTGTTGCTGTTGCTCTGGCTTCTGAGTGCGCGCTGGATCAGACACCACAAGGTGCGACCTCAGAAGGCCGAGCAGAGGTGCCTGTAGGGCCAGGCGCGCAGCGCCCTTCGGCGTAGCCGAAGTCGCCAGGCGAAGTGTTTGCGCAGCAAACCGTAGCGGCGATGGGCCCGGAAGGCGCCGGCGCGAGGGGACCCCGGAGCGTAGCGTAGGGGCCGTATGTGGGAGCGAGGCGGTTTTGGTTACTTTGCCCGCGAGCAAAGTGACTCGCTGTAAAAGCGAAAAGGTGATTGGGCGTCACACTGGCAAATGGATATGCACACGGCTTTCGCATCATCGCTCTTTTTTAGCCGCTTTGAGGCGAGGTGCATGGCTGCATGAATGGAGTGAATATCCGTTTGCCAGGGTGAGGCTCAATCACCTTTTCGCTTTTACAGCGAGTCACTTTTTGGCAAACGCCCCAAAAAGTAACCAAAAAGGGCTGGCTCCCACATACGGCCCTCCGCTTCGCTCCGGGTCCCCTCGCTCCGGCGTCTTACGGGCCCATCGCCGCTACGGTTTGCTGCGCAAACACTTCGCCTGGCGACTTCGGCTGACGCCGAAGGGCGCTGACGCGCCTGGCCCTCCAGACGCCTACGCTCGGCCTCCTGAGGTCGCGATTTGTGGCGCCTGAGATATCGTGCGCTTAGAAGCAAGATCAAGATCAAGATCAAGATCAAGATCACGGCGTTTTTCAAGGTAGTTGTCGCGTCAACCATCCAACTATGCGGCTTGCTTCACGTGCTGTTGTTCCCGATCAGGGTTCAGAAGCACGGTACCAATTGGCTCCCAGTTGCGAGTGCGTCCTGACCATCGCTCCGGATTCCTATTTCGAGCGCGCTCATAGAGTTCGTGGCGCAGGGCAAGGATTTGCCTGTCCTGGCCTCGATGACGCTCTGCTGGCGTGACGAAGCGGATTCGGCTGTGTCGGTGTTCGTGGTTGTACCAACGGATAAAATCACGCACCCAGCATCGTGCAGCATCCAAGGTCTCGAAGCCCTTGGTCGGCCATTGCGGGCAGTACTTCAGTGTTCTGAAAAGTGCCTCCGAGTATGGATTGTCATTACTGACACGCGGCCTGCCGCGGGACGGTGTTATGCCCAGCTCGTACATCTTGCTCAGCAAAGTGGCCGATTTCATCGGCGTGCCGTTGTCCGAGTGCAACACCAACGGCTCTCTCAAGCACTGTTCGCTGATTACACTTCTCTGCAGCAACACTGCAGCTTTGGCGCCGTCTTCGTTCTCGTGTACCTCCCAGCCCACAGTCTTGCGGCTGTAGATGTCTTCGATCAGGTACAGGTAGTAATACTTTCCACGCACCGAAGATGGCAAGTATGTGATGTCCCACGACCACACCCGGTTAGGTGCGCGGGCAGCATGCGTTGTCGGCTCGGCATGACGCCCAGGGCGCTGAGCGCGCCCTCGGCGTTCTCGCTGTCCAGCAGCCCGAAGCACCCGGTAGAAGGTCGACTCCGAGCCTATGTAGAGCTGCTTGTCGGCCAGCCTCGGCACGATCTGGCTAGGTGGCAAGTGAGCATACTCAGCGCTGTTGCACAGGTTGAGAATCGCTTGTCGCTCGTGCTCGCTCAGCGCGTTTGGTGGGGTTGCGCGAACTGTAGTTGTGCGTGCATCAGCCGCCACTTCTTCCGTTTGAGTCCAGCGCTGCAACGTTCGGAGCGTCAAGCCAACTTCCTGACATGCCGTCAATTTCCGAGCTCCGGAATTAATCGCCTCAGTCAACCAAGTCACCAGCAGTTGCCGTTCCGGCAAAGCAGTCAATTGTCCTCGTCGTCTACTCCCCAGTAGTCGTTGAGCTTTTTTCGCAGCACCAGTAACGCGGCTGTTTCAGCCAGCGCCTTATCCTTGCGGCGCAGCTCGCGCTCGAGCTGTTTAATACGTTTCTGATCCTGACGGGCCTGCTCCCGATCAACCTTGGGCTGCGCTTTTGGAGGGGCCATCCCACTCAGGAACGCTTGCCGCCAGGCAGCAATCTGCTCCGGATACAAGCCTTTGCGACGGCAGTATTCACCCACCTCGATCTCGGACAAGCTGGCACATTCAGCCACAGCTGCGAATCTCATTTCTGCCGACCAGCTCTCGGTCGGGTGTTTGGGATCGGTCACCACCACACATCCTTCGGCACTGGCTCGTTTGCGCCAGGTATACAGCGACATTTCAGTAACGCCCTCACGCCTAGCGACTTCGGCCATCGTCAGGTTGAGTGGAGGACCCAGCATCTTGAGCAGTTCGGCTTTGCGCTCAGAGGAATAGTACGGCATAACGGCTCTCTTTCAGCCCCCGGGGTCTGGTTTCAGGTAAATCTGGCGAGGCGACAACTATCCTGACACCGGGGGATCAAGATCAAGATCAAGGGCGAGGGCGAGGGCGAGGGCGAGGGCGAGGGTGGGGCAGCTCAATCGAAGCTGTAGATGTCCATTCCCAGTGCACCCATCGTGAATCCTTGATGCACAATTCCAAAGCGCTCTCCTGCGCCCAGGGCGAAGAACAAAGGTAGCAGGTGCTCGTCGCTGGGGTGGTTGCGTACTGCATGAGGTGCCTGCTGCCGGTAGTCCAGCAGCGCAGCGGTGTCGTCTGCCTCCAGGCGCTCCACCACCCAGTCGCGGAACGCACCCGCCCAAGGTTCTATCGCTTCCGGGCCGGCGTGCCAGTCCAACTCGCCGAGGTTGTGGGTGATGCTGCCTGAGCCGATCAGCAGGATGCCCTGGGCGCGCAGGCTGGCCAATGCCTTGCCGACCTTGAGCTGCAGGGCCGGGCCCTGGCGGCTGGGCAGCGAGACCTGGATCACCGGGATGGCGGCATCCGGATACATCAGCGACAGTGGCACCCAGCTGCCGTGGTCGAACGGACGTTGTGCGTCAAGCTGGGCGGGCAGCCCGGCGTCATCGAGCAGGGCGACCACCTCACGCGCCAGTCCAGGCGCGCCAGGTGCCGGATACTGCACGGCATACAGGGCGGCGGGAAAACCTCCGAAGTCGTGCCAGGTCTGTGGCTGGGCGCCACTCATCACCAGCAGTTCCCGGCTTTCCCAGTGCGCGGATACCACCACGATCGCCTTCGGCCGCGGCAGGCTTGCCGCCAGGCGGGATAACGCCGGGCCGCTGGCGCCGGGTTGCAGGGCGAGCATGGGGGAACCATGGGAAATGAACAGGCTGGGCAGCATGGCGAGATCCTGAAGGGTTAAGATGGCGCCATCTTCGATCAGTTACAGATCGATATCCAATATAAGTTTTGCAAGAAATCCATCGAATTATTTGGGGTGATCATGGAGTCGACGTTCTGGCACAAGCGATGGGCCGATAACCAGATCGGCTTTCACCAGGCGCAGGTGAACCCTTATCTGCAGGCGCACTGGCCGACGCTGGCGCCGGGCAGCAAGGTGCTGGTGCCGCTGTGTGGCAAGAGCCTGGATCTCGCCTGGCTGGCGGGTCAAGGCTATCGGGTGTTGGGAGTGGAGTTGTCGCGGGTGGCGGTGGAGAGTTTCTTCCGCGAGCATGGGCTGCAGCCCGAAGTCTCCAGCCATGGCGCCTTCGAGGTCTGGCGCAGCGACGCGGTGGAACTCTGGTGTGGCGATTTCTTCGCCTTGCAGGCCACGGACCTCGCCGACTGCGCGGCGCTGTATGATCGCGCTGCCGTGATTGCCCTGCCCGAAACCATGCGTGGCCGTTACCTTGAGCATCTGTCTTGCTGCCTGCCGGCGGTATGCCGGGGGCTGATGGTGACGCTGGAGTACGATCAGGGGCGTCTCGATGGGCCGCCGTTCTCGGTGCCCGACGAGGAGGTCAGGCGCGGCCTGGCAGGTTGGCAGGTGACCGAGTTGCAAGCGCCGGAAATCATCGGGCAGAGCCCCAAGTTTCAGAATGCGGGAGTGACCAGCCTGCTGGAGCGGGTGTATCACCTGCAACGCTGAGCTCGCACTGGCCGTTACTCACCCACGAAAAAGGGCGACCTGAGTCGCCCTTTCCTGTTTGCCTGTCGGATCACCCGCGACGACGCAGTGCGTCGATACGGTCTTCCAGCGGCGGGTGGCTCATCAGCAGCCCGGCAAGGCCCTGCTTGAGGCCGCCATTGATACCGAAGGCCTTCATGGTGTCGGGCATGTGCACCGGCATGCCTTGCTCCGAGCGCAGGCGCTGCAGGGCGGCGATCATCGCGCCGGTGCCTGCCAGGCGCGCGCCGGCTTCGTCGGCGCGATACTCGCGGCGGCGCGAGAACCACATGACGATGATGCTGGCCAGGATGCCGAGGATCAGTTCGGCGACGATGGTCGCGATGTAGTAGGCAATACCCTGGCCTTCCTCGTTCTTGAAGATCACCTTGTCGACGAAGTTGCCGATGATGCGGGCGAAGAACATCACGAAGGTGTTCACCACGCCCTGGACGAGTGCCAGGGTGACCATGTCGCCGTTGGCCACGTGGCCGATCTCGTGGGCCAGCACCGCGCGCACTTCATCGGGCGAGAAACGCTCGAGCAGGCCCTGCGACACCGCGACCAGCGCGTCGTTGCGGTTCCAGCCGGTGGCGAAGGCGTTGGCTTCGTAGGCGGGGAAGATCCCCACTTCGGGCATCTTGATGCCGGCTTCGCGGGCCAGTTCCTCGACCGTCTGCAACAGCCACTGCTCGTGGCGGGTGCGCGGCTGGGTGATGATCTGGGTACCGGTGCTCATCTTCGCCATCCACTTGGAGATGAGCAGCGAAACCAGCGAACCGGCGAAGCCGAACACGGCGCAGAACACCAGCAGGCTGCCCAGGTCCAGGTCGACGCCATTGGCGGCCATGATCCCGTTGAAGCCGAACAGGCTGAGGGTAATGCTTGCAACCAGCACCACCGCAAGGTTGGTGGCCACAAACAACAGAATGCGCATCATGGTTGTTACGTTCTCCTGACGGATGAAAATGTCGCTCTACTGCGGGGTATATAAGGGGGCGGCCCGGGTGATTCAACCGGCCGACTATTTCAAACTGTGTACCGGGCAGTATGACAGAGGCGCGGCAACTCGCCGGGAGATAGACCGTTGCAGGATGTAAGAATTCATCCTGGGGGAAAGGGAGCTGCGCGAGCGCCTGCAGGGCCTGCCGTACAGGCCTCTGCAGGTGTTGCCGGGCTTACTGCGAGTAGGTGCGCAGGAAGTTGCCGATGCGCCCGATGGCCTGTTCCAGGTCATCCACGCGGGGCAGGGTGACGACGCGGAAGTGGTCCGGCCATGGCCAGTTGAAGGCGGTGCCCTGGACGATCAGCAGTTTCTCCGACAGCAGCAGGTCGAGCACGAATTTCTCGTCGTTGTGGATCGGGCAGACTTTCGGGTCGATCTTCGGGAAGGCATACAGCGCACCCATCGGCTTGACGCAGCTGACGCCGGGAATGGCATTGAGCAATTCGTAGGTGCGGTTGCGCTGTTCGAGCAGGCGGCCCGGCGGCAGCACCAGGTCGTTGATGCTCTGGTAGCCACCCAGCGCCGTCTGGATCGCGTGCTGGGCCGGGACGTTGGCACACAGGCGCATGTTGGCCAGCATGTCGATGCCTTCGATGTAGCTCTGGGCGGTGTGCTTGGGCCCGGAGATGATCAGCCAGCCGGAGCGGAAACCGGCCACGCGGTACGACTTCGACAGGCCGTTGAACGTCAGGCACAGCACGTCGGGTGCGAGCGAGGCGGTACTGATGTGCACGGCTTCGTCGTAGAGGATCTTGTCGTAGATCTCATCGGAGAACACCACCAGGTTGTGCTGGCGCGCCAGCTCCAGCATGCCCAGCAGCAGCTCCCTGGAGTACACGGCGCCAGTGGGGTTGTTCGGGTTGATGATCACCAGGGCCTTGGTGTTCGGGGTGATCTTGGCCTTGATGTCGTCGAGGTCGGGGAACCAGTCGGCCTGCTCGTCGCACAGGTAGTGCACCGGCTTGCCGCCAGCCAGGCTCACGGCAGCGGTCCACAGCGGGTAGTCGGGGGCCGGAATCAGCACTTCGTCGTTGTTGTTGAGCAGCGCCTGCATCGACATCACGATCAGCTCGGAGACGCCGTTGCCCAGGTAGATGTCCTCGATGCCGACACCTTCGATCTGCTTCTGCTGGCAGTACTGCATCACTGCCTTGCGCGCACTGAACAGACCCTTGGAGTCGCTGTAGCCCTGGGCGGTCGGCAGGTTGCGGATCACGTCCTGGAGGATTTCGTCCGGCGCCTCGAAGCCAAAAGGTGCCGGATTGCCGATGTTCAGCTTGAGGATGCGTTGGCCTTCCTCTTCCAGGCGTTTGGCGTGCTTGAGCACCGGGCCGCGAATGTCATAGCAGACATTGGCGAGCTTGTTCGATTTGCTGAACTGCATGATGTGATCCCGAATGGATAAGTCGCGGGGCGCGGCCGTCAAAAGGTTTGAAAAGGACGGGGCGCGGGTGCCAGACTGATCGTCTGCACACAAGCCAACTAATATACGTGCCACCCGCGCCAGGGAAAAGACGGCGCGGAGTGAAATTCAGCCTGCCGAGGTCTACCCCATGCAAAAGATCGACAAAACACTCGAAGAATGGCGCGAGATGCTCGACCCCGCGCAGTATCAGGTGTGTCGCCTGAAAGGCACCGAGCGGCCGTTTACGGGTAAATACAACAGCGAAAAGCGTGCGGGCGTCTACAGTTGCATCTGCTGTGGGCTGGCGTTGTTCGATTCGCAGACCAAGTTCGACTCTGGCTGCGGCTGGCCGAGCTTCTACGCGCCGATCGAGGAGAGTGCGATGATCGAGATTCGCGACACCTCCCACGGCATGATCCGCACCGAAGTCACCTGCGCCCAGTGCGATGCGCACCTGGGCCACGTATTCCCGGACGGCCCGCCGCCGACGGGGCTGCGCTACTGCATCAACTCGGTGTGCCTGGATTTCGAACCGCGCGCCTGAAGGGAGAATCGACATGGCCGATGCGTTGCTGGACATCCCCTGCGTCACCCTCACGGGTGAGCAGAAAAAGCTCGGCGATTTCGCCGGCAAGGCTGTGCTGGTGGTCAACACTGCCAGCCAGTGCGGCTTTACCCCGCAGTACAAGGGGCTCGAAAAGCTCTGGCAGGAGCATCGCGGGCAAGGCCTGGTCGTACTGGGCTTTCCCTGCAACCAGTTCGGCAAGCAGGAGCCGGGCGATGCGCTGGAAATCTCGCAGTTCTGCGAACTCAACTTCGGCGTGAGCTTCCCGTTGTTTCGCAAGATCGAGGTCAACGGCCCCGGCGCCCATCCGCTGTTCGCCGAACTCAAGCGCCGTGCGCCGGGCCTGCTGGGGACGCAGAAGATCAAGTGGAACTTCACCAAGTTCCTGGTCGACCCCTCCAGCGGCAAGGTCACGCGCTACGCACCGACCACCAAGCCCGAGGCGCTGGAAGCCGATATCCAGCGCCTGCTCAGCCGCTGACGGGCACCCAGTGTTCGATCAGCGCCAGTAGTTCTTCGCGGCGAAACGGCTTGGCCAGGTAGTCGTCCATGCCCGCGGCGCGGCAACGCTCGCGCTCCTCGGGCATGGCATTGGCGGTCAGGGCGACGATCGGCAGCTCCGGCCAGCGTCCGCTCTGGCGGATGCGCCGGCTGGCCTCATAGCCGTCCATCACCGGCATGTTGCAGTCCATCAGCACCATGTCGAAACCTTCACGCTCGAGCATTTCCAGCGCTTCTGCGCCGTGGGCGGCGACCTGCACCTGGCAGCCGAGCTTGCCAAGCATGCCCTTGGCCACCAGTTGGTTCACCGGGTTGTCTTCGACCAGCAGGATATGGGCGCGGCGCTCGAGCAGGCGGCTGGCCTCGGACGGCAGTGTCTGGGCGTTCTCGCCCTGCAGGGTGCGACGCAAGATCTGGTACAGCGCGTTACGTGCCAGGGGGCGTGCCTGCTGGTGCAGTGGCGCCAGGCGCGCGGTTTCCTCGCCTGGCAGGAAGTTGCCATAGGCGGTGACCAGCAGGATCGGTGCACTGATGCCGGGCCGCAGGTCGAACAGGTGCTCGACGTCGTCGGTGATCAGCAGGTCGATGGCCATGCCGTCGAGCCGGCGGCTGTCGTCGTGGCGCTGATAGTCCAGGCCCCAGCCGGGCAGCAGGCCTTGCAGCAGCTCGGCCAGACCACTGCTGGCGTTGCTCAGCGCCACGACCTGGCCGCGTAGCGGCGCAGGCGCAACGGCTTCGGTGTGGGCAGGCAGGGGCAGGTCGGCGCTGAAGCGGCTGCCGAAACCGGTTTGCGAGAGGATATGCAGGTGACCCTGCATCGCCTTGCACAGGTTGCGAGTCAGGGCCAGGCCCAGGCCGGTGCCGCCGTACTGGCGGGTGATCCCGGCACCGGCCTGGGTGAAGGGCTGGAAGATGCGAGCCTGGGCTTCCTCGGGGATGCCGATGCCGGTGTCGCACACCTCCAGGCGTACACCGCCGACAATGCTCGAAAGGCGCACGTCGACCCGACCGAAACGTGTGAACTTGAGCGCGTTGGACAGCAGGTTGCTGACGATCTGTCGGACCCGCGTGGGGTCGCCGAGCACCGTGCTGGGAAAGTCCGGTGCAACCAGGCAGGTCAGCTCGACGCTGGGTGCGGCATTCTGCGACAGCAGGCTGGCGGTGTCCTCGACCATCGCGCCCATGTCGAAGGCAATGCGCTCGAGCTCCAGCTGGCCGGCATCGAACTTGGACAGGTCGAGGATATCGTTGAGCAGTTCCACCAGCACCTTGCCCGAGTCGTGGGCGATCGACAGCTGCTGGCGCTGCTCGGCGGTCAGGCCGCTGTCCAGGGCCAGGGCGATCATGCCCAGCATGCCGTTGAGCGGGGTGCGGATCTCGTGGCTCATGTTGGCCAGGAATGCCGCACGCGCCTGGGCCATGTCCAGGGCACGGCGGCGGGCTTCCTCCAGATCCTGGTTGGACTGGCTCAGGCGGCTGTTGCTGGCCTTGAGCTCATCGGTGCGGGCCGAGACGATATCCTCGAGTTCGTTGAGGTACTGGGTGAGGCGGTTTTCGGCATTGCGCCGTTGCTGGATCTCGGTGGCCATGCTGACGAACTGCTGGTTGGCAACCTTGACCAGCACGCCGATCTCGTCGTGTTCGTGGCCGTTGGGGTAGTCCAGGCGGGTCTGTCCGGGCTGGCGCGGATCGCTGCCGCTGAGTGCGCCGATCACCGTGACCAGTGGCTTGGTCAGCATGATGTAGAACAGCCCCAGGAGGATGCCGGTCAGTACCAGGCTGCGGGCGAAGCCGTTGAGCAGGGTGATGCCGGCACGGTCCAGGAAGCGGCCGCCGAAGGCGTAGGTGTCGACGTCCAGGTACAGGGTGCCGAGGTACTCGTCGGGCATGTGCGCCAGGAACAGGCGGTCCCTGAACTGGCGCTGCTCACCGAAGAGGAAGTCGCTGAGCGCGCGGTAGTTGTCTTCGAGGCGTGGACGGCTGACATCGGCCAGCACGGTATCGTTGTTGTCGATCAGGCGGGCGCGGATGATCGCAGGCGACTGCAACAGCCCGCCGGTCAGCTCCTGGGCCAGCTCGGCATCGATGTTGTAGGCGATGCGCGAGGCCGGGTCGTGACTTATTTGCAGCAGCGCCTGCACTTCGCGGTTGATGGACGCGTCTTCGCTGGCATAATCGATGCCGATCTGTATGAGACTGAGCAATGTCCCCAGGATGAAGCCGACCAGGACTGTCAACCGGGCTTGCTTGTATGACAGGCGATTGGTGAACTTGATATCCATGGTTCCCGAGCCGGTTCAACGCCCCTTGCGCTGCGCAAGCATAGCCGATCAGCCCCGGCTGCTGGCGGGTCTGTCTGTTGTTTCGAGCGATCCAATCGATGGGCCGGTGCGCGGCCATCGCAGCGAGTGCCCCGTGAGTGGGGCTGATCCTGCGACGGCTGCGCATCGGCCACTGAACCGGTCTTGATAAAGGAAGCTTCCATGGACACCCGCCTCATTGCATTTCTCGAACGCGCCGAATCCGTCCTCACGCGCCTCGAACCCCTGTTGCCGGCGCCTCGCCCGCAGATCGACTGGTCCTCGACCCTCGCCGCGCGCTGGCAGCGCGATGGTCGCAGCGGCTATCTGATGCCGCTGGACGTCAGCCTGGACATCCGCCTCTCGGACCTGATCGGTGTGGACCAGCAGCGTGAGCAGTTGGGTCGCAACACCCACCAGTTCATCAATGGCATGCCCGCCAACCACGCGCTGCTCTGGGGGTCGCGCGGTACCGGCAAGTCGTCTTTGGTGCGTGCGCTGCTGGCCGAACATGCCGGCCAGGGGCTGCGCCTGATCGAGATCGAGCGCGACCACCTGGCCGACCTGCCGCGGGTGGTCGAGCAACTGCAAAAGCTCGAGCAGCGCTTCATCCTGTTCTGCGACGACCTCTCGTTCGAGGCCGGGGAGGGTGATTACCGGGTGCTCAAGAGCGTGCTCGACGGCTCGCTCGAACAGGCGCCGGACAACGTTCTGCTGTACGCCACCTCGAACCGTCGCCACCTGGTGCCGGAAAAGCAGAGCGACAACGAGAACTGGAAGATGGTCGACGGCGAACTGCACCCCAACGAGGCGGTGGAGGACAAGATCGCCCTGTCCGACCGTTTCGGCCTGTGGCTGTCGTTCTATCCGTTTACCCAGGAGCACTTCCTCAACGTGGTCGAGCACTGGATCGGCCAGCTGGCGCGTCCGGCCGGGCTGAGCTGGCAGCGTACCGAAGAGCTCGACATCCTCGCCGCGCGCTGGGCCACCGGCCGTGGCAACCGTAATGGCCGCTGTGCCTACCAGTTCGCCCGCTACTGGGTCGGACTGCAATTGCTGGAGCAGAAACAATGATCGACCTCAACGCCAGTGGCAAAGGCCTCGACGGCTATGACCTGCTGGCTGCGCAAGTGCAGGCGCTGTTCGCCGACGAGCGTGATTTCATCGCCAATGCCGCGCAGTTCTCGGCTTTCCTCTATCACCAGGTGGAGGATCTGAACTGGGCCGGTTTCTACCTCAACCGCAACGAGGAACTGGTCCTCGGGCCGTTCCAGGGGCAGGTGGCGTGCGTGCGCATCCCCTTCGCCAAGGGGGTGTGCGGCGCGGCGGCTGCAACGCGCCAGACCCAGCGTGTCGAGGACGTGCATGCGTTCCCCGGGCATATCGCCTGTGACAGCGCCTCCAACAGCGAGCTGGTGATCCCGTTGGTGAAAGGCGGGCGGCTGATTGCCGTGCTGGACCTGGACAGCCCGAAGCTGGCGCGCTTCAGTGAAGCGGATCAACAAGGGCTTGAGCGGCTGGCGGCAATCTTCCTGGAATTGACCGACTGCTGAGCAAAAAACAAGGGCCGCATTTGCGGCCCTTGTTTTTTGTGTGTGGGGTCAGTCGTAGATCACGCGCTTCTTCCAGGTCTCGTCCTCGTCGGTCTTGAGCCCTTCGGTCAGCGCATTCTGATCGTTTTCTGCCGGCTCCATCTGGTCCAGCACCTGTGCGTTGGCACGGGCCAGCAGTTTTTCCAGGTAGGTGAGTTGCTCTTCGTACTGTTTCGGCTCGGGTTGCTTGCGCAGGTACTGCACGCCACGCTCGAATGCCAGGCGTGCGTGCCCCGGCTGACCTTGCTGCAGGGCCTGCTGACCGAGGTTGTTGAAGAACTCGATGTGCAGCAGCACCAGGATGTGGCGTATTTCCCTGACCCAGTACTTGCCTTCGTTGGACTGCAGGAAGTTTTCCTGGGTGGCGCGCACGATCTGGTTGTGCAGCGACTCGAGCAGGAAACGTACGTCCTTGGCCTTGACCTCGGTCTGGATCGGGCTGGGCGGATTGTTCACCGGCAGCTTGTCACCCTTGGCAATCAGTTCCTCGAGCTCGGCGATGCGTGCCTTGAGGCCGGCATTGTGCTTGTCCAGTGCCAGCAGGCGCTGGTTGAGGTTCAGTTCCAGGCGGGTGAGCAGCAACTTGAGGGCCGGAGTCATCAGTTGGCCGGGGAAGGTCTCGGTGATCTCGCCGCAGCGACGCAGGCGTTCGGCGAGTTCGACTTTCAGGCGGGCGCGCTCGAGCTTGGCGTTTTCCACGACATTATTGAGGTAGCCGATCACGATCAGCAACGCGATACCCGCCACGATGAGCAGGGTGATCAGAAGTGGTGTCACCGTTAACGCCTCACGAAGAAGTTTTGCATCATTGAGTGTAGTGAGTTCACCCGGGGGCGAACAGTACAGCCTGGCGGACAGTCCGTTGGCTGGGGTCCATGATGTAGTGTCGGCGCAGGTGCGGAAATCTGCAGTGCTGGCACTTTGATGCGAGCTTGCCGGGCCAGCGTCAGAAAATCAACG
Source organism: Pseudomonas sp. FA117 (assembly GCF_057370475.1). Taxonomy (NCBI): domain Bacteria; kingdom Pseudomonadati; phylum Pseudomonadota; class Gammaproteobacteria; order Pseudomonadales; family Pseudomonadaceae; genus Pseudomonas; species Pseudomonas sp. FA117. The sequence goes on from NZ_CM170675.1 coordinate 1,747,823, forward strand.
TCAATCCCCGGACGTACGTTACGCCGCCGCACGGGAAAGACGGAAGTCATTGATTTAAATAAATTTCCATAAAGGGGTTGACGGCTTGTCGAGGCATCCATAGAATGCGCGCCACTTGCAGCGTAAAGCACACAGCGAAGCGCGGCAGGGAGTGAAAAGATGTAGCGTGTCCCCTTCGTCTAGTGGCCTAGGACACCGCCCTTTCACGGCGGTAACAGGGGTTCGAGTCCCCTAGGGGACGCCAATGCGGGAATAGCTCAGTTGGTAGAGCACGACCTTGCCAAGGTCGGGGTCGCGAGTTCGAGTCTCGTTTCCCGCTCCAGTTTCCACAGCACTGCCCCTGGCAGGGTTGGAAAAGAAATCCAGAGTCGGCCGCAAGGCTTTACATCTGGTGCGCTGAAAAGCGTTGGGCATGTCCCCTTCGTCTAGTGGCCTAGGACACCGCCCTTTCACGGCGGTAACAGGGGTTCGAGTCCCCTAGGGGACGCCATTTGCGGGAATAGCTCAGTTGGTAGAGCACGACCTTGCCAAGGTCGGGGTCGCGAGTTCGAGTCTCGTTTCCCGCTCCAGTTCAATACTGTGGCGTTCATTGACGGTACAGCGGTGGTGAAGGGCTTTTGTCGCTTCAGGCCAGATGCAGTTTGCTTCACATTGCGGGAATAGCTCAGTTGGTAGAGCACGACCTTGCCAAGGTCGGGGTCGCGAGTTCGAGTCTCGTTTCCCGCTCCAATTCAAAACGCCACTTCATTGAAGTGGCGTTTTTTTATGCCTGCAATAAAGCTGGCGGCAGAGGCGCTGCAGGTCATCACGACCCGCAGCCTGCCGTGATCAGTGGCGCTCGCCCTGATCGGGTGCGCTCAGCAATTGCTTTTCCATGTTCCAGTCGAAGGGTTCTTCATTCTGCTCGGCTTCGTAACGACGCTCTTCCAGGGTCTGGTACAGGTCGAGTTCTTCGTCGGGCATGTAGTGCAGGCAATCGCCGCCGAAGAACCACAGCAAATCGCGCGGGACCAGGTGGGCGATCTGCGGGTAGCGGGTAATGACCTGGCACATCAGGTCCTGGCCCAGGTACTGGCTTTCCAGTGGGTTCTGCGGCAGCAGTGTCAGCAGCTCATCGAAGCGCTCGAGGAACAGCGCATGGCTTTCTTCCGGCACTTGCTCGGCTTCGCCCAGGGCCACCAGGATGGTGCGCAGGTGTTGGAGCAGTTGCAGGTGGTACTCCAGGTGGGGGTTGGCCATGGGGCGATCCTTTGGTGTTGAAAAGGGGCCGGAGTATACGCAGGTTTTGCCCCAGGGGGCAGACAGGCACCGGTTCGCCAGGCACGTACAGCGCCAGCGAAACGGTGCCCGGCTCGCTAGCGAACCTTGCCCTCGGTGGCCAGCAGTTGCTCCTTGTCGAAGGCGTCGACATCGATCACCGCACGGCGCGCCGCCTCGGCGGCCTGCAGCTGGTCGCCTGCGCCAGCCTGCAGGGCTCCGGCCTGCACGGCGGCGTCGATGACCGACTGGCCGGGTGCCGGCTGCACCTTGCCGTCCTTGAGCGCCTGGTGCAATGCCTTGTGCAGCGGCGCTGCATCGTCCAACAGGTCGCAGGCTTTCTGCAGGGCAGCCACCGGATCACCTTCGGCCTCGGGGCGGAAGCAACCTGCCAGCAGTTCTTCCAGGGCCGGATCGCCTTTTGGTCGACCGATCAGCTCGGCCACCTCGGCATCCAGTTCATCGCTCGGCCCGGTGTGACGGCGGCCAAAGGGGAAGACCAGAACCCGCAGCGCACAGCCGATGAAGCGGTTGGGGAAGTTGTCGAGGAGTCGGTCCAGGGCTTTCTCGGCCTGGCCCAGGCTTTCCTCCAGGGCCCAGCGCAGCAGGGGCTGCATATGCTCGAGAGAGCCGAGGTCGTGGTAGCGCTTGAGCGCCGCCGACGACAGGTACAGGTAGCTGAGCACATCGCCCAGGCGTGCGCTGAGGCGCTCGCGTCGCTTGAGCGCACCGCCCAGCAGCATCATCGACAGGTCTGCGAGCAGGGCAAAGGCCGCGGCCTGGCGATTCAGCGCGCGGAAGTAGCCCTGGCTGAGGGCGTCGCCCGGCACTTTCTCGAAGTGCCCCAGCCCGATGCCGAGAACGAAGGTGCTGGCGGCGTTGCTGGCAGCGAACATGATGTGCTGCATCAGCAGGTCGTCGAATTCGTTCAGCGCCTGCTCGCGATCCTCGCGCCCGGCCAGGGCCATTTCCTTGAGCACGAAGGGATGGCAACGGATTGCACCCTGGCCGAAGATCATCAGGTTGCGCGAGAGGATGTTCGCGCCCTCGACGGTGATGAAGATCGGCGCGCCCTGCCAGTTGCGCCCCAGGTAGTTGTTCGGGCCCATGATGATGCCCTTGCCGCCATGCACGTCCATGGCGTGCTGGATGCATTCGCGCCCGCGTTCGGTCAGGTGGTACTTGAGGATGGCCGAGAGCACCGAGGGTTTTTCGCCCAGGTCCACGGCCTTGGCGGTGAGCAGGCGGGCGCTGTCCATCAGCCAGGCATTGCCGCCGATGCGTGCCAGCGACTCCTGGATGCCTTCGAAGGCCGCGAGCGGCACGTTGAACTGTTCGCGGACGCGGGCGTACTGGCCGGTGACCAGGCTGGTGTACTTGGCGGCGCCGGTGCCGACGGCGGGCAGCGAGATGGAGCGCCCGACCGACAGGCAGTTCATCAGCATCATCCAGCCCTTGCCGAGCATGTCCTTGCCGCCGATGAGGAAGTCCAGCGGGACGAACACGTCCTTGCCGCTGTTGGGGCCGTTCATGAAGGCGGCGCCCAGGGGCAGGTGGCGCTTGCCGATCTCCACGCCCGGTGTGTCGGTGGGGATCAGCGCCAGGCTGATGCCCAGTGATTCCTCCTCGCCCAGCAGGTGATCCGGATCGTAGGCCTTGAAGGCCAGGCCCAGAAGGGTGGCGACCGGGCCGAGTGTGATGTAGCGCTTCTCCCAGTTCAGGCGCAGGCCGATGACCTCCTCGCCGTTCCACTGGCCTTTGCAGACGATACCGGTGTCGGGCATGGCGCCGGCATCGGAACCGGCCAGCGGGCCGGTGAGGGCGAAGCAGGGGATCTCGTCGCCGCGGGCCAGGCGTGGCAGGTAATGGTTGCGCTGTTCATCTGTGCCGTAGTGCAGCAGCAGCTCGGCAGGGCCCAGCGAGTTGGGCACCATCACGGTCGAGGCCAGGTCGCCGCTGCGGGTGGCGAGTTTCATCGCCACCTGGGAGTGGGCGTAGGCGGAGAAGCCCTTGCCGCCGTACTCCTTGGGAATGATCAGGGCAAAGAAGCCATGCTGCTTGATGTGCTCCCAGGCCTCGGGCGGCAGGTCGAGGTCCTGGCCGATCTGCCAGTCGCTGACCAGGGCACAGAGCTGCTCGGTCGGGCCGTCGATGAAGGCCTGCTCTTCGGCGGTGAGTCCGGGAGCCGGGTAGTCGAGCAGGGTGTTCCAGTCGGGCTGGCCGCTGAACAGCTGGCCGTCCCACCAGACGGTGCCGGCGTCGATCGCCTCGCGTTCGGTCTGCGACATGGGCGGCAGGGTGCGCTGGAACCACTTGAAGATCGGCCCGGTGAACACCTGGCGGCGCCAGGCCGGCAGCACCAGCAGCGCGACCTTGGCGGCCAGTACCAGCCAGATCACGGTCAGCAGCCAGCCCGGGGCGTCGGCGAAGATGCCCATCAGCAGCACGTAGGCGGCAACGATCCCGAGGATCTGCAGCGGTGCCAGGCGTCGATGGGTGAGATACGCGGCGCCGATCACCAGCACCACCAACCACAACAGCAACATAGTCCTTCCTCCTTGGAAGCTTGGGCTCGAGCCATTGCGCATAGCTTAGACGCGATGCGAGCGATGGCCCGTCCTGAACAGTGACAGGGTGTGGCGGCAGGAGTTTCAGGTACAGCTGCCATCACTGTGGAGTAGACTGTCCACCCTCTGCATTCATAAGGACGCTGTCATGCTGAAGATCTGGGGTCGCAGGAATTCGAGCAACGTACGCAAGGCGTTGTGGATCGCCCATGAGTTGGGGCTGAAGTTCGAATCGATCGACGCCGGTGGCGCGTTCGGTGTGGTCAACGAGCCTCATTACCGTGAACGCAATCCCAATGGCCTGGTGCCGATGCTCGAGGACGGCGACCTGGTGCTGTGGGAGTCCAACACCATCGTGCGTTACCTCAGTGCCGAATATGGCAGCGAGCAGGGCTGGTACCTGGCGAATCCGCGCCAGCGCGCCCAGGCGGACAAGTGGATGGACTGGACCACCTCGTCCTTCGCCGCGCCTTTCCGGCCGCTGTTCTGGGGCATCCTGCGCACGCCCGAGGACCAGCGTGACCGGGTGGCGATCGATGAGGCGCTGAAAAAGTGCGGCGAGTTGCTGGCGATCGCCGACCAGGCGCTGGCCACCCAGCCGTACCTCTCCGGCGAACGGATCGGCATGGGTGACATCCCTCTGGGCTGCTTTGCCTACGCCTGGTTCGAGATGCCCATCGAGCGCCCCGACCTGCCGCACCTGAAGGCCTGGTACGAGCGCCTGAAGGCACGCCCGGCCTATCAGGCTGCAGTGATGACCGCATTGACCTGATCGAACACCCCGCCTGTTTCGATAGTCACTATCGATACACATGACTGTACTTGTGCGGCCAGGCCTTGCACCATGGCCGCACTACTCACTGCGCCAGTGATACGACCTGGCGTGTCCTGAACCTTTTTCTTCGGTACGTGACCCGCTATGAGTTCTGCCCTGTCCATAAGACAGCTGACCAAGACCTACGGCAACGGCTTCCAGGCCCTCAAGGGCATCGACCTGGAAGTCGCCGAAGGTGACTTCTTCGCCTTGCTCGGCCCCAACGGCGCCGGCAAATCCACCACCATCGGCATTCTCTCGACCCTGGTGAACAAGACCAGCGGCACGGTCAACGTGTTCGGCCACGACCTGGACCGCCAGCCCGCCGCGCTCAAGCGCAGCATCGGCGTGGTGCCCCAGGAGTTCAACTTCAACCAGTTCGAGAAGACCTTCGACATCGTCGTCACCCAGGCCGGTTACTACGGTATCCCGCCGAAGCTGGCCAAGGAGCGCGCCGAGCAGTACCTCACCCAACTGGGCCTGTGGGACAAGCGCGACGTGCAGTCGCGTTCGTTGTCCGGCGGCATGAAGCGTCGCCTGATGATCGCCCGCGCGCTGATCCACGAGCCGCGCCTGCTGATTCTCGATGAGCCGACCGCAGGTGTGGACATCGAACTGCGTCGCTCGATGTGGAGCTTTCTCACCGAGCTGAACCAGCAAGGCATCACCATCATCCTGACCACCCACTACCTCGAGGAAGCCGAACAGCTGTGCCGTAACATCGGCATCATCGATCACGGCACCATCGTCGAGAACACCAGCATGCGCCAGTTGCTGGGCAAGCTGCATGTCGAGACCTTCGTCCTCGACCTGAGACAGGACCTGCCTGCCGCGCCGGTATTGCAGGGTTATCCGTGCCGGCTGATCACGCCGCATACCCTGGAAGTGCAGGTGGAAAAGGATATCGGCATCACCGCGCTGTTCGGCCAGCTGGCACTGCAGAACATCGAGGTGCAGAGCCTGCGCAACAAGACCAATCGACTCGAGGAGCTGTTCGTGGCCCTGGTGGAAAAGAATCTGTCGAAGGTGGCGGTATGAGTGTGGAACTGCGCACCAACTGGGTCGCCCTCAATACCATCGTCTACCGCGAAGTACGGCGCTTCCTGCGGATCTGGCCGCAGACGCTGCTGCCGCCGGCGATCACCATGGTTCTGTACTTCGTGATCTTCGGCAACCTGATCGGCCGGCAGATCGGCGACATGGGCGGCTTCACCTACATGGAGTACATCGTGCCGGGGCTGATCATGATGTCGGTGATCACCAACTCCTACGGCAACGTGGTGTCGAGCTTCTTCGGCAGCAAGTTCCAGCGCTCGATCGAGGAGCTGATGGTGTCGCCGGTCTCGCCGCACACCATCCTCGTCGGCTATACCCTTGGCGGTGTGCTGCGCGGCCTGGCGGTGGGCGTGATCGTCACCATCCTGTCGATGTTCTTCACCCACCTGCAGGTGCATCACCTGGGCGTGACCATCGTCGTGGTGCTGCTGACGGCAACCATCTTCTCGCTGCTGGGCTTCGTCAACGCGGTGTTCGCGCGCAACTTCGACGACATCTCGATCATCCCCACCTTCGTCCTGACGCCGCTGACCTACCTCGGGGGCGTGTTCTACTCGATCAACCTGCTGCCGCCGTTCTGGCAGACCGTGTCGTTGGCCAACCCGGTGCTGCACATGGTCAACTCGTTCCGCTACGGCATTCTAGGGGTGTCGGATATCAGCATTGGCACGGCGATCACCTTCATGCTGGTGGCGACCGCGGTGCTCTACACCTTGTGCGTCCGCCTGCTGGTCAGCGGTCGTGGCATGCGTGCATGAAACCCTGAGCTTGCGCCGGCGCCACTGCCGACCGACCCACCAGCGCCAGTAGAGCAGGGTGGCGAAGTAGGCGGCGACGCCGAGCAGCACGCCGCAGACCACCGACCCCAGCAGGAAGGGCTGCCAGACGGTGGAGAGCTGGTCGGTGATCCATTCGAAGGTCAGTTCCTCGGGCAGGGTGCGCGGGGGAATCTGCATCAGCCAGGCGCCGGTCATGTAGGTGACGAAGAACACCGGAGGCATGGTCAGCGGGTTGGTCAGCCAGACCAGGCTGACCGCGATCGGCAGGTTGCCGCGCACCGGGATCGCAAGGGCCGCGGCCAGCAGCATCTGCATGGGAATGGGAATGAGCGCCGCGAACAAGCCCACGCCCATGGCTCGCGCCACCGAATGGCGATTCAGGTGCCAGAGGTTGGGGTCGTGCAGCAACCTGCCAAAAAAACGTAAGGACTTGTGTTCGCGAATGCTGCTCGGATCCGGCATGTAGCGTTTGAAGAGGCGGCGCGGCATGTGGGCTCCCGGGGCTCGAATAGGGCGAGTATGCCCTGATTCCACAACAGCCTCGTTCAGAGTTTGTGACAATTGTTGAGTGAGCGTGCAGGGCAATTGCGCCTAGCCTGACCGGCGATCAATGCTTGCGGAGCTCTACTTCATGCGCACAGGGATGACTGCGCTGGTGCTCGGGCTGCTTGGCCTGGGCCTGTTGCCTGCCTTGCCGTCGGTCGGATGGCTGTGCCTGCTGCTGGTGTTGGCGCTGATGTGCCTGTGCAGCCGTGCCTGGCCGCTGGGCTGGTTGCTGCTGGGACTGAGCTGGGCCTGCTGGTCGGCGCACTCGGCACTGGCTGACCGGCTGGCGACCGAGCTTGACGGCCGTACCCTGTGGCTGGAGGGTCGGGTGGTGGGGTTGCCGGCGCAGTCCGGACGCAGCGTGCGTTTCGAGCTGGAAGGTGCGCAGTCGCGGCGCGCCGCGTTGCCTGGCCGTGTGCAACTGAGCTGGTTCGATGGGCCTGAAATCAAGGCGGGGGAGCGCTGGCGGCTGGCGGTCAATCTCCGGCGGCCGCAAGGGCTGCTCAACCCCCATGGCCCGGACCGCGAGGCGAGGCTGCTGGCGCAGCGCATCGGCGCCAGCGGAACGGTCAAGGCCGGAGAGCGCCTGGCTTCGGTTTCGGGTGGCTGGCGCGACCGCTTGCGCCAGCACCTGCTGGCGGTGGATGCGCAGGGGCGCGAAGCCGTGCTGGCGGCCTTGGTGCTGGGTGACGGTTCGGGCCTGGCCCGGGAGGACTGGCAGGCGTTGCAGGCGACCGGCACCGTGCACCTGATGGTGATTTCCGGTCAGCACATCGGCCTGCTGGCCGGGTTGGTGTACGCACTGGTTGCCGGGCTGGCCCGCCTGGGCGCCTGGCCTGGCCGATTGCCCTGGCTGCCGTGGGCCTGTGCCCTGTCGATGGCCGCGGCACTGGGTTATGGCGCCCTGGCCGGGTTCCAGGTGCCCGTGCAGCGCGCCTGCCTGATGCTCGCCACCGTGCTGGTCTGGCGCCTGCGCTTTCGGCACCTGGGGGCGTTCTTTCCCCTGCTGTTGGATCTGGCCGGCGTGTTGCTGATCGAGCCTCTGGCCAGCCTGTTGCCCGGGTTCTGGCTGTCGTTTGGCGCTGTAGCCACCCTGGTGTACTGCTTCAGCGGTCGCCTGGGTGGCTGGCGGCCCTGGCAGGCCTGGACCCGGGCCCAGTGGGTGATCGCCGTGGGGCTGTTGCCGCCACTGTTGGCGCTTGGGTTGCCTGTCAGTCTCACGGCGCCGCTGGTCAATCTGCTGGCCGTGCCCTGGGTCAGCCTGGCGGTGCTGCCACTGGCCCTGCTGGGCACGGTCCTGCTGCCGCTGCCCGGTGTCGGCGAAGCCTTGCTTTGGCTGGCGGGTGGCTTGATCGAGTTGATGTTTCGCCTGCTCGACCTGCTGGCGCAGTGGCAGCCGGCCTGGCTACCGCCACCGCTGGCTGGCTGGCGTTGGGGGCTGGTGTGCCTGGGGGCACTGCTGTTGCTGGCACCGCAGGGTGTGCCTTTGCGAGGGGTGGGGGCGCTGATGCTGGTGGCGCTGTGGGCGCCGCGCGAGCCTCTGGCGCATGGGCAGGTGGAGGTGTGGCACCTGGATGTCGGCCAGGGGCTGGCGGTGTTGTTGCGCACCCGTCATCACAGCCTGCTCTACGACAGCGGTCCGGCCTCCGGTTTCAGTGACCTGGGCGAGAGTGTGGTGCTGCCGACCCTGCGCAAGCTGGGCGTCGCGCAACTCGACCTGCTGGTGGTCAGCCATGCCCACGCCGACCATGCCGGCGGCGCTGGAGCGGTGCATCGCGGCCTGCCGGTGGTGCGTGTGCTTGCCGGCGAGCCGCAGGAGTTGCCTGCGGCGATGCAGGCGCAGGTGTGCAACAGTGGCGAGCGCTGGCAATGGGACGGAGTGACGTTCTTGCTCTGGCACTGGCCCGAGGGCAAGAGCAGCAACGATCGATCCTGCGTGCTGCTGGTCGAGGCGCAGGGCGAGCGCTTGCTGCTGGCCGGCGACATGGAGGCGGCGGCCGAGCGCGCCTGGCTGGCGGCAACCGATGCACCGCGCATCGACTGGCTGCAGTCGCCCCACCATGGCAGCCGCAGTTCGTCCACCGAGGCGTTGCTGCGGGCAACCGCGCCACGCGGCGTACTGATTTCCCGCGGCCGGCACAATGGTTTCGGTCACCCGCACCCGCAGGTCATCGAGCGCTACCGGCAGCATGGGCTGGCGATCCATGACACGGCGCAGGAAGGGGCTCTGCGCCTGTTGCTGGGCACGCACGGCGGGGTCGAGGGCCTGCGCGCCCAGCGGCGCTTCTGGCGTGATCCGCCAGTCACTGCCGTTGCGATGCCGTGAGCGATCCTCCTGGCAGCCACGGGTCCGCTGACCTTCGGCAGATGAGTGCCACCGGCGCCTATGGTAGAGTGGCGGCCTTTTTCAGGGGGATGCTTACTGTGTGGGAATTGGTCAAGTCCGGCGGCTGGATGATGCTGCCGATCATTCTGAGCTCCGTCGCAGCCATGGCGATCGTCGTCGAGCGCCTGTGGACCTTGCGCGCCAGTCGCGTCACGCCGCCGCACCTGCTCGGCCAGGTGTGGATGTGGATCAAGGACAAGCAACTGACCAGTGACAAGCTCAAGGCCCTGCGCGCCGACTCGCCGCTGGGCGAGATCCTCGCCGCAGGCCTGGCCAACTCCCGCCATGGCCGCGAGATCATGAAAGAGTGCATCGAGGAAGCCGCCTCCCGGGTCATCCACGAACTCGAGCGCTACATCAGCACCCTGGGCACCATCGCCGCGATGGCGCCGCTGCTCGGCCTGCTGGGCACCGTGCTGGGTATGATCGACATCTTCAGCGCCTTCATGGGCTCGCAGATGACCGCCAACGCCGCAGTACTGGCCGGAGGCATCTCCAAGGCCCTGGTGACCACCGCGGCCGGCCTGATGGTCGGCATCCCGGCGGTGTTCTTCCACCGTTTCCTGCTGCGCCGCATCGATGAGCTAGTGGTCGGCATGGAGCAGGAAGCGATCAAGCTGGTCGAGGTGCTGCAGGGCGACCGCGAGGTCGAGGTGGCCGGAGGCAAGGCGTGAAGTTCCGGCGCAATCGACAACGCGAGAACGTCGACATCAACCTGGCATCGCTGATCGATGTGGTGTTCGTGCTGCTGCTGTTCTTCGTGGTCACCACCACCTTCACCCGCGAGACACAGTTGCGCGTCGAACTGCCCGAGGCCGCCAGCGGCGCGCCGTCGTCGCCGCAGGATGGCAAGCTGGTCGAGGTCACCATCAGCGCCGACGGCGTGTACTCGGTCAACAACCACCTGCTGCCCAGGAGTGACCTGGCCACCCTGACCGAAGCCCTGGAGCGCGAGTCCGGTGGCGACAACACCTTGCCATTGGCCATCAGTGCCGACGGCAAGACCCCGCACCAGGCGGTGATCACTGCGATGGATGCTGCTGGCAAGCTGGGCTTCAGCCATCTGCGCATGACCACCGTCGAGGCGGCCCCGGGGACGCCCTGATGGCCTTCACCGACCGTCTGCTTGCCGCCTGGTACCAGGGACATCCGGCCCTGGCGCTGTTGCGCCCGCTCGAGGCCTTGTACCGGCGCGTGGTGATGCGCAAGCGAGCGCGCTTCCTCAGCGGCGAAAGCCCCGGTTATCGCGCCCCGGTGCCGGTGATCGTGGTGGGCAACATCACCGTTGGCGGGACCGGCAAGACGCCGATGATCCTCTGGCTGATCGAACACTGCCGGCGCCGTGGCCTCAAGGTTGGCGTGGTCAGTCGTGGCTACGGCGCCAGGCCGCCCCATTTCCCCTGGCGGGTGGCGGCTGACCAGCCGGCCGGCCAGGCTGGCGACGAGCCGCTGCTGATCGTCCAGCGTACCGGCGTGCCGCTGATGATCGACCCCGAGCGTTCCCGCGCCGTGCAGGCACTGTTGGCCAGCGAGCCGCTGGACCTGATCCTCTGCGATGACGGCATGCAGCACTATCGCCTGGCCCGCGACCTGGAGCTGGTGCTGATCGACGCAGCGCGCGGCCTGGGCAATGGCCGCTGCCTGCCGGCCGGGCCGTTGCGTGAGCCAGCCGAGCGCCTGGACGACGTCGGTGCCGTTCTGCACAACGGTGCGGCTGCCGACCCGCAAGGTGGCTTTGCCTTCGGCCTGCGTCCGAGTGCGCTGGTCAACCTGCGCAGCGGCCAGCGCCGTGGGCTGGACCATTTCCCCGCCGGGCAGGCCCTGCATGCAGTGGCCGGTATCGGCAACCCGCAACGTTTCTTCAACACCCTGCTGGGGCTAAACTGGCAGCCTGTGCCGCATCCTTTCGCCGACCATGCGCAGTTCGATGCCCGGAGCCTGACGTTCGACCCACCGCTGCCGCTGGTCATGACCGAAAAGGACGCGGTGAAATGCCGGGGCTTCGCTGCTGACGACTGGTGGTACCTGGCGGTCGACGCCGAACCCTCTCCGGCCTTCGTCACCTGGTTCGATGCGCAGCTGGCACGCCTGCTGCCCTGAGTCACTTTCACTTTCCGGCCTTTGGCCTCAAGGACCCCTCCATGGACACCAAACTGCTCGATATCCTGGCCTGCCCGATCACCAAGAGCCCGCTCAAGCTCAGCGCCGACAAGACCGAGCTGATCAGCAAGGCCGCGGGTCTTGCCTATCCGATCCGTGACGGCATCCCGGTGATGCTGGAGAGCGAGGCACGGACGCTGAGCGACGACGAGCGCCTGGACAAATGAGCGTGAACTTCACCGTGGTGATTCCCGCCCGGCTGCGCTCCACACGCCTGCCGGGCAAGCCGTTGTTGTCGATCGCCGGCAAGCCTATGGTTCAGCATGTCTGGGAGCAGGCACGCAAGAGCGGGGCTGGCCGCGTGGTCATTGCGACTGACGACGACAGCATCTTCGAAGCCTGCCAGGCTTTCGGCGCCGAGGTACTGATGACTCGCGCCGACCATGAGTCGGGGACTGATCGTCTGGCCGAAGTGGTCGCGCACCTGGGCCTGCCGGCCGATGCCATCGTGGTCAACGTGCAGGGCGACGAACCGCTGATCCCGCCGGTGATCATCGACCAGGTGGCCGCCAACCTGGCGGCTCACCCGGAAGCGGGCATCGCGACCCTGGCCGAGCCCATCCACGCGCCGCACGCGGTGTTCAACCCCAATGCGGTCAAGGTGGTCAGTGACAAGAATGGCCTGGCCCTGACCTTCAGTCGCGCGCCGCTGCCCTGGGCACGTGATGCCTTTGCCTGCGGCCAGGACGTGCTGCCCGAGGGTGTGCCGTACCGTCGCCATATCGGCATGTATGCCTACCGTGTCGGCTTCCTCCAGGACTTCGTCGGCTGGGGGCCGTGCTGGCTCGAGCAGACCGAGGCGCTGGAGCAGTTGCGGGCGTTGTGGCACGGCGTGCGCATTCACGTCGAGGACGCTATCGAAGCGCCTGCCGTGGGTGTCGACACCCCTGAAGACCTGGAGCGCGTACGGCGCTTGCTGGAGGCCTGATGCGCGTATTGTTCGTCTGCCTGGGCAATATCTGCCGTTCACCCACCGCCGAAGGCGTATTGCGCCATCAGTTGCAGGCAGCCGGGCTCGCCGAGCGCGTGCATGTCGCCTCTGCCGGCACCGGTGACTGGCACGTGGGCGAGCCCCCCGACCGGCGGACCTGCCAGGCTGCCCTGACGCGCGGCTACGACCTGTCCAGCCAACGTGCCCAGCAGGTCGAGGTGGCTCACTTTGCCGACTACGACCTGATCCTGGCCATGGACGAGAGCAATCTGGGCAACCTGCAGGCACTGCGTCCGCAAGGTGCCCGTGGCGAACTCGACCTGTTCCTGCGCCGCTATGGCGCGGCGCTGGACGAGGTGCCAGACCCTTACTATGGCGGCGCCGAAGGCTTCGAGCAGGTCCTGGACCTGATCGAGGCGGCGTGCCGGGAACTGGTCGTGGAAATCAAGGGGCGGTTATGACGGCGCAATGGCAGGAGCGGGTATCGCTCAAGCCTTACAACACCTTCGGCATCGACGTCAGCGCACGCTGCTTCACCCAGGCCCGTGATGACGGCGAAGTGCGTGCAGCGCTGGCACTGGCGGCGCAACGGCAGTTGCCGGTGCTGGTGGTCGGCGGCGGCAGCAATCTGCTGCTGACCCGCGATGTCGAGGCTCTGGTCCTGCACATGGCCAGTCGTGGCCGGCGCATCCTCAGTGATGACGGCGAGCGGGTCGTGGTCGAGGCCGAGGCCGGTGAGCCCTGGCACCCCTTCGTGCAATGGAGCCTGGCGCAGGGCCTGTGTGGCCTGGAGAACCTGAGCCTGATTCCGGGTACGGTCGGGGCGGCGCCCATGCAGAACGTCGGTGCCTACGGCGTGGAGATCAAGGATGTGTTCGCCGGGCTGACCGCCCTGGACCGCGAATCCGGTGAGCTGCGTGATTTGAGCCTGGACGAGTGCGACTTTGCCTACCGCGACAGCGTGTTCAAGCGCAGCCCCGGCCGCTGGCTGATCCTGCGTGTCCGCTTCGTGCTGAGTCGTACACTGCGCGCGCATCTGGACTACGGGCCGGTGCGCCAGCGTCTGCAGGAGCAGGGCGTGCAGGTGGTGACGGCACAGGCCATCAGCGATGCCATCTGCAGTATCCGCCGCGAAAAGCTGCCGGATCCGGCTGAACTGGGCAACGCCGGAAGCTTCTTCAAGAACCCGGTGGTGACCGCGCACCTGGCCGAACGGATTCGGGCACGCCATCCGAGCCTGGTCGCTTATCCCCAGCCCGAAGGGCAGGTCAAGCTGGCGGCCGGCTGGTTGATCGAGCAGGCGGGCTGGAAAGGCTACCGCGAAGGCGATGCCGGTGTGCACCGCTTGCAGTCACTGGTGCTGGTCAACCATGGGCAGGCGAGTGGAGCCCAGGTGTACGCGTTGGCGCAGCGGATCCAGGCCGATATCCTCGACAGGTTCGGGGTCGAACTGGAGATGGAGCCGAACCTGTACTGACCGCTCGCGACGTACAGACGTACAAAAGAAAAACCCCCGCCAGTTCGCACTGGCGGGGGTTTTTCATTCAGCGACCGGAATCAACCGTGGTGAGGCTTGTGCTCATTCTCGGTGGTTTCCAGTGCCGGAGCGGCTTCAGCGGCTGCCTGGGCTGCCGCGGCGGCAGCTGCTTCGGCTTCACGCTTGCGGCGGCGCACTTCACGCGGGTCGTTCGGCGCACGGCCGTTGGACAGCATGACAGTGGCAGGCTCCTCGACAACAGGGGCCTCGACCGGCGCTGGCTCGACCACTGCAGGCGCAGGCTCGACCGCGACTTCTGGCTGGGCTTCGATCACCGGCGCTGGCTGCTCGGCAGCTGGAGCAGCTTCGATCACCACCGGAGCCTGTTCGACTTCAGCGGTTTCGACTGCCGGGGCCTGAAGCGGTGCCTCAACCTCCACGACTTCGGCTTCGGCCTTCACCGCTGGCTCGACGGCAGGGGCTTCTTCGACCACCGGCTGTGGAGCAACCTCGACCACTGGTTCGGCAGTCGCTTGTACCACGGCGACCGGCTCGCTGAGCGGCTGCTCGACCACTGGGGCCACAGCCACGTCTTTGGCCTTGGCGACAGCTTGGGTCTGCTCGGCCTGTTCAGCCTGCTCGACCGACGGGGTGGCTTCGCTGTTGTCGACTGCTGGAGTCGAGACTTCAGCGGTGGCGCGCTCGGCCTGCTGGTTGGCCTGGGCTTCGGCGTCGCTGCTGATGTTGCTGGTGGCAACGGCGGCAGTCACGGCCAGGCCGGCAGCCAGTTCGGCACCCAGCTCGGTGGCCTGGTGCTGTTGCGGCTGTTCCTCGCTGCCGTCTTCTTCGCCGCCGTCGATCAGCTCGCCGTTGGCGTTGCGCTGGCGTTCACGACGATTGCTGCGACGACGCTGGCCACGGGAGCGGCGGCGTGGGCGCTCGCCATCGGTGCCTTCCTGCTCGTCCTGCAGCAATTCTTCGTTCGGCAGTTGCTCTTCGGCCAGCTCGGCAGCCTGTTCAGCCGCTTCTTCGCCGACGCGAGGCTGACGCTCCTCGCGGGGTGGGCGCGGCGCACGTTCTTCACGCGGAGCGCGTTCCTCGCGTGGGGCACGTTCTTCACGAGGAGCACGTTCTTCGCGCGGGGCGCGTTCTTCACGTGGAGCACGTTCTTCGCGAGGTGCGCGCTCTTCACGAGGAGCACGTTCTTCGCGTGGCGCACGCTCTTCACGCGGGGCGCGTTCTTCGCGGGCTACACGCTCTTCACGCGGCTGGCGTTCTTCACGTTCTGCCGGTGGGGTAGCATCCAGTGGCTCACGCAGTTCACGTACGCGCTCTTCGCCACGGTTGCCACGGCGGTCTTCGCGTGGCTGGCGTGGTGCACGTTCCTCGCGTGGTGCGCGCTCTTCACGTGGGGCGCGTTCTTCACGCGGAGCACGCTCATTGCGTTCTTCACGTGGCGCGCGCTCGCTGCGCTCTTCGCGCGGCTTGCGGTCTTCGTCGCGGCGGCCGTTGCGGTTACGGCTCTGCTGGCGACCGTTGCGACGCTCCTCGTTGCGCTGGGTGCGCTCGGCGGCAGGCTTCTCCGGGCTGGCAGCCGGTGCGACCACAGGCTCTTCCTTGCCGGCGAACAGGCTGACCAGCGACTTGACCAGGCCCTTGAACAGGCTCGGCTCGGGGGCGGCGACAGGCGCCGGGGCCGGAGCGGAGGGCGCCTGTTCGACGCTTGCGCTCGGTTCCGGGGCATTGGCGCGGGCCGGTGCGGTCTTCACCGCGGCCTCCTGGCGAACCAGGGTGCGGGTCGCGGTCGGCTGCGGCGCTTCCTCGGTTTCGCTGGTGGCGATTTCGTAGCTGGACTGGTTGTTCAGCACGTCCGGATTGTCGTCGCGCAGGCGCTGGACTTCGAAGTGCGGGGTTTCCAGGTGATCGTTCGGCAGGATGATGATCCGTGCACGGGTGCGCAGTTCGATCTTGGTGATCGAGTTGCGTTTCTCGTTGAGCAGGAAGGCGGCTACCGGGATCGGTACCTGGGCGCGGACCTCGGCGGTACGGTCCTTCAGGGCTTCTTCCTCGATCAGGCGCAGGATCGCCAGCGACAGCGATTCGACGTCACGGATGATGCCGGTACCGGAGCAGCGAGGGCAGACGATGCCGCTGCTTTCGCCCAGCGACGGACGCAGGCGCTGACGCGACATCTCCAGCAGGCCGAAGCGCGAGATGCGACCGACCTGGACGCGGGCGCGGTCGGCTTCGAGGCATTCGCGTACGCGTTCCTCGACGGCGCGCTGGTTCTTCGCCGGGGTCATGTCGATGAAGTCGATGACGATCAGGCCGCCGATGTCACGCAGGCGCAGCTGGCGGGCGATTTCCTCGGCCGCTTCCAGGTTGGTCTGCAGGGCGGTTTCCTCGATGTCGCTGCCTTTGGTGGCGCGCGCCGAGTTGATGTCGATGGAGACCAGGGCCTCGGTCGGGTCGATGACGATCGAGCCACCGGAAGGCAGGTCGACCACGCGCTGGAAGGCGGTCTCGATCTGGCTTTCGATCTGGAAGCGGTTGAACAGCGGGACGCTGTCTTCGTACAGCTTGACCTTGCTGGCGTACTGCGGCATCACCTGGCGGATGAAGGTCAGGGCTTCTTCCTGGGCATCGATGCTGTCGATCAGCACTTCGCCGATGTCCTGGCGCAGGTAGTCGCGGATGGCGCGGATGATGACGTTGCTTTCCTGGTAGATCAGGAAGGGGGCGACGCGATCCTGGGACGCTTCCTTGATGGCGGTCCACAGTTGCAGCAGGTAGTCGAGGTCCCACTGCATTTCTTCGCTGCTGCGGCCCAGGCCGGCGGTGCGCACGATCAGGCCCATGTCGCCCGGTACGGTCAGGCCGTTGAGGGCTTCGCGCAGTTCGTTGCGTTCTTCGCCTTCGATGCGGCGGGAGATGCCGCCGGCGCGGGGATTGTTGGGCATCAGCACCAGGTAACGGCCGGCGAGGCTGATGAAGGTGGTCAGGGCGGCGCCCTTGTTGCCACGTTCTTCCTTCTCGACCTGGACGATGACTTCCTGGCCTTCGCTCAGTACTTCCTTGATGTTCACCCGGCCTTCAGGGGACTTCTTGAAGTACTCGCGGGAAATTTCCTTCAGCGGCAGGAAGCCGTGACGTTCGGAACCGAAGTCGACGAAAGCGGCTTCGAGGCTGGGTTCGATGCGGGTGATCTTGCCCTTGTAGATGTTGGCCTTTTTCTGCTCACGGGCACCGGATTCGATATCCAGGTCGTAGAGGCGCTGGCCATCCACCAGGGCTACACGCAACTCTTCGGGTTGAGTCGCGTTAATCAGCATTCTTTTCATGTTGTACCGTCGGTTTCCGGGCTGCCGGAAACGGCGTTCGGCACACACGACTTCTCATGGTCGGTGCCAAGGTGCGCAAAGGGTGGCGTACCACCCCCGTGTCCAGCGACGTTCGGCACCAGCCGGTTGCCCAGCCTGCCGTTGTCGCGACGACGCGTCCTGTTTGCTGCGGTGCCTATCGCACTCAGTCAGGAGGAGGAATCAGCCGAGGGCCGTGGACGCCTCTGGGGCATCTGCAAACACCGGTTCCGCTCGCCGGGCCATTACAGTGGGCCGGTGGCCGGCCGTGCTGCACGGTCCGGGCTGTACATCTCCACCCTGCACGTATCCCTGATAATTCGGGTGCTGCCGCGCGCTGAATCCGCAACGGGTTGCATTTTTCGCCAGCGCCGTTTCTGGGCTGACGCCATTCATGTCCAAGGCTGGTGTTTCCGAAGCATTCGCCAGGCGCTGCACGGAAGCGACGAGGCGGGGCAGGGGCATGCGAAAAAGAACAGGAGGGAGGTGAGACACCGCACTTGTCGTTTTTTTTCGTTCTTCTCTGCTCGGCGCTGGTGGCGATTCCAGGCATTTCGGTAAACTGGCGAAAACCCCGTCGGACGGCCTCGCGTCCTCGAGAATTGCGTTGGTCAGGGCCGGTTCGAAACCGTGCGGTACTGACCTACCGCTTTTGGCGGCGTTCGCGACTATAGCAGTAATGATTAAGTGCTTCAATTCCATAAAAAATTGTTATGATCCAGCCATGACGACCAATAATCCCCCGACTTCCGGCGTTCAGCTGATCGAAGTCGCGCCGGAACTTGCCGGCCAGCGCATCGACAACTTCCTCATCACGGCCCTCAAGGGCGTGCCCAAGACCCTGGTCTACCGCATCCTGCGCAAGGGCGAGGTGCGGGTGAACAAGGGCCGCATCAAGCCCGAATACAAGCTGCAGGCCGGCGACATCGTACGGGTACCGCCCGTCCGGTTGCCCGAGCGCGACGAGCCTGCGCCCGTCGCCCAGGGCCTGTTGCAGCGCCTGGAGGCGGCGATCGTCTACGAAGACAAGGCGCTGATCGTGATGAACAAGCCGGCCGGTATCGCCGTGCATGGCGGCAGCGGCCTGAGCTTCGGCGTGATCGAGGCGCTGCGCCAGTTGCGTCCGGATGCCAAGGAGCTCGAGCTGGTGCATCGCCTGGACCGTGACACCTCGGGCCTGCTGATGATCGCCAAGAAACGCAGCATGCTGCGCCACCTGCACGCGGCCCTGCGCGGCGATGGTGTCGACAAGCGCTACATGGCCTTGGTGCGCGGGCACTGGCCGACCTCGAAGAAGCAGGTCAACGCCCCGTTGCAGAAGAGCAACCTGCGCTCCGGCGAGCGCATGGTCGAGGTCGATGACGAAGGCAAGGAAGCGCTGACCCTGTTCCGCGTACTGCGCCGCTTCGGCGAGTTCGCCACTATGGTCGAGGCGCGTCCGATCACTGGCCGTACCCACCAGATTCGCGTACATACGCTGCACGCTGGCCACATGATTGCCGGCGACAACAAATATGGCGATGAAGATTTCAGTCGCGAGATCCGCGACCTGGGCGGCAAGCGCCTGTTCCTGCATGCCTACGCGCTGACCGTGCCGCTGCCCGACGGCGGCGAGCTCAAGCTCGAGGCTCCGGTCGACGATATGTGGGCCAAGACCGTGGAGCGCCTGAGTGCGACCTGACCTGACGAAAAAGCCCTACGACCTGCTGATCTTCGATTGGGACGGCACCCTGGCCGACTCCATCGGTCGCATCGTCGAGGCCATGAATGTCGCCGCCGAGCGTGCCGGTGAGGCGGCCAGTGCCGAGCATGCGGTCAAGGGCATCATCGGCCTGGCGCTGAGCGAGGCGATTTCGGTGCTCTACCCGCATCTGGACGAGCATCAGGTCCAGGTGTTCCGTCAGCACTACGCCGATATCTACATGGCGCTGGACGAGCAGCCCTCGCCGCTGTTCGAGGGTGTGGTGGAATCGCTGGAAGCCTTCCGCGGCGAGGGGTATCGTCTGGCAGTGGCCACCGGCAAGGCGCGTCGTGGCCTGGATCGGGTGCTCAAGGCCAATGGCTGGGAAGGGTATTTCGATATCACTCGCGCTGCCGACGAGACCCGTGGCAAGCCCCACCCGCTGATGCTCGAAGAGATTCTCGGTCATTGCCGGGTCGAACCTGGCAGGGCGCTGATGGTCGGAGATTCGGCATTCGATCTGCAGATGGCCAGCAATGCCGGCATGCACTCGGTTGCGGTGGGTTATGGCGCGATGTCGTTGCAGGCGTTGAGCGAATTCGGCCCGCAGGTGTGCATCGAGCATTTTTCACAGTTGCGCGAGTGGCTGGCTGGTTCGCGCAGCTTCAACTCCAAGGTAGGTGAGCATGGCTGACGAGTGGAAGGCGCCCGAATCCGAAGGCGCAGCGCAGGACAAGGAAGAGCGCAAGAGCTGGAAGCTGCTCGAGAAGACCCTCCTGGCGGGGGTTCAGGAGCAGCGTCGGGCGCGGCGCTGGGGGATTTTCTTCAAGCTGCTGACCTTCCTCTACCTGTTCGGCATCCTTTTCCTGTTCTCGTCGTTCATGGACATGGAGAGCACTGCCTCGCGCAGTGCCAGCCATACCGCGCTGGTGGAAGTGCGCGGTGTGATCGCCGATCAGGAGGCGGCCAGCGCCGACAACATCATCAAGAGCCTGCGCGAGGCGTTCAAGGACGCCAAGACCAAGGCCGTGGTGATGCGGATCAACAGTCCGGGCGGCAGTCCGGTGCAGGCAGGCTATGTGTATGACGAGATCCGCCGCCTGCGCACCGAGTACCCGGCCATCAAGCTGTATGCGGTGATTACCGACCTGGGGGCTTCCGGTGCCTACTACATCGCCAGTGCGGCGGACGAGATCTATGCCGACAAGGCCAGCCTGGTCGGCTCCATCGGAGTGACGGCGGCGGGTTACGGGTTTGTCGGCGCCATGGAGAAGCTCGGTGTCGAGCGTCGCGCCTACACCTCCGGCGAGCACAAGGCGTTCCTCGATCCGTTCTCGCCGCAGAAACCGGAAGAGACGGCGTTCTGGCAGGGTGTGCTGGATACCACGCACAACCAGTTCATCGCCATGGTCAAGCAGGGTCGTGGCGAGCGCCTCAAGGACAAGGAGCATCCCGAGCTGTTCAGTGGCCTGATCTGGTCGGGCGAGCAGGCCAAGGCCCTGGGGCTGGTCGATGGCCTGGGCAGCGCCAGTTACGTGGCGCGCGACATCGTCGGCGAGAAGGAACTGGTGGACTTCACCGTGCAGGAGTCGCCTTTCGATCGTTTCTCCAAACGCCTCGGTGCCAGCGTGGCCGAACATCTGGCCATGTGGATGGGCTTCCAGGGGCCCTCCCTGCGCTGAATGACCAAGGGGGCTGCCATGTGCAGCCCCTTCTTCATCAGGGCGTCTGCACGCCCTCCTTGAGCAGCATGTCCACCAGGCGGATGAGCGGCAGCCCGATCAGGCTCGTCGCATCGGTGCCGTGCGTGCTCTGGAACAGCGTCACGCCCAGCCCTTCGGCCTTGAAGCTGCCGGCGCAATCCAGCGGCTGTTCGGCCTTCACGTAGCGCTCTACGGTCTCCCGATCCAGTTCGCGCAGGGTCACGGTGAAGGGGATGCAATCCACCTGGCACTGGCCCGTGGCGCTGTTGAGCAGGGCCAGGCCGGTCAGGAAGGTGACTTGCTGGCCGCTGGCGGCCAGCAGTTGCTCGCAGGCGCGCTCGAAGGTGTGCGGCTTGCCGAGGATCTGCTCGCCCAGCACGGCGACCTGGTCGGAGCCGATGATCAGGTGCTGCGGATGGCCGCCGGCAAGTGCCTGGGCCTTTTGCCTGGCGAGGCGGCGGACCAGCTCCACGGCGGGCTCGTCAGTCTTGCGTGCCTCGTCTATATCGGGGCTCGCCCAGGTGAAGGGCAGGCGCAGGCGCTGGAACAGTTCGCGCCGGTAGGGAGAGCTTGAGGCAAGCAGCAGGGGAAGCATGGTAGACTCCTTGGCAATTGAACCGATTCTAACATGCGTGATGCCGCCTAATTTCCTTTGACAGGGGCGGGGGGCATCCCTAGAATGCTGCGCCTATGTTGAATGACCCGATTCCACCTCACGTTGACCCGCGCAAATTGGCCGATCGTGGCGTAACCCTTGAAGGTTCGCTGCAACTCGCTGATTTGGAAAGACTCTGCGACCCGCTTTCCGACAATGTCGGTACGGTGCAGGCGAAGTTCGATTTTGAGCGAGACGAGCAGCACGTTGTGGTTATCCACAGCGATCTGAACGTCGAGGTCAAGATGGTTTGCCAGCGTTGTCTTGAGCTGGTCACCCTGCCGATCCACAGCGAATGTACTTACGCCGTGGTGAAGGAGGGTGCGAATACCCAGTCGTTGCCGAAAGGCTATGACGTGCTGGAACTGGGCGAAGATCCTTTGGATCTGCAGGCGCTGATCGAGGAGGAGCTTCTGCTCGCACTCCCTATCGTGCCTGCTCATCATCCGGAAGAATGCCAGCAGCCGGCGGGCGCAGACGAGCCCGAATCGAGCAAGGACGAGGTATCGCGGTCCAACCCGTTCAGTGTCTTGGCGCAGTTAAAGCGTGACCCAAACGTTTAGGAGTTAATCAATTATGGCTGTTCAGCAGAACAAAAAATCCCGCTCTGCCCGTGACATGCGCCGTTCGCACGACGCCCTGTCGGAAAACGCGCTGTCCGTAGAGAAGAGCACCGGTGAAGTTCACCTGCGCCACCACGTTTCGCCAGAAGGCGTATACCGTGGTCGCAAAGTGATCGACAAGGGCGCTGACGAGTAATCCTTGTCCGCTCAGATCATCGCGATCGACGCAATGGGCGGGGACTTCGGTCCCCGCAGCATTGTCCAGGCCAGTATCGCCTGCCTTTCGGCTACTCCCTCGCTCCACCTGACCCTTGTCGGTCAACCCTCCCTCCTCGAAGAACTTGTCAGCGGCCTTGCGGCTGCCGATCGCGCGCGCCTGCAAATCGTGGCGGCAAGCGAGGTGGTGGGTATGGACGAGCGCCCGTCGCAGGCGCTGCGCGGCAAGCCTGATTCGTCGATGCGCGTGGCCCTCGAACTGGTGCGCGACGGCAAGGCGCAGGCCTGCGTGAGCGCCGGCAATACCGGGGCGTTGATGGCCTTGTCGCGTTTCGTGCTCAAGACCCTGCCGGGTATCGATCGACCGGCCATGGTGGCGGCCATTCCGACCCAGGCGGGGTACTGTCAGTTGCTAGACCTGGGCGCCAACGTCGACTGCAGTGCCGAGAACCTCTACCAGTTCGCCGTGATGGGCTCGGTGGCGGCCCAGGCGCTGGGTATCCCGCGGCCGCGGGTGGCGCTGCTCAACGTCGGCACCGAAGACATCAAGGGCAACCAGCAGGTCAAGCTGGCTGCCAGCCTGCTGCAGGGTGCCCGTGGGCTGAACTACATCGGCTTCGTCGAAGGCGATGGCCTGTATCGCGGTGAGGCCGATGTCGTCGTGTGTGATGGTTTCGTCGGCAATATCCTGCTCAAGTCCAGCGAAGGGCTGGCAACCATGATCGGCGCGCGTATCGAGGCGCTGTTCAGGGGCGGGCTGTTGTCCCGTGCCGCCGGGGCGGTGGCGATGCCGCTGCTCAGGCGCCTGCAGGCCGATCTAGCGCCGGCGCGACACAATGGCGCGAGTTTTCTCGGCTTGCAGGGTATCGTCATCAAGAGCCACGGCTCGGCGGGCGTGCAGGGCTTGCAGAGTGCGATCCAGCGGGCGCTGATCGAGATTCAGGAGAACCTGCCGCAGCGCCTGCACGGGCGCCTCGAAGACCTGTTGCCTTAGGCATATCGGCCATGAAGTGGTTAAATGTGACCGCTTGGTCTGCGTTTCCATCCAAGATTTCAGATTCCGCGCCCCGCCAATGGCAGGGTGCACACCATCCGACGACAAGATCATAAGGGCTTGTTCAATGTCTGCATCCCTCGCATTCGTCTTTCCTGGCCAAGGCTCCCAGTCGCTGGGCATGCTCGCCGAGCTCGGTGCTGAAAAGCCGGTAATCGTCGAGACCTTCAAGGAGGCTTCCGAGGCTCTGGGCTACGACCTGTGGAAGCTGGTCCAGGAAGGTCCGGAAGAACAACTCAACCAAACCGACAAGACCCAGCCGGCCATCCTTACGGCCTCCATCGCCCTGTGGCGCCTGTGGCTGGACGAGGGCGGCGCGCGACCGGCGCTGGTCTCCGGCCACAGCCTGGGTGAATACAGCGCGCTGGTTGCCGCCGGCAGCCTGTCGCTCAAGGACGCCGTTCGTCTGGTCGAGCGCCGTGGCCAGCTGATGCAGGAGGCCGTGCCGGCAGGTCATGGTGCCATGGCTGCGATCCTTGGCCTGGATGACGCCGTTGTGGTGCAAATCTGTGCCGAAGCTGCGGAAGACGAAGTGGTCAGCGCGGTCAACTTCAACTCCCCCGGTCAGGTGGTGATCGCCGGCAACAAGGCGGCAGTCGACCGTGCCATCGAGCTGTGCAAGGCCAAGGGTGCCAAGCGCGCGCTGCCGCTGGCGGTCAGCGTGCCGTCGCACTGCGCGCTGATGAAGCCTGCTGCCGAACGCTTCGCCGAGGCGGTCAACGCCATCGAATGGAAGGCCCCGCAGATTCCCGTGGTGCAGAACGTCACCGCCGCGGTTGCCGCCGACCTCGATGCGCTCAAGCGCGACCTGCTGGCCCAGCTGTACCAACCGGTGCGTTGGGTGGAGTGCGTGCAGGCCCTGGCTGCCAACGGTGCGGTCAACCTGGTCGAATGCGGTCCGGGCAAGGTCCTGGCCGGCCTGAACAAGCGTTGCGCCGACGGCGTGACCACCTACAACCTCAATACCCCTGACGCCGTCGCCGCCACCCGTGCGGCGCTGGCCTGATATCTGGAGAAACTTGCATGAGCCTGCAAGGTAAAGTTGCACTGGTCACCGGCGCCAGCCGTGGCATCGGCCAGGCCATCGCCCTCGAGCTGGGCCGCCAGGGCGCGACCGTGATCGGTACCGCCACGTCCGCTTCCGGTGCCGAGCGCATCGCCGAGACCCTCAAGGAACACGGCATCGCCGGTACCGGCCTGGAACTGAACGTCACCAGCGAAGAGTCGGTGACGGCCGTGCTGGCCACGATCCAGGAACGGTTCGGTGCCCCGGCCATCCTGGTCAACAACGCCGGCATCACCCGCGACAACCTGATGCTGCGCATGAAAGATGAAGAATGGTTCGATGTCATCGACACCAACCTCAACAGCCTTTACCGTTTGTCCAAGGGTGTGCTGCGCGGCATGACCAAGGCGCGCTGGGGTCGTATCATCAGCATCGGTTCGGTCGTCGGGGCCATGGGCAACGCCGGCCAGGCCAACTACGCCGCCGCCAAGGCCGGTCTCGAGGGCTTCAGCCGCGCCCTGGCGCGTGAAGTGGGCTCGCGTGGTATCACCGTGAACTCGGTGACTCCAGGCTTCATCGATACCGACATGACCCGCGAGCTGCCCGAAGCACAGCGCGAAGCGCTGCAGACCCAGATTCCGCTGGGCCGCCTGGGCCAGGCCGAGGAAATCGCCAAGGTGGTTTCCTTCCTGGCATCCGACGGCGCAGCCTATGTCACCGGCGCTACCGTGCCGGTGAACGGCGGGATGTACATGTAACATCTGCAACTCAATGTGACGGATTGCGTAAAAAAAGAGTCATACTGCGAGCCTAAAATCCGTTATAAAGCTGCAACCAGATTCCGGGCAGCGGGTGCGGTGACTAGCCTGAAGGTGCGTTTCGCTTGAAAAGCGAACGTCTTTCTATAAAATTAGCCACCGGCCAGCTGCCTGACATATGTCCATTAGGAGTGAAAACTAGGTATGAGCACCATCGAAGAACGCGTCAAGAAAATCGTCGCCGAGCAACTGGGCGTCAAGGAAGAAGAAGTGACTGCAGAGAAGTCCTTCGTCGATGACCTGGGTGCCGATTCGCTTGACACCGTTGAGCTGGTGATGGCTCTGGAAGAGGAATTCGAGACCGAAATCCCTGACGAAGAAGCCGAGAAGATCACTACCGTTCAAGCTGCCATCGACTACGTCAAGAACCACCAGGCTTAAGACGTTGTAGTCGACGCTTCTTGTCGGGAAAAACCGCACTGCCTTTGCCGGCGTGCGGTTTTTTCTTTGCGAGCCACCTGCGTCGTTCCCCGGGCGATCGAGAGCCTGTTGCCATTTCATTGCGCTGCGTTCAATGCAATGGCAAGAGACTCTGTTATTAGAAAAGGAGAGTGCTGTGTCGCGTAGACGCGTCGTGGTCACCGGTATGGGTATGCTGTCGCCACTGGGTACTGATGTACCAAGCACCTGGCAGGGCATTCTGGCTGGCCGCAGTGGCATCGGTCCGATCGAACACACGGACCTGAGTGCCTACTCCACCCGTTTTGGCGGCTCGGTGAAGGGCTTCGAGGTCGAGCAGTACCTGTCGGCCAAGGAAGCTCGCAAGCTTGACCTGTTCATCCAGTACGGCCTGGCAGCCGGTTTCCAGGCGGTGCGCAATGCCGGGCTGGAAGTGACCGACGCCAATCGCGAGCGCATCGGCGTGGCCATGGGTTCGGGCATCGGCGGCCTGACCAACATCGAAGACACCAGCCGAACCCTGCACGAGCAGGGGCCACGGCGGATTTCACCGTTCTTCGTGCCCGGTTCGATCATCAACATGATCTCCGGCTTCCTGTCGATCCACCTGGGATTGCAGGGCCCCAACTACGCCATCTCCACTGCCTGCACCACCGGCACCCACTGCATTGGCATGGCCGCGCGCAACATCGCCTACGGCGAAGCCGACGTGATGATCGCCGGCGGGGCCGAAATGGCCGCCTGCGGCCTGGGCATGGGCGGCTTTGGCGCTTCGCGGGCGCTGTCCACGCGCAATGACGAGCCAACCCGTGCCAGCCGTCCCTGGGACAAAGGCCGTGATGGCTTCGTGCTTTCCGACGGCGCCGGTGCGCTGGTGCTCGAGGAGCTCGAGCACGCCAAGGCGCGGGGCGCGACCATCTATGCCGAGCTGGTCGGCTTTGGCATGAGTGGCGATGCATTCCACATGACCTCGCCGCCTGACACCGGCGACGGCGCTGCGCGCTGCATGGTCAACGCCCTGCGCGATGCCGGCGTGCAGCCTGAAGACGTCAGCTACATCAATGCCCATGGCACTTCCACGCCGGCCGGCGACATCGCCGAAGTTGCCGCGATCAAGCGGGTATTCGGCGAGCATGCCTACAAGCTGGCAGTGAGCTCCACCAAGTCGATGACCGGCCACCTGCTGGGCGCCGCCGGTGCAGTGGAGGCGATCTTCAGCGTACTGGCGATCAACAGCCAGATGGCGCCGCCGACCATCAACCTGGACGAGCCGGACGAGGGCTGCGATCTGGACTTCGTACCGCATCAGGCGCGCAGCATGCCGATCGATGTGGTGCTGTCCAACTCCTTCGGTTTTGGCGGCACCAACGGTTCGCTGGTATTCCGCCGGTTCGCCGATTGATGCACAGCTGGATCGACGGCCAGCCGGCGACTGCAGTCAACCTGCAGAACCGCGGCCTGGCCTACGGCGATGGTCTGTTCGAGACCATCGCCGTGCGTGGCGGCAGGCCTAGCCTGCTGCAACGGCATATCGACCGGCTTGCGCTGGGTTGCCAGCGTCTGGCGATCGATATCGATCCGTTGCAGGTTCGCGAAGAACTGCTGGCTTATGCCGGCCAGCTCGGTGAGGGTGTGGCCAAGCTGATCGTCACTCGCGGTGACAGCCAGCGTGGCTATGCGCCGGCCGTCGGGGCCGCGGCCCGAAGAATTCTCCAGGGCAGCCCGCTGCCTGCCTATCCTGCAGCCAATGCCGAGCAGGGCATCGCTCTGTTCGACTGCCAGACGCGCCTGGCCCGGCAGCCGCTGCTCGCCGGTCTCAAGCACCTCAACCGCCTGGAACAGGTACTGGCGCGTGCCGAATGGCAGGACCCTGCCTGTGCCGAGGGCCTGATGCGCGATGTGCAGGGGCATCTGATCGAAGGCGTCTACAGCAATCTGTTCCTGATCCGCGATGGCGTACTGCTGACCGCCGACCTGAGCCACTGTGGCGTGGCCGGTGTCATGCGCGCTGCGCTGCTGGACGAAGCCCCCGCCCAGGGGATCGAGGTCCAGGTGCGAGACCTGCTGCCAGCTGACCTTGAGCAGGCCGACGAAGTGTTCGTCTGCAACAGCGTGTATGGAATCTGGCCCGTGCGCAGTGTCGCTGCGCTCAACCTCGACTGGCCGACCGGGCCACTCACCCGTAAACTGCAGGCCGTTGCCCGTACGTTACTGGATACCTGATTCGTGAGACGCAAATTCCTGCTGCTGCTGGAAATGGCCCTGATCCTGGCCGGCCTGGCCGTGGGCTGGTCGGCCTGGAAGGTCAACTCGGTTCTGGAGCAGCCACTGCACGTCACCGAAGAGCGCCTGCTCGACGTGCCCAATGGCACCAACCCCAACCGCATGTTCTATCGCATGCAGAGCGAAGGGCTGCTCGACGACGCCTTCTGGTTGCGTCTGTACTGGCGCTTCAACATGGCCGGTACCGCGCTGCACACCGGCGAGTATCGCCTGACCCCGGGTATGACCGTCGAAACCTTGTTCGATGCCTGGCGCCGTGGCGATGTGGTGCAGTACAACCTGACGCTGGTCGAAGGCTGGACGTTCCGCCAGGTGCGCGCTGCGGTGGCCAGGCACGAGAAGGTCAAGCACACGCTCGACGGGCTGTCCGACAGCGAGGTGATGGACAGGCTCGGCCATGCCGGGGTCTTCCCCGAGGGGCGTTTCTTCCCGGACACCTACCGTTTCGTGCGCGGCATGAGCGATGTCGAACTGCTGCAGCAGGCCTACATGCGCCTTGAAGAAGTGCTGGCCAAGGAGTGGGCGCAGCGCAGCACCGACCTGCCGTATCGCGACCCGTACCAGGCGTTGATCATGGCGTCGCTGGTGGAAAAGGAAACCGGTATTCCCCAGGAGCGCGGGCAGATTGCCGGGGTGTTCGTCCGCCGACTGGGCCTGGGCATGATGCTGCAGACCGACCCGACCGTGATCTACGGCATGGGCGAGCGCTACAACGGCAGGATCACCCGTGCCGACCTGCGCACGCCCACGCCCTACAACACCTACACGATGACCGGTCTGCCGCCGACCCCGATCGCCATGGTCGGACGCGAGGCGATCCACGCCGCGCTGAATCCGTCTGCTGGCACCAGCCTGTATTTCGTCGCACGCGGCGATGGCAGCCATGTGTTCTCCGACGATCTGGATGACCACAACACGGCAGTGCGCGAGTATCAGCTCAAGCGCCGTGCCGACTATCGCTCCAGCCCGGCGCCGCGTGCGCCGGAGGCTGCGGGTGAGCAGGCGCCGATCGACGATGCGTCGCCGTCCAGCGAGCCGCCCGGCATCGGGCCGGCCGAACCCGCCCAAGATACCGCGCCTGGCGATGCGCCGGCGCCCACCGAACAACAGTAAGGAATGCCCGTGAGCGGTTTGTTCATCACCCTGGAAGGCCCCGAAGGCGCGGGCAAGAGCACCAACCGCGATTACCTGGCCGCGCGTCTGCGCGAGCAGGGCGTGGACGTGGTCATGACCCGTGAACCCGGCGGTACTCCGCTCGCCGAGCGGATTCGCGAGCTGCTGCTCGATCCCAGCGATGAAGCCATGGCGGTCGATACCGAGCTGCTGCTGATGTTCGCCGCCCGTGCCCAGCACCTGGCCGAGGTGATCCGCCCGGCGCTGGCCCGCGGTGCGGTGGTACTGTGCGACCGTTTCACCGATGCCACCTACGCCTACCAGGGCGGTGGCCGCGGCCTGTCGGTGGCGCGTATCGCCACGCTGGAAACCTTCGTCCAGGGTGACTTGCGCCCCGACCTGACCCTGGTCTTCGACCTGCCGGTGGAGGTCGGTCTTGCCCGTGCTGCGGCCCGCGGTCGCCTGGACCGCTTCGAGCAGGAAGGCCAGGCCTTCTTCGAAGCCGTGCGCCAGGCGTACCTGCAACGTGCCGCACAGGCGCCGCAGCGCTACAGCCTGCTGGATGCCGCGCAGCCGCTCGAAGCGGTGCAGCGCGCCATCGACACCCTGCTGCCGGGCATCCTGGAGCGTTGCCGTGGCTGAAGCCTTCCCCTGGCAGCAGGCGCTCTGGCAGCAACTGGCCGGACGCAGCCAGCACGCCCACGCCTACCTGCTGCACGGGCCGCAGGGCATCGGCAAGCGGGCCATGGCCGAGCGCCTGATGGCTCGCCTGCTGTGCCAGCAGCCGCAGGGGCTCGATGCTTGTGGCCAGTGCAAGTCCTGCCTGCTGCTCAAGGCCGGAAGCCATCCGGACAACTTCGTGCTGGAGCCGGAAGAGGCCGACAAGCCGATCAAGGTCGACCAGGTCCGCGAGCTGGTGTCGTTCGTGGTCCAGACCGCGCAACTGGGTGGACGCAAGGTGGTGCTGATCGAGCCGGTCGAGGCGATGAACGTCAATGCCTCGAACGCCTTGCTCAAGAGCCTCGAAGAGCCGTCCGGCGACACCGTCCTGCTGCTGGTCAGCCACCAGCCCAGCCGGCTGCTGCCGACCATCAAGAGCCGCTGCCAGCAGGTCGCCTGTGCGCAACCCACGCGTGCCCAGAGTCAGGCCTGGCTGGCCACGGCCCTGCCAGACCTGGAGCAGGCCGAACGTGACGAGTTGCTGACCCTGGCCGCGGGCTCGCCATTGATGGCACTCGGCCTGCAGGCCCAAGGCGTGCGCGAGCAGCGTGCGCAGGTCACCGACGGGGTGAAGAAACTGCTCAAGCAGCAGCAGACGCCCAGCCAGCTGGCCGAGGCCTGGAAAGACGTGCCACTGCTGCTGCTGTTCGACTGGTTCTGTGATTGGTCACACCTGGTCCTGCGCTATCAATTGACCCAGGACGAGGAAGGCCTGGGCCTGGCCGACATGCGCAAGGTCGTACAATACCTTGCGCAGAAGAGTCGGCAGGGCAGGGTGCTCGAAGTCCAGGCGTGGATTCTCGAGCAGCGCCAGAAGGTCCTGGGCAAGGCCAACCTCAATCGCGTGCTGCTGCTCGAGGCACTGCTGGCGCACTGGCTGCAGTTGCCAGGTGCCCGTTGATTCCCCATCGTTCCCTTTATCCTGTGTCGTGATCCCATGCTCGTAGATTCCCATTGCCACCTTGACCGACTTGACCTGAGCGCCCATGGCGGCTCGCTCGATGCTGCCCTGCAGGCCGCGCGCGAACGGGGGGTGGGGCACTTCCTGTGCATCGGTGTGAGCGCCGATAACGCCGGTGCGGTCAAGGCCTTGAGCGAGCAGTACCGCGATGTCGACTGCTCGGTGGGTGTGCACCCGCTCGACCTGGCGCCGGGTGAAACCCCTGCGCTGGAGTGGCTGCTGCGTGAGCTGGCGCATCCGCACGTGGTCGCCATCGGCGAGACGGGGCTCGACTATCACTACGAGCCCGAGGCTGCCGAGCTGCAGCAGGCTTCGTTCCGTCTGCACCTGGAGGCCTCGCGCCAGACCGGCAAGCCGGTGATCGTCCACACCCGTGCGGCGCGGGCCGACACCCTGGCGCTGTTGCGCGAGGCCAGCTTGCCGCAGGCGGGCGTGCTGCACTGCTTCACCGAAGACTGGGACATGGCCCGGGCGGCGCTGGACCTGGGTTACTACATCTCGCTTTCGGGAATCGTCACCTTCCGCAATGCCGATGCCCTGCGCGACGTTGCCCGCCAGGTGCCGAGCGACCGCTTGCTGGTGGAGACCGACTCGCCGTACCTGGCGCCGATTCCGTATCGCGGCAAGCCCAACCTGCCGCAGTACGTGCGGGAAGTCGCCGAGTACGTGGCCTCGCTGCGCGGTATCGGTTACGCGCAACTGGCCGAGCAGACCACTGCCAACTTCAAGCGGCTGTTCCCCCTGGCCCGGGTCGCCTGACAGGCGCGCGAGCAAAAAAAACCCGGGTTCTGGGGGAGGAATCCGGGTTAAGACCATTAGGAGTAAAACAAAGGCACGCGGTCCCTGGATGCCTTTATTGGCGCGCCACTTGGGGGGATGCGCCGCACCAACACTTCAAGTATTGGTCAGCTTTGGCACTCTGCCAGCCTTGATTGATCGTTTTTTAAACAGATTTGGAATACGCCGAGGGCCTGTTGGGCCTTCGCTGCATGCCAGGTGGCGGATCTGCCTTTTACTGGGCGATCTGCGCCTCACTCACCGTGAAACACAGACATGAGTGGAAGATCCGTGCAATTTGTCAGTACTTAGGCATAATAATCCGCTTCGATTGTCATCCCAGTCCTTCCTATGCAGAAAGAACCTCGTAAGGTCCGTGAGTTTCGCCGTCGCGAACAAGAGATCCTCGACACGGCGCTCAAGCTGTTCCTCGAACAGGGTGAAGACAGTGTCACCGTCGAGATGATCGCCGACGCTGTCGGTATCGGCAAAGGCACGATCTACAAGCACTTCAAGTCCAAGGCCGAGATCTACCTGCGCCTGATGCTCGACTACGAGCGCGATTTGAATGCCCTGTTGCATTCGGACGACGTCGACCGCGACAAGGAAGCACTGTCGCGCGCCTATTTCGAATTCCGCATGCGCGACCCGCAGCGCTACCGCTTGTTCGACCGCCTCGAAGAGAAAGTGGTCAAGGGCAACCAGGTACCTGAGATGGTCGAGCAACTGCACAGCATCCGTGCGTCGAACTTCGAACGCCTCACCCAGCTGATCAAGGGACGGATCAGTGAAGGCAAGCTCGAGGATGTGCCGCCTTACTTCCACTACTGCGCGGCCTGGGCGCTGGTGCACGGCGCCGTCGC
This sequence comes from Pseudomonas sp. FA117, assembly GCF_057370475.1. Lineage (NCBI taxonomy): Bacteria > Pseudomonadati > Pseudomonadota > Gammaproteobacteria > Pseudomonadales > Pseudomonadaceae > Pseudomonas > Pseudomonas sp. FA117. Next base: position 1,779,967 of record NZ_CM170675.1, read on the forward strand.
GCTGTATCACTCGCCGTTCTGGAGCAACGTCCTGGAAGACCAGGAAGGCTTCTTCCAGTTCCTCATGGACATCGGCGTGCGCATGGGCAACAAGCGCAAGCGCGACCCGGAACCGGCGAACTGAAGCCTCTGCGTGGTGCTGTGCCCGGGGCACGGCACCCGCGTCTCGATAAAGCTTCGGCAGCAATGCTTGCAAAAACCTGATCTTTGAGTCAAGTTTTGCCGGCTCGCTTCTTCTCATGCCGGAGTCATCCATGATCGTCGATCGTCAAGGCAGGCGTTTCCGCAATCTGCGGGTCAGCCTGACAGCCGCGTGCAACTACGCCTGCAGCTACTGCGTACCTGACGGCAAGCGTCTGGTGGCAGCACAGGATGAGTTGTCGGCCGACGCACTGGCCCGTGCGGTGGGCTACCTGGTCGAGGCTGCCGGAATCGAGCGGTTGCGCATCACCGGCGGCGAGCCTTTGCTCAGCCCGCGCCTGGAAGGCTTTCTGGACGCAATAGGCAGTCTGGGGCTGAAGGATATCGCCCTGACCACCAATGGTCAGTTGCTCAGCCGCAAGCTCCCGCTGTTGCGCCGTGCCGGGATTGCCCGGCTCAACGTATCCCTCGATACCCTCGACCCCTCTGCGTTTCGCCGCATTGCCCGTGGCGGTGACCTTGCGAGCGTGTTGCAGGGCATGGAGCAGGCGAGCGCGGCGGGCATGCGCATCAAGGTCAACATGGTGCCGATGCGCGGGCAGAACCTCGAGCAGGTCCTGCCGCTGCTCGACTACTGTCTGGCGCGTGGCTACGAGTTGCGTTTCATCGAACTGATGCGCATGGGGCACCTGGCCCGTGACAACAACGCCTTTGTCCAGCAGTTCATCGGGCTCGAACAGCTCCTGCAGCAGATCGGTGAACAGCATGACTTCCAGCAGGCGCCGGCAGCGCTGGACGCCACTGCGCTGCGCTACCGGATCCCCGGCAAAGGGTATTTTGGCGTGATCGCCAACGAAAGCGTGCCTTTCTGCAGGACCTGTTCGCGCCTGCGACTGTCTTCCACCGGCTGGCTGCATGGCTGCTTGTCTTCGGGCAATCGCCACTTCCTCGGCGAACTGCTCGACAAGCCCCGCCACCAGGCGCTTCCGGCAATCCAGCGCCTGCTCGTGCGGGCCCTTGCCGACAAGCAGGAACTGGCATTTTCCGGGGGCGTGACGGTGATGAAGGTGATCGGCGGCTGAGCTGGCGCAAAAGCTGCATCTGGCGGCTATTCGCCGGTTTTTCGTCACCGGCCACTGGAGGAAAGATGCGTAGCCTGGTCTTGCTGCTGGCGCTGATGGCGTTGGGCGGCTGCATGAAAGTCAGCGACATGGGCGAGGGCGTTCGCTATCAGATGAGCGATGCCGGTCTGCTCGACCACAGCGACACCACCCGCAGCCTGTCGGTCCGTCTGCAGCCCGACTCCTTCATTTTCATCGGCCAGGGGGCCTTCGTGCCGCCGGGCAAAGGGCCGGTGCCGCAACAGAATGCCGTGGCCGAGGAAGCCTTCAAGAGTTTCGTCGAGTACTTCCCGCTGGTGCGTCGCGCCAGGGCGCCACTGGGGCTCGAGGACGCCATCGCCGAAGCCCGCTCGGTAGGGGCGCACTATGTGCTCTACACCCGTTTCGCCCGCACCGACGACCGTATCGGCAATGGTGATGAATGGTATGACGAACAGGCGGTCGACCGCCTGGGTTGGGACACCGGCGTGGTGCAGATGATGCTGATCGAAACCAGCACCCGCTACCTGATCGACACGGCGCGCATCAAGAGCCGTGGCGGTTTGTTGACGTTCCACGACAACACCCCGCAGGATTTGCTCGCGGCGCCCATGCGCGAGTACGCTCGTAGCCTTCTGGGCATGAGTCGTTGAGGAGCAGGTGATGACGGGCAAGGCCAACGATCTTCTGGCGCAGATCCCCAGCGGCAAGGGCTTGCCCCCCGTGCACCTGTGGAACCCCGATTTCTGCGGCGACATCGACATGCGCATCGCCCGCGACGGGACCTGGTACTACCTGGGCACGCCGATCGGGCGCAAGCCGATGGTGCGGCTGTTCTCCACCATCATCCGCCGCGACGGCGACGACTACTTCCTGGTGACGCCGGTGGAGAAGGTCGGTATCCGTGTCGATGATGCGCCTTTCGTGGCTGTCCTGCTGGAGGCCGAAGGCAGTGGTGAAGGGCAGGTCCTGCGTTTCACCAGCAATGTCGAGGATCAGGTCGAGGCGGGGCCCGAGCATCCGCTGCGGGTGGAGATCGATCCTGCGACCCAGGAGCCTTCGCCCTACCTGCTGATGCGCAGCAACCTCGAGGCGCTGATCCATCGCAACGTGTTCTACCAACTGGTGGAACTGGCGGTGCCGCGGGTGATCGACGGTCAGGAGTGGCTGGGGGTCTGGAGCCATGGGCAGTTCTACCCCATTGGTCGCAGCCAGTAGGCCACTGTTTCGCACGCGAATGACCGACAACAAAAAACCTCCAGTGCTTGCGCATCTGGAGGTTTTTCAGTATCTGGCTCCGCGACCTGGACTCGAACCAGGGACCCAATGATTAACAGTCATTTGCTCTACCGACTGAGCTATCGCGGAATCTGCACGTATCTTACTGAATGCCAAGGGGAAGTCAACCTGCCCCTTGGCAAATCAAGCGCTTACAGCACTTCGACGATGGCCTTGGTGACCACGTGGATGTTGCTCTGGTTGAGTGCCGCGACCGCGATGCGGCCGGTGTCCAGGGCATAGATGCCGAAGTCGTTTTTCAGGCGTGCCACCTGTTCTACGGTCAGGCCGGAGTAGGAGAACATGCCGACCTGACGGCCGACGAAGCTGAAGTCACGGTTGGCACCGTATTCGGCCAACAGCGCAACCATCTGCTTGCGCATGCCGTGGATGCGTTCGCGCATCTCGCCCAGCTCGGTTTCCCACATCTGGCGCAGTTCCGGGCTGTTGAGCACGGTGGCGACGATGGTGGCACCGTGGGTCGGCGGGTTGGAGTAGGTGGTGCGGATCACCCGCTTGACCTGCGACAGCACGCGGGTGCTCTCGTCTTTCGAGGCGGTGACGATCGACAGTGCGCCGACACGCTCGCCATACAGCGAGAACGACTTGGAGAACGAGCTGGAAACGAAGAAGTCCAGGCCCGACTCGGCGAACAGGCGCACGGCGAAGGCGTCTTCGGCAATGCCGTCGCCAAAGCCCTGGTAGGCCATGTCGAGGAACGGGACATGGCCCTTGGCCTTGACCACTTCCAGCACGTTCTTCCAGTCGTCGAGCGACAGGTCGACGCCGGTCGGGTTGTGGCAGCAGGCGTGCAGGACGACGATGGAGCCCGAGGGCAGGGCCTTCAGGTCTTCGAGCATGCCGGCGCGGTTGACGTCGTTGCTCGGGGCGTCGTAGTAACGGTAGTTCTGCACCGGGAAGCCGGCAGTCTCGAACAGCGCGCGGTGGTTTTCCCAACTCGGGTCGCTGATGGCGACCACGGCGTTGGGCGACAGGCGCTTGAGGAAGTCGGCACCGATCTTCAGGGCGCCAGTACCGCCGACGGCCTGCACGGTCACCACGCGGCCAGCGGCCAGCAGCGGCGATTCGGCACCGAACAGCAGCTTCTGCACGGCCTGGTCGTAGGCTGCGATACCGTCGATCGGCAGGTAGCCGCGGGAGGCATGTTGGGCGACACGCTGGGTTTCGGCTTCGATCACCGCGCGCAACAGCGGGATGCGGCCTTCCTCATTGCAGTAGACGCCCACGCCCAGGTTGACCTTGTCGGTACGTGGGTCGGCGTTGAATGCTTCGTTGAGGCCCAGGATAGGGTCGCGGGGTGCCAGCTCGACAGCGGAAAACAGGCTCATTGTTACCTTGGCTCTGAATTGGAGAGTGATAGGAGAAGCACCCTCCAGCCCAGTGCACTGAAGCGGTGCAAACGGGGAGTCAGTATAGTGATACCGGTCGGTCACTGCGACACTCTGGCGCAGCTTTTCAGGCGCTTTGCGCAAATATTTTTCGACCATTGGTCGAATTGCCCGGTCCACTGCAATGAGCGTTCACATCTGCCAGGGCGAAGGCCACCCCGACGCGTCATTTTGCGTATAGACTACTGGCTAAATTTACAGTTGCCGCGACATTCACGAGGTCCGTCATGTCCGAATTCCAGCTCGTCACCCGCTTCCAGCCGGCCGGCGACCAGCCCGAGGCCATCCGCCTGATGGTCGAAGGGATCGAGGCGGGGCTTTCGCACCAGACGCTGCTCGGCGTGACCGGTTCAGGCAAGACCTTCAGCATCGCCAACGTCATCCAGCAGGTGCAGCGCCCGACCATGGTGCTGGCGCCGAACAAGACGCTGGCTGCCCAGCTGTACGGCGAGTTCAAGGCCTTCTTCCCGAACAACGCGGTGGAGTACTTCGTCTCCTACTACGACTACTACCAGCCGGAAGCCTATGTGCCATCGTCGGACACCTTCATCGAGAAGGACGCCTCGATCAACGACCACATCGAGCAGATGCGCCTGTCGGCGACCAAGGCGCTGCTCGAGCGGCGCGATGCGATCATCGTCACCACCGTATCCTGCATCTACGGCCTGGGCAGCCCGGAAACCTACCTGAAGATGGTCCTGCACGTCGATCGCGGCGACAAGCTCGACCAGCGGGCGTTGTTGCGCCGCCTGGCCGACCTGCAGTACACCCGCAACGAGATGGACTTTGCCCGCGCCACCTTCCGCGTGCGGGGCGACGTGATCGACATCTTCCCGGCCGAATCGGACCTCGAGGCCATCCGCATCGAGCTGTTCGACGACGAGGTGGAGAACATCGCCGCCTTCGACCCCCTGACCGGCGAGGTGATCCGCAAGCTGCCGCGCTTCACCTTCTACCCCAAGAGCCACTACGTCACCCCGCGTGAAACCCTGCTCGAGGCGGTCGATGGCATCAAGGAGGAGCTTGGCGAGCGCCTGGAATACCTGAACAAGGCCAACAAGCTGGTGGAAGCCCAGCGCCTGGAGCAGCGCACACGCTTCGACCTGGAGATGATCCTCGAGCTGGGCTACTGCAACGGCATCGAGAACTACTCGCGCTACCTGTCCGGCCGTCCGGCCGGGGCGCCGCCGCCCACGCTCTACGACTACCTTCCTGCCGATGCGCTGCTGGTGATCGACGAATCCCATGTCAGCGTCCCGCAGGTGGGAGCCATGTACAAGGGCGACCGTTCGCGCAAGGAAACCCTGGTGGAATATGGTTTTCGCCAGCCCTCGGCGCTGGACAACCGGCCCATGCGTTTCGACGAGTGGGAGTCGGTCAGCCCGCAGACCATCTTCGTCTCGGCAACGCCCGGGCCCTACGAGGCGGAACATGCCGGCAGGGTGGTCGAGCAGGTGGTGCGCCCCACCGGCCTGGTCGATCCGCAGGTCGAGGTGCGTCCGGCGCTCACCCAGGTCGACGACCTGCTGTCGGAGATCGGCAAGCGCGTGGCGGTCGGCGAGCGGGTGCTCGCCACGACCCTGACCAAGCGCATGGCCGAAGACCTCACCGACTACCTGGCCGATCACGACGTGCGGGTGCGCTACCTGCACTCGGACATCGACACCGTGGAGCGGGTGGAGATCATCCGCGACCTGCGCCTGGGAACCTTCGACGTGCTGGTGGGCATCAACCTGCTGCGTGAAGGCCTGGACATGCCGGAGGTGTCGCTGGTGGCCATTCTCGACGCCGACAAGGAAGGCTTCCTGCGTTCGGAGCGTTCGCTGATCCAGACCATCGGCCGTGCTGCGCGAAACCTCAACGGCAAGGCCATCCTCTACGCCGACCAGGTCACCGGCTCGATGCAGCGGGCAATCGACGAAACCGAGCGGCGACGGGCCAAGCAGGTCGCCTTCAACGAGGCCAATGGCATCGTCCCCAAAGGCGTGGTCAAGGACATCACCGACATCCTCGAGGGCGCCACGGTGCCCGGCGCCCGCAGCAAGAAGCGCAAGGGCATGGCCAAGGCCGCGGAGGAGGCGGCGCGCTACGAGGCCGAGCTGGCGACCCCGGGCGAAATCACCAAGCGCATCAAGGTCCTGGAAGAGAAGATGTTCCAGCTGGCCCGCGACCTGGAGTTCGAGGCCGCCGCCCAGTTGCGCGACGAGATCGGTCAGTTGCGGGCACGGCTGATCGCCAGCTGAGCGCTCCCGGCTGCAGGCGGGAGGGCGCTCAGTGGGCCTCTCCAGCCTTGAGCCCTTGCGGCAGCGTGCGGGTCAGCAGCACCGCCAGCATGCTCACCGCCAGGCCGATCCCCACCAGGTGGAAGGCGTCGTTGTAGGCCATGATCAGCGCCTGCTGGTGGGTGATTTCGCTCAAGCGTCCGAGCGCTGCCGTGTCGCTGCCCAAGCGCTCGGAGAGCTGCGCGAGCCGTTCTGCCACCTGTGGGTTGCCGGGCACCACCGCTTCGCGCAGGTAGTCGAAATACACCTTGGTCCGCGCATCCAGCAGGGTCGCCAGCAAGGCGATGCCGATGGCGCCCCCGAGGTTGCGCAGGATGTTGAACAGGCTCGACGCCGAGCCGGCATCCTGCGGTTGGATATAGGCCGTGGCGATCAGCGAGATGGTCACCATGATCATGGGTTGCCCCAAGGCCCTGATGATCTGGATATGGTTGAACTGCGGCCCCGCGAAGTCCGGGTTGAGCACGCCCGAGCCGAAGCTGGCGGCGCCGAACAGGCAGAAGCCGAGTGCGCAGAGCACCTTGGGCGGGATCACCTTCATCAGTTGCGGCACCAGCGGAATCAGGAACAGCTGCGGCACCCCCATCCACATGATCACCTCGCCGATCTGCAGGGCGTTGTAGCCCTGGATCTGCGCCAGGTACAGCGGCAGCAGGTAGATCGAGCCATACAGGCCCACGCCCATGCCCAGGCTGGCGATGCTCGACAACCCAAAGTTGCGGTTGCCGAGGATGCGCAGGTTGATCAGCGGATTGCTTCGCGAAAGCTGGAGGATGACGAAGGTGATCAGGCTCAGCACGGCCACGCTGCCCAGGCCGACGATCAGGTTCGACTCCAGCCAGTCCTTGCGATGGCCTTCCTCCAGGAACACCTGCAGGCAGCCCAGGCCGACGCCCAGAGTGACGATGCCGGCGTAGTCGGTGCTCTTGAGCAGTTCCCAGTGCGCATCCTTCTTCTCCAGCCCGTAGAGCAGCCCGGCGATCATCACCAGGCCCGGCGGAACATTGATGTAGAAGATGTACTCCCATCCCCAGTTTTCGGTGAGCCAACCGCCCAGAGTCGGGCCGATGGATGGCGCGAAGGTGGCGGTCATGGCAAACATCGCCATGCCCTTGGCCCGGTGATGTTCGGGCAGCTTGATCAAGGTCAGTGTGAAGGCCAGCGGGATCAGTGCGCCGCCGGTGAAGCCCTGCAGGGCACGAAACACGATCATGCTCTCCAGGTTCCAGGCCATCGAGCACAGCAGCGAAGAGGCCAGGAACCCCAGCGACACCCACACGGCCAGACGCCTTGCCGACAGCAGTTGCACCAGCCAGGCGGTCAACGGAATCATGATGATTTCCGCCACCAGGTAGGAAGTGGAGATCCATGAGCCTTCCTCCAGAGTGGCCGACAGCGCGCCCTGGATATCCTTGAGCGAGGAATTGGTGATCTGGATGTCCAGCACGGCCATGAAGGCGCCGAGCATCACGCTCATCACCGCGATCCAGTCTCGCCGGGTCGGCTCGGCGGTAGGTCGCAGCAGCGTGTCACCGGCCATCGTTGGCTTCGCTGCGATCCGGCTGTGCCGAGCGGTCGCGCAGGTCGACGGTGGCGGTTACCGACATGCCCGGGCGAATGCGGCCGTGCAGAGGGTTGTCGGCATTGAACACCAGCTTGACCGGTATGCGCTGCACCACCTTGGTGAAGTTGCCGGTGGCGTTGTCGGGGGGCAGCAGGCTGAACTGCGCTCCGGATGCGGCGAACAGGCTGTCGACACGGCCTTCGATCGGCGTGTCCGGATAGCTGTCGAACGTCAGTTCGGCGCGTTGCCCGGGATGCATCCTGCCGATCTGGGTTTCCTTGAAGTTGGCCTGTACCCAGATATCCTCGTCCGGAACGATCGACAGCAGATAGGCACCGGCCTGGACCACCTGGCCGTTGCGTGCGCTGCGCTGGCCGATGGTGCCGCTGATCGGCGCATGGATCTCGCAGCGGGTCAGGTTCAGTTCGGCCTGGGCCAGTTCGGCACGGGCGTTGGCGATCTGGGCATCGAGACGCTTGAGTTCGGCGGTCAGCGCGTCGACCTGCTGGCGCTGGCTCTGCAGGTCGGCCTGGGCCTTGTCCACCTGGGAGCGGGCGACATGGCTTTCGGCGGCCAGCGTGGTAACCCGTTCCTCGGACACGAAGCCCGGCTTGCGCAGCGCCTGGGCGCGGCCAAGGTCAAGGCGTGAGCGGTCGAGGGTGGCCTGGTTGGCGGCCACCTGCGCCTGGCCGGCGGCGATCAGGCTGCCTTGCTGGGTCAGCCGGCTCTGTGCCTGCACCCGCTCGGCTTCGCGGGTGGCGAGGGCGGCGCGGGCGCGTTCCAGCGCCAGTTCGAAGTCCGAGGCCTCAAGGCGCACCAGCAACTCCCCCTGCCTGACATGCTGGTTGTCCTCCACCGGTACCTGGTCGATCCTGGCCCCAAGCTGACTTGAGATGCGGGTGATCTCGCCCTGGACATAGGCGTTGTCGGTGCTCTCGTAGAAGCGGCCCTTGAAATACCAGTGGCCGAGGAAGGCGAGGGCGACCAGCACCACCAGGGTCAGGAAGATCAGCAGGCGACGCTTGAGTTGGGCGGGCATGGTGGCGGACATGGGACTATGGTTCCAGAAATGTAAGCAGATTTAACAGCTCGGCAACGCACCGTCACAAGTGACGATAGCGCCATTGCTGGAGCCCGCTACCCGCTCCCTGCTAACATCCTGCCTTTGTTTCATCTATCGTCCGAGACTGTCCATGACCACCGTTCGCACGCGTATCGCGCCATCGCCCACCGGCGACCCCCATGTCGGCACCGCCTACATCGCCCTGTTCAACTACTGCTTCGCCAAGCAGCACGGCGGCGAGTTCATCCTGCGCATCGAAGACACCGACCAGTTGCGTTCGACTCGCGAGTCGGAACAGCAGATCTTCGACGCCCTGCGCTGGCTCGGCATCGAGTGGAACGAAGGCCCGGACGTCGGCGGCCCGCACGGCCCGTACCGGCAGAGCGAGCGTGGCGAGATCTATGCCCGCTACGCCAGGCAGCTGGTCGACGCCGGCCATGCGTTCTACTGCTTCTGCACCGCCGAGGAGCTGGACCAGATGCGCGCCGAGCAGATGGCGCGCGGTGAAACGCCACGCTACGACGGCCGTGCGCTGAAGATGAGTGCCGAGGAAGTGCAGCGCCGCCTGGCTGCCGGCGAGCCCCACGTGATCCGCATGAAGGTGCCGAGCGAAGGTGTCTGCGTGGTGCCGGACATGCTGCGCGGCGATGTCGAGATCCCGTGGGACCGCATGGACATGCAGGTGCTGATGAAGAACGACGGCCTGCCCACCTACTTCCTGGCCAACGTGGTCGACGACCACCTCATGGGCATCACCCACGTGCTGCGCGGCGAAGAATGGCTGCCGTCGGCGCCGAAGCTGATCAAGCTCTACGAGTACTTCGGCTGGGAACAACCCAAGCTGTGCTACATGCCGCTGCTGCGCAATCCAGACAAGTCCAAGCTGTCCAAGCGCAAGAACCCGACCTCGGTCACCTTCTACGAGCGCATGGGCTTCATGCCCGAGGCCATGCTCAACTACCTGGGCCGCATGGGCTGGTCGATGCCCGACGAGCGCGAGAAGTTCTCCCTGGCCGAAATGGTCGAGCATTTCGACCTGTCGCGGGTCTCCCTGGGCGGGCCGATCTTCGATATCGAGAAGCTGTCGTGGCTCAACGGCCAGTGGCTGCGCGACCTGCCGGTGGAAGAATTTGCGGCACGCGTGCAGAAGTGGGCGTTCAACAGCGACTACATGATGAAGATCGCCCCACACGTGCAGGGCCGGGTCGAGACCTTCAGCCAGATCGCGCCACTGGGCGGGTTCTTCTTCGAGGGTGCGCTCAAGCTCGATGCCAGACTGTTCGAGCACAAGAAACTGTCGCCCGACCAGGTGCGCCAGGTCATGCAGCTGATCCTGTGGAAGCTCGAAAGCCTGCGCCAGTGGGAGAAAGAGCGCATCACCGGTTGCATCCAGGCGGTGGTCGATGCCCTGGAATTGAAGCTGCGTGATGCCATGCCGCTGATGTTCGCCGCGATTTCCGGCCAGGCGAGCTCGGTGTCGGTGCTCGATGCCATGGAAATTCTCGGCCCGGACCTCACGCGCTATCGTCTGCGCCAGGCGCTGGAGTTGCTGGGCGGCGTCTCGAAGAAAGAAAACAAGGAATGGGAAAAGCTGCTGGCGACCATCGCCTGATAGCCTCCCGATGCTTGTGGCAGGGGCTGTGGCAGCGGATAAACCCGCTGCCACAAGGGCAGACACTGCCGTTTTGCCAGGGCAGGGCGGTAAGTGATTGTTATCTGTGAAAAAAATTTTGATTATTTTCACGAATTCGTTTGACAGCCCTGCAATCCGATCTTAATATGCGCCCCGTCCACAGCGATGAACGAAAACGAAGTGCCAGGCACCCAGCCGGCGTTTCGGTTCAAAGCGACATTGTGGGGCTATAGCTCAGCTGGGAGAGCGCCTGCATGGCATGCAGGAGGTCAGCGGTTCGATCCCGCTTAGCTCCACCAAATTCCGCTTCGCGATCAAGGTCGTGAAGCAAGACCGGGTCCAGCAACCGGGTCTTGAAGGCAAGAAGGTTCGTCCCCTTCGTCTAGTGGCCTAGGACACCGCCCTTTCACGGCGGTAACAGGGGTTCGAGTCCCCTAGGGGACGCCAGTATCACACAAGCGATGTTTCACGATGTCGCTGGGCCGCGAGGCTAGAAATCCGGGGCTATAGCTCAGCTGGGAGAGCGCCTGCATGGCATGCAGGAGGTCAGCGGTTCGATCCCGCTTAGCTCCACCAATTTTGCCGCGACTCGCGCAAGCGGGTCGGCACGAAGGTCAACGTCCCCTTCGTCTAGTGGCCTAGGACACCGCCCTTTCACGGCGGTAACAGGGGTTCGAGTCCCCTAGGGGACGCCACTTCTTCCCGCGTTTTGCGGGGTTGAAAGGCTCATTCGACTGTTGGATGGGCTTTTTGTTTTGTTTCGGGGCTATAGCTCAGCTGGGAGAGCGCCTGCATGGCATGCAGGAGGTCAGCGGTTCGATCCCGCTTAGCTCCACCAATTCTGCCAGGGTTTGCATGAGCAAACCTGCACGAAGGTTTCACGTCCCCTTCGTCTAGTGGCCTAGGACACCGCCCTTTCACGGCGGTAACAGGGGTTCGAGTCCCCTAGGGGACGCCACTTTTACCCGTGTTTTACGGGACTTCAAAGGCTCATTCGATTATTGAATGGGCCTTTTGTTTTTTCTGATCCCCCATTTTTCGCCCGACCGACGGTGCCTGATTCTGCTTGCCATAAAATATTATGAGCATAATATTACAGGCATCATATTCAAGGAGTCGGTCATGAACGACAAGAAGACCAGGACCCGGGAACGCATCCTCGAGGCCGCCTGCAGTGCGCTGATTCAACAGGGGCCGGCCGACCCCAGCGTAGGCCAGGTCATGTCGGCGGCCGGGTTGACGGTGGGCGGCTTCTACGCCCACTTCGACAGCAAGGAGGAATTGATGCTGGAGGCCTTCAACCAGCTGCTGGGTGAGCGGCGCGCCTTGCTGGCCCAGGTCGACCCCAGCCTGGACGGCGCCGGTCGCCGTGCGCTGGCTGCCGCGTTCTATCTGTCTCGCAAGCACCGCGACGCCCATGAGCATGCCTGCCCGCTGCCCAATGCGCTGGGTGAGATGCAGCGCCTGCCCGAAGTGTTCCGCGAAACCCTGGCCGAACACCTCGAGCTGATGACGGCGCAGATGGTCGATCGCCCCGAAGACATCGACAAGGCGTTCGCCGACCTGGCCCTGATGGTGGGGGGCCTGGCGCTGGCGCGTGCGCTGGGTGCCAGCGAACTTTCCGACCGTATTCTGCGGGCCGCCAAATCGGCGGTCATCTGAGCAACTGCACCCCTGGAGCATGGCGATGACTACCCTGAGCTGGATTCGCAGCGTCAACGGCACCCTTGGCCATCTGGCCCCCGAACATGTCGCCGGCCGCATGCGCCGGGCCTTCATGACGCCGCGCGACCTGCCGCCGCGGCAGTGGGAGCTGCCCCTGCTGGCCACTGCCGAGCGCATTACCCTGCGTTTCGGACTCTCGGCATTGCGCTGGGGCAAAGGTCCGACCGTGCTGTTGATGCACGGTTGGGAGGGGCGTCCCACCCAGTTCGCAGCGTTGATAGAGGTGCTGGTGAAGTCCGGGCACACGGTCGTTGCCCTTGAAGGGCCGGCCCATGGCCGCTCACCGGGCCGGCAGGCGCACGTGGTGCTGTTTGCCCGTGCCCTGCTCGAGGCCGCCGCGGAGCTGCCGCCGCTGCGGGCGGTGATCGGTCACTCGATGGGCGGCGCCAGTGTCATGCTGGCGCTGCAGTGGGGCTTGCGCGCCGAGGCTGCCGTGAGCATCGCCGCGCCCGCGCAGTTGCTGGGTGTGCTGCGTGGCTTTGCCCGGCGTCTGGGGATGCCCGCAAGGGCGCGCGCTGCGTTCATCCGCCAGGTCGAGCGGGATGTAGGCGTGCAGATCGATCGCCTGGATGTCAGTGGCTACCAGCTGGAGCTGCCTGGTCTGGTGGTGCATGCGGCTGACGATGCGTTGGTCGCAGCCGGTGAGGCGCAACTGATCCACAAGGCCTGGTTCGACAGCCGCCTGCTGTTGCTGGAGGAGGGTGGTCATCAGCGCGTGCTCGCCGACCCGCGCCTGAGCCAGGCCGTGCTGGAGTTGCTGGCACGTAGCACGCAACCGGCGCGGCAAAGCGCCTGAGCATCCGTTACACTCTGCCCGTTCACCGACTACAGGAGCGGGCATGAGCTGGGATCTGGCAGCGCCATTCATCATCGACCTTCGCGTCGGCACCGAAGACATCGACGGCCTCGGGCATGCCAACAACGCGGTCTACGTCACCTGGCTGGAGCGCTGCGCCTGGCGCCACTCGCAGCGCCTGGGCCTGGACCTGGCCGAGTATCGTCGCCTGGACCGGGCCATGGCCGTGGTGCGTCACGAAATCGACTACCTGGCGGCTGCCTACGAGGACGATGAACTGCAACTGGCGACCTGGATCATCGACTGGGACCAGCGCCTGCGCATGACCCGGCGTTTCCAGCTCAAGCGCCCGAGCGATGGCGTCACCCTGCTGCGTGCGCAGACCACCTTCGCCTGCATCGAGCTGTCCAGCGGCAAGCCCAGGCGCATGCCGGTCGAGTTCATCGAGGGGTATGGTCCGGCGCTGATCGGCGCCTGATCGCTCGGCATTTTTGCTAGACTGCCGGCTTTTCCCGCCGAGACCCTGAAATGCAAATTGCCCTGGCCCCCATGGAGGGGCTGGTCGACAACATCCTGCGCGACGTGCTGACCCGGGTGGGTGGTATCGACTGGTGCGTGACCGAGTTCATCCGCGTCTGCGACCGCCTGCTGCCGGCATCTTCGTTCGACAAGCTCGCCCCCGAGCTGCGCCACGGCGCACAGACCGCCGCAGGCGTGCCGATGCGCGTGCAACTGCTGGGCTCCGACCCGGTATGCCTGGCGGAAAACGCCGCGCTGGCCTGTGAGCTGGGGGCGCCGGTCATCGACCTGAACTTCGGCTGTCCGGCCAAGACCGTGAACAAGTCGCGCGGTGGTGCGGTGCTGCTCAAGGAGCCCGAGCTGCTTCACGCGATCGTTCGCGAAGTGCGTCGTGCAGTACCGGCGCAGATCCCGGTGACTGCCAAGATGCGCCTGGGCTTCGACAGCCCGGATGGCGCTCTGGAGTGCGGTACGGCGCTGGCCGAAGGTGGCGCTGCGCATCTGGTGGTGCATGCACGGACCAAGGCCGAGGGCTACAAGCCGCCAGCCCATTGGGAGTGGGTGGCGCGGGTGCAGGATGTGGTCAAGGTGCCGGTATTCGCCAACGGCGAGATCTGGACCGTCGACGACTGGCGGCGTTGCCGCGAGGTCAGTGGCGCCGAGGACATCATGCTCGGCCGTGGCCTGGTCTCGCGCCCGGACCTGGGCCTGCAGATTGCCGCCGCGCGCGCAGGGCAGGCCTACCAGCCCATGACCTGGAGCGACCTGCAGCCACTGCTGCTCGAGTTCTGGCGCCAGGCCCAGGCCAAGCTCTCGCCGCGCTACGCCCCGGGGCGGATGAAGCAATGGCTGGCCATGCTGACGCGCAGCTACCCCGAGGCGGTGTTGCTGTTCGCCGAGTTGCGCCGGGTCGATGACTGCCAGCGCATCAGTGACTTGCTCGGCGCCACGCCTGCGCCCCAGGCCTGCGTCGCCTGATCAGGCCGTCGGTCAGCGCAAAGCGAAAATTTTTTCGTCACCCCTTGAAAGCGCCTTGTCCACCCCTATCTCTTGAGTACGCGATGCCGAAGTCGGGTCGCGTAGTGACTTACTTGCTGAATCTCAGGAGTTCATGACCATGACCACCGCTTTCTCTCTCGCTCCACTGTTCCGCCATTCCGTTGGTTTCGACCGTTTCAACGACCTGTTCGAATCCGCGGCACGTAACGAGGCCGGTAGCAGCTACCCGCCCTACAACGTGGAAAAACATGGCGAAGACCAATATCGCATCGTGGTTGCCGCCGCCGGCTTCCAGGAGCAGGACCTCGACCTGCAGGTCGAAAAAGGTGTCCTGACCGTGATCGGTGGCAAGCGCGACAACAGCACCAAGGAAGTGACCTACCTGCACCAGGGCATTGCCCAGCGGGCCTTCAAGCTGTCGTTCCGCCTGGCCGACCACATCGAAGTGAAGGCTGCCGGCCTGGCCAACGGCCTGCTCAGCATCGACCTGCTGCGCGTCGTACCGGAAGAGGCCAAGGCCAAGCGCATTCCGATCAACGGCGAAAAGCCTGCGCTGAACTGAGTACGTTGACGTGAATGAAAGGGCACCTGCGGGTGCCCTTTCTTTTTGCGTGCGATCAATAGTTGGCCGGCGTTTCCAGCAGCATCTGGCGAAACTCCGGGAGGGGCAGTGGGCGGCTGTGCAGGTAGCCCTGGTACAGGTGGCAGCCCTGGCGCTCGAGAAACTCCAGCTGCTCGGTCAGTTCCACACCTTCGGCGATGACCGCCAACTCCAGGCTGCGTGCCATGGCGACGATGGCGCGAACGATTTCGGCGTCGTTGGGATCATTGGGCGCATCGCGCACGAAGGTCTGGTCGATCTTCAGCGCGTCCACGGGCAGGCGCTTGAGGTAGGTCAGCGAAGAGTAGCCGGTGCCGAAATCGTCCATGGCGAAGCTCACGCCGTAGCGCTTGAGCTCGCGCATCTTGCTGATGGTGTCTTCCAGGTTCTGGATGACGATGCCTTCGGTGATCTCCAGCTTGAGCATGCGCCGGGGCAGGCGATAGTCGTCCAGGCTGCGCAGCACCCGTTCGACGAAATCGTTCTGGCGGAACTGCCTGGGGCTGATGTTCACGCACAGGCTGAACTCGTCCGCATCGATCAACCGGTCCTCGAGCATGCGCGCGCAGGCATCGCAGGCTTCGTCGAGAATCCAGCTGCCCACTTCCAGGATCAGCCCACTTTCCTCCAGCACCTGGATGAACTGCGACGGCGGTTGCTGGCCAAGTTGCGGATGATGCCAGCGCAGCAGCACTTCGGCGCCGACGATGCGGTTGTCGCGGGCATCGACCTGGGGCTGGAAGTGCAAGGCCAGCTCGCCGCGAGCCAGCGCCAGGCGCAGATCGTTCTCCATGCGCAGCCGTTCGCTGGCGGCCTTCTGCATGGTGGTGTGGAACAGCTGGGTGGTATTGCGCCCGGAGTCCTTGGCCCGGTATAGGGCGATGTCGGCGCGCTTGAGCAGGTCGGCCGGTGTGGCGCCATGGTCGGGAATCAGCGCCACGCCGATGCTCGGGGTCACCTGCAGGCGCTGGCCATCCAGCGACATCGGTTCGGCCAGCAGTTCGCGTAGCGTGTCGGCCAGTTCGCGAACCTTGCCTTCGACCTGATCGCGGCTGCCTTCCAGGCCACTGAGCAGCACCACGAACTCGTCGCCGCCCAGCCGCGCCACGGTATCCTCCAGGCGGACGCTGGCCTCGAGCCGGGCGGTGATGATCTTGAGTACGGTGTCGCCAACCGGATGGCCGAGCGAGTCGTTGATGTGCTTGAAGTGGTCGAGGTCGAGGAAGAGCAGGGCGCCGCGCAGGTTGTGGCGCTTGAGCAGGGCGATCTGCTGGCTCAGGCGATCCATCAGCAGGGCGCGATTGGGCAGGTTGGTCAGCGGGTCGTGGTAGGCCAGGTGGCGGATCTGCGCTTGAGCGTTCTTCAGCTGGCTGACATCGCGGGCGGTCAGCAGCAGACAGTCGGTTTCGTTGAGGCTGATCGGTTCCACCGACACCTCGACGGTGAGGATGTCTCCACGCTTGTTGCGCCCGAGCATCTCGCGGTGATGCACGCGGCCGCGCTCGCGCAGTTCGCCGAGCAGCGCCGCGCGCTGCTTGTCGTCGGCCCAGATGCCCAGTTCGAAGACGGTGCGGCCCACCACCTCGGCGCTGCTGTAGCCGGTCAGGCGGCAGAAGCCGTCGTTGACCTCGACGTAGCGCCCCGAGACGCGTTCGGTGATGGTGATGGCGTCGGGGCTGGAGTGGAAGGCCTTGGCGAACTTCTCCTCGCTGGCCTTGAGCGCCGCTTCGGCGCGCTGCTGCTGGGTGATGTCGCGCAGGGTGGTGACGCTGCACGGCTGGTTGTCGACGCTGATCAGCCGGCTGGAGATCACGCAGGTCAAGGCGGCGCCACTGCGGTGGTTGACCACCACCGCAACGTTGCTGAGGGCCTGCTCGCGGATCACCCGTTCGATACGCTGGGCACGCTCGGACGACTCGGCCCACAGGCCGATCTGCTCGGCGGTGCGGCCGATGACCTGCTCGGCGCTCCAGCCGAAGGTCTGGGTGAACGCCGGGTTGATCTCGATGAACTGCCCGGTGTCCTGGTGGGTGACGCAGATTGGGTCGGGGCTGACCTGGAACAGACTGGCGAACTTCTCCTCCGAGGCGCTCAGGCGCTGCTCGCGTTCGACCTGGTCGGTAATGTCCAGCAGGGTGCCGGCCATGCGCAGCGGGTTGCCCTGATCGTCACGGTACAGCCGTGCACGGCTTTCGATATAGCGTGAGGCGCCGTTCTCCAGTTGCACCCGGTAGGTGATCTGGTAATTGCCCGCCGGGCCTTCGCGCAGACTGCGGTAGGCCTGGCGCATGACGCTGCGTTCCTCCTCGGGCACACCCTCGAAGAAGGCTTCGAAGGATTCGTGGAAAGGCACCGGGTCCAGCCCGTGCAACTGCGCGGCGCGGGCCGAACCGTAGAGCATGCCGCTGGGGATGTGCCAGTCCCAGGTGCCCAGTTGCGCCGAGTCCAGGGCCAGGTCGAGGCGCTCCTGGCTGTCTTTCAGGGCCTGCTCGGCACGCTTGCGCTCGGTGGTGTCGACAAAGGTGCTGACCAGGTAGGTGATGCCCTCGAGCTCGATGCCCTGGGTGCACAGGATGCCATCGTGAATCTTGCCGCTGCTGGCGCGGAACTGCACTTCCATGATCAGCGGGCTGCCGCTGTTGCGGGTGGCCTCGAGCACCTGCTGGCGCTGCTCGGGGTGGACCCACAGGCCCAGTTCCACGCTGGTCTTGCCGACCACGTGGGCGCCGGGCCAGCCGAACATGTCCTCGAAGTGCTGGTTGACCTCGAAGATCATGCCGTCGTTGCGGCGGGTCAGCAGGATGGCATTGGGGCTGAGGTGGAAGAGGGTGGCGAAACGCTTTTCCGAGTTGATCAGCGCCGTCTCGCGGTCACGCTGGCGGGTGATCTCGCGAATCACCCCGATCATCTGCGGCCGGCCGTGACGGTCATGGGTGAGGCTGCCGTTGATCTCCAGCCAGTGCAGGCTGCCGTCTGGCCAGCGGATGCGATGGCGCATGGCCTGCTCCACCGGCTCGCCGCTGACCACCGCCTGGAACAGCTGGCGGGTGCGGGCGCGATCCTCTTCCGGCAGCAGGTCGAGGTAGTCGACATCGGCGGGCAGCGGGCGGTGCGGGTCGAAGCCGAACAGTGCCTGGGTGCCGCGTGACCAACTCACCCGACCGGTTTCGATGTCCCACAGCCAGGCCCCCAGGCGTGCACCATTGAGTGCGGCCAGCAACTGCGGAGCATTCTGCCAGGCCTGTTCCGACTCCTGGGGATCGACCGCAGGGATGCGCGGCAGGCGCGGAAAGCGGTTTGCTGATTTGGGCATCGTTACCAGACCTTTGGCGGATGAAGCGTCCTTGTAGATGAATGCCGGGCTGACGAACGGTCAGGCGGACCCTGCATGGCTGTCGAGCAGTGCCATGAAGGCCTTGGCCGCGTTCGACAGCGTTCGTTCCGTGTGCAGGATGTAGCCTAGCTGGCGCGACAGCTGTATGCCGGGCAAGGCGATGGGTGCAACCTGTTCATCGAGCATAGTACGTGGCAGCACACTCCATGCGAGCCCGATGGAGACCATCATCTTGATGGTCTCCAGGTAGTTGGTACTCATGGCGATGTTCGGCGTCAGGCCCTGGCTTTCGAACAGGCGCTGGACGATGTGGTGGGTAAAGGTGTTGCCGCCAGGAAACACGGCGGGATGACGGGCGACATCGGCCAGGCTGACGCTGCCGTTCAGCGCCAAGGGGTGTTCTGGTGCGGCTACGAAATCCAGGGCGTCGTCCCACACTGAAACAGCACGAATCAGAGGGTGGGGCTCCGGTGCCAGGGTGATCACGGCGATTTCCGCACGACCATGCAGCACTTCATCGTAGGCCGCTTCTGAATCCAGGAACTGAATATCCAGCGCCACGGAGGGGTGCTGGCGGGTGAAGGCCCGTAGTAGCGGGGGCAGGCGGTGCAAGCCGATATGGTGACTGGTGGCGAGGGTCAGGCGACCGGTCACTTCGCCCGTCAGGTTGGTCAATGCACGGCGTGTATCATCCAGTACATTGAGAATCTGATAGGCGCGAGGCAGCAGGGCCCGTCCGGCCTCGGTCAGAGTGACTTCGCGGCCCAACCGATCGAACAGGCGTACGTCCAGTTGCTGCTCCAGCCCCGCGATGCGCTTGCTGATGGCCGGTTGAGTCAGGTGCAGGCGCTCACCGGCACCGGAGAAGCTGCCGGTCTCGGCAATGGCGATGAACGCGCTGAGGTTGGCAAGGTCCATGCGTTCGAATTCCTATTGGTTATCCAAAGTATAAAAATTATGAATTTGAGTTATTCAATCTAACCCCATAGCATCGACCGTACAAGCCAAGGGGTTATTGGCATAGAAAGACGCTGATGAGGAACAGTCTGATGGCTGGCAAAACGCTCTACGACAAACTCTGGGATGCGCACGAAGTCAAACGGCGCGACGATGGCTCGTCCTTGATCTATATCGACCGTCACATCATCCATGAGGTGACTTCGCCCCAGGCCTTCGAAGGCCTGCGTCTGGCCAATCGCAAGCCATGGCGCATCGATGCCAACATCGCCACGCCCGACCACAACGTGCCGACCACGCCGGAGCGCAAGGGCGGTATCGAAGCCATCGCCGACCAGGTGTCGCGCCTGCAGGTGCAGACCCTCGACGAGAACTGTGACGAATACGGCATCGTCGAATTCAAGATGAACGACGAGCGCCAGGGCATCGTCCACGTCATCAGCCCCGAGCAGGGCGCGACCCTGCCCGGCATGACCGTGGTCTGCGGCGACTCGCACACCTCCACCCATGGCGCCTTCGGCGCGCTGGCCCATGGCATCGGCACCTCCGAAGTCGAGCACGTGCTCGCCACCCAGTGCCTGGTCGCCAAGAAGATGAAGAACATGCTGGTGCGCGTCGAAGGCCAGTTGCCTGCCGGCGTCACCGCGAAGGATATCGTGCTTGCCGTGATCGGCAAGATCGGCACTGCCGGCGGCAACGGCCACGCCATGGAATTCGCCGGCAGCGCCATCCGCGAGCTGTCGATGGAAGGTCGCATGACCATCTGCAACATGTCCATCGAAGCCGGTGCCCGTGTCGGGCTGGTGGCTACCGATGCGACCACCGTGGACTATGTCGAAGGCCGTCCGTATGCGCCCAAGGGCGAGGACTGGAAACGTGCCGTCGAAGCCTGGAAAGACCTGGTTTCCGACGATGATGCCGTGTTCGACACCGTGGTCGAGCTCGACGCTGCGCAGATCAAGCCGCAGGTCAGCTGGGGCACTTCCCCGGAAATGGTGCTCGCCGTCGACCAGCGCGTGCCGGATCCGGCCGCCGAGGCCGATCTGATCAAGCGTGGTTCGATCGAGCGCGCGCTCAAGTACATGGGCCTCACCGCCAACCAGGCGATCACCGATATCCAGCTGGACCGCGTGTTCATCGGTTCCTGCACCAACTCGCGGATCGAAGACCTGCGCGCCGCTGCGGACATCGCCAAGGGCCGCAAGGTTGCCGCCACCATCAAGCAGGCCATCGTCGTGCCGGGCTCGGGCCTGGTCAAGGCCCAGGCCGAGCGTGAGGGCCTGGACAAGATCTTCCTCGAGGCCGGTTTCGAGTGGCGTGAACCTGGCTGCTCCATGTGCCTGGCGATGAACCCGGACCGCCTGGAAAGCGGCGAGCACTGCGCCTCGACCTCCAACCGCAACTTCGAAGGCCGCCAGGGCGCCGGTGGACGTACCCACCTGGTCAGCCCGGCCATGGCCGCCGCCGCCGCGGTGACTGGCCACTTCATCGATGTCCGCGAGTTGATCCAAGGGAGCGCAGCATGAAAGCCTTTACCCAGCACACCGGTCTCGTCGCGCCGTTGGATCGTGCCAACGTCGACACCGACCAGATCATCCCCAAGCAGTTTCTCAAGTCGATCAAGCGCACCGGCTTCGGCCCCAACCTGTTCGACGAGTGGCGCTACCTGGATGTGGGCCAGCCCTACCAGGACAACAGCAAGCGTCCGCTGAACAAGGAATTCGTGCTCAACCACGAACGCTACCAGGGCGCCAGCGTGCTGCTGGCGCGCGAGAACTTCGGCTGTGGTTCGAGCCGCGAACACGCACCCTGGGCCCTGGATGAGTACGGCTTTCGCAGCGTGATCGCGCCGAGCTTTGCCGACATCTTCTTCAATAACAGCTTCAAGAACGGCCTGCTGCCGATCATCCTCAGCGCTGAGGAAGTCGATGAGCTGTTCAGGCAGGTCGAGGCCAACCCGGGCTACCAGCTGACCATCGACCTGCAGGCGCAGGCCGTGACCCGCCCGGACGGCAAGGTGCTGCATTTCGAGATCGACGCCTTCCGCAAGCATTGCCTGCTCAACGGCCTGGACGATATCGGCCTGACCCTGCAGGACAGCGATGCGATCAAGGCCTTCGAAGGCAAGCACCGCGCCGGGCAGCCCTGGCTGTTCCGGGATGCCTGAACCAGGTAGGTGACAGTACTGGCCTCTTCGCGGGCAAGCCCGCTCCTACAGATATCACAAGGCCTGAGGCAATGCTGTACCAGTGGGAGCGGGCTTGCCCGCGAAGAGGCCGGTACAGGCAATAAAACCAAAAGGATTCAATCATGACTGGTACCAGCCACACCGAAGTAGTCCAGCGCCAGTTCGGCGAACAGGCCAGCGCCTACCTCAGCAGTGCAGTGCACGCCCAGGGCAGCGAATTCGCCCTGCTGCAGGCCGAGCTGCAAGGGCAGGGCGCTGCCCGTGTGCTGGACCTGGGCTGTGGTGCCGGTCATGTCAGTTTTCACGTGGCGCCGCTGGTGGCCGAAGTGGTGGCTTACGATCTTTCCCAGTCGATGCTCGATGTGGTCGCCGAGGCCGCCAGTGCACGTAGGCTGGACAATATCGTCACCGAGCGCGGCGCCGCCGAGCGGCTGCCCTTCGCCGATGCCTCGTTCGAGTTCGTCTTCAGCCGCTACTCGGCGCACCACTGGAGCGACCTGGGCCTGGCCCTGCGCGAAGTGCGCCGGGTGCTCAAGCCGGGCGGGGTGGCAGCGTTCATCGATGTGATGTCGCCGGGCAGCCCGCTGCTCGACACCTATCTGCAGAGTGTCGAGGTGCTGCGCGATACCAGCCATGTGCGCGATTATTCCGCCGCCCAGTGGCAGCGCCAGGTCAGCGAGGCGGGGTTGTTCACCCGCAGCCACAGCCGCCAGCGCCTGCGCCTGGAGTTCGCCTCGTGGGTCGAGCGCATGCGCACCCCCGAGCCGATGCGCGTGGCCATTCGCCAGTTGCAGCAGGCGATGGGCGAGGAAGTGCGGCAGTATTACCAGATCGAAGCCGATGGCTCGTTCAGCACCGATGTGCTGGTGCTGTGGGCCGAGCGATAGAATTTCCGGCGTGGCTGATCGGGCCGCGCCGCTTGAATGGATAGAGGAAAGCATGAGCAAGCAGATTCTGATTCTCCCAGGTGATGGCATCGGTCCGGAAATCATGGCCGAGGCCGTCAAGGTGCTGGAGCTGGCCAACGACAAGTTCGGCCTGGACCTGACCCTGGAGCACGATGTCATCGGCGGTGCGGCCATCGACAAGCACGGCGTGCCGCTGGCCGACGAGACCCTCGCACGTGCGCGCAAGGCTGATGCCGTGCTGCTCGGCGCCGTGGGCGGGCCGAAGTGGGACAAGATCGAGCGCGACATCCGCCCGGAGCGCGGTCTGCTGAAGATCCGTTCGCAGCTGGGCCTGTTCGCCAACCTGCGCCCGGCCATCCTCTACCCGCAGTTGGCCGATGCTTCCTCGCTCAAGCCCGAGATCGTTTCCGGGCTGGACATCCTCATCGTCCGCGAGCTGACCGGCGGCATCTACTTCGGTGCCCCGCGCGGTCAGCGCGAACTCGAAGGCGGTGAGCGCCAGGCGTACGACACCTTGCCGTACAGCGAGAGCGAAGTACGCCGCATCGCCCGTGTCGGCTTCGACATGGCCCGTGTCCGCGGCAAGAAGCTGTGCTCGGTGGACAAGGCCAACGTCCTGGCGTCCAGCCAGCTGTGGCGCGAAGTGGTCGAGGACGTGGCCAAGGATTACCCGGACGTCGAGCTGAGCCACATGTACGTCGACAACGCCGCGATGCAGCTGGTGCGTGCACCCAAGCAGTTCGACGTGGTGGTGACGGACAACATGTTCGGTGACATTCTGTCGGATGAAGCTTCCATGCTGACCGGTTCCATCGGCATGCTGCCCTCTGCCTCGCTGGATGCCGACAACAAGGGCATGTACGAGCCGTGCCACGGCTCGGCGCCGGACATCGCGGGCCAGGGTATCGCCAACCCGCTGGCGACCATCCTCTCGGTGTCGATGATGCTGCGCTACAGCTTCAACCAGCAGGTCGCCGCCGAGGCGATCGAGCAGGCGGTCAGCCATGTGCTGGACCAGGGCCTGCGCACTGGCGACATCTGGTCGGCCGGTTGCAGCAAGGTCGGTACGCAGGAAATGGGCGACGCAGTAGTCGCAGCGCTGCGGAATCTGTAATCTCTCTGGCCCGCCATCGTTTCCCTTCGATGGCGGCCCACTTTTTAGCAAAGGTGTAGTTGCGATGAAACGTGTAGGTCTGATCGGTTGGCGCGGTATGGTCGGTTCCGTGCTCATGCAGCGGATGCTGGAAGAGCAGGACTTCGACCTTATCGAGCCGGTGTTCTTCACCACGTCCAACGTGGGCGGCCAGGGTCCGAGCGTAGGCAAGGATATTGCCCCGCTCAAGGACGCTTATTCGATCGAAGAGCTCAAGACCCTCGACGTGATCCTGACCTGCCAGGGTGGCGACTACACCAACGAGGTGTTCCCCAAGCTGCGTGAAGCCGGCTGGCAGGGCTACTGGATCGATGCCGCTTCGTCGCTGCGCATGCAGGACGACGCCGTCATCATCCTCGATCCGGTCAACCGCAAGGTCATCGACCAGCAGCTGGATGCGGGCACCAAAAACTACATCGGCGGCAACTGCACCGTCAGCCTGATGCTGATGGGCCTGGGCGGCCTGTTCGAAGCCGGTCTGGTCGAGTGGATGAGCGCCATGACCTACCAGGCCGCTTCCGGTGCCGGCGCGCAGAACATGCGCGAGCTGATCAAGCAGATGGGCGCAACCCACGCGGCCGTGGCCGATGACCTGGCCAACCCGGCCAGCGCGATCCTCGACATCGACCGCAAGGTGGCCGAGGCCATGCGCAGCGAAGCCTACCCGACCGAAAACTTCGGCGTCCCCCTGGCCGGCAGCCTGATCCCGTGGATCGACAAGGAACTGCCGAACGGCCAGAGCCGCGAGGAGTGGAAAGCCCAGGCCGAGACCAACAAGATCCTCGGTCGCTTCAAGAGCCCGATTCCGGTCGACGGCATCTGCGTACGCATCGGCGCCATGCGTTGCCACAGCCAGGCGCTGACCATCAAGCTGAACAAGGACGTGCCGATCGCCGACATCGAAGGCATGATCAGCCAGCACAACCCTTGGGTGAAGCTGGTGCCTAACCAGCGCGAGATCAGCATGCAGGAGCTGAGCCCGACCAACGTGACCGGCACCCTGAACATTCCGGTCGGCCGTCTGCGCAAGCTGAACATGGGCTCCCAGTACCTGGGCGCCTTCACCGTCGGTGACCAGCTGCTGTGGGGCGCCGCCGAGCCGCTGCGCCGCATGCTGCGGATCCTGCTGGAGCGTTGATCGCTCCCGGCTGATCGAAAACCCGCGCTGGAGACAGCGCGGGTTTTTTGTTTGTGCCTCAATCAAGTAAAGTGCCGCTCCCGCCGTTCCAGCAGAAGGATTCACAGCATGAGCCAACCCCTAGATATCGCCGTCGTCGGCGCCACCGGCAGCGTCGGTGAGACCCTCGTGCAGATTCTCGAGGAACAGGCGTTCCCGGTCGCGACCCTGCACCTGCTGGCCAGCATGGAGTCGGCGGGCAGCAGTGTGATGTTCGCCGGCAAGAAGGTGCGGGTCCGCGAGGTGGACAGCTTCGATTTCGCCCAGGTCAAGCTGGCGTTCTTCGCCGCCGGGGCAGCGGTCAGCCGCAGCTTCGTGCAGAAGGCGCTTGACGCCGGGTGTTCGGTGATCGACCTGTCCGGTGGGCGGGACGATGCCATGGCCCTGGTGCCGGAAGCCAACGGCCAGGTGGTGGACAGCCTGCCCTTGCCCGCACTGCTGGCCAGCCCGAGCAGCGCTGCGGTCGCGCTGGCGGTTGCCCTGGCGCCGCTCAAGGGCCTGCTGGATATCGAGCGGGTCCAGGTGATGGCCTGTCTGGCGATCTCGTCCCAAGGGCGCGAGGCGGTCAACGAACTGGCGCGCCAGACGGCGGAGTTGCTCAACGCCCGGCCGCTTGAGCCACGTTTCTTCGACCGCCAGGTGGCGTTCAACCTGCTGGCCCAGGTGGGCGCTACCGACGAGCAGGGCCACGCCAGCCTGGAACGGCGCCTGGTCGGCGAGCTGCGCGTGCTGCTGGGCCTGCCGGAACTGAAGATTTCCGTGAGCTGCGTTCAAGTCCCGGTGTTTTTCGGCGATAGCTTCAGTGTGGCCGTGCAAAGCCGCAAACCGGTGGATCTGCATCAGGTCAATGAGGCGCTGGACGGCGCTACGGGTGTCGAACGGGTGGAGAATGACGATTATCCGACGCCGGTAGGTGACGCAGTGGGCCAAGACGTGGTCTATGTTGGTCGTGTACGCCATGGTATCGATGAGGATCAGCAGCTCAACCTGTGGCTGACCACCGACAATGTGCGCAAGGGCGCGGCTCTCAACGCCGTACAATTGGCGCAATTGTTGATTAAAAAAATGGCGTAAAAGATACTGGCCAGCAATTTTGTCCTACACCACTGGCAGGTTTTTAGGACGATTCATACAAGGGAAGAGGTCATGCTTCGAATTCGCAAACTGGTTCTGGCCATCGCGGCCGCCTCGGCGCTGTCGTCCGGCATGGCCAATGCCCTTGGTCTGGGGGAGTTGACCCTCAAGTCGGCGCAGAACCAGCCGCTGGATGCCGAGATCGAGTTGCTCGATGTGCGCGACCTCACGGCTGCCGAAGTGGCGCCGAGCCTGGCGCCGCCCGAGGAATTCGCCAAGGCCGGGGTGACGCTGCCCGCCTACCTGCAGGACCTGACCTTTACTCCGGTGATCAACCCCAACGGCCGCAGCGTGCTGCGGGTGACCTCCAGCAAGCCGCTGCCAGAACCTGTGGTCAAGTTCCTGGTGCAGGTGATGTGGCCGCAGGGGCGGCTGCTGCGTGACTACAACGTTGCCCTCGACAAGCCGCAGCAGACCAGCGCCCAGCCTGCCCAGGGCGCCGTCACGCCGGCGGTGAGCAGCGCCAGCTACACCACTCGTCAGCGCGACACGCTCTGGCAGATCGCCGCACGCAACACCCACGGCGGCTCGATCCAGCAGACCATGCTGGCCATCCAGGCGCTGAACCCGGATGCATTCATCGGCAACAACATCAATCAGCTCAAGACCGGTCAGGTATTGCGCCTGCCCGATCAGCAGCAGATCCGCAGCATCCCGCAGGGCGAGGCGATCCGCGAGGTGTCCGAGCAGTACGCTGCCTGGCGCGAAGGCCGGCGCCTGGGGCCGCGGGCGCGGCAGCTGGATGCCACGCGTCGGGGCGCCGCCGACGCGGCCCCGGCACGCATCGCCCAGGGCGACAACCTGCGTCTCGTCGCACCTGCCGACCAGGCGGGCGCTGCGGGCGCCAAGGCACTCAACGACAAGCTGGCCGTGGCCCAGGAAAGCCTGGATACCAGCCGTCGTGACAACGAAGAACTCAAGAGCCGCATGACCGACCTGCAGAGCCAGCTGGACAAGCTGCAGCGTCTGATCGAACTGAAGAACGATCAGCTGGCGCGTCTCGAGGCGCAGGGCGCGGCCGAGCCGGTCGCACCGGTTGCCACGCCGCCGGTCGAGCCTGTGGTCAACGCCCAGCTGACCCCTGCCGAACCTGTGGTCGCGCCGGCGCCTGCCGCCGCCGACACAGCGCCGACACCTGAAGCCGCTGCCGAGCAACAGCAGCCGAGCGCGCTCGACCAACTGCTGGGCAATCCGCTGCTGCTGGCACTGGTAGCCGGTTCTGCGTTCCTGGTCCTGCTGTTGTTGCTGTTGCTCCTGGCGCGCAAGCGCAAGGCCCAGCAGGAAGCCGAGAAGCACTTGCGCATGGCGCGTGCGCTGGCCGAGGAAGGCGAGCGCGGCCCTGATCTGGACCTGCCGCCGAGCAGCTTCGACGGTCTCGAGGTGTCGGCGCCCAGCGTCACCTTGTCGCCTGCCGTGGTGGCGGCATCGGCGGCAGCAGCGGTCGCAGCGGAAAAACCTGTGCCTGCCAGCGCCCCGGTCGATGCCGATGCGCATGCAGCGCTGCTGGCCGAGGTCGACGAGAGCGTCGCCAAGGGCCGGCTCAACCATGCTGCCAGCCTGCTCGAACCCGTGGTGGCTGCCGAGCCGCAGCGCAGCGACCTGCGCCTGAAGCTGATGGAAGTCTATGCGCGCCAGGGCGATCAGGACGCGTTTGCCGGTCAGGAGCGCGAGCTGGCCGGCACGCCCGAGAACCAGGGTGAAGTCGAGACCCTCAAGCAGCGCTATCCGGCCATGCTCGGTGTTGCCGCGGTTGCCGGCCTGGGAGCCGCTGCCCTGGCCGCAGAAATGGACGAGCAGTATGTGCAGGAGCTGCTGCAGGAAAACGATGAGGCGCCGGCTGCCGCCGAGCCTGTGGCCGCACCTGAACCTGAACCGGTGCTGGACGATCTGCCGGAACTGGACGAGGTGCCTGCCACTGCGGCAGACGACCTGGACAGCGCCTTCGACCTGAGCCTGGATGATGACCTGAGCCTTGACGATCCGCTCGATGCCCCGGTGCTGGAGGCTCCCGAGGCGCCGCAGGCAGCGCCCGAAGCAGCTGTCGAGCCGACGGTGGCCAGCGATGCCGACGATGACTTCGAGGCGCTGCTGGCCCAGGCTCAGGCCCAATCCGAGCCGCAGAGCCTCGACGATCTGGCGGACTTCGACCTGGATGTCGGCGAGCCAGTCGCTCCGGCAGTGGCTGAAGCCGAGCCAGAGGCTCCGGTGGACGTGGCGGCGGAGCTGGCAGCCTTCGACGAGATTCCCGAGTTCGACCCGATTTCCGAACTGGAACTGCCGGACGACTTCGACCTGTCGCTGTCGCTGGATGACGAGTCGCCGGCCGACAAGCATTTCGCCTCTGAGCTCAGCGACGTCAATGCCGAGCTGGACAAACTGTCGCAGAGCCTGGCCGCGCCGTCGCTGGAGCCGCACTTCACCGCCGAGGACGCCGCACTGGAGCCCGAAGCCCTGGACGACCTGGACTTCGACTTCTTCTCCGGTACCGACGAAGTGGCGACCAAGCTGGACCTGGCCCGTGCCTACATCGACATGGGCGATCACCAGGGTGCCCGTGACATCCTCGACGAAGTGGTCAAGGACGGTGACGACACCCAGCGCCTGGAGGCCGAGGACATGCTGTCGCGCCTGGTCTGACGCCTGCGCAGCCTCGATCGGACAACGGCAGCCCAGTGGGCTGCCGTTGTCGTTATAATGGCCACCTTTTCGTTTCATCCACAGGTTTGGTTTTCTTGGACATCAACGACATCGACCCGGCCGAGTCGGCGGCCGAAGGTTACTCGCGCATCGCCCTGGGCGTGGAATACAAAGGCTCGCGCTACCGTGGCTGGCAGCGTCAGGCCAGCGGCGTGCCCAGTGTCCAGCAGGCCCTGGAGCAGGCCCTGTCGAAAGTCGCCAACGCGCCGATCAGCGTGGTCTGCGCCGGGCGTACCGATGCCGGCGTGCACGGCTGCGGCCAGGTGGTGCATTTCGACACCAGCGCCGTGCGCGACGAGCGCGCCTGGACCCTGGGCACCAACTTCAACCTGCCGCACGACATCAGCGTGACCTGGGCGCGGCCGATGCCGGCGCACTTCCATGCGCGCTTCAAGGCCACTGCCCGGCGCTACCGCTACGTGATCTACAACGATCCGATCCGCCCGGCGCACCTGGCCGAGGAAGTGACCTGGAACCATCGCCCGCTGGACATCGCGGCGATGGCCGAGGCCGCCGAGCACCTGCTCGGCACCCACGACTTCAGCGCCTTTCGCGCCAGCCAGTGCCAGGCCAAGTCGCCGATCAAGCACATCCACCACCTGCGCGTCACCCGCCATGGCCGGATGATAGTGCTCGACGTGCGCGCCACGGCTTTCCTGCACCACATGGTGCGCAACATTGCCGGGGTGCTGATGACCATCGGTGCCGGAGAGCGTCCGGTGCAGTGGGCCCGTGAGGTACTGGAAGGGCGCAACCGCCGCGAAGGCGGGGTGACGGCCCACCCCTACGGGCTGTACCTGGTGCAGGTCGAGTACCCGGAGGAGTTCGCCTTGCCGCAGCGTTACATCGGCCCACACTTTCTCACCGGCTACGAGGCGTTGTCCGACTGACGGGCGAAAGCTCGTTTGCTAACATCCGGTCTTTCACCGATCACTCAAGGTTCGCCTTCCATGAGCAACGTTCGCACCAAGATCTGCGGGATCACCCGCATCGAAGATGCCCTGGCCGCGGTCGAGGCCGGCGCCGATGCCATCGGCTTCGTCTTCTATGCCAAGAGCCCGCGCGCGGTGGACGTACGCCAGGCGCGGGCGATCATTGGCGAGCTGCCGCCGTTCGTGACCACGGTGGGGCTGTTCGTCAACGCCTCGCGCTGCGAACTGAACGAGATCCTCGAGGTCGTTCCGCTGGACCTGCTACAGTTCCACGGCGATGAAACACCGGCCGATTGCGAGGGCTATCACCGCCCCTGGATCAAGGCCCTGCGGGTGCGCCCCGGAGATGACCTGGAGGCCGCATGCCGGCATTATGCTGGCGCCCGTGGCATCCTGCTCGACACCTATGTGGCCGGAGTGCCCGGTGGCACCGGCGAGGCGTTCGACTGGTCGCTGGTACCGCAACGCCTGAGCAAGCCGATCATTCTCGCGGGTGGGTTGTCGGCGGGCAATGTCGGCCAGGCCATCGCCCAGGTCAGGCCCTATGCCGTGGACGTCAGTGGCGGTGTCGAGCAGGCCAAGGGCATCAAGGATGCCAGCAAGATCGAAGCCTTCATGCGCGCGGTCCGCGCGGCGTGACGGTGGATGTGACGGTTGGCGGCGTGCCATCGTCCATAGCTATCGCAGCCCGGTGCTGCCCGGCTGGCCCCGTGGGGGCGGCCATCAGAACACGCGACGCCAGGCGCGTCGGCGTACAGGTTGAAGGTGGAGCGGTGCGCAGGAAGAACCTGGGGCCGGTCCATCGTCGTTTCGAACACGAATTTGAGCTCAAGGGTCGGGGCAGGGCAGGCGGCAGCAAGCCCGCCAACGACCGAAACGGGAGAAATAAAGCATGAGCAACTGGTTGGTAGACAAACTGATCCCTTCGATCATGCGTTCCGAGGTGAAGAAGAGCTCGGTGCCGGAAGGCCTGTGGCACAAGTGCCCGGCTTGCGAGGCCGTGCTGTATCGCCCGGAACTGGAAAAAACCCTCGACGTCTGCCCCAAGTGCAACCATCACATGCGTATCGGCGCCCGTGAGCGTATCGACATCTTCCTCGATGCCGATGGCCGTGCCGAGCTGGGTGCCGACCTGGAGCCGGTCGACCGCCTGAAATTCCGTGATGGCAAGAAGTACAAGGACCGCCTGACCGCGGCCCAGAAACAGACCGGCGAAAAAGACGCGCTGGTGTCGGTCAGCGGCACCCTGATGGGCATGCCGATCGTGGTCAGCGCCTTCGAGTTCTCCTTCATGGGCGGCTCGATGGGTGCCATCGTCGGCGAGCGCTTCGTGCGCGCCGCCAACCATGCCCTGGAAAACCGTTGCCCGATGATCTGCTTCTCCGCTTCGGGTGGCGCGCGCATGCAGGAAGCGCTGATCTCGCTGATGCAGATGGCCAAGACCTCCGCCGTGCTGGCGCGCCTGCGCGAAGAAGGCATTCCGTTCATCTCGGTCCTGACCGATCCGGTCTACGGTGGTGTGTCCGCCAGCCTGGCGATGCTCGGCGATGTCATTGTCGGCGAACCCAAGGCGCTGATCGGCTTTGCCGGCCCGCGCGTGATCGAGCAGACCGTGCGCGAGAAACTGCCGGAAGGCTTCCAGCGCAGCGAGTTCCTGCTGGAGCATGGCGCCATCGACCTGATCATCTCGCGTCATGACCTGCGTCCGCGCCTGGCCCGTCTGCTGGCGCAGATGACCGGTCAACCGACCCCCGAGCAGGCCAAAGAAGCGGCCGTCGTCGCGTGATGAGCCAGCGCACCCTGGGCGAGTGGCTCGCATACCTCGAACAGTTGCACCCGTCGGCCATCGACATGGGCCTGGAGCGTTCGCAACAGGTGCTGGCACGGCTCGCGCTGGGTCGGCTGGCGCCACGTGTGGTGACGGTAACCGGCACCAACGGCAAGGGTTCGACCTGCGCGTTCATCGCCTCGCTGCTGCGTGCCCAGGGGCTCAAGGTCGGCGTGTACAGCTCGCCGCACCTGCTGCGTTACAACGAGCGGGTGCTGATCGATGGCGTCGAAGCCAGCGATCAGCGCCTGTGCGAAGCCTTCGCCGCCGTCGAGGCGGCGCGAGGCGAGATTTCCCTCACCTACTTCGAAATGGGCACCCTGGCGGCGTTCTGGCTGTTCAGGCAGTCGGCGCTGGATGCCGTGGTGCTCGAAGTGGGCCTGGGTGGCCGGCTGGATGCGGTCAACCTGATCGATGCCGACGTGTCGCTGGTCACCAGCATCGGTGTCGATCATGTCGACTACCTGGGCGACACCCGCGAGCTGGTAGCCTTCGAGAAGGCGGGCATTTTCCGCCAGGGCAGGCCTGCGCTGTGCGGCGATCTGGATCCACCGCAGCCGCTGCTGGACAAGGTGCGTGAGCTGGGTTGCCCGTTCTCGCTGCGCGGTCGGGATTTCGACCTGGCCAGCACCGACAGCCACTGGCAGTGGCGTGGGACGGATGCCGATGGCTCGCCGGTGGAGCTGGCGGACTTGCCGCTGCTCGACCTGCCGATGGAAAACGCTGCCCTGGCACTGCAGGCCTACCTGTTGATGGGGCTGCGCTGGGACCGCGAGACCATTGCCCAGGCATTGCTCGACACGCGCGTCACCGGTCGCCTCGATCGCCGTACGCTGACCTGGCAGGGCAAGCGCCTGGAACTGCTGCTGGACGTCGGGCACAACCCGCATGCCGCCGAGTACCTGGCCCGCCGCCTGGCGGCGCGCCCGGTTCGCGGGAAACGGCTGGCAGTCTTCGGCCTGCTGCTCGACAAGGACCTCGACGGTGTCATCGCTCCACTGGACGGGCTGGTCGATCACTGGGCGGTCACGCCGCTGGACTCCCCGCGCAGTCGCGCTGGCGAAGAACTTGCTGTTGCCTTGACGAACCACGGCGCTGCGGTGAAGTCTTACCCCAGTGTCGCCGCTGCCCTCGAAGGGCAGTGTGCGCAGGCAACGGCGGATGACCAGATCCTGCTGTTCGGTTCGTTTTTCTGTGTCGGCCAGGCCCTGGAATGGCTCGAGCGGCAGGTCGCGGAGGATGGAGTAGATGGCAGTGCTGGATAAAGGGATGAAGCAGCGCATGGTCGGTGCGCTGGTACTGGTGGCGCTCGCGGTGATCTTCCTGCCGATGCTGTTCACCCGTGAGGACGAGATGCGCCAGGTGCGCGTCGAAGCGCCCGAAGCACCGGCCATGCCGAGCCTGCCCGAGGTCAAGGTCGAGCCGGTGCAGGTGCCGGAGCCGCAGGCATTGCCAGACCCCTCCGAGCAAGCGCCGGTGATCGTCGACGAGTCCACTGCGCCGGTCAGTGCGCCGAGCCAGCCGATCGCTCCGGCGCCCTCGCAGGCGGCCCAGGCCCCGGCACCCAAGCCACAGGCTACGGCGCCCGCAGCCAAGGTCGAGGCGCGTGCAGCCCAGCCCGCCGCCCAGGCTCCTGCGACCAGCGCCACCAAGCCGGCAGCGGCGTCGAAGATCGATGCCAATGGCCTGCCGGTCAGTTGGTCGATTCAGTTGGCCAGCCTGTCCAACCGTGCCGGTGCCGACAACCTGCAGAAAACCCTGCGCAGCCAGGGCTACAACGCCTACATTCGCTCGACGGATGGTCTTAACCGGGTCTTCGTCGGGCCGTTGATCGATCGCGCCGAGGCCGAGCGCCTGCGTGACGTGATCAACCGCCAGCAGAACCTCAAGGGCATCGTGGTGCGTTTCCAGCCCGAGCGCAGCTGAGTGTGACGGCCTGGCCTGCGTTTTCGCGCAGGCCAGGCAGGCCGTTTCTCCCGGCGACCACTGGCCTCGCCGGCAGGGGAAAGCTGTCCTGGAAGTCAGGCTGCAGGCCTTCAACGGCGTGACATTCCGCTTACCCCAAGCCCTTTGCTCTGTTAAAATACGCCGCCTCAAACGTCTGCAGGCAGCACCGTGGCATTTACCTGGGTTGATTGGGCGATCATCGCGATCATCGCCATTTCCTCACTGATCAGTCTCAAGCGCGGCTTCGTCAAGGAAGCCTTGTCACTGCTCATCTGGATCATTGCCGGCGCAGTCGCCTGGATGTTCGGCGGTTCGTTGTCGCAGTACCTGGAAAGCTATATCCAGACACCCTCGGCACGCATCATCGCCGGGTGTACCATTCTCTTCGTCGCCACGCTGCTGGTGGGGGCGATGATCAATTTCCTCGTCGGCGAGCTGATCCGCGTCACCGGGCTGTCCGGCACCGATCGCTTCCTCGGCATGGCCTTCGGCGCTGCGCGCGGGGCCCTGCTGGTGGTGGTGGCCGTCGGCCTGCTCAGCCTGGGGCTGGTACAACAGGATCCGTGGTGGCAGGAATCACGCCTGATACCACAGTTTCTGCTGGTCGCCGACTGGTCGAAGAACCTGATTCTCGGTTTTGCCGGTCAATGGATGTCCAGTGGGATCAGCTCACCGGTTGATCTTCCGTTCAAGGAACAGTTGCTCGGTCCATCCCGGCCCTGAGCGCTTTTCACTCAAGTTTCGTCAAAGTAGGGGTTGCGTCGCATGTGTGGCATCGTCGGTATCGTCGGTAAGTCGAACGTCAATCAGGCGCTGTATGACGCGCTAACGGTCCTCCAGCACCGCGGCCAGGACGCTGCCGGTATCGTGACCAGCCATGACGGCCGGTTGTTCCTGCGCAAGGATAATGGCCTGGTGCGCGATGTCTTCCAGCAGCGCCACATGCAGCGCCTGGTCGGCCACATGGGCATCGGCCACGTGCGCTACCCCACCGCGGGCAGTTCCACCTCCGCCGAGGCCCAGCCGTTCTACGTCAACTCGCCGTACGGCATCACCCTGGCGCACAACGGCAACCTGACCAACGTCGAGCAACTGGCCAAGGAGATCTACGAGTCCGACCTGCGCCACGTCAACACCAATTCCGACTCGGAAGTGCTGCTCAACGTGTTCGCCCACGAGCTGGCCGTGCGCGGCAAGCTGCAGCCGACCGAGGAAGACGTGTTCGCCGCGGTTTCCCACGTGCACAGCCGCTGTGTCGGTGGCTACGCCGTGGTGGCGATGATCACCGGCTACGGCATCGTCGGTTTCCGTGACCCCAACGGCATCCGCCCGGTGGTGTTCGGCCAGCGTCATACCGACGAAGGCGTCGAGTACATGATCGCCTCGGAAAGCGTGGCCCTGGACGTCCTCGGCTTCACCCTGATCCGCGACCTGGCCCCGGGCGAAGCGGTGTACATCACCGAAGAAGGGCAGATGTACACCAAGCAGTGCGCCAATGCGCCGAAACTGCAGCCGTGCATCTTCGAGCATGTCTACCTGGCCCGTCCCGATTCGATCATCGATGGCATCTCGGTGTACAAGGCGCGCCTGCGCATGGGCGAGAAGCTGGCCGAGAAGATCCGCCGCGAGCGTCCCGAGCACGACATCGACGTGGTCATCCCGATTCCGGACACCAGCCGCACCGCGGCCCTGGAACTGGCCAACCACCTCGGCGTGAAGTTCCGCGAAGGCTTCGTCAAGAACCGCTACATCGGCCGTACCTTCATCATGCCCGGCCAGGCCGCGCGCAAGAAATCGGTACGCCAGAAGCTCAACGCCATCGAGCTGGAATTCCGTGGCAAGAACGTGATGCTGGTGGACGACTCGATCGTGCGCGGCACCACCTGCAAGCAGATCATCCAGATGGCACGTGAAGCCGGCGCGAAAAACGTCTACTTCTGCTCCGCGGCGCCTGCGGTGCGTTACCCCAACGTCTACGGCATCGACATGCCGAGCGCTCACGAACTGATCGCCCACAACCGTACCACCGAACAGGTGGCCGAGTTGATCGGTGCCGACTGGCTGATCTACCAGGACCTCCCGGACCTGATCGAATCGGTCGGTGGCGGCAAGATCAAGATCGAGCACTTCGATTGCGCGGTGTTCAACGGTGAGTACGTCACCGGCGACATCGACGACGCCTACCTGGAACGTATCGAGCAGGCCCGTAACGACGCGGCCAAGGTCAAGACCCAGGCCGTCAGCGCGATCATCGACCTGTACAACAACTGATTCTGGGCTTTCAGGAGTAACGGCATGACGGATCAATGGGATGCCGGTCGGCTGGACAGCGACCTGGAGGGTGTCGGCTTCGACACCCTGGCAGTGCGCGCCGGTCAGAACCGCACGCCTGAGGGCGAGCACAGCGAAGCGCTGTTCCTGACCTCGAGCTATGTTTTCCGCACGGCTGCCGATGCGGCCGCGCGTTTTGCCGGCGAAACACCGGGCAATGTCTACTCGCGCTACACCAATCCGACCGTGCGTGCCTTCGAGGAGCGTCTGGCGGCCATGGAAGGCGCCGAGCAGGCAGTGGCGACCTCCACCGGCATGGCGGCGATCCTCGCCGTGGTCATGTCGCTGTGCAGCGCCGGCGATCACGTGCTGGTGTCGCAGAGTGTCTTTGGCTCGACCATCAGCCTGTTCGAGAAGTACTTCAAGCGCTTTGGCGTGCAGGTGGACTATGTGCCGCTGGTCGATCTCGCGGGCTGGGAAAAGGCCATCAAGGCCAATACCAAGCTGCTGATCGTCGAGTCGCCGTCCAACCCGCTGGCGGAGCTGGTAGATATCGGCGCACTGGCCGAAATCGCCCACGCCGGTGGCGCCATGCTGGTGGTGGACAACTGCTTCAGCACTCCCGCGCTGCAGCAGCCGCTGAAACTGGGTGCCGACATCGTGTTCCATTCGGCCACCAAGTTCATCGATGGCCAGGGCCGTTGCATGGGCGGCGTGGTTGCCGGTCGTGCCGAGCAGATGAAAGAAGTGGTGGGCTTCCTGCGCACCGCCGGCCCGACCCTCAGCCCGTTCAACGCCTGGATCTTCACCAAGGGCCTGGAAACCCTCAAGCTGCGCATGCGTGCGCACTGCGAGAGCGCCCAGGCCCTGGCCCAGTGGCTGGAGCAGCAGGAGGGCGTGGAGAAAGTGCACTATGCCGGCCTGCCGAGCCATCCGCAGCATGAACTGGCCAAGCGCCAGATGAGCGGCTTCGGCGCGGTGGTCAGCTTCGAGGTCAAGGGCGGCAAAGAAGGCGCCTGGCGCTTCATCGACGCCACCCGGGTGATTTCGATCACCACCAACCTGGGCGACAGCAAGACCACCATCGCCCACCCGGCGACCACCTCTCATGGTCGTCTGAGCCCTCAGGAGCGTGAAGCGGCAGGTATCCGTGACAGCCTGATCCGCGTGGCGGTCGGCCTGGAAGACGTCGCCGACCTGCAGGCCGACCTTGCCCGTGGGCTGGCGGCGCTGTGATCGACTGGACAGGTGGCGAGCCGGACCATAACGGTCGGGTGGCCCTGGTGACCGGTGCCGCCCGCGGCATTGGTCTGGGCATCGCCGCCTGGCTGATCTGTGACGGCTGGCAGGTGGTGTTGAGCGACCTGGATCGCGAGCGCGGCTCGAAGGTGGCCAAGACCCTGGGCAGCAATGCCTGGTTCATCGCCATGGATGTGTCCGACGAGGCCCAGGTCAGTGCCGGCGTGGCGCAGGTGCTGGGCCAGTTCGGGCGGCTGGACGCGCTGGTGTGCAATGCGGCGATCGCCAATCCGCACAATCACACGCTCGAAAGCCTCAGCCTGGCGCAGTGGAACCGGGTGCTGGCGGTCAACCTCAGTGGCCCGATGCTGTTGGCCAAGCACTGTGCGCCTTATCTGCGCGCCCACGGCGGGGCCATCGTCAACCTGGCCTCGACCCGAGCCCGTCAGTCCGAGCCGGACACCGAGGCCTATGCCGCGAGCAAGGGTGGCCTGCTGGCGCTGACCCATGCCCTGGCCATTAGCCTGGGGCCGGAGATCCGGGTCAATGCGGTCAGCCCCGGCTGGATCGATGCCCGTGACCCGTCCCAGCGCCGTGCCGAGCCTTTGACCGAAGCCGACCATGCCCAGCATCCGACGGGCAGGGTAGGGACGGTGGAGGATGTCGCGGCACTGGTTGCCTGGCTGCTGTCACGCCAGGCCGGGTTCGTCACCGGCCAGGAGTTCGTGGTCGATGGCGGGATGAGCCGCAAGATGATCTACAACTGAACCAACACACGACGAGTTGCACAGCAAGGGAGCCGACAAGGCTCCTTTTCTGTTTGGGTGGGGCCTGGTCCGTTTTTCAGCTTTTTCAAAAAAAATTCAATGGGGCTATTGACTTAGCATCGGTACCTGCGTAAATTTCGCGGCCTCAGCGAAGCAAACGCAACAAGCAACATCGCGAGGGTGATTAGCTCAGCCGGGAGAGCATCTGCCTTACAAGCAGAGGGTCGGCGGTTCGATCCCGTCATCACCCACCACTTCCTGAGATTGTTCCTGACCCAGGATGCTTCGAAAGAGGCTCCTAACAGAGAGGAACAGGACGCAAGTCCATATGCGCAGCGGTAGTTCAGTCGGTTAGAATACCGGCCTGTCACGCCGGGGGTCGCGGGTTCGAGTCCCGTCCGCTGCGCCACTTACTTCAACAGATGGGTGAACTTCACCGGTCTGTGGTCAGAAGGCAAGACCTTCCGACCAGATCCCAGTTTCAAGCAGGTCTCGGCCTGTGAGATACGCAGCGGTAGTTCAGTCGGTTAGAATACCGGCCTGTCACGCCGGGGGTCGCGGGTTCGAGTCCCGTCCGCTGCGCCATCTTCTGTTTCGAAGCCCTAGAACTCTTCGAAACGACATCGAAGGCGATGATAAAGTCGCCTTTTTTGTGCCTGCAACACCAGCGCTTGCGCTGGCACGCAGATCCCAGTTTCAAGCAGGCCTCGGCCTGTGCGATACGCAGCGGTAGTTCAGTCGGTTAGAATACCGGCCTGTCACGCCGGGGGTCGCGGGTTCGAGTCCCGTCCGCTGCGCCATACTCGCCTCGAGGTCACTGAACGCCTCTAAGCACAAGGAAAGCGACCTCAGGGTCGCTTTTTTTGTTTGTGCCCTGCCAATGCTGACAGACTCTTCACCGACCAGCGGTTCCAGCGACCGAGGGATGTGTTGCACAATACCGGCATTCGTTCTTCCCGGAATTCACAATGTCCAGATCTACCGTCTCTGTAGCGCTCGGGCTGGCCCTGGTGCTGGCGGGCGTTTCCGGTTGCTCTTCGAAAAAGGCAGCCATCTACGAGCACGAGAACTTCGATGACTCGGGCACCTTCTCGCGCAGCTTCCCGGTCACTGAGGGCGGATCGTGCGAGGCGGCACGCCGGGCACTGTTGAGCCAGGGCTATATCATTACCAGCAGCGACGCGAGCCAGGTGGCGGGCAACAAGAGCTTCCAGCAGAACGCCGAGAACCACCTGCAGATCAGCTTCAACATCACCTGCGCGCCCGACAGCAGCGATGAACAGCGCTCGACGATTTTCGCCAACGCCCTGCAGGACCGCTACACCCTGAAAAAATCCAATACCTCGGCCAGCCTTGGGGTGGGCATCCTCGGTTCGGTGTCGATGCCGATCGGTTCCACCGACGATTCGATGGTCAAGGTGGCCAGCGAAACCGTGACTTCGCCGCAGTTCTACGAGCGTTATTTCGCGCTGGTCGAAAGCTACCTGCCCAAACCCAGGAAGCAGAAGCAGGTCGAGCCAGAAGTCCAGGCTCCCAAGCAGCAGAGGCCTGCGCAGGAGTTGGGGCTGCCCGAGCCCGCCGCACTGGCGCCCGCAGCCCAGCCTGCGCCGGTCAGCAGCACTGCGCCGCAGGCCGACTCGACTGCGCCGACGCCGTTGGCTGCGCCAGCATCCTCGGCAGACCCGGCACCGGCGGCCGCCACTGCGCCCACCCGCGAGGTGCCGGCGGCACCGGTGGTCGATGACAGCCAGGGTTCGCAGCCAGTCGCGCCGCCCGTCGAGCCTGCCCCGATCCAGGTCCAGCAGCAGGCACCGGCCAGCGAGCCCGCGCCATCGTCGTTGTAGATCCGGTTAAATCTGGTGTTACACACGTCCACAGGTTAATGAACCGAACCTCTGCTACGTTTACCACTCATAGGGATGTCATGATTCCTTCACCCAGGCCGCTTAGGTTATAGGCCAGACCCCATGAAAAAATGAGTGCAAGAGGACGCAGGCCAATGGACGACTACCAGGAAGAACTTCTCGAATTCCAGGCGTATGAGCTGGACACCCCAGAGCCTGCCGAAGACGCGACCGAGCTCTAACCCACCTGCCGCTGATGGCGGCGGAACTCCCCCGGCGTAAGCCCCGTCCAGCGCTTGAATGCGCGCTGGAAGGCTTCGGCCGATGCAAACCCCAGCAGATAGGCGATCTCGCCGAAGGCCAGTTCCGTATCGCGGATGTAGGTCTCGGCGAGGTCGCGTCGTGTCTCGTTGAGCAAGCCACGAAAGCTCGACCCTTCTTCGGCCAGTTTGCGGCGCAAGGTCCAGCTCGGTAGCTGCAGGTGCCGCGACACTTCTTCCAGATCCGGCTCGCGCCCGCCGCTGAGCAGCGGGCCAAGCAGGTGGGTGATGCGCTCGCCCAGGCTGCGCACACGCGTGCGCTGTGCCAATTCTGTTTCGCACAACTGCAACAGGTGCAGCCAGGTGCTGGGGCAGTGCTGCGGGTTGGCAAGCTCCAGGGTGGCACGTCCCAGGCGCAATTGGTTGCTGGTGGCGCCGAACTGCACGGGCACGCTGCACAGCGGCTGATACCGTGCCGCGTAGTCGGGCGCTTCGAACTCGATCTCCATGCGTTCGGCCTGCAGCGCAATGCCTGCCAGGCCCGACAACTGCGCGAGCCAGCCGGCCAGCAGCGAATCGACCACGAAGCGGTTGTAGGCGTTGTACGGGCTGATCGAGTAGAAGCGCAGCCAGGCACCCTGGTTGTCCTCGATGAAGCCCGAGCTGCCCCGGTAGTTGGCGGCGTACAGCGGTTCGAAGCGCAGCAGGGTGCGTGCCGCCTCGCGCACGTTCGGCGCTTGTGCCGCCGTCACTCCCGCCAGGCCGGCCTGCGCCAGCCGGCTCAGGCGCCCCATGCGCAGCCCCAGCGCCGGCTCGCCGCACAGTTCGATGGCGGCATGGCCCAAATGCATGTAGCGGGGGATCGACAGCCGCGCGCAAGGCTCACTCATGCGCGCGGCATTCAGGCCATAACGCTGCAGCAGCGGTGTCGGGTCGTGGCCGAGTTCGCTCAGCGCCTCGGCCAGTGGCTGGACGAAGCCTACCGACAGGTCGCCCAGGCGCACGCGTGGCTGGCGCATGCCGTTACAGCCACAGGTTCAGCAGGCGAGCGCCATGGCCGGGGTGACCGGCCAGTTGCTCGCCAGCGCGGTTGGCAAAGCCCTGGCCGTCGCTGCCCAGCTCCCAGAACTGGCCGCGCAGGAACACGCTGATGCTGGGTAGTTGGGGGTTGGCTGCCAGGGTCAGCTGTCGCCAGGCCGCTTCTTCGCTCACTTCGCCCTTGCCCAGTGGCAGTTGGTTGGCCGCCTGTTGATGGCGGTTGCCGCGCCAGGGTTGCTGCCAGCTGTCCTTGCCGCTGAGGAACACCGGGTTGGCGATCAGTTCGACCGACTGACGGCTCAATTGCGCGTGGTTGCGCGGGTACCAACTGTCGCTGCCGACCAGCACGCCCAGGCGCCCGGCCGGGGTCTGCACGACCTGCAGCGGCTGCGCCTGGCCATCATCGATGAAGCGCCGGACTTCGCTGTCGACGTACTGCTGCAACTGTGGCTGGCCCAGCGGCGCACCATCGCTGCCGAACACCAGGCTGCTGTTGTACAGCGGGCCCTTGCCGACCTTCAGCCGGCCGTCTTCGACATAGGGGGCCGGCAGGACGATGGAGCCGGCCACAAGCGTGACGCCGAATTCGCGGGCCAGGTCGCCGAACAGTTGCTGGTAGTCGGCCGCCATCTGCCGCGCCTTCATGCGCAGGTGGGCATCGGAGCGCCGATCGTCACCGGTCGCGGCGAGCATGGCCAGGCCATAGCGCAACGGATTGCTCAACTCCAGCCATTGCCAGGCTTCGCGAAACTGGGTGACCTGGTACAGCTCCTTTTTCTCGCCACGGGCCCAGAGCCAGGTGCCGATATGTTCGGGCAGCACCACCACCGTGCGCGGGTTGAGCAAGCCCTGGGCGCGGGCCTGCTCCAGGTAGGCCGAGAGCTTGCGGTGCAGGCGCTGCAGGTTCTGGTAGTCGGTGGGGTAGAGCAGTGGTTCGATGCCCAGCAGGTTGCCGTGCGCGCCCGGCACGCCCTGGTTGAGCGCCAGTTCGATGCGCAGGTCGGACAGGTAATGGCCTTCAGGGCGCTGCTGGGTCCAGAAGCCATAGCCGCACAGGGCGGCGATCATCACCAGCGCCAGGGCGCTTGCCAGGAGTTTGCGCATGAGCGGGAAGGGGACCTTGAGACGACGAGACGCCCTAGGGTAGACCTGCTGTGCAGCAGGATCAATAAGTTGTCAGTTTCGATCATTGAGCCAGTTCAAACGCCTGTTTAATGTCGAGCGCAGACAAACGACGGGGCCCATGCGAGGCGCCCGCATTCCGTGATCACGCCTCATGTGGAGTCCATCCATGGCTGCCGAACGCTACCCACACCTGCTGGCCCCCCTCGACCTGGGTTTCACCACCTTGCGCAACCGCACGCTGATGGGCTCGATGCACACCGGCCTCGAAGAGCGCCCCGGTGGTTTCGAGCGCATGGCTGCCTACTTCGCCGAGCGCGCCCGCGGCGGTGTCGGCCTGATGGTGACCGGCGGCATCGCCCCCAACGACGAGGGTGGGGTGTATTCCGGTGCGGCCAAGCTCAGCACCGATGAAGAGGCCGACAAGCACCGGGTCGTTACCAAGGCGGTGCACGCAGCGGGCGGCAAGATCTGCCTGCAGATCCTGCACGCCGGTCGCTATGCCTACAGCCCTCGGCAGGTGGCGCCCAGCGCCATCCAGGCGCCGATCAACCCGTTCAAGCCCAAGGAACTGGACGAAGAGGGCATCCAGAAGCAGATCGACGACTTCGTCAACTGCTCGGTGCTGGCCCAGCGGGCCGGCTACGACGGCGTCGAGATCATGGGGTCGGAAGGCTACTTCATCAACCAGTTCCTCGCCGCCCACACCAACCACCGGACCGACCGCTGGGGTGGCAGCTACGAGAACCGCATGCGCCTGGCAGTGGAGATCGTCAGCCGCGTGCGTGAAGCGGTGGGCCGTGAATTCATCATCATCTTCCGCCTGTCGATGCTCGATCTGGTCGAAGGTGGCAGCGACTGGAACGAGATCGTGCAGTTGGCCAAGGCCATCGAGCGGGCCGGCGCAACCCTGATCAACACCGGGATCGGCTGGCACGAGGCGCGCATTCCGACCATCGCCACCAAAGTGCCGCGCGCTGCCTTCAGCAAGGTCACCGCCAAGCTGCGCGGTGCGGTGCAGATCCCGCTGATCACCACCAACCGCATCAACACCCCCGAGGTGGCCGAGTCGGTGCTGGCCGAAGGCGATGCCGACATGGTGTCCATGGCCCGGCCCTTCCTCGCCGACCCGGACTTCGTCAACAAGGCCGCCGAAGGCCGTGCGCACGAGATCAATACCTGCATCGGCTGCAACCAGGCCTGCCTGGACCACACCTTCGGCGGCAAGCTGACCAGTTGCCTGGTCAACCCGCGTGCCTGCCACGAGACCGAGCTCAACTACCTGCCGGTGCGCGCCGTGAAGCGCATCGCCGTGGTCGGCGCAGGGCCTGCCGGGCTGGCAGCGGCCACGGTCGCCGCCGAGCGCGGGCACGAAGTGACGCTGTTCGATGCCGGTGCGCAGATCGGTGGCCAGTTCAACGTCGCCAAGCGCGTGCCGGGCAAGGAGGAGTTCTTCGAGACCCTGCGCTACTTCGACAACAAGCTCAAGAGCAGCGGCGTGACCCTGCGCCTGAACACCCGCGTGGGTGTCGAGGACCTGGCCGGTGGCGGTTTCGACGAGATCATCCTGGCCACCGGCATCAGCCCGCGCACCCCGGATATCCCAGGGGTCGGCCATGACAAGGTGCTCAGCTACCTGGACGTGCTGCTCGAGCGCAAGCCGGTGGGTGAGCGGGTCGCGGTGATCGGCGCCGGCGGTATCGGCTTTGACGTCAGCGAGTACCTGGTGCACAAGGGTGTGGCCACCAGCCAGGACCGCGAGGCGTTCTGGAAGGAGTGGGGCATCGACACCGGCCTGAGCGCGCGTGGCGGCATCGCCGGCATCAAGCCCGAGCCCCATGCCCCGGCGCGCCAGGTGTACCTGTTGCAGCGCAAGAAGACCAAGGTCGGCGACGGCCTGGGCAAGACCACCGGCTGGATCCACCGTACGGGGCTGAAGAACAAGCAGGTGCAGATGCTCAATAGCGTCGACTACCTGAAGATCGATGACGAGGGCCTGCATGTGCGCATCGGCGAGGGCGAACCCCAGGTGCTGGCGGTGGACAACGTGGTGATCTGCGCCGGGCAGGAGCCGCTGCGCGAGCTGCACGAAGGCCTGCTGGCCAAGGGGCAGTCGGTGCACCTGATCGGCGGTGCCGACGTGGCGGCGGAGCTCGATGCCAAGCGGGCGATCAACCAGGGTTCGCGCCTGGCCGCAGAACTGTAAGCCCGTCCGAAGGGGCGACATCGAGCGAGGGTGTTAGACTCACGCCATGTCGCCTCCTTTGTTCGCATTGCCCCAACCCCCTCTGCAACGCCTCGACCTGCCCTGGCTGCACACGGCAGGCGTCGAGGCCGCGATCCTGCGCCTTGACCTGATTGATCCGCTGATCAGCGGCAACAAATGGTTCAAGCTGCAGCACCACCTGCTCGCGGCCGAACACGCCGGCGCGCCGGGGCTGATCAGCCTTGGTGGCAATCACTCCAATCACCTGCATGCCCTGGCTGCGGCCGGTCGCCGCTTCGGTTTCGCCACCGCCGGGTTGCTGCGTGGCCATCGGCAGGACACTCCGACCGTACACGATCTGCAAGCCCTGGGCATGGAGCTGCACTGGCTGGGTTATGGCGGTTACCGGGCGCGCCATGAGCCGGAGTTCTGGCAGCCCTGGCAAGCCCGCTACCCCGCCTGGCACTGCATCCCCGAGGGCGGTGGCGGCGAGGCGGGTGCGCAAGGATGCCTGCAGATCGTCGAGCAGGCCCGTGCACAACT
This sequence comes from Pseudomonas sp. FA117, assembly GCF_057370475.1. Classification (NCBI taxonomy): domain Bacteria; kingdom Pseudomonadati; phylum Pseudomonadota; class Gammaproteobacteria; order Pseudomonadales; family Pseudomonadaceae; genus Pseudomonas; species Pseudomonas sp. FA117. The sequence goes on from NZ_CM170675.1 coordinate 1,824,622, forward strand.
GGCCTCGGTTGGCTGGTCGGATTACACCGCCTGGTGGCTGGCGGCCGGCACCGGCACCACCCTGGCCGGTCTGGTGCTGGCCGAGCAGGGCGCGCATCCCGTGCACGGCGCCCTGGCGGTACCGCGTGATCACGGTGTCGAGCGCACTGTGGCGAAACTGGCGGGGGCTTCAGGCTACCAGCTGCACGCAGCCAGCAGGGGCGGCTTCGCCCGGCTGGACGACGAGCTGCTGGAGTTCATTTCGGCCAGCGAACGGCACTGCGGCGTGCCGTTCGAAGCGCTCTACACCGGCAAGGCCCTGCTGGCACTGCGCGAGCAGGTCAGGGCCGGGCTGTTCGCGCCCGGCTGTCGGCTGATCTTCGTCCACACCGGCGGCCTGCAGGGGCGTCGCGGCTACTTGTAGGGCAGCATGCGCAGCAGCGTGTTGTCGCGGCGGACATAGTGGTGATAGAGCCCGGCGACGGCATGCAGGCCGATCAGCCAGTAGCCCCAGGTGCCGACGCGTTCATGCCAGCCCTTGATGAACTTGGCCTGGTCCGGGTCCTGGCCGATCAGCGCCGGCAGCTCCAGGCCGTAGAACGGAATCGGCTTGCCGGCGGCGCTGAGGATCAGCCAGCCGGCCAGGGGCATGCCGATCATCAGCAGGTACAGCAGCAGGTGCACCAGGTGCGAAAGACCGGTCTGCCAGGCCGGTGGCCTGGGCACGATGGGCGGTGTCGGGCGCGACAGGCGCATGGCCAGGCGCAGCCACACCAGCACGAACACCGTGAGGCCGAGCATGAAGTGCAGGCCCTTCATCAGGTCGCGCTCGGCGCTGTCCCGGGGGAACAGTCCGCGCAGCTCGATGCAGGCGTAGACCGCGGCGAGCAGCACCAGCATCAGCCAGTGCAGGGTGATGGACAGGCGCGCATAGTGGGGCGCGGGTGTGGATGAAACCATGGTCGGTCCTCGTCATCAGGTCGGGTGGGCGCTCTTGCTGGCGCCTGCGGTGGACTTTAGCGCGTCGATCGATGGTTTTTCGTTGTTTCAGGTCGGTGATTTCGATGAAATTTTCCGCCGACGGTCACCCAGTGTCAGCGCCTGCGGCGCATCACCCGGGCATGTGCGGCCATTGATCACTCACCAGAAACACCCGCTCCACCTCCTGCCAGGCACCCGTGCCGTCGTCCTCCAGCCTCACCAGCAGTTGCGCTGCGGCCTCGTCCTCCAGGCGCCACAGCCAGGCGGCGAATCCCTTCGGGTCCAGGCAATCCCCGGCGGCGACCCGGGCAGGTGCCAGCCAGGCCTGGCGCGGCAGCGGCTGCCAGCGGGCCGCAGGGTGATGGCTGACGTACTGCGCCCACTCGCGTCGATGCAGCCAACGGCCACGCAGGTGCGCGGGGTTGGCCCCGGCAGGCGAGCGGATTTGCCCAGGCCATGGATAGAAAAGATAGCCCCCCAGCCACAGGTGCGCCTGCACCGTGCCAAGCTGCAAGCGGCTCAGGGCTTGCAGGCTCTCGGGGCGCGCCGAGATCGGCAACTGGTGTGCTGCCAGGTGCGCAAGCTTGCTGCCCAGGCGGTCGTGACAGCCGGGCCCCAGCCACTGCAGCGGGTCGCTGGCATCGTCCTGCTCCGGCCCCAGATAGAGCTTGATCGCAAGCTCCAGGTGATGGTCGCCTTCGCGGTCGCGCAGCAGGATGTCCAGTTCGCCCAGTGTCCGTGGACCCTGGCGGATCGCAAGGTTGGAGGCCAGCAGCTCGATGCCGGGCGCCTGCTGCAGGGCGAACTGCCACAGGCGCTCGTAGTACAGCCCCAGGCGCCGGCTGCCGAGGCGTGCGAGCCAGTCCAGCAAGGGCTGTGGCTCAAGATCGAGAGCGTTCAGCCAGTCAACCAGTCGCGCGGGATCGTCCGCCCAGCCGCTGGCCGCCAGCGGGTGGCGTTGCGGGCAGGGTGGTTCGCTCAGCAGCGGTGGCGACAGCAGCGTCCACGCCAGGTCGCGCACGGCCGGGTGGCGTAGCTGGCGGGGCAGGGCATGGAGGTCGGTGAACGGCGTCATCCTGCGAGCATAGCCGGTTTGCCGCTGGCCGGTCGTTTCGCCCATAATCCAGGCATAGTCACCCGCCGCAGAGCCTTGCAGGAGCCCCATGGAGCAATTTCGCAATATCGGTATCATCGGACGCCTCGGTAGCTCGCAGGTGCTCGACACCATTCGCCGACTGAAGAAGTTCCTGCTCGAGCGCCACCTGCACGTGATCCTCGAGGACACCATCGCCGAAGTGCTGCCCGGCCACGGCCTGCAGACCTCCACGCGCAAGCTGCTGGGCGAAGTCTGCGACCTGGTCATCGTGGTCGGCGGCGACGGCAGCCTGCTGGGCGCAGCCCGCGCGCTGGCCCGCCACAACATCCCGGTGCTGGGCATCAACCGCGGCAACCTGGGCTTTCTCACCGACATCCGCCCCGACGAACTGGAAACCAAGGTCGCCGAAGTGCTCGACGGCCATTACCTGGTCGAGAACCGCTTCCTGCTGCAGGCCGAAGTGCGCCGCCATCACGAGGCCATCGGCCAGGGCGATGCGCTCAACGACGTGGTCCTGCACCCGGGCAAGTCGACGCGGATGATCGAGTTCGAGATCTACATCGATGGCCAGTTCGTCTGCAGCCAGAAGGCCGACGGCCTGATCGTCGCCACGCCCACGGGCTCCACCGCCTATGCGCTGTCGGCCGGCGGCCCGATCATGCACCCCAAGCTCGACGCCATCGTCATCGTGCCGATGTACCCGCACACCCTGTCCGGTCGGCCGATCGTGGTCGATGGCAACAGTGAACTGAAGATCGTGGTGTCCAAGGACCTGCAGATCTACCCGCAGGTCTCCTGCGACGGCCAGAACCACTTCACCTGCGCCCCCGGCGACACCATCACGGTGAGCAAGAAGCCGCAGAAGCTGCGCCTGATCCATCCGCTGGACCACAACTACTACGAAGTCTGCCGCACCAAGCTCGGCTGGGGCAGTCGGCTGGGAGGCAGGGACGACTGATGTTCGATCCGGCACGCAGTTTCGACATCATCGGCGACGTTCACGGTTGTGCGCTGACTCTCGAACGCCTGCTCGACACCCTTGGCTACAAGCGCGTGGGCGGCGTCTGGCGTCATCCGCGGCGCCAGGCGCTGTTCCTCGGCGACATCGTCGACCGCGGCCCGCGCATCCGCGAGGCACTGCACATCGTCCACGACATGGTCGAGGCCGGACAGGCCCACTGCATCATGGGCAATCACGAATACAACGCCCTGGGTTGGGTCACGCCGGCGCTGCCGGGCAGCGGCAAGGCCTACGTGCGCGAGCACACGCCGCGCCACGCCCGCCTGATCGACGAAACCCTGACCCAGTTCGCTCACCACCCCGGCGACTGGCATGACTTCATCCAGTGGTTCTACAGCCTGCCGCTGTTCGTCGACGCCGGGCGCTTCCGCATGGTGCATGCCTGCTGGGACCATCAACTGATCGCGCAACTGCGCGCCCAGCATCCGGACGGTCGTATCGACGAGCATTTCGTGCAGGCCTCGGCAGTATCGGGCAGCTTCGCCTCGACCGTGTGCAACCGCCTGCTGCGCGGCACCGACATGCGCCTGCCCGACGGCCTCACGCTGACCGGCGGCGACGGCCTGACCCGCGCCTTCTTCCGCACCAAATTCTGGGAAGAAGACCCGCAGACCTACGGCGATATCGTGTTTCAGCCCGATGCCCTGCCCGAGGAGGTGGCCCGCGCGCCGCTCAGCCACAGCCAGAAGAATGCCCTGTTGCGCTATTCGGAAGACGAACCGCTGCTGTTCGTCGGCCATTACTGGCGCAGCGGTCATCCGGCGCCGATCCGTCCCAACCTGGCCTGCCTGGACTACAGCGCGGTGCTCTACGGCAAGCTCGCCGCCTACCGCCTGGACGACGAAACCCGCATCGACCCGCACAAGTTCGTGTGGGTCGATGTCGACCGACCGCAGGCCAGCCAATGAACGTGATCGAAGTGATGCGCCTGCCGCTGAGTGTCGACCTCGGCGGCTTCGTCGGCCTGTTGCGGCGCCTCGAGGTGCCGCACCGGGTGGTCGAGGAGGGCAGCGAGCAAGTGCTCTGGGTGCCGCCGGCCATGGCCGCGCAGGTGCTCGAGCTGTATCGGCGCTACCCCGACGGCAATGCCGACGGTGACACGCTGGCGGCTGCAGACACGCCCGCCACGGAGCCCGCCCGGCCGTCGCTCAAGGAGCAGGCCCGCGCCTGCAAGGTCACTGCCGGCATGCTGCTGCTGTGCATCGCCGTGGTCGGCCTGACCGGCCTGGGCGAGAACCTCTCGACCCTGAGCTGGTTCACCTTCCAGGACTACCAGGTCCAGGGCGACTACCTGTATTTCGTGCCGCTGGCCCAGAGCCTGGGCGAGGGGCAGTGGTGGCGGCTGGTGTCGCCGATGCTGCTGCACTTCGGCGTGCTGCACCTGGCCATGAACGGCCTGTGGTACTGGGAGCTGGGGCGGCGCATCGAATTGCGCCAGGGCCCCTGGACGCTGCTGGCGCTGACCCTGGTGTTCAGCCTGGTGTCGAACCTGGCGCAGCACTTCATCGGCGGGCCGAACCTGTTCGGCGGCCTGTCCGGGGTGCTCTACGGCCTGCTCGGCTACCTCTGGCTCTACCAGTGGCTGGCGCCCGATCCCCTGTTCAACCTGCCCCGGGGCGTGCTGGTGATGATGCTCATCTGGCTGGTGATCTGCCTGAGCGGCGTGGTCGGCCAGCTCGGCTTCGGCCAGATCGCCAATGCTGCCCATGTCGGCGGCCTGCTCATCGGATGCCTGACCGGCCTCTTGGGCGGACTGCTCGCCAGGCGTAAACTGTCCGCCTGATTTAGGAGACGTACATGTCCACGTTCGCGCAAATGATCGAAAACATCACCCCCGAGATCTACCAGAGCCTGAAGACGGCGGTGGAAATCGGCAAATGGTCCGACGGCCGCAAGCTCACTCCCGAGCAGAAAGAGCTGTCGCTGCAGGCGGTGATCGCCTGGGAAATCCAGAACCTGCCCGAGGAAGAGCGCACCGGCTACATGGGGCCGCAGGAATGCGCCTCCAAATCCGCGCCGATCCCCAACATCCTGTTCAAGTCGGACTCGGTACATTGATCGAACTCGCTCGTGGCTCCCTGAGCAAGATGGCGGTGCGTCTCGAAGCACCGGTCGTGCAGTACAGCTTTCGCCTCGGTGAACAGCAGGTGCCGGTCAACCCGTTGATCGGCCAGTCTCTGCGTCTGGAATACCTCGGTGCGATCCACTGCACCCATTGCGGCAAGCGCACCAAGACCAGCTTCAGCCAGGGCTACTGCTACCCCTGCATGACCAGGCTGGCCCAGTGCGACGTGTGCATCATGGCCCCGGAACGCTGCCACTACGACGCCGGCACCTGCCGCGAGCCGTCGTGGGGCGAGCAGTTCTGCATGACCGATCATGTGGTTTACCTGGCCAACTCGTCGGGCATCAAGGTCGGCATCACCCGCGCCACCCAGCTGCCCACCCGCTGGCTCGACCAGGGCGCCAGCCAGGCGCTGCCGATCATGCGCGTGGCCACCCGCCAGCAATCGGGCCTGGTCGAAGACCTGCTGCGCAGCCAGGTGCCGGACCGCACCAACTGGCGCGCACTGCTCAAGGGCGATGCCGAGGTGCTCGACCTGCCGGCCGTCCGCGAACAGATCTTCGACGCCTGCGCCGACGGCTTGCGCGAGCTGCAGGGGCGTTTCGGGCTGCAGGCGATCCAGCCGCTGCCCGATGCCGAAGTGGTGCAGATGCGCTACCCGGTGCAGGCCTACCCGAAAAAGATCGTCAGCTTCAACCTCGACAAGGACCCGGTCGTGGAAGGCACCCTGCTGGGCATCAAGGGCCAGTACCTGATCTTCGACACCGGCGTGATCAATATTCGCAAGTACACGGCCTACCAGCTGGCCGTGCTCCAGTAAAAGGATCGTCACCATGCGTACCGAACAACCGCAAGTGATCTACCTCAAGGACTACCAGGCGCCCGAGTACCTGATCGACGAGACGCACCTGACCTTCGAGCTGTTCGAGGACCATACCCTGGTCCATGCGCAACTGGTCATGCGCCGCAACCCCGAGCGTGGTGCCGGCTTGCCGGCGCTGGTGCTCGATGGCCAGCAGCTGGAACTGCAGCGTGCCGCGCTGGACGACCAGGAGCTGACGGCGGCTGACTACCAGCTCGATGACAGCAGCCTGACGGTCTACCCCAAGGCCGAGCGCTTCACCCTCGACACCAGCGTGAAGATCCACCCGGAAAGCAACACCGCGCTGGAAGGGCTGTACAAGTCCGGCACGATGTTCTGCACCCAGTGCGAGGCCGAAGGCTTCCGCAAAATCACCTACTACCTCGATCGCCCGGACGTGATGAGCAGCTTCACCACCACGGTGATCGCCGAGCAGCATCGCTACCCGGTATTGCTGTCGAACGGCAACCCGGTCGGCAGCGGCCCGGCGGAAGACGGCCGCCACTGGGCGACCTGGGAAGACCCGTTCAAGAAGCCGGCCTACCTGTTCGCGTTGGTGGCGGGCGACCTGTGGTGCGTCGAGGACAGCTTCACCCGCCAGTCGGGTCGCGACGTGACCCTGCGCATCTATGTCGAACCCGAGAACATCGACAAGTGCGACCACGCCATGGTCAGCCTGAAGAAGTCCATGCGCTGGGACGAAGAGGTCTACGGCCGTGAATACGACCTGGACATCTTCATGATCGTCGCGGTCAACGATTTCAACATGGGCGCCATGGAAAACAAGGGCCTGAACATCTTCAACTCGAGCTGCGTGCTGGCCCGCGCCGAAACCGCCACCGATGCCGCGCACCAGCGTGTCGAAGGGGTGGTCGCCCACGAGTACTTCCACAACTGGTCGGGCAACCGCGTGACCTGCCGCGACTGGTTCCAACTGTCGCTCAAGGAAGGCTTCACGGTGTTCCGCGATGCCGAGTTCAGCGCCGACATGAACTCGCGCACGGTCAAGCGCATCGAGGATGTCGCTTACCTGCGCACCCACCAGTTCGCCGAAGATGCCGGCCCCATGGCCCACCCGGTGCGGCCGGACAGCTTCATCGAGATCTCCAACTTCTACACCCTGACCGTGTACGAGAAGGGCGCCGAAGTGGTGGGCATGGTCCGCACGCTGCTGGGCGCCGAAGGCTTCCGCAAGGGCAGCGACCTGTATTTCGAGCGTCACGATGGCCAGGCGGTGACCACCGACGACTTCATCAAGGCCATGGAAGACGCCAACGGTGTCGACCTGACCCAGTTCAAGCGTTGGTACAGCCAGGCCGGCACGCCGCGCCTTGCGGTCAGCGAAACCTACGATGGCGCTGCGCAGACCTACAGCCTGACCTTCCGCCAGAGCTGCCCGCAGACGCCGGACAAGGCTGACAAGCTGCCGTTCGTGATCCCGGTGGCATTGGGCCTGCTCGATGCCGAGGGCAATGACCTGCCGCTGCAACTGGCCGGTGAAACTGCCGCCAGCGCCGCCACCAGCCGCGTGCTGTCGGTCACCGAAGCCGAGCAGACCTTCACCTTCCAGGGCATCGCCGCCAAGCCGCTGCCGTCGCTGCTGCGTGGCTTCAGCGCGCCGGTCAAGCTGAGCTTCCCCTACGACCGCGACCAGCTGATGTTCCTCATGCAGCACGACAGCGACGGCTTCAACCGCTGGGAAGCGGGCCAGCAACTGGCGGTACAGGTGCTGCAGGAACTGATCGGCCAGCACCAGCGCGGCGAGGCGCTCAAGCTCGACCCACGGCTGATCACTGCCCTGGGCACCGTGCTGGGCAACGAGGCGCTGGACCCGGCCATGGTCGCCGAGATGCTGTCGCTGCCAGGCGAGGCCTACCTCACCGAGATCAGCCAGGTGGCCGATGTCGACGCCATCCACGCCGCCCGCGAGTTCGCCCGCCAGCAGATCGCCACGCAGCTGTTCGATGCGCTGTGGGCGCGCTACCAGGCCAACCGCGAGGTGTCGCGCAACACCGCTTATGTAGCCGCGGCCGAGCACTTCGCCCGTCGCAGCCTGCAGAACATCGCGTTGTCGTACCTGATGCTCAGCGGCAAGGCGCAAGTGCTGCAAGCGACCCTCGAGCAGTTCGAGCAGGCCGACAACATGACCGAGCGCCTGACCGCGCTGGCGGTGCTGGTCAACTCGCCGTTCGAAGCCGAGCGCGCCAAGGCGCTGGAGGCCTTTGCCGAGCACTTCAAAGATAACCCCCTGGTCATGGACCAGTGGTTCAGCGTGCAGGCGGCAAGCAGCCTTCCGGGCGGGCTGGCGCGGGTCAAGGCGCTGATGCAGCACCCGGCCTTCACCCTGAAGAACCCGAACAAGGTGCGTGCGCTGGTCGGCGCCTTCGCCGGGCAGAACCTGGTCAACTTCCATGCCGGCGACGGCTCGGGCTATCGCTTCCTGGCGGACCTGGTGATCGAGCTCAATGCACTGAACCCGCAGATCGCCTCGCGCCAACTGGCGCCGCTGACCCGCTGGCGCAAGTACGATGCCGCGCGTCAGGCGCTGATGAAGGGCGAACTGGAGCGGATTCTTGCGTCCGGCACGCTGTCCAGCGATGTGTATGAGGTGGTGAGCAAGAGCCTGGCTTGATCACGCTGACCTCATCGTCGACCAACCTGAGCCCTGGCGAGCAGGTAGGTCGGCGATGAGGCGAATACTCGAGCCAATGCTCTGTTCAGCGCCTGGCATATCCCGCTGAGCAACTGGACCTGACCTGGCAGCCACAGTCCAGCTTGGCTGGCTCGAACACCAAGGGTTTGCCATTTGATTCGATGCTGTTGTCCCCGCCTGAGACAAGTGCGAATACCCCGCTGTGCAGTGGGCACTCTGCTCGATCCCCGAGTACACACTGCGCACGACCGTTGATCAGCATACCGCTGGCCTCGATCATCCTGCCCCCTCCGGAGTGGGCGTCTTCCATGCGAATGGCACCGCGTCTGCTCATGCTTCAGATCTCCTTTGATCCTTGGAACCCTTTTGTAAAACCCTTCCAGAATGTTTACTCACCACCGTGTTCTTCTTCGGCGTCAACCTATCGCGCCCGTTTCGCGCACAGCTTCATACAACCCCTCAGGAACGGCTTCAGGGTTGTAGCGGCAGGCAGCTTTCAAGAATTGCTCCAGCAGTTCGTCGTGATCCAACGGTGTGTTTGGTGGCAAGGTCAGCATGGCGTAGGGGCTTTTCATCAACGGGTGATCGATGAAAGGAGTCTTCAGGCCGAGCGAGTGGCGCAGGTTTTTGATGGCGAGGATTTCGGCGGGGTAGACGGCCTCGAAGGGTGAGCCGAATTCGAAATTGCCGGAGTCGACTTCGCGTGAATTCAGGGCAATGCGTTCGACGTGGGTATCGCAGGCGGCTAGCAGGATTGGGAGGAGCTTTTCGGGATCGGGTTCGCGCCAGTGTGCGACCAGTTGGCCCCAGGCGGGGTCGCGGGGGAGCGCGTGTTTGTCGAGGTCGAGAGGTTTGCCTAGCCAATCGCCGATGATGGTGAGGCCGAATGCTGCATAACGTAGGGTGGTGCCGATTGGGAGATCGTGGCCATCACGAAAGCCGTAACCGTTTTCCAGCCCTGTGATAACTGTTTTGTGGAAAGGCACGATCATCCCAAATTGTCCAATAGCAAGCGTGTAGAACATCTGCTGGGTAATACCATCCAGATCGTTTATTGCATTTCTCGCAGTACCTTTGAAGCTGCTGATTAGAATTGAATTGGCAACCAATTGTTTGGAAAGTCCTATGCTTAATCGAAGCGTTGCAATATATGTATTGTTTCTCGGCTCTGATTGCAGGGCTTTTCCAAGGTCGTTCATGCCAATTGTGTAGAGTTCGCTGCAGGCGATTGCTATATTTCCGCTGCCGTCAAGGTACGAATTGAGTATGTGGTCTCTAGTTGGCATGTCATATTTAGCCCAAGCGTGAATTTGGTTGAGCGTTTTTCTGAGTCTATCTTTAGTCATGTCTAGTTCCAGTAATTGATTTGAACGCCAGTACTAATCCCGAACAACCTGCTCGGTTTCCTGCGGAATCAAAAACTTGAGTGTGGAGGTTTGCCTTGCCGGGCTGGGTGCTGAGCCCGAGGGTGTTCTCAGGCTTGAACTTCCAGTGGCTGATCAACGCTGCCGCCAAGGCTTCTTCGTTCGGTAGTGGCGCGGTGGCTATGGACCAAGCATGCGTCAACGTATCGCGCCAGTTTCGCGCACAGCTTCATACAACCCCTCAGGAACGGCTTCAGGGTTGTAGCGGCAGGCAGCTTTCATGAATTGCTCCAACAGTTCGTCGTGCTCCAACGGTGTGTTTGGCGGCAAGGTCAGCATGGCGTAGGGGCTTTTCATCAATGGGTGATCGATGAAAGGGGTCTCCAGGCCGAGGGAGTGGCGCAGATTTTTGATGGCGAGGATTTCGGCGGGGTAGACGGCCTCGAAGGGTGAGCCGAATTCGAAATGGCCGGAGTCGACTTCGCGTGAATTCAGGGCAATGCGTTCGACGTGGGTATCGCAGGCGTCGAGCAGGATGGGGAGGAGTTTTTCGGGATCCGGTTCGCGCCAGTGCGCGACCAGTTGGCCCCAGGCGGGGTCGCGAGGGAGAGCATGTTTGTCGAGGTCGAGAGGTTTGCCGAGCCAATCACCGATGATGGTGAGGCCGAAGGCGGCATAGCGCAGGGTAGTGCCTATGGGCAGATTGTGGCCGTCATCCACGCCGTAGCCGTTTTCCAGACCGTCCAACACTGCTTTGTAGAAAGGCGGAATCAGTTTGAGCTGGCCTGTGGCGAGGGCTCGAAACATGGCATGGGTTACACCATCTAGGTCGTCGAGAGCAGTGTGCTTAGAAACCCGTAGTCGTTCGATGTTTATTGCATCTGCGACAATGAGCTCTGTAGCACCCAAAGCTAAATATTTTGCCTCTGTATGTGAGGGGTAAGTGGATATGTGTCTGCATGATTTTCCGATATTCGTCATTCCTATCTTGAAGATTTGAGTCGCAGCAATGCCGATGGAGGTCTCACCCTTTAAGTAACTCGCGAGCTTGCTAGTGCTGACGGGGAGCTCGCTGATAGCCCATGACTCCACTGCTTTGAAGTTTCTCTCCAGGGCGAGTCTGGTTTTTTTATTCATGTCGGCTCCAATTGTTGATTTGAATCCCTTTGGTGTTTCCGGTTAAGAAATTTGCGTTGCCTTTGTGGTTGAAGAAGACTTGTGCATGCGGATAAGATATTTTGCTTTCGATAAGTTGTTGCTCAATTGCTTCGAGTTTATAGGGAAATACTTATCAGTATTTTTCAAGTTTTCTTTGTTCCACCCTGGTCCTTGCTTGTTGATAAGATTAAGAATTCGTTTCAAATTTTTCTCCCCTCCATGCGCTTGAGTCTTCAAAAACCCAGGCGTCCTACTCTTCCCCAGCGTCGCCTTCACCTCGATCACCAACAACGTTCCTTCTTCGAACTTCAACCAGGGCTTCTTTGTCCGGCGGCGGCGCGACGGCTATTGACCAAGCATGCGTCAACGTATCGCGCCAGTTTCGCGCACAGCTTCATACAACCCCTCAGGAGCGGCTTCAGGGTTGTAGCGGCAAGCAGCTTTCAAGAATTGCTCCAGCAGTTCGTCGTGCTCCAACGGTGTGTTTGGTGGCAAGGTCAGCATGGCGTAGGGGCTTTTCATCAACGGGTGATCGATGAAAGGAGTCTTCAGACCGAGCGAAAGGCGCAGGTTCTTGATGGCGAGTATTTCGGCGGGATAGACCGCTTCGAAGGGCGAGCCGAATTCGAAATTGCCGGAGTCGACCTCGCGTGAATTCAGAGCAATGCGCTCGACATGGGTATCGCAGGCGTCGAGCAGGATGGGGAGGAGCTTTTCGGGATCGGGTTCGCGCCAATGTGCGACCAGTTGGCCCCAGGCGGGGTCGCGGGGGAGAGCGTGTTTGTCGAGATCGAGTGGTTTGCCGAGCCAATCGCCGATGATGGTGAGGCCGAAGGCTGCATAGCGTAGGGTAGTGCCTATGGGCAGATTGTGGCCGTCCCCAACGCCGTAACCACCGTTTAAACCGAAAAAAACAGCTTGATGGAAGGGTTCGATCAGACTGAGTTGGCCGGTGGAAATCGCACAAAACATGACATGGGTAATGCCGTCCAAGTCATCAAAACTCGTTGTATTGGTTTCCCGTAAGCGCTCAATCATTATCGCGTCTGATATAAGTAGTTCTAGCACTCCTTGGGCGAGTTGTGCTGTTTTGGTTTTGCATCCATAGTGTGGGGTGTTATGCATGGCATCTGCAATTTTCGCCATTCCTCTCGAGAAAAACTCATCGGCGGCCATGCCGAATGAATCGTTGCTCTCCAAGTATCTTGTGATGTGATTGAGGTTTAAAGTTGGCTTGTTTTTTGCCCAGGAGTCTATTGTTTTTAAACTTTTTGTTAATCGTAAGCTTTCTTCTGTTCTCATGTTAATTCCAGTGGTTTAGTTGAATGCCGTTAGCGTTTTCTATCAGCGTGCTTGGTTTGCCTTTAGGGTCAAAGAAGACTTGGGCGTGTATGTGAAAAGCTTTGCCTTCGAGCGTACTCTTTCGGATGGCAGTCAATTTTGATGTGAAGTCAGGGTCCATTGCTTTCAAGGAAGCTTCTTCCCATCCCTGACGCTGTTTTCGTATGAGGCTTTCGATTCGCTGCATGTTTTGTTTGCCCCCACTGGCTTGAGTCTTCAAAAAACCAGGCGTCCTACTCTTCCCCAGCGTCGTCTTCACCTCGATCACCAACAATGTCCCTTCCTCGAACTTCAACTCTTCCACCGGTGCCGTCCCTTTGATCCCATCGAGGTGATGGCGCATGGCCCCGGTAGTGGGGTTCCTCACGGTCATCGACGGCGGTGGCGGCACGTACACCAGCATGTCGATGCCTTGATCGCTCCTGTTCTTCAGCCCGAACTGGCTGGCCTTGCCGGGCTGGGTGCTGAGCCCGAGGATGTTCTCGGGCTTGACCTTCCAGTGACTGACCAACGCCGCCGCCAGCGCTTCTTCGCCGGCATCGGCGACCACTCGGGTCAGGCTGCCGCCCATGCGTACCGGCCCGACGCTGTGCTGGATCAATGCCACCAGGCGGTCGCGCAGGGTGGTGGCCATGTACTGGTAGTCGGCCTTGCCGCCGGTGACGTCCAGGCCTACCAGGCTGGCGTTGCGCTCCACCGAATGCAGCTCGCTGGCGCGCACTGGCAGGCCGCCGTCAACCACGCGTCGGTCGATACGGGTTTCCAGTACGTTGACTTCGCCCGCTGTCCGCCTGCCCAGCCATCGGACTGCGTCTTCGCTCAAGGCGCTGTCGTCCAGGCGCACGGTGGTCACGCTGCCGGGGCGGACCTTATGCATCAGCCAGCGGGCACCACCGTAGGCCGCAGGCAGCAACAGGGCGAGGTTGATGGCCATGAACACCTGCTTGCCGCGGGCTTCGGCGGTGTCGGGGTTGGCCAGGCGCGCCAGGTCAGTGAAGAATCGTTCGCCGATGCTCAAGCCTTCGCCGGTGATCATGCGGCTGCTGCCATCGACAATGGCATCGGCGGCCAGCGCGGCTTCGATGGCGGCGAAGGCATAACGGCCCATGGTGACACCGCCGGTGATACCACGTGCCACCGGTATCATCGCCAACACGCCGAGGGCGGCTTCGCCAGCGCCTGCTACACCCGCCCAGAAGCGCGCGCTGGCCTTGGCCTCGATGAAATGCCGTGCCAACTGCTCGCACGCGTCGGCAATGGGGTACAGGCCGGTGGGGTTATGCCAGGTATACGGCGGGCTGATCCGGCGCTCGCCGTTGTCGTCGAGGTATTCCTCGCGCGCAGCTTCAGCCCAGCTGGCGTGGGTGAATGTGGCGAAATAGAGCTTGCCGGCGAGGAACAGGAAGTTGCGCTGCAGTTCGAAGCCGAGCCCGTCATGGGTACGGACACCCATATGGTCGAGCACCGGCGGCGCCAAGTCGTTGTCCCGGATCTGCTCGTCGACGCACAGCAGTTCGAATTTTTCGCGGCTGACAAAGGCATGGAACTCGGCGAGCCAGGCATCGCCCAGGGTCGTGCCGGCGTGTTCCAGCACTTGTTGCAAGAACGTATCGCGGTAGTTGCGGGCGCGGTCGCGGATCCACGGGTTGTTGCGGAACCAGCCTGGGCCAACGCCATCGCGCGAGGGGATGCCCAGCAGCGAGTCGCAACCGTCCATGCCATCGAGCGAAAACAATGCGCCGGGGAGCGAGCAGGGAATGCAGACACTGGCTGGAGCGGGCAGGGCGCCGTTGCGTACGTCCTGGCGCAACCGCTCCAGGCCAGGGTTCGGAAGGGGTTCAGGCATGCGAGAGGGCGTCCTTGAGTGCTTGCTGGTGAGCGATCAGTTCCCGGGCCAACTGCCGGCCTCTTTCGCGTGGGCATTGCAGTTCATCCAGTGGCTTGACCCATGGACTGAACAAAGGGTTATGGTGGAAAAAGCGCCCGAACGTGATCGCTAGCGCGATGTGCGACAACACGTGATGGCGTGAGAGGGGGGCAAGCTTTCGCAGGTCGTCGGACGGCTGCGGAATCCGCATGCCGTAATGCTGGTAACCGAGTAGTTGGTTGCCGCTGAGTTCCTGGTACGAGGGCCGGGCCAGCGTGTACCTGGCGTAGGCATCGGCCTCGTATAGACGATAACTGGCCTTGTGCCTTTCGCATGCGATACCACGCAGCGTCATCAATTGCCCGAGGGCGTGCCAGAGTTGGTTGGGATCTTCGCTTTGCGTTGGGGCCTCGAGCATGGACAGGGTGATGTCATGCATGCGCGATAGCTGCTTCTCCAAATGCTGGCGATGGGTGATAGTGTGCTCGGCCAACAGGGCCAGCCGCTCGTGCTGGCGCATGCCGGGGGCTTGATCGATGTGTGCCAGCAGCTCGCAGGCCGGGTCTTTCCACCACCCCAGTCCCAGGAGGAAATGAGGCAGGACCAGGATGCTGTAGTCACCAGGGTGGTAGGCTTCGGTATGCTCGAGTATGTCGGTAACGCAGGCGAGCAGCAGCGGCACGCGTTCGGGGCGGGTATGCAGCGTGGCCAGCGAAGGCCCGAGCGCTGCCAGCAGGCCTCGGGAGAGGCGGCGGTTGTTGGCATGCAGCATGGCTTTGCGTACAGCCTCGAGTTCCAGGGGCGGCAGCTTCATGGCGTGCCCTTCGGTCGAGGAAAACGCCAGGCCAAGCAGCCGATCTGCTCGCACGTGTCCGCTGCTTGCTCGAACAACAGTTGTGCGGCCATTGCCAACTCGGTTTTTGGGTCATGGAAATAGAGCGTGCGCAGACGCCCGTGATCGAACAACTGAGCTAGCGCAGTCGGCTGCCTTGCCAGTGACTCGACATAGAAACTCAGCGACTCGGGGTCACCCAGACGCAAGTAGTAGCGTTTTTTGCCCTGCTGGATCTTGCTGAACCGGCGCAGGTGTTGCGCCAGTGCTGCAATCGCTGCATCGGTCTCGATCACGGTGCAGCCCAGGCCGGCGTGCGCGGAACCTAGCCAGGTATCGAGAGCGCTGTCGGGGGTAAGCTGGAACAGCCACGGAGCATGCTTTTCCAGCCCGCCCCCCGGCTCCAGGTGCCAGAGGCATAAGTGGCTTGTTCCCTGAAACTCCAGACGACCTATCAACCCTGGGTGGGCGGAGGCTTCTGCGAGCAGATACAGATGGCCTCTGTCAGGCTCTGTTCCGAGCCCGTATTCGCGCAACTGCGCAATAAAGCTCATGCGCCCCCCTTCTCGCCGAAGGGGCATTCCTCGATAAGTGGCGAACCCTCGCGAATCGCCGCTTCGAGCGCGTCGGTCTGGGCGTTTGCCGGCGTCTGGTAGGTGACGTTGCCGTAGAAACGGATATTCGTCGCTTCGATGGTGATGCCGTCGGCATCGAAGACGATCTTGCCGCTGGGGCCACGAATATGGATGCGCTCGGTGCCCTGGAGCATGTAGGAGGGGGTCAGCAAGCGTTGGCCGGTGCGGACCTCGAGGGTGCGAGTACCTTCGATGATGAGTGTCTGGTTTCGCCCTACCGTGAGGTGCTGGTCCGTGCCGACGGTTTCCTTGCTGGCATTGCCGACGTCGCGTACTGCGTTGCGGTCGATGGTGGTGAAACTGTCTTGGTGCACATGATCGCGGCGGTCGCGCCCTGTGCTGGTTGTTTCGTCCCGGGCAATGCTGGACTGCGCATCACGGCCAGTCGTGGTGGTCTGGTCGTTGCCGACGGTGCGCTGGTCATCATGCAGCACCTTGGTGTTCATATTCCTCTGGGCATGAATGAACACTTCTTCGCAGCCCAGTTCATCCTCGAAACGTAGTTCATTGAAGCCGTTGCCTTTGTGGGTCTGGCTCTTGATGGTCATGCGCGTCTTGTGGTCAGGCAGGTCGTAGGGCGGCAGCTGGGTGCCGCAGTAGGTGCGACCGGTGATCATGGGCTGGTCGGGGTCGCCATTGACGTAGTGGATGATCACGTCGTTGCCGATGCGCGGGATGGCCATCGATCCCCAACTGCCCCCGGCCCAACCCTGCGATACCCGTACCCAGCAGGAACTGAACTCGTTGTCGTGGCTTTCACGGTCCCACGGGAAGCTGACTTTGACGCGCCCCCATTGGTCGCAATAGATCTCCTCGCCAGGTGGTCCGACCACGGTGGCCATATGCGGGCCGTCGACGCGAGGTTTGTCCAGCAGGGCAGGGCGCCACTCGTCCAGTCCCGGGACCAGCATTGCGGTGTGCTGGTAATGCGTGCCCTGGTCCGCGCCGCATGCTTCCTCCTGCAGGCTGGTGAACTGCTTGCCCGTGTGGGTCAGGCTGATGACCCGCCAGTGGACGTTGAAGTCGTTCCGCGGATGATCGGTGAGTGTGAAGCCCAGGCCCGGCTGCAGACGCAGGTCGTCACCTTCGACTTCGGCGATGCGGGCGTCATGCCGCAGGGCGCTGATGCGGGTTTCGGTGAACGGCTTGCCGACCTCGTCACGCTTGTAGCGGCCGGGATAGTCGAAGCGTTCGTAGTTCGACGATTGGTGGGCGAGATGACTGGCAGGCGCGCAGGCCCTGTGCTCCTGGCGGTACGCCGGGTGTGTGAAGGTATGGTCGCGTTGCACCTGTCGCGCGGTACGCACCTGCTCGCTGTAGCGAAGCTTGCGCAGGCATGGTTGTTCCGCATCACCGCCGCCGGTGCGATGGTAGAGCACGCTATAGGAGGCGGCGGGTGGCTCGTCAGCGAATGGATCCTGCTCTTGAGCCTGGATAGCGCCGCGGGCAAGCGTACCCATCGACAGCAGACGATCACTGATGAACAACGTGTGGTGCTTGGCGCTGTGGGCGAAGCGGTAGACCAAGCCCTCTTCGGCCGCGAGGCGAGCCATGAAGTCGAGGTCCGTCTCTCCTGCCTGTACACAGAACTCACGGACCTGGTGGTCGAGCACGGTGCTGATTTCGAATCGCGTGATGCCCTGGCGCTCGAGCATCAGTTGGAGTATCTGCGGGACCGTCTTGTGTTGGAAGATGCGCCAGTTCGAGCGCAGCCTTGCGCGAGCCAGTTGGGGTTCGAGCCGGGCGTGATAGAAGGTGCGCTGAAAGCCGCTTTCACCCTGACTGAAGCTGCTGACCAGGCCGTGGACGTAACGTACCGGTCGTGCTCCTTGCCAGAGGGTGAACAATGCTGGTTTATCGAGTAGATGGCCGAATTCGATGTCGTTTTCGTGGCTGACCAGATCGAGTGTCAACTGAAAGGGCGTGCTGACGGCTTCATCGAGCGTGAACGACACCACCTCGAATTCACCGTTGCCTGCCAGGGGCGTGAAGGTGAAGCGCAAGTCGGATTGGCTTGGCATAAACGGTCCTTGTCGGGTTCTGGTGCATGCCGCTGTGAACGGCTAAAGCGTCCGGGTGCAGTCAGAAAAGACCGTAATGCGATAGGGAATTAGCGTCTTGTCAGTGGCTTCCTTTAGTGTTGTGGGAGATTTCCCTAGTGCGGATCGGTGCGCCGCGCACGGAACAGAACGCGTTCGCTGGGTAAGAATCCGAGTATCCCGTGCAGCGATGGGGCGGTTAACAAAACATAACGTCCCGGCCGTTGTGCTCGCGCGATCTTCCCCGATAGGATGGCCCAAAGCTATTGCAGGGCTCTGGAACAAGGGTTTTCGCAGTACCTGCAGGCATTGACCCACTACAAGAACACAACAGGGGGCGGGCATGAGGGAATGGCTGAGGGCGGATGCCAGGCGCGGAGCCTTGGTATTGACGGCCGGCGCA
Organism: Pseudomonas sp. FA117; assembly: GCF_057370475.1. Taxonomy (NCBI): domain Bacteria; kingdom Pseudomonadati; phylum Pseudomonadota; class Gammaproteobacteria; order Pseudomonadales; family Pseudomonadaceae; genus Pseudomonas; species Pseudomonas sp. FA117. The sequence continues at coordinate 1,842,918 of NZ_CM170675.1, forward strand.
CTACTGGCGCTGGGCACATGGACAGGCACCGCACAGGCCGCGGCCGTCGCCGAATATTCGGTGGAGTCGGCCAAGGCCAGCCAGAGCCTGCTGATCGATACCGTGCACGCCGGCAAGCGCCTGGTGGTGGTGGGCGACCGTGGCCACATCCTGTTCTCCGACGACCAGGGCAAGACCTGGACCCAGGCCCGGGTGCCGACCCGGCAGTTGCTCACGGCCGTGTTCTTCCTCGACGACAAGCGCGGCTGGGCGGTCGGCCACGATGCGCAGATCCTCGCCAGCACCGACGGCGGCGCCACCTGGAGCAAGCAGTTCGAAGACCTCTCCCGCGAAGCGCCGCTGCTCGATGTGCGCTTCATCGATGCACAGCACGGCTTTGCCGTCGGCGCCTATGGCGCGCTGCTGGAAACCACCGACGGTGGGCAGAACTGGCAGGACGTCGCCGAGCGCCTGGACAACCCCGACCAGTTGCACCTGAATGCCATCACCCAGGTGAAGGATGCCGGCCTGTTCATCGTCGGTGAGCAGGGCAGCATGTTCCGCTCCAGCGACGATGGCCAGACCTGGTCGCCCGTCGAAGGCCCCTACGAGGGATCGTTGTTCGGTGTGATCGGCACGGCCCAGGCCCGCACCCTGCTGGCCTACGGGCTGCGCGGCAACCTGTTCCGCTCCGCCGACTTCGGCGACACCTGGCAGGCGATCGCCCTGGACGCCGGCCGCGGCCCGCTCGAATTCGGCCTGGCAAACGCTACGCTTCTCGATGATGGCAGCCTGGCAGTGGTCGGCAATGGCGGCAGCGTGCTGCGCAGCCACGACGACGGCCAGACCTTCACGGTCTACAACCGTGCCGACCGCATCGCCCTGGCCGGTGTCAGCGGCCTGGCCGACGGTGGCCTGCTGCTGGTGGGGCAGGGTGGCGTGCACCTGGCCACCGCCGAAGGCGCCGAGGAGGTGCAGCCATGACCCGTCCGGAGAATTTCGACATGCACCAGCAGCACCACAACGACAAGGCCACCCTGCTCGAGCGGCTGATCTTCAACAACCGCCCCGTGGTCATCGCCCTGTGCGTGCTGGTCAGCATCTTCCTGTTCTGGCAGGCCACGCAGATCCGCCCGTCCACCAGTTTCGAGAAAATGATTCCGCTGGAGCATCCCTTCATCGAGCAGATGATGGAGCACCGCAACGACCTGGCCAACCTCGGCAACACCGTGCGCATCTCGGTCGAAGCGGTCAACGGCGACATCTTCGACAAGGACTACATGGAGACCCTGCGCCAGATCCATGACGAGGTGTTCTACATCCCCGGCGTCGACCGTGCCGGGTTGAAGTCGTTGTGGAGCCCCAGCGTGCGCTGGAGCGAGGTGACCGAGGAAGGGTTCTCCGGCGGCGAGGTGATCCCCAACACCTACAACGGTTCGCAACACAGCCTCGACACCCTGCGCGACAACGTGCTCAAGTCCGGCCAGGTCGGGCGCCTGGTGGCCAACAACTTCAGGTCGAGCATCATCGACATCCCGCTGCTGGAAAACTTCCCCGACCCGCAGGACCCGGGCAAGCTGACCAAGCTGGACTACCAGAAGTTCTCCCACCAGCTGGAGGAGAAGATCCGCGACAAGTTCCAGGCGCAGAACCCGAACGTGCAGATTCACATCGTCGGCTTCGCCAAGAAGGTCGGTGACCTGATCGACGGCCTGGTGATGGTGGCGATGTTCTTCGGCGTCGCGCTGGTCATCACCTGGGCGCTGCTGTACTGGTTCACCTGGTGCATCCGCAGCACCATCGCCGTGCTCATCACCACCCTGGTGGCGGTGGTCTGGCAGTTGGGGCTGATGCATGCGGTCGGCTTCGGCCTGGACCCGTATTCGATGCTGGTGCCGTTCCTGATCTTCGCCATTGGCATCTCCCACGGGGTGCAGAAGATCAACGGCATCGCCTTGCAGTCCAGCGATGCCGACAACGCCCTCACTGCCGCGCGGCGCACCTTCCGCCAGCTGTTCCTGCCGGGGATGATCGCCATCCTCGCCGATGCCGTGGGCTTCATCACCCTGCTGATCATCGACATCGGCGTGATCCGCGAGCTGGCCATCGGCGCCTCGATCGGCGTCGCGGTGATCGTGTTCACCAACCTGATCCTGCTGCCGGTGGCGATCAGCTACGTCGGCATCAGCCAGAAGGCCATCGCCCGCAGCAAGAAGGATGCGGTCTGCGAGCATCCGTTCTGGCGCCTGCTGTCGAATTTCGCCAGCGCCAAGGTGGCGCCGGTGTCGATCGCCCTGGCCCTGGTGGCCTTTGCCGGCGGCCTCTGGTACAGCCAGAACCTGAAGATCGGCGACCTCGACCAGGGAGCGCCGGAGCTGCGTCCGGACTCGCGCTACAACCAGGATAACAGCTTCATCATCAACAACTACTCGACCAGCTCCGACGTGCTGGTGATCATGGTCAAGACCCCGGCCGAGAGCTGCTCGATCCACTCGACCATGGCGCCGATCGACGAGTTGATGTGGACCATGGACAACACCCCGGGCGTGCAGTCGACCATCTCCCTGGTGACCGTGTCCAAGCAGGTGATCAAGGGCATGAACGAGGGCAGCCTGAAATGGGAGACCCTGTCGCGCAACCCGGACATCCTCAACAACTCCATCGCCCGCGCCGACGGCCTGTACAACGCCGACTGCTCGCTGGCGCCGGTGCTGGTGTTCCTCAACGACCACAAGGCCGAGACCCTCGAACGCGTCACGGCGGCGGCCAAGACCTTCGCCGATGCGCACAACAAAGAGGGGCTGCAGTTCCTTCTCGCTGCGGGTAACGCCGGTATCGAGGCGGCCACCAACGAAGTGATCAAGTCGGCCGAGCTGACCATCCTGGTGCTGGTGTACATCTGTGTGGCGGTGATGTGCATGATCACCTTCCGCTCCTTTGCCGCGACCCTGTGCATCGTCCTGCCGCTGGTGCTGACCTCGGTACTGGGCAACGCCCTGATGGCCTTCATGGGCATTGGCGTGAAGGTCGCGACCTTGCCGGTGGTGGCGCTGGGCGTGGGGATCGGCGTGGACTACGGCATCTACATCTACAGCCGTCTGGAAAGCTTCCTGCGCGCTGGCCTGCCACTGCAGGAAGCCTATTACGAGACCCTGCGCTCGACCGGCAAGGCCGTGCTGTTCACCGGTCTGTGCCTGGCGATCGGCGTATGCACCTGGATCTTCTCGGCGATCAAGTTCCAGGCCGACATGGGCCTGATGCTGACCTTCATGCTGCTGTGGAACATGTTCGGTGCGCTGTGGCTGCTGCCGGCGCTGGCGCGGTTCCTGATCAAGCCGGAGAAGATGGTGGGCAAGGAGGGCGGTTCGATCTTCGCCCATTGACTGCAAGTGGCTCGTCAGGAGCGGGTTGGGCCCCCAGGCACCCCTGGCGATATACTGGGCACCTTCGAATCCCAAGGTGCCCACATGCCCCCTCTCGCAACCGCCCTGCAAACCTGCGACATGCTCCTGATCGACGGCCTGCACGCCTTCGAATTCACCTGCGACGAAACCGGCCTGCGCATCGAATGCATGGACGGTCGCCAACTGCGCCGCTGGACCTTCACCCCCGGGCAGATCGCCGCCGCCCGGGCAGAGGGGAACGATTGGCTGCTCGCCGATGCCCAAGCAGAATACCGTCTGGTCCTGATGAGTGCGCTGCGCGCCCCGGAAGATGACGAAGATGAACCTGACCTGGAAGTGCCTGCTGAGCGCTAGTCTGATGAGCCTGTCGATTTACGCCCAGGCTGCCACCTTGCTGGTCGGCAGCTACACCGACGGCGCCAGCCAGGGTATCTACCGGTATGCGTTCGACCCGCGCAGCGGCCAGATTGCCTCACCGGCGAAGCAGGTGATCAAGGCTGTCAGCCCGTCCTGGCTGGTACTGTCGGCCGACCAGCGTCAATTGTTCGCGGTGAACGAGACGCCCGCCGGGCACGTCAGCAGCTTCGCGGTGAATGCCAAGGGCGACATCAGGTTGCTCAACCAGGTCGCCAGTCGTGGCGACGAGCCGACCCATGCCAGCCTCAGCCATGACCAGCGCTACCTGTTCGTCGCCAACTATGCGGTGGCGCCCGATCCGGGTGGCAGCCTGGTGGCGATTGCGGTGGCACGCGACGGCAAGCTTGCCGAGGTATTGCAGCAGTTGCGCCATACCCCGAGCAAGGTCGATCCACAGCGCCAGGCCGGCGCCCATGTGCACTCGCTGGTGCAGTCTCCCGACGGTCGGCACCTGTACGCCAGCGACCTGGGCGCCGACAAGGTGTTCATCTACCGCTACGACGGCGCCAGTACCGACCAGCCGCTGAGCCCGGCAGATCCTGCGTTCGTCAGCCTGCCGCCGGGCAGCGGACCACGTCATTTGCTGTTCGACGCCAAGGGCCGGCACGCCTACCTCACCTTGGAGATGAGTGGCGAAGTGGTGACGTTCGACGTCCAGGACGGCGCCTTGCTCGAACGCCAGCGCCTGCCGCTGACCGACAGCAGCGAGCCTGCAGCCAGGGCGTCCGGTGGCCTGCACCTGTCCGCCGACGGGCGCTTTCTGTATGTCAGCAACCGCGGTACGGCCAACCAGATCGTGGTCTATGCCGTGGGCAAGGAGGATGGCCGCCTGACCCTGCTGCAGCGGCGCTCCGTGGAAGGCGATCATCCCCGCGAGTTCGCCCTCGATCCGAGCGGCAACTTCCTGTTGGTGGCCAACCAGAAGAGCAACCAGATCGTGGTCATGCGTCGTGATCCGCGCAGCGGCAGGCTTGGCGAGACGGTACAGACGTTGCCCCAGGACGCGCCTTCGGACCTGAAGTTTCTCGACTGACTATCAATCGGCTTGATAATCGCTACTGCTGCAATGAATTTCAGCGAAGCGCCTCGTCGGCGTAAGTTTGACCCAAGGCCCAAGAGGGCCACTGTCAAACACCGAAGACGAGGACACTCCGATGAACTTCAATCTCTTCCCGGTCATTGCCGCTTCCGCCATTTCCGCCTCCGTCGTGCTGCCGGCCCATGCCCAGTCGGACAGCCGCAGCAAGGCCGTCGAGACCCACAGCTACACCGAGCAGTACCTGCGCCAGAGTGCCAACTTCCACGCAGCCCTGAGTGCCAAGCACAACAGCTGATCGCCCCACGACAGGTTCTTGTGGGAGCGGGCTTGCCTGCGAAGTAGTCACCACGGTGCCATGGCACCGACTCCGCCGGTGTTCGCGAGCAAGCCTACTCCCACAGGAACCTGGGCAATCAGCGTTTCAGCGGGCCATGATCGCCTTGAACAGGTCCGATGCCAGCCATCCCTGCAACCAGCACCGCACCCGCGGATAAGCCGCCTCGGCGAACCATAGCGGTTCGACCCCGGCGAACTGGCGCAGCAAAGGCAGCAACGCGGCATCGGCCAGGCTTGGATGGTCCGCCAGCAGGAAAGGCCTGTTCCCGAGCAGGCCTTCGAGCTCCGCCAGCCAGGCTTCGGCCTGCTGGCGGTAATGCTCGCGTGGATGCTGCGGGTAGCGCTCGGCGTACTTGTACAGGTTCACCTGCGCCTTGAAATCCCGGTCATTGCGCGCGATCAGCGCCTCACCCCGTTCAGCCGCCGCCGGATCGGCCAGCAGCCGCCAGTCCTGCGGATCGTCGTGCGCCAGTGCCCAGCGCATGATGTCCAGGCTCTCTTCCAGCACCCGCTCCCCGGTATCGAGTACCGGCACCGTGCCCTTGGGCGACAGGGCCAGCAGCTCGGCCGGCTTGTCCTTGAGCGCCACCTCGCGAATCTGCACGTCACAACCGGCATAGCGCAGGGCCAGGCGCGCGCGCATGGCCCAAGGGCAGCGACGGAACGAGTAGAGAATCACCCACAGACCTCGACATCGCTCAGGCCGTTGCCCTGGCGACGCACCTGGATCTGTACCGGAATCCGCTCGTGCATCTCCTGCACATGGGAAATCACCGCGACCTTGCGGCCCTGGGCCTGCAGGCCGTCGAGCGCGTCCATGGCCAGTTGCAGCGACTCGGGATCGAGGCTGCCGAACCCTTCGTCGATGAACAGCGACTCGATGCGCAGTGTACTGGAGGCCATCGACGCCAGGCCCAGGGCCAGTGCCAGCGAAACCAGGAAGGTCTCGCCACCGGACAGCGAATGCACCGAGCGCAGTTCGTCGCCCATCTCGGTGTCCAGCACCAGCAGGCCAAGGGCGCTGCCGCCACGCTTGAGGCGATAGCGCCGGGCCAACTGGCGCAGCTGGTTGTTGGCATGGTGCAGCAGCAGGTCGAGGTTGTAGCCCTGGGCGATCTTGCGGAACACATCGCCGGAGGCCGAGCCGATCAGGGCATTCAGGCGTGCCCAGCGTTGCCATTCGTTGCGCGCACGTTCGATGTCTTCGGCAATGGCCTGGTGGGCCTGCTGGCGGCGCTGGTCGTCGGCCTGCTGGGCACGCAGTTCGGCGCAGTGCTGTTCGTGCACGACCAGTTGCTCGCGCAACGCGCCCAGGCTCAGCTGCAGGTCTTCGGCCGACGCCTCGACCGTCGCTGCGGCGCTGTGCTGTTGCAGGCGCTGCTCACGCTCCTGCAGCAGCACGCGCGCTTGCTCGACGGCTTTATCGGCACTTTGCAGGTGCAGGCGCAGCGCGCTGACGCCAGCGTCATCGATGGCCAGCAGGCGGTCGAGGCCGGCGTCGTCCAGTTCCGGGTGTTCGGCGCGCCATTGGGCGATCTCGCCCTGCAATTGCTGGTGTTCCTGCTCCAGCGCCTGCTGGCGATTGCCGTTGGCCTTGAGCTCCCCGGCCAGTTGCACACCTTGGGTGCGCAGTTCCTGCAGGCGCTGGGCGGTGTCGGCCTCGAGTGCGCGCGCCTGTTCCAGCTGGGTGTCCATATGCTGTTGCCAGGTTTCGGCGCTGGCCTGCTCGCCGAGCAGCTCGGCCAACCCGGCCTGGGCCTGTTGGTGCTGGGCCTGGAGTGCGGCCATTTGCTGGCGCAGCTGCTCCTGCGCCTGCGCGCGGGTCTGGTGTTGGTCCTGCAGCTTGTCCAGCTGCAGCTGGCGCGCCTGTTGTTCCTGCTGTTCGTCGTTGCGCTGCTCGAGCTGTTGCAGGCGCTGGCTGATCTGCTGGTCGAGGGTGACGAAGGCGTTGGTCGGATCCTCGCCCAGGGCCTTGAGTACGTCGTCCGGCAGCACGCTGGCCAGGTCGTTCAACCCTTGTTGCAGTTGCTGCTCGTCGCTGGCCAGGGCCTGGTGCTGCTGTTCCAGGTGGCGTTGGGCCTGCTGCTGGGCCTCTTGTGCGGCCTGCAGCTGCTGGGTCAGGCGGGCAGCGTCCTTCTGCAGGGCGAGCAGGGCGCTCTGGCGCTTCTCGTCCTTGCCGATTTCTTCGTCGAGGCGGCGCAGCTGGTTGTCGAGCCAGGTGCTGCGCGCCTTGTCGTCCTGCGGGGCGAGGGCGGGCCACAGACTGTGGGCCTGAACCTGGGCCACCAATGGCTGCAGTTGTTCGCCCAGTTGCACCTGTTGCTGCTGGAAGTCCTTGAGCTGGGCGTTGACCACACCCAACTGGGTGCGCAGCTCCACCAACTGGCCATTGAGGGTCTCGACCTGTTTCTGCGCGGTTGCTTCTTCGGCCTGGTCGTGGCGGCCGAGGCTCTGCAGCAGCGCCTCGGGCTGGTGGAACGGGTGTTCGGCGCTGCCGCAGACCGGGCAGGGTTCGCCCTCGTGCAACTGGCTGCGCAGCTCCTCGACGCTGGTGTTGCGTGCCAGGCGCTGACGTTCCAGCAACTGGCGGGTGAGGGTCAGGGCCTGCTCTGCCGCTTCCAGCTCGGCCTTGGCCGCGGTGCCCTGGGCGATCAGGTGCTGGCGTTGCTGCATGGCGTGCTGCTGGCGCTCGCGCAGGGCTTCCAGTTGCTGGCGCAGTTCCATCTCTCGGCCATGCAGGCGCGACAGCTCCTCGACCGCACGCTGCTGCTTGCGGTTGTCCTGGAGCATGCCGCCCAGCAGGTCGATCTGTTCGGCCAGGGCCTGGGGCTCGGCCCCGGCTTCGCGGAACAGCAGTTCGAAGTTGTCGCGCTGGCCTTGCAACTGGGCATTGGCCTGGCTGGCCTGGGCCTGCAAGCCGGGCAGTTCTTCACGGCCCTTGTTCAGCCGCGCGCCGATCAGCATCACCTGCTTGAGCTGCGGCAGGTAGGCCTGCCAGGCATTGGCCAGCCCGGACAGATGCTGGCTGGCGCTCAACGCCGCATCGATCGCGGTCAGTTGTTCCTGGCTGCGCTGTTGGTTCGCCGCCAGTTGCTGGAGTTGCTGCTGGCCTTCGGCAAGGCCGTGTTCGCCCTGGTCGCAGGCGGCACGCTGTTTCGCCAGGTCCTGGTCGAGGCGAGCGAGGCCGTCCTGCGCGGCAAAGGCCTGGCGCAGGCGCGGCGCGTTCTCGCCGTGCTGGGCCTGGCTGTGTGCGAGTGCGTCGCGGGCGGCGAGCTGCGCCTGCTCGAGCTCGTGGGTGCGGCTGTGCAGTGCGGTCTGCTGGCGAAGCTGCTCGGCAATTTCGCTGGCCAGCGGCGTGAGCTGGACGGCCAGGGCCTGCTGGCGATGGAACTGGTGACGCTGCGGTGCCAGGCGCTCCAGGCGCAGCAGGTCGGTACGCTGGTCATCCAGCTGTTGGCTGCTGTGCTCGGCGGCCTTGAGCGCTTCGCCGGCTTCGCCGTGTTGGGCCTGCAGGCGTTGCTGCTCGCCGAGCCAGGCGAACTGCTGTTCGAGCTGCCGTTCGCGGTTTTGTTCGGCTTTGAACTGCTGCTGCGCCTGCTCCAGGCGCTGGTCGAGCTCGGCGCGGGCCTCGGCGGCCAGTGGCAGCAGGTGGCTGGCCCGCTCTTCGAGGGCCTTGAGCGCTTCGCCCGCTTCGCGTGAGCGGGTGAAGGCGCGTTGCCCCAGGCGGGTGTAGATCGCCGTGTTGGTGAGTTTTTCCAGCAGTTCGCTGCGCTCGCGGTCGTCGGCCTTGAGGAAGGCGCCGAACTCGCTCTGGGCCAGCATCACCGCACGGGTGAACTGCTCGAAGTTCAGCCCCAGGCGGGCTTCGACCAGTTGCTTGTATTCGTTCTTGCCGCTGGCCAGCAGCTGCTCGCCATCGAGGTCGTAGAAACTCTGGCGGCTGTGCTGCAGCTTGCCGTTGGCCTTGTCGCGGGCGCGGTTGGCTTCCCAGCGGGCGCGGTAGCGCTTGGCGTCGATGCCGACGAAATCGACCTCGGCAAAGCCGCTGCCGGTGCCGCGGCGCAGCAGGTTGCGCGGGTCGGAGGTGGGAATGTCGCCGTCGGCATCCGGCACCTTGGCTTCGCGGCCGATCTCGTTCAGCCGGGGTACGGTGCCGAACAGTGCCAGGCACAGGGCATCGAGCAGGGTGCTCTTGCCGGCGCCGGTCGGCCCAGTGATGGCGAACAGTCCGGCACTGGCCAGGGGCTCGGCGGTGAAGTCGATGTCGATGGGGCCTGCCAGCGAGGCGAGGTTCTTCAGGCGGATGGCCAGGATCTTCATGGCTGCTCCTCCTCCAGTTGCACATCCTGCAGCAGCAGGGCGAAGTCGCTCAGGGTCTGTTCATCGACAGGGCTGCCATAGGCCTGCTCCCAGGCGCGGCCGAACAGGTCCTGCGGGGTCATCTGCGAGAGCTCGACAAAGGTCTGCTGGTCATCGTCCCGGGTGTTGCGCCCGGCGTATTCGGCGCTGATGCGCACCAGGCGCACGGCCTTGCCCTGCAGCGCAGTTTCGATTTGCTGGCGCAGGTCGGGTTGCGGCTCGTCCAGCTGCACCCGTATTTCCAGCCAGGGCTGGCGGTTGGGGTCTTCGAGCAGGTCGATCACCGGCAGTTCGGCGAGCGCTTCCAGCAGCTCGGCGAGCGGCGCCGGGCCCATGCGCTGCAGGGCTACGGCGCGTGGCACCAGGCGCGGCTCGACGCTGACCAGCTCGGCGCCGTCCAGCTCGATTTCCAGGACCTGGTGCGGGTAGTTGATCTCGGCGAACGACAGCGGGATCGGCGCGCCGCTGTAGCGGATGCGGTTCTCGCGGTTGACCTTCTGCGGCTTGTGCAGGTGGCCCAGGGCGACATAGCTGATGGCCTTGTCGAACAGGCGCGCCGGCAGGGCTTCGGCGTTGCCGATGATCAGGCTGCGCTCGGAGTCTTCGGAGATCGAGCCGCCGGCCATGTGCGCATGGCTGATGGCGATCAGCGCCTGGTCCTTCTTGCGCTTGCCCAGGGCTGCGGCGATCAGCTGCTGGTGCACCTGGGTGATGCCCTGCAGGTAGTCGTCGCCCAGCTGCGGCCCGGTGACTTCAGCCGGGCGCAGGAACGGCAGCGCCAGGCACCAGGCCTCGACCTTGCCGCGGGCGTTGGTCAGCGGAATCAACAGGCGTTCGGCGTCGAGTCGGCCTTCGTCGAGCCAGTGCACCCGCCCCAGCGCATGGGTGCGCAGGCGCCGCATCAAGGCTGCCGGCAGCTCGATGCGCGAGCCGGAGTCGTGGTTGCCGGCGATCATCACGATGTCCAGCCTGGGCTGCTGTTCGTGGGCCTGGACGATGAAGTCGTAGAGACGCTCCTGGGCTTTGACCGGTGGGTTGACCGTGTCGAAGATGTCACCGGCGATCAGCAGCGCGTCGGGCTGGCGCAGGCGAAGCTGGCCGAGCAGCCAGTCGAAAAAGCAGGCGTGTTCGAAGTCGCGTTCCTGGCCATGGAGGCTCTGGCCCAGGTGCCAGTCGGAGGTGTGAAACAGACGCATGGAGGACCTGTTGGTGTCGAATCAAGCGACCGGCCGGGGCTGCGCTTGAGATGGGTCTCGGGGGGCGGGTATGGTAACCCAAGTGGCTGCGCAGGTTCGCTTTTGCTGTTGCTGCCGAAGTTGCCAGGTGAAGTGGTTGTGTAGAGGCTGACAGGTGCTTGCCGAAAGATTCTTGGTGCCCATGAGATCGAGCGCCGCGCGGGCGGCGCTCGATCTCATGGGCGCCCAAAACCTTTCGGCAAGCACCTGAAAAATCACTTGGGATAAAGCGGCGGCAAACTCCCACCATCTCCACCCACAGGCAACCCCTGCTGAGCCGAAGGAATATCGCCGATCGCCCGCCACAGCTCGGCGCCCTGCCAGTGTTGCCCGGCCTCGCTGTAGAGCGCGCCGTTGAGCCCATCCAGGGCATTGGACAAGGGCACGAAACGCGCGGCCATCTCGGCCAGCGTCTCGGGCTGCTGCCGCGCCCAGGCATCGAGCGCCTGGCGCGTGGCCTGTGGGTCGTTGGCCAGGCTGGCGCGCTTGAGGTCGTCGAGCAGCGTACGCGGGCTCGGCCCGCTTTGCGCGGCGCGCAGCACGGCCGGCTGCGAGCGTGCCCGCCACCACAGGGCAAAGCCCAGCAGCGTGGTCAGCGCCAGGATCATCGTTGCCAGTTGCCACGGCCAGAGCAGGGTGGAGGTGCTGGAGCCGTCGCCTACCGGCGTGTCGGCGCTCAACGCGGGGTTGTCTTCGACCTGGATGCCACGGGCCGGCAGGCTGCTGTGCTCCAGGTGATCTTCCAGGGTGTTCCACCAGGTGACTTCCAGCGCCGGCAGCATCAGGTTGCCGCTGTGGGTCGGTACCAGGGCTTCACGTTCCTCGCGGTTGGCGGTCATGCCGCGCTCGTTGATGTCATTGCGCAGCAGCGGTTGGTCCGGGTAGCGGCGCAGGCCGTGGGCCTCGGTGGCGGGCAGCGGCGGCAGCTGGGTGCTGGACAGGCCTTCGGCGCGCAGGGTGATGCTGCGGGTCAACGAGTCGCCGATCTGTGTCGGCTGGCGGGTCGGATCGGGATTCCAGCGTTCCTCCAGCGTCAGGCTGCGGGCTGGCAGCCAGGGCAGGTTCGCAGGCCAGGCTGGCGGAATGGCCTTGACCTGCAGGCTCAACGGCAGCGAACTGACCTGCACCTGACGCCCGCTGCGGGCGCCGCCGGCGACCTGTTCGCTGCTGTCGGCGGCGGTGGCGGTGAAGGTCAGCGGCGGCACCAGCAGGGGGCCGCTCTGCAGCGGGTAGATCGCGTAGCGGGTCTCGATCACGCCGTGGCGTACCCCGTTGATCTCCTTCTCGTAGGTGCGCGACTCGCCCAGCGGCTCGACCTTGGCGTTTTCCAGACGCAGCGGGCTCAGGCTGCTGTCGTCGTACAGCGACACCGAATGGTAGATGCGCAGGGTCAGCACGGCCTGGGCCTGGACATAGACTTCGGGGCTGTCGAGGCTGGCCTCGATGTACACCTGCGAAGCGCTGTCCGGGCGGTTGGGGTCAGGTTGCACCACCTGCAGCTCGATGGCCTGGCTACGCGACTGGCCCAGTTGCAGCTCGGGGATCTGCAGGCTGCCGCTGCGCCGGGGCAGCAGGGTGATGATCCAGCGAGTGCTGGCGCGGGTTTCGCCGTCGAGGGTGTGCAGGCTGTTGAGCTGGCGCGTGCCGCGCACTTCGAAGTCGCCCTCCAGGGCACGCAGGTCGGGTTTGCCGAACTGGGTGACGTCCTGGCTTTCCAGCGTGAGCTCCAGGGTTTCGCCGGCTTCCACGCGGGTGCGGTCGACACTGGCCTGCAGCGCCGGTTGGGCCTGGGCCAGGGTGAGCCAGAGGAGGCTGAGCACAAAGACGCCGAGGCGACTCATCGTTGGGGTTCCTGATGCAATTGCTGTTCGTACCAGAACTTGCGGCGCAGCAACTGTGCCGGGTTGTCGGGAATCTCCCGCAACCACTGCTCCAGGGCCTGGCGCTGCTCGGCGTCGAGGCTGGTGGAGGCGGGCCGCTGCGGCGGCTGGGTGAGGCTGTCGTCATCGCCGCCCTGGTTGCCGGGCGACGCCTGGTTGTTGCTGTTGCCGCTGCTGTCGTTGTTATCCTGGGGCTGGCTCTGTTCGTCGTTGCCGGGCGTGCCCTGGGCGCTGCTGGAGGACGAACTGCTGTTGCCGTCGTTATCGCGCCCGGGTGTCGGTTGTGCATCGCTGGTGTCCGGCTGTGCCTCGGCCTTGGCTTCGCGCTGTTGCAGCAGTTGCTGCACCAGCGCCTGGTTGTCCAGCGCCGGTTGCAGGTCGGGCTGGCGCTCCAGCGCTTGCTCGTAGGCATCGAGCGCGGCATCCAGTTCGCCGGCACGGGCCAGGGCATTGCCTCGATTGTAGTGGGCGGCGGCATTGTTGCCCTGGGCAAATGCCTGGGCGGCGCCAGTGTAGTCGCCTGCCTGGTACAGCGCCATGCCTCGCCACTGTGGATCCTCGAAGCGCTGGGCGGCCTCGGCGGGGCGCTGGTGCTGCAGCAGGTGCTGGCCCTGCTGGTCGGGGCGGCGCCACAGGTCCTGGAATTCGAAGGCCTGGCTCGGTTGCGGCAGGGCCAGCAGCAGCGGCAGGCAGAACAGCCAGCCGCGCCGCCCGGCGCAGGCGGCCAGCAGCAACAGCGGCAGTAGCAGCCAGTAACCCTGGTCGGCCCAGCTGTCCAGTTGCAAGGTCTGGCCGTCGTTGCGCAGTGCCCTGGGGTTGTCGAACAGGCCCAGGCCGCGCAGGTCGAGGTCATCGATGCGGGCGTGGCGGTAGCGCCCGCCGGTGCCGGTCACGAAGCGCTTGAGCTCGGTGCTGTCCAGGCGTGGCACGAGGATCCCACCCTGGTCGTCCTTGAGGAACTCGCCACTGGCCTGGCGAACCGGCGCGCCCTCGGCGGTGCCGACGCCGAGCATCAGCAGCGAAGGGCCTTGGCGGCCCAGGGCCTGGACGATGCCCTGGCGCTCCTGCGCGCTCAGCGCGCTGCCGATCAGCAGCAGCCGGCCCTGGCCCAGGCCGCTCTGGGCCAGCAGCGCCAGGCCTTTCTGTACCGCCAGGTCGGCGCGCTGGCCTGGCTGCGGCATGATCGTCGGGTCGACCGCCTCGAGCAGGTTGCGCGTGGTGCCCAGGTCATCGGACAGCGGCACCAGCGTGTGAGCGCTCCCGGCGTAGACGATCAGCGCGGTCTGGCTCTCGCGCCGGTGTTCGAGCAGGTCCAGGACCTTGCGCCGGGCCTGCTCCAGGCGATTGGGCTGGACGTCTTCGGCGAGCATCTGCGGCGTCAGCTCGAGCAGGATCACCAACGGATCGGCCGGGCGCTGGCGGGTTTCTTCCAGGCGCTGCCAGCTGGGGCCGAGCAGGGCGAAGACCACCAGCATCCAGGCCAGCCCCAGGGCGATCCACGGCAGCTTGCTGGTGCTGCCGTTGCCACCGCCGAGCAGCACGGCGTGGAACTGCGTCGGCAGGATCATCTGCCAGCGTCCGGCACGCTTGCGCCGGTGCCAGAGCTTGAACAGCAGCCAGCCGAGCAGAGGCACGGCCAGCAGCCAGAACGGGCGTAGCCATTGTGGCCAGAGTTCGATCATCGCCGTCTCCTCAGGCGCAGGCGCTTGAGGCGCTGGCGCCATTCGGGATGCGGCTGCAGGAAGCGCGGTCGCCGCAGCAGGCGTTGCAGCAGGTTGTCGGGCCATTGCACGGCAATCACCAGCAGCACGCTGAGCAGCAGCGCCAGGGCCAGTGGCCAGGCGTAGAGCTCCTGGGCGGTGCGCGCCTGGGTCGGTTGCTGGGCCACCGGCTCGAGCTGGTCGAGGGTGTCGCCGATGCGGTCCAGTTCGGCGCCGTCATGGGCCCGGAAATAGGCGCCGTGGGTGAGCTCGGCAATGTCCCTGAGCGAGGCTTCGTCCAGGTCCAGGCTCGGGTTCAGCCCGAGCAGCCCGGGGGTACCGCTGGCATCGGGGTTGGCGCCGATGCCGATGGTGTAGATGCGCACGCCTTCCTGGGCGGCCAGGCGCGCAGCGGTCAACGGGTGGATCTGCCCGCCGTTGTTGGCGCCATCGGTCACCAGCACCAGCACGCGGCTCTGTGCCGGGTGCTGGCGCAGGCGCTTGACGGCCAGGCCGATGGCATCGCCGATGGCGGTGTTCTTGCCGGCGATGCCGATCTGCGCTTCGTCGAGGAAGGTGCGCACGGTGCGCCGGTCGAAGGTCAGCGGCGCCTGCAGGTAGGCTTCGCTGCCGAACAGGATCAGCCCGACCCGGTCACCCTCGCGGTCCTGGAGAAAGTCGCCGAGCAGTGCCTTGACCAGGTCCAGGCGGCTGATTTCGTCGCCTTTCCACTGCATGTCGGGAAAGTCCATCGAGCCGGAGACGTCCACCGCCACCAGCAGGTCGCGGCCACTGGCGGCGATCGGCACCGGATCGCCCAGCCATTGCGGACGCGCGGCGGCCAGCAGCAGGAGCAGCCAGATCACCACGAAGGGCGCCTGCTGGCGCCAGGTCGGCAGGTTGAGGCGGGCGCGACGCCCGGCAAGGCCTTCGAGCTCATCGAGAAAGCCCACCTTGAGCACCGGCTCGCCGCTGTCGGCGGCCGGCAGCAGCAGGCGCATCAGCCACGGCAGCGGCAGCAGCGCGAAGATCCACGGCCAGGCCAGCTCAAACATGTTTGCGAATCCAGGTTTCGACCGCCTGGGCGAGCCCGGCGATGGCCTTGTCGTCGAGCTTGCACTCGGGCTTGTAGGCGCCTTCGACCAGCACCATCCAGCGGGTCAGGCCGGCGGCCGGGCAGCGGTTGTCGAGAAACGCCAGCCACTGGCGGCCGTTGAGGGTGTGACTGTTGGCGCCGGGGTAGTGAATGCGGCACAGGCGCTTGAGCAGGGCGTTGATCTGCTGCAGCCAGGCGCCGGCCGGTGCGCCGTCGTAGGGGCGTGGCAGGCGGGCGAGTTCGGCCAGGGCCTCGACCCGGACCGGGTCCAGCGGTTGTTCGAGCGCTGGCAGGGCGCCGCGGCGCGGCCGCCAGTGGCGCAGGCGCCAGATGCCCCAGCCCAGCAGCGGCAGTAGCGCCAGCAGCAGCCACCAGCCCGGCGCCGGCGGCCACAGGCCGATGGCCGGGGGCGCGATCAGCGGTTGCAGTTGGTCGAGCGGGTTCATTGGCCGCTACCCGGACGCTGGTTGAGGTACTCGCGCAACTGCTCGATCATCTCGCTCTGGGTGCTCAGCGGCATCAGCACCACGCGCATTTTCTGCGCCAGCAGCTCCCAGCGTTCGATGCGCGCTTCGGCCTGCTGGTGATAGAGCTGGCGCAGGTTGGCGTCCAGCGTGTCGAGCTCCAGGTGCGCACCGCGTTGAGCGAAGCGTAGCAGGCCGGCGGCGGGCAGGGCGTGGTCGAGGGGGTCGCTGATCGGCATCAGCAGCACGTCGCAGTGGCGCGAGAGCATCGCCAGGTGCTGCTCCACTGCCGGGCTCAGCGCCCGCTCGTCGCAGATGACGATGGCCAGGCTTCCGGGGCGCAGCACCTCGCGCGCGCGGCGCAGGGCCAGGCCCAGGCTGTCGGGCTGGGGCAGGGCCTCGGTGTGCAGCGACTGGTTGACCCTGGCCAGGCGGTTGAGCAGTTGCAGCAGGCTCTGCTTGCTGCGCCGGGGCTTGATCTCGTGGTGCTCGTTGTCGCCGAACACCAGGCCGCCGATGCGGTCGTTGTGGCCCAGCGCGGCCCAGCCGAACAGTGCCGCGGCCTGGGCCGCAAGCACCGACTTGAACATCAGCCCCGAGCCGAAGAACAGGCGCTGGCTCTGCTCGACCATGATGAAGATCGGCCGCTCGCGTTCTTCATGGAACAGCTTGGTGTGCGGTTCCTGGGTGCGTGCGGTGACGCGCCAGTCGATGTTGCGCACGTCGTCGCCGGCCTGGTACACGCGCACCTGGTCGAAGTCGACCCCGCGCCCGCGCAGCTTGGAGTGGTGCAGGCCCACCAGCGGGCTGCGCTGGCCGGGCCGGGAGAACAGCTGGATCTCGCGCACGCGGTGGCGCATGTCGATCAGTTCGGCCAGGCCGATGCGGATGCCGGGTTCGGCAAGGTGCGCGGTGGGCATGCGGGTCAGGCGACGGCGACGACGTCGAGGATGCGCTGGACCACGCGATCCTGGTCGATGCCCGCTGCCTCGGCTTCGAACGACAGGATGACGCGGTGGCGCAGCACGTCGAACAGCACGGCCTGGATGTCCTCGGGGCTGACGAAGTCGCGCCCGGCCAGCCAGGCATGCGCGCGTGCGCAGCGGTCCAGGGCGATGGAGCCGCGCGGACTGGCGCCGTAGGCGATCCAGTCGGCCAGTTCGCTGTCGAACTTGGCCGGGGTGCGGGTGGCCATCACCAGTTGCACCAGGTATTCCTCCACCGCATCGGCCATGTACAGGCCGAGGATTTCCTTGCGTGCGGCGAAGATCGCCTGCTGGCTGACCTGGCGCTCCGGCTTGACCTCGCCGCCCAGCGCCTCGCCGCGTGCCTGCTGCAGGATCCGGCGTTCGACGGCGGCGTCGGGGAAGCCGATCTTCACGTGCATCAGGAAGCGGTCGAGCTGCGCTTCGGGCAATGGGTAGGTGCCTTCCTGCTCGATCGGGTTCTGCGTGGCCATGACCAGGAACAGCGGCGACAGCTCGTAGGTGCTGCGGCCCACGCTGACCTGTCGCTCGGCCATGGCCTCGAGCAGCGCCGACTGCACCTTGGCCGGGGCCCGGTTGATTTCGTCGGCGAGCACCAGATTGTGGAAGATCGGCCCTTGCTGGAACACGAAGCTGCCGGTTTCCGGGCGATAGATCTCGGTGCCGGTGATGTCGGCCGGGAGCAGGTCCGGGGTGAACTGGATGCGGTGGAACTGCGCCTCGATGCCCTCGGCCAGTTCCTTGATGGCCTTGGTCTTGGCCAGGCCAGGTGCGCCCTCGACCAGCATGTGGCCGTCGGCGAGCAGGACGATCAGCAGGCGCTCGACCAGCTTCTCCTGGCCAAGGATCTGGGAGGAGAGAAAGGTGCGCAGCGCGATCAGCGCTTCACGGTGTTCCATCGTCGGCGGTTCCTGGAAATGGGCCGGGCGCTTGGGGGAGGGCAGTTGCCGGGCAGGGGGTGATACTTTAATCCATCCAGGGGGGTGGCGACCAATGGGCGCCGGAAAAATCCTCCGCGCGCAGGATTCGGGCCCGCGTACGGGCCCGGCGGGTCCTCAGAGGAACACGAACTTGGCGATGAAGATCACGCACAGCACCCACAGGCTGGCGGAAATCTCCTTGTACTTGCCGGTACCGGCCTTGAGCACCACGTAGCTGATGAAGCCCAGGGCGATGCCGTCGGCCACCGAGAAGGTCAACGGCATCATGATCGCGGTGACGATCGCCGGAATGCTGTCGGTGGCCTCGTCCCAGTTGATGTGCGCCATGCTGCCCATCATCAGCATCGCCACATAGATCAGCGCACCGGCGGTGGCATAGGCGGGGATCATCCCGGCCAGCGGGGCGAAGAACATTGCCGCGACGAACAGCAGCCCGACCACCACGGCGGTCAGCCCGGTGCGCCCGCCCGCGGCGACACCTGCGGCACTTTCCACGTAGCTGGTCACCGGCGGTACGCCGACTGCGGCGCCGAACACGCTGGAGGCGCTGTCGGCCTTCAGGGCGCGCGACAGGTTCTCGATGCGCCCGTCAGGTGCCACCAGGTTGGCGCGCTGGGCCACGCCCATCAGGGTGCCTGCGGTGTCGAACATGTGCACGAAGAGGAACGCCAGCACCACGCTGATCATGCTGACGTTGAACACCCCGGCCACATCCATGGCCATCCAGGTCGGCGCCAGGCTCGGCGGCAGCGAGAACACCCCGCCGTACTGCACCAGGCCCAGGCCCCAGCCGGCCAGGGTCACGGCGATGATGCTGATGAGAATGGCGCCGAACACCCGGTGGTAGCTCAGCACCGCGATCATCAGGAAGCACACCGCCGCCAGCAGCGGGCCGGGCTCGTGCAGCGAGCCGAGCCTGATCAGCGTTGCCGGGCTGTCGACGATGATGCCTGCAGTCTTCAGGCCGATCAGCCCGAGGAACAGGCCGACCCCGGCCCCCATGGCATGGCGCAGGCTTACCGGAATGCTGTTGAGCAGCCATTCGCGCACCCGCGACAGGGTCAGGAACATGAACAGCACACCCGAGACGAATACCGCGCCCAGTGCCGCCTGCCAGGTGTAGCCCATGGTGCCGACCACGGTGTAGGTGAAAAAGGCGTTGAGGCCCATGCCGGGTGCCAGGCCCACCGGCCAGTTGGCGTACAGGCCCATCAGCAGGCAACCCAGGGCGGCGGCGATGCAGGTGGCGACGAAGGCGGCGCCGTGATCGATGCCGGCGTCGGCCATGATGTTGGGGTTGACGAAGATGATGTAGGCCATGGTGATGAAGGTCGTCACCCCGGCGATCAGTTCGGTCCGGACGGTCGTGCCGTGGTGCCTGAGTTTGAAGATCCGCTCCAGCCAGCCCGGTCGGGGCGGGGCAGCGAGATCCAGCGTTGGGGCTTCGGATTTGCGGCTTTCCACAGCGAGTACTCCTCAAGTCTTTCTTGTTGTTCTGGAGCCTGGGTCCTGCGCATGCACTTGGTGGCTCCGCGAGGGAAGGGCGACGTCCGACCTTTTGTTGACTTTTGGGTCAGGAAGTTGCTCGGTGGATTATGCTTTTGTGTACAAAGAAAGCAAATAATGTTTTATCTTTCGTGCGCACAATGTGCGTCCGCACAGCTATATGGGAAATGGCCACCTGCAGAAACGGCTCAGCCTGTGTACAATACGGCGATACCTTGATCCCTTTTTTCACCCCAGGACTTGCCAGCCACCCTCTGACAGGTATTACAGTCGAGGTTCCACTGGCCGATCCCTTGTGCTCGAGTGCCCATGAACGAACAGCTGCAACCTCTGAAGAAACCTGCGCGCACTGCCAAGGCCGGCCGCAGCGGTACCCAGGACGACATCGTCTATGCGCACATTTTCGAGGCCATCCTCGAACAGCGCCTGGCGCCGGGCACCAAGTTGAGCGAGGAAGCGCTGGGCGAGATCTTTGGCGTCAGCCGCACCATCATTCGCCGTGCGCTGTCGCGCCTGGCCCATGAAAGCGTGGTGCTGCTGCGGCCCAACCGCGGTGCGGTGGTGGCCAGCCCCACGGTGGAGGAGGCGCGCCAGGTGTTCTTCTCGCGGCGCATGGTCGAGCGCGCCATCACCGAGCTGGCAGTGCAGCACGCCACCGGCGAGCAACTGAACGAATTGCGCCAGATGGTTCGCGAGGAGCGCGACAGCTTCTCGCGCGGGGATCGCGGTGCCGGCATCCGCCTCTCCGGCGAATTCCATCTCAAGCTGGCCGAGGCCGCTGGCAATGCGCCGCTGGTCAGTTTCCAGCGCAGCCTGGTGTCGCAAACCTCGCTGATCATTGCCCAGTACGAAAGCGGCAATCGTTCGCACTGCTCCTACGACGAGCACATGCAACTGATCGACGCCATCGAGGCGCGCGATGCCGAGCAGGCGGTGAGCCTGATGATGCATCACATGGATCACATCGACAGCAAGCTCAACCTCGACGAAGACAGCGCCTCGGACGATCTGCATGCGGTGTTCTCGCACCTGCTGAAAAAGCCCAAGGCTGCCGCCAAGGGTTGATCGTTTGCCTGAATGAATGACCGAGGGCTGCTGTGCAGCCCATCGCGGGACCAGCCCGCTCCTACAGAAAAACCTGTGTGAGCGGGCTGGTCCCGCGATGGGCCGCGCAGCGGCCCTTCGTGCATCAGCGCTGGTGCACGCGACGGCCCGCCGCGAAGGTCTCGCGCACGGTCCGGTCATCGCCCAGGGTGGTCAGCACGAACAAGGTTTCCTCGATGCTGTTGGACTGCTGGATGCGGTAGTCCAGCAGCGGCGTGGCCTTGTAGTCGAGTACCACGAAGTCGGCGTCGTTGCCGGCGCGCAGGCTGCCGATGCGGTCGTCCAGGCGCAGCGCGCGTGCGCCGCCGAGGGTCGCCAGGTACAGCGACTTGTATGGGTGCAGGCGCGCGCCCTGCAGCTGCATCACCTTGTACGCCTCGTTCAGCGTGTTGAGCAGCGAGAAACTGGTACCGGCGCCCACGTCGGTGCCCAGCCCGACATTGACCTTGAAACGCTCGGCCTGCGGCAGGTTGAACAGGCCGCTGCCCAGGAACAGGTTGGAGGTCGGGCAGAACGCCACGGCCGAACCGGTTTCGGCCAGGCGCCGGCATTCTTCGTCGCACAGGTGCACGCCATGGGCGAACACCGAGCGCTCGCCCAGCAGCTCGAAGTGGTCGTAGACGTCCAGGTAGCCCTTGCGTTCGGGGAACAGCTCCTTGACCCAGTCGATCTCCTTGAGGTTCTCCGACAGGTGGGTGTGCAGGTACACGCCCGGGTGCTCCTTGAGCAGCTGTCCGGCCATGGCCAGTTGCTCGGGCGTGCTGGTCGGGGCGAAGCGCGGAGTCACCGCATAGTGCAGGCGGCCCTTGCCGTGCCAGCGCTGGATCAGCGCCTTGCTCTGGCTGTAGCTCGATTCGGCGGTATCGGTCAGGTAGTCGGGGGCGTTGCGGTCCATCATCACCTTGCCGGCGATCAGGCGCAGGTCCAGGCGCTCGGCCTCTTCGAACAGCGCGTTGACCGACTCGGGGTGCACGCTGCCGAACACCAGCGCAGTGGTGGTGCCGTTGCGCAGCAGTTCCTGCAGGAAGATCTTCGCCACCTTGTCGGCATGGGCCTTGTCGGCGAACTGCTTTTCGCAGGGGAAGGTGTAGGTGTTGAGCCAGTCCAGCAACTGCTCGCCGTAGGAACCGATCATGCCGGTCTGCGGGAAGTGGATATGGGTGTCGATGAAGCCCGGGGTGATCAGAGCGTCCTGGTAGTGCACCACCTCGATACCGGCGTCCAGGGTCGGCAGCAGATCGGCGGCGTGCCCGAGGGCGCTGATGCGGCCTTCGTCGACCACCAGCAGGCCGTCTTCGTAGTATTCGTGGGAGGCCTCCAGGCCGACCTCGGCAGGGTCGGCGACGCTGTGCAGGATGGCGGCTCGGTAGGCTTTGCGGGTTGCGGTCATAAAGCGCTCGTCAGATGGCTTGGCTGCGCCGGGAGGGCGGCAGCAACTGGGCAATGGGGCCTGCGTTGGCGGCAGCGTCGTGCTGGCCGAAGCAGGCGTTGTAGGTGGCGATGATTTCGCCGGCGATGGACACTGCGATCTCGATGGGCAGCTTGCCTTTGACCTCGGGCAGGCCCATGGGGCAGCGCATGCGCGCCAGCACGGCATCGTCGTGGCCGCGCTCGCGCAGGCGGTGTTCGAACTTGACCCGCTTGGTCTTCGAGCCGATCAGGCCGAACCAGGTGAAGTCGTTGCGCTTGAGGATGGCCGCGCTCAGTTCCAGGTCGAGCTGGTGGTTGTGGGTCATGACGATGCAGTAGCTGCCCGTTGGCAGTTCAGCCACTTCGTCGACCGGTTCCTCGCTGACCACCTTGGTCACCCCTTGGGGGATGAACGCCGGGAATTCCTGCTCGCGCGAGTCGATCCAGCGCACCCGGCAGGGCAGTGCGGCGAGCAAGGGTACCAGAGCCCGGCCGACATGGCCCGCGCCGAACACGGCGATCTGCGCCTGCACCGGCGCCATCGGTTCGAACAACAGCACCGTGACGCCGCCACAGCACTGGCCCAGGCTCGCACCGAGGCTGAAGCGTTCCAGATGCGGTGTGCTGCGCTGCTCGGCAAGCATCTGCCGGGCGATGTCCAGCGCCTTGAACTCCAGGTGCCCGCCACCGATGGTGTCGAACAGGCTGCTGGCGCTGACCACCATCTTCGAGCCGGCGTTGCGCGGCGTCGAGCCGCGCTCCTCGATGATGGTCACCAGGATGCAGGGTTCGCCGCGGGACTGGTGGTCGGCGAGGGCGTTGATCCATTGGTGCATAATGTAGCCTCTCTAAACCACGCTGAAGACCTTGTGGGAGCGGGCTTGCCCGCGAAGAGGGCGGTAAGGCCCCCTTCGTATTCGCGGGCAAGCCCGCTCCCACGGAATTCCTCGCTGTCAGTGGGTAACGGTTTCCAGTTCTTGTTCGCACGACTGCTGTTGCACCACCGCCTTGCGCATCTGCTCGCACCCCCACAGCACCCGCTCGGGGGTGGCCGGTGCGTCGATGTGCGGTTGCACGCGATAGTCGGCGAGGCTCGCCACCGCATCCTTGATCGCACACCAGGCGGCGATGCCGAGCATGAACGGCGGCTCGCCCACGGCCTTGGAATGGAACACCGTGTCCTCGGGGTTCTTGCGGTTTTCCACCAGTTTCACCCGCAGGTCCAGGGGCATGTCGGCCACCGCCGGGATCTTGTAGCTGGCCGGGCCGTTGGTCATCAGCTTGCCCTTGGCGTTCCACACCAGTTCCTCGGTGGTCAGCCAGCCCATGCCCTGGATGAAGCCGCCCTCGACCTGGCCGATGTCGATCGCCGGGTTCAGCGAGTCGCCCACGTCGTGGAGGATGTCGGCGCGCAGCATCTTGTACTCGCCGGTCAGGGTGTCGACGATCACTTCGACGCAGGCGGCGCCGAAGGCGAAGTAGTAGAACGGTCGGCCGCGCGCCTGGCTGCGGTCGTAGAAGATCTTCGGCGTGCGGTAGAAGCCGGTGCTCGACAGCGACACCTGGGCGAAGTAGGCCTGCTGCACCAGTTGCTCGAAGCTCAGCAACTGGTCGCGCACGCGCACATGGCCGTTGCGGAACTCGACGTCTTCCTCGGTCACCTGGTAGTGCCGGGCAGCAAACTCGGTGAGGCGTTTCTTGAGGATATCGGCGGCGTTCTGCGCGGCCTTGCCGTTCAGGTCGGCACCGCTGGAGGCTGCGGTCGGCGAGGTGTTGGGCACCTTGTCGGTGTTGGTGGCGGTGATCTGGATGCGCTCGAAGTCGACCTGGAACACCTGTGCCACTACCTGGGCGACCTTGGTGTTCAGGCCCTGGCCCATCTCGGTGCCGCCGTGGTTGAGGTGGATGCTGCCGTCGGTGTAGATGTGGATCAGGGCCCCGGCCTGGTTGAGGAAGGTGGCCGTGAACGAGATGCCGAACTTCACCGGGGTCAGGGCCAGGCCCTTCTTCAGGACCGGGCTGTGTTCGTTGAAGTGGCGGATCGACTTGCGCCGCTCGGCGTAGTCGCTGCTGGCCTCCAGGTCGGCGGTCATTTCCTCGAGCAGGTTGTGCTCGACGGTCTGGTAGTAGTGGGTGACGTTGCGCTCGGTCTTGCCGTAGTAGTTGGCCTTGCGCACTGCCAGGGGGTCGAGCGCCAGGTGGCGGGCGATGTGGTCCATCACCTGCTCGATGGCGACCATCCCCTGCGGCCCGCCGAAGCCACGGTAGGCGGTGTTCGAGGCGGTGTTGGTCTTGCAGCGGTGGCCGTTCACCGTGGCATCGCCCAGGTAGTAGGCGTTGTCGGAGTGGAACATGGCGCGGTCGACGATCGAGCCGGACAGGTCAGGCGAGTAGCCGCAGTTGCCGGCCAGGTCGAATTCGATGCCGTGCAGGCGGCCGCTGTCGTCGAAGCCTACGTCGTACTCGACATAGAACGGGTGGCGTTTGCCGGTCATGGTCATGTCCTCGACCCGTGGCAGGCGCATCTTGGTCGGCTGGCCGGTCAGGCGCGCGATCACCGCGCACAGGCACGCGGGGCTGGCGGCCTGGGTTTCCTTGCCGCCGAAACCGCCGCCCATGCGGCGCATGTCCAGCACCACCTTGTTCATCGGCACGTCGAGCACTTCGGCGACCAGCTTCTGCACCTCGGTCGGGTTCTGCGTCGAGCAGTAGACGATCATGCCGCCGTCTTCGGTGGGCATCACCGAAGAAATCTGGGTTTCCAGGTAGAAGTGCTCCTGGCCGCCGATGTGCAGGGTGCCCTGCAGGCGATGCGGGGCGCTGGCCAGGGCCTTGGCCGAGTCGCCGCGCTGGTGGGTGTGGCTGTCGAGCACGAAATGCTTCTTGCGCAAGGCATCGACCACATCCAGCACCGGTTCCAGGTCCTCGTACTCGACGATCGCCGCCATGGCGGCGCGGCGTGCGGTGTCCAGGTCACGGGCAGCCACGGCAAGTACCGGCTGGCCGAAGAACTCGACCTTGTCGATGGCCAGCAGCGGATCGCCGGCGACCACCGGGCCGATATCCTTGAGTCCGGGGATGTCTTCGTGGGTGATGGCGATACGCACCCCTTCGAACTGGTAGCAGGGCGTGGTATCGATGCGCAGGATGCGCGCGTGCGCGCGGTCTGCGGTGCGCGCATAGACGTGCAGCTGGTTGGGAAACTCCAGGCGGTCGTCGATGTACACGGCCTCGCCCGACACATGCTTGTCGGCGCTGTCGTGCTTGACGCTGCGCCCGACTCCGGTAGTCAGGTCCTGGCTGAACAGTTCGGCCATTTCGGCCTGGCTCTTGACGGCGTGATGGTCAGACATAAGCGGTCACCCGGGTCTCGATGTACGGCGATTGCTGTTCGATGAAGTACTTGCGCAGCAGGTTCTGTGCGGTCAGCAGGCGGTATTCCTTGCTGGCGCGAAAATCCGTCAGCGGGCTGAAGTCTTCGGCCAGTGCCTGGCAGGCACGCTCGATGCTCGCCTGGTTCCAGGGCTTGCCGAGCAGCGCCGCCTCGCAGGCACGGGCACGCTTGGGGATCGCCGCCATGCCGCCGAAGGCGATGCGTACGCCGCCGACCACGCCGTTCTCGATGTTCAGGTTGAACGCTGCGCACACTGCGGAAATATCGTCGTCCAGGCGCTTGGACACCTTGTAGGCGCGGAACCGCCAGTCGTTGCTGGCGCGCGGCACCAGGATCTTCTCGATGAACTCGCTGTCCTGGCGGGCAGTGATGCGGTAGTCGATGAAATAGTCCTCCAGCGCCAGGGTGCGCTGGCGCTCGCCCTGGCGCAGGACGATCTGTGCGTTCAGGGCAATCAGCAAGGGCGGCGAGTCGCCAATCGGCGAGGCGTTGCCGATGTTGCCGCCCAGGGTGCCCTGGTTGCGGATCTGCAGCGAGGCGAAGCGGTGCAGCAGGGCGCCGAAGTCGGGGTACTCCGCGTTCAGTGCGCCGTAGCAGTCGGTAAGCGCGGTGGCGGCGCCGATTTCCAGGTGGCTGGCGGTCACGTCGATGCGCTTGAGCTCGGCGACGTGGCCGACGTAGATCATCACCGGCAGGGTCTTGTGGAACTGGGTGACTTCCAGGGCCAGGTCGGTGCCGCCAGCGAGCAGGCGCGCCTCGGGGTGCGAGCTGTACAGGTCGGCCAGGTCGGCCACGGTCAAGGGCACCAGGCAGCGCTTGTCGCCACTGTTGAGCTCGCCGGTCTGGCGCGGGGCGATGGCTTCGAGGCGGGCGATGGTCTGCGCCTGCTGGGCGTCGAACTGATCCTGGCAGGGGCGGCTGCAGCTCTGTTCGGCGGCGTCGAGGATCGGCCGGTAGCCGGTGCAGCGGCACAGGTTGCCGGCCAGGGCTTCCTGGGCCTGGTGCAGGTCGGCACCGTTGCTGTTCTTCTGCAGGGCGAACAGCGACATGACGAAGCCGGGGGTGCAGAAACCGCACTGCGAGCCATGGCAGTCGGCCATGGCCTTCTGCACGCTGTGCAGCTCGCCCTGGTGCTTGAGGCCCTCGACGCTGATCAGTTGCTTGCCATGCAGTGCGGACACGAAGGTCAGGCATGAATTGAGGCTGCGGTAGCGCAGGCCCTGCCGGCCCTGGTCGTCCCGGGTCAGTTCGCCCACGACCACGGTGCAGGCGCCGCAGTCGCCGCTGGCGCAGCCTTCCTTGGTGCCGGGTTTGCCCAGGTGCTCGCGCAGGTACTGCAGCACCGTCATGTTCGGGTCCAGGGCGTGCTCGCTGCGCAGCTCCTGGTTGACGAGAAACTGGATCACGGGGAAGGCCTCGTAATGGTTTTATTGTTGTTGGGCGGACTCTAAGCAAGGGCTGACCCTGAGGTCAATATTTTTCTGACCCAAAGGTCAAGATTTTATCCATGCGTGGTTCCGGCCACCCAACCCTGCCTCTTTGCAAGCATAGATCGCGCCGGGCCCGGCGCCTGACCCGCAGGTCGCACAAAGCCGCGTGTGTCGCTGCGCGCAAGCCCAGCGAGTGCGCTACAATCGCGCCTTTGTGCACTGTTATCGATTCCGAAGGAAAATCATGACGTTCAAGGCGCCGGACAGCCTCTCCGAGCAAATTGCCCACTACCTGGCCGAGCGGATCATCCGCGGCGAGCTCGCACCTGGCGAGCGCATCCAGGAGCAGAAGGTCACCCAGGCCCTGAATGTCAGCCGCGGCTCGGTGCGCGAGGCGCTGCTGATCCTCGAACGCCGTCACCTGGTGGCGATCCTGCCGCGTCGTGGCGCCCACGTCACCGAACTGGACGAACACAGCGTGCGCAGCCTGTGCGCGCTGATGGGCGAGCTGTACATCCTGCTGGGCAACGCCGTGGCCCAGCAGTGGCGCAGCGAGACCGACCTGCTGGCGTTCCTGGAGATCCAGCAGCGCCTGCACCAGGCGCGCAACGATGGCGACATCAAGGCCTTCGTCGCCGAAAGTTTCGCGGTGATGCGCGCCGCCTATCCCTTCGCCGCCAACCCCTACCTGCAGGAAACCGTGGAGAACCTGCAACCGGCGATGAGTCGCGCCTACTACCTGGCCCTGGACCAGCGCCAGGCCAGCATGGACGACTACGTCGAACTGTTCGCCCGTCTGCTCGAGGCCGTGCTGCTGCGTGACCTGCCGCGCATCCGCGAGGTGCTGGTCGCCTACTGCCAGCGCAGCTGCGAGCTGGTGCTGGCCGCGCTGGTGCGGGCCTGACCGATGCGCCTGAAGTGCATCCGCCTGGCCGGGTTCAAGTCGTTCGTCGACCCCACCACGGTCAATTTCCCCAGCAATATGGCGGCGGTGGTCGGGCCCAACGGCTGCGGCAAATCCAACATCATCGATGCGGTGCGCTGGGTGATGGGCGAGAGCTCGGCGAAGAACCTGCGCGGCGAGTCGATGACCGACGTCATCTTCAACGGCTCCTCCGGGCGCAAGCCGGTGAGCCAGGCGAGCATCGAGCTGGTGTTCGACAACAGCGACAACACGCTGGTCGGTGAGTACGCGGCCTACGCCGAGATTTCCATCCGCCGCAAGGTCACCCGCGACGCGCAGAACACCTATTACCTGAACGGCACCAAGTGCCGTCGGCGCGACATCACCGACATCTTCCTCGGCACCGGCCTTGGCCCGCGCAGCTACTCGATCATCGAGCAGGGCATGATCTCCAAGCTGATCGAAGCCAAGCCCGAGGAACTGCGCAACTTCATCGAGGAAGCGGCCGGCATCTCCAAGTACAAGGAGCGCCGCCGCGAGACCGAGAACCGCATCCGCCGCGCCCAGGAGAACCTGGCGCGCCTGACCGACCTGCGCGAAGAACTCGAGCGCCAGCTCGAACGCCTGCATCGCCAGGCCCAGGCCGCCGAGAAGTACCGCGAATACAAGGCCCAGGAACGCCAGCTCAAGGCGCGCCTGGCGGCCCTGCGCTGGCGTGCGCTGGACGAGCGCGTGCGCCAGCGCGAAAGCATCATCGGCGACCAGGAGGTGGCCTTCGAGGCGCTGGTGGCCGAACAGCGCAATGCCGATGCCAGCATCGAGCGCCTGCGCGACGGGCACCATGAGCTGTCAGAGCGCTTCAACCTGGTGCAGGGGCGCTTCTATTCGGTGGCCGGCGACATCGCCCGGGTCGAGCAGAGCATCCAGCATGGTCAGCAGCGTCTGCGCCAGTTGCAGGACGACCTCAGGGAAGCCGAGCGCACCCGCCTGGAAACCGAATCGCACCTGGGGCACGACCGCACCTTGCTGGCGACTCTGGGCGAAGAGTTGGCCATGCTTGAGCCCGAGCAGGAGATGACCCTGGCCGCTGCCGAGGAGTCCGCCGCGACCCTGGAAGAAGCGGAGCAGGGCATGCACGGCTGGCAGGCCCAGTGGGACGACTTCAACACCCGCTCGGCCGAGCCGCGGCGTCAGGCCGAGGTCCAGCAGGCCCGCCTGCAGCAGCTGGAGGGCAGCCTGGAGCGCCTGGCCGAGCGTCAGCGCAAGCTCGCAGAAGAGAGCCAGCAACTGGGCGCCGACCCGCAGGATGCCGCCATGCTCGAGTTGTCCGAGCAGGTGGCCGGCAGCGAGCTGCTGCTCGAAGAGCTGCAGGTGCAGGAGCAGCAGGTGGTCGAGCGTCTGGAGGCATTGCGCGAGCAACTGCAGCAGGCGACCCAGGCACAGCAGCAACAGCACGGTGAGCTGCAGCGCCTGGGCGGTCGCCTGGCGTCGCTGGAGGCGCTGCAGCAGGCAGCACTGGAGCCGGGCGCCGGCGCGGCTGAATGGCTGCAGGGCCAGGGGCTGGACAACCGTCCGCGGCTGGCCGAAGGGCTGCGTGTCGAGTCGGGTTGGGAGCTGGCGGTGGAAACCGTGCTCGGCGCCGATCTGCAAGCGGTGCTGGTCGATGACTTCGCCGCGCTCGATCTTTCCGCGCTGGAGCAGGGGGACCTGCGCCTGTTGCTGGCCAGCGGCGAGGGCGCACGCCTGCCGGGCAGCCTGCTCGACAAGGTCGAGGGACGTACCGACCTGGCGCCCTGGCTGGGGCGGGTCAAGCCGGTCGACTCCCTGGAGCAGGCCCTGGCGCTGCGCGCCGGTCTCGACGATGGCCACAGCCTGGTCAGCCGTGATGGCTACTGGGTGGGGCGGCATTTCCTGCGGGTCAGTCGCGGTGGGGAGGCGCAGGGCGGCGTGCTTGCGCGTGGCCAGGAAATCGAACGTCTCGGTCACGAGCAACTGGAGCAGCAAGCGTTGCTCGAACAGCTCGAGCAGCAACTGCAGGCCCTGCGCGAGCAACAACTCGACCAGGAACAACAGCGCGAGCAACTGCGCCGCCGCAGCCAGGACGAAAACCGCCAGCTCGGCGAACTGAAGGCCGGGTTGTCTGCCGGGCGTGCGCGCGCCGAGCAACTGGAGCTGCGCCGTCGTCGCCTGCAGGAAGAACTTGCCGAGCTTCAGGAACAGCGTGCCCTGGAGCACGAACAGCTGGGCGAAGCGCGCCTGGTGCTGCAGGACGCCCTGGACCTGATGGCCCAGGACACCGAGCAGCGCGAGCAGTTGATGGCCCGTCGCGACACCCTGCGCGAAGGCCTCGACCGTATCCGCCAGGAGGCTCGCCAGCACAAGGATCACGCCCACCAGCTGGCCGTGCGCCTCGGTTCGTTGCGCGCCCAGCACGACTCCACCCGCCAGGCCCTGGAGCGCCTGGAGCAGCAGGCCGCGCGCCTGAGCGAGCGTCAGGAGCAACTGAGCCTCAACCTTGAAGAGGGTGAGGCGCCGCTCGAAGAGCTGCGCCTCAAGCTCGAGGAACTGCTCGAGCGACGCATGAGCGTCGACGAGGAAATGCGCCAGGCCCGCCTGCACATGGACGAGGCCGACCGCGAGCTGCGCGATGTCGAGAAGCGCCGCAGCCAGGCCGAGCAGCAGGCGCAGTTGCTGCGGGGGCAGCTGGAGCAGTCGCGCCTGGAGTCCCAGGGCCTGGATGTGCGCCGCAAGACCTTGCAGGAACAGCTGCTCGCCGATGGCTACGATCTGCAGGGCGTGCTCGCCACCCTCGAGCCCGAGGCCAGCGAGCAGGGCACCGAGCAGGAGCTGGAGCAGACCGAGGCGCGCATCCAGCGCCTGGGGGCGATCAACCTGGCAGCGATCGAGGAATACGAGCAGCAGTCCGAGCGCAAGCGTTATCTGGATGCGCAGAACGCCGACCTGGTCGAGGCGCTGGACACGCTGGAGAACGTCATCCGCAAGATCGACAAGGAAACCCGTAACCGTTTCAAGGATACCTTTGATCAGATAAATGCCGGATTGCAGGCACTTTTCCCAAAAGTTTTCGGTGGTGGCAGCGCTTATCTGGAACTGACGGGCGAAGATCTACTCGATACAGGGGTGACGATCATGGCGCGTCCGCCGGGCAAGAAGAACAGCACCATCCATCTGCTGTCCGGCGGCGAGAAGGCACTGACCGCATTGGCGCTGGTGTTTGCCATCTTCAAGTTGAACCCGGCACCGTTCTGCATGCTCGATGAAGTCGATGCGCCGCTGGACGATGCCAACGTCGGACGTTACGCCCGACTGGTGAAGGAAATGAGCGAGACCGTGCAGTTCATCTACATTACGCATAACAAGATTGCCATGGAAATGGCCGATCAATTGATGGGGGTCACCATGCATGAGCCCGGTTGTTCACGTCTTGTTGCAGTTGATGTGGAGGAGGCGATGGCCATGGTAGACGCCTGATGCGCGAAGATTGGGCATTATCTGTAGGCAAATGCGCCTTGCACGTGCGACAGACGGTGTAAAGTTGCCTTTGGTCGTGCTAGCTTAATGTCACTCGTTTTTTGCGTGGGTAAAACGCCTGTCAGAACATAGAGTTGGCGCCACGTGTTAAAGGGCTTTGAAGCCTTTGTTTTCAAGCATATTTTTATAGAGGCACGGGATTACATGGAAATCGGTCTGCGCGAGTGGCTGATCGTCATCGGCATCATTGTCATCGCCGGTATTCTTTTCGACGGCTGGCGCCGCATGCGCGGCGGCAAGGGCAAGTTGAAATTCCGTCTGGATCGCAGCTATTCCAACCTTCCGGACGACGAAGGCAGCGCCGAGGTGCTCGGCCCTGCGCGCGTCATGGAAACGCACAAGGAGCCCGAGCTCGACGAGTCCGACCTGCCGTCGATGAGCGCGCCGGCCCGTGAGCGCGAGCCAAAGCCGGCCAAGGCGCCCAAGCGTGGCAAGCGTGCTGCTGCCGCCGAGTCGCAGCAGGGCGACCTGAATCTGGTTGCCGAACCGCGAGAGCCGGACCTGTTCGCCGACAGCGATGACGACTTCAGCGCCGACAACAACCGCAACAGCGGTTTCGCCACCAGCAACAACGCCGCCAAGGAGTTGCCCCCGGTCGAAGAGGTGCTGGTGATCAGCGTCATCTCCCGTGACGAAGGTGGGTTCAAGGGCCCTGCGTTGCTGCAGAACATTCTGGAAAGCGGCCTGCGTTTCGGCGAAATGGACATCTTCCACCGCCACGAGAGCATGGCCGGTCACGGCGAGGTGCTGTTCTCCATGGCCAACGCGGTCAAGCCGGGCATCTTCGACCTGGATGACATCGACCATTTCAGCACCCGTGCGGTCAGCTTCTTCCTTGGCCTGCCCGGCCCGCGTCATCCCAAGCAGGCCTTCGACGTCATGGTTGCCGCCGCACGCAAGCTGGCCCACGAACTCAACGGCGAGCTCAAGGACGATCAGCGCAGCGTGCTGACCGCCCAGACCATCGAGCACTATCGCCAGCGCATCGTCGAGTTTGAGCGCCGCGCGCTGACCCAGAAGCGCTGATAGATCCAGACTCAAGAGCAGCCCTTGGGGATTGCCGGTCGGTTCGGGAGTTGTTGCCTGTGCCGGCCCTTCGCGGGCCAACCCGCTCCTGCAGGCGCCCCCTGTACAGGAGCGGGTTGGTCCGCGAAGGGCCGGCACATTCAATAAAGCTTCCGAACCCCATGCATCTCCAGGCTGCTCTTTTGCTTTGCAAGAGACCTGAAAAATGAACGCCGAAAACCGAATCCACGAACTGCGCGCCGAGCTCGACCAGCACAACTACCGCTACTACGTGCTGGACGAACCGAGCGTGCCCGACGCCGAATACGACCGGCTGTTCAACGAGCTCAAGGCCCTGGAAGCCGAGCATCCACACCTGATCACCCCCGATTCGCCGACCCAGCGCGTCGGTGGCGCAGCCCTGGCCGCTTTCACCCAGGTGCGTCACGAGATCCCCATGCTCAGCCTGGGCAACGCCTTCGAAGAAGCCGACCTGCGCGAGTTCGGGCGGCGTGTGGCCGAAGGGCTCGACCAGGCCGAGGCGGTCGACTACAGCTGCGAACCCAAGCTCGACGGCTTGGCGGTGAGCCTGCTGTACCGCGACGGCCAGTTGGTGCAGGGCGCCACCCGTGGCGACGGCACCACCGGCGAAGACATCAGCACCAATGTGCGCACCATCCGCAACGTGCCGCTGAAGCTGCACGGCAGCGGCTGGCCCGCAGTGCTCGAGGTGCGCGGTGAGGTGTACATGAGCAAGGCCGGTTTCGAGCGGCTCAATGCCGCCCAGGCCGAGGCCGGCGGCAAGACCTTCGCCAACCCGCGCAACGCTGCGGCCGGCAGCTTGCGTCAACTGGATTCGAAGATCACCGCCAGCCGCCCGCTGGAATTCTGCTGCTACGGCGTCGGCCAGACCTCTGCCAGCATCGGCGACAGCCACATCGGCATCCTCGAGCAGCTCAAGGTCTGGGGCATGCCGATCAGCCCCGAGCTCAGGCACGCGGCCGGCATCGAAGAATGCCTGGCCTATTACCAGGACATCGGTGCCCGACGTAACGATCTGCCCTACGAGATCGACGGGGTGGTGTTCAAGGTCAACCCGCTGGCAGCCCAGCGCGAACTGGGTTTTCGTGCGCGTGAGCCGCGTTGGGCGATTGCCCACAAGTTCCCGGCCATGGAAGAGCTCACCGAGGTGCTGGACGTCGAGTTCCAGGTCGGCCGCACCGGCGCGGTGACGCCGGTCGCCCGCCTCAAGCCGGTCAAGGTGGCCGGGGTGACGGTCTCCAACGCCACCCTGCACAACATGGACGAGATCGCCCGCCTGGGCCTGCGCATCGGCGACACGGTGATCGTGCGCCGCGCCGGTGACGTGATCCCGCAGGTGATGCAGGTGGTGCTCGAGCGCCGCCCCGAAGACGCCCGCCCGGTCGAAGTGCCCACCGCCTGCCCCGTGTGTGGCTCGCAGGTCGAGCGCACGCAGTTGGTCAAGCGCAGCAAGGGCAAGGAGACCACCAGCGAAGGCGCGGTGTATCGCTGCGTCGGGCGCCTTGCCTGTGGTGCCCAGCTCAAGCAGGCGATCATTCACTACGTGTCGCGCCGGGCGATGGACATCGACGGCCTGGGTGAGAAAAGCGTGGAGCAACTGGTCGACGAGGGCCTGATCGGCTCGCCGGCAGACCTGTACAAGCTGCAGTTCGAGCAGGTCGTCGAGCTGGAGGGCTTCGCGGAAGTGTCCAGCCGCAAGCTGCTCGAGGCCATCGAGGCCAGCAAGCGCCCGACGCTGGCGCGCTTCATCTTCGCCCTGGGCATCCCCGATGTGGGCGAGGAGACCGCCAAGGTCCTGGCCCGCTCCCTGGGCAGCCTGGAGCGAGTACAGGTGGCGCTGCCGCAGGTGCTCACCTACCTGCCGGACATCGGCCTGGAAGTCGCCTACGAGATCCACAACTTCTTCGAGGACGCGCACAACCGCGAAGTCATCCAGCAGTTGCTCGACAGCGGCATGCAGTTGCAGGACCAGGGCGAACTGGCTGCGGAATTCGCTGCCAGCACCACCCTGGCCGGGATGATCGCCAAGCTCGACATCCCCTCGGTCGGCCCGACCGGCGCCGAGAAGCTGGTGGACAAGCTCGGCACCCTCGACAAGATCATCGCCGCCGACGGCATCGACCTGCGCCAGGCGCTGAACACCAAGCAGGCCGACGCTGTGCGCGAGTTCTTCAAGGTCGAGGCCAACCAGCAGCTCGCCCACGCCATCGAGGCCCAGCTCAAGGCCTTTGGCATGCACTGGCACAGCGAGAAGAAAAGCACCGAAGGCCTGCCCCTGGCCGGGCAAACCTGGGTGCTGACCGGCACCCTGGAGCGCATGAGCCGCGATATCGCCAAGGACAAGCTGGAAAGCCTCGGCGCCAAAGTGGCCGGTTCGGTGTCCGGCAAGACTCACTGCGTGGTCGCCGGCCCCGGCGCCGGGTCGAAGCTGGCCAAGGCCAGTGAGCTGGGGGTCAAGGTGCTGGACGAAGAGGCCTTCGTGGCGTTCCTGGCGGGGCAGGGCATCACGGTCTGATGTTCAGTGCCGGCCTCGCCCTTGTAGGAGCGGGCTTGCCCGCGAAAGCGCCCGCAAAAACACCCAAAACCTTCCGGGTGAAGGACAAGTCCTTGAGAAATGATGGTTTTTTTACCTTCAAAGGTTGTAACTTCCCCCCGTAACGGTACAATGGCGCGGCTCGTCACCTGATGAGCTGCGTTATGGTGGCCCCACCGGTCCCCCCGCATTGATTACCCGTTAACCTGGTCAGGCCCGGAAGGGAGCAGCCACAGCGGGAACATCGAGTGCCGGGGTGTGGCTGGTGGGGCCGCCTCCATTCTGAAAGTCCCTTCCCGCTTCCAGCAATCGTGTAATCACTCTGCCGCCTTCCGGCGTACGACAGAGCGATACCCTCACGCCTGTGGCATCACCCCTTTCAAAAACACCGAGACAGCCGTCTCCACCCGCTGCTCGATATCCTGCGCGCTGACTTCGATGCCCGCCACCGCGCGAAACTGCAGGTCCGCCACCAGCGAATCACAGAACACCGCCGCACACACCCGGGTTGAAGTCATCACCAGCTGGTCATGCTCTGGCCGCTGGCGCAGCAGTTGCTCCAGCGTTTCGTAAGCGGCCTCGGGCCCCAGTTGCACGAAGGCTCTGGCGAAGTCCGGGTAGCGCAGGGCTTCGCTCATCACCAGACGCTGCAGCGCGATCACTCGTGGGGTGAGGAGGAAGGTCAGGAACGTCCTGGCGAAGGACTGCAGCGCCTGTTCAAGGGTGGTGCCGTGCGCGGGGATGGCGCGCAGCGGCGTCATGATGTCGCCGCAGATGCGTGCGATGACCACGCGAAACAAGCCTTCCTTGTCGCCGAAGGCGTTATAGAGATCGCGCTTCGAGCCTCCGGCGCGCGACATGATCGCGTCGATCGAAACGCCCGCAAAGCCCTTCTCCAGAAATAGATCGGTAGCCGCTTTGAGCATTTCTCCAGCACGGTCGTTGACGGGGGCGGGGGTCGACATGGGTGTACTCGTTCATCGGTTTTCCAGGCGCCATGATGACCTGAGTCGAGGTGGTATTTCAAATTACCACGTCATGGGATAGCATTCGTCGCGCATGGTAATGAGAATTACCGCTCATTGCCGCTTTCCCAGGAGATCGAAATGAATGAATTGGCAGGTGCGGTGCTGGCAAGCCCGGTGCTGTTGGTGATCGCGCGGGTCGTATTGGCGTCGTTCTTTCTCATCGCCGGCATCTTCGGTGTTTTCAATTTTTCTTCGGTGGTGAAGGAGGTGGTCGCCGCCTCCTTGCCGGCGCCGAAAGTGCTGGCGCTGGCGATGATCGTGACGCAACTGGTCGGTTCGCTGCTGTTGATCGGCAACCCTGGCGGGCTGGCCTGGCTGGGCGCGCTCGTGCTGGCGGGCTTCACCTTGCTCTGTATCCCCCTGGGCCACCCGTTCTGGCGTTTCGATGAGCCCAAGCGAACAGCGGACATGCAGATCGCCCTGGAGCACTTGGCGCTTTGCGGCGGGTTGTTGATCGCTGCAATTGCGAGTGCCAGTTGATGCAACTATGGCGGTAACTGTTTCACAGCTTCTGAGTCACCTTCTGGACAACGCAAAATCGCCTTGCTAGTTTGCGCCAGCCATATATTTCAAAATATGACTGTGGCACTTCGAATGATATTGAAGTGATATCACTTCGCTAACGCGCAAGGATGCATCGAATGAAAAGCCTGCAGGGTTTGCCGAGTCTTTTGAGTGCTTCGGTCGGCACGCCGGGTAAAGCCCGAAACTTGCCCGCCGATGTTCAGTGCATCCAGTACCTGTTCAACCTGATCATTCCCCGACTGGGTTTTCCGCTGCCGGAAAATGGCCGTTGCGACGGCCAGTTGGTGCAGCGCATCAGCCAGTACCAGTTCCGTCATCTCAAATACGCCCATCCGGACGGTGTGGTGGATCCTGCTGGGCGCACATTCAACAGCCTGATCGAAGAGGCCGTGCGTGTGCCGGTGAAATTGAGCTCGGCACTGCGCCTGCCGAGCTTCATCAACGTCTTCGCCAACAATGGCAACGCCCAGGTGCAGGCCACGGTCAACCACTACCTGGACCGCATGCGCGCGGTGATCGAGGCCGAGCGGCGTAATCGGCAGATGGTGCTGCAGGTCACCTGCGATGGTGGCATGACCCTCAGCGACAGCGACTTCCAGAACGCCGCGACTCAATTGGGCAACGGGATTTCAGCCAACCTGATCAAGGCCTTCGCCACTGTGGAGTCGGGCGGCCGTTCCGGCTTCGGCCCGGCGAAGCTGCCGGTGATCGCCTTCGAGGGGCATCACTTCCAGCGCTATACCAGGCACAAGTACGACCAGACCCACCCGCTGCTCTCGTACAAGTACAAGAAGAAAGCCGGCCCGCAGTGGCAAACCAACAACAAGGACCAGACCAAGGCCTGGGAAACCATGGCCACCGCATTCGGGCTGGATCAGGAAGCGGCATTGAAGTCGGCGTCCTGGGGCATGTTCCAGATCATGGGTTTCAACTTCGCCGATTGCGGGCATGCCAATGTGTTCGAATTCGTCGCGGCAATGAAGCTCAATGCCGGACAGCAACTCAAGGCCTTCCTCGGTTTCTGCAGCAAGAACCCGGCGTTCATCAAGGCCGCGAAGAACAAGGACTACGCCGGCATGGCCGCCAGTTACAACGGCAAGGACTACGGCGACTATGACGTGCGTATCAAGAAGGCTTACGAAGCACTTGAAGGGAAGAGGTGACATGACAAAGAATTGTTCTCGCCGACTGACGGTCCTGGCCAGCGTATTGCTGGGATTGTTGTCGTCCGTTCATGCAGGTGCCGGGGCATTGAAGCCAGGGCAGTACGACACGCTGATGCTGGCGGTCACGCCGGATCACCAGGTGGAGGGCTACTATTCCGAGGCCCTGGGCGAGGATGTGGTCAGGCATTGCACCTTCTACCTCAAGGGGCAGATCAAGGGCGACGGGGCGGTTGCGCTCACCACCTGGGAAGACCAGGCCTTGCCCGGCAGCCTGGCGGCCACGGGCGACGGCGTCTCCCTTACCGTGGCGCGAGGCCGTGAGCATCCCGGCTGCGTCAGTGTACTGATGCCGGAAATCGCCACCGGGCTCGAACTCAGCCGCTCTGCAGAAAAACCCTGGATCGCGCTGCTGACGGTCACGGCCGACAAGGCCTACCTGCGCAAGCAGGCGGGCAGCAGCGCGAGCAAGCGGCCCTATATCGTCAAGGGCGATGTGGTCGGCGTGCTGGCGTTCAAGGACGGCTGGGCCAAGGTCGAGTTCATCAACCAGAACGACCGTGCGTTCACCGGCTGGATCAGCCAGGATCAATACAGCCGCCTGGTCGCGCCCAAGGGCTGAATACGAGCCCGCCGCACCTGCATTTATCGGCAAACAGGCTTATGATGCGCCTCTCGCAGCCCACCCATTCCTGAGAGAGGTCATCAGCATGGATCAGGTTGACGATCTGACCCGCCAGCGCATCCGCGACTGGCAAGCGCGCCGCCTGGAGATCAAGGACCAGATGGCCTCGCACCCCGAGCGCACCCTGGAACTGTCGCAAGTCCTCGACCAGATGGAAGAGGAACACGAACGCATCCTCGGCGAAGCCACGCCGGCGAGCGCTACCGACGAACCGGCCGAGCAGGCCCCGGGCCTGGATTTTCGCCTGAGTGTCTCGGCGCGCAATGCCCAGGACCTGCGCAAGCTGCTGGAGCTGGCGCTGCATGAGCTCGACGGTGCGCTGGAGGCTGATGCTCTTTCGCTGGATGCGGCGCGGCGGGTCTATCCGGGCGGCATGTCCGGCTCGCTGGGTGCCTATGCCTATGAACTCGAAGCCAACCCCGATCCCGACGAATGACCTGCGCGTATGCAACCTGAACATTACGATTTCGCCGACGCCGTATTTCTTCCGGTCACCCTCGAGGTGTGCCAGGGCCTGCTCGAGGATGTGTCCGCCCTCGACGGCTTGAGCGACCCGGAGCTGGCCGCGCTGCTGGTCATCCAGAACCTGTCCCAGGCGCGCGAGCAGGTGCTCGACCCGGGGGCGGCGGAAAAGCTGCTGGCCAGGCTGCTGCACTGGTCGGTCCACGGCCCGCACTCGCCGGGTGTGGGGCTTGGGTCCGAGGCGCGGCGGTTGTTCGATGCGCGCAAGCTGTATTTCGGCCTCGAAGTGATCAAGGGCTCGCGCCTGCAGTTGCTGGGTGCCGACGAAGTGGCCGGGCGCGAGTACCTGCTCGAGGACGGCACCTGGGACACAGGCTTCAGGTCCTTGCGCCATCAGCGCCATAACCCGTTCAGCCAGCAGGCCATCACCGGGGTGGACAAGGAGCGCTGGCTGACCGGCGAGCAGGACAAGCTGCTGCGCGTGCTGCGCGCCAACCCCGACGAGGACCTGCACGTGCAGGGCTATGCCGGCATCGGCAAGAGCTACCTGCTCGGCGCGCTGATCGATTGCCTGCCCAAGGGGCGAGTGCTGGTGCTGGCGCGCACGCCCGGCAAGCTCGAGGCCTTGCGCCGCCGTATCGGGATGGGCTCCAAGGCCGGCAAGACGTTTGCAGAGTTCGTCCAGGCGCTGCCGAGCAGCCAGGCCCGCCAGCCCGCGCGCTCAGCGGCCCGCCTGCCGACCCGGCGCGCGCTGGCCGAGACCCTGAATATCCTCGGCTTTCGTCACTACGACGGTGAGAAGGCCCTGGATATCTGCCTCGAAGTGCTGAAGAGCTACTGCGAATCCCGCGATCACAGCCTGGCGGCGCGCCACCTGCCGCACTTCGGCCAGGCGCTGGCGCGCGTCGATGCCCAGGTGCTGCTCGAATATGCCAGCCGCCTGTGGACCTATCTGCAGGACAACCCCGCCTGGGACCGCCAGACCGGCTTCCCGACCCTGCTCCTGCTCAAGCGCGCCAGCCTCGCCGGCCTTGGCGTGCCAGGCCGCTACAGCTATGTGATCGTCGACGAGAGCCAGGACATGCCCGGCCCGCTGTTGCAGATCATCGAGCGTGGCCGTCAGGTGCTGATCACCCTGGGCGACGAATACCAGCGCGCCGATGGCCCCGGGCTGCGGCGCAGCCCGCAGGTGCGCCAGCGTGACATCGTGTTCTCGGTGCGCTGCGGACCGAAGGTGGAGCGGCTGATCAATCCGCTGATCGGCGTGCATTCGCAGAAGTCCAAGCTGGCCTTCGAAGGCGCTGGCAGCGTGGATGTCGGCATCGAGTACTACCCCCTGGACTTCGTCCCGCCGGCGGGCTGCGTGGTGCTCACCGCCTCGCCATGGGACTCGATGAAATGGGCCATGCAACTGGCCGGCAACCAGTGCCGGGTGGGTTTTTCCGACAACGCCGGGATGACCCGCTTCATGCACAGCGCCGTGCGCCTGTTCCGCGCCGACCTCTACGGTGCCGGCAGCGATGGCCAGGACACGCACGCCTACTTCGCCCACGCGTCGGACTGGCGTCAGGTGCAGGCGGATAGTCGCTTCGACGAGTCATTCCTGTGGGTCGAGGCACGGCTGCAGGAGGGCCTGCGGATCGCCGAACTCAACAGCCTGACGGCGCGGCTCTGCGCCGAGCCCGGCAGCCTGCTGCTGATGCCGGCGCAGGATGCCGGGGGCCAGGAGTTCGACCATGTGCTGCTGACCCAGGAACTGATGGCCCTGAACCCGTTCCAGGACGCCTACGCCTTCGACAGCCGCGTGTGCTCGGTGTACATCGCGCTGTCACGGGCGCGTCGCCATCTCTACCTGCCGTACGATGTGGACGAGTGGGTGGCCTACCACAAGGGCCAGAAATTCCGCGAGTCGCACGGCTACTGAGCGGTCGGCGCCGCCGCTTGTGCGGCAGGCGGCTGGGTATGGCGTTCGACGATGCGCTCGATTTCCCCGGACTGCTTCATCCGTACCAGCGCCCGCAGCAGGCGCTGCGCCGGGACCGCCGGGTCGTTGCGCACCAGGCACCCCAGGTCCTGTTCCTCCAGCACCACCAGCGGGCGCAGGCGCTGCTCCCGGGGTTGCTGGCGGTTGAACCATTGCAGCGACAACTGGTTGCTCACCGCGTAGCGGTAGCGGCTGGCCTGCAGTTTCTGCAGGGCCAGGTCCTGGTTGCGGCTGTCTTCGCGGCGCAGCACGTGCTGCGCGAACAGCGGATCGAGGGCAGGGTAGGTGTAGCCCAGCACCGTGCCGATGGCCTGTGCAGGCAGTTGCGCCAGACCGCCTGGCAGGGCATCACCGGCGCGTCCGACCAGCAGGTCGCGCTGGCGGAACAGCGGTACGCTCCAGATGAATGCGTCGGGCCGCTCAGCGAGCCAGTCGCTGGCCACGTAGCAGCGCACGTCGATGT
Source organism: Pseudomonas sp. FA117 (assembly GCF_057370475.1). Classification (NCBI taxonomy): domain Bacteria; kingdom Pseudomonadati; phylum Pseudomonadota; class Gammaproteobacteria; order Pseudomonadales; family Pseudomonadaceae; genus Pseudomonas; species Pseudomonas sp. FA117. The sequence continues at coordinate 1,883,944 of NZ_CM170675.1, forward strand.
CGCCCTCGAGCATGGCCTGCTCCAGGCGCAGGCGCGCCATCACGTGGTATTGCGGCTGCACCTGCGCCTCGCGGGCCAGCGCCTGCATCAGGTCGAAGAGAATGCCTTCCACCGGCACCTCGTCTTCGGTGCGCATCAGCGGCATGCTCCAGCTCTCGGCCACGGAAAAGCGCAGCACCGGCTGCGCGGCCAGGCCGCTGGAACTGCACAGCAACAGGATGGCGAGAAGTCGCCGCACGTCTATCCTCCTTGGACTTCGAATGTTCACCGCTAGCCGGTAATGTCCGGACGAGCCGGGCAGGGTGCAATTTTGCCCTCGCTCCGCTAGCATTAGCGATCTTCCGCTCGATCAGGCTGCGATGGTTTTTTGATGAGTTATCAGGTTCTTGCACGTAAATGGCGCCCGCGCTCGTTCCGCGAGATGGTAGGCCAGACCCATGTGCTCAAGGCATTGATCAACGCCCTGGACAACCAGCGGCTGCATCACGCCTACCTGTTCACCGGCACCCGCGGGGTCGGCAAGACCACCATCGCGCGGATCATCGCCAAGTGCCTGAACTGCGAAACGGGTATCACCTCCACGCCCTGCGGCACCTGTTCGGTGTGTCGGGAAATCGACGAAGGCCGTTTCGTCGACCTGATCGAGATCGACGCCGCCAGCCGCACCAAGGTCGAGGATACCCGCGAACTGCTCGACAACGTGCAGTACGCGCCGAGCCGCGGTCGCTTCAAGGTCTACCTGATCGACGAAGTGCACATGCTCTCGACCCACTCCTTCAACGCCTTGCTCAAGACGCTGGAAGAGCCGCCACCCTACGTCAAATTCATCCTCGCCACCACCGACCCGCAGAAACTGCCGGCGACCATCCTCTCGCGCTGCCTGCAGTTCTCGCTGAAGAACATGAGCCCGGAGCGGGTGGTCGAACACCTCTCGCACGTGCTCGGCGCCGAGAACGTGCCGTTCGAGGAAGATGCCCTGTGGCTGCTCGGCCGTGCGGCCGACGGCTCGATGCGCGACGCCATGAGCCTGACCGACCAGGCCATCGCCTTCGGGGAGGGCAAGGTACTGGCCGCGGACGTGCGGGCGATGCTCGGCACGCTGGACCACGGCCAGGTGTATGGCGTGCTCCAGGCGCTGCTCGAAGGCGATGCCCGGGCATTGCTCGAGGCCGTGCGCGACCTCGCCGAGCAGGGGCCGGACTGGAACGGCGTGCTTTCCGAGATGCTCAACGTGCTGCACCGAGTGGCCATCGCCCAGGCCCTGCCGGAAGCTGTGGACAACGGCCAGGGCGATCGCGACAAGGTGCTGGCGCTGGCGGGCGCGCTGCCCGCCGAAGATGTGCAGTTCTATTACCAGATGGGCCTGATCGGCAGGCGCGACCTGCCGCTGGCACCGGATCCGCGTGGCGGCTTCGAAATGGTCCTGCTGCGCATGCTGGCGTTCCGCCCGGCCGACACCGATGACGCACCGACGCCTGTGCTAAAGCCGGTGGGGATCAGCCAGGCCACAGCTGATCCAGCCAAGCCGGTGGCCGTTGCGCCAGCGCCCGTCGAGCCATCGGTTGCCGCCCCGGCGCCTGCGCCGGTTGCGCCGCCCGTGCCTGCGCCTGTGATCGAGCAGGCACCTGTCGCCGAGCCGGTCGCTGCGGTTGCGGTGCCTGAGCCCGAGCCTGCTCCAGCGCCCGAGCCTGTGCAGGCTGCCTCGCCTGAGCAGGAAGAGGTCACCGACTTGCCATGGGAGGAGCCTGCCCCTGCGCTCGCCGCGCCTGCCCCAGCCCCGGCAGCTGTGGTCGCTGCCGCTGAGCCCCAGGGTGGCCAGCCGGACTACGACGAGCCGCCATTCGACCCGTCGGCCTATGCCTCGGTCGGCATGGAGCGCGACGACGATGCCCCGGACGACGCCTACTACGCGCCGGAAGCCGATCCGGCCGGGTTCAGCTATCTCGACGAGCTGGCCGAGCATGTCCAGGAAGCCGAGCCGGTCGCTGCGCCCGAGCCGCTGCCTGCCGCACAGCCGGCCACGGGCCTGGCCCTGCAATGGCTGGAATTATTCCCGCAGTTGCCTGTGTCCGGCATGACAGGCAACATCGCGGCAAACTGCACGCTGATCAGCGCCGAAGGCGACGACTGGCTGCTGCACCTGGATCCGGGGCAGGGGGCGTTGTTCAACTCCACCCAGCAACGACGCCTGAACGAGGCGCTGAACCAGCACCTGGGGCGCACCCTGCGCCTGCAGATCGAGCTGATCCGCCCCGAGCAGGAAACCCCGGCCCAGGCCGCGGCACGCAAGCGTGCCGAGCGCCAGCACGATGCCGAAGTGTCGATCGAGCAGGACCCGCTCATCCAGCAGATGATCAAGCAGTTCGGTGCCCGGGTCCGACACGATACAATCGAACCTGTAGAGACCGCCCTGGCCAGCCCCGGGCAGTGAAGCGAACACCCCTGCGCCCGGCCCCGTGTCGGCCGCACACACGAACCAATCGAGGATTTTCCCCATGATGAAAGGTGGCATGGCCGGCCTGATGAAGCAGGCTCAGCAGATGCAGGAAAAAATGGCCAAGATGCAGGAAGAGCTGGCCAACGCGGAAGTCACCGGCCAGTCCGGTGCAGGCCTGGTCAGCGTGGTGATGACCGGTCGTCACGACGTCAAGCGCGTCAACATCGACGCCAGCCTGATGACCACCGACCCGGACGACAAGGAAGTGCTCGAAGACCTGATCGCCGCCGCGCTGAACGACGCCGTGCGCAAGATCGAGCAGAACAGCCAGGACAAGATGGGCAGCATGACCGCCGGCATGCAGCTGCCGCCCGGCTTCAAGATGCCGTTCTGACCGAGCGTCTGCGGCACACAGGGAGCACGATCGGCTGATCGCTGCTCCCTTCTTCATTCTGTACCACTGACAGGCCTGCCTACATGAGTTTCAGCCCCCTGATCCGCCAACTGATCGATGCCCTGCGCGTGCTTCCCGGTGTTGGCCAGAAAACCGCCCAGCGCATGGCCCTGCAGCTGCTCGAGCGTGACCGCAGCGGCGGCACGCGCCTGGCCCAGGCCCTGAGCCAGGCCATGGAAGGCGTCGGCCACTGCCGCCAGTGCCGCACCCTGACCGAGCAGGAGCTGTGCCCGCAATGCGCCGACCCGCGCCGCGACGACACCCAGCTGTGCGTGGTGGAAGGGCCGATGGACGTGTACGCGGTGGAGCAGACCGGCTACCGCGGTCGCTACTTCGTGCTCAAGGGCCACCTGTCGCCGCTCGACGGCCTGGGCCCGGAGGCGATCGGGATTCCGCAACTGATGGCGCGGATCGAGGAGCAGGGCACCTTCAGCGAGGTGATCCTGGCGACCAACCCCACGGTGGAAGGCGAGGCGACAGCGCACTACATCGCCCAGCTGCTGGCCGAGAAGGGCCTGACTGCCTCGCGGATCGCCCATGGCGTGCCGCTGGGTGGGGAGCTGGAACTGGTGGATGGCGGCACGCTGGCGCATGCCTTTGCCGGACGGCGGCCGATTTCGCTGTAAGGCTTGGGGCCGCGTTGCGGCCCATCGCGGCACCAGGCCGCTGCCACAGGAATGCTGGGCGCGGCCTTGTGCCCCTGGCGGTTACTTGTCGGTGTAGATCTGGTCGAACACGCCACCGTCGTTGAAGTGGGTCTTCTGTACGGTGCGCCAGTCGCCGAAGGTCTTCTCCACCGAGAGGAAGTCGACTTTCGGGAAGCGGTCGGTGTACTTGGCCAGAACCGTGGCATCACGCGGGCGCAGGTAGTTCTGCGCGGCGATTTCCTGGGCTGTCGGCGACCACAGGTACTTCAGGTATTCCTCGGCCACGGCGCGGGTCTGCTTCCTGTCCACCACCTTGTCGACCACGCTCACCGGCGGCTCGGCTTCTGCCGACACGCTCGGGTAGACCACTTCGAACTGATCGCGGCCGAACTCGCGGGCGATCATCTCGGCTTCGTTCTCGAAGGTTACCAGCACGTCGCCGATCTGGTTGGTCATGAAGGTGGTGGTGGCCGCACGACCGCCGGTGTCGAGCACCGGAGCCTGCTTGAACAGCTTGCCGACGAACTCGCGTGCCTTGGTTTCGTCGCCGCCCTGCTTGAGCACGTAGCCCCAGGCCGAGAGGTAGGTGTAGCGGCCGTTACCCGAGGTCTTGGGGTTGGGCACGATCACCTGCACGCCATCCTTGAGCAGGTCAGGCCAGTCTTTCAGCGCTTTGGGGTTGCCCTTGCGCACGATGAACACGGTGGCCGAGGTGAACGGCGCGCTGTTGTTCGGCAGGCGGCTGACCCAGTTGTCCGGCACCAGCTTGCCGTTGTCGACCAGGGCATTGATATCGGTAGCCATGTTCATGGTGATGACATCGGCCGGCAGGCCGTCGATCACCGCGCGCGCCTGCTTGCTCGAGCCGCCGAAGGACATCTGCACATTGACCTTTTCCTTGTGCTCTTCTTCCCAGTGCTTCTGGAACGCCGGGTTGTAGTCCTTGTAGAAATCGCGCATCACGTCGTAGGAAACGTTGAGCAGGGTCGGCGCGGCCTGGGCCAGGTTGCCCAGGGCCAGGCCTGCGGCCAGCAGCGAGGCGCTGAAGAGTTTTTTCACAGGGGCATTCCTTGTTGTGAGTGAAAGTTTGGCAATGTGCCAGTAACTATAACCTTTGGTTCTTGAGCCATTAAAGATCAAAACAGACTTTGCTTATGCCTGCTCGCTCATAGCCTTCGGAAACAGCGCATTGCCGCAGCGCGAACAGAATGCCGCGGTCGGCTCATGGGTCTGCTTGGCACAGGTCGGGCAATCGTGACGCAGCTGTTCGCCGCGCATGGCATTGGCCAGTTCGGCGGTGAAGATCCCGGTGGGCACGGCGATGATCGAGTAACCGATGATCATCACCATCGACGACAGCACCTGGCCCAGCGGCGTCTTGGGCACGATGTCGCCGAAGCCGACTGTGGTCAGGGTGACGATGGCCCAGTAGATGCCCTTGGGGATGCTGGTGAAGCCATGCTCGGGGCCTTCGATCACGTACATCAGCGTGCCGAACACCGTGACCAGGGTCGAGACGCTGACCAGGAACACGATGATCTTCTGCTTGCTGCCACGCAGCGCCTCGAGCAGGTAGTGCGCCTGCTTGAGATAGGGGCTGAGCTTGAGCACGCGGAAGATCCGCAGCATGCGGATCACCCGGATGATCAGCAGGTACTGGGCGTCGCTGTAGTACAGGGCGATGATGCCCGGCACGATCGCCAGAAGGTCGACCAGGCCGTAGAAGCTGAACGCGTAGCGCAGCGGCTTGGGCGAGCAGTACAGGCGGGTCAGGTATTCGCCGAGGAAGATCGCCGTGAAGCCCCACTCGATGCCTGCCAGCAGGCCGGAGTAGTTGCGGTGCACATCGTCGATGCTGTCGAGGATGACGGTGACCAGGCTGGCGAGGATGATCAGCAGGAGTATCTTGTCGAAGCGTCTTCCGGCGACCGTGTCGGTCTGGAAGACGATGACATAGAGCCGCTCGCGCAGGCTCGAAGGGGTGTCCATGGGCGTGTTCCGTTAGGCGTTGCCGATGAGCCTAGGGCCTGCCCCTCAGCCGTGCAAGCGTTGCGCGCTGCGCTGCTGCCCACGGCGGGCGAGGTGGCTGCCCAGGTGCAGCAGCCAGCAGGCCAGGACGAAGGGCGAGGTCAGCGCCGGCAGCGGCCAGAAGTTGGACAAGGCCTGCAGCAGCAAGGCCAGGGCGATGGCCAGCAGGGTCACCCACGGGCGTTCGCCGTGGCGGCTGAAGGCCAGCGCGGCCAGGGTCGTGTTGAAGCCGTACAGGCCCATCCAGGCGGCGGGCGCCTGGTCGGCCAGCAGCGCGGCACCGCCGCCGATTGCCGAACCGAGCAAGGCCCAGCACGCAGCGTAGGGGTGGGCGATGAACAGCCCTGTGGCGATCAGCAACCCAGCCAGCGGCGCATCGAGCAGGAACACCTGGCCGACCCCGCGTAGCACGCCGTGCACATGGCTGGCTTCGACCAGGTCAGTGGTGCCCGGCTCGATGACCAGCAGCAGCGCCCAGCCGAGCAGCACGAAGGGCGCGGTGTAGGCCACCAGCAAGGTGCCGCCGCGCTTGCGCCACTGGTGGGTGAGGATGCTCGACAGGCCACCGGCGGCGATGATCAGTGGCGGCAGGATCGCCGACCAAGGCAGCACCGCGCAGATCAGCAGGCCGATCAGCACGCCGTTGTAGCAGTACAATCCGGCCTGGCGGTCGGCGCGTTCATAGCCGCGCCGCTGTGCGGTCAACAGGCCGGCCAGTGCGCCGAGCAGCGCCCCGCCGACCAGATCGGGTGCGGTGAGCAGGATTGCCAGCAGGCAGCACAGCCCGCACAGGGGGTCGCGCAGCAGCAATACCTGGCTGAAGCCGTTGAGCAGCGCCGTGGCCCAGTCGGGGCACGGGTTGACGAAATTCTTCGTGTACATGGGCAGGCGGCCAGGTGAGTGAAAGGCGCTGGGCCTCTTCGGGCCTCTGTTGTGCGCCATGGGATTGGGTTTTGCGCTTTTGCAGGAGCGGGCAAGCCCACGCTCCTGCAAAAGGGCTCCCGCAAACTCTAGATCAAGGTTTCAATGCGCAAGGTGTTGGTGCTTCCCGGCTTGCCGAACGGTACCCCTGCAGTGATCAGCAGGGTGTCGCCACGGCTGGCCATACCTTGGGCCTGGGCGATCTCCAGCGCGGTCGAGCAGATCTCGTCGACCTGGCGCAGGCGGTCGTTGACCACCGAATGCACGCCCCAGGTGACGCTCAGGCGTCGCGCGGTCCTGAGGTTCGGCGTCAGGTTGAGGATCGGTGCGCGTGGGCGTTCGCGGGCGGTGCGCAGGGTCGAGGCGCCGGACTCGCTGTAGTTGACCAGCACCGCCACCGGCAGGATGCCGCTGATGCGCCGGATCGCGCAGCTGATGGCATCCGATACGGTGGCCTCGGCCTTGGGCCGGCCGACGTCGAGCTGCGCCTGGTAGTCCGGGCCGTTCTCCACCTGGCGGATGATCTTGCTCATCATCTGCACCGCTTCCAGCGGGTAGTCACCGGAGGCGGTCTCGGCCGACAGCATCACCGCATCGGCGCCCTCGGCCACGGCATTGGCCACGTCGGTGACTTCGGCGCGGGTCGGTGCCGGGGAGAAGCGCATCGATTCGAGCATCTGCGTGGCCACCACCACCGGCTTGCCGAGCTGGCGGCAGGTGCCGATGATGCGTTTCTGGATCTGCGGCACGCTTTCGGCCGGCACCTCGACGCCCAGGTCGCCGCGCGCGACCATGATCGCGTCGGACAGCTCGGCGATGGCCTGCAACTGCTCCACCGCCGAGGGCTTCTCGATCTTGGCCATCAGGTAGGCGCGGTCGCCGATCAGTTGGCGCGCCTCGACGATGTCTTCAGGGCGCTGGACGAACGACAGCGCCACCCAGTCCACGCCCAGTTCCAGGCCGAACGCCAGGTCGCGTCGGTCCTTTTCGGTGAGCGGGGAGAGGTCCAGCACCGCCTGCGGCACGTTGACGCCCTTGCGGTCGGACAGCTCGCCACCGGCCAGCACCTCGGTGTCGATGGCGTCCGCATGGCGGGCCGTCACCCGCAGGCGCAGCTTGCCGTCGTCGAGCAGCAGGTCCATGCCCGGCTCCAGTGCAGCGATGATTTCCGGGTGCGGCAGGTTGACCCGGCGGCTGTCGCCCGGGGTCTTGTCCAGGTCCAGGCGCAGGGCCTGGCCGCGCTGCAGTTGCACCTTGCCTTCGGCAAATCGGCCGACCCGCAGTTTCGGGCCTTGCAGGTCCATGAGGATGCCCAGCGGGTAGTTCAGTTGCTGCTCGACTTCACGGATCCACTGGTAGCGCAGGGCGTGGTCGGCGTGTTCGCCGTGGCTGAAGTTGAGGCGGAAGATGTTCACCCCGGCCTCGACCAGCTGGCGGATGTCATCGATGCCGTTGATCGCCGGCCCCAGGGTGGCGAGGATTTTCACTTTTTTATCGGGCGTCATGATTGCGAAGTCTCGAGGATCAGGATGGCGCGGAAGTCGTTGACGTTGGTGCGGGTCGGCTCGGTGACGATCAGCGCATCGAGTGCGGCGAAGTAGCCGTAGCCGTTGTTGTCGTCCAGCTCGTCACTGGCCGACAGCCCCAGGGCCTGGGCGCGGGCGTAGCTGTCCGGGGTCATCAGGGCGCCGGCGTTTTCCTCCGAGCCATCGATGCCGTCGGTGTCGCCGGCCAGGGCGTACACGCCGGGCAGGCCCTTGAGGCTTTCGGTGAGGCTGAGCAGGAACTCGGCGTTGCGCCCGCCACGGCCATTGCCGCGTACGGTGACCGTGGTCTCGCCGCCGGACAGGATCACGCAGGGGGCCTTGAGCGGCTGGCCATGCAGCACCACCTGGCGGGTAATGCCGGCGTGCACCTTGGCCACTTCGCGCGATTCACCTTCAAGGTCGCCGAGGATCAGCGGGCTGAAACCGGCCTGGCGGGCTTTCACCGCAGCGGCCTCCAGCGACTGCTGGGGCTTGGCGATCAGTGTGAAGTGGCTGCGCGCCAGGGCCGGGTCATCGGCCTTGACGGTTTCCGATGCCGGGTTGTTCAGCCAGTCGATGACTGCCTTGGGCGCCTCGATGTTGTAGCGCTTGAGGATCGCCAGGGCATCGGCCGAGGTGCTGGGGTCGGCCACGGTCGGGCCGGAGGCGATGACGGTCGCCAGGTCGCCCGGCACGTCGGATATGGCGTAGGTGTAGACGGTGGCCGGCCAGCAGGCCTTGGCCAGGCGGCCGCCCTTGATTGCCGAGAGGTGCTTGCGCACGCAGTTCATCTCGCCGATGGTGGCGCCGGACTTGAGCAGTGCCTTGTTGATCTGCTGCTTGTCGGCCAGGGTCAGGCCGTCGGCGGGCAGTGCCAGCAGGGCCGAGCCGCCGCCGGAGAGCAGGAAGATGACGCGGTCGTGTTCTTCGAGGTTGCTGACCAGTTGCAGCACGCGCTTGGCCACGGCCAGGCCGGCGGCATCGGGGACCGGGTGGGCGGCTTCGACCACCTCGATCTTCTGGCAGTTGGCGCCATGGCCGTAGCGGGTGACGACCAGGCCCGAGACCTCGCCCTGCCAGCTTTTCTCGACCACCTCGGCCATGGCAGCTGCGGCCTTGCCGGCGCCGATGACGATCACCCGACCGCTGCGGTCGGCGGGCAGATGAGGTTCGAGGACCTGGCGTGGGTGGGCGGCGGCGATGGCTGTGTCGAACAGTTCGCGCAGGAGTTTCTGTGGATCGACCGACATGGCAGGCTCCCAAAATTCTTGTTGTTCTGCAGAATCGAAAACGCCCCTGGAACTGCCTCCGTGCAGGCCGGACCAGGGGCGGGTGTTGCTCGGGTTACCCCTGAGCCTGTGGTCGCAGGTTCAGCGGTGTTGGCTTGTTCGCGGGCAAGCCCGCTCCTACAGGGTTAGCGCAGTCCTCAGGGAATGTGGATCCCTCGTAGGAGCGGGCTTGCCCGCGAAGAGGCCGGTAAGGCTTACAAATTACTTTTCGTCGCGAATCGAGAAGTTGGCCATGTGCTCCAGCCCCTTGATCAGCGCCGAGTGGTCCCAGTTGCCGCCACCCAGGGCCTGGCAGGTGTTGAACACCTGTTGGGCATTGGAGGTGTTGGGCAGGTTGATGCCCAGTTCCTTGGCGCCCTGCAGGGCCAGGTTCAGGTCCTTCTGGTGCAGGTTGATGCGGAAGCCCGGGTCGAAGGTGCCCTTGATCATGCGCTCGGCATGCACTTCGAGGATTTTCGACGAGGCGAAGCCACCCATCAGCGCTTCGCGCACCTTGGCCGGATCCGCGCCGTTCTTGGCGGCGAACAGCAGCGCTTCGCTGACGGCCTGGATATTCAGGGCGACGATGATCTGGTTGGCGACCTTGGCGGTCTGGCCATCGCCGTTGCCGCCGACGCGGGTGATGTTCTTGCCCATGGCTTCGAACAGTGGCAGGGCGCGCTCGAAAGCTTTCGGGCAGCCACCGACCATGATGCTCAGGGTCGCGGCCTTGGCGCCGACTTCACCACCCGAGACCGGGGCGTCCAGGTAGGCGGCGCCGGTGGCCTTGATCTTCTCGGCGAAGGCCTTGGTGGCGGTCGGCGAGATCGAGCTCATGTCGATCACCACCTTGTTCGGGCCGACACCTTCCGCGACGCCGTTCTCACCGAACAGCACACTCTCGACCTGTGGAGTGTCGGGGACCATGACGATGATGAACTCGGCTTCCTGGGCCACTTCCTTCGGGTTGGCCAGGGCCACCGCACCTGCGGCGATCAGCTCGGCAGGCGCAGCGTCGTGGTGGGTGGAGACGAACAGGCTGTGACCTGCCTTCTGCAGGTTCTGGGCCATGGGCTTGCCCATGATGCCGGTGCCGATGAAACCGATTTTAGCCATGAGAATGTGCCTCTTTGTATTTGTGATATCTCAAGCGAACTGAGCGCCCTGTGGGAGTGGGCTTGCCCGCGAATGCGGCAGGTCAGGCGACGGAGGTGTCCTGGCGGGCGCCATCGCGGGACAAGCCCGCTCCCACAGGGGCGAAGCGTTCGTTAGACCGCGTTATGGGTTTTCAGCCAGCCCAGGCCCGCCTCGGTGGTGGTCCTGGGCTTGTACTCCGCCCCCACCCAGCCCTGGTAGCCGATGCGGTCCAGGTGCTCGAACAGGAAGCGGTAGTTGATCTCGCCGGTGCCCGGCTCGTGGCGGCCAGGGTTGTCGGCGAGCTGGATGTGGTTGATCTGCTTGAGGTGGGTTTCCATGGTCCGTGCCAGGTCACCTTCCATGATCTGCATGTGGTAGATGTCGTACTGCAGGAACAGGTTGGCGCTGCCGACCTCGGCCTGGATCTCCAGGGCCTGGGCGGTGGTGTTCAGGTAGAAGCCGGGGATGTCGCGGGTGTTGATCATCTCCATGACCAGGCGGATCCCGGCGGCCTGGAGCTTGTCGGCGGCATAGCGCAGGTTGTCGACGAAGGTCTTGCGCACGCTGGCGCAGTCGGCGTCCTGCGGGCGAATGCCGGCCAGGGCGTTGACCTGGGTGTTGCCCAGCACCTTGGCGTACTCGATGGCCTTGTCGACGCCGGCGCGGAATTCCTCGATGCGGTCCGGGTGGCAGGTGATGCCGCGCTCACCTTTGCTCCAGTCGCCTGCGGGCAGGTTGAACAGCACCTGGGTGAGGCCGTGGGCCTCGAGCTGCTGCTTGATCTCGCTGGCGCTGAAATCGTACGGGAAGAGGTATTCGACACCGCTGAAGCCGGCGTCGGCGGCGGCCTTGAAGCGGGCCAGGAAGTCCTGTTCGGTGAACAGCATGGACAGGTTGGCAGCGAAGCGAGGCATGGTGGTCTCCTTGCAGATGAAAGCCCCCGGCAGCCTGCGCGGGGGCGTCGGCAATCAGTCGAGCATCGAGATGGCGGTCGGCGCGTCGTTGCCGACCAGGGCGAGGTCTTCGAACTCGTTGACCGCGTTGATCTCGGTACCCATGGAAATGTTGGTGACGCGCTCGAGAATCACCTCGACCACCACCGGTACGCGGAACTCCTCGGCCATCTTCTGCGCCTTGAGCAGGGCAGGAGCGATCTGGCCCGGTTCGAACACGCGCAGCGCCTTGCAGCCCAGGCCTTCGACCACGGCGACGTGATCCACGCCATAGTTGCCGGCTTCGGTGGCGTTGATGTTCTCGAACGCCAGTTGTACACAGTAATCCATGTCGAAGCCACGCTGTGCCTGGCGGATCAGGCCGAGGTAGGCGTTGTTCACCAGGACGTGGACGTAGGGCAGGTTGAACTGCGCACCGACGGCCAGTTCCTCGATCATGAACTGGAAGTCGTAGTCGCCCGACAGCGCGACCACCTTGCGCTTCGGATCGGCCTTGACCACACCGAGTGCTGCAGGGATGGTCCAGCCCAGCGGGCCGGCCTGGCCGCAGTTGATCCAGTGACGCGGCTTGTAGACGTGCAGGAACTGCGCGCCGGCGATCTGCGACAGGCCGATGGTGCTGACGTAGCAGGTATCCTTGCCGAACACCTGGTTCATCTCTTCATACACACGCTGCGGCTTGACCGGCACGTTGTCGAAGTGGGTCTTGCGCTGCAGGCTGGCCTTGCGCTGCTGGCAGTCTTCCAGCCAGGCCTTGCGGCACTTGAGCTTGCCGGCGGCTTTCCATTCGCGGGCCACTTCCAGGAAGGCATCCAGCGCGGCACCGGCGTCGGAAACGATACCCAGGTCCGGGGTGAACACACGGCCGATCTGGGTCGGTTCGATATCGACGTGTACGAACTTGCGGCCTTCGGTGTAGACATCGACCGAGCCGGTGTGGCGGTTGGCCCAGCGGTTGCCGATGCCGAACACCAGGTCGGACTTGAGCAGCGTGGCGTTGCCGTAGCGGTGCGAGGTCTGCAGGCCGACCATGCCGACCATCAGCGCGTGATCGTCCGGGATGGTGCCCCAGCCCATCAGGGTCGGGATCACCGGCACGCCGGTCAGCTCGGCGAACTCCACCAGCTTGTCGCTGGCGTCGGCGTTGATGATGCCGCCGCCTGCGACCAGCAGCGGGCGTTCGGCGTCGTTGAGCAGGGCCAGGGCTTTTTCGGCCTGGATGCGGCTGGCCTGCGGCTTGTGCACCGGCAGCGGCTCGTAGGCGTCGATGTCGAATTCGATCTCGGCCATCTGCACGTCGAACGGCAGGTCGATCAGCACCGGGCCAGGGCGGCCGCTGCGCATTTCGTGGAAGGCCTTCTGGAAGGCGTAGGGCACCTGGCCCGGCTCGAGCACGGTGGTGGCCCACTTGGTCACCGGCTTGACGATGCTGGTGATGTCGACGGCCTGGAAGTCTTCCTTGTGCAGACGGGCGCGGGGCGCCTGGCCGGTGATGCAGAGAATCGGGATGGAATCGGCCGAGGCGCTGTACAGGCCGGTGACCATGTCGGTGCCGGCAGGGCCGGAGGTGCCGATGCACACACCGATGTTGCCCGGGTTGGCGCGGGTGTAGCCCTCGGCCATGTGCGAGGCACCTTCGACGTGGCGAGCGAGGACGTGATCGATACCACCGACTTTCTTCAGGGCCGAGTACAGCGGGTTGATGGCAGCCCCGGGAATGCCGAATGCCGTCTCTACGCCTTCACGGCGCATGACCAGAACGGCTGCATCGATTGCTCTCATTTTGCTCATGATTTGTGCCTCATCGATTTTGTAATTGTATACAACTTGCTTTGCGCCAAAGTGTATTCATGCTCGGCGGCTCAGGTCAATGCATTTTCATCGGCTCCATTTTCTTTGCCGAGAAAGCCGATGAAAACGGCATTTCGTCTGATCGTGCACGATGGTTCAAAAATATTGTATACAAAAAATCGTCTTGTTGTGTTCTATTGGTTCATCGGTTTTCAACTGCCCTCAGGGCTTCTCACAACAAGAAGAGGACCTTTCCATGAACGCATTGACCCTGAAAGTCGCCAACAGCCTGGTCGCCGCCGCTCTGGCCGCCGGGCGCAAGATCGACGCCGCACCGCTGACGGTGGCGGTGCTCGATGCCGGCGGTCATCTGCTGGCGTTGCAGCGTGAAGACGGTGCCAGCCTGCTGCGCCCGCAGGTGGCGATAGGCAAGGCCTGGGGCGCCGTGGCGCTGGGCAAGGGCTCGCGCCTGCTGGCGCTGGACTCGCAACAGCGCCCGGGCTTCTATGCCGCATTGAATGGTCTGGGCGAGCGCCCGGTGGTGCCGGTGCCCGGTGGCGTGCTGGTGCGCGCTCAGGATGGCAGGGTACTGGGCGCGCTGGGGATCAGCGGGGATACGTCGGATATCGACGAGCAGTGTGCGATCAGTGCGATCGAAGCAGTCGGGCTGACTGCAGACGCAGGGGTGGCGGCCTGACGGGCAGGTCGCCCCTGCAGGGATTGCGTTGCGGTTGCCGGCTCAGGCGGCCTCGGGCTCGCAGCCTTTGAGCACCAGGCGGATGATGGTCTCGGCGGCGGCGTCGTAGTCGCTCTCGGCCAGCTTGGCCTTGCCGGTGACCACCGCGATCTGCCAGTCGAAGTCGGCGTAGGTCTGCGTCGCCGCCCAGATGCTGAACATCAGGTGATGCGGGTCGACCGGCGCGATCTGGCCGCGCTCGATCCAGCGCTGGATGCACTCGATGTTGTGCCGTGCCTGCTCGTTGAGCTGTTCCACCTGGCTTGGCGAGAGGTGCGGGGCGCCGTGCATGATCTCGCTGGCGAACACCTTGGAGGCGTGCGGCAGGTCGCGGGAGATGCGGATCTTCGAGCGGATGTAGCCGCTGAGCACGTCCTTGGGATCGCCGTCGGCGTTGAACGGCGTGGAGGCCTGCATGATCGGCGCGATGATGCTCTCGAGAACTTCGCGGTAGAGGTTTTCCTTCGACTTGAAGTAGTAGTAGACATTCGGCTTGGGCAGCCCCGCCTTGGCAGCGATGTCGCTGGTCTTGGTGGCGGCGAAGCCCTTGTCGGCGAATTCCTCGCTGGCCGCGCGCAGGATCAGTTCCTTGTTGCGCTCGCGAATCGTGCTCATGGTCTATGAATCTTCCTGTGACTGGCCGCCTCTAATAGCGATCGGGCATGGTAGCACCGGCCCGGAGAGCGGCTCAAGGCAACGGCCTTGGGCTAGAATCGGTCCTTTGCAATCATTGGAAACACAACGACATGGCAGGAAGCAGCTTACTGGTGTTGATCGACGACATCGCCACGGTGCTGGACGACGTATCGCTGATGACCAAGGTCGCGGCGAAGAAGACCGCAGGCGTGCTGGGTGACGACCTGGCGCTCAACGCCCAACAGGTCACCGGGGTGCGGGCCGAGCGGGAGATTCCGGTGGTCTGGGCGGTGGCCAAGGGGTCGCTGCTGAACAAGGCGATCCTGGTGCCGGCGGCCTTGCTGATCAGCGCGTTCATCCCCTGGGCGGTCACCCCCCTGCTGATGCTCGGCGGTGCCTACCTGTGCTTCGAGGGCTTCGAGAAGCTGGCGCACAAGTTCCTGCACAGCCAGGACGAGGATCAGGCGCAACACACCGCGCGCAAGGAGGCCGTGGCCGATGCGAATGTCGATTTGGTCGCCTTCGAGAAGGACAAGATCAAGGGCGCGGTGCGCACCGACTTCATCCTCTCCGCCGAAATCATCGCCATTACCCTCGGCACGGTGGCCGATGCACCGCTGACCCAGCAGATCATCGTGCTGTCGGGCATTGCCGTGGTCATGACCCTGGGGGTCTACGGGCTGGTGGCGGGGATCGTCAAGCTCGATGACCTGGGGTTGTGGCTGACGCGCAAGGCTTCGGCCGTGGCCCAGGCGGTCGGCAATGGCATCCTGCGTGCGGCTCCCTACATGATGAAGAGCCTGTCGGTGATCGGCACGGCGGCCATGTTCCTGGTCGGTGGTGGCATTCTCGTGCACGGCATCGCGCCGTTGCACCATGCCATCGAGGCCTTTGCCGACGGGCGCGGCGGGGCACTGACCGGGGCGTTGATCAACGGCGTGCTGGGAGTGGTAGCCGGGGCGGTGGTGCTGGCGGTGGTGAGTGTGGTTGGCAAGTTGTGGCGGGCTGTGCGGCCGGCGGCGTGATTGCCGGGCAGATTGCCGCCACGAAACGCTCCTGCAAGCCTGCGTCTGGCACGGGGCAAATCCTTGCCCCGTGCCAATCGATCAGAAGTGCACCTTGACCAGGAAGCTCATGGTGTTCTGGTCGGTGGTGAAGGCGTCGCTGTCCTTGATCCCGTACTTGTCGCTCCAGTAGTCGTACTCGATACCGACGTACAGCTGCTTCTCGCCCAGGTGCAACGCCTTGCCCAGGTCATATTTGACCTGTGGGTTGAAGTGCAGGTTGGCGTGGTAGCTGCCACGGCTGTTCTCGTCGTTGTCGACCACCCAATCCATGTAGCCGTCGATGAGCACGTTGGAGGAACCTACAGGAATGGTATAGGACCAGACCGGCGTGATCTGCCAGACGTGATCGCCCGGGCGACTGCCATCGGTGGTGCGCTGGTAGAAGTTCAACTGGAAGTAGTCGAAGCCAGGGATCGCCAGGTCGAAGCCCGGACCGATCAGGTAGGCTTCGGTATCGCCTTCGCCGAACTCATAGGTCATGGCCAGCAGCACGTCCTTGACCGGGCCGAACTCCAGCTTCTGGTCGAAGATCTTGCCGAACGACAGGCGCGGGGTGATCTCGCCGTAGTAGGTATTCGGGCCGTTGTTCGCGTCCTTCTTGCCCTGGTAGAAGATCCTGTCGAAGAAGATGAAGTTGTCGCCGTACTTCCAGGCATCGGCATGCTCGAAGGTGACGGTCTGCTGGGTCTCGGGGTTGACCTTGAAGTTCTTGCCCCACAGGTAGGTCAGGCTGTTGGTCTGCCACTGCAGCAGGTCGCCGGCGAAGCCGGTGCCGCAGGCGAGCAGGCCGCCGGCGAGGATCAGGCTGTTGATGATGCGCATTGCGTGTGTCGCTCCCTTGATTGGATGTTGCTGTCAGCGCTCGTGTCGGCGCTTTTCTTGTCTTTCGGGTCAATTTTTTCGGGTTGGCCACAGCTCTCTGGCAAGTGCTGCGCCAACTTTCCGGGTTGGTCACAACCATCCTGCTCGACGTCGTTCTGAACGGATGAAATGGGTGTTTCTGGCTGGCGCAACATCGACCAACCGCCCGAATTCATTGACTGAGCGGTCAGTAAACGCGGGCAGGATCCGGCCTGCCCTGAGCGAGGGGGCGCGCAGATTACTGGCTTGCGCGCCGGTCCTCAAGTGCTCCGTCCTGGAGCGCTGTGATGCAAAATTGGGCGTTCGGTCAGGTTCTCAGAAATGCACCTTGACCAGCGCACTGGCCACGCTCTGGTTGCTCTGCAGATTGCCGCGGCTGTCGATGCCGTACTTGTCCTTCCAGTAGCTGTACTCGAACCCCACATACAACTGCTTGGCACCCAGGTTGAGGGCCTTGCCCAGGTCGTATTTCACCTGTGGGTTGAAGTGCAGGTTGGCGTGGTAGGTGCCGCGGCGGGTCTGGTCGTTGTCGGTCACCCAGTCCATGTAGCCGTCGATCAGAATGTCGGAGCGGCCCAGGGGGATGGTGTACGACCAGCCGGGGGTGAACTGCCAGACGTTGTCGCCGGGGCGACTGCCCTCGGTGTTGCGCAGGTAGATGTTGAGGTAGAAATAGTTGAAGCCGGGGATGTCCAGGTCGAAGCCGGGGCCGATCAGGTAGGCTGCGTTCAGCCCCTCGCCACGCTCGTAGGTCATGGCCAGCAGCACATCCTTGACCGGGCCGAAAGCCAGCTTGCGGTCGAGGATCTTGCCGAACGAAAGGCGTGGGCTGAATTCGCCGTAGTAGGTGTTCACGCCTTTGCTGGCGTCGGTCTTGCCGTTGTAGAAGATCTTGTCGATGAACAGGAAGGTGTCACCGTACTTCCACTTGTTGGCGTGCTCGAAGGTGATGGTCTGCTGGATGTCCGGGTTGACCTTGAAGTCCTTGCCGTACAGGTAGGTGAGGCTTTCACCGTGCCATTGCAGCCATTCCCCCGCAGAGGCGGGGAGGGTGGCCAGCAGGCTGCTGCCCAGCAACAGGGACGAGGTGGTGCGCTTCATGTGCTGATTCCCGTGTTCTTGTTGTTGTTCGAGGTTTCTTCGGCGCGCAGGCGCCCCGGACGGCCCGCTCCCGTGGGCCGCCGGTACTGCGTTTCACTGCCTGGATGAGACGGGCGGCCAGGGCGCCGCCCGCTGACTCAATGCGGGTGACAGGCCTCGTTGTGGGCCGCGCGTTCGGCCCCGCCGAGGATGTTGAACAGCAGGTTCAGCACCAGGGCGCTGAGCGTGGCCATGGCGATGCCGCTGTGGGTGATGGGTTCCATCCATTGCGGCATCTGCGCGAAGAACTCCGGACGCACCACCGGGATCAGGCCGAAGCCGACGCTGACTGCGACCAGCAACTGGTTGCGCCGATCGCTGATGTCGGCTTCCTGGAGAATCTTGATGCCGGTGGCGGTGACCATGCCGAACATGGCGATGGATGCGCCGCCCAGTACCGCAGGCGGAATCGAGGCAATCAGGAAGGCCGCCTTGGGCAGCAGGCTGAGCAGGATCAACAGGGCGCCGGCAACCACCGTGACATAGCGGCAGCGCACGCCGGTCATCTGCACCAGGCCGATGTTCTGGGCGAAGGAAGAATGGGTGAAGGTGTTGAAGAAACCGGCCACGAACGAGGCGCCGGCATCGCACAGCAGGCCGCGACGCAACATGCCGGGCGTCACTTCCCGGTCGGTCACTTTGCCCAGGGCCAGGAACATGCCGGTGGACTCGACGAAGATGATCACCACCACCAGACACATCGACAGGATCGGCGCGAGGCTGAAGGTCGGCATGCCGAAGTGCAGCGGCGTGACCACCTGCAGCCAGGGGGCCTCGTTCAGGCCCGACAGGTCGACCATGCCGATGGAGCCGGCCAGCACATAGCCCAGGCCCATGCCCACCAGTACCGAGACGTTGACCCAGAACCCGCGCATGAAGCGATTGATCAGCAGGATCACCGCCAGCACCAGTCCGGCGACCATCAGGTAGATCGGCGAGCCGAAGGTTTCCGCCTGCTGGCCGCCACCGGCCCAGTTGACCGCGACCGGGAACAGCGACAGGCCGATGGAGGTGATCACGGTGCCTGTGACCAGCGGCGGGAAGAAGCGCACCACCTTGGACATGAACGGCGCGATCAGCATGCCGAAGAACCCGGCAGCGATGGTCGCGCCGAAGATCCCTTGCAAACCCACACCGGGCATGCCGGCCATGGCCACCATGCTGCCGACGGCGGCGAAGCTTGCACCCATCATCACCGGCATGCGGATGCCCACCGGGCCGATGCCGAACGACTGGATGATGGTAGCGACACCGGCCACGAGCAGGTCGGCGTTGATCAGGAAGGCGACTTCTTCACGGGACAGCCCGGCGGCCTGGCCGATGATCAGCGGCACGGCGATGGCGCCGCCGTACATCAGCAGGACATGTTGCAGGCCCACCAGGATCAGCTGGAACAGGGGCAGGGGCTGTCGTGGCGGCGCAACGGGGATGTACGCCTTGGATGACTCGGACATGCAGCACCTCGAGTTTTGTTTTTATTCTCGGATCCAAGCGGGCGGCTCCAGGCGGCAGGCACTTCGCTTGAAGGGCCTGGGGTTCCCGGATGGGGCCGAACGCTCGATGCTTGCTTGTTGCGGTGTTTCATTGGAAGCGAGGCCGGCAGGACCGGCCTCTTCGCGGGCACGCCCGCTCCCACGGTGGGGGGTCAGTTGACCGGCGCGCCCTTGGCGATCCAGTCACCGACCAGCTTGCGTTCCTCGACGGTCATCTGGGTGATGTTGCCCAGCGGCATGATCTGGCTGGCCACCGCCTGCGCCTGGATGCGCGCGGCCTGGGCCTGGATCTGCTGCGGGGTATCGAACATCACGCCGGCAGGGGCGGCGCTGAACAGTGGGCTGGTCGGCTTGGACGAATGGCACACGGTGCAGCGTTCCTGGATCACGCCGTGGATCTTCTCGAAGTTGCCGGGTGCTGCCTGGGCGCTGGCCTGGGCCGGTGCTTCGGCGGGCGCCTGGGCAGCCTTGGCGGCTTCCTCGGCGCGCAGCTCGGCAGCGGTCTTGCCGCCGACTGCAGTGGCTGGCAGCGGCTGGTACTCGATCTTCGCAGCAGCCTGCTCGGGCGAGGTCGGCAGCGGCTTGGGTCCGGTCACATAGGCCAGGCAGATCATCGCCAGTGCACCCACAGGCAGGGTCCAGGCGTACTTGTTGCTGTCGTGGCGGGTGTTGAAATAGTGACGGATCAGTACCGCAGCCACTGCGATCCCGGCCAGGATCAGCCAGTTGTACTGGCTGCCGTAGGTGCTCGGGAAGTGGTTGCTGATCATGATGAACAGCACCGGCAGGGTGAAGTAGTTGTTGTGTCGCGAGCGCAGCAGGCCCTTGGCCGGCAGTACCGGGTCGGGGGTCTGGTTGTTCTCGATCGCTGCCACCAGCTGGCGCTGGGCCGGCATGATGATGCGGAACACGTTGCCGACCATGATGGTGCCGATGATCGCGCCGGTGTGCAGGTACGCACCACGCCCGCTGAACACCAGGCTGAAGCCCCAGCACGCCGCGATGATCAGCACGAACAGCACGGCGCCGAGCAGGGCAGGGCGCTTGCCCAGTGGTGAGTCGCAGAGGAAGTCGTAGACGAACCAGCCGACCACCAGCGAACCGATGCCGATGGCCACGCCTTCGGCGCCGCTCAGGGTGCTGCCCGGTGCCAGCAGGTACAGGGTTGGGTTCCAGTAGAACACCACGCACAGCAAGGCGATCCCGGACATCCAGGTGAAGTAGGCTTCCCATTTGAACCAGTGCAGGTTCTCGGGCATTTTCGGTGGTGCGAGCTTGTATTTCTCCAGGTGGTAGATACCACCGCCATGGATGGCCCAGAGATCACCTGACAACCCATCGCGCGGGTTGCTTCGATTCAGGTGGTTCTCCAGCCAGACGAAGTAGAACGATGCACCGATCCAGGCCACGCCGGTGATCATGTGAACCCAGCGAATGCTCAGGTTCAGCCATTCGTGAAGGTGTGCTTCCACAGTATGTACCTCTGCCGGTCACCGACAGGCCAAGACCCAGGATGACCGACCTTTTCTTATTGGTGGGGATTGAGGATCAACATCTGTTCCTCGGTGAAGTAATGCTCGTCGCAGTTGTTGCCGGAACCACTGCGATCAACCACCAGGAAGTCATCCCGCTTTTCGATCGTCAGCACCGGGTGGTGCCAGACGCCGCGATGGTAATTGACGCCCTGCCTGCCGTTGCTGCGGAAGGCTCGGACCAAACCTGATACAGGTGCATCGCCAACTGGCGCGACCACGATCAGAAAGGGGTTGCCGAGCAGCGGAATGAAAGCCTGGCTGCCCAGCGGATGGCGCTCCAGCATGCGTACGGTCAACGGCATCTCCAGCGCGTCGGCGCGGAAGATGCTGATGATCGCCTTGTCTTCGGGCTCGGCGGTCTCGACCGTGGCGAGCTTGTGGAAGCGCATGGTCGAGCCGTTGTTGATCATGAAGTGGTCGCTGCCATCGGTTTCGATCACGTCACCGAACGGGGCGAAGGCTTCTTTGGTCAGGGGCTCGATCATCAGGGTACGCATGCGGTTATCTCTTCTGTATTCGTTATCGGTATGTAGGGCGGACCTCGTTCGGGCAGGCCCTGGGTGCGGTCGCGTCACGCACTCGGGCCAGTCCCGGGTCTGGTCCTCAAAGCTGCAGCAGGCGGAACAGGGCGATCAGGTTGATCTGCGCCAGTGCTTCCTTGAATTCGGCATCGACATCGTTGTGGATGCGCTTTTCGAAGGCCGCGAGGATCTGGTGACGGTTGCTGCCCTTGACCGCCATGATGAATGGAAACTGGAATTTTGCCTTGTAGGCGTCGTTGAGTTCGGTGAAGCGGGCGAACTCTTCGGCCGTGCACTGGTGAATACCGGCTCCGGCCTGTTCGTGGGTGCTCGATTCGGTCAGCTCGCCCTGCACCGCCGCCTTGCCGGCCAGGTCCGGGTGCGCGTTGATCAGCGCCAGTTGCTCGGCGTGGCTGGCGCTGAGCAGGATGTCGCTCATGCGCTGGTGCAGCACCTCGATCTCGTCCAGCTCGCCCAGGTTGCCCAGGTCGTAGGCTTTTTCGGCAACCCACGGCGAGTGCTCGTAGATGTCGGCGAAGGCGGCGACGAAGGCATCACGCCCGAGAGTCGAGGGCTTGAGGGTGTTGAAAGCGGTCATCAGGCGTTCTCTTTCTTGTACGGATGGGTGGCGTGCCAGTGGCGGGCAATGTCCACGCGACGGGCGAACCAGACCTGTTCATGGCTCTTGGCGTACTCGACGAAGCGCTTGAGCGCGGCCAGGCGCGCGGGGCGGCCGACCAGGCGGCAGTGCAGGCCGATGGAGAGCATTTTCGGGGCGTGCTCACCTTCTTCGTAAAGCACGTCGAAGGCATCCTTGAGGTACTGGAAGAACTGCTCGCCGCAGTTGAAGCCCTGCACCTGGGTGAAGCGCATGTCGTTGGTGTCCAGGGTGTAGGGGATGACCAGGTGCGGCTTGCCGGTGGGGTTGTTCGCTTCCCAGTAGGGCAGGTCGTCGTCGTAGGTGTCGCTGTCGTAGAGGAAGCCGCCTTCCTCCATCACCAGGCGCCGGGTGTTCGGGCCGGTGCGGCCGGTGTACCAGCCCAGCGGGCGCTCGCCGGTCAGTTCGGTGAGGATGCGGATGGCCTCGAGCATGTGCTCGCGCTCCTGCGCCTCGTCCATGTACTGGTAGTCGATCCAGCGGTAGCCGTGGCTGCAGATCTCGTGGCCGGCATCGACCATGGCGCGGATCACGTCGGGGTGGCGCTGGGCGGCCATGGCCACGGCGAACACGGTCAGCGGTACGCCGGTGTCCTTGAACATCTTGAGCAGGCGCCACACCCCGGCGCGGCTGCCGTATTCGTAGAGCGATTCCATGCTCATGTTGCGCACGCCCTGCAGCGGCTGGGCGGCGACCATTTCAGAGAGGAAGGCTTCGGATTCCTTGTCGCCGTGCAGGATGTTGCGCTCGCCACCTTCTTCGTAGTTGAGCACGAAAGACAGGGCAATGCGGGCGTTGCCCGGCCATTGCGGGTGAGGTGGGTTGTTGCCGTAACCGATCAGGTCGCGAGGATAGTCAGCGCTCACTGCAGTCTTCCTTATGTACGTTGGTGCGGGTGGTGGGCGGACCGCGGCGGGTTGTCGCAGGCACCGGATGGAGTGATTGTATACAACTTATTTGTCCATTTGTAAGCCCGTTTTTCCGCATTTCTTCCCACTTGTCGCCTCAAACTCAGGCTGGAAAAGCACTGCAAGAAACCTGCCTGATCGGTCAGATAATACCTCGGCCTGCTGCACAGGCCCTGTATTTGCGACGAATGCTCATGCTCGGAAGGCCTGCCATGAGCGGTGCGCAGCGGGGTTCAAAAAATTGTGTACAATCTGAATCGAAAGTGTCTTAATGAGCCCATTCCGGCATTTCGTCAGCCTCGTGTTGGTGCATGCCGTGTATTTTCTGCCCATGCAAACGACAAGAGGCGACAAGCAAATGGGACGTTTGACCACACACGTACTGGATGCCGCTCACGGCTGCCCGGGCAGCTCGATCAAGGTCGAGCTGTACCGTGTCGAAGGCCAGCAACTGGAGCTGGTGAACAGCGCACTGACCAACAGCGATGGTCGCGTCGATGCGCCTTTGTTGCAGGGCGATGACTACCGCACCGGTGTCTACCAGTTGCAGTTTGCCGCCGGGGACTACTACCGGGCCAAGGGTGTTGCACTGCCTGACCAGGCGTTTCTCGATGTCGTGGTGCTGCGCTTCGGCATCGATGAAGGGCAGGAGCACTATCACGTGCCGCTGTTGATCTCGCCCTACAGTTATTCGACTTATCGCGGGAGCTAATTGGGCGCTAGAAGAATCTTCGTAGGTCTTTGCCCGCTATCACACTGGCGGGCTTTTTTCATTCTGTAGCAATTGTCCGAAACCCCGCCCGATCCCCCCGCCCCGCATCCCTTCGCTATTCCAAACACGGAAACGTATCAGCGTTCGTCGCAAAGCACTAAGTGGCGCATTGATGGCGCGGTTCTGCTCTTGTATCCTGCGCACCCTTTCGCAGTGATGCGATCAGTTCTCAAGTGACGGATTACTTGCATGCCCCTCTTCCTCCGTGCGCTGGCGACCGGCTTTGCGCTTCTGCCGCTTTTGGCTAGTGCTGCCCCGTTCCAGTCTCCCGGCGACCGCGACCTGATTCGTGACCGTCAGGAAAATCTTCTGCAAGAGCAGCGCAAGCGCCTTGAGGAACTGCAGCAATTGCCCGGCAAGCAGGCCCCACAAGCCCCTGTGGCGCCCTCGGAGCAAGGGCGGTGCTTCCAGATCCGCAGCGTCGAGCTGCAAGGTGCGACCCTGCTCAGCGAGCGGCAACGCCAGGCACTGGTCGAGGGCTATGAAGGCAAGTGCCTGCAGGTGGGTGAGCTCAACGGCCTGCTCAAGCGCATCACCGATCACTACATCGACCGTGGCTACCTGACCACCCGTGCCTACCTGCCGCAGCAGGACCTGGGTTCGGGCATCCTGCAGATCATCATCGTCGAAGGGCGCCTGGAAGGCCTGGACAGCTCAGCGCTCGCCAGCCCACGGGAAATGGCCATGACCTTTCCCGGCCAGGTCTCCGAAGTGCTCAACCTGCGGGATATGGAGCAGATGGTCGACCAGCTTGGTCGCTTGCCGTCGCGTCAGGTCGAAGTCGAGCTGGTGCCAGGCCAGGAAGTCGGCGGTAGCCGCGTGCAGCTCAAGGGCCAGCGTGACAAACCCTGGCGAGTCTCGGCCAGCCGCCACAACAATGGTGATGCCAGCAGCGGCGAGCAACAGATGAACCTGGGGCTGGAATGGGACAGCCCGCTGGGCCTGGCCGATCAGCTGAGCCTCAGGGGCGGGCGTGATGTGGTCAGCGACCATTGGCGCCATTCCGACAGCCATGGCCTGAACTACAGCCTGCCGTGGGGCTGGTGGACCTTCAACTACAGCTACAACCACAACTACTACCGTACCCGCGACACCTCCAGCGGCTTTCCCTTCAAGCTCGACGGCGACAACAGCGTGCACCAGTTCCAGGCCGAACGGGTGATCCACCGCGACAGCCTGAGCAAGACGGCGGTGAACATCGGCGTGAGCCACTTGCGCGCGCGCAACTACCTTGACGACACCCTGATCGATGTCTCCAGCACCCGCATCACCGAGCGTCAGCTTGGCGTCAACCACGGCCGACGCATCGGCAATGCCTTCGTCAACCTCGATGCCGGCTGGCAGCAGGGCATCGGTGCCCTCGACGCCCAGGGCGCAGGCGACCCCCATGGCAACGAACCGGTGTCGCGCTACAACAAGTACACCCTGACCCTGAGCTACCTGCAGCCGTTCCAGCTGTGGGGCGAGCAGTTCAGCTTCGACAGCCTGGCCACCGGCCAGCGCAGCGAGGACGCGCTCTACAGCGCCCAGCGCATCAGTGTCGGCGGGTTGACCTCGGTGCGTGGCTTCAAGGATCAGACCCTCACCGGCGACAGCGGCGGCTACTGGCGCAACCAGTTGCGCTGGCGTCGGCCGGTCACCTGGGCTGCGCTGCAGCCCTGGTTGCGCGAATACGGCATGGCGTTCGCCTACGACGCCGGCGTGATCAAGGGCCAGCATGGCAACGGCAAGGACCATGGGCGCCTGAGTGGCAATGCCCTGGAGTTCAATGTGCGCGGCCAGTACTTCGCTGCCAGTGCAACCTTTGCCCGTTCGCTGGAGCGGCCCGATGCGGTGACCCGCCGCGAGCACCCGATCTATTTCCGCGTCGACGCCTTCTTCTGAGCGTCGGCCCTACCCATTACCTGTGACATCGCTGCCCCTTGCGGGGCAGGCCGGCAACTGGCCTGAGCTGCGACTGGAGTTTGTTCGACATGGATATCCGCACCCCACTGAACCAGTGCATCGCCCTGATCGTTGCTGGCGTGATGTTTCTCAACCCTATCGTCAGCACGGCTGCACAGCTGACCGTCGATGCGGCGGCCAATGCCAACACCAGCGTCAACCAGGCCGGCAACGGGGTGCCGATCGTCAATATCGCCACCCCCAATGGCAGCGGCCTGTCGAGCAACACCTTCCGTGACTACAACGTCGGCAGCAACGGGCTCATCCTCAACAACGCCACCGGCAAGACCCAGTCGACTCAACTGGGCGGCATCATCGTCGGCAACCCCAATCTCAGGGGGCAGGCGGCCCAGGTCATCCTCAACCAGGTCACCGGCGGCAACCGCAGTACCCTGCAAGGCTACACCGAGGTGGCGGGGCAGTCGGCACGGGTCATCGTCGCCAACCCCCACGGCATCACCTGCAACGGCTGCGGCTTCATCAACACGCCACGGGCGACCCTTACCACCGGCAAGCCGATCATGGACGGCGAGCGCCTGGACCGCTTCCAGGTCGATGGCGGCGACATCGCCATCGAGGGCGATGCCCTCAACGCCACCAACCTCGACCAGTTCGACCTGATCACCCGCAGTGCCAAGCTCAACACCGAGCTGCATGCCAGGCAGTTGAACATCGTCACCGGGCGCAACGACGTCCAGGCCGACACCCTGCAGGCCACCCCGCGCGCCGATGACGGCAGCGAAAAGCCCCTGCTGGCCATCGACAGCTCGGCGCTGGGCGGGATGTATGCCAACACCATCCGCCTGGTCGGCACCGAGCAGGGCGTGGGCGTCAAGCTGGCCGGCAACATGGCCGCCACCACCGGCGATATCCAGGTAGACGCCAACGGCAAGGTGACGCTTGCCCAGACCTCCAGCGCCGGCGACCTCAAGATCGCCGCGCAAAGCGCTGAGTTGACCGGCAAGACCTACACCGCCGGCAGCGCCACCGTGCGTGTGCGCGACGATGTGACCGTCGGCCAGAGCCTCGCCGCCAAGGGCAGCATCAGCGTGCAGGGCGCGCGGATCGACAACCAGGGCATCATCGAAGCCGGCGTGGAGCCAGACAACAGCCGCAACGCCCAGGGCGACGTGAGCCTCAAGGGCCAGACCCTGCACAACCGCGGTAGCGTGGTCGCCAACCGCAACCTCGAGATCGACAGCAGCGCCACGCTCGACAACCAGGGTGGCAGCCTCAAGGGCCGCGCCACCACGCTGACCGCAGGCCTGCTGGACAACCGCAAAGGCCAGGTGCTGGCCGACGACACCCTGAAAGCCACGGGCGGTGCGATCGACAACCGTGAGCAAGGCCTGCTGCAAGGCAAGGGCCAGGCCGTGGTGGATATCACCGGCAACCTCGACAACCGTGGCGGCCGTGTGGTCGGCCAGGGAGATCTGCAGGTCACCGCCGCCCAGGTGGACAACCGCGGCAACGGTCTGATCGGCAGCGACCAGCAGGCCAGGCTGACCACCCGCGCGCTGCTGGACAACCAGAACGGCGGCAAGCTCAAGGCCGATCGCCTCGCCATCACCACCGCCGGGCTGCTCAACAGCGGCGGGCAGTTGCTGGGCGGCGACGTGCTGATCGTCGCCAGCGCCGACATCGACAACCGCCTCGGCCTGATCTCGGCCAGGCGTCTGCTCGATCTCAAAGCCGTGGGCCTGGACAACAGCGGCAAGGGCAACTTGCTCAGCGACGGCACCCTGGCCGTCAACGTGGCCACCCTGAACAACCGCGACAACGGCATGCTGTCGAGCGTCGGCGATCTCTCACTGCATGGCGAACGCCTCGACAACCGCGGCGGCCTGGTGCTTGCCGACCGCTCGCTGACCGTCACCGGCGGGGACTTCGACAACCGCGACAAGGGCGTAGCCACCACCAAGGGCAAGGCCCACATCGAAGTTGCCAGCCTCGCCAACAGCGATGCCGGCCACCTGCAGAGCGATGGCCGCCTCGAACTGATCGCCGACAAGGTCGACAATCAACGGCTGGGTAACATCACGGCCAAAGGTGACCTCGAAGCTCACCTGGGTAACCTGAACCAGCAGGGCGGCAGGCTGACCAGCCTGGGCAGCCTGCTGCTCACCGCCGACACGATCGACAACCAGAACGGCGGCGGGATTGGCGCGACCCACCTGGTCGACATTCGCGCTGCGCGCGTGCTCAACCAGCAGGGTGAGATGTCCAGCGCAGGCAAGGTGGTGCTCGACGCCAGCGAACTGCTGGACAACCAGGCGGGCAAGGTCATTGGCGACCGTGGCCTGACCCTGACCGTCCAGCGCTTGCTGAACCAGAACAAGGGCCTGCTCAGTGGCTACGACAGCCTGAGCCTGAAAGGCACCGAACTGCTCAACAACGGCGGCCGGTTGAGCAGCCACACGCATATCGGACTGACCCTGGACGGCCAGTTGGACAACAGCGACGCCGGCCTCATCGTCAGCGACGGCACCCTCACGTTGAACGCCGGCACGTTGCGTAACCGCCAGGGCGGCAAGGTCTCGGCAATCGCTGCCATGGGCCTGACCAGCCAAGGGCTCCTGGATAACCAGGGCGGCATTCTGGTGACCGATGCCGGGCTGGTGCTTAACGCCGCCCGCCTGGACAACAGCCAGGCCGGCGCGATCAGTGCTGCAGGTCGCGCCGAGTTGCGCAGCGGTGCCATCGACAACAGCGCCAAGGGCAACATCGGTGCCGGCAGCCTGCTGCTGGTCGGCACCCAGCTCGACAACAGCGCCCGTGGCCGCATCAGTGCCTCCGGCCAGATCGATGCGACGCTGACCGGCCTAGACCAGCATGACCACGGGCAACTGGTCAGCGGGACCGGCATCGACCTCGACCTGCAGCACGGCCAGTTGGTGAACCGCGACGGCGGCCTGCTTCGCTCGCCGGGTAGCTTGTTGTTGCGCCAGATCGGCGCGGTGGATAACCGCAACGACGCAGAGATCTCCAGCAACCACGGTTTCAGTCTGATCGCCGACAGCCTCGACAACCGTGGCGGACGCCTGATCAGCGCGCAGGACCTGACCCTGCGCATCGCCGGTGTTCTGGACAACAGCCTCAAGGGCGTGTTGTCGGCCAGCCACGATCTCGACGTCGAGGCTGCCAGCCTCGATAACTTCACCGGCGGCACCCTGGCCAGCGGCCAGACCCTCAAGGCCGTGATCGACGGACAGCTCGACAACCACGATCAGGGCATTCTCTCTGCTGGCGCAGCGCTGACCGTCACCAGTGCAGGCGTGCTCAACAGCGAGCGCGGCCTGTTGTCGGGCAACACCGGCCTGACCGTCACGACCGGACAACTGGACAACCACCAGGGCGGCCAGCTCATCAGCCAGGCGGCGCTGACCGTCACCAGCGACGGCCTCGACAACCGTGGCGGCGCCTTGAGCAGCAAGCAGGCCATGACCCTGACCACGGGCGACATGCGCAACGGCGCCGATGCCCTTCAGCGCGGCGGTCGCATCCACAGCGATGCCGAGTTGACGCTGGTGGCCGGGCAGGTCGATTCCAGCGAGGGCGGCGAGATCTCCGCCAAGGGCGATCTGCTGCTGCGGGTGAGTGCGTTGATCCAGCGCCAGGGGCGTCTGATCGGTGAACAGAAACTCGACCTAGACCTCAACGGCGGCGACCTGACCAACCAGCGCGGCCTGATCAGTGCCAATGGCCCGCTGATCATCCAGCGCCTGGGCAAGCTCGACAACAGCGCTGGCGAAGTCACCAGCCAGCAATCCTTCAGCCTGCTCGCCAAGCGCATCGACAACCAGCAGGGCCGCATCCTCAGCGACGGCCGGCTGATCGTAGAGGCGGCACAGCTGGACAACAGCACCAAGGGCCTGATGTCCGGCGTTCAAGGCTTGCAGGTCACCGGCAGCGACCTGAACAACAGCGGCGAAGGCACATTGTCCAGCAAGAGCGGCGACCTTGCCGTGACCCTGACCGGCACCCTCGACAACCGTGACCAGGGCGCGTTGGTCAGCAAGGGCAGCCAGCAGATCACGGCGGCCAGCCTGGACAACCGCAAGGGCATCGTCTCCTCCGAACAGGCCATCACCCTCAGTGTCGGCGACCGGCTCGACAACAGCGGCGGCCTCATTTCCGCCACCGGTGACCTGACGCTCGACCAGGACAGCACCGTCATCGACAACCAGGGCGGGCAGATCAATGGCCAGGCGATCAGCATCGCCGGCAAGCGTCTGGAAAACGCCAAGGGCCAGCTCGTCAGCCGTGCGGCGCTCGACCTGACCTTGGCCGATGCACTGCTCAATACCGACGATGCGCGCCTGGTCAGTGGCGCCGACCTGCTGCTCAAGGCCGCGCGTGTCGACAACCAAGGCGGCAAGCTGATCAGCCATGGGTTGCTGCATGTCGATTCGGGCACGCTGGACAACAGCCACGGTGGCAATCTGGCCAGCCAGCAGAACCTGGTGTTGCGCCTGAGCGGCGATCTGCTCAACGGCAACGATGGCCTGCTATTCAGTGAGCACGGCAAGCTCGATATCCACGCGGTTGCCCTGGACAACCAGGCCGGCACGCTCAAGAGTCAGGGCGATATCGACGTGCGCCTGGACAAGCGCCTGGACAAGCGCCTGGACAACCGCGGCGGTCGCCTGGAGAGCCAGGCAGGCAACCTCGAACTGCACGCGGCGAGCCTCGATAACAGTGGCAATGGCATGCTCAGCGCGGCCAAAGGCCTGTTCAAGGGCGTTTTCAGCGACCTGTTCGACAACGCTGGTGGTACCACCCAGGCGCAATCCGTGGACATCGCAGCCGACGCCAAGGTGAACAACCAGGGCGGCTACCTTTCGGCGCTGGGCGGTGACGGCAAGATCATCACAGCCGAGCTCGACAACCGCGGCGGTGGCCTGTACGCCGCCGGATTGCTGAAGGTGCAGGGCCAGCAACTGTTCAACCAGAGCGGCAAGATCGGCGCCGGGCGCATCGACTTTGGCCTCAGCGGCGCGCTGTACAACAGCCTCGGCCAGTTGGAAAGCGAGAGCGAGCTGCAACTGCGTGCCAACGAACTCGACAACCGCAGCGGCAACCTGCGCGCCCTTGGCAAGACCGGCACCAGTCGATTGATCGTCGCGGGCAACCTGCTCAACGACAACGGCGTGCTGGCCACCGCCAACCAGGACCTCGACCTGCAGATCGGTGGCCTGAGCAACAGCGGCGGGCAACTCCTGCACACCGGCCAGGGTAGCTTCGGCCTGGCCTCCGACAAGGTCACCCAGGCTGGCGGCGTGCTGCACACCGATGGCCTGCTGAGCATCGCCGCTGCCAGCTGGACCAACAGCAGCGTGCTGCAAGCCCGGCGCCTGGAACTGGACATTGGCCGCTTCGTCCAGACCGCCAGCGGCAAGCTGCTGGCCGTCGAGAGCCTCAAGGGCCGGGGCGGCGACTGGACCAACCATGGCCTGCTGGCCAGCGATGGCAGCCTGCAACTGGATCTGACCGGCAACTATGATGGCAATGGCCGCCTGAGCAGCCTTGGCGCACTGACGCTGGGCGCCAACGATATCCGCCTGTCCAGTACCGCCAGCTTGGCCGGTGGCGCCGACACCGCGGTGACCGCGCGCAACCTGCTGAGCAACGACGGTCGCCTGACCGCCCTGGGCGGGCTGACGGTGACGGCCGCCAGCCTCGAAAACCGCGGCACCCTGGGTGGCGCTGCGGCGGTGAAGCTGGCCGCAAACAGCCTGAGCAACCAGCGCGGCCTGGTGTTCAGCGGCAATGACATGACCCTGCGCGTCGGCAGCCTGAGCAACTACTACGGCGATATCTACAGCCTTGGTGGCCTTGATCTTGCCGGCAACGCCGGTGCCCGCGCGGTGCTGCTGGACAACATCTCCGGCAGCGTGGAAAGCGCCGGCAACATGACCCTGGCGGTGGACACGCTGCTCAACCGCAAGGAATTCCTGAGCTCGACCAAGAAACTGGTCGCCGGCAACGTCAACGTCTATTCCGACGACCGCTGCAAGGGCAAGGGCTGCGAGCTGTACTTCTCGGCAACCGAAAGCTGGGAAGACGTCATCGACCGCGATACGCCCACCGCCTTCATCACCACCGGCAGCAAGCTGACCTTCTCCGGTGACGCATTCCGCAACCACTACAGCAGCGTTTCGGCAGCGGGTGACATTGCCATCAACACGGCGGTGTTCGAGAACAAGGGCGCCGGGGGTGGCGAGCAGCGCAACCTCACCGCGAGCATGTATACCCGTGATCGCGGCCAGTACAACGCGTTCATCCAGGCCAAGAACCAGTTCAACCAGAACCCCGGCTCGCTGACCCTCGACGAGGTCATGGCCGCTGCGGGGTATCCGCAGTACAGCATCTACGACGTCATCGACACCAAGACGCCGATCGCGGGCGCCGTGGTTGCCCCGGCGGTCGTGCAGTCGGCTGGCGCCGTGACCATCAACGCCAGCCAGCGCATCGACAACAGCGTGGTACGCGTCAACCAGGCCGGAGCCGGTGCTATCGGTGTCCGTGGCGATGCCACGGCTGATCCACGCCAGGCCCAGACCCAGGTGCGCGCGCTCAACCCGCAGTTGCCGCCCGACCTTGCCCAGCGTCAGGTCAATCCGGTCACGCTGCCCAGCTTCAGCCTGCCGCAAGGCAGCAACGGCCTGTTCCGCATCAGCACCCAGACTGGCCAGGCGGCAATCAGCGGCGATGCCCTAGGCGCCACCGCCGACCGTACCCAAGCAGGCAGTGGCACCTTCATCTCACCGCTGGCCAGCACCACCAGTGCCGACAACCGTGCGGCGCAGGCGCTGGCCGCCGAAGGCTCGGCTGCGGCCCAAGGCGCCGTCAGCGGCGCCGGTGTGGCACTGGATGGCCTGGCAGCGGGTGTTCGACTGGTCCAGGGTGTGCCTGAGCGCAGCGTGCCGAGTACCTCGCACAAGTACTTGGTGGAGACCAACCCGGCCCTGACCGACCTCAAGCAGTTCCTGAGTTCCGACTACCTGCTCGGCCAGCTCAACGTCAATCCAGACCAGGCCATCAAGCGCCTGGGCGACGGCCTCTACGAACAACGCCTGATCCGCGAAGCCGTGGTGGCCCGCACCGGTCAACGCTACATCGACGGCATGACCAGCGACGAGACGCTGTTCCGCTACCTGATGGACAACGCCATCGCCAGCAAGGACAAGCTGTCGCTGAGCGTGGGTGTGTCGCTCAGCGCCGAGCAGGTCGCCGCGCTGACCCACGACATCGTCTGGATGGAGCAGGTCGAGGTCAACGGCGAGAAGGTACTGGCGCCAGTGCTGTACCTGGCCCACGCCAACGGTCGCGTCGCCCCCAACGGCGCGCTGATTCAAGGCCGTGACGTCAACCTGATCAGCGGCGGCGACCTGGTCAACGTCGGCACCCTGCGTGCCACCAACAACCTCGCCGCCAGCGCCACCAACATCAGCAACAGCGGGCTGATCGAAGCAGGCGGGCGCCTGGACATGCTCGCCACCGACTCGATCCGCAACGCCCAGGGCGGGATCATCGCCGGTCGTGAAGTGAGCCTGACCGCGCTGACCGGCGATGTGATCAACGAACGCAGCGTCACCCGCCTGGAAGGCCGGGCCGGTGGCGAGCATGTGACCAAGGACCTGGTCGACACTGCAGCACGCATCGAGGCGGCGAACGACCTGACCATCACTGCTGGGCGCGATATCGGCAACGTGGGTGGGGTGGTCAAGGCGGGTGGGAACCTTGATATGGAGGCCTCTCGCAACCTCAGTCTGACCAGCCAGCAGTCTCTCGAAAGTCACGAGTATCAGCGTCGTCGAGTCAGTGGCTACGACACAACCATCACCCAATACGGAGGCGAGGTAACTGCCGGGGGAAGCATCACCGCGACAGCAGGTCAGGATCTTTCGGTCATCGCTAGTGAGATTGAAGCTCGGCGCAACCTGACATTGAGTGCAGGTAACGACATTCTCCTGAGTTCGGCGGCCAATGAGGAGCATGACTACGCCAAGGGCAAGAAAGGCCAGACCAAGACGACAACGCAGTTGGATGATGTTCGTCAAGTAGGTGCCAGTCTGAAAGCCGGAGGGGACATACAGGTCGAGGCTGGAAACGATCTGAAGATGGTTGCCAGTAAAGTCAGTGCGGGTGAAGACGCCTATCTGGTCGCGGGTGGCAAGCTTGAGCTATTGGCTGAGTACGATAGCCATTACTCACTCTATGACATGAGCAAGAAGGGTAACTGGGGTAGCAGCAAGACCCAGCGTGATGAAGTTACAGATGTAAAAGCAGTTGGCAGTGAGGTCAGCAGCGGTGGCAGCACCTCCCTGGTCAGTGGTGGCGATCAGCTCTATCAAGGCGCCAAAGTCGAAGCTGGAAGTGATCTTGCAATCATCAGTGGCGGTGCAGTGACCTTTGAAGCCGTCAAAGACATGCATCAGGAAAGCCATGAGAAGTCCAAGGGTGATCTTGCATGGAACAGTGCGAAAGGCCGTGGCACGACTGACGAGACTCTTCGACAGAATCAGCTGGTTGCGCAAGGTGTCTTGACCATCAAGGCTGTCGACGGATTGAAGATTGATATCAAGCATATCGATCAGGCAACTGTCAGCCAGAGTATCGACGCCATGATCGTGGCTGACCCCAAGCTTGCGTGGCTCAAGGAAGCAGAGCTTCGGGGTGATGTGGACTGGCGTCGAGTCAAGGAGGTTCACGACAGCTTCAAGTACGACCAGTCAGGTTTGGGTGCGGGAGCTTCGCTCGTCATTGCAATCATCGTGACCTATCTGACTTGGGGAGCTGGGGCATCTGCGGTTGGAGCCGCAAGTAACTCAACGCTCGGTTTTGCCGCCAACTCGGTGGTCAGTGCTGCCGCTACCAACGCTGCCACCAGTGCGGTAAACAACCGTGGGAATCTCGGTGCGGTGGTCAAGGATGTGACCTCCAGTGATGCCATGAAAGGTTATGTGATGTCGGCGCTTGCACCGGGCGGTGACAGCATCGTGTCTCGCATTGCACTCAAAGCAGCGCTGAGTACGGTGGTCTACGGTGGCAGCCTGAAGGACAACGCTGTCCAGGCCGGCCTGGAGATTGCTGCGGACGCATTGAGCGGAGCGATCTTCAATGAGGTCGGAGATCGTCTGATGGGCAGCGGGTTGCCCAAGCGCGTCGCAGTGCATGCCATCGTCGGTGGTCTGATTGCTGAGGCGGCGGGCGGTGACTTCCGCACGGCGGCCTTGGCGGCAGGCGCGAATGAGGCTTTGGTGCAACTGGTCGGGGACAAGATCTTTCCCGGTGAAGCTCACGACCGTGTATTGGGCATGACCTCACAATTGGTCGGTATGACGGTTGCTGCCGGCCTAGGTGCAGATGCCAAAGATCAACAAGTGGCTGCTTGGGTCGCGCAGCAGGCTACTCAGAACAATTTCCTTCGACATAAAGAGGTCGAGGCGTTTCTCGCCGAGCTCAAGACGTGTGATGCGAACAATTCATGCGCTGATGTACGCAAGCGGTATGGCGACCTGAATATCGAAAACCAGGAGCGACTAGAGCGGCTGTGTGCCCGTGACATGGACGCCTGCCGTAGCGAGTACAAGTTGTTCTCGGATGACTACCAGAAAACTCATGCGCTGTTGGCTGGCAGCATGAAGGAAGTCGGATGGAAAGAGCAGTATGCGCTCGGCGCCACGATACTCAGTAACTACCAGGCCATGCAGACACTCGTCGGAACCGCCATGACCAAGGCGATGACCGATGCAGCTCAAGAGGCTGCGGGGCAGGCAGGGGTTGGGGTTGATGCAGAGGATGTCGGCACCTTTGGGATGTGGCTGCGAACTGTCGTCAAGGCCGTCACAAGTCGCAAGGGCGCAGTTGGCG
This sequence comes from Pseudomonas sp. FA117, assembly GCF_057370475.1. Taxonomy (NCBI): domain Bacteria; kingdom Pseudomonadati; phylum Pseudomonadota; class Gammaproteobacteria; order Pseudomonadales; family Pseudomonadaceae; genus Pseudomonas; species Pseudomonas sp. FA117. The sequence goes on from NZ_CM170675.1 coordinate 1,919,253, forward strand.
GAACTGAGCGTGGCCCTTGCTGCTTCGCAGCAGGAACCTTGGTTGCGACTCCGGGGGGCGACCGAGCGATTGAAACCCTCAAGGTCGGGGATATAGTCTGGACCAAGCCTGAGCACGGGGGTGAACCCTTCGCCGCAGCGATCACTGCGACGCACATCCGTAACGATCAGCCGATCTATCGGTTGACCCTGGAAAGCACGCGCGCAGACGGTCAGGTTCAGACTGAGACTTTGTTCGTGACCCCCAGTCACCCATTCTATGTACCGGCCAGACATGATTTTGTGCCGATGGGTGACTTGAGGACTGGAGACTTGCTACAGTCCTTGGCTGATGGAGCTGGAAATGACACGTCGAGTCGCGTTGCTTCGATAAGTTTGCATAAGTTAGTCGGCGAGACATTCAATCTTTCCGTGGATGTTGGGCATACGTTTTATGTAGGTAAACTCAAAACCTGGGTTCATAACGTTGGCCCGTGTGGCGAGTCGGGTGGTATTAAGCCAGGGGTGGGGGATGCAAAAGCAACACCAGAAAGCAGCTACTCGACACTCGCCAGGCCAAGTGCAAATGCTCCAAGCAACGTAATTCTTGGCGACCTCGACTCACTTGGTCGACCTACGGGAGTTACAGCAGTCCTCAGGGAGAGTTCGTTGGGAAGCGGTTCGAGTGCTAATCCAGCAATTCGACCTCCAGGTTTTGAGGGGCAGCCTGCTAACCATGCGCGAGGACATTTGCTTGCGAATTCACTAGGAGGGGCTGGTGATGATGCAAGAAATTTGGTGACACTTTTCCAGCGCAACGCGAATCATCCAAATATGAGCTCATTTGAGCGTCAAGTCAGAGGTGCCGTGCAGAGTGGTGAAACAGTAAGCTATAGGGCGATTCCTATTTATACAGGTGCAAACCCAATGCCAACCGGTGTGACGTTGTCTGCTCGTGGGTCAGGTGGTTTTACTCTTGATGTATCAATCCCGAACATAAATGGGGTAAGGTAAGGATGATAAATAAGCTGATTGATATTCTTCCGCCACCCTCTCCGCGAGCCTTTGATAAAGCCGCTTGGGTGAACTTTGAAACTGATAAAGGTCTGCGGCTGCCCAACGATTTCAAGGAATTTATTTCAATTTACGGGTGCGGAGCAGTAGACGATTTTGTGTGGGTGTTAGATCCTTTTTCTAAAAATCAAAATTTGAATTTTGAGAAAAGTAAGTACTTTTTAGGCGCGTACGCTGTAATGCGGCAGGAATTTTTGTTGGACTATCCAAGGCCAAATTATCCTGCGGAAGGTTCTTTTCTTCCTTGGGCGGTGACAGATAATGGAGAAACTTTTGTTTGGTTGGTTGAGGGGCAGCCAGATTCGTGGAGAGTTGCTATTCATAGCTCGGATCAGGGAGACGAAGAAGTCTACAGTTGTGGCTGTGTTGAGTTCCTTTTAAAACTTCTTAGTAGGGATATTTCGTCAAAGATTCTACCTGGTCAGTTCCCTCCTGCTGATCTAGATAAGCATTTTTTTACAGCTGCTGATTAGGTGCAAAAGGTAAAGGCTCCGAGGCTCCGTACAACCCGCAAACTACCATAAATGATCTGGAGTCCACTCATGGGCGTGACAACGTTCTTTCCCCTACGGTTTCGCCAGTTGATGGTCGGAATGTGCATCATCTCGATGGCTAGATTAACGAGGTGAAAACGAAAATTGCTATTAAGCAAAAGGAAATCGCCGCGATGAATGATTTTTCTGAGATTAATAAGGTAAGAAAGCTATTTGCTGCAATCGTTCAAGAGAAGTTGCCGGAGGTGGAGCTGGAAGCGCTGAAGGTTAGTTATCATGAGGATCTTTCTCTGTTGCTTGCAAAAGGTATGGAACAGCTTGCGAAAAATATACGCAGACTTGCGTCGAGTGGAGGAGATGCGCTAGCCACTCAGTCGGCTCTAATTCATCTTCGAGCTCATGCCATGAGTTTGTCTGGTTTTTTTGACAATATTGCCGAGGATGCCGAGTATTTGTTGCTTGAGCCTGAGTGGCCAGATATTCCTGAGGGCTATATAGCACCCTCGCAAAGTTAGGGGGCTCCAAGGTGCGGGGGTGCCGTTGCTGAGAATGGCTTTTTAGCATCTTTTTAAAATAACGGGCGTTCCTAAGATAGAATGAACTGCTCTTTTTTGTGCGCAGGTTTCGTCCTCCGTCCTCCGTCCTCCGTCCTCCGGCGAAGTAAACTAGGGTGTATGAAAATTTTTTAGACGAAGGTCAGGCAAGGCGAAACGGCCGAGGAAGCGGAGTTTATGGATTGTAAATGAGCATTCCAAGGCTGTTTTTAACGCGGCATCACCGAGTATCAGACTTTTTGTACAGAGCCTAGTAGCGCCTCTCGCCAAATCTATGCTCAGTTTGCACCTGAAGCAGCAGCCCCTACTCATCGAAAATCGCTTACCCCAATCCTGCCCCGCTCTACAGCCGGTGCTCGACCATGCTCCGGTCTGGCAGCCACGGCACCACCTCCATCATTCGGCGTTTGGTAAATCAGCTGAATGGCGGGTGCGGCAAGTAGAACCAGCGGTTTAGGCGGCCGAGCACATACAGAAGGCGTCCGGGAAGCTCGTTCGTGTTTTATCGCCCGCCGCTGAGCGTGGGCGTGTCGCTCAGCGCCGAGCAGGTCGCCGCCCTTACCCACGACATCGTCTGGATGGAGCAGGTCGAGGTCAACGGCGAGAAGGTGCTGGCCCCGGTGCTGTACCTGGCCCACGCCAACGGTCGCGTCGCCCCCAACGGCGCGCTGATTCAAGGCCGCGACGTCAACCTGATCAGCGGCGGCGACCTGGTCAACGTCGGCACCCTGCGTGCCACCAACAACCTCGCCGCCAGCGCCACCAACATCAGCAACAGCGGGCTGATCGAAGCAGGCGGGCGCCTGGACATGCTCGCCACCGACTCGATCCGCAACGCCCAGGGCGGGATCATCGCCGGTCGTGAAGTGAGCCTGACCGCGCTGACCGGCGATGTGATCAACGAACGCAGCGTCACCCGGCTGGAAGGCCGGGCCGGTGGTGAGCAGGTGACCAAGGACCTGGTCGACAGCGCAGCGCGCATCGAGGCGGCGAACGACCTGACCATCACCGCCGGGCGCGATATCGGCAACGTGGGTGGGGTGCTCAAGGCGGGTGGCGATATCAGGCTGGATGCCGGTCGCGACCTGTCCATCGTCAGCCAGGAAGGCGTCGACAGCCACGAGTATCAACGCCGCCGTGTCAGCGGCCACGACACCAGCATCACCCAGTACGGCAGCGAGATCAGCGCAGGCGGCAACCTCACCGCCACGGCAGGCCAGGATCTGAGCATCGTCGCCAGCGAAGTCGAGGCACGCCGCGACCTGGCCCTGCAGGCCGGCCGCGACGTGACCCTGGCTGCTGCGGCGAACGAGGAGCACAGCTACGCCAAGGGCAAGAAGGGCAAGACCAAGTACGAGCGGCAAGAGGATGACGTCGAGCAGCAGTCTGCCGTGGTGAAGGCCGGCGGCGACCTGGCCATCGACGCCGGACGTGACCTGCGCCTGGTGGCGAGCAAAGTCAGCGCCGGCGAAGAAGCCTACCTGGTGGCCGGCGACAAGCTGGAGCTGCTGACGGCCAACGACAGCCAGTACTCGCTGTACGACATGAGCAAGAAAGGCGGCTGGGGCAGCAAGCAGACCCAGCGCGACGAAGTCACCGACGTCAAGGCGGTGGGCAGCGAAGTCAGCAGCGGTGGCGACCTGACGCTCAAGAGCGGTGGCGATCAGTTGTACCAGGGGGCGAAGCTCGCCTCGGGTAATGACCTGACCATCGATAGTGGCGGCGCGGTGACGTTCGAGGCGGTCAAGGACCTGCATCAGGAGAGTCACGAGAAGAGCAAGTCGGATCTGGCGTGGACCAGCGCCAAAGGCAAGGGAAGTACTGATGAGACGCTGCGCCAGACCTTGATGGTAACCCAGGGGGAATTGGCGATTCGGGCCGCTGGCAAAATAAATATTGATATTAAGCAAATTGACCAAAACACCGTCAGCCAAACGATTGATGCAATGGTCCGAGCAGAACCCCAACTGGCGTGGATCAAGCAGGCCGAGGCCAGCGGACAAGTGGATTGGCGAGTAGTAAAAGAAATTCACGACAGCTGGGATTACAAAAATTCAGGACTGGGAGCAGCGCCCGCCCTGATTATTTCGATTGTCGCGAGCGTCTACCTTGGTCCTCTTGCAGGTGCCATGGCCAGTAACTTTGCAGTAGGAACCATAAACGGTGGTGGAGACATCGGTGCTGGCCTAAAAGCGGCAACCAGCAGCAAGGCCATAAAGGGATACGCTACGCAGATGGTGACAAGCGGAATTTTGAGTGGAATAGACACAGCAGTTGCGGGGTGGAATCCCGACGGCCCGTTGGTTCTGAGTGCCAATGGCATCAATAATCCAGGGTATAGCTCTGGTCTGTTGGATTGGAATTCGGTCAGCCAGAACATCCTTCGTAGCAGCACACATGCTTTGGTCGCTGGCAGTGTGAACACAGCGATAAATGGAGGCAGCTTCAAAGATAATCTTGGGGCTGCTGCTGTGTCTGAAGGATTGGATTTGGCGGCGGCCTTCGGTAATAAACAGGTCGGCGATTTGGCTGATTATCTCAACGTCAGTCCTGGCTCTGCACAAAAAATCCTAATGCACGCAGTCTTGGGTGGTGCGCTGTCATCCGCCAAGGGAGGAGACTTCAAAACAGGGGCACTGGCAGGTGCTGCAGCGCAAGGTCTCACGGCGGCTACAAGTGCAGGTCTAGGCAAGTATCTCGATTCACGGTTTGCTACGGACGACCAGTTCAAGGTGGCGACCGCCCAGATTATTGGGGTTTTGGCAGGAGCCCTGGGTAATGGGAACCCTGAAACCGCCAGTTGGGTGGCTGGAAACGCTCAGCGCTATAATGACTTTTTACATCCAGGGGGAAGTTGGGGGGCGGAAGCTGCCAGCTTAGGAGCATATATGGCTGAGCAAGGCAAGACACCCGAGCAGATTTCTGATGCGCTCCAGTCCTTGGCTAGAAGCGATGGGTACAAAGGCCCAGGTCATGATTATGTCGCCGGTTGGGTCTATGCTCCTGGCGCATTAGGTGTGGTTGTGGCGCCCGCAACCGGTGTTGCAGGTGTCGTATCAGGTGCGGCGATTTCCGGCGGAGCGAATATCGGTTATCAGTTATCCACCGATAAGCCGTTTAGTTACGTGGACGCATCAATTGCTGCTACTGTTGGCGGGGCCACTCAAGGCAGAGGGTTAGGGTTCACTCTCGGTGCTGGGGTGGGTGGGTCTTATTTGGGAAGTTTGATCAAGGGTGAAGATCCGACATACTCACTTCTGGGCGCAGCTCTGGGTGGCTTGATGGGTTTTAAAGGAGGTCAAGTAGTGTCTGGTCAGTTAAAGCCAGTTGTCGGAGAAGAAGCTGATATATACGGCAACGTAGTTGGTTCTGTGTTTTCCGAAGTCATCGGGGGAAAAATCAGTTCTGTAGGGGATAAAAAGTGAAGCTGGAAAGAGTTGGGTTTTTATTGATGGCTATGTTGTTGGCGTATTCTGTATTGCTTTTTCTTGTAATTGGCATATTGGCACATCTTTTGGGGGCGATTATTGGTTATTATAAGTTTGATTATTGGGTATTTGGTTGGGAGGATATTCATAAGTCTATTCTTGTTGGATTGTCTTGCGGGGTTCCAGTCGCTTTAGGGATATGGGTGAAGTCAAAGGTGGCAGAGGTTAAAAAAAAGCGCAGCGACTGATTTTTAATTTGTGGTTGTGTTGGGTTTGTCTGGGCTTTAGAGGGGCGGAATTTGTGGGGGTCTAAATTTATCTAGAATGCCAATTGTGTATTTGGTCGGATCAGTTCGCTTATAGGAGCAAGAATAGAGCGTGGCGATGTAATTCAAGGGCTTGGAAAGCTAAAGACTTCGAATGTGTCGTATCGAAAAGGTGAGATGAAATTTATTGCCCTTGATTCAATTGGGCTTAATAAATTCAAAGATTGGTTTCGCCCTCAGAGCTCCGTCGGTTGCTTCAAGTGTCGCGCGTGCGCGTGGCCGCCATCGATCAGGCCCAAGGGCCGGGTAAACTGCCCAGCCGCAGCGGTGAAGTGGCCGCCCGCCAAGGCACGTCGAGCCAGGTAGGAGGGGCCGCCGACGGGTTGCACTGGTCCACTGCACAGCCTGGGCCGAGCACGCCGATCACGCTTGCCCAGCCCTCCACCGAGACCATCGTTGCGCGCGACACCAGCCTCCCGGCAATGACCTCGGTGGCCGCGCCGACGCTCCAGCAGGCTCTCCCGACCGTCGCCAGCACCGTCTCCACCGCCATGACACTGCCCGCGGCGCAGAGCACCCGCGGGTGCAGGGCGTTCCGGCCAATACTGGCACCCCGCAGCCGCACAAGTACCTGATCGGGACCAATCCGGTACTCACCGACCTCAAGCAGTTCCTGAGCTCCGACTACCTGCTTGGCCAGCTCAACGTCAATCCAGATCAGGCCATCAAGCGCCTGGGCGACGGCCTCTACGAACAACGCCTGATCCGCGAAGCCGTGGTGGCCCGCACCGGCCAGCGCTACATCGACGGCATGACCAGCGACGAGACACTGTTCCGCTACCTGATGGACAACGCCATCGCCAGCAAGGACAAGCTGTCGCTGAGCGTGGGTGTGTCGCTCAGCGCCGAGCAGGTCGCCGCGCTGACCCACGACATCGTCTGGATGGAGCAGGTCGAGGTCAACGGCGAGAAGGTACTGGCCCCAGTGCTGTACCTGGCCCACGCCAACGGTCGCGTCGCCCCTAACGGCGCGCTGATTCAAGGCCGTGACGTCAACCTGATCAGCGGCGGCGACCTGGTCAACGTCGGCACCCTGCGTGCCACCAACAACCTCGCCGCCAGCGCCACCAACATCAGCAACAGCGGGCTGATCGAAGCAGGCGGGCGCCTGGACATGCTCGCCACCGACTCGATCCGCAACGCCCAGGGCGGGATCATCGCCGGTCGTGAAGTGAGCCTGACCGCGCTGACCGGCGATGTGATCAACGAACGCAGCGTCACCCGGCTGGAAGGCCGGGCCGGTGGTGAGCAGATGACCAAGGACCTGGTCGACACTGCAGCACGCATCGAGGCGGCGAACGACCTGACCATCACCGCCGGGCGCGATATCGGCAACGTGGGTGGGGTGCTCAAGGCGGGTGGCGATATCAGGCTGGATGCCGGTCGCGACCTGTCCATCGTCAGCCAGGAAGGCGTCGACAGCCACGAGTATCAACGCCGTCGTGTCAGCGGCCACGACACCAGCAGCACCCAGTACGGCAGCGAGATCAGCGCAGGCGGCAACCTCACCGCAACGGCAGGCCAGGACCTGAGCATCGTCGCCAGCGAAGTCGAGGCACGCCGCGACCTGGCCCTGCAGGCCGGCCGCGACGTGACCCTGGCTGCTGCGGCGAACGAGGAGCACAGCTACGCCAAGGGCAAGAAGGGCAAGACCAAGTACGAGCGGCAAGAGGATGACGTCGAGCAGCAGTCTGCCGTGGTGAAGGCCGGCGGCGACCTGGCCATCGACGCCGGACGTGACCTGCGCCTGGTGGCGAGCAAAGTCAGCGCCGGCGAAGAAGCCTACCTGGTGGCCGGCGACAAGCTGGAGCTGCTGGCGGCCAACGACAGCCAGTACTCGCTGTACGACATGAGCAAGAAAGGCGGCTGGGGCAGCAAGCAGACCCAGCGCGACGAAGTCACCGACGTCAAGGCGGTGGGCAGCGAAGTCAGCAGCGGTGGTGATCTGACGCTCAAGAGCGGTGGTGATCAGTTGTACCAGGGGGCGAAGCTCGCCTCGGGTAATGACCTGACCATCGACAGCGGCGGTGCGGTGACGTTCGAGGCGGTCAAGGACCTGCATCAGGAGAGTCACGAGAAGAGCAAGTCCAACGTTGGCTGGTTCAGCATGAAGGGCGAGGGCCGTACGGATGAAACGGTTCGCCAGAGCGAGCTGGTCGCCAAAGGCGACCTGGTGATCAATGCTGTTGGCAAGATTCATGTGGATGTGCGCCAGGTCAACCAGCAGACGGTGAGCGAGTCCATCGATGCCATGGTCAAGGCCGACCCGAAGCTGGCCTGGCTCAAGCAGGTCGAAGCACAAGGTGGCGTGGACTGGCGTCAGGTCAAGGAAATCCACGACTCGTTCAAGTACAGCAATTCAGGGCTGGGGCCGGCTGCTCAGCTCGCGATTGCGATCGTCATGGCGGCCGTCGTCGGCCCTGCCGCAGCGGCCTGGGCCAACGGCGGTGTCGCTGGAGCCGCCGTCGGGGCTGTTGCCACGGGCGCTGCGACCAATGCTTCGGTAAGCGTCATCAACAATCGAGGCGATCTGGGGGATGTGGTCAAGGATGTGACCTCCTCCGATGCGATGAAGGGCTATGTCATTTCGGGTGTGGCTGCAGGTCTGACAGCGGCCTATTTCGATGGCTGGACGGGAACGAAAACCGACCCAGTCACGGGCAAAGTCCTTGGGCCCGAACTGAACACGATCAAAGGCGTAGGTCAGTTCGCAGCCAACCAGACGTTGCAGAATGGCACCTCCCTGCTGCTGAGCAAGGCCCTTGGGCAGGGCGGCAGTGCCAGCGATGCGTTGAAAAGCGCGCTGTTCAATACGCTGGCGGCAGCCAGTTTCAATGCGGTGGGGGATTACACCAAGCAGTTCGGCATCGAGAACGGCAGCCTCCCCAAGATTGCCATCCATGCGATGGTGGGTGGCTTGCTGTCGAAGGCCACTGGCGGTGACTTCAAAACGGGTGCCTTGGCGGCCGGCGCGAATGAGGCGCTGGTGGTGCAGCTCAACAAGCTGGTTGGGGGAAATGAAAACCTGCTGACCATGAGCTCGCAGATCGTCGGGGTGCTGGCGGCGGCAAGCCAGGAGGATGCTGATGCCAGCTCGTTGGACAAAGCCGCATGGGTCGCCAAGAACGGCACGCAATACAACTATCTGGAACACCTGGATATCCTGGCTTTTGCCAAAGACATGAATGGCTGTGGTACGGACGAAAGCTGTCAGACGGACAAGTGGATAAAAGAGAAATACGACGACGAGAGCTTGCGTAACGTAGAGGATGCCCAGAATACTTACGGGCCTCAAAGAGCCAAGGAGAAATCGCTTCAGATCGCCCAAAGCATAGACACACTGATGTCTGTCCAGTGTACGACGGCTAGGTGCGAAACATACAAGACAGCTCTATTGGAGCGCTCGATTGACAGCTATGCGCGCCTGAGTAAAGTCCTGAACGAATGGGCGCCTACGCTGGACCGCTTGGGGCTTGTTGGTGGCGCTGCTGCAGGTAAACAGGCTGGGTCTAGGCCTGTTGGAGTACCTGAACGTGCGGAGCTTGCGCAGGTTCAGCGAGCAGTGGACTATCTTGCAGGGGCAAAAGCTACTGGGGCGGCAGGAAAGCCTCTGGTTTCGAAGGGGTCAGAGGTAACCCCTGAGATTATTCAAAAAGCATTGCAGGGTGATCCTGCTATTAGTGCGCAAGGCGCTGTGTCATTACCTGCGGTGCAAAGATATGTTGATCGAATTCTTAAGGGTGATGTTGCTCCGGCAATTAAGATGGACGGCAATGTAATCGTTGATGGGAATCATCGTTATATAGCAGCAAAAATATTAGGTCGAAATCCAGATGTGACACCTGGGGCCTTATCTCCTAACAAAGTCGGTCAAACCAAACCAGTGTCTGAGCTGAAAGTGGATCAAGTAGATTGGGGGAACAGGTGATAACTATTGTTTTCGAAACTGGCGCAGAGTTGGAATTGCCCTTGACTAGTTTTGCTAAGTCAAGTTTAAGAGGGCTAGAATTGCATCGTGCAATTTTTGACGGTTTAGATCTAACAGAGGCTGATTTCACAGGTTCAAACTTAAGGAATGCCTCTTTTAATTGTTCTCTGTTGAATGGTGCTGTGCTGAGTGGTTCGGCACTAATGAATGCAAGTTTTATTGATGCGAAGATGAGTTGTGTCCATCTTCTAGATGTCGTCGCGGCTTATGCGGATTTTTCAGGGGCGGATCTTTCAATGGCTAATTTAAAAAATGCGGATGTTGGTGGCTCTAGTTTTGCAAATTCCAATTTACGAGATGTTAATTTTGACGTAAAAAGAATAGATGGTGCTATTTTTTTAGGTGCAATATATAATGATAAAACAATCTGGCCTAAAGGTTTTGCTCCGGAAAGCTCTGGTGCGGTTAGGGTTTCAGATTAATAATGCCGTTGCGTGAGTGATTTTGATTAGTTGGTGCAAAAGCAACATCGATTGAGTATTTGCCGAAAGCTACGCGGAATAGTGCAGGACAGATAGAGGCGAACATTACTCAGAGCAGCGCCATAAAGACTCTTGAGTCTAATGGTTATAAAAAGACAATTTCTCAGGATGGCTCAGTTACTGTGTTAACTAATGGAGGGAAGACCTATCGATTCTATCCATCTTCAACGTCCACAGGGCAGCCGTCCGCGTCGTTGACTATAGAAGGGGTAAAAAAACCAACTGCGAAAATCAGGTTTTCAGGAGAGTAGTCGTGACTGTTTTGAACGTTGAAGATAAAGATTTGAATTCTTTTCTTGATAGGATGTCAGGTGTCATAGATTTTAAGAAAGACTTGCCGGCGAATGTTTTCATTGGTGGTGGCTTTCTGTTTTGGTTTTTTGAGAGACCATTGCTCTGCTTTTCTGAGATTTTTTCGGGGTTGGTATCGAATAGCCTTTCCAGTTTTAAGTCAGATGTTTTTATAAAGTTTTCAGGTGGTGAGCGATTAGGTAACTCTTGTTTTTCCTTAGATGGAAACGATTTAGAGAGAGATGTTCGTTGGTTGAGTAAAAGGTTTGAAAATTTTTTTGATGGAACGGTTGGTTATCCAATAGCTTTATGCGATAGCGCGTGCAAATGGGTTGCCTTCGAAAGCGCATATGAGGAGTTTGGCGTTGTTGCTGTGAAAAAATCAGAGCTTCAAGAGGGTTTTTACAAGTACTTAAACTCAAATTTGATCTCGATGGATGAGTTGGCTGAGCTGGCATCCAGTTGCACCGCGGAAGGTATAATCGCAAAGGCTCTGATCTCTTCCTATTCTAACTAGTCGGGGCAAAAGCAGCAGGGCGTGCCGCTGAAGCGGGCTCCATTTTTACTCAACAGCGTAATCTGGTCAAAATATCCCATTCAGTTTAGTGGGAATAAGGACTCGGTGGGATCAATTGATGATGTGAAAGTGGCCACCTACAAGCTGGCAGCGGAGCAGGGTCAGGTGGATAATTATGGTTCGGGTCAGCCAGGGCATGTTTTTAATGTGGTTAATCAGAATGGTGTTGTTAGATTCCTTGATGGGCAGACGGGGAAGCCGGCAAAACTCGATGGCTTCAAGACGCTACAGCTATTGAGAACCAATTGATTATAACTTATGCATGTGCCTTGAAGAAGGCAAAAGAATATTTAATGGATTCCGAAATTCTTTTGCAAATTACATATCAAGGTGAATTTGCTGAGGGCTGGTATTTTTGCTACCAGTCAAAAGAGTTTTTGGAAACCGGTGAGCTATCAGCCCAACTCGCAGGGAATGCCCCGTTTTTGATTGATAGGCAGTCTGGTGAGCTTCATGTTCTCGGAACAGCTAAGCCTCTGGAGAGTTATCTGAACGATTGCATAAAAGGCAAAATTGCGAAACCGAGATAGTTTCGTACTGTGAAAGTAATTGAGGCAGCAGCAAAACTTCTCTGGATATGTAGGCAGTGCCATTAAATTTTCACTAGCCAACGGCTCGTCGCTTTGCTGAGTATCGGTTAGCCAGGATGAGAAGGTCGAGCTCGCGGCATACCTTCAGGTTTATGCCTTCGAGAGACTGGATGCCGTCAGGAAACTGGATGCCCAAAATGGCTTGGGTATCAGCCATAGCCTGGCAGCCGTCCAGGCAAGTGTCGCCAGTTTGCTCAGTGGTGAGCAGACCTTGGGCTATGGCTATCCCTATGCAGGTAGCAGCCAGGACAAGCTCGCGTGGGCAGATGCTCAGCGCAGCCAAATGGGACTGGTTGAAAACCTGACCTGGACTCGGGACCGCAGTGTCGACGAGCAGACCTACCTTGATGCCAAGTCCAGCCTGCGCATTGGTGAACAGCAGCAAGGCCTGGCCAACCTGGGTGATCCTGCGATCTACTTCCTGACAGGCTCTATTGGCAGCATGATCAGGGCGGTGGCGGCGACCAACGGGGCGCTGCAGTTTACCCAGGGTGCCAAGCAAGCGGTTGATGGTGATGGATGGAATGCCGCTGGTAATATGGTGGCCGGCCTGCTGGGGATGGCTACACTGGGGATTCCTGCCATCAAGGGTGGGGCGGGGCCTGTAGTCGTTGCTGACTCGAAAGTGGCAGGTGGGGCGAAAGATAGTGGTTCTAGTGGTTTCAGTGGCGGAAAGCCAACTATTGCTGATGATCGATATAGCCCGAATGTTGTTACTGAAAGGTCTAGTTTAAATAGAGATTATTATGGTCGGGAAAATGCTGCCGATGAGTTTTCTGCTGGTCTCCCAGACTATGCAACGCATTCAACAGCAAAGAGCTATCAGTCAACGGCGCCAAGAGATCTGAACGAGCAGACTTTGTGGAACAGAGTAGTAGAAAATCCATCTGCCGGTCGTGATACAAAGCTAGCAGGCGATAAAGATTTTCCGCGGAGTGAGGGGTGGAGGAAAATGGAAGTAAGTCACCGTCTACCTAGCGGAGAAAATTATAACCATCCACTACCAGTACAACTCCGTAACCGATAAAGCATACGATATGAAAATTACTACGCCGCAACAGCTGCCCCCTGTGCTGCAACCCGGTAGGACTATTGAGTGACGTAAATATGATTATTCGAGAAATTGGGCGAGAAGAGCCTGTACAGGTGTTTGGGGTTTACTGGATAGAGAACGAGCGTTTTTACTGGGTCATTCCTTATGATGGCTACGGCGGCCTGATGGTGCTCAGCGATAGAGAAGTCAATGTTGTTGACTCTTCTTTGTCAAGTGATCTCATCCTCTGCAAGGACGGAGGGGGAGGGGACATGATTCTGCATTGGGCAGCAGAAGATTTACTTGAAAAACTTGTGGAGTGTGATCCGCTAGCAATGGTCGAGTTCCTAGAGCGCATAAAAGGCTGATAGTGGAAAAGGTAACAGTGTTGCTGAGGCTTTAACCGGGGGAGGCTAGAAGCAGCTCGATAAAAAATTCAAACATGCCTCTGATTTTGTCGTGGTGACTACAAAGAAAGGCTCTGAAACCCTTGCTCAGTGTGTATCCCATGCCTCGGAGTACCATTGGTCCAGTTGCCAATAATGTTGATATACGTCCAGATATTCAGTCGGGCATTCGGGCGGATGCAACGAAACTTCCTTTCAGAGATAACTCGCTGGGAGAGATTGTTGCCAGTAATCCCTTCATTCCAAAGAGTGCGGGCGGTACTAATTCAATGATGGACTTTTTGCCGGAGGCTGCTCGTGTGGTAGAGCCTGGCGGGAAAATATTTATTAATGCGAACGCTGCAAATCCTTATGGAAAAATTCCAAGCGCTTCTGCGTTAGAGTCTCTAGGGTTGCGAGTTATACAAGCCGGATCTCTAGATTCCAGATTCTCTGGGCAAACATTTCTTCGTACAGATGGAAGTGTGATTATGAATCTCGATAGCATGAAGACCATCGTTCTGGAGAAATTCAAATGATTGTTTCTGTTGATTTTGATGAGCTTGATATATTTAATTGCACATATGGAGTTTCGAAAGAAATATCAGGCGGTCTTAGGGTTTTTGTTGAGGGTGGGTTGGCGTTTCCATATGGGAATTTATTAAAAGAAAAAAATAGCTTTCGCTTTATTAAGTGTGAAAAAAATAAGTCTGGTCGCGTAGAGCGTATATTTCCCAGGCACTATATTTACGATCCTTCGAGACGAGTTGAGTATGTTGAGTGGGAGTTGAATGACGATCGTATCTTACGTGCTCGTACTGAATCTGGTGAGTGGGCTCAGTATGTCAGCAAGGCCGATAGTGAGTACGCGCTGCATGAATATGTTGGTGGTTGTTGGTTCGTTTTTGAAAATGTTATATTTTCAAAAAGGGTAGTTGGCGAATATACGGCTGATCGAAAAGGCACTACGGGTGAAGAAGTTGTTCAGGAGTTTGGCTCCCGCTCTTGGATTGATGCTCTTTCCAAGGAATATTTCTTAGAGGGAGTTCTCGAGGTTGAACCGGGGCCTGGCTGGATGTCTTGGAGTATATTTGCGAACTCATTCCACATCGAGATCCCTGATGTGTGAGAACACTCGAGGTGCTAGCACGGGGTATTTGGTTGTGAACACCAAACAGCTTTGAGAAGAAAATGAACTAAACAGATCACTGAGGTCAGTGTCATTGATTTTTACAGAGTTGAATCGCTGCGCGAGCGGACATGGTGTTTCATGCCTCGGAGTACTATTGGGCCAGTCGCCAATCAAAATAAATGTTCGGGGAGTTGTGATTCAGACTGCATTCCCGCACTAGTAGGAATGGTTATGGATAGTGGTGGCATACTAATGGGGCGATTTATCGCCCAAGAGTTGAATGGCAGCGTTCGTTCTATTTTGAACGATGCCTTTAATGAGCGCGTTTGCTCAAAGAGCGTTCTGTTCAGGGGGTTTGAGTTTAATTGCTTTGACGTTTCTTTGGATTTTGAAAAAGGGGTCGTCACCTTGCAAGATCTTCTTTCCGTTGGGGAGAGTAGCTTTCTTGATATGCCGATACGTGAATTTATCTCTGCTTGCGGTTTGAATGTTTCTTGTTGATTTGTGTGGCGAGACACCTTCTATCGTTACAGAGAAGCTAAAGCCACAGGCGGTGTCGAGACCTTACTGGAAAAGGATTTTCGTCGCCCAAGTATGAAGAGCCGTGGCTGAGAGAATCGTCGGTGCCTGCGTGTCTGAAAATGTAAGTTTTGAGATAGGGTCGTTAGGAGGTGGAAAGTGATCAAGCCTCGGTCAAGGCTGCAAGCGTTCATTTTGCTATTTGTATATCTAATAGTCGCGTTTTTTTTAGTGGGTGTTGCTTCAAGGTTTTTAGGTTCTTCAATTAATTTTTACAATTTTGGCGTGTGGAGTTTTGGTTGGTCTGATGTTCCTGGCGTGCTTCCCGGTGCGATTGCATATGCAGTTCCGGTTGGGGTTGGTATTTGTGTTTTGTCATATATGAGGGGTGGTCGCGGGCGTTGATTTTTATGACGGCTGATTATGAAATTTTGTGATCTGGATAGTTCAATCGAATTGGCGCGGGCGGGTCTTGCTTGGAGGCTTGATCAAGGGCGAGGATCCAACGTATTCACTTCTGGGCTCGGTTCTGGTCGGGGTAGTGGGTTTCAGAACTGGGCAGGTAGCGTCTAGGTAGCTATATTTCGGGACCTCAGTTGATGTGGGAAATGATTTGTCTGGATCTGTTGCTTCGAGGTCACTGGAGGGAAAGTGGAGCCTTTAGGAGTTGGTGAATGATTAGGCCGAAGTCAAGTTTGCAAGCTTTTCTGTTGCTGTTTTTCTATTGCTTTTTAATGTTTATGCTGGTTAGTGTTAGTGGGGTGATTTTAGGGGCGACAATAAATTTCTTTAAGATGGGCCGTTGGGTGCTTGAATGCTCTGAGATTCTGCGGCTAATTCCTGGGGCTTTAATCTACACAGTGTTTGCTACGGTAGGGATATGGGCGCTGTCTCGGCTAAAGGCATATAAAGAACGTAAGGCTCCCGGAGATAAAGAGTAAAAAAGTTAGAGGTATGTCTCATGCGCGCTTTAGCAAAATCTGCCGAAAGCTCTCTGTAGGCGAATGGGGAGAGTCATCGTGTCTCGGTTAATGTAGAGTTTCCTTGGCAACATCGGCCAAGAATTCAGCAATGACCTAACTCGTATGGGGCCTCAGACTTCCGAAGCTACGGGTGGCAAGATAGGGTCAATAGGAGATAACAAGTAATGAAGCCCAAGTCGAGGTTTCAAGCTTATGTACTACTTTTAATTTATTTGATCATTTTGTTTTTCTTCGGAGGGGTCGGATCAAATTTTTTAGGGGCTATAGCCTTATATTTCAAATATGACACGTGGTTTTTTGGCTGGTCTGATATTTCCGGTGTGTTTCCTGGCTTTCTGGCCTATGCGGTACCTGTCTGGTTTGGGATATGCCTTGCTTCATATTTCAAATGGGGTGGTGGGGAGTAAATGTCGAAATAGTGCCCGAACGAGAGGTGGTGGTTTGGAGTGCGCGACGTATATGGGGTTGTTGGGTGGTGATTTTTTTGAATGGCTGAAAGGAGATATTTCTGGTTTGTTTTCTTTTGAGTGGCTGCGTCACAAATCAACTGCATTTTTCCGCTTATACGGCCGATTCTGAATTGGTTGCAGTAAAAAACAAAAAAATTAATTGATCGATAATCGGAGTTTCCAGCGTTGAGCGCTGCTCTCAGCGTTCTGAGAACAGCAAGTTAGTGTGGCATGCTGCCAACTACAATGGGGGTTTGTATGAAGGTTTTGCCAATGTTCCAGTCACTGACTGGATCGATTTTACCAAGCGAGCTATCGGCTCTGATGATGATGCGAACATAAAAACTCGCGTTGAGATCAATCGCATTTTTGTCAAGACTTGGAATAGTCCGGATTATTATGCGTGCGAAGCCAGTGTCTCGGTCTATGTCGAGGGTGCCAAATATGTTGGAGAGTCTCGTGTGAAGTTAAAAGGCTCAGGCCAGGCGATGGTTGCTCAGGATTTAGCTTATCTGAAGGCTGAAGCATTGCATGTGGTAAGTCTTGCGTTGAAGGCTGCTTACATGGAAGCACTTGGTAGTAGAGAAAAAACGCGCATTAACAATTAGCGTTTGTAAAGTGTAGCGGGTCAGCCACCACGGCAGCAGGTTGACGCCAAGATGATGGCGAATTAATATTGCCGCCGCTATTCCGCCCCTACCACCCTTTCGTAAGCAAGGAAGCCTTTGTGATCAAAACCCTCATCAAAGCCACCGCCGTACTCTCCATTGCGCTGCTTTACGGCTGCGCCTCCACCCCCTCGGCGGACAAGATGCAGGCGGAGGTCGCCAACTACTCGCTGCCCAAGGCTGCAGTAGCCGACAAGGCCCTGGTCTACGTGGTTCGCCCGAGCAATGCCGGGATGATGGTGCGTTTCAACGTCTTCCTCGATAACAAGGAAGCCGAGTCGGAAATGGGCTACAACCGTGGCAATCAATACATCTACTTCTACGTGACCCCGGGTACCCACGTGATCAGCTCCAAGGCCGAGAACTGGGCCGAGATGACCGTGAACGCGAAGGCCGGTGAGGTCATCTACCTCAAGCAGGAAGTCGAAGTCGGCGTGCTGATGGCGCGCAACAGCCTCAAGGTGCTGAGCGACCTTGAAGGCCGCTACATGGTCAAGGATGCATCGCTGGGCACCCTCGCGAAGGAAAGCAAGTAAGCGCTGTCGATCCATGCGCTGATCGGCAAGTACACAAAGGCGACCCTTGGGTCGCCTTTGTTGTGTGCGCTGTCGATGCTTCCTTGCCCCTGTGCGGGCTAACCCGCAACGGGAGCGCCGTCTCAGATCTCGGAAACGAACGTCCCCGTTCCCTCGAGAATATTGCGCAGCGTCAGCGCCACTTCCTCCAGATCGCTTCCGGCCGACGTAAGCAGGATCTCCAACGATTCATCACCCCTGAGTGCATCCCGATCCCCCGGTGAAACCTCGATCAGCAGGCGCTCGGCACTCAAGGTCACTTTCAGCCCGTCCAGCGTCGACGGTTCGTCGTCCAGCGTCAGATCGACGGTGTCTTCGTCCGGATAACGGGTGAGCAGGAACATCTGGCCCTTGTCGCTGTGGCAGCACAGGGTCGCCATGTTGTCTTCCTCGTCATCGCAGGGGGTGGCGAAGAGCAGGGCGGTTTTCAGTTGCATGGGCGGCTCGGTTCAAGGAAATGAAATGCGATTGTGCCAGTCTGGGGCTTGCGCATAAACGCAATGTTACCGCCCTTTGACCGAATATGTCGCAGCGCTGCAAGCCGTGATGACCGCTCAGTCGTTAAGCTGCCCAGTTGATGGACAACCGTAAAGACACAGCCACCGGCAGTCGTCTTTGCAGCTGCCCATCCCTGGAACCTGGACGCGAAGGAAGCGTCCTACGCCCTGGTTTTACCGTCCACCTGCTACGGGTTGGCTATCGTTGATCCGTACATGGCGCACGTACACGACGCTTCACCTATAACAAAGCCCAAGCGGAGTACCACAGATGGCGTTTTTCACCGCAGCCAGCAAAGCCGACTTCCAGCATCAACTGCAGGCGGCCCTGGCGCAGCACATCGGCGAGCAGTCCCTGCCACAAGTGGCGCTGTTCGCCGAACAGTTCTTCGGCATCATCTCTCTGGACGAACTCACCCAGCGTCGGCTGTCCGACCTGGCCGGCTGCACCCTCTCTGCCTGGCGCACCATCGAGCGCTTCGACCCGGCCAACCCGCAGGTGCGGGTCTACAACCCCGACTATGAGCGCCACGGCTGGCAGTCCACGCACACCGTGGTCGAGGTCCTGCATCACGACCTGCCGTTCCTGGTCGACTCGGTGCGCACCGAGCTGAACCGCCGCGGCTACAGCATCCACACCCTGCAGACCACCGTGCTCAGCGCCCGCCGCGGGCCGAAGGGCGAGCTGCTCGAGCTGCTGCCCAAGGGCACCCAGGGTGAAGGCGTCAGCCACGAATCGCTGATGTACCTGGAGATCGACCGCTGCGCCAATGCCGCCGAGCTGACCAGCCTGACCCGCGAGCTGGAGCTGGTACTGGCCGATGTGCGCGTCGTCGTCGCCGACTTCGACCCGATGAAGGCCAAGGTCCGCGACCTGCTGGCGCTGGTGGGCGAAAACGCCTTCGGCCCGGCACAGAACGACAAGGCCGAGGTGCAGAGCTTCCTCACCTGGCTGCTGGACAACCACTTCACCTTCCTCGGCTACGAAGAGTTCGTGGTCGAGTCCGACGCTGCCGGCGGCAGCCTGGTCTACGACGAATCGTCCTTCCTCGGCCTGCCGCGCGTGCTGCGCAGCGGCCTGAGCAACGAAGACCTGCGCATCGAGGACTACGCCGTCGCCTACCTGCGCGAGCCGCGCCTGCTGTCCTTCGCCAAGGCTTCGCAACCGAGCCGCGTGCACCGTCCGGCCTACCCGGACTACGTGTCGATCCGCCAGATCGATGCCGACGGCAAGGTCATCAAGGAATGCCGCTTCATGGGCCTGTACACCTCGACGGTGTATGGCGAAAGCGTGTACACCATCCCGTACATCCGTGGGAAAGTCGCCGAGATCGAGCGCCGCTCGCACTTCGACCCCAAGGCGCACCTGGGCAAGGAACTGACCCAGGTGCTCGAGGTGCTGCCACGCGACGACCTGTTCCAGACCCCGATCGACGAGCTGTTCAACACCGCCATGTCGATCGTGCAGATCCAGGAGCGCAACAAGATCCGCGTGTTCCTGCGCAAGGACCCGTACGGCCGCTTCTGCTACTGCCTGGCCTACGTGCCGCGTGAAATCTACTCCACCGAAGTGCGCCAGAAGATCCAGCAGGTGCTGATGGAGCGCCTCAAGGCCAGCGACTGCGAATTCTGGACCTTCTTCTCCGAGTCGGTGCTGGCCCGCGTGCAGTTGATCCTGCGGGTCGACCCGAAGAACCGCATCGACATCGATCCGCAGCAGCTGGAAAACGAAGTGGTGCAGGCCTGCCGCTCATGGCAGGACGACTTCTCCGCGCTGGTGGTGGAGAACTTCGGCGAAGCCCAGGGCACCAACATCCTCGCCGACTTCCCCAAGGGCTTCCCGGCCGGTTACCGCGAGCGCTTCGCCGCGCACTCGGCGGTGGTCGACATGCAGCACGTGCTGGCATTGTCCGAGGCCAAGCCGCTGGCCATGAGCTTCTACCAGCCGCTCACGCAACTGGGCGAGCGCCAGCTGCACTGCAAGCTGTACCACGCCGACACCCCGCTGGCGCTGTCCGACGTGCTGCCGATCCTGGAGAACCTTGGCCTGCGCGTGCTGGGTGAGTTCCCGTACCGCCTGCGCCACGCCAACGGTCGCGAGTTCTGGATCCATGACTTCGCCTTCACCTACAGCGAAGGCCTGAACCTGGACCTGCAGCAGCTCAACGACACGCTGCAGGATGCCTTCATCCACATCGTCAAGGGCGACGCCGAGAACGACGCCTTCAACCGCCTGGTGCTGACCGCAGGCCTGCCGTGGCGCGACGTGGCGCTGCTGCGTGCCTACGCCCGCTACATGAAGCAGATCCGCCTGGGCTTCGACCTGGGCTACATCGCCAGCACCCTGAACAACCACACCGACATCGCCCGCGAACTGACCCGGTTGTTCAAGACCCGCTTCTACCTGGCGCGCAAGCTCGGCCAGGACGACCTGGACGACAAGCAGCAACGCCTGGAGCAGGCGATCCTCACCGCCCTGGACGACGTCCAGGTGCTCAACGAAGACCGCATCCTGCGTCGCTACCTGGACCTGATCAAGGCCACCCTGCGCACCAACTTCTACCAGCCCGACGCGGCTGGGCAGAACAAGTCGTACTTCAGCTTCAAGTTCAACCCGCGCCTGATCCCCGAGCTGCCCAAGCCGGTACCCAAGTTCGAGATCTTCGTCTACTCGCCGCGGGTCGAGGGTGTGCACCTGCGCTTCGGCAACGTCGCCCGTGGCGGCCTGCGCTGGTCGGACCGCGAGGAAGACTACCGCACCGAAGTGCTGGGCCTGGTCAAGGCGCAGCAGGTGAAGAACTCGGTGATCGTGCCGGTCGGCGCCAAGGGTGGCTTCCTGCCGCGTCGCCTGCCGCTGGGCGGTGGCCGCGACGAGATCGCCGCCGAGGGTATCGCCTGCTACCGCATCTTCATCAGTGGCCTGCTCGACATCACCGACAACCTCAAGGACGGTGGCGTGGTGCCGCCGGCCAACGTGGTCCGTCACGATGACGACGACCCCTACCTAGTAGTGGCAGCGGACAAAGGCACCGCGACCTTCTCCGACATCGCCAACGGCATCGCCAACGACTACGGCTTCTGGCTGGGCGATGCCTTCGCCTCCGGCGGCTCGGCCGGCTACGACCACAAGGGCATGGGCATCACTGCCCGTGGCGCCTGGGTCGGCGTGCAGCGACACTTCCGCGAGCGTGGCATCAATGTCCAGGAAGACCCGATCACCGTGGTCGGTGTCGGCGACATGGCCGGCGACGTGTTCGGCAACGGCCTGCTGATGTCCGACAAGCTGCAACTGGTGGCGGCGTTCAACCACCTGCACATCTTCATCGACCCGAACCCGGACCCGGGCACCAGCTTCGCCGAGCGCAAGCGCCTGTTCGAACTGCCGCGTTCGGCGTGGACCGACTACAACAGCGCGATCATGTCCGAAGGCGGCGGGATCTTCCCGCGCAGTGCCAAGAGCATTGCCATCAGCCCGCAGATGAAGGAACGCTTCGCCATCGAAGCCGACCGCCTGACCCCGACCGAACTGCTGCACGCGCTGCTGCAGGCGCCGGTCGACCTGCTGTGGAACGGTGGTATCGGCACCTACGTCAAGGCCAGCAGCGAAAGCCACGCCGATGTCGGCGACAAGGCCAACGACGCCCTGCGCGTCAACGGCAACGAGCTGCGCTGCAAGGTGGTGGGCGAGGGCGGCAACCTGGGCATGACCCAGCTGGGCCGGGTCGAGTTCGGCCTGCACGGCGGCGCCACCAACACCGACTTCATCGACAACGCCGGTGGCGTGGACTGCTCCGACCACGAGGTCAACATCAAGATCCTGCTCAACGAAGTGGTGCAGGCCGGCGACATGACCGAGAAGCAGCGCAACCAGCTGCTGGGCAGCATGACCGAGGAAGTCTCCTCGCTGGTGCTGGGCAACAACTACAAGCAGACCCAGGCCCTGTCGCTGGCGGCCCGCCGTGCCCGCGAGCGGATCGCCGAGTACAAGCGCCTGATGGCCGACCTGGAGTCGCGTGGCAAGCTGGACCGTGCCATCGAGTTCCTGCCCAGCGAAGAGCAGCTGGCCGAGCGCCTGGCCGCAGGCCAGGGCCTGACCCGCGCCGAGCTGTCGGTACTGATCTCCTACAGCAAGATCGACCTCAAGGAGCAGTTGCTCAAGTCGCTGGTGCCGGACGACGACTACCTGACCCGTGACATGGAGACCGCATTCCCGCCGTCGCTGGTCAGCAAGTTCGCCGAGGCCATGCGCCGTCACCGCCTCAAGCGCGAAATCGTCAGCAACCAGATCGCCAACGACCTGGTCAACAACATGGGCATCACCTTCGTGCAGCGCCTGAAGGAGTCCACCGGCATGAGCCCGGCCAACGTCGCCGGTGCCTACGTGATCGTGCGCGACATCTTCCACCTGCCGCACTGGTTCCGCCAGATCGAGGCCCTGGACTACCAGGTACCGGCCGAGATCCAGCTGACCCTGATGGACGAACTGATGCGCCTGGGCCGTCGCGCGACGCGCTGGTTCCTGCGCAGCCGTCGCAACGAGCAGGATGCCGGTCGCGATACCGCCCACTTCGGGCCGAAGATCGCCCAGCTGGGGCTCAAGCTCGACGAACTGCTGGAAGGCCCGACCCGCGAACGCTGGCAGGTGCGCTACCAGGGCTTCGTCGAAGCCGGGGTGCCGGAGTTGCTGGCACGCATGGTCGCAGGCACCACCCACCTGTACACCCTGTTGCCGATCATCGAGGCCTCGGATGTCACCGGCCATGATCCTGCGCAGGTGGCCAAGGCGTTCTTCGCCGTGGGCAGTTCGCTGGACCTGACCTGGTACCTGCAGGAGATCAGCAACCTGCCGGTGGAGAACAACTGGCAGGCCCTGGCCCGCGAGGCGTTCCGCGACGATATCGACCTGCAGCAGCGCGCGATCACCATTTCCGTGCTGCAGATGGCCGATGCGCCGGACGACATGGACGCCCGTGTGGCCCTGTGGGCCGAGCAGCACCGGGTGATGGTCGAGCGCTGGCGTGCCATGCTCGACGACCTGCGCAATGCCAGCGGCACTGACTATGCGATGTACGCGGTGGCCAACCGCGAGCTGGTCGACCTGGCATTGAGCGGACAGTCGGTGGTGATCCCGTCCTGACCTGTGCGCTGAAATGAAAAAGCCCCGGCAGCGATGCCGGGGCTTTTTTGTTCGTCTTCAGCGGCCCTGTGGAAGCGGCGGTTCGCCGCTGCGACCTGCCCGCGAAAAGGCCACTGCCGATCCTACTTGAACCGCCGCTCCACACCTTTCTCCACGAGGATCTTCGCCGAAATCTCCTCCACCGAGAAATGCGTGGAGTTGATGTTGGGAATGTTCTCGCGACGGAACAGGTTCTCCACCTCGCGCACCTCGAACTCGCACTGGGCAAAGCTCGAGTAGCGGCTGTTGGGCTTGCGTTCGTGGCGAATGGCGGTCAGGCGATCCGGGTCGATGGTCAGGCCGAACAGCTTGTTGTGGTGCTTCTTCAGCACCGCCGGCAACTGCAGGCGCTCCATGTCGTCTTCGGTCAGCGGGTAGTTGGCGGCGCGGATACCGAACTGCATGGCCATGTACAGGCAGGTCGGGGTCTTGCCGCAGCGCGACACGCCCACCAGGATCAGGTCGGCCTTGTCGTAGTAATGGGTGCGGGCGCCGTCGTCGTTGTCCAGGGCGAAGTTGACCGCCTCGATGCGCTCCATGTAGTTGGAGTTGCCGCCGATGGAGTGGGACTTGCCCACGGAATACGACGAATGGGCAGTCAATTCCTGCTCGAGCGGGGATAAAAACGTCGAAAAGATGTCGATCATGAAGCCATTGGACGTGGCCATGACTTCCCGGATGTCCTGGTTGACGATGGTGTCGAAGATAATCGGGCGTACGCCGTCGCGCTCGGCTGCGGCATTGATTTGCTGGACCATGGCGCGAGCCTTGTCGAGCGTGTCGATGTAGGGCCGGGTGAATTTGGCGAACGGGATGCTTTCGAACTGCGCCAGCAGGCTTTGGCCCAGTGTTTCGGCCGTGATGCCGGTACCGTCGGAGATGAAGAACGCGGATCGTTTCATTTGCACCTGAGGCCTTAAGCTGCCGAATGTTTCTGGATATGATAGGTTCGGTTTGCCGAACGCGGTCGTTCGGCATTCTCACTTATTTTCCAGGTCCAGGCCACAAGCGTCCCGGCCCAGCCGCAGAGTCGACAGGCGGGCGCCCTTGAGCTTTTCCAATACAGTTAGTGGAGAGATCACCTTGGTAGAGTACGTAGTTTCCCTCGATAAGCTCGGCGTCCATGATGTGGAGCATGTGGGGGGCAAGAACGCATCCCTGGGCGAGATGATCAGTAATCTTGCCGGTGCCGGCGTATCGGTGCCGGGCGGCTTTGCCACTACGGCTCAGGCGTATCGCGACTTTCTCGAACAAAGTGGCCTGAACGACCGCATCCATGCCGCGCTCGACGCGCTGGATGTCGACGATGTCAACGCCTTGGCCAAGACCGGCGCGCAGATCCGCCAGTGGGTGATGGAGGCCGATTTCCCGGCACGCCTGGACGCCGAAATCCGCAGCGCCTTCGCCGAAATGGCTGCCGGCAATGACAACATGGCCGTGGCCGTACGTTCCTCGGCCACCGCCGAAGACCTGCCGGACGCCTCGTTCGCCGGCCAGCAGGAAACCTTCCTCAACATCCGTGGCGTCGACAACGTGATCCGCGCGGCCAAGGAAGTCTTCGCCTCGCTGTTCAACGACCGCGCCATTTCCTACCGCGTACACCAGGGCTTCGACCACAAGCTGGTCGCCCTGTCGGCCGGCGTGCAGCGCATGGTCCGCTCGGAAACCGGCACCGCCGGCGTCATGTTCACCCTCGACACCGAGTCGGGCTTCCGCGACGTGGTGTTCATCACCGGCGCCTACGGCCTGGGCGAAACCGTGGTGCAGGGTGCGGTCAACCCTGACGAATTCTACGTGCACAAGAACACCCTGCAGGCCGGCCGCCCGGCCATCCTGCGCCGCAACCTGGGCAGCAAGGCGATCAAGATGGTCTATGGCGAGGAAGCCAAGGCCGGTCGTTCGGTCAAGACCGTCGAGGTCGACCGTGCCGAGCGTGCGCGCTTCTGCCTGAGCGACGCCGAGGTCAACGAACTTGCCAAGCAGGCGATGATCATCGAGCAGCACTACCAGCGCCCGATGGACATCGAATGGGCCAAGGACGGTGACGACGGCAAGCTGTACATCGTCCAGGCTCGCCCAGAGACCGTGAAGAGCCGCGCCAGCGCCAATGTCATGGAGCGCTACCTGCTTAAAGAGAAGGGCACCGTGCTGGTCGAAGGCCGCGCCATCGGCCAGCGCATCGGCGCCGGCAAGGTCCGCGTGATCAACGATGTGTCCGAGATGGACAAGGTGCAGCCGGGCGACGTGCTGGTCTCCGACATGACCGACCCGGACTGGGAGCCGGTCATGAAGCGCGCCAGCGCCATCGTCACCAACCGTGGCGGGCGCACCTGCCATGCGGCGATCATCGCCCGTGAGCTGGGTATCCCGGCCGTGGTCGGTTGCGGTAACGCGACGCAAGTGCTCAAGGACGGCCAGGGCGTGACCGTGTCCTGCGCCGAAGGCGACACCGGCTTCATCTTCGAAGGCGAGCTGGGCTTCGACGTCAAGCAGAACTCCGTCGATGCCATGCCGGAGCTGCCGTTCAAGATCATGATGAACGTCGGCAACCCGGACCGCGCCTTCGACTTCGCCCAGCTGCCCAACGAAGGCGTGGGCCTGGCGCGTCTGGAGTTCATCATCAATCGCATGATCGGCGTGCACCCCAAGGCGCTGCTCAACTACGCAGGCCTGCCGCCGGAGCTCAAGGACAGCGTCGACAAGCGCATCGCCGGCTACAGCGACCCGGTCGGCTTCTATGTCGAGAAACTGGTCGAGGGCATCAGCACCCTGGCTGCGGCCTTCTACCCGAAAAAGGTGATCGTGCGCCTGTCGGACTTCAAGTCCAACGAATACGCCAACCTGATCGGCGGCAAGCTCTACGAGCCGGAAGAAGAAAACCCGATGCTGGGCTTCCGCGGTGCTTCGCGCTACATCAGCGAGTCGTTCCGTGACTGCTTCGAGCTCGAGTGTCGTGCCCTCAAGCGCGTGCGCAACGAGATGGGCCTGACCAACGTCGAGATCATGGTGCCGTTCGTGCGCACCCTGGGCGAAGCCAGCCAGGTCGTCGACCTGCTCGCCGAGAATGGCCTGGCCCGTGGCGACAACGGCCTGCGCGTGATCATGATGTGCGAACTGCCGTCCAACGCCATCCTCGCCGAAGAGTTCCTCGAGTACTTCGACGGTTTCTCGATCGGCTCCAACGACCTGACCCAGCTGACCCTGGGCCTGGACCGCGACTCGGGGATCATTGCCCACCTGTTCGACGAGCGCAATCCGGCGGTCAAGAAGCTGCTGGCCAACGCCATCGCCGCGTGCAACAAGGCCGGCAAGTACATCGGCATCTGCGGCCAGGGCCCATCGGACCACCCGGACCTCGCCAAGTGGCTGATGGAGCAGGGCATCGAGAGCGTGTCGCTGAACCCAGACTCGGTGCTCGAGACCTGGTTCTTCCTGGCCGAAGGTCAGGGCGCCGCCTGATGTAACCCGCGCGGGGCGCGTCCTGACGCGCTCCGTGCCTCTACCTTTTCGCGGGCAAACCCGCTGCCACCGAACCCTGTGGCAGCGGGTTTGCCCGTGAATGCGCTGAAGCCCGAATTCAGCGTGGCAGTTCCCATCCTGTTTCCCCTTTTCATTCTGTGAATCCATGCAAAGCAGCAGCACCCTTTTCCCCGTGGCCCTGCTCAGTGCCGAGCGCCGCGGCGACCTCTGCGAAGATGTCTACCGCATCAAGGCCGGCAACAGCCCCGACGCCAGTGTCGAACTGGCCCTGACCCGTCTCGGCCTGGCCGATCAGCCCTCCACTGCGGGCGTGCCGGTAATCCTCCTGCATGGCACTTTCTCCAACCGCCGTTTCTGGTATTCGCCCAAGGGCATCGGCCTGGGCGCGTTCCTGGCGCGTGCCGGTTTCGACGTGTGGATCCCGGAAATGCGCGGGCATGGCCTGTCGCCGCGCAACCGCCAGTGGCGGCAGAACAGCGTGGCCGACTACGCGCGTTTCGACCTGCCGGTGATCGGCGCCTTCGTCCATGAAATGGCCGGGCAGGCGCCGCACTGGGTCGGCCATTCGCTGGGCGGCACCACGCTGGCGGCGGCGCTCGGCGGCGGCTACCTGGACAGTGCCGACGTGGCCAGCGTGGCCTTGTTCGGTACCCAGGTCAGCCGTGTCTACTGGCCGCTGAAAGTGCCGCCGGTGGCCTGGGGCGCCCGCTTGCTGGTCAAGCGCTTCGCCCAGCTCTCCGGCCCGCGGCTCAAGCGTGGGCCGGAAGACGAGCCGATCGGACTGGCGCTGGAAAGCCTGCGCTGGCACGGGCTGTTCGGCCGCTTCGGGGTCAAGGACCGCGATTGGTGGGCAGGCCTGGCGCAGGTCGAGGTGCCGCTGCTGGCAGTGGCTGGCGCGGCGGATTTCCAGGATCCGGTATGGGCCTGTCGCAAACTGTTCGAGCAGTGGGGCGATGGGCGCAAGCAGTTCCTGCGCCTGGGCCGTGAAGAAGGCTTCGAAGCCTTCGGCCATGTCGACATGCTGGTCAGCAAGGCGGCGCAGGCGCAGGTGTGGCCGCTGGTGGCGCGCTGGTTGAGCGATACCCAGGCGCCCGTCCATGAAGGTTGAGTGAGCGAACCCTTCGCGGGCAAGCCCGCTCCCACATGCTGTCAGAGGCCAACTGCCTGGAGGCTGTCCTGGGTTGTGGGAGGCTGTGGGTGCGGGCTTGCCCGCGAATGCCACACCACCGAACTCGCGGATGACTGCAACGGCCTCCAGGGTGTAGCCTTGCCCGATACCCGCTTTCGTTGTGACTGACAGGAGCTTGCCATGCAGCATTACGTAACGCCCGACCTGTGCGACGCCTACCCGGACCTGGTCCAGGTGCTGGAGCCGATGTTCAGCAACTTTGGCGGCCGCGACTCCTTCGGTGGCCAGATCGTCACCATCAAGTGCTTCGAGGATAATTCGCGGGTCAAGGAGCAGGTCGAGCTCGACGGCAAGGGCAAGGTCCTTGTGGTCGACGGCGGCGGCTCCCTGCGCTGTGCGCTGCTCGGCGACATGCTCGCGGAAAAAGCCGCGAAGAACGGCTGGGAAGGCCTGGTGATCTACGGCTGCGTGCGCGACGTGGATGTGCTGGTGCAGACCGATGTCGGCGTGCAGGCCCTGGCCAGCCACCCGATGAAGACCGACAAGCGCGGTATCGGCGACCTCGACGTGGTCGTCAGCTTCGCCGGCGTCACCTTCCGGCCCGGCGAGTACGTCTATGCCGACAACAATGGCGTGATCGTCTCGCCCAGCCCGCTGAAGATGCCGGAGTGATGCGCTTCGCGCACTGATGGAGCTTTGATGTTCGAGGAAGATAACGCGCAGTGGGGGCTGGTCCATGCCCTGGTGCTCGACGGCAAGGGCGGTGCCCGGGCAATCGCCCGCACCGAGCTGGACACCCTGCAGTTGCAGGCCCAGGAAAGCCTTTGGCTGCACTGGGACCGTAGTCATCCGCAAACCCGCACCTGGCTGCTGCACGACAGTGGCCTGAGCGAGTTCGCCTGCGACCTGCTGCTCGAGGAAAACACCCGTCCGCGCCTGCTGCCGCTGGCCGACGAGCAACTGCTGCTGTTCCTGCGCGGGGTCAATCTCAACCCTGGGGCGGAGCCGGAAGACATGGTCTCGGTGCGCATCTTCGCCGAGGCCCGTCGCGTCATCTCGCTGCGCCTGCGGCCACTGCGCGCCAGTGACGAGGTGCTGCAGCAACTCGACGAGGGCAGGGGACCGAAATCGGCCTCCGAACTGCTGCTGCTGATGGGCGAGCTGCTGACCGAGAAGGTCCAGGCGCTGGTCAGCGACCTGTCCGAGGCGGTCGATCTCGAAGAAGAGAAGGTGGAATCCGACGAACGGTATAGCCCGGCCCAGGGCAGCCTGCAGCAGATCCGCCGCCGTGCCGCCGGCCTGCGTCGCTTCCTCGCCCCGCAGCGGGACATCTACGCCCAGCTTTCACGCAGCAAGTGGAGCTGGTTCGCCAATGCCGATGCCGATTACTGGAACGAGCTGAACAACAGCCTGATCCGCTACCTCGAAGAGCTGGAACTGGCCCGCGAGCGCGCAGCGCTGGTGCTCGAGGGCGAGGATCGGCGGCGCAGCGAGCGGATGAACCGGACCATGTACCGCTTCGGCATCATCACCTGCATCTTCCTGCCGATGAGTTTCATCACCGGCCTGCTGGGCATCAACGTCGGCGGTATTCCGGGGGCCGAGAACCCCTACGGATTCCTCTTCGCCTGCCTGGTGGTGCTGGCCCTGGCGGCAGGGCAGTGGTGGATGTTCAGGCGCCTGCGCTGGGTATGAGTGGCGACAGGATGGCTTTTACAACTCATTTTGAAACATTCGTCCCACATGCCTGTGTGACCCGTCGGCCAGAGCCCTCGTCTTTGACAGACATCACGCGAGGTGCCCATGCACGATCCGTTTGAAGAATCCTTGCGCGACCTGCTCAAGGCATCGCCCTCCGGCCACGACCGCGACGACGATGCCTGCCTGGGCCGCGTGCTGAAAACCGCCAACCGCCAGGTCGGCGCGGGTGATCTGTTCAGCTTGCTTGGCCGCTGGAGCCAGGCGCTGCTGATCGCCGTCAACAATGGCTCGGCGCATGTCGCGCCGGTGCGCCGTACCCCTGCCGCTGGC
This sequence comes from Pseudomonas sp. FA117, assembly GCF_057370475.1. Classification (NCBI taxonomy): domain Bacteria; kingdom Pseudomonadati; phylum Pseudomonadota; class Gammaproteobacteria; order Pseudomonadales; family Pseudomonadaceae; genus Pseudomonas; species Pseudomonas sp. FA117. Next base: position 1,949,093 of record NZ_CM170675.1, read on the forward strand.
AGACAGAAAGCTGATAAGGCCGATTGAATATGGAACTCGATCTCTGGACCCAGAGCCTGGTCACCGCCATGACTGCCCTTTGGACCAAGGTGGCGAACTTCATCCCCAACCTGTTCGGCGCGCTGGTCGTGGTGCTGCTCGGTTTCGTGGTAGCCAAGCTGCTCGACACATTGCTGTCCAAACTGCTGGCCAAATTCGGCCTCGACCGCCTGATGAGCGGCACCGGCCTGACGAAGATGCTCGGCCGGGTCGGCATCCAGGTACCGATCTCGACGCTGATCGGCAAGATCGTCTACTGGTTCATCCTGCTGATCTTCCTGGTTTCCGCTGCCGAGTCGCTAGGGCTGGAGCGGGTGTCGGCGACCCTCGACATGCTCGCCCTGTACTTGCCCAAGGTATTCGGTGCGGCCCTGGTGCTGCTGGCTGGCGTGCTGCTGGCGCAACTGGTCAACGGCCTGGTGCGCGGTGCCGCCGAAGGTATCGGCCTGGAGTATGCCGCAGGCGTCGGGCGCATCGCCCAGGGCCTGGTGATCATCATCGCGATCTCCGTGGCGATCAGCCAGTTGGAGGTCAAGACCGACCTGCTCAACCACGTGATCGTCATCGGTCTGATTACCGTTGGTCTGGCCGTTGCCCTGGCAATGGGCCTGGGCAGCCGGGAAATCGCCGGGCAGATTCTGGCCGGTATCTACGTGCGCGAGCTGTACCAGGTTGGCCAGCAGGTGCGAATTGGCGAGGTCGAAGGGCATATCGAAGAGATCGGCACGGTCAAGACGACGCTGCTTACCGATGATGGCGAATTAGTGTCGCTGTCCAATCGGGTGCTGCTCGAGCAGCGCGTCAATAGCCGCTAACCGCACAAAAGCTGTTAATGTATGCCGCCGCAAAAATCGGCCCGAGCGGCCGAGCGGCGACATTGACCTGACTGTCGGCCAGATCCGTTTTGAATAAAGTCCATTCGCCGCCCATGCGTTACGACCCCCGCGAGCTCACCGACGAGGAGTTGGTGGCGCGTTCGCATGAGGAGCTGTTTCATGTTACCCGCGCCTATGAGGAACTCATGCGGCGCTACCAGCGGACCCTGTTCAACGTCTGTGCACGTTATCTGGGGAACGATCGGGATGCTGACGATGTCTGTCAGGAGGTCATGCTGAAAGTGTTGTACGGCCTGAAGAACTTCGAGGGCAAATCGAAGTTCAAGACCTGGCTCTACAGCATCACCTACAACGAATGCATCACCCAGTACCGCAAGGAGCGACGCAAGAGAAGGCTGATGGATGCCCTGAGCCTGGACCCCGTCGAAGAGGCGTCCGAGGACAAGGCACCGAAGCCCGAAGAAAAAGGCGGGCTGGACAAATGGCTGGTGTATGTGAACCCGATCGACCGGGAAATTCTGGTGCTACGTTTTGTCGCAGAGCTGGAGTTTCAGGAGATCGCCGACATCATGCACATGGGCCTGAGCGCTACGAAAATGCGTTACAAGCGTGCGCTCGACAAGCTTCGTGAGAAATTTGCTGATTCGACTGAAACTTAGTCCTACGCAAATCGCTCAAACGAATCGGCAAGGTCTGCTAGACTTGCCGTCGAGTTGTCCCCCGGATTTTGGTGGGACTGCTTAACTATCACCAGATGGGGATTTAACGGATGAAATTGAAAAACACCTTGGGCTTGGCCATTGGTTCGCTCGTAGCCGCCACCTCGATTGGCGCTATGGCACAAGGCCAAGGCGCCGTCGAAACCGAGATCTTCTACAAGAAGGAGTTCTTCGACAGCCAGCGCGACTTCAAGAACGACGGCAACCTGTTCGGCGGCTCGATCGGTTACTTCCTGACCGACGACGTTGAACTGCGTCTGGGCTACGACGAAGTTCACAATGCTCGTGGCGACGACGGCAAGAACATCAAGGGCTCGAACACCGCCCTGGATGCCGTTTACCACTTCAACAACCCGTACGACGCCATCCGTCCGTACGTATCGGCTGGTTTCTCCCACCAGTCGCTGGGCCAGACCGGCCGTGGCGGTCGTGACCAGTCCACCTTCGCCAACCTGGGCGCTGGTGCCAAGTGGTACATCACCGACATGTTCTACGCCCGTGCCGGCGTTGAAGCCCAGTACAACATCGACAAAGGTGACACCGAGTGGGCACCGAGCGTCGGCGTTGGCCTGAACTTCGGCGGTAGCCCGAAGCAGTCCGCTGCTCCTGCTCCTGCTCCAGTTGCTGAAGTCTGCACCGACAGCGACAACGACGGCGTCTGCGACAACGTCGACAAGTGCCCTGACACCCCGGCCAACGTCACCGTTGACGCCGACGGCTGCCCGGCTGCCGCTGAAAACGTCCGCGTTGAGCTGGACGTGAAGTTCGACTTCGACAAGTCGGTCGTCAAGCCTAACAGCTACGGCGACATCAAGAACCTGGCTGACTTCATGAAGCAGTACCCACAAACCACCACCGTGGTTGAAGGTCACACTGACTCCGTAGGTCCAGACGCTTACAACCAGAAGCTGTCCGAGCGTCGTGCCAATGCTGTCAAGCAGGTTCTGACCCAGCAGTACGGCATCGAATCCAACCGTGTTGACTCGGTTGGCTACGGTGAGACCCGTCCAGTTGCTGACAACGCCACCGAAGCTGGTCGCGCTGTCAACCGTCGCGTTGAAGCTCAGGTAGAAGCCCAGGCCAAGTAATTGGTTTGACGCTTCATGAAAAACCCGGCCTCGGCCGGGTTTTTCTTTGCCTGGGATTTGGGTGTGGCGCACGGGCCTGCATCTGTGGGAGCGGGCTTGCCCGCGAAGAGGTTCGCCCAGGCTTACCCTTTAAGCAGGATGTATAGCAGCAACAGATTCAACAGCATCGACAACAGCGCCAAGGTTCGCCAGACCTTCAGTGGCTCGCGCTCCAGCAGGGGCCGAGGGCGCATGGCCAACTCCTGGCGGTCGCCGCGTTCGAGCAGCAGCAGCCATTGCTCGGCGGTTTCGAAGCGTTGCTCGGGCACCACTGCAACGGCCTGTTCCAGATTGTGCTGCAGCCAGGCGGGCAGGTCGGGGCGGTAGCGTGCGGCGGTGACCGGGGCGCCGAAACGTGGGCGCTGGAACGCCTCGACCTCGCCATAGGGGTAGTGACCGGTCAGCAGGTAATAGAGCGTGACGCCAGCGGCATAGAGGTCCTGGCGTGGCGACGGCGCGGCGCCCTCGAACGCTTCCGGGGCGATGAAGCAAGGGGTGCCGGGCAGCTCATGGGGCTGGTCCTCCGATAGCCCCGGGCAGTAGGCCAGGCCGAAATCCAGCAGGCGCAGCTGGCCATCTTCGCCCAGGTGCAGGTTTTCCGGCTTGATGTCGCGGTGCAGCAGGTTGCGCCGATGCAGTGCACCTACGGCCTGCAACAGCTGGCGTGCCAGCTCCAGCCACTGGTTCAGCGGCAACGGCCCGTGCCCGGCGAACAGGCTGGCAAGGGTCTGGCCGGGGTATTCACGCATCAGGTAGTACAGGTGCTGGCGCTGGCCGGCGGCATGCACCTCGGGAAAATGCCGGCCCGCCACCCGGCGCAGGAACCACTCTTCGAGCAGCAGGCCCTGGGCGGTGCCGGGGTCGTCCTCGCGTGCCGCCGGCAAGGTCTTGAGCAGCCAGCGGCGACCCTGGGCGTCCCTGACCCGGTAGAGCAGCGATTGCCGGCTCTGGGCAAGCAGGCGCTCGACCTGCAGGCCGTCGAGGTGCTGGCCCGGGCGCAAGGCCGCGGGTGTCGGCCACTGTTGCAGTTGCGCCAGGGTGTCGCCCAGGTTGACCGGGCCAAGGCGTTCGATCCGCACCGCGAGCGCACTGGCGTTGTCCTGGCTGCCGCACAGGTGCGCGCTGGCGACCAGGGTGTCGACGGCGACCTGCAGGTCGGGCTGATCGCGCAGGGTCGAGAGGATCTGTTGCTCGCTCAGGCTCGACCAGACTCCGTCGCTGAGCAGCACGAAGCATTCGCCGGGCTGCAGTTCACCTTCGCGGTAGTCGACCAGCAGGTGCTGGTCCAGGCCCAGTGCGCGTTTGAGCACATGCTGCATGCCCGGTTGAGCCCAGACGTGGTCTTCGCTCAGGCATTGCAGGCGGCCCTCGTGCCAGCGGTAGGCGCGGCAGTCGCCGACATGGGCGAGGGTGAAGCGCCTGCCGCGCAGGACCAGGGCAGTCAGCGTGGTCATCAGCGGTTGGCCGTTGCCCTGGGCGCGCAGCCAGCGGTTCTGCGCCAGCAGCAGGCGGTCCAGCGCCTGGGCCACGCTCCAGGTGGCAGGGGTGGCGTAGTAGTCCAGGGTCAGCGCCTGCAGGGTCGCCCTGGCCGCCAGGCCGCCGTCGGCGCACTGGCTGACGCCATCGGCGAGGGCGAACAGGTAGCCCTTGCTGGCGGCCAGTTCCGCTGCCGGAGTGACCAGGCGCAGAGCGTCCTGGTTCTCCGGGCGCGGTCCGGTGGCGCTGGCCTGGGCGAACTGCAGTTGCAGGCTCATGCGCTCACACCCGTGCCGCCGTCACCGCCGCCGAGCCCCAGGTGGTGCGCCAGCGACGCTTGACCCCATGCAGGCCGAACCAGGCCAGCACGCCGAGGCTGGCGAACAGCCACAGCCCTAGCTGGTAGTCGCCAGTGTGCTGCTTGATCGCGCCAAGCCCGGCCGCCAGCAGAAAGCCACCGATGCCGCCGGCCATGCCGATCAGGCCGGTCATCACGCCGATTTCCTGGCGAAAGCGCTGCGGCACCAGCTGGAAGACTGCGCCGTTCCCGGCGCCCAGGCCGAGCATGGCGCTGACGAACAGGGCCAAGGCGGCGCCCGCACTGGGCAGGTTGAAACCCACGGCAGCGATGCACACGGCGGCGACGCCATACATGCCCAGCAAGGTGCGGATCCCGCCGAAGCGGTCGGCCAGCGCCCCGCCCAGCGGGCGCATCAGGCTGCCGGCGAACACGCAGGCGGCAGTGTAGTAACCGGCGGTGATCGGGCTCAGGCCGTACTGGTCGCTGAAGTAGCCGGGCAGGGCGCTGGCCAGGCCGATGAAGCCACCGAAGGTCACGCTGTAGAAGAACATGAACCACCAGCTGTCGCGATCGCCCAGGGCCTTGAAGTAGTCGGCCATGGCCTTGGGCTTGGGGCGTTGCGGGGCGTTGCGGGCGAGCAGGGCGAAGATCACCAGGGTGATCAGCAGCGGAATGACGGCAAAGCCGAACACGTTGTTCCAGCCGAAGCCTGCGGCCAGCAACGGCGCCAGCAAGGCTGCGAACACCGTGCCGGAATTGCCCGCACCCGCGATGCCCATGGCCTTGCCCTGGTGCTGGGGTGGATACCACTGCGACGCCAACGGCAGCGACACGGCGAACGAGGCACCGGCAACGCCGAGGAACACGCCCAGCAGCAGCGCCTGTTGGTAAGTGTGAATGCCCATGAACCAGGCGCAGGCCAGGGCGATGATGACCACCACCTGACCGATCAGCCCGGCAGTCTTGGGTGACAGGCGGTCGACCAGCATGCCCATGATGAAGCGCAATACGGCACCGGCCAGGATCGGTGTTGCCACCATCAGGCCCCGTTGCTGGGCACTCAGTTGCAGGTCGGCGGCGATCTGCACCGCCAGCGGGCCGAGCAGGTACCAGACCATGAAGCTCAGGTCGAAGTACAGGAAGGCGGCAAACAGCGTGGGCACATGCCCGGATTTCCAGAAGCTCGTATTCATTGAACACCTCGCGCGGCTTGCAACGGTTGGGTTGCCCTGCTGTGCAGGGCCGGAAACGAAAAAGACGTCGCTACCCGGTCCACCAACGTGGAGGGGAGAGCGACGTCTTTGTCGGGACAGGGCTGAACCCTGGGTGGGCAACCGCCGTTGGCTACCTGAGGTATTGGCAGAGCAAGAGCCGGGCCAACATGGCTCAGCCGAGCATCTCGGACATGGCGATGATCTGCTCGGCCACCTGGATCAGTTTCTGCTGGCGGCTCATGGCCTGGCGGCGCATCAGGGTATAGGCCTGTTCCTCGTTGCAGTCCTTCATCTTCATCAGCAGGCCCTTGGCCTGCTCGATGCGCTTGCGCTCGGCCAACTGCTGGTCGCGGGCCAGCAGCTGCGCCCTGAGCGCCTGGTCGCTCTCGAAACGGGCCATGGCGACGTCGAGGATCGGTTGCAGGCGCGCTGCCTGGATGCCTTCGACGATATAGGCACTGACGCCGGCCTGGATCGCCTGGCGCATTACCCCCGGATCGTGTTCGTCGGTGAACAGCACGATGGGGCGGGGCTGGTCGCGGCTGACCAGTACCACTTGCTCCATCACGTCACGGCCGGGTGACTCGGTATCGATCAGCACCACGTCCGGCCGCACCGTTTCGACGCAGCCCGGCAGGTCGATGGTCAGCCCGGCGGCCTCGATCACTTCGAAACCCGAGCCGATCAGCGCGGCCTTGAGGCGGCCGACCTTCTTCTCGGTGTCGTCGATCAGCAGGATACGCAACATGCCAGTCATCCTCATGAGCCGACGCGCGCGCCGGGTGTATCACCCAGGGCGTGCAGGCGGAAGCTGCGGGCATAGGCGTGCGGGTCGTTGCCGTCCCAGCGGCTGCCGTCGATCAGCAGGCTGCTGCGCATCGGTGGCTCGCTGCAGGGCACGCCGATGGCCTGGGCCGCCTCACGGTACAGCCCCAGTTGCTGGACCCGCGTGGCCACGGCCAGGTAGTCGGGGTCGTCACGCAGCAGGCCCCAGCGGCGGAACTGGGTCATGAACCACATGCCGTCGGACAGGTACGGCAGATTGGCACGGCCCTGGTCGAACAGGCGCAGGGCGTGGCGGTCCTGCCAGCGATGGCCCAGCCCGTCGTGGTAGTCGCCGAGCAGGCGCGGCTCGATGTTGCCCACTGCGGTGTCCAGGTAGGCCCGTCCACTGAGCAGGTGCGCGGTACCGCGGCGGTTCTCCGGGCTCTGCTCGATGAAGCGGCTGGCGGCGAGGACCGCCTTGATCAGCGCCCGCGCGCTGTTGGGGTACTGCTCGACGAATGCGCGGCTGCTGGCCAGGACCTTTTCCGGGTGGTCGGGCCAGATCGACTGACTGGTGGCCAGGGTGAAACCCTGCTCCTGCGCCATGGCGTCCGCCGACCAGGGTTCGCCTGCACAGAAGCCGTCGATACGCCCGGCCTTGAGGTGCGCGACCATCTGCGCCGGTGGCACCACCACGCTGTCGACATCCTGCAGTGGATGGATGCCTTGGCTGGCCAGCCAGTAATACAGCCACATGGCATGGGTGCCGGTTGGGAAGGTCTGGGCGAAGGTCAGGCGTGCGCCATGCTGGTGCACCAGGCGCGCCAGCGCCTCGGGGCTGGTCACGCCCTTGCCTTGCAAGGTGGGGGAAAGGTTGATGGCCTGGGCGTTCTGATTGAGCCCCATGAGCACGGCCATGTCGCTGGCCGGCGCACCGCCCATGCCCAGTTGCATGGCATAGACCAGGCCGTACAGGCAGTGGGCGGCGTCCAGTTCGCCGCTGGCGAGCTTGTCGCGCGTCCCGGCCCAGGACGCCTGGCGGTGCAGGTTGAGGGTCAGGCCCTGGAGCTGGGCGAAGCCTTGGGTGGCGGCGACCACTACCGAGGCGCAGTCGGTGAGGGCCATGAAGCCGATATCGAGGCTGGGCTTTTCCGGCGCATCGCTGCCGTTGACCCAGGCCAGGGGCGTTGTCGGGGGCGCTGTATTCACGAAAGATCCTCGCCCGTACCGATCGGGCTGCAGGTGCCTGAAAGCAACCCATGTGCCAAGGCCCTGTCGCGCAGGCGGCGCGCTGGCTATAATCGCCCCCTCACTCACCCCCGAGTCCTGTCCGCCCATGTATACCCTGGCCCGCCAGCTGCTGTTCAAGCTCTCTCCGGAAACCTCCCACGACCTCTCGCTCGACCTGATCGGCGCCGGTGGCCGCCTGGGCCTCAATGGCCTGCTGTGCAAGCGTCCGGCATCGCTGCCGGTGACGGTCATGGGCTTGAACTTCGCCAACCCGGTGGGGCTGGCTGCCGGTCTGGACAAGAACGGTGCTGCCATCGATGGCTTCGCCCAGCTGGGCTTCGGTTTCGTCGAGATCGGCACCGTCACCCCGCGGCCGCAGCCTGGCAATCCGAAGCCACGGTTGTTCCGCCTGCCCGAGGCGACTGCGATCATCAACCGCATGGGCTTCAACAACCTGGGTGTCGACCACCTGCTGGCGCGGGTGCGGGCGGCGCGTTACGACGGGGTACTGGGCATCAACATCGGCAAGAACTTCGACACGCCGGTCGAGCGCGCCCAGGACGATTACCTGATCTGCCTCGAGAAAGTCTACGACCAGGCCAGCTACATCACCGTCAACGTCAGCTCGCCCAACACCCCGGGCCTGCGCAGCCTGCAGTTCGGCGACTCGCTCAAGCAACTGCTCGATGCCTTGGCCGAGCGTCGGGAGCAACTGGCGAACGAACACGGCAAGCGCGTCCCGCTGGCGATCAAGATCGCACCGGACATGAGCGACGAGGAAACCGCGCTGGTGGCAGCGGCCTTGGTCGAGTCGGGCATGGATGCGGTGATCGCGACCAATACCACGCTGGGTCGCGAAGGGGTCGAAGGGCTGCCGTTCGGCGGCGAGGCGGGTGGGTTGTCCGGGGCACCGGTGCTGGAGAAGAGCACCCACATCGTCAAGGTGCTGTCTGGCGAACTGGGTGGCAAGTTGCCGATCATCGCAGCGGGCGGGATTACCGAGGGGCGCCATGCCGCCGAGAAGATTGCCGCCGGTGCGAGCCTGGTGCAGATCTATTCGGGTTTCATCTACAAAGGCCCGGCATTGATCCGCGAGGCGGTGGATGCGATTGCGGCGCTGCCCCGCTAAACAGGAAGCAACCCAATAAAAAGGGCCCCTTGAAGGGGCCCCTGGGCCTCAGCCCGCCGCCCGGATGGGGCGTGCATGGTGACTCGAATTCAGTGTCCTCGTTCAGCCAACGGCGTGATTTTCGTTGAGTCTATGGATGCCAGCGGTGCCGGTCATGCCGTCCCAGTTGTCGCCGCGACCTTCACGCCAACCGTTGATCCATGCCTGGCGAACGGATGGCAGCGTAAATGGGCAGAGTTCGCGGGATTTGCCGGTTACCCCGTATTGGTAGCCACGTGAATATGCTCTTTCCAACGGATCACGCTTAAGTCTTCTCATAGGGTGTTGCCCTCACTTGTTGACTGTAATGTCCCGTCGGCCTCTCCGAGGCCGGGCAGAATCTTTCTGCCGGTTTGCGCTCGCTGCCGGCGTGGCGAGCTGAAAGTGCCGTCCCGTTGCGAGGCGGCCTGAGATCAGTTCTAACCAATGCGAGTCACAGTGTGAATGATCGATTTGTCATAAGGACGTAACCTTTCCAAGGGTGAGGGGATAAGTAAATAAATGCGACTCAACCTTGTTTAGGCTTTGTCCCGCTATGATCAGGGTTTGCCGGTGATTGAAATCATTTGGCCATTGGCGCCACCGAACTGACGCAACATCTGGTAATGCGACGAAGGGTCACACCGACTCCTGCGTCACACGAAATTTTCACACTGCTCGACGATCAAAGCCTCTTTCGCCACCTGGCGTGGGGGTATCGGTCGGGCGGCCCGGCCTGTCGAATGATCGACAGGCCACCTGGATACCTGATGGAAGGGTATCCAGGCAAACACAGGCAACGGCGATGCGTCGCGCTGCCACTACACAGCCCATAGGCTCTGGAACCTACATGTCGGATCAACTCGAACTCTATCTCACCTGCCCCAAAGGCCTGGAAGGGCTGCTCGCCGAAGAAGCGCGCGGCCTGGGCCTTGCCGATGTGCGCGAGCACACCTCGGCGATCCGCGGCTCGGCCGACATGGAAACCGCCTATCGCCTGTGCCTCTGGTCGCGCCTGGCCAACCGCGTGCTGCTGGTGGCCAAGCGTTTCTCCATGAAGAACGCCGATGACCTCTATGATGGCGTGCATGCCGTCGACTGGCAGGACCACCTGGCCGCCGATGGCACCCTGGCAGTGGAATTCAGCGGCCATGGTTCGGGCATCGACAACACCCACTTCGGTGCGCTCAAGGTCAAGGACGCCATCGTCGACAAACTGCGCAACCGTGATGGCCAGCGTCCCTCCGTCGACAAGATCGACCCGGACCTGCGTGTGCACCTGCGCCTGGATCGCGGCGAGGCGATCCTGTCCATCGATCTCTCCGGGCACAGCCTGCACCAGCGCGGCTACCGTCTGCAGCAAGGCGCCGCGCCGCTGAAGGAAAACCTGGCGGCGGCCGTGCTGATCCGCGCCGGCTGGCCGCGCATCGCTGCCGAAGGCGGCGCCCTGGCTGACCCGATGTGCGGTGTCGGGACCTTCCTCGTCGAAGCGGCGATGATCGCCGCCGATATCGCGCCGAACCTCAAGCGCGAGCGTTGGGGCTTCAGCGCCTGGCAGGGGCATGTCCCGGCACTGTGGCGCAAGGTTCATGAAGAGGCCAAGGCCCGCGCCGAGGCCGGGCTGGCCAGGCCGCCACTGTGGATTCGCGGCTACGAGGCCGACCCACGGCTGATCCAGCCGGGGCGCAACAACGTCGAGCGCGCCGGCCTGGGTGACTGGGTGAAGATCTACCAGGGCGAAGTCGCCAGCTTCGAGCCGCGCCCGGACCAGAACCAGAAGGGCCTGGTCATCAGCAACCCGCCCTACGGCGAGCGCCTCGGTGACGAGGCGAGCCTGCTGTACCTCTACCAGAACCTCGGCGAACGCCTGCGCCAGGCCTGCATGGGCTGGGAAGCGGCAGTGTTCACCGGCGCGCCGGAACTGGGCAAGCGCATGGGCATCCGCAGCCACAAGCAATACGCATTCTGGAACGGCGCGTTGCCGTGCAAGCTGTTGCTGTTCAAGGTCCAGCCCGACCAGTTCGTCACCGGCGAGCGTCGCCAGGCCGACGATCAGGGTGGCGATGCGCGAGCCGCGAGCGCCGTGGCGCACGAGCCGGCGCGCCTGTCCGAGGGGGCGCAGATGTTCGCCAACCGCTTGCAGAAGAACCTCAGGCAACTGGGCAAGTGGGCTCGCCGCGAGCAGATCGACTGCTACCGCCTGTACGATGCCGACATGCCCGAATACGCCCTGGCGGTCGACCTGTACCAGGATTGGGTGCATGTGCAGGAATACGCAGCGCCCCGTTCGGTCGATCCGGACAAGGCCCAGGCGCGCCTGCTCGATGCGCTGGCTGCAATCCCCCAGGCGCTGGGTATCGACCCGCAGCGCGTGGTGCTCAAGCGCCGCGAGCGTCAGGGCGGCACGCGCCAGTACGAGCGCCAGGCCACCGAAGGGCGTTTCCAGGAGGTCAACGAAGGCGGCGTCAAGCTGCTGGTCAACCTGACCGACTACCTGGACACCGGCCTGTTCCTCGATCACCGCCCGATGCGCCTGCGCATCCAGCGCGAGGCCAACGGCAAGCGCTTCCTCAATCTGTTCTGCTACACCGCCACCGCCACCGTGCATGCGGCCAAGGGCGGTGCGCGCAGCACCACCAGCGTCGACCTGTCGAAGACCTACCTGGACTGGGCGCGGCGCAACCTCTCGCTCAATGGCTTCTCCGAGCGCAACCGCCTGGAGCAGAGCGATGTGATGGCATGGCTGGAAAATGCCCAGGACAGCTACGACCTGATCTTCATCGATCCGCCGACCTTCTCCAACTCCAAGCGCATGGAAGGGGTATTCGACGTGCAGCGCGACCATGTGCGCCTGCTCGACCTGGCCACGGCGCGCCTGGCGCCGGGCGGGGTGCTGTACTTCTCCAACAACTTCCGCAAGTTCCAGCTCGACGAGCACCTGCTCGAGCGCTACGCGGTGGAGGATATCAGCGCCCAGACCCTGGACCCGGATTTCGCCCGCAACAACCGGATCCACAAGGCCTGGCGCCTGCAGCTACGCTGAAGGGACGAAGTGCCTTGCAGCGCTGATGGCTAATAGCTATAAGTCAGCTCAGGGCCGAACAGTTCGCAGGACGCTGACCTCATGGGAATCCTCTATGTCCAGGGTGCGCGCGAAGATGTTCGGCCTGATCAGCGAGGCGCTTTCGGCCTGGGTCGTGGCCGTGTTCGCGCTGGTGGCCGGGGGCTTGCTCACGGCAGCCCTGGCCTTCGCGGCCCATGCCTTCTACCAGCAGCAACTGCGCCAGCGCTTCGAACTGCTGGCCAGTGAACGCTACAGCCGCATTGCCGAGCGGTTCGAGGATCAACAGCAGCGTCTCGATGGCTTGCGGCGCTTCTTCAGCTACTCCAGCGAAATCCTTCCGGAAGAATTCGATGGCTATGCCCGGCCGTTGTTGCACCGCACCCAGGCCTACTCCTGGGCGCCGCGGGTAGAAGCCGCCGAGCGTAATGCCTTCGAACGGCGGGCCAGTGCCTGGCTGGGGCGCCGCTACCAGATCCGCGACCGTACCCCCCAAGGCGCCTGGCAGCCATCGCCGCCCCGTGCCTTCCACTATCCCGTGCTCTATACCCAGGCCACCCACCAGGCCGACCAGCCCTATGGTTTCGATCTGCGCAGCCAGCCCCAGCGCCAGGACACCCTGGACCGCGCCACCGTGCCCGGAAGCATGGCGGTATCGGCACCGCTGGACATGCTCGACGTCGAGCCGGCCTACACCCGTGGGTTGTTGATCGTCGCACCGGTGTTCGCCGAGGTCGCGCCCAGTGGATTGCCTGCCGGCTACGTCATGGCCTTGCTGAGCATGCGCCAGTTGATTGCAGAGGGCCTGCCGGTCGCCCAGGACGACAACCTGGTGGTGCGCATCCTCGACCTGTCCGGCAGCCAGGGGCACGAGACCCTCTACGATTCGGGCAACCGCAGCGCATCCCTGGCGCTGTCCAGCAGCCAGTTGCTGCACCTGGCCGATCATTCCTACCAACTCGACATCCGCCCCAGCGAAGCATTCCTTCAGGCCAACCGCTCATCGGCCGTGTTCACCGTGATCCTACTCGGCGGTTTGCTGAGCGTGCTGCTCAGCGCCTTGCTCTACAGCCTGTTCAGTCAGCGCCAACGCGCGCTGGTGCTGGTCGAGCAACGTACCGCAGCGCTGCGGGTGAGCGAACAGTCCCTGCGCGAGACCCATAACCAGTTGCGCAGTGTGCTCGATGCCGCCACTCAGGTGGCGATCATCGCCACCAGCCTGCGCGGGGTGATCAGCACCTTCAACGCCGGTGCCCAGCGCATGCTTGGTTACACCGCCAGCGAGGCCTTGGGCCGCCTGACGCTGGAGCACCTGGTCCAGCCCGATGAGTTGCACCAGCGTGCCCGCGCCCTGAGCCTGCGCTATGGTCGCGAGATCGTCGGTGGCCAGGCGATGTTCGCCGAGACCGTGCAGGAGGGGGGCGGCGAGCCTGGCGAGTGGACGCTGGTGCGCAAGGATGGCAGCCAGTTGCTGGCCAACATGCTGGTGACCGCCGTACTCGACGAGCAGGGCCTGTGGGTGGGCTACCTGGCGATCTGCATCGATGTCACCGAGCGCCGCCGTGTCCACGAGGCCCTGGCTGCCCGCGACCGATTACTGGAGAAGCTCAGCGCCGAGGTACCCGGAGGGATCTACCAGTACCGCCTGGACGCCGACGGCCACTCGTGCTTTCCCTACGCCAGCGCGGGGTTGCTGGACATCTACGAGGTCGATCTGCAGGTGCTGCGCCAGGACGCCTCGACCGTGTTCGAGCGGATACACCCCGATGACCTGGAGCGGGTGCGCCGCTCGGTGCGCCAGTCGGCCGAGCACCTGACATCGTGGCGCGAGGAGTACCGCGTGTGCCTGCCCCGGGCCGGTCTGCGCTGGGTGCGCGGCGAGGCCACCCCGGAGATCGGCGAGCAGGGCTGCACCCTGTGGCATGGCTACCTGACGGACATCTCCGACCTCAAGCGGGTGGAGGAGGAGTTGCGGGCGTTGTCGGTCACCGATGCGCTGACCGGTATCCACAACCGGCGCTACTTCCAGGAGCGGCTCAAGGTCGAACTGGAGCGCGCGCAGCGTGATGACCTGGACCTGGCGGTGATCATGCTCGATATCGATCACTTCAAATGCATCAACGACCAGTTCGGTCATGCCGTCGGCGACCATGTGCTGCGCAGCCTGTGCCAGCGCATCGGGCACCGGCTGCGGCGCACCGACGTGTTCTGCCGCCTGGGCGGCGAAGAGTTCATGGTGCTGTGCCCGGGCAGCAATGCCGAGCAGGCACGCCGATTGGCGCTGGAACTGTGGCAGGGCGTGCGCAGCGTGCCGGTCGAGGGGGTGGGCAGGGTGACGGCGAGCTTCGGGGTGGCAGGGTGGCGCGTCGGCGAAGGCGCCGATGCCCTGTTGCTGCGCGCCGATGCCGGGGTCTACCTGGCCAAGCAGGCCGGGCGGGACCGGGTCGAGGCAGAGTTGCCCTGAGCGCGCGGCATCACCCCCGCAGACGATCAACGATCATCGGCAGGGGTGTTGGTGCCGCGAAAGGGCTGTTTCAGGGCGTCACGCCGACCGTTGCGTTGGCGGCCTTGGGCTGGCGATACAGCTCCAGCAGCACTTGGTCCAGCACTTGCGAAGCGCCCCAGGGCTTGGGATCGTTGAGGATCGCCGACACCGCCCAGGTGTGGCCGTTGCTGTCGCGGCTGAAGCCTGCAATCGCGCGCACGGTGTTGAGGGTGCCGGTCTTGATGTGCGCCTCGCCGGTCATGGCGGTGCGCTTGAGACGCTTGCGCATGGTGCCGTCCATGCCCACCAGCGGCATGGAACTGATGAACTCGGCGGCATAGGGGCTCTTCCAGGCAGCCTGCAGCAGTGCGGCCATTTCGCGGGTGCTGACCCGTTCAGCGCGCGACAGGCCGGAGCCGTTCTCCATCACCAGGTGGGGTGCGGTGATGCCTTTCTTGGCCAGCCACTGGCGCACCACGCGCTGGGCAGCGCGGGCGTCGTCACCGTCGGCGTCGGTGCGGAACTGCGCACCCAGGCTGAGGAACAGCTGCTGGGCCATGGTGTTGTTGCTGTATTTGTTGATGTCGCGGATCACTTCGACCAGATCCGGCGAGAAGGCCCGTGCCAGCAGACGGGCGCTCTTGGGTACGTTCTCGATGCGGTCGCGGCCCTGGATGCTGCCGCCAAGCTCGTTCCAGATCGCACGCACGGCGCCGGCGGCGTACGCGGGATGGTCGAGCAGGGCGAGGTAGGTCTGCGAGTTGCAACCATCACCGAGCTGGCCACTGACCGTGACGCTCACGCCGCCATCGGGTTGCACCACGGGGTTGTAGCGCACATCGCCGGTGCACTGCTTGGAGGCCACGGCCTTGACCTGGTTGTCGATGCGGATGCTGGCAATCGGTGGCTCGACCGACACCACGACCTTGCCGCCATCGTTGCGCGCGACGAAGCGCAGGGCCTTGAGGTTGACCAGCAGCGAGTCCGGCTTGACCAGGAACGGCTTGTTGACGTCGCCGCCGTCGTCGTCGAAGTGCGGCAGGTTGGGCTGCACGAAATGGCTGCGGTCCAGCACCAGGTCGCCGGTGACGGTGCGCACGCCGTTGGCGCGCAGGTCACGCATCAGCAACCAGAGCTTTTCCATGTTCAGCTTCGGATCGCCGCCGCCTTTGAGGTAGAGGTTGCCGTTGAGCACGCCGTTGCTCAGGGTGCCGTCGGTATAGAACTCGGTTTTCCACTGGAAGGTCGGGCCGAGCAGCTCGAGGGCGGCGTAGGTGGTCACCAGCTTCATGGTCGAGGCCGGGTTGACCGAGACATCGGCGTTGAAGATGGTCGGTGTGCCTGGCCCATCCAGGGGCAGCATCACCAGCGACAGGGCATCGTCCTGCAGCTTGTTGGTCTTGAGTGCCTGCTGCACTTTCGGCGGCAGGCTGGTGTTGACGGTGGCAGCCTGGCCTGGCAGCGCGATGGGGAGCAGCAGGCCGGCGAGAAGCAGTGGGCGAAGCGTCTTGATCATGAGTGCTGTAACCCTGCGGGCGAGGGGAAAAAAGACGGGGCTGTAAGAGATGATGGCCCCTTGGCGTAATCGAGTGGGCATTATGCCCCAAGCGGGCGGTTTGTGGGGGGCTTGCTGTGCATTGGCGTGCAGTGGCGAGGCTGCGCAAGGGCCTTGCACCATGAGGCTGCCCACCAGCCTGTAACGACACAAATCCGCCTTTCATGTACGGAAACTGGTAAAGTGCCGCCCGTAATTACTCAAGAGGATTGTTTCAATGGCTACCAACCGTTCCCGTCGTCTGCGCAAGAAACTGTGCGTGGATGAATTCCAGGAGCTGGGTTTCGAACTGAACCTGGGTTTCAAGGAAGACCTGTCCGACGAAGCCATCGATGCCTTCCTCGACGCTTTCCTGGCAGAAGCCATGGATGCCAACGGTCTGGACTATGTCGGCGGTGATGACTTCGGTCTGGTCTGCCTGGCCAATCGTGGCTCGGTCAGCGAAGAGCAGCGTGCCACTGTCGAGGCCTGGCTGAAGGGTCGCAGCGAACTGACCACCATCGAAGTCAGCCCGCTGCTGGACGCCTGGTATCCGGAAAAGCCGATCAACCCGGCTTCCTGATTCCGCGTCACCCCGCCCTGGTCAGACAGCATTGCTGGCCAGGGCCTTCTCCACGCGGCGCATATGCCGCGCCAGTGCCTGACGCCGCAATCTGACATCTGTCAAAGGCATGTCGCTGTCCTGCAAGCACTCGCAACTGTGCATCAGCCCCCGAGCATCCAGCATGCGTGCCACGCCAAGGATCTTGTGCGCCTGGTCGACGATGGCCTGGGTATCGTGTTGCGGGTCCAATGCCATCAACAGGGCGAAATCCTGCTTGAGGCTCACCTGCAGGGTGGTCAGCATCAGCGAATGGTCTTGCTGGTTCCGGCCAATCATCCCGGTAAGGCTCTCGAGGTCGAAGCGGTCGTGTGACGCTGATCGATGTCTCGGTTTCACCTCGGTCAGGTGGCGGCTCAGGGTCCGCAGGCTGATGGGCTTGAGCAGGCAGTCGTCCATGCCCGCATTCAGGCAGCGCTGGCGCACCTCCGGTTGGGCATTGGCGGTGTAGCCGAGAATGGTACAGGGAAGGCGATCCTGTCGACGCTCCTCGTTGCGCAGGGCCTCGGCCAGTTGATAGCCGTTCATTCGTGGCATGTTGCAGTCCAGGATCAGCACATCGAATTCGCCCCGGCGCCACTTCTCCAGGCCTTCCTGGCCGTCGCGGGCACTCTGCTGGGTCAAGCCGAGGAACGACAGCTGCTGGGCCATCAACAGCAGGTTGGCCGGGTGGTCGTCGATCACCAGTATCCTGAGATGCTTGTCGGGACGGTCGACGCAGGGCTCCGGCACGTTCGGGTTCGCAAGCGGCTCCACGCACTGCAGCGGCATGCGCAGGCGCACCTGGGTACCGACGCCCTGCAGGCTTTTCAGTACCAGTTGCCCGCCCATCATTTCACACAAGGTCTTGCAGATGGCCAGCCCCAGCCCGGTGCCGGCCTGGGCGCTTTCGCTCTGCGGGTTGGCCTGCACGAAGGGATTGAACAGGCGCTGCAGGTCGTCGTCGTGGATGCCGATGCCGCTGTCGCGCACTTCCAGGGTGAGCAGGCTGCGCGCGTTGCCATTGGCCGATGCCTTGATGCGCACATGGCCTTCGTCGGTGAACTTGATGGCGTTGCTGACCAGGTTGGACAGGATCTGCTTGAAGCGCAGCGGGTCGAGGAGGGCGTGACAGCGTGCAGAGGGCTCGACGTGGACCTCCAGCACCAGGCCTTTTTCCCGCGCCTGGCCCTCGAAGACGCGCCTGACCGATTCGATCAGCGCTGCCAGGTCCACCGGTTCCGGCGCCAGCGTCAGGTGCCCGGACTCTATCCTTACGATGTCGAGGATGTCGCCGATCAGCCCGAGCAGGTCCTTGGCCGAGTGGTAGGCGACCTCGATCGAAGGCTTGTCTAGCTGACCCTGGTCGGCTCGCCTGGCCGCCAGCTCGAGCATGCCGATGACCGCATTCATCGGTGTGCGGATCTCGTGGCTGATGGTCGCCAGGAAGGTGCTCTTGGCCCGGTTGGCATCGTCGGCCTGCTGTTTGGCCAGGCGCAGGTCCTGGATCAGCTTGCGCCGCTCGCTGATGTCGATCCAGCCGCCGATGATGCCTTGCACCTCACCCAGCGAGTCGCGGTAAGGCAGGATCCAGTGGTAGATGGTCAGCTCGCGGTCCTTCAGGCGCAACGGGCGGTCGATGATCAGCGGGGTGCCGGCGGCCATGACCTGCAGGTAATCGGTATGGATCTGCCGGGTGTAGTCGCAGTTGCTGAACAGGCTTTCCTGCAGACGCTTGCCCATGACCGTCTCGGCGCTCGCATCGACCGCTTCCAGGTAGCTGTCGTTGCAGCTTTGCAGGCGGCCTTCGCGGTCACGTACATACATCGGGTGAGGCGTGCCGTTGAGCAGGGCGCGCATGAACTCGAGCTGGTCGCCCAGGGCACGTTCTGCCCGTCGTCGCTGGCGTATCTGGCGCCGCAGATAGGCGTTCCAGGTCAGGGCAAGCAGCAACAGAACGCCAATACCCAGCACCACCTGCACGACCAGGCGCTGGTACTCGCGCCATTGGCCGCCATCGTGCAGCGCATAGCCGCGCCAGCGGCTGTTGATGACCCCCAGTTCCTCCGGCGAGATGCTCAGCAGTGCCTTGTCGAGAATCGAGGCCAGGATGGGGTTGTGGCTGGCGTTGGCGATCGAGAAGGTCGCCGGTTCGTTGCTGATGGTGGAGCGGATGACCAGGTCGCTGTTGGCGGCGACGGCATGGTTGGCATCGATCAGCGTGGTGATGGTCGCATCCACTGCACCACTGCCCAGAAGGGCCATCGAGTAGAAGGTGCTTTCTGTTTCGATGCGACGTATCTGCGGATGCCTGGTCGTGAGCAGGGCCGCAGTCGGGCTGTGGCGAGTGACGGCAACCCGACGGCCCTTGAGCTGTTCGAGCGAGACGAACGGCCTACCGCTGCGTGTGACCAGGACATAGGGGCTTTCCAGGTAGGGGCGACTCAGCAGCAGGCCGGGATGCCCGGACGCGCCGATGGAGAGGGCGGCGATCAGGTCGGCATTGCCGTCGATGACCTGCTGGATCATCTCGGCGATTCCACTGGCGCGCTGGATTTCGAACTGCAACCCCGTGCGCAGGCGGATCAGTTCCAGCAGGTCGGCGGTGATGTCACGGAAGTGACCGCTGCTGTCGAAGAACGACAGCGGGGCCGAGGTATCGCTTACCACCACGTGCAGGTTGGGGTGGTCGTGCAGCCACTGTTTCTCTGCAGCGCTGAGCTGCAGGCGACGGTCGGTGAGAAGCAGGTCGCTGCCAGCGCTCCAGCGCTTGAAGATTGCATTGGCGACGTTGGCGGGCTGGCTCTCGAGTACCGTGTTGACCAGGCTCATCAGCACGTGGTTTCGGCTGCGCAGGGCGAAGCTGAAGCCCACGGCCTCGTGCTTGCCGAAGTTGGCCATGCGCAGGCGTGGGAGATGACCGCGATTGAGCTGGAAGTGTGTAGAGATGGTGTCGCCGAGAAATACGTCAGCCTGGCCGAAGGCCACGGCATTGAGGGCTTCGGCGGTCGATCCGAAGGTTTTCAGGCTGGCCTGCGGGTAGAGCGTATGGACGTCCTGGCGTGGCAGGTAGTGATACAGCGCGCTCAGGCGAAGGTTGGCCAGACCTGTGTCCATGGCGCGTGTTTCATCCTCGCGCGTGACCAGCACCGGTCGGTCGACCGCATAGGGGCGTGACAGTGCCAGCCCGGCGACCGCTGCCTCATAGCCGTTTGCGCTGCCCAACAGGTCGATCTGGCCGGCCTTGAGGGCTTCGACCGCCTCCTGGCGAGTGGCAAACTGCAGCACGCGTACCGGCACGTCGAGTGCGCTGCCGATCAGGCCTGCGTATTCGGCGGTCAGGCCCTGGTATTCGTTGCCGCTGGTGACATCGAACGGTGGGTTGTCGGGCAGGGAGGTGCCCAGTACCAGATCGGTCCTGCCCTGTAACCACTGCCGTTGTTCTGCGGAGAGCGTCGGTCGGATCGGCTCCACGCTGGAGCGTACCAGCAGGTTGAAAGGTTTGGGCGCGGGAGCGGAGGGCTCGGCGTGACAGCCAAGACTCGTCAGTATCAGTAGCACACAGGCGATGTACCTCGACATGGGCGACCTCAGACCAATGCATTGCGCTTGGCCACTTCGATCAGGTCGACCAAGGTGCCGACCTGCAACTTTTGCATCAGTCGCTTTTTGTAGGTGCTGACCGTCTTGTTGCTGAGAAACATGCCCTTGGCAATGTCCTTGTTGCTCTGGCCCTGTGCGAAAAGCTGAAGAACCATGAGCTCCTTGTCGTTTACTTGTCGGAAAAGTTTAAGCTCATTGCCTGAAATTTCCTGATTGGGCTTTATTGCCTGGCTCGGGAAGTAGTTGTAACCGGAGAGTACCGCCTTGACCGCACTGAGCAGCTCGCCAAGGTCTTCTTGTTTGCAGACGAAACCGGCTGCGCCGGAGTGCATGCAGCGCATGGCGAACAGCGCGGGTGACTGTGCGGTCAGCACCAGTATCTTCAGGGGCAGGCCCATGCTCTGCAAGCGGGCCAGGACCTCAAGTCCATCGAGCTTGGGAATGCTGATATCGAGAATCACCAGCTGCGGTGGGGTATCGCGGATCATCTGCAACGCGTCGGCGCCATTGTCGGACTCCCCTATCACCTTGTAGTTCTGATTTTCCAGCAGCATGCGCACGGCCAGGCGAATCACCGGGTGATCGTCGACGATAAATATGGAACTCATAGCAGCTTCCCAGGCGAAGAATGTCAGTTTCAGGCGAAACCTTATCGCAGTTGACGGACTTCGGGCATGGAAGGTTAGTTATGGAGCTATATATGGGAAAAAGGCTACATATAAGGACTACATGCGTGGGGAGGGTTGCGCAGGTTTCAAAAGGGTCAACTAAACTTTCGTGAGTATTTATTTATTTTTTGTCAGGATGTTTAGGTGAAAGGTGGCAGTTGTAGGAGGTTTCCAGCCAGTGGCAAGCGTTACCTGCCACCGGCTCTTTCAGTGTGGGCTGGAGCGTCCGGTCATCTGGCCAGCCATTTCGCTGGCGTAGCTGTCGGTCATGCCGGCAATGAAGTCGATCATGCGCAGGAACGCATTGTGCAACGTGCCGTTCGGATCGGGGGCGTGGTTGCCGATCAGGTCCAGCACCCTGCGGCTCTTGAAGGATGGCGTGCGTCCGCCGTGTTGCTCCAGCGCTGCCCCGCAGAAAGCGTTGAGAAGAATCTCCAGCGTGGTGTAGGCACCGATTTCGTGCAGGGTCTTGCGCTTGTCCTGGAAGATCTTCTTGCGCGCGATATCCTTGGCCTGCAGCACGCAGTGCTTGGCCGGTCCGTGCATGTGCTCGACCAGGTCCCCTGCCAGATTCCCGGCCAGCAAGGCCCGTTGCTGCTCGACGAAGGCCTGGGCGGCGGCGTTGGTCAGGTGTTCGATCGCCTTGCCCCGCAGGATCGCCAGCTTGCGTCGGCGGGAGTCGGTGGGGCCGAGTTGGCGATAGGTGTCGGGCAGGTCGTCACCGACCAGGTCCAGCAGCAGCGCCTCGACCTCGGCATATTGCAGCAGCTCCATCTCCAACCCGTCTTCCAGGTCGATCAGCGCGTAGCAGATGTCGTCCGCGGCCTCCATCAGGTACACCAGCGGGTGACGGGCCCAGCGTTGTTCCTCGAGCTGCGGCAGGCCGAGCTTGTGGGCGATCTGCTGCATCAGTGCCAGCTCGCTCTGGTAGCAGCCGAACTTGTGTTTCTTGTAGCCCAGGGCGTCGGCGTGGCGAGCGCTCCACGGGTACTTGAGGTAGGTTCCCAGGGTGGCGTAGGTCAGGCGTGTGCCGCCGTCGAACTGGTGGTACTCCAGTTGGGTGAGCACCCGGAAACCCTGGGCATTGCCTTCGAAGTTGAGGAAGTCGGCACGCTGGTCGGCGTCCATGTCGTCCAGCCAGCCGCGGCCTGCTGCCTGCTGGAACCAGTGGCGAATGGCATCCTCGCCGGAGTGGCCGAACGGCGGATTGCCGATATCGTGGGCCAGGCAGGCCGACTGCACGACCATGCCCAGGTCACTGGGCGCGCACCAGTCGGGCAGGTCGCCGCGCAAGGTTTCGCCGACGCGCATGCCCAGCGAGCGGCCGACGCAGCTGACTTCCAGCGAGTGGGTCAGGCGGGTGTGGATGTGGTCGTTGCTGGTGACCGGGTGGACCTGGGTCTTGCGCCCCAGGCGGCGGAAGGCGCCGGAGAAGATGATGCGGTCGTGATCCTTGTGGAAGGGGCTGCGCCCCAGTTCCTCGGGGCTGTACAAGGCTTTGCCGAGGCGTTCGCGGTTGAGCAGGGTATGCCAGTCCAAGGCTCGATCTCCCGTCAGGTGGTGGCCATAGCTTCCTGTGTCGAGGGCGCCTGCGCAAGCGGCAGGCGCCTCGCTTCAGCGCGGGCGACCGTTCTGCAGGAACAGGCGCACCAGCGGCGCCAGGCTGCCGCCCAGGCGCAGCAGGCGCGCCAGGTTGCCGCTGCGCACACCCTTGCCGGTGAGAAAGCCCAGCGCGACCACGGCACCGATGCCCCATAGCGGTGCGTGCTTGATGCCAAGGCCATCCTGGACCGAGGCGCCCATGCCGCGCAGGCGCCGGACCGGCTCCAGCAGCTGGCCGGATTCGTGGCGGATTTCCTGGCGATGCATTTCCAGGCGCAGGCGCAGCAACGCCTTGCGCAATTCGCGAGGGTTACGGGTGTTGGGCAGTTCAGGCAGGCTCATGGCAACAGGCGCTCCCGGTCCTTGGCAAGTTCTTCGAGGGTGCTGTTGAACGGCGAGGACTCGTCGAACACCGCGGCCTTCAGGCGTACGCCGCAGAACAGTGCCGCCGCGCCATAGAACACGCAGAGGCCGATGATGCCGGCCAGGCGGTAGCTGTCCCACAACAGCACCAGGATCAACCCGGACAGCGCGGTCAGCAGCAGCAGGGCGAACACCAGCGCAAGGCCGGCGAACAGCAACAGGCGCAGGGTGCGCCCTTTCTGCTCCTGCAACTCGATGCCGAACAGTTCGATGTGACTGTGCAGCAGCCCCAGCACGGCTGCGCCGAGGCGTCTGCCGGAAGCGCCGGTGCCGATGGCGTCGTTGTCCATGCGTCCTCCTCAGCGGCGGCTGGCGAGCAGGCCGACCAGCAGGCCTACGCCGGCAGCAATGCCGATGGCCTGCCAGGGGTTTTCCTGAACGTACTCCTCGGCGCTGCCCAGGGCGGCCTGGCTGCGCTCGCGGACCGAGTCCTGGGTCAGTTGCAGGCTTTCACGGGCCTGCTGCAGGCGATCGTGGATCTGGCCGCGCAGTTCGTCGGCCTGGTCT
Source organism: Pseudomonas sp. FA117 (assembly GCF_057370475.1). Classification (NCBI taxonomy): domain Bacteria; kingdom Pseudomonadati; phylum Pseudomonadota; class Gammaproteobacteria; order Pseudomonadales; family Pseudomonadaceae; genus Pseudomonas; species Pseudomonas sp. FA117. Next base: position 1,972,431 of record NZ_CM170675.1, read on the forward strand.
CCCGCCAGGTTGGCGGTGTCGGCGAGCAGTTTCTCGGTGTCGCGCACCAGTGCCTGGAAGTCAGCCATCAAGATCTCTTGTGCAGTCTTTGCCGATTTGCTGGCCATGGGTCTCTCCCTGTCGATGTGTGTGGCTATTTCGAGTGATGAGTGTGGCGGAAGGTTCACCGCCTGTCGCTGGTACGGCGTTTGCTTTCGTCATGACGCGTCGCGGGGCACTGCGGCGGGGCGCTGCCCCGGATGCGTGCAAGGCCTTGGCCGCTACCGATAAACCTTAACCCAATCCACGACAAACCCGAGAAAAAACCGCTCCCTGCACATCCGGCCCACCGAAACGGGGCGCCAGGCAGGCACCGAACAGGTGCGCGAGCAAGGTTGCTGAACTGTCGTGGTGCACTTTCGAGCAGGTCTGCCCTTCATGGAAAACACCCATAGCGCGATGGACACACTCGTCCATGGCTCCAATACCCTGTTCATCCTCATGGGCGCGATTCTGGTCCTGGCGATGCACGCCGGCTTCGCGTTCCTCGAGGTCGGCACGGTGCGGCACAAGAATCAGGTCAACGCCTTGTGCAAGATCCTCAGCGACTTCGCCGTCTCGGCCCTGGTGTATTTCTTCATCGGCTACTGGATCGCCTATGGTGTCAGCTTCTTCCAGCCGGCGGCGCAATTGGCCAGCGATCACGGGTACGCGTTGGTCAAGTGCTTCTTCCTGCTGACCTTCGCCGCAGCGATCCCGGCAATCATCTCCGGCGGCATTGCCGAGCGGGCACGCTTTGCGCCGCAACTGTGCGCCACTGCGCTGATCGTGGCGTTCGTCTATCCGTTCTTCGAAGGGGTGGTGTGGAATGGCAACCTGGGGATCCAGGCCTGGTTGCAGGGTCGCTTCGGTGCGCCGTTCCACGACTTCGCCGGTTCCGTGGTGGTGCATGCCATGGGTGGCTGGCTGGCCCTGGCTGCCGTGGTACTGCTGGGCCCGCGACGTGGGCGTTATCGCGAGGGGCGGCTGGTGGCCTTTGCGCCGTCGAGCATCCCGTTCCTGGCGCTGGGGTCATGGATCCTGATCATCGGCTGGTTCGGCTTCAACGTCATGAGCGCCCAGACCCTGGAAGGGGTCAGCGGGCTGGTTGCGATCAATTCGCTGATGGCGATGGTGGGCGGCACGCTGGCGGCCTTGCTGGTCGGGCGCAACGACCCGGGCTTCCTGCACAACGGCCCGCTGGCCGGGTTGGTGGCCGTCTGTGCCGGTTCCGACCTGATGCACCCGGTGGGTGCCCTGGCGACCGGGTTGGTCGCGGGGGCACTGTTCGTGTGGTGCTTCACCGCTTCGCAGAATCGCTGGAAGGTCGACGACGTGCTGGGGGTATGGCCGCTGCATGGCCTGTGCGGCGTATGGGGTGGGATCGCCTGTGGCATCTTCGGCCAGGCGGCGCTCGGCGGGCTGGGCGGTGTCAGCCTGGCGAGCCAGTTGCTCGGCAGCCTGGCGGGCGTGCTGGTGGCGTTGGTCGGGGGATTCGCTGTCTATGGACTGGTCAAGGCCGTGCATGGGCTGCGCCTGAGCCATGAGGAGGAGTTCCAGGGCGCGGATCTGTCGCTGCACCGCATCGGTGCCACCAGCCAGGATTGACGCGCAGGTGCAGGCGCTGGCCGAGCAGCCTAGAATGGATATCCCTTGAGTCGATCCGGGAATTGTCCATGCTGCCTGAATGCCAACTGTACGGCACATTGGGGTGCCATCTGTGCGAAGTGGCCGAGGCCGTGCTGATGCCGTTGGTGGAGCACGGCCTGCTGGTCGAACTGGTGGATATCGCCGACAGCCAGGCGCTGTTCGAGCGTTATGGGCTGGTCATCCCGGTATTGCGTCGCTGCGACAGCAGCGCCGAACTGCACTGGCCGTTCGATGCCGAGCAGGTGGTGGCCTTTCTCAAGTGATCGTCGGGGTGGGAGCCGCTTCCCTCAGCCATCGGGTCGGTGCCCTGTTCGATGATGCCGCTCTCCATCAGGCCATCGTCAGGACACCGGCATGTTCCTTACCCCGCATTTCACGCTCGAAGAGCTGACTTTTTCCCAGACCGCCGTTCGACATGGCATCGGAAATACCCCGGATGCGCATGCGCTCGCCAATCTGCAACTGTTGTGCGGGGTGCTCGAACAGGTTCGCGCAGCGGCGCAATCGCCCATCCTGGTAACCAGCGGCTTTCGCAACGATGCGCTCAACCGTCTGGTGGGGGGCGTGCACAACAGCGCGCATCGCACAGGCCTGGCGGCCGATATCTGCGCAGTGAACATGCCTCCCCGACAACTTGCCGAATGCATTCGCGACAGCGATATCCAGTTCGACCAGATGATTCTGGAGTTCGACAGCTGGGTGCACCTGGCCGTCTCGCCGGACAGCCCACGGCGCCAGGTACTGACGGTGCGCAAGGGCACCGGTCACTTGCCGGGGTTGCAATGATCCCTCGTGAATTGACGGGAGGGCTCAAGCATTCGTATGCTGTATATGGATACAGTATCAAGGGTGGGACGATGCATAATGTCGAGCAACTGAAGTACAGCGTCAACCGTATGCCGCCCGAAGCGGTATGCGATGCGGTGCTCGAACTGCGCATGGAGGGGTTGGTGACCGATGACCGCACCCCGTTCGGCAAGGTGCATTTCAATACCTGCTTCGCCGAAATCGAGGCGTTGTTCCAGCGCGCCGGTTTTCACCGGCCGCTGGATGTCGTCGGCTACGAGGGAATGGTCTACGCCCTGTATGACTCGGGGCGCTGGGAGGCCGTGCAGGTGCTGCGCTGGCTCAAGTCGCGCTGCGAACTGGCCGGCGAAGCTGGCTGAGTGGGCGGGCATTGGCGATAATGCCCGCTCCCGCAATGCCGAGCCTGCCATGTCCGCCCCGTTCGACCCCGCCCGCCAGCAAGCCAGTACCGTGTGCCTTCCGCCCGGCCAATGGGCCACGGTGCTCGATTGCCTGTGTGACCACTTCAAGGCGATCAGCCGCGAACAATGGCTCGACCGCATCAGCCGTGGTCGTGTACTCGATGCCCAGGGTGAGGCGATTGCGGTCGACCTGCCGTATCGCCGTGGCATGCGCCTGCATTACTTCCGCGAAGTGCCCAACGAGAAGCCTATCCCGGTCCAGGAGACGATCCTGCATTGTGACGAGCATCTGGTGGTGGCGGACAAACCGCATTTTCTTCCCGTTACGCCCACGGGCGAATACGTCGAGCACACCTTGCTGCGGCGGCTGATCCGGCGCCTGGACAATCCGCACCTGGTGCCGCTGCACCGCATCGACCGGCACACGGCAGGGCTGGTGCTGTTCTCGGCCGACCCAGCGTCGCGCAGCGCGTATCAGCGGCTGTTCCCCGAGCGGCGTATCGACAAACGCTACCAGGCCATTGCCGCGGCACTGCCGCAGCGGGATTTTCCGTTGGTGCACCGCAGCCGGCTCGAACATGGCGAGCCGTTCTTCCGCATGCACGAGGTGCAGGGCCAGGCCAACAGCGAGACGCTGGCCCAAGTGCTGGAGAAGAAGGGTGAGCTATGGCGCTATGGACTGTCGCCGGTCACCGGCAAGACCCATCAGTTGCGGGTCCATATGGCGGCGTTGGGCGCCGCGATCTGCAATGATCCGTTCTATCCTCGGCTGCTCGATGTCGAGGACGATTACCAGCGGCCCTTGAAGTTGCTGGCGCAGAGTCTGCGTTTCGAGGATCCGTTGAGCGGGCAGGAGCGCTATTTCGAGAGCGGGCTGACGCTGGACTGGTAGACGCGAGTGCGGGAGCAACGGTCTTGTTGCTCCCGCACGGATGGCCTCGGCCTGGCGTGTGTGCGCAGCCGAGGCGCGCTGGTCAGCGGTTGAACCGCTCCACCAGCGAATACTGCGTTCCCGCCGTGCTGGTCAGCGCTTCGCTGAGCTGTGCCGAATGTTGCGCCTGCTCGGCGGTCTGGTCGGCCAGGTCGGCGATGGTGCTGATGTTGCGGCTGATCTCGTCGGCAACCGCGGTCTGCTCCTCGGTCGCGGCGGCGATCTGCGTGGCCATGTCGGTGATGTTGGCCACAGCCTCGCTGATGCCCACCAGCGCCTGGTCGGCCTGCATCACCCGCTCGACACCTTCCTCGGCCTGGCGGTGGCCGGTTTCCATGGTCTGCACGGCGTTGCTGGCAGTCTGTTGCAGCTTGGCGATCAGGTTGTGGATCTGCCCGGTGGATTCGGCGGTGCGCTGGGCCAGCTGGCGCACCTCGTCGGCCACCACGGCGAAACCTCGGCCCATTTCGCCGGCGCGGGCCGCTTCGATGGCCGCGTTGAGTGCCAGCAGGTTGGTCTGGTCGGCGATGCCCTTGATCACATCGACCACGCCACCGATTTCATCGCTATCCTTGGCCAACTGAGTGACGGTCTGGCCGGTCTCGCCTACGGCGGCGGACAACCGCTCGATGGCCTCGCGGGTTTCCCCGGCAATCTGCCGACCCTGGCTGGTCAGGCGATTGGCTTCCTGGGTGGCATCGGCGGTGCGCTGTACATGGTTGGCGACTTCTTGCGTGGTGGCGGCCATCTGGTTGACGGCGGCGGCGACCTGCTCGGTCTCCACGCGCTGGCGCTCCAGCCCCGACGAGCTCTTGTGCGCCAGCACATCGGACTGGCGGGCCTGTTCGCTGAGGTGCTCGGCACTGTCCTGCAGGCGCGTCAGGCAGGTCTTCAGGCGCGACTCCTGGCTGAGCATGGCCATTTCCAGGCGTGCCTGCACGCCGCGGCTGTCGGTGAACATCTGCGCGATCAGCGGATCGGAGGTGGTCTGTTCGGCCAGGCGCAGCAGACGCTTCAACCCGCGCTGCTGCCAGGTCAGGCCGAGCAGGCCCAATGGCACGGAAACGGCAGCGGCCAGGGCAAAGCCCCAGGAGTGGCCGAGCCAGTTGCCGATCAGGAAGCCGACCTGGCTGATGAGGATGAACGGCAGCCAGTCCTGCAGCACCGGCAGCCACTTGTCACGGCGTGGCACGGCCGGCTTGCCCTGGTTCAGGCGCTGGTACAGGGCCTCGGCCCGGCGGATCTGCTCGGCGGTGGGCTTGACCCGTACCGATTCGAAACCGATCACCTGGTTGTTCTCGAAGATCGGCGTTACGTAGGCATTGACCCAGTAGTGGTCACCCGACTTGCAGCGGTTCTTGACGATCCCCATCCACGGCAACCCTTGCTTGAGGGTCTGCCACATGTGGGCGAACACCGCCTGGGGCACGTCAGGGTGACGTACCAGGTTGTGCGGCGCTCCGGTCAGCTCTTCGCGTGAGAAACCGCTGATTTCGATGAAGTCATCGTTGCAGTAGGTGATCACACCTTTGGCGTTGGTGGTGGAGATCAACCGCTGCTGGGCAGGGAAAGTCCGTTCTCTCTGGGTAATCGGCTGGTTGTTACGCATCGGTTGCTCAATCCGCAAGGCTTTCGACAGGTATCGGCAAGCCCAGGGTTTTGTTGAATGAATATTTGATCTGTTTGACCTGGGGCAATAAATGGCTCAAGGCCATCATGTATGCAAGCGAGATTTTCGCTGCAGTTGCGCGCTGGATGTACGTATTTTTACATATTTATGACGTTTTGGTCAGGTTTCGACCCATGGCTCAGCTCGGTACCAGCATGGGATAGCTGAACAAGCCGAAGTGCGTCAGGTTGACCGCAAAATGACAGAGCACTGCCGCCGGCAGGCCGCCCAGACGGTAGGCCAGGCCATAGCCGACACCGGCCAGGCTGGCCAGGTAGACCCATTGCCAGCCACCGCCCAGATGCGTCAGGCCGAACAACAGCGCCGCCACGATCAACGCCAGCCCCTGGTGCCTGAACAGACGTTGCAGCCCGCCCTGGATATAGCCGCGGAACAGCAGTTCTTCGGTCAGGCTGACCAGCAGCAGGTTGTTCACTGCCCAGATCCAGGCCTGGTCGGGCCACTTCGGCGCCCAGCCGATCATTCCCAGCGACCAGGCTCCGCCCAGGCAGGCGATCAGGGTCAGTGGCAGGATCAGTCCCAGGCTCGACAGCAGGCCGCGCCCGCGCAGGGCCAGGACCCAGGGGCAGGCCAGCAGCAACCAGAAGCCGATCAGCGGCTTGTCCAGGTTCAGGTACATGGAAAACGGCACTGCGCCTTCGCTGAACACCACCTTGTCGATGACTTTCGCCCCCTGGAACCCGGGCAGCCAGTGCATCGCCAGGGCGAGCGCCAGGAGAATGAACAGGCTGTGCCCGGCTGCCCGCTGCCAGTCGGCACGGCGTCGCACCAGCAGTGCGGTGCAGCACAACGCCAGCAGCGCAGGCAGGGCGGCAAGGCCCAGGTGGCCGTGGAACAGTGACAGGGCGTAGCCCAGGGTGAGCAGGGCGAGGGTGATCCAGTGGGCGGGCGACATCGGAAATCCTTCAGGTGGCGAGTCGATATGATGCTTCGACTCACCCCGAAGGCGTCAGGACACGTCGCAGGGGCATCGCGGGCGAACCCGCGATGCCTGCGGTTCACCCGGCGATCAGTTGGCGCAGCACGTAGTGCAGGATCCCGCCCGACTTGAAGTACTCGACCTCGTTGAGCGTGTCGATCCGGCACAGCACCTCGATATCCTGCTGCTGACCGTCCTCGCGCAGGATGCGCAACTGCAGGTTCATGCCCGGGCGGATCTGCGCGCCGGTGAGGCCCGATATCTCGATGCGCTCGCTGCCGGTCAGGCCCAGGCGCTTGCGGTCGTCGCCGGCCTTGAACTGCAGGGGCAGCACGCCCATGCCCACCAGATTGGAGCGGTGGATGCGCTCGAAGCTCTCGGCCAGCACTGCCTTGACCCCCAGCAGGTTGGTGCCCTTGGCGGCCCAGTCGCGGCTGGAGCCGGTGCCATACTCCTGCCCGGCAATCACCACCAGGGGAGTGCCTTCGGCCTGGTAGCGCATGGCGGCATCGTAGATCGACAGCTTCTCGCCGCTGGGCACGTGCAGGGTATTGCCACCTTCCTCCCCGCCAAGCATCTCGTTGCGAATGCGGATGTTGGCGAAGGTGCCGCGCATCATCACTTCATGGTTGCCCCGGCGCGAGCCGTAGGAGTTGAAGTCGCGCGGCTCCACGCCCTTGTCGCGCAGGTAGCGCCCGGCCGGGCTGTCGGCCTTGATGTTGCCGGCCGGGGAGATGTGGTCGGTAGTCACCGAGTCGCCGAGCAGGGCGAGGATGCGTGCCCCGCGCACGTCAGCGATTTCCGGCAGCGGACCGCCGATGTCGTCGAAGAACGGCGGATGCTGGATATAGGTGGAGTCGTCCTGCCAGACATAGGTAGCGGCCTGTGGTACTTCGATGGCCTGCCATTGCGCGTCGCCTGCGAACACCTCGGCGTATTCCTTGTGGAACATGGCGGTATCGACCTTGGCCACGGCGTCGGCGATTTCCTGCTGGCTGGGCCAGATATCGCGCAGGTACACCGGCTGGCCATCCTTGCCGGTGCCCAGGGCGTCACGGGTGAGGTCCACGCGCACGCTGCCGGCCAGGGCGTAGGCCACCACCAGCGGTGGCGAGGCCAGCCAGTTGGTCTTCACCAGCGGATGCACCCGACCTTCGAAGTTGCGGTTGCCCGACAGCACCGAGGCCACGGTCAGGTCGGCGCTGCCGATGGCTTTCTCGATGGCGTCGTCCAGCGGACCGGAGTTGCCGATGCAGGTGGTGCAGCCATAGCCGACCAGGTCGAAGCCCAGCTGATCGAGGTACGGGGTGAGGCCGGCCGCCTTGAAGTAGTCGGTGACCACCTTCGAGCCCGGCGCCAGCGAGCTCTTGACCCAGGGCTTGCGCGTCAGGCCTTTCTCGATGGCTTTCCTGGCGACCAGACCTGCGGCCATCATCACGCTGGGGTTGGAGGTGTTGGTGCAGGAGGTGATGGCCGCGATTACCACGGCGCCGTCGCGCAGCCTGTGGGTCTGGCCGTTGTGCGTGTAGTCGATCTCGCCAGCCTGGTCGGCATTGCCCACGGCCACGCCACCACCGCCTTCGCTTTCCAGGCGCCCGACTTCCTTGGCCAGGGGCTTGGGCTGCAGTTCGATGAAACCGTCGAAGGCCTGGCTGACCTTAGACAGCGCCACCCGGTCCTGTGGGCGCTTGGGCCCGGCCAGGCTTGCCTCGACCTCGTGCATGTCCAGTGCCAGGCTGTCGCTGAACAGCGGCTCCTGGCCGGGCTCGCGCCACAGGCCCTGGGCCTTGCAGTAGGCCTCGACCAGTTGCACGGTCTCGTTGGGGCGTCCGGACAGGCGCAGGTAGTCGAGGGTCACCTCGTCGACCGGGAAGAAGCCGCAGGTTGCGCCATATTCAGGCGCCATGTTGGCGATGGTGGCGCGGTCGGCCAGTGGCAGGTCGGCCAGGCCGTCGCCATAGAATTCGACGAACTTGCCGACCACGCCTTTCTTGCGCAGCATCTGCGTGACCGTCAGCACCAGGTCGGTGGCGGTGATGCCTTCACGCAGCTTGCCGGTGAGCTTGAAGCCGATCACCTCGGGAATCAGCATCGACACCGGCTGGCCAAGCATTGCCGCCTCCGCCTCGATGCCGCCGACACCCCAGCCCAGCACTCCCAGGCCGTTGATCATGGTGGTGTGCGAATCGGTGCCGACCAGGGTGTCGGGGAAGGCATAGGTGCGCCCGTCTTCTTCGCGGGTCCACACCGTACGGCCGAGGTATTCCAGGTTGACCTGGTGACAGATGCCGGTGCCCGGCGGCACCACGCGGAAGTTGTCGAAGGCGCTCTGGCCCCAGCGCAGGAAGGCATAGCGTTCGCCGTTGCGCTGCATCTCGATGTCGACGTTCTGCTCGAAGGCTTGCGCTGTGGCGTAGCGGTCGACCATCACCGAGTGGTCGATCACCAGGTCCACCGGCGACAGCGGGTTGATCCGCTGCGGATCGCCGCCGGCCTTGGCCATGGCCGCGCGCATGGCGGCGAGGTCGACCACGGCCGGTACGCCGGTGAAATCCTGCATCAGCACCCGTGCCGGGCGGTACTGGATCTCGCGGTCCGAGCGCCGTTCCTGCAGCCATTGGGCCAGGGCGTGCAGGTCGTCACCGGTGACGGTCTTGCCGTCTTCCCAGCGCAGCAGGTTCTCCAGCAGCACCTTGAGCGACATGGGCAGGCGTTGCAGGTCGCCCAGCTGGCGGGCGGCCTCGGTGAGGCTGAAATAGTGGTAGGCGCGGTCGGCGACCTGGAGGGTCTTGAGGGTTTTCAGGCTATCGAGCGAGGGCATTGCCAACTCCTTGTGCTCCGGTGCCCGGCAGTCGTGGATGCCGGTATCACCGCTCTGTATCGGCCCGCACGGCACGGGCCAGGCTGAACAGTCAGGGTAGACCGCTTTGGCGGTACTGACCTTGTTCTGGACCTGCGGGGCGTGTCGCAGGTTCCGAACTTCCTTTATCATTCGCCGCCCTGGCGCTGTCTGTGCCAGTGATGTGGAGTAAGAGATGAAAACCCTGTTCATGCACTGCCGGCCCGGCTTCGAGGGCGAGGTCTGCGCCGAAATCAGCGAGCACGCCGCGCACCTGGGCGTTGCCGGCTATGCCAAGGGCAAGGCGCAGAGCGCCAGCGCCGAGTTCGTCTGCCTCGAAGAAGGTGGGGCCGAACGCCTGATGCGTGAGCTGCGCTTCGACCGGTTGATCTTCCCGCGGCAATGGGCGCGCGGCGACTTCGTCGAGCTGCCGGAAACCGACCGGATCAGCGTGCTGCTCGAACAACTGGCCGATCTGCCGGTGTGCGGCAGCCTGTGGCTGGAGGTGCTCGACAGCAACGACGGCAAGGAGCTGTCGACGTTTTGCCGCAAGTTCGAGGTGCCGCTGCGCAAGGCGCTGGAGAAAGCCGGACGCCTGGTCGATGACGCCGGCAAGCCGCGCCTGCTGCTGAGCTTCATCAGTGGTCGGCGGGTGTTTCTCGGCCTGGCCGAGGCCGGCAACTCGGCGCTGTGGCCGATGGGCATCCCGCGCCTGAAGTTTCCGCGCGAGGCGCCGAGCCGCTCGACCTTGAAGCTCGAGGAAGCCTGGCACCAGTTCATCCCGCGTGAGCAGTGGGACCAGCGTCTGCACGACGACATGACCGGGGTCGACCTCGGTGCCTCGCCGGGCGGCTGGACCTACCAGCTAGTCAAACGCGGCATGCTGGTCACCGCCATCGACAACGGGCCGATGGCCGAAAGCCTCATGGAAACCGGCCTGGTGCAGCACCTGATGGCCGACGGTTTCACCTGGAAGCCCAGGCAGACGGTGGACTGGATGGTCTGTGACATCGTCGAGAAGCCTGCGCGCACCGCGTCGCTGATCGAAACCTGGCTGGGCGAGGGGTTGTGCCGCGAGGCAGTGGTCAACCTCAAGCTGCCGATGAAGCAGCGATATGCCGAGGTGCGCAAGCTGCTCGATCGCATGGAGGCCACGTTCAAGGCGCGCAAGATCCGCGTGTCCATCGCCTGCAAGCAGCTGTACCACGACCGCGAAGAGGTGACCTGCCACCTGCGCCGGCTCGATCTCAAGCCGCGCTGAGCCGACCGGGGCCGCTGTGCGGTCCCTGTTTGACCCAACCCCGGTTTGCGCGACAATACCCCTCTATCTGCGGAGCCCACCATGACCGACTTCACCCCAGACGCGACCCTCGACGCCACCGGCCTGAACTGTCCGGAGCCGGTGATGATGCTGCACCAGCACGTGCGCAACCTGGCGGCCGGCGGCCTGCTCAAGGTCATCGCCACCGACCCCTCGACCCGCCGCGACATTCCCAAGTTCTGCACCTTCCTCGGCCACGAACTGGTGCAGCAGCAGGAAGACGCCGGCACCTACCTGTACTGGATCCGCAAGAAGGCCGACTGAGCCGGGCTGGATCGCACCGGCGACAGCGCCTACACTGCGCTGCCCTGACAGGAGAGCGCCCATGCTGATCGTTGCCGACGAAAATATCCCGCTGCTCGATGCCTTCTTCGCCGGATTCGGTGAAATCCGTCGTTACCCCGGCCGGGCCATCGACGCAGCCTGTGTCAGGGATGCCGACCTGCTGCTGGTGCGCTCGGTCACCCAGGTCGATCGGCAACTGCTCGAAGGCAGCCAGGTGCGCTTCGTCGGCACCTGCACCATCGGCACCGACCACCTCGATCTCGACTATTTCGCCCAGGCCGGCATTCACTGGAGCAGCGCTCCCGGCTGCAATGCCCGGGGCGTGGTGGACTACGTGCTGGGCAGCCTGCTGACCCTGGCCGAACTGGACGGCGTTGCGCTGCCCGAGCGGGTCTATGGCGTGGTCGGTGCCGGCGAGGTGGGTGGGCGGCTGGTCCGTGTGCTGCGTGGCCTGGGCTGGCAGGTGCTGGTGTGCGATCCGCTGCGCGCAGTCCGCGAGGAGGGCGAGTTCGTCAGCCTCGATACCCTGCTCGAGCGCTGCGACACCATCAGCCTGCACACCCCGCTGCAGCGCGATGGCGAGCACCCGACCTGGCACTTGCTGGGCGAGCGGCAACTGGCCCGCCTGCGCCCCGGCGCCTGGCTGATCAACGCCAGCCGCGGCCCGGTGGTGGACAACGCCGCCCTGCGTGAGCTGCTGCTCGACCGCGAGGATGTCCACGCCGTGCTCGATGTCTGGGAGAGCGAGCCGCAGGTCGACCTGGCCCTGGCCGACCTGTGCACCCTGGCCACCCCGCATATCGCCGGCTACAGCCTCGATGGCAAGCAGCGCGGCACCGCGCAGATCTACCAGGCGTTCTGCCGATCGCAGGGCCTGCCGGAGCAGGTGCACCTGGCCGACTTGCTGCCGCCACCGCCCCTGGCACGCCTGGAGTTCGATGCCAGTGCCGATCCGTCCTGGGTGCTGGCGACCCTGTGCCGTGCGGTCTATGACCCGCGCCGCGACGATGCGGATTTTCGCCGTAGCCTGAGCGAGGACGTCGCCGAGCAGCGCGCGGCGTTCGACCTGCTGCGCAAGCACTACCCGGTGCGGCGCGAGATCGAAGGGTTGGCGGTACGGCTACAGGGGGAGGCGCCGCAACTGGCGCAACTGATCGATGCCCTGGGGGCCGTGCAGGTGTGAAACCTGCGGTCTGGCCTCAGACGTGGCTGAAGGATGCTTCCGAGTAATCTGTAAATTTCGTAAATAAGATTTAAAGCTATTTGAGAATCATTATATTCACCATCCCTGACGGACCCGCCTTTGGCCGGGCCGGTGGGCGAGGGGCCTGCCGACCGGCGCGCGGCCTGCTCTTCGCACACGACCTCAGGAGATGTACCGATGCACACCCGACCTTCCCCCCACCGCCTGGCCTTGGCCATCGTCGCCCTGGCCGCGCCGGTGGCAAGCACTGCAGTCTTCGCCGAGCAGGCGCTGGTGATCGAGGACACACTGGTCACCGCCGAGCGTGAGGCCCGCCAGGCGCTGGGTTCGTCGGTCATCACCGAGGAGGATATCAAGCGCCGTCCACCGGCCAATGACCTGTCGGACATCATCCGCCGCGAGCCGGGGGTCAACCTCACCGGCAACAGCGCCAGCGGCGCACGCGGCAACAACCGGCAGATCGACCTGCGCGGCATGGGCCCGGAAAACACCCTGATCCTGATCGACGGCAAGCCGTCGAGCGCGCGAAACTCGGTGCGCTATGGCTGGAACGGCGACCGCGACAGCCGCGGCGAGACCAACTGGGTGCCGGCCGAGGCCGTCGAGCGCATCGAGATCCTGCGTGGCCCGGCTGCGGCACGCTACGGCTCGGGTGCCATGGGCGGGGTGGTCAACATCATCACCAAGCGCCCCAGCGATGAACTCAAGGGCAGCGTCAGCCTGTATACCCTGATGCCCGAAGACAGCGCCGAGGGCGCCAGCCGGCGGACCAACTTCAACCTGGGTGGCGGCCTGACCGACTCCCTGGGTTTTCGTCTCTACGGCGGCCTGGCCAAGACCGACGCCGACGATCTGGACATCAACGCCGGGCACGCCGGCAGTTCGAGCGTGGCGGGGCGTGAGGGCGTGCGCAACAAGGATATCAACGGCCTGCTGAGCTGGAGGCTCAACGACGAGCATCGCCTGGAGATGAGCGCCGGCTACAGCCGCCAGGGCAACATCTACGCCGGCGACACCATGAACAGCAATGGTGGCGGCAACCCGCAACTGATCTCCAGCCTGTATGGCCACGAGACCAACGTGATGCAGCGCAGCACCTACGATCTGACCCACCTGGGCGATTTCAGCTGGGGCACGAGCAAGACGGTGCTGGCCTACGAGTACGTGCGCAACTGGCGTTTGAACGAGGGCATGGCCGGGCGCACCGAAGGCGCGATCGACGGCAACGATGCGGCCTTCTCGCGCTTGCGCAACACGCGGCTGTCGAGCGAGGTCAACCTGCCGTTCGTCATGGGCACCACCGAGCATGTGCTGACACTCGGCGGCGAGTACCTCCATGAAACCCTCAATGACCAGGGCTCGTTCCGTCCGCAAAGCTCCGACCCCACGGGCACCGGCAACAACGTGATCGCAGGCTTCGACCGCAGTGATTCGAAGATGCAGGCGCGCAGCCATGCGCTGTTCGTCGAGGACAACATCATCCTTGGCGCCACTACCGTCACGCCGGGATTGCGCTTCGATCACCACGAGACCTTCGGCGACAACTTCAGCCCGAGCCTGAACCTCTCGCACCGGATCACCGACGCGCTGACCTTCAAGGGCGGCATTGCCCGCGCCTACAAGACTCCGAACCTGTACCAGTCCAACCCCAACTACCTGCTCTACAGCCGTGGCAACGGCTGCAGCGTGCAGCAGACCAACTCCGGTGGCTGCTACCTGCAGGGCAACGCCGACCTCAAGCCCGAGATCAGCGTCAACAAGGAGATCGGCCTGCTGTATGACCGCGGCACCTGGCGCACCAGCGCGACCTACTTCCGCAACGACTACCAGAACAAGATCATCGGTGGCACCGATGTCGTCTACGCGATCAATGGCGGCAGCCGCGTGACCCAATGGGAAAACGCCGGCAAGGCACGGGTGGAAGGCATCGAAGGCAACCTGTTCATCGAGCTCACCCCGCGCCTGGACTGGAACACCAACCTGACCTGGATGCTCGACAACGACAACCGCGAGACCGGCGAGCCGCTGTCGGTGATCCCCGAGTACACGGTCAACACCAGCCTGGACTGGCGCGCGACCGACAAGCTGTCGCTGCAACTGGCCGGTACCTGGTTCGGCAAGCAGAAGTCGCCGACCTGGAACTACCGCACCCAGGAGCGTTATGACGCGTCGGCGCAGCAGGATGTCGAGGCCTACGGCCTGGTGGACGTGAGTGCCGGATACAGGTTCAACGCCAACTACGACGTGCGGGTCGGGGTGAACAACGTTTTCGACAAGCAGATCCTGCGCGGCGGCAATGCCAGCAGCGCCGGTGCCAACACCTACAACCAGCCGGGTCGTGCGCTGTTTGCGGCGTTGAACATTTCGTTCTGATATCAAGAAACAGGCGGCCCCTGCAGGAGCGGTACGAGCCCGCTCCTGCAGGGTGTGTGACTTTCTTCAGGCCACCACCTTGGCAAACGCCTCACGAAACCGCTGCATGTCTGCCTCGTTGCCCACGCTGACCCGCATCCAGTTCGGCCAGCTCTGCCAGACCCGTCCCACCAGCACACCCTGCTTGGCCAGACGTTCGACAACAGGCTGGGCAGGCTCGCGCAGATCGACCATGAAACAGTTGGCCTGGCTTGCCGTGCAGTGCCAGCCGCGCTCGCCAAGCCAGGCGATGGTCGCCTCGCGAAGCCGGGTGTTGTGCGCCTTGCGCGTCGGCACCAGTTGACGGTCGGCAAGGCTGGCCAAGCCCGCCAGCAGGGTCGGGGCGGCGGCGACGTTCTCGCCGTCGTACACCTCCAGCCGCTGCAGCAACGACGCCTGGCCGATCGCCAGGCCCAACCGCGCACCGGCCATGCCGTAGAGCTTGGAAAAGGTCTGCAGCACCAGCAGGTCGGGATGCCGGGCCACCAGGTCGATGCAGCTCTGCGCATCGCTGAAGTGGATGTAGGCTTCGTCCACCACCACCACGCTGCCGGCTGGCTTGTTCGCCAGCAGGCGCTCGATGTCGCGACGCGGCGTCAGCGTGCCGGTGGGGTTGTTGGGGTTGCACAGGTAGAACATCCCCGGCGTGCGATCGGCAGCGAGCATGGCATCGATGTCATGGGCATGCCGCTTGTCGAGCGCCACCGCATGCACCTTGGCGTCACGGCCGCGGGCGGCCTCCACGGGCGCCTCGTAGGAGGGCTCGGCGATCACCAGGCTACCGCCCTGGGTGAACGCCATCACCGCATGCTGCAATGCCAGCTTGGAGCCGCAGAACACCTGGACCTGATCCGACTCGAGCCCATGCTGCGCCGCGAACTGGTCGATCAGACGATACTGCGCCTTGTACGGATAGCGCCCGCACTGGGCGATGCCTTCGGCCATGGCCTGGCGGGCTGCGGCGCTGGGGCCCCACGGGCTCTCGTTGAAATTGATCTGGACCGGATCAAGCCCTGCAGGTGCTGCCTGCGCGGTATTGAGCGTACCGAGAAAAGGCAGGGCAAGGCCCAGGCCGACCAGCGAGCGACGCGACATATCGATCATGCTTCGACTTCCTTGTTGTTACTGGTTGTTTCAGAAGACGAAGCGCAGACGGGTCAATTAATGGTGGCAATTCAGTTCATGCATCGGCAGCAGTACATTGCGCCGCTCCAGCCACTGGCCAAAGCACTCGAAGGTGGCCACGGCTGCAGCCACCGTGCGCGCCTGGGTCTGGGCAGGCAGTGGGATGCGCTCCAGGCGCTCGAGAAAGCTGCGCCAGCGACTGGCCGTGGCGCTGCCATACACATCGAGAAAGCTACCGCCACTGTCGGCTTCGATGCCCAGGCGCTGGGCCATGGCGCGCTTGAGAACCTGGCCGCCAAGGGTCGAGCCCTCGAGCACGTACATCACACCCAGTGCGCCGGCCTCGTCGCTGATCGCCGGCAGCGCCCGGCACAGCGGCAGGGCGTCGATCTGCTCGGCGCTCAGTCCCATGGCCAGCAGGTCGCGGCACAGGGCCGGGGCCTTGTTGCGTTCGCTGCCCTGGTAAGCGCTCAGCAGTGCTTCGAGCGGGGCGTGGAAGCCGTAGTACGCCTCGATCAGGCGACGGTAGGCGCTGTGGTCGAAGCGCTCGCTGAAGAACGGCAGGCGTACCTCCAGGGTCTTGTGACAGGTTTGCGTGCCGTCGCGCAGCGCCTGCAGGAGCGGGCCGGGGGGAGGGCGGGAGGAAGTGGACATCGAATCGACTCTGATGGCTATGTGCCTGGGTTAGACTGACGATCCTAACGCAGCGTTCCTCGATGCCCTAATCCTCATTGCCCGAGCACCCCACGTTGAAAGCCGTCCGCCTGACCCTGATCAGCCATGCCCTGACCCACGCCCAGAAAACCGGGCGCTTCGCGCTTGCCGACGACAGCGTACTGGCCGATGCCGCGCCGCTGCCGGCTGCCCCGCAGGGTGTGCAGGTGCTCAGTGCACCTGAGTTGCGCGCTCGTCAGACGGCTGCCTGGCTTGCCCGCGATGTACGCATCGAGACGGCGTTGGCCGACTGCGACATGGGAGGCTGGCAGGGGCTTGCGCTCAAGCAGTTGCAGCGCGAACAGCGCGAAGCGTTGGCCTGGTGGCAACTGGACGTGGACGCCGCTCCTCACCGTGGAGAGCCCTTCAGCGCACTGCATCGGCGCGTGGCGGATTGGCTGGAGGCGTTCGACACACCCGGCGACTGGTGGGCGGTCACGCACCCCATGGTGATGCGCGCCGTGATGCTCGAAGTGCTTGGCAGTTCGCTCGGGGCACACCGGTGCATCGATGTGCCGCCGTGCTCACGGCTCGAACTCAGCCGAACCGAGGTCTGGCGCCTGCGCCTGGGCGCGGCCTGAGGGGCAGGCTCAGAATGCCAGCTTGTAGCCGATCAACAGCAGCATGCCGGCCAGGCAAGGGCGCAGTACGCGATCGGAGATGCGCCCGGTGAGGTGGCTGCCCAGGTAGATGCCCGGCAGCGACCCCAACAGCAGGTAGCCGAGCAATGACCAGTCCATGTTGCCCATGCCGGCGTGGCCCAGGCCGGCGACCAGGGTCAGCGGCACGGCGTGGGCGATCTCGGTGCCGACCAGGCGGCGGGTGACCAGGAACGGGTAGAGCAGGAACAGCGCCACGGTGCCCAGGGCGCCGGCGCCGATGGAGGTCAGGGTGACCATCACCCCGAGCACCACGCCGGTGGCCACGGTGAGGATGTTCAGGCTGCGGTCGCTGAGGTGGTAGTGGTCGCCCGCATGCTTGCTGGCGAAGGCCTGCAGGCGCGACTTGAACAGGATCGCCAGGGCGGTGAGGATCAGCACGACCGCCAGGCCCTGCTTGATGATGGCGTTGAGCGCCGAGGTGTCGGCGTGCAGGGTGCTGAGGAACCACAGGGTCAGCGCGGCCGCAGGCACACTGCCCAGGCTCAGCCAGCCGGTGATCTTCCAGTCGATGTTCTTGTTGCGGGCGTGCACCCAGACGCCACTGGCCTTGGTGATGGCGGCATAGAGCAGGTCGGTGCCCACGGCAGTGGCCGGGTTGATGCCGAACCACAGCAGGATCGGAGTCATCAGCGAACCGCCGCCGACGCCGGTCATGCCGACGATGAAACCCACGACCAGTCCGGCAATGGTGAAACCGAAAGAACCTACATCCATACGCTACTCAATCTGCCCGCTGGCCCGTTGTCGGATGCGAGCAGGATATAGATTGTTCTTTATAGCCAAATAGAATTGTTCGTTATTAGATTATAACGCAGCGGCGCCACAGGTCTCGTGTAGGAGCGGGCTTGCCCGCGAAAAGAACACCGCGGAGCATGGCACCGGCTGCGCCGGTGATCGCGGGGCAAGCCCGCTCCCACAGGGGATTGGGCTGACCTTTAGATTTTGAACAAGACAGTTACTCCCACAGGGATTGAGCTGGCTGTCAGATTTTGAACAAGACAGTTGCTCCTGCAGGTGCAGTGAAGCGGTTTCAGATCCTGAAACTGCCCACCAGCTGTTTCAGGCGTCCGGCCTGCTGGCTGAGGGCATCGCAGTGGCGCAGGGTTTCGTTGAGGTTCTGCACCCCTTGCTGGTTCAGTGCGTTGATCTGGGTGATGTCCAGGTTCAGGCTCTCGACCACCGCGCTCTGTTCCTCGGTCGCCGTGGCCACCGATTGGTTCATGCCATCGATCTCGCCGATGCGCACGGTCACGCTGGCCAGGCGCTCGCCGGCCTGGTTGGCCACCTGCACGGTCTGTTCGCTGGACACCTGGCTGGCATTCATGGTGTGCACCGCTTCGCGCGAGCCGACCTGCAGGCTGGTGATCATGCGGTGGATCTCCTCGGCCGACTCCTGGGTACGGTGTGCCAGGTTGCGCACCTCATCGGCCACCACGGCGAAACCACGCCCGGCTTCACCGGCACGCGCGGCCTCGATGGCGGCGTTGAGCGCCAGCAGGTTGGTCTGCTGCGAGATGCCCTTGATCACATCGAGGATCTTGCCGATTTCATCGGTGCTGGCGTTGAGGGTTTCGATCTGCTCGCACGACTCGCTGATCTTCTGCGACAGCGCGGTCATGGCGCTGATCGCATCCTCCACCACCTGGCGCCCGTCGTTGGCCTGGTCGCTGGCGCCGCTGGCGTGTTGCGAGGCGTCGGCGGCGTTGCGCGCGATCTCCTGGGTGGCAGCGCCCAGCTCGTTGATCGCCGCCGCCACGCTGTTGGTGCGCAGGCTCTGTTCCTCGGAGCCGTTGATCGAGGCATTGGAGGCGCTCATCACCTGCTCGGAAAGGTCGTGCACCAGTCGCGTGGCCGAAGCCACTTCGCTGATCGAGGCATGGATACGCTCGACGAAGCGGTTGAAGGCGGTGGCCAGCTCGCCGAACTCGTCCTTGTTCTGCACCTGCAGGCGGCGGGTCAGGTCGCCTTCGCCTTCGGCGATGTCGTGCATGGCGCGGCCCATGGTGGTCAGCGGGCGCATCAGCAGCGGAATCAGCAGGCCGAGCACGCCGGCGATGGCAGCCACGGCGATGAGCATGGCGACGATGGCCGAGCTGCGGAACTGGCCGAGCGCGGCGTAGGCTTTGTCCTTGTCGATGGACAGGCCGATGTACCACTGCGCCGACGGCAGCCCTTTGACCTGGGTGAAGGAGACGATCCGCTCCTCACCCCCGAGGGTCACGTCCTGCATGCCCGGTTCAACGCGCAGGCCGCTGTCGGGGTAGAGGTCCTTGAGGTTCTTCATCAGCTGGCCCTTGTCGGGGCTGACGATCACCTGGCCTTCGCGATCGACCAGGAAGGCATGGCCGATGCCGCCGAAGTCCACGGCATTGATGATGTCGACCAGGCTGTCCAGGCTCAGGTCACCGCCGACCACGCCCAGCAGTTCGCCATTGCTGCGCGCCTTGACCGGGATGGCGATGGTCACCACCAGACCGCCGACCGACGCCTGGTAGGGCGGCGTCAGCAGGGTCTGGTTGGCGCTGACGGCGGCGCTGTACCAGGGCCGTTTGCGCGGGTCGTAGCCTTCGGGCATCTGCGCATCGGGGCGCTGGGTGAACAGGCCGGTGTTCTGGCCGAAGTAGGTGAACTGGAAGTTGCTGGTGTAGGAGGGCTGGTCGACCAGGCCGGCGACGTGGTTGCCGGTGCCTTGCTGGGCGATGTCCTGGGCGAGGTTTTCCAGGACCAGGATGCGCCCGCCCATCCAGTTCTGCACGCTGCTGGCGGTGAGCGCACCGGCCTGCTGCACGGAGGATTCGATGTTCTGGCGGATGGTATTGCGTTGCAGGTAGTCGTTGTAGAGGGTGAACAATGCGAATGCCAGGACCACGACACCGCAGGCGCTGAGAAGGATCTTGTGGCGGAACTTCAGGTTCATGTTTCGAGACCTTGAGCCGTATGCTGGGGAGGCCACCCGGTGCTTGTGGCGCCGGGCGATACCTGTCGGCATCGATATCGACCTGCAGGTCAAAAGGTTGAGCGCTGGCTTCAACCTGCCGACGGACGGTCATGGCCGGCTGCCAGCAGCTCCACCAGTGCCCGCGCTGCCTGCCCCAGTGGCTGCTGCCTGAGCCACAGCAGGTGCACGGGCAGTTGCAGTTCGTTGCGGGTATTGCGAAACGCCAGGCGGACCAGCCGACCGGCTTCCACCAACGCGGCCACCCGCGTCGCCGGCAGGTCGCCCCAGCCCAGGCCGGCTTCGACCATCTGCAAGGCCAGGTCGACGCTGTCGGTGCGCCAGTGTGCGGTGCCGATCAGCGAACGGGTGTCGCTCAGCGGTAAATCGCGGCTGTGCACCAGGATCTGGCGGATGTTGACCAGGTCTTCGAGGTCGCGGATGCGTCCCTGGCGCAAGGCCGGATGGCTGGGCGACAGGGTCGCTACCAGCGATTCGCTGCCCAGGTGCTGGAAGCTGCGCCGCGGATCGACCTGCAGCCCGGCGAAGGCCAGGCACAGTCCGGCGCGGCCGCTGTCGAGCAGGTGCAGGGCATCTTCCTGCGGCGCACTGAGCAACTCGATGTCCAGCAATGGGTAGCGCTCGCCCAGGCGGGCGATGGCCGCCAGCAGCGGGCGAGGGTCGATGTCCGGCACCACGGCGATCGTGAGGCTGCTTTCCAGCCCGCGTGACAGCTCCAGGGCATGCACCTGCAATAACCCGAGTTGCTCGGCGATCAGCCGCGCATGGGGCTCCAGCGCTCGGGCCCGGTCGGTGGCTCGCACTTCGCGCGCGCCGCGCTCGAACAAGGGGTAGCCGAGTTCCGCCTCGAGGTTGCCGATGGCCATGCTGACCGCCGACGGCACACGGCCCAGCACGCGTGCGGCCGCCGAGAACGAGCCGCGGTCGAGCACGGCGAGAAACAGCTGGATGTTGTCGCTGGAAAAGTTCATGCAGGCCTCCTTTCAGTCAATCTGAAAGGTGCTGACTTTTTCTGTCAAGAATATTGATTCATCCTCGCCGCCTTCATTCATGGGTAGCCGAGGTATTCACGGTGCAGGGTGTCAAACGCAAACTGGTCTATGTGACCTTCTATGAACTGATCGGATTGGCCATGTCGACCCTGGGCCTGGCCTATCTGTCCGACACCCAGGCTTCGCACACCGGGCCGCTGGCCGTGATGATCACCACCATCGCCATGCTCTGGAACCTGATCTACAACAGCCTGTTCGAACGCTGGGAAAGCCGTCAGGCCAAGCGCGGGCGCAGCCTGGCGCGCCGGGTGGGGCATGCTGTGGGCTTCCAGCTGACCTTGGTCGTGTATCTGATCCCGCTGATCGCCTGGTGGCTGGACATGAGCCTGGTCGAGGCGTTCGTGGTCGACCTGGCGTTCATCCTGCTGGTGCCGTGCTACACCTTCGTCTACAACTGGGCGTTCGACCGCCTCTTTGGCCTGCCGGCTTCGGCCATGGTCCCGGCCTGAACGCAGGTACAGGCTTCAGGGCAATGAAAAGGGGCCGCAGTGCGGCCCCTCCTGGTGCTGGGAAAGCATGTTTCAGCCCTCGCGTCTGAGGTGCAGCAGGGGATAGGGGTCGCCCTGTCCATCGACTTCGCTGCGCCCGGTCTGGATGAATCCCTGCTTGAGGTAGAACCCCACCGCTTGCGGGTTCTGTTCGTTGACGTCGACTTCGCGTACCCCAAGCCCGGTGACAGCCTCGGCCAGCAAGGCCTTGCCGATGCCCTGGCCGCGGCTGGCCGGGTCGACGAACAGCATCTCCAGCTTGCCGTCGTGTACCCCGGCGAAGCCATGGATCTTGCCGTGTGCGTCGTACCAGGCGCGCAACTGGACGAAGCCCAGGTACTGGTCGCGCACCAGCGGACGCAGGCGTTCGATGTAACCTTCGGGAAGAAAATCGTGCGTCGCCCGCACCGACGCTTCCCACAGTTCGGTCAGGCGCTCGAACTGTTCTGCGCCCACTGGCGCGATGGTGTGTTGCATAAGGCCTCCTGGCGTGTGATGTGCCGGGCGCATGGTAAGGCGCCCGGCAACCCTTGGCCAGCGAGGCCTCAGCTCGGCCAGCAGGACTGGCGGATCACGCTGCAGAAGTTGCCAGGATGGAAGCCCGGTTCCTTGTCGGCGATGACGTCGCCCTTGACGTTGCCGAAGGTGGTCTGCGGCTTGTGGCGGATACCGTCGTAGAAGGCCTGGATGATTGCTTCCTTGAACTGCTCGCCGCGTGGGTGAGCCTGGACCACGGCGTCGCGCTCGGCAGTGCTCAGGCCTTCATGGTGCAGGCCGAGCACGTCGGTCTCGACCCCGGCGGTGACCAGTGCGATCAGCGGGTGCATGAACTCGGGAATGCCCGGTGTGGTGTGCAGGGCGATGGCGGTCCAGACGCGCTCGATGTCGCGTTCGGCGATGCTGTGGCTCTTGAGGAAATCGCGCGCGGCGTTGGCGCCGTCGACCTCGAAGCGGCAGCAGTCGCTGCTGTGCTGATGGGTCAGGCCCATGTCGTGGAACATGCAGCCGCAGTACAGCAGTTCGCTGTCGAACTTCAGGCCCAGGCGCTTGCCGGCCAGGGCGGCGAAGTAGAACACCCGGCTGGAATGGTGGAACAGCAGCGGCGAGGCCGTGTCGCGGACCAGTTCGGTGATCTCGCGGGCCATGGCGCTGTCGGGTACCTGGATACCGGCGATGGAGGTGGACATGGGTGACTCCTGGGGTGGTGTGGATGATGGAGCCAGTGTGTCGGGGAGAGGGTTTGTCCTCAATTGACGTTATACGCCATATTCTGCCATTGTCGGTCTGCGACAGACATGACCTGCGCGGGAGGCAGGCTGGGGTTTTATGCTGGTGCCACCAGCCTTTTCGCGGACATGCCGCAGCGGCAAACCGCCGCTTCCACAGGATCTCCAGATGCCTCCACTGACCCTTGCCATCCTTGCCATGCCCGGCGTCCAGTTGCTCGACGCCAGCGGCCCGCTCGATGTCTTCGCCGAAGCCAACCGCCAGGCCGGTCGTGAGGTCTATCGGCTGCGCCTGCTGGCCTGTGAGCCTGGCCCGCTGGTCAGTTCGTCCGGCGCGCGGCTGCTGCCGGATGGTTGGATCGGCGACAGCCACGAGGCCATCGACACCCTGCTGATTGCCGGTACGCCCCAGGCCGCCAGCCAGCATCTGCGCAGTGGCATTCTCGACTGGCTGCGCGGGCGCGCGGCCAGTTGCCGACGCTATGGGTCGGTCTGCACCGGCGCCTTCGCCCTGGCCGCTGCCGGCCTGCTCGATGGCCGGCGCATCACCACCCACTGGGCGGTTGCCGAGGCCTTGGCCGAGCGCTATCCCCAGGTGCAGGTCGATGCGGATGCGATCCAGGTCCACGACGGCAAGGTGCGTACTGCGGCGGGTGTGACTTCGGGGCTGGACCTGGCGTTGAGCCTGGTGGAAGAGGACCTGGGCCGGGAGGTGGCCAAGCAGGTGGCCGGGCAGTTGGTGATGTACTTCAAGCGCCCAGGCGGGCAGTTGCAGTTCAGCCGCCAGGGGGCTTCGTCACCGGTCGGCCGTTCGGTGCTGCAGGGGTTGCAGCGCTATGTGGCGGCCAACCCGGCGGAGGATCACAGCATCGCCAGCCTGGCGCAGCGGGCCGGGCTCAGCCCGCGGCACTTCGCCCGGCTGTTCCAGGCCGATGTGGGCATGACCCCGGCGGCCTGGGTGGAGCTGGCACGGGTCAATGCCGCACGCGAACGCCTCGAAGGCGGCCGCGAGCCACCCAAGCAGGTGGCGGCGCTCTGTGGTTTTGCCAATGTCGACACCCTGCGCCGTGCTTTCGTGCGCCATGTCGGGGTGACCCCGGCCGACTACCGCAAACGTTACGTGCGCACGCTCTGATCGAGGTCGAGCTTGGCTTCGAGGCGGTCCAGGTGCTGGTGCATCAGTTCCAGCGCCGCGCGGCTGTCGCCTTTTTCCACCGCATCGATGATCGCGGCGTGTTCCTCCCAGGCGCAGTGCTCGCAGCAGGGCGCTTCGTAGCGGGCGATGATCAGCGAGGTCATCGGTACCAGGCCGTTGAGAAAGCGCGCCAGCGGTGCGTTGTTGGCCATCTGCGCAAGTTTCAGGTGGAATTCGCCGCCCAGGCGGATCGCTGTGCAGCGTTCGCCGCGCTCGTGGTGCAGGCGCTCGCGTTCCACCAGCTGGCGCAACTGACGAATCTGCCCTGGGCGGGCGCGCTGGGTGGCCAGGCCGATCAGCGTGGTTTCGGCCAGGCGCCGGGCACTGAGCACCTGGCGCGCCTGTTGCGGATCGGGCGCGGCCAGGTGTGCGGTGTGGCTGGGGCGCTGCACCACCACCTGCTGGTCGGCCAGGCGCCCGAGCACCCGGCGGATCACTGTGCGGCTGACGCCGAAGGCATTGCCCAGGGCCTGCTCGGGCAGGGCGCTGCCCGGTGGCAGGCGCTGTTCGAGGATGGCATCGAACAGGCGCGGGTAGACCTGATCTGCGCCCAGGCGACCTTCACCGGTCTTGATCAGCTGGGGCAGGCGCGGTTCGGCGTGGGCGAAGGCGGTCATGGTCGCTCTCCTGTGGTGAAAAAAAGCAGGGTCAAGGCTGCGGGGCCGGATGGTCGTCCGGGATGTTCAGTTCGATGCCCATGCGCTGGCCCTCGGCGAGGATGTGCCGGCGCATCTGGGCACTGGCCTGGGCGCTGTTGCGCGACCGGATGGCGCGCACCACCGCCTCGTTTTCCTCGAGCCGTGCGGCCAGGTGTTCGGGGGAGTCGCGCAACATCGCGGCGCTTTGCTTGAGGGCGTTGCCGGTCTGTTGCACCACGCTCTGGAAGATCGGGTTGGTGGTCAGTGCGAACAAGGCCTCGTGGAAGGCGATGTAGGCGGCCACACCTGCCTCGCTGTCGCTGGCGTCGACGGCTTCGCGCAGGTCCATCAGGGTCAGGCGCAACTGGCCGATGTCCTGGTTGCCTGCCGATTGCGCGACCAGGCCGGCGATGAAGGGTTCGAGGGTGTAGCGCAGTTCCAGCACGTCGGCCAGGCTGGCGGCGCCGACGCTGTCGGCGCTGGGTACCAGGCTGGCATCGGCTTCCAGTACCAGCACGCCCTTGCCGGGCATCGAGCGTACCAGCCCGAGGGTTTCCAGGACGGTCACCGCTTCGCGCAGGCTGGGGCGGCTGATGCCCAGTTGTTCGGCGAGCTCGCGTTGGCCGGGCAGCATTTCGCCGCTACGCCATTGGCCACGGGCCAGGGCCTTGCGCAGTTTTTCCACCACGGAGTTGACGACGGTCGATGAGCTGATCACGGTTCGCTCCCTGATTGAAGCCTGTGTCTTGCGGCCAGTGGGCCGGCGCCTGGCGCCGGCCCCGGCGCGGTCAGAATTCCTGCTGATGGGCCTGGCCCGGCTTGCGTGGCGCCGGGGCGAAGCCCGGTTTGCCGGCCAGCACGTTGTTGGCGCGTTCCATGTCGATATCCTTCTCCCAACGGGCGATGGCCACGGTGGCGACACAGTTGCCGATCAGGTTGGTCAGCGCCCGGCCAATGCCCATGAACCAGTCCACGGCCAGCACCAGCACCAGGCCGACCACCGGGATCGCCGGTACCGCGGTCAGGGTCGCGGCGAGGATCACCAGCGCCGAACCGGGAATGCCGTGGGCACCCTTGGAGGTGACCAGCGACACCAGCAGGATGGTCAGCAGGTCGGTCATCGCCAGTGGCGTGCCGGTGGCGTTGGCGATGAACACGATGGCCAGGGTCAGGTAGATCGAGAAGCCGTCGAGGTTGAACGAGTAACCGGTGGGAATCACCAGGCCGACGGTGGAGCTGCCGATGCCCAGGTGTTCGAGCTTGCGCATCACCTGTGGCAGCACCGCGTCGGAGGAGGCCGTGCCCAGGACGATGGTCAGTTCCTCGCGCAGGTACTTGATGAACGGAATCAGCTTGAGCCCGGAAACCCGCATCACCGTGCCCAGGACCAGCAGCACGAAGCCTGCGCAGGTGATGTAGAACAGCGCCACCAGACCGCCCAGGTGCTGCAGCGATTCCAGGCCGTACTTGCTGGTGGTGAAGGCGATGGCGCCGAACACGCCGATCGGGGCCAGGCGCACGATCATGCCCATGATGCGGAAGATCACGTGGCTCAGTTCGTTGATCAGGCGCGAGATGCCCGAGGCCGACTCCCCCACCAGGTTCAGCGCGCTGCCGAACAGCACGGCGAACAGCAGGACCTGGAGGATGTTGTTGTCGGCGAAGGCACCGATCACCGAGGTCGGGATCAGCTCCATGAAGAACGCCGTGGCGCCGTGGATGTGTGCGCCGCGATCGGCCAGGGCGCCGGCATCGGCGGTGGAGAGCTGGTCGAGGTGGATGTTGGCACCTTGGCCGATGCCGGTGGAGAAGGCCAGCACCAGGCCGATGACCAGGGCGATGGTGGTGAGGATTTCGAAGTAGATCACCGACTTCAGGCCGATGCGCCCGACCTTCTTCAGGTCGCCCGCGCCGGAGATGCCGCTGACCACGACGCAGAACACGATGATGCCGATGAGCATCTTGATCAGCTTGATGAAGCCGTCGCCCAGGGGTTTGAGTTGCAGGGAAACTTCGGGAAAGCTCAGACCGCAGATGACGCCCAGGGCGAGGCCCAGGACAACTTGGAGGAAGATCGAACGCGAGCACCATTTGAGCATGGGAGGGATCTCTGATTCGGTGTCCCTGCTTCGATGCACCGCCGCAGAAGGCGGGGCGAAAGAGCGCGGGACTTAATTATTGTGGTCTTACCGGTTTGTCCAGTGCGGGATGAATGTAAGCGCGAATTTCAGAAGATGGCAAGGCTTTTTGGACTTACCGGTCTGACCAGTTGGCGAGTCATCGGGCGCAGGGGCTCTGGTGCAAACGTTGGCGCAGGGAAGAGGGCGAGGCGCAGGCGGGCACTATGAAGGGGCCGCCAGGCGGCCCGCAGAGGTCGTTCAGGCTTGTGGTGCGAGGCTCTTGACCGCGGCCAGTTCCGGGTGCGCCACCAGCTTGTCGATGTGCAGTTCGTCGTCGTTCATCCAGGCCTCGGTGAGCACCCGGTAGTGCTCCATGTCGCGACAGCGCATGCGCAGGCTGTAGTCGAAATGGCCGCTGATCAGCTGGCATTCGTAGACCTGCGGGCAGGCCCGCACGGTCGCTTCGAAGGCACGCTGGGCCGAGCGTCCGCTCTGGTTGGACAAGGCCACCAGCACCAGCAGCGACAGGCCGGGCGACACTTGCTGCAGGTCGATGATCGCGCCATAGCCGCGGATCACGCCACGTCGCTCCAGCTTGCGCACCCGCTCCAGGCACGGCCTGGGGGTGAGGTGCACGAGGGTCGAGAGCTTCTCGTAGGTGATCCTGCCGTGATGGCGCAGCACATCGATGATCGCTTCATCGATGCGGTCCAGCGGCGGGTGGGCGGGTGAACGGGTGGCCTTGCTATCCATACGGCGTGACTTCACTTCAAACGGTTTGAGAGAAACTGTTGCAGGCGCGGGCTCTGCGGATGATCGAGGATGTCGGCGCTGCCACGCTCCTCGACCAATCCCTGGTGCAGGAACAGCACCTGGCTGGACACCTGGCGGGCAAAGCCCATCTCGTGGGTGACCATGAGCATGGTACGTCCTTCCTCGGCAAGCGTCTGTATCACCTTGAGCACCTCGCCGACCAGTTCCGGGTCGAGCGCCGAAGTCGGTTCGTCGAACAGGATGATCTCCGGCTCCATGGCCAGCGCACGGGCGATCGCCACCCGCTGTTGCTGGCCGCCGGAGAGAAACGAGGGGTACTGTTCGGCAACGCGTGCGGGCAGGCCGACCTTGTCCAGGTAGGTGCGTGCCCGCGCCTGGGCTTCGGCGGCGCTGATGCCCAGCACCTTGCGTGGCGCCAGGCAGATGTTTTCCAGCACGGTCAGGTGGCTCCACAGGTTGAAATGCTGGAACACCATCGCCAGGCGCGTGCGCAGGTTCTGCAGTTGCGCCGCTGGCGGCGTGCGCGTGCCGGGGCTGACCTGCAGGGTCTGGTCGTCGAGGGTGATGCTGCCGGCATCGGGCTGTTCGAGGAAGTTGATGCAGCGCAGGAAAGTGCTCTTGCCCGAGCCGCTGGCGCCGATCAGGCTGATCACGTCGCCCTTGCGCGCCTGCAGCGATACCCCCTTGAGCACCTGGTGCTCGCCGTAGTGCTTGTGCAGGCCGTCGACGCTGAGCTTGATCGTGCTCGCATGGGCCTGGGCGCGGGGCGCGTGTTCGAAGTTCAAAGGCAGTGCGGTGGCAGTCATGGGATCAGCCTCGTACGGGATCAAGGAAGCGCATCCAGCGGCGCTCGGCGAGTCGGAACAGGCCGACCAGGGCGAAGGACAGCAGCATGTACAGCAGCGCAGCCACGCCGAAGGCCTGGAAGGTGAGGAAGGTCGCAGCGTTGGCGTCGCGCGCCACCTTGAGGATGTCGGCGACGGTTGCGGTGAAGGCCAGCGAGGTGGCATGCAGCATCAGGATCAGTTCGTTGCTGTAGGCCGGCAGCGCGCGGCGCAGGGCGGCCGGCAGGACCAGGAACAGGTTCAGCTTCCAGCTGCGCAGACCATAGGCCTGGGCTGCCTCGAGCTCGCCGGCCGGCAGGTTGCGGATCGCCCCGGCGAAGATTTCCACGGTGTAGGCGCAGGTGTTGAGCACGAACGCCAGCAGGGTGCAGTTGAGCGCGTTGCGGAAAAACTGGTCGAGCAGCGCGTGCTCGCGCACCACTTCCAGGCTGTAGAGGCCGGTGTAGCAGATCAGCAACTGGATATAGAGCGGTGTGCCGCGGAACACGAAGGTGTACAACTGCACCGGCAGGCGCAGCCAGGCGCGGCGCGAGACCCGGGCCAGGGCCAGGGGCAGCGAGAGCAGCAAGCCCAGGACCATGCTGGCCAGGAACAGCCACAGGGTCATGGCCAGGCCCGACAGGCCGCTGCCATCGTGGTACAGGTAGGCGATGCCGTATTGCTCGAGAAGGTCGATCATTGCGCCAGCCCTCGTACACCGGTGTTGTAGCGCCGCTCGAGGTGCCTGAGCAGACGGTTGGAAAGGCTGGTGATGAGCAGGTAGACCAGCCCGGCCAGGCACAGGAAGAACAGCATGTCGTTGGTGGTCTTGCCGGCGTTCTGCGCCGCCTTGACCAGGTCGGCAAGGCCGATGATCGACACCAGCGCAGTGGACTTGAGCAGCACCAACCAGTTGTTGCCCAGGCCCGGCAGGGCGAAGCGCATCAGTTGCGGGAACAGCACCAGGCGAAAACGCTGGGCGCGGCTCAGGCCATAGGCGGTAGCCGCCTCCAGCTGGCCAGCCGGCACGCTGAGAATGGCGCCGCGAAAGTTCTCGGTGAAGTACGCGCCGTAGATGAAGCCCAGGGTGAGTACGCCGGCACCGAACGGGTCGATTTCAACGTAGTCCCAGCCCAGGGCTTCGGTGAAGTCGTTGAGCCAGATCTGCATGCTGTAGAACAGCAGCAGGATCAGCACCAGGTCCGGGACGCTGCGGATCAACGTGGTGTAGAGGGTTGCCGGGATGCGCAGCAGCCTGGAGCGCGACAGCTTGGCGCTGGCGCCGAGCAGGCCGAGCAGCAGGCTGAGCAGCAACGACAGGAAGGCCAGCTTCAGGGTCATCCAGGTGCCTTGGGCCAGCAGCGGGCCGAAGCCTTGCAGGGAGAGCAAGTCGTTCATGGGAGGGGTCTCGTGCGACGGGATGCTTGGGGGTCGTCGGGTCGGCGCCGGGCTCTGCTGGCAGCGCCGACCGCGTCGATCACTCGTTGTAGATGTCCAGGTCGCCCACGTACTTCTTCTGGATTTCGGCGTAGGTGCCATCGGCGTGGATCGCCGCGATGCCCTTGTCGAGCAGGACCTTGAGCTCCGGGTCGGTCTTGCGCAGGCCCATGGCGATGTCCAGCGGCAGGCTCGGGTCCTTGATCGCCGGGCCACTCTTGAAGTCGGCGCCTTCAGGCCTGGAGAGGAAGTTCAGCTGTGCCTCGAGGCGGTCGGTGACGGTGGCGTCGAGTCGGCCGTTCTGCAGGTCGGCGTAGTTCTGGTCCTGCGACTGGTAGGCCTTGACCTGCGCACCCAGCGGCGTCAGCACGGCGCGGGCGTAGGCCTCCTGCAGCGAGCCCTGCAGCACCCCGACCTGCTTGCCCTTGAGCGATTCGGGGCGGTCGCCGAAGTCGGCGGACTTGCGCACCACCACTGCGGTGGGGCTGAGGAACAGGCGGTTGGTGAAGTCGATCTGCTTCAGGCGTGCCGGGGTGACCGCCATCGACGACATGATGGCGTCGAACTTGCGCGCCCGCAGTGCCGGGATCATGCCGTCGAACTCGTTGTGCACCCAGGTGCACTTGACCTGCAACTTGGCGCAGATGGCGTTGCCCAGCTCGATGTCGAAGCCCTGCAGGCTGCCGTCGGCCGCGACGGACTCGAAAGGTGGGTATTCGGGAAAGACGCCGAAGCGGATTTCGGTCCATTCCCTGGCCTGGACGGCAGTGGCACACAGCGAGAGCAGCAGGACGCCGAAGCGTTTTCGCATGGAGAGCATAGGTGAGGTCCCTGATGTTGTTATTGATTGCAGGACGGTGCAATGCGCAGGTCTGTCCGTGACTCGGGAGTCGGGCTCAGGATGCGCGAGACAGAGGGATTTTTTGTGTCGTTTGTGCAGGCGGCGGGGGCCGGATTCGGTCGTTGAGGGCAGGGTTGCGGCGGAATCGGCTGTCATGACATCGATTTACAGATGTGCGACAGCGGTTTCGGTGTTGGAGGCGAGGGGCGAGCCTGCCCCTCGCAGATGCCCGGGGGTTATTCCAGCGAGCGACCGGCGCGCCAGTAACCCATCAGCGTCAGGCTGTCGCGGGCCAGCCCGCGGTCCTTGATCAGGTGGCGGCGGATCTCCATCACCGTGGCCGACTCACCGGCGATCCAGGCGTGGAAGTCTCCGGCCTTGTCGCTGGCGAGTTCCCAGAGAATACGCTGGTCGACGTCGATCTCCTCGAGCCTGCCGGTCTTGCCGGTCGTCGCGCTCGGCAGCGTGGCCAGCTCGCGCACCGCATGCAGCATGCCCTGGCCATGCTCGCAGCCGAGCAGGTCGCGCGGCAGCCAGTGCAGCCGGGTGGCCGGGCCGTGGCGCAGGTCCAGGCAGTCGAGCTCCAGGGGCACTTCGATGAACGCTTCGACCGTCAGGTGCGGGCGGTTGTCGGCCAGCTGTTCGAGCACTCCGGTGATTGCCGGCAGGGCGGTTTCGTCGCCGACCAGCAGGATCTGTCGTACCCCGCGCGGCGGGTTCCATTCATAGCCGCCATGGTCGCCGCCGTAGGCCAGGTTCGGCGCCACCATCTGCAGCCGATCGCCTGGCCGGGCCTGGGTGGCCCAGGTCGAAGCGGGGCCGTTGAGGCCATGCAGGACGAAGTCCACATCCACCTCCCGCTGCTCGCGGCGCAGGGCGCGCAGGGTGTAGGTGCGCATGGGCGGCGTCTGTTGCGGCGGCAGGTCGCGGCGCGCCTGCTGCCATTTGTCGTGCCGGGGCAGTTGCGGCGGCTGTCCGTCGGGGGAGGGGAAGAACAGCTTGATGCGCTGGTCAGGCCCGACCGTGGTCATCTGCGCGATGTCGTCGCCGGTGAAGACGAAGCGGCACAGCGAAGGGCTCAGGGGCATCATGGCCTTGAGTTCGACATCGAACAGGCGGTAGGCGCTGGCCCGGTTCGGGCGGATCAGGCGCGAGAGCAGGGAGGTCATCGGCAGCCTCTGTCGGCAGGGGGTCTTGTGAAGGAACGAGCGTCGTCAACGCTGAATTAGCAGCGGTAAATTTTGCCCGGCAGCGTACGTTCTAGCTTGGATAGAGGCCGCAGCACGGCTGGAACGGAATAGAGGCGCAATGACCATTTCCCGACGAGGATTCATCGCAGGCCTGGCAGTGGCGGGGGCCGCGGGTACCGCCGCCTACTATGCGCACAAGGAACTGACCCACGACCCTGAAGACGATATCGTCACCCCGGGCGAGGCCAGCGTCGAGCTTGCCGACCTTGCCGGGCAGTTGCTCGCCGACCAGTTGCGCGGCGTCTGGGATATCCGTTTCGACGGGGTCGATGGCGGCCTGGAGGGCCTGGCGCATGACGGTGTCGAAGTGTTCTTCGACATCGCTACCAAGGGCCGTGGCCTGCGTGGCTTCGTCGATACCGGCGAGCGCCTGCGCGGTGATGGCCCGGTCGCCTATCGGGTGCTGGGCGATCTGGTCGGCGCCTCGTCGGCCCAGGTGCGCTGGCGCCTGATTGGCCAGGATGGCCGACCGACCTACGAGTGCGTGGCCAGCCTGGACGAGGTCTGGGGCGAGTTCGCCAACGCCGGCAGCGGCACCCTGAGCGGGCGCCTGCAGCGTCTGGATCGCCCGCTGACCCTGCCGGTGCAGGACAGCCGTTTCGTCGCGGTCAAGCGCCTGTTCCCGGAAGCCCGCGAGCGCCTGCCCTACACTCCTGCGATGCAGGCCTGGGTCATCAGCCCCGAGCACCGCCTGTTCCACCAGCTCTGGCACGCGACCCGCGACCAGTGGCACAAGATCCCCGAAGACAAGCGCAATGCCCTGCGCGGCCTTGGCTGGCAACCCGGGCCGCGCGATCACGAGCGCGATGCCCGGGGGCCGCGCAAGCACCGCAATGGCTCGGGCGTGGACTTTCTGTTCATGCACCGGCACATGCTCGGTACCGCGCGCGGGCTGCAGGAGCTGCCGTCCTGGCAGCACTTCCCGCTGCCCCAGCCCAATGTCGAATACGACCGCCAGGGCTTTGCCCGCTATTTCGACAACCATGACGGCTGCTGTGTGCCGCCGCCCTGGCAGGCAGCGGATGACGAGGACTATGGCCAGTGGGTCTCGGCGATCAAGGCCGGCGAGACCTTCTGCAGCAATTTCCAGGTCTGGGAATCGCAGTACCAGGACCCGCAGTACCTGTCGAAGCTGAGCCTGGGCGCCTTTGGTTCGGAAGTGGAGATGAACCTGCACGACTGGCTGCACATGTGCTGGGCGTCGGTGCCGCGCGACCCGTCGAATGGTGCGCCGGTGCCCTTTGCCCGCGAGCCCTCGGACTTCGCCGGGCGCTGGTTCGGGCGCGAGAACGATTTTCTCGGCGACCCGTTTTCCTCGCACGTACACCCGGTGTTCTGGGGGTTCCATGGCTGGATCGACGACCGCATCGAGGACTGGTACCGCGCCCACGAGCGCTATCACCCCGGCCAGGTACGACGCCTGGAGGTCAATGGCGTGAAATGGTTCGCGCCGGGCCCATGGGTGGAAGTCGCCGACCCCTGGCTGGGGCCGGACACCCACGGTTGCAGCACCACCCCCGGCATGCGTCCGGGCAAGACGGTGGAGATGGATGTCGAGGTGATGAAGCTTGCGCTGCGGATCACCTTCGGCGAGGAAGGCGGCATTGCCGACCTGCTGCGGCGCGTGCCACGTCGGCCCTGGTATGCACGCAACCTGTCGATGAAGAATATTCTTTCCTGAGCGACACCGCGTCGCGCTTTTCGCGGGTGAACCCGCTCCCACAGGATCCTCGCCAACCCTGAAGGCTGGGTTCAGCTGTGGGGGCGGGCTTGCCCGCGAAAGGCGCTACGGGTTCCGACGGTTTCTGCTCAAAGCCTCCACCCCCCGCCCAATGCCTTGTACAGCGCCACGCTGCCCTGCAGCCTGGCCAGGCGCAACTGCGCCTGCTGGTCTTCGGCCAGGTACAGGGTGCGCTGGGTCTCCAGCACCGTCAGCAGGGTCTCGGCACCTGAGGCGTAGCGCTGCTGGGCGAGGTCGAAGGCGATGCGCGCCTGCTCGACTTCCTCATCCTGCCACTGGCGCTGGCGGTCGACGCCATTGATCGCGTTCAGGGCTTTTTCCACGTCGGCAAAGCCGGCCACGATCTGCGTGCGGTAATCCTCCAGCAACTCCTCCTCGCGCGCCTTGGCCCTGTCACGCTCGGCACCGCGTCGGCCGCGGTCGAAAATCGGCGCGGTGAGGGCGGTGGTGAGGGTGTAGAACGGGCTGTCGAGCACGTGGCTGAAGGTTCGTGCGCCGCTGCCCAGGTCGGCGCCCAGCACCACTCGTGGCAACATGGCGGCGCGGGCCACCTGCACGTCGGCGCTGGCCGCCGCCAGGCGGGCCTCGGCGGCGGCAATGTCGGGGCGGCGGCTCAGCAGTTCGCTGGGGACACCGCTGCCGATGCCCGGCCAGCGCAGCCCGGAGATCGACTCCTGGCCGGTGCGCAGCGTCTGCACCGGGTCGCCGAGCAAGGTGGCGAGGGTGACGCGGTTATCCTGCCATTGTTGCTCCAGCAGCGGCAGCTGACGTTCCTGGGCGGCGACCAGGCTGCGTTGCTGGGCCAGCTCCAGGCGCGTCGCCGAGCCTGAAGTCTGCCGCGCTTCGACCAGGCGCAATACGCTGCGTGCGTTGTCCAGATTGAGGCGGGCGATGCGCAACTGTTCTTCCAGGGTCAGGCCCTGCAGGTAGCTGTCGGCGACGGCGCTGAACAGGGTCAGTTCGACCGTCTGGCGGTCGAAGCGGCTGGCCTGCAGGTTGCGCTGCGCGCTGTCGCGGGCGGCACGCAGGCCGCCCCAGAAATCGAGTTCGTAGCTGGCGCTCAGGCGCGTGGCGAACGCCGTGCTGGTGCGCTCGCTGCTGGTCGCGTCGAGCTGGTCGTTGCCGTCGCCGCGCAGCAGGCGCTGACGGCTGCCGTCCACGCCCAGTTGCACTTCCGGCAGCAACGGCGCTCCGGCAATCACGGCGCTGGCCTGGGCCTGGCGTACGCGCGCGGTGGCGGCGGCCAGGTCGTGGCTGTTGCTGCGCGCGCGTTCGATCAGGCGGTCCAGTTCGGCGCTGGAGAAGGCTTTCCACCAGGCGCTGTCCGGCAGCGCCCGGGTGGTGTCGCCGGCGCCTTGCCAGGCCGGCGGAGGGGTGATGTCGGCCTGCGGTGGGGGTGTGCTGTTGCAGGCGGCGAGGCAGAGGCTCAGGGTCAGCAGGCTGATGCGGCTTGGCAATGTCATGGGCTACACGCTGGTAAGGGCTTTGACCGGGTCGAGTCGGGCGGCTTTGCGCGCCGGCATGAAGCCGAACACGACACCGGTGATCACGGCGCAGGCGAAGGCGCCGAGGATGGCTGGCAGGGCGAAGGCCACGGCGATATCGGCCAGCAGCAGGCCGCCGCCGATGCTCAGCGCCAGGGCGATGCCGGTCACGCCACCGACCATCGACAGCATCACCGCCTCGGTGAGGAACTGGCGCAGGATGTCGCGCTGGCGTGCGCCGGTGGCCATGCGGATGCCGATCTCGCGGGTGCGTTCGCGCACGGTCATGAGCATGATGTTCATCACCCCGATGCCGCCGACCAGCAGCGAGATCGCGGCGATCGCGCCGAGCATCAGCGACAGGCTGTTCTGGGTGCGCGCCTCGGCCTGGATCAGTGCGGCATCGTTGGTCAGGTCGAAATCCTCCTTGCCCTGGTGCCGCTTGCGCATCAGGTGGGCGATCGCCGCTTCGGTTTCCGAGACCCTGCTGGAATCCTTGGCGGTGATGATCACGTACTCCGGGTCGTGCTTGCCGAACAGGCGCGTGGAGGCCGCGGAGTAGGGCACCACGATGCGCTCGTCGCTGTCCTGGTTGCCGGAGCTGGCGCCCTTGGCGGCGAGCAGGCCGACCACCTGGAAGGGCACGTTCTCGATCAGCACGTACTGCCCCAGCGGGTTGCTGCCGGGGGCCAGGAGCTTTTCCCTGACCTTCTGGCCGATCACCGCCACGGCCGCGCCGCTGCGCTCGTCGGCTGCAGTGAACATGCTGCCCTCGACCACTGGCCAGTTGAGGATGTGCGGAAACTCGGTGTTGTTGCCGCCCACGTAGAACGACTGGTTGTTGTTGCCGTGGCGCACCATCAGTTCGCCGCCGATCACCGGCATGATCCGTTGCACCTGGGGCAGCCCGGCAATGGCGGCGACGTCGTCGAGGGTCACCAGGCCGGCGGCTTCGCGGGAGGTGGCGTGCTTGGCGCTGAGGTAGAGGATGTTCGAGCCGAAGGCGGCCATCTGCGCCATCACCTGGCGTTTGCTGCCTTCGCCCACCGCCAGCATCACCACCACCGAGGCCACGCCGATGACGATGCCGAGCAGGGTCAGGGCGGTACGGAAGCGGTTGATCCACATCACCCGCCAGGCTGCCTGCAGCGATTCGACCAGTTCGCCTTTCCAGGCACCACGCAGGCTGGCACCGCGGTCCAGGCGCTGGCGCAGGTCGTCGGCCTGCAGCCCGGGGGCGGGCTTGGCCGGGGGTTGTTCGGCCGCTGAATCGCTGATGATCTCGCCGTCGCGGATCTCGATGACTCGCCGCGCACGCGCCGCCACTTCGCGGTCGTGGGTGATGAGGATGATCACATGGCCCTGGTTGGCCAGCTCGTCGAGCAGGGTCATGACCTCGGCGCCGCTGTGGCTGTCGAGGGCGCCGGTCGGTTCGTCGGCGAGAATGATGTGGCCGCCGTTCATCAACGCACGGGCGATCGACACCCGCTGCTGCTGGCCGCCGGACAGCTGGTGCGGGCGGTTGCCGGTGCGGCTGGCCAGGCCCAGGCGCTCGAGCAACGCGGCGGCGCGGGCGTGGCGTTCGGCAGCGGGCGTGCCGGCGTAGATCGCCGGCATTTCGACGTTCTCCTGGGCCGAGCCCGAGGGGATCAGGTGATACCCCTGGAACACGAAGCCGAAGGCCTCGCGGCGCAGCCAGGCCAGTTCGTCGGTGTCGAGTTCGGCGACGTCACGGCCGGCGAAGCGGTAGCTGCCCCGGGAGGGGCGGTCGAGGCAGCCGAGGATGTTCATCAGGGTGGACTTGCCGGAGCCGGAAGCGCCGACGATGGCGACGAATTCGCCGGGCTGGATGCTCAGGCTGATGCCACGCAGCACCTGGACCTCGGGCGAATCGATACCGCCGTAGACCTTGTGGATGTCGTCGAGCTCGATCAGCGGTGCGTTCATTCAGCCTCCGCTGGCGCGTGGTGCGCCGATGACCAGTTGCTCGCCTTCGCTCAGGCCGTCGAGGATCTGCACCCGCAGGCGATCACTCAGGCCGGTGCGCACCTGGCGCTGCTCGACCTTGCCGTCGCGGGTCAGCACCTGGGCCAGGCGCAGGCCG
The DNA here is from genome assembly GCF_057370475.1 of Pseudomonas sp. FA117. Taxonomy (NCBI): domain Bacteria; kingdom Pseudomonadati; phylum Pseudomonadota; class Gammaproteobacteria; order Pseudomonadales; family Pseudomonadaceae; genus Pseudomonas; species Pseudomonas sp. FA117. The sequence continues at coordinate 2,009,539 of NZ_CM170675.1, forward strand.
TCGCTGGGGGCGTCGTCCAGCGCCGCGAGCGGTGCAGTGAGCACCTGGCTGGCGCTGCCGGCAACGAAGAACACCTGGGTGGTCATCTCGGCCATCAGCGCGCCATCAGGGTTGTCCACGTCCAGCAGCACGGTGTACTGCACCACCTTGCTGCCAGTGGTACCGCTGCTGGCACTGGCCGGGCTGCCACCGCCCTGGCTGGTCTGGTCCAGCGGCTTGGGCGGGATCGGCAGGATCTGGCGCACGGTGCTGGTCCAGCGGCGCTTGCCGCCGGCCAGCGTGGTGAAGTAGGCGCTCATGCCGGGCTTGACCTGGCCGATGTCGGCTTCGGAAACCTGCGCCCAGACGGTCATCGGCGACAGGCGCGCGATGCGCAGGATCAACGGGGTCTGCTGCTGGGCGTTGAGGGTCTGGCCCTCGCGGGCGTCGACGGCCACCACGGTGCCGTCCATCGGCGCGTAGATCCGCGTGTAGCCCAGTTCCGCCTCGTCGCTGCGCAGGCTGGCCTGTGCCTGGAGAATCTGCGCCTGGTACATGTCGATGCGGGCCTGGGTCACCTTGAGCTGGGCCTGGGCCTGCTGCACGTCTTCCTCGCGGGTGGCGCCGGCGCTGGCCAGGTCACGCTGGCGCTTGAGTTGCTGCTGGGCCAGCAGGTACTGGGCGCGCTGTTCGGCAAGCTGGGCCTTGAGGTTCTCGATCGAGTAGCGACCGGCGTCCAGCCGGGCCTGCTGGGTGGAGGGGTCGATCTCCACCAGCAACTGGCCCTTGTGCACCTCGTCGCCGGCTTCGACGTGCAGCTTGCGGATCTGCCCGGAGGCCTGCGCGCCGACATCCACGTAGCGACGAGGCTGCAGGGTGCCCAGGGCGGTGACGCTGCTTTCGATGTCGGCGCGGGTGACTTGCACGGTACTGACCGGGAGGGTGCCGAAGGGCAGGGCCTTCCAGGCCAGCAGGCTGCCCGCTGCGAGCAGGCCCAGGCCGCCGAGAACGACGCGGCGGCGGAGTGTGGATGTACGTCTCATGCAGACTTCCAGCCAGGGATGGGGAGGCGTGTCGGGCCTGTCGAAGGCACGCACGGAGGTCACAGTTAGACGAACGCAGCAAGAGCGGATTTAGCGCGGGGTCAGGGCCATGTTGCTGAGAATGGTTGTAATTTGTAAGATGACACGCTGATATCACTGATGCGCATTCTCGACTGCATCGACAGTGCCTGAGGCAGGGGCAAGGGGCCGTGGTGGAACACTACTATCGCGAACTGGTGAGCTTTCTCTCCTCGCGCCTGGGCAGCCGGCACGCGGCGGAGGATGTCGCCCATGATGCCTGCCTGCGCCTGCTCGAGCGCGGCGAGCAGCCGCCTATCGAACGGCCACGCTCCTTTCTCTATCGCACGGCGCTGAACCTGGTGATCGACCGCCACCGCCGCCAGCAGGTACGCCAGTGCGAACCGCTGGAAGTGCTCGACAGCGACGAGCGCTGGCACAGCCCGGCGCCTTCGCAGTTGCTGCACCTGGATCAGCGTCTGGACATGGTCCGGCGCGCGCTGGAGGAACTGAGTCCGCCATGCCGCGAGAGTTTCCTGCTGCGCAAGCTCGAGGGCCTGTCGCATCCGCAGATCGCCGAGCGCCTGGGGGTGTCCCAGAGCGTGGTGGAGAAGCACATCGTCAATGCCATGAAGCACTGCCGCTTGCGCATGCGCCAATGGGAGCAGTGAAAAGCCGGTGAAACAGGGGTGAAAATTCCCTGAGGGCCGCCTTGATTTATCGCCGGTTCCCGGCAACTATCAACAAAGAGACCCGTCATTGCCCCCACGGGCGCAGTAAGGCCAGGAAGTGTCTCTCACCCCTTGCTGCCAGGGTCCGGACCATGCCGAACAAGTCCATGCGCATCCTCATCGCCGACGAGCACCCCGGCCAGCGCCTGCAACTGGAGCGCCTGCTCAATGGCCTGGGCTATTACCGGATCGCTCCGGTGGAGCACTTCGACGACCTGCAGCGCCTGGTACAGAGCGCGTTGCAACCCTTCCAGCTGCTGGTGGGCAATATCGAACTGGGCAGCCATGCCGGCGTCGACCTGGCGCGGTTCTGTCGGGTCAGCCCGCAGATCCAGCATGTGCTGCTGTATCACTCCCAGCACCTGAAGGTCCCCACTATCGCCCAGAGCGAGCGCCAGGCAGTGGCGGTGAACCTGCCCCGGGTGCCTGACAGCGAGGCACTGCAGTCGTTCATGGCGATCATCGACACCCCGCAGTTGCTCGGGCAGGTCGCCTTGCCAGCCGGGTTGTCGGGTGGCGCGGGTTATCCCTGGCGGCGTGCGGGGTTCTCGCACAACGCCTTCAGCCGTTCCAGCTGAGACCCGGCGGCATTTGCTATCCTCTTGCCCTTTGCCGATCTGTGGACCCCGGAAATGACTGCCATCGATACCGCCCGCGCGCCCCGTTTCAGCCGCGGCGACCACCGAACCCTGGGCCTGGCAGCCCTGGGTGGTGCGCTGGAGATCTACGACTTCATCATCTTCGTGTTCTTCGCCCTGACCCTGAGCCAGCTGTTCTTCCCGCCGCAGATGCCGGAATGGCTGCGCCTGCTGCAGAGTTTCGGGATCTTCGTCACCGGCTACCTGGCGCGTCCGCTGGGCGGTATCCTCATGGCCCACTTCGCCGATCACCTGGGGCGCAAGCGGGTATTCAGCCTGAGCATCCTGATGATGGCCTTGCCGTGCCTGCTGATCGGCGTGATGCCGACCTACGCCGACATCGGCTACGCCGCGCCGTTGCTGCTGCTGGCCTTGCGCATCCTGCAGGGGGCGGCGGTGGGGGGCGAGGTACCGAGCGCCTGGACCTTCGTCGCCGAGCACGCACCGCCCGGGCGGCGCGGCTATGCGCTGGGCTTCCTGCAGGCAGGGCTGACCTTCGGCTACCTGCTCGGGGCGCTGGTCGCGACCCTGTTGGCGCGGCTCTACAGCCCGCAGGAAATCCTCGATTTCGCCTGGCGCTACCCCTTCGTGCTTGGTGGCGTGTTCGGCGTGTTCGGCGTCTGGTTGCGTCGCTGGCTGAGCGAGACCCCGGTGTTCCTCGCCTTGCGCGAGCGTCAGGCCAGGCCGGTAGCCTTCCCGCTGCGCACCGTCCTGGCCGAGCACCGGCGCTCACTGATTCCCGCAGCGCTGCTGACCTGCGTGCTGACCTCGGCGGTGGTGGTGCTGGTGGTCATCACCCCGACAGTGATGCAGCAGCGCTTCGGTATCGATGCCGGACGTACCTTTGCCCTGAGCAGCGTGGGGATCGTGTTCCTGAACATCGGTTGCGTGCTGGCCGGGCTGCTGGTCGACCGCATCGGTGCCTGGCGGGCACTGACGGTCTACAGCCTGGTGCTGCCGCTGGGCATCGGCGCGCTGTACGCAAGCCTGGTCGGGCAGTGGGGCTGGATCTGGGCGGCCTACGCCGTGGCCGGGTTATCCTGTGGCGTGGTGGGGGTGGTGCCGTCGGTGATGGTCGGGTTGTTCCCGGCACAGATCCGCGTGTCGGGAATCTCCTTCACCTACAACGTGGCTTATGCGCTGTGGGCCAGCACCACGCCGCTGGCACTGATTGCCCTGATGCCGTGGAGCCCCTGGGTGTGCGTAGGGTTCTGCCTGATCATGGGCGTGGTCGGCGCGCTGACCAGTGTCGTCTACGCCCAGGCCACGCCCCTGTGTGTCGAGGAGCGTGTGGTCGTGGGCTGACCTCTGGACCTTGAACGAGACAGTTGCGCCCACCAGCAGGCTCAGGACTTGAAGCGTCCGACCAGCCCGTTCAGCTCTTCCGAGAGCTGCGAGAGCCTGCCCGAGTCCGACTGCGCCGAACTGGCCAGGCCTTCGACCAGTCGCGCCTCGTCGTAGATCTGCTGGATATGCCGGTTGATCTCCTCGGCGACGCTGTGCTGCTCCTCGGCGGCCGCCGAGATCTGCAGGTTCTGGTCGCGGATCTCGTTCACCGACAGCTGGATCCCCTCGAAGCTGTCGCGGGCATTCTCGATCGACGACACGCTGGCCCGTGACAGGTCCAGGCAGCTCTCCATCTTCTGCGACACTTCCTGGGTCTTGTTGCCGAGGCTGTTCAGCAACTGGTCGATCTCACCGGTGGAATCAGCGGTGCGTTTGGCCAGCGCCCGCACCTCGTCGGCAACCACCGCAAAGCCGCGGCCCTGGTCGCCGGCGCGGGCGGCCTCGATGGCCGCGTTCAGTGCCAGCAGGTTGGTCTGCTCGGCGATGGCGCGGATGGTGCCGAGGATCTGGTTGATGTTGCGGCTGCCTTCCTCGAGCTCGACCATCGCCTGCGACGACTCGCTCAGGCGGCTGCCCAGGCGGTTGACGTTGTCGGTGGTCAGCTCGATCTGCTGCTTGCCTTCGGCGACGCGGCGGTGGCCGTTTTCCGCGGCGTTCGCGGCGCTGCTGCAGGAGCGCGCCACCTCGTTGGCCGTGGCCACCATCTCGTTGAAGGCGGTGGACACCAACTCCACGGCTTCACGCTGGCGCCCGGCGGCTTCGTTCATGTTGCCGGCCAGCTCGCTGTTGGCCCGCGAGGCCTCGTGCAGGTTGCCGGAGGCCGCGCCGATGTGCTGGATGAGCTGGCGGATCGCGGCGAGGAACTTGTTGAACCAGCCGGCGAGCTCGGCGGTCTCGTCCTTGCCCTGGATCACCAGGTCCTGGCGTAGGTCGCCTTCGCCCTGGGCGATCTGCTGCAGGCCGGTACTGACCTGGCCGATGGGTTTGACGATGACCCGCGAGAAGGCTGCTGCGACCAGGGCGAAAACCAGCGCCAGTACCAGCACGATGATTGCCGTGAGGTAGGTCATGTGGGTGGCGGCGCCCATCACCTCGCTGTATTCGATCAGGCCGACGAAGCGCCAGCCCAGGTCGGGCGAAGTCCAGACGTTGGCCATGTAGCGCACGCCGTCGATCACCACCTCGGTGGAGCCTTGCTCGGTGGCGGCCAGTTGCGCATAGGGTTCGCCAAGGTCCTTGAGTTGCTTGAAGCCATGGCTGGCATCGCGCGGGTCGACCAGTACGGTGCCGTTCTCGATCAGCATCACGTAGCCGCTCTTGCCCAGCTTGATGCTCTTGACCAGTTCGGTGAGATTCTTCAGCGACACGCTGACCACGAATACACCCTTGGCTTTGCCTGCGCCATCGGCGAGTGTGCGCGCGGTGCCGACCAATGCGACATCGTCCTTGTCGTAGTAGTAGGCGGCGGTGCGCACGGTCTTGCCGGGCGTGGCCATGGCCGCCTTGTACCAGGGGCGGGTGCGTGGATCGTAGCTGGCCAGTTTCGGATCGTCCGGCCATTTGGCGTAGGTGCCGTCTTCAAGGCCGATGGAGATGATGGCCGCTGCCGGATGCGTTGCGCCGTAGCGGGCGAAGGCGTCGATGACCTGCTGCGTGGCGGCGGGCAGCGGGTGGCTGGCGGCGTCGGCGGCGGTATAGTCCTTGAGTGTACTCACCGAGGTGTATACAGGATCGGTGGCCATTTGTTCTACGTTTTGCAAGGTGCCATCGAAGAACTGGCGCATGTTGCCGTCGATCTGGCGAATCTCGCGGGTGCTGCCGTCGAGGAACTGGTCGACTGCCTCGGCGCGAATGTTCAGGACGGAAATCACACCGACAAGGGCTACCGGGATGAAAGCCACCAGGACGAACGCAAGCACCAGCTTATTTTTTATCTTCATCGGGACGAACCATTCGTGGGAGTGAAAAGCGATGGCACGCCCATCCAGATGGTGGCCATATGCTATTTATCCTGTTTCGGCCTAGTCCCGGCAAATCTTTAGCGCATATTTCGTGTACAAAAAAACAAATGATTGTTCTGAAGAAATGAAAAGCCCGGCGCATGCGCCGGGCTGTAAGGAATTCGCTGGCTGGTCAGCCTTTGCGGGCTTTCTCGACCCGACTTTTCTCGAGGTTTTCGCAGGCCTGCTGGATCATCTGCTCGGTGATCGGAATCTCGCGGCCTTGGGCGTCGATGATCGAACCGCACACCTGGGCGTTCGATTTCTGCACGTTCTTCACGGTGTCGCTGGTATGTTGCAAGCTCATTTCCTGTCTCCTCTTCAGGTTGCAAGCTCAGGGTAGACCTTTGCCGTGACTGCCCTGTGACAGCTCCTGTGGCATCACGACAACTACAGTCCAACAGAAAGCGCGGTAAAGCTCCAGTGACAGGTTAGACCGATACGCTATAGCCACTGGCCCCACCCGCAATGCGATCCCTTCACGGCGCAAGGAGTTCCGCTGCCGTGGATGAGTGGTAGTCTGCAGACTCCCTGCCTTTTGGTCCGCGCCATGTCCGAGCCGCTTTCCTCCCGTCAACGCCGCGCCCTGCGCCTGGCTTGGCAGTTCGTCCGCCCCTACCGCCGTCAGGCACTGCTCGCCCTGCTGGCGCTGATCGTCACCGCAGCCATTACCCTGTCGATGGGGCAGGGCATCCGCCTGCTTGTGGATCAGGGCTTCATGACCGGCTCGGCGCACCAGCTCAACCAGACGATCGGGCTGTTCATGGTCCTGGTGTTGGCCCTGGCGGTGGGCACCTTCAGCCGCTTCTACCTGGTGTCGTGGATCGGCGAGCGTTGCGTCGCCGATATCCGGCGTGCGGTGTTCGATCATCTGGTCGGCCTGCATCCGGGGTTCTTCGAAGATAACCGCAGCTCGGAAATCCAGTCGCGGCTGACCGCCGACACCACGCTGCTGCAATCGGTGATCGGCTCGTCGCTGTCGATGTTCCTGCGCAATGCACTGATGGTGCTGGGCGGGGTGATATTGCTGTTCGTCACCAACCCCAAGCTGACCAGCATCGTGGTGCTGGCCCTGCCGCTGGTGCTGTCACCGATCCTGCTGTTCGGGCGCCGGGTGCGCAGCCTGTCGCGCCAGAGCCAGGACCGGGTCGCCGATGTCGGCAGCTATGTCGCCGAAACCCTCGGGCAGATCAAGACGGTGCAGGCCTACAACCATCAGGCCCATGATCGCCAGCTGTTTGCCGGGACCGTGGAAGCGGCCTTCGATGTGGCACGGCGACGCATCGCCCAGCGCGCCTGGCTGATCACCGTGGTCATCGTCCTGGTGCTGGGCGCGGTGGCGGTGATGCTCTGGGTCGGTGGCATGGACGTGATCGCCGGGCGCATCTCCGGTGGCGAACTGGCCGCCTTCGTGTTCTACAGCCTGATCGTCGGCAGTGCCGTCGGCACCCTCAGCGAGGTGATCGGCGAGCTGCAGCGCGCTGCCGGCGCGGCCGAGCGCATCGCCGAGCTGCTGGCGGCGAGCAGTGTGATCGTGCCGCCGTCGCAGCCTTCGGTGCTGCCGGCCGGGCGGGCCAGCGGCCGCATCGAATTGCGCGAAGTGCGTTTCGCCTACCCGTCGCGCCCGAGCGTGGCGGCCATCGATGGCCTCAGCCTGGTCATCGAGCCTGGGCAGACGGTGGCGCTGGTGGGGCCGTCGGGGGCCGGCAAGTCGACCCTGTTCGACCTGCTGCTGCGCTTTCACGACCCGCAGTCGGGCAGCATCGTGCTGGATGGTCAGCCGATCATGACGCTGGACCCGGACGAGCTGCGGCGCCAGTTCGCCCTGGTGGCGCAGAATCCAGCGCTGTTTCGCGGCACCGTCGAGGCCAACATCCGCTATGGCCGGCCCCAGGCGAGCGCAGCGCAGGTCGAGGCGGCGGCGCGCAGCGCGCATGCCCATGAGTTCATCCAGCAACTGCCCCAGGGCTACCAGACGTCACTGGGCGAGGGCGGTATCGGCCTGTCTGGCGGCCAGCGCCAGCGCCTGGCAATTGCCCGCGCACTGCTGGTGGATGCGCCGGTGTTGTTGCTGGACGAGGCCACCAGCGCGCTCGATGCACAGAGCGAGCACTTGATCCAGCAGGCCTTGCCGCAGTTGATGGCCGGACGTACCACGCTGGTGATCGCCCACCGCCTGGCGACCGTGCAGCACGCCGATCGCATTGCCGTGATCGACCAGGGGAAGGTGGTGGCGGTCGGGACGCATCGGCAACTGATCGAGGAAAACCCACTGTATGCGCGCCTGGCGGCGCTGCAGTTCACGGTGGCCGAGGGCTGACGGACAGGCACGAAAAAGCCCGCACTTGGCGGGCTTTCACGAAGGATCTGGTCGGAGAGACAGGATTCGAACCTGCGGCCTTCTCGTCCCGAACGAGACGCGCTACCTGGCTGCGCTACACTCCGATTTCGAAAATCCTACTGCATCGTATTTTTGAACGCAAGCCCTTGTTGTTAAAAGGGCGTTTGCTCAAAACCCGGTGCCGATCAGAGCTCTTTCACGGTGCGGATCTGGTCCTTGTTGATGCGCGTGCGCTTGCCGTCGAGCTGTTCGAATTCATAGAAGCCGGAGTCTTCGTCATAGGAAGGCTTGTCCACGGCCTGGATCTCGCGACCGTCGTTCAGGGTGATGACGGTCGGCGAAGCACAACCGGCGAGGGTGGCCAGGCCCAGGGCGAGCAGGAAGGCGGGAAGGGTCCGTTGAATCATCGTGTTTCTCCAGTGCGATGGTGCTTGATTACGTTATGACGCGAGGCGTCCTTGCAAAGTTCCTCGCACAGTCGAGCATAGCGGCAATCTGCGGGCATTGACCAAGAACAAGGCTGCCCTGTGATATAACTGGCGCATTCTTTCCCTGCGACGGACTCCCATGAAAGCCAAGGCAGATACCCCCTTCGTTCCCTTGAACATCGCCGTGCTGACGGTCAGCGACACCCGCACCTTCGACAACGACACCTCCGGGCAGATGTTCGTCGATCGGCTCAGCGCCGCGGGCCATCACCTGGCCGAGCGGGTGCTGCTCAAGGACGACCTGTACAAGATCCGCGCCCAGGTGGCGACCTGGATCGCCGACGAGCGCGTGCAGGTGGTGCTGATCACCGGTGGTACCGGCTTCACCGGCCGTGACAGCACGCCCGAGGCGGTCGCCTGCCTGCTGGACAAGCAGGTCGACGGCTTCGGCGAGCTGTTCCGGCAGATCTCGGTCCCGGATATCGGCACCTCGACCGTGCAGTCCCGTGCCCTGGCCGGGCTGGCCAACGGCACCCTGGTGTGCTGCCTGCCTGGCTCGACCAACGCCGTGCGCACCGGCTGGGACGGCATCCTCGCCGAGCAGCTCGACGCCCGTCATCGTCCCTGCAACTTCGTCGCCCACCTGAAGCAGGCGCAGCCCTGTGAAAGCCGTGGTTGAGGCGGCACCCGCCCGGCCCCTGATGCCGGTGGAAGAAGCGCTGGAGCGCCTGCTGGCGCTGGCAGAGGCGGCGCCGATCAGTGACACCGAAGAGGTCGCGCTGGCCGATGCCGAAGGCCGTGTACTGGCGCAGGACCTGTTCGCCAGCGTCGACCTGCCGCCCTGGCCGAACAGCGCCATGGACGGCTACGCCCTGCGCCTTGCCGACTGGCAGGGCGAACCGCTGCCGGTGAGCCAGCGCATCTTTGCCGGTCACGCTCCGGCACCGCTGCAACCTGGTACCTGCGCGCGGATCTTCACTGGCGCGCCGCTGCCCGAAGGCGCCGACTGCGTCGAGATGCAGGAAAACGCCGAGGTGCTCGACGATGGCCGCGTGCGCTTTGTCGAAGCCCTGGCGCCGCAACAGAATGTGCGCCCCCAAGGCCAGGAAACCCGCGCTGGCGAGCAGGTGATGAATGCCGGCACGCAGTTGGGCCCGATCGAGCTGGGCCTGGCCGCCACGCTCGGGCATGGCCGCCTGCAGGTGCGGCGCCGGGCGCGAGTGGCGGTGCTGTCGACCGGCGACGAGCTGGTCGAGCCGGGCCTGCCGCTGGGTCCGGGGCAGATCTACAACAGCAACCGTCGTCTGCTGGTCAGCTGGTTGCAGCGCATGGGCTGCGAGGTGATCGATGCCGGCATTCTTGCCGATGACCTGGCGCTGACCCGCCAGTGCCTGGCGGGTCTGGGTGACGTCGACCTGATCCTGTCCACCGGCGGGGTCTCGGTGGGCGAGGCCGATTACCTCGGCATGGCCCTGCGCGAGGCTGGCGAGCTGGCGCTGTGGAAGCTGGCGATCAAGCCGGGCAAGCCGCTGACCTGCGGGCATTTTCGTGGCGTGCCGGTGATCGGCCTGCCGGGCAACCCGGCTTCCACGCTGGTGACCTTCGCCTTGCTGACGCGGCCCTACCTGCTGCGGCGCCTGGGTGTCAGTGCCATCACGCCGCTGCGTTTCGAGGTGCCGGCAGGTTTCGACTGGCCCAAGCCGGGCAACCGCCGCGAGTACCTGCGGGCGCGGATCGAGGACGGCAAGGTGCGCATCTACCGCAACCAGAGCTCGGGTGTACTGCGCAGCGCGGCCTGGGCCGAGGGCTTGGTCGAGGTGCGCGAAGGCAGCACCGTGAGCCTGGGCGACTGCGTGCCGTTCATCCCGTTCAGCGAGCTACTTGGCTAGCATCCCGTGCAGTGGGCCGGCCTGTGCCGGAGCCAGCTGGGTCAGGCGCATGTGCACAGTCTCCAGTTGCTGGGCGGCGACGCTCCAGTCGTGGCGTTGCCGGGCAAACTGGCGCCCGGCCTCTCCCAGCTGGGCCATGCGCCCCGGCTGGTTGAGCAGTTGGGTAAGCAGCAAGGCCAGTTGGCTGCCGTCATCACTGCCCAGGTAGTGCTCGCCGTTGTTCACCGCCAGGCCTGAAGCGCCCTTGGCGGTGGTGATCACCGGCAGGCCTGCGGCCATCGCCTCGAGAATCTTGACCTTCGACCCTCCGGCATAGCGCAGTGGCGCGAAGAACAGCGCCGAGCGCCGTTGCACCTCGCGCAGGTCGGGACGATAGCCGAGCCATTCGATACGCGGATCGTTCCAGTGCAGCTTCCAGTGGGCGGGCAGGGCGTGTCCGGCAATTGCCAGGCGCACTGCCGGGTTGCTCTGCCAGACCTGCGGCAGGATGTCTTCCAGGGCCCACTCGATGGCTTCGAGGTTGGCCCCGTATTCGAAGTTGCCGACGAACAGCAGGCGCTGGCTGTGCAGGGCCGGACGCACGGGCGCGTAGTAGTCGCAGTCGACGCCGTTGACCACCAGGTTCACCGCCCGTCCGCTGATCTGCCCGATCAGCTCGGCGTCGTGCGCGCTCACCGCCACCACTTCGCTGGGCTGGCGCAGCACGCGCTGTTCCCAGCGCCGGTAGCGCCAGCGGTCGAAGGCATTGAGCGGGCGCAGCCACAGTGGCAGGCGGTCGTGGCAGGCGGCGCCCATCACCGATTCGAGGGTATGCTCGCTGAGCATGTAGGGCAGGCCGCGGCTCTGCAGGGCTTTCTCGAAGGGCTGGAAGGCATAGCTGTGCTCGATCTGGATCACGTCCCAGGGCTCGTCCAGCAACTGCTCGAAGCGGTGGCGCAGGCACGGCGCCAGGCCGTTGATGATCGCCCGCATCGGGTAGTCGATGATCGGCGAGGCGAGCAGGTTGAGCGGGCTGTGCACGGCCCGCCTGGGCAGCACCACCAGGCGTTCGAGCAGCGGCTCGAGTGCTTCGCGCGCAGGGTCGGACAACGGCACCTTGGACTGCACCAGCAGGGTGATGCGGTGGCCGCGACGGGCCAGCTCGCGCAGCAAATGGTACTGGCGGGTCTTGCTGCCGCTGGTGGTTGGCCAGGGCAGGTAGGGTAGAGTCCAGAGAATACGCATGACCGCTCCTGTCAGGTAGGGCTGCACAAGGGTCAAGAAACTGACTGCGTTGCGGGAGTCTCTTAAGCGTAGACAAGTATTTGGCGGATGAGGGCGCCGGCGGAATTTGCCGACGGCATGCAGCAATCCGGCGCTGGCGATGGTCGAGATTGGGGTTGGCGTCTTTTACGGAGAATTTCGGATGCACGGGCCCAAGGCAATGCTGATCCTGCATGGCAAGCAGGCGATGAACGAAGAAGTGCGCAGCGCCGTCAACGCGTTGCGCGAGCGTGGCCGTAGCCTGGATGTGCGCCTGACCTGGGAGGGCGGCGACGCCCGGCGCCTGGTCGAGGAGGCGCTGGCGGCCGGTTACACGCAGGTGGTGGCCGGTGGTGGCGATGGCACCTTGCGCGATGTTGCCGAAGCCATGGCGCAACTCGACAGCAGCGCCCAGGCCAGTCTTGCCTTGCTGCCGCTGGGCACGGCCAACGACTTTGCTCGTGCTGCCGGGGTGGCGCTGGAGCCGGCCGCTGCCCTGGCGTTGCTCGAAGTGCCCGCACGGCGCGTCGACCTGGGGCGGGTGGGTGAGCAGATGTTCCTCAACATGGCCACGGGAGGCTTCGGCAGCCAGGTGACCGCCAACACCTCCGAAGACCTGAAGAAAGTCCTGGGTGGCGCCGCCTACCTGTTCACCGGGCTGTCGCGCTTCAGTGAATTGCAGGCCGCCTCGGCGACCCTGCGCGGGCCGGATTTCCACTGGCAGGGGCAGTTGCTGGCACTGGCCATCGGCAATGGCCGCCAGGCCGGGGGCGGGCATGTCCTGTGCCCGCAGGCGCTGGCCGACGACGGCATGCTCGAGGTTGCCATCCTGCCGGCGCCCGAGGGTATGGTCGGCACGCTGCGTGACCTGCTGAGCGGTGAAGAGCTGTTCGTGCGGGCGCGGCTGCCGTGGGTGGAGATTGCCGAGGCCGAGGGCCTGGACATCAACCTCGACGGTGAACCGCTCAAGGCCGGCAGCCTGCGTTTCGAGGCGCTGCCAGGCGCCTTGCGCGTGCACCTGCCAGACGACTCGCCGCTGCTCAGTCGTCCAGGCTGATGATCTTCTCGCGCACGGCGAACAGCACCAGGCCTGCCACGTCGTAGATCTGCAGGCGCTTCATGATCTGCGAGCGGTGGGTTTCCACGGTCTTGATCGACAGCCCGAGGCCTGCTGCGATCTCGCGGGTGGATTTGCCGCGCACGATCAAGCGCAGGATTTCCAGTTGCCTCGCCGTGAGGTTGTGGCGGTCGGCGCCGGGCTGCTTGCTGCTCTGGGCGCGCAGCAGCGCCTGGTTGATCACGGTGTGGGCGATGGCCGGGCTCAGGTAGCGTTCGCCGCTGCGCAGTGCGGCCAGTGCGTGTTCCAGTTCGGTGGCGGTGGTGTCCTTGAGCAGGTAGCCGTGGGCGCCGCTTTCCAGCGCGCGCATGATCTGCTCGGGGTCGGTGTGCATCGACAGGATCAGCACCTTGCACAGGCAACCGTTTGCGCGCAATTGCGCCAGGGCATCCAGGCCATTGGTCGAGCGCATGGAGATGTCCAGCAGGACGATGTCCGGGTTCAGGCGCTGGACCATCTCCAGCAGATGATGACCGTCGTCGGCTTCCCCCACCACGGTATAGCCGGGAATGTCGGACACCAGCGCGCGCACGCCGGCCCGGATCAGCGAGTGGTCGTCGATCAACAGCAGTCTAATCATCGGTGGCGGGGGTCCTGGCACGTTCCTGGCTGCGTGCGGGCCACGGGAACAAGGCTTCGATACGGGTGCCTTCACCCGGTCGGCTGGTCACGCTCAGGTTGCCCTGCAAGGCGGTGGCGCGCTCCTGCATCCCGGCCATGCCGCGCTGCCCGGCCTCGCCAGGCCGGCTGGCCGGCACGAAGCCCAGGCCATCGTCCTGGATGGTCAGCAGCAAGCCGGCGGGGGTGCGTTGCAGGCTGATCAGCAGGTTGCGCGCCCTGGCATGGCGCAGCACATTGGTGACGGCTTCCTGGGTAATGCGAAAGGCCGCCATGGTCACTTCTTCGGAAATCCCGCCCAGGCGCTGATTGCACTCCAGACTCCAGTGCAGTTCGCTGTTCTCCAGCGCGCGCAGCAAGTGTGCACGCAGGCTCGCTTCCAGGCCCAGGCTGGCCAGTTGCCGGGGGTTGAGCAGGGCCGAGACGTCGCGCACGTTGCCGAGGGTGTCGTCGAGGGTCTTGCGCAGGGTGTCGCAATGCGCCTGGAGGGGCGTCGGCACTCGCCGCTGCAACCAGTCGAGCTGCAGCTTGGCGGCGGTCAGCAGTTGGCCGATATCGTCATGCAGTTCGCGGCTCAGGCGCTGTCGTTCGCTTTCCTGGACCTTGAGCATGCGGTCGGCGAGTTCGGCCGGCAGCAGGTTGATCGACCTGGCCCGACGCCGCAGGTGCCAGCCGGCGCCGAGCAGTGCAAGCATCTGCAGCGCCAACGCCACAGCGGGCAGCGGCTGCCCGTGGACATAGAGCACCAGGTTGGCCAGCAGCGATGCCACGCACAGCACTACGGTCGCTCCCCGCAGCAAGGCGGTGCGAGAGCGACAACGCAGGGGAATCTTCAAGCGTGGGAGCATAGATAGGAAAGCCACTGGATTATTGCCGACGCAGGTCGCGAATCTCTCTACGGAGCCGTGTGTAGCCTGCCTTTCAATCAAGAACGAACACCGGTGCAATCGCTGAATAACTGTTGGACATCCGTTCACTTGCGCGCATGGTATCACTTCGAGTTGGTTTGGTCCCGACTGGTTAGTTGCCTGAAATCAAGGTATTTCCGGGCGCTGGACGGGGGGCGGAAGGCCTGCCTGCGTGGCAATGAGCCATTATTTTTTCAGCGAGCAGGAACTTCCGGATGCAACTAGCGTAGCGAATGTCGATGAACTAGACAGAACTTGTACAACTTCGCTAGTTGCTGTGGCTTTGATGCCAGACAGTCGCCGGCCATATCACCCATCTTTACCCGGCAATGCCAGATGGCGCTGCCCGAGCTGGCCCTGCAGCAGGATCGGGTGCATGCAGTGCTGGTCGTGCTCCGTGCAGCGTGCGCAGCGCTGGGGCAGGGGTTGCCCCAGTGCCTCGGCCAGGGTCAGCAGCAACAGGTGCTGCTCGCTGGTGTCCAGGTTCAGGTGCCCGGTCTGCGGGTCGACCAGCTCCAGTTGCCAGGCCAGCAGGGTGAGGCATTCGGCCAGCGCCGGCAATGCACCCCGGGGCAGGTTGCGGCCCAGGCAGACCGGTTCCAGCAGGTGCTGCAGGCTGCAGGCGTAGTGGGCGACTTCGGTGATGCCTGCGGCGTCGGCACGATCGGCCAGCGTCGTCAGGCTTTCCCCCAGGCACTGGCAGGCATCGGCGTCGTCGCTGATCAGTTCCAGGTGCAGCAGGCATTCCTGCGAGGCCCCCAGCAGTGCCTGGGCATCCTCGAGAAACGCCTGCAGCGCCTCGGTATTCAAGGGCGGCCGGTTCATCATGAGGCTCCAACACCTTGGGCTGGAGCAGGGGTTGGCCACATCGAGATATTCGCTGACAAAGCCTGACTCCGTTCATGCAGTGAGAATGGCGTCACATTAATGGCTAATGGATATCGCGAATATCAGGTTGCTCCCGATTGCTCCTAGGGGTTTCCCTGAGGCGCTATCAGGTGAGGATGTGCATGCGCAGGACAGCGCACGGGGAGGGATGTGGCAGCAGTAAAGCATGATGGTAAAGTGATATCAATTACCCAAAAAGCATTTTTCTTCAGGGGTCAAGCTCCTGCCGATTGTGCCGATACAGGGCAGACGTATCCACTTTTTCCGACTCAGGGGTTGTGCAATGGCTGGCATTCTCGACACGGTAGACCAACGCACGCAATTGGTGGGTGAGAACCGCCTGGAAATCCTGATGTTCCGCCTGGCGGGCCGGCAGCTGTTCGCGATCAACGTGTTCAAGGTGCAGGAAGTCCTGCAATTGCCCAAGCTGACCCTGATGCCGCAGCGTCATGCCTTCGTCTGTGGCGTGGTCAACCTGCGCGGCCAGACCCTGCCGGTGATCGACCTGTCCCAGGCAATCGGCATGCGGCCGCTGCAACCGGGGCCCGACAGCACCATCATCGTCACCGAATACAACCGTTCGGTGCAGGCCTTCCTGGTCGGTGGCGTCGACCGCATCGTCAACATGAACTGGGAAGCCATCATGCCGCCGCCCTCCAGCGCCGGCCGTCAGCACTACCTGACCGCGATCACCAAGGTAGACGAACAGCTGGTCGAGATCATCGACGTGGAGAAGGTGCTGGCCGAGATCGTGCCATACAGCGCCAAGGTCTCGCGTGACAAGCTCGAGGACCCGGTGCTGGCCCGTGCCCGTGGCCGTGAAGTGCTGCTGGTGGACGACTCCAGCGTGGCCCTGGCGCAATTGCGCGATACCTTGTCGCAGCTGGGGGTGAAGCTGCATGTCGCCAGCGACGGCCTCAAGGCCCTGCGCATGCTCAAGGGCTGGGCCGACGCCGGCGAGGATGTCTGCGAAAAACTGCTGATGATCTTCACCGACGCCGAAATGCCCGAGATGGACGGCTACCGCCTGACCACCGAGATTCGCAACGACCCGCGCCTGCGCGGGCTGTACGTGGTGCTGCACACCTCGCTGTCGGGCAGCTTCAACGAATCGATGGTGAAGAAGGTCGGCTGCGACAATTTCCTCTCCAAGTTCCAGCCTGATCGGCTGGTGGATGTGGTGCGCGAACGCCTGTCGCTCGATCACGCCACGGTCTGAGGCCTGCGCGCGCCGCGTGAGCGGTATAAGCTTGGGGTTTTGACGGGTACAGGGCGGGCGGGGATGTTTCTGAGTGCGTTGTATCGGTATCCGGTGAAGTCGGGCCAGGCGCAGAGCCTGGTCGAATCGACGGTGGGTGCCATGGGGTTGGCGGGTGATCGGCGCTGGATGGTGGTCGAGCAGGACAGCGGGCGCTTTCTCACCCAGCGCGCCTGGCCGCAACTGGGCCGCCTGCAGGCCAGCCATGGCGACGATGGCCGCCTGCTGCTGGAAACCGCCGGGCAGGCGCCGCTGACGGTCGAGGTGCCTGGCGCCGATGACGACCTGCGCGGCGTGACCATCTGGCGCGACACCCTGCGCGTGCCTGATGCCGGGGACGCGGCCGCCGAGTGGCTCAGCCGGATGCTCGGCAAGGCGGTGCGCCTGGTGCATTGCCCCGAGCAGCGTGCGCGTTACCTGCCCAGTGGCTATGGGCTGAACAGCGACCGTGCGGCGTTTCCCGACGGCTTTCCTTTATTGCTGATCGGCCAGGGCTCGCTCGATGAGCTCAACCGGCGGATCGGTCGGCCGATGCAGATGCTGCGTTTTCGTCCCAACCTGGTGGTCGAAGGTGCCGAGCCCTTCGCTGAAGACCGCTGGAAGCGCATCCGCATCGGCGGCATGACCCTGCGCGTGCTCAAGCCCAGTGTTCGCTGCATCTTCACCACGCTCGACCCGGATACCGGCGAGCGCAGCGCCGACCGCGAGCCGTTGACCACGCTCAAGACCTTCCGCGAGCGCGAAGGCGATGTGCTGTTCGGCCAGAACCTGGCGGTCGATGGCAGTGGGCGGCTGGAGCTGGGCATGTCGGTCGAGGTGCTGGAATGAAGCATCGGTAGTGCAGGCGACGAAACGGCGCGCGGGGTTCATAATCGGCGCTTAATCCCGTTTTGTTGCACTGCGCATTCAACCACCCGGAGATTCCCCATGCACGTACTGCTCTGCGAGGACGACGATCTGATCGCCAGCGGCATCTGCGCCGGCCTCACGGCCCAGGGCCTGACCGTCGACCGCGTCGCCAGCGCCTCGGCAGCCCGTGCATTGCTCCAGGCCGCGCAGTTCGACGTGATGATCCTCGACCTGGGCCTGCCCGACGAAGACGGTCTCAAGCTGCTGCGGCGCCTGCGCCAGCAGGGCGAGGTGTTGCCGGTGCTGGTGCTGACGGCACGTGATGCGGTGACCGACCGCGTCGATGGCCTGCAGGCCGGTGCCGACGACTACCTGCTCAAGCCGTTCGACCTGCGCGAACTGGCAGCACGGCTGCACACCCTGCTGCGCCGGGTGGCCGGGCGCGCGGTGAATGTCATCGAGCACGGTCCCTTGCAGTACAACCCCAGCAGTTGCGAGGCGACCCTGGGCGGTCGTCCGGTCGATCTGTCGCGGCGTGAGCAGGCGCTGCTCCAGGCCCTGCTGCAGAATCCCGGACGGGTGCTGTCCAGCGAGCAGCTCAAGGACTGCGTGTACGGTTTCAGCGACGAAGTCGAGAGCAACGCCCTCAACGTTCATATCCACCACCTGCGGCGCAAGCTGGGCAACAGCATCGTCGAGACCGTGCGCGGCCTGGGCTATCGACTGGGTGCGGCGCAGGCACCCGAGGAGGCAGCGCCGTGAGCCTGCGGGTCCGTCTGTCGCTGATCCTGGGCAGCGCCTTCATCCTGATCTGGATCCTGGCCGCGGCCTGGATGCTGCGTGACCTGCGCCAGCAGATGATGTTTTCCCTCGACCAACGCCTGGTCGCCTCGGCACGGATGGTCGCCGGTTTGGTCGACCAGTTGCCGCAGCCGCTGAGCGGCAAGGGCCGCGAGGCGCATTTCTCCGCCGACCAGTTCAGCGTGCCGGACGGCATGGCCTGCCAGGTCAGCTCGCTGCGTGGCGAGATCCTCGCCAGCAACCACAAGCATGACAGCGGCATGGACGACCAGCGCAGCGGCTTCCGCGACCAGACCATCGATGGCAGTTCCTGGCGCACCTTCACCTACCACCACGGTGATGTGCGGATCACCACCGCCGATCGTCATCAGGAGCGCGAGGCGCTCAACCAGTCGATCCTGCTGGCCGCTTCGGCCCCGGTGCTGATGGCCCTGCTCGGCAGCCTGGGGCTGTTGTGGATCGGTCTGGGCAAGGGGCTGGAGCCGCTCAACCGGATGCGCGATGCCCTGCGCAGGCGCCGTGCCGACAGTGTCGAACCCCTGAAGGTAACCGGCATGCCCAGCGAGTTGCAACCCTTGCTGGAAACCCAGAACCAGTTGTTCCTGCGCATCGCCCAGACAATCGAGCGCGAGCGGCGCCTGACCGACGACGCCGCCCATGAACTGCGCAGCCCGTTGACCGCGATCAAGACCCACCTGCAAGTGGCGCGGATGACCGACGGCAACGTGCGCGAGCAGGCCCTCGAGCACGCCGAGCAGGGCGCCGACCGTATGCACCGGACCCTGGAGCAACTGCTGATGCTGGCGCGGGTCGAGGGCAGCCTGTCGTTCGAGGACGGCGTGCTGTGCAGCGCCGAGCAGGTGGCACGCCAGGCGGTGCAGGATGCCGGCGGCGGTGACAACCGGCGTATCGTGCTGCGCCTGCCCGAGGAGGCGACCCGTATCTACCTGGGCATGCCCGCGCCACTGGCCGTGGCGGCGCTGCGCAACCTGCTGGACAACGCCCTGCGCCATGGCGGCAACGAGGCGGTGGAGCTGGAAGTGCAGATGGCCGATGGCCAGGTGGGCTTCCTGGTCCGCGATCACGGGCCGGGGATCGCCGACGAAGACCTCAAGCATCTGACCGAGCGTTTCTGGCGCAACAGCAAGAGCATCGGCAGCGGGCTGGGCCTGGCGATCGTCCAGGCCATCGTCCAGCGCTGCGCGGGCAGCTTGCGCTTCGACAGCCGCAGCGATGGCTTGCGGGTGTGGCTGCAGGTGCCGGCGCGGGAGGCGCGGGCCTGACAGGATCGGCCAATGCAGTCCTTTCGCGCCCAGCGCTGCCCGCGAAAAGACCACGCTGGTCCTGAATTCCGCTAAATCCGCACCCCACTCAAGCGTCTCCCAAGCGATGACTTCCCGACACACATCCGGTTACAGGGACGTGGCGGGCATTCCTACTTGCTTGCGAGGGTTCGCCGATGTCTACCGCTTCCAGCCTTGCCCAGGTCCTGCCGGCCGTTGCGCCGGAGCCGCTGTACCATTTCGAGGATTCGGCCCTGCTGCTGCGCCAGCAGCAACAGGAGTCCAACGCCCGCAGCTACCCGCGGCGCATCCCGCTGGCGCTCAAGCGTGCCCGTGGCATCCATGTCGAGGACGTCGAAGGCCGCCAGTTCATCGACTGCCTGGCCGGTGCCGGCACCCTGGCACTGGGGCACAACCACCCGGTGGTGGTCGAGGCGATCCAGCGCGTGCTGGCCGATGAACTGCCGCTGCACACTCTCGACCTGACCACGCCGGTCAAGGACCAGTTCGTCCAGGACCTGTTCGGCGTATTGCCCCAGGCCCTGCGCCGCGAAGCGAAGATCCAGTTCTGCGGCCCGACCGGCACCGACGCGGTGGAGGCGGCGCTGAAGCTTGTGCGCACGGCCACCGGGCGCAGCACCGTGCTGGCTTTCCAGGGCGCCTACCACGGCATGACCCAGGGTGCGCTGAGCCTGATGGGCAGCCTGGGGCCGAAGAAACCGCTCGGTGCGCTGCTCAACAGTGGCGTGCAGTTCATGCCCTATCCCTACGACTACCGCTGCCCGTTCGGCCTGGGCGGTGAAGCGGGCGTGCGCGCCAACCTGCATTACCTGGAGAACCTGCTGCTCGATCCCGAGGCCGGGGTGCAGCTACCCGCTGCGGTGATCCTCGAGGTGGTGCAGGGCGAGGGCGGGGTGATTCCGGCCGATATCGAGTGGTTGCGCGGCGTACGGCGCATCACCGAGCAGGCCGGGGTGGCACTGGTCGTCGACGAGATCCAGAGCGGCTTTGCCCGTACCGGGCGGATGTTCGCGTTCGAGCACGCCGGCATCGTGCCGGATGTGGTCACCCTGTCCAAGGCCATCGGCGGCAGCCTGCCGCTGGCGGTGGTGGTCTACCGGGAGTGGCTCGACACCTGGGCGCCGGGCGCCCACGCCGGCACTTTCCGTGGCAACCAGATGGCCATGGCTGCAGGTTCGGCGGTGATCGACTACCTGGTCGAGCATCGCCTGGACGAGCACGCTGCGGCCATGGGCCAGCGCCTGCGCGGGCACCTGCAGCATCTGCAGCGCGACTACCCGCAACTGGGCGACATCCGCGGGCGCGGCCTGATGCTCGGGGTCGAACTGGTCGATCCCGACGGCCCGCTCGACGCCCTCGGCCATCCGCCGGCATCGCGCAGCCTGGCACCGAAGGTCCAGCGTGAGTGCCTCAAGCGCGGGCTGATTCTCGAGCTTGGTGGCCGCCATGGCGCAGTCGTGCGCTTCCTGCCGCCGCTGATCATCAGCGCGGAGCAGGTCGACGAAGTGGCCGACCGCTTCGCCCGCGCCGTTCAGGCGGCGGTGGCGGCCAACTGATCGAAGCGGCGGGGGCCGGGTGATCCAGCCCCCGCGGTTTCAGGCCGCGCTCGCCTTGCGCACGGCAGCCTGCGGTTGCAGCAGGGCGAACAGGTCCTTGGGGTTGTCGAGTGTCGGCACCAGGGCGATGTCATGGCCGATATCCAGGGCCCTGGCCACGTCCAGCACGTAGCGCAGCGCCGAATAGTCCTCCAGGGCGAAGCCCACCGAATCGAACAGGGTCACCTGCTCGGCGCTCTCGCGTGCGGCCGCGATCCCTTCGACCACCTGCCAGAATTCGGTGGTTGGCGAATCTGCCGGCATCTGCTGGATTTCCCCCTCGATGCGGCTCTGCGGTTCGTACTCGACGATCACCCGCGCACGCTCGACGATGTCGCGGTGCAGCTCGGTCTTGCCGGGGCAGTCGCCGCCCACGGCGTTCAGGTGCATGCCCGGCTCGATCATCTCGGGGGTGAGGATGGTGGCGTAGGCCTTGTCGGCAGTGACCGTGGTGACGATATCGGCACCGCGCACCGCCTCGGCCACCGAGCCTGCAATGACCAGCTTCAGCTTCGGGTAGCCCGCCAGGTTGGCGGCAAGCTTGCGCGAGGCTGCGCGGTCGATGTCGAACAGGCGGATCTCTTCGATGCCCAGCAGGGTGTGGAAGGCGATGGCCTGGAACTCGCTCTGCGAGCCGTTGCCGATCAGCGCCATGCTGCGGCTGTCGGTGCGTGCCAGGTAGCGCGCCGCCAGGGCCGAGGTGGCAGCGGTGCGGATGGCGGTGGTCAGGGTCATTTCGCTGAGCAGCACCGGCGCGCCGGTGTCGACATCGCCCAGCGCACCGAAGGCCATCACCGTGAGCAGGCCGTCGTGGGTGTTCTTCGGGTGGCCGTTGACGTACTTGAAAGCGTACAGGCTGGCGTCGGACACCGGCATCAGCTCGATCACGCCATCGGGCGAATGGTTGGCCAGGCGCGGGCATTTTTCGAAGTCGTGCCAGCGCAGGTAGTCGTCGCGGATGTAGTCGGCCATCTCGGCCAGGCAGGTGGCCAGGCCCTTGCGGTTGACCAGGCGGGCGAGGTCTTGCACGTCGATATAGCGGGTCATGGAATGCTCCTTTGATGATCAGTGGCGCGAAGGCAGGTGGACTTCGGCGAGCATGCAGCGCGCGCTGCCACCGCCGATGCGTTCGATGTGGTCGATGTCGACCACCAGGGGCTGGCTGTGCCGCTCGACCTGCCGGCGCTGGCCGGTATCCAGCGAGTGCCAGGCGCTGCGCGACATCACCAGCAGCGAGTGGCCGTCGCGGTCGTGCACTTCGAGCATGTTGCCGGCGAAGCGCTCCAACTGGTCGAAGCCCAGCGCCAGCAGCTCCTTGCCGGTGTCGCGCAGGGAGTGCTCGAGGGCACGGCGTTCGTCGGCATGGGGCAGGGCCTCGAGACAGGCCACGGCCAGGCTGCGGCCGACATTCATCATCACGTTGCTGTGATAGATCGGCGCCTGGTGGCGGTCGAGGGCGTGGAACAGGCACAGGCGATAGTCCAGGCGTTCGGCGAACTGGCGCAGGGCATGTTCATGGGTGCGGCCGGAATGGCAGGCATAGCTGATGCGGTGCTCACGATCCAGGACCATGCTGCCGGTGCCTTCGAGGAACAGATCCTGCTGTTCCAGGGGGCTGAGGTCGATGGTGCGCTCGATGGCGAAACGCTCCTCGATCACCTGCAACACGCCCTTGTCGCGCTCCAGGCGACGGTTGTGGCCTTGCATCGGGTAGAGCACCATGCTGCCGTCGGCGTGGCTGCTCCACCAGTTGTTGGGAAAGATCGAATCGGGTGTGTGGGGCTCGGGGGTGTCCTGCACCACCAGTACCTCGACGCCATGCTGGCGCAGGGTGCGGACATAGCCGTCGAACTCTTCGAGCGCCTTGGCGCCGGCGTTGTCCGGGTCCGGCGGTGCCTGCTGGAAGTGGTTGTTCAGGGCGGTGTCAGGGTTGAAGGCGAACCGCGCCGGGCGAATCATGAGGACGGTATTTGTTGTTTGCATTGGGCACGCATCCACGGGTGGCTGTGTGTCCATTTTCCGGCGAGGCAGTGGGAAAAGCCTGCTGAACGGCAGGTGGCGGGCAGCGGCACCAGCTGAAATGGTGGGCGTTGCAGCGGAATCGGCTGTGACGCCCCGGCACAGGCTGGCTCAGCCTGCGGCCGTCGAGCGCAGCCGCTTGTACAGTGTCGTACGGCTGATCCCCAGCGCCCGCGCCACCGAGGAAAGATTACCGTTGGCTTCGCGCAGCAGCGTGTTGAGGTCGTGCCCGCTGTCGGGCAGTTCAAGCGCAGGCAGGGGAGTCGAGGCTTCCGCCAGGAACGCCTCTGGCAGGTGCTCCTCGCCGATGACATCCGGCCCGGCCAACGCCAGGGCAACCTGCATCACGCTCACCAGTTCGCGCAGGTTTCCCGGCCAGGGGTGCTGTTCGAACAGCGCCAGCATCCGTGGCGATAAACGCTGTACCTGCCCGGCTTCGCGGTAGCGTGCATGCACCTGCTCGATCAGCGCCCGCCGATCGCTGCGCTCGCGCAATGGGGGCAGTGCCAGGGCCAGCCCGGCGATGCGGTAGTAGAGGTCCTGGCGAAAACGTCCGGCGTGCACTTCGGCGGCCAGGTCCAGGTTGCTCGCCGAGACCACGCGGATGTCCACTGCCACCGGCTCGCCGCTGCCCAGCGGCTGGATGCAGCGCGACTGCAACACCCGCAGCAGCCGGGCCTGGGTCGGCAGCGGCATGTCGCCGATCTCGTCGAGAAACAGGATGCCGCCGTGCGCCTTGCGGATCAGCCCGCTGTTGCCTTTGTGGTGGGCACCGGTGAACGCGCCCTTTTCATAACCGAACAGCTCCGATTCGACCAGCTCTGCCGGGATCGCCGCGCAGTTCACCGCAATCAGCGGGCCTGCGGCGCGGCTGCTGGCCTGGTGCAAGGCGCTGACGAAGACCTCCTTGCCGACCCCGGTCTCGCCCTGGATCAGTACCGGAATATCCTTCTCCAGCAACAGACCGGCCTGGACCAGGGCCTTGCTCACCCGCGGGTCGCTGCCCGACGCCGCTCTGCGCACAGGGCGTTGCGCGGCCCGCCATTGGCAGTGAAAGCGATGGCGCCCGCTGACCTGCAAGGCGAAGGCGCTGTCCTGCGGGTGATCGAGGATTTCATGCAGCGACGTGCGGAACAGCTGCTCCAGGGTGCACTGCAGCGGCGTCTGGCCGAGCAGGCTGTCGGCGCGGTGGTTGGCGGCCAGCACCCGCCCGTCGTCGTCGAACAGCAGCAGCCCTGCCCAGGGGCTGTCGAGGTTGTCGGGCGCGGTGTTGAACAGCAGTTGCCCGTGCTGTTCGCCGTGCGCGGCCAGTATCAGGCGGTTTTCCAGGTTCTGGCCGAGCATGCGTACCAGGCCGAGGGTCTGGGTAACGGGCAGGTAGCCGTCGCTGGACACATCCAGCACACCCACCAGGCGGCGCTCGGCATCGAACAAGGGTGTGGCGGCGCTGGCCATGTAGCGGTTCTGGCGCAGGAAGTGTTCGTCCTGGCCGACGTGGATGGCTTGGCCGCAAGCCAGCGCCGTGCCCAGGGCGTTGGTGCCGACGCCGCGTTCCTGCCAGTGCGCACCCGCAGTGAAGGCGTGCTGCTGGCGCGGCTCGACGAAGCGCCGCGTGCCCCAGGCATCGAGCAGGCAACCACCGGCATCGGCGAGCATCACCAGGTAGCTGGAGTTGCCCAGCAGGTGCGCGTACTGCGGCAGGACATGGTCGCGGGTCAGCTGTAACAAGGCCTGGCGGCGTTCGAGCAGCGCGTTCAGCTGCGCGCCGGTCAGGCAGTCGAAGTCCGGCGCGCTGTGCGGCTGCAGGCCGTAATCGCGGCAGCGTGCCCAGGAGGCCTGGATCAGCTGGGCGTGGGTCGGGGTGTCAGCGGCCATGGGCCTGTCCCTGTGTGATTGTTGTTGTCGGCGACCGCCCTTGAGTGTCGTTCAGGATTGTTCATTGTCAATGCCGCAGCTGTTCAACTGTCCAGCGAAACTGTTCATTCATGTTCGCAGGCGAACGGCCTGACCTCTGCCCGGGCCGGCGCCAGAGCCTCTGGCGGTTTCTGGCACGCTTCTGGCTCCGTTCGGCGGACAACAACCACAAGAAGGCTCCGCCATGACCCTGGTGCTGGAACAGGTCAGCCGCCACGTCGACAACCAGGCCTGGATCGCCGAGGCCAGCCTGCGGTTCGAACCGGGCTCGTTCAATGTGCTGCTCGGCCGCACCCTGGCCGGCAAGACCAGCCTGATGCGCCTGATGGCCGGGCTGGATCGCCCTGACAGCGGGCGGGTGCTGATGGACGGCGAGGATGTCACCGGGCGCCCGGTGCGCGAGCGTAACGTGTCGATGGTCTATCAGCAGTTCATCAACTACCCCACGCTGAGCGTGTTCGAGAACATCGCCTCGCCGCTGCGCCAGGCGCGTCTGCCCGAGGCGCAGATCCGCGAGCGGGTGTGCCAGACTGCCGAAATGCTGCGCATCGAGCCCTACCTGCAGCGCCTGCCGCTGGAGCTATCCGGCGGCCAGCAGCAGCGCACGGCGATGGCGCGCGCGCTGGTCAAGGATGCGTCGCTGATTCTGTTCGACGAACCTTTGGTCAACCTCGACTACAAGCTGCGCGAAGGCTTGCGCCAGGAGCTGCGCGAGCTGTTCGCCGCGCGCAACTGCATCGCCGTGTATGCCACCACCGAACCGAACGAGGCCCTGGCCCTGGGTGGCACCACCACCCTCCTGCACGAGGGACGGATCATCCAGAGCGGGCCGACCGCCGAGGTGTATCACCGCCCCTGCAACGTGCTGGCCGCCGAGCTGTTCTGCGAGCCGCCGATCAATCTGGTCAGCGGACGGATCGCCGGCAACGAGGTGAGCCTGGCCGGTGCCGTGCACTTCGCCCGCACCGACGACCTGCGCGCCCTGGCCGATGGCGACTACCGCTTCGGCGTACGCCCCAGCCATATCACCCTGGTGCCATCGCATGACGACGACCTGGAACTGACAGTGCTGGTGGAACTGGCCGAGATCAGCGGTTCGGAAACCTTCCTGCATGTGCGCAACGAACACTGGCGCATGATCCTGCACCTGCCAGGCGTGCATGAGTACCAGGTGGACACCCAGGTCCCGGTGTTCATTCCCACCCACAAGCTGTTTGTCTTCGACAGCACCGGGCACCTGGTGCAGGCTCCCGGCCTGCGCCAGGCGAGGAGCCGCTGATGGCCGAGATCCGCCTGCACCGCCTGGCCCACAGCTACAGCCGCCAGCCCTCCAGCCCGGCCGACTATGCCCTGCACGAGCTCGAGCATGTCTGGGAACAGGGCGGTGCCTACGCCTTGCTCGGGCCATCAGGTTGCGGCAAGTCGACCTTGCTCAACATCATCTCCGGCCTGCTCAGCCCGTCGCAGGGCGAGGTGCAGTTCGATGGCCAGCCGGTCAATGCGCTGTCGCCGCAGCAGCGCAACATCGCCCAGGTGTTCCAGTTCCCGGTGGTGTACGACACCATGAGCGTGTTCGACAACCTGGCCTTTCCCCTGCGCAACCAGGGCCTGGACGAGCTGCGGGTCAAGGCGCGCGTCGAAGAGATCGCCGAGGTGCTCGACCTGGGGGCGGTGCTGAAGAAAAAGGCGCGCAACCTCAGCGCCGACGAGAAGCAGAAAGTCTCGATGGGCCGTGGCCTGGTGCGCGACGACGTGTCGGCGATCCTTTTCGACGAGCCGCTGACGGTGATCGACCCGCACCTGAAGTGGAAGCTGCGGCGCAAGCTCAAGCAGATCCATGAGCAGTTCAACATCACCATGATCTACGTCACCCACGATCAGCTGGAGGCCTCGACCTTCGCCGACAAGATCGCGGTGATGCACGGTGGGCGCATCGTCCAGTTCGGTACGCCACGCGAGCTGTTCGAGCGGCCGCGCCACACCTTCGTCGGCTACTTCATCGGCAGCCCCGGCATGAACCTGATCGACGTGCGTGCCGAAGCCGATGGCGTGAGCTTCGGCGGCCTGCACCTGGCGTTGCCCGACGGCTTGCGCGAGCGCCTCGCCGAGCAGCCGGGCGAGCGCCTGCAGGTGGGGATTCGTCCGGAATTCGTGCAGGTCTGGGACCGCCCGTTCGAGGACGGCTTCGAGGCCCAGGTGCGCGACGTCGAGGACCTGGGTACCTACCGCATCGTCACTCTGGAGCTGGCCGGCGTCATCCTCAAGGCGCGCCTGGGCGAGGATCGCCCGGTGCCGCAGGGGCGTGCCTGGGTCGGTTTGCCGACGCAATGGCTGATGCTCTACGTCGATGACCTGCTGCTGGAGGCTGCGCCATGAACAAGGTGCCGAACAACAAGGCCTGGTGGCTGGTGCTGCCGGTGTTCCTGCTGGTGGCCTTCAGCGCCGTGATACCGATGATGACGGTGGTCAACTATTCGGTGCAGGACATCTTCGACGCCTCCAACCGCTATTTCGTCGGCGCCGACTGGTATCGCCAGGTGTTGCGCGATCCCGCGCTGCACGACGCGCTGCTGCGCCAGTTCATCTATTCGGGCTGTGTGCTGCTGATCGAGATCCCGCTGGGCATCGCCATCGCCCTGACCATGCCGACCAGGGGGCGGATGGCCTCGGTCTGCCTGATCGTCATGGCCATTCCGTTGCTGATCCCGTGGAACGTGGTCGGCACCATCTGGCAGATCTTCGGCCGTGCCGACATCGGCCTGCTGGGGGCCACCCTGGCCAAGCTCGGGGTCAGCTACAACTACGCCGGCGATCCCTTCGACGCCTGGGTCACCGTGCTGGTGATGGACGTCTGGCACTGGACCTCGCTGGTGGCGCTGCTGTGCTACTCGGGGCTGCGCGCCATTCCCGACGTGTATTACCAGGCGGCGCGCATCGATCGCGCCTCGGGCTGGGCGGTGTTTCGCCACATCCAGTTGCCGAAGCTGAAGAACGTGCTGCTGATCGCGGTGATGCTGCGCTTCATGGACAGCTTCATGATCTACACCGAGCCGTTCGTGCTCACCGGCGGCGGGCCTGGCAACGCCACCACCTTCCTCAGCCAGACCCTCACGCGCATGGCGGTGGGGCAGTTCGACCTCGGCCCGGCGGCGGCATTCTCGCTGGTGTACTTCCTGATCATCCTGCTGGTGTCGTGGCTGTTCTATACCGCCATGACCCACGCCGACAAGGACTAGGCCATGACCCTGCGCAAGGTGGTGCCGCTGCTGCTGTACTTCTTCTTCCTGCTGGTGCCGATCTACTGGCTGCTGAACATGTCGTTCAAGAGCAACACCGAGATCCTCGGCGGGCTGACCCTGTGGCCGCAGGCGTTCACCTTCGACAATTACCGGGTCATCTTCACCGACCCGAGCTGGTACAACGGCTATCTCAACTCTCTGTACTACGTGTGCCTGAACACGCTGATCTCGCTGGCGGTGGCCTTGCCGGCGGCGTATGCCTTCTCGCGCTATCGCTTCCTCGGCGACCGTCATCTGTTCTTCTGGCTGCTGACCAATCGCATGGCGCCGCCGGCGGTGTTCCTGCTGCCGTTCTTCCAGCTGTATTCGTCCATTGGCCTGTTCGACACCCACATTGCCGTGGCCCTGGCCCACTGCCTGTTCAACGTGCCGCTGGCCGTGTGGATCCTCGAGGGTTTCATGTCGGGCGTACCGAAGGAAATCGACGAAACCGCCTACATCGACGGCTACAGCTTCCCGCGCTTCTTCGTGAAGATCTTCGTGCCGCTGATCGGCTCCGGGATCGGCGTGACGGCGTTCTTCTGCTTCATGTTCTCCTGGGTCGAGCTGCTGCTGGCGCGCACCCTGACTTCGGTTGACGCCAAGCCGATCGCTGCGGTGATGACCCGCACCGTATCGGCGTCGGGCATCGACTGGGGGGTGCTGGCTGCCGCCGGGGTGTTGACCATCCTGCCCGGGATGCTGGTGATCTGGTTTGTCCGCAACCATGTGGCCAAGGGCTTTGCCCTGGGCCGGGTGTAGGAGGGCGCAACGATGGAATGGATGGCCTGGACCCTGCCGACGGGGCTGTTCTTCGCCGCCGTCGGTGTGCTGCTGTCGTGCATGACTGTGTTCGAGTTGCGTCGCCCTTGCGTGGAGCGTCGCGGCTTTCTTCCGCTCGTCACCAGCCGTGGCGATCGGTTGTTCATCGGCCTGCTGGCCAGTGCCTACCTGCACCTTGCGGTGATCGGCGCCAGCGACTGGCCGCTGTGGGTGGCCTCGCTGCTGTCGCTGGCCTGGCTCGTGGTGGTGCTGCGCTGGGGCTAGCCCTGCGCGGCGGATCATTTCAATCGGGAGATCACAATGTTCGATAACGACAACAAGCGGCGACATTTGACTCTGGCCGCGGCACTGCTGCTTGGTGGCCTGCAGGGTACGGCCTGGGCCGATCAGTACGAGGACGCGGCGAAAAAATGGATCGGCAGCGAGTTCAAGCCCTCGACCCTGAGCGCCGAGCAGCAGATGGCCGAGCTGCAGTGGTTCATCAAGGCGGCCCAGCCGTTTCGCGGGATGAAGATCAACGTGGTGTCGGAAACCCTCACCACCCACGAGTACGAGTCCAAGGTGCTGGCCAAGGCCTTCAGCGAGATCACCGGTATCCAGCTCACCCATGACCTGCTGCAGGAAGGCGATGTGGTGGAGAAGCTGCAGACGCAAATGCAGTCGGACAAGAACATCTACGACGGCTGGGTCAACGATTCCGACCTGATCGGTACACACTTTCGCTATGGCAAGGTGCAGTCGATCACCGACCTGATGGCCAACGAAGGCAAGGACTACACCTCGCCCACGCTCGATCTGAAGGATTTCATCGGCATTTCCTTCACCACCGCGCCAGATGGCAAGGTCTACCAGTTGCCTGACCAGCAGTTCGCCAACCTCTACTGGTTCCGTGCCGACTGGTTCGAGCGCCCTGATCTGAAGGCCAGGTTCAAGGAGAAGTACGGCTACGAGTTGGGCGTGCCGGTGAACTGGTCGGCCTATGAAGACATCGCCAAGTTCTTCACCGAAGACGTCAAGGAGATCGATGGCAAGCGCGTCTACGGCCATATGGACTACGGCAAGAAAGATCCTTCGCTCGGCTGGCGTTTCACCGATGCCTGGTTCTCCATGGCCGGTGGCGGCGACAAAGGCCTGCCCAATGGCTTGCCCGTGGACGAGTGGGGCATTCGCGTGGAGGACTGCCACCCGGTGGGCTCCAGCGTGACCCGTGGTGGCGACACCAACGGCCCGGCAGCGGTGTTCGCGACGCAGAAGTACGTGGACTGGCTGCGCGCCTATGCGCCGAAGGAAGCGCAGGGCATGACCTTCTCCGAGTCGGGCCCGGTGCCCGCCCAGGGCAATATCGCCCAGCAGATCTTCTGGTACACCGCCTTTACCGCCGACATGGTCAAGCCCGGGTTGCCGGTGGTCAACGCCGATGGCACGCCGAAATGGCGCATGGCGCCGTCGCCGAAAGGGCCGTACTGGGAGGAGGGCATGAAGCTCGGCTACCAGGATACCGGCTCCTGGACCTTCTTCAAGTCGACGCCTGAGAAGCAGCGCCTGGCTGCCTGGCTTTACGCGCAGTTCGTGACCTCGAAAACCGTGTCGCTGAAGAAGACCATCGTCGGTCTGACGCCGATCCGCGAGTCGGACATCAACTCCCAGGCCATGACCGACATGGCGCCCAAGCTGGGTGGGCTGGTGGAGTTCTACCGCAGCCCGGCGCGGGTGCAGTGGACCCCGACCGGCACCAACGTACCGGACTATCCGCGCCTGGCGCAGCTGTGGTGGAGCCACATCGCCGAGGTCGCCAGTGGCGAGAAGACCCCGCAGGAGGCCCTCGATGGCCTGGCCCGCGACCAGGACCGCATGATGGAGCGGCTGCAGCGTTCCAATGCCCAGGCCACCTGTGCGCCCAAGCTCAACCCGGAGCGTGATGCGCAGTACTGGTTCGATCAACCTGGCGCACCCAAGCCCAAGCTGGCCAACGAGAAGCCCAAGGGCGAGACGGTCAGCTACACCGAGCTGCTCAAGTCGTGGGAGGAGGCGCGCAAGTGATCACTGCGCTCCCGCCAGGACAGTGATACCCCTGCGGGAGCGGCGATTCGCCGCTGCGGCTTGTCCTGCGACGGGGCCTGGAGATTTACCGCTTGAAATGAAAACGGCATCCTTGGGATGCCGTTTTCCATTGCTGCGCCGCTGGAAGCTGAATCCAGTGTGGCGAGAACCTTACTTGTGCAGCTCTTCAGCCGCATACAAGGTGTTCTCCAGCAGGCACGCCCGGGTCATCGGCCCGACGCCGCCCGGCACCGGGGTGATCCAGCCCGCGCGCGGCAGGGCGGTCTCGTAGACCACATCGCCCACCAGCTTGCCGTCGTCCTGGCGGTTGATGCCGACGTCGATGACGATCGCGCCTTCCTTGATCCACTCACCCTTGACCAGGCCGGGCTTGCCGGCAGCCACCACCACCAGGTCGGCGCGGCCGACATGGCCGGGCAGGTCCTGGGTGAAGCGGTGGCAGACGGTCACGGTGCAGCCGGCCAGCAGCAGTTCCATGGCCATCGGGCGGCCGACGATGTTCGAGGCGCCGACGATCACGGCATTCATGCCGTAGAGGTCCTGACCGGTGCTTTCGAGCAAGGTCATGATGCCTTTCGGGGTGCACGGGCGCAGCAGCGGGATCCGCTGGGCCAGGCGCCCGATGTTGTAGGGGTGGAAACCGTCGACGTCCTTGTCCGGACGAATGCGCTCGAGCAGCAGCGAGGCGTCCAGGTGGGCGGGCAGGGGCAGTTGCAGCAGGATGCCGTCGACCGCCGGGTCGTCATTGAGGCGGTCGATCAGGTCGGTCAGGGCGTGCTGCGTGGTATCGCTGGGCAGGTCGAATGCCTGGGAGATGAAGCCGACTTCTTCACAGTCCTTGCGCTTGTGCGATACGTAGACTTGGGAGGCCGGGTCGGTACCGACCAGGATCACCGCCAGGCCCGGTGTGCGCAGGCCTTGCTGGCGGCGCTCGGCGACACGTTGGGCGATCTGCTTGCGCAGGTTGGCGGCGATCGCCTTGCCATCGATAAGGTGTGCAGTCATAGACGCGTGATTAACCATCGAGAAGGGAACAATAAAGAGGGCACATTCTCGCACGAGCCGCGCCGAGGGCAAAGGCGCGTGGTCGGGCAAATCCCCTAACCCCTTAAATAATTTAAATTTTTTTGAAAAAAGTGTTGACGACCTTTCGGCTCGTCTATAACATTCGTCGCACTTGTCGGGCACAACCTAGCACTGGTTAGCAAGGTCAGGCAGAATGAGCGGATTTGCTGGCTCGTTCGGTAAGACTGAAAGTTGATTTGCAATCGTAACAGAAAGCAGATTGAATATGCGCCCGTAGCTCAGCTGGATAGAGCATCCGCCTTCTAAGCGGATGGTCGCAGGTTCGAGTCCTGCCGGGTGCGCCATAAGGCAGCTTAGGCAAGCAAGTAGGTAACGTAACACCGCAATATGGTGGGCGTAGCTCAGTTGGTAGAGCGCTGGATTGTGATTCCAGTTGTCGTGGGTTCGATTCCCATCGTCCACCCCATATTCTTCGAAGGCGCCTTGATTGTATAATCGGGCGCCTTTGTTTTAAGTGCATCACGCGGACGTGGTGAAATTGGTAGACACACTGGATTTAGGTTCCAGCGGCGCAAGCTGTAAGAGTTCGAGTCTCTTCGTCCGCACCATCTAAGTTGCTGTTTTCAGAGGGTTTTATCGCGTAAATCTTCGGATTGGGAGCGATTTGGGAGCCCTTTGGGAACCGCAGCACGAAAAAAAGGCAGCCACTTGGGCTGCCTTTTTCGTGTCTGGAGGGTCGGATTCAGAAGCTTGCCGGAGTAGTAGGTTATCAGCCTACCGGCCGAGTTTTTCCATGGCGGCGTCGGCCAGGAAAGACGACCGGCTTTTCACGTTGTGGTCACGCACGTACCGGTCGATTTGCTGGATGACGAAGCCCGGCAGAGTGACGTTGACCTTCTCGGTCTTGCCCAGGTAGGGCGTGATATCGATTTCCAGCATGCCCCAGCCCATATCGGCAAAGTCGGGATTGTCCCGGTGAGCTGCTGCGCTGGTCGGCAACGGTATGGCCTGGCCATTACTGGCTATTTCCTCGAGCATTATGTGGGCTACCTCGACAGCAGCTGCGTAGGCCTCTTCGAAAGTATCGCCAGCGGTCACTGCGCCAGGAATGTCGGGAATCTGAATGCCGATGGCGGTGTTGTTGTCGCCCCACTCGATGCAGATTGGGTATTTCATGGTTGTCTCCTCGGGGGATGCAGAGGGTGAGGCTGGACTATTTCAACCCGGCTCGTTCCTTGATGCTCTTTACCGTGCCGATCGGTAGGTCTTTCTTAGGGTGGGGCACTGGTATTGAGTTTGGGTTGTCGGGGTGTTTGAAGATGTGGTGGCTCCCTGTGACTCGTTTCAGAACCCATCCAGCAGCTTCAAGCTCCTTGATCAACTGCCTGCTTTGCACCTCCGTCTCCTTGTGTGGTTGATGAGATAATTATAACTCCAGGCGTATGAGTTGCGAGAGGTAATATGTGGCTGGGGTTGTGTTTCTGTCTCCAGCGGACGGAGAGGCCCTGACACAATGCGGGTGGCGTCCCCAGGCATTTGGGCTGGCCAGTCTTACTGGGCGAGTAACCCTGAAACATCGAAAAAATGCCGCCTGAAGCGGCATTTTTCGTTTCTGCCGGTCAGCGGATTTCCGACGTCTGCGCCATTTCACTGACGGCGCCTGTATCCACAACCCCTCTCTATCCCTGTCGAGCCCAATGAAACCGGGGCGTCCCGGGCCGTTTGCCGATTGGTCGGATTCTTGCTTGCTGCACAGGATTGGCGTCTACCCATGGATGGGATGTGGGGCGCGTTCCTCCTGGTGAATAAAAAGGAAAGAGCATGAAAGTCTGCAGCACGCATAGGGAAAGTCTGTATTACGTGGTCGGCGCGGTCTTCAATGCGCTGGAAAAACGGCCGCTGGTGGCCGAGCTGGGTGTCCTGCGTGGCGAAAACGCCCTCAAGCTGCGTGCAGCGCTGTCGCCGGAGCGGATGGTGCTGGCCGACAGTTGGAGCAAGGAATCGAACAAGGCCTACAGTCCGTTCGATCAACTGCCGCCCTGGGTGTCGCCGGTCGAAGACTACGAGTACTACTATGGCGGCTCGTTGCACGATGACGCGACCTGGGATCGTTTGTACCAGGAGTGCGTGTCCAAGTTCGTCGACATGCCCGAGGTCACGGTCATTCGCTCCGATACCATCGGTGCGATCGACAAGATTCGCCAGCAGACCGGCATCGAGCAGTTCGATTTCGTCTATGTGGATGCCAACCACCAGTACGAGTATGTGCTGCGCGACATGATGTACTACCAGGAGCTGCTCGGTCCGGACGGCATCATGATGCTCAACGACTGCTGCTTCAGCGCCAACGGCACCAAGCAGAACCTTGGGGTGCTCGAAGCGCTGGGCAGCTTCATGAAGCGCTCGGACTTCATTCCGGTGGCCATGACCAACACCGATTGGTCGGACGTCATCCTGGTGCGGCGCAACTCCGTGCTGGTGCAGCTGTTCGACATGGCGCTGAGCAATGCCGATGTCTCCTATGTCGAAATACCCCATCAGCTGATCACCGCGGCCCGCGTGGTATATGGCGCCCAGCGTCATAACCTGAGCTTCGTCTGATTCCGGCGTGGGGCAGGGCGGTGCTGGTGGCTGCGAGCGTCATGCTGCTCGCAGCATGCCAGTCGCCGCGCGAAGCGCTGGAGCGCCGCGCTGCCGAGCATGGGCGTGAAGTGCAGGTGCTGGCGCTGGAGCGCTATCCGCTGCTGGTCGTGACCCCGGTGCAGATGCCTGGGGTGGCCGTGCTGCGGGTCTATCTGGAAGGCGATGGCTATGCCTGGGTCACGCCCTCGCAGCCGAGCCTGGACCCTACGCCGCGCCATTCGATGCTGGCCGAACTGGCGATGCAGGATCCGACGCCTTCTATATATATGGCGCGACCCTGCCAGTTCGTGCGTGCCCCAGGCTGCACCCCGGCGCTGTGGACGAGCCGACGCTTCTCGCCCGAGGTGCTGGACAGCCTGGGCGAGGCGCTCGACCGACTCAAGGCGCGCCATGGCAACCAGGGCTTCGAGCTTGTCGGGTATTCCGGTGGTGGTGCGCTGGCCTTGCTGCTGGCGGGGCGGCGCGAGGATGTGCTGGGCGTCCAGACCCTGGCCGGCAATCTCAGCCCGGCGCAGTGGGCGCGCGAGCTTGGGCTCACGCCGCTGGAGGGTTCGCTCGAGCCCTTGCAGTATCGCGCGCGCCTGATGCGCATTGCCCAGCGGCATCTGCTGGGCGGGGAGGATCGTCAGGTGCCCGCCGGGGTGGCGGCTTTTTATGCGCAGCATCTGGAAGGCGCGCGCTGTCTGGAGTGGGTTTCGCTGCCTGGCGTGAGTCATGACCAGGGCTGGCAGCAGGCCTGGGCTGACTGGCGACAGCGGCCCTTGACGTGCGCGCCGGTCGAGGGTGGCGATTGAGGGGCTTTGCCACTGGTGGCGGCGCTATAAAAGCTGATAGATTTCAGCCGGTTGAAGTACCGGCCCGAGGCCGGCAGGGGAATGACCGATGATTGCCAGAGAAGCACGCCAGGCACTGGCGTTGCAGCGATTCCGCGAAGCCAACCCGCAATTGCTCGAGGAAATCCGCGAGCTTGACGCGCGCGAGCAGGCCCAGCAGGTCGAGTGGGCGTTCGAGGATGCGGCGCAGGAGCAGGGCATCGAGCCCTGGGAGCTGGCCCTGCAGTTGATCGCCGAGTCCCCGGAGCAGTTGCAGGCCATGCGCCTGGAGACCCACCGCGAGGTGGCCGAGGCGCTGGGCATGTCGTGGGAAGAGTATTGCCAGTTCAACGAAATCGACCCGCAGTAGGGTGTCGATTTCGCCGTTGTGACTGTTTGACAAGTTTTTTCGGCGCGTGCCATCGAAGCTGGCGCGCAGCCCTTGGGTAACCTGGTCTGGCGCGGTTTGGCGCGGGCCTGTAAACGAAATCGACCGGCGTGGTTGTCCGTCGTCCCGGGTGGGGTGACTTCTGGTGCGTGAGTCACTAGAATATTCGCCCTTGATTCTGGAGTCGGGCTATCGCCGGCTAACGTCTGTGCAACGAGGAATATCCATGCAAGTTTCTGTTGAAAACACTTCCGCTCTCGAGCGCCGCATGACCATCGCCGTTCCGGCCGAGCGCGTCGAGAACGAAGTCAACAAGCGTCTGCAGCAGACTGCCAAGCGCGCCAAGGTCGCGGGCTTCCGCCCAGGCAAGGTGCCGATGAGCGTGATCCGTCAGCGTTTTGAAGCCGATGCCCGCCAAGAGGCTTTCGGTGACCTGGTCCAGGCTTCCTTCTACGAGGCCATCGTCGAGCAGAAGCTGAACCCGGCCGGTGCTCCAGCCGTCGAGCCTAAGTCCTTCGAAAAGGGCAAGGACCTGGAATTCGTCGCCATCTTCGAAGTGTTCCCTGAGTTCACCGTTGCCGGCTTCGACTCGATCAACGTCGAGCGCCTGAGCGCCGAAGTGGCCGACGCCGACCTGGACAACATGCTGGAAGTGCTGCGCAAGCAGAACACCCGCTTCGAGGCCGTCGAGCGCGCCGCGCAGAACGACGACCAGGTCAACATCGATTTCGTCGGCAAGGTCGACGGTGAAGTGTTCGCCGGTGGTTCGGCCAAGGGCACCCAGCTGGTACTGGGTTCCGGCCGCATGATCCCGGGCTTCGAAGATGGTCTGGTCGGTGCCAAGGCCGGTGAAGAGCGCGTGGTCAACGTGACCTTCCCCGAGGACTACCAGAACCTGGACCTGGCCAACAAGGCCGCCGAGTTCACCATCACCGTCAACAGCGTCTCGGCCCCTGTGCTGCCTGAGCTGAACGAAGAGTTCTTCGCCCAGTTCGGTATCAAGGAATCGACCCTGGAAGGCTTCCGCACCGAAGTTCGCAAGAACATGGAGCGCGAACTGCGCCAGGCCATCAAGGCCAAGGTCAAGAACCAGGTCATGGACGGTCTGCTGGCCGCCAACCCGGTCGACGTACCGAAAGCCCTGCTGGAAAACGAAGTCAACCGTCTGCGCGTGCAGGCCGTCCAGCAGTTCGGTGGCAACATCAAGCCTGAGCAACTGCCGGCCGAGCTGTTCGAAGAGCAGGCCAAGCGCCGTGTGGTCCTGGGTCTGATCGTCGCCGAAGTGGTCAAGCAGTTCGAGCTCAAGCCGGACGACGCCAAGGTTCGCGAGATGATCGAGGAAATGGCCTCGGCCTACCAGGAGCCTGAGCAGGTCATCGCTTGGTACTACAAGAACGACCAGCAACTGAACGAAGTGCGTTCGGTTGTGCTGGAAGAACAAGTTGTAGATACTGTCCTGCAGAAAGCGACTGTGACCGACAAGTCGGTCTCGTACGAAGAGGCTGTCAAGCCAGCACAGGCACCTGCCGAAGCTGAGTGATTTGCTACTCTCGTAGGAAACCCCACAAGCCAGCCTTCGGGCTGGCTTGTGCGTTATTAAAGCCATGACTATTTGGGAGTGAGTGCAGGACATGTCCCGCAATTCTTATATTCAGCAGAGCTCTGACATCCAGGCCGCAGGCGGCCTGGTCCCGATGGTTATCGAGCAGTCCGCCCGTGGCGAACGTGCCTACGACATCTACTCGCGCCTGTTGAAGGAGCGTGTGATCTTCCTGGTCGGTCCTGTAGAGGACTACATGGCCAACCTGGTTGTGGCGCAGCTGCTGTTCCTTGAAGCGGAAAACCCGGACAAGGATATCCATCTGTACATCAACTCGCCGGGTGGCTCGGTCACTGCCGGCATGTCGATCTACGACACCATGCAGTTCATCAAGCCAGACGTCTCGACCATCTGCATCGGTCAGGCCTGCAGCATGGGCGCCTTCCTGCTCGCGGCCGGTGCCGCCGGCAAGCGCCACTGCCTGCCGAACTCTCGCGTGATGATTCACCAGCCGCTGGGCGGCTTCCAGGGCCAGGCGACCGACATCGAGA
The DNA here is from genome assembly GCF_057370475.1 of Pseudomonas sp. FA117. NCBI lineage: Bacteria > Pseudomonadati > Pseudomonadota > Gammaproteobacteria > Pseudomonadales > Pseudomonadaceae > Pseudomonas > Pseudomonas sp. FA117. Next base: position 2,047,548 of record NZ_CM170675.1, read on the forward strand.
TCCATGCCCAGGAAATCCTCAGCATCAAGGCGCGCCTGAACGAGCTGCTGGCCCATCACACCGGCCAGGACCTCGAGACCATCAAGCGCGACACCGAGCGTGACAACTTCATGAGCGCCTCGCGCGCGGCCGAGTACGGCCTGGTCGACTCGGTCTACGACAAGCGGCAACTGGTATCCTGAGCCCAGGCGCCAGAGCGGGCGGGCGCCGAAAGCGCCCGCCTGCGGACTTGAAAAAGCCCGCAATTGCCTTCATCTTGTGTTGCAAGCCTACCGGATTGGATCGATCGAATGACTGACACCCGTAACGGCGAGGACAACGGCAAATTGCTCTATTGCTCCTTCTGCGGCAAAAGCCAGCACGAAGTGCGCAAATTGATTGCCGGGCCCTCGGTATTTATCTGCGACGAGTGCGTCGACCTGTGCAATGACATCATCCGTGAGGAGGTGCAGGAAGCCCAGGCCGAGAGCAGCGCGCACAAACTACCTTCGCCGAAAGAAATCAGCGGCATCCTGGACCAGTACGTCATTGGTCAGGAGCGCGCCAAGAAGGTGCTTGCCGTAGCGGTGTACAACCACTACAAGCGCCTGAACCAGCGTGACAAGAAGGGCGACGAGGTCGAACTCGGCAAGAGCAACATCCTCCTGATCGGGCCGACCGGCTCGGGCAAGACCCTGCTCGCCGAAACCCTTGCGCGCCTGTTGAACGTGCCGTTCACCATCGCCGACGCCACCACCCTGACCGAAGCCGGTTACGTGGGTGAGGACGTCGAGAACATCATTCAGAAACTGCTGCAGAAGTGCGACTACGACGTGGAAAAGGCCCAGATGGGCATCGTCTACATCGACGAGATCGACAAGATCTCGCGCAAGTCGGACAACCCGTCCATCACCCGTGACGTTTCGGGCGAAGGCGTGCAGCAGGCGCTGTTGAAACTGATCGAAGGCACCGTGGCCTCCGTGCCGCCCCAGGGTGGCCGCAAGCACCCGCAGCAGGAATTCCTGCAGGTCGACACGCGTAACATCCTGTTCATCTGCGGCGGCGCATTCTCGGGTCTCGAGAAGGTCATCCAGAACCGTTCCACCAAGGGTGGTATCGGTTTCGGTGCCGAAGTGCGCAGCAAGCAGGAAGGCAAGAAGGTCGGCGAGTCGCTGCGTGAGGTCGAGCCGGACGATCTGGTCAAGTTCGGCTTGATCCCGGAATTCGTTGGCCGTCTGCCCGTGCTGGCGACGCTCGACGAGCTCGACGAGGCTGCGCTGATGCAGATCCTCACCGAGCCGAAGAACGCCCTCACCAAGCAGTACGCCAAGCTGTTCGAGATGGAAAGCGTGGACCTCGAGTTCCGCAGCGACGCCCTCAAGGCCGTCGCACGCAAGGCTCTGGAGCGCAAGACCGGCGCCCGTGGCCTGCGTTCGATCCTCGAAGGCGTGCTGCTCGACACCATGTACGAGATTCCTTCGCAGAAGGAAGTCAGCAAGGTGGTGATCGACGAGAGCGTCATCGACGGGACTTCGCAGCCGCTGCTGATCTACGAGAACAGCGAGCCGCAAGCCAAGGCCGCGCCTGACGCCTGAGTCGGGTGCGTGCAGCGTTGAACAGGAAGGGGCCCGCGGGCCCCTTTCTGCTTTTCTGGCCTCAGCGCTTGTAATTTTGCAGACCTGCCCCCACATTAGCCCCAAGCACTATTTCCACCGGTTTCCGGCCACAGGGCCGCTGTAGAGGCGAAATCATGAAGACCACCCTCGACTTGCCTCTTTTGCCATTGCGCGATGTCGTCGTCTATCCGCACATGGTCATCCCACTGTTCGTGGGGCGCGAGAAGTCCATCGAAGCGCTCGAAGCTGCGATGACGGGCGAAAAGCAGATTCTCCTGCTCGCCCAGAAAAACCCCGCCGACGATGATCCGGGCGAAGACGCCCTGTACCGTGTCGGTACCGTTGCCACCGTCCTGCAACTGCTCAAGCTGCCCGATGGCACCGTCAAGGTGCTGGTCGAGGGCGAGCAGCGCGGTGCGGTCGAGCGTTTCAGCGACGTCGATGGCCACGTCCGTGCCGAAGTCAGCCTGATCGACGAAGTCGATGCCGCCGAGCGCGAGTCCGAAGTGTTCGTGCGCAGCCTGCTCTCGCAATTCGAGCAGTACGTGCAGTTGGGCAAGAAGGTGCCTGCCGAGGTCCTGTCGTCGCTCAACAGCATCGAGGAGCCGGGTCGTCTGGTCGACACCATGGCCGCGCACATGGCGCTGAAGATCGAGCAGAAGCAGGAAATCCTCGAGATCATCGAGCTGTCGGCACGTGTCGAGCACGTGCTGGCGCTGCTGGACGCCGAAATCGACCTGCTGCAGGTCGAGAAGCGTATCCGTGGTCGGGTCAAGAAGCAGATGGAGCGCAGCCAGCGCGAGTACTACCTGAATGAGCAGATGAAGGCCATTCAGAAAGAACTGGGCGACGGCGACGAAGGGCACAACGAAGTCGAGGAGCTGAAAAAGCGCATCGATGCCGCCGGCCTGCCGAAGGATGCGTTGACCAAGGCCCAGGCCGAGCTGAACAAGCTCAAGCAGATGTCGCCGATGTCGGCCGAGGCCACCGTGGTCCGCTCCTACCTCGACTGGCTCGTGCAGGTGCCCTGGAAAGCCCAGAGCAAGGTGCGCCTGGATCTGGCCAAGGCCGAGGAAATCCTCGATTCGGACCACTACGGCCTGGAAGAGGTGAAAGAGCGCATCCTCGAATACCTCGCCGTGCAGAAGCGCGTGAAGAAGATTCGCGGCCCGGTGCTGTGCCTGGTCGGTCCACCCGGCGTGGGCAAGACCTCGCTGGCCGAGTCGATCGCCGCGGCCACCAACCGCAAGTTCGTGCGCATGGCCCTCGGTGGCGTGCGTGACGAGGCCGAGATCCGCGGCCACCGGCGCACCTACATCGGTTCGATGCCGGGTCGCCTGATCCAGAAGATGACCAAGGTCGGCGTGCGCAACCCACTGTTCCTGCTCGACGAGATCGACAAGATGGGCAGCGACATGCGTGGCGATCCGGCTTCGGCGCTGCTCGAGGTGCTCGACCCCGAACAGAACCACAACTTCAACGATCACTACCTGGAAGTCGACTACGACCTCTCGGACGTGATGTTCCTGTGCACCTCGAACTCGATGAACATCCCGCCGGCGCTGCTCGACCGGATGGAAATCATCCGCCTGCCGGGCTACACCGAGGACGAGAAGGTCAACATCGCGGTCAAGTACCTGGTGCCCAAGCAGGTCAAGGCCAACGGCCTGAAGAAAGACGAGCTGGAAGTCGATGTCACGGCGATCCGCGACATCATCCGCTACTACACCCGCGAAGCCGGTGTGCGTGGCCTGGAGCGCCAGATCGCCAAGGTCTGCCGCAAGGTGGTCAAGGAGCACGCTGGCCAGAAACAGGTGAAGGTCAAGGTCACCGGCGAGCAGCTCGAGCACCTGCTGGGCGTGCGCAAGTTCCGCTACGGCCTGGCCGAGACCCAGGACCAGATCGGCCAGGTTACCGGCCTTGCCTGGACCCAGGTGGGCGGCGAGCTGCTGACCATCGAGGCGGTGGTCATTCCGGGCAAGGGCCAGTTGATCAAGACCGGGTCGCTCGGCGACGTCATGGTCGAGTCGATCACCGCCGCGCAAACCGTGGTGCGCAGCCGCGCGCGCAGCCTGGGGATCGCCGCCGACTTCCACGAGAAGCACGACGTGCACATCCACATGCCCGAGGGCGCCACGCCCAAGGATGGCCCGAGCGCCGGTATCGGCATGTGCACCGCGCTGGTCTCGGCCCTGACGCAGATTCCGGTACGCGCCGACGTGGCGATGACCGGCGAGATCACCCTGCGCGGGCAGGTGCTGGCCATCGGCGGGCTGAAGGAAAAACTGCTGGCAGCGCACCGTGGCGGGATCAAGACGGTGATCATTCCCGAGGAAAATGTGCGTGACCTCAAGGAGATTCCTGAAAATATAAAACAGGATCTGCAGATCAAACCGGTTAAATGGATTGACGAGGTCCTGCAAATTGCGCTGCAATACGCCCCGGAGCCCTTGCCAGATGTGGCTCCGGAGATTGTCGCGAAAGAAGAGAAGCGCGACGGCGATGCTAAGGAAAGAATTAGCACGCACTAGTTCGTATCTCATTGGGGGCCGTTGGTTGACAGATTTTTCGGGGCCTTGCTATAAAGCGGCACGCCAGTGTCAACAGGCCTCCCAATGATCGTTTCATAAGCTTCATTACATACTTAGAAACAAACTCAATAGAGATATAAGGGGACTTAGAGTGAACAAGTCGGAACTGATTGACGCTATCGCTGTATCGGCTGACATTTCCAAGGCTGCCGCCGGCAAGGCTCTGGACGCTGTGATCGACTCCGTGACCGGCGCCCTGAAAGCAGGCGACGACGTCGTTCTGGTTGGCTTCGGTACCTTCTCCGTCAAGGAGCGTGCAGAGCGCACCGGCCGTAACCCGCAAACCGGCAAGGCGATCAAGATCGCTGCTGCCAAGGTTCCAGGCTTCAAAGCTGGCAAAGGCCTGAAAGACGCCGTCAACTAAGTCGTCTCTTTCAGCCGGACCCGGCCTGGCCAGGTCCGAGCACGTAGCGGCGGGGGCCGCAAACGTTCCCGCCTGCCACGTTTGCTAAGAAAAGGCGCATCCTCGGATGCGCCTTTCTTTTATCAGGATTCTACCCACTCTCCGCGGTTGTCGATGCAGTGGTACGACCGTTTCTGGGGGACGCATGCTGCAGAATATCAGGGACAATTCACAGGGTTGGATTGCCAAGACCATCATTGGCCTCATCGTCGTGCTGATGGCACTGACCGGGTTCGAGGCCATCTTCCAGGCCGCCACCCATAGCCAGGATGCCGCCAAGGTCAACGGCCAGACCATCAGCCAGAACGAGCTGAGCCAGGCCGTCGACATGCAGCGCCGCCAGCTGATGCAACAGCTGGGCAAGGATTTCGATCCGGCAATGCTGGACGAGAAGATGCTGCGTGAAGCCGCGCTCAAGGGGCTGATCGATCGCAAGCTGCTGTTGCAGGGCGCCGAAGACGCCAAGTTCGCATTCTCCGAGGCCGCGCTGGATCAGCTGATCCTGCAGACTCCGGAATTCCAGGTCGACGGCAAGTTCAGCGCCGAGCGCTTCGATGCCGTCATTCGCCAGATGGGCTACGGCCGCATGCAATTCCGCGAGATGCTCGCCCAGGAAATGCTCATTGGCCAACTGCGCACGGGCCTGGCCGGCAGCAGCTTCGTCACCGACAAACAGGTCGACGCTTTCGCCCGTCTGGAAAACCAGACCCGTGACTTCGCTTCGCTGACCTTCAAGGCCAACCCGGCGGCAGTCAAGGTGAGCGACGAAGAGATCAAGGCCCACTACGACCAGCACGCCAAGGAATTCATGACCCCCGACCAGGTGGTCATCGATTACATCGAGCTGAAGAAAGCGTCGTTCTTCGACCAGGTGTCGGTCAACGAAGACGAGCTCAAGGCCCTGTACGAGAAGGAAATCGCCAACCTCGCCGAACAGCGTCGTGCCGCGCACATCCTGATCGAAGTCAACGGCAAGACCGACGATGCGCAGGCCAAGGCCCGCATCGAGGAAATCCAGCAGCGCCTGGCCAAGGGTGAAGACTTCGCCAAGCTGGCCAAGGAGTTCTCCCAGGATCCGGGTTCGGCTGCCAGTGGCGGCGACCTGGGCTTCGCAGGGCCCGGCGTCTACGACCCGGCCTTCGAGGATGCCCTGTACAAGCTGAACAAGGACCAGGTCTCGGCACCGGTGCGTACCGAGTACGGCTATCACCTGATCAAGCTGCTGGGCGTCGAGGCCCCTGAGGTACCGACCTTCGCCAGCCTGAAGGACAAGCTGACCCACGAGCTGAAAACCCAGCAGGTGGAGCAGAAGTTCGTCGAAGTCACCAAGCAGCTGGAAGACTCCGCCTTCGAAGCCTCCGACCTGGCGCAGCCTGCCCAGGAACTGGGCCTGAAGGTGCAGACCTCGGCACCGTTCGGTCGCGAAGGTGGCGAAGGCATCACCGCCAACCGTTCGGTGATCCAGGCCGCGTTCAGCGAGGAAGTCATGGACGAAGGGGCCAACAGCACCGCACTGGAGCTGGACCCCGAGACCGTGGTGGTACTGCGCGTCAAGGAGCACCGCAAGCCTGAGCAACTGGCGCTCGAGACCGTCTCGAAGAACATCAGCGAGCACCTGGCCAAGGAGAAGGCGACTGCCGAACTCAAGGTCAAGGCTGACAAGCTGATCGCTGGCCTGCGCGACGGTTCGGTCGCCAAGGGTGCCGATCAAGAAGGGCAGAAGTGGAAGGTGCAGGAAGCGGTGACCCGCAGCCAGGAAGGCATCGACCCGGCTGAACTGCAGGCGGCGTTCCGCATGACCAAGCCCGAGTCCAAGGACAAGCCGGTGTACTCCAGCGTGGTCCTGGGCGACGGTAGCCTGGTGGTGCTGCAGCTCAAGGGCGTCAACGAAGGCGCTGCCGCCTCCGACGAAGAGAAGGTGCAGATTCGCCGCTACCTCGCTTCGCGTGCCGGCCAGCAGGACTTCGCGGCCTTGCGCAAGCAACTGGAAGCCAGCGCTGACATCACTCGCTACTGAGTGCTGTGATCGTGACGAAACAGGCCGCTCATGCGGCCTGTTTCGTTTCCGACATATCTCCAGGTCTTTTTCGCCAGCCAACTCCCAGCGGGAGCAGGCTTGCCCGCGAAGAAGTCACCACCGATGCCCCTGCCTAACGCCGCTCTCCTTCATGGCTGTCCAGCGTGTCGCGGGCAATCTCCCGCCCTAGCGCGATCAGCTCCGGTGCCTTGTAGAACTCGAAGAACCGGCACACCCGCTTGGGAACGTTGATCAGCACATCCGGCGGATACCCGGCGATCTTGTACTGCGCCAGCGAAGTCTGCATCACCTCGAAGCTCTGGTTGATCAGGTCGAGCAATGACGCCGGCCCGACGTTGTCGACGATGAACGAGCCGGTCGCCGACTTCGGCGCACCCTCGCGCTCCGGCGCCGCAGCGGGCTGCTGGCTCTCGGGGTCGGCCGGTTCGGCCAGCCAGGGGTTGCTCTGGCTCATGCGTTCGGCAACGATTTCCTGCTCGATACGCATCAGCTGCTCGGCCGGCTTGCGACGAAACGGCATGCGCGAACCCAGTGAACTGATCACCGACTCGAAGCGCATCCTGAACGCCGCCGGGCGTTCGATCACCGGTAGCTGGTACTGCTTCTGGTTGGTGGCGTTGAGGTTGACCGCGATGATCATGTCGCAGTGGCTCGACACCACAGGAACGATCGGCAAGGGGTTGAGGATGCCGCCATCGACCAGCATGCGGTTGCCCTGCATCACCGGGGTGAACAGGCTGGGGATGGCTGCCGAGGCGCGCATGGCCTGGTGCAGGCAGCCTTCCTGGAACCAGATCTCCTGCTGGTTGGTGAGGTCGGTCGCAACGGCGGTGTAGGGGATGCGCAACTGCTCGATGTTGATTTCGCCGACGATCTTGCGGATCTGCCCGAACACCTTGTCGCCGCGGATGGCCCCCAGGCGGAAGCTCACATCCACCAGGCGCAGCACGTCGAGGTAGTCCAGGCTTTCGATCCAGCGCCGGTATTCGTCCAGCTTGCCGGCCGCATAGATGCCACCGATCACCGCGCCCATCGAGCAGCCGGCGATGCAGGCGATCTCATAGCCGCGCCGCTCGATTTCCTCGATCACGCCAATGTGCGCATACCCCCGGGCACCGCCCGAACCCAGCACCAGTGCGACACGCTTGCTCATACTTTTCCCCCAGGGTATTTCGCGCTTGCTGCAACAATGCACCCATCGAGGCCTGTGCTTCAATGTCGGAGCGCGCTGGGCTACCCTGAGGATGGCACTTTTCCCGTTGCCGCTCGTCGAATCAGCGACTGTTTTCCCTTCTTGAGGTAATACCCGATGAAAGCCTGGATCTGCCTTCCCCTGATTGCCCTGGCCCTGGCGGGCTGCGCAGGCAAGACGGCCTACCGCGACAGCTGCGCGACCCAGCTGGATGCCGCATGGAAGGAACTCGACCTCGCCAAGGCTGAAGGATTCGCCGGCACCGTGAGCTATTCCAAGGCGCTGTCGTTGCTGACCGGCGCCAAGACCCAGCAGCAGTTCGAAGCGTTCGAAGGTTGCAGCAGCAAGGCCGAGCGCGCGCGTTTCTATATCCGTGAATCGCGCGCCGGTCGTTGACCAAGGAGGGTGAAATGTCCGCGATGCTCGATCATGTAATAGCCCAGGTGCTCGGCCTGCAGGTGCGTCTGCTGGCCTGTCGGGAGCGGCTCGCTGCCGACACCGACAGCGAAGCCCTGCATGACCTGCGCACCAGCCTGCGACGCCTGCGCAGCCTGTTGCGGCCCCTGCGCGATCTACCCGGTGTCGGGCAACTGGAGGAGGCGGCGAAGTCGCTCGGTACTCTGACCACCCCCTTGCGTGACCGCGAGGTGCTGGCCGCGCAACTGATCCAGGCCGGTTACGAAGAAGCCGGCCAGCGCCGGCTGCAGGGCAGGGCGGCGACTTTCGCCGGCGTCGCCGTAAGCGCGCAGCTGACACGTGTGCTGGCGATTCTCGATTCCTTCCCATTGTTCCTGCGCGCCTCCCACCGTGAAGGCCTGGCCCACGACCTCGATGCGCGTATCGACAAGCGCCTGCACAAGCAGTGGCGCAAGCTGGAAGCGGCCATCGACGACCCGGCCCACGATCGTCATCGCCTGCGCTTGCTGATCAAGCGCGTGCGTTACGGTGATGAGGCCTATCCGCAGCTCGGCCATGCCTGCAAGAAGCTGCAGCGCCTGCTGAAGAAGGCCCAGGGCGACCTGGGCGACTGGCACGACCGCCTGCAGTGGCTGCTGCAGGTGCCGTCGCAAGCCGACCTGGCGCCGTGCAAGCACGCCTGGGAAGCCGAGCTGCAGCGAGCCGAAGGCCAGGCCGACATCACCCTGGAAGCGCTGCGCAAGGCCCTGTCGCGCCGATAACCCCTGCAAATGACCGATATGCGGGCTGCCCTGGTGCAGCCCGCTGGTTACCATGCGCCTTGTCCCCCGTTGCAGACAGAGGCCAAGGATTCCCATGACTTTCAACCAACTGCTCGAGGCCGTGCGCAGCAACCCTGCATCGGTCTGTATTCCGCCTGGCTGGGCCCAGGGCCGCGCCTCGTTTGGTGGCCTGATGGCGGCGCTGGTGTACGAGACGATGCGTCAGAAGATCAGTGACGGGCGCCCGGTGCGCTCGCTGGCGATCAGCTTTGTCGGCCCGGCGGCGCCGGATGTGCCGATCCGCTTCGAAGTCGAGGTGCTGCGCGAGGGCAAGGCGGTGAGCACCTTGCTGGGGCGGGCGATACAGGATGGGCAGGTGGTGACGCTGGTGCAGGGTAGCTTTGGCGCCGGGCGTTCATCGGTGGTGCAGGTGCAGGCCAAGCCTGCGCCCGAGCTGAAGGCCCTGGACGATTCAGAACCGGAGTTGCCGCACATCCCCGGCGTCACGCCTGAATTCATGCGCCATGTGGCCTTGCGCTGGGCTGTCGGTGGCCTGCCCTTCAGTGGCAACCAGTCACGGCTGATGGGTGGCTGGGTGCGTCTGCGCGATGTGCCGGAACAACCGCTGGACGTCACGCATCTGCTGGCGTTGGTCGATGCCTGGCCGCCGAGCCTGATGCCTTTCCTCAGGCAGCCGGCGGCAGGCAGTACGCTGACCTGGACCATCGAGTTCGTTCAGCCGATGGCCGACCTGACCACGCTGGATTGGTGCCAGTACTGTGTCGAAACCGAGCACGCCCGCGATGGGTACGGGCACGCAGCGGCGGGGTTGTGGTCGGCCAAGGGGGACTTGCTGGCGCTGAGCCGCCAGACCGTGACGGTATTTGCCTGAGGCCGTCAGGGCCGGTGCTTGTGGCGCTCGCGCCAAGCCCGCCACCAGCCACCGCTCAGAACGAAACGCGGGAAGGTGATGAACTGTTCGGTCAGTAGGCGTTTCACTGCGTCCTGCCGGTCGCTGAACGGTTCAGGCTGCTCGGCTTCCAGTCGATGCCCCTGACGCTGCAGGCCAAGCCCGGCGATCAGGGCGATCACGCCCACGGCCAGTTGGGTGATATCCAGCGAGAACAGGCCCGAGAGCACCAGCAGGGCGCCGAGGATGAACAGCGGTACGGCGATCAGGTGCAGCACCAGGTTGGCCGGGTGCCGGTGATTGTGGTGATAGCCGCGCCATTGCCAGGCGGGCAGGTTCGGCAGACGTTTGCTCATGGACGATTCCTCTCGGTCATGTGCAAAGCTTAGTGCGGCCCCCGGGCGGGGGCCAATCGAGGCTGTCAATGGCGACTATAGCTTGAGCTGGCCGATGGCCTTGTTCAGCTCGCCGGCCAGGGTCGCCAGCTCGTTGCTGGTGGTGGCCGACCCCACGGTCTGCTGAACGGTTTGCTCGGTGACGTCGCGGATACTCACCACTGCGCGGTTCATCTCTTCGGCGACCTGGCTCTGCTGCTCGGCGGCCACGGCGATCTGTGTGTTGCTTTCGCGCATCTGCGCCACCGCGCTGGTGATCTCGGCCAGTGCATCCCCGGCTTCGCGAGCCTGCCTGACACAGTCGTCGGCCTTGTACGAGCTCTCCTGCATGTATTCCACGGCGTCACGGGTGCCGTCCTGCAGCGCGGAAACCATGGTGGTGATCTCGTTGGTGGAGTTCTGCACGCGCTTGGCCAGGTTGCGCACCTCGTCGGCGACCACGGCGAAACCGCGACCCAGGTCGCCGGCGCGGGCGGCTTCGATGGCGGCATTGAGGGCGAGCAGGTTGGTCTGCTCGGCGATGCTGTGAATCACCCCGACCACGCCGTTGATCTTCTGGCTGTCGTCGGCCAGCTGGCGGATCATCTCGGCGGTCTGCTGCACGCCGGTGGACAGCCCGGCAATCGAGTCCTGCACCCGGCTGACCACCTCCTGGCCGCTGCCGGCAAGGCTGTCGGCGCTCTGCGACAGGTCGCGGGTGGCGCCGGCGTGCTGGGCGATGTGATGCACTGTGGCAGACATCTCGTTGATCGCCGTGGCGGCCTGGTCGGTCTCGCTCTGCTGGCCGATCATGCCGTGGCGCACTTCGTCCATGCTTGCCGCCAGGCGCGCGGCCCCCGAGTCGAGCTGGGCAGCGGTGTGGGCCACGGTGCTGACCACCCGGTGGTAGGTGGTCTGCATGGCGTTGAACGCACCGGCCATTTGCCCGACCTCGTCGCCGCAGGCCAGTGGCACGCGGGCCGACAGGTCGCCAGTCCGCTCCACGTGCAGCATCACATCCTTGAGGGTGTTGAGTTGGCTGAGCAGGAAGCGGATCAACAGCTGCGAGGCGCCGAGCATCGCCAGCATCAGGATCAGCACGCACACCGCATAGTTGCTGAAGCGCTCGATGAACACCTGGCGCAGGCTCGGTGCCTGGGCCAGCACGGCAATGTGCTGGTTGCCGTGGCGCAGCACCTGGGCGCCGCGCAGCGGGTCGCTGCCCAGCAGCCAGGCCGCCGGCAGGGTTATCCAGCCCTGGCCCTCGCGCAGGGCGTCGAGCGGCTCACCGGCAAAGCTCGGGGTCTGGCCATCCTGCCAGGTGATCATGTGTGGCAGGCGAGGGACGGCTTGCGTGGCGGGCCATTGCGCCAGCAGTTCGGCCTGGGCCACGGCCTGCGCCTGGGCCGCTTCGACACGGGCCTGCTGTTCGAGGTAGACGGCGTAGAGCACCAGCAACAAGGTGGTGACGAAGGCCACCGCATTGACGGCCCAGAACTTGTACTTCAGGGAAATATTGCTAAGCCAGGCACCCATGGTAGGTCTTCTCTGAGTTGAGCGGAAACATTATTGGCAAGGTGCCATCATTGTGTCCGCTCACGCGCTAAGCCTTCATGACATGGGTCAAGGGAGCTTGAAGAAATCCCTGGCCGTGGCCGTCGTGTGCCGGGCGCATTCTTCGAGGCTTTCGCCCCGGTGCAGGGCGACTTCGCGCAGCACTTCAAGCAGGAACGCCGGTTCGTTGCGTCCGCTCTTCGGTTTTGGCCGCAGGCTGCGCGGTAGCAAGTAGGGCGCATCGCTTTCGAGCATCAGTCGGCCCTTGGGGATATTGCCTACCAGCGGGTGCAAGTGCGTCCCACGTCGCTCGTCGCAGATCCAGCCGGTGATGCCGATGTGCAGGTCGAGGTCGAGATAGGCGAACAGCGCCTGGCGCTCGCCGGTGAAGCAGTGCACCACGGCGGCCGGCAGTTGGTCGCGGTAGTCCTTGAGGATCGCCAGTAGTCGATCGCTGGCGTCACGTTCGTGCAGGAACACCGGCAATTGCAGTGCCACGGCCAGGGCCAGTTGGGCCTCGAGGGCCTTTTCCTGGTCTGGGCGCGGGGAGAAGTCGCGGTTGAAGTCCAGCCCGCACTCGCCCACGGCGAGCACTCGGGGCTGGGTCAGCAGGTCGCGCAGGGCAGCCTCGTTGGCCGATTGCCAACTGCTGGCATCGTGCGGGTGCACGCCGGCGGTGCTGAACAGGTGCTGGCCACCTTCATCCAGGCGCTGGCACAACGCAAGGGCGTCCTCGCTGACGCCAAGGCTGGTGCCGGTCAGCACCATCTGCACCACGCCAGCGTCCAGCGCGCGTTCGACGATTGCCGCCTGCTGGTCGTGGAAGCTGCTGTTGGTCAGGTTGACGCCGATATCGATCAGTTGCATGGTGCTACCTCGTGCCGCGGGGCGGCCAGCATAGCAAAAACCGCAAGTTCGCGAAAAATCCAAGAACTTCAAACGTTTGCCATGGTCTCTTGCCGTCATTTGTCACACGCCACCTCCGGTGTGTGGTTACCGTCAACCGCTTCCGGACCCTTTTCATGCTGCGAACCCTGCTGACGACCCTGCTGGTGCTCGGGCTGATCGCCGCAACCCCCGCCATCGCCCGCGAAGCCGGCCCCTTGCAGCACGTACCTGCGAGCCAGACCCGCGATCTGCCGCAGATCCGCGCCAGCAAGGTGTTGCGGGTGCTGGTCAACCAGAGCCGCAACAGCTCCGGCGAGGTCAAGGGTGAGCCGGTCGGCGTCGAGTACTACCGCTTGCGGGCGCTGGAGCACTTTCTCAACGCCAGGGTTGCCGATGGCCAGGAGATCGACCTGCAGATCGTGCCGCGTGCCAAGGAGCAACTGATCGGTGCGCTGCAGCGCGGCGAGGGCGATCTTGCCGCCCCCGGTGAATTGCTCGATGCCGGGCTGGTGCAGGGCGTCGGGGTCAGTGCCCCGGTGCTCGACCAGGTGCCGCTGCTGCTGGTCGGGCGCAAGGGGGAGCGGGCGTTCAATCGGGTCGAGCAACTGTCCGGACGCACCATCGCGCTGACCACGGCCAGTGCGGCAGGTGCGGTGATCGAGCAGATCAACCAGCAACTGGCGCTGCGCAAGCGCCCGCTGGTGAAGATCGAATGGGTCGATCCGACCCTGGCGATAGAGGATGTGCTGGAGATGGTCCAGGCCGGTATCTATCACCTGACCGTGGTGGAGCGCCCCATCGCCCAGCGCTGGGCGCGGGTGATGCCCAAGTTGCGCCTGGACACCCAGTTGCGCCTGGCCCAGCCGCAGGCGATGCGCTGGTACGTGCGCAAGGATGCCGGGCAGCTGCTGGCCAGCGTCGACCGCTTTCTGGCCGGCTACCGGGCACCGGACAACCAGGACGCCGCCTTCGAGCGCATCTATCGACGCCAGTACCGCGTGCACAACCCGCTGGCCCGCCAGGATCGCCAGCGCCTGGAGTCGGTGCGTGCCGTGCTGCAGAAGCATGCAGCCGACCAGCAGATCGACTGGCTGAACCTCGCTGCGCTGGCGTTCAAGGAGTCGACCCTCGACCCCAAGGCCCGTGGCACCGGCGGCGCCCACGGGCTGATGCAGATCACCCCGTCGGCCGCGCAACGGGTGGGGGTGAGCAACACGGCCACGGTCGATGGCAATGTCCAGGCCAGCGCGCGCTACCTGGCGCTGATCCGTCGCAAGTTCTTCGCCAGCCCGCAGCTCAACGAGCGTGAACGCATGGCCTTCATCCTCGCCGCCTACAACCTGGGCCCGGAGCGGGTCCAGGCCATGCGTGCCGAGGCGCGCCGGCGCGGCTTGAACGGCAACCAGTGGTTCTTCCAGACCGAGCGCATCGCCATGGAGCAGGTGGGCATGGGGCCAGTGAACTTCGTCAACAGCGTCAACAAGTACTTCCTGGCGTTCAATCGCGAGCGCACGACGCTCGAGCGGGTGGCAAAACGATAATCGATCGAATTTGTTGATTTGTTTGGCGGGATTTTTGCGATTTTCTTATCTGATGGATTGATTAAGATGGCGCCCATCCCAACCCAACACTTCAAGGAAGTTCGCCACATGAATCCCTCCCTCATCGCCCTGTTCGCCACCCGCGCCGGTTTCGGCCTGAGCATCATCCGGATCCTGGTCGGCCTGATCTTCATGGCCCATGGCTCGCAGAAACTGTTCGGCCTGTTCGGCGGCTATGGCCTGGAAGGCACTGGCCAGTGGATGGAAAGCATCGGCCTGGCACCGGGCTACCTGATGGCCCTGCTCTCGGGCAGCGCCGAATTCTTCGGCGGCCTGGCCCTGGTGCTCGGTCTGCTGGCCCGTCCTGCGGCGCTGGCACTGAGCGTGACCCTGGTGGTGGCGATCTTCTCGGTGCACATCGGCAACGGCCTGTTCATGTCCAACAACGGCTACGAGTTCGCCCTGGCGCTGCTGGCCGGCACCCTGGCGGTGCTGGTCGAAGGGGCAGGGCGGCTGTCGCTGGATCGCCTGATCGCCCGCTGACATCTGACTGCAACCGCGCTGCGGCAAGCTGCAAGTGAATGCCACTTGCAGCTTGCCGTTCGACGCTCTACGATACCGCTTGCGCCGATTTAAACAGCTACTTGCGGGGCGCAGGAGAGGCCCCCGGGCAATCCGAAATACCGCTAAAGCGCTGGTTCGGTGACGCCTCCCACCGCTGCCCAGCGGGACTTGCGAGGCGCAGAGATACCACCATGAGTTGCCCACGTACCAGTGTCTGCCTGACCCCACTGCCTGCCGACCAGGCCTCCCGTACCCCGCGCATCCTGCTCGGTGGCCAGCATCAACCCACGCTCCTGCGCCATCTCGACGGTTTCTCCCGCCGCAAGGGCCAGGCCCGCGCCTTCCTCATCCAGTTCACCGAAGCGGCCTGCAACCTTGCCCAGTACGCCAACGATCGCTTCGATCTGGCGGTGATCCAGGCTCCGACCGGCGAGGACGCCGGCGAAATCATCGGCCAGTTGACCCGCATCGCCCGCCAGGGCCTGATCACTCGTCGCTGAGCGGGGTGTTTTTGGTTAAGCTCGGTGACCCGGCAGGCCCAAGGTGCCTGCTGCGGCTGCACCGAGGAGAGCGAGCGGTTTGAGTACCAACATCATCACCAGCGAAGGTCATGAGGCCCTGAAGAAGGAGCTCGACCACCTGTGGCGCGTCTATCGCCCCGAGATCACTCAGAAGGTGACCTGGGCCGCGTCGCTGGGGGATCGCAGCGAGAATGCCGACTACCAGTACAACAAGAAGCTGCTGCGCGAGATCGACCGCCGTGTCCGCTACCTGCGCAAGCGTCTCGAAGACGTGAAGGTGGTCGCCTATTCACCGGAGCAGGAAGGCAAGGTGTTCTTCGGCGCCTGGGTCGAGATCGAGAACGATGACGGCGAGACGCTGACGTTTCGCATCGTCGGCTACGACGAGATCTACGGTCGCAACGACTACATTTCCATCGACTCGCCCATGGCCCGTGCGCTGCTGAAGAAACAGGAGGGCGACGAGGTGCTGGTGCACACGCCGACCGGCGAAGCGACCTGGTACATCAATCGCATTCACTACGGCGCCCAGTAACCGCTGCCTGGTACAGCCGCGCCAGTTTGTCACCCGCCACTGCGATCTGCGCCTCGGTCAACGAGGCGTAACCCACCAGCACCGCCGGCGGCCAGGCATGTTCGCGGCTGAACAGCCCAAGCGGCTGCAGCATCAGGCCGTGTTCACGAGCCTGCTGACAGAAAAGCCCTTCGTCGCAGCCCGCCGGCAACCAGAGCATGAAGTGCAGCCCTGACTGTTCGCCGCTGATCCTCGCCTCGGTGACGCGGCGCAGCCGCTCGATCAGCAGGTCGCGGCGCTGCTGGTAGGTCTGGCGGGCAATGCGCAGGTGTCGCGCATACTGGCCGTTGTCGAGCATCTGCTGCAGTGCCCGCTGGCCGAGGGCGCCGGGCGCCTGGCCGGAGAGCGTCAAGGTGTCGAGCATGGCGCTGCGCAGCCGCCGCGGGACCACGGCGAAACCCAGGCGCAGGTTGCTGAACAGTGTCTTGTTGAAACTGCCGCAGAACAGCACGCGGTCATGGCGATCGATCGACTTGATCGCCGGCAGCGGCGCGCTCGCATAGTTGTACTCGCTGTCGTAGTCGTCCTCGATGATCAGCGCGTCCTGGGCCTGGGCCCAGTCGAGCAGGGCCTGGCGGCGTTCGACGCCCATGCAGATGCCCAGCGGGGCCTGGTGGGCGGGGGTCACATGCACGGCGCCGGGCGCCTGGCAGTCGCCAAGGCGGTCCACCCGCAAACCCTGGGCGTCGAGTGGCGTGCTGTACAGCCTGTGGCCCGAGCGTTCGAAGATGCGCCTGGCCCAGGCGTAGCCCGGGTCTTCCAGGGCCACTGCGAGGTGCCTGGGCAGTACCCGGCTGAACAGGTCGAGGGTGTGGCGAATGCCGTGGGTCACGAGGATATCGTCGGCGTCGCAATCGATGCCGCGGTAGAGCCTCAGGTGAGCGGCGATGGCCTGGCGCAGACGCAGGTCGCCCTGGGCGGGAAGGCTTTCGAGCAGGTCCGGGCCTTCCAGGCGCATTGGGAAGAGGCCTTGCCCCAGCAGAGCGGGGTCTGCAACGCGGGCGACGAAGGGCACGTGCGCCTGAACCTGTGCCTCCACCGACTGCGGGTCGGCCAGGGGGCCAGGCGCAGGTGCTGGCACGGGGGCGGTGCTGGCGGCGATCAGCGTGTCGGGCAACTGCCGGGCGACCTGCGAGCCTGCGCCCTGGCGTCGCTCGATGAAACCCTCCAGCTTGAGCTGTTCGAACACCGCCTCCAGCGTCCCGCGCGCCACGCCCCAGCGCTGGGCCAGGGTGCGGGTCGAAGGCAGCAGGCTGCCGGGCGCCAGGTGGCCGCCGAGCATCAGGTCCTGGAGAAAACCATGCAGCAGGCGGTGCTTGCCGATGGCGCTGCCGGCGGACAGTTCGAACGGCAGGGCGAGGTCGAGGGCAATGGCTTGTTTGCCTCTGGCCATAGTGGTCCATACCCGGGAAGGCCTAATGGGCCTTCATCTTATGCAGCGCCGTCCCTAACCTCAATCGCATGACGCAGGGCCTCTGCGTCGTGTCTTCAGGCTTTGTTGACCTTCATTCAAAGGAACATCGAATCATGTGCGTTGCGGTGGGGCAGGGTTCGCCTGTCCGAGGGCTTTTCATTTTTTTGCGGGTGCTGCCATGACCCGGCGCGGATTGTCTGCGGCCTTGCTGGCCGCCGTAGTGGTGCCACAGGTCGGGCTTGGCATCATGGTGCCGGCCTCGGCGCAACTGGCCGAGCAGTTGCAGGTCGGTCTGGACCAGGTGCAGAACACCCTGGTGATGTACATGCTCGGCTATGCGCTGTCGATGATGCTGGCCGGGCTCTTGTGCGATCGCTTCGGCCCGCGGACGGTGCAACTGGGCGGTCTGTTGCTGGCGGCGTTCGGCACCGGGCTTGCAGCCAGCGCGACCTCGTTCGCCCCCTTCATGATCGGCCGCCTGCTGCAGGCATTGGGCGGCTGTGTCGGCACGGTGACGACGCGCCTGGTGGTGCGCGAAGTGTTTGCCGAGCGCGAGCGAATGGGCATCCTCACCACCCTGGCCTCGGCCATTGCCGTCACCCCATGCCTGGCGCCGTTGCTGGGCGGGGCACTGCTGCCGCAGCTGGGCTGGCGCGGGATACTGGGGCTGGTGGGGTTGTTCAACCTGCTCGTGCTGCTGCTGTTCTGGCGTCTGGTACCCAGCCTGCCGGGCACAGGGCAGGGCGTTACCCCAGGCCTGGTGTTGCGGGTGTACGGGCGCAATCTGGGCAACGCTGCCTTCGTCTTTCATGCCGCCTGCATCAGCCTGGTATGGATGAGCTACTTCGGCTTTTTGTCTTCATCGTCCCATGCCTTCCAGGTGCTGCTGGGTTTCAGCCCATTCGAATACGGCGCACTGATCGCAACCTGTGCGCTGGGTTATGTCACCGGCAGTTTCCTCGCCCGACGCCTGAGCCGCAGGCATGACCTGGAACTGATCCTGGCGGTGGGCGCGGGTGTCGGTACTGCCGGCTGGCTGGGGCTGTGGCTGGCGCTGCACTTGGCAGGGCCGGTGGCGCAAGCGTTCGTGGTGCCGATGATGGCGATCCTGCTGAGCACCGGCATGGTCATTCCTGCGGCCCAGGCCGGGCTGTTGCGCTGTGTGCAGCAGGACATCGGGTTGTCTACCGGGCAGTTCTTCTTCGTGCAGATGATCAGTGGTGCAGCCTACGGCCTGTTCGCCAGTCACTGGGCGCATCTGGATGTGACGGCACTGGGCGCGCTGGTGGGAGCGCCGATGGTGCTGCTCACCGTGCTGGTCGGCACGGCGAGCTGGCGCCGTCGGGTCAGGTCTCGCGCAGCACGCTCAGTGGCGTCGCATTGAGTGCTCGACGGGTGCCGAACACACCGGCGCCGCCGACCAGGATCGCCCCCAGCAACGGCAGCGCCAGCAGCCAGGGGTGCGGCGCCCAGTGCAGGTCGAAGGCATAGCGGTACAACGCCCAGGTGATCAGCTCGCAGCCCAGCGCAGCCAGCAGCCCGCTGGCCGCGCCGAGCAGGCCGAACTCGATGCGCCGGGCCTTGACCAGCAGCGCCCGGCCGGCACCGAGGGCACGCAGTAACGCGCCCTGGCGGATGCGTTCGTCCAGGGTCGCCTGCAGGCCGGCGAACAACACTGCAAGACCCGCCGCGAGCACGAACAGCAGCACGTACTCCACCGCCAGGGTGACCTGGGCAAGGATGCTGCGCAGTTGCCCCAGCAGCGCATCGACCTGGAGGATGGTCACTGCCGGGAACGCTCTGGACAAGGCAACGACGTCGGTGTCATGCCCGGGTGCGAGGTAGAAGCTGGTCAGGTAGGTGGCCGGCAGGCCCTGCAAGGTGCCGGGCTGGAAGATCATGTAGAAGTTCGGCTGGAAGCTGTCCCAGTGCACGCTGCGCAGGCTGCTGACCCGCGCCTGGCGGTGCTCGCCGCCGATATCGAAGGTCAGCAGGTCGCCCAGCTTCAGCTTGAGGCTGGCGGCCAGTTCCGCTTCTACCGATACCGCCGGTGGCCCGTCGGCTGGCGGCGCAGACTGCCACCACTGGCCTTCGCTCAAGGCATTGCCCTGGGGCAGTTCGGCGGCCCAGGTCAGGCTCAGGTCGCGCTGTACGGCGCGATCGCCGGTAGACTCCTTGCTCACCAGTTGTTGCACCGGCTGGTCGTTGATGTGGGTGAGGCGACCGGGAATCACCGGGTACAACGGTGCCGAGGTGGCATTGACCTCCCGCAGGCGCTGGGCAAAAGGTTCGCGCTCGTCTGGCAGGATGTTCAGGGCGAAGTGGTTGGGCGCATCCTTGGGCAGCTGTGCCTGCCAGTTGTCCAGCAGTTCGGCGCGCAGCAACGCGACCAGCGCCATGGCCAGCAGGATCAGGCCGAAGGCCAGGGCCTGGCCGGCAGCGGCCAGCGGGTGGCGCAGCAGTTGGCCCAGCCCCAGGCGCCACGGCAGCGGTGAGCCCACCAGCAGGCGGCGCAGGCTGCGCAGGCCGAGCAGCAGCAGGCCTCCGAGCAGCAGTGCGGCGATCAGGCCGCCGCCCAGCAGGGCGAAGGTCAGCAGCAGGTCGAGGCTCAGCCGCCACATGATCAGGCCCAGGGCGAACAGCGCGGCGCCGTAGACCAGCCAACTGCTCGGCGGCACCGGCAGCAGGTCGCGGCGCAGCACGCGCAGGGGCGGCACGCGGCCCAGCGCTGCCAGCGGCGGCAGGGCGAATCCGGCCAGCGCCACCAGCCCGGTGCCGATCCCGGCCAGCGCCGGGGCGATCCCGCCAGGTGGCACGGTGCTCGGCAGCAGCCCTTCGAGCAGGGCGAACAGCCCCAGTTGCGCGAGCCAGCCAAGCAGGGCGCCGGCCAGTGCCGCCACCAGCCCCAGCATCGCCAGTTGCAGCGAGTACAGGCCCAGCGCCTGGTGGCGCGACAAACCCAGGCAGCGCAGCAGGGCGCTGGCGTCCAGGCGACGGGCGGCATAGCGGCTGGCCGACAGCGCCACGGCCACCCCAGCCAGCAATACCGCAACCAGGCTGGCCATGTTCAGGTAGCGTTCGGCGCGCCCCAGTGCGCCGCCGATCTGGCGGTTGCCGTCGCGGGTGTCGAGCAGCCGCTGATTGGCGGCAAGGTCCTTCTCCACTGCCTGGCGGTACTGGGCCAGGGCATCGGGCTCGCCCCGCCAGAGGTCGCGGTAGGTGACCCGGCTGCCTGGCTGGATCACCCCGGTGGCGTCCAGGTCGGCGATGTTCATCAGCACCCGCGGGGTGAGGCTGTAGAAGTTGCCGGCGCGGTCCGGTTCGTAGGTCAGTACGCGAGTCATGCGCAGCGTCTTCATGCCGACGTCGATGCTGTCGCCCAGCGCGAGCCCCAACGCCGCCAGCAGGCGCGGCTCGACCCAGGCTTGGCCGGGTGCAGGGCCGCCGCCGGGCGTTTCAGTGCCGTAAGGGGTTTCGGCGCTGCGCAGTTGCCCGCGCAGTGGGTAGGCCGGGTCGACGGCCTTGATGCTCGAGAGCTGGATACCGGCGTCGGCGGCCACCACGCTGGTGAACTCCACCGCGCGGGCGTGGGTCAGGCCGCGCGAGGTGCCCGCGTCGATCTGCGCCGGCTGCGCCGCGGACGAGCCCTGCAGCACCAGGTCGGCGGCGAGGAATTCACTGGCCCGCAGTTGCATGGCGCCGTTGAGGCGGGCGCCGAAGTAACCGATGGCGGTGCTGGCGGCGACCGCCACCAGCAGGGCAAAGAACAGTACCCGCACTTCGCTGGCGCGGGCATCGCGCAGCAGTTGGCGCAGGGCCAGGGCACACAGGCGCGTGAACGGCAGGCGGGTCATCATGGCTCCAGGGGCGCCACCAGGCGTCCGGCGTCCAGGCGGATCAGGCGACGGCAGCGCTTGGCCAGCCGCTCGTCATGGGTCACCAGCACCAGGGTGGTGCCGCGTTCCTTGTTCAATTCGAACAACAAGTCGCTGATGCGCTCGCCGGTGTGGCTGTCGAGGTTGCCGGTGGGTTCGTCGGCGAACAGCACGGCCGGGTGCGCGGCGAAGGCGCGGGCAATCGCCACCCGTTGTTGTTCGCCCCCGGAGAGCTGGCGTGGGGTATGGCTCAGGCGCTGGCCCAGGCCCACGCGCTCCAGCAAGTTGCGCGCCTGTTCGCGGGCGTCACGGCGACCGTCGAGCTCCAGCGGCAGCATGACGTTTTCCAGGGCGTTGAGGCTGTCGAGCAGCTGGAACGACTGGAACACGAAGCCGACGTGCTCGGCCCGCACCCGGGCGCGCTGGTCTTCGTCCAGCGGGCCGAGGTCGTGGCCGGCGAGCACCACGCTGCCGGCGCTGGGGCGGTCGAGGCCGGCGAGCAGGCCGAGCAGGGTCGACTTGCCGGAGCCGGAGGCGCCGACGATGGCCAGGCTGTCGCCCTGGTCGAGATCGAGGGAGAGCGGGTGGAGGATGGTGAGGTCGCCTTCCGCGCTGGGGACCACTTTGCTAAGGTTCTGCGCAACGAGAATGCTGGGGCCCATGGAGAATCCGATGCGAATGTGGTGGTTGAGTGCCGGTCTGGCCCTGTGTTGCCTGGCCCAGGGCGCGGCGGCGGGAACATTGCTGGTCGTTGGCGATAGTATCAGCGCCGGTTTTGGCCTGGATACCCGCCAGGGTTGGGTGACACTGCTGCAGCAGCGCCTGAAGGACGAGGGTTTCGCCGACCAGGTGGTCAATGCCTCGATCAGCGGCGATACCAGTGCAGGCGGCCAGGCGCGGCTGCCGGCGCTGCTTGCAGCGCACAAGCCCGACCTGGTGGTACTGGAACTCGGTGGCAACGACGGGCTGCGCGGGCAGCCTCCGCAGCAATTGCAACAAAATCTTGCGTCGATGATCGACCGCTCCCGCGAGGCCGGGGCCAAGGTGGTGTTGCTGGGCATGCGCCTGCCACCGAACTACGGGGTGCGCTACACCACAGCGTTCGCCCAGGTCTACGAGCAGCTGGCGCACGAGAAGCAGGTGGCGCTGGTGCCGTTCTTTCTCGAGGGCATCGGCGGGGTGACGGAAATGATGCAGGCCGATGGCATCCATCCGGCCCAGGGTGCCCAGCAACGCTTGCTCGACAATGCCTGGCCGACCATAAAACCCTTGCTCTGACGCTTTTATCGGGGGCCGCTTTCGGCTAATGTTGCGCCCCCCGTTTCGAGTGCCCCCGATGCCGCGCCCCGCCTGGTCCCTGTACGCCTATCAACTGATCGAGCCCGATGAACAGCTCGACCTGTTCGCCTGCCAGGAAGTCCGTGTCCATCTTGCCGCGCGCCAGCTCGAACTGGGCGCGCCGGTCGACCGCACGCTGTGCGGCGGCCTGCTGCCGGCGCAGCCGCGCTGGTCGTCGGTCGAGCGTGCAGTATACCGCGACGAGCGCCTGTGCCCGCTGTGCCGGGCCATCCTCGATGCCCAGCGTCGCGGTACCCGCCCGGTGTGGCCGGAACTCTGAACTCACCTTTCATCATTTGAAACGCTTGCAACGCCTGCCGGTGCCTCCCGTTGGTAGACGGGCGGGTGTACAATCGTATGTCTTGAACCCCTCTTTCGAAGGATTTACCGGATGTTGCCGCGCTTTCCCGCCGTCACCCGTTGCCTGTCCCTGGCCGCCCTGCTGCTGACCGGTCCCGCCGTCGCGCTGGAACTGCCATTGCCACCGCCCGGCGAAGACGTCGTCGGCCAGGTCCGGACGATCAAGGCCAAGTACGAAGACACCTTCGCCGACATCGGCACCGCCAACGACCTGGGCTACCTGGAGATGATCGCCGCCAACCCGGGCGTCGACCCCTGGCTGCCGGGCGCCGGTACCGAGATCATCCTGCCCACGCGCTACATCCTGCCGCCGGGGCCGCGCGAGGGCATCGTCATCAACCTCGCCGAGTACCGCCTTTACTACTACCCGAAAGGCGAGAGCGTGGTATACACCTTCCCGCTGGGCATCGGCCGTGAAGGCTGGGGCTCGCCGATCGCCAACACCAAGGTCACCGCCAAGACCCCGAACCCGACCTGGACCCCGCCGGCCTCGATCCGCGCCGAACATGCCGCCGACGGCGACATCCTGCCCACCGTGGTGCCGGCAGGCCCGGACAACCCGCTGGGGCCGTTCAAGTTCACGCTCGGCCTGCCGGGCTACCTGATCCACGGCTCGAACAAGAAGTTCGGTATCGGCATGCGCACCAGCCATGGCTGCTTCCGCATGCTCAACAACAACGTGGTGGCACTGTCGAAGATGGTTCCGGTCGGCACGCCGGTGCGCATCATCAACGAGCCGTACAAGTTTGGCGTGAGCGGTGGCAAGGTCTATCTCGAAGCGCACACCCCGCTGGACGACCACGGCAACCCGTCGGTGGTCGACAAGCACACTGCGGTCATCAATGCGCTGCTCAAGCGTGAAGACCTGGCCAACAACCTGCGCATGAACTGGGACATGGTGCGTGACGTGGTGGCAGCCGAAGATGGCATGCCGGTCGAGATCGCCGTGCCGGTCAATGGCCAGGGCGCTGCGCCGATGGTCTCGAGCATTCCGCCCGAACTGCAGTAAACCGCTGTCCGTGCAAGTGCCAAGGCCTGCCATCGTGCAGGCCTTTTGCTTTTGGCCATCAGCTCAAACGCGGGGCAGGGCGTTTGCGGGCAATAAAAAAGCCGACCCACAAGTGGGTCGGCTCGATAACAATCCGTGAGGATTATTATTTGCGGCTGGCTTTGTCCAGCATACGCAGAGCGCGCTCGTTGGCTTCGTCAGCGGTCTGCTGAGCCTTCTGAGCGGCTGCCAGAGCGTCGTCAGCCTTACGGTAGGCTTCGTCAGCACGGGCTTGAGCGCGAGCTGCTGCGTCTTCAGTCGCAGTCAGACGAGCTTCGGTTTCTTTGGATACGCTGCTGCAACCGGTAGCCAGAACTGCGGCCAGAGCCAGAGCAGAGAATTTCAGAACGTTGTTCATCGTGTTCCCCTTCAAGGACTTTCTATTAAATAGCCATCTCTCGGAAAAGAGAAACTGGCCGGCGTACATAGTACCCATTACTTGTAGTAAGTAAACTGACAGAGCGCAAGAACTGCAAAAAAAATGTTGCCACGGCCCGCGTGTGGCGGGGTTTGTAAAGAAACTGTGAACGCCCGGGTGGCTGGACGCAAGCGGTTGTGGAAAGGGAACTTTTTGTTGAACTAAGGGTGACTTTCAGGGTCTTCGGGCGTCTTAACCACTAGAACATCCGGCGGGCTGTTTGGTGTCGGCCGACACCTGCTGCCCACGCCGCTTTCATGGTTTTTCGCCATGTGCACCTTGAGCAATCCCGCATCGCGCGCCTACTATTTGGGTGTCCCGGGCGTCGAACGATTGCAGATGGGCCAAGGTCCAAGGGGCATGAGTGGCGTTCGAGGATCCTGCGCCGGATAAACCATCGGTCAAGGCAAAGGTCTGCCAGAAGACCTGCGAGGAGTAGTGATGAGTGAAGCGCTGACCATCCACCATGACCAGGCCGGTCATCAGTTCGAGACCAACGTGGACGGTCATCGTGCCTACCTGACGTACATGGACCTGGGCAAGCAGACGCTGGACATCTATCGCACCTTCGTCCCCAATGCCCTGCGTGGCCGCGGTATCGCCGCCGCCCTGACCGAGAAGGCCCTGGAGTACGCCGAGCAGATGGGCTACACGGTGATTGCGTCGTGCTCCTACGTCGAGCGCTACATGGAGCGCCAGCAGCGCCACTCGACCAAGGCCTGATCCGCCTTCCTGCAAACGAAAACGCCGGGCATCTGCCCGGCGTTTTCGTTGCTGTGCGTATCAGCCGCGCTGGCGCTTGGGCAGTACGTCCCTGAGCTTGGCGTGCATGCTGCGCAGGCTTTTCTCGGTGGCGGCCCAGTCGATGCAGGCGTCGGTCACCGAAACCCCGTACTGCAGGTCTTCGAGGTTTTTCGGAATGGCCTGGCAGCCCCAGTTCAGGTGGCTTTCGACCATCAGGCCGATGATCGACTGGTTGCCCTCGAGGATCTGGTTGGCGACGTTCTCCATCACCAGTGGCTGCAGGGCCGGATCCTTGTTGGAGTTGGCGTGGCTGCAGTCGACCATGATGTTGGCCTTGATCCTGGCCTTGGCCAGGTCCTGTTCGCACAGGGCAACGCTGACCGAGTCGTAGTTGGGCTTGCCGTTGCCACCGCGCAGTACCACGTGGCCGTAGGCGTTACCCTTGGTGGTGACGATCGACACGCCGCCCTCCTGGTTGATGCCCAGGAAGCGATGGGGCTTGGACACCGACTGCAGGGCATTGATCGCCACGGTCAGGCCGCCGTCGGTACCGTTCTTGAAGCCGACTGCCGAAGACAGGCCCGAGGCCATTTCGCGGTGGGTCTGGGATTCGGTGGTGCGTGCGCCGATGGCCGACCAGCTGATCAGGTCCTGCAGGTACTGCGGGGAGATCGGGTCGAGGGCCTCGGTGGCGGTGGGCAGGCCTTTTTCCGCGAGGTCCAGCAGCAGTTGGCGGCCGATGTGCAGGCCGTCCTGGATCTTGAACGAGTCGTCCAGGTACGGATCATTGATCAGGCCCTTCCAGCCTACGGTGGTACGCGGCTTCTCGAAGTACACGCGCATGACCAGGTAGAGGGTGTCGGAGACTTCTTCGGCCAGCACCTTGAGGCGCTCGGCGTACTCGTGGGCGGCCTTGATGTCGTGGATGGAACAGGGGCCGATCACGACGAACAGGCGATGGTCCTTGCCGTCGAGAATGTTGCGCACCACTTCGCGGCCGGCAGTCACGGTCTGCAGGGCCTTGGCGCTGAGGGGAATCTCTTTCTTCAGCTGATCGGGGGTGATCAGGGTCTCGTTGGAGGCAACGTTGAGGTCATCGATCGGTAAATCAGCCATCGTGTTACTCGTCAGGTCACGGGTGCCGGCCGCCAGCAAACCCCGTGCGGCCCAGCAGCAGATTGTTCGCAGGGGGAGCCGAACCTTAGCGCGTTACACCGGGCGCGACAATGGGCAGGGCCGCGTCAGCGCTGAAAAGCTGCCCTGGGCGTGCGCGCCTTGCCCTGCAGGCCGATGGTCAGGCAGGGGTCGCGCAGCATGCCGGGGAGCGGGCAGGGCAAGCCGCTGTCTTCGCCCAGCAACGCGGCCTGGGAAAACTCGGCGCCGTGCAGGGTGATCCACTGCCGGGCCAACTGCTGCGCCTGCTCACCCTGCAGGTCGCTCTGCTGGTGAAGCTGGCAGTAGTGATGGATGTGGCACACCTGTTCACCCATGCGGGCACCGAACAGGGCCTGGTCGTCGGTGAACGCCACGCCGATCCGGTAGCCGTCGTCCAGAGGCTGGCACCAGGCGACATAGCCGGGGTAGCGGGCCTGCGCACCGAGCGAGGGCATCAGCACGTCCACTGCGGTTCCGCGACGATAGGCGCGCGGATGGTTGCAAGCGATGCCGCCAAGCCCCAGGGTATGCAGGCGGCGAAACAGGCTGGGAGACGGGCGCAGGTTGAGTTCGACCGGGATCCCGTCGGGGTGAGGCAGAAATCCGCACATGCTCGACTCCGTGTCGATTATTTGACCTTCTTCGCCTGAGTATAGTGAAGGATCGCAAACCGGCTGATTCGCTGTTAAAAAACCGGACAGACAGTCATCGCTTCGACAGGAGAGCGGTATGGATCCTCGCAACACACGCATCGGTATCATCGGCAGCGGTGCGATTGGTGGTTTCTACGGGCTGATGCTGGCGCGCGCCGGCTTCGATGTGCACTTTCTGCTGCGCGGCGACTATGCCGTGGTGCAGGAGCACGGCCTGACCCTAGACAGCGCCGTGCATGGCTCGCAGCACATGAAGGTGCAGGCCTACGCCTCGGCCAGCGACATGCCGCCGTGCGACTGGTTGCTGATCGGCACCAAGGCCACCGGCAACGCCGAACTTGCCCCGCTCATCGTCCAGGCCGCCGCGCCCGGCGCGCGGGTGGTGTTGCTGCAGAACGGCCTGGGCGTCGAGGAGCAGCTGCGCCCTGCGCTGCGTGACGACATGCACTTGCTCGGCGGGCTGTGCTTCATCTGCGTGAACCGCCAGGCGCCCGGGGTGATCCGCCACCAGGCGCTCGGTGCGGTCAACCTGGGGTATCACAGCGGCCCGACCGATGACTGCGGTGCGGCCATCGTCGCCGAGGGCGCCGGGTTGTTCCACGCCGCAGGCGTGGACTCGCAAGCGATGGACAACCTTGGCCAGGCGCGCTGGCAGAAGCTGGTCTGGAACGTGCCTTACAACGGCTTGTCGGTGCTGTTGCAGGCCAGCACCACACCGCTGATGGCCGACCCGGACAGCCGCGAGCTGATTCGCGGGCTGATGGCCGAGGTGGTGGAGGGCGCGCGTGCCTGTGGGCATGAGCTGCCGGAGGGCTATGCCGAACATCTGTTGCGCATCACCGAGCAGATGCCCGACTACTGTCCGAGCATGTACCACGACCATGCGCATCGGAGGCCGCTCGAATTGCAGGCGATCTATGGCGAACCGCTGGCACAGGCCCGTGAGGCCGGTTGCCGGTTGCCGAAGATCGAGGCGCTGTACCAGGCGCTGTCGTTCATCGACCGGCACAATCGCGTGCAGTGATACGGTCTGCGCCAGACGGCGAAGCGGCGCTGCAAGGCGCTGCTAAGCTGTAGCTTGCTCTGCCCCCGCGGCAGTCGAGGAGGCCGAATGATCCGTTCCATGCTGTACGCCACCGATCTCGGCGTCTACGCGCCCTTCGTCATGCAGCACGCCCTGGCCCTGGCGCGCACCTTCAATGCCGAGCTGTATGTCATCCACGCCGTCGAACCCATGGGTCAGTTCGCCGAATCGCTGCTGCAGAGCTACCTCGACGAACAGACCCTCGACCGCTTGCACTCCCAGGGGGTCAATACGGTGATGGCCAACATCGAGCAGCAGGTACTGGAAAACTTTCGCGACGAACTGGGCGAGGAGGCCGACCTGGCGGTGATCAAGGCCGTGCGCGTGCGCCAGGGCGATCCGGCGCAGGTGATCCTCGAACAGGCCCAGCGCCTTGCCGTCGACCTGCTGATTTTCGGCAGCCATGCCGAAGGGGCGGGGGTCGACGTGCCGATTGGGCGCACGGCGGTGCGGTTGCTGCAGCTATCGCCGGTGCCGGTGTACATGGTGCCGTTGGCGCAGCATTTAGGGCGTAGGAAAGGCTGAACCTGGCAGTAGGTCTTTTCCCTGATGCGTAACAAAATAGTTCTAGATTTATTTCTCTAACCACTAATATAGTTATAAATCGTCGCTGCCAGCAGCCGGTGACCTACCGCTGATTTGAGGGAAACCTATGAAGCTTCAACAACTGCGCTATATCTGGGAAGTAGCGCACCATGACCTCAACGTCTCCGCGACTGCGCAGAGCCTGTACACCTCCCAGCCGGGGATCAGCAAGCAGATCCGCCTTCTGGAAGACGAACTGGGCGTCGAGGTTTTCGCCCGCAGCGGCAAGCACCTGACCCGCGTCACCCCGGCCGGCGAGCGCATCATCACCACTGCAGGCGAGATCCTGCGCAAGGTCGAGAGCATCAAGCAGATCGCCCAGGAATTCTCCAACGAGAAGAAGGGCACGCTGTCCATCGCCACCACCCACACCCAGGCCCGCTATGCGCTGCCGCCGGTGATCAGCAACTTCATCAAGCAGTACCCGGAAGTGTCCCTGCACATGCACCAGGGCTCGCCGATGCAGATCGCCGAGATGGCCGCCGATGGCACCGTCGACTTCGCCATCGCCACCGAGGCGCTGGAGCTGTTCGGCGACCTGATCATGATGCCGTGCTACAAGTGGAATCGCTGCGTGGTGGTGCCCCAGGGCCATCCGCTGACCAAGCTGCCGAAGCTGACCCTGGAAGCGGTCGCCGAATACCCGATCGTGACCTACGTGTTCGGCTTCACCGGCCGCTCCAAGCTCGATGAGGCCTTCAACCATCGTGGCCTGACCCCGAAAGTGGTCTTCACTGCCGCAGACGCCGACGTGATCAAGACCTATGTGCGCCTGGGTCTGGGCGTGGGCATCGTCGCGAAGATGGCGGTCGATACCAGGCTCGACAGTGACCTGGTGTGTCTGGATGCGAGCGAGCTGTTCGAAGCCAGCATCACCAAGATCGGCTTCCGCCGCGGTACCTTCCTGCGCGGCTTCATGTGCGACTTCATCGAGAAGTTCGCCCCGCACCTGACCCGCGAAGTGATGGCCAAGGCCATTCAGTGCCACAACAAGCAGGAGCTCGAAGAGCTGTTCGAAGGGGTTGAGTTGCCCGTGCACTGAGTTGGCATGAAACAGGGGCCGCGTTGCGGCCCATCGCGGGGCGAGCCCGCGCCTGCAGGTCTTGTGTGGGCGCGGGCTTGCCCCGTTTGTTTTCAGGCCTTGCTGATCAGGTTGCCAGCGTGCAGCCCGCATTCCTTCTGCGTCGACTCTTCCCACCACCAGCGCCCCTCGCGCTCGTGCTGGTTCGGCAGCACCGGGCGGGTGCAGGGCTCGCAACCGATGCTGATGAAGCCGCGCTCGTGCAGGCTGTTGTACGGCAGTTCGAGCATGCGGATATAACCCCAGACTTCGGCGCTGGTCATCTGCGCCAGGGGGTTGAACTTGTACAGGGTGCGCTCGGGGGTGGAGAACGCCGAGTCGATTTCCAGGGCCGCGACCTGGCTGCGCGTGCCGGGGCTCTGGTCACGGCGCTGGCCAGTGGCCCAGGCGCTGACGGTGGCCAGTTTGCGGCGCAGCGGCTCGATCTTGCGGATCCCGCAGCACTCGCCGTGGCCGTCCTTGTAGAAGCTGAACAGACCCTTGTCCTTGACGAACGGGTCGAGCTTGGCGCGATCCGGGCTGAGGATCTCGATCGGCAGCTTGTACTGTTCGCGAACCTGATCGATGAAGCGGTAGGTTTCCGGGTGCAGGCGGCCGGTGTCGAGGCTGAACACCTTGACCTGCTTGTTCAGCTTCCAGGCCATGTCCACCAGCACCACGTCCTCGGCACCACTGAAGGAAATCCACAGGTCGTCGCCGAAGTGTTCGAAGGCGAGCTTGAGAATGTCCTGCGGGGACTTGCTGGCATAGGTCGCGGCCAGGGCGGCGACGTCGAAGGGTTGGCTCATCAGGCGGTTTCCATCGTGTGTATGGCGCTGTGCGCTCGTAGTGGGTCGATGGTAACAAAAAATGGCAGGGTAGACGGGCTGCAAGCAGGGTTCACCGGCTACAAACCCTGCAAGGTTTCCATCAGCACCCGCACCTTGGCGATCGATTCCTCGTATTCGGCTTCCCACTGCGAGTCGGCCACCACCGCGCCGCCGCCCCAGCAACTGACCTGACCGTCCTTGACCAGCAGGCTGCGGATGGCGATGGAGCTGTCCATCTCGCCGCGCACGTCGAGGTACAGCAGCGAGCCGCAATACAGGGCGCGGCGGGTCGGTTCCAGCTCGTCGATGATCTGCATGGCGCGGATCTTCGGGGCGCCGGTGATCGAGCCTCCGGGAAAGCTGCCGGCGACCAGGTCCAGCGCATCCTTGCCGCGGGCCAGGAGACCGGTGACGCTGCTGACCAGGTGGTGCACGTTCGGATAGCTCTCCAGGCTGAACAGCTCCGGCACCTTCACCGAGCCGGTCTCGCAGCTGCGGCCCAGGTCGTTGCGCAGCAGGTCGACGATCATCAGGTTCTCTGAGCGGTCCTTCGTGCTGGCCTGCAGTTCGGCGGCATTGCGCGCATCCTCGGCCGGGTCGGCAGCGCGCGGGCGGGTGCCCTTGATCGGGCGGGTTTCCACGCGGCCCTGGCTGACATGAACGAAGCGCTCGGGCGAGAAGCTCAGCAGCGCGCTGCCATCGGCCAGTTGCTGGAACCCGGAGAAGGGTGTCGGACAGGCCGCGCGCAGGGCCTGGTAGGCTCGCCACGGATCGCCCTGGCACGGCGCGCGGAAGCGCTGGGTGAGGTTGATCTGGTAGCAGTCGCCGGCCTGGATATAGCTTTGCACCCGGTCGAACGCGCTGCGGTACTGCTCGGGCGCCAGGTCGCCGCGCATTGGCGCAAGCAAGCGGAAATCGTGGCGGCAGGGCGCGTGCTCGGCTTCGAACAGCTGGATCAGGCGCTGGCGCTCGGCTGGCGCCAGGGCGGGGTGGAACACCAACTGGGAGGTGCGCAACTGATGATCGGTGATCGCAGCCCAGGCATACAGGCCCAGCTGTGCA
This sequence comes from Pseudomonas sp. FA117, assembly GCF_057370475.1. Lineage (NCBI taxonomy): Bacteria > Pseudomonadati > Pseudomonadota > Gammaproteobacteria > Pseudomonadales > Pseudomonadaceae > Pseudomonas > Pseudomonas sp. FA117. The sequence continues at coordinate 2,079,097 of NZ_CM170675.1, forward strand.
TCGGGCAGTTTCAGGTCATCGACAGCCAGTTGCGCCAATTGCTCAAGGCGTCGGCCGAAGTCGTAGCTCAGGTAGCCGATCAGGCCGCCGGCGAAGGGCAGCTCGCTACCCTCGGGCAGCGCGGCGTCGCCCAGGTCGGCCAGCGCCAGGCGCAGACGCTGCAGATAGCCTTCACCGCTTTCGCCGTCCTGCGCCTGCAATTGCTGCAATGGCCAGGCGCTGAACAGGTCGAAGCGCCCGCGTTCGGCAACCGGTCGGGCGCTGTCGAGCAGGATGGCGCCGGGGGCCTGGCGCAGGCGGTCGAAATAGTGCGCAGGGTCGGGCTGGTAGGGCAGGGCGTGCAGCGTACAGGTCGGCATCGGAATGGACGGCGATGAAAATCAAGGACGGCGATTGTAGGCCGCTGTAGGAAAAGTGCCTAGCACCAGTTGGAGCAGGCCGCCCCTGCAAGGTGCGGCCTGTGTTGCAATCACTGCTGGACGACGTGGCCGAACAGGCTTTGGGTGACGCGCACGCGGGTTTCGGCATCTTCGCTGATGCCGTCCTTGGCCAGTGCCTCGATGTGCGCTTCGATGGCATGGGTGCGCTGGGTCAGCCCGCAGTCGTTGGCGATCTGGATGTTCAGGCCGGGGCGGGCGTTGAGCTCCAGGATCAGCGGGCCCTTGTCCTGGTCCAGGACCATGTCCACGCCGATGTAGCCCAGCCCGCACAGCTCGTAGCAACTGGCGGCCAGCTTCATGAAGCCGTCCCAGTTCGGCAGTTGCACGCCGTCCACCGCGTTGGTGGTGTCCGGGTGCTTGCTGATGATGCGGTTGAGCCAGGTACCGCGCAGGGTGACGCCGGTGGCGAGGTCCACGCCGACGCCGATCGCGCCCTGGTGCAGGTTGGCCTTGCCGCCGGATTGGCGGGTCGGCAGGCGCAGCATGGCCATTACCGGGTAGCCCATCAGCACGATGATGCGGATGTCGGGCACGCCTTCGTAGCTGATGCTCTTGAAGATCTGGTCCGGGGTGACGCGGTACTCGATCAGCGCGCGGTCGCGATGCCCGCCGAGCGAATACAGGCCGGTGAGGATGCTCGAGACCTGGTGCTCGATTTCCTCATGGCTGATGATCTTGCCCGAGACGGTGCGGTAGCGGTCCTCGAAGCGGTCGGCGACCACCAGGATGCCGTCGCCGCCGGCGCCCTGGGCCGGCTTGATGACGAAGTCGCTGCGCCCGCCGATGATCTCGTCGAGTTTCTCGATCTCTTTCTCGGTCTCGATGATGCCGTACATCTCCGGCACATGGATGCCGGCGGCCAGCGCGCGCTCCTTGGTGATGATCTTGTCGTCGACGATCGGGTACAGGTGGCGCTTGTTGTACTTCAGGACGTAGTCCGCGTTACGCCGGTTGATACCCATGATGCCCCGGGCCTCCAGGGCTTTCCACGTCTTGATCAGTCCGAACATCAGGCGTCAGCCTTCTTCAGGAATGCCTTGAAGCGCACGAGCTCGGTCAGGCGGTAGCCGCGGTAGCGACCCATCGCCAGCATGAAGCCCACCAGGATCAGCAGCACGGCCGGGAAGGTGAAGACGAAGTACACCGCTTCAGGCACGGTCATCAGCAGGTGCGCCAGCGAGGCAGCGAACAGGGTGCCGACGGCGACTTTCATCGCATGGCCACCGCCACGTTCTTCCCAGGTGATCGACAGGCGCTCGATGGTCATGGTCAGGATCACCATCGGGAACAGCGCCACCGACAGCCCGCGCTCGAGCCCAAGCTTGTGGCTGAACAGGCTGATCGCGGCGATCAGCACCACCACGAAGGTCAGTACCACCGACAGGCGCGGCAGCATCTGCAGCTTCAGGTGCTCGAGGTAGGAACGCAGCGACAGGCCCAGCGCGGTGATCACCGTGAACAGGATGATGCCGAAGCCCAGCTGCGTCTCGCGGAAGGCCAGGGCGATCAGCACCGGGGTGAAGGTGCCGAGGGTCTGGATGCCGATCAGGTTGCGCAGCACCAGGATGACCAGCACCCCGATCGGGATCATGACCATGATCATGAAGGTCTGCTGGGTCTGCAGCGGCAGGCTGTACAGCGAGTATTCGAGGAAGTCGGCGTCGGTGTTCTCGTCGGTCAGCTTGGCCAGGCGGATGGCGTTCATCTCGCTGTTGTTCATGCTGAAGGTGACGGTGGCCTTCTTGCCGCCATCGACGGTGATCAGGTTGTCGTCGCCGGTCCACCACAGCAGGCGGTCGTTGGGCAGGCCCTGTTCGCCGGTTTCGGGGTTGAAGTACAGCCAGTCGTTACCGTTGAAGCTGCGCAGCCACAGTTCGGGATTTTGCGGGGTGTCGGCCACCAGGCGAATGGTGTGGACCTTTTCCATCGGCACGTGGGCGATCGACAGCAGCAGGTCGATGACCTGGGCTTTCTTCATCGGCGAGTTGTCGCCGGCCAGCAGCAGCTTGGCGTTGTCGTCGTTGGCGTTGTTGACGCGCTTGATGGTTTCGCTGACGAAGGTCTCGACGTCGGCCGAATGCTGGCGGATAGGTGCCATCAGGGCTTCGGCGGCGATCTTCTCGGGGCCTTCGACGGCCAGGCTGTCGCGGAAGGTCGGGCCCTTGATCTTGGCTTTTTCGGTGCTGTAGCGCTTGGTCAGGACCAGGCGGTAGTACAGGGTCTGGTTGCCGCTGGCGCGACGCGCCGACCAGGTCACCTTGCGGTTGCCGTCGGCGCGGTTGACGCTGACGCCGTAGTTGTTGGAGATGAAGCTCTCGTTCAGGCTCACGTAGTCGCGGTTCAGCGGCGGCACGAACATCTGGATCTTCACCGGGTCCTTGGGACTGGCGACGAACTCGACCTTGGCGTCGATGTTCCACAGGTCGTCGGTCTCGTCTTCGGTCACCGGGATGCCGAGGATGAAGATCTGGTAGCAGGTGACCGTCACGCCCAGCAGCACCAGGACGGTGATCAGGACTTTCAGGTGCAGGGTAAGAGAGCGCATCGGAATTACTCTACTTTGGGAGCTTCGGTGGCACAGGCAGGTTTGCCGGCCGCGTATTTGAGGCTGGGGTCGACCAGCGCGTCGAAGTGCTTGAGCGCCTCGGAACCGATCAGCAGCGGGAACTGGAAGGCGCTGCGGTCGGTGAGGTTGACTTCGATGGTGCGCAGGGCCTGGCCCATGCAGATGTCCAGTTCGATCACCGGGCGGGCGGTGTAGGCCTTGCCTTCGTCCGGGTCGTAGTCGCCGGCGCGTCGCTTGATCTTGCTGACGCGAGCCAGCGGGCGTTCGATGGGGTGCTGGTGGGCGGCGTCGATGGCCAGGTAGAAGCGCACCCAGCTTTCGCCGTTGCGCTTGAACCGCTTGATGTCGCGGGCACTGAGCGAGGCGGTCTTGGCGCCGGTGTCGAGCTTGGCCGCCACCTCCAGGTCAAGATCGCCCAGGCGGGCGTATTCGTTCAGGCCGTACACGGTCTTTTCGGCCGCATGGCCAAACGCCGGCAGCAAGGCGAGGCTGAACAACAGTGAAGAAAACGTGGGTTTCATAGTCCTGGCGCGGTGCTGTCTGTGTTCGGGGCAGGGCGCAAGCGCCTCGTTCATCTGTCAACAGCATGAAATGATGACAGGCACACTATCCGTAATCCTTGGGAAGCGCGGCATTCTATCACGCCGACGTCTTGACGCCAGCGCGCTGCGATCTGACCGCAACCCGGTGGGGTAAGTTCGTTATTAGACAATTGTCGACAATATTGTTTTTGTCTTTGACTATTCGCCTCTGCTTGGCTAGTTTTGGCGCTATCCATTTACGAGGTGTCGACAATCATGCTGGAAGCCTCTCAGGCCCTCGCACCGGTTGCAGATGAATCCGAAACCCTTTCAGAGAATGTCTTCCGGCGCATCCAGGCGGCCATCGTCAAGGGTGATATCGCCCCGGGCAGCAAGATTTCCGAACCTGAGCTGGCGCGTACCTACGGCATCAGCCGCGGGCCGCTGCGCGAGGCGATCCATCGGCTGGAGGGCCAGCGCCTGCTGGTGCGCGTGCCGCATGTCGGGGCACGGGTGGTGTCGCTGAACCATGCAGAGCTGATCGAGTTGTACGAAATCCGCGAGTCGCTCGAAGGCATGGCCTGCAGGCTGGCTGCCGAGCGCATGAGCCTGGCCCAGATCGACGAACTGCGCCAGGTGCTCGACACCCACGAGCGCGATGCCGCGTTTCAGGCCGGGCTGGGCTACTACCAGCAGGAAGGCGATTTCGACTTTCACTACCGGATCATCCAGGGCAGCGGCAACCAGACCCTGGTCAAGATGCTCTGCGGCGAGCTGTACCAGCTGGTGCGCATGTACCGCATCCAGTTCTCGGCCACGCCCAACCGACCACGCCAGGCCTTCGCCGAACACCACCGCATTCTCGATGCCATCGCCGACCGTGACGGTGAGCTGGCCGAACTCCTGATGCGCCGTCATATCGGGGCATCCAAGCGCAATATCGAGCGTCACTACCAGGACGCCCACAACAATAGCCCACGAGGTGAGTCATGACTGTGAAGAGCACCCCCGGACAGCGTTTTCGCGACGCCGTTGCCGCCGAACATCCGCTGCAAGTGGTCGGCGCCATCAACGCCAACCATGCGCTGCTGGCCAAGCGCGCCGGCTTCAAGGCCATCTACCTGTCCGGTGGTGGCGTGGCTGCCGGCTCCCTGGGCCTGCCGGACCTGGGCATCAGCGGGCTGGACGATGTGCTGACCGACGTGCGCCGGATCACCGACGTGTGCGACCTGCCGTTGCTGGTGGATGTCGACACCGGTTTCGGCGCCTCGGCGTTCAACGTGGCTCGTACCGTGCGTTCGATGTGCAAGTTCGGCGCCGCGGCGATCCACATCGAGGACCAGGTCGGCGCCAAGCGCTGCGGTCACCGGCCGAACAAGGAGATCGTCTCGCAGCAGGAGATGGTCGACCGCATCAAGGCGGCAGTCGATGCCCGCACCGACGACAGCTTCGTGATCATGGCGCGTACCGACGCGCTGGCGGTGGAGGGGCTGAACGCAGCCCTCGACCGCGCCGCCGCGTGCATCGAAGCCGGCGCCGACATGATCTTCCCCGAAGCCATCACCGAATTGCAGATGTACAAGACCTTCGCCGACCGGGTGAAGGCACCGATCCTGGCCAACATCACCGAGTTCGGTGCCACGCCGCTGTACACCACCGAAGAGCTGGCCTCGGTCGACGTGTCGCTGGTGCTGTACCCGCTGTCGGCGTTCCGCGCCATGAACAAGGCGGCCGAGAACGTGTACACCGCGCTGCGCCGTGACGGCACGCAGAAGAACGTCATCGACACCATGCAGACTCGCATGGAGCTCTACGATGCCATTGGTTATCACGCCTTCGAGCAGAGCCTCGATGCGTTGTTTGCGCAGAAGAAGGGGTAGGCCATTCCAGCGGTGCCGGCCCCAGCAGATTAGCCAGAACGACTTCATAACAAATTCAAGAAAGGAGAAACACCATGGCCGAAGCAAAAGTACTCAGTGGCGCCGGCCTGCGTGGCCAGGTGGCCGGGCAGACCGCGCTGTCGACCGTCGGCCAGGCCGGCGCCGGCCTGACCTACCGCGGCTACGACGTGCGTGACCTGGCCGCCGCTGCCGAGTTCGAGGAAGTCGCCTACCTGCTGCTCTACGGCGAGCTGCCGAGCAAGGCCGAGCTTGCCGACTACAAGCACAAGCTCAAGGGCCTGCGCGACCTGCCACAAGCGCTCAAGGAAGTGCTCGAACGCATCCCGCGTGATGCGCACCCGATGGACGTTATGCGCACCGGCTGCTCGGTACTCGGCACCCTGGAACCGGAGCTGACCTTCGAAGCCCAGCGCGACAAGACCGATCGCCTGCTGGCGCTGTTCCCGGCGGTGATGTGCTACTGGTACCGCTTCACCCATCACGGCGTGCGCATCGACTGCTCCAGCGACGAAGACACCCTCGGTGGCCACTTCCTGCACCTGCTGCACGGCAAGAAGCCGAGCGAGCTGCATGTGAAGGTGATGAACGTCTCGCTGATTCTCTACGCCGAGCACGAATTCAACGCCTCGACCTTCACTGCGCGGGTCTGCGCCTCGACCCTGTCGGACCTGTACTCGTGCGTTACCGCCGCCATCGGCTCGCTGCGCGGGCCGCTGCACGGCGGTGCCAACGAGGCGGCGATGGAGCTGATCGAGCGCTTCCAGAGCCCGCAGGAAGCCAGTGCCGAGCTGCTGCGCATGCTCGAGCGCAAGGACAAGATCATGGGCTTCGGCCATGCGATCTACAAGGAGTCCGACCCGCGCAACGAGGTGATCAAGGGCTGGTCGAAGCAACTGGCCGACGAAGTGGGCGACACTGTGCTGTATCCGGTGTCCGAAGCCATCGACAAGACCATGTGGGAGCAGAAGCGCCTGTTCCCCAACGCCGACTTCTACCACGCCTCGGCGTACCACTTCATGGGCATCCCGACCAAGCTGTTCACCCCGATCTTCGTCTGCTCGCGCCTGACCGGCTGGGCCGCGCACGTGTTCGAGCAGCGCGCCAACAACCGCATCATCCGCCCGAGCGCCGAGTACACCGGCGTCGAGCAGCGCCAGTTCGTGCCGATCGAGCAGCGCTGAATGAAATAGAGAGAGGCAACCCGTTTCCCTGTGGGAGCGGGCTTGCCCGCGAATGCGTTCGTGCGGGTAACCGCTTCGCACCTGCTGACGCATTCGCGGGCAAGCCCGCTCCCACAGGGGCGGTGAAACCTTCCCAATCCTGTGAGCGAGCCTGACTCATGATGAACACCGCATACCGCAAGAACCTGCCAGGCACTGCCCTGGACTATTTCGACACCCGTGCGGCCGTCGAGGCGATCAAGCCCGGCGCCTACGACGGGCTGCCCTATACCTCCCGCGTGCTGGCCGAAAACCTGGTGCGCCGCTGCGACCCTGCAACCCTCGATGCCTCGCTGGCGCAGCTGATCGAGCGCAAGCGCGACCTCGACTTCCCCTGGTTCCCGGCGCGCGTGGTGTGCCATGACATCCTCGGCCAGACCGCCCTGGTCGACCTGGCCGGCCTGCGCGATGCCATCGCAGACAAGGGTGGCGATCCGGCCCAGGTCAATCCAGTGGTGCCGGTGCAGTTGATCGTCGACCACTCGCTGGCCGTGGAGTGTGGCGGTTTCGATCCGCAGGCGTTCGAGAAGAACCGTGCCATCGAAGACCGTCGCAACGAAGACCGTTTCCACTTCATCAACTGGACCAAGCAGGCGTTCAAGAACGTCGACGTGATCCAGCCGGGCAACGGCATCATGCACCAGATCAACCTGGAGAAAATGTCGCCGGTGATCCACGCCGACCATGGCGTGGCCTACCCGGACACCTGCGTCGGCACCGACAGCCACACCCCGCACGTCGACGCCCTGGGCGTGATCGCCATCGGCGTGGGAGGCCTGGAGGCCGAGAACGTCATGCTCGGTCGGGCTTCGTGGATGCGTTTGCCGGAAATCGTCGGAGTCGAGCTGACGGGTCGCCTGGCACCGAACATCACCGCCACCGACCTGGTGCTGGCCCTGACCGAGTTCCTGCGCAAGCAGAAAGTGGTCGGTGCCTACCTCGAATTCCATGGCCAAGGCGCCCGTGCGCTGACCCTCGGCGACCGCGCGACCATCTCCAACATGGCCCCGGAATACGGCGCCACTGCGGCGATGTTCGCCATCGACCAGCAGACCATCGATTACCTGCGCCTGACCGGTCGCGACGATCAACAGGTACAACTGGTCGAGACCTACGCCAAGGTCGCCGGCCTGTGGGCCGACAGCCTGGTCAAGGCCGAATACGAGCGTACGCTGACCTTCGACCTGTCGAGCGTGGTGCGCAACATGGCCGGGCCTTCCAACCCGCACGCCCGCGTGGCGACCAGCGACCTGGCGGCCAAGGGGATTGCCGGGGCCTGGGAAGAAGTGCCGGGGCAGATGCCCGACGGTGCGGTGATCATTGCTGCCATCACCAGTTGCACCAACACCAGCAACCCGCGCAACGTGATCGCCGCCGGCCTGCTGGCGCGCAATGCCAACCGGCTCGGCCTGATGCGCAAACCCTGGGTCAAGTCCTCGCTGGCGCCCGGCTCCAAGGCGGTGCAGTTGTACCTCAAGGAAGCGGGCCTGGAGCAGGAACTCGAGCACCTGGGCTTCGGTATCGTCGCCTTCGCCTGCACCACCTGCAACGGCATGTCCGGCGCACTGGACCCGGTGATCCAGCAGGAGATCATCGACCGCGACCTGTACGCCACCGCCGTGCTGTCGGGCAACCGCAACTTCGACGGGCGTATCCATCCCTACGCCAAACAGGCGTTCCTGGCCTCGCCGCCGCTGGTGGTGGCCTACGCCATCGCCGGAACCATCCGCTTCGATATCGAGAAGGATGTGCTGGGCGTGGTCGATGGCAAGGAGATCCGTCTGAAGGATATCTGGCCGAGCGACGAGGAGATCGACGCGGTGGTGCGTGCCTCGGTCAAGCCCGAGCAGTTCCGCCAGGTCTACATCCCGATGTTCACCATCGAGGAAGACAAGGGGCCGAAGGTCGCGCCGCTGTACGAATGGCGCCCGATGAGCACCTATATTCGTCGCCCCCCTTACTGGGAAGGCGCCCTGGCCGGTGAGCGCACCCTGCGCGGCATGCGCCCGTTGGCGGTACTGCCGGACAACATCACCACCGACCACCTGTCGCCATCGAACGCCATCATGCTCGACAGCGCTGCCGGCGAGTACCTGGCGAAGATGGGCCTGCCGGAGGAGGACTTCAACTCCTACGCTACCCATCGCGGCGATCACCTCACCGCCCAGCGCGCCACCTTCGCCAACCCCAAGCTGTTCAACGAGATGGTGCGCAAGGAAGACGGCAGCGTGAAGCAGGGTTCGCTGGCGCGCATCGAGCCGGAAGGCAAGGTGACGCGCATGTGGGAAGCGATCGAGACCTACATGCAGCGCAAGCAGCCGCTGATCATCGTCGCCGGGGCCGACTACGGCCAGGGCTCGTCGCGGGATTGGGCGGCCAAGGGCGTGCGCCTTGCCGGTGTCGAGGCGATCGTCGCCGAGGGTTTCGAGCGTATCCACCGCACCAACCTGATCGGCATGGGTGTGCTGCCGCTGGAGTTCCACCCGGGCACCACGCGGGTGACCCTGGGCCTGGACGGCAGCGAGACCTACGACGTGGTCGGTGCGCGCACGCCGCGGGCGACCTTGACGCTGGTGGTGAACCGTCGCAACGGTGAACGTCTGGAGGTGCCGGTGACCTGTCGCCTGGATACCGCTGAAGAAGTGTCGATCTACGAGGCGGGCGGAGTGCTGCAGCGCTTTGCCCAGGACTTCCTCGAAGCGACGGCCTGATGACCTGAACCCCGCCTTTAGCCTGTAGGAGCGGGCTTGCCCCGCGATGGCGTCAGCAGGAGCGACATCGCTGTCTGTTCTGGCACTATCGCGGGGCAAGCCCGCTCCCACAGGGGCGTCGGCCTTGAAGGATAAATACCCCATGGCATCTGTAGCGCAAGTGAAAATCCCCGCCACCTACATCCGCGGTGGCACCAGCAAAGGCGTGTTCTTCCGCCTGCAAGACCTGCCCGAGCGTGCCCAGGTGCCAGGCCCTGCACGCGATGCCCTGCTGTTGCGGGTGATCGGCAGCCCCGACCCCTACGCCAAGCAGATCGACGGCATGGGCGGTGCAACGTCCAGCACCAGCAAGACGGTGATCCTGTCGTCGAGCAGCAAGGCCGACCATGACGTCGACTACCTGTTCGGCCAGGTCGCCATCGACAAGGCCTTCGTCGACTGGAGCGGCAACTGCGGCAACCTGTCGGCGGCCGTTGGCTCGTTCGCCATCGCCAGCGGGCTGGTGGACCCGGCGCGCGTTCCGCGCAATGGCATGGCGACCGTGCGCATCTGGCAGGCCAATATCGGCAAGACCATCATCGCCCATGTGCCGATCAGCGAAGGCGAGGTGCAGGAAACCGGCGACTTCGAGCTCGATGGGGTGACCTTCCCGGCAGCCGAGGTGCAGCTGGAGTTCCTCGATCCTGCAGCGGATGAAGACGGTGATGGCGGCGGGGCGATGTTTCCTACCGGCAACCTGGTTGACGACCTCGAGGTGCCGGGTGTCGGCACGTTCAAGGCGACCCTGATCAATGCCGGCATCCCGACCATCTTCGTCAATGCAGCCGACATCGGCTACACCGGTACCGAACTCCAGGACGCGATCAACAGCGATGCCGCCGCATTGGCGCGTTTCGAGACCATTCGCGCCCATGGCGCCGTCCGTATGGGGCTGATCGAGCACATCGACCAGGCCGCTGGTCGCCAGCATACGCCGAAGGTCGCCTTCGTCGCTCCCGCGACCTCGTACACCGCGTCCAGCGGCAAGGCCGTGGCGGCCAGCGATATCGACCTGGTAGTGCGGGCGTTGTCGATGGGCAAGTTGCACCACGCCATGATGGGCACCGCAGCGGTGGCCATTGGTACGGCAGCGGCAATTCCCGGGACGCTGGTCAACCTGGCCGCAGGTGGTGGTGAGCGTAGCGCGGTGCGTTTCGGGCATCCGTCCGGCACCCTGCGTGTGGGCGCCGAGGCGCAGCAGGCGGGTGGGCAGTGGAGCGTGACCAAGGCCATCATGAGCCGCAGCGCGCGGGTATTGATGGAAGGGTGGGTGCGGGTGCCTGGCGACAGCTTCTAGACCCAAACCTGCTGCTGCACGCAGACCCTTTCGGAAATGAAAAAGCCCCGGTATTTCTACCGGGGCTTTTCATTTACAACCGACTGCTCGACTTACGCTTGGACCACAGGGATCTTGGCGTTGGCCGCTGCTTCGCGGAACTCGGCGATCTGGTCGAAGCTCAGGTAGCGGTAGACGTCGGCAGCCATGCTGTCGATATCCTTGGCGTACTGCAGGTACTCTTCGACGGTCGGCAGCTTGCCGAGGATCGACGCGACTGCAGCCAGCTCCGCCGACGCCAGGTAGACGTTGGTGGCATCGCCCAGGCGGTTCGGGAAGTTGCGGGTCGAGGTGGAGACCACGGTCGAACCGGTCTGCACACGTGCCTGGTTACCCATGCACAGCGAGCAGCCTGGCATTTCCATGCGCGCGCCGGCCTTGCCGTAGATGCCGTAGTAGCCTTCCTCGGTCAGCTGGTGGGCGTCCATCTTGGTTGGAGGTGCCAGCCACAGACGGGTTGGGATGCCACCCTTGACCTTGTCCAGCAGCTTGCCAGCTGCGCGGAAGTGGCCGATGTTGGTCATGCACGAACCGATGAACACTTCGTCGATCTTCTCGCCTTGTACCTGCGACAGCAGGCGGGCGTCGTCCGGGTCGTTCGGCGCGCAGAGCACAGGCTCCTTGACGTCGGCCAGGTCGATTTCGATGATCTCGGCGTATTCGGCGTCGGCGTCGGCCGACAGCAGCTCGGGGTTGGCCAGCCAGGCTTCCATGGCTTGCGCACGGCGCTCCATGGTACGGGCGTCGCCGTAGCCTTCGCTGATCATCCAGCGCAGCAGGGTGATGTTCGACTGCAGGTATTCGGCGATGGCCTTTTCCGGCAGCTTGATGGTGCAACCGGCAGCCGAACGCTCGGCCGAGGCGTCGGACAGCTCGAACGCCTGCTCGACGGTCAGCTCGTCCAGGCCTTCGATTTCCAGGATGCGGCCGGAGAAGGCGTTCTTCTTGCCCTTCTTCTCGACGGTCAGCAGGCCCTTCTGGATGGCGTAGTAAGGGATGGCGTGGACCAGGTCACGCAGGGTGATGCCTGGCTGCAGCTTGCCCTTGAAGCGCACCAGTACCGACTCCGGCATGTCCAGCGGCATGACGCCGGTGGCTGCGGCGAAGGCGACCAGGCCGGAACCGGCCGGGAACGAGATGCCGATCGGGAAGCGGGTGTGCGAGTCGCCGCCGGTGCCGACGGTATCAGGCAGCAGCATGCGGTTCAGCCAGCTGTGGATGATGCCGTCGCCTGGACGCAGGGACACGCCGCCACGGGTGCGGATGAAATCCGGCAGGGTGTGGTGGGTGGTGACGTCGATCGGTTTCGGGTAGGCGGCGGTGTGGCAGAACGACTGCATGACCAGGTCGGCGGAGAAGCCCAGGCACGCCAGGTCCTTCAGCTCGTCGCGGGTCATCGGGCCGGTGGTGTCCTGGGAGCCGACGGTGGTCATCTTCGGTTCGCAGTAGGCGCCCGGGCGCACGCCCTGGCCTTCCGGCAGGCCGCAGGCACGACCGACCATCTTCTGCGCCAGGGTGAAGCCCTTGCCGGTGTCGGCAGGCTGCTCCGGCTTCTTGAACAGGTCAGAAGCACCCAGGCCCAGTTCGGCGCGGGCCTTTTCGGTCAGGCCACGGCCAACGATCAGCGGGATACGGCCGCCTGCGCGGACTTCGTCCAGCAGCACTTCGGTTTTCAGGGCGAAGGTAGTGACCAGCTCGCCGCTGTCGTGACGCTTGACTTCACCCTTGAACGGGTAGACGTCGATGACATCGCCCATGGCCAGGTTGGTGCAGTCGAATTCGATCGGCAGGGCGCCGGCGTCTTCCATGGTGTTGTAGAAGATCGGGGCGATCTTGGTGCCGAAGCAGAAACCACCGGCGCGCTTGTTCGGCACGTACGGGATGTCGTCGCCGAAGAACCACAGCACCGAGTTGGTCGCGGATTTGCGCGAGGAGCCGGTACCGACCACGTCACCGACGTAGGCGACCGGGAAGCCCTTGGCCTTGACCGCTTCGATCTGCGCCAGCGGGCCGACCGAGCCAGGCTGCGAAGGCTCGATGCCATCGCGGGCCATCTTCAGCATGGCCAGGGCGTGCAGCGGGATGTCGGGGCGCGACCAGGCGTCCGGGGCAGGGGACAGGTCGTCGGTGTTGGTTTCGCCCGGCACCTTGAACACGGTCAGGGTGTACTTCTCGGCGATGGCCGGACGCGAGGTGAACCACTCGCCGGCAGCCCAGGATTCCAGCACGGCCTTGGCGTGCACGTTGCCGGCCTTGGCTTTTTCAGCCACGTCGTGGAAGGCGTCGAACATCAGCAGGGTGTGCTTGAGTTGCTCGCCCGCGACGGCGCCCAGTTCGGCGTCGTCCAGCAGCGCGACCAGCGTCTCGATGTTGTAGCCGCCCTGCATGGTGCCCAGCAGCTCGGTGGCGTGCTTGCGGTCGATCAGCGGCGACTTGGTTTCGCCCTTGGCAACGGCGGAGAGGAAAGCGGCCTTGACGTAGGCAGCTTCGTCGACCCCTGGCGGAACGCGGTTGGTGATCAGGTCTACGAGGAAGGCTTCTTCGCCGGCCGGCGGGTTTTTCAGCAGCTCGACCAGGCCTGCAGTTTGTTCGGCGTTCAGCGGCTGGGGCACGATACCCAGGGCGGCACGCTCTTCGATGTGTTTGCGGTAGGCTTCAAGCACAGTTATTACCCTCATCAGTGGTCCCTAAAGGGAGTCCGGGACGCTCATCCAGCATTCCCTGCACCCATGCGCGGATCACGGCTTTTTGAGCCGTCCAGCCAGGGTCGCAGAGAATCCTTACAGAAGCTGCTTTCAAAGTTTTACGCCTGTAGAACGGAGCGTTGATGAGGGGTTGGCGCGGGCCATGCGGGGAGCATGGCCTTGGCCAACACCGTTCTACCGGATGAACTGTGCTCGTGACGCTTTGAAAACAGCTTCCAACGGACATTGTTGCCTTGAAAAGGCCGAATGATTCTACGGCAAAAAAACACGGAAGGTAAGTTGCCGACGATGACTTTAACGAGTGACCGCGGTTAGACAAAGGGCTAACATGAAGCCGTGTTCCACCGCCAAGCCGTTGTTTTTCCATGTCCAGCCAGTCCATCAAGACCCCTTGCGTCGGCCTTTGCTCAACTGTCTACGGTGATACCGTCTGCCGTGGCTGCAAGCGCTTTCACCATGAAGTGATCAACTGGAACGGCTATGACGACGAACAGAAGCGGGCGGTCTGGCTGCGCCTGGAGCAGTTGCTGGTGCAGGTGATGATGGCCAAGCTGGAAGTGTTCGACAAAGACCTGCTGCGCCAGCAACTGGAGCAGCGCTCGATCCGCTTCGTGCCGCACCAGTCCGAGTACTGCTGGGCCTATCAGTTGATCGCCCGCGGCGCCCGCATGATCCGCGATCTGGACGCCTACGGCATGGCCTTGCTGCCGGAGTTTCGCGAGTGGGAACTGCCACAGTTGCGTGATGCCATCGACCGCGAGTTCTTCCTGCTTTCCGAGGCCCACTACCAGCGCTACATCGCGCCTGCCTTCCTGCAGCAGACGCTGGGGTAAGGCTTCAGGCTGCCGCACCGCGCCCAGCCTGCCTAGCGTTGACGCTCCCTCACTTCAAGGAGCGCCGCATGGCCAGTCTCGAGTTTCAACCCCTGCTGAGTTTCAACGCGCGTTGCCAATGGCAGCTTCATGACCGCCCCATCACCGCCGGCCAATGGAAAGAGGACAGTGACATGTTCCGGCCGTTCTGGGTCGAGTTCGATGACTGGAATGGAGACGACGGCTGGCTGATCACCAGTTGGGACTACGGCGAGGAGATGATCCAGTCGTTTCTGCTCGAAGGCTGGTTCGGCAACGACGCACACAAACGCTATGTGAGTGACTGCTTCTGGTTTGGAGTCTACCGCCATGCCGACGGCTATGTGTACGAGATCCGTCCTGCCTACGAAGGGCGCAACGAGCATGCCTGGCCCAAGCTCGACTACTGGCTCGACGTCAGTCGCAACGGCTACCTGGGGTTCTACAGCGCCAGCTCGCCAGCGGGCGTGAACGTGAACGAGCCGGCCAGGGTGCAGATCAATGACCCTGCCGGGACTTCGTTCGTGCCGCCCATCGACCCACCGATCCAGTTGAGCACTCCGCTATACACCCTTACGTCTGCCCAGCGAACGCCCCTGTGGCATATTCCGGGCCTGAACCCCACCGCATTGCGTGAGAACGATGTATGGCCGAACCTGACGCTCTACAGCCCGAAGGGACGCCAGGTCAGGCGGCAGGTGGAGAATGTCGCTTATCTCAATGACTGGATCGGCCAGCGCGGCGGCTTCACGCTGGTGGTCAGCCAGCCGGGCGTGCCGCCTCATCGCAAGCCACAGGTCTGACGGCCGGCGGTTCAGTCGCCGGTGTATTCGCAGCCGCTGGTGCAGGTTTCGTGGATGCGCACTTTCGATAGCTCCGGCAGCAGCGGCTTGACCTGCTCCCAGATCCACTTGGCGATGACTTCGCTGGTAGGGTTTTCCAGGCCGGGGATGTCGTTCAGGTAGTTGTGGTCGAGGCGATCGTAGATCGGCTTGAAGATCGCCTTGACCTCGGCGAAGTCGCGGATCCAGCCAGTGTGCGGATCCAGCGGGCCGGTCAGGTGCAGGCCGACCTTGAACGAATGGCCGTGCAGACGCCCGCATTTGTGGCCCTCGGGGACGTGTGGCAGGCGGTGGGCGGACTCGAAGGTGAACTCTTTGAAAATTTCCACGCTGGCAGAACTCTGTATGAATCGATAATGCGCGCAGTCTACCAGCATGCTTGCTACAAGGCTTGCAGGCGTTCATGCAGCCGCCCGGTGGCGACCAGTTCGAGCAGCTCGTCGCCCAGGCGCTGGCTTTCGGCGATTGCCTTGTACCAGTAGCGCTTGCGCGTCGCAGCATCGCCCATGAACCGCTTGAAATCACCGCGATCGGGTAGCTTGCCATAGGGCAGGGCGGCCAGGTAATGCGGCGAGGGCGTCATCAGCAACACGTTCTGCAGGCGCGTGGCATCGCCGCGGCGCCAGGGCAGGGCCTTGTCGAACCAGCCGGGCACCACCTTGTCGGTGAAGTGCGGGTAGAGCACCAGGTCGTCACCCTGGTAGGGCAGGTCGAGGTGGTAGTCCAGCAGCCCGCCGTCACGGTAGGTGCCGCTGCCGACACCGGGGATGTCGCGCACGCCCTCCATCACCATGGGGATGGAACCGGAGGCGAGCAGGGCCTGGCGCAGGTTGTCCAGGTCCAGTGGCAGGCAGCGCGAGGGAAAGTCGGTCAGTGCGTCCAGCGGTGGCGCACTGCGGCCATCGTGCAGGATGATGCGCTCGAAGTGACGGGCCAGGCGCGGTCGCCCCAGCAGGTTGCTGGCAATCACCGACGACAGGCCCATGCCCAGTCGCCCGCGGTGGTCGTGGGCGAGCTGGCCATGGCTCTTGACGACCAGGATGTTCAGCCGATAGTGCGCATTGCCGAGGATCTGCCGGTCGCGGCCTTGCAGCAGGTCGTCGAGCATGCGCTGGCAACTCTGGCTGATCTGCGCGGGGGTGACGCCCTTGGCGAAATCCTGTTCGGTGTACAGCTCGCCCAGGCGGCGCAGGCCGGCCACCGGGTCGTCGAGGCAGGCGCTGGCGAAGCGCCAGGAGCCGATCGAGGCGCCGATCAGCGCGCGCTGACGCGGCGCCGAGGGCAGCAACTCGCCGAACAGCGCCAGGTCCAGCCCCTGGATCCCCAGGGGCTTGGGCCCTCCGGCCGCGCCGGGCAGCACCCCGACATCGATGGCCCGCAGACCTCGTTCACGGATCTGCGCCAGGGCGCGTCGGCCGGCCTTGAAGGTCAGGGCGGGGTACTTGATGTGGATGGCGCTCATGGCAGTCTCTTGGCGGGCTGGCGTGCAGGCATGGCGAATTCGGCAGGCGCGCAGGGCCTGTGAACGGCGCTATCATGTCGCCAGCTGTTTTCAGGTTGAGTTAAGGACGCGTGGTTAATCTTAACCCCGTAGACAACATACGCATCCCGATGGAGAAAGCCGATGAAAACTTTGACTGCCCTGTTCACCGCCGCCGCCCTGACCTTCGGCGCCAATGCCGCCTTCGCCAAGGACGTGCAGCCCGATGAAGTGGTCAAGCTGGTCAATGCCAAGACCATCAAGTCGCTCGATGAACTCAAGGCCGCTGCCGTGGCCAAACATCCGGGCTCGACCGTGACCGACTCGGAACTCGAGGACGAATACGGCCGTTATGTGTACAAGGTCGAGCTGCGTGACGCCCAGAACGTCGAGTGGGACGTGGCCCTGGACGCCAAGACCGGTGAAGTGCTGAAGGACGAACGAGACAACTGATGAACACCCTGCCGCGAGCGGTGCCCTACCTGGCACTGGCACTGTGGGTCGCCTGCTCGCCGGCGACCGCCCGTGACCTGGACCAGGACGAAGCCCTGGAACTGCGTCAGAAGGGCATCATCCTCCCGCTCGAGCAACTGCTGGACGCTGCCCTGGGGCGATACCCCGGGGCGCGCCTGCTCGAGGCCGAACTCGAGGAGAAACACGACCGCTACGAGTACGAGGTCGAGTTGCTGACCCCGGCCGGGGTGGTGCGCGAAATCAAGTACGACGCCCGCACCGGTGCGTTGATCAAGGATGAGGAAGACGACTGAATGCGCCTGCTGCTTGTCGAGGACAACGTGCCCCTGGCCGACGAGTTGATCGCCAGCTTGCAACGCCAGGGCTATGCCGTGGACTGGCTGGCCGACGGCCGTGATGCGGTGTATCAAGGGCAGAGCGAGCCTTATGACCTGATCATCCTCGACCTCGGCCTGCCCGGTGTGCCGGGGCTGGAGGTGCTCGCGCAGTGGCGCGCCGCCGCACTGGCGATCCCGGTGCTCATCCTCACCGCGCGCGGGTCGTGGGCCGAGCGGATCGAAGGCCTGAAGGCCGGTGCCGACGACTACCTGACCAAACCCTTCCACCCCGAAGAACTGCAGCTGCGCATCCAGGCCCTGCTGCGCCGTGCCCGTGGCCTGGCCAACCTGCCGCGCCTGGAGGCCGCCGGGCTGCACCTGGACGAAGGCCGCCAATGCGTCACCCGCGATGGCGCAGACGTGCAGCTGACCGCTGCCGAGTTTCGCCTGCTGCGCTACTTCATGTTGCATCCACAGCAGGTCCTGTCCAAGAGCCACCTGGCCGAGCACCTCTACGACGGTGAAACCGAGCGTGACTCCAACGTGCTCGAAGTCCATGTCAATCACCTGCGGCGCAAGCTGGGGCGCAGCGTGATCGAGACCCGCCGCGGCCAGGGTTACGTCTATGCCGGGAGCAGCAACGGGTGAAGTCGATCCAGGCGCGCCTGAGCCTTGGCCTGGTGGCCGTGCTGGTGGTGGTCGGCGTGGTGGTGGCGCAGGTGACCCTGTGGCTGTTCGAAGCCGGGCTGCAGCGTTACCTGGAAGCCGGCCTGCGCAAGGAGAGCGAGAACCTGCTGGTGGCGCTGGTGCGCGGCCCCAACGGCCTGCAGCTGGACGAGCGGCGCGTGTCGGCTGCCTATCAGCGGCCGTTCTCGGGGTATTACTTTCGCATCGACTTCGACCAGGGCACCTGGCGCTCCCGCTCGCTGTGGGACCTGGACATGCCCAAGCCTGAGCGCCCGGGCCTGGACGACGGTCATGAACTGGGCCCGGAGGGTCAGCAACTGCTGGCCTATCGCGGCGACTATCGTCGCCTGGGCCGGGACATCTCGATCAGCGTCGCCCAGGACTACTCACCGGTGCGCCAGGGCTTTCGGCGCCTGCAGCAGATCGGCGTGGGCATGGGTGTGCTGGCGCTGGTGCTGATCCTGGTCCTGCAGCGCATCACCGTGACCCGCTCGTTGCGCCCGCTGGAGCGGGCCCGTCGGCAGATCGCCCAGCTGCAACAGGGCCAGCGCTCGCAACTGGACGCCGAAGTGCCCAGCGAGCTGCAGCCATTGGTCGATCAGGTCAACCACCTGCTGGCCCACACCGAAGACAGCCTGCGTCGTTCGCGCAATGCACTGGGCAACCTGGGGCATGCGCTGAAGACACCCTTGGCGGTGCTCCTGAGCCTGGCCGCCAGCGAGCGTTTGCGTCCGCTGCCTGAAGTGCAGGCGCAGATGCGCGAGCAACTGGAGCAGATTCAGCAGCGCCTGGCCCGTGAGCTGAACCGCGCACGCCTGGCAGGCGATGCCTTGCCGGGTGCCCAGTTCGACTGCGACGCGGAGCTCCCCGGGCTGCTTTCGACGCTGGGAATGATCCATGGCCAGGGGCTGCTGCTCGAACACGATGTGCCGCCCGGCCTGCTGCTGCCTTGGGACCGCGAGGACCTGCTGGAGCTGCTGGGCAACCTGCTGGACAACGCCTGCAAATGGGCTGACGGCGAAGTACGGTTGAACATCGCCGCCACCGACCAGGGCTATCGGCTGTGGGTCGACGACGATGGTCCGGGGATTCCGGACGAGGCGCGCGAGCAGGTGCTCGAGCGCGGTTCGCGCCTTGACGAACAGGTGGACGGCCATGGTCTCGGGCTGGGCATCGTGCGCGACATCGTCGAGGCCTGGGGCGGGCGCATCGCTCTGCTGGAGAGCCCCCTGGGCGGGCTGCGGGTGAGTATCGAGTTGCCGCGCAAGGGGCGTTGATCCAGCAAAAAAAATGCAGTTCAGGTGCACTTTTTTGAGTTGGCCCCAAAACGGTGCGTCCGTCACAATCCCTGCCACGAAACCTCCGGTTTCCATCTCTCCACGGACGGAGCCAATTGTCATTGCTTCGACAATGCAGGGCCCAGACCCAAGCGGCTGGGCTTTCTTTTTGCCACCAGAGCCACGATCACACTTATTTCGATGTCTGCCTCGCGTCCTGAAAGCCGTCTGCAGCGCCTGCTGCCGGCACCTTTGAACATCCCTGCGCGGGAATGGCTGCGCGCCGGTGTCGGTGCGCTGCTGGGCCTGTTCCTTGCTGGCTGGCTGTGCAGCATGGCCTACGGGCCGTCCATCGCCCTGCACCTGCTCGGCCCGCTCGCCGCCTCGGCAGTGCTGGTGTTCGCCGTGCACTCGGGCCCGCTGGCGCAGCCCTGGTCGGTGCTGGGCAGCTATGCCGTGGCCACGCTTCTGGGCCTGGCCATGCGCCAGGGACTGGGCGCGGAACTCTGGGTCGCGGCGGCGGCGCTAGGGGCTTCGTTGCTGCTGATGTGCCTGCTGCGCTGTCTGCACCCGCCCGGTGGCGGGGTAGCGGTCAGTGCGGTACTGGCCGACCCGGGGCTGGTTTCGCTGGGCGACCATCTGCTCGAGCCGGTGCTGCTCAATGCCCTGATCCTGGTGACGGTGGCCGTGCTGTACAACCGCCTGACCGGCGTGCGCTACCCCAAGGGCGCCGTGGCGCGCAAAGACCTGCATCACACCCACGACCCGCTGCCTGGCGCGCGCGTTGGCATCAGCGGCGAAGACCTGGACCTGGCACTGGAAGAACTGGGCGAGTTCGTCGACGTCACCCGCGACGAGCTCGAACGCATCATCCTCGCCACCGAGCAGCACGCGCTGCAGCGCAGCCTGGGCGGGATCACCGCAGCGGCGGTGATGTCGCGCGACGTGCAGTTCGCAACGCCGCGGACCACCCTGGAGCAGGCCTGGGAAATGCTCGCCGGCCATCACCTGCAGACCCTGCCGGTGCTGGAACAGGGGCGCCTGGTCGGTATCGTCAGCCTCAGCGACCTGGTCGGCCCGGCGATGGCGCGCGGGCGCTTGAGCTGGCGTGGCCTGTTTGCGCGCAAGGTGGTGCGCATGGACCAGGTGATGAGTCGTCGGGTGGTCAGCGTCGGCAGCGAGCATCCTCTGGAGCGCCTGCTGCCGCTGCTCAGCGAACAGGGCCTGCATTGCCTGCCGGTGCTGGAAAACGAGCGGCTGGTCGGGGTCATCACCCAGACCGACCTCATCGCCGGCCTCAAGCGTCACCTGCTCAATGCCGCGACTGCGCGCTCAGACCAGCGGATCCCAGCGCTGTGACCAGTCGCTGACGCCGTCGGCCACCTGGCGACGCAGCAGCGCAAGTGCCTGCTGCAGCGCTTCGCTGTCGCGTTCACGGGCGTACACCAGGAAGGTCGGATAGGTGAACTCCGGCGCCTGCGGCACCCGCTCCAGTACACCGCTGTCCAGATAGGCCTGGACTACCCGCGTGCGGAAGTAGCCACTGCCACCGCGGTCGAGGATGAACTGCAGCGCCAGCGGCCCGAGGTTGAAACTCAGCGCCGCGCGTGCGCAATCGGGCAGGGCGGCATCGTGCTGGCGGCGGAACGCCTCGCCCCAGTCGATGTAGATGTACGGCTCGGGCAGGTCGATGCGGCGGATGCAGATCAGCTTTTCCTCCATCAACTGCTCGACCTGCAGCCCCGGTCCGTAGGTCGGTTGATAGACCAGCGCGGCATCCAGCAGCCCCATCTCGACCTTGCGCAACAGCGCCTCGCCGTCGCTGAGCTCGCTGCGGATCGCCTGGTCGGGCAGGGCCAGGTGCAGGGCGCTGACCCAGTCGAGCATCAGCGGGTTGCCGAGGCTGAACTCACCGCCCAGGTGCAGCACCTTCTGGCAGCCCTGTGGCAGTGGCAGGTCACGACGCGCCGCTTCCCAGGTCTGCACCAGCTGGTTGGCATAGGTGACGAACGCCTCGCCATCGCTGGTCAGCGTGGCGCCGCTGCGGCTGCGCACGAACAGCTGGCAGCCCAGTTGCTGCTCCAGGCGCTGTACCCGCGCGGAAATCGCCGTCTGTGATACGAACAGGCGGTCGGCAGCAGCGACCAGGCTGCCGCAGCGCACGATTTCCAGAAAGGTACGGGCCTGTTCGATATCCATTGACTGCTCGGGTTGCCAGGAGGGTGAGCCATTCTAGGGGCTTTGCACCGGATTGGGGCGGGTAATTGCTCGCAGGCCCAGGGCCTTCAAGGTTGCTGCAGGGCCTGCGCTAGCTGCGCAAATGCCGGGCGCAGCAGCACATCCGGCTGTCGGCAGCGCGTGGCAAGGTCTCGCAGCCCGGCATCGTCTTCAACGCAGCAGTCCAGCAACTCGTCGACGAGGATCCCGAAGGCGCGCACCTCAAGGCGTTCGATGGCCCGCCCGGCCAAATCCGGTTGCGGCGCATGGAACGACGCCGCGCCAAAGTCACCCAGCAGGCATTCGCCGTCTTCGGCGCAGAGGATGTTGTGCGCGTACAGGTCGCCATGGTTGACCCCGCGGGCATGCAGGTGCGTGGCCACCGAGGCGATGCCGGCCAGCAGATGCTGCACGGCCCTTGGTTGAAAGCGGCGCCCGGGCAGATAGCGGTCGCGGGTGCAACTGTCCAGGCTGGGTGGGCCGGCGAGGTTGAACCAGCTCGGGTCGATCAGTTGCATCACCAGTGCGGGCCGCTGCAGCGGGTGATCGTCGATGCGTCCGACCAGGCGTACCAACTGTGGATGGTCACCTGCGGCCAGGCAGGCGCCCATCTCGGCCAGGGGCGAGCCGTCACTGGTGATCTCGCCCTTGTACAGCTTGACCGCCACCGGCGCCTGTTGCCCTTGCCAGTGCGCGAGGTGGATCAGGCCCGAAGCGCCACGGCCCAGTTCATCACCCAGGGTCACGTCCGCCCAGTCGATACGCGTGCAGGCGATCTCCGTTGCAGGCGCACGCAGTCCCTGCGGCAATGGATTGTCGGCGTATGCCAGCCAGGCCAGGCGCGGCATGCGCAATAGCCAGTCGGGCAGGGCGCTGATGCAGTTGCTGGCGATGCGCAGCAACTCCAGGCGTTCGCAGCGGGCAAGGCTGTCGGGCAGTTCGGTCAGGCGGTTGCCCGCAAGCATCAGCTTTTGCAGATGGGGGCAGTCGCCGATCTGTTGCGGCAGGGTTTGCAGTTGGTTGTCGGTCAGCACCAGCGAGCGCAGGCCGGGTGGCAATGCCTGCGGGTCGACCCGAGCGATGCGGTTGCTCTTGAAGCCCACCGTTTCCAGGCGCGCGCAGCGGCCAATGCCATGGGGCAGGTGGGTGAAACGGTTTTCCGAGCAGAACAGCACTTTCAGCCGCGTCAGCCGGTGCAGGTCATCGGGCAGCTCGCTGAGGGCATTGCCGGTCAGGTTGAGCACCTCGAGGGTGTCTGCGAGGGTGAAGATCTCGGCTGGAAACTGCGTCAGGCCTGCGCACAGGTCCAGACGGGTGATGCCGTGAAGCCGGCCGGCCTTGAGGTCTTCGAGGGTATGCATGGCGTGCACCTGTGGTTCGCGAGGGCGACATTCTAGAGCCGTGCCCGGCCATTGCAAATCTGCACAAGGGTTGAGACTTAAGTCCGATGGCGGACGCGCCGAGGCGATCCATACTCAATGCTCGCCCTTCA
This sequence comes from Pseudomonas sp. FA117, assembly GCF_057370475.1. Taxonomy (NCBI): domain Bacteria; kingdom Pseudomonadati; phylum Pseudomonadota; class Gammaproteobacteria; order Pseudomonadales; family Pseudomonadaceae; genus Pseudomonas; species Pseudomonas sp. FA117. Next base: position 2,102,173 of record NZ_CM170675.1, read on the forward strand.
ATAACAACAAGTACCGGGTTGCGAACCAATGACCTACCAGCACAGCTACGCCCATTCCATTTCCGACCCCGCCGGCTTCTGGCAAACCCAGGCCGAACAGCTCGCCTGGCATCGCAAACCTTCTTTGACCCTCCAGCACAACCCCGACGGCACCCACCGTTGGTTCACCGATGGACGCCTGAACAGCTGCCACCTGGCCCTGGATCACCAGATCGAACAAGGGCGCGGTGAGCAACTGGCGCTGATCTACGACTCACCGGTGACCGGTGTCGCGCAGACTTTCACCTATCGGCAACTACGCGACGAGGTCGCGCGCCTGGCCGGCCTGCTGCGTAGCCTGGGCGTGGGCCGGGGCGACGGCGTGATCATCTACATGCCGATGGTGCCGCAGGCGGCCATGGCCATGCTCGCCTGCGCGCGCATTGGCGCGGTGCATTCGGTGGTGTTCGGCGGCTTTGCCGCCAACGAGCTGGCCCTGCGCATCGACGACGCCCGTCCGGCGCTGTTGCTCACAGCTTCCTGCGGCCTGGAGTTCGACCGGGTGATCGAATACAAGCCGTTGGTCGACCGTGCCCTGCAACTGGCCCGGCACCAACCCCGGCATGTGCTGGTGCTGCAGCGTCCACAGGCCAGTGCCGAACTGCAGCCGGCGCGCGACCTGGACTGGCAGTCGGCGCTGGCCGGCGCGGCGCCGGTACCACCGGTCGAGCTGGATGCGGGCGACCCGCTGTACATCATGTACACCTCCGGCACCACCGGCAAACCCAAGGGCATCGTGCGCGAGAACGGCGGCAATGCGGTCGCACTGTGCTACGCCATGCGGCATGTCTACGGCATGCAGGCGGGCGATGTGTGGTGGGGCATTTCCGATGTGGGCTGGGTCGTCGGCCATTCGCTGATCGTCTATGGCCCGTTGATGAGTGGCTGCACCACGGTACTGTACGAGGGCAAGCCGATCCGCACACCAGATGCCTCGGCGTACTGGCGGGTCGTCGAACAGTACAAGGTCAATGCCCTGTTCTGCGCACCCACCGCCATGCGCGCGATCCGCAAGGAAGATCCGCACGGCGAACTGATTCGCCGCCACGACCTGGCGTCGTTGCGCCAGGTGTTCCTGGCTGGCGAGAAGCTCGATTCCAGCACTCATCAGTGGCTGGAGCAGGTCAGCGGCAAACCGGTACACGACCACTGGTGGCAGACCGAGACCGGCTGGCCGGTCACCGCACCCTGCGTGGGCCTGGAGGGCTGCGGTACACGGCCTGGCTCGAGCAATCGCGCGGTGCCGGGTTATCACGTGCAGGTGCTGGACGATGACGGGCGGCCGCTCGGGCCGAACCAGCAGGGCGCCATCGTCATCGCGCTGCCCTTGCCGCCTGGCTGCAGCCAGACCTTGTGGGGCGATCATCCACGTTACCTGCAGGCCTACCTGCAGAGCTACCCCGGCTACTATCACACCGGTGATGGCGGCTACCTGGACGATGATGGCTTCGTCTACATCATGGGCCGCACCGACGATGTGATCAACGTCTCAGGCCATCGCCTGTCCACCGGCGAGATGGAGGACCTGGTGGCGCAGCATCCGGCGGTGGCGGAGTGCGCGGTGATCGGTGTGCACGACGAGATCAAGGGCCAGGTGCCGTTGGCGCTGGTGGTGCTCAAGGATGGACAGGGCATCTCCGAGCAGCAGGTGCAGACGGAGCTGGTCGCCCGGGTACGCGAGCAGATCGGCGCGCTTGCGTGTTTCAACCGGGTGCGGCTGGTCAAGCGCCTGCCCAAGACCCGCTCCGGCAAGATCCTGCGCGCGGTGCTGCGCAAGATTGCCGATGGCCAGGATTACCTGCCGCCGTCGACGCTGGACGATCCGGCGGTGCTGGGGGAGATCGAGGTGGTGCTGGCAGACCTGCCGCGGGCTGGTTGATGGGGTGACTTTGCCGGTTTGCTCGCAAGGCAGCCCGCTCTTGAGAGGCGGGCTGCACACCTGGTGATGATTCAGCCAAGTGGGTAGCGGGCAACGAATGTCTGACCTCTCACTTCGATAACGTGCTGGCCTTCGTACTCCAGTGTCAGCAAGGTAGCGCTGCGTGGATAATCTGGCGTCAGCAACCAACCTTGGTTGCCAAATGTGCGATCAACCTCGCCATTGTGGTCAAGGCGTAGAATCGCGACAGGCAGTCGCTCACTTAATTGAAAGCTTTGGACAAAGCTCACCAGGATGCCTTCGCCGTGGGGGGTGACGGCAATTGCTTTGGTGCGGTCGAACTCGTCTCGAGCAAAAACGACGGCATTGCCCTTGTTGAAACTCTGGTCAGGGCTGCCGTTCAGTTTCAGGCAGAACACAAAACCCTTATCACCAGCGCCACCTACCAGGTAAATGCGGTTGTGTGCCTGTACTGTCGAGTAGACGGCCAAATGGGCGAGGGCTGGATAGCCTGGCAGGCGCTCGACCATCCAGACACCTTGGTCGGCAAAGCCGGAGACCACGGCGCCATTCTTGTCGCATGCGCCCACCCATGCCTGCACATCGTCACCCAGCACTCGGTGCATGCCACTATAATAAAAGCCGACGTGTTCAGCGGCTTCAAAACGAGCAGTCACTGCCATAGTGAAGAGGTTGCGGCGATTGCGGCTGAAGAATCTGCGCATGCCCACTTCATTGAACGATGTATCCAGGTTTCCTTCCAGGTCGAACTGGGCGAGGCCGGAGTTCACGTCCTGACGGAGCTTGCCGTCCTGAAATTGGGGTACTCTTCCGGAATAGCCTTCGGTCCCCTCGATGACCGTCATGTCTGAGGCTGCAGTCACGTCCTTCGGGTAGGGCGTCAGCTTGAATCCCTTGTCTCCAAAGTCCATGTCCATTTCGCCTGTGTTCTTGTGCAGGCGGAAACTGGCAAAGTGCTCGCTGCCTCCAAGTGCTACGCCGCACACCAGATAATCGTTGTCGGTAACGAAACACAGCCAGCTGCCCATTTCCCCTGGCATCGTGATCCGAGCGGTGCCTTGCTCCCCAAACCCAATGACCGCTTTGCCATCAAGGGTGAGTTTGGTCAACACTATCGAGTAGTTGCCATTGTCATTCAAGGCAGCCCTGGAGCTATAGAAAAAACCGTCCACCAGAAAAGGCGGGTGCTCAGCTGTCGCACCATCAAGCAATGCAAGATCGATCTTGGTCCAGCTGTCTGGGTTGAGTTTCATCATGACGCCTCCGTGCTCTTGAGCGTCCATTAGAAACGTCCGCTACGAGGCTGTCTGCTGGTAGATATAGCAGTTGACAGTCAAGAACAGCATGAGCTTGCAATCAGGTTGGCCCGATCTGATGCAATTGCCCCAACCGGCTGCGGGTCCGCATCAAATCGGCCAACGGCCCACCCAGGCTCTGTTCCAGCGGTCGCTTGCCAATTACCGTCACCTGTCGGTCCTGGTCATACAGCACATCCACCAGGTTGGCGAAGCGCTGTTGCGCCGCCAGCGAACACTCGGCCAAGTCATCCAGCCCATCGATGATCCACTCGTCGTACTGCCCGGCCAGCACCAGGTAGTCGATCACGGCCGTGGCCTTCTCGCACAGGTCAGCGAATGCCAGGGCGATACGCCGCCCCTCGATGGCCAGGGCGCGCAATGGTCGCTTGTTCACTTCCAGCATCACCGGCTTTTCCTCGGGCACGTTCAGCGCGCTGCGCTGAACCTCATTCCCTGGCCAGACATAGTGCCCCTGGGTAAAGCGTTGCTGCTCGCGATTGGCTGGCAGGCTGCGAAAATCGGTGTCACCACCCACTTCCAGCACCTGCATGCGGCCGTTGATCAGGCGGATCACCGGCAGGAAACGCTCGTGGTACAGCGGGTTGGGCAGCAGCCCCTCAGGCGCGTAGTTGGAGGTCACCAGCAGGAAGATGCCCCGGGAGAACAGGGCGTCGAACAGGCGGGTGAGCAGCATCGCATCGCCGATGTCGTGCACGTGGAATTCATCGAAGCACAGGACCTGGCAGTCGCCGAGCAGTTCGTCGAGGGTTGCGCCGAGCGCGTCGTCCAGGGCGCGATGGCGGTGCATGCCCTGGTGCAGGCGGGCGAAGAAGTCATGGAAGTGCAGGCGTCGCTTGCTCTGCATCGGCACGGCCTGGAAGAAACCGTCGAGCAGCCAGCTCTTGCCGCGTCCCACTGCGCCATGCAGGTACAGGCTGCGGTGCTTGCCCTGCTCGAAGGCGGCCAGTTGTGCTGCCATGGCTTCGATGACCTGCTGCTGGCCGTCGCTGAGGCTATAGCCGCGCGCATCGGCCTTGCTCTGGAAATGTGCCAGCAGCGCCTCCTCGGCAGAGGTCGGTGTGCGCAACTGCTGGCCGAGTTGGCGCAGGGGTTTGGGAATCCAGGCGGGCAAGACGACAGCTCCGAATGACTAGGGCAGGGCGCAGCTTGCGCGAGCCTTGGGCATTTGACCAGTCGCAAATGTGCGACACAGCTATCGACGGGGGCGATGCGTCGTTGCGTCAGGCCTTGCGCTCCAGTTGGCGCTCGATCATGAACTTGACCGCCAGGCGTTTTTCCTTGAGGTGGCGCAGGTCTTCATCCGCGAAATTGCCGGCCGAAATGGACTCGGCGGCGAGCACCTGGTTGTCGATGTCCATGTAGTCATCCAGCAGGCGATCCAGTGTCTTGTCCTGCTGGCGACGCTGCTGGACGATTTCACGGGGGTAGTGCAGGTCTTGATAAAGGTCGTGTGAAACTGGCATGGCGCCCTCCTTGTAATGCCCAGGCAATGGTTAATAGCTTGGAATGGGCAAATGCCATTGTGTTGAAGCGAGACGGAAAAAAAGCGACGGGTGGTAGTCAAGCTGAGGATGCATGCGCAGGAAGTGACTAACTTGCTGTTTTCCTGCCATTTTTTTACGTCAGGGGGTTCCCAGCAGAAAAAAATGTTGGTAAAGTTCGGCCCATTCCAGCACAGCAGCACATGCAGCTGTCAGTGAGCGCTTCACAGGGGCGTCGCCAAGCGGTAAGGCAGCAGGTTTTGATCCTGCCATGCGTTGGTTCGAATCCAGCCGCCCCTGCCATTTTCTCAAGTCTTCCTATTGTCCAGCCTGGTTGCCAGTCTGGATTTTTCGCGTTTTCGCTTTTTGGAAATGACGCGCAAGGCGCGTCGTTCCGTATCAGCCCTTGCTGGCCAGCAGTTCGTTCAGCGCGCGGGTCAGGTCCTCGGCCTGCACCGGCTTCTGCATCACCAGGCTGCCTGGCAGCTCCAGCCCTTCGAGTTCTGCGTAACCGGTGAGAAACACCACGGGCAGGTCCGGGTAGCGGTCCCGGGCCGCGTGCGCGAGTTGTGCGCCGTTGAACTCGGGCATGGCGAAGTCGGTGAGCAGCAGGTCGATGCGCTCATCGAGCAGGGCCAGTGCCTGTTCACCGCTGTGCGCCTGCCGCACCTGATAGCCATACAGGCGCAGCACATCGCCGATCATGTCGCGCACCAGGTGATCGTCGTCCACCAGCAGCACCACGCGGTCGTGACCCTCGAGTGAACTGGCCTGGGCCTGCGCCAGCCCCGCTGGCTCGACGGCATCGACCTGCTTGACTGCCGGTAGATAGACACTGACCCGCGTGCCCAGCCCGGGCGCGGTTTCGATGCGCACACCGCCGCTGGACTGCTTGGCGAAGCCGAACACCTGGGCCAGGCCCAGGCCCGAGCCCTTGCCGATGTCCTTGGTGGTGAAGAACGGCTCGAACACCCTGGCCAGCACGTCTTCGCTCATGCCACAGCCGGTGTCGCGGATCGACAGCACCACATAGTCCCCTGGCTCCGGGTCTTCCGGGCGCTGGGCGGGGATGTCGATGCGGGTGTTGCGGGTCGACAGGGTCAGTTGGCCACCGGCAGGCATGGCATCGCGGGCATTGATCGCCAGGTTGAGGATGATCATCTCGGTCTGGGTCGGGTCGGTCAGCGCCTGCCAGAGGCTGTTGTCCAGGTCGAGGCGCACCGAAATGTTGCCGCCGAGGCTGCGGCGCAGGAGCTCTTCCAGGCCGTCGAGGGTGCGGTTGAGGTTCAGTGGTACCGGTTCCAGGCGCTGACGACGCGAGAACGCCAGCAGTTGCGAGGTCAGCTTGGCGCCGCGTTCACCGGCTTCGCGCACATGCTTGAGGCGGCTGCGCGCCTTGTCCAGGTCGCCCTTGGCCAGGTCGCGCTCGACGAAACTGGCGCCTGTGAGGATCACCGTCAGCAGGTTGTTGAAGTCGTGGGCCACGCCGGCGGTGAGCTGGCCGACCGCTTCGAGGCGTTGCATCTGCTGCAGCGCTGCCTCGATGCGCTCGCGCTCGTCGATCTGTTCGCGCAAGCGGTTGTTGGCTTCGGCCAGGCCCAGGGCAGATTCGCGTTCGCTGCTGATGTCGCGGGCCACCACATAGAGCAGGGTGTCTTCGGGCACCACGACCCACGACAGCCAGCGCTGCTGGCCACCGGCATTCTGGATGCGGCCGACGAAGCGGGCGCTGGTGCGCCCATGGGCGAGGGCGGCCAGTTCTTCGAGGAACGCTTCCTGCTCGGCTTCGGGCAGCAGGTGCAGCAGTGACGTCTGGCTGAGGCGCTCGCGGCTGATGCCCAGCACCGCTTCCCAGGCCGGGTTCAGCGCCACCGGTGTCAAATCCTTGTTCAGCACGGCGAGCAGGTCCTGGGACAGTTCCCAGGCCCGGTCACGCTCGCGGGTGCGGCGCTCGACCCGTTCGCCGAGCATTTCGTTGAGCTGCTTGAGCGCCTGGGTGGCCTGGCGCTGCTGGTGGATATCCTGCAGGACCCCGGAAAACCGCACGCAGCGACCCTCGACGAACTGGGTCTGGCCGGTGGACAGCAGCCAGTGCGGCTCCAGGTTGCCCGAAGGGGTGATACGAAACTCCGCCCGGTAGTGCCCGTCGCTGTCCGGGCGCATTGCCTGCTCCACGGCCTGGCTGACGTGCGGCAGGTCTTCGGGATGGATGCCGGCGTAGAACACCTCCAGCGTCATCTCGGTGTCGACCGGCAGGCCGAACAGGGTCTTGCAGCGGTCGTCCCACAGCAGCAGGTCTTCCTGCGGGCGATAGTCCCAGGTGCCCATGCCGGCCGCGTCGATGGCGATGCGCGCGCGTGCCTCGACATCGGCCAGCGCTTCTTCGGCGCGGCGCCTGCGCTGGCGCTCCTGCACTTCGGTCAGCGCCCGGCGCACGGCCTTGGGCAGCAGCGGCAGGTTCTTCTTCAATACATAGTCGGTGGCGCCCAGGCGGATCATCTCCACCGCGTGCTCTTCGCCGTAGATGCCCGACAGGAAGATGAACGGCACATCCGGCGCCAGGCGCTGGGCGATGGCCAGCACTTCGGTGCCGGAGGAACCGGGCAGCACGCAGTCGCAGAGGATCAGGTCGTAGCGGCCCTCGAGCAGCGCATGCTCCACGCCGGCATGATCGAACACCAGTTGCGACTGGACCTGGAAACCGCTGCGCTCAAGGCGCAGCAGGCTCAGCTCGGCGTCCATCGAGCTGTCTTCGACCATCAGCAGTTTCAGCGGCGTGTGCTGCATCGTCGGCGCCTTCAGTTGCTGCCGCGCCGATTCAGGCGCAGCGAGCCGGGTGGCGGTTCGTTGAGTACTGCCCAGAACACCCCGAGGTCGGAGATGGCAGCGACGAACTCCTTGAACTCCACCGGTTTGACCACGTAGGCGTTGACCCCCAGTTCATAGGCGCGCAACAGGTCCGGCTCCTCGCGCGACGAGGTCAGCATGACCGTCGGAATGCTGCGCAGCTCCGGCGTGGCGCGCACCTCCTTGAGCACCTCCAGGCCATCGACCTTGGGCAGCTTGAGGTCGAGCAGCAGGACTGCCGGATTGCCGTCGTCGCGCTCGGCATAGCCTTTGCGCCGCAGCAGGTAGTCGAGGGCGTCGGCGCCGTCGCGCAGGACGATGACTTCATTGGCCAACTGGCTGCGTTCCAGGGCCAGGAGCGTCAGCTCCAGGTCACGGGGATTGTCTTCGACCAGCAGGATCGGTTTGAGCATGATGGGTACGGTTACCTCAGGTGTTCAGCGGATGACAGGCAGGGCGAAATGGAAAGTGGCGCCCTTGTCGACTTCCCCCTCGGCCCAGACCTCGCCGTCGTGGCGCTCGATGATGCGGCGCACGCTGGCAAGGCCGATGCCGGTGCCTTCGAAGTCTTCCATGCGGTGCAGACGCTGGAAGACCCCGAAAAGCTTGCTGGCGTAGGTCATGTCGAAACCCACGCCGTTGTCACGCACGAAGACCTCGATACGGTCGGCGTGCTGGTGTGCACCGATCTCGATGCGTGCGGGATCGCGCCCGCGGGTGTACTTGATCGCGTTGGCGATCAGGTTCTGCAATACCAGGTTGATGAAGGCCGGGTCGGCGATCACCTTGGGCAGGCGCGCAACTTCCCAGACGATGTCGCGCCCGGCGTAGTCCGGGGCGAACTCCTGGCGGATGTTCTCCACCAGCGCATTGAGGTCGACATCCGACAGGCGCAGGGCCGAGCGGCCCATCTGCGAGAAGTTGAGCAGGTTGTCCACCAGCGTGCCGGCGAAGTGCGCGGCTTCACCGATGTGCTTGAGAAAGCGCTGGCCGCGTTCGGACAGGCCCTGGCCTTCCACTTCGCTGAGCAGTTCGGAGTAGCCGGCGATGTGCCGCAGGGGCGCACGCAAGTCGTGGGACACGCTGTAGGAGAACGCTTCGAGCTCCTTGTTCGAACGTTGCAGCTCGCCGCTCAGTTGCGCCAGTTCCTCGGCCTTGCGCAGGACGATGCCCAGCACTGCAGTGCGCAACTCGGCCACGCCGTCGATCACCAGCGGATCCCAGGGGGCGCAGAAGCCACTGACGTCTTCCTGCCAGCTGTCGAAGCTGTGCCGCGGGCTGAGGCTGCCCTGGGCGCTGACCTCCTTGAGCGGCTGGCCGGCCCAGTTGACCGTGCGTACCTGCTCGGGGCGGAACCACAACAGGTAGTGCGAGTGGATCTGCGAAATGGCCACGGCCAGCAGGCCGCCGGCGTGTTCGGCCAGCGCCGGCAGCTCGGGGATGTCGCGGCCCAGGTTGTCGCTGCTGAACACGCCCTCATCGCCGCGGCGCGACAACCATTGTACCAGTTCAGCGACCTGTTCTTCGGGAGGTGTGCCGCCGATCAGCTCGCAGCGGTCGGCACTGATGATCGCTGCGCCGCCGGCACCGGCGAAGTCCAGCAATACGTCCGGCAGGCTGAGCAGCCCGTCGCTGACGCTGTCGTAGTCGGCCATGGCCGAGAGCATGTGGACGATGCGCTGGCGCAGGTCGAGCAGGGTGCGGGTGGCACTGTGCGCTTCATGCGCCTCGATCTGCAGCGACAGAACGCTGCCCAGCAGCTCGCAGGCGGCGCGGGTACGGAAGTCCAGAGGGAACGGTTGGTCGTGATGGCACGACACCAGGCCCCAGAGCTGGCCATCGACCATGATCGACAGCGACATCGACGCCAGCGTACCCATGTTGCGCATGTACTGCAGGTGCACCGGCGAAACGCTGCGCAGCGCCGCGAAGCTCATGTCCAGCGGCTTGCCGGTGCGCGGGTTGTGGCTGGGCAGCAGGGGCGAGGCCTGGTAGTTGGCGTCCTCGATCAGGCGGATGCGGTTGATCCGGTACAGTTCGCGGGCCTGGCGCGGGATGTCCGAGGCCGGGAAGCACAGGCCCAGGTAGCGCGGGTAGCCAGGGTCGGCATCCTCGGCCAGGACCTGGCCATTGCCCTCGGCATCGAAACGGTAGGCCTTGACCCGGCCGAAGCCGGTGATGCGCTTGATCTGCAGCACCGATTGCTGGAGCAGTTCCTCGATGCTGCTGGCCTGGTGCAGGCTGCTGACGAAGGCACGTACCAGCGGGTAGTAGTCATCGTGGTCGCTCAGGGCGCCCGCGGATCGGCACGGTTCGAACTCGGCGATCAGCACCTGGTCGTGACGGTGGGCCAGCAGGCGCAGGCTGTCGGAGCAGGGTGCGCCTTCGCGCAATTTCACATCGCCGACATGGAAGGGAAAGATTTCATCGTCCGGCAGGCGGGCGAACTGGCGGTGGGCATCGAAGCCGCTGGCCATCAGTTCCGGCAAGGCGCAGCCGAGCAGTTCGCTGGCTGCGACCCCCAGCCAGCGTTCGGCGTTTTCGCTCACCTGAAGAATGCGCAAGTCCTTTTCATCGAGCACCAGCAGAAAACCGTGTGGCCGAATGCTCCCCGGAATCTGGATCGGTTCCTGGGCACAGCGTTCGACGGCTTCGTCGATAGAGTTGCGGGTGGTGGTCAAGAAAGCGCTCCCGTCGTGGTCGCAAGCGGCGGCCATAGGCGCCTGGCACAGAATGTGTACCGTGCACGGTATCAGAAAGTCAGCGTTTTCGCCGGGGTCATGGCTATTTGAGGGCTATGGGCCGGGGAGGTTCTACGGGAAAGTGAAATTTGTACAAGTTTCCCGGCGTACGCTCTGCGGCAATGGTTACACGACGGCTCCTTGATCAAGAATCGTCCTACGTTCTAGCAGGATCCAATCCTACTGCTACGCTCAGAACAGCACAGCAAACACTGGAAGGGAGATTCGGTGACGGAGCGCTTGATGGCCTCGCTGTTGGGCCTGCTGTTGAGTGGTGGTGCCGTAGCGGCGGATTTTCTCGTCGAAGTGCGGGTCCAGGTGCAGCGCGGCTGCATGCTGGTGAACCAGCCGCGTGACGCAGGCGCGCAGGCCCTGGGTCGGATCGACCTGGGCAGTGCGCCGCGCCTGGACGGTCCGGGCGCGCCGCTCAGCGGCGTGCTGCTGGCCCAGCGGCCGCCGCGCCTTGAATGCAACCCCGACACGCCATACCAGGTGAGGGTCATGGCGGCCAGCACGGCGGGGTGGGCGAGGTGCGCTATCTCGGCGCGCCCGACCGGCAGGCGCGCCCCATCCCCTACCGCCTCTATCGCGATGCTGCCTGGCGTGAGCCCTTGGCCGTGGACGTCGCACAATCGGCGCGGGTTCCGGACAGCGGTTCGGTGGAGCTGCCGCTGTACGCGCGTATCGACCGCCTGGCCTGGGTGCCCCGAGCCGGGCTGTACACCGACCTGCTCAAAGTCACGGTCACCTGGTAGGGAGCGAACCCACATGCACAAGGACGCGCCGACATGAACCGTACCTCATTGCTGCTGTTGACCCTTGGCCCGCTGCTGTTGCCCGGCACCGCAGCGCATGGCAGCACCACAGGGTTCATCCAGGCCCGACTGGTGATCAGCGCCGCCTGCCAGATCAGCAGCGACCAGCAACCCGCCACCCTGGGCAATCCCGGCCTGATGGACTTCGGGGCGCAGGGGCCGACCTGGGACGGGCCGCTGCGCACCCGCGTCGACGAAGCCGGCGGGCAGGGCAGCCTGCAGATCAGCTGCACGCCCCAGGTCCGCGCCTTCAGCGTGCGGATCGACGAGGGCCAGAATGGCGGCAACGGCGTGCGGCAGTTGAGCAACGGGCGCGTGCTGATTCCCTACCAACTGGCCGTCGATCCCGGCGGCAACAACCGCTACGGCATCGGCCAGGCGCGCACCTTCACCATCCAAGGCACCGAGCAGGTGCCGGTGCCGATCTACGGCGTGGTGGTCGCGCAGCCGCGCGCGCTGCCGGCCGGGCTGTACCGCGACACCCTTCGAGTAACCCTGGACTGGTAACACGCAAGGAGATTCCCATGGCAAGCACATCGATCCGCTGCATCCTCACCGCCCTGGGTCTTGCCCTGGCGGCCCAGGCCCAGGCGGCCACCGTGACGGGGACGATCAATTCGACCCTGACCCTGATCTCGGCCTGCCAGGTCAATGGCAGTGGCGGCACCTCCGGGCTCAACTTCGGTAGCTTGAACTTCGGCACCCAGGACGCCCTGTTCACCACCGCCAACGGCCAGGTGCTCGGCGGTGGCGGCGGCGCCATGAGCATCCTCTGCTCGGCCGGCACGGTGCCGGCGATCCGGGTGCGGGCGGGTGCCCACGACGGCGCGTCGGCCGGCGGGACCCGGGCGCTGGCCGATGGCGCCGGCAACTTCGTGCCCTACGACTTCTACACCGATACCGGGCGTACCCAACTGCTGGCCATCGACGGCACCATCACCCTGCCAACCAGCACCGGTGTGGCCCAGACCGTCAACCTGTACGGCCAGGCACGCGGCAAGGCGGGTCTGCCGGCCGGGGTGTATACCGACACGGTCGCGGTCGAGCTGACCTTCTGAGCCATGGGCGCCTGGCCCCGCGCGCTGCTGACGGGCCTGGGGCTGATGTGGGCGCTGCCATCGTCGGCCGCGACCACCAGCACCTTCCTGGTCAGCGCGCAGATCACTGCAGGCTGCCTGGTGGCGGGCGGGGTGAGCGCCTATGGCGTGCTTGATTTCGGCACCCAGTCGGCGCTGTCGACCGCCACCCTGAGCACCGCGCTGGGTGGCACCACGGTGACCTTCCAGTGCACGCCTGGCGTGGCCCTGAGCATGAGCCTGGACGGCGGGCAGAACAGCGCCAGCGGCACGCGAAACCTCAAACGCAGTGGCGGCACGCAACTGGTGGCCTACCAGTTGTTCCGCGACGCTGCACTGAGCCAGGCCCTGGCCATCGGCGCCAGTGTGCCGGTGAGCTACAGCGATCCGGCGGCAATCAAGTTGCCGGTGTATGGCCGTACCCAGTTGCCCGGCAACGTGCCGGCGGGGACCTACACCGACGTAGTGCAAGTGACAGTGACCTGGTGACGGCTAAAGACACGTCCCGGCGCAGTGATCGACCAGACAGAGGAGAGCGGCATGGGGGCAGGCGCGAACACGGCGCGGGGCATCATCATCGGGGCATTGCTGCTGGCCAGCCTGCCGGTGGCAGCAGCGACGTCGGTGCTGATCTGGCCGATCGATCCGGTGCTCGAGGCCGACCAGAAGGCCGGCGCGCTATGGCTGGAGAACCGCGGTAGCGCGCCGGCCAGCCTGCAGGTGCGGGTATTCGCCTGGCGCCAGGGCGACTACCAGGAGCAGTTCCAGGCCCAGCGCGAGATCATCGGCAGCCCGCCGGTGGCCAATATCGCGCCAGGCCAGAAGCAGCTGATCCGCCTGACCCGCACCGGCAGTTCCCCGGTCGGCCAGGAGCAAGCCTACCGGATCATCATCGACGAGATTCCCTCGGCGATACCGGCCGATGCCGCGGCCGAGGGGCCCAAGGCGGCGATCCGCCTGCAGATGCGCTATTCGGTGCCCTTGTTCGTCTATGGCGACGGCCTGTGGGGCAAGCCCGACCCGGAAGGCAAGCGCAGTGCCGAAGGTGTCGGCAAGCCCCAGCTGAGTTGGCGTGCGGTGACGGTTCAGGGCAAGCCGTATGTCGAGTTGCGCAATACCGGCCCGGTGCATGCGCGGCTGACCGACGTGGTACTGCAGCAAGGGAGCCAGCACAAGCCGCTGGTCGAGGGGCTGCTCGGCTATGTGCTGCCGGGCGCCAGCATGCGCTGGCCGGCACCGGCAACGCCGGGGGCGGGGACGGTGCTCAAGGGACGGGTCAACGGCCAGGACGTGGCTCAGGCCATCAGCCAGGGGCAGTGATTCGCAAACGCTTGTAGTGGAGGGGCCAGGGAGGACCCACCGATGGTTGGAAACCGTGTGTGAGTGGCTGGCGGCGGGCAACGCGCCAGTGCTGGCTGGGCCTTGCGCTGCTGGGTCCCGTGCTTGGCGTGGCCGACGAACTTCCGCCGCCACCGGCCGAGAGCGAGGCGGTGGCCGACGCCACGCTGTACCTGGACCTGCTGGTGAACCAGGTGCCCAAGGCTGAGCTGGTGCCGGTGCAACAGCGCGCCGGTCGCCTGTACGTGGCCAGCGATGCACTGCGCGCGGCGGGCGTCCAGGTGCCGGGCGATCCCCAGGGCGAGGTGGCCCTGGAGAGCATCGCCGGCCTGCATGCGGACTACGACAGCGCGAACCAGCGCCTGCTGCTGCAAGTGCCGCCGGCCTGGCTGCCCGACCAGCAGTTCGGCGGGCGCAACCTGTACCCGGCGAGCGACGCCCGCAGCAGCTTCGGCGCCTTGCTCAACTACGACCTGTACCTCAACGACACCGATGACGCCGGCACCTACCTGGCGGCCTGGAACGAGCTGCGGGTGTTCGACAGCTGGGGCACCTTCTCCACCACCGGGCAGTGGCGCGAGTCGTTCAACGCGGCGCCCGGCAACCAGAACCGCGAGGGCTTCCTGCGCTACGACACCACCTGGCGCTTCACCGACGAGCAACGCCTGTTGACCTACGAGGCAGGCGACCTGGTGACCAGCGCCTTGCCCTGGAGCAGTTCGGTGCGGGTCGGCGGCCTGCAGATCTCGCGCGACTTCGCCGCCCGCCCGGACCTGGTCACCTATCCCTTGCCAGCCTTCGCCGGGGAGGCGGCGGTGCCCACGTCGCTGGACCTGTTCATCAACGGCTACAAGACCAGCACCACCGACCTGCAGCCCGGCCCCTACACCCTGACCAACGTGCCGTTCATCAATGGTGCCGGTGAAGCCGTGGTGGTCACCACCGACGCCCTCGGGCGCCAGGTTTCGACCACCTTGCCGTTCTATGTGACCAGCAGCCTGCTGGCCAAGGGCCTGTCGGACTTCTCCGTGGCCGCCGGCAGCCTGCGCCGCGACTACGCCGTGCGCGACTTCGGCTACGGACCCGGCGTGGCCACGGCAAGCCTGCGCCATGGCCTGAGCGACTCCTTCACCGTCGAAAGCCATCTGGAGACCGCCGAATCGATGATGCTCGGCGGTGTGGGCGGCAACCTGCGCCTGGGCACCTTCGGCGTGCTCAATGCCGCCGTCGCGCAGAGCCGCTTCGAAGGTGACAGCGGCCAGCAGGTGGCGCTGGGTTACCAGTACAACAGCCGGCGAATCGGCTTCAACTACCAGCGTATCGAACGTCATGGCGACTACGCCGACCTGACCCTGGTCGACAACCCCTACACCCGCCTGAGCACGCGCAGCGAGCAGGCCACGGTGAGCCTCAACCTGGACCGCTACGGCAGCGTCGGCGCCGGTTACTTCGACGTGCGCGCCGGCGACGGCTCGCGTACTCGCCTGATCAACCTGAGCTGGAGCAAGCCGCTGTGGCGCAACAGCAGCCTGTACCTGTCGGCCAACCGCGATGTCGGCGACAGCCAGTGGGCGGTGCAGGCGCAACTTGTGCTGCCGTTCGACACCCACGGCACCCTGGCTTTCAGCGCCGAGCGCAGCAAGGACGGCCAGGACCTGCAGCGCGTCAACTACAGCCGCGCAGTGCCGGTGGGCGGCGGCGTGGGCTACAACCTCGGCTACGCCACCGGCGGCGACCGCGATGCCTATCGCCAGGCCGACGTGACCTGGCGCCTGCAGTCGGTGCAGTTGCAGGCCGGGGTCTATGGCAGCAGTGGCGAGATGACCCGTTGGGCCGACGCTACAGGGTCGCTGGTGCTGATGGACTCGGGAATGTTCGCCGCCAACCGTGTCGACGATGCCTTCGTCGTCGTCAGCACCAGCGGCTATGCCGACGTGCCGGTGCGCTACGAGAACCAGGTGGTCGGTCGCACCGACCGCAACGGCCACCTGCTGGTGCCGTACAGCAGCGGTTACTACCGCGGCAAGTACGAGATCGACCCCATGGACCTGCCGGCCGACGTCATGGCGCCCTCGGTCGAGCAGCGGGTCGCGGTGCGGCGCGGCAGCGGCTACTTGCTGGAGTTCGCGCTCAAGCGTGTGCTGGCGGCAAGCATCGTGCTGGTCGACACCTCGCAGCAGACGCTCAAGCTGGGCAGCCGGGTGCGCGATACCGCGAGCGGCAGCGAGGCGGTGGTGGGCTGGGACGGGCTGGTGTATCTGGAAAACCTGTCGGCGCACAATCGCCTGCAGGTGGAGCTTGTCGATGGCGGCCAGTGCCAGGTCGAATTCGACCTGCCCGAAGGGGAGGGGCCGATTCCGCTGATCGGCCCGCTGGTGTGCCGATGAACGCCGTCGAGCGCCTGCTGCTGGCCGCGCTCTGCAGCGGCGTCGCGCCGGCCTGGGCCGCCTGCGCGGTCAGTGCCACGGCGCCGGCTTCGTTCGGCAGCATCAACTCGACCCTGGTGCGTACCACCGTGCAGCCAGCCTCGACCACCAATGCCGGGCTGTCCTGTACCGGTTCGCTGCTGTCGCTGCTGACCAGCAACGACCACTTCTACGCCACCATCACCTCGACCCGCACGGGGCTGGTCGGGCCGACCGGCGATGTCATTCCCTATACGATCTACGCCAACAACACCACCAGCTTTCCGGTCAGCCGCGGCACCCGTTTCGACTTCGCCCCCAACGGCATCATCGATGCCCTCGGCCTGCTCAACGGCACCTCGCCCAAATCGGTGCCGCTGTACCTGCGTACCGTGGTCGGGGCGAACGTCGCTGCCGGGGTCTACACCGAGACCCTGTCGATCCTGTGGGAGTGGAACTATTGCTCCGGCATCGGCCTGGGCAACATCTGCCTGGGCCGCGACATCGGCTCGGGCACGCAGAACCTGACCGTGACCCTGACGGTCAGCAACGACTGCCAGATCACCACGCCCAACATCAGTTTCGGCAGCGCCCCGGTGGTCGCCGGCTTCAGCACGGTGAACCAGAGCATCAACATTGCCTGCACCAAGGGCAGCAACTACACGGTCGGGCTGGACGACGGGCAGAACGTTTCGGCAGGGCGGCGGCGGATGAAGTCTGCGGCCAACAACTACCTGGCCTACGACATCTTCAAGAGCGCCGGTAGCGTGCGCTGGGGCTCGCTGACCAGCGCGCGCCGTGCCAGCAGCGATGCCGACGTCAATCCGGGGGCGGGGACCGGCACCGGCAGCCAGGTGTTCAACTACAACGCCAAGGTCTATACCGACCAGGCCACACCGCCGGCGGCGAGCTACACCGACTCGGTGATCCTCGACGTGCAGTTCTGAACAGGGGGCGGTGCACCGGTGCTGATCCGCCCCCACAGGCTGGAACTCAGCGCAGGTCCTTGACCATCTTCTCCAGGGTTTCCAGCACCGCCCCGGCCAGCGCCTTGGAACGTGCCCCGGACCAGCCGCTGCGGGCATCGGGGTTGTCGTCGTGGTCCTTGAACGGCATTTCCAGGGTCAGCGACAGGCAGTCATAGGCCTGGCCCACGGCATTGCAGGCCAGGGTCATGTTGGCCTGGCCAGGCAGGTCGCGGGTGTAGCCGTGCACGGTCTGGAAGTCCCTGGTCACGCTGCACAGGGTGCTGCGGAACTGCGTCTCCAGCTTTTCGATGCGCGGCGTGTAGCCCGGGTTGCCCTCGCAGGCGGCGGTGAACACGTGGGGGATTTCCTCGTCGCCGTGCACGTCGATGAAGGCATCGACGCCGTGCTGCTTCATCTGGCTCTGGGCGAAGAACACCTCCGGGCTCAGTTCGACACTGGCATCCTGCCAGGCGCGGTTGAGGTCCTTGCCCTTGAAGTTGGTGCGCAGGTGGCCGTGGAAGGCACCATCCGGGTTCATGTTGGGGATCAGGTACAGGTCGGCTTCGGCCAGCAGGCGCTGGAGCGTTGCATCGTTGGCTTCCAGGCGGTCGATCACGCCTTCCATGAACCACTCGGCCATGTGTTCGCCGGGATGCTGCTGGGCGATCAGCCACAGCTTGCGCGTGTCGCCAACCCCTTTGCTGGCACGCAGCAGGGGAATGTCGCGGCCCTGGACGCTGCGTCCGCTGGCCAGTAGTTCGACGCCGGGGATCTTCAGGGCACGTTCGATCAACTGGTTGTGCCGTGCGCGCGGGTAGGGCTCGAAGTAGGCGAACCAGGCCACCGGCTGCTCGGCGTCGAAGTCGAACGACAGGGCCTTGCCGTCGAAGCTGCTGGGCACGCGGAACCAGGTCTGCTGGTCGTAGGAAGCCACGGCGTGGTAGCCGGTCCAGGCATTCCGGTAGGACGACTGGTGGGCGTTGTCGAGGCTGAAGCGATGGGTCTGCCCGGGCGTCAGGCCGCTTGCCCTGAAGTGGAACCACTGAAAGTGGCCGCTATGGGTGTCGGGGCGAATGGCCAGGCGCACCTGGCGCGGGTCGCTGGCATCCAGCACCTGGATGTTGCCGGAATCGAAATCGCAGTCGATCTGCAGCGGGGACAGCGTCACGGTCATTGCCAGGCTCCTGTGGCTTTGTTGTGACGCTACTGTAGCTCAACGAGTGCTGGGGTGTCTTTGCTGGCCCTGCCGCAGGTCAGGCGTGTGCCGGCGCCTCAGACGAACAGGCCAAAGGCTACCAGCGCTGCAACGCCAAGCCCGACCGCAATCGAACAGCCGCCCAGAGACAGCGCCGCCCGGCCATTGCGGTACCAGCCGTCCTGCCCGAGTTGTCGCGCCGGGGCCTGCAGGCTGCGCCAGCTCAGCTCGGTCTGGCGGAAGGCCTGCAGGTGCTCGGGTGCCGCATCCAGCCAGCGGCGAAAGTCGATGCGTTCGCAACTGGTGGCTTGCGGGCTCTGCAGACGCACGTACCACTGCTCGGCGATGCTGGCCAGCAGGTCGCGGCGCGGGCGGGCGCTCTGCAGTGCCTGCAGCAGGTGGCGTTCGATGGTTGCTACGGGCAGGTCGAGGCGTGCGGCGATGTCGGCGATGCCCAGCTGGTCCAGGCGGTTGAGCAGGAACACTTGCTGAACCCGGCGTGGCAAACGCTTGAGGCCATGCAGGAGTGCGTTGTCGGAAGGGCTCTGGGCGGCTTGCGGGCCATGCTCGAGGGGCAATAGCAGACGGGTCATGGACGGCTCCTTGCGCGAGAAGAGGTGAGAGGGGGCATCCTCCCTGATGCGCGGCCAGCTTAATCGTAACGAGATTGATTCTCAAGTGCTGTTTGCGCAAAACGCTGCAACACAGATTCACGAATTGACACACCTTTGCTATCATCGCGGCCATTCAAAGCGGTAACCCTTCTTCATTAGCCTGAAGAGCCAAAAAAAAATGACCCGGCAAAAAGCCGGGTCAAAAACCGTGATTAGCCTGATGAGGAGATAATCTGAGAGTCCGACCTGAGGGCTCCAGGTTATCCAGCAAGTCTCGCGACCTGCTGAGTGCAATAATAATCGTTATCATTTGCCAGTCAAATGATTTCTCGTCTTTTACGAAAAATAATTTCACTGTGCGCTTCCTGTCCCGGCAACCGGGGCACTGCCGCTACCCGGCAATCACGAGCTCCCGCCTTTCATAGCCCCTGTGGTGCAGATCGCTGCTCCAGCAGTGCGCGCGCCATGTTCACCATATGCATCAATGCGAACAGCAGCTCACGGGTCGTCCCCTGCTGGTGGCTGCCGGTTTCCTGCGCGGTGGCTGCCGCGCAGCGCAACAGGGCCATGGCGTGGGCGTTGGCCTGTTCGGGCGAGACGTCCTTGCGCAGGGTCCAGGGCACGCTGTCGATGCTGGCGTGGGGCGGGTTGGGATTGAGGTAGTAGTCGAGCGCGCGACGGGCGGCTTCGCTGTCCAAATCCTTTTCTGGATATGTCATTGGTTTCATCCTGTTACCAGTCGAGGGGAGTGGGGAAATCAATACACGTGCATACTAATACGAAAAGTACTTTTTACGATCAGATTAATAATACAATATGTGTATTGAGCGCTGATGGGCAGTCCGTATCGTGCGGGCGATGGAAAAATGGATCGCGTTGGTCAAGCAAAGGATGCGAGAGCTGGGTCTTTCGCAGGAACAACTCGCCGAACGCGTTGGGGTGACCCAGGGCGGCGTCGGTCATTGGCTGCGCGGCACACGTCAGCCGAAGGTGGGCATGATGAACCAGGTGCTGCAGGCCCTGGGCATGGCGCACCTGCATGTGTCGCTGCGCATGGTGCGCATCGACCAGCTGGCCGAGCGTAACGGCAGCTACGCCGTGGATGAAGAAGACGACGACCACGACCTGCAGCAGTACATCATGTGCTTCCGCTACCCGGTGCTGGCCTGGGCCGAGCTGGACGGGCCGCTGCCGGAGGATTGCATCGTCTATGAGCAGACCGACTATCCGGCGCTGGGCAAGGCGTTCTGGCTACCGGTCGAAGGCGACCTGATGAGCGCGCCGAGTGGCCCCAGCGTGCCTGAGCAGATGCTGGTACTGGTCGATCCGGGGGTGCCGGCGGCACCGGGCAAACTGGTGATCGCCCGGCAGAAGGGCACTTCGGCGATGTTCCGGCAACTGGTCGAGGATGGCGGGCAGCGTTATCTCAAGCCACTGAACCCGACCTACCCGAAGCTGTTGTGCGGTGAAGATTTCGAGGTGCTGGGCGTGGTGGTGCGGTCGCACGGACGGCATTGAGCCAGCGCTCAGACACCACTGCCTCCCCCTGAGGGCGCGGCCTCAGGGGGGAGGATTGGTGTCGAGTCGCGTCGCGGCCCTCAGTCCTCTTCCAGCTCCACCAGCACCGTCCCTTCGCTGACCATGTCCCCTTCCTGGCAGAACAGTGCCTTCACCGTCCCGGCCTGCGCCGCGCGGATGCTGTGCTCCATCTTCATCGCCTCCAGTACCACCAGCGCCGTTCCGGCTTCCACCGCCTGGCCGGGCTCGACCAGCACGCGCACGATGCTGCCGTTCATGGGCGCGCCCATACCGCCCTGATGCGCATGGGCGTGCTGGGCGGCTGCGATCGGGTCGAACGCAGTGACACTGTGCAGTTCGCCCTCCCACTGCAGGTACAGCACGCCTTGCCGGCGAACGGCCAAGTGGCGGCGACGCAGGCCATCCTGGTCGTGCACCAGTTGCTCGCCCTGCAACTGGTATGTGGAGGGAGCACTGTTCTGCAGCGCCACGGCCTGGTCCTGGCCGTCGCAGGTCAGGTGCAGGCTGCTGCGTGGCGGCAGGCCCAGGCGCAGGCCGCTGCGCTCGGACCAGGGGGAGTCGAGGTCGTCCGCGCGCCGCAGTGGCGCGTCGCCCTGCAGCCAGGCTTCGGCAGCCGCCTGCCAGAACGCCGCCGGCCGCTCGCTGGCGGCGGGCAGCAGCACCGCCTGGTGGCGGCCGATAAAGCCGGTGTCCAGTTCGGCGGCGGCGAAGGCCGGATGGGCAAGGATGCGCCGCAGGAAGGCGATGTTGGTCTTCAGGCCGCCGATGGCGAATTCGTCGAGCATGGCCAGCAGGCGCAGGCGCGCCTGTTCGCGGTTCTGCCCCCAGGCGATCAGCTTGCCCAGCATAGGGTCGTAGAAGGGTGAGATCACGTCGCCCTCGCTGACCCCGCTGTCGACGCGACGGCCTTCGCCCGGTGCCGATTCGCGGTACAGGGCCAGGGCGCCGGTGGCCGGCAGGAAGTCATTGCCAGGGTCTTCGGCGTACAGCCGGACCTCGATGGCATGGCCCACCAGCGGCACTTGCGCCTGAGTGATCGGCAAGGCTTCGCCGCAGGCCACGCGGATCTGCCAGGCCACCAGGTCCAGACCGGTGATGGCCTCGGTGACCGGGTGCTCGACCTGCAGGCGGGTATTCATCTCCATGAAGAAGAACTCGCCACGGGCATCGAGCAGGAATTCCACCGTGCCCGCGCCGACATAGCCGATGGCCTGGGCTGCACGCACTGCGGCCTCGCCCATGGCCTGGCGTAGTTGCGCCGACAGGCCCGGCGCTGGCGCCTCTTCGACAACCTTCTGGTGACGGCGCTGGATCGAGCAGTCGCGCTCGTTGAGGTACAGGCAGTGGCCGTGCTGGTCGGCAAACACCTGGATCTCCACGTGGCGCGGCTTGAGCACGTACTTTTCCACCAGCATCCGCGCATCGCCGAACGACGACTGCGCCTCGCGCTGGGCCGAGGCCAGGGCGTCGGCCAGCTCGCTCTCCTGCTCGACCACCTTCATGCCCTTGCCGCCGCCGCCGGCGCTGGCCTTGAGCAGTACCGGATAACCGATGCGCGCCGCTGCGGCGCGGAAGGTTTCCAGGTCCTGGGCCTCGCCGTGGTAACCGGGCACCAGCGGTACACCGGCCGCTTCCATCAGCGCCTTGGCCGCCGACTTGCTGCCCATGGCGTCGATGGCGCTGGCCGGTGGGCCGAGGAAGATCAGCCCGGCCTGCTCGATGGCGCGGGCAAAGCCTGCGTTCTCGGACAGGAACCCGTAGCCGGGATGGATCGCCTGGGCACCACTGGCCTTGGCCGCAGCGATCAGCTTGTCGATCACCAGGTAGCTGTCGGCGGCCTTGGTGCCGCCCAGGTCGACGCGGATATCGGCCTCGCGGCTGTGCCGGGCGTCACGGTCGGTGGCGCTGTGCACCGCCACCGTGGTCAGGCCCATGGCCTTGGCGGTGCGCATCACCCGGCAGGCGATCTCGCCGCGGTTGGCGACCAGCAGGGTGGTCAGCGTGGGTTGGCTCATGGGCGAGGTTCCTTGTCGTCGGGTTGCCAGGCGGGGCGGCGTTTTTCCAGGAACGCGCGCAGCCCTTCCTGGCCTTCGGGGCTGACGCGGATACGCGCGATGGCGTTCTCGCAATAGCGGCGCAGGGCCGGGCTGAGTTCACCGTCGTCCACTTCGCGCAGCAAGTCCTTGGTGGCGCGCAGGGCCTGGGGGCTGTTGTGCAGCAGGTTGTCGATCCAGGCCTGGACCTGGGTTTCCAGCTCGCCGGCCGGATACACCTCGGCCAGCAGGCCCAGTTCACGGGCGCGCACGCCGCTGAACCGCTCGGCGGTCAGGGCATAGCGGCGTGCGGCGCGCTCGCCGATGGCCTTGACCACGAACGGGCTGATCACCGCCGGGGCCAGACCGATGCGCACTTCCGACAGGCACAGCTGGGCATCCTCGGCGCCAACGGCCATGTCGCAGCAACTGATCAGGCCCAGCGCGCCGCCAAAGGCTGCGCCCTGGACCACGGCCAGGGTCGGCGCCTTCAGGCGGTGCAGGCTGTACATCAGCTCGCCCAGTTCACGGGCATCGTCCAGGTTGGTATTGAAGTCCAGTTGCGCCGACTGCTGCATCCAGGCCAGGTCGGCGCCGGCGCTGAAGTGCCGGCCACGGCCGCGCAACAGCACGAAGCGCAGGCTGGTGTCCTCGCCCAGTTGGTCGATGGCCACGATCAGCTCGCGAATCATCTGCGCGTTGAAGGCGTTGTTCTTGTCTTCACGGTTCAGCCACAGGGTGGCGAAGCCGCGAGGGTCCTTGATCACTTCAAGGGTGGCGAAATCGCTCATGGGTCACATCCGGAAAATGCCGAAGCGGCTCTGTTCGATCGGGGCGTTCAGCGCGGCGGACAAGGCAAGGCCCAGCACTTCACGGGTTTGCGCCGGGTCGATGACGCCGTCATCCCACAGCCGTGCACTGGAGTAGTAGGGGTGGCCCTGGCGTTCGTACTGGTCGAGAATCGGCTGCTTGAGCTGTTTTTCGTCCTCGGCGCTGAACACTTCGCCACTGCGCTCGCTCTGCTCGCGCTTGACCTGGGCCAGCACGCCGGCGGCCTGTTCGGCACCCATCACGCCGATTCGCGCGTTGGGCCACATCCACAGGAAACGCGGATCGTAGGCGCGCCCGCACATGCCGTAGTTGCCAGCACCGAAGCTGCCGCCGATGATCACCGTGAACTTCGGCACCTGGGCGCAGGCCACTGCGGTCACCAGCTTGGCGCCGTGCTTGGCGATGCCGCCTTCCTCGTATTTCTTGCCGACCATGAACCCTGTGATGTTCTGCAGGAACAACAGCGGGATGCCGCGTTGGCAGGCCAGTTCGATGAAGTGCGCGCCTTTTTGCGCGGCCTCGGCGAAGAGGATGCCGTTGTTGGCCAGGATCGCCACCGGATAGCCATGCAGGTGGGCGAAGCCGCACACCAGGGTGGTGCCGAACAGGGCCTTGAACTCATCGAACACCGAGCCGTCGACCAGGCGCGCGATGATCTCGCGCACATCGAACGGTTGCTTGGCATCGGCCGGGACCACGCCATACAGCTCTTGTGCGTCATACAGCGGGGCAATCGGTGCCTGGCACTGCAGCTTGCCCTGCTTGTGCCAGTTGAGGTTGGCGACACTGCGCCGGGCGATGGCCAGGGCGTGCTCGTCATTGTCGGCATAGTGGTCGGCCACGCCGCTGGTGCGGCAGTGCACGTCGGCGCCGCCGAGGTCCTCGGCGCTGACCACCTCGCCGGTCGCAGCTTTCACCAGGGGTGGGCCGGCGAGGAAGATGGTCGCCTGCTGGCGCACCATGATCGCCTCGTCGGCCATGGCCGGCACGTAGGCGCCACCGGCGGTGCACGAACCCATCACCACGGCGATCTGCGGGATGCCCAGTGCGCTCATGTTGGCCTGGTTGAAGAAGATTCGCCCGAAGTGCTCGCGGTCAGGGAACACCTCGTCCTGGCGCGGCAGGTTGGCGCCGCCGGAGTCGACCAGGTAGATGCACGGCAGGCGGTTCTGCAGGGCGATGGTCTGCGCGCGCAGGTGTTTCTTCACGGTCAGCGGGTAGTAGGAGCCGCCTTTGACCGTGGCGTCATTGGCCACGATCATGCACTCGACGCCTTCGACGCGGCCAATGCCGGCGATCACACCTGCTGCCGGCACGTCTTCGCCATACACCTCATGGGCGGCGAGTTGGCCGATCTCGAGAAACGCCGAGCCCGGGTCGAGCAGGCGGTCGATGCGCTCACGCGGCAGCAGCTTGCCGCGCGAGGTGTGGCGCTGCTGGGCCTTGGCGCCGCCGCCCTGGCTGACCTGGGCCAGCAGGGTGCGCAGGGCCTCGACCTGTTCGAGCATGGCCGCGCTGTTGTCGGCGAACTCCGCCGAGCGCGGGTTGATCTGGGTGTGCAGGGTAGCCATGAACGCCAGCTCCTTGTGCTCAGCGGGTTTCGTTGAACAGTTCGCGACCGATCAGCATCCGGCGGATTTCGCTGGTGCCGGCACCGATCTCGTAGAGTTTGGCGTCGCGCAGCAGGCGGCCAGCCGGGAATTCGTTGATGTAGCCGTTGCCGCCGAGAATCTGGATGGTTTCCAGGGCCATCTGCGTGGCGCGTTCGGCGGTGTAGAGGATCACCCCGGCGGCATCCTTGCGCGTGGTCTCGCCGCGATCGCAGGCCTGGGCCACGGCATACAGGTAGGCGCGGCTGGCATTGAGCTGGGTGTACATGTCGGCGATCTTGCCCTGGATCAGCTGGAACTCGCCGATGCTCTGGCCGAACTGCTTGCGGTCGTGAATGTACGGCACCACCAGGTCCATGCAGCTCTGCATGATGCCGGTCGGGCCGCCCGAGAGCACCACGCGCTCGTAGTCCAGGCCGCTCATCAGCACGCGCACGCCGCCGTTGAGCTGGCCGAGGATGTTTTCTTCCGGCACTTCGACGCCATCGAAGAACAGCTCGCAGGTGTTGGAGCCGCGCATGCCCAACTTGTCGAACTTGTTGCTGCGCGAGAAGCCCTTCCAGTCACGCTCGACGATGAACGCGGTGATGCCGTGGGGGCCCTTGTCCAGGTCGGTCTTGGCGTAGATCACGTAGGTGTTGGCGTCGGGGCCGTTGGTGATCCAGGTCTTGCTGCCGTTGAGTACATAGCGGTCGCCGCGTTTCTCGGCGCGCAGTTTCATCGACACCACGTCTGAGCCGGCGTTGGGTTCGCTCATGGCCAGGGCGCCGATGTGCTCGCCGCTGATCAGCTTGGGCAGGTACTTGAGCTTCTGCTCATGGGTGCCATTGCGGTTGATCTGGTTGACGCACAGGTTGGAGTGGGCGCCGTAGGACAGCGCGACCGAGGCCGAGGCGCGGCTGATCTCTTCCATCGACACCACGTGGGCCAGGTAGCCCAGGCCGGCACCGCCGTATTCTTCCGGCACGGTGATGCCCAGCAGGCCCATGTCGCCGAACTTGCGCCACATGTCGGCGGGGAACAGGTTGTCGTGGTCGATCTGGGCGGCACGTGGGGCGAGTTCGGCGGCAGCGAAGGTGCGCACCTGGTCGCGGAGCATGTCGATGGTCTCGCCCAGGGCGAAGTTCAGGCTGGGGTAATGCATGGGGGCACCTTGTTGTTCTTGAAATTCGAGGTACTGCACCGACCCTGTGGGAGCGGGCTTGCCCGCGATGCCCGTCAGAACGGCCAGCGATGTTGTCTGGTCCGGCCTCATCGCGGGCAAGCCCGCTCCCACAGGATCGGTGCTCGTGGTTGACGTTAACGTAAACCTGCCTTTCGGGACTGTCAATTGGATCATCACCTTTACGTAAACGTAAATCTGCGCCAGAGTAATCGCCGCCTGCTTCAGTCATGCCCAGAACAACCACAAGAAGGGACCACCATGCCTCAACCAAGCTATACCCGCGGCCGTCAGGAGCAACCGCTGCTGACCCTGACCATCGGCCAGGCCTTCGACGCCACGGTCGCCCGCTGGCCCGAGCGCGAAGCACTGGTGGTGCGTCACCAGGGCCTGCGCTACACCTGGCGCGAGCTGGCCGACCAGGTCGAGGTGCATGCCCGGGCCCTGATTGCGCTGGGGATCGCCAGCGGCGATCGAGTCGGTATCTGGGCGCCGAACTGCGCCCAGTGGTGCATCCTGCAGATCGCCACGGCGAAGGTCGGCGCGATCCTGGTCAACATCAACCCGGCGTACCGGGTGGGTGAGTTGGAGTACGTGTTGCGTCAGTCCGGTTGCAGCTGGCTGGTGTGCGCCGATGCCTTCAAGTCGTCCGACTACCACGCGATGGTGCAAGAACTGGTGCCCGAACTCGGTGCGCAGCCGCTGGTGAGTGAACGCCTGCCGGACCTGCGTGGCGTCATCAGCCTGTCGTCCACTCCGCCGAGCGGCATGCTGGCGTGGGAGGCGCTGGCCGAACGGGCAGGGCAGGTCGATGCCCAGACGCTGCAGGCGAGGCAGCAGGGTTTGCAGTTCGACCAGGCGGTGAACATCCAGTACACCTCCGGCACCACTGGCGCGCCGAAAGGCGCCACGCTCAGCCACTACAACATCCTCAACAACGGCTTCATGGTCGGCGAAAGCCTGGGCCTGAGCGAGCACGACCGCATGGTGATTCCGGTGCCGCTGTACCACTGCTTCGGCATGGTCATGGGCAACCTGGGCTGCATCACGCATGGCAGCACCATGATCTACCCCAACGATGCCTTCGATCCCGAGTTGACGCTGCAGGCGGTGGCCGACGAGCGCGCCAGCATTCTCTATGGCGTGCCGACCATGTTCATCACCATGCTCGACCATCCGTCACGCAGCACCCTCGACCTCTCGACCCTGCGCAGCGGCATCATGGCCGGTGCTACCTGCCCGATCGAGGTGATGCGCCGGGTGATCGAGCAGATGCACATGGCCGAGGTGCAGATTGCCTACGGCATGACCGAGACCAGCCCGGTGTCGCTGCAGACCGGTCCGGACGATGCGCTGGAGTTGCGGGTGACCACGGTCGGGCGCACCCAGCCGCAGTTGGAGACCAAGCTGGTGGACGAGCACGGGGCGATCGTCGCGCGCGGCGAGATCGGCGAGCTGTGTACCCGCGGCTACAGCGTGATGCTGGGGTACTGGGATAACGCCGAAGCCACTCACCAGGCCATCGACCCGGCGCGCTGGATGCGCACGGGTGACCTGGCGGTGATGGACGAGCAGGGCTATGTGCGCATTGTCGGGCGCAACAAGGACATGATCATTCGCGGCGGCGAGAACATCTATCCGCGCGAGCTGGAGGAGTTCTTCTACACCCACCCCGCAGTGGCCGACGCGCAGGTGATCGGCATTCCCTGCAGCCGCTACGGTGAAGAGATCGTCGCCTGGATCAAACTGCACCCGGGCCACAGCGTCACGGTCGAGGAACTGCAGGCCTGGTGCAAGGCGCGTATCGCGCATTTTAAGGTGCCCCGGCACCTGCGCCTGGTCGACGAGTTCCCGATGACGGTCACCGGCAAGGTGCAGAAGTTTCGGATGCGCGAGATCAGCGTCGAAGAACTGCAGCTGTGAGGCTCAAGCGGCCGGCGCAACTTGCCGCTTGCAACTCGCCACCTGCAGCTATCCTCAAGCTTTCACCGGCGGCTCCTGGCTCGGCGGGTCGCCCACTGTCGGCGGCATCGTCGGCTTGATCGGCAGTTCGTCCGGATCTTCCTCGGGTACCGGCGGCGGCAGTGCCGGGTCGTCGATGTTCGGATCGGGCGTCTCCGGTGGAATGGGAATGTTCATGGCCTGACCTCGCGGGGTGGATGAAGAGGTTCTGCAGGCTTCGACCGACTGCAGCCGCCATTCGCTCAATTTTTTTGAACCCACCGTGCAGGCATGGCTCTGAACCCTTACCGCCCACCAGCTCAGGGGAGCAAGGTCCGATGTCTGGTAATGAGCCCTTCGCAAGCGTGCCTTTCGAGCAAGTGCCCAAGGCCAACGATCACCCGGACCAGGCCATCAGCCTGTCCCAGGCGCTGTTGGCGCCGCGCATCGTCATCGAGGACACCACTCCCGTGCTCGATGCCGGTGCCTTTGCCGCCAAGGCGGTGAGCGGGCAGGCGGTGCAGGTGACCAGCAAGGTCTACAGCGACGGCCATGACCGTCTGGCCGTGACGCTGCACTGGCGCCAGGCCCATAGCCGGCACTCGCATGGTGTGCCGATGACTTCGGCAGGCAACGACCTGTGGCTTGCCGAGTTCACGCCAGTGGAGCCGGGCCTGCACCTGTTCGGCATCGAAGCCTGGATCGATCCCTACGCCACGTATTGCCACGACCTCGAGAAGAAGTACCACGCCGGTGTCGAGGTCACGCTGGAGCTGGAGGAGGGCAGGTTGCTGCTGGGCAAGGGCATCGAGCGCAGCGACGGTCCCTTGCGTGCGCAGCTCGAAGCGCTGCAGCAGCGCCTGCCGACGCTGACGGCGGACGATCAGGTGGCGCTGCTGCTGAGCCCTGAAAGCGCCAGCCTGATGAGCCAGGCCGAACACCGCAGCTACCTGACCCGCAGCCCCGAACTACCGCTGGACGTGGATCGCGAGCGGGCGCTGTTCGCCAGCTGGTACGAGCTGTTCCCACGCTCGATCACCGACGACCCCGAACGCCATGGCACCTTCGACGATGTGCACCAGCGCCTGCCGATGATCCGCGACATGGGTTTCGACGTGCTGTATTTCCCGCCGATCCACCCCATCGGCAAGCAGCACCGCAAGGGCCGCAACAACGCTCTGCAAGCCGCCCCTGACGATCCGGGCAGCCCTTACGCGATCGGCAGCCCCGAGGGCGGCCACGATGCCATTCACCCGCAACTGGGCAGCCGCGAAGACTTCCGTCGGCTGGTCGCCGCCGCCGCCGAGCATGGCCTGGAAATCGCCCTCGACTTCGCCATCCAGTGCTCCCAGGATCACCCCTGGCTTAGCGAGCACCCAGGCTGGTTCAGTTGGCGCCCGGACGGCACCATCCGCTACGCCGAGAACCCGCCGAAAAAGTACCAGGACATCGTCAACGTCGATTTCTACGCACCTGACGCCGTGCCCTCGCTGTGGCTGGCGCTGCGCGATGTGGTGATCGGCTGGGTCGAGGAGGGCGTGCGCACTTTCCGTGTCGACAATCCGCACACCAAGCCCTTGCCGTTCTGGCAATGGCTGATCGCCAATGTACGCAGCCAGTACCCCGATGTGCTGTTCCTCGCCGAGGCGTTCACCCGCCCGGCAATGATGGCGCGCCTGGGCAAGGTCGGCTACGCGCAGAGCTACACCTATTTCACCTGGCGCAATACCAAGCAGGAGTTGCGCGAATATTTCGAGCAGCTCAACCAGCCGCCGTGGAGCCTGTGCTACCGGCCGAACTTCTTCGTCAACACTCCCGACATCAACCCCTATTTTCTGCAGGCTAGCGGCCGCCCGGGCTTCCTCATCCGTGCGGCGCTGGCGACCATGGGTTCGGGGCTGTGGGGCATGTACTCGGGCTTCGAGCTGTGCGAAGGCACGCCGTTGCCGGGCAAGGAGGAGTACCTGGATTCGGAGAAGTACCAGATCCGCCCGCGCGACTTCACCGCACCCGGCAACATCGTTGCCGAGATCGCCCAGCTCAACCGCATCCGCCGCCAGAACCGAGCGCTGCAGACCCACCTGGGCGTGGCCTTCTTCAATTGCTGGAACGAGCAGATCCTGTATTTCGCCAAGCGCACGCCCGAGCGCGACAACTTCATCCTGGTTGCCATCAGCCTCGATCCGCACAACGCCCAGGAAGCGCATTTCGAACTGCCGCTGTGGGAGCTGGGGCTCGACGACAACGCCGATACACAAGGCGAGGACCTGATGACCGGGCACCGCTGGACCTGGCATGGCAAGACCCAGTGGATGCGTATCGAACCCTGGCACCAGCCGTTCGGGATCTGGCGCATCAGCAAGCTTCACTGATCGTTGTGCCGGAGCCGATCCGCTCCCCCACAAACCAGGAACTGAAAGGAGTCGCACATGGCCAAGCGTTCGCGCCCGGCAGCCTTCATCGACGATCCGCTGTGGTACAAGGATGCGGTGATCTACCAGTTGCACATCAAGTCGTTCTTCGATGCCAACAACGATGGGATCGGCGACTTCGCGGGCCTGATCAGCAAGCTCGACTACATTGCCGAACTGGGGGTCAACACCCTCTGGCTGCTGCCGTTCTACCCCTCGCCGCGGCGCGACGATGGCTACGACATCGGCGAGTACAAGGCCGTGCACCCCGACTACGGCAGCATGGCCGACGCCAGGCGTTTCATCGGCGAAGCGCACAAGCGCGGGCTGCGGGTCATCACCGAGCTGGTCATCAACCACACCAGCGACCAGCACCCCTGGTTCCAGCGCGCCCGTCATGCCAAGCGCGGCAGCCAGGCGCGCAACTTCTACGTGTGGTCGGACGACGACCAGAAGTACGACGGTACGCGGATCATCTTCCTCGACACCGAGAAGTCCAACTGGACCTGGGACCCGGTCGCCGGCCAGTACTTCTGGCACCGCTTCTATTCACACCAGCCAGACCTCAACTTCGACAACCCGCAGGTGATGAAGGCGGTGATCGGGGTCATGCGCTTCTGGCTCGATATCGGCGTCGACGGCCTGCGCCTGGATGCCATTCCGTACCTGATCGAGCGCGACGGCACCAACAACGAGAACCTGCCCGAGACCCACGCCGTGCTCAAGGCGATCCGCGCCGAGATCGACGCCAACTACCCTGATCGCATGCTCCTGGCCGAGGCCAACCAGTGGCCGGAAGACACCCGCCCGTACTTCGGCGAAGGCGATGGCGACGAATGCCACATGGCCTTCCACTTTCCCTTGATGCCGCGCATGTACATGGCCCTGGCCATGGAAGACCGCTTCCCGATCACCGATATCCTGCGCCAGACCCCGGAGATTCCCGCCAACTGCCAGTGGGCGATCTTCCTGCGCAACCACGACGAGCTGACCCTGGAGATGGTCACCGACCGCGAGCGCGACTACCTGTGGAACCACTACGCCGAAGACCGCCGTGCGCGCATCAACCTCGGCATTCGTCGGCGCCTGGCCCCGTTGCTGCAGCGCGACCGTCGTCGCATCGAGCTGCTGACCAGCCTGCTGCTGTCGATGCCTGGCACCCCGACCCTGTACTACGGCGATGAGCTGGGCATGGGCGACAATATCTACCTGGGCGACCGCGACGGCGTGCGCACGCCGATGCAGTGGTCGCCCGACCGCAATGGCGGGTTCTCCAAGGCCGACCCCCAGCGCCTGGTGCTGCCGCCGGTCATGGATCCGCTGTATGGCTACCAGACGGTCAACGTCGAGGCCCAGAGCCACGATCCGCACTCGCTGCTCAACTGGAACCGGCGCCTGCTGGCGGTGCGCAAGCAGCAGAAGGCCTTCGGTCGCGGTACTTTGAAGATGCTCACCCCCAGCAACCGGCGGATCCTCGCCTACGTGCGCGAATACACCGACGCCGACGGCAACAGCGAGACCATCCTCTGCGTGGCCAACGTCTCGCGCGCCGCACAGGCCGCCGAACTGGACCTGTCGCAGTATGCCGAGCGGGTGCCGGTGGAGATGCTCGGCGGCAGTGCCTTCCCGCCCATCGGCCAGCTGCCGTTCCTGCTGACCCTGCCGCCGTATGCCTTCTACTGGTTCCTGCTGGCCTCCCACGACCGTATGCCGAGCTGGCACGTGCAGGCCACCGAAGGCTTGCCGGAACTGACCACGCTGGTGCTGCGCAAGCGTCTGGAGGAGTTGCTCGAAGCGCCCTCGGTGGACACCCTGCAGGGGGCGATCCTGCCGCAATACTTGCCCAAGCGCCGCTGGTTCGCCGGCAAGGAAGGGCCGATCGACGCAGTGCGCATCCGCTATGGTGTGCGCTTGGGCACCGCCGGTTCGCCAGTGCTGCTCAGCGAGCTGGAGGTGCTCAGCGACGGCGTGACCAGCCATTACCAGTTGCCGTTCGGCCTGCTGCCGGAAGAGCAGATCAACACGGCCTTGCCCCAGCAACTGGCGCTGTCGCGAGTGCGCCGGGGGCGCCAGGTCGGGCTGATCACCGATGCCTTCGTCCAGGAGTCGTTCGTGCGCGCGGTCATGCAGGCCTGCGCCGATGGCACGCACCTGGCGACCGACGCTGGCGAGTTGCGCTTCCAGTGCACCGCACAACTGGCCGGGCTCGAGCTGGGCGACGACAGCGAGGTGCGTTACCTCAGTGCCGAGCAGTCCAACAGCTCGGTGGTGATCGGCGAGCGGGTGGTGCTCAAGCTGATTCGCCGGGTCAACCCGGGCATTCACCCGGAACTGGAAATGAGCGCCTATCTGACTGCCGTCGGCTTTGCCAATATCTCGCCGCTGCTGGCCTGGGTCAGCCGGGTGGATGAGCAACGGCAGGACCATCTGCTGATGATCGCCCAGGGCTACCTGAGCAATCAGGGCGATGCCTGGTCCTGGACCCAGAACACCCTGGAGCGAGCCATCCGTGACGAGATGGAACCTGCCCAGGCCAGTACCGAGGCGCACACCGATGCTCTGGCAGAACTGGCAGGTTTTGCCACCTTGCTCGGCCAGCGCCTGGGTGAAATGCACCTGCTGCTGGCCGCACCGACCGCTGACCAGGCCTTTGCCCCACGCCCCAGCGATGCCCGGGACAGCCAGCGCTGGAGCCGGCAGATCCAGGCCGAACTGAGTCGCGCGCTCGACCTGCTGGCCCAGCATCGCCAGCAGCTGGACAGCGACAGCCAGGCACTGGTCGACGACCTGCAACAACAGCGCGACGGCCTGGCGCAGCACATCGAGACCCTCGCCCGGCAGGCCCAGGGCGGCCTGCTGATGCGCGTGCACGGCGACCTGCACCTGGGCCAGGTACTGGTGGTGCAGGGCGATGCCTACCTCATCGACTTCGAAGGTGAGCCAGCCCGTGCGCTGGACGAGCGCCGGGCCAAGCACAGCCCCTACAAGGACGTCAGCGGTGTGCTGCGGTCCTTCGACTATGCTGCAGCGATGATCCTGCGCAGTGCCTCGGCGGTCGACCTGTCCGATGCCGCGCGCCAGGCCCGTCAACGGGTCGCCAGGCATTACCTGCACCAGTCGCGTCACGCCTTCGTCGAAGCCTACGGCCTGGCCACCGCCGCCATGCCCCATGCCTGGGCACGGGCCGAGGGCGAGCGCGCCGCGCTGGAGCTGTTCTGCCTGGAGAAGGCCGCCTACGAGATCATCTACGAAGCCGAGAACCGCCCGAGCTGGCTGGCCGTGCCCTTGCATGGCCTGCATGGGCTGATCAGTACCTGGGGCGAATCATGAACCCAGTAGCGGCGCCAGCGTTGCCTGGCACCGGCGCAGCCCGTGCCAGGCACTGCGTCACTTTGACAAATATATGGAAAGGGGCAGTGAGATGAATGTAACCACGCGCAGTAACGGCGGCCTCCGCCAGCGTGACCTTGACGCCCTGGCCAGTGCCGAGCACGCCGACCCGTTCGCGGTGCTCGGCCCGCACGCCGACGGCGCTGGCGGCGAGGTCATCCGTGCCTTCCTGCCCGGAGCCCTGAACGTGCGGGTGCTGGCGCGACAGGACGGGCGCCTGCTGGCCGAGATGGAGCAGGGCAGCCTGCCGGGCCTGTTCACCGCTCATCTGGGCGAGCGGCAGCCGTACCGCCTGCAGATCGGCTGGGCCGGTGGTGAACAGGTCACCGAGGATCCCTACAGCTTCGGTCCGCAGTTGGGCGAGATGGACCTGTACCTGTTCGCCGAAGGCAATCACCGCGACCTGTCCGGGCGCTTCGGTGCACAGCCGATCCAGGTCGACGGCATCGACGGAGTGTGCTTCTCGGTCTGGGCGCCCAACGCTCGCCGGGTGTCGGTGGTCGGCGACTTCAACAACTGGGACGGGCGTCGCCACCCCATGCGCCTGCGCCATAACGCCGGGGTGTGGGAGCTGTTCATTCCGCGCCTGGCGGTCGGTGAGACCTACAAGTTCGAGGTGCTCGCCCAGGACGGTGTGCTGCCGCTCAAGGCCGACCCCCTGGCCCGCGCCACCGAGTTGCCGCCGAGCACCGCTTCGAAGGTGGCGGGTGCCCTGAGCCACGACTGGCGCGACCAGCCGTGGATGGAGCAGCGGGCCCAGCGCCATGCCTACAGCGCGCCGCTGTCGATCTACGAGCTGCACGCCGGCTCCTGGCGCTGCGAGCTGGACGAGGCCGGTGAGGTGGCGCGCTACTACAACTGGCGCGAGCTGGCCGAACGCCTGGTGCCCTATGTGCAGGAACTGGGCTTCACCCACATCGAACTGCTGCCGATCATGGAGCACCCGTTCGGCGGTTCCTGGGGCTACCAGCCGCTGTCGCTGTTCGCACCGACTTCGCGCTATGGCAGCGCCGAAGATTTCGCCGCCTTCATCGATGCCTGCCACCAGGGGGGCATCGGCGTGATCCTCGACTGGGTGCCGGCGCACTTTCCCACCGACGAACACGGCCTGGCGCGCTTCGATGGCACTGCCCTGTACGAGTACGACAACCCGCTCGAAGGCTTCCACCAGGACTGGAACACGCTGATCTACAACCTCGGGCGCAATGAAGTGCGCGGGTTCATGCTGGCCTCGGCGCTGCACTGGCTCAAGCACTTCCATATCGACGGCCTGCGCGTCGATGCCGTGGCCTCGATGCTGTACCGCGACTATTCGCGCAAGGCCGGCGAGTGGGTGCCCAACCGCCATGGCGGGCGCGAGAACCTCGAGGCCATCGACTTCATTCGCCAGCTCAACGACATCGCCCTGCACGAAGCGCCCGGCGCCCTGATCATCGCCGAGGAATCCACCGCCTGGCCCGGGGTCAGCCAACCCACCCAGCAAGGCGGCTTGGGCTTTGCCTACAAGTGGAACATGGGCTGGATGCACGACACCCTGCATTACATCCAGAACGACCCGGTGCACCGCGCCCACCACCACAACGAGATGAGCTTCGGGCTGATCTACGCCTATTCCGAGCACTTCATCCTGCCCATCTCCCATGACGAGGTGGTGCATGGCAAGCACTCGCTGATCGACAAGATGCCCGGCGATCGCTGGCAGAAGTTCGCCAACCTGCGCGCCTACCTGGCCTTCATGTGGATGCACCCGGGCAAGAAGCTGCTGTTCATGGGCTGCGAGTTCGGCCAGTGGCGTGAATGGAACCACGACCAGCAGCTGGACTGGTACCTGCTGCAGTATTCCGAGCACCAGGGCGTGCAGAAGCTGGTGGGCGATCTCAACCGGCTGTACCGCGAGCTGCCGGCACTGCACCAGCAGGACTGCCAGCCCCAGGGCTTCCAATGGCTGATCGGCGACGATGCCGCCAACAGCGTGTATGCCTGGCTGCGCTGGAGCAGCGCCGGCGAACCCCTGCTGGTGGTGGCCAACTTCACCCCGGTGCCGCGCGAGGGCTACCGCATCGGCGTGCCGTTCGGCGAACGTTGGGTCGAACTGCTCAACAGCGATGCCGAGCTGTATGCCGGGAGCAACGTCGGCAACCTTGGGGCGGTCGCCGGGGAAGCGGTGGCCAGCCATGGGCAGCCGATGTCGCTGGCCTTGAACCTGCCGCCGTTGGGAGTTCTGGTCATGAAACCCGCCTGATGTCGCGGCGCATCACCAGCGCATCCGTACCCCAAGGCTGCCGATCAGTCCGTTCAGGTCGTTGTCGTCCACATCGCTGCTGTAGTCGGCGCTGACGAACAGCGCGACGGTGGGCGTTACCCGCGCCACCAGCCCCAGGCCCAGCTCCACGGTTGCGGCGCTGCGTGAGCTGGAGATCTTGTCGACCTGATCGAGCCGTACTGCATCGCTGTTGCTGAAGTCGTACCAGACGTTGGTGCGTACATAGGGCTCGATCGGCATGCCGCGCACTTCGTAGCGCCCCGACAATCTTGCACCGACCCGGCCGCTCCAGCTGGGCTGGCTGTCGAATGCCTGCAAGGTGTCGGCCTGGGCCTGGTTGCCGGGGAAGAACTGCTGGTTGATCAACTGCGCCTGCGGTTCGATCACCCAGTTCTTGCCCAGGCCGATGGGGAAGCCGCCCTCGACCGAGAAGGTCATCGCGTGGCCGCTGTCATCCAGACGCTGGCCACTCTGGCTGCGGCCGTTGACCTCGATGCGCGTGCCCATGGCCACCGCGTCCACGTGCCAGCCCTGGTCGTGAGTCATGCTCCAGTAAACGCCCAGGCTCTCGCCGCTGAGGTTGACCGCGTTGCGCTGCTTGTCGCCGAGCAGCGGGCGCATGCCGTTGAAGCTGCTCTGCAGGTTGTTGTGGCCGACGAACACCCCGGCGCGGTGGACGTTGCCGTCTGCGGTCTCGCGTACGAACAGGTCCGGGCCGATCAGCAATTGCTGGCTGGGTGCCTCCAGGCGCGCCGGTGCTTCGCCGATCGGTCGGCCAGCGCCGGGGAAGAACTGCGCCCACGGGCTGGCGGCCATGTCCGCCGACAGCTGCCCGTGGCGCGCATTCATCTGCTGCGAGAAGGCTTGCAGGGTACCCATGCCCAGGCCGCTGGCGCTGATCGGGTCCAGCGACAGCTGCGGCATCATCGGCTGCTGCAGCAGCTGGGCGAAGGGCTCTTCGTCGTTGATCCCGAAGGCGAAGCTTTCCACCGGGGTTGCCAGCAGCAGCGAGGTGGAAACCGCGCAGAACAGCCGGTCGAGGCGCCGGGGGTTCGATGCTCGTTTCATGGCGGATCTCCTGTTGTGTGGGTAACAGCCAAGGACCTGGCCTGTTGTCACGAGCTGTACGACACGAAACAGGGGGCGACACAAACCAGCACGCGAAGCTTGCCGGCACGCACAAGGGCGCGGGCCAGAGAGCTCGGCGCGAAGTTTTCGCAGTGGGCGATATGTTCAGCTAAGGAGAGGTCGGCAGTTGCGTCAAGAAAAGGTGAGCGCGGTGTGAAAGCGTCATTGGTGGCGCTAATTCATTGAATTTTCGGAGCATGTGTCCGGCCATAGCCAGTCTGGTTCTTTCGCCGGGCGCCGCTATGCCGAAACATTGCTAGCGGCGCCCTCGCCAGGCAATCAGTCTTCTTCGCGCTGCAACACCATCAGCAGCAGTGACCTGCCGGCCACGTCGAAGGTGCTGTCGAACGCAAGGTGCTGGGCCTTGCGCAGTTCCGGCCGGTCGGTGTCGACCAGGCAGCTCCAGTGCTCGCCTTCCGGGACGCTCGGCAGCTTGAACGGCACCACGTCATGGTGCGCGTTGACGATCAGCAACACGGTCGCCTCCGCCCCTGGCCGGGCAATGCCGCTGACCTGCGCGCGGCCGTCGATCAGCATGCCCAGGCAACGCCCGTGTGGGTCTTCCCACTGCTCGACGCTCATTTCGTTGCCGTCAGGGGCTAGCCAGGTGACGTCCTTGACCCCGATCGCTTCGTTGTAGTCGCCGACCAGGAAGCTGGAGCGGCGCAGCACCGGGTATTGCAGCCTGAGTCGGGTCAGGCGCTTGACGAACTTCAGCAGTGCCTGGCCTTCATAGTCCAGGTCCCAGTTGACCCAGCCGATCTCGCTGTCCTGGCAGTAGGCATTGTTGTTGCCATGCTGGGTGCGGCTGAACTCGTCACCGGCGACGATCATCGGCGTACCCTGCGACAGCAGCAGGGTGGCGAAGAAATTGCGCATCTGGCGCAGGCGCAGGGCCTTGATTTCAGGGTCGTCGGTCGGGCCTTCGGCGCCGCAGTTCCACGACAGGTTGTTGCTGGTGCCGTCCTGGTTGTTCTCGTCGTTGTCCTCATTGTGCTTGTCGTTGTACGACACCAGGTCGCGCAGGGTGAAGCCGTCGTGCGCAGTGATGAAGTTGACCGAGGCGTAGGGACGTCGACCACGGTTGTTGAACATGTCGCCGGAGGCGGTCAGGCGCGCGGCGAAGTCGGCCAGTTGCCCCTCGTCGCCTTTCCAGAACGCCCGCGCGGTATCGCGGAAGCGGTCGTTCCATTCCGCCCAGCCGGGGGCGAAGTTGCCCACCTGGTAGCCGCCGGGGCCGCAGTCCCAGGGCTCGGCGATCAGCTTGACGCTGCGCAGCAGCGGATCCTGGCGGCAGGCGACGAGGAAGCTGTGGCGCTCGCTGTAGCCGTCGTGATAGCGCCCCAGGATGGTGGCCAGGTCGAAACGGAAGCCATCGACGTGCATCTCGCCGGCCCAGTAGCGCAGCGAGTCGGTGACCAGTTGCAGGACGCAGGGGTGGCTCAGGTCGAGGGTGTTGCCGGTGCCGGAATCGTTGATGTAGTAACGCTTGTCGTCGGGCATCAGGCGGTAGTACGAGGCGTTGTCGATGCCCCGCATCGACAGGGTCGGGCCGCGCTCGTTGCCTTCGGCGGTGTGGTTGTAGACCACGTCGAGGATCACTTCCAGGCCCTTCTCGTGAACGTGCGCGACCATCTCCTTGAACTCGGCGATCTTGCCGCTGGCCAGGTACTTGGGGTGCGGGGCGAAGAAGGCCAGGGTGTTGTAGCCCCAGTAATTGTTCAGGCCCTTGTCGAGCAGGTGCTGGTCGTTGACGAACGCATGGATCGGCAGCAGCTCGATGCTCGATACGCCCAGGTCCTTGATGTGCCCCAGCAGCTCGTCGTTGGCAAGGCCGGCGAATGTCCCGCGCAGGTGCTCGGGCACCGCCGGGTGGCGCATGCTGATGCCGCGGGCGTGGGCTTCGTAGATCACGGTCTGCTCCCAGGGGATCTGCACGCGCTGGTCGCGGCCCCAGGTGAAGGCCGGATCGACCACCTTGCATTTGGGTACGAAGGGCGCGCTGTCGCGCTCATCGAACGACAGGTCGTCGTCGGGGTGGCCGAGGGTGTAGCCGAACAGCGCTTCGGACCATTTCAGCTCGCCCACCAGCTGCTTGGCGTAGGGGTCGATCAGCAGCTTGTTGGCATTGAAGCGGTGACCGTTCTGCGGTTCGTACGGTCCGTGCACGCGGTAGCCATAGACCAGCCCCGGGTGCGCATCGGGCAGGTAGCCGTGGTAGATCTCGTCGGTGTATTCGGGCAGCTCGATGCGCTCGAGTTCCTGCTCGCCGCTGGCGTCGAAGATGCACAGTTCGACCTTGGTGGCGTTGGCGGAAAACAGCGCGAAGTTGACGCCGAGGCCGTCCCAGGTGGCGCCGAGCGGGAAGGGCAGGCCCTCGCGAATCCGGGTTGGCGCGACGGAACGGGTTTTCTTCGGGGTGCGTGGGGTCATGGCAGTTCTCGTCTGGCCAGGTGGATTGGGTTCAGCAGTGCGCTGTCGGAGCGGGCTTGCCTGGCGATCACGGGCCAGGCCCGTGCCATGCGCCGAGGTGCCTTCGCCGCGGGGCAAGCCCGCTCCTACAGGTCATGGGTTGCGCGGCAGGTGGTGATCAGCCGGCGGCAGGCTTGCGCGGCGCCCGGGGCTTTTTCTCGGCCACCGGCTTGCCGGCCGGCAGTGCCGCAGCCTTGGGCTCGGCGGGCGCCTTCGGTTTGGCCACAGCCTTCTTGCGCGGGGCGGCCTTGGGCGCCAGGGCCTCGGCTTCGGCAAGCTTGCGGGCCATCTCCCAGTGGCGCTCTTCCTCGCCTACCGGTTTACCTTCGGACTCCCAGATCTGGTACGCGAATTCGCGGATACGCTTTTCATCGACACTCATTTCGACGCTCCTGAAGTTTCATGCAGGTTCAAGCAACAGGTTGAGCGGAAATTCCGACAGCACATCGCTCAGCATCAGCTCCCTAGAAGGGCTGACAGCGTTGTGTGGGAAAAGTCCCGAGCAAGTGGCAGGCGACAAGGCAAACGGCAGGACCAGCCGGGTATCGTCCCAGTTCTGCGCCGGGATCAGGGGTATGGAGGAGGCGCCCAGCAGGGTGCTGGCCAGGCGCGGCACCACGACGATGGCGCGCTCACCCTCGCCCAGACGGGCGAATGCCAGCACCTTGTCGGCATGGCGGCCCTGGACGTTGAGCGGCAGGTAGGCGCCGCGCAGGAACAGCTGCGGGTGTGCCTGGCGCAGGTCCAGCACCCGGGCGATCAGGGCCTGCTTGATGCGTCCGTCGCGCCAGTGTTCGAGCAGCTCGGCGGCGCCCAGGCTGTCGTCGAGGCTGGCCCGGCGGGCGGGGTAGTCGACCGGGCGGCGATTGTCCGGATCGACCAGGCTCAGGTCCCAGTATTCGTTGCCCTGGTACAGGTCGGGTACGCCCGGAGTGGTCATGCGCAGCAGGCACTGGACCAGGCCGTTGAGCGCGCCAGGGCAGGCGATACGCTCGGCGGCATCGGCCAGCGAGTGGCGCAGTTGCTGGTTCTGCGGGTCGAGCAGCACGCCGTCCAGGTAGCGCGCACAGGCCTGTTCGTAGCCTTCGTTCGGCGCGGCCCAGCTGCTGCGCAGCTTGGCTTCGCGCAGCGCCTTGCGCTGCCACTGGGCAACGCGTTCGGCAAAGGCTTTCAGGCCGTGGCTGTCGTCGCGCTGCAGCTCCAGCGGCCAGCTGGCGAGCAGGGTCTGGAACAGCAGCAGTTCATCGCCAGGGCTGGGTGCCGGGCCGTCTTCGAGCCCGTCGAGCAGCGGCTGGGCCAGTTCGCGCCAGTGTTCGACACGGCTGGCCAGCCACGGCCCGTGTTCGCTGAGCACCGCCAGGCGTGCGCGGCAGTCTTCGCCGCGCTTGTGGTCGTGGGTGGCGGTGGCCAGCAGGTTGTCGGGGAAGTCGCGCAGGCGGCGCTGGGCTTCGTTGTGGAACTCGGCGGGCGAGGCGCTGAAGCGCTCGGCCTCGAACCCCACATCGTTGCGCGAGAGCAGGCGCGCACTGCGGTAGAAGGCGGTATCCTCGACGGCCTTGGCAGCGCTGGGTGCGGTCAGCTGCTGGAAGCGCACGCAGGCATGGCGCAGGCGCTTGCGCGCGCGGCCCACGGGCAGCTCGCGCAGGGCCTGGCCACCGAGCCAGCGCTCGAAGTGCTCGAGCAGCGGCCAGTCGGCCTCGCCAAGGGACTGCCGGGCGCCTTCCAGCGCCTGCTGGAAGAACGCCTCGTCCTGCTGCGGGCGGCCACAGGCATTGATGTAGGTGCGGTACACCGGGTAATGCGCGACCAGCGCCTGCAGCGCACGACGGATGGCGCCGAGGGTCAGGTCGCGGGTCATCAGGTCGTCGCGGGCGACCTGCAGCAGCGCCTGGGCCACCGATTCGCAATCGCCGGCCAGGCTGGCGTTGAGTACCAGATGCCGCGCGCTGCGCACTTCCTCGTCGAAGTCGGGCCGCTCGCTGACGCTGTGCCAGAGCTCGGTCAACGGCGCCTCGCCAGCCGGATCGTGCTGCAGCAGCGAAACCTGGTTCATGAATTCGTAGCCGGTGGTGCCATCGGTCAGCCAGTCCTGGTGCAGGTGCTCGCCGCTGCCGAGGATCTTTTCCACGTAGATCGGGAAGTGCTCCAGTGCTGCCTCCAACGGGCGCTGCGCCAACAGGTGATCGACCCGGCGGCGCAGGTTGCGGCAGTAGCGGCGCGGGTCGGCCAGGCCGTCGATGTGGTCGATGCGCAGGCCGTCGACCAGGCCGCGGCCGATCAGCTCGAACAGCTTGGCGTGGGTCGCCTCGAATACCGTGGCGC
Source organism: Pseudomonas sp. FA117 (assembly GCF_057370475.1). NCBI lineage: Bacteria > Pseudomonadati > Pseudomonadota > Gammaproteobacteria > Pseudomonadales > Pseudomonadaceae > Pseudomonas > Pseudomonas sp. FA117. The sequence goes on from NZ_CM170675.1 coordinate 2,144,013, forward strand.
GCTCCACGCGCAGGCCGCCCAGTTCGTTGATGTCGAAGAAGCGTCGCCAGTTGATGTCATCGGCGGCGGTGCGCCAGCTGGCCAGGCGGTAGGTCTGGCGTTCGAGCAGCAGGTGCAGGCGCTTGAAGCCAGCCTCGCTGCGGCTGTCGAAGGCCGCCAGCGCCTGTTCCAGACGCGCGCCGCCACGTACCAGGCGCGCCAGTTCGGCCTGCAGCACCAGGCTCTCGGCCAGCGGGTCGGCCGCCTCGCCCAGTGCACTGAAGCGCGTGCCCAGCGCTTGCAGCGAAGGCTCGTCGCTCTGCCCGAGCACCCGTGCGTAATCCAGCGGGCAGATCGGGAAGCGGTGCTCGTAGTGCTCGATCTGCAGCAGCCCCTGGTCGGCATCGAAGGTCAGCGGGATCTCGCCGTCGCGCAGGGCGATGCCGTAGTCGTTGCCCAGGAACGGCAGCAGCAGCTGGCCGGCCAGCAGCGGGTCGCTGGAGTGCCACTGGATGTCGAAGAATTCGGCATAGGGGCTGCGTCGCCCCCAGGCCAGCAGGTTCTGCCACCAGGGGTTGTCGGCGCCGCCGACGGCCATGTGGTTGGACACGGTGTCGAGGATCAGCCCCATGCCATGCTGGCGCAGGGCGGCCACCAGCCGTTCGAGGGCGGCTTCACCGCCCAGTTCGGGGTTGATTCGGGTCGGGTCTACCACATCGTAGCCGTGCCGCGAGCCGGCACGCGCCTTGAGGATCGGCGAGGCATACAGGTGGCTGATGCCCAGACGGGCGAAGTAGGGCACCAGCGGCACGGCATCGTCGAGGGTGAAGTCGCTGTGCAACTGCAGGCGCTGGGTGGCGGTGACGGGCTTCATCGGTCGCGCTCCCAGGCTTGCTCGCGGGCTTGCGCCAGCAGCTCCAGGCGGCGCGCGGCGTCTTCGTCGTCGAGCAGGTCGCGCACCGGCAGGGCGAAGCGCCGTCGCCAGTTGGGGTGGCCGTCGGTGGTGCCGGGCAGATTGGGTTGCTCGTCGCGGCCGAGCAGGTCTTCCAGCGGCACCAGCACCAGCGGAGCGCGGGTGTGGCCGACATAGCGGATGGCGGCATCGATCAAGGCGTCGTTGTCCTTCAAGGGTCCGTAGTTGGCTTCCAGGCTGCGGCGCAGGCCATGGATTTCCTGTTCGCGTTCATGGCGCCAGTGCAGTTCGGTGGCCGCGTCGATCAGTTGCAGACGGTGGTTCCAGTCGATGTCGCGGGCACGCAGCCAGCCGGCCAGGGGCGCCAGGTCGTGGGTGCCGGTGGTGGCCAGAGCGCTGTCGGGCCAGTCGAGAATCGGCTTGAAACGTCCGGGCGAGGTCTGCTCGAACGGCAGCACGCGCATGCCCAGCACGGCTTTTTCGGCCAACTGCTCGCGCAGCCCGGCCGGCACGGTGCCGAGGTCTTCGCCGAGGATCACCGCACGATGACGTGCCGACTCCAGGGCCAAGAGGCGCAGCAAGTCTTCGATGGGGTAGTTCAGGTAAGCGCCTTCGCTCGGGCGGGATCCGCGCGGGATCAGCCACAGGCGGCGCAAGCCCATGATATGGTCGATGCGCAGGCCGCCGGCATGGGCCAGGTTGGCCCGCAGCATTTCGATGAAGGCGCGGTAGCCGTTGCGCTTGAGGCCCTCGGGCGAGAAGGCGCAGATGCCCCAGTCCTGGCCCGAGCGGTTGAGGATGTCGGGCGGCGCGCCAACCTTGAGGTCGGCCAGCAGTTCGTCCTGGCGGCTCCAGGCCTGGCTGCCGGCACCGTCGGCGCCCACCGCCAGGTCAGCGATCAGGCCGATGCCCATGCCATTGCTGCGCGCCGCATCCTGGGCGCGTTGCAGGCTGCGCTCGGTGAGCCATTGGCAGAACGCGTGGAATTCGACGCGCGCCGGGTACGCCGCCGCCATGGCCTGCACTTCCACGGCGTCCGGGCTGCGCCAGGCATCTGGCCATTTGCGCCAGTCGGCGCCCAGACCTTGCTCGACGGCCTCGGCCTGCAGCACCTCGAAGCGGCAATGATGCTCCAGGGCTTCTCCGGCGCTATCGCGAAAGCTGTCGAAGTCCTGGCGCAGCGGATGCTCGCGCTGGCTGAAGTCCTCGTACAGCGCCCTGAGCAGCTTGTGCCGCACGTCGGCGGCGCGCGGCCAGTCGACCAGCGACTGCTGCTCGAGGTCTTCCAGGCTCTGGGTCAGGCCCGCCGCCTCCGCCGCCATGCGCACTTCGCGCTCACCCAGCAGCACGGACGGGCTGGCATAGAGGGTGTTGAGCAACAGGCGGCTGGACGGCGAGTAGGGGCTGAAATGCTGCTGGTCGTACATCGACAGCGCGTGGATAGGGCTGATCGCCAGGGCATCGGCACCCCGCTCGGCGGCGTTGCGCGCCAGTTGCTCCAGGGCCAGGCAGTCGCCGTAGCCGCCGTCGCCCGGGCGGCGCAGGCTGTACAGCTGCACCGCCAGGCCCCAGCTGCGCGCAGGCGCCGGGTCGGCGATGTCGGCAAGGCTGTAGCAGCGTGGCGGAGCGACGGCGACGGTGAACGCGCGATCATCGATGTGCAGGCGGTGGTAGCCGACCGGCAGTTCGCCGGGCAGGTGAGCGTCGGCGTCTAGGGTCAGGCGCTGCAGGCTGCCGTCTTCCAGGGTGCAGGCCACCGTGCTGCCTGGGGCGAACCAGGGCAACAGCTGCAGCGGCTGGCCGAGGTCGGCAGTCAGCAGCGGTGGCAGGTGCTGGCCCTCTTCGCCCTCTTCGAGGGCGGCAAGGCTGCGGGCGACGGCCGCGTCATCCTCGGCCGCATGGCCAAGCCCTTGCAGGACCCGGCGCAGGGCATCATCGGTCACCTGCTGGGGCCGGTCATTGGCGTCCGTCCAGTCGCGGGCCAGGCCGACGCGGGCGGCCAGGCGGTGCAGGGGCAGTTCGCTCATGGCGTCTCCAGGCTAGAGGGAAGCAGGCTGACCACACAGCTGAACGCTGCCAGGGTCGAGTCCGGGTGGGCGTTGTCGCTGCTGTCGAACAGGCGCGTTTCGGCGCCCGGCAGAGTTATGGGCTGCGCAACGGCGCCAAGGTTCAGATCGATTCGCAGCTCGCGGCCATCGCCCATTCGCCAGCGCGCACTGAGCGCCTTGTCGCCCAGCACCTGCGCGCCGAGTGCGCGGCTGCCGGGCAGGCGCGGGACGATCTCGCGGTGGCGGATGTCGAGTAGCTGGTGGTACAGGCCGTGCCAGCCGGCGAGCACTTCCTTGCAGGCAGGTCGCGAGGCCTCGAAGGTGTCCGGGGCGTTGGGGTCGGGAATGAGCGCGCGCTGTTGCGGGTCGGCGAAGGCGGCGAAGTGGGCGAACTCGCCGCGCCGGCCCTCGCGCACCGCATCGGCCAGTTCGTCATGGAAGTCGGTGAAGAACAGGAATGGCCGGCAGCTGCCTTCTTCGTCGCCCATGAACAGCAGCGGGATCATCGGTGCCAGCAGCAACAGCCCGGTGGCCGCGCGCAGCGCCTGCGGCGGGCACAGGCGGCTGAGGCGCTCGCCCAGGGCGCGGTTGCCGATCTGGTCGTGGTTCTGCAGGAACAGCACGAAGGCGCTGGGTGGCAGGTGCGCGCTGGGTTCGCCGCGCGGCTCGCCATGACGGTTCGGTTCGCCCTGGAACACGAAGCCTTCGCCCAGGCAGCGGGCCAGCTTGGCGATGGGGCGATCCTTGTAGTCCTGGTAATAGCCTTCGGTCTCGCCGGTCAGCAGCACGTGCAGGGCGTTGTGGCCATCGTCGTTCCACTGGGCGTCGAAGCCCTGCTCGAGCAGCGTCGCCTGGTTGTGTTCGTTCTCCAGCACCAGCCACACCTGGCGGCCAGGTTCCACGGCGGCGCGCACGCGGCGGGCCAGCTCGACGAGAAAGTCCGGCTGGTCGATGGCGTGCACGGCGTCCAGGCGCAGGCCGTCGAAACGGTAGTCGCACAGCCACATCAGGGCGTTCTGGATGAAGAACTCGCGCACCTCGGCGCGGCGGAAATCGATGGCCGCGCCCCAGGGCGTCTGGCGGTCCTCGCGGAAAAAGCGGCTGGCGTAGCGGGGCAGGTAGTTGCCGTCCGGGCCGAAGTGGTTGTAGACCACGTCGAGCATCACCATGAGCCGGTGGCCATGGGCCTGGTCGATCAGTTCGCGCAGTTGCTCCGGGCTGCCGTAGCTGTTGTGCGGGGCGAAGGGCAGGGCGCCGTCGTAGCCCCAGTTGCGCTCGCCGGGGAACTGGTTGAGCGGCATCAGCTCGATGGCGGTGATGCCCAGCTCGGCCAGGCGTGGCAGCTCGCGGGCGACACCTGGGTAGCCGCCGAGCAGGCCTGTGTGCACCTCCTGGATCACGGCTTCGTGCCAGGGGCGGCCCTGCCATGGGTGCTGCCAGGTATGGCTGCGGGTATCGACGATCTGGCTGGGGCCCTGCACGCCGTCAGGCTGGTAGCGCGACGCCGGGTCGGCCACCTGCAGATGGTCGTCGATCCTGAAATGGTAGCGATCGCCCGCCTGGCAGGGGGCGATGCCGATGAACCAGCCGTCTCCTTCGGGCAGCAGCTCGACGGACGGCTGCCGCTCGATTTCCACGCTCACGTTGCGCGCATCCGGCGCCCAGAGGGCGAAGCGCGCCGACGTGGCGTCCAGTAACTGTGCGCCATGCCTGTGCATCTTCGAAGCCCTCGCTCAATAGTGACCGCTGTGTGCCTGGCAGACCAGTTCCTCGTACAGGCGGGCATAGGGCTCCACCGCCTGGCACCAGTTGAACGGTTGGGTCATGGACAGGCAGCGCATGGCGTTGAGCAGGCCCTTCTTGCCGTGCACGTAGAAGGCGCGGGCCAGGGCCTCGCGGTAGCTTTCCACGGTCGATTCGTCGAACAGGAAGCCGGTGACGCCATCCTCGATGGTGTCGGCCAGCCCGCCGGTATTGCGCGCCACCGGCAGCGAGCCGAAGCGCTGGGCGTACATCTGGCTGAGGCCGCAGGGCTCGTAGCGCGACGGCATCAGCAGGAAATCACTGCCGGCGAACATGCGCCGGGCGTCGGTTTCGTTGAACCCGATGCGCACGCCGATGCGGCCCGGGTGGCGCAGCGCCAGCTCACGCATGGCCTGTTCTTCCTCGGGCTCGCCACGGCCGATGATCGCGATCTGCCCGCCCTGGCGGACGATGTCGTCGGCCACACCCAGGGTCAGGTCCAGGCCTTTCTGGTAGACCAGTCGCGACACCACGGCGAACAGCGGGCCGTGCGACGGCTCGAGGCCGAACAGCTCGCGCACCTGCTCGGCGTTGCGCGCCTTGCCGTCCCAGTCGTTGATGCTGAAATTGTGCAGCAGGTGCGAGTCGGTGGCCGAATCCCAGCTTTCGTCGATGCCGTTGGGGATGCCGCCGAGCAGGCCTAGCTGGGCCTTGCTGGCCAGAAATCCATCCAGGCCGCAGCCGAACTCGGGGGTGGTGATTTCCCGGGCGTAGGTGGCGCTGACCGTGGTGATGTGGCTGGAATAGGCGAGCCCGGCCTTGAGGAACGACAGCTTGCCGTAGAACTCCATGCCTTCCTGCTGCATGGCGTGGTCGGGAATCGCCAGCTCCGGGCTGCAGCCACGGCTGTACACACCCTGGTAGGCCAGGTTGTGAATGGTGAACAGGGTCGGGGTGTTCAGCCCGCGCCAGTGCATGTAGGCGGGGGCAAGACCTGCAGGCCAGTCATGGGCGTGCACCAGATCGGGGCGCCAGTGCGCCATTGCGTCGCCTGCGGCGATCTCTGCGGCAGCCAGGCCCAGGCGGGCGAAGCGGATGTGGTTGTCCGGCCAGTCGCGGCCGTTGTTGGCACCGTAGGGGGTGCCCTCGCGCTGGTACAGTTCGGGGCAGATCACCACATAGATGACCAGACCGTCGGCCAGGTCCATGCGTCCGATCTTGCACGGCGGCAGCGCGGCGTGGCCGCCCAGTTCGCCGACGATATGGATCGGATTGTCGCTGTCGACCACCTGTGGATAGCCGGGAATCAGCACCCGCACATCGTGCAGGTGGGCAAGTGCCCGTGGCAGAGCGGAGGAGACGTCGCCCAGGCCGCCGGTCTTGACCAGGTCGGCGATTTCCGAGGTGACGAACAGCACCTTGCGCTTGTGCGGGTTGTGACGGCGCTGAGTACCGGGTGCCTTGCCTGTCGTGGCGAAGCCTGGGGTCACGGGCTCGCGGTTATCCGGGTTGAATGATTCTGCGTGAGGCTCGACAGCGGCACTGATCATACTTCTCTCCGTCCCTTGTACTGGCGGGTGCAGGCACCCGTGGTGTTTATCCGGTGTAGGTTCTCGCCTTGACGTTCTGCATGCTGGTGATGCGGTCCTTGCCCCTGATTCGTGCGCGCAGGCACAGCACGAGCGGCGTTCCGGCCGACAGGCGCCTGGACAGTGTGGGGTGTGCGGCTGACGCGTGAGGAAGTCCCGTTGCGTGGCCTACTTACTTGCTGACCTGCCCGTGTTTTGGAAAGTTCGACTTATTTTCGTCACTCGATTGCGGAGCAAGACACGGGCCGAATCTGCAGTGTAGGGGACGAATGGTCACTGGAGTGACCCGTTGGTCACTCTGTGGATGACCGTTGATCCGCGCAAACGTTGGCGTCGTCGCCGCTCATTGCGAGCGGTCGGCGAACAGTGCGCAAGCCCGGCCTGCAGTTGTCGAGTAGCGCATCACACCTATGGCTGTGGGCGCGATGGGGAAGGGAACGGCCTGCCGCTGGTGCGAGCAGCGGCAGGCGAGGCGGGGCGGCCAGCAACGTATCGCTACTGCACCTGTAGCGGATACTGCGGCCAGCCACCTGCCAGCGCGACATACAGGTCGACGGCGCGGCTGCTGCTGGCAGCCTGGCTGTCGGCCTGGGCGAGCTGGGCTTCGTAGAGCGAGCGCTGCACATCGAGCAGTTCGAACAGCTCGATGGCCCCGGCCTGGTAGCGCGCGCTGGAAAGGTTGGCGGCGTTCTGCAGGCCGTCGGCCGCACTGCCCAGCCGGGTACTTTCCTCCTTGCTGCGAGCCAACCGTACCAGCGCGTTCTCGACATCCTCCAGCGCCACCAGCACGGTCTGCTGATAGCTGGCCAGGCGCCCGGCTGCCTCGGCGTCGGCCGCGGCAATGCGACTCTTTACCCGCCCGACGTCGAGGAACGACCAGTCGATACCCAGCACGGCCAGGTTCGACTCGCTGGCCGCCGAGTACAGGCCCGAGCCATTGAACGCATAGCTGCCCAGCGCTGCGCCCAGGCTCAGGCGCGGGAACAGGTCGGCAGTGGCGACCCCGACGCGGGCGGTCGCGGCGTGCAGCCGTTGCTCGGCCGCTGCGACGTCCGGGCGGCGGCGAACGATCTGCGCCGGTGTGCCGGGGGCGATGGCGTCCGGTAACCGTGGCAGCCCGGTCGAGTGCTGCAGCTGGGCATCCAGCGCCGCCGGTGCAAGGCCGGCCAGCACTGCCAGGCGATGCTTGTCCACGGCGATACGCGCCTGCAGGCGAGGGACGCGCGACAGGGTGGTGTCGAGCTGTGCCTGCGTCCTGGACAGGTCGTAGCTGGAGCCACGGCCGCCGTCCAGGCGGCCCTGCACGATCGCCAGGGTCTGGCGCTGGCTGTCGGCGTTGGCCTCGGTCAGCTCCAGCATGCGCTGCGCGGCCCGCAGGTCGATATAGGTGGTCGCCACCTGGCTGACCACAGCGACCTGCAACGCCTGCAGGTCGCTGGCCCGGGCGGCGGTCTCGGCCTGTTGCGACTCCACTGCACGCCGCACCCGGCCAAAGAAGTCCAGCTCCCAGCCCAGCGAGACCTTGTTGCCGTACAGGTCGTGACTGCGCGCAGCACCGTTGGCCTCGTCGCTGGCCAGGCGCTGATGCCCGGCCTCACCCGACAGGGTGACGGTGGGGATCTGGTCGAAGCGTGCCAGGCGCAGCAGGGCGTTGGCGGCATCGTAGTTGGCCAGGGCCGTGCGCAGGTCATGGTTGCTGGCCAGCGTTGCATTCACCAGCGCGGTCAGCTGCGGGTCGTCGAAGCGCTTCCAGAAGGCGTCGTGCGCAGCGTTGGCCCCAGTGTCGGCCTGCACGCCGGCCTGGGAGAATGCCTCGGGTATCTGTGGGGCCTGCGGCCGGTGATGGTCCGGCCCCACCGTGCAGCCCTGCAGCACCGCCAGCAATGCTGCCAGCGACCAGCTTGCCGGTTTACTCATGGGTCAGGCCCTCCGTGGGGTTGGGCGTCATGTGCGACGGATGTTTGGGAATGGTTGCGCCAAGCTTTCGCAGCACCACGTAGAACACCGGCGTCAGGAACAGGCCGAAGAAGGTCACCCCGAGCATGCCGCAGAACACCGTGACGCCCGTGGCGTGACGTACTTCGCTGCCGGCACCGGTACCGACCAGCAGCGGCACTGCACCGGCAATGAAGGCTACCGAAGTCATGACGATGGGCCGCAGGCGCAGGCGGCAGGCTTGCAGCGCCGCCTCGACGGTGCCCTGGCCCTGCATTTCCAGTTCACGGGCGAACTCCACGATCAGGATGGCGTTCTTGCACGCCAGGCCCATCAGCACCACCAGGCCCACCTGGACGAACACGTTGTTGTCGCCCCCGGCCAGCCATACGCCGGTCAGCGCCGCGAACATGCAGATCGGCACGATCAGGATCACCGCCAGCGGCAGGGTCCAGCTCTCGTACAGCGCCGCCAGCACCAGGAACGCCAGCATCACGGCAATCGGGAAGACGATCGCTGCGGTATTGCTCTGGGTCACCTGCTGGTAGCTCAGGTCGGTCCACTCCAGTTCGATGCCCCGCGGCAGGGTGCGTGCAGCGATCTCCTGAAGCTTGCCGATGACTTCGCCCGAGGACAGCACCCGTGGATCGGCGTCGCCGATCAGGTCGGCGGCGGGGTAGCCGTTGTAGCGCATCACCGGATCCGGGCCGAAGGTCGGCACGATATCGACCATGGCGCTGATCGGCACCATCTCGCCACGCACGTTGCGCACCCGCAGGTTGCCGATGTCGCTGGCGTTCTGGCGCGAGCGCGAGTCGGCCTGGGCCATGACCCGGTACACACGGCCGAGCATGTTGAAGTCGTTGACGTACACCGAGCCCAGGTAGATCTGCAGGGTGTCGAAGATCGCCGGCAACTCCACACCCTGAGCCTGGGCCTTGATGCGATCGACCTTGACTTCCAGTTGCGGGATGTCCGACTGGTAGGAACTGACCGGGAAGGTCATGCCCGGCGTGTTGGCCACCTCGGCCTGGAAGCGGTTGAGCGCTTTCTGCAAGGCGGCATAGCCCAGCCCGCCGCGGTCGGTGAGAAACAGCGAGTAACCCGACCCGTTGCCCAGCCCCTGGATCGGTGGCGGCAGCAGGGCATAGGCGGTGCCATCCTTGATCGCGGCGAACTTGCGGTTGAGTTCGGCGTTGATGTCGGCGGCGCTGCGGGTACGCTCCGAGAACGGTTTGAGCAGCACGTAGGAGGTCACCAGGTTGGGCGTGGTGGTGTTCTGCAGGGCGTTGGAGCCGACGTAGGAGTTGGCGTCGGCCACCCCTTCGATGCTCGAGGCAATCGCCGACATCTGCCGCGCCACCGCATCGGAGCGGGCCAGCGAGGCGCCCGGCGGCAGGGTGGCGCCGGCGAACAGGTAGAGCTTGTCCTGGTTGGGGATGAAACCGCTGGGGATGGTGTTGAACAGCAGGCCGGTGACGGCCAGCAACAGGGCATAGACGCCGAACACCAGGCCGCGGCGCGGCAGGATCCGCGCGATGCTGCCTTCATAGCGCTGCGAACTGCGGTTGAAGAAGCGGTTGAACGGGCGCAGCAGCCAGCCCAGCATCGCGTTCATCAGTCGCGTCAGGCGATCGGGCGGGGTGTCGTGGTGGCGCAGCAGCTTGGCTGCCAGGGCCGGTGACAGGGTCAGCGAGTTGATCGTCGAGATCACCGTGGAGATGGCGATGGTGACGGCGAACTGCTTGTAGAACTGCCCGGTGACGCCGCTCATGAATGCCATCGGCACGAACACCGCGCACAGCACCAGGCCGATGGCCAGGATCGGCCCCGAGACCTCGCGCATCGCCTGGTGGGCGGCCTGTAGCGGTGTCAGCCCCAGCTCGATGTTGCGCTCGACGTTCTCCACCACGACGATGGCGTCGTCGACCACGATACCGATCGCCAGCACCAGGCCGAACAGGGTCAGGGTGTTGACCGAGTAGCCCAGCAGGTAGAGGAAGGCGAAGGTGCCGACGATCGACACCGGCACGGCGATCAGCGGAATGATCGAGGCACGCCACGTCTGCAGGAACAGCACCACTACCAGCACGATCAGCACCATGGCCTCGAACAGGGTGTGCTGCACCGCGCTGATCGATTCGCGCACGAACACCGTCGGGTCCCACACGCTGAGGTAGCTCACGCCTTCGGGGAAGTCCTTGGACAGGGTGTCGAGCTTGGCGTACACCGCGTTGGCCACCTCGATGGCGTTGGCCCCGGGGGTGAGGAAGATGCCCACCGCCACTTCCTGGTTCTTGCCGCGGAACACGCGCAGGGTGTAGTCGCCGGAGTCGAGTTGCACCCGCGCGACGTCGGCCAGGCGGGTGACCTGGCCGTCGGCGCCGCTCTTGAGCACGATGTCGGCGAATTCACGTTCGGTCTTCAGGCGGCCCTGGACGTTGATCGAGATGAGGAACTCGTTGTCCTGCGGCGAGGGCTCGGCGCCCAGCTGGCCAGCCGAGACCTGCACGTTCTGCTGGCGGATGGCGCTGATGGCGTCCTGCGCGGTGAGGTTGCGCGCGGCGAGCTTGTCCGGGTCCAGCCAGATGCGCATGGCATAGTCACCCGATCCGTAGAGGATCACGTCACCGATACCGGGAATGCGCGAAAGCTCGTCCTTGACGTGCAGGCGCAGGTAGTTGCGCAGGTACAGGGCGTCGAACTGGTCGTTGTTGGAGAACATGTCGACGAACATCAACGGGGTCGGCGACTGCTTCTGCGTGGTGACGCCGTACTGGCGCACCGACTCAGGCAGGCGCGACAGGGCCTGGCTGACCCGGTTCTGCACGCGCACCGCAGCGGTGTCCGGATCGACCTTGGCGTTGAAGGTCACCACCACCTGCAGGGTGCCATCGGAACTGGCCACCGACTTGAGGTAGATCATGTCCTCGACGCCGTTGATCGCCTCTTCCAGCGGGACGGCGACCGAGTCGGCGATTTCCTTGGGGTTGGCGCCGGGGTAGGTGGCCTTGACCACCACGGTGGCGGGTACCACCTCGGGGTACTCGCCCACCGGCAGCAGCGGAATCGCCACCAGGCCCGCGGCGAAGATGATGATCGACAGGACGATGGCGAAGATCGGCCGGTCGATGAAGAACTTGGAGAAGTCCATGACGGGAACCTTTGGCTATTGCGGGGCGTGTTGCGCGGCGCTGGAGACCTTGAGTTCCGCAGTGCCGCCAGGAAGGACGTGAGGGGTGACCGCAGTGCCGCCGGCATGGATGTTCTGCACGCCGGAAACGATGACCTGGTCGCTGTCCCCGAGCCCTTCGGTGACCACGCGCAGGTGCTCGAGCCGTTGCCCGGTCTGGATGTAGCGGCGTTCGGCCTTGTTGTCGTTGCCGAGCACGTACACGTACTGCTTGTCCTGGTCGGTCAGGATGGCCCTGTCCGGGACCAGGGTCGCCGGTGCGGGCGAACCTACCGAGAGCCTGACCCGGGCGTACAGCCCGGGGGTCAGCAGGCGGTCGGCGTTGTGCACCGTGGCCCTGGCGCGCAGGGTGCCGGTGCTGGGGTTCACCTGGTTGTCGATGAAGCTCAGTTCGCCGGTGTAGGGGAAGTCCTGGTCGTCCGCCAGGCCGATACGTACCTCGGTGTTGCCCGCCTGGCCGAGGGCCTTGCGGTACTTGAGCACGCTGTGCTCGTCGGGGTCGAAATAGACATGCACCGGGTCCTGGGACACCACCGAGGTCAGCACCGACTGGTCGGCGACGGCGAGGTTGCCCAGGGTCAGCTGGGCGCGGCTGGTGCGCCCGTCGATCGGCGCACGGACCTCGGTGAACTCCAGGTTCAGCGCGGCGATGGCCACCGCCGACTCGGCGGCACGCACCTCGGCCAGGCCCTGCTCGCGGGCCGAGCTTTTCTGTTCGGCTTCTTCGCGCGAGACGGCGCTGCTCTTGAGCAGCTGCTGGGCGCGTTGATCCTGCTGGCTGGCGAACGCCAGCGACGCCCGGGCGCGTTGCAACTGGGCGCGGGCGCTATCGAGGGCGTTGCGGTAGGGGCGCTGGTCGATGACGAACAGCAGGTCGCCCTTTTTCACCTCGGCGCCTTCGCGGTAGGCGACCTGGGTGATGTAGCCACCGACACGCGGCAGGATCGCCACCGTGTCGGTGGCGCTGACCCGGCCATTGAAGCTGTCCCAGGTCTTGATCGTCTGGCTGACCACGCGGGTCACTTCGACGTCGGGGGCGCCAGGGGCCGGGGTCTGGCTGGCGGCTGGGTTGCACCCGCTGATCAGCAGGGCGGTGGTGATCATTCCGGTAACTGCGACTAATCGGACACGCACAGGATCATCCTTTACAAGAACACGAGGTGGATGGGACGGGCGTTCAGCACGCCGGCTGCGGGTGTGGCTTGCTGTCGTCGGCCGACGGCTGCTTCTGCTGCTCGGCGGCCTGCAAGGTCTGTTGCTTGCGTTTCTCGATATCCTTGGCCTGTTCGGCAAAGGTGGCGCGCAGGCGCTCGTGGAAGCGCTCCAGCGCTTCGCCGCCATCGGAGGCGTGGGCGAAGAAGGGCAGGGTCGCGGTCAGCAGGACGAGGATCTTGAGGCTGTTTTTCATGGCGTTCTCTCAAATGACGCGCACAGTGAGGCGCTAAATCGGATTCAGTAAGAAAGCAGGGGGCAGGGAGGGCGATGAGGGCGGGGGTGGCCCGGTCAGTCATCTGCCACGGGGACGAGCGCACTTTAAGAGAAGGTGTTTCACGGATAAACTAGCTCTATTCGTTTTATTCTTACGGAATCTCGGACAATGGCATTTGATCGACTGGAAGCGATGCGTGCGTTCTGCCGCATCGTCGAGGTGGGCAGTTTCAGCCGTGCGGCAGAGTCGCTGAACCTGGCCAAGACCACCGTCTCGGGGCAGGTCCAGGCGCTCGAGAACCTGCTGGGGATCAAGCTGCTGCACCGCACCACGCGCAAGGTGTCGACCACCACCGAAGGCGCGGCCTACTACCAACGTGCCCGCTCCATCCTCGAGGATGTGTACGAACTGGAGGCCTCGGCGTCGCACAGCTGCAGCGCGGTGCGCGGGCGGGTCAAGGTGGAGATGCCGTCGCCGGTGGGGATCCTGCTGGTGGTGCCGGCGCTGCCGGATTTCGTCGCCAGGTTCCCGGATATCGTGCTCGACGTGCGTTGCAGCGAGCGGGTGGTCGACCTGGTACAGGAGGGCGTGGATTGCGCCATTCGCGGTGGACCCGTGGTCGATCAGGACCTGGTCAGCCGTCCGATCGGGGTGATGCGCTTCTGCCTGTGCGCGGCGCCGTCCTACCTGGCCTCGGCACCACCGTTGGAGGTGCCGGCCGACCTGCCCTTGCACCGTCATCTGGGCTTCAAGTTTCCCGCCACCGACCGCCGCTACACGCCCGTGCTCAGCCGGGGGGGTGAACAGATCACCCTCGACCACGCCCCGGCGCTGTACTTCAACAGCGGCAGTGCCACGGCGGCGGCGGTACTGGCCGGGCTTGGCGTGGCCTTCCTGCCCCGGGCCGAGGCCGAGGTGCACATCCGCCGCGGGCACCTGGTCGAGGTGCTGGGCGAGTGGCAGATGGGCACCATGCCGATGTCGTTCGTCTACCCGCCGACCCGGGCGCTGTCGGCACGGGTCCGGGCCTTTGCCGACTGGGTGACGGCGCTGATGGCCAAGGACCCGGTGTGGGCGCCTTGAGGGCGGTGACGTTGTTCAGGGGGTGCCATTGCGGCCATACAGGCGGTATCCGGCGCGTTCGCTCAGACGCTCACGGTACAGCGCCACGGCGGGCAGGGGCGGATGGTCGATTGGCGTCTCGAACCAGCGGTTCACCGACAGTCCGATGGCGATGTCTGCCAGGCTGAACGAGGCGCCGGCAACATAGGCGCCGGTGCCTTGCAGTTGCCGTTCGAGCATCTGCATGTGCCGCGACCACTGCTCGATGCTGGCTTGCAGCGCTTGTGGGTCCTGGTGTGCGGTGCACTGCCTGACCCGCGACATGAAGGCGTAGCTCCAGGAGCGGTTGAGGTCGGTGGCCTGCCAGTCGAGCCATTGGTCGACACGCGCTCTGGCCACCGCTTCGCTGGGGTAGAGCGCAGGCTGGCCATAGCGGTTGGCGAGGTAGCGGATGATGGTGTTGGACTCCCACAACGTCAGGTCGCCATCCTGGATCACCGGGACCAGGGCGTTGGGGTTGAGTGCGAGAAATTCCGGGGACTGGGTGGATCTGAAGCCCGAACCCCAGTCTTCACGTTCGAAGGGCAGGTCGAGCTCTGCGCACGTCCACAGCACCTTGCGCACGTTGATGGAGCTGGCCTTGCCGAGTATTCGCAGCATGTATTCATCCTTGTAGTCGGCTGTCCGGCGCTGCGGTGCGCCGGAGCTCCAGCCTACCTGCAAAACCCTGCGCCGGGTCAGGCAACTGAAAGGTTTCTCCCTCCGAATAGTGCTTTTTTGCTACCATTTGGTCGCTATAGCATAATCGAATAAAAATTTCGTCACGGTTATTGGTAAAGTAATAACACGCGACATTCAGCGTATCGGTACCCGGCCCTCGTGCTCAGCGAGAGGCCTATAAAAAAAGTCAGAAGGAGCATTCATGGATAAGATCAAACTGCCAGTGGCCGTAGCCCTGGCCAGCCTGTCGCTGGGGGCGCAGGCTGCAGGTTTCGTGGAAGACAGCAAGGCTTCGGTCACTGCCCGTAACTTCTACATCAACTCCGACAACCGCAACGGCACTGCCAACCCGTCGAAGCAGGAAGAGTGGGGCCAAGGCTTCATCTTCAACTTCACCTCCGGCTACACCCAGGGCACTGTGGGCTTCGGCGTCGACGCCATCGGCCTGACCGGTTTCCGTCTGGACTCGGGCAAGGGTACCCACTACAACCCGACCAGCGTCGCCAAGGGCGGCACCGTGTTCCCGACCGACTCCGGCGGCCGTGCCGTGGACGATTTCAGCAGCCTGGGCCTGACCGGCAAGGTGAAGATCTCCAAGACCGAAGCCAAGCTGGGCGTACTGCAGCCCAAGCTGCCGGTCGTGACCTACAACGACGGTCGCCTGTTGCCGCAAACGTTTGAGGGTGGCCAGATCACCTCCAACGAGATCGACAACCTGACCCTGATCGGCGGCAAGCTCGAGCACGCCAAGGGCCGTAACAGCACCAACATGGAGTCGCTGACCATCGCCGGCTCCAACGGCAACCCGGCCACCGCGACCTCCAACCGTCGCAGCAATGCCTTCTACTACGCCGGTGCCGACTACAAGCTGAGCAAAGACCTGTTGCTGCAGTACTACTACGGCAACCTGGACGACTTCTACAAGCAGCACTTCCTGGGCCTGACCCACAACCTGGCGCTGCCGGTAGGCTCGTTGAAGTCCGACCTGCGTTACTTCTACAGCGATTCCGACGGCAAGAACGCCAGCACCGAAGGCCGCCTGGCCGGCTACCGCGCCTCGGGCTACCAGAACAACGGCGAAGTGGACAACCGCACCTGGAGCGCCAAGTTCACCTACTCGCTGGGCAGCCACGCGCTGAGCGCCGGTTACCAGCGCGTCAACGGCACCAGCGACTTCCCGTTCCTCAACCAGGGCGATGGCTCCACCGCGTACCTGATCACCGACGTGCAGATCGGCAAGTTCCAGCGCGCCGGCGAGCGTACCTGGCTGGCCCAGTACGCCTACGACTTCGCTGCTCTGGGCGTGCCTGGCCTGACCGCCAACGCCATCTACCTGAAGGGCACCAACGTCAACTCGGCCGGTTCCGACCGCTCGGAGTGGGAACGTGACTTCAGCCTCGCCTACGTCGTTCAGGAAGGCACCTTCAAGGGCCTGGGCGTGCAATGGCGTAACGCTGCACTGCGCACCGACGTGTCGGGCCAGCGCGACCAGGACGAGAACCGCCTGATCGTGAGCTACACCTACAGCTTCTTCTGACCCTCGGTCGGTTGAGCAAAGAAACCCCGCCCGGGCTGCCCTGGCGGGGTTTTTTCATGCCTGGGGAATCGTTTGTGAGGTGTCTGGCCCTTCAGGGTACTGCCGAAAACACCGAGCCGGTGATCCGTTCGCTGAGCAGTTCCAGGGCGCGCAAGCCCGCCAGCGAGTTGCCCGAGGCGTTCAGCGCAGGCGACCACACGCAGATGCTGTAGCGTCCCGGCACCACTGCGACGATACCGCCACCGACCCCGCTCTTGCCGGGCAGGCCCACGCGGTAGGCGAAGTTGCCGGCTTCGTCGTACAGCCCGCTGGTGGCCATGATCGCATTCACCTGCTGCGCCTGGCGCGGGCTGAGCACCTGCTCGCGACTGTGCGGGCAATAGCCGCTGTTGGCCAGGAAGGCAAAGCCACGGGCCACGTCGATGCAGTTCATCGACAGCGCGCAGTGGTGGAAGTAACTGCGCAGCACGGCATCGACGTCGTTGTGGAAGTTGCCGAAGGCCTGCATCAGGTAGGCCATCGCCGCGTTGCGGGCGCGGTGCTGGTATTCCGACTCGGCCACCACCGGGTCGCTGACGATGCGCGGGTTGGCGGCCAGGCGCCGGACGAAGTCGCGCATCGACAAGGGCGGCGTGGCATAGCGGGACTGGTTGATGTCGCAGATCACCAGGGCCCCGGCGTTGATGAACGGATTGCGCGGGCGGCCTTTCTCCACCTCCAGCTGCACCAGCGAATTGAAAGCCTGGCCGGAGGGTTCATAACCCAGCCGTGACCAGATGTCCTCGCCGCTGTGGTTGATTGCCTGGACCAGGCTGAAGACCTTGGAAATGCTCTGGATCGAAAAGGGCGTGCGCGCATCGCCCGCGCAGTGCAACTGGCCGTCCAGGCTCTGCACGGCAATGCCGAGCTGGTGCGGGTCGACCTGGGCGAGGGCGGGGATGTACTGGGCGACCTGGCCCTGGCTGAGCAGCGGGCGGACCTGGTCGAGGATCTCTTGCAGTAGTGCTTGCATGGGGGCCTGCGAAAAGCGGGTGGGGGTGCTCTGGAGTGTTCAGTACAAGACGAGCGCCGCCGCAGCGGCGACACACGCCGTGGTGTGATCGTGGTGGCGTCGTCAGGTGGCCTTTGCCGGCCGACGGCGTGCAGGCTTGCCTGACCCGCTCGCAGCCTTGCTGGCGCTGGGTTTGCTCTTGGCGGCGCTGCGGCGTTTCTTCTTCCAGGGCGCGCCCTTGCCGCCGGCAGGCACGGGCGGGCCGCTGATGGTCAGGCGCATGCCGGCGCAGCGTTGGACCAGCTTGCCCATCCAGGCCGATTGCCGGGTGACGAATTCTTCAAGGCTCATCTCACCGCTCTGCACCATGTCCAGCGCCTGTTCCCAGATCGCGGTGGTGCCAGGGTCGGCGATGGCCCGCGGAACCGCGTCGATCAGGCTGAACGCTGCCGCAGTGGCGGACAGCGCCTTGCCGTTCTTGACCAGATAGCCGCGCTCGAGCAGGCCCTGGATGATGCTGGCGCGGGTCGCTTCGGTGCCGATGCCGGTGGTTTCCTTGAGCTTCTGCTTGAGCTTGGGGTCGTCCACCAGCCTGGCGACATTCTTCATCGCCTTGATCAGGTCGCCTTCGGTGAAGGGCTTGGGCGGTTGGGTCCAGAGGTCTTTGAGCTGCACCTCCTGCACCCTGCAGTCGTCGCCTTCGCGCAACACCGGCAGGACTTGCGCCGGCGCCGCTTCGCGGCCCTTGGTGGGGGTGAGCGCCTCGGGCAGGGCGCGGCGCCAGCCGGGCTCGACGATCTGCTTGCCCACTGCGCGCAGGGCATGGCCGGCACAGGTCAGTTCGACCTGGGTGCGGTCGTACTCGTGGTTGGGCAGGAACTGCGCCAGGTAGCGCGCGCGAATCAGGCTGTAGACCGCCTTGTACTTGGGCGGCAGGCGCGCCGGGTCGCTGGCGGCGGCGGTGGGGATGATGCCGTGGTGGGCACTGACCTTGGCGTCGTTCCAGGCCCGCGAGCGGCGCTGCGGCTCGAGGTGCGGCTGCAGGGGCGCGAGGCTGGCGTCGGCGCGCTGCAGCGCTGCCAGAATCGCCGGTGCCTCGGCGTGCTGGCTGAGCGGCAGGTAGCCGCAGTCGCTGCGCGGGTAGGTGATCAGCTTGTGGGTTTCGTAGAGCGCCTGGGCGATGTCGAGGGTTTCCTGGGCACCGAGGCCGAACTTCTTCGAGCACAGTTCCTGCAGGGTACCGAGGTCGAAGGGCAGGGGCGCGGCTTCGCGCACCCGCTCGGTCTGCACCTTGAGCACCCGGGCGCTGGCGGCGGCCTGCATCTGGCTGGCCGCCTCCCGGGCGAGCGCCTGGTTCAGGCAGCGGCCCTGGTCGTCGCAGGCGTCTTGCGCTGCGCGCCACTGGGCGGTGAACAGGCTGCCCGCGTGTGCCAGCTGTACCTCGATGGCCCAGAACGGCACGGGCACGAAATCGGCAATGCTGCGGTCGCGATCGACCACCAGGCGCAAGGTCGGCGTCTGCACCCGGCCTACCGGCAACACGCCCTGGTAGCCGGACTGGCGCCCGAGCAGGGTGAACAGGCGGCTCATGTTCATGCCGATCAGCCAGTCGGCGCGCGAGCGGCCAAGCGCCGAATGGTAGAGGCTGAAGGTTTCGTCGCCGGGGCGCAGGCGGGCCAGGGCCTTGCGGATCGAGGCGTCGTCCAGCGCCGACAGCCACAGGCGCTGGATGGGGCCGCGATAGCGGCAGTGCTCGACCAGTTCGCGGGCGATCATTTCACCTTCACGGTCGGCATCGGTGGCGATCACCAGTTCCCGCGCTTCGCCGAGCAGGCGCTTGACTGCCTTGAACTGGCTGGCGGTCCTGGGCTTGACCAGCATCTTCCATTTTTCCGGGATGATCGGCAGGTCATCCAGCGACCAGCGCTTGTAGCGTGCGTCATAGCTGTCGGGAGGGGCGGTCTCGAGCAGGTGGCCGATGCACCAGGTCACGCAGACATCGCTGCCTTGCCAGCAGCCGTCGGCCTTGCGGTGGGCGCCAAGGACCTTGGCGATGTCTTTTGCCTGGGAGGGCTTTTCGCAGAGAAACAGGCGCATGGCCAGGAACGCTTCATCGAGGGTGTCGGGTGACAGGATGCGCAAGCCGGGCGGCGCAGGCAAGCGTTATCTGTATGCATGTACAGCTTTTTGCCAGGAAATATGTCTGCACTTTTGGCGCGAATGCCCAGGCATTGCGATTTGGATGACTGCCCGGTTCCGTGCAAGCGTGGTCGTTGCCTGCCAGATGTGTCACCGGACGATGTCGCTGGGGCTTGAACCGACAACAACAGGGAAGTCAGACCATGCCACTCTTCGCTTACCGTCAGCTCGACGCTGCTGCCTCTTCTGCGCTCTACAAGGATGCCATGGCCCTGGCCGTGTACGCCTACCATGGCATCGACGACGGCTTTGCCGCCGGTTACCAGCAACACGGCTTCGGCCTCGGCCTGCCGGCCACCCTGGTCAAGGCCTTGATCGGCGGCACCGACAGCCAGGGCGTGATTCCCGGCATCCCGTGGAACCCGGACTCCGAAGCCAGGGCGCTGGCCCAGGTCAAGGCTGCGGGCTGGACGCCGATCAGCGCCGCGCAACTGGGCTACCACGGCAAGACCGATGCCCGCGGCACCTTTCATGGCGAGGCGCCGGGCTACACCAGCGCCCAGGTCGAGATCCTCGGCCGCTACGCCGACAACGGCCAGCTCACCGGCATCGGCATCGCCTTTCGCGGCACCAGCGGCCCGCGGGAGAACCTGATCGGCGACACCCTGGGCGATGCCATCAACGATCTGCTCGCAGCAATCGGCCCTGCGGGCTATGCGCGCGACTATGCGGGCAATGCCTTCGGCCGTCTGCTGGAGGATGTTGCGGCGTATGCCTCGGCGCATGGCCTGTCGGGCGCCGACATCACCGTCAGCGGCCACAGCCTCGGCGGGCTGGCGGTCAACAGCCTGGCCGACCTCAGTGCGTCGCGCTGGGGCGGTTTCTACCAGGATGCGCGCTATGTCGCCTTCGCCTCGCCCACCCAGGCCAGCGACCCCGACAAGGTGCTCAACATCGGCTACGAGAACGACCCGGTGTTCCGGGTGCTCGACGGCACCTCCACGACCTGGGCCACCCTGGGCGTGCACGACGCCGCCAAGCCCTCGACCACCGACAACATCGTCAACTTCAACGACCACTACGCCTCCGATGCCTGGAACCTGCTGCCGTTCTCCATCGGCAACATCGCCACCTGGCTCTCGCACCTGCCGGCCGCCTATGCCGAGGGCCTGGGGCGGGTGCTGGATTCGCCGTTCTACCCCTGGACCAGCCGCGACTCCACCGTCGTGGTCAGCAACCTGTCCGATGCCACCCGAGGCTCGACCTGGGTGCAGGACCTCAACCGCAATGCCGAGCCGCATACCGGCAGCACCTTCATCGTCGGCTCGGCCCAGGACGATCTGATCCGTGGCGGGCGAGGTAACGACTATCTATACGGTGGTGCCGGCAACGACACCTTGCGCGACGACGGCGGCTTCAACCTGATCGATGGCGGTAGCGGCCACGACACCCTCAAGCTCGACCAGGCGCTGGCGCGTTTCTCCATCGCCCGTGACGGCGAAGGCACGGTCTACGTGCGCGATGATGCAGGTGGAATCAGCCTGGTGCGCAATGTCGAGACGCTGGTCAGCAAGGAAAGCAGCCTGGTGTTCTTCAGCAAGGAGGTCAGTCACAGCATCACGGCCGAGGGGCTGCTGAGCAGCGGCAAGCTCGACCCCTATGCCTTGTCGCTCAGCGGCGGGCAGGGCGGCGACCAACTGGTGGCAGGCAACCAGGGGTATTGGCTGTTCGGGCTGGAGGGCGACGACCGCCTGGTGGGCGGGGCGGGCAACGACGTGCTGGTCGGGGGCGCAGGCAACGATGTGCTCAGCGGCGGCGGCGGTCAGGACACCTTCCTGTTCAGCGGGCATTTCGGGCAGGACCGGGTGCTCGACTTCGGCAGCCAGGACCGTCTGCTGTTCATCGGGGTGGAAGGTGGCACTGCAGCGCCCGACTGGCGCGATCACCTGAGCCAGGCCGGGAATGACCTGGTGCTCAGCTTTGGTGGCGACAGCGTGACCCTGGTGGGCATAGCGGGCCAGGGGCTGGCGGACGGGCAGGTGGTGCTGGCCTGAGCCGCGTATCGCGCAGCAGGCTAGCAGCGACCGAGCTGTGCCAGGGCCTGCTGCGCGATGTCCTGGGTCAGTGCTGCGGCATCGATGTGCCGCCCCAGGCGCAGCGCCTGGCCGGCCCACAGGTTGCTGAAGTCGCTATTGCCCTGCGGGTCGGTGATGGCGCGCAATGGCATCAGTGCTCCACCGGCCAGCGGGAAGCGTGGAGCCAGTGGGCTCATGGGGCCGAGTTCGCGCATGATCCGGTTGTTGATGCCGCGCGCCGGGCGGCCGGTGAACAGGTTGGTCAATGCCGTGTCGCTGGCCGGCGCGTTGTCCAGCGCCCGGCGGTGCGCGGCAGACACCTTGGCCTGCGGGCTGAACAGGTAGGCGGTACCGATCTGCACGGCCGAGGCGCCCAGGGCGAGGGCGGCAACCAGGCCGCGATGGTCACCGATGCCGCCGGCCGCGATCACCGGTACGCGCACCGCGTCGGCAATCTGCGGAACCAGGGCGAAGGTGCCGATCTGGCTGGTGATGTCATCGCTGAGGAACATTGCGCGATGGCCGCCGGCTTCGTAGCCCATGGCAATGATCGCATCGCAGCCGTGGCGCTCCAGCCACAGCGCTTCCACGACCGTGGTGGCGCTGGACAGCACCCGTGCGCCGCTGGCCTTGACCCGTTGCAGCAGGTCCTGGGCCGGCAGCCCGAAGTGGAAGCTCACCACCTCTGGACGCACCGCCTCGACCAGCCGGCAGCCCTGTTCGTCGAAGGGCGCGCGGTTGGACAGCGGCGTCGGCGCCTCGAAGTCGGCACCCACCTCATCGTAGTAAGGCTTGAGCGCCTGTTTCCAGCGGGCATCGCGCTCGGCATCCGCGGTCGGCACCGGGTGGCAGAAGAAATTCAGGTTCAGCGGGCCGTTGCAGGCGGCGCGAAACGCGGTGATTTCAGCGTGCACCTGCTCCCGCGTGAGCATGGCGCAGGGCAGGGCGCCCAGGCCTCCGGCGTTACCCACGGCAATGGCCAGGGCCGAGCCACCGGCGCCGGCCATGGGCGCCTGGAGAATGGGCAACTCGATACCCAGCAGGTCGAGAATGCGGCGGTCTTTCCAGGTGCTCATGGGCGGATCCTCGGCGAAAGTGCCTGGGCGGGCGTTACAGGGCCTTGCTGACTTGGATGTCGCTGACCTTGTCGGCGTCATCGCCATGGATCTTGCGCAGGGCCTCGAGTGCCTGCTCGTGGGAGGCGTCGGGCAGCACCGCGAAGTCCCAGCGGCGCTGACCGTCGAGCTTGTACTTGATCACGTATTTGAGGTTTTGGGTCATGGCAGGCGTTATCCGAGTTTCGACGACGAGCGACGGATGATCTTGATCTTGTGGGTGAAGGCCGGCTTGCGTGTCACCGAGATCGGGCGCGTGGTCACGGCATCGAGGGTGATGTTCCAGAAACCGGTGCTGGGCACGTTGATCTTGGCCGGGAAGCGATCGAACAGGCCGCCGTGGTAGGTGTGACGGCCGCCATTCTTGAAGCTGCGGAAGTTGGCGTCGTTCATCAGGCGGATGTTGCAGCGCTGGGAGCACTCGATGACGACGATGTCGTCCTCGTTGAGGTGCTCGCGCTGGTGGACGAATTTCATGTGGGGCTCCGCGAGGTTGGTTCTGCAAACCGTCAAGATACCACGATGTCGGGATATACTGGCGGGCTCGACGCCCGGGCCAGGGATAATTCTGCCAAAGCAGGGAGCAAAACCGCCCGGACATTGTCGAACGATTTCTTTGATTGGCAGAGGTGTGACGAATGAAGTGGTTGATGGCCGCGGCAACGCTGGTACTGGGCGGTTGTGTCAGTGTTTCGGAGCTGGAGCAGTCGCGCGAAACGCTGGATGTGATTTCCGGCAAGACCCCGCGCGAGTACGCCGATTGCGTCAAGCACAAGCTCGACGACAGCCGTGATCCGCTGGTCGAGGAAGCCCGTGGCGACGGCCTGCGCCTGATCGTGCCGCAGAAGCTCACTTCCGGGGCAGGCCCTGCAGCGCTGTTCGATATCGACAAGCGCGGCAGCGGCAGCGCCATCAAGCTGCACGAGCGCTTGAACAACTTCCCGCTGCGCCTGGGCGATGTGCGCACGGCGGCCACCCAGTGCATCTCCGGTTCTTGATCCAGCTCAAGCGTTGAGCCGTTAATCGTCCGGCCAAGGCCTTGTGGCCTGTAGGGACAATGTTCCGGTTTGCCGGTCAGGGCTAGTATCCATTTCCCTTATGTCTTTTAAGACTAAGCTTATAACAAGGAAATGGAGTGTCCCTGATGAACCCGATGAGTCGCGTCGTGATCGGCAGCTTGCTGATCCTGGCCTGGCCCACGGCGCATGCCGCCGACGGCCAGAAGATCTTCACCCAGGGCGGGCAGAACCCCGCCGCCATGGCCTGCCTGGGCTGTCATGGTCCTGACGGCAAAGGCATCGCCGCCGCCGGCTTTCCCCGCCTTTCCGGCCTGCCTGCCGGTTACCTGCGCAAGCAGCTCGAAGACTTTCGCACTGGCAGCCGCAAGCAACCGGTCATGGAGCCGTTGGCCAAGGCGCTGGGCGATGAGGAAATCGCTGCGGTCAGTACCTGGCTGGCGGCGCAGCCATCCGACCCGGTGCCTGACCTGCGTCGCCAGCAGATAGCCACCGACAGCACCGTTCGCCTGGCCCTGTACGGTGACTGGAGCCGGCACATCCCAGGCTGCGTGCAATGCCACGGGCCGGGCGGGGCAGGAGTGGGCGAGCACTTCCCGCCACTGGCCGGGCAGCCGGCGGCCTACCTGGTCGCCCAGCTCAACGCCTGGCGCGACGGCTCGCGCAGCAACGATCCCAACCAGCTGATGGTCGGTGTGGCCAAGGCCATGACCGATGCCGAGGTGACGGCGGTCGCCGACTACTTTGCCCATGCTGCCAGCCCGGAGGTGAAGCCATGAGGATCCTGATCGCCAGCCTGTTGCTGAGCTCCGGCGCTGCCCATGCCGCGCCGATCGCCATGGAGGATCAATCGCAGCTCAAGGTGCCCGCCAGCCAGGACACCCCGCTGTTCGTGCCACCGGCGGAAACCACGCTGCCGGACAATGCCTTCGGTCAGATGGTCCGTGAGGGCCATGCCCTGTTCGTCGACACCCGGCGCCTGATGCCCGAGGCGGTCGGCAACGGCATGAACTGCAGCAATTGCCACCTCGACCAGGGGCGCATGGCCCATTCCGCGCCATTGTGGGGCGCCTATCCGATGTATCCGGCCTATCGCAAGAAGAACGACAAGGTCAACACCTATGCCGAGCGCATTCAGGGTTGCTTCCAGTTCAGCATGAATGGCAAGCCGCCTGCCGCCGACAGCCCGCAGATGACGGCCTTGAGCGTGTATGCCTACTGGCTGGCCACCGGTACCCGCACTGGCGTGGAAACACCGGGTCGCGGCTATCCCGAGGTGCCGCAACCCAAGGACGGCTACGACTTCAAGCGTGGCCAGCAGGTGTACCGCGAGCAGTGCGCGATCTGCCACGGCGACCAGGGCCAGGGGCAGAAGGTCGCCGGTGAGTACGTCATGCCACCGTTGTGGGGGCGCGACGCCTACAACTGGGGGGCGGGCATGCACCGGATCAACACCGCCGCGTCCTTCATCAAGTACAACATGCCGCTGGGCAAGCCGGGCAGCCTGAGCGACCAGCAGGCATGGGACGTCGCGGCATGGATCAACCGCCATGAGCGACCGCAGGATCCGCGGCTGGTCGAGGGCTCCATCGAGAAGACCCGGCTGAAGTTCCATGCCAACGACGGCGTCAACCTTTACGGGCAGAAGGTCGATGGCGTGCTGGTCGGGCAGGGTATCGGCGGTTGATCCCCAACCCGCTGTCATCTTCGCGCCGCAGGGCTGTCACGGCCCTGCAACCGTCGGCAGGGTGCAATGGCCGTATCTTCCTCAAGGAGTGCGGCCATGGAACTCTGTGTGATCGGGGCGGGGTATGTGGGGCTGGTCACCGCGGCCTGTTTCGCCGAAATGGGCAACCGCGTGGTTTGCCTGGAGCGTGACCGCAGCCGCCTGGCGCAGTTGCGCCAGGGCCAGTGCCCGATCTACGAGCCGGGGCTTGCCGCGTTGCTGCAGGAAGGGCTGCACAGCGGCCTCCTCAGCTTCACCGAGCAATGGGACCAGGCCCTGGCGCGGGCCGAGGTGGTGTTCATTGCCGTGGGCACGCCCAGTCACGAGGACGGCTCTGCCGACCTGCAGCATGTGCTGGCGGTGGCCGACAGCCTGGGGCGGCACCTGATGCGCCCGTGCCTGGTGGTCAACAAGTCCACCGTGCCCGTGGGCACCGCCGAGCGGGTCGCCCGCCAGGTCGGGATCGGCCTGCGCGAGCGTGGTGCGGGGTTTGCCGTGGAAGTGGCGAGCAATCCTGAGTTTCTCAAGGAGGGCAGCGCCGTCGAGGACTTCATGCGTCCTGACCGGATCATCATCGGCACCGACAGCGATACCGCCGGTCAATGCCTGCAGCGCCTCTACGCACCCTTCGTGCGCAACCGCGAGCGGGTGCTGCTGATGCGTCCGCGTGCGGCCGAGTTCAGCAAGTACGCGGCCAACGCCTTCCTGGCCACCAAGATTTCCTTCGTCAACGAACTGGCCGGCCTGTGCGCCGAGCTGGACGTGGACATCGAACAGGTGCGTCGCGGCATTGGCAGCGACCGGCGTATCGGCAGCGATTTCATCTATGCCGGTTGTGGCTATGGCGGCTCGTGCTTCCCCAAGGATGTCCGCGCGCTGATCCATACCGCCGAGCAGCATGGCTACGCCCCGGCCATCCTGCGTGCGGTGCAGGCGCGCAATGCGCAGCAGAAGACCTTGCTGTTCCAGGCGCTGCAACAGCATTTCGGCGGTTTCATACGTGGCCGCTGCGTGGCGCTGTGGGGGCTGTCCTTCAAGCCGGGCACCGATGACCTGCGCGAGGCGCCGAGCCTGGTCTTGCTGGATGCGCTGCTGGCGGCCGGGGTGCGGGTCCAGGCCTGTGATCCTGCGGCGCTGGCCGGTGTGGCGGCGATCCATGCGCAGGCCGTGGCCAGTGGTCAGCTGCGGCTGCTCGATGATCCCTACGCCTGTGTGGAGGGTACGGACGCGCTGGTGCTGGTGACCGAATGGAAGCAGTTCCGCCAGCCGGACTTCCGCCGCATCAGAGGCCTGATGCGCATGCCGGTGCTGTTCGACGGCCGCAATATTTACGATCCGTCGGAACTATCTACACTGGGTTATCTC
Organism: Pseudomonas sp. FA117; assembly: GCF_057370475.1. Lineage (NCBI taxonomy): Bacteria > Pseudomonadati > Pseudomonadota > Gammaproteobacteria > Pseudomonadales > Pseudomonadaceae > Pseudomonas > Pseudomonas sp. FA117. The sequence goes on from NZ_CM170675.1 coordinate 2,170,588, forward strand.
TATCATGGCATCGGTCGGCCGCAGGTAGGGCATTGTAAGGTGACTGCCGCCTGATTAGACTGCGCCGAATACCACAGGCCCAGCCCTTGTTTAAGGATGTATATGATCAAAAAATGCTTGTTCCCGGCAGCCGGCTACGGCACCCGCTTCCTGCCCGCTACCAAAGCCATGCCCAAGGAAATGCTGCCGGTGGTCAACAAGCCACTGATCCAGTACGGCGTTGAGGAAGCGCTGGACGCTGGCCTCAGCGAGATCTCGATCGTCACCGGTCGCGGCAAGCGCGCCCTGGAAGACCACTTCGACATCAGCTACGAGCTGGAAAACCAGATCAAGGGCACCGACAAGGAAAAATACCTGGTCGGTATCCGTCGCCTGCTCGACGAGTGCTCGTTCTCCTACACCCGCCAGACCGAAATGAAAGGCCTGGGCCACGCCATCCTCACCGGCCGCCCGCTGATCGGTGACGAACCGTTCGCCGTGGTGCTGGCCGACGACCTGTGCGTCAACCCGGAAGGTGACGGCGTACTGACCCAGATGGTCAAGCTGTACAACCAGTTCCGCTGCTCGATCGTCGCCATCCAGGAAGTCGACCCGCAGGAAACCAACAAGTACGGCGTGATCGCCGGCGACATGATCCGCGACGACATCTTCCGCGTGACCAACATGGTCGAGAAACCCAAGCCTGAAGACGCGCCGTCGAACCTGGCGATCATCGGCCGCTACATCCTGACCCCGGACATCTTCGACATCATCGCCAGCACCGAGCCGGGCAAGGGTGGCGAGATCCAGATCACCGACGCCCTGATGCAGCAGGCGCAGAACGGCTGCGTCATCGCCTACAAGTTCAAGGGCAAGCGTTTCGACTGCGGCGGCGCCGAAGGCTACATCGACGCCACCAACTTCTGCTTCGAGAACTACTACAAGACCGGCAAGGCCTACTGAGTCCGAGCCTGTGCTGTAGCGTGATTTTTCTTGCTGCCTGACGCTTGCAGCGCGCCACGAAAAGAGCCACCCTCGGGTGGCTTTTTTTGTGGAGTGTGGAAAGTGGCCTACGATTTTGATCTGTTCGTGATTGGCGCCGGTTCCGGCGGTGTACGGGCCGCGCGCTTCGCTGCGGGTTTCGGTGCGAAGGTGGCGGTGGCCGAGAGCCGTTACCTGGGAGGCACCTGCGTCAACGTCGGCTGCGTGCCGAAAAAACTGCTGGTGTTCGGCGCACACGTCGCCGATGAACTGGAGCAGGCCGCCGGCTACGGCTGGACGCTCGAGGAAGGGCACTTCGACTGGGGCACCCTGATCGGCAACAAGAACCGCGAGATCGAGCGCCTCAACGGTATCTACCGCAACCTGCTGGTCAACAGCGGGGTGACGCTGCTCGAAGGTCACGCACGCATGACCGGTGCCCACGAGGTCGAGGTCGAGGGCCGGCGCTACAGCGCCGCCAACATCCTCATCGCCACCGGCGGCTGGCCGCAGGTGCCGGACATCCCCGGCAAGGAACTGGCGATCACCTCGAACGAGGCGTTCTACCTCAAGGCGCTGCCACGGCGGGTGCTGGTGGTCGGTGGCGGCTACATCGCCGTCGAGTTCGCGGGCATCTTCCAGGGCCTGGGCGCCGACACCACCTTGCTGTACCGCGGCGACCTGTTCCTGCGCGGCTTCGATGGCTCGGTGCGCACTCATCTGAAGGAAGAGCTGGAAAAGCGCGGGCTCGACCTGCAGTTCAATGCCGACATCCAGCGCATCGACAAGCAGGCCGATGGCAGCCTCAAGGCCACGCTCAAGGACGGTCGCGAGCTGATCGCCGACTGTGTGTTCTACGCCACTGGCCGGCGTCCGATGCTGGACAACCTGGGCCTGGAAAACACCGGCGTCGAGCTCGACGAGCGCGGCTACATCCGTGTCGACGACCTGTACCGCACCACCGAGCCCTCGGTCTACGCCCTGGGCGATGTGATCGGTCGCGTGCAACTCACACCGGTCGCCCTCGCCGAAGGCATGGCCGTGGCCCGCCACCTGTTCAAGCCCGAGCAATACCGGCCGGTGGACTACCAGAACATCCCCACGGCCGTCTTCAGCCAGCCGCCGATCGGCACCGTCGGCCTGACCGAAGAGCAGGCGCTGGCTGCCGGGCACAAGATCCAGGTGTTCGAAAGCCGTTTCCGTGCCATGAAGCTCACTCTCACCGACCTGCAGGAAAAGACCCTGATGAAACTGGTGGTCGATGCCGAGACCGACAAGGTCCTGGGCTGCCACATGGTCGGGCCGGACGCCGGCGAGATCATCCAGGGCCTGGGGATCGCGGTGAAGGCTGGTGCCACCAAGCAGCAATTCGACGAGACCATCGGCGTGCATCCGACTGCCGCAGAAGAGTTCGTCACGATGCGTACTGTAACTCGCTGAAAATTCACGGTTTTCTGCGGGCCTCGGACAGTGGGGCCCGCAGCGTGTTTCCTGCTGCCTCAGGCAGTGATCCCTACCACTGTCATGGTTGTTTCATTTGCCGGATCAACCACTCACCGACAGAGCCCCCCAGACGCCGCCTCGACGTACAGGTCGCTGCAGGCTGATGAAGCATAGGAATGAAAAAATCTATCGCCCGGGCAGCTTATAGCCAAAACCAATCACCAACATGAGGTTTGCCAATGAGCCATTGCCCATGTCATTGGATAGGATTACTCCATCGAAAGTTACTCACCCCAAGTTAACCCACCTCGAAGGAGCGTTTCCGATGCCAATCATCAACAGCCAGGTCAAACCGTTCAACGCCACTGCCTACCACAAAGGCGAGTTCGTCCAGGTCAGCGAAGCCGACCTGAAAGGCAAATGGTCGGTAGTGTTCTTCTACCCGGCCGACTTCACCTTCGTCTGCCCGACCGAACTGGGTGACCTCGCTGACAACTACGCCGAGTTCCAGAAGCTGGGCGTCGAGATCTACGGCGTGTCCACCGACACCCACTTCACCCACAAAGCCTGGCACGACACCTCGGACACCATCGGCAAGATCCAGTACCCGCTGATCGGTGACCCGACCCACGTCATCTCGCGCAACTTCGACGTGCTGATCGAAGAAGCCGGCCTGGCCGATCGCGGTACCTTCGTGATCAACCCGGAAGGCCAGATCAAGATCGTCGAACTGAACGACGGTGGTGTAGGTCGTGATGCCGCCGAGCTGCTGCGCAAGGTCAAGGCTGCCCAGTACGTTGCCGCTCACCCAGGCGAAGTCTGCCCGGCCAAGTGGAAAGAAGGCGAAGCCACTCTGGCGCCGTCGCTGGACCTGGTCGGCAAGATCTAAGGTCATGCAGCAACCGAGGGCGGTGAGCAGCCGCCACAGCTGAAGTACTCACTGCCCCGTCAAGCGCCCGGGCGACCTCGCCTGGGCGTTTTTGTATCCGAGTTTTGTAAAAGGAATCGCCCCGTATGTTGGACGCCACGCTTAAATCGCAACTGAAAACCTACCTGGAGCGGGTCACCCAGCCGATCGAGATCGTTGCTTCCCTCGACGACGGCGCGAAGTCCCGTGAAATGCACGACCTGCTGGTGGAAATCGCCGGCCTGTCGAACCTCATTACCCTGCGCGAGGACGGCAGCGACGCGCGTCGCCCTTCGTTCTCGCTCAACCGTCCCGGGGGCGATATCAGCCTGCGCTTCGCCGGCATCCCCATGGGTCACGAATTCACCTCCCTGGTACTGGCGCTGCTGCAAGTCGGTGGCCATCCGTCCAAGGCCAGCGCCGAAGTGATCGAGCAGATCCAGGCGCTGGAAGGCGAGTTCACCTTCGAGACCTACTTCTCGCTGTCGTGCCAGAACTGCCCGGACGTGGTCCAGGCTCTGAACCTGATGGCGGTGCTCAACCCCGGCATCCGCCACGTCGCCATCGACGGTGCGCTGTTCCAGGCAGAAGTCGAGTCGCGCAAGATCATGGCGGTCCCGAGCATCTACCTCAATGGTGAGCTGTTCGGCCAGGGCCGCATGGGCCTGGAAGAAATCCTCGGCAAGATCGACACCAGCGCCGGCAGCCGCCAGGCCGAGAAGATCAACGCCAAGGACGCCTTCGACGTACTGGTGGTCGGCGGTGGGCCTGCGGGCGCTGCGGCAGCCATCTATGCGGCACGCAAAGGCATCCGTACCGGTGTCGCAGCCGAGCGCTTCGGTGGCCAGGTGCTCGACACCCTGGCGATCGAGAACTTCATCTCCGTGCAGGAGACAGAAGGGCCGAAGCTGGCCACTGCACTGGAAGAACACGTCAAGCAGTACGACGTCGACATCATGAACCTGCAGCGCGGTGAGGCGCTGATTCCAGCCAGCGCTGGCGGCCTGCACGAAGTGCGCCTGGCCAGCGGCGCCTCGCTCAAGGCCAAGACCGTGATCCTCGCCACCGGTGCCCGCTGGCGCGAGATGAACGTGCCCGGCGAGCAGGAATACCGCGCCCGTGGCGTGGCCTACTGCCCGCACTGCGACGGCCCGCTGTTCAAGGGCAAGCGTGTGGCGGTGATCGGCGGCGGCAACTCGGGTGTGGAAGCGGCCATCGACCTGGCCGGTATCGTCGCCCAGGTGACGCTGATCGAGTTCGACAGCCAGCTGCGCGCCGATGCGGTGCTGCAACGCAAGCTGCACAGCCTGCCGAACGTCAAGGTGATCACCAGCGCCCTGACCAAGGAAGTGCTGGGTAACGGCGAGAAGGTCACCGGCCTGCGCTACGAGGACCGCACCAGCAACGAGATCCACGAGCTGGCGCTCGAGGGCATCTTCGTGCAGATCGGCCTGCTGCCGAACACCGATTGGCTCAAGGGCACAGTCGAGCTGTCGCCGCGTGGCGAGATCATCGTCGACGCCAAGGGCCAGACCAGCATCCCTGGTGTGTTCGCCGCCGGTGACGTGACCACGGTGCCTTACAAGCAGATCGTCATTGCTGTAGGCGAGGGCGCCAAGGCGTCGCTGGCAGCCTTCGATCACCTGATCCGTACTTCGGCGCCGGCGTAAGTCAGCGGGGGCCTCATCGCGGGCTTGTCCCGCGATGAGGCCCGCAGAAACAAAGCATTCTCCGAGGGTGTCTATGCTTGACGCAGACTCTCTCAGGAATCGCGCCATGATCCCGATCAGCCGAGAACCCTGGTGGCTGGTGCCACCCAAGCCCGGTCAGCTGGAGCAGGACCTGCACTGGGGCTATCTGGAAATCTACCCCGACGGCCGTACCGTGTTCGTAGACCAGCGCCCTAGCGACCAGGAACTGGCCGAACGCAAGAGCTGCCGCAATTTCCCCGAACCTGACCAGCCCTGACTCAGCCTCCGAGCTCGGCCAGCCGCGCTTCCAGTGCCGCAACCCGGGCTTCCAGCGCTTCGATTCGCTCGTCCGAAGCACTGCCGGCCGCACCCCGTGAGCCGCCTTCCTGCTGGCGGGCGGCGAGGATCGCCTCGATCTCTGCCGGATCGCCCAGGGCATGGGTGTAGCGGTCTTCGCGCTGGCCAGGCTGGCGCGGCAGGTGCAGGGCCAGTTCACGCGAAACCAGGCGCTCCAGCTGATGCTGGACCTGGTCGACGTCTTCGAAGTCGTGCAGGCGATTGCTGCGGGTCAGCAATTCGTTGAGGGTCTGCGGACCGCGCAGGAACATCAGCCCCATCAGCACCAGTTGCGCGGGCACCAGTTCCAGTGCCTTGTCCACCCGCTGCTCCCAGCGGTCGGCGCGGCTGCCCATCTGCAGGCGGGTCATGTCCTGGCCTTCCAGCGCGCGCAGCGCCTGGCCGACCTGGCCGGGGGAGAGGTTCATCACCGGTTCCCGGCTGGTCTTCTGGTTGCAGGCCAGGACCAGGGCATTGAGGGTCAGCGGATAACTTTCCGGGCTGGTGGCCTGCTTCTCGATCAGTGCGCCGAGGATACGGATCTCGACGCTGTTGAAGCGGCCTTCGCCTGCGGTTTCGTGTTCTGACATGGCCCTTTCTCGTTGCTAGGAAAAGGCCACTAGCCTAGGCCCTGCGCCGGGCTTAGGCAATTGCTGCCATCGATGTCGCCCGCCTCAGGCGGTCCGGCGCTCGATGGCCTCGCACGCAGCTGCGGTGAACAGCACGTCGGTCGAGGAATTCAATGCGGTTTCCGCCGAATCCTGCAGCACGCCGATGATGAAGCCGACAGCCACCACCTGCATGGCGATCTCGCTGGGGATGCCGAACAGGCTGCAGGCCAGGGGGATCAGCAGCAGCGAACCGCCGGCCACGCCCGAGGCGCCGCAGGCGCAAACCGCCGCCACCACGCTGAGCAGCACGGCAGTGGGCAGGTCGATGGCAATCCCCAGGGTATGCACCGCAGCCAGGGTCAGTACGGTGATGGTGATCGCCGCGCCGGCCATGTTGATGGTCGCGCCCAGCGGAATCGACACCGAATAGGTATCTTCATGCACGCCCAGGCGCTGGGCCAGCGCCAGGTTCACCGGGATGTTGGCCGCCGAGCTGCGGGTGAAGAACGCGGTGATGCCGCTTTCACGCAGGCACAGCAAGGTCAGCGGGTAAGGGTTGCGGCGAATCTGCCAGAACACGATCAGCGGGTTCATCACCAGTGCCACGAACAGCATGCAACCGATCAGCACGCTCAGCAGGTGCAAGTAGCCCAGCAAGGCGTCCAGGCCCGATTCGGCCAGGGTCGAGCTGACCAGGCCGAAGATCCCCAGCGGCGCGAAGCGGATCACCACGCGCACCAGTTGCGTCACGCCGTTGGACAGGTCGTCGATCACCCCGCGGGTGGCCTTGCCGGCCCGGCGCAATACCACGCCCAGGCCGATGGCCCAGGTCAGGATGCCGATGAAGTTGGCATTTACCAGCGCGCTGACCGGGTTGTCCACCGCGCTCAGCAGCAGGCCCTGCAGCACTTCGCTGATGCCACCGGGAGCCGCCAGCGTGGCCTGCCCGGAGCTCAGTACCAGCATTGAAGGGAACGTCATGCTCGCCACCACGGCCACCACCGCTGCACCGAAGGTGCTCAGCAGGTAGAGCCAGAGGATCGGACGGATATGGGTCTGCTGGCCCTGTTGATGGTTGGCGATGGAGGCGATGACCAGCACGAACACCAGGATTGGCGCCACGGCCTTGAGCGCCGAGACGAATACCTTGCCGAGGAATCCAAGATCTCGGGCCAGGCTCGGGGCGACCAGCGCCAGGGCGATACCGGCAGCCAGGCCGATGATGATCTGTGTCACCAGGCTGGTGCGGCTGAGAAAACGAAAAACAGGGGTCATGTGCAGCGTGTCTCGGGTTTGAACGAACCGCGAACTGTAGCACAGCATCTGTAGGACATGGCCGACGTCGGCGCGCCGGCCAAAGCCTGGCCGCGCTCACCAGTTGAACAGCTCCCGCCGCGCCCCCTCGGTGATCGCGACGATCCCCGGATGCTTGACCTTGCGCTCCACCGAAATCGCGTAGAACGATTCATGCACCGCCTCGGTCTGGCCGATCAGCTCGACCCCGTACTGGCGGCACACCTCATCGGCAATCACGCTGGGTGCCACGAAGATTCCACTGCCGGATTGGCCAAACGCTTGCATCAAGGCGCTGTCGTCGAATTCGCCGACGATACGCGGCTGCACCTGCTGCTCGGCCAGCCAGCGCAGCAGACGGCTGCGGACCACGGTTTCCTGCCCTGGAATCAGCAGCGGCGCATCGTTCAGGCAGGCGGGGAAGGGCAGTTGCAAGCGCTTGGCCAGCGTGGAGGTAGCGAAAAAGCTCAGGCCGCACTCACCCAGTTTCTGGCTGTAACCCTTGATGTCCAGGTGACTGGGCATGGGGCTGTCGGAGATCACCAGGTCAAGGCGCTGGATCGCCAGGTCCGCGAGCAGACGTTCGAGCTTGTCTTCGCGGCAGTTGATGCGCAGCACCTCGTCCAGCTCCATGGTCGGTGCCAGCAAGCGGTAGACGATGGACTTGGGCACCACATCGGCCACTCCCACGCGAAACAGGATCTGTTCCTCGGGCCCTGCGCGCAGCAAGGTCTCCAGCTCGCTGCCGATCTGGAACATCTGCTCGGCGTAGGCCAGTGTCTGGCGACCGGTTTCGGTCAGTTCCAGTTGCCGGCCCACGCGCTGGAACAGCTCAAGGTTGTAGGTCTGCTCGAACAGGCTGATCTGTCCGCTGATGGTCTGTGGCGTGAGGTTCAATTGCTCGCTGGCGCGGGTGATGCTGCCGGTGCGGGCGACCACCCAGAAATAATGAAGCTGACGATAGTTGAGCATGCTATCTCGTCTGGATTCGTAAAAACCGAAGTATAACAGCTGAAAATACGAATTTTCCTGAACTATCACGCGCTCTAGAATCCCAGTCCATCAGGCGCCGCATGCGCCGTCGAATATCGACAAGCGAGGACACCATGCTACAACTGAAATCCATCGGCACCCCGTTGGTACTGGCCTTGGCGCTGCTGGCCACGGCCGGGTGCGACCAGGCCGAGAAATCCGCGCAGCAGGTGTTGAACCAGGCAGCCGAGTCGGCCAAGCAGGCAATCGACAAGACCAACGAGGCTGCCCAGCAAGCGCTGAACGACACCCTCGGCGGCGAAGGGCAAAAGCCCGAGAGCCAGCAGGACAAGCAAGACAAGCACGACACCCAGGACATCTGAGCGAAGGAACACTAAATGGAATACCTGCTGGAACTTGCCGCGAGCCCGACCGCCTGGGTTGCCCTGGCCACACTGGTGGCGATGGAGATCGTGCTGGGCATCGACAACCTGATCTTCATCTCGATCCTCACCAACAAGCTGCCTGAGGCCTATCGCTCCAAGGCGCGGCGCATCGGGATCAGCATGGCGCTGATCATGCGCCTGGCACTGCTCTCGACCGTGGCCTGGATCGTCCAGCTGACGGAGCCGGTGATCGAAGTGTTCGGCCACGCCTTCTCCTGGAAGGACATGATCCTGATCGCCGGTGGCCTGTTCCTGCTGTGGAAGGCGACCAAGGAGATCCACGAGAGCGTCGACCCGCACGGCGCCAAGGAAGAATCCAAGGCCGGTGGCACGGTGACCCTGGGCTTCGCCGCGGCGATCGGCCAGATCCTGTTGCTCGACATCGTGTTCTCGGTGGACAGCATCATCACCGCCGTAGGCATGACCGAGCACCTGCCGATCATGATCATCGCCGTGATCAGTGCCGTGATCGTGATGCTGGTGGCTGCCGATCCGCTGGCCAAGTTCATCAACGACAACCCGACGGTGGTGATGCTGGCGCTGGGCTTCCTGATCATGATCGGCATGACGCTGATCGCCGAAGGTTTCGGTGCCCACGTACCGAAAGGCTATGTGTACGCCGCGATGGCCTTCTCCACTGTGATCGAGATCCTCAACATCATGGTCCGCCGGGCACGCCTGAAGCGCGAGGCGGCTGAAGGCTGACACCGGGCTGAGGCAATAGAGAAGGGGCTGCCAGGCAGCCCCTTGTTCTTTTGCGGATCAGGTCAATGTGCCCCGGCGTGCCGGCGGGTGCGATGCAGCGGCTGCGGCTTGGGCGCGGTGGCGGCCTGGGTGTGGTGCGGTCGGGCATGGCGCCTTGCGATGCGCAGTACCCCCCAGAGCATGGCGGCGGCGACGCTCAACCACATCGCGACCAGCATGAAGATTGCCATTGTCAGGCTCATGTGTGCCTCCTTCTCTCGGGGCAGCTGTGGGCTGTTCCCTCCAGACACTTACTTAGTCTAGCCGCAGGTGTGTGACGTTCCATTGACCGAAGGTCTATTGCTTGGGTCGTTTCGTTCCAAGCCCGAGGCGGGCTATACCCGGGCCGCGCAGGCGCCTATGATCGGAGCCCAGTGCCGGGCGCTGTCTGCCGGGCGTCGGAACAAGCGAGTGTCCATGTCGCAGCATTTCCTCACCTCCCTGAGTCCACGCCGCCTGCTGGCGGCCTGCCTGGTGGCCGCCAGCCTTGCCGGTTGCGCCACTGCTCCACCAGCGGCGCTCGACAAACTGCCGCAGCGGGTCGAGATCAGCAGCGTGCCGTTCTATCGCGGCAATGCCAACCTGAGCGGCTCCATGGCCCTGGCCGCGGTGCTTTCGCAGCAGGGCGCACCGATCACCCCAGGCCTGCTGGACAAGTCGCTGAACCTGCCGCAGGGCGTGGCGTCGCTGGAAACCGGCATTCCCCGGGTGGCCCGCGAGTACGGCATGGTGGTCTATCCGCTGGACAAGCGCCTGGATGCCTTGCTCACCCAGGTGGCGGCCGGCCATCCGGTGCTGCTGCGCTATCACGACGGCTCGGCACTGTGGGGCGAGCCCCGCTATGCGGTGCTGATCGGCTATGACCGCTACAAGCAGCGGGTGCTACTGCGCTCGGGGATGGCGCGGCGGCATCTGCTGGACTTCGACACCTTCGAGAGCGCCTGGGCCAAGGAGGGGAGTTGGGCGGTGCTGGTGCAGCCGCCGCAGCGCCTGCCGGCCCAGGTCGACCGCCAGCGCTGGCTGAAGGCCGCCGACGAGTTGGCGCGCGACGGCCAGGAGATTGCAGCCAGACAGGCGGTGCGCAGTCTCGGGCAGTAATTGCTGACGGTATTGATTCCATTTCGCGGGTAAACCCGCTCCCACAGATGCACGTTTGTGGGAGCGGGTTTACCCGCGAAAAGAACAATACGGTGCTACATCAGAACCCCAGGCGATCGCGCAGGCTGTAGTACCAGGCGCCAATGGCGCTGAACGGCACGCGCAGCATCTGGCCACCCGGGAACGGGTAGTGCGGCAGGCCGGCGAAGGCGTCGAAACGCTCGGCCTGGCCACGCAGGGCTTCGGCCAGAACCTTGCCTGCCAGGTGGGTGTAGGTCACGCCATGACCCGAGCAACCCTGGGAGTAGTAGATGTTGTCGCCGATACGACCGACCTGCGGCAGGCGCGACAGGGTCAGCAGGAAGTTGCCGGTCCAGGCGTAGTCGATCTTCACGTCCTTGAGCTGCGGGAAGGCCTTGAGCATCTTCGGCCGGATGATCGCCTCGATGTTCGCCGGATCGCGTGCACCGTAGACCACGCCACCGCCGAAGATCAGGCGCTTGTCGCTGGTCAGGCGGTAGTAGTCGAGCAGGTAGTTGCAGTCCTCGACGCAGTAGTCCTGCGGCAGCAGGGTGCGGGCCAGTTCCTCGCCCAGCGGTTCGGTGGTGATGACCTGGGTGCCGCAGGGCATGGACTTGGCTGCCAGTTCCGGTACCAGGTTGCCCAGATAGGCATTGCCCGCGACGATGACGAACTTGGCGCGCACCTTGCCCTGTGGGGTGTGCACCACCGGGTTGGCGCCACGCTCGATGCGCACGGCTGGGGTCTGCTCATAGATGACGCCGCCCAGCGACTCGACCGCCGCGGCTTCGCCCAGGGCCAGGTTCAGCGGGTGGATGTGGCCACCGCTCATGTCGAGCATGCCGCCGATGTAGTTGTCGCAGGCGACCACTTCACGGATGCGCTTCTGGTCCATCAGCTCCAGCTGGGTATGGCCGAAGCGTTCCCACAGGCGTTTCTGCGATTCCAGGTGGCCCATCTGCTTGCTGGTCAGGGCCGCGAATACGCCGCCGTCCTTCAGGTCGCACTGGATGTTGTACTTGGCCACGCGTTCACGGATGATGCGCCCGCCCTCGAAGGCCATCTGGCCCAGTAGTTGCGCTTCCTTGGGGCCGACGGTGCGTTCGATGACATCAATGTCGCGGCTGTAGCTGTTGACGATCTGCCCGCCGTTGCGGCCCGATGCGCCGAAACCGACCTTGGCGGCTTCGACGACAGTCACCTTGAAGCCGTTCTCCAGCAGGAACAGCGCGCTGGACAGGCCGGTGTAGCCGGCGCCGATGATGCACACATCGGTTTCCACCTCACCCTGCAGCGCCGGACGTGGCGGCACCGGGTTGGCCGAGGCGGCGTAGTAGGACTGGGGGTAGGGGGTGTTGGCCATGCTCGGAAAACCTCGTGTTTTATATTTTTAACGAATGTACCGATGCTATCAATAATAATAAACACCCGCTAGTCGTACGGTGAAAATCCTTTACAGCGGTGTGGCGCAGGTTAACCGGGCAAACATTTTTAGAATCAGTAGCTTAGCTCGAAAAAAACTGTTGACAGCGATTTTCTAACGCGTAGAATGCGCCCTCATCGACAGGCACATAGCTCAGTTGGTTAGAGCACCACCTTGACATGGTGGGGGTCGTTGGTTCGAGTCCAATTGTGCCTACCAAATCGAAGAAAGGGGCGATCCGCAAGGGTCGCCCTTTTTTGCGTCCGGCTTTCGGATCGGGTCGCAAAGTTTTTGATTTTTTTGAAAAAAACGCTTTACAGGTACGTATATGATCACTAATATGCGCACCACACGACAGGCACATAGCTCAGTTGGTTAGAGCACCACCTTGACATGGTGGGGGTCGTTGGTTCGAGTCCAATTGTGCCTACCAAATCGATGAAAAGGGCGATCCGCAAGGATCGCCCTTTTTGTTTGCGCGCGATTTGAGAATATAGCCAAGGGCCGTGCAACGGCACGGCCCACTCTGTCGCCCGATTACTCGACCACAGCCGCTACCCGTACCGGTTCCACGGTAACCCTCGGCGGGGTGCCCAACGTCACCGACCCTTCCTGCGCCCGCAGGCTGCGGGCCAGGCTGTAGCCGGTCACCAGCATGTACAGCGCAATCGGCAGCCCCACCACGATACTGGCCATCTGAATGGCGACCAACCCGCCCGCCACGATCAGGCTGGCCGCGATAGCCCCCTCCAGCACGCACCACATCACCCTCAGCCAATTCGGCGGATCGATGCTGCCAAGCGAGTTGAGCATGCACAGTACCTGCGTCCCGGCATCGGCGGCGGTAACGAAATGCACGGCCAGCAACAGGCAGACGACGATACTGAGAATGCCGCCGATGACCGGGCCGTCAAGGCGTGCAAGCAGGGTGAACATCGCCGTCGTGGTGTCATGACGGGTCGCCTCCAGGATCGGGCCCCCGGCAAATGCACCGGCCGCCGTCTGCTCGGCGACGGGCAGCGCTGCATGGGCGTGACGTGCCTGCTGCTCGTCCTTGAGTGCCGAGCCGCCGAACACTGCCATCCAGATGATCGTCACCAGGGTCGGCACCAGCAGCGCACCGAACACCAGTTCGCGAATGGTTCGCCCGCGCGAGATGCGCGCGATGAACAGCCCCACGAACGGCCCCCAGGTCATCCACCATGGCCAGTAGAACGCCGTCCAGCTGTTCTGCCAGCCGCTGTCGTGCTGGCTGTCGGTCCAGAAGCTCAGCCCGACGATGTTCTGCACGTAGTCGCCCAGCGACTCGAGGAACAGGTTGAGCAGGTAGTTGGTCGGGCCCAGCAGCAGCACCACCAGCATCAGGCCGATGGAAATCCACATGTTGACCGTGCACAGGCGCTTCATGCCCTTGGACAACCCGGCCACCAGTGAAATCGAGGCGATCACCGTGACCACGGCGATGATCCCTAGCTTGAACGACAGGCTCACCGGCACTGCGAACACATCATGCAGCCCGGCGTTGATCTGCTCGACGCCCATGCCCAGCGACTGCGACACCCCGAAGGCAGTCACCGCCGCACCGATGATATCCACGGCATGCCCGATGGGCCCGTAGATACGCTGCCCGATCAGTGGGTACAGCACCGAGCGCAGCGCCAGTGGCAAGCCTTCGCGGTAGGCGAAGTAGGCCAGGCCCAGGCCGATCACAGTGAAGATCGCCCAGGGATGCAGGCCCCAGTGGAACAGAGTCAGGCGCATCGCCATGGACGCCGAGGCATCGCTGAGCCCTGGCGTAAAGGGGTTGTTGGCATAGTGCAGCACGGGTTCCGCGACCGACCAGAAGATCAGGCCGACACCCATGCCGGCGCTGAACAGCATGGCGATCCAGGCCGGGAAGCTGAACTCCGGACGCTCATCCTCACGCCCCAGACGCAAGGTGCCATAGCGGCTGAACGCCAGGACCAGCAGCAGGCACAACACACCGCTGACCAGCGCGATGTAGAACCACTTGAGGTTGGCCAGAATGGCATCGGAGGCGCTCTTGAAGACCGCGGCAGCTTGCTCGCCCTGGGAAGCGCAAAGGGCCACGAAGGCCATGACGATCAGCAGTGACCAAATGGTCACCGTGGGGTTGAGGCCTTTGAACAGGCCATGTTTTGCACGCATCGGCTAGATCCTTTTTATTGTTGCAAACCGTGGGCGCGGGGCCTCGGGCTTGGCTTCTTCGCTGATTGGGAATGGCAGAACATTCGGCGTCGAGCGCCGGGTGGTGGATAGAAGCGACAACGGCGCCCGAAGGCGCCGTGTCAGAGGTCGATGACCAGGTCCGAGGTTGGCCGGCTGCAGCACAGCAGGCGCAGCCCTTTGTCGATCTCGCGTTGGCGGATGCCGCCGTTGTGCTGCATCTCTACGCTGCCTTCGAGCACCGCGCTCTTGCAGGTGCCACACACGCCCTGGCTGCAGGAGGAGGGCACTACCGCCCCGGCTTGTTTCGCCGCAGCCAGTACGGTCTGGTTGGCGCGCATGGTGAAGGTCCTGCCCGAGCGCGCCAGGTGCACGGTGAAGGTGTCCTGCGCCTGCTGTGGATTGCAGGGCGGTGCCTGGATGCTCGGTTCCGCGCTGATGTCGAAGCTTTCCTGGTGATAGCGCGCCAGGTCCAGGCCGCCGTCGGCGAGCAGGGCGCGGGTTGCATCCATGTAACCCTTCGGTCCGCAGGTGAACACTTCACGCTCGCGAAAGTCCGGAATCTGGCGTTGTAGTTGATCTAGCGACAAGCGCCCGATCGGGCCGCTCCACTGTGGTTCGTCGCCCAGCGCTTCGCAGAAGAACAGGGTGCGCAGCCCCGGCAAACGGCCGGCAAGCTGCGCCAGTTCATCACGGAAGATGATGTCGGCCGGCGTGCGCGCGCTGTGCACGAAAACGATGTCGAGCTCGGCATGCAGATCGGCTGCGGCGCGCGTCATGGCCATGAGCGGGGTGATCCCGGAGCCGGCCGACAGGTACAGCAGCTTGCGCGCAGGCCCCGCGACCGGGGTGAATACTCCGGCCGGCCCCGAAGCCTGGAGCGTCGAGCCGACGTGCAGGTGGTCATGCAGCCAGTTCGACACTGTCCCGCCCGGTACGCGCTTGACGGTGATCGAGAAACTGAACGGCCGGGTCGGCGTCGACGAGAGGGTGTAGCAGCGCGAAACGCTCTGGCCGTCGATCAACGGCGAAACCGTGAGGAACTGCCCTGGCTCGTAGGCCAGGGCGTGGTAATCGGGGCAGTGAAAGACGAAGGTCTTGACGTCGTGGGTCTCATCGATCACCGCCAGGCATTCGATACGCTTGCTCTCACCACTGTTCCACTGGGCGCCGAACACGGTCCAGTGATCGCTGTCGGCGAAGCGCAGCTCACGCGTGCCGTTGATGCTCTGGTACAGGCTCATGGCTCAGACTCCGTGGGCAGCAAGGCGCGAGGCGTACCAGCGGGCGAACTGGTCGACATAGGGTTCGGTGAATTGCGAGTACGCCCCAGGCACGAAGGCCGGGTCCTGCGTACCGCTGTGGGTGATGGCCACCAGCGCGGCGTCCTGCTGGGTAGTGGCGACCCAGACTTCGGTCAGGCGCTTGAGGTCGTAATCGACGCCCTCGACCGCCTCCTTGTGCACCAGCCATTTGGTGCGGACCAGGGTGCGTTCCGGCGACAGCGGAATGATCCAGCTGATCATCGCGTGGTCGCTCATCACGTGGCACCACGCGTTGTTGCCCCAGAGGTGGGTGTCGCCCAGATCTCGCCGGGTCAGGTTGCCCAGCAGCCGGGTGCAGGCAACCTTGGTATCGAGCGTCTGCGACTCGCCGCTGCCGGCAATGATCATGCGTTGGGTGCGGAACTGGGTAGGGGCGTTGTCGTCCAGGTGCTCCACGGTCTGCCACAAAAGGCCCGAACGTTCCCAGTCGGCCTCGATGTCGGCCTTGCGAATCTGATAGGCGTCATAGGAGGCACGGGCCTCTTCGCTCATTTCCTCGAAGCTTACGCCCAGGTCTTCGGACTGGTAGGAAACGATCAGCTCCGGATGAGTCCCTTCGCAGTGATAGCACTCGCGATTGTTCTCCATCACCAGCTTCCAGTTGCCGTCCTCGACGTAGTCCAGTTCGTGGGCGATGCGGGTGTTGGCAAGGTCGAACGGGGCGAAGCGCGGGCCCATGACCGCTTCCAGGTCGCGGATATCTTCGGGTGGCTCAACGCCCAGGCAGATCAGCACATGGGCGCCAATGACCTTGCAATGGACCGGGATCAGGCTGCGGCACTTGGGGTCGAAATCCTTGCCCATGTTCTTGGCGTGCCGCAGGCTGCCATCGAGATCATAGGTCCACTGATGATAGGGGCAGACCAGCATGCCGACGGTGGACTTGCCAGGTGCTTTGAGGCGTGCGCCGCGATGGCGGCAGACATTGCGATAGGCGCGTACTTGTTCATCGTCATCGCGCACGATCAGTACCGACGCCTTGCCGATATCCACGGTGAAG
Organism: Pseudomonas sp. FA117; assembly: GCF_057370475.1. Taxonomy (NCBI): domain Bacteria; kingdom Pseudomonadati; phylum Pseudomonadota; class Gammaproteobacteria; order Pseudomonadales; family Pseudomonadaceae; genus Pseudomonas; species Pseudomonas sp. FA117. Next base: position 2,187,045 of record NZ_CM170675.1, read on the forward strand.
ACATCACCGGCTTCTTCGACGTCGGCCGTCACCGCCACTTGAATCCAGTGCTTATAAAAGAATATATCCAGGTCGGTATCGAAGATGTCCTGGCGACTGTACAGTTCACCGGCCATGCCGACACCCGGTTGACGCGCAGCGATCAGTTCCCGATGGGAACGCAGGGAGGCAATGATCATTGTTATCCTCAGGCACTTTTATTATTGGATATGCAAAGGCTTTTTATATGGCCTCGATTATCAAAGTGCCCTGTGGGAGCGTCAATGCGGTTAATTTTCCGTTTCGCATTACCTCAAGTTATTCGATGTCCTGCGCCCTGCCTTGCAACCACTGCACGATGCTCCACGTCTGCGCGTCGATGCTGCGACCATGGGGCACGATCACGTGATAAGCCTCGCTCGGACGCACCACGAATGGCTCCAGGCGTACCAGTTCGCCGCTGTCGAGCAGATGCTCCACCAGCCTGCCCCAGCCCAGCGAGATCCCGTAGCCTTGCAGCGCTGCGTTGATCGAGTCGGTGTACAGGCTGCAGCGCAGATTGACGCGCAAAGCGGGCGGCACGAAGCCCAGGCTCTTGAACCAGCTCGGCCAGGTGTACCAGCCCTCGGAGGTCGAGGCGGCGTCGAGCAGCCCGGCGACCGCCAGTTCCTCAAGCGTGACCGGCGCCTGGTTGCATGCCAGCCACGCAGGCGAACACACCGGAAAGACTTCCTCTTCGAACAGCAGGAGTGAAGTGCCGTCTTCCCAGTGACCATCACCGAAACGAATATCCAAGTCATAGTCGCGGGCGCGCAAGTCGCCCATGAACATCTGGGTGGCCAGACGCAATTGGATATGCGGCAGCAGTTCATTGAGCTTATGGATGCGCGGCATGATGCGAAGTTGTGAAAACGGCGCGGTCGAGCCTAATACCAGTTCTTGTCGCCCGACACCTTGGGTTATTTGATCGAAGGCACTGGCGACCCGTTGCAAGGCATCGGAAATAATAGCGAAGAGCAACTCGCCACTGTCGGTGAGCCGTATGTTTCGATGCCCGCGCTGAAATAACAACGTGCCGATGTTTTCTTCCAGACCCTTGATCTGCTTGCTCACTGCAGCCTGGGTCACGCCCAGTTCCTTGGCCGCGACCGTGAAACTGTTCAGGCGCGCCACCGATTCAAACTGCAGCAGGGCGGTCATGGAGGGGATGATGCGTCGGTAACCCTTGTGCTTATGCAGGCCGTCTTGGGTTGTCATTGTTGTTCCAGGGGCGCTCGGGGCGACGGATTATGCCAGAGCGGGGAGGGGCTGGAACCTGCCTCCCCGGCAGCCGGTCAGGCCAGCTGGTAAGTGGTCTTCACGCGGGTGAAAAACTGCCGTGCGTGGGTGCCTTGTTCACGCGAGCCGAGGCTCGAGGCGCCGTTGCCGCCGAAGGGGACGTGGTAGTCCACACCAGCCGTTGGCAGGTTGACCATGACCATTCCGGCCGAGCTGTTGCGCTTGAAGTGTTCGGCATGGCGCAACGAGGTGGTCACGATACCGGCCGACAGCCCGAACGCGGTGTCCTCGGCCGCGGCAAACGCGGCTTCGTAGTCGGCCACCTTCAGTACACTCAGCACTGGGCCGAAGATCTCTTCGCGGTAGATGCGCATCGCCGGCGTCACCTCGGTGAACAGCGCCGGGGTGAACAGATAGGCTCCGCTCGGGATGTCGATCCGCTCGCCGCCACACACCAGCGTCGCCCCCTGCTCGCGCCCGCTGGCGACATAGGCCAGGTTCTGCTCGAGTTGGCGCGCGTCCACCACCGGGCCGATATCGGTGGCCGCCTGCAGGGCGTCGCCGACCTTGAGCGCACGGGTGCGCTCGGCAAGGCGGGCGACGAAGGCGTCGTGAATGCCTGCGGTGACGATCACACGCGAGCTTGCGGTGCAGCGCTGGCCGGTGCTGAAGAACGAGCCGTTCAGGGCCACGTCTACCGCCTGCTCGAGGTCGGCATCATCGAGCACCACCAAGGGGTTCTTGCCGCCCATCTCGAGCTGGACTTTCTTCATGCCTTCGGCGGCCAGCCTGGCGATCTGCCGGCCGGTATGCTCGGAGCCGGTGAAGCTGATGCCATCGACCAGCGGTGAGCGGATCAAGGTGTCACCGACACTTCGCCCCGGGCCGATCAGCAGGTTGAACACTCCCGCCGGCAACCCGGCACGGGAAATGATCTCGGCCAGCGCCCAGGCTGAGGAGGGCACCAGTTCTGCCGGCTTGAACACCACGCAATTGCCGAAGCACAGGGCTGGGGCGATCTTCCAGGCGGGGATGGCGATGGGGAAATTCCACGGCGCAATGATGCCGATCACCCCCAGCGGTTGAGTGAGCACATCGATGCCTACGTCCTGGCGCACCGACTGGTATTTCTCGCCCTCGGCGCGCAGTGCTTCCTGGGCGTAGAACTTGAACGAGCGGCCGGCACGGTCCACTTCGCCCAGGGCTTCACGAACGATCTTGCCTTCTTCGCGGGCCAGCAGTTCGGCCAGTTCCTGGCGGCGGGCAAGGATCTCGCTGCCGATGAAGTCCAGCGCATCGGCACGCTGTTGCGGGTTGCTGCGCGCCCAGGCGGGCTGGGCACGGCGGGCGGCGGCGAGCGCTTGTTCGGTCAGCGCCTGATCGGCGCGCACGAAGCGCTCGATCACTTCGTTGGGGTTCGACGGGTTGCGGTTTTCCAGCAGATCGCTGTTGCTGTCCAGGGCAACGAAGGCGCCATCGACGTAGCTGCTCTTGGTGATCATGCGGTACGGATCCTTTGCTCTGCGCCCCGGCGGGCGGCGAAATCGCTGATGTTGTCCACGGCGCTGTCCATCAGCTGCTGCATGGCGTCCTCGCTGCTCCAGGCGATATGAGGGTTGAGCAGGAAGTCGTCGCGTTCGATGAGTTGGAACAGCGGGTTGCTCGGATGCAGCGGCTCGACTTCCACTACATCCAATGCCACGCCGCCGAGCCGATCGTTGCTCAGGGCGTCGATCAGCGCTGCCTCGTTCACCACGCCGCCGCGGCCGGTGTTGACCACGACGGCATCGGGCTTCATCAGCGCCAGTTGCGGGGCATCGATCAGGTTATAGGTCTGGGGCGTCAGTGGGCAGTTGATCGACAGCACGTCGCAACTGGCGAGCAACTGCGCAAGCGGCCGGCAGTCCGCGCCATTGCGCGTGCCGCCGCGGTCCTCGAACAGCACTTGCATGCCCAGCGCGCGTGCCAGGTGCGCCAGGCGCTGGGCGATCGGGCCGCTGCCGATGATTGCCAGTTGCTTGTCGCGTACGTCGCGGATGCGGTGGTTGAAGTAGATGTTCTGGTGCGGCTTTTGACCGGCATGCACCTGACGCATCAGGCGGGTGAATGCGGACGGGCGCCGAAACAGTTCCAGGATCATCGCCAGGCTGTGTTCGGCCACGGTGTTGGCGGCATAACCGGGCACGCTGGCCACCTCTATACCGTGCGCCTCGCAGTAGTCGACATCGACGATGTCGCGCCCGGTAAGCGCCAGCGAGATCATCTTGAGCCTGGGCAACTGGCGCAGATGCTCCTCGCGCAAGGGCACGCTGCAAGTCAGGGCCACGGTGGCGTCCTGCAGGTGCTCGACTACCTGGTCGGGGTGGGTGTAGGCAAATTGACGCCAGGTGTGCGGGCAGTCGGGGCGCTTGAGACGAGTCGAGGCGGCCAGCCCCTCGTCGTCGAGAAAGACGATGTGTTCGCTCACGTTGCAATCCTTATTTCTTTTGCGCCGGGACATACCCGGCCGGTGCCATGCCGACCAGTTGGCGGGTGATGAAGCCTGCGTCGCGGTCGTGGTCCTCGAGCGATTCCTTGCGCACCAGCGCATCGCGTACCAGATGCGCGCCGAAGAAGCGCAAGGGCTCCGGCGGCAGCAGTTTCATCTTCTGCTCGACCAGCCCGCAGTTGGCCCACTCGTCGTTGGCATGGGTGGCCAGCGACTTGATGATGCGACTGGCGAATACCGTGGTGGCCACGCCGTTGCCGGAAAAGCCGATGCCATAACTGACGGTCTGGTGATGGTCGAGATAGCCGAAGTTCGGCAGGCCCTTCATGGCTCGGTCGATCGGCCCGGTCCAACTGCTGACCACCGGCACGTCTTCGAGCTGGGGGTACAGGCGGCGCAATTCGGCCGCCACCTTGTCGGCGGCGGGCGAGGGCTTTTCATACAGCTCGCCGATGCGCCCGGCGAAGGCGAACTGGCCCAGCGGCTTGCCGAACACCACACGGCCATCCGGGGTGTTGCGCCAGTAGTTGAGCACGGTGCGCGAGTCGGTCATGCATTCGCCACGGCTGAAGCCGATGGCATCGAGCCTGGCCTTGACCGGGGCGGTGGCGACCATGTCGCTGGACATGATCGCGATCATGCGCCGCAGCTCGGGGAACTGCGCGCCCCAGGCGTTGAGCGCGAGCACCACATGATCGGCCTTCACATGGCCCTGGGCGGTGTGCACCACCGGATGCTTGCCGCGCTCCAGATGGGTGAACGGCGACTTCTCGAAGATCTGCACACCCAGTTTCAGCGCCACCTGGCGCAGGCCTCGGGCGAGCATGGCTGGCTGCACGGTGGCGGCATTGGGGTCGAAGATGCCGCCCAGCACCAGTGGCGAGCCGACGCGGCTGCGCATGGTCTGGCGATCCAGCTCCTGAAACGGGTTGACGTCGAGTTTCTGCAGGCCATCGGTGAGCACGCGCCAGGAATTCATCTGCCTTGGGTTGGTCGCGGTCCACAGCCAGCCATCCTTGCGGTACTGGGCGTTGATGCCGTGCTCCTGGCAGAAGCTGCCGATTTCGTCGATGGCCGATTCGGCCGCCTCGCAGATACGCCGGGCCTCGACGTCACCGCAGATGGTGCGCACCGACAGGTACTTGCCCCACCAGTTGGTGGCGATCCCACCGTTGCGTCCGCTGGCACCTGAGCCACAGCGGTCGCGTTCGACGATGACGATGGTCTTTTCGGGATGTGCCTGTTTCAGCCGAATGGCCGACCACAGGCCAAGGAATCCGCCGCCGACGATACAGACGTCGGCCTGGATGCCGTCCTGCAGGGCAGGGGCCAGGTCACTGTCCAGGTCGAGTGCCTGGGCATACCAGAATCCACGGTACATAAGGGGTGCCTCTGAGCATGTTGGTCTTGTCGGCACATCATGCTCAGCGCTGGCGTGCGCCCGATATTACAGGCGGGACAATTGATGGTACGGCCGCGCCGTTTGTCCTGGAGCTTCTATTTGTGCGGCAAACTATGATATTCCGGCTCCACGGCGCACCTTAGAATGGCGTCATAGCGGAGGTCCGGAGGTCTGCGTCCATGGTGGTCGAACAACAACTACAACCGCCACATGCCCCGCACGCCCAGCAGGTGGTCAAGCCTGAACTGCGCGTGGGGTTCGTGCTGATGAACCAGTTCACCCTGGTGCCCGTGGCCGGGCTGGTGGACTCGCTGCGCTTTGCTGCCGACAAGTCGTTTCGCAGCCAGCAGGTGTACTGCCAATGGGACTGGATGACCCTCGACGACCAGCCGATCACCGCCAGCTGCGGCATGCCGATCGCACCGACCAAGCCGCTGAACCTGTGGGCCCAGTACGACTACATCGTGCTGGCCGGTGGACTGCTGGAGCAGACCCGCAACCCGCCCGAATGGCTGCTCGATGCCCTGCGCGACCTGCACGCCGCCAACGTCCCGTTGATCGCGCTGTGTTCGGGTTCCTTCGTGCTGGGCAAGGCCGGCCTGCTCGACGGCCGCCGTTGCGCACTGCACTTCACTCTGCGCGACGAGTTCAAGGAGCGCTTCCCCCACGCCACGGCGGTGATCGACAAAAGCTATGTGGACGACCGCGGCATCATCACTTGCCCGGGCGGCACGGCCATCGATTTGGCGGCCAGCCTGATCCGCCGTCACTGCGGGGCGGTAAGGGCACAGAAAGGGCTCGAGTACCTGCTGGTCGATGAGCCGCAGCCGGCGCAGGATGAAAGCCCGGCTGGTGAAGGTCTCTACCAGAATGACCGGGTGCAGCGGGCAATCGCCTTCATGCGGGCGCACCTCGATGCGGCGATGACCCTCAAGGAAGTCGCTGCCGCAGTGGGGACCCATCCGCGGCAACTGCACCGTGAGTTCGTCGCCAACACCCAGGAGCCGCCGGCCAACTATTGGCGCAAGTTGCGCCTGGACCATGCGCGGCGCCTGCTGGTCAACACCAGCCAGAACATCACCACCATCGCCCTGGCCTGCGGCTTCTCCGATGCCTCGCACTTCATTCTCTGGTTCCGCAAGCAGTATGGCGAGACGCCGTACAGCTTCAGGAAGCGCCGGCATGAAGTGGAGCGCTTCGACTGGCATGGGGACAAGGTCGGGCTTGATCCCGACCTGTAGCAAGCCCCTGCCAAAAACTCACAACTGGCCAAACGCCTGAATTTCGATCCGGTACTCCTCAGCCGCCAGCGCCGCGCCAACGCAGGCCCGTACCGGCGGCTGGTCACCGACCCAGGCGTCGTACACGGTATTCATCGCCGCGAACTCGCCCATGTCCGCCAGCCAGATCTGCATCCGGGTGAGGTTGGCCTTGCCGGCGCCGACCTCGCCCAGCCACGCCTCCAGTTGCGCCAATACACAGCGCGTCTGCTCGCCGATGTCACCGACAGCGCGGGCGACGATGCCCGAGGTCTCGAAACGCCCATCGACCAGTACCATCTGGCTGGCCCGTGGGCCGATATTGATCCGTTCGATCATCCTCTTCCCCTTCAGAACAGCACGTAGGTCTTGCGCAAGGTCTCGCGGATTTCCCACACCCCCTCGCAGTTTTCCGGGAATAGCACCGCATCGCCGGCCCGCAGCTCGACCGGTTCGCCGCCATCGGGTGTGAACACGCAGCTACCGCTGACGATATGGCTGAATTCGCGGTTCTTCAGATGGCGACGAAAGGTGCCCGGGCTGCTCTCCCAGACGCCGATGCTGGCGCCGACGGCGTCATCGGTCTGGTCCTGGGCCGTGGCCGCCTGGGCGACTGGTTCGCCGATCGGCAGACGGGCAGGGGCAGAGGTGCCCAGTGGCGAGGCGGGGGCATTGCGGACAACGGTCAATCTCTGGCTCATGGAGAGTCTCCTCAGGCTTTGCGTGCAGGTGAAGGGTGGCTGGCCGGACGTTTGGCCGGGCGATGCGGGGCCAGGGCTGCGGCTTGTTGCAGGTCGAGCCTGCTGGTCTCCGGCGCCAGCCACCAGGAAATCAGGGCGCCGAACAACGACACCAGGGCGGCGGCGAACATGGTGTTGGCCACGCCTAGCGACGCCAGGGAAATGGGCACCAGGTAGGTGCCGACGGCTGCCCCGATGCGCGACAGCGACGTGGCAAGACCGACCGCTGACGCGCGGATTTCGGTGGGGAACAGTTCGTTGGGGTACACATATTCCAGCACCTGGGCGCCACCGATCAGCACGGCGTAGGCGCCGAACAGCACCAGCACGGTGGTGGGCGAGGCGTCCGGGAACAGCCCCAGCAACAGCAAGGCCATGCCCGACCAGAGGAAGCTGTGGATCAGCATCTTGCGCCGGCCCAAACGGTTGATCAGCCGCGTCGCCAGCAGGCAGCCCAGGGTGAACAGGACAGTGATGGCAATCGAGCCGTAGGCCGCCCAGTCGTCGGTCAGCTTCAGGGCCTGCAGCACCTTTGGCGCGAAGGCGTAGATGGCGAACAACGGCACGATGGCGCAGGTCCAGAACAGCGTGATGAACGCCATGCGCCTGCCGTAGCCGGAGTGGAACAGCGACCACACCGACACCGGGTTCTGCTGACTGGGTTCGGGCAGGTCGCTGATGGCGTAGTCGTTGCCGTAGACCTTCTTGATCACCGCATCCGCTTCCTCGACACGGCCTTTGCTCAGCAACCAGCGCGGCGATTCTGGCGTGCCACTGCGGGCAATGAGGAACAACACACCCGGCACCAGGGCGCTGGCCAGCACCCACCGCCAGCCGTCCTCACCGGCGACGCGCAGTAGCACCTCCCCGACGAAATAGGCTACCGCCGCTCCGGCGAACCACATCAACACCATCGCCGCCAGCAGCGGACCGCGCTGTTTGCGCGGCAGGAACTCGGCCAGCAGCGAGGTGGCGATCGGATAGTCGGCGCCGACCGCGATGCCGATCAGCAGGCGCCAGATGAACAGCGCCAGCGCCGACTCGACCCAGAATTGCGCGACGGAGAAAGCGATGATGGCGATCAAATCGACCAGGTACAGGACCTTGCGCCCGTACTTGTCGGTGAACCAGCCACCGAGGAAGCCGCCGAGGAACACACCGATCAGCGCCGAGGCGGCTATCAGCCCCTCCCAGAACGCACTGAGGTGCAAGGCATTGGTGATCTGCAGCATGGCTACGCCGATGATGCTCAGCACATAGCCATCGAGGAACGGGCCGCCTGCCGAGTACACCGCCAACTTGCGGTGGAAGGCATTGAGTGGGGCGTCTTCAACGGAGCGTTTGGACCTGGACATGGGGAACCTCTTGTTCTTGTGTGGGCATGTCGCGGGCACTATCGCACCGGCCCGGGCGGCGCCCCTATAACAGCTCGGACGAGTCATGGGATGCTTTGCCGGACACGGCTGCAGGCCTTCCAAGCCTTGGCCCGTGCTTTATACAAGCTGTCATGGACGTCCTAGGACCTGGGCTGTCGGTCTATCTATCGTGTGGCTGAACTACAACAACGAAGGAGACCCACCATGGCGTTCAAGCGCACCTTTCATGCCGTCGATACCCACGCCGGCGAGCCGATGCGTGTCATCACCGGAGGTGTTCCGCACATCCCCGGCAACAGCGTGCGGGAAAAGATGGAGTGGCTGCGCGACAACGACGACCAGTTGCGCAAGCTGATGCTGCGCGAGCCGCGCGGCTATCCACCGCTGTGCTGCAACCTCATCGTGCCGCCGTCCCATCCCGAGGCCGATGCCGGGTACATCATCATGGAGCAGGTCGAATACCCGATGATGTCTGGCGGCAACACCATTTCGGTAGTCACGGTGTTGCTGGAGATGGGCATGCTGCCGATGCAGGAGCCGGTCACCGAACTGGTGCTCGAGGCCCCAGCCGGCCTGATCGGGATTCGTGCCGAATGCCGCGACGGCAAGGTCAAGAGCGTGACCTTCAGGAACGTTCCAGCCTTCGCCGCGCATCTGGATGCCAGGATCCAGGTGCCGCATCTGGGCGAGGTTACCGTCGATGTGGGGTGGGGCGGGATGTTCTACGCCATCGCCGATGTGCGCCAGTTCCCAGGGCTTGAGCTCACCCCCGAAAACGGCGGCGAGATCGCCCGTATCAGCGCGATGATCCGCCAGGCCGCAGCAGAGCAGTTGCCGGTGGCTCACCCCGAGTACCCTGGGGTCGGCATCACCATTTCCCAGCTTTCAGGACCTACCAGCAGCCCGAATGCGGATTGGAAGAACGCTGTCACCGTGGCATCCGGTGAGTTGGATTGGGATCGCCCCTCGACCTGGACCGGCGCCCTCGACCGCTGTCCTTGCGGTACCGGGACCTGCGCCAAGATGGCGATCCTGCATGCCAAGGGGCAACTGGGGCTGAACCAGGATTTTCGCCACCAAGGCATTCTGGGCAACGTCTTCACTGGGCGCCTGGTCGAGGAAACCCGTGTCGGCGAGCATCGCGCCGTGGTGCCAACCATCACCGGCACCAGTTGGATCTACGGCATCAATACCTATGTGCTGGACCAGGATGATCCGTTTACCGAAGGGTATGTGGTCAACGATATCTGGGCTTGAGTTTGCGCTGCGCGGTCATTGCATCCGTGACCGCGTCAGCAGCCCATCGAGCACCACCTCGCAGGCTGCACCCCAGGTGGCACTGACTGGCTGGTGCATCAGCACCGCCAGTCCATCGGCGGTAAAGGTGCCGGGCGTGGCGATGGCCTCGCCCAGCGCCTTGAGGCTCTGCCCAGGCTGGCGTTGCGCGCTGGCCACGCAGTCGTGCAGGTTACCCAGCACCAGTGCGCGGGCCTGCTCGGCCGGCAGGCCCTTGTCGCTGAGCCACTGCTGCAGGTCGTGCAGCAGAAAATAGAACCAGCCGTTCATGCAGCCGGCCACGGTGGCCAGCTCGAACGCCGCTTCATCCTCCAGCACCACTTGGGAGCCGAGCGTTTCCAGGCAGTGCTGGGTGGGTGGATCCGGCGGGCAAATGACTACCGTGGACTGGTTGAACTGCGCCGCGTACGACAGCATCACTCGCACGCAGTGTGCGCCAGGAAAGGCCTGGGCCAGTTGCCCGAGACCGATGCCTGCGGCCAGCGACAGCAGGCGCTGGCCAGGGCGCAGACACACCTGACTGGCCACTTCGTGCAGTGCACCTGGGCGTACGCCGAGCACCACGGCGTCGGCCTGATCGACCACTGCCTGATTGCTTGCCAGGACCTGGCACTGGTATTCGCGGGCCAGCATCGCGGCGCGTTCGGCGTTACGTGGCGACAGCAGGAGGGTGCCGCTGTAGCCGCCTTGGCGCAGGCCGATCACGATTTTCTCGCTCAGCTCGCCTACGCCGAGAAATCCCAGGCTTTGCATAACATCTCCTTCAGCTTTCCAGGCCAGCCTTGTGCTGGCCCCAACGCAGGTTCAGATTGACCCCCAGGCTCAGCAGCGGTTCCGGCGGGTTGCGGTTCGGGCCTTCGGCAGCCAGCATGAAGTCGATCAGTTCGTCACGCTCCCCGGCCAGCCAATCAGCCAGCAAGGTACCGGTCGCCGTCCCACGGGTGATGCCCAGGCCATTGCAACACAGGGCGGCATGAACATTCGGCGCCAGGCTGCCAAAGTGCGATTGGTGATTGCGCGACAGGCACATCGAGCCACCCCAGGTATATTCGAACGCCGTGCCCGAAAGCATCGGGAAGCGCCGCTCGAACGATTGGCGATGCTGGCGTGCGGCGCGTTCCAGATAGCGCTTGTGGGCACGGCCATCGGCGTTGAAGCTGAAACTGTTGCGCACCAGCAGGCGCTGGTCCGGGGTACGGCGCAAGGTACTGCCGAATGGGTCGGCAGGAATCACGCCCCAGCGTGCCTTGCCGCCCAGACGCGCTTGCTCCTGTTCGCTCAGCGGGCGGGTCATGCTGGCGTAGGTGAAGATCGGCAGCAGACGCCCGGGCAGAAAACCGAAGTAGCTGGCGAAGGCGTTGTTGGTCAGCAGCAACTGGTCGGCGATGATCTCGCCGTCCTGGTGCTTGAGGCTGATGCGCTGGCCTTGTTCAAGGTGGGTGATTACCGTGTGTTCATGCAGGGTGACGTTGCTCGGCAGGCTCCCGGCCAAGCCCTTGGCCAACGCTGCCGGTTGCAGCAGCAGGGTGCCGGGGGTGTAGAGCGCCTTGCGGTAGAAGTCGGTGCCCAGGTGTTCCGGCAGGTCTTGTGCGTCGATCATCTCGTAGGGCTGGTCGAGCTTGTCCAGGCCACTGCGATAGGCTTCGAGCACCGCCAGGCCTTTGCCCTCGACCGCCGCCTGGTACTTGCCGTCGGCGCGCAACTGGCAGTCGATGCGGTGCTCGGCGATCAGGCGCTTGAGGATCGTCTGGGCGCGCAGGTTGAGCTTGAGGTTCATGCGGGCGGTGGGCAGGTCGCCAATATAGTCGGCAGCGCCGATATCGTGCGGCAGGTCGATGGCAAAGCCTGAGTTGCGTCCGGACGCGCCATAACCGACTTGCTGGGCGTCGATCAGCAGCACCTGGTCGTCTGGATAGCGCAGTGCCAGTTGCCGGGCGGCCGCAAGGCCGGTGAAGCCTGCGCCGAGAACGGCCCAGCGCGCCTGGCTGCGTCCGCTGTGGCCTGGGCGCGGCGTGCGTGCAGGGCTCAGGTGGAACCAGCCGCAGCCGTTGTCGTCGGCGGGGGTGGAGGTGCTTCTGTACATGGGGGTCTTCTTGTAGGTGTTGTTCGAAGCACTATCCCATTCGCCCCGGGCAGGGCATATAACACCCGGGACGAGTAATGGAAGGTGCGAGCGCAGGAGGGCCACGGACATCACCTGCGACAGCTTGCCCGTCGGCGCCCCCGTGTCGGCGTGCTAGAATCGCGCCCCTTCGAATCAGGAGATAGGCGCGTGCGCAAACTGGCGGTGGTAATGGCGGTGCTGGCCCTGGCCGGCTGTGAGAACGAGGTCGAGGGTGTGCACAAGCAGGTGGCCGAACATCTGCACAACCCCAAGACGGCCAAGTTCGCCAACGTTCGGATCGACACCCAGGGCTCGATCTGCGGCCAGGTGCGCGGCAAGGACGACGCCGGCCAGTACGAAGCCTACCGCAGCTATGTGGCGATCAAGCACGATGGCCAGTACGAAATCCTCGTCGACGACAGTGGCAACAACCTGCGCATTCGCGAGATCTGCGGTGGCGCCGAACTGCAGCGCCGTGCCGATGCTCTCGCTGGCGAGCCGGCACCCGAGGGCTGGGATGTCGAAGTGGTACAGGGCCCCAACATGGGTGCACTCACCGACATGACCGCGCGCCTGATCGAAAAGGGTATCCCCTCCTGGGTCGAATACCGCGACGGCAAGCCTGTGGTGCTGATGGGGCCATTCCCCACCAAAGATGAGGCCGATGCACGCAAGGCCGACGTCATGGCGCGCCTGGGCACCGATTCGATCGTCATCCAGCACGGCGCCAAGCGCTGATCCATCCCTGCGGTGCGCCTGGCTCTCCAGGTTCGCCGCAAATCTTCTCCCCCACGCCGACTTTTCCGGAAACCGAACGGGCCTTTGCCGGGTCGAAAACGACAACGAACCGGCGCTGATGGTGCACGAGTGCCATGGCTTTGAAGTGGAAGGACATTTACTGGACTATGCTTTGCTTGATGGCGCCTGGATGGGGCTGTCGCCAAGGCGTGTCTGCAGTGATGCGAGGGGTGAAAGGAGGGGGTCATGTCTAGCCTGGAACGAGCGATCGTGGTGGCGACCAGAGCCCATGAAGGGCAGATCGACAAGGGTGGAGCCGCTTACATTCTGCACCCGCTGCGGGTGATGGAGCGGGTTTCGACACCCGAGCAGCGGATCGTCGCGGTGCTCCACGATGTGCTGGAGGATACGCCGCTGACGCTGTCGGACCTTGCCCGCGAGGGTTTTACCCTGAAGATCCTCGCCGCGCTGCTTGCCCTGAGCCGGCGTGAAGGCGAGCGTTACGAAGACTTCGTCGTGCGCCTGGGCAGCGACCCGCTGGCGCGTCAGGTGAAGCTCGCCGACCTTGCCGACAACAGCGACATCTCGCGGATCGCCTGCCCGGGGCCGGCCGACATCGCCCGCCTGGGGCGCTATCGTGAAGCCAGTGCCTACCTGCAGGCGCTGGCCTGAGGCCTCTGCCGCGCCACGAGCTGGCTACACAGCGGTCGCTGCTCCCTCTTCGGGATCGTTGAGGGCATCCATGCACGTGTCCATCAGCAGGTGCAGGGCCGCGATGCGCTCCGGCCCCAACTCTTCGTGCAGCGTGTCCTGCGCGGCTTGCCATGCCTGATTGCCTTCCTCGCGCTTTGCCATCCCCGCCTCGGTGATCTGCACCGCACGGCTGCGCGCGTCCCCGCCCGCCGAAATCGTCAGCCAGCCTTGTGCCACCAGCGGTTGCATGTTGCGGGTCAGGGTCGACGGCTCCATCTGCATGGCCTTGGCCAGCTCGCCCGGACGCACCGGGCCCAGCCGCAGCACATAGGAAAGCAGGGCGTACTGGGTGTTCTTCAGGCCCACGCTCGCCAGGTGCTGGTCGTAACGGCGGGTGACCATGCGGGTCAGTTGGCGCAGTTTCAGGTTGGTGCAGCCCTGGGGCTTGATTGGTGTGTTCATGTGGAATATTGTACCTACAACATTTGTATATGCAAATGTTCTGTCGGCGAGGGTGAGCAGACCCTGTCGCCGGTTGGAACGGTATCTAGTGTTCAGGAGCATTCATGCGTTACACATCCTTTGGCAAGACCGGACTGCAACTTTCCCAACTGGCGCTGGGCACCGGCAACTTCGGCACCGCCTGGGGCCATGGCGCCGAGCCGCAGGCCTGTCAGGCCATGCTCGACACTTATCTGGAGGCCGGGGGCAATCTCGTCGATACCGCCGACGTCTATCAGTTCGGTGAGTCCGAATCCCATCTGGGTCGCCTGTTGGCAGGGCGTCGCGACGAGATCGTGCTGTCGAGCAAGTTCACCCGTGGGGCATCACCCACTGCGGGGGTGCTGGCCACCGGCAACAGCCGCAAGGCGATGGTGACCTCCCTGGAGGCCAGCCTCAAGCGCTTGAACACCGACCGCATCGACCTCTACTGGGTGCATTTCCCCGACCACGTGACCCCGACCGAGGAGCTGCTGCGCGGCCTGGAAGATCTGTCGCGCGCGGGCAAGATCCTGTACGTCGGCCTGTCCAATTTCCCGGCATGGCGAGTGGCGCACGCCGCTACCTATGCGCAGTTGACGCGCAGCGTACCCGTCGCGGCAGCGCAGTTCGAGCACAGCCTGGTGCGCCGCGAATGCGAGCTGGACCTGTTCCCGACCTGCCGGGCCTTGGGGCTGGGGATGATGACCTTCTCGCCATTGGGTGGCGGCATGCTCACCGGCAAGTACCGGCAGGGCGAGGCAGGGCGGGCGCAGGGCCTGGGTGGCAAGGTGTTCCAACCGGAGAACTCGCCGCAGCGCTCGGCGATTCTCGACACGCTGCTGGAGGTGGCACAGGAACACGGTGTGCCAGCGGACCAGGTGGCGATCGCCTGGGCCGCCAGCCATGACTCGCTGCCGCTGATCGGGCCGCGTTCGCTGGCCCAGTTGCAGTCGAACCTGGCGGCTCTGTCGCTGCAGTTGAGCGGCGAGCAGTTGCAGCGGCTCGATGACGTCAGCCAGGCGGTGTCGCTGCCGGTGGAGCGCAGCGCACACACACCGGTGGCCTGAGCCTCAGCGGCAGTTGCCCGCCTTGCGGTAACCGGCTGCCTGGGCCTGCGACTCGGAGGCGAAGGTGACCTGGTTTTTCGCCGATACCTGGTTGTAGCTCGGGCAGCCGCTGGGCAAGTGGTAGACGTGGCTGTTCTGGTTGCCGATGATCGCGCCCGCCGCATCGGCCTTGGCCAGGGTTGGTCGGGGTGCGGTCTTGCCAGGCTTGTCGGCGATGCTGCTGACCACGCCGTCACCGACGGTCTTGTAGTTCGCGGTCCAGCGCCGCTCGCCACTGACGAACGGGTTGGCATGCCCCATCACGGCCGCGATACGGCGGTCGCGCTCACGCTCCCAGGCACTGACCGGGTACTGCTTGTCCCAGGCCATCAGCAGTTGCTGTTGCTGGCGCGACATGCTCAGGCCGTAGCGGTCGAACATATAGAAGGTGGTGCGCGCCACCAACCCTTTGACCTCGTCACGCGGCTCGGCAGCGCGCTGGTTGAAATCGACGCGGGTCTTGCACTGGCCGTACTGCTGTTCCACGCCGGAGGCCATGCCGTAGTTGAAGTTGCTGCGATCGCCATTCACCTCGCCCACGGCCGGGTACAGGTTGAACAGGTCGGCTTCCATGGCGCGGAACACCGGATCGTCGTCGGCACAGTGCTCGCGCCCGCCGTTCTTCCAGCATTGACGCTGGTGCCCCAGGGTCCAGGCCGGCACGATGTGTTCCCACTCGGTACGGTCGGCGCGCGTCTGTTGCTTGCGCGCCTGCAGGCCGCAGGAGGCGGGGTCGATGCGCCCGCCCGACTTGCCGACCCAGGTCCATTTGCAGCCACAGTAGAGTTCGCCCATGGCACTGCTGGCCTGGTCGAGGTAGATCTTCTGTTTGGCCACGACCTTGGCTTCGGCGAAGGTGGCGGGAGGGTTGGCGAACGCCGGGGAGGCGATGCAAAGAAGCAGGGCAACGGCAGACAGCAGCTTTTTCATGGGCGAGCGCAAATCATCTTTCGGTGGAAGAGGCGGGGGGCTTGCGGGGGAGGGGAAGGTCAGTCTTCCTTGGATACGGTCCAGAAGATCTGGATGCCGCCATCGTCGCGGTGGGCGAGGGTGACGTTGTCGTTCTCGGCGATTTCCTCGAGCAGGGTTTCCCAGTCGTCGGGCGACTCGTGCTCCAGGCGGAAGATCAGGGCCGCGCGGCTGCGCTGGGCGGTCGGGCTGTTGATGATCTTCTGGATGCGTACGCCCAGTTGTTCATAGCTGCTGGGCGCTGCGGCGGGGCTGGCCATCGGCTTTTCCTTGTTTTGCTGTATGCGCGTACAGTATTTCACTGTCAGTTTTTTCGCAACAGCATGTCAGGCAAAAAGCAGTCAAAGGCTAGTGCGCTTCTAGCAGGAGCGGCACGAGGCCGCTCCAACTCAAGCTTGACTCAATATTCCCAGAAGATCCGCTGCAGCTCCTTGCTGTCCTGGGTCCTGGTCATGGCGACCATCGCCAGGATCCGGGCTTTCTGCGGGTTCAGGTCATGGGCCACGATCCAGTCGTTCTTGTCGTCAGGCTGCTCGGCGTTACGCAGCACGAAACCGCCTTGGTTGACGTGCGAGGAGCGAATGACTTGCACACCTTCCTTGCGCAGTTCCTGCAGCGCCGGCACCACGCGCGACGATACCGAGCCGTTGCCGGTGCCGGCGTGGATGATCGCCTTGGCGCCACCCTGGGCCAGGGCCTTGTAGGCGGTATCGGTCACGTTGCCGTAGCCGTAGGCGATGTCCACCTGGGGCAGGCTGCTGATCTGCTTGATGTCGAACTCGGAATTGACGGTGTGGCGCTTGGCCGGCAGGCGGAACCAGTACGACTTGCCTTCCACGACCATGCCCATCGGGCCCCACGCGCTCTTGAAGGCTTCGGTCTTGATGTTCACCGACTTGCTGACGTCACGACCGGACTGGATCTCGTCGTTCATGGTCACCAGCACACCCTTGCCGCGCGACTGCTTGTCGCCAGCCACGGCCACGGCGTTGTACAGGTTGAGCATGCCGTCGGCAGACATCGCGGTACCCGGGCGCATCGACCCCACCACCACGATTGGTTTGTCGGTCTTCTCGACCAGGTTGAGGAAGTAGGCGGTCTCTTCCAGGGTGTCGGTGCCGTGGGTGATGACGATGCCGTCGACGTCCTTGCTGTCGGCAAGCTCGGCGACGCGCTTGGCCAGCTTGAGCAGGTCGTCGTTGCTGATGCTTTCGGAGGCGATCTGCATCACCTGCTCACCGCGCACGTTGGCGATGTCGGCCAGTTCCGGCACACCGGCGATCAGCTTGTCGATGCCCAGCTTGGCGGCCTGGTAGGTGGCGCTGTTGGCAGCGCTGGCACCGGCGCCGGCAATGGTGCCGCCGGTGGCGAGGATGACCACGTTGGCGAGCTTCTGTTGCTGCTCGGCTTCCTTGGCCGAAAGGCTGAGGGGCAGTGCCAGCAGCAGGGCGAGGGCTGCCGGGGTGAAGGTTTTCAGTGCGGTGTTCATTTGTTTTCTTCTCTCTTCCAGATGAGATGTTTGTTTTTTCGCACTGGGTGGTAGGCAGGTTCCGTACCAAGCCTGCGAGGACGGTAAGGTGTCAGGTGTGGGCGTGTCGGATACGTCGCGGGCAAGCCCGTTTCTGCGGGCGCGTGGCGTACCCGGTAGTAAGGGAGCGGGCTTTGTCAGTGAGACGATTCAGTGAATCCGCTCATTCGGAAATCCGAACAATTCTTGTAAAAGCTATTCGGTTTTCCGACCGGATACCGGATAATCTCCAGCCTGCACGACCGGTCCAGGAACCCCGGAAAGACATTTGACAAAACCCGTTCCTGTTCCCATAGTAAGTCAGCGCAAACGTTTGCGGTCCGATAAAAATCACAAGATTCGGAGTTAATCCCATGAAACTGCCGTTCCCCGGTCGTCTGCTGGCTGTCGCCGTTCTCTCCACCCTCTCTCTTGCCGTTCCGCTGTCCCAGGCCCATGCCGAGGACAAGCCCAAGGTCGCGCTGGTCATGAAATCGCTGGCCAACGAATTCTTCCGCACCATGGAAGATGGCGCCAAGGCCTACCAGAAAGAGCACCCGAACGAATTCGACCTGGTCGCCAACGGCATCAAGGACGAGACCGACACCGGCAACCAGATCCGCATCGTCGAGCAGATGATCGCCACCGGCGCCAATGCCCTGATCATCGCCCCGGCCGACTCCAAGGCCCTGGTCCCGGTGATCAAGAAGGCCATGGACGCCGGCATCACCGTGGTCAACATCGACAACCGCCTCGACCCCGATGTGCTCAAGAGCAAAGGCATCAGCGTGCCCTTCGTCGGCCCCGACAACCGCAAGGGCGCCCGCCTGGTGGGCGACTACCTGGTGAAGGAGAAGCTCAAGGCCGGTGATCAGGTCGGCATCATCGAAGGTGTACCGACCACCACCAACGCCCAGCAGCGCACCGCCGGCTTCAAGGATGCGATGGACGCGGCGCAGATGAAGATCGTCTCGGTGCAGTCGGGTAACTGGGAGATCGACAAGGGCAACGCCGTCGCAGCCTCCATGCTCAATGAATACCCTGACCTGAAGGCGCTGCTGGCCGGCAACGACAGCATGGCCCTGGGCGCGGTCTCGGCCGTGCGCGCCGCCGGCAAGACCGGCCAGGTGCAGGTGGTCGGCTACGACAACATCAATGCCATCAAGCCGATGCTCAAGGATGGCCGCGTGCTCGCCACCCTCGACCAGGCCGCCAGCCAGCAGGCGGTGTTCGGTATCCAGGCGGCGCTGAAGATGGTCAAGGGCGAGAAGCCCGACGTTGACGCAGACAACGTCATCCAGACCCCGGTAGAACTGATCACCCAATGATCGCCAGGCTTCGCTGGCAAGACTGATCCATGCGCGTGCGGGATTTGCCCGCGAAGCAGGCACCGCGGTGCAAGGCATCGGTCTGTCGGCAAGTCGTGGTGTGTTCCATGAGAGAGGTGGCCATGTCGGCCCAAGAATCCGTGCTCAGCGTCACCGGCCTGGGCAAGACCTACGCCCAGCCCGTGCTTGGCGATGTCACGCTGGAACTGCGTGGCGGCGAAGTGCTCGCCCTGACCGGCGAGAACGGCGCCGGCAAGAGCACCCTGTCCAAGCTCATCAGCGGCCTGGAAATCCCTACTGCCGGGCAGATGACCTACCGCGGCCAGCCTTATAGCCCCGGCAGCCGCAGCGAGGCCGAGCGCCTCGGTGTGCGCATGGTGATGCAGGAACTCAACCTGCTGCCCACGCTGACCGTGGCGGAAAACCTGTTTCTCGACAACCTGCCCAGCCGCGCTGGCTGGATCAGCCAGAAGCGCCTGCGCCAGTTGGCCAGCGCCGCCATGGCCCAGGTCGGCCTTGATGCCATCGACCCGGATACGCCCGTGGGCGAACTGGGCATCGGTCACCAGCAGATGGTCGAGATCGCCCGCAACCTGATCGGCGACTGTCATGTGCTGATCTTCGACGAACCCACGGCCATGCTCACCGCGCGTGAGGTGGAACTGCTGTTCACCCAGATCGAGCGTCTGCGTCAGCGTGGCGTGGCCATCGTCTACATCTCGCACCGGCTCGAAGAGCTGCAGCGCGTGTCGCAGCGCATCGCCGTGCTGCGTGACGGCAAGCTGGTGTGTGCCGAGCCCATCGCGCGCTACGGCAGCAACGAGCTGGTCAACCTGATGGTCGGCCGCGAAGTTGGCGAGCATATCGACCTGGGGCGCCGTGAAATCGGCGCACCGTTGCTCAAGGTCGAGCACATGACCCGCGGCGACAAGGTGCGTGATGTCTCGTTCGAGGTCAGGGCAGGGGAGATCTTCGGTATTTCCGGCCTGATCGGCGCCGGGCGCACCGAACTGCTGCGCCTGATCTATGGTGCCGACCACGCCGACCGCGGCAGCATCCAACTGGGGCGGCCATTGCAGGCGGTCACCATCGATTCGCCGAAAGCCGCCGTGCGTGCCGGCATCGCGCTGATCACCGAGGACCGCAAGGGCGAAGGCCTGTTGCTGCCGCACTCGATCAGCGCCAACGTGTCGCTGGGCAACCTGGGTGCGGTATCGCGCGCAGGTGTGCTCGACGCCGGCGCCGAGCGCGAGCTGGCCGAGCGGCAGATCGCTGCCATGCGCATCCGCAGCGCAAGCCCAGCCCAGGCGGTCGGCGAGCTGTCCGGGGGCAACCAGCAGAAGGTGGTGATCGGCCGCTGGCTGGAACGCGATTGCCAGGTGCTGATGTTCGACGAGCCGACCCGGGGCATCGATGTCGGCGCCAAGTTCGACATCTATGGCCTGCTCGCCGAACTCGCGCGCCAGGGCAAGGCGCTGGTGGTGGTGTCCAGCGACCTGCGCGAGCTGATGCTCATCTGCGACCGCATCGCCGTGCTTTCCGCCGGCCAATTGATCGAGACCTTCGACCGCGATGGCTGGAGCCAGGACCAGATCCTCGCCGCCGCCTTCGCCGGTTACCAGAAACGTGACGCACTGCTGCACGACGCAGCTCCCAGGATGGACGCATGAAGACTCCCACCCTCGACTCCGCCGGCAGCACGCCGGCCCGCCGCAGTGGCACCTATTTCGGCCTGGGCACCTATCTGGGACTGGCCGGTGCCTTGCTGGCGATGATCGTGCTGTTCTCGTTCCTGAGCAGTCACTTCCTCTCCTATGCCACCTTCAGCACCCTGGCCAACCAGATTCCCGACCTGATGGTGCTGGCCGTGGGCATGACCTTCGTGCTGATCATCGGCGGCATCGACCTGTCGGTCGGTTCGGTGCTGGCCCTGGCCGCCTCGACCGTCAGCGTCGCCATCCTCGGCTGGGGCTGGAGCGTGCTGCCCGCGGCGCTGCTGGGCATGGCCATCGCCGCCCTGGCCGGCAGCATCACCGGCGCGGTCACCGTGGCCTGGCGCATCCCCTCGTTCATCGTCTCGCTTGGTGTGCTGGAGATGGCGCGTGGCCTGGCCTATCAGTTCACCGACTCGCGTACTGCCTACATCGGTGACGCCTTCGCCTGGTTCTCCAACCCGATCGCCTTCGGTATCTCGCCGGCGTTCATCATCGCCCTGCTGGTGATCGTGCTGGCACAGCTGGTGCTGACCCGTACCGTGTTCGGCCGCTACCTGATCGGCATCGGCACCAATGAAGAGGCTGTGCGCCTGGCCGGCATCGACCCGCGCCCCTACAAGATCGGGGTCTTTGCCCTGATGGGGCTGCTCGCCGGGCTGGCGGCGCTGTTCCAGATCTCGCGCCTGGAAGCGGCTGACCCGAACGCCGGCTCCGGCCTGGAGCTGCAGGTGATCGCCGCCGTGGTCATCGGCGGCACCAGCCTGATGGGCGGGCGCGGTTCGATCATCAGCACCTTCTTCGGCGTGCTGATCATTTCCGTGCTGGCGGCCGGGCTTGCGCAGATCGGCGCGTCCGAGCCGACCAAGCGCATCATCACCGGCGCGGTGATCGTCATCGCGGTGGTCCTGGATACTTATCGCAGTCGACGCGCGACCCGGCGGACCTGAGCCATGGCAACCATCAAAGACGTCGCGGCACTGGCGGGTATTTCCTACACCACGGTGTCTCATGTACTGAACAAGACCCGCCCGGTCAGCGAGCACGTGCGCCTGAAGGTCGAGGCCGCCATCGCCGAGCTCGACTACGTGCCCAGCGCCGTGGCCCGCTCGCTCAAGGCGCGCAGCACCGCCACCATCGGCCTGCTGGTACCCAGCAGCGTCAACCCGTACTTCGCCGAGCTGGCCCGTGGTATCGAGGATGGCTGCGAGCGCAACGGCTATTGCGTGATCCTGTGCAACTCGGACGACGACCCGAAGAAGCAGCGCAGCTACCTGCGGGTGCTGCTGGAAAAACGCATCGATGGCCTGATCGTCGCCTCGGTGGGGGAGGACCGTGACCTGCTCGAGAGCCTGGCTGCCGTGCGCACGCCAATGGTCATCGTCGACCGGGCCCTCGAAGGCGTCGATGCCGACCTGGTACGTATCGATCACGAGCTGGGCGCCTATCTGGCTACGCGCCATCTGCTTGAGCTCGGCCACACCGATATTGCCTGCATCGGCGGTCCGGCCGAGACCGGCGTCAGCCAACTGCGCGTCAGCGGTTTTCGTCGCGCGATGGCCGAGGCCGGAGTGAGCGTGGCCGACAATCGCGTGCTGCACAGCGACTTCACCAGCCCCGGCGGTCACGCAGCGGCTGCGCGGTTGCTCGAAGGCGAGCCGCCGACGGCGATTTTCGCCGGCAACGACATGATCGGTTTCGGCGTGCTGCGTGCTGCGGCCGAGCGCAATATCGACGTGCCTGGCCAGCTGTCGGTGATCGGTTTCGACGACATCGAGCTGAGCCGCTATGTGTATCCGCCGTTGACCACCGTCGGCCAGTCGATCCGCGAGCTGGGCGACAGCGCCGCGCAGTTGCTGCTGTCGCGCATCGCCACACCGCGTCGCGATGCGGCGCAGCAACGCATCGTCGCGCCGCGTATCGTGCTGCGCGAATCCACCGGGCCCCGCCCGGACCTGTTCAACGATTACCGCTAAGGAAGATTCATGCATGCCAAGGTCGTAGTGGTCGGCAGCCTCAACATGGACCTGGTGGCCCGTGCCGAGCGTCTGCCGCGTGGCGGCGAAACCCTCGCCGGCGACAGTTTCTTCACCGTACCCGGGGGCAAGGGCGCCAACCAGGCCGTCGCGGCTGCGCGACTGGGCGCCAGCGTTGCGATGGTCGGCAATGTCGGCGATGACGCCTATGGCCAGCAGTTGCGCCAGGCGCTGGAAGTGGAGGGCATCGATTGCCAGGGCGTGGGTGTCTGCCCCGGAGTGTCCAGTGGCGTGGCGCTGATCGTGGTGGATGCCGCCAGCCAGAACGCCATCGTCATCATTCCCGGCGGCAACGGCTTGCTCGACCCTGACTCGGTGCAGCGTTTCGATGCCTTGCTGCAGGGTGCGCAGGTGATCATCTGCCAGCTCGAAGTGCCGCCTGCTACCGTGGCCTGGACCCTGGCCCGTGGTCGCGAGCTGGGCAAGAAGGTGATCCTCAACCCGGCTCCGGCAACCGGCCCGCTGCCGCGAGAGTGGTTCGCCCATATCGACTACCTGATCCCCAACGAGAGCGAGGCCGAAGCCCTGACCGGCCTGGCGGTGAACGACATCGACAGCGCCCGCCAGGCCGCCGAGCGCCTGCGGGAATGGGGCGCGGGCAAGGTGATCGTGACCCTCGGCGCGCAAGGGGCGCTGTTCGTCAGCCAGGACGGTAGCCGTCATATCCCGGCGAGCCGGGTAACGCCGCTGGACACCACGGCCGCCGGCGATACCTTCGTCGGTGGCTTCGCCGCAGGCCTGGCCTGCGGGCTGGCGGAGGACGAGGCGATCGCGCGTGGCCAGCGTGCAGCGGCCATCTCGGTCACCCGCGCCGGCGCGCAGCCGTCGATTCCCTATCTCAAGGAGCTGGCGCCATGAAGAAGACTGCGCTGCTCAATATCGCACTGTCGCGGACCATCGCCGGACTGGGGCATGGCGACATCCTGGTGATCGGCGATGCCGGCCTGCCGGTGCCCCCTGGAGTGGAGTTGATCGACCTGGCATTGACGCCGGGCATCCCGGACTTCGCCAGCGTGCTGCGCGTGGTGCTCAGCGAGATGCAGGTGGAGCGGCATGTACTGGCCGAGGAGATTTTCAGCGTGGCGCCACCTGGGTTGGTGGTGGTCGAGGAGCAGCATGCGCTAGGGTTGCTCGGTGAGCGCGAGCGCATGCCCCACGATGAGTTCAAGGCCCTGAGCCGACGGGCGCGGGCGGTGATCCGCACGGGGGAGTGCAAGCCCTACAGCAATATTGCGTTGATTGCGGGCGTCACGTTCTGAGGCAGTGCTCGGCCGTGGCGGCCCTATCGCGGGACGAGCCTGCTCCCACAATGAGCTGGTGCCAATCGTCCCATCTGGAACAGGCCAATAATAAAAGCGAAAGGAGTGAAGCGGGATGCTGATCAACAAAGCCAAACGTTTGCTACAAGGAGTCGTGCTCATGTCCACGATGGCCGCCGCCAGCGCATTCGCCGCCCCGCGTGACCTGATCATCGACACCGACCCCGGTGCCGACGATGTCGTGGCGCTGTTCCTGGCCATGGCCTCGCCAGAGGAGCTGAAGATCCGTGCCATTACCACCGTCGCCGGCAATGTGCGTCTCGACAAGACCTCGCGCAATGCGCGCCTGGCGCGTGAGTGGGCCAGGCGCGAAGACATTCCGGTGTATGCCGGGGCAGGGCGGCCGCTGGTGCGTACGCCGATCTACGCCGCCGACGTCCATGGCGAGGAAGGCCTGACCGGTGTCGCGGTGCACGAGCCCAGGCAGCCTCTGGCCAAAGGCAATGCCGTGCAGTATCTGGTCGACACCCTCGATGCCGCCGAGCCCCACAGCATCACCATCGCCATGCTCGGCCCGCAGACCAACCTGGCCCTGGCGCTGATCCAGAAGCCGGAAATCGTCAAGGGCATCAAGGAAGTGGTGATCATGGGCGGCGCCCACTTCAACGGCGGCAACATCACCCCGGTGGCCGAGTTCAACCTCTATGCCGACCCCCACGCCGCCGAAGTGGTGCTGGGCAGCGGCGTCAAGCTGACCTACCTGCCGCTGGACGTGACCCACAAGATCATCACCAGCGACGCCCGCCTCAAGCAGCTCGCCGCCGTCGGCAACGATGCCAGCCGCAAGGTGGTCGACATCCTCAACGCCTACATCAAGTACGACATGGACAAGTACGGCATGACCGGCGGCCCGGTGCACGACGCCACCGTCATCGCCTACCTGCTCAAGCCGGAACTGTTCAGCGGCAGGCAGATCCACATGACGGTCGACAGCCGTGAAGGCCCGACCTTCGCCCAGACCGTCGCCGACTGGTACGGCGTGCTCAAGCAGCCGGCCAACGTGATGTGGATCGAGAATGGCGACGCCCAGGGCTTCTTCGACTTGCTCAGCGCGCGTCTGGCTCGATTGAAATAGCCGCCTGCGGCGCGTAGCGCTCGAACACCTGTTCGATGAAGCTGCGCGCCGCCTCGCTGCCGCGATCGCGCACCAGCAGGTCGATTGCGATCAGCAGCAGTTCTTCAGGTGTGCCCGGGCTGTAGGCGCTCTGGCCCTCGGCCCATTTGACCTTGATGTCGGCGTCGATGCTGTGGGTATTCATGGGGTACTCGCGACTGTGCCTGGTGCCTGGGGTCGAACACCGGCTCCTGGCGTTCGCGGGGGAGGCCGGATGC
This sequence comes from Pseudomonas sp. FA117, assembly GCF_057370475.1. NCBI lineage: Bacteria > Pseudomonadati > Pseudomonadota > Gammaproteobacteria > Pseudomonadales > Pseudomonadaceae > Pseudomonas > Pseudomonas sp. FA117. The sequence continues at coordinate 2,212,190 of NZ_CM170675.1, forward strand.
ACTCCACGTCTCCCAAGTAAATCATGCCTGTGCAGCTGTTGCGCTGCGACTTAAGCATAAGCAAGGCGCCCAGCCTAACCAATCGTCCCGATGCAAAATCCGGTCACGATTGCGCTTCGCCTCGCCGGGCGAGATCAGGCAGACTTGAGCGGTTTTGCAACGAATACAAAGCGGAGCGGTCGCATAAGACAGTTCCCAAGATCGATTAGGAGGATTCATGTTCCGTACCCGCGCTTCCCTGGCGGCCCTGCTGGTGGCTGCTGCCCTGGCCGGTTGCAGCACGGATGGTTCGTCTGGCGGTGGCAGTGCCGCGCCGGCAGCCCCGGCTGGTGGTGATGGCCGCTGCAGCGCCAGTGGCGCCGATTTCGCCATCGGCAAGCCGGGCACGCCCGAGCTGCTCGAGCAGGCCCGTAGCGCAACCGGTGCGCAGATCGCCCGTATCCTCAAGCCCCACGACGTGGTGACCCTGGAGTACCGCTCCGAGCGGCTGAACCTGAACGTCGACGAGCAGGGCAAGGTCATTCGCGCCAACTGCGGCTGATCCTGTCCTGGCAGGCAGCCCAACCCTTTCAGGGGTGGGCTGCCTCATGAATGCACGCCGCAGTGCATGCATAAAAAAACCCGCCGGTGAAGGCGGGTTTTTTTACTGCGGTATCCGAATTACTCCGGACGAACCTGAGCAGCCTGCATGCCCTTCTGGCCGCGCTCGGCGACGAAGGAAACAGTCTGGCCTTCTTTCAGGCTCTTGAAGCCGTCGGATTCGATGGCCTTGAAGTGTACGAACAGGTCGTCGCCGCCGCCTGCTGGGGTGATGAAGCCGTAGCCTTTCTCATCATTGAACCATTTGACGGTGCCTTGTTGGCGATTGGACATGAGGTGAATCTCCAGAACATTTAGTTTTTCAGTGGTGCAATGCGGCCGAGGCTACGGAGCACCGGCAACATCATAGTCTAATTCTGCTTATGTAGCGCTGTTTACCTTAGCCGGATACTGATCTGGCGCAAACAATACGTGATCGGTACGGCTCGGCGGGTCATCATTTTGGCTTGCAGGCGGCCTGTACCACGGTCTGGGCCTTCTGCATCAGCGCAGCGTCGACGCCGTCCTTGCTGTCGAGGTCCTGGATCTCCTTGTCGCTGAAATTCTTTTTGATGGCTTGGGCGCCGCAATCGCAGTGCTTCTTCGCCGTCGCGGCGTCCACGCCCTGGCCGGTCGCGACTTGTTGGCACTGAGCCATGTAGGCCTGCTCCTTGCCGGCGGGGAAGTTACCTGCGTTGGCGGCCAGTGGCAGCAGCAGGACGCTCGCGGCACACGCGGCCAGAAGAGACTGAACTCGCATAACCAGACACTCCTTGGGTTAGGTCTCATCAAGAGTAGGATGCTTCAGAAGGTCTGATAGGAATTTTTCCGTACAAGTTCACCGCTGCGGCGTAAATTCCAAATATTTCTGCGTGGCCTGCAACCTGCGTGCTAGCATGGTCGGCTTGCGGCTCAACCCTTGCAGTCCGCAACCCTTTTCCAGTCACTCTGGTTCGTCCCTGAAAGGCCGAAAGGCTTCTGCCACTGTGAGGCAGGCTCTCCTCCGGGAAAGTCAGGTCGGATCTTGTACTGGCTCATCCCAACCCACGTGACCTTTGGTAGGGGTCACCACTAGGAGAGGAGGCGCCATGCCCACCATTACTCTTCCCGATGGCAGTCAACGTTCGTTCGACAAGGCCGTAACCGTAGCCGAAGTCGCCGCATCCATTGGTGCAGGCCTGGCCAAGGCCACCCTGGCCGGCAAGGTCGACGGCAAGCTGGTCGACGCCTGCGACCTGATCGAACACGATGCCACCCTGCAGATCATCACCCCCAAAGACGAAGAGGGACTGGAGATCATCCGTCACTCGTGCGCCCACCTGATCGGCCACGCGGTGAAGCAGTTGTATCCGACTGCCAGGATGGTGATCGGCCCGGTGATCGACGAAGGCTTCTACTACGACATCGCCTACGAGCGTCCTTTCACCCCCGAGGACCTCGCCGCCATCGAACAGCGCATGCACCAGCTGATCGAGAAGGACTACGACGTCGTCAAGAAGATGACCCCGCGCGCTGAAGTCATCGACGTGTTCAGCAGCCGTGGCGAAGACTACAAGCTGCGCCTGGTCGAAGACATGCCGGACGAGCAGGCCATGGGCCTGTACTACCACGAAGAATACGTCGACATGTGCCGTGGTCCGCACGTGCCGAACACTCGCTTCCTCAAGGCCTTCAAGCTGACCAAGCTGTCCGGCGCATACTGGCGCGGCGACGCCAAGAACGAGCAGCTGCAACGTGTGTACGGCACCGCCTGGGCTGACAAGAAGCAGCTGGCGGCCTACATCCAGCGCATCGAGGAAGCCGAGAAGCGCGACCACCGCAAGATCGGCAAGCAACTCGACCTGTTCCACCTGCAGGAAGAAGCCCCGGGCATGGTGTTCTGGCACGCCAACGGCTGGACCGTGTACCAGGTGCTCGAGCAGTACATGCGTCAGGTCCAGCGCGAGAACGGCTACCAGGAAATCAAGACCCCGCAGGTCGTCGACCGCATCCTCTGGGAGCGTTCCGGCCACTGGTCCAACTACGCCGAGAACATGTTCACCACTTCGTCGGAAAACCGCGATTACGCGGTAAAACCGATGAACTGCCCGTGCCACGTACAGGTGTTCAACCAGGGCCTGAAGTCGTACCGCGACCTGCCGCTGCGCCTGGCCGAGTTCGGTGCCTGCCACCGCAACGAGCCATCCGGCGCGCTGCACGGCATCATGCGCGTGCGCGGCTTCGTGCAGGACGACGCCCACATCTTCTGCACCGAAGAACAGGTGAAGAAAGAGGCGGCCGACTTCATCAAGCTGACGCTGGACGTGTACAAGGACTTCGGCTTCACCGACGTCGCCATGAAGCTGTCCACCCGTCCGGCCAAGCGTGTCGGTTCCGAAGAGCTGTGGGACCGCGCCGAAGGCGCGCTGGCCGACGCCCTGAACGAATCGGGCCTGGCCTGGGAATACCAGCCGGGCGAGGGCGCCTTCTACGGTCCGAAGATCGAGTTCACCCTGCGCGACTGCCTCGGCCGTAACTGGCAGTGCGGCACCCTGCAGTACGATCCGAACCTCCCGGAGCGTCTGGATGCCAGCTATATTGCCGAAGATAACGCCCGTAAGCGTCCTGTGATGCTGCACCGCGCCATTCTCGGCTCGTTCGAGCGCTTCATCGGCATGCTGATCGAGCACTATGCCGGCGTGTTCCCGGCGTGGCTGGCCCCGACCCAGGCGGTGATCATGAATATCACCGACAAGCAGGCCGATTTCGCCCTTGAAGTGGAAAAAACGCTGAATGGAAGCGGTTTCCGTGCCAAGTCCGACTTGAGAAATGAGAAGATCGGCTTTAAAATCCGCGAGCATACGTTGCTGAGGGTCCCGTACCTTTTGGTTATAGGGGACCGCGAAGTCGAAACGCAAACCGTCGCTGTGCGTACTCGCGAAGGCGCAGACCTGGGCTCCATGCCCGTCGCGCAATTCGCTGAGCTCCTGTCGCATGCGGTTTCCCGGCGTGGTCGCCAAGAATCGGAGTAATGACTATTAAGCGTGAAATGAGAAACGATAAACGAACTGCACCTAAGGCACCGATCAACGAGAATATCTCGGCACGCGAGGTTCGGTTAATTGGCGCTGATGGCGAGCAGATTGGCATCGTCTCGATTGATGAAGCGCTTCGTATCGCTGATGAAGCGAAGCTGGATCTGGTGGAAATCTCCGCTGACGCCGTCCCACCTGTTTGCAAGGTGATGGACTACGGCAAGCACCTCTTCGAGAAGAAGAAGCAGGCCAACGAGGCGAAGAAGAACCAGAAGCAGATCCAGATCAAAGAAATCAAGTTTCGTCCAGGGACGGAAGAAGGGGATTACCAGGTAAAACTACGCAACCTGGTACGTTTCCTTACCGATGGGGACAAGGCCAAGATCTCTCTGAGATTCCGCGGCCGTGAGATGGCCCACCAGGAGCTGGGGATGGAGCTGTTGAAGCGGGTCGAAACCGACCTCGTCGAATACGGCACCGTCGAACAGCATCCTAAGATGGAAGGACGCCAGCTTATGATGGTCATCGCTCCCAAAAAGAAGAAGTAATCTCCCGGGCACGGCAGGCCTGATGATTATTGTGTAATTTTATCGAATGCGGAGTTCCAACATGCCAAAAATGAAAACCAAGAGCGGTGCTGCGAAGCGTTTCCTGAAAACGGCTTCCGGCTTCAAGCACAAGCACGCTTTCAAGAGCCACATCCTGACCAAAATGTCGACCAAGCGTAAGCGTCAACTGCGCGGTGCCAGCTTGCTGCACCCGTCTGACGTGGCAAAAGTCGAGCGCATGCTGCGCGTACGTTAATTTCGGTCAAAGATAGAGGAAGTTACTCATGGCTCGTGTAAAGCGTGGCGTCATCGCTCGTAAGCGTCACAAGAAAATTCTGAAACTGGCTAAAGGCTACTACGGTGCACGCTCGCGCGTATTCCGCGTCGCCAAGCAAGCGGTCATCAAGGCAGGCCAATACGCCTACCGCGACCGTCGCCAGAAGAAGCGTCAGTTCCGCGCTCTGTGGATCGCTCGTATCAACGCCGGTGCCCGCACCAACGGCCTGTCCTACAGCCGTCTGATTGCTGGCCTGAAAAAGGCGTCGATCGAGATCGACCGCAAGGTTCTGGCCGACCTGGCAGTGAACGAAAAAGCGGCGTTTGCTGCGATTGTCGAGAAAGCTAAAGCCGTCCTGGCTTAAGTACCCGCGACAATCATCCGCCGGCGCTCTGTGTCGGCGGGTGTAAAACGTCATCGATAGGGGAAGAGCCTTCAAAGCTCTTCCCCTATTTTCGTATCTGGAGTCTGTACATGGAAAACCTGGACGCGCTGGTCTCCCAAGCCCTCGAGGCGGTGGAACGCGCTGAAGACATCACTACCCTGGAACAGATCCGGGTCCAATTTCTCGGCAAGAAGGGCGAGCTGACCCAGGTGATGAAGACCCTGGGCAACCTGCCAGCCGAAGAGCGCCCCAAGGTCGGTGCGCTGATCAACGACGCCAAGGAACGCGTCACCGAGGTGCTCAATGCCCGCAAGGCCGGCTTCGAAGAGGCTGAGCTGAACGCTCGCCTGGCCGCCGAATGCATCGACGTCACCCTGCCAGGCCGCGGCCAGGCCACCGGTGGCCTGCACCCGATCACCCGTACCCTCGAGCGCATCGAGCAGTTCTTCACCCACATCGGCTACGGCATTGCCGAGGGCCCCGAGGTCGAAGACGACTACCACAACTTCGAAGCGCTCAACATCCCCGGCCACCACCCGGCTCGGGCGATGCACGATACTTTCTACTTCAATGCCAACATGCTGCTGCGCACCCACACTTCGCCCGTTCAGGTGCGGACCATGGAAAGCACCCAGCCGCCGATCCGCATTGTCTGCCCGGGCCGCGTCTACCGCTGCGACTCGGATATCACCCACTCGCCGATGTTCCACCAGATCGAAGGCCTGCTGGTCGATCGCGACATCAACTTCGCCGACCTCAAGGGCACCATCGAAGAGTTCCTGCGAGTGTTCTTCGAGAAAGAGCTGGCGGTGCGTTTCCGTCCGTCGTTCTTCCCCTTCACCGAGCCGTCCGCCGAAGTCGACATGGAGTGCGTGATGTGCTCCGGCAAAGGCTGCCGCGTGTGCAAGCAGACCGGCTGGCTGGAAGTGATGGGCTGCGGCATGGTTCACCCGAACGTGCTGCGCATGTCTGGCATCGATCCGGAAGAATTCTCCGGCTTCGCCTTCGGCATGGGCGTCGAGCGCCTGGCCATGCTGCGCTATGGCGTCAACGATTTGCGTCTGTTCTTCGACAACGACCTGCGGTTCCTGGCGCAATTCCGCTAGGCCACACCTCGACGCAATCTTCAGGAGAACAGCATGAAATTCAGTGAACAGTGGCTGCGCGGTTGGGTAAACCCGCAAGTCTCCCGTGACGACCTGGTTGCCCGCCTGTCCATGGCCGGCCTGGAAGTCGACAGCGTCACCCCGGCGGCTGGCCAGTTCAGCGGCATCGTGGTGGGCGAGATCCTCGCCACCGAGCAACACCCGGACGCCGACAAACTGCGCGTGTGCCAGGTCAGCAACGGCCAGGAAACCTTCCAGGTGGTGTGCGGCGCCCCCAACGCGCGCCCCGGCATCAAGATCCCGTTCGCCATGATCGGCGCCGAACTGCCCGGTGACTTCAAGATCAAGAAGGCCAAGCTGCGCGGCGTCGAATCCTTCGGCATGCTGTGCTCGGCTGCCGAGCTGCAGATCAGCGAAGAGAACGACGGTCTGCTGGAACTGGCCGCAGACGCGCCGGTGGGCGAAGACATTCGTCAGTACCTCAACCTGGACGACGCCAGCATCGAAATCGGCCTGACCCCCAACCGTGGCGACTGCCTGTCGGTGGCGGGCCTGGCGCGCGATGTCGGCGCTCTGTATGACGTCCCGGTCACCCGTCCGGTGGTCCCGACCGTCGCGCCTGCCCACGACGAAGTTCGCCCGGTCGAAGTCAGCGCTCCCGCTGCCTGCCCACGCTACCTGGGCCGCGTCATCCGCAACGTCGACCTGAGCAAGCCGACCCCGCTGTGGATGGTCGAGCGCCTGCGCCGCAGCGACGTGCGCAGCATCGACGCCGCCGTCGACATCACCAACTACGTGATGCTCGAACTTGGCCAGCCGATGCACGCCTTCGACCTCGCCGAAATCAACGGCGGTATCCGTGTGCGCATGGCCGAGGAGGGCGAGAAGCTCGTTCTGCTCGACGGCCAGGAAGTGGCGCTGCGCAGCGATACCTTGGTGATCGCCGACCACACCCGCGCCCTGGCCATCGCCGGCGTCATGGGTGGCGAACACAGCGGCGTCAACACCGAGAAGACCCGCGACCTGTTCCTGGAAAGCGCCTTCTTCGAGCCCGTTTCCGTCGCGGGCAAGGCCCGTTCCTACGGCCTGCACACCGATGCCTCGCACCGCTACGAGCGCGGCGTGGACTCGCAACTGGCCCGCGAAGCCATGGAGCGCGCCACCGCGCTGCTGCTGGAGATCGTCGGCGGCGAAGCCGGCCCGATCGTCGAGGCCGTGAGCGAGCAGCACCTGCCCACGGTCGCCCCGGTCACCCTGCGTGCCGAACGCATCAGCCAGATGCTCGGCATGGACATGGCCCCGGCCCAGGTCGAACAACTGCTCAACGCCCTGGAACTGAAAACCAGCGCCAATGGGGCAGGGGTGTGGACTGTCGAGATCCCGAGCCATCGCTTCGACATCAGCCTTGAAGTCGACCTGATCGAAGAACTGGCCCGCCTGTACGGCTACAACAACCTGCCGGTTCGCTACCCGCAAGCCCGTCTGGCGCCCAAGGCCCGTTCGGAATCGCGCGGCGAGCTGCCGATCCTGCGTCGCCTGCTGGTCGCTCGCGGCTATCAGGAAGCCATCACTTATAGCTTCATCGATCCGAAGCTGTTCGAGCTGTTCACCCCTGGCGTCGAGCCGCTGATGCTGGCCAACCCCATTTCCAGCGACATGGCCGCGATGCGCGCCTCGCTGTGGCCGGGCCTGGTCAAGGCGCTGCAGCACAACCTCAACCGCCAGCAAGACCGCGTGCGCCTGTTCGAGAGCGGCCTGCGCTTCGTCGGCCAGCTGGGCGACCTCAAGCAGCAACCGATGATCGCCGGCGTGATCACCGGCAGCCGCCTGCCCGAAGGTTGGGCCAATGGCCGTGACAGCGTCGATTTCTTCGACGTGAAAGCCGACGTCGAAGCCCTGCTGGGCTACTCCGGCGCGCTGGCCGACTTCACCTTCAGTGCCGGCAAGCACCCGGCCCTGCACCCCGGCCAGACCGCCCGCATCGAGCGCGACGGCAAGGAAGTCGGCTATCTGGGCGCCCTGCACCCGGAGCTGGCCAAGACGCTCGGCCTGGAACGTCCGGTGTTCGTCTTCGAGCTGGTACTGGGTGATGTGGTCGAAGGCCGCCTGCCGAAATTCAGCGAACTGTCCAAGTTCCCTGAAACCCGTCGTGACCTGGCCTTGATCGCAGGACGTGACGTGGCCTCGAGCGCCGTGCTTGAAGTAATTCGTGACAATGCAGGCGAATGGCTCACAGACCTCAGGCTGTTTGATGTCTACCAGGGTAAAGGTATTGATCCTGATAGAAAAAGCCTCGCGGTCGGCTTGACCTGGCAGCATCCATCGCGCACTCTTAACGACGATGAGGTGAACACCACCCTGCAAAATATCCTCACCTCGCTCGAACAAAGGTTGAACACCACGTTAAGGAAATAACGGCATGGGTGCTCTGACGAAAGCTGAGATGGCCGAAAGGCTGTACGAGGAGCTGGGGCTTAACAAGCGCGAGGCCAAGGAGCTGGTCGAGCTGTTTTTCGAAGAAATTCGTCACGCGCTTGAGGAGAACGAGCAGGTCAAGTTGTCCGGATTCGGCAACTTCGACCTTCGCGACAAACGCCAGCGGCCGGGCCGCAACCCCAAGACAGGGGAAGAGATCCCGATCACCGCACGCCGCGTCGTCACCTTTCGTCCAGGGCAGAAACTGAAAGCCCGGGTTGAGGCCTATGCTGGAACCAAGCCATAACGACGAGCTGCCCCCCATTCCGGGCAAACGCTACTTCACCATCGGTGAAGTCAGCGAGCTCTGTGCGGTAAAACCGCACGTGCTGCGTTACTGGGAACAAGAGTTCCCGCAGCTCAACCCGGTCAAGCGCCGCGGAAACCGGCGGTATTACCAGCGCCAGGACGTGCTGATGATCCGCCAGATCCGCGCCTTGCTGTATGACCAGGGCTTCACCATCGGAGGGGCGCGGTTGCGCATGTCCAGTGATGAGGCCAAGGATGACACGACCCAGTACAAGCAGTTGATTCGGCAGATGATTGTCGAGTTGGAGGATGTGCTGGTGGTGTTGAAGAAGTGACCAGCTTGTCGATGAATGGATTTTTTTGAAAAAAAGCTTCCATTAATCAAAAGGTTAGGGTACATTTCTTTTCGTTCTCAGCGGTATCGAGAACATGCTTCAAGCCCAGTCGGGGCGTAGCGCAGCCCGGTAGCGCACTTGCATGGGGTGCAAGGGGTCGAGTGTTCGAATCACTCCGTCCCGACCATTATTGAAACGAAAAAGCCCAGTCAGAGATGACTGGGCTTTTTTGTTTTGACTAATTACAGCGAGAGATTTATCGGAATTAAATCTTTACAATGATGAAGCATGCAGAATTATTGAGCCTCGATCTCTCTCAAGTAATTTTTCAGTAGCTCATTTTTTATTGTTCCATGTATTCCAGAATGAATCTCTCGGTGGCATGTTGGGCATATAGCCCCAACATAGCGTGGATGATCCAGTCCGCCGTCTGAGAGTCTATTTACATGATGCGGCTCCAAATATGGAGTACCGTCTTTTTTCACAAAAGGTGCTGGCTCTCCGCAGCTTTCACATTTTCCTTTTGCGCGCATCGTTACATAGTGGGCAACTTTGCGGCTGCGCTGGTAAAGTGTACGGGGCGCGGACTGCCCTGGTTCCTCGATCACGAGCTTGCACGCAGCTAATGCTGCTGTTCTTGCTTCTGATAGCGAGTCCGGAAGGTCGACGATAATTTCCTCGTCGCTCTCTCTTTGGATGTGATTACCGACTGGTAATAATCGAAAAACAAGTGCCCTACGGTCTTCGCCTTTGATATCAGGTAAGCTTTTTCCAACTATGTTGGCGCAGCAAAATTCACCCTCATAGCGGTAACCTTTGCTTTTTCCGAGAGACTCAAATAGATGTAATGTTCGGCCCTTTAGTGCGTGTTCAGCAATCGCCTGGTTACCGCCCTTAAGTACCATGTGACCACGTTGTCCTTGGCCGGTGTAACGATAAACACCGTTATCCCAGCGATCGTCATAGCCAAACTGCTTACCGCTTTCGCCAGAGAAAATGAATATCGTAGGGTGGGATGCTGATACTGAAATTCCGCTTTGTAAGCTGCCGCCGAATGGCCCATTGATCTCAGTGGCGCGGTCGTAAACAGCTCCTACCCTGAAGTGTAACGCAGGAGTACGGCCCTCTGGCAGCGACTCAACAACTGGCAAACCCAGCTTTTGTAGAACATTGTTAAGCGGATGGCCGCCACGAAGGTCGTTTACGGCAATGCCTGTCGCGAGAGAGATGATTTTCTTCACTGGATACCGAGCGCCGTTCACGTCGATGGCGTAGCGGTAGGTTAGATCGCTTTCCCACTCCCGCCACTCGACCGTTCCTCGGAGTTCGACGTCAAATTGCTGCAGGGCCTTTTCAATGCGTTCCTTCGATACTGCCGTAGTCGCCACGTCTGTCGCCCTTATCGCTGAGCACTGTAGGAAAAGTCCTACTCTCGCTAAAACGCTCAGGCAATTCAACTCACAAATGACGGGGATCTCAGGTTTGCTAATCGCAGGGAGGGGCTATCAGTGTTTGAATTGGGGCTGATTTCTAACTAAGCCGTCGAGGCAGCGGGTCAGCCTCCATGCCAGTTAGGTTGCAGGCTTTGTAGTCGGATCAGATTTTCCCTCTTCCTTGTAGTACGTTTCCTAAACATACTCTCAGCACCTAGCGACCGTTGCAGCCGCACTATCAGCCGTCTAGTCTCGCCGTGTCGCTGCAATTTCAGCGACACGGTTTTGACAGACCGTTCCTGATATCCGGATCACGCGCAGCGCTCAATGGCGGCTGTGCGTGGGGCACTTCGGTGCGCCGAGTTCCGATATCCTCGGTCTGTCAACCCACGCACCGCTGCCACCCATTTGTTTGACAGCAGAGATGTGGTAGCTCCAACCAGATATCGGAGCTTTATCATGCTGAAAATTGTTCCCGACCCACCACCTCATTCAAACGTCTCCCACCACACCCTCGAAGACCTCTTGGTTCGAGTTTCCGAGTACCTTGTCTGCGCGCTGACCGTCGCCCAACAATCCGTTCTGATTCACACCAGCCCCTCAGGGAAGGTCCTGACGTTGGCCACCATGCACGAGATAGAAAATGCCCACTCTCTGGTGGAGATGGCGCTAAGCCGCGTGCAGTTGAAGCACTGAACACGCCGGAATTCGCTGTCCGCGGCTTTTCGTTTCGTAAATCAGCAGTGCGGTTTGACTGGGTGGGCTCGTGCGTTGTGGCGCACCCCTTCATGCGGCCCAGGTCCGGCTGTTGCTGTACGGGCATACGCTCCTCTGTGACATATGCTCGCCCCACAAGGAGATCTACATGAGCAAGGATTTTGACACCTCAGGTAATCCGTCAATCGAAACCATTGGCATTGGTGCCTTCGGCCCCAGTGGCGTGGCCAACCTCTCCGAGCCGCTGTTTCGAGTCGTGGCGGGCCACTCGATGAACCATGCGCTGGAACAGTCCACGCTGCTGTTGTCCTGCGTCGACCAGTTGACTGACCTAGCGATGGTCGAGGTCGACGATGTAGGTACGTTGTTGTGTGCTGCGCACTATCTGAGTGGGATGGCCAAAGCGCTGGTGCAGGATGTCAGCCATGGACTGATGCAGCAGGCGTTGGAGATTGACTGTTAACTCCATCTTCAATGCCAACTGTCTAGCCTGCTTTCGCTAGTACCAAAGAAAAAGCCGTTTTCCTTGAAGGAAAGCGGCTTTTGCTTTGGTTTGTAGAAGTACGAGAGTGAGATAGGACTACTGAGCTGAATTTTCGGAAGCGTCCGACATACTCACGGGCACCGAATCCGTACGTTACGAGTTTACGCATCAGTGCGTTTGTACGACGAGCCATCAGCTTGTCACGTAACTGCCTGCTCTCGCAACCGGAACGGGATGTCCATGAGTCCTCCAGATCTCAGTCAGCTAGGCACCAGCCCTTCGAGTTACTTTTTACGGCAACGTATTGAAAGACTTGTCGATCTTCAGAAACTTTACTCCGCAATCGATCGTGATCCGGTGATTGTGGGCGCAGCGGTAGTATATGTCGATGTTGACTACAATGTTGTAACGTTACGTGAGTTTCTTCCAGTCTGTAGAGTTTCTCCTGTAAAGATCATGCTTCAAGAGCTGGCTATTGCCACTACCGCCGAAGCTTACGTTGAACGGACTTATGGGGGAGGTAGGCCGTCGGAAGTATTAACCGAAGCGTTGAACATGGGATTGGCGTGTTCAACTGTGATCATCAGCGGGCTGGTTTTCATTTTAGGTGGTTCGCTTAGCCCCTTCTCTGGCGGAACGTCACTTTTTCTCGCGTCCATTGGGGCTGCAGGGGTTATGGCCAGCGTAGGGCAATGTGGTTTCGGTGTGGCTCGGACCTACTGGGAGGTGACGGAACCATCGAAAAATGACACCCTCGATGATCAACCTTGGTTCACGCTGCTTGGGCAGTTACTGGATGTTGTGTCGTTGCTGTCCGTTGTGGGTTCGTCATTCAACACTATCAAGACCATTTTGGTCAGAAAAGCCGCTACGGGTGCGTCATGGTACCAGTTGCTTAGCCCCCTCAGCAGGCAGCAGCGACGTTCATTGACTATAGAGATTCTCAAGCTTCGGCACCCATCATTATCGGCCAAGCAACTAAAGCTTAAACAAAGGAACGGGCAAGTTCGAAAGCGGTATACACCTCGTGAGCTCAATCAAGCCACTAAAGCTATGTTGCTTGAAACGTTAGGCGGTGTTTTGGGCATAGCAGGGAGTGGTTCGGTTCGGGCGCTCGCGGTCAATGTAATCCAAGCGGGTGAGGACTAATGTTTCCACAATGGCGGTTGACTTATCCACGACGGTACTTGCCCTGCTTCTTGTGTACGGCTGTCTTTGCGGAGATGGCATACGCGACGGCAGTAGTTCAGCTAGAGGTGCTGATATCTCGTGTGGTTCCAGTAGATATCGGGACTGTCGTGGTTGCGATTATGGTGGCTTCAGGGCTTTTAGGGGGCCTCATTGTGGCCCTCTCTTATGGACGCATTTCGGCGCTTCGCTATTTGGTCGGTGGCCTGATAATTTGTTTGGCTATCGCTGGTGTAACCTTGATGACCAGTCAGCATAGGCTTCCAGATCTGATTGCCTCCTTTCCTGCTCTTATGTCTCTTTACCTAGTTAGCACTTATCGATTTCAAGGGTTTTGTCGAAAAATGGTGGTTTTTCGAATTCATCGTGCGCACGGGGGTCGTGTGCATTCGGTATCGGCGAAGCGTGAGTCACGGCGCAGACAGAGTAGCGAGCGACGGTAGTTTGAAGGGTGGTGGTATTTCGTTAGATTCGACTATTCGGGAAATTTGCTTTCAGCTTTGTGCAGGTAGAGAAAGAATGATCTTCCTTCGATGGCAAACTACCTATGCACGACGTTATCTACCCTGTTTCGTGGTAGTCTTAGGTCTTACGCAAGTGGCAGGAGGTGTGGCTGTCGTTCAGTTATACCACCTGATGTCTGCGTTGTTGGCCATCAGTGCGCTGAGCCTGTATTTCTGGATGCTCGCTATATCATGCCTGCTGAGTGTTGCGACTTTCGCATTGGCATTTGGGCGTCCAGCCGCCGCTCGCTACTTGGCCAGTACATTACTGCTATTTTTCGCAATAGGATGTGTTGCTAGAGTTCGAGACGGTGGTGCTATGTTCGAGCATGCGCTCATGCTTCCAGCCTTAGGGGCTCTCTGGCTTATGAATACTCGACATTACAGGATGTTTTGTCTGAAATTGGCAGTACTACGGCGTCGGCGTATTCAGTACCGGATAACTTCGTTGGGCCACAAGATTAAACGCAAAGCTTCATCGCAACGCATGCGAAAGCACGAACGGCAGTGACTCAAAGGACGGACGCCTTTCGTCAAGGATTCTCCGGTTGAGTCAGCATCGGCCGGTCTGACCTGTGCTGAAATAACCCTCTGTCCAGCTACCTCAACAAGCCTTGCCCATGAGTAAGATGAGCTTTTCCGATTTCGAGTACGCCGGTAAGCGCAAGCAAACCCGCTTGGGTTTGCGCTTCATCTTGCCTTAGTCCTGTTTTAGCGCGGTGATTGTGAACCGCATCATGCCGCTGCTCAAATAATGCCACTCGCTTGACGACCACCACGCACGCCTTTAATGTCCCGGCGCGCCCATCCGGGCAAACCTCAAAAGGAGTTGTAATGAACACGATGTCACTGTGCACCGGTGCCTTGCTCGGGCTTTTCATGGTCGGTTGTGCGGCGCAGGACAAGCTCGACACCAGTCGGCTGACCCGTTTCGACGAGTACCACGCCAACCTTGAGGCCAATGGTGCGCGCTATACCCTCGATGCCTACATCATTCCGTTCTACCAGCCGTTTTTCATCACCGTCGAACGTGACGATGGCAAGCCGATGGATCTCGCCGAAGCGGCTGCGGTCGCCCAACCGTACATCGTGCCACGCGGCTGCACGCAGCCTGCGGTGCGGCGCCCTGATCTGGACCGCAGCAATGCGGGCAAGACCCAGTGGATCGTCGGCATCGAATGCTAACACCCAGCGACAGCGCCACCCCAGAAGCAGCGCAACAATGGTCAAAGCTTGCTGACACTCGCGTGCTCCAGGTTTTCATTCTGCAATTCTGAATTCGGAAGTGCTCGTCGCTATGTTTACTACTGTCCGCGTTGCCGTGCCGGAGGATGCGAGCCTCTTGCCCTCAATCGAGAGTTCTGCTGCGCAAGCCTTTCGTGGTTTTGAAGGGTTAAGCTGGCTCGCTGATTCTCCGCCTATGCCCATTGAACGGCACCTTGAGCTTATCAAGCACTCGACGTGCTGGGTGGCCATTGATGCTGAAAATCGCCCGCAAGGATTTCTCAGCGCCAATCTTTACGGTAGAGACCTCCATATCCATGAACTTTCCGTTCGACACACCATGCAAGGGCAGGGCATAGGGCGACAGCTCGTTGAAGTGGCGCAGGCTTTTGTTGAGGTCAATGGGCTGCATGCGCTGACTCTCACAACCTTCAAAGATGTACCGTGGAATGCCCCATTCTACTCTCGTCTCGGTTTTCAGATTGAGTCCGACTCGCAGGCCGATGAAAGGCTGTCAACACTATTGAGTGAAGAGTATGAACATGGATTTCCCGTGGGAAGCAGATGTGCGATGGTCTGGAGAGCGGGTGAACAACTTTGAAGAGGCACGGATAGCCTACAGCGCAGGTTATACGGTGCTTGAACAGGAATACTCGAACGCGTTGTGACTGGACACCGAACACGTGAAGCGAAGCCGTTGACCTGTAGCTGAATCGCCCTTTCGCAGCACTGGGCGCAGAGCAGTCTCAAGAGGGACTGTCAGTGTTTCAATGACGGCTGTGCGTGGGGCACTTCGGTACGTTCTCATGCGTGGCGCACTATCTGAGCGGGATGGCCAAGGCGCTGGTGCAGGATGTCAGCCATGGACTGCTGCAGCAGGCATTGGAGATCGATTGCTGAATCCAGGTGGAATGACAATGTACTGAGCTGCATTCGCTTGCCCTGAGGACTAAACCGCTTTCCTTGAACGCAAGCGGCTTGTTTGTGTGCCTGGCCGTCTGTCGTAGTCCAGGCACTCCATCCACGAATTGTTTTTCCGATGGTAAGGCGCAGAACGCCTGCGCCTTGAACGGGAGAACGATCATGACAATCGACCACAACGGCCCTGCTGATCCCTATGCCGGCCCCTCCGAAAAACCCACCGACGTCAATCATGACGGCGGCTCCGGCCTTGAAAAGGCCCCGTCCGAGCCCAAGCAGGGTGCAGGCGAGGCCTGGTCGCAAAAGCGTCCTGAAGACTGGAATCCTCCCCCGGGCAATCCGGGCTCGGACCAGGACTCACAACTACCTCGGGACAACGGCACCGCGCGCACTGACGACGGCCCGAAACGTGAGCCCTCCACGTCACCTGACGATGTACCCAGCGAGGATGATATGAAAGACGTAGACGCCAACAACTCGGTCTCCAGCGAGCATCCGCCGTCCAGGTAACACCGCGTGGACGGCCGACCAGTGGCCTTCAGCCTTGGCGATTCTCGTCTACGGTCAAATACATAGACAAGGATTCCAACCAGCAAAGGAGCAACACCCCATGATCAAACGGACTTTGACCCTCACCGCCATCGCCTTCTGCGCCCTGACCTTCACCTCGATCGCCCAGGCCGAGGGCGA
This sequence comes from Pseudomonas sp. FA117, assembly GCF_057370475.1. Classification (NCBI taxonomy): domain Bacteria; kingdom Pseudomonadati; phylum Pseudomonadota; class Gammaproteobacteria; order Pseudomonadales; family Pseudomonadaceae; genus Pseudomonas; species Pseudomonas sp. FA117. The sequence goes on from NZ_CM170675.1 coordinate 2,228,318, forward strand.
GGTGGGGAAGGGGGTGCGGCACGATATGCGGGAGGTCGACAGGGATGTCGATCATGATGCCAAGGAGGTCGATAAAGGCGTGAAACACGACGACAAGGAAGTCGACAAAGGGGCGGATCACCTGAGCAAGGAGCGCCACAAGGCTGACAAACATGTGGACAAAGAGGTCAAGAAGGACCTCTGAATGCGGTGTTCAGGCATGTGGTCGAGGGGCTGCTTTGCAGCCCCTTTGCAACACGAGTCCGCTCTGCCGGGCGCGATCAGGCCTTGAAAGCTCAGTCCACCCACCGCCACAACGGCTCATCCAGCAACCCGCCCCCGCGCAATTGCGTCTGCCCTTGATCCTTCTCAAGCTCCAGCACATTGCACCCTTCACACGCCGTCAGTGCATCGATCAGCGGCCTGCTGTGCGACACCACCCACACCTGGCTACGCTGCGACGCACGGATGATCAAGCGTGCCAGTGCCGGCAGCAGATCGGCATGAAGGCTGGTTTCCGGTTCGTTGAGCACCATCAGCGACGGTGGGCGCGGGGTCAGTAGCGCGGCCATCAGCAACAGGTAGCGCAGGGTGCCGTCCGACAGCTCCGTCCCGCCCAGCGGCCGCAACAGCCCGTGCTGGTAAAGCCTTACGCTGAACAGCCCGCCCGGTGGTGCATCGATCTCCAGGCGGCTGCCGGGGAAGGCGTCATCCAGCGCGGCAACCAGGTCTTCGACGTCGCCGATCTCGATGATGGTCTGCAGCGCCGAGGCGAGGTTGCGGCCGTCGTGGTGCAGTACGGGCGAGCGGGTACCCAGTTGCGGTTGGCGGCAGGGGGCGTCGCGGTCGATGCGGAAGTGATCGTAGAAGCGCCAGCTGTTGATGAACGCGCGCAGTTCGCCGATCTCCGGGGCCTGGCGGGGGCGGCCGACGATGTTGAAGAAGCTTTCGCTGCTGTCGGCATGCTGGTCGAGTACGGACCAGCTATTGCCCTCGCGGGCGCGCACCAGGGCGTTCTTGCGCTCGACCAGCAGCGAGGCGGGGCGGTAGGCGCCGGCGCCCCAGATCGCTTCGCACTTGATCTCGGGGTCGAGCATGAATGCGCTCGGGTAGGGTAGCGGGATGGGCAGGCCGAGAGAAATGGCGAAGCCGAAATCCTCGGTGGCGAAGCCCAGGCGCAGGCGTCTGACGTCGGTCGGGTGCTGGCCCTGGATCGGCACTTCGCCGCGCTTCATGCGGGCGCTGGTTTCCGGGCCGGCCCACCAGGTCGAGTCGAGGCCGCCTTCGCGGGCGAGGGCTTCGATTACACCGCCTTGGGCGGTTTCGGCCAGCAGGCGCAGGGCTTTGTACAGGTTGGATTTGCCGCTGCCGTTGGCACCGGTCACCAGGTTGAGCTGGCCTAGCGGCATTACGAGGTGTTTGATCGAACGGTAGTTGCCGATGGCGAGGGTGGTGAGCACGCTGGGCGTCCTGGCTTGGGCATGAGGGGCGATTGTCGCCGATGCTGGGTGGGGTTGCCAGCCGCCGGGGACGCGTGGTTTTTGAGTGATCTGAATCCGTCTCTATGGGTTATGGGGGATAGCACCGGCTTTGCCGGTGATCGCGGGACGAGCCCGCTCCTACAGCGATCGTGCATCTGCGGGAGCGGGCCGCGCCTGTGCCATTCGTTTCAGGCGCCTGGCTCGTGCGCCAGACGTTTGAGCAGCGCCTGCGCGGCTGCTTCAGACGACGCCGGATTCTGGCCGGTGATCAGGTTGCCATCCTCCACCACGTAACTCGCCCAGTCGGATGCCTTGGAGTAGTCACCGCCATTGGCCTTGAGCATGTCCTCCACCAGGAACGGCACCACGTCGGTCAACCCGACAGCCTCTTCCTCGCTGTTGGTGAAACCGGTGACGCGCTTGCCTTTGACAACCGGCTGACCGTCCGCTGCCTTCACCTGCTTGAACACCCCCGGTGCATGGCACACCGCAGCAATGGGTTTGTTCGACGCGTACAGGGATTCGAGCAGGGTGATCGAATCCTTGTCTTCGGCCAGGTCCCACAGCGGGCCGTGGCCACCGGGGTAGAACACGGCATCGAAGTCGTAGGGGTCGATCTCTCCCAGGGGAATCGTGTCGGCCAGGGCCATCTGCGCTTCGGTGTCCTGCTGGAAGCGGCGGGTGGCGTCGGTTTGCGCGTCGGGCTCGTCGCTCTTCGGGTCCAGCGGCGGTTGGCCGCCTTTGGGGGAGGCGAGGGTGATCTGCGCGCCGGCGTCGATGAATACGAAGTAGGGGGCGGCAAATTCCTCCAGCCAGAAACCGGTTTTCTTGCCGGTGTCACCGAGCTGGTCGTGGGATGTCAGCACCATCAGGATCTTTTTCATACGGCACAAGCCTCCGGATCGTCATGGGCAGGGCGCTTTTCGCCCCGCGTCAGTGTGGGAGGCCTGGGGTCGGCAGACGTTCCATCGGGTCGTTTTCACAACGTTTCACAGCTGTAGTTCGCCCAATGAACACGGGCTCTCAGCCGCGAAATGGGGCTGATCGCCAGCATGGCTGTCATCGTTCAGTCACCTTGCTGCTTTTCCCTGCACTCACATACCTCGAGCCCGCCACCTCGGCAGCCACCTTCAGGGAGAACGCGCATGTCAGCTCCGGTCAGCAACGCACCCGATATCAAGACGCTCAGCAAGAAGGACGCCACTGCCGAGTGGGGCGATGCGGTCGATCGTGCCAAGGCCAAAGAGGCGGGCATCGAGTGGCAGCGGCCGAAGGACGACAACCGCTCCGCCCAGGAGATCATCGACGACAACCCGTTGTTGAAGAACCTCGGCAACCAGAGCGGGGTGAAGGACAAGTTGCGCGAACGTGTCGGCGATTTCGAGCATGACGCCGACGCGGCCTACCGCGCCACCCAGGTACTGGACCACATCGAGCGCTTCGACGAGGGCGGCTCGCGCCTTGTGGGCGGCGATATCGACAACGGCAAGGTCGACGGCTTCACCAAGGGCGGCGATGCCAAGCATGGCACCGAGGCTGGCCGCCTGCAGGATTTCGGCAAGTACGGCTGGGAGAACCTCAAGGGTGAACTCAAGCACATCGAGGCGGCCAACGAGGACCCCGAGGCGCGCAGCAAGGCCGAGGCGGCGGGCATCCGCTGGGAGCGCCCGCAGGGCGATGAGCGCTCGGCTCAGGAGATCATCGACGGCAGCCCGCTGCTGAAGAACCTGGGCAATCAGAGCGGCGTGAAGGACATGCTCAAGGAGCAGGTCGGCGACTTCGAGCACGATGCCGATGCCGCCTACCGCGCCACCCAGGTGCTGGACCACGTGGTGCGCTACGACGAGAACGGCGAGCGCCTGGCAGGCAAGGATGTCGACAACACCAGCATCGACGGTTTCACCAAGGGCGGTGATGCCAGGCATGGCACCGAAGCCGGACGCCTGCAGGATTTCGGCAAGTACGGTTTCGAGAGCCTCAAGGGCGAGCTGCAGCATGCCGATGACGTGGGCAAGGATGACAAGCGCCGCGAGGCGGCGGAAAACGCCGGTATCGTCTGGGAACTGCCCGACGACGACAAGCGTTCGGCGCAAGACATCATCGACGACAACCCGTTGCTGAAAAACCTCGGCAACCAGAGCGGGGTGAAGGATGCGCTGAAGGAGCAGGTCGGCGATTTCGACAAGGATCCGGATGCGGCCTTCCGTGCCATCCAGGTGCTCGACCGGGTGGTGGGTTACGACGAAAACGGCAAGGCGCTGACCGGCAAGGACGTGGCCAACAGCAGTGTCGACGGTTTCACCAAGAGTGGCGAGGCACGTCACGGCACCGAGGCCGGGCGCCTGCAGGACTTCGGCAAGTTCGGCTTCGACTCGCTGGCCAAGCCGCCGGCCAACGACGAGATCGGCAGCTACAAGGACTTCCTGAAAACCAACCCCGACGCCGACGCAGGTTCGAAACAGATCGCCCAGTATGGCGCGATCTTCGACGCCAAGTACGACTCGATCCGCGGCAAGACCGGCGCCGAGGGCGCAGTCACCGCCGACAACATCAAGGACTACCTCAAGCAGAATCCGCAACTGGGCAAGGACGAGAAAGAGGCGCTGAACTTCTTCGCCCAGCCCGGCGCCCTGCGCAAGGTCGACAGCGCCAGCAACAGCATTGGCGACAAGCCCGATGGCAAGGTCAGCCGCGAAGACGTGCAGAACTGGCTGAAGAACGGCGCGCCCACCGATGCCCAGGGGCTGGCCAGCCTGATCACCGATGTCGCCGCCGGCAATGTCACCGGCAAGGTCGACACCAGCAAGTTGGGCGAGGATGTCTTCGCCCACCCGGAAAAATACAGCGCCGAGGAAAAGGCCGCCGTGCTGCTCGACCTGCAGGAGGCGCAGAAGCTGGTGGTCGACGGCGCCAATGCCGGGGTGTGGAACAGCGACTACGGCAAGGTGGCCATCGCCAACCGTTCGGGGGCGATCTGGGAGCCGCAGAAGCTGCTGGAAGACATCAACGACCACATGGCCATCCTGCAGGACGACAAGGAAACCGCCGAGTACCTGAAGAACGCCGGCGACGAGGCGGTCAAGACGCTGTTCGAGGAAAACCCCGGGCTCAAGGACGCGGTGGGCAAGACCTACGAAGACGAGGTCAAGTCCGGCAAGGCGCTGGACGCCGCGTGGGACGCCAACACCAAGGATGGCAAGACCGAGCAGCACACCGCCCTGGCCAGCTTCTACGCCACCGCCACCAGCTTGCAGTCGATCCTGGGTATCGACGATGCCAAGGCGATCCAGGACGCCGTCGGCAAGTCGTCGCACACTGAAGACTTCAAGACGTTCTACAAGGATCAGCTGGCCACCGGCGAACGCATGCGCGAGCTGCTCAAGGACAACTCCCCCGAGCAGGCCGCCTCGGAGTTCAGCCTGGAGGTGGCGCTGTACAATTCGGCGCTCGATCCACAGTTCACCGCCGAGTACGACAAGCAGCTCAACGACAATTTCTCCAGCATCACCCAGGAGAACCTGTTCAAGGACGCCAGCTTCGACGACCTCAAGACCGCGTTCGGCAAGGATGGCGGCGACGAGTTGGACGAAGACAAGGTGCGCAAGCTGATCGACCAGATGCGCGACGAGAGCCCCGAGCTGCTGCTCAACCAGGATGGCACGGTCGCCACCACCGACCAGGTGCTGGCGGGTTTCCGTGGCAACTGGGACCTGTTCCGCCAGGGCACCAAGGCCCTGGACAAGATGGGCAAGCTGTCGGACTTCGACCCCAACGGCAACGCCAAGGGTGCCTATGGCAGCGGTGTACTGCACGGGGTGAGCGGCTTGTTCCTGGCCGGTGTCACCATCGCCCGCGGTGCGCAGAGCGGCGGCAAGCTCACCGATCGCAACATCGTCGACATCACCACCGGCTCGGTGCAGACCACCACGGTCTTGATCGAAGGCGGTTCCAAGGGCTACCAGGAACACCTGGCCAAGGCGATCAAGAACGGTGAGCAGACGCTGGCCGACATGAAGGACGGCAAGGTCATGCTCGACCTGCTCGACGAGGTCAAGGCCAACGTCAAGGATGGCAAGCACGCCAAGGTGGTGGCGAAGAACTTCGAGGAAGCCGCCAAAGGCATCGGCGGGCTGGCCGGCATCGTCGCCGGGGCCTATGGCATCTTCGACGGGGTGAACGCGCTGCGTCGTGGCGACAAGCTGGCCGGCGGCTTTGGCATCACCGCAGGCTCGCTGGGCGTGCTGGCCGGCAGCGCCTCGGCGGTGGAGGGCGGCCTCGGCCTGCTTGGTGCCAACCTGCCACGCTTCCTTCCCGGCCTGGCGGCCACGGCCGGCGTGCTGGGCTTCCTCGGTGCGGGCGTGGCGGTGCTGGCGGCGCTCATCCCAGGCCTGGTCAAGGAAGGTCAGGAGCAGGTCAAGTCGGACAAGTTCGGCTCCCTGCTCGGTGATTCGATCGAACGCTACGGCATCGACGGGATCAAGGACGGCACCTTGGCCGATATCCCGACCAAGGACTGGCCGGGTGGCGAGGAATGGACCTCCTGATGGCGCCCTGTGGTCGGCGCATGCCGGTGGATGGCGGCTGGCCGAAGGGCTGTTTTCGCGAACCTTCCTAATACGTTGTAGGGTATTTCCGGGGATGCCATTTCCCCGGGTTTTGCCGTTGTGTGACGCCGTCCGTGCTTCTACTCTCCCCGGGCCGGTCGCACATCATCACCGCGTTTTCAGCCGACGGGCAGAGACACACGCCGGGTTCGCGTGGGTCGGGCTGGAATACGGGCGAGGGTGTGCGACGGGCACTTATCAATCAACGCTGGGGGAGCCATGGACAACGACGACCAATCGAACACGCGCGGTGGCCTGAAACTGGTCAGCGCATTCGCACGTGCCCGCCGCGAGCCGCGCATGGCCTGGGTCCAGGCGATACCCGGGCTGCCGCCGAAGGAAACCCTGATGGAGATTTCCACGCTGCTCGGCTGCGTGACCGAACTCACCCGCCGGGCCATCGACAAACCTCTGGATGCCGAACCGCTCATGCGCGCCACCTATTACCTGAGCGGCATGAGCAAGGCGATGATCGACGGTCAACTGGCCATCGTGCGCGGTGAGGTACCGCTCGAGGAGGGATCCTAGGGGCTTTTCACACAGAGTCCAGCGATAGCGCAAGTCGTCGATGCAGGATGCATCGGCAAGCAGGCACCGGGATTCACGCGAGCAAGCGTGATAGATTCCCCGACCTCGTAGTTGAAGACCATGGACAGGCCTTGAAATGAGCAGGACCTCGCAATCCGCCACACCCCGGGTACGCCGCGTGCGCCCGACCTTCGCCCAGGTGTTTCGCAAGAACCTCAAGCGGGTGCTGACGCACTGGACGCCGTTCACCGTGACGCTGGTGTTCCTCGGAACCTTCCTCGGCAGCGTGAGCCTGTACATCTACACCCGGGCCATCGGACGCGCCGACCTGTTCATGTCGGCGCTGGATTCCAAGTCGTCACTCGCCGCCTGGATGTTCGTGGTCGTCGCGGTGATGTTCTCGCACCTGATCATCCTGATGGGCTCGTCGTGGCTCTACGGCACGGCGGTATCGCTGTTCGGCAGGGTGCGCTGGCTCACCCGGCATGTCGCGCTGTGGCTGATGATTCCGTTGGCGGTGGGCTACGCCGCCTTCATCGTCCTGGGCTTTTTCTACCACCGGATGCTCAGCCCCGGCGTTGCCATGCTGCTGATCTCGGCAGCCACCTTGCTGGCGTTTGCCGCGCTGTTCTTCTCCCGGTCGTTCAGGTCGTTGTTCGTTCTCGCGGCGCCGAAGAACAAGGGCAAGGCCGATCGCTGGTTTCTCGGGATGTTCCTGTCGTTCACCCTGGTGTTTGCCGTCATCGCCAGCTCGTTGTCGATGCTGTTGATCATCGACACCTACGTCGGGCGCGACAACGAGGCGGCGGTGTCGTTCGTGGCGGGCTTTTCACTGTTCACGCTGCTGATGAGCCTGCTGCCTTCGATGCTGTACTTCGTGTTCAAAGGCGATATCTACCGCAAAGTCGCCGCAGGCCTCGGCGGCGCCTTGCTGTTCTTCGTGATCTTCCTCACCACCGCCAAGGGCGCGATGTCGAGCATCACCTATTCGGTGGCCGGCAGCCTGGAAGTCCGCCAGGGGTTCTCCCAGCGCTACGTGCTCGACCGTCAGGTGACACTGGCCGATATCGATCCGCTGCTCTGGCACAGCCGCCTGCGTCACGATGGCAAGGTGCAGGTCAGGGCCTACCAGCTGTTCGCCTTCGGTGACCTGCTGTTGCTGTGCCCACACAGCCTGCTCGGGGCCAGGCTCCACCAACTGCCTGACTACACCCGCCTGTGCATCTTCACCCGCAGCAGCCAGGTGGAGCGCTTGCCGCCGCTGCTGTTGCCAATCGTGCAGCGCGAGCCGCAACGGGCGCAGTGGCAAGAGGCGGCGGACCGGCGCATGGGCTGGGAGCAAATACGTGGGCAAATGCTGCAGGACCAGCACTAGCCATGCGGCCGTTATCGGCCTGTCGCCTGTTCGGCCGCAGCCTCGCCAATGCCCTGAGTCATCACCTGCGCCTGCGCAGGCTGGCTGGCGACGTTGCGGTTGGCCACCCCGAACGGCACGTGCACCATCGGCAGGTTGCCCGCCGCCGAGAACAGGTGGCTGCGCTGGTCATCGAAGAACATGTGCGGCTTGAGGATCGACAGCACGCGGTCCTTCTCCATCCCGCCGAGGAAGAACGACTCGTCGGGCGACACGCCCCAGTTCTTCAGCGTCGTCACCACCCGCTCATGGGAGGGGGCGTTGCGCGCGGTGACGATGGCGATGCGCAGGATGCGCGTGTAGTCCGGGTCGTGCGCGAGCTTCTGGTCTTCGAGCGTGCGGATGTGCGAAAGCTTGCGGTACAGGTCCGCCAGCGGCCCGGGCTGGTGCGGGATAGCCTTGCGGGCGAGCTCGTGGGCCTGGAAATCGTCGAGGTTGTGATGCTGCTTGTAGACCGTCTCGGCCTCGTCGTCGGCGATCACGCCGTCGAAGTCGAAGGCCACGCGCAGCTCGGTGTCGATCTCGTCGTCGTAGATGCGTGTGGGCAGCACCAGGCCTGCGGGGTAGTCGGCATCGATTGCGCGCTGCACGTCTTCCTCGTTGGCGCTGAGAAACAGCGAGGCATTGAAGGCCGGGATGTACTCGTAGGGCGAGCGCCCGGACATGAAGGCTGCGCGGGTGATGTCCAGGCCGTAATGGTCGATGGAGCGGAACACCCGCAGCCCGGTTTCTGGCGAGTTGCGCGACAGCAGCACAACCTCCACCGGCAGTTGCCCGGGAAACGCCTTGTTTATGCTCAGGAAGCGCCGGATGAACGGAAAGGCCACGCCCCTGGGGAACGGATTGTCGAGGTTTGCCTCGTGGTGCAGGCGGTACGCCTCGACCCCTTCGCTCTGGTAGATGTCGTCGGACTCGGTGAGGTCGAACAGTGCACTGGAGGCAACACCGACGACGAGTTTCTGTTCGATGGGGTAGGGCATGAAGAGATCCTGAACCGGAAGGGCGTCGCCGAAACCTGGCGCGGTGCGACCATGATTGTACTGCCATTGCACGATAGCCGGGACACGCCGAGGGCATTCACCTGTTCACCGGTGGCGCAAATCCGCCCGGCCTCAGGCGCGGGTCCGCCACCCAAAGGTGCACGCCTGCTTCAAAATGAGATATAAAGCCCACAAAATTTTTCCAAGATCAAAAATTTATGTGCATGGAGCACATAAATGGCTAGCGCTAGCGCCCAATTCACCGTGTGGTCACCGTCTACCCTGAAGCCGGCCCATATATTGCTCTGCCAGCGCCAACCTCCCAACACTGGAACATTATAAAAATGAGCTCACCCGGCGAATTCCCCCTGACCGAAGCCCCACAGCATGCCCGCAAGGGTCTGCTGCCGATTGCCATGGTCCTGTTCAGCTTCACCTTCTTCACCGGCACCATGTTTGCCGGTGGCAAGCTGGGCATGGCCTTCAATTTTGTCGACATGCTGTGGATCGCCACCATCGGCAACACCCTGCTGGCGATCTACGCCGCCGTGCTGGCCTTCATCGCCTCGCGCAGCGGCCTGAACACGGTGCTGATGGGGCGCTTCTGCTTTGGCGAGTCGGGCAGCCGGCTCTCGGACTTCCTGCTCGGTTTCGCGGAACTGGGCTGGTACGCCTGGGGCACGGCCACGGTCGCGATCGTGCTGGTCAAGCTGCTGGGGCTTTCCGAAGGCCTGACCATTCCCCTCATGGTGCTGTTCGGGTTGGGCTTCAGCGTCACCGCGATCATCGGCTTCAAGGGCCTGGACGGGCTGTCGCGGGTGTCGGTGCCGTTGATGTTCGTGCTTCTGGTGATCTCGATGGTCATCGCCACCCGCCAGGTCGGCGGCTTCGACGGGCTGCTGGCCGTGGTGCCGCAGGAGGCAATGAGCTTCTCGGCCGCCGTGACCATGGTCTTCGGCACCTTCGCCAGCGGCGCGACCCAGGCCACCAACTGGACGCGTCTGTCGCGCAGCGGTCGGGCGGCGGTGACGGCCAGCGTGGTGGCATTCCTGGTGGGCAACGGCCTGATGGTGGTGGCCGGCGCCTGGTGCGCGATGGTCTACCAGCAGGCCGACATCGTCGACGTGATGATGCTGCAGGGCCTGTCGTTCGCCGCCGTGGTCATGCTCTGCCTCAACCTCTGGACCATCCAGGGGCCGACCATCTACAACGTCGCCGCAGCGACCTGCCACCTGGTGCGCAGCGAGCGTCGACGCACCGCGACCCTGGTGGCGGCGGCCGTGGGCATTGTGCTGGCGATCGGCGGCATGTACCAATGGCTGATTCCGTTCCTGGTGCTGCTGGGCTCGATCATTCCGCCGGTGGGCGGGGTGATCATGGCCGACTTCTGGTACCGCCACCGTGGCAAGTACCCGGAGCTGGCGTCGGTCAGCTTGCCGCGCTACAACCGCGCCGGGCTGTTCGCCTACGCCGTGGGTGCGGTGCTGGCCTACAGCTCGCCCTGGGTTGCACCGCTGGTAGGCATCGGTGCCTCGGCACTGTGCTACATCCTGCTGCTTGAAGTCGCCGCGCGCGTGCGTCCGGTGGCCCAGGCCAAACCGTGAGCCTGGCGCTCGACGACCTGCTGAGCCTGCCCGGTCTGGAAGTGATGACCGTGCGGGCCGGAGCGCGCAACCTGCAGCGCCGGGTGCGCTGGCCCTACGTGGCGGAGAACGAAGGCATCGCCGAATGGGTGATGGGCGGCGAGCTGGTCTTCGTCACCGGCATCAACCATCCGCGCGGCGAGGCCAACCTGCTGAGCCTGGTGGAAGACGGCGACGCGGTCGGTATCGCCGGCCTGGTGATTCTCACCGGTGGGACTTTCATCCAGCGCATTCCGGCTGCGGTGGTCGAGCGCGCCGAACAGCTCGGCCTGCCGCTGATCGAGCAGCCCTACGCGTTGAAGATGGTGGTGGTCACCCACCTGATCGGCACCGCCCTGGTGCAGATGGGCCAGGTGCGCCGTTCGCGCGACGATATCCTCGGCCAGTTGCTCACCGGCGACTACCCGAGCCTGGCCATCGCCCGGCAGCGCGCAGCCCACCTGCAACTGGCGCTGGACGAACCGCGTCGCGTCGTGGCGCTGCGCTTGTCGGCGGTCGACGGGCTGTTCGAGCGCCACCGCCCGGAGCAGGCCGAACGCCTGTGGCAGTCCACCCGGCAGGCGCTCGAGGAGCACCTGGAAACCTGGTGCCGCACGCTGCCGGGCGCGGTCATGGCGCAATTGCCGGGGGATCTGTTCGTGCTGCTGCTGGCCGACGCCCCTGACCTGCGCCCGGCGTTGGCAGGCCTGTACCGGCGGCTGGCCGAGGTAGCCGGGGAGATGGAGCTGTTCATGGGCCTGTCGTGCCTGGCCGAGGATTGCGCCCATTATCGCCAGGCCCTGGGCGAAGCCCGTCAGGCCCTCGAGGTGGCGCAGAACATGCGTCCGGCTGCGGGCCTGTGCGACTTCAGCGAGCTGGGGGTGCTGCGCCTGCTGCAGGGCATTTCCGACCGCTCGCTGATCGACACCTTCGTCTCGCAGACCCTCGGCCCTCTGATAGAGACCGGGCGCAAGCATCCCCATGCCCTGGTGCACACCCTCGATGTGCTGCTCAAGGAAAACGGCAACGGCGCGCAGGCCGCGCAACGCCTGGGCGTGCACCGCAATACCATCATCCAGCGTATCCAACGCATCGAGCAGTTGAGCGGACAGTCGCTCGATGACACGCTTTTCCGCATGAACGCTTCCGTCGCGCTGCTGATCTGGCGCATGAGCGAAAGCCAAGGCAAGGAGTAACCCCATGAACATCATCAACGCCCGCCTGCGCGGCAAGACCGGCCTGTTCCGCATCGCCCTGGGCGGCGATCGCATCACCGCCATCGAACCCCAGGACGCGGTCGTCGCGCTGGCCAGCGCCGAGGACATCGACGCGGCGCAGAACCTGGTGATCCCGCCCTTCATCGAGCCGCACATCCACCTCGACGCCACCCTGACCGCCGGCGAGCCGCGCTGGAACATGAGCGGCACGCTGTTCGAAGGCATCGAGTGCTGGGCCGAGCGCAAGGCCATCACCACCCATGAAGACATCAAGGCCCGCGCCAAGAAAACCATCGGCGCGCTGGTCGATCACGGCATCCAGCACGTGCGCACCCACGTCGACGTCACCGACCCGACGCTGGTCGCGCTCAAGGCCATGGTCGAGGTGCGTGAAGAGGTGCGTCACCTGGTCGACCTGCAGATCGTCGCCTTCCCCCAGGAGGGCATCGAGTCGTATGCCAATGGCCGTGAGCTGATGACCGAGGCGGTCGCCCTCGGCGCCGATGTGGTCGGCGGCATCCCGCACTTCGAGAACACCCGTGACCAGGGCGTGTCGTCGGTGAAGTTCCTGATGGACCTGGCCGAGCGCACCGGCTGCCTGGTGGACGTGCACTGCGACGAGACCGACGATCCACAGTCGCGCTTCCTTGAAGTGCTGGCCGAGGAGGCACGGGTACGCAACATGGGCGAGCGCGTCACCGCCAGCCACACCGTGGCCATGGGCTCCTACGACAACGCCTACTGCTACAAGCTGTTCCGCCTGCTGAAGATGTCGGGTATCAACTTCGTGTCCTGCCCGACCGAGAGCATCCACCTGCAGGGGCGTTTCGACAATTTCCCCAAACGCCGTGGCGTGACCCGCGTGGCCGAACTCGACCGCGCCGGCATGAACGTCTGCTTCGGCCAGGACTCGATCGTCGACCCGTGGTACCCGCTGGGCAACGGCAACATCCTGCGCATCCTCGAAGCCGGCCTGCACATCTGCCACATGCTCGGCTACGAAGATCTGCAGCGGGCACTGGACCTGATCACCGACAACAGCGCGCGCACCCTGAACCTGGGCGAGCGCTACGGTATCGAGGTGGGGCGCCCGGCAAACCTGCTGGTGCTGTCGGCGCCGGATGACTACGAGCTGATCCGCAGCCAGGGCCATGCGCTGGTGTCGGTACGTGGCGGTAAAGTGCTGATGCGCCGTACCCCTGCGCAGATCGAACGCTTCGCCTGAGGTTGCGGGTAGGGGCAACTGCCTGCTTGCTCCTACTCCTGCCCACCCGCCGCCTGGGGCAGATGCCCCAGCGGCAGACCGGTCTGCTCCTTCACCGTGGTGATCGCAAAGTTGCTGCGAATGTCCGTCACCCCCGGGACCTTGAGCAGTGCCTCCATCAGGAAGCGCTCATAGGCGCGCAGGTCGGGCACCACCACCTGCAAAAGAAAATCCGACTCGCCCGACACCAGGTGACACGACACCACCTCGCTCAGCGCCGATACCGCCTGGCGGAACGCCGCCGACGAGGCTTCGGTGTGCCGCTCCACCTTCACCCCGACGAACACCGTGAGCCCCAGACCGACACCGTCGCGGTCGATCTGTGCCCGATAGCCGCGGATGATCCCGGCCTCTTCCAGCAGGCGTACCCGGCGCAAGCAGGGGGAGGGCGACAGCCCGATTTCCTCGGCCAACTGCACATTGGTCAGGCGGGCGTCGCGTTGCAGGGACGAGAGAATTCGGCGATCGAGGTTGTCGAGTTTCATTGTTGGCATAAATCCGTAATCAGGCTTCCGTGTTTGGCACGATATGCCAATACGATGCTTATGGGTAGTTGATTACGCAACGCGTCAACCAGCGTCGACCGGTAAGCTTTCAGGCCAGATATCCCCGAAAGCAGAGAGGCGAGAGATGGCGAATCTGGAGTTGTTCATTGGCGCGCTGGTGGCCGTATGCCTGGTCCCGGGTGCCGACATGGTGCTGGTGCTGCACACCTCCAGCACCCAGGGCCGTGCCTATGCCGTGGCGACCGCGATCGGCCTTGCGATCGCCCGTGCCGTGCACGTGACCCTGGCCGCGCTAGGGCTGGCAGTGTTGCTCAAGACGGTCGGCTGGGCCTTCGAACTGGTGCGCGTGGTGGGCGTGGTGTACCTGGTCTGGCTGGGCCTGCGCATCGCTCGCGCACCCAGCCTGGTTCCGTCGCTGGACGACACCGGCCTGCCCGTGGTGCGGCCAGCCTATGGCACTGCGGTGTGGCGCGGGCTGCTGACCAACATCAGCAACCCCAAGGCGCTGCTGTTCTGCTCGGTGCTGTTGCCGCAATTCATCGATGCCGGCGCCGGAGACGTAGGCGCGCAGTTCCTGTTGCTGGGCGTGGTGCTGGTGATCGTCGGGCTGCTGTTCGACCTGTTCTACGCCATGATCGGCGCGGCGCTGGGCTACTGGATGGCGCGTAACCCGAAGGTCGAGGTGGTGCAGCGCTGGACCTTCGCCAGCCTGCTGATCGGTTTTGGCCTGCGCCTGGCGTTGATCGGCCGCCCACAGTGACGGCGAGCTGGTCTAGAATGCCGGTTTCCTTTGCAGTACGGACCGCCCATGGACCCGCTCTACCTCATCGCCCTGGGCGCGTGCGTCGCCGGATTCGTCCAGGGGCTCTCCGGTTTCGCCTTCGGCATGGTCGCCATGTCATTCTGGGCCTGGGGCCTGGAACCGCGCCTGGCGGCCTCGCTCACGGTGTTCGGTAGCCTCACCGGGCAACTGATCGCCGTCTTCACCGTGCGCCGCGGCTTCAGCTGGAGCCTGCTCTGGCCCTTCGTGGTTGGCGGCCTGGCGGGCATTCCGCTGGGGGTGTGGGTGTTGCCCTACCTGGACATGCTCTGGTTCAAGGCCGTGTTCGGCACCCTGCTGGTGCTGTGGTGCCCGCTGATGCTGCTGGCCCCGCGCCTGCCGCGCCTGGCCGGCAATCGCCTGGCCGATGGCGCCGTGGGCATGGTCGGCGGGGTGCTCGGTGGCATTGGCGGTTTTACCGGCACCGTCCCGACGCTGTGGTGCACGGTGCGCGGCTTCGACCGCGACACCCAGCGTGCGGTGATCCAGAACTTCAACCTGTCGATGCTGGCGGTGACCATGCTCACCTACCTGGGCACCGGCGTGGTGACCTCGGCGATGTTGCCCTGGTTCGGCGTGGTCGCGCTGGCCATGCTGGTGCCCACGGTACTCGGCACGCGCCTGTACCTGGGCATCAGCGAAGCGGCGTTCCGTCGCCTGGTGCTGGGGCTGCTGACCTTGTCGGGCGTAGCCATGCTGGTGGCGTCGGTGCCGGTGCTGCTGGCGCGTTGAAGGCTTGCCTCGGGTCGCTTTAGTTGGCACGCTTGGCCCCGGTCTGCAACCGCACATGCTGCGCTACAAGGAACCGCCAAGGTGAGTTGGGAAAAAGTCGGGAAAGCCCTCGCGGGCCTGCTGGTGATCGTCGTCGCTGTGGCCGCGCTATACGTGTCGCTCAAGGATGACGGCAGCCTGAAGGCCGATGTCGCCTACGAGGCCCTGACCTATCCCAGCCAGTTCAACGAGCGGATCGGCCAGGCCCGCGAGCAGCTCAAGTACGAGCGCCTGTTCGCCGGGGTCGAGGCGCTGGCCAAGGGCGCGCTGAGCCGCGACCAGGTCGAGGCATTGGTGACCCAGGCGCAGACACCCTACATGCAGCTGTTCGCCAAGCCGTTCGAGGCCGGGCTGGTGGATCACCGCACCGGGCTGTTCATCACCCTGCGCAATACCGGCGACAAGCCGCTCAAGCAGGTGCACATCCGCCTGCCGGCCAAGGGCCTGGTGCAGGTGCGTGACGATGCCGGGGATGACAGCATCCCGGAGAATGCCACCAACATCATCGAGATCCCGTCCATCGAGCCGGGTGGCGTGTGCCGGGTGTGGGTGTACTTCGATGCCGACTTCTCGCAGATCACCCAGGGCGGTATCAGCATCGTCCATGCCGAGGGGCCGGCAAGGATCCAGGTGCTGCGCGAGGTCAGTGGTTTCCAGGCAACGACGGCGCGCTACGGGCAGGTGCTGGTCGGGATGGTCGTGGCGTCTGGTGTGCTGGTGCTGATGCTGGCTTATGTCATCGTGCGTCAGCGGCGTCGTTTGCGGCGGTTGCGTGGCTGAGGCTCGGCTGCCCCGATAAAAGGGCTCTGCAGAAACCGATTTCAGCTCAACGCAGTGGTTGGCATTGGCGAATGCGCAGTCGCGGCAGTTTGCTCGCTGCAAGTTGTAGGTGGCCTTGTTTTCGACGTGCCGTAATAGCACTAGAGACACAACGGGGCAACTGACAGAAGTGCCAGTTACCGCGACGTATCGCTGAAGTTATAGTGCGGCCCCAGGAGTATCCATAAGGAGTGGATACTGGTTTTGATACTGATCCTTGGGAGTGCTAAATGAAAACGCTATTGTTGCTGCCACTTGCCATCCTTGTCGCTGCCTGCACAAAGCCCATTGAGCACACCGAACAAACATCCACGGCCACAGCAGAACGGGCATTGACTCAGTCTGAGTTGGCCGCGCTGGATGTTCAGGGACAGAATACGATCAGCCAGGTCGACGCATGGTTCAGGGACACGAGAAGAGATTGTGGTTCAAGGCAGCGCCCCGCCTTTCTGTGCGGTGGGGTGATGATGCGTGTGACCGAGAGTTACAAATCCTTTGATCCGTGGATGCCAAGTCCGCCGTCCGTTAAAAGGGCGGGGATATCGTTCTCATGGATGCGTCAGGACACCAAGATTTACAATACCTTCAACTTCCGTAACGGCTTCATTTTCTACCCCGTCATGGCAAGACCCGCCGGTAAGGCACAGATTCAGGTGCTGTGCGTGTTCCCGCGTGATGGCGCGACCGACCAACGTAATCCAGCCTGTGGTGCCAACCCCCGTTATGCACAGGTCAGCAGGCCCTGTGACCAGCAAGGCATCACCACGGCGGGGCAGTGGTTGACGCATTACAGAAGTTTGTCCGCACCTGGCGCCGCCTGCGGTTGGAGTGTCGTTGTGTTTTCGCCTACTTCAGCAGACCGTTTCTATCAAAGCATTCTTGCCCGGCAATCACTCGGCAGGGGCGACGCATGGAATGAAGTGATCCTGGAGCCGTGGCCGAATGTAAATCCCGCGACATTGCCGATTGCGGCGTTCTTCTACCAGAGTGGTAATGCGGATGCGCGCAACAGGGCAAACGACGACCAGCGACGGTACAACCAGAAGTACGGTCAGATGATACCGGTCATCGCACTCAGCTACTCGACCGCTTCAGGCCTGACGGCGCAATACCATCCGCAAGAGCAAGGTTTGCGCCAGTCAATGTAAAACGCCTTGGCGAGGGGATTCACACCACGGCGCCTTCAGGCTCAGTCTGCGAGTTGCTCTTCCACGATTTCTATCCAGTGCCGTACCGGTGTTCGGTCGGCACTGTCGAGGTGATGCTGGCAACCGATGTTGGCGGTGACGATCAGCTCGGGGTTGCCACTTTCCAATGCCTTCATACGGTTGTCGCGCAACTGCCGTGACAGCTGCGGCTGGGTCAACGAATAAGCACCCGCCGAACCACAGCACAGATGACCATCCGGCACCGGGGCCAAGCTGAAGCCCAGGCGCTGCAGCACGCTCTCGACTGCACCAGAAAGTTTTTGCGCATGCTGCAGCGTGCACGGGCAATGGAAGGCCAGGCGCCGGTCAGCCTGGATGCACAACTGCTCCAATGGCTCCTCGCGCAACACCTGAACCAGGTCCCGGGCCAGTTCGCTGACCCGTGCGGCCTTCGCGGCGTAGGCCGGGTCCTCTGCCAGCAGATGGCCGTAATCCTGCACGAAGGCTCCGCAGCCGCTGGCCGTCTGCACGATGGCTTCGGCACCGGCTTCGATGGCCGGCCACCAGGCATCGATGTTGCGTCGCGCCCGGGCAAGGCCGGCAGCCTGTGCATCGAGGTGATAGTCCAGCGCGCCGCAGCAGCCGGTCTCGGCGACGGCCATCACCGAGATGCCCAGGCGGTCCAGCACCCGTGCAGCGGCAGCGTTGGTATTGGGCGACAGCGCCGGTTGCACGCAGCCTTCGGGCATCAGCACGCGACGGGCATGCCGAGGCGTCGGACGCGTGCCGGCGCTGCGCCGCTGACGCGGCAGCTTGGCCTGCAGTGGCTTGGGCAGCAGCGGGCGCAAGACCGTGGCGGTATCGATCAGCGCCTTGAACAGCCGCGGTCGCGGGGCGATCAGGCGTAGACCCTGGCGCAACACGCGCTCGCCCAAGGGCCGGGGCACCTGTGCCTCGACCACGGCACGGCCGATGTCCAGCAGGTTGTGATACTCCACCCCGGACGGGCAGGTGGTCTCGCAGTTGCGGCAGCTCAGGCAGCGGTCCAGGTGAATCTGGGTGCTGGCGCTGACCGGCTGGCCCTCGAGCACTTGCTTGATCAGGTAGATGCGCCCGCGCGGCCCGTCCAGCTCGTCGCCAAGCAACTGGTAGGTCGGGCAGGTAGCGGTGCAGAAACCGCAGTGCACGCAACTGCGCAGGATGCGTTCGGCTTCTTCGGCGCGCGGCAGGCGCTTGGCCTGTTCGCTCAGGTGGGTCTGCATGATGGAGCCTCACAGGTCGGCATACAGGCGGCCAGGGTTGAAGATGCCCCGGGGGTCGAGTTGCTGCTTGAGGTTGCGCTGGTAACGCAGCAGCGGCGCGGCCAGCGGATGGAAGGCAGCGTCGTGGCAGGCGTGCAGGGTGGCATGACCGCCCGCACGCGCGACGGTCTCGCGGATGATGGCGGGGCTGGCGTCGGACTTCAGCCAGCGCTGGGCACCGCCCCAATCCAGCAGTTGCCTGCCGGGCAGGCTGAGCAGCGGGCTGTTGTGTGGCAGTGACAGGCGCCACAAGGGCTCGTCGCTCGCGAAGAAGTCCAGGCGCTGCTCGCGCAGATCGTGCCAGTAGCGGTTGTCCAGCACCTGGCCACCCAGGCGCTCGGCGGCAGAAGCCACCGAGCCTTCGCCACCTTCGAGGCGCAGATGCAGCGCCTCGCCGTCATGGCAGGCGGCGGTGATCGGGATCGGCTGCTGCCCCCAGACGGCCAGCCCGGCCAGTGCCTGGTGCAGGTCCAGCGCCAGGCTCAGGCTGTGGCAGTTGCGCGGTCGCGGCAGTACCTTCAGCGACACCTCGGTCAACACGCCCAGGCAACCGAAACTGCCGGTCAGCAGGCGCGACAGGTCGTAGCCGGCGACGTTCTTCATCACCTCGCCACCGAAGCGCAGCAACTTGCCGTGCCCGGTGATCACACGGGTGCCCAGCACATGGTCGCGCACCGACCCGGCCCAGGGGCGGCGTGGCCCCGACAGCCCGGCGGCGACCATCCCGCCCAGGGTCGCCCGATCGCCCAGGTGCGGCGGTTCGAAGGGCAGCATCTGGCCGGCGTCGTGCAGCAGCGCTTCGATCTCGCGCAGCGGTGTACCGGCGCGGGCGGTGAGCACCAGTTCGGTGGGGTCGTAGCTGACGATGCCGCGATGGCTGCGGGTATCGAGAACCTGGCCCTCGACCGGGCGGCCGAGCATGGCCTTGCTGTCGCTGCCCTGGATGCGCAACGGCGTGCGCTGCTCCAGTGCCTGGCAAACCTGCGCCAGCAAGTGGGCGCTGGCGTCGTGATCCTGATCCATCAGAAGCGCTCCAGGTCGGGAAAGGGCAGCTTGCCGTGGTGCACGTGCATCGCGCCGAATTCGGCGCAACGCTGCAGCGTCGGGATGTTCTTGCCCGGATTGAGCAGCCCCAGCGGGTCGAAGGCGTGCTTGACGGCGTGGAACAGCGTCAGCTCGTCGGGGTTGAACTGCGCGCACATCTGGTTGATCTTCTCGCGCCCGACGCCGTGCTCGCCCGTGATGCTGCCGCCGACCGCCACGCACAGTTCCAGGATCCTGCCGCCGAGGGCCTCGGCGCGTTCCAGCTCGCCCGGCTGGTTGGCGTCGAACAGGATCAGCGGGTGCATGTTGCCGTCGCCGGCATGGAACACGTTGGCGACCCGCAGTCCGTACTCGCGTGACAGCTCGCCGATGCCGTGCAGCACCCCCGGCAGCGCCCGGCGCGGGATGGTGCCGTCCATGCAGTAGTAGTCCGGCGAAATGCGCCCCACCGCAGGGAAGGCATTCTTGCGCCCGGCCCAGAACCGCGCGCGCTCGGCTTCGTCGCAGGCCAGGCGCACCTCGGTGGCGCCTGCTGCCTGCAGGACCGCCTCGACCCGCTTGCAGTCGTCCTGCACATCGGCTTCCACGCCATCGAGCTCGCACAGCAGGATGGCTGCGGCATCGACCGGGTAGCCTGCGTGGATGAAGTCTTCGGCGGCGCGCAGCGACAGGTTGTCCATCATCTCCAGGCCGCCGGGGATGATGCCTGCACCGATGATCTGGGCAACTGCACGGCCAGCCTTCTCCACGCTGTCGAAACTGGCCAGCAGGACTTTCGCCACCTGCGGCCTGGGCAGCAGCTTGACGGTGACCTCGGTGACGATCCCCAGCAGACCTTCGGAGCCGGTGAACAGTGCCAGCAGGTCGAAGCCCGGGGCGTCGAGGGCATCGCTGCCCAGTACCAGGTATTCCCCCTCGATGGTGAGGACCTCGACCTTGAGCAGGTTGTGCACGGTCAGGCCGTATTTCAGGCAATGCACGCCGCCGGCGTTTTCCGCGACATTGCCGCCGATCGAACAGGCGATCTGCGACGACGGGTCGGGGGCGTAGTACAGACCGTGTGGCGCTGCAGCCTGGGAAATGGCCAGGTTGCGCACGCCGGGCTGAACCCGGGCGAAACGCCCGGCCGGGTTGATTTCCAGGATGCGGTTGAAGCGCGCCATCACCAGCAGGATGCCCTGCTCGAGTGGCAGTGCGCCGCCGGACAGGCCGGTACCGGCTCCGCGGGCCACCACCGGTACCCGGCGCGCGTGGCAGAGCCTGAGTACGGCCTGCACCTGCTCCAGGCGCTCGGGCAGCACCACCAGCAGCGGTACCACCCGGTAGGCGCTGAGGCCGTCGCACTCGTAGGGGCGCAGGTCTTCGGCGCGGTGCAGGATGTGCAGGTCGGGGAGGGTGCCGCGCAGGGCGTCGAGCAGCGCGGCCTTGTCGACCGTGGGCAGCGCGCCGTCCAGGCGCTCGTCGTACAGGATGTTCATCAGGCGGGTTACCAGGCATTTGTCGTTGTTGTCGGGGCAAGGATAGCTACCCCTCGGCCTGGTGCACCCTTCAGCTGGCCTTCTGGGTCAGGCGGATGATCTGCCGGGCCAGGTAGGCGCCGGTCAGGATCACTCCGAACAGGCGCAGGGTCTGCATCGCCAGCACCATGCCGACGTCGGCGTGGGTCTCCACCGCGATGATCGCCATCGCATCCAGGCCACCGGGGCTGGTGGCCAGGTACATCGACAGGAAGTCGGTGCCGGCGACCCGCGCCAGCAGCCAGGCGCAACCGGCGCAGAGCAGGATCAGCACCACCGCGCCGGCGATCATCGTCGGCAGGCGCTTCCACACGTAGCGCACGGTCTGGCGGTCGAAGCGCAGGCCGATGTAGCAGCCGATGGCGCCGTAGGCGATGGCCAGCACTTCGCTGGGCAGGCTGACATGCAGGATGCCGGTCAATTGCAGCACCGCGCCGAGCAGCAGCGGCATCAGCAGGGCTCCGGCGGGCATCTTCGACCCGGCCGCCACCCCTGCCAGCACCACGCCAAGGGCGAGCAGCAGGTTGCCCAACTGCAGGCTGTCGGTAACCACGGGCACCTGCGCCGCGTCGCTGGCCACGCTGGTGGCGCCGAGCAGGTGGCTGACCAGCGAGCCGATCATCACCACGCAGACCACCCGCACATACTGCATGGTCGCCACCACGCGACCGTCGGCGCCGTTGTCCTCTGCCATCGACACCATTGCCGAAGCCGCGCCGGGTGCCGTACCCCAGGCGGCGGTACTGCCTGGGATGCCACCGAAGCGCACCGTGCCGAGCCCGACCAGGGCGCTGAGCACCACCGTGGCGAAGGTGGCGAACAGCATCAGCGGCCAGGCGTCGGCCAGCGAGGCGAGCACCGACCAGGTGACCGAGTGCGCCACCAGCAGCCCGACGCAGCCTTGGCCGAAGCGGAACACCTGGCGGTGCAGGCGCAGTTGCGCGCCGGATACGCCAAACAGGATGGCCACCAGCATGGGGCCGAGAAACAGCCCGGCCGGTACGGCGAGGGTGTGCAGGATCTGCCCGGCCGCGCCTGCGCAGAGGATCAGCGCGAGCCATTGCAGCAGCAGTGGGCGGGAAGGGTTGGGCGTTGCTTGGGGGGGTAGGGCGGGGGGCAAGTCGATCTCCCTGTACGGCGAAAGCCGAGCTGGCTGACGCAGAAAATTATCGACCTCTGTATTGATCAAGTCTATTTTCTACTTTCTATGAATCCATAACTGAAATTCATCGATCATGGACCTACGTGACCTGACCTATTTCGCCACCATCGCCGAACTCGGCCACCTGGGGCGCGCTGCGCAGCAGCTCAACCGCAGCCAGCCGGCGCTGAGCAAGAGCATCCAGCGTCTGGAAGAATCACTGGGCGCGCGGCTGTTCCAGCGCGATGGCCGGCGCATCAAGCTGACCGATGCCGGTGCGTTGCTGCTGGCGCGCGGCAAGCAGTTACAGGTAAGCATCGCCGAGACCGAGCGTGAAGTGCGCGACTTCGCCAGCGGCCTGGTGGGCAACATCCGCCTGGGCTGTGCGGCGAGCATGGCCGAGCACCTGCTGCCACAACTGACCGCATCGCTACTGGAGCGGGCGCCGGAGCTGACCTTGAAGCTTTCTATCGGCCAGGACGACATGCTCAAGGACTCGCTGCGCTCAGGCCGACTGGATGCGATCATCTGCGGCTTGATCGTCGACGATCCGCAATTTCGTTCCTACCCGATCCTGCAGGACGAAGCGGTGGTGGTGGCCAGCGCCGATCATCCGGTGCTCTCGGGTGAGGTGCAGTTGAAGGACCTGTGTACCTACCGTTGGGTGCTGGCGGCCCCCACGGTGTCCTCGCGGCGCTGGATCGACAATGTGTTCAGCAGCCAGCAGTTGCCGCTGCCGGAGGTGCAGATCGAGACCAACTCGATTTCGCTGCTGCCCCGGCTGATCGCCAAGACTCGCCTGCTCAGCTTCGCTGCACGCGAAACGCTGGAGCATGGGCTGGGCATGGCATGGCTGCGCGAAGTGCCGCTGGAAGCCACCACCATGCGCCGCACCGTGGGTGTGACGGTACGTGCCGAAGGCTACCTGCCACCGGCGGCGGAGGCGATGGTGGAGCTGTTGAGAAACGCCGGGGATGGGTTCTTCCGCGGGGAGTGATGGCTGAATGAATGTCGCACCACGGCATGAGACTTGTGGGAGCTCTGCAGGGGCGGCGGTTCGGCGCTCCGACTGGTCCCGCGATGGGCCGCATAGCGGCCCTGGCGATTTATTGCTCCAGGCCATCAAGCAAGGATTCAACCAGCGCTTTGCAAGCATCGAGCCCGTGATCGTTATTCAGTAGCAGGTCCCGACAGGTACCGGTGGCCAGCTCCATGGCGGTCTGGTTTGCCGCGCAAGCGCCTTTGAGCAGGGTGGACAAGTGCACCAGCGCGTCTTCAGCCGCGACACCTGAACAGACCGCAAACAGTGCGCGATGGCTACCGTCGCAGTTGCCGAAATGCGCAGGTGCGGTACGGGGTGTTGGGGGATCGGGCAGGCCTTTCGTCATTGTGTCGCTCCTTGATTCAATGGAGTCGCCACTCAACGTGACCAAACGAATGGGTGGCGACTGTACGCGGGTTGGTCAACCGGGAATCAAGGAAACCGGCGCGCACGGAGGCGCCCCACGCACAGCCGCCATAGATCGAGACAGCTGGGGGTTATACCTCCTGCTGAAACGCATAGCGTCGCCAAGTGCGCCTTGATGATTCCAGGTGACCAAACCCGACTGCTGGACTTACAGCAGCGCGCAGAGGTTACCGGTCCGAGGGAAGCGTTTCAAGGCGCAGCCACCTCCAGATATATTTCAGGATGCTCAGTCACAGGGGCAGCAACCGATCCTGGATCACCTCTTTCATCACCAGCGTCGAACTCAGCCGTTTCACATTGGGAATGCTGGTCAGCACTTCGTCATACAGCTTCTGGAATGCCGGCAGGTCCCTGGCTACCACATGCAGCAGGTAATCCGGATCGCCGAACAGGCGCTGCGCCTCGACGATCTGCGGCACCTCGGTCACCGCCGCTTCGAAGTCAGCCACCGGCTGGCGGGTCACCTCGCGCAGGGTGACGAACACCAGCGCCGCAAAGTTCAGGCCCACCGCCGAGGGCGCAAGACGCGCGTGGTAGCCGAGGATCGCCCCTGATTCCTCCAGCGCCCTGAGCCGGCGATGGCAGGGCGAAAGGCTCAGGCCGACACGCTCGGCCAGTTCGGTCACCGACAGGCGACCATCTTTTTGCAGCTCGGCAAGGATTTTTCGATCAGTACGGTCCATTGGGGAAGAATCTTCCAGGAAGAAGGCGTTGCTCAGCAATATACGAAAGATAATCCCCTGGTGAAATCCGTAATCTTCCTTTCAACCAGACCCCTGAAAGGAATACCCGAAATGACCCTCAGTGTAGTGGCCGCGTTCTGGGCCGTGTCGTTGCTGTTCGTCATCACCCCAGGCGCCGACTGGGCCTATGCGATTTCGGCCGGGATGCGCGGCCGCTGGGTGATGCCGGCGGTGGCGGGCATGCTGTCGGGGCATTTCATGGCTACCCTGGTGGTGGCCGCCGGAGTCGGCAGCCTGATTGCCGGGCACCCGCAGGCGCTGATGCTGCTGACCCTCGCCGGGTGCCTCTACCTGCTGTGGCTGGGTACCAACCTGCTGCTCAAACCGGCAGCGCCCGAAGCGGGAGCGCTGCAGACAGCCGACAGCGGCTCGCGCTGGGCGCTGCGCGGCTTCTGCGTGAGCGGGCTCAACCCCAAGGTGTTCCTGCTGTTCCTGGCCTTGCTGCCGCAGTTCACCGACCCGACCTCGAGCTGGCCGTTGCCGCTGCAGATCCTGTTGCTGGGGTTGGTGCACCTGTTCAGCTCGCTGGTGATCTACCTGATGGTGGGCTATGGCGCCAAGGCGGTGCTGCAGACTCGGCCGCAGGCGGCGAAGCGGGTCGGGCGTGTGTCCGGGGCAGTGATGATCGCAATTGCGCTGGGCCTGCTGCTCGGCCAGTTTGGCTGAGCGCAGGCGTGGTTCACCAAGGCCTGGACTGCGGATACACTGGCGCCTCCATTGACCGCCAAGGATGCGCCCGATGCCCGATTCCACCCACCTGCTGGCCTTTGCCCTGATTGCCCTGGGCATGGTCCTGACCCCCGGCCCGAACATGGTCTACCTGATCTCGCGCTCGATCTGCCAGGGGCGGGTCGCCGGGCTGATCTCGCTGGGCGGGGTGGCCATGGGCTTCGTGTTCTACATGCTTTGCGCGGCGCTGGGCATCACCGCGCTGGTGATGGCCGTGCCCTATGCCTACGACGCCCTGCGCATTGGCGGTGCGCTGTACCTGCTGTACCTCGCCTGGCAGGCACTCAAGCCCGGTGGGCGTTCGCCTTTCCAGGTCCGCGAGCTGCCGGCCGACAGCCCGCGCCGGTTGTTCATGATGGGCTTTCTGACCAACCTGCTGAACCCGAAGATCGCCGTCATGTACCTGTCGCTGATGCCCCAGTTCATCGAGCCAGGTCATGGCAGCGTGCTGGTGCAGTCGCTGGTGCTCGGTTCCACGCAGATTGCCGTCAGCGTCACGGTCAACGCCCTCATTGCCCTGATGGCCGGTTCCATCGCCGTGTTTCTCGCCGGGCGCCCCCTGTGGCAGCAGGCCCAGCGCTGGCTGATGGGCACGGTCCTGGCCGCCCTGGCGGTGCGCATGCTGGCCGAGGGGCGACGCTGAGTACGCTGGATGTGCAGATGGATTGAACATCTGCGCCGCGCCGATTTCATATCCTCAGACACCCAAAGACAGTGCGCGGGAACACTGATGGTCTGCATGACATGAAATCACTACAGGACGGTGATACCGAACACGCCCGGCCCCTGGCGCCCGGCTTTCTCCTCAACGGCGGCACGGTCGGCTCGCTGCTGCAGAGCCTTGAATGGGCCGAATCGCCGCTGGGTGCGCCAGGCGGCTGGTCGCCCAGCCTGCAGACGCTGATGGCCACCATCCTCCCGGCCAGGACACAGATCGTGCTGTTCTGGGGCGCCGAATACGTGGCGCTCTACAACGATGCCTACGCCCCCACCATCGGCGCCAAGCACCCGCGCGCGCTTGGCCGCCCGGCTTGCGAGCACTGGAGCGAGCTGTGGGACGACCTCGAACCGCTGCTGCGCAATGTCCGGGAAACCGGCGAGACCTTTGCGGCGAGTGACCGGCCGTTCTACATCGAACGCCGCGGCCTGGGCGAGACGGCCTACTTCGATGTCTCCTATTCAGCAGTGCGCGAGGTGGACGGCAGTGTTGGCGGGGTGCTGTGCATCGTCACCGAAACCACCGAACGCGTGCATTTCGAGCGGCGCCAGGCCTTTCTCCTGGCACTGGGCAGTGCGCTGCCACAGATCAGCGCCGCCGAAGACATAGAAGCCGACGCCACTCGGCGGCTCGGCGAGGAGCTGGGCGCTTCGCGGGTGTTCTTCGCTGAAGACATGGGTGATGACGAGCGCTACGTCGTGGCCCGCGACTGGGTCGACGGGGTACCGTCGCAGACCGGCGAGCACGCCTGGCGCCAGCACCCCGGATTGTTGCGCGAGCAGTTGCAGGCGGGCCATGAAGTGCATGGCGATTATCCGGCCGGATCATCCCGGGACGTCTGCGCCAGCCTCAAGGTGCCACTGCTGCGTGGTGGCGTGCTGGAGGCGATGCTGTGCGTCTACTTCAATCGCCCCCACGTGTTCGCCGACGACGAGTGCCGGCTGGTGGAGGAGGCGGCCAAGCTGGCCTGGTCGGCCATTACCCATGCCCGTGCCGAGTCCGCGCTGCGAGCCAGCTCCGCGCACCTGGAGGCGACGCTGGCCGAACTGGTGGCGCTCAACGCCACGCTCGAGGCGCGGGTAGTCACGATGCTCAGCGAGCGCGAGTCAGACCTCATGCAGCTGCACGAGGCACGCAAGATGGAAACCATCGGCCAGCTCACCGGTGGCATTGCCCATGATTTCAACAACATGCTCACGCCCATCATCGCCTCGCTGGAGCTCATTGCCCGACGGCCGGCCGATGCCGTGCGCTCGGCGCGCCTGATCGAGGGTGCACTGCAGGCGGCGGAGCGAGCGCGCAGCCTGGTCGCACGGCTGCTGACCTTCGCCCGCCGGCAGACCCTCAAGCCCCAGGCGGTGTCGCTGGCGGCACTGGTCGGTGACATGCACGAACTGATCAGCCGCTCGGTGGGGCCTGCCATCGAGATGCAGGTCGACATAGACGAGGCATTGCCCGCCGCGCTGGTGGACCCGCACCAGCTGGAACTGGCGCTGCTCAACCTGGTGGTGAATGCTCGCGATGCCATGGAGGTCGGCGGTAGCCTGAAGATCAGTGCCGGCCTCGCCGCTGCTGGCGCAGACCGCCCCACGGGCCTTCGGCGTGGCCCGATGCTCTGGCTGGCGGTGGCCGACACCGGCTGCGGCATGAGCGAGGAGGTGCTGGCGCGCTGTTTCGAACCCTTCTACTCCACCAAGGGTGTGGGCAAGGGAACCGGGCTCGGCCTGCCGATGGTGCAGGGGCTGTCGCTGCAGTCCGGCGGAGGCTTTGCCCTGCGCTCGGTGCAGGGGCAGGGCACGGTGGCGACCGTGTGGCTGCCCCTGAGCGAAACGGCTGCCGGGCAGCACGATGCGCAGGCAGAGGCGGTGCCCACGGCTACACGTCCGGTCAGGGTCTTGCTGGTGGACGACGAGGCCATCGTGCGCCATGCCACTGCGTTGCAACTGCGTGACCTGGGTTACGAGGTGATGGAGGCGGCGGGTGCAGCCGAGGCGTTGGCGGTCGTGGAGCAGGGGTTTGCCGTCGAGGTACTGGTAACCGATCAGGTGATGCCCGGACAGACCGGTGCAGAGTTCGCCCAACGCCTGCGCAGGCGCATGCCGGAGCTGCCGGTGTTGATCATCACCGGCTATGCCAACCTGACGCCGCAGGAGCTGTACGGCTTCGAGGTGCTGCGCAAGCCGTTTCGCCGGGCGGAACTGGCGCACAGCCTGGCGCGTTTGCTGCCTGGCGTGGCCGGCCACCCCCGGCGCTGACGCGCTGTTGCAGGAGCGGCCGTGTGTTGCGATCTTGCAGAAACACTTCGTCAGGATGTTGCTTCTACAGGTTCTGTGCGCTCAGCACGCTGTCCAGCAATTGGCAGACCTGTTCGGCAGAGTAGGGCTTGGCCAGGAAGGCGAAGCCCTGGTGACCCCCTTCGGCGATGGCATCGCTGTAGCCAGAGGTGAGAATCACCGGCAGTTGCGGTCGGTTGCGGCGCAGTTCGCGGGCCAGTGCCAGGCCGCCCATGCCGGGCATCACCACATCGGAAAACACCACATCGAAGCCTTCCGGGGTCATGTGCAACTGCGCGATGGCATCCTCGGCCGAGGTCGCCCAGCTGATCTGGTAGCCATGGTCCTTGAGGATCTGCGCAGTGAAACTGCCGACATCGCGGTTGTCTTCCACCACCAGGATGCGTCGCGGCCGGCCCTGTGGCTGATCGTCGGTCGCGCCTGGGGTGGCCGGCTGCTCTGCGGCCGGTGTCGAGACCTGCGGCAGGTACAGGGTGAAGGTGGTGCCCTGGCCCGGTACGCTGGTCACCAGCACATCGCCGCCGGATTGCTTGACGAAGCCGAACACCTGCGACAGGCCAAGACCGGTGCCGTGGCCTGACGCCTTGGTGGTGAAGAACGGGTCGAAGATGCGTTCGAGCAGGTCATGGGCGATACCCACGCCGTTGTCGACCACCGAAATCGCCGCAAATACCCCGGGCTGCCCCGGCTGTCCGCGCTGGGTCGGCATGCTCTGGTCGGCCTGCAGGCACAGGCGCAACGTACCTTCGCCGTTCATGGCGTCGCGGCCGTTGATCATCAGGTTGATCACCGCGGTTTCCAGCTGGCCCAGGTCGGCGCGGATATGGCAGGGCGTGTCCGGCAGTTCCAGGTTCACCTGCACCCGCGCGCCGGTGGCGGTGTCGAGCATGTCGGCCATGGCCTCCAGCCGCGGGCCGACTTCGAACACCTGGGGGCTCAGGGCCTGGCGCCGGGCGAAGGCGAGCAACTGGCCGGTGAGCTTGGCGCCGCGGTCGACCGTGTCGGAGACGGTCTTGAGGTAGCGCTGGCGACGGCTGTCGTCCAGCCCCGGGCGCTGCAGGAAGTGCAGCGACGAGCGGATGATGGTCAGCAGGTTGTTGAAATCGTGGGCTACGCCACCGGTGAGCTGGCCGATGGCTTCGAGCTTCTGGGTCTGGCGCAGCACGGCTTCGGTGTGCAGCAACTGTTCGGTACGTTCCTCGACCCGTTGCTCGAGGGTGGCGTTCAGCGATTCCAGCGCCTGCATCGCCTCGCGCACCTCGGCATTGGCCTGCACCCGCTGGATATGCGCCCAGCAGCGTTCGGTAACCTCGCTGATCAGCGCCCGTTCGTAGCCGGTCCACACCCGCGGCTGCTTGTCGTGGATGGCCATCAGCGCCGTCAGGCGCCCGTCCTTGATCAACGGCATGCAGATGGTCGCGGTGATGCCGATGGCCTGGAAGGTCGCGGCTTCCTGCGGCTCGAGCTCGCTGAGGTTGTCGTTGATCACCAGCGCCAGCCCCGCGCGCAGGCGCTGCACGGCCAGGCGCCCGAAGTCGGCGAGGTGGTACTGGCCGATCAGGCGGGGCGAGCCGGGGGTGACCCAGTCGCCGCAGATGGTGAAACCATCCTGGTCGGGCTCCATCACCGCATAGGCGCAACTGGACAGGCGCAGGTGCTCGCCCAGCTTGCGCGTGGTGATGGCCAGGATTCGGTCGGGGTCGGTGGCGTTGGCCACGGCGCGGCCCAGGTCGTCGAGGAAGTTCAGGCGTCGGTTGGCGACCACGCTGGCGGTGGTCTCGGTAACGGTGTCGAGCATGCCGACGATACGGCCGTCCTGGTCGCGAATGGGGCTGTAGCAGAAGGTGAAGTAGGCGCGTTCGGGGCCGTCGTGGCGGTCGATGATCAACGGGAAGTCTTCGATGTACACCGCTTCGCCGTCCAGGGCGCGGCGGGTCATGCGGCCGATGTCGCTCCAGGCCTCCTGCCAGACATGGCTGAACGGACGGCCCAGGGCCAGCGGCTTTTCGCCGAGGATCTCGCTGAAGGCGTCGTTGTGCAGGGTGAGCAGGTCATCGCCCCACAGCACTGCCTGCGGGAAGCGCGAGCCCAGGCACAGCGCCACGGTGGTCTTGAGCACGTCAGGCCACGCGTCAAGCGGCCCCAGGGGTGTAGACGCCCAGTCGTGGTTGCGGATGCGTTCGGCCATGAGCCCGCCGCCGTCCAGCCATTTCGCCATGGTTTGCCGATCCGTTTGCGTGGAGAAGGGATAGGGTGCACCGAGAAGGCCGGGCTGGCGAGCATTTTGTGGGGCGCGGGTGCTCAGCGCATGAAGTGCACCTTGCCGGTGTCGTCATTGCCCATGTAGATGCCATAGACCCCGGCCTGGCGCTCGAGGATGTAGCGCTCGAGGATCTGCCGGATGGCCGGGTAGTAGATCTCGTCCCAGGGGATGTCCTCGGGCGCGAAGAAACGGTACTCGAGGGTCTCGGGGCCGAACTGGCCGGTCTCTTCGATGGCGATGGCGCGGAACACGATGTACACCTCGCTGATCCTCGGCACGCTGAAGATCGAATACGGCGAGACAATGTCGGCGCGCACGCCGGTCTCTTCCCAGACTTCACGCAGCGCCGCCTGTTCGGTGGTCTCGCCGGCCTCCATGAAGCCGGCAGGTAGCGTCCAGGTGCCGGGGCGCGGGGGGATGGCGCGCTGGCATAGCAGGTACTTGCCGTCGCGCTCGATGATGCAGCCGGCGATGATCTTCGGGTTGATGTAGTGAATGTACCCACAGGCGCTGCAGTGCAGGCGCTCGTGGGTATCGCCGCTGGGGACGCCCCGGTCCAGTGCCGTGGTGCAGTGCGGGCAGTAGCGCGGGGCGTTGGGCATGGTCAGCGGCCTATGCGGGGTTCTATGCGTGGGTCTTTCAGGGCCAGGGGCTCGACCATGTCGCGCACCTTGGCGTTGTCGTCCTGCTTCTGGCGCAGGTAGTCCAGCGCCACCTTGGCCGCGGCGCGGACGTGATCGACCGACGCCTGGTGGGCGGCCTGCGGATCGCCGCTCTTGATCGCCTCGACCATTTTCTCCATTTCGCGGTTGCTCGCCCCGCGGCGGTTTTCCTGCGACACCGAGGTGGCGCGCAGGTAGCTGATGCGCGCCTGCAACTGGCGCAGCTGGGTGGCGGCCACCTGGTTGCCGGAGCCTTCGAGCAGCACGTCGTAGAAGCCCTGCACCGAATCCAGCACCTGCTGCAGCTCGCCTTCCTCCAGCGCCTCGCGGTTGACCTCCAGGGCGCGCTCCAGGGCACGGATGTCCTTGGCCTTGGCGTTGAGGGTGAACAGCTGCACGATCAGGCCTTCGAGCACGCAACGCAGCTCGTAGATGTCACGGGCGTCTTCAAGGGTGATGATGGCCACGCGTGGGCCCTTGGCGTCGGCAAACTCCACCAGGCCCTCGGATTCGAGGTGGCGCAGGGCTTCACGCACCGAGGTGCGGCTGACCCCGAGACGATCGCACAGGTCGCGCTCGACCAGGCGGTCGCCTGGCAGCAAGTGGAAGTTCATGATCGCCCCACGCAACTTGTCGAGCACGATCTCGCGGAGCGTGACGGGGTTGCGGTTGACCTTGAAGCTGTCGTCGAGTGGCTGGCGTTTCATCAGGTGCGCTCTTTATGAGGCTGTTGCGCCAACACCGGAACGCCACGAACCCAGGCGCTCCTTGCAGTGGTCCGAACAGCCCGCTGTTAACGGGTTGGCTCCGCATCGGCTTCGGCGAACGCTTCGCGGGCCAGGCGGAAACTGTCCACCGCCGCGGGCACGCCGCAATAAATGCCGACCTGGAGCAGGATTTCGCGGATCTGTTCACGGCTCAGGCCGTTGCGCAAGGCGCCGCGGACATGCAGTTTGAGCTCGTGGGGCCGGTTCAGCGCGGAAATCATCGCCAAGTTTATCATGCTGCGCTCTTTGAGCGACAAGCCGTCGCGACCCCAGACATGGCCCCAGCAATACTCGGTGACCAGCTCCTGCAGCGGCTTGCTGAAGTCGTCGGCATTCTGGATGGAGCGCTTGACGTAGTCCTCGCCCAGTACCTGGGTGCGGATCTGCAGACCTTTCTGGTATTTCGCGTCATTCATGGGGCAGTTCCTGCAGTACGTATGAAAAAGGGGGCCGTGACCGAAGGTGAGGGTGACAGCACGGCCCCCGGAAAACACTCAGCCCAGCGACGGCAGCGCGCCGAGCTTGCCCTTGTGATAGACCATCGGCGTCACCGGCTCGGTCGGCAGCACCAGGTTCTTCACCGCGCCGACGATGATCGCGTGATCGCCGCCGTCGTACTCGCGCCACAGCTCGCACTCGATGATCGCCGTGGCCTTGGCCAGCAGCGGGTTGCCCAGCTCGCTCAGGTGCCAGTCGATGCCCTTGGCCTTGTCCTTGCCCTTGCCGGCGAAGGCGTAGGCCTCGGCGGTCTGCTCGGCCGACAGCAGGTGAATGGCGAACTGCTTGCTGTCACGCAGGATCGGGTAGGTGTCGGAGGCGTAGTTGGGGCAGAACAGCACCAGCGCCGGCTCGATCGACAGGGCGCTGAAGGCGCTGGCGGTGATGCCGACGATGCCGCCATCGCCATCGAGGGTGGTGACCACGGTGACGCCGGACGGGAAGGAGCCCATCACGTCTTTGTAGATGCCTGGTTCGATCATCTCGTGCTCCTTCTCAACGCATCACAAACGGATCGGGCATCGGCGCGGTGGACAGGTTGATCCACACGGTCTTGAGCTCGGTATAGGCCAGCACCGAATCGATGCCGCTCTCGCGGCCGTAGCCGCTGTTCTTGAAGCCGCCGATCGGCGCCATGGCCGACACTGCGCGGTAGGTGTTGACCCAGATGATCCCCGAGCGCACGTCGCGCGCCAGGCGATGGGCGCGGCCCAGGTCGCGGGTCCAGATGCCGGCGGCCAGACCGAACTGCGAGTCGTTGGCCATGGCCAGTGCCTCTTCCTCGGTCTTGAAGCGGATCACCGCTGCAACCGGGCCGAACACCTCTTCCTGCATGATGGTCATCGAGTTGCTGTCGCATTCGAACAGGGTCGGCTCGTAGAACCAGCCGTCACCCTCGACTTCGGCGCGCTTGCCACCCAGGCGCAGCCTGGCGCCCTCGGCCTTGGCCGCGGCGACCAGACCTTCGACCACGGCCAGTTGCTGGGCAGTGGCCATCGGGCCCATTTCACTGGCGTCGTCCTGCGGGTTGCCGATGCGGATGCGCCTGGCCCGCTCGATCAGGCGCTCGACGAATTCGTCGAAGATCTCGTCCTGCACCAGCAGGCGCGAGCCGGCCACGCAGCTTTGCCCGGAGGCGGCATAGATGCCGGCCACCGCGCCGTTGACTGCGCTGTCCAGGTCGGCGTCGGCGAAGATGATGTTCGGCGACTTGCCGCCCAGCTCCAGCGACAGCTTGGCGAAGTTCTCGGCGCTGCTGCGTACCACGTGACGGGCGGTGGCGGCGCCGCCGGTGAAGGCGATCTTGCGCACCAGCGGGTGGCGGGTCAGCGCCGCGCCGGTGCTGGGGCCGTAACCTGTGACCACGTTGACCACCCCGGCCGGGAAGCCGGCTTCCAGTGCCAGGCGGGCCAGCTCCAGGATAGTCGCCGAAGCATGCTCGGAGGGCTTGAGCACGATGGTGTTGCCTGCGGCCAGGGCCGGGGCGAGCTTGATCGCGGTGAGGTACAGCGGGCTGTTCCACGGAATGATGCCGGCCACCACGCCGATGGGCTCGTGCACGGTGTAGGCGAACAGGTCGGGCTTGTCCAGCGGCAGGGTGCCGCCTTCGAGCTTGTCGGCCAGGCCCGCGGTGTAGTGGAAGAACTCCGGCAGGTAGCCGACCTGGCCACGGGTCTCGCGGATCAGCTTGCCGTTGTCGCGGCTTTCGAGCTGGGCCAGGTGCTCCTTGTTCTCGGCGATCAGGTCGCCGAGGCGGCGCAGCAGCTTGCCCCGCGCGGTGGCGGTGAGCCCGCGCCAGGCCTTGCTGTCGAAGGCGCGCTGGGCGGCCTGTACAGCCAGCTCGACGTCCTGCTCGCCGGCGTCGGGCAGTTGTGCCCAGGCCTGGGCGGTGGCCGGGTCGAGGCTGTCGAAGGTCTTGCCGCTCTGGGCATCGCGCCATTGGCCGTCGATGCACATCTGGAAACGAACGAGGGTCATGCAACTATCCCCTTGGCGGATTCGGTGAGGGTGCGGGCTTGGCTCAGGAAGTCCAGCAGCATGCGGTTGACTTCGCGCGGAGCCTCAACGGGCATCATATGCCGTTGTTCGGCCAGTACCACGCTGCGGGCGCCGGGAATGCGCGCGGCGAGCTGGCGGGTCATGGCCGGGGTGGAGCCTGCGTCGAGTTCGCCGGTGGCGATCAGTGTCGGCACCTGGATGCTGCCCAGGTCCGCTTCGCGGTACATGTCCTGGGTGGCGAACAGCGAATAGGTGGTGTGGTAACCCTGTGGGTCGTTGCTGGCCAGCACCTGGCGGATAGCTGCGACCTGGGCTGGGTTGGCGGCCTTGTACTCGCGACTGAACCAGCGATCCAGCGCGGCGTCGACGTTGGCGTCCGGGCCGAGTTCGGCAGCCTGCGCGGCGCGGGCGATGACGCCGGCGCTCTGTTCCGGGCTGCGGTTGAACACGCTGTTGAGCACCACCAGCGCCGACAGGCGCTGCGGGTAGTGCAGGGCAAAGGCACGGGCGACCAGTCCGCCCATGGAGAAGCCGATGACGGTGGCCTGGGGGATTTGCAGATGGTCGAGCAGTTCGGCGAGCTGGGTGGCGTAGCCCTGCAGGTCGGTGTCCGGCGCGGGCAGCGCGCTCTGGCCATGGCCGAGCATGTCGTAGGCGATGACCCGGTAGTCGGTGGACAGGCCGACGAACTGGCCACCCCACATTTCCTTGTTCAGGCCCACGCCGTGGATCAGCACCACGGGTTGGCCCTGGCCGAGGCTCAGGTAGCTGGTCCCGGCAGGTGTACGTTCAGCGACAGGCTGAATCATGGATGGCGCTCCTAGGGGGGCCGGTGCCTTGAGGCGTGGCACCGGTCCGTCCGGTTGTTGTTATTGAGCGTTGGCTTTCTCGGCTGCCAGTTCTTCCAGGTCGATGTAGCGGTTGCCGATGCGTGGGTGCAGACGACCGCCGTCGGAGGCGCCCAGGACCACGACGATCTCGTCGGCGCGCGGGGCGTCTTCGATCTGCATTTCCAGGGTGATGTAGTGCGAGCGCAGGCCTTCGTCGTCCTTCTGCATCATCGGGATCTGGATCGAGGTGCCCGGGCCGCCGCGCTTGTTGGTGAAGCTCAGGTAGCTCTTGGCCTGGACCGCTTCACGGTAGTGGTTGCCAAAGCGCAGGGTGTGGATCACCGCCGAGGCGTGCTCGATCTCGCCGTCGGCACCGACTACCGCCGCCTTGCCGTAGGCCTCGATCTTGTCTGCCCCGCCGATGGCGGCGGTCAGGCGCTCGACCATCAGCGCACCCAGTTCGGAGCAGTTGGCGCGGATTTCCGGCTTGAGGTCTTCGACGAAACCGCGACCGGCCCATGGGTTCTTGATCACCACGGCCAGGCCGACCATGGTCACCGGCTTGTCGGTGGCCTTGCCGCCTTCGATGCGGGTTTCTTCGGAGTAGGTGACGATCTTGCGGATTTCGAAACTCATGGGGGAGGGCTCCTGGTGAGGGTTATCAGCTCTTGTTGTCTGATGGTATACCATAATACTTGATGTGCAAGAGGGCGCGGGAAATTTCTCCTGCAGCGGGACGAAAGGTCGGCTGTACCGGGGTTTGCGAGGCTGTCTGTACTGACTTTCCCGTGGGCAGATGCACCCACAAACCGACCAAAAAAATGCCCGCTCTCACGGGCCATGAAAGCGGGCGGGGTGCAGCGGGCTATCGATCAGGCAAACGCCGGTATCACTTCCTTGATGAACAGCTCCAGCGACTTGCGTTTTTCTGCATGCGGCAGGCTGTTGTCGCACCAGAAGCTGAACTCGTCGACGCCGAGTTCCTGGTAGTACCTGATCCGCGCGATGATCTCCTCGGGGGTGCCGATCATGGTGTTCTTGCGGATGTTCTCGAGGGCGAACGCCGGGACCTCGGCAAACTTGGATTCCGGGCTCGGCTCCAGGAAACCGTCGACCGGGGTGGTCTTGTTGCCGAACCAGGCGTCGAAGGTGCGGTAGAAGCGCGAGATCGCCTGGGCGCCGACCTTCCAGCCGTCCGGCTCGGCCGGGCTGTGCACGTGGGTGTGACGCAGCACCATCAGTTGCGGGCGCGGTACCTCAGGGTTGTTGTCCAGGGCGGCCTGGAACTTGTTCTTCAGGTCCAGCACTTCTTCGTCGCCCTTCATCAGCGGGGTGACCATCACGTTGCAGCCGTGCTTGACCGCGAAGTTGTGCGAGTCCGGGTCGCGGGCGGCGATCCACATCGGTGGCATGCCCTGCTGCACCGGCTTGGGTACGCTGGTCGAGGTGGGGAAGTTGTACACCTCGCCTTCGTGGGCGTAGTCACCCTGCCACAGCGCGCGAACCGCCGGAACCATCTCGCGCAGGGCCTTGCCGCCGTCGGTGGCGGGCATGCCGCCGGCCATGCGGTCGAACTCGAACTGGTAGGCACCGCGGGCCAGGCCCACTTCCATGCGCCCGTTGCTGATCACATCGAGCAGGGCACATTCGCCTGCCACGCGGATCGGGTTCCAGAACGGCGCGATGATGGTGCCGGCGCCCAGGCGGATGGTCTCGGTGCGGGCCGCCAGGTAGGCCAGCAGTGGCATGGGGCTTGGCGAGATGGTGTATTCCATGGCGTGGTGTTCGCCGATCCACACGGTGCTGAAACCGCCGCGCTCGGCCATCAGGGTCAGTTCGGTCAGGTCTTCGAACAGCTGGCGGTGGCTGACCTGGTCATCCCAACGTTCCATGTGCACGAACAGCGAAAATTTCATGGGGCTTTCCTCAAAGCTTGTTGTTGTCGATGCAGGGGCGGCCCGGCCGGGTGATGCAAGCCGGTCGTGAACGGTGCACGGGGCAGGCCCGCTCCCACAGAGTCTTGTGTCGGACCGCAGGTATCAGGCGAAGGCGGGCAGGCTGGCCATCTTGCCGCGGCAGTAGACCATCGGTCGCGGGGCCTCATCAGGCACGATCAGGTTGTGTACCTTGCCCACCATGATGGCGTGATCGCCGCCTTCGTATTCGCGCCACAGTTCGCACTCGATGATCGCCGTGGCGCCGGCCAGCAGCGGGTTGCCCAGCTCGCTCAGGCTCCACTGCAGGCCGCTGGCCTTGTCCTTGCCCTTCCTGGCGAAAGCATAGGCCTCGGCCTGCTGTTCGCCGGAAAGCAGGTGGATGGCGAAGCGCTTCTGCTTGATCAGCACGGGGTAGGAGTCGGAGCTGTAGTTGGGGCAGAACAGCACCAGCGGCGGGTCCATGGACAGGGAGGAGAAGGCGCTGGCGGTGAGGCCGACGACCGAGCCGTCGTCGTCCAGGGTGGTGATGACCGTGACGCCGGAAGGGAAGGAGCCCAGGACGTTCTTGTAGAGGGTTGCGTCGATCATGGCGAGTACCTCGAAGGGGCGTGCGGTGGTCCGCGGTTTTTATCGTTGATGTGTCTGATGGTATACCGTAATACCTATATTGCAAGCAGAATTTTCCAGGCGCCGAAACCCGCGATGAACGGTCAAGGCCCCGTATTCATTGACCTTGACCGCTGAATGCCTGCGCCATGCTGGCGCATGGAACAGATCAGATGCGCCGAAAAAGCGCAGCACAGTGTTGTCAAAAGCTTGGAATACCATAATATGGTCTTCAGCTGAGAGGCCGCCCCGAGCGGTTTCCATACAAAGATAAAAAATGATCCTTTCGAGCTGAAATCCTATGTCCCAGCCGTCGTCGCAACACCAGTTTGTCGAGAATCACACGGTCGATCATGTTCCACCCTCCGAGCGCCACGGGAAGGCGCGCGACCTGTTCACCCTCTGGTTCAGTACCAACATCGCACCCTTGCCGATCGTCACCGGCGCGATGGTGGTCCAGGTCTTCCACCTGAACCTGTTGTGGGGGCTGGTCGCCATCGTGATGGGTCATCTGCTGGGCGGTATCGTCATCGCCCTGGCCTCTGCGCAGGGACCGCAGCTGGGCATTCCGCAGATGGTGCAGAGCCGCGGCCAGTTCGGGCGCTACGGTGCCTTGCTGATCGTGTTCTTCACCGCGCTGATCTACGTCGGCTTCTTCATTTCCAACATCGTCCTGGCGGGCAAGTCGATCCACGGCATCGCCCCGAGCGTGCCGATGCCCACCGCCATCGTCATCGGCGCCCTGAGCGCCACGGCCATCGGCGTGATCGGCTATCGCTTCATCCATGGCCTGAACCGCATCGGCACCTGGGTGATGGGCTCGGCGCTGCTGGCCGGCTTCATCATGATGTTCACCCAGGAACTGCCGGCGGACTTCTTCAGCCGCGGCGCCTTCAACCTCTCGGGCTTCATCGCCACGGTGTCGCTGGGCACCATCTGGCAGATCAGCTTCTCGCCCTACACCTCGGATTATTCACGCTACCTGCCGCGCGAGATCGGCATCGCCAAACCGTTCTGGGCGACCTATTTCGGCGCCACGCTGGGCACCATCCTGTGCTTCAGCTTCGGGGCGGTGGCCGTGCTGTGCGTGCCCGAAGGCACCGATGCGATGGATGCGGTCAAGCAGGCCACCGGTTGGCTGGGGCCGATCCTGATGGTGCTGTTCCTGCTCAACATCATCAGCCACAACGCACTCAACCTGTATGGCGCGGTGCTGTCGATCGTCACCGCAATCCAGACCTTCGTCGCCCACTGGACGCCCAGCATCCGCGTGCGGGTGGCGCTGGCGTCGGTGATCCTGCTGGCCTGTGGGCTGGTGGCGCTGAACGCCTCGGCAGGTTTCATCGGCCAGTTCATCGGCCTGATCCTGGCGTTGCTGCTGGTGCTGGTGCCCTGGGCGTCGATCAACCTGGTGGACTTCTACCTGATCAAGAAGGGCGAGTACGACATCGCCTCGTTCTTCCGTGCCGACGGCGGTATCTACGGGCGCTTCAACCATCACGCCATCGTTGCCTATGTGTGCGGGATCCTGGTGCAACTGCCGTTCGCCAATACGGCGCTGTACGTGGGGCCGTACTCGAACATCGTCGAGGGCGCCGACCTGTCGTGGCTGTTCGGCTTGCTGGTGACGGTGCCGCTCTACTATTGCCTGGCCACTCGTGGCAAGACGCTGAAGGCGGGGCAGGCGGTAAGTGTGAACGACTAGTTGGTTTGCAAAAGGGCCGCAAAGCGGCCCCCGGTGCTTCAATTCACACCTTGAATTGCGCCACCATCGCGTTCAGTTCCACCGCCAGGCGCGACAGGTCCTGGGCCGCCGCGCTGGTCTGGTTGGCGCCCGCCGAGGTCTGCATCGCCAGGTCGCGGATGTTCACCAGGTTGCGGTCCACCTCGCGTGCCACCTGGGCCTGCTCTTCGGAGGCGCTGGCGATCACCAGGTTGCGCTGGTTGATCGCGGCGATCGCCTCGGCAATCAGTTCCAGCGCCTGGCCTGCCGCCTGGGCAATCTCCAGGGTGCCGGTGGCGCGGCCCTGACTGCTGTGCATCGAGCCCACGGCGCGCTCGGTGCCGCTCTGGATGCCACCGATCATCTGCTCGATCTCGGCAGTGGACTGCTGGGTCCGGTGGGCCAGCGCCCGTACTTCATCGGCCACCACGGCAAAGCCGCGCCCGGCTTCACCGGCGCGCGCAGCCTCGATGGCGGCGTTGAGTGCCAGCAGGTTGGTCTGCCCGGCGATCGAGCCGATCACATCGAGCACGCGGCTGATTTCGTTGGCGCTGCTGGCCAGTTGTTCGATCTCGCTGGAGGTGCCGGTGACGTCCTCGACCAATTGCTGGATCGAGTCCAGCGCCTGGTTGACCTGGTCGCGGCCATCGCGGGTGGTCTGGTCGGCGCCCTTGGAGGCGTCGGCGGTGCTGACTGCGTTGTTGGCCACTTCTTCGACGGCAGCGGTCATCTGGTTGACGGCCGTGGCCGCCTGGTCGATTTCCGCACTCTGCTGGTGCAGGCCGCGGCTGGTGTCTTCGGTGACGGTATGCAGCTCTTCGGAAGCCGAGGCCAGTTGGTCGGAGGACGCGGCGATCTTGCGCAGGGTGTCGCGCAGGCTTTCCTGCATGCGGCTCAAGGCACGCAGCAGCAGGGCCGGTTCGTCACGGCCGACGATCTGGATGTCGCGGGTCAGGTCGCCGGTGGCCACGCGCTCGGCGACGCTCACCGCATCGGCCAGGGGCACGACGATGCTGCGGGTCAGCAGCACGGCGACGGCGACCAGGGCCAGCATGATCACCAGCAGCGACACCACGATCAGCAGGGCGGCCTCGTCATAGGCATCGCTGCTGCGCTGCGAGGCGTTGTCGGCGCCATGGGAGTTGTACTGGATCAGCGCGCCGAGCGCTTTCATCATGCTGTCGGCGTATTCGGCCAGGGGGCCGTTGATCAGGCGCAGGGCCTCGTCGATATCACCGCTGGCCACGGCATCGCGGATGGACTTCTGCAGGCCATGGTAACGCTCGGTGAGGGCGACGAAGGTGTCGAACAGCGCGCGGTCGTCCTGTTCGATGATGGTCGATTCGTAGGCCTTGATGCCGGCTTCGAGGGCGTGGTTGATTTCGCCGATGCGGCTGAGTGTCGCCTGGCGCGCGGCGGGGTCCTGCTCGATGACGCTGCGCAGGGTCAGGGCGCGCGCCCGGCCAAGGTTGGTGCTGACGTCGTTCAGGGCAATGATCGCCGGCATCCAGGTGACGCGGATCTCATCGGTGGCGCTGTCCATGCGCCGGGTTTCGTAAAGCGATATCAGGCCCATGACCAGCACCAGGACCCCCAGCAGGGTAAATACGCTGGCTGCCCGGATACCGATCTTCATATTCCTTAACTGCATGGCACTGCTCCTTGAATGTGGCGTGCAGGCCGAGTTCCGGGATCACGGGCCGGGTGGCGCTGTGCGATCCGGCATCCCTGTGCCCGCGATACGTTATGATGTCCTCACCTTTAGTAGGTTTTTTTGACGTCAATAATGTCACAGTGCCAGTATTATTGACCAGTCATTCAATGTAACTACAAGTACAAACAGGTCCGTCATTTTTTGACGGACCTGTCAGGTTTACAGGCTCAGACGATGGCAATCATCGGGTCGGCAGCGGCCAGGGCCTTGGCCCGATCGGCCTCTGGCGGGTAGATCCACACCGAGTTGATCTGACGCTTGAGGTTCTTGCCCTCCAGTTTCTGCAGCTTCAGTTCACGCTCCCAGCCTTCGCTGAAAGCTGCGCCCCAGTCGCCCAGGTCAAGGCAGGTGACGTACTTGGGCTGGCGATACACCACAGGTTCCACCCCCAGCAGGTCGGCCATGGCGTTGTTGCCCGAATGCCGGCCCATGGGGATGGCGTGCTGGCAGGTCATCAGCGCGTGGTTGCCCAGATCGTCGACCGCCGCCCAGGCCACGTCGCCGGTGGCGTAGATATGTTCCTGGCCGATGACTTTCAGGTGCCCGTCGACACGCAGCCGACCCTGGGCATCACGTTCCCCGGCGATCTGCGCGGTCAGCGGGCTGGCCTTGACGCCCACGGTCCAGATCACCGTCTTGCTGGCGATGTACTCGCCGTTGTCCAGGGTCACGCCGCCGGCATCCACCGCCACCACCGAGGTGTCGGTGAGCCATTCCACGCCTGCATGTGCGCTGGCCTCGATGATCGCCGGGGTGATGCCTGCGCCCAGGGCGGCGCCGATGTTGGCGCCCCGGTCGACCACGATGACCCGGACCTTGGCCTGCTCACCGAGCGCAGCGCGCAGGCGGGCGGGCATTTCGGTGGCTGTCTCGATGCCGGTGAAACCGCCACCGCAGACCACCACGGTGTCGCGCGCCGGGGAGGCGGGCAGGGCGGCGAGGCGGGTCAGGTGCTGCTCCAGCCTGACCGCCGATTCCATCTGGTCGACATCGAAGCTGTATTGCTCAAGGCCCGGTACCGCAGGGCGCGCCACCTGGCTGCCGGCGGCCAGCACCAGGCGGTCGTAGCCCAGCTGGCGGCTTTGGCCCTGGGCGTCGGTGTAGGTCACCGAGCGGGCAGCGGCGTCGATGGATTGGGCATGGCCCTTGATGAAGTTCACGCCCACGGCCTGGAACAGTTCAGCCAGCGGCGCCTTCATCGTCTGCACGTCGGCTTCGTAGAAGCGCGGGCGGATGCGCAGTTCGGCCTGCGGCGCGAGCACGCTGATATGGACGTCGCCACGCTTGGCCAGGTCGAGCAGGCGGGCGGCGCTCAGGGCGCTCCAGACGCCGGCAAATCCGGCACCGATGATCAGGATGTGTGGGTTCATGGACGGGCTCCGCAAACAGGATGATGGGTATCGGGTCGAGGTTCGGCAGGGGGTGTCGCCACCGCCGAATAACTGCGACTGTATTGGTCGTAGTTAAAATCGACAAGCTTTTTTTCATCCGTTCGCTGTCGAGGCCGTGCCGTTTTCCGGTTTTAACCAGAGAAATCAATGGCTGCAGGCGATTGATAAAAATGCCCATGGCGACCGGCGGTGGCGCGTGACTTTGCCAGCCAGCAAAGAAGGGCGTACTATTTGCGACAAAATTGGTCGGAGATTGATATGTCGTTATACAGCGCAGGCGTCGAGTACGGCATCCACTGCCTGCTGTTTCTCATCGACGAGCGCGGCGACAGTCGCGACTGCAGCGTGCGTGACCTGGCCGAGTTGCAGGGCGTGCCCCAGGAGTACCTGGCCAAGGTCTTCACCAAGCTGGCGCGTGCCGGGCTGGTGGTGGCCACCGAAGGCGTGCGTGGGGGCTTTCGCCTGGCGCGGCCTTCGGACGAGATCACCGTGCTGGATATCGTCAATGCCATCGATGGGCCGAAGAAGATCTTCGATTGCCGCGAGATCCGCGAGCGCTGCTCGTTGTTCGAGGGTGCGGCGCCCGGCTGGGCGACCGAGGGCACCTGCGCCATTCATGCGGTGATGCTCGGCGCGCAGAAACGCATGGAGGAGGCGCTGGCCCAGCAGACCATCCTCGACCTGGGGCGGCGTTTCGCGCGCAAGGCCCCGGCCGAGTTCGGGCAGAAGGTCAACGACTGGATGAGCGAGCGGCGCGACGGCAAGGGTGCCGCGGGGGAGATCGCGGTGAAGCAGCTTTAACCGGGTTGGCTGGCGCCTGCGTAGAACACCGCCAGCCACACGGTCGTCGCATCGGCCTGGGTCCACTCCACCCGGTGCCGACAGTGCGGCGGGATATCCAGGTGATCGCCTGCCTTGAGCACCCGCGTTTCACTTTCGTGCTCCAGGCGCAAGCCGGCGCTGCCGGTGAGGACTACCACCCATTCGCCCTCGGCCTGGTCGTACCAGAAGCCGGGAGGGCTGCACTGGCCGCTGGAGACGATGCGCTCGATGCGCAGCCCGGGACGGCGCAGCAGGTCGTCGAATTGTTCGGCTGCCGTCGGGTCGAGCGGGGGCAGGGCATTGAACAGGTTGTCGGTCATGGGCGTTCGCCTTTCTTGATTCCGGGCGGTGATTGTAGGAAGGTTCCGTGATTTTCTGCACCCACCCACGCTACGACCAGGCTACGGAACCGCACCCATGGACAAGCTGCTGGCCATCAAAATGTTCATGGCGACCGTCGAAGCCCGCGGCTTTTCTGCCGCCGGGCGGCGATTGGGGGTAGCCACCTCGTCGGTGACGCGCCTGGTCGATGCGCTGGAAAGCGAGCTGGGCACCAGCCTGCTCAATCGCTCGACCCGCCAGGTCAGCCTGACCGAGGCCGGTGTCGGCTACTACCAGCGCGCCCGCGCCATCGTCGATGCCCTGGCCGAAGCCGATGCCAGCGTTGCCGACCGGGGCCAGGAGCCGGTCGGGGTGTTGCGCCTGTGCCTGCCGGTGGAATACGGGCGCCGGGTGATCGCCCCGCACCTGGCGCGTTTCATGGCGCGCTATCCGGCCCTGGAGCTGGATATCGACCTGAGCGACCGCTTCGACGACCTGCTCGACGGCCGCTACGACCTGTCGATCCGCCTGGGCGACCCAGCGCCGAACGACGAGCTGGTCAGCCGCACCCTGGGCACCTTCGAGCGCTGGTTGGTGGCCAGCCCTGGCTACCTGACCAGCCATGCCGCGCTCGAGCACCCGATGCAACTGGCCGAGCACGCCTGCCTGCGCTTTCGCTATGGCGGCCCGGGGCGGCCGTGGCAACTGCGACAGGGCGACACGCTGATCGAGGTGGATGTCGCCGGGCCGTTGCGCTGCGCCAATTCCGACCTGCTGCGCGAGGCCGCTGTGGCGGGCGGCGGTGTCAGCCTGCTGGCCGACTGGCTGGTGCGCGACGATGTCGCCGCCGGGCGGCTGGTGCGCCTGTTCCCCGACTGGCAGGCCAGCCCGATCGGCGCCACTGGCAACATCAATGCCCTGTACCTGCCCAACCATCGCGGTTCGCGGCGGGTAACGGCATTCATCGAGTTCTGCGAGTCGCTGCTGCAGACGTGAGCGGTACGCTGTTGCGCCCTGCGCAAAGCCGCTTTGCGTGCTGCCCCGATTCCCTGAGCGGGCTGCAGCCGTTAAGGTGCGCGGCATGTCTTGCCATGCGTGAATATCCTGAAATGACTGCTTCTGTCGCAACACCCGCTTCATCCGGTACCTCACTGAGCCGAGGCCTGGTGACGCTGCTGGCGTTCTGCTGCGGCGCCATCGTCGCCAACATCTACTAT
Organism: Pseudomonas sp. FA117; assembly: GCF_057370475.1. Lineage (NCBI taxonomy): Bacteria > Pseudomonadati > Pseudomonadota > Gammaproteobacteria > Pseudomonadales > Pseudomonadaceae > Pseudomonas > Pseudomonas sp. FA117. The sequence continues at coordinate 2,273,175 of NZ_CM170675.1, forward strand.
GCCCAGCCCATCGTCGGCTTGATCGCACCGGACCTGGGGCTGTCCACCGAACGCGCCAGCCTGATCGTCTCGCTCACCCAGCTGGGCTATGCCCTGGGCCTGCTGTTGCTGGTGCCGTTGGCCGACCTGGTGGAAAACCGTCGGTTGATGATCGCCACTGCCGTGCTGGCCTGCCTCAGCCTGGTGCTGGCCGGCAGCAGCGGGCATGGCCAGGGTGAGCTGTTCCTGGGCTATGCGCTGCTGATCGGCTTCAGTTCGGTGGCGGTGCAGATGCTGATACCGCTGGCCGCGCACCTGTCGCCGGAGCAGCAGCGTGGCCGGGTGGTCGGCAACATCATGGGAGGCCTGCTGCTGGGCATCCTGCTGGCGCGCCCCCTGTCGAGCCTGGTGGCCGACCATTTTGGCTGGCGTGCAGTGTTCATCGGGGCGGCCGTGCTGATGGCGGCGATCGTGGTGCTGCTGGCATCGACCCTGCCGCGCCGGGTGCCTGCGCACAAGGCCAGCTATGCCGGCCTGATGGCCTCGCTCGGCGGTTTGCTGCGGCGCTATCCGCTGCTGCGCCAGCGCTCGCTGTACCAGGCGCTGATGTTCGCCACCTTCAGCCTGTACTGGACCGCCGTGCCCCTGGCGCTGGCGACCGAGCATGGCTTGTCGCAGAGCCAGATCGCCCTGTTCGCGCTGGTGGGGGCGGTGGGGGCGATTGCCGCACCGATCGCCGGGCGCCTGGCCGATGCCGGGCATGCGCGCCAGGCTTCGCTGCTGGCGCTGGTGCTGGCGCCTCTGTCGCTGCTGTTCGGGCTCAGCGCGCCGGGCTACAGCGTGATCGGCCTGGGGCTTACCGGCGTGTTGCTGGACTTTGCCGTGCAGATGAACATGGTCATCGGCCAGCGTGAGGTGTATGCCCTGGATCCGGCCAGCCGTGGTCGGCTCAATGCGCTGTACATGACCAGCATCTTCATCGGTGGCGCGCTCGGTTCGGCGCTGGCCAGCGGCTTGTATGCCGGCTTCGGCTGGAGCGGCGTTGCGCTGGTGGGCGCGGTGCTGCCGGGGTTGGCGCTGGTGATCTTCCTGATGGTCGGGCGGCGCGGCTAATACCCTGCCCCGACGGTCGTCGGGGTCTCAAGGCGAAGTACCAGGCACTGCGTGCACGAGGAAAGGTAGCCAAGGTCGCGATTGTGGCATGCATGAGAGGTTTCATCGTACGGCTCAATGCGATGCCAGGAACCGGTACTCCCTGGCAGGATGTGGAACTGCCTCGATACGAGAGTGCAATGCTGAGGTAAATCCGAACACAGTACGTGTGGGAGCGGGTTTACCCGCGAAGAAAGCACCGCGCTGCCTGGCACGGCCTACGCCCGTGTTCGCGGGTGAACCCGCTCCCACAGGGATTGGGCTGGCCTCTGGATCTTGAGCAAGACAGTTGCTCCTGCAAGGGGGCGTGGGCCTCTGGTGTCGTGGGATTCAGCCCTGCTTCTGCATCCCGTCGATCAACGCCCACAGCCGTGGATCGTGGTAGTCGTCGATCACCATCCCGGCGCCAGCCTCGAGCAGTCGCTGCGCCGGCTGCGTGGTGGCCAGGGCCACAGTGAAGATGCCGGCGTCGACCGCGGCCTTCACGCCCGGCAGCGAGTCCTCGAACGCCAGTGCCTCTGCCGCCTCGGCGTCCAGACGCTGCAGGCCGGTGAGGTAGGGCAGCGGGTCGGGCTTGGGCCGGGCCAGTTCATCGGCTACCAGAACATGCTCGAAGCGCTCGCCCAGGCCCATGGCGCCGAGCATGTGCTCGGCGTTGAGCCGCGGCGCGTTGGTCACCACGCACATGCCGATGTCATGACGCTTGGCGTGCTCCAGCAGGCTCAGCAGGCCCGGCATCGGTTCGAGGATGGGCGACAATTCGCGGAACAGCGCTTCCTTGCGATCGGCCAGAGCTTTGCATTCGGCTGCATCCTCCCGGGGGAACAGCTCCCTGAACAGCAGGCCGTTGGAGCGCCCGCTGATCTGGGCATTGAACTGCGCCTGGGTCAGTTCGCGTCCGTCGTAGTCATGCAGCAACTGGCGAAACGCCTGCAAGTGCAGGGTATCGGTGTCGGTGAGGGTCCCATCGAGGTCGAACAGCAGGGCGGTCAGCATCGGGCATCCTGGCAGTGGAGAAACAATTCAGCAGCCATCATAGCCAAACTCGCCGACGAAGGGGGCTGTTCAGTGTTCATGGAAAAGAGTACAAATGTGCTCCATGGACAGATTATCCCCCAAACGCCGCGCCATCCTCGAGTTCATCCGCGAGCGCATCGCCGACCACGGCCAGCCCCCGAGCCTGGCCGACATCGCCGAGCGCTTCGGTTTTGCCTCGCGCAGTGTGGCGCGCAAGCACATCACCGCCCTGCATGCGGGTGGCTACATAGAGGTCACGCCCAACCAGGCGCGGGGCATCCGCCTGGCCGAGCCGCTGCGCCGGCCGGAAATCCTCGAGATCCCGGTATTGGGGCGGGTCGCTGCCGGTGCGCCGATCGGCCCCGACCTGGATATCCACGAGCAACTGCTGGTCGACCCGAGCCTGTTCCGGCGCACACCCGACTACCTGCTCAAGGTGCGCGGCGATTCGATGATCGGCGACGGCATCCTCGACGGCGACCTGGTCGGCATCCTCCAGCAGGCCGATGCCCGTGACGGGCAGATCGTCGTCGCCCGGCTCGACGGCGAGGTCACCATCAAGCGCCTGCAGCGGGTGGCCGGTGGTTATCGCCTGCTGCCACGCAACCCGGCCTATGCCCCCATCGACGTCGGCCCCGACCACGAGTTCTGCATCGAAGGCGTGTTCTGCGGCCTGCTGAGGCGTGACTGATGGGCGCGGTAGTCGACCTTGACGGGCTGCTCGACCAGCGCCGGATCTGGCGTGGGCGGCAGGTCCAGGCGCGCCCGCTCGGCCTGCAGCCGACCGGGCATGCAGCATTGGACGAACGCCTGCCCGACGGCGGCTGGCCGGCGGCAGCGCTCAGCGAGTTGCTGCTGGCCAGCCCCGGTTGCGGTGAGCTGCAACTGCTCTGGCCCACGCTTGCCCGGTTGAGCGGCGAGGGTGGACGGGTGGTGCTGGTGGCGCCGCCGTTCATTCCCTATGCGCCCGCCTGGCAGGCTGCAGGTGTCGACCTGCGCTGGCTGGCACAGGTCGAGGCCGAGCCGGACGACGCCCTGTGGGCCGCCGAGCAATGCCTGCGTTCGGGCAGTTGCGCGGCGGTGCTGTGTTGGCCGACGCGTGCCGACGATCGTGCATTGCGCCGCTTGCAGGTGGCCGCCGAAACCGGCGATGCGCTGGCCTTCGCCTGCCGCCCGCAGCAGGCGGCGCACAACCCGTCGCCTGCGGCCCTGCGCATCGCCATCGATGTACGGCCGGCACAGTGGCGCGTGCTCAAATGCCGGGGCGGCCTGGCGCCAGCCATGCCCATCGCCGCCCCCGGGCGAGGCTGATGCAGCATGCTCTGGGCCTGCATCCTGCTGCCGCAACTGGCGCTGGACACCGTCCTGCGCGGGCGGGACGACCCTGATTCGGCGTTGGTGCTGCTGGGTGGCCCGGTGCAGCGACGAGTGCTGCAGGCGGTCAACGCCGCGGCAGCAAACCTCGGCCTGCGTGCCGGGCAGACGCTGACCGCCGCCCGGGCCCTGGCCGACGGTTTTACCTGTGTCGAGGCCGATCCGGCGCGCATCGACGAGGTGCAGCAACTGCTGGCGGCCTGGGCCTACCGCTTCAGCGCCCAGGTCAGCCTGCATTACCCGCGGGCCTTGCTGCTGGAAGTGGGCTCGAGCCTGCAACTGTTCGGCCCGTGGTCGAGCTTCGAGGCGCGCCTGCGCCAGGAGCTTGAAGGGCTTGGCCTGCGCCACCGTATCGTGCTGGCAGGCAACCCGGTGGCGGCACGCATGCTGGTCAACGGCCATGACGGCCTGGCGCTGACCTGCCCGGAGCAGACCCGCGCAGCGCTGGCCCGTATGCCCCTGGACCGGGTCGGCTTGCCGGCCGAGGCTGCGCAAGCCTTGTCGCGCATGGGGCTGCGGCGGCTGGGCGAGGTCATGGCCTTGCCCCGCGACGCCCTGGCCCGGCGGTTTGCCGCGCCTGTGCAGTTGCACCTCGACCAACTCTTCGGCCTGCGCACGCTCGCCCTGGAGTTCTACCAGCCGCCTGACCGGTTCGAGTCGAAGCTGGAACTCAATTTCGACGTGGAGTCGCACCAGGCGCTGCTGTTCCCCCTGCGCCGACTGCTCAACGACCTGGCGGCCTTTCTCGCCGGTCGTGACTGCGGCGTGCAGCGCTTCGAACTGCACCTGGAGCACGCCGAGGGCCCGGACACCGTGCTCAAGGTCGGCCTGCTGGCGGCCGAGCGTGAACCTGCGATGCTCTTCGAACTGGCCCGTGGCCGTCTGGAGCCGTTGCGCATCCCGGCGCCGGTGCGCAACCTGCGCCTGCTGGCCGACGACCTGCCGCCCTTCGTGCCTGAGCGCCGCGCCTTGTTCGACCCGCGCCCGCAGCAGGCCCAGCCCTGGGAGCAGTTGCGCGAGCGCCTGCGCGCGCGCTTGGGCGACGAGGCGGTCAAGTGCCTGCGCGCCGAAGCCGACCACCGCCCCGAGCACGCCTGGCAGGCCTGTGACCAGGGCGCGGCGGGCAGCCTGCAGGTCGTGCCCGGCAGCCGCCCCGGCTGGTTGCTGGCCCAGGCCCAGGCCTTGCCGGAGGTTGGTCTGCACTGGCTCGGCCAGGCCGAGCGCATCGAGTCGGGCTGGTGGGACGGCGGCGATGTGCGCCGCGACTACTACCGCATCGAAACCCGCGAGGGCCTGCGAGGCTGGGCCTACCGCGACCTCGCCCAGCCCGGCCCCTTGTGGCTGCAGGGCTGGTTCGCATGAGCCTGCCCGACTACGCCGAGCTGCATTGCCTGTCGAACTTCAGTTTCCAGCGCGGCGCCTCCAGCGCCGACGAACTGCTGCGCAGGGCCTGCGAGCAGGGCTACCAGGCCCTGGCGATCACCGATGAGTGCACCCTGGCCGGCATCGTCCGCGCCTGGCAGGCGGCCCGCGAGCACGGCGTGCGGTTGATCGTCGGCAGCGAAGTGCAGGTGCAGGAGGGGCCACGCCTGGTATTGCTGGTGGAAAACCTGACTGGCTACCAGAGCCTCTGTGCGCTCATCACCCGCGCCCGTCGCCGGGCCGGGAAGGGCTGTTACCAGCTGCTGGCCGAAGATTTGCAGGCCCATTGCGCCGGGCTGCTGGCGCTGTGGATCGCCGATGACCCCGACGATCCGGCCCCTGGGCGCTGGTTGCAGCCCTTGTTCCCGGAGCGCCTGTGGCTGGCGGTGCACCTGCACCGTGGCAGCGACGATGCCTCGCGCCTGCAACGCTTGCGGGCCATGGCCGGGCAATTGAACATCCGCGCCGTGGCCTGTGGCGATGTGCACATGCACGTACGCGGCCGTCGCGCCCTGCAGGACTGCATGACCGCGATCCGCCAGCACTGCACGGTGGCCGAGGCCGGCCGTTACCTCCATGCCAATGGCGAGCGCCATCTGCGCAGTCGCGAGCAACTGGCCGAGCTGTATCCCGGCGATCTGCTGGCCGAAACCCTGGCCATCGCTGAACGCTGCCGCTTCGACCTGAGCGAGCTGAAGTACCAATACCCCCGCGAACTGGTGCTCGAAGGCCACAGCCCGGCGAGCTGGCTGCGTCACCTGTGCGAGCAGCGCTTGCCGAAACGCTGGCCGCAGGGCGCCAGTGTCGAGGTGTACCAGGCGCTCGACGGCGAGCTGGCGCTGATCGAGGAGCTGGGCTACGAAAGCTACTTCCTGACCGTGCACGACATCGTCGATTTCGCCCGCAGCCAGGGCATCCTCTGCCAGGGGCGGGGTTCTGCAGCCAATTCGGTGGTGTGTTTCGTGCTGGGCATCACCGAACTCGATCCCATGACCCACCGCCTGCTGTTCGAGCGTTTCCTGTCGCGCGAGCGCAACGAGCCGCCGGACATCGACGTGGACTTCGAGCACGACCGCCGCGAGGAAGTGATCCAGTATGTGTTTCGCCGCTACGGTCGGCACCGTGCCGCCCTCACCGCCGTGGTCAGCAGCTACCATGCTGCCGGCGCGGTCCGTGACGTGGCCCGGGTGCTGGGCCTGCCGGCCGATCAGGTGGACGCCCTGGCCAAATGCTGCGGACGCTGGAGCGATCGCATCCCCGATGCCCAGCGCCTGGCCGAAGCCGGTTTCGAGGCGCAGAGCCCTTCGTTGCGGCGCATCCTGGTGCTGGCCGGCGAGCTGATCGGCTTCCCCCGGCACCTGTCGCAGCACCCGGGCGGCTTCGTGATCAGCGAGCAGCCGCTGGACCGGCTGGTGCCGGTGGAAAACGCCGCCATGCCCGAGCGCACCGTCATCCAGTGGGACAAGGACGACCTGGACATGGTCGGGCTGCTCAAGGTCGATGTGCTCGCCCTCGGCATGCTCAGCGCCTTGCGCCGCTGTTTCGACCTGCTCAAGCGTCACCGTGGCCGTGAACTGACTTTGGCCAGCATCCCCCAGGAAGACCCGGCCACCTACGCGATGATCAGCCGGGCCGAGACCATGGGCGTGTTCCAGATCGAGTCGCGGGCGCAGATGGCCATGCTGCCGCGGCTCAAGCCGTGCACCTTCTACGATCTGGTCATCGAGGTGGCGATCGTGCGGCCCGGGCCGATCCAGGGTGACATGGTTCACCCGTACCTGCGCCGACGCCTGGGCGAGGAGCCGATCAGCTATCCCTCGGACAAGCTCGAGGCGGTGTTCAAGCGCACCCTCGGAGTGCCGTTGTTCCAGGAGCAGGTGATGGAGCTGGCCATGGTCGCTGCCGACTACACGCCAGGCGAGGCCGACCAGTTGCGCCGCAGCATGGCGGCCTGGAAGCGCCACGGCGGGCTGGAGCCGCATCGGCTGCGGCTGCTCGACGGCATGCTGCGCAACGGCTACGAGCTGGCATTTGCCGAGCGCATCTTCGAACAGATCAAGGGCTTTGGCAGCTATGGCTTTCCCGAGTCCCACGCTGCCAGCTTCGCCTTGCTGTGCTATGCCAGCAGCTGGCTCAAGTGTCACGAGCCGGCGATCTTCACCTGCGCGCTGGTCAACAGCTGGCCCATGGGGTTCTACAGCCCCGACCAGTTGCTGCAGGAGGCCCGCCGCCAGGGTATCGAGGTACGCCCCGTGGATGTCTTTCACAGCACCTGGGACTGCACCCTCGAGCACAGGGACGACGGAGCCCTGGCCATTCGCCTCGGGCTGCGGCAGATCCGCGGCTTCAGCGAGGACGATGCCCTGCGCCTGCAGCAGGCACGCCAGCAGCGACCCTGGCGCGATGTCGAGGACCTGTGCCTGCGCGCCGCCCTCGACGGCCGGGCCCGCGCGCGCCTGGCCGACGCCGGCGCCCTGCGCGCGCTGGCAAGCGATCGCCATCAGGCGCGTTGGCAGGTCGCAGCGGTGCAGGCGCAACTGCCGCTGTTCGCCGGTCTCGAAGCGGCCCCGGAAGCCGCGGTCAACCTGCCGGTACCCAGCGTCGCCGAAGACCTGTTCAGCGATTACGCCACCCTGGGCACCACCCTCGGCCCGCATCCACTGACGCTGCTGCGGCAGCGCCTGCGCGCCCTGGGCTGTCGCAGCTCCTGCGAGCTGGACGGTGTGGCCGACGGTGACAGCGTGGCGGTGGCGGGCATCGTCGTCGGTCGTCAGCGGCCGCAGACGGCCAGCGGCGTGACCTTCGTCACCCTCGAAGACGAACACGGCATGCTCAACGTGGTGGTGTGGCGGGCGCTGGCCGAGCGTCAGCGGCGGGCGCTGGTCGGTTCGCAACTGCTCAAGGTCAGTGGCCGGCTGGAGCAGCAGAACGGCGTCAGGCACTTGATTGCACGACGCCTGGAGGATGTCAGCGGGCTATTGCATGGGCTGGATGTCCGAAGCCGGGATTTCCATTGACCGGCCGGCACTTCACCGCAGCCGATGCAGGCCGGGCATGAGCGCCCGGCCTGCACAGGGTCAATGCTCCCGGGCAACCTTCAGTGCGCCCGCCCGCGAGACCCGCAGCGCCACCAGGCTGCCCAGGACGATCACCGCCGCCAGGGAATACAGCGCTGCGTCGGTGGAGCCGGTCTGGTCCTTGATGAAACCGACCAGGTACGGGCTGAGGAAGCCGGCCATCTGGCCCACCGAGTTGATGATCGCCAGGCCCGCGACCGCTGCGCTGGCGCTGAGCAGTGCCGTGGGCATTGGCCAGAACATCGGCAGGCCGGTCAGTGCGCCCATGGTCGCGATGGACAGCCCGAGCAGGGCGATGGTCGGGTTGCTGGCGAAGTTCACCGCGATCAGCAGGCCGATGGCGCCCATCAGCATCGGCACCACCAGATGCCAGCGCCGCTCGTTGCGCAGGTCGGCCGAACGACCGACGAGGATCATGAACACCCCGGCCAGCAGGTAGGGGATCGCGCTCAGCCAGCCGATCAGCAGCGGGCTGTCGAAGCCCAGGTTCTTGATGATCGACGGCAGCCAGAAGTTGATCGCGTAGACCCCGCTCTGGATGCAGAAGTACACGAAGCCGAAGGTCCAGATCAGCGGGTTGGTCAGCACGGCCAGCACGCCGTCACCGCTGGGGCTCGGCTTGCTCGCGGCATCGGCGGCAAGGTCGCTGGCGATCAACTGGCGCTCGGCGTCCGACAGCCAGGCCGCTTTCTGGTAGCCGTCACTGAGCAGGAACACCGCCAGGATGCCCAGCAGCACGGTCGGCAGGCCCTGGATCAGGAACATCCACTGCCAGCCCGCCAGGCCATGCTGGCCGGCGGCGAAGTGGTCGAGGATCCAGCCGGAGAACGGCCCGCCGAGCAGGCCCGAAACCGGGATCGCCGACATGAACAAGGCCATGATCCGGCCGCGGCGGTCGGCGGGGAACCAGCGCGAGAGGTACAGCACCACGCCGGGGAAGAAGCCGGCCTCGGCAGCACCGGTGAGCAGGCGCAGGGCGTAGAACTCCATCGGCGTGGTGACGAACAGCAGGCAGGTCGAAAGGCTGCCCCAGGCGATCATCATCACCGCGATCCAGCGCCGCGGGCCGAAGCGGTTGAGCGCCAGGTTGCTGGGCAGGCCGCAGAGGACGTAGCCGATGAAGAAGATACCGGCGCCCAGGCCGTAGATGGTCTCGCTGAACTTCAGCGCATCGAGCATCTGCAGCTTGGCGAAACCGACGTTGACGCGGTCCAGGTAGTTGAACAGGTAGCAGATGAAAATGAACGGGATCAGCCGCAGGGTGATGCGCCGGTACAGCGCATTGCGGCTGGGGTCTTGGCCTTGGTCAGGGGCAGGGCTGTGTGCCATGATGAAATTCTCTGTTGTTATGGTTGTCACCGCGGCGCCTGTCCCGGCGCTCGCCTGAAACGAGTCTCGGCGAGCGGGGCGCTGCTGTCTTTGTGCTTTTGCACAGCGTAGGGCAGCCATGGCTGTGCCGCGGAACAAAGTCTGCCAGTGCAAGGAACCCACATGTTCGAGCTTGACCACGACCTGGCCCAGGATATCGTCGACCGGGCGATGGCGATTCTGCCATGCAACGTCAATGTCATGGACAGCCAGGGCCTGATCCTGGGCAGCGGCGAGCCGGAGCGCATCAACACCCGGCACGAGGGTGCGCAACTGGTGCTGGCCAATGGGCGTATCGTCGAACTCGACAGCGAGGCGGCCAAGTGCCTGAAAGGGGTGCAGCCAGGGGTGAACCTGCCGCTGATGCTCGACGACCGGCTGATTGGCGTGCTTGGCCTGACCGGTGATCCGCAACACCTGCGCACCTATGGCGAACTGGTGCGCATGACCGCCGAAATGCTTCTGGCCCAGCGCCATCTGCAGGTCGAGCAGCAATGGCGACGCCAGCGCTGCGATGACCTGCTGGCACTGCTGCTGGGCGGCAGCGGCGAGTCGACGCGGCTGGTGGACGAGGCTCGACAGCTTGGGCTCAAACCGCAGCTGGCACGTGTGCCGTGCCTGTTCGAGCTGGAGGGCGGGCCGCCGGGCGAGGCGTTGTCGGCCTGGCTGAGCAGCCGCTATCCGGACAGCTGGTGCGTGAGCCCGGCGCGCCAGTCGCTGCTCTGGTGCCGACCGGCGAGTGTGGCACTGGATGAGGTACGCCTGCTCGAACGCCTGCAGCGCCACGGCTGGCAGGTCCAGCGCATGGCCCTGGGCAGCGCGGCGCACAGCCTCGAGCAGTTGCGCCGGGGCTACCGGCGGGTCCGCGACCTGCTGGCTTATGGCCGCGAGGTGGTGCCCATGGAGGCGGTGCTGAGCCTGTCGCGCTACCGCCTGCCGGCCTTGCTCTGGCGCCACCGCAACGACGATGCCCTGGATGAGCTGCTCGAGCCGCTGCAACGCATCCGCAGCAAGGATGCCAGCGGCCAGCTGCTCGCCACCCTGCGCGCCTGGTGTACCCACGACGGGCAGAGCCAGGCCTGCGCCGATGCCCTGGGCATCCACCGCAACAGCCTGCGCTATCGGCTGGAGCGCATTGCCGAGCTGGGCGAGGTGGATCCGTTGCGCCTGGAGGGGATGCTCAGCCTGTACCTGGGCCTGCAGTTGCTGCCGGCCGAGTGACACGGCGCCCGCCACAGGCATTTGCCCAAACAACCGGCCGGGCGCTTTGTGCATCCGACCGAGGCCGCTCTGGCGTGCAGCTGTCAGCATGCGGGCTATCAGGACCAGGAGATCTCCCATGAAAGTCGTCATCGCCCCCGATTCGTTCAAGGACAGCCTCGATGCCGCCGGTGTCGCCCGTGCCATCAGCGCCGGGCTGGCCAAGGTCTGGCCCGATGCCGAGCGCATCGAGTGCCCGATGGCCGATGGCGGTGAGGGCACCATGGAAGCGATCGTCGCGGCCAGCGAGGGCGAGCAACGGCGCCAGGTGGTGCGCGGGCCGCTGGGCGCGCCAGTCGAGGCGAGCTGGGGCTGGCTGGCGCAGAGCCGTACCGCGGTGATCGAGATGGCCCAGGCCAGCGGTATCCAGCTGTTGCCCAGCGGCGAGCGCGATGCCTGCCGCAGCAGCACCTGGGGCACCGGGGAATTGATCGCCGCGGCCCTGGCAGCGGGTGCCCAGCGCATCGTCCTGGCCATCGGCGGCAGCGCCACCAACGACGCCGGCAGCGGCATGCTGCGTGCCCTGGGGCTACGTTTGCTGGATCGTAACGGCGAGCCACTGGCCGAGGGCGGACTGGCCCTGGCGCAGCTCGCGCGCATCGATGCCAGCGACCTCGATCCGCGTCTGGGCGAGGTGCAGTTCGAGGTGGCGGCGGACGTCGACAACCCGTTGTGCGGCGCCAACGGCGCCTCGGCGATCTTCGGCCCGCAGAAGGGCGCGACCCCCGGACAGGTGCTGGCGCTGGACCAGGCACTGGGGCATTTCGCCGACCATTGCGCGCAGTTGCTGGGAGAGGATGTGCGCGAGTCCCCTGGCTCCGGCGCGGCGGGCGGCATGGGCTTTGCGGCCAAGGCCTTCATGGGCGCGCGGTTTCGGCCCGGGGTCGAGGTGGTGGCTGAACTCGCCGGGCTGGATGCGCTGGTGCAAGGTGCGGATCTGCTGATCACCGGCGAAGGGCGGTTCGATGCCCAGACCTTGCGCGGCAAGACGCCGCTGGGCGTGGCCCGTGTGGCCAAGCGGCATGCCGTGCCGGTGGTGGTGATTGCCGGAACCCTGGGGGAGGGCTACGAGGCGCTGTATGCGCAAGGTATCGATGCGGCGTTTGCCTTGACCAGCGGGCCGATGACGCTCGAGCGCGCCTGTGCCGAGGCCGGGGCGTTGCTCGAAGCGCGCGCCGGCGACATCGCCCGCCTGTGGCAGGCAGCGCGCAGCCCCGTTCGTGGGTAAACCCGCGCCTATGACAGAGGCGGTGGTGATTTGCCCGACGTGAGAAGCCCCGTCACCGCCAGCTCTCCGAAAGCCTCTCCGGCCTCGATATAGCGCAGGGCCGACTTGGCATCCTTCCAGCCCACATAGCCCATCAGCGCCTTGAGCTCCCAGCCATTGGCGGTAGCCCAGGTGGCGAAGCCGCGCCGCAGCGAGTGGCCGGTGTACAGCGCTGCAGGCACCCCGGCGCGTTCGAGCATCCGTCGCAGCAGGCCGATCAGGCTGTTGCTGTGCAATGCACTGTCGCCCAGGTGCCCCCAGCGGTCGAGCTTGCGAAACACCGGGCCGTGGGCGATGCCCGCCACTTCGAGCCATTGCAGGTAGGCGCTCACCGGGCACAATGCCCTGAGCGCCGGGGTACGATGCTGCACGCCCAAGGCTTCACGGTCACCCTTGCTGCGCGGCAGGAACAGGGTGATGCCCACCCCGGGTTCGGCCTGGATGTGCTCGACCCGCAGGCGGGCCAGTTCATCGCCACGAAACCCGCGCCAGAAACCCAGCAACAGCAAGGCCGCATCACGCCGGGCGCGCAGCAGGCCGGGCAGGTCGTGCTGCGCCTGGGCATTGCGCGCTTCTGCTTCGAAACAACTCACGGCGGTCTGCAGGTGCTGCAGCAGCAACGGTGCGGCCTGGCGGGGCGGCGTCGGGTGCAGGGTGCGGATGCCGCGCAGCACCTGGCGCACCAGCGGCGCCTTGGTCGGGTCGGGGAAGCCTTGCGTCACATGCCACTGGCTGAGCGCCGCGAGGCGCTGGCGCAGGGTGCTGACCGCATGCTGGCCGGCATGCTCGGCCAGGTAGCGGGCGATGGTGTCGGCGGTGGCCGGCAGGAATCCTCCCCAGTGCACCTCGAAATGCTCGACGGCCGATTGGTAGCTGCGGCGGGTGTTGTCACGGGTGGCGGCGCGGACATAGCGCTCGATATCGGTCATGGCGGCAGGGTGCGAAACGCAGATGAGAACACCTTAAACCAGCCCGGCCGCGAGCGCCATCGCGGGGCGAATGACCCAAGAGAGCAACCGTTCATCGGATGAATCGTTATCTTGTAACGTTTTAATAGCACTTTGATGGCGGTACTCGGTCTGTCCTGAGATGCTGCATCACGTTCTCGTTTGAAAGTGACAGGCCCCCGCACCGGGGGACTGAGTGCCACCAGGGAAGCTGGCTTGCAGGATGCGTGTACCACCACACAACTGTTTGCAAGGTGTCCCATGTTCGATCGGAAAGTCAAAGCTCGGCTCGCGGCAAGCGAGGCCGAGGTCAAACGTTTGCGCGCATTGCTCGACCCTCTGGAGCAGGGCAGCCTGGCTCTGCGCCTGGATGCCAGTCTGAGGATCATCGCCTGCAACCAGGCCTGCGCCGCAGTGCTCGGTCAGCCCGCCGGGGCTTTGGTCGGCCGGGCGCTGGCCGATATCATCCCAGGCTATGTGACGTCGCTGCCGTGCTACCGGCAGTTCACCCAGGCCGTTTCACGCCTGGAGCCGGTGGGCGATGATTACCGTTTCCTCGCCGCCGATGGCCGTCTGCTCTGGCTGCGTCTCAGGTGGCTGCCGGTGCGCGGCGAAGATGGCCGCCTGGACTACATCCAGGGCTATGGCAGCGATGTCTCTGCCGAAGTCGGGCAGATCCGCGAGAACAGCGCTTTCATCGAAGCCCTGTTCCGCTCGACGGCGGTCATCCAGTTCGACCTGGGCGGCAACATCATCGACGCCAACGAGCAGTTTACCGGGGTCATGGGCTATTCGCTCGAGCGTCTGGCCGGCCAGCACCACCGGATGTTCTGTCCGGCCGAAGAAGCAGCCACGCCGGCCTATGCCGAATTCTGGAAGACCCTCAACAGCGGGCGCTATGTCAGCGGGCGTTTTCGCCGGCTGGACAGCCGCGGCCAGGAGGTCTGGCTGGAGGCCAGCTACAACCCGGTCTACGATGCCGAGGGCAAGATCAGCCGGGTGATCAAGTTCGCCTCGGTGGTCACTGATCAGGTGCGCAAGGAACACGACATCCGCCGCGCTGCGCAGGTCGCCCTGGAGGTGTCGCACAACACCGACGTCAGTGCCCGCGAAGGCGCCAGCGTGGTTCAGGAGGCCGTGCAGACCATGCAGTCGGTGGCCGCGCAGATGCAGTCGGCCTCGGCCACCATCGAGGCGTTGGGCAAGCAGTCGGTGGTCATCAGCTCGATCGTGCAGACCATCGGCAGCATCGCCTCGCAGACCAACCTGCTGGCGCTCAACGCAGCCATCGAGGCCGCTCGCGCAGGGGAGCAGGGGCGTGGCTTTGCCGTGGTCGCCGATGAGGTGCGCCAGCTCGCTGCACGCACCAGTGCCGCGACCGAAGAGATCGTCGCAGTGGTGGCGCGCAACCAGCAACTGGCCGATCAGGCGGTGGTGGAAATCGAGAACAGCCGCGACCAGGCTGGCGTCGGGCTGACCCTCGCCGGCCAGGCCGGCAGCGCCATCACCGATATCCAGGAAGGCGCGCGGCGGGTGGTGCAGGCGGTCGGGCAGGTCACCCAGGACCTGCGCTGAACCGCCTGGATCAGTCGGGCTGGCGCCAGATCAGCTCGCGGGTGTCGTAGCCGCGCTGGCGGGCGACTTCCAGCAGCTGGTTGCGCGTGCGCTCGCTGACGGTGGGCGTGCGCGACAGCAGCCACAGGTACTCGCGATTCGGATGCCCGACCACCGCCACGCGGTAGTCCGGGTCGTGGTACAGCACCCAGTACTCGCCCTTGGCAGTGTCCGGGGCCAGTTTGCTGAACCAGTTGTCGAACCTCACCCACAGCTTGTCGGTCTGGCCGGGCTGCTGCAACTGGGCGACGCCGGTCGCCTCCTGCCACTCGCCGTCTTCGTCACGGCAGCGGTTGGTGACATCGACCTGGCCGTCCTTGCGCAGGGCGTAGTTCGCCTCGGACTGCACGCAGTCTCTCTGGAAGAACATCGGCAGGCGCGCCAGCTCGTACCATTTGCCCTGGTACTGCTCGAGATTGACCGCCATGGTCCTGGGTGGCGGCTTGTCTGCCGAGGAACCGACGCAACCGCCCAGCGCCAGGGCCAGGCAGGAAACCAGCAGGGTGGCGCGAATCGCCATGGGCTACCTCCGAAAGGGGGGAATGTCATGGCTTGGATGCCGGGCGACGGCGAAAGTTGAATCTTTCAGCGTGGCGGCAGCGCGGCGTCCATCATGCGCTCGAGCCCTGCGTATTCGGCGTGGCTGACCGCCACCAGGCCGCTGGCATCCTGCGAACGGGCGAAGGCGGCGAGGGCGGCAGGGTCGTCGAGCATGGCCTGGCGGATGCGCGTCTTCAGCGCCGGGCACAGGTTGGCGCTGAACACGTAGGGGTCGTAGTAGATCGGGGTCGAACGCCACAGCACCTGCAACATGGCCGGGTCGATGGCGTGGCTGGCGAGGTAGGCGTCGACCCGCTCGCTGGCGACGAAGGCCGCATCGACACGCCCATCGAGCAGAGCCTGCAGCGCCTTGTCGTGGGTGCCGGCATACACCAGCGCCGCGAAATACTGCTGCAGCGGTGTGCTCACCTGCGCAGCGAACTCGACGCTGGGCACCAGGCTGCCGGAGGTGCTGGCCGGGTCGCTCAGCGCCACGCGCTTGCCGCGCAGTGCGGCCACGTCCGCAGCGCCCTCGCGCCGGGTGAGCAGCAGGGCCTGATAGTGGTTGCCGGCCGGCGTATAGGGGCCGGCGCTCAAGGTGAAGGTGGCGAAGGCCTCGACCCGTGGATCCCGGCGGTGCGCCAGCACATAGGAGGCCGGTCCCAGCCGGGCGATGTCGGCACCCCCGGAAACGATGGCATCGACCACCCCCTCGTAGGACGGTGCGACCACCAGCTCCACCGGCACGCCGGTGGCCTCGCTCAGGCGCTGCAACAACGGCTGGTTCTCGTGCAGCATGGCCTCGGCCCCCTTCAGCGGGATCACCGCCAGGCGCAGGCTGCGCGGGGTGCAGTCGGCCAGTGCCGCGACCGGCAGCAGCATCAGGGCGAGCAGGGTGAGCGCCTTCAGTGCACGCATGATGGTTCCTCCAGGGCACTGAAGGGCGGATATTCGCGCAGTTGGGCCGGCGACAGCGGACGGCTGAAGTGATAACCCTGGGCGATGTCGCAGCCTGCGAGTTTCAGGCACACCACCTGCTCGCGGGTCTCCACGCCCTCGGCCACCACTTCCAGGCCCAGGCGCTTGGCCAGGATGATGGTCGAGGAAACGATCGGGCTGTCGTCATGGCTGTTGCACAGCGTGGCGATCAGCGCGCGGTCGATCTTCAGCTTCGACAGCGGCAGCGCCTGCAGGTGGGCGAAGCCTGCATAGCCTCGGCCGAAATCGTCGAGGCTGATGCCGATGCCGGCCGCACGCAGCCGGTGCAGGTGTTCCAGCGCCGTGCCCTCGGGGTCGAGCACGGTGGTTTCGGTGATTTCCAGCTCCAGTTGACGGGCGTCGATGGCATGCTGCGCCAGGGTCGCCAGCAGGCACTCGCTGAAGTCGGCCTGGCGCAGTTGCAGCGCCGAGACATTGACCGCAAGGCGCGTATCCCGCCCTTGCGCCTGCCAGCGCGCCAGCTCTTCGCAGGCCAGGCGCAGCACTTCCCAGCCCAGCTCGACGATGAAGCCACTGCGTTCGGCCATGCCGATGAAACGGTCGGGGTAGAGCAGGCCGAACTCGGGATGCTGCCAGCGCACCAGCGCTTCGTAGCCCAGCACCTGAAGGTTGTCCAGGCGGATCTGCGGCTGGAAGTGCAGGACGAACTGGCGCTCGGCCAGGGCGCTGCCAAAAGCCTGTTCGAGGGTGAAAGCCTGGATGTCGGGCAGGTTCAGCGAGGGGTCGAAGAAACGATACTGGGCACGTCCGGCCTGCTTGGCCGAATACATCGCAGCGTCTGCGCAGCGGATCAGGCTGTCGATCTCCTGGTCGTCGCGCGGGGCGATGCTCACGCCGACGCTGGGGCTGGTGTTGACCTCCTTGCCGTCCAGCGCGTAGGTCGCCGACAGCTTGAGCACCAGCGCGCGCACCCAGGCGTCGATCTGCTCCTCGCTGCGCTCGCCGGCCAGCAGCACCACGAATTCGTCACCGCCGAAACGCGAAGCTTCGTCCTCGGGCTCGAGCATGCGCTGGATGCGCCCGGCCACGGCTTGCAACAGCAGGTCGCCGATCTTGTGGCCGAGCGAGTCGTTGATCGACTTGAAACGGTCCATGTCGATGAACAGGATCGCCGTCAGACGCCGCCGGCTGCGTTGCCGGGCAAGGGTGTGGGCGGCGACTTCGACGAACTGGCGGCGGTTGTGCAGACCGCTCAGGTGATCGGTGGCGGCGGCGTGGCTGCTGCGTCGGTGCTCGTCTTCGAGGCGGCCGATCAATTGCTGGTTGACCTGCTGCGCCTGCTCCAGCTCGCTGAAGGCCTCCTGGCGCTTGCGCAACAGGCGCAGGCTCCAGAACAGACCGCCGAGGATCAGCAGGGTCATGCACAGGTTCAGCCAGAACTGGCGGGTGGAGGCGAGATTGGCAGGGGCGAGGATTTCGTCCTGGCGCTGGCTGACCACCACGCTGAAGCCGCGGTCGGAGGCTCTGCGGTACAGGCTCTGGTAGGTGGCGTCGTAGGTGTACTGGCTGAACTGGCCGGCGTCGCTGTTGCCACTGGGCAGCTCCGGCTCCAGGGATTCGCCGGCCACCACCACGCCGCTGCTGTCGATGCGTACCCGTTCCTGGCCATCGCCCTGGAGCAGGCGCATCAGGCCGCTGTGGCCCAGGTCGATGTGCTGGAACAGTACGGCCAGGTAGCCGATATCCAGCTGCACCACGAGGATGTTGTCGATCTCGCGCCCTGGCAGGTCGGTCAGTGGCAGCAGGAACGGCAGGCGCCAGCGGGGCAGCGCGGTAGGTGATGTGTCCGGGGCGATCTGCGGCATGAAGGGCTTGAAGCCGTGATGGGCGACGTGCTCCTTGAGCTGCCTGAGCCAGTCGTCCGGCAGTTGCGGCGCTCCATCGGGGTGGCTGGCAGACACCAGGCGTCCATGCTGGTCGTACAGGCTCATGCGCTTGAACACCGGGTCTTCGGCCAGCAGCCGGGCCAGGCTGAGATTGCCCTGGCGCATGCTCAGCAGGTCATCCTGGGTCACCCGGCCCACGGCCTGGGCGCGATCGACCAACTGACGCAGGCTCTCGCCGACGATACTGGCCAGGTTCAGGTGCTCGGCGGCCTTGGCCGCCAGGGCGTCATGCCGTGCCGCGGCTTTCTGGGTGAAATGCAGCCCCCACAGGAAGGCCAGGGTGATGGTGCACAGCATCAGCAGCAGCAGGGGCAGCAAGCCTGCCGGCGAGGGGGAGCGGCGGTTCACGTCATGTTGTTCCCGAGCCCTGTGGTTCAGCCAAAATAAGACAGCAAGATGACAAGGGAATGACTAGTGGCTAAATGATTCTACTGCCCTCATCTCGTGCAGGGCCGGGCTTGCTACGCCTTGACCAGCGCCTGCAGCGCCGCCCTGGCCTCATCGCTGGCCAGGCACTGGATGAACAACTCACCCTCGCGCCGCACCGTCTCCTCCAGCTCTCGACGCTGGCCATCCTTGAGCAGGCGCTTGCTGATCCGCAATGCCTGTTGGGGCATGGCCTGCAAACGTCGGGCAAGCGCTACCGCTGCCGTCAGGCACTGGTCGCCATCATCGTGCAGTTCGTTCACCAGGCCCCAGGCCAGTGCCTGTTCGCCATCGAGCGGTTCATTGGCCAGCAGCAGCCGCGCTGCCCGCTGCTGTCCCAACAGGCGCGGCAGCAGCAGGCTCGAACCAAACTCCGGGCACACGCCCAAGGGTGCGAAGGGCATGCGCAGCTTTGCCGAGCGGCTGGCCAGCACCTGGTCGCAGTGCAGCAGAAGGGTGCAGCCGATGCCGATGGCCGGCCCGCTGACGGCGGCGATCAGGGGTTTGTCCAGCGCCAGCACAGTGCGCATCATGCGAAACACCGGGCTGTCCAGGTCGCGTGGCGGGTTGTCGAGAAAATCGCGCAGGTCGTTGCCGGCGCTGAAACAGGCTGCGCCACCGGTCAGCAGGATCACCTCGACAGCCGCGTCTTCACTGGCTGCCTGAAGCTGGCAGTGCAGTTCGCTGTACATCGCGCCGTTGAGCGCGTTGAGCTTGTCGGGGCGGTTGAACGTCAGGGTCAGCAGGCCCTGGTCGAGGGTGCGGGTGATCAGGTCGGTCATGGCGGGGCATTCTTGTTATTGGCCGGAGCACAGGGTTTATCACGCGCTGCGCCTTGTTGTACAGTCGTTCAGTCCACCCTGACGCGACGAGAATCCGCATGACCCAGGAAGCCCGCTACAACCGCATGGCGCCCGAAGAACGCAAGGCCATCCTGGTCCAGGCGACCCTGGCGTGCCTCAAGCGCGACGGCTTCCAGGGCGCCTCGATCCGCAAGATCTCGGCCGAGGCGGGGGTGTCGGTCGGGTTGATCAGCCATCATTATTCGGGCAAGGACGAACTGGTCGCCGAGGCTTACCGCGCGGTGACCGGGCGGGTCATGGGCCTGCTGCGCGAGGCCATGGCCCAGGCTGCACCGAATGCCCGTGAACGGCTGTCGGCCTTCTTTCGCGGCTCGTTCTGCGCCGAACTGCTCGATCCGCAACTGCTCGACGCCTGGCTGGCATTCTGGGGCGCGGTGAAGACGGCCGAGGCGATCAACCAGGCCCATGAGCACTCCTATTCCGAGTACCGCAACGAACTGGCGGCGCTGCTGGCTGCGCTGGCCACGGAGGCCGGCTGGGAAGCCTTCGACGCCGATCTTGCCGCCATCAGCCTGAGCGCCTTGCTCGATGGCCTGTGGCTGGAGTCGGGGCTCAACCCCAATACCTTCACCCCGGAGCAGGGCATACAGATCTGCGAAGCCTGGGTCGATGGCCTGCAGGCCGGTGGCCGTCGGCGCTTCAGCCTGCCGGGAGGCTGTTGATCGGTCGTTCAGTACCGGGTAGGCTGCAGGCGCGGGTTTCAGAACAACACCTAGAAGAGACCACACGCAATGACACCTCGGGTACTGGTCGTCGACGACGATCCGCTCATTCGTGACCTGTTGCAGGCCTATCTCGCAGGCGAAGGCTACGACGTCCACTGCGCCGACACCGCTGAAGAAGCCGAGCGCTACCTGGCCAGCCAGCCAGTGGACCTGGTCATGCTCGACATCCGCCTGCCGGGCAAGGACGGCTTGACCCTGACCCGAGAGCTGCGGGTGCGCTCGGAGGTCGGCATCATCCTGATCACCGGGCGCAACGACGACATCGACCGCATCGTCGGCCTGGAATGCGGCGCCGACGACTACGTGATCAAGCCGCTCAACCCCCGCGAGCTGGTATCGCGGGCCAAGAACCTGGTCCGTCGCGTGCGCCATGCCCAGCTTGCCCGGCCAGGCACGGTACCCAGCCCCTGCCTCAAGCAGTTCGCCGACTGGGCGCTGGACAGCGACCGGCGCCGACTGATCGACCCACGTGGCGGCGAAACCCTGCTCACCCACGGTGAGTTCCAGCTGCTCAGCGTGTTCCTGCGCAACAGCGGCCACACCCTCAGCCGCGACCAGTTGATGGACCAGATCCGCAACCGCGAATGGGTGCCCAACGATCGCTCCATCGATGTGCTGGTCGGCCGTCTGCGGCGCAAGCTGCACGACGACCCGGCCGAACCGCAACTGATCATCACCATCCATGGCACCGGCTACCTGTTCACCGCCAGCGTGGCGGCCTGAACCCATGCGCGGCCTATGTTGCCTGGGCCTGTCGCTGTTGAGCCTGCAGGTGTTCGCTGCGCAGCCGGTGCGCTATTGCGACTACCCGGTGTATCCGCCGGTGTCCTGGAGTGACGGCAAGCAAGTGCGCGGCCTGGCACCGACGGTGGTGCGCGAGCTGTTCGCCCGCCTCGGGCTCGAGGTCGAGATCGTCGTGCTGGGCAACTGGAAGCGCTGCCTGCTCGATGCCGCCGAGGGCCGGGTGGATGTGGTGCTGGCCTACAGCAGCGACCAGCGTGACCAGGGCATGCGCTTTTCCCGGGTGCCGGTGTTGCGCGAGGAGGTCGCGGTGTTCGTCAACCGTCAGCGCCCGGTACGCTTCGAGCGCCTCGACGACCTGGCCGGTTACCGTGGCGGGCTGTTGTTCGGCGAGAGCTACGGGCCGGCCTTCGACCGCTTCGTCGCCCGCCATCGCAACATCGAATGGGTGTCCTCCAGCCAGCAGAACTTCGGCAAGCTGATTCGTGGCCGCATCGATTTCGTGATCCAGGAGCGGCGCACCGGTGAGCTGTTCGTCGAGCATCTGCCGGGAGCAGGCGATATCCAGGCACTGCCTGCGGCACTGAGCGTCGACTACCTGCGCGTGGCGGTGTCGCGCCACAGCCCCCTGAGCGAGCGCATGGACGAGATCGACGCGCAGTTGCAGCGCATGACCGAGCGCGGCGAGATCGCCAACTGGCTGCACCAGAGCGAAGTCACCTACCGCGACATGATCGCGCAACCGGCGGCGGCACCATGATTCGCCTGCGCGCCGATGGCCTGCTGCGTCGCCTGCTGCTGTTCATCCTGCTGTTCAGCCTGTGTTTCACCGTGCTCGCCAGCGCGGTGCAGCTGTATTTCGAGTACCGCCGCGAAATGCGCGACATCGACGCGCGCATGGAGCTGATCCGTGCCGGTTACCTGGCGAGCCTGGAGCGCAGCCTGTGGGACCTGGACCAGGAGCAGCTCAATGTGCAGTTGCGCGGGCTGGTGGACTTCTCCGATGTCGCCCGGGTGCGCCTGGACAGCAGCGACTTCCAGCTGCTGCAAGGTCAGGCCGAACCTGCCGGGCCGCTGCGCATCGAGCGCTTTCCCCTGGACTTCCAGCCACCCTCGGGGCCACCGAGGCACCTGGGTGAGCTTGAGGTGAGCATCGACCTGGGCGCGGTTCACCAGCGCCTGTTCGCCACCGGGCTGACCAGCCTGTTGTGGATGAGCGTGTTTCTCTGCGGCCTGGCCGTGGCGCTGTCGGGGTTGTTCTACCGCCTGGTGACCCGCCACCTGCAGGTGATGGCCGAGTTTGCCCGGCGCGTGGCGGCGGGGCAGTGGCAGGAGCCGCTGCGCCTGGACAAGCGCCGCTCGGCCCGCGCCGACGAGATCGACACCGTGGCCCATGCCCTGGACGACATGCGCCGGGCCATCCTCAGCGATATCGAGCGCCGCGAGCAGGACCGCCTGGCCCTGCAGGACAAGCGTGACCAACTGCAGGCCATGGTCGAGCGGCGCACCCAGAGCCTGGCGCGGGCCAAGGACGAGGCCGAGGCGGCCAACCTGGCCAAGTCGCGCTTCCTGGCGACCATGAGCCACGAATTGCGCACCCCGCTCAATGGCATTCTCGGCATGGCCGAACTGCTGCGCGCCAGCCCGCTGGACACCCTTGGCCACAAGCGCCTGGAAGCGCTGTACAAGGCGGGCGAGGGGCTGTCGGGCACCCTCAACGAGGTGCTGTTCTTCGCCCGCCTGGAAGAAGGTGAAAGCCACCCCGAGCCGGTGGACTTCTCCCTGCGCCAGCTGTGCGACGAGGTACTCACCCTGCTCGAACCCCGCGCCAGCGCCAACGGCACCGAGCTGGACTGCCAGGTCGATGCGACCCTCGCGCCCCGTCAGTTCGGCGCCGAGCAGTACCTGCGCCAGGTGCTGAGCAACCTGCTGGCCAATGCGATCAAGTTCACCGAGGGCGGGCGGGTCAGCCTCGAGGTCTGCGTGTTGCAGGCGCAGCGCGTGCGGGTGCAGGTCACCGATGACGGTATCGGCATTGCCCCGGCGATGCAGGCGCGGATCTTCGAGCGCTTCACCCAGGCCAGCGAGGCGGTGGCTCGACGTTATGGCGGTACGGGACTGGGGCTCGCGATCTGCAAGCACCTGATCGAACGCCTGGGCGGCAGGATCGGCGTCGATAGCCGCGAAGGGCAGGGCAGTCGCTTCTGGTTCGAGGTCGAGCTGCCGGCAGGTCGCGAGATTGCGTCCACACCGTGCAACCAACGGGTTGTCCAGGCCCTCGACATCCTGGTGGTCGAGGATGTGGCGCTCAACCGCGAGGTGGCGGGCGGGCTGCTGGAGCGCGACGGCCACCGCGTGCGTTTCGCCGAGGACGGTCCGCAGGCGCTGGCCGCCTGTGGCGAACGACGCTTCGACCTGCTGCTGCTCGACGTGCACCTGCCGGGCATGAGCGGTGTCGAGCTGTGTCGGCAACTGCGCGCCGGCGCTGGACCGAACCGCAATACCCGGATCCTGGCCCTGACTGCCGGTGTGCAACCGGCGGTGGTGCAGGGCTATCTGGAGGTCGGGATGCAGGGCGTGCTGGCCAAGCCGCTGCGCCTGGACCGACTGCGCCGCGCGCTGGCGCAGACCGAGGCGATGGTGCCCGAGCCTGCTGCGCACGGCGAGCTCGACCGGACCTTGCTGCACACCCACCGGCAGTTGCTCGGCGAACAGAAGGTGCAGAGCCTGCTGATGGTCCTGCAACAGGGGCTCGAGGCGCAGCGCGGGCCTCTGCTCGATGCGCTGCACCTGGGTGACTGCACCCAGGCCGCAGACCTGGCCCATCGCCTGGCCGGCAGCAGCGATTCGCTAGGGTTGAGCGCGCTGGCGAAGGCCTTGAGGCAGGTCGAACAGACGGCACTGGCGCTGGACATCCCGGTGTTGCAGGCGCTGCAAGCCAGCACGCAAGCGGCCCTGGATGCCGCACGGGTGCTGCTGGAACAGCTGATCCAGAGCATGCGTACATAATTCTTACGACTTTTTACATCTTCGATCCTCAGCATCAACCTCCGCTTACATCGCTTTCCAATAATCCCTGACAACCGTGTGGTTCGCGGTCCGTCAGGCTTATTGGAGATAACAATAATGAAAGGTCCCAAAGCTCAGCCCAACGCCTTGCCGGAGGTGCGCCATGTCTGAGCCCACCGAACGCAAGGGCATCCACCTCACCCGCGCACTCAAGAGCCGGCACATCTTCATGCTGTCGCTGGGCGGGGTGATCGGCACGGGCCTGTTCATGGGCTCGGGCGTGACCATCAACCAGGGCGGCCCGGTGGGGGCGATCCTGGCCTACCTGGTGGCGGGCTTTCTGATGTACCTGGTGATGGTCTGCCTCGGCGAGCTGTCGGTGCAGATGCCGGTGTCGGGCTCGTTCCAGGCCCACGCGACGAAATACATCGGCCCGGCCACCGGTTTCATGATCGGCTGGGTGTACTGGATGAGCTGGGCCACCACCGTGGGCCTGGAGTTCACCGCCGCCGGCATGCTGATGACCCGCTGGTTCCCCGAGGTGCCGATCTGGTACTGGTCGGCGCTGTTCGTCGCCGTGCTGTTCGGCCTCAACGCCCTGGCCACCCGCGCCTTCGGCGAGGCCGAGTACTGGTTCTCGGGGATCAAGGTCGCGGCGATCCTGGCCTTCATCATCGTCGGCATCCTGGTCATCTTCGGCGCCATGCCGCTAGCCAGCGGCGCGCCGGCACCGATGCTCGACAACCTGATCGGCGACTCGCTGTTCCCCAACGGCTTGCCTGCGGTGTTCGCGGTAATGATGACCGTGGTCTACGCCTTCCAGGGCTGCGAGATCATGGGCGTGGCCGCCGGCGAGACCGACCAGCCGGAAAAGAGCATCCCGCGGGCGGTGCGCAACGTGGTGTTCCGCGTGCTGATCTTCTATGTGCTGGCCATCGCGGTACTTTCGGCCATCGTGCCGTGGCAGCAGGCCGGATTGATGGAAAGCCCGTTCGTGCAGGTGTTCGACATGGTCGGCATCCCGTACGCGGCCGACCTGATGAACTTCGTCATCCTTACCGCCATTCTCTCGGTGGGCAACTCCGGGCTGTACGCCTCGACGCGCATCCTCTGGGCCATGTCCAAGAGCGGCATGGCACCGAAAAGCCTGTCGCCGCTGAGTTCGCGTGGGGTGCCGCTGCGGGCGCTGAGCATCACCCTGTGCTTTGCCCTGGTGTCGCTGATGACCAGCTTCATCGCCGCCGACACCCTGTTCATGGTGCTGATGGCAGTGAGCGGGATGTCGGGTACCGTGACCTGGATCGTCATCGCCCTGGCGCAGTACCGCTTCCGCCGCGCATTCCTGCGCGAGGGCGGCAAGCTCGAGGACATCAAGTACCGCGCACCGCTGTACCCGCTGATCCCGCTGCTGTGCATCACCCTGTGCAGTTCGCTGTTCGTGTTCCTGGCACTGGATGAAACGCAGCGACCGTCGTTGTACTGGGGCTTTGGCTTCATTGCCCTGTGCTACCTGGCGTACTTCGTGATGAACCGCAGGCGCTCGCAGACCTTCGTGCCGACGGCGCCTGGGGTTTGAATCTTCGTTGAAGCTGCAGGCCTCTTCGCGGGCAAGCCCGCTCCCACAGAGATCGCATCGGGACTGCCCCCAACGGTTGGATTGGTGTCCAACTTCTTGAGGGCAGTCCAATCTGCAGGAGCGGGCTTGCCCCGCGATGAGGCCCTCTGCAACAGCAAAAAATCCCGATTGTTCGAAGTTGTAACAGCCCCGTATCCGCCAATTGCCGCCTTGTTGAACACTCGTTTAGTATCTCGTCCAAGCCCACCCCAACCACAACAACTCGAGGCTTCCCATGACCAGCCTGTTGACCACCCTCGAAGCCGGTGTCGCCTGGATCACGCTCAACCGCCCCGACCAGCGCAACGCCCTGGACATCCCCACCCTCAAGCACCTGCACGCCCTGCTCGAAGACTTCAACGCCGACCCCGCCGTGCGCGTGGTGGTGCTGACCGGCAGTGGCCGCAGCTTCTGCGCCGGTGCCGACCTTGCCGAATGGGCCGAAGCCGAGGCGCGCGGCGCCCTTGAAAGCTACGGCTGGACCGAAACCGCCCACGCCCTGATGCAGCGCCTGCACAGCCTCGACAAGCCCACTCTCGCCGCGATCAACGGCACCGCCGTAGGCGCTGGCATGGACCTGACCCTGTGCTGCGACCTGCGCATCGCCGGCGCATCGGCGCGGTTCAAGGCCGGCTACACCAGCATGGCCTACAGCCCCGACGCCGGTGCCAGCTGGCATCTGCCGCGGCTGATCGGCAGCGAGCAGGCCAAGCGCCTGTTGTTCCTCGACGAGCTGTGGGGCGCCGAACGTGCGCTCGCCGCAGGCCTGGTGGGCGAAGTCTGTGCCGACGACCAACTGCTGACTGTCACCGCCGAGCTCGCTTCACGCCTGGCCCAGGGCCCGACCTTCGCCTTCGCCCAGACCAAGCGCCTGATTCGCGATGGCGCCCAGCGCACCCTGGCCGAGCAGTTGCAGGCGGAGCTGGCTGCAGGGCTGCTGTGCGGCCGCAGCGAGGATGGCGCCGAGGCGCTGCGTGCCTCCGTCGAGCGCCGGCCCGCGCGTTTCATCGGTCAATAACCCTTCAGTACCTTCTCAGGACCCTGCCAGATGAATTTCCAACTGACCCAAGAACAAGAAATGTTGGTGGAAGCGGTACGCAGTTTCGTTGCCAAGGAGCTGCTGCCCCACGAGGAAGAAGTCGACCGCGCCGACGCGGTGTCGCCCGAGCTGGCCGCGCAGATTCGCGGCAAGGCCATCGCTGCCGGTTTCTATGCCTTCAACATGCCCGAGGAAGTCGGTGGCGGCGGGCTCGACTACCTGTCCCAGGCGCTGATCGAGCGTGAGCTGTCGAAGGTGTCGTGGGCCGTGCACGTGTTCGTCGCACGCCCCTCGAAGATCCTCATGGCCTGCAGGGACGAGCAGATCAACGACTACCTGCTGCCCAGCGTGCAGGGCGAGAAGATCGACTGCTTCGCACTCACCGAGCCCGGCGCGGGCTCCGATGCCAACGCCATCAAGACCCGCGCCGTGCGCCAGGGCGACGATTTCGTGATCAACGGCAGCAAGCACTTCATCAGCCATGCCGGGCACGCCGACTTCGCCATCGTCTTCGCCGTCACCGACACCTACGAGCACAACGGCCGCAAGCGCAATGCCGTGACCGCCTTCCTGGTCGACCGCGGTACCCCGGGCATGACCATCCGCCGCGGGCCGAAGTGCGTGAGCAACCGTGGCTACCACACCTACGAGCTGTTCTTCGACGACTGCAAGGTGCCGGCCAGCAAGGTGCTGGGCGAGGTCGGCAAGGGCTGGGAAGTGGCCAACGCCTGGCTCACCGCCGGGCGCGTGATGGTTGCCGCCAACTGTGTCGGCCAGGCCCAGCGCGCACTGGACCTGTCGCTGCAGTGGTCGGCGGACCGCAAGCAGTTCGGCCAGCCGATCGGCAGCTACCAGGGCGTGTCGTTCAAGCTCGCCGACATGGCCACGCAGATCCGCGCGGCCGAACTGCTGACCCTGCACACGGCCTGGAAGATGGACCAGGGCAGCATGACCGACGGTGAGGCCGGCATGGCCAAGCTGTTCGCCAGTGAAGTGCTGGGCAAGGTCGCCGACGAGGCGGTGCAGATCTTCGGCGGCATGGGCCTGATGGACGAGGGGCCGGTCGAGCGGATCTGGCGCAACGCACGGATCGAGCGGATCTGGGAGGGCACTTCGGAGATCCAGCGGCACATCATTTCCCGCGAACTGCTGCGCCCCCTGTTGCGTTGATCGGGTCGGAGAATACTCATGTCGCAGTCGATTCGTGACAACCTCAAGCGTCTGCTGGCGCCACGTCACCTGGCGTTCGTCGGCGGGCGCAGCATGGCCCGTGCCTTGAAACGCTGCGCCGAGGGCGGGTTCGAGGGCCAGATGTGGCTGGTCAACCCGCAGCAGGCCAGCATCGATGGCATCCCCTGCGTAGCCAGCGTGGCCGAGCTGCCGTGCGGCCCGGATGCGGTGTTCATCGCCACCAACCGTGAGCTGACCCTGGCCTGCGTCGAGCAGCTCGCCGCCCTCGGCGCCGGCGGGGCGATCTGCTATGCCTCCGGCTTCGCCGAGAGCGGTACAGAAGGCGAGGCACTGCAGCAGCGCCTGCTGCAGGCTGCCGGCAACATGGCCCTGCTCGGGCCCAACTGCTACGGGCTGCTCGACTACCTGCACAGCGCTGCACTGTGGCCGGTGGCCCATGGCGGCAAGACGGTGGACAAGGGCGTGGCGATCCTCACCCAGAGTGGCAACTTCGCCTACAACCTGTCGATGAGCGACCGCTCGCTGCCAGTGGCCTACATGGCCTCGGTCGGCAACCAGGCGCAACTGGGCGTGGCCGAGTTGATGGACGTGCTGCTGGACGACCCGCGCGTCACCGCCATCGGCCTGCACCTGGAAGGCTTGAAGAACGTGCCCGGCTTTGCCCGCGCCGCGCACAAGGCGCTGGAGCGCGGCACGCCGATCATCGCCCTGAAGACCGGGGTGTCGCAGATCGGCGCCGAACTTGCGCTCAGCCACACCAGTTCGCTGTCCGGCTCCGATGCACTGTACGACGCCTTGTTCAAGCGCCTGGGGGTGATCCGCGTGAGCGGCCCGGTGAGCTTCGTCGAAACCCTCAAGGCCGCCGCCTGCGGACGCCTGCCCCAGGGCGACCGGCTGATCGCCCTGGCCTGTTCGGGCGGTGATGCCGGGCTGATCGCCGATTATGCCGAGCGCAATCATCTGAGCCTGCCCAAGCTCGAGCAGAGCCAGGTCGATGAACTGGCCCAGGTGCTGCCCGGCTATGCCAACCTGGTCAACCCGCTGGATTTCACCACCGCCATCTGGGGCGACGGCGAGGCGCTGCAGCGCATGCTCGACAGCGCCCTGCGCAGCGACGCCGACGCGGCCATGCTGGTGCTCGATTACCCGGCTGAATTCACCGGCGAGCGCAAGGAGTGCGACCTGCTCCTGGAGCTGTACTGCCAGGCCCTGGCGCGCCACGGCAAGATCGGTTTCGTCACCTCGGCCTTCCCCGAGCTGCTGCCGGCCAGCGCCCGCGAGCGCCTGCATGCCCACGGCATCGCAGCCTTGCAGGGCGTGGAAGACGGTCTTGCGGCCTGGGGGCGGATCGTCGCCTACCAGGCCAACCGCCGGCGTCTGCTGGCGTTGGGCGAGTCCGCACTGCTGCCGTTGTGCCCGCAGGCGTTGACCGGCCAGACCCGCCTGCTCGATGAATGGCAGTCCAAGCAAGCCCTGCGGCCCTTTGGCCTGCCGGTGCCGGAAGGGCGCCTGACCACGCCTGCAGCGGCACTGGCCGATTCGGCCATGGTCGGCTTCCCGCTGGTGCTCAAGGCGGTCAGCGCGCAGTTGCCGCACAAGACCGAAGCCGGCGCGGTGGCCCTCAACCTGCGCGATGGCCGGGCGCTCGAGGCGGCGTTGCGGCAGATGCGCGAGCGCATCCACGCCCATGCCCCGCAGGTGCCGTTCGACCGCGTATTGCTCGAGCCCATGGCCGAAGCGCCGCTGGCCGAGCTGATCGTCGGCATCAAGCGCGAGAACGGCTTTGCCCTGGCGCTGGTGATCGGCGCGGGCGGGGTGCTGGTCGAGTTGCTCAAGGACAGCACCAGCCTGTTGCTGCCGACCAACGATGGCGCCATCCGCGCAGCCCTGCTCGGCTTGCGCAGCGCCGGGTTGCTGCAGGGCTTCCGTGGCCGGTCGGCCGCCGACCTCGACGCCCTGGTGGCTGCGGTGCGCGCGGTGGCCGATTACGCCTGCGAAAACGCCAGCCAGTTACTGGAACTGGACGTCAACCCACTGATGGTCGGTGCGCACGGCACCACTGCGGTGGATGCCCTGATCCGTCTTGGCCAGGCCTGAGGAGATGAACATGCACGACAAACCCTTGACCGGCGGCCAGGCCCTGGTGCGATTGCTGGCCAACTATGGCGTCGACACCGTGTTCGGCATCCCCGGCGTGCACACGCTTGAGCTCTATCGTGGCCTGCCCGGCAGCGGCATCCGCCATGTGCTGACCCGCCACGAGCAGGGCGCTGGGTTCATGGCCGACGGTTATGCTCGCGTCAGTGGCAAGCCTGGTGTGTGCTTCGTCATCACCGGCCCCGGCGTCACCAACGCCGCCACTGCCATCGGCCAGGCCCACGCCGACTCGATTCCCCTGCTGGTGATTTCCAGTGTCAACCACACGGCCAGCCTGGGCAAAGGCTGGGGCTGCCTGCACGAGACCCAGGACCAGCGCGCCATGACCGCGCCGATCACTGCGTTCTCGGCACTGGCCCTGAGCGCAGAAGACCTGCCCGAGCTGATCGCCCGCGCCTGGGCGGTATTCGACAGCGAACGGCCAAGGCCGGTGCATATCTCGGTGCCGCTGGATGTGCTGTCGGCGCCGGTGGCGCGCGACTGGAGCCATGACGTGGTGCGCCGCCCCGCGCGCAGCGTGGCGCCGAGCGCCGTGCTCGAGCAGGCGGCGGTGAAGCTGGCGGCGGCAAAGCGGCCGATGATCATCGCCGGTGGCGGCGCATTGCACGCGGCGTCCGAGCTGGCTGCGCTGAGCGAGCGCCTGGCCGCGCCGCTGTTCACCAGCGTGGCGGGCAAGGGCCTGCTGCCGCCCGAGGCGCCGCTCGCAGCCGGGGCCAACCTGTGCATCGAGCCGGGCTGGCAGATGATCGCCGAGGCCGACGTGGTGCTGGCGGTCGGCACCGAGATGGCCGACACCGACTACTGGCGCGAGCGGCTGCCGATCACCGGCGAACTGATGCGCATCGACATCGACCCGCGCAAGTTCAACGACTTCTACCCCTGCGCCCTGGCGCTGCAGGGTGACGCGCGCCTTACCCTGGCCGGGATCCTCGAGCACTTGCCCGACGTACGCCGCGATGCAACAGCAGCCATTCAGGCCGTTGCCGCTCTGCACGAGGCGGTGAGGGCAGGGCACGGCCCCCTGCAGCGGTTGCACCAGGGCATTCTCGAACGGGTGGCGCGGGCGTTGCCGGACAACGCCTTCATCAGCACCGACATGACCCAGCTGGCCTACACCGGCAACTATGCGTTCCCCAGCAAGGCGCCGCGCAGCTGGCTGCATCCCACGGGGTACGGAACCCTGGGCTATGGTCTACCGGCGGGCATCGGCGGCATGTTCGCAGGTGGCGAGCGTCCGGGGCTGGTGCTGGTGGGCGATGGCGGTTTCCTCTACACCGCCCAGGAACTGGCCACGGCGGTCGAGGAACTGGACCGGCCGCTGGTGGTGTTGCTGTGGAACAACGATGCCCTCGGACAGATCCGCGACGACATGCTCGGCCTGGATATCGAGCCCATCGGCGTGCTGCCGCGCAACCCCGACTTCATCGGCCTGGGCCGCGCCTTCGGTTGCGCCGTGGCGCAGCCGGGCAGCCTCGATGAACTGGAGCAGGACCTCAGGAACGGATTCGCGCGCAACGGCGTCACCCTGATCGAACTCAGGCACGCCAGCGCCCATTGATGGAGGCTTTTCATGCGTTTTTCCAAGCTGACCCAGCGCATCGCCGGTGACGGTGCCGCCGCCTGGGAGATTCACTACCGCGCCCTGGAGCTGCAGGCCCAGGGCCGCGACATCCTGCTGCTGTCGGTGGGCGACCCGGACTTCGATACGCCTGCGCCAATCGTGCAGGCCGCCATCGACAGCCTGCACAACGGCCACACCCATTACTCCGACGTGCGCGGCAAGCTCGCCCTGCGCCAGGCCATCGCCCGGCGCCACCAGCAGCGCAGCGGCCAGGCCGTGGGCGCTGACCAGGTGACGGTGCTGGCCGGCGCCCAGTGCGCGTTGTTCTGCGTGGCCCAGTGCCTGCTCGATCCGGGGGACGAGGTGATCGTCGCCGAGCCGATGTACGTCACCTACGAAGCGGTGTTCGGTGCCTGCGGTGCCACGGTGGTACCGGTCCCGGTCAAGCCTGAGCACGGCTTCCGTGTGCAGGCCGAGGACGTTGCTGCGCGCATCACCCCGCGCACCCGTGCGCTGGCGCTGAACAGCCCCCACAACCCCTCCGGCGCCAGCCTGCCACGCAGCACCTGGGAGGCCCTGGCCGAGCTGTGCGTGGCCCATGACCTGTGGCTGATCAGCGACGAGGTGTACAGCGAGCTGTTGTACGACGGCGAGCACATCAGCCCCGGCAGCCTGCCGGGCATGGCCGACAGGACCGCGACCCTGAACAGCTTGTCCAAGTCGCACGCCATGACCGGCTGGCGAGTGGGATGGGTGGTCGGCTCGGCACCGCTGGCCGCGCACCTGGAGAACCTGGCGCTGTGCATGCTGTACGGCTCCCCGGACTTCATCCAGGATGCCGCGGTGGTGGCGCTCGAGCAGCGCTTGCCGGAACTCGAAGCCATGCGCGAGGCCTATCGACAGCGGCGCGACCTGGTCTGCGAACGCTTGGCCGACTGCCCGGGGATAAAGGCGCTCAAGCCCGATGGCGGCATGTTCGTGATGGTCGATATCCGCCAGACCGGCCTCAGCGCCCAGGCGTTTTCCAGCCGGCTGCTGGAGCAGCATGGCGTGTCGGTGCTGGCGGGTGAGGCGTTCGGGCCGAGTGCGGCGGGGCATATCCGCCTGGGGCTGGTGCTGGGCGCCGAGGCGTTGACCGAGGCTTGTCGGCGGATTGCCCTGTGTGCGGCGCAGGTGCTGGACGGCAGGGTGGTTACAGGCTGAGGCGGATGGCCCTTTCGCGGGCTTGCCCGCGAAAG
The DNA here is from genome assembly GCF_057370475.1 of Pseudomonas sp. FA117. Taxonomy (NCBI): domain Bacteria; kingdom Pseudomonadati; phylum Pseudomonadota; class Gammaproteobacteria; order Pseudomonadales; family Pseudomonadaceae; genus Pseudomonas; species Pseudomonas sp. FA117. Next base: position 2,305,642 of record NZ_CM170675.1, read on the forward strand.
GGCCGACCCTGCCCATCAACCTTCCACAGCTTCCTCAACCGGCCGATCGAACGCGACGAACAGCTGATCTGCCGTGATTGCCCCCAGGTCCAGGCGCATGTTCGCCTCGAGCATCGCAAACAGCCGGGTGAACACCTCGAACACCTTGCAGTGATCCTCCATTCCCGAAAACGGGTTGTCGATCTTCTCGGCGATCAGCGAGCTTTCCTGCACCGCGTCGTACACCTCGCGCAGGGTGATCTCGCTGGCCGGGCGGGCGAGGGTGAGGCCGCCCTGGGCGCCGCGCCAGGACCTGAGAATGTTGGCCTTGACCATCTGCGACGCCAGGCTGCGTACCCGCGTGGGGTGCACCTTGACCCACTTGGCGATGGTCTCGGTACGCAACTTCTGCGGGGCATTGGCGGCCACGAACGAGAGGATGTACGAGGCGGTGATCAGGCGGGTCGATTGGCTCATCGTTGAAAATCCCTGGTGAATCGCAAAGTCGGTATCCCTGTGAAAATCCATCTTGGCAGGGGCATGGCAATGAGTCTAATGTATTTGTCACGATGACAATTACAAATATCCGGTCATCGATGCCTGCGATCCTTCTTTCAGCGGTTCAACAGGGGCAATGCCATGAGCGATAAGAACAACAAGATCACTCAAGCGATGCCCGACGGTGGCCTGCCACGTCGGGAGTTCCTCAAGTACAGCGCAGCGGCGGCGACTTTTGCCGGCGCCTTCTCCCTGGGCCTGCCGCTGCCGGGCTGGGCCGAGGAGGCCACACCCAAGGCCGGCGGCACCCTGCGCATGGGCCTGGCCGGTGGCAGCACCACCGACTCGCGTGACCCGGGCACCTGGAGCGACACCTTCACCTTCGTCGGCTTCTCGGCGGTGTACAACAGCCTGAGCGAGATCGGTGTCGATGGCACGGCGATCCCGGAGCTTGCCGAGCGCTGGGAGTCCAGCCCCGATGCCAAGGTCTGGACCTTCTTCCTGCGCCAGGGCGTGACCTTCCACGACGGCAAGAGCCTCGATGCCGGCGACGTGGTCGCCTCGATCCAGCACCACTTGGGCGAGAAATCGACCTCGGCGGCCAAGACCGTGCTCGGCGATGTCGCCGTGGTTCGCGCCCAGGACCCTGCCACGGTGGTGTTCGAACTGCACTCGGGCAACGCCGACTTCCCCTATGTGGTGGCCGACTATCACCTGGTGATCATGCCCGCCAAGGACGGTCTCGCCGACTGGCAGGCCGGCATCGGCACGGGCGGATACCGCCTCAAGCACTTCGAGCCTGGCGTACGCATGGATCTGGAGCGCAACCCGGGCTACTGGAAGCCGGGCAGGGCGCATTTTGCCAGTGCCGAACTGCTGTCCATCGCCGACGGCGCGGCGCGGGTCAATGCCCTGGTCACAGGGCAGGTCGATGTGATCAACAAGGTCGACCTCAAGACCGTGGCGCTGCTCAAGCGCAACCCGCAACTGGTGATCGAGGAAACCAAGGGCGCGCAGCACTACACCTTCCCGATGCTCTGCGACGCCGCACAGTTCAAGGATAACAACGTGCGCCTGGCGCTCAAGCACGCCATCGACCGCCAGGCCCTGCTGACCTCGGTGCTGTACGGCTACGGCCAGATCGGCAACGACCACCCGATCCAGCCCGGCAGCCGTTTCATCAACGCCGCCCTGGAGCAGCGTGTGTACGACGCCGACAAGGCGCGCTTCTACCTCAAGCAAGCCGGCATGGACAGCCTCAAGGTGCGTCTGCAGGCCTCCGACGCGGCCTATACCGGCGCCGTGGACGCCTCGGTGCTGTTCAAGGAGCAGGCGCGCAAGGCCGGCATCGATATCGACGTGGTGCGCGAGCCGGCCGACGGTTTCTTCACCAATGTGTGGATGAAGCAGCCCTTCACCACCTCGTTCTGGTACTCCAGCCTGACCGCCGACCGCATGTTCAGCATCGGCTACGCCAAGGGCGCGGCGTGGAACGAGACGCACTGGGACAACGCGCGTTTCAACCAGTTGCTCAACGCGGCCCGCGGCGAGATGAACGCCCCGCTGCGCCAGGAAATGTACAACGAGATGCAGGCGCTGTGCCGCGACGATGGCGGCGCCATCGTGCCGCTGTTCGCAAGCTCGGTGGCGGCCCGTTCCAGACGCGTCATGCATGGCGGCGTCACCGCCCCTTACGGTGAACTGGACGGCCTGCGCCTGATCGAGCGCTGGTGGCAGGCCTGAACCCCCATTTCGTCGTGAGGACCGTACGGTGAATAGTCTCTGCAAACTGCTCGCCCAGCGCCTGGCCCTGGGCCTGCTGTCGCTGCTGGCGGTGTCGGTGATCATCTTCCTGGCGGTGGGCATGCTCCCGGGCGACGTGGCCCAGGCCATGCTCGGCCAGGCCGCCACCCCGGAAACCGTGGCGGCGCTGCGCGCCCAGCTGGGCCTGGACCAGCCGGCGCTGACCCGCTTCTTCCACTGGGGCTGGCAACTGCTGCAAGGCGACCTCGGTGTATCGCTGGCCAACCAGCGGCCGATCGCCGAGCTGATCGGCGCGCGCCTGGGCAACACCTTCAGCCTGGCGCTGCTGGCGGCACTGGTGTCGGTACCCCTGGCGCTGCTGCTGGGCATGCTCGCGGCGCTGTACCGCAACAGCTGGTTCGACCGCCTGCTCAACACCAGCGCGCTGAGCGCGGTGTCGTTCCCGGAGTTCTTCGTCGCCTACATCCTGATCCTGGTGTTCGCGGTGAAGCTGGCCTGGTTGCCGAGCATCTCCAACCTGGCTCCGGATGCCTCGCTTGGCGAAGTGCTGGAGCGCTCGTTGCTGCCGGTGCTGACCCTGAGCCTGGTGGTGGTGGCGCAGATGATGCGCATGACCCGCGCCTCGCTCATCAACCTGCTCGCCAGCCCCTACATCGAGATGGCCCGGCTCAAGGGCATCGGCCAGGCGCGGATCATCTTCCGTCACGCTTTGCCCAACGCCCTGGCGCCGATCGTCAACGTGGTGGCGCTGAACCTGGCGTACCTGGTGGTGGGTGTGGTGGTGGTCGAGGTGGTGTTCGTCTACCCGGGCCTGGGCCAGTTGCTGGTGGACTCGGTGGCCAAGCGTGACATCCCGGTGGTGCAGGCCTGCAGCCTGATCTTCGCCGCCACCTACATCCTGCTCAATACCAGTGCCGATGTGCTGTCGATCGCCAGCAACCCGCGCCTGATGCATCCGAAGGGGTAGCCCATGAGCCTGTACACGCAATTGCGCCGCGCGCCGCTGAGCGCCAAGTTCGGCCTGCTGGTGATCCTGGTCTACGTGCTGGTGGCGTTGTTCGCGCCGCTGGTGGCGCCGTTCGGCGAGACCGAGGTGGTCGGCGAGGGCTTCGCGCCCTGGGGCGGGCAGTTCCTGCTCGGCACCGACAACCTGGGCCGCGACATGTTCAGCCGCCTGGTCTACGGCGCACGCAACACCCTGGGCATCGCCTTCCTGACCACCGTGCTGGCCTTCGCCCTGGGCGGGTTCTGCGGGCTGGTGGCGGCGATCCGCGGTGGCTGGATCGATCAGGGCATGTCGCGGGTGGTGGACATCCTCATGGCCATCCCGCAACTGATCTTCGCCTTGCTGATCCTCAGCGTGGTCGGCACCACCACCACTTCGCTGGTGCTGGTGATCGCGCTGCTCGATGCCACCCGCGTGTTCCGCCTGTCGCGGGCGGTGGCGATGAGCGTGGTGGTGCAGGACTTCGTCGAGGCCGCGCGGCTGCGCGGGGAAGGGCTGTGGTGGCTGGTCACCCGCGAGGTGCTGCCCAATGCGGCGGCGCCGCTGGTCGCCGAGTTCGGCCTGCGCTTCTGCTTTGTCTTCCTGTTCATCAGTGCCTTGTCGTTCCTCGGCCTGGGCATCCAGCCGCCTACCGCCGACTGGGGCAGCATGGTGCGCGACAACGCCGTGCTGATCACCTTCGGCGATGTCAGCCCGCTGCTTCCGGCGCTGGCAGTGGCGTTGATCACCGTGAGCGTGAATTTCGTCGTCGACTGGGTGCTGCACAAGTCCAGCGGCCTGAAGGAGTGCTGAGCATGAAACCGCTACTGGAAATCCGTGATTTGCACATCGAAGGTCACTCCGACGACACCTGGCATCCGCTGGTCAAGGGCATCGACCTGACCCTGCAACGCGGCGAAGTGCTGGGGCTGATCGGTGAGTCGGGGGCCGGCAAGTCGACCCTGGGCCTGGCGGCGATGGGCTATGTGCGCGACGGCTGCCGCATTGCCCGTGGTTCGGTACGTTTCGACGGCGAGGAACTGGTCGGCGCAGCCCCTGAGGCACTGCGCAAGCTGCGCGGCCTGCGGGTCGCCTATGTCGCGCAGAGCGCTGCAGCGTCCTTCAACCCGGCGCATCGGTTGATCGACCAGCATGTGGAAACCGCCGTGATCAACGGCGGCATCGACCGCGCCACCGCCGAGGCCGAGGCGGTCGAGCTGTACCGCGTGCTGCGCCTGCCGGACCCGGAGAACATCGGCCGACGCTACCCGCACCAGGTCTCCGGTGGCCAACTGCAGCGGGTGATGACGGCCATGGCCATGGCCTGCCACCCGGACCTGATCGTGTTCGACGAACCGACCACTGCACTCGACGTCACCACCCAGATCGAGGTGATCGCCGCCATTCGCGATGCGGTCAAGCGCTTCGGCAGCGCGGCGCTGTACATCAGTCACGACCTGGCCCTGGTGGCGCAGATCGCCGACCGCATCATGGTCCTGCGCCACGGCAGCCTGGTCGAGGAGGCCGCCACCCGCACCATGCTCGGCGCCCCCAGCCAGGACTACACCCGCTCGCTGTGGGCGGTGCGCAGCTTCCACACCGAACCCAAGGCCATGCAGGCGCAGGCCCGGCCGCTGCTGGAGGTGCGCAACGCTTCGGCCAGCTATGGTGCGCAGCCGGTGCTGCACGATGTGTCGCTGACGCTGCAGCGCGGGCAGACCCTGGCGGTGATCGGTGAGTCCGGCAGTGGCAAGAGCACCACGGCGCGGCTGATTACCGGGCTTCTGCAACCGAGCAGCGGCCAGGTGCTGTACGACGGCGACCTGTTGCCGGCCGACTACCGGCGGCGCAGCAAGGAGCAACTGCGCCGTATCCAGATGATCTACCAGATCCCCGACACCGCGCTCAATCCGCGCCAGCGCATCGTCGACATCATCGGTCGCCCGCTGGCCTTCTACCTGGGGCTCAAGGGCAGGGCGCTGCGTGAGCGCGTGGCCGAGCTGCTGGAGATGATCGAACTGGACCCTGCCAGGTTCATGGAGCGTCAGCCACGCGAGCTGTCCGGTGGGCAGAAGCAGCGGGTGTGCATCGCCCGTGCCCTGGCCGCCGAGCCGCAACTGATCATCTGCGACGAAGTGACCTCGGCACTCGACCAGTTGGTGGCCGAAGGCGTGCTCAAGCTGCTCGACCGCATCCAGCGCCAGCTGGGCGTGGCCTATCTGTTCATCACCCACGACGTGGCAACGGTGCGCGCCATTGCCGACGAGGTGATGGTGATGCAGCGCGGCAGGGTCGTGGACCATGGCCGCCGCGAGGCGATCTTCACCCCGCCGTATCAGGATTACACCGGGCTGCTGTTCTCTTCGGAGCCGCAGATGGACCCGGACTGGCTCGACCGCCTGCTGGCCGGTCGCGCCGCTGCTACCCCCCAGCCAACTGCCGAAGGACAGCTTTCATGAATGTACTGATCGTCCACGCCCATCCCGAACCGCATTCGTTCACCGCCGCGCTGCGCGACCAGGCGGTGGAGACTTTCAAGGCCCAGGGGCATCAGGTGCAGGTCAGCGACCTGTACGCCATGGGCTGGAACCCGGTGGCCAGCGCCGATGACTTCGCCACGCGCGAGAACCCCGAGTACCTGGTCTATGCGCTGGAACAACGCCTGGGGGTCAAGAGCGGCTCCATCGCCGCGGATATCCGGCAGGAGCTCGACAAGCTGCTGTGGGCCGACCTGCTGGTGCTGAACTTCCCGATCTTCTGGTTCTCCGCCCCGGCGATGCTCAAGGGCTGGATCGACCGGGTGCTGGTGTCGGGTGTGTGCTATGGCGGCAAGCGCTTCTACGACCAGGGCGGCCTGGCGGGCAAGAAGGCGCTGGTGACCGTGACCCTGGGCGGTCGCGAGCACATGTTCGGCGAGGGCGCGATCCATGGGCCGCTGGAAGACATGCTGCGGCCGATCCTGCGCGGCACCCTGGCCTATGTCGGTTTCGACGTATTGGCGCCGTTCGTGGCCTGGCATGTGCCGTACATCAGCGACGAGGCACGAAGCGAGTTCCTGGCGCAGTACCGCCAGCGGCTGGAACAGCTCTCGGACGATCAGCCACTGGAGTTCCCGCGCCTGGAACAGTTCGACGAGGCGCTGTATCCGTTGCGTTGAACCGGCTGCATCCGCTGTCGTTGGCGCGGCCTTGCGTCGCGCCCACAGGCGACAGCGGCGGTTCGCCGCTGCATCCCTCCCTTTGTCCCCCCTTACCCTGTCACCCCTCGCGCGCCTGATCCTTTAGCTTTGCGCCATTTCCGATTGGCAAAAAGCAGGATGCTTACCCATGCGCTTCAGCGAACTGATGGCTGTGCTCTCCACCCGTGCGATCCGACTCCAGCGTGACGGCCAGGACTTGGTGGTCGATGGCGACGACGATGCCCTGGACGATGCCCTCTGGGACGCACTGGCCGCGCACAAGCCGGCGCTGCTGGAGATGCTCGCCAGGCACAACGACGACTGGCTGAGCCCGGCCTTCAGGATCACCCCGCAGATGCTGCCGCTGGTCGAGCTCGACCAGCAGGCCATCGACCGTATCGTCGCCAGCATTCCCGGTGGTGCCGCCAATGTGCAGGACATCTACCCCCTGGCGCCGCTGCAGGAGGGCATGCTCTACCATCACCTGTCCGCCGACGCTGGCGATCCCTACCTGTTGCAGGCGCAATTGCGCTTTGCCGACCAGGCGCACCTGGACGCCTTCGCCCAGGCCCTGGACTGGGTGATCTCGCGCCACGACATCCTGCGCACCTCGATGTACTGGGAGCGCCTGGATGAGCCGGTGCAGGTGGTCTGGCGCGAGGCGCCGCTGGGGCGTGAGGAACTGCTGCTGCCAGGCCAGGACGAGCCGCTGACGCAGTTGCGCGTGCTGCACGATACCCGTCATTACCGCCTCGACCTGCGCCAGGCGCCGCTGCTGCGCCTGGTGCACGCCCGTGGCGCCGGTGAGGAAAGGGTGGCCCTGCTGCTGTTCCACCACACGGTGATGGACCACACCGCGCTGGATATCGTACGCCGCGAAATCGGCGCCTGGCTGGCCGGCGATGCCGCGCGCGTCGGGCCAGCCGTGCCGTTTCGCAACCTGCTGGCCCAGGCGCGCCAGGCCCTGGACGTCCCCGCGCACGAGGCGTTCTTCGGCGCGATGCTGGCCGACATCGACGAGCCGACCCTGGCCTTCGGTGTGGCCGAAGTCGATGGCGCGTCGGTGGAGGACGCCCGCATCACGCTCGACCGCGCGTTGAGCCTGCGCCTGCGCGCCCAGGCCCGACGCCTGGGCGTAAGCCCTGCAGCCATCGCCCACCTGGGCCTGGCGCGGGTGCTGGGCCAGGTCTCGGGCCGCGAGTCGGTGGTGTTCGGCACCGTGCTGCTCGGCCGCATGGAAGCCGGCGAGGGTGGCGAACAGGCACTGGGCATGTTCATCAACACCTTGCCGTTGCGCATCGACGTAGGGCCGCAGAGTGTCCGCCAGGGCCTGCAGAGCACCCACACGCGCCTGACCGGCGTGCTCGGCCACGAACAGGCGCCCCTGGCCCTGGCCCAACGCTGCAGTGCGGTGGCGGCGCCGACGCCGCTGTTCAACACGGTGCTCAACTACCGCCACAGCGATGCCGGCGATGCGGCCGATGTCATCGACATCGCCCCGGGCATCCAGGTGCTGGGCGCCGAGGAGCGCACCAACTACCCGTTGACGATCAATATCGACGACCTTGGCGAAGACCTGCGCATCACCGCGCTGGCCGGTGGCGGGCTCGGCGCCCGGCGCATCGCTGGTTACCTGGCACGGACCCTCGAACAACTGGTCGAGGCCCTGGACCACGATCCTGGCGCCCCACTGAACGGGCTCGACATTCTGCCGCCAGACGAGCGCGAGCAGCTGATCCACGGTCACAACCGACCCTTGCTGGAATTCGCCCTGACGCCGCTGGTGCACCAGCGCTTCGAAGCCCACGCCCAGGCGCGGCCCGATGACACCGCGCTGATCTTCGAGCAGCAGAGCCTGAGCTACGGCGAACTCAACCAGCGCGCCAACCAGCTGGCCCACCGCCTGATCGAAATGGGCATCGGCCCGGACGACCGCGTGGCGATCTGCGTCGAGCGTGGCCTGGGCATGCTGGTCGGGCTGCTTGGGGTGCTCAAGGCCGGCGCCGGCTATGTGCCCATCGATCCCGCCTATCCCGCCGAGCGCATTGCCTTCACCCTGGCCGACAGCGCCCCCCGGGCGATCCTCACCCAGGCCGACAGCCTGGCGCTGCTGGGCGAGGTGACGGCGCCGGTGATCGACCTCGACGATCCGACGCTGCACCAGCAAGCCAGCAGCAACCCGCTGGTCACCGGCCTGCTGCCCTCGCACCTGGCCTACGTGATCTACACCTCCGGTTCCACCGGCCTGCCCAAGGGGGTGATGGTCGAGCATGGCAACGTCTCGCGGCTGTTCTCGGCCACCCACGACTGGTTCGCCTTCAACCGCCAGGACACTTGGGCGCTGTTCCACTCCTTCGCCTTCGACTTCTCGGTCTGGGAGATCTGGGGGGCGCTGGCCTTCGGGGGGCAACTGCTGATCGTGCCGCAGCGCATCAGCCGCTCGCCGGACGAGTGCTACGCCTTGCTCTGCCGCACCGGCGTGAGCATCCTCAACCAGACCCCAAGCGCTTTCCGCCAGTTGATCGCCGCCCAGGCGCGCAGCGAGCTGCAGCATTCCCTGCGCCAGGTGATCTTCGGCGGCGAGGCGCTGGAGCCGGGCCTGCTCAAGCCCTGGTATGCGCGCATCGGCAATGCCGGCACGCGCCTGGTCAACATGTACGGCATCACCGAGACCACCGTGCACGTCACCTACCGGCCGCTGCAGGCGGCCGATGCCCAACTGGTGGGGGTCAGCCCCATCGGCTCGCGGATCCCCGACCTGCAACTGTACGTGCTCGACGCCCGCCGCCAGCCGGTGCCTGCCGGTGTCACCGGCGAGCTGTACGTGGGCGGTGCCGGGGTCGCGCGTGGCTACCTGAACCGCGAAGCGCTGAGCGCCGAGCGCTTCATCGCCGACCCGTTCAACCCCGGCGGGCGCCTGTACAAGACCGGCGACCTGGCACGCTGGGCCGCCGATGGCAGCCTGGACTACCTGGGGCGCAACGACGACCAGGTGAAGATCCGTGGCTTCCGCATCGAGCTGGGCGAGATCGAGGCACGCCTGGCGGCCTGTGACGGCGTGCGCGAGGCGGTGGTCATGGCCCGCCGCGACAGCACTGGCGAGCAGCGCCTGGTGGCCTACTGGCTGGCGGACCAAGGGGCCGAGCCGGATGCCGCCGCGCTGCGTGACGGCCTGTTGCGCCATTTGGCCGAGTACATGGTGCCTGCGGCCTTCGTGCGCCTGGAAGCCTTCCCGCTGACCACCAACGGCAAGCTCGACCGCAAGGCGCTGCCTGAACCTGAGGGCGAGTCTTTCGCCCGGCGTGCCTTCGAGGCGCCGTCTGGCGAGGTGGAGCAGCGCATCGCGGCAATCTGGCAACAACTGCTGGGCCTGGAGCAGATCGGCCGGCACGACAACTTCTTCGAGCTGGGCGGCCATTCGCTGCTGGCGGTCAAGCTGGTGGAGCGCATGCGCCAGCAGGAGCTGGCAGCCGACGTGCGCGTGCTGTTCGGCCAGCCGACCCTGTCGGCATTGGCGGCAGCAGTGAGTGCCGATCTGCCGGCGCAGGTGCCGGCCAACCGCATCGCGGCCGACTGCGTGCGTATCGAACCACAGATGCTGGCGCTGGCCGACCTCGGCCAGGACGACATCGACGCGCTGGTTGCGTGCATCCCCGGCGGTGCGGCCAACGTCCAGGACATCTACGGCCTGGCGCCGCTGCAGCAGGGCATCCTCTATCACCATCTGGCCAGCGTCGGCGCCGACCCTTACGTGCTGCGCGCACGTTTTGCCTTTGCCGGTGAAGCAGAGCTGCAAGGGTTCGTCACTGCGCTCGACGCGGTCATCGCCCGCCACGACATCCTGCGCACCAGCCTGCATTGGGAGGGCTTGGCTGAGGCGGTGCAGGTGGTGCACCGCCAGGCGCGGCTGCGCGTTGCCGAGCACGCCGACCTGCAGCGCCTGGACCTGACCTGCGCGCCGTTGATGCAACTGGTGCGTCATGACCAGGGTGAGCGCCTGCAGGCCACCTTGCTGCTGCACCATATCCTGCTCGACCACACCGCCGTCGAGCTGCTGGTGGCCGAGGTCGGTGCCGCACTGCAGGGCCAGCCGCTGCAGATCGACAGCGTGCCGTATCGCAATTACGTAGCCCGTGCGCGGCTGCAGGCCGACCCCGCCGCCGACGAAGCCATGTTCCGCGAACTGCTGGGCGACATCGATGCGCCCACGGAGGTGTTCGGCCTGCGCGACGTGCAGGGCGATGGCGTCGAGGTGATCGACAGCCACCTGGCACTCGACGCTGCCCTGGCCGGGCGCCTGCGGGTGCAGGCGCGCATGCTCGGGGTCAGCGTGGCCAGCCTGGTGCACCAGGCCTGGGGCCAGGTGCTGGCGCAACTGGGCGGGCGCAGCGAGGTGGTGTTCGGCACCGTGCTGCTGGGCCGCCTGCAGGGTGGCGCCGGGGCCGACCGGGCGCTGGGCATGTTCATCAACACCTTGCCCCTGCGGGTCAGCGTCGATGCCCTCGGTGCGGCCGAAGGCGTGCGCCGTACCCATCAGCGTCTGGCGCGGCTGCTCGGCCACGAGCAGGCATCGCTGGCACTGGCCCAGCGCTGCAGCGGCGTGCCGGCGTCCCAGCCGCTGTTCACCAGCCTGCTCAACTTCCGCCATAGCCGCGCCAAGGGCGCAGGCGATGGCCTGGGTTGGTCGGGCATCGAGTTGCTGGCCTCGCGTGAGCGCAGTAACTACCCCCTGGTGGTCAACGTCGACGACCTGGGCGAAGGCCTGGAGCTGACCGTGCAGGCCGTGCCGCAGGTGGACGGCGCGCAGGTCTGCGGGTTGCTGGGCAGTGCCCTGGCGAACCTGGTCGAGGCCCTGGAAACACTGCCGGAAAAACCGCTGCAGGCGCTGTCGTGCCTGTCGCCGGCGGCGCGTGCGCAGGTGCTGCAGGGCTTCAACGCCACGCATCGCGACTACCCGCGCGAGCAGTCGTTGCCGGCCTTGTTCGAGGCGCGCGCCGCGAAGACCCCGCAGGCCGTGGCCGTGGTCCACGGTGGGCGGCAGTGGCGCTATGCCGAGCTCGACCAGCATGCCAACCGCCTGGCCCGGCAGTTGCTGGAGCTGGGTGTGCAGGCGGGGCATCGGGTGGCGCTGCTGCTGCCACGCGGCTTCGACCTGCTGGCTGCGCAGTTGGCGGTGAGCAAATGCGCGGCGGTGTATCTGCCGCTGGACGCCAATGCCCCGGTCGAGCGCCAGGCCTTCATGCTCGACGACAGCCGCGCCACGCTGCTGCTGACCCACACCGACCAGCCGCAGGTCGGCAGCGCCCGCCGCGTCGAGCTGGACACCCTCGACCTGAGCGCCTGGCCGGCGCACGGCCTGGGCATCCCGGTGGATGCGCGGGCGGCGGCCTACATCATGTACACCTCAGGCTCCACCGGCCTGCCCAAGGGCGTGCTGGTGGCGCACCGCTCGATCGTGCGCCTGGTGATCAACAACGGCTTCGCCGCCTTCCAGGCCGACGACCGCGTGGCCTTCGCCTCCAACCCGGCCTTCGACGCCAGCACCCTGGAGGTGTGGGCGCCGCTGCTCAACGGCGGGCGCGTGGTGGTGATCGACCAGCACCAGGTGCTCTCGCAGCAGGCGCTGGGCCAGGCGCTGCTGGAGCACGACGTCACCGTGCTGTGGCTGACGGCCGGCCTGTTCCATCAATACGCCACGCATCTGCTGCCAGCGTTCCGAGCGCTGCGCTACCTGATGGTCGGCGGCGACGTGCTCGATCCGCAGGTCATCGCCCGGGTGCTGCGCGAAGGTGCCCCGGCGCACCTGCTCAACGGTTATGGCCCGACCGAAGCCACGACCTTCAGCACCACCCATGAAATCCTCGCGGTGAGCGAGGGGCCGATCCCGATCGGCCGACCGATCGGCAACAGCCGCTGCTATGTGCTCGATGCCCAGCGCCAGCCGGTGCCGGTCGGCGCAGTCGGTGAGCTGTACATCGGTGGCGACGGTGTGGCCCTGGGTTACCTGAACCAGCCGGCGCTGACCGCCGAGCGCTTCTTCGACGACCCCTTCAGCGAAGTGCCGGGGGCGCGCCTGTACCGCAGCGGCGACCTGGTCAGCTGGCAGGCCGACGGCACCCTGCGCTACCTGGGCCGCAACGACCAGCAGGTCAAGCTGCGCGGTTTCCGTATCGAATTGGGCGAGATCGAAGCGCGCCTGGCCGCCTGCGACGGGGTGCAGGAGGCCGTGGTGCTGGTGCGCGAGGACGTGCCGGGCGACAAGCGACTGGTGGCCTGGCTCAGTGCCCAGGGCGATGGCCCGCAGATCGCCGACCTGCATGCCCGTCTGCAAGGGCAGTTGCCGGACTACATGCTGCCGTCGGCCTACGTCCGGGTCGACCAGTGGCCGCTGACCGCCAACGGCAAGCTCGACCGCCGGGCCTTGCCGCAACCGGACTCGTCGGCGTTGGTCAGCCGCGATTTCGCCGCGCCCGAAGGGGAGGTGGAAGTCGCGCTGGCGGCGATCTGGGCCGAGGTGCTCAAGGTCGACCGGATCGGTCGCCACGATCACTTCTTCGAACTCGGTGGCCACTCGCTGCTGGCGGTGAGCCTGATCGAGCGCATGCGCAAGGCCGGCCTTGGCGCCGATGTGCGGGTGCTGTTCGCCCAGCCGACCCTGGCTGCGCTCGCCGCAGCCGTGGGCAGCGGGCGCGAGGTGCAGGTTCCGGCAAACCGTGTGCCGGCCGATGCCCGACAGATCACCCCCGAGATGCTCGTTCTGGTCGAACTGGAGCAGGCCGCCATTGAGCGCATCGTCGCCACGGTACCGGGCGGCGCCGCCAACGTGCAGGAGATCTACCCGCTCGCGCCGCTGCAGGAAGGCATTCTCTACCACCACCTGAGCGCCGCGCAGGGCGATCCCTACCTGCTGCAGTCGCGCCTGGCCTTCGACAGCCTCGAGCGCCTGCAGGCCTGGGCCGGTGCGCTGCAGCAGGTCATCGACCGGCACGACATCCTGCGCACTTCGCTGGTCTGGGAAGGGCTGGCACAGCCGGTGCAGGTGGTGTGGCGCCGGGCACCGCTGGAAGTGAGCGCGGTGACGCTGGACGGGGAAGGCGAGGTGGTCGAGCGCCTGCAGGCGCGTTTCGATGCCCGTCATCATCGCCTGGACCTGCAACAGGCACCGCTGATACGCCTGGTCTACAGCCAGGACCCTGGCAACGGCCAGGTCGTGGCGATCCTGCTGTTCCACCACCTGGCACTGGACCATACGGCCATGGACGTGGTCGGCGCCGAGATGCACACCCTGCTGTTCGGCGATGCGGCCAGCCTTGGCGCGCCGGTGCCGTATCGCAACTATGTGGCCCAGGCGCGCCTGGGCCAGGATACCACGGGCGCCGAAGCGTTCTTCCGCGACATGCTCGGCGATATCGACGAGCCGACCCTGCCGTTCGGCCAGCAGGACGTCCAGGGCGAGGGCCATGGTATCGACGAGGCGCACCTGGCCCTCGACGCCGCGCTGGCCCGACGTCTGCGTGAACAGGCGCGTGGCCTGGGCGTCAGCGCTGCAAGCCTCATGCACCTGGCCTGGGCGCGCCTGCTCGGAGTGCTGGCCAATCGCAGCGAGGTGGTGTTCGGCACCGTGCTGATGGGCCGCCTGCAGGGCGGCGAGGGCGCCGACCGGGCGCTGGGGGTGTTCATCAATACCCTGCCGTTGCGCGTCGACACCCAGGCGGCGGTGAGCGATGCCGTGCGGGCCACCCATGCCCGACTGTCGGCGCTGCTCGGCCACGAGCACGCCTCGCTGGCCATGGCCCAGCGCTGCAGCGGCGTGCCCGCCGGCCAGCCGCTGTTCAGCGCCTTGCTCAACTACCGGCACAGCGCTGCCGACGCCCCGCGTGATGGCGAGGGCATCTGGCAGGGCGTGCGCCTGTTGGGTGGCGAGGAGCGCAGCAACTATCCGCTGACCCTGAGCGTCGATGACCTGGGCGAGGGCTTCACCTTGAGCGTGCTGGCCCTGGCGGCCATCGGCGCCGAACGCGTTGCGCAGTGGATGGCCAACGGCGTCGCGCAACTGATCGAGGCACTGGAGCAGGCGCCGCGCACGCGGCTGGACGACCTGTCGGTGCTGGGGGCTGAAGAGCGTCAGCGCCTGCTGGTCGACTTCAACGCCAGCGCCCGTAGCTATGCACAGGGCCAGACCGTGCATGCTCTGGTCGAAGCCATCGCGGCCCGTTCGCCGCAGGCCCAGGCGGTGGTGCAGGCGGGCGAGGTGCTCAGCTACGGCGAACTCAATCGTGCCGCCAACCGCCTGGCCCATCATCTGATCGGCCTGGGCGTGCGCCCTGGCGCCCGGGTTGCGCTGTGCCTGCCGCGCACGCCGCAGCGCCTGGTGGCGATGTTGGCGGTGCTCAAGGCTGGCGCCGCTTATGTGCCGGTCGATCCTGGTTATCCGGCCGAACGCATCGCCTACCTGCTCGAAGACAGCGCGCCGGTACTGGTGCTGGCCGACTCGGCCCGGCACAGCCTGCCGCAGGGTGTCGCCCGCCTGGACCTGGACGGCCGCGACTGGCAGTCCGCCGCCGAGCACGATCCGCAGGTGCCCGGCCTGGATGCCACGGCGCTGGCCTACGTGATCTACACCTCCGGCTCCACCGGTCAGCCCAAGGGCGTGATGGTCGAGCACCGCACCCTGGCCAACCTGGTGCACTGGCATTGCGAGGCCTTTGCCGTGCAAGCCGGCAGCCAGACCTCCTGCGTGGCCGGTTTCGGCTTCGATGCCATGGCCTGGGAAGTCTGGCCGGCCCTGTGTGCCGGGGCCGTGCTGCACCTGCCGCCGAGCGCGCTGGGCAACGAACAGCTCGATGCCTTGCTCGACTGGTGGCTGGAGCAACCGCTGCAGGTCAGTTTCCTGCCCACCCCGGTGGCCGAGCAGGCCCTGCGCCGCGACCGCCAGCACTCCAGCCTGCGCACCTTGCTGATCGGTGGCGACCGCCTGCGCTCGTTCGAGCGCGATCCGGGCTTTGCCGTGATCAACAACTACGGCCCGACCGAGACCACCGTGGTCGCTACCTCCGGCCAGGTGCAGGTCGGTGGTGCGCTGCACATCGGTACGGCCATCGCCAACACCCGAGTCTACGTCCTCGACGAGCGTCGCCAGCCGGTGCCGGTCGGCGCGGCGGGCGAGCTGTACATCGGCGGCGATGGCGTCGCCCGTGGCTACCTGAACCGGCCCGAACTGACCGAGCAGCGTTTCGTCGCCGATCCGTTCAGCGAGCGGGCCGATGCGCGCATGTACCGCAGTGGCGACCTGGTGCGCTGGAACGCCGATGGCACCCTCGACTACCTGGGGCGCAACGACGACCAGGTGAAGATCCGCGGCGTGCGCGTGGAACTCGGCGAAATCGAGGCGGCCCTGGCCGCCCAGCCGGGCGTGATGGATGCGGTGGTGCTGGTGCGCGGCGAGCGCCTGCTGGCCTGGTTCACCGCTCACGGGCCGGTCGAAGGCCTGCGCCAGGCCTTGCAGGCCAGCCTGCCGGGACACCTGGTACCGCTGGCCTTCGTTCGCCTGGACGCCATGCCGCTGACCCGCCACGGCAAGCTCGACCGCAAGGCGCTGCCCGATCCTGATCCGGCCGACCTGCCAGTGGCAGCCTTCGAGGCGCCGCAGGGTGAGACCGAGCAGGCCATGGCCGCCGTCTGGGCTGAGCTGCTGGGCCTGGAGCGGGTAGGGCGGCACGACAACTTCTTCGAGCTGGGCGGACATTCGCTGCTGGCGGTCAGCCTGATCGAGCGCCTGCGCCAGCAAGGGCTGGAAGCCGATGTACGCCTGCTGTTCGGCCAGCCGAGCGTGGCGGCGCTGTGCGCGGCGCTTGGTCAGGGCCGTCAGGTCCAGGTGCCGGCCAACCGCATCCTGCCCGGCTGCAAACGCATCACCCCTGAACTGCTCAGCCTGATTGCGCTTGACCAGGCGGCCATCGACACCGTGGTCGCCAGCGTCCCGGGCGGCGCCGCCAACGTGCAGGATATCTATCCGCTGGCACCGCTGCAGGAAGGCATTCTCTACCATCATCTGAGCGCGAATGGCGCCGATCCGTACCTGCTGCAATCGCAGCTGCTGTTCGACAGCCTGGCGCGCCTGCAGGCCTTTGCCGCAGCGCTGGAAAAGGTCATCGCCCGCCACGATATCCTGCGCACCGCCGTGCTCTGGGAAGGGCTGGCGCAGCCGCTGCAGGTGGTGTGGCGTCACGCTGAACTGCCACTGATCGACCTGGACGCAGCCGCCGGGCAGCGCTTCGACAGCCTGGCGCTGAACCAGGCGCCGCTGGTGCGCCTGCTGTATCGCCAGACTGGGGCGCGAATCGAAGCGACCTTGCAGTTCCATCACCTGGTGCTCGACCACACTGCACTGGACGTGGTGCGTGCCGAGATGCTCGGCTATCTGCACGGCCTTCACGAGCCGACCGAGGCGGCGGTGCCTTACCGTAACTACGTGGCCCAGGCACGCCTGGGCGTCAGCGAAGCGGAACACGAGGCTTTCTTCCGCGAGCAGTTGGCCGACATCGACGAGCCGACCCTGCCGTTCGGCCTGCGCGACATCCAGGCGGACGTGCGCAGCATCGAGCAGGCCCAGGTGCACCTGGACCCGGCCCTGAACCAGCGCCTGCGCAGCCAGGCCCGTCAGCTCGGGGTCAGCACGGCGAGCCTGCTGCACCTGGCCTGGGCACGCCTGCTGGGCAGCGCCAGCGGCCGCGACAGCGTGGTGTTCGGCACCGTGCTGCTGGGACGCATGCAGGGTGGTGCCGGCAGCGGCCATGGCCTGGGCATGTTCATCAACACCCTGCCGCTGCGGGTGGACCTGGCCGGGCTTGGCGTGCGTGAGGGCGTACGCGCCACCCATGCCTGCCTGACGGCCTTGCTGACCCACGAACATGCCTCGCTGGCCCTGGCCCAGCGGTGCAGTGGCGTGGTCGCCCCCCTGCCGCTGTTCAGCGCCATGCTCAACTACCGGCACAGCGCCGGGGCCGCCGAAACCGAGGCGCAGCGCCAGGCCTGGCAGGGAATCGAGACCCTGGCCAGCGAGGAACGCACCAACTACCCGTTGAGCCTCAACGTGGACGACCTGGGCGACGGCCTGCGCCTGACCGTGCAGGTGCTGCCAGCGATAGGGGCCGCGCGGGTTTGCGGGCAACTGCAACAGGTGCTGGCCGGCCTGGTGGATGCGCTTGAGTCCCGGCCCGACCTGCCGCTCGACCAATTGCCCGTGCTGGAGCAGGGCGAGCGTCAGCGCCTGCTGGTCGGCCTCAACGACACCGCCGTGGACTACGATCTGCAGCAGACCGTGCATGGGCTGATCGAGGCCCAGGTCGAGCGTACCCCCGAGCGTATCGCCCTGATCGCCGAGCGCATCCAGCTGAGCTACCGCGAGCTGAACGCCGAGGCCAACCGCCTGGCGCATCACCTGATCGCGCTGGGGGTCAGGCCGGATGATCGGGTGGCCATCTGCGTCGAGCGCGGGCTGTCGATGGTGGTCGGCCTGCTGGCGATCCTCAAGGCGGGCGGCGCCTATGTGCCGGTCGACCCGGACTACCCGGCCGACCGCATCCGCCACATGCTCACCGACAGCGCGCCGCTGGCCGTGCTGGGGCATGCTGCAACCCGCGAGCTGCTGGCGGCGTTCGATGCACCGCTGGTCGACCTCGACCGGCCGACCTGGCAACAGCTTTCCAGCGCCAACCCCCAGGTCGCCGGGCTGACGCCGCAGCATCTTGCCTACGTGATCTACACCTCCGGCTCCACCGGCCTGCCCAAGGGCGTGATGAACGAGCACGCCGGGGTGGTCAACCGCCTGCTCTGGACCCAGGACGCCTACGGCCTTGGCAGCGATGACGTGGTGCTGCAGAAGACCCCGTTCAGCTTCGACGTGTCGGTGTGGGAATTCTTCTGGCCGCTGCAGACCGGTGCGCAACTGGTCATGGCCTGCCCAGGTGGCCATCGCGACCCGCAGTATTTGCAGGAAGTGATCGCCGAGCGCGGCGTCACCACGCTGCATTTCGTGCCGTCGATGCTAGATGTGTTCCTCGCCCATGGCCAACCACAGGCAGCGGACCTCAGGCGCGTGCTGTGCAGCGGCGAGGCACTGCCCGGCAGCCTGGTGCGGCGCTTCAAGGCACAGCTGCCGAGCGTCGAGCTGCACAACCTGTACGGCCCGACCGAGGCGGCGGTGGACGTCAGCGCCTGGCACTGCGCCGGGCCGCTGGAGCAGACCCCGGACAACACGCCGATCGGCAAGCCGATCGCCAACACCACGCTGTACGTGCTCGACGCCCAGGGCCAGCCGGTGCCGCAAGGCGTTGCCGGTGAGCTGTACATCGGTGGCGTGCAGGTTGCCCGTGGCTACCTGAACCGCGAGCAGCTGAGCGCCGAGCGCTTCCTCGACGATCCGTTCGGCAGCCGCCCCGGCGCGCGCCTGTACCGCACCGGCGACCTGGCCCGGCACCTGGCCGACGGCACCCTGGAGTACCTGGGGCGCAACGACGACCAGGTGAAGATCCGCGGCCTGCGCATCGAGCTGGGCGAGATCCAGGCCTGCCTGACCCGCATCGCGGGGATCAAGGAGGCCGTGGTGCTGGCCGTGGAGCAGCGTCTGGTGGCCTATTACACCGGGGTTGCACAACCTGTGGAGCATCTGCGTCGGCAACTGGCGGCGCAATTGCCCGAGTTCATGGTGCCGGCGCTGTTCATGCACCTCGATGCCTTGCCGCTGAGCCCCAACGGCAAACTCGACCGCAAGGCGTTGCCGGCGGCGGTGATTGCCGATACGCGGCCCTACGAAGCGCCGCAAGGCGACACCGAGCGACTACTGGCCAGGCTCTGGTGCGAACTGCTGGGCGTCGAGCGGGTAGGGCGGCACGACAACTTCTTCGAACTGGGCGGCCACTCGCTGCTGGCGGTGACCCTGACGGCCCGTCTGCGTCAGGAGGGCCTGGAGGCCGATGTGCGCGCACTGTTCGAACAACCGACCCTGGCAGGCTATGCAGCCATCACAGACAGAATGGAGATCGTCCTGTGAGCATCAACGAACTATTGGCGACACTGTCGGCCAACGATATCCAGCTGGCACTCAAGGATGGCCAGCTGGTGGTGCAGGGCAACCGCCAGGCACTGACCGATGCCAGCCTGGTGGCGCGCCTGCGCGAACACAAGCCGGCGCTGATCGCGCTGATCGAGCGCGGTGAATACGTTGCCAGGGCGGGCAATGCCGCCGCCCCGGACAACGCGATTCCGGCCGGCTGCAGGCAGATCACCCCGGCGCTGCTCAACCTGGTCGAGCTCGACCAGGCCGCCATCGATGCGCTTGTCGGGCAGATCCCCGGCGGTCACGCCAATGTGCAGGACATCTACCCGCTGGCACCGTTGCAGCAGGGCATCCTCTACCATCATGCCAGCGCCGAAGGCAGCGACCCCTACGTGATGCAGTCGCGCTTCGCCTTTGCCAGCCAGGCACACCTGCAGGCGTTCGTCGCAGCGCTGCAGGCGGTGATCGACCGCCACGATATCCTGCGCACCTCGGTGCATTGGCAGGGGCTGGAGGCGCCCGTGCAGGTGGTCTGGCGCCAGGCCCGCCTGCAGCTGTGCGACGGCCCGCAGCTGGACGAGCGCATCGACCTGACGCAGGCGCCGCTGATCCGCCTGCATGGCGCGCCCGCCGACGCGCAGGGTCGCGTCGAAGCCACGTTGCAGTTCCACCATATCGCCATGGACCACAGCGCCCTCGACGTGGTGCGTCACGAGATGCAGGCCGTGCTGCGCGGCGACGGCCACCTGCTGGGCGCACCGGTGCCGTTTCGCAACTACGTGGGCCAGGCCCTGCTTGGTGTCAGCCAGGCGCAGCACGAGGCGTTCTTCCGCGAGCAACTGGGCGATATCGTCGAGCCGACCCTGGCCTACGGCCTGCAGGATGTGCAGGGCGACGGCAGTGCGCCGCACGAGCAAAGCCTGACTTTGTCGCCGGCCCTGTGCGACGGCCTGCGCAGCCAGGCGCGCGTGCTGGGCGTGAGCCTGGCGAGCCTGTTCCACCTGGCCTGGGCGCGGGTGCTCGGTGGCCTGACCGGGCGCGAGCAGGTGGTTTTCGGCACCGTGCTGATGGGGCGCCTGATGGGCGCCGAAGCCAACGACCGGGCGCTGGGCATCTTCATCAACACCCTGCCGCTGCGGGTCGACCTGGCCGAAACTGAGCTGGTCGCGGCGATCAAGGCCACCCACCAGCGCCTGACCACCCTGATGCGCCACGAACATGCGCCCCTGGCCTTGGCCCAGCGTTGCAGCGGCGTGGCCGCGCCGACACCGCTGTTCAACGCCTTGCTCAATTATCGCCACAGCGCGCCGGTCGCCGACGACCAGGCGCGTTCGGCGTGGGAGGGCATCGAGGTGCTGGCCAGCGAGGAACGCACCAACTACCCGTTGACCTTGAGCATCGACGACCTGGGCGATGCCCTGCGCCTGACCTTGCTGTCGACCGCCGAGGTGCCGGCCGGGCGGGTCTGCGCCTACCTGGAGAAGACCCTCGAGAGCCTGGTGCAGGCACTCGGGCACAGCACAGGGGCCAGGGTCGGGCAGCTCGACATGCTGCCCGCCGACGAGCGCGCCTGGCTGCTCGAGACTTTCAACGCGCGCCATGGCGAACGCGAAACCACGCTCACCGTGCACCAGCGCATCCAGCGCCAGGCCTGGCAGCAACCCGAGGCCGTGGCGGCCACCCATGCGGGCCTGACGTTGAGCTACGGGGAACTGGAGCACCGCGCCAACGCCCTGGCCCAGCGCCTGGTGAACCTGGGGGTCCAACCCGAGGACCGCGTGGCGATCCTGGCCCGTCGCGGCCTCGACACCCTGGTCGGCCTGCTGGCCGTTCTGAAGGCCGGTGCGGGCTACGTGCCCATCGACCCGGCCCACCCCGACGAGCGCATTGCCTACCTGCTCGACGACAGTGCCCCCACAGCGGTGCTGACCCTGGCCGACCTGCGTCCACGCCTGGGGCAGTGCGCCGTACCGGTGATCGAGCTGGACCGCAGCGACTGGCCGTCGAGCGAGCACGCGCCGCAGGTCGCCGGCCATGGCGTCGGCAACCTTGCCTACGTGATCTACACCTCAGGTTCCACCGGCCTGCCCAAGGGCGTGATGGTCGAGCACCTGAGCCTGAACAACCTGATCGACTGGCACTGCCGCGCCTTCGACCTGTGCCAGGGGCGCCACACCTCGAGCCTGGCCGGCTTCGGATTCGACGCCATGGCCTGGGAAGTCTGGCCGGCCCTGTGCGCCGGGGCGACGCTGCATATCGCACCGCCCGGCGAGCAGGGCGAGGACATCGATGCGTTGCTCGCCTGGTGGCGCGGCTGCCCGCTGGATGTCAGCTTCCTGCCCACCCCGGTGGCCGAGTATGCCTTCAGCCACCAGCTCGACCACCCGACCTTGCGCACCCTGCTGATCGGCGGCGACCGCCTGCGGCAGTTCAACCGCCATCCCGGCTTTGCGGTGGTCAACAACTACGGCCCGACCGAGACCACGGTGGTCGCCAGTTCCGGCGCGATGGAACCCGGTGGCGTGCTGCACATCGGCGGGCCGGTCGACAACACCCGGCTCTATGTGCTCGACGCCCAGCACCAGCCGGTGGCCCTGGGCGTGGCGGGCGAGCTGTACATCGGTGGCGCCGGCGTCGCCCGCGGTTACCTCAACCGCCCGCAACTGACCGCCGAGCGCTTCCTCGACGACCCGTTCAGCGCAACGCCTGGAGCGCGCATGTACCGCACCGGCGATCTGGTGCGCTGGCTGGCCGACGGCACCCTCGACTACCTGGGGCGCAATGACGACCAGGTGAAGATCCGTGGCGTGCGCATCGAGCTGGGCGAGATCGAAAGCCGCCTGGCGACACTGCCGGGCATCAACGAGGCGGTGGTGCTGGCGCGCGAGGACCAGCCTGGGCAGCCACGCCTGGTGGCCTACTTCACCGGCCAGGAGCAGGTCGAGGCGGCCACCCCGGCGCAACTGCGAACGCAGTTGCAGGCGCACCTGCCCGACTACATGGTACCGGTGGCCTTCGTACGGCTGCAGGCGCTGCCGCTGACCGCCAATGGCAAGCTCGACCGTCGTGCCTTGCCGGCACCGACCCGGGTCGACCTGTTCGAGCGCAGCTACGAGGCGCCCCAGGGCGAGCTGGAACAGACCCTGGCGCAGATCTGGCAGGCCTTGCTGCAGGTCGAGCGGGTCGGTCGCCACGATCACTTCTTCGAACTGGGCGGCCATTCGCTGCTGGCCATGCGGCTGGTGGCGCAGGTCCGTCAGCGGCTGGGGGTGGAGCTGGCACTGGGTACACTGTTCGCCCAGGCGGAGCTGGCGGCGATGGCCGAAGTGGTCGCAGGCGCTGCACGCAGCGAACTGCCGCCGGTGCTGGCGGTGCCGCGCGAGCATCCGCTGCCGTTGTCGTTCGCCCAGCAGCGCCTGTGGTTCCTGGCGCAGATGAACGGTGCCAGTCAGGCCTACAACATTCCCTTGGCGCTGGAGCTGCGTGGCGCGCTGGACAGCGAGGCGCTGGCGCAGGCGCTGGCGGCCTTGGTCGAGCGCCACGAAGCCCTGCGCAGCGAATTCTTCGAAGCCGACGGCCAGCCGCAGGTGCGGGTGTCCGGGCAACGCCTGGTGCTGCAGCGCGAGTCGCTGCCAGGCGCGAACGAGCCGTCCCTGCGGGCACTGGCGCGCGAGGAGGCGGCGCGGCCATTCGCACTGGGCCACGAGCTGCCGGTGCGTGCCCGGCTGTTGCAGGTCGCCGCGAATCATCACGTGTTGCTGCTGACCCTGCACCATATCGTCGCCGATGGCTGGTCGATGGGGGTGCTGACCCGCGAGTTGAGTGCGCTGTACCAGGCCCTGAGCACGGGCCGCGAGGTTCCGCTCGAGCCGCTGGCGATCCAGTACGGCGACTACGCGGTGTGGCAACACCGCTGGCTGCAGGGCGAAGCGCTGCAGCGCCAGGGCGAGTTCTGGCGCACGCAGCTGGCCGGCGCACCGGCGTTGCTGAGCCTGCCCACCGACCGCCCGCGCCCGTCGCGCCAGGACTATGCCGGCGACAGCGTGCGCATCCGCCTGGATGCGCGGCTGGCCGACGACCTCAAGGCCTTGTGCAAGCGCCACGCGGTAACGCCGTTCATGCTCTTCATGGGCGCCTGGTCGGTACTGCTGGCGCGCTTGTCCGGGCAGGCCGAGGTGGTGGTCGGCACGCCGGTGGCCGGCCGTCGGCAGGCCGAGGTCGAAGGGCTGATCGGGCTGTTCGTCAACTCCCTGGCCGTGCGCCTGGACCTTGCCGATGCACCCGACGTTGCCACCTTGCTGGCGCGGGTCAAGGCCCAGGTGCTGGCCGCGCAGGAGCATCAGGACCTGCCGTTCGAGCAGGTGGTGGACCTGCTCAGGCCGCCGCGCAGCCTGGCCCACACGCCGCTGTACCAGGTGACGCTGGAGTGGGAGGGCGGCCATGACTTCGCCGCCGGCCTGGAGGGCTTGAGCCTGCGTAATCTCGGCGAAGGCCAGGGCTTTGCCAAGTTCGACCTGAGCCTGAGCCTGGGCGAGACCGCCGAGGGCTTCGGCGGGGCATTGAGTTATGCCTCGGCCTTGTTCGACCGCGCCACGGTCGAGCGTTATTGCGGTTACCTGGAGCAACTACTGTGGGCCATGGCCGGCAGCGACGGTGCCGTGCTGGCCAACGTCTGCCTGCCACAGGCGCAGGAGCGTCGGCGGTTGTTGCTCGACTACAACGACACCGCCGTGGACTATGATCTGCAGCAGACCGTGCATGGGCTGATCGAGGCCCAGGTTGAGCTCACTCCCGAGCGCATCGCCTTGCGTGCCGAGGCCGGGCAGTTGAGCTATCGCGAGCTGAACGCCGAGGCCAACCGCCTGGCGCATCACCTGATCGCGCTGGGGGTCAGGCCGGATGATCGCGTGGCCATCTGCGTCGAGCGCGGGCTGTCGATGGTGGTCGGCCTGCTGGCGATCCTCAAGGCGGGCGGCGCCTATGTGCCGGTCGACCCGGACTACCCGGCCGACCGCATCCGCCACATGCTCACCGACAGCGCGCCGCTGGCCGTGCTGGGGCATGCTGCAACCCGCGAGCTGCTGGCGGCGTTCGACGCACCGCTGGTCGACCTCGACCGGCCGAGCTGGCAGCAGCTTTCCAGCGCCAACCCGCAGGTCGCCGGGCTGACGCCGCAGCATCTTGCCTACGTGATCTACACCTCCGGCTCCACCGGCCTGCCCAAGGGTGTGATGAACGAGCACGCCGGGGTGGTCAACCGCCTGCTCTGGACCCAGGACGCCTACGGCCTTGGCAGCGATGACGTGGTGCTGCAGAAGACCCCGTTCAGCTTCGACGTGTCGGTGTGGGAATTCTTCTGGCCGCTGCAGACCGGTGCACGGCTGGTCATGGCGCGCCCGGGCGGGCACCGCGACCCTGGCTACCTGCGCCAGCTGATCGCCGACGAAGCCGTCAGCACCCTGCATTTCGTGCCGTCGATGCTCGATGTGTTCCTCGCCTATGGCGATGCCGAACCCGCCGCGTTGCGACGTGTGCTGTGCAGCGGCGAGGCGCTGCCCGGCAGCCTGGTGCGGCGCTTCAAGGCACAGCTGCCGAGCGTCGAGCTGCACAACCTGTACGGCCCGACCGAGGCGGCGGTCGATGTGAGCGCCTGGCACTGCGCCGAGCCGCTGGAGCAGACCCCGGACAACACGCCGATCGGCAAGCCGATCGCCAACACCACGCTGTACGTGCTCGACGCCCAGGGCCAGCCGGTGCCGCAAGGCGTTGCCGGTGAGCTGTACATCGGGGGCGTGCAGGTTGCCCGTGGCTACCTGAACCGCGAGCAACTGAGCGCCGAGCGCTTCCTCGAAGACCCGTTCGGCAGCCGCCCCGGCGCGCGCCTGTACCGCACCGGCGACCTGGCCCGGCACCTGGCCGACGGCACCCTGGAGTATCTGGGGCGCAACGACGACCAGGTGAAGATCCGCGGCCTGCGCATCGAGCTGGGCGAGATCCAGGCCTGCCTGACCCGCATCGCGGGGATCAAGGAAGCCGCCGTGCTGGCCCTGGACCTGCCACCGGCCGGCAAGCGTCTGGTGGCCTATTACACCGGTGCCGAACACAGCACCGAGGCGTTGCGCGCGCAATTGCAGGTGCAGTTGCCCGAGTTCATGGTGCCGGCGCAATTCGTGCACCTCGACACACTGCCGCTGAACCCCAACGGCAAGCTCGACCGCAAGGCGCTGCCGGTGCCGGCCGTCGAAGCCTTGCAGAGCCGCGCCTACCAGGCCCCCGAAGGCGACACCGAGCAACTGCTCGCCGAACTGTGGGGTGAACTGCTGGGGCTGGAGCGGGTAGGGCGGCACGACAACTTCTTCGAACTGGGCGGCCATTCGCTGCTGGCGGTGACCCTCGTCGCGCGCCTGCGCGGTCGTGGCCTGGCGCTGGACATCCAGGGACTGTTCAGCGAGCCGGACCTGGCCGCCCTGGCCCTGACCGTCGCGCCCCTCGACCAGGTACAGGTGCCGGCCAACCGCATCGGCGCCGACTGCCAGCGCATCACTCCAGAGCTGCTGCCGCTGGTCGAACTGTCCCAGCAGGCCATCGACCGTATCGTCGCGCAGGTCGTTGGCGGCACCGCCAACGTGCAGGACATCTACCCGCTCGGCCCGCTGCAGGCAGGCATGCTCTATCACCACCTGGCCCACGAAGAGGCGCCGGCCTATGTGCTGGAAGCGCGCTTCCTGCTGGCTGACCGTAGCCGCCTGCAGGCCCTGCACCGTGCCCTGGACCAGGTGATCGCGCGCCACGACAGCCTGCGCACGGCGTTGCACTGGGACGGCCTGGCCGAGCCGGTGCAGGTGGTCTGGCGCCGTGCGCCGTTGCAGGTGGTGCAGGCTGGCGACCTTGCCGACCCGCGCCGCTTCGACCTGACCCAGGCACCGCTGCTGCGCCTGGTGCATCACGCCGAAGCTGCCAGCGGGCAGATCAGTGCCACGCTGCTGTTCCATCACCTGGTGATGGACCACGTCGCCCTCGACGTACTGCGCAACGAGCTGCAAGCCTGCCTGCTCGGCCAGGTGGATGCGCTGCCGGCAGCGGTGCCCTACCGCAACTACATCGCCCAGATGCAGCGCGGTGCCGGTGACACGGCCCATGAAGCCTTCTTCCGCGAGCAACTGGCGGACATCGACGAGCCGACCTTGCCCTACGCCGGCCATGCGGCGCCGCACCAGCATGCCGTGGCACAGCACCAGCAGCGCCTGGACAACGACCTGAACCTGCGCATCCGCGAGCAGGCGCGGCGGCACAACGTCAGCGCCGCCAGCCTGATGCACCTGGCCTGGGCCCAGGTGCTCGGCCAACTGAGCGGGCGCGACAGCGTGGTGTTCGGCACCGTGCTGCTCGGGCGGCTGCAGGGCGGCGAGGGCGCCGAGCGTGCCCTGGGGGTGTACATCAACACCTTGCCGCTGCGTCTGGACCTGGCCGGGCAACCCGCCCGGGCTGCGCTGCAACAGGCGCACCAGCGCCTGACCGGCCTGCTCGCCCACGAGCACGCACGCCTGGCACTGGCCCAGCGTTGCAGCGGCCTGCCTACCGGTGCCGCCTTGTTCAACGCCTTGCTCAACTATCGCCACGGCTCGATGGCCAGGGTGGCGGTGACCGAGCGCTCGGCCTGGGACGGTATCGAACTGGTCGAGGCCCGGGAGCGCAGCAACTATCCGTTGGCACTGAGCGTCGACGACCTGGGACAGGCGTTCGAGCTGACCGCGCAAACCGCGCCGGGGATCGATGCGAAGCGCCTGTGTGCTTACCTGGAGCAGGCTGTGCGCGGGCTGTTGCAGGCCCTGGAGGATGATGCCAGCGAGGGGCTGGAACGCCTCTCGGTGCTGCCGGACGCCGAAACCCGGCGTCTGCGCGAAACCTTCAACGCCACTGCGCGTGACTACCCGCGCGATCTGCCGGTGCATCGCCTGTTCGAACAGCGGGTGGCGCGTCATCCTCTGGCCGTGGCGGCGCGGCACGGCGTGCGCACGCTCACCTATGGCGAGCTCAACGAGCAGGCCAACCGTCTGGCCCATTACCTGATCGAGCAGGGCGTGCAGCCGGGCGATCACGTGGCGATCCTGTTGCCGCGCTCGCTGGAACTGCTCCAGGCCCAGTTGGCGGTGGCCAAGTGCGGCGCGGCCTACGTGCCGCTGGACGTGCAGGCGCCGGCCGAACGCCAGGGCTTCATGGTTCAGGATTGCGACGCCGTGGCGCTGATCTGCCAGAGCACGGCGGCCCTGGAGTACCGCGCCCGCCGCATCGACCTGGACCGCCTGGACCTGGACCGCCAACCCGGTCACAACCCCGGCCTGGCGCAGGGTGGCGACACGGTGGCCTATGTCATGTACACCTCCGGCTCGACCGGTACGCCCAAGGGCGTGCGCGTGGCCCATCGCGGTATCGCCCGGCTGGTGCTCAACGACGGTTACGCCGACTTCACCGATCAGGACCGCATCGCCTTCGCTTCCAACCCGGCCTTCGATGCCAGCACCATGGATGTGTGGGGCGCCTTGCTCAACGGTGGCCAGGTGCTGGTGATCGACCCGGCCACGCTGCTCGATCCGCTGCGCCTGGGCGCGGCGCTGGCGGAGCAGGGGGCGACGGTGCTGTTCGTCACCACTGCGCTGTTCAACCAGTACGTGCAGATGATCCCCGATGTGCTGGCAGGGCTGCGCGTGCTGCTGTGCGGGGGCGAGCGGGCCGATCCGGCAGCCTTCCGCAGCCTGCTGGCGCAGGCCCCGCACCTGCGTCTGGTGCACTGTTACGGCCCCACCGAAACCACCACCTACGCCAGCGCCGGGCAGATTCGCGAAGTGCCGGCCGATAGCGAGCTTGTGCCGATCGGTCGGCCAATCGGCAGCACCCAGGTGCATGTGCTGGATGCGCACCTGCGCCCGGTACCGCTGGGGGCGGTGGGTGAGCTGTACATTGGCGGCGACGGTGTGGCGCTGGGCTACCTCAACCGGCCACAGCTCACTGCCGAGCGCTTTGTCGATGATCCATTCAGCGGGCAACCGGGCGCGCGCCTGTACCGTACCGGCGATCTCGGTCGCTGGCGCGACGACGGCCAGCTGGAGTGCCTGGGGCGCAACGACGACCAGGTGAAGATCCGCGGCTTCCGCATCGAACTGGGCGAGGTCGAGCAGCACCTGGCGCAGTGCCCGGGCATTGGCGAAGTGGTGGTCATGGCCCTGAACCTGACGCAGGGTCCGGCGCAACTGGTGGCCTGGTTCACCCGTGAAGACCCGCAGCTCGACGGGGCCGGTGTGCGCAGCTGGCTGCAGGCACGCCTGCCCGAATACATGGTGCCGTCGGCCTGTATCGTGCTGGAGGCGTTGCCGCTGACCAACAACGGCAAGATCGACCGCAAGGCGCTGCCGCAGCCGGCCCTGCAAGACCTGGCCGAGACCCGCTACGAGGCGCCGGTCACGGCGCTGGAGCAGCAGCTTGCACAATGCTGGGCGCAGGTCCTGGACATCGGCCAGGTGGGGCGCCATGACAGCTTCTTCGCCCTCGGCGGCCACTCGTTGCTGGCCATCCGCCTGGTGGGCCTGCTGCGCGAGCAGGGGCTGCAGGTGTCGCTGGCCGAGCTGTTCGAGCATGCCAGCGTGGCGGCGCTGGCCGAGCACCTGCAGGCCGGCACTGCGGGCAGCGACCTTGTGTGCGTACGGGCCGGGGGTGATGCGCCTGCGTTGTTCCTGATCCACGAGTTCAGCGGCATGGACTTCTACTTCCCGGTACTGGGCCGGCAACTGGAGGGTGACTTCCCCATCTATGGCGTGCCGGGTCTGGCCCTGGGCCAGGCGCAGCCCGATACCCTCGAGGCGCTGGCCCGGGCGCAGCTCGAACGCATTCGCCAGGTCCAGCCGCAGGGGCCGTACCGGCTTGCCGGCTGGTCGTTCGGCGGTGTGCTGGCCTATGAAATTGCCGCGCAGTTGCTGGGGGCGGACGAGCAGGTCGAGTTTCTCGGCCTGATCGACACCTGGCAGCCACGCCTGGTCGACCAGGGCAAGGCCCGCTGGCAAGGCCCGCGCCTGTTGCAGCAGCAACTGCTGCTGCACTGCGCCGGTCACTGGCAAGGGCTGGGCGCGGCGGGGGCGTCGCAACTGGCCAGGGTCGATGCCCTGGATGACGGCCAGGCCGACTTCGCCACCTTGCTGGCGGCCTGCCGCGAGCAAGGGCTGCTGTATGCGGAGCTGGCCTCGGCAAGCGACGAGGAGCTGCAGCAGTTCTTCGAGCGCGAGATCGCCCATGGTCACGCCATGGCCCATTATCGTCCCGAGCCGCTGGGCATCGCTATCCACCTGTTGCGTGCCGAACAAGGGGCTGAGCGTCATGCCGAGCAGCCGAGCCTTGGCTGGGAGCGCACGGTGGCGGCTGGTCAGTTGCACTGCATCGCAGTGCCGGGCGACCACCTGAGCATGATGCAGGCACCGCACGTCCAGGTGCTGGGCCGAGTGCTGGGCGAGGCCTTGCAGGCCGCCCGCGCCGGGATCGGTGAAGCCGCTGCGCCGGCCTACCAGCCGTTGGTGGCGATCCAGAGCGGGCAGGGTGGACATGCCCCGTTGTTCTGCGTGCCGGGTGCCGGCGACAGCGTGACCAGCTTCATCGGCCTGGCCGAGGCGCTGGGCAGCGATTGGCCGGTGTATGGCCTGCAATCACGCGGGCTCGATGGCAGCGCCACCGCGCACAGCAGCGTCGAGGCAGCTGCAGCCTGTCACGCCAGGGCGATCGAGGCGCTGTATCCGCAGGGGCCGTTGAACCTGGTCGGGCACTCCTTCGGTGGCTGTGTCGCGCATGCGCTGGCGGTGCGCCTGCAGGCGCTGGGGCGCGAGGTGCGCTCACTGACCTTGATCGACAGCGAGTCGCCTGGTGGCAACAGTGTCTGCGGCCGGCCCTACACCGCAACCGCAGCGCTGGAGCGGCTGATCGAGTCGTTGCAGTTGTCCAGCGCACGCGCGCTGGACATCGACCGCCAGGCCTTCGCCGCGCTGGATGACGAGCAACAGCTCGAGTGCCTGCACCAGGCCATGGTACGGGTCGGGCTGATGCCGGCGCGCTCCACCGCCAAGGCGCTGCATGGCATCGCCCGGACCTTCTCCAGCGCCTTGCGCACGCCTTACCAGGCACAGCCCGGCTACCGTGGCCCGGTGAGCCTGGTGCTGGTGGCCGACGCGACCCTGGATGCAGCCGGCAACCAGCGCGAGCAGGCGGCGATGCTTGCCGGGTGGCAGCGCCTGCTGCCGCAACTGGCGGTGTGGCATGGGCCGGGCAACCACTTCAGCATCCTCAAGGCACCGGATGTGTTCAGCCTGGCCGCCTGGTGGCATGACGGCCAGGCACTGCAGCGGGTAACTCACTGATTTGGCGCGGGCCCTGCGCGATGGCACGCAGGCCTTTGGAACGGATGAACGAGCATTTATGGACAAGAGCAGTTTTCGCAAGATAGGCCTGGGCTGCGCCCTGGCACTGGTGGCCGGGATCACGCTGTATGCGGTGCAGGCCCCGGCCACGCCGCCACGCTACATCACGGCCACGGTCGAACGTGGCGACATCGAGAACGCGGTGCTGGCCACCGGCGTGCTCGAGGGTATCCGCCAGGTCGATGTCGGCGCCCAGGTGTCCGGGCAGTTGCGCTCGCTAAAGGTCAAGCTGGGCGACAAGGTGACCAAGGGCCAGTGGCTGGCCGAGATCGACCCGCTGGTGCTGCGCAATACCCTGCGCCAGGCCCAGGTCGACGAGGAAAAGCTGCAGGCCGAGCGGCGCTCGACCCTGGCCCGGGTCAACCAGACCCGGCGGGTCTACGAGCGCTACAGCGCGCTGCAGGACGACGAGTCGATCTCGCGCCAGGACTTCGAGAACGCCGAGTCCGAATACCAGGTGCAGCAGGCCACCCTGCATTCGCTCGACGCACAGATCAAAAGCGCCCAGGTGCAGATCGACACGGCCAAGGTCAACCTCGACTACACCCGTATCAGCGCGCCCATCGATGGCGACGTGGTGGGTATCGTTACCCAGGAAGGCCAGACCGTGATCGCCCAGCAGCTGGCGCCGGTGATCCTCAAGCTCGCTGACCTCGACACCATGACGGTCAAGGCCCAGGTCTCCGAAGCCGACGTGATCCATATCAGCCCAGGCCAGCAGGTGTACTTCACCATTCTCGGTGAAGACAAACGCTACTACGCCACCCTGCGCGGCACCGAGCCTGCGCCACAGAACTACCTGGAAAGCACCGACAAGAGCGGCGCCGCTGCGCCCAAGCAGAACACCGCGGTGTTCTATAACGCGCTGTTCGAGGTGCCGAACCCCGAGCATCGCCTGCGCATCTCCATGACCGCCCAGGTACGCATCGTGCTGGCTACTGCCGAGGCGGTGCTCAGCGTGCCGGTGGCGGCGCTCGGGCCGCGCAATGGCGATGGCAGCTTCGCGGTGCGGGTGGTCGATGCCAAGGGCTTCGCCCAGGTGCGCGAGGTGCAGGCCGGGATCAACAACAACGTCAGGGTCGAGATCCGCCAGGGCCTGGCCGAAGGCGACCGGGTGGTGATCGGCGAGCCCATCGGCGATGCGGCGGGGGCATGAGCATGAACATGAACGTCGAGCTGGACTCGCAGCGCACCACCGCCGTCGAGACGGGCCAGCCGTTGCTGCGCCTCGAAGGGGTGAGTCGCAGCTTCATGGCAGGCGAGCGCGAGTTTCTCGCCCTGCGCCATATCGATCTGCAGATCAACGCCGGCGAGCTGGTGGCGATCATCGGCGCGTCGGGCTCGGGCAAGTCGACGCTGATGAACATCCTCGGCTGCCTGGACCATGCCAGCGCCGGTTCCTACCAGGTCGGCGGCCGGGAAACCCGCGACATGGACGACGAGGCCCTGGCGGCCCTGCGCCGTGATCACTTCGGTTTCATCTTCCAGCGCTATCACCTGCTGCCGCACCTGGATGCGCTGCGCAATGTCGAGATCCCGGCGGTGTATGCCGGCACGCCACAGGCACAGCGCCACGCGCGGGCCCAGGAGCTGCTCACGCGCCTGGGCCTGGCCGGGCACCTGAGCCATCGCCCCAGCCAGCTGTCGGGCGGCCAGCAGCAGCGGGTGAGTATCTGCCGGGCCCTGATGAACGGTGGCGAGGTGATTCTCGCCGACGAGCCCACCGGCGCCCTCGACACCGCCAGCGGCAAGGAGGTGATGGCCATTCTGCTGGAGTTGCATGCCGCCGGGCACACGGTGATCCTGGTGACCCACGACCCCAAGGTCGCCGCCCATGCCGAACGGATCATCGAGGTCAGCGACGGGCAGATCGTCAGCGACCAGCGCAACACGCCGCAGGCCGCGCCCGATGCGGTGATCCCCGAGCCGCAGCGCAAGCCCCGGCCGGCGCGACGCTTGGTGGCCAGCCTCGGTTTGTTCCGCGAAGCCTTCAACATGGCCTGGATCGCCCTGATCTCGCACCGCATGCGTACCTTGCTGACCATGCTCGGAATCGTCATCGGCATCACCTCGGTGGTGTCGATCTCGGCCATCGGCGAAGGCGCCAAGGGCTACGTGCTCAAGGATATCCAGGCGATCGGCAGCAACACCATCGACATCTACTCGGGCAGCAACTTCGGCGACAGCCGGGCCAAGGCCATCGAGACCCTGGTACTGGCCGACGTCACCGCGCTCAACCACCTGTACTACGTCGACAGCGCCACGCCGGTGATCGGCCGCAGCATGCTGGTGCGCTACCGCAACCTGGACCTGGACGTGCAGCTCAACGGCGTCAGCGAGCGCTACTTCCAGGTGCGCAACATCAACCTGGCGGCCGGCATCGCCTTCAGCGAAAGCGACGCGCGGCGCCAGGCGCAGGTGGTGGTGATCGACCACAACACGCGCCTGCGCCTGTTCGGCGAGGGCGTCGATCCGCTGGGGCAGGTGATCCTGATCGGCAACCTGCCGTGCACGGTGATCGGCGTGACCACCGAGAACAAGAACCTGTTCGCCGCGAGCAACGCGCTGAATGTCTGGGTGCCCTACGAGACTGCTGCAGGGCGCCTGCTCGGCCAACGCCACCTGGACAGCATCAGTGTGCGGATCAAGGACGGCATGCCGAGCAAGCGGGTCGAGGAAGAGGTCAACAAGCTGATGCTGCAGCGCCACGGCACCAAGGACTTCTTCACCAACAACCTCGACAGCATCATGCAGACGGTGCAGAAGACCAGCCGCTCGCTGACCTTGCTGCTGTCGCTGATCGCGGTGATCTCGCTGGTGGTCGGCGGTATCGGCGTGATGAACATCATGCTGGTGTCGGTCACCGAGCGTACCCGCGAGATCGGCATTCGCATGGCGGTGGGGGCTCGTCAGTCGGATATCCGCCAGCAGTTCCTGGTGGAGGCGGTGATGGTCTGCCTGTTTGGTGGACTGGTGGGCATCGGTCTGTCGTATGGTATCGGCTACCTGTTCACCTTGTTCGTCAAGCAGTGGGAGATGGTGTTCTCGCCGGCCTCGATTGCCACGGCGTTCGTCTGCTCGACCCTGATCGGCATCGTGTTCGGCTTCGTACCGGCGCGCAATGCCGCACGTCTGGACCCGATCGAGGCATTGGCGCGCGACTGATACGCTCGGTGGCTGCCGCAAGCCTCGCATTCACTGTTGCTGCACCGATCCTTGGGCTGCTTCGCAGCCCTTTTGCGGGTGGCGAGCTGGTTTCAGGCTGGTGTGTCGACCGCGTACATCCACTTCATCAGCGAATGTCGGCCGCTGATCCCAAGCTTGATCGCCGCCCTGCGCAGGTAGCTTTCCACCGTGTTGACCTTCAACTGCAGATGCTCGGCCTGCTGCGGTGCGGTATGCCCGGCCAGCAGCCCCAGGCACACCTGCATCTCGCGTTCGGAAAGCCTCAGGGCGCACTGGTCCAGGCGCTCCTGGAAGCGGGCTTGCAGCGTCTCGGTGTTCGGGCGTTCGTTGGGCGTGGGCTGCAGGGCGTCCAGGTGCTTTTGCAGCATCGGCAGCAGCAGCGGCGAGATGTCCTGCAGGCAATCGCGCTCATGGGCCGAGAAGGCGGCGCGGTCGGCGCGCAGGATATGCAGTTCGTAGTGGTAGTCGGCCGTGCGGCGCATCAGGTGCAGGCGTGCCGGGTCCATGAAGTGATTGCTGGCGTGCTCGCTGGCGCTGAACACGGTTTCACTGAGCAGGGTGGTGCTGGCGCCCCGCCCGGGGGCGGCCAGGCGCACCTGGCGGATGTGCGTGGCGTCGATGTCCAGGTGGGTCTGGATCAGGTCATGCAGCAGGCGCGGAAAATGGCGGCTGCCGGTGCTGGCAATGACTTTGCCGATCTGCGGAAAGAGCAGGTGCGAGTTCATCGTATCGTCCATGAGTAGCGGTAATCCGGGGGTCGCGCCATGGCTTATGGCCATTATCTGCGGCGCGGCTGCTTGCTATCCTAGTACAACGATTCAGCCACCGCTTGATGAAATGGCGATGACGATATGCCTGAAATCATGCCGGGGCAGGCGTTTGTGGCGTCCTGTGCTCGGGTATGATGCCCGTCCTTTGTCCCCGAGGCCCTTGTCATGTCCCTGAATACCGAGCAGATCGATCAATTGCGTGCTTTCGCCGAGCAACTGGCCGATGCCGCTGCTGCGGCAATCCAGCCGTACTTTCGCGCGAGCCTGGACGTCGAGGACAAGGGCGGGCGCCTGTACGATCCGGTGACCGTGGCCGACAAGGCCGCCGAAGAGGCCATGCGCAGGCTGATCCAGGCGCGTTATCCCGAGCACGGCATTCTCGGCGAGGAACAGGGTGTGGCGCTGGGCAGCAGCCCGCTGACCTGGGTGCTGGACCCGATCGACGGCACGCGGGCCTTCATCACCGGCCTGCCGCTGTGGGGCACGCTGATCGCGCTCAACGACGGCTCCCGTCCGGTGCTGGGGGTGATGAACCAGCCCTTCACCGGCGAGCGTTTCGTCGGCACGCCTGCAGGTGCCTGGCGCAGTGGCACGCCGCTGAAGACCCGCGCCTGCGAGTCGCTGGAGGCCGCGACGCTGATGTGCACCACCCCCGACATGTTCGACACCCCGGCACGCAAGGCGGCGTTCGAGCAGGTCGCCGCGCGGTCGCGGCTGATGCGTTACGGCGGCGACTGCTACGCCTACTGCATGCTGGCCTCGGGCTTCGTCGATGTGATCGTCGAGGCGAGCCTGCAGCCCTATGACGTGCAGGCGCTGATGCCGATCATCGAAGGCGCCGGTGGCGTGATCACGGCCTGGGATGGCAGCTCGGCGCAGGACGGCGGCTGCATCGTCGCCTGCGGCGATCCGCGCCTGCATGCGCAGATGGTGCAGATGCTGCGCGAGGCGATGTAGCCCTGCATCACACCGGCTCGACTGCAGGCACGACACAAGGCCGCTGCAGCTCAGGCTGCGTCGGCATCCTGCAGTATCAGGTCGGCGCCTTTTTCCGCCACCATCATCACCGCCGCGTTGGTATTGCCCGAAGTCACATTGGGGAATACCGAGGCATCGACGATGCGCAGCCCCTGCAGCCCATGCACACTCAGGCGGGCATCCACCACAGTGGTCGCCGGGTCGCTGCCCATCGCGCAGCTGCCGCACAGGTGATAGATCGACCCGCAGTTCTCGCGAAAGTACTGCAGCATGCTGGCGTCGTCGTCCACTGCAGGTCCGGGCAGCACTTCCTCGACGGTGATCGACCGCAGCGCCGGGGCCTGCATGATGGTGCGCATCAGGCGGCTGCCCTGGATCGCCTCGTCGATGTCCTTCTGCGTGCTCAGGTAGTTGGGGTCGATCAGCGCCGCCTCACGCGGATCACGCGATGCGATGCGCACTTCGCCACGGCTGGTGGGTCGGCACGGGTTGAAGCACAGCAGGAAGCCTGAATAGGGTTCCGGCTGCAGGCTGGCCTTGTTGTTCTTGGGGATCTGGTACGACAGCGGGTTGAAGTACAGCTGCAGGTTCGGGTGCAGCTGCTGCGCATCGCTGCGGAAGAACCCGCCGGACTGGTTGACGCTCAACGCCAGCGGCCCCTTGCGGGTCAGCAGGTACTGCAGGCCCAGCTTGAGCTTGCCCAGCAGCGAGCCGAACACGTCGTTCAGGGTCGGAATGTTGGCCTTGTAGTAGTAGCTCACGCACAGGTGGTCCTGCAGGTTCTTGCCCACTGCCGGCAACTGATGAAGCGTGTCGATGCCGTGTTGCTCGAGCAGGGCGCGGTCGCCGATGCCGGACAGTTGCAGGATCTTCGGCGTGTCCACTGCCCCTGCGGCCAGGATCACTTCGCGGCGGGCGCGGAACTCGCGCAGCACGCCGTTTTGCGAGATGCGCACGCCCACGGCACGCGTGCCCTCGAGCAGCACCTGCTCGACCAGGGCGTGATGCTCGATGTGCAGGTTCGGGCGGCCGAGTGCCGGGTGCAGGTAGGCGAAGCTGCTGGAGCTGCGGCGACCGTCACGCACGTTGACGTCGTAGATACCGGCGCCTTCGAAGTGCTGGCCGTTGAAGTCTTCGCTGCGCGGGTAGCCCAGTTGCTCGCAGCCGTCGAGGAACACGTCGCAGATCGGATGGGCCTGGCCCTTCATCGGCGTGATCCCGACCGGGCCGTTGGCACCGTGGTACTCGCTGGGGCCGGCCGGGTGCGATTCGAGCTTGCGGAAATACGGCAGCACGTCCTTGAACGACCAGCCCTCTGCGCCATTGGCGGCCCAGTCGTCGAAGTCGTGGGCCTGGCCGCGCACGTAGATCATCGCGTTGATCGAACCCGACCCCCCTTGCACCTTGCCCCGTGGCGCATACAGGTTGCGCCCGGCCAGATGGGCCTGGGGCTGGGTGTAGTACATCCAGTTGAAGGTGGGGTTGTAGTAGAGCTTGGCAAAACCCACCGGCAGCTTGAACCATGGCGAGCTGTCCTTGCCACCGGCTTCGAGCAGCAGCACGCTGTGGCGTCCCGACTCGCTCAGGCGTGCGGCGAGGATGCAGCCGGCCGAGCCTGCGCCGGCGATGATGTAGTCAAAATCGTTCATGTATCGCTAACCCTGTGAATGGAGGGCCGCCCCGAGCCCGGGGCGGCTTGACGCTCAACCTTTGGCCGGCGAGACGTCCTTGACGTCGACCGGATGCGGCGCCATCTGCAGGTGCAGGCGCTCGCCTTCGTAGCCGGAGTGACGGCGGACCACGTCCATGTCCAGCTCGACTCCCAGACCCGGCTCGCGGGACGGGATGATGTAGCCGTCTTCCCACTGCAGCGGCTTCTTGAGGATCTCGGCATGGAAGCCGTCCCAGGTGCCGATGCTTTCCTGGATCAGGAAGTTCGGCGTGCAGGTGGCCAGCTGGAAGCTTGCCGCGGCACCGATCGGGCCGTTGTAAAGGTGCGGGGCGATCTGCGCGTAGTAGGCCTCGGCCATGCTGGCGATCTTCTTGCCTTCGAGCAGGCCGCCGCAGCGCCCGACGTTCATCTGCAGGATCGACGCACCGCCGGCCTGCAGCAGCTTGAAGAACTCGTACTTGGTGGTCAGGCGCTCGCCGGTGGCGATCGGGATGCTGGTCTTGGCCGCGACCTGGGCCATGGCCTCTTCCTGGCCTGGCGGGATCGGCTCCTCGAACCACAGCGGGTCGTACTTCTCCAGGCGTTTGGCCAGGCGGATCGCCGAGGACGGCACCATCTGCCCGTGGGTGCCGAACAGCAGGTCGCAGCGGTTGCCCACCGCTTCGCGAATGCGCTTGCAGAACGTCTCGCAGCGCCCCAGAACCTCCAGCGACAGCTGATGGCCGGAGAAGGCGGTATAGGGGCCGGCCGGGTCGAACTTCAGTGCGGTGAAGCCCAGTTGCATGTTCTGCACGGCGCACTCGGCGGCCAGGTCTGGGTCGCTGTAGTCGTACTCACCCTGGGCGTTGACCGGGTACAGGTAGGTATAGGAGCGCAGACGCTCGTGCACCTGGCCACCGAGCAGTTCGTAGACCGGTTTGTTCGCCGCCTTGCCGATGATGTCCCAGCAGGCCATTTCCAGGCCGCTGACCACACCCATCATGGTCAGGTCCGGGCGCTGGGTGAAGCCGCTGGAATAGGCGCGGCGGAAGAACCGCTCGATATGGTGCGGGTCCTGGTCGAGCAGGTAGCGCGCGAACACGTCCTCGATCACCGGCACCATGGCGCGGGGGTGGAAGGTCGCGGCGTAGATCTCGCCGACGCCTTCGATGCCGCAGTCGGTTTTCAGGGTGACGAACAGCCAGTACATGCCGCCGACGTGCGGTGGCGGTACGGCCACCACGTGGGTTTGCAGGGATACGATCTTCATGCTTTGCCCGCCTTGGACTTGATGCGTTTGTTCAGGATGAGGGTGGCGACGACGCCGAGCAGGCCCATCACCACGACGTAGGAGAAGTAGATCTGGTAGCCGACGAAGCCCGGGAAGTGATCGATGATCCAGCCGTTGAGCAGGGGCAGGAACACATCCGGCGAGTAACCGACCAGGGAGATGATGCCGATCGCCAGGCCCGTGACCCGCAGCGGCACCTGGCAGTCATCGAGAATGGCCCAGTACAGGCCGCGGATGGCGTAGGTCATCAGGCCGATGAAGATCACCAGGAACACCAGTACGCCCAGCACGCGCAGGCTCGGCAGCACGATCAGGCCGATCATGCCGACGGCGGCGAGGATCATGGCCCAGGCCAGTACCCCGGTCCTGGAGAAACGGTCGCCCAGCCAGCCGCCGCCGATGCCGCCCAGCGGGCGCATCCACAGCTTGACGGTGGTGATCAGCCCGGCCGCCGTGGCGCTCAGGCCGAAGCCGCCCTCCTGCAGGTAGGCCGAGAAGCTGTAGGTGGCCCAGAAGAAGTGGTAGCCGCAGAACACGATGGCCGTCACCAGCCACAGTTCCGGGATGGCCATCAGCGTGCGCAGGTCCTGCAGCAGATTGGCCTTCTCGCGGGGCTGACTGGCATTGGCCTTGACCTGGGGATCGCGTACCAGCATCAGTGCCAGGCCGAGGATCACGCAGCAGGCGGCGTAGAAGTGGATCACCCGGGTCAGGCCCACGGCGCTGCCACCGGCACTGTCGGCAACCTGGGCGAACAGGGCGATGGCGATGGTCGCCAGCAGCGCCTCGACCAGGCCGCGACCGCCGTCGAGCACGCCGAAGAAGCGGCCCTGCTCGTTGTCGGCGGCGATCATCTTGACCCGCTTGATCAGCGAGGCCCAGAAGGTCAGGCCGGTGGTGATGCCGAAGCCGCAGAAGATCGCCAGCAGGGCGTCGAAGCCTGGCAGTTGCGCGTACCAGACGCCCAGCAGGCCGGTGCCGACCAGCGAGAAGCTGATCAGGAAACGTGGCGAAATGCGGTCGGCGAGCCAGCCGCTGGGCAGGTAGCTGACCAGGAAGGCGGTGCCGAGGATCGAATACAGGTAGCCCAGTTCGCTGTTGTTGATCGACAGCGCCTCGAGCATGGTGCTCTGGTACACCTGGCGCAGGTACAGCATCGGGTAGATGGCGCCGGCGGCCAGCACCAGCAGGGCCAGTTGCAGGTAGCGCGGGAAGTTGGCTGAAGTACTGGGCACGCTGAGCGCCTCGGGGTTTATTGTTTTTTTCATTATTGTTCTCGTGGGCGGAACTGTTGTCGGGGGTGTTGCAGGGCCGTGCAGCCGGGCGCGCAGGCAGCGCGCCCGCAAAGCGTCAGTACTTGAGGACCACCAGGCGGGTCTGGGTGAACTCGAGCATGCCGTGCTTGCCGTCATCGCCGCCCAGGCCCGAGCGTTTCCAGCCGGCGTGATAGCCCTGGTACGGGTCGGCGGGGGTGCGGTTGACGTACAGCTCGCCAGCCTCGATGGCATTGGCCAGCTTCATGGCGCTGCGGTAGTTCTCGCTGTAGAGCACCGACGACAGCCCGAACTGGTGGTCGTTGGCCATGGCCAGGGCGTCGTCGAGGGTGTCGTAGGCCAGTACCGGCAGCACCGGGCCGAAGGTTTCTTCCTGGACGATCTCCATGTCCTGGCGGCAGGCGCTGAGCAGGGTGGCCGGGTAGAAATTGCCCGGGCCTTCGGGCAGGTAGCCGCCGGCTTCGATCCGGGCGCCGGCGGCCACGGCGCGCTGCACCTTGGCGTGGATCTCGTCACGCGACCCTGCGCTGATCAGCGGGCCCATGCAGGCGGCATCTTCGGCGCGGTTGCCGATGCGCACGGCGGCGAACTTCTCGCGCAGCAGATCGAGGAAGCGCTGGTGCACGCTGGCCTGCACATAGACGCGCTCGATGGCGGTGCACAGCTGGCCGCAATGGGTGGTCTTGGAGGCGACGATGGCGGCGGCGGCAGCTTCCAGGTCGGCGTCGGCCTCGATGATGGCCGGGGTCTTGCCGCCCAGCTCCAGCGAGGGCTTGGCGATGTTGGCCTTGCAGTATTCGAGCACCGTGCGCCCGGCGCGCACGCTGCCGGTGAGGGTGATCATGCCCACTGCCGGCTGGGTGCAGAGGGTGGCGGCGACCTCGTGCTGCATGGCCAGGATGTTGATCACCCCGGCCGGAAGTTGCGCCTGCTGCACGGCGCGGGCGATGGCGAAGGCCGACAGCGGCGTGTTGTTGCTCGGGCGCACGACGACGGTGTTGCCGGCGATCAGCGCCGGGGCGACCTTGCGCAGCAGGGTGTAGACCGGGTAGTTGAACGGGATCAGGCAGGCGACCACGCCGATGGCTTCGCGCTTGAGCAGCAGGGTTTCGTCGCGGGTGTCGCTGGGGATCACCTCGCCTTCGATGCGACGTGCCCATTCGGCGTGGTAGCGGGTGATCTCGGCGGCGTACAGCGCTTCGTTGCGGGCCTCGGCGGGCGCCTTGCCGGATTCGCAGGCCAGGGCTGCGCCGATGTCGTCGGCGCAGGCTTCGAGGGCGTCGGCAAGGCGACGCAGGTGTTGGGCGCGTTCGATCGAGGGCAGGGCGCCCCAGCTGCGCTGGGCGCGGCTGGCAGCTTCGACGGCCTGGATGGCCTGGGCCGGGCTGGCGGCGCTGACGCTGCCGACCGGCTTGTCGGTGGCCGGGTCGAACACGCTCAGGGCGGCTTGCTCGGGGGCGACGACGAAGCGACCGTCGATGAAGTTGTGTTCTGTACGCATGAAAGTGTCCGCTTGCGGGGTGAACGGGCCCACAAGGGCTGGCCAACGGGCACGGAGCAACGCGGACGCAGCGGTTTTTCTTGTGGGTTATGGCGGACAATTTGTCGCAGGCGGGGGCGGGGAACAAACGATTAATGCGTGGGGGTAATGTGCTTTAAATGCATGTTACTGCGGGGAGGCTGTTTCGCGGGCAAGCCCGCTACCAGGGCCTATTCGCAGCCTGCCACCTCGGAAGCGCCACCCAGGTTGCGCTCGGCCAGCCACACTTCCTGCATCAGCCACTCGCGGAACTGCTCCACGTGCGCTGGCAACTGCTGCTCCGGTCGAGTCACGAACCAGTACGACTGGTGCCCGTCGACCTGCACGTCCAACACCTGCACCAGTTGTCCGGCGGCCAGCTCCCTGGCGACCATCTGCCGGTCGGCGATGGTGATGCCCAGGCCATCGATGGCGGCGCGGATGGCCATGTCCAGCAGGTCGAACTCATAGCCGCCACGCAGGTCCACGCCCTGGATCCTGGCGGCGTCCAGCCAGTGGCGCCAGGTCAGGAAACGCTGATCCTCGCGGGCCAGGACATGCAGCAGGGTCATGTGATGCAGGTCGACCCGGCGCTCCTCTTGCTGCGCCAGCAGCGACGGCGAGCACACCGCGATGTGCCGTTCGTGCATCAGCAGCGAGCTGTCCAGGCCGTCCCATTCGCCATTGCCGAAGCGGATCGCGCAGTCGAGGGTGGCGATCTCTGCGAGATTGTCCTGCAATTGGGTGGTGAGCGTCACTTCCAGCCCCGGGCAGGCTTCGCGCAGGCGCCCCAGGCGTGGCAGCAGCCAGCGGCTGGCGAAGGTCGGCGGGGCGTTGAGGCGGATGCGGTTCGGGTGCTGGCGCTGCTGGATGCCGCGTACGGTCAGCTCGATACGGTCGAACGATTGCTGCAGGGCATTGAGCAGCGTACGCCCGGCATCGGTGAGCTGCAGGTGATGGTGGCGGCGTTGCAGCAGCGATTCGCCAAGCTGTTCCTCGAGCTGGCGCACCTGGCGGCTGACGGCGCTCTGGGTGACGTTGAGCAGCTCGGCGGCACGGGTGAAACTGCCGGTGCTGCCGGCCACCTCGAAGGCTTTGAGGGCGTTGAGTGCCGGGATCTTGCGTTTCACTCGCCGGATTCTCCTGGTGGGAGTGGGGCCGCATGGCGGCCCGCGGGTTCAAAAGTAATAGCCGATATTCATGTACAGCTGGTTTTCCCAATGGTCGGTGCCACCCTGGGCCAGGCTCTCGGTGTAGCTGCTGCCACCGATGTATGGGTCGTTGCGCCCGTTCAGCCACTCCACCGCGATGTAGAAACTGCGCACCGAGAACGAGGTGCCGAGGATGAAGCGTTCGGAGCTGTCGAAACCGGATGCGGACTTGTCGAAGCGGCTGTAGTTGCCGTACAGCGTGACGCCGTTGATCCAGTCGCCGAGGAAGGTGCCGGGTACGCTGTAGCTGAGGTCGCCGACATACAGGTTACCGCGGCTGGCGACATTGTAGGTGCCGTCGTACCCACCGAAAGTCACCCGCTCGCTGTTGTCCGGGTTGCGCGGCGACATCTGCTGGCGTGCGGCAAGCATCTGCACGCCCCACGGGCCGTTCTTGCCCAGGTAGTGCACGCCGATCACGTTGCGTCGGCCGTCGTCGCGGGTGTCGCGGTTTTCCAGGCGCGAGGTCAGGCCCGAGATGCCCGCTTCGGACTGCCAGTCGCCGAGCTTGAACGAGCGTGCCAGGCGGGCGACGGCGATCTGCCGTTCCTGGTTGCGGCTGCCGTTGGCCACGTAGCCGTCGGCCGAGGTCACCACGCTGGAGTAGGTGCTGCCGTTGCTGGTGCCGCGTCCGGGCCATGCCGGGCGACCATACACGCCCAGTTGCAGGTTCCAGTCGCCTTGCTGGTGGATGTACTTGGCGCCCACCGCCTCGACATCCTCAAGCCCGATCACGTTGCCCAGGGTTTCGTAGAAGGTACTGCCGAAGTAGGGCTGCAGGCCGAAGGGGATCTTGTTCAGGCCGACCTGCACCTGGCGGTTCTCGTCGAACTTGTAGCCGACCCAGGCGTACTCGGCGAACTGGATATCGCCGACCTTGTCGGTGTACTGGTAGGGGTAGGCCTTGCCGTAGAAGCGATAGCGCACCGCGCCAATCCAGCTGTCCGAATCGTAGTTGGCGCGCAGCATGATGGTGTCGAGGCCGGCCTTGTCGAGCTTGCGGTCAGGGTCGTGGTCGAAGCGTGCGCGGATCGCGCCGCCGACGTCGAGGTGCTCGGTGATCGGCACGGCGTGGGCTGCGGCGCTGAGGGTCAGCAGGGCGGGAAGCAGGGTGTGACGCAACGGGAGTGCGGGCATGGGTGGAGGCACCTTTGGTGGTTTCTTGTCGTTATCGGGGCTGCGATTGGGGGCGACCCTATCCAAGGCCCGCGCCCCGGCACAAACGAGCATTACGCAGCAGTAACCCGAGAAAAACGCATGTTTGCAGGCGCTCGCCTCCCTGTAGAATCGGCCTACAAAAACAACATCAGCAGACCCCGCCATGCGCACCCTGCCGCCTTTGAACATGCTCAAGGTTTTCGAGGAAGTTGCCCGCCACCGCAGCTTCAATCGCGCCGCCGATGCGCTGAACGTCACCCAGGGCGCCATCAGCCGACAGATGAGGCAACTGGAGGATTACCTGGGCGTGGTGCTGTTCGTCCGCGGCCCACGCGGCCTGACCCTGACCGAGGCCGGCAGCGCCCTGGCGCCGCACCTGGGCGAGGCGTTCGACCGCATCGAGCGGGCGCTGGAGGCGGTGCGCGTGCCCAACCTGCGCCAGCGCCTGCGCATTCTCGCCCCTCCGACCTGGGCCACCCGCTGGCTGTCGCCACGCCTGCGCAGCTTCATGCAGCGCTACCCGGACATCAGCCTCAGCGTCACCAGCCAGCGCGACGACGAACATCCCGGCGAGCTCGACTGCCGTATCCTGTTCAGCCGTGAAGGCGAGGGTACCGGTAACCGCCGCCTGCTGGTGATGGAGCGGCACATTGCCGTGGCCAGCCCCGAACTGTTCCAGGAGGGGCGCGAACCTTGCCTGCGCGATCACCCGCTGCTGCACATCCTCCATGAAGGCCGCCGCCTGCGGGTATGGGAGAACTGGCTGACGGCCACCGGGCGCAGCGATGTCGATGCCGACAGCGGCATCGAGTTCGGCACCCTGGACCAGGTGATTCATACCGCACTCGCCGGTGGTGGGCTGGCGGTGATCGACCGGCAGATGATCGAGCGCGAACTGGCCAGCGGCAGCCTGTTGCCGATCACCCCGGTGGAGGTGATCGGGCCTTATGGCTACTGGCTGGAGGTGCCGGGCGACAAGCGCGGGTTGTCCAAGGTCGAGCGGTTTG
Organism: Pseudomonas sp. FA117; assembly: GCF_057370475.1. Taxonomy (NCBI): domain Bacteria; kingdom Pseudomonadati; phylum Pseudomonadota; class Gammaproteobacteria; order Pseudomonadales; family Pseudomonadaceae; genus Pseudomonas; species Pseudomonas sp. FA117. The sequence goes on from NZ_CM170675.1 coordinate 2,350,601, forward strand.
CCGATTGGCTGGCGGTGGTGAGCAATCCCTGAAATCGCGGCGTCTTCTTCGCGGGCAAGCCAACACTGTCAGATCAGACCGCCGCCACCTTGCCTGCCGGCGCCGGGCTCTCCTCGCCACGACAGGCCTCGGCCAGCGACAGGCTCTTGGTCTCCGGCGCCCAGGCCATCGACACCAGCGCCCCGAACAGCAGGATCCCGGCAAGGATCGCCATGGTCGGGTTCAGCCCGATGCCGGCCACGCTCACCGGCAGCAGGAAGGTGCTGATCGCCGATCCCAGGCGGCTGGCGGCTGTCGCCAGCCCGATGCCGCTGGCGCGCACTTCGGTGGGGAAGCTCTCCGCCGGATACACCCCGACCAGGTTGCTGACCGCCGACAGCACCAGGGTGAATAGGCCGAACAGCGCCACCATCGCCCAGGCCATGCTGCTTGGCATCAATACCAGCAGGAACAGCGCTGCGGCCAGGATCAGGAAGCTGTTGATCAGGAAGCCCCGGCGGCTGAAGCGGATGGTGCACCAGATGCCCAATAGCGCGCCGACGATCAGCAGGGCGTTGAGCATCATCTCGGTGCCGAAGCCCTCGGCCAGGCCCATCTTCTGCAGGATCGCCGGCAGGAAGGTGTAGATGGCGAAGTAGGGCATGACGATACAGATGAAGAACAGGCAGTTGAACGCCGTGCGCTTGCGGTACTCGCGGCTGAACAGTGCGGCGAAGCCGCTGTGGCTGGGGCGGGCGACCTCATCGTCGAGCACCACGTTGGCGCCCAGGTGCTTGCGCACGATGGCCCGGGCTTCCTCGGCGCGGCCCTGGTGCATCAGCCAGCGTGGGGATTCGGGCGTGCCGATGCGGGCGATGAGGATCATCGCCGCGGGGATGGCCGAGGAGGCCAGCATCCAGCGCCAGGCGTCGTCGCCCAACGGCAGCAGCGCGGTACCGACAAAGGTGGCGGCAACATAGCCGAAGGTCCAGATCACGCTGAACGAGCCCAGCAGCACGCCACGATGCTTGCGCGGCGAGAACTCGGCGAGCATGGCGTGGCCGACGCTGAAGTCGCCGCCAAGCCCAATACCGATCAGCACCCGGCAGAGAAACAGCTGCATCGCGCTCTCGACGAAGAACTGCATCACCGAGGCCAGGGTGATGAGCACGAAGCTGATCAGGAAGATTTTCTGCCGGCCCAATCGGTCGGAGATCCAGCCGAAGAACAGGCTGCCCAGGAACAGTCCGAGCAGCGCCGAGGCACCGATCAGCCCCTGCCAGAACGGGTTGAGCTGCATCTGCGGGTTGATCAGGGTGAAGGCGATGCCGATCAGGCCGAGGATGTAGCCATCGGTGAAATGCGCGCCGAAGGTCAGGCCGGCGATCTTGATGTGAAAGCGCCCGATCGGCAGGTCGTCGATCTTGACTGTCTGTCCCGTCATGTTGACACCTCGTTGTTATTGTTTGGGTCAGGGGAATCGATGCCTGCAGGCGCGACGCAAGGCCGCGCCCACAGGGTTGGGTCAGCTGTTCAGCCCACCCATCAGCACGTACTTGATCTCCAGGTAATCTTCCAGGCCGTACTTCGAGCCTTCACGGCCCATGCCCGATTCCTTGATCCCGCCGAACGGCGCCACCTCGGTGGAGATGATGCCTTCGTTGACCCCGACGATCCCGGCTTCCAGGCCTTCGGCCATGCGCCAGACGCGGCCGATGTCGCGGCTGTAGAAGTACGCCGACAGGCCATAGGGCGTGTCGTTGGCCAGGCGCAGGACCTGGGCTTCGTCCTGGAAGCGGAAGCACGCTGCCACCGGGCCGAAGGTTTCCTCGCTGGCGATCAGCATGTCCGGCGTCGCTTCGGCCAGCACCGTCGGCTCGTAGAAGGTGCCGCCCAGTGCATGGCGGCGACCGCCGCAGAGCAGGCGTGCGCCTTGCTCCAGGGCATCGCCCACGTGCTGCTCGACCTTGGCCAGGGCTGCCGCGTTGATCAGCGGGCCTTGCTCGGTCTCGCCCTGCAGCGCATCACCGACGCGCAAGGCCTGCACGGCCTCGGCAAGCTTGCGGGTGAACGCTTCGTACGCGCCGTCCTGGATATAGAAGCGATTGACGCACACGCAGGTCTGCCCGGTGTTGCGGAACTTCGAGGCCATGGCCCCACGTACGGCAGCGTCCAGGTCGGCGTCGTCGAAGACGATGAACGGGGCGTTGCCGCCCAGCTCCAGCGAAACCTTCTTGAGCGTGTCGGCGGCCTGGCGCATCAACAGTTTGCCGGTGCGGGTGGAGCCGGTGAACGACAGCTTGCGTACCACGGCCGAGGCCTGCAGCGCACCACCGATGGCCGGGGCGTCGCCGGAGACGATGTTGAACACGCCCGCCGGCACCCCGGCCTGCTCGGCCAGCAGCGCCAAAGCGAAGGCTGACAGCGGGGTTTCCTCGGACGGTTTGAGGATCAGCGTGCAGCCGGCGGCCAGGGCCGGGCCGACCTTGCGCGTGACCATCGCCAGCGGGAAGTTCCATGGCGTGATCGCCGCCACCACGCCGATCGGCTCCTTGGTCACCAGCACCCGGGCATCGGCCTTGGGCGTGGGGATCACGTCGCCATACACGCGGCGCCCTTCCTCTGCGAACCATTCCAGGAAGCTTGCCGCGTAGGCCACCTCGCCCTTGGCCTCGGCCAGCGGCTTGCCCTGTTCGCGGCTGAGCAGGCTGGCAAGGGCGTCGCGTTGCTCGAGCATCAGCTCGGACCAGCGCCGCAGAACCTGGGCACGCTCCTTGGCCAGCTTGCCACGCCAGGCGGGCAGGGCGCGTTCGGCGGCGGCGATGGCGGCCTGGGTTTCCTCGGCGCCGCCGCGCGGTACCTGGGCGATGGTCTCGCCGGTGGCCGGGTTGAACACCGGGTAGGTGGCGCCACCGCTGAGCCACTGGCCGTCGATGTAGTGGCCTGCCTTGAGCAGCGTACTCATGCCACGGCCTCCTGGATGGCGAAGTCGCCGCGCGGTGGACGGCCGGCACGCAGGATGCGCTTGCCGGCGGTGTAGTCGTTGATCAGGTCGCAGGGGGTGTAGTTGCGCTCCAGCTCGTACAGGTCTTCTTCGTCCAGGCGCATGTCCAGGGCTGCCAGGGCGCTGTCGAACTGGGCGGTGGAGTCGGCGCCGACCAGCATGCTGTCGACGCCCGGGTGCTGCAGGACCCACGCCTGGGCTACCTGCGCGTTGGACACGCCGTGGCGTTGGGCCACGCGCTGCACCGAGCGGGCGATGGCGAACGAGGCTTCGTCGCTGTACATCTGCTGGGTGAAGAAGTCGGTCTGGTTGCGGGTCGACTGCACGTCGCCGGTCAGCAGGCCGCGAGCCAGCGGGCTGAACACCGAGACGCCCAGGCCCTGGTCGCGGCAGAACGGGATCATCTCGCGTTCCTCTTCGCGGTAGGCGCAGTTGAGCTGCAGCTGCATGTTGATCGGCTTGGCCCAGCCATGGCGCTCGCAGGCCAGGAGGATTTTCGCCAGCTGCCCGGTGAGCATGGTCGAAACTCCGATGTAGCGGGCCTTGCCGGCGCGGACGATGTCGTTGAGTGCTTCCATGGTTTCTTCGACGGGGGTGTTCACGTCGAAGAAATGCAGCATGTACACGTCGAAGTAATCCATGCCGGCGCGCTGCAGCGAGGCGTCGATGCCGTCGAGGATGTGCTTGCGCGAGTGGCCGCTGGCATTGATGCCGCTGCGGGTGCCGTAGCCGACCTTGGTGGTGACCACCACGTCCTCGCGGCGCACCAGGCGCTTGAGGATGCGCCCGACCACTTCCTCGCCGACACCGGCGGAGTAGAAGTCGGCCAGGTCGATGAAGTTGACCCCTTTGTCCAGCGCGTGGCGCACGATCGGCTCGCTGGCCGCTTCGTCGAAGATCCACGGCTTCCACTGCGGCGTGCCCATGTTCATGGTGCCGAGGCACAGCTTGGAGACCTGCAGGCCGGAGTGGCCCAGACGGATGTATTGCATGGTCGGACCTCAGGCTTTAGGGGTGTAGAAGGGGTTGGCGATCTGGTTGACCACATCAGCCAGTTGCGCACGGGCCGGCAGGCCCTGGAGGGCGGCGCGGATCGCGGTGCGGCAGGCGTTGTAGTTGTTCAGGTAGACGGCGTCGAGGTCGTCGCAGGCCGGGTTGACCCAGTTGGCGGTGACGATGGCCCATTCATCCTCGGCTTCGGCGGGCAGGGTGCCGTCGAGCAGGGCTTCGGTGACCGCCTTGGCGATACCTGCCTGGGAGGCGCCCCAGGTGGCGTTGGCGTGCAGGTCGCCGCCGATCACGGCCTTGTTGACGTACAGGGTCATGGGTTTGACCGGGATGTTCGGCTGGGCGATGACCATGAACGGGCAGTGGCCCTGGCTGGGGGAGGCCAGGCTGTTGGCGAAGGCCTGGCCGGCCGGGCCGTTGCGCGGGCCCATCATGATGTTGATATGCGCGGCGTTGACGCCGGGGCCTTCGAAACCTTCGCCGATGTACAGGGCAAGTTGCTTCATGACAAAACCTCGATCACTCACGGGATGAACGAAGCCTCGGCGGCGCCTGCCGCGCGAGGCACGAAATCAGGTGCTCGACACGCAACAAGGGCGAAGGGGTGTCTGGAATGCAGGCATGGCGCGACGCTCTTTGTTGTTGTTGGGCGAGCAGTGCTGGCGGTGGCCAGTCGTGAGGATTTTTATCAGGCCGGCGCGGGGAGGCAGTAGGGAGAAGAAATCAAGGGGGTATGAGGGCAGGTCATAGCTGTGCAGCGGGTCCTGTACAAGCCATTGCCTTGAAGGACAGTGCAGGCCTTGCAGGAGCGGGCTTGCCCGCGAAAGGCACAGGGTGGTGCATGGCACCGGCTCTGCCGGTGATCGCGGGACGAGCCCGCTCCCACAGGAATGGGCTGGCCTCTAGATTTTGAGCAAGACAGTTGGTCCCACAGGGTGGACTGCACCCAAGGGTTGGATTTGTGTCCAACTTCCTGGGGGGCAGCCCAGGGATTGCGCTGGCCTTCAGATTTTGAGCAAGACGGTTGCTCTCACATGAAGCTTCCACATGAGTCGCGCTGGTTTGCGATGTTCGGGCCGCAGGCGGCCAAAGCGCTAGCTGCCGCTGCCGCCCGATCCGGAACCTCCAGATCCGCCAGAGCCCCCTCCGCCGATGCCGCCCCCGGTGCCGCCTCCGGTCGAGCCGCTGCGGGTGCCGTCACCACCGGTGCCGTTGGTGTCGTTGCTGTCGGGGGCGCCGCCGCCCGAGCCCATGCCGTCACCTGGCGTGCCGGAACCGCTGCCGTGGTCGGTATCACTGCCGTTGTCCTGCATCGTACCCTTGCCTTGGGTTTGCTGGCCCGGCGTGCGCTGGTCGTTCATGTCGGTCGCGGCGAGGGTCAGCGGCGCAGTGGCGGCCAGGCACAGGGCGAAGAGGCTTGCGTGTATGCGTTTGCCAATCATGATCTGTCTCCAGTCCAAAGGTTTACCCTTGTTCTGGTCGCGGGGCAGGGAGAATGTGCGGGTGGATCGACCGGAGGTCGCAGTCACCGGGACGCGGGTATATAGCGCTCGAAGAATTCCAGGGTGGCCAGGTTCTTGTGCTTGGCCTCGAACATGATGTCGAAGCGCTCGACGAACTGCAGGGCATAGCGGTTGGTCCAGTCGTTCCACATGCGATCGCTGTGCTGGTACAGGTCACGCTTGCTGACCTGCTCGAGCAGTGCCGCCATGGTCAGTTTGTCTTCGGCGGCAAAGCCCAGCGCCTGCAGGCGCTCGGGTGGCTGCGAGTAATGCATCGTCGGCCGCACGCCGCGCCAGCTGTCGATGATCCGGGCGATCCGCGGGTCGTGTGGGTCGATGTAGTTGTTCTCGTGGATCCAGCAATGGTGGATGTCCAGGACCACGGGCGCGAGGTCGGCCAGGGCCAGGCAGTCGTCGACGCCGTAGGTCTTCTCGTCGTTCTCGAAGGTGATGACATTGCGTGCCACCTCCGACAGCCGTGGCCAGACGGCGCGCACGCCCTCGGCACCGAGGCGCCCGGCGATATGGATGTTGCACTTGAAGTCCTGGAAGCGCTGGCCGTAGCCCATCATGCGGATCATGTCGGCGTGGTACTCGAACTCGGCCAGGCTGTTCTCCACGACATCGGGACGGTCCGAACCGAGCACGCAGTACTGGCCGGGGTGGAACGACAGGCGGATGTCGTGGGCGCGGGCGAACTCACCAATGGCGGCAAAGCGTGGCTGCAGCAGGCTGGCGATGGCCGGGTCCTGGTAGAACGACGCGACATCGGGGTGGCTGTACAGTGGCAGCAGGTCGCTGGACAGGCGCAGCATGTGCAGCATCGGCAGCAGTTCGGCAACGTAGCCGAGCAGGCGCATCTGGGCATCGAGGTTGTGCTCCACCAGCTCCAGCAACTTCCCGCGTGCGGCTTCCCGCGTAGCCCCCGACAGCCAGCGCAGGGTGGTGGTGCGCGGGTTGAAGGCACGCTCGATGGCCTCCAGCGTCTTGATCGACTGGTCGCGATGAGGATGGCGGTACTGGCAGGCGAAACCGAGGCGCGGCATGGGGGGCTTCCTGAGGGTAGATGTGGCTTGGACAGCAGCGGCGGGGCAAGTGATCCGTGAGCTCAGCTGCGACTGATCTGCACGCGATTGCGACCGGAGCGCTTGGCCGTATAGAGCGCCCTGTCGGCTTCGCTCAGGGCCTGTGCCGGATCGTCCTCGCCGCCGTGCCAGCGCGCGATGCCCAGCGAGATGGTGATTGCCCCGACGGGTTCGACAGGAGTGTCGGCGACCACCAGGCGCAGGCGTTCAGCGACGTTGGCGGCCGCCTCCAGGCTGGCGCCGGGCAACAACATGAGGAACTCTTCGCCACCGGTGCGACACAGCACATCGCCTTCGCGGCAGCAGGCGCGCATCAGCTCGGCGAGGGCGCGCAGCACCTGGTCGCCGACATCGTGGCCGTGGCGGTCGTTGACCCGCTTGAAGTGGTCGATGTCGAGGACGATGGCGCAGAACGCCCGGTTGTCGGCCTGCAGCAGCGACAGGCTGAAGTCGAGACGACGGCGGTTGCCCAGGCCGGTCAGCGGGTCGGTCTGCACATCGCGGTTCAGGCGGCCGATGCGCTCCTGCAGCAGGTTCAGGCCGAACAGCAGGGCGCGCTTGAGTTCGGCTGCTTCGAAATACCAGGCGCGCACGGCATGGATGCGCCCGAGGGTATCGGTCCTGTCCAGCCCGCGCGCGCCGGCAGCCAGTTGCCACAGCGGCCGGGTGATGGTCAGGGCCAACCACCACAGGGCCAGACCACCGAGCAGCGCCAGCGGCACGGAAATGCCGACCACATTGAGGATCAGGCGTTGCGAGGGCGCGATCGTCTGCGTCAGCGGTTGCTGGGCGACGATACCCCATCCGCTGACGGGCACCGTGGCGAAGCCGGCCAGCATTTCCACGCCCTGGCTGTTGACGAAGCGCTGGGTGCCGCTGCCTCGCGCCTGCAGATGATCGATCAGGGGGTTGTCCTGCACCACCAGGCCGACGCGCTCGGCGTCCGGGTGATAGAGCAGGCGACGGTTGTGATCGACCACGTAGAGGTAGGAGCCGTCCTGGTAGAAATGCTCGCCGAGCAAGCTGTTGAGGATGTTGTGCTTGCGCAGGTACAGGCTGCCGCCGACATAGCCCAGGTAGCGGCCGTCCTCGGTGAAGATCGGCTGCGAGGCCACTACCACCAGGTTGTTGGCGGTTGACATGAACGGCGTGGAGATCAGCGCGCGGCGCTCGCGCAACGCCTCGAGCGCGCCAGGGCTTTGCAGGTGCTGGCCGAGCATGTTGCGCAGTGGCGCAGGGGAGATCGCCCGCAGGATCCCTTCACTGTCGACGAAGAACGTCGAGTTGAAGGCACTGCTCTGGGCCAGCAGGCGTTCGCTTTCTGCCTGCAGGCGCACGTCGTCAGCGGGCGTGAGGCGCGTGTTGGCGGCGCTGAACGCCAGTTGCTTGAGGGCGTTTTCCAGGAACAGCTCGGTGATCGACGCCAGCTTTGCCGCGTATACCCAGTTCGACTCCAGAGAATGATCGATCAGCAGCTGACGCTGCACCCGATAGCTGGCGAAATAGCTGGTCGTCAGCATCACCACGGCAGTGAGCGTCGACAACCCGAGGATGAGCGTGCGCAGGTCCAGGCGCAGGCCTTTCTTGGCGTGTGGCAATCCTGATCTCGCTGGCAGTACGGTGGGGATAACCTTACTCGGAATGTGCGAAAGCAGCTACGGGGTGTAGTGGTCGACGCGCATCGACCGGTTGCGGCCTGACTCAGCCGCCGGCCGGGCTCAGGTTCGACAGCTCGTCCTCGACCTGCTGCATGCGCTCTTCGGCCAAGGCCTGAACCTGCTTGTCCTGGGCGGTAGCCCGCATCAGCCCGGTCAGTTTCTCGCTCAGGCGCTTGCCTTCCTCGCTCTCGCCCAACTGCCGGGCTTTTTGCGGGTCCTGGGTCGCGGCAACGATGGTGTCGAACTCGGCGTCGCTGAAGTTCTTCTCGCTGTAGAGCTTGAACAGGTCCTTGCGCTGGTCGTCGACCGTCAGGTGCTTGCGCAGCACGTCCTTGATCTTGTCCTGCGGCACCTGCGGGTGAGTCATGGCCAGCAGCTGGGCCATGCGCTCGATGTTGTGGTCGTAGGCTTCCTGCAGCGGCAGGTTGGCCAGGATTCGCTCTTCGCGGGTGGGTTTCTGGTCGCAGGCGGCGAGGGTGGCGAGCAGCAGCAGAGGCAGCAGCAGTTTCGGCAGGCGGGGCATGGATGGTGGCTCTGGGGTTCGAGGGCTTGAGTTTACTGCAAGGCCCGCAGGCGTGGCAGCATGGGAAAGATCGTGGGCAATCGTCCTGGTATTGCGTCTGGCAGTTCAACGCAGTGTTTTTGACCCGGTGTGCGGCTTGGCGGGTAAATAGCCGTCGAACCCACCCAGGAGACCTGCATGCACATCGACCTGCTGATCAACGCGATCACCCCCAGGCTGCCATTCGCCTCGGTTGAAGAGACCCAGGCGTTTCTGGCGAGCCTGCCGCCGGATGACCAGATTGCACTGATCTCGGCCCTGTACTTCGGCCGCTCGCATATTCACAGCAACACGGTGAACGAAGACTACCTGCCTTATCTACTCAGTGGGCAGATGAACCGCTTCTGGGAGCAGGGCAACGTCCCACCGCAGGACTTCGCCACTGTCCTCTACGAAAAAGGCAGCAATCTGTTCGCCTATTACGATGCGTTCATCCGCGCGACCGATGGCTCGGGCTACGACCGCTCCAACTACTGAGCCTGTGACGTTGCCCGGTCAGTCCTTCATCGGGTTGCGCAAGCGCACCCAGATGATCGCGGGCAACGCCATCAGCAGCCATTTCAGGTACTGGTTCACACCAAAGCGTTCGCAGAGCGTGCCGATGGCCGTGCACAGCACGACCACCACCACGAACTGAATCATCCTGTTCATCTCAAGGTTTTCCGTCGTAGGGGGCTGCGATGGTAAACGATTCGGCCCTTGTCGCTCACAGATACTTGAGCCAGCGTATGTCCCGGCGCCGGGCCTTGAACCCGGCGAACTTCAGCACCGGCCAGTACAGTGCCGCCGCCAGCAATACCGCCATCAGCCACAGCGCGGCTATGCCGTCGAAACCGAAATATTCACCCTGGTTGCGCCCGAACAGGCCGAGGCTGATCAGGTAGAGGATTTTCAGGGCATACAGGTGCAGCAGGTAGAAGAACATCGGCGCACTGCCGAAGACAGTCAGCACGCCGATCCAGCGCGCCTGGCCGGCGCGTTCGAAAGTGCGCAGCAGCAACAGGCCGGTGCCCAGGGTCAGCAGCAGGAACAGCAGCGACGGTGGGTACTTGGTGATGTTGAGCAGGCTCATCAGGGTCTGGGTCAGGTCCGGTTGCACGCTCCACGGCGCCTCGCCGTAGCCGTTGACCAGCCGCAGCGCGACGAAGCCCAGCAGCGCAGCGCCACCGGCAAGCAACAGGCGGCGCTGGCGACGGGCGGCGTCGCTGCCACGGGCGAACCAGGGGCCGAGTGCGTAACCCACGGCGATCACCCCGATCCACGGCAGTAGCGGGTAGGAGGTGCGCAGGCGCAAGTTCTGCGTCACCTCGAGCCAGCCACGGTCGTGCAGGATTGCCCAGGGCGCGTGCAACCAGGTGCCGGGGGCGAAGTGCAGGTCGTCGAGCAGGTTGTGCCCGGCGATGATGATCAGCCCCAGCGCCATCAGCAGCGGGCGCGGCAGCCACACCAGCAGCGACAGCACGATCATGCTCAGGCCGATGGCCCAGATCACCTGCAGGTAGATCACGCTCGGCGGCCACTGGAAGGTCCAGGCGAAGTTGACCAGGGTGAATTCCAGCACCACCAGGAACAACCCACGTTTGAACAGGAATGCCGAGACATCGGCACGACCCTGGTATTTCTCGCCATAGAGCCAGGCGCTCAGCCCGGTCAGCAGGACGAACACCGGCGCGCACAGATGGGCCAGGGTACGGCTGGCGAACAGGGCGGGCTCAGTGGCGTCGAGGGTCATCGGGTCGGTGACCTGACGGTGCAGGAAGAAGGTTTCACGCACGTGGTCCAGCAGCATGAACAGGATCACCAGCCCGCGCAGGGCGTCGATGCTGTGCAGGCGGGAAGAGAGTGGGGTGGATGGCATGGGGCTGCAATGAGAATTGACTAAGATTTGGAATGTTATCTTATATCTCTTGTGTTGTGGTGATTTGCCGGGCCCTATCGCGGGACAAGTCCGCGATGGGGCCGGCAAGGTCTACAGGATCAGAAGCTGTAGTCCACCGTCGCGAAGTACGAGCGCGGTGCGCCCAGCAGCCATTGTTCGTCGCTGTGGGCGGCAACCACGTAGTCGCGGTTGAACAGGTTGTTCAACTGCAGGCCCAGGCGCACGTCGGGCAGCACCTGCCAGCCGAGGTTGGCATCGACCACGGTGTAGCCGGGGACGCTGTAGGCGTTGGCGGTGTCGGCATAGCGCTGGTCGACGTAGCGCAGGCCGACGCCGGCGTCGACGGTCTGGCCGAAGCCTTTGCTCAGCCAGAGGTTGGCGGTGCGGCGCGGGACGTTGGCCGGGCGGTTGCCGGCGCGATCATGGACGACATCGTCATCGTCATCGTCCACTTCATTGAACTCATCATATTTGGCACGTACCACCGCTGCGTTCGCGGACATTTGCCATTGATTGCCGAGGTCCAGTTCCAGCGTTGCTTCCACACCGTCGGAGGTCTGCTGCCCGGCTTGCTGTGGCTCATGTAGAGCAGACGCCGGGTTATTCACCAATAGCTTCTTCTTGACGATGTGATACGCCGCCAGTGTCCATTCGCCACGACCGTCCCAGAACCGCTGCTTGAGGCCCAGTTCGGTCTGTTTCGACTCTGTGAGGTCGTAGTTGATCTGGCGCGTGCTGAGGCTGATCAGGTTGTTCACACCGTCTTCGCTGGTGGAGTACTGACCGTACAACGACAGGTCGTCGGTCACCGCGAACACCAGGCCGGCGCGCCAGTTGCCGCCCTGCAGGCTGCGGTCGACGCGGCTGCCATCTATCAGGTTGTCACGGTCGATATGGTTCTGGTCGCGGCGGATACCGGTTACCAGCGACAGACGATCGGTGAGCTGGGTGCGGTTCTCGGCGAACAACGCGAAAGTGTGGGTGGTGGAGAGGGTCTGGGGCCGGGTTGCATTCTGGCTCTGGAACCAACCGGGCGCCGGGTGCCACGGATCGATATAGTCGCCACCGATATCTTTGTACGGCGAGTTGTTGTCGACATTGAAGCGGATCTTGTTGTACTCCGCGCCCACCACGGTCTTGCTGTTCAAGCCGAACAGCGAGTGATCGAAGGTGAAGCTCTGGCGATCACCGATCTGCTCCTGGTTGTGCTTGATCTCCAGATAACCCTTGCGCAGCAGTTGCTCTTGCTCGCCAATCCACTGGTAGTCCTCGGCATTGCGCCAATGCCGGCGACTCTTGATGTAGTACAGCTGGTTGCTGGCCGTGACGCTGTCGCTGATCGTCCAGTCGGTATTGAAGCGCGTCCACTCGTCGTGGTAGCGCTGCACATCGTTCTGGATGTTGTAGTTCTTCTTGCGCAGGCTGTCGCGCAGGTGGCCGTCGATCAGCGGCGTGCCGAAATAGTTGGCCGGCTGCGCATCGCCGCGCTCATGGGCCAGGGTGAAGCTCAGGTCGTCGGTGGCATCGAAGCGCAGGGCGGCGCTCAGGGCCAGGCTGCGAGAGTCGGTGCGGTCGACCCAGCCGTTGCCCTCCTGCTTGTTCAGGGTCAGGCGGTAGCTCAGGCGTTCGCTCAGGCTGCCGCCGCTGTCCAGGCCCAGTTGCTGGCGATCCCACGAGCCGTAGCCCAGGCGCAGGTGGTTGCGGATCTCGCCGTCGAAGGGCTTTTTCGGGATCACGTTGATCACCGCGCCCGTGGCGCCTTCGCCATAGAGCACCGAGGCCGGGCCGCGGATCACGTCGATGCGCTCGACCATCCACGGGTCGACCGGGAAGGTCTGGGTGCCGGCACCGGTGTACAGGCGCGAACCGTCGAACAGGGTCATCACCGAGGAATGGCCGGTGAAACCGCGGGCGGAGAGGGCGGTGTTGCCGTTGCCCGGGGTACCGACCGAGGTGATGCCGGGTGAGCGGGTCACGGCGTCCTGCACGGTGAGGTTGGCGCGTTGCTGGATTTGCTCGGACGTGATGCTGCTGGTGCTGGCCGGTGTCTCCAGGGCACTGAGGTTCAGGCGCGAACCTGCCTGGGTGGGGGTGGCCAGGTCGACGGTGTGCTCGTCACGGGTGTCGGTGATGGCGGTCGAAGGCAGGTCCAGGACCTTGCCTTGCGGCTGCTCGGCCAGGGCCGGCAGGGAGACGGCCATGCAGGCGGCCAGGGTGTGAAGCGTGAAGTGTCGGGACATGTCGTTCCACGGGTTCAGGAATGAATGGAGCCCGGTGGAAACAACGCAAAGACGAGCAACACGCACGCAGGCGCGCACGCGAACACCGGCCTGCGCCCGCCCACCGCGGGTTTGCCAACTGAAGCGTCAGGCCGGTCTCCGGGCTTGCGAGGGTCGTGAAGCCTTCACCTTCCCATGCAGATGCACAGTGGTGTGTCGAAAGCTTCGCTCGCTTACCGTTGCGGGGACAGCGCCGGACTTGTCTGCAAAGACGCACCGGCTTCCCGTTTCACCCTGCGCACGGCGGCGCAGGACACCTGAAACTGGCGCGCATCTGACCACCGAACGCAAGGGGAGTCAATCGTTTGGATGGGCGTAAATCTGTGAAGGACTGCGAGGTTGCGCGTTTTTATTGAATTTTTTTCGAACTTTTCCTGCATGCGTTGTCTCGAACCGCTCGTTCGCCCTTTTTTATTCACGTCATGGAGACTTTCGCGAATGTTCACTGGAAAACTGCTGCGTCACACCTGCGCCCTGGCCCTGCTCGGCGCCCCCCTGGCAGCGATGGCAGCCCCCAGCACCGACCCGCTGTTCACCTTCGGCCTGCTCGGTTCCTACGACAAGTTCAAGTTCGAAGGCGGCGGCGACTCCGACAAGGAGCACCTGGGCCAAGGCGGTGTGTTCGCCAACTTCGGCAACAAGATGACTGCCGAATCCGGCTTCATCTACCAGATCGGTGCCGAAGCCAAATACGGCAAGAAGAACGACAACAAGCTCAAGGAGGCCCAGGCCGACCTCGACCTTGGCTGGCGTGCCGCGCTGGATGCGCGCAACTTCGTCGACGTCATCGTCGGCGGCGGCTACAGCTGGACCCGCTTCGAGCCCGAGATCAACGATCTGGACACCAAGCTGACCTACAAGTCGCCGTTCGCCAAGGCGGCCCTGGGTTACAACCACCAGTTCGACGCCTCGACCCTGCGTGTCGAAGTCGGTGCACGTCACACCATTGATGGTCGCGCGCGCCTGAAGGTCGACGATTTCGGCAGCGACAGCGTCGACATGAAGGACCGCACCAACCCCTATGCCGAAGTCACCTTGCTGATGAACCAGCAGGGCGGCATGCCGATCCAGGCCGGCGTGTACTACACCCGCACCGAGTACAAGCTCGACGAGGATTCGCCGGTCGCCGACAACAACAAGCTCAAGCGTGACGAGTTTGGCGTGAAGGTCGGCCTGGCGTTCTGATGCCTCAGATGGCTGTATGCGTCATGCAGGGGCGGGCGTGTGCCGTTCCTGCAGACCGCAGTGACCGGGGCTAACGCCCCCGTCGCCGCGACACCCGCGCCTCGATGTTCTTGCGCCCGATCAGCAGCGCCGGCTTCTCCGTCACCGGCTCGTCGGCCAGCCATTTGTACATCACCAGGCAATCGACCAGGCCCAGCGTCGCATGGCGATAAGCCTTGGGCAGGCGTCCGACGGTCTCGAAACCGAGTGAGTGCCACAGCGCCACCGCCACCTCGTTGCTCGCCACCACCGAATTGAACTGCAGGGCCAGGAAGCCTTCCTGGCGGGCCAGCTTCTGCGAGTGCTCGCACATCACCCGTGCCACGCCACGACCGCGTGCCTGCGGCGTCACCATGTACCCGCAGTTGCCCACGTGCGCGCCGGGGCCTGCGGCATTGGCCTTGAGGTAGTAGGAACCCAGCAACTCGCCGTCCTCCTCGGCCACCAGGGTGCGCAGCGGCATCTCCAGCCACAGGTGACGCGCCTGCTGCTGCGACAACTGCGGATCGTACGCATAGGTTTCGCGCGCCTGGACGATCGCCTGGAAGGTTGGCCAGAAACGCTCGAAGTCGTCCGGGGTCATGGGGCGAAGGTGGATCATGGCGGTTCCTGCTCGGGCTGGGCCGGCAAGTCTGGGTGGATGGGCGCCGTCATGCAAGTGCGGCGGCGCCCGCGACGCTCAGCTGCCGGCCTTGCCGACCGCATCCAGCGCCCGCGCCGAGTACACCAAGGCCGCACCGGCGTTCATCGCCACGGCCACGCCCAGGGCTTCGGCGATTTCCTCGCGGGTCGCACCCTGCTTGACCGCCTGCTGCGAATGCACGGCGATGCAGCCGTCGCAGCGGGTGGTCACCGCCACGGCCAGGGAAATCAGCTCGCGGGTCTTGGCGTCGAGGTGGTGGGTCTTGGCGCCGGCAGCGCTGGCCGTGGCATAGCCGGCCACGGTATCGGGGGAGAGTTGCTTGAGATCGCCGATGCCGGCCATCAACTGCTTACGGTAGGCGTCCCAGTCCATCATGCTCATCGTGTTCACCTTGCGAGGTTGGCAACAGGAGCTATCAGGCTAGTCGAAGATCGGCAGGAGGGCAGGCCTCGTTGCGCCAGGGCAACGAGGCTGCAGAGGATGGGTCAGATGTAGACGAACAGCAGCACCAGCGCGGCGACCACGGCCCACTTCTCCAGGTAGTAGCGGGTACGGTTGCGCTTCTTCATGGCCTTGCCACGCTCGCGGATCTTGTAGATGCGCGTGAACAGGCGGTTGATGCCGCCGGTCTTGTCGTTGGCATCGTTCGGGGCAGCGGCGGCGGCCATGACGTTGCGGCTGAACCAGCGGTTGAAGGCGCTCGCCCAGCGATACTTCAGCGGCCGCTCGACATCGCAGAACAGGATGATGCGGTTGTGCTCGGTGGTGTTGGCCGCATAGTGGATGTAGGTCTCGTCGAAGATCACCGCCTCGCCGTCACGCCAGGAGTATTTCTCGCCGTCCACATCGATGTAGCAGCCATCGTCGTTCGGCGTGTCCAGGCCCAGGTGGTAGCGATAGGAACCGGCATAAGGGTCGCGGTGGCGGACCAGCTTGGCCCCTGGCGGCAGGGTGGCGAACATCGCTGCCTTGACCGTGCCGATGCCTTGCAGCAGCTCGGTGGTGCGCGGGCACAGGGTCATGGCGGAGGGGTGGCTCTCGCCGTACCACTTCAGGTAGAAGCGCTTCCAGCCGGTCTTGAAGAACGAATTGAAGCCCACGTCGTCGTAGTTGTCGGACTTCTTGATCTCGCCGGCGTGGAGCAACTGCTGGGCTTCCTCGCGGATCTCCTGCCAGTGGTCCTTGAGCGGTTGCAGCTCGGGGAACGACTCGACCGGCAGGTAGGGCTTGGCCGGGTGTCTGGAGAACAGGTAGAGGAAGCTGTTGACCGGGGCGAGGAAGCTGGAATGGTCACCCAACTGACGGGTCAGCTTGTGACGAACCCGACCGCGCAGGTGAACATAGGCGATCGAGAGGACGAAGATCAGTACGAGTGCAATTTTCATGGACGGTTACTTGTCGAATAAAAATGGCCATGCGCCATGGCTGTAGCCCGCCAGCATAAACAATCGTGTCGTCAGTTTGTACCTATTGTTCAGACATTGCTGATTGATGAAGATGAAACATCGTACGTTCTACGCAGCGGTTTCCTGTGTGCTGGATGCTGTTCGGCCCGCGCTTGCGGGCCCTTGAGGAGTGAGTGATGGTTCAGGATGTCCGCCCGGTCGGCGCGCCTTTCAAGCGCCTGTTCTTCGCCCTGGCCTTGTCCGAGGCCCAGCGGCGGGCGATTGCCCAATGGCGTCGTGATCTGCAGTTGAGGGCCGGCAAGCCGGTGCTGGCCGAGAATTTCCATGTGACGCTGCTGTTCCTGGGCGACGTGGATGCCGCCCAGGTGCCTGCGCTGTGCGCCGCCGTGGAGGGGATGGTGCGCCCGGCTGCGCCGATCCGCCTGCTGCTCGATCGTCTCGAGGTATGGCGGCGTGCGGGTGCGCTGGTGCTCGAGCCCAGCGCCACACCCGACGGCCTGCGGCAACTGGTCTACCGCCTGCAGCAATTGACGCTGCCCTTGGGCATTGCCGAACAGGCCCGCGATTACCGCCCGCACCTGACCCTGTCGCGGGACTACAAGGCGTCGCCGCCCGAAGCCGGCCAACCCCCGGAGTTCTTTCTCAACGCCCGCAGGTTCGGTCTGTACGAATCACGCAAGGGGCGCTACTGGCCGCTCGCCGAGTGGGCGTTGGACGAGGCCTGAGCCGGGAACAGGCGCTGGCCGACGGAGTAGGCAGTCGGCAGGTGCTGCGCGGTGTCGGGGCCTTCGCTTTCGTCCAGCAGGATCGAGCTCGACACCTGGGCGCCACACCAGTCGAAGATGCCGTGCTCGATCTGTACGCGCATCGCCGCCCCGTAGCCGTGGCGGTCGAACAGGCCGGCGTCGGTACCGCCGATGGCGACCAGGTGGACGTTCAGGTGGCCGAGCAGCTTGGTGGTCTTGCCGTCTTCGTAGCCGAATGCCCAGCCGTTGCTGAAGACGCGATCGATCCAGCCTTTGAGCAGGGCTGGGAACGACCACCAGTACACGGGGTAGACCAGTACCAGGGTGTCGGCACGCTCGATGCGCGCCTGCTCGGCGAGCACGTCGGCCGAGGGTGTGGCCAGGTGGCGGTGGACTTCAAGGTCGCTGAGGGCGAAGCGCGGGTCGAAGCCTTCAGCGGCCAGGTCGGCGATTTCGCTGCTGTGGCCGGCGCTGGCCAGGCCATCGGCAACCTGGCGGGCGAGGGCGTGGGTCAGCGAGTTGGCGTCGGGATGAGCCAGGACAATCAGGGCGTGCATGGGTGTATTCCTTGGGGACGTGCAGGAAAGGGCCGGGCGTTATATACTCGGCGTAAGTTACGTTTAGTAAGTTACTTTTGGTAGGTAATCGATGTCAAGCGATGAAACCCGTCCCGTGCGCAAACGCCTGACTCGCGATGATCGTCGACGGCAACTGATCGGTGTCGCCTGGCAGATGGTCCGCGACGAAGGCACCGATGCCCTGAGCCTGGGGCGCCTGGCCGAGCTGGCGGGGGTGACCAAACCGGTGGTGTACGATCACTTCGACACGCGCAACGGCTTGCTGGTGGCGCTCTATGAGGAATACGACGCGCGTCAGACCGCCATGCTCGAGGCGGTGCTGGCTGATTGCCCGGTTGCGCTCGAGGCGCGGGCCGCGGTGATCGCCGAGGCCTATGTCGATTGCGTGATGACCCAGGGCCGTGAAATTCCGGGCGTCAGCGCGGCACTCGCCGGCTCGCCGGAGCTCGAGGCGCTCAAGCGCGGCTACGAAGATCCATTCCTGGACAAGTGCCGCCAGGCCCTGGCGCCCTTTGCACCGCGGGCGGATATCGGCCTGGCGGGGCTGCGTCTGCTGGTCGGCGCGGCCGAGGCGTTGTCGCAGGCAGCGGCGTCGGGTGAGGTGGAGCCGGCGCAGGCCAAGGCTGAGCTGCGCGCCGGGATCGTGGCGATGGTCCTGCGCCAGGCCTGAGCCCGGGGTTACACCGGCAGGCTGCGGTAGGGCAGTTCGTCGCCAGGGCTGCGGGCGAATTCGCGCTTGTATTCGCGGCTGAACTGCGAGGTGCTCTGATAGCCCACCCGGTGCGCCACCTGGGCCACGCCCAGGCGCTCGCCGATCAGCATCTGCTGGGCCTTGAGCAGGCGCAGGCGCTTGATGTACTGCACCGGCGCAAGTTCGGTGCAGCGTTTGAAATGCTCATGGAAGGTCGACACGCTCATGTTGGCGCGGCTGGCCAGGGCCTCGACGGTCAACGGCTCGGCATAGTGGTCGCGCAGGTAGGTGAGCACCGTGCCGATGCGCGCGAAATGCCCCTGCTGCTCGACCAGCGCCCTCAGTACGCCGGCCTGCGGCCCACGCAACGCGGTATACAGCACTTCGCGCACCCGGGTCGGCCCCAGCACCTTGGCATCCAGCGGGTCCTGCAGGCACTCGAGCAGGCGCTCGACGCTGGCGCGCATGGGGGCGTCGAGTGCGGCGGAGCTCATCGACTGCGGCGTCTGCGCCTGCACGCCCGGATCCGGTGGCAGGTCCATGCTGTGCACCAGTTCGCTGAGCACGGTGCAGTCGATGTCCACGGCCACGCCAAGCATCGGCGCCTGCGGGGTGGCGAAGGTCTCGCACATGAACGGCACCGACAGCGCCTGGATCAGGTAGTGCCCGGCGCCGTATTCCAGCGTGCGCGGGCCCAGGCGTGCCAGCTTGCTGCCCTGGGCGAGGATGATCAGGCTGGGCTCGTAGATCTGCGGGCTGCTGGCGACGTAGTGGTCCCAGGACAGCACCTGGACCTGTGGCAGGTGGGTATCGACGAAACCCGGGCGCGAGGCGAGGGCGCGGATCAGCGAACAGAGCGGGGCATTGGCGTCGACGTGTTGGGTCAGGTGCATGGGCGAACCGGGGGCAGAGGATCAGACATTGGCATCTTCGCAGATTGACAGTCCAGCGCCAGATCGTTCCGGTCAAGTCCGGAGAATCAGGCACGAATGCCGGAGAATCGGTTGTGGGCCGAGGGCGTTTCGATGCGCAGAATGCGCAGCCTGAATCGTTTCAACCTTGCGAGGTCCAGAGCATGTACACCGCCATCGGTTACGCCGCCCAGTCCCCCACCACGCCCCTGGCACCCATGACCTTCCAGCGTCGTGGCCTGCGCCCGGACGACGTGGCCATCGAAATCCTCTACTGTGGAGTCTGTCACTCCGACCTGCACCAGGCCCGCAATGAATGGGGCATCGCCGTCTATCCGTTGATGCCCGGCCACGAGATCGTCGGACGGGTGACTGCGGTAGGCGAGAAGGCCGGCAAGTACCAGGTCGGCGACCTGGTCGGTGTCGGCTGCATGGTCGACTCCTGCCGCCACTGCGAGGCATGCCGCAAGGACCTGGAGCAGTATTGCCTGGAAGGTCCGACCATGACCTACGCCACCCCCGACCGTATCGACGGCAGCAACACCATGGGCGGCTACTCCAGCAGCATCGTGGTCAGCGAGCACTTCGTGCTGCGCATTCCCCAGGGGATGGACCTGCCCAGCGCGGCACCGATCCTCTGCGCCGGCATCACCACCTACTCGCCGCTCAAGCACCATGGCGTCGGGCCTGGGCACAAGGTCGGCGTGCTCGGCATGGGCGGCCTGGGCCACATGGGCATCAAGTTCGCCAAGGCCCTGGGCGCCGAGGTGACGCTGTTCACCCGCTCGCCGGCCAAGGCCGAGGAAGCGCGGCGCCAGGGGGCCGATCACGTGATCGTCTCCAGCGACGAGGCGCAGATGCGCGAGGCGGCCGGGCGCTTCGATTTCCTCCTCGACACCATCCCGGTGCAGCACGACCTCAATCCCTACCTGGAAACCCTGAAGTTCGACGGTGTGCACATCCTGGTGGGCCTGATCGAACCGGTCGATCCGCCGGTGCATGCGGCCAACCTGGTGATCAAGCGCCGGGTGCTGGCCGGTTCGTTGATCGGTGGCGTTGCCGAAACCCAGGAAGTCCTGGATTTCTGCGCCGAGCATGGGATTCGCTGCGACATCGAAATGCTGGATATCCGCAACATCAACGAAGCGTTCGAGCGGATGCTCAAGGGTGACGTGAAGTATCGCTTCGTGATCGACATGGCGACGTTGCAGGCCTGATCCGGGTGCTGGCCCAATCGCGGGACGCGCTTGCGCCCCGCGACCGGGCCAGCACAGGCGCTACCAGACCATCGCCTTCTCCCACCCCTTCCAGAACAGCCAGCGGCGCAGTTCGGCATGCTCGCCGGTGCCGATCTGCCAGGCTGGTCGCCTGCTATCGAGGGCGATCAGCGAGATGAATCCGGCATGGCTGGCCGCGACCAGCGTACGGCCGTCGGCGCTGATGTCCATGGCACTGATGGCCGAGCCCAGGTAATGCCGCCAGCGTTCGCCGCCGTCTTCGCCAAAGGCGCGCAGATAGCCCTCGGTATCGCCGAGGATGTACTCGCCTTCACGGGCCACCCCGGCATGAAACCGTGCACCTTCCTGCAACATCGTGACCTGCGGATCGCTGGCCAGTTCGGCGACGGCGAGGCCCAGCGTGGCACCGCGTTCGCCCTGGATGGCATTGAGCAGCAAGTGGTCGCCGGACTGGTTGAACAGGGCGAAGTGCGGTCGATCGCCGGCCGGCACGATCTCGGTCAGTGCCTGCAGGTGTTCGTCGAGCACCTGGTGGTTGCCGCGTTGCTCGCCCAGCACCATCAGGCGGCCATCGGGCGACAGCGCGGCGTGAGCCTGGGTCAGCGACAGCACCAGGTCATCCGGGTCGGTGCCGTCGGCCAGTTGCGCGAGGATGTCTGCCTCGCGGTGCAGCAGGCGGGTGGCACCCTGTGCGGCCAGCAGGAAGATCCCTTCGGCACTGACCAGCAGCACCCGGCGGCCATCGGCCAGGGGCAGCAGGCGCGTCGGTGTGGGCGGCAGGTCGAAGGGGTCGAACGGGTAGCCCGGCGGCAGGCCCTCCAGGCCGTGCGGCCAGGACAGCCTGGCGACCTGTGGGCCGCCCCAACCGTCGATGATGCGCACCCCCTCGGCATTGGCCAGGGCAAAGTAGCGCCGCCGCGGGCAGCGACCGAAGTGCTCGACACCGATCATCGGGGTCACGCCGTGGCGATCGATCTGCACCACCTGGCCCTTCTCGTGGGGCATGCCGATGCGCGCCAGCAGGCGACCGTCATCGAGCAGCAGCACCTGGGCGACACCCTGGCCATGGCGCTCGAGCAGCGGCAGCAACGGATGGTGGGCCGGCGGCCAGGCGTCGCGAAACAGCTGGCGCTGGTGCTCGTCGGTACCGGGACGATTGATTGCCTGCAGGGCGGCTTGCCAGGCGTCGAGCAGATGGTCGGTGGCCGGCGGGCAGGGCGGCGGTGCCGGGTCGTGGCCGTGTGCGCAGCCCTGCGCGACATGGCGGTTGACGGCCTCGGCGTAGGCGGTGACCGCCTGTTGCCACTGCTGCTGGGGGTGTTGCTTGTCCATGAGCGGATCGGACTCCTTGTTCCGCATGTTGTTGCTACAGTGGCTCATGGTACTCCGTGCACGCGCGGTTGTGAGGCCCGGCCTTGACGCGTACCATGCCGGGTATTCCTTTCAATAACAAACCGCGCATCCGCGGCCCGAACCCGGGCATGTGGCGCGCGTCCTATCGCTTTGCCTGCGGAGATTGCATTGGCCTCCATGAACGGACCCGTACCTGATTCCCTCCCTGCACCGGCAGGTGGCGGCAGCTGGCTGAGCGTGATCGCGCTGGCGCTGGCGGCCTTCATCTTCAATACCACCGAGTTCGTTCCGGTCGCGCTGCTCAGCGACATCGGCCGCAGTTTCGACATGACCACCGCGCAGGTGGGCCTGATGCTGACCATCTATGCCTGGGTGGTGGCCCTGGCTTCGTTGCCGATGATGCTGATGACCCGCAACGTCGAGCGGCGGCGCCTGCTGCTGTTCGTGTTCCTGGTGTTCATCGTCAGCCATTTGCTGTCGTGGATGGCGCAGAGCTTCGCCATGCTGCTGGTGAGCCGCATCGGCATTGCGCTGTCGCACGCGGTGTTCTGGGCCATCACTGCGTCGCTGGCGGTGCGCGTGGCGCCGGCTGGCAAGCAGGCCAAGGCGCTCGGGCTGCTGGCCACCGGCACCACCCTGGCGATGGTCCTGGGTATTCCGCTCGGGCGGGTGGTGGGCGAGGCGCTGGGTTGGCGCATCACCTTCCTCAGCATCGCCGGCGTGGCGCTGGCCACCATGCTGTGCCTGATGAAATCGCTGCCGTTGCTGCCGAGCCAGAACTCGGGCTCGCTGCGCAGCCTGCCGATCCTGTTCCGCCGCCGTGCGCTGGTCATCACCTACCTGCTCGTCACCCTGGTGATCACCGCACAGTTCACCGCCTACAGCTACATCGAACCGTTCGCCCTGCATGTGGCGCAGATCAGCGGTGAGCACACCACCCTGATCCTGTTGCTGTTCGGTGGAGCGGGTGTGCTCGGCTCGGTGCTGTTCAGCCGTTACAGCGACCGCTTCCCGCACGGTTTCCTGGTCGGTTCGATCGGTTGTCTGGCCGCGTGCCTGTTGCTGCTGTTGCCCCTGTCGGGGAACTTCGCCGCGTTTGCCGTGCTGAGCATGTTCTGGGGCGTGGCGATCCTGAGTTTCAGCCTGTCGCTGCAGTCGAAGACGCTCAAGTTGGCGTCCGACGCTACCGATGTTGCCATGGCACTGTTCTCGGGGATCTACAACATCGGTATCGGTGGCGGGGCACTGCTGGGCAGTATCGTCAGCAGCCAGCTTGGCGTGGCCAACATCGGCCTGGTCGGTGGCGGGGTGGCCGTGGTCGGGCTGGCCCTTGCGCTGGCCAGCACCCAGCGTTTCCGCCAGGCCCTGGCGACGCCGACGGCACAGCCCTGACGCTCAGGCGAGCAGCGCCGACCAGGCCGCGACCAGCAGCAACAAGGCCAGCAACTGGTTGAAGCGCTGCAGGTGCCTGGGCGAACGCAGCCAGCGGGCACTGCCGATCCCCAGCAGTGCCCAGGCGCCCATGCAGGGCAGGGCGACGACCAGAAACACCAGCGCCAGTTGCCACACCGGCAATCCTGGCGTGGCAAACACCCCGATCACCGCCACCGCCATCAGCCAGACCTTGGGATTGACCAGTTGCAGCGACGCCGCGCTGCCGACCCCGAAGCGCTGCCGCGCGGCGGCATGCAAGGGCTCGCCAGCGGCGCGGAACAACTGCCAGGCCAGGCGACTCAACCACAGCACGCCCACCCAGCTCATCACCTGCTGCGCCAGCGGGTGGCGCAGCAGCACCTCTCCCAGCCCCAGGCCTACTACCCAGACGATCGCCGCAGCCGCCGCACAGGCCGCGAAGATCGGCGCAAGGCTGGCACGCAGGCCGTTGTGCGCGCCATGGGCGAGAATCAGCAGGTTGGTCGGCCCGGGGCTGATGCTGGCGACCAAGGCAAAAAGGATGAAGGGCAACAGCGATGACGACATGGTGAGGCTCCTGTGGTTCGGAGCACCATGGTCAGGCTTGGGGACGGGTTCAGTCTGGAAGCTTTGAGCAGCGCCGCCGGTAGTCGGCCGGCGTCAGCCGGTAGGCGCGGCGGAACCAGCGGCCCAGGTGGCTCTGGTCGGCGAAGCCCAAGGCCATGGCGACCTCGCTGGGAGTGTCGCCGCGTGCCAGCAGGCGCCGTGCACGGGCCAGGCGCAGCTGGATCAGGTAGGCGTGCGGTGCCAGGCCGAAGGCGGCCTTGAAGGCGCGGGTCAGGCGAAAGCGATCGACGCCGCAGACCTGCGCCACTTCGTTCAGGCCGATGTCCTGGTCGACATGGGCGTGCAGGTAGTCACGCGCCCGCTGGGCGCACAGTGGCAGGCGTGGGTCGGGATCGAGGCGCTTGCGCCAGTGCAGGTGCCGGGTGAGGCACGACAGCAGGTCGTCCATGGCGGTCTGGCGCACGATCCGCAGTTCGCCGCCGTGCATGGCCTGGAAGGCGCGCGAGGTGGCACCCGCCAGGCGCGGGTCGGCGCACAGGGTGTCGGCAAAGGCCGGCAGGCAGCCCGCAGGGGCCTGTTCGAACAAAGTGTGCAGCTCGTTTTCCAGCCACTTCGAGTCCAGGTACAGCGTGGAATAGGTGAAACCTTCGCGGGTGGGGGCGTCGCCATCGTGAAGGTCGCCCGGCTCCAGCAGGAACACCTGGCCTGGCGTGCTCTGGTGCCGCACCCGCCGGCAATTGAACTGCTGCACACCCTGTTCGGTGACCCCGACCAGGAAGCTGTCGTGCCAGTGCGGGTCGTAGGCATGGCCGACGAAATGCGCGCGGACCGACTCGATGCCGGTGTCGGCGTCTTGCTTGAGGTCGATCCAGTTGGACATGGGCGGGGCCTGCGAAAGGGAGTCTTCACCTTAGCCTAAAAGCGCTGCGGGTTTTAGAACGGATGTGCATGGGATGGGTCGGATGGTGGCACTGAGCCGGTATACTGGGTGTTTTTTGCAGGAAGCTGTTGGTCTGATGAAAGACACCTCAAAAAAATGGTTGCAGGTGCTGCTGGTCATGGTCGTCACTGCCATGATTGCCCAAGTGGCAGCGATCTTGATCCTGATTCCCCTGGTCCAGAACATAGATCCCTCGGGCACCTGGCTGTTGACCGCCTACGTGGCGTTCGTCAGCTTGTGCATCCTCGTGTGCTGTGGCATATCCTTGCGAGCGCCGACGGTGGGGTTTGCCCATGACTGGAAATTCCTGTCGCTGATCGCCTCCAGCAAACTCATGCTTCTGGTGACTGTGGCCCTGAGCGTCGTACCTCTGGCGGTCGAAGGTTTCAAGCTGGCGGGATATATCAAGCAATTGCCCTTCAGTTTGTTCATGTACTGGCTAAGCGGTCTGAGCTTGCTGGTGTTTTCCGTGGTGTATCACCTGTGCGCGCCCGGCGCGTATCGGTATTCGACCTTTGAAGACCTGATCAGGCGTGAAGGCAGTGCCAGGGTGCTGCGTGGCGAGGCTGGCAAGATATTGGCGGGCTTGCGCGCGAGGCAATCGACGAGCGGGGCTGCGGGTGCAACACCCTTCAGCAGCCAGGACGAGCATGTTCTGGAAGTGCTTGCCCAGGGCCGGGTCATTGACGATGCCCAGTGTTATTTCGTCATGCGCGAGCATGGCGCCAACGCTAATTGGATAGTGCGTTGGGTGCTGACGCTGGCGTTGCTGATTCCCGCCTACGTCATTCCAACCGTGACGGTGGGCAAGATGTTCGCGGTCGTGGACACCGCTCGACAGCAGGTGCATGACCGGGGTGGCTGGTTGTGTGCCATCTATGGTGGCGTGCTGATGCTTGGCAAGGATGCCCAGGAGCGGGCCGAGTCTTCCTGCAAGGCGCACTAGCCAGGGTTGGGCTGCAACTGCGCAAACTTGCCCTGCAGCCACTGGTGCAGGCGCGCCACCGCCGGCGACAGCTGCTTGCGGTGCGGGCACACCAGGGTCAGGGGCCGCAGGTCGCCGGGGAAGTCCGGCATCAGCACCTCGAGCTCGCCGGCGGCAACATTGGCGCGCACGTCCAGCCATGACTTGAAGGCGATGCCTTCGCCGGCCAGCGCCCAGCGCCGTACCACGTCGGCATCGTCGCAGAACAGCGGCCCGCTGATCTGCACTGTCTGCTCGCCCAGTTGCCAGCGGTCGAACACTCGCGACTGCTGCAGGTACAGCAGGCAATCGTGCTGTTGCAGGTCCTGCGGGGTATGCGGGCGGCCGCGGCGGGCGAGGTAGGCGGGAGCGGCGACCAATACCCGGCGGTTCCACGGCGCCAGTGGCAGCGAGATGTAGTTGGCGGTGTCGTCGATGCCATAGCGGATGCCGACATCCACCGGGTCGCGGTACAGGTCGGCGAGTTCGTCGGAGAGAAAGAAGCGCAGGCTCAACCCCGGGTGCTCGCGGCGAAACTCGGTGAGCCAGGGCAGCACCAGGTTGCGGCCCACGTCCGAAGGTGCCGACACCTGCAGCACGCCACGCAGTTCGCGGTGGTCGCCGTGCAGGCTTTCCCGGCCATGGCGCAGGGTTTCCAGCACGCTGTGGGCGGTGGGCAGGTACAGCTCGCCCTCGGCGGTCAGGCGCAGGCTGCGGGTGGTGCGGGCGAACAGGCGCACATCCAGCTCACGCTCCAGGCGCTTGATCGCCGCCGCCACCTGGCCCGGTAGCAGGCCGGCCTCAACGGCGGCGGCGGTAAAGCTGCCCAGGGCGCTGGAGCGAATGAACAGGTGCAGATCGTCGAGACGCAGCATTTTCACTCCTGGGGTGAAAGTGTTGTTGCATTGTGCTGCTTTTTCTTTGCTGCAGGAAAGATAAGATGCACACCATTATTTCCCAGACTGGAGCAGTTCCCATGGATACCGTCACCCTGGCCAAGCGCCGCTACACCACCAAGGCCTACGATGCCAGCCGCACCATCCCCCAGGCGACCATCGATGCGCTGCTCGAGCAGTTGCGCCACAGCCCGTCGTCGGTCAACTCCCAGCCGTGGCACTTCATCGTCGCCTCCAGTGCCGAAGGCAAGGCGCGCCTGGCCAAGGGCACCGAGGCCTTCGCCTACAACACGCCGAAGATCCTCAACGCCTCGCACGTGATCGTGTTCGCCACCCGCACCGAAATGACCGAGGCGCACCTGGACGCGGTGCTGGCTCAGGAGGCGGCCGATGGTCGTTTTCGTGATGACCAGGCCCGCGCCATGCAGGAGCAGACCCGTCTCGGCTTCGTGAACCTGCACCGCCACGACCTCAAGGATACCCAGCACTGGATGGAGAAGCAGACCTACCTGGCCCTGGGCACTGCATTGCTGGGCGCTGCCGCCCACGGCCTCGACGCCACACCGATCGAAGGCTTCGACAGCAAGGCGCTGGACGCCGAACTGGGCCTGCGCGAGCAGGGTTTCACCAGTGTCGTGCTGCTGGCCCTGGGATATCGCAGCGAAGACGATTTCAACGCCGGCCTGAGCAAGTCGCGACTGCCGGCCGAGACGGTGTTCACTTTCCTCTGAGCACGGCTGGCCCGACCGCGCAGCAGCAACTGCCTCGTTCAAGATCTGAAGGCCAGCCCGCATCAATGCACAGCCCTCGGGCTGTGCTTTTCGCGGGCAGAGGATGACACCGGGCCGCCAATGGCATAGCGTTCGTTGACCCAACGATGGTTTGCCAACGGAGATGCCGATGACAGCACAACCCAAAGCGGTCCTGGTGATAGGGGCAGGCGATGCCACTGGCGGCGAGATCGCCAAGCGCTTCGCCCGCGAAGGCTACATTGCCTGCGTGACCCGCCGGGATGCCGAGAAGCTCCAGCCCCTGGTCGACGAGATCCGTGCGGCGGGTGGCGAGGCCTACGGCTTCGGCTCCGATGCGCGCAAGGAAGAGGCCGTGGCCGAGCTGATCGAGACCATCGAGCGCGATATCGCCCCGATCGAAGCCTTCGTGTTCAACATCGGCGCCAACGTGCCCTGCAGCATCCTCGAAGAAACCCCGCGCAAGTACTTCAAGATCTGGGAAATGGCCTGCTTTGCCGGCTTTCTCACCGCCCAGGCCGTGGCTCGGCGCATGGTCACCCGTGAGCGCGGCACGCTGATCTTCACCGGTGCTACCGCAGGCACCCGCGGTGCGGCAGGGTTCGCTGCCTTCGCCGGTGCCAAGCACGCCCTGCGCGCCTTGGCCCAGAGCATGGCGCGTGAACTGGGGCCGCGAAACATCCATGTGGCCCACGTGGTGGTGGACGGTGCCATCGACACGGCATTCATCCGCGACAGCTTCCCCGAGCGCTATGCCCTGAAAGACCAGGACGGCATCCTCGATCCCCGGCACATTGCCGACAGCTACTGGTACCTGCACACCCAGCCACGGGATGCCTGGACCTTCGAGCTCGACCTGCGCCCCTGGATCGAACGCTGGTAACCCTGTCAGCCCAACCACCTTCCGCCACAAGGAGTGCCGCATGAGCAAGCGTGTCGAGTTCTATTTTGACCTGGGCAGCCCGGCCAGCTATCTGGCCTGGACCCAGCTTCCCGCCCTGTGCGCCCGTCACGGCGCCACCCTGGAGCTGCGGCCGATGCTGCTGGGCGGGGTGTTCCAGGCCACCGGCAACGCGTCGCCGGCGATGATTCCGGCCAAGGGGCGCTACATGATCGCCGACCTGACGCGTTTCGCGACGCGCTATGACGTGCCGTTCAGCCTGCCGCCGGGCTTTCCGCTCAACACCCTCAACTTGATGCGCGGCGTGCTCGGCACGCAGATGCGCGAGCCCGAGCGCCTCGAACCCTTGCTCAAGGCGCTGTTCGAGGGGCTCTGGACGCAGCAGCGCGATCTGTCGGACGCAGCAGTACTCGACAGGACCTTGCAGGACGCCGGCTTCGATCCCCAGGCATTCCGCGCCCTGGCGGCGGATGCCGAGGTCAAGGAGCGGCTCAAGCAGTCGACTCAGGAGGCGGTGGCGCGGGGCGTGTTCGGCGCACCGACCTGTTTTGTCGGGGAGCAGATGTTTTTCGGCCAGGATCGTCTTGACTTCATCGAAGAAGCACTAGCCTAGGCTCTGTCTGAAATGTATCTGCACTCGCCCATACTGCGTTGAAACGGGGCTCGGAATGCTCATGTACTCCAGTACACTCCGCTTCCTCCCCCCGTTTCGCCTTGTCTGGCCTTCGCGCAGACACATTTCAGGCAGACCCTAGCAAGCGCTCGAGCTGCTCGCGTTCCCACCCGCTGAGCAGCTCGACCGGGTCGGTGCCGTAGCGCTGCCAGTCGCTGCGCCCCGCCTGGCGCCCGTCGGGTGAACGGCATTCGCAGCACTGGGCGAGGCCCTCGTCGTCGAGGGTCAGGGTCAGTTGCCAGTGGGCGATCTGCACGGTCACCCGCCCGTCGCCCAGGCGCTCGCGCACCTCCAGCGCCTGGACGCCGAGGGCGGCGTCACGCAGGCACTGGTAGATCTCGCGGCTGCCAGGCGCGGACATGGGGCTCAGAAGTTGGCCGGGGTGTTGGCGCTGATGATTTCTGCTTCGTCCGGGCCGATGTTCTTGAAACTGTGCGGCAGGGTGGTGGGGATGTAGTAGCCGTCGCCGGAGTTGAGCACGCTGACCTGGCCATCGACCCACAACTCGACCGTGCCACGGGTGACCAGGCCACATTCCTCGCCTTCGGCATGCACGATCGGCTCGCCGGAGTCGGCCCCGGGTGCATACAGCTCGCGCAGCATGCGCATCTGCCGGCCTTCAACGCTGGCACCGACCAGCAACATGCGCAGGCCGTTGCGGCCCAGGTCCGGCTGCTCGCCGCCGCGGAACACGTAGCGTTCTTCGCGCGCCGGCTCATCGAAGCTGAAGAACTCGGCCAGGCTCATGGGAATGCCTTCAAGGAGCTTTTTCAGGGAGCTGACCGAAGGACTGACGCGGTTCTGTTCGATCTGCGAGATCGTCGAGTTGGTCAGGCCGCTGCGGCGGGCCAGTTCCCGTTGGGAGAGGTTGTTGCGTTCACGCACCAGTTTGAGTCGTGTCCCCGTGTCCATAGCCGCCTTGAGAAGTGAGTGATCAGAGGTGTCAAAAATAATGGGCAGCGCATTAAAACACACTCTGATCGGCAAAGCGCTGTGCTTGTCAGGTGCGCTGGGCCGCAGGCGCAGGCCATAGCCCGACCAGCAGCAACAGCACGGCCACGGCGAGGAACGGCAGGCGCGGATCAACGGCGTAGACCAGCGTCCCGGCCAGCGGTCCGATCACCGCCCCCATACCCTGGGCGGCGCTGATCGACCCCGCCGTGGCGCCTTGTTCGCTGGCATGCATGGCATTGGCGGCCAGCGCCGAGAAGGCCGGAAAGACGAAGCCCATGCCGCCGGCGGCGACGAAGAAGCAGGCCCAAAGGGCGGGCGCGCTGGTGGCCAGGGCACCGGCGGCAAAGCCCAGCGCACTGATGCTGGCGCCGACGCGGATCATCTTCAGCGGCGGCCATTGCAACTGACGCAACAGGATCTGCGAGCCGATCAGGGCCACACCCACTGCGGTCAGGGCAATACCCGCTGTCTGCGCGGCGTCGGCGCTGTTCAGTTGCAGGCGATCGAGGGCGAAGAAGCCCACGGTGATCTGCGACACGGTCACGCTGAGCATGGCGCTGAAGGCCACGATCAGCGGCCGGCGCAGGCGCGGGTCGCCCAGGCGCACCGGGCTTGGTGCATGGGTGTGTGGCAGCGGCTGCGGCTTGAGCTTGAACAGCAGCACGACAAAGGCGGCGGCCGGCAGCAGCGACATGATGAAGAACGGCGCGCTCAAGCTGTAGCGCGCCAGCAGCGCGGCAAGGGCCGGGCCGAGCACCAGGCCGACGGCATTGGCTGCACCGAGCGAGGCCATGGCCCGGGCCCGCCGCTCGGGTTCGACGTGGTCGGCGATCAGCGCGTTGCCGCCCACCGGCAGCGCCGCATAGAAGGCGCCGATCAGCCCGCGGGTCAGCATCAGGCCGACGAAGGCCAGGGTGGCACCCGGCAGCCAGCGCAGCGCACCGTCGATGAACAGGCACAACAGCCAGTAGGCAACGGTGAAGCCGGCACTGCCCATCAGCAGGATGCGACGTCGGCCCAGGCGGTCGGCGGCGCGCCCCCAGGGGCGGGCGAGGATGACCCAGACCACGCCAGCCACGGTCACGGCAGCCCCGGCCTGCCAGGTGGCCATGCCCAGCAGGCGGGCGATGGGGCCGATCAGGGCGACGAAGGCCATCATCGACATGGTGCAGGCCATGTTCACCAGCAGCAGCGGGCGCAGGTCCAGCGGGGTGAGGGGGAGGGCAGTGTCCTTCGCGGTGGTCATCGAAACGTCCATGGGCAGGCGGAAAAGGCGTCAATGTTAGTAATAATTATTTACATCTGTCGACCCCGTTCCCGCCTGCAACCAGGCGTCAGTCGCTGCGGCGCAGAGGCCCAGGCCACATGCTACGCAATACGCCATCACGGCGCACCCAGGCATGGAACAACGCCGCACCCAGGTGCGCCAGGACGGTGACGAACAACAGGTAGCCCGCCCAGCCATGGGCCTGGCGCAGCACGGCGTACAGCTGCAGGTCGTGGGGCATGATGGCCGGCAGTTGCAACGGTCGCGGGTAGCCACCGGCCGAGAGCATCGCCCAGCCTAGCAGTGGCATGGCCAGCATCAGCCCGTACAGCGCCAGGTGCGATGCTCCCGCAGCGAAGCGCTGCAGCGGTGGCAGGTCGGCTGGCAGCGGCGGGTGCGCCAGGGTCAGGCGCAGGATGATGCGCAGCACCACCAGTACCAGCAGCGCCAGGCCGGTGGCCTTGTGCAGCTCTACCAGCCAGGGGTGGCGCGGCGACAGGTCGCCGACCATGCTCACGCCGATGAACAGCATGGCCAGGATCAGCAGCGCCATGAGCCAGTGCACCAGGCGGGCCAGGGGGTGGAAGGCGGACGGTTTCATGGGCGGGCTCCTGCTTCGAGGCTTTCACGGCTGCGGCGGTTGAACGATTCCGAGTAGGCGGCCGAGCGTGCGGCCAGGATCGGGTCGGCGGACGCTTCGATACCCTTGGGCAGGATCAGCGGGTCGAAGTTGAGGTCGCGGCAGGCGCCTTGCTCGGGCGCATCGACGTGGTCGATCACCAGGGTGCCGGCATCGACGCTGCGCCGCGACGCTGGCCACTGGCTGGCCGGATCGTCGATGGCATCGCCGGGCTCGGCCAGGGTCAGGCGCAAGGTCCAGCGCAGTGGCGCCTGGCTCAAGCGCTGCTGCAGATCGTGTTGCAGGTACAGGTTGTCTTCGACCTGGGCGGGCAGGGCGGCGAACGGCGTCTGCGCGACCATGCGCCAGCGTACGGCCTGGGCCTTGCCGCTGGCGTCGATCAGGCGAAAGGCATTGATGCTGTTGTAGTCGGTGTTGGCGAAACTGTCGCTGGGCTTGGCGCTGGCCGCCCACTGGCGGAAGGCCGCACTTTCCGGGTGGGCGGCGAAGAAGGCTTGCAGCTTGGCCGGGTCGGGCTTGCCGGTGTCCGGGCTTGGGCCGCTGGCCACCACCAGGTCGTAGAAGCCCTGCGGGGTGCTTACTGGCAGTACCGGCGGGTTGTTCATGCCGGTACGCCAGACTTGGCCATCGTCGGTGCTCAGTTGCACCGCCAGGCTGCGGGTCGGCACCCCGGCGTCGGGGGCGTAGGGATTGGCGCCGCCGAGGGCGAAGCGACCGATCACCGGCACTCGTGCCTGGCTGAACACCCGCGCGCTGGACAGCACCTGTGCCTGGCCGCTGCTTTCGAAGTAGCCGCTCACGCACAGGCCCTTGGCGTGGTTCTTGCGATAGCCCGGATGATGGCCGGCCTGGGCCTCGAAGGTGTCGATGATGCGCTGCGGCGTCAGGGCGGGCGTGCCGATCCAGCCGGCGGCGTAGGCGAAGCCTGCACCCAGCGCCGCGACCGTGGCGGCGATGGCCGCCAGACGCAGGGCCTTGGCCGGGCCTTGCAGGGGAGTGTTCATGGTGACGTTCCGGGTCAGTGAATGAGCCGGTATGACGCAGGGGCGAAATATTTATTCCCGCAACGGGAATAGATTTCGCCAGGCCCCGTCTGCCCATTACACTGACAGCCCATGGGGCCGGGACCTGACCATGCATGACCTGGATGAACAACAATGGCGCGAACTGCTGCAGAGCCTGCGGCGCTTCGCCCTGTGGCTGACCCGCGAGAGCGGCAGCGCCGACGACCTGGTCCAGGCCACGGTCGAGCGCGCCCTGACCCGCAGCGCCCAGCAGCGCGAGGAGCAGAACCGGCGCGCCTGGCTGTTCACCATCCTCTATCGGCTGTTTCTCGACGGCAAGCGCCGCGACCGCCTGCATTCGCGCTGGCTGAACTGGTTCGGGCGCGCTGGGCAGGCCGAGGAACCGCTGGGCTACGAGACCGAGAGCATCGTGCTGGCCCAGGCCGACCTGCAGGCCTTCGCCCGCCTGCCGAGCGAGCAGCGTGCGCTGTTGTTGCTGGTCAGCGTGGAGGGGTTGAGCTACAAGGAGGTCGCCCAGGCCCTGGATATTCCCATCGGTACGGTGATGTCGCGCCTGTCGCGTGCCCGTGCCGCGTTGCGTGAACTGACCGAGGGCAAGCCATCGTCCCCGGCCTTGCGGAGACTGAAATGACGCGCCTGATCCCCACCGAGCAAGAGCTGCATGCCTACGTCGACGACCAGCTGGCGCCTGCGCGCCGCGCCGAGGTCGAGGCCTGGCTGGCGGCCAATCCGCAGCAGGCCGCGCGCATAGAAGCCTGGCGCAGCGATGCCCGGCGCCTGCGGGCGGCGCTGGCCGGTTTCAACGACATGCCACACAACCCGCAACTGGAACTGGCCCATCTGCGCCGCCGCGTGCGCCAGCGCCGCCAGCAGCGCTTCGCATCGGCTGCCGTTCTGCTGTTGGCGCTTGGGTTGGGTGGGCTCGGTGGCTGGCAGGCGCGGGAATCGACGATGCTTGCGGGCGATTTGCCGATGGCCGATGCCGTGCAGGCGCACAAGCTGTTCGCCGATGCCACCGCGCTTGATGTGCAGGCCGGGGATCCTGCGCAGTTGCAGTCGTGGCTGGGCCGTCATTTCAACCGTGTCGGCCAGGTGCCGGACCTCAGCGGCTACGGTTTCCAGCCGGTCGGTGCGCGCCTGCTGGCCAACGAGGACGGCCCGGCAGCGCTGCTGGTGTTCCAGGATGCCAAGGGCGAGCGCATCAGCCTGTTCATGCGCTCGCCGGGCGGGCGCTACGAGCAGATGCCCAGCGGACAGCGCGTCGACGGGCAGCTCGAGGCGCGCTACTGGTCCCACGGCGACTACAACTTTGCCCTGGTCAGTGCGGCGGACGATGTCCGCGCAGAACAGGTCAGGCGGACCTTGGGAGTGAGCCTTTGATGGCTCACACCCGCACGTTGTCAGCGATGACACGGCGAGTCGGCATGTTCACGTTCAACCGGCCCGTCACCGTATTGAGCACCTGATCACGACGAAACACGAGAACGAACTCGGCGGTCATGGACTTGCCCGGGCTATAGTGTGAAATCTCAAGGTGACCTGTTGCAGGTACCAAGGCACTGTGGTCAGGCGTTGCGGCAAATACGACATTGTCTTTGCTTTCGTCGAACTCGATCCTGCCTTTTTCAAACACTCTGTCCTCGATCTTGAACCACAACAGCTTCGAGTCCGATCCAGGGTCGGAAACGTGGCTGAGCATCAGCTGCGACTCATCGAAAGCCTGAACGGTCGTCAGCTCGACGATCTCATTCTTCCAGTAAACCTCGTCACCGTGCACCGGCACTAGCTTGCATTCAACTTTGAAGGCAGGAAGGGTCGGCTTTGCAAATAGTTCATCGATCGAGCATTCCATTTAGTGCGCACTCCTGGGGTGGCTTGGATTTGCACACTATCGAGCCGCGCCGGATGGCCACAACTGACAAAAATGCCAGGTCCACGCTGGCTGGTCTCACGCTGGAACAGAGGTAGATCCAAAGGTCTTCGAAGACGCTATGCTAGGCCCATGTCCAGCACACCCGCCTTGCGCCAGCCTTGCCCTCCCGGTGCCTGCGATTGCGGGCGCGAGCAGTTGCACGCGCACCCGCCCCAGGCCCAGCGCATCCTCCTGCTGACCCGCCAGGAGGAAAAGCGCCTGCTCGAACGCCTGGAAAACCTCAGGAGCCTGGAAGACCTGCAGCAC
This sequence comes from Pseudomonas sp. FA117, assembly GCF_057370475.1. Lineage (NCBI taxonomy): Bacteria > Pseudomonadati > Pseudomonadota > Gammaproteobacteria > Pseudomonadales > Pseudomonadaceae > Pseudomonas > Pseudomonas sp. FA117. The sequence goes on from NZ_CM170675.1 coordinate 2,385,515, forward strand.
CTGCAGTCGCTTCTGCAGGCGCAACTGGGCATCGGCGTGCACATCGCGCCGGGTTACAACGAGGTGCGCACCATGCGCGGCTTCGTCATCGAACTGGACGACCAGCCGGGCCTGTGCCGCAAGACCCGCCAGTCGATCCCCGCCGCGATCCGCAAGGGGCTGGAGCGCAACCCCGAGGTCGCCTTCCGCCTGCTCGATGCCCATGACCTGCTGGGCGGCGCGTGAGTATCAGCGCATCGCCGCCAGCTTGATGCCGAAGCCGACCAGGCAGGCGCCGGCCAACCGCTCGAGCAGCTTGGAGACCCGCGGGTTGGCGCGCATGCGTTCGGCCAGGTGCTGGGTCAGCAGCACGGCGATCAACCCGTAGAGGAAGGTCAGACCGGCCACCGTCACGGCCATGAAGGCGAAGGTGATGAAACCCTGGTGCTGGGCCGGGTCGATGAACAGCGGGAAGAAGGCCATGTAGAACATGATCGCCTTGGGGTTGAGCAGGGTGATCATCATGGTCTGGCGCAGGTAGTGGCCGCTGTCCATGCGGCTTTCACGCGGGGCGCCGCCGGGTTTGCTCAGCACCATGCGCAGGCCGAGCCAGGCCAGGTACGCCGCACCGGCCCACTGCACCACGTGGAAGGCTGTGGGGTAGGTGGCCAACAGCGTGGCGACGCCGGCGACGGCCAGCCACATCAGCACCTGGTCGCCGAGAATCACCCCGAGGGTCGCCGCCAGTCCGCCCTTGATACCGCCCTTGCCGGTGGCGGTGATCAGGGCGAAATTGCCGGGGCCGGGGATGGCCAGCAGGACGATGAAGGCGATGACGAAGGCGCCGTAGTCGGTTACACCGAGCATGGGGAGGTTCTCCTGGAGGGGTGCCAGGATATATGCCACTTTCCATGTGCCTTGCATAGCGGCCTTGCATGAATTGTGCGGCGCCCTGCAGCGGCCGTGCTCGGTCAGAAGGTCGCCTTGACCTGCAGGCCCACGACCAGCGCGTTGTCGATCGCTTCGCCGGAGAAGGCGCCCGGCTCGATGATGTACTGCAGATCCGGGCGCAGGTTCAGCCACGGCGTGGCCTGGTAGCCGTAGCTCAGCTCGATCAACTGCTCGGCGCTGTCGAGGCCGGGCATTTCACGCCCGGCGTCGAAGGCGGCCGTTTCCAGCGCCTGGCGGCTGCGTGGGTTCGGCACCGCGCGACCATAGCCCAGCGCCAGGGTGTCGCGCGGGCGACCCTCGAAAGGTTTGTACAGCACCACGCCTGCGCCATACCAGCGGGTGAACGGCGAGGCGGCCTTGCTCGACGCCGAATACTGGCCGAACGCATGCAGGCTGCGGCCGGTCGAGGATGGGTCGTTCCACAGTGCCTGGTCGACCAGCAGGTAATGGCCGCCGCGTCCTGCCACCTCCTTGTCGCTGCCGATGCGTCTGGCGTTGGAACTGTCGTAGTAATAGCCCAGCTTGTACTCGCCCGGCAGTTCGCCCGGGTGCTTGTACACCAGCTCGACCGGGAGCACGGTGCCGGTGCTGTGCCTGGGCCCCAGGTGCCAGGCGCGGCTGGCGTTGCCATTGCTCTGCGGGTCGACGTTGAACGCTGCCACGCGCAGTTGCCAGGACGGCGAGAGATCGTATTTGACGCGGGCGCCGAGGTGCGCGTTGGGGTAGTTGGTCCAGCCGCTGCCACCGGACATGTTCAGTGGGTGGCCGCAGAATCCGGCGTTCATGAAGTTGCACAGGATGCCGCTGTCCAGCCCGCCAAGGTCATTGCCCATGGCCATGTAGCCGAGCTTGAGGTTCAGGGCCGGGGTGAACAGGCTGCGCTCGTAGCTCAGCTCGGTGAGGCGGGTATAGAGGCCGCCGTAGTTTTCCTGGATGGGCAGGCGGTTGCCGACCAGGTCCTCGGAGGCGCTGTTGCCGCGGCGGTCGTTGATCGTGAGCTGGACCTTGCCGGCGTTGTCCAGGCCATACAGCCTCGACAGGTCGAACTGCACGCCGAGCTTGAGGTTCTGCGAATAGCGTGCCGAGCGGTGCAGGCCGCCATGGGCGTTGTAGGCGGTCTCGCCGCTGTAGTCGCCGGTGAAGTGGATGCCGTCTTCTTCGAGTTGCTGGCGCAGGCCGCCCCAGTCGCCGGTCAGGGTGTTGTCGGCGGCGAACGACGCGGTGCTGGTCAGTGCAAAGAGGAGCGGGGTAAAGCGAATGGCGGGGGACATTACGGGGTCTCGGGTTGTCTTTGAGGGCCCCTTCGCGGGCAAGCCCGCTCCCACCAGGGCCTGTGGGAGCGGGCTTGCCCGCGAAGGGGCGGTGCGGTCTAGGGCAGGGCGTACGAAATCACGTAGTCGCCACGATCGGTCGACTGCCGCGCGCCACCGGCGGTGATCACCACGTACTGCTTGCCAGTCTTTGGCGACACGTAGGTCATCGGCCCGCCCTGGCTGCCGACCGGCAGGCGGGCTTTCCAGATCTCGTTGCCGTTGCTGCTGTCGTAGGCGCGCAGGTAGAAGTCCTGGGTGCCGGCGATGAACACCAGGCCGCCCTGGGTCGACAAGGTGCCGCCCAGCGTCGGCAGGCCGATCTTGATCGGCAGGTGCATGCGGATGCCCAGGGGGCCGGTGTCTTCGACGGTGCCGACCGGTACTTGCCAGGCGATCTGCCGGGTCTTCATGTCGATGGCGGTCAGGCTGCCGAACGGTGGCGCCTGGCAGGGAATGCCGGCCACCGACAGGAAGCGGTTCTTGTTCACCGCATATGGCGTGCCCTTGAGCGGCACCGCGCCCATGCCGGTATTCAGCGCCTCGCCACCGGAGGCGGCCTGGCCGCTGTTCTGCGAAGGGATCATCTGGATCCACAGGCCCAGGCGCATGTCGTTGACGAAGATGAAACCGTGCACCGGATCGGTGGAGATGCTGCCCCAGTTCATGCCGCCCAGCGAACCCGGGAAGCTCAGCGACAGATCGGTGCCGGGCGCGGTGTACAGGCCGTCGTAGCGCATCTTCTTGAAGTCGATGCGGCACAGCAACTGGTCGTACGGGGTGGCGCCCCACATGTCCGCCTCGGTCAGGGTCTGCGCGCCGATCTGCGGCATGCCGACAGATTTCGGCTGAGTCGGGGAGTAGGGTTCGTTGGGGATGTTGCTCGGCTTGACCGGCACTTCATCGACCTGGGTCAGCGGCGTGCCGGTGGCGCGGTCGAGCACGTAGATCTGCCCGGCCTTGGTGCCGATCACCAGCGCTGGCACGGTGTTGCCGTCATCCTTGGTGAAGTCGATCAGGCTCGGCTGCATCGGCAGGTCGAAGTCCCAGAGGTCGTTGTGCACGGTCTGGTAGACCCACTTCTGGTTGCCGGTGGTGGCGTCCAGGGCCAGCACCGAGGCGCCATAGGTGTGGTCGAGCTTGCTGCGCTCCACGCCATAGATGTCGGTGGAGGAGGAACCCATCGGCAGGAACACGGTGTTCATCGCCGGATCGTACGACATCGGCGCCCAGCTGTTGGGGGTGCTGCGCACGTAGCTCCTGCCCTCGGCGGGGGCGCTGCGGTCCTGCGGGTTACCCGGGTCGAAGGCCCAGCGCATCTGCCCGGTGATCACGTCGAAGCCACGCAGTACGCCGCCAGGCATGTCGGTCTGGACGTTGTCGGCGACGCGTCCGCCGACCACCACGGTGGTGCCGGCCATCAGCGGGGCGGAGGACAGTTGGTAGTAGGAGTCCGGGACATCGCCGAGGCCGGCCTTGAGGTCGACCTGGCCGTTGTTGCCGAAGCCCTCGCAGAAAGCGCCGGTGTCGGCGTCCACGGCGATCAGGCGTCCGTCGATGGTATTGGTCAGCAGGCGACGCTGGCAGTTGGCGCCGGCAGGCACCGCAGCCACGGTGATCGGCGAGCTGTGCGGGCGGGTCGGCTGGGCGATCGGCGCGGTGGCGTCGAAGTAGGCCAGGCCGCGGCAGCGCTGCCAGACCTTGGACTGCGCATTGATGGCGTTCTTCCAGAGTTCCTTGCCGGTGTCGGCATCCAGCGCGATCAGGTTGTTGTGCGGGGTGCAGATGAACACCTTGTCGCCGACCTGCAGCGGGGTGAGCTGGTCTTCTGCGCCATTGCCGTCGCTGATGGCCACGTCACCGGTGTGATAGGTCCAGGCCACCTTGAGGGTGTCGACGTTGGCCCGGTTGATCTGGTCCAGTGCGGCGAAGCGGCTGCCGCCTTCGGTGTTGCCGTAGTGCGCCCAGTCCTTCTGCGCCTTGCCGGGCTCCACGGCAGTCAGGCCCGGACCCTTGCCGGTCGGCGCGACGCTGGGGTGGGCGACGAACATGTTGCCTGCGGCCACGACCAGCAGCACCGCCAGCACGGCCGACAGGGCGTAGGCGCGGCGCCCGGTGCTGCCGCCGTTGGCGCGTACCAGCAGGGGATAGACCAGCGCTACCACCAGGCCGATGGCGGCGAACATGAACAGCCGCGAGAACAGCGGCCAGAACACCAGGCCCGCATCGGCCAGCGCCCAGATGGCCGTGCCGACCAGGAACACGGCGTACAGCCAGGCGCCAGCCGGCTTGCGGCGGGCGATGAGCAGGCCGGCCACGGCCATGGCCAGGCCGCCGATCAGGAAGTACCAGGAGCCGCCCAGCCCGGCCAGCTTGACGCCGCCTGCGGCCAGGAGCAGGCCGAGCAGGGCGATGACCACGCCCAGGCCGACCAGGAGGAATGTGGAGGCGCCAGAGGCGCGGGGAGTGTCTTTCATGCCAGGGATCTCGCAGGTGGAATGCGTGAAGTCTAAGCCCTTAGCAAGCTAATTAACAAGTTAGTACATTTCTCGAGGTGGCGTATTGTCGCAGTGGCCAGATACGGATTTTTGCGTGAATAGGCAGGAATCAGAAGCTATCTGTCGCGAAGCTTCATGGTATGTGGAGGATGATGCATTCGACCATGGTCGCATGCGCGGCGCCACCGAACGTCGGGATCAGCCCTTGAGTTCGTGCTGTTTGCGGTAGGCCCCGGGCTGCACGCCGACCGCCTTGGCGAACGCGCGGGTGAAGGCGGCGACGGACTGGTAGCCCGCTTGGGCGCCGACCTGCTCCACGGTATTGCCCGCGCGCAGTAGTTGGCAGGCATGGCGCATGCGCAGGGCCAGCAGCACCTGGCCTGGAGATTGGCCCGCCAACTCGTTGAAACGCTTGAAGAACGCCGAACGCGACAGGCCGGTGCAGGCGGCCATGCTCTCCAGGGTCCAGGCCTGGCCGGGGTCTTCGATCAGGCGTTCGAGCAGGCCGGCAAACGCCGGCTGGCGGGCGAGGGCGATCAGCCCGCCGAGCGACTGCCCGCCCTGTGCCTGCTGGCGCAGCACATAGAGGAACAGCAGGTGGGTCAGGCGTTCGAGCAGCGTTTGTGACGGTGCCGGCGGGCGGCGGCATTCCTCGAGGATCAGTTCGAACAGCGAGCGCGCGGCGCTGCCAGCCGGGTCTTCGGCGCGCAGCAGGATCCAGTCGGCCAGCCCTTCGACGATCAGCGACGACAGCCCGGTCTGGAACTCGAAGAACCCGCACACCAGGCCCACGCCATCGCCGGCGTCGAGGTCCAGCGCCTGCATGTTGCGCCGCGGCTGGGCGCAGGCATCGAGCGGATCGGCGTCGCTGGACAGCCGGTACGCGAGGTCGCGCAGCAGGAACACGGCATCGCCGCTGTCGAGCCGGATCGGCTCCGCTTGCCCGTCGATGTGCAGCCAGCAGTGTCCCTGGACCACCAGGTGGAAGCTGGCGCGGCCCATGCCCTGGGTGCTCGCATGCCAGCCGCCGCAGTAGCGGCCGACATGGAAGAGGCTGGCGTCGAGCTCCAGGCCCTCTAATAACCAATCGACGAGATGGCAAGACGAAATCATCTAATGCAAAGACTCAGGAGCAAGGAAAGGCGACTGATGAATATGGATGCTACTTCTTATAACCAACAGACTGTACAGACACACATCAAAGGAGACTACTCCATGTCCTCGCGCATTACTCTACACACCCTGCAGAGCGCCCCGGAAGCTGCCCGTCCCTTCCTCGAGAATGCCCAGAAGAACTCAGGCTTCATCCCCAACCTGCTGGGTATCCTGGCCAACGCCCCGGCGGCCCTGGAAACCTACGTCACGGTTTCGGCGCTCAACGGCAAGTCCGAGCTGACCCTGGCCGAGCGTGAAGTGGTGCAACTGATTGCCGCCACCAAGCACGGCTGCGACTTCTGCGTGGCCGGCCACACCGCCGTGGCGCTGAACAAGGCCAAGCTGCCTCAGGAAGTGGTCGATGCCCTGCGTGCCCGGGGCGAACTGCCCGATGCACGCTACGAAACCCTGGCCGAGTTCGCCCGCGAAGTCATCGCCACCCGTGGCAATGTCAGCGATGCCACCTACCAGGCATTCCGCGAGGCAGGCTTCACCGAAGGCAATGCCCTGGAAGTGATTCTGGGCGTGAGTCTCGCAACCCTGTGCAACTTTGCTAATGTGTTCGCCCAGACGCCGCTCAACGACGAGCTGAGCAAGTACCGCTGGCAGCCTTCGGCGTAATACGCGCCTGGTGCCGGTGCGCCGGCGTTTTCAAAGGAGTAGGGACATGCTTGATTCCGCATTTCGACAATGGCTGGATGCCAATGCCGAGGCAATCGACCAGGGCCAGTGCGACCCGCACCTGGTGCTGGCCCATATCGCCGAATCGCAGCTGCTGCGGGTCGGCGTCGAGCCGGCGCTCGGTGGCTCGGGCGGTGACGTCACCGATGCGGTGGAGGCCATCGCCGCCATCGCCAGCCGCTCGCTGGCCTCGGCGTTCGTCTGCTGGGGGCAGCGTGCTTTCATCGAATACCTGTTGCACAGCCCCAACCAGGCGCTGCGCGAACGCTTGCTGCCGGATCTGCTGACCGGCGAGCTGGCTGGCGCCACGGGCCTGTCCAACGCCATGAAATTCCTCTCCGGCATCGAGGCCCTGCAAGTGCAGGCGCGCGGGCAGGGTGATGGCTGGGCCCTCGATGGTCGCCTGCACTGGGTGACCAACCTGCGCCAGAGCGGTTTCGTGGTGGCGGCAGCCATCGAGGCCGAGGCAGGGCAGGCGCCTTTCGTGCTGGCGATCCCGTCCGACGCCAAGGGCCTGGAGCGCTCCGACGACCTGCAACTGATGGGCCTGCAATCGAGCAGCACCGCGGCCCTGGCGTTCCACGACGTGGCGCTGGACCGCAGCTGGCTGCTGCACGAGAACGCCCGCGATTTCCTGCCCCGGGTCCGTCCGGCGTTCCTGGCGCTGCAGTGCGGCATGTCCATCGGCCTGACCCGCCGCGCCCTGGATGAAGCGCGCGAGCATCTGCAGGGGCGTGGTTCGTTCCTCGTCGAAGCCGAGCAGGTGCTGCGCGAGCGCCTGGAGAACACCGTCGGCGAGCTCAAGCAGGGCCTGCTCGACGGCCGCTTCCTCAAGCAGCCTGCGGCGCTGTTCAAGCTGCGCATCACCCTGGCCGAAAGCGCTGCCGATGCCGTGCAGATGGAGCTGCAGGCCAGCGGTGGCAAGGCCTATCTCACCACCTACGGCGAAGGCTTCGCCCGTCGCTGGCGCGAGTCGGCGTTCGTGCCGATCGTCACCCCCAGCCTGGTGCAACTGCGCGCCGAACTGCAACGCCAGGCGGCGAGTGTATGACCGACGTGTTGCTGCAAGCCCGCGCCATCAGCCTGGGCTACCCCCGCGACGGCGGCTGGCAGGCGGTGCTGGAACACTTCGACCTCGAGCTGTCGCCGGGCGAAGTGGTGACCATCCTCGGCCCCAGCGGAGTCGGCAAGTCCAGCCTGCTGCGGGTGCTGGCCGGCCTGCAGCAGCCTGGTGGTGGCAGTGTGTCGCTGCACGGCGAGGCGCTGCAGGGGCCGCATCCACGCCTGGCGGTGGCCTTCCAGGACCCCAGCCTGCTGCCGTGGCTGAGCCTTGAAAAGAACGTTGCCTTCGGCCTGGACTTTGCCCGTCAGCCGAAGCTGGCCACGGCCGAGCGTCGTGCGCGGATCGACCATGCCATCGAGGCGGTGGGCCTGAGCCATGCGCGCAGCCAGTATCCGGCGCAACTGTCGGGCGGCATGGCCCAGCGCACCGCACTGGCCCGTTGCCTGGCGCGCCAGCCGCAGGTGCTGCTGCTGGACGAGCCGTTCGGCGCGCTCGATGAAGTGACCCGCGCCGACATGCAGCAACTGCTGCTGCAACTGATCGCCACCCACAACACCGCGGCGGTGCTGATCACCCACGATATCGACGAAGCCCTGCTGCTGTCCGATCGCGTGCTGCTACTGGGCAATCACCCGGCGCGCACCCTCGGCCAATGGCACATCGACCTGCCGCAGCCGCGTGCGCAGCGGGTCGAGGAACTGGGTGCGCTGCGTATCGAGATCCTCAAAACCCTACGGCAGGCGAGCCGCCCCACCTCAACGTCTTCCACCCCCTTGTCGTCGGAGCCTGCCCATGTGCATGGATGATTGCTGCTCTTCCACTTCGCGTCGCGATTTCATCAAGCTCAGCGCCATGCTCACCGCAGCCGGCGCCCTGCCGATGCTGTCGAGCCTGCAGGCGCGCGCGGCCGCCGAGCCGGACGCGCCGGTGCGCATCGGCTACCTGCCGATCACCGACGCCACGCCGCTGCTGGTGGCGCACAACAATGGCCTTTTCGAGGCCGAGGGCATCAAGGCCGAGCGTCCGGTGCTGCTGCGCAGCTGGGCGCAGGTGATCGAGGCGTTCATCTCCGGGCAGGTCAACGTGATCCACCTGCTGTCGCCGATGACCGTCTGGGCGCGCTATGGCAGCAAGGTGCCGGCCAAGGTCGTGGCCTGGAACCACGTCGGCGGCTCGGGCCTGACCGTGGCACCGGACATCACCGACATGAAACAGCTCGGTGGCAAGACCGTGGCCATTCCGTTCTGGTACTCGATCCACAACGTGGTGCTGCAGCAGATGCTCGGCGACAACGGCCTGAAGCCTGTGTCCAAGCCTGCCAACGCGCAACTGGCGGCCAACGAAGTCAACCTGCTGGTACTGCCGCCTTCGGACATGCCACCTGCGCTGGCCAGCAAGCGCATCGCAGGTTACATCGTCGCCGAACCCTTCAATGCCCTGGCCGAGAACCTCAAGGTCGGCCGCGTGCAGCGCTTCACCGGCGATGTCTGGCGCAACCATGCGTGCTGCGTGGTGTTCATGCACGAGCACGACCTTAACAATCGCCCCGAGTGGTCGCAGAAGGTGGTCAATGCCATCGTCAAGGCCCAGCAGTGGACTCGCGAGCACCGTGCCGAGGCTGCCGCGCTGCTGTCCAAGGCCGGGCCCAACAAGTACACCCCGCACGAGCCGGCAGTGCTGACCAAGGTCCTGGCGCCCTCGGCCGAAGACCGCGCCGCCTACATCGCCAGTGGCGCGATCCAGCATCAGCAGTGGGACGAGAAGCGCATCGACTTCCAGCCGTACCCGTTCCCCAGCTACACCGAGGAACTGGTCAAGCGCCTGAAGAACACCCTGATCGAGGGGGAGAGCGGCTTCCTTGCCGGGCTGGATCCGGCGCAGACCGCGCGTGACCTGGTGGACGAGCGCTTCGTGCGCAATGCCATCGCGGCCGTAGGCGGCCCGTCGGTGTTCGGCATCGCCGACAACTACGAGCGTAGCGAGGAGTTCGCGGTCTGATGCGCAAGCATGTCGTACATGGCGCCCTGGGCCTTGCCGGGCTGGCGGCGCTGTTGCTGTTGTGGTGGCTGGGCGTGGCGCTGTTCGGCGAGGCCGATGGCCTGTCGGCGCGCTTCTCGCCCCAGGCGACGCTGCAGAGCCTGGTCGAGCTGCTCGGCCATGGCGAGGTCTACGGGCATGTCTGGGTGAGCCTCAAGCGCATCCTGATCGGCCTGCTGCTGGCGCTGCTGATCGGTGTGCCGCTGGGCTTGCTGGTGGGCAGCTACCGGCACCTGGAGGCCGCGACCACGCCGGCGTTCCAGTTCCTGCGGATGATTTCGCCGCTGTCGTGGATGCCGGTGGTGGTGATGCTTATGGGCGTGGGCGACCAGCCGATCTATTTCCTGCTGGCGTTCGCCGCGCTGTGGCCGATACTGCTCAATACCGCCGCCGGTGTGCGGCAGCTCGACCCACGCTGGTTGCAGTTGTCGCGCAGCTTGAGCGCCACGCGCTGGGAAACCCTGTGCAAGGTGATCATCCCCGGGGTGATCGGCCATGTCCTGACCGGCGTGCGCCTGGCGATCGGCATCCTGTGGATCGTGCTGGTGCCGTGCGAGATGCTCGGTGTGAGTGCGGGGCTGGGATATTTCATCCTCGATACCCGCGATCGGCTGGCCTATTCGGAACTGATGGCGATGGTGCTGCTGATCGGCGTGCTGGGCTTCATGCTCGACGCCCTGGCCCGTGGTCTGCATCGGCGCTGGGTGCATGCCTGAAACCTGGCCTGCACCCAGCCGGTGGCGCTCAGCGTGCGTTGCGCGCCCTCGCCACCCGTGAACCGTTGGCGCGGCCCAGCACGTCGCTGATGCGCTGACCGGCAGCGATCAGGCGCTCCAGGTCGATGCCGGTCTCGATGCCCAGGCCCTGCAGCAGGTAGACCAGGTCCTCGGTGGCGACGTTGCCGGTGGCGCCCTTGGCATAGGGGCAGCCTCCGAGCCCGGCCACGGAGCTGTCGAACACATGGATGCCCTCGAGCAGGCTGGCATAGACATTGGCCAGCGCCTGCCCGTAGGTGTCGTGGAAATGACCGGCCAACTGCTCGCGCGGCACCTGGGCCGATACCACCTCGAACAGGCGTCGGGTGTCGCCGGCGGTGCCGGTGCCGATGGTGTCGCCCAGCGACACCTCATAGCAGCCCATGTCGTGCAGGGCGCGGGCGACCGGGGCGACCTGCTCGGCGCTGACCTTGCCTTCGTAGGGGCAGCCAAGCACGCAGGAGACATAGCCACGCACGCGGATGCCGTGGGTACGCGCTGCTTCCATGATCGGTTCGAAGCGCTGCAGGCTTTCGCTGATCGAGCAGTTGATGTTGCGCTGGGAGAACGCCTCGGACGCCGCAGCGAACACCGCCACCTCCCTGACCCCCGCCGCCAGTGCATCCTCGAAACCACGCAGGTTCGGCGCCAGGGCGGCGTAGGTCACGCTTTCGCGCTGGCGGATGGCGGCGAACACCTCGGCCGAGCCACCCATCTGCGGCACCCACTTCGGCGAGACGAAACTGCCGACCTCGATATAGGAAAGTCCGGCGTCGGTCAGGTCGTCCACCAGCCGTACCTTGTCGGCGACGCTGATGGGCTGGGCTTCGTTCTGCAAGCCGTCGCGCGGGCCGACTTCGACCAGGCGCACGTGTGCGGGCAATGACATGGCAGGGTTCCTGTGGCGAATCAACGGTGATTGTTCAGGGTGGCGGCCAGCGCCTGTTCGCAGCGCTCCTGGGCGGTGTCCAGCTCCAGGTGCATCTGCTGGATGTCGAGCATCTGCTGTTCGAGCTGGGCGCGCCGTTCGGCGATCTTGGCCAGCATGCTGTGCAACTGCTTGAGGTTGCCGCCGCTGGGGTCGTACAGGCCGATCAGCTCGCGGCATTCGGCCAGCGAGAAGCCGATGCGCTTGCCGCGCAGGATCAGTTTCAGGGTCACCTTGTCGCGTGCCGAATAGATGCGCTCCAGCCCACGACGCTCGGGGCTCAACAGGCCCTGTTCCTCATAGAAGCGAATGGCGCGGGTGGTGATGTCCAGTTCGCGGGACAGGTCGGAGATGCTGTAGGTCTGGCTGCTCATGCTCGGGCTCGGGGGTGGAATGTGAGTAAGCTAAAGGCAGGTTGACGTATACGTCAAGATGATTGCACCGTGCCGCTGCGTCGGTAGGCGTTGGGTGTTTGCCCGCTAAGGCGTTTGAAGAAGCGTGCGAAGTAGGTGGGATCGCTGAAACCCAGGCTGTCGGACAACTGGCCGATACTCATGCGCGTGTAGGTCAGGTTGCGCCGCGCCTCGAGCAGCAGGCGCTGGTGGATCACCTGCAACGCCGTCTGCCCGCTCAGTGCGCGGCACAGCTGGTTGAGCTGCAGGCTGGTGACGCCCAGGCGTGCGGCGAACTCGTCGACCGACAGGTGCTGGCGGTAATGCGCTTCGACCAGGCGCAGGTAGTGCCCGAGCAGGTGGCGGTCGCGTTCGTCGCGGTTGCGCGGCGCCTGGCCCAGTTGCTGGCGGCGGCTGATCCACACCATCAGGGCGGTAACCAGCGCTTGCAGCATCGCTGCTCGTGCAGGTGCGCTGCCCTGGTATTCCTGCTGCAAGGTGTCGATCAGCCCGCGCAGGTGCGTGCGGTCACGTCCCAGCGGGTAGCAGGCCGCCGATGCCAACACCGCCAGTGGTGCACCCAGGCGTTGCTCGAGGTCAGCCACCAGCGCCGTACCGAAGGTCAGCACATGGCCCTGGATGTCGGCACTGAAACGAAAGCCATGTACCGTCAGCGGTGGCACCACCTGGATCGCCGCCTTGTGGATCTCGCTGCGTCGGCCTTCGATTTCCACCAGCGCGTGCCCGCGCTGCACGTAGAGCAACTGGAACAGTTCGGCATGCTGGTGCGGCTTGATCTCCCAGTGGTGCAGACGGCTGCGTGCGGGGATCGATTCGCAGTGCAACAGATCGGTGCCAGGCCAGGCGTGGTTCTCGCCATACAACTGGAACAGCGGCACGCCGGGAAGAGAGGATTTCATTGCAGGGATACCTGTCCGCTGATCGCACAAGATTTGCAAAAGTGCAGATTTTAAATGGGATATGACACTTTTCAGTGGTTTTCGCCAGTAAAAATGCAGGGGCAAACCCCAAAACTGCATGCGGGCCGTGACCCGGTCGGCATCGACAAGGCGAGACAACAACAATGAAAACCCAGGTTGCAATCATTGGCGCCGGCCCTTCAGGCCTGCTGCTCGGTCAACTTTTGCACAAGGCGGGCATCGACACGCTCATTCTCGAGCGCCAGACCCCTGAGTACGTGCTTGGCCGTATCCGGGCCGGTGTGCTGGAGCAGGGCACCGTCGACCTGCTGCGCGAAGCCGGGGTGTCGGCGCGCATGGAGCGGGAGGGGCTGGTGCACGAAGGCGTCGAACTGCTGGTGGCAGGGCGTCGTCAGCGCCTGGACCTCAAGGCCCTGACCGGTGGCAAGACAGTGATGGTGTACGGCCAGACCGAAGTCACCCGCGACCTCATGCAGGCCCGCAAGCAGAGCGGGGCGCCGATCGTGTATGGCGCAAGCAACGTGCAGCCGCATGGGCTCAAGGACGAACGTCCCTGGCTGACCTATGAGAAGGACGGCCACACGCACCGCGTCGAGTGCGACTACATCGCCGGCTGCGACGGTTTTCATGGCGTTTCGCGCCAGAGCATTCCGCAGGGGGTGCTCAAGCAGTACGAGCGGGTCTATCCCTTTGGTTGGCTGGGCTTGCTGGCCGATACCCCACCGGTCAACCACGAGCTGATCTATGCCCATCATGATCGTGGTTTCGTGTTGTGCAGTCAGCGTTCCACCACCCGCAGCCGATATTATCTGCAGGTGCCGCTGGATGAACGGGTGGAGGACTGGCCCGACGAACGCTTCTGGGGCGAGCTCAAGGCGCGGTTGCCCGAGGATGTCGCCGCACGGCTGGTGACCGGACCTGCGCTGGAAAAGAGCATCGCGCCGCTGCGCAGCCTGGTGGTCGAGCCGATGCAGTACGGGCATCTGTTCCTGGTGGGGGATGCGGCGCACATCGTGCCGCCGACCGGGGCCAAGGGGCTGAATCTGGCAGCCTCGGACGTCAACTACCTGTATCGCATCCTGGTCAAGGTCTATGGCGAAGGCCGCACCGACCTGCTGGAGCGCTACTCACAGCTGGCGCTGCGGCGGGTGTGGAAGGGCGAGCGTTTCAGCTGGTTCATGACCCAACTGCTGCATGATTTTGGCGAGCACAAGGATGCCTGGGACCAGAAGATGCAGGAGGCGGACCGGGAGTACTTCCTGTCGTCCGATGCTGGCCTGGTGAACATTGCCGAGAACTATGTGGGCCTGCCATACGAAGCGGTGTAGGGGGGGCGCGAACGCGTTGCCGCGAAGCAAGCACCCCATTGCCGGCACTGGTCGGCGGATCATCAACGCTCCAGCAACGCTACCATCTCTGTATACCCGCGCGCCCGCGCATGCTCCAGCGCGGTCACGCCGTCCTTGTCGGCAATCGCAGGGTCCGCCCCGGCCGCCAGCAGCCGGCGGACGATTTCGACATGGCGCGGGCCGCCGTCACCCAGGATCACCGCCTCCAGCAGCGCGGTCCAATGCAGGTGGTTGAGGTGGTTCACGTCCACCCCCGCATCGATCAGCATCTGCACGGTTTCCACGTGGCCACGCTCGGCCGCTGGAATCAGCGCGGTGCCGCCGTAGCGGTTGGTGCTGGCGAGGTCGGCGCCGTGGCTCAGGGTCAGTTGCAGGATCTCGTTCAGGCCGCGAGCACCGGCATACAGGTAGGGGCTGTCGTGGATGGCGTCCTTGGCGTTCACATCCGCCCCCGCCTCGATCAGCGCCCGGGCCGCCTCGACGTGGTTGCCGTGGGTGGCGGCAAGCAGAGGTGTACGCCCTTGGCTGTCGCGGCTGTCGAGGGTCGTCTGTTCCTTGAGCAGGCGACGGATGGCGGGGGCGTCACCGCGCTGGGCGGCATAGAGCAGGCGGGTGTCCATGGGCGTGGTCTCGGCGTGGGCGGCATGGCAGGTAAAGGCCAGCAGGCAGGCGGCGATGAGGGTGCGCATGCGTAGGGCTCCGGGTGGTGAACCTCCATCCTAGGAAAAGTTTGCAGGTAACTGAAACGAATTATCTGGATGAGGTGCAGTTGGCCGCTTCATGCAGCAGAAATTCGCGCGGCGACTGCCCCATCACTCGCCGGAACATCGCACTGAATGCGCTCTGGCTGGTGTAGCCCAGGTCGCGGGCGATGACGCCGATCGCCTGGCCTTGTTCAAGGCGGTTGATGGCTGACACCAGGCGCACTTGCTGCACCCAATTGCGAAAAGTCAGCCCGGTTTCCTTGATGAACAGGCGAATCAGCGTGCGCGGACTCGCCCCAACCCGGTCCGCCCAGAACTCAATGGACCGCGGATGTTCAGGGGCGTCCAGAATTTCACGGCAGACGGTCAGCAGGCGTCGATCCGCCGGCCATGGAATTTCCAGCGGCAGCGTGCGAGACGCTTCCAGCTCGCTGAGAATCAAGGCCACGATGTGCCAATTGCGGCCGTCCTGCACATACTCGATGGGCTGCCCGGCCAGCGCCAGAATCAGCTCGCGCAGCAGTGCAGAGACCTCCAGCACCCGGCAACTTTCCCCTATGCGCGCGCCTACCAGCGGTTCGATGTACACCGAGCGCATCTGTACCGGGCCCAGCATCACCTGATCGTGGACCATCCCCGGTGGCACCCACAACGCGCACCGTGGCGGCAGCACCCACAGCCCCTGAGGTGTCTCGGCGCGCATCACACCACTGACGGCATACAGCAGCTGACCATGGCGGTGTGTGTGCGGTGGGTTGTATTCGCCAGTCTGTTGGTCGCGGACCAGCACCATCATCGGCCGCTGCACGTTGCGGTAGTCCAGGTAGTCGACGCTGCGAGGTTTCTCGGCGACGGGGGCGGGGGCAAGCGGGCTTTTTCTCATCGGCAGGACATCGCATGGACAGGCACTCCATGTCGCCCTGAACCACGCGCGTCGTCAAGCCTGTTTGTCACTTTCTCGACAAAATCTGGCATTTGTCACTTTTGATGCCTATTAGCATGACGCTCTCTTTTCGCTCCCTGATCGAAGGCGTCCTTATGAGCCATACCGTGGCTTTCCCCGACCACCGCCAGGGCCTGCAGGCCATGATCGGCCTGTTGGTGCTGTCCGTCGCGCTGCGTCCTGGCATTGTCTCCATCGGCCCGATTCTACTGCTGATTCAACAGCACTTTCACTTGAGTTTCACCCAGGCGGCGTTGCTGACCTCCATCCCCGATGTGTGCATGGGCGTGCTGGCATTGCTTGCGCCAATTCTTGCCCGACGCTTCGGTATCGACCGCTGCGTCGTTGCCGCACTGCTGCTGCTCGGCGTGGCCACGTTGATGCGTGCGCTGTCGCAGGATCCCTGGTCACTGCTGGGCAGCACCTTGCTGGTCGGCGTCGGAACCGCCATCGCCGGTGCGCTGATTGGCGGTTGGGTCAAGACACACTTTCCCCAGCGTGCGGCGCTGTTCATGGGCCTGTTTGCCGCCGGCCTGAGCCTGGGCGCGACCCTCGCGGCCGTACTCACGGCACCCTTGGTGCAATGGACCCAAAGCTGGCGGGTCGGCGCTGGTACATGGGCGATCCTGTGCCTGACCGCTGTGCTGAGCTGGATGTGGATGGCCAGGCGTTTTGCATCCACGGGCCAGCCCGCATCGTCGACTGCCCAGCGTGCAAGGTTGCCATGGCGCCAGGCGCAGGCATGGGCGGTGGCGATCAACTTCGGTGCCGGTCAGTTCACTTGCTATGCCCTGTTCGCCTGGCTGGCACCCTCGGCAGCGGACATCGGCGTGACGGCACTGGCGCCGGGCGTTGTGCTGGGCCTGTTCACCTCGGTGTTCTGCGTCGCCACCCTCGGCACCGGCTTGCTGCCCGGTCGGGCTGAAGACCGCCGCAGCCTGCTGGCGCTGTCGAACACGTTGACGATGGCAGGCATGGCCGGTCTGGCGTTCCTGCCGACCCTGACACCGATCGTCGACGTGGTGCTGGTGGCGGTTGGAATGGGCATGGGCTTCACCCTGGCCATGACCCTGCCGTTGGATAACACCGGCTCCAGCGAGCAGGCCGGCGCCTGGACCGTATTCACGCTGTTCATCGGCTACCTGACTGCAGCCCTCGGCCCTCTCGCGTTCGGCGCCCTGCGCGACTACACCGGCGGCTACGGATCGGCCTACGAAATGCTGTTTGCGGTGCAGGTATTCATGTTGTGCCTGACACCGCTCCTGAAACCGATGCGGCAAGGATATCGACAGGCAAGCATCGCCTGAGCCTGCGGTGCATCACCACCGGCAAGCCGAACGCTATGTCGATGACCTGCAAGCAGGTGTCCCTCACTAGCCCTATGGAGACGTATTGAATGAACCCTCCCACTCCTTTCCGATGGCCAGCATTGGAAACACTTGGGCCTGATAATGTAACTCCGCCGGGATACACGTTTCGTGCATTGGTGCGTGAAGACGTGACCCAGCTGTGTGAACTGATACGGGATTGGTATCCCGATATCCGTGTGGGTTCAGGCAAGTCCTACATCACACCTGGGTTCTATGATGAAGAAGTTTCCTTTGTCGAAGATGATGGCAAGCTCACGATTGTTTATGCGGGCAAGCACCAGGATCAGCTCGTTGCTGCGCTGTTTTTCCAGATGAATCCTGTTTCCAGGACCATGTACAGCCGGTTTGCCGTCAGCGCGCCGGAACATCGCGGATCAGGTGCGTCGATGTTTGCGCTGTGGGTGATGGAGGCCTTGGCGGAGAAATTGCAACTGGCGATGAACTATACCCACGTCACCCTGAAGAACCGCGTCATGCAGCAGCTCATGGAACGGGCAGGTTTCAAGCCTGTGGGCATCGTGCCGTTTTCCGATATTGAGTTGGATCACAACCGGAAACAGCGACACATCATCGAGGCCTTGTATGTGAAAACCTACTTGCCGCCCGAGACACTTCAACCGGTCGATCTTGAAAACCTGACACCCATGATGCGGCAGGTATTTACCTCGATCACCGAACACACCGGTATCGTTTCCGTATCGACGCGCTGAGCGTCTTGTCAGGCGCTGCCTGGTGCCAGCCCATGCGCTGCAAGCCGCTAGCGCGTTTACCAATGGCCAGGCGTTGCCCGTCGCCAAGGGGCATGCTAGAAATCAGCTTTGCCATTTGAAAATCCAATACCCTCATGTCCATCAGCGTAAAACCGAATAGGGCCCTGTTCGACCTCGACCTGCTGCGCGCCATCGTCGTGGTCGCCGACTGCGGCAGTTTCACCACGGCCGCGGCGCGCCTGCATTCGACCCAGTCGACCATCAGCCAGAAGGTACGCCGCCTGGAAGAGATGGTTGGCCATCGCTTGCTGGTGCGCGGCAACCGCGACGTGCTGCCGACCGACGCTGGCCAGACCCTGCTTGGCTATGCCCGGCACATGCTGGCGCTGAACGACCAGATGCTCGAGGCGCTGGCCGGGGCGATGGTCGGCGTCACCGTCCGCCTGGGCGTGCCCGAGGACTTCGTCGGCGGACGCACCACCAACGCGCTGTCGGCCTTCAGCCGCCTGCACCCGCAGGTCAAGCTGGAGGTCACCAGCGGCCTGTGCCGCGACCTGAGCCAGGCATACGACAACGGTGAACTCGACCTGGTGCTGCTCAAGCAGCGGCGTAACAGCCGCGAAGGTGTGTCCTGCTGGCCGGAGCGCCTGCAGTGGATCGACAGCCTGCGCATGCCGGCCTTCGAACTGGACCCGGTGCCGCTGGTGACCTTCCCGCCGCGCGGCCTGTATCGCGAAGACATGATCCACGCCATCGAGGGCATGGGCCGGCGCTGGCGCATCAGCTTCACCAGCTCCAGCCTGTCCGGCATCCAGGCGGCAGTGGCCGACGGCATGGGCGTCAGCCTGCTGCCGCCGCGTGCCGCCACCGGCGAGCACCGCGTGCTGGGTGCGAGCGAGGGTTTGCCCGAGGTGGACAGCTATGAAATCGTCATCGTCCACCGGCCCAGCGCCGATGCGATGGTCAAGGCCCTGGCCCAGGTGCTGACCGAACTGCTCGCCGGGGATGGCATCTGACGCGCTCCGATCGGCGTCAGACGGTTGACCACCTGCGCACCACTGCGTAGCCTTGCCGCTTCGAGGTTCTCCGGCCCGGCCGGAGCTAAGACGGGAACGCGGTACAAGCCGCGGCTGCCCCCGCAACTGTAGGCACTGAACAGGTTCGACACTGCCACTGCGCGCCCGCGCGGGAAGGCGCCGACCTGACGACTCGACATCGTGCAGTGCAAGCCAGGAGACCTGCCTCGCAACGTTTTCGACCTTCAACCGGGCGGGGTGATCCGGTGGCGAACGAGCCCGGCCGGCTGCGGTTGTCGTCCCGCATGCCCGCACCACTGCTGCCAAGGGCATCGCCACATGAAAACACTGGCCAAACTTCCCGTCACCATCGTCACCGGCTTCCTCGGCTCGGGCAAGACCACCTTGCTCCGGCACATGCTCGACAACGCCCAGGGCCGCCGCATCGCAGTCATCGTCAACGAGTTCGGCGAGCTGGGCATCGACGGCGAAATCCTCAAGCAGTGCAGCATCGGTTGCACCGAGGAAGAGGCCAACGGCCGGGTCTACGAACTGGCCAACGGCTGCCTGTGCTGCACCGTGCAGGAAGAGTTCTTCCCGGTGATGCGCGAGCTGGTAGCCCGTCGCGGCGACCTCGACCACATCCTCATCGAAACCAGCGGCCTGGCCCTGCCCAAACCTCTGGTACAGGCCTTCCAGTGGCCGGAAATCCGCAACGCCTGCACCGTCGATGCGGTGATCACCGTGGTCGACAGCCCGGCCGTGGCCGCCGGCACCTTCGCCGCCTATCCGGACCAGGTCGACGCCCAGCGCAAGCTGGACCCGAACCTGGATCACGAATCGCCATTGCACGAGCTGTTCGCCGACCAGTTGGCCAGTGCCGACCTGGTGGTGCTGAACAAGGCGGACCTGATCGACGCCGAGGGCCTGGCCAAGGTTCGCGCCGAAGTGGCCGAAGAACTGCCGCCGGCGGTCAAGGTGATCGAGGCCAGCAGTGGCCGCCTGCCGCTGGACGTGTTGCTGGGCGTGGGCGCCGAATCCGAGGTGCACATCGACGGTCGCCGCACCCACCACGATTCGCATCACGACGGCGACGACCATGACGACCACGATCATGACGCCTTCGATTCGATCTCCATCGACCTGCCCGAAGCCGATGAAAGTCTGCTGCTCGACGCCCTGACCCAGTTGGTCACCGAGTTCGGCATCCTGCGTGCCAAGGGCTTCGCTGCAATCCCCGGCAAGCCGATGCGCCTGCTGATCCAGGGCGTGGGTACCCGTTTCGACAAGCACTTCGACCGCGCCTGGCGCAGCGACGAGCCGCGCATCACCCGTCTGGTGCTGATCGGCCAGGACCTCGATGCCACCCAGCTGGAAGCGCGCCTGCGCCAGGCCTTGGGCGCCTGACCGATGCACCTGCTGCGGACCCAGCCCGGCGGCTTCGTGCCGGACGACAGCATTGCCGACCTCGGCCAGACACCCGCCGAGCTGGTGATCCTCTGCAGCGGCGACTCCCACCTGGCACTGCTCGCCGAAACCGCCGAGCAGTTGCCGGACGATTTCCCCAGCCTGCGCCTGGCCAACCCCATGCAGGTGCAGAACCATGCCTCGGTCGACCTGTACATCGATGAGGTGCTACGCCACGCCAAGGTCATCCTGGTGTCGCTGCACGGCGGTGTCGGCTACTGGCGCTATGGCGTCGAGCAACTGGTCGAGCTGGCTGCACGCGGCGTGCAGCTGATTCTGGTGCCCGGCGACGACCGCCCCGACCCCGAGCTGACGCAACTGGGCACGGTGCCGGCCGAGCAGGCCGAGCGGCTCTGGCATTTCCTGCGCCAGGGCGGCAAGGCCAACGCCGTCAACCTGTTCAAGTGCCTGGCCAGCCAGTGGCTGGGGCGTGACTATGCCTGGGACGAACCGCAGCCGTTGCCGCGCACCAGCGTCTACCACCCCGGCAAGCCCGCTGCGCAGCTCGAGGACTGGTATCCCGAGTGGCACCCGGAGCACCCGGTGGCGCCGCTGCTGTTCTACCGTTCGCACCTGCAGGCGGCCAATACCGCGTTCATCGACGTGTTCTGCCAGCGCCTGCAGGCGGCCGGGCTGAACCCGCTGCCGATTGCAGTCGCCAGCCTCAAGGAGGCCGCTTGCCTGGAGCAGGTCGAAGCCTGGCTCGACGAGGTGGGCGCCGAGGTGGTGATCAACACCACAGGCTTCGCCCTGTCCAGCCCCGAGCGCCCCAACCTGCGCCCGCTGCGCCGCGACGTGCCGGTGCTGCAGGCGATCTGCGCCCAGGACAACCAGCCCGGCTGGGAGGCCAGCGAGCAGGGCCTCGGCGCCCGTGACCTGGCGATGCACATCGTCTTGCCGGAACTGGACGGACGCATCATCACCCGGCCGATCAGTTTCAAGGACCTGGCCTGGCGCAGCGAGCGCAGCCAGTCCGACGTGGTCTGCTACAAGGCCCATCCCGAGCGCATGGATTTCGTCGCCGAGCTGGCGCGGCGCTGGGTCGAACTGGCGCGCCTGCCCAACGCCCAGAAGCGCGTGGCGCTGGTGCTGGCCAACTACCCGACCCGCGACGGGCGCATCGGCAATGGCGTGGGGCTCGACACCCCGGGGGCTGCGCTGAACATCCTGCATGCCCTGCAGGGCGAGGGCTATCCGGTCGCGCAATTGCCACCGACAGGCACGGCGCTGATCCACGAGTTGCTCGGCGGGGTGACCAACGACCTGGATCATCTCGACCAGCGCCCCTGCGCCCAGAGCCTGAGCCTGGACGACTACCAGGCTGCGTTCGCGCGCCTGCCCGAGGCCAATCAGCGCGCAGTGCTCGAACGCTGGGGCGCGCCCGAGCAGGACCCGATGTTCCGCAGCGGACGAATGATGGTCGCCGGCCTGCGTTACGGGCTGACCTTCGTCGGCATCCAGCCGGCCCGCGGCTACCAGGTCGACCCGAGCGCGGTGTACCACGACCCGGACCTGGTCCCGCCCCATGCCTACCTGGCCTTTCATTTCTGGCTGCGCAACGGCTTTGCCGCCGACGCGCTGATCCATGTCGGCAAGCACGGCAATCTCGAATGGCTGCCGGGCAAGGGCGTCGGGCTGTCGGCCGAGTGCTGGCCTGATGCGCTGCTCGGGCCGCTGCCGAACATCTACCCGTTCATCGTCAACGATCCGGGGGAGGGCGCCCAGGCCAAGCGCCGCACCCAGGCGGTGATCATCGACCACCTGATGCCGCCGCTGACCCGCGCCGAAACCTACGGGCCGCTGCGCCATCTGGAGCAATTGGCCGACGAATACTACGAAGCGCAACTGCTCGACCCGCGCCGCGCCCGTGAGCTGCAGCGCGACATCCTCGAGCTGGTCAAGGCCAACCATATCGACCGCGACCTGCAGCTCGAGGGCCAACTGGACGATGCCGCGGTATGGCTGCCGCGCCTGGACACCTACCTGTGCGACCTGAAAGAGTCGCAGATCCGCGATGGCCTGCATGTCTTCGGCCAATCGCCTGCGGGACGCCTGCGCAGCGACACGCTGCTGGCGCTGCTGCGGGTCGACCGTGGCGACGGCCGTGGCAGCAATGCCAGCCTGCTGCGCGCACTGGCGCGGGCCATGGCGCTGGCGTTCGACCCGCTGGACTGCGACCTCGGCCAACCCTGGGAGGGGCCTCGCCCCGAACTGTTGCAGGCGCTCGACCCGGCATCATGGCGCACCCAGGGCGATACCCGCGAGCGTCTCGAAATGTTCGCCCTGGCGTTGATCGAGGGGCGCCAGATCGCGCCGGATACCCCGCAGTGGCAAGGCGTGCACGCAGTGCTGCAGGCTCTGGAGCAGGACATCGCGCCGAACCTCGACGCCTGCGGCAGCGCCGAGATCGATGGCCTGCTCGCTGCCCTGGCCGGGCGTTTCGTGCCCGCCGGTCCCAGCGGTGCACCGAGCCGCGGGCGCCTCGATGTGCTGCCGACCGGGCGCAACTTCTATACCGTGGACGTGCGCAACCTGCCCACCACCACCGCGTGGCGCCTGGGCTTCGCCTCGGCCAGCCTGATCCTCGAACGTCACCTGCAGGAGCACGGCGATCACCTGCGCCAGCTTGGCCTGTCGGTGTGGGGCACGGCGACTATGCGCACGGGCGGCGACGACATCGCCCAGGCCATGGCTCTGATGGGCGTGCGGCCGGTGTGGGCCACCGGTAGCCAGCGCGTAGACGACTTCGAGATCCTGCCGCTGAGCCTGCTCGACCGCCCGCGGGTCGATGTGACCCTGCGCGTGTCGGGCTTCTTCCGCGATGCCTTCGGCAACCTGATTCGCCTGTTCGACGCGGCGGTGCAGGCCGTGGCGGCGCTGGACGAGCCGGCCGACCTCAACCCGCTCGCTACGCGCGTACGCACCGAGCGTGAGGCGTTGCTCGCCCAGGGCGTGGCGGCCGAGCAGGCGGCGCGTCAGGCTGGCTGGCGGGTGTTCGGCGCCAAGCCCGGGGCCTATGGCGCCGGGGTGCAGAATGCCATCGACGGGCGCCTGTGGCAGGGACGTGCGGACCTGGCCGAGGTCTACCTCAACCATGGCGGCTATGCCTACGGTGCTGCCGACGAAGGCACCCCGGCGCGAGCGCAGTTCGCCCAACGCCTGGGGCAGGTGCAGGCGGTGCTGCAGAACCAGGACAACCACGAGCACGACCTGCTCGACTCCAATGACTATTACCAGTTCCAGGGCGGCATGCTCGCGGCCGCCGAGACCCTGGCCGGTGCCACGGTGGCCAGCTACCACGGCGACCATAGCCAGGTCGACCGCCCGCGCATCCGCACCCTCAAGGAAGAGCTGAACCGGGTCATCCGTGCGCGCGCGCTGAACCCGAAATGGATCGACGGGGTCAAGCGCCACGGCTATAAAGGTGCCTTCGAACTGGCGGCGACGGTCGACAACCTGTTCGCCTTCGACGCCACCACCGAACTGATCGACGATCATCATTACCAGTCGCTGGCCGACGCCTACGTGCTCGACCCGGCGACCCGTGAATTCATGCGTGAACACAACCCCCACGCCCTGCACGATCTGACCGAGCGTCTGCTGGAAGCCCAGCAGCGCGGTCTGTGGCAGGCGCCGGGCGAGTACCGCGAGGCCCTCGAGCAGCAGTTGCTCGACGGCGAGGAAGAGGCCTGAAATGAGCGAACCCCTGCAGTTCCCCCTGGCCGCCGTGGTCGGTGCCGAGGACCTCAAGCTGGCCCTGTGCCTGACCGCCATCGATCCGAAGATCGGCGGCGTGCTGATCGAAGGCCCGCGCGGCATGGCCAAGAGCACCCTGGCTCGTGGCCTGGCCGACCTGCTCGGTTCCGGCCCCTTCGTGACCCTGCCGCTGGGCGCGACCGAGGAGCGAGTGGTCGGCACGCTGGACCTCGATGCCGCCCTCGGCCAGGGCCAGGCGCGTTTCTCCCCGGGCGTGCTTGCCCAGGCCGACGGCGGCGTGCTCTATGTCGATGAAGTCAACCTGCTGCCCGACCCCCTGGTGGACCTGCTGCTGGACGTGGCCGCCAGCGGCACCAACCGCATCGAGCGCGATGGCATTTCCCACCGCCATGCGGCGCGCTTCGTGCTGATCGGCACCATGAACCCGGAGGAGGGCGAGCTGCGTCCGCAGCTGCTTGACCGTTTCGGTCTGAACATCGCGCTTGAAGGCGCTCCCGAGCCACAGGACCGCCAGCACATCATCCGCCGTCGCCTGGCGTTCGACAGCGACCCGGAAGGCTTCTGTGCGCAGTGGGCAGCGGCCCAGGCGCAACTGCGCGAACGTTGCCAGCAGGCGCGTGAGCGCCTGCCCGGCATCGCCCTGGACGACCAGGCGCTGGCCTGGATCACCGAGCGTTGTTTCGCTGCCGGGGTCGATGGCCTGCGCGCCGACCTGGTCTGGCTGCGCGCGGCACGTGCGCACGCTGCCTGGCGCGGCGCGGCAGCGATTGGCGAGGAGGATGTCGAGGCAGTGGCCGAGTTCGCCCTGCGCCACCGTCGTCGTCAGACCGAGCCGCCGTCCGCCCAGAGCGCTGCCCCTGAAGCGGGCCAGCAGCCGCAAAGCCGGGATGCACAAGGCGACTGGGGCGCTTTACCGGCGCAAGCAGTGGTGGCAGGCGCCCGTCGCGAGGTGCCGAACTGGGCAAAAAAGCCCTGAGCATCCGCGCGCAGGACACCTCGGCGGCGGATGCCAGGCCCCGTGTCGGAAAACTGACAGGCGCCAGCCGTGGGCGCGCTCGCGCCGCCGTACGCGGGCGTGTGGCCTGGGTTCCCACCTTGCTCAAGGGGCAGCCGCGCCGCATCGAAGACCTGTGCTGGCAGCAACGCCACGGCCAGGCGCCGGAGCTCTGGCTGGTCATCGTCGATGCCTCGGCGTCGACCCGTCGTCACCAGTCGCTGGCCCAGGCCAAGGGGCTGCTCGAGACCTTCTTCGACCAGGCGTACCGCTCGCGCGCCCGCCTGGCCCTGCTGACCGCCAGCGGCAGCACGCCGCAGTGGCAGCGCCACGGGCTCAAGGCTTCGGCGGCATTGCAGCCGTGGTTGCGTGCACTGGGTGCCGGCGGCGGTACGCCGTTGTTCGCGGCGCTCGAGGAGGCGCGACAGTGGTTGCTGCGCCGGGCCCGGGCGCATCCGCGCGAAGTCCAACGATGCCTGGTGTTGACCGACGGTCGCCTGCAGCGTTGGAAAACGCTGCAGCCGATGCCGTGCCAGTGTGCCGTGGTGGACATCGAGACGGCGCCCGTGCGCCTGGGCCGGGCACGGCAACTTGCAGCGCAACTGCAGGCGCACTACCAGCATGTCGAGCAGTTCAGGATCATTGAATAAAGTGCAGTGCGCGACAATAAGGCGCACCAACAGAAAGTTGCCAGACAGGCCGCTGGAAGTTGCACACGTGCGTGACAAGACACGCACGTGCACGGCGCAAGTTATTTACTTGGGCATCGACCAGGGTTGCAGGTCGTAACCTTTTTCGAAGAGTTCGGCGCGGACTTCCTCGATCAGGCTCGCCCATTGAGCAGGGTCCGAATAGATGCGCGAGGATACCTGCTTGCTGCCGATGCGGGTGCTGGTCCGGTCGATCACTGCCAGGCTCAGCTCACCAGTACCGTTGGGTGCATCCCAGGCAACGCACTGGAAAGGTTCGAAGGCGTGGTCGGCGATCAGCAGTGCTTCGTTGACACGGAGCGGGGCATTCATGGTTCGGTCTCTCTTGTAGTCCCAAACAGCAAATGTGTGTCCGCGGTGCTTGAAAGAGTGAGGCGCGCAGCGCGGGGTTATTTGTACTGATGCTCCGGATCGTGGGTGAAGTCACACGGCAGTGGCATTTTTTTTAAAATATAACGGGGGCTCGGTAATGCCTGCCGCCTGTGACGCCAGGTCGATGCAAAGATTCCCGCTGAGCTTTGCGCAACGGCATTTGGCAGACAAACGGTAGTGGGCAGCGTCAGGTTCGTTGCTACTGTTAATTCGGGCGCCGCAACTTACTGTTTCTAATTAAAAAACTGAAAATTGGCGCCAAGGATAGGTCATGCTTGATCCTGCATCCCAACGCCGTTTGCTGATTGTCGACCCCTGCGACGATTGCCACCGTCTACTGCCGGGCCTCAAGGGTGCCGGTTGGGATGTGCGCAGTTGTACCCTGGGCGCTGCACTGGAGCATCCCTGCGACGTCGGCCTGCTGCGCTTGCAGGCCTCGCACCTGCGTCACCAGGATGCCGTCAAGGATCTGATCAAGCGCAGCAACACCGAATGGATCGCCGTACTGAGTGCCGAGGAACTGCGCATGCAGAATGTCGGCGATTTCGTCTGCGAGTGGTTCTTCGACTTTCACACCCTGCCATTCGACGTCTCGCGGGTACAGGTCACACTGGGCCGGGCGTTCGGTATGGCACGCCTGCGCGGCAAGGGCACGGTGCGGGTGGATGAGCCGGAGCACGAGCTGCTTGGCGAAAGCCGGCCGGTCCGCGAGTTGCGCAAGCTGCTGGGCAAGCTGGCACCAACCGAGTCGCCGGTATTGATTCGCGGCGAGAGTGGCACCGGCAAGGAGTTGGTGGCGCGTACGCTGCACCGCCAGTCGCAGCGCCACGACAAGCCGTTCATTGCCATCAACTGTGGCGCAATCCCCGAGCATCTGATCCAGTCCGAGCTGTTCGGCCACGAAAAGGGCGCCTTCACCGGCGCGCACCAGCGCAAGGTCGGGCGTATCGAGGCGGCGCATGGCGGCACGCTGTTCCTCGACGAGATCGGGGATCTGCCTTTGGAGCTA
Source organism: Pseudomonas sp. FA117 (assembly GCF_057370475.1). Lineage (NCBI taxonomy): Bacteria > Pseudomonadati > Pseudomonadota > Gammaproteobacteria > Pseudomonadales > Pseudomonadaceae > Pseudomonas > Pseudomonas sp. FA117. The sequence continues at coordinate 2,412,566 of NZ_CM170675.1, forward strand.
CAGGCCAACCTGCTGCGCTTCCTGCAGGAGAAGCACATCGAGCGGGTCGGCGGCAGTCAGCCGATTCCCGTGGATGCGCGGGTGCTGGCGGCTACGCACGTGGACCTGGAGCAGGCCATCGAACGTGGCCGGTTTCGTGAAGACCTGTATTACCGCCTCAATGTCCTGCAGGTGGTCACCGCGCCCCTGCGTGACCGCCACGGCGACCTGTCGATGCTGGCCAACCACTTCTCGCATTTCTACAGCCTGGAAACGGGCCGGCGGCCGCGCTCGTTCAGCGACAGCGCCCTGGCCGCCATGGGTCGGCACGACTGGCCGGGCAACGTGCGCGAGCTGGCCAACCGTGTGCGTCGCGGGCTGGTGCTGGCCGAGGGGCGGCAGATCGAGGCGCAGGACCTCGGCTTGCAGGTGCTGGAGGAGGGCGAGGCGCCATTGGGTACGCTGGAGGACTACAAGCACCGGGCAGAGCGCCAGGCCCTGTGCGATGTGCTCAACCGCCATAGCGACAACATGAGCATCGCGGCGAAGGTACTGGGGGTTTCCCGGCCGACCTTCTACCGCTTGCTGCACAAGCATCAGATCCGCTGACCGCGCAGGGGCGGGCCGGTCTTGGCGTCAACTCGACTGCGCGATGTGCCCGTCGTCCTGGATCTGCTCGATCACGTCCTCTTCGCCCGGCAGCGCGGTGATCACGCTGAAGTCGCTGACTTCGACCTCACCGCCACCATAACCGAGCAGATGGAAGGAAAACGCCTTGCGCTCGATGGGGTTGTCGAAACCGAATTCCAGCTCCATCGGCTGGTCGGCCGTGACCAGGATTTCCTCGGGCAGCCCCAACGGCACGTCCTGTTCCTGCTGCTTGGCCTTGAGCTGGATGTGTGCCCGGTGCGCAGGGTCGAGCGAACGCACCTTGACCCTTACCCGCGTGTGCGAGCCTTCGGGCATTTCCAGGTACTGGGCGCCGATCAGGTTGTCGGCCCAGTCGTCGCGAATGCGCTTGTGCAGGGGAATCGCCGACGGCCCGCCGAACTGGTAGCGCAGGTTCAGCGGCGTTTGCAGCAACGATTGGTCCAGCACACTGGCCAGTGCGCTGATCTGCCGCCCCAGAGGCGGCTCGCCTTGGCCGAGGAAGCGCGCCTGGTCGGCAATGAAGCCCTGGCTTGCGTAACGGCGGCAGCGCTGCTGGAAGTCGCATTCGCTGAAGGTGCCCTGGCCATCGTGATAGCGCAGCATGCCGTTGGTGAAAGAGATCATTTCCCGACCGCTGTCGTAGTCGCGGTACAGCGAACGGCCCGCCAGCGCAGCGGGAATCGGCAGGGCGAAGTAGTCGAGCAGCGAGGTGGCCAGGTCGACATGGCCATAGGTGCCCTGCTTGATCCGCGGCAGTTGTGCCTGTTCCGGCGCCAGGGTGAGGTTGAAGCCCCAGGAGGAGGCCAGGCGCACGCCATCGATGCCGTGGGATTCATCCGAAGTGATGACCACCAGGGTGTCCTTGAGCACGCCCTGGCGTTCCAGCGTATCGAGGAACTGCCCCAGCGCGTCGTCGAGGTAGGCGACCGCCGCCTGCTTGGCGGTGTCGTGGCGCTGCAGGTAGTCGTCGGGTGCGGAGTAGGGCTGGTGGGTGCCTACGGTGAGCAGGGTGAGCATCCACGGCTGGCGCTGCTTGCGCAGTGTATCGAGATAGCCCAGCGCGCCCTCGAAGAAGGCCTTGTCGTCCTTGCCCCAGGGGAACTCGAGGTAGTTGTCGTTACGGAACCACTCCAGGCCGTGTACCGAGTCGAAGCCGATGTGCGGCATGATCCGGTCCTTGGCCATGAAGCGCAGGCCGGCGCCTTGCAGGTAGTGGGTGCTGAAACCGGCCTGGCGCAGTTGCGCAGGCAGGCCTGGTTGCGCAGGTCCTGGGTCAGCAGTTCGACACCCTTGGGCGTGCCGTTGGCAAGCTTGTCGTAGTCGCCGCAGAGCATGGCGTACAGGCCGCGGATGGTCTGGTGGGTGTGCAGGACGTAGTCGGGGGTGTTCATGCCGCGCTCGGCCCAGCGGCTGAGGTTGGGCATCAGGTTTTCCTCGAAGCGGCTGTGCAGCGCTTCGCGGTTGGCGCGTACGTAGGCGCCGGGAATGCCTTCGAGGGTGATGACCAGCAGGTTGCGTGCCTGTCCAGGGGCCTCGAGCAGCTTGCGCCCGTCCAGGTCGGTCTGGGTCAGCCCGTTGCTGGGCAGCGGCGTGACGGCCAGCTCGAGGCCGAGCCAGCCCTGGGCCCTGAGCTGCAGGTCGCTGGTGGCAGCCGAGAGCAACTGGTGTGACAGGTTGTACTGTCGCCACTGCTCGGCGTCCGAAGGCAGCAGGTGCTCGCTGCCCCAGTGCGCCGCCAGCAGCACTGCCGGGGCGGCCCAGGCCGAGCGGGGCAGTGCCGGGACAGGCTGATCGCGCTGCACCCAGCGCGCCAGCAGCCATGCTGCGAGACCGGCGCCCAGGGTCCAGGGCAGCCAGGGGTGGGCGAGGGCGCCGCCGGTGGAGTTTTCCATGAACTGCGGGTCGAACAGGTAACCCAGGTCGCTGCTGTTCGGCAGGCGCCCGACCGCACTGACCAGTTCGGCCGAGGCCACCAGCAACCCGCCCCATGCCAGCAGCACCGGCAGTGCCAGCCACCAGGAACGGCGCTGCAGCAGCAGTACCAGCAGGCTGCCGATCGCCAGGTCCGACAGGTACCCCTGCGGATCGGACCAGCCCAGCAGTGTCCGGATGGCCAGCGGGATCACCACGACCAGCACTGCCAGGGTGGCGAGCCGTGCGCGGGGATGGCCAAGCATGTTCTTCACTAAAACGTCCTTCCTTGCCATTAAACAGTCACAAAAATGTGCTGCATGATAACAGCACCCGACCCTCAAGGCCGGAGGCGACAAGGATGGTTACCAAATCGGGCGGTGGTTCCTGCGCAAGTCCCAACGTCTGGACGCTGTATACTCCGCGCCTTCATGTCGTCCCTCGGAGAATTTCATGCGGCAGGCTTTGCTCATCGTCGATGTCCAGTCCACCTTCAGCCCGCCCGAGTGGCTGATCGACGGGATTCGCGCCCTGGCCGCGAAACTCCCGGCGATTGCTTCGGTCGAGCTGCATGACGAGCAGGTCACACCATTCCAGCAGCAGCTTGGCTGGCACCCGGCAGCAGAGGACGAGAGCCTGGTCGAGGCGGACGCGGTGTTCGTCAAGCATGGCTACGGACAGACGCCCGAGGCCATCGACTACCTCAAGCGCCTGGGCGTGGAACGTGTGCTGGTGTGCGGGCTGCAGACCGAGACCTGCGTGCTGGCTGCAGGTTTTGCCCTGTTCGATGCCGGGCTCAACCCGACCCTGGTCACTGACCTGACCGTCGGTTCGTCGCTGGACCGTTCGGGCAAGCTGGGAATCGAGCTGTGGACCCATCATTTTCGCCAGGTGACCACCGCGGCGCAGGCCGTGGAAAGCCTCCACGACTGAAACGGCTTGTCATGGCAAGCCCTGCACCACAGCGATCAGGTCGATCTCCACCGCTGCATTCTTCGGCAACTGGTAAACCCCCACCGACGTGCGGGTATGCCTGCCAGCCTCGCCCAGCACCTCGTGCAGAATCGCCGAGGCCCCATTGGCCACTTCGCTTTGCTGGGTGAAGTCCGCTGCCGACTGCACGAACACATTGATCCGCGCGATGCCCTTGACGGCATCGAGCGAACCCAGGCTTTCGCCGAGCAGCTTCAGGCAGCGCAGGATGCTGACCTTGGCCGCCTCCTGGGCCTGGGCGAGGCTGACGTTCTCGCCCACCCGCCCTGGAAGCACCACCGTGTCGTTGACCCGCGGGATCTGCCCGCTGATGTACACCTGGTCGCCCAGGCGCAGCACCGGCACATAGTCGCCGCCGATCTTCAGCGGGCCATCGAAGGTGTAGCCCAGCGCCTGCAGCGCGGCTTCATAGCGCTCGTTTCTCGACATCGACAAGGCTTCCTGTGTGTTTGAGCGATGGCCCAAGCCTAAAGAAAGCGCCCGGTGCCGACCAGCCCCTCAAGCCCTCCAGCGTTTGAAAATCACACTGGCGTTCACCCCGCCAAAGCCAAAGCCGTTGCTCAGTGCATAGTCGGTGTCCAGGGGGCGCGGCTGGCCTGCGACGATGTCCAGCCCGGCCGCTGCAGGGTCCGGCTCGGTCAGGTTGAGCGTGGCCGGTGCCAGCTGGTCGCGCAGGGCCAGCACGGTGAAGATAGCCTCGATGCCACCGGCGGCGCCGAGCAAGTGGCCCGTGGCCGATTTGGTTGCGCTGATCGCCGGGGACGGGCCGTTGGCGAACACTGACCTGATCGCTGCCAGTTCGCCCCTGTCACCGACCGGCGTCGAGGTGGCGTGGGCATTGAGGTGGCCGATGTCCCCCGGGCTGATGTTGGCCTGGCGCAGGGCCAGGGTCATGGCCCGGCGCGCACCGTCGCCGTCCTCCGGCCCCGAGGTGATGTGGTAGGCGTCGGCACTGGTGCCATAACCGACCAGTTCGGCCAGCGGTGTGGCGCCGCGCGCCAACGCATGCTCGAGCGACTCGATCACCAGCAGGCCGGCGCCTTCACCCATGACGAAGCCATCGCGGGCGTTGTCGAACGGGCGCGAGGCCTGTTGCGGGTGCGCGTCGAAATCGCTCGACAAAGCGCGCGCAGCCGCGAAGCCGGCCAGGCTGACGCGGTGAATGGCTGCTTCGGCTCCGCCGCACAGCGCTACGTCCACTTCACCGGCCAGGATCATCCGCGCGGCATCGCCAATCGCCTGGACGCCTGCGGCGCAGGCAGTGACCGGCGTACCCAGCGGGCCTTTGAGCTGATGGGCGATGGACACCTGACCGGCGGCCAGGTTGCCGAGAAACGACGGGATGGTGAACGGCGACAGGCGCCGTGGGCCTTTGCTGTCGGTGGTGCGCACCGCGTCGGCGATGGCCGGGAAACCGCCGACCCCGGTGCCGATGATGGTCGCGGTGCGTGCTTGCCGTTCGCCGTCCTGCGGCTGCCAGCCCGCTTGCGCCAGGGCCTCCTGCGCCGCACCCAGGGCGAACAGGATGAAGCGATCGACCTTGCGCTGCTCTTTGGGGGAAAGCACTCGGTCCGGGTCGAAGCCGCCCTCGCTGTCCTGCTGCAGGTCCGGCACCTGGCCGCCGATGCGCACGGCCAGGTCGCCGACCAGCGATTCGGGCAACTGCGCGATCCCCGAACGGCCTGCCAGCAGGCGTTGCCACACGCGCTCCACACCACACCCCAGCGGGGTGACGGCGCCCATTCCGGTAACGACGATACGCTTGCTCATGAACGTCCCACTCCTTTCGCGGTTTGCTACCATTTGCATGAGGAGACGTTACTATCATTATAGAAGTAACATCCAGCGCAAAAATTTTACCGACCCCTGACGAGCCTGCCCGATGCAACGCAAGACCCTTGTCGATTCCGAATGCCCGATTGCCCTGAGCCTCGAACACGTGGGGGAGTGGTGGAGCTTGCTGATCATGCGCGACGCCCTGCAGGGCCTGCGGCGTTTCGATGAGTTCGCCCGCAGCCTGGACATCGCGCCGAGCATGCTGACCCGCAGGCTTGGCGCACTGGTGGAGGCCGGCCTGCTCGAGCGCCATGCCTACAGCACCCGGCCGCTGCGCCACGAATACCTGCCCACTGCACGCGGCCGCGACCTGCAGGGCGTGCTCTATGCACTGATTGCCTGGGGCAACCGGCATTTCGCTCCCGAGGCGGTCAGTGTGCAGGTGGTGGAGCAGGGGACGGGCAAGGTCTTGCAGCCGATGATGGTCGAGGTCGAGTCGGGCCGCGTGGTGCCCTGGACGCAGTGCGAGCTGGTGCAGGGGCCGGGGGCCAGCGAGGGTATGCAGGCGCGGTTGCAGCGCAGCCGCGATGCCTGAACGGTGACGGTCAGCCGCTGATGGCGGGAGCCTGGTGCAGGGCGTCGGTGGCCACTTCCACCTGGTCGGCGCGCAGGATCGCGGCGCGGCGATGCTCGTACTCCTGCTGGGACAGGCCACGACGCTGCAGGGCTTCGAGTTGCAGCTGGCGGCTTTCTTCGGCGCTGTAGGGGCGCTGTTCCGGATGACTGGCACAGCCGGCAAGCGCGGCGATACCAAGGGCGGCCAGGGCCGCGAGCAACAGGCGGGCGGTGGTGTTCATCGGAGGGCTTCCTGATTCGGTGATTCGTCTGGCGAGTCGTTGAATCAAGGTTATCGAGCACGGCCGCCGGGCAGAAATCGTCGTGCTCGATAGTCACTATCGATGAAAGCGCCCGGCTCAGATCACCCGGGCACCGTGCAAGGCATCCAGGGCCTGGCCGCGCAGCCGGACCAGGCGCGGGTCCTGGCGTTCGCGCGGGTAGTTCAGGCCCACCTCCAGGGTGCGGCACACCGTGCCCGGGCGGTTGCCGATCACCAGCACGCGGTCGCTGAGGTACAGCGCCTCGTCGACATCGTGGGTGACCACCAGCAAGGCAATGCGGTGACGCCGGGCGAGGTCCAGCAGCAAGTCCTGCAGCTTGAAGCGGGTGAAGGCATCCACCGCGCTGAACGGTTCGTCGAGCAACAGCAGTTGCGGTTGCGCATACAGGCCACGGGCGATGGCCACGCGCTGGGCCATGCCACCGGACAAGGCCTTGGGCAACGCCTCGGCGAAGCCGCCCAGGCCGACTTCCTCGATCAGGCCGTTGACCCGGGCCCGGTCGTAGCGCCGGTCTTCACTGAAACCGATGTTGTCGGCCACGCTCAGCCAGGGCATCAGCCGCGGCTCCTGGAACACGAAGCCGACCTGCTCGGGCCGTTGCAGCAGGCTGCCGCTGAAATCGCGGTCCAGTTGTGCCACCAGGCGCAGCAGGGTGCTCTTGCCGCAGCCGCTGGGGCCAAGCAGGCTGACGATCTCGCCGGGTTGAAGTTGCAGATCGACGGCGCCGAGTACCTGGGTGTCGCCGAATGCCTTGCGCTCGACGCGAAGGTCGAGCAGTGGCGCCGAGAACGGTGGGGTGATGCGCAAGGGTTGGTTCATGGTTCAGGCTCCCCGGTCGCTGCCGTCGAAGGTGTCGCGCCAGTTCAGCCAGCGCTGTTCCAGCCCGGCCAGCAGGCCGTCGCTGAGTTTGCCGAGCAGGGCCAGGACGATGATCGCCGCCAGCACCAGGTCCGGTCGCGAGGTTTCCCGACCGTCGCTGAGCAGGTAGCCGAGGCCGCGGGTGGCGGCGATCAGCTCGGCGGCAACGAGAAACATCCAGCTCAGGCTCAGGGCGCTGCGCAGCCCGGTGAACACCCCCGGGATCGCCGCTGGCAAGAGGATGCGGCGGGCCAGGCGCAGGCGACCGAAACCGTACATGCGCCCGACCTCGACCAGCTTGCGGTCGATGTTGCGGATCGCCGCCACGCCGTTGAGGTACACCGGGAAGAACGCGCCAATGGCGATCAGCGTCACCTTGGAGGTTTCGCCGATGCCCAGCCACAGCAGCAACAGCGGGACCCAGGCCAGGCTCGGGATCGCCCGCAGGCTGGCGAAGGTCGGCTCCAGCCAGGCCTCGGCCTCGCGGCTCAGGCCCACCCAGGCGGCGAACAGCAGCCCCAGTGCGGCGCCGATCGAGAAACCGGCCAGCACCCGCGAAAGGCTTGCGCCGATGTGCTTCCACAGAGCACCGTCGGCCAGTTGCACCAGTGTCTGCGCTACTTCGCTGGGGGCCGGCATCTGGTAGGCGGCGATCCAGCCCAGGCGCACCACGGCTTCGAGCAGCAGGATGATCGCCAGCGGCAGCGCCAGGCCCTTGAGTCGGCGCGGCCACGACGAGGCGCCAGGGGCCTGCGCAGGCGTCGTTGCGCTGCCGGTCGAGCTGAACAGACTCATCGCTCGATGCTGGCCTTGGCGAAGGACGGGTCGATCAGCTGGTCGATCACCGCGTCGACGTCGACCCCGCGCTTGACCAGTTCCTCGGACACCAGGATCGGCGCTGCGGCCTTCGACGCTGCCACGTCCTGCTCACTCAACTGCGGCGTCGAGAGATCGGTACGCGACAACTGCAGCTTGGCCACATCCAGCGGCAGCCGGGATTCATCGGCCAGCAGGCGGGCGAATTCGTCGGGGTGCGCGACCGCCCAATGGCGGGCCTGCTCGTAGGCCTTGATCACCGTGGCAATGGTCTGCGGATGTTGCCTGGCGAAGTCCTCGGTGACGCTGACCACGCCGTAGCTGTTGAAGTCCTTGTTGCGGTACAGCAGCCGCGAGCCGGCTTGCAGTTCGCTGGCGGCCATGTGCGGATCGAGACCGGCCCAAGCGTCGACATCGCCTTTCTCCAGGGCCGTGCGGCCATCGGGGTGCTGCAGGTGCAGCAACTCGACGTCGTCCTTTTTCAGCCCGGCCTTTTCCAGGGCGCGCAGGGTGAACAGGTAGGGGTCGGTGCCCTTGGTGGCGGCAATCTTCCTGCCCTTGAGGTCGTCGAGCGATTTCAGCGCTGAATCCTTGGCCACCACCAGCGCAGTCCATTCGGCGCGGCTGTAGACATACACCGACTTGATCGGGCTGCCGTTGGCACGCGCCAGCACGGCCGAGAGGCTGGCCGAAGAGCCGAAGTCGGCGCCGCCGCTGTTGAGGTATTCCAGCGAACGGTTGCTGCCCTGGCTGAACACCCAGGTCACCTTCGACTCGGGCAGGGCTTTCTCCAGCCAGCCGAAGTGCTTCAGCACCAGGCTTACGGGTGAATAGTAGGCGTAGTCCAGTCGCACTTCCCTGGGGGCGCTCTCGGCGTGTGCGCCAGGGTTGCAGGCCAGCAGGGCAATGCTGGCGATGGACAGGGTCTTGAGGGTTCGGGCAAGCAGACGCATGGGGTGATCCAGTCGGGAAGGGGATCACGAGCGGTTGCAGGCAGCGTGCCATCTGTACGTGGCCTGGTTTTGCGCGGCCTGGCGCCTGGATCAGGGTGGGGCGCTGTGGTGATTCGGGCAAAGTGTTGCCCTGCTGTTGCAGTACCAACAGTTCCGCTGCGGGTATTGACGCTAGCGTTGGGCGAACGCGGCCATCAACGCCGGGTAGTCCTGCAGCGCTGGAAAACCCTCGAAACTGACGGTTGCACCGGTGCGCGCCCAGGGCAGTTGCTCACGCGTCCAGGTTTCCATGTACGGGGCGTACTGCTGCGGGTTTTCCAGCAGGCTGCTGCGCACCCCGACGAACGCGTCGTTGCCAGCCGGGCGGGTGAACAGCCAGCTCAGGCAGTGCGGGCAGAAGTAGTGCCGGGTGGCGCCTCGAAGCCCGCCCGGTACCGGCGCACCCTGCGTGACCCTGAAGCCTTCGGCGGGGAACAGCGCCGTCAGCGAGAACGCGCTGGCCGACATCTTCTGGCAGCCTGTGCAGTGGCAGGCGCTGGTCATCACCGCTGGCTGGTCCGCCTCGAATGTCACCTGGCCGCAGCGGCAGCTTCCCTGGGTCTTCATGCAGTTCACCTCGTATGTGGATGGCAGGCCGTTTGACGAACGGCGACGATCAGTGAAGCATGCGCGAGCATCGGCCTGATTGAAATTGATCAAAGCTGCCAGCCTGCTCATAGGAAATGTATGAACCTCCCCCAATTGCAATGGGAAACCCAGCGGGTGTTCCTGGCCGTGCTGCGCACCGGCAGTCTGTCTGGCGCCGCGCGCCTGCTGGGCATCGCCCAGGCCACCGCGCGCCGGCGCATCGACGCGCTGGAGCAGAGCGTCGGCATGAGCCTGTTCGTGCGCTCGCCGGCCGGCTTGATGCCCACCGAAACCGCGAAGGACCTGATCGGCCATGTCGAGTCCATGGCGGTGGCCGCCGAGGCCTTCGCCCGCGCCGCCTCTGCCCAGGCCCAGGTGCCGGGGGGCACGGTGCGCGTCACCAGCACGCAGTTGCTGGGCGTCGAGGTGCTGCCGGCGATGTTACGGGACATCCGCGCAGCGCAGCCGCAGCTCAGGCTGGAGCTGAGCATCTCCAATCGCCTGCAGGCCCTGGCGCGGCAGGAGGCCGATGTGGCCGTGCGCATTGGCAGGCCGACCGAGGCCGCCGTGGTCGCCCGGCATGTGGGTGACCTGCGCATCGGCCTGTACGCCACGCCGGAGCTGTTGCAGCAGCAGGGCGCTGTGCATTCGCCGGCGGCGCTGGAGCGCTATCCGTTGATCGGACCTGATCGCAACCTGGCGCAGATGCTGTTGCTCGAGCAGCACGGCGTTGTCTGCACACCCGAGCGCATGGTCCTGCGCAGCGACGATCATCTCGCCCAGTTCGCCGCGCTCAGGGCAGGCGTGGGGGTAGGGGTGTGCGCCGAACAACTTGCCCGGCGCCATGGTTTGCAGAGGGTGTTGCCGCAGGTGGCGTTCCCGATTGAGGTCTGGGTCGCGATGCATGGCGACCTGCGCCGGGTTCGGCGGATCAGGCTGGTGTTCGAGGCACTGGGGGCGGCGCTGTCGGCGTTTCTGGCTGCGCCGACGTCTTGAGAAGCGGGGGTCAAGGCACGACCAGTTCCAGCGTCTGTGTCTGCAGTACCTTGTGGCTGGCATCAGCCAGTTCGACTTTCAGCTTGTGGGTGCCCGGTGGCAGCGGCGAGAAGTAGATCGGATCTGCCGAGGCATGCACCCAGGCCCATTGATTGTCATCGACCATGACATGCAGGTGCCCGATCATCGGCTGTACCTGTGTGACTGCTTCGCCATGGATTTCCGGGTAGACAGGCAGGATGGTCATGTTCTCGACACGAAACGGCAGGTACACGACTCCCTGTTCGAGAAAGTCGGCGCGTGGAGTGGAGAGCACCAGTTTCGGCGCCGCCGCGTCGCTGGACTTGTCGGCCTGACTTGCCTGCGCGGAGGTTGCGTGGTCGGCATGAGTGGTCTGGGCGAACGACAAGGGGGAGAGCGCGCCCAGGGTCAGGCTGAGCAGGGTAGCGGCGGCATTGAATCCGAGTTTCATTGTCAGGGTTCCGGCGTGGGCATCAGGCGCCAGATACTGTTGCCCCCACCATTAACCCAGCGTTAAGACCAGGGTGATCTTGCTAGGCTCTGTACGAAAAGCCTTGATACTCGGTGATGCTGCGTTGAAAACAGCCTGGCACGCCAGCCCGGTCGGAATGCTCATTTACAACCCGTAAACTCCGCTTCCTCGGCTGTTTTCGCCTTGCCTGACCTTCGTCTCAAGACTTTTCATACAGACCCTAACCCGCCTGCGACCGGCGCCGCTTGATCCGGTACATTTCTGCGTCGGCATGGCTGAGCAGGGTATCGGCATCGCGCCCGTCGGCGGGGTAGCAGGCCACGCCGATGCTGCAGGCCGGCATGGCGAGGCCACCGAATTCGGCGTCCAGCGGTTCGGCCATCACCGCAACGATCTGTGCGACCTTGTCGAATACGGTGCAGTGCGATGGCAGGTCGTCGAGCAGGATGGTGAACTCGTCGCCGCCCACCCGCGCTACCGTAGCCTGCGCGCCAGCGCAGCGTTCCAGGCGCTGGGCCACCAGGCGCAGCACGCGGTCGCCGGCGCTGTGCCCATGGGTGTCGTTGATATCCTTGAAGTCATCGATGTCGACGAACAATAGCGCCAGCCTGCCGTTGCGCCGCTGCGCCGCCTGCAATGCGCTGTCCAGGCGGGTGTTGAACAGCGCGCGGTTGGCCAGTCGGGTCAGCGGGTCGTGGTGGGCGAGAAAACGCAGTTCCTCCTCGGCCTGGGTCAGGGCGGTGACGTTGCGTGCCACGCCGATGCGCGCGCCGACCTCCTCTGACCAGAACGCCGCCCAGAGAATATGGACGATGCCGCCGTCCTTGCGCAGGTAACGGTTGCGAAAATCGAAGTGCGGCTGGCCGGTCATCACCCGGATGATCGAGGCGCGGGTGGCGGGCAGATCATCAGGGTGCATGTAGCGGGTGATCGGGGTGCCGGTGAGTTCGGCGGCGCGGTAGCCCAGCAGCGCTTCGCAGGCATCGCTGACGAAGACGATCTGATCGTCGGCGTCGACCACGAACACGGTATCGAGCATCAGGTGGATGAGCTTGGGGTACAGCGCTTGCAGGTCGACGGGCATGGTGCGGGTGTCCGGGTCGTGAGACTCGATCAGGGCCAGATCGCATGACAGCCGACGAGTCATCCTGCGCGCGTCCGACACCCCGCGTGGTGTCGACCGCTCGTTCGTGGCCAGCGCACAGCGTACAGGGTCTGGCCATTATGGCCAGCATGGCGGTGAAAAATAGTCGCAGGCGCAGCCGAAAGGCCTCGGTGATGGCATCATGCGCCGACGAATGGCAGCGTCGGCGGGCTGCGCTGGCGCCGGTCGGTTTCTGGTCCAGAATGACTGAACCCTGTCGCCGTTCAGGCCGCCTACCGGTCAGTCGTCACTCCTTCCACCCAGCCAGACGAGGGTCACCGATGATCGAGCGCCGCCTCTGCCGGTTCCTGCTGCTGTCGTTCACTGCGGCCGTGTTGCCCGGTGTTGCGCTGGCGGTCGATGACTGCACGCACCTGAGCGCCACCGGCAACCCCGAGTACCCACCGTACCTGTGGCGCGATCCAGAGGATCCGCAACGGCTGATCGGCGCCAATGTCGATCTGCTCAAGCGCGTGGCCGACGACCTTGGGCTGACGGTGGAGGTCAAGTACACCGGGCCCTGGGGGCGCGCCCAGGAAGAGGTGCGCACCGGGCGGGTCGATCTGCTGGCGGGCTATTTCCTCACCCGGGCGCGGCAGAACGAGGTGGACTTCATCGAACCGCCGTTCCTGCATACCCCCAGCGTGGTCTGGGTGCGCATCGACGGTGCCTTTTCTTACAAGAACTGGAATGATTTGCGCGGGCTGAAGGGCGGGGTGCTGGTCAACAACAGCCATGGCGAGCGTTTCGACGAATACGCCCGGGCCAACCTCAACCTGGAGGCGGTGCCTGGTGCCCGGCAGGCATTCGAGAAACTGCTGCACAAACGCACCGACTACGTGATCTTCGAGCAGTTTCCGGGCATGGCCCTGGCACGGGTGCTGGAGGTCGACGACAAGTTGCAGGTGCTCGAACCGCCGGTGTCCAGCGAAGGGCTGTACCTGGCGATGTCCCATGACTCGCCGTGCAACCAGCTACAGCTGCGCGAGCGCCTGGCGGCGAAGATGCAGGCCATCGTCTCCAGCGACCTGCCGCAGGAGCTGGTGAAGCAGAACCTGAAGCGCTGGCGGGAACAGCACCAGGGTGTGGCGGGGCGTTGAAGGCACCCCGCGCAGCACCCGGCCCCGTGGGGCAGTCTGGCCGGCAAGACTTCCCGGCGAAAAAACCGGATAATGGCGCCCATTTCGTTTTACGCGCTGGTGTCCCCGCATGGAAATCAAGGTCAATTTTCTCGATAACCTTCGACTTGAAGCCAAGTTCGACGACTTCACGGTGATCGCCGATCAGCCCATCCGCTACAAGGGGGATGGCTCGGCGCCCGGTCCGTTCGACTATTTCCTGGCTTCGTCGGCCCTGTGCGCGGCGTACTTCGTCAAGCTGTACTGCCAGACCCGCGACATTCCCACGGAAAACATTCGCCTGTCGCAGAACAACATCGTCGACCCCGAGAACCGCTACAACCAGATCTTCAAGATCCAGGTCGAGCTGCCGGAAGACATCAGCGAAAAGGACCGCCAGGGCATCCTGCGTTCCATCGACCGCTGCACGGTGAAGAAAGTGGTGCAGACCGGTCCCGAGTTCATCATCGAGGAGGTCGACAACCTCGACGCCGATGCCCAGGCCTTGCTGATGCCGGTGTCCGATACCACCACCTATATCCCAGGCAAGGACCTGCCGCTGGAGCAGACCATCGCCAACATGTCGGCGATCCTGGCGGGCCTGGGGATGAAGATCGAGATCGCTTCCTGGCGCAACATCGTGCCCAACGTCTGGTCGCTGCACGTGCGCGACGCGCAGTCGCCGATGTGCTTCACCAACGGCAAGGGCGCCACCAAGGAGGCTGCGCTGGCCTCGGCGCTGGGTGAATTCATCGAGCGGCTGAACTGCAACTTCTTCTACAACGACCAGTTCTGGGGCGAGGACATCGCCAATGCGCCGTTCGTGCACTACCCGAACGAGCAGTGGTTCAAGCCAGGCCCCAAGGACGCCCTGCCGCAGGAGATCCTCGACGAGTACTGCCTGGAGATCTTCAACCCGGATGGCGAGCTGCGCGGCTCGCACCTGTACGACACCAACTCGGGCAACAAGGCCCGTGGCATCTGCTCGTTGCCGTTCGTGCGCCAGTCCGACGGCCAGACCGTGTACTTCCCTTCCAACCTGATCGAAAACCTCTACCTGAGCAACGGCATGAGCGCCGGCAACACCCTGGCCGAAGCCCAGGTGCAGTGCCTGTCGGAAATCTTCGAGCGGGCGGTCAAGCGCGAGATCCTCGAAGGCGAACTGTGCCTGCCGGACGTACCGCAGCACGTGCTGGCCAGGTACCCGGGCATCGTCGCCGGTATCCAGGGCCTTGAGGAGCAGGGCTTCCCGGTGCTGGTCAAGGATGCCTCGCTGGGCGGCGAGTTCCCGGTGATGTGCGTGACCCTGATGAACCCGCGTACCGGTGGCGTGTTCGCTTCGTTCGGCGCGCATCCAAGCCTTGAAGTGGCGCTGGAGCGCAGCCTGACCGAGCTGCTGCAGGGCCGCAGCTTCGAGGGCCTGAACGATCTGCCGCAGCCGACCTTCGAGAGCCATGCGCTGACCGAACCGAACAACTTCGTCGAGCATTTCATCGACTCCAGCGGCGTGGTGTCGTGGCGTTTCTTCGGCGCCAAGGCTGATTTCGAGTTCGTCGACTGGGACTTCTCCGGTGCCGGCGAAGACTCCAACGAGCAGGAGGCACGGACGCTGTTCGGCATTCTCGAGGGCCTGGGCAAGGAGGCGTACATGGCCGTGTACGACGACCTCGGCGCCACCGCCTGCCGCATCCTGGTGCCGGGCTACTCGGAAATCTACCCGGTCGAGGACCTGATCTGGGACAACACCAACCGTGCCTTGGGGTTCCGTGCCGACATCCTCGACCTGCACAGCCTCGACAGCCGCTCGCTGAAGCTGCTGTACAAGCGCCTGGAGCAGGTCGAGGTGGACGAGTACACCACCATCACCACGCTGATCGGCGTCGAGTTCGACGACAACACCGTGTGGGGCCAGCTGACCATCCTCGAGCTCAAGCTGCTGATCCAGCTGGCGCTGCAGCGTTTCGAGGAGGCCAAGGAGCTGGTGGAGATGTTCCTGCAGTTCAACGACAACACTGTCGAGCGCGGGCTGTTCTACCAGGCGCTGAACGTGGTGCTGGAGGTGGAACTGGATGACGAACTGGAAATGCAAGACTACGAGGCCAATTTCCGCCGCATGTTCGGCAACGAGCGGATGGATGCGGCGCTCGGCTCGGTGGACGGCAGCGTGCGTTTCCACGGCCTGACACCGACCAGCATGAAGCTTGAAGGGCTGGACCGGCACTTGCGCCTGGTCGAGAGCTACAAGAAATTGCATGCGGCGCGCGGCAGGATGCGCGGCTGATACGGCCCTCATTTCGCGACACGAGCCCATTCCCACAGGGATTGGGCTGGCCTTTGGATTGTTGGGCAAGATGTCTGGCTCAAGATCCGAAGGTCTACCCTGTGGGAGCGGGCTAGCCCGCTCCCACAAGGGCCTTCAGCCTTGCATACCAACCGCTTTAGCCTGCGCTGCCTTACAGTGCACCTGCGCCCGTAGTCGGGGGCAGAGCGCCACCGGCCAACCCAAGCCGAAAGCAGTCCTCGGCACCACGCAAAATCCCATCCTGGCGTACGCCCACTCCCTCTTTTTCCCCTCCGCGCTAGCTGCCTATAGCCCCTCAACCCCTCTATTTCAGGGCTCTTGAGCCTTCCTGAAAAATATTTCATGAAACAGCGGAACTTAAATGGCGAACTGCTATCATCGCTGTGCTTGGGCCGCCGATTGTAGGACAAGTTTCCCCCCGGATTCGTAATTCATACCCACTGAAAAAAGACAGGGATGTGACCGCAATGAACCATGTATTTGCGTTGGTTTGGAATGCGTCGTTGGGCAGTTGGGCGGTCACTCATGAATTCAGCAAGCGACAGCGCAAGGGCGGTGGCCGCAGCCAGAAGCTGGCGGTAGCGGCGCTGTTGCTCGGTGCCGGCTTCAGCCAGTCGGCGCTGGCCACCTGTTCCGTGGCCGGATCGGTCGTGACCTGTACCGGTGTTCCCTCCCTGCCGCTGTTTCTCAACAACTACGCCAGCGCGGCCAACAACCTGACGGTGAACGCCAACGCCGGCGCGCAGATGAACGCCACCCTCGGTGGCAGGGTGTTGAACCTTACGGGTGCCAACATCAGCTTCAACAACTCAGGGACCCTCGATCCGGCGCTGTTGGGGCTGGTGTCGGTACTGAGCGGTGGCGCCTTCATCGGGACCGGACAGACCAGCACGGTGAACGTGCTCAACAACGCCAGCGGGATCATTCGCGGTACCGGCATGCAGCTCGGGCTCAGCCTGACCAGCGTCGACGGCCTGGCAGTGGGCGTCAACAACGCAATTGGCGGCACCACGAGCATCACCAACAACGGCACCATCAGCTCGACGGGGCTGTCGGTAGGCGGTATCAGCCAGGCAGACACCCCGGTGGTGGGTGTCTGGGGCGGCTCGCAGGTCAGCATGACCAACAATGGCAGCATCGCTGGCCGCGTCGCCTTCGAAAGCTCGGCGGGCGGCAACACCTTCGTCAACACCGGTACCATCACCGGTGGCGTGTCGTTGGGGGCCAACAGTACCAACACCTTTACCGCGGTCACCGGTTCGTCGATCAACGTCGGCGACGGGGTGCAGGTCAGCCACAGTCTGGGCGGGCTGAATGGGGTCAACCTGACCTTTGCCGCCACCGGTACGGTCGATGGCGGCGCGGGGGGCGTCAACAGCCTGGTGCTGCAGAACACCTTGGGTATCGGTGGTGGTACCAGCGGCAGCGGAGCGGCATCCAGCGCGACCTATGTCAACTTCACCAACCTGACGATCAACAGTGGCACCTGGACGCTTCAGGGGCCACTGGTCAGCGGCGCTGCCACCCTAAACGGCGGGCTGGCGCAGTTCAACAACAGCGGTGCGTTCGGCAGCGGCGTCCTGACGGTCAACGGCGGCATCCTGCAGGCCAGCACTGACGGCCTGACCCTGTCGAACCTGATCAACGTCGCCAGCAACGGTCTGACCGTGCAAGGCGCCAACGACCTGACGCTGGGCGGTGCGCTATCCGGTGCCGGTGCTTTGAGCAAAAACGGCGCGGGCGCCCTGACCCTCACCGGCAACAATGCCGCATACAGCGGTACAACCACCCTGAACGCAGGGACCTTGCGGGTCGGCAACGCCAACGCGCTGGGCAGCTCAAGCCTCAACATCGCCGGCGGTAGCCTGGACAGCACGGCCAGCGTCACCCTGAACAACAACATTGCCATGGGCGGCTCGACCACCGTGGTGGGCAGCAACGACCTGACCCTGGCCGGCGTCCTGTCCGGGACCGGTGCGTTGATCAAGTCGGGGTCCGCAAGCCTGACCCTCACGGGCAACAACACCCGCAGCGGTACCACTTCGCTCAACGCCGGCACCTTGCGCGTCGGCAGCAACACGGCACTGGGCAGTGGAGCCCTCAACGCCGCCGCCAACACCACGCTGGACGCCAGCAACGCCGTCAGCCTCGGTAACAATGTGAACCTGGCAGGTGCGCTCGGCATTGGCGGCAACGCCGACCTGACGCTCGGCGGGATGGTCAACGGCGCCGGAAGCCTGGTGAAGAACGGCGCGGCAAACCTGACGCTCAATAGCGCCAACGGCTACCTGGGCGGTACCACGCTGAACGCCGGCAGGCTCACCGTCGGCAACAACGCCGCTCTGGGCCTGGGCGTGCTGACCGTGGGAGGCGCGGCAACGCTGGACAGCAACACGCAAGTCAGCCTGGCGAACAGCGTGGTCCTCAATGCCGGGCTGAACGTTGCAGGCTCGCAGAACCTGACCTTGGGCGGCGTGATCAGTGGCACCGGCTCGGTGACCAAGAATGGCGCGTCCAACCTGACCCTCAATGGCATCAATACCTACCAGGGTGGTACCCATCTCGATGCGGGCACCCTGACCGTCGGTAACTCGGGCGCGCTCGGTGCTGGCGCACTGACGGTCGGCGGTGCCGCGACCCTGGACAACAGCTCGGCGCTCGTGCTGGCCAACGACCTCGTACTCGATGCCACCCTCAGCCTGGCCGGCAGCGACAACCTGGTCCTCGCCGGGGTTGTCAGTGGCGCAGGCGGGCTGGTCAAGAATGGCCTGTCGGACCTGACCCTGACAGGCAGCAATACCTTCAGCGGCCCGCTGAACATCGCCTCCGGCACTGTCACCACCCTGAGCGCCAACGCGCTGGGCAACACCTCCAGCGTGAACATCGACGCAGGCGCTGGGCTGAACCTGGGCAGCAACGCGAGCATTGCGACGCTCACCGGCAGCGGCAGCGTGCAGATGGGCGCCGGCACCCTGCTGAGCGTCGGTGGCAGCGGTAGCAGCAGTACCTTCGCTGGAGATATCAGCGGCAGCGGCGGCCTGACCAAGACCGGTAGCGGTACGCTCAACCTCACGGGTATCAGCGGCCTCACCGGCACCACCACGGTCAATGGCGGCACCCTGAACCTCTCGGGTTCGCTGGCCAGCGCCCAGGTCGACGTCAACGCTGGCGGCCGTGTCACCGGGTCCGGTTCGTTGCTCGGTGCCCTGAATGTCAACAGCGGCGGTACCCTGGCGCTGTCGTCCGGTGCAACCCTGTCGGCCGCCGCGCTGACGCTGAACTCAGGCAGCAACCTCGACGTGGCACTGGGTGCCCCTTCGACCACTTCGCTGATGAACGTCGGCGGCAACCTGACCCTCGACGGCAACCTCAACGTCACCGATGCTGGCGGCTTCGGCGTGGGCGTGTACCGCCTGTTCAACTACACCGGCATGCTGACCAACCTTGGCCTGGATATCGCCAACGTGCCAGTCGGCTTCGGCATTGAAGACCTTGCGCTGCAAACCGGCATCGCCAACCAGATCAACCTGCAGGTGTCGGCGCCGAACCTGAACATCCGTTACTGGGATGGCAGCCAGCAGTTCCCGGACGGCACGGTGAACGGCGGCAGCGGCACCTGGACCTCGACCGGCACCAACTGGACCAACGGCAACGGCACGCTGAACCAGGCCTGGGCAGGCGACTTTGCCGTGTTCGGCGGTGCTGCGGGCGCCGTCACGGTCGACGGCACCCAGGTATTCAACGGCATGCAGTTAATGACCGACGGCTACACGCTGGTCAATGGTGCCAATGCCCAGCTGACTGCGGTCAACGGCGCGGGGGGTACCACCGCCGTGCGGGTCGATCCGGGTGTGACGGCCACCATCGGCGTCAATATCGATGGCAGCGGTATTCTCGACAAACTCGACACCGGCACCCTGGTGCTCAACGGCGCCAACACCTACAGCGGCGGCACCGCGCTGCAAGGCGGCAAGCTGGTGGTGGGCAGCAACACCGCGCTGGGCTCAGGCACGCTGACCGCCAGCGCCGGTACCCAACTGGACAGCAACACCGCGGTAAGCCTGGGCAACGCCGTCACCCTCAATGGCAACCTCAGCGCCCTGGGCAGCCACGCACTGACCCTCGATGGCATCGTCAGTGGTACCGGTGGCCTGATCAAGAATGGAGCCGCCAACCTCACCCTGGCGGGCAACAACAGCTTCCTCGGGCCGGTGGCGCTGAACGCCGGTGGGCTGACCCTGGGCTCGAACACTGCGCTTGGCACCGCCGCCCTCAATGCAGCCAATGGTACCTCCCTGGACGCCAGCACGGCGGTGACGATCGGCAACACCGTCAACCTCGCCGGCAACCTGAGCATCGTCGGCAGCAACGATTTGACCCTCGCGGGTCCGATCAATGGCGCGGGCAGCCTGACCAAGAACGGCAGTGCCAACCTGACGCTGAGCGGCAACAACAACCACCTGGGCGGCGTGACAGTCGCAGCCGGCACCCTGACGCTCGGCAACGACAATGCCCTGGGCCTGGGTGACCTCAGCGTTGCCGGTGCCGCCACATTGGCCAGCAGCAGTGCCCTGACGCTGGCCAACGCAGTGCTGCTCAACGCCAACCTCACGCAGGCAGGCAACGCCGACCTGACGCTCAATGGCGTGATCGGCGGCGTGGGCGGGCTGGTGAAGAATGGCGCGGCGAACCTGATGCTCAACGGTATCAACGTCTATCAGGGCGGCACCACGCTGAACGCTGGCACGCTGACCCTGGGCTCGTCCGCAGCACTGGGCAGCGGAGCCCTGACGGTGGCGGGCGCCGGCACGCTGGACAACCGCGCGCCGTTGGTGCTGGCCAACAACCTGAACCTCGATGCCAACCTGGCTATCGTCGGCAGCAACAACCTGACACTGGGCGGGGTGATCGCAGGCGCGGGCACGCTGACCAAGCAGGGACTTGCCGACCTGACCCTGTCGGGCAACAACAGCTTCACGGGCAGCGTCGATGTACTCGGCGGCAGTCTGACGACCCTGAGCGGTGCGGCCCTGGGCAACAACGCGGCCGTCAACGTCGGTACAGGTGCGGCGCTGAACCTGGGCGCTTCGACCAACCTCGGCGGGCTCTCGGGCAGTGGCAGTACCACCGTCGCTGCGGGCAGCACACTGAGCGTCGGTGGCAACAACCAGAGCACCGCCTATGCTGGCACCCTTGGCGGCAACGGAGCGCTCGACAAACTGGGCGCCGGGACCCTGACGTTGTCGGGAGCCAGCAGCCTGAGCGGTGCCACCACCATCAATGCCGGCACCCTCAAGGTCGATGGCTCTCTGGCCAGTGCCCAGGTGCAGGTCAATAACGGCGGCACCCTGGGCGGAAGCGGCAGCCTCAGCGGTGCGGTGAGCGTGGCCGACGGCGCGCGCCTGGCACTGGCCAGCGGTCAGACGCTGGCGGTGGGTTCGTTGGTACTGGCTACGAATGCCAACATCGACGCCAGGCTCGGCGCCCCGGTCAGCGGTGGCGGCAACCCCTTGCTCGATGTCGCTGGCAACCTGACCCTCGATGGCACGCTCAATATCACCGATGCCGGCGGCTTTGGCGTTGGCATCTACCGCCTGGCCAACTACAGCGGTGCGCTGACCGACAACGGCCTGCAGCTTGGCAGCCTGCCGGGCAGCGTGGTGCCGGGCGACCTGTTCGTGCAGACCGTGATCGGCAACCAAATCAACCTGCTGGTCGCCGCGCCGAATGTCCAGGTGCAGTTCTGGGATGGTGCACAACAGGTGGCCAATGGCGCCATCGAGGGTGGCAGCGGTGCATGGGGCGCTGGCAGCAGCAACTGGACCACTGTCGATGGCAGCCTGAACCAGCTCTGGTCTAACAGTTTCGCGGTGTTCCAGGGCGCGGCCGGCACTGTCACGGTCAACGGCGCCCAGCGCCTGACCGGCATGCAGTTCGCCAGCGACGGCTATCACCTGGCTGGCGGCTCCGCCGGTGAGCTGACGCTGGTCAACGGCAGCCTGGGCAATGCCTCGGTGCGGGTCGACCCGAACCTGGTCGCCACCCTCGACGTCACCCTTGGCGGCGCGGGCAAGCTGGGCAAGTACGACAGCGGTACCCTGGTGCTCAATGGCAACAACAGCTACACCGGCGGCACCGCGCTCAACGGCGGCACCCTGGTGGTCGGCAACAGCCATGCGCTGGGCAGCGGTACCCTGACCACCGCCAATGGCACCACGCTGGACAACAGTACGGCGGTCAACCTGGCCAACGCCGTGGAGCTAAATGGCAACCTGACCCTGGCTGGCAGCCATGACCTCACGCTGAGCGGCGTGATCAGCGGCAACGGTGCGCTGAACAAGCAGGGCAACAGCGAGCTGACCCTCAGCGGCAACAACACCTTCGACGGTTCGCTGAACGTGCTCGCCGGCACCTTGCACCTGATCGGCAACACCGCCTTGGGCAACGCCGACCTGAACGTCGCCAGCACCGCTTCGGTCAGCGTCGGTGGCCTGAACAACCTCGATGCGCTCACCGGCAACGGCGCCCTGGCGCTGGCGGCCGGCAGTACCCTGCAGGTGGGATCGGCAGGGGCCAGCAGCGTCTATGACGGCTCGCTCAGTGGCGCTGGCCAGCTGCACAAGGTCGGTAACGGCAAGCAGGTGCTCAACGGTGTCTCGGCGGTGGGGGGCGGTACCACGGTCGAGGCCGGCAGCCTGATCATCGGTGGTGCTGCCGGCTCCAGCGCCAGGCTCGACAGCGATGTCGCCGTGGCCCGGGGCGCGATGCTCGGTGGCCATGGCCTTATCACCGGCAACATCGACCTGGCCAACGGCGCAACGCTCAATCCAGGCAACTCCATCGGCACCCTGCGCGTCGATGGCAACCTGAACTTCAGCAGCGGTTCGACGCTGGTCATCGAAGCCGACCCGGACGGGCGCTCGGACCGGGTGATCGCCACCGGCAATGTCGCGCTCAACAGTGCCAACCTCGAGGTCCAGGCCGGTACCGGCACCTGGGCGGCGAACACCCAGTACAACATCATCCAGGCCGCCAGCGTCAACGGCACCTTCGGCACTGTCAGCAGCAACCTGGCTTTCCTCACGCCGCTGGTGGCGTACGCCGGCAATGGCGTGACCCTGAACCTGCAGCGCAACGACGTGGCCTTCGTTTCGGTCGCCGACACCTACAACCAGCGCGCCGTGGCCCGGTCGCTGGATGCTGCGGCGGCCGGTGCGGTGCACGATGCGGTCGCCGCGCTCAGCGCCGACCAGGCCCGTGTGGCGTACGACAGCCTGTCCGGCGAGATCCACGCCAGCACCCGCAGCGCGCTGTTCGATGACAGCCGCTACGTGCGCGACGCCATTGGCACGCGCCTGCGCAGCGCCGACGGCCAGGCCCCGGCTGAAGGGGTGCTGCATGTCGATGCCGACAGCGGCATGACCTTCTGGGTGCAGGGGTATGGCAGCTGGGGTGACAACGATGGCAACGGCAATGTCGGCGACCTGGATCACAACAGCCAGGGGGCGCTGATGGGGGTCGACATCCCGCTGAACGACACCTGGCGCGTGGGTGTCGCTGCCGGCTACGGCAAGACCGACCTGGACCTCGACGCCCGTAACGCCTCGGCCAAGATCGACAGCACCTCGCTGACGGCCTACGTCGGCGGCCAGTGGGATGCGTTGCGCCTGCGTGCAGGAGCCTCCTACGCCTGGAGCGACATCGACAGCAGCCGTCATGTCCAGGTCGGCAACCTGCAGGAGCACGCCAAGGGCAGCTACGATGCCAGCACCCGGCAGGTGTTCGCCGAGCTGGGCTACGCGATCCAGGCCGGCAACCTGGTCCTGGAGCCATTCGCAGGGCTGGCGCATGTCGAAGTCGATACCGACAGCCTGCGCGAGCACGGTGGCAGCAGCGCGCTGAGCGGCGACAGCGAGAAGGACCGCGCGACCTATTCCACCCTGGGCCTGCGCGCCAGTGCTCCGGTGGCTGAAGTGGCCGGTGTGCCGGTAAGCCTGCAGGGCAGTGTTGCCTGGCAGCGCGTGCTGGATACCCCGGATGAACAGCGTCGCCTGAACCTGGCCGGCTATGACAGCTTCAGCGTCAAGGGTGTGCCGGTCGCCAGGGACACCGCCCTGGTGCAGTTCGGCGTCAGCGCCAAGGTAGCGCCACAGGCGAGCGTCGACCTGGGTTACTCCGGGCAGGTCGGCAGTGGCTATAACGACCACGGTGTGCGCCTGGGGCTCAACGTCGCGTTCTGAGACAAGGGCCTGCGCGGTGCAACGCCGCGCAGGCCAGCGTCACGTTCCTCGCTGCCGGATGCGCGTCCGGCGGCCTTGCTGCTCTGTCACTCGAACCCCTCATCAGCTCCATGTGTCGTGTGAAGTGAACCTGGCGTCACACCCCTGGTCCATGCATGTAACAAAACTGTCATATATCCAGACACGTGTGACGAGTGAGCCTGATGCCCCTGACGAATCTTCCTGCCAAGTACCGCGCGACGATCATCTGCTTCCACGAAGGACGCGTCCTGCTCGTGCGCAGGAAAGGTGGCAAATGGAATTTTCCGGGCGGCGTCATCGAGCAGGGCGAGCAGCCGCATGAGGCAGCTGCCCGCGAGTTGCACGAGGAAACCGGCCTGAGCGGCCATGGCTTGCTGCCGTTGTGCACCTTGGAGGCTGCTGGGGTGTTGCATCACATCTTCACCACCCACCTCTATCCAGGCGACAAGCCTGCCGCACGCAGCGAGATCGCTGCCTGCAAGTGGGTCGAGCGAGGCGGGCTGGAGCGTGCGCCGCTCAAGCCTGCGGCCGAGGCGTTGCTGGCCTGCGAGATTCCGGCCTTGTCGACCTGGGCGGCCTGACAGCGCCAGGGTAAAGCCGCACGACGGGCTCGGCGTCAGTCCGCGGCCACCGTCAGCCCTGGCTCGCGGGCCGCTTCGGCCTCAAGCTTCAGCCGGTCGGCCTTGCTGATGTACCTGGGCTTGTTGCTTTTGGGCGCGAGCTTGGCGTTGGCCTTCTTCGCGTGGGCCTGCAACAGCTGCTTGATCTTTTTCTGTCGATTCATGGTTATTCGCGCTCCTTGAGCGCATCCGCCGGCGAAAACGCGGCGAGCTTAGCGCTGCCCGCCCGGATGAACAAGGTTCCGGCCGCCACGTCGTTCACCATGGGAGCAACTGTCTTGCTCAAAATCCAAGGGCGAGCCCAATCCCTGTGGGAGCGGGTTTACCCGCGAACACCGGCGTTGCCGGTGCCATCCACCGCGTCGCCTGATTCGCGGGCAAGCCCGCTCCCACACACCCGCTCCCACGGAAGACAGGCTGGTTTGAACCCTGCCTGGACTCGACATCGAGCGGCGGTTCGCCGCTGCGACTGGCCCCGCGATCTGCCGCAACGCGGAGCAGCCAAGCCTGCTTCGCCAAAACTGTTCGTACACGACCTAACGGTGCGCTGCCAGGGAGAACGGGGCATCCTCTTCGCGTGGCCTGGCCTCGACGATTTGCCGGGCGACCCTCTCGCCGCTGGCGCAGGCCAGGGTGAAGCCCAGCGCGCCGTGGCCAACGTTCAGCCACAGGTTGTCGAGCCCCGGCGCCTGGTCGATGATCGGCTTGCCCAGCGCGGTGGCAGGGCGCAAGCCGGCCCAGGGCAAGGCCTGGCTCAGGTCCAGCGTCGGGAATACCTGCGCGGCCTGCGCCTTGAGCAACTCGATACGCCGCTTCGGCGCTTCGGCTATGCGCACGCCCATGTCGACCATCCCGGCAATGCGCAGCAGGTTGCCCAGCGGGGCGTAGAGGACCTTGCGGTTGGCATCGGTAATGCTGAGGCCGGGCAGGCTGTTGCTATCCACTGGCTTCACGCTGAGGCTGTAGCCGCGCAAGGGGTAGAGTGGCAGATCGACCCCCAGTGGGCGAACCAGGTCGATGCTGGCGATGCCCGAGGCGATGACGAAGGCATCGCCTGCCAGCGTTTCATCGCCCAGTTTCAAGGCCGAAAGCCGTTTTCCGTGACGCACGAAACCGTTCACGGTCCGGCCCAGTTCGAAGCGTACGTTCGGCAGGCTGTCGAGATGGCGCTTCAGGCCCTCGCAGAACAACCTGCAGTTGCCCATGGCCTCGCCGGGGGTGAAGATGCCGCCGGCAAGCTGCCCGCTGACACCGGCCAGCGTGGGCTCCAGCTCGCTGCATTCGGCCGGTGTCAGCAGGCGTTGCTGCGAGCCGGCCCGTTGCTGGATCTCGAGCAGCCTGGCAGCCGCGCGCAACGAAGCTGCGCTGCGATGAATGATCAGCTTGCCGGTCTGGCGCAGGTGGAAATCGATCGGCGTGGTCTGCAGCAACTGCATCAGCAGTCGCTCGCTGCGCTGGGACAGGGTGAGCATCTCGGTCACCGTTCGCTCGACCCGGCTCGCCCGGCAAGCCCGCAGGAACGCCAGGCACCAGCGCCATTGCCGAGGGTCCAGACGCGGGTGCAGGCGCAGGGGGGAGTCGCCGGACAGCAGCCAGCGGGGCAGGTTGGCAAACACCGACGGGTCAGCCAGCGGCGCCACGTAGTTGTAGCTCAGTTGCCCGCCGTTGGCGTAGCTGGTTTCCAGGGCAACGTCCTGGTTGCGCTCGACCAAGGTCACCTGAAATCCCTCACGTGCCAGGTACAGCGCACTCGCCAGGCCGATGACGCCGGCGCCCACGACTATCACATGCATCCGCCTTCTCCCGAAATCACTCCACAGGTGCTCAGTATCCGGCCTTGCCGACCGCACGCGCCAAGGCCTATAACGGCAGTTTGCATAACCTTGGGCTATGACCATGCGCATCCGTCACATCGAAGTGTTCCAGGCGATCCTGCGCACCGGTTCCCTGACCCGTGCAGCGCAAGCCCTGAACATCACCCAACCGGCGGCCAGCAAGCTGTTGGCACACGCCGAGGCGAGCCTGGGGTTCGTGCTGTTCGAACGGGTCAAGGGGCGACTGCAGCTCACCCGCGAGGCCGAGATCCTGATTCCGGCCATCGACAAGGTGTTCCGCGATCTCGATGACGTGCGGCGGCTGTCGCGCAGCCTCAGGTATCAGTCCAGGGGCGCATTGCGGGTCGGTTGCATCCCCACCCTGGGCCTGAAGGTGCTGCCGCGCGCGCTTGCCACGAGCCAGGGCGACAACCCCGAACTGTCGCTGGACCTGGTCACCGCCCACAGCGAGCAGCTGATGCAGGCCTTGCTGGCACGCGAAATCTCGATCGCCTTCACTTTTAATGCCAAGCCGCGGCCCGGCCTCAAGATCATTGCCCTGCATGAGGTCGAGCTGGTCTGCTACGACGGCACCCAAGACCCGGCGCCGGTGTCGCTCGATGCCCTGGACACCGGACGGGTCATCGGCCTGTCTGCGTCGGACCCGCTCGGCGAACTGGTGCGGCCGTGGCTGGGCGGTGTGGAAAGCCGCACCCAGGTGCAGACCTACTACGTCGCCTGCGCCCTGGCCCAGGCCGGGGCCGGCATCGCCCTGATCGATGCGTTCACCGCCGACGCCCTGCTTCAGCCGGGGCAAGGTGTGCGGCGGGTCATGCCACGGTTGCCGGTGGTGCTGACCGCCGTGGTGCATGAAACTGCGGCGTTGTCCAAGCTGGAGAAGGACTTCATCGAGGTGGTCCGCAGCCTGGCGATGACGACAGGCATAACCTGAATATATGGAGAAGAAGAGGTCGGTTTCAGGCCGTCGGGACAAGGCGTTTTTCGAAGTCCACCCGGTTGAAACCCTCTTCACGACGCCGGGCAATTTCGACCTGGCCCGGCTTCGTACAGGTCCACCAGACCGGGGGCTGGCAGCCGAAGCGGGCGCCAACGGGCGACGCTAGTGAACATCCTTGAGCAAGGCCACCAAGTTGTGCATCTGAGCGACAGCTTCGGCAGCGGCCTGGGCTGGGGGCAGGCTTTTGCTGCGACAGATGGTGAAATAGCCGTCGTCCTGCGATGTCTTGCGAATGCCACGGCGTGCGCGCTCGGTGTTGGCAATCTCGATCAGCGGCTCCCGGTATTCAGTCACGACGCTGCTCAAGGAGATGTACGAGGTTATCAGGAAATGCTCGCCTTCCTGACGCACCTTGACTGCCGCTGGCCACATCCCTCCCAAGTGCGGATCCAGGAAACGCGCGAAGGCTTCCAGGCAGAAGAAGGTAACCACCCGCCGAGGCTCCGTGACGACAGGACCGAAGGCTTCCTTCATGGCACTGTGGAACCTGGCGAACTTGCGTTCCTTCAGGCACCTGTCCCAGACCTGCGGGCGGCGTGCATAAAGTTGGAACAATCGCACATTGGCCTTGGCATCATTGCCCGTCGGGCCATTGACCAGTGCTGCCAGATCCTTGGCCCTCGAACGGGGGGCATTGGCAGTGAGGATCTTGTGCAAGGCATCGAGTGCCTCCTCATGCTTGCTGGCCACAGCGGTGACCAGCTTGCCCAGCCCATCGCCCTCGGCGATCTCCTCTTCTTCCTGGATCGCCCGGCGAAACTGGGCCATGGTGGATTTCACATGGGGCGCGGTCCAGGCCAACTGCTCGATCTGCGCGAGAAACTCGGTCAGCCAGGTGTAGCCCACCGCAATCCACTGATCATGTGCGGGATCGTTCTCGTGGCCGTCGAGGAAGATGTGGATGCCCCGGTAGCTGGGGTAGAGATCGCGCAGGGCTTCGTAGTAGGTCTTGGTCTGGTCTTCTCCTTCGTGATGACCAAACTTGTTCTCGATGGCGATGTACAGCTTGGCTGCAGGGTCCAGCGCGAGCACGTCGATGTAGCGCTTCTGGTTGCGCAGACCGAGTTCGGCCTCGGTCATGACCATGATCGAGGAGAAGGCCAGGGTCTGCACGTTGGAGGCTGCCAGGAAGCGGCGGTCATTGAGGCTCAGGTTGTCGACCTGGCTGGATTGCCCGGCCCGGGTGAGCAGGGACTTGATTGCCTGGTCGCCCAGCCCGTGGCCTTGGGTCGGGTCGAGCAGCCAGGCCAGGAAGCGAGAGACGTTCACTTCCTTCGGGAAGCAGATTTGAAGGGCGTCGCTGTGGGTGGAGAGGGCGAGCATCCGTTGCACATCCGAGTCGGCGTAAAGGGCGTCGACCAGAGATTCCAGAGTCATACGAGTCCTGCGTTGAGAAATGGGGTATCAGGGGATTGGTGCTCAGCAGGCTGTGCTCGGGCGCCGCTGTCGAAAAAACAGATCAACAGTAAAGGCATTATGCCGCTAGCTGTTTGCGCGATGCCATTTCAAGCGCTCGCACAGCCTCGGCAGATGGCTCCGTGGGGTGTGTTTTTTATCCTGTGGGAGCAGGCTTGCCTTTAGATTTTGAGCAAGACACCTGCTCCCACAAGATGGGCTCAAGCAGTACTTCTACTGTTTACGCAGACCGACAATTTTCGCCGCCCCGCCATCCATACGGAAGTCGAATCCGACCTTGTCACCTACCGCCAGGCCTTCGAGTTGCTCGGCGGTGGCGCTGAAGCCCATGGTCATCGCGGGCCACTTCAACGCCGCCACCGGACCATGGGCGAGTGTCACCTTGCCGTTGTCACGGTCGATGGCCTTGACCGTACCTTCGGCATGCGCGCTTGGCGCAGGCTGGGTGACGGTCATGTCCATGCCGTCCATCTGCATGCCTGCCATGCTGTCCTGGGCTTGAGCGCCCGCGGCGAAGGCCATCATCACTACAGCACTGAGATACAGGTTTTTCATCGGGTTTCTCCAGGTTGGGAATCGTGGTGAGTTGCAAGGTCGCGGCGCCGGACCAGCCGGTACGCTGCGGGAATAACGAACAGCGAAAGCAGCGGGGCGCTGAGCATCCCGCCGACCATCGGGACGGCGATGCGGCTCATCACTTCGCTGCCGGTGCCGCTGCTCCAGAGAATCGGCAGCAGCCCCGCGACGATCACCGCCACGGTCATCGCCTTGGGCCGGATGCGTTGCACCGCGCCCTGGCCAATCGCCTCGAGCAGCGCGGTATCGGATCGGTCGCCGCGGGCCAGGCGCTCGGCCCAGGCATTGTTCAGGTAGATCAGCATGATGACCCCGAACTCTGCGGCGACCCCGGCCAGGGCGATGAAGCCGACACCCGTGGCCACCGACAGGTTGAAACCCATCAGGTACAGCAACCACACGCCACCGGTCAGGGCGAAGGGCAGGGTGCCCATGATCAGCAGTGCTTCGCCGAGGCGGCCGAAGGTCAGGTAGAGCAGCACGAAGATGATCGCCAGGGTCGCCGGTACCACCCAGGCCAGGCGCGCGTTGGCGCGCTCCAGGTACTCGAACTGACCTGAGTAGCTCAGGCTCATGCCAGGGTCGAGCCTGACCTCGCGCTCCACCGCCTGGCGCAGGTCAGCCACCACTGACGACAGGTCGCGACCGCGCACGTCGATGTACACCCAGCCCGAAGGCCGCGCATTCTCGCTCTTGAGCATTGGCGGACCTTCGGCGATGCGCACCTGCGCCACGTCGGCGAGGGTGATCTGGCCGCCCTGGGCGGTGTAGATCGGCAACTGGCGCAGCGCCTGCACCGAGTCGCGCCACTCGCGCGGGTAGCGCAGGCTGATAGGGTAGCGGGCCAGGCCTTCGACCGTTTCGCCGAGGGTCTGGCCGCCGATGGCCCCGGCAACGATGGCCTGCACATCGGCGATGTTCAGGCCATGGCGCGCAGCGGCCTGGCGATCGATGTCCAGATCGATGTAGCGCCCGCCGGTGAGGCGTTCGGCCAGCGCCGAGGTAACACCCGGCACGCCCTTGGCAGTGCGCTCGACAGCCTGGGTGACCCGGTCGATCTGCGTCAGGTCGCTGCCGGCCACCTTGACCCCGATCGGGCTCTTGATGCCGGTGGCGAGCATGTCGATGCGGTTGCGGATCGGCGGGATCCAGATGTTGGCAAGACCGGGCACGCGCACGATACGGTCGAGTTCTTCGACCAGTTTCTCGCTGGTCATGCCTGGGCGCCATTGCGCCTTCGGCTTGAGCCGCACGACCGTCTCGAACATCTCCAGCGGCGCCGGGTCGGTGGCCGATTCGGCGCGCCCGGCCTTGCCGAATACGCTGGCCACCTCGGGCACGGTGCGGATCAGGCGGTCGGTACGTTGCAGCAGCTCCGAGGCTTTCTGTGCCGACAGGCCCGGCAGGGCGGACGGCATGTACAGCAGGTCGCCTTCGTCCAGGGGTGGCAGGAACTCACCGCCCAGGTGCGTCAGAGGCCACAGGCTGCTGAGCAGGACCAGCAGGGCTGCGCCCAGGGTCAGCCGTGGCCGGCGCAGCACGTACTCCAGCGCCGGGCGGTAGAGCCGGATCAGCCCGCGATTGAGCGGGTTGCGCGCCTCGGCGGGCAGCGGCCCGCGGATCCAGTAACCCATCAGCACCGGCACCAGGGTCACCGCCAGCCCGGCGGCTGCGGCCATGGCGTAGGTCTTGGTGAAGGCCAGCGGAGCGAACAGCCGACCTTCCTGGGCCTGCAGGGTGAAGACCGGCACGAACGACAGGGTGATGATCATCAGGCTGAAGAACAGCGCCGGCCCCACTTCGACGGCGGCCTCGGTCATCACCTTCCAGTGCTGCTCACCGTGCAGCGCCTGCCCCGGGTGGCGCGCATGCCAGGCTTCGACATGCTTGTGCGCGTTCTCGATCATCACCACGGCGGCATCCACCATCGCGCCGATGGCGATGGCGATGCCGCCCAGGGACATGATGTTGGCGTTGAGGCCCTGGTGGTGCATGATGACCAGCGCGATCAGCACCCCGACCGGCAGCGACACGATCGCCACCAGCGAGGAGCGCAGGTGCCAGAGGAACGCGGCGCACACCAGCGCGACGACGATGAACTCCTCGATCAGCTTGTGGCTGAGGTTGTCCACCGCTCGGTCGATCAGTTGGCTGCGGTCGTAGGTGGTGACCAGCTCGACCCCGGCGGGCAGGCTCTTCTGCAATGCCTGCAGCTTGTCCTTGACCCGGGCGATGGCCTCGCGGGCGTTCTTGCCGCTGCGCAGGATCACCACGCCGCCGACGGCCTCGCCCTGGCCGTCGAGCTCACCGATGCCGCGCCGCTCCTGTGGCCCCAACTGCACCCTGGCCACATCGCCGAGCGTCACCGGTGCGCCATTGGCGGCCAGGCGCAGGGGAATGGCGCGAAAGTCGTCCAGGGTCTTCAGGTAGCCCGACGCGCGCACCATGAACTCCGCCTCGCCTTGTTCCAGCACACCGCCACCGGTCTCCTGGTTGGCTTTGCCGATGGCGTCGGCGACTTCGGCCTGGGTGACCCCCAGGTTGGCCATGCGCAACGGATCGAGCACCACCTGGTACTGCCTGACCATGCCACCGATGCTTGCGACTTCCGCGACATCCGGCAAGGTCTTGAGCTCCAGGCGCAGGAACCAGTCCTGCAGGCTGCGCAGTTGCGCCAGGTCGTGCCCGCCGCTGCGGTCGACCAGCGCGTACTGGTAGATCCAGCCCACCCCCGTGGCGTCGGGGCCGAGCACCGGTCTGGCCGAAGCGGGCAGGCGCGACTGCACTTGGCTCAGGTACTCCAGCACCCGCGAGCGTGCCCAGTACAGGTCGGTGCCATCTTCGAACAGCACGTAGACGAAGCTGTCGCCGAACGCCGAGAAGCCGCGTACGGTCCTGGCGCCGGGCACCGACAGCATGGTGGTGGTCAGCGGGTAGGTGACCTGGTTCTCGACGATCTGTGGGGCCTGGCCTGGATAGGCGGTGCGGATGATGACCTGCACGTCGGAAAGGTCCGGCAGGGCATCGATCGGCAGGCTGCGCAGAGACACCACACCCCAGGCTGCGAGAAACAGCGTGACGAGCAGCACCAGCAGGCGATTGCCGACCGACCAGCGAATCAGTTTCGCGATCATGGCCGGGCCTCCGGCAGGTCAACAGGCGCATCCGCCGCAGTGGTGGCCTCGATGCCTTTGAGACTGGCTTCCGAGTCGATGAGGAACTGGCCTGACGACACGACCTGTTGCCCGGCCTGCACTCCCTGCAGTACCACGACCTGGCCTTCGCTTTCCTGACCCAGCAGCACTTGTACGGGACGGAAGCGCCCCTGCGCTTCGGCCAGCATCACCAGGTCGCGCTTGCCGGTACGGATCACCGCTTCGGCCGGCAACAGCAGGCTGTCCTGGGTCTGGGGTTGCGGGTGCAGCGTGACCTGTGCCGTCATCCCGGGGTGCAGGCGGCCGTCCGGGTTGGGCAGCTCGATGCGCAGGCGCAATGTGCGGCTTTGCAGGTCGGCATCGGCGAGCAGGGCGTCGAGATGGCCCTGCAGTGTTTCGCCCGGCAGTGCCGGTACGCGGATGTCCACCGGTTGGCCCTGATGCAGGCCTTGTGCTTGCGCTTGCGGCACGGCGGCTTCAAGCCAGACCTGGGTTACACCGTTGATGCGTGCCAGCGTGTCACCCGGCGCCAGGGTCATGCCCGGGCGCAGCTCCAGGGCCTGGATCACGCCGGCGGTAGGCGCCACCAGGGTTACTCGCTGCTGCACCTTGCCGCTGCGCGCGAGTTGCCCGATCAGTTGCGCCGGCATACCGGCCAGCAGCAGGCGCTGGCGTGCTGCGGCCTGCAGGTCGGCGTCGCCGGTACGGCGCAGGGCGAGATACTCCTCCTGCAACCCCACCCATTGCGGTGCCAGCACATCGGCGAGCGGTGCGCCCTTGGCTACCCGGTCGCCGGTTGCACGGCCATAGGTGCGTTCGACGAAGCCTGCCGTGCGAGCCTGCAATACGCTGAAGTCCCGCTCATCGAAAGCCAGCACGGCACTGACGTGCAGGGTGCGTTGCAGCGTGCCGGGCTTCACCGTTGCCAGGCGTACCCCGAGGTTCTGTTGCACGCCCTGGGAGATCTGCACGGCGGGTTGCTCCTGGCCAGCCTCGCCTTCGGCATACCTGGGCACCAGTTGCATGTCCATGAAGGGCGACTGGCCCGGTGCGGAAAAATGCTGCTGCGGGTACATCGGGTCGTACCAGTACAACGCCTTGCGTTGTTCGGACGCTGCTGCCACGGCGCCCTGCATCCGCGGCGCCGACCAGTAGCCGACGGCGCCACCCATGGCCAGGGCCAGTGCCGTGATCACCCCGATTGAAGTGTGTTTCATGCCTGTACCTCGCCATACGAGAAGTGCAGCCGCGCGGCGGTTGCCGCCAGCTGCCCCTGCCAGTCGATATCCTGCAGATGCGCCTCGACCCGCTGCCGGCGTGCAGCCAGTACTTCGCTCAGGTTCGATTTGCCGGCCCGGTAGTCGGCCAGGGATAGGCGCACGCGTTCTTCGGCCAGCGGCAGCAGGGTCTGGCGGCTGCGTGCCACGGCCCGTTGCAGGCGCTGGTATTCGGCGAGGTCCGCCTCCAGTTGCGCGGTATGTTCGCGCAGTGCTGCCTGCTGCTCGTCTTCGAGCTGACGCACCTGTGCTTGCCGCGCGGCGATGGTCGGGTCCTGGCGCGAAGCGGTGAACAGCGGCAACTGGAAGCTGAGCTGCAGGCTGACCATGTTGCTGAATTGCGGGCCGCGTCGCTGGTAGTCCAGTTGCCAGCCCCAGTCCGACTGCTTCTCGGCCTGCGCCTGGTGCACCTGTGCCTGGGCCTCGCGAGTCATGGCGCCGTAGGCGGCCAGCTCCGGGTGGGCATGCAGCGCGTGCAGGTAGGCAGGGGCGTCCACCGTCCATTCGGGAAAGCCTTGTCCCTGGGGATCGACTTCCTGGCCGATCCAGCGCTTGAGCGCGGCACGTGCCTGGTGTGCCTGGCTGAGCAACTGGTCTTTCTGCTCATCCAGTTGCGCCGCCTCCTGCTCCGGGGCAAGGGCATCGGCCGCTGCGCCGCCGCCACCGGCCAGGCGGGCGCGGACGGCGGCTGTCAGCAGGGCATTCTCGCGGTAGAACGCGTCGAACTGCTGCAGTTTGCGCTGTACCGTATAGGCGACGATCCAGGCTTGGGCGGTGGCTGCGCGGACCTTGAGGCGCTCGACCAACGCGTCGGCGTCGGCCCGCTCCACGGCAGCACGTGCCGTTTCGACACGTGCCTTGCGCTTGTCGCGGTTGGGCACTTCCTGGGCCAGGCCGACCACCTGCATGGTCATGAAGTCGCGGTTGGTGCTCCAGCGATCACTGCCGTCCACCGGCAGGTTCTGCAGGCCCAGGTTCAGGCGTGGATCGGGCAGCTGGCCAGCCGGCAGCACGGCATGGCGTGCTGCCGTCATCTGCTCCTGTCGGGCCTGCAGGGAAGGGGCGTTGCGCTCGGCCATTCGCAGCGCGTCTTCCAGGGATAGCGCAGCGGCCTGCACCGACAGCGTCGGCAGCAGGAACAGCAGGGCAGTCGCAAGCGTCCACCCGGGTTGGAAACGTAGGGGCATCATGGTGATGACTCCTTGAAAACACTCGCGCACAGGCGCGTGCCATTGCCTGGCTGCGAGGCCAGGGCAATGGAGTGAGGGTCAGCAAGGGATCAGATGCGTGGGGGGCGCCAGTGAGTGGGTGGTGCGCGCGACAGCAGGCTCTGGGCGTAGCTGTCGGACGGGCGTGGAGTGGCGAAGGTCAGCGCAGGTGTTGCGAGGCTGACCTGCAGGGTGGTGGCGGTCTTGCATTCCTGGCCGGGTTTGCAGGCCTTGGAGGCGTGGTGGGAGGACGCCTTGTCCTGGTCCTGGCAGCAGTCGTGATCCATTCCTGCCATCATGCTCATGCCCAGGGCCTGCATGGGGCAGGGCTCGGCGGGCGGCTCGATGCCCGCCATCCCGGAGAGGGGAAGCGAGAGCATCAGCAGCAGGATGATCAGGCGGCGTATGGGGGCAGGCATGGCGCGAGTCTAGCGGGAATTGCGTTAGGTGAACATTAACAGGATGTTTCCAGGCGCCGCTCCCACGGAAAATGTGGAGTGTGGTTGTGGGAGCGGACTTGCCCGCGAAGCAAACGCCTCCGCTCCCACACACTCACACGGAGCCAGCCGGGCTCAGGCCAGGCATCAGGCAGCGATCTTCGACGGGTCGCCCTGCAGCAGCCAGCGGCTGCGATGCGACTGCAGCAGCCCTTCGAGCAGCGAGACGCCGCGGTCGCGCTGGGCGATGCGGTCCTGTTCGAAGGCGTCCTTGAGCAGGTTCAGCACGTTGCGCGACTGGGTCACGGCCTTGGGCGTGGTCACGTCGCTTTTCAGGTTGCCATCGACATAGGTGAGGATCCGCTCTTTCTGGCTCGCCTGCTGGGTCGCGCTGGCTTCGACCAGTTGCCCTTTGTCGTAGGCCAGGCGTGTGCTGCTGCTGGCCTGGTCGTCGATCAGGTGGTAGCTGTAGTTCTGCGACTCGCGGTCGTTGCCCATCACCAGGTTGGTCAGCGGGTTGAGGCCGCGGTGGAACGAGGCGGTGAGCTTGCTCTGCTGGTTCTGCTCCACCGACAGGTCCTGCATGCCGCGGCTCTTGACCGTGGTGCTCTGCGAGGTGCGGAAGGTGAAACCGTCGGTTTCGTCCTGGCGCATCGGGTTGCTTCTGCGCGTGGTTTCGCTGATCGATGCGCTGAAGTCGGCCAGGCCGCTGAGCAGGGCGCGGTCTTTCTCGGTCAGGCTGCCAGGGCGCTGTACAGCGGGCTGGCGGCTGTCGTCGATGCTGTTGAGCTGGGTGAACGCGTCCTTGAACAGGCTCATCAGGTTTTCGTCACCGCGTCCGCGGCGCTGGGCGGCGTCGAACTGGGTGAGGTAGTTGTCGATCGCCGCCTTGCGCTGGGCCGACTTGCCCAGCAACTCCACGTCGTGGGTGTCCATGCTCAGCTGGACCTGGCCGGACGGGCCATCCAGACTCAGGCTGCGGGCCTTGTCGTCGAGGGTCAGGGCGAAGGTCTGGTCACCGCTCGGGGTCTGCAGCTTGGCGTTCATCTGCAGGGAAGAGAACAGTGCCGGATCGAGCTTGACCAGGGCGCCCAGCTTCAACTGGGGCGGCATCTCGTTCAAACCGTCGACGGTGGACTGGAACGCGTCGGCGAGGTTGCCCAGGCCTTTGAGTTCCGCATCGGTCAGGCTGCCGCCTTCGACTTCGGCACTGACCGCCAGGCCTTTCTCGCCGCTGGCCAACGACAGGCGGACAGTGGCGCCGGAGGCGGTGGTCAGGCTGAAGGTGACGCCGCTGTCGGGGTTCTCGCGCAGGCGTTGTTGCTGCAACTTGAGCACCGCCGGGTCGATCGGCGAGTCATCGCTGACGG
This sequence comes from Pseudomonas sp. FA117, assembly GCF_057370475.1. Classification (NCBI taxonomy): domain Bacteria; kingdom Pseudomonadati; phylum Pseudomonadota; class Gammaproteobacteria; order Pseudomonadales; family Pseudomonadaceae; genus Pseudomonas; species Pseudomonas sp. FA117. Next base: position 2,449,234 of record NZ_CM170675.1, read on the forward strand.
CGAACACCGACTGCGAGATGCCCTTGCCGCCGTTCTGCACCAGCTGCTCGATCAGGGCAGCGCCGATGCCTTTGAAGCGCCCGGCAGTGCTGGACGACTGGAAGGCGGTCTGCAGCGTGGTGGCGAGCTTGTCCTGGGCGTCGCTTTCCCAGACGTAGCGCACCTGGCCTGGCAGCACGCCCCGGCGCGAGTAGGTCTCGGAGTCGCTGACGCTGTTGTCCTGGCCCAGTGTGACGCTGGTGCTTGGCACACTGGCAACGCCGCTGCTGCCGGTCGGGTTGCCGGCCTGGGTCGCAGCCGCCTGCGGGGGCGTCAGGACCGGGGCCAGGCGCTGTGCTGCTGAAATCGGGTTCATGAGCATCCTGCCGAAATGAGGGTACAACGGTAGTATCGGCAGGCCATCACGGAACATGAGCAAAAGCGCAAACGAAACGGCCCGCCATGAAGGCGGGCCGTCGCGACAGCAGGACGATCAGCGGCGGCGGAACAGCGGCAGCGGCTGGTCGGTGGCACCCTGGTAGGTGACCGAGAAGTCCTTCAGACCCTGCAGTGCATCCTCAGGGTCCTTGTCGGCACGGATGGCAAAGGCGTCGAAGCCGCAGCGAGCCATGTAGAACAGCTGGTCGCGCAGCACGTCGCCGATGGCGCGCAGCTCGCCCTTGTACTGGTAGCGGTCACGCAGCAGGCGCGCATTGGAGTAGTTGCGCCCGTCGGTGAAGGCCGGGAAGTTCAAGGCGATGACCTGGAAGTGCTGGACGTCCTCGCCGATTTCCTCGGCTTCCTCGTCGCTGTCCAGCCACACGCCGAGGCCGCCGTCGCGGGCCTTGAGGGCGTGGGCGTGGTCGCGCCACATCTGCAGCGGGACGATGTAGTCGTCGCAGTTGGTCAGTTCGTCGAACGAGGTATCCTTGGGCAGCAGGTGCCAGGTCTCGTCGACGAGCTGGTTGTGCTTAATGATTCGCTGCATAGACGCGTTCCTTGAATGGGTCGATGCCGATACGCTGGTAGGTGTCGATGAAGCGCTCGTCTTCGTTGCGCTGCTCGACGTACACGTCGATCAGCTTCTCGATCACGTCGGCCATGTCGTCCTGGGCGAAGGAAGGGCCGAGGATCTTGCCCAGGCTTGCATCGCGAGCGGCGTTGCCGCCCAGCGACACCTGGTAGAACTCTTCGCCTTTCTTGTCGACGCCGAGGATACCGATGTGGCCCACGTGGTGGTGGCCGCAGGCGTTCATGCAGCCGGAGATGTTGAGGTCCAGCTCACCGATGTCGAACAGGTAGTCCAGGTCGTCGAAACGACGCTGGATCGACTCGGCGATCGGGATCGACTTGGCGTTGGCCAGCGAGCAGAAGTCGCCACCGGGGCAGCAGATGATGTCGGTCAGCAGGCCGATGTTCGGCGTGGCGAAGCCGCTTTCGCGCAGCTCAAGCCACAGGGCGTGCAACTGGCGCTGCTCGACGTCGGCCAGGATGATGTTCTGCTCGTGCGAGGTCCGCAGGAAGCCGAAGCTGTAGCGCTCGGCCAGGTCGGCGACGGCATCGAGCTGCTTGTCGGTCAGATCGCCCGGGGCAACGCCGGTGGGCTTGAGCGACAGGGTCACGGCCACGTAGCCGGGCTTCTTGTGCGCGCGGGTGTTGCGCGAGCGCCAGCGGGCAAAGCCTGGGTGCTCCTGGTCCAGCGTGCTGTAGTCGACGTTGTCGAGCGCCAGGTACTCTGGGTCGATGAAGTGGCGCGAAACGCGCTGCACTTCTTCTTCGGTCAGGGTGCTGTCGCCACCACGCAGGTGGACCATCTCGGCCTCGACCTTCTCGGCGAACACTTCCGGGGTCAGGGCCTTGACCAGGATCTTGATCCGCGCCTTGTACTTGTTGTCACGACGGCCGTAACGGTTGTACACGCGCAGGATCGCGTCCAGGTAGCTGATCAGGTCCTGCCAGGGCAGGAACTCGTTGATGAACGAGCCGACCACCGGGGTGCGGCCCAGGCCGCCGCCGACCAGGACGCGGAAGCCGAGCTCGCCGGCCTCGTTGCGCACAGGCTCCAGGCCGATGTCGTGCACTTCGATGGCGGCGCGGTCTTCCTTCGAGCCGTTGATGGCAATCTTGAACTTGCGCGGCAGGTAGGCGAATTCCGGGTGGAAGGTGGTCCACTGACGGACGATTTCGCACCACGGACGCGGGTCGATGAGCTCGTCTGCAGCCACACCGGCGAACTGGTCGGTGGTGGTGTTGCGCAGGCAGTTGCCGCTGGTCTGGATCGCGTGCATCTGCACGGTGGCCAGCTCAGCCAGGATGTCGGGGATGTCTTCGAGCGCAGGCCAGTTGTACTGCACGTTCTGGCGGGTGGAAATGTGCGCGTAGCCCTTGTCGTAGTCGCGGGCGATCCTGGCCAGTGTCCGGACCTGGCGCGCGTTCAACTGGCCATAAGGCACGGCGACGCGCAGCATCGGGGCGAAACGCTGGATATAGAGGCCGTTCTGCAGGCGCAGAGGGCGGAATTCTTCTTCGCTCAGCTCACCGGCCAGGTAGCGGCGGGTCTGATCACGGAACTGCTTGACGCGGTCCTCGATGATCCGCTGATCGTACTCGTCGTATACGTACATAAAAGTCCTGTCTCAGGCTGCATGCAGCTAATCGCGCGCACGGCCGCGCACTCCGGGTCGGAGCGGGGGAACGATAGCAGGTTGGGTTTATGCGCTAAAGTGATGTTTTTGCATATGAAAAGAACCATTTGGACTAAGTGAGACTGGCTGCTATTTGCCTGGTGACGGGCACTGCGCCGTTATACTGTCAGCCTTTGCTTCGCAGGGATGTCGTGCATGCTCATCAGGGTGCTGTACCGGAGCCTGTGCCTGGCGCTGCCACTGATGGCAAATGCCCAGGCGGCTTCGGTGGTGTTTCTCAACCCGGGTCTGTCCGATGAGACTTTCTGGGTCAGCTATTCGCATTTCATGCAGGCGGCGGCGACGGAGCTGGGCATGGAGCTGCGGGTGGAATACGGCGAGCGCCAGGCCCAGCGGCAACTGGCCCAGGCGCGGGCAGTCCTGCACGGCGCGCACAAGCCCGACTACCTGGTGCTGGTCAACGAGCAGTACGTGGCGCCGGAGATCATGCGCCTGTCGCGTGGCAGCGGGGTCAAGCTGGTGCTGGTCAACAATGCCCTGACCGAGGGGCAGGCCGAGGAAATCGCCGCGCAGCCAGGCAAGTATGCGCCGCTGCTGGGGTCGCTGGTCGGCAATGATGAGCAGGCCGGCTACCAGATGCTGCGCGAGCTGGCCGCCAGCCTGCCCGCCAGCGACGAGCCGGTCGAGCTGCTGGCATTCTCCGGGGTGAGCACCACGCCGGCCTCGCAGCTGCGCGAGCAGGGCATGCGCCGGGCGCTGGCCGAGCTTCCCCGGCTGCAGTTGCGTCAGGTGGTGTATGGCGGTTGGAGCCGGCAGCGGGCTTTCGAGCAGGCGCAGGTGCTGGTCAGGCGTTACCCGAAGGTGCGCCTGGTGTGGTCGGCGAACGACGAAATGGCCTTCGGTGCGATGCAGGCGTTCGCGGCGACGGGCCGGGTGCCTGGCCGCGATGTGCTGTTCAGTGCGGTCAACAGCTCGCCAGAGGCCCTGCAGGCGCGCGTCGATGGACGGCTCAGCGTGCTGATGGGTGGGCATTTCAGCCTGGGCGGCTGGGCCATGGTGATGCTCCACGACGATGCCCTGGGCCTGGCGCTCGACCGCGACGGCCAGCCCCTGCACCAACTGCCGGTGCTGCAGGCCATCGACGCGGCCAAGGCCCAGCGCTGGCTGCAGCTGGGCCAGCGCAAAGACCACGGCGTCGACTTTCGTAGCTACAGCGCCGAGGGGCGTGGCGCCGACTATCGCTATCCGTTCCTGACGTCACCCGTCGATTATTGAAAGACCCTGCTTGAGAGAAGGGCATTGCTGGGCTTAACTGCTGGTGTGACGTGCATTCCCATAACCACTACAAGAGGCGATGCAATGGGAAATCCGACCAAGCTCCGCAAGCCAGACAGCACTGTCGACGCCTGGGCCATCCTGTGCCTGATCGTGCTGGTCGTGGTGACCGCCGTGTATTGGGTCAGCCATCAGTAACGCACATTTGAGACCGTGATCAGCAACCTGAGCCGCCCGCGGGAGGGAATTCCGCGGGCGGATGCGTTTTTGGCTGTGCGCAGGCCTGCCACCCAAGACCTGCAGCGTGGCTCAGCGTCCCGTCAGGTGCATCGCCAACTGCACCAGCCCCACCAGCACCAGGATGAACACCAGGGTGAACATCACCCCCATCACGATGAAATGGCTGGCCTTGCCGTGGGTGAAGTCGCGTGCGCGGTTCTTGCCGCTCTGCACGCCGAAGGCGGCGGCGAGGATGCTGTGCAGCATCTGCCAGAAGGTCGGCGGTTTGCCTTGGCTGGAATCGTCCATGGTCTGGCTCCCGGAAAAACAGAGGCAATCAGCCACAGTGTAGGCAATGACCGGGGTCAGCGCCCGACCCGCTTGCCCCGCTGCAGGCCCACTTCCAGTGCCTGCCCGTCGCGTTGCTTGCCCTGGCGTGCCAGGCCTTCGAGCTGGGGAATGAGCATGCCTTCGGGCAGGTGGCGCCAGAATCGCCCCGGCATGTGCAGGCGCAACGCATCGGGGTTCAGCCGCGCCGGGTTGAAGGTGGAGCGGTAGTAGGTGCGCCACAGTTCGGCGCCGGGGTCTTCGGCGTGGCGTGCCCACTCGGCCCACTCGCCGGGGCAATGCCTGCGGTAGTCGAGTCGGGCGCCATCGAAGCGGATACCGTCGCAGGGCGTGGCGATCAGCCAGCGCTGGCGGCCGAGGCGGTCGGCGAAATGGCTGCTGGCGCTTTCGAGAATGTCATGGGCGGGTTCGTGGAAGGCCACCAGGTCCAGCTGCAGGCGCTCGGCGACCGGCTCGGGCAAGGGCACGAAGCGCACGAAGGCGTGCAGGTGATGGGCTTCGCGCGAGACCTGCTTGATCCGCCGCTGCAGCTCGCTGCCCAGGCGATCACCGGCGAGCATGGCGGTGCGGTCGCCGTGGGCGACGCGCCAGAGCACTTCGTAGAGCAGGTTCCAGCGCTGCTCGCCGCGATAGCGGGCGGCCTGTTCGAGCTGTGCGAGCAGGGCCGCCGGTACTCGCGCCCGGAACGGGCCCAGGCCCTCGGGCAGGGGTGTCGCCACGGCGAGCAGGTCGTCCATCGGGCCCTGGCTCCAGGTGACATCGGCCGGGTCGACGCCATGGCCGAGCAGTGCCCGAGCCTGCTCACGCCAGGTGGCGAAAAGGTCGTCGCAATCCAGCGCGATCATGCCCACAGCCCCATCTGCAGCGGTGCCTGCGGTTCGCGCAGGCGCTGGCGCAGCAGGCCACTGCGCAAATCGGCCTGGGCCGGGCGGTAGTCGCTGGTGACGATGAACGGGCGGGCTTTTTCCAGCACGCAACGCAGCTGGATCAGATCGTCGTAGCGGATCCTGCGTTCGCGCCGCAGGGCCACCAGCCGCTGCACGCTGCGCAGGCCGATGCCGGGAATGCGGGCGAGCAGGGCGGGCTCGGCACGGTTCAGGTCCAGCGGGAACACCTCGCGATTGGCCAGGGCCCAGGCCAGCTTGGGGTCGATGTCCAGCGCCAGGTTGCCGGCCTGGCCGAGCAGTTCGCCGGCCTTGTAGCCGTAGCCGCGCATCAGGAAGTCGGCCTGGTACAGGCGGTGTTCGCGCAGCAGCGGCGGGGCAGCCAGGGGGACGCTGTTCGGGCTGTCGGGGATGGGGCTGAACGCCGAGTAGTAGACGCGCTTGAGGCCGTAGCCCTGGTACAGCGATTCGGCGTTGCGCAGCAGGGTGCGGTCATCGGTGCTGTCGGCACCGACGATCACCTGGGTGCTCTGGCCGGCTGGGGTGAAGCGTGGCGCGCGCGGCTCTGCGGCCACCGCCTGCTGGCCGCGGTGGATCACGCCCATGGCCTGGCGGATGGTATGGGCCTGCTTCTCCGGGGCCAGGCGCTTGAGGCTGGCGTCGGTGGGCAGTTCGACGTTGACGCTCAGGCGGTCGGCCAGGCGCCCGGCTTCCTCGATCAGCAGCGGGTCGGCGTCGGGGATGGTCTTGAGGTGGATGTAGCCACGGAACCCGTGCTCTTCGCGCAGCAGGCGGGCCACGCGGTTCAACTGCTCCATGGTGTAGTCGGCCGAGCGGATGATGCCCGAACTCAGGAACAGCCCGCTGATGCAGTTGCGCCGGTAGAAGTCCAGGGTCAGGCGCACCACTTCCTCGGGGCTGAACCGTGCCCGGGGCACATTGCTGGAGCGGCGGTTGACGCAGTACTGGCAGTCGTACAGGCAGAAATTGGTCAGCAGCACCTTGAGCAGCGACACGCAGCGCCCGTCGGGGGTGTAGCTGTGGCAGATGCCCATGCCATCGGTGGCGCCAAGCCCGTCACGCCCGCGCGAGCTGCGCTTGGGCGCACCGCTGCTGGCGCAGGAAGCGTCGTACTTGGCGGCGTCGGCAAGAATGCCGAGCTTGGCGATGAGTTGCATGAAGGCTTCTCTTGGTACTGTGTTTTCATACAGTATTTGCAGAATCGTCGAGTTGCAAGCGCATTTTCCGGGTGGCTGACAGCCTGCCGTTCGAGGCCGTTCCACGAGTTGCATCCAACCTGGGTAAATCACTCAGCTAAGCTTGCCTGGGATTGTGCACGCACACGCACGGGCACTCGGACCAGGGGCAGGACACATTCACGGATCGGACCGGGGCCGGCAACGCCTCGACGGAGGAAGCATGAAGGTCGCAATCTCATATAAACCGGCACTTGCGGGCCTGGCCCTGGCCTTCGGCCTGACAGCCGTGCAGGCCGCCGAAAGCAAGCGGGTGGATGTATTGCTGGTGGGCGGGGGCATCATGAGCTCCACGCTGGCGGTGTGGCTCAACGAACTCGAGCCGGGCTGGTCGATGGAGATGATCGAGCGCCTGGACAAGGTTGCCGAGGAAAGCTCCAACGGCTGGAACAACGCCGGCACCGGGCACTCGGCGTTGGCCGAGCTCAACTACACCCCTGAAAAGGACGGCAAGATCGACATCAGCAAGGCGGTGGAGATCAACGAGTCGTTCCAGATCACCCGCCAGTTTCTCGCCTGGCAGGTCAAGCAGGGCGTGCTGAAGAATCCGCGTTCGTTCATCAACTCCACCCCGCACATGAGCTTCGTCTGGGGCGATGACAACATCCGTTTCCTGCGCAAGCGCTACGAGGCGCTGCAGGCCAGCCCGCTGTTCAAGCCCATGCAGTATTCCGAAGACAACGCGCAGATCGCCAAATGGGTGCCGTTGATGATGGAGGGGCGCGACCCCAACCAGAAGCTGGCCGTAACCTGGACGCCGATCGGCACCGACGTCAACTTTGGCGAGATTACCCGCCAGTACGTGGCCTACCTGCAGACCCGTCCCAACTTTGATCTCAAGCTCTCCAGCGAAGTGCAGGACATCACCCGCAACGACGATGGCTCCTGGCATGTGCAGTACAAGAACCTCAAGGATGGCAGCAAGTCCGCCACCGACGCCAGGTTCCTGTTCATCGGTGCCGGCGGTGCGGCGCTGCCGTTGCTGCAGAAGTCCGGCATTGCCGAGGCCAAGGAGTATGCGGGCTTCCCGGTGGGGGGCTCGTTCCTTGTGACCGAGAACGCCGCCATCGCCGACCGTCATATGGCCAAGGCCTACGGCATCGCCTCGACCGGCGCGCCGCCGATGTCGGTGCCGCACCTGGACACCCGGGTGCTCGATGGCAAGCGGGTGATCCTGTTCGGGCCGTTCGCCACCTTTTCCACGAAGTTCCTCAAGGAGGGCTCGCTGCTTGACCTGTTCGGCAGCATGACCTTGCACAATAGCTGGCCGATGGTGCGCGTGGGCGTGCGCGAGTTCGACCTGGTGCAGTACCTGATCGGCCAGGTGATGCAGTCGGACGACGATCGTTTTGCTGCGCTGCAGACCTACTTCCCCCATGCGAAGAAGGAAGACTGGCGCCTGTGGCAGGCCGGTCAGCGGGTGCAGATCATCAAGAAGGACGAAGCGCTCGGCGGTGTGCTCAAGCTGGGCACCGAGGTGGTGACCTCCAGCGACGGCAGCATCGCCGGCCTGCTCGGGGCTTCACCCGGAGCCTCGACCGCGCCGCCGATCATGCTCGATTTGCTGCGCAAGGTGTTCAAGGACAAGGTTGCATCGGCGCCCTGGCAGGAGAAGTTGCACCAGATCATCCCGACCTATGGCCTCAAGCTCAACGAGCACCCGGACAAGGTCCAGGAGGAGTGGGACTACACCAACGAAGTGCTGCAACTGCAGCCCTTGACTTCACCTGCCGGCTGAAGCTGAGGCCAGCCAGGATGCGCGCCAGGGGTGATGCGCGAGGGGAGATGAAGCGCTTGTGCCGGCCCAATCGCGGGACGAGCCCGCTCCTACAGGTTTCGGCGCGGTTCTCGGAACCTGCGCTGTAGCTGTGGGAGCGGGCTTGCCCCGCGATGAGGCCATTCCGGTTACTGCTTAGGCTTCAGCGTCCCATGGACGATCGCCTTTTTCATCCTTGACGCGGGTCGGCAGACCCATCACGTCCAACGCCTTGAGGAACGGCTCGGCGGGCAGTTCCTCGACGTTGACCATGCGCCCGGCATCCCACTCGCCGCGGGCGACCAGCAGGGCTGCGGCCACTGGCGGCACGCCTGCGGTATAGGAGATACCCTGGCTGTCGGTCTCGGCGTAGGCCTCTTCGTGGTCGGCGACGTTGTAGATGAACACCTCGCGCGGCTGGCCGTCCTTGCTGCCCTTGACCAGGTCACCGATGCAGGTCTTGCCGGTGTAGCCCGGGGCCAGCGAAGCCGGATCGGGCAGCACGGCCTTGACCACTTTCAGCGGCACCACTTCCAGGCCCTCGGCGGTCTTGACCGGTTGCTCGGAGAGCAGGCCGAGGTTCTTCAGCACGGTGAACACGTTGATGTAGTGCTCGCCGAAGCTCATCCAGAAGCGCACGTTGGGTACGTCGAGGTTCTTGGAGATCGAGTGCACTTCATCGTGGCCGGTCAGGTAGAGGTTCTGCGAACCCACCACCGGCAGGTCGTCGGTGCGCTTGACCTCGAACATGGTGTTGCTGGTCCACTGGCTGTTCTGCCAGCTCCATACCTGCCCGGTGAACTCGCGGAAGTTGATTTCCGGGTCGAAGTTGGTGGCGAAGTACTTGCCGTGGGAACCGGCATTGACGTCGAGGATGTCGATCGAGTCGATGCGGTCGAAATACTGCTGCTGCGCGAGTTTCGCGTAGCTGTTCACCACACCCGGGTCGAAGCCGACACCGAGAATGGCGGTAATGTTCTTCTGCTGGCACTCTTCGAGATGCTTCCACTCGTAGTTGCCATACCAGGGCGGGGTTTCGCAGATCTTGCCCGGTTCTTCGTGAATCGCGGTGTCGAGATAGGCGACACCGGTATCGATGCAGGCACGCAGCACCGACATGTTGAGGAAGGCGGAACCGACGTTGATCACGATCTGCGATTCGGTCTCGCGGATCAGTGTCTTGGTCGCCTCGACATCGAGGGCGTCGAGCGAGAAGGCCTGGATGTCGGCGGGTACCTTGAGGCTACCCTTGGCCTTGACGCTGTCGATGATGGCCTGGCATTTGGAGATGTTCCGTGACGCAATCGCAATACGACCGAGTTCGTCGTTATGCTGTGCGCACTTGTGGGCCACCACCTTGGCGACACCTCCTGCACCAATGATAAGAACGTTCTTCTTCAATTTATCCCTTGCTCCTTACTGAAAGCCGGTCTTACGACAGGCTGGAAACGTAGTCTTCGAAACCGAACTCACGCTTGACCTCGACGCTGCCGTCGAGTTGCTTGACGACGATGGCCGGCATCTTCAGACCGTTGAACCAGTTTTTCTTGACCATGGTGTAACCCGCCGCGTCGATGAACGACAGGCGATCGCCGATGGCCAGCGGACGATCGAATTGGTACTCGCCGAAGATGTCACCGGCCAGGCACGACTTGCCGCAGACCATGTAGGTGTGCTCGCCGTCGTTGGGGGCCATCTTGGCGTTGAGGCGGTAGATCAGCAGGTCGAGCATGTGCGCCTCGATCGAGCTGTCGACCACGGCAAGGTGCTTGCCGTTGTACAGGGTGTCGAGCACGGTGACTTCCAGCGAGGCGCTGTTGGTGATCGCCGCTTCGCCCGGCTCCAGGTAGACCTGCACGCCGTACTGCTGCGAGAAGGCTTTCAGGCGCGCGCAGAACGCATCGAGCGCATAGCCTTCGCCGGTGAAGTGGATGCCGCCGCCTAGGCTGACCCATTGCACCTTGTGCAGCAGGTGGCCGAAGCGCTCCTCGATGTGCGAGAGCATCTTGTCGAACAGGCCGAAGTCGCCGTTCTCGCAGTTGTTGTGGAACATGAAGCCGGAGATCTGCTCGATCACCTGCTCGATCTTCGCCGGGTCCCACTCGCCGAGGCGGCTGAATGGACGCGCCGGGTCGGCCAGCAGGTAGTCGGAGCTGCTCACCTGCGGGTTGACGCGCAGGCCGCGGGTCTTGCCTTCGGACTGTTCGGCGAAGCGCTCGAGCTGGCCGATGGAGTTGAAGATGATCTTGTCGCAGTTCTCCAGCATTTCCTCGACCTCGTCGTCGGCCCAGGCCACGCTGTAGGCGTGGGTCTCGCCGGCGAACTTCTGGCGGCCGAGCTTGAGCTCGTAGAGCGAGGAGGAGGTGGTGCCGTCCATGTACTGCTCCATCAGGTCGAACACCGACCAAGTGGCGAAGCACTTGAGGGCGAGCAGGGCCTTGGCGCCGGAGTGCTCGCGCACGTAGGCGATCTTCTCCAGGTTGCCCAGCAGCTTGGTTTTGTCGATGAGGTAATACGGCGTCTTGATCATTTCAAAGGCCCCCGGCCAGGCCGGCCAAAAAAAGGACACGCATTGTGCCTTCACTTGCCGCATATCGAAAGGGCGCAAGGCGCATTTCGTCCGGGCTGCTCCCCGCAGAGGCGGTTGCCGCCATCGAATTGAATCCTTGCGCCCTGGCTCCACTCAGTTGAACAGAGGATTGTGACCGTCTCAATCACCTGATTCTACGTGCCCGGGACAAGACCGATGAGTTCGAAGCCCGCGCGCCGGGGCGTGGCGGCGGGCGATGCAGCGGGTCAGTCAGGCAGCTTGGCCACCACCTTGATCTCGAAGTCGAATCCATACAGCCAGGTGACCCCGATCGCCGTCACGGTCGGGTAGGGCGCCACCCCCCAGAACTCCTTGCGTACCAGGTCCCAGATCGGCTGGAACTTGTCTTGCGGGTCGACGATGAACAAGGTCACGTCCTGCACGTGCGCGAAGCTGCAGCCGGCAGCCTGCAGGATCGCTTCGAGGTTGGCGAAGGCGCGTCGTACCTGGTTCTCCAGGCCGGGCTCGGGCGAGCCGTCCTCACGGCTGCCGACCTGGCCGGAGACGAACAGCAGGCCGTTGCTGCGCACCGCCGGGGAGTAGTGGTTGATGTCGTACAGGGCCTGGCGGCCGGCAGGGAAAACGACGTCACGGGTGCTCATGGTGATGCTCCATCGAGGGGGTTGATGGGGCTACTGTACGAAGCGGGCTGTGCTCGATAAACGTGCAGATCCAGGTATCATTGTTTGGTCACGACAAACAATCGAGGCGCTGATGGACAGGTTCGATGCGATGCGTGCGTTTGCCCGGGTCGTGGAAGCGGGGAGTTTCACCAAGGCCGCCGAGACGCTGCACATGAGCCGTACCAGCGTGACCCAACTGGTGCAGCAACTGGAAACCCGGCTGCGTGTGCGCCTGCTCAACCGCACCACGCGCAAGGTCAGCGTGACCGGCGATGGTGCGCGCTTCTACCAGCGGGTGCTGCGCCTGCTGGCTGACCTCGAGGACGCCGAAACCAGCATGAGCGGCGCAGCAGGGCTGCCGCGCGGCAAGTTGCGGGTCGACGTGCCCAGCCCCCTGGCGAGCCTGGTGCTGGTGCCGGCCCTGCCGGACTTCCATGCCCGCTATCCGGACATCCAGATCGACATGGGCGTCAGCGATCGGATCGTCGACATCATTGGCGAGCATGTGGACTGCGTGGTGCGCGGGGGCGAGCTGCTGGACCAGTCGCTGATGGCGCGCAAGGTCGCCGACCTGCAACTGGGCGTGTACGCCGCGCCCGCCTACCTCGAGCGCCTCGGTACGCCGCTGCATCCCTCGGAGCTGGAGCATTCGGCCCATCGCACGGTGGGGTTCCTCTGGGCGCGCACCGGCAAGCCCATGCCCTATGCGCTGGTGCGCGGCCAGGAGCGGCTGCAGGTGCAGGGCAGCCAGGTGCTGGCGGTCGACGACGGCAATGCCTACCTGGCGGCGGGGCTGGCTGGACTGGGGGTGTTGTGGCTACCGGACTACATGGCGCGTGCGCCACTGGCCAGCGGTGCGCTGGTGCCGCTGTTCGAGGACTGGCAGTTGGAGTCGATGCCGTTGTACATCGCCTATCCGCCGAACCGCCACGTGGGTGCTCGGCTGCGCGTGTTCATCGATTGGGTGGTGGAGGTGATGGGGCGCTGAGCGGGTAAGACAGGCCCGGTGGCGGCTTCGCCGGCAGTCGCGGGACAAGCCCGCGACTGCCGGTTCGCGGCGAAGTCTGGCCGCCTAGGCCGCCAGCCAGTCGCGGATCTGCTGCAGGGTTGCCGTGGCGCCCCCGCAGACGATCATCAGCACGTTGCGGTACCCGGCCAGCCGCCCTGGCTCATAGGCCAGCGCCAGCGCTGCCCCGCAGGCCGGCTCCACCAGCAGCCGGTGATCGTGCAGGAAGCGCTCGCAGGCCTCCAGTGCAGCGCGATCGGTGACCCGTTCGCTGCGCACCGGATGCTCCCGCACACAGACCATTGCCTGGTCCGCCACGCGCTTGGCGCCCAGGGAGGTGGCCACCGAGGCCAGGGTCGGCAGCTCCACCGGCTCACCCGCGGCGATCGCGGCATGCAGCGACGCGGCACCCTCGGTTTCCACCGCCAGCACCGGCACATCGTGCCAGCCATTGCGCTTGAGCCCCTCGACCACGCCACTGAGCAGCCCGCCACCGCCGACCGACAGCACCACCGCATCAGGCTTGAGCCCGGCCTGGGCGACTTCGTCGATCAGGCTGGCATGACCCTGCCACAACAGCGGGTCGTCGAACGGGTGGATGAACGCGTCGCCCGGGCCCAGCAGGCCCTGCGCATGCTCGTTGGCTTCCTGCCAGGAACTGCCGGTGACCACCACCTTGGCGCCTTCCAGCTCGAGTAGTTCGATGGCCCGGGCAGTGGTGGTCTGCGGCACTACTACGGTCACCGGTACGCCAAGCTGGCGCGCGGCGTAGGCCACGGCGAGGCCAGCGTTGCCACCGGAGGACGATACGAAGTGGCGGGCGCCGCGTGCATGGTGCACTTCGCAGGCATGGCCCACCCCGCGCAGCTTGAACGAGCCGCAGGGCTGCAGCGCGTCCAGCTTGAGCCACAGGCGGCTGCCGGCGGTCAGCGACAGCGGGCGGGACTCGATCAGAGGTGTCTGCACATGCAGAGTCATGGGCGCCTCCTCAACCCAGCGCCGGGGTGCGCGGCGGAACCTTGCGCCGCGAGCCGGTGGCCTCGAAGCCTGCCGCGAAGCGCAGCAGGGCATTGTCGTCATAGGCACGGCCGGCAAAGGTCAGGCCGACCGGCATGCCGATATCGGCCATCACGCCCATCGGCACGGTCACCGTCGGCACGCCCAGGTGCCGGATCGCCAGGTTGCCGTTGGCCACCCAGATGCCGTTGCTCCAGGCGATGTCCGCGGAGGCCGGGTTGACGTCGGCATCGGCCGGGCCGACATCGGCGACGGTGGGGAACAGCACTGCGTCCAGGCCGTGCCGGTCCATCCAGTCTTCCAGGTCGAGCTTGCGGGTCTGCTCCAGACCGCGCAGGCCGTCGGCCAGGGTTTCGATCTGGTCCCAGGTCTTCAGGCCACGTTTGGCCATGTTGACGTACTCGTCCATGCCGGCGGCCAGGTCATCCTCGCGGTTGGGCAGGGTGCCCGGATCGTGCGGGAAGATCTTCGGTCCGTCGACGTCGGCCAGGCGGTTGAGCCCGGGATCATCGTTGGCCCGCAGGAAATCATCGAAGGCCCAGCCGGAGAGTTCCCACAGCTCGTCGTGGAGGAACGCCTTGCTGACGATGCCGCGGTTGTACACCGTCGGTGCACCCGGCCGGTCGCCCTCGCAGTTGGACACCAGCGGGAAGTCGGTTTCCACCACTTCGGCGCCGGCAGCTTCCAGCGCCTTGCGGGCTTGTTGCCACAGGTCGATGACGCTGGCGCGGGTGTGGATGCGCTGGCCGGTCGGGCCGCCGATGCCGGGCTTCTCCGAGGTGCCGGCCTCGTCGTCGGCATTGATGTACATGCGCGGCACGGCGAAGCGCTTGCCCTTGAGCGCGCCGGTGTCGGCGGCCAGGTCGAGGTAGCTTTCGGGGCGTACGCCCGAGGCAGCCGGGATCGGCACCCATGGCTGCAGGCGCCAGAGGTCGCCGCGGGTGTCGGCGTCGTCAGCCACCACCACGTCGAGAATTTCCAGCAGGTCGGCCATGGTCCGGGCATAGGGTACGACCACGTCCATGGTCGGGGTGAGCGGCCAGTTGCCGCGCACCGAGATCACCCCGCGCGAAGGCGTGTAGGCGCACAGGCCGTTGTTCGAGGCAGGCCCGCGGCCGCTGGACCAGGTTTCCTCGGCCAGGCCGAAGGCGCTGTAGCTGGCCGCCGTGGCGGTACCGGCGCCGTTGGAGGAGCCGGAGGCGAAGGGGGCGGTCAGGTAGGCAGGGTTGTACGGGCTTTCGGCGCGGCCGTAGACGCCACGTTGCATGCCGCCGTTGGCCATGGGCGGCATGTTGGTCTTGCCCAGGCAGATCGCGCCGCCTGCGCGCAGGCGCTCGACCGTGAAGGCGTCGCGCTGGGCGACCAGGTCCTTGAATGCCGGGCTGCCGGAGGCGGCGGTCAGGCCCTTGACCAGGTAGCTGTCCTTGGCGGTGTAGGGGATGCCGTCCAGCGGGCCGAGCGTGGTGCCGGCTGCGCGACGGGCATCGGATGCCTCGGCCTCCTTCAGCGCCTCGGGGTTGCGCACCACCACGGCATTCAGCGCGGTGGCGGTGTCGGCTCCATCGTAGGCGTCGATACGGGCCTGGTAGGCCTTGACCAGTTCGACCGCCGTCGTGCGGCCAGACTCGAGCGCCTTGCGCAGCTCGGCAATGGAAACCTCGGTTACCTCGATCATGCTGTCACCAAAATGTACAGGTGGATTTTATGCCCCGGAGTGTACTAGAAGCCCTCGAAGGACGCAGGTTTGCACCCGGGAAAAACCTGTTTGCACCACGGCACGCCTCGGCAGGCGGGCCACCTGGCCGGGCCGGCGGCGGGCGGGGTGCTTTGAAAAATTCAGAAACATCCGATATGTCACGACGGGCAAAACCATCAGCGTCTACCGTTTGTCGTAGCTAACCGTGCGCATGAAGCGCCCTGATGGAGAGTACCCGTACATGGCAAGTCCGCCCGAACAACCTCGCAAGCCCACCATCAACCCACCGGTTTTCTGGATTTCCGCGGTCCTGCTGCTGGTCCTGGTGCTGTACGCCAGCGTGTTTCAATCCCACGCCCAGGCGCTGTTCGCGCAGATCCAGGGCTGGATCATCGTCAATGTCAGCTGGTTCTACATCCTTGGGGTAGCGCTGATCCTTGGCACCGTGGTGTTCCTGGGCATCAGCCGTTACGGCGATATCAAGCTCGGCCCCGACCACAGCACACCGGATTACAACAATGCCACCTGGTTCGCCATGCTGTTCTCGGCAGGCATGGGCATCGGCCTGATGTTCTTCGGCGTCGCCGAACCGGTCATGCACTTCCTCAAGCCACCACTGGGCGAGGGCGGCACGGTGCTTGCGGCCGGCGAAGCGATGCGCATCACCTTCTTCCACTGGGGCCTGCATGCCTGGGCGATCTACGCCATCGTCGCGTTGATCCTGGCCTATTTCAGCTACCGCCACGGCCTGCCGCTGACCTTGCGCTCGGCCCTCTACCCGCTGATCGGCGAGCGCATCCACGGCCCACTGGGGCACGCGGTGGACATCTTCGCGATCATCGGCACGGTATTTGGCGTGGCCACCTCGCTGGGCTTCGGCGTGTCGCAGATCAATACCGGCCTCAATGCGTTGTTCGGTGTGCCGGTGTCGATCCCGGTGCAGATCGCGCTGATCATCGGCACCACCTTCCTGGCCACGCTGTCGGTGATGTCCGGGTTGGACAAGGGCATTCGTCGCCTGTCCGAGCTCAACCTGGGCCTGGCCGTGCTGCTGTTGCTGATGGTGATGCTGCTGGGGCCGACCGTGCTGATCCTGCAGACCTTCGTGCAGAACACCGGCGGCTACCTGAGCGAGATCGTCAGCCGCACCCTCAACCTCTACGCCTACCAGCCCACCGACTGGATCGGCGGCTGGACCCTGTTCTACTGGGGCTGGTGGCTGGCCTGGTCGCCCTTCGTCGGGCTGTTCATCGCGCGTATCTCGCGCGGGCGCACCATCCGTGAATTCGTCACCGGCGTGCTGCTGGTACCGACCGCCTTCACCCTGTTGTGGATGACGGTGTTCGGCAACACGGCGATCCACATGATCCTCGACGAGGGCCTCAACGACCTGGCTGCGGCGGTGGAGCAGGATACCTCCCTGGCCTTGTTCGCCTTCCTCGAGCACTTCCCGTTCGCCAGCATCATCAGCACCCTGGCGGTGGTGATGGTGGTGGTGTTCTTCGTCACCTCCGCCGACACCGGGGCAATGGTGGTGGACATGCTGGCCTCGGGCGGGCAGGAAGGCACGCCGATCCGCCAGCGGATCTTCTGGGCCTCGAGCATGGGCATCGTCGCCATCGCCCTGTTGCTGGCCGACGGCCTCAAGGCCTTGCAGACGGCAACCATCGCCAGTGCGTTGCCGTTCACCCTGGCGCTGCTGCTGAGCATGCGCGGGCTGCTCAAGGCGCTGAAACTCGACGCCACCAAGCGTGACCTGCGCTACCAGGCGCTGGCCATCTCGCCAACGGCCTCGAGGGCAGCGGGCAACTGGCAGCGACGCCTGCGCACCCTGGCGATGTTTCCGCGTCGTTCCCACGTGCAGCGGTTCATTGCCGACGTGGCGCTGCCCGCCTGCCAGTCGGTGGCCGAGGAATGGCGCCGCCAGGGCTATGAGTGCAGCGTGGAGGAAGGCGAGGGTGGGCGGGTGACGCTCAAGGTCGGGCCGAGCGACGAGGTGTTCGTCTACGAGATCCGGCCGCGCGCCTACGCCATGCCCAGTTTTGTCCTGAGCGATGCCGGCAGTGACGAGCGCAAGTATTTCCGCGCCGAGGTGCACTTGCGCGAGGGCGGGCAGGACCATGATGTGATGGGCTGGTCGAAGGACGAAGTGATCGGCGACATCCTCGATCACTTCGAACGGCACCTGCACTTCCTGCACCTGGTGCGTTGACGCGTACCTGTGGGAGCGGGTTTACCCGCGAAAAAGCCATCACGGTGGCCGGTGTTCGCGGGTAGAGCCGTTACTGCAGGTCTGCCGCCGAGTGCCGCTCCGGTACCTGGCTGGCCTCGTCGCCCCAGGTGCGGTTGACCCGCGTGCCGCGCTGCACGGCCGGACGCTGGGCGATCTCCTCGGCCCAGCGCTGGACGTGCGGATACTCCTCCACCGCGAGGAATTCGGCCGCGCCGTACAGGTTGCCGCGCACCAGTTGCCCGTACCACGGCCACACGGCGATATCGGCGATGCTGTATTCCTCGCCGCCCAGGTAACGGCTCTCGGCCAGGCGTCGTTCGAGCACGTCGAGCTGGCGCTTGGCTTCCATGGTGAAGCGGTTGATGGCGTACTCGATCTTTTCCGGCGCATACACGTAGAAGTGACCGAAACCGCCGCCCAGGTAAGGCGCCGAACCCATCTGCCAGAACAGCCAGTTCAGGCTCTCGGTGCGTGCCGCAGGATCCTTGGGCAGGAAGGCTCCGAACTTTTCTGCCAGGTGCAGCAGGATAGAACCGGACTCGAATACCCGCACCGGCGGTTCGACACTGCGGTCGAGCAGGGCCGGAATCTTCGAGTTCGGGTTGACCTCGACGAAGCCGCTGGAGAACTGGTCGCCGTCGCCGATGCGGATCAGCCAGGCATCGTATTCGGCACCGCTGTGCCCCAGGGCCAGTAGTTCTTCGAGCAGGACCGTGACCTTGACGCCGTTGGGGGTCGCCAGAGAGTAGAGCTGAAGGGGATGCTGGCCGACCGGCAGGTCCTTGTCGTGGGTGGGGCCGGCGATCGGGCGGTTGATGCTGGCGAACTGGCCGCCTGCACCGGTGTTGTTTTTCCAGACCTTCGGTGGAACGTAGGCAGTACTGCTCATCCGATAAATCTCCTGATGGTCTTCGAGCCCATTGCGATCGCCTGATGCGACCAGGGTGCGATTGGCCAAGACTAGGGCAGGAGAAGTGGTCAAGGGAAGTGAAGTATTGCGCGCGGGTTATAACCGCTGCGCGTCTGCCTGGAGCTTGCAGGCGCGCAGCGGGTCGTATCAGGCCACGGGGATCAAGGGGTCGGCTGCGGCGAGGGCCGCCTTGCGTTCGGCCGCAGGTGGGTAGATCCAGACGCTGTTGATCTGGCTCTTGAGTGCCTTGGCCTCGTGCTTGTCCTCCGGCGGGCTGACCTTGCGGTCCCAGCCTTCGGTGTACACCGCACCCCAGGCGCCGAGGTCGAGGCAGGTCACGTACTTGGGCTGGCTGTAGGTCATCGGCGCCGCGCCGATCAGCTCGGCGGCGGCGTTGTTGCCGGCATAGCGGCCCAGCGGGATGGCATGCTGGCAAGACATTACCGCGAAATTGCCAATCTCGTCGCACGCGGCATAGGCGACGTCACCTGCCGCGTAGACCGCCGCATTGCCCTTGACCTTGAGGGTGCCGTCCACATGCAGGCGCCCCTGGCGGTCGCGCTCACCGCTGACCTGTGCGGTGAGCGGGTTGGCCACGAAACCGACGGTCCAGATCACGGTATTTGCATCGATGCGCTGCCCGTTGTCCAACGTCACGCCAGCGCCATCCACGGCGGTCACCGACGCGCCGCAGATCCACTCCACCCCCAGTGCTTGCGATGCCTGGACGATCGCCGGGCTGATGCCGTCGCCTAGTGCAGCACCGATCCGTGCACCGCGATCGACCACCACCACGCGATGCTTGACCTGGTCGCCGAGGATCTTGCGCAGCCGCGCGGGCAGTTCGGTGGCGGTCTCGATACCGGTAAAGCCACCGCCGGCAACGACCACGGTATTGCGTGCCGGTGTATCGGGTTGGCCAGGCAGCGACTTGAGGTGTTCCTCAAGGCGTGTGGCGCTGGCGATCCTGTCGACATCGAATACCCGCTCGATACCCGCAAGCGCCGGTCGATTGAGGGTGCTGCCGCACGCCATGATCAGCCGGTCGTAGGGCAGGGTAGCCTCGACGCCGTCGTGGCCACGGTAGCCGACCTGCTGATGGGTTTCGTCGATATGGTGGGCGCTGCCTTGCACGAAGCGCACGTTCACGGCGTCGAACAGCGCCTGCAATGGGGCGGCCATCTGGTGTACGTCAGATTCGTAGAAGCGTGGGCGGATGTGCAGTTCGGCTTGCGGTGCAAGCACCGTGATCCGGACGTCGTCGCGTCCGTGCAGGTCGAGCTGGCGCGCAGCGCCCAGGGCGCTCCAAAGGCCGGCAAAGCCTGCGCCGAGGATCAGGATCTGTTTCATCGTTGTGCTCCTGGAGAATTCCGGATACTGCTCATTGTCGGTGTTGTCGGTAGCGGGCACGGCACGCGATGGCGCAGCAAGGGTCGCTCGAACGGCTGGCGGCGCAGTGCGGTTCGCTTGACTGGCCGCAGTCGATGATAAGGCGTCTTCTCGTCAGGCGGCCGTGGCCCGACAGACGTAGCCACAAGGCTCGATCTGTCGCGGCGATGCTACGGGCGGTGCCGGGCAGGCCCTAGGTCAAAGATCCCTGGATTTCGGCCAGGGGCACGCTGCGGGCAAAACGGGCGCGGTAGTCGCGTGGGCTGACCTGCAGGTGGCGCTGAAAAGCCAGGCGCAGGCGCTCTTCATTGCCGAAGCCGCACTGGCGTGCGATCTGCTCGATACGCTGCGCGGAGTTCTCCAGAAGACGGCGCGCGGCCTCCACGCGAAACAGCTCAAGGGTCTTGGCGGGCGTGCGTCCGGTCTTCTGCTTGTACACCCGGGTGAAGTTGCGCAGGCTCATGTTTGCCTGCTCCGCCAAGCGTTCGACGCTCAGGCGTGGGTCGCCCAGATGGTCGTTGAGCCATAGGTGCAAGGCTTCGAAGGCGCCGCTGTCTTCGCCCTGGGCCTTGAGCAGTTCACTGAACTGGGTCTGGCCGCCGGGCCGCTTGAGAAATACCACCAGCTCGCGCGCCACTTGCATGGCCACTTCGCGGCCACAGTCGGCTTCGACCAGGGCCAGTGCCAGGTCGATGCCGGCGCTGACGCCGGCTGAGGTCCACAGGTGTCCTTGTTCGACGAAGATCGATTCGGCATCGACCTGCACCTCAGGGAACAGCCGTTCCAGGGCGTCGCACATCGCCCAATGGGTTGCCGCCCGACGGCCTTGCAGCAAGCCTGCGGCCGCGAGCAGAAAGGTGCCGCTGCAGACCGAAGCCGTGCGGCGAGCCTTGTGACTGGCGCGGCGTAGCGCGTCGACCAGTTCGCCTTGTTCGGGCAACAGTCCGATGATGTGCGGGGCGCCAGGAACGACCAGCGTGTCGAGGTGCTGATCGAGCAGGGTGGCCAATGGTTCGCTGTCCACTGCCAGGCCTTCGGCTGTCGCTACCAGGCCGCCAGCAAGGCTTGCCGTACGCACTTCATAGCCTGGCAATCCTCGCTCGCTGCACGCCTTGCTGGCTGCCCAGAACACTGTCTGTGCACCTGTCAGGTCAAGCAGGCCCATGTGCGGGTAGGCGAGAAACAGCACACGGCGTGGCGGGGCGACACCGCAAGCAGGGGCATCTGGCAGGTGGGCGGGGTGGGTCATGGGCAGGTCGGCATGAGGAGGATGCCTCCATGTTACTGCACCGCGGGCGAGGCCGCGGTGCCGAGCTGCCGGATGGCCTGATCTACAGGTCCAGCACGAGCCGTGCGCTGCGCGCGCGCGAGACGCACAGCATCATGGTCTGCTGCGAGGCTTTCTCCTCATCGCTCAGGTACTGGTCGAAATGCTCGGCCTCGCCTTCGAGGATGGCCGTTTCGCAAGTGCCGCACACACCTTCGCGGCACAGGCACTCGACCTTGGCGGCCTTGGACTTCTCGATGGCCTGGAGGATGGTCATGCCTTGCTCGACTTCAAGCTCGGTGCCCGAGCGCGCCAGCACTACGGTGAAGGCGCTGCCAGTTGCCGGGGCGGCAGCAGCGAACTGTTCCCAGTGCACCCGTGCCTCGTCGATGCCGGCGGCTGCAGCGTTGGTGATCACGGCGTCGATCAGCGGCTTGGGGCCACAGACGTAGAGGTGGGCATCGGCGGGCTGGTCGGCGCACAGGGCGGCCAGGTCCAGCTTGCGCTCGAGGCTGTCGATGTAGAACTGCGTGCTGCAGGCGTGCGGACCTGCCTGCAGGTCGGCCTGAAAGGCGCCGTGCTCCGGCGCGCGGAATGCGTAGTGCAGCTCATAGGGGGTAGCGCCGCCCTCGAGCTCGTGCAGTTGCGCCAGGAACGGGGTGATGCCGATGCCACCGGCGATCAGCACATGGCGGCCGGCTGAAGGGTCCAGGGCGAACAGGTTGTTCGGGGTGGAGATGGTCAGTTCGCTGCCCACTTCGACCTGGTGGTGCATGAACGCCGAGCCACCCTTGGACTGCTCCTCCAGGCGCACGCCGATCTGGTAGCTGGACAGCTGGCGCGGGTCGCTCATCAGCGAATAGGCGTTGCTGAACAGGCGGCCATCGGCCCCCTGCATCTGCACGATGACATGGCTGCCGCCGCTGAAGGCCGGCAGGGCGCCGCCATCGGCGCGGGCCAGGGTGAAGCGTTTGATCAGCGGCGTGGCCTGCTCCACACCGGTGACCGTTACCTTGAACATCTCGTAGTGCTTGGCCATGGCGTACCTCGACAACGAAGCCCCGCGCCGGCCGGGCGCGGGGCAGACTCCGGGAAATCAGTCGTCCAGGTGGGCGACGGCGATCAGGTTGTGGAAGTGGGCCAGGCCGTGCTCGCTGACGCCGCTGCGCTGCGGGTCGACCATGATCCGGCCCTGGCCGCGATAGCCACGGGACTTGAGGCCCTTCTGCACGCTCTCCACCAGGCGCAGGTCTTCGGGGCGGAACACTTCGCGGTACCAGTCGATGAGCTTTTGCTGCTCCTGGCTGATCTCCTTGTCGAGGAAGTAGATGTCGTAGTGCTGCAGGGTGGTGTCGGCATCGATCGGCAGCTCGTAGAGCACGGTCATGAAGTTGGCTCCCGGCGGCACGTTGAACATGGTGCACGGCCAGGCCCAGAAACCGGCGAAGGAAGGATCCTTGACCGTATCATCGAAGCTGAACGATTGATCCGACGCGGTCGCCACGCCGTACTGCAGGGTCCAGTTGCCGTGCAGGCTGTGGCTGTACTGGCCGACATCCACCGAGGCAGAGAAGTCCGGGTGGGCCGGGGCGCAGTGGTAGCACTCCAGGTAGTTGTCGACGATGGACTTCCAGTTGGCCGGGGTCTTGCTGACGAAACGTGCGGCCAGGTGCAGGTCGTCGATCACCGGGCACGCGGCGCGCATGCGCTGTTGCAGGCCAGGCAGCTGGTCTTCGACCGAGCCTGCATCGTTGTCCATGTTGATGAAGATGAAGCCTGCGTATTCCTCGACGCGCAGCTGCACCAGCGTGGAGTTCTCCTTGTCGAAGTTGACCACGTTCTCGCAGTTGCGCGCGTGGGCCAGTTCGCCGTCGAGCTTGAAGGTCCAGGCGTGGTAGGGGCAGGTGATGACGTTCTTGGCCTTGCCGCTGCCTTCGAGCAGTTGGTGGCCGCGATGCGGGCACACGTTGTAGAAGGCGCGCAGCACCTCGTCGCGGCCGCGCACGACGATGATGCTTTCACCGATCACTTCGCGGGTGATGTAGGCGTTCTTCTCGGCGACTTCGCTGCGGTGGGCGACGCAGATCCAGGTGCGGGCGAAGATCGCTTCCTTCTCGTGCTCGAACACCGACGCCTCGGTGTAGAAACTGGCGGGAATGGTGTAGGCCTCTTCCGGGTTGGCGCAGAAGTCGGCGGGCAGGCGTTTGAAATCGTTCATGGCTGTCTCTCGGTTTTATTTTGGTTAACGCGTATCTATCAGTTAACAATCAGGGTAAAAAAATTTGCCTTCCGGGTGCGGGTCATGCCGGTGGTGGCAGGCTTGCCCGTGAAGCGGCCAGCCCACCACCCATCACCGAGCGCCGGTCAATGCATCGCCGCCGCACTGCGCGGTGCTTTCGCTTCGGGTTCTTCCCCGGCCAGGCGCGCGGCCTCTTCCTCGATACGGTAGGCAGGCATGTCGCCGTAGTCGGCGGCCAGCCACTTGAAGAAGCCGTAGATCTTCACCAGCAGGATCACCATGAACGGGATCGCGGTCAGTACCACGGCGGTCTTCATGGTCGACAGCGAGGCCTTGGCGAACAGCATGGCCAGTGGCACCAGGGTCAGCACCACGCACCAGAACAGGCGCAGGGTCGGGCTCGGGTCGTCGCCTTCGCGCAGGTTGCGGGTGCTGGTAGCGGCGACCGCGTAGGCCGCCGCGTCCATGTGCGAGGCGCAGAACACCGCCATGATGAACAGGTACGCCGCCAGGAACAGCGTGCCCCATGGCAGGGCCAGCAGCAGGTCGGTCACCGCCGCTTCGCCGCCCAGTTCGCTGAGCATCTTCGGCACGTCGATCTGGCCGCTGATGAACTGGTGCATGCTGTAGCTTTCCAGCGCGCCGAAGAAGAACCAGCAGCCGAAACTGCCGCCCATCAGCAGGGCGAACACCACTTCCTTGATCTGCCGGCCGCGCGACACGCGGGCGACGAACATGGCCACGCCCGGCGCATAGGAGACCCACCACAACCAGTAGAACACCGTCCAGTTGCGGGTGAAGGCGCCATCGCCGGCCGGGTCGGTGAACAGGCTCATGTGCACGTAGTGCTGGAACATCAGGCCGACGGCATTGGCGGTGTTGTTGATGGTGAACTGGGTCGGGCCGACCAGCAGCACTACACCGGCGAACACCAGGGCGCCGATGCAGACCATCTTCGACAGGCGCTGCAGGCCGCCGTCGATGCCGATGTAGGAACTGAGCGAGAACAGCAGCGCCACGGCACCGATCACCAGCAGTTGCACGGTAAAGGTGTTGGGGGTGCCGGCAAGGTCGGACAGGCCGCGGGTCAGGGTCGAGGCGGTGAGTGCCAGCGACACGGTCAGTGCACCCATCATGGTCAGCAGGAAGATCAGGTCGACTGCACGGCCGACCGGGCCGGTGGCCTTGAAGCCGGTCACCGCCTCGATGATCGAAGCCAGGTTCAGGCCGGTCTTCTTGCGCACGTGGAAGTGATAGGCCAGGGCCAGCGAGGCCAGGGCGTAGATCGACCAGGCGCTGATGCCCCAGTGGAAGAACGAGTAGCTGACGCTGTACTCCAGGGCCTGGGCCGACATCGGGGCGATGTTCAGACCGGGGGTCTGGTAGTAGTAGGCCCACTCCATCACGCCCCAGTACAGGGTCGACGACCCCATGCCGGCACAGATGAACATGAACACCCAGGTGGTGGTGGCGTATTCGGGCTTGCCGCTGCCCAGGCGGATGTTGCCGTACTTGCTGAATGCGATGTACAGCACCGCGAGGGTACTGCCGAACACCAGCACCTGGACGCTGGTGCCGAAGGTGCGGGTGGAGAGTTCGAACAGCTGGTTGGCCATGCCTTCGGCCTGGAGGGGGAAGGCAGCGAGGCCGATCACGGTGAGCAGTACGGCAAGCAGGCTCATGGCGATCAGGAACACGTCGATCTTTTTGTTATCGGGGGACATCAAGTTGTCTCCTGGAGCTTTTCTTGTAGTAGGAGTCAGGCGTTGGGGAAGTCCGTATCGGTGAGGCTTTCGGTAATCCTGTTAACCATCGATTAACATAAATCTTTTGGTTAACGAAGTGTGCATGGAATCGTGCAGCGCCGCAAGAGGATCGTCGGACAATCCGCATGACGGGTGGTGTGACATCTGTGGGAGTGGCCCCAGGGATGGGGCCTTGCAGGCCTGGGTCAGGCGCCGAGCAACTCGGCGATGGCCTTGCCCACTTCCTGGGTCGAGCGGCTGCCGCCCATGTCGCGGGTGGTGTCGCCATTGGCGATCACCGTTTCGATGGCCTTGAGGATGTCGTCGTGGGCGGCCTGGTAGCGGGCGTCGTTGCCATCCTTGCCGAGGAACTCGAGCATCAGCGCGCCGGACCAGATCATTGCGATCGGGTTGGCGATGTTCTGGCCGTAGATGTCCGGCGCCGAGCCGTGCACCGGCTCGAACAGCGACGGGAACCTGCGTTCGGGGTTGAGGTTGGCCGATGGTGCGATGCCGATGGTGCCGGCGCACGCCGGGCCGAGGTCGGAGAGGATGTCGCCGAACAGGTTGGAGGCCACCACCACGTCGAAGCGCTCCGGCTGCAGCACGAAGCGTGCGCAGAGGATGTCGATGTGCTGCTTGTCCCAGCTGATCTCGGGGTAGTGTGCGGCCATCGCGGCGGTGCGTTCGTCCCAGTAGGGCATGCTCACGGCCATGCCGTTGGACTTGGTGGCCGAGGTCAGGTGCTTGCGCTCGCGGGTCTGGGCCACGTCGAAGGCGTACTTGAGGATGCGGTCGACGCCACGGCGGGTGAACACCGATTCCTGCAGCACGAATTCGTTGTCGGTGCCTTCGAACATGCGGCCGCCGAGCGAGGAGTATTCACCCTCGGTGTTCTCGCGGATCACCACGAAGTCGATGTCGCCCGGCTGCTTGTTGGCCAGTGGGCAGGGCACGCCGGGGAACAGGCGCACCGGACGGATGTTCACGTACTGGTCGAAATCGCGGCGGAACTTGAGCAGCGAGCCCCACAGCGAGATATGGTCGGGCACCTTGTCCGGCCAGCCGACGGCACCGAAGTACAGAGCATCGAAGCCCTTGAGCTGTTCGAACCAGTCGTCGGGCATCATCTTGCCGTGGGCCAGGTAATAGTCGCAGCTGGCCCATTCGAAGAACTCGAACTGCAGGTCCAGGCCATGCTTGCGCGCGGCGGCCTCGACCACGCGCAGGCCTTCGGGGAGGACTTCGTTGCCGATGCCGTCACCCGGGATGGCGGCGATTTTGAAGGTCTTGGTCATGGAGCGCATCTCGTGGGTGGGAACAGATGCGGCTCATGCTATAAGGGTGCGAATCAGAGATAATCTGCTCATTCATTTATTCTTAGTGTACGTATCGTGAATAATCTGCCGAACCTCGATGACCTCGATATCTTCCTCGACGTGGCCCGGCGCGCCAGCTTTGCTGCGGTAGCGGATGAGCGCGGCATGTCGGCGGCGTTCGTCAGCAAGCGCATCCGCCTGCTCGAAGAAAGCCTGGGCGTGCGCCTGCTGCACCGCACCACGCGACGGGTCACGGTGAGCGAGGAGGGCGAGCGGGTCTATCAATGGGCGCAGCAGATCTTCAACGCCCTGCAGGGTATGGACGACGACCTCAACGCCGGCCAGCGCGAGCCGGCCGGGCAACTGCGCATCGCCAGCAGCCTGGGGCTGGGGCGGCGTTTCGTGGCGCCGGCGCTGTCGGAACTGGCGGCGCGCTATCCGCGCCTGGACATCCGCCTGGACGTGCATGACCGCCTGGTGGACCTGATCGCCGAGGGGGTCGACCTGGACATCCGCGTAGGCAACGTCATCGCCCCGCACCTGATCGCCAAGCCCCTGGCGCGCAATCGCCGGGTGCTCTGCGCGTCGCCCGCCTATCTGGCCCGGCGCGGCACGCCGCGCACCCTGGCAGAGCTGGCCAGCCACGATTGCCTGGTAATCAAGGAGCGTGATCACCCGTTCGGTCTGTGGCACCTGGAAGGGCCCAACGGCGAGGAGAACGTGCGGGTGACCGGACCGCTGTCGAGCAACCACGGCGAAGTGGCGCACCAGTGGTGCCTGGACGGGCGCGGCATCCTCCTGCGTTCATGGTGGGATGTGCACGACAACCTGGTCGATGGCCGGCTGGTGCAGGTGTTGGAGGGTTACCAGCAGGCGGCGGATATCTGGGCGGTGTACACCGCGCCCCTGGCCGGATCGGCCAAGGTGCGGGTGGCGGTGGAGTTCTTCCGCCAGTACTTTGCCGAGCGCTATCGGTTGCCGGGATGAGGCGCGCGCCTCAGTGCGCTCCTGCCGCCTTGTTCAGGTCGCTTTCGGCCCACTCGGTGTAGATGCAGGCATCGGCGACCGCCCAGCGCACCTTGACCGTGTCGCCCGGTTGCATCGGCATGCCGGCCGCCGACAACGCCTTGACCGTCATCTCGCTGCCGCCTGCGGTGACCACGTGGCAGGTCTGGCTTTCACCGAGGAACAGCACTTCGCCGACCTTGGCGCTCACCTCGTTCCAGCCGGCCGGCAGCGGCTCGCGCGCGGCCTGCTCGCTGCCCAGGGCCAGGGCCTTCTCCGGGCGGACCATGATCAGCGCCTGCTGCCCGGCCGACAGCCCCGAGGTCAGGCGCACGGCCAGTGACTGGCCCTCGAACGTCGCCGCGCCATGGCTGCTGGCCGTGACCCTGAGGAAATTGGAGTTGCCCAGGAACGAGGCGACGAACGCATTCGGCGGGTTCTGGTAGAGCTCGTAGCCGCTGCCCAGCCCGACGATCTTGCCATGGCTGAAGATGGCGATGCGCTGGGACAGGCGCATGGCTTCTTCCTGGTCATGGGTGACGTAGACGATGGTGATGCCCAGGCGGCGGTGCAACTGGCGAAGCTCGTCCTGCAGGTCTTCGCGCAGTTTCTTGTCCAGCGCCCCGAGCGGTTCGTCCATCAGCAGGATGCGTGGCTCGTACACCAATGCCCGGGCAATGGCCACGCGCTGCTGCTGGCCGCCGGACAGCTGCGCCGGGCGGCGGTGGGCAAACTGCTCCAGTTGCACCAGCTTGAGCATCGCATCGACGCGCCTGGCGATCTCGGCGCTGGCCATCTTGCGGATGCCCAGCGGGAAGGCGATGTTGTCGCGCACGCTCAGGTGCGGGAACAGCGAGTAGCGCTGGAAGACCATGCCGATGTCGCGCTTGTGCGGCGGCACGTTCACCAGCGAGCGGCCTTCGACCAGGATCTCGCCGCTGCTGGGCGTCTCGAAGCCGGCCAGCATCGACAGGGTGGTGGACTTGCCCGAGCCGCTGGAGCCGAGGAAGGTAAGGAACTCGCCATCCTGGATGTCCAGGCTGATGTCGTCGACGGCGGCGAAGTCGCCGTAATGCTTGTTCAGGTTGCGCAGGCTGACCAGGGTACTGGTGTGCGCGGCTTCTTTGATGACTGCACTCATTGTTGTTGTCTCCGGCACTCAGGCGTTGGTGGGGTTGCGGCGGCGCAAGGCGCTGGCGATGACCATGACCAGGATCGACAGCCCGATCAGCAGGGTCGAGGCCACGGCGATCACCGGGCTCAGGTCCTGGCGCAGGGTGGTCCACATCTTTACCGGCAGGGTCTGCAGGTCGGGGCTGGCCATCATCACGCTGAGCACCACTTCATCCCACGACACCAGGAAGGCGAACAGGCCACCGGCGATCATGCCCGGGCGAATCGCCGGGAAGGTCACCCTGAAGATCGCCTGCAGCCGCGAGGCGCCGCAGATCACCGCGGCATCCTCGATCGACTGGTCGAACAGCTTCAGCGAGTTGATGATCGAGATGATGGTGAAGGGCAGGGCGACGATCACGTGGCTGACCACGAAGGCGAACAGCGTGCCGGTGTAGCCGAACTTGAGGAACAGCGCGTAGACCGCCACGGCGATGATCACCAGCGGCACGATCATCGGCATGGTGAACAGCCCGTACAGCAGTTCGCGCCCGGGGAAGCGGCCGCGCACCAGGGCGAAGGCGGTGGGCAGGCCCAGGGCCACGGCGGCGAGGGTGGTCAGCACGGCGACCTTGAGGCTGGCCAGTGCGGCGTCCATCCACTCGGGGTTGGAGAAGAACTGGCCGTACCACTTGAAGGTCCAGCCCGGCGGCGGGAACACCAGCCACTGCGAGGAGCCGAACGACAGCAGGACGATGAACACCACCGGCAGCAGCAGGAAAGCGGCGATGATCCCGGTGGTCAGGTACAGGCCCGCGCGCAGCGGGCGACCCATGGCGTTGGGGGACAGGAGCATGGCGGATTACCTCGCGTTGCCGACCGGGGATTCCGGCTGCAGCTTCAGGTACAGGTAGAAAAGCACCAAGGTGATCACCACCAGCAGTGCCGCGGCGGCGCTGGCCAGGCCCCAGTTGAGGAACGACTGCACCTGCTGGATGATGAATTCGGGCAGCATCATGTTCTGCGCGCCACCGAGCAGCGCCGGCGTGACGTAGTAACCGAGCGACATCACGAACACCATCAAGGCGCCTGAAAACAGGCCCGGCCGGCACAGCGGGATGAACACCTTCCAGAAGTTGCTCCAGGGGCTGGCGCCGCAGATCGAGCCGGCCTGCAGCACCATCGGGTCGATGGCCTGCATGGTCGCCTGCAGCGGCAGGACGATGAACGGGATCATGATGTAGCTCATGCCGATCACCACGCCGGTGAGGTTGTGCACCATCTCCAGCGGCGCATCGATGATGCCCAGCGCCATCAGCACCTTGTTGATCACCCCCGAGCCTTGCAGCAGCACCAGCCAGGAATAGGTGCGCGCCAGCAGGCTGGTCCACATCGACAGCAGCACGATGTTCAGCAGCCAACGGCCCCAGCCGCGCGGCACCAGGGTGATCGCCCAGGCCAGCGGAAAGCCCAGCAGCACGCTGATCAGGGTGACCAGGCCGGCCACCGAGAAGGTGTTGAACAGTACCCGGGCGTAGGCCGAATTGGCGAACAGCTGCTCGTAGTTGCCCAGCCCCGGTACCGGCTCCAGCACCCCGCGCAACAGCAGGCCGACCAGCGGCGCGAAGAAGAACAGGCCGAGGAACAGCAGCGCCGGCAGCAGGTTGCGGCTGCCGCGCCAGCGCTGGCTCAGCGGCGTGCGGCGCATGGGCGCCGGCGCGGCGCCGGTGCCCTGGGCGTTATGCAGGGCGTTGATCGCGACTTTCATTTGACCAGCCACTCATTCCAGCGCGCAGCGATGGCCTGGCCGTTCTTGGCCCAGTAGGCGAAGTCGAGGGTGACCTGGTCCTGGGCGTAGGCGGTGGGCAGGTTCGGTGCGAGTTTCTTGTCCAGTTCGGCGACGCTGTCGAGGTTTACCGGGGCGTAGGCAGTGAGGTTGGCGAAGTCGGCCTGGCCCTTGGCGCTGCTGGCGTTGGCCAGGAACTTCATCGCCGCGTCCTTGTTCTTCGCGCCCTTGGGGATGACCAGGAAGTCGGCCATGACCAGGTTCTGCTTCCAGCTGACCCCCACCGGGGCGCCGTCTTGCTGCAGGGCGTAGACGCGGCCGTTCCAGAACTGCCCGAGCGAGGCTTCACCGGAGG
Organism: Pseudomonas sp. FA117; assembly: GCF_057370475.1. Lineage (NCBI taxonomy): Bacteria > Pseudomonadati > Pseudomonadota > Gammaproteobacteria > Pseudomonadales > Pseudomonadaceae > Pseudomonas > Pseudomonas sp. FA117. The sequence continues at coordinate 2,479,889 of NZ_CM170675.1, forward strand.
CCAGCAGCTGTTGCGACTGAGCGCCGCCGCCCCACCAGACGATGTCTTTCTTGATGGTGTCGAGCTTCTTGAAGGCGCGGTCCAGGTCCAGCGGGTAGAGCTTGTCGGCAGGCACGCCGTCGGCCAGCAGTGCCAGTTCCAGCACGCCAGGGCTCGGCCACTTGTACAGCGCGCGCTTGCCGGGGTAGGTGCTGGTGTCGAACAGGGCGCTCCAGTCGACCGGCTTGTTGGCGCCGAGCTTGCCCTCGTTGTAGCCGAGCACGAAGGAGAAGAAGAACGAGCCCACGCCATGGTCGGAGACGAAGCGCGGGTCGATGCGTTCGCGCTGGATGGTGGTGAAGTCGAGGGGTTCGAGCAGGCCTTCGCTGGCGGCGCGCAGGGCGAAGTCGGCTTCGACGTCGACCACGTCCCATTGCACGTTGCCGCTCTCGACCATGGCCTTGAGCTTGCCGTAGTCGGTAGGGCCGTCCTGCACGACCTTGATGTTGGCGCTTTTGCTGAAGGGCTCGGCCCATGCCTGTTTCTGGGCGTCCTGGGTGGTGCCGCCCCAACTGACGAAGTTGAGGCTGTCGGCGGCCTGGGTGGCCTGGCAGGCCAAGGCCAGCAGGCTTGCGGACAGCACAGCGGTGACTCGTTTGCTCAACAGCATGGTTACGCCCTCGTTGCTTTTGTTATTCGAGGCGGGGCTTTTGTCGCGCCCGCCAACTGTGTTCGGGAGCAGCTTTTTCAGGTGGTTCGTGGCCGTTGTGTGATTGTAGGTGCGGCCGGCAGATTCAAGGTCTACGGGATATCATATTATGGTATTCCAAGCTTTTGGCAAGCGTTCGGTGTTACCGGCGATCACGTGCGACATTGCAGAGCGCGCTGAATCGTCATTTCTCGCTGTAGGAAATGTCTATTTCGTGCCTGCCAAGGAAGTAGGTCGCCTTGCGCCTGTTAGGTTTGCGCATTCCTCAAGCAACGGAGTCTGCGCATGCTTCGCGTCAATCTGAATGGCAAAGGTCAAGCGCTGGACGGCGACATGACCTCCACCGGCGCTGTGTGTATCGCAAGTGGTATCAATTATCAGGCGAACGATCGTGTCGTGCTGCGGCAGGGTGACAGCACTACGCCATGTCCTGTATGTGGTGAGGTCGGCACCGTTGTCGAAGGTGTACCGTGGTTTGTGTCTTACGGTCGCCCAGTGGCCGTGGATGGGGCGTTGGTCGGCTGTGGATGCCCCAGTGGCAGCAATCGCGTGGTGGCTCCTCTAGGCCATGGAGTGGCGGCAGGTCCTGCGAGGCTGACCTCGGGTGCTTTTAAGGCAACCACCTCACCATCGCTTGCACCCGCTGTGGCTTCCATGAAATCGAACCTCTATGCAGGCCAGGGGGCTCGGTTCTCTGCACTGGAGCCTGGCTTCTACATCGTCCCGCGCAGCATGTCCGGCCCTCAGGTGCTGGCCCGACTGCTGTCGCAAGACTCGACGCTCCCTATCGCTCGGCTACAGCGGCTGAACCCTACCTTCGCGCACGGCTTCAAGGCGGGTGAGATCTTTGTTGTCGGTAACCTTGACAATCTCCAGGCGTGCACTCACGAAGAGGCGCTACTGATGCAGGCTGCCGAACACGCGCGTGGGGCCTTGGCGACGCTCAGCGAGGCAGAAGCCAACTTCATGATGGAACACATCGGGGAGATTGCCGGAGTGTTGAGTGGAGCAAGCAGTTCCATGGGGGTGGGCAAGGACATGCTCGATCAGGGCTTGGGACGTGTCAAGGACACGCTCAAGGGCATCGAAGCATTGCACCAGCGGCAGTTCACACTGCATGGCCATCTGCACAGTCCCGAGTTCTTCACTTCGCGCCAGGCCTTGTATCAGCAGCTCAGTGCGCAATTGAGCAGTTCGTTCCTGCACAAACGACTGAACCTGGGAGGCTATGAGACGTTGCGCCGGGACTTGGGTATTTCGCCGAAGAGCCTGGTGCATCACTGGAAAAAGGCCGGAGGACCGGGGCAGATACCGGGATATGCAACGCACTTGGATGAAGTGGCGAAAACAGCGCGGTATTTGAAGTATGGGGGGTATGTGGCGATTGGACTGGGTGCGACAGCTTCGTACCTGAAGGTGCAAGAGGCTTGTCGGTCTGGAGAAACCGATGAGTGTCGCAAGGTGCGCTTTACCGAAACGGGCGCTTTTGGCGGGAGCCTGGTAGCAGGTTTTGGTGGCGGTATCGCTGCGGGCAAGGTGGCTAACCTAGTCTGCCATTTTGGGGTGTGGGGAAAAGCAGTTTGCGGTATCGCGTTGGTAGGGGCAGGCTCCCTTGGTGCCGCAGAATGGGGTGGACGTTACGGAGAGTATTGGGGGGAGTTGCTCTACGAGGTCTCAGATGATTGATGCCAGCAGTTGGTCGGCTAATTGCAAATTGGTATTCGTAGGTGCGCCCTTTGCAATTATGTTGGTGGGGATTTTGATGGTGCTTCATATTTCCGCATCTCGTCACTTCGTCGCGATGTGTCGTGCTTTTGGAAGAAGCTCGGGGATTGATGCGGAAATCAAAGTTTGGGGAGTGGCCTCGTTTTGGTCGCGAATGCTCATAGTGGCAGCCATGAGCTCAGCGCTAACGTGTCCTTCGATTGGTATTCGGCGTGGAACGCTGGATCCTCTTGATGTAGAAAAGTTTCCGTATTGCTTGAAGCGCCGCATACAGATTGCAACGTTATGCATTTTCCTCGGGCTGCTTTGGTTGATGGGGTTATCTGTTTTTCGCTTCAAATGACGCACGCCCGCGGCAGCGGGCGTTCAGATTTCACGTATTGATAGCGAATCAGATCGTTTCGAAGGCAACGCTCTGCACCACCTCCAGCTCATACCCTGCCAGCCCCGCGTACTTGAGCGGCGGCCCCAGGTGACGCAGCTTGCCCACGCCCAGGTCCTGCAGGATCTGCGCGCCGGTGCCGACCTCCGAATACACCTTCGATTGCCCGCGTTGGTAGGGGCGCTGTGGCTGGGTGAGCTGGGGCACCCGTTCGAGCAGGGCCTGGGACGACTCATGGTTGGCGAGGATCACCACCACCCCGGCACCTTCTGCCGCTACCCGCTCCAGCGCCGCCCACAGCGTCCAGTTGGCAGGCCCCGCATATTCGGCGCCGACCAGATCGCGCAGCGGGTCGATCACATGCACCCGTACCAGCGTCGGCTGCTCGCGGCGAATGTCGCCCATCACCATCGCCATGTGCACACCACCTTCGATGCGGTCCTCGAAGGTCACCAGGCGGAAGGTGCCGTGGACCGTCGGCAGCTCGCGCTCGCCGATGCGCCTGACCGTCTGTTCGGTGCTCAGGCGATGGTGGATGAGGTCGGCGATGGTGCCGATCTTGATGCCATGGCGCTTGGCGAACAGCTCAAGATCAGGCCGGCGGGCCATGCTGCCGTCGTCGTTGAGCACTTCGACGATCACCGAGGCCGGGGCGAAGCCTGCCAGGCGCGCCAGGTCGCAACCGGCCTCGGTGTGGCCGGCGCGGGTGAGCACGCCGCCTTCGCGGGCGCGCAGCGGGAAGACATGACCGGGCTGGGCCAGGTCTTCGGGGCGGGCGTCCCTGGCCATGGCGGCTGCGATGGTGCGTGCGCGATCAGCGGCGGAGATCCCCGTGGTGACACCGCTGGCGGCTTCGATCGACACGGTGAAGGCGGTGCTGAACGCACTGCCGTTGGTCGGTACCATCTGCTCCAGGCCCAAGCGCTGGCAGTGTTCGTCGGTCAGGGTCAGGCAGATCAGCCCGCGTGCCTCACGGGCCATGAAGTTGATGGCCTGGGCGTCACAGCGCTCGGCGGCGATCAGCAGGTCGCCTTCGTTCTCCCGGTCCTCGTCGTCCACCAGCAGCACCATTCTGCCCTGGCGATAGTCTTCGAGAAGTTCTTCGATGCTGTTGAAAGCCATGCTGCACGCTCGCTGTGGTCAGGTGATCTTTATGGTATACCATAATACACAAATAACCCTGTACAGGAGATCGACGGATGAAGGCCTACTGGATCGCCCATGTGGACGTTACCGACCCGGAGCAATACCAGCAGTACACCCAGCGGGCGCCAGCAGCGTTCGTGGCGTTTGGCGGACGCTTCCTGGCCCGCGGCGGCAGGAGCGAGGCGATGGAGGGAAGGGCGACGCCGCAGCGCAGCGTGGTGATCGAGTTCGACTCGTACGAACAGGCGGTGGCCTGCTATCGGTCGGATCTGTATCAGGAGGCCTGCCGTTATCGGCAGGGGGTGGCCAAGGCCGAGGTGATCATCGTGGAAGGGTTCGAGCCGTAGGGCAGGCCCGGCGCAGCTCGCCCTGCACAGGTGCAGGGCGAGCGCTTTGCGTCAATGTCCGGCAGCGAGCTTGGTGCCCATCTGGCGACGGCGGTAGGCGCTGTCACGGCTGGCCAGCCACCAGTACAGCGGGGTGGTCACCGCCAGCCCGACCAGCCACGACAGGTCGGCACCGTTGATGTGTTCCGACACCGGTCCCACGTACAGCGGGGTGTTCATGAACGGAATCTGCACCACGATGCCGATCACGTAGGCGATCAGCGCCTGCGGGTTGTAGCGCCCGTAGATTCCGCCATCGACCTTGAAGATCGACTGGATGTCGTACTCGCCCTTGTGGATGGCGTAGAAGTCGATCAGGTTGATTGCGGTCCACGGCACCAGCACCACCAGCAGCACCAGCACCATGTCGACGAAGTGGCCAATGAAGTCGGAGGAGGCGAACACCGCCACCACGCTGCACGCGGCCAGCACGACCAGCGACAGCACGGCGCGGGTCTTGGCGGTCGGGATCCAGCGGTAGGCGAAGGTCTGCACCAGGGTGATGATCGACAGCACCGCACCATACAGGTTGAGTGCGTTGTGGCTGATCACGCTGAGCAGGAACAGCACCAGCATCAGCGGGCCGATGGCGCCGGTGGCCATTTTCACGGCATCCATGGTGTCCATCCCGGCCGGGATCGCCAGCACGGCGACGGCGCCGAAGATGAACGACAGGCTCGAGCCCAGCGCCGAACCCAGGTAGGTGGTCCAGAAGGTCGACGACACTTTCACGTCGGCCGGCAGGTAGCGCGAATAGTCCGACACGTAGGGGGCGAAGGCGATCTGCCACAGCGCCGCCAGCGACACGGTGGCCAGCCAGCCGGAGATGTTGAAGCTGCCACGGCTGAGGAAGTCGTCGCTCTGTACATGGGTGAAGATGTAGCCGAAACCGATCACGATGCCGATGCCCAGCACCCAGGTGCCGATGCGGTTGAGCACATGGATGAAGCGGTAGCCGATGATGCCGATGATCCCCGAGCCCAGGGCGCCGATGACGATGCCCACCGGCACCGGCACGCTGTCGACTACCCCGTGCAGCGACTTGCCCGCCAGCACGATGTTGGATGCGAAGAAACCGATGTACATCACGCCGGCGATCACCACCACCAGCAGCGCGCCGAGGGTGCCGAACTGGGCACGGCTCTGGATCATCTGCGGGATGCCCATCTGCGGGCCCTGGGCCGAGTGCAGTGCCATGAGCACGCCGCCGACCAGGTGGCCGACCAGGATCGCGACGATGCCCCAGATCAGGTTGAGGTGGAACAGCTGCACGCCGAGGGCGCCGGTGACGATGGGCAGCGGCGCGATGTTGCCGCCGAACCACAGGGTGAACAAGTCCTTTACCTTTCCATGGCGGTCTTCGGGGGGCACGTATCCGATCGTGTGTTTTTCTATGAGAGGTGCCGATGTGGCTGCGCTGGTCATGACGGACTCCAAGGCAAGGATGGGCACTTCACAGGTGCCCGGACGCGCGTCGGCAAAAGGCGACGCTTTCTTGTTGGAGCGATCATGGGGCGTGGGCGGGGAAGGATAAATTAGTAAATATGTGCTCATGAACGTTAAAAAAACTAAGTTCGCGAATGGGGCACAAGGTGCGACCGCAAGCGCTGTGCCAGCGGGCTGGAGAGGGCATGCCGTGGGCGTGGTGCAGAGCGGTGGCGGGTCTTTTGCACTGTTGTGGTGCAAAAGGCCCGCAAAGGGGGCGGGTCAGAAAATCAGCAGCGCCCCGGGGTCAGTGCACCCGACGGCGGGTCGCCACGCAGGCCTGGGCTTGCAGGGCCAGTTCGTCCAGGCGCTCGTCGCGCTGCTGCTCGGCTTCGATCATCGCGTCCTCGCCATGCTGCTTGAGCAGGTAGGCGTGGATCTGGCGCACTTCGAGGGTCTGGTAGATCGGTGCGATATCCAGTCGTCCCACCAGCGCGTCGCTGGCCTTGCCGGTGCTGCTCATCAGGACCTGCGGCCCGTTGGCGCTCACCGCCTGCAGGCCCATGGCCTCGAACCAGGGTACGGTGTTGGCGAAGCTGCTCAGTTCCACGCAGGCGTAGCGGCTGCGCAGGTCTGCCAGCAGTGCACGGGCGATGCCCTGGCGGCGCTGGGCGGGGTTCACGGCGAGAAACGCCAGGACGCAGGCCTGGTCGTCGTCCTGGGCGGGCAGGGCGAGGGCGAAGCCGCACAGTCGATCCGGCGCCTCGGCATCCAGCGCCAGGATCAGTTCCACGGCCAGGCCACGGGTGCCGTCCAGGGCTTGCAGGTACTGGTGGACTTCCAGGCCGACGCCGTACTGGTACAGGGGATAGAGCGGATTGTCCGGTGTGATGGCGACGCTGCTCAGCTCGCCGACATGCTCGATCACCAGCTGGCGGATCTGGTTCTGGAAGGATTCGGGCGGCACGCCGTCGAGGCGGCTCAGGATGAACATCGGGGGACAGGCTCCGGCGGTTGAACTCACCCCGCGCCTGGATGACGCGGGGTGGACAGTCTAACCGCTTTTAGCGTCCTGGCCTTACTGGCGCAGCGCCGCCAGGAGCAGATCGAGGTTCTGCACCGCGGCGCCCGAGGCGCCCTTGCCCAGGTTGTCGAACACTGCCGTCATCAGGACCTGGCCATGCTCGGGATTGGCGTACAGCGCCAGGCGCAGGTCATTGGTGCCGTTCAGGGATTGCGGGTCCAGGGGCGTGGCCGGGCCTTGCTGGTGCAGCGGCATCACCTGGACGTGGCGCGCGCCTTGGTAATGCTGCTGCAGGCAAGCCTGCAGGTGCTCGGCTGTCACGCCAGGCGCCAGCAGGCGCAGCTGCAGGGCGATGCTCAGCACGATGCCCTGGCGGTAGTTGCCGTAACCGGGCAGGAATACCGGGCGGGCACTGAGACCGGCGTGGGCCTGGATCTCGGGCACATGTTTGTGTGCCAGTTCCAGCCCATAGAGCTGCAAGGCAGGTGCCGGCTCTGCGCCCGGTTGCTCATGGCGCTCGACGGCAGCGCGCCCGCCGCCGGAGTAACCGGAAATGGCCTGCACGGTGAGCGGATAGTCGGCCGGCAGCAAGCCTGCATTGACCAGCGGGCGCAGCAAGGCGATGGCGCCGGTCGGGTAGCAGCCCGGGTTGCTGATGCGCGTTGCCTGGGCGATGCGCTCGGCCTGCTGGTCGTCCAGCTCTGGCAGGCCATAGACCCAGCCCGGGGTGGTGCGGTGGGCGGAGCTGGCGTCGATGACCCGCACCGCCGGGTTGCGCAGGGTCGCCACCGCCTCGCGCGCCGCAGCGTCGGGCAGGCAGAGCAGGGCGATGTCGGCACTGTTGATGGCCTCGGCGCGGCGCTGCGCGTCCTTGCGCTCGGCTTCGGGCAGGGTCAGCAGTTGCAGGTCGCTGCGCCCGTGCAGGCGTGCGTGGATCTGCAGGCCGGTGGTGCCTTGGTCGCCGTCGATGAACACGATGGGCTGATGCATGGTGGAAATCCGTTCGATGAAGAAGTGGCTCCATGCTCGCCGTTGTTGGATCTGAAGAAAATTTGAATATCATGATGCAGATGTTCAGGTTTTCTGAATCACGGCCAGACAAGGATCATCACCATGCGAGAAATCAGCCTCGACCGCCTGCGCACCCTGGTGGTGATCGCCGACCAGGGCTCCTTCGCCGAGGCTGCACGCCAGCTGAACCTGGCGCCCCCGACCATCAGCCTGCATGTGGCCGAACTGGAGGCGCGGGTCGGTGCTGCGCTGCTCACCCGCACCCGCGGGCAGGTGCGCGCCACGGTGGTTGGCGAAACCCTGCTGGCGCGTGCCCGCCGCCTGCTGGCCGACGCCGACCAGGCATTGGACGAGGTGCGCAGGCAGGTCGCCGGGCTCACCGGACGGGTGCGCCTGGGCGCCTCCACCGGCGCCATCGCCCACTTGCTGCCCAGCGCCCTGGCGGCCTTGCGCAGCGAGCATCCGGGGATCGACGTGCAGGTTCAGGTGCTGACCTCGCAGGCGTCGCTGGCGCGACTGCGCGAGGGCAGCCTGGACATCGGCCTGGTGGCGTTGCCGCAGGTGGCGGTGAAGGGCGTGAGGCTCACGCCGTGGCGGCGCGACCCGATCATGGCCTATCTGCCGGCCGACTGGCAGCCACCGGCACGGGTGACCCCCGCCTGGCTCGGGCAGCGGGCGCTGATTCTCAACGACAGCAGCACGCAACTGTCGCGGGTGACGAGCGACTGGTTCGCTGCAGCGGGGCTGTATCCGCAGGCGCGGATCGAACTGAACTACAACGATGCGATCAAGAGCCTGGTGGCGGCAGGGTATGGTGCAACGTTGCTGCCGCAGGAAGGCGCAGCGCCCGAACCGGACCTGCGCATTGCCCGGCGTCCCCTGCGCCCTGGGTTATGGCGGGCGCTGGGGGTTGCCTGTCGGGAGGGAGAGGTGGAGCGGGCCACCGGTCATGTGCTGGAGGCGTTGGCGCGGTTGCGCCAGTGATCGAGGCCTAACCGCGCTCGCGCTTGCGCACTGCGGTCACCGTCTCGCCGCCCACCCCCCAGTTGTCGGTGGGCACTTCCTCGATCACCACGAAGGTGCTCGCCGGCGGCTTGTTCAGCACTCGCTGCAGCAACTCGGTGGTGCCTTCGATCAGTTGACGCTTGTGCTCGGCGCTGACGCCTTCTTCGGTCACGCGGATATGAACGTATGGCATGGCAGGTTCCTCGGGTTTCAGTGCCAGGTGCCGGCGGTGCCACCGCCGTCAACCGGAAGTACGACGCCGCTGACGAAGCGGGCGTCGGTCAGGTACAGCACGGCATCGACGATGTCCTGCGGGGTGCCGGTGCGACCGCTGGGCGACAGCACCCCCAGACCCTCGACGTTGTTGTTGTGCAACGGTGTCTCGATGATTCCCGGCGCCACGGCGTTGACTTGCACGCCGCTTCCGGCCAGCTCCAGGGCCAGCCCCCTGACCGCCTGGTTCAGGCCGCCCTTGACCAGGATCGGCAGCACCGCCGGTACCCGCGCATTGGGCTGCAGGGCCACCGAGGCGGTGATCGCGATGATCTGCCCATGGCCCTGGGCGGTCATGCGCCTGGCCGCCGCCTGGGAAGGATAGAAGAAGCCCTTGAGGTTGGTGGCGAACAGCGCGTCGATGTCCTGCTCGGTGTAGTCGATGAAGGGCTTGGGAATGAAGATCCCGGCGTTGTTGACCAGGATGTCGACGCCCCCGAAGGTCTGCTCGGCGGTTTCGATCAGGCGCTGCGCGGTGGCGGGATCGGCGATGTCACCGGCAACGCCCACGAAAGCGGACGGGTGGCCCAGTGCGCTGGCAGCCTGGTCGAGGCGTGCCTGGGTCCGGGCATTGCCGACTACATTGTCGCCACGTTCGAGGAAGGCCTTGGCCAGGGCGAAACCCAGGCCGCTGGATGCGCCGGTGATGATGACGGTTCTTGCTGTGCTCATGGGGGGATCTCCAGGTGGGCGAGCCGGCTGGCTCGTCTGTGGAGGCCACTGTAGAACCCTGTCAGGGGTTGAAAAATAAGGCGCATGGCATTTCAATCGATACTTCATGTAATCAATCGAGCCGTCATGACCCGCCACTTCGATGACCTTCAATTGGGCAGCCTGGAATTGTTCTGCCTGGCTGCCGACACCGGCAGCTTCACCGCTGCAGCGACCGAGGCCGGTGTCACGCCGGCGGCAGTGAGTCGATCGGTGGCGCGCCTGGAAGAGCGCCTGGGGGTGCGGCTGTTCGTGCGCACCACCCGGCAGATGCGCCTGTCGGATGCCGGGCAGGTCTACTACCAGCAGTGCCGCCTGGCACTGGGGCAGCTGGTCGAGGCCGAGCGTGAGGTTTCCGGCGGGCAGCTCGAACCGCGCGGACGCCTGCGCATCAGTGCGCCGACACCTTACGCCCACCATCGCCTGCTGCCCTGGCTGCCACGCTTTCGTGCGCGCTACCCGCAAGTGCAGGTGGATGTGCATGTGAGCAATCGCAACGTCGATTTCGCCGAGGAACAGTTCGACCTGGCGATCCGTGGCCGCGACCCGGCCGATTCACGGCTGGTCGCCCGACGCCTGGAGAACGCCGAGCTGGTGGTGGTCGGCACGCCCGATTACCTGGCCCGCGCAGGTCATCCGCAGGTGCCGGAAGACCTGGCGCAGCATGAGTGCATCCTGTTCGAGATCCCCAGCAGCGGGCGCCGCGCGCCCTGGACCTTTCGTCGCAACGGCGCCGTGGTGGAGGTCGATGTCGGTGGCTCGATCACCTGCCTGGGCGACTTCCTCGCCACCTCCACCCTGGCCCTTCACGGCGCCGGGCTGATGCAGGCCTACCGCTTCACCGTGCAGGACGCCCTGGCGCGCGGCGAGCTGATCGAAGTGCTGCCGGCTTTCGGCGGTACGGCGCGACCGTTCACGCTGATCTATCCGCAGGCCCGGCACATGCCGTTGCGGGTGCGGCTGTTCATCGATTTCCTGGTGGCCGGCGGGCGCTTGCCCGATGCCTGAGTTGCTCAGAACCAGCGGTCGTTGCGCTTGCGTCCGCGGGTCAGCGCCGGCAGGATCAGGCCGGCCAGCAGGCCGGCGCCGGCGATGCTGCCGCCGTACACCATGTAGCGCATCATCACCTGCTTGTTCTCGTCGCCCAGGCGCGCCTGGGTGTCGCGCAGGCTCGACTGCGATTGCTCGAGCTGTTCGTCGAGGGACTTGTTGCGCGATTGCAGTTCGTCGATCAGCGCCTTGCGCGAATCGAGGGTTTCCTGCATGCCCTGCACCCGGTTCTTCCAGCTGTCGTCGATGGTCTTGAGCTGGCCGGACAACTCCGCGACCTGGGCATCGAGCTGTGGCAGGCGCTCGTTCTGGCCGGGTACCGACTGCAGGTCGCTGGTCAGGATCCACACCAGGTCGCCGCTCTGGCCACGGACCTGGCTGTAGTTGCCCTGGCTGCCGACCAGTGACACTTTCTGCCCGGACTTGAGCGTGCCGACGATACGGTGGCCGTCGGTGGGGCCGCTGCGCACGTAGGTGCTGAGGCTGTCGCTGACCCAGCGGGCGTCGCTGGAGGCTTCTTCGGCATGCAGGGCCGGGGCGGTGACGAACAAGGCGGCAAGGGCGAGGGTGGCGCGGCGCAATGGGGGCATGATGATCTTCGCTGAAACAGTACGGTTGAAGGCCCGATGACTGGGCCGTGAAGCGGTCGGTGGATTGACCGTCAGCGAAAGACCGTTTTTTTGTAGGCAGGTTCACTGCTTGGGGTGGGAATTATCTGCAAGATGTTGCCGCCTGACCCGTACCCCGTAGGGACGGCCTTGCGTCGCGATCGGGCGCGACACAAGGCTGCCCCTACAGAAATCGAGTCAATTTCTCAGGGGGGGCTCAGGTCACCACCTGGTAGCACGGCACATACGCCGCGCCGCCAGGCAGCTTCATCCGGTGCTGGTCGACGAAGGCCTGCAGCAACTTGCCCAGCGGATCGAGAATCGCCTGGTCGCCACGGATCTGGTACGGCCCGTGCTCCTCGATCAGGCGAATGCCTTTATCCTTGACGTTGCCAGCGACGATCCCGGAAAACGCCCGGCGCAGGTTGGCGGCCAGTTCATGGGGCGGCAGCTCGCGGCGCAGGGCCAGGTCGGCCATGTTCTGGTGAGTCGGGTCGAACGGGTGCTGGAAGCCTCCGTCGATCTTCAGCAGCCAGTTGAAGTGGAAGGCGTCGTTGCGCTCGCGGCGGAACTGCTTGACTGCCTTGAGCCCTTCGACCATGTGCCGGGCCACTTCGGCCGGGTCGTCGATGATGATCTGGTAATGGCGCTGCGCCGCCTCGCCGAGCGTGGCGCCGACGAAGGCGTGCAACTGCTGCAGGAACGGCTCGGCACTGCGCGGGCCGGTGAGGATGACCGGGAAGGGCAGGTCCTGGTTGTCCGGGTGCATGAGGATGCCCAGCAGGTACAGGAACTCCTCGGCCGTGCCCGCGCCGCCGGGGAAGATGATGATGCCGTGGCTGACGCGCACGAAAGCCTCCAGGCGCTTCTCGATGTCCGGCAGGATCACCAGTTCGTTGACGATCGGGTTAGGCGCCTCGGCGGCAATGATGCCCGGCTCCGTCAGGCCCAGGTAGCGGCTGCCGTGCATGCGCTGCTTGGCGTGGGCGATGGTGGCGCCTTTCATCGGGCCCTTCATCACGCCCGGACCGCAGCCGGTGCAGACGTCCAGCTTGCGCAGGCCCAGTTCGTGGCCGACTTTCTTGGTGTACTGGTATTCCTCGGTGCTGATCGAGTGTCCACCCCAGCACACCACCATCTTCGGCTCCACGCCCGGGCGCAGGGTGCGCGCGTTGCGCAGCAGGTGGAAGACGTAGTCGGTGATGCCCTGGGAGCTATCCAGGTCGATGCGCTGGCTGGCCAGTTCGCTTTCGGTGTAGACGATGTCCCGCAGGGCGCTGAACAGCATCTCGCGGGTGCTGGCGATCATCTCGCCATCGACGAAGGCATCGGCCGGGGCATTGAGCAGTTCCAGGCGTACGCCGCGATCCTGCTGGTGGATGCGGACCTCGAAGTCCTTGTAGGCCTCGAGGATGGTCTTGGCATTGTCGACATGGGCGCCGGTGTTGAGGATGGCCAGGGCGCACTGGCGGAACAGGGTGTAGAGACTGCCGGTACCGACTTCGCTCAGTTGCTGGACTTCACGTTGCGACAGCGTCTCCAGGCTGCCCTTGGGGCTGACGGAGGCGTTGATGACATTGCGTTGGGGCATCTAAGTCTTTCCTGTGCGGGTAAAACATCCTTCTTTGACAACACCATACCGACAATTGCACGCCGCAACGAGGGGGTGAGGGAAAGAATCGGCGTTTGCCGCGCTGCCTGTGGCCTGTGCGGCTCAGCGCTGCACAGACCGCAGACGCTCGAACAGGCCAGGGTCCGACCACTGGGCGGTGATGGCCGGGGAGAACTCGATGCGGTCCAGGTCGATCAGGCCCATGCGTGGATTCAGCACATCCTCGCGAAAGCACTGGGCATAGCCGGTCTCGGTCTCATGCACGATCACCGAGTGCAGTTGCACCGCAGATTCGCCATTGACCATCTCGGTGCTCTCCAGCACCGCATCGACCAGGCGGAAGATCAACCGGGAGAACTGCTCTGCGCTCGGTGACACCGGGATCGCCACCCAGCGTTCGGAGTGTCGGCGGATCGAGGCCAGGTAATCGGGATCATCCTCGGTCCACAGTGCGACCGAATGATCGAACGCATCGATCAGCTCGCGTGCGTCGCCCTTGAGCAGACCGAAGTCATAGACCATCTGGCCGTTGTCCAGGGCGTCGGCGTGGAGGATCAACTCGACCTTGTAGGAGTGGCCGTGGATCGAGTGCGAGCAGCGCCGGGTGCTGCAACCGCGGACGATGTGCGCATTTTCGAACTTGAACAACTTGCGGATTAGCATGAGCCACCTTGGCGGTCGTGGATTCTGGAGGGCATCGGGCGCTTCATCGCACGCCCCAGTCACAGGATATTAATGTTATAAAGTAACACTTGTCTCGGTCCTTGAAAAAGCCAGGACCGGATTGCCGTCCGTTGCGCACAAGGCTGCGATGGAATGTCCTATCCCGATAGCAGGTACCGATCAATGTTTCTCAAGCTCGAACAGGCAGTGGCGGGATCGCGCTTCCCGCTGGACCAGGTCCTGGCGCAGGTCCCCTGGAATGCACAGGGCCTGGTGACGGCCGTCGCGCAGCAGTACGACAGTGGCGAGGTGCTGATGCTGGCCTGGATGAACCGGGAGGCACTGATGCAGACCCTGCAGTCCGGGCGGGTGTGCTACTGGTCACGTTCGCGCAGCGGCTTGTGGCGCAAGGGCGAGACGTCGGGGCACGTGCAACACCTGAAGGAGGTGCGGCTGGACTGCGACGGCGATGCGCTGCTGGTGCTCGTCGACCAGGTCGGCGGTGCGTGCCACACCGGGCGGCGCAGCTGCTTCTACAACGTCATCGACGGCGATCAGATCGTGGTGCAGGGCAGCCCGGTCGGGCTTGCAGAGCAATAGGGCGAGCGCTGCCAACAGCCTTACGAGCGCCTGTCGTTCGGCCGCCAGCCTGCTGCTGGAGGCTCGGGGCTCAAGCCTGGCGCCTGGCGGCCGATACAACGGTTACCTAGAAATCCTTGCGGAGAAGGAAAATGGTAGGGATCACAAGTGTCAACCTCACCGGCGCGAGCGTTCAGTCTGCACTGCAGACCGCTACTCAGACCGGTGGCACCGAGCAGGGCAGCGAGGCGCCGGCCAACCAGGTCGCCATGCCGGCGCAGACCGACAAGGCCGACAAGGCCAAGGGCAGCGACGACAGCAGCGAACCGTCGTTCATCCGCCAGTTGCGCGAGCTGATCAAGCAGATGCAGAAGCAACTGGCCGACGCTCAGAAGCGTATGTCCGAGATCCAGGCGCAGCCGATGGACGAGAAGGCCAAGCTGGCCGCAGTGGCAGGTATCCAGGCGCAGATCGCGACCATCAGCGGTCAGATCCAGCAGGCCACCGCGCAGTTGCTGCAGGCCTTGAGCAAACTGAGCAGCAGCAGTTCCGGCAACCTGATCAGCACCGTGGCCTGAGGGTGAGGGCAGGGCGTGCCCGCAAGGGGCCGCCCTGGAAGGGATGACTTATTCGGATGCCACGCGCGAGCGGCTCTGGCGATCGGACTTGTATTGCATCGCCACCGCCGGCGCCGCCTTGGCCGAACCGGTTTCCAGCCACTGGCGCAGGCGCCCGGCGTCGGCGAAGTGGGTATACTTGCCGTAGGCGTCGAGGATCACCATCGCCACCGGCCGGTTGTCCATCCGGGTCAGCAGCACCAGGCAGTGGCCCGCTTCGTTGGTGAAGCCGGTCTTGGTCAGCTTGATGTCCCAGTTGCTCTTGTTGACCAGGTGGTCGGTGTTACGAAAACCCAGGGTGTAGTTGGGCTTGCGGAAGGCCACGGTCTTTTCGCGGGTGGTCGACAGCTCGCTTAGCATCGGATACTTGCGCGAGGCGATCAGCAGCTTGGCCAGGTCGTGGGCGGTGGACACGTTGTGGGTCGACAGGCCGGTGGGCTCGACATACCGGGTCTGGCTCATGCCCAGGCTGCGGGCCTTGGCGTTCATCGCCTTGATGAACGCCGCATAGCCGCCGGGGTAGTGGTTGGCCAGGGTGTTGGCGGCGCGGTTTTCCGATGACATCAGGGTGATCAGCAGGGTTTCGCGGCGGTTCAGCTCGCTGCCGGGCCGCACCCGCGAGAACACGCCCTTGAGGTCCGGGTTGTTGGCGATGGTCATGGTGAGCATCTCGTCCATCGGCAGCTTGGCGTCCAGGACCACCATCGCCGTCATCAGCTTGGTCACCGAAGCGATGGGCACCACGCGGTCGGCGTGGCTGGAGTACAGCTCCTTGTTGGTGTTCAGGTCGATCAGCAGGGCGCTGCCGGAAGCCAGGTGCAGCTTGGACGGATCACGTTGTTCCTGGGCCGGGGATTGTGCAGCAGCGGTCGACGGAAGGATCGCAGTTCCTGTGAGCGCCAGCAGCAGGCTGAGGATGGACAGGGAAGTTTTCACGTTGAGGCTCACTAATAGTTGGTATGTCGTTGGCTGTGCAAGGGTTTCCCCCCGAAAACCGCTGCATTGTGGAGTATGGCTCAGCGGCTGTCGATTGCTCGTCGAAGCACGATGCTGAAATGAAAAAACCTTCATGCTGTAACGGTTTTTCCGGGCCGTTGCGACAATTGCCCTGTCAGTTTGCCTGGCGTGCGCGCTCATTCGCCCAGCCGCTGCTCGCGCGAAGGCGGGTAGCCGAAGTACGCCGCGTAGCACTTGCTGAAGTGCGACACCGAGACGAACCCGCAGGCCACGGCCACCTCCATCACCGACAAGTCCGAGTACTGCAGCAGCCGCCGGCTCTTGGTGATGCGCAGTTCCATGTAGTAGCGCCGTGGCGAGGTGCCGAGCTGGGCCTGGAACAGCCGGTCGATCTGTCGGCGCGAGCGCCCGCTGTAGGCGGCCAGTTGATCGAGGCTGAGGGTTTCCTCCAGGTTGTTTTCCATCAGCTCGACGATGGTGCGTAGCTGCAGGCTCATGGATTTCTTCGCGCCTGGGCCGACCTGGCGGTAGCGGGCGCCGGAGAACGACAGGATCTCCTCGACGCCTTCGGCCAAGGCATCGCCGTACAGTCGTCGCACCAGGCCGAGCATCAACTCCATGGCGCCGTTGGGGCTGGCAGCGGTGAGGCGGTCGCGGTCGAGGGTGAAGCTGGCCGGTGTGATGCGCGTCTGCGGGCTGCGTTCGGCGAGGCTGGCGCGCTGTTCGGGATGGATGCTGCAGCCATAGTCGCCCAGCACTCCGGCGCGGCCGAGAAACCAGGCGCCGTTCCACAAGCCGCCGAGCGCCTGGCCGTGGACCGAGCAGTCGCCCAGCAGGCGGTCGAGTTCGGGGTACTTGAGCGGGGTGCGCAGCCCGCCGCAGATCATCAGCAGGTCGGGATCCCTGATCGCCCGCGGATCCAGTTCGCTGGCCACCAGTTCCAGCCCCAGGTCACTGAGCACGCGGTCGCCGTCCAGCGACAGCGGGGTGAAGGCGAAGCTGTCGGCCCGCAGCAAGTTGGCGGTGACCAGCACGTCCATCGCCACGGTGAAGCTGGCCATGGAGAAGTGCTCCAGCAGCACGAAATCGACGCGGTAGGGCGCCTGTTCGTCGCTGGCGCCGGGTTTGAGCCGCAGCATGTTGCTGGTACTGGTCTTCTTGCTGAACTGGCGAGGCGTGGGCACTGCGGACTCCGTTTCCTTCGGTGGCGCAGCGAGTGTGCTGCGAGTCGGGGGGAAAGACAATCGCTGGCCCGATAATGCCGCGCCCCCTCGGTCTGCGTGGCGCCGATTCGAATGAACCCTTGCCGCTTGCCGTGCACAAACGCAGTACATGCTCACGGGAGAACGCTCATGGAAATCGGAACGATCTGGATCCTCGTCGCAGTGCTGGTGATCCTCCTGCAGATCTGGGCGATTTGGCACATCATCGGCAGCGAGCGGCGTGCCGAGCGCAAGATGCTGTGGGTCGTGTTCGTGGTCTGGGCGCCGTTCCCCGGCCTGCTGTTCTGGGCGTGGCGCGGGCCGCGTGCGGTCAAGGGCAAGGCCGTGCTGGAAGAGAAGTGACCCCTGGCAGGCGCCGGCCGCAAGGGCTGGCGCCCTGTACGCCTGTGAAAAAAGTTGTCCGCTTGGGTAGAATCGCCGCTTCCTTTCTCAGCGAGCCCTGGCGATGCCTGCCCCCACCCTCGAACTGATCCGCACAGGCCCCGAGCATGCGCAGATCGTTCGCAATCTCTACCAGTTCTATGCCTATGAATCGTCGGACTGGGAGCAGGAAGACGTGGAGGCGGACGGGCGATTCTATCTGCACGAGGCGCACATGGCGCGCTACTGGCAATCGCCCGGCTGGCATGCCGACCTGGTGCTGGTCGATGGCCTGATCGCAGGCTTCGCGCTGATCGAGCGCAGCGAGCTGCCGGGCATCGAGGCGTTGGAGCTGGCTGACCTGTTCATTCTCAAGCGTTATCGCCGCCAGGGCATCGGCACTGCGGTGGCCTGCACGCTCATGACCGACGACAATGACTGGCTGCTGCGCTGCTACCGCGAAGACGACGTGGCCGTGGCCTTCTGCGCCGCAGTGGTTGCCCAGCTGTCGCGTAGGGTGAAGGTGATCGCACCCGACGACGACCCGCAGCTGCAGACCTGGCAGGTCTCAGGCACCACCCACTGAGACGCTGTCGTTGCGAATTTTTGTGAACCACTTCACAAAACGCTGCCGACCAACGGCATAATGCCAGCACCTTGAAAACGGTTCCGCAGGTTCAGGAAGAATGCCATGTCGCTAGTCGCGAGCCCCGACATCATGTACCGCTTGTTGATCCAGAGCGTGGTGGACTATGCCATCTACCTGCTCACCCCCGAGGGGGTGGTCGCCAACTGGAATCCGGGGGCGCAGCGCGCCAAGGGCTATGAAGCCCGCGAAATCGTCGGGCAGCACTATTCGCTGTTCTACAGTGAGGCGGACCGCGCCGCTGGCGTGCCAGCCGCGAACCTGGAAGAGGCGCGCAGCAATGGCCGCTTCGAGGAACATGGCTGGCGCCTGCGCAAGGATGGCAGCCTGCTGCGTGCCCATGTGGTGATCGAGGCGGTGCGCGATGATCATGGGCAACTGGTGGGCTTTGCCAAGATCACCCGCGACTGCACCGAGCAGTACCACGCGCAGATGGCCCAGCGCGAGCAGGAGCGGCACTTCCGCCTGCTGGTGCAGGGCGTGCGCGACTATGCCATCTACATGCTCGACAGCGCCGGTCATGTGATCAACTGGAACGCCGGGGCCGAGCGGGCCAAGGGTTACCGTGCCGACGAAATCGTCGGGCAGCACTTCTCGGTGTTCTACACCGCCGAGGACCGCGCTGGCGGCCTGCCCGAGCAGGGCCTGGAAACCGCGCGCCGCGAAGGGCGCTTCCAGGCCGAAGGCGTACGCCAGCGCAAGGATGGCTCGCACTTCTGGACCAGCGTGGTGATCGAGGCGATCCATGACGAGGACAGCGGTCAGCTGATCGGCTTTGCCAAGGTTACCCGCGACATCTCCGAGCGCCGTCGCTACGAGCTCGAACTGCTGCAGGCCAAGGAGCTGGCCGAGCAGTACAGCCAGGAGATGAGCACCCTGTCGCAGTTTCTCGACTCGGTGATCGCCAACATTCCGGCCTGCGTCATCGTCCAGGACCTGTCCAGCCAGCGCATCCTCCTGGCCAACCAGCAGGCCGAGCGTCTGTTCGGCGGCCAGGGTGCCAGCCTCATCGGCACGTTGCCCGGGGAGTGTGCGGTGCCCGCGGCTGCCGAATTCCTCGAGCAGCAGTTGGTGCGCGGCGCACGCAGCGCCAAGGGCTTTGCCGCTGAAACCCGTGTCGAGACCGTCATCGGCGCACGCACCCTGCGCAGCCGTGCGCTGCTCAGCCAGAACCGCGACAACCAGGCCGACTACGTGCTGTTCATCGCCGAGGACGCCACCGAAGAGCTGGCCGCCCATGCCCAGATCCATCACATGGCCCACCACGACGCCCTCACCGGGCTGCCCAACCGCACACTGTTCCACGAGCGGCTCAAGCAGGCCCTGGCGCGCGGCGAAGACAGCGGCAAGCTGACGGCCACGCTGTGCCTGGACTTGGACAACTTCAAGAACATCAACGATTCGCTCGGCCATGCCTTCGGCGACAAGCTGCTGCGCGCACTGGGCAAGCGCCTGCGTCGCGAGCTGCGCGAGCACGACACCCTGGCCCGGCTGGGGGGCGATGAGTTTGCCGTGGTCCTGGCCGGGCTGGATAACCGCGAGGCGGCCTGCAACACCGCACGGCGCCTGATCGATGCGATCTGCCCGCCATTCCAGATCGAGGGTCACCAGTTCAGCGTCGGGGTGAGCATCGGCATCGCCTTCGCCCCCGAAGACCAGGACAACGCCGAGCAGTTGCTCGGTTACGCCGACATGGCGCTGTACGAAGCCAAGCGCAACGGCCGCAACCGCTACGAGTGTTTCCATGTCGAGCTCGATGTGGCCGCGCGCCAGCGCCGCCTGGTGGAAACCGACCTGCGCACCGCGCTGCACCTGGGGCAGTTGCAACTGCACTACCAGCCGGTGGTGGACCAGCAGAGCAACAGCGTCACCGGCTATGAAGCGCTGCTGCGCTGGGAGCATCCCGGGCGCGGCATGATCATGCCGATGGACTTCATCCCCATCGCCGAGGAAACCGGGCTGATCCACGAGATCGGCGCCCGCGCGCTGAACCTGGCCTGCCAGGAGGCGGCGACCTGGGAAGGGCAGGAGGTGGTGTCGGTCAACCTCTCGCCGGTGCAGTTCAAGAACGCCGGGCTGGTGCACACCGTGGCCCTGGCGCTGTCGGACTCAGGGCTTGCGCCCCAGCGGCTGGAGCTCGAAATCACCGAATCGGTGCTGCTGGGCAACAGTGAGGAAAACATGCGCATCCTGCGCGAACTCAAGGACCTGGGCGTGTCGATCTCGCTGGATGACTTCGGCACCGGTTACTCGTCGCTGGGCTACCTGCGTTCGTTCCCGTTCGACCGGATCAAGATCGACAAGTCGTTCGTGCACGATATGTGCGACAGCCGCGAGGCGATGTCGATCATCCGCGCCATCACCGAGCTGTCCAACAGCCTGATGATCAAGACTACCGCCGAAGGGGTGGAGTCGGTCGAGCAGATGGAGCGCCTGGCAGCGGAGGGCTGTTCGCATTTCCAGGGCTATTTCTATGGGCGGCCGGCCCCGGCCAGCGAGCGCCTCAAGCGGATTGTCAGGGATTGACGAGGGCGGGCGAAAACACTTGCCACCCGCCGCCCCATCTCTTCTAAACTCGCAGGATTCGCCCCGCCCAGAGATCCGCATGACCACCCGTACCCCGCTGTCAGGCGTCAACCATCCCCTGCGCGGTATCGCCCTGGTGGTGGCAGCGACCTTTCTGTTCGCCAGCCACGATGGCCTCTCGAAGTTCCTCGGCGGCATCTACCCGGTGATCATGGTGGTGTGGGCGCGCTACCTGGTGCACACCTTGCTGATGGCCGGGATCTTCATGCCCCAGGCCGGGCTGAGCGTGCTGCGTACCCGACGCCCGTTGTTGCAGACCCTGCGGGCCTTGAGCCTGCTCAGCACCAGCCTGCTGTTCACGGCAGGGCTGCAGTACCTGCCATTGGCAGAGGCCACCTCGGTCAACTTCCTCGCCCCGGTGCTGGTCACCGCCCTGTCGGCGCCACTGCTCAAGGAGCGGGTCACGGCGGGGCAGTGGCTGGCGGTGGTGATGGGCTTCATCGGGGTGCTGGTGGTGGTCCATCCTGGCGGGGCGATGTTTACCCCGGCCATCCTCTTCCCGTTCGGCTCGGCCCTGGGCTTCTGCTTCTACCAGCTGTTGACGCGAATCCTCGCAGCCCACGACAGCCCGACCACCAGCAACTTCTACGCGGGCCTGTGCAACACCCTGATCATGAGCGCACTGGTGCCGTTCTTCTGGCAGACGCCGCAGGGGTCGCACGTGCTGCTGATGCTGGCGCTCGGGGGCTGCGGCATGACGGCCCACCTGCTGCTGACCAAGGCGTTCCGACACGCAGCTCCGGCGCTGCTGGCGCCGTTCAGCTACTGCCAGATCGTGTTCGCCGGCGTGCTGGGGCTGGTGGTGTTCGGCCAGGTGCCGGATACCACCAGCATCGTCGGCATCGCCATCATCTGCCTGAGCGGTCTGGGCGCCGCCTGGATGCAGCGGCGCAAGTGACTGTCAGCCCTTGATCAAGGCCTTGAGCGAGGCATCGAAGCTGCGCAGGGCGTCGGCCTGCACTGTCTGCTCGACCTGCAACTGACCGGCGATGTCCGTCGCATTGCCCGGCAGCGCTTCGCGTGCCTGGCCTTCGGCGCGGCCGATGTAGGTCAGCTGGTCGTCGTAGAAGCGTGCCACCACCTGGGTCTCGATGTCCGGGCTGGCGCTGCTGGCCAGGCGGCTTTGTGCATCGAGCAGTACGATCACGTCGGGGTGATCGGCGAGCAGGGTGTCCAGGTCGTCATAGAAGGTCACTTCGGCGAAGGTCTGGGCCAGTGACTGGGCCAGCCAGCTGTAGGCCTGGCTGCCACCCCCCAGGGTGGCGACCGGCACTGCACGCGAGGCGCCGGGCAGCGATGGCTGCACCTCGCGGTGGCGCTGCAGGTAGTCCAGGGTGGCGCTGGCGTTGCGGCCCAGCAGCACAGCGACATGCTGGCCCGGTGTCAGGGCCACGCTGGACAGCTCGGTCGCCGAATAAAAGTGGCCATAGGGCTGCGCCACTTGCGAAGTGGCAGGGCTGGCGCAGCCGGTCAGGGCGGCCAGCAGGGCCAGGATTGCGGCAAGCATGCCGCCTTTGCTGATCGATGCCATGATCGATGCCTCGTCGATGTTCAATGAGGCTATCTTCCGTCCAGCTCAGCGATGGCGGAACTTGAAGATATTCATGGTGGCTATCGACGCAGTCGATGGAGGCCGTGGCCATCATCCGGCCTGACAGACCCAGCCTATCAGCCTTCAATAGCCGCTCTATTAGACCTCTGCCGATGCTGGGCTAGTCTTTCCTTGGCTTCGCGATGTGCGCGTGCAGCGCCGCGGGCCTGCGTCGGCAGCGACCGACCACCCCCTGATGAGGACCGAGGTCGAGCCGGGCTTTGGCTCGGCCTTGAAGATCACCTGGCATAGACCGGAAATCTGGATAACCGACCCAATAAGGTAACTGCAGATGTCGAACGAATCGAAATGCCCGTTCCATCAAACCGCAGGCGGCGGCACCACCAACCGTGACTGGTGGCCCGATCAGCTCAACCTCAGGATTCTCCACCAGCATGGCAGCCAGTCCGATCCGATGGACCCGGCCTTCGACTACGCCAAGGCGTTCAAGAGCCTTGATTTCCAGGCGCTGAAAAACGACCTCACGGCACTGATGACCGATTCCCAGGACTGGTGGCCGGCCGACTTCGGCCACTACGGGCCGTTGTTCGTGCGCATGGCCTGGCACAGCGCAGGCACCTACCGCATCGCCGATGGCCGTGGTGGTGCGGGCTCCGGCCAGCAGCGCTTCGCTCCGCTGAACAGCTGGCCGGATAACGTCAGCCTGGACAAGGCCCGGCGGCTGCTGTGGCCGATCAAGCAGAAGTACGGCAACAAGATTTCCTGGGCCGACCTGATCGTGCTCACCGGCAACGTCGCGCTGGAATCGATGGGCTTCAAGACCTTCGGTTTCTCCGGTGGCCGCGCCGACGTGTGGGAGCCGGACGAGGACGTGTACTGGGGTTCGGAGAAGGTCTGGCTCGGCGGCGACACCCGCTACGGCAAGGCCCAGCCTCCCGGCCAGGGCGACCTGGTGGCCGAGCCGGCCAAGCACGCCGAGGAACAGAGCCGCACCGAGCCTGCCGGGCGCAACCTCGAGAACCCGCTGGCCGCGGTACAGATGGGCCTGATCTACGTGAACCCAGAGGGGCCGGAAGGCAACCCCGACCCGGTCGCCTCCGGCAAGGATATCCGCGAAACCTTCGGCCGCATGGCCATGAACGATGAAGAAACCGTGGCGCTGATCGCCGGTGGCCACGCCTTCGGCAAGACCCACGGTGCAGGCCCGGCCGACAATGTCGGCGCCGAGCCCGAGGCCGCCGGCCTCGAGCTGCAAGGTCTGGGTTGGGCCAACAAGTTCGGCACCGGCAAGGGTGGGGACACCATCACCAGCGGTCTGGAAGTGACCTGGACCTCCACCCCCACCCGCTGGAGCAACGAATACCTGAACAACCTGTTCAACTTCGAATGGGAACTGACCAAGAGCCCGGCCGGTGCACACCAGTGGCGACCGAAGGACGGCAAGGGCGCCAACACCGTGCCGGACGCCCATGACCCGGCCAGGCGTCATGCGCCGATGATGCTCACCTCCGACCTGGCACTGCGTTTCGACCCGGTCTACGAGCCGATCGCCCGGCGCTTCAAGGAGCATCCCGAGCAGTTGGCCGATGCCTTCGCCCGTGCCTGGTACAAGTTGATCCACCGCGACATGGGCCCGCTGGCGCGTTACCTGGGGCCGGAAAATCCACAGGAAGAACTGCTCTGGCAAGACCCGATTCCCAAGGTCGACCATGCGCTGGTGGGCGAGCAGGACATTGCAGCGCTCAAGGCCAAGGTGCTGGCCAGCGGGTTGAGCGTGGCCGAACTGGTGTCTACCGCCTGGGCGGCAGCTTCGACCTTCCGCGGTTCGGACAAACGCGGGGGAGCCAACGGCGGGCGCCTGCGCCTGGAGCCACAGCGCTCCTGGGCGGTCAACCAGCCCGAGCAACTGGACAAGGTGCTCAAGGCGCTGGAGCAGATCCAGGGCGAGTTCAACAGCGGTGGCAAGCGCATCTCGCTGGCTGATCTGATCGTGCTGGCGGGCAGCGCTGCAGTCGAGAAGGCGGCCAGGGACGCCGGGCACGCGGTCAGCGTGCCGTTCCATCCGGGGCGTACCGATGCCTCGCAGGCCCAGACCGACATCGAATCCTTCGCCGTGCTCGAACCGCTGGCCGATGGCCTGCGCAACTTCACCAAGGCCAGGTACAGCGTCAAGGCCGAGAAGCTGCTGCTGGACAAGGCCCAGTTGCTGACCCTGACCGCGCCGGAGCTGACCGTGCTGGTCGGCGGCCTGCGGGTGCTGGGCGCCAACCATGGCGCCAGCCGCCACGGGGTGTTCACCGACAAGCCCGGCACCCTGAGCAACGACTTCTTCCGCAACCTGCTGGACATGGGCGTGGAATGGAAGCCGACCTCGGCTGACAACGAGACGTTCGAAGGTCGTGACCGCAAGACCGGCCAGGTGAAATGGACCGGGACGCGGGTGGACCTGGTGTTCGGCTCCCATGCCCAGTTGCGGGCCTTGAGCGAGGTGTATGGCAGCAGCGACGCCAAGGACAAGTTCGTCAAGGACTTCGTCGCTGCGTGGGTCAAGGTCATGGAGCTGGATCGGTTCGACTTGTAGAAGCGAGGCTGCGGTGTTGTTTTCGCGGGCGACCCGCGAAAACAACACCGCAGTGATCAAGGGCTCAGGCCATGGCCTTCTGCACCTCGGCCACCTTGGGCTTGCCCGGCTTGAGCCGCGAGACCCCCAGCAACACCAGCACCAGCCCGGCCACCTGGTACCCCGAGATCGCCTCGCTGAGAATCGCCCAGGAAGCCAGCATGGTCAGTACCGGTCCCAGGTTGCCGACCGCTGCCGTGTGCGTCGGCCCCAGCCGCTGGATCGCCAGCGCCACCCAGTAGATCGGCAGCACCGTGGAAAACACGGCCATCAGCGCTGCATTGGTCCACACCGCAACAGGCAGTTGCGCCAGTTGGCTCAGGTCCGCCACCAGCAGGTAATGGGCCAGCACCATCAGCGACGATGCCGAACCGCACAGCCCGGCCATGCGCATCGAGCCCATGCGCTTGAGCATCATTCCAGTGCCGGAATAATACAGGGCGTAGGTCACGGCGCTGGCAAACACCCACAACGACCCGACCAGCACCGCGTGGCCACCGCCGGCGGTACTCAGGTCGTGGACGAAGGCGATACCCAGCCCCAGGTAGCACAGCCCCATCGCCAGCAAGGTGCGCGGGGTGGGGCGCTCGCGCAGGGCGATGGCCTGGAAGATCAGCACCAAGGTCGGGTAGGTGAACAGGATCAGGCGCTCAAGCCCGGCGCTGATGTACTGCAAGCCATAGAAATCGAACAGGCTCGACAGGTAGTAGCCCAGCAGTCCGAGCAGCGTTACGCGCAGGCCGTCCCCCAGGGTCAGGGGTGTGCTTGCCTGGCGCCTGCTGGCCCATACCAGCCAGGCGAACAATGGCAGCGACAGGCCCATGCGCAGGGCCAGCAGGGTGACTGCGTCCACCGGCCCTGCGGCGTAGGCCAGCTTGACGAAGATGGCCTTGAAGCTGAAGCCCAGCGCGGCCAGCACCGCATAAAGGCTGCCGTTTTGCAATTGTCGCTCAAGTGAAGTACGCAGGCTGCTCATGCTCGATCCGCACCAAAATAAGACAGAGGCTTATTCTGAACAGAACGCAGGAAAGCCAGAATCGTTTTTTTCGGAACATGGCATTCGCATTTGGAAAAGCCTTGTGCATTGCGACCTGCCTGCTACCTCAAATGATCATGCCATTCCAGCGCAGGGCGAAGTCCGGAAGGTGTGGAATGTAGTCATTCGGTCCGTGTCCACCCATGGCTACTGCCATGGCGTAGGCATTCTTCACTGCACTGGTCATCGGTGTTGCGCAGCCTGCCGCGTTAGCCATCGATTCGACGTAGCGCATGTCTTTGCAGGCGTTGGTCAATGTGAATTTGTGCGAATCACGCTGGCCGTTCAATGCATAGTCCATGAAGGTCCGATAGAAGCCGCAATCCATGCGTCCGCCACGGATGACCTGATCAACCTGCTCGACGGTGAGTCCTGACTTGCGCGCGATCGCCAAGGCTTCGGCATACAATGCGCCGTAGCCCAGGGACAGAAAGTTATTGATCAGTTTCATCCGATGGCCGTCAGCCACGCGGCCAACATGCACCACTTTTTCAGCCAGCACCGAAAAAACCGGCTTCAGCCGGGCGAACAACGCTTCATTGGCGCCGACCATCAGATGCAGCTTGCCGGCTTCTGCCTGAGCAGGCGTTCCTCCCAGGGGCGCGTCACAATAGTCTACCCCTTGAACAGAGAGCTTCTCGGCCAGGCGCTGGGTAACCGTGGGGTCAGACGTCGAGCAGTCGACAATGATGGTGTGCGGGCGCAGGTGGCCTGAAATCTCCTGGATGACCGCTTCGATCACCGCAGCATTCGGCAAGCACAGAAAGACAATGGACGAGGTTTCAGCCAACTCTTGCAGCGACGATGCTTCACTCGCCCCTTGCTGGAGCAGATCCATGATAGATCCGCGGCTTCTGTGACTGACCACCGAAACAGGGTATCCCGCATTCAGCAGGCAGCTGGCCATTCCGTGTCCCATGAGGCCTGCACCGATAAATCCGATTGTGTCGTGGACTACTGTCTGCATGTTGGATCTCCAGAAAAACGTACGACTGTCGCTTGCAAGGTGTGGATGATCGAGCGCAGGAAGCAGCGTGCTTTGCGCATGGGCTGGGCCTGTCAGGTCAGGCAACCTGCTGGATCTTGTGGATCTGACGTACACCGAAGGCAGCGATCAAACCCATGGTCAAGGCAATCAGAACCAGTCCTGCGCGCAGGGTGGCTGCGTAGGCGATACTGCCAATGAGGGGAGGGCCGAACAGCATTCCGGCATAGGCGAAGCGAGCTACTGCCGCGACGCCTGCTGCAGGTGACATACCGGGTATCTTGCTGCCAGCCAGGAAGAAGAACGGCATGAAGTTGGCCACTCCCAGCCCCATCATGACCAGCCCCAGCAGGCCTTGCGCTGGCTGGGGGACCGCGATTGCCAGGGTGATGCCCAGAAACCCAAGCCAGGCACTGCCGGTCAGCAGGGCTCGGTCCGATATCCATTGACGCAGGGGGTCAGCGGCGAATCGACCAAGCGCCATACCCCCGGCGAACGCAGCATAACCGTAGCTGCTGAGTTCAATGGAGGCGCCGGCTTCATCGCGCATGTAGAGGGCTGCCCAGTCATACATTGCGCCTTCGCACACCAGGCCAAGGAAGGCAGTGATGCCCAGAACCCACAAAACCAGCGGGATTCGGCCCTTGCCGTTGTGCTCCTGCAGTGCAGGCTCGGTAACGTGGGCAAGTGGGCGTGTGCCAGCCAGGATTGCGCTGATGGCCAGGAGTGCGGCCATCAAGGCGGAATAAAGCTGGAGTGAAAGGCCTGCCGAGAGCAGTAGTCCGCCTGCCGCAGCGCCTGTCATGCCGCCAACGCTGAACATGCCGTGCATCGTCGACATGATGGGTCTGCCGCGTGCAGCTTCGACACGGCTGGCCTGGACGTTCATCGCGACATCGAAGGCGGACATGCCCACACCGAACGCGATGAGCACGCCGACTAGGATACTGAAGTGACTGGCCAGGGGAATCGCCAACAGTGCGCCAGCGTACAACAGTCCACTCAGTGTCAACGCGCGTGAGCTACCGATACGCGCTACCCACTTGCCCACGCCCTTCATGGCTATTACGGCACCTCCAGCCACACTGAGCATCGCAAGGGACATCAGGGTGTCCGATACGGCGAAATGAGCTTTCAGCGAAGGAATCTGTACACCCCACGTGCCAAAGGCCGACCCGCTCACGAAGAACTGGGCCATGGTCGGAAGGGTCGCGCGACGTGCGGCGTCTTGCGAAGTCTCGTTCATGAATCGTCCAGAAAGGCTGCGGTCTTGTGCCTGTGCGGATGAACAAGCGGGCAAGTACCGGGCACATTGTTTGGTGGTGTGGCGCAGAGGGTTTGTAAAGGAGTTCAGCGTGAATGTAGATATTCGCTGAGTGCTGGGCCAGCCAAGAGAGTGCGGAAAAGAAAAGTAGTTAGTTGATGAGTGGCCTTATATTCACTCAGGAATCAACCGGTGTGAAATTATAAGTTTAGATGGCTGCCATCTATTGTTTAGATGAATATCCAGGGTGCAATTCGAGAACTTTTATGGGGTAGTATGGTTCCATTGACATGGGCGCAGGCCGAGGTGTTCGGCATGACTGTGCAATAACCTGAATGTGGAATTTTGCAAGAACAGTACAGGCATCCATCCCCGTGGCAACGGCGCTTCCACAACACTTTCTTACATTACCTGTTGATGAGTGTTCAATACTCGTTTTTCAGATAGCCGATTCTTGTGAGGTTACATGGAAATCAGGCAGTTAAAACAATTTCTGGCCGTGGCCGAAGAGCAAAGCTTCACGCGCGCCGCTCAGCGATGTCACATTGTGCAGTCGGCGTTGTCTACGTCCATTCGCCAATTGGAGGACGAACTGGGGGCACGCCTTTTCATGCGAACGACACGTCAGGTCAAACTTACGGCGGTGGGGCATGCATTCCTCGGCACCGCCCGTACTGCGTTGCAGACCCTCGAAGATGGGGCGGCACTGGTTGCCGATGTCGCCGCCCTTCGCCAAGGGCGGCTGTCCATCGGTACGGTGCAGAGTCTGCCGCCTTTCGTTGATCTGCCTGGGTTGCTGGCACGCTTCCATGCTCAGTATCCCAATATCGAGGTCAAGTTGATTCAGGGTGGTGCCCAGACGCTGATCCAGAAGGTCGGTGATCGTCAACTGGATTTGGCGATCCTGCCGCAGGAGGAGGCCAGCGATCAGCTGGTCAATCAAGTGATCGCCTGCGATGAGTTGGTACTGATCTGTTCCTCGAATCATGCCTTGGCTGGCCAGCCTTCCCTGTGCCTCAAGCAATTGGAGGGAGAAGCATTCGTCGATTTCGAGCTGGGCCAGGGGACGAGGCGGGTGGTCGACAGGGTTTTTGCCAGGACGGCCATCAATCGCCAGATCCGTTTCGAGGTCAGTGACCTGGATACGCTGCTGGGTCTGGTCGAGCATGGCCTTGGGGTCGCCCTGGCGCCACGTGAAATCGTCAGCAGTCGTGGCGACAAGTTGTGCTGCATCTCCCTGGTCGATGTCGAAGCATGCTGGGAGCTGGTCGTGACGCATGTCGTTGCGCCGGGCTCCGGGCAGGGGCCGGTAGATGCTGCGCCAGCGGCTTTCCTCGCGTCCTTGATGGCCGAGGTGGTGCAAGAGTAGCGTTAGCGTGTCGCGGGTTCGGCATCGACGTACAGTGAGTACAGCGACTGGCCCGCAGCCATGAACAGGCGGTTATGTGCGGGTCCACCGAAGCACAGGTTGGCACATCGCTCTGGTAAATGGATATGCCCGATGGCCACGCCATCCGGGGCGAATATACGGACACCGTTAAGGCCTGGCCCAGTTCCCCAGCCAGCCCAGAGATTGCCGTCGATGTCGCAACGGATTCCATCCGGGGCGCCATTCGCTTCGGCATCCACGAACACTCGACCGTTGAACAACTGGTTGTCGATGACCTCATAGACACGTATGCAGCGAGGCCGAGAACTGGATTCCACGATATACAACAGCTTTTCGTCCGGGGAAAAGCACAGGCCGTTGGGGTTGGAAATATCATCCACCAGGGCAGTGGTGATATGGGTCTCAGGATCGTGCCGGTAAACCCGGGTCGGTAGTTCGGGCTGGGCCTTGTACCCTTCATAGTTGGAAAGTATGCCGAACGTAGGGTCGGTGAACCAGAGCGTGTTGTCACTCTTCACCACGACATCATTGGGTGAGTTGAGCGGTTTATCTTCAAAGCGGTCGACCAGTACAGTGATTCGACCATCGTACTCAGTGCGAATGACCCGGCGTCCGCCATGTTCGCAGGTAATCATTCGTCCTTGGCGATCGCGGGTATTGCCATTCGCGAAACCGGAGGGTTTACGAAAAACCGATACTGCACCTGTCTCCTCGTCCCAGCGCATGATGCGGTTGTTGGGTATGTCGCTCCACAACAGATACCGTCCGTCTCCGAACCAGACAGGACCTTCACCGTGGCGCATTCCGGTAGCGAGCCGTTCTACAGCGGCGTGGCTGATTCGATAGCGGGTAAAGCGCGGGTCCAATACTTCCACCGCGGGATCGGGGTAGGTTTCACTGGGCTGCCACATAGATGAGAGTCCTTTTTGATATCAGGCGCTGTCTGAAATGTATCTGCACTCGCCCATGGTGCGTTGAAACGGGGCTCGGAATGCTCACGCGCAGACACATTTCGGACAGACCCTAAGACTGTAGGCGCAAAACGCCAGCAGCATGAAATGCAACGGGCAGGGAGCGACGAGGGGATTACAGTCGCCGGATCGCAGGCGGCCGTTGCTCAGGGTCTGCCTCATTTGCGGTTTGGCCACGCCGGCTGACCAGGTTGGCAAACAGCACCCCCATTTCGAACAGCAACCACATGGGTATCGCCAGGAGGGTCTGTGAAAAGATGTCCGGTGGGGTGAGGATCATGCCGACCACGAAACAACCGATAACCACGTACGGACGGATGGTCTTGAGATAACTCACGTCGACCACACCGATCCATACCATCAAGACCACTGCCACCGGGATTTCAAAGGCTGCGCCGAAAGCGAAGAACAGGGTCATGACGAAATCGAGGTAGTGGGTGATGTCGGTCATCATTTCGACGCCGGCGGGCGTCGCGGCGGCGAAAAACTTGAATATCAGCGGGAAAACCACGTAGTAGGCAAAGGCCATGCCGGTATAAAACAGCGCGATACTCGATACCAGCAGCGGCATGGCGATACGCTTCTCGTGTTTGTACAAGCCAGGCGCAATGAAGCCCCACAACTGATGCAGGATCACTGGGATGGCCAGAAACAGCGACACCATCATGGTCAGCTTCATCGGGGTCAGGAACGGCGACGAAACGTCAGTTGCAATCATCGTCGCCCCTGCGGGCAGATACTGGCGCAACGGTGTGGAAACGAACGTGTAGATCTGCTGGGCAAAGGCAAACAGCCCTGAGAACGCCAGAAGGATCGCTGCGACGCAGCGCAGCAAGCGCACGCGCAGTTCCGTCAGGTGAGCGATCAGCGGCATGTGCTGGCCATCGTTTTGAAGATCACTCATGGCGCTCCCCCCGGTTATCTACGCGTTCTGACGCAGGCGAATCGAACGCTGGTTGCGTCAGTGACCGGGTGTGTTCGTGATGCAACTGCCTGATCTCGTGGACGCCTATTTCACGCTCGACCTCCTGCCTGATCGCAGCGAAGGTGCGCTTGAGCCTTCCGGCCCACAGGCCTGCGGCTCGAGCGGCATCCGGTAACCGCGTCGGGCCAAGCACCAGCAGGGCCACCAGCCCGACGAGCAGCAGTTCGGAAAAGCTGATACCAAACATTCGTCAGCACTCATGCGGGGGTGTGAGTCGGTTTTTCGATGGCTTCTGCTTGCGTATCGAGACGGGTCGATTGATTGACCCGCGCAGGTGTCTCATCTGAGGATGAGACAGGGGACGGCTGAGAGGAATCGCTGTCATTCATTGCAGCGCGAAAACCTTTGATCGATTCACCGACATCAGTACCCAGGGTCTTTAGTTTCTTGGTGCCGAATATCAAGACCACGACCACCAGAATCACCATCCAATGTTTCCAGTCAAAGATGCCCATAGCGTTTCTCCAATGAATTCACGGCCTGCGGTCCCCCTGCGGCCAATCGTGTGGGAGGCTGCAGGGAGGCCGCTGACAGAGGGTTAAGCGGGAATGACGGCGTTCGGATGAATCAGGTTTTTCTTTTGCAACTCGGCCCAGAACTCTGCAGGGATTCTGGTTTGCAGGGAGTTGTAGTCTTCTTCGATCTGACGGCGGTTGGAGACACCGACGACCATGGCCACCGCCAGCTCCGCGGCTGCGGAGAATTTCAGCGCTGCAGTGCGAAGGTCCACGCCATAGGTTCCGGCAATGGTGCGAAGTTGATCACGCTTCTTGATATGTTCGGGACTGATCTTGTAGCTGTCAGGGCCGTAGTTGTAGCGAGGGCTTCCGGAAATGAATCCGGCATTGAGTGCGGAGCCCATGACCAGGGAGACATTTTTCTGTTTCACTGCAGGGAAAAGATGCTCCACGGTGTTGTGGTGATCAATCAGCGAGTACTGGGATGCACAGAGACAAACGTCAAGGTCCGCAACCTCCATGGCTCGGATGATGGGCTCAGGGCAGTTTACACCGATGCCCCAGGCTTTGATGATGCCTTCCTCACGCATGCGGGTGAGTGCTTCGAAAGCGCCATTCTTGCCTGCGGCGACTCGAAATTGCTCTTCCCAGGGAGCGTTGGCGGGAAAGAAGGGGAAGTCAGGAGAGATATCGTGGACGAAGGCAACGTCCAGGCTATCCACACCCAGGCGTTGCAGGCTGTCCTCGATTGAGCGTTTTACGCCATCACCCGTGTAATCGAAAATGATGTTGTTTGGCGAGTCGGCCAGCGGGTAGTACTTCGCGCCATTATTGTTTCTGGCAGCTTTGAAAATTTTCCCGACTTTGGAGGAGATGATGTATTCACTGCGAGGTTTACCACGCAGGAAGTTTCCGAATCGCCGCTCGGCCAGACCCAGTCCGTACCAAGGGGCCATGTCAAAGTAACGCACACCCAGTTCCCAGGCCGCGTTCATGGCTTCCTCGACATCCCGGTCCGAAAGCTTGTTGAATTCATTGCCGAATGGAACACCGCCCATGCCGAATTGGTACTCGGGCTTGTTGAATATTGCATGGGCACGGTTTCGAGCAGTAGAGGACGACATGCTGTTTACTCCTTGGGATGACGGCGCTGCGGACACGACCGATGGGACTGCTGCGGCAGCAGTGATCGCTGCGCTGGCCAATAAAAAGTTACGCCTGCTTGTGACGTTATCCATGCAATGTACACCTTTTAAAAGAAGGGATTCACAGCAGCACAGTGTCGTCACTGGCTGGTCTGTTACTGTGCCTTCGTTGTATCAAGGTGATAAGTGATATGTTCAGATCAGTTTGATCTGTCTATGAGATTGGCCGGGTTTGTCCTGCGCGCTCGGGTTTCCACTCGCCGACTATAATGGGCCAAGGCAATCGGTCAGCAAGTTAAGTGATTTATCTATTTTAGGTATCAATCCCATCGGTTGAAAACGTTTCACAAGCTTTATCCGATGATCTAGGTTTTGCAGAGTAGCAGCGGTGTCTGATGTCACCGTGGCCCATTACATCATGTCTCGACTGTCGAGTATTGAAGGAGAATTTGTCATGCCTCATCCATCCGTTCAAGCAGGGCGTGTGGCCTTTATAACTGGCGCGGCGAGCGGCATTGGTCTGGCTGCGGCCATGCGTTTTGGTGCCGCCGGAATGACTGTTGTCCTTGGCGATCTTCCTGGGGAAATGCTGGACAGCGCTTGCCAGGAGTTGAGGGCGCAGGGTATCGATGCGCATGCGGTGGCAGTTGATGTCACTGACCGTGCTCAGCTGGAAGCCGCCCACCTCAAAGCCATCTCGCTCGGGACTGTTTCCCTGGTAATGGTCAACGCGGGTCGTGAGGGCGGCGGCACGCTGTTGGCTGAAGAGCAGATTTGGCGTCGAACGCTCGACACGAATCTGTGGGGAGCGATTCACACCGTGCAGGTATTCCTGCCTGACCTGATCAAGGCGGATATCCCGGGAGCCGTCATTTTCACCGGTTCAAAGCAAGGTATTACCTTGCCACCTGGGGACACCGCCTACAATGTTTCGAAAGCAGCGCTTCGTGCCTTTGCGGAGTCTGTATCGCATGAGTTGGTAGTCAAGACCAACGCCCGCGTGAGTGCCCACCTGCTCATTCCAGGCTTCACCTTCACCGGTTTCACTCGGGCCAAGGGCGTCAGCGACAAGCCGTCAGCAGCCTGGACCGCGGAGCAGGTTATCGACGCGCTCGAGGGCGGCCTTGATCAAGGGGACTTCTATATCATCTGTCCTGATAACGAGGTTGATCGCCTGACCGACCTCAAGCGGATCAAGTGGGGGTTGAGTGATATCGTTGAAAACCGTCCAGCCTTGTCTCGCTGGCATCCCTCCTATGCTGCAGCCTTTGCGGCTTATATGAAGGGCGCCTGATGAGCGTCCAGGTACGCCTTGGTTGCCCAGCGCGATAGCGAGCCAAGGCTGAGCCCCTTCATTTGCCACCGGACAGAGAGCGGTGCGCCGCCAGGCAAGGTGCCGGTGGCGTATCGCTCCTGTGCTTGATGCCATGGAGCATGCCCAGACACCTGCTCACCAACGTGCGCCAAAAACTGTCGCCAGTTCCTGCAATGCCTCGCTGCTCAGCGGGCTGGGTCTGGGGTCGCTCAGCAACCACAGCCGAGCCGTTTCCTCCAGTTCCTCCAGCGCGTAGCTGGCCCGAGAAACGGAGCTTTCCCACACTACGGGGCCGAGCCTTTCCAGCATCACGGCCCGCACTTCGCACGCAAGTCTGGCGACCTGGCGGGCAACCTCCGGCGAACCTGGGCGGGCATACTCGAGCAAAGGCACATGGCCGACTTTCATGACCTGGTAGGGTGTTATGGGCGGCAGGATATCCTGCTTGCTCCAGACTCCGGCAAGTGTCAGCGCTACCAGATGGGTGGAATGTGTATGCAGCACGCCACCAACAGCCGGGTTTCTTGCGTAGATTTCGCGATGCAGTGCCAGCGTCTTGGAAGGGCTTGCTCCCGACACCCATTTGCCCGCCAGGTCCACTTTGGCAATCTGCGCCGGATCGAGACGCCCCAGGCAAGCGTCGGTTGGCGTGATCAGCCAGCCATCGTCAAGGCGTGCGCTGATGTTGCCGGCACTTCCAACCGTATAACCTCGCTGGTAGAGGCTGGTGCCGACGATGCACATTTCTTCCCGCAGTTCGCTCTCCCGGCTCATGAACCGACCTCCGCCATCTGCGCAAGTGCTTTGCTGAAGAAATCAACGCCGCCGAAGTTTCCTGATTTGAGGGCGAGCAGCGCATCGCGGCCGATGGCACGGGTGACAGGCACGCCCGGATCGATCTGAGCGCCAATGCGCAGGGCCTGGATCTGCAATGCCTGGACCACCGCACCGGAGGTTTCTCCTCCTGCGACCACGAAGTGCCTGACGCCGGCCCGGTGAAGATTGTGCGCAATTGCGCCAAGCGCCTGCTCGACGAGTTGCCCCGCGTGTTCCACTCCCAATTCCGCTTGAACAGCGCGGACGGCGTCATGGTCACTCGTGGCATAGATCAACACAGGCTCGGCGCTGCCTTGGGCGAAGGCTACCGCCTGCTCGACCACGGGCTCCCCGCGGGCCAATGCCCTGGGGTCGACCTTCATCGCGGGGCGTTCGCGATGCAACCAGTCTTGCACCTGACCATGAGTAGCCTTCGAAGCGCTGCCTGCCAGCACCACTCCACGCCCTGCCAGTGCATCGAGGTGCGTGGCGTTCTGCTCGGCCAGCAAGCCTGCATCCCGGAAATTCTGAGGCAAACCCAGCGCGATACCCGAGCCACCGGTAATCAGGGGCATATCGCGGCAAGCGCGTCCGAGGGTGACCAGGTCAGCGTCACACAAGGCATCAGCGATGGCGATGCTGACCCCATCCCCACGCAGTGCCTGGATCCGTTGGTATATGGCCGATTCTCCACTGGCAATTTGCTGATGGCGAATCAACCCCACCTTCTTGTCGGTCTGTTTTCCCAGAAAGCGAACCAGATTTGAATCGGTCATTGGGGTCAGGGGGTGCTGTTCCATTCCTGATTCGCTGAGCAGGTTGTCATGCACGAACAAATGACCGCGGTACACAGTGCGACCCGCTTCGGGGAAGGCCGGGCAGGCCACGGTAAAATCACTGCCGAGCGCTTGCAGCAACGCCTCGGCAACCGGACCGATATTGCCACGCTCGGTGGAATCGAAGGTCGAGCAGTACTTGAACAGGAATTGCCGACAGCCTCTGGCCCTAAGCCAGTGCAATGCTGCAACCGAATCCTGGACCGCGGTGTGCGTAGGGGCCGTTCGCGATTTGAGTGCAACGATCACGGCATCCGCATCGGCTCCTGGGTTCCAGTGGGCGGAGGGCACGCCAATGCTCTGTACGGTCCGCATCCCTTGACGCACCAATGTGTTGGCAAGATCTGTAGCCCCGGTGAAATCATCGGCGATGCAGCCCAGCAAAGGCTTGACTGAGTCCATGTGCGTCTCCTCCACGCGTTGAGTTACCGCTCATGTTAGGTGGAAAGCGTGCCTGTGTGAATATCTGTTTGAAAATGTTTATTTGTGTGAATTCCGCAGGAATGTGATCGATTGCTCGCTATCAGCTACCATAGGGCCATCCAATCGAGGACTATCGGAAAGTCAGATGCTGCAAGAAGACGAGCTGCTCGTTGACCCGGGGGCGCCAATCATTCCATCGCAGAGACGCGAAATCCTTATCCGTCATCTGCGGCGCAAGCAGATCCTGAGCGTCAGCCAGATCGCTGACATCTTTGGCTGTTCTCACATGACTGTGCGTCGTGATATTGCAGTGCTCGAACAAGAGGGGCGGGTGTTTTCGGTATCGGGCGGCGTGCGTCTGGCCAGCCTTGTCCATGGAGAGCCGAGCCATCAGAGCAAGGCGATCGCTGAACCGGTGCAGAAGCAGCGCATAGCGATGTGTGCCGCGCAGATGGTCCGCGACAACATGACCGTCTATCTGGACGCCGGCACCACCACGGCCTACATGGTGCCGCACCTGTCTACCTTGCAAGGGATCACCATTGTCACCAACGATTTCAACATCGTCATGGCACTGGCTGATGCCACGCAGGTGAATGTCATTCACACCGGTGGGGTACTGGATCACCCCAATCGCTCCAGCGTGGGTAATCTGGCTGCCGACACGTTGCGTAACATCGCAACGGACCTCGCCTTCATTTCGAGCAGCGCCTGGGACCAGCAACGCGGCATCACTACACCTTCGGCGGCCAAGATCGATGTCAAGCGTGCCGCCATGGAGTCGGCTTCCCAAAGCATCCTGGTGTGCACGAGCTCCAAGTACGGCACCTTCAGCATGTACAGGATTGCCGGGCTGGACCGCTTTGATTCGATCATCACCGACGATGGTCTCAGCACGGATGCTGCGACGGGTATTCGAAAAATCGGCGTCGAGCTGATCCTCGCCTGAGGGTCAGCGCCGGCGCGCCACTTCGCCAGAGCTCGCGCGCAACCAGCTGAATTCTCCGTCCTCCAGCAGCAGCACCTCATCCTGAGGTATTTCCAGGGCGTGGATGCGGCTTGCCGGCACGCCGGCCAGCATGACCAGGAAGCCGCGTAGCACACCGGCGTGCGCCACGATAACGGTATCTCCCCTCAGCTCCTGCACCAGCAATGCGATGCGATCCAAGAGTGCGCGATAGCTTTCGCCTCCCGGTGGTGCAATGTCCAGGGGGGCGGCCTGGCGAGCCTGATAGTTCCGTGGGTCGCGCTCGGCAACCTGCTGGTAGGTCAGTCCCTCCCACTCCCCAAAGTCGATTTCCACAAGCCTGTCGCTGGTGCGGTATCCCGTTGCCTCCAGGTTCAGCCCAGTGCGAACGATTTCCATCGTTTCACGCGCACGGCTCAATGGGCTGCACACGAAATCCAGCTGTTCCGGGGCCTTCAGCAGCGCTGACAGACAAGCTCCGGACGACCTGGCCTGGTTACGTCCGACGCGGTTCAAGGGGATGTCGCGACGACCCTGGAGCCTGGCTTGCGCATTCCAGTCGGTTTCTCCGTGGCGGACCAGGTAGAGCCTGGCAGTCATATGGCCTCCGTTCGAGGAAATGATCATAGTTGTGATTTCGTGTGTTGACTTTGTGAAAAAATAACAAATAATAAGAAAAATTAACACGGTGTTTTGCTCGATGTGCCTTGTCTTGTGGCTGGTCGACGAAGCGAGCTCAAGGTGCAGTCCAATAACAACAATCGGAGACAGCACGATGTCTACCTTTCATGGCACCACTCCCTTGAACGTTGATGCCGATAATGCCGAGTCAGCCACCAGTCAGTCGCATCGGATGCGTCAGCGACGAAAGGCGTCCGTAGGCAGCCTGATCGGTACCACCATCGAGTGGTACGAGTACTACATCTATGGCGCCACTGCGGCACTTGTTTTTCCGCAGTTGTTTTTTCCGGCGGATGATCACCTTGTCGCGTTGATGCTGTCGTTCGCATCCTTCGCCATCGCCTTTGCCATTCGCCCGATCGGCGCGGCGGTGTTTGGTCACTTCGGTGACCGTGTGGGTCGCAAGACGACTCTTGTCATCACGCTGGTCATGACCGGTGTGGCGACGTTTCTCATCGGAGTGTTGCCGACCTATGCGAGCATCGGGCTCTGGGCTCCCGGGATACTGATTTTCCTGCGTCTGGTGCAGGGTTTTGGCGTCGGAGGGGAGTGGGGTGGCGCGGCACTGATGTCACTGGAATGGGGCGACCAGAAAAAACGCGGTGCTGCAGGGGCTTGGCCACAACTGGGCACATCCATTGGCTTGATCCTGTCGACCACGGCAGTGATGGGCTCCAGTTACTTCACCGGTGACCAGTTTCTGGAGTGGGGCTGGCGCTTGCCGTTCCTGTTCTCGGGGGTGCTTGTGATCGTGGGCCTGATGGTGCGACTGGCGATTGAGGAAACACCGTCGTTCGCGGCAAAGAAACAGACCAACCAGATTGAGAAAAGCCCTCTGCGCTACGTCGCCAGGCATCATTGGCAGGACATCATCAAAGTTGCGTTCCTGCGGATGTCGGAACAAATGCCTTTCTATATTTTTACGGCCTTCATCCTCGACTACGCCACGCAACATGTCGGACTTTCCCGAACATTCGTATTGCTGGGGACGCTGACGGCGGCCTTGATTGATTTGATCCTGTTGCCGGTCTTCTCGAATCTTGGAGATCGCATCGGGCGCCGCCGGGTCTATTACATTGGCTGCGTTGTATTGATCCTGATGGCGTACCCCTATTTCTGGGTGATGAACTCGGGCAATCCCACCTGGATCTTCATTGCCATCAGCCTGTCCCTGCTTCCGCATGCCATCCAGTATGGTGCCCAGGCATCTCTCATTTCCGAACAGTTTCCGGTGCATGTGCGCTACACCGGCGCGGGGGTCGGTTATCAAATGTCATCACTGGTTGCTGGAGGCCCGGCGCCCTTGATCGCTTCGTTTCTACTGGTCAGTTTCGGATCCGGCTACGCGGTTGCCACCTATTTGGCTCTCGGTGGGATTGTGGCAGCTGTGGCGCTTTGCACATTGAAGGATCGCAGTAACGATTCGCTCTGAGCCGTGTTGTGTGAGATATCAGGAGTTTAGGTATGACTATCAAGAAAATTGCAGTTGTCGGTTCCGGTTACATGGGCGGTGGTATTGCGCAAGTTCTTGCCCTGGGGGGCGCGGATGTCGTTCTGGCCGACGCCGACGGGGCAATCGCCGAAAAATCACTGCAGCGGCTGTTGACCCAAGCCCAGGCCTTTGCGGATACCGGCCTTTTTCCGTCGGATGCCGTTCAGCGCCTGCACGAGCGTCTGAGTTCAGCGGCCTCGATCGAGGACGCCGTGAGGGATGCTGACTTCATCACAGAAGCGGTCCCTGAGGTACTCGATATCAAACGTGATGTCTTGACTCGCATCTCTGCAGCGTCCTCGAGCAAGGCGATTATCGGCACCAATACATCGGCGATACCGATCGGCGATCTGGCCAGATTCGTCACGCACCCGCAGCGCTTCATGGGCGTTCACTGGATGAATCCGGCGCCTTTCATTCCAGGTGTCGAGTTGATTGCCAGCGCACAAACCTTGCCCGATCACGTGGATACCATTGAAGCACTGATTCGTTCGGTGGGGAAAATACCGGCCCGGGTTGCCGATACCCCAGGTTTCGTTGCCAATCGCCTGCAGTTCGCCCTGTTCAAGGAGGCCGTCAAGGTTGTTGAGGAGGGGTTGGCCACGCCTGACCAGGTCGATCTGGTCGTCAGCAATGCCTT
Source organism: Pseudomonas sp. FA117 (assembly GCF_057370475.1). Lineage (NCBI taxonomy): Bacteria > Pseudomonadati > Pseudomonadota > Gammaproteobacteria > Pseudomonadales > Pseudomonadaceae > Pseudomonas > Pseudomonas sp. FA117. The sequence continues at coordinate 2,520,142 of NZ_CM170675.1, forward strand.
CGGTTTTCGCTTGGCGCTGTTTGGTCCGTTCGCCATAGGTGACATGGCGGGACTGGATGTCTATGCGTCGTCGTTCAAAACATTGGCAGCGACCTATGGCGAGCGCTTCGAAGCACCTGCGATGCTCAAGGAGCTGGTCGAGGCTGGGAACCTTGGCGTGAAGTCAGGGCAGGGTTTCCTGGATATAGAGCCGACCCAGACCGCAGCACTTCTGGCTTACCGCGACCAGGCATATGCCGCGCTCAGCCAGCTCCGCGAGAGGCTGGGGCGGGCACCCGGCCTGTAGCCGTTCAACTGAGGGCGAGTGTTCGTTGAACGATGCCCCAGGCTGCGCTCCAGTATGGAGTAGACCTTGGCCTGACGGACAAAAGCCACCTTCGCTTCCTGCGGCGGTGGCTTTTTTCATTTCAGCCATGCCTAGCATCCGCTTGCTGCTGCAGCACCCAGGTCGCTCTGCCGTGCTGGCTGATATGTCTTGGCCCACCCTTGCCTCAAATTGTCCGATGAGGTGGCACTCTGCAATCTCGTCTGGAGCGCTTACAATCACGGCTTTTGCATCTCAAGACAGGCATGCTGGTCAATGACGCTCGACCCTCCAACTCTCCTGGCGCTCACTGTCGCCCTCGCGGCTGCGGCGGCGCTTTACCTGGCGATCGAATGGCGCAGTGTGCGCGAGTCCTCGCTGCTTTGCTGGAGTGCCGGATTCGCCACCATCACCGTGGGTTCCACCCTCGCGCTGCTGCGTATGAACGGCTTCCTGCTGATCGGCATCTGGTTCGCCAATGGCCTGCTGGTAGTGGCGCATTTCTGTTTCCTGCTGGGGGTGGCGCGCTTCACCGAGGTGCGCCTGTCGCGCGTCTGGCTGTTGATCGTGCTGTTGTGGGGGAGCCTGCTGCTGCTGCCGGAAGGGCCTTCCTGGTCGAAGATCATGCTGGTGGTCAATTCGCTGCTGGTGGCCCTGGTGTCGCTGCGCGCCAGCTACCTGTTGCGCCCGCACGGCGTATCGTTGAGCGTGGGGGCGGTACAACTGCGCTATGTCATGCTGGTCCACGGGTTGTTCTATGTGATCAAGGCCCTGACCGTGGTGATTCCGGGCACGCTGATCGACCTGGCGGCGTTTCGCGGCGAGATCATCCAGATTTCGCTGATCGAAGGGGCGATGGCGATCATGCTGATCGCGTTGTCGATGACCGGCACCGAACGCTACCGACGCGAGGAGAGGATTGCATTGCTGGCCGCGCGCGACCCACTCACGGCACTGTTCAACCGCCGCGCACTGGAGGTGCGCGCGCCGGTGCTGCTGCAGGCCACCTGCAGCGAGCGACCGGGCGCTGTGCTGCTGATCGACATCGACAACTTCAAGCTGGTCAACGACCTGCATGGCCACACCGCCGGTGACCGGCTGCTGGTGGCCTTGAGCGAAACCATCCGTGGCCTGCTGCCGACCAATGCCCTGGCGGCACGTCTGGGTGGCGACGAGTTCGTCATCCTGTTGGGCAACACCCGACGTGACGAAGTCGAGGTGCTCGGCGCGATGTTGCGCGAGCGCTTTCAGGAAATTGCCGCGCAGTCGTTCGTCACGCCCATGGCGGTGACCCTGAGCATCGGTGCCAACCTGTTCGACCGACCTCCGCCCAGCCTGGCTGCGCTGATCGAACAGGGCGATGCCACGCTGTACCAGTCCAAGCGGGGCGGGCGCGACAGCATGCGCTTGGTGGACCTGACCTCGATGGGCGAGTGAAGGCGATCAGCAGCGCGGATGCCAGTGCCAGGGCCGGTTATCAGCCCTTGCTGGCGTTCGGCAGGATGCGGTTGATGACCGTGCTGCCATCATTGTTGCGGGTCAGGTAGATCGGCAGCACACGGGGCAGGTTGTCCACCAGCCGGCTGACCTCGCGGGTGTCGTAGACGCCACTGATGCGGATACTGCCGACGCTGCCGTCGGCCAGCAGCAGTGGCTTGTCCAGGTAGCGGTTGATCACCGGCAAGGCCTGGGACAGGCTGAGGTTGTCGAGCACCAGGCGGCCGCTGCGCCAGGCCAGGTTGTTGGTATCGTCGTCGCTCTGCGCCAGTTGCGGCTCGAAATCGCCGGTGCGATAGCTGGCCTGCATGCCCGGGCCCAGGCGGTAGCCACCATCGCTGCCGTTGCTCGATACCAGTACCGAGCCTTCGACCAGGGTGACCTTGACCTGGTCCTGGTACTTCCACACGTTGAACTGGGTGCCAGTGACCCGGGTCTGGCCGTGGCCGGCGCGGACAATGAACGGGTGCTCGCTGTCATGGGTGACCTTGAAGAACGCCTCGCCCTTGACCAGGTCGACCTGGCGCCGATCCTTGTAGTTGAGGTAGCGCAACTCGCTGTTCAGGTTGAGCTCGACCTGGCTGCCATCCTGCAGGTGCACGGTGCGCAGATGGTGCTCGCTTTCGAAATGCTGATAGCGATTGGGCAGCCAGCCCTGTTCCCAGCCCACCCAGCCGGCCAGCGGCAGGGCGAGCAGGGTGATGGCGGCTGCCGAGGCCAGCGGTCGCCAGTTGCGCTGACGCGGGCGGCGCACCGGCAGTTCCACCACCGTTGCGGCGCGCGGCAGCAGGTCGGCGGTCTGCCAGATCTCCAGCATCGCCTGGTATTCCTCGGCATGCCGGGTGTCGGCCGCCAACCACTGGGCGAAGGCCTCACGCTCGGCGGCCGAGCAGTCCTCGGCATGCAGGCGCATGCACCAATGCGCTGCAGCATCGGTGATGGCGTCGTCGTCGAGGGGGTTGAGGCGGTCTTGGTTCATTGAGGCTCCCGGTTTTGCGCATTCTACCTTCCACAGGGGCTCCGCGAGAACCGAGATAATGGCGAATGACTATCAGTTGCGAAATTTTTTCGTCTGCAACGACCCCGCCTTCCAGTGGGGCCGACACCTTCGGATAAACAATGACTTAGATAGCTTGCTAATAAAAGCTTTGACATTCACTGCCTAGGCAGTAATATTTTTACACATTATTAGCGAGTAACGCCGATGGCCCATTTCACCCCGGAAAACTTCCAGTCCTGCGCCATCGGCATGCTGCTCGGCCGCGCCGCCGTGCTCAAGGACCGTATCCTCGACTGGCACCTGGAAGCTGACGGCGTCACGGCTGCGCAGTTCAAGGTGCTGATCATCGTCACCCAGTACCAGGTCGACACCCCGGCCGAGCTGTGCCGTTACCTGGGTCTGGACAGCGGTTCGATGACCCGCATGCTCGATCGCCTCGAGCAGAAGGGGTTGATCCTGCGTACTCGCTGCCCCGACGACCGCCGCCAGGTCCGCCTGGCCCTGACCGCCGACGGCCAGCGCCTGGCAGACCGCCTGCCGGAGATCGGTGCGATGGCGATGAACGAGCTGGTCGGCGCGCTCGAGCCCGACGAGCTGAAGACCCTCGAGGCACTGCTGGCGAAGGTTCTCCTTGCCGCTGGCGACCCATTGGCGATTGCCCGGTTCGGCAATCGCCCCCCCGATCCAACTTGATTCAAAGGTACTGCCATGGCCACGCCCTCGGATGCACCCGACACTTCTGCCGCGCCCGATTCCACTGGCAAGCGCAAGACCTGGCTGCTTGCCCTGGTGCTGCTGGTGGTCCTCGCCGGTGCTGCCGCCTGGGCCTGGTACGCCCTGGTCGGGCGCTTCCATGAAAGCACCGACGATGCCTACGTCAACGGCAACGTGGTGGAGATCACCCCACTGGTCACCGGCACCGTCACCAGCATCGGTGCCGACGACGGTGACCTGGTGCATGCAGGCCAGGTGTTGCTGCGCTTCGACCCCAGCGATACCCAGGTCGCCTTGCAGGCCAGCGAGGCCAGGCTGGCGCGCACCGTGCGCCAGGTGCGCGGGCTGTACAGCAACGTCGATGCGCTCAAGGCCCAGGTGCAGACGCGCCAGGCCGAGTTGAAGAAGGCCCGTGAGAACTACAACCGACGCAAGGTCCTGGCCGACAGCGGGGCCATTGCCGCCGAGGAACTGTCTCACGCCCGCGATGACCTGACCGCCGCGCAAAGCGCGCTGGACAATGCCCGCCAGCAGCTCAATACCAGCACCGCATTGGTCGACGACACGGTCGTCTCCTCGCATCCAGAGGTGATGGCGGCTGCTTCCGACCTGCGCCAGGCGTATCTGGACAATGCCCGTACCACCCTGGTGGCACCGGTCACCGGTTATGTGGCCAAGCGCACCGTGCAACTGGGGCAGCGTCTGCAGCCGGGCACTGCGACCATGGCAGTGATTCCCCTCGACGAGGTGTGGATCGACGCCAACTTCAAGGAAACCCAGTTGCGCGACATGCGCATTGGCCAACCGGTCGAGATCAGCGCCGACCTCTATGGCAGCGACGTGAAGTACAGCGGTACCGTCGACAGCCTCGGCGCCGGCACCGGCAGTGCCTTTGCGCTGCTGCCGGCGCAGAACGCCACCGGCAACTGGATCAAGATCGTCCAGCGCGTACCGGTACGTGTGCACCTCAATCCCGAGCAGCTCAAGGATCACCCCCTGCGGATCGGCCTGTCGACCGTGGTCGAGGTCGACCTGCACGACCAGAGCGGCCCGGCACTGGCCCAGCAGCCACCACAACAGGCCAGCTACACGACCCAGGTATACGACCGCCAGCTGGCCGAGGCGGATCGACTGATCGCCCAACTGATCCATGACAACAGCGCCGCCAGCGGCAAGACGGCGCAGCGATGAACAACGGCGCTGCGGCCCAGTTCACCCCGCCGAGCCTGCTGCTGACGACCATCGGCCTGTCGCTGGCAACCTTCATGCAGGTGCTCGACACCACCATCGCCAACGTGGCGTTGCCAACCATTTCCGGCAACCTGGGGGTGAGCTACGAGCAGGGCACCTGGGTCATCACCTCCTTCGCGGTGAGCAACGCCATCGCCTTGCCGCTGACCGGCTGGTTGAGCCGGCGTTTCGGCGAAGTGAAGCTGTTCATCTGGGCCACCTTGCTGTTCGTGCTGGCCTCGTTTCTCTGCGGGATCGCCCAGTCGATGCCGGAGCTGGTGGGCTTTCGCGTGCTCCAGGGCGTGGTGGCCGGCCCCCTGTACCCCATGACCCAGACGCTGCTGATCGCCGTCTACCCACCGGCCAAGCGTGGCATGGCCCTGGCCTTGCTGGCGATGGTGACCGTGGTGGCGCCGATCGCCGGTCCCATACTGGGGGGCTGGATCACCGACAGCTACAGCTGGCCCTGGATCTTCTTCATCAACGTGCCGATCGGCCTGTTCGCCGCCGCAGTGGTGCGCCAGCAGATGCGCACGCGTCCGGTGACCACCAGCCGCCAGCCCATGGACTACGTGGGCCTGCTGACCTTGATCGTCGGTGTGGGCGCATTGCAGGTGGTGCTCGACAAAGGCAACGACCTGGACTGGTTCGAGTCGTCGTTCATCATCACCGGCAGCCTGATTGCCCTGGTGTTCCTGGCAGTGTTCGTGATCTGGGAACTCACCGACCGTCACCCGGTGGTCAACCTGCGGCTGTTCGTGTATCGGAATTTTCGTGTCGGTACCCTGGTGCTGGTGGGTGGCTATGCTGCGTTCTTCGGGATCAACCTGATCCTGCCCCAGTGGCTGCAGACGCAGATGGGCTATACCGCGACCTGGGCCGGGCTTGCGGTGGCGCCGATCGGCCTGCTGCCGGTGATCATGTCGCCCTTCGTCGGCAAGTACGCGCACCGCTTCGACCTGCGGGTGCTGGCCGGGATCGCCTTCCTGGCCATTGGTGCCAGCTGCTACATGCGCGCAGGCTTCACCAGCGAGGTCGACTTCCTGCACATTGCCCTGGTGCAACTGTTCATGGGTATCGGCGTGGCGCTGTTTTTCATGCCCACGCTGACCATCCTGCTCTCGGACCTGCCGCCGCAGCAGATTGCCGACGGCTCGGGGCTCGCGACCTTCCTGCGCACGCTGGGTGGTAGCTTTGCCGCCTCGCTGACCACCTGGATCTGGATTCGTCGTGCCGAGCAGCACCATGCCTACCTCAGCGAGCACATCAGCCAGTACGACCCGGCAACCCGGCACACGCTCGAGCAGCTTGGCGGGGCGAGTACGCAAAGCTATGCCCGGCTCGAGCAGATCCTCAACAGCCAGGCGTACATGATGTCGACGGTGGATTACTTCACGATGCTGACCTGGGTGTTCGGTGCCTTGATCCTGCTGGTGTGGCTGGCGCGTCCGCCGTTCACCGCCAAGGCCGGACCGGCATCGGCGGGGCACTGATGCGGCGCGTGGCAACGCTGTAACTGGCGTTGCCGCGAGCGGGGCTTTTCCCCTAACCTTGTAGGTCTATTCCCCGGAAAGTGGCGGCTTCATGGACAAAGTCATCCTTATCACCGGCGCCAGCCGCGGCATCGGCGCCGCCACTGCGCGTCTTGCAGCACAGCAGGGCTACCGCATCTGCATCAACTACCACGCCGACGACCAGGCCGCCGAGCAGGTCCTGGGCGAGGTCCGGGCGCTGGGTGCCCAGGCCATCGCCGTGCGCGCCGATGCCAGTGTCGAGGACGAGGTGATCCGCCTGTTCCAGCGCATCGACCATGAATTTGGACCACTCACCGCCCTGGTCAACAACGCCGGGACCATCGGCACCCAGAGCCGGGTCGACGAGATGACCGAGTTTCGCCTGCTCAAGCTGATGAAGACCAACGTGGTCGGGCCGATGTTGTGTGCCCGGCAAGCCTTGCTGCGCATGTCGCGCCGCCATGGCGGGCAGGGCGGGGCGATCGTCAACGTCTCATCGGTGGCCGCGCGCCTGGGCTCGCCCAACGAGTACGTCGACTATGCCGCCTCCAAGGGCGCCCTGGATACCTTCACCCTGGGCCTGGCCAAGGAAGTGGCGGGCGAGGGCGTTCGGGTCAATGGCGTTCGCCCGGGGTATATCCACACCGGCTTCCATGCCCTGAGCGGTGATGCCGGGCGTGTAGGCAAGCTTGAGGCCGGGTTGCCGATGGGGCGCGGCGGGCAACCGGAAGAGGTGGCCGAGGCAATCCTCTGGCTGCTGTCCGACAAGGCCTCCTATTCGACCGGCAGCTTCATCGACCTGGGCGGTGGACGTTGAGGTTCATCCCATCGCACGCCCTACCTGGGCGAGCAATGCGTCCAGTTCGAAGGGGCTGGCCAGCACCTGTGCGCCGCCGGGCAAGGCATGCGGCGCATGGCTCGAGGCCGCGCCATAGCTGGCCATGAACAGCAGGACGCAGTCCGGACATGAAGCCTGGCACGCCTCGATCAGTTGCCGACCCTGCGCGCTATCGTTGAGCGTGACGTTGGCCAGGAGCATTGTTGCAACAGTCCCGCTGCGTATGAGTGCCAGTGCCTGATCGATATGTTCGAGGCTGTGCACCTGGTACCCCGCGTCAGTCAGCAGTTCGCTCAAGACCAGTCTCATCGCCGCTTGCTCTTCGAGCAGAAGGATGGTGGGCGCCGCTGGGGGCGTCGCTTGTGCGGGTGGCGTCGGCGCGTCTTGCCGGGCGATCTGCGCCCTGGGCAGATAGAGGTGCACGCAGGTGCCCTGGCCCAGGCTCGACTCAAGATGCAACTGGCCCCCTGACTGGCGCACGAATCCGTAGGCCATCGACAGGCCGAGCCCGGAGCCCTGGCCCATTGGCTTGGTGGTGTAGAACGGCTCAGTCGCGCGCTGCGCCACGGTCTCGGACATGCCGATACCCTGGTCTTCGACCCGCAGGTGCAGGTACTGGCCGGCCGGTAGACGCAGGTATTGGGCCTGTTGCTCGTCCATCTGCAGATTCTGGCAATGGATCACGATGCTGCCACCGTCTGGCATGGCATCGCGTGCATTCAGGCACAGGTTGAGCAGAGTGTTTTCCAGCTGCGAGGCGTCGATGCACGCGGGTTGCAGGTCGTCGGCAGTGAGATCGATCAGCTCGATATCGGCGCGCAACGAACGCTCGATCAATGGCAGCATCTCGGCGATCAGTTGGCGGATGTCGGTGACGCGGGGCAGCAGTGTCTGCCTCCGGGAAAAAGCCAGCAGGCGCTGTACCAGCGAGGCGGCCTTCGAGGCATTCTGTTCGATGATGCCGAGCAGGCGACGGGCTTCCTGGTCACTCGGCTCGATCAGGCGCTGCCCAGCCAGTTCCAGTGCACCGAAGATGCCGCCCAGCAGGTTGTTGAAGTCATGGGCGATGCCGCCGGTGAGCTGGCCGACCGCTTCCATTTTCTGCGCCTGGCGCAGGGCCTGTTCGACTTCACGCAGATGTTCCTGTTCCAGGGTGCGTTCGGTGATGTCGTAGGCGAACAGGTAGACGCTGTGCGGTGGCGCGCCATCGCTGCGCAGCGGGCTGACGCGCAGTTCATAGTGACGCCGGTAGGGTGGACCGTCGAAGCTGACGTTCTCCACCAGCGTCTGGCCGGCCAGCGCCCGCCTGAGCAGCGAGCGCAGGCGCTCCAGCATCGACGGCAGGCCGGCCAGGACTTCGTCGACGCGCTCGCCCACTCGCGGGCAGAAGCCGTGCAAGCGCTTGAAGGTTTCGCGCGCCGTGCGGTTGATCGCCTGCAGACGCAGATCCGGCGCGATGACGAAGACATTCGCCAGGCTGTGGTCGATCAGTTCGATGAACAGCCGGCGTTCGGCCAGGGTCTGGTCGAATCGCTGCTCCAGTTGCTCGTGCACCCTGCGCAGCATCAGGTCATCGAAGGGCTGGGCCTGGCTTGCCTGTGCCAGGCGGGCCTCCAGCTCGCCGTTACGTTGCTGCAGGGCCAGGATCTGCTGGCGCAGTTGATTCGCTTCGTCCATTGCGTGCTCGTCCGTGGGCAGTCCGCGACAACTATAGCTGCTGATAGCCTCAGAACGAGCGAATGATGCGCCCCAGCGTCTCCATGGCATTTTCCATGGTTTCGGACCAGGGGCTGCCGTAGTTGAGCCTGATGCAGTTGTCGAAGCGGCGGGTCGGCGAGAAGATCGGCCCCGGTGCAATGCTGATGCCCTGCGCGAGGGCCATGTGGAACAGCTTGAGTGCATCCATCTGCTCCGGCAGCTCCAGCCACAGGAAGTAACCCCCGGCGGGCTGGCTGACCCGGGTCTGCGCCGGAAAATACCGGGCAATGGCCGCGAGCATGCTGGCCTGCTGGCCCTCCAGGGCATAGCGCAACCTGCGCAGATGGCGGTCGTAGCCACCGTGCTGGAGGTAGTCGGCGATAGCGGCCTGCGCAGGCATCGAGGCGCACAGCGAGGTCATCAGCTTGAGCCGCTCGATCTTCTGCGCAAAGCGCCCGGCGGCCACCCAGCCTACCCGGTAGCCGGGCGCCAGGCTCTTGGAGAAGGAGCCGCAGTGCATGACCAGCCCGTCGCGGTCGAAGGCCTTGGCCGGCTTGGGCGCCTGTGGGGCATAGTAGAGCTCGGCGTAGACATCGTCTTCGATCAACGGTACCTGGTGACGGTGCAGCAATTCGACCAGTGCCTGCTTTTTCGCCTCGGGCATGCTCGCGCCCACCGGGTTCTGGAAGTTGGTCATCGACCAGACAGCCTTGACCGGGTGCTTCTCCAGGGTTTGCGCCAGCACGCCGAGGTCCATGCCCTCGCGCGGGTGCACGGGGATTTCCACCGCCTTGAGTTTCAGGCGCTCGAGCACCTGCAGGCAGACATAGAACGCCGGTGCTTCGATAGCCACCAGGTCACCCGGCTCGGTCACCGCCTGCAGGCACAGGTTGAGCGCTTCCAGTGCGCCGTTGGTGATCAGCAATTCCTCCATCGGCAACATCAGGCCGCCGACCATGTAGCGCAGGGCGATCTGGCGCCGCAACTGCGGGTTGCCCGGCGACAGATCGGTGACCACCACCCGTGGGTCCATGGCGCGGCTGGCGCTGGCCAGCGACCGCGCCAGGCGCTGCAGTGGGAACAGCTCCGGGCTGGGGAACGCCGAACCGAAGGGGATGGTCTGCGGATCCTTGATCGAATCGAGGATGGAGAACACCAGCGCACTGACATCGACGTCGGTGGATTCGCTGGCCGGCTCCAGTGCCTGCGGCTCGCTGAACTGGCGTGGCGCATGGGCGTTGACGAAGTAGCCCGAGCGCGGTCTGGCGCGGATCAACCCGCGGCGCTCGAGCAGGTAATAGGCCTGGAATACCGTGGACGGGCTGACGCCATGGGTCTGGCTGGCATAGCGCACCGAAGGCACGCGCTGGCCGGGGCCGAGTACTCCGGAGCGGATCAGTTCGGCGATGTCGTCGGCGAATCGTTCGTAGCGTTTCATCGTTATGTGTCTTTCGGCCTGGCAGGCAAGGTTGAAGGCAGTGTAAGGGATCAACGGTTCAGCGGCGCGACGAATCGGCTGCGGGCTCGGCTGTGCTGCTGCGGCTGGTCGCGGTCCTGCACCTCGAAAGTGAGGTCCACCGAACTGCTGGCTGGGCGTTCGGCAAGCATTGCCACCGAGACCGGCAGCTCGCTCATTTCACCGGCGGCAATCAGCAGCTCGTGCTTGCCGTGCAGCACGAAGCCGTCGGCGTCGACCAGGCGTAGCTGGTAATGCCGCGGCTCCTGGGTCTTGTTGATGATCTTGAGCAGGTAGATGTTCTCGATCTGGCCCTGGGCGTTCTCGCGGAACAGGCCGCGGTCCTTGATCACGTCCAGCGATACCATCGGGCGCATCTGCAGGGCGATCACCAGCGCGCCGACCATCACCACCAGCGCCGTGGCATACCCCAGCAGGCGCGGACGCAGCCAGTGGGTGCTGCCACCCTGCAGGCTGTGTTCGGATTTGTAGCCGATCAGGCCACGGGCATAGCCCATCTTGTCCATCACCCCGTCGCAGGCATCGATGCAGGCGGCGCAGCCGATGCACGCCATCTGCAGGCCGTCACGGATATCGATGCCGGTGGGGCAGACCTGTACGCACAGCGTGCAGTCGATGCAGTCGCCCAGTTGCCGTGCCTGCCGGTCGCTGCCTTTCTTGCGTGGCCCGCGTGTCTCGCCCCGGCGTGGGTCATAGGCCACGGCCAGGGTGTCCTTGTCGAACATCACGCTCTGGAAACGTGCATAGGGGCACATGTGCATGCACACCGCTTCGCGCAACCAGCCGGCGTTGAGATAGGTGGCCGCAGTGAAGAACAGCACCCAGAACAGTGCCACGCCGCCCAGTTCCAGACTGAGCAGCTCCTGGGCCAGGGGCCGGATGGGGGTGAAGTAGCCGACGAAGGTCAGCCCGGTGATGACGCCGATGGCGAGCCACAAACCATGCTTGACGGTGCGACGGGCGATCTTGCTCGCAGTCCAGGGCGCGGCCGCCAGGCGGATGCGCTGGTTGCGCTCGCCTTCGGTGACTTTCTCGCACCACATGAACAGCCAGGTCCAGACGCTCTGCGGGCAGCTGTAGCCGCACCAGACCCGTCCTGCGAACACGGTCGTCGCGAACAGGCCGAATGCGCAGATGATCAGCAGCGCCGACAACAGGATGAAGTCCTGCGGCCAGAACGTTGCACCGAAGATGTGGAACTTGCTCTCGGCGAGGTCCCAGAGCACGGCCTGACGACCGTTCCAGTTCAGCCAGGCCGTGCCGAAGAACAACACGAACAACACGCCGGCAAAGCTGATCCGCAGGTTGCGGTAGAGGCCGGTGAAGCTGCGGGTGTGGATGCCCCCGCTTGCCGGGCTTTTCCGGGCGCTGGCAGCAGGTTCGATCTGGATGACTCTGAAGGGGATTCTCTCGCTCATGGTGGTCGCTCATCAGGCCTCGATCAGGCCCGGGCACTATGGCCCCCGATCTGTTATCAGCACAGGCTCAGGTAGAGCGATTAAAACCGTATCAGATGCGCGAGAAAGCTCCTGCAGGCCTCAGATTACCGAGCCTGGCGCGCTGCTCTTCAAGTGTCTGCGACTATCCACCGCACCGGCCACAGTGAGCGCATCGGCTTCGGCCTCGGTGATCGGTATGCGTTCACCGGCGAGCACCGCGACCGACATGCGCAGGTGTTCGTCGGTGAATATCTCGATTTCCGGGCCCAGGCCCTCGATGCGCAACTTGTCGCCGATCAGGGTGCAGCGCTGGTTGGTTTGATCGATCTCCACGGGCATGACGGTATCCTCCTCGGGGTGTAACGACTCAGACCGCGCCGCGTGCCTGGTTGCTCCATCCCGACGCCGGGCGGCCAGGTCGCACTCCTGGCCAGCGCGACGGTCAACCCTTCATCAAGGGTGTAATCGGGCCGAGAGATCCCATGGACAACTGGTGGCAGAACGTGTGGCAGGCGGTGCAGGCCGAGTTCACCGATATCGCCGATGCCGGCGAGGTGACGCGGATCGTGGTGCGCCTGGCCATGGCTGCACTGCTCGGTGCGGTGCTCGGCTTCGAGCGTGAACACAAGGGCAAGTCGGCGGGGGTGCGTACCCACATGCTGGTGTCGATGGGCGCGGCGTTGTTCGTGCTGGCACCGAGCATGGCCGGCGCCGACGAGCAGGCGTTGAGCCGGGTGATCCAGGGCATCGTCGCCGGCATCGGCTTTCTCGGCGCAGGGACCATCCTCAAGGGCAATGGCCAGGACACCAGCCACGTGAAGGGGCTGACAACGGCAGCTGGCCTGTGGATGACGGCGGCAATCGGTACGGCGGCAGGCATGGGACGCGAGGCCACGGCACTGGTGAGTACGGTGCTCGCCCTGTTGGTGCTGAGCAGCATGCCGGTGCTGGTGGAGAAGGTCGAGGGCGAGAACGAGGAGAAGAAAACCGAGGAGGGCAGGAAGCACTGAGGGGAGCCGAAGCTCCCCTCAAAGCGTTGTTGCCTGCTCTTTTCTTATTATTGAAACCCGGCCTGTTGTTGTTTTTGTCAGCCTGGTTCGGTGTAGCCGGGCCCCCATCCGGGGCCAAGAGCAAACGTATTTTTTTGAGCGCTGACCTGCATCCATCATTGCTGATCCGACCCTGACCGTCGCTACCTCGAGGTAGTTTTGTTGTTCTGCGTCAGGTCGCGGGGGCGAACCCCGGGAACGCGTGTCTACTCCAAAAAAATCTGCTTGCTGCGCCTCTGCCGTGTTGTTCTTGTTATGTCAGAGTCGGTGCATGTTGTTTTTATTGGGGTGTCACGTTTTTTTATTTTTGTTGTGCCAGAGATAAAGCAGATGCCGTGCCAACTTTTTAAATCCCTTTAAAATCAATAGTTTGCTGTTTTTACAGATTTTCTGGAGGCCCGAAAATCTCTCGAATTGTTTCCGTGTTACCCGATTTTTTGCTGAGTCGTCGAGGTGGGTAACACTTTTGACACACAGGTGTGGTGCGCGCGCATGGCGTCAACCGACATCCAGCTTCCATCTTGCGCCTCTGCGCTGGCGGTGTGCTGAAACCCGATGGCCGGTGCCCGCTTCATTAACTGGGCAACAGCGTGCGATGTAAAGCATGCTTGACATATCGCTCAGCTTCGCCTTGAATGTAAAGCACACTTTACATCGAGGCCGTTGGCATGTTGCACAAACGTCACGTCACCCAGTTCATCCTGTTTCTTGTCGCCTATATCGCCGCGGTGCTGATCAGTAGCCACTATCTGTCGGACCTGCCTCCTGGCGTTGCCAAGACCTGCGTCGCCTTGATACCGGTCCCCGCCATGTTCGGCATGGCCTGGGCGGTGGTGCAGCAACTGCGCCGCCTCGATGAAATGGCCAGGCGCATCCAGCTCGAGGCACTGGGGCTGGCTTTCGTCGCTACCGCGCTGCTGACATTCAGCTACGGCTTTCTGGAGACGGCCGGTTTTCCGCGGCTGTCGATGTTCATGGTCTGGAGCCTGATGGGGCCGCTCTGGGCGGTGGGCACCGTCATCGGTGTGAGGCGCTACCGTTGAACAACCGTATTCGCGCGTTGCGCAGCGAGCATGGCTGGTCCCAGGCCGATCTGGCCGAACGCCTGGGTGTTTCACGGCAGACCGTCAACGCCATCGAGACCGGCCGATACGATCCCAGTCTGCCATTGGCATTCACGATCGCAGCGGTATTCGGATTGGCGATCGAGGAGATCTTCGATCCGTCTGTGTAGGTACAGTAATGTGTATAGGTTTAATATCGCGCAACTGTACTGGTATTGAAGCGGGCCGACTCGAGTAGTGTTGCAGGACACCCTAATCAGTACCCGATGGAAGTTCCTGCCATGCTTGGCTCATACGATCTGCTCACCGCCTTCATCCTCTTCGCCTTCGTCTCCTCGATCACCCCGGGGCCGAACAACACCATGTTGCTGGCCTCGGGCGTCAACTTCGGTGTGCGCCGTTCCATTCCCCACGCGATGGGCATCAGCATCGGCTTCATGCTGATGGTGCTGGGGGTCGGCTTCGGGCTCGGCGAGCTGTTCAAGGCGTGGCCGCCGCTCTACAGCATCCTGCGCTACGTGGGGGCGGCGTACCTGCTCTACCTGGCCTGGAAGATCGCCACTTCCGGGCCGATGTCCGCCGACGCCGGAACCACCCGCAAGCCCTTGAGCTTCTGGGGTGCAGCGGCGTTCCAGTGGGTCAATCCAAAGGCCTGGGTCATGGCGGTCGGGGCTATCACCACCTACACCCCCGCGCAAGGCTACGTGCTCAACGTCATCGTGATTGCCGCCCTGTTCGCCCTGGTCAACCTGCCGAGCGTGGGGATCTGGGTCATGTTTGGCAGCGCACTGCGCAACGTCCTGCAGAACCCGCGCTGGCTGATGCTGTTCAATGTCCTGATGGCCGTGCTGCTGGTGATTTCACTGTACCCGCTGCTGTTTGTAGAATCGTCGTTTTCCTAGTTCGATGAGCGCGGTGCAGCATGCAGTTGATTCCCTGGTCCCATGATTGCGCGGAGGGCTTCACGCTTCGCGGCTGGCATTCCGAGCCCAGCGGCAAGCCGCTGCTGCATTTCCTGCACGGCAACGGCTTCTGCTGCCTGGCCTACGAACCGATGCTGATGCGCCTGGGCGAGCACTTCGACCTCTGGCTGTGTGACGTGCAAGGGCATGGTGACAGCGACCACGGCGGCGACTTCCGAGGCTGGAACCGCACGGCCGAGTTGGTGGTCGAGGCGTTCGAGGCTGGGCGCCAGGTGTTTGGCGACGTGCCGCGTCATGCACTGGGACACAGCTTTGGCGGGGTGTTGACCGGCTTGATAATCGCCCGCCAGCCTCAACTGTTCGAGCGCGCGGTATTGCTCGACCCCGTACTGTTCAGCCGGCGCATGCTGGGCATGATGGGGGCGGCGGCGCTGGTCGGCCTGCACCGGCGCCATGCCCTGGCGCGCAAGGCCGCGACCCGTCGCAGTCACTGGCCGGATCGCGAGGCGGCGCTGGCGTCGCTACAGGGGCGAGGGATCTTCAAGGGCTGGAGCGATGCTGCATTGCACGCCTATATAGGCCATGCCATCGGCGATTGCGGCGAAGGCGTGGTGCTCAAGTGCCGACCCAGCCGCGAGGTGGAGATCTTCAGCTCGTTCCCGGCGCGGATGTGGCCGAGCCTGCAGCGCATCGCCACCCCGACGCTGATCCTGCATGGCGAAAAGACCTACCCCTTCGTGCCTCACTCGGTGCGGCGGCTGGTGGCGCTCAATGCCAGCATCCGCGAGCAGCAGGTGCCGGGTGGGCACTGTTTCATGCAGGAAGACCCGGCGGCGGCCGCGCAGCAGGTCGACGCCTTCCTGCGCGGCTGAGCCCGGAGCGCTGGCCGCGTCAGGCCAGTTCCAGCCAGATCGGCGCGTGATCCGACGGCTTTTCCATCGCCCGCAGTTCATAGTCCACCCCGGCGGCCTTCAGGCGCGGAACCAGCGCCTGCGAGGCCATGATCAGGTCGATGCGCAGGCCGCGCTTGGGCTCGTCCTCGAAACCACGGCTGCGGTAGTCGAACCAACTGAAGCGGTCTGCCACTTCCGGGTACAGGTGGCGGAAGCTGTCCACCAGGCCCCAGCCCTTGAGGCGCTCCATCCATTCGCGCTCTTCGGGCAGGAAGCTGCACTTGCCGGTCTTGAGCCAGCGCTTGGCGTTGTCGGCGCCGATGCCGATATCGCAATCCTGGGGCGAGATGTTCACGTCGCCCATCACCACCAGCGACTGGTCGTTGCTGAACTGGCCTTCGAGCAGGGCTTGCAGGTCACTGTAGAAGCGCTGCTTGGCCGGGAACTTGGTGGGGTGGTCGCGGCTTTCGCCCTGGGGGAAGTAGCCGTTCATGATGGTGATGGGCGTGCCGTCGGCATCGGCGAAGGTGCCCCAGATGAAGCGGCGCTGGGCGTCTTCTTCGTCGGTGCTGAAACCCTTGACCAGCGACAGCGGTGCCTGGCGCGACAGGAGTGCGACGCCGTAGTGGCCTTTCTGGCCATGGAAGTGCACGTGATAGCCCAGCGCCTGGACTTCGGCCAGGGGGAACTGATCGTCGCTGACCTTGGTTTCCTGCAGGCCGATGACGTCCGGCTGGTGCTTCTCGATCAGCGCAGCCAGCTGGTGCGGGCGGGCGCGCAGGCCATTGATGTTGAACGAGACGATCTTCATGGAAGGACGATCCTGGTAAAAGCCTCGGATGCTAGCTGACATCGGCCGTCATCACCAGCGTGGCAGCCAGGCGGGAGCGCTGCTAACGTCCTGCCAGGGGGAACGATGCGCAGCCTGGCACCTCCAAGGCTCTGACCCGTACATTCCAGGAGGATCACCGCTATGTCCGACGCTTCGGCCCGTATCTGCCTGCTCGACGATGGCTACAGCCGCGAAGTGCGCTCGCTGCTCTATCACGCCTACCGCCATGAGCCGACTTTCGCCTATCTGTTCGACGGTCAGCGCGCCGGATATGAGCGCAGGCTGCGGGTGGTGGTGCGCGAATGGGTCCGCCAGCACTTCTATCTGCAACTGCCGGCCGTCGGTGTGCTGGTGGACGATCGCCTGATCGGTGTAGCGCTGATCGTGCCGCCGCAGCGTCGCCTGGGCGTGGCCGACAGCTGGGCCTGGCGTCTGCGCATGCTGTTGGGTGTCGGCAGGCAGCGCACCCGCCGTTACCTGGACTACCAGGCGGCGCTGGCAACCTGCCTGCCCGCAGAGCAGGTCCATGTGCTGCCCCTGCTGGGAGTGCATCCGCAGTTCCAGGGGCAGCACCACGGCGAGCAATTGTTACAGGCTGTGCACGAGTGGTGCGCAGGCGACTGCGACACTCAGGGGGTCGTGCTCACTACCGGCAACCCTCACTACCCGGCGTTCTACGAGCGGCTGGGGTACCAGGAAATCGGTGAGGTTGCTGTAGGGCCGGTTCGCGAGAGGGTCTTCTTCCATCCCAATCCGTTGTCTCCCAAAACTGCAATTGCGTGATCGCTGCAACCCGCGGCTTACGCTGTCGCTTCGCTCTGGTAGCATGCCCGGCATGACGTATTCAGGAAGACTCAGCTGGGGCCTGCTTTTGCTGGCCGCCAGTTGCACAGCGTGGGGCCAGAGCGAACTGCTGGTGCGGGTCAAACCGTCCAACAAGGCGCTGCAGGCGAACATCGAGGGCTATATCGGCAGCCTTGGCGATCGTGACGAGGAGGCCTTGCTCCGGTTCAGCCGTGGCGCCGAGGAGCAGGCGCGCAAGGCCGCCCAGGCGCTGGGTTACTATCAGGCGCAGATCGACACCGAGGTCAAGCCGCCGAGCAAGGCTGACCAGCCGGTGCGGTTGATCATCCGGGTCGACCCGGGCGAACCGGTGCGCCTGCGCAATGTGACCGTGCGCATCGAGGGGCCGGCCAGCGAGATGAAGGCGTTTCGCGTGCCCGACAGCAAGGCCCTGCGCCAGGGCGAGCCGCTCAACCACGGCATCTACGAAGACGCCAAGCGACTGATCCAGAACCAGGCCTCGCGCTACGGCTTCTTCGACGGCCGTTTTTCCCGCCAGCGCCTGGCGGTCGATCCCCAGGCCGGTGTCGCCGACATCGAGCTGGTGTACCAGAGCGGTCCGCGCTATCGCCTGGGCAAGGTGACCTTTGGTGGTGATGCACCGCTGGACGACGACCTGCTGCAGCGCATGGTCGGCTTCAAACCGGGAACCCCCTATGACTCGGAACTGGTGGCCGAGTTGAACAACGATCTGCAGTCCAGTGGCTACTTCGAAGGCGTGCGCGTCGATGCCGCACCGACCGCGGCTGTCGATGACGTGGTGCCGGTGGACGTTCGCCTCGATACCCGCAAGCCCCGCACCCTGGGTCTCGGTCTTGGCTACTCGACCGACGTGGGGGCACGCGGCAAGGCCAACTGGACCCGGCACTGGGTCAATGCGCAGGGCCACAGCTATGGCTGGGAGACCGAGCTTTCCGCGCCGCGGCAGAACGTCGGCCTGTGGTACGACATACCGCTGGACCCGCCGCTGACCGACAAGCTGCGGTTTGCCGGTGGCTACCAGAACGAAGAGATCGCCGGCACCGACACCCTGAGCAAGCTGCTGACCGTCGGCCCCGAGTGGCACAGCAAGCTGCCCAGCGGCTGGCAGCGGGTGATCTCGCTCAAGTACCAGCGTGAGGAATATCGCCTGGGCGACGACTCCGGACTGAGCAACCTGCTGATGCCTGGGGTGAGCTTCTCCTACCTGCGCAGCGACAACCGCATCGATCCGCACAACGGTTACCGCCTGCAGTTCGACCTGCAGGCTGCCAAGGAGGGGCTGGGCTCGGACACCAACCTGGTGCACGGCAATGTCCTGCTCAAGGGGCTGACCACCCTCGGGCAGAATCATCGCTTCCTCGGTCGCGTGCAGTTCGGCGGCAGTGCCACCAACGGCTACCAGCAGAACATCCCGCCGTCGTTGCGCTTTTTCGCCGGTGGCGACCAGAGCGTGCGCGGCTATGACTACCAGACGTTGTCACCGAAGAACAACAAGGGCGACCGCATCGGCGGCCGCTACCTGGTGGCCGGCAGCGCGGAATACCAGTATTCGGTCACGGAGAAATGGCGCGTGGCGACCTTCATCGACCAGGGCAACTCGTTCAACTCGCTGGAACTGCCCAGCCTCAAGACCGGTGTCGGCATCGGTGTGCGCTGGGTCTCGCCGGTCGGGCCGCTGCGCCTGGACCTAGCGCGTGCGCTGGACGACGACGGTGGATTCCGTCTGCACTTCTCCATGGGGCCTGAACTGTGATGCGTGTGTTCAAACCCTTGCTGCTCACCCTGTCGGGATTGCTGCTGCTGGTGTTGCTGGGCGCGGCGTTGGTGCTGGGAACGCAGGCGGGCAGCCGCTGGGCTCTCGGCCAGGTGCCGGGGCTCGAGGTCGAGGCGTTCCAGGGCCGCCTGGGTGGCCAGTGGCAGGCCGCTCATCTGGTGTGGGCCCAGGAGGGCAGTCGCGTCGAGCTGCAGGCCCCGCAGTTGCAGTGGTCGCCGTTCTGCCTGCTGCGCGCCACGCTGTGCGTGCAGCGGCTGCAGGCAGAACGCATCGACATGGCGTTCGCACCGGGCGAGTCGCAGGCCGATGCCGGGCCGCTGAAACTGCCTGAACTGCGTCTGCCGATCGCCATCGAGCTGGGGGAGGTCAAGGTGGATCAGATCCGCCTCGATGGCAGTGACCTGCTTGCCGATGTGCAGCTCGCCGCCCACTGGACCCGCGAAGGCATGCGCATCGACACCCTGCAGCTGCAGCGCGACGACCTGCATCTGGCCCTGCAGGGCACCGTGCTGCCGCAAGGCGACTGGCCGCTCGAGGCCGATGCCACCCTGCAGTTGCCGGCAGTGGACGGACAGGCCTGGCAACTGGCGCTGCACGTCAAGGGCGACCTGCAGCAGACCCTGGCCCTCGATGGCAGCAGCAGTGGCTATCTGGAGGCCAGGATCGACGGCCAGCTCCAGGCCCTCGCCGAGCATCTGCCGGCCACTCTGCGGATTCGTGCCGACAGCTTCCGCCCGTCCGCCGCGTTGCCCGATCCGTTGCAACTGAACCAGCTCAGCCTGCAGGCCACGGGCGACCTGCTCAAGGGCTATGTCCTCGCTGGCTCGGCCAGCCTGCCCGCCGAGCAGGGGCCGATAGCCCTGGTGCTGAACGGCAAGGTGGATGCCAAGGGTGCCCGCCTCGATGCCCTGGACCTCGCTGCCAGCGAAACCCAGCGCCTGAACTTGCAGGCCAGTGCCGACTGGCAGCAAGGGCTCAAGGCCGATGCCACGGTCGACTGGCTCGACTTTCCGTGGTTGCGCCTGTACCCGATGGATCAAGCGCCGCAGGTCACGCTCAAGCGCTTCAATGCCCAGGTGCAGTACCGCGACGGTTCCTACGACGGCAATTTCAAGGGCGATCTGGACGGCCCGGCCGGTGCCTTCAGCCTGTCGAGCCCGTTCGAGGGCGACCTGGGTCAGGTGCGCCTGCCCAAGCTGGAGCTCAGCGCAGGGCAGGGCAAGGCTGCAGGCAGCGTGGCACTGCGCTTTGCCGACAGCCTTGCCTGGGACGTCGATCTGCAGCTTTCGTCGCTGGACCCGGCCTATTGGCTGGCGCAGATGCCAGGCACCCTGGCAGGCCCCCTGCGCAGCAAGGGTGAGTTGAAGAACGAGCGCCTGCAGCTTGAAGCACAGCTCGACCTCAAGGGGCGCCTGCGAGGCCAGCCGGCGCAACTCAAGGCCGACGCCAAGGGTGCGGGTGAGGAGTGGACGCTGGGTGCGCTGGCGATTCAGCTGGGCGACAACCGTATCAATGGCAGTGGCAGCCTGCAGCAACGCCTGGCCGGTCGTGTCGATATCGACCTGCCGCGCCTCGGTCAGTTGTGGCCACGGCTGCAGGGCCAGGTCAAGGGGCGCCTGGACCTGGCCGGCACGCTGGCTGCGCCGCAGGGCACACTGGCTCTCCAGGGACAGCAACTGGCACAGGCAGACAACCGTATCCAGCGCCTGGACCTGGACGCGCGCCTGGACAATGCCCAGCGTGGCCTGATCAACCTCAAGGTGGGCGATATCCGCCTGGGTGAAACGGCGCTGGGCACGCTCGATGCGTCCGGCAAGGGTGATATCCGTCAGCAGGCCCTGACTCTCGCGCTCGACGGGCCGCAGCTCAAGCTCGACCTGGCCCTCGATGGTGCGCTCGCCAAGGGTGACTGGCGCGGTCGGCTGGCCTCTGGGCGAATCCGCGCCGGTGGTCAGGACTGGCAATTGCAGGCGCCCGCACGCCTGCAGCGCCTGGCCAGCGGCCAGCTCGACTTCGGCGCCCATTGCTGGCGCTCCGGCAACGCCAGCCTGTGCGGCGAAGACCAGCGCCTGGCGCCTGATCCGCGCCTGCGCTACCACCTCAAGCAGTTCCCGATCGACAGCCTGGCCCAGTGGCTGCCGAAGGACTTCGCCTGGCAGGGCCTGCTCAATGCCGACATCAACCTGGATATTCCGGCCAGTGGCCCCAAGGGCACTGTGCGTATCGACGCCAGTGGCGGCACGCTGCGGGTGCGCGACAACGGGCGCTGGATCGATTTCCCCTACCAGGCGCTGCGCCTGGACAGCACCCTGGCGCCTCGTCGGGTGGACACCTCGCTGGTGTTTCGTGGCGAGCGCCTGGGTGAGCTGAACCTGTCGACCCGTATCGACCCATTGGGCCGCGACAAGCCGCTGTCCGGCGAGTTTCGCCTGTCGGGGCTCGACCTTTCGATCGCCCGGCCCTTCGTGCCGATGGTCGAGCGGCTGACTGGCCAACTCAACGGTGACGGGCGTCTGTCTGGCACATTGCTGGCGCCACAGGTCAATGGCAGCGTGACCCTCAGCGGCGGACACGTCAGTGGCGCAGAGTTGCCGGTCAGCCTCGAGGATCTCTCGCTGCGTGCGCTCATCGCTGGCGAGCAGGTGCAGTTGAGTGGTGACTGGCGAAGTGGCGAAGCCGGCCGTGGACAACTGAGCGGTGGCCTGACCTGGGGCCAGGCCCTGGGGGTCGACCTGCGCCTGCAGGGCCAGCAACTGCCAGTCAGCGTCGAGCCCTATGCCGCGCTGGAGGTGGCGCCGGACCTGAACATCCGGCTGCAGGGCGACAAGCTGGCCGTCACCGGCAAGGTGCAGGTACCCAAGGGCAAGATCACCGTACGCGAACTGCCACCCTCGACGGTGAAGGTGTCCGACGACACCGTCATCGTCGGTCACCAGACCGAGCAGGGCACGCCACCGATGGCCGTGGCCATGGACATCGATGTCGAGGTTGGCCGTGACAAGCTGTCGTTCAGCGGTTTCGGTCTCACGGCAAATCTGGTGGGGCACGTGCATATCGGTGACAATCTCGACACCCGGGGCGAACTCAGCCTGGCCGACGGACGCTACCGCGCCTACGGGCAACGCCTGACCATCCGTCGAGCACGGCTGCTGTTCGCCGGGCCGATCGACCAGCCTTACCTGGATATCGAAGCGATCCGCCAGGTCGATGATGTGACTGCCGGCATTCGCCTCAGCGGCAGTGCCGAGCAACCCACCACCAAGGTGTTCTCGGAGCCGGCCATGAGCCAGGAGCAGGCATTGTCGTATCTGGTGCTGGGGCGCCCGCTGGGCAACTCGGGCGAGGACAACAACATGCTTGCCGAGGCGGCGCTGGGCCTGGGGCTGGCGGGAAGCGCCGGTATCACCGGGAGCCTGGCTTCGAGCCTGGGGATCGATGATTTCCAGCTCGATACCCAGGGCTCGGGCAACAACACCAGCGTAGTGGCCAGCGGCAACCTCACCGAACGCCTGAGCCTGCGTTACGGCGTTGGTGTGTTCGAGCCGGCGAACACCATCGCGTTGCGCTACAAACTCAGCAAGAAGGTCTATCTGGAGGCGGCCAGCGGGCTGGCGAGCTCGCTGGATATCTTCTACAAGCGCGACTTCTGATCAGCGCACGGTCGCCGCTTCGGTGAACTCGTTGCTGTCTGGTGCCGGTTGTGTCGGGCGAGGTGCGTGCACCGGCATGATCAGGTTGGTGTACTCCTCGATCAGCCGGTTGATCGCCTCGGGTGGCTCGCAGGCCTGGAACTGCATGCGGATCTGCACCTCATCCGGGTCGCGCGCTTCACCCCGACGTCCCTGGGCGCCCACGGTGACCTTGAAGTGCGAGCAGGACATCTCGTCACCGGCCTGTTGCAACGCCTCCCGCTGCGCCTGGGCGTTTTTCACGTGCACCGAGAGGTCGACCTGCATGCGTTCAAGGGCCAGGCCCTTGGTCGCCACCAGGGCGATCAGTGGAATGCGAAGGGTGTGCGCGTCGTCCATGGCCACTTCGACCATCTTGGCCCGCATCGGCAGGCCGGGTTGTTCGGGATCGTGGTCGAAGAACTGGTCGAACAGCCTGAGGTACTGCTGGGCGATCAGGGTGTTGGTGGCGGCGGCGGCTTCCTGGAGTCCGCGCGTGATGTCACGCAGGTCGCTGGAGGTCATGGGGGCGGGCTGGGGGCTGTTGTCGGTCTGGTCCAAGCATCAGGCTCCTGTGTTGGAAGGCCGCAGGAAGGCCGGCGGGCCACCTGCGGCGGTTGCAGGGTTACTCCTGGTCAGGCTTTTTCTTCTCGCCCGCCGCGTCTGCGGCCTTGGTCCTGCCAAGTGAATCTTTGCTGGAGATCGCGCCCGTGTTCTCTAGTGCTGCGGTCCCGGCCACGGTTGGCTTGGTCGCCGCATCGGTGAGGAAGTCCATGACACGCTGCAGGGCTTCCGGGGGCTGCTGGCGGCGAACCGTGGTGTTGAACGCATAACGTGCGCGAGTATCGGTCTTGCGGGTCTGCTCCGACTTGTGACTGACGCTGCCCTTGACACTCAGTTTGAACGGCCCCCAGCCGAGCGAGGACTCCATGGTGGCTTCGGCGTTGGTCTCGGAACGATCTTCGGCCATCTGGTTGATGGTCATCTCGAACTCGATATTGCCTTCGTCGATGGCAATGTTCGGGTGCGTGATGGCCGCCAGCAGCGGCACTTTCATGCTCTTGGCGACGACACCCTTGTATTCGCCATCTTCACCGACGATGGTTTCGTCGTAGTCGAACTGGATGGCGACTGCCTTGCCGTCCTGGATACAGACATTCATGAGGAAGTCGGCGTACGACTTGCTCGCGGTGACCTGTGCCTGGACCATGGCCTGCAGCGGGCCGGCGATCATGCGGTCCATGGGCAGGGAGTTGATCACGGAGCCTATCAGGCTGCTATCGATGGACATGGTGGGTTTTCCTCAGGGTAATGAGCCCGGCGGGCTCGGGGATCAGTGAGCGTGGTTGTCCTGGCGGCGGATGTTGCCGATCTGGCGCAGGCTCAGCCCGTACTTGTCGGCCAGCAGGCTGCGCGAGAGGCCGTTGGCACTTTCCTTCTGGATCTGCAGGTTGCGCAGTTGCCGCATGAAGTGATCGGACTTGGGGATTTCCAGGGCAATGCCGGCGTAGCGCTTGATCAGCGCGTCCAGTGCGGCGCCTGGCAGCACTTCTGCCAGGCGGGTGCGCTCGCGGTGCTTGGGAATGTATTTGGGACGGCCACCGTAGGCGCAGGTGAGTCGATAGGCGTTTTCAAGGCCGATGCATTCGATCAGCGATTGCAGCGAGTGGGGTAACTGGGCGACATCGATGGCAGTCAGGTCTGGCAGTTCCATATGCAATTTCCTTGGGCTCGGTAGCCGGCTCGGTGGGTGTGAAGAGAATTCTCAGCCACTCCCAAGCCCCTTTCCTAGGCGCCAAGCGGCCTATGCTTTGTAGTTTCCGATGATCACTGTTTGCAGGCAGTGGGTAGCTTTGTTGTAGGAAGTTGCACTGCTTCCGCGCCGCAAGCATTGAGTTCTCTGGAAGGCTTTCTCTGGGACATTCCGAGGGTATGGAGACCCAATCAATCGCAGGGGTAGGCTTTGTGCAGCGTCACCAGGTTCAGGTACGCCTGGGGCCTGGTAACAGCGTTGGGTGGAAGGGCACGCCAGTCCACGTCCAGGCACAGGGCGTGGAGCGCTCGCCCATCCAGTCGACCGACGACCTGCGGGCTGAAGGCGCGGCGGTAGCGGGCGCCGGTCTCGGCGAAAGGTTCGACCTGGTGGGCCTGAGCCAGGGTCGACCTGGTCATCGCAGCCAGCTCCGACGGCGCGACAGCGAAATGCAGCTGCCCTGGCCTGCCTTGCAACAAGCCGCTGGCGCGGGTGCGTTGCCAGAGCATCTGCCACTGGCTGGAGCCGCTTGCGGCTTCCAGTCGGGCGCCCAGTTCGAACAGGCGTTCCTGGGGCACCTGGGTGGTGCCGATGGCGTGGGCGGGAGAGAGCTTGAACAGCAGCAGGGCGCAGATCAGGAGGGGTTTGGTCACGGGTGCTCCGCAGGATGTGGTGGCCGGGAGTCCATGATTTCAAGGTTGCGGGGGTACGCTCAGCAGGAAATGCGTCGCGCCGGGGGGCGGGCGATGTATCATGTGGCCGGCTCGACAGCAGCCTTCTTCCGATGTTCCAGGGAATTGCCGATGACACACATGCAGCGCTTCAAGTATTCGATCCTCATCATCGTGGTGATGATGGGCATCATGTTCGGTCTGAGCCACCTGCAGAAACAGGGCACCATCAGCGAGCAGACCTTCCAGTACCTGGCCATCGGTATTGCCGTGGTCGTCGTGGTGATCAACGGCATTCTGCGGCGCAAGGTCAAGTCCTGACGTCGGCGAGCCGGCCGTCCTGGCCGGCCAGCGATCTCAGCGCAGGGCAGTCTGCTCGAGCACGGCACGTGCCTCGGGCTGAAGGCTGTAGCATTTGTCGGTGCCCAGGCTGATGACGCCTTCGCTGCACAGGCGCTTGAGCACTTCGCGCACACTCAGGAACGACAGCGGGATATCCAGTTGCTCCAGGTGCGCATGCACTCCACGCACGCCGATGCTGCGGCCACTGCGGTCGGCCGAGTGCAGGGCGTCGATCACTTTCAGGCGGATCAGGCTGGTGCGCAGGCCATAGGCACGCAACAGTTCGCGGATCTGCTCGTTGCCGGTCCGTTCCTGCACCTCGACAGCGGCGCCGGGGGCTGCGGGCTCGGGGGTTCGCTGGCGCGCTGGCTGCAATTGCGGGTTGTACATGTGAATGCTCCTTTTCGTGGACTGTCCCGAAATCATGAGTGCCTATCTACTAGGACGAATGAGCGCGGGAAAACTGCAGGTATTGCCGAAAAAAAACTGCCACGTTCTTTTCAAGACGTTGCTGCACGGCGCCACGCGTAAAATTTTCATTCGCCCGCTCGTCTCATCGGGATGACTTCCAATCCCGAGGAGTGCCCGTGATCACACTATCGCGACCTTTGTCCTGCCTTGGCCTGGCCATTGCCCTGGCAAGCTGTGCCGGCGTCGTACAGGCGCTGGAGGTGGCAGGCGATACCGCCGCGCAGATCCGCCGTACCAGCTTCGGTGTCCCACACATCCTGGCCAGGAACGAACGCGGCCTGGGCTACGGCATCGGCTATGCCTACGCCCAGGACAACCTGTGCCTGCTAGCCAACGAGGTGCTCACGGTCAATGGCGAGCGCTCGAAGTATTTTGGCGCCGAAGGCAAGAGCGTCGAGCAGCGTGACAACCTGGACAGCGACCTGTTCTTCACCTGGCTCAATGGCAACGTTGCCGTCAATGCCTTCCTCCAGGCGCAGTCGGCGCCGATCCGCGATCGGCTGGAGGGCTATGTCGCCGGTTACAACCGCGCCCTGGCCGAGCGCAAGGCCCAAGGCCTGCCGGTGGAGTGCGGGGAGGGCGACTGGGTCAGGCCGATCACCAGCCTGGACCTGGTCAAGTTGACCCGACGCCTGCTGGCCGAGGGCGGTGTCGGCCAATTCGCCGAGGCCGTGGTGGCCGCCACCCCGCCGAGCCTGGCGCAGCACAAGCCCAAGGCCGACTACAGCGTCGCCCTGGCGCGTCAGCAGGCGTTTGCCGGCGAGCGCGGCAGCAATGCGGTTGCCGTCGGGGCCCAGCGGTCGGCCAACGGTCGCGGCCTGCTGCTGGCCAACCCGCATTTCCCCTGGATTGGCGGGATGCGTTTCTACCAGATGCAACTGACCATCCCCGGGGAACTGGATGTGATGGGAGCGGCGCTGCCAGGACTACCGGTGATCAACATCGGTTTCAACCGCGACCTGGCCTGGACCCACACCGTCGACACCTCCAGGCATTTCACCCTCTATCGTCTGCAGCTCGATCCGAAAGACCCCACCCACTACCTGCTCGACGGCCAGTCGCTGCCGCTCGAGCAGCAGACGCTCAGTGTCACGGTAAAAGGTGCAGACGGAAAGCCAGGCCAGGTGCGGCGCCAGATCCACCTCTCGAAGTTCGGCCCCGTGGTGCAGTGGCCGGGACGCCTTGATTGGGATCGCCAGCATGCCTACAGCCTGCGTGACGCCAATCTCGACAACACGCGGGTGCTGGAACAGTGGTACGGCATCAACCGCGCGCAGGGCATCGACGCCTTGAAAGCCTCGGTAGCCAGGCTCCAGGGGATTCCCTGGGTCAATACCCTCGCGGTGGATGCCAAGGGCCGCGCGCTGTACCTGAACCAGTCGGTGGTGCCTTACGTCGACAAGGAATTGCTTGCCCAGTGCAGTGATCCTGCACTGACAGGCCCTATGGTGGTGCTGGACGGCTCGCGCAGTGCCTGCCAGTGGAAGGTCGCTGCCGATGCCGCGCAGCCGGGGATTTTCCCGGCGCGCCTGCAGCCGAGCCTGGAGCGTGCGGACTTCGTGCAGAACTCCAACGATTCGGCCTGGCAGGTCAATCCGGCCCAGCCGCTGACCGGTTTTTCGCCGTTGATCAGCCAGCAAGACCAGCCCCTGGGCATGCGCACCCGTTTTGCCCTGCAGCGGCTGCAGGGCAACGGCAAGTTGGGCGTGCCCGAGCTGCAGCGCATGGTCCTGGATGACGAGGTCTACCTGGCCAGCCAGGTGTTGCCGGAGTTGCTGGAGTGGTGCAAGGGTGCCGCCAGCGATGTGCAGGAGCTGTGCACCAGCTTGCAGGCCTGGAATGGCAAGGCGGGCGCCGACAGCGGCATCGGGCTGGTGCATTTCGCCAACATCATGGAATCCTTGGCCGAACAACCGCAGATCTGGCGTGTGGCGTTCGACCCGGCCGATCCGCAGCATACCCCGCGTGGTCTTGCGATAGAGCAAGCGGCAGTGCGCAAGCGGGTGCACGAGGCGGCGCTGGCGTCGCTGGCGCAGGTGCAGGAAGGCGGTATCACCGGTGACCAGCGCTGGGGGCAGGTCCAGCAGGCGCAGGACGGCACCCCGGTGCCGGGCGGGCCGCAGGAGCTGGGGGTCTACAACGCCATGGTCAGCGTACCTTACGGGCCGGGCAAGCGCCTGGTGGTCAGCGGCACCAGCTACCTGCAGTTGGTCAGTTTCACCGAGCAGGGGCCGCAGGCGCAGGGGTTGCTGGCATTCTCTCTGTCCAGCGAATCGGCGTCGGCGCATGCCTTCGACCAGACCCGCGCCTTTGCTGCCGGCAAGCTGTCGCCGATCCCGTTCACCGAGGCGCAGATCAAGGCTGACCCCCAGTACCGTCAGTACAGTGTGAGTGAGCGCGACGAGCGAGCGCTGGTCAGCGCAGGCAAGTAAGCACAAGCGATGGCCCTGAGGTGGAAGCACCACCCAGGGCTGTCGTGCTTCAGGAGAACTCGAAAGGCGCCAGTTGCATGCCCTGCTCGTCGACCTGGAGCGCCCAGCCACGGCGATCCCAGTCGCCCAGCACGATACGCCGCGCCGGTTGACCTTCGACCACCAGCTTGTGCAGGGCAGGGCGGTGGGTATGCCCATGGACCAGCGTGCGCACACCGTGTTCGGCCATCACCCGGGGAACTTCCTCGGGCGTGACGTCGACGATCTCGGTGTTCTTCATGCGCACCTGCGTACTGCTTTCGCTGCGCAGCTTGCGTGCCAGCTTCTGCCGCGTGGACAGCGGCAGGTGCCGCAGGATCCACAGGCTGAGCGGATTGCGCAGGTAGCGCCGCAGCTTCATGTAGCCCACATCGCGGGTGCAGAGGGTGTCGCCATGCATCAGCAGCACCGGTTCGCCGCCCAGTTCGATCACGCTGGGGTCGGCCAGCAGGGTGCAGCCGGCCGCCTTGCAGAAGTCCTCGCCGATGAGGAAATCACGGTTGCCGTGCATCAGGTAGATCGCCGTGCCGCTGTCGGACAGCGCGCGCAGCGCCTGGCAGATCGACTGCTGGAACGGCGTCATGGCATCGTCGCCGATCCAGGCTTCGAAGAAGTCGCCAAGAATGTACAGCGCCTTGGCGTGCCGCGCCCGCCCATCGAGCAGATCAAGAAACGCCCGGGTAATGTCCGGGCGTTCTTCTTGCAGGTGCAGATCGGAGATCAGCAGGATCACTCAATGATCTCGGCTTTCTCGATGATCACGTCGTCTTTCGGTACGTCCTGGTGGCCGGCGTTGGAGCCGGTGGCGACCTTCTCGATGGCGTCGACCACTTCACGGCCTTCGGTCACTTCGCCGAATACCGCGTAGCCCCAGCCCTGGACATTCTTGCCGCTGTGGTTGAGGAAGTCGTTGTCCGAGGCGTTGATGAAGAACTGCGCGGAGGCCGAGTGCGGCTCCATGGTGCGGGCCATGGCGATGCTGTACTTGGTGTTCTTCAGGCCGTTGTCGGCTTCGTTCTGGATGCTGGCGCGGGTCTTCTTCTGGTTCATGCCAGGCTCGAAGCCGCCGCCCTGGATCATGAAGCCCTTGATCACGCGGTGGAACACGGTGCCGTCGAAGTGGCCGTCCTTGACGTACTGAACGAAGTTCTCGACGGTTTTCGGGGCTTTTTCCGCATCCAGCTGCAGGACGATGTCGCCGTGGTTGGTGCTCAGTTTGACTTTGGACATGCTGAAATTCGCTCTTTCAAGGCATTCGGGAAATAGGGTGCGCAGGTCGCGTACTGTACCTGACGCAGGATCGGGCGGCGGCGACACAAGGCGCGCGGCGGCCATTTTGCCAGCTTGCGACAAAACGCTGCGAGAAATCGCGCCAGTTTGTCGGTGCCCGGCTGTCAGCAGCTTGACTGCTTCGGCTATGATAGGCCCTTTGATTCAATCGGCCTACCCGGACCGGACATCTGCATTCAAGGATCCTATGAGCAAGCCCACCGACAACGCGACCAACGCCGCTGCCAAAGGCGCCCCCGCCGTCTCAGCGAACTTCCTGCGACCGATCGTCCAGGCCGACCTGGACTCGGGCAAGCACAGCAGTATCGTCACCCGCTTCCCGCCGGAGCCGAACGGTTATCTGCACATCGGCCACGCCAAGTCGATCTGCGTCAACTTCGGCCTGGCCCAGGAGTTCGGTGGGGCCTGCCACTTGCGTTTCGACGACACCAACCCGGCCAAGGAAGACCAGGAATACATCGACGCCATCCAGCGCGACATCAAGTGGCTGGGCTTCGAGTGGACAGGTCCGGTGCGCTTTGCTTCCAACTATTTCGACCAGTTGCACGACTGGGCGGTCGAGCTGATCAAGCGCGGCAAGGCCTACGTCTGCGACCTGACTCCCGAGCAGGCCAAGGAGTATCGCGGCACCCTGACCCAGCCGGGCAAGAACAGCCCGTTCCGCGAGCGCAGCGTCGAAGAAAACCTCGACCTGTTCGCCCGCATGAAGGCCGGCGAGTTCAAGGACGGTGAGCGCGTGCTGCGCGCCAGGATCGACATGGCCTCGCCGAACATGAACCTGCGCGACCCCATTCTTTACCGCATTCGCCATGCCCACCACCACCAGACCGGTGACGCGTGGTGCATTTACCCCAACTACGACTTCACCCACGGCCAGTCGGACGCCATCGAGGGCATCACCCACTCGATCTGCACCCTGGAGTTCGAAGGTCATCGCCCGTTGTACGACTGGTTCCTCGACAACCTGCCAGTGCCGGCGCACCCGCGCCAGTACGAGTTCAGCCGCCTGAACCTGAACTACACCATCACCTCCAAGCGCAAGCTCAAGCAACTGGTGGACGAGCAGCACGTCGAAGGCTGGGACGACCCGCGCATGTCGACGCTCTCGGGCTATCGCCGCCGTGGCTACACCCCGGCCTCGATCCGCAACTTCTGCGAGATGGTCGGGACCAACCGCTCCGATGGCGTGGTCGACATGTCGATGCTCGAGTTCAGCATCCGTGACGACCTCGACCGCACTGCACCGCGCGCCATGTGCGTGCTGCGCCCATTGAAGGTGGTGATCACCAACTACCCTGAAGGCCAGGTCGAGCAGCTCGAATTGCCGCGCCACCCGAAGGAAGAAATGGGCGTGCGCGTCCTGCCGTTCGCCCGTGAGCTGTACATCGACCGCGACGACTTCATGGAAGAGCCGCCCAAGGGCTACAAGCGCCTGGAGCCGGCCGGTGAAGTGCGCCTGCGCGGCAGCTACGTGATCCGTGCCGACGAGGCGATCAAGGACGCTGACGGCAACATCGTCGAGCTGCGCTGCTCGTACGACCCGGACACCCTGGGCAAGAACCCCGAGGGCCGCAAGGTCAAGGGCGTGATCCACTGGGTACCGGCCCAGGGCAGCGTCGAGTGCGAGGTGCGTCTGTACGATCGCCTGTTCCGCTCGCCCAACCCGGAGAAGACCGACGAGGGCGGCAACTTCCTTGAAAACATCAATCCACAATCGCTGCAGGTGTTGACCGGTTGTCGTGCCGAGCCTTCGCTGGGCCAGGCCCAGCCTGAAGACCGCTTCCAGTTCGAACGCGAAGGCTACTTCTGCGCCGACCTGAAAGACAGCCAGCCAGGTCGTCCGGTGTTCAACCGCACCGTGACCCTGCGCGATTCGTGGGGCAGCTAAGGAATCCTCGTGCTTACTATCTACAACACCCTGAGCAAGACCAAGGAAGTCTTCAAACCCCTGGATGGCAACAATGTGCGCATGTATGTCTGCGGCATGACCGTGTACGACTACTGCCACCTGGGCCATGGCCGCAGCATGGTGGCGTTCGACCTGGTCACCCGCTGGCTGCGCAAGAGCGGCTATGCGCTCACGTACGTGCGCAACATCACCGACATCGACGACAAGATCATCAACCGGGCCAACGAGAACGGCGAGTCGTTCGACGCCTTGACCGCGCGCATGATCGATGCCATGCATGAAGACGAACGGCGCCTGAACATCCTGCCGCCGGACCAGGAGCCGCGTGCCACCGACCATATCCCCGGCATGCACGCGATGATCCAGACCCTGATCGACAAGGGTTATGCCTATGCCCCGGGCAACGGCGACGTGTACTACCGCGTCGGCAAGTTCGTCGGCTATGGCAAGCTGTCGCGGCGCAAGATCGAAGACCTGCGCATCGGTGCGCGGATCGAGGTCGACGAAGCCAAGCAGGATCCGCTGGACTTCGTGCTGTGGAAGGGCGCCAAGCCGGGCGAGCCGAGCTGGGAATCGCCGTGGGGCCCGGGCCGTCCGGGCTGGCACATCGAGTGCTCGGTGATGTCGACCTGCTGCTTGGGCGACAGTTTCGACATCCACGGTGGCGGCAGCGACCTGGAGTTCCCGCACCACGAGAACGAGATCGCCCAGAGCGAGGCGGCCACCGGCAAGCCGTACGCCAACGCCTGGATGCACTGCGGCATGATCCGTATCAATGGCGAGAAGATGTCGAAGTCGCTGAACAACTTCTTCACCATTCGCGACGTGCTCGAGAAGTACCACCCGGAAGTGGTGCGCTACCTGCTGGTGGCCAGCCACTACCGCAGCGCCATCAACTACTCCGAAGACAGCCTGCGCGATGCCAAGGGTGCGCTGGAGCGCTTCTACCACGCCCTGCGTGGTCTGCCACGTGTGCCGGCCAAGGGCGGCGAGGCGTTCGTCGAGCGCTTCGGCGTGGCGATGAACGACGACTTCGGCACCCCTGAAGCCTGCGCCGTGCTGTTCGACCTGGTGCGCGAGATCAACCGTCTGCGCGACAGCGATCCCGAGGCCGCTGCCGGCCTGGCGGCCCGCCTGCGCGAGCTGGGCGATGTGCTGGGCGTGCTGCAACTGGACGCCGATGAGTTCCTGCGTGCGGGGGCCGAAGGCAAGGTTGACGCTGCTGAAGTCGAAGCGCTGATCCAGGCGCGTCTGCAGGCGCGTACCGACAAGAACTGGGCCGAGTCGGACCGCATCCGTGATCAGTTGACGGCAATGGGGGTTGTGCTGGAAGACGGTAAAGGCGGTACCACCTGGCGCTTGGTCCCGTAAGGCAAGAGGCAGGGAACCGCGATGCGGCTCCCTGTGCGAGGCGTCCCGTTTCTCTATTTGATCCCTTGAGTCGACCAGGTGGTGAGATCAGAGCTGCCCACGAATCTGCATTCTTGCGCAGGTAGCCGCCAGCAGTCGCTTCACCTCAGGTCATCAAGGGCGACGGATTCAGGCCCCGACGGCTCAAGGTCGCTACCGCTGCGCAACTTCTGGCTGATGTCCGCGAGCTTTCTGAACACCGCCCCCTGGCCTACGGGCCAGGAATCCATAGACTGATCGGTACCTTGGTATATGCCGAATTGCCTTCGGGCGCCGAGCAGTCAACGACGGTTACCTCATGTAGTGAACTGTTTAATCTGGTGCGTGGTAAAACTCCCCTTTGTGATGCCGGCCATTCTTGGCACCCTGACCTCTGGCCGGAATACATGATTCATGATCGTGTCCAGGCGGTCTGGATCGCGTTCATTGAGAATCAGGTTTTTATCCGCAGCATCGCTCAGGTGATCCGTAGCTCGTGCGATATGCAACCCCAAGCTGAATATAGAGTTTTCCATGCCATCGAAAAAAGCGTTGTCGGTGTCGATCATCATGCGGGCCTCCAACTGATTCTGCCCATCATCGGACAGCCCAGGTATCTGGGCGCGTGGAAACTCCTCGCTCATGGGATCGACCAGCGACAGCGAAGCATGTACGAAGGCAGCATTCGTGGCTGGTATTCGGTAGGCAATATTACCGAATCTGCTTTGTGGCTTTTTCAGCGTGGTGCCTAGTTCTAGCGAGAAAAATACATAATCGTCAGTGGCGAATCTGTCGAGGTCTGATTGGGTCGTGTTTTTTTCCGAAAAGGTTTTATCGTTGTCCTGCAACATTTTGCGTGAAAATATGTTGATATTACCGCTTTCGGTTGCGAGATCAGTGTTCGTAGCATGAACCAGATAGAAATCTTGCTTGATAAAGTGCTGGATGAACTCTTCCTGCTCTTGGGAGTAGGAGTAGCCGCGATTCATCAGGCTGAGTTTGTTATGCTTAGCCTGCTCTTGCATGCTCGGTCGAGGTGCTGGAGATGTTGTAGGCCTCTCACCGTCGTCACTAAGACTGGCGAGGAGCTCTTGCTCCTCTGCTAGAGCCTCCGGTGTGGGTATAAATTTAAAGGAGATTGGCGTGCCACCGAAGTCCGTCCCATAGGTATGCATACGCGCGAAACTGGCATCCGCCCGTTTCTTTCTGCTGATCTGTAGCCAGCGCCGGGCTACATCATCAGGGTTACGGCCATCGCTGTCGTGAAATATGATTGGATTGTTGCGGCACATCCTGAACAGGTTCAGCCCATCTATTGTCCCTGCAGGGTCTGCTGACAGCCAGCGACCAAACCAGGGCAGGTAATAGCGGTAGCCGTAGTAGTACAAGCCTGTCGCATCCCGTTCCTTGCCCGAGTGGCGGCGAGTCTTGTAGCTGGCCTCCACCTGGCTGCGCGCTGCCCATACTGCCGTATCGCCGTAGGGATAGTACTCCTCCAGGCTGATCATCTGGCCTTCACCGTCCACCTCCAGGCCACTGCTGCCAGTCAGCGTGTCGTGACTGTAGCGGATCGAGTCGTCAGGGAGGCCAGCAGGTTTGCCACGCTCCCAGTAAAGCACGTGAACCTGCGTCCGGCCTGCATCGGCCACGCGGATGATCTGCAGGTGTTGTGTGAGCGTCGCACCGGTGTGATGCGTGCGTAGCTCCAAGCCCGGCAGGTAGAGCGTCCGCTGCGTATGCACGCCGCTGCCCGTGGTTTGCATGCCGAGCTTTAACACCCGCTGGCTGGCAGCATCGTAGCGATAACGCTCGACATCGTCGCCGCCTGCGTCACGCACGATCGGGGTTACCTGCGCCAGCTCGTTGCGCGGTGTCCAGGCCAGCGCTTGGCCGGGCTGTAGCCTCCTTTGTTGTCCGCCTGCCGTGAACAGTGCATCGACAGCGCTCGGGTCTTCGGTCAGCGTGCTCGACACGGCGCGGTTGCTGCCGTGCGAAACGGTCAGTTCAGTGGTGTAGCTACGGTTCACGGCGGGCGCGCTATGGCGGATCTGCGTGAGATTGCCGGCGCAATCGTAACGGTAAGTGCGGGTGTAGTTGGTGTAGGCCGAAGCATCGATGGGGATGGGGACGCTTGCCAGCGGCAGGCCAGCGCCGGGTTCGCTTCCCTTGGCCATCTCCCGTCCGCTGGCGCTGACCAACTGGTACAGGCTGTCGTAGACGTAGATGTTTTCGGCTGATACGCGCTGGTTGCGCCAGAAGCGTGTCGGTTGCGCAGCGTCAGCTACTTTGACCACGTTGCCGACAGGGTCGTAAGTGTAGCGCAGGTCCTGCAAGACCTTGGCGCCTTGGGGATGGCCCGCTGGACGTGCGGTCCGTATACCCGCAAGGCGCTGGGTCTTCGGCTCGTAGGTGTAAGTGCTGACGACACCGTTGCCATGGGTTTCCTGCAGTTTTTGCCCCGCCGCAGAGTGGATAAGTGCGGTGATGATGGCGCGTTCAGGGCAGCCCGCAAGCGTTAGCCAGGAGCCTGAGAGGCCGCCTGCCACATCGTAAGCCAGCCGCTGACGATTGCCCTTGGCATCCGTGCTGGTCAGCATCGCGCCGGTGGCATCGGCGGTGGTCGTGGTGGTGAAGGGTTCATCGTCGAGCAGGTCGTTGCACGCGCTGGGGTCTGCGCCGGGCCAATGGGGCTGCCTGGCGCCCAGGTCGGCGCTCAGGTGGCGGGTCAGCGCAGACGCTATGCCGGTAAGGGCAACGGTGTCCGTCTGCAGCAAGCCTGCAGGGTCGTAGTGACCGATGCACCGACCAACGAGGTTGAGCGCTTGGTTGGCTGCTGTGTTTTCTGCATGGACAAAACGCTCGACGACCCGTGGCTCGCTGTCTGCAGTGCACTCGGTAATGCTGAGCAAGCGCCCGGCGAGGTGGCGATCTTCATACTGCCAGGTGCGGGTCAGCGCTTGGCTGACATCCAGCGTATCGCCCGTGCCCTGGGCAATGTTGCCGACCGCGAGCAGCGGCCTGCCTGCCGTATCCTGCAGTGTCAACTTCGTACCGTCATCGACCCCTCGTGTACGCAAGGGGGCGCCAGCCAAAGTCATTTCATAACGGAAATTGCTCGAGCCGGCTTCGCCCAGGCGCGGATCGGCACTGTGCGTGCAATCACCGCGCGGGCCATACCGATGACGGGTAATGCGCAAGGTGGTGATGGCTGGTGCCGCCGGGTGCCGATGGCAGGCGATCTCACGCACGAGTGCCGCACGAGCGTCGCGCACGATGACAGAGGGGGTCCTGGCGTGCAGCGAAGTACTCATGGGCCTCTCCTGTGGCGGCTGGGCTTGTGGTGGCCAGTGGGGGCGGCGAGAAGCGCAGGCGTCACCTGCTACCAGGCCATCGGCGACGGACATAGCCTTGCAATGTCATCGTGCTGGTTTTGTCGCGATGCGCACAACTAACAGTTTTGTCAGTTGCCGCTTTGCTAGGCGTGTACCAGTGTGATCCGCATTACGAGGAAGCCTCCATGACTGCAGAACGCGAATACCCTGTGACACTTAACAGCCTGAGCAGTAGCTTGGGCTTGACCTGTGAAGCGGCGGCAGCGCTGTTCAGTCCGGCCGAGATCATGCGCCGCGCCGAAGAAGCCGGACAGCCCTGTGATTGGTTGACAGTGCAAGCGTTGCATGCAGAGGCCCGAAAGCTGTACGACGATTTGCGTATATTGGAAAAGAGCGTCCTGACGCGTGCCTCGCCATTACTGCCGCGTGTGATTCGGGCAAGCGTCAACCCATCAGGTGTGTCGTTACTCGATTACCAGGAATGGTTCGGTGATCGCGCAACGCAGTATGCCCGCCCCGGGGAAGTGGCCTCGATGTTTTCGCCTGCCGCGTATCTGGCCGCGCTCTATCGTGAGGCGAGTACCCTGTATGAGGCAGACAGCCTGTGGCACATCGACCAGCGCCGGCCAGACCTGAAAGAATTGTTGCTGTCCCAGGCGAACATGGACACGCAAGTCAGCGCACTGACACTGTCCAATGAAATATCGATGGCGCTCGTCCAGAAGTTTTCTGGGGGCACCGAACAAGAAGTGCTGAAGGCCTTGTCGATCGATGTCCAATCCGCCGGCACGCCTTATCACCATCAGCACGCTCGCCTGCGGCATGTGCAGCAGACCAAAGATCCGGAGTTCCGCCATCTGCGATCAGCGTCCCTGGTTGTTGGGCGCCTGAGTGGGCAGGCTTTGGCGGGATTGCAATACGATATCTCACCCGGGCTCTACCGGCTGTTGACAGATGAGATTACAGAGGCCAATGCAGAAGAAAAGTACACTCAGTACTTTGGAGCGATACCCGTTGATGTGGTGCTGCAACCCCAGATGCTACGTCAGTGGTATGGGCTGACAGATGAGGAGGTGGTGCAATTCTTCAATGCGTCGGATCTTCCTGATGAGGGCACTGATGAGCTGAATACGTTGTTGTACGTACTGAAGCTGAATAAAGCCATTCGTCTTTACAGGGCTACTGGGCTGTCGCCGTTGATGCTGGTAGACATTGTCAACGCGGTCAATGCTGAGCAGATCACCGATGAGACGCTCAGCCTGGTATTTCTGGCGGCGCTGCTGGAGAAACAGTATGGCGTATCGCACGAGGATGCCTTGGTCATGGTGGGCGTGCCTGTCTCGCTGTCGCCTCGTCGCGATGAGCTGAGTCACTGGGACAGGACTTTCAATCGCGTTACCTTTACAGAAGGCGGGTTCACGCCTAAGCCTGACGACGAAGCGAAGCTGCACCCTGACCATCATGAGGAGAAGTACGCTGCTGACCGGGCAGCGCTCAGAAGCGCTTGCGGGGTCGATGACGATGGGTTGTATTGGCTCGGAAGGTCGTTGACGGAGGGCGAGGGTGATGAGGTCACCATCAGGTTTTCGCACAAGCAGGTCTCTCAGCTGTATGCGCTCAGCCTATGGGCCCGCTCACTGCAACTCCCCCCCCAGTCCCTGCACCAATTGCTCACGATGCTGGATGCACCGCGCAACCTCTACGCTCAACCGCCTGCGGTATGGCTGGTGCAGTGGCAAAGGCTGTCGGCCACAGTGGCGTGGCTGGACACTTGCGGCTGGACGGTGCATGACCTTGTGCTGATGACACGTGAAGTGTCGCAGCTTCCATCCAGCACCGAGATCAATGTTTTTCTCGCACAAGTGGTCTCTGTCATCAGTACGGCCGAGGACGCGGTATCGGTATCCTCTCGGGTTGCACAGCTGGCGCCATTGGTCGGCGCGGTATTTGCGTTGAATAGCGAGACGGCCATCAGTGCGGTGCTGAGCTGGGCCAGCACGGCTGACGGGTTGCCCAGTGTGGAGGAATTCTGGAATCAGCTCAGCGACCATGTCCCGGGCGAACCGTTCTGCGCTGACGCCGTGAAATTTGCTTACGGCCTGGCGCAGCGTGCGCTGATCGTTCATGCCACTGGCGTCAGCTCGGATGCGCTGGCGTTGTTCACCAACAGTCCGGCGAAGCTGGATCCTGTATTTGTCGACACCTTGCCTTGTTCATTGCAAATGGTGCAGGCGCTGCATGCCTTCAGTCGATGGTTGAGCACACGCGCCGATGCTGCCGGCGAAGTGCTGAGCGCGCTGGCGGGTGAGGGGCTTGGTATAGCGCAGGTCGCCAGAACATTCGCAGTATCGGATTCGTTGGCCGGGCAAGCGATGAACGTCGTTCATTCGAATGGTGATAGTGTGCAGCCTGGGCACCTGCAAACGGCTTCGGAAATTCAAGTCCTTGGGCAGTGGCTGGACCTGAGCGATTTTTTCAGGGTTTCACCGCGCGATGTCCAGGCCATGCTGGAACTGAACAAGGACTACACAAAGGGTTCAACTCCAGCAGGTACCTGGGATGCATGGAGCAAGGTGGCTGACGCTTTCAATACGGGGCTCGATGACCCGCAGCGCGACAGCGTCCACGAGCGCCTGGCCGAGGGGCTCAGTGCCGCGCTCTGTGGCTACTTGCTGATGCACAGACAAGAACCGGACGGCTTGAACTACCTGGTGCAAAACCGGGAAGCGCTGTCCCGTTATCTGTTGGTGGATAACCTCAATGCAGCGCAGGTGAAGAGTAGCCGTGTAGCCGAGGCGATCGCCTCACTTCAATTGCTCATTCATCGCGTGATGAGCCTGCCGCCTGGTACGGCGTCTGATAACGGGGAAAGCGCGGACGTGCAGCGCGCCGCCTTGGACCGGCAGTTCTTCCGTGACTGGACGCAGTGGAACGCCCGGTTCAGTACCTGGGCCGGCGGCCAGAAGCTCGCCTATTACCCAGAGAACTATATAGACCCGACTGTCCGTCTGGGGCAGACGACGATGATGGATGATATGTTGCAGAAGTTGGGTCAGGCGCAAATCAACACTGACACGGTGGGCGACGCCTTCCTGGGTTATCTGGCCGGCTTCGAAGAGGTCGCCAATCTCGAAACGATCAGTGGCTACCATGACTCCAGGGTGCAGAATGCCGGAAAAGTCTGGTTCGTTGGCCGCAGTCACTCACAGTCGCTGGAATACTGGTGGCGCACACTCGATGAAAGCAAGCGCAGCGCCGAGGCTCAGGTGCCCGCCAATGCATGGACCGGCTGGACACCTATCACCTGTGCGCCTCAGCCTTTGGGTAACTTGATTCGCCCCGTGGTGTTCAGGGGGCGCATGTACCTGGGGTGGATCGAGCGCACCGAAGAAGTGGTGGGGCGCGATGCCGCCGGTGGCGCAAAAGAAACTGTTTTCGCCTGGTCACTGAAACTGTCCATGCTGCGCTACGACGGGGGCTGGAGTGTGCCCAACGTTTATCGATACCCCAACGGGGAGATGGGAAGCCTGGACAATTATTTGAAAGCAGCCGATAAAGTACCGACCGATCTGGGCTTTTACCTCGGCCTCTGGCCCGATGGCGAAATCATATGTGTTGCGGTTTATAGAAAAGACCAGGTGCACCAGGAAGCAAATCCATTCATCGGTGAGCGAGCGGTGTACGAGGACTTTTCCGTCCAGAAGACCAGTCTGCTTTCAGGCAACTTGGCCTACATACAACCGCGGCTGGACACCAGCACCACGACCGCTGTCCTGACACCGCTTGCGCCGCAAGCCCCTGTTGCCGAGCAGGCGTTCTCCAGCGAAACGCCAAAGCCTAGCGGGTTCACGAACTTCGACGTCACCCATTTCAGGGCGCAGATCGAGGATGTCAAGCATGAGGCTGCGGGCACTTCGTTCAGAGTCAAGCTCGACTTGAACGTGTACGTTGATTGTCTGCGTCCCTCGCTTGAAAACCCGGGCCTCAGGTTTCTCGTCAACAAGTTTTCCGAGCTTCATGATGCTCGACCTGCGTTCATTGCGACTTCTCCATTTTCTGAGCAGGCCGCATACATCCAAAGTGCAGAGGGTTTTGCCTATTTTAGGAGCAATAGAACGCCCCCTTATGCACGGCTCAAGGATCATGCCGCCGGCGACACCTTCTATGGTCCACAAAAAGACCTGACCGTGGGCCCCGTACATGTGTTCAAGTTCCCGATTGATGCGCCTGCCTATAATCCGATTTTTTGCACGCTCGACATCGACTACGGTGATCGGATTGATTACGACCGACCGCTGACAAACATTTTTCAGGGTTTCACATTGGCGCCGTTGTCTGGCTATGTAGGCCCAGTGCCCGGTCCCGTCAAAAAGGAGTCGGTTAGATTATGGGTAGCCCAGGGAACAGCAGACTATGAAAATAGGCAGGAGCAAGATACCGATTATGATAATTGGGCCCGTAATGGGGTTTCCGTGAGGTGGTCAGGTACGCGTTTTCCCCGCTCCGACAGCACGCTACCCTTTACGATGACAGGCAACGAAACGATCTTGCGCGTCAAGATGGATTTCCCTGGCGGCTTCCGTGAGTGGACGTTGCTCGTCAGGTCAACCGGGACCGAACTGGTCGCCGATCTGATTGACAGGCTGATACTGCCAGACTTTCCACGCCACGGCAGTGCGCAGTACCTCGAGCACCGGAGCGGGGTCCGCACTCGTCTCAATACACTGTTTGCCCGCAAGCTGACCGAACAGGCTCAGCACGGTATCGCTGCCATCTTGAACTTCGAGACTCAGCAGGTTGAGGAACCCCCGCTCTATGCGCAGCATGTGTCCATTACCTTCTCTGCGTATGATCGATCAATCCACGGCGATGGCAGCGTCGACTTCTACTATGTATTAATCCTGGACGACAAAGAGCCCCAGTCCAGGCCCCGTTACCTGGCTTATCGCGCTACTCTTGACCTTGAGGGGGACAAGACCGTCATCACCCTCCCGATGCCTGAACTGCGTGGCAAGGTCTTGCAACAAACCGATGCGCTGTACATTGCTGCGACATTCGGTGGCATGCCGGACATGAGTTCTTGTACTCAGTGGTACAGCTTCAAATTTGTCGCTGCTACCAGGCGTTATTCGGGCAGGAACAATCAGCACAAGATCCCCGGTACCACGGATGCCCAACTCATAGGCCCTCCACTCAGCCAGATGGACTTTGCAGGGGCCAACGCCATCTACTTTTGGGAGTTGTATTACTACACACCCATGATGGTCATGCAGCGGTTCTTGAGCGAGGAGCGTTATGACCTCGCCGAGCAGTGGCTGAAGTATATCTTCAGTCCCTCAGGGTATTCGTCGGGTGGGCAGAGCCTCAATCGGCTGTGGAATGTGCGCCCGCTGCATGAAGACACCACGTGGAACAATCGGCCATTGGAATCCTACGACCCGGACGCCGTGGCGCAGAATGATCCCATGCATTACAAGGTCAATGCCTTCATGCGCCTGTTGGACATCATCATCGGCAGGGGTGATACCGCCTACCGCAAGCTCGAGCGGGATACCCTGGTAGAAGCCAAGGTTTGGTATGGGCGCGCCCTGGACCTGCTGGGCGAGGCACCGTGGATCGAATCCGGCGCCGATTGGGCCAGTGATACACCCACATTGGAGCGCGCTGCCGAGGATCGTACACTGGCGTTCCTCACCGCATTCAATCAATTGTCGCGTGGCCAGCGCCGGCCCGCCGACGGTGTGACACTGGATGCAAATGCAAAGCCGCTTTTCCTGCCGGAAGCCAACGAAGTGATGCTGGGCTACTGGGAAACGCTGCGCATCCGCCTGTACAACCTGCGGCATAACCTGACGCTGGATGGTCGTCCATTGAATCTGCCCTTGTTCGCCGCGCCGGCCAATCCAAAAGCGTTGCTGGCCGCCGCTGTGGCTGCTGAAAGCGGTGCAGGCGGTACGTTGCCTCCCGATCTCTCTTACATACCGGCGCTGCGTTTCACGCCTTTGCTGGAAAGCGCCCGCTCCATGGCGTCCCAGTTGATTCAGTTCGGCAGCAGCATGCAGCAGATCCTGATCAGCCAGGACGGTGAGGCCCTCGCCGAGCTGCTGGCCACTCAGGGCGCCGCCGTCGCGGCCAATAACGTCAGTCTGCATTTGCAGACATTGGAGGAACTGGCTGCTGAACGCGCCACACTCACCGCCTCCTTGGACGCGATCAAGGTACGTCTGGACCACTATGAAAAACTGCACGAGGAAAACATCAGCGGCGCAGAGCAGGCTGCCCTGCTGGGCATCCAGAAGGCTGTCGAGAGCTCCATGCGTGCCACGACTGCCTTCACGGCCGGTGCCGTTATCGCTGCTGCGCCCAACATCTTTGGCGTTGCCAACGGAGGTCATCAACCTGGTCAAATTGCGTACGCGGCGGGGTACGGTATCCAGACCACAGCAGAACGTGACCATGGTCGAGCCAATCGGCTCGTCACTGAAGAACAATACCGCCGACGTCGGCAGGACTGGGATCTGCAGCGCAAGATCGCGCGGGCCGAGCTCGACACGGTGGAGGCTCAGCTCAAGGCGCTGGAGATCCGCAGGCGCTCCTCGCAGATGCAGATAGACCACATGGAAACCCTCTGCGCCCAGGCCCAGGCGCAGTTGGCGCTGTTCCATGACAAGTTCGCCGGCAAGGCCATGTACAGTTGGCTTCGCGGGCGTCTGGCGACGATCTTCTACCAGTACTACGACCTGACCGCGTCGATGTGCCTGATGGCCCAGCAAGCGCTGCAATGGGAAAAGGGCGACGAGACCAGGTACCTCAAGACCGGTACCTGGACAGGCGCCTGGACCGGTTTGATAAGCGGGGAGGGGCTGATGCTCAGCCTGGCGCAGATGGAGGTGGCGTGGACCAAGCACCAGAAGCGCGACCTGGAGGTGACCCGCAGCGTGTCGCTGGCGCAGGTCTACGCTGCGCTGTATAGCGGCGACAGCTTGCAGGATGCGGTCAGGGCGATCTTGAACTCGGGCACCCCGAATGCCGGGGATGGGCACCTCAAGCTCATGTTGGCGGGGGACGAACTCGGCATTACGTTTGATTTGAGTGAGCTCAAGCTGATGGCCGACTTCAGCACTGGTCGAGGCCGTGTACGCAGTATCGCGGTAACCTTGCCGGCGCTGCTGGGGCCATACCAATCGGTGCGCGGGAACATGTACACCA
The DNA here is from genome assembly GCF_057370475.1 of Pseudomonas sp. FA117. NCBI lineage: Bacteria > Pseudomonadati > Pseudomonadota > Gammaproteobacteria > Pseudomonadales > Pseudomonadaceae > Pseudomonas > Pseudomonas sp. FA117. The sequence continues at coordinate 2,563,718 of NZ_CM170675.1, forward strand.
CTACCAACGGCCTGCCGGCAGGTTGCGAGCGCTGCGCTATTTCTTCCGCGATGCATGACAACGGACTGTTCCCCGCCGACGGCCACAGCGACCCGCGTGCGAGCGCCCGTTGGTTGCCATTCGAAGGGCTGGACCTTGGCGTGAAGAGCAACATGACGCTGAGTTTCGCGCAAGCCACTGATGCTCAGAAAGCGCTGCTGGAGAGCTTGACCGACATCATCTTGCACATCCAGTACACCGTTCGTTAATCGTGCGCACTGTGTTGGCCTGGCCTGTCTGCTGCTTAACCCAGCGCCGGGCAGGCGTAGCATATAGGGATGAACCATGATCGATACTACCGCGAACAGCTCGTCCAGCGCCCCCGAGCCGATCTTCACCCCGCCATCGCTGCCCAAAGGCGGAGGTACCGTTTCCGCCGGCGGCGGCATGCTATCGTTCGGAGGCAGCGACGGTGGTGCGAGTTGGAGCCTGCCGTTACCACTGCCTGGTGGCCGCACGCTTGCGCCGCAGATGGCGCTTCGATACGCCTCGGGGGGCGGCAACAGCCCATTCGGCGCGGGTTGGGAATTAGGCGCGCCCGCCGTGTTCCGTATGAACCGCTTCGGGGTGCCGCGCTACAACGCCGATGATCGACTGGTGGGCCCGGACGGGGAAGAAATTCTGCGTGACAAGGTCGCGTCGCGCACTGCCGAATGCCTCCCGTTTTCCACCGCCGAGCTCGGCACCTTCACGGTTACCAGTTGGGTGCCGCGCAGCGGCAACCGCGCCGGGGCGCTGGAGCACTGGATGGCCGACACTGCGCAAGCGGGTTCGGCGGAGTCTGCCGGGTTCTGGTTGCAGTGGAGCGCCGATGGCAGCATCACACTGTACGGTTGGTCGGACAGCGCGCGCTTGCGCGACCCGCAGGACCCGACACGGGTCGCGGGCTGGTATATCGAGGAAACCGTAGACGCAGTCGGCGAGCATGTCGTGTATACCTGGCGTGGCGAAGACGACTGGCACTGCTGCGATAAAGAAAAGCAGCAGCATGCGCATGTCACCCACGTCTATCTGGACACCATCTATGCCCGTAACATCGCCCCGGCGGCGGCGCTACTGGTGCCGGACAGCGCATTCGCCGCCGATGATTTTCTGAGCTTCATGTGCGCTGACTACGGCGAGCGCGGGGCTGACCCGAGCGTGGTGCCGTTGGCTCCTGGCCGGCTGCCGACTGACGTGCATTGGCCTTTGCGCACCGATACGTTCTCCTTTTGGCGATATGGCTTCGAGGTACGCACGCGCCGCCTGTGTCGTGACTTGTTGCTGTGGCAGCGCACGGCGCGGATGGCCGGTGGCGAAGACACCACAGCACAGCTGATTTCGCGGCTGCACCTGACCTACGACGCCACGCGGATTACCAGTACGTTGTTGGCCGCGCAAGTGTTCGCCTATGAGGCCGACGGCACGTTGGCGATGCTGCCGCCGACCGAGTTCGCGCTCAGCCAGCCTGGTGGCGTGCCGACCGACGAGGCCTGGGCGTCGGTGCCAGCGCTGGCGGGTTTCTACCCGCAGCGCTGGCAGTTTGCCGACCTGTACGGCGAGGGGTTGCCGGGTTTGCTGTATCTGGACGACGGAGCCTGGTGGTACCGGGCTCCTGGACGCGACCCCTCTGGCGGGCCGGACGCTGTGACCTGGGAAACGGCCCTGGCGCTGCCGTTGGCGCCGGATGCGAGCAGCGGGCAGTTGATAGACCTCGATGGCGACGGCCGCCCGCAATGGCTGGTCAGCGTACCGGGCTTGAATGGCAGCTTCACCCTCTCGGCCGACGGCAAGTGGGATCGTTTCATGCCGCTTGATGCGATGCCGTCAGAGTTGCTGCATCCGTCGGCACAAATGGCCGACTTGACCGGCGGCGGCCTGCAGGACGTGGTCATGATCGGGCCGCGCAGTGTAAGGATATGGGCCTCGGCCGGAGCGCGTGGTTGGTTGCCAGCGCAGGGCGCAGAACACCCTGGCCCACGGCCGCTGCCGACGCGCGGCGACGAGACGCGGCTGGTCGCCTTCGCCGACCCAGCGGGCAGCGGCCAGCAACACCTGGTGGAAATTAGCGGTGACGGAGTCACCTACTGGCCGTCGTTGGGGCACGGACACTTTGCCCAGCCCATCAGCATGGAGGGGTTCGCCGTCGAGCACTTCGCTGCCAGCCGGGTGCTCCTCGGGGATACCGACGGCTCTGGCACTACCGACATCCTCTACGTCGAAGCGGACCGCATCCGCGTGTTCATCAGCGAGGCCGGCAACGCGTTTCATGAAGCGACCCCCATCCCGACGCCCGAGGGGCTGCATCCGGACGATACCTGGTCCTTGCAGGTCGCCGATGTGCGCGGCCAGGGCACGGCTGAGTTGCTGTTGACGGTATCGCACCCTCGGCCACGCAGTTGGCTGTACCGTTTCAATGCCACGCGTCCGTGGTTGTTGTCGGAAACCTGCGACAACATGGGTGGCCGGAGCTTGTTGACCTACCGCAGTTCGGCGCAGGGCTGGCTGGACGAAAAAGCGGCCCTGAAGGCGGCGGGCAAACCAGCGGTGAGCAGTTTGCCATTCCCGGTACACATGCTCAGTCGAGTAACCCAGGTCGACGATATCAGTGGCTTGGTCACCGACACCGAGATGCATTACCGACGCGGTGTGTGGGATGGCCGCGAGCGCGAGTTCCGCGGCTTCACCCGGCTGGTGCAGCGTGACACCTCGCACGATGCCCGGGGCACGGCCGGCGAAACCTCACCCGCTGTAGAGGTGCGCACCTGGTTCTTGAGCGGGGTGGAAGCGTACGACGGCCTGCCTGACGACATCTATCTCCCGCAAGCGTCCCACGAACATGCCTTCACAGAGCGCCCGACGCGCTTGACTCAGTTGACGAGCGCCCAGCTCGACGAGCCTTGCACGCCTACGGCGGCCGCCCGGCAATGGCTACTACGTGCCCTCAAGGGCATGCCAGTGCGCACCGAGGTGTATGGCCTGGATGCCAGTGCCAAGGCTGACGTGCCCTACAGCATCAGCCGCCAGCGTTGGCAGGTGCGCGCTTGTGCCACCGACAACCCGGAGCGCCCAGCGGCGCTGGTCATACCAGTGGAGACCCTGTCGTTCGCGGTCGAGCGGATAATCGAGGACCCGGTGGTCACGCAGTCCGTGGTCCTCGGCATGGACGCCTTCGGCACCCCGCTATGCACTGTGCAAGTGCATTACCCACGGCGTCAGGGCGATCCCAGCGCTTACTACCCGGACACCCTGCCCGAAGGCTTGGTCGCCGCAGCGCAGGACGATCAGCAGTATCAGCAGTGGCTAACCCTGGAGCGGACGGTGGTGGTCAATCGCCATGACCGAGCGCAGGGCATCCACCTGACCGGGCTGGCACTCAGCGCTCGCTCGGACATCCTGTGGCGGGCGGGCGAAGCGGTCGAACCCGACTTGTGTGTCGAGCGTCTGACAGCCTCGGACGGACCGCTGAGCGACCTGAGCGCGGCGACGTTGGGCAGTTACACCCAGACCCGCTGGTTCGACCAGGATGGGCGTCCAGGGGTGGTGCCTGGTCGGCCGGCGCTGGCCGCCTATACCGAAACGGCATTGTTGGAAGAAGCCTCGCTGGGTGTGTTCCGCGAACTGCTGTCGGAGGAGGAGCTGCAGGCGTTGTTGGCCACGGGTGGCTATCACGATCTGCCTCTGCCGGCTGAGGACGGCTCGCCGGCACAGGTGGTCAAAACCGGGCGTTACAACCTGCCGGAGTACCTGGGCGCCGACGCCTTCTACCGCCTGCGCGCGGTACGCCCCAATGAGCTGACAGGTGCAACCTTGTTGGAGTGGGACGCGGCCTATAACGTGGTGATGCGGACCACCGACGCCGCCGGACTGACCACCTCGTTCGAGTACGATTGGCGCTTCATGACGCCGCTGAAGCTGGTAGATCCTAACGACAATGTTCACGAGTCGCAGTCAGACGTCCTCGGGCGTACAGCGCAGGCCCGATTCCATGGCACCGAGAATGGCGTAATGAGTGGCTATACGCCGAGCGAAGAGCAGGCTTTCAATGTTCCACTGACGGTGGATGCTGCGCTTGGCTTGGGGTGCATAGCGGTACATACGGCCCACCGCACCGTGGCTGACAGTTGGATGCCCGTGAAACCCCTGGAGATGCCTGGGGCTGTGCCGCGTATCGGCGAGCTGGCATTGCGCCGCTGGCGCGACGAACTGGGCATGCCGGCACCAGAAGACCCGCGGGAGGGGCGTGAACCACCCCATGTGATCAGCCTGCTAAGCGACCGCTACGATACTGATCCGCAACAGCAAGTGCGCATCAGCGTGACTTACAGCGATGGCTCAGGACGTGTCCTGCAGACGGCTGTGCTCAGTCCGCGCGGTGAGGCGTTCGAGTTGTTGACCAATGGCGCTCTTGCGACGGACGCTAGCGGACGCGCCAGGAGCAGTGTGGCTGACCCGCGCTGGGCAGTGAGCGGCAAGACCGAATATGACCAGAAAGGGCAAGTGGTTCGTACATGGCTGCCGTTCTACCTGGACACTTGGAAACCGGTATACGACGCCAGCGCGCGGGACAGCGTGTACGCCGACACTCACCGGTACGACGCGCTAGGCCGAGAATATCGGGTGCTGACGGCTGCTGGTTGGGAGCGGGGGACGCAGTTCTACCCCTGGTTCACGGTGGCCGAAGATGAGAACGACACGGCCGAAGAGGTGCTGGCCAGGCGCCCGGCGACGTAGGTTGCCCTGCATTGAACAGTCTGCGCTGGCCTCAATGTGCAAGGGCGGTGCCTGCTCGGTACTCAGCGCGGACTGGGCGGCGCGCACTGGATCATCAGCTGTGCCCCGCCCCAGGCACTGGCGCCGATCGTCAAGTCGAAACCGTGCAAGTCGACGATGGCTGCGACGATCGACAAGCCCAGGCCGAATCCAGGTTGCCGGTGGCCTGCTTCGCTGCGGTAGAAGCGTTTGAGCACCGCACCCCGCTCGGCTTCCGGGATGCCGGGGCCACTGTCCTCGACGCTGAACTGTACGATGCCGTCATGCACGGCCGCCCTCAGCAGCACCTGCCCCCCCGGTGGGGTGAATTTGATCGCATTGCTCAGCAGGTTCGCCAGCGCCTCGAACAGCAGCTCATGGTCGCCATGCACGGTTGGCAGGCTGGCAGGCTGCTCCAAGGTCAGGCGAATGTCGCTGTCCTCGGCCATCGGCAGGTAGAAGTCGTGCAGCTCGACCAGTAGCGCCTGCGCGTCGAGTTCGACGAACCCGGCCCGACGCTGGCGATCTTCCAGTTCGCTGATGCGCAGCAGGCCGCGAAAGCGCGCCATCAGGGTGTCGGTTTCGGCGATGGCCTGGTCCAGTGCTTCGGCTTCGGGTGAGTTGGCACCGCTTTGCTGGCGGATCCGGTAGAGCTGGGCGCGCAGGCGCGTCAGCGGCGTGCGCAGGTCGTGGGCAATGTTGTCGCACACGCCCTTGACCTCGTGCATCAAGCGTTCGATGCGGTCGAGCATGGCGTTGACAATGGCTGCCAGCATGTCCAGTTCGTCGCGCCGCGCCGACAGCGGCAGGCGATGGGTGAGGTCGCCGGCGACGATCAGCTCGGCGCTGGCCTGCACGGCGCGGATGCGCTTGAGCGGGCGCCTTCGCAGCAGGTACCAGCCTGCGAAACCCGGAATCAGCGTCAGCGAGATACCCCAGAGCAGCGCGTGGAGGATGATGCGCGTGACTACGAACAGCGAGCCGTTGTCACGCACCAGCACCAGCCAGCGCCCGTCGGGAATGCGGATCGCCACGGCGTCACAGCTGTCGCGCGGCAGGTGCGGGTCGTCGGCATCCAGGCAGCGCTTGAGCTCGTGGACCTTGCCGTCCAGGCCCAGCTCTGGGGGGATCGAGCGGATGCGACCGCCGATGGGGTTCAACTGCGGGTCGAACAGGCCGTAGGCATCGAAGCTGCGCTCTTCGAAGGCCTGGCTGGCGATCAGGGCATCGTCCAGCTGCTTGCCCGTCATGTGCGCGAACAGGTGCTGGCGCTGCAGCATGGAGTGGCGGGTCAGCTTGTTCAGGTAGCTGGTGACCTCGAAGTACAGCACCCCCATGAGGATGCTGCTCCAGGCCACGAACAGGAAGCTGTACAGCGCCAGCAGGCGACTGGTCGACGAACTCCAGCCCTTAGACGGGTTCAGCAATGGCATACCCGGAGCCCCGTACGGTTCGGATCAGCGGTGTCTGGCCGGGCGGGTCGATCTTCTTGCGCAGGCGGCCGATGTGCACGTCGATCAGGTTGGTGCCCGGGTCGAAGTGATAGCCCCAGACTTCCTCGAAGATCATCATCCGGGTGATGACCTGGCCGGAGTGGCGCATCAGGTATTCGAGCAGTTTGTATTCGGTGGGCAGCAGGTTCAGGCTGCTCTCGCCGCGGCGTGCTTCGTGGCTGATCAGGTCCAGCTCCAGGTCGGCGACCTGCAGGCGGGTCTGGGTCATGGGTACGCTGTTGCGGCGCAGCAGCACTTCGACGCGAGCGGCCATCTCGTCGGAGGCGAACGGCTTGGTCAGGTAGTCGTCGCCACCGGCGCGCAGGCCGCGCACGCGCTCGTCGACATCGGACAGGGCGCTGATCATCAGGATGGGCGTGGCGATCTTCAGGCTGCGCAGGGTAGTGACGATGGTCAGGCCATCGACTTCCGGGAGCATGCGGTCGACGGTGATCAGGTCATAGCCACCCGCGATGGCCTTGGCCAGACCTTCGCGGCCATTGTCTGCCCAGTCGACTTCCAGCCCATGGCTGGAAAGTTCGGCGACGATTTCCTGGGCGGTGACGGCGTCGTCTTCGATGGTCAGTACGCGGGGCATGCTAATACCTGGGCGGCGATTGGATGACTGATTGTGCCAAAGAATAGACAAGCGGCGATTTAAGAAAAATTCATCTATCTGGGGCATTGTGCCAGTTCTGGGCATTTTGTCAGTCAATCTGCGTGCACAACAGCTATTGCGGGGGCGCGGGCTTGCCGGCGAAGCAAAAAAAAGGGCATGCCGTCGCTGGCATGCCCTTCGTTTGTCGCGAAAATCAGGCGACCTTGACGATCCAGCCAGCGGGCGCTTCGACGTCGCCGCTCTGGATGCCGGTCAGCTCGTTATAGAGCTTCTGGGTGACCGGGCCAACCTTTTCCAGGTCGTGGAACACGTGCAGCTTGCCGTTGTACTCGATGCCGCCGATCGGGGTGATCACTGCAGCGGTGCCGCAGGCGCCGGCTTCGATGAAACGGTCGAGCTTGCTGATCTCGACGTCGCCCTCGATCACGGTCAGGCCCAGGCGCGATTGCGCCAGTTCCATCAGCGACAGGCGGGTGATGCCTGGCAGTACCGATGCCGATTTCGGCGTGACGAACTCGTTGTTGGCGGTGATGCCGAAGAAGTTGGCCGAGCCCACTTCCTCGATCTTGGTGTGGGTCAGCGGGTCGAGGTAGATGGCGTCTGCGAAGTTGGCTTTCTTCGCTTCCGAGCCCGGCTGCAGGCTGGCGGCGTAGTTGCCACCGACCTTGGCGGCGCCGGTGCCTTGCGGGGCGGCGCGGTCGAAGCTGGAGATCTGGAAGTTGTGCGGCTTCATGCCGCCCTTGAAGTACGAGCCCACCGGGATGGCGAAGACCGAGAAGATGAACTCCGGCGCGGTGCGCACGCCGATGTTGTCACCGGTGCCGATCACGAACGGACGCAGGTACAGGGCGCCCTTGCCGTGCGGCGGGACGAACTTCTCGTTGGCCTTGACCACCTGCTTGCAGGCCTCGATGAACACATCGGTCGGCACGTGCGGCATCAGCAGGCGCGCGCAACTGCGCTGCATGCGTGCGGCGTTCTGGTCGGGGCGGAACAGGTTGATCGAACCGTCCTTGCAGCGATAGGCCTTCAGGCCTTCGAAGCATTGCTGGCCGTAGTGCAGGGCGGTCGAGCCTTCGCTGATGTGCAGCACGTTGTCTTCGGTCAGGGTGCCTTTGTCCCACTCGCCGTTGCGCCACACGGACAGGTAGCGCTTGTCGGTCTTGATGTAGTCGAAGCCCAGCTTGTCCCAGTTGATCTCGTTGCTCATGACACCCTCTATTGTCTTGCAGAGGCCCGATCGCTCGGGCTGCTTTTAAATGCGCACCTCGCCACGATAATACATCCGCAGAGGATGGGGAACGGCCAGTCACGAATTGGCGGGGCAGCTTGTCGCCCGAGGGAGTCATTCGATATGGCGATTACGTTTGTCGAACAGTTGCCAGCCCGAAAACAGGATCATGAGTGGCCAGAAGGCGTCCAATTGGCTGCACCAGGCCAGCGGGTAATGCGAGAGGAGGCTTGCTAGCCCGGATGCTGGTCAGATCGTTCATCAAGTGGCTCGGCTGTTGATGATCAGGCTCTTGTTGGTGCGTTGAGGTCCTATGCCGCCTTGAACTTGGGCTTGAAGACCGACAATCCTGTCTCCGGAATGGAATGTAGGGATACGGCTGGTGACATAGGAGCCAACCAAGCCACCCACCACCAGATATGTCTTTTCACCCTGCAAGCGAAGTTCCTTATAGGTGTCGAATCCGTTTCAGATGCGCACAATGCAGGACTTTTGCTGCTGGGCCTATTCACTTGCTTCTAAGTAGTGTGTAGGAGATTTCAGCAATGCTATGCATCGCCCATCTGCTGACAAAAACGCAGCAAATTGCCGAACGGATCATGTATCTGCATCTGCAGCCCCCAGTCCACCCGCTCGGCGTGCGGCCGTGAATAACCGTACTGCTTGGCCTGCAGTTCGGTCTCGAGCGCCTTGAGGTCTTCGACGCGGGCAAACACGGTGGAGCCTGGCGTGGCGTCGCCATGGTGCTCGGACAGGTGCAGGATCAACCCATCGCGGTGAATCTGCGCATACAGCGGCAGGTCCGGGGCGAAGCGGTGTTCCCAGTCGAGAGAGAAACCGAGGAAGTCGAGGTAGAACTCCTTGGCCTTGTCGACCGAGAAGATGCGCAGCACAGGGATGGCGGGGGCGAAATGCATGGAGGGTATCCTTACCGGATGGAAGGCGGTCACTGTAGCGTATTGCGTCGTCGTGTGGCGGTCGGTCTCACAACCCGACGCTGGTGCGCACCATGGCGTAGGCCTGGCGCACCAGCGGGTTGACCGTGTTGGCCCGTACCCACAGGTGATAGGTGACGTCCGGCAGCGGCGGCAGGCCGTCGCTCTGGCCGAGCACGCGCATGTCCGGGCCGACCATTTCCTGGCTGCGCGCCGTGATGCCCAGGCCTGCGCGCACCGCCGCCTTGATGCCGATCAGGTTGGATGCCAGGTACGCCTGGCGCCACGCAATCCCGGCCTGCTCCAGGGCTTCGAGGGCCAGCCGCCGATACAGGCTCGGCTCGTCCACCAGCACCAGCGGCAGCGGCTCGCCGGGGATGTGCTGGTATTGCGCGGCGCAAATCCACCACACCGGCGAGGTGCGCAGGGCGAAGCCCTCGACGCCGGGGGCGCTGACGGTGGAAATGACCATGTCGACCTTGCCGCGCTGCAGGTCGTCCATCAGGAAGGGGCTACGGCCGACGTCGATCTCCAGCCGCAGGTTCGGTGCCGAACGGGCGATATGGCCCAGCAGCGGCGGCAGGATGGTGTCGGCGATGTCGTGTGGCGAGCCGATGCGCAGCACGCCGCTCAGGCCGTCCTGGCGCAGGCCGGCAAGGGCTTCGTCGTTGAGCGCGAGCATCTGCCGGGCGTGGCGCAGCAGCTGGCGGCCGGCATCGGTGAGGGCTTTGTGTCGGCCTTGCTTGCGTAGCAGCGGCACGCCGACCTGCTGTTCCAGGCGTTGCATGTGTTGGGTTACCGAGGCCTGGGTGCGGGCCAGGTGACGACCCGCTTCGGCGAAGCTTGTGTGATCGGCGATGGCAACGAAGGTGCGTAGCAGGTCGAGGTCCAGGGCGGGTGTGGTCATGGGCGGGCCTGAGGTTGGAGTGGGGAAGGCGGTGCGCCCGTTTTTACATTACTACCAATCAGTAAATGATAAGGATTCATTATGTTTTGTCGGGCTGAATTTGCAATGGCCTGATGCAAACTCCTTTGTTTACGCTGCTTATGCCAAATCGCCCTCCCACCCGCTCGATCCAAGTTATAACGATAGGCAATATTTGCATTTCCCCTGATCCCGCCAAGTTTCTAGGATGCGCCCTCATTGGCCGGGCGTTCCGGCTGCCGGGATGAGGAGCCCACCATGTCGTTGTCCACCGTTGCCCGTCACGGCCTGTTTGCCGCATTGCTCGCCACCACCAGCCTGGCCGCCAGTGGCCTTGCCCATGCCGACGCCACCCTGGACAAGATCCAGCAGCGCCACAAGCTGGCGGTGGGTGTGGTGCTTTCCGGTGGTCCGTTCGGAGCCATCGACCCGAATACCCGCGAGCCAATCGGTTTCAGCGTCGACCTGGCCCGCGACCTGGCGCGCCAACTGGGCGTGGACGTCGACCTGGTCGCCGTACAGCCGGCCAACCGTGTGCAGTTCCTGCAGCAAGGCAAGGTCGACCTTCTGATCGCCAACATGGAGTGGACGCCTGAGCGCGACAAGCTGCTCGGTCATGTGCCGACGCCGTTCTACCGGGTTGGCGGCACGGCTGCGCTGGCCGACGACAGCCCGATCAAGACCTGGGCCGATCTCAAGGGCCAGGCAGTGTGCACCTCGCAAGGCAGCAGCTATACCCAGGCACTGATCGAGCTGGGTGCCGATCTCAAGGCCTTCAAGACCTCCGCCGAGTCCCTGCTGGCCCTGCGCGGCAACAACTGCGTAGCTGCGGTGCACGATGCCACGCTGATCAATCCCTTGCTGGCCAAGGGCGGGGAGTGGAGCGGCTACCGCGCCCTGACGCCCGAGCTGAATCCGGCACCCTCGGTGATCTGGACCCGCCTGGGCGAAACCGACACGCAGCAGCGCCTTGATCCCTTCGTCAAGCAATGGCACCGCAGTGGCTGGCTGATCGAGCGCGAGCAAGCCAACCACATCACCCCGGCCTCGCCGGCACTGGTGGAACTGCGTGCCAAGCTGCAGGGCGAAGGCGCCTGATGAGCGACAGCCTGCAGTGGCTGGTGGGGCAGCTTGCCCACCTCGGCCTGAACTACGCGTTTCTGCTCGACGCCTACGCCAGCGGCAAGCTGCTCGACGGCGCGCTGACAACGCTTGCCCTGTGCCTGTTCAGCATCGTCGGCAGCCTGCTGGTGGGTGTGCTCCTGGCGGCGGCCGTCACGTCCGGGCAGCGTTGGCTGGCCTGGCCGGCGCGGGCCTTCATCGAGGTGACGCGCAGCACGCCGACCCTGGTACAGCTGTACTGCGCCTTCCTGGTGCTGAACATGCTGATCAATCAGAGCCTGGGCAGTGCCAACCCCATGACCCCGTTCGCCTGGGTGGTGCTGGTGATTTCCCTGCACAAGGGCGCCTTTCACGCCGAAGCCCTGCGTGCCGGTATCGAGGCCGTGCCGGCAGTGACGCTCGAAGCCGCCAGTTCCCTGGCCTTCAGCCGACGTCAACAGTTGCTCGAGGTACAACTGCCGCTGGCCGTGCGCTTTGCCTTGCCGGCGCTGGTCAACAACCTGATCGACCTGGTGAAGATGACCGCCGTGGCCTCGGCCATCGCCGTCAACGACATCACCTACGCCGCGATCATGATCTGGACCCAGGGGGACAACGTGATCGAACTGATGATCCTCATCCTGGCCTTCTTCGGATTGCTCAGCTTTGCAGTCAACTGTGCCGGTCGCGCCCTGGAAGCGCGCCTGAGGATGCCCGGTTATGGTCATTGAGCATGTCGCCACGCTCTGGCAGTGGTCGCCCGCATTGGGCAGCGGGTTGCTGCAGAACATTCGCATGAGCCTCGGGGCCATCGGCCTGGGCACGTTGCTCGGACTGCTGGTGGGCAGCCTGCTGCTGTCGCCTTTGGCGCCCCTGCGCGGTGTGGCGCGGTTGTGGGTGCAGGTGTTTCGCAACGCGCCCTGGCTGGTGCTGATCTACTTCACCTCCTATGTGTTCCCCTTCGATGTGCAGGTCGGCCGAACCTGGGTAGCGTTTCCCGACTGGCTCAAGGTCACCGTCGGGCTGGCGCTGCCGGCCAGCGCCAACGTCGCCGAGATCTTCCGCGGTGCAGTGGCGTCGATTCCTGCCACGCAATGGGAAGCGGCGCGTTCGCTGGCCTTCAGTCGCGCGCAGATCTTGCGTTCGATCATCCTGCCGCAGTGCCTGCGGCGCATGCTGGCGCCGTGGATGAACCTCTACGCGGTCGTGACCATGGGCACTGCGCTGGCCTCGCTGGTGGGCGTGCACGACCTGATCGACAGCGCGCAGATCGCCGCCAACACCGTCAATCGCAGCGGCTTCACGGTGCTGGTGTATTTCAGCGTGCTGGCGCTGTTCTTTGCCTACTGCTACCCGATTGCCCGCCTGACTCAACGCCTGGAGCGCCGCTATGCCTTCTGAACCCCTGATCCGCTTGCGCGACGTGCACCTGGCCTTTGCCGACAACCCGGTGCTGCGCGGTATCGACCTGGACGTGCAGGCTGGGCAGGCGGTGTCGATCATCGGCCCGTCCGGCTCCGGCAAGTCGACCATCCTGCGCTGCATGACCGGGTTGCTGCGTCCGCAGCGCGGCAGTATCCGCATCGGCGACACGGCCGTGGAGCAACTGCGTGGCGAGGCTGGTTTGATCGCCTTGCGCAAACAGGTCGGTTTCGTCTTCCAGCAGTACAACCTGTTTCCTCACCTGAGCGTGCTCGACAATCTGCTGATCGCGCCGACCAAAGTGCTCGGTCGCTCACGCGCCGAAGCCCGCGAGCAAGCCCTGGCGCTGCTCGACAAGGTGCGCCTGGGCCACAAGGCCGCGGCCTTTCCCGGCGAGCTGTCCGGCGGTCAGCAGCAGCGCGTGGCGATTGCCCGCGCCCTGGCCATGCGTCCGCGCCTGATCCTGTTCGACGAGGTGACCTCGGCACTGGACCCGGAGATGGTCGGCGAAGTGCTGGCGGTGATTCGTGAGTTGACCGAGGAGGGCATGACCTGTGTGCTGGTCACCCATGAAATGCGCTTTGCCGAGGAAATCAGCGACCAGGTCTACTTCACCGAGCATGGCCGCATCGTCGAGCACGGTAGCGCCGAGCAGGTGTTTCGCGCGCCGCTTCACCAGCGCACCCAGGCCTTCCTCCAGCATGCGCTGGGCGAGGGCGGCCAGCGCCCGGTCCGCCCGGCCCCTGATGTACTGAGTAATCTGGGGCGTTACAGCCTCAGTGTGTAGTTGCAGCCTCCACCCCGAAGAGAGAGCGAAAAATGTCCCGTGAATCCGTGATCCAGCCGTTCCTCGCGCAAGTGCGCGCCATCCATGAGCGCGGCGTCGACCGCAGTGCGCTGCAACAGATCGTCGCGCTGCTCGAAGGCCTGGCCGAGCGCCGCGAGCTGTTCAACTTCGAGCGCTTCCCGGCGCCGGACGCCTCGACCGGCGAAACCCAGTTCCGCTATCGCCTGAACGACGACGGCGAGTCGCCGACGCTGTACGTCAACTCGCTGCTGCCGGGCAAGGCGACGCTGCCGCACAACCACGAGACCTGGGCGATCATCGTCGCTGTCGAGGGCCAGGAGCTCAATCGTGTGTACCGCCGTGAAGACGACCGCAGCGATCCGGCGCGGGCCAGCCTGGCACTGGAGCGGGAGGTCGTGGTGCAGCCGGGGATCTCGGTGGCCTTCCTCGGTGAGGACCTGCATGGCATCCGCGTCGAAGGTGACAGCCCGACCTTGCACTTCCACCTGTATGGCCGTCCGCTGGAATCGCTCGAGCACCGCTATGGCGTGAGGGACGACGGCAGCGTGGTGAACTACAACAAGTCGCAGATGGCGCCTTCGATCAAGGCTTACGAGCTTTGACACGGGTGTCGCGCCCTTCGTCGCTGCGAATTGCCCGCGAAAGGCACGACACCTTCTCCCAGCCCTGCACCCCACCCAACGACCCACGGACTGCGTCCCATGATCCCCAGCATTTCCCCTGCGCTGCTGCACACCTGGCTGTTCGACGGCCAGGAAATCGCCCTGTTCGACGTACGTGAGCACGGACAGTACGGCGAGGCCCATCTGTTCTACGCCGTCAATCTGCCCTACAGCCGCCTCGAACTCGAAGCGCCCCGCCTGGCGCCCAACCCGGCGGTGCGCATGGTGGTCTACGACGAAACCGGCGGTGAGCTGGCGCAGCGCGCAGCGGGTCGCCTACAGGCGCTGGGCTACTCCAGGGTGTACTGCCTTGAGGGGGGAAGCCTGGGGTGGCGGGGTGCAGGTTTCGAACTGTTCGCCGGTGTTCACCTGCCGTCGAAAGCCTTCGGTGAACTGGTCGAGCACGCCTGCCAGACTCCACGTATCAGCGCCCTGGAACTGGCCGAATGGCAACGCCAGGGCAAGCCGCTGGTGCTGCTCGATGGCCGCCCGCTGGAGGAGTTCGCCAAGATGAGCATTCCCGGTGCCACCTGTTGCCCGAATGGCGAGCTGGGCTATCGCCTGGAAGATCTGGTGAGCGACCCTCACACCCCCGTGGTGATCAATTGCGCTGGCCGCACCCGCAGCATCATCGGTGCGCAGACGCTGATCAACCTGGGCATCGACAACCCGGTCTATGCCTTGGAGAACGGCACCCAAGGCTGGTACCTGGTGGACCTGCCGCTGGACCACGGCAGCCAGCTTGGGTATCCCGAGCACAGCGGTGCCGCTCTGGCCAGGCAACGTGCGCGGGCGCGGCAGCTGGCCCAGCAGGCGGGGGTCGCCTGGGTGGATGCGCGGCAGGTCCGACAGTGGGCCGACGACGGCGCTCGCAGCCTGTTCCTCTGCGACGTGCGTACTCCTGAAGAGTTCGCCGCCGGCAGCCTGCCGGGCGCACAGCATTGCCCGGGCGGTCAGTTGATCCAGGGCACCGACCTGTACATCGGTGTGCGCAAGGCCCGTGTGGTGCTGTTCGATAACGATGGTGCGCGCGCGCCGGTGGTCGCCAGCTGGCTGCGGCAGATGGGCCACGAGGCCCATGTGCTTGAAGGTGGCCTGGACAGCGGCCTGGCTCTGGACGGCGCTGCGCCATTGCCGGTGACCCTCGCCGAAGCCCGCATCGATGAGCTTGCAGACGCGTTGCTGATCGACTTGCGTCCCAGCACCGCGTACCGCAAGCGTCACCTGCAAGGCGCCCGGTGGTCGATCCGTCCGCAGTTGGCGCAGCAGTTGAGCGGGGCAGGGCAGCGCCTGGTGTTCATCGCCGACGATCCGCACGTGGCACAGTTGGCGCTCGCCGAGCTGACACCTGCCCAGCAACAGGCCGCGCGTCTGTTTCCCCGGGCATCGCTGAACGACTGGCCGCAGGTGGAGAACGACCTGACGTTGCCGGATGCGGCCTGTATCGACTTTCTGTTCTTCGTCCATGACCGGCACAACGGCAACAAGGACGCAGCGCGCCAGTACCTGGCGTGGGAAACCGGCCTGATTGCGCAGATGAACGAGGCCGAAACCACCAGCTTCAACCCGCTGACCCCTATCGACCCGGTGGCCACACGCTTGGTGCACGGTGGTCGAGGCGAGCCGGGCACAGGTGCGCATGGGGTCAATCCGCCTGTCAATCGTCTGAGCACGGTGCTGTTCGACAGCGTCGCCGATCTGCAGCAGGCCCGCAGCCGCCGCGACCAGGAGCGCGTGCTCAGCTATGGCGCCCGTGGCAACCCCACTGCCTTTGCCCTGGAAGACCTGGTGACCGAGCTGGAGGCTGGCCATCGAACCCGGCTGTTTGCCACTGGCCTGCAGGCGATCGCCCAGACCTTCCTCGCTTACCTGCGTCCGGGGGACCACCTGCTGGTCAGTGACGGCGTCTATGCTCCGGTGCGGCGTCTGGCGCGCGAGCTGCTCGAGCCCTTCGGCGTGCAGGTGCAGTACTTCGCTGCAGACGCTCACGATCTGCAGCAGGCACTGCGCCCCGAGACCCGCATGGTCTACAGCGAAAGCCCCAGCTCGCTGCTCTACGAGTTCAACGACCTGCCGGCCATGGCTGCCCTGTGCAAGGCCCGCGGCGTACTGCTGGCAGTCGACAACACCTGGGGCTCGGGCTACCTGCATCGCCCGCTGACGCTGGGCGCGGACATTTCGGTCATGGCCCTGACCAAGTACCTGGGCGGACACAGCGACGTGATGATGGGCAGTGTCTGCACCACGCGTGAAGCCTTCGACGCGCTGTCGCGCATGAGCGACAACTGCGGCTGCACCGTCAGCCCCGACGATGCCTGGCTGGTGCTGCGCGGCGCCCGCAGCCTGGCCAGCCGCATGGCCGTGCACGAGCGCCAGGGTGTGGAGATTGCCCGCTGGCTGCAGCAGCACGACGAGGTGGCACAGGTGTTCCATCCGGCCTTGCCGGAGCATCCGGGGCATGCGCTGTGGCAGCGTGACTTCAGCGGCAGCAACGGCCTGCTCGGTTTTACCCTGGCCAATCCGTCGCAGGCAAAGGCCGAGGCCTTCGTCGATGCGCTGCGGCTGTTCGGGATCGGTGCGTCCTGGGGCGGCTATGAAAGCCTGGTGACCCTGGCCGATACCCGCGAGCGCCAGTTCGCACCGTCACTAGCCGGGCCTCTGGTGCGCCTGCACGTGGGGCTTGAGGATGTGCGCTCGTTGCAGCGCGACCTGCAACAGGCGCTACACCAGGCACGCTGACTCAAGGCTGCGATGCCACCTGCCGTCGGCGCTGCGCCTGCAGGCAGGCTGCGGCACACAATCCGCCGCCACATGCGGCGGTGACCATCAGCGCGATGAACATGCTGCCGGGCACGCCTGTCCCCAGCAGGTAGCCACACAGTACCGGGCTCAGCGCACCGCCGACGGCCGCAAGGTTCTGGAAGCCGTAGTAGCTGCCCTTGAGGTGTTCAGGGGCAATGCTGTCGATGAACAGGAATTCGCTGGGCAGCAGGATCATCTCGCCGAGGGTGAAGACGAACATCGCCAGGCACCAACTGACCAGGTCGTCGGCATACATGAAACCCGCCAGGCCCCCGATGAACAGCAGCGCGCCGATACTCATCCAGCGCCCGAGATTGTCACGGCGCAGCAGCCGGCCGAACTGGAATTGCAGCACGATCACCACCAGCGCGTTGCACGCCAGCAGCGCCGAAAGCGTTGTCATCGCCTGCTCGGCGGGGTACTTCACCAGCAGGTACTGCGACAGGTAGATGGTGAAGCGCCCGTTCACCAAGGCGTTGAGCAGGCTGCCGACGGTGAACAGCAGCAGGATGCGGTCGGTGCGCACCGCGGCCAGCACGGCAAGAAAGCGTGTCGGCCGCTGGGCGCTGGCAGTGGTACCCTGAGTGCTGGCAGGCACCGCGCTCATCACCCACAGGCTCAGCAACGCCACCGCACTGGCAGTCCAGAACGGCGCCAGCGGATGTACCCCGACCAGCACCACGCCCAACATGGGGCCGGTGGCATAGCCGATGTTGGTGAGGGTGTAGCGCAAGGAGAAGGCCTTGGCTCGCTGCTCGACGGCCAGGTACTCACCGAGCATGGCCTTGGAGCCGATGATGAACAGGGCCGAGGCTGACTCGGTCAGTACCAGGGTCAAGGCGGCCTGCCAGGCGTCCTGGGCGAAGGTCAGCAGCAGGAAGCCGATCGCCGTGCCGAGCATCGCCAGGCCCAGCAGGCGGCGCTTGTCGAAACGGTCGATCACATAGCCGCCGTACAGGCCGAACAGGGTGCCCGACAGCGCGGCGACGCTGATCAGCAGACCCACGTCATGCTGGGCCATGCCCAACTGCGTGGTGAGGAACAACGCCAGCAGGGGGCTGGTGAGCGAGCGGCTGATCACCAGGGTCAGCGAACTCAGCATCAGGCGGCGGATGACGGGGGAATAGGTGGCCACAATCCATTCTCGGGCTTTGGAAGCTATGGGTGCAGCTGCTTTCGCGGAGGAATCCGCCCATACTGGCCTGCGCTGCGTGAGTCAGTCGGCCTGTGGGAGCGGGTTCACCCGCGAAAACAGCGCTGCGGTGTCAACCGGTCGAATCACTTGCCGCCATTGATGGTGATCGGGTTCAGCACGCCATCGGCCGCGCCCCATTTCTCGAGGATCTTGCGGTAGCTGCCATCGTCGACCATGGCCTGCAGCTCGGTACGGATCGCCGCCGACAGTGCTGCGTTGTCCTTGGCCACGCCCAGCCCGGTGAGCTGGGTGGTCAGCGGCGTACCCAGGCTCTTGAAGGTGCCTTTTTCAAGGTCCTGGATGTAGGGCAGGGTCTCGCTGCCTTGCACCGCAGCATCGAGGCGCCCCTGGCGCAGTTGCGCACGGGCATCGGCGCTGCCTTCGGAACCGAGCACGACCACGGCCGGCTTGCCATTGGCTTCGCAGTTGGCCTTGCTCCAGTTGACGACGTCACTGGGCCAGGTGGTGCGGCGGCTGGTGCCGACCTTCTTGCCGCACAGGTCGGTCATTTCGTTGATCTCGCCGCGGCTCTGCAGGGTGTAGAACTGCGGACCGCTGGTGAAGTAGTCGACGAAGGTCACCACCTGCTGGCGCTCCTTGGTGTCGGTCATGCCCGAGAGGATGATGTCGACGCGCTTGGTCACCAGCGCGCTGATCATCTGCTCGAAGGCGGTTTCCTGCCACTTGATCTTCACCCCCAGGCGCTCGGCCAGGGCGTTGCCCAGGTCGACATCGACACCGGTCAGCTGGTTGGTGGCCGGGTCCTTGAAGTCCATCGGCGGGTAGTTGGGGACGATCGCGGCGACGATCTCGCCCTTGGCCTTGATCGAGGCCGGCAAGTCCACGGCGGCCTGGGCGTTGAAGGCCAGGGCGGTCAGTACGCTGCACGCAACAAGTGTTTTTTTCATGCCTTGGGTTCTCTTTATGGTTGTGGGCGGCAGTCAGGTACGCACCGCGGAAATGAAGTTCTGGGTCCGCGGATTCTGGGGGGCCAGGAGCACCTCTTCGGGGCTTCCTGATTCGACGATCTGGCCGGCGTCCATGAACACCACGCGATTGGACACCTCGCGGGCGAAGCCCAGTTCATGGGTGACCACCACCATGGTCATGCCCGACTTGGCCAGGTCGCGCATCACCGACAGCACTTCGCCGACCAGTTCCGGATCGAGCGCCGAGGTGGGTTCGTCGAACAGCATCAGCTTGGGGCGCATGGCCAGGGCACGGGCGATCGCTACACGCTGCTGCTGGCCACCGGAAAGCTGAATCGGGTAGTGGTCGCGCTTGTCGCTCAGGCCCACCCGCGCCAGCAGTTCCAGCGCATCCTCGGTGGCTTCCTTGGGCGAGCGGCGCAGTACCTGGCAAGGGCCTTCGATGATGTTCTGCAGCACGGTCAGGTGCGGGAACAGGTTGAAACGCTGGAACACCATGCCGGTGGACAGGCGCTGGCGGGCAATCTGCGATTCGGTCAGTTCGTGCAGCTTGTTGCCGGCCATGCGGTAGCCGACCAGCTCGCCGTCGACCCACAGGCCGCCGCCATCGACCTTTTCCAGCTGGTTGATGCAGCGCAGGAAGGTGCTCTTGCCGGAGCCCGACGGGCCGATCACACAGAGCACTTCACCCTGCTCGATCTCCAGGTTGATGTCGTTCAGCGCGTGGTAGTCGCCGTAGTATTTCTGCAGGCCGACGGCCTTGACGATGCTTCTCATGGGCATGTTCTCTCCAGGTCCGGTCAGGAGCGCTTGCCAGCGCCCTTGGCGAAGTGACGTTCCAGGCGGCTCTGGCCGAACGACAGCAGGGTGACCACCGCCAGGTACCAGATGCCGGCGACGATCAGCAGCTCCATCACCCGGGCGTTGGCGTAGTAGATGTTCTGGGCGTTGTGCAGCAGTTCCGAGTACTGGATCACGCTGGCCAGGCTGGTCATCTTGACCATGCCGATGAACTCGTTGCCCACCGGCGGGATGATGATGCGCATGGCCTGGGGCAGAATGATCCGGCGCAGCGCCTGCAGGCGCGGCATGCCGATCGACTTGGCCGCCTCGTACTGTCCGGTGTCCACCGACAGCAGGCCGGCGCGCACCACTTCGGCGGTGTAGGCGCCCTGGTTGATGCTCAGGCCCAGCAGGGCGGCGACGAAAGGCGTCATCAGCGTCACGGTGTCGAACTGGAACAGCCCGGGAATGCCGATGGTGGGGAAGATCAGCGCCAGGTTGAACCACAGCAGCAATTGCAGGATCAGTGGCGTGCCGCGGAACAGCCAGGTGTAGGCCAGGGCGACGTATTGCAGGATCGGGTTCTGCGACATGCGCATCACTGCGGTGATGACGCCGAAGATGATCCCCAGCGCCATGGCGATCACCGACATGACGATGGTGTTGCCCAGGCCCCAGAGGATCGCCTCGGAGGTCAGGAACTGGCCGACGAAGGCCCACTCGATCTTGCCGTTGGCGAAGGCGTTGGCCAGCCCCAGCAACATGACGACGATCAGCGTGGCGAAGAACATGCGCCCGTAGTAGCGGCGCGGGACATGCTCGTAGCGGCTGATGTCGAATTCGTTTTCCTGCTGCCGGCGCTCGTCGGCCAGGCGTTTGGCGTGTATCTGACTCATGGTGTGGCTCCGCAGTCGGCGCAGGGCGCCTGGGCGTTTGGATCGGTGCGGGCAAGGGTTCCAGAAGAGATGTCCGCTGCCCGCGGTTCTTCAGGTACGTGGCCCGTTGTACTGGCTGGCCCAGGCCTGCTGCGCTTCCAGCGCGACCTTCAGCCGCACGATCTGCTCGCGCACGCGTTGTGGCGCAGTACCGCCATGGCCGCTGCGCATGGCGATGGCGGCTTCCAGGGTGAGGCTTTCGCGCACTTCAGGGGTCAGGCGCGGGTCGATGTCGGCGAGCATCGCAGGGCTCGCTTGCCACAGCTCGATATCCTGCGCTTCACAGGCGCGCACCAAGGCCCCGGTGATCTCGTGAGCCTCCTTGAACGGTACGCCGCGCATGGCCAGCCAGTCGGCGACCTCGGTGGCCAGGGTGAAGCCCAGCGGCGCCTGGCGGCGCAGCTCGTCGACGCGCACCTGCATGGTCCGCACCATCCCGGCCATGGCCGGAAGGACCAGGCCCAGGGTGTCCAGAGTGTCCATCACCTCGCTCTTGTCCTCGGCCAGGTCGCGGTTGTACGACAGCGGCAGGGCCTTGAGGGTGGACAGCAGGCCGGTCAGGTTGCCGATCATGCGTCCGGCCTTGCCACGGGTGAGTTCGGCGATGTCGGGGTTCTTCTTCTGCGGCATGATCGAGCTGCCGGTGGCGTAGGCATCGTCCAGCTCGACCCAGCGGAACTGGCGCGACGACCACAGGCAGAATTCCTCCGACAGGCGCGACAGGTTGATGCCGAGCATGCTGGCGATGAACAGGAATTCAGCGACGTGATCACGGCTGGCAACGGCGTCGATGGAGTTCTCGCACGGACCGCTATAGCCCATTTCCAGCGCCGATTGCTGCGGCTGGCGGGCGATGGCCGAGCCGGCCATGGCGGCGGCGCCCAGCGGTGACAGGGCGGTGCGTGCGTCCCAGTCGACCAGGCGCTGTACATCGCGCAGCATGGCCTGGGCGTGGGCCAGCAACTGATGGGCGAAGCTGATCGGCTGGGCCTGTTGCAGGTGGGTGAAGCCCGGGCACAAGGTCTCGACATGCTGCTCGGCCTGGCCTACCAGCGCCTCCTGCAGGGCCAGCACCTGGTCGGCCAGCTTGCGCGCATGGTCACGCAGGAACAGGCGCAGGTCGTTGGCGGCCTGGTCGTTGCGCGAGCGCCCGGCACGCAGCTTGCCGCCCAGTGGGCCAAGGCGCTCGGTGAGCACACGCTCGAGGAAGGTGTGCACGTCTTCGTCAGCCTCGATCGGTTGCACCCGGCCGGCGCGGAAATCCGCATCCAGTGTGTCGATGGCGGCCAGTGTGCGTGCGGTCTCGTCGCTGTCGAGCAAGCCGGCACGTTGCAGTTCTCGGGCATGGGCGCGGGAGCCGGCGAGGTCGTACGGGGCCATCTGGAAGTAGCGCTGCGGTGAGCGCGACAGGGCGGCGAGGGCGGCGGCGGGGCCTGAAGCAAAACGGGCGCCCCAGAGGCGGTCGGTGGGCTGATTCATTGTTGTCGTTCCTCGAAGGAGAATCTTGTGTCAGCAGGATCAAGCCGTCATGAGACCTGCGAAGGCAGGTTTCATACGGTCAGGGGCAGGGGATAAAAACGAATTAAATCAACCACTTGTGGTTGATATTGGGATTCTGGAGAGTCTTGCAATATGCCGTTGCATAGGGTCATGATGGCGAGGCCGGCTGATTTCTTGTTGTGCTATCCAGCCTGTTGAAAGCCGAGCGCGAGGTAAATACTTACAATGGAAACCTCACTTTCCACTGCGGGAAACCTGCCGGAGAAAACCCGGATCCGTGCACCCCTGGCCCTGAGCGGCCAGGATTTCAAGTTGCTCAAGGTGTTCAAGGCAGTGGTCGAGGCAGGAGGCTTCAGCGCAGCACAGAACGAACTGAACGTGGGCCTTGCAGCCATCAGCAAGCAGATTTCCGACCTGGAGATCCGTATCGGCATGCGCTTGTGCAGCCGTGGACGTGAAGGTTTCAGCCTCACTGAAGAGGGCCAGGTGGTGTACCAGGCCTCGATCGAGCTGTTCAACTCGGTCGACAACTTTCGCGACCGCATCAACAGCGCGCAGAACGAGCTGATCGGCGAGCTGGGTGTCGGCGCCATCGACAACACGCTGTCGGATCGCAGTTCGCCGCTGATCGCGGCCATCCGAAGAATCTCCACCGATCACCCGAAAGTGCGCGTGCGCCTGAACGTGGCGCAGCTGGACGAGGTGGAGCGTGGCGTCATCGAAGGCCGGTTCATTGCCGGTATCGTGCCGCTGTACCAGCGCCGGGAAGAATTCGATTACTTCGAGATGTACCAGGAAGCCTCTGCGCTGTATTGCGGCGAAGGGCATCCCTTGTTCGTCCGACACGACGCGGACATCCCGCTCGACAGCCTGCGCGAGCACAATTTCGTGCACCACCGCTACGCCATGCACACCGCCAAGTGGCAGTTCTTCGAGCAGGAGACCAACCAGACCTCGGCCACCCAGGTCGAGGCGGTGGCGATGCTGCTGCTGACCGGCAACTTCATCGGTTTCCTGCCTTGCCACTATGCCCAGGGGTTGGTCGAGCAGGGGCGCCTGCGCGCGATTCATGCCGAGGTGGTGCGCTTTCACACACCGTTCTGCCTGATCCTGCGCCACAACACCCCGCGCAGTCCGCTGGTGAAGACATTTGCCCAGGCGATGGGCGTGGATCTGCGTGTGCCGGGCACATAGACAGGCTTAGACATAGCTACCACTCGAGCCCTTGCACAAGCTGGCTTCATGCGCACTTTCACTGCCATGGAGCTGCAGAATGTCTTCCCGACCCCGTTCCGATGAAACGATCGACACGCTGATCGCCAGTCGCCTGCCTGACTGGCTTCGCGCTGCCACACCCGCGCAACTGGACGCACTGCACCAGGCGCTGCGCGCTCAGCAGCAGGCGCAGCAGGCAGTGCGCACCCTGTTCGGGCAGATCCAGCCGCTGGATGAGTTTGCCGCACCCTTGTTGAGCCAGGCGCTGGAAAGGCTGGGCCAACCTGCGCTGGATGTGCGCCGCAGCAAGCTGCGACGCGAGGTCCAGATCCGCTTTCCGTCGGCTGTCGGCTGGGTGCCCGATGGCCTGCGCATAGTCAGTTTCGAGCACAGCCTGCTGGCATCGGCGCTGCACAATTTTGCGCTCACAGAGACATCCAGGGTGGCCTGGCAAGCAAAGTCGGTGCTGCTCGATGCCGATGGCAAGCCGCTTGCCCTGCACCCCAGGGCCTTTGCCGGGGTGTGCCGCTCCCTGGACGTGGGAGGCCTCTACCAGCAGCATCTCAAGCAGGTGCTGTTTGGTAGCGACGCGGTGCGTCGAGGCAATGAGGCCGTACTGGAGGAGGGGTGGCGAGCCGGGCTGGCGGCTGCGGCCTGGCTGGCCCGACTCAAGGGGGAGATCGACCAGCCCATGTTGACGGCGCTGGGCCGGATATTCGCTCCTGCGCCGCAGCAGCAGGCCTCCTTGACGCCCATGGGCATCCGCCTGCTGGGTCGCAGTATCCAGGGTGTGGTCGTCTTTCAGGTCGGTGACGCCGAGCGCCTGGCCGCCTGGATACCGGACGACGAACAGGGTGCCCTGACCGTCCACCGCAACGGGTCGGAGCTGTTCAGGGCGCTGGGCAGGCGTTTTCGTCAGCCTGGCTATTGCAACTTCTTCCAGCGCTTCATCAGCGAGCGCGACCGAGTGCATTTCACCCAGGCGCTGAACCGGCTGCTGGCCGTCGGCGGGCCGCAGGACAGCATCGAACTCGATGGTCGATGGCAGTCTGTTGCAGGCCCGCTGTTCGTCCATCTGCGTCAGGTTCAGATCGATACCGTGCTGGCTGATGCCCAGGTGCTGGCCGTTCCGGTAAGCCAGGTCGACAGTCTCGAGCGGGACCGGCGATTGCACTGGCTCAAAGGCCTGGGGCTGGATCTGCTGGGGCTTGCCAGCTTTTTCGTACCACAGTTGGGCTTGCCGTTGCTGGCCATTGCCGCTGTGCAGGTGGGTGAGGAGGTGTACCAGGGTTACCGTGACTGGCAACTGGGCGACCGCGAGGCGGCGCTGGGCCATCTGCTTGCCGTGGCGCAGAACCTGGCGTTGCTTGGCGCCACGGCGGGCGCTGGCAAGGTGCTCGAGCGCGTCGTGCAAGTCGATGAACTGGCACCGGTGTATTGTCCTGATGGTGAGTTGCGTCTGGCGCACAGTGATCTTTCGGGCTATGCCACGCAAGAACAGGCGCTGGCACCGGGCGAGCGGGTGACGGTCGACGGGCAGGTCTATCTGGGAGGCGAACAGGCGACGTACCCCTTGGGCGCCGATGCCTACGTGCCGACGCTGATCCAGCCGGACCGGCCCCAGGCTGCGGCCATTGCACTGGAAGACAATGGTGTCGGCGGCATTCGTCACGCCCTGGAGCGCCCGCAGCAGTGGCAGGGCGCCGGTCCGTTGCTGCGCCGACTGGGCTCCAGCCTGCGCCGCGTGGACGATGCCACGGCTGACGCGCTGTTGCGAAGCCTGGGCATGGACCAGGCGCAGTTGCGTCGGTTGCACCTCGAGAACGCCCCTGTGCCTGCCAGGCTGCACGATGCGTTGCAGCGCCATCGACTGCATGCGCAATATCCTCGGTTGCGCGGCGAGGCATTCGAGGCGCATGTACGGGAGTCGCAGCCCGCTCCAGCGCCAGCGGCGCAACCCCTGCACCGGGATTTCCCGCAACTGACCACTGGCGTGGGCCAGGAACTGCTGAGCCATGCCAATGGCGATCAGCTCAGGCAATTGCTGGAGCAGCAGCGTGTTCCGCTGGCGCTGGCCGAACGGGTGCGCTGGCAATTGCGTGATGCACGCCTGGACCGTGCCTGCGCGGGCTTCGAGCAAACTGCCGCGGTAACTGCCGATACCGCGCAAATTGCCCTGGGCTTGCTCGATGACTGGTCGCCGTGGCCTGCGTCGGTGCGTATCGAAGTGCGTGAGGCGCGGCGTGACGGACAACTGCTGGCGCGCACAGGCAGCGCTTCGGCCCCCCAGACGCGCCAGCTGATCAAGAGCGCCTCTGGTTATCTTGCGCTCGATGGCTCCGGCATCGCCGTGGCCGGTGCTCACACGACCGACGATCTGTTCCAGGCGCTGTTGTGGCACCTCGAGCCACAACAGCGTGCAGCGCTGGCCGATGCAGCCACCTCCTCCAGCAAACTCGCCAGTGCCCTGGCGGATCGCGCTTTCGCCCGGCGGGAACAGATTGCAGCGCTGCTGGGCATGGCGCCTGTCGGCGTCGGTATACGCCCGCCGCAGCGCCTGGGCGACGGGCGTATCGGCTATCCGCTCAACGGGCGACCCGAGGGATCGCGTCGCGCACTGCTGCGGGGGTACCAGCAGATATTCCCGACCTTGACCGATATGGAGATCGAGGTCTATCTGGAGCAGGTCCGCCTGCGTGGCGAGCGCGCGTGGGATCACCTGCGCGACTTGCATCGGCATCTGGCGAGCCTTAATGAACGCTTGGCAAGCTGGCGCCGCGAGACCCCACGAGCCCCCATGGCTGAACGTCGACGCCTGGTCGCCCAGCGGATACGCCGCTGCTGGCGGCGCAAGCGTGCCGATGTCGATGGCGAGTACCGTCTGGTCATCGACAGCGAGCGCATCGATAGCCTGCCGGTGCTGCCAGAGGGATTGAGCTTCGAGCATGTCACCCACCTCACCCTCCGGCGCCTGAACTTGCAGAACGTCGAGGCCACCTTCCTGCAGCGCTTTCCCCGCCTGCGCACCCTGGATCTGCGTGACAACCTGCTGGGCGGCATCCCTCAGGGACTGGAGCACTTGCGCGAACTCACCGAGCTGAATCTGTCCAGCAACCAGATTGTCCTCGAGGATACCGGTCTGGCCCGTTTGCGGGCTCTCACGCGGTTGCGCACCCTGGATCTTGCGCACAACCCGATCGGGCAACTCCCTCCGCTCGACGACCTGCCTGAGCTACAGCGCCTGTCGCTGCGTGACACAGGTCTTGGCGAGGTACCCGTGCAGGTCTACATGCATCCCGTGCTGGAAGACATCGACCTGCGCGACAACCGGATCAGTGACATGAGCCCGACGCTCGCCCGTTCGCATCGACGCCTTGCCGGCCTGAGCCTGCATGACAACCCCTTGCCTGAGGCGATGCAGAGCTCGCTGCGCGCCACGCTTGGCGACAACGCTCCGGCGAGCCTGCCGGTTCGACGCCATACAGCGCGCGGGCAGGAATCGCTGGAGCTCTGGTTGGCAGATTCCACTGCTGCCGAGCGTGAGATGCGGCGTGGCTATTGGTTGGCCCTGGCGCAGGAGCCGGGCAGTGACGACCTGCTGCGTTTCCTCCGTGACCTTGGCCGTTCCCAGGACTACAGCCTGCAGGGAATGGGGCTGCGCAGGCGGGTGTGGGACGTCATCCAGGCATGCGTCGACAATACGCAGATCCGCGAAGCGATCTTCCAGCAGGTTGCCGGTCCACGGACCTGCTCCGACCAGATGCTGCTGATCCTCAGCCTGCTGGAAGTCCGCACGCTGGTGGTCACGCGCACGGCCGGGCTGCCTGCGCAGGCTGCCGGCGCCGCGTTGATGCAGTTGGGGCGCGAGTTGTACCGCCTCGATGAGGTCGATCGGTTCGCCAGCCAGCAGATTGCCCAGGCACGTGCCGCGGATCCCTCGGGCCTGCTCGATGAGGTCGAGGTGCACCTGGCGTATCGCGCCGGCCTGGTCCGTCCGCTGGGGCTGCCGGCGCAGTCCCGCTACATGTATCACCGAGCGTTTTCCGATGTGGGTGAGGTTGAGTTGCGGGCGGCAGGCAGCGCCATCCTTGCGGCGGAATCGGATGCCCGCATCGCGGCCTCGTTGATTCAACGTACGTATTGGCAGGACTACCTGCGCGATACCGAGGCAGCGGTGTTCGAGGGGCTCAACCAACCGTACCACGACCAGCTCGAGGCGTTGATGGCCCAGGCGCAATCGCTGCCGGAACACGGGGTGCTCCAGGCCATCGATACCCTGGCCGGTCAACGCAGTGCCGCCGAGCACGAATTGATGCTGACGCTTACCCTGAGCCTGCTCGAAGCGCACCCGTGGGCAGGTTCACCGCCGGTTGCCGACCTGCCAGCGCTGTTGGGCTGACGCGCATGCCAGCTTCTACGCGGCTGTGTTGAAGACGGCAGCGCGTAGAGGCCTGTCAGGTGGGCAGCGGCCCGGTCAGCGAATCGCCACCGGGTTGATGTTCACCTGGGTCGAGCCCTTGTACAGCGGCTGGCCGAGCACGAACATGAACTCGAACGCCTTGTCCTTGACCAGGG
Organism: Pseudomonas sp. FA117; assembly: GCF_057370475.1. Classification (NCBI taxonomy): domain Bacteria; kingdom Pseudomonadati; phylum Pseudomonadota; class Gammaproteobacteria; order Pseudomonadales; family Pseudomonadaceae; genus Pseudomonas; species Pseudomonas sp. FA117. The sequence continues at coordinate 2,591,618 of NZ_CM170675.1, forward strand.
CCCGGGTGTCGATCAGCTCCAGGTTGTAGATCCCGCGCTTGGCCAGCATGAACTGGTTGACCGGGAATTCCTCGCCGCTGGGGTTGGGGTAGACCTCCGACGCCCAAGTGTCGCCGCCGAAGGCGACGATGCCCTGGTCGGCGAGCCACTGCGCTGCCGGCAGGTCGATGCCGGGTTCGGTGGCGAGGAATTGCGCGTTGTCCTTGCCGATCAGTTCCAGCCAGCCGGTGTTGAACAGCACCACATCGCCCTTGCGCAGGGTGAGGTGCTGGCGCTTGAGCACGGCCTGGATATCGGCCACGGTGAACGACGTGCCGCCGGGCACGATGGCCTTGCCGTAGTGCTCGGTCATGTCCAGCACCACACCGCGGGTCACCATCGGCGGCACCTTTTCCACGCCCAGTCTGGTCACGCCTTCGACGGTGACGAAGTCGGCAGCCTTGTTGCCGTTGTAGTAGACGTTGTCGATGCCGATATGGCCGATGCCGTTGAGCTGGGTGCCGACGCCGGTCCAGCCGTTGACCAGTTCGTCGTTGAAGGTGAACTTGTTGCGCCCCAGTGTCTGACCGGCCTGCTCGCCAGGCTGGATGTTGTAGAGGTGGAAGCTGCGGTGGCGGAAGGCCGGCAGATCCTTGCTTACAGGTACGGCCAGCGGGTAGGTCTTGCCGGTCTTGATCAGCTCGGCGGCCTGTTTCACCACTTCGGGGGTGAGCAGGTTGGCGGCGCCGATTTCATCCTGCTTGCCATAGGGCGAGGCCTGCCAATCGCCGGCCAGTGCAGTGTGCGCACTGGCGGCCAGGGCGGTGGCAAGAAGCAGGGGGGTGAAGGCTTTCATGGAATCTCCTGGGGTGTGCAGTTGAAGTCAGGAGATTGTCGGCAGCGGGCGGTCAGGGAAAAAGAGCCGGTAGGGACAATGACTTTTGCCTGCAGGTCAACAGGCCTGTCCGCAAGGGTGAATTCCCGGACGTCACCCGACACCCGGGAGCGTCGACCTCAGCCCAGGGTCCTGGCTAGCGCCTGCAGGCCGTCTTCGTAGACGCCCTTGAACAGTGCTTCGACTTCCTCCTGGCTGACGCCCTCGGGGGTGAACTCGCCGAACCACTCGACCAGGCTGCCGTCCCCGTCGGCCTTGATCCGCAGGGTTGCCAGGTAGTCGCTGACAGGGAAGGGGCTGCTCAGGATCGAATAGCTGTAGCTGCGTGCGGCTTCGTCGAAGTGCAGCAGGCGTTCGACGATGGTATTGCCGGCCGGGTCTGTCAGCGAGCGCACGCGACCGCCTTCGCTGGGCAGGCTTTGCACGATGAACGGCAGCCAGGCGGGCAGGCTGTCGAAGCCGCCGATCAGCGTCCAGATGTGCGCGGGGCTGTGGACGGATTTCAGGGAAGCATAGGCGTTGGCCATGGAGGACTCCAGTCTGGTGTGCAGGGGAGTCTACTCGCAAAGTGGGTGATGTTGCGCCTGACACAGGCCCTGCTCACTTCTGCGAGAGCGGCGGCCAGGCAAGGTCTTCGGGTTTGTCGATGATCTTGTAGGTAGCCTTTGCCGTGGCGAGGATGTTGTCTTCTTCATCGAGCAGCACGCCGCGGGTGTAGCGATAGGTTCTGTTTCGACCTGACACCCGACCGTGGCCGAAGATCGGCCCGGGATAGGCTGGCTTGATGAACTGCGTTTCGATCTTGGTTGTGACTGGTATATGGCCGTTGCCCAGTGTAGCGAGCACCGCAGGGGCCATGCAGTCGTCGAGCATGGCGGTCAACAGGCCGCCCTGGATGTAGCCCAGGGGAGTAGTCATCGATTGGCGCGCCCTGAACATCACCTGTACAAGTTTCTGTTTTGGCTCGTAGAGGATGAATTTCCAACCAAGCAAGGCTGTAGCGTCGGGAACCGGTTGCTCCCCGTTGGCGACTTTCCAGAACAGCGTATCCTTTTCCATGGATGGCATTCCCTTGCACATTTACCTGCAGTGTAGACCGCGTTCTCGGACTCGGTGAAACAGGGTTCAGCTCTCAAGGCATTGCTGCAAGGCTTCGATGAACACTCCCTCAGCCCGACTCAAGCGCTGCTCGCGGTTCCACAGCAGATGGATATCGACATCGGCAATCCCCTCATGGGGTGCCAGCTTCCACAGCAAACCGGCCTCGACATCTTCCGCCACCACATGCTCGGGCAGGCAGCCGATGCCGAAGCCGGCGATCACCAGCCGGCGCACTTCTTCGAGGCTGGGCGAGGAGGCGACGATACGACCGGAGAAGCCCTGCTGGTCGCGAAAGATGGTCAGTGGCGAGAGCATGCCGCCGATCTGGTCGCTGGTGAAGCTGACGAAGTTCTCGCGCTGCAGATCACCCTCCTGCTTGCCGAACAGGGCATGGTGCTTGCCGCAGAAGAAGGCATAGCGCTGACGCAGGAACAGGCGCTGTTCCAGGCGCGGCTGTGCGCGGCGGTTGAGGCTCAGGCCCGCGGTGGCGGTTTTTTCCTGAAGGGCCGCGACAATGTCGGAGCTGCGCATGACGTCGATTTCCAGTTCGACCCGCGGATGCTGACGGTGGAAGTCGGCAAGGAAGTCGTCGAAGCGCGCATTGACGATGCGGCTGATCATCAGCAGGCGCACCTTGCCCACCAGTTCGTCGGCAGGTTGCTCCAGCAGCCCGCCAATCTGCGACATCTGCCCGTACACCTCGCCGGCGAGCTGGAACAGCTGCTCGCCCATTTCCGTGAGCACGAAGCGCGGGCCGCGACGAACGATGAGCTGCCGACCGAGCTGTTCCTCCAGGCGCTTGAGAGCCTGGCTCACGGCAGGCTGGGTGAGGTGGAGGCGGGCGGCGGCGCGACTGATCGAGAGTTCCTGGCCGATCACCCGAAAGGTGCGCAGCAGGTTCCAGTCCAGGCGGTCGTTGAGCAGGCGATCAGGCATGATGAACTCTGATTATAAGGGGTGCTAATAATTCGAATAATAAATAGAAAATTGACTAATCATAGCCCTGGATCGATAAATCATCGTGGTAAAGCCAGGCGCCGAAGAGCGCCCCCGTGATCCTCAACTCCTGCCAGAACAACAAGCAAAGGAGCCAGCCCCATGAAGCCTTCCGCTTCGCCCCAGCCGCGCCGGGCCGCGGCCGCCGCGTTCATCGGCACCATGATCGAATGGTACGACTTCTACATCTACGCCACCGCCGCCGCCCTGGTGTTCGGTGCCTTGTTCTTCCCCTCCGACAACAGCCTGTTCAGCACCATGGCTGCCTTCGGTACCTTCGCCGTGGGCTTTTTCGCCCGGCCGCTGGGCGGTATCGTCTTCGGGCATGTGGGTGACCGCATCGGGCGCAAGAAATCCCTGGTCATCACCCTGCTGATGATGGGGGTCGTGACCATCGGCATCGGCCTGCTGCCGACCTACGCCCAGATCGGCGCTGCCGCACCGGTGCTGTTGATCGTGCTGCGCATCGTCCAGGGCATCGCCGTGGGTGGCGAGTGGGGTGGAGCCGTATTGATGGCCGGTGAGCATGCGCCCAAGGGGCGCCGCACCTTCTTCGCCTCGTTCGCCCAGTTGGGCAGCCCGGCGGGCCTGATCCTGTCGCTGCTGGCCTTCGGCGCGGTCACCCGCCTGCCCGAAGAGGACCTCATGAGCTGGGGCTGGCGCCTGCCATTCCTGGCCAGCGCGCTGTTGCTGCTGGTAGGCCTGGCGATCCGCCTGGGGGTCAACGAGTCGCCGGAATTTCTCGCCAGCCGCGAGCAGGCGCTCAAGGAGCAGCGCAAGGAGCAGGCGCCGGTGCTGGAAGTGCTGCGCACTGCCTGGCGGCCTCTGCTGCTGTGCATCGGCGCCAACACCCTGGGCATCGCCGGGGTCTACTTCACCAACACCTTCATGATCAGCTACACCACCCAGCAGTTGCACCTGGAGCGCTCGCTGATCCTCGAGTGCCTGTTCTTCGTGGCGGTGATCCAGTTCTGCGTGCAACCGCTCGCCGCCTGGCTGTCGGAAAAACTTGGCGCCACGCGTTTCCTGGCGCTGATGGCGGTGCTGGCGATGGCTTCGCCGTATCCGATGTTCGTGCTGGTCAGCTCCGGGCAAGGGCCGCTGATCGTGCTCGGCATCGCCCTGGCGGCGGCATGCATGGCGTCGTTCTACGCGGTGATCGCCGGTTTCGTCAGCGGCATGTTCGAGACCCGCGTGCGCTACACCGCGATTTCCATGGCCTATCAGGTGTGCGGCGCCATCGCCGGTGGCCTGACTCCGCTGATCGGCACCTGGCTGGCGCACCAGTTCAGCGGCCATTGGTGGCCGATGGCGCTGTTCTACACCCTGATCGCCAGCATCTCGCTGGTCTGCGTCCTGGCCCTGGCCCGCCAGTATGCCCACAGCCAGCGCCTCGAGCTGGCCTGATATCCCGATTCGACTGGAGTACCCCATGATGTTGAAGAGTAATGGCGAACGCCTGTGGACGAGCCTCATGGCCATGGCCGAGGTCGGCGCCACCGCCCGTGGCGGCAGTTGCCGCCTGGCCCTGAGCGAGCAGGACAAGGCCGGCCGTGAGCTGTTCGCCGGCTGGTGCCGCGAGGCGGGCCTGAGCCTGTCGGTGGATGCCATCGGCAACCTGTTCGCCCGTCGTCCCGGGCTGGATGCACACGCTGCCCCGGTGATGATGGGCAGCCACCTGGACACCCAGCCCGAGGGTGGCCGTTTCGATGGTGTGTACGGTGTGCTGGCCGGCCTGGAAGTGGTTCGGTGCCTGAACGAGCAGGGCATCCAGACCCGCAAGCCGCTGGAAATCGCGGTATGGACCAACGAGGAGGGTGCGCGCTTCACCCCGGCGATGTTCGGTTCGGCGGTGTTCACCGGTGTGCTCGACCTGCAGCAGGCCCTGGCCATCGAGGACGCCGATGGGGTCAGCGTTGCCGAGGCGTTGCAACGTACCGGCTTCGCCGGGGAGCGGCCATTGGGCGGGCCGGTCGATGCCTATTTCGAGGCACATATCGAGCAAGGGCCGATCCTCGAGGACAACGCCCGAAGCATCGGGGTCGTGACCGGTGGCCAGGCCATTCGCTGGCTCGACGTCAGGGTCCAGGGCATGGCCGCCCACGCCGGTACCACGCCGATGGCTTTGCGCAAGGACGCCCTGTACGGCGCTGCGCGGATGATCCAGGCCGTGGAGCAACTGGCTGCGGATTTCGCCCCCGAGGGGCTGACCACGGTGGGCGAACTGTCCATCGCCAAGTCGTCGCGCAACACCATCCCTGGCGTGGTGCGTTTCACCGTCGATCTGCGTCATCACCGCGACGATGCCATCGACGCCATGGAGCGTGACCTGGGGGCGTTGTTGCAGGCCATCGCCGGGCCGCGTGGCCTGCAGGTGAGCCTCGAGCGCCATTGGGTCAGCCCGGCAACGCCCTTCGACGCCGACTGCGTGGCCGCGGTGCAGCAGGCGGTCGATGCGCTGGGCCACACCCAGCAACGCATCGTCAGCGGCGCAGGCCACGACGCCATCCTGCTGGCGCGCTACTGCCCGACCGCGATGATCTTCATTCCCTGCGTCGGCGGCCTGAGCCACAACGAAGCCGAAGACGTGCTGCCCGAGGACGCCCGCCAGGGCGCCGATGTACTGCTCAACGCCGTGCTCGCCCGCGCCGGCCGTGTCGAAACAGGAGAAGCCTGATGCGTTGCTATTTCCATCCCGAACAGTTGCTGCACCATCCGCGCAGCTATTACTCGCGCGGCGCCATGCGCACGCCTCAGGAAGTCCCCGAACGTGCCCAGCGCCTGCTGCAGGCCGCCAGCGACCTGGGCTTCGACATCCGCCAGCCACCGGATGGCGGCCTTGCGCCGCTGGCTGCGGTGCATGGCGAGGCCTACCTGGCCTTCCTTGAACAGGCGCATGCCCGCTGGAAGGAGGTGCCCGAGGATTGGGGCGACGAGGTGATGTCGAACATCTTCGTGCGCGAACCCAATGCATTGCGCGGCATCCTGGCCCAGGCCGCGCGCTACCTCGCCGATGGCAGCTGCCCGGTGGGCGGGCAGACCTGGCATTCGGCCTACTGGTCGGCGCAGAGCGCCGTTGCCGGGGCACGGGCGATTGTCGATGGCGAGCGGGCGGCGTACGCCCTGTGCCGCCCGCCGGGGCACCATGCACGTGTCGAGGCGGCTGGCGGCTTCTGCTACCTGAACAACGCCGCCGTCGCCGCGCAGGTCTTGCGCGAGCGTTACGACCGGGTCGCGGTACTGGACACCGACATGCACCATGGCCAGGGCATCCAGGAGATCTTCTACACCCGCCGCGATGTGCTGTATGCCTCGGTGCACGGTGACCCGACCAACTTCTACCCCGGCGTGGCGGGCTTCGCCGACGAGCGCGGCAGCGGTCAAGGGGAGGGCTACAACCTCAATCTGCCGATGCCCCATGGCGCGAGCGAAGGGGACTTCCTGGCGCAGCTGGATATCGCCCTGGACGCCGTGAAGGATTTCCGCGCCGAGGTGCTGGTGCTGTCGCTGGGCTTCGATATCTACGAGCTCGACCCGCAGAGCAAGGTGGCGGTGACGACCGAGGGCTTCGCCATCCTGGGCGAGCGGATTCGCGGCCTCGGCTTGCCTTGCCTGATCGTGCAGGAGGGTGGCTACCACCTGGAAAGCCTGCAGGCCAATGCCCAGGCGTTCTTCGCCGACAAGGACGATTGGCGCTGATCGGGCTATCCATTCGAATATTTTTCAAAGCCGATGCCACTTTTTTGATATCGCAACACTCCTAGCCGTACCGGGCGAGATTTTCCTCTCTCGCTCGCCCGGTATGCCTGGAGATTTCGCTGATGTACCTGTTGTCGTCGTTCCTGCAGCCGCTGCGCTGCCACCCCCTCGAAGGGGTGCATGCATGAAGCCGGTGGAAATGGGAGCCACCACTCGAATGGCACTGGAACGCCTGCTCGACATCGCCCTGGGCTCCGACGCCCAGGCCCGGCGCACGTCCGACTTCCTGCTGGCCTGGTGGGATCCGGACCTCAACGGCGGCTTTGCCCTCAACCATCTGTGGGACATGGACCAGGACACCGCCCGTGCCTGCGTGCTGGTGTTCGCCTGGGTGGCGGCCAATCGGGCACACCCGCGGGAGATTGGCTATGGGCCACAGTTCGAGGTGTTGTTCTCCGGCCAGGAGGGGCGTGGCTGGGGTGGCCTTGGCGAGTGGTGGGTGACTGCCTGAGCCGCTCGCTGCTGCACTGGGGGAAAAATCCGTAATTTTCCGGCGCCTGCCTTCGTTTCCCTGAAAGCTGCCCTGCGTCCACGCGGACCGGGCCACCATCACCCCAAGGAGACAGGCAATGACTTCCGTTTTCGACCGCGACGATATCGTGTTCCAGGTTGTGATCAACCACGAGGAACAGTATTCGATCTGGCCGGACTACAAGGCGATTCCCAACGGCTGGCGCGCGGCAGGCAAGAGCGGCCTGAAGAAGGAATGCCTGGCCTACATCGACGAGGTGTGGACCGACATGCGCCCCCTGAGCCTGCGCCAGAAGATGGCCGAAGCTGCGGTCCAGTAAGGCGTGACTGCACTCAACCTGCTGTGCCTGCCGTATTCGGGGGCCAGTGCCATGGTCTACAGCCGCTGGCGGCGCAAGCTGCCGGCCTGGCTGCAGGTGCGCCCGGTGGAGTTGCCCGGACGTGGCGCGCGCCTGGGCGAGCCGCTGCAGACCGACCTGCAGGCGCTGGCCAGGCAACTGGCCGGCGAGCAGCGCCTGGCGGCCAGCACGCCCTACGCGCTGCTCGGTCATAGCCTCGGTGCGCTGCTCGCCTTCGAGCTCGCCCACGAACTGCAGGCCCTGGGCTGCCAGCCACCGGTGGCACTGTTCGCCTGCGGCACCGCAGCGCCGACCCGCCGCGAAGAGTACGACGGTGCAAGATGGCGTGAGCCCAGGACCGACGCCCAGCTGATCGGCGAGCTGCGCGACCTGCAGGGCACGCCCGAGGAAGTGCTGGCCAACGAGGAGCTGATGAGCCTCACCTTGCCGGTGCTGCGTGCCGACTTCCTGCTCTGCGGGCGTTATGCCTATCGTCAGCGCCCGGCGCTGCGCTGTCCGCTGCATGTGCTGGGGGGGCAGGACGACCGCGCCAGCGAGGCGCAACTGCTGGCCTGGAAGCGTGAGAGCCTGGGCGAATTTTCGCTGCAGATGTTCCCCGGCGGGCACTTCTTCATCCATGAGCACGAAGACCGGGTGCTGGCCGCCCTGACGGCGTCGCTGGAGCCGCATCGACTGTCGGCGTGATTGACCTCTTCTCCTGTCTGGGGGAGGCTGTGTGCCTTCGCGCAGGACAAGGGCTGTCTTCATGTTGATCGATTCGCTCCCGGCCACCGCTCAAGACCTGCCAGCTCGCCGAAGCGCACTGATACACGGTGTGCTGGCTGGAGGGTTGCTGGCCGTGGCGCTGCTGCAGGGCTGTGCCGGCCGTCACGAGGCGGCGCCGGAAGCCGATCCCGTGCAGGTGCGCGCCCAGCTCATGCGTTTGCTGCCTGCCACGGTCAAGGATCGCCAGGGCTGGGCCGAGGACATCCAGGTGGCCTTTACCGCCCAGCGCATCGAACCCAGCCGCAGCAACCTGTGCGCCGTACTGGCAGTGACGGAGCAGGAGTCGACCTTCAGCGCCGACCCGCAAGTGCCGAATCTGGGGCGCATCGCCCGTGAGGAAATCGACCGTCGCGCGGCGCGTCTGCACATTCCCGGGCTACTGGTCGACGGCGCCCTGGCGACACCCTCGGCCAATGGCCAGACCTACCAGCAGCGTTTGTTGGCGGTGCGCAGCGAAAAGCAGCTCAGTGCACTGTTCGACGACTTCATCGCCGGCCTGCCGCTGGGCGAGAAGTTGCTCGGTGGCTTGAACCCGGTGCGCACCGGCGGGCCGATGCAGGTCAGCATCGATTTTGCCGAGCGTCATGCCGAGGATTATCCCTACCCGCGCCAGGGCACGATTCGCCAGGAAGTGTTCACTCGCCGTGGCGGCATGTACTTCGGTATCGCCCACCTGCTGGGTTACCCCGCGCACTATGACCGGCCGCTGTACCGCTTCGCCGACTTCAACGCGGGCTGGTACGCCAGCCGCAACGCGGCGTTCCAGGCGGCGCTGGGCGGCGTCACCGGTACGGAGCTGGCGCTGGACGGCGACCTGATCGCCCCGGGGGCGATCCTGCCGGGCACCACCGAGCGTGCGGCGCGCAGCCTGGGGGTGAAGCTGGGTCTGCGCAATCCGCAGATCCGCAGTCAACTGGAACTGGAAAACAGCCTGGCGCTGGAGGACAGCGCCCTGTACCGCGGCGTATTCGCACTGGCCGACGCCAAGGCCGGCAAACAGCTACCGCGTGCGGTGCTGCCTGGAATCGTGCTCAAGAGCCCGAAGATCACCCGCAAGCTGACCACTGCGTGGTTTGCCGGGCGCGTGGATGAACGCTATCAGCGCTGCATGAAGCGCTGAACCGATGCGGTTGGGTGGTTTGCAGGCCAGGTGTCGCGAGAGGGGGCCGCCTGACGGCCCCATGGTGCTTCAGCTGGGCTGGGCAGCCAGCTTGTTGCTGACATTGCGCCCCAGAACCAGCACGGTGACGAAGCCGCACCCGACCAGTGCCGTGGCCAGGCTCAGCAGCACCGAAGTGCCCATCTGGTCGACGATCCGCCCACCGAAGAACGAGCCCAGCGCAATGATCACCTGGAACATGGCGACGAACAGCGGCATGCCGCGTTCGACATCCTTGGGTGCGACGACGAACATCCAGATGCTGGCGCAGGCCGGGAACGCACCGAAGGCAAAGCCCCACAGCCCGATCAGCATCACCGCGCCGGTCATGCTGGTGGCGTAGTAGGGGAACAGCGCCGTGCTGACGCCGATCAGCACGGCCACCAGCAGCAGGGTGTAGCGCACGCTGCGGTTGGCGGCGAAGCCGGCGAAGATGTTACCGGCCACCCCGGCGATGCCGTAGAGCAGCAATAGCGAACCGATGGTCGCACCGTCGAAATGCGCGCTCTGCTTGAAGAACGGGGCGACATAGGTGTAGGCAGCAAAGTGTGCCAGGCCGATCAGCAGTACCGCGATCAGGCCCACTCGGGCCAGCGGGTTGACGAACAGCGCCGGCAGGTCGCTGATACGGATGGCCTTGTCCGGGTTGAGCCTGGGCAGCAGGAAGACCTGCGCCAGCAACACCGGTACGCCCAGCAGCGCAGTGACCAGGAAGGTCATGCGCCAGCCCATCAGGCCGCTGAGCCAGGTGCCGACCGGCACGCCCAGCACCGTGGCCAGGGTGACCCCGACCATGATGATCGAGGTGGCCTGGGCGACCCCCACGCCCTTGGGCGCCAGGCGCCCGCTCAGGGCGATGGCCGTGGCCCAGAAGCCACCGATGCTGATGCCCAGCAACACACGCCCGAACAGCAGCAGGTTGAAGTCGCTGGCATAGGCTACCACCGAGTTGGCGATGATCATGATCAGCGTCAGGCCGATCAGCAGGTTGCGCCGGTCCATCGCACCGATGCCCACCGACAGCAAGGGCGCGGCAAGCGCGGCCATGATGCCGGGCAGGGTGACCATCAGGCCCGCGCGGCCGGCACTGATGCCCAGGTCGCTGGCCACGTCGTTGAGAACGCCCACTGGCAAGAACTCGCTGGTTACCAGGGCGAAGGCACCCACGGCAACCGAGAGAATCGCCAGCCACTGCTGCTTGACGCTCTGTTGGTTATGTTCAAGAAGGCCCTCTGGGGCCTGGCTGACGCTTGGCATGGTACGGATTCCAAGGTGTTGTCGCCTGTAACAGGCGCAGGAGGCGGGAAAACAGGACGGCGATTATAGGAGTCGGCGGCGAAGGGTCCAAAGGCAGGCCGTTCGATAGTAATCATCAGTGTGATCGATGGGAGGTTCCAGGTGAGGGCTGAGGGGGCCGTCAGTCCGAGAGGATCATCCGGCCATGTGCGGGGCGCGTCAGCCTGGCCTGAAGCCGATCATGAAAAAAACTAAGGTTGCATGCAAAAAAAATGAGTTTGTCTCATGAGTGCCTGATCTGGACAATCCACCTTCTCGGAACCAGGCGCGCTGTTGCACACAGCGCCTGGGATTCCTCCAGGACTCAGGAATTCGGATCACCATGGCCAAAGACTTCACATTCGCGATAAAGCGTATTTGCTTCGATGAGGACTACCAACCCTCGGACAATACCCGCATCACCACCAACTTCGCCAACCTGGCGCGTGGCGAGCGGCGTCAGGAAAACCTGCGCAATACCCTGCGAATGATCGACAACCGTTTCAATGCCCTGGCGCACTGGGACAATCCCGAGGGTGACCGCTACAAGGTCGAACTCGAGATCATTTCCGTCGAGATGGACCTGGGCGCCGGCAACGATGGCGATGCACTCCCTCTGATCGAGATCCTGAAAACCAGCATCCTCGACCAGAAGACCGGAGAGCGTAGCGCCGGTATCGTCGGCAACAACTTTTCGTCCTACGTGCGTGACTACGACTTCAGCGTCCTGCTGCTCGAGCACAACAAGGACAAGCCGGGCTTTTCCACCCCGGAGGGTTTCGGCGACCTGCACGGCAAGCTGTTCAAGAGCTTCCTGAGCTCGCAGGCGTACAAGGCCAACTTCCACAAGTTGCCGGTCATCTGCCTGAGCGTTTCCAGCAGCAGGACCTACCACCGCACCGAGAACCAGCATCCGGTACTGGGCTTCGAATACCGCCAGGACGCCTACTCGCTGACCGATGAGTACTTCGCCAAGATGGGCTTGCAGGTGCGTTACTTCATGCCTGCCAACAGCGTTGCGCCGCTGGCGTTCTACTTCGTTGGCGACCTGCTGGCCGATTACACCAATCTCGAGCTCATCAGCACCATCAGCACGATGGACACCTTCCAGAAGATCTATCGTCCGGAAATCTACAACGCCAACTCAGCGGCCGGGCAATCCTATCAGCCGAGCCTCAAGCATCAGGATTATTCGTTGACCCGAATCGTCTATGACCGCGAGGAGCGCAGTCGCCTGGCCATCGAGCAAGGGCGCTTTGCCGAAGAACATTTCATCAAGCCCTATCGCTCCGTTCTCGAGCAGTGGTCCGCTCAGTACGTCATCTGACTCATCGAATTCACAAGGTTTGCATCATGAAAAAACTGCTTCCCACTTCCACCGCCGGCAGCCTGCCCAAACCGTCCTGGCTGGCCCAGCCCGAAACCCTCTGGTCGCCCTGGAAACTGCAGGACGAAGGGCTCGTCGAGGGCAAGCAGGATGCCCTGCGCCTGGCCCTGCACGAGCAGCAGCAGGCCGGTATCGATATCGTCAGCGACGGCGAGCAGACCCGCCAGCACTTCGTCACCACCTTCATCGAACACCTGAGCGGCGTCGATTTCGAGAAGCGTGAAACCGTGCGCATCCGTGATCGCTACGATGCCAGCGTACCGACGGTGGTCGGCGCGGTCGAGCGACGCCAGCCGGTGTTCGTCGAGGACGCCAGGTTCCTGCGCCAGCAGACCGACCAACCCATCAAGTGGGCGCTGCCTGGCCCGATGACGATGATCGACACGCTGTACGACGCCCACTACAAGAGCCGCGAGAAGCTGGCGTGGGAATTTGCCAAGATCCTCAACCAGGAAGCCCGTGAGCTGGAAGCGGCGGGGGTCGACATCATCCAGTTCGACGAGCCGGCATTCAACGTGTTCTTCGACGAGGTGAACGACTGGGGTGTCGCCACCCTGGAACGGGCGATCGAAGGCCTGAAGTGCGAGACCGCGGTGCACATCTGCTACGGCTATGGCATCAAGGCCAACACCGACTGGAAGAAGACCCTCGGTTCGGAATGGCGCCAGTACGAGGAAGCCTTCCCCAAGCTGCAGAAATCCAGCATCGACATCGTTTCGCTCGAGTGCCACAACTCGCATGTGCCGATGGACCTCATCGAGCTCATCCGTGGCAAGAAAGTCATGGTCGGTGCCATCGATGTGGCCAACCATGCCATCGAAACCCCGGAAGAAGTCGCCAACACCCTGCGCAAGGCCCTGCAGTTCGTCGATGCCGACAAGCTTTACCCGTGCACCAACTGCGGCATGGCACCTTTGCCGCGGCGCGTGGCCAGCGGCAAGCTGAACGCACTGGCCGCCGGCGCGGCGATCGTGCGACGTGAACTGTCGAACTGATCGGGCCGGGGTTCGCCATGTCGCTGCTTGAAACTGCCATCGAGCCCTTGCGCTTTCGCGAGGCGCTCGGGCACTACGCCTCCGGGATCACGGTGATCACTTCGCAGATCGACGAGGAGCCGATCGGCTTCACTTGCCAGTCGTTCTACAGCGTGTCGATGAGCCCGCCGCTGGTGTCGTTCAGCGTCATGGCCAGCTCGGCCAGTTATCCCCTGATTCGCCGGGCCGGGCGCTTCGCCGTCAACATCCTCTCGGGCGAACAGGTGGGGATTTCCAACCAGTTCGCACGCCGTGGCAGCGACAAGTGGTGTGGCGTCGATTGGCATGAATCGCCGCTGGGCAATCCGCTGATCGCCGGCAGCCTGCACTGGCTGGATTGCGAGATCCACGCCGAGCACGTCGCTGGCGATCACCTGATCGTGATCGGCGAGGTCAAGGCCTTGAATCTGCAGGAGGCAGCTGCTGCACGGCCGTTGCTGTATTTCAAAGGACAGTACTGCAACCTTGCCGGGGCCTGAGCGTTCAGCGCTGAGGCCCAGGTCGAGGTGTTGCACTCACGACAGTTGTGCCCATGATCGATCTGAGACACCTACGCACCATCGACGCCTTGCGCGAAACCGACAGCCTGCATGACGCCGCCGAACGCCTGCACCTCACCCAGTCTGCGCTGTCGCACCAGTTCCGCGAGCTGGAAGAGCGCATCGGCATGCCGCTGTTCGTGCGCAAGACCAAGCCGGTGCGTTTCACCAGCGCAGGCCTCAAGCTCCTGCAACTGGCCGACCAGGTGCTGCCGGTCATCCGCAGCACAGAGCGCGACCTCGGCAAGCTGGCCGGCGGCACCGCAGGGCGCCTGCACATCGCGATCGAGTGCCACAGTTGCTACCAGTGGCTGATGCCGTCGCTGGACGAGTTCCGCAGTGCCTGGCCCGAGGTCGAGCTGGACCTGGCCTCGGGCTTCTCCTTCGCGCCATTGCCCGCGCTGGAAAGGGGCGACCTGGACCTGGTGGTGACCTCCGATCCGGTCGAGCTGCCCGGGATCAGCTATGTGCCGCTGTTCGGCTACGAAGCCCTGCTGGCCCTCGACAAGCACCACGCCCTTCGAAACAAGGCATACCTGGAGCCGGCCGACCTCGCCGAGCAGACCCTGATCACCTATCCGATCGACCGGCATCGCCTGGACATCTTCACCCGCTTCCTCGACCCCGCCGACATCGAACCGGCCCAGCTACGCACTTCGGAAATGACCGTGATGATGATGCAGCTGGTCGCCAGTGGTCGTGGCGTGTGCTGCCTGCCGAACTGGGCCGTGCATGAGTACAGCTCCCGTGGCTATGTGATTACCAAGCGCCTGGGGGAAAAGGGGCTGCAGGCGCGCCTGTTCGCGGCCATCCGCAGCGACATGCTGGAAGTGCCCTACGTGAGTGACTTTCTGCTGACCGCGAAGGATATTTCCTTCGCGACGCTGGAGGGGGTCAATGCGGTGTCAGGTTCGCCTTCCTAGCGACGACCCGACAAGCCCGCACGCCCGCAGCGCTGCGTTCAGGAGGATGGCGATGCCCGGGATGAGCTACACGAGGGCAGGGTGGTGAGAGGCGTGACGCAGTGCCAAAAAGTCGGGAAAAGTACGTTTCGGAAATGAACTACACGGTATAGGGAAATACCTGTTTATGGCGTTTGACTGGAGCGGGTAGATTTGTCGCTGGAGCGTTCAGTCCGGCGACTATGGCTGGTTATTTTTCTGTACGAAAGGGTACGAGCGATGAAGTTCGAAAAAACCTTTCAACGCATAACGCCAAACGGAATAGTGTTCAGTATTTCCCAAGTTACTTTGTTCGATACTGATCGATCCCGAATGCGCGAATTGCATTTTGGCGAAGCAAAGCATGCTCATTTCATACCGGCGATGTGCTGGTCAGCATCGAAGCGCTGGTCAGTGGTGGTATTGGCCCTCAGCGTACAGTCGAAACTTTGATTATCAAGGTCTGAAGGAGGCGCACATGACTGAAATCGCGCAGATCGTCGTCGCTTTTGTTGTCGCCGTTCTCCTGGATCGGTTTCTCAAACCTTATCCACTTCGTAAATGGCTGGGTTTGATCTTTATCGTTTTTGGTGTCTGGGGGACCCTGATGGCAAGCGAGGCTCGGTTGCTGGAGCTCGACCTAGGATTGATATCAGCTTTTGCTGTGGGGATAGGGGTGGGACTGCTAGTGAGACGGCGGCGGTTTCTGGAGGCGAGTTGAAAGGGACAGTTCGGTAGAAACTATCCGAATCTGAAAAGCCAATCTCTTTTCACCATAGACTTATCGGGTGCTGAGCCTTGGCTCCGAGCGGAGCGTCAGACACTTCCTGACTCACATCGCGAAGCCGCAGGCCCCGCCGTGATGCCTGCTTGCCTGCCGTGATCGTTCAGGCGTGGAGTTTCATCTTGAAGCCGGTGTGGGTCGGCACGAAACCCAGCGATTCATAGAACCGATGCGCATCAGGGCGGGTGCGGTCACAGGTGAGCTGGACCATCGAACAGCCACGTTCGCGTGCTTGCCCGAGGGCCCATTCGAACAATGCCCGACCCAGGCCGCTGCCGCGCATGTCTTCATGCACGCGAACCGCCTCGATCTGGGCTCGCCATGAGCCCAGGTGGGAGATATTCGGAATGTAGGTCAGCTGCAGGGTGCCCACCACCTTCTCGCCGGATACGGCCAC
Organism: Pseudomonas sp. FA117; assembly: GCF_057370475.1. Classification (NCBI taxonomy): domain Bacteria; kingdom Pseudomonadati; phylum Pseudomonadota; class Gammaproteobacteria; order Pseudomonadales; family Pseudomonadaceae; genus Pseudomonas; species Pseudomonas sp. FA117. Next base: position 2,607,459 of record NZ_CM170675.1, read on the forward strand.
GGCCAGGTATTGATTGGGGTCGTTGTCGATGGCGAAAAACGCCTTGGTGTAGCTGTCGTGCAGGGGGAGGCGGCTGTCCTCCCGTGTCGCGCCGAGCGCAGTCATGGCAACGGCCGGTTGATTGGTGAAGGTCACGGTCTTCCTCACCAGCATGGACGATTACGCCACGCTGAACGACATCTATGTCCGTCATTTCCCTGCTCGACGCCCGGCGCGCTCCTGCGTGGCGGTGTCCGGCCTGCCGCGACAGGCCAAGGTCGAGATCGAGGCGGTGGCCTATCGCGGTCAGCACGGCAGTCAATAAGGACTGGCAGTCGGTCGCACCACGATCTCGCTGACATCCACATCGTCCGGCTGCTCGATGGCATACACCAACGCCCTGGCAATGGCCTCGGCCTCCAGAGCCACCCGGCGGAACGTTTTCATGGCCTGGCGGGCAGTATCGTCGGTAATGGTGTCGGCCAGCTCCGACTCCACCACGCCAGGGCAGACCACCGTCACCCGGATCTTGTCGGTCTCCTGGCGCAAGCCATCGGAAATCGCTCGAACCGCGTATTTGGTCGCGCAATACACGGCAGCGGTAGGGGACACCGACAGCCCGCCGATCGACGAGATGTTGATGACCTGGCCATGCCCTTGCGCCTCCATGCCGGGCAGCACCGCAGCGATACCGTGCAGGACGCCACGCACGTTGACGTCGAGCATGCGGTTCCATTCCTCGACCTTCAGCGAGCGCAGTGGCGACAGCGGCATCACGCCGGCGTTGTTGATGATCACATCGACCTTGCCGTGCTGCGCCTTGGCGAATTCGACGAAGGCCTGCATGTCGTCGAGGGTGGTGACATCGAGTGCGCGGGCGCTGGCCGAGCCACCTGCAGCACGGATTTCGGCCACCAGCCGTTCCAGGCGGTCGGTGCGCCGGGCGCCGAGCACCACATGGGCGCCCCTGGCCGCGATCAGCCTGGCGGCGGCCTCGCCGATACCGCTGCTGGCGCCGGTGATCAGTACCACTTTGGCGTTGATGTTGGACATTGTCTGTATCTCCGGTAGGTGAAGGTTCAGGCGTCTGCCGGGAGGGCGGACGTTGCTGTGGGGTACGCAGAACAGACTAAGGTTGAGGGGTGGTGCGATGCGTGCCGAAACCTGCGCGAGGTTTGCCTGATCGTGTCTGTGCGTGGGCGCTGCGCCGGGGGCGAGAGGATCGGGCAAGTTGGCGGCAGTTTCGACCTAACAGGGGGCAAGTGGTCGGAGCGAGAATCGCGCCTGCCAGGCCCGCTTTGCAGGCCTTTCGCGACACAAGGCCGCTCCCCCCGGGACGGCCTGCTGTTGCCTCGATAACCGGACACTGACCTGCGAGAGCCCTTGAATGGCGCAGAACGATGCTTTTCTCCTGCAATCCACCGCCCTGTATCGCGACGAGCTCGTGCGCCTGCTGACGCAGCGGTTCACCGCGCCAGGCATCTACGAAACGGCCATTGCGCCGCTGCACGTGATTCGGATGGATGCGCCGTCAGACATCATTCATACCGTGCACAAACCGGCGCTGTGCCTGATCGTGCAGGGGCAGAAAGAGGTGGGGCTGGGTGATGAGCGCTATCTCTACGACCCCCTCAACTACCTGGTGGTGTCGGTGACGCTGCCGGTGACCGGTCGGGTACTGATGGCCAGCGCGCAGGCGCCGTACCTGTGCATCCGCCTGGATTTCGAACCCAGCGAGCTTGCCCAGGTGATTGCCGATGCGCCGCCTGCTGGCGTACCGGATGAACCCGAGCGCGGGCTGTTTCTCGAGCAGATCGATGTATCGCTGCTGGAAACCATGCTGCGCCTGGTGCGGCTGCTGGAGTCGCCGCGCGACATCGGCATGCTCGCGCCGCTGGCGCTGCGCGAACTGCACTACCGCCTGCTGCGGGGCGTGCATGGCCGTCGCCTGTACGAGCTGGCCATGGGCGACTCGCAGAGCCGGCGCGTGAGCAAGGCCATCGACTGGTTGAACAAGCACTACACCCAGCCGTTGCGCATCGAGGAGCTGGCGCGGATCGCCAATCTGGGCAGTTCGACCTTGCACCACCGTTTCAAGGCCGTCACTGCCATGAGCCCGTTGCAGTATCAGAAGCAATTGCGCCTGCAGGAGGCTCGGCGGCTGATGTTGGGGGAGGGGCTGGATGTGTCGAGCGCCTGCTATCGGGTGGGCTATGAAAGCCCTTCGCAGTTCAGTCGCGAGTACAGTCGTCAGTTTGGGTGTGCGCCGTCCAGGGATGTCGGTCTGGTGCGCAGGGGGGAGTGAGTGCGCACTCCCGCAGGTTTCAGGGCCTGAGGGAGTGCTCGTCGGTGCTTACTCCGTCGGCGGCGCATCGAAATAGTCGGCACGCACTGCGGCGCCGATCAGGTTGACGATAAGCCGGCCTGCGGTGATGCAAGTGATGTTGTTGACGTCCAGCGAGGGTGTGATTTCCACGATGTCCATACCCACCACTCGGCCTTTCTTCACCAGGCCATGGATCAGCTGGCGCATCTGCACGTAGGTGATGCCGCCCAGCGCCGGGCCGGCCACGGCCGGTGCGATCGAAGGGTCGAGGCCGTCGGCATCGATGGTCAGGTAATAGCGCCCGCCGTCGGCGATTCGATCCAGCACGGCCTGCATGCCGGTCTCGTGTACTTCGTACGCGGGAATCAGATGGGAGCCATAGGCAACGGCGGCGTCATAATCGGTCTGGCGGCCGCTGCCCTGGGCGCGCAGGCCGATCTGGAATATCTCGCCGATGTGCTCCATCTCCGAGGCGCGGCGGATGGTGCTGGACAAGCCCTCGCGCACGCCGTTGATTTCTTCGCGCCAGTCCAGGTGGGCATCGATGTGGATCAGGGTGATCGGGCCGTCTTCCTGATCGTAGGCACGCAGGACCGGGATCGGGATCGCATGGTCGCCGCCGAGGATGATCGGCATGGCCCCAGCCTTGAGGATCTTGCGCACGGCCTGCTCGGAGCGTGGGCCATGGGTGCTCAGGTCGCGGGGGTCGGCAGGGACGTTGCCGCAGTCGACCACTTTCAGCGCGCGGTTGTCGTAGATCGGGCCGCCGACATCGAAATCGTAGTGGTGCAGGGCGCGGCAGATGCGATCGCTCATTGCCCGCACGGCATCGGGGGCCCGGCTCTGGTCGTTACTGATGTGTTCAGCAACATAGGCCTGGCCGAACGGAATGCCCAGGATCGCGACATGGGCGTCGAGTTGATCCAGGTCGGTACAGATGGGGGACCAGAGGAAACTTTGGTGTTTCTTGGACGGCGGCACGGTCAATGGAAAAGTCATGAGGGACTCCTTGCTTGTAAAATGAATGCGATAAAGTTGGAGGCTGCAAATAAATGATTATTTGATTCGATCTTCCACGACGTGATCGAACATGTTCTGTTTGATCGGGCCGAGCAGGAAGACATAGATAAGACAGCCTGCCAGCGCAATGACCGACGCCGACATGAGCCCGGGTGCGAAAGAACCGGTCTGGTCTTTCAGATATCCGATAATCACCGGGCTGGCGATACCGGCGAAGTTGGCAATGCTGTTCTGGAAACCGGCAAGTGTGCCGACGATCGATCTGGAACCGGACGGCGACACATCGGCCGGGATGGCGAGCATGCTCGAGGTGGCGGCCGACACGCCGAAGAAGGCCAGCGACAGCAGGGCGAGGGCCAGCCAGGCCTCGGTCGCCAGGCCTGCCAGGCCTATGGAGGCGCCCAGCACCATGCCCACCACGATGCACACCTTGCGGCCCACGCTGATGCCGTACCCGCTGTTGGCGATCTTGTCCGATGCCCAGCCACCGACAAAGGATCCGATCAACCCCGCAATGCCCGGCAACACGCCGAAGAACCCCAACTGCAGCAGCGAGAAGCCACGTTCATTGACCAGGTAGGTCGGGTACCAGGTAATAAAGAAGTAGATCACATAGCTCTGGCACGCCAGGCCCAGTGCCATGGCCCAGATCTGCCGGGTCCGCAGCAGGGCTTTCCAGCGGATCCTCACGGTGGAGATGCGCTCTTCCTGGGCATCGCCCTGGATATGCCGCACTTCCGCGCGGTTGACGTACTTGTTCTGCGACGGGTATTCGCTGGCGGTGAACTTCCACACCACCGCCCAGACGATGCCGATCAGGCCGGTGACGATGAACGAGGCCTGCCAGCCCCAGGCGCCGATGATCGCCGTGCACAGCGGCAGCGCAATCAGCGTCCCGCCGCGCGCACCACTGTCGTAGATGCCGGTTGCCATGCCCCGTTCGGTGCGCGGGAACCAGCGCTCGACGAATTTCGTCGCGGCAGGAAACGCGCCGGCTTCGCCGACGCCGAGCATCAGGCGCAGGCCCAGGAGGCCGGCGCCGCTGCGCACCAGGCTGGTGGCCATGGTGAAGGCCGACCACCAGATCACTGCGGCGCCAAGCACGACCTTGGCCCCGAAGCGGTCCACCAGCATGCCCGCAGGGATCTGGCAGAGCGCGTAGGTCCAGAAGAACGCACCGAGGATGAAACCGGCTTCGGAAGACGAAAGATTGAGGTCGTCTTTCATATAAGGCAGGGCAATCGAAAGATTGGCCCGGTCCATGTAGTTGGTAATGATGGCAAGGAATGCCAATGTCACCAGGAACCAGCGATATCGGCTGGGCTTTTCGCCGACTGAAATATCTGCTGACAGCGTGGAGCTCATCGTGCCTCCGGAGTTGCTTTGTTTTTATTGTTGAATGAAGTCTGTCGGAAGTGTTCGGCAAACTTGTGGGCATACCCGATATTCAGCGCTCAGTGTTCCCTTACCTAACTGCCAATGTCGAATATATGAGTTAAGCTATACCGATGCAGATAGGCTGAAAACTACCAAAACCCGTACTCATGATTGCAGAAAGCGAAACCATCATGTCCGAAGTTGAAGATTCACTGGTCGAGAAAGACCTCAAGGGCCTGCGCATCTTTCGCGTGGCAGCCGAGGCCGGTGGCTTTGGCGCAGCGGAGAAGCGCCTGCGCATGAGCAGGGCCACCATCAGCAGGCGAATCAAGGACGTCGAGACCAAGCTGGGCACGCCGTTGTGTACCCGCGGTCCACAAGGGTTCGAATTGACCGAGGCGGGCAGGGCCGTGCTGGGGCTGACTGCCGAAGCGCTGGATGCGCTCGACCGGATAAAACCCCAGGTCGAGGCCCTGCGCGGGCTGGTCACGGGCGAGCTGTCGATAGGGATCACGGACAATGTGTTCAGCAACCCCAACTGCCGTGTCAGCGAGGCCCTGCGCCAGCTCGAGCAGACCGCCACGGGGCTGCACCTGGAGATTCACACGCTGACACTCCACGAGCTTTCACGGGCACTGGTGGATCGGCGAATCCATGTGGCCATCCAGGGCACCCACGAGCGCTCACCGTCGTTGCGCTATGTCGAGCTGTTCGAGGAAGTGCATTTCGTCTACGCATCCGGCGCGACGCTGGACGGTGGCGGGCGGATGCTGCTGGTCAATCGTCTCGGCCAGCCGTTCGTTTCGCAAGCACTTGCCAATCATGACTTCGACCGGGGCCCGGATGCCGTGGGGCTCGACTCGGTCGCGTTGCTGATCCGATCCGGGCAGTACTGCGGAATCCTGCCGAGGCATTACGCCGACCTGTTGCCGCAGAGCTGGGATTTCAGGGTTGTTCCCGAGTCGCAAAGCTATTCGGCTCGGTTCTGCGCGGTGACCGATGCGAGCCGCCCGCTGTCACCGAGCGCCAGCCGCTTTCTCGAGGTGTTGAAGATCGTGCATCCAGGGAAGATCAGTTGATAAAGGGCAGCTGCCGTATATCGGCAGCCACCCGGTACGATCAGCCCTGGCTCAAGGCAGTCACCACCTGATCGATACTGGTTTTCAGGCCAGTCACGGTATTCTCCGGATCACTCTCGACCACCACCAGCCTGGCCCCGGCATCCTCGATCACCTTCACCAGCGCAGCATCGGGCTGGCGGTGATGCAGCACCAAGGCCACATCCTGGGCCTTGAGCGTTTCGCCCAGTGCCTTGAGCGCTGCGTCATCCCACTTGTCGTCCGCTGGCAATGCCTGCGACACCACGTCCAGGTTCAAGCCGCTGGCCAGATACCCCAGGCGGTCCGACAGGCTCACCACGCTCAGGTTGTCCGCCTCGGCCAGCCGTGTCTGGCTGCTGGAGGTCAGCTCCAGCATCTGGCGCTTGAGCCCGGCCAGGTTGCTCTGGATCCTGTCCTTGTCCGCTGGCGACAGGCGCTCCAGGTCATTGGCCACGACGTCGGCCATGCGTCCGAGGTTGATCGGGTTCAGCCACGGATAGCCGCTGAAGGCATTGTCGCCATCCACCGCGATGCCGGGCAGTGCGCCGTCTACCGGGCGCGCGGCGTCGATCTCGACGATGCGGATATTGCTGCGCCGCGCCATGGGGTAGAGCGGGTCGTCGTGCCAGATCGAGCGCACGCCGATCACCGCCGTGGCCTTCTGCGCATCCTTTTGCAGGCTGGCACCGCCGCGGCCCTCGAAGTACGACGGCTGACGGCTGGCCGGGAGGTTGGCGGGTGCGGCACGCTTGAGCTGTACCGAAGTGCCGTCGAGCAATGCGGCGGCGATGCTGTGGGTGACCGGGAGGGTGGTCAGCACCTGGGTGGCGGCTGCATTGTGGCTCGGCTGCGCAGCCTGGGTCAGGGCAGGCGCACCGGCCAGGGCCAGGGCCAGGGTGAGGCGTTTGAGCGTGAGGTTCATGCCGGATTTCCTTGCAGGCGTGGGACGAGGGCGCGGGCGAGGGCAGCGAGAGCGAAGCACACGCCGGCCACCAGGATGATCGCAGCGCCGGAGGGCACGGGCAGGTCGAAGACGATCGGCAGCAGGATGCCGAGCAGGGTGCTGAGCGTGGCGATCAGCACCGAGGCGAAGAAGAAGCCCTTGAGCGACTGGCTGACCAGGCGCGCGGCGGCGGCCGGAATCACCAGCAGGGCACCGACCAGGATGGCCCCGATCACCTTCACCGAGGCCACGGTGACCAGGGTCACCAGCACCACGAACAGGTAGTCGAGGGTCTTCACCGCCACACCGCGCACGGCCGCCAGCTGTGGGTTGAAGCTGGCGAGGATGATGCGGTTGTACAGCGGCAGCGCCAGGGCGAGCACCAGCACGGCGACGATGCCGAGTACCAGCAGGTCGTGAGGGCTGACGGTGAGCACCGAGCCGAACAGCACGTTCTCGAGGATGTGCACGTTGATCTTGCCGGCCAGCATCAGCAGCAGGCTGGCGCCCAGCGCCAGCGACACGGAAAGGAACACGCCGATCAGGGTGTCCGGCGACAGGCCGGTGCGGTTACGCAGGAAGTTCAGCAGGATGCCGAACAGCAGGCAGTAGCCGAACAGGCTGCCATACGGCCCGGTATAGGGCTCGCCCAGCAGGATGCCGATGGCGACGCCCGTCAGTGCGGCATGACCCACGGCCTCGGAGAAGAAGGCAAAGCGCTTGACCACCACCAGGGTGCCGAGCCCGCCCAGCACCGGGCCGATCATCAGGCCGGCGACCAGGGCATTGATCACGAACCCGTAGGCCAGGGCCTCGGGCAGGTAGCCAGCGGTGGCCCATTGCTGGACCAACTGGCGGAAGGCTTCATAACTCATCAGGCAAGGCTCTCGCTGCGCGGGTGAACGGAGAACAGCCCCAGCAGGCGCTCCGGGGTCAGGGCCTGGGCGGGCGGGGCGTCGAACAGCACCTTGCGGCTCAGCCCGGTGACACGGTCGGCCAGGCGCAGCACGGCTTCCAGGTCGTGTTCGATCCACAGCACCGTGGTGCCGGCCTGGCGCCAGCCGTGCAGCAACTGCTCGAACACCTGGATGCCAGCTTCGTCCAGCGCCGACATGGGCTCATCGAGCACCAGCAGTTGCGGCTCGGGAATCAGCCCCTGGGCCAGCAACACTCGCTGGCGCTCGCCGCCGGACAGCGCGCCCATGCGCCGCTTGCGCTTGTCGAGCATGCCGACCCTGGCCAGCGCGGCGTCGATGTCGGGCCGCACGTGGCGCGACAGGCCGAGGAAGGCCGGGCGTCGCTGGCACATGGCAGCCATGAAATCGTCGACGGTCATCGGCAGGCCGCGGTCGAACTCCAGGGCCTGGGGCACATAGCCGATCACTTCGCGCTCGGTGGGCCAGTGCAGGGTCAGCTGGCCCTGGTGCGGCATCTGCCCGAGCAGGGTCTTGATCAGCGAACTCTTGCCGCCGCCATTGGGGCCGACGATGGCGTGCACGCTGCCGGCAGCAACGGCGAAACTCACCTGCTCGAGGATGCGCGTGCGGCCGAGGGTGAGGTCGATGCCGGCAAAGTCGATGCGCGGGCCGTTGGCGCCGACCAGGTTGGCCGCAGCAGTCATGCGCGGTTCTCCTGGATGGCCCTGACCACGGTGTCGAGGTTGCGCTTCATCTCCACTTCGTACTTGTCGGCGGTGTATTGGCCGTAGGAAATGTGGGTCAGCGGGTAGATCTTCACCCCCGACTCGCGTTCGATGGTTTCGACGTAGGCGGACGGGAAGTCCATCTCCGAGAAGATCACCTTCACATCCAGGGCCTTGAGCTGGTCGATGGTCTTCTTCAGTTGCGCCGGGCTGGGCTCGATGCCGTGGGCCGGTTCGACCACCGCGGTGACTTCCAGGCCGAAGTCGCGCACCAGGTAGTCGTAGGCGGCGTGGATGGTGGCCACGCGAAACTCCGCGCCCGGCGCCTCGGTGACCTTGGCCAGGGCTTCGGCACGCAGGGCGCGCAGGCGCTTGGCGTAGGCGCGGGCGTTCTGGGTATAGAACCTGGCGTTGTCCGGGTCGAGCTTGCCCAGCTCGCGGGCGATGTTGTTGACCTGGGCAATGCTGGCGCTGATCGACAGGAAGGTGTGCGGGTTGACCACCTTGCCGGCGCCGCGCGCGGCGATGCCGGTGGCGGCCAGCAGCGGCACGTTCTGGTTCGATTCGATGGTCTTGATGTCGGGCTTTTCGCTGGCGGCGATCATGCGGTCGGCGAAGTCGTCGTGACCGATGCCGTTGAGCACGATCACATCCAGGGTGCCGATGCGCTTGATGTCTTCGGCGCGGGGCTCGTAGGCGTGCGGGTTGAAGCCAGCCGGAATCAGCGGCACCACTTCGGCCTTGTCGCCGACGATGTTGCTCACGTAGCTGTAGTAGGGGTGCAGGGTGATACCGATGCGCAGCGGTTTGCCGCTGTCGGCCAGGGCCAGTGCCGGGAACAGGCAGGCCAGGAGGAAGGCGAGGGCGGAGCGGAGCATGGCGCGGTCCTTGGGTTCAGTGACGGTGTTCGCGGGTGACCCCGGCGTCGTAGTGGCTGACGATTTCCTGCCAGCCGGCGGCGACCAGCGCGGCCTGGCCGAGGTCGTCCGGGGCCAGGCTGCTGCGGTCGCGGCGCAGCCAGACCTGGGCCTGGCTGTCTGCAGCCTGGGGCAGGACCAGCAGGAAACTGCCAGCGACGTCGCTGTCCTGGCTCAGGCCCAGGTAGGCGCCGCTGTCCAGCCATTGCCAGCGGTGGGCGCCACGGCTGGCGCTGCTGGTGTCGTCGATGAAGGGGGGCAGCGCTTCGTCGGCCAGGGTCTGCACGGCAGGGGCCTGGCCGCTGTCCTCGCGCAGCGCGACGATCTCGTCGTAGGCCACGTGCAGGTCGGTGTAGACCCCCTGTTCGGCGGCGTTGAGGTCGCGACGGGCATCGATCTGGTGACTGGCGATGCGCTGTTCGTCGACGCGCTCGCCGCGCAGCCCGACCACGGTGGCGGCGAGGGCCGCGATCAGCACGGCGGCCAGCAGCACATAGAGGGTTTCGTGCCCGGCACCGGCCGGGCGGATGACCTGGGCGCGACTCATGGCGCGCCTATATCGGCATGATCGACTTCCACCACATGGCCGGGGCCGGCGTCGAACAGCACGTAGAACTCGCCGTCGGGGCGCTTGAAGGTGAGTGTCGAGTCGTCACCGAGCTTGCCGCCGACCAGTACCTGCTCGTCGTAGCCGATCACATCGAGGGTGACGCCCGGCGCGCCGCTGCCATCGGAGAAGCCGCCGGTGCACTTGATCTGATCGCCCGCCACCGGTTCGCACTCGCACATCGGGTTGTGCGCCAGCGCCGGCAGGGCGGTGAGGGCCAGCAGGGGCAGGGCGAGCCTGCGCAACAGGTGTTTCATCGTTTGCCTCCTTGTTTCTCGAGCCAGGCCACGGTGGCCGGCGATGCCTTGGCCAGCGGCACGGAAGCCTGGTGCATGCTGCCGTCCCAGCCTTCGATGGTGATCCAGATCTCGGCGTCGGGACGGGTGCGCGGGGGGATCGGCAGCGACGTGGTCATGCGGTACGGCGAGCCGAAGAAGATCGAGCCGGCGGCACGCAGGTTGCGGGGCTTGCCGATGCGCAGGTAGATGGCCTTGGCGCCCTGGGTGCAGCTCTGGCACAGCGCCGCGTTGAACACCTTGAAGTAGCCGGCCGGGCCGTCGGCACGCGGCGCTTCGTCGCGCAACTCGGCCAGGTCCAGCTGCCAGCGGTCGATGCTGATGTCCTTGACCAGGTTGGCGCCCAGGCCGCTGTCGCCACGCAACAGGCTGGCATCGGCGAAGTACTTGGGCATGAACCCCAGCGGAATGAGGATCAGCAGAATGTTGATGTGGAAGCGCCACTTCAGCCACCACTGTTTCAGGCCGCTGGGTGGCAAGGTCTGGGTCTGGCTCATGGTTGCGCCTCCACGGGGGGTTCGTCGCGGACCTTGCGCGGCCTGGCCGGGCGCTCGCTGCGCTTGAGCGCGGCGGCCGTGGCCTGGGCGGTGCGCTTGGTCCAGATCAGCAGGCCGCTGAACACCATCAGGGTGAGCACCAGGCCGAAGAAGAACCAGATCAGCTTGATCGCCAGGCCGCCGAAGTCGCCGGTGTGCAGTGGGCGCATGGACTCGGTGACGAACTCCAGGGTCGAACGGTCGCCGAGCAGGAACTGGCTGTCGACGTTGCGGGTGTAGGGGTTGACCTCGGCGGTCTGGAACATCAGCGGGTACCAGCCGCGTCCGCCCATGCCGATATGGCTGTAGGCGGTTGCGGGCAGGGTGACGAAGCTGATGTCCAGGCCCGGGATGGCCTTCTGCGCGATGCGCGTGGCTTCGTCCAGGTCGATCCGCGGCACCGGGTTGCCGTCAGGGCTCTGCGGTACCTGCTCGCGGGCGATCACCGGCACGATCGGCTCGCTGGAGATGGTGATGTGGTTGTCACCGAGAATTGCCTGGATCAGGAACCAGGTGCCGGTGATGGAGATCACCGCGATGAACCAGATCGACCAGACCCCGGCCAGGCGGTGCAGGTCGCCCCAGAAGATCCGCGAACCGTGCTGGGTGCGTACCGGCTTGAAGAAACCGCGCCAGAACTTCTTGTACACCACCAGCCCGGTCACCAGCGACGCGAGCATCGGCAGGCCGAGGATCGACACCAGGTACCAGCCCCAGCTGTAGCCGTTGGTGAACGGCACCAGCCACCAGCCGTGCAGGGCGCGGGTGAAGGCCTGGAAGTTGAAGTCCGGGGCCTTGCCCTGGATGGCGCCGGTGTAGGGGTTGACGTACAGCGTCGGTGCGGTGCCGTCGGCGAAGGTGACAGCCGCCTCGAGGGCGAAGTGCGAGCCATCCGGTTGGCTGATGAAGCGCACGGCCATGTCCGGCTCGGCCTTGTTCAGTGCGCTGAGCACCTGCTGGAAACTCAGGCGTTCGGCGTCGTCGTCCGGTTGGCTGGCGCGCACGTCGGGGTTCGCCAGCCAGACGATTTCCTGGCTGACCACCGCGAGCATGCCGGTGAAGCAGACGATCAGGACAAAGAACCAGATCGGCAGGGCAAGCCAGCTGTGGACCAGGAACCACAGTTTGGACTTGGATTTCTTGGTTTGTCGGGCCATCGGGTCGTTCTTCTGGGAAAAAATTGCGGTCGAGTTTCGGCTCAACCGTGAAGGCTGCATCTAATAGGACGAATGAGAATCAGAAACCTGAAGCTTTAAATGAAAGCAAATGTTTCAGCGGCTGCTTCAACAGGGGGCTGGTGATGGGCGGATCAATCAAACGGTAATATCCAAACGCCATATTGGCCGGCCTTGAACAATCACAATGGTCGCCCAAACATGCATTTCACGCCGCACCGCCTGGCCCTGTGTGTCGCCCTGGCCAGCGCCGCCCTCGCCGCAGACGCCTGCGCCACCGACTATCAGTTCGCCAATGCCAGCACCAGCACGCTGGAGCTGAAAAAAGGCGACACGCTCAAGGTGACGCCCAGCGGCAGTATCGTCTCGGGAGCCGACGACGGTGTGATCCTGCCCAAGCAGACCTCCGGCACCACGGTAGGCGTCGACAACGGCGGAATCATCCGCTCCACCGTAGCGCGTGGTATCGACACCAAGGACGGCGGCACCGACCAGAGCTTCTTCGTCATCACCAACCGGGCCGGCGCGCTGATCCAGGGCACCAACGACGGTATCCGCTTCCAGACCAACCCGACTGCGGGCGGCAGCCTGAAGATCAACAACGCCGGAACCATCGAGTCGATCACCGATGGCCAGGCCATCGACCTCGAGGCGCTGAACAACCCAGGGTTCACCACCACCCTGGTGAACGAGGCGAGCGGCGTGATCCACGCCGTGGGCAATGACGCGATCAAGACCGGCTCCAACGCCACCATCATCAACTACGGGCGCATCTACACCGACACCGCGCCGCAGGATGCCAAGGGCCTGGACCAGAAGTTCGACGGCATCAAGATCGGCACCTCGACCGGCGTTACCGTCCACAACTACGGCAGCATCAGCGCCGACCGCCACGGTGTCGACCTCAAGACCGACGCCACGCTCTACAACTACGCTGGCGCCAGCGTCACCGGGCGCAACGGTTCGGGCTTCGGCTCCGACGGTACCGGCACGGTGTACAACTGGGGCACCATCACCGGTGCGATTGCCGATGGCAAGATCAATGGCGATGGCGATGGCGTCGATATCGACTTCATCGGCCACGTCTACAACGCCGGCACCATCCAGGGCCTGGGCGCCAAAGGGGTGGACAGCGGCGGCCGACCCAATGGCAGCGAAGGCATCGCCATGGGTGGCGGGACCGTCACCAACACCAGTACCGGCCTGATCCGCAGCGTCGACAACGGCATCCTGGTCGATGACGGCGCCGAAGGCTCGGGCGTCGGTGCGACCACCATCGACAACGCCGGCACCATCCGTGGCGAGCGCGGGTTCGGCATCAAGCTGGTCGGCAACTTCGACGACACCGTGATCAACAGCGGTACCATCAGCGGCGGCAATGGCCTGGCGCTGGGCATGGGCGGCGGTGACGACCGCCTGATCGTACGCACCGGTGGCGTGTTCAACGGCCTCGTCGACGGCGGAGACGGCGTCGATACCCTGCAGCTCGAAGGCAGCGGCCAGTTCGGCAACAGTGCCAACTTCGAGAAGCTGCTGGTTTCGGGCGGCACCTGGACGCTGAGCAGCGTCAACGACTTCAGCCAGGGCGGCGAGATCAGCCGTGGCGCGACCCTGGTCAACCAGGGCAGCGTGCTTGGCAGCCTGCGGGTGGACCAGGGCGCGACCTACGCCGGTGGCGGCGTTGTCGGCGGCCTCGAGGTCAAGGGCACGATGCTGACCAACACTGGCCTGGGCGTGGCCACGGTCAAGGGCGATCTGAAGTTCGACCAGGGCGCCAGCCTGGTCTATGGCGTCAATGCCGACGGCAGCAGCGCGCCGATCAGCGTCACGGGTACCGCCAATCTGGGTGGCGCCACGCTGCGCATCCAGCCGACTCCTGGCCAGTACCCCTGGCAGAGCCAGTACACCGTGCTCAATGCCGGGGCGATCAATGGCACCTTTGGCCAGGTCACCAGCGACTACGCCTTCCTCACCCCGAAGATGAGCTATGCCAGCCAGTCGGTGGGCCTGAGCTACACCCGCAACGATATTGCCTTCGACCAGTTCGCCCGCAGTGCCAACGGCGGTGCGGCGGCGCGCAGCCTGGCCAGCCTGGGCAGCGGCAGCGCGCTGTACAGCGCCTTGCTCAATACCTCCAACGCCAGCGCCGGCAACGCCATCGAGCAGTTGTCGGGCAGCAACACCGCCAACCTGGCTGCCGCCACCCTGGCCGGTAGCGCCCAGGTCGGCAGCACCATGCTCGGCGCGATGCAGTCGATGGGCAGCACTGCCGGGCTGTTGGTGGGCCTGGAGCAGCAGGACACCCCAGTGCTCGTCGCCACCGGCCTGCCCCAGGGCGTGCGCAACCTCAACGACCCGAACGCCCAGGGCCGTGTCTGGGGCCAGGCGCTGGGCAGCTACGGCAAGGTCGATGGCAGCCACGGCGCCAGCAGCCTCGAGCAACGCACCGGCGGTGCGGTGATGGGCCTGGACTGGGCCGTCGGCAGCGACTGGCGCCTGGGTGTGCTGGGCGGCTACTCGCGTACCCGCCTGGACGCCACCGGCCTGGACGGCAAGGTGCGCAGCTGGCATGCCGGCCTGTACGCCCAGCGCCAGAGTGGCCCGCTGGCCCTGCGCCTGGGCGCGGCCTACAGCAGCCACGACGGCGACAGCAAGCGCAGCGTGGCCTTCGATGGCTTCCACGAGCGCCTGAAGGGCGACTACGATGCCGACAGCCAGCAGGCCTTCGCCGAGCTGGGTTATGCCATGGGCAGCGGTCGCCTGAGCGCCGAGCCCTTCGCCAACCTGGGCTATCAGCGCTATCACCGCGACAGCTACCGCGAGAAGGGCGGTGATGCCGCGCTGGCAGTGGATGCCGACACCCAGGACAACGTCACCAGCACCTTCGGTGTGCGTATCGCGCATCTGGGGCAACTGGACAACGGCATGAGCCTGACCCCGCGTGCAAGCCTGGGCTGGCGCCACACCTACGGCAGCCTCGATATCCGCACCCGTCAGGCCTTCCTGGCCGGAGGCGATGCGTTCAGCGTCGAAGGCAGCGCGCTGGATCGCGACAGCCTGGTGGTCGAGGCAGGGCTCGAACTGGGCTTGAGTGCACGCCAGAGCGTGGGCCTGGGCTACAGCGGCGAGATGGGCAGCAATGCCCGCAACCATGCGCTGATGGGCCAGTGGCAATTGAAGTTCTGATCAGCGCCCACTGTCAGTGAAGCCGGGGCCGCAAGGGCCCCGGCGTCGTTTCAGCGCAGGTCGTGTTCCAGCGACTTCCACAGCTCGAGCATGGTCGGGTTGCTGTTGCCGATCGAGCGGAACGACCAGATCTCAAGCTCCGCGCTCCATTGATCCCCACCTGCACGCACCAGCCGACCGCTGGCCAGTTCTTCCTCCACCGCCGATTCCGGCAGCCAGGCGATGCCATAGCCCTCGCGGGCCATACGCATCAGGTGCATGGCCATGTCGGCTTCGTAGAAACGTTTCAGGTGAGGTTGTGCGTTGCCCTGCAACACCACATCCACCACCCGGCCGAGGAAGGACGTCGCCGTATAGGCGAGGTAGGGGATGGGGCTGTCCGCTGACCCGGGCAGGGCGAACAGCGGCCGACCCTGGGCATCGGGCGCCGACACCGGGAAGAACGCATCGCTGCCAAGGCGCAGGCCGACGAACTTGTCCGGGTCGAGGATGATCGGCGCGCGCGGGTGGCTGTAGCCGATCATCAGGTCGCAGCTGCCCTCGGCCAGGGCGATTACCGCCTCCTGCACGTTGGCAGCCAGCACCCGGGCGTTGAAATAGCCATAGCGGCGCTGGAAGCCGGCGAACCAGGTGGGCAGGAAGGTCATCGACAGGGTATGCCCGGCCACCACCTGGATCGAGCGCCCGGGCATGCGTTCGCCACGGCGCAGGGCCGAGCGCAGGTCGTGGAAGATCGACAGCGCGTCGCGGCCCTCGTCGCAGAAGGTCTTGCCGGCGGCGGTCAGTTGCACGGGGTAGGTGCTGCGGTCCACCAGCTCGACACCGACCCATTCTTCGAGCGAGCGGATACGCCGCGACAGGGCGGACTGGGTGATGCAGCGGATCTCCGCAGCGCGGGAAAAACTCTTGGTTTCGGCGATGGCCAGCAGGTCATCGATCCATTTGGTTTGCATGGTGGTGGGCCTGTGGGTGGCGCGCAGAGGCTGCAACTGTCTTGCTCGAAATCCGAAGACCAGCCCAAACCTTGTGGGAGCGCGCTTCGGTTCAATGCCCGAATTTTATTCCGGCTTCGCCACAAATTCACCGCCATTCCCTAACTATGCGAATTACGCATGAACCCATCGCGCATCCTCATCAACTGCCCCGGGAGGCCGTCGTAGCCTGTAGTTGTCCCTCCCGCATTCGACAGACAGAGGTCGAGATGAATAACAAGAAACTACCCCGCTACATCGCCGTGGCGATCCTGCTCGGCATCGTCGTTGGCTGGCTATGCAACACCTATGCAGGCTCCGCCGATGCCGCGAAGCAGATTGCCGGTTACTTCAGCCTGGTCACCGACATTTTCCTGCGCATGATCAAGATGATCATCGCCCCGCTGGTGTTCGCCACCCTGGTGGCGGGAATCAGCAGCCTGGGCAATTCCGGCTCGGTGGGGCGCATCGGCCTGCGCTCGATGATCTGGTTCGTCAGCGCCTCGGTGTTCTCCCTGGCCCTGGGCATGCTGCTGGTCAACCTGTTCCAGCCCGGCGCCGACCTGAACCTGAGCGTGGAACCCGGCCAGGCGGTGAGCGCGGTGGCGGTCAATGCCGGTGACTTCAGCCTCAAGACCTTCATCAGCCACGTGTTCCCGCGCAGCATCGCCGAAGCCATGGCCAACAACGAGATCCTGCAGATCGTGGTGTTCTCGCTGTTCTTCGGCCTGGCGCTGGCGTTCGTCAAGCAGCGCGGCAACACCCGTATCGGCGAACTGGTGGACGAGCTGGCCAAGGTGATGTTCCGCATCACCGACTACGTGATGATGTTCGCCCCGATCGGCGTGTTCGCCGCGCTGGCCGCCGCCGTGACCACCCAGGGCATCGGCCTGCTGTTCGACTACGGCAAGCTGATCGGCCAGTTCTACCTGGGCATCGTGCTGCTGTGGCTGGTGCTGTTCGCCGTGGGCTACTGCTTCCTCGGGCGCCCGGTGTTCACCCTCGGCAAGCTGATCCGCGAGCCGGTGCTGCTGGCATTCTCCACCGCCAGCAGTGAGTCGGCCTACCCCAAGACCATCGATGCGCTGGAGAAATTCGGTGCACCCAAGCGCGTGTCGAGCTTCGTCCTGCCGCTGGGCTATTCGTTCAACCTCGACGGCTCGATGATGTACCAGGCCTTCGCCATCATGTTCATCGCCCAGGCCTACAACATCGAGCTGAGCTTCACCCAGCAGGTGCTGATCCTGCTGACCCTGATGGTCACCAGCAAGGGCATGGCCGGTGTGGCGCGCGCCTCGGTGGTGGTGGTCGCGGCCACGCTGCCGATGTTCCACCTGCCCGAAGCCGGGCTGCTGCTGATCCTGGCCATCGACCAGTTCCTCGACATGGGCCGTACCGCGACCAACGTGGTCGGCAACAGCATCGCCACTGCGGTGATCGCTGATCTCGAGCGACGCCATGAAGACTCGGCAGCGCCCGCCGCATCGCCCCTCGAACCTGCTACCAACGCCTGACCCGGACCGCCCATGAAAAGCCCACGCAAGACCGCCAACGCACGCACCCTCGGCATCATCGGCGGCCTCGGCTCGCTGGCCGGTGGCGACCTGTTCCTCAAGTTGCTCAAGAGCCAGCCGTTGCTGGCGGACCAGGGCCGCTACCATTTGCTGTTCGAGCAGCACCCGTTCAAGGACCTGGCATTGCCGCTGGCGGCCAACGCCAGCATGACTTCACGCAAGCTGTACGTGTTCCAGGTCTGCCAGGGGTATGCCGACAGCGGCGCCGATGCCGTGCTGGTACCGTGCTTCGCCAGCCATACCTTCATCGATGAGCTGCGCGCAGAGCTGCAGATCGCCATCGTCGATCTGATGGCCGCGCTCAAGGCCCATGTGGCACGGATCGCCCCGGCGGGAGCGCGGTTGGGCGTGCTGGCCTCGGACTATGTGCGGGCTTCGGGATTGTTCGAGCGGCACTTCGCCGACGACTACCAGCTGATCCACCCCTCGCCGGTACAGCAGGCGGCGTTGATGGAGGCGGTATACGGCCCAGCAGGCATCAAGGCCGGGCATCTGGATGGGGTGGCAGTGGAACTGCTGCATCAGGTCTGCCTGGAGCTCGAGGAGCAGGGCGCGACCTTGCTGCTGCCGGGCATGACCGAGTTGTCGCTGCTGGCACCGGAACTGCTGCGCCGCGGCGTTCATTGTGTCGATGCCAACCAGGTGTACGCCGACTTCGCCAGCGCCACCGAGCCGATGCACAGCCGGGCGCCGTTCAAGCTGGGTATCGTCGGCGGCGTCGGCCCGGCGGCAACGGTGGACTTCATGGGCAAGGTGGTGAAGAACACCCCCGCCGGGCGCGACCAGGATCACATCAGAATGGTGGTCGAGCAGAATCCGCAGATCCCCGACCGCACCGCCAACCTGCTGCGCCAGGAGGCGGATCCGACCGTGGCGATGTACTCCACCTGTCGGCGTCTCGAGGAAGAGGGCGCCGACGCCATCGCCATCCCGTGCAACACCGCGCATGCCTATGTCGAGCGCATCCAGGAGCATCTAGGCGTGCCGATCGTCAACATGCTCGGCGAAACCGTCGACTTCATCCTGCGCCGCTATGGCCGTGAGCGGCAGGTGGGTCTGCTGGCGACCTCAGGCACCCTCCAGAGCCGCGTCTACCACGAAGCGGCCGAGCGTGCCGGATTGCATCTGCTGGTGCCGGATGAAGCGGCGCAGGCTTTGGTGATGCGGGCGATTTACGGGGAGGAGGGCGTCAAGGCCGGGTTCACCGACGGGCAATGCCGGCACGACTTGCTGACGGCGGCCGCGCAGTTGGTGGAGCAGGGCGCTCGGGTGTTGATTCTCGGGTGTACCGAGCTGCCGCTGATCCTGGCCCAGGCCGATGGATTTCCCATCGGCCAGGTGCAGGTGGCGCTGGTGGACCCGACCGACGTGCTGGCACGCCGGTGTGTGGGGCTGGCGCGGGAGCGCTGAGGCCGCAGGGCCGGGTCGGGCTCCGCGTACTGTTCGCGGCGCAGCCCGATCCCACTCACAACCCCCGCAACAGGCTCAGCCCTCGTACCCCAGGTTCGGCGCCAGCCAGCGCTCGCTGACGCTGACCTCCTGGCCTTTGCGGGCGCTGTAGCTGTCGATCTGGTCCTTCTCCACCTTGCCGACCGCGAAGTACTGCGCCTGCGGATGGGCGAAGTACCAGCCGCTGACCGCCGCCGCCGGGAACATGGCGAAGTGCTCGGTGAGGAACACGCCGCTGGGCCCTGTTTCGCCGATGGCCGTGCCATCGAGCAGGCGGAACAGGGTCTCTTTCTCGGTGTGGTCCGGGCATGCCGGGTAGCCTGGGGCCGGGCGGATGCCGCTGTACTGCTCCTTGATCAGCGCTTCGTTGTCCAGCTGCTCGTCCTTGGCATAGCCCCAGTACTGCTTGCGCACCCGCTCGTGCAGCCACTCGGCGCAGGCTTCGGCCAGGCGGTCGGCCAGGGCCTTGACCATGATCGAGCTGTAGTCGTCGCCCTTGTCCTGGTAGGCCTTGGCCACTTCCTCGGCGCCGATGCCGGCGGTGGTGATGAAGCCGCCGACATAGTCCTTGATGCCGCTGTCCTTCGGCGCGACGAAGTCGGCCAGCGACCAGTTCGGCTTGCCGTCGGGCTTGATGGTCTGCTGGCGCAGGTGGTGCAGGGTGGCCAGTTGCTCGCCGTTGTCGCCGTAGACTTCGATGTCGTCATGGTTGACCTGGCTGGCCGGCCAGAAACCGAACACTGCGCGGGCGCTGATCAGTTTTTCGCTGATCAGCTTCTCGAGCATGTCGCGCGCGTCCTGGTACAGCGCGGTGGCAGCTTCGCCGACCACTTCGTCGGTGAGGATGCGCGGGAATTTGCCGGCCAGGTCCCAGGAGATGAAGAACGGCGTCCAGTCGATGTACTCGGCCAGTTCGCGCAGGTCGATGTCGTCCAGCACCTTGACGCCGGTGAAGGAGGGGACCGCTGCCTGGTAGTTGGCCCAGTCGTACTGTGGCTTGGCGGTGATCGCCTGCTCGTAGCTCAGGCGTTCGGTGCGGGCGCTGCGGTTGGCGGTGCGCTCGCGCACCTGCACGTATTCCTCGCGGGTCTTCTCGACGAAGCCCGGCTTGAGCTCCTTGGACAGCAATTGCGTGGCCACGCCCACGGCGCGCGAGGCGTCGGTGACGTAGACCACGGCGTCGTTGGAGTACTTGGGCTCGATCTTCACCGCCGTGTGCGCCTTGGAAGTGGTGGCGCCACCGATCATCAGCGGCAGGTGGAAGTCCTGGCGCTGCATCTCGCGGGCGACGTGGACCATCTCGTCCAGCGACGGGGTGATCAGGCCGGACAGGCCGATGATGTCGCAGTTCTGCTCGCGTGCGGTCTGCAGGATCTTCTCCGCCGGCACCATCACGCCCATGTCGACGATGTCGTAGCCGTTGCAGCCCAGCACGACGCCGACGATGTTCTTGCCGATGTCGTGCACGTCGCCCTTGACCGTGGCCATGAGGATCTTGCCCTTGGCTTCGGGCTTGTCGCCTTTCTCGGCCTCGATGAACGGGATCAGGTGGGCCACCGCCTGCTTCATCACCCGCGCCGACTTGACCACCTGGGGCAGGAACATCTTGCCCGCGCCGAACAGGTCGCCGACCACGTTCATGCCGCTCATCAGCGGGCCTTCGATGACTTCGATGGGGCGCGCCGCTTGCTGGCGGCACTCCTCGGTATCCTCGACGATGTAGGCGGTGATGCCCTTGACCAGCGCGTGTTCCAGGCGCTTGTCGACCGGCATCGAGCGCCACTCTTCGTTTTCCACTTCCTTGGCCGCGCCGCCGCCCTTGTAGTCGTCAGCGATCGCCAGCAGGGCGTCGGTGCCTTCGGGGGTGCGGTTGAGCACCACGTCCTCGACCTTCTCGCGCAGCGCCGGCGGGATCTCGTCGTAGATCTCCAGCTGGCCGGCGTTGACGATACCCATGGTCAGGCCGTTCTGGATGGCGTGGTAGAGGAATACCGAGTGGATCGCCTCGCGCACCGGGTTGTTGCCACGGAACGAGAACGACACGTTGGACACCCCGCCGCTGGACAGCGCGTAGGGCAGGTGGTCACGGATGTAGGCGCACGCCTCGATGAAGTCGACGGCGTAGTTGTTGTGCTCCTCGATACCGGTAGCGACGGCGAAGATGTTCGGGTCGAAGATGATGTCTTCGGGCGGGAAGCCCACTTCGTTGACCAGGATGTCGTAGCTGCGCTGGCAGATTTCGCGCTTGCGCGCGGCGGTGTCGGCCTGGCCGACCTCGTCGAAGGCCATCACCACCACGGCGGCGCCGTAGCGCTTGCACAGGCGGGCGTGATGCTTGAACTGCTCGACGCCTTCCTTCATGGAGATCGAGTTGACGATGCCCTTGCCCTGGATGCACTTCAGACCTGCTTCGATCACCTCCCACTTGGAGGAGTCGATCATGATCGGCACGCGGGAGATGTCCGGTTCACCGGCGATCAGGTTGAGGAAGCGGACCATAGCGGCCTGGGAGTCGAGCATCCCTTCGTCCATGTTGATGTCGATCACCTGGGCGCCGGCCTCGACCTGTTGCAGGGCGACCTCCAGGGCTTCGGTGTAGTTTTCCTCGCGGATCAGCCGGGCGAACTTGGCGGAACCGGTGATGTTGGTGCGTTCGCCGACGTTGACGAACAACGACTGGCGGTCGATGGTGAACGGCTCCAGGCCCGACAGGCGGCAGGCCTTGGGGATCTCGGGAATGGCCCGTGGCTTGTACTTGGCCACGGCCTCGGCGATGGCCTGGATGTGCGGCGGGGTGGTGCCGCAGCAACCGCCGATGATGTTGAGGAAGCCGCTGGCAGCGAACTCCTCGACCACGGCGGCCATTTCCGCCGGGGTTTCGTCGTATTCGCCGAAGGCGTTCGGCAGGCCGGCGTTGGGGTGCGCGGAGACATGGGTGCCGGCCTTGGTCGACAGTTCTTCCAGGTACGGGCGCAGGTCCTTGGCGCCCAGGGCGCAGTTCAGGCCGACCGAGATCGGGTTGGCGTGGCGCACCGAGTTCCAGAAGGCCTCGGTGGTCTGGCCCGACAGGGTGCGGCCGGAGGCGTCGGTGATGGTGCCGGAGATCATGATCGGCAGCTCGATGCCGTCATCCTCGAACACCTGCTGCACGGCGAAGATCGCCGCCTTGGCGTTGAGGGTGTCGAAGATGGTCTCGATCAGGATCAGGTCGGCGCCGCCCTCGATCAGGCCGCGAGTGGCTTCGATGTAGTTGACCACCAGTTCGTCGAAGGTGACGTTACGATAGCCCGGGTCGTTGACGTCCGGGGAAATCGAGCAGGTGCGGCTGGTCGGGCCGAGCACGCCGGCGACGAAGCGCGGGCGGTCGGGGGTTTCCAGGGTCTTGGCGTCGGCCACCTGGCGGGCGATGCGCGCACCCTCGACGTTGAGCTCGTACACCAGCGCTTCCATGCCGTAGTCGGCCTGGGAAATCTGCGTGGCGTTGAAGGTGTTGGTTTCGAGAATGTCGGCGCCGGCATCCAGGTAGGCTTTCTCGATGGCGGCGATGACATCGGGCTGGGTCAGCAGCAGCAAATCGTTGTTGCCCTTCACATCGCTTGGCCAATCGGCGAAGCGCGTGCCACGATAGTCGTCTTCCTCGAGGCGGTAGCTCTGGATCATAGTACCCATGCCGCCGTCGAGAATCAGGATGCGCTCCTTGAGGGCATGCTGGAGTGCTTGGAGACGAGCGCTGCGGTCGGACATGAGAACTACCTGGTCGGACAAATATCGGAAGTGCGGAATAATAACAAAGCTGCACGGATTTTAGGCGCATCGCCCGGTCTCATGAATTTGATTCATGTTGGCGGTGCCAGGCTCAGGCCCAGGGACAGACAGGCAAATCGTGACAGCTATCAAGAACCAGGACATTCGGCACATGGTGCATCGTTTTCTCGCCGCCACCTTCGCCCTGCTCGTCAGCGGCGCAGCGTTGGCGCAGGCCCCTCAATCGAGCCCGGCCATCTCCTATACCCGCGACATCCAACCGATCTTCACGCAGAAGTGCGTGGCCTGCCACGCCTGCAACGACGCGGCCTGCCAGCTCAACCTGGGCAGCGCCGAGGGTGCCGAGCGCGGTGCCTCCAAGGTGCCGGTGTACCAGGGCGAGCGCAGCCAGGCAGTCGCCACCACACGGCTGTTCTACGACGCGCAGAATGAAGAAGGCTGGCGCAAGAAGGGCTTTTATTCGGTACTCGACAACCAGGGCAGCCAGGCGGCGCTGATGGCGCGCATGCTCGAACTGGGCCACAAGACGCCGCTGACCCCCAACGCCAAGCTGCCCGAAGAGATCGTGCTGGGGCTGAACCGCAACAACATGTGCCCGCTGCCCCACGAGTTCGACGCCTATGCCGGCGCGCACCCCAAAGAGGGCATGCCGCTGGCGGTCACCGGGCTCACCGACCAGGAATACTCGACCCTGCAGCGCTGGCTGGCAGCCGGTGCGCCGGTCGAGTACCAGCCGATCCAGCCGAGCCCCAGCGAAGCGAAGCAGATCGCCGACTGGGAGGCGCTGCTCAACCGCCCGGGCTCCACCGAGGCCCTGGTCGGGCGCTGGCTGTACGAGCACCTGTTCCTGGCGCACATCTATTTCGTCGGCGGCGAGCAGGGCCACTTCTTCCAGTGGGTGCGTTCGCGTACGCCCAGTGGTCAGCCGGTCGATATCATCGCCACCCGCCGCCCCAACGATCCGCCGGGCAACGATTTCTACTACCGGCTGATCCCGGTGCAGGGCGTGATCGTGCACAAGACCCACATCACCTACCCGATGGGGCCGCAGAAGCTCAAGCGCGTCAAGCAGCTGTTCTACAGCGGCGACTGGCGCGCCACCTCGCTGCCGGGCTACGGTCCGCAGCGCCGGGCCAACCCGTTCGAGACCTTCGAGGCGATCCCGGCGGTGGCGCGCTACCAGTTCATGCTCGACAACGCCGAGTACTTCGTGCGCACCTTCATCCGTGGCCCGGTGTGCCGCGGACAGATCGCCACCGACGTGATCCGCGACAACTTCTGGGCACTGTTCCAGGAGCCGGCCCACGACCGCTACGTCACCGATGCCGCCTACCGTGGCCAGGCCACGCCATTGCTGGCCATGCCCGGGCAGATCGACGATGTCGGCAGCGTGCTGAGCCTGTGGCGCGCCTACCGCGACAAGCGCAACGACTACGAGACCCTGCGCCGCGAGGCCTACGCCGAAATGCCGGCGCCAAGCTGGTCGACACTGTGGGCGGGCAATGACAATGCCCTGCTGAGCATCTTCCGTCACTTCGACAGCGCCTCGGTGAGCAAGGGCCTGATCGGCGACGTGCCGTTGACCATCTGGCTGTTCGACTACCCATTGCTCGAACGCACCTACTACCAGCTGGCAGTCAACTTCGACGTCTACGGCAACGTCTCGCACCAACTGCAGACGCGCCTGTACTTCGACCTGATCCGCAACGGTGCCGAGGTCAACTTCCTGCGCCTGATGCCGGCCGACAAGCGCGGCGCGATCCTCAGCGACTGGTACCAGAACAGCGGCAAGGTGAAAATGTGGCTCGACTACACCGACATCGACACCGACACCCCCAGCGGCCTGCAGCTGGACAAGCACAATGCCACGCGCGACTTTGGCCTCAAGCTGCTGCAGCGCACCGGCAGCCTGAATGCCGCGCCCGATCCGATCAACCGCTGCACCGGCGCCTACTGCTCGCGGCCACAGATGAGCGAGGAGTTCCGTGATGTCGAGCAGAGCCTGAGCCGCCTGGTGTCGCGTCCGGCGGCAGGGCTGAAGGTGATCGGCCAATTGCCCGAGGCGACCATGCTGCGCATCGAAGGGCAGGGCGGTCAGCGCCAGGTCTACAGCCTGCTGCGCAACCGTGCGCACAGCAATGTCGCCTTCCTGCTGGGCGAGGCCTACCGCTACCAGCCGGGCCTGGACACCCTGACCCTGTACCCGGGCGTGCTCAGCAGCTACCCGAACTTCATCTTCAACATTCCGGCCAGCGATGTACCGGAGTTCGTCGAGGACATGGAGGCGGCGCGTGACGACCAGGGCAAGTTCGAACGCATCGTCGAGCGCTGGGGTGTGCGCCGCAGCCACCCGCAGTTCTGGCAGTACTTCCATGACCTGAGCACCTACATCAAGGAAACCGAACCGGTCGAGGCCGGGGTGCTGGACATGAACCGCTACGAGAACCTCTGATCGATTGCCGGGAAAGGCGCCTGACCTTTCCCGGCATTCTGCGGTCGGACCTGGTGGGTGGCCCGGGGACGCGCTGCAATGCACGCCCGCGGGCCTGAATGCACCAAGCACCGCAGGACAACCCATGCTGTATTCGCTTCAGGCTCTCCGGGCGTTCGCCGCCTGGGTGGTGGTCTGCCACCACTTCATGCAGATCTTCTTCGACTTCAACGCCAAAGGCCCCATAGGCCGCCTGCTCGCCGAGCGCGGTGCAGTGGGGGTCGACATCTTCTTCGTCATCAGCGGCCTGGTGATCTACCTCTCGACCCGCGACAAGGTCATCGCCCCGCGCGAATTCCTGCTCAACCGGGCCTTGCGCATCGTCCCGGCCTACTGGTTCTACACCTTGCTCATGGCCCTGCTGTTGCTGGTGGCCAGCCGCTGGATGCCGCACCAGGTATTCGAGTGGCAGCACCTGCTGCTGTCGCTGTTGTTCGTGCCGGCGGAAAACCCCGGCGGGTACGGGCTGTACCCGACGCTCAACGTCGGCTGGACGCTGAACTTCGAGATGTTCTTCTACCTGCTGTTCGGCCTGGCGTTCCTGGTGCGCCAGCGCCACCACCTGGTACTGGTCACTGCGGCGCTGCTGCTGGTCAGCGAGGCGCTGGGGCGCCTGGGGGTGCTCAGTCGTTTCTACAACAACGACATCATCTATGAGTTCCTGCTGGGTATCGGCCTGGGCGTGCTGTATCGGCGCGGACTGATCCGCGAGGGGCTGTGGCTGCCACTGGCAGTGCTGGCAGCGGCGGGCTATGCGCTGTACCAGCTCGATGCCTCGCAGCGCCTGCTGCACTGGGGCCTGCCCAGTGCGATGGTGGTGCTGGCCTTCATCGCCCTGGAGCCGTACTTTCGCGGCAACCGGGTGCTCAAGGCGTTGGGCGACTGTTCGTACTCGGTGTACCTCACCCACGTGCTGGTGCTTTGGGGTGGCTGGTTCATCAGCCAGCGGCTGCGGCTCAACCCCTACCTGGTGTTCGCCTTCTGCGTGCCGTCAATCGGACTAATGTCGTGGTTCAGCTATCAATGGCTGGAGCGCGGCCTGTACCGGCGCCTGAAGGCCTGGGTCGAGGCGCGCGGGGCGCGAACAGCGCAACCGGCGCTATCCCGAGTCAATTACTAGGACTTTGTTCGAGGCCTGGCTTGGCGTACACTGGGCAGCAAGTCTGTGAGGAACTTCCATGAGCGCTATAACCATTACCGACGCCGCCCATGATTACCTGGCCGATCTGCTCTCGAAGCAGAACACGCCCGGGATCGGCATCCGCGTCTTCATCACCCAGCCGGGCACCCAGTACGCCGAGACCTGTATCGCCTACTGCAAGCCGGGCGAAGAGAAGCCTGACGACACCGCCGTGGGTCTGAAGAGCTTCACCGCGTACATCGACGCCGTCAGCGAGCCGTTCCTGGAGGACGCGCTGGTCGACTACGCCACCGACCGCATGGGCGGCCAGTTGACCATCAAGGCGCCGAACGCCAAGGTGCCGATGGTCAACGAAGACAGCCCGATCAACGAGCGGATCAACTACTACCTGCAAACCGAGATCAACCCGGGTCTGGCCAGCCATGGCGGCCAGGTGAGCCTGGTCGACGTGGTCGACGACGGCATTGCCGTGCTGCAGTTCGGTGGCGGTTGCCAGGGCTGCGGCCAGGCCGACGTCACCCTCAAGGACGGCATCGAGCGCACGCTGCTCGAGCGCATTCCCGAGCTCAAGGGTGTGCGTGACGTGACCGACCACACGCAGAAGGAAAACGCCTACTACTGATAGGCCCTATCGCGGGACAAGCCCGCTCCTGCAGGTACGGCGTCGTGCCTGTAGGCGCGGGCTTGTCCCGCGATTGCATTCGCAGCCCGCCAAAATGTGTTCGCCTAGCAACAAAGTGTTACTGTTTCAAGCCCTGCGACAACAGGCCGCAGCCCGTAAATCAAGGGCTGCAGCCTGTTTGACCAGAGGTCGGGTAGCTGCCCCCGGGGTGTCATGCCAGAATGCCCCGGTTTTTCGACCGGCCCTGCCCGAGGGCCGGCACCTTCCCTGTAAAGGATGGTTCCATGACTGATCTACTGACCCGGCGCGCGGTCGTCGCCGGGATGGGCGTACTCGGGCTTGGCCTGCTGGCCGGTTGCAACCCGGCCCGTGGCCTGGACTTCAAGTACGGCAAGAACATGAGCAACGAGATCCTGGGGCGCAAGTTCAAGCTCAAGGATCCCCAGGGTAACGAGCGTACCCTGTCGAGCTTCTACGGTTCGATGCCGATGATCTTCTTCGGCTTCACCCAGTGTCCGGCGGTGTGCCCGACCACCCTGGCCCGCGCCGCGCAGATCCGCAAACTGCTCAAGGGCCGCGACCGCGACCTGTTCCAGGTGGTGTTCATCACCCTGGACCCGGAGCGCGACACCCCTGAAGTGCTCGACGCCTACGTCAAGGCCTTCGACCCATCGTTCGTCGCCCTGACCGGCACCCCCGAGGAAATCGACGAGGTGGCCAGGGAGTTCAAGGTCTTCTACGAGAAGGTCCCGGCCGGCGACACCTATACCATTTCCCACTCGTCCACCAGCTACGTCTACGATACGCGTGGCACCCTGCGCCTGAGCCTGGGCCATTCCCTGAATGCTCAGGAATGCGCCGAAGACCTGCGCACCCTGATGGAGATCTGCTGAATGTCGATGCAACCGATCAAGCGCGGCCTGGCCGCTCTCGCCCTGCTGGGCCTGGCCCTGCCGGCCCTGGCCGACACTACCGTGAGCGACGCCTGGGTGCGCGCCAGCGTGCCGCACCAGCAGTCCACCGGTGCCTTCATGACCCTGACCGCCAGCACCGACAGCAAGCTGGTGAGCGTGGCTTCGCCCGTGGCCAAGACCGTGCAGGTGCACGAGATGACCATGAATGGCGATGTGATGGGCATGCGTGAAGTGAAGGCCGTGGAGCTGCCGGCCGGCAAGCCGGTGACGCTCGATCCCAACGGTCTGCACGTGATGCTGATGGGCCTGAACGAGCAGGTGAAGGAAGGGCAGCAGGTGCCACTGACCTTGACCATCGAAGATGCCAAGGGCCAGAAGCAGACACTTGAGGTGCAGGCGCCGGTCAAGCCGCTGACCGCCGAGATGGATGCCGGGCACGATCACATGCACATGAAGCACTGAGTACCCACAAGGGCCGCGCAAGCGGCCCTTGTTGTTTGTGCGCCAGGCATGGCGCGTTGCGCGCAGGCGCAACCTGTTTGGCTGTGGTGGCACTTGTACTAAGTGATAAGCGAAACTGGCGCAGCTTAGGATGTGCTACCTCTGCCATTTCCTCCAGCCAATGATTTGTGAGGGTGTAATGAAACCCGGGACCGAATATTCATTTATTCTATATTTCTGAGGTTTTCTCCCATGAATTTTGTCCAGCGTAGCGGGAAGGTGTACAGCCTGATGAGGACTAAGCTTCATTTTATATTCATATTTGCCGTAAGAGCCTCCTTTTAGCCTTACATCTGAAGTTGATACAAATGAATACTCCTTTGTCGAACCTTGCGAATGGTCCTCCAGAGTGCCAATCTCAAGTGTTCTGGGGAAAAAACCCCCCGCATTAATAACTTCATCGAGTGAACGTTGGTCCTGACGATATACGATAATTTCCTCATCGTTAGTCACCCAACGCTTGTGATCAAAAGGTTTTCTGAGATTTACCGGGCCGTTCACAGGCGTTGCAACTCTGTCAATATCAGATTGTCGAATATTAACCTGTTCGAAGTCTTTGTCGAGATCAAGGTTCAACTCTGTATTCGCGTCTTTTTTCTTTTGCGAAAACATTTTTTTGAAAAATGCGATCCCCCTCATCTTTTTTAAGCCTTCTGGAACTACACGTTCAGATACCACTTCGGGTATATTTTCTGCCGCAGTTGCCAGACTGCCTGAATAAAAAATGCTATGTTGATAGGAGGAGCCCAGTACGGGTTCGGGCATTACGCCTGTGGTTGTATTCTCTGCTTCGATCAATGTTCGTGCTGAGGGACCCGGATCTGACGGCATGATGTCATCAGCATGTTGCTTTTTTTTCGGCATTCTTCCATCAGGATCGTGCAGTAGGATTGGATTATTCCTTACCATTCTGAACAGGTTCAGCCCGTCTATTTTCCCCGCCGGGTCTGCGCTCAGCCATCTGCCCGCCCATGGCTGGTAGTAACGGTAACCGTAGTAGTAAAGCCCCGTCGCATCACGCTCCTTGCCCGAATAACGGATAGTCTTGTAGTCCGCCTCCACCGCGTTACGGGCAGCCCACACCGCCGTGCCGCCGTACGGGTAGTAGTCCTCCATACTGATAATATTGCCGTTGCCGTCCAGGTCCAGCCCGCTACTGCCCGTCAGGTTATCGTAGCTGTATCTTGTCTGGTCATTGCCGGTATCGACCGTTTTGCCGCTCTCCCAGTGAAGCACCCGTACCTGCGCCCGGCCAGCCTCACCCACAGTAATCATCTGCAGGTGCTCTGTTTCCGTTTCTCCCGATGCCGTGGTCCGCAGCTCCAGCCCCGGCAGATACAACACTCGCTGCGTCTGCGCGCTGTTACTTGTTTTCTGCACACTCACCTTCAGGAGTCGCTGGTTACCCGCATCGTAGCGGTAGCTTTCCCGGTCTCCGGTATCACCATCACGCACCACCGGCGTCACCTTCAGCAGCTCATTGCGCGGTGTCCAGACCAGCGCCTGTCCCGGCTGCAGCTGAGTCTGCTGCCCGCCCGCCGTGAACAGTGCGTCCACCTCAGAGGGATTGTCCGTCAGCGTGCTCAGCACCCCGCGGTTACTGCGGTTGCTGATGGTGATTTTCGTGGTGTAACTGTTGTTCGTGGCCGGGGCGCTGTGGCGAATCTGCGTCAGGTTGCCCGCTTCGTCGTAGGTGTAGGTGCGGGTGTAGTTCGTATACGCGGAGCCGTCGGTGGGAAGGGCAACGGTGGCGGCCGGTGAGCAGCTGCCCTGCTGCCCGGCATTCGCCATCTCGCGCCCGGCGGCGCAGACCAGCTGGTACAGGCTGTCATAGGTGTACGTGCTCTCCGGCACCACTTTCTGGTTGCGCCAGAAGCGGGTCTCTTCCGCATCGTTACGGACGCTGAGCACGTTGCCCACCGGGTCGTATTCATAGCGCAGGTCCTGCAGTACCTTTGCCCCAGCGGCATGCCCGGCCGGACGCTCCGTTTTAATCCCGGTCAGCCGCTGTGTCTCCGGTTCATACATGCAGGTGGTCACCACCCCGTTGCCGTGCAACTCACGCAGCTTCTGTCCGACGGCTGAGTACGCCAGGGAAGCGACAATGGTCTGCTCTTTTCCGCCTTTCAGCGTCAGCCAGCTGCCTGACAGCAGGCCCGCCACGTCGTAAGCCACCCGCTGCATATTATCCTCCGCGTCGGTGGTGGTCAGCACCGCCCCTGTGGCATCCGCGATGGTCAGGGTGGTATACCCCTCACTCTCCTCGGCGAGCAGGGCGTTCCATGCGATGGCATCTGGGCCCTGCCAGTCGGCCACGGCGTCCGGGTTATCCGCGTCCTTCAGCAGACGATGGGTCACGGACAGCGGCACCCCGGTGAGCGCAACACTGCCGGTCTGCATCAGCCCGGCCGTGTCGTAGTGGCTGACGCAGGCACCGGCCAGGTTGCGCTCTTTATCCGCCTCGCTGCTGCCGGCGTACACGAAACGCTCCGTGACACGGGCGGCTTCGCCGGTCATCTGCTCCGTCATACTTAACGGACGACCGGGCAGGGGGGCGTCTTCATACTGCCAGGTGCGGTTCACCGCCTGGCTTCTGTCCTGCGAGCCGTCGTCAGTCGTGCGGATGTTGCTGACCGCCAG
Organism: Pseudomonas sp. FA117; assembly: GCF_057370475.1. Taxonomy (NCBI): domain Bacteria; kingdom Pseudomonadati; phylum Pseudomonadota; class Gammaproteobacteria; order Pseudomonadales; family Pseudomonadaceae; genus Pseudomonas; species Pseudomonas sp. FA117. The sequence goes on from NZ_CM170675.1 coordinate 2,638,631, forward strand.
AAGCGGCCGTCCGGCAGCATCGTTCAGGCTGACTGTGGTGCCGTTATCCACACCCTCTGAACGCAGAACGTTACCGGTCAGGTCGGTCCGGTGGCTGAAGTTCGCCAGTCCGGCGTCGTGAAGCCGCGGGTCAGCACTCTGCACAAAGAAGCCGCGGACATCATACTGATGGCGGGTGATGCGCGTATCAGTGACAGACTGGATGTCAGGATGGCAGTGATATGCGATGTTGCGCACGGGCAGGCCATGGTTGTCGAGGACCGTGACCGTCGGGGTGTTGCTGAAGAGCGATGTGCTCATGGGGTTCTCCTGTTTCGATTATGTCTGCACAGACATTCTGTACAGCATTCAGGAATATGATGCCCGCATGAGTATTTTGAATAGAAAATAAGTCAAAACAGATATGGAAAATTTCATCTGCAATTATTGTGAGCCCGTTGAAATGGGATCGTGTCCAAGGAAGTGGTGTAACTGAATCAGCCGAAGGCGCCCTGTGGGCGAAAGAGGATGGTCATCGTGGTTCCTGGCTAACGTTGAGTTTGCGAAGACCAAACACTTACCAGAGAAACCACGATGACCAAGCCCGCTATCGCATTGGCCGAGTTGGTTGAGAAACCTGGGTTTAAGCGAAGAGCGTGCCTGTAAGTCGGCCTATAACGACCGAGGCCCGTGGTGGAGTTCGGGGGCGCGACATATGAATCAGGCACTGCCGAAGAAACTGTGGGATCGACTCGGACTGGTTCCGATACTGGATACGATCAACCGGCTTAGCCGCATAACCTGAACCGCCGTGTACGAAACCGTATGCACGGTGGTGTGGGAGGACGACGGGTGTGAACCCGCCTCCTAATCGATCAGCTTGCTGTCGTTCAGCTACGGAATCGCGGCAGCGGCCGGTCGATGGTCAGCGAGGTCAGGGTCTTGCGAACCTGGGCTTCGTCGGCCTCCAGGGCCTTGAGGCTCGCGCGGATCTTGCCGGCCGAGGGCACATCGCCCTGGCGGTCGATCCAGTCGGCGATTTCCTTGCAGGCGCTGCTCAGGCAGGCCTGGCGCTGGTTCATCAGCGTGATGAGGGTGGTGAGCTCTCGTTCTGACATGGCAGGATCCTCCGTTCAGCCCTCTCAGTGTAGCAGCGGCTGGCGGTCTTGCCGGGTGCCCGGTCAATGGTGCAGGCAAGCCAGGCGATAGGCGCCAGGGGTGACGCCGAAGGCCTGCTTGAACTGTCGACTCAGATGGCTCTGATCGGCAAAGCCCAGCGCGAACGCCACTTCCGAGGCGGGTAGACCCCGACGCAGGAACTCCCTGGCACGGGCCAGGCGCCGCTGCTTGAGCCAGGCATGCGGCGGCAGCCCGGTGGCCTGGCGAAACACCCGGGCAAAATGGAAGGGCGACAGATTGACCGCTGCCGCCAGGGCTTCCAGCGACGGTGGATCGGCCAGCTGGCTTTCCAGCAGCTCGCGCGCCCGTGCCACCGCCAGCGGTTCGTTGCCGGGCGCGGCAGGCTCGGTGCAGTGGCCATGACGCTGCACCAGCGCCAGCACCGCCTCGCGCCAGGCGGTCTGCTGTTCCAGCGCGCTCGCTCCGGCCTCAGACAGGCGGTGCACACGGCTGAAGGCCGCCGCCAGGGTCGGATCCTGGACCACGCTCTGCTTGAAGTGCGGCAGGCCATGGCGGCCGAGCTCCAGCTCGTCGAGCACCCCGGTGACCCGCTCGTGCTCGGGGTAGAACGCGCGGTAGCGCCAGCCCGCCTCGTGGGCCTTGGCGCCGGTGTGCAGTTCGTCGGGATTGATCAGCACCACGCTGCCCACCGGTGCCAGGTGATCGCTGCCACGGTGCCAGAAACACTGGGCGCCGGATTCGATCACGGTGAACACATAGCCTTCGTGCACATGCGGAGCGAAGCGCTGCTGTACGTAGCGGGCGTGCAGCATCTCGACATCGCCTAGCGCCGGCGCCTGCCACAGGTGGATCTGTTCGCGCAGGGGCGTGTTCATGCCAGCCAGCTGCGCAGGAGGAAGAAGATCAACATGCTTGCCAGCATGCTCAGCAACACGCTGCGGGTCAACAGCACCAGAGCGATCGCCACCAGCGAGCCAAGCAGGTAGGGGTTGAGCGGATCGAGGTTCAACTGATGCTCGGGCAGAAAGATGATCGGCCCGCAGATCGCCGTGAGCATCCCCGGCACGGCGAAACCCAGGAACTGTCGTACGTTGGAGCCCAGGCGCAGGGGCAGGCGCGGCTCGAGAAACACATAGCGGTTGAGGAACACGACCACGCCCATGGCGACGATCAGCAGCCAGATCATGAGCGGCTCCCGGCGAACTTCTGGCAGACGAACCCCGCGGCCATGCCCAGCAGGCCGGCGATCACCAGTGCAGTTTCCCAGTGCCAGTAGCTGAACAGCACCGAGCAGAACAGCGACACCGCCACGCACACCAGTGTCGGCACGCTGCGCACCAGCGGCGCGATCAGTGCAACGAAGGTGGCGACGATGGAGAAGTCCAGGCCCAGCTGGTCCAGATGCGGAATGTTTCGGCCCAGGATGATGCCGGCCAGGGTGAACAGGTTCCAGGCCACATAGAAGGTCAGGCCCACGCCCAGGGCGTACCAGCGGTTGAACTGCTGCTGGTCATGGTGGCTGGTCAGGGCGAACAGCTCGTCGGTGAGCAGGAAACCCAGCCCGAGCCGCCAACGGGTCGGCAGGCCGGACACCACAGGGCGCATCGACAGCCCGTACAGCAGGTGCTGCGAGGTCAGCAGCAGAGTGGTCAGCAGGATCGACAGCAGCCCGGCGCCACTTTTGAGCATGCCGATCGCCACCAGTTGCGCGGCACCGGCGAAGACGATGGCCGACAGCCCCTGGCCTTGCCAGGCGCTGAGGTTGGCTTCGATGGCCATGGAACCGGCCAGCAGCCCCCAGGGGGCGACTGCCAGGGACAAGGGCAGGATGGCGATGGTGCCTTGGGTGAAGGCCTGGCGGGCGAGCGGGGGACTGCTGGACATGGCGGCTACGAGCGAAGGGCAGGGACAGCCAGCATGCCAGAGCGGCGGGGCGCCTGGCTTGAACGATCTTGCTGGTTTGCGCCGGGTGTCGGACGTGGCCCACGACATTTTTTTCACATCGCCTTGCTAGGATCGCCGCGACTGGAAGGAGCGATTGATGATTCGAGTGTTGCGCAAGCGTGGTGTCAGGCTGACCTTGACGGCCGCAGCCGGTGTGGTGACCTGTGCCCTGGGCTTCTTTGCCTGGCAGACGTTCTATCCGGTGCAGGCCTCCGATGGCTGGGCGGTACAGGTGCTGCACCGCGACGTGGCCAAGGCCGCCTCGCTGCTGCCGCTCGCCGATGGCAGCCTGCTGGTCAGCCGTGAGCTGGATGACGGGCTGGGCAGCATTCTCAAGATCACCCCGCAAGGTGATCGGGTGGTGCTGGTCGATGGCCTGTCCAAGCCCGACGGCATGGTGGCCGTCCCGGGAGGCTGGGTGTTCAGCCAGGAGGGCGGGCTGGCGCCGGTCAGCTTGTCGCGCGATGGCCAGATCACCAGGCTGTTCGATGGCGAGAGCGTGCAGGGGCTATGGAACGATGGCGATCACCTGTATGCCATCGAAGACCGCAAGGGCAATGGCCGGCTGATGCGCTACGACTGGCAGAGCGGCCAGCTGGACGTGCTGCGTTCGGCGTTGACCGAGACCGAAGGCCTGACCCGCTGCAGCAATGGGCGCCTGCTCTACACCGAGAAGGCTGCCGGCAGGATCCGCGCGCTGAACGAAGGCGGCGAAGATCCGGTGGTCGCCGACGGCCTGCGCAACCCCACCTTCCTGTTCTGCGACGCACGTGGCCTGTGGATCAGCGAAGACTCCACCCACCGTGCGCGGCTGCTGCGCATCGACGCCGATGGCACGCGGCACATCGTGCTGTCGTTCCTCAAGGCGCCGCAATCGATTGTCCCGGATGGCCAGGGCGGCTACTTCCTCGCTGAAGGCGGCCGCGACCGAGTCCTGCATCTCTCGCCTCCCGCGCAGCAGGCGCAAGCACATCTGGCCAGCCTCGAGCGCGAACTGCCCTGAGGCTTGTGCAGCGGCTGTCAGCCCCGCCACACTGGTCTCCCCGGACAAGGAGCAGGGCATGGCACTTTCGATGACGGACTTCACCACCCGATTGCTGGTCGATGCCGGCATCGGGCCGGGCATGCGGGTGCTGGATGTCGGCTGTGGCGCGGGCGATGTGAGTTTGCTGCTCGCCGAACTGGTCGAGCATCACGGCGGCGTGGTCGGCATCGACCAGTCGCCGGACGCACTGGAGCGGGCACGTCAGCGCGACACGACACCAGGTCATGCACCTGTCGAGTTCATTGAAAGTGACCTGTATCGCCTGCCCGAAGCCCTGGGGTTGTTCGATGCCATCGTCGGGCGGCGGGTGCTGATGTACCAGGCCGACGCCGTACTGGCGGTGCGCAAGCTCTCCAGGCTGCTGTTGCCCGGTGGCGTGCTGGTGTTCCAGGAACACGACAGCACCCTGACACCTGCGAGCCTGGAGCCGTTTCCCCTGCACCGTCGTGCCCAGCAGTGGCTGCAGCGGATGCTCGCCTGCGAGGGGGCAGACCTGCACATCGGTTTCAACCTGCACCGCATTCTCACCGAGGCGGGGCTGCAGGTGCAGAGCCTCAGGGCCGAATGCCTGCTGCAGACGCCGGACAGCCCCTATGGCCTGGCAGCGATCATTCGTGCCTGCCTGCCACGGATCATCGACCACGGCATTGCCACGCCGCGCCAGGTCGGGATCGACACCCTGCAGGCGCGGCTGGATGCCGAGCGCAGGCAGTCGCAGGGGATCTATATCGGCGACATGGCGTTCGGCGTCTGGGCGAACAAGCGATGAAACCCCGACGAAGCGACTTGCCAATCGCTAATGATTCTCGTTAATGTAATGTTATTACATTCCAGCCTCTGTCATTTCGGAGAATCGCCATGCAAGTGTTGTCATCCCTCAAGCACGCCAAGCTTCGTCACCGCGACTGCCAGGTCGTCAAGCGTCGTGGGCGGCTGTATGTCATCTGCAAGTCCAATCCGCGGTTCAAGGCGCGCCAGGGCGGGGTGAAGAAGAAGCGCGGGTAGCTCCGCGCAGTCTGCGCCGCTCCCACAGAGCGAGAACGGGCGGTATACTCGCCGCCCGTTCGATTGTTATCCGAGTATTTCAATGGGTTTTTCCGCTACCGCCACACCTGAGCCGCGCCGTCTGGGCGCGCCGCTGATCGCCCTGGGCCTGCTGCTGGCAGGCGCCTGGTTCCTCAACCTCAATGCCGGCTTCAAGCAGGTGCTGTTGCTGCTGGTCGGCGCTGCGTTGGGCCTGACCCTCTATCACGCCGCGTTCGGTTTCACCTCTGCCTGGCGCGTGTTCATCAACGAACGCCGTGGCGCAGGCCTGCGTGCGCAGATGGTGATGCTCGCCCTGGCGGTGCTGCTGTTCTTCCCGGCACTGTCGGCTGGCAGCCTGTTCGGCAACCCGGTCACCGGCCTGGTCGCGCCGGCCGGTATTTCGGTAGTGTTCGGCGCCTTCATCTTCGGCATCGGCATGCAGCTGGGCGGGGGATGCGCCTCGGGCACGCTGTTTACCGTCGGTGGCGGCAACGCGCGGATGCTGGTGACCTTGTTGTTCTTCATCATCGGTTCGGTCACCGCGACCCACCACGCCGACTGGTGGTTCGCCTTGCCCTCGTTCCCGGCCACTTCGATCGTCCAGGCCTGGGGTGTCGGACCCGCACTGGTGGCGAGCCTGGCACTGTTCGGGCTGATCGCCTGGGTGACGGTGGTCCTGGAGAAACGTCGCCATGGCGGTCTGGAAGCCGCGCTCGATAGCGAGCACCAGGGGCTGCGCCGCTTTCTGCGCGGGCCATGGCCACTACTGTGGGGCGCCATTGCCCTGGCCTTGCTCAACTACGCCACCCTGGCATTGGCCGGTCGCCCGTGGGGCATCACCTCGGCCTTTGCCCTGTGGGGGGCCAAGACCTTGAGCGGGCTGGGCGTGGATGTGGGCAGCTGGGTGTTCTGGCAGGCGCCGGCCAATGCCAAGGCGCTGGCGGCACCGCTGTGGCAGGACATCACCACGGTGATGGACCTGGGCATCGTGCTCGGCGCCCTGCTGGCCGCAGGTCTGGCCGGGCGGTTCGCCCCAAGCCTGAAGATCCCGCTGCGTTCACTGGTCGCGGCGGTGATCGGCGGGCTGTTGCTCGGGTATGGCTCGCGGCTGGCCTACGGTTGCAACATCGGCGCCTACTTCAGCGGCATCGCCTCGGGCAGCGTGCACGGCTGGCTGTGGTTGGTGGCTGCTTACGCGGGCAACCTGATCGGCGTGCGCCTGCGCCCGCTGTTCTTTGCCGGCGAGCGGCGTGCAGCGACCTTGACCGGTTGCTGAGCAGTGCGCACGGAAGCGTTCACTCTTGAGAAAGCACATGAAGTATTCCGATAATTTACTTCATGTTGCTTTCTCAATACTTTGATTTATAAGATATTTTATTAATGTTGAGCGCTCAGCGGCGCGCCACTGCGTGCTGCACGCACTGCTCGTAGTACGTCTGCTGGATCGCCTTCGGTGGCAGGCGCGAACTGCTGTTGTAGGTCTGTTCGGTGATCCCGAATGCAGTCATGCGCATCCAGGGTTTGGCAAACCTTCGTACCTGCAGTTTCTTGCGGGCGGCATATAGCGTCGCCCCGGAGAGCTTGGAATGCTGGGCCTCGGCGGCGATCTGCGCACCCCAGCCACACACACTGCGATCATTCTGGCTCAGCGGCCTGGCCTGCACACCGAGGGTAACGGCGGCCAGGGCGCAGCTGATCAGGGTTGCTAGAAATACCCGCATGTTGCTGTCCTAAGCGTCTGAAGGAAAAGGGAGTTTGCCTGTCCTTCACTGGCCTGGGGGCCAGCAATTTGCCGTCAGGCGACAGACTGTCTGCGCGCACCTTTGCCTGGCGTGTACAGGGAGTAACCGGCAAGACCGGCGACCCACACTACCGCCACGCCGTAGTTGAGCCGTTGATAGAGGCCGAACAGCTGGCCGGTCTCGGCCGCCTGCGCCATCAATACGACCGTGGCGACGGACAGGACCGCGCAAAGCAACGAGCCGCCAGCCAGCACCCGCGAGCCCGCCAGCCGCAGGCCGAGCCAGACCCACAGCAGGCTGGCCAGGGTCAGCGAGGCAAACATCAACAGGCCGCTGATGTTGTGCATGTGCTGGGAGAACGATGGCTGGACCGGGGCACAGCCCGGGTCGCAGGCAAACCCCCCGGTTCCCAGGCTTCCGACACCGTGCAGCAGTACCAGCAGCGCGCTGGCCAGGCCCAGCCTGGAGGTTCGCCATCGCCGGGCCAGCCCCCAGGCGAACAGGGCGAACAGCAGGGCCAGGGGGAAGTTGTTGATCCAGGGCGAGAACGCCTCTGTCGGCGCGCCGGTCGCACCGAGCTGGCTCATGGCTTGTTGCCAGTGCTGGTAGCCGGGGTATGCCAGCGCGGTGAGCCAGACGCCCAACCACAACCAGAATGGAATGATCAGGCCGGTCGCGAGCAGGGCGCGGTCCAGGGTCTTCATGGGGTGCCTTCCTTGGGCTGCGCCGCATCGAGTGGCGGCGCTCGAACCCGCAGACTACAGCCATCGCTGGCTGGGCCGCCAGCCGTTTTGCTCAGTTGCCGGTCACCAGCATCACCACCAGCACGCAGGCCAGCAGCGCCAGGTAGGCGCGGGCGTGCAGCGTATCGCTCAGACGGCCCAGCAGGGGCGCCGCCAGGTGCATGCCCAGCCAGGCCCCGGCGGCCATCACCAGCGCCGCGCGCAGGTCGATGTAGCCCAGCAGCCCGCTACCCATGGCCATGCCGGGGGCCGGCAGCAGTGCATAGACCAGCGTAGCGGCCAGCGCCATGGGCAATGACAAGGGGTTGGCCATGGCCGTTGCGGTGCCCATGCTGGCACCTCGGCGGCGCATCAGCGGCACGGTCAGCACGCTGCCGCCGACGCCGAGCAATGCCGCCAGTGCGCCGATCGGCAGCCCCATCAGGGTAGCCGCGGCTTTGCCCAGCGGCACCGGCCCCTCGTGGCCGACGCGCAGGAAGCCCGGGCGCAGCCAGGCATCGAGCAGGCTCGACAGCAGGTAGGCGATGAACAGCCAGCGCAGCCAGTGGCTGTCCAGCTGCAACGCCGCCCAGGCGCCGAGCAGCGCGCCCAGAGCGATGGCCGGCGCCAGTGGGCGCACCAGGTCCCAGCGCAAGGTGCCAGCACGCTGGTGTCGCCAGGTGGCCAGCGCGCTGCTGAAGATCATTACCGTGGCTGAGGTGGCCACGGCGATCTGCATGGCGTGCAGCGCTATCGGGGAGTCTGCCGTGTGGCTGGCCAGCAGCAGGGCATAGAGCAAGGGTACGGCGAAGAAGCCGCCGCCGAAGCCGAACAGCAACGTGGTGACACCGGCGCACAGGCCGAAGACACCGAGCAGGGGGTAGAGCATGATCCTCAGCCTTTGCCGGAAGTGAGAGCGCAGGCTAAGGTGGTCAGGTTTGGCGATCTTTCGAGAGTTGGCCAATGATCATCGAGTTTCAGCCAGAGGCCAGTCGATGCGCAATATTCCGTTGTCCCAGGTCGATGCGACGCCGCGCCCGCTGCTGGCGATCGCCACCGATTACCCGGCGGATACGCTGCTGGCGCGCCACGTGCATCGGCGTGCGCAGTTCCTGTACGGCATGAGTGGTCTGATGGAGGTGCTGACCGACCACGGCGCCTGGATCATTCCGCCCTACAGCGGCGTGTGGATACCTGCCGATACTCCGCACCAGGTGTTGATGCGCGGGGTCAGCACGCGCAGCCTGTACATCGAGGCGGCCGCCGCGCCGAGGCCGGGGCTCGTCTGCGAGGCGTTGCTGGTAACGCCATTGTTGCACCAGTTGCTGCTGGCCAGTGCCGAGTTGCCCGCTCTGTATGACTGCCAGGGCGGTGACGGCCACCTGGTCGGCCTGATCCTGCATGAGTTGCGCAGGGCCGAGCGTTTGCCTTCATTCGCCCCAATGCCTGCGGATCGGCGTCTGGCGTCATTGTGCCAGGCCTTTCTCGCCAGCCCCGCGATCAGCACAACCGCCGCAACCTGGGCGCAGCAGTTGAACTGGAGCACACGCACTTTCAGCCGGCGTTTCCGCGAGCAGACCGGGCTGTCGTTCGGCCAGTGGCGCCAGCAGGCGTGCCTGATGGCCGCCATCAGCCGGCTGGCAGCGGGCGAGGCGGTCACCCGGGTCGCACTGGACCTTGGCTACGACAGCCCGAGCGCCTTTTCCAGCATGTACCGCAGGGCCATGGGCGAATCGCCCTCGAAGGTCCGGCAGTCGTTGCCCGAGGGCGAAATGAAAACCCTGACGGATGTATGTGATCGTACAACTGCTTGAGCTATGATGTCGGCTGTCTATTCACGGTGAAACGTACAGGGCATGACAGAGCAGCAACTACAGGCACGGACCCGGCGCAAGCCGCGCAGTCTGGCTCAGGAACTGGTCACGGTGCTGACCGAACGTATCCGCAGCGGTCAGCTCAAGCGCGGCGACAAGCTGCCGACCGAGTCGCAGATCATGGTCGAGGAGGGCGTCAGCCGCACGGTGGTGCGTGAGGCGATCTCGCGGCTGCAGGCGGCCGGCCAGGTGGAGACGCGCCACGGCATCGGCACGTTCGTGCTCGACGCCCCGAGCACCGGCGGTTTCCGTATCGACCCGGCGACCGTGGTCACCCTGCGCGAAGTGCTGGCGGTGCTGGAGTTGCGCATCGCCCTGGAAGTCGAATCGGCCGGTCTTGCCGCGCAGCGGCGCAGCGACGAGCAACTGATCGGCATGCGCGCGGCCCTCGACGAGCTCAACGAAGGCGCGGCGCATGCCTCCGATGCCGTCTCGGCGGACTTCCAGTTCCACCTGCGCATTGCCCAGGCCAGCGGCAATCATTATTTCGCCGACATCATCAACCACCTGGGCACCAGCATCATTCCCCGCACCCGACTCAACTCCGCGCGGCTGGCCCACGATGACCAGGCCCACTACCTCAGTCGCCTGAGCCATGAGCACGAGGCGATCTACGAAGCCATTGCCCGGCGCGATAGCGAAGGGGCGAAAATGGCCATGCGCCTGCACCTGAGCAACAGTCGCGAGCGACTTCGCCAGGCGCACGAGGCGGCGCAAGTGCAAGGGGCCTGAGCGGCGGGACAGTGGTGGATCGTTCCGGGCGGCGAAACAATCAATTGCCACCCGTACTGATTCCAAGCGCCGGGCGAATGGGTGAGCATTGCTTCACCCCTTACCCAATCCTCAGGTGCCACCATGAACGCGTCTCCGTCGGACTCCAAGCCCTCGCCCTGGCACGATGGCGAGCTTGAACTGCAACGCAGCGTCGGCGCCGTCGAGCGCATGGTGGGTACCGGCAAGGTGCAGATGTCACGCGACTTCATGCCCGACCAGCACCGCGAATTCTATGCGCAGTTGCCGTTCGTGGTGCTCGGCAGCGTCGACCCGGACGGTAATCCGTGGGCGACCCTGCGTGCCGGCCAGCCTGGCTTCATGCAGTCGCCCGATCCACGTCGGCTGCTGCTCGACCTGCCGCGGGTACCGGCCGATCCGGCCGATGCCGGGCTGGAGGAGGGCGATGGTGTCGGTATGCTCGGCATCGAACTGCACACCCGCCGACGCAATCGCCTGAACGGTATCGTGCGTCGCATCGACGCCAGCGGTTTCGGCATCGAGCCGACCCAGTCCTACGGCAACTGCCCGCGCTACATCAACCTGCGCCGCTACGTCTTCGACGACGGCCTCCCGGGCGAGCCCAGCGAATCGACCGAGTTGAGCGCAGAGGACCGGGCCGTGGTGAGCGCAGCCGATTCGTTCTACGTCGCCTCGTATGTGCTGCGCGACGGTGCGCGCCAGGTGGACGTCTCGCACCGTGGCGGCAAGCCCGGCTTCGTGCATGTCGACGCCGACGGTACGCTGAGCGTGCCGGACTTCAACGGCAACCTGTTCTTCAACACCCTGGGCAACATGCTGCTCAATCCACGCGCCGGGCTGGTGTTCGTCGACATGCGCAGCGGCGACCTGCTGCAGATGACCGGGCGCACCGAAGTCATCATCGACGACCCTCAGACCCTGGCCTTCATCGGCGCCGAGCGCATGTGGCGCTTTTATCCCGAGCGCATCGTACGCCGCCCCGCCGGGCTGGCCCTGCGCTGGGTCGACATGGATGACGGGGTTTCGCCGAACTCGCTGATGACCGGCAGTTGGGAGGACATGCAGGCGCGCCTGAAGGCCGCGGCGCTGCAGCAGAGCTGGCGGCCCTACCGGGTGACCGGCATCGTCGACGAGAGCGAGCATATCCGCTCGTTCCACCTGCAGCCCGACGACGGTCTGGGCTTGCCGGTTCGCCTGGCCGGGCAACACCTGCCGATCCGGCTCCACGTACCCGGCCAGGAAGCGCCGCTGGTGCGCACCTACACCTTGTCGGGGGCTCCGGCCGACGATGAGCTGCGCATCAGCGTCAAGCGCGAGGGCGTGGTATCGCAGCACCTGCATGAGCAGCTCAAGGTCGGCGACTTGATCGAGGCGCGTGCACCGGCCGGGGCATTCACCATGGATGCAGCGGTGCGCCGCCCGGTGGTGCTGTTGGCCGCAGGCGTGGGGGTGACACCTGCGCTGGCCATGGCCCGGCACCTGGTCAATGAACGCCTGCGCACCCGCTATGCACGGCCGGCCTGGGTATTCCAGTCGGCATCGAACAAAGGGCAACTGGCCTTTGCCGCCGAGTTTGCCGCGCTGGTCAATCGCGCCGACGGCAAGCTCAGGCATGTGCGCCTGCTCAGCGATGCCAGTGGAGCGACCCCGGGCGTGGACTATGAGCGCGAAGGGCGCATGGGTGTCGATCTGCTGCGCGAACTGCTGCCGTTCGACGACTACGATTTCTACCTGTGTGGGCCACAGGGCTTCATGCAGCAGATGTACGACGATCTGCGGGCACTGGACATCAGCGACGCGCGCATCCATGCCGAGGCCTTCGGCCCCTCCAGCGTGCGCCGTACGCGCAGCGAGCAGCCTGCCGCACAGGCCTTGCCGGCCGTGGCCAGTGAATCGGTGGCGGTGATGTTCATGGACTCGGCGAAGGAAGCGCGCTGGAATCCTGGAGATGGCTCGCTGCTGGAGCTGGCGGAGCAGCGTGGCCTGGAGCCGCCGTTCGGTTGCCGCGGCGGGTCGTGCGGGAGCTGCCGCACCCGCGTGCTCAAGGGCGACGTCACCTATGCGCAGGCACCGGAGTTTGCGGTCGAGCAAGGTGAGGCGCTGATCTGCTGTGCGATGCCGGCCGCTGGAAGTGGGCCGTTGCACCTGGCGCTGTAGGCGCGGGTTTACCCGCGAGAAGGCACCGCGCTGAATGGCACGGGCTACGCCCCTGTTCGCGGGACAAGTCGCGGCGGCGAACCGCCGCGACTACAGCTAGCGCGGTCAGAGTGCGGCTTCACTCCACTGGCCGTTGACCAGGCGTCGCAGCCCCAGCGGGTTGGCGTCCTGAAGCGCCTGCGGCAACAGGCTCTGCGGGTAGTTCTGGTAGCACACCGGGCGCAGGAAACGATCGATCGCCAGGGTGCCGACCGAGGTGCCGCGGGCATCGGAGGTGGCCGGGTAAGGACCGCCATGAACCATGGCGTCGCTCACTTCCACGCCAGTCGGATAGCCGTTGACCAGAATCCGCCCGACCTTTTCCTCCAGCAACGGCACCAGCCACGCGTAGGCCTCGAAGTCTTCGGGTTCGCCGATCAGGGTGGCGGTCAACTGGCCGCGCAGGCCCTGCAGGGCGGCGCGCAACTGTGCATCGTCACTGACCTCGACCGCCACGGTGGTGGGGCCGAACACTTCTTCCTGCAGCAGCGGGTCGGCGTCGACCAGCAGGCGGGCATCGGCCTTGAACAGCTGGGCGCGGGCCTGGCTGCCTTCCTGTACCTGGCCTGCCAGGTGTTCGATCCCCGCGTGTGCGTGCAAATGTTCAAGCCCGCCCACGTAGCTGCGCAGGCCACCGGCATTGAGCATGGTCTGCGCTGCCTGCTGTTCCAGGCGCTGGCCAACGTCGGCCAGCAGCTGGCTGAACGGCGCCGACTTCAGGCCGATCACCAGCCCCGGGTTGGTGCAGAACTGGCCGGCGCCCAGGCAGACGGAGCCTGCCAGTTCACCGGCGATGGCCTCGCCGCGTTTGGCCAGCGCGCCAGGCAGCACGATTACCGGGTTGATGCTCGACATCTCGGCGAAAACCGGGATTGGTTGCGGGCGCTCGGCGGCCATGCGGCACAGGGCATCGCCGCCCTTGAGCGAACCGGTGAAGCCGACCGCCTGGATGGCGGGGTGCTTGACCAGCCATTCGCCGACACCGCCACCGAAGACCATGTTGAACACACCCTTGGGCATGCCGGTGCGCTCGGCGGCGCGCACGATGGCGCAGGCCACCAGGTCGGCAGTGGCCATGTGGCCGCTGTGGGCCTTGAACACCACCGGGCAGCCGGCGGCCAGCGCGGCGGCCGTGTCGCCACCTGCGGTGGAGAAGGCCAGCGGGAAGTTGCTGGCGCCGAACACCGCCACCGGGCCTACGCCAATGCGCATCTGGCGCAGGTCGACCCGTGGCAGCGGCTGGCGCTGTGGCAAGGCCAGGTCGATGCGCGCGCCAAGGAAATCGCCACGGCGCAGCACTTGGGCGAACAGACGCATCTGCCCGCTGGTACGGCCTCGTTCGCCCTGGATGCGGGCAGCAGGCAGGGCGGTTTCCCGGCAGACGATGGCGACGAAGCTGTCGTCCAGTTCATCCAGCTCGGCGGCAATGGCGTCGAGGAACTCGGCGCGACGGGTTGGCGGCAACTGGCGGAATTCGGCGAAGGCGGCGGCAGCGGCTTTGGCGGCCTGATCGACTTCGCCCTCGGTGGCTTGCACGAAGCTGTAGGGCAGGGCCTCGCCAGTGGTGGCGTCCAGGCTCTGCAGGCGCTGTTGACCGGCGGCGCTGCGCTGGCCGGCGATGAAGTTGTGGCCGAGTATCTCAGGCATGGGGTGCTCCTGTAGTCGCTGAAGGAAGAATGCTGTCTGGGCAGGTTCGCTTGCCCCCAGTGGGAGCGGGTAAACCCTCGAAACAGACGACTCGGTGTATGGCACCGGCGGCGCCGGTGTTCGCGGGTAAACCCGCTCCCGCAGAGAGAAGGCTGTCAGGTAATCGGTGCCGGGTTGAACAGGGTGATGTCGTTGTGCAGCTTGTGCCGCTCGGCCCAGGTTTGCTTGCGGCCGCTGGCCACGTCGAGGTAGTAGTGGAACAGCTCCCAGCCCAGTTCCTCGATGCTTGCGCGCCCGCTGGCGATGCGTCCGGCGTCGATATCGATCAGGTCGGGCCAGCGCTGGGCCAGCTCGCTGCGGGTGCAGACCTTGACCACCGGGGCCATGGCCAGCCCGTACGGCGTGCCGCGCCCGGTGGTGAACACGTGCAGGTTCATGCCGGCGGCCAGCTGCAGGGTGCCGCAGACGAAATCGCTGGCCGGTGTGGCGCAGAAGATCAGGCCCTTGCGCGCAACGCGCTCGCCAGGTCCGACCACGCCCTGGATCGCTCCGCTGCCGGACTTGACGATCGAGCCCAGGGATTTTTCGACGATGTTCGACAGCCCGCCCTTCTTGTTGCCGGGCGTGGTGTTGGCGCTGCGGTCGGCGGCGCCTTGTTGCAGGTAGCGGTCGTACCAGTCCATCTCGCGCACCAGGGCCTCGGCCACCTCCGGCGTTTCGGCGCGGGAGGTGAGCATGTAGATGGCATCGCGCACTTCGGTGACTTCCGAGAACATCACCGTGGCGCCGGCGCGCACCAGCAGGTCGGCGGCATAGCCCAGCGCCGGGTTGGCGGTGATGCCGGAGAAGGCATCGCTGCCGCCGCACTGCATGCCCAGGATCAGCTCGCTGGCCGGCACGGTCTCGCGGCGGCGCTGGTCGAGCTTCTTCAGGCGGGTTTCGGCCAACTGCATGATCTGCTCGATCATCTCGACGAACCCCAGCGAGGCGTCCTGCAGGCGATAAAGCCAGGGCTCGCTGAGGTCCACGGACGGGTCGTCCTCGTGCATCACCTGGCCGGCCTGCAGCTTTTCGCAGCCCAGGCTGATGACCAGGGCTTCGCCGCCCAGGTTGGGGTTGCGCGCCAGGTTGCGCACGGTGCGAATGGGGATGTAGGCGTCGCGCGCGTTGATCGCCACGCCACAACCGTAGCTGTGGGTGAGGGCGATCACATCGTCGACGTTGGGGTACCTGGGCAGCAGTTCGTCGCGGATGCGCTTGACCGCGTGGTCGAGCACGCCGGTCACGCACTGCACGGTGGTGGTGATGCCGAGTATGTTGCGGGTGCCGACGGTACCATCGGCGTTGCGATAGCCTTCGAAGGTGAAGCCGTCCAGCGGCGGCAGCGCGGCAGGCACGGCGTCGCAGCGGGGCAGGCTGTCGAGTTCGGGGGCGGCGGGCATGGCGAGCTGGGTTTCCTGCACCCAGCTGCCCTGGCGCAGGTCCTCCAGGGCGTAACCGATGATCTGGCCATAGCGACGCACAGGCTCGCCCTGGCGGATATCGACGGTGGCCACCTTGTGGCTCTGCGGCACGCCTTCGACCAGGGTCAGGCCGTCGGCGAAGCGTGCACCTTCGCCCAGGCCGCCGTCGTTGACCACCACCACGACATTGTCGTCATCGTGCAGGCGGACGTAGCGGGGCGACTCGGAATGTTCGATCAACTGCATGGTCAGGCCCTTCTTGTCATTCTCTCAGGCTTTTGTACGGCCACCGGCGCCCTGCAACGGGCGCCGGCATGCTTGCGGTCACTGGCGCGAAGCGGCCAGCTCGGCGTTGGGCGCAGCTTGCGGCTTGGGTTCGTCCTTGAGCTCGATGCGCTTGATCGGGCCGACGATCACCAGGTAGCTGAACACCGCCACCAGGGCGTTGGCGCCGACGTACACCAGTGCCCACTTGAACGAGCCGGTGGCGCTGATGATGTAGCCGATGACGATCGGCGTGGTGATCGAGGCGATGTTGCCGAAGGTGTTGAACAGCCCCCCCGACAAGCCGGCGATCTGCTTGGGCGAGGTGTCGGCGACCACGGCCCAGCCCAGTGCGCCGATGCCTTTGCCGAAGAAGGCCAGGGTCATGAAGCCGACCACCATCCATTCGGCGTCGACGTAGTTGCAGAAGACCATGGTGGTCGACAGCAGCAGGCCGCAGACGATAGGCAGCTTGCGCGAGAAGGTCAGCGAGTTGCCGCGGCGCAGCAGCCAGTCCGACAGCACGCCACCGAGCACACCGCCGATGAAACCGCAGATGGCCGGCAAGGAGGCGATGAAGCCGGCCTTGAGGATGGTCATGCCGCGCTCCTGTACCAGGTACACCGGGAACCAGGTCAGGAAGAAGTAGGTGATGGCGTTGATGCAGTACTGGCCCAGGTATACGCCCAGCAGCATGCGGCTGGTCAGCAGTTGCTTGATGTAGCCCCATTTCGGGCCGTCGTTGCCGCGCTTCTGGTCCATGTCCACCAGGCCGCCGTTGTGCTCGATGTGCTCGAGCTCGGCCGGGCTGATGCGCGGGTGCTGGCGAGGGTTGTAGATGGTCTTCATCCACACCATCGAGAACAGGATGCCCAACCCGCCCATGACCACGAACACGTGCTCCCAGCCGAAGCTGAAGACGATCCAGCCCATCAGCGGTGCGAACAGCGCAGTGGCGAAGTACTGCGCCGAGTTGAAGATCGCCGAGGCCGTGCCACGTTCGGCAGTGGGGAACCAGGCCGCCACGATCCGGGCGTTGCCGGGGAACGATGGCGCTTCGGCGAAGCCGACCAGAAAGCGCAGGGTGAACAGGGTGACCACGGCCCAGGCCACCGGCAGGCCGCCGACGAAACCTTGCAACAGGGTGAACAGTGACCAGGTGAAGATGCTGAACGCGTAGACGTTCTTCGAGCCGAAGCGGTCCAGCAGCCAGCCGCCGGGAATCTGCCCGGCCACGTAGGCCCAGCCGAAGGCGGAGAAGATGTAGCCAAGGGTGACGGCGTCGATGCCCAGGTCCTTCTGCAGGCTTGAACCGGCGATGGCGATGGTGGCGCGGTCGGCATAGTTGATCGTGGTCACCAGGAACAGCATGAACAGGATCAGGTAGCGTACATGCGTCTTTTTCGTCGCTTGCATGCTGGTGTACTCCCACTATTTATTGTTGTGCGGGGCATTCGGATTGTGGGCCGGAGCGCGTGGGCGCCCCGGCAGCGGCATTGGCAGGCCGCAGGGCTGCGCTTATTGCGGGCCCATCTTGTCCATCAGCGCGGCGAGCATTTCGTACTCTTCGCCGGTCAGGTCGGTCAGCGGGGTGCGCACCGGGCCTGCGTCGTAGCCGGCCAGCTTGGCACCGGCCTTGACGATGCTCACGGCGTAGCCGGCCTTGCGGTTGCGGATATCCAGGTACGGCAGGAAGAAGTCGTCGATCAGCTTGCCGACCGCGGCGTGGTCATCGCGGGCGATGGCGTTGTAGAAGTCCATCGCGGTCTTTGGCACGAAGTTGAACACGGCCGAGGAGTAGACCGGCACGCCGAGTGCCTTGTAGGCCGCAGCATACACCTCGGCGGTCGGCAGGCCACCCAGGTAGCTGAAGCGATCGCCCAGGCGGCGACGAATCGACACCATCAGCTCGATGTCGCCCAGGCCATCTTTGTAGCCGATCAGGTTGGGGCAGCGTTCAGCCAGTTGTTCAAGCTGCGTGGCGTTGAGGCGGCAGACGTTGCGGTTGTACACCACCACGCCGATCTTCACCGACTTGCACACGGCCTCGACATGGGCGGCAACCCCGTCCTGGCTGGCTTCGGTGAGGTAGTGTGGCAGCAGCAGCAGGCCCTTGGCGCCCAGGCGCTCGGCTTCCTGGGCGTATTCGATGGCCTGGCGGGTGGAGCCGCCAACGCCGGCCAGGATCGGTACCGAGGTGGCGCAGGTGTCGACGGCGGTCTTGATCACCTGGCTGTATTCGCTGGCAGCGAGGGAGAAGAACTCACCGGTACCACCGGCGGCGAACAGCGCGCTGGCGCCGTACGGGGCCAGCCATTCCAGGCGCTTGATGTAGCCGGCGGCGTTGAAATCGCCCTGGGCGTTGAAGTCGGTGACCGGGAACGACAGCAGGCCGTGGGAGAGGATGGATTTCAGTTCTTGTGGATTCATTGTTGTAGGCATCCTGTGGGCGCTTGGGTAAGGAGAAGATCCAAGGTGAGAGGTAAGTTATCGTACAACTTGTACGATGACTAGTCCTGGCCCGGAAAATTTTTCCAGGTTGGGGATGCAGTGCTTTATCGCAGGACGAACCCTGTCCCATAGGAACAGGACTGTGGGGAGCAATTGCAGGGAGGTGGGGGAGGTTGCTGGAAGTTGAAAACGCTGATCGGGCACATGTGCCGATCAGTCATCGTATGTCTTGGAAAAAAGATCGCGGAGACAGGCACAAGCCCGCCGCCCGCTTCCACGGGAAGTGTTCTGGGACCAGCAGAGGGTGACCGGGGAAGCGGGGGCGACCGTGCGCCGCCCCGCGATCAAAGCCAACGAAGAGGAATCAGGCCGCCTGGTGGCGCTTGTTGGCCTGGGACTTGCGGACCTGGGCGCGGCAGGCGTCGCCAAAGGCCTGGAACATCTTGATCGAATCCGGGTTCTTCGCAGCCTGCCATTCAGGGTGCCATTGCACGGCGAACAGGAAGGGCGAAATGCTCGGAGCGTGGATCGCCTCGACCAGCCCGTCTTCGGCGCGGGCGATCGGCTCGATGCCCTCGCCCAGGTTGCGCAGGCCCTGGCCGTGCAGCGAGTTCACGCGGATCTCGTCGGTACCGAGTTTTTCCTGGAGCCAGCTGCCTGGCTCGATCTTCACGCCGTGGGAAGCGGCATATTGCACATCGACCGGGTCTTCGGGATTTTCGCGGTGGTCGTTGAAACCCGGTTCCGCGTACACCTTCTGGTAGATGTCGCCACCCAGGGCCACGTTGATTTCCTGCATGCCGCGGCAGATCCCGAAGATCGGCAGGCCGCGGGCGATGGCCAGTTGCACCAGGGGGATGTCGAACAGGTCGCGATCCTTGTCCTGGGCCTTGCCGGGTGTTTCGTTCTCCTGGCCGTACAGGGCCGGATCGATGTTGCTGCCCGCGCCGGTCAGGTAGATGCCGTCGGCCATGTCCAGGTAAGCCTCGAGGGCGTCGGTGCCGCAGCAGGTGGGAACCAGGACCGGGACGCAGTCGGCGAAGTCGACCAGCGGGGTGATGTACTTGTGGGTCATGACCTGATAGTCGTGACCTTTGCGCTCTTGGGTGCCCATGGTCATCAGGACGACGGGTTTGCGCAGGGAAGGTTGCTTGTTGCCAATGTTGCTGTTGGACATATGTCACCTTGGGACAGGTTTTACCTGTCGTTGTTGTGCAGGTCCGCGGCCTTGGGCCATTGATGCGTGACCTGTGGTCCCGAGCACTGCCGGCGCGGCCTCAAGGCTGCGATACCGGTCGGGACATGCTCTCTAGATTGCCAGAGCCGTTTAATATGTCAAACGACTGACGCGTGGGTTTCATGGGGCTTTCAGCCGGTTTTTGCGGGCTTTACCCGCTACAAGCCTGAGGCGGCAAGGGTTTGGCAGGTGGTGTGGTCAATAATATTTAACGATGCAGTCGGGTCTTTGCAGCGCTGCAATAAACCTGGCGCTCGCCCGGCATGGCGGATTTGACAGCAGACCCTTGCCGGAGGAAGAGTGACAGGCATTGCCCTGGGCTGACCCCATTCCAAATCCAATAAAGGGAGTTACCGATGTCCGCAGCGTCCACCGATCCAGTCGTCCGCGTGCCGCTTGTGCAGTTGCAGAACGTGTTGCAGCGGATCTTCCAGCGTCACGGCTGCAGCGAGCCGGTGGCCATCGCGCTGGCGGCCAACTGCGCCAGCGCCCAGCGCGACGGTGCGCACAGCCATGGCGTGTTCCGTATCCCGGGTTATGTCTCGACCCTGGCCAGTGGCTGGGTCGATGGGCGGGCAGTGCCGCAGGTGAGCGATGTCGCCGCGGCCTTCGTGCGGGTCGATGCCAGGGGCGGCTTTGCCCAGCCGGCGTTGGCAGCGGCGCGGTCACTCCTGGTGGAAAAGGCGCGGCACGCCGGTATCGCTGTGCTGGCCATCCACAACTCCCATCATTTCGCGGCGTTATGGCCGGATGTCGAGCCCTTTGCCGAAGAGGGCCTGATCGCGCTGAGCGTGGTCAACAGCATGACCTGCGTGGTGCCCCATGGTGCGCGCAAGCCGCTGTTCGGTACCAACCCCATCGCCTTCGCCGCACCGTGCCAGGGGCTTGCCCCAATCGTCTTCGACATGGCCACCAGCGCCATGGCCCATGGCGATGTACAGATCGCGGCGCGCGAGGGTGAGCAATTGCCGCCCGGGGTCGGCGTCGATGCGCAGGGCGAGCCGACCACCGACCCCAAGGCGATGCTCGACGGCGGCGCCTTGTTGCCGTTCGGTGGCCACAAGGGCTCGGCGCTGTCGATGATGGTCGAGCTGCTGGCCGCAGGGCTCACTGGCGGGCACTTTTCCTGGGAGTTCGACTGGGCGCAGCATCCGGGTGCCAAGACACCCTGGACCGGACAGTTGATCATCGTCATCGACCCGGGCAAGGCCCAAGGCGGGCGCTTTGCCGAGCGCAGCCGGGCGTTGGTGGAGCAGATGCAGGCGGCAGGCTTGTCACGCCTGCCCGGGGAGCGGCGGTTCAGCGAGCGGGCGGTTTCAGAGCGGGAAGGGGTGGCGGTTGGCGGGTATGACTGGCGAGAGCTTCAGGCGATGTTGGACTAAGCACGGCCTGATCTACACGTTGCTCTCAAACTCAGCTTTCGTCATGACGCGATAGATGAATGAGTTGGTAAAGCAGGCTGATCCCGGTAACCCATAGCAAGGAGCCCCAGGTCACTCCATCCACTTGCAGGAGTTCATGACCTCCGATGGTGGTGCATGAGGTCATCCCGAGGATCATGAACGCAAGGCACAGGCCCAATCGGACGGACGTGCGTTTGCACGAATAATTGAGAATCATGAAAAGGGCCAAACAGCCGATCGTGGCGTAGAGCAGGGGCCTACGCGCTACTTCCGGGTTATCAAGAGCGTCGTTGATGAAGGTCGAACCAGCGGTTGCGCTCGAATAGTGGAGGAAAACCAGCAAGTATAAAAAATATGCCCCACTCTCCGACGTCCCAATAGAGGAATTCACGACTGCCTATATGAGTACAGGCCGCAATCTCAGTGTCTTGAAGTTGCATCGGCCCTTGCCAGGACGCCTCGATCAGTTCTTTTGACGATCAAAGAACGAGGAGCGTTTCCACAGGAGAAAATACCCGAGGCTTGAAAAAAACCATCCCCACCACACGCCGTCCAATGCCAGTACTTGATCTGCTCCCAGCCGGGAGCAAGTCGTGATACCCATTGTGATGAGTGACAGCCCCAAAATGCGGCGGATGGTTGCGGATTTGCACTGCCACTCAAGCAGGACAGTTATCGTGAGCAGGGCGATGGTGAGATAAATTTCCGGCATCGCAAGCGTCTCAGAGAATGAGCGTCATAGCTGAGAGTTGAGGGCCAATACCGCCTTTGACCTGAGCCTCAAGTGAAACCAGTACATCCGAGGAATGAAAGGTGGAGAGCTGGTTCCTGACCACGGTTGTCGCCGCAGCCCCGGTTGTCATCCCAGCAATCTTGCCTGCAAGTTTCCCGAAGGCTGCCGCAGCTCCCGCTCCTGTAGCAGCGCTGACTGCCCCGCTAACCAACGCCGCCACTGTTGTCCGGTTTTCGTTTAGCTGGTCGGCCTGCTCCCTCGTAAGTGGCCTGGGTACGAGGATCTTCATGTGACAGGGCGTTTCCCCGGGAGCATCCGGTCGTACAATTCCCGTACCTTGATAGTCACCTTGTAGTGCGCTCCATGAACAGATGGCAGGCTCAGCTTGGGAAGCTCACAGCATTGACCCGGCTGGATGATGAATTCATTGATGTCGAATGCGATCCCGTAGCGTCCGACATAGTGATAAGTCTTTTCAGCCTGCATACCAGCGCCTCTCCTGGAAGAGGTGAACCATGCCGCAACGCAGATGCTGGGATATGCGAGGCAGATCTGGCCCTGCTGTGGGATATTTCTGCTGTCGTGCCAGGCAGGCCCGCTCCCGCAAAGGGGCGAGGCCGCTTGGCTATGCAAACCTGCACGCACACCTTGCACATTCAATGATGTTCCTGGCGCGCCACTGCAGGTATGCTCGGGGAAGCCTTTCCGAACTGTCCTGATCCAAGGAGCTGCACGCTGTGTTCAAACATGTCGATGCCTATGCCGGCGACCCGATTCTTTCGTTGATGGAAGCCTTCAAGGTCGATCCCCGCGCCGACAAGGTCAACCTGAGTATCGGTCTGTACTACGACGAAGCCGGCGTGGTGCCGCAGCTGCCATCGGTGGGCGAGGTCGAGAAGCGCCTGGCCGACCAGCCGCATGAGGCGTCGCTGTACCTGCCCATGGAAGGCCTGGCCAGCTACCGCCAGGCGATCCAGGCGCTGCTGTTCGGTGCCGATCACCCAGCCGTGACCGCCGGGCGCGTCGCCACCGTGCAGACCGTGGGTGGCTCGGGTGCGTTGAAAGTCGGTGCCGACTTCCTCAAACGCTACTTCCCGCAGTCCGAGGTGTGGGTCAGCAATCCGACCTGGGACAACCATCGCGCGATCTTCGAAGGCGCGGGCTTCAAGGTGCACACCTACCCGTACTTCGACCAGGCCACTCGCGGCCTGGACTTCGACGCCATGCTGGCGAGCCTGCAAACGCTGGAAAAGCACAGCATCGTCCTGCTGCACCCGTGCTGCCACAACCCCACCGGCGTCGACCTGAGCCAGGGCCAGTGGCAGCAAGTGGTCGAGGTGGTCAAGGCGCGCGAGCTGATTCCGTTCCTCGACATCGCCTACCAGGGCTTCGGCGAAGGTCTGGCCGAAGACGCCTATGCCATTCGCGAGATGGCCCGTGCCGGCGTACCTTGCCTGGTCAGCAACTCGTTCTCGAAGATCTTCTCGCTGTACGGCGAGCGGGTAGGGGGCCTGTCGGTGGTCAGTGACGATGCGGCAAGTGCCCAGAGCGTGCTGGGCCAGCTCAAGGCAACCGTGCGCCGCAACTACTCCAGCCCGCCCAGCCATGGTGCGCTGCTGGTGGCTGGCGTGCTCGGCGATGCTGGCCTGAACGCCCAGTGGCAGGCGGAAGTCGAAACCATGCGCAAGCGTATCCTCGACATGCGCCAGGGGCTGGTCGATGCCCTGGCCAAGCGACTGCCAGGCCAGGACTTCCAGTTCTTCCTGCGCCAGCGCGGCATGTTCAGCTACACCGGCTTCAGTGCCGAACAGGCGCGCCGCCTGCGTGACGAGTTCGGCGTGTACATCATCGACAGCGGTCGCGTGTGCATGGCCGGTCTGCGTCCGGACAACCTGCAGCGTGTCGCCGAGGCATTCGCCGCGGTGCAGCAGGGCTGATCCGCCGGGCCAGGCATGCCTGGGCTGTGGGAGCGGGCTTGCCCGCGAATAAAGAGGTAAGATTACCGACGCCTTCGCGGGCAAGCCCGCTCCCACAACGATTCGCTTCCTTTCCAAAAACAGCCACCGTCCCTCGGACGGGGCTTCGCAATCGCACCTATTCAGTGCACAATCGCGCCCCTCTTTTTCGGTTGAGGTGGCGTGAGGCTTCTATTTCGCCACTCTCAGCCTGTTGCAGTCTTGCGAGTGGAGTTGCACCCGGAATGAATGAGCAGGCCCAAAGCGTCGAGCAACGCTTCGAATCGACCCAACAAGCCGCCCTTGGCAGCTGGTCGCGTCAAGACACCACCTGGATGCTGGGCCTGTTCGGCACAGCCATCGGCGCAGGCACGCTGTTCCTGCCGATCAACGCCGGCCTCGGCGGCTTCTGGCCGCTGCTGATCCTGGCCTTGCTGGCCTTCCCCATGACCTACTACGCACACCGGGCGCTGACCCGCTTCGTGCTCTCCGGCAGCAAGGACGGCGATATCACCCAGGTCGTCGAAGAGCATTTCGGCATCACCGCCGGCGCGCTGATCACCGTGCTGTACTTCTTCGCCATCTTCCCGATCCTGCTGATCTACAGCGTGGCGCTGACCAACACGGTCGCAAGCTTCATGGAGCACCAGCTGCACATGGCCCCGCCACCCCGGGCGATCCTCTCGTTCGTGCTGATCCTGGGCCTGCTGGCCATCGTGCGCTGCGGCGAGCAGGCCACGGTCAAGGTCATGAGCCTGCTGGTCTACCCGTTCATCGTCGCCCTGGCCCTGCTGGCCCTGTACCTGGTGCCGCACTGGAATGGCGGCATCCTCGACACCGCCAGCCAGCTGCCGTCCGGCTCGGCCTTCCTGCACACCCTGTGGCTGGCGATCCCGGTGATGGTGTTCTCGTTCAACCACTCGCCGATCATCTCGGCCTTCGCAGTGGACCAGAAGCGCCGCTATGGTGATCACGCCGATGCGCGCAGCGGGCAGATCCTGGCCCGTGCCCACCTGCTGATGGTGGCGATGGTGCTGTTCTTCGTGTTCAGCTGCGTGCTGACCCTGAGCAGCGCCCAGTTGGCCGAAGCCAAGGCGCAGAACCTGTCGATCCTGTCGTACCTGGCCAACCACTTCAGCAACCCGGCCATCGCCTTCGCCGCACCGCTGATTGCCTTCGTCGCCATCGCCAAGTCGTTCCTGGGCCACTACATCGGCGCCAGCGAAGGCCTCAAGGGGATCATCGTCAAGACCGGCCTGCGTCCGGGCGCCAAGACCCTGGACCGGGTGGTCGCCGCGCTGATGCTGGTGGTGTGCTGGATCGTCGCCACGCTCAACCCGAGCATTCTCGGCATGATCGAGTCGCTGGGCGGCCCGATCCTGGCGGTGCTGCTGTTCCTGATGCCGATGTATGCCATCCGCCGCGTGCCGTCGATGCGCAAGTACAGCGGCGCGCTGTCCAACCTGTTCGTCGTGGCGATCGGCCTGGTGGCCCTGAGCTCGGTGGTCTACGGCCTGTTGAGCTGAATCTGTGCAGGCATCGCACGACAGGCGTTGCGGTGCTTGCAGCTTGCAGCCAAAAGCGATTTACTCGGAATCCTTTTTCAAACCCCGTACAAGGATTCCCGCCATGGCTCAAGTGACTCTCAAAGGCAACCCGGTTCAGGTCAAGGGTGAGCTGCCCAAGGTCGGCGCCCAGGCACCGGCCTTCTCCCTGGTCGGCGAAGGCCTGGCCGACAAGTCGCTGAAAGACTACGCCGGCAAGCGCAAGGTGCTGAACATCTTCCCGAGCGTCGACACTCCCACCTGCGCCACCTCCGTGCGCAAGTTCAACGCCCAGGCCAACGAGCTGGCCAACACCGTGGTGCTGTGCATCTCCGCCGACCTGCCGTTCGCCCAGGCGCGCTTCTGCGGTGCCGAAGGCCTGGAGAATGTAAAGAACCTGTCGACCCTGCGCGGCCGTGAATTCATCGAGAACTACGGCGTCGCCATCGCCGACGGCCCGCTGGCCGGCCTGACTGCCCGTGCGGTGGTGGTACTGGACGAGCACGACAAGGTGCTGCACGCCGAGCTGGTCAAGGAAATCGCCGACGAGCCGAACTACGACGCGGCACTGGCCGTCCTGAAGTAAGCCGGGCAGGGGCACGCAGCGGCCCCGGCGGTTTACACACTGTTACGCCGGCCCGGAAGCCATTCCGGGCCGTTTTCATTTAAAGTTCATTGTTTTAGCAATGTCAGCCGTTGGTAAAGCCCTGGTAAAGGCCCTTTGCTAAAACGTTGCCAGTGCTTATCGTTCAACCTCCCCAGTCGCCTCTCTGAACAAGGTTCGTTCAACCCATGCAAGCTTCTGCCTCCCGTTCCCCCCGTCGCTGGCTGTTCGGCCTGCTGATCCTGCTGCTGGTGGCCCTGCTGGCCTGGTGGCTGTGGCCTGCTGCCGCGCCGACGCACAAGGACCAGGCTGTGCGGATGGGCAAGGGCGGGCGCCCAGGTTTCGGCGCCTCCAGCGATCCGGTGCCGGTGCGCGTGGAGCCGGTGCGCGTCGGCGACTTCCCGCTCTACTACAAGGCGCTGGGCACGGTCACGGCGACCAATACCGTCAACGTGCGCAGCCGGGTGGCCGGCGAGCTGGTCAAGATCCACTTCAAGGAAGGCCAGCAGGTCAAGGCCGGCGAACTGCTCGCCGAGATCGACCCGCGCCCTTACCGCATCGCCCTGCAACAGGCCGAAGGCACCCTGGCGCAGAACCAGGCGCAGCTCAAGAACGCCCAGGTCGATGTGGCCCGCTATAAAGGCCTGTACGCCGAAGACAGCATCGCCAAGCAGACCCTGGACACCGCCGAAGCGCAGGTGGGGCAGTTCCTGGGGCTGGTCAAGACCAACCAGGCCGCGGTCAACGATGCGCGGCTGAACCTCGAGTTCACCCAGATCCGGGCGCCGATCAGCGGCCGCCTGGGCCTGCGCCAGCTCGACCTGGGCAACCTGGTCGCGGCCAACGACACCACGGCGCTGGTGGTGATCACCCAGACCGAGCCGATCAACGTCGCCTTCACCCTCCCGGAAACCGAGCTGGCCACGGTGCTCGAACGCTACCGCAGCGGTGCGCGCCTGCCGGTCGAAGCCTGGGACCGCGGCGACAGCAAGCTGCAGGCCACCGGTGTGCTCGGCAGTCTCGACAACCAGATTGACACCACCACCGGCACCCTGAAGTTCAAGGGCTTCTTCGAGAACAAGGACCTGGCGCTGTTCCCCAACCAGTTCGTCAACGTCCACCTGCTGGCCGACACTCTCAAGCAGGTGGTGCTGGCGCCGGCGGCGGCGATCCAGTTCGGCAACGACGGCACCTTCGCCTATGTGGTCAACGCCGAGAACAAGGTCAATATCCGCAAGCTCAAGGTCGGTGCCAGCGACGGCGAGAACAGCGTGATCGTCGAGGGCCTGAAGGCGGGTGAGCGCCTGGTCCTGGAAGGCACCGACCGCCTGCGCGAAGGCACCCAGGTCGAGGTGGTCGAAGACAGCTCGCAAGTGCCGACCACACCCGGCCAGCACCTGCAGGGCCAGGAAGCCAAGGGTTCGGCCCAGACCGGTGAGTCGAGCAAGGCGGGCGCATGAACATCTCGCGGCTGTTCATCCTGCGCCCGGTCGCCACCACGCTGAGCATGCTGGCCATCGTCCTGGCCGGCCTGATCGCCTACACGATGCTGCCGGTGGCGGCCTTGCCCCAGGTCGACTACCCGACCATCCGCGTCATGACCCTCTACCCGGGCGCCAGCCCGCAGGTGATGACCAGCGCGGTCACCGCGCCGCTCGAGCGCCAGTTCGGGCAGATGCCCGGCCTCAGCCAGATGGCCTCGACCAGCTCCGGCGGCGCCTCGGTGCTGACCCTGCGCTTCAATCTGGACATGAACATGGACGTCGCCGAGCAGCAGGTCCAGGCGGCGATCAACGCTGCCAGCAACCTGCTGCCCAGCGATCTGCCGGCGCCACCGGTGTACAACAAGGTCAACCCTGCCGATACCCCGGTGCTGACCCTGGCCATCAGTTCCGGCACCTTGCCGCTGCCCAAGCTCAACGATCTGGTCGACACCCGCGTGGCGCAGAAGATCGCCCAGATCAGCGGAGTGGGCATGGTCAGCATCGCCGGCGGCCAGCGCCAGGCGGTACGGATCAAGGTCAACGTCGACGCCCTGGCCGCCAACGGCCTGAACCTCGACGACGTGCGCACCCTGATCGGCGCTTCCAACGTCAACCAGCCCAAGGGTAACTTCGACGGCCCGACCCGCGTATCGATGCTCGATGCCAACGATCAGCTGCGTTCGCCCGACGAATACGCCAACCTCATCCTCAAGTACAACAACGGTGCGCCGCTGCGCCTGAAGGATGTCGCCGAAATCGTCGACGGCGCCGAGAACGAGCGCCTGGCCGCCTGGGCCAATGAAAACCATGCCGTGCTGCTGAACATCCAGCGCCAGCCCGGGGCCAACGTCATCGAGGTGGTCGACCGCATCAAGCAGATGCTGCCGTCGATCACCGACAACCTGCCGGCTGGCCTGGACGTCAGCGTGCTCACCGACCGTACCCAGACCATCCGCGCCGCCGTGCGCGATGTGCAGCACGAACTGCTGTTCGCCATCGCCCTGGTGGTGATGGTCACCTTCGTCTTCCTGCGCCGGGTCAGTGCCACGATCATCCCGTCCATTGCCGTGCCGCTGTCGCTGATCGGCACCTTCGGCGTGATGTACCTGGCCGGCTTCTCGATCAACAACCTCACGCTGATGGCGCTGACCATCGCCACGGGTTTCGTGGTCGACGATGCCATCGTCATGCTGGAGAACATCTCCCGGCACATCGAGGAGGGCGAAACGCCGATGCAGGCGGCGCTCAAGGGCGCGCGGCAGATCGGTTTCACCCTGATCTCGCTGACCTTCTCGCTGATCGCGGTGCTGATCCCGCTGTTGTTCATGGCCGATGTGGTCGGCCGCCTGTTCCGCGAGTTCGCCATCACCCTGGCGGTGGCGATCCTGATCTCGCTGGTAGTGTCGCTCACGCTCACGCCGATGATGTGCGCGCGTTTGCTCAAGCGCGAACCGAAGGAAGAGGAGCAGAGCCGCTTCTACCGCGCCAGCGGCGCCTGGATCGACTGGCTGATCGAACGCTACAGCCATGCGCTTACCTGGGTGCTCAGGCACCAGCCGCTGACCCTGCTGGTGGCGGTGGGCTCGCTGGCGCTGACGGTGTTCCTCTACATCATCGTGCCCAAGGGCTTCTTCCCGGTGCAGGACACCGGGGTCATCCAGGGCATTTCCGAGGCCCCGCAGTCCATCTCGTTCACTGCCATGAGCGAACGCCAGCAGGCGCTGAGCAAGGTGATCCTGCAGGACCCTGCAGTGCAGAGCCTGTCTTCGTACATCGGTGTGGACGGGGACAACGCCACGCTCAACAGCGGCCGCCTGCTGATCAACCTCAAGCCGCACGGCGAGCGCGACGTGACCGCCTCCGAGGTGATCAGCCGCCTGCAACCGCAGCTCGACCGCCTGGTCGGCATCCGCCTGTTCATGCAGCCGGTACAGGACTTGAGCATCGAGGACCGGGTCAGCCGCACCCAGTTCCAGTTCAGCCTGTCCTCACCCGACCCGGACATGCTCGCCGAGTGGAGCGGCAAGCTGGTCCACGCCCTGCAGCAGCGCGCCGAACTCACCGATGTGGCCAGCGACCTGCAGGACAAGGGCCTGCAGGTGTACCTGGTGATCGACCGTGACATGGCCAGCCGCCTGGGCATCAGCGTGGCGCAGATCACCAACGCCCTGTACGACGCGTTCGGCCAGCGGCAGATCTCGACCATCTACACCCAGGCCAGCCAGTACCGTGTCGTCCTGCAATCGCAGGCGGCCGCCAGCATTGGCCCGCAGGCGCTGGATTCGATCCACGTCAAGGCCACCGATGGCGGGCAGGTGCGCCTGTCGGCGCTGGCGCGCATCGAGCAGCGCCAGGCGCAACTGGCGATCTCGCACATTGGCCAGTTCCCGGCGGTGATGATGTCGTTCAACCTCGGCCACGGCGTGTCGCTGGGCGAGGCGGTCGAGGTGATCGAGAAGGTGCAGCAGGACATCGGCATGCCGCTGGGCGTGCAGACCCGCTTCCAGGGTGCCGCCGAAGCCTTCCAGGCGTCGCTGTCGAGCACCTTGCTGCTGATTCTCGCGGCAGTGGTGACCATGTACATCGTGCTGGGCGTGCTCTACGAGAGCTATATCCACCCGGTGACCATCCTTTCGACCCTGCCTTCTGCGGCGGTCGGCGCCTTGCTGGCATTGCTGCTCAGCGGCAACGACCTGGGAATGATCGCCATCATCGGCATCATCCTGCTGATCGGTATCGTCAAGAAGAACGCGATCATGATGATCGACTTCGCCCTGGAGGCGGAGCGTCACCAGGGCATGAGCCCGCGTGAAGCGATATACCAGGCTGCGCTGCTGCGCTTCCGGCCGATCCTGATGACCACCCTGGCCGCGCTGTTCGGTGCCTTGCCGCTGATGCTCGCCACCGGCTCCGGTGCCGAGTTGCGCCAGCCGCTGGGCCTGGTCATGGTGGGCGGGTTGCTGGTCAGCCAGGTGCTGACGCTGTTCACCACACCGGTCATCTACTTGTACTTCGACCGCCTGGCGCGCCGCTGGCGCCCCGTTGACGACGCCGCGCAGGCCGAGGCATGAACCTGTCCGGTCCGTTCATCCGCAGGCCGGTAGCGACCATGCTGCTGAGCCTGGCGATCATGCTGCTGGGCGGCGTCAGTTTCGGCTTGCTGCCGGTGTCGCCGCTGCCGCAGATGGACTTCCCGGTGATCGTGGTGCAGGCCAGCCTGCCGGGCGCAAGCCCCGAGGTGATGGCCTCGACCGTGGCTACGCCGCTTGAGCGCAAGCTGGGCAGCATCGCCGGGGTCAGCACCCTGACCAGCAGCTCCAGCCAGGGCTCGACACGGGTCATCATCGGCTTCGACCTGGGCCGCGACATCGACGGTGCCGCGCGCGAGGTGCAGGCGGCGATCAATGCCACCCGCAACCTGCTGCCCAGCGGCATGCGCAGCATGCCGACCTACAAGAAGGTCAACCCCTCACAAGCGCCGATCATGGTGCTGTCGCTGACTTCCGACGTGTTGTCCAAGGGTCAGCTGTACGACCTGGCCGACACCATCCTCTCGCAGAGCCTGTCGCAGGTCAGCGGGGTAGGGGAAGTGCAGATCGGTGGCAGTTCGCTGCCGGCGGTGCGCATCGAGCTGGAGCCGCAACTGCTCAACCAGTACGGCCTGGCCCTGGATGACGTGCGTACGGCGGTGGCCAACGCCAACCAGCGCCGGCCCATGGGCTTCGTCGAGGACAGCGAGCGCAACTGGCAGGTGCGCGCCAACGATCAACTGGAGAAGGCCGACGACTACAAACCGCTGGTGATCCGCCAGCAGAACGGTGCGATCCTGCGCCTGGCCGACGTCGCCAAGGTCAGCGACGGCGTCGAGAACCGCTACAACAGCGGTTTCTTCAATAACGACGCGGCGGTGCTGCTGGTGGTCAACCGCCAGACCAACGCCAACATCATCCAGACCGTGCAACAGATCAAGGACCAGTTGCCGGCGCTGCAGTCGCTGCTGCCGGCCAGCGTCAAGCTGAACGTGGCGATGGACCGCTCGCCGGTGATCAAGGCCACGCTCAAGGAGGCCGAGCACACCCTGCTGATCGCCGTGGTGCTGGTGATCCTGGTGGTCTACCTGTTCCTCGGCAACCTGCGTGCCTCGCTGATCCCGAGCCTTGCGGTGCCGGTGTCGCTGGTGGGCACCTTCGCGGTGATGTACCTGTGCGGGTTCTCGTTGAACAACCTGTCGCTGATGGCGCTGATCCTCGCCACCGGTCTGGTGGTGGACGATGCCATCGTGGTGCTGGAGAACATCTCCCGGCATATCGAGAACGGCGCCAGGCCCATGCGCGCAGCGTTTCTTGGCGCCAAGGAAGTGGGCTTCACCCTGCTGTCGATGAACGTGTCGCTGGTGGCGGTGTTCGTCTCGATCCTGTTCATGGGCGGCATCGTGCGCGGGTTGTTCCAGGAATTCTCGATCACCCTGGCGGCGGCGATCCTGGTGTCGCTGCTGGTGTCGCTGACGCTTACGCCGATGCTCTGCTCGCGTTGGCTCAAACCCCACGCACCGCAACGCCAGACCGGCCTGCAGCGCTGGAGCGACCGGGTGCACCAGCGCATGGTCGCGGGGTACGACCGGAGCCTGGGCTGGGCCTTGCGTCATCGGCGCCTGACCCTGGTCAGCCTGCTGGCGACCATCGTGCTCAACGTCGCTCTCTACGTGATCGTGCCCAAGACCCTGATGCCGCAGCAGGATACCGGCCAGCTGCAGGGCTTCGTGCGCGGCGATGACGGCCTGTCGTTCACGGTGATGCAACCGAAGA
This sequence comes from Pseudomonas sp. FA117, assembly GCF_057370475.1. Taxonomy (NCBI): domain Bacteria; kingdom Pseudomonadati; phylum Pseudomonadota; class Gammaproteobacteria; order Pseudomonadales; family Pseudomonadaceae; genus Pseudomonas; species Pseudomonas sp. FA117. The sequence goes on from NZ_CM170675.1 coordinate 2,670,642, forward strand.
TGGAGATCTACCGCCGCGCACTGCTCAAGGATCCGGCGGTACAGAGCGTCGCCGGTTTCATCGGCGGCAACAGCGGCACCAACAACGCGTTCGTGCTGGTGCGCCTCAAGCCCATCGGCGAGCGCAAGGAAAACGCCCAGAAGGTCATCGAGCGGCTGCGCAAGGAGCTGCCCAAGGTGCCCGGTGGACGCCTCTACCTGATGGCCGACCAGGACCTGCAACTGGGCGGCGGTGGCCGCGACCAGAGCACCTCGCAATACCTCTACACCCTGCAGAGCGGCGACCTCGCGGCCCTGCGCGAGTGGTTCCCGAAAGTGGCCGCGGCGCTGCGCACGCTGCCCGAGCTCACCGCCATCGACGCCCGTGACGGTGCCGGCACCCAGCAGGTGACGCTGGTGGTCGACCGCGACCAGGCCAAGCGCCTGGGCATCGACATGGACATGGTCACCGCGGTGTTGAACAACGCCTACAGCCAGCGGCAGATCTCGACCATCTACGACAGCCTCAACCAATACCAGGTGGTGATGGAGATCAACCCCAAGTACGCCTGGGACCCAAGCACGCTCGAACAGGTGCAGGTGATCACCGCCGACGGCGCGCGCGTGCCGCTGTCGACCATCGCCCGCTACGAGAACAGCCTGGCCAACGACCGCGTCAGCCACGAGGGGCAGTTCGCCTCCGAAGATATCTCCTTCGATGTCGCCGAGGGCTACAGCGTCGACCAGGCCCTGGCCGCGCTGGAACGCGAGGTGGCCAAGCTGGGCCTGCCGGAGTCGGTGATCGCCAAGCTCGGCGGCAGTGCCGATGCCTTCACCAAGAACGCCGAAGGCCAGCCGTTCATGATTCTCGGCGCCCTGGTGCTGGTGTACCTGGTGCTGGGCATTCTCTACGAAAGCTACATCCACCCGCTGACCATCCTGTCGACCCTGCCGTCGGCCGGCGTCGGTGCGCTGCTGACCCTCTACCTCACGGGAGGGGAGTTCAGCCTGATCTCCTTGCTCGGTCTGTTCCTGCTGATCGGGGTGGTGAAGAAGAACGCCATCCTGATGATCGACCTGGCCCTGCAACTGGAACGCAACGAAGGCCTGTCGCCGGAAGAATCGATCCGCCGCGCCTGCCTGCTGCGCCTGCGGCCGATCCTGATGACCACCCTGGCGGCCATCCTCGGCGCGCTGCCGTTGCTGCTCAGCCAGGCCGAAGGCGCAGAGATGCGCCAGCCACTGGGCTTGACCATCATCGGTGGCCTGGTCTTCAGCCAGATCCTCACCCTCTACACCACGCCGGTGGTCTATCTGTACCTGGACCGCGCGCGTCACCGTTTCAACCGTTGGCGCGGCGTGCGCACCGACGCCGCCCTGGAAACCCCGCTATGAACTTTGCCCAGACTCCGCTGCACCGCGCCCTGCAACTGCTGACCCGTGGCCGTGGCTCGCGCCTGCTGGGTGCCGGCCTGTGCGTGGCGATGCTCAGTGCCTGTACCCTGAGCCCCGACTATCACCGCCCCGAGATCAGCACCCCGGCGCAGTTCAAGCAGGCCGAGGGCTGGACCCAGGCCAACCCGTCGGATGCCATCGCCCGCGGCGCCTGGTGGGAGCTGTACGGCGATGCGCGCCTGAATGCCCTGGTCGAGGAGCTCAACCGCAGCAACCAGACGCTGGCCCAGTACGAAGCCCAGTACCGTCAGGCCCAGGCACTGGTACGCAGCAGCCGCGCCTCGTTGTTCCCCTCGCTGAACCTGACCACCAGCAAGAACCGTTCGGCCCAGGGCACCGGCAGTTCCAGCTCGAGCCTGTCGAACAACAGCAGCGGCATTCGCGACACCTACAACGCGCAATTGGGCGTGAGCTGGGAAATCGATCTCTGGGGCAAGCTGCGCGAAACCATGAACGCCAATGAGTCGAGCGCCGAGGCCAGCCTTGCCGACATGGCGGCGATTCGCCTGAGCCAGCAATCCGAGCTGGTGCAGAACTACCTGCAACTGCGCGTGATCGACGAGCAGAAGCGCTTGCTCGAAGCCACGGTGGCGGCCTACGAGCGCTCGCTGCGGATGAACCAGAACCAGTACCGTGCAGGCGTGGCCGGCCCGGATGCAGTGGCCCAGGCTCGCACCCAGCTCAAGAGCACCCAGGCCGACCTGATCGACCTGGCCTGGCAGCGCGCGCAATACGAGAACGCCATCGCCGTGCTCATGGGCAAGGCGCCGGCCGAGTTTTCGCTGGCGGCGAGCAACGATATTCCGGCGCTGCCGTCGATCCCCGTGAGCCTGCCGTCGCAACTGCTGGAGCGCCGCCCCGATATCGCCTCGGCCGAGCGCAAGGTGATGGCGGCCAACTCCAACATCGGCGTGTCGCGCGCCGCCTACTTCCCCGACCTGTCGCTGAGCATGAATGGCGGCTACTCGAGCAGCAGTTTCAACAACTGGATCGAACTGCCCAACCGCTACTGGTCGGTAGGGCCGCAGTTGGCCCTGACCCTGTTCGATGCCGGCAAGCGCAGTGCCGAGGTGGACCGCACCGTGGCGGTGTACGACCAGACCGTGGCGCAATACCGCCAGACCGTGCTCGATGGCTTCAAGGAGGTCGAGAACTACCTGGTGCAACTGAAGGTGTACGCCGACGAGGCAGTGGTGCGCCAGGAGGCGCTGGATGCTGCCCGCGAGTCGCTGCGCCTGACCGAGAACCAGTACCGCGCCGGACTGATCGGCTATCTGGATGTGGTGAACGTCCAGACCACGGCACTGAGCAACGAGCGCAGCGTGTTGAATCTGCTGCAGGGCCGGCTGGTGGCCAGCGTGCAACTGATCGCGGCGCTGGGCGGCGGCTGGGATGCCGAGCAGGCCTGGGCCGAGGCCAAGACCAAGGACTGAAGCGCGCTGGCGCCGCGGTCAGGCGGCCTGCATCCGCTTGTCTTCGCGCAGCGCCGAGGCCACCACGAAGGCCAGCGCCACCAGCGTCAGTACCGGCAGCATCGCCAGGCGCAGGCCGTGGTGCTCGCCGATGAAGCCCAGCAGCGGCGGGCCGACCAGAAACGCCAGGTAGCCCGCCGTCGCCGCCAGCCTTACGCGCTGGTCGCTGTGCGCGCCGCTTTCACCCGCGGCGGAGATCGCCAGGGGAAAGCCCAACGAGGCGCCGATTCCCCACAGCATCACTGCCGCCGCGGCCACCCACTGCACATCGCAGAACACCACCAGCGCCAGGCTGGCGGCACCGAGCAGGGCGCTGGCGCGCAAGGTCAGGGTCCGGCCGAAGCGGCGTACCACGGGCGCCCCGGCGAAGCGGCCGAGGGTCATGCCCACGGTGAACACCAGGTAGATCAGGGTGCCGGCCGTTTCGGCAAAGCCGTGACCGTCGATCATCAACAGCGGGATCCAGTCGTTGGCGGCGCCTTCGGCCAAGGCCATGGCCAGCACCACGAAGCCGATCAACAGCAGGCGCCGGTCTCCCAGCAGGCTGCCCCAGGAGAAATCCTCGGCCTGCGCCGATGGCTGGTTCGCTGCGCGCTCGCTCGCCCGCGGCGAGTGCGGTGCCAGGGTCAGGGTGACGAGGGCGGAGCACAGCGAGGCGGCGACCAGGTGCAGTTCCAGCGACACCTGCAGCGCGGTCATGGCCATGCCCGCCAGTGCCCCGACCAGCGTACCCAGGCTGAAGAAACCGTGCAGGGTGGTCATGATCGGCGCGTCGATTTCCCGTTCCACGGCAGCGCCTTCGATGTTCACCGAGATGTCGGCCCAGCCCATGCCGATGCCGTAGACGAACAGCCCGGCAAAGGCGCACCAGGCGCTTGCCAGTGCACTGCCGCCGGCCAGGGCGAGCATCCCGACCGACAACCCGAGCAGCCCGACCACCATCATCCGGTGGGCGCCGAAGCGGGCGATCATGCGGCCGGCACTGAGAATCCCGCACATCGCGCCGGCGGAAAAGCCGAACAGGATCATGCCCATCTGCTCGGTGGAAGCCGAAAGGCCGTCGCGCAGGGCAGGGGTGCGGGTCACCCAGCTGGCGAGGGTCAGGCCAGGGAGCAGGAACAGCAGGTACAAGGCGTAGCGGGCCAGGCGGCTGGTGACGGGAACATTGTCGAGGGGCATGGGACAGACTCGCTGGGAAGGTTTCGTACGTGTGTACGATTAAATCGTACGGGTGTCCGAAAAGGGCGTCAATCCCGGATTGAGTCGTGTCAGGGGCGAATGTTCAACCCTGTCCGTAGGCAAGCGACGCCCGGTCGCCTGCGCTCAGGAAAACAGGTCGTCGGTGCCGGACATCCTGTCCAGCTTCGCCTGCAGTTGAGCGACGAGACGCTGGTGATCGGCGATGACAGCCAGGTGCTCCTCGATCTGTCGGCGCAGGGCTGTCGGATCGTCGGCGACACCGCTGAGTCGTTCGATTCGCCTGGACAAGCCGATCTTCCTGTCGGCCTCCAGGCGCGCCGGCTCGTCCATCCGGGCAAGCAGCGCCTGCAGGTCGTCGGCGCAATGGATGTTGTGGAACTGGCGGGCCGCGTGCAGATACACCACCGACTTGCGCGCGCGCTCCAGCAGCTCGAAGACGTTGCTCAGCGTGCCGGGGCTCTTGCCATCCCAGATCATCAAGCCGAAATCGGCTGCCTCGGCCATGGCCAGGTCCTTGGCGGTGTGAAGGGCGCGGCCCTTGGCGCCGGCCGGCGGGCGTACAGGCACGAGCGGCCACGCTCCGAGGTTGTGGCGCGGGGTGTCAGCGCTGCAGTACACCGTCACGCTCGTATACTGGCGCCTGGCGAAGTACTGCTGCACGCATTTGTCCATGCCCGCAGCATCGCCGACCAGCACGTCATGACCGCTGGTGATGATGTTGTCGAGCCGGGCCTCGACCTGTGGGTCGAGGCGCTTGAGCGTAATCGAGCCGGAGATGAAAACCTTCGGCATCAATGCCTCCGTGTCAGGGTGACCACTACAATCGAGCGGATGCTAGCGTATCCGCGCAGGGCGGTACAGGCAGCTTCCAGTGACGCGCCGGTATCGAACAGGTCGTCGATCAGCAGGATGTGGCAGGGGTGCAGGTTGTCGTGGGTGGCAAAACAGCCATGCAGCGCCTCGCGGCGGTCCTCGTAGGTTGCCAGGTCCTTCATGGCGCCGGTGCTGGCGCTCTTGACCAGCGTTTCATCGCTGTACTCGATATCCAGCAGTTGCGCGACCCGTTGGGCCACGGCGTGCACGGGCTGGCGCGTGCGCTGGCGGCTGGCCGGCATCGGCAGCACGACATCCACCGGAATGTCCCGCATCGCCTCGGCGACCGACTGGGCGAGGTATTCGACCTGGTCGTAGTCGTCGCGGTACTTGAGCTGGAACACCGCTTCGCCGATGTCGGTGCGCAGGGTCTCGAACTGCATGTAGCCCTGGGCGTTTTCGCCGATCGGCACACTACTGACGATATGTTTGTCGAGGCTGATACCGTAGTCCCAGGCGTCGTTGTCGGGTAATTCGCGAATCACCATGCGTGGCTTCCTTGTCGTAGATAGGCCGGAGGTTCACTGGCGGACGTCAATCCGCCACTACGGCAATCTTGCGACGGGGAAGTCGCAAGTTCGACTTCATGCTTTCCGCTTTTGGTGTGGGACATTTCTGAGTCGATCGAGCGCTGTCCGTGCGTCGTCCTCGTCCGCCACGGATCGCGGGCGCGGCTAGACTGCTCAGGTCATCCAGCGATGCGGGAGCCAGGCCATGCCGAACAAGAATACGATCTGCCTGTGGTTCGACAGCGACGCCGAGGCGGCGGCGCAGTTCTACGCCAGCACCTTCCCCGACAGCCGTGTGATCGCCGTGCATAAGGCACCCGGCGACTTTCCCTCGGGCAAGGAGGGTGATGTACTAACTGTAGAATTCATCGTGATGGGCATCCCGTGCCTGGGGCTCAATGGTGGCCCGGCGTTCAAGCACTCTGAAGCGTTTTCGTTCCAGGTGGCCACCGACAACCAGGCCGAGACCGACCGTTATTGGCACGCGATCGTCGACAACGGTGGCGAGGAGAGTGTCTGTGGCTGGTGCCGCGACAAGTGGGGGCTGTCGTGGCAGATCAGTCCACGGGTGCTCACCGAGGCGGTCGCGGGCAGTGACCGGGCGGCGGCGAAGCGGGCGTTCGAGGCGATGATGACGATGGGCAAGATCGACATCGCCGCCATCGAGAAAGCGATCAGGGGCTGACAGGCGCGGCCTGCCAGCCCGCTCAGGTCAGAAGCTGTACTTGGCCGTCAGCATCAGGTTGCGCGGGTCGCCGAAGGTGTCGCCGCCGTAGTCCACCGACTTGGAGATCGACGAGTAGTACTTCTTGTCGAAGATGTTGTTGGCGTTCAGTTGCAGGTCCAGGTGCTGGTTGACCTGGTAGCCGGCCAGCAGGTCGGTGACCGCATAGCTGCCCTGGATCAAGCGGTAGTTGCCGCCGTCCACCGGGATGTCGTTGTACATGCGGCTCTGCCAGGTGACGCCGCCGCCAATCCGCAGTTTCTCCAGCGGGCCCTGGAAGCGGTAGGTGGTGAACAGCTTGAACTGGTGCTCGGGCGTGTCGGAGTTGAGCGGCTTGTTGACGCTGGCCGGGTTCTTTTCATCCTTGATGGTGTGCACGCGGGCATAGGTATAACCGCCACCGATCTGCCAGTGGTCGGTCAGCGCGCCCTGCAGTTCGAAGTCGATACCCTGGCTGCGGACCTCGCCGGAGGCTTCATAGCAGGTCATCTGCGGGCAGTTCGAGACACCGACCTCGACCTGGCGGTTTTCCTGGTCGATGCGGAACACTGCCAGGCTGGCGTTCAGCGCACCGTCGAAGTACTCGCCCTTGATGCCGACTTCATAGTTCTTGCCGACGATCGGGATGATCGGCTTGCCGGAGGTATCCTTGCCGTTCTGCGGGGTGAAGATGTCGGTGTAGCTGACATAGACCGAGTGATGCTCGTCCAGGTCGTAGATCAGGCCACCGTAGCGGGTGACGTGGCGGGTCACCTTGTAGTCGCCGTCGTTGTTGTCGCGCTGGTCGTAGTCGTACCAGTCCAGGCGCCCGCCGAGAATCAGCTTGAGCGGATCGGCCAGGCTCAGGCGCGTGGTCGCATAGACACCTTCCTGGTTGATCACATAGCGATCGTTGCCACTGTGCAGGAAATCGGGCTTGCCGCCATTGAGCGGGTAATTGGTGTCGTAGGGGCTGTAGTCGCGCTGGTTCATGTCGTAGATGCGCTTGCTGGCGCCCAGGACCAGCTCATGACTGCGCCCGAGCAGTTCGAACGGCCCGCTGGCGAAGGCGTCCAGGCCCAGCTGGTTCTCGTCGTGCGCCGACTGGTAGACCGTTCTGGTCAGGGTCTTGGCGGTGTTCCAGCGCGATTGGTACGAGCCGCGGAACAGCGCATTCTGCTCGCTGTAGTTGGCGTTGACCTGCAGTTTCCAGTCGTTGGCCAGATGCTGGCGCACCTCGGCGAACAGGGTATTGATCTCCTGGTCCTTGTCTTCCCAGTCGGTGGCCGGGTTGTAGGAGCGCGACACGTCCAGGTGATGGCCGGCGAGGTCGGTGGGGATCGCGCCCCAGAAGAAGTTGGTCTTGTCCTTCTGGTGCGAGAAGCCCAGCGTCAGGGTGGTGTCGTCGCTCAGGTCGGCTTCGCTGATGGCGTAGAACAGGCCGTGGTTTTCTTCCTGGCCGTCACGGAAGCCGTTGGCGTCGCGGTACGAGGTGACCACGCGGCCGCGCAGGGTGCCGCTGTCGTTGAGCGGGCTGGAGGCGTCGAGTTCGCCGCGGTAGTTGTCCCAGGTGCCGGCAGCGCCGGTGAGGGTCACCTTCTGCTCGGCCAGGGGGCGTTTGCGCACCAGGTTGATGGCCGCCGACGGGGTGCCGGCGCCGGTGACCAGGCCGGTGGAACCGCGCACCACCTCGACCCGGTCGAACATCGCCAGGTTGGGCTGGGCGCCAACCACCCAACCGGTATAGGCGCTGGGAATGCCGTCGTACATCAGGTTGTCGACATCGAAGCCTCGGGCGGTATAGCTCTGCCGGCCCGGACCGCTGGACTGGTTGAGGAACAGCCCGGGCGTGTAGCGCGCCACATCGTTGATGCTGGTCATGTTCTGGTCGTCCATGCGCTGGCGGGTGATCACCGTCACCGCCTGGGGTGTTTCACGCATGGTCAGGGGCAACTTGGTGGCGGTGTTCATGGCGCCGGTGGTGTACGACGTGGTGCCCTCGGTGGTGCTGCCCAGGCGGTTGTCGCTGATCTCGGTGGCGCCCAGCTCGAGGGTGCCCGAGGGCTGCTGTTGCTCGGCCATGGCAGGGGGCAGGGCGCCGAGGCAGATCGCCAGGGTCAGCAGGTTGGGTGCGAAACGACGGGGTGGGGCAGCAGCGTTCATTCCAGGATTATCCTTGTTGCTAGTGCTTATGAGAACGATTAGCAATAAGTGTGTCAGGATTTGTCGCGGCCTGAAAGTCTGGTATGCCAGAAATTCTACGAATTTTTCACATTCTCCTGGCGGCAGGTCCGCTCGTCAGGCACCCCTTGTACCGTGCAAAGCAGGTAGAATCAGGGCCTTGATCAGATTCCGAGGTCCGTGTGGCGCTGCAGCAGGGTTTTGTCCTGACCCGTCATTGGCATGACACCGCCGATGGCACCTGCGTGGAGTTCTGGCTCGCGACCGAGCAGGGCCCGCGCCGGCTGCGCCTGTCGCCGCAGACCTCGGTGGCCTTCCTGCCCGAGCACCAGGCTGCCCATGCCCGTGCCTTGCTCGCCGATGAAGCCGGGGTCGAGTTGTGGCCCCTCGATTTGCGGGATTTCGAGCAGCGCCCGGTCATGGGCCTGTACTGTCACCAGCATCGGCAGCTCATGGCCCTGGACAAACGCCTGCGCGCTGCGGGCGTCGAGTTGCTGGAGGCCGATATCCGCCCGCCGGAGCGCTACCTGATGGAGCGCTTCATCACCGCCCCGGTGCTGTTCGGGGGGCGGGTCGATGCCCAGGGCACGGTCACGCAGGCCCAGCTCAAACCTCACCCCGACTACCGCCCGCGCCTGCGCCTGGTGTCGCTGGACATCGAAACCAGCGAGCGCGGCGAGCTGTACAGCATTGCTCTGGAGGGCTGTGGCCAGCGTCAGGTGTACATGCTCGGTCCGGCTAACGGCGGCGACCAGGCCGTGGACTTCGACCTGCAGTACTGCCAGGACCGCGCGCAGTTGCTCGAATGCCTGAACCAGTGGCTGGCCCGGCACGATCCAGACGCGATCATCGGCTGGAACCTGGTGCAGTTCGACCTGCGCGTGCTGCACGAGCACGCCCAGCGACTGCAGGTTCCGCTGTGCCTGGGCCGCGATGGCGCGCCGATGACCCTGCGCGAGCACGGCAGCCGCACGCACTTTTTCGCCGACGCCCCTGGCCGCCTGCTGATCGACGGCATCGAGGCGCTGCGCTCGGCCACCTGGAGTTTCCCCTCGTTCAGTCTGGAGAATGTCGCGCAGACCTTGCTGGGCGAGGGCAAGGCGATCGACACTCCTTACCAGCGCATGGACGAGATCAATCGCATGTTCGCCGAGGACAAGCCTGCGCTGGCGCGCTACAACCTCAAGGACTGCGAGCTGGTCACCCGGATCTTCGAGCACACCCGCCTGCTCGACTTCCTGCTCGAGCGCGCCACGGTCACCGGCTTGCCGGTGGACCGCAGCGGCGGCTCGGTCGCTGCGTTCTGCCACTTGTACATCCCGGCCATGCACCGCCTGGGTTTCGTCGCGCCGAGCCTGGGCAGCCGCGAGGGCGAGGCCAGCCCCGGGGGCTTCGTCATGGACTCCCGGCCGGGATTGTACGAATCGGTGCTGGTGCTGGACTACAAGAGCCTGTATCCGTCGATCATCCGCACCTTCCTGATCGACCCGGTCGGCCTGGTCGAGGGCCTGCGCGAGCCGGACGACACCCACTCGGTCGCCGGTTTTCGCGGGGCGCGATTCTCGCGTTCGCACCACGGCCTGCCGGCCATTGTCGAGCGGGTATGGCAGAACCGCGAGGCGGCGAAGAAAGCCGGCAACGCACCGTTGTCCCAGGCCTTGAAGATCATCATGAATGCTTTTTATGGCGTGCTCGGCTCCAGCGGCTGCCGCTTCTTCGACCCACGCCTGGCTTCGTCCATCACCCTTCGCGGGCACCAGATCATGCGCCAGACCCGGGCGCTGATCGAGGCACGTGGCTATGACGTGATCTATGGCGATACCGACTCCACGTTCGTCTGGCTCAAGGGGCCGCACGACGAAGATCAGGCTGCACGCATCGGCCGGGAGCTGGTGGCCGAGGTCAACCGCTGGTGGGGCGAGCACCTGCAACAGGAGATGGGCCTGCACAGCGCACTGGAACTGCAGTTCGAGACCCACTACCGGCGCTTCCTGATGCCGACCATCCGCGGCACCGAGGAGGGCAGCAAGAAGCGCTACGCCGGCCTGGTGCAGCGCAGCGACGGGCAGCAGGAGGTGGTGTACAAGGGGTTGGAGTCGGTACGTACCGACTGGTCGCCGCTGGCGCGCCAGTTCCAGCAGGCGCTGTATGGGCGGATCTTCCGCGACCAGCCGTACCGCGACTATGTGCGCGACTACGTGCGCCAGACCCTCGCCGGTGCGCACGACGAACTGCTGGTGTACCGCAAGCGCCTGCGCCGCCCGCTCGCCGACTACCAGCACAACGTCCCGCCCCACGTGCGCGCAGCTCGCCTGGCCGACGACTACAACCTGAGCCTCGGGCGCCCGCTGCAATACCAGCGCGGCGGCTGGATCAGCTACGTGATGACCACGGCAGGCCCCGAACCGCTGGAGAACCTGCGCTCACCGATCGACCACGAGCATTACCTGAGCCGTCAGCTGCAGCCGGTGGCCGATGCGATACTGCCCTTTGTCGGCGACGATTTCGGCTTGCTGACCGGCCGACAGCTCCTGCTGTTCTGAGGGTGGCAACTATCTAGCGCCTGCCAAGCGCAGCGGCTGCCTAGTCTCGGGGTTTTCTGGAGACCCCCCGTGATGAAGCTACCGCACGACACCTACGTAGAGCACCAGGACTGGATCATCGGTCGGCGCCTGCCACAATGGCTGCTAGGCGCCGGCCTCGCCCAGGTCGAGGCGTTGCAGGATGCCCTGAGCCTCAGTCTGTACTTCCAGGAGCGCGCGGCCGCGCTGCTCAAGGGCCTCCAGGGCCCCGACCAATTTGCCACACCGCTGCTGTGTGCCGCGCTGCGCCCTTATCTTCGAGGCCCGTCAGACCTTGCCCGCCTGCGCTTGCGGTGGGGCTCGCACGAAATGGTGGGCACCTCGCAACCTGTCGGTTACCCGGTAACCAGAGCGGTTTATCGGGAGTTGCCGTTGCTGGAGGCCGCGTTGCGCAACTTCAGCGTCGAGCAGGCCCGAGAGGACAGCCAGATGGCGGACAACCGGGTGTTCGATGCAGAGGATGCCAACGCGCGGCTGCCTTCTGCCGCCGGTTTCGCGCAGCTGTGTCGGACACTGGATCTGGGCGGTCGCTACCAGCAGCACCTGGCGCAGCAGCTGCAACCGCCCGAAACACCGTCGATACTGGCGCGGGCCCATCGATACGGGATGCTGGCCGATGCCCATGTCTCACGCTTGCAAGGCAGGCTGAGCGAGGAAGAACTGCACCTGGTGATCAGAGTCTGCGCCGAAAAGGGGGCTCTGGACTACGAAGGGTTCCCGGTGCAGGCCAGGCGCCTGGAACTTCTGGGCTGTGTGCTGGACAGGATCGTCGTACTGGATGTGCGCGACGAGAGCTTCAACCCGGTCTACAGCTTCAGCCATCGCGTGCTGGTTCACATCCCCGGTGATCCGCACAGCCCCTGGAGCGCCTTCCCCAGCCTGCGCCATTTTGCCAATGACCTGGGCAAGCGGCTGCGCACCGACGCCTACCAGCGATTCTTCGCCCGCTTCGTGCGCCGCCGTGATGCGCAGCCGTTCTTCAGCCACGTGGTCAGCGGTTACCAAGGTGTTTCGGACCTGGCCAACATTGCCTTGGAGGAGCACTCGAAGCCATGGGGCGCGCCCCTGTTCGAACGCCTGGCCGCTGCCCATATCGCCCGGATCAAGGATGATGCAGCGATGATCGCAGTGCCGGTGGCGGCGGTCGACGAGGCGGTCCAGCGTGAGCATGATCGGCGCCTGGCCAGCGAAGGTTGGGCGCTGTTGAACCTCGCCGGGCTGTTCGTTCCGGTGATCGGAGCGGGCCTGCTGGCGGTCAGCGCGTGGCAGTTGCTCGGTGAGGTCTATCACGGCGTGCAGGCCTGGCGCGAAGGTGATGCCAGTGAGGCGCTGGACCACCTGATGAATGTCGCCGGTGACCTTGCCGCGTTCGCCGCGATGGCTGCGGGGGTCACCGTGGCAAGGACGGCCTGGAGCCGTTCGGCGTTGGTCGATGACATGCTGGGCGCCGAGCTGGACGACGGTAGCGTGCGGCTGTGGCAGCCGGATCTGGCGCCCTACCGCAGCGAGGCGCCGGCGCGGGAGGCGCAGCGCGACGAGCAGGGCGTCTGGCGTCTTGGGCAGCAGTGCTGGATCGAGATCGAAGGGCATCACTATCCAGTGTTGCAGCGAGCCGACCAAAGTTGGCAGTTGTGTCCGGTGGACGGTCATGGGCCGCGGCTCGAGCACAATGGTGCAGGGGCGTGGCGCCTGTGGTGGGAGCAACCGCTGCAGTGGCAGGACCCACGCCGGCTGGGTCGTCGCCTGGGGGGCAACTGGGCGCAGCTTGACGATGAGCAGATCGACGAAATCCTGCGCATCCACGCAATCGATGCCGACCAGTTGCGCGCGGTTCATGTGCAAGGCCAGGCGCCGCATGCGGCCTGGCAGGACAGCGTCGATCGCTATGTGCTGGATGCACGCATCCGTCGCGCGATCGACCAGTTGCGCTCGGGTCAGGCGGTGACAGACCTCTCGGTGCTCGATCACACGCGTCGTCTGCCGGGGGCTACCGGGGTGTTCGACCAGGTGCTGGCCGAGCTGGCCTGGGGGCAGAGACGCGCGTTGTTCGAGCGCTTCTACCAGGCGGTCCAACCCAGTGCCGACGCTTCGGTACAGGCGCTGCGCCGGCAGTTCCCGGGATTGCACCTGCGTGGTGCGCGGCAGGTCCTGGAGCAGGCCGGCGCGCTGGAGAGTGCGCGCCTGGCCAGCAGTGGTCGTGTGCCCCTGGCGATGGCGGAATCGGCACGGGCCATGGTGCGCCAGATCCGCGTTGCACGGGTGTTCGAAGGCCTGTACCTGGATCTCGGCCAGGATGCCGACCTGGCGCGAGTGGCGCTGCACCTGTTTGGTCGGCTGCCAGGCGCGCCCGAGGCCATCGCCTGGCGCCTGCACGAGGGATCGCTGTCAGGCCCACTGCTGATGTCCGCCGGCAGCGATGAGGCACCGCGGGTTTTCCAGATCATCCATTTCAACGGCTCGTTCCAGCTGGTCGAAGCTGGCCAGGCTGTTGGTGAGCGTGGCGAGCTGTTCGACGTGATGGCCCAGGTGCTCGACCAGACCGACTGCCAAACCATGGGCCTTGGCGATCCGCTGGCACACAACCTGCGGGTGCGTCTGGCCCGCCAGGCAAGCGTCGAGCGTGACGAGGTCGAACGTGGGCTGGGGCTGCGCGAGCCGATGGGCTGGTTTTCTCCGCCGCAGCGCATGGTCGATGGTCGCCTCGGCTATCCGCTCAGCGGCCGCGGCACCCCCAGACGGGTACGCCTGCTGCATACGCGGGTACGTGCGCTTTACCCTAGCTTCAGCGAGGCGGAGGTCGATAACTGGCTGTTGGCAACCCGCGCGCGCGGGGTCAACCACAATCATGAACTGGCGCGCCTGCAGGTGGAGCTGGATCATCTGCGCGAGCACCTGGCCCTTTGGGTCCAGCAGGGCAATAGCCTGATAGCGCGGGCCGAGCGCTCGTCGGTCAGGGACGCGCTCATGGCCTTGTGGCGACGCCAGGCACCGCGGGTGAGCAACCCCGCAGGTGAGCCGATCGGCTATCGCTTGTCGCTGTGGGCGATGGCACTGCAGGAGTTGCCGGAGATTCCGTCGCAGGTGAGCTTTTCCCATGTCGTGTCGTTGTCGATGACCAGCATGAGCCTCGCCGATGTGCCTTCCGGCTTCCTGCGCGCATTCACCGGCCTGCAGTCGTTGCTGTTGGCCGACAATGAGCTGCTCCGTGTGCCCGCTGGCCTGGAGCAACTGCCGGAACTACGCGAACTGGACCTGTACGGCAACCGGATCGTGCTCGACGCAGCCCAGGCGAGCAGCCTGGGCAATTGCTACCAGCTCAGGCGCCTGGTCCTCTCGTACAACCCGCTGGGGCGGGTCTTCTCGGTCGCCGGCATGCCGCGGCTGAACGTCCTGCACCTGCGCGCCACCGGCATCAGTGAGTTGCCTCCGGGGCTGCTCAGGCGGGAACTGCTCGACGAGGCAGACCTGCGCAACAACCTGATTACCGAAGTACCTGAGGCGTACTATCGCGTGCCGCTGTGGGTCTCGGGCTCCATAATGCTGGGGGAAAACCCGCTCACTCCGGTTTCCGCCGGGCGATTGCGCATGTTCATGCGTGTTCATGGCTGGCTGCCGGAAGGGCAGGAAGAGCTGCTGCCGGAGATCGCCGAAGGCTACGAGCCCGGTGAGGCTTTGGCTTATGCCAGGCAGGGCTGGTTGCGCACGGTTGCGCAAGCCGATGCCGACGAATTCGCCCAGACCTGGGATGACCTGACGACCGAGTCCGGCAGTCAGGACCTGATGGTGCTGCTGGCACGGCTGCGCGAGACCCGCGATTACCGCACCGATCCGACGGGGCTGGGAGCGCGGGTCCGCATCGTGATGCGTGCCGCGCGTGAAAACGCTTCGTTGCGCCAGGAACTGTTCGAGCTTGCCAGCGGCCTGGAGGGCTGCGATGACGCTGTGATCGGCCGCTTCAGCGACCTGGAAGTGCATATGCTGGTCTGGCGTGCGCGTTGCGAGGCCGGGCAAGGCGCCGAGCAAGCCGGTCTGGTGCACCTGGGGCGCCAGCTGTGGCGGCTGGATGAGGTCGACCGGATCATTGCCGAAGACTTGCAGGCCCGGCGTCTGGACGGAGCCAATCCCGATGAGGTCGAAGTAGGGCTGGCTTACCGGCTCGGCCTGCGCGATGAGTTCGACCTGCCTGGCCAGCCGCTGACCATGAGTTATCGGGAGGTCGCGGGCGTCGACGCAGTGCGCCTGGACAACGCACGTACGCGTCTGCTCGAGCGCGAAACCGACGAGGCAGTGGCGCAGTCGATGGTCTGGAAGGACTTCTGGCGTACCCACGTGGTGCGCACCGACCAGGCGCGTTTCGACGCACTGGATCGGCGTTTCCACGCGCAGTTGCAGGTCATCGAGGACATGGCGCAGGGCAAGCGCTATGACGGGGTGCTGGCCGACAGAGAGACGCAACTGCAAGCACTGCAGGAACAGATCGAGGCCCTGGAAGCCCAGGCGCGAACGCTCGTCGATGATCCTGAGGCGCTGCAGCGCAACCAGGCAACGCACGCCGAGGCCAGCCGGGCACTGCAGGAGGGCCGTGACGACCTGGCCGCACTGCAGGCCGACAGCGGATTCGCCGAACGCGTGCGCAACCTGACGTTGTCCGCAGACGATCATGCACAATGGCTGCGCGACATCGGCAGCGAGCGTGATGCGGCCTGGGATGCGCTGGTGCTCGAACGCACCCGTGCGGCCCTCGACGCCGCGAGGCCGGAGCCACAGCCTGGGCCGAGCCGGCCCCGTTCCGGGAATGGATCGACTATGCTCTGAGTGAGTCGTGGGAGGTTTCTGAAAAGGCTGGGGCCATTTCGGAAACCGGAAGTTACCTTTGACCTGAGCGCGCGCCTGAGCCTCTGGTTTAGGCTGCCGCTCGGATCTTTCTCCCTGATCTGTAGTCATTGGTTAATCGAGAACACAAGGAGATGCACATGCTCGTCCGGTCACTGACCCTCGCCACCCTGCTCGCCGTCAGCGGACCACTGCTTGCCGCCGACAGCGATGCCCCGCTGGCCAAGGAGCTGGGCAAGGCACGGCCATTGGTCGTCATCGCACCCAGCAGCGCCGACCCGACCCTGCGCGGGCTGGAACAGGCGATGAAGGATCCGGCCACCCAGGCTGGTTTCAAGGAACGCAACCTGGTGCTGTTCAGCGTGGCCCAGATGATGGGCAAGCGCGAAGACAAGAACCTCGAGCAGCAGACCACCATGGCACTGATCCGCGAGCTCAAGCTGGGCGCCAGCAAGGGCACCAAGGTCATCCTGATCGGCAAGGACGGTGAGCGCCATATGCTCAAGGACGACGACAGCAACGAGCAGGTCGACCCGCAGGCGATCTTCAAGGCCGTCGATGAATTGCCCGCCAGCGAGAAGGCCATCGCAGCGCCGGAGCCGGTGGCCGCTGCACCGGCTGCCGAGCCAAAGGTCAAGGAAACCGGCAAGCCGGCCAAACCAGCCAGGCCGGCGGCACCGCCCAAGCCGCTGGACGATTGACCCCGCAACGCCGGTCTTTGCAGACCGGCGTTTTTGTATCGCTGTGTATCATTGCCCACGTCCGACCGACTTCCTTACAAAAGCTGGCCCCCGCCGATACATCGACGACATACCACTGCGGCGAAATGAACTGACCTTTCGACCGCCGTGGAGCCCTGTCATGTCGCTGCCCTGCAACATCCACGCGCCGCGCTGCCGTCTGCCCGTCAATTCCTGACCTTTCGCCGGTTATCGCGCGCGGGGCAAGGCGTCTTCCATCGTTCACCGGGAGACGCCTTGCCCCGTGGTCGTTTCCGGCCCCTGCGGAGAACTACCCATGCATCCCCAACCTTTGCTTACCGGCCTGGGCCTGCGCCGCGGCCTGTTGCCCGAACTGCTGAAACTGGAGCCTGGTACCGTCGACTTTCTCGAATGCGCGCCGGAAAACTGGATCAATGTCGGTGGCGCCTTCGGCCAGGGCCTGGCGCAACTCGCCGAACGTTTCGCCATTGCCTGCCACGGGTTGTCCCTGTCGCTGGGTGGCCCGGAGCCGCTGGACCTGAATCTGCTCGACAATACCCGACGCTTCATGGATCGCCACAAGGTGCAGCTGTACAGCGAGCACCTGAGCTACTGCAGTGACGATGGCCACCTCTACGACCTGATGCCGATCCCGTTCACCGACGAGGCGGTGCGCCATGTCTCGGCGCGTATCCGCCAGGCTCAGGACCGCCTGGGCCAGCGTATCGCGGTGGAGAACATCAGCTACTACGCCGCTCCCTACCAGGCCATGAGCGAGCTGTCGTTCATTCGCGCAGTGCTCGACGAGGCCGACTGCGACCTGTTGCTGGACGTCAACAACGTGTTCGTCAACGCCTGCAACCACCGTTACGACGCGCTGGCATTTCTCGAGGGGCTGCCGCGTGAGCGGGTGGTCGGCATGCATGTCGCCGGGCACTACGACGAGGCGCCGGACCTGAAGGTCGACACCCATGGGGCTGCGGTGAAGGAGGACGTGTGGTCGTTGTTCGCCATCGCTTGCCGCCGTTTCGGCCACCAGCCGACTGTTCTGGAGCGTGACTTCAACTACCCACCGATGGCGGAATTGCTGGCTGAGGCCGCACGCATCCGCGCCATCCAGCAGCACGCCGGGAGCCCTGAGCATGACTGAGTCACTGCGCGAACAACAATTCACCCTGAGCCGCCACCTGCGCGATCCGCAACGTCATCCGGCGCCGCCCGGCATCGAGGCAAGACGCCTGCAGGTCTATCGCGAGTTGTTCTATGGCGCCATCGAAGGCCTGCTGGCCGGCAGTTTCCCGGTGATGCGCAAGACATTGGGCGACAGCGTCTGGCATGCACGGGTACGCGACTTCTACGCCAACCACCGCAGCCAGACGCCGCTGTTCACCGAAATCGCCCAGGACTTCGTCGACTATCTGCAGGGCGTCGCACTGGATGCGCCCTGGCAACTGGAACTGGCCCATTACGAGTGGATCGAGGCGCACCTGAGCCTGAGCGATGCCCAGGACCCGACGCACGACCCGATGGGCGATCTGCTCGAAGGCGAGCCATTGTTGTCTTGCGTGGCACAGGTGCTGGCCTACCATTGGCCGGTGGAGCAGATCGGTCCGGATTACCAGCCAGAACAGGCGCCCGAGGCGCCCACCCTGCTGCTGGTGTATCGCGACGCACAGTTCAAGGTACAGTTCTCGCGCTTGTCGCCCTTGGCCTGGCAACTGCTGAGCGCCTCGGGCAGCGGGCGTGAACGCCTGTTGGCGCTGGGCGGCGAGGCGCTGCTCGATGGCGGCCTGCAGATGCTCGAAGGGCTGCGCGCGCAAGGCGTGATCATCGGTACCCGGGCGGCCTGAACGGCTCCCGGTGCCACCCAGCCGCGCGTGTCATCGATACACGAAACACAAAGCCCACGCCTGTTGCCAGGCGTGGGCTTTGTGCTTGTTCGAGGGTTGATCAGGCCTGTTGCCAGCGCCGCACCAGCCAGTAGTCCAGGCTCAACCGGCCGGAGCCCTTGAGCATCAACGGCAACAGCGCCACCAGGTAGATCAGTGGCAGCTTGAAGTTGCCGAAGCCGTGGTCGGTGATCGTATAGCCCTGGGCCAATTCAGCCAGCGATGACCAGTGCGTCGGCCAGTGCACGGAGGCGATCGCCACCACCGTCACCACCGCCAGCACTGCCGAGGCCAGGCGTGTACCTAAGCCCAGCAGCAGGAGCAGCGGGCAGACCAGCTCGGCCCACATCGACAACTGCCAGTTGAACTCTGCCGGCAGGACATTGAAGGGGAAGGGGAAGCTGCCCTGCAGGTCGACAAACCAGTTGTTGCCATTGAGTTTCTCCAGGCCCGACTCGAAGAATTCCCAGGCCAGGAACAGCCGCAGCGCCAGGTCGGCACTCCAGTTGCCGGCCAGGTCGATGCGCGAAAGGGTGCGGTTGATCAAGGTAGACATGATGGAAATCTCGCTTCAGCAGGAAAGGGCAGGTTTGACGCGGCGCAGGCGCTGGGCCAGCTTGGCGGTGAGCTTCACGGCGATGGCAGCGAATATCAGGGCGAAGGCCAGCGGATACCAACCGCCCATGGGGATGCGCTTGTAGAACGACAGGCAGAACACCCCGGCCAGGACCCAGGTCCCGGTGCTGTGCAGGCCGCGCCACAGGCGCCCGCCGAGCAGGCGCATGGCGCCTTTGAACGAGGTCAGGGTCAGCAGCAGGATGAACAGGTAGCCGACACTGCCGGGAATGTTCGCCACCGCAGTGCGGCCGGCCCAGAACAGCTCCGGGAAGCGCTGGGCGTAGAGGTAGATCAGCACCCCGTGCACGGTGTGCGAGAAGGCGAAGGCCAGGCCCAGGAAGCGCCGCTCGCGCAAGACCTGGCGGCTGAAGGTGCCCGGCAGCAGGGTGACCAACGAGGAGGCCAGGAAAGTCAGGAGAAACAACGCAAAGGAGCTGCGCGCAGTGGCGCGGATGGCCGTGCGCAGGGCATCGGAGGAACCGCTCGGGTGCATTCCCAGGGCCAGCCCGGTCATCACCAGGGTAAGGCCGGCGAGCGCGGCAAAGAGTTTCCAGCCGGAGGGTAACGCGAGGTTTTTCATGGACAGCTCCCAGGTCGATCGGCGATGACGGTGGTCATCGCCTTGTTGTGCCGGGGAGTGTGGTGGGCAGGGGTATCTGCAGTGTGTCGGGGTAGCGGGAGTTGTGTATCGGCGTGTAGACGCCGTTCAGTCCAGGGGCTGCGTCAGCAGGCAGTCCAGGCCCGTGGCCTGGCTCGGCCGACCGCGGCTGCGGCTCATGGCTGCACCGCGTAGTGCGACTGCACCAGGCCGGACAGCGGCAGGCTGCGGCTGGACAGCAGCCTGAGGCGGATATCGCTGCCCAGTTCGCCGAACAAGGGGCGCCCGCTGCCGATCAGCACTGGCACCGAGGTGATCACCAGGTCGCTGACCAGGCCTTCGCGCAGGAATGCGCGGATCAACTGACCGCCATCGACATAGACCTTGCCCACCCCCTGTTCGGCCAGCGCCTGCATCAGCTCGCCCGGGGTCTGTGCGCTGAACCGCACCTTGCCTTCGAGCGCGGCAGGCACGCGGCTGCCGGCGAGCTGGCGCGACAGCACCAGTACCGGCACCGGGTAGGGCCAGGGGTCGAAGGCTGCGACGGTTTCGAAGGTGCCCCGGCCCATCACCAACAGGTCGATACCGGCGATGAACGCCTCGTAGCCGAAATCCTCGCCGGGCACGGGCTCGTGCGGGAGCCAGTCAAGGCTGCCGTCAGAGCGGGCGATGAAGCCATCCAGGCTGGTGGCGATGAACACATGTGCGGTGGTCATGGGGCAGGTCCTTTTGAATATGCAGCCTGTATTCTAAGGGCTTGGCCATTGGCGCAGAAGCTTCAGGTCAGCGGCTCTTGCTCCTGCTTGTACAACTGCAGGCCGCGCGCCTGGTAATTGGCCAGCGCGGCCGGGTGGTCGAGGCTGCAGGTGTGCACCCACACACGCCGGGTGCCTGGCCACGCCCAGGCACTGCCGATGGCGTGGCTGAGCAGCGCGCCGCCCAAGCCCATGGCCAGGAACTGCGGGGCAAGGCCGAAGTAACGGATCTCGGCGTTCTCGCCGTCGGGTCGGTTGAGTTCGTAGTAACCGGCGATGGCACCACGGTGATAGGCCACCCAGGTGCGGTGGTGATCCTGGCCGATCACCTCCAGCCACTGCGCGTCGCTCCAGCTGTCGAGATCGTTCCAGCCCCAGTCCTTGCCCACCAGCTGATAGAGGAAGCGGTTGAGTTGCGGCTGGGCGATTTCGCACTCGACGACGGACAGTGCGTGCGGCAGCGGCTTGGCGCGCAGCGCATCGGGCGACGTCATTTCCAGGTAGTAGGTGGTCAGCGTGGCGGTCACCGGCGAGGCTCCAGGTCAGGGGCAGGACGCAAGGTCCAGCGGCGTGTCGATGTCGCGAAGGATACCGGGATCCTCGATCTCCAACACCTGGCACGCCTGCGGCTGACCTTCGATCAGCGCGCGGCCGCCCTGGTCACCCTGCAGTTCGCGCAGCGCTGGCCAGAAACGGCGGCCGAAGATGACCGGATGGCCGCGCCGGCCCTGGTGGGAGGGCATCAGGATGCGTTGTGCATCGACGTGCTGCAGAAGGTATTCGAAGGTCTGCGGCGCGATCCAGGGCATGTCGCCGAGCAGCACGGCCACGGCCTGGATTTCGATATCTGCCTGGGCCAGTGCGGCGGCACCGGCCGCAAGGCTGGCCCCCATGCCGTTGGCGGCCTGTTCGGCGCGCACGATATGCACCGCTGCGTCGATGCCCCACGCCTGCGGGTCATCGTCGCTGCGCAGCACCAGGTACACCGGGTCGAAGCTTGCCTGAACCTGTTGCAAGGTACTGGTCAGGAGCATCCGACCGTCTGCCAGCAGCGCCTTGCGCTTGTCGCTGCCAAAGCGTGTGCCGCGCCCGGCGGCCAGGACCAGGGCGGCGCAGCGCGGGCGGGCAGGCAGATCGTTCATGATGGGCAGCCTTGTACGGAGGTGCGGGCAAGCATACCGCAAGGTTCAGGCTGCAGGCAGCGCCCGCTCGCGTGCCTGCTTGGCCGTGGTCACGCTCACGGCACCAGGCAGCTCGACGCCGTTCTTGGCGGCGAGGATCTCGGCCATGACGCTGACGGCGATCTCGGCCGGAGTCTTGCTGCCGATGTAGATGCCGATGGGGCCGTGCAGGCGCGCCAGGCTGGCATCGGTCTCGCCGAAGTGCTCGATCATTCGGGCACGGCGCTGCTGGCTGTTGCGTCGCGAACCGATGGCGCCAATGTAGAAGGCCGGGCTGTGCAAGGCTTCGAGCAGGGCCAGGTCGTCGAGCTTGGGGTCATGGCTGACCGCGACGATGCAGGTGCGCAGGTCCGGGGCGAAGTCGCGCACCACATCATCGGGCATGCCGACCAGGCATTCGACGCCTGCCACGTTCCAGCCGTCGATGTACTCCGGGCGCGGGTCGCAGACCGAGACGCGAAAGCCGTTGAACAGGGCCATGGTCGCCAGGTATTCGGCCAGCGCGCCGGCGCCGATCAGCAACAGCCGATAGCCGGGGCCAAGGGTGTTGACCATGTGCTGGCCGTCGAAGCTGAACTGTTCGGGGGTGGCGGTGGCCTGCAGGGTAGTTGCGCCGCTGTGCAGGTCGAGCTGGCGGCGCACCAGTTGCCCACGGTCGAGCTGGCCGAGCAGTTGGGCCAGCGACTGCCAGGAGGGGGAGAACTCGAGGATCAGCTCCAGGGTGCCGCCGCAGGGCAGGCCGAAACGATGGGCCTCGTCGGCAGTGACGCCATAGCGCACCCGTTGCGGGGCGCCGTCGGGTAGGCCGGCGCCGCCGTGGGCCGTGGTGTAGCGGTGGATCAGGTCGTCTTCGATGCAGCCGCCCGAGACACTGCCGACCACACGGCCATCGCTGCGCAGGGCCATCATCGAACCGACCGGGCGGGGCGACGATCCCCAGGTACGGGCGACGGTGGCCAGCAGCACGCGGTGACCGGCGTGAAGCCACTCCTGGGCGGTGCGCAGGACCAGCAGGTCGATACTTTCCATGGGCGCTCCTTGGTTTCAATGCAGGCGTGCCAGGCTGGCCTGGCAACGCCTGTGCGGGTCTTGCCGCCACCGTGGCCGTGCTGGCCTGTGGCTGCGGCGCAGGTTCAGCGCATGTGCAGCACGATCGGGCTGCTGCTGGCCGGGTCGGTGTGCTCGCGCAGCTTGCCCACCGCCTTGGCATCGACTGCACCGCCAGTGTTGCCCCAGGCCGTGCGCACGAAGCTCAGCACCTCGGCGATTTCCTGGTCGGACATCTGCCCGCGCAGCGCCGGCATCCGGTAGGCATCCGGCACCCCGGCCGCGACGATACGCTGCGAGCCGTTGAGGGTGATGTTGATCGCCGAGGCACTTTCGCTGGCCAGCATCGAGGTCGCTCCGGCGAGCGGCGGAATCCACTCGGCCTGGCCCTGGCCTTCCAGGCCATGGCAGGAGGCGCAGCGGGTCACGTAGCTGTGTGCGCCCGGTGCATCCAGTCGGCTGGCCGCCGACACGGCCTGGTACTGCCAGGGCGGGCCATCACGCTGGGGGTCGCCCGGCAGGGATTTCAGGTAGCGGGCAATCGCTCCCAGGTCGTCGTCGCTCATGAACTGCGTGGAGTTGTTGAACGCCTCGGTCATCGAGCCGTACACCACGGCATGCTTGTTTCGGCCAGTCTTGAGGAACTGCACGATGTCAGGCTCGCTCCAGCGGCCCAGGCCGGTGTTGTGGTCCTGGCGCAGGCTGGGCGCGTACCAGCCGTCGAGCAGGGCACCGGCGAGAAACGCCTTGCCGGACTCGTCCAGCGCCTTCTCGTTGAATGCCAGCCCTCGCGGCGTGTGGCAACTGCCGCAGTGCCCGGGGCCCTGGACGATGTAGGCGCCGCGGTTCCACAGCGGGTCTTGGCTGGTGTTCTCGGCGTAGGGCTTGTCGGCGGCGAACAGACCGTTCCACAGGGCAATCGGCCAGCGCATGTTGAGTGGCCAGGGGATGTCGCTGGGGATGTTGGCCTGCGTGGACGGTTGCACGCCTTTCATGAAGAAGGCGTACAGCGCCCGCACATCGTCGTCGTTGAGCTTGGCGTAGGACGGATACGGCATGGCCGGGTACAGGCGCCGGCCTCCGGGCGCGACGCCGTGGCGCACGGCGCGGTCGAAGTCGGCCAGGCTGTAGCTGCCGATGCCGACGTTGCGCTCCGGGGTGATGTTGGTGGCGTGGATCGCGCCCAGCGGCGTGGCCATTTCCAGCCCGCCGGCGAAGGGCGCCTTGCCGGGCAGGCTGTGGCAGGCCACGCAGTCGCTCACCCGCGCCACGTATTCGCCGCGGCTGATCAGGGCCTGGTCGGGGTTTGGGGTTTCCTGCTCGAAGGGCGAGGTGACCTCGCGAGTGACATACCAGGCCAGCAGGCCTGCCGCGACCAGGCACGGCAGTGCCAGCCAGCGCGTGGTGGTTACCAGTCGGCTGTTGTTCATAGGGCTTCCGTGTCAGGCAAAGGTATGGCGGCTGAGGGGCAGGCTGCGCGCACGCTGGCCGGTGAGTCGAGCCACGGCGTTGGCCACCGCAGGCGCCACTGCCGGCAGCGGCGGCTCGCCGATGCCGCCCATCTTCGCCCCGCTTTCGACGATGCGCACATGCACCCGGGCCATGCGTGACGGCGGCAGGATCGGGTACAGGTCGTAGTTGCGCGCACGTGGCATGCCGTTGACGTACACCGCTTCCTCGATCAGCGTCTGCGACAGGCCCAGCGCCACCGCGCCATTGACCTGATGCTCGACGATCGCCGGGTTGACGACGCTGCCTGGATCGATGGCCTGCCAGATGTCGTGCACCTTGACCTGGCCGTTCTCGATCGAGACCTCGGCGATCACCGCTGCCTCCGAGCCGAACGGCGAGGCCATGGCCACCCCGCGGGCGCGCTTGCTGCCGTCTTCTGCCGTGAACGGGCCACGCTTCCAGCCACCGGACAGTTCGCCGACCGCTTGCAGCAGGGTGGTCAGGCGCGGATTGTCGCGCAGCAGGTGCAGGCGCAACTCGAACGGATCATGACCACCCTTGTCGGCCAACTCGTCGAGGAACGATTCATAGAAGAAATCGTTCAGCGAGTTGCCGACCGAGCGCCAGTAACCGAGCATCACCGGGCCTTTGACGTAGATCTGCGCGATGCGCTTGTTGGCGATGGCATAAGACTTGCCGGCAAGGCCCTCGATGGCGGTCGGATCGATCTTCTCGCCCTGCTTGCCGGCCAGTGATTCGGTTGGCCCCTCGGTGGCGCTGACCGCCTCGATGGCGACGGGCAGACCCTGCTCATCGAGGCCGGCACGGAATTTGACCACTGCAAGCGGGCGCAGCACATCGCGCAGGAACTCTTCTTCGCGCGTCCAGATCATCTTGACCGGTCGCCCCACCGCCTTGGCCAGGGCAATGGCCTGCGGGTAGGGGTTGGCCGAATCGTAGAGGAAGTGACGTCCGAAGAAGCCGCCCAGCAGCGGCGAATGCAGGATGACCTGCTCCTTGGCCAGGCCCGTGCGCTTGGCGATGTCGTCGCGGAACATGTCCGGAGCCTGGTTCGGCAGCCAGACTTCGAGCGAGCCGTCGGGATTGAAGCGGGCGAGGGCCGACGGTGGCTCGAGCTGGCCATGGTTGAGGTACTGGTTGTGGTAGGTCGCCTCGACCTGGGTCTTGGCACCCTTGAGCGCAGCAGCCACATCGCCTTCGTTTTCGTCGTCGCGGGCCGGGCCGGTCTGGGCGGCCAGGTGGTCGCGATAGGCGTCGCTGGAGAAGTCGGCCGGCATCACCCGTACCTGGGCATCGGCAGCGGCCTCCTGCCAATCGACCTGCACCGCTTCGGCGGCACGCTTGGCGTGCCACCAGCGTTCGGCGACCACGGCCACCGCACCGGGCAGCACATGCACCGAGTGCACGCCCTTCATGGCCTTGACCTGCGCTTCGTTGCGCAGGCTGGCGACGTTCATGCCCAGGCGTGGCGCGTGCTGGACGGCGGCGTGGAGCATGTCGTCGACTTTCAGGTCGATGCTGTACACCGCCTTGCCGGTGGACTTGTCATGGGCATCGAGGCGGTGCACCGGTTTGCCGATCCAGCGGAATTGCGCCGGATCACGCAATTGCACGCTGGCGGGGTCGGGCACCGCAAGGTCCATGGCCCGCCCGGCCAGTTCGCCATAGCTGAGCGAGCGGCCGGAGGCGGCATGCACCACCTTGCCCGGCTCGGTGGTCAACTCGGCCACCGGCACCTTCAGGCTGTCGGCACCGGCCTGCAGCAGCATGGCCCGGGCCAGGGCGCCCAGGCGGCGCATGGTCGGGTAGCTCATGCGCACCGACATGCTGCCGCCGGTGATGCGCAGGCCGTTCTCCATCACCACGTAGGCCTCGCCTGGCGGGGCGCTGTCGACCAGGAAGCTGGCCGGGTCCATGTCCAGTTCTTCGCCGACGATCTGCGCCATGGCGGTCCAGGTGCCCTGGCCGCCCTCGATGAACGGGCAGAGCAGGCGCACGCTGTTGTCCGGGCGAATCTCCAGGAACGCGGGCACCTGTGTGCCACGCGTGCTGGCCGCAGCGGTGGCGGCCTGCACCCGCGCCGAACCCAGTGGCAGGCCGAAGCCGATCACCAGCGCACCCAGGGCGCTGCCGGCCAGGAAGCGCCGTCGCGACAGGTTGACCGGGTGATCCAGCTTCAGGTCACGCAGCTCGGCGGGAAGTTCGAAAGGCGAATTCATCAGGCGTTCTCCTTCCCGGCCGGTTGGCTGGCGAGCTCGTGCACGGCGGCATGGATCGCGTTGTAGGTGCCGCAGCGGCACAGGTTGACCATCGCCGCGCTGATCTGCTCGTCGCTGGGTGTCGGGTTGTGCTTGAGCAGAGCGGTGGCGGCCATCACCTGGCCGGACTGGCAGTAGCCACACTGGGCCACCTGGTGCTCGACCCAGGTCGAGACCACGCGCTTGCCGACCGGATCGGCCTCGATCGCCTCGATGGTGGTGACTTCGCGTCCGACCACACCGGCCACCGGCGTGACGCAGGCGCGCACCACATTGCCGTCCACCAGCACCGAGCAGGCGCCACACTGGGCCAGGCCGCAGCCGTACTTGGTGCCGGTCAGGCCCAGGTCATCGCGGATCACCCACAGCAGGGGCGTATCGGCGTCGGCGTCGACCTCATAGGTCTTCTGGTTGATGCGTAGTTCCATGGCGTTCACCCGCTGATCATCGGTTGGTGTCTCGTCGTTATAGGCAGGGTGGCGCAGCGAGGCGCGGCCCTGGCGGGAATGCCGCGCGCACGCGAGCGAGCCGGATTCCCGATCTGAAAACTCTAGACCCTGGAACGCAGGTTTCCTATCCGTTGGGCAGCAGGTTCAGAGAATCGGGCAAGAAATCAGGCGAATTGCGCTAGTGGCCGACACGACAGGCCCCGTTCCGCGTCCGATCTTCCGAGGACGCAGACAGTGCCGGGGGGATCAGAAGAAACTGCGCTGGGCCTTGAGCGTGAGCATGCCGTCGCAGTAGGTGTTCATGCCCGAATAGGCGCCGCAACCGCTGCCGCTGAGGTCGGAGCTGCTGTAGATCAGGTCCAGGTCGATGCCCAGCCAGGGCCGTGACAACTGCAGCGACCAGTCGTTGAAGGTGTCCACCTGGCTGCCGTCGCCGATGGTGTAGGGGGTGCCGAGGCGGTGATGGGCGACCTTCACCCGCAGGCTGACATCCAGCAAGGGCAGTTGCCCGAGGTCGGCGAACAGGGTCCCGGTGCGGTTGTCCGGGTTGTCGTTCAGTGCACCGCCGAAGCGCCTGCCCAGCAGCGACAGGCCGCCGTACAGGGCGTGGCTGTCGGGGCGCGAGAGGTTGGGGTAGCTGTAGTGGATCAGCCCGGCCTCGTAGCCGAAACTGTCGGTGAAGCGCTGCTTGTAGCCCAGATAGCTGTCGAGCTTGAGGGTGGACGCCGCGCTCAGGCCCATGCTCGGCGCGTACTGGCCGACGTACCAGCCACTGGGGTGACTGAGGTCCAGGCCGCCGTGGAAGGCACCGACCGCGCTCGGCGAGATCAGCCCCTGGGCCATGCTGCGCGAAGCCGTGGTGCCGAGCTTGAAATCGAAATCGCCCAGTTGCCGCTGGATCTGTTGCGCCGCCAGCAGCGGGCTGAACAGCAGCGCGGCACTGAGCAACAGGGCGTGCCTGGTCATGCTCACCGTCCTGCAAGGCCTGTGGTAGAGCGCCAGAGCATACCGTCCTGGAGCGTCCAGGGAAACCAGGCCCGTCGGCTCAGTCGTCCTGGAACACCGAACGGTAGGCGAACAAGCCAGGTGCACCGCCCGTCATCAGGAACAGCAGGTTGTCGCCGCGGCGGTACAGGCCATTGTGCACATCGTCGAGCAGCCCGGCGAAGGCCTTGCCCGAATACACAGGGTCGATCAACAGGCCCTGGTGCCTGGCCATCAGGCGTACGGCAGCGACCATGGCGCTGGTCGGCTGGCCATAGGCCTGGCCACGCTGGCTGCCGTCGACGTGGATGCTCCCGGCATCGAGCTGCAGGGCCGGATCGAGCAGGGCCAGGGTTTCGCGGGCCAGCGTCAGGGTTTGCCGATGGGTGTCAGCCTGCTCGTGCAGTACCGCGAACGATTTCACCACAGCCGGACCCTCGCCCATCGCGGCAAAGCCTGCAGCCAACCCGGCGTGGGTGCCGGAGCTGCCGTTTGCCAGCACGATGCGTTTGAAATCGACCCCCAGTTGCCGGCCCTGGTCGGCGATCTCCAGCGCAGCCTTGGCGTAGCCCAGGGCGCCGAGTGGGGTCGAGCCGCCGGTGGGGATCACCAATACCTTGCTACCTTCACTGACCAGCTCGGCGCGCCGTGTTTCGGCCCACTGGCCAGGAGTGATGCCGTCGTGGGTGATGTGCACGCTGGCGCCGAACAGCGTATCGAGCAGCACGTTGCCATTGTGTTCGTAGTCGCTGTCCGAGCGCGCCACGGCGCGTCCGAGCACAAGTTCGCAGCGCAGGCCGATCAGGGCACAGGCTGCCGCAGTCAGGCGCGCGTGATTGGACTGCAGGCCGCCGACGGTGATCACGGTATCGACGCCGTCGCGCAGTGCGGCGCCGAGCAGGAATTCCAGCTTGCGCAGTTTGTTGCCGCCGCCGCCCAAGGCCATGTGGTCGTCACGTTTGGCGAACAGGGCGATACCCTGTTGCTCGAGGCCCAGCGCCCGCTCGACACCGCCAAGGCGCTGGATGGGGGTGGCGCTGTCGAGCAGCGTGGTCTGGGGGAAGGGGCGGAGCAGGTTGTGCAGTGATGTCACGGCGAGTGGTCTCCTGGGCAGGTGCCGCTTACCGTATTGCCTGGCGCCGGCGGGATAAAGCCGGCTGGCGTTGAAACACTATCAACCCGGCGTTGAAGATCTCAGTCGCGGTAGAACACCTGCACCAGGTGATAGCCGAACTTGGTCTTGATCGGCCCATGCACCACGCGCAGCGCCTTCTTGAAGATCACCTGGTCGATGGCACCGACCAGTTGCCCCGGGCGCACCTCGCCCAGATCGCCACCACGCTTGCCCGACGGGCAGGTCGAGAACTTCTTCGCCAGCACGTCGAATGCCTCGCCCTTGTCCAGGCGCTGCTTGAGCTGTTCGGCCAGCTCGGCGGTCTTGACCAGGATGTGGCGTGCTTGTGCTTTCATTGGGGCAACCTGTGCTTCGGGCAAAAAAGGCCGCCATTATGCCTGATCGTGCGGCGGCCTGCGGCATCTGGCCGTTTGCCGTTACTGGGCGAGCCAGCCGCCATCGACGTTCCACGCAGCGCCCCGTACCTGGCTGCCGGCCTCGCTGCACAGGAACAGCGCCAGCTCGCCCAGGTGCTCGGGGGTGACGAACGCCAGTGATGGCTGCTTCTCGGCCAGCAGGTCGTGCTGCGCCTGTTGCGGATCCGTTCCAGTGGCTGCGCGGTCGTCGATCTGCTTCTGCACCAGCGGGGTCAGCACCCAGCCGGGGCAGATGGCGTTGCAGGTGACATTGCTGGTCGCGGTTTCCAGCGCCACTACCTTGGTCAGCCCGATCACCCCGTGCTTGGCCGCCACATAGGCAGCCTTGCCGGTGGAACCCACCAGGCCGTGCACCGAGGCGATATTGATGATCCGCCCCCAGCCGCGTTCGCGCATACCTGGAAGGGCCAGGCGGGTGCCATGGAACACGGCCGAGAGGTTCAGCGCGATGATCTTGTCCCAGCTCTGCACCGGGAAAGCTTCGACCGGTGCCACGTGCTGGATGCCGGCGTTGTTGACGAGGATGTCGACACCGCCGAAGGTGCGCTCGGCCAGGGCGAACAGCGCTTCGATCTGCGCCACCTCGGACAGGTCGGCCGGATGGTGCGCGACCTGCACACCGTGACGGGCGATCTCGGCGAGCGCAGGCTGTGGATCGCCGAAGCCATTGAGCAGGATGTTCGCGCCAGCCCTGGCCAGCACCTGGGCGATGCCCAGGCCGATGCCGCTGGTGGATCCGGTGACCAGTGCCGTCTTGCCTTTGAGAGTCATGTGCCGCTCCTTGCTCGAGGGTCGGATCAGCGCCGCGGGTCGAATGCCTCGCGCAGCGCGTCACCGATGAATACCAGCAGTGACAGGATCACCGCCAGCGCGAAGAACGCCGTGAAGCCCAGCCACGGCGCCTGCAGGTGCTGCTTGCCCTGGGTCACCAGCTCGCCCAGCGAAGCGGTGCCGGCGGGCATGCCGAAACCGAGGAAATCCAGCGCCGTGAGGGTGGTGATGGCGCCGGTGAGCATGAACGGAATGTAGGTCAGGGTAGCGTTCATGGCATTGGGCAGGATATGCCGCAACATCACCTGGGTGTCCGGCAGGCCCAGGGCACGCGCGGCCTTGACGTATTCCAGGTTGCGCCCACGGAGAAATTCGGCGCGTACCACATCGACCAGGGTGAGCCAGGAAAACAGCGCCATGATCCCCAGCAGCCACCAGAAATCCGGTTCGACGAAGCCCGACAGGATGATCAGCAGGTACAGCACCGGCAGCCCCGACCAGACCTCCAGCAGACGCTGGCCGAGCAGGTCGACCCAGCCACCATGGTAGCCCTGCAGCGCGCCGGCCGTGACGCCGATCAACACGCTGGCCAGGGTCAGGGCAAAGGCGAACAGCAAGGAGACGCGGGTGCCGTACAGTACCCGGGCGAGCACGTCGCGACCCTGGTCGTCGGTGCCCAGCCAGTTGCTGGCGCTTGGCGGGCTGGGGGTGGGCACCTGCAGGTCGTAGTTGGGCGTGTCGGCACTGAACGGGATGGGCGCGAACAGCATCCAGCCACCCTGGCCTTCGATCAACCGGCGGACATAGGCGCTGCGGTAGTCGGGCTGGAATGGCAGCTCGCCGCCGAACTGCTGCTCGGTGTAGCGCTTGAGCGCCGGGGTGTACAGCTGGCCCTTGTACGACAGCAGCAGCGGCTTGTCGTTGGCCACCAGTTCTGCGCCCAGGCTCAGCAGCAGGAGCGCGCCGAACAGCCACAGCGAGATCCAGCCCAGCCGGTTTCGGCGAAAGCGCTGCAAGCGGCGGCGGGCGATGGGCGAGAGCATCAGTGGGCCCTCGTGTCGAAATCGATGCGCGGATCGAGCAGGGTGTACGACAGGTCGCCGATCAGACGGATCAGCAAGCCTGCCAGGGTGAAGATGAACAAGGTGCCGAACACCACCGGGTAGTCCCGTGACACGGCCGCTTCATAACTCATGCGCCCCAGCCCGTCGAGCGAGAAGATCACCTCGATCAGCAGCGAGCCGGCGAAGAACACCGTGATCAGCGCCTGGGGCACACCGGCCACCACCAGCAGCATGGCATTGCGCAGTACGTGGCCGTACAGCACCCGGCGCTGGCTCAGGCCCTTGGCCCGGGCGGTGACCACGTATTGCCGGGAAATTTCGTCGAGGAAGGCGTTGCGGGTCAGCAGGGTGAGGGTGGCGAAGCCGCCGATCACCAGCGCGGCGACCGGCAGCACCAGGTGCCAGAAGTAGTCGGCAACCTTGCCCAGCAGGCTCAACTGGTCGAAGTCTTCCGAGACCAGACCGCGCACCGGGAACCAGTTCAGCGAAGTGCCGCCGGCGAACAGCACGATCAGCAGCAGGGCGAAGAGAAACGAGGGCAGGGCATAGCCAATCACGATCAGCGCGCTACTCCAGGTGTCGAAGCGGCTGCCGTGGCGGATCGCCTTGCGGATGCCCAGCGGGATCGACACCAGGTAGGTGATCAGCGTCGCCCAGAAACCCAGCGACAAGGTGACCGGCAGCTTGTCGAGGATCAGGTCGGTGACCTTGGCGCCGCGGAAGAAGCTTTGGCCGAAGTCGAGCCGGGCGTACTGGCCGAGCATCAGCCACAGGCGTTGTGGCGCGCTCTTGTCGAAGCCGTACTGGCGCTTGATCTCCTCGATCAGCTTCGGGTCCAGCCCGCGGCTGGCGCGGGATTCGCCCTGCACCAGATCGACCCGTGCGCCCGGCGCGCCCCCGCCGATACCCTGCAGGCGCGCCACCGCCTGCTCCACCGGGCCACCGGGTGCCGCCTGGACGATGGCGAAGTTCACCAGCAGGATTGCCAGCAGGGTGGGGATGATCAGCAGCAGGCGGCGCAGGATGTACGCGGTCATGGCGTGGCCTTCAGGTGCTCGGCCATCTGCTGGTTGGTCAGCGCCGTCGGGCTGACTTCCCACCAGGTGTCCAGGCCTTCGTCATAGGCGGCCTGCACCTTGGGCAGGCCGAAGCGGTTCCACCACACCGTCGAGCTGCCGGGCGGGTAGTAGTTGGGGATCCAGTAGTAGTTCCACTGCAGTACCCGGTCCAGGGCATGGGCGTGGCGCAGCATGTCGGCCTGGGTCGAGGCGCGCACCAGGCCGTCGAGCAACTGGTCCACGGCCGGATCCTTGAGCACCATCAGGTTGTTCGAACCCGGGTCGTTGGCGGCCGCCGAACCGAAGTAGTTGTACTGCTCCGATCCCGGCGAGAGGGTGACCGGATAGCCGGTCACGACCATGTCGTAGTCGCGGGCCATCAGCCGGTTGATGTACTGGGCCGAATCGACGTTGCGGATGTTCAGCTCGATGCCGATCTGCGCCAGGTTGCGCTTCCAGGGCAGCAACAGCCGCTCCAGGCCTGACTGGCCGTTGAGGAAGGTGAAACTCAGCGGAGTGCCGTCGGTGTTGACCAGGCGGTCGCCCTGCGCGTGCCATCCGGCAGCTTCGAGCAGTGCCAGTGCTTGAAGCTGCTGCTTGCGGATGATGCCGGAGCCGTCGGTCACAGGGGCGCTGAACACCTGGGTGAAGACTTCGTCGGGAATCTTCCCGCGCAGCGGTTCGAGCAGCTTGAGTTCGTCGGCGTCGGGCAGCGCACGGGCGGCGAGCGGGGTGTTGGAGTACAGGCTTTGCTGGCGGATGTACAGGTTGCGCATCATCTGCCGGTTGCTCCACTCGAAGTCCCAGAGCATGGCCAGGGCCTGGCGCACACGGCGGTCGGCGAACACTGGCTTGTCGAGGTTGAACACGAAACCCTGGGCATTCTGCGGCTTGGCCGGGCCGAGGTGGGCACGCTGCAGGCGCCCGTCATCCAGTTGCGCGCCGTTGTAGCCCAGGGTGTAGGCGGTGGCGGAGAACTCGCGGTTGTAGTCGTAGCCGCCGCCCTTGAGCACCTGGCGGGCGACCTCGGTGTCGCCGAAGAATTCGACGCGCATGCGCTGGAAGTTGTAGCGCCCACGGTTCACCGGCAAGTCTTTGGCCCACCAGTCGGGGTTGCGCTCGAAGGTGATGCTGCGGCCGTTGTCGATCCGGCTGATGCGGTACGGGCCGCTGCCCACCGGCTTGTCGAAGCCGGCGCCATTGGCGAAGTCGCGGCTCTGCCAGTCGTGCTCCGGCAACACCGGCAAGGTGGCCAGGTCCAGCGGCAAGGTCCGGCCGTGCGGCTGCCTGAAATCGAAGCGCACGCTGCGCGGGCCCTCGACGGTGACCCCGGCCACCTCGGCGAACTGGGTGCGGTACTTGAGGCTGCCTTTGCTCATCAGCAGTTCGAAGGTGAAGCGCACGTCCTCGGCGCGCACCGGCTTGCCGTCGGCGAACGTCGCGCGCGGGTCGATCTCGAAGCGCAGCCAGGCATCGTCGGGGCCACGCTCCATGCGGCGCGCGATCAGGCCGTAGACCGTGTAGGGCTCGTCGAACGAGCGTACCGCCAGCGGCGCATACAGCCAGCCGTCGACATCGGTGACGCCGGTGCCTTTGTCGATGTAGGGCAGGATATGGTCGAACTGGCCGATCTCGATGGCCGAGCGGCGCAGGCTGCCGCCCTTGGGGGCGTCGGGATTGACGTAGTCGAAGTGCTGGAAGCCGGCAGGGTAGCGCGGGGCTTCGCCGTAGACGGTCAGGGCATGGGAGGTGGCGGCGTGGCTGGCAGCGGCCAGCCATGACAACAGGCAGCCCGCCAGCACACGAGCCAGTGCCTTGCAGGCCCGGGCTTGCCCCGTGATCGGGAACGGCGAGAGGCCGCGTATGACGGTTGCCGCCCAGTCGCGGGACAAGCCCGCTCCTACAAGGGCGCTGCAGGGGCGGGCGAACAAGACCGGATCAGTCCTGGCGGCTGGTCACTTCCAGCAGGTGGTAGCCGAACTGGGTCTTCACCGGGCCTTGCACGGTGTTGACCGGCGCGCTGAACACCACGGTGTCGAATTCCTTGACCATCTGGCCTGGGCCGAACGAGCCCAGGTCACCGCCCTGGCGGCTGGACGGGCAGGTGGAGTTGGCCTTGGCGACTTCGGCGAAGTCGGCACCGGCTTCGATCTGGGCCTTGAGTTCGTTGCACTTGTCTTCGCTGCTGACGAGGATGTGACGGGCGGTGGCGCGGGCCATGGGAACTGCTCCTTGATTTGAAACGGCAAGCCTAGCGCACTTGGCTGCGAAATGTCTCGCAAGGCTTGCCGTGGTCTTGCTACAACCGCGCTGCGGCCTGGCGCAGCATGGTCTCGGTCGAATCCCAACCCAGGCAACCATCGGTGATCGACACGCCGTATTTCAGCGCGCCCTTGCCGAGCGCCTGGCAGCCGTCGAACAGGTGCCCCTCGAGCATCACCCCGACGATCGAGGTGTCGCCGGCCAGGCGCTGGCCGAGCACGTCCTCGAACACTGCAGGCTGGCGCGCCGGATCCTTGCCGCTGTTGGCGTGGCTGCAGTCGACCATGATCCGCGCTTGCAAACCGGCCTTGGCCAGCCCCTGGCGGGCCAGGGCGATGCTGTCGGCATCGTAGTTCGGGCCTTTGTGACCGCCACGCAGCACCAGGTGGGTGTCCGGGTTGCCGAAGGTCTCGATGATCGCCGGGTAGCCCTGCGCATCCATGCCGAAGTGGCGATGCGGCGCTGCTGCGCTGCGCATGGCATCGGTGGCGATGGCGACGCCGCCGTCGGTGCCGTTCTTGAAACCGACCGGCAGCTCCAGGCCGCTGACCATCTCGCGGTGGATCTGCGACTCGGTGGTGCGCGCACCGATGGCCGCCCAGCCCAGCAGGTCGTCGAAGTAGCCGGCGGCCATCGGTTGCAGCAGTTCGGTGGCGATCGGCAGGCCGCGCTCGAGCATGCCCAGCATCAGGCCACGGGACAGGGCGATACCGGCGTGCATGTCGTCGCTGCCGTCCAGGTGCGGATCGTAGGCCAGGCCCTTCCAGCCCACGGTGGTGCGGGGCTTCTCGACGTAGGCGCGCATCACCAGCAGCAGCTTGTCGTCGACTTCGCGGCTGAGCGCGGCCAGGCGGTCGGCGTATTCCAGTGCCGAGCGCGGGTCGTGGATCGAGCAAGGGCCGACGATCACCAGCAGGCGCGGATCGCGGCCTTCGAGGATGGCGCGGATGGCCTGGCGATGGGCCTGGACTTGCTGGGCGAGTTCGCTCGAGAGCGGCATCTGCTGCTTGAGCAGGTGAGGGCTGGGCAGACGCTGGCTGACGGCGGTGTTGGCAGCGGCAGGCTGGGTCAGGGGCAGAGCGAGATTCGAGGATTGCATGGCGTTGTTTCCCTGGGCGGACGGCGGGTGCTTCCCGCGCTGTCGGCCCTATCGAGGTGTTCGACAGATATTCGGATGATTGCTGTGCGCAGCTTCGCCACCAGTGATGGACCGTACGGAGGCGGCAGGCTGGCCCGAACGGGATTGGCTAAATCGCCAGGCGTAGGTGAAGGCGTAGCGGTAGCTGGTGTAGTTCATGAATCTGTCCTCGGAACGAATGAATGTTTTTACAGGCCCTGGAAACGCAAAACCCCCGGTCGGGGAGCCGACCGGGGGTTGAGTATTCTCATGTTCGGCGGCCCCTCGAAGGTGGACGCCGCGTGGGTATCGGCGCCTAGTGGCTAAACCAATACCCGAAATAGGAGCAGCCGAGGTTACGACCGGCAACGGCCAGCACAGGGCGCGCGTGGCGACCGGTGGTGTTGGCGTGGTTGCAGGTGGGGTTCGACATGGTGCTCTCCAGTGATTGGGGTCGAGCTTACTGCACCTGCAATCGTCTGTTCAATGGATAAATGCTATCGCGGTGATATTCCGGGGCAGCGCACGGCCCCGGGTCCGGACGATCACGGCAGATAGTGCTTGAGCTCCCGCGCAATCAGCATGCGCTGAATCTCGCTCGAGCCTTCGTAGATCTGTGTGATGCGTGCATCGCGGTAGTACTTCTCCACCGGATAATCCTCCAGATAGCCATACCCGCCATGCACCTGGATCGCCATGGAACACACCCGCTCGGCCATCTCCGAGGCGAACAGCTTGGCTTGCGAGGCTTCCGACAGGCACGGCCTGCCGGCGGTGCGCAGGCGCGCGGCATGCAGGATGAGCAGGCGCGCGGCATTGACCTGCACCTGCATGTCGGCCAGCAGGTTGGCGATGCTCTGATGCTCGTTGATCGGCTTGCCGAACTGGATGCGTTCGCGCGAGTAGGTCAGTGCCGCCTCGAACGCGGCGCGGGCGATGCCCAAGGCCTGGGCAGCGATGCCGATGCGTCCGCCCTCGAGGTTGGACAAAGCGATCGCCAGGCCTTTGCCGCGCTCACCGAGCAGATTGGCGGCGGGGATGCGGCAGTTGTCCAGGGTCACGGCGCAGGTGTCGGAGGCACGGATGCCCATCTTGTGTTCGCTGCGGTCGACCTTGAAGCCCGGGTTGTCGGTCTCTACCAGAAACGCCGACAGCCCCTTCTTGCCCAACTGCGGATCGGTGACGGCAAAGACGATCGCCAGCCCAGCCCGCCGGGCGTTGCTGACGAACTGCTTGGCGCCGTTGATCACCCAGTGGCCATCGACCAGCTCGGCACGGGTGCGCAGGTTATGGGCTTCGGAGCCGGCCTGGGGTTCGGTCAGGCAGAAACAGCCAATCACTTCGCCGCTGGCCAGGCGCGGCAGCCACTGCCGCTGTTGCTCGGCGCTGCCATAGGCCAGCAGCGGCCCACAGCCGACCGAATTATGGATGCTCATCATGGCCCCCGTGGCGCCGTCGCCTGCGGAGATTTCCTCCACGGCCAGGGCGTAGGCGACATAGTCGGTGTAGCTGCCGCCGAAGGTGTCGGGCACCACCATGCCCAGCAAACCCAGCTCACCCATGGCGCGGACCACGCCATCGTCGATCCAGGCGGCCTTCTCCCAGGCCTGGGCATGGGGCGCGATCTCGCCACGGGCAAAATCCCGGGCCATGTCGCGGATCATGATCTGCTCTTCGCTCAGTTCCAGGTCTTGCATGTTGCTGCTCCCCGGCTCACAGGCCTTCGAAGAATTGGTCGACCCGCTGGCGCGACAACGCGGCCAGGGTGGGCGGGTTCCAGCGCGGCTGCTTGTCCTTGTCGACGATCAGTGCACGCACACCCTCGATGATGTCGCCATGGGCGAACCACTGGCGGTCCAGGTGCAGTTCCATGGCGAAGCAGGCTTGCAGGCTCAGGTGGCGACCGCGGCGCAACATCTCCAGGGTAACCGCCATGGCCAGCGGCGAGCGGGTTTCCAGCTGATCGGCGGTGGCCAGGGCCCACTGGCGACTGTCGCCGATGCTCACCGCGCGCAGTTGCTCGAGGATGCCGGGCAGGTCGGGCAGGGCGAAGAAGTGATCGATCGCCGGGCGCAGGCGGGCCAGCGGTGCGTCGTCCAGGGTCTGGGTGCCGAGCTTTGCCAGCAGGCCCTGCAGGTCCTTGAGCGGGTGATCGCCGAACACCAGCTGATCCAGACCCTGATCCAGCGCGGCCAGCCTGTCGCTGGCCAGGTACCAGTCTGCCAGCCCGCAGTACAGGGCGTCGGCAGCCTGGATCTGCGCACCGCTGACGCCCAGGTAGGTGCCCAGTTCGCCAGGAATGCGCGAGAGGAAGTAGCTGCCGCCGACGTCAGGGAAGTAGCCGATGCCCACTTCCGGCATGCCCAGGCGGCTGCGCTCGGTGACGATGCGCAGGTCTGCGCCCTGGGCCAGGCCCATGCCGCCGCCGAGGGTGAAGCCGTCCATCAGCACCAGCACCGGCTTGTGATAGTGGTGCAGGCACAGGTCGAGGGCGTATTCCTCTTCGAAGAAGCGTTCGTGCAGGTCGCTGCCGGCCTTGAAGCTGTCGTGCAGCGAGCGGATGTCGCCGCCGGCGCAGAAGCCCTTGGGGCCTTCGCCGCGCAGCATCACGGCCTTGACCTGCGGATCATGCGCCCAGACGTCCAGGTGCCGCTGCAGGCTGCGCACCATGTCCAGGGTCAGGGCATTGAGGCCGGCGGGGCGGTTGAGGGTCAGGTGGCCGATGTGGTTGCGGATGTCGGCCAGAACATGATCCGTGGCCTGGGGTTGAGCGTGCGCGGTCATCGCGGTCTCCCTGCTTTGTTATTGATTTTCCAAGTGAAGTCTGGAAATACGCTGGAGGATCGGAGGATCCTGCCATGCGTATTTGCCTGACACAATCGGTAAATCTGCAGGGGCGGAGTGCATTTTTGTGGCAGATGATCAGGCATCTACCGTGTTGGTGCTGGCCTTTTCGCGGGCAAGCACGCTCCCACACGCTCTGCCGTGATCTTTGGTGGGAGCGGGCTTGCCCGCGAAAAGAGCGACGCGCACTCGACTCAGTTACGATCCAGCCACACCGTCTGCACGTTGCAGAACTCACGCACACCGAAGTGCGACAGCTCGCGCCCGAAGCCGCTCTTCTTCACGCCACCGAACGCCACACGGGGGTCGGAGGCGCAGTAGCCGTTGATGAACACGCCGCCGGTGTCCAGTGCCGAGGTCATGCGTTCGGCCAGTGCCAGGTCGGCGGTGTAGATAGTCGCCGCCAGGCCGAACTCGCTGTCGTTGGCCAGTTCCACCGCATGCTCGGCGTCACGGGCGCTGATGATCGCCGCCACCGGGCCGAACAGCTCCTGCTTGAATGCGGTCATCTCAGGGGTGACGTGGGTGAACACGGTCGGCTCGTAGAAGTTGGCGCTGCCTTCGACCTTCTTGCCGCCCAGCAGCAACGTGGCGCCTTCGGCAAGGGTTGCCTGGACCTGGCCATCGAGCTCGTCGCGCAGGTCGAAGCGGGCCATCGGGCCGATGTAGGTGTCATCCTGCAGTGGGTTGCCGATTTTCAGGGCGTGGGTGGCTTCGACGAACTTCTGCGTGAACGCCTCGAGGATGCTCTCCTCGACGATGAAGCGCTTGGCCGCTGCGCAGACCTGCCCGGTGTTCTGGTAGCGACCGATCACGGCGGCCTTGACGGCGGCATCGAGGTCGGCATCGGCCAGCACGATGAACGGATCGGAACCGCCGAGCTCGAGCACGCATTTCTTCAGCGCAGCACCGGCCTGGGCACCGATCGCCATGCCGGCGCGCACGCTGCCGGTGAGGGTGATGGCGGCGATGCGCGGGTCATTGATGGCGCGGGTGACGCCCTCGGGTGTGACGTTGATCACTTCGAACACGCCTTGCGGCAGGCCGGCCTGCTGGAACAGCTCAGCCAGCAGGTAGGCGCTGCCCATCACGTTCGGTGCGTGCTTGAGTACATAGGTGTTGCCGGCCAGCAGGGCCGGAACGGCGCCACGCAGCACCTGCCAGATCGGGAAGTTCCACGGCATCACGGCGAGGATCGGGCCGAGCGGGCGGTATTCGATGCGCGCTTTCTCGATCTGGGTGGCCTCAGGGGCGAGCATGGCCGGGCCGTGCTCGGCATACCAGCGGCACAGGCCGACGCATTTGGTCACCTCGCCACGGGCCTGGGTGATCGGCTTGCCGATTTCCCGGCTGATCATCGCGGCGAAGGCCTCGTGGTTGGCCTGCAGGGCGTCGGCCAGGGCGATCAGGTATTCGCTGCGCTGACCCAGCGACACCTGGCGCCACTGGGTGTAACCGGCCTTGGCGCGCTGCAGCGCCGCATCCAGTGCGGCCTCGCTGTCGTAGGGGTAGGCGCCGATCTGCTCGCCGCTGTAGGGGTCGACGGAAAGGGCATGGGTCAGGCTGCTGATCTCGCTCATGGCGGGTCCTCTTGTTGTCTTGGCACGGTGTCGTATTCGACTGAGGCCAGACTAGTGGCGTGCAGCTTTAATGAAAACTGAATAATAATGAGCGAAACATTCACGAATGGAGAAAGCCCGTGGACCTGGTGCAACTGGAAATGTTCAAGGCTGTGGCCGAGCACGGCAGCATCAGTGCCGCCGCCCAGCACATCCATCGGGTGCCGTCGAACCTGACCACCCGCATCAAGCAGCTCGAGGAAGACCTCGGCGTCGAGCTGTTCATCCGCGAGAAGAGCCGCCTGCGCCTGTCGCCTGCGGGCTGGAACTTCCTCGAATACACCCGGCGCATCCTCGAGCTGGTGCAGGAGGCGCGCTCGACCGTGGCCGGTGAGGACCCCCAAGGCACCTTCGCCCTGGGTTCGCTGGAAAGCACCGCGGCGGTGCGCATCCCGACGGTGCTGGCGGCCTACAACCAGCGCTACCCCAAGGTCGACCTCGACCTGTCCACCGGCCCGTCGGGGACCATGCTCGAGGGCGTGCTGTCAGGGCGGCTGGTGGCCGCCTTCGTCGATGGCCCGGTGTTGCACCCCACCCTCGAAGGCATGCCGGTGTTCGAGGAGGAAATGATGGTCATCGCCCCCTTGAACCACGCCCCGGTCAACCGGGCCCAGGATGTCAATGGCCAGAGTATCTACGCCTTTCGTGCCAACTGTTCGTACCGGCATCACTTCGAGAGCTGGTTCGTCAAGGACAAGGCCGTGCCCGGCAAGATCCACGAGATGGAGTCGTACCACGGCATGCTCGCCTGTGTCAGCGCGGGGGCGGGGCTGGCGCTGATGCCGCGCAGCATGCTCGACAGCATGCCGGGGGCAAGCACCGT
This sequence comes from Pseudomonas sp. FA117, assembly GCF_057370475.1. Classification (NCBI taxonomy): domain Bacteria; kingdom Pseudomonadati; phylum Pseudomonadota; class Gammaproteobacteria; order Pseudomonadales; family Pseudomonadaceae; genus Pseudomonas; species Pseudomonas sp. FA117. The sequence continues at coordinate 2,711,490 of NZ_CM170675.1, forward strand.
GAGCGCCTGGCCGTTGTCGGAGGATTTCCGCTACCTCAAGACCTGGCTGGTATGGCGCAGGGGTACGGTATCGCGCAGCCTGAGCATGTTCATCCGGTTGCTGGAAGAACAGGCCGGCTGACGCTGCTCAAGCGGAAAAACCGATACCTTGCTAACATTTTTCATATCCGATGGTGGCAAATCACTTTCATCTTTGTTCCTGCATGATGATAATCGCAAAAGTATTACTACTTGTGACCCCAGGTGGGACGGGCTGGGGCGCAGGTCAACAACGAGAGGCCAAGCCTCCACTTGCCGCAGGCGACCAGAACGGGCGCCTGCCCGTGAAGACCTTCTGGAGTAGTCATTGATGAAAAAACGTCTTGCCACCTCGCTGGCCGCTGCAGTGCTGGCGTTCGCTGGCGCCAACGCCGCCCAGGCCGCACAGATTTCCGGTGCCGTGGGCGCCACCAGCCAGGGCGACATGACCTATCGCATCGGCCTGTCGTTCGATTGGGACAAGAAATGGCTGCAGAGCAGCGTCGGTCACCTGACCGGCTACTGGGACGGCGCCTACACCTACTGGGAAGGCGGCGACTACAGCGGCGCTCACTCCCTGTCGTTCAGCCCGGTGTTCGTCTATGAGTTCGGTGATTCGGGCTATGTGCCGTTCATCGAGGCCGGTATCGGCCTGGCGGCCTTCTCCAAGACCGACGTCGGCGACCAGAAACTGGGCTCTTCGGTCAACTTCGAAGACCGCATCGGCTTCGGTCTGAAGCTGCCGGGCGACCAGAAGATCGGCATCCGCGCCACCCACTACTCCAACGCCGGCATCAAACAGCCGAACGACGGTATCGAGTCGTACGCGTTGTTCTACAGCGCCGGCTTCTAACGGTTGTTGGTGTGCCGTCGGACCCGGGCCGACGGCACATCACTGGCGGGCGATCAGCACCTGCCGCGCCACCCGATGCTCCAGCAGTTGTTCCTCCACCAGCCGATCCACATCCGCCTCGCTGGCCACTCGGTACCAGTGTCCGGCTGGATGGACCGTGGCGATCGGGCCGCGGTTGCACGGGTATTGGCAGTAGGTTCGGGTGATCAGCACACCGTCTTCGGTCTCGATGGCATTGGCCGCCGCCAGGCGCTGACGCAGGCGCTTCCACAGTGGCAGCGCGCCGCGCCGCACACAGCGGGCGCCGATGCACAGGAACAACTGGTGACGGTGCGGCGGAATGTTCGACCAGCCAGGCTTGGCGGGGATTTCGCCAGCGCCTTCGCAGGGCAGATGCTCGTCGGTCTGCTCGATCAGCGCGCAGGCCTTGTCCGCCGATAGCACGTGACGCCCCAGCAGCGCGGCGCTGACGAACAAGCGTGCGCCAGCCTCGGGTGCCAGGGCCAGCAGTTCGGCGCGCAGCCAGTCGAGGTAGGCGCTGTCGGCGCCGGGGTCGAGATCGATCAGCAGCAGCTTGCCCGTGGCGGTGCCGATGAATGCCTCGACCCGTCGCCACAGGCCGTCGAAGCCTGTGGCAGTGTCGATCAGGTCGTCCAGCACAGCCGGGCCGCGCACCGCCTGGAGCTGCTGGCGGAAGGCCTGGCTGCTGGAGCCTTCGGCCAGGTCGGGGCCGACGAACAATACGCAGGTGTAGGTCATCTCAAGCCTTGCGCCGCAGCAACAGAATGAAGAACAGCCCGCCGATGGCGGCCGTGGCGATGCCGATCGGCAGGTCCTGCGGAGCAATCAGGGTGCGCGCGCCGACGTCCACCCAGATCATGAACAGCGCACCGAGCAGGGCACAGGCCGGCAGCAGGCGCCGGTGCTCGGCACCGACCAGGCGCCGGGCCACGTGCGGCAGCATCAGGCCGACGAAGCCGATGGCCCCGGACAGCGACACCAGCACCCCGGTCAGCAGCGCTGTGCCGACGAATACCTTGGCGCGCACTCCGCGGGTGTCGAACCCCAGGCTCACGGCCGTCTGTTCACCGCTCATCAGCGCATTGAGCGCCCGTGCCAGGCTCATCAGCAGGGCAAAGCCGGCCAGCACGCAGAGTGCCGGCAACCACAGCAGTGACCACTGCGCCAGGCCCAGGCCGCCGAGCATCCAGAACATCACCGAGGCGGCGGCATGGGGGTCGCCGGTGTAGAGCAGCAGGTTGGCTGCGGCCATCACCACGAACGACACCGCGACCCCGGCCAACAGCAGGCGATCGCTTTCCAGGCGCCCGCCACGGCTGGCCACCCCGAGCACCAGCAGCATGCTGCCCAGCGCGCCGATGAAAGCCGCCAGCGGCAGGCTGAAGACGCCGGCGAACGGGCCGAGAAACAGCACCACCAGCACGGCGCCGAACACTGCACCGGAACTGACCCCGAGCAGGTGGGGGTCGGCCAGTGGATTGCGCGTCACCGCCTGCAGCGCGCCGCCGACCAGCGCCAGCCCTGCACCGACCAGCGCCCCGAGCAGCACCCGGGGGGCGCGGATCTGCCAGACGATCTGCGCCTGGCCGCGGCTCCAGTCGCCGGCTTGATCCAGGCCCACCTGCTGCAGGACGATGCCGAGCACCTTGCCCAGCTCCACCTGTGCCGAGCCGAAGCCCAGCGACAGCAGGCACGACAGCAGCAGGGCCAGGAGCAGCGAGACGATCAGCAGGCGATAGCCGGCAGGGCTGCGGATCGGCATCAGTGACGGGCCCCGGCGAACAGTTGCGGATGCAGGGCGCCGGCCAGGGTCTCGATGGCCTGGGCGTTCTCCACCGAGGGCGTGACCTCCAGGTACGACAGGACCACGAAGCGCTGCTTGCGGATCGCCTCGACGCTGCCCAGCGCCGGGTGCTGCAGGAGGAAATCACGTTTCTGCTGCCACGAAGTCGGGCCGTAGTCGACGATGACGATCACCTCCGGGTCGCGCTCCACCACGCTTTCCCAGTTGACCTGGGTCCAGCTGGCGCTCACGTCGCTCATCACATTGTCACCACCGGCAGCGCTGATCAGAGCCTGCGGCATGCCCAGGCGCCCCGAGGTGGTGGGGCGGTCTTCGCCGCTGTCGTAGAGGAACACCCGTGGCCGTTGCCCGGCCTGGGCCACTTGCGCCGCGACCCGTTCGACCCGCTGGCGCAGCTGGCTGACCAGCACGCTGGCGCGCTCGCGCACATCGAATATCCGACCCAGGTTGTCCAGGTCGCGGTACAGGTCTTCGAGGCTGGCCTGGCGCTGCGGCATGATCCACGAGCACGACTCGCTCAGCTCGTACACCGGGATACCGAATGGCGCCAGGGTCTGGGGCGTGACCGGGCCGCCGATGCGCATGCCATAGCTCCAGCCGGCCAGGAAAAAGTCGGCATCGGCATCGAGCAGGTTCTCCACAGACACATAGCGCGGTGCCAGCTCCGGCAGGCCTGCCAGCGCCTCGCGCAGGCTCGGGTCGAGGGTCTTCCAGCCGCTGATGCCGCTGTAGCCGGCCATGTGATCGCGCAGGCCCAGGGCCAGGAGCATGCCGGTGAGGTTGATGTCGTGGCTGACGGCGTGCTGCGGCGCGTGGGTGAAGGTCACGTCACGGTCGCAACTGCGTACGGTCAGCGGGTAGCTTTCGGCCTGGGCGAACAGGGGCAGGGCGCTGAGCAGGGCCAGGCAGGTGAGCAGCGGTTTCATGCGGGGCTGATCCAGGTAATGCGTGGATGGGAGGCCAGCGGGTGGCGGTCGACCAGGGCCTGCACGCCGAACACCTCGGCCAGGCATTGCTCGGTCAGCACCTGCTCCGGCGTGCCATGGGTGACGATGCGGCCGCCGTCGATCACGTACAGGCGGTCACAGAAGGCGGCTGCCAGGTTCAGGTCGTGGAAGCTGGCCAGCAGGCTCAGGCCGGTACCGCGCAGTTGCTGCAGCAGGGCCAGCTGGAAGCGGGGGTCGAGATGGTTGGTCGGCTCGTCGAGAATCAGCAGGCGCGGCTCCTGGACCAGCGCCCGGGCCAGCAGCACGCGCTGCTTTTCGCCGCCCGACAGGCAGACGAACGCATCCAGGGCGCGGGGCAGCAGGCCGAGCCTGGCCAGGGTGTCGTCGATCAGGCCCGGGTCGCCGTCGCCGTCGAACCAGCCCAGGTGCGGCGTGCGGCCCATGGCCACGACATCGCGCACGGTCAGGCCGAAGTCCTCGGGAAATTCCTGCAGCATCACCGCGATACGCTGCGCTACCCAGCGTGGGTTGCGTTGCCAGATGTCTTCGCCATCGAGCTGGACCTGGCCAGCGTGCGGGCGATTGAAGCGGTAGGCACAGCGCAGCAGGCTGGTCTTGCCGCTGCCGTTTGGGCCGATCAGGCCGACGAACTCGCCGGCGCCGATCTGCAGGTCGATGTTCTCGAGCAGGGCGCGCCCACCGCTGTGCGGCGACCAGTGCAGGCCTTGGATATGCAGGGTGGGGCGTGACATGAGCGGACCGTCGCAGGGTGAGTGAAACCCGAACGGTGGATGCGCGTGGAGGCGTCGCGCAGGCAAGGCTGCCGCGAAGACCGGCCCACGCCCGCCCACCGCGGGTGTTGCCAACTGCAGTGACAGGCCGGTCTCCGGGCTTGCGAGGGGCGTGAGGCACTCACCTTCCCATGCCGCAGGCACAGTGGTGTATCGAATGCGTCGCTCGCTTACCGTTGCGGGGGCAGCGCCGGACTGGTCGCACTGGGCGAGGCACCGGCTTCCCGTTTAATCCCCGACACGGCGGTCGTGGACACCTGAAACAAGGGGCGCATCTGAGCATTTATGGGCAGGGGAGTCAACCGCGGCCCGGGCCGCAGGCGCTCAGGCACCGGACTCCGGATCGCTGGCCGGCACGCCGGGGCGATTGTCTTCATCCTCGTTGAGGTCAGGGTCCACGTCCGGGTCATCGACGCGGTCGTTGCGGGGCTCAGGCTCGAGCTCGGGCCAGTCGCTCTGAGCGTCGCCGCCGCCCATCCAGTGCTTTTCGTTCATGACGTCCACCCTCGCTGGGTTGAAAAAAGGCCCACCCGCAGGCGGGCCAACACAGGAGTGAGGGGCCGCCCTTGGGCAAGCCCTCATTATCTGGGAGTGGCTGTCGAGCCAGTGCGGTCCATGCAACTGACGTCAGTGCCGACCGACGGTTGCGCAAGCGGGCTTCATGGATGGGGCGCCCAACCGCCGCCGAGGGCGGCGTACAGGTTGACCTCGGCGAGCAACTGGGCCAGCCGGTCGTTGATCAGCCCCTGCTGGGCGCTGAACAGCGAGCGCTGGGCGTCGAGGAAGGTCAGGCTGCTGTCGACGCCGATGCGATAGCGGTTGCGGGCCAGGTCGTAGTAACGCTGGGTCGAATCCACCAGGTCACGCTGGGCCAGCAACTGGCGCTGGTAGGTCGCCCGCGCGGCAAGCCCGTCGGAGACTTCCTGGAAGGCCACCTGGATCGATTTTTCATAGCGCGCGACCTCGATCTGCTTTTGCAGGCGTGCGTAATCGAGGCTGGCACGCAGGCTGCCGGCTGTGAACAGCGGCAGGTTGATCTGTGGCTGGAACAGCCAGGTGCCGCTGCCGCCGTCGAACAGGCCGGACAGCTCGCGGCTGCTGCTGCCGGCATTGGCGGTCAGGCTGATGCTGGGAAAGAACGCTGCCCGGGCTGCGCCGATGTCGGCGTTGGCAGCGCGCAGCTGGTACTCGGCTTCGAGGATGTCGGGGCGACGCTGCAGCAGTGCCGAGGGCAAGCCGGCCGGCAGGCCGATCATCTGCTGCGCCGCCAGCGGCAGGCCTGGGTTGCCCTCGTCCAGGGGCACACCGACCAGCAGGGTGAGCTGGTTGATGTCCTGGGCCACCTGGCGCTGATAGCGGGCGACGGCGGCGCGGGCGCTGTCGACGCTGGTCTGCGCCTGGATCTGTTGCAGCGCTGACGCGGTGCCGGCGCGGCGCTGGCCTTGGGTCAGGCGCAGGCTCTGCTGGTCGGCGGCAAGGGTCTGGCGCGACAGTTCGAGCAGTTCGAGGTCGGCGCGCCAGGTCAGGTAGCCACTGGCGACACTGGCCACCAGGCCCAACTGCACGCTGCGCTGCGCCTGTTCGCTGGGCAGGTAGGTGAGCAGGGCCTTGTCGCTGAGGCTGCGCAGGCGGCCGAACAGGTCGAGCTCATAGGCGCTCACGCCCAGGGTGGCGGCGTAGGTCTGGGTGATGGCGCCGTCGCCGGTGCCGGTCATGCTGCGCGGCAGATACTGACGCTGGCCCTTGGTATCGGCGGAAACCTTGGGCAGCAGTTCGGCGCGCTGGATGCGGAACTGCGCGCGATAGGCTTCGACATTGAGCGCCGCCACCCGCAGGTCGCGGTTGTTGAGCAGGGCGCTGTCGATCAGCTGGCGCAGCAGCGGATCCTTGAACACCTGGTGCCAGTCTTCGCTCTGGCGGGTGGCTGTGGTGTCGCCCTGGTAGGCCGCCCCCGTGGGGAAGCTGGTCGCGACGGGCGCGTCCGGGCGTTCATAGTCGGGGGCCAGGGTGCAGCCGGACAGCAGTATGGCCAGCAGGGCAGCGGGGTATCTGGGCATTGCGGGTTCTCTGGGTTTCAGGCGCCGGCCATCCATCTGGCCAGGCCGTGGCGGCCGCTGACACCGAGCTTGGCGGTGGCGCGCTTGAGGTAGGTTTCCACTGAACTGATCTTCACGTTCAGACGCTGCGCCATTTCCGGTACCGTGCCGCCGGTAAGCAGGCCCAGGCAGACTTCCTGTTCGCGGCTGGACAACTGCACCGCTTCCTGCGCCAGCCGCTCGCCAAAGCCGTGGCGCAGGCTGTCGGGCAGGCCGCCTGCGTCGCTCGGGGCGTGCGTGTGGTGCTGGGCATGGTGCTCGAGCAGCGGCAGCAGGGTGTCGGAAAGGCTCTTGAGCAACGACAGCTCGGCCAGGGCAAAGGCTGCCTGGCTGGGCAGGCGATGGAAACAGATGACCCAGCGCCGGTCGCCGTTGCACGACACCAGGTTGCACTGGTGCGCACTCTGCTGGGCTGCACTCGCGTTCTGCGGTGACTTTACCTGGATCAGCAGCGGGTCTTTCATCTGCAGAATATTCTGCAGCAGCGGATGGCCGGCCTGGTCCTGCGGTGGAAACTCCAGGGCCAGGCCGGCAGCGCCGAGTACCTTGACCCGCTCGACGCTGGCCTGGCGGCTGTCGAGCGTCCACTCGCTGAGGTCCAGGCGGTGCACCGGCACCAGGTCATCGACCAGGCGCAGCATCTGTGCGGCGAAATGTGCTTCGCCACTGCTGGCGATCAGTTCGCCCAGTTGCAGGTAGAGGCGCGCATCGTGATGGTGTTCGAGGCTGCGGATCAGCTTCATGTCCTGTTCGTCCTTGAGTCGGGTACTGCGCAGGCATCGGGCGAGTGGGCTCGTGCCTTGGCCGGTCGAAGGTGGTGCTATTCAGCCCGACCCTGGCGCCTGCGTCTGTAATGGAAACCGGGGACAGAAAATGGCATCAAATCGGACAAAATGGCGGGACAAAACTGACAGAGTGAAAGTAGATGTTGCAGCGGTAGTCAGCCAATTGACGTCATAAATCCGCTGTTGGCGCCACGTTCGGCGCACCAGCGCAGGCAGGTAGGTCATCCAAGGGGGTGATATGTAGCTGATTTCCTACAGAAAAATAAGCAACCTGGGACGCGTCCGAAACTGTCCGGGTTTCCGGGGCCATACAGCGCGCGCAGGCGGTGTTTGAATCCGTCGACGATCAACGGAGAAGGACCCTCCCAGCCCATGCCTGCCGCCGATACCTACCCCCTGACCAGCGCCCAGCGCGATATCTGGCTCGATCAGCTGAGCCGGGGCGACTCGCCGCTGTACACCATCGGCGGCTATGTCGAGCTCACCGGCCCCCTGCAGCCGGACATCCTGGGGCAGGCCCTGGACAACCTGGTCGCGACCAATCCGGTGCTACGCACCCACCTGCAGCCGGGTGCCGGAGAGGATGGCCTGCCGCTGCAGCAGTTCGCCGAGCATGCCACGCTCGCGTTGCCGCTGTTCGACCTGTCCGCCGAGGCTGAGCCGACGACAGCCGCCCAGGCCTTGATCCAGGCGCAGATGGGGCAGGGCTATCGTTTCGACGGCTCGGCGCTGCTGCGCTTTGCCCTGATCCGCCTGGGCCCCGAGCGCCACTGGCTGGCGACCCAGGCCCACCACCTGATCCTCGATGGCTGGGGCTTCGGCCAGATGCTCAAGGCGTTGGGCGAGCACTACACCGCGCTGCTCGAAGGCGGCGAGCCACCGCTGGCCAGTGTCGGCTACGCCGACTTCATCGACGAAGACCGCCAGTACCACGGCTCGCTGCGCCAGGCGCGCGACCGCGCCTACTGGCTCGAGCGCTTCGCGCATATCCCCGAACCGCTGCTGGCGGCGCGTCATCATTACCGCCGTGCCACCGATGAAGCGCCTTCACGAACCTGGGTGCAGGCGTTTCCCGACGCCCTGCACGGGCGCATGAAACAACTGGCCCAGGCGCACCAGGCGTCGGCCTTCCATGTGCTGCTGGCGGCGCTGCATGTCCTGTTCAGCCGCAGCGCACAGCGCGACGACTGGGTCGTGGGCCTGCCGCTGCTCAACCGTGGCGGTGCGCGCTTCAAGTCCACGCTGGGTACTTTCGTGCAGGTCAGTGCGGTGCCGCTGGCGTTCTCCCCGGCGCTGACCTTCGCCGAGCTGGTGACGGCCATCCGCGACACCCTGCGCCGGGATTTCCGCCATCAGCGCCTGGCGGTAAGCGAACTGAACCGGTCACTGGGCCTGTTGCGCGAGGAGCGCGGGCAACTGTTCGAGGTGTCGGTCTCCTATGAACAGGACGACCACGACTACCGCTATGGCCAGGCCAACGCCCATACGGTGAAGGTGTCCAACAGCCACGAAGCCACACCGCTGGCCATTCACCTGCGCAGCAATCGTCATAACGACAAGGCCTGGCTGCACCTGGTGCACCACCGCGCATGGCTGTCCGGCGACGAGGCGCAGGCCTTGGCGCAGCGCCTGCTGCATGTGCTCGACCAGGGCCTGGAGACGCCGCAACTGGCGCTTGGCGACTTCGACCTGCCAACCCCTGCCGAGCACCGTCGACTGCAAGCCTGGAACGCCACGCAGCGACCCTGCGCCGAGCCGATCGTGCACCGGCGCATCGAGGCCCGTGCGGCGTCGATGCCCGATGCCGTTGCCGCACGGCACGACGGGCGCAGCCTGAGCTACGACGAGCTGAACCAGCGGGCGAACGCCTTGGCCCAGCGCCTGATCGAGCTGGGTGCAGGGCCCGAGCAGCGCGTTGCGGTAGTTGCCCATCGTGGGTTGGACACGCTCGTCGGGTTGCTGGCGATTCTCAAGGCCGGAGCGGCCTACGTGCCGATCGACCCGGCCCATCCGCGCGAGCGTCTGGCGTACCTGCTCGAAGACAGCGTGCCGCTGGTGCTGCTGACCCAGCAGGCGCTGCGCGAGCGCCTGCCACGCCATGACCTGCCGCTCATTGAACTGGACACCTGCGCCACGCCCGGCAGACGGCTGGACAACCCTCAGGTTGCCGGGCTTGCCGCCGACAGCCTGGTCTACGTGATCTACACCTCGGGTTCCACCGGGCAGCCCAAAGGGGTGATGGTCGAACACCGCATGCTGGCCAACCTGATCGACTGGCATTGTGACGCCTTCGATCTTGGGGTCGGCAGCCACACCTCGAGCCTGGCCGGCTTTGGCTTCGACGCCATGGCCTGGGAAGTCTGGCCGGCCTTGTGCGCCGGGGCCACGTTGCACCTGGCACCGGTGCGCGAAGGCGGCGAGGATATCGACGCCTTGCTGCGCTGGTGGCGCGACCAGCCGCTGCAGGTCAGCTTCCTGCCGACTCCGGTGGCCGAGCATGCCTTCACCCAGCAGGACCATCCGACCCTGCGCACCCTGCTGGTGGGGGGTGACCGCTTGCGCAACCTTTCTCGCGAGCGCGCCTATGCAGTCATCAACAACTACGGCCCTACCGAAGCCACCGTGGTAGCCAGCTCCGGGCGTGTGCTTGCCGGAGCGCCGCTGCACATCGGCAAGCCGGTGGCCAACACCCGTTTGCATGTGCTGGATGCGCAACTCAGGCCATTGCCGGTCGGCGTGCCGGGCGAGCTCTATGTGGCAGGGCTCGGGGTTGCCCGTGGCTACCTGAACCGCACGCAGATGACCGCCGAGCGCTTCCTCGACGATCCGTTCGGCGAAGTGGCCGGGGCACGCATGTACCGCACGGGCGATCTGGTGCGCTGGCTGGCCGACGGTACCCTGGAGTACCTGGGGCGCAATGACGATCAGGTGAAGATCCGCGGCGTACGCGTCGAGCTTGGCGAGATCGAGGCGGCGCTGGCCGGTCATGCCGAGGTTCGGGAAGCGGTGGTGTTGCTGCGTGACGGCCAGTTGCAGGCCTGGTTCGTTGGTGGTGCGGCGACCCCAGGGGATCTGCATGAACACCTGCGCGGTCTGCTGCCGGCCGCCTTGCTGCCGGTGGGTTACCAGCGCGTCGACAGCTGGCCGCTGACGGCCAACGGCAAACTCGACCGCCGCGCCTTGCCGGCGCTGGACGATGCGGCTTCGGTGCGGCGTGCCCATGAAGCGCCGCGTGGCGAGGTGGAGCAGCGCCTGGCCGCGCTCTGGAGCGAGTTGCTGGGGGTACAGCGCATCGGCCGGCACGATCACTTCTTCGAGCTGGGCGGCCATTCGCTGCTGGCCGTGCAGCTGGTCGAGCGCATGCGCCAGCAAGGCCTGCAGGCCGATGTGCAGGTGCTGTTCGGCCAGCCGACCCTGGCGAGCCTGGCAGCGGCAAGCCAGGGGGCAGTGGTGCAGGTAGCAGGCAACCGCGTGCCACCAGGTTGCAGCCGCATCACGCCGGCGCTGCTCAGCCTGACTTCGCTGAGCCAGGCCGAGATCGACGGTATCGTGGCGGCGGTGCCGGGCGGCGCGCCGAATGTGCAGGAAATCTATCCCTTGGCGCCTCTGCAGCAAGGCTTGCTGTACCACCACCTGCGAGACAGCCACGACCCCTACCAGCAACAGGCGTTGTTCGCCTTCCGCGACCAGGCTGCGTTCGAGGCCTTCGCCAGCGCGTTGCAACAGGTGGTCGAGCGCCATGACATCCTGCGTACCAGCCTGGCCTGGGAGGGCCTGGAGCAGCCGCAGCAGGTGGTCTGGCGCCAGGCGCAACTGCCTGTCGAGGTGATCCGCACCGGGCCGGGCGACACGCTGCAGGAACTCCAGGCGCATTATCAGGCCGCGCAGCGGCCATTGGACCTGCGCCGGGCACCGATGATGGCCCTGGCGGGTGCCGAGGATCGTACGCAAGGCCGCTGGCTGGGGCTGCTGCGCTTCCATCACCTGGTCAACGATGCGCTGTCGGTGCAGGTGCTGCTGGGCGAGCTGCGCGCCTTGATGAGCGACCAGGGCCATGCGCTGCCGGCCCCAGTGCCTTACCGCAATTATGTGGCGCTCAGCGGTGCCGAGACACGCCAGCAGGGCCACGAAACCTTCCTGCGGACCTTGCTCGCCGGCGTCGAGGCGCCGCCGGCGTTGCCCGGCATGGCCGAACACGACGTGCAGGCCGAGGCACTGGAAAGCCTCGGCCACGAGGTTCCGGTGGCGCTGACCGAGGCCCTGCGTCGCCTGGCCCGGCAGCAGGACGTTGGCATCGCCAGCCTGTTCCACCTGGCCTGGGCGCAGGTGCTCGGTGCCTTGGGTGGGCGCGACGAGGTGGTGTTCGGCACCGTCCTGCTGGGGCGGATGATGGCCGGCGAGGGCGCCGACCGGGCGCTGGGCATGTTCATCAACAGTTTGCCGCTGCGGGTCAGCCTGAGCGGGCGCAACGTCGCGCAGGCGCTTGCCGACACCCATGCCAGCCTTGCCGCGCTGCTGGGCCATGAGGATGCACCGCTGCTGCTGGCCCAGCGCTGCAGCGGGCTGCCGGCCGGTGTGCCGCTGTTCAACAGCCTGATCAACTTCCGTCATGGGCTGAGCGCCGAGCAATCGACCCTGCCCGGCGCCCACCTGCTGGAGGCCAGCGAGGTGCAGAGCCATGCGCTGGTGCTGTCGGTGGACGATCAGGGCGATGCCCTGCACCTGAATGTCCGTGCTCCTCGGGCACTGGGTGCCAGGCGGGTGCTGGCCTACCTCGAACGTACCCTCGAGGTGCTGGGCGAGGCGCTGGAGCAGGGCGGTGCGCTGGCAATCGAACAGCTGTGCAACGTGCCCGAGACCGAACTGCAGCGGCTGCTGCACACCTTCAACGCCACCGAGCAACCCCACGAACTGATGCACCAGACCCTGCCGGCGCTGTTCCAGGCCCAGGTGCGCCGCACACCCGACGCCGTGGCGCTGCAGACCGACGATGCGACGCTGAGCTACCGCGAACTGGACGCGCAGGCCAACCGCCTGGCCCATCACCTGATCGCGCTGGGCGTGCAGCCCGACACCCGCGTCGGGGTCTGTATCGAACGCGGACTGTCGCTGCTGGTGGGGCTGCTGGGCGTGCTCAAGGCCGGTGGTGCCTACGTGCCGCTGGACCCCGGCTATCCGGACGAGCGCCTGCGCTACATGATCGAAGACAGCACGCCGCTGGCAGTGCTGGTCCACGGTGCCACACGCGGACTGTTCGGCTCGCTGGCGGTGACCCAGGTCGATCTCGACCAGGCCGACTGGCAGGCGCATGGCGTCGAGGCGCCCGAAGTGCCTGCCCTGACCCCTGCGAACCTGGCCTATGTGATGTACACCTCAGGCTCCACCGGCACGCCCAAGGGCGTGATGATCGAGCATCGCGGGCTGGGCAACCTGATGCACTGGGGCTCGTCCATCTGTCCACCGCGCCCGGGCGACGCCCTGTTGCAACGCGCGCCGTTCAGCTTCGACGGCTCGGTCTGGGAGCTGTTCTGGCCGCTGTGTGCCGGCCTGCGCCTGGTACTGGCCCGCCCCGATGGCCATCGCGACCCGGCCTATCTGGTGCAGCTTGTCCAGGCGCGCCAGGTGACCACGGTGAAGTTCGTGCCGGCGCTGCTGCATCAGTTTCTCGAGCAGCCGGGGGTGGAGCACTGCACCAGCCTCACCGACATCTTCTGTGGCGGCGGCGAGCTGACCCTGGCGCTGGCCGCCAGCCTGCGTCGGCGCCTGCCGCAGGTGCGCCTGCACAACGTCTACGGGCCCACCGAAGCCACGGTCGACAGCACCGCCTGGACGCTGCAGCCGGGGCAAGCACTGCCGGACACCCCGCCGCCGATCGGCCGGGCGATCGCCAACACCCGGCTGTACGTGCTCGATGCCCATGGCCGCCCGGTGCCGCTGGGCGTGGCGGGAGAGCTGCACATCGGTGGCGTCGGCGTGGCGCGCGGCTACCTGGGGTTGCCGGTGCTGCAGGCCGAGCGCTTCATCGACAGCCCGTTCGTCAGCGGTGATCGCCTGTACCGTACCGGCGACCTGGTGCGCTATCGCGAAGACGGCGAGCTGGAGTTTCTCGGGCGCAACGATTTCCAGGTCAAGCTGCGCGGGCTGCGCGTAGAGCTGGGCGAGATCGAGGCGCTGCTGGCCGGGCATCCTGCGCTGGGGCAGGGGGTGGTGCTGGTGCGCGACGAACGCCTGGTCGCCTACTTCACCTGCCGCGACGGCCAGCCGGTGCCGCCGCTCGAGGTGCTGCGCAGCCATTTGCTGGCACGGTTGCCGGAGTACATGGTGCCGTCGGCGTTCGTTGCCCTGGCCGAGATGCCGCTGAGCCCCAACGGCAAGATCGACCGCAAGGCACTGCCCGAGCCTGGGCCGGAATCGGTGATCAGCCGGGCCTACGAGCCGCCGAGCAACGAGCTGGAGCGCACGCTCGCGCAGATCTGGGGCGAAGTGCTCAAGGTCGAGCAGGTCGGTCGTAACGACAACTTCTTCGAACTGGGCGGCCACTCGCTGCTGGCTGTGAACCTGGTGGCGCGCATGCGCCAGGCAGGTTTGCAGGCCGATGCGCGGACGTTGTTCCGCCAGCCGACGCTGGCGGGGTTGGCGGCGAGTACCGGGTGGGAGAAGGCCCAGGTCGAGATTGCCGCCACCACCATCCCAGGGCTCAAGGCCCGGCGCAGGCTCTGAGACGGGCAGCATGAGCAGGCTCAGGACTGTTCCGGCCATTGACTTCACCACTGTGCTTGACCGCAGCCCAGCCTGGCCTGAGGCTGCCACGGTCACCACGGAGAAAAACAATGGACCTGTCGAGCCTGCTGCTGTTCATCCCTGCCTGCTTCGCCCTGAACATGGCCCCCGGGCCCAACAACCTGTTGTCATTGCACAACGCCAGCCGCTATGGCCTGCGCACCGCCTGCATGGCCGGCGGCGGGCGAATCCTGGCCTTCAGCGGCATGATCGCGCTGGCGGCGATGGGGCTGGCGGTGGTGCTGCACACCAGTGAATACCTGTTCCTGGCCATCAAGCTGGCAGGCGCGGCATACCTGTTCTACATCGCCTGGCAGCTGTGGCGGGCGCCAGTGGGCGAGGCGCTGGCGACCACTGAGCAGCCACGGGGCACCTGGCGCCTGGCCCGCCAGGAGTTCTGGGTTGCCGCTGGCAATCCCAAGGCAATCCTGCTGTTCACCGCGTTCCTGCCGCAGTTCGTGGCGGTGGACAGCGCGGTGCCGGTCAGCGAGCAGTTCCTCTGGCTGGGGGCCTGGTTCCTGTTGCTGGAGTGGGTGGCCATCGCCCTCTACTCGGGGCTGGGGACTTACCTGCAGCGCTGGTTTGCCCAGCCCCGGTCGCGCCGGGTGTTCAACCGGGTCAGTGCTTCGTTGCTGGGCTGTGCGGGGATCGGGTTGCTGGCGGCGCGGCGCTGAGCCCGGATTCAACAGATAAAAAAGCCCCGCGGGCCGAAGCCTGCGGGGCGAAGGGTTGGGGGAGGACCAACCAAAGGAGAGGGTAGAGCCGCTGGCGTGAAGGCTTACTTCACGCTGGCCACGGTCTCAGGCTGCCAGCCACCGCCCAGGGCCTTGTAGATCGAGACGATGCCGCGATACAGCTCGACTTCGCCCTGGGCCTGGGCGTCTTCGGCGGCGAGCTTTTCTCGCTCGGCATCGAGCAGCACCAGGTAATCCACCGTGCCTTCGCGGTAGCGGACCGAGGCAAGCTCTGCTGCCTTGCCGCTGGCATCGCTCTGGCGGATCAGCGACAGCAGGCGTTGCTGGCGCTTGCCGTAGTCGCTGAAGGCGTTGGACGATTCTTCCAGTGCCAGCAGCACCTGCTGCTCATAGGTTGCCAGCGCGCCTTCGGCATCGGCCTTGGCACCGCGCAGGCGGGCCCGCACGCTGCCCAGGTCGAAGGCTGCCCAGCTGATGCTCGGGCCAAGCGCCCAGGCATTGGCGGCCGAGGAGCCGATCTGCGAACCACGCCCGGCGGTAAAACCGAGGAAGCCGCTCAGGCTGACCCGTGGGAACAGGTCGGCCGTGGCCACGCCGACGTTGGCGGTGGCGGCGGCGAGCTGGCGCTCGGCGCTGCGGATATCCGGACGGCGGCGCAGCAGCTCGCCTGGGTCACCGACCGGCAAGGCCTTGGCAATGGCCGGCAGCTGCTTGGGCGAAAGGTCAACGCTCAGTGCATCCGGGCGCTCGCCCAGCAGGGTGGCGATGCGGTTGCGTGCCCGCACCTGTTCGGCCTGCAGTTGCGGCACGGTGGCTTCGACCGCGGCCAGGCGGGCGTCGGCACGTACCACGTCCAGCTCGTTGCCGACGCCGGTGTCGCGCAGGGTCACGGTGATGCTGCGCGAATCCTGCTGGGTCTTGAGGTTGGCCAGGGCGATCTTCTCGCGCAACTGGGCGCCACGCAGTTGGCCATAGGCGTCGACCAGCTCGGCGATCAGGCTGACCTGCAGCTGTTGCAGGTCGGCTTCGGCGGCGTCTTCCTGGGCCTTGCTGGCCTCGATCTGACGCTGGATGCGGCCGAACAGGTCGACTTCCCAGGCCATGTCCAGGCCCAGGTCATAGCGTTCGCTGTTGACCCGGCGATCGGTCTGGCCTGGAATCTGGCCCTTGCCGATGTCGCTGCTGGCACGGCTGGTCACGACCGGCAGGTCGTCGTTGGAGACGTCTTCACGGATCGAGCGCGCCGCCTTGAGGCGGGCGAAGGCCACGCGCAGGTCACGGTTGCCCTGCAGCGATGCCTGCACCAGCTGGTTCAGGGTCGGATCGTCGAACTGTTTCCACCAGCTGCTTTCGAAGCGGCTGCGGTCCAGGACCTTGGCCGGCGCTTCAGTGTCGAAGCGCGCCGGCTGGGTGTCCGGGGTCTTGTAGTCCGGCCCCACGGCGCAGGCCGCCAGGGCCAGCGCCAGAAGGCTCGGGGTCAGGGGTTTGAGCAGGTTCATGCAGGGTTCTCCAGCGCTTGCAGACGCGCAGCCTTGCGGGCCTGGCGACGTTCGACGTTACGACGGATCAGGTTGAAGAACACCGGCGTCAGGAACAGGCCGAACACGGTCACCCCGATCATCCCCGAGAACACCGCCACACCCATGGCGTGACGCATCTCGGCACCGGCACCGGACGAGAACACCAGCGGTACCACGCCCATGATGAAGGCGATCGAGGTCATCAGGATCGGACGCAGACGCAGGCGGCACGCTTCGAGCACGGCAGCCAGCGGATCCAGGCCTTCGGCCTGCTTGTCCTTGGCGAACTCGACGATCAGGATCGCGTTCTTGCACGCCAGGCCCACCAGTACGATCAGGCCGATCTGGGTGAAGATGTTGTTGTCACCGCCGGAGATGATCACGCCGGTGATGGCCGACAGCAGGGTCATCGGTACGATCAGGATCACCGCCAGTGGCAGGCTCCAGCTTTCGTACTGGGCCGCCAGTACCAGGAAGGCCAGCAGTACGCAAAGCGGGAACACGAACAGCGCGGTGTTGCCCGAGAGGATCTGCTGGTAGGTCAGGTCGGTCCACTCGTAGGTCATGCCGTTGGGCAGTTCTTCCTTGAGCAGCTTCTCGATCGCAGCCTCGGCCTGGCCGGAGCTGTAGCCCGGTGCTGCGGCGCCGTTGATCTCGGCGGTGATGAAGCCGTTGTAGTGCATCACGCGGTCGGGACCGGAGGTGTCGCTGACCTTGAGGAAGGTCGCCAGCGGAATCATCTCGCCCAGGTTGTTGCGCACCTTCAACTGACCGATCTGCTCGGCGTCGAGACGGAACTGCTGTTCAGCCTGGACGTTGACCTGGTAGGTACGGCCGAAACGGTTGAAGTCGTTGGTGTACAGCGAGCCCAGGTAGACCTGCAGGGTGTCGAAGATGTCGGTGATCGCCACGCCGTGGGTCTTGGCCTTCTCGCGGTCGATGGCGGCATCGACCTGCGGCACGTTGACCTGGTAGCTGGTGAACAGCCCGGCCAGCTCAGGCACGCTGCGGCTCTTGGCGATGACGTTCTGGGTTTCCTTGTACAGCGCTTCGTAGCCCAGGTTGCCGCGGTCTTCGATCTGCAGGCGGAAGCCGCCAATGGTGCCCAGCCCCTGTACCGGCGGCGGTGGGAAGATCGCGATGTAGGCGTCCTGGATATCGGCGAACTGCGCGTTGAGCGCCGCAGCGATGGCCTGCGCCGACTGGCTCGGGTCCTTGCGCTCGTCGAACGGCTTGAGCGGGGTGAACACGATGCCGCTGTTGGGGCTGTTGGTGAAACCGTTGATCGACAGGCCCGGGAAGGCCACCGAGTCGGCGACGCCCGGCTGCTTGAGGGCGATCTCGCTCATGCGCTTGATCACCGCTTCGGTACGGTCGAGGCTGGCCGCGTCAGGCAACTGGGCGAAGGCCACCAGGTACTGCTTGTCCTGCGCCGGCACGAAACCGGTCGGGGTGGACGAGAAGCCCAGGTAGGTCAGGCCCATGAGGCCGGCATAGACGAACAGGGCGATGCCGCTGGAGCGGATGACCCGGCGCACGCCGCCGACATAGCTGTTGCTGGCGCGGTCGAAGAAGCGGTTGAACGGCGCGAACAGCCAGCTGCCCAGCAGTTTTTCCAGGAACCGCGAGAAACGGTCCTTGGGCGCATGGTGGTCCTTGAGCAGCACCGCGGCCAGGGCCGGCGACAGGGTCAGCGAGTTGAACGCCGAGATCACGGTCGAGATGGCGATGGTCAGGGCGAACTGCTTGTAGAACTGGCCGGTCAGCCCGGAGATGAACGCTGCTGGAACGAACACCGCGCACAGCACCAGGGCGGTGGCGATGATCGGGCCGGTCACCTCGCTCATGGCTTTCTGCGTGGCCTCCATGGGCTTGAGGCCCAGGCCGATGTTGCGCTCGACGTTCTCCACCACGACGATGGCGTCGTCCACCACGATACCGATCGCCAGCACCAGGCCGAACAGCGACAGGGCGTTGAGCGAGAAACCGAACAGGTGCATCACCGCGAAGGTGCCGATCAGCGAAACCGGTACGGCCATCAGCGGGATGATCGAGGCGCGCCAGGTCTGCAGGAACAGGATCACCACCAGCACCACCAGCACCAGGGCTTCGAACAGGGTGTGCACCACCGCTTCGATCGAGCCGCGGACGAACACGGTCGGGTCATAGACGATGCTGTAGTCCATCCCTTCCGGGAAGTCCTTTTTCAGCTCGGCCATTTTTGCCCGCACTTCATCGGAGATCTCGATGGCGTTGGAGCCCGGACGCTGGAAGATCGGGATTGCCACCGCCGGCTGGTTGTTCAGCAGCGAGCGCAGGGCGTACTGGCTGGAGCCCAGCTCGACGCGGGCGATATCCTTCAGGCGGGTGATCTCGCCGTCGGCGCCGGCGCGGATGATGATGTTCTCGAACTCTTCCTCGGTGACCAGACGGCCCTGGGTGTTGATCGACAACTGGAAGCTGGTCGAACCGGGTGCGGGCGGAGCGCCCAGCTGGCCGGCGGCGACCTGGCGGTTCTGCTCACGGATCGCCGCGACCACGTCGCTGGCGGTCAGGTTGCGCGAAGCGGTCTTGTTCGGGTCCAGCCAGACGCGCAGGGAGTAGTCGCCCATGCCGAACAGCTGCACGTCACCCACACCGCCCAGGCGCGCCAGCTCATCCTTGATGTTGAGGATGGCGTAGTTGGACAGGTAGAGCATGTCGTAGCGCTGGTCCGGCGAGGTCAGGTGCACGACCATGGTCAGGTCGGGCGAGGCCTTGTCGACGGTGATACCGATGCGCGTCACTTCCTCGGGCAGCTTGGGCTGGGTCCGGGTCACGCGGTTCTGCACCTGCACCTGCGCGTTGTCCAGGTCGGTGCCCAGGGCGAAGGTGATGGTCAGGGTCAGCTTGCCGTCGGCGGTGGACTGCGAGGACATGTAGAGCATGTTCTCGACACCGGTGATGGCCTGCTCCAGCGGTGCGGCGACGGTTTCGCCGATCACCTTGGGGTTGGCGCCGGGGAAGTTGGCACGCACCACCACGGTGGGCGGTACCACTTCCGGGTATTCGCTGATCGGCAACTGGAACAGCGAGATGCCGCCGGCGATCAGCAGCACGAGCGACAGCACGGCGGCGAAGATCGGGCGGGTGATGAAGAATTTCGAGAAGTTCATCGGTGTTGTCCCTTAACCGCGCGGTGCCTGGGCACTGGCGACTTTGACGTTCGAACCTGCCACCGCCGGAGCCGGATTGCTGGCTTCCAGCGCCTGGCGCTGGCGGGCGAGGGTGGCGAGGGTTTCTTCACTGGCCATTGGCGTTTCTTCCGGGGTCACCGGCGAGCCTGGGCGTACGCGCTGCAGGCCCTTGACCACGATGCGGTCGTCCTTGTTCAGGCCGCTGCGCACGATGCGCAGGCCTTCGAGCTTCGGACCCAGCTCCACCGAGCGGTAGGCGGCCTTGTTGTCCTTGTCCATGACCAGCACGAACTTCTTGCCAAGGTCGGTGCCGACGGCTTCGTCATTGATCAGCACGGCGTCGTACTTGGCGCTGCCGACCAGCTTCAGGCGCGCGTACAGGCCGGGGGTGAACTGGCCATCGCTGTTGTCGAACACGGCGCGGCCACGGATGGTGCCGGTGCGCGGGTTGACCTGGTTGTCGACGAAGTTCATCTGGCCCAGGTGCGGGTTGCCGGTTTCGTTGGTCAGGCCCAGGTACACCGGGGTGGTCTGGCCGCGCTGGCCCTGGCGGGCAAGCTGGGTGTACTTGAGGTACACGCGTTCGTCGGCGTCGAAGTAGGCATACACCTTGTCGGTGGAGACCACGCTGGTCAGCGGGGTGACGTCGGCGGTGACGATGTTGCCGGCGGTGAAGTCGGCGCGGCTGACCCGGCCGCTGATCGGCGAGATGACCCGGGTGAAGCTCAGGTTCAGACGGGCCAGGTCCAGCTGGGCCTGGATCGCATCGACACCGGCGCGGGCTTCGGTGGCGGCGCTGGTGCGCGACTCGGCGAGCTCGGCAGAAATGGCATTGCTGTCGCGCAGGCGCTCGCCACGGCGTGCCTCGTTGGCGCTGCGGATAGCGGTGGCCTTGGCCTGTTGCAGTTGCGCCTCGAGGCGGCGGACTTCAGCCTGGAACGGCCGCGGGTCGATCTGGAACAGCAGGTCGCCTTTCTTGACCTGGGCGCCCTCGGTGAAGGCCACCAGGTCGATCTGGCCAGAGACGCGCGGGCGCACTTCAACGGTTTCCGGGGCTTCCAGACGGCCGGTGAACTCGTCCCACTCGTTGATCGGCTGCTCGATCACCTTGGCCACGCTGACCTTGGGGGCGGCGGGAGCCTGCATGGCGTCCGGGGTTTTGCCGCATGCGCTGAGCACCGCCACTGCCAGAGCGGCAAGGGGGTAGCGCAGGGCCTTGAATGAATGGTCCATGGAGAACTCCGCCAATGTATGAATAGTGGGCGGATTCTGAGTGTGTTGCGTTACAGGAACGAATCGAATGGCGCGAAGGTCATTATCACGCTGAATGATATGTAGTGCCGGTGTATCGATGCCGACACATGTGGCGGTGAAGGGCGCTGGCAAGGCCGGCAGCCACGGGCCTGCCGGCGAGCCCGCCAGGGCGTGGCCGAAATCAGTCGCCGAAGCCCTCCAGCACGATCTTGCCCTTGGCCCGACCGCTTTCGATCAGCGCGTGCGCACGGCGCAGGTTGGCGGCATTGATGTGGCCGAAGTGCTCACCCAGCGTGGTCTTGAGGACACCGTCGTCGATCAGTTGCGCCACTCGCTCCAGCAGGTCGTGCTGCTTGATCATGTCCTCGGTCTGGTACAGCGAGCGGGTAAACATCAGCTCCCAGTGCAACGACAGCGATTTGCGCTTGAGCGGTACCACATCCAGGTTGGCCGGATCGTCGATCAGCGCCAGCTTGCCCTGGGGGCGCAGGGCCTCGACCAGTTGCGGGAAATGGCTGTCGGTGTGAGTGAGGCTGATCACCAGGTCCACCTGCCGGTGGCCGATGGCCTCGAGTTGTGCGACCAGCGGCTGACTGTGGTCGATCACATGGTGGGCGCCGAGCTCACGTACCCATTGGCCGGTTTCCGCGCGCGAGGCGGTGCCGATCACGGTCAGGCCGGTCAGCCGGCGTGCCAGCTGGGTGAGGATGGAGCCGACGCCACCGGCAGCACCGATGATCAGCAGGCTCTGGCCGTGGCCTGCACCTTCCTCGACACCGAGGCGGTCGAACAGCAGCTCCCAGGCGGTGATGCTGGTCAGGGGCAGGGCGGCGGCGCTGGCGTTGTCCAGGCTGCGGGGCTTGTGGCCGACGATGCGTTCATCGACCAGGTGCAGTTCGCTGTTGCTGCCGGGGCGATCGATGGCGCCGGCGTAGTACACCGAGTCGCCGGGCTGGAACAGTGTCACCTCGCTACCGATTTCACGAACCACACCCACCGCATCCCAGCCCAATACGCGCGGGGCGGTCTTGCCGCTGCCGGCGCGGATCTTGGTGTCGACCGGGTTGACCGAAATCGCCTGGACTTCCACCAGCAGGTCACGCGGGCCGGGGGCAGGGCGTGGCAGTTCGCTGTCGAGCAGCGCGTCAGGGCCGGTGATGGGCAGGCCGTGTTCGGTGAAGACGATGGCTTTCATGGGTATTCCTCAGGTATCGGATGCAATGGAGATACCTTAGCTGTCGGCGTTTGGCTGAAAAACACCGTCAGGTATGGAAGACTTTCGGGGTTTTGTTGAAAGTGCGCGTGGCCAGGGCTGGCCCTGTGGCGGGCAAGCCCGCCCGTACAGGGTCAAGCCTGCCTGTTCATTCGCCGCGTGGTGGGAAGTCCACATCGGTGCGCGCGACGTTGTTCAGGTAGTTGGTCAGGGTCAGCAGTGTCACCTGGGCAATCACATCGACGATCCGGGCATCGTCCAACCCACCGGCACGCACCTCGGCCAACACACCGTCCGGCACCTGGCCACGGTTCAGGGTCACCGCACGGGCGAGCACGGCCACCGGGTTCAGGGTGCCGAGGCGTGCGGCCTGGATGTCGGCCTCGCTCAGCCCGGACTTGCCGCCGAAGAAGCTGTGCGCGGCCACGCAGTACTCACAACCGTTGACCTGGGAAGCCGCCAGGGCCACCACTTCACGTTCGGCCGGGGTCAGGCTGTTCTTGCCCATGGCCTGGGCCAGTGCCAGGTAACCGTTCAGCGCGGCCGGCGAATGGGCCATGGTGGCGAAAGCGTTGGGCAGGAAGCCGAGGCCCTTTTCCACACCTTGCAGGGCTGGACGGGAGGCGGCAGGGGCTTGTTCGAGGGTCAGGGCGGCGATGCGGGTCATGGTGAATCTCCTGTCTGGGTAGGGGGCTTGTTGTTCAAGCTTGGGTACAGATTACCGGGCAGGATTTGCCTTTCGGGTTCAGATCGTCCACGTTATGCAACTGATCGTCCAAATCGAGACCTGTCATGGATCGCCTCGCCACCTTGCTCAACCATTTCGACTTCAATGCCTCGACCTTTCACCAGGGCGGTTTCTGCGGCATCTCGCGCTTCGACGGCGAACAGCGCAGCGGCCATGTCCACCTGCTGCGCGCCGGACGCCTGCGTTTCAAGGGGCCTGGCGGGCAGGAGCAGGTGCTGGATGAGCCCAGCCTGATCCTGCTGGTACGGCCCCAGACCCACCAATTGCTGGCCAGCGAGTCGGACAACGCCGAGCTGGTCTGCGCCACCCTCGATTTCACCGGCGGCCCCGACAACCCGCTGACCCGTGCATTGCCGGATGCCCTGGTCAGCCCGCTGAGCGCGCTGACGGGGCTGCAGGCCAGCTGCGACTGGTTGTTCACCGAGGCCTTCGGTGACGACTGCGGGCGTGAACTGGTGCTCAACCGCCTGTTCGAGTTGATGGTGATCCAACTGTTGCGGCAATTGCTCGGGGATGGGCAGATGACCTCAGGCATGCTGGCAGGGCTTGCCGACAAGCGCCTGTCGCGGGCGCTGGTGGCCATGCACGATTCGCCTGCGCACAACTGGACCGTGGAGGAACTGGCATCCTTGGCGGGAATGTCACGCGCAAGCTTCGCCGCGCACTTTCGCACGGTGGTAGACAGTACGCCGGGAGACTACCTGGCGGACTGGCGCATCGGGCTTGCGCAGAAGCGCATTCGCGAGGGCAGGCCGCTGGCACTGGTGGCGGACGAGGTGGGCTACCAGAGCCCCTCGGCCCTGGCACGGGTGTTCAGGCGCAAGACCGGGGTCAGCCCTTCGCAGTGGCGTGGAGAGGGTTGAGATCGGTTGTACCCATTTCGCGGGCAAGGCCCTTGCACCTGGACAATCATGCCTGTAGGCGTGGACCTGCCTGCGATAAAAAGCACTACAGTAATCAGTGGTCCGCCACCACCTCATCCTGCGACAACAGTGCCTTGGCCAGTTCTTCATCACTGACCTGCAAGCCCGGGTGGCTCTTGCGCACCTGCTCCAGCGCCGACTCCACATAAGCGCCGCGAATGGCACCGCCACTGGCCACGAACGCCGACAGTTCGTCACGCGCCGGAATGATCCGTTTATCGTCCTTGAACGTGGAGTAGAGCGACGCCGACACACCCGCCGAAGTGGCGACATCTCCCGCATCGACGCGGGCCAGCGCAGAACCTGCCGGAATGCACAGCAGCAGCGCCGGAACAAGCAGTGAATAACGCATGATCAATCCTCCAGAAGCAACACGGCCAAAGGGATCTCGTGCATGCAATTAAGAGGTGATGCCGTTCACCAGAGTTCCCGTTGCAATCAATAGCCAGACGAGCGACCGCCTATCCGTCGTCGCACTTCATCAACATTTGCGGCCTACACTATCAGCATCATTGATACTGTCATTGCACCTGCTGTTTTACTGAAGTTGTAACCGTAGACTCATTCGCAACCGGCCATTGGCGCCGGCCCACAATTACAAGAAGCCAGTGGAGACACGAATGAGTAGCCAAGTTTCGTTCGAAGACCTCCCACTCAGCCGTTTTCATATCAGAACGGTGTTCAGTGGTACGGGTGGTCAATTCAGTGACGGATTCGTGCTGGGAATTATCGGTATTGCCGTGAGCATGGCGGCTGGGCCTTTGCAATTGAATGCACTGTGGATGGGTTTGCTGGGCGCAGCATCCCTGGCAGGTCTGTTCCTCGGCAGCCTGTTTGCCGGTCCCTTGGCCGACAAGTTCGGCCGGCGGCGCATCTTTGCCTGGGACATGTTGCTGTTCGCGGTCATTTCCGCTTCGCAGTTCTTCGTCACATCACCCGAGCAGTTACTGGCGCTGCGCCTGCTGCTCGGGCTGGTGCTGGGCTTCGACTATGTGGTGAGCAAGTCACTGGTCACCGAGTTCGCGCCGCGCCGCTACCGCGGACGGCTGCTGAGCGTGCTGGCAGCGGCCTGGGCGGCGGGCTATGTCGCCGCGTACCTGGTGGGCTTCGCCATCCGCGATATCGGCCCGGACGCCTGGCGCCTGATGCTGGCCCTGAGCGGCCTGCCGGCACTGCTGATCCTGCCGCTGCGCCTGGGCGTGCCGGAGTCGCCGATCTGGCTGATGGCCCGCGGGCGCAGTGCCGAGGCGCTGGCCATCGTCCAGGCCAAGTTCGGCCCCCATGTGACCCTGCCGGCCGGGGCACCGGCTGCGCCGCAACAGCGCGGCAGTTTCAGCGAGCTGTTCAGCCGGCGCTGGCGCAGGAACACCCTGGTCGGCTGCGTGTTCTACACCTGCCAGGTGATTCCGTTCTTTGCCCTTGGCACCTTTGCCCCGCGTGTGCTCGAGGCGCTGAACGTGCAGGACAAGTTTGTCGGCGGGCTGGTGTACAACGTGCTGCTGATGCTCGGCGCGCTGTTCGGCTTGCTGATCATCGACCGCATTTCACGGCGCAGCTTCCTGATCGGCACCTTCTACCTGAGTGCCGTGGGCCTGGCAGTGCTGGCCTGGGCCAGTTTCGGCGCGCTGGGCACCATCCTCGCCTTCGGCTTCTTCGCCTGCGTGCTGGCGGCCGCCGTCAACCTGGAGTTCGTCTATCCGCCGGAGCTGTTCCCCACCCACCTGCGCGCTTCCGGAATCGGCCTGGCGGTGGCGGCCAGCCGGTTCGGCTCGGCCTTCGCCACCTTCCTGCTGCCCATCGCCGTGCAGCACCTGGGGGTACATACCGCGCTGGGCGTGTGCGTCGGCGTGCTGGTGTTCGGCGGTGTGTTCTGCCACCTGTTCGCGCCGGAAACCAGCCAGGAGCGCCTGGCTGCCGTGACTCCGGACGATGCCGCCGGCAAGCCCGGGGAACGGCCGCTGAACGTCCACTGATCACCACCACGGGAGCTCGACCATGCCAGGCAACAGACTCATCGGCATGTACGCGGTCCAGGTATTCATTGCCGTGGCCGAGGAGGGCAGCATGTCCGCTGCCGCCAGTCGCATGGGTATCTCCCAGTCCGGGGTGTCGCAACTGGTGCGCCAGTTGGAAGACGACTTGGGCGTTGTACTGGTGGACCGCACCACGCGGCCGCTGACCCTGACCGCGTTCGGCCTGGCCCTGCGCAACCGGGGCGCGCTGCTGAGCGAGGAGCTGTCCAACCTCAAGGCCCAGGTGCTCGATGCCGGGCGCGGGGTCAAGCCCGACCTGCGCATCGGCCTGGTCGACTCCTTCGCGGCCACCTGCGGCTCGATGTTCACCCGCCAGATGCTCGGCCAGGTCACCCAGCTGTCGGTACGTACCGGGCTCAGCCCGCAGCAGGGCGAGTCCTTGCTGCGCCGCGATCTGGACCTGATCGTCACCAGCGACCCGCTGATGGATGCCAACGACGTGATCCGCTACCGCTTGTTCACCGAGCGCTACTTCGTGATCACGCCCAAGGCGCTGGGGCGTGAGCTGCACAGCATCGACGATGTGCGGGCGCTGGCCAACGTGCTGCCGGTGGTGCGCTTCAACCGTCTGTCCCAGGTCGGCCTGCAGATCGAGCGGCACTTGCGCGGGCTCAACGTACGGGTGCCCAACCGCCTGGAACTGGACAACGCCGACGCCCTGACCGCGATGGTCGCCGAGGGCATCGGCTGGGCGGTGACCAGCCCGATGTGCTTTCTCCAGGCCATGCCCTGGGTCGACAACGTCACCGCGCACCTGACGCCGGAGCTGAGCCTGGAACGCTCGCTCTACCTGGTGGCGCGGCGCAATGAATACGGCGCCTTCTTCGCAGATGCCTGCGAGTCGGCGCGTGCTGTCATCCTCGATGCCTTCCTGGCGCGCCTGGCAGCGCTGGGCAAGGGAGTCGAGGCACTAGTCAAATTCGATGAGGGAAATACCCGTGACTACTTTTGATCGCCCCGACGTGCGCGTCGAACAGGACTACGTCGGCCAGGTGCAGATTGCCGCCGACAAGCTCTACGGCGTGAACTCGCTGCGTGGCTTCGACAACCTGAGCGTGTCGCCGCTGAGCATTGCCCATTACCCGGCGTTTCGCGACGCTTTCGCCCAGTGCAAGTGGGCAGCGGCCCTGGCCAATCGGGAATGCGGCGTGATCGACCAGCCCCAGGCCGACGCCATTGCCCTGGCCTGCCAGGCGGTGATGGCCGGGGAGTGTGACGATTCGCTGATCGTCGACCTGCTCGAAGGCTCCGGCGGCACCTCGACCAACATGAACTTCAACGAAGTCATCGCCAACCGCGCCCAGCAGGAACTCGGCCATGCCCCGGGCAGCTACGCGGTGGTGCACCCCAACGATCACGTCAACATCTCGCAGTCGACCAACGATGTGTACCCGGCGGCGCTGAAGATCGCCACCCACGCCATGCTCGCCGGGTTGATCGACGAAGTGCGCCTGCTGGCCCAGGTGTTCGCTGCCAAGGCCACGCAATTCGCCGATGTCCTGCATCTGGGGCGCACCTGCCTGCAGGACGCGCAGCCCATGCGCCTGGGCCAGCTGTTCTCCGGTTACGCTGCCTTGACCGAGCGTCTGGCCGACGAGCTGGCAGCCGTGCGCGAGAAGCTGCACACGCTGCCGTTGGGCGGCACGGCCATCGGCACCGGTTTCGGAGCGCCGCATGCCTATCGCGGGGCTGTCTACCGGTACCTGGCGAGCATCACCGGCGTCGCCTACCAGGTCCCGGGCAATCCGTTCGATGCGATGCAGAACATGGATGTGTTCGGTCGCGTTTCCGGGGAGTTGCGCACCTGCGCCGCTGCGCTGGCCAAGATCGCCGCCGACCTGACCAAGCTGTCGTCGGGACCGGTGGGCGGGATGGGCGCGTTGAAACTGCCCGAAGCCCAGGCCGGTTCCTCGATCA
Source organism: Pseudomonas sp. FA117 (assembly GCF_057370475.1). Classification (NCBI taxonomy): domain Bacteria; kingdom Pseudomonadati; phylum Pseudomonadota; class Gammaproteobacteria; order Pseudomonadales; family Pseudomonadaceae; genus Pseudomonas; species Pseudomonas sp. FA117. The sequence continues at coordinate 2,739,064 of NZ_CM170675.1, forward strand.
TGCCCGGCAAGGTCAACCCGGTGCTGCCGATGGCGATGATCCAGCTGAGCTTCGCCATCATTGGCAACGACGTGGCCGTGGCCCAGGCGGTGCAGTACGGTGAACTGGAGATCAACCACTTCGAACCGGTGGTGGCCTCGCGGGTGTTCGACAGCATCACCTTGCTCACCCAGGGCATCCGGCGGTTTCGCGACAAGTGCGTGGCCGGCATCCAGGCCGATGAAGCCCGCAACCTGGCGCACCTTACCGACTCGATGGCAGTGGCCACGGCCCTGGTGCCGCGCCTGGGCTATGCCCAGGTCAGCAAGCTGGCACGCCAGTCGGTCAATGAGGGGCGTTCGCTGCTGGCGATCATGGCCGAGTCCGGCGTGATGACCGAAGCCCAGGCCATGGCGGCGATCGAGCAGGCCTCGTATCCGGTGTTCGAGCCGCGCTGATCGGATGGCGTTGATGGCCCTGTTCCGTGCAGGGCCGTCTGTATCTCCACCTAACTTCTGCTGAATGATTGTTGCGTACCGAACAGCGTCTGTTATATCGAAATACCCGAATCAAAGTTGATTGATCATTTGCATATGAAAACTGTTGTTTGACGAACAGCCGGCAAACAAAACACCGGCAATCAAACAGATAAATACCCGAGTTCTTCCCCTTCATTCCCTTGGCACAACTACTGCACTAATACCCTCTGAATACCCGGCCGCACTTCGTGATCGACAGCGAAGCCCGGCCATCTATTTGAATGGGGAGTATCAGCAGTGCGTGCGAAAGTCAGATTTTCCGTTCAGCCGCGTTCCAACCTGGTGACCGCCGCCAGCCTGCCCTTGCTGTTGGCAGCCTTCAGCCCGGCGGCGCTGGCGGGCGAGGACGCCACACTTGGCACGGTGACGGTCACCGGCGCTGCGGCGACCGGCGCCCAGCAGGACCAGAAACGCCTGCAGAAGGTGGCCGGCAACACTGCCGTGGTCGACAACCGCAAGGTCGAGCAAGGCCGCGCAGCCAATGCCGAGGACGTATTGGCGCTGCAACCGGGGGTATTCGCCCAGGGCACCAGTGGCACTGCCGCGAACAAGATCTCGATACGCGGCTCGGGGCTGAACACCTTTTATCAGGGCTATGTGCTGGGTACCAAATTTCTCTTCGATGGCCTGCCGATTACCGGCCCTGGCGGCACCCAGGAAGACTTCCTCGACATGCAGGCGGTCGATCACACCGAAGTGCTCTACGGCGCCAACGCCTTCGAGTACGGCGCGCTGTCGCTGGGCGGGGCGATCAACATGGTCAGCAAGACCGGCCGTACCGACCCTGGCAACTACGCGCGTTTCGAGGTCGGCAGCTACGGCTACCGCAAGCAGCAACTGAGTACTGGCGGGGTGGTGGGCGACAGCGACTACTACATCAATGTGCTGCACAACGAGCGCGACGGCTATCAGGACCACGCCAGCAATGAAGGCCGTGGCATCGCGGCCAACTTCGGCCATGTGTTCAGCCCCAAGCTGCAGACCCGGGTATTCTTCAAGTACCGCGAAGAGCAGTTGATCAACGGCAACACCCTGACCCGTGCGCAGCTCAAGCACGACCCGCGCAGCAACCTGGTGCCCACCGGGCGGCGCAAGGATGGCACCACCTTCATCGGCAACAAGACCACCTACACCTTCGACGACGGTGCCAGGCTCGAAGTCGGTGCTTCCTACAACAACTACCCGCTGCTCAATGGTTGGCGCTACGCCGTGGCGCCGCAGGACTGGCGCTCCAAGGACGTCAACCTGACCCTGCGTTACCTGCGCACCGGCGATACCTTCCTCGGCCTGCCCAGCGACAGCAGCGTGATCTTCAGCAACACCCGCGCCTACCTCGCCGACGTCAAGGCGCACAGCCGCGCCACCGGGCTCAAGACCCAGGAAACCAACTACACCGGCTCGCGCGACACCGTATTGACCCTGGCCAACGAGTTGCAACTGGCCGACGACCTGTGGCTGTCGTCGGGGTTGTCGTTCGTCAACATACGCCGCAAGGCCGAGATCGAGGCGAGTACCTTGACTGCGGCCAATCCCAGCAACTTCCCCACCCGCGTGGAATACGTGGAAAACGACCTGGCACCGCGGCTGGGTCTGCGCTATCAGATCAACCCCGAATTCCAGCTGTTCAGCAACGTCAGCCGCAGCATCGACCCACCGGTGACCTGGCAACTGGGCAGCACCAGCCTGCCGTTCCTCTACGATGTCCGGCCGCAGAAGGCCACGACCTTCGAGGTTGGTGTGCGCGGCAGTCACGGCATCTTCGACGGCAGCCTGACCCTGTACCGTTCCTGGGTGCAGAAAGAGCTGCTGACCGTGGTGGTGCAACAGGCGAGCGCCACCCAGGACCAGCTGACCGCCACCTCCAACTCCAGCCCGACGCTGCACCAGGGCATCGAGGCGGGGCTCAATGCACTGCTGTGGAGTGGCGCCAACGGCGATACGCTGGACCTGCGTCAGGCCTACACCCTCAACGACTTCAAGTACCGCCACGACGAGCGCTTCGGTGACAACGAACTGCCCGGCCTGCCACGCCAGGTGTACCAGGCCGAGCTTGCCTATCGCCAGGCCAGCGGCTTCTACGCCTCGCTCAACCTGCGCGCGGCGTCCAGCTACTACATCGACTACGCCAACAGCTGGCAGACGCCGTCGTACCTGCTGTGGGGGGCCAAGTTCGGCTACCAGGCGCCGAGCCGCAAGTGGGAGGTGTTCGCCGACCTGCGCAACCTCACCAACCAGCGTTATGCCAGTGCCACCAATACCGCCTACGACGCGGGCGGGCGCGATTCGGCGAATTTCTATCCAGGCGATGCGTTCAACGTCACCACCGGCGTGGCGTTGCGTTTCTGAACACCGATGATCCATGGGCAGGAGAGCAACATGAGCACACCCGCAGCGCAGATGAGCCTGGGCATGAACATTCTCGGTTTCGGCGCCCACGCCGGCGCCTGGCGCCAGGGCGAGGCGGCCATCGACGCCTATGTCGATGTTGCCTACTACCGCGATATCGCGCGGATTTCCGAACAGGGTTGCCTGGACGCCGTCTTCCTCGCCGACGGCCCGGCGTTGCCCGGTGATGTCGCCAGCCAGCCCGGCGGGCGCCTGGAACCCACGGTGCTGCTGACCGCCGTGGCGGCGGCCACCGAACGCATCGGCGTCATCGCCACCTGTTCGAGCACCTACAACGAGCCGTTCAACCTGGCCCGGCGCATTGCCTCGCTGGACCACATCAGTGGCGGACGCGCGGCCTGGAACGTGGTCACCAATGCCGGTGATGGCGCAGCGCAGAACTTCGGCTTGCCAGGCGCTCCGCTGCATGTCGACCGTTATGGCCGCGCCGAGGAATTCGTCGAGGTGACCCTCAAGCTCTGGGACAGCTGGGAGGAGGACGCGGTGATCGGCGATCGCGCCGCCGGGCGCTTCGCCGATCCGCGCAAGGTCCACACCCTGGATTTCAAGGGCCGGCACTTTCAGGTCAAGGGCCCGCTGAACCTGCCGCGCTCGCCCCAAGGGCGGCCGGTACTGGTCCAGGCCGGGTCGTCGGAGGGCGGCAAGGCGCTCGGTTCGCGCTACGCCGATGCGATCTTCACCACCCAGACCACCTTGGCCGACGGGCAGGCCTTCTATCGCGAGATGAAAGCCCGCGCCCAGGCCTGGGGCCGTGACCCCCGGCACTTGAAGATCATGCCGGGGTTATCGACGGTGATCGGCAGCACCGAGGCGGAGGCCCATGCCCGTTTCGACGCGCTCAACGCCTGGCATGGCGAGCATGGCCTGCTGCAGCAGGTGGCCGGGCGCATCGGCATCGATGCCCGCGAGCTGGACCCGGACGCACCCTTGCCCTGGGCCAGGATCGGCCCGGTGGAGGCGTTCGAACAAGGCTCGCACGGGTTCCTCGAGGCGCAGTTGAACCTGGCCCGGCGCGAGAACCTGACGATCCGCCAGTTGTCCCGGCGCATCCTGGTCGGGCACCGCCTGGCGGTCGGTACGCCCGAACAAGTCGCCGACACCCTGGCCGAATGGTTCCTGGCCGGGGCAGGGGACGGCTTCAACATCATGCCCGACATGTTCCCCTCCGGCGCACGGGTGTTCGTCGAACAGGTGGTGCCGTTGCTGCAGCGGCGCGGGTTGTTCAGGCGTGAGTACCAGGGCAGGACCCTGCGCGAGCACCTCGGCCTGCCCAGGGCGGTGAACCAGTTTTCGACCGCCTTGTCGGCGCCAGGGCCTGTGTACCCCGGGTAGCAGGCCCGGCATCACATCAAGGGGTGCAGCGCGCGGAATGTCTGCGCCTCTTCCACCAGCCAGTCATGCACCGCCCGGGCACCGGGCTGGGTCAGCCCTCCGGGCGGGTACAGCAGTACATAGCGCTTGTGGTTGGGGATCGGCACCCCGAACGGGATGATCAGCGTACCGCGCTCGAGTTCGTCGTTGAGCAGGGTGCGCCGGGCGATGGCCACGCCGATCCCGGCGATTGCCGCTTCGATGGTCAGGTGGTTGCGGTTGAAGGTGTGGCCGCGGCGCACGTTCAGGCCGCCGGCACCGATGCCTTCCAGGTAGAACTCCCACTCGGCGTATTCGGAACTGCCGCGCCAGGCGGTGATGTCGTGCAGCAGCGGGTAGTGCGCCAGGTCGGCCGGGCCGTGCAGCGGTGGCCGGCCGCGCAGCAGCGCGGGGGAGCAGACCGGGAAGATCTGCTCGTCCAGCAGCGGGGTCGAGAGCATTCCCGGATAGCTGCCGTCGTTGAGGTCGATGGCCAGGTCGAAGTCGCCGTCGTGCAGCGCTTGCTTGCTGTCCTCGGCCACCATGCGCAGTTCGATGTCCGGGTAGCGCTGCTGGAAGCGCGGCAGGCGTGGGGTCAGCCATTTGGCCAGGAACGAGGGGATCGAGCGCAGTCGCAGGGTGCCGCGGATCTCGCCGGCATCCAGGCGCAGCAGCTCGGCTTCGATGCTGCCGTAGGCCTCGGCGACGGTCTGCGCCAGGCGCTGGCCTTCGGCGGTGAGCTCCACGCCACGGGCGCGCCGCAGGAACAGGGCAAAGCCCAGGCGCTCCTCGAGCTGGCGCATCTGCTGGCTGACGGCACCGGGGGTGATGTGCAGCTCCTCGGCGCAGCGGGTGAACGACAGGTGTCGCGCCGCGCAGGAGAACACATGCAGCCAGACGAACACCTGGCCGTTGAGCTGCCCTTTCATCGTTTAGTCCTGCTAAAGGCTTGTGTAGGAAGTTTCGTTGGTCATCGCAAGTCGAGCGCGGCAGTATCGCGCAAATTCGCAGTACTCATCAATTTTCGTGGAGGGCCGCGCAGCGGCGCAGTCAGTCGCAGCGGTCAGGCATTAGCATGGCTATCAGTGTTTTCGACCTCTTCAAGATCGGCATCGGGCCGTCCAGCTCCCACACCGTGGGGCCCATGCGTGCGGCGGCGACCTTTGCCGGATTGCTGCGCGAGCGCGGCCTGCTGGGTCGGGTGCAGCGCGTCGAGGTGCGCCTGTACGGCTCGTTGTCGGCCACCGGTGTAGGGCACGCCACCGACCGTGCCTGCCTGCTGGGCCTGATGGGCCAGTGGCCGGACCGTATCGACCCGCACAGCATCGAGCCGCGCATCGACCAGTTGATGCAGGAGCAGTGCCTGATGCTCGACGGCACCCAGCCGGTGGCATTCCAGTACAGCCGCGACATGCGCCTGCTCGACGAGAACCTCGACTACCACCCCAACGCCATGAGCCTGGAGGCGTTGGACGGGCAGGGCAGTCTGCTGACCCAGACCTACTATTCGGTCGGCGGTGGCTTCATCGTCGAGCAGGCCGAGATCGACGCGCCGGCCACGGCCGACGCGCAGGTCGAGTTGCCCTATGAATTCTCGTCCGGCGCCGAGCTGCTGGCGCTGTGCAAGACCCATGGCCTGAGCGTTGGCCAGCTGATGATGGCCAACGAGCGGGCCTGGCGCAGCGAAGCCGAGATCCGCAGCGGTCTGCTGAACATCTGGGCGGCGATGCGCGAATGCGTCGACAACGGCCTGCGCAACGAGGGCATCCTGCCCGGTGGGCTCAAGGTCAAGCGCCGCGCCGCGCGCCTGCACCGCAGCCTGCAGGAGCTGGGCAAGCCCAACGTGATCGGCTCGACCCTGAGCGCGATGGAGTGGGTCAACCTGTTCGCCCTGGCGGTCAATGAGGAAAACGCCGCCGGCGGGCGCATGGTCACCGCGCCGACCAATGGCGCAGCCGGCATCATCCCGGCGGTGCTGCACTACTACATGAAGTTCAACCCCGGCGCCTGTGACGACGACGTGGTGGCCTTCCTCCTGGCCGCTGCGGCGGTGGGCATCCTGTGCAAGAAGAACGCGTCGATTTCCGGCGCCGAAGTCGGTTGCCAGGGTGAAGTCGGTTCGGCCTGCTCCATGGCTGCTGCAGGCCTTGCCGAAGTGCTGGGCGCCACGCCGCCGCAACTGGAAAACGCGGCGGAAATCGCCCTGGAACACAACCTCGGCCTGACCTGCGACCCGGTCGGCGGCCTGGTGCAGGTGCCGTGCATCGAGCGCAACGCCATCGCTGCCGTGAAGGCGATCAACGCCGTGCAGATGGCCCTGCGCGGCGACGGCGAGCACTTCATCTCCCTCGACCGGGTGATCCGCACCATGCGCGACACCGGGGCGGACATGCACGCCAACTACAAGGAAACCTCGCGCGGCGGCCTGGCCGTCGCCTTCGTCGAGTGCTGAACCGGCTCCCATCTTTGCATCGACCAGCCTGAATCCACTTGCAACACCCGCTTCACCGAGCAACAAAAACAACTACAAAGGCGAAACCCATGACTGATGTACACAACACCACGACCGTTCGTGCGGATTCGGCTGCGCCGGCTTCGACCACCGCCTCGCGCAGCTGGAACCGCCACGACACCACCTGGGCCCTGGGCCTGTATGGCACCGCCATCGGTGCCGGCACCCTGTTCCTGCCGATCAACGCCGGGGTAGGGGGCTTCTGGCCACTGCTGATCCTGGCGCTGCTGGCCTTCCCGATGACCTTCTATGCGCACCGCGCGCTGACCCGTTTCGTGCTTTCCGGGCGACGCGGCGGCAACGAGGACATCACCGAGGTGGTCGAGGAACACTTCGGCGTGGGCGCCGGCAAGCTCATCACCTTGCTCTACTTCCTGGCGATCTTCCCCATCCTGCTGGTGTACAGCGTGGCGCTGACCAACACCCTGACCAGCTTCCTCGAACACCAGTTGCACGTGAGCGCGCCACCACGGGCGCTGCTGTCGCTGCTGCTGATCGCCGGGCTGATGGTGGTGGTGCGCTGCGGCCAGCAGATCATCGTCAAGGTCATGAGCGTGCTGGTGTACCCCTTCGTCGCCTCGCTGCTGTTGCTGGCCCTGAGCCTGATCCCCAACTGGAACGGCGCCTTCTTCGCCCAGGCGAGCGAAGGCCTGACCGCATCCAGGCTGCTGCTGACCCTGTGGCTGGCGATCCCGGTGATGGTGTTCTCGTTCAACCACTCGCCGATCATCTCGGCCTTCGCCGTCGACCAGAAACACCGCTACGGCGCCGACGCCGACCGCAAGAGCGGCCGCACCCTGGCCACCGCCCATGTGATGATGGTGCTGACGGTGATGTTCTTCTGCTTCAGCTGCGTGCTGGCCCTGAGCCCAGCCGACCTGGCGGCTGCCAAGCAGCAGAACATCTCGATCCTGTCGTACCTGGCCAACCACTTCCAGACGCCGGTCATCGCCTTCGTTGCGCCGCTGATCGCGCTGGTGGCGATCACCAAGTCGTTCCTGGGCCACTACATCGGTGCCAGCGAAGGCTTCCAGGGCATGATCGTCAAGGGGCTGCGCAGCCGTGGCAAACGCTGGTCGGCCAAGCGCCTGGAACGTGTCACCGCGCTGTTCATGGTGCTGGGCTGCTGGATCGTGGCTACCCTGAACCCCAGTATCCTCGGCCTGATCGAAAGCCTTGGTGGCCCGGTGCTGGCGTGCCTGCTGTTCCTGATGCCGATGTACGCAGTGCGCAAGGTGCCGGCGCTGCGCCAATATTCGGGGGCGCTGTCCAACGTGTTCGTGGTCCTGATCGGGTTGATCACCTTGTCGGCGATCTTCTACGGCTTCACGGCCTGAGGCCATGCTGCACGATTCGTGCAGCTTCACTCTGCGTTTGCGTGCTTGATGCCTTCGGTGCCGCAGCTATGCTCGGCACCTGGAGGGTCGCCTTGCGGCCCGAGCACACGAATGGAGTGATTGGCATGTTCCAGGGTTTCAACAAGGCCTCGCGGCAGGTCGAGGGTGTCGAGATCGCCTACCGCATCGGCGGCAAGGGGCCGGCGCTGTTGCTGTTGCACGGCCACCCGCAGACCCACGTGATCTGGCACAAGGTCGCCGAGACGCTGGCCGAGCATTTCACCGTGGTGGCGGCCGACCTGCGCGGCTACGGCGATTCGGCCAAGCCCGAGAGCGACAGCCGCCACGAGACCTACTCCAAGCGCCGCATGGCTGCAGATATGGTCGGGCTCATGCAGGCGCTGGGTTTCGAGCAATTCGCCCTCATGGCCCATGACCGTGGCGCGCGGGTCGCGCACCGGCTGGCCCTCGACCACTCCCCACGCCTGACCCGCCTGGTGCTGCTGGATATCGCCCCGACGTTGGCGATGTACCGCCAGACCAACGAAGCCTTTGCCCGTGCCTACTGGCACTGGTTCTTCCTCATCCGTCCGGCGCCGTTGCCCGAAAGCCTGATCGAAGCCAACCCCGAGGGTTACCTGCGCAGTGTCATGGGCGGGCGCAGTGCCGGCCTTGCGCCTTTCACCGACCAGGCCTTCGCCGAATACCGGCGCTGCCTGTCCCTGCCGGGCGCGGCGCGCGGCGTGTGCGAAGACTATCGGGCGGCGGCGGGCATCGACCTGGAACATGACCAGGCCGATGTCGATGCAGGTAACCGGGTCACGACGCCGCTGCTGGTGATGTGGGGCCGCGACGGCGTGATCGGCAAGTGTTTCGACCCGCTGCGCGAGTGGCAGGCCGCCGCCGTGCAGGTGCAGGGGCATGAACTGCCGTGCGGTCACTACATCCCTGAAGAGGCGCCCACGGCGCTGCTCGAACAGGCTTTGCCGTTCCTGCTCCGGCAAGCCTGAACACGGCGCCGCCCAGCCTGTCAGTGTGCGTTTTTCTCGCGCAGGGCCACGACACTGCGGCGCATGTCGCTGGCCCAGCCATCGAGCACCGGCTTGACGTTGTCGAGCTTGAGCTGCGTGGTGTCGTTCTCCAGCGCCTGCCCGGTGCCCTTGCGCACCACCTGGGCCAGCACCTTCTGGCTGGCACCGTCGAGGAAGGCCGCTTCCACGGCGATATCCACTTCCTGGTCACGTCCACCGGCCGCGGTGTTCACCGCTGCGGCCAGCAGGGCGATGGGCACCACTTCATAGGGTTTCAGGCCCTCGGTGCGGGTCGACACCGCAGTGATCGCCGGGCGCACCACGAGGGTTCCCGCACCGGGAGCATCGACCACGCTCAGCACGCTGCCCAGTTCCCGACGCAGGGCCTCGTCGAAGTAACGGGTGATCGCCTGCAGGGTCTGCGCGGGGATCACGGCGGTAGGCTCGGGCCGGGGATAGAACTGGCTGGGCTCGATGTACACCTGCCGGTACTGCCCGGCCTTGAGCGTGGGGTCGATCCAGCGCATCACCGGCGCCCCGGAAACACTCTGCGCCGGCGTGAGCCGGCTGTAGTCCTTGAGAAACCCGGAATACTGGCTCGGATCGACGCGGTTGCTGGAACAGGCGGCCAGGGCAAGCAAGGCAGCGCACAGCAGGGTAGCGCGAGGCAGCGGTTTCATGGCGTGCAGCGTCCATTGAGGAAGGGGCCAGAACAACGCTAGCAGGTGCTTGGCGGTTGGCCAGTGTGCAGGGGGGTTGGTATGCGTCCTTGGTTCTGTGATGTGAATTCCCACATGAAAACCCGAGCGGTCTGACTACCGCTCTAGGTGCATCGCTAGAATCATATACCCGTTACGGGTATGATTTGAGGGTGATGAATGAGTATTTACAAACGCAGTGATTTTTCCCGTTGGCAGGCCCGTGAGAGGCTTCCAGATTTTCTGCTGTGCAAGGCGGTCAGGGAAATGCAAACCGGCCTGGTGGATGCAAGTCTTGGAGGATTGTTGTTCAAAAAGCGCATAGCCTCGCCTGGCTCCGGGAAGAGTGGCAGCTACAGAACTTTGCTATCTGCCCGTCTGGGGGAGCGTTATGTGTTTCTTCACGGATTCGCCAAGGGCGACAAGGCGAACGTCACCCAAGCTGAACAAAAGGCGCTGCAGTTGGTGGGCAGGGTACTGGTCGAAATGTCGTCGCAAGCCCTGGCCAAGGCCGTAAGCTGTGGTGTCCTCGAGGAGGTGTATTGTGACCAGCAAGTTGATTGAGTCACTGCGTGACGATCTGTCCATGCTTTACGAGGCTGGAGCAGTCGGCAAGGTGACGATGCGTGAATTCGAAGCCATCTGTCCTGCGCCCGTCAGGGACTTCACTGCCTTGGATATCAGGCGCCTGCGCGAAGCGCTCAATTTCAGCCAGCCGGTTTTCGCACTGCACTTGCATACCAGTGCGTCTACCGTACGCAAATGGGAGCAGGGTGAAACACGGCCAGCCGGGCCTGCGCTGAAGCTGCTCAATGTCATTGCCGACAAAGGCCTGCAGGCCATCCTCTGATCAGCCCAGCACCTCCCGCACGCGGTACCACAGCATTCCCAGTGCCAGCAGCGGCGAGCGCAGGGCCTTGCCGCCGGGGAAAGTCAGGTGGGGCACGGCGCCGAAGATATCCAGGCCCTGGCTGTGACCGACGGCGATGGCCTCGGCCAGCAGCTTTGCCGTCCAGTGGGTGACGTTCAGGCCGTGCCCTGAGTAGCCCTGGGCGTAGTACACATTCGGGTGCTGGCTCAGGCGACCGACCTGGGGGAAGCGGTTGGCGGTAATGCCGATCATGCCGCCCCATTGGAAGTCGATGCGCACATCGGCCAGTTGCGGGAACACCTTGAGCACCTTCGGCCGCATGTAGGCGGCGATGTCCTTGGGATCGCGCCCCGAGTAGTGACAGGCGCCACCAAACAGCAGGCGGCGGTCGGCGGTCAGGCGGTAGTAGTCGAGGCCGACCTTCTGGTCGCACAGCGCCATGTTCTGCGGGATCAGGCTGCGCGCCAGGGCCTCGGGCAGCGGTTCGGTGGCCACCACATAGCTGCCGGCGGGCAGTACCTTGCCGGTCAGGCGCGGCTCCAGCTCGTCCAGGTGCGCATTGCACCCCAGAACCAGACTCTTCGCCCGGACCTTGCCGCGTGCGCAATGCAGGGTCACGGTGGGACCGTGTTCGATGCGTTGCACAGCGGTCTGCTCGAAGATTCGCACGCCCAGGCTGCTGGCGGCGCGGGCTTCGCCCTGCACCAGGTCGAGCGGGTGCAGGTGGCCGGAGCCCATGTCCACCAGGCCACCGGCATACTGGTCGCTGGCGACGATCTCGTGGATATGCTGCGGCGCGACCAGCCGGGTCTGGTGCCGGTAGCCCAGCTCGGCCAGGTCCTGCAGCTCGTCGTTGAACGCCGCGAATTGCGCGGGCGTATTGGCCAGCTCGCAGAAGCCCCAGCGCAGGTCGCACTCGATGCCGTACTGCTCGATGCGCCGGGCTACCAGCTCGACCGAGTCCAGGCCTGCCTGCTTGAGGTAACGCACGCCGTCCTGGCCGACGTAACGGGCAAAGCCCGAGACGTCATGGCCGATACCACGGATCAGTTGCCCGCCATTGCGTCCGCTGGCGCCCCAGCCGATGCGCCGGGCCTCCAGCAGGATCACCGAGAGGCCACGCTCGGCCAGCTCCAGCGCGGTGTTGACGCCGGTCAGGCCGCCGCCGACCACGCACACGTCGGCGCTCAATTCGCCTTCGAGCGTGGGGTAGGGCGCCGCCGTACGGGCCGTGGCGGCGTAGTAGGAGGCGGTGTGTTCGGTTTGATGAGGCATCGGAAACACTCGAATCAGCGGTTGGACTTGATCTTGCTCCAGGAGCGGGTCATCACCCGCATGATCTGCGGGCTGGGGGTGCTGGAGACGTAGAGCTTGTCCAGCACTTCCTGGGACGGATAGATCTCGGGGTTTTCCACCAGCGACTTGTCCATGAACGCCTTGGCGTCAGGGTTGGCGTTGGCGTAGCCGACCGTGGCGCTGACCTTGGCGATCACTTTCGGGTCGAGCAGGTAGTTGATGAAGGCCAGGGCCTGATCGGGGTTGCTGGCGTCTTTCGGGATGGCCAGCAGGTCGAACCACAGGTTGCTGCCTTCCTTGGGAATGCTGTAGGCGATCTTCACCCCGTTCTTGGCTTCCACCGCGCGGTTGGCGGCCTGGAACACGTCGCCCGAATAGCCGAAGGCCACGCAGACGTCGCCGTTGGCCAGGTCCGAGACATACTTGGAGGAGTGGAAGTAGGTGATGTACGGACGCAGTTCCATCAGCCGCGCTTCAGCCTTGGCGTAGTCCTTGGGGTCTTCGCTGCGCGGGTTCATGCCCAGGTAGTTGAGCATGGCCGGGAACAGTTCGTCCGGCGAGTCCATGAAGGCCACACCGCACTGCTTGAGCTTCTTGAGGTTCTCGGGTTCGAACAGCACCGCCCAGGAGTCGACCTTGTCGATGCCCAGCGCCGCCTTGACCTTCTCGACGTTGTAGCCGATGCCATTGGTGCCCCACAGGTAGGGTACGGCGTACTTGTTGCCGGGATCGTTCTGTTCCAGTTGCTTGAGCAGTTTCGGATCAAGGTGCTGCCAGTTTGGCAGCTTGCTGCGGTCCAGCGGCAGGAAGGCGCCGGCCTTGGCCTGGCGGGCAAGGAAGTGGTTCGAAGGCACCACCACGTCGTAGCCGGTACGACCGGCGAGCAGCTTGCCTTCGAGGGTTTCGTTGGAGTCGAAGACGTCATAGACCACCTTGATCCCGGTGCTGGCCTGGAAATCGGCCAGGGTGGTTTCGCCGATGTAGTCGGTCCAGTTGTACACGCTGACGGTAGGCTCGGCGTGGGCGGCTGCACCGAACAGCAGGGCGAAGGCTGCGGGAACCAGGGTTTGCAAATGACGCATGTCGACACCTCGTTGATCTTGTTCTTCGGGTTCGGTGAAACAGAAGCAGGGCAAGGCGTTGCCTGCAGGGGCGTGTGCCCCTGCAGGCGCCCTTCATGGGGTCAGACGCTCAGCAGCAGGAACTCGCGCTCCCAGGAACTGATCACCCGCTTGAAGTTCTCGTGCTCGGCGCGCTTGACCGCAACGTAGCCCTGGACGAACTGGCGGCCCAGGTAGTCTTCCAGGACCTTGCAGTCTTCCATGTGCTGCAATGCATCCTCGATGGTGATCGGCAGGCGCAGGTTGCGTCGCTCGTAGGCGCGGCCCTGTACCGGCGCGCTCGGCTCGATCTTCTCGACCATGCCCAGGTAGCCGCACAGCAGGCTTGCGGCAATCGCCAGGTAGGGGTTCGCGTCGGCGCCCGGCAGACGGTTCTCGACGCGCATGGCCTCGGGGCTGGAGGTCGGCACGCGCAGGCCGGCGGTGCGGTTTTCCTCGCCCCACTCGACGTTGACAGGCGCCGAGGTGTCCGGCAGGAAGCGGCGGAACGAGTTGACGTTCGGCGCGAACATCGGCAGCACCTTGGGGATGTACTTCTGCAGGCCGCCGATGTGATGCAGGAACAGCTCGCTCATGCTGCCGTCTTCATTGGCGAACACCGGCTTGCCGGTGGCGATGTCGACCACGCTCTGGTGCAGGTGCATGGCACTGCCCGGCTCGTCGGTGATCGGCTTGGCCATGAAGGTCGCGGTGACGTTGTGCTTGAGCGCCGCCTCGCGCATGGTGCGCTTGAACACGGTGATCTGGTCGGCCAGGTCCAGCGCATCGCCGTGACGGAAGTTGATCTCCATCTGCGCCGGGCCGTCTTCGTGGATCAGCGTGTCCAGGTCCAGGCACTGGATCTCGCACCAGTCGTAGACGTCCTCGAACAGCGGGTCGAATTCGTTGGCGGCATCGATGGAGAACGACTGGCGGCCGCTTTCGGCGCGGCCCGAACGGCCCAGTGGCGCCTGCAAGGGCAGGTCCGGGTCTTCGCAGCGCTGGGTCAGGTAAAACTCCATCTCCGGCGCGACGATCGGCTGCCAGCCCTTGTCGGCATACAGCTTGAGGACTTTCTTCAGGACGTTGCGCGGCGACAGCTCGATCGGGTTGCCGTGCTTGTCGAAGGTGTCGTGGATGACGATGGCGGTCGGTTCGATGGCCCAGGGGATCTGGTACACCGCCGAAGGGTCGGGGCGGCAGACCATGTCGATATCGGCCGGGTCGAGCAGGCCGTAGTAGATGTCGTCGTCGACGAAGTCGCCGGTGACCGTCTGCAGCAGCACGCTCTCGGGCAGGCGCATGCCGCGCTCGTTGAGGAACTTGTTGGTCGGGGCGATCTTGCCGCGGGCGATGCCGGTCAGGTCACTGACCACGCATTCGACTTCGGTGATCCGGTGTTCTTTCAGCCAGGCGGACAGCTGATCGAAGGGGGCGTTCATACAGACCTCTTGGTTGGGTTTTGGTGGTGGGCATGTGCAGCGCATGCAGGCCGTCGACCTCCAGGAGGTATTACAAACCTTTTCACGACGCCACTTCCCACAGGTCACGCTGAGGACTATCTTGGGCGCTGCCCCCTTGGGTGATCTATCCGTTTTCTCCGTCAATCAATGCACCAAAAGAGTGCATATAGGACGTCGCGTGAATACGCAAACCGCCTTGCAGGTCCAGGCTTTCAACACCACCGATGTCACCGAGCAGGTGCGCGCCACCCCCGGCTGGCAGCAACAGTACCGGCAGATGTCGCCGGGGCATTTCAGCGGCCAGCTGCGCTGCCTCGGGCTCGATGGCGTGGAGGTCTACGAAGAGCGCCTCAATACCCGGGTCGAGCAGTTCTTCCGTGCGCCCAGCGGATCGCTGACCTTCTGTTTCGACCAGGTCGAGAACAGCCTTTACCTGCTCAATGAACAAAGCCGCAACATCTGGATCACCCCGGAGAACTACCAGGAGGTGGCGGTGGTGTTCGACCAGCCGTTCCTGCAGCGTCACGGCCTGGACCTGGAGCGCCTGCAGGGGCTGTTCATGGTGCCGCTGGGCAGCGGCCAGAATGCCTTGTTCGGCAGTTGGCTGAGTGCCACGCTCACGCGCCTGGCGCAAGCCGACTGTCCGCTCCAGGGCCAGGCCCTGGCCGAACAGCTGCTCGACGACTGCCTGTTCATCCTCGACAACGCCTGTCAGCGCCTGCAAGGGCAGGCGCTGGGCAAGCGCGGCGAGGAACGGGCGATCATGCAGCGGGTCAGCGAGTGGGCCGCCGATTGCCCGGAAGAAACCCTCAACCTGCTCGAACTGGCGCAGGTGGCCGGGGTGTCGTTGCGCCAGCTGCAGCAGGCGTTCAAGGCCTTCACCGGCATGCCGCCGGCGCACTGGCTGCGCCTGCGCCGACTCAACGGCGCACGGCGCGACCTGTTGCGGCGCGATGACGGCGAGGTCACCGTGGCCGAGGTGGCGATGCGCTGGTCATTCTGGCACCTGGGGCGATTCTCCGAGAGCTATCGGCAGTTGTTCCAGGAACTGCCGAGCGAGACGCTCAAGCGTCGGCGCTGAGAGGGTATGCGCCGTGCGGGCTGAGGCTCAGCCATCGGATTGTTCTTCCGGCGGCACCTGGCCTTCTGGCCAGTCGGGCGCCTCCTGCTCGGGTTCCGGCGTCGGCATCGGCTCGCCGGGGTCGTGCGCGATCGGGTCGACATAGGGATCGAGTGGGTGTTCGGGTGTAGGCTTGTGGGTATGGGCCATGATGCATCTCCTGCGTGACTGTCATTGGTTTGGCCGATACCGACGGGCCTGCGTTCATTCCAATGTGCATCTGCCGGACGGAACACATCCGTCACGCCCATACTCCAAACTGCTCGATGCCCGCACAGGAGGTCCGCCAATGTTCACCAGCCTGCTGACCTTCCTGGTCACCCTGGGCGCCATGGAAGCCGTCGCCTACCTGGCGCACCGCTACATCATGCACGGCTTCGGCTGGGCTTGGCACCGCTCCCACCACGCGCCGCGCCAGGGCTGGTTCGAGAAGAACGACCTGTATGCCGCGGTGTTCGCGGCGCTGGCCATCGTGCTCATCGCCCTGGGCACGGCTGGCTGGTATCCCCTGCAGTGGGTGGGGGCCGGCATGACCGGCTATGGCCTGCTGTACTTCGTTGCCCATGATGGCCTGGTGCATCGGCGCTGGCCGTTTCGGCTGGTGCCAAGACGCGGCTATGCCAAGCGGCTGTACCAGGCGCACCTGATGCACCATGCCGTGCGTAGCCGCGAGGGCTGCGTTTCGTTCGGTTTTCTCTATGTCCCGCCTATTGCCCGTTTGCGTGAACAGTTGCGTGCCCGTCAGGGTGGTGCGCTGAAGCGTTGCGACGCGGACGTTGCCACAGGGTCGGGTCACGATCCGGATAACGGCGAAAGCGCGCGCTGAGCGCTTGCCACAACCCGCCGGCCACAGCCAGCAGCTTTTCGCCCTTGCTCGTCGAGCAACGCGTGTCCCAGGCCGCGCTGCCACGTGCCAGCACTTTCAGGCCGATACCGCGGTACACCCGCGCGGCAGTCGCCACGGCCCAGGCCGATCGCCAAGGCAGGGCGGCCAGCCCGGCCTCGGCACTGGCGTAGTAAGGCTCGGCGGCGCCGACCAGGGCCCGGGCGATGCGCGCCAGGGCCTCGCGCTGGTGTGCGACGGCTACCTCGGTGATCGGAATCCCCTGGGCCTTCAGCCAGCGTTCGGGAATGTAGCTGCGACCGACGCCGGCATCCTCGACCATGTCCCGGGCAATGTTGGTCAACTGCATCGCCAGCCCCAGGTCGCAGGCACGGTCGAGTACCCGGGCATCCTGCACCCCCATCACCCGGGCCATCATCAGGCCCACCACCCCGGCAACGTGATAGCAGTAGCCCAGCACGTCCTCCAGCGTCTGGTAGCGCTGGCCGCGCACGTCCTGGGCAAAACCCTCGAGCAGCTCGAAGGGCTCGTGGCGGTCGAAGCCATGCCGTTGCGCCACTTCGCGCAGCGCCGCGAAGGCCGGTTCGTGCAGCTCGCCGGTGGACAGCGCGACATTGGTGCTGTGACGCAGTACCGTGAGGCGTCGGTACGCCTCCTCGACACTCATCAGCACGGCGCCATGCCCGGACTGCTGGCCGTCGATGACGTCGTCGCAGTGTCGGCACCAGGCATACAGCAGCACGGCGCTGCGACGGGTATCGGGGCTGAACAGCCGCGAGGCTGCGGCGAAACTCCTGGAACCCACTGCGATGCTGCGCTCGGCGTGCTCCAGCAGGGCTTGCTGATTCATCGGTGCAGGTCCTCCAGCATCAGTTGTGCGGTGGCCTTGGCCGATGCCACCACCCCGGGCACGCCGGCACCGGGATGGGTGCCGGCCCCCACCAGGTACAGGTTGTGCAGTTGCGCATCGCGGTTGTGCGGGCGGAACCAGGCGCTCTGGGTCAGGATCGGTTCGAGCGAGAACGCCGAGCCCAGGTGCGCATTGAGGTTGTCGCGGAAGTCTTCGGGGGTGAAGATGCGGCAGGTGAGCAAGTCCTGGCGCAGGCCTGGAATGTAGTGGCGCTCGAGGTATTCCAGGATCCGGTCACGGTAGCGCGGCCCTTCGACCAGCCAGTCGATCGCGGCGTTGCCCAGGTGCGGCACCGGCGCCAGTACGTAGTGCGTCGAGCAGCCCTCCGGGGCCAGGCTCGGGTCGCTGGCGCAGGGGGCGTGCAGGTAGAGCGAGAAGTCTTCGGCCAGATCGGGGCCGTTGAAGATGTCGCGGATCAGCTCCCGGTAGCGCGGCCCGAAGCACACGGTGTGATGACGCAAATGCGGTTGCGGACGCTTGAGACCGAAGTGAATGACGAACAGCGAATTGCTGAAGCGCTTGCCGGCCAGGTGCTTGCCCTGCGCCCGGCCTCTGGGGTGGGCGGCAAGCAGGTCTTTGTAGGTGTGCACCACATCGGCATTGGAGGCCACCGCATCGGCCTGCCAGTGGCGGCCATCGCTGGTGGTGACGCCGACCAGGCGATTGCCTTCGGTCTGCAGGGCGGCCACTTCGGCGTTGAGGGCCAGGGTGCCGCCGAGGTCTTCGAACAAGCGGACCATGCCTTCGACCAGCGCTCCGGTGCCACCGCGAGGAAACCACACCCCCCATTCGCGTTCCAGGGCGTGGATCAGGCTGTAGATCGACGAGGCGGCAAAGGGATTGCCGCCCACCAGCAACGCGTGGAAGGAGAAGGCCTGGCGCAGCTTGGGGTGGCGGATGTACTGCGCAACCATGCTGTAGACGCTGCGCCAGGCCTGCAAACGGGCCAGTTGCGGGCCGGCCTGGAGCATGTCGCGAAACGACAGGAAGGGCACCGCACCCAGCTTGACGTAGCCGGCGTCCAGCACCTGTCTTGAATAGGCCAGAAAGCGCCGGTAACCCTCGACATCACCGGGTTCCAGGGCATGGATCCGTCGCTCGAGGTCGTCCTGGTCGGCGCCGTAGTCGAACTCGGTCCCGTCCTCCCAGCACAGGCGGTAGAACGGGCTCACGGGCATCAGCTCGACATAGTCGCCCATCGAGCGTCCGGCCTCCAGGAACAAGGCTTCGAGGGCACCGGGGTCGGTGATCACGGTGGGCCCGGCATCGAAGGTGAACCCCATGTCCCGATAGACATACGCGCGCCCACCGGCCTTGTCGCGCCGTTCCAGCAAGGTGGTGCGCACGCCTGCGCTCTGCAGGCGGATCGCCAGGGCCAGCCCGCCAAGACCTGCGCCAATTACCACTGCGGATTTGCCTGGGGTCATCGAAGATCCTTGAAGTGACGGGGAGAATGACGCAGCGCTGCGGCCATCGCCGCAGCCACCGGCACCGGCGGCTTGCCGCAGAGGATGCGCAGCCGGTCGCGCCAGGTGCTGTTGCCGGCGTAGAAGCGCGCGATCAGCGGCGCCGGCAGTTGATGAAAGCGTTGCAGCACGCGCCAGCGCTCTTCGGGGCGCCCGGCCAGGAACAGCATGCGGTTGAGCAGCCGGTAGAAACCCTGGTGCCGGGAGTGCCGTTGCAGGTAGCGGGCCAGCGCATCGCCGGTCTGCCCGGCATCCTGCAGTGGCTGGACAGCCAGCCAGTCGGCCAGACGCACGGCATCGGGCAGCGAATAGCCGGTGGTGCTGTGGAACAGGCCTGCGCGCAGCCCTGCGCTGGGCTGGCCAGCGGCGGCTTGCCACAGGGCCGGGAAGTCTTCGGCGAGGGTGATGGGCAGCACGCCCTGTTCCTCGCGCAGGCAGGCCTGCACCGACCAGCCTTGCTGGCGCACGTAATCGGCGATCTGCCGACGCAGCCGGTCGGCATCGGGTGGGTCACGGTCCACGTAGTGGGTGTCTTCGACCAGCGCGGTATCGTCGCTGAACGGCAGTACATAGACGAACCGGTAACCCCCGTCCTGGGCGACCCGCGCATCCATCAGCACCGGCACCTCGAGCCCGTGCGGTGCGGCGAAGCGCAGTACCTGGCCGAGAAAGGCCTGGTGCCCGAGCACTCGATGCCCACTCGGCTGCACGCCACGGCCATCGATCACCAGGCGCGCCTGCAGACGGCTGCCGTCGCCCAGTACCACCTGCGTCGGCGACACGCGTTCGATACGGCAGCCCGTGCGCAGGCGCGGACCGAGCGCAGGGCTGATGACTTCGGCGAAGCGTGTGCTGTCGAGGCTGGCATAGCCGCAGGGCAGGGTGCGCGAGAACGCCGGGAAGTGCACCCGGTACGCTGGCCAGCGCTTGACCACCAGCGGCTCCAGCCAGCGCTGCTGCGCGGCGCTCAGGTCGGCGTCGTGGAACGACCAGGTGTGATTGCCGCCCAGCGTCGCAGCCTGCTCCAGGCACAGGATGTCCAGCTCCGGGCGCAGCATGCTCAGGCGCCAGGCGATCAGGCCGTTGGCCAGGCCTGCGCCAGCCAGGATCAGGTCATGCGGCATGGGGCGTCCTCCCGAGGCACGGCACGGCCACTGAGCAGGGCCTGTTCGATGAGCAGCGCGCCGCGTCGGGCAGCGTCGCCATTGGCCGGGCACGGTTGCAGGGGGGCGAACAGCCCCGGGGCTGGCCGCAGCAACTGTGCGAGCGCAGTGGCGATATCGCCGACGCCGGCCCGTCGTGACAGGCGCAATCCCAGGCGATGGTGCACCACCCGCGCGGCAACGCCCGGCTGGTCGAAGGCGATGGGCAGGACCAGTTGCGGCGTCCCGGCCACCGCAGCGTCGAGTACGGTGTTCAGGCCGCCGTGGCTGACGACCACGTCTGCCTGTTGCACCGCCCATTGCTGCGGCGCGAAGTCGGTGACGAAGGTTGCGCCGCAGCGCAACAGCTCGGCCTGTCGCGCAGCGCCGAGGCCGCCGCAATGGGCGACCAGCAGTTGAGCCTCCTGTTGGCGGCAGGCCTTGGCGATTCGCTTGAACAGGCCGGCGCGGTGACCTTGCAGGGTACCCAGGCTGGCAAACACCAGGGGGCGCCGCGGGTCGAGCGGCCAGGGCCCGGGTGGCGAAGTTCGCTCGCTGCGCAGCGGGCCCAGCGCATGGTAATGCGCCGGCAACTGCTGACGGGGGAAGTCGAAGTTCGACGGTGTCTGGCTCAATTGCAGCAGCGGCGAGAGGAACTGGTGCAAACCACGCCGCGGGGGCAGGCGGTAATGTTGGCACGCGCGCTGCAGCACCCTCGACAGCGGTGCCATGAACCAGTCGTGCACCCGTTCCGTGCCCTGTTGCAGGCGCAGGTCGTCCGGCGACAGGCCGTAGCCATGCCCCAGCACCGGCAGCGGCACGCCCGGTTCGCGATTCACCGGCAGGGCACAAGCCACGGACATGAACGGCAGCCCCATCGTTTCGGCAACGATGGCCCCGGCCGGGGCCATCTGGTCGCAGAGCAGCGCATCGACCTGCTCGCACTTGAGCACGGCCGGCAGCCGCTCGCACAACAGTGCGCAATTGGCCGCCATCTGCCGGATCAACCGGTGCAGGTGCCAGGGGTTGTCGGTGCGACCTGCGAGCTGTTGCATCCTGTGCAGGCGTGCCGCGCCGTCCCTGTCCGGCCCCAACCCGACATAGCCGATACGCGGATCATCGAGCCAACGCTCGGCACCAGGCTGCTGCACGAAGCTGACCCGGTGCCCACGCTCGACCAGCGCCACGGCGAGCGCCTGCAGGGCGCTGAAATGGCTGGGGTAGGTGGGGGCGATCACGGCGAAATAGCTCATGTCGGCAGCGGCATGCTGCCGACCAGGCGCGCCCGACGCAACTGCGCCAGGTTTGCCGAGCCGGTACAGAAGCAGGCGATGCGCAACTGGCGGATCATCACGTCGAAGTGTTCGATCACCGCCTCGCTGGAATGCGTCGCTGCCGCCAGAACACCTGCCGCCTGACCGACCAGGTCGGCCCCCAGCCGGATCGCCTTGGCCGCATCGATACCGTCGCGAACGCCGCCAGAGGCGATCAGGCCGACATCCGGCAGGGCACGTCGCACGCCGAGTACGCACTGCGCGGTGGGAATGCCCCAGTCGCGGAAGGCCAGGGCCACGGCGCGGTCGGCCGGAGTGGCGGCACGCTCGGCCTCTACGGCGGCCCAACTGGTGCCACCGGCACCGGCGACATCGATGCAGCTCACGCCGGCATCGACCAGTTGCCGGGCCACCGTCGGCGAGATGCCACTGCCCACCTCCTTGGTGATCAGCGGCACCGGCAATGCCGCCGCCAGGGCCTCGATGCGCCTGAGTATGCCGCGCCAATCCCGGTCACCCTCTGGTTGTACGGCCTCCTGCAGGGGGTTCAGGTGCAGGATCAGGGCATCGGCCTGCAAGGTTTCGACCGCACGCCGAGCCAGCTCAAGGCCATCGGGCTCGCGCAGTTGCGCTGCGCCCAGGTTGGCCAGCAGCGGGATGTCCGGGGCCAGGCGGCGCAATGCGGCGGTGAGGCCCTGGTCGTTGCCGCTGCGAAGCCCCACACGCTGCGAGCCGACGCCCATGGCGATGCCCAGGGCCTGCGCCGCTTCGGCCAGGTGATGGTTGATGGCGGCGGCGCGATCGGCGCCACCGGTCATGGAACTGATCAGCAGCGGCGCACGCAGTGTCTTGCCCAGCCACGGTGTCTGCAGGTCAATCGCAGCGAGGTCGAGTTCGGGCAGCGCGCAATGTTCGAAGCGCAGTGCCGACCAGCCTGCATCGTCGCCGCTGATACTGGACGCCGCGCCTAGGACGATGTCCAGGTGATCGTTCTTGCGTTGACTGAGCCTGTTTTCGGTCATGCCGGTTTCCTTGCAGGGAATCATTCGCGGACCTGCGGGGTCTCTGATGGAGACAACCTGTACGGCGTATTGCGTTTTGTATAGCTAAGCTGAAAAAACTGTACAGCTTCAGGCAGCGACACGTTTCAGTCGTTCCTTTTTCCCGCAGCGCACGCGCTGCCAGCATCCAGAGGCCGGAATGACGACCATGACCTGTGTAGCGGCGCTGACCGACACTGCCTTTGCCGAGCATCTGGCGCGCCTGCGCGCCGATCTCGACGGGCGTCTGCAGGCGTTGCTGCCCCAGGCCGGCCACGAGCGCGACCTGCTGGCCGCAGCCATGCGCCATTGCACGCTGGCACCGGGCAAGCGCTTGCGCCCGCTGCTGCTGTCGTTGCTGGCCGAAGACCTGGGTGGCTGCGCGCAGGCAGCGCTCGATGCAGGCTGTGCGGTGGAGATGGTGCACGCGGCCTCCTTGGTACTGGACGACCTGCCATGCATGGACGATGCGGCCCTGCGTCGAGGCCGGCCGACCCTGCACCTGGCGTTCGGCGAGGACGTCGCGATCCTGGCCGCCATTGCCCTGCTGTCGCGGGCGTTCGGCTTGCTGGCGAACCTGACCACCCTGAACCCAGACGTGCGCACCGCAATGGTGGCCACGCTTGCCGAGACCATCGGCGCGCAGGGGCTGGTCAAGGGGCAGTTGCAGGATTTGCGCGAGGGCGCCTGCCCACGCAGCCCGGAGCAGATCGCCGAGACCAATCAGCTCAAGACCGGGGTGCTGTTCGGCGCCATCATCGATATCGCCTGCGCCATGGTGGCGGCCTCGCCGGAGGTGAGCCAGGCGCTGCGAGGGTTCGCCCGCGAGCTGGGCCAGGCGTTCCAGTTGCTGGACGACCTCAGGGACGGTGACAGCGACACCGGCAAGGACTGCCACCAGGATCAGGGCAAGTCGACCCTGTATGCCTTGTGTGGCGAAGCCAGCACCCGCCAGCGCCTGGATGACCACCTGGCCAGCGCTGGGCTGTGCCTGGAGCGCGCAGGCCTGGGCGAAGGCCGTATCGCTTCGCTGATGCGTGCGGTGTTCATCGATGATCGCTCGAGCGTCAGGGTGGCCGCAGGCGCTGCGGCACGCTGATCAGTGCGCGGCGCCGCCAGGGCCGTGGCGTTTCACGGTTGCGCCAACTGCGCCAGGTAGTCGCCAAAGCCTTCGCGGGCGCGGCTGTCGCGGCGACTGCTGGTAGCCACGCTGTGGCGCGCGGTCCAGACGATCTGCGCGCCGCTGGCCTCCAGTGCCCTGACCAGTTGCACGTCCTCATGGGCCGCAAGCGCCTGGAA
Organism: Pseudomonas sp. FA117; assembly: GCF_057370475.1. Classification (NCBI taxonomy): domain Bacteria; kingdom Pseudomonadati; phylum Pseudomonadota; class Gammaproteobacteria; order Pseudomonadales; family Pseudomonadaceae; genus Pseudomonas; species Pseudomonas sp. FA117. Next base: position 2,762,741 of record NZ_CM170675.1, read on the forward strand.
GCCGCCGACCCGTTGGTACGCCTGGGCACAGACCCCCAGGTTGGCACCATGGATATGCCGGTGGTCTTCCCGAGCTTCGTAGCGGCTGTGGTAGAGGCGCCGCAGGGCGGCATCCTGCCAAGGCTGCCAACGCTCCACGTGCACGGTGCCGCAGACCGCCTCGGCTGCGCATTGCAGTTGCGACAGCAGCCAGTGCCGGGGCACACGGCTGTCGGCATCGGTGCAGGCCAGCCAGCGTGCGCCTCGCTCGAGCATCGCGGCGGCCCCGGCCCGGCGGGCACAGCCGACGTTGCCGGCATCCAGGCTCAGGGTTTCGACGCCGTGCTGCCTGGCAATACGCTCGCTGGCGTCGCTGCAGCGGTCGAGCACCACCATGATCTGTACCGCGTGACCGCAGCTCTCGGCCTCGGTCGCTGCGGCCTTGGCCGCTTTCAGGCAATGGCCCAGACGACGTGCCTCGTTGTGGGCGGGGATGATCACGGCAATCATAGGCAGCGCTCGTCAAGATCGACCACGCTGGGCTGGCACGACCAGTACTCGAGCAGGAAATCTGCTTCTTCGTGGCGCAGCACCGAGTACAGCGGCAGGTGTTTGGCCAGCAGGTCATGGACTTCGCGGCCATCCTGCGGGCAGCCGGCGATGGGGTGGCGCCAGTGACAGGCCAGCAGCCCGCCGTCATAGCTCAGGCTGGCCACGGACTGCTCGATCACCCGCAGCCAGTCGGTCGGGTCCAGGTAGTAGCCCACTTCGCCGAGCACGATCAGGTCGAAACTGCCGCCCGGCCAATCGGCCGGCAGGCGCGCCTGCTCGACGCTGACATGCCTGGCATCGGCCAGGCGCTCGCGGGTCAGCTGCACTGCAGTCGGGTCGATGTCCTGGCACAGCAGGCTGGCACACCGCTCGGCGAGCAGGGCGCTCAGCTCGCCGTTGGCGCAGGCCGGCTCGAAGATGCGCTCGTAGCACTGACGCGGCAGGCTGGCCATCAACAGGTCGCGCTTGCGCTTCTCGTACCAGCGGGTGCGGAAGGCCCAAGGGTCGTCGTTGCCGGCATACAGGTCGGCGAAATATCGGGCGTCGAGGCTCATGGCAGGTCCTTGTCAGAGAAACACCAGTTCAAAGGGTTGCAGCAGGCATTCCAGCAAGCGTTGGGACAGCACCGGCGGTTGGTCGGCGTCCGGCTCCAGCTGGCTGGCGTGGGCCGCGATCGCCTGGCGCTTGCGTGCCAGGCTGGCTTCGTCGAGCTGGATGCGCCGCGCACGTTGCCAGGGCAGCCGAGGGTCATCGGGCGTCGCCCAGTGCCAGGCCCATACCGGCACTTCGGCAAGCTCGGCACTGCGCGCCTGGGCCGCCTGGGCGCAGGCACGGCCCACGGCCTCGTGGTCGCAATGGCCATCGTGGCGCCAGGGGCACATCAGCAGGTCGCCCGGCTGCAGCAACTGGCTCAGGTGATTGACCAGGAAGGCCTCGTCGCGGGGCAGGGCGCCGTCCTTGAGGTTCAGCCGCCGCCAGTCCAGATCCCTGACCTGCAGGTCGAGCTGCTGCAGGGCGTGATGGCTTTCCAGCGGTCGTTGATGGCGCAGGCGCCGCTCGCTCCACTGTTGCGAGCCCGGATGGCTGCCCTCGCCATCGGTGGCGGAAATCAGCAGCAGGTCCTGTTCGCGGCCGTGGAAATAGCTGAGCAAGCCCCCGGCCATGAGGATTTCGTCATCCGGATGCGGCGCCACCAGCACCAGGCGCCGGCCGGGCGGGCAGAGCTGTTCGGGGTTGATCCAGGCAGCCCGGGCCAGGTGTGCGGATTTCTGCCATTCGCTCCAGGGCGTGCCCTGGGCAGCCTGGATCAGGTTCTCGGTCATAGTTGCCAGGCTCCTGCTGGCAGTTGTGCCAGCTGTTGTCCGAGGGCCGCCAGGTCACGTTCGGCGTGGCTCTGGCGCAGATAAACCGGCAGGTCGGCACTGAGCCGCGCAAAGTGGCTGTTGCGGCAGAAGGGTGTTGCGCCCAGGGCGCGGCCGACATGCCGAATGACTTGTTCCACCGCCTGCTCGACCTGGGCACGGGTGCGGCGCACTTCGAAACTGGCGTCGGCCGCTGGCTGGCGGTCGATCCAGGCCGCGCACTCGCGCAATGCCGCACGGGCGCCGAACAGGGCGGCGTCCACGGCGCCCAGGTGGGCATCGGCGTGCGGATCGGGGCGTGGTTTGCGACAGTGCTCGCGCAGGTAGTCGGCCAGGGCCTCGGCGGCGCCGTACCAGCAGGCGGCGATACCGGCGCCGCCTTGCCAGAAGCCCGGGCGCGCGAGCTACTGGCCGGGATGGCCGACGGCGATGCCCGGCGAGTCGGTGAAACCGAGGGTGACGCTGGTGGTGGTGGCCATGCCTACTGCCTGCCAGTCCTCCACCGTGATCGACTGGCTGGGGTGCGACAGCTCGATGGCGACCAGTTGCGGCTGGCCATCGTCGGCCCACGCGGTGATCAACGCCTTGTCTATCTGCAGGGCGCCCGAACACCAGGCCTTGGCGCCGTCGAGGCGTACTTCGCTGCCCTTGCGCGCGACGATGCGGGCACGGGCATCGGGGGGCTCGGCTGCCCACACGCCCCAGGTCCCTTCGCCGACCAGATGTGCGCAGCCGCACTCGGCCAGGATTGCCAGCGCATCGGTATGCCCTTCATAGAGCTTGGCCAGCGCCAGGTCGCAGCCGGCGACGCGCGCCAGGGTCTGCCAACGCTGCAGGGTGTGGCCCTGGCCGGGCAGCGGCAGCAGGTCGAGGTGGTCGGCCTGCAGCGCCTGCAGCAGCGCCGGCAGCTGGGTGTCCAGGCTCAGTGCCTGCGGCCGTTCGCTGAACTGGCGCAGCAGGCGGTCGAGGTGGGTCAGGTCGAAATCCTGGATGATGCTCATGGTGTGGCATCCAGCCCCAATTGCTTGCGCATGCGCGCGGTGATCGATTGACGTGTCCTGCTCATGTCGGCCCAGGGATCGTCGACTTCCTGCAGTCGCTCGCGCAGGTTGCCGATCGTCCATTGGTTGGCGCCCTTGAGCTGGGTCAGCTCTTCGCGCCAGATGGGCACCGACACCGGCAGCCCTTCACGGGCACGCAGGGAGTAGGCGCAGGCGGTGGTGGCGCCCTTGCCGTTGCGCAGGTAGTCGATGAAGATCCGTCCGACTCGGTTTTTCGGCCCCGATACCGCCGACAGCCGATAAGGGAACAGCCCCGCGAGGTGGCGGACGATGGCGTGGCTGAAGTCCTTGACTTCGTCCCACCCCGCGCGCCGGGTGAGCGGCACTACCAGGTGGATGCCCTTGCCGCCGCTGGTCTTGATGAATACCTTCAGCCCCAGCTCGTCGAGCAGGGTCAGGGTCAGCTGGGTGGCTTCGAGCATGGCCTTCCACGGCAGGGCCGGGTCGGGGTCCAGATCGAGGACGAAACGATCGGGCCTGTCGAAGTCCTTGTGGGTGGCGTTCCAGGTGTGCAGTTCGAGCATGTTCATCTGCACCGCGCCGAGCAGGCTGTCGGCGCGGTTGAGCACCATGGCGGCCTGACCGGCCTGGGCCTTGTCGTAGGTCAGTACGTGGGGGATGTGCAACTGGCCGGCGTTCTTCTGGAAGAACAGTTCGCCGCCCAGCCCTTCGGGGGCGCGGACCAGCGCGACAGGGCGATCCTTGAGCTGCGGCAGGATCCACTCGGCGACTTCGGCGTAATACTCGGCCACCTGACGCTTGGTCACGCCAATGCTGGAGTCGATCACCCGGTCCGGGTGGGTCAGGCGCAGTTCGCCGAGCGACTCGGGCTCGGCCTTGCTGCGCTTCACGGTGTGCTTGGGCATGGCGCGTTCCAGGTCGATGTCGGTGGCAGGCTTGTCGTCACGCAGGCCATGGAACACCGCGTGGCGAACGATGCCGTCACGGGTCATCTGGGCGTAGGCGACTTCGGCCAGCAATTGCGGGCTGAGCCAGTGCACGCCTCGCGCTTCGGCTCCCGTGGGCGGGTTGGCGAGGTCAGGCCGCGTGGTTTCCAGGGGTTTCAGGCGGGCATGAATGCTCCGCAGGGTGTCGGTGCTGAAGCCGGTGCCGACCTTGCCGGCGTAGCGCAGTTCACCGCTGTCGTTGTCGTGCAGGGCCAACAGCAGCGCGCCAAAGGCGCTGCGGCTGCCCTTGGGGTCGGTGTAGCCAACGATCACGAACTCCTGGCGCTGCTGGCACTTGAGCTTGATCCAGTCGCTGCTGCGCCGGCCGCTGTAGAGGCTGTCGGCGCGCTTGCCGATCAGGCCTTCGAGCTGCAGGCGGCAGGCGCTGTCGAGCAGAGACTGCACGGGGTCGTGAAAATCGGCGGAATAACGCAGCACGTCGGAATCGCCATGCTCCAGCATCTGGTGCAAGGTTTCGCGCCTTTGCTGAAGGGGCACGTCACGCAGATCCTGGCCACCGAGGAACGGCAGGTCGAACAGGTAGTAGGTGATGGCTTCGTCGTCGTCGCTGTCGAAGGCATTCTGCAGGGCCTGGAAATCAGCGACGCCGTTTTCGCCGCTGACCACCACTTCGCCGTCGAGCCACGCGCTGTCCAGTTTCAGCGCGCGCAGCGCCTTGACCACCCGGGGCATCTTGCTGCTCCAGTCATGCCCGTTTCGGGTGAACAGGCGCACCTCCTCGCCCAGGATGCGCGCGAGGATTCGATAACCGTCGAACTTGACCTCGTAGTGCCAGTCGCCGCTGGGCGGGGAGTCGACCAGCGTGGCCAGCTGTGGTTGCAGCGTTTCCGGCAGCTCGACCTTGTCACGCTTGCGGGGCGGGCGTCTGCTCGGCGGCTGGCCGGCGGAAGGGCTGCTGGTCTTGGCCTTGCGCGGGACCAGGGTGCGGTCGCTGAGCACGCTGTCGGGCTGCGCCTCGACGATGCTGTAGTCGTCTTCGCTGCGCGCCTGGCCGTCGTTGGACTTGACCAGCATCCATTGTTCTTTCTTGCCCGCCAGGTGCGTGCGGAACAGGTTCCAGATGCCGCCGAGCTTCTCGCCCTGCAGGCGAAAGCGCAGCTTGCCCTTGCGATAGGCTTCATGCGGGTCACCTTCCGGCTCCCAGACACCCCGATCCCAGACGATCACATCACCTGCGCCATAGTGGCCTTCGGGGATATTGCCCTCGAAGTCGGCGTAGTCCAGCGGGTGATCCTCGACATGCACGGCCAGGCGCCGCACCTTCGGATCCAGCGACGGGCCCTTGGGGATGGCCCAGCTCTTGAGCGTGCCGTCGAGCTCCAGGCGAAAATCGTAGTGCAGGTGGCTGGCGTCGTGCTTCTGGATGCAGAACTGCAGGGCATGGGCGCTCGAGCCTCGCCGACGCTTGCCGGCAGGCTCGGGTGTGGCGTTGAAATCGCGCTTGCGCTGGTATTCCTGCAGCGGCTTGGCCATGGCGGGCTCCGGGACGATTCGCGGGTCTCTGAAGAATTGAGGGAGCGGGCGAGGGCAGAGTTCAAAAAAAGCGGGTGCGACAAAATCTGAATCTTCCCGCATACACCACGGTCGACCGCATGAACACATTCGATGGAGAGCCGTGATGGCCCAAGCAGACGATCCGAAGTACCGGCCCCAGGAAATCGACGACACCGAAGACCGTATGGGCAGCATCCGCGAACTGGACTTCAGCGAGCGCCAGGACGAGCGCCAAGGCCGTGTCGGCGATGAGCGCCCGGCCGGCGAGGTGGAGCAGGAGTTCACGCCGCAGCGCGTGGCCGAAAGCGGCATGAGCGGCGGCGAGGCGTTGAGTGAAAGCCTGAACGAGGACAACGTCACCCTCGACGACCTCAGCCCCGATACCCTGTTCGACCAGACCGGCGCCCGCGATCCGCACGAGCCCGGCAGTGCAGGCCCTGCCGACAAGAGCCTGCGGCAGGTCGATGAGGATGAGATAGGTGGCGGCAACGGCCTTGACGAAGCCGAACTGGCCCGCACGCAGCCGCTGGATGGCCAGTCGTAGCAGCCGCGGTGCGCCGCTGCGACTTGCTCGCAAATTCGTTACGTTCAGCGTAACGATCAGTCGCCGTGCTTGATTGATAGCCTCGATCCCCAGGCCTAATGTGACTTCACGACAGCGAACCCGTGGAGTCACCAATGACCACAACGAAGAATCCACCGCCGCAATGGTCGAGAAGGCGCGCTGAAAAGCAGCGCCGTCTCGAGCGGGTGCGTCACCTCGCCGATGGCGTGGTGCTGCCCACCGAGCGGATCGTCGAAGCCCTCGAACTGCTGATCGCCCCGGGTGATCGGGTGGTGCTCGAAGGCAACAACCAGAAGCAGGCGGACTTTCTTTCGCGCTCGCTGGCCAAGGCCGACCCCGGTCGTCTGCATGACCTGCACCTGATCATGCCCAGCGTCAGCCGCGCCGAGCACCTGGACCTGTTCGAACGCGGCATCGCCCGCAAGCTCGACTTCTCCTTCGCCGGGCCGCAGAGCCAGCGCATCGGCCAGTTGCTCGAAGACGGGCTGCTCGAAGTCGGCGCCATCCACACCTACATCGAACTCTACTCGCGCCTGCTGGTGGACCTGATCCCCAACGTCACCCTGGTCGCAGGCTTCACGGCCGACCGCGATGGCAACCTCTACACCGGCCCCAGCACCGAAGACACCCCGGCACTGGTGGAACCCACGGCGTTCAGCGATGGCATCGTCATCGCCCAGGTCAACCAGCTGGTGGACCGCGTCGACGACCTGCCACGCGTGGACATCCCCGCCTCGTGGATCGACTTCGTGGTGGTCGCCGACCAGCCGTTCTACATCGAACCGCTGTTCACCCGCGACCCCCGGCATATCAAGCCAGTGCATGTCCTGATGGCGATGATGGCGATCCGCGGCATCTACGAAAAACACCAGGTGCAGTCGCTCAACCACGGCATCGGCTTCAACACCGCCGCCATCGAGCTGATTCTGCCGACCTACGGCGAATCCCTGGGCCTGAAGGGCAAGATCTGCCGCAACTGGACCCTCAACCCGCACCCGACGCTGATCCCGGCGATCGAGACCGGCTGGGTACAGAGCGTGCACTGCTTCGGCACCGAGCTGGGCATGGAAGACTACATCGCCCAGCGCCCGGACGTGTTCTTCACCGGGCGCGACGGCTCGATGCGCTCCAACCGCCTGATGTGCCAGCTGGCCGGGCAGTACGCCGTCGACCTGTTCATCGGCGCCACCCTGCAGGTCGACGGTGACGGTCATTCCTCGACCGTCACCCGTGGTCGCCTGGCCGGTTTCGGCGGCGCACCGAACATGGGCCACGACCCGCGTGGCCGTCGCCATGCGACACCCGCCTGGCTCGACATGACCGTGCCGGACACTCTGCTCGAGCGCGGCCGCAAGCTGGTGGTGCAGATGGTCGAAACCTATCAGGAAGGCGGCAAGCCCACCTTCGTCGAGACCCTCGACGCCGTCGAGGTGGCGAAGAAGGCTGGCATGCCGCTGGCGCCGGTGATGATCTACGGCGATGACGTCACCCACCTGCTCACCGAGGAAGGTATCGCCTACCTGTACAAGGCGCGCAGCCTGCAGGAGCGCCAGCAGATGATCGCCGCCGTGGCTGGGGTCACGGCCATCGGCCTGCGCCACGATCCCAAGGATACCGAGCGCCTGCGCCGGGAGGGGCTGGTGGCCTTGCCCGAGGACCTTGGCATCCGGCGCACCGACGCCACCCGCGAACTGCTCGCCGCGCGCAGCATCGCCGACCTGGTGGAATGGTCGGGCGGCCTGTACAACCCTCCCGCACGGTTCAGGAGCTGGTGATGAAAGCACTTTGCATAACGCCGCTGGGCCTGCCGGACCGCTTGGCCGACCTGGCCGTGGAAGCGCTGATCGACGAGGCCGACCTCTCGCCCAAGCCCGGGCTGGTGGACCGGCGCGGCAGCGGTGCCCATGGCGACATGAGCCTGGCCCTGATGCATGCCTCGGCATTGTCGCTGTGGCCCTGCCTGCGGCAAATGGCCGAAGCCGCGCAACAGCATGGCGAGATCGGCGTTGCGCTGCGGGCCGAACTTGGCCGCCTGGGGCGCGAAGGCGAATCGGCGATGCTTGCCACCACTGCCGGTGTGAATACCCACCGTGGTGCGATCTGGGCGCTGGGTTTGCTGGTCGCGGCACGGGCACTGGGCCCGGCGAGCAGTGATCCGTACAGCCTCACGGCACGCGCCGGTCGGCTCGCGTTGATCGACGATCCGGCCGCTGCCACGCAGCACAGCCATGGCAGCCAGGTGCAGCGCCGCTACGGCGTCGCTGGCGCCCGCGAACAGGCGCAGCAGGGCTTCCCGGCGATCACCGGACACGGCCTGCCGCAACTGTGGCGCAGCCGCGCCGCCGGTGCCAGTGAATCCCACGCACGACTGGATGCCTTGCTGGCGATCATGGCCGTGCTCAGCGACACCTGCGTGCTCTGGCGCGCCGGCGAGCAAGGCCTGCAAGCGCTGCAGCAAGGTGCCCGCGCGGTGCTCGACGCCGGTGGCAGTGCCACCCTGGCCGGCCGCCGGGCGTTGCGCGCGCTCGATACCCGCCTGCTGCAACTCAATGCCTCTGCAGGGGGCGCGGCCGATCTGCTGGCCGCCTGCCTGTTCCTCGACAAAGCCGGGAGCCTGTGACATGGAAACCCTGAACTTTCAATTCCCCGCCGCGCAACCGGGCCGGGGCCGTACCCTGGTCGGCTGCGTCAGCTCCGGCGATCTCGAAGTGCTGATCGAGCCTGGCCAGGCCGGTAGCCTCGACATCCAGGTGGTGACCTCGGTCAACGGCAGCCAGGCGCGCTGGAACCAGCTGTTCCAACGCCTGTTCGACGGCCGCGTGCTGCCCGCCCTGAAGATCGACATCCATGATTTCGGCGCCACGCCCGGGGTGGTGCGCCTGCGCCTGGAACAAGGCTTCGAGGAGATCGGCCATGACTGATAGCGAACGCCTGCTGCGCAGCCGCAGCTTTGTCGAACTCGGCGCCCGCCAGCGGGCCCGGGCCTTGCTCGATGCCGGTACCTTCCGCGAACTGCTCGGCCCCTTCGACCGCCTGATGTCGCCCTGGCTGCCGCGCCAGGGCATCGTGCCCCAGGCCGATGATGGCGTGGTCATCGCCAAGGGTCGCCTGGAAGGACGTCCGGCCGTGGTCGCGGCCATCGAGGGCGCCTTCCAGGGTGGCAGCATGGGTGAAGTGGGTGGGGCCAAGATCGCCGGGGCGCTGGAGCTGGCAGCTGAAGACAACCGCAACGGCATTCCCACCTGCGCCGTACTGCTGCTGGAGACCGGTGGCGTGCGTCTGCAGGAGGCCAACCTGGGCCTGGCGGCGATTGCCGAGATCCAGGCCGCGATCGTCGAACTGCGGGCCTATCAGCCGGTGATCGGAGTGATCGCAGGTGCGGTCGGCTGCTTCGGCGGCATGTCCATCGCCGCCGGGCTGTGCAGTCACCTGCTGGTGACCCGCGAAGCGCGCCTGGGCCTCAACGGCCCGCAGGTGATCGAACAGGAGGCGGGGGTCGGCGAATACGATTCGCGCGATCGCCCCTTCATCTGGAGCCTGACCGGTGGCGAGCAACGCCACGCCTGCGGCCTGGCGGATGCTTATGTCGGCGATGATGTCGAGGCCATCCGCAGCCAGTTGCTGACATTGCTCGACACCCCGTCTGCGCAGCGTGCAGGTCGTTATGAAGGGTTCCTCGAGCGCCTGGCACAGCTGGGCGACGACTGCCCGCAACTCGATGCCGCCGCCGTGCGTGCCCTGTATCAAGGAGAAGCCTGATGAACCGTGCCCGCAATTGGTTGCAGGGCCTTGCCGGCGCCGAGCCGCTGGCAGGCTTTCCCGCCTCGGTGCAGGTGATCGATGGTGAACTGGACAATCGCCTGGCGCGCTTCATCGCCGTGGTGCCCGATCCGGCCAACCCTTTCCCCCGGGCCAGGGCCGGCGAGGTCGGCCTGCTTGAGGGCTGGGGCCTGGCCAAGGCTGTAGCCGAGGCGGTCGAGGCCGACCGCAATGGCGAAAAACGCGTGCTGGTCGCGCTGATCGATGTGCCCAGCCAGGCCTACGGTCGGCGTGAGGAAGCGCTGGGCATCCATCAGGCACTGGCCGGGGCCGTGGAGGCGTATGCCCAGGCGCGCCTGGCCGGGCATCCGCTGATCGGCCTGCTGGTCGGCAAGGCCATGTCCGGGGCGTTTCTCGCCCACGGCTACCAGGCCCAGCGCCTGATTGCCCTGGATGACAGCGGCGTGATGGTGCATGCCATGGGCAAGGCGGCGGCGGCGCGCATCACCCTGCGCAGCGTCGAGGAACTGGAGGCGCTGGCCGCCGACGTGCCACCGATGGCCTATGACCTGGCCAGCTACGCCTCATTGGGCCTGCTGCACCAGCGCCTGGCAGTGGACAACGCCGAGACGCCGAGCGCCGGGGACCTGGCGCGGGTTCGTGCCAGCCTGATCGATGCCGTGCGTGACATCGGTGACAGCACCGACCTGCGCACACGCCTGGAAGGCGAGCACCGCAGCGCGTCGCGCGAGGTTCGCCAGCGCCTGCGTAACCAGTGGCAGGAGGCCTGAGATGCACAGCCCACGCCCGCACGACCTGCTCTGGGGCATGACCCCGGCCATGCTGCCCGCCGATGCGCCTGCCTGGGCGCGCTCGGTGCTCGCCGCAGGTGAGCCGGTGGTGGTGCGCAGGGCTGCCCTGCAGGCGGGTTGGATCGCCATTGGAGTGCGTGGGCGAGGGCGCGAGCAGCGCTTTGCCTGGCAGATGCGCGAGGCGGATGTCCGTCGGCAGACGAGCCCCGAGGCGCTGCGTGCAGCTGGCGATCTTTCGTCGCCGGCCCTGCATGCGCTGGCACAGGTCTGCGTGCGCCTGCAAGGCCTGGATCTTGAGTGGGGACCTACCGGCAGTACCGGCTTCCAGCTCGCGACCGGGATCGAGGTGCTGCACGCTGACAGCGATCTTGATCTGCTGCTGCGTGCCCCTGTGCCAATGGCCCGGGATCGGGCCGCCTGGCTGTTGGGTCAACTGGACGATCTCGCCTGCCGCGTCGATGCCCAGTTGGAAACGCCTCAGGGCGCCGTCGCCCTGCGCGAGTGGGCCGGCGCGGCGCGCAAGGTGCTGTTGAAATCGCCGACGGGGGCCTGCCTGGTCAGCGATCCGTGGCAACGCCTGGAGGATGCGGCATGAGCAGCCTGTTCGCGTTTCCGGGCCAGGGTGCGCAGGAAGCAGGGATGCTGCAGCGCCTGCCGCAGGGCAGTGACGACCTGCTCGATGCCGCCAGCGAGGCGCTTGGCGAGCAGGCAAGGGCACTCGACAGCGCCGAGGCGTTGCGCCATACCCGTGCCGTACAGCTGTGCCTGCTGCTGACTGGCGTGGCCTGGGCACGATGGCTGATGCAGCGCAGTCCGGCGCCAGACTGTGTCGCCGGGTTGTCGATCGGTGCCTACGCGGCAGCCGTCAGCGCCGGTGCACTGGCCCTGGACGACGCCGTGCGCCTGGTGTCGCTGCGCGGCCAACTGATGCAGGATGCGTATCCGACCGGCTATGGCATGACCGCCCTGAGCGGTCTCGACGTGCCCGGTGTCGAGCGTCTGCTCGAGGAGGTCGGTGGCGAGGTGTATCTGGCCAACCTCAACAGCGACAACCAGATCGTCATCGCCGGCAGCGAGGCGGCGATGACGGCAGTCGCCGCCCTGGCACGCCGCCAGGGCCAGGGCGTGGCCAGGCGCCTGGCGGTCAGCGTGCCGTCGCACTGCCCGTTGCTCGCCGAGCCCGCTGCCACCCTGGCCGCCGCTTTCGCCGACGTACCGCTGCGCCGCCCGAGCATCACCTATCTGAGCGGCAGCACGGCACGACCGATCTTCGACCCTGAACGACTGCGTGACGACCTGGCCGGCAACATGGCCCGGGTCGTCGACTGGCGCGCGACCCTGCGCAGCGCCTGGGAACGTGGCGTGCGTCTGCACCTGGAACTGCCGCCCGGCAGCGTGCTCACCGGCCTTGCCCGGCGGGTCTTCGAGCCGGGCAAGGTGCTGAGCGTGGCCTCGACCCGGGTGGACAGCCTCGATGCCCTGTTGCGTCAGGAGGTGGCCGACAAGCGATGACCGCGCTGTAGCTCGAAGGACAACAACAAACAACTTCGATCCATCCTGAGGATAACAACAATGATCATCTATGGTGTGGCTCTGCTGGCGGTATGTACGCTGGCCGGCGTCATCGTCGGCGACTTCCTGGGCGTGCTGCTGGGCGTCAAATCCAATGTGGGCGGGGTCGGCATCGCCATGATCCTGTTGATCTGCGCCCGCCTGTACATGCACCGCAACGGGGGCATGAGCAAGGAGTGCGAGTTCGGTGTCGGTTTCTGGGGTGCGATGTACATCCCGGTGGTGGTGGCCATGGCCGCCCAGCAGAACGTGGTGACCGCCCTGCACGGTGGGCCTGTGGCGCTGGTCGCGGCAATCGGTGCGGTACTGGTGTGTGGCGCGACCATCGCGCTGATCAGCCGCAGTCATCGCGGCGAGCCGCTGCCTGCTCTGGAAACAGCGCCTCAGGGCGCCGTGCAGCCTGCACCTGCGGGAGGTCGCTGAGATGTGGCCACTCATTGAAAAAGCCCTGGAACACAACGACCTGATCACTGCCTTCGCTGTCGTGGGCGCGGTGATGTGGGTGTCGGTGATGTTGTCCAGGTACCTCACCTTTGGACGGGTCCATGGCTCGGCCATCGCCATTGTCATCGGCCTGGTGCTGGCCTGGATCGGCGGCAATCTGACGGGCGGCCAGAAAGGCCTGGCCGACGTCACCCTGTTCTCCGGGATCGGGCTGATGGGTGGGGCTATGCTGCGTGATTTCGCCATCGTCGCCACGGCGTTCGAGGTGCAGGCTACCGAGGCGCGCAAGGCCGGGATGATCGGCGCGGTGGCCTTGCTGCTGGGCACCGTGCTGCCGTTCATCGTCGGGGCGGCGGTGGCCTGGGCCTTCGGTTACCGTGATGCGGTGAGCATCACCACCATCGGTGCGGGGGCGGTGACCTACATCGTCGGGCCGGTCACTGGTGCGGCACTGGGCGCGAGTTCCGATGTGATGGCGTTGTCGATTGCCACCGGGCTGATCAAGGCGATCCTGGTGATGGTGTTCACACCTGTGTCGGCACGCTTGCTGGCGTTGGACAATCCGCGCTCGGCGATGGTGTTCGGGGGGCTGGCGGGAACGGTTTCCGGGGTCACGGCCGGGTTGGCGGCGACGGACCGGCGGTTGGTGCCCTATGGGGCGTTGACGGCTACGTTCCATACGGGGCTTGGGTGCTTGATGGGGCCTTCGATTCTTTACTTCTGTGTTCGGGGCCTGGTCGGATAAGGGCTGTTGCTGTTGCTGTTGCTGTTGCTGTTGCTGTTGCTCTGGCTTCTGAGTGCGCGGTGGATCAGACACCACAGGGTGCGACCTCAGGAGGCCGAGCAGAGGTGCCTGTAGGGCCAGGCGCGCAGCGCCCTTCGGCGTCAGCCGAAGTCGCCAGGCGAAGTGTTTGCGCAGCAAACCGTAGCGGCGATGGGCCCGGAAGGCGCCGGCGCGAGGGGACCCGGAGCGAAGCGGAGGGCCGTATGTGGGAGCGAGGCGGTTTTGGTTACTTTGCCCGCGAGCAAAGTGACTCGCTGTAAAAGCGAAAAGGTGATTGGGCATCACACTGGCAAACGGATATACACACGATTTTCGCATCATCGCGCTTTTTTAACCGCCTTGAGGCGAGCTGCATGGCTGCATGAATGGAGTGAATATCCGTTTGCCAGGGTGAGGCTCAATCACCTTTCCGCCCTTACGGCGGGTCCCTTTTTGGAGCCCCAAAAAGGAACCAAAAAGGGCTGGCTCCCACATACGGCCCTCCGCTTCGCTCCGGGTCCCCTCGCTCCGGCGTCTTACGGGCCCATCGCCGCTACGGTTTGCTGCGCAAACACTTCGCTTGGCGACTTCGGCTAACGCCGAAGGGCGCTGACGCGCCTGGCCCTTCAGACACCTACGCTCGGCCTCCTGAGGTCGCGATTTGTGGCGCCTGAGCTATCGCGCACTTAGAAGCAAGATCAAAAGCAAAAGCAAAAGCAAAAGCAAAGACGGAGGCGGTTGGATTGGAAGGGTGACCCATCAAACCTCCCTGCCATACATCCGACACTCCGCCAGCAACGCCAACAAATTCGGCTCTCTCTCCCGCGCCCTCAGAAACACCACGCCAATATGCTGCTGCAAGCGATACCGCGCCTGCAGCGCAATCAACCGCACACGATTCTCGTACACCGCAGCAATGCGTCCCGGCAACAGGGCGTAGCCAACCCCCGAACTGACCATGCTCAGCAGGGTGAAGATATCGTTGACCTGCATCGCCACCTTCGGCTCGAAACCAGCCTGTTCGAACACCCGCCCACCGTCACGGTGTGTGGCGAAACCCTGGGTGAGGGTGATGAAGGTCGAATCAGCGAGGTCCGCCAGATCGACTTCGGCCTGGGCGGCGAAGGGCGAATCGGTCGGTACGGCGAGGAATATATCGTCGGAAAACAGCGCCAGATGCTCGCAGGCCGGATCATTGGTGCTGTCGTCCAGCGACACCAGGATGGCGTCCAGTTCGTGGTTCTTCAGGCGGTGCAGCAAGTCGACGTTCGAGCCTAGGGTGAGGTCGATGTTCAGCTCGCTGCGGCGCAGCTTCAGGCCCATGACCAGCTTGGGTACCGTCTTGACCGTCAGCGAGTACAAGGCACCGAGACGGAAACGCTCGGCGTAGAAACCTGCGGCCTCGCGGGTCTGGCGCACCATCTGCTCGGCGTCCTGCAGCAACTGCCGGGCCTTTTTCTCCAGCACATAAGCACTTTCCAGTGGGATCAGCTGACGGCCTTCGTGCTTGAACAACGGGCAGCGCAGGGCGTTCTCCAGCGAATGGATGGCCCGGTGCACGCTGACTGCGCTGGTCGACAACTCACTGGCAGCGCGGCCCAGGTTGCCGCTGCGCATGAAGGCGAGAAAGGTCTCGAGCTTCTTGAGGGTCAGTTCTTCGTCGATCAGCATGCACAGGCGCTCGCGGCAGTCGGAACGCCGATCATGCCACAGCGGCGAGTGGCTCAGGCAGCCTTGCGCAAGGCTGCGATCAACTGATCCTTGCGCATGGTCGAGCGCCCGCGGATGTCGTGCTTGCGCGCAAGCGCCATCAACTCGGCCTTGCTCATGCCCTCGAGTGACTGGCCGGGGCGTGGGATACCCTTGCGACTGGCCGCGGCGCGCCTGGCTGACGAGGCTCGGGCCTTCTCCTTGGACGTCTCGCTCTTCTTCTGCCCGGCACCGCCAGTGCGCTCACCACCGCCGGACTGCTTGTTGACCGTGGCCCAGGCGCGCGATTCGGCCTCGGCCTTGGACACCCCCTTGGCCTCGTAGCTGTCTTCGATATGTTCGGCCTTGCGTTTCTGCTTGTCGGTGTACTTGTCTTTGTCTCCACGGGGCATGATCGTGTCTCCTCTGCTGTGACGGAATTGCTCGATCAGTGGGTCTGCCAGATCCCGTCGTTGCGTTCGCAATCGTCGCGGGCCTGGCCCAGGCTCGGGGTGTCGTAGTAGTAGGTGATGACCCGGGCATCCTTGGGCAGGGCAGGACGGGTCGAAGGCTGGTCGCGGCCTGCGGCATCGGTATTGGCCAGCGACTCTTGGGTCAGCGGTGCGATGCAGCTGCCGACACTGCCGTCGGCGCAGCGCTCGACCTTGCGTTTCTGGTTGTTGACCATGCCTTTGCTTTCGTTGCTGCATGACCAGTTGATGGCCTCGGCCGGCATGTTGCCGTAGCTGTAGCAACTGTGGCGCACCACCGGGGTGACGCTGTCGCTGGAGCTGCGGCTGGTCACGTCGCAGGCTTCGGCCAGCACCTGCGGGCTGGCAATGCTCACCAGGCTCAGCAACAGCAGTCGTACAGGCATTGCGTGAAGGTCCATCGCACACCTCCGGATCAGGTCTTGCGGGGCGCCGGCTGGCTGCGTTGGCGCAGGGCCCTGGCGCGTTTTTCCAGTACCAGGTAGGCGATCACCGCCAACAGCAATGGAATCAGGTAGTACAAGGTGCGATAGCCGAGCAGGGCCGCAACCAGGGTGCCCTGGCCGAGTTGCCCGTGCAGCATCGCCAGAAACACCGCCTCCAGCACACCAAGGCCGGCGGGGATATGAGCGACGACGCCGGCAATGCAGCTGATCAGCAACACACCGAGGATCGACGGGTAGAACAGTTCGTGCGGCAGCAGCAGGTAGATCAGCGCCGCCATCAGCGACCAGTTGCTCGCGCCCAGTGCAACCTGGCAAAGGGCCAGGCGCAGCGAGGGCAGGGTGATTTCGTGGTCACGCACCTGCCAGGTGCGGCGCTTGGCGAAGGCACACGCCAGCAGGTAGCCGAGGGCAACCGCCACCATCGCCACGCCGATCAACTGCAGGCCTGTGGCGCCCACCGCCCAGCCTTCGGGGAGTTTCACCAGGCGCAGGGCGAACACGCTGCCGGCCAGCAGCAGATAGCCCATCCAGTTGGTCAGCAGTCCCAGGGTGAGGATCCGGGTGATGGTTGCGGTGTCCAGCCCCAGGCGGCTGTAGAGCCGATAGCGCAGGGCGACGCCACCGACCCAGGTGGTGAAGTTGAGGTTGAAGGCGTAGCAGACGAACGCCACCGGCAGCACTTGTCGGGCTGGCAAGGTGTGCCCGGTGTAGGCGCGGGCCAGCAGGTCGTAGCTGGCGAACACCAGGTAGCTGGCCAGCGCCAGCAGCATGCCGAGCACCAGGGTACCTGGCTTGTAGGCCAGCAATGACTGGCGCACCTCGTTCCAGTCCAGGTTGCGCGCGAGCAGGTAGAGCAACGTCGGCACCAGAATGATGAAGAACAGCGTCAGCACGCGCTTGCCCCAGACCTGCCAGGATTTCTCGGCCATCAGACGTTGCCCTCGTGCAGGTCGCCCTGGGGTTCTGGCTCGGGGCGCAATGACTTCAGGCGCTGGCGATGGGCCGGGAACATCCCGGCGATCCGCGGGAAGTAGCGGGTGAGGTGAAAGCCCACGAATATCAGCGGCGCACGCCACCAGTAACCGCGGATCATCCGCTCCAGGGTGACGACCTTGCACTGCTGGCCGGCCAGCTCGCTCAGGTGTGCGTAGAGCTGCTGGTTGAAGGCGCGGTCGCGGATCATCAGGTTCGCTTCGAGGTTCAGCGACAGGCTCAGCGGGTCGAGATTGCTCGAGCCGACCGTGGACCAGTGCTCATCCACCAACGCGACCTTGCCGTGCAATGGCCGCTGGCAGTACTCATGGATGCGCACGTTGTCACGCAGCAGGTAGTTGTAGAGTAGGCGCGACAACGCGCGTACCCAGCGCATGTCGGGTTGGCCCTGCAGGATCAGGGTGACCTCGACGCCACGGCGGGCGGCATTGCGCAGTTCGCGCAACAGCCGATAGCCGGGAAAGAAATAGGCATTGGCCACCAGGATGCGCTGCCTGGCCTGGCGGAACATGTGCAGGTAGTGGTCTTCGATATCGTTGCGGTGCTGGGTGTTGTCGCGCTCGACCAGCACGGCCTGGGCCGCCCCCTCCGGCGTCGTCGCTGGGCAAGCTGCGCTGGCCTCTTCAAGCACCGGTGCCAGCAGTCGGCGGCTGGAGGCATGCACTTGCGCAACCACCGGGCCGGTGACCTCCACGGCGTAGTCCTGCTTGGCCATGGGGCCGAAGTCGCCGAGGTGGTCGGCGCTGTAGTTGATGCCACCGATGAATGCCCGCTGGCCGTCGATCACCACGATCTTGCGGTGCAGGCGGCGAAACAGGTTGGTACGCATGCCGGCCAGCATGGGTTGTGGATCGAAGGCATGAAAACGCACCCCGGCTTCGGTCATCGACGCCACGAACGAGGGCGGCAGTTCGGCGGTGCCGTAGCCATCGGCAACCACCTCGACGCGCACGCCACGTCGGGCGGCGTCGATCAGCACCTGGCGCAGCTGCTGGCCGACCTTGTCGTCGAAGATGATGAAGGTTTCCAGGAGGATTTCCTCACAGGCCGCGGCCATGGCCTCGAACACGCGGGGATAGTACTGCTCGCCATTGATCAGCAACTCGACATGGTTGCCGTCGACCCAGGATGCTTTGCTCACAGGTGCACCTCCGCAGCCAGGGGGGCGTGGTCGGACAGATGCGACCACGGGTACTTGGACAACACCTGCGGCTTGCAGGGCATGGCGTTGCGCAGGTAGATACGGTCCAGCCGCAGCATCGGCAGGCGCGCCGGGAAGCTGCGGGCCGGGCTGCCGAATCGCTCGGCGAAGGCCTCGACCAGGTGGCGGGCAAGCACGTCATCGGCCTTGAGCCGCCAGTCGTTGAAATCACCGGCGACGATCACCGGGGCCTGGGCGGGCAGGCTGTCGAGCAGCTCCAGCAGCAGGGCGACCTGGCGCTGGCGATGCGCCTCGCGCAGCCCCAGGTGCACGCACACGGCATGCACCTCCTCGTGCCCGGGCACGTCGAGGCGGCAGTGCAGCAAGCCACGCTCTTCGTTGCCTTTGATCGACACGTCGAGGTTGCGGTGATCGAGGATGGGAAACTTCGACAGCAGCGCATTGCCATGGTCGCCGTGGGGATAGACGGCGTTGCGGCCATAGGCGAACTGCGGCCACATGCTGTCGGCGAGGAATTCGTACTGCGGCGTCTGCGGCCAGGCGGGATGGCGTTCGGCATGCTGCTGATGGCTGCCGTGCACTTCCTGGAGAAACACCAGGTCGGCGCCAGTGGCGCGCACCGCTTCGCGCAGCTCGGGCAGGATGAAGCGCCGGTTGAACGGGGCGAACCCCTTGTGCACGTTGAGCGTGAGCACGTTCAGGCGCTGTACCGCCGTGACCTTGTCGATGACGGTGCGCGGGGTGGGCATGCTCCTGATCACAGCTGCACCTCCGGTTCCACGCCAGGCTCGGTGACCAGCTCGCCATCCAGGCCCAGCTTGCTCAGCAGGCGGCGGGCGTCGAAGGGGGCGTGGACTTTCTGGTCATTGTCGAAGTAGCAGTACACATCGCGGCTGGTGCGCTTGTGTGGCGGCCTGGCCAGTACCACCTGGGCGTCTTCGGGCTGCTGGCCGCGGCTCCAGGCCTGGATGCGCATGCGCCAGTGACGCAAGGCCCTGGCGGTGTAGCCACTGCTATAGAGCTCGACGTCGCCGTGCAGGCGCAGGTAGACGAAATCGGCGGTGACATCTTCGACACACGGCCACTTGCCCGCGCTGTCGGCCATGACCAGGGCGACCTTGTGCTTGCGCAGCAGCTTGATGAAGGCTTCGCACAGGAAGCTTTCATGACGGATCTCGATGGCGTGACGCAAGCGGGCGTTGCCCTTGATCGCGGTGCCGCCGCTGTGCTTCAAACGTTCGGCGCAGTGCCTTGCGCATTCCCGGGCCGCCTTGCGATCGCGTGGCAGCTGTTGCAGGAATGCGCTGAAGCGCGCCTCGTCGAACTTCATGTTCGGCGGAAACTGCCAGAGAAACGGACCGAGCTTGTCACCCAGCAGCAGCGGCCCGGAGGCAAAGAAATTCGCCAGCGCCTCGTCGATATCCCTGAGGCGGCGCACATGGGTGATGTAGCGCGGCGCCTTGACCGAGAACACGAAGCCGTCCGGGGTCGCGTCGCGCCACTGCACGTAGCGTTCGGGCGTTTGCAGCGCATAGAACGAGCCGTTGATCTCGATGCTGTTGACCGCTCGCGCAGCGAACGCCAGTTCGTCGTCCTGGCGCAGGCCGCTGGGGTAGAAGTCCTTGCGCCATGGCGCATAGCGCCAGCCCGAGATGCCGATGCGGATGTCGCTCACGAGGTCTCCTTGGAATCGGTCGATACCTAGGTGCGACTGGGCGGGCAGGGCATGGGTTCCGGTGGGATGGATGAGCGGCGCGCTGGGCCTGCTGCTGACAACTGGCGGGAACTTTGCCCCTGGCGAACGATTCCACCGAATGCCGGGCTTGAGCCATTGCGGCTGGCCGGTGACCTTGCGAGGAGCGCCATGGCATGAAATTCGATCGTTTCGCCCAATGGCTGGCCAACTGGAGTGGCCGTCCGCTGACCTTCGGCGTCGCGCTGGTGCTGATCCTGGTGTGGGGTGTCAGTGGCCCGCTGTTCGACTTCAACGATACCTGGCAACTGGTGATCAACACCTCGACCACCATCATCACCTTTCTCATGGTGTTTCTGATCCAGAACACCCAGAACCGCGACAACGACGAGTTGCACATCAAGATCGACGAACTGCTGCGCACCACACGCCGGGCGCACAAGGCCTTGCTCGACCTCGAAGACATGGACCCGGCCGAGCTGCACGCGCTGCGCAAGCAGTACCAGCAGATGGGCGAGCAGGGCGACCGGGGCGCAAAGCCCGACGAGCGTCCAACCTAGGAGGCACGCATGGCCCGACACATCATCCACTTCACCGGCCCGATCAATTCCTCGACCTGCGGCAACCTGATCAGTACCTGCTCGCGCGCCGTGCAGCAGGGCGCCGACACCTTGCAGCTCAACATCGCCACCATGGGCGGCGAATGCAGCTACGGCTTCACCCTCTACAACTTCCTGCTCGGACAGCCGGTGCCGGTGCATACCCATAACCTGGGGACGGTCGAGTCGATGGGCAATATCCTGTTTCTGGCAGGCAGCCATCGCACGGCCTGCCAGTACAGCAAGTTCCTGTTTCATCCCTTCCACTGGACCTTGCACGGTTCGGTGGACCACTCGCGCATGGCCGAGTACGCCATGAGCCTGGACTACGACCTGCGGCTGTACGCCGAGATCGTCGCCGAGCGTACGCAGGGGGCAGCCGAGGACCTCGACGTGATGCGCTATCTGATGGCCTATCCGCGGATCCTGGGACCGCGTGAGGCATTGGCGGGCGGCCTGATCCATGCGATCGATGAGCTGCCGATCGGTGCCGATGTGGTGCAGTGGAGTGTGCACGCCTGAACGGCATGTCCAGGCCTGTAGAAGCGGAACACAGTACTTGTGGGAGCGCCGAACCGCCGCCCCCACAGGAATTGGGCTGGCCTCTGGATTTTGACCAAGACAGTTGCTCCCGCAGGGCGGTCAGTAAGGCACCGACCCGCTCAGCGACTCGATGGCCTCGACCAGTTCGTCATAGCCCACCGGCTTGTTCAGGTGCCGGTCGAAGCCCGACTGGCGTGACTTGTGCTGGTCGGCACTGGCGCCGTAGCCGGTCAGGGCAATGGCCGGAGTGCTGCGCAGATGAGCCAGGCCGCGCAGGGCCTTGATCAAGGCATGACCGTCCATCACCGGCATGCCAATGTCGGAAAGGATCACGTCGTATCGTCCGTGTTCGGCAGCTTCGAGCGCCTTGCGCGGGTCGCTGTAGGCGTGCACCTCGGCGCTTTCCATCTCCAGCAACTGCTGCATCACTTCCAGCACCTCGACCGAGTCGTCCACCAACAGCACGCAAGTGCCGCTCAGCCGCCCTTCGGGCTGTTGCTCGGCCACCTCGGCCAGCTTCATCAGACCGGGATCGCACAGCGGCAGGCGGACGGTGAAGGTGCAGCCCTTGCCCAGGCCATCGGAATCGGCCTTGACCGTACCGCCATGGGCCTCGACCAACTGGCGCACGAGCGACAGACCGATGCCCAGCCCTTCGCGATTGTGGCTGGCCAGTTGCGGTGCGGCCTGACTGAACAGATCGAAGATCTTTTCCAGGCTGTCGCCATCCAGGCCCACTCCCTGGTCGACCACCTGCAACTGCGCCTGCTCGCCCTCACGGCTGAGCAGCAGACGGATCTCACTGCCGGCAGGGCTGAACTTCAAGGCATTGTTCAGCAGGTTCCAGATGATCTGTTCCAGGCGTGTACCGTCGCCTTCGATGTACAGCGCCTGACCATCCGCCGGTACGCTCAGTTGCACGTTGCAGGTGTGCTGCTCACTGAGCACCACCGCGTGGATGCCCAGCAGGATCGCGGTCAGGTCCACCGGCTCGGTGCGCAGCTTGAGCTTGCCGGTGCGGATCCGCGCCACATCCAGCAGGTCGTCGATGATCCGCGCCTGGCTCGACACGGCCTCGCAGATGGTAGCCACGGCCTTGCTGGCCACGCTGGTGTTCTTCACCGTCGGCAGGCGACGCAGGATTTCGGCATTGAGCTGGATCAGGTTGAGCGGATGCTTGAGCTCGTGCGACATGACGGCGAAGAACTCGTCCTTCATGTGGCTGGAACTCTGCGATTCGGCGAGCTGCTTGCTCTGCTCGTCGTGCAGGCGCTTGTGCCCGGTCAGGTCGCGGGCGATCTTGACGTAGCCGCGCAGGCTGCTGCCCTTGAGCAGCGACACTTCACCGCTGCAATAGAAGCGGCTGCCGTCCTTGCGCACGTGCCAGCGCTCGTCCTGGCCGCGGCCGTTGACCCGGGCGCTGCGCAGCTCGCGCTCGGGTACGCCGCTGTGACGGTCTTCCTCGGTGAAGATCAGGTCATAGTGGCGACCCAGTACCTCGTCCTTGCCATAACCGAAGATCAGTGCGGCACCGGTATTCCAATCGCTGATCAGGCCTTGTTCATCGAGCAGGATGATGGCGAAGTCATGGGTGCTCTCGGCGACCAGACGCATGCGTTCTTCGCCCAGGCGCAGGCGCTCTTCGGTGGCGCGGCTCTTGCTGATGTCGATGAAGGTCAGCACCGTGCCGTCGATCTTCTGCTCGCTGGAGCGGTAGGCGAGCAGGCGGGTCAGGTACCAGTGCTGGTCCTTGCCGCTGATCTCGCGCTCGATGCTGGTGCCGCCCTGGGCCACGGCGCGGGCGTCATCGGCCAGCTCCGGGTAGTTCAGGCGGTGGGTGATGTCGAGCAGCGAACGGCCGGTGTCGACCGGCAGCATGTTGAAGATGTCGGTGGCGCGCGGGGTGAACCAGCGGATGTGCAGGTTACGGTCGACGAACACCGTGGCGATGTCGGTGGAGGCGATGAGGTTGCTCAGGTAGTCGTTGACCTTGTCGGTTTCCTCGACCTTGTTCTTGAGCTCGTAGTTGACCGTCAGCAGTTCCTCGTTGATCGACTGCAGCTCTTCCTTGCTGGTTTCCAGTTCTTCGCTGGCCGAGCGCAGCTCTTCGTTGATCGCCTGCATCTCTTCGTTGGAGGCGGTCAGTTCTTCGCTGGAAATCTCCGATTGCTCGATGGTTTCCTGCAGTTGCAGACGTGTTCGCTGCAGTTCGCGCTCGAGGTTGGTCAGTACCATGCTGTCGGTCTGGCGGATTCCGCCGGCCAGGGGAATGGACGGGTCGGGGGCGCGTTCCTCGAACACCACCAGCAGGCAATCGCTGGCACTGGGTTCGTCCTTGTGCGGATGCACGACGATTTCCACCTGCACCTTGTGCTCGCCTTCGCCCAGGTCGACTGGCCTTGAGGTCACCGCCTGGGAGCCCTGGCGGGCCTGGAACAGGGTGCTGCGCAGGGCCAGGCGCAGGCTGGGCAGTACCAGGTTGAGCAGGTTGCGGCTGGGTTCGCCACCGGCCAGTTGCAGGAAGCGGCCGACGCCGTCGCTCATGTGCAGGATATTGCCTTCGCCATCGACGATCAGGCTCGGCGGGGTGCGTCGGGCCAGGGCGCGGTGATGCACCTCGGCATAGGATGGCTTGCGCCCTGGGCGGACCTTGCTCGGGGTGTCGGGCGTGACGGCCGGCAGGTCGGCGCCGGTCAGCTGGCGACCGGAGCGGCGCAGGCCGGTGCTGACCTGGCGCGCGCGGAAGATGCGGTTGCGTTTGTCGACCGGGGCGAACAGCTCGCCGGCCAGGTCCGCCGACTCCGACGAGCCGAGGAACAGGTAGCCGCCCGGGCGCAGGGCGAAGTGGAACATCTGCAGGATGTCCTGCTGCACCTCGCGGTCAAGGTAGATCAGCAGGTTGCGGCACACCACCAGGTCGATCTGCGAGAACGGCGGGTCCGACAGCAGGTTGTGGCGGGCGAACAGCACCCGCTCCCGCACTTCCTTGCGCACCCGGTAGTGCTGGTCTTCCTTGACGAAGAACTGACGCAGCCGCCCGGGTGGCACGTCGGTGACGATCGCTTCGGAGTAATTGCCGGTGCGGGCATGGACGATGGCGCGGTCGTCCAGGTCGGTGGCGAACACCTGCACCTTGGCCGCGCGCTTTTCCACCGCCAGTTGCTCGCTGACCAGCATGGCCAGGCTGTAGGCCTCCTCGCCGGTGGAGCAGCCGGCCGACCACAGGCGGATTTCCCCCGGGCCTTCGCCGCTTTCGCCATCACTGACCAGCTCGGGCAGGACATGGCGCTCGAGTGCTTCGAAGGCCTCGCGGTCACGGAAGAAGTTGGTCACGCCGATCAGCATGTCGGCCAGCAGTTCGGCCGACTCTTCAGGGTGTTGCTCGAGGTAGCGGTAGTAGCCGGGCAGGTCGGTCTGCGCGGTGACATGCATGCGGCGCTCAATGCGGCGCAGCACGGTGGCGCGCTTGTAGTGCTGGAAGTCGTGGCCGGTATTGTTGCGCAGCAGCAGGAGGATTTCCTCGAGCAACGGCTCGGAGCGCTGCGCGTCGCCTTCGCGGGTGCCCAGCGCCGGCGGCATGTTGTGTTCGTCGACCTCGGGCAGGCGCACCTCCCTGGCCCGCTGCCAGATCTCCATCAGTTTCTGCGCCATGTCGGCGGCGGGCATGATGAAGTCCACCAGCCCGGTGGCGATCGCCGCACGCGGCATGCTGTTGTGCTGGGCGTCGTCCGGGGTCTGTACCAGGGTGACGCCGCCTTGCTCCTTGATCCGCGACAGCCCCACCGCGCCGTCGGCGCCGGTGCCGGACAACACCACGCAGAACGCGTGGTCCTTGTGCACGTCGGCCAGGTCGCGGAAGAACAGGTCGATGGCCACATGGTCGCCGCGCCGACGGTTGGCCGGGCTGACCCGCAGGTAACCGTCGTTGGTGGAGAGCCGATTGGCGGGGGATATCACATAGACATGATTGCGCTCGATCGGCACCGGCGCGGTGACCTGCTGCACCGGCATGCTGGTGACGCCCTGGATGATGCGGTCGGCCACACTCTGGTGATCGGGCGACAGGTGCAACACCACCACGAAGGCCATGCCGCAGTCGGCAGGCATCTGGCTGAAGAACGTGCAGATGGCCTCGATGCCGCCTGCCGAGGCACCGATGCCCACCACCGGGAAGTCGAGATGGCTGACGCTCAGGTTCGGATTGACCGGCGAGGCGGTTGGGTGCTTGGAGGACGACTTCATGTCACGGCCTTCTGCTGGGCGAGCAAACCGCCCTTCGACGCATCGCTGGGCACTGGAGCGCGATTATAGGCCTGACAGGAAGATGACGGCGAGCGATTGACATGCTGGATCCTGAATGAGGTGGCCTGCAAATCAGACACACCGCGCAGGAGAAAATTGCACGAGCCCTGCTATCGGAAAAACAGTCTTGTCACATCGCCAGAAATACTCGTGCGCAAGCTTGCGTGGGCGCGGCTTTTAGCGCCATCCGTCAGGTCGCTTGCAACGGGATGGAGCAGACCGTCCACCACCGGCTCCGAACTAATGCACGGGGCATTTTCATGCCCGACGCCACAAGACCTGTAAAGGAGAAACGACATGGCTCACGACCAGGACCGCCCAAGCCAGCGCGGTGGCACCAAGGAAACCAACCCCGGCAATTTCGCCAATGATCGCGAGCGCGCCTCACGCGCTGGCCAGAAAGGCGGGCAGAATTCCGGTGGCAACTTTGCCAATGACCGCGCCCGTGCCTCGGAGGTCGGCCGGCGAGGTGGCCAGAACAGCCACGGCGGTGGCCGCAACGCCTGACCGCCACGCAGTGTCGCAGCCCGGCCAGGCATTGGTCGGGCCGCATCGGGTTTCTCGACGAGGGAGAGCGAACCATGCGTGCACTGACTTATCACGGCGCCGGCGATGTGCGGGTGGACACGGTAGCCGATCCGATCCTGCGCGACGATGACGACATCATCCTGCGCGTGACTGCCACCGCCATCTGCGGATCCGACCTGCACCTGTATCGCGGCAAGATCCCCATGGTCGAAACCGGCGATATCCTCGGACATGAGTTCATGGGCGTGGTCGAAGAGGTCGGCAGCGCGGTGACAGCCGTGCAGCCGGGCGATCGCGTGGTGATTCCTTTCGTCATCGCCTGCGGCGACTGCTTCTTCTGCCAGCATGAACTGTTCGCCGCGTGCGAGACGACCAACACCGGTCGTGGCGCGATCCTCAACAAGAAGGCGATCCCGCCGGGGGCGGCGCTGTTCGGCTACAGCCATCTCTATGGTGGTGTGGCCGGCGGGCAGGCTGACTATGTTCGGGTGCCCAAGGCCAATGTCGGGCCGTTCAAGGTGCCCGGCCATCTGGCCGACGACCAGTTGCTGTTTCTCTCCGACATCCTGCCTACGGCATGGCAGGCGGTGGTCAATGCCGAGGTCGGAGAAGGGTCATCGCTGGCGATCTACGGTGCGGGGCCGGTCGGGCTGTTGTCGGCGGCCTGCGCGCAGATGCTCGGGGTCGAGCGGATCTTCATGGTCGACGAGTGCGGTTATCGGCTCGATTACGCCCGTGACGCCTATGGCGTGATTCCGGTCGATTTCTCCCATGACGACGATCCTGCCGACACGATCATCCGCCAGACTGCCGGCATGCGCGGGGTGGATGCGGTGATCGATGCCGTCGGCTTCGAAGCCAAGGGCAGCACCACCGAAACGGTGCTCACGGCCCTGAAGATCGAAGGCAGCAGCGGCAAGGCGCTGCGTCAGAGCATCGCCGCGGTGCGCCGGGGCGGGGTGGTCAGCGTACCGGGCGTGTACGCGGGTTTCATCCATGGCTTCCTGTTCGGCGATGCCTTCGACAAGGGACTGACGTTCAGAATGGGCCAGACCCACGTCCAGCGTTACCTGCCCGAGCTGCTCGAGCATATCGAGGCCGGGCGGCTGAAGCCTGAGGCCATCGTCACCCACCGCCTGGCGTTGGAAGAAGCGGTGCGGGGCTATGAAATGTTCGATGAAATGCAGGAGCGTTGCCGCAAGGTGATACTGGTACCGGGCGCTGTTCCCGATCCGGAAATCGAGGCGGTGCGCCGCAGCCTGGCGGGGCAGCGCTGAGGCTGGTTTTGAAGTTGTTCGACAATCTTTTGAATCTTCACGGAAAACCCTGATCAATCAAGAGTCGTCCATGGAGAAGAGGAGGCCCGCGATGCCAGCCCCACAGTTGTACATCATCGAATACAAGCTGCACGCACAGGTGCGCAGCTTCATCATTCGATCGGAGCGAATGGACAATGCCGAGGCATGGCATTGGGCCAGTTGCGATGCGGGGGTCGGGATCATTCCGAAGTTCGGGCGGGAGAAGATCAAGAAGGTCAGTCGGCCGATGGCCGAGCGTTACGGGATCACCGAGGTGAGTTGGCGGTTGTCGGGAGACAGAAGCGCGCCATCGCGACAAGGTCCCGACATCGGCGGCAGCAGCCTGGCGCCGCAAACGTCGGTTTAACCCCGTCCGATAACTGCAGGCGTGGGCTGGTGCCACGCCTGCAGAGCGCTGTCTACGCCCGGCGCAACGTCGGGTAATCGGTGTACCCCTCAGCCCCGTTGGCATAGTCGAACTGCGCCCGGTGCTCGTTCAGCGGTGCCTGTTGCTGCAGACGCTCGACCAGGTCAGGGTTGGCAATGTAGCTGCGCCCGAATGCCACGGCATCGATCAATCCGCGCGCGATCAGCGCCTCGGCTTTCTCCGGGGTATAGCCACCGGCGGCGACGATCACACCGGGATAGGCCGCCCGAACGGCCTGGCGGAATTCCTCACGCAGCGGCTTGCCGCCGGCCCAGTCCGGCTCCGACAGGTGCAGGTAGGCCAGCTTGCGCTTGGCCAGCTCACCGATCAGGTACAGCGCCGCGACTTCCTGGTCCTCACCATTGTCGACGCCGTTGAACGGCCCCAGCGGGAAGATGCGGATGGCGACGCGATCAGCGCTCCAGGCGGCGATGGCCGCATCCACCGCTTCCAGCACGATCCGCGCGCGGTTCTCGATGCTGCCGCCGTAGCGGTCCTCGCGCAGGTTGGCGCTGGGCGAGAGGAACTGGTGCAGCAGGTAACCGTGTGCGGCGTGCAACTCGATCAGGTCGAAGCCGGCCTGCTGGGCGTTGCGCGCGGCCTGGCCGAAGTCGGCGACGATGCCGGCGATTTCCGCTTCGCTCAGGGCGCGGGGCGCCGAGGTCTCGATCCGCACCACATTGCCATGGGCGTCACGCACCGAGGTGCGCGCATCGGCGGGCACGGCCGAAGGCGCCACCGGTGCACCCTGGTCGGGTTGCAGCGAGCTGTGGGAGATGCGGCCGGTATGCCAGACCTGCACGGCGCTGTGTCCACCGGCGGCGTGAATGCCTTCGTTGACCAGGCGCCAGGCAGCAATCTGCTGCTCGGTGTGGATTCCCGGCGAGCCCGAATAGCCCTTGGCCTGGAAGGAAATCTGCGTGGCTTCGCTGATGATCAGCCCGGCACTGGCACGCTGGCGGTAGTACTCGGCCATCAGCGGCGTGGGGATGTCGCCGGGCTCCAGGCTGCGCAGGCGCGTCAGCGGTGCCATGAACACCCGGTTGGGCAAGGTCAGCGGACCGATGTCTACAGGGCGGAACAAGTGTTCGAGTGTCATTGAAGCCTCTGGATACTGAAGAAACGATGGGCTGCACGATACCGATCCTATTGGGGAAAGGGGGGACCGGTATCCCCGCCCTTGGCTCCCCAATCCCGCGCAGCAGAGCGCTTGCAGCGTATCGGCGGCCCGCCGGATCCCTCAGAAGTCGGTGGACATAGCCACCTCGCGCCACTGCGCCAGTTCACGCTCCACCAGCGCGTGCTTGGCCTCGATCCGCGCCACGGCATCGCTGCCCAGCGGCAGGCGCTGCGGCGGCTGTTCTGCGTCGGCCAGCAGCAGGATCGCCTCGGCCAGGCGCTGGGGATCACCCGGCTGTGCATGGTTGGCCGAGGCGGCGAAAGTGCGCATCTGGCCGACGGTCGCATCGTAGTCCGGCAGCTCCAGCGCGGTCTTGACCAGCGATTGTTCGTCGAGGAAATCGGTGCGGAAGAAGCCGGGTTCGACCACCGTGACCTTGATCCCCAGTGGCGCCAGTTCCATGTGCAGCGCTTCGCTGAGGCCTTCGACGGCGAACTTGGTCGAGGCGTATACGCCCCAGCCGTAGTAGGCCTGGTAGCCTCCCAGCGACGAGAGGTTGATGACGTGCCCACTGCCTTGGGCACGCATGTTCGGCAGCACGGCACGGGTGACGTTGAGCAGGCCGAACACATTGGTGCGGTACAGGCGCTCGGTTTCCTCGGCACTGGTTTCCTCGACGGCGCCCAGTACGCCGAAGCCTGCGTTGTTGACCAGTACGTCGATGCGCCCGAAGCGCTGGATGCCTTCAGCCACTGCCTGTTGCGCATCGGCCTGGCGGGTGACATCCAGGCGCACGGCCAACAAGTTGGGGTGCTGGCCGAGACGGGCGTCGATGTCGGCAGGGTTGCGCGCGGTGGCGATGACCGCGTCGCCTGCCGCCAGCGCCTGTTGCGCAATCAAGCTGCCGAAACCGCGGGAAGCGCCAGTGATGAACCAGGTACGCATAGCATGTTCTCCAGGAAAGTGACCTGCGCGGTGCAGGGGCTTGGTCATGAACGGGCCTACTGTAGAGCTGCGGCTGTTGTGTGATAATCCCAAGAATCCTGCATGGTCCTGTGAGTGGTATTCATCAATGAAGGCGCCCAGCACTGCCGATCTGTCGCTGTTCCTGTGCATCGCGCGGCACCTGAACTTCAGCCGCGCTGCCGTCGAGCTCGGCCTCACGCCGTCGGCGCTCAGTCACGCCCTGCGCACCCTCGAGGCACGGCTGGATGTGCGCCTGTTCAACCGCACCACCCGCAGCGTGGCGCTTACCGAGGCCGGCCAGCGTCTTCATGAACGGTTGCAACCGGCGTTTCGCGACATCGCCGATGCGCTGGACGACCTCAACAGCCTGCGCGAAAAGCCTTCCGGTACGCTGCGCATCACCGCAGGGCGGGCAGCGGTGGAGATGGCGTTGATGCCTCTAGTCAGCGGTTTTCTCCAGCGCTATCCGGATATACGCCTGGAAATCAGCGACAACGACGCCCTGGTCGACATGGTGGCGGCCGGCTTCGATGCCGGGGTGCGCCTGGGCGAACGCCTGCAGCCCGACATGGTTTCGCTGCCGATCGGCCCTTATCAGCGTTCGGTGGTGGTGGGGGCGCCGGCGTTCTTCGAGCGCCATCGGCGACCGGAGCAGCCGCACGACTTGCGCAATCTGCCGTGCATCGGCCACCGCTTTCCCAGCGGAGTGCTCTATCGCTGGGAGTTCGAGCGCGACGGCATGCGCCTGGAGGTGGACGTGAAGGGGCCGCTGGTGCTGGGTGACCTCAGCCTGATGCGGCGCCCGGCACTGGAGGGGGTGGGTTTGGCGTACCTGTTCGAGGACATGGTCCGCGAGCACTTGGCCAGCGGGCGCCTGGAGCAGGTATTGTCCGATTGGTCCTACGCCTATCCAGGTCTGTACCTGTACTACCCGAGCCGCCGGCAGGTACCGGCGGCATTGCGCGCGTTCATCGATTTCGTTCGTGAGCAGGCAGGCAGCAGCCTCAGCGTGGCAGGCGGCCGCTGACGAAATGCGCGACGTCGTTGAAGCCCGGGGTCGAGGCATGCCCCGGCGTCACCAGCGAGTCGATGAAGGCTTCGTCCTCGGCGGTGATCTCGACGTCCAGCGCCCCGGCGTAGGTTTCCCACTGCGCCTCGGTGCGCGGGCCGACGATAGCCGAACTGACCACCTGGTTGTTCAGCACCCAGGCGATGGCGAATTCGACGATGCCCACCCCTTTGGCCTCGGTGTAGGCGTGGATCTTCTGGGCGATGGCCAATGATTCCTGGCGCCATTCCACCTCCATGATCCGCTTGTCCTGGCGACCGGCGCGGCTGCCGGCATCCGGTGTCGAGCCCGGTGCGTACTTGCCGCTGAGCACACCGCGGGCCAGCGGGCTGAACGGGACCACGCCCAGGCCGTGATAGGCGGCAGCGCTCAGTTGCTCGGGTTCAGCCTGGCGGTTGACGATGTTGTACAACGGCTGGCTCACCACCGGCTTGGCCACACCCAGGCGCTCGGCGAGGTTGCAGATTTCGGCGATGCGCCAGCCGCGGAAGTTGGAGACGCCCCAGTAGCGGATCTTGCCCTGTTGCAGCAGGTCGCCGATGGCGCGCACGGTTTCTTCCAGCGGCACCTTGTGGTCTTCGCGATGCAGGTAGTAGATGTCCAGGTAATCGGTGTCCATCCGCGTCAGGGTGGCTTCAAGGGCGTTGAACAGGTGCTTGCGCGACAGCCCGCTGCGGTTGGGCAGGCCGTCGGCCGGGCCATAGCCGGCCTTGGAGGCGACGATCCAGTCGTGACGGTGGCGCGCCACCGCTTCGCCGACGATCTCCTCGGAGCGGCCTGCGTTGTAGACGTCGGCGGTGTCGATGAAGTTGATACCCTGGTCCCAGGCGCGGTCGATGATGCGCAACGAGGCCTCGGTATCGGTCTGTTCGCCGAACATCATGCTGCCCAGGGTCAGGGCGGAGACTTGCAGGCCGGAGCGGCCGAGAGGGCGGTAGCGCATGGGTGGGGTCCTTGCATCGAAAAAAGGCGTCTGCCTCTTTTTACACAGATCCCACGGCCTTTGAAAGGCCGCTGCAGGCGGCTCGGTGAAGTGTGGGGGATGAAAGTCGAGCGCGATTTTCTGGCTGACTGCAAACCTTGTGCTACTACTTGATATCGACACGCGCGATTGCAGATGGACGGTCGCAGAGGCAGGGAGTTTCGCCAGCGCTGATGTCTTGCCAGCCCCCGCTCCAACCGTCTTCCTGCTGCACGTGAATGAATCCGAGCTGTTTCATCACCACAAGGAAGGCTACACATGACCGAAGTCACCCTGATTGAAACCGTGAGCGCCGACTCCCTGACCAAACTGTTGCAGGATGCTGGCTGCCGGGTCAATCGCAGCGAGCAGAATGCCGTGGTGCAGCTGCTCAGCGCCAGCCAGGGCGTGGGTTACGCAGTGCGGTTCGGCAACCGTGCCGCCGACAAGGAAGGCGAGTTCCTCGATTTCACCTTCAGCTGCGCGCTGCGCATCCAGGGTGAGTTGCCGGCCGGCCTGGCCGAAACCTGGAATGCCTCGCGCCGCTTCGCCCGGCTGTCGGTCCAGGGTGAATTCCTGGTGATGGAGAAGGACGTGGTGGTCGCCGATGGCGTCAGCGACAAGCACCTGCTGGGCAGCCTGGTGCTGTGGGACCGCCTGCTGCAGGAGTTCATCGTCTACCTGCGTGACTACAGCCGCAATGTGGCCGGGCAGACGCCCGCGCAGGTCGGTGCCGAGGCCTCGGCTTCGTGACCTCACGCACCTTCTGGGCCGGCGCTGGCGCGCTGGCCGTCATTGCCGTGGCGGTCGCCCTGATCGTGCGTTCGGGCGACGAGCCGGTCGCAGCGGCGCACGCCACCGCAGTCAAGGGGCCGGTGTTGGCCAGCCTGGGTGATCAGAAGGTCGGCAGCGACGAACTGAAAACCTTGCTGGCGCAATTGCCGGAGCAGACGCGCCAGCACCTGAGCGGCGACCGCCCGGCGCTGGAGGCGTGGATTCGTGCTCGCCTGGCGGAAAAGGCACTGTACCGCCAGGCCGAGGCCAAGGGCTGGCCGCAACGTCCGGAAGTCGAGGCGCAGACCCGCGCGGTGAGCGAGCAGATCGTCCTGCGCGATTACCTCGCGTCGGTCAGCCGGGTGCCTGACGACTACCCAAGCCAGGCTGAACTTGAGCAAGCCTACCAGGCCAACAAGGACGAGCTGCGCCTGCCGGCACGCTACCGCCTGAGCCAGATCTTCCTGCGGATTGAAAACCCCAGGGATGACGAGGCCGTGCTCAAGCAGGCGCAGACACTGGCCCGGCAGGCGCGCGATGGTGACTTCGCCGCTCTCGCCCGCGAGCACTCGCAGGACACCGGCACTGCTGCCAAGGGTGGCGACACTGGGCTGCAGGCGCTCGAGCAGCTGCTGCCCGAGGTGCGCGAGGTGGTGACCCGGCTCAAGGTCGACGGCGTCAGCGAGCCGGTGCGCAGTGCCGCTGGTTTGCACATCATCAAGCTGGTCGAGCAGCAACCGCCGCGCGCGGCGACGCTTGAGGAGGTGACACCGCAGTTGACCCAGTTGCTGCGTACGCAGCGCCAGGAGCAGTTGGTCAGGACTTACGTCGAAGGCATGTTCGACACCGCCACGCTGAGCATCGATGGGGCGGCGTTGAACCAGGTAGTGGAGGGAAGCCTCCAGGGGCTGTCTGCAGTATCTCGGTAGTCCGGTTTGCGGCCGCTGCGCGCCCGGTCGCGGGACAAGTCGCAGCGGCTAACCGCCGCTCCCAAAGGGTGGAAGCAACTCAGCCTGCCTTGCGCAAGGTCAGGTTGATCCGCCGCTCGCCCATCCGCTCATGCCGGCCTGGCTTGATCGGCAGCACGCCGTGAAAGCGCAGGCGGTCCTCGCCGCCCCACACCAGTATATCGCCATGACTGAGCGCAACTTTTTGCGTGCGCTCGCTGCGCTGCATCCCGCCGAGCAGAAAGACCGCCGGCAACCCCAGGGAGATCGACACGATAGGCTGGCTGAGGTCCTGCTCGTCGCGGTCCTGGTGCAGGCTCAGGCGGGTGCCGGGTTGATAGTGGTTGATCAGGCAGGCGTCCGCTACGAACCCGTCGAAACCGGCCACGGCAGCGGCGCGCGTGGCCAGGCCCAGCAGCACCTCGGGCAGGGCGGGCCATGGTTTGTCGGTCAGTGGGTCGGTGCCGGTGTAGCGGTAGCCGCGTGCGTCGCTGACCCAGCCCAGGCTGCCGCAGTTGCTCAGCCCCACGGCCATGCGCAGCCCGCCCGGCGTCTGCATGTGCCTGAACGGCGCGGCACGCAGGACCGGGCGCAAGGCGTCGAGCAGAGTCTCGACACTGGGCAGGGCGAAGCCCGGCAGCAGCACGGTATGGCTGGCCAGGTGTTGCGGCTGGGGGCCGAAGAGGTCGAGGTCGGACTGGATCATGGCATGCGCTTTGGCAGGTGAGCGCACAGTGTATCGCTGTAGCAGGCGATGCCCCAGGCCGATGGTCGGCGGGCATCGCCACAGTGCCCCCACAGGTGCGGCATTGCGCCCGGCACCTGTGGGGCGCTGTTCAGATCACCACGCCCTGGCTGCGCAGGTAGTCGTCGTAGGTGCCGCTGAAGTCGACCACGCCATCGGCCGACAGCTCGATGATGCGCGTGGCCAGCGACGAGACGAACTCACGGTCGTGGCTGACGAACAGCAAGGTGCCCGGGTAGTTTTCCAGCGCCAGGTTCAGCGCCTCGATCGATTCCATGTCCAGGTGGTTGGTCGGTTCGTCCATCACCAGCACGTTGGGCTTTTGCAGGGTCAGCTTGCCGAACAGCATGCGGCCCTGTTCACCCCCGGAAATCACTTTCACCGACTTGAGGATCTCGTCGTTGGAGAACAGCATGCGCCCCAGGGTGCCGCGGATCACCTGCTCGCCGCTGGTCCACTGGCCCATCCAGTCGAACAGGGTGACGTCGTCTTCGAAGTCATGGGCGTGGTCCTGGGCGTAGTAGCCCACTTCGGCGCTGTCGGTCCACTTGACCGAGCCTGCGTCAGGTTGCATTTCGCCGACCAGGGTACGCAGCAGGGTGGTCTTGCCGATGCCGTTGGGGCCGATGATCGCCACGCGCTCGCCGGCTTCGACGGTGATGTCGAAGTTCTTGAACAGGACCTTGTCGTCGAAGGCCTTGGCCATCTTCTCGACCACCACCGCCTGGCGGTGCAGTTTCTTGGTCTGCTCGAAGCGGATGAACGGGCTGACCCGGCTCGACGGCTTGACCTCGGCCAGCTGGATCTTGTCGATCTGCTTGGCCCGCGAAGTCGCCTGCTTGGCCTTGGAGGCGTTGGCCGAGAAGCGGCTGACGAAGGTCTGCAGCTCGGCGATCTGCGCTTTCTTCTTGGCGTTGTCCGAGAGCAACTGTTCGCGCGCCTGGGTGGCGGCGGTCATGTACTCGTCGTAGTTGCCCGGGAACAGGCGCAGCTCGCCGTAGTCCAGGTCGGCCATGTGGGTGCAGACACTGTTGAGGAAGTGCCGGTCGTGGGAAATGATCACCATGGTGCTGTTGCGTGCGGTAAGCACGTTTTCCAGCCAGCGGATGGTGTTGATGTCCAGGTGGTTGGTCGGTTCGTCGAGCAGCAGCACGTCCGGATCGGAGAACAGCGCCTGGGCCAGCAACACCCGCAGCTTCCAGCCAGGGGCCACTTCGCTCATCGGGCCGAAGTGCTGCTCCAGCGGAATGCCCAGGCCCAGCAGCAGCTCGCCGGCGCGCGATTCGGCGGTGTAGCCGTCCATTTCGGCGAACTCGGTTTCCAGCTCCGCCACGGCCATGCCGTCTTCTTCGGTCATTTCCGGCAGCGAATAGATGCGGTCGCGCTCGGCCTTGACCTTCCACAGTTGGCCGTGGCCCATGATCACCGTGTCGATGACGCTGAACTGCTCGTAGGCGAACTGGTCCTGACGCAGCTTGCCCAGGCGGGTGTTGGGTTCGAGCATCACCTGGCCGGCGGACGGCTCGAGGTCGCCGCCGAGGATCTTCATGAAGGTCGACTTGCCGCAGCCGTTGGCGCCGATCAGGCCGTAGCGGTTGCCGTTGTTGAATTTGACCGAGACGTTCTCGAAGAGCGGCTTGGAGCCGAACTGCATCGTGATATTGGCTGTAGAAATCAAGTGCGTGTCCTGCGGGAGTTCCAGAGGTGTATGTAGGGCCTGTCGTCACGCCCGGGGCGGTTTCGCCCGGGTTGATGCCAGGCAGCAGCGCTTCCAGCCCCCTCGAGACAAAGGGCGCGGATCCGCTGCGCATGGGGCAGAGTGCACGTCCAGACGCTGCCGCCGAGTGGGGAATTCCCGCCCTCGGGCACAGGCTTGCAAAGGTGTGTCGGGTGGCGGACTGGCGGCGCTCGTGGCTGTTCAGCGCTGCAGGCGCCGAGATGAAGGCGGCGATTGTAGCATCTGGCTCGCCGAACCACAGCCACCTTTGCTGCCGGCGAGGACAAAAGGCCCGCAAAAAGCCTGAGGCCCCGGCCAGTATCTTCTTCAGAGCGCGCGCATGAACATCAGCACGCAGCAGGCGAGCAACAAGGTGCAGGTCGCCAGGCGCCAGGCCACCGACTGATCGCGTCCCTCCTGGCTGGCGAGTGAGGCCGCAGGCAAGGGCGGGAGGACGTCCAGAAGCGGCTTTCTGTGCAGGATACTGAGGGTGAGCGAATGGGCTGTCAGCGGGTTGGCCTTGGCCAGGTCCCAATAGAGCGTGCAGTCGTCCGTGGCGCGAGCGCAACTCAGGCCGGTTTCCCAGGGCGCTGCGCTGAAGGTCAGGCATATCTCGTGGGCTGCTGGATCCAAGTGGATCAGGTGCTCGAAAGCGGCACTCTCCAGTGTGGCATCGAGCGAGAACACATCGACACCCTGTCGATCGCCCGCCTGATA
This sequence comes from Pseudomonas sp. FA117, assembly GCF_057370475.1. NCBI lineage: Bacteria > Pseudomonadati > Pseudomonadota > Gammaproteobacteria > Pseudomonadales > Pseudomonadaceae > Pseudomonas > Pseudomonas sp. FA117. The sequence goes on from NZ_CM170675.1 coordinate 2,799,258, forward strand.
ACCGAGGCTTGCCAGGGGGCGGCTGCAGGTGCCCAGCGAAAAGCCGACCTCGCCCCGATCCAGCATGGCACCGGATGAAACCTGCACCCTGTCTGCTGCGTCGAGCGACGCATCGAACAATACTCTGCGTTCGCTGTAGCCGACGCCTCGGTCATAGACGACACGTCGGTTGCTCAGCTCCAGGGTCAGGCTTTGCATCATCACGTCCTCGTCGCTGCCGACGCCTTGCGCAGGGAAGCATCAAACGAAGGGACGGGAGGCCAGCTCCAGGCCCAGCACCACGAGAAACAGCAGGAAGCACTGGCGAAAGCGTGCAGGGCTGATCATCTGCCGGACTTTCTGCCCCAGCCACATGCCAGCCAGCGCCGGAATGATCGCCAGGGTCGAGGTGGTCAGTTGCGTGGCCTGCAACGCACCGTGCAGGTAGAGCCCGAGGGTCAGGGCCACGGTCGAAATCGTGAACGACAGCCCCAGCGCCTGGACCAGGTCGTCGCGGCCCAGGTTCAACGAGCCGAGGTAGGGCACCGCCGGCATGGTGAACACACCGGTGGCCCCGGTCATCACGCCGGTCACCAGGCCGATGACAGGGGACAACCACCGCTCGGTCGGACGCGCGACTGAAAATGCCGGAGCCAGCAGGGCATAAACCGCATAGATGATCAGGGTGACACCCAGGCCGAACCCGGACCACAGCGGATTGACCAGCACCAGCAGTGCCGATCCGGCAAGGGTGCCGAGGATGATGCACAGCATCATCGGCCAGAGCCTGCGGCTCAATGCGCCGATCGAAGGGCCGGCAAACAGTTGCCAGACATTGGTGACGAACGAGGGCAGGGCCAGCAGGGCCACGGCCGCTGCCGGCGCCATGACGGTGCCGAGCAGACCCATGGCCACGGTCGGCAAGCCCATCCCGGTTGCACCCTTGACCAGGCCTGCGGCGAGGAAGGTGCCAGTCAGCAGCAACACATACAACAGCGGATCATGCATCCAGGGCGCTCCAGCCAAAACGGGAAAGCCCGATTGAAGCCTCTGGCCCGGCTGGGCACAATGTGGAAAACACAGTTGAGCCTTCGGATTGTCCGAAGGCTGGAGGTTAACGATGCGCCTGGACCTGGCGGACCTTCGCCTGTTTCTCTGTATTGTCGATGCCGGCAGCATCACCGCCGGTGCGCAGCGCGCCAACCTGGCCCTGGCATCGGCCAGCGAACGCCTGCGCAACATGGAAGATGCCCTGGGCCTGCGCTTGCTGCAACGCAGGGCACGAGGCGTGGTCACCACCGAGCCGGGCGAGGCCCTGGCCCGTCACGCCCGTGTGATGCTTCGCCAGCAGCAGGCGCTGGGCCGGGAAATGCACGACTTCGCCAGCGGCGCGAAGGGCACTGTCGAGCTCTATGCCAACACGGCGGCGGTCACTGATTTTCTGCCTGGGCGCCTTGGGCCGTGGCTGGCCGCACGGCCGGAACTGCGCGTGGAAATCAAGGAGCGCACCAGCACGGACATCATCCAGGCGGTTGCCTCGGGGCTGGTGGAGGCCGGTGTGGTTTCCAATGCCGTGCAGGCCGAAGGCGTGCAGGTGATACCCGTGGCCCAGGATCACCTGGTGCTGATTCTGGCTCCGGGACATCCCTTGGCGCAGGGTCGGCAGATCGCCTTTGCCCAGACCCTGAACCACGCCTTCGTCGGCATGGCCGAGGGCAGTGCGCTGCAGGACCATATCAACCAGCATGCGCGTGCCGCCGGCAAACCGCTGGACCTGAGGATTCGCATGAACAGCTTCGAAGGATTGTGCGAAATGGTCGGGCACGGCGTGGGAATAGGGGTGCTGCCCCTGGGTATCGCCAAGCGTCACCAGCGCCGCCATGGCTTCAGGATTCTGGCGCTGACCGATGCCTGGGCCAGGCGGACCTTGTGCGTATGTTTCACCAGCAGCGGGGCGCTGTCTGCGCCGATGCGCAGCCTGCTCGCGCATCTGGGGGCCGTGCCGCACGACAGCTGAGGCGCGCTCAGCCGCCGATGGCCCGCAATGCCGAAACGGCCGCATCGTTGCCTTGCTGCTCGCTGATCATCAATGCGGTATTGCCTCTGTTATCCCGGTGCTTCGGGTCAGCGCCGAGCCGAACCAGCTCACCCAGCACGTTCAGGCGCCCGAACAGCGCTGCAAACGACAGCGCGGTCTGCCCGTCGTTGTTGGTCGCCTCGATGGGGCACAGGGGCATCAGGCGCCGGGCAATGACCGTCTCGCCCTTGAACAATGCGCCCATCAGCGCCGTATTGCCGTTACCGTCGGCGATACAGGGATTGGCGCCGGCCTGCAGCAGCAGGTTCACCTCGTCGAGATCGCCGTGGTAAGTGGCGAGGATCACTGCGGTGTGGCCCCGGTCGGTCTGGCTGTCGAGCGGATAGCCGGCCTTGAGCAAGGCATCGGTGATATCCCCGCGCCCGGCCCTGGCGGCGTCGAACCACTGGCTGTCGTACAGGTGGGGATCGACCCGTTGTACATCGGCCTGCAAGTGCCCGGCGTGCGCCGGCAGCCAGAGCCCCGGGAAGAACAGGTGTACTACGCGGTAGGCCAGCACTGCCAGCAGCACGACCAGCACTGCACCGAGCCCTTTGCTGAATCTTGCGATACTCATCGCGGCTCCCTCGGCAAGCCTGCCCGGCGTGGCAGGCAGGCTTGCACGTTACATGGCGATCAGTTCGACAGCGCGCTGGCGGCGCTGTCCACACGCTTGACGTCGGCGTGGGTGGCCTTGGCCAGGCGGGTACCGTAGTCCGGGTCGGCCTTGTAGAAGTACGAGAGCATGGCGTATTTGTTGTTCTCGTCCGTCACATGGTTCAAGTCGCCACTGAGCGCCTCGATCAGCAGGGTCTTCTCCTTCGAGGACAGGGCGCGATAGTACTCGCCCGCCTGGAGGAAGTTGGCCTGCTTCTTGATGGCCAGCTGTTGCGTGACACCGCTGACGGGCGTGCTGGCGTACTTGTATTGCGGGTCCTGTGCGATTTCGGCCAGGCCGGAGGGCTCGTAGTTGACTTCACCCTTGCGACCACTGCTGTTCATCGCACCGTCCTGGGAGTTGTTGTTCACCTTGTTGCGCGGCTGGTTGACCGGAATCTGCTGGTAGTTGGCGCCCAGGCGGTACATCTGGGTGTCGGCATAGGCGAACAGGCGGCCTTGCAGCATGCGGTCCTCGGAGGCTTCGATACCCGGCACCAGGCGCGAAGGGGCAAAGGCCGACTCTTCGGTGGACTCGAAGTAGTTGTCCGGCACCTTGTTCAGGGTCATGGTGCCGACCTTGCGCTCGGCTACGCCGGTCCAGACCTTGGTGTCATCCAGTGCGTTGAACGCGAACTGGTCGAGCTCCGAAGGCTTGAGTACCTGCACGTACAGATCCCACTTGGGGAAATCGCCTTTCTTGATCGCGCCATACAGGTCGTTGGTCATCATGTTCGGATCCTTGCCGATCGACGCGGCGACCTGGCCGGGCTCCAGGCTGTGCAGGCCCTGCTGGGTCTTCCAGGCGAACTTGACGTAGTGCACCTCGCCGCGGGCATTGACGAACTTGAAGGCATGCACTGCCGAACCGTTCATGTGCCGGTAGGAGTCGGGCATGCCTTCGAGCGAGTACATGTGGGTCAGCATGTTGGTCGCTTCGGGGCTGTGGGCGAAGAAGTCGAAGGCCAGGTTGGGGTCCTGGACGCCGGTGACGGCGCTGGGTTTGTTGGCATGGACGAAGTCGGGGAACTTGATGGCGTCGCGGATGAAGAACACCGGCACGTTGATGCCGACCATGTCCCAGTTGCCCTGGGTGGTATAGAACTTGACGGCGAAGCCTCGTGGGTCGCGGGCCTGCTCGGGCGAACCGCGATAGCCCATGACCGTGCTGAAGCGCACGAAGACCGGCGTACGGGTCCCGCTCTTGAAGACTTCGGCGCGGGTCAGGTCACTGATGTCGGCGCTTGGTTCGAATGTGCCGTAGGCACCGGTGCCGCGCGCATGAACCACACGCTCGGGGATACGTTCGCGGTCGAAACGTTGCAGTTTTTCGATCAGGTGGGCGTCCTGCAACAGCACCGGGCCGTCGGCACCGGCAGTTTGCGAATTCTGGTTGTCACCGACCGGTGCACCGGAGTCCCGGGTGAACTCGTTGGCCGCGAAAGTGGGGACACTCAAACTACTGATCAGCAGGCAAAGGGGGAGCTTCAAGAGAGAGCGACGCATGAGCGTTCCTTCTTTTTTTGATTGGAATCAAAATGATGGAGCGCGGAGGGAGAGGGCGACCAATATAAGCTTTTAATTAATCCAATAGCACCAAACCATTAGGTGATCGGAATTAGTTGCAGCATGTTAGTGGTGGGAAAGTTTAAGTACTGCGCCAGTACCAAGTCATTATGAGAAACACCTCACATTTTTCCGCTATAGGTTTCATGTTTCTTTAGTTGACTGAATGCATCAAGTTGTATGCGCTGGATACGCACATGAACCCAGCGCAACCCAGTGGCGGTTCAATGGGAAGACACATAGGCCGTTGGTCCGCCAGGCGCCGGCAGGGTGTAGGTGGCTTTCATCCAGTCGATTTCCGCCTGGGGTGTCCGGCCGAAGAAGCGTTTGAACTCGCGGCTGAACTGCGAGGGGCTCTCGTAGCCAACGCTGAAGGCGGCTGCCGATGCGCTCAAGGCGTCGTGCAGCATCAGCAGGCGTGCCTGGTGCAGGCGGGCCGACTTCAGGTACTGCATGGGCGAGGTGTTGGTCACGCTGCGAAAGTGCCGATGGAAACTGGGCACGCTCATGCTGGCCTCGCGGGCCAGCGACTCTACGTCCAGATGCTCCCGGTAGCGGCTGTGAATGGTGCGCAGGGCGCGGGTCACCTTGGCGAAATGGCCGTGCCGAGCCAAGGCCGCCCGCAACGAGCCGCCCTGTGCGCCTGAGAGGATGCGGTAGTAGATTTCACGCACCAGCGCCGGGCCGAGGATCTGTGCGTCGCTGGCGATGGCCATGGCTTCAAGAAAGCGCAGCGTCGTGGCCTGCAGCGCATCGTCCATGGGCGAGGCGTACATGCCCTGCGGCGGTTCGCTGCTGCTGCCCAGCAGTTCGTCCACCTGCAGGGTCAGCTCGCTGGCCAGTTGCAGGTCCAGGCGTATGTAGATGGCCAGCATCGGCTCGGTTTCGCTGGCATCGGTTTCCATGGTGAAGGGCACTGGAACCGACACCACCAGGTAGTGCCGGGCGTCGTATACATAGACCTCATCGCCCAGATAACCGCGCTTGCAGCCCTGGCAGAGGATGACGATGCCGGGCTCGTAGAGCACCGGAACATGGCTCAGCGGCCGGTTCGAGCGCAGGAAGCGTACATCTTGCAGCGGGCTGAGGTTGTAGCCTTCCTGCGGTGCGAGCTGCTCCAGCAGTTGCACCATGCGCGCGGTACGTGAATCGATGTGGGTCACGGTGCGTTCCTCTGCCGGTTGTTCAACCGTCGGTCGAGCGGGTCAGGTCTTGCCATCGATCGATCTCTTCGCCCAGGCGTTGCAGCTTTTCGCGGACCAGCTCCAGTGCATCGCTGCCCAGCAGCAGGTGATCGGGCGGGTTCGGGCTGGCGACAACCTGCAGGATGGCCAGCGCGGCCTTGCGCGGGTCGCCCAGCTGCTTGCCGCTTTTGTCCTGGCGCGCCTTGCGGATCGGATCGAAGCTCTGGTCGTAGTCGGCGATACTGCGCGGCGAGCGTTGCATGGAGCGACCGGCCCAATCGGTTCGGAACGAGCCTGGAGCCACTGCCGTGACGGCAATGCCGAAGGGGCGCAGCTCCTGGCTCAGGGTATCGGAAATCCCTTCGAGCGCGAACTTGCTCGAACAGTAATAGGCGATGCCGGGCAGGGTGATGGTGCCGCCCATCGAGGTGATGTTGATGACATGGCCGGCGCGACGCTGGCGAAAATACGGCACCAGGGCCTTGGTGACCGCCACGGCGCCGAACACGTTGACCTCGAACTGACGGCGCATTTCATCGAGCGGTGACTCCTCGAAGATGCCTTCATGCCCATAGCCGGCATTGTTCACCAGCACATCGATCGGGCCGTGCAGCGCTTGAGCCTCGGCGACCACGGCGTCGATCCGGGCAAAATCGGTGACGTCGAGGAGCACGCCGTGGGCGCGCTCGCGGTCGAGCCATTGAAAGGCTTGCAGCGCGTCGGCGTTACGCACGGTGCCGATGACGCGATGGCCGGCGTCTAGGGCCGCCTGGGCCAGGGCGTTGCCGAAGCCGCTGCTGACACCGGTGATGAAGAACGTCTTGCTGTCGCTCATGGTCGCGATCCTGTGGGTGGACGGTGCGAACATGCTAGGCGCATTGGTTGATCGTCCCTATGCCGGGAACGCTCCAGGCATTGCCCATTCCTGTCAGCGATGAGCGTGCAGGACGGTCAAGGTTTTTTGCGGGCAAAGAAAAGCCCGCTGGGGAGGGCGGGCAAGGTGTTTCACGGATGTGGCTTCACTGTGCCAAGGGGCAGGTGAAAATGTTGTGAAGATAATGTCGAAAAGAGCTTCAAAGGCAAAAAGTCAGAAACCCGGTGCGATCTCGCCCTTGTAGCGGGTCAGGATGAACTCGCGCACCTCGGGGGAATTCAGCGCCTTGGCCAGCGTCTGGATACCGGGATCCTGCAGGTTGTCCGGGCGCGCCACCAGGTATTCCACATACAGGTCCTTGCCCTTTTCGACGATCAGTGCGCTGCGCAGGTCGATGCCGGCTTCCAGTGCGTAGTTGGCGAACACGAACGCCAGATCGACCTGGCTGACCGAGCGCGGCAGCATCGCGCCTTCCAGCTCGCGGATCCTGAACTTGTGCGGGTTGGCAACGATGTCGCGCAGGGTGGACTGCGGGTTGCCCGGGTCCTTGAGCTGGATCAGCCCGGCCTCGGCCAGCAGTACCAGGGCACGGCCGGCGTTCACCGGGTCGTTGGGAATGGCCACGCTGGCGCCCTCGGGAAGGTCGGCCAGGCGCTTGTAGCGGGTCGAATAGGCGCCGAAGGGTTCGATGTGCACCCCGACCACCGGCACCAGGTCGGTATGACGGGCCTTGTTGAAGTCGTCGAGGAACGGCCGGTACTGGTAGTAGTTGGCGTCCAGGTGCTTTTCCGCCAGTTGCAGGTTGGGCTGGATGAAGTCGTTGAACACCTTGATGTCCAGGTCGACGCCTTGCCTGGCCAGGATCGGCTTGACGAACTCGAGGATCTCGGCGTGTGGCACGGGGGTGGCGCCGACGACCAGGTGTTCGCCGGCCTGGGCCTGGAGAACGAAAGCAGCTGCCAGGGTGGCGAGGAGGTATTTCATGGGAATGCTCCGCAAAGGGTCCGGAATCAGGATCGGAAATCAGGGACGGGGGCAAGGCCGCGGCCGCTCGACTGGCGCAGGGCCGCCACTGGGTGCGGTGCGCGCAGGCGGTCGCCCTGGCCGAACAGCTTGTTGCGCAGGCTGCCTTCGGCGTATTCGCGCTTGAACAGGCCGCGCGCCTGCAGTTCAGGCACCAGCAGGTCGACCACGGCCACGAAGGTTTCCGGCACGACCACGCTGGACAGGTTGAAGCCGTCGACGTCGGTTTCCTCGACCCAGGCCTGCAACTGGTCGGCGACCGTGGCGGCAGAGCCCACCAGCAGGGGGCCGTCGCCGCCGAGGCAGCAGTACTCGGCGATTTCCGCAACCGTCCAGGTGCGGCTCGGGTCCGCCCGGGTGAAGCCTTCGACCACCGACTGGATGGCCTCGCTGGGCACTTCGCGCAAGATCTGCTCAGGGCTGTAGGCGGCGAAGTCGATGCCGGTCCAGCCGGACATCAGTGCCAGCGAGCCGCTGGCGCTGGCGTATTCGCGGTATTCGCGCAGACGCGCCTGCGCCGCCTCGTCGGTCTCGGCGACGATCACGGTGAGCTGCTCCAGGATCAGGATGTCGCTACCCTGGCGCCCGGCGGCGACAGCGGCGGCACGCAGGTCCGCCACTTGCTTTTTCAGCACCGTGCGGCTGGGCGCGGCGACGAACACGCACTCGGCGTTGGCTGCGGCGAAGGCCCGACCACGGCTGGATGCGCCGGCCTGGTAGAGCACCGGGGTGCGCTGTGGCGAGGGGGCGCTCAGGTGAAAGCCGGGGACTTTGAAATAGGTGCCGTCATGCCCGATGCCATGGACCTTGGCAGGATCGGTGTAGACGCCGCTGGCACGGTCGGCACGCACCGCGTCTTCCTCCCAGCTGGTTTCCCACAGTTTGTAGCAGACCTGCAGGTATTCCTCGGCGAGCGCGTAGCGCTGGTCATGCCCCATCTGTTCCGGCTGGCCAAGATTGCGGGCACCGCTGGAAAGGTAGGACGTGACAATGTTCCAGCCGGCGCGTCCCTGGGTCAGGTGGTCCAGGGTGCTCATGCGCCGGGCGAAGGGGAAGGGGTGCTCGAACGATACCGAGGCGGTGACGCCAAAGCCCAGATGACGGGTGGCGGCGGCCATGGCCGGCACCAGTTGCAGCGGATCGTTGAGCGGCACCTGGGCGCCGCTGCGCAGTGCTTCGTCGGCATTGCCGGCATAGACGTCGTAGACGCCCAGCACGTCGGCCAGGAACAGGCCGTCGATGCAGCCACGTTCCAGGGTCCGGGCCAGTTCGATCCAGTAGTGAATGTCGGTGTAGCGCGTGGCCTGGTCGCGCGGATGGCGCCACAGCCCCGGCGAAAGATGACCGACGGTGTTCATGGCAAAGGCGTTCAGGCGGATCTGCTTGGTCATGGCGCGGCCTCAGTTCCAGTCGTGGCGGGTCGGGCGGACACCGTTCAGCGCCCAGTTGCCGACCAGGTGGTATTTCCAGCGCACCGGGTCGTGCAGGGTGTGGACCCGCGCGTTGCGCCAGTGCCGGTCGAAGTTGTGCTGCAGCAGCGAGGAGCGGGTGCCGCCGAGTTCGAACAGGCGGTTGCTGGCCTCGATCGCAGCTTCCGTGGTCAGCACCTTGGCCTTGGCGACCGCCACCGAAGCCGCAGCGACGTTGTCCTCATCAGGTGCCGACTTGGCGGCATCCAGTACTTTGCCCGCACGTTCGAGCAGGGCCTCGGCAGCTTCCTGGCGGATTTCCAGCGAGCCGATCTGGATGATGGTCAGCGGATCTTCGCTGGCGTTCTCGACCCCGGCGTCGATCCAGGGCCGCGCATGTGCGCGAACGAAGGCGATGGTGTCATCGAGCGCAGCGCGGCCGATGCCGGCATCGATTGCAGCGGTGGTCAGTTGGGCGAAGGGACCGGCGAGGGTCGGACGTTCGTAGGAGCGGTAGCTGGGGAACAGCTGGAACGCCGGCACACGCAAGCCGTCGAGCAGCACACTGCCGCTGGAGGTGGTGCGCTGGCCCATGCTGTTCCAGTCGTCGATCACTACCAGGCCCGGTGTACCACGCGGCACGAAGGCCAGTTGCGCGCGATTCTCGGCATCCAGGGCCAGCACACCGATCCAGTGGGCGTACAGCGAGCCGGTGCAGTAGCCCTTGCGCCCGTCGATGCGATAGCCGTCGCTGTCAGCCACCAGGCGGGTGCGAATGTCCTGGACGGTCTTGCCGCCGGTCTCCGACAAGGCGTTGGCGAAGCGATGCCCCTTGAGCACCAGGTCGAAGAAGAACCGGCATTGCGCTTCGCTGCCCTGCAGGCGGATGTCTTCGAGCAGGCAGTAATGGTTCTGCGGGATCTGGCCCAGCGAGGGATCGGCCGCCGAGACGATGGCGATGACCTGGGCAAGGGTGGCGAAGGACACCTCGGCGCCGCCGTACGCGCGCGGTACGGTAATGCCCCACAAACCGCTGTTGGAGTATGCATCGACCACCTCGACGGGCACCTCGCGCAGGCGATCGCGCTCGGCAGCCCCTTCGCGCAGGAGGCCGGCGACACGGTGGGCGACCGCGAGGGCTTCGGCGTCGTCGCTGATGATATGGGCGCGTGGCTCGCGGATGTCGTAATGGGCTGGGGTGGGCATGGTTTCCTCTAAATGCTGTGCGTGTACGCAGAACGCTTCAGCAGAAACCGTGCCACTGGTTTTAATTCAACAAAATCAATCGGTTGAGTGTATTTATGGGTTGTGGTGTCGGCCTTCGTGCAACCAGGTGTTGGCCGGCTGTTGCTCGGCGGACAGTTTTCAGGGGAACACCGGTGGCTATCCCTGGGATGACCGGAAAAGTGGCCTACTGCCACTCTTGCCGGCGTATGTAAGGGTTATGTAAAAAAACATTTATCAATTGTGAACAACTGTATTCTGAAACCACTTAAAGCATCGGCCCAGATCCATGAACCAACTTCCGTCGCGGCCAGAAGCCGCACGCGGGGCGTTCTCCAGTTTCGAGGCGTGTCGCACTACCCAGAAGGGTCCCGTGGTGATCCTGGCGTCCGGCGCATCGGCGCGGGACTTTCCACTCGATGAATTCGCCGATGTGCCGATAATCGCCATGAACGGCTCCATTTCGATGCTCATCGGCACGGATATCAGGCCGTTCTTCTACCTCTGCACCGACAAGGACTTCTGCAACCAGCAGCCCGAACTCTTTGCCGCAGCGCTGCACTGCAGCCCGCGAGTCGCCCTGTGGCCAGAACAATTCGAACTGTTCGACCTGCCGGGTGACTGCCAGCGTTATCCGCTACTCAAGGCCCTCGATCCGACTTTTGCCGAATGGCTGGGGCTCGGTGACGGCCGCTACGCGCGCAATCGTGCCGTGTGGAGCAAGCGTGGCCGCTCCATAGGCTTCAGCAGGAACCTCTCGCACGGCTTCTTCGATGCCCGCACGGTGGCCTACGTGGCGCTGCAACTGGCCTGTCACCTGGGGTTCGAGGACGTGCTGCTGGTGGGCGTGGACATGGATCAGTCCACCGGGCGCTTCTACGAAACTGCAGGTGGCAAGCGCTCGCCCTGCGGCCTTGACCAGCACTGGGACAGCCGCATCCTGCCGTCGATGACGCTGATGACGCGCCAGGTGATGGGGGAGCATTTTCGCGTGCACAACCTGTCAGCCCGCTCGCGCATACCCGCTGAGCTGATTCCGAAGATCGACCTGGAACAGGCCCGTGCGCTTGTGACTCGACAGGCAGCGGTAGCCTGAGGGGCCGATGCCGATTGGCGTGTTCAGCCCAGCCACCACGCCAGTGCGCACAGCACGAGGGTGACCAGCGAGCCTGCAAACAGGCTGTAATGCCGTTGCGCGCGCCGGGCGTGGGCCTCGACCTCGCGCAGGTACTGGCCCGGTGGCGGCGCATCCGGGCGGTGACGCAAGCCTTCGGCGATGTCGGCGAGCCTGCCGCGGATCAGCAGGCCGACCAGGTAATAGCAGGCGGCGTAGCTGGCCAATGCCAGCAGCAGGTACTTCACGCGGGTCCATCCTTGGCAGGGGCAAACCCCGAGGATACCCCCGCAGGCCAACCTTTAACCAGCAAAACTCAGGACGCGCGCCCAATTGCGAAACGCTGGCGGAACCAGTCATCGAGCATGGCTTTTTCTGCGAACAGCCGATCGTTGCTGCCCGCCCGACCCGGGCGGCTCAGGTACATCTTGTCGCTCACACGCTCCCGCGCCGTACGTTCGGGCAGGCCGGGGCGGGTCAGGGTGTAGCTGAGGTCGATGCTTGGCCAGGTGATCTCGCGCATGAAGCGCACATCCTGAGCACTGCTGTTCCAGGGCTCGTAGCGCCCGGCCAGGTCGATGTCGCGAATGTCGATGTGCAACTGCTGGCCGGGCGGCAGGTAGCGCTGACCGAGTTTCTCCAGGTGCAGGGTGAGTGCCTTGATCACCGTGGCATCGGCGCCGCGCTCGTAGCCCGGGCTGTCGAGGCTGGCATCGCGGAATTTTTCCGGGTGATCGAAGCTCACTTCGACCTGCGCGGGCGGGGTGCCTTGTGCCATGCTGTCGAAGGCCAGCACCATCAGCAGTGCGCAGGCGAGGGTGGAGCGCATGATGCACCTCCGGTTCAGGTTGTGTATCGGCCCATTCTACGCCGGGCACTGGCAGCACAGCAGAGGAAAGATGTAATGGCGCGTTTTCGGCGCATCCCCGCCAACGAGCACGGGCGTGACCTGGCGGTCGGCGACATTCACGGGCATTTCGAGCGCCTGCAGGCGGCGCTCGACGAGGTCGGGTTCGACCCGTCGCGCGACAGGCTGTTCAGCGTCGGCGACCTGGTCGACCGCGGCCCTGATAGCGAGGATGTCCTGCAATGGCTGGCGCAACCCTGGTTCCACGCGGTGCAGGGTAACCACGAAGCGTTGGCGATCAGTCATCTGCGCGGTGGCCGGATCGACCTTGCCATGTACCGTGCGGCCGGCGGAGGCTGGTTTCTCGACCTGCCGTCGGCGCAGCAGGTGCGTTTCGTCGAACGCTTCGAAACCCTGCCGATCGCCCTCGAGGTGCAGACTGCTCACGGCGCGGTCGGGCTGTTGCATGCCGACAGCCCGTTCAGCGACTGGAGCCGCTTGCGCGAGAGCCTGCTGGCCGGGGACGACCGCGATGTGCGTGAAACCTGTCAATGGTCGCGTCAGCGCCTGAAGGCCGGTGACACCCAGGCTGTCGAAGGGGTACGCGCGGTGCTGGTCGGGCATACCCCGGTGCTGCGCCCCAAGGTACTGGGCAATGTCTGGCACCTGGATACCGGTGGCTGGAGCAGCGGGTTCTTCAGCCTGCTGGACCTCGCCACCCTGACCCTGCTGTCCGACAGCGACTGACGGGCGCTGCGACCTTCCCAAAAACGACCACCCACACATTCGGGGTATGTCTGCCTGCGACGCCAACTCCCATAGTGACCCCATCGGCTCGATCCGGAGCAGTCACACGATGGAGTTGCTATGCGCAAGGCACTGAAGGTGATTGGCGGTCTGTTGCTGGTGTCCGCCACGACACTGGCGCAGGCAGCGCCAGAGGCGGACGCCGGCAACACGCTGAGGCTGTACAACTGGACCGACTACATTGGCGAGACCACCCTGGCCGATTTCGAGAAGGCCACCGGCATCAAGGTGGTCTACGACACCTTCGACGGTTATGAAACGGTCCAGACCAAGCTGCTGACCGGTCGCTCCGGCTACGACCTGGTCATGCTCAACGCGTCGCTGGTGCCACCGCTGATACAGGCCGGGGTGTTCCAGCCGCTCGACAGGCAGCAACTGCCCAGCTGGCACAACCTCGATACCCAGGTAGTCGCCAACCTGCAGGGCTACGACCCGGGCCTGAAATACTCGGCGCCCTACACCTGGGGCAGTTCGGGGGTCACCTACAACGTCGACAAGATCAAGGCACGCATGCCCGATGCACCGATCGGTTCGCTGGCCATGCTGTTCGACCCGGCCATCGTCTCGCGCTTTGCCGACTGCGGCGTGACCTTGATGGATGCGCCAACCGAAGTGATCCCGCTGGCACTGCAATACCTGGGCAAGGACCCGCGCAGCGCCGCACCGGCAGACCTGAAGGCGGCTGAAAAACTGCTGTTGGGGATCCGCCCGTACATTCGCAAGTTCGACTCGGTCAACTACCTGACCAGCCTGCCCAACGGCGATGTATGCCTGGCCCTGACCTGGTCGGGCGACTACGCCACCGCCCAGGCCCGTGCCGTGGAAGCGAAAAAGGATATCAAGCTGTCGTTCTTCATCCCCAAGGAGGGCTCGCTGATCTGGTTCGACAACCTGTACATCCCCAAGGACGCGCCGCATGTGGCCAACGCCCATCGTTTCCTCGAGTTCCTGCTGCAGCCGCAGACCATGGCCAAGGTGACCGACTACATCCACTACGCCAACAGCAATGCCGCGGCCACCGCGTTGGTGCAACCCGAGATCCGCCAGGACCCGGCGATCTACCCGGACGCGCAGACCCGTGAACGGCTGTTCGCCCAGAAGACCCAGAGCCCCAAGGACATGCGTGCGATCACGCGGGTCTGGAGCACGGTCAAGACCGGTTTCTGAACATTCCCGAACGATTCCTGCCAAGGAGCTGCCCATGGCCACCCCCAATACCGCATTCGCCATCGCCCACGACCCATTGGTGGAAGCCGACAAGGCCCACTACATGCACGGCTACCACATGTTCGACGAGCACCGCGAGCAGGGCGCGCTGAACATCGTCGAAGGCGAGGGCGCCTATATCCGCGACACCCAAGGCAACCGTTTCCTCGACGCCGTCGGCGGGATGTGGTGCACCAACATCGGCCTGGGCCGCGAAGAGATGGCCCTGGCCATCGCCGACCAGGTGCGCAGGCTGGCGTATTCCAACCCGTTCTCCGACATGGCCAACGACGTGGCCATCGAGCTGTGCCGCAAGCTCGCCGAACTGGCGCCGGGCGACCTGGATCACGTGTTCCTCACCACCGGCGGCTCCACTGCGGTGGACACCGCGTACCGCCTGATCCAGTACTACCAGAACTGCCGTGGCAAGCCCGGCAAGAAACACATCATTGCCCGCTACAACGCCTACCACGGCTCCACCACCCTGACCATGCAGATCGGCAACAAGGCCGCCGACCGGGTGCCGGAGTTCGACTACGCCCACGAGCTGATCCATCACATCTCCAACCCCAACCCGTACCGCGCCCCCGACGGCATGGACGAGGCCGAATTCCTCGACTTCCTGGTCGCCGAATTCGAGGACAAGATCCTCTCGCTGGGCGCCGACAACGTCGCGGCCTTCTTCGCCGAGCCGATCATGGGGTCCGGCGGGGTGATCATCCCGCCGAAGGGGTACTTCGCACGCATGTGGCAGCTGTGCCAGACCTACGACATCCTGTTCGTCGCCGACGAGGTGGTCACCTCGTTCGGGCGCCTGGGCACCTTCTTCGCCAGTGAAGAACTGTTCGGCGTGACGCCCGACATCATCACCACCGCCAAGGGGCTGACCTCGGCGTACCTGCCACTGGGCGCGTGCATCTTCTCCGAGCGCATCTGGCAGGTGATCGCCGAGCCGGGCAAGGGTCGCTGCTTCACCCATGGCTTCACCTACAGCGGACACCCGGTGTGCTGCACCGCAGCGCTGAAGAACATCGAGATCATCGAGCGCGAGCGCCTGCTGGCCCATGTCCAGGACGTCGGCAGTTACCTGGAGCAGCGCCTGCAGAGCCTGCGCGAGCTGCCGCTGGTGGGCGACGTGCGCTGCATGAAGCTGATGGCCTGCGTCGAGTTCGTCGCCGACAAGGCGAGCAAGGCGCTGTTCGACGATGCCATCAACATCGGCGAACGCATCCACAGCAAAGCCCAGGCAAAAGGCCTGCTGGTGCGGCCGATCATGCACCTGAACGTGATGTCGCCGCCGCTGATCGTGACCCATGCCCAGGTCGACGAGATCGTCGAGACCTTGCGCCAGTGCATCCTGGAAACGGCGCGCGAGCTCACCGCACAAGGGCTGTACCAGGGCCGATGAGCAGCCTGCAGCGGGCTGTGCGCGGGGGTGTCCGGCAGGCTAGACTGCCGGGCATGACCCAGGCCTCTCCCGATACGCCCCTCACCCTGACCCTCGGTGCCCTGCAGCAGTGGCATGCAGCGTTGCAGGGCGCGCTGGCCAGCAGCGAATCGCCGGATGCCCTGCGCCAGCTTGCTGCGGCACTGGGTCAACTGGTGGCGGTCGAGTCGATGATGATCAGCCTGGAGAGCCAGGGGCAGGCGCCGCGGCTGCTGTACCAGCAGGGGATTCCGCAGGTTCACCGCGATGCGGTGCTCAACCGCTACTTCGCCGCAGGCTACCTGCTCGATCCGTTCTGCCTGGCGGTGCAGAGCGGCCTGGCCGAGGGCTTCTACCACCTGCAGGACATCGCCCCGGACAACTTCTTCGACAGCGACTACTACCAGGCCTATTACCTGGGCACCGGCTGCAGCGAAGACAGCTACTACATCGTCGACCTCAGCGAGGGCCGCAAGCTTTCCCTCAGCCTGTTCCAGGGCTGCAGCGGCACACGCCTGAGCCCGCAGCAGATCGACCTGTTGCGGGCCGTCGAGCCGATGGTTCGCGAACTGCTCGGCCGCTACGCCCGGTACAACCTCGAGCCCGGCACCGCGCCGCTGGAGCATGTCAGCCTGCAGGCGGCGTTCGACAGCTTTGGATGCCAGGTGCTGACCGACCGCGAGCGCGAGGTCGCGCACATGATCCTGCGCGGGCATTCGGTCAAGTCCACCGCGATCGAACTGGGCATCTCGCCCGAAACGGTGCGCATGCACCGCAAGAACCTCTACCTCAAGCTCGGCATCAACTCCCAGTCGGAATTGTTCGCCCGCTTCATCGACTGGCTACGCCAGGGCTGACACCCCACTCAGCGTGCCTGAAGGCCTGCGCTGCCCGCCCGTTTCGACCATTCCCTCCCTGCGACCTGGTACAGCCAGGCGCCTGTTCGTGCGCATTTTCGTCCATAACATTCGATAACCCGTGATTATCCCATCTTTTATTTCATCAAATTACATTGGCGATTGATCTTGATATGGTATGTAATTACAGGCTACATACCACGGTACGAAATCGTAGGAGCAAACATGGCCCGGGGCGGTATCAACAAGGCGGTCGTGCAGCAGGCGCGCCAGGCGCTGATCGCCCGGGGCGAACATCCGAGCATCGATGCAGTACGCATCGAACTGGGCAATACCGGCTCGAAAACCACCATCCATCGTTATCTGAAGGAACTCGAGGCGCAGCAGCCGCTGGCCGACAAGCGCTCGCCGGCCCTCAGCGACACCCTCGGCCGCTTCGTTGGCCAATTGGCCGAGCAACTGCGTGAGGAAGGGGAGGCGCGCATCGCCCAGGCCCAGGCTGAATTCGACGAGCAACGCGAACAGTTGCAGGCACAACTGCAGCTGGCCCAGCAGGCTTTGGCCGCCGCCCACCAGCAACAGCAGATCCAGGCCAGCGCCCTGCAGGCCGAGTCGGAAAAGCTCGAGACCACCCTGAGCACCCTGCAGGCCGAGCAACTGCGCAGCGCCAGCCTCAATCAGTCAGTCGGCGAGCTGCAACTGAGGCTGGTCGACAAGGACGAGCAGGTCCGCTCGCTGGAAGAAAAGCACCGCAATGCCCGCGACGCGCTCGAGCATTACCGCAGTGCCAGCCGCGAGCAGCGCGAACAGGACCAGCGCCGCCACGAGGCGCAGGTACAGCAACTGAATGTCGAGCTGCGTCAGTTGCAGCAGGGCGCGATCGTGCGCCAGGAAGAGCTGACCCGCCTGCACCGCGACAACGAACGCCTGCTCACCGAGAACCGCCAGAGCGGTGCCCGCCAGCAGCAGCTCGACGAGCAACTGGAGCAGCGTGATGCCCAGGTGCAGGGGCTGCGTTCGATCCTGGCCCAGGCACAGGGCGCGAGTGAGGAAATGCGCCGTCAGCTGGATGTCGAACGCCAGGCGCGGGTCAGCCAGCAAGACCTGTTGGGCGAGCAGACGCGCTTGATCGAGCGGCTGCAGGACCGCCTGACGCTCAGCGAGGCCCGGTGCAGCGAGCTCGAAGCCGTTCGCGACAGGGATGTGCAGATAAATCAAACTTCGCCAGGCTGAGGCTTTCTTCCGTAGACACTTGTACGGAGAGCGCATGATGAGCGAACAGAAACGGCCACCGAATCCCGCACAGGGTCCTCATTCGTCCGAGGATGCGTCCAGCAAGCAGGACCTGGGCTTCGACCCCGATTCACCCGACCTGGAGGATCCGCAGGTCGACCCGCAGGGGCCGGCAAAACCACCCCGGGATCACGAAAAGCAGCCTGAATGAAGCGAACGGGCGCGGTACCCGGTACCGTGCCCGTTCGCTGGGTGGTCAGGCCTCGGCCTGGCGCGCCGCGTCCACGCCCGCACTGGACAGCTTGATCGGATAGCGCACGCTGATCTGGTGATCGGCATCGACGCTGACGCTACCGTCGTGGATCAGGCCGGCCTCCTGCAAGGTCTTGAGCATTCCCGCCACGGCTTTTTCGCCGCGATAATTGTCCAGCACTTCCTTGCCCAGGCCTTCCGGGTGGGCGTGCAACAGCCGAGTCAGGACTTCGGCGCGCAGGGCATCATTACTCATATCAAGCCTCTCTGGTCAGCTGTTGATCACTTGCCGTGCTTGGCCTGAAGCTGCCTGGCATGCTCCAGGTGCTTCTCGAGGGTCGGCAGGGTCTCGCTGGCGAACGCCTTGAGCTCCGGTTTGTCCGACGAGCCGGCTTCCTTCTTGAAAAGCTCCACGGCTTTTTCGTGGGCATCGACCTGGTTGTTGACGTACGACTTGTCGAACGACTCGTCGCGCCATTCCAGGATCATCTTCTTGACCTTGTCGGTGAGTGCGGCTTCGTCAGGTACGCTGAGGTCCAGCTTGCGCGCGATGTCACCGAGTTTCTGGTTGGCCTGGGTGTGGTCGGTGACCATCTGCTGGGCGAAGGTCTTGATCTCGGCGTCCTTGCTCTTTTCCAGCGCCAGGTTGCCGGTCACCACTTCGGCGATGCCAGCCTCGGTGGCAGCATCGACGAAGTCGTCGGAGGAGGCG
Organism: Pseudomonas sp. FA117; assembly: GCF_057370475.1. Lineage (NCBI taxonomy): Bacteria > Pseudomonadati > Pseudomonadota > Gammaproteobacteria > Pseudomonadales > Pseudomonadaceae > Pseudomonas > Pseudomonas sp. FA117. The sequence goes on from NZ_CM170675.1 coordinate 2,817,705, forward strand.
GCCATTACCTGCATCGAGGCCAGGCCCATGGCCATGCACAGGCCGGCTCGCTTGAGGAACAGAGTGCTCATGTGTCTCTCCTTGTCCGTAGGCGCGACGTCGGTGTCGCGTACGGTTGAGCGCTGGCGGGCGGCGAAAGTTTGAAATTTCTCGTCGGCCTCATGCCATGCGGCAAGGGAATGGGAGAGGGGGGTTGCAAGTAAATTGTTATAACGTAACATTTGCCTGAATCAGCCTGTGTCAGGAACCGCACCGTGATCCGCAGAAACCCCTCCGGCCATCTCCCGCAAATCGCCGAATCGGCCTACATCGACAAGACCGCGATCATCTGCGGCAAGGTCATCATCAAGGACAATGTGTTCGTCGGCCCCTATGCGGTAATCCGCGCCGACGAAGTCGACGCCTCCGGTGACATGGAGCCGATCGTCATCGGTGCCAACTCCAATATCCAGGATGGCGTGGTGATCCATTCCAAGTCCGGGGCGGCTGTGAGCATCGGCGAGTTCACCTCCATCGCCCACCGCTCCATCGTCCATGGCCCCTGCGTGGTTGGTGACCGGGTGTTCATCGGTTTCAACAGCGTGCTGTTCAACTGCCGCGTCGGCGATGGCTGCGTGGTGCGGCACAACTCGGTGGTCGATGGCCGGGACCTGCCGGAGCGTTTCTACGTGCCGCCCACCGAACACATCGGCCCGCACACCGACCTTGGCCGCTATCCACCGGTCAGCGTGTCGGCCTCGGAGTTTTCCGAGGATGTGGCGCGCACCAACATCGACCTGGTCCAGGGCTACAAGGCCCTGCAGAACGAGTTCTGATCATGGCCGACCTGGTGATTCGCAATGCCCGGCTGGTCAACGAAGGGCGTGAGTTCGACGCCGACGTGCGCGTGACCCATGGGCGCATCGACAAGATCGCCCCCAGTATCGACGGCGTCAACGCCAGGCTCGAGATCGACGCCCGCGGCCAGTTCCTGCTGCCGGGGATGATCGACGACCAGGTGCACTTCCGCGAGCCGGGGGCTGCGCACAAGGGCAGCATGGCCAGCGAGTCGCGCGCGGCCGTGGCCGGCGGCATCACCAGTTTCATGGACATGCCCAACACCGATCCACCGACCCTCACCCCGGCTGCGCTGGCCGACAAGAAGCGCCGCGCCGCCGCCGTCTCGCAGGCCAACTACGGCTTCCACTTCGGTGTCAGTCGCGACAACCTCGACACCATCGCCTCGCTCGACCCGCGCGAGGTCGCGGGGGTCAAGGTGTTCATGGGCGCGTCCACCGGCAACATGCTGGTGGACGATCCCGAGGTGCTCGAGCGCTTGTTCATCTATTGCCCGACCATCCTCCTGGCGCATTGCGAACACACCCCGAGCATCCTGGCCAACGAAGCGCTGTGGCGCGAGCGCCATGGCGAGTTCATTCCCGCGACTGCCCACCCGCTGATCCGCGATGCCGAGGCGTGCTACCGCTCCTCGTCGATGGCGGTGGACATGGCCCGACGTTTCGGCACCCGCCTGCACGTGCTGCACCTGACCACCGCCCGCGAACTGGCGCTGTTCAGCCCCGGGCCGGTGCAGGACAAGCGCATTACCGCCGAGGTCTGCCTGCATCATCTGTTGTTCGACGACGGTGACTACGCGCAGCTCGGCCACCTGATCAAATGCAATCCGTCGATCAAGGCGCGCAGTGACCGCGACGCGCTGCGCCAGGCACTGGCCAGCGATGTGATCGACGTGATCGGCACCGATCATGCCCCCCATACCCTGGAAGAGAAACGCCGGGTCTACGCCCGCGCACCGTCTGGCCTGCCCTTGGTAGAGCACGCCTTGCCCGCGGCGCTGGAGCTGGTCAGCGAAGGCGTGCTGAGCCTTGCGCAGGTGGTCGACAAGACCAGCCACGCGGTGGCTCGCCTGTTCGCCATCCGTGAGCGCGGTTTCCTGCGCGAGGGCTACTGGGCAGACCTTGCCCTGGTCGAGCGCCTGGCGCAGCCGCGACCCGTCGCCGAGGAGCCGGTGCTGGCCCATTGCGGCTGGACGCCGTTCCAGCATCGGCATTTTCACCATGTGGTGCGCAGCACCGTGGTATCCGGCCAGCTCGCCTGGCACCAGGGCCGGGTGCAGCCACGCTGCCAGGGCCTGCCACTGATGTTCGATCGATGAATCCTTTATTGCACGAGCGTGCCCGATGACCGAAGAAGACCTGCTCCGCCAACCGGCGGAGGCCTACATGAACGAACCCCAGCGCCAGTACTTCCGTAACCTGTTGCTGGGGCAGCGGGTGGAATTGCAGGAGCGCATAGAGCAGGACTTCCAGGCGCTGCGCGAGCAGGAAGTGCACAGCGATCCAGCCGACCTGGGCAGTGCCGAAGAAGAGCGCCACTGGCAGTTGCGCACCCTTGAGCGGGAAAAGCGCCTGCTCGACAAGATCGACCAGGCGCTGGAACGCCTGGCCCGGGGCGATTACGGCTGGTGCGAGGAAACCGGCGAGCCGATCGGCCTGCGCCGCCTGCTGCTGCGCCCGACCGCGACGCTGTGCATCGAGGCCAAGGAGCGGCAGGAGCTCAGGGAACGGCATTTGCGCGACGATGCCTAGTCGACCACCACCGGCTGGGCATACAGCTGCCAGCGCACCGAGCTGACACCTTTTTCCAGGCTCACCCGGCTGACCAGGCGCTCGAGCTGGGCGGGCGCTTGCGGCGTGCCCAGCAGCTCGGCGCGCACTTCCAGACGCAGCGGATCGTGCAGGTCTTCACTGTGCAGCGACTGCAGGCGCAGGCCCGGGTCGCTGAGGCTGTGCAGCATCAGGCTGCGTACCTGGATCTCGTCCTCGGCCCGGCAGACGATGCGCACCTCGAAACGCTGCTCGACTTCACTGGCCGGGACCACGTCCTGGCGATCCAGGCGCTGGGCGATGTCGCGCAACAGGATGTTGGCGCACAGCACCACCAGGCTGCCGAGGGTCGCCTCCAGCAGCAGCCCGAGGCTGCACAGCACACCGATGGCGGCGGTGCACCAGAGCGTGGCTGCGGTGTTCAGGCCGCGCACGTTGAAACCGTCGCGCATGATCACGCCACCGCCGAGAAAACCGATCCCCGATACCACATAGGCGGCGATGCGCGAGGCATCGCTGGGCTCCATGCCTGGCACCGCCTGGGTCATCAGCACGAACAGACAGGCACCAGTGCTGACCAGCGCGTTGGTGCGCAGGCCGGTGAGGCGCTGGCGCAGTTGACGTTCGGCGCCGATCAGGGCACCGAGTACGAGGGCTACGCTGACGCGCAGCAGAAATACTTTCCAATCCATAGCAAACCTCTTTCCACGGGCAACGGCCCGCGCATGCGCCTCTGTCATCGAGGGCGCCGATCAAATGAATGAGCGCGCAGGGCCACGACACTGGCCGGCAAATGCTGGCCAAGTGGGGAAAGAAGAGGGGGATCCGCCTGTGCAGGCGTGATGGACCGCCGTCTACCGTGTTCGGCAAGACAGCGGCAGGAATGCTGCCGGACTAGCTTGCCGTGTGGACCTGTCGCAATCGACTGGGGCTACTGTCCAATGCAGGACTCCTGTGGGGGATGCGAAATTGCGCAGCGGACCTTACGCCCCCGCTGGCGATGAATCAAGCGCGGATTGATGACAATTGCTTCATTGCCGAAACCTCCTACCGATTCCTCAGGATTGGCCAGCAATGCTACCCTTGCGCCTTTCGCCATCCACGCCGGACCGTCCCATGCTGTTCAACATCGCCGTGCTGCTCGCCACCCTGGTGGCCATGGAGGGCGTCGGTACGCTGGCCCACAAGTACGTCATGCACGGCTGGGGCTGGTGGTTGCACCGCTCGCACCATGAACCGCACCTGGGTGTGCTCGAGACCAACGACCTCTACCTGGTGGCGCTGGCACTGATCGCCGCCGCCTTGATGGCCCTGGGCAAGGCCGGCTACGCGCCACTGCAATGGGTGGGGGGTGGCGTCGCAGGCTATGGCGTGCTCTACGTGCTGGCACACGACGGCTTCTTCCACCGTCACTGGCCGCGCAAACCCCGGCCGGTGCAGCGCTACCTGAGGCGCCTGTATCGCGCCCATCGGCTGCACCATGCGGTGAAAGGCCGTGCCGGCAGCGTGTCGTTCGGTTTCTTCTATGCACCGCCGCTGCGCGTGCTCAAGCGGCAGTTGCGCGAGCGACGCGGCGACTGACTCTCAATGGTTCAGCCCGAGGTTTCCTGCACGGCGACGTCCGCCTTGTGGCCACGACTGACCCACCAGCCGAACGCTGCCGCCGTGAAGAACATGATCAGGCTGTAGATCGCCGCCGGCACCGCCATGGTGGCGTTGTTCAGCAGGCTCGGGCTCAACGCCAGGGCGATGGCCAGCGTGCCGTTGTGGATCCCGATCTCCATGCCGATGGCGATCGCCTGGCGCTTGGGAATGCGCAGCAGGCGCGGCACCCAGTAGCCCAGCCCCAGGCTGACCAGGTTGAACAGCAACGCGGCGACACCCACCACCGGCGCATACTCGACCACCGTCTGCCAGTCCTTGGCCAGCGCCAAGACGATGGTGAATGCCAGGAACAGCGCCGCCACCAGCTTCATCGGCTTTTCCATACGCGCAGCGAAGGCCGATGCGTAGCGGCGAATCAGCATGCCCAGGCCCACGGGCAGCAGCACGATGGCAAACACCTGCATGACCTTGGCGAATTGCAGCGGGATGGCCTGGTCCGACTCCATGAAGTAGATCAGCGACAGGTTGACCAGCAGCGGCATGGTCAGGATGGCGATCAGTGAGTTGACGGCCGTCAGCGTGATGTTCAGCGCAACGTCGCCATGGGCCAGGTGGCTGAACAGGTTGGCCGTGGTGCCGCCCGGCGAGGCGGCAAGCAGCATCAGGCCCACCGCCAGGGCGGCCTCGAGGCCGAAGCCGTTGGCAATCAGGAAGCAGATGAAGGGCAGCAGCAGGATCTGGCAGGCCAGGCCGATCAATACCGGCCTGGGGTACTTCACCACCCGGGCGAAGTCGGCGAGGGTCAGGGACAGCCCCAGACCCAGCATGATGATGCCCAGGGCAATGGGCAGGAAGGCGGTGAGCAGGGGGGAGGCGGTCATCGGCATTCTCTAGGGTGAAGTCTGCGCAGAAGTGTAGGCAGGCTTCAGCCGACGAATAATTGCAAGACGCCAGCCTTTGGTAACCGTTTGTTACCGCGCGAGCCTGGGCTCGCGGCGACCTGACGCGTTGCGATGGGGCGCGCGGCGCAGTAGGATTCGCGCTTTTGCCGAAGGATTAGCTTGTCATGTCGTTCCAGCAAGGTCTGCTCGCCACCCCGGTGCCGGTTCACGCCCGCCACCTGTTTTTCGCCCTGCATGCCGGGGAGGCGCTGCCGGCGGTACTGGATGCCTTGCTCGCCGAAGTCGATGGCCGCAGCCTGATCATGGCCGTCGGCGCTCCGCTGGCCAAGGCGCTGGGGCGTGAGGTGCCGGGCCTGCGCAGCTTCCCGCAACTGGATGCCGTGGTCGAGAACCCGGCCACCCAGCATGCACTGTGGCTGTGGCTGCGCGGTGAAGAACGCGGCGACCTGTTCCTGCGCGCCCAGGCCCTGGAACAGGCGCTGGCTCCGGCATTGACCCTGGTCGACAGCGTCGACGGCTTCCTGCACCGTGGCGGCCGCGACCTGACCGGCTATGAAGACGGCACCGAGAACCCGCGCGACGAGGACGCCGTCGATGCCGCCATCGTGCCCGGCGAACAGCCTGGGCTGGCCGGTTCCAGCTTCGCCGCATTCCAGCTGTGGAAGCATGACCTTGACTACTTCAAGTCGCTGCCCCAAGCCGAGCAGGACGACATCATCGGTCGTCGTCTGAGCGACAACGAGGACTGGACGACGCGCCGGCGTCGGCCCACGTCAAGCGCACCGCCCAGGAGAGCTATGACCCCGAGGCCTTCATGGTGCGCCGTTCGGTGTCCTGGGCCGACACCCGTGGCGCCGGGCTGGCCTTCGTCGCCCTGGGGCATTCGTTCGATGCCTTCGAGGTTCAGCTGCGTCGCATGAGCGGGCTGGAAGACGGCGTGATCGATGCCCTGTACCGCTTCAGCCGCCCCCTGACCGGTGGCTATTACTGGTGCCCACCCATGGGTGAGCACGGCCTGGACCTGCGCCTGCTGCTCGGCTAAATATCCCGATACAGAAATCGCCCTGCACAGGGCGATGCAGCGACTAGCCTTGAGGGTTTCCCCTGCAAACGGGAGCCCTCCATGTACGCACGTCGTGATGTCCTGCGGGCCAGTGCCGCGCTGGGCGCACTGGCCCTGAGCCCCTGGCTGCGCGCCGAATCCGCCGGCGGCCTGCTGAGCCGCAAGATCCCGTCCACCGGTGAAGCCTTGCCGGTGATCGGCGCCGGCACCTCCGGCAGCTTCGAGGTCGAGGCCGGCTCCCCCCAGTACCAACAGCTCAAGGCGGTGCTCGAGACCTTCTTCAAGGGCGGTGGCAGGGTCATCGACACCTCGCCGAACTACGGCGGCGCCGATGCCATACTCGGCCAACTGCTGGAAGAGGGCGGCTGGCATCGCCAGTGCTTCATCGCCACCAAGATCGCCGCCGACAGCCGCGAGGCGGCCGAACGCCAGTGGGCGCAAAGCCTGGCCAGCCTGCGCAGCGACAAAGTCGACCTGCTGCAGATCCACAACCTGCGTGACTGGCAAAGGCAACTGCCCTATGCCCGCGAACTCAAGCAGCAGGGCAAGACCCGCTATGTCGGCATCACCCACTACCTCGACAGCGGGCAGGACGAAGTGGCGCGCATCGTGCGCAGCGAGCCGCTGGACTTCATCCAGATCAACTACTCGGTCAATGCCCCGGATGCGGCCCGCGAACTGCTGCCGCTATGCCAGGACAAGGGCGTCGCAGTGCTGATCAATCGCGCCTTCGACGATGGCCGGCTGTTTGCCCGAGTGAAGGATCAGGCACTCCCGGGTTGGGCGGCAGAGGCAGGAATTGGCAGCTGGGCCCAATTGTTCCTCAAGTTCGCCATCAGCCATCCCGCGGTGACCACGGTGATTCCGGCCACCGGGCGGCCGGACCGCCAGCTCGACCAGCTCAAGGCCGGCAGCGGCCCGCTGCTGACCGCAAGCCAGCGCCAGGCGCTGATCAAGCAGTTCGCCTGAGCCATGCACGGCTGGCGACGGCGTCTGCAGCAAAGCCTCGACATCCAGCCCGGTGAAGGTCCGGCGGTGGTTGCGGGGCTCGCCTTGTTCTACCTGCTGTTCACCGGCTATTTCATGCTGCGTCCGGTTCGCGAGACCATGGGGATAGCCGGTGGAGTGGATAACCTGCAGTGGCTGTTCACCGGCACCTTCGTTGCCACCCTGGCCTGCCTGCCGCTGTTCGGCTGGCTGGCCTCGCGGGTGAAACGGCGGCGTATCCTGCCGTGGACCTACGTGTTCTTCATCAGCAACCTGTTGCTGTTCGCTGTGCTCTTTGCCCGCGATCCGGACGACCTCTGGAATGCGCGGGCCTTCTACATCTGGCTGTCGGTGTTCAATCTGCTGGCCATTTCCCTGGCCTGGAGTGTGCTGGCAGACCTGTTTTCCAGCGAGCAGGGCAAGCGCCTGTTCGGCTTGCTGGCCGCCGGGGCCAGCCTTGGCGGCCTCAGCGGGCCGATACTCGGCACGCTGCTGGTTGCACCGTTGGGGCATGCAGGCTTGCTGGTGCTGGCAGGCGTGTTCCTGCTCGGCAGCGTTGCCGCTGCGCTGTACCTGCAGCATTGGCGCGCACGCCAGCCATTGCCGGCAGCCACCGAGCATCCGGACTCAAGACCGCTGGGCGGCAACCCCTTCGCCGGGGCGACGGCAGTGCTGCGATCGCCCTATCTGCTGGGCATCGGGCTGTTCGTGGTGCTGTTGGCCAGCGTCAGCACCTTCCTGTATTTCGAACAGGCGCGCATCGTCAGCGAGACCTTCAGCGATCGCACCCGCCAGACCCAGGTGTTCGGCCTGATCGACACGGTGGTGCAGACACTGGCGATCCTGACCCAGCTGTTCCTCACCGGACGCCTGGCTCGGCGCCTGGGAGTCGGCGTATTGCTGGTGGCGGTGCCGCTGGTGATGGCGGCAGGCTTTCTCTGGCTGGCGCTGGCACCGGTATTCGCTGTGTTCGTGGTTGTCATGGTCATCCGTCGCGCCGGTGAATACGCCCTGGTGCGACCGGGTCGGGAAATGCTCTTCACCGTGCTGCCCGCCGAGGACAAGTACAAGGCCAAGAACTTCATCGACACCGTGGTCTATCGCGGCGGCGATGCCTTGAGCGGCTGGGTCAAGCGCGGCCTCGACCTGCTGGGCGAGCACCCGCAACTGGCCATGTCGATCGGCGCCCTCCTGGCGCTGGGCTGGGGGCTCACCGGTGCCTGGCTCGGGCGCCGTCAGCGCCAGCTCGAAACCCCTCGCTGAATCAGGCAAAGCACGCTGCACCAAATACATCCCTTGCGCACCTTTAGCGCCACCGGTCTGCCGGTTCGGCAATAAAACGAATCCGCCGTTATCGCCGAACTCCGAACCTATGTACGGCACACGACCGTGCATTCCCCAGCCACAAGAGGTGCAAGACCATGGCCAACAACCAGAACAAGACTGGCAGTCAGGGTGGTACCAAGAATCCTGGCAACTTCGCCAACGACCGGCAGAAAGCTTCCGACGCCGGGCGCAAGGGCGGCCAGCAATCCGGTGGCAACAAGCAGACCGACGACATGGGCCGCAAGGGCGGTCGTTCGTAAGTGATGCTGCGCGGTGCCGGGGCAGCCCGGCACTGCAACCGTTTTCCGGGGAGGCTATCCCATGCGCACGATCCCATTGCTCTGCTTGATCGCCAGCCTGGCACTGACCGGCGGCTGTTTCGACCGTGACACCGACCACCCGGCCAAGGACGCCGATCCCAGCAAGCCCTCGCTGCAGATGCAGAAGCCGGACGCCCCAGCCTCCGAGCCGATGCCCGAGACGCAGCCACAGAAAACCCCCTGAGCGCGCAAGGAGTAGGGCATGACGGTCCTGACCTGCAATCCGACCCTCGAAGCCTGCGCCAAGCGCGCCGATGCACCGCTGCAGCATCGCTATCACCGCCTGCTCGAAGGCCGGGATGACGATTCGCGGACTTGGCTAGAGCAACAGTTGCAACTGGCTGACGCCCTGGACGACGCGCTGCCGTCGTCACTCGGCGGCCTGGAGCGCTGGAGTGCCGAACAAGCCGCCAAGGTGTCCCGGCGTTACGCCGAGTACCTCGAGCAACGCCGCCAGGGTGCGCCCCGGCGTTATTTCGCCAATCGCACCCAGGCCTTGTATTTCCTGCAGCAGGTCGCACCCACCAAGGCGGTCGATGGCACCTGGTTGCAAAGCACGCTGGCGCATTGGCGCGATCCTCGTTACCACGGCCTTATCCGCACCTATCTCGAGGAACTCGGCGACGGCGACCCACGCAGCAACCATGTGCTGGTCTATCAACGCCTGCTCAGCCGTCTGGGCTGCCTCGAACTCGCACCGCTGGATGACGCGCGCTACCTGCAGGGCTGTGTGCAGCTTGCGCTGGGCCAGTATGGCGACGACTACCTGCCGGAAGTCATCGGCTACAACCTTGGCTACGAGCAGCCGCCGCTGCATTTGCTGATTACCACCTACGAACTGGCTGAACTGGGGATCGACGGTTTCTACTTCCAGCTCCACGTGACGATCGACAACGCCGCCAGCGGCCATGCCCACCGTTCCCTGCAAGCCCTCGCGCAGTTGCGCCCCGGCAACGACGTGCAGGCGTTCGAACAACGGGTGCGCCGCGGCTACAGGCTCAACGAGCTGGGTATCGGCGCCGAAGCGCTGATCGCAGGCTTCGATCTGCAAGCCGAATTGATCGATGCGCTGGAGCGCAAGCGCCTGTTCGGCCAGTTCATGCATTCCGATCACTGCCGGCTGCAGGGTCGCAGCCTCAACCAGTGGCTGGCCAGCGAGGCGGGCATGGGCGAGTTTCTGCAGGCGTTGCAAGCCCAGGGCTGGGTACGCCGTGGGCAGGACCCTCGACTCAGCCGCTTCTGGGGCCTGATCGACGGGCCGACGGCGGCGATGTTCGGGGTGTTCAGCCCGTACGAAAAACAACTCTGGCATGACTGGATCGCGGCTGACTGGCAGGCCCCTCCCACCCGCAGGCTGCGGCCTGGCAGTTGGGAGGCGGCACTCGATCTCGAGCAATCCCCGAGCCCGAGCTCATCACCCATGGATGTCGCCACGCTGATCGAGCTGATGGCGGGCAATCGGCATGCGCTGCCCGAGGGGCTGGCCGCCACCCGCAGCTATCTCAAGGCGACCGGGCTGTGTGCAGGAGGGCCGAGCGGATGCAACTGAGCAAGGAACAGGCCCAGGCCGACCAGGCCTTGTTGCACCTCGGCCAGCGCCTGCGCGCCGATGGCTACCGCTTCACCTGCGTCACACCGGCCACACACGCGCACAACAACGCCCGGCCCGGCGGTACCCGTGCCTACACCCTGCGCGACGTGTTCGGGTGGAGCCGGGCGTTTCCGGTGTCGCTGGTGTCTGCCGATGAACTCGATCAACTGCGCACCGCACAAGTGATCAAGGAGGAGGGTAGCCTGCTGCGCTGCACGGTACGCTGGTCCAACCTGGACGATCTGTTGCTGCTGCACTCTGCCTACCCGACCGACTCCGACGACGCGGTGTTCTTCGGCCCGGACAGCTACCGCTTCGCCCAGGTCATTCACGAGCACCTGCAAGCCAGCGCTGCGCCGGTGCAGCATGCCGTGGATATCGGCTGCGGAACCGGCGTGGGCGCGTTGCTGATTGCGCGCGCCGCGCAGCACGCGCAGGTCAGCGCCGTGGATATCAACCCCTTGGCATTGCGTTACACCGCCATCAACGCGGCACTGGCCGGGCTGGGCAATGTCTCGGTCGAGCCCAGCGACATACTCGATGGCATCAGCGGTCTGTTCGACCTGATCGTGGCCAATCCGCCCTACATGCTCGACGCCGACAAACGCCAGTACCGCCACGGCGGCAGCGGCCTGGGCATGCAGCTGTCCCTGCGAATCCTGCAGCAGGCCTGCGAGCGCCTGAGCCCTGGCGGCACCTTGCTGCTCTATACCGGTGTCGCGGTGATCGAGGGGCGCGATCCGCTGCTCGAGGCTGCACGCCTGCGCCTGGGCGGTCCGAAGTGGAGCTGGGTGTACCGCGAACTCGACCCGGATGTGTTCGGCGAGCAGTTGCTGGAACCCGGCTATGAACAGGTCGAGCGCATCGCTGCGGTGCTGCTCAGTGTCACGCGCAACCGCTGAGGCGCTCATGTACCGGTCCAGTTCATTCGGCATCGAGGAGGAGTATCTGCTGGTCGACCTGGCCAGTGGCAAGGTGATCGCCAACCCGGGTCAGTCGGTGGCAAGGCTGTGCCGGGAAGCAGCGGGCGCGTCGTTTGCCGAAGAGATGTTCCACAGCCAGATCGAGATCGCTTCGCCGGTGTTCGGCAACCTGCACCAGGCGCGTGAGTTCTTCAGCGACTGCCGTCATCGGCTCGGCGCTGTCCTGGCCCGGGAAGGCATCGGGCTGTTCTGCGCCGCCAGCCACCCCAGCGCCCAGTGGTTGCGCCAACGCCCACGCAGCAGTGGCCACTTCCCGCAGCTTTTCGAGGATTACCAGCACGTCGCGCGGCGCAGTCTGTTGTCGGGGCTGCATGTGCATGTAGGTGTACCACCGGATTGCGACCGCATGCAGCTGATCAACCGGGTGCTTTGCTGGTTGCCGTTGCTGCTGGTGCTGAGCACCTCCTCGCCGTTGTGGGTTGGCCAGTCGACCGGCTACATGAGCTACCGCCGCGTGATCTGCGGTGAGTGGCCGCACATGGGGCTGCCCGAAGCCCTCGCCGACTGGGCTGCCTATCAACGTTATCGGGCCTTGCTCGAACGCACCGGCTCACTGTCTACGGACGGCGACTTCTGGTGGGCGATCCGTCCATCGCGGCGTTATCCGACCGTCGAGCTGCGTATCTGCGACGCATGTCCGCGCCTGGAAGACGCACTGTGCATCGCGGCGCTGTTTCGCCACATGGTCGAGCACTGCTGCCTGGATCACGCTCGCCCTGGCCATTTGACCCGCGAGTTGCGCTGGGTGACCCAGGAAAACTACTGGCGCGCCATGCGCCACGGGCGTCATGGCGAGTTCATTGGCGTCCACGAGCAGCACCCGGTCAATGCCGAGGCCTGGTTGGCCCAGTTGCAGTCAGTGTTTCCCGAACGAACAGCCGACGCCGAGCGCGCCTTCATCCATGCCCGCCACATCCTCGCCGACGGCACCAGTGCCGACCGCCAGCTCGCCTGCCTGGCGCAGGCCCGTGCCAATGGCAACGACCAACGCCAGGCCCTGCGCCGGGTGATCGAGCACGTGCTGGCCGACGCCCAGCCAGGCGAACGCCCATCGACATCTCCCCATTCATCATCCCCACCCAGGAGGCTCCATGCCTAACCGACCTCATGACCAGTTCAGCATGCAGAACCCGCTGACCCAGTATCCCCACCCGCCGTTTCCGTCCCAGGGCCAGGCAGCGCCGGGCCTGGATGCGCACATGACGCCCAAGCCCGATCACGGCGAGAGCACCTACAAAGGCTTCGGCCGCCTGGCCGGGCGCAAGGCCCTGATCACCGGTGCCGACTCAGGCATCGGCCGCGCCGTGGCCATCGCCTATGCCCGGGAGGGCGCTGATATCGCGCTCAACTACCTGCCGATGGAGGAGGCAGACGCCCGCGAAGTGATCAAGCTGATCGAGGCAGAAGGGCGCAAGACCATCGCCATCCCCGGCGACCTCAAGGACGAAGCCTTCTGCAAGACCCTCGTCGATCAGGCCCATGAACAGTTGGGCGGCCTGGATATCCTGGTCAACGTCGCCGGCAAGCAGGAGGCGCGCAAGGATATCGGTCAGATCAGCCACGAACAGTTCGACCATACGCTCAAGACCAACGTCTACGCGCTGTTCTGGCTGTGCCAGGCGGCGGTGCCGCTGATGCCGGCCGGGGCGACCATCGTCAACACCGCCTCGATCCAGTCGTACCAGCCGTCGGCGACACTGCTCGACTACGCCACCACCAAGGCGGCGATCGTTGCCTTCACCAAGGCGCTGGCCAAGCAGGTGATCGAACGCGGCATCCGGGTCAATGCCGTGGCGCCGGGTCCGATCTGGACCGTGCTGCAGCCCAGCGGTGGCCAGCCTCCAGAGAAGATCCCCGAGTTCGGCGCGCAGACGCCGATGAAACGTCCCGGCCAGCCAGCCGAATGTGCGCCGCTCTACGTACTGCTGGCCAGCCAGGAGTCGAGCTATATCACCGGCGAGGTGTTCGGCGTCACCGGCGGCAATCCGCTACCCTGAACCCCATCCGAGCGCCTCTGGACAGAGGCCAACCCGCAGGAGGAGCCGGCCATGGCCCGTGCAATCTGGAAAGGCGCGATCAGTTTCGGTCTGGTGCACATCCCGGTGTCGCTGAACACCGCGGTGCGCAGCGAACGCATCGACTTCGACTGGCTCGACAAGCGCAGCATGGAGCCGGTCGGCTACAAGCGGGTGAACAAGGTCACCGGCAAGGAAATCGACAAGGACAACATCGTCAAGGGTGTTGAGCACGAGAAGGGCCGCTACGTGGTGATCAGCGAAGAGGAGATTCGCAAGGCGCGGCCCGAAGCCACCCAGACGATCGATATCTTTTCCTTCGTCGAGGCAGGCGACATTCCCCTGCAGCACTTCGACACACCCTATTACCTGAGCCCCGACAAGCGCGGCGGCAAGGTCTATGCGCTGCTGCGCGAAACCCTGGCGAAAACCGGCAAGGTGGCCCTGGCCACCGTGGTGCTGCACACCCGTCAGCACCTGGCGTTGTTGCGCGCGCTGGACGATGCACTGGTGCTCATCACCTTGCGCTGGCCTGACGAGGTGCGCGGCATCGACAGCCTGGAACTGGACAAGAGCGTCACCGAGGTCAAGGTCGACAAGAAGGAACTGGACATGGCCAAGCGGCTGGTCGAGGACATGAGCGGGCCGTGGTCGCCCGATGAGTACCACGATGTGTTTCGCCAGACCATTCTCGACCTGGTGGAGGAAAAGGCCAGCAAGGGCAAGATCGCCAGCGTCGACAAGGGCAAGGGCGCCGCCAGCGAGAAAGGTGCGGACATCCTCGACCTGACCGAGTTGCTCAAGCGCAGCCTGGGTGGCAAGGGCGGGAAGGGCGAGAAGAAGCCGCGCAAGGCGTCCTGAGTCTGATCTGCGCGCTTCGCGGATGCTTGCTTGCAAAGGCCGTCCACTCCAGGATTGAAACCAGCCAGCTTACAATCTTTAACACAAATATCAAATGAGACTAAATTGACTCATTAATGGTCGGTTAGTACCATTCGAGCCGTTTTAATCAAAGGCTCGGTGAGCATAAATGAGCAATTTGCGTGCAACAGGATGGGCCGGTGGGCTGGCAGCGATCCTGCTATTGGTCGGCTGCGGCAGTTCCGAAGAACCTCAGGCCGATGCCCAGGCGGCATTGCCCGTACAGACCCTGACCGTCGCCAGCGAGGCGCTGACCTTGAGCTCCACGCTGCCTGGCCGGGTCGAGCCGATGCGCGTCGCCGAAGTGCGTGCGCGGGTAGCCGGTATCGTCCTGCACAAGCGCTTCGAGGAAGGCGCCGACGTCAAGGCCGGTGATGTGCTGTTCCAGATCGACCCTGCGCCGTTCAAGGCCGCGTTGTCACGGGCCGAGGGCGATCTGGCCCGCGCCCAGGCGGTGCGCCAGGAAGCCCAGGCCCGGGTCCGTCGTTATGCGCCGCTGGTCGAGATCCAGGCCGTCAGCCAGCAGGACTTCGACACCGCCAGCGCCGACCTGCGCAGCGCCGAGGCATCGATTCGCTCGGCCCAGGCCGATGTCGAGACCGCGCGCCTGAACCTGGGCTATGCCACGGTCAAGGCGCCGATTTCCGGGCGCATCGGTCGTGCGCTGGTGACCGAAGGGGCACTGGTCGGGCAGGGCGACGCGACGTTGATGGCGCGCGTCCAGCAGCTCGATCCGATCTATGTCGACTTCACCCAGTCCGCCGCCGATGCCCTGCGCCTGCGCCAGGCACTCAAGGACGGTGCACTGGCCAGCGGCAGCGACCAGCACCTGACTGCGCGGGTCGAAGGCACCGACTACGAACGGGCCGGGCAACTGGTGTTCACCGATGTGTCGGTGGACCGTGGCACCGGCCAGGTCACCCTGCGCGGGCGCTTCGACAACGCCGACGGCATCCTGCTGCCCGGCATGTATGTGCGCGTTCACACCCCGCAGGGTACGGACAGCCGCGCCATTCTCGTGCCACAGCGCGCCGTGCAGCGCAGCGCCGATGGCCAGGCGCGGGTGATGCTGGTGGGCGCCGACGGCATGGCCGAGGCCCGCGGCGTGCAGACCGGCAGCATGCACGGCGCACGCTGGCTGATCACCGAAGGGTTGCAACCCGGCGACCAGGTGATCGTCGGCAGCCCTGCAGGCCTGGCACCGGGGGTGCCGGTGGCGCCGTCGGCGGCCCAGCAAGCTGCGGCACGCTGAGGCGAGGGGAGCGAGATGTCCAAGTTCTTCATCAACCGTCCCAACTTCGCCTGGGTCGTGGCGTTGTTCATTTCCCTGGCCGGCCTGCTGGTGATCCCGTCCCTGCCGGTGGCGCAGTACCCCAGCGTCGCGCCGCCGCAGATCACCATCACCGCCACCTATCCCGGCGCTTCGGCCAAGGTGCTGGTGGAGTCGGTCACCAGTGTCATCGAAGAGTCGCTCAACGGTGCCAAGAACCTGCTGTACTTCGAGTCGACCAACAACTCCAACGGCATCGCCGAGATCGTCGTCACCTTCGAGCCGGGCACCGAGCCTGAACTGGCCCAGGTCGATGTGCAGAACCGCCTGAAGAAGGCCGAGGCACGCCTGCCGCAGGCGGTGACCACGCAAGGCGTCGAGGTCGAGCAGACCAGCGCAGGCTTCCTGCTGATCTATGCCCTGAGCTACACCGATGCGGTCAGCCACGGCGACACCACCCAGCTGGGCGACTATGCCGCGCGCAACATCAACAATGAGCTGCGGCGCATTCCCGGGGTGGGCAAGCTGCAGTTCTTTTCCTCGGAAGCGGCCATGCGGGTGTGGATCGACCCGCAGAAGCTGGTCGGCTACGGCCTGTCGATCGATGATGTCGGCACGGCCATCCGCGGCCAGAACGTGCAGGTCCCGGCCGGTGCCTTCGGCAGCGCGCCGGGCAGCAGCCAGCAGGAGCTGACCGCGACCCTGGCGGTGCACGGCACCCTCGACGATCCCGAAGCCTTCGGCCGGGTAGTGCTGCGCGCCAACCCCGACGGCTCGATGGTACGCCTGGCCGATGTCGCGCGGCTGGAGGTCGGCAGCGAGAGCTACAACTTTTCATCGCGCCTGGACGGCAAGCCGGCAGTGGCCGGTGCGGTGCAGCTGGCGCCCGGAGCGAACGCCCTGAAGACCGCGGCGCTGGTCAAGGAGCGCCTGGCCGAGCTGTCCGAGTTCTTCCCTGAAGGCGTCGAGTACTCGGTGCCCTACGACACCTCGCGCTTCGTCGACGTGGCCATCGAGAAGGTCATCCACACCCTGATCGAGGCGATGGTGCTGGTGTTCCTGGTGATGTTCCTGTTCCTGCAGAACATCCGCTATACCCTGATTCCGTCGATCGTCGTGCCGGTGTGCCTGCTCGGCACCTTGCTGGTGATGAAGCTGCTGGGCTTCTCGGTGAACATGATGACCATGTTCGGCATGGTCCTGGCCATCGGCATCCTGGTCGACGACGCCATCGTGGTGGTGGAGAACGTCGAACGGATCATGGCCGAGGAAGGGCTGGGGCCGAAGGAGGCGACGGTCAAGGCTATGGGCCAGGTGTCCGGGGCGATCATCGGCATCACCCTGGTGCTGTCGGCGGTATTCCTGCCACTGGCGTTCATGTCCGGGTCGGTGGGGGTGATCTACCAGCAGTTCTCGCTGTCGCTGGCGGTGTCGATCCTGTTCTCGGGCTTCCTGGCCCTGACCTTCACTCCAGCGCTGTGCGCCACGCTGCTAAAGCCGGTGCCCCAGGGGCATCACGAGAAGCGCGGTTTCTTCGGTGCGTTCAACCGCGGCTTTGCCCGGCTGACCGAGCGCTATTCCTCGCTCAACAGCGCGCTGGTGGCACGTGCCGGGCGCTTCATGCTGGTCTATGCCGGGATCCTTGCCGTGCTGGGCTATTTCTACCTGCGCCTGCCCGAGTCGTTCGTGCCTGTCGAAGACCAGGGCTATGCCATCGTCGACGTGCAATTGCCGCCAGGGGCCAGCCGGGTACGCACCGATGCCACCGGGCAGGCGCTGGAGCAGTTCCTGATGTCTCGCG
Source organism: Pseudomonas sp. FA117 (assembly GCF_057370475.1). Classification (NCBI taxonomy): domain Bacteria; kingdom Pseudomonadati; phylum Pseudomonadota; class Gammaproteobacteria; order Pseudomonadales; family Pseudomonadaceae; genus Pseudomonas; species Pseudomonas sp. FA117. The sequence continues at coordinate 2,835,095 of NZ_CM170675.1, forward strand.
AGGCCATCGCCTCGGCGTTCGTGGTCAGTGGCTTCAGCTTCTCCGGCATGGGTGAGAACGCCGCGCTGGCGTTCCCCACGTTCAAGGATTGGTCCGAGCGCAGTTCGGCGCAGTCGGTGGACGCCGAAACCCAGGTGATCAACGCGCATTTCGCAAGCCACACCGATGGCAGCATCATGGCGGTCAACCCGCCACCGATCGATGGCCTGGGCAATTCCGGCGGTTTTGCCCTGCGCCTGCTCGACCGTGGCAACCTGGGGCGCGAGGCCCTGCTGGCCGCGCGTGACCGCCTGCTGCAGCAGGCCAACGGCAATCCGGCCATCCTCTACGCGATGATGGAAGGCCTGGCCGAAGCACCGCAACTGCGGGTCGATATCGACCGCGAGAAGGCCCGCGCCCTGGGTGTGACCTTCGAAAGCATCAACAGCACGCTGTCGGCGGCATTCGGTTCGCAGGTGATCAACGACTTCACCAACGCCGGTCGCCAGCAACGGGTGGTGATCCAGGCCGAACAGGCGGAGCGCATGACCCCGGAAGCGGTGCTGCGCCTGTATGCGCCCAACAGCGATGGGCAGCAGGTGCCGTTCAGTGCCTTGGTCACCACGCGCTGGGAGCAAGGGCCGGTGCAGATCGTGCGCTACAACGGCTACCCGTCGATCCGTATCGCCGGCGACGCGGCACCGGGCTACAGCACCGGCCAGGCGATGGCCGAGATGGAGCACCTGGTCAGCGACCTGCCGCCGGGCATCGGCTACGCCTGGACCGGGCTGTCCTACCAGGAAAAGGTCTCCAGCGGCCAGGCCAGCAGCCTGTTCGCCCTGGCCATCCTGGTGGTGTTCCTGCTGCTGGTGGCGCTGTACGAGAGCTGGTCGATTCCGCTGACGGTGATGCTGATCGTGCCGATCGGCGCCCTGGGCGCAGTGCTCGCGGTCATGGTGGTCGGCTTGCCCAACGATGTGTACTTCAAGGTCGGCCTGATCACCATCATCGGCCTGGCAGCGAAGAACGCGATCCTGATCGTCGAATTCGCCAAGGAGCTGCTGGAAAAAGGCCATAGCCTGCGTGAGGCCGCCATCGAGGCTGCACGCCTGCGCTTTCGGCCCATCGTGATGACGTCGATGGCCTTCATCCTCGGCGTGGTGCCGCTGGCCATCGCCTCCGGCGCCGGCGCTGCCAGCCAGCGGGCAATCGGCACCGGGGTGATCGGCGGCATGCTCAGCGCGACCTTGCTGGGGGTGGTATTCGTGCCGATCTGCTTCGTCTGGGTGCTGTCGCTGCTCAAGCGCAAGGCGGGGAGAACGGCTGCCGAACCCGCTGTAGCCCCTGCGGCCCCTCAGCCAGAGTAACGCCCGGGCGCCGCGACAGGCGGCCGGGATTCAGAGGCTCCTTTGGTTGGGCAACCAACCGTTCGGCCCCAGGACTTTTTGTCCCGGGGCTTTTTTTTCAACCCAGGAAACCGCTGGGCAATGCGATGAACAGCGTTAGCCCCGGCCCCGGGCGCCCTGCAGGAACAACTGCTCCAGCGCCTGCGCCGAATTGGCACTGGCCGCGCGCCCCCGCCTTTCGGCATCGACCATCCCGAAGATCATCGTCAGGAACATCTCGGTAAACACCGCAGCACTGATGTCGATGCGCAGCGCTCCCATCTGCTGGGCGCGCAGGAAGAACGCATCCATGGTCTGGGTGTAGGTGTCCCAGCGGCAGTCATCGTCATGGTTGAGCAATGTTTCGGGACGGTACTGGAACATCAGGAACATCAGCATCTCGCGGTGCTTGAGGTGTTCGGTGATCAGGTAGCGGATGGCATGCAGCGGCTCGGCGTTGTCCAGGTCGGCGTCCCTGATGACCTGGCTCAGGACCCGCTCGCCATGCTGCTCGAGCATGTCGACCAGGTTGTCGCGGGTGCCGCAGAAGCGGTGCAGGGTGGCCTTGCTGATGCCGGCGGTTTCGGCCAGCTCCTTGAGCGTGGCGCGCGGCTGGACGACGATGGCATGGGCAAGCGCCTTGAGCAGGCGTTCGTCATGGGGGGTGGGGTGCATCAGGGTTCCTCGCGTGATCGCATGGAAACCATTGTGCAGAAAATACCGGGCTATTCAATATTTTCGAGATGAAAAGGCTTCAGCTGAGACTTTTCTGACTCTTTCGAGCAAAAAGCCCGGACGCTGTGTGACAGCGTCCGGGCCCCGGCTCAGTGCGGCGCGCGCACGATGGTCTTGAGCAGGTCTTCCGGGCTGATGTGCCCGACTACCTGGCTGACCGCGCTGCCAGGGGAGGGCAGGTCGATGATGTGGTCCTTCATCCGCCCGACCACGTGCATCTCGCACGGCTTGCAGTCGAACTTCAGGGTCAGCACCTCGTCACCGTGGATCAGCTGCATCGGTGCGACCTTGGTGCGCACGCCGGTCACGCCCTTGGCCTGCTTGGGGCACAGGTTGAAGGAGAAGCGCAGGCAGTGCTTGGTGATCATCACCGGCACATCGCCGTGTTCCTCGTGGGCCTCGTAGGCGGCATCGATCAGCTTGACCCCGTGGCGGTGATAGAAGTCGCGGGCCTTCTGGTTGTAGACGTTGGCCAGGAACGACAGGTGCGCGTCGGGGTAGACCGGAGGCGGGCTGGTCTCGGCCTTGCGGCTGCCCCGTGGGTGCGCCTTGATCCGCGCCTCGGTCAGGGCCTCGATGGCCTCGCGGCGCAGGGCCTTGAGCTGCGAGTTGGGGATGAAGTAGGCCTGGGGCGCGTCCAGCTCGATCGCTTCGGCATGGTACTGGGTCGTGCCCAGCTGGCCGAGCAGGTCATGCAACTGCTCCAGCGCCTGTTGCGGCTTGTTGGCCGCACCGAACGGGCCGTCCAGGGCAACCTGGACGTTGATGCCTTCCTCGCTGGTCACGCTCAGGGCCAGGCGCTGCTCGGTCAGCACGGCATGCCACTGCACCGCGACCCGGCGCTCGGACGAGGTGCGTTGCAGCGCCTGCTGCCAGTTGTGGTCCAGGTTGCGCGACAGCGGATGGTTCGGCCGCAGCTTGTACATGCCCTCGGGCATTTCATTGGGTTCGACGCGGTAACGATAGCGGGTCTGGCCGTCTTCCTCGAACTCGCCACGCGGTTCGGCGATGTTGGCGCGGAACCCCAGCACCTCGCGCTTGACCAGTACGTTCAGGCCGTCACCGTTGGTCAGCGGCACCTCGGTGACCACCATCAGGTCGCGCTTGCCGACTTTTTCCACCACACCGACCGGCAGGCCGGTAAAGGTTGGCGAATCGAAGGCACCGATGTCGATCTTGCGGTCGCTGACGAAATAATCGGTGCTGCCGCGGTGGAAGGTCTTGTCCGGGTCGGGGACGAAGAAGTGCTGGGTCCGGCCGCTGGAGGCACGCGCCAGGTCCGGGCGATCCTCGAGGATCGCATCGAGCTCCTTGCGGTAGTGGGCGGTGATGTTCTTCACATAGCCCATGTCCTTGTAGCGGCCCTCGATCTTGAACGAGCGCACGCCGGCATCGACCAGGTCGCGCAGGTTGGCGGTCTGGTTGTTGTCCTTCATCGACAGCAGGTGCTTCTCGAAGGCGACGACGCGGCCCTGGTCATCCTTGAGGGTGTAGGGCAGGCGGCAGGCCTGGGAGCAGTCGCCACGGTTGGCGCTGCGACCGGTCTGGGCGTGGGAGATGTTGCACTGGCCGGAGAAGGCCACGCACAGCGCACCGTGGATGAAGAACTCGATGGCAGCGTCGGTCTCGGCGGCGATGGCGCGGATCTGCTGCAGGTTCAGCTCACGGGCCAGCACCAGCTGCGAGAAGCCGGCCTGGTCGAGAAACCTGGCCCGCTCCAGCGTGCGGATGTCGGTCTGGGTGCTGGCGTGCAGCTCGATCGGCGGAATGTCCAGCTCCATGACCCCCAGGTCCTGGACGATCAGCGCATCGACACCGGCATCGTACAGCTGGTGGATCAGCGTGCGCGCAGGCTCCAGTTCGTTGTCGTGGAGGATGGTGTTGATGGTGGTGAACACCCGGGCGTGATAGCGCCGGGCGAACTCCACCAGCCCGGCGATTTCGCCCACCTCGTTGCAGGCGTTGTGCCGTGCGCCGAAGCTCGGGCCGCCGATGTAGATGGCGTCGGCGCCATGCAGGATAGCCTCGCGGGCGATGGCCACATCGCGGGCAGGGCTGAGCAGTTCCAGGTGATTCTTTGGAAGGGACATGTCGTTATAGGTTCGGGCTGTCACGGTTTAGGGCGGCATTGTAGCGATGAAATGGGTCGCTGGCACCTTTGCATGAGCCCAGGCCCCGCCAGGCCCGCCCTCACAGCGTCATGCCGGCCAGGCATTCCACCAGCCGCTGCGCTGCAGGCGACAGGCTGCTCTCGCTGCGGGTGATCACCCCCAGTTCGCGCTGCAGCCCCGGCTCATCCAGTTGCCGGCGCACCAGCCGCCCCTCGCCGTCGTCGGCCGACTCGGGCAGCAAGGTCACCCCCAGCCCGTTGCGCACCAGGGCCAGCACCGTGGACATGTAGTTGGCCTCCATCGCCGTTTGCAGCACCAGCCCACGCTCGCGGAACACCTGCTCGATCTGCGCCCGCACGCTGCTGTCGCGCCCGGTGAGGATCATCGGCTGACCCTCCAGGGCCTGCAGGCTAACCGGGCCGCTGGCCAGCGGGTGCTCGACCGGCACGAACAGGCTCAGCCGGTCATGCAGCAGTGGAGTGAAGCCCAGCCCGTGGCCGAACGGGCTGCGCCCACCCACGCCGAAGTCGACATCGCCGTCGCGCACGCGCTCGACGATGCGTTCTGCGACCAGGTCGCGCAGGCGCACCTCGATGCCCGGATGCGCCTGGCGAAATACCGCCAGGCGTTCGGCCAGCGCGCCCGCGCACAGCGAGGGCAGGGCGGCCACGGTGACCACGCCGCGGCGCACTGCGGCCAGGCCCTGGCTGGCGGTGACGATGTTGGAAAGGTCGAGCAGCAGTTTTTCCATCGCCGGCAGCGCCTCGCGTCCGGCGGCGGTGAGGGTGACATGGCGGGGGCTGCGTTCGAGCAGGGCGACGCCCAGCCAGCCTTCCAGCTGGCGAATCTGCACGGTCAGGGCCGAGGGCGACAGGTGCAGATCGTCGGCGGCGCGGGCGAAGTTGCCGCGCTGGGCAACGGTGATGAAGGCGCGGATGTGCTGCAGGGCATTCTTCATTTTGTTTTTTCGAATGTGCACGGCGTTAAATTGCAATTTACACACAACTCGAGCCGTCGCGATACTCGCAGCAACAACAAAAACAAGCCGGAGTCCCCCATGCTCGCCCTCTACGGCGTCATTACCATCCTCTGCCTGCTGATCGCGGTGATGAGCAAGCGCATCTCGCCCCTGGTGGCGCTGATCGCCTTTCCCGTGATCGCCGCCTTGCTCGCCGGCTTCGGCTTGCAGACCAGCGGTTTCATTCTCGGCGGCATCAAGAACGTCGCGCCGGTGGTCGGCATGTTCATCTTCGCCATCCTGTTCTTTGGGGTGATGACCGATGCCGGCATGCTCGACCCGATCATCGACCGCATCCTGCGTGCAGTCGGCACGCGACCCACACGCATCGTCTGCGGCACCGCGCTGCTGGCCCTGCTGGTGCACCTGGACGGTTCGGGGGCGGTGACCTTCCTCGTCACCGTGCCGGCGATGCTGCCGCTGTACACCCGGCTGGGCATCGATCGACGGGTGCTGGCCTGCGTGGCGGCGATGGCGGCCGGGGTGAACTTCCTGCCCTGGACCGGCCCGGTGCTGCGCTCGTCCGCCGCCTTGCACGTGCCGGTGGCCGACCTGTTCCAGCCGCTGATTCCGGTGCAGGTGGTGGGGCTGGCGTTCGTGTTCGCCTGCGCCTACTGGCTGGGGCGGCGTGAAGAGAAGCGCCTTGGCTTGCTGGCCGGCGCCGACGGCGGCACAGCGCCGCAGCGGGTGCTGAGCGCCGAGGAACAGACCCTGCGCCGTCCACGGATGTTCTGGCCGAACCTGTTGCTGACCGTGCTGGTGATGGCCGTGATGATCGCCGGCTGGGTCGACCCGGTGGTGATGTTCATGCTCGGCACCGTTGCGGCCCTGTGCCTGAACTATCCGCGCGTGGACCAGCAGCGCGAGCGCATCGACGCCCATGCCAAGACCGCCCTGACCATGGCCAGCATCCTGCTCGCCGCGGGTGTATTCACCGGCATCATGCAGGGCACCGGCATGCTCAAGGCCATGGCCGAGGTGGCGGTGCAGCAGATTCCTCCAGGGCACGGGCAACTGATCCCGGCGCTGGTGGGCTTCCTGTCGATGCCGCTGAGCCTGCTGTTCGACCCGGATTCCTTCTACTTCGGGGTCATGCCGGTGATCGCCGAAGTCGGGCGGTCGCTGGGCGTCGATCCGGTGCAGGTGGCCCAGGCCTCGCTGCTGGGCGTGCACACCACGGGCTTCCCGGTCAGCCCATTGACCCCGGCGACCTTCCTGCTGGTGGGCCTGTGCAAGCTCGACCTTGCCGACCACCAGCGCTTCACCCTGCCATTTCTGTTCGCCGCGTCGGTGCTGATGACCCTGGCCGCGCTGGCACTGGGAGTCTTCTGAACATGAACACCTTGCGAATCGGCGCCGGCGCCGGCTATTCCGGCGACCGCCTGGAACCTGCGGTCGAACTGGCCCGCGACGGGCAACTGGACTACCTGGTCTTCGAGTGCCTGGCCGAGCGGACCATCGCCCTGGCCCAGCAGGCCCGCCTGGCCGACCCGCAGGCGGGCTTCGATCCGCTGCTGGCGGTGCGCATGCGCGCCGTGCTGCCCTATGTACGCCACAACGCACGGCGCCTGCGGATCATCACCAACATGGGCGCGGCCAACCCGCGTGGCGCTGCGCGACAGGTGCTGGCCATCGCTCGCGAGCTTGGCCTGCATGGGCTGAAGGTCGCTGCGGTGGAGGGCGACGATGTGCTCGCAGTGTTGCGCCAGCATCCGCAGTGGACGCTGGACAACGGCCAGACGGTCGCCGGACTGGGCGAGCGCCTGGTCTCGGCCAATGCCTACCTGGGCATCGAAGGCATCGTCGAGGCACTGGCATCGGACGCCGATGTGGTGATCACCGGCCGCGTCGCCGACCCTTCGTTGTTCCTCGCACCGCAGGTGCACCACTTCGGCTGGGCCGCCGACGACTGGCGCCGCCGCGGCCGAGGCACGCTGACCGGACACCTGCTCGAATGCGCAGGCCAGGTCAGCGGTGGTTATTTTGCCGACCCGGGCGTGAAGGACGTTGCCGACCTGGCACGCCTCGGCTTCCCGTTCGCCGACATCGACTGCGACGGCCAGGCCACCCTCGGCAAAGTCGCCGGCAGCGGTGGGCGTATCGATGTGGCGACCTGCACCGAACAACTGCTCTACGAAGTGCATGACCCACGCCAGTACCTGACGCCGGACGTGACCGCGGATTTCTCGGACGTGAACCTGCTCGACCGTGGCGCGGACCGTGTCCAGGTCAGCGGCGCCGATGGCCGGGAGCGGCCCCAGCGACTCAAGGTCACGGTCGGCTACCGCGATGGCTGGATCGGCGAGGGGCAGATATCCTACGGCGGCCCCAATGCGGTGGCACGCGCCCGTCTGGCCGGTGAGATCGTACGTCAGCGCCTGGCGCTCACCGGGGTGGCCTGCGAAGAACTGCGCTGCGAACTGATGGGGGTCGATTCGCTGCATGGCAGCGATTTCGGCAAGGGCAGCGAGCCCTGGGAGGTGCGACTGCGGGTCGCTGCACGGTGCCTGGGGCGTGACGCGGCGCAGGCGGTCGCCAACGAGGTCGAGACGCTGTACACCAATGGTCCGGCTGGTGGCGGCGGGGCCACCCGCCAGGTACGCGAAGTGCTGGCCGTGGCCAGCCTCTACCTGCCGCGTGAGCTGGCGCTGCCCCACGTCCACCTGGAGGAATGCCCATGAATCGCCGCCTGCACGAGCTTGCCCACACCCGCACCGGAGACAAGGGCGATACCTCGAACATTTCGTTGATCGCCTATCGCCAAGAGGACTACCCGCTGCTCGAACAGCTGCTGACGGCCGAGCGTGTGGCCGCGTGGTTCGCCCACCTGCGCGATGACAGCGCAGGGCCTGTGCGTCGCTATGCGTTGCCGCAGCTCAAGGCCCTGAACTTCGTGCTGCCGGGCCTGCTACGCGGCGGGGTGACCCGCTCGCTGGCCCTGGATGCCCATGGCAAGTGCCTGGGCGCAGCGTTGCTGGCGATGGAAATACCGCCATCGCCCTGAAGGCCGTCAGGCCTTGGCGGCCATGGCCGTGACTTCCACCTTCATCCCCTCGAAGGCCAGCGACGCCACACCCACCGCTGCCCGCACCGGCCACGGCCTGGCGAAGAAGCGCTGGTACACCTGGTTGAAGGCGGCGCGATCGGCCATGTCGGTCAGGTAGATGGTCAGGTGCAGCACACGGTCCATCGAGCTGCCGGCACGCTCCAGCGCGTCCTTGAGCGCCTGCAGGGTGCATTCGCTCTGGGTGACGATATCGCCCAGCTCCAGCTCGCCGTCGGCGCGCACCGGGATCTGCGTGGTGACCAGCACACCGTTGTACTCGGCCACATCGGAGGAGATGGACTCGGCGTCCGCATCGGGGGTGAAGGTGATACCTGTCTGTGCCATGAACGATTCTGCCTTGCTACGGAAGGAAAACCGCAAGCCTACGCGAGCACTCGGCGTGGGTCGAGCGGCCACACCCGTCGCGCGCAGATTGTAATGACTGGCCAGCCCCGGCAGAATCGCGCCGGATTTCATGCAAGGGGTTGGCGTTGAACGAACAGACATTGTCGCAGCGGCTGGAACGCGTCGCGGCTCACATCCCGGCGGGTGCACGCCTGGCCGACATCGGCTCGGACCATGGCTACCTGCCGGTGGCGCTGCTGCTGCGCGGCGCCATCGAGGCGGCAGTGGCCGGTGAAGCGGCGCTGACGCCGTTCGAATCGGCCCGACGCAACGTGCGCAGGAACGGGCTGGATGAGCGCGCCAGCGTGCGCCTGGCCGACGGCCTGGCGGCCATCGAGGCGACTGACCGCATCGACACCGTCAGCCTGTGCGGCATGGGTGGTGAGACCATCGTCGAGATTCTCGACGCAGGCCAGGCGCGCCTGCGCGGTGACGAACGCCTGGTCCTGCAACCCAACGGCGGCGAACAGCCGCTGCGTCAGTGGCTGATGGAGCATGGCTATCGGATCGTCAACGAAGAAGTGCTGCGCGAGAACCGTTTCGACTACGAGATCATCGTCGCCGAGCAGGCCGGGGCGGTGAGCTACAGCCCCCAGGAGCTTTTGTTCGGACCGTTGCTGATGCGCGAGAAGAGCCCGGCCTTCATCCACAAATGGCAGCGCATGCGCCGTCAGCGACAACAGGCATTGGCCAATTTCGAACGTGCCAGGGAAGTTCCCCAGGACAAGGCCCGGGCCTTCGCCTTGCACATCGGCTGGATCGACCAGCTGCTGGCCTGAGGCTTACTGCTGGGAGCAGTTGCCCATTTCGCGGTAGGCGACCTTGTGGGTCTGACCCTGGTGGTCGACATAGACCATCTGCGCGGTGCCGACCTGGCAGTCGGCGGCATTGCTGGCCGGGGTGATGGACAGCACCTTGGCGACATCCAGCGGCATGCCGTATTCGTACGTCTGGCCAACGACCGGCTGGCCGCTGTCGGCCAGGGCGGCAAGTGGGAGGAGGGCGCTGCACAGCGCCAAAGCGGCAATCGAACGTTTCATGATGAACTCCACATGAGGTTTCCCTCATGATCCATTCATTGGTGTTTCACAATAAATGGGCTAATCCGTGATAGATTCATGCCTTCAAGGTATGAATCCATCCTGACGGAGCTGCTCATGGACATGCTGCATGCGATGCGTACGTTTGCCCGGGTCGTGGAATGCGGCAGCTTCGCCGCAGCGGCCAACGCGTTGGATATTTCCGCCGCCCAGGTGTCGAGGATCGTCGCCGAGCTGGAAAACCAGCTGCAGACCCGCCTGCTGCACCGCACCACCAGGCGCCTGCGCATGAGCGAGGCCGGCGAGCGCTTTCTCGAGCGTTCACGGCAGATCATGCTGCTGACCGAAGAGGCTTTCGACGAGGCGCGCGGCGCCCACCTCACCCCGCGTGGACGCCTGCGCGTGCACTGCAGCCATGGCCTGGGGTTGCTGATGATGCCGCTGGTGGCGCGCTACAACGCGGCGTGCAAGGAAGTAGTGATGGAGCTGACCCTGTCGCAGCGCAACCCTGACCTGCTGGCCGAAGGGCACGATGTGGTCATCGCCATCGGCCAGGGGCTGCCCGATTCGCAACTGATCGCCATTCCTCTGGGCACCATCTCCAGCGTGCTGTGCGCGTCGCCGGACTATCTGGCCCGCCACGGCGTCCCCAAGCGCCCGGAAGACCTGCACCAGCATATCTGCCTGCGCACGGTCGACCCCCTGTTCGAGGAAGACTGGCCGTTCGGCGACACTGCCGACAGCTGCGTGATTTCGCCCCAGGACACCTTCCTCACCAACGTTGCCGACGCCATGGTCAAGGCCACCGAGCTGGGCATGGGGATCGGCCTGCTGCCGTACTACTCGGCGAGCCAGGCCCTGGAAGACGGACGCCTGTGCCGGCTGCTGGCGCCGCATCGGTTGCGGCAACGGGAGATCTACGCGATCTACCCGTCGCGGCATTACCTCGATGCCAAGGTGCGCACCTGGCTCGACTTCCTCAAGGAGCAACTACCGTTGCTGTTCCAGGCCCATGAGCGGCTGGTGGACGACCCGCGCTGCTGGCGCTGAACCTCAGGGGTTGTCCTGATCCTCGGCTTTGCCGCCGGTTGACCCGGCGCCGCTGCCAGTGGCTTCGCCGGTGCTGCTCGAGCCCCCCGTGCTGCCGTCGGCGGCACCGGAATGGCTGCCGGTGGCGCTGCTGTCGTTGTCCTTGGTACCGCCCGGGCTGTTGACACTGGTGCCGTCACCGGGCGTCTCGCGCTGGGTAGCGGGCGCCTTGTGATCGGTGCTGTTCATGTCGGTTGCCGCGATGCTGGCAGTCGAGGCCAGGCCCAGGGCGAGGCAGAGAAAAAGCGGGCGAATGCGAACCATGGTGAATCTCCTGTGCGGATGATCGTCTTTGGTTCGGCTGCGTGCAGGGGAGCGGGGTGCCCGGTGGGCGACGAGCGGTCGTGGGCTTGTGCGCAAGCCCACGACGTCGGGAGGATCAGGCTGGTTCGCTGCGTGTCGCAGGGACGCTTTCACCGGTCACGGCATCGACGATCGGCGGGTGATCCTGTGCCGCGTGGATCAGTTCCTCGGTCATGCGCAACTCGGCGCCGGTCGGCGAGAAGGTCGCGGTCGGGGCGAACGGTGCGGGATGCTCAGGCGCCGGACGCTTGCCGCGGCGCCAGACAAAGAAACTGACCATTGCCAGGTTGATCACCGCGAAGGCCCAGAACAGCCCGGTCTCGCCGTAGGAGGTCATCACCGGCGAAATCGCCAATGGGCTCATGGCCGAGCCCAGCGAGTTGATCAGCAACAGGCCCTGGATCATCGGCACCAGCGCGTCCATCGGCGCGCGGTCGGCGGCATGGCTGACCGCCACCGGGTACACCGCGAACACCCCGCCACCGAGCAGGAACAGCGCCACCGGCAGCCAGGCCGAGGTCGATGGCAGCGCCAGGATCACCAGCGACAGCACCACGCACAGAGCGCCCAGGGCAATCAGCACGTCCTGGCGGTCCTTGCGGTCCGACCAGCGCCCGACCGGGTATTGCAGCAGCATCGCGCCGAGGATCACCCAGGCCATCATGCGCCCGACTTCCCCGACATCCAGGCCGATGCGCTGCAGGTACAGCGGCAGCAGGGCATAGACCGCCGCAATGGCCACACCCGACCCGAAGCAGCCGACCAGCCCGCTCGGGGTGACGCCGAGCAACTGGCGTGGCTTGAGCGGCTCGACCTGCTCCAGCAGCGGCGACACCCGTGGCAGGATCACGATCGGCAGTACCGACAGCGCCGCCAGCATGCCGGCGACGGTAAAGGGTGCACTGGCGCCGAGGCTGACCAATTCGCCCAGCATGGCCTGGCCCAGCACACCGGCGCCATACAGCGCGATCATGTACAACGCCAGCAGGCGCCCGCGGATCTTTGCGTCACCGGCCAGCAGCAGCCAGCTTTCGATGACCAGGAACACGCCCACCGTGGCCCAGCCGTTGAGCAGGCGCAGGGCGAACCAGCCCCAGGTGTCGACGAACAGCCCTTGCAGGAGGATGGTCGCGGCGATCAGCGAGGCAAAGCTGCTGTAGGCGCGGATGTGGCCGATGCGCAGGATCAGGCGGTCGTTGAAGATTGCGCCGAGGGTCAGGCCGATGAAGAAGCCCGACGACACGATACCGATCATCGTCGCCGATTCGCCGGCTTCGCCAAGGCGCAGGGTGGTCAGGGAATACAGCAGGCCATTGCCCAGGGCAATGATGAACAGCCCGAGCAGGGGTGCCAGCGCCATCGCCAGCAAACGCGGAGACATACGTACCTCAAGAGATCGATCAGCGGATAGGCCTCTTCGACCGCACACGCCGAACCGGACCTTGACAGGCCGGGGCTGCACGTATGTGCCAGGGCGGGGATGCGACCAGGGCAAGACTCAACCGCAGACTCGGGGCACGAGGTCAGGCGGGGTCGGTTGAGCCTGTTGCACATGCGCGATGTGGCTGAGGCACGGACTCTGTCATTGCTGCCGGTAGCCACCGTACGAGGCGACTGGGCGAAAAGGGCGCGGCATTCTACGCCCTGGCCCGGTCAGTTGCCAAAGCCCTGGAGGTGCGACAGGAGGCCGCACCCTCGGGCATTCAGGACGAAGGCTTGGCAGTTGCGTCCTGACCGCTGCTGCTGTTGGCCTGTGCGTCCTGTTCGGCGGCCTTGGCGGCTTCGCGCTTGGCCATCATGTCCTTGCTTTGCTGCTGTTGCAGGGCCCAGCGCGCGTGGTGCTCCTGCAGACGGTCAGCGCCGCCTTCAGCGAAGGCCGAGGTCACAGCGGTGGCGGCCAGCAGGGCCAGGGCGTATCGCAGGGATTTCATGGTTCGACTCTCCATCGTAGTTCGAGGCTGTTCAGGCCTCGCAGTGAGGCCGATGGACAGATGATGGAGGGCCAGGATTTTCTCAGGATTAACAACAATCGAAAGTCTGACCGCTGGTCGGCCTGGTTTCCACCGTGACCGGGCTGACCGGCACGGTGGAACACGGTCGGCGCCTCAGCCTTTGGGCAGGTCGCGCGTGCGCAGCTTCTGCGGCAGGGCGAAAACCAGCAGCAGGGCGGTCACCACGCTTGTCGCGGCAATCAGGTACAGCGCCGGCGTGGTGCTGCCCGACAGGTCGCGGATGCGCCCCACCAGCACCGGGCTGACGATCCCGCCCAACTGCCCCAGCGTGTTGATCAGCGCAATCCCGCCGGCTGCGCCAGCGCCCGCACCGGCCAGCAGCTTCGGCGGCAGCGCCCAGAAGCTCGGGATCGCTGCCACCACGCCGGCACCGAGCAAGCCAAGGGAGATGATCAGCAGCGGCGTGTGGTCATCGAACAGCCCGGCGCAGAGGAACCCCAGTGCGCCGAGGCTGATCAGGCCCGCGGTGAACCAGCGTCGCTCGCCGGTGGCATCCGACCAGCGCCCGCAGATCACCATGGTGATCGCGCCGCAGATGTAGGGCACGGCGGTCAGCAGGCCGATCATCGACGGGTTTTCCGTGCCGGCGCTGCGGATCAGTTGCGGTGCCCAGAAGTTCAGGCCATAGGAGGCGATCTGGATGAGGAAGTAGATCAGCCCGAGCATCAGGAACCCGGGAATCCGGATCGCCTGCAGCAAAGAGCCCTGGCCGTGGGCCGACTGCGCCGGCTCGACCCGCGAGCGCAGCAGCTGCTTTTCCCCATCGCTCAACCAACCGGCGTCCTCGATGCGGTCCTTGAGCAGGGTCAGCACCATCAAGCCCAGCACCACGCAGGGCAGGCCGCCGAGCATGAACAGCCAGTGCCAGCCGCGGATCTGCATGACACCGTCAAGATGATCCAGCACCAGGCCCGAGAACGGCGCGCCGAACAGTCCGGCGAAGGCCGAGGCCAGGAACAGCAGCGAGGTGATGCGGCCACGGAAATGCTGGGGGAACCACAACGTCAGGTAGTACAGGACTCCGGGGGCGAACCCGGCCTCCATGGCGCCGATGATGAAGCGCAGGGCGTAGAACTGCCATTCGCTGGTGACGAACACCATGGCCGCGGTGGCCAGGCCCCAGGAAATCATGATCCGCGCGATCCAGCGGCGCGCGCCGACCTTGTACAGCATCAGGTTGCTCGGCACCTCGAACAGCACGTAGCCGACCACGAACAGGCTGGCACCCAGGCCATAGGCAGTGTCGCTGAAGCCCAGGTCGGCCTGCAGCTGGAACTTGGCGAAGCTGATGTTGATGCGGTCGAAGAAGGCGAACAGGTAGCACACCATGATCAGTGGCATCAGGCGCCAGGCGACCTTGCGTACCAGGGCTTTTTCGCTGTCGGCGCCGTCGGCGGCGCCCAGCGGCAGGGCGGAAAGACTCATCGAAGTTCTCCAGTAGGGTCGCCCTGTGGACGACCTTGTTGTTCTTGTTGTCTGGTGGGGTCATCGCCCCGGGGGTGAAGCGTCTTGTCAGGCCGGCAGGCCTTCGGGCAGTGGGTGCAGGTCGCGGTTGCGCCCGGCCTTGACCAGTTGCCCTGGCACTTCATGGCCAAGCAGTGCGGGCAGGGTACGTGACATCCTCAGCAGGCCATCGAGGTCGATGGTGGTGGGGATGCCGGTCTCGACGCACAGGTTGACCAGGTCTTCGCTGCAGATGTTGCCCGACGCGCCAGGTGCGAACGGGCAACCGCCCAGCCCGCCGAGCGCGGCATCGAAGCGCCGCGCCCCGGCCTCATAGGCAGCCAGCACGTTGCACAGCCCCAGGCCGCGGGTGTTGTGGAAATGCAAGGTGAGCATCGACGCAGGCAGGCGCTCGAGGCTGCGCTGGACCAGGCGCGCGACCTGGCGCGGGTTGGCCATGCCGGTGGTGTCGGCCAGGGTGACGCCTTGCACGCCCAGTTCCAGGTAGCTGTCGAGCAGGCGCAGCACCAGGTCTTCATCCACGGCGCCCTCGAACGGGCAACCGAAGGCGGTGGCGACACTGGCGTTGAGGCTGACGGTCCGGCCCTGCACCGCCTGGGCGATATCGGCAAAACCAGCCAGCGACTGCTCGCGGCGCATGCGCATGTTGGCCAGGTTGTGTGACTGGCTGGCCGACAGGACCAGGTTCAGCTCATCGGCCCCGGCAGCCAGTGCGCGCTCGGCACCTTTGAGGTTGGGGATCAGGGCGACATAGACCACCCCTGGCTGACGCTCGATACCACGGAAGACCTCATCACCATCGCGCAGCGCCGGGATCGCCTTGGGCGACACGAAGGAGCCTGCCTCGATACGGCTGAAGCCCAGCCGCGACAGGCCGTCGATCAGGCGGATCTTGTCTTCGGTCGGCACCCAGGTCGGCTCGATCTGCAAGCCATCACGCGGGGAGACCTCCTGGACCACCAGCAGGTCGGCGTTGTCGTAAATCATTGCACCACCCCCTTGGCGCGCAGGCCGGTGATTTCGTCGGGGTCAAGGCCGAGTCCGGCCAGCAGGGCGTCGGTGTGCTCGCCCAACGCCGGACCTTGCCAGTCGACACGACCGGGCGTCGCCGAGAGTTTGGGCACGATGCCGGGCATGCGCACTGCAGTACCGTCGGGGAGCAGGCTGTCGAGCAGCATGCCACGGGCCAGGTAATGCGGGTCGCTGACGATGTCGGCCACCGAATAGATGCGGCCAGCGGGCACTTCGGCCGTTTCCAGGGCGGCCAGCACCTGCTCGATCGGCAGACGCCGGGTCCAGCTTTCGATCGCGTCGTCGAGCAGCGCGGACTGTGCGGCGCGGCCATCGTTGTGGGCGAACTCTGCTGCCTCGCCCAGGTCAGGGCGACCGATGGCCTGCATCAGGCGGCGGAAGATCGGGTCGCTGTTGCCGGCAATCACCACGAAGGCACCATCGGCAGTGCGGTAGGTGTTCGATGGCGCGATGCCGGGCAGGGCGCCGCCGCTGCGTTCGCGCACATGACCCTGCAGGTCGTACTCCGGCACCAGGCTTTCCATGAGGTTGAAGACGCTTTCGACCAGCGACACATCGACCACCTGGCCGACGCCGCCATTGGCGCGCACGTTGAACAGCGACAGCAGGGCGCCCATCACTGCGTGCAGCGACGCCAGCGAGTCGCCGAGGCTGACACCGGCGCGGGCCGGAGCCGAGCCCAGCTCGCCGGTGGTATAGCGGATCCCGCCCATGGCCTCGCCAATGGCGCCGAAGCCCGGCCGGTCGCGGTACGGGCCACTCTGGCCGTAGCCGGAGATGCGTACCAGGGTCAGGCGTGGATTGAGCGCGTGCAGCACGTCCCAGCCCAGGCCGAGCTTCTCCAGCGCGCCGGGGCGCAGGTTCTCGATCAGCACGTCCGTGTCGGCCAGCAGGCGCTTGACGATGGAAAGGCCTTCGGCAGCCTTCAGGTCCAGGGCCAGCGACTTCTTGTTGCGCGACTGCAAGTACCACCACAGCGAGGTGCCGTCGTGCAGCTTTCGCCACTTGCGAAGCGGGTCGCCCTGACCCAGGGCTTCGATCTTGATGACTTCGGCGCCGAACTCACCGAGCAGGCGAGCGGCGAAGGGGGCAGCGATCAGCGTACCTATTTCCAGGACCCTGATGCCTTCGAGCGGGGCAGGCATGGTGCGTACCTCTTTGTTCTTGGACTTTGAACCAGAGGCTAAGGCTGCCGCGCAGAACGCACCAACCCTGTGTCGGCAACAACCGTTCGCCAAACGCGAAGGGTAGGGGCATTACTCCTCAGCCGCCAGGCTCGGCCCCGCGCAAATGCTCGAACAGCAACCGGCTCACCGGCGACAGCGACTCCAGGTCACGCGCCACCAGCAGCAATTCGCGCTCGGCCCACTCGTCGCTCAGCGCCACCGCACGTAAACCCAGCGCGCCACCAAACAGCTCGAAGGCTTTGCGCGGCAGGATCCCCACACCCATGTCGGCCTGGACCATGCGACACACCGCATCGAAGCTCGGCACATGGATACGCAGGCGCAGCACCCGCCCGGCGCGGCGTGCTGCCTCATGGGTGCGCATGTTGATGGAACTCGCCGAATGCAATCCAACGAAGTCGTTGTCCAGGGTTTCGGCGAAGGCCACCTGCGCCTGGTGCGCCAGCGGATGCCCTTCACGGACCACCAGCACCAATTGGTCGCGTTTGTAGCGCATCTTGAGCAGGTCGCGGGTGTCGCTGTCGCTGGAGCAGATACCCAGGTCGGCTACGCCATCGAGCAGCCCCTGGATCACGCCATTGCTGGGGCGCTCCTCTAGGTCGACCTTGATTCGTTCGTGCTGGGCCGCGAACAGCGCCAGGTCCTCGGGCAGGAACTGGATGATCGCCGACAGGTTGGCGAGCATGCGCACATACCCGCGTACCCCCTGCAGGTGCTCGCCCAGTTCCAGGCCGATCTTCTCCAGGTTGAACAGCATGCGCCGCGCATGGTGCAGCAGGGTTTCCCCGGCCGGGGTCAGGCTCATGCCACGGGCCTGGCGGGCGAACAGCGGCGAGCCGAGCGCGGCTTCCAGCTCGTTGAGGCGCTTGCTTGCCGCCGACAATGCGATCGCCTCGCGCGCCGCGGCGCGGGTCAGGCTGCCTTCCTCGTGGATGGCGACGAACAACTGCAGGGTCACCAGGTCAAGACGACGGATGAGGTTGTTCAATTGCATGATCGGGTGCCCTTACTTGCCCGTTGATGCCGTGCGCGAGCGCAGCATAGTCGCCAGCCCCACGGTCAGCACCACCGCCAGCCCCACGGCGAGCAGGAAGGTCAGGGCGATACCCAGGTGCGGCAGCAGCGCGCCAAGGCTCAGGTAGAAGGCAATCACCCCGACAGCGCCAATGGCGTTGCCCCGGATCATGCCGGCCATGGCGAAACGCCCACCCTGCACGTGGGAGAACACCACCAGCGGCCAGGCGATCACCGGAATCGGCGCCAGCATGCCGCTGACCGCTGGCCCCAGCCAGCTGGCAGCGCCTGTGGTGAGCATCAGCAGGCCGGTGGCAGCAACCATGCGCAGAGGGATTTCCCACCAGCGCGGCCTGATCTGCGCCAACTGCGCCGGGCGTGGCTCGCGGGCGGTGGCCCATACCAGCAGCACCACCAGGCACAGGGCGACGCCGATCGACACCGGCAGGCCGCCCCAGTGGGTCAGCACATAGGCTGCGACGGCATACAGCGCCAATGACAGCAGCGCCGTCAGTGCAACCCCGAACCGGCGACTGGCGAACAGGTAGCAGGCATAGCTGGCCTGGACCGCCGCCAGCCCACCGAGTGCGCCGGGCACTGCACCGAGGGAAAACGCCATACCCTGTTCCAGGCACAGGAATACCATGACCAGCGCCGAGGTGATCGGCATGCCGGACAACAGTCCACCGAGCAATCCCCCCCAACGCCGCGAGGCGAGGGAGACGGCCCACATCAGAAGGGGAGTGACAACGAGCTTGAGGTAGAAGAGCGTCATGGCGGGCGGCAGTCCGATTGTGCGTGTCTGGCCGCAGGACGGAGCCTGCGGCCGCGACATTGTCGATCATCCGCTGCGTCAATGCACCGCTTTCGTTCAGCGACGAGCGTCGAGCACCACCCGATAACGTGCCTTGCCGCTGCGCAGATGCTCGATCGCCGCATTGACCTGGCTCATCGGGAACTGCTCGACCTGCGGCAGGATCTGGTGGCGGCCACAGAACTCGAGCATCTTCGCCATGCCCGCCGGGGAGCCGACCGGCGAGGCGGACAGGCTCTTCTGCTGCAGCATGAGGTTGAACACGTGCACCGGTATCGCCCCTGGCACCACGCCGACGAAGTTGACCCGGCCACGGGTGCCGAGCGTGCCGATCATGGCTGTCCAGTCCAGGTCGGCGTTGGCTGTCACCAGGAGGAAGTCCAGGGTGCCGGCAATGCCCTTGAGCGCCTGGCTGTCGGTGGACGCCACCACCTTGTGCGCGCCCAGGCGCCGGGCTTCGTCCTGCTTGCTCAGCGAAGAAGTGAAGGCGGTGACCTCGCAGCCCCAGGCATTGAGAAACTTCAGCGCCAGGTGCCCCAAGCCCCCGATCCCCACCACCCCGACCCGGTCGGTGGGCTTCACCCCGAACGACAGCAGAGGATTGAACACCGTCGAACCGGCACAGAACAACGGCCCGGCCAAGGCCGGATCGAGGCCTTCCGGCAGCGGGATGGCCCAGGCCCAGTGCGCGCGCAAGCGATCGGCGAACCCGCCGTTGCTGCCGATGATCGTCGGCCGCGCCGAGCCGCACAGGTTGTGCGAGCCCTCCATGCACGGCGTGCAGTGCATGCAACTGCCCTTGTACCAGCCAATGCCGACCCGCTGGCCGACCTGTAGCCCGTTCACCTGTTCGCCTACCTGCTCGATGCGCCCGACCACCTCATGGCCAGGGATGAACGGGTACTGGGTCAAGCCCCATTCGTTGTCGATCATCGATTGGTCGGAATGGCAGACGCCGCAGTACTCGACGGCCACCTGCACTTCGTCGTCGGCCAGCGGGCCCGGGTCGTAGCTGTGCTGCTGCAGCGGTGCGCCCGGTGCGGTCGCCGCCCAGCCGGTGAATGACGGGGTTGACGTGGGGTTGCTCATGGGACACCTCCAAAGGCTTGGCGAGTGTTGCGAAGCCTGGGAAGTGTAGACCGAGCCTGCTGCCGCGAAGGTGGCTATGAGCTACTATTCACCCCTATCGCCTTCTTGCCCCATGCCCCGCCCAGGAGAGTAACAATGTCACGGGACCTGACAGACAACGCACAACTGAAACGGATCTGCGAGGATCTGCTGGCAAACGTCGCATCGACACAGGGCAATCAGCAATGGGTCGACAATGTGCTGAGCTGGATGAACGACATCGCGAACATGAGCCGCGAGGCGTTCATCGAGCCTGCGTTTCAGCTCAGTCTGTGGGAGAGCGAGGCGGTCACCACCACCGGATCGGGCAGCGTGAAGATCGCCGCGGCCGCCAATGATCCAGAGATAGCCAGTTTGCTCTGGACGTTGCGCTGCGACTATCAGGCATCGTTCGCTGAAGACAGCCATAAGCGTAGCGCCATCCTGCACGAGAGCTGGAACGAAATTCTACGTCGGGCCACCGAACATACCGGGCGTGCGCCGCGCTTGAAACTCAGTCGAATCTTCACCTTGCTGTGCCCAGGCGCATTCAGCACCGTCGCGGCGTATCGCAGCCTGAGCGAACTGGCCAAGGCGTTGGGCATCAAGCACCACCGTGCCTCGCTCGTACATCTTCAGGAAGATGTGCTCGAACGCCTGGCCGAGGTCCTGGGCCCCATCGCCGAGCCTCGCAGCGAAGAAGGCGTCAAGCGTCTGACCCTGCCCTGGTTACTGGTTGAAGAGTTGCGCAGCGCCGACAGCGAAGCGACCCAGGTGCGCTCGGCCTCGGGGGTACTGCAGCTCAATCCTCTTGCACCGGAAAGGCGCCGTCGAGGGATGCTGACTATCGCTGGCGGCCTTGGGGCGATCCGCTCGATGATCGAGTTCGTCGGTGATGGCTGCAGCCGGGAAGACTTCACCGTGCACTTGCAAACGCTCAACCCCAAGGCAAAACCTGAGGCGCTGCGCGGGCTCATCTATGCGTTGATCGCAGAATGGGACGTGATCAAGGCAGTGCCCGGGGGCCTGGAACTCACTGCGCGAGGAGAAGCCTTGCTGGAGTCCGGCGATCCGGATGAGGTGCAGGACTGGATGCTCACGCGCATCCTGGGCTTCGACTTCCTGCTCTGCAAACTGGCGCAAACAAGCATGTCCAGGCGCCAGGCAATAGAAGCCCTGAAAACCCTCAACCGTGCCTGGACCTCGGACGGGCGTCCCAGCGCACTGATCACCTGGATGCCAAAGCTGCAACTGGTGGACTTCACCGGCAAGAAAATGCAGTTGAGCGAACGAGGCCGGCAATGGCAGGAACTGGTGACGTGGACACCACTTGCACTGCCGAGTGACGCAGACCCTGTCGATCTGACCGAATTCATGGACGATGAGGACGAGGTGGAGGATGTAGCCGAGGAGCGCCCGAGCCTCACGCAGATCATCGAGCGCTTCGATCCACACCTGAGCTTCCCCGCGACCCTCATTGCCCAGCTCGATGCAGGGCTGTGGTCGCACCCGCGCCGGCACTTCGCAGTACTGACCGGTCTGAGCGGTGCCGGCAAGACGCAGCTTGCGCGCAACTACGGGCTGAGCCTGTGGAGCGATACGCAAGCAGCGAAACAGGGCACCCTGATAGTGCCTGTGCAACCCGGCTGGCACGACGATTCCAGCTTGCTGGGTTATGTCAATCCGCTGGATACCGACCATTATGTGCGTACCCCAGCGCTGGAGTTTCTGCTGCAGGCCGCCAGCGACCCTTCGCGCCCCTATACCCTGGTCCTGGACGAAATGAACCTGGCGCATCCAGAGCAGTACATGGCCGCCTTGCTTTCGGCCATGGAAACCGGCGATGCAATCGTGTTGCACAACGAGCCCGACGAATTGGGCGGTGTGCCCGACAGGTTGCCGTACCCGAGCAATCTGCTATTGATCGGTACCGTGAACATGGATGAGACCACCCATGGGCTGAGCGACAAGGTACTCGACCGAGCGGCTGTCATCGAATTCTGGGACATCGATGTCCAGGCCTATCCAGGCTGGAGCCAGAGTCGCCTTGGCAGCGAGCAGGTGAACCGGGTGCGAACGGTGGTCACCGAGCTGGCGCAACTGTTGCGACCGGTGCGCCTGCACTTTGGCTGGAGAACCTTGCAGGCGATTCTCGGTTACCTGGAGCAGACCGAGCGCGGCAAGCTCCTGACATTCGACCAGGCGCTGGACCAGGCCATCTACTCGCGGATCCTGCCCAAGTTGCGCGGTGAGGACAGTCCGCGGCTGACGGAGGTGTTCGAAAAACTGCAACGCGCGCTGCTGGCCTCCCGATTGCCGGTGTGCGCCGCCAAGGTCGGCGACATGCTCGATGACCTGAGCCATAGCGGCTCGGCCCGGTTCTGGCGATGACCAGGATCGTGCTGCAGTGCACTGTCGAAGGTGGCGAAACCTTTGCGGTCGAGCCCGATGTTCTGGCACAGGGCTTCGTCGAGCGTGGCACCTACACCTTCACTGCATCGTCCGGGCGCATTCTGTACGTCGATGACATGCCGTTGGCAGCTTCGATCCAGAGTGCTCATACCAGTTGGCAATGGTCCCCGGGGTTCTATGCCGGCCAGGTAAACGTCGAGCTGATGGCCGAGGACGGCGGCTTGCTGGGGCGCTACCGTCTCGACGTCAGTGCGCACCCGGAAAAACTGGGCAGCGAACAGTTCAAGGCAATGCTCGACCACCTGTTCGATGTCGACCCCGGGTTGCTGCTGGGCAATGAGGCGGGGCAGGCGCGCATCGGCGAGCAAATGGCCTGGACCGATCCACACCTGCGCTATGCAAGGCTGCGCCGCCATGCCGAGAGCGTGCTCGCAGCGTTCAGGCTGGTCAGTGATCGACCGCTGTCCCGGCTGCACAGAACGCCCGCTGTGGTGCCAGCACATCGGGTCAAGCGTGTCGATAGCGTCGCGCTGCGCAAGGCCCTGATGAGCCCGAACGGACGTGCGCTGCTGCATCCCGACAGCCTTGAGCGCCCGCCGCCAAGCCGCATCGGGCTGCAAGTCGGAACGCCTCACGACAGCTACGACAATCCTGCCAACCAGGCCTTGGCCTTGATGCTCCACAAGTTGCTTCGCCGCTGTGTCCAGGTGCGTGGCGAATTGCAACGGGCGGCCCTGGCAGAGCGCGAGAGCGATACCCGTTCGTTGCTCGCACCGCGTATACAGCGTCGAATCGGTTATCTCGATGGCCTGCGCGCAAGGCTTGAGCGCACAGCGCGTCTCCCGTTGTTCGCCAATCTCAGCCAGCGCCGCCTCTGCGCTGCCGGGCTGAATGCAATCAGTGCGCATCCTGCCTATGCCCGCGCTTATCGCCTCGCCTGGCAGACACTGCGCCCAGGTGTCACGGGAGCGGGAGATGAATCGCTGTGGATCAGCCCCACCTGGGAGATCTACGAGCGCTGGTGCTATCTGGTTCTGGCGGAGCGGCTCAGAGCCCACCATCCCCAATTGCAATGGAGCAGGAGCAGCACTGCCAGAGATCGTATTTGCTGGCTGGGCCAAGGCCTGCAAACGACGCTCGAGATCCGGCTCCAGGCCCGCTTTCCCGCAATCGACCAAACACCAAGTGCCGGGCGCAGGAGCCTGTCGAAAGAGCGCCGCCCGGATATCACGGCGATCCTGCGTAGACCCGGCCGCACCCGGTTCGTGGTGCTGGATGCGAAATACAGTACCAGCCGCGACGTGATACTCGAGGCGATGAGTTCGGCGCATATCTATCACGACAGCCTGCGTTGCGATGATATCGCGCCCTCGGCCGCCTGGTTGCTGGTTCCCCATGCGCGGCAAGTGCCGGTATTGGCAGAGCAGGCATTTTTGTCCGTGCACGGGGTGGGGGTGCAGGCACTGGCCGAGGAATCGCAGGCGGACGAGCTGGTGCAGCGCTTGATGAACGTACTGCAGGGCGAATCGCTATAGATTACTGGTTATAGCGACTCGCCTGCTGCGGATTGCCATAGTGGCGCCTTCGTGTTCAGAGGCGCTTCTGTTTCGGGGGCGTGGCAGATGCTTCCGAGCACCATGCGCGTGAGCATCTGCACCAGTGCCTGCCCTTTGGCATCCTCCACCGGCCAGCTCACTTGCCCGGGTTGCGGCAAGGCGGCAAAGCGCACGTGGGCCAGGGTCGTCGACCAGATGAACAGCAGCAGGTGCTCCGGCTCGGTGCGCTCGATCAGTCCTTGATCCATCCAGCCCTGCAAGCACGTCACGGCCTTTTGTGCCAACCCGCGGACCTCTTCATTGCGCATACCTGACAGATGGTGGGCGCCATGCAGCAGTTCGCCGAGCATCACTCGCACCGCATGTGGCTGATGCCGACAGACATCCAGCTTGGCGCGAATGTAGCGGCGCAGGGCCGATTCGGGCGATGCCTGCGGATCCAAGGCCTGGAACGCCCTGGACAAAGGCGCCATGACTTTTTCCAGCACCGCCAGATAGAGCATGCGCTTGGTCTGGAAGTAGTAGTGCACATTGGCCTTGGGCACACCCGCCTGAGCGGCGATCTCCTCGATGCGCGCCGCCTGGAAGCCCCTTTGGGCAAATTCGCGGCTGGCCGCCTCGACGATCGCCTCGAGATTGCGTTCGCGGATGCTAGCCATCGATGGCCACCGCGGGGCAGAACAGGCACTGAACGCTTGCCATGGCAGGAAACAACCCTGAATCACTATCGTTATTTACAAAAGTATATAGCGATGCACCCCAGGTGAAGCAAGCATGCTTTGCACAGCGCTTCGCCGACCAGGTTCCACAGGGCGGAACCACATTCGATTGTCGTCGCCGCGTCGGCGCGTTTATCTGACGGCAAGCGCGGCCTGCCTTTCGTGCCGCGATCCCCGAGCGAACAAAAAGAAGCGGGACTGCAACCCGCGCGAGGAGATGCCCGATGACCCCATCCAAGTACCCGCACATCCTGGCCTGGCTTGCCGACGTTGCCGGCGAGCTGCACGCCTTGCGCCAGGACATCCATGCCCACCCCGAACTGGGCTTCGAGGAGAACCGCACCTCGGCATTGGTAGCCCAGGCCCTGCGCGACTGGGGCTACGAGGTCCACACCGGGATCGGCCGTACCGGCGTGGTCGCTGTGTTGCGCAACGGCAGCAGTGCGCGCCGCCTGGGCTTGCGCGCCGACATGGACGCCTTGCCGATCGTCGAAGCCACCGGCGCGACCTACAGCAGCCGGCACCAGGGCTGCATGCATGCCTGTGGGCACGACGGACACACGGTGATGCTGCTGGGCGCGGCCCGCTACCTGGCCGCGACCCGGCGCTTCGACGGCACCTTGACCCTGATCTTCCAGCCAGCAGAGGAGGGGCAGGGCGGCGCCGAGGCGATGCTTGCCGATGGCCTGCTGGAGCGTTTTCCCTGCGATGCCTTGTTCGGCATGCACAACATGCCAGGGCTGGCGGCCGGGCACCTGGGCTTTCGCGAGGGGCCGATGATGGCCTCGCAAGACTTGCTGACCGTGACCCTGGAGGGCGTCGGCGGCCACGGTTCGATGCCGCACCTGGCCGTCGATCCACTGGTTGCCGCGGCCAGTGTGGTGATGGCGCTGCAGACCGTGGTGGCGCGCAACATCGATGCCCAGGAGGCAGCGGTGGTCACCGTCGGAGCGCTGCAGGCCGGCGAAGCCGCCAACGTCATCCCGCAGCAGGCGGTGCTGCGCCTGAGCCTGCGGGCGCTGGATGCCGAGGTGCGGCGCCTGACCCTGGACCGGGTTCAGGCGATCATCCGCGCCCAGGCTGAAAGCTTCGGCTGCAGTGCACGCATCGACCACCGCCCGGCCTATCCGGTGCTGGTCAATCACGCGGCGGAAAACGCCTTCGCCCACCAGGTCGGAGTCGAGTTGCTCGGCGAGGCCGCCGTGGACGGCAACACCCGCAAGCTGATGGGCAGCGAGGACTTCGCCTGGATGCTGCAGCGTTGCCCCGGCGCCTACCTGTTCATCGGCAACGGCGTGGACCGGCCGATGGTGCACAACCCGGCCTACGACTTCAACGACGACATCCTGCTGACCGGCGCCGCCTACTGGGGCGCGCTGACCGAGCGCTGGCTGGCCCCGGCCTGAACGCTTCTTCATCGACTGCCGCTGGAGCCCGCGCCCGCGCGGGTGTTCATCTCACTGGTTTGTGGAGAATTCCCCATGCACGCTACGAACGCAGGCGCTTCGCGCACCCGGCAAGTGGTCGCGGCCGTCATCGGCAACGCGCTGGAATGGTATGACTTCATCGTCTACGGCTTTCTGGCCAGCATCGTCGCCCGCCAGTTCTTTCCCTCCGACGACGACTACGCATCGCTGCTGATGGCCCTGGCGACCTTCGGTGTCGGCTTCTTCATGCGCCCGGTGGGCGGTGTACTGCTGGGCGTGTATGCCGACCGCAAGGGGCGCAAGGCAGCGATGCAACTGATCATCCGCCTGATGACCCTGTCCATCGCGATGATCGCCTTCGCCCCCAACTACCTGGCCATCGGCATGGGTGCGCCGCTGCTGATCGTGGTCGCACGGATGCTGCAGGGCTTTGCCACCGGCGGTGAATACGCCAGTGCCACGGCGTTTCTGGTCGAGAGCGCCCCGGCCCATCGCAAGGGGCTGTATGGATCCTGGCAACTGGTCGGGCAATGCCTGGCGGTGTTTTCCGGGGCCTCGATGGTCGCGCTGGTGACCCACCTGTGCTCGCCCGAGGCGCTGGACGCCTGGGGCTGGCGGATTCCCTTCGTGTTCGGGCTGCTGATCGGCCCGGTGGGGCTGTGGATTCGCAAGCACATGCAGGAACCCGAGGAGTTCCTCGAGGCGCGCAGGCAGGCCCGGGGCCAGGCGCCAAGCCTGTGGCAGGTACTGCGCGAGCATCGGCGGGCCTTGCTGGTGTCGATGGGGCTGGCCAGTGGCGCGACGGTGTCCTTCTACGTGGTGCTGGTGAACATGCCGACCTTCGCCCACAAGAGCCTGGGCCTGCCGTTGGATCAGGTGCTGCTGGTGCAGATGCTTGCAGTGGGCCTGATGACCGTGGTGATTCCCTTCTCCGGGGCGTTGTCCGACCGGATCGGGCGCCGGCCGGTGCTGATGGCCTTCACCCTGGGCTTTTTCGTCATGGTCTATCCGCTGCACCTGTGGGTTGCCGCTGCGCCCTCGATAGAGCGCCTGCTGGTAATGCAACTGCTGCTGTGCAGCATGATCGGCGGATTCTACGGGCCGGCACCGACCGCCCTGGCCGAGCAATTTCCCATCGCCGTGCGCTCAACGGGTGTGTCGGTGGCGTATAACGTGGCAGTGATGCTGTTCGGTGGCTTCGCACCGCTGATCGTCACCTGGTTGACCAAGGTGCTGGGTACGCCGGTGGCGCCTTCGTTCTACGTGCTGTTCGCCTGCGTGCTCACGTTGCTGGGCATCTACTGCCTGAAAGACCTGGTGCGTCCGCGCCAGCCTGCCGTACTCGATCTTGGAGTGAAACCTTGAAAGCGCTAGATATCGACCCCGTGGTCGCCCTGGATGCCAGCGAACTGTCCCGGGCGATCCACGCTCGCCGGCTGTCCTGCCGTGAAGTGATGCAGGCCTACCTTGGGCACATCGAGCGGTTCAATCCGCAGGTCAATGCCCTGGTGTCGCTGCGACCGGCGCAGCAGTTGCTCGAGGAGGCCGTTGCCTGTGACCGCGAACTGGATCGGGGTCAGTCCCGTGGCTGGATGCACGGCATGCCCCAGGCCATCAAGGACCTGGCTGCCACGGCGGGGCTGCGCACCACCCTGGGCTCGCCGCTGTTCGCCGAGCAAGTGCCACAGCACGACGCGATCAGCGTGGCGCGGGTCCGGCGCAGCGGGGCGATCATCATCGGCAAGAGCAACGTGCCGGAGTTCGGCCTCGGTTCGCAGACCTACAACCCCCTGTTCGGCACCACCAGCAATGCCTACGATCCAAGCCGGGTCGCCGGTGGTAGCAGCGGCGGTGCGGCGGCGGCGCTGGCCATGCGGCTGCTGCCGGTGGCCGATGGCAGCGACATGATGGGCTCGCTGCGCAATCCGGCGGCGTTCAACAACGTGTTCGGCCTGCGCCCCTCGCAAGGGCGGGTGCCCCATGGCCCGGCCCCGGAAGTCTTCGTCCAGCAACTGGCCACCGAGGGTCCGATGGCGCGCAGCGTCACCGACCTGGCCCGGCTGCTGTCGGTGCAGGCCGGCTTCGATGCCCGCGTGCCCTTGTCGATCAATGACGGGCCGCAGGATTTCGCCGCCGACCTGCAGCAGGACTTCACCGATGTGCGGATCGGCTGGCTCGCCGACTACAACGGCTACCTGCCCATGGACGACGGCGTGCTGAGCCTGTGCGAGACCGCACTGGCCGACTTCGTCAGCCTGGGCTGCAAGGTCGAGGCCTGTGAGCCGGACTACCCGCTCGAGCGCCTGTGGCAGTGCTGGCTGACCCATCGCCATTTCCTGGTGCACGGCAACCTCGGCGCCGCCTATGCCGACCCGAAACGACGCGCCCTGCTCAAGCCCGAAGCGCAGTGGGAGGTCGAGGGCGGGCTGCAACTGAGTGCCGATGCGCTTTACCAGGCGTCAGTGGCACGCAGCGACTGGTACCAGGCGATGAGCCGGCTGTTCGAGCGCTACGATTTCCTGCTGCTGCCTTCGGCCCAGGTGTTTCCTTTCGACGCACATGAGCCTTGGCCAAGGGTGGTCGGGGGGCGGACGATGGACACCTATCACCGCTGGATGGAAGTGGTGATAGGCCCGACCCTGGCCGGGCTGCCGAGCCTCAGCGTGCCCATCGGCTTCAATGCCCAGGGCTTGCCGATGGGGCTGCAGATCATCGGTCCGGCCCAGGCGGACCGGCAGGTGCTGCGCCTGGCCCATGCCCACGAGCAGTTGACCCGCTGGGTCGAGCGGTGCCCGCCGCCAAGCCTTCTGGGCCGTTGAGGGGCTTGCAGGCGCGTATCTTGCTGGGCACTGTGAAGGTCCTGGTGCAGACACGGAGGCGAACATGAACAGCAATGCGGACGGCGGTGGCGTACGCTCGGTCGAGCGCGCCTTGACCATCATCGAGCTGCTGGGTGAGCACCAGGCCCTGGGCCTGGAAGAGTTGCACTACCTGACCGCGTTACCCAAGGCCACGGTGTCGCGCATGCTCGCCACCCTGCAGGAGCAGGGCTGGACCTACCGCGGCCTGAGCGATCGACGTTACCGCCTGTGCGCCCGCCGGCTGTTCGGCGATGGGCAACTGCGCTTCAAGCGGCACCTGGTCGAACGCGCCGCGCCGCTGCTGCTGGAGCTCAGCGAGCGCACAGGCCTGGTGGCGGACCTGTCGTGCTTCGACGGCCAGCGCCTGGAGGTCATGGAGAGCGCGATCCCCCAGGTGCTGCGCAAACGCTATCCGAACAACTGCCAGATCGTCGGACACCATGCCAGCCTGTTCCACTCGGCAATGGGCCGTGCCTGCCTGGGCGAGCTCGACGCGCAGGAAGTGCAGCGCCTGGCCGAGCATGCGCATCTGGGCGATGAGGCGTTGCTGCGTGACATCGAGGACGAGACCCAGCGCGGCTTTGCCCGGCGCACCGAGGGCTACTGGGAATATCCCGTGCGCCTGCCGTTCCTGATCCGCGCGATCGCCTTGCCGGTGCATACGCAAGGGCGCCTGGCCGGAAGCATCGCCTTGCACTGGCCGCTCGACCAGGCACCGGTGGAGCGGGTGCTGGGGCTGCACCTGAACAGCCTGGCGAAAACCGTTGGCCAGGTGCAGCAGGCCCTGGCCTGAGTGATTTTCCGCACCATGGCGAAAGTGTTGTCGGGCTGCGCGGCTGTTTCCCGATCACAGCCCCGGTAACACTGCGCACTTCGAATCTTCTGGAGATGTCACCATGAGTGCGCAGGTAACGAACAATCCCCTGGTATCGATTGCCGTGCTCAAGGCCCGCGAGGGCAGGGCACTGGCGCTGAAGCAGGCGTTGCTGGAACTGATCGAGCCGACCCGCGCGGAGCCGGGCAACCTGGACTATGTGCTGTTCGAGGGCAAGGATGAACCGGGGACGTTCTACATGCGCGAGGCGTTCGTCGACCAGGCCGCGCTCGATGCGCATTTCGCCGCACCGTATTTCCAGCGGTTTGCGGCGCAGAGCGAAATGCTGTTGGGCGAGCCGCTGCGCTTGATCTTCCTGGAGCAGGTTTCCGATCGTTGACCTGAGCCGATCACGGCGGTGTCCTTTTCGCGGGCAAGCCCGCTCCCACTGGACAAACCACCTGGTACCTCTGTGGGAGCGGGCTTGCCCGAGAAACGGACACCGCGATCAATGCTCAGCCGTTCATTCCCACTCGGCCTTGCCGATTGCCAGCCCATGCAGGCCGTTGTAGCTGGCACGCCTGGGTTGCTCCCAGCCTTCGAGCAGGCTGTCGTCGAGCCTGTAGATTTCCACCCCCAGCGGCCTGCACACCGACAGCGGATCCTGCGCCTCGGGGCCCCACATCGGCAGCGACAGGTCGCCCCCCAGGCAGGTCGACAACGCGCACAGCACATCGATCTCGGCAAAGAACTCCAGATAGTCGCCCTGCCTGGCCGGGCAGGCTTTCATGAAGTACATGTCGTCATGGTTCAGGCCGGTGCACTGGAAGATGTTCAGCACATCGTGCACGTCGAACTCGGTCAGCCCGTGGGGCAGCACGGCGCGGGTCAGGTTGGAGTGGCAGTGGTGGTGGAAGTCCTCGCCGGTCAGCATCTTGTTGACGTAGGGGTCGCAGCGGGTGCCCAGCAGGTCGTGCAGGCGTCCGCCATGCTCGTCGATGCCGTAGTCGGCCAGGCTGTCGTCGGTGATGGTCACCAGTGGGCGCAGGAACGGCAGGTTCGACCACAGCCGGTCGTAGGTGGTGACATGGGCGCCCTGCAACTGCCGGGTGCGTGCGGCCCACAGGCGTTCACGCGGGTCGTTGGCGTTCCAGATGTTGAAGTCGCCGACCTGCGGGCCGACCGGGGTGGTGACGCGGAACACGTGACCGGCCGGCACTTTCCAGGCACGACCGGTACGGATCGGCACCTCGAAGGTTTCGATCAGGGTCCGGGCATCCTGGCGCTCGCGCACACGGTCGTAGAACGCCTTGTCGATCTGCAGGGCGGCGCCCTTGCTGACCTGGTAGGCGGCGGGATAGTCCTTGTACATGGTTGAGTCTCCGGTTTCAGGAACGGGGTGGATGGCTGAACAGGTCGAGCAGGGCATGCTCGGAGTCGTCCAGGTAACGGGTCATGGCTTCGGCGGCATCGTGGCGCAGGCCGTCGGCGAGCAGGTCGTGAATCTCCCGGTCGCGTTCGAGCCACGGGCTCTGGAAGTTCTTTTCATCGGGCGCGACGGCGAACACCAGGCGCATCTGCGCGGCGATATTGGTGAAGAAAGCGTCGAGCAAGGGGCTGCGCAGCAAGCCGACGATATGCTGGTGAAAACGCAGGCTGTGGGTGCCGAAGGCCTGCCAGTCCTCGCGGTCGCGGGCAAGCTCGGCCGCCTCGATGGCATCGAGCATGCGATCGGACTGGTATTCGCGCAGCGGCTTGCTGCCATGGATCGCCTGCACCTCCAGGGTGCGGCGCACCAGGAAGATGTCGCGCACTTCGGCAACCCCCAGCCGGCGCACCATCACACCCTTGTTGCGCACATAGGTGGTCAGGCCTTCGTGGCCGAGCTGGTGCAGGGCTTCGCGCACGGTGTTGCGCGAGGCGTTGTAGCGGCCGGTCAGTTCGGCCTCGACCAGCGCCATGCCGGACACCAGGCGACCACCGATGATGTCTTCGCGCAGCTCCAGCGCGACCTGGTCGGCCAGGGGCAGGTTGTCGCCGGTCTTGTCGGGAATCTTGCCATTCATGCCAGTTGCACGTCCTTGAGGAAGCGGCCCATGCGCTCGCTGCGGTTGTCGAGCAACTCGCGCGGCGCACCGGCCTGGATGATTTCGCCGCGCTCCATGAACACCACACGGTCGGAAACCTGGAAGGCGAACTTCATTTCGTGGGTGACGATGACCATGGTCATGCCTTCGCGGGCCAGGTCCTCGATCACCTTGAGCACATCGCCGACCAGCTCCGGGTCGAGCGCCGAGGTGGGCTCGTCGAACAGCATCACCTGCGGGCGCATCGCCAGCGCCCGGGCAATCGCCACCCGTTGCTGCTGGCCGCCGGAGAGCTGGTGCGGGTACTTGCCGGCATGCTCGCGCAGGCCAACCTTGTCCAGCAGCGACAACCCCAGGGCGCGCAGTTCGGCCTCAGCGGCGTGGCCATGATGGCGCGGCGCGAGCACCACGTTCTCCAGCACCGTCTTGTGCGGGAACAGGTTGAAGCCCTGGAACACCATGCCGACCTGGACGATGCCGGCCATGTGCAGGCGGTTGCCGAGGCTGCCGCCGTCTTCGTCGCGGCCACGCAGGAACGGCGCGCCGCACAGCTGCACCTGGCCACGGTCAAGCCCTTCCAGGCCGTTGAGGGTACGGATCAGGGTAGTCTTGCCCGACCCTGAAGGTCCGATGATCGACACCACCTCGCCGAAGCGGATGTCCAGGTCGATGCCCTTGAGCACCTCCAGCGGGCCGTAATGCTTGCGCGCACCGCTCACCCGCAGGGCGAAGTCACCCTGGCGTGCAGCCCCTTGCCGTGGCGCCGGTGCCGGTCCTGGCGCGTTGGCGGCGATGGCCCGGGGCTGGCGGCGGGTGACATCCAGGTGCTGCTCGAGCCGGCGCAACAGGTAGCTGAACACGGTGACGATCAGCACATAGTAGAAGGCGACCGCGAGCATGGTTTCCATCACCAGGAAGTTCTGCGTATACAGCTGCTGGCCGACCAGCAGGATCTCCGACAGCGAGATCACCGACACCAGCGAGGTCAGCTTGACGATGGTGATGTACTCGTTGGCCAGGGTCGGCAGCGCCACCCGCAACGCCTGGGGGATCACGATCAGCCGCTGCACGCCGCCGTAACCGATGCCCAGCGCCTTGCCGGCCTCCAGTTGCCCCTTGGCCACCGCCAGCAGGCCGCCACGATGGATCTCGGCGATGTACGCCGATTCGCTCAGCACCAGGGCGATCAGACCGGCCGCATAGGGGTTGGACAACAGTACGCTGGTGCCGGGGAAGACCTGGGGCAGGTTGTAGACGAAGATCAGCAGGACCAGCAGCGGCAGGCTGCGGAAGAACCAGATATACAGCGCTGCGCTGCGATTCAGGGCGCGGTTGGCCGACTGCCGCGCCAGCGCCAGGATGAAACCGAAGACGATGCCCAGCAGCCAGGTCTGGACACTCAGCGCCACCACGGTGCCGACCGCCCTCCAGAAATCGCCGTTGACCAGCAGGCCTGCGGCATAGTGCCAATCGAATTGCATGCTCGGCACTCCCGCTTACTGCGCTGCGGCCTGAGGCGTCTGCCCCAGGGCCTGGGCGACTTCTGCCGGGCTCGGCTCGCCGAGGTTGTAGCGGCTGAGCAGCGTCTGGTACTCGCCGCTGTGCTTCATCGCCGCAAGACCCTGGTTCAGTTCGCCGAGCAGCGCGTGGTTGCCCTTGCGCACGGCAAGGCCGATGACCACCGGGTAGATCAGCTCATGGGAGCTGATCAGCACCCGGCCCTTGAGCTTGTCGGCGGTGATCGCCGCCACGGCAGCGTCCTCGAACTGCACGTCGACCGCCTTGGCCAGCAAGGCCTGTGCGGCCTCGGGCGAAGTGGGGAATTCGCGCGAATCGATCGGTGCCTGACCGTTGGCTTCACAGTGGCTTCTGGAAAGCGCCATGAGCTTGGGAATCCACGAGCCGCCCTTGATCGAGCCGATGCGCTTGCCGCACAGGTCCTCCGGCGCCAGGGGGCGGAAGCTGTCGTCGGCGCGCACCATCAGCGAGGCGCCGCTTTTCAGGTAGGGCAGAAAATCGACCTGCGCCGCTCGCTCCGGGGTGACGTAGAGCGCCGAGGCCACCACATCGAAGCGCCGGGCGTTGACGCCCATCACCAGGTTGGCGAAGCGGGTGTCCTGGAACTGCGCGGCGAGCTTGAGGTGCTGAGCGAGCAGGGTCATGAACTCGGGGTCGAAGCCGGCAGGCTTGCCCTGGTCGAGGTAGGTGTAGGGCGGGTAGGTGAGGTCCGAGCCGATCGACAGGCGATCAGGCTGCAGGGTGCCATCGGCCTGCGCAGCGGCGCTCAGGGTCAGGGCGAGGACAAGGGCTGTTGCTCGGGACATGGGGACGCTCCACTTATGATTGTTCAACAATCGGTGTGGAAACATTTATCAATATTCGTGCCAATGTCAGTCGGGAATATAGTTGGAACTGGCACCGCGCTGCGTGGCACGGGCTACGCCCGTGTTCGCGGGACAAGCCCGCTACCACAGGGAATGGACTGGCCTCTAGATTTTGAGCAAGACAGTTGCTCCCACAGGGATTGCGCTTGACACCCCTCTACGTAGTTCTACGTAGCACTTACGCGTAGTACTGCGAATGTTCTTGTGGACCCAGTGCGCAGAGAGTGTCGTCGTCCTACCCGGGCACTCACAAAAACAAGAACCGTCGCCGGCACACCCGTCGCGACAGGAGAAATCCCGATGACCAAACTGGCTACCCGAATTGCCTGGTTCGCCATTGCCTTGCTCGGCGCCTTCGCGCTCGGTACCGTCGCATTGCGCAGGGGCGAAGCCATCAGCGCCCTGTGGATCGTCACCGCTGCAGTCGCCATCTACCTCGTTGCCTACCGCTACTACAGCCTGTTCATCGCCAACAAGGTGATGCAACTGGACCCCACCCGCGCCACACCGGCCGTGCTGCACAACGACGGTCTGGACTACGTGCCGACCAACAAGCACATCCTCTTCGGCCATCACTTCGCCGCCATCGCCGGCGCCGGTCCGCTGGTCGGCCCGGTACTCGCCGCGCAGATGGGTTATCTGCCCGGCACGCTCTGGTTGATCGCCGGCGTGGTCCTGGCCGGTGCGGTACAGGACTTCATGGTGCTGTTCATTTCCACCCGCCGCAACGGCCGCTCGCTGGGCGACCTGGTGCGTGAGGAAATGGGTTCGATCCCCGGCACCATCGCCCTGTTCGGCACCTTCCTGATCATGATCATCATCCTCGCGGTGCTGTCGCTGATCGTGGTCAAGGCCCTGGCCGAGAGTCCATGGGGCATGTTCACGGTGATGGCGACCATCCCGATCGCCATGTTCATGGGCGTGTACCTGCGTTACCTGCGTCCGGGCCGCATCGGCGAAATCTCGGTGATCGGCGTGGTGCTGATGCTGGCGTCGATCTGGGGCGGCGGCCTGGTGGCTGCGGACCCGGTATGGGGCCCGGCCTTCACCTTCACCGGCGTGCAGATCACCTGGATGCTCATCGGCTATGGCTTCGTCGCCGCGGTGCTGCCGATCTGGCTGATCCTGGCGCCACGCGACTACCTCTCGACCTTCCTCAAGATCGGCACCATCGTGGCCCTGGCCATCGGCATCCTGGTGATCGCGCCCGAACTGAAGATGCCGGCCATCACCCAGTTCGTCGACGGCACCGGCCCGGTGTGGAAGGGCGCGCTCTTCCCGTTCCTGTTCATCACCATCGCCTGTGGTGCGGTGTCGGGCTTCCACGCGCTGATCAGCTCGGGTACCACGCCCAAGCTGCTGGCCAATGAAAGCCACGCCCGCTATATCGGTTACGGCGCCATGCTGATGGAATCGTTCGTCGCGATCATGGCCATGGTCGCCGCCTCGGTGATCGAGCCTGGCGTGTACTTCGCCATGAACAGCCCGGCCGCCGTGGTCGGTGGCGATGTGGTGACGGTCGCGCAGACGGTCAGCAACTGGGGCTTCACCATCACCCCGGAGATCCTCCAGCAGACGGCCACCGACATCGGCGAGCACTCGATCCTGGCCCGTGCCGGGGGCGCACCGACCCTGGCCGTGGGCATCGCGCAGATCCTGCACCAGGCGCTGCCGGGCGAGAACACCATGGCGTTCTGGTACCACTTCGCGATCCTGTTCGAGGCGCTGTTCATCCTCACTGCGGTGGATGCCGGCACCCGTGCCGGACGCTTCATGCTCCAGGACCTGCTGGGCAATTTCGTTCCGGCGCTGAAGAAGACCGACTCCTGGACCGCCAACCTGGTGGCCACCGCCGGTTGCGTGGCGATGTGGGGCTGGCTGCTGTACCAGGGCGTGATCGACCCGCTGGGCGGCATCAACACCCTGTGGCCGCTGTTCGGCATCTCCAACCAGATGCTGGCAGGTATCGCCCTGATGCTCGCCTCGGTGGTGCTGATCCGCATGAAACGCCAGCAGTACGTGTGGGTGACCTTGCTGCCGGCCGTCTGGCTGCTGATCTGCACTACCACCGCAGGCCTGATCAAGCTGTTCGACCCCAATCCGGGCATGGGCTTCCTCGCCCTGGCACGCAAATACAGCGACGCCGCCGCTGCCGGCCAGGTGCTGGCACCGGCCAAGGATCTGGCGCAGATGCAGCATGTGATCTTCAACGCCTATACCAACGCGGTGCTGACCGGCCTGTTCCTGTTCGTGGTGCTGAGCATCCTGTGCTTCGCCGTGAAGGTCGGACGGCAGGCATGGGTCAAGCCTGAGCGCAGCGACAAGGAGTCGCCGTTCCAACCGATTGCCGAAGCCTGAGGAGACGCGAAATGTTCAAGCACTTGAGCCGCATGGCCAGGCAATTGGGGCAGGGCGCGCGCATGCTGGTGGGCATGCCCGACTACGACACCTATGTCGCGCACATGCACAGCAAGCACCCGGACCAGCCGGTGATGAGCCGCAAGGCGTTCTTCTGCGAACGCCAGAACGCGCGCTACAACGGCGCCAGCGGACGCCCGACGCGTTGCTGCTGAGGCCATGGCCGTGTAAAAAGGGGCGCCACGCTTGTCGTGGCGCCCTTGTCATTTGCCGGGGCCGCAGGCCAGTCTGACGCCGCGCCGCCCCCGCAACCGGAGTGACCATGCAACTCAAGCACAAGATCGTCACGCTCAGTGTCCTGCCGCTGATCGTGTCGGTGCTGTTCATCTGCATCCTGGTGTTCGCCCAGAGCCGCAAGCTCGAGGAAGACCAGGCGCGCCTGGTGGAAAGCAGCATCATGGCGGCGAAAAAGGCCGAGCTGAAGAACTACCTGGGCCTGGCCATGAGCCTGATCGCACCGCTGTACGACAGCGGCGCCGACGATGCCGAAACCCGGGAGCACGCCTTGCAGATCCTGTCGCGCGCCAGCTTCGGCCTGGACGGCTACTTCTTCGTCTACGACAGCCATGGCAAGAGCCTGATGCACCCGCGCCAGGCCGATCTGGTGGGCAAGGACCTGATCGACATGACCGACAACAAGGGCCTGCTGGTCATCCAGGCGCTGCTCAAGAGCGCCGAACGTGGTGACGGCTACCAGCTGTACGACTGGCGCAAACCCTCCACCGGGCAGTCCACCGGCAAGCTGGCCTACGTGGTCATGCTCGAGCGCTGGGGCTGGATGCTCGGCACCGGCATCTACATCGACGACGTCGAGGTGGCCACGCTCAAGTCGCGCCAGGAGGTAGCCTCCGGCGTGCTGACCACGGTGCTGGCGATTGCCTCGTTCTCGCTGCTGGCAGTGCTGGTGATCTTCGCTGGTGGGCTGATGCTCAATGTCAGCGAGCACCGCCTGGCCGACCGCAAGCTCTCGGCGCTCAACCAGCGTATCGTCAACCTGCAGGAGGAAGAACGCTCGCGGGTGGCGCGCGAACTGCACGACGGCATCAGCCAGGAGCTGGTGTCGATCAAGTTCCAGTTCGAGCTCGCGGCGATGGAGCTGGACAACGGCCGCGCGGGCGGGCGCGACAACCTGCGCAATGGCACCACCCGCCTGGCTGCGGCGATCGGCGAGGTGCGGCGGATCTCCCACGACCTGCGGCCCTCACTGCTCGACACCCTGGGCCTGTCGCCGGCCATCGACCAGCATGTGCGCGATTTCGAGCAGCGCACCGGCATCCGCACCCAGTACGAATGCGGGCTGGCCGACGTCGAGGTGGATGCAGGGCTGGCGCTGACGCTGTTTCGCATCATCCAGGAGGCGCTGGCCAATATCGATCGGCACGCCAAGGCCAGTGTCGCGATCATTTCCATGCACGCCGATGACGGCCTGCTGGTACTGCGCGTGGAGGACAATGGCGTCGGCTTCGACCCGGGGGCTGCCTACGAGAGCCAGGGCATCGGGCTGCGCAACCTGCGCGAGCGGGTCGAGCACCACCAGGGCAGTTTCACCCTCGCGTCCTCGCCCGGGCGCACCGAACTGTTGGTCCAGATACCGATGAACCTGTCGAGGCTGTCATGAACCTGTCCACCCCTATCCGAATCGCCCTGGTCGACGACCATGTGCTGGTGCGCGACGGCGTCGAGGCGCTGTTGGGTGTCATCGCCCATTTCCAGGTGGTCGGCCAGGCCGAATCGGCGGCCCAGGCCCTTGAACTGGTGCGCTCGCTGGAGCTGGACATCCTGCTGGTGGACGTCGGCCTGCAGGGCATGAACGGCCTGGAACTCACCCGCGAGCTGTGCCGGCTGTACCCCGGCATCCGCGTGCTGATGCTGAGCATGTACGACAATCAGGAGTACGTGCGCACCTCGATCACCGCAGGCGCCAGGGGCTATGTGCTGAAGAACGCGCCGTCCAGCGAGCTGATCGCCGCAATCGAGGCGGTGGCCGCCGGCGGCAGTTTCTACAGCCCGGAAATCGCCCGCAAGCTGGTCAGCGGCGGGCGCGACGAAAACGACCTGACGCCGCGTGAAATGCAGGTGCTGGCGATGATCGCCAAGGGCAGCAACAACAAGGAGATGGCCCGGGAGCTGGGCATCAGCGTGCGCACGGTGGAAACCTTCCGGCTGAGCATCCGGCGCAAGCTGAACATCGATACCCCGGCAGCGCTGGTCAAGTACGCGCTGGAGCATGGCCTGGTGACGATCTGACCCGTGTCGGAGCGGGCTTGCCCGCGAAGGGCTCGCCCGCAGCGATGCGGCCTACTTGAAGTCCCACTGCATCTGGGTCGCGATGCTGACACCGCTGGAGGAGCGTACGCAGACATCCAGGTAATCGGTGAAGCGCGGCGGCACGGCGATGCCCTCGTCGAGCAGGCGGCGGTTGTCGAACAGGTAGTTCAGGTCGGCAAAGCCGCTGTACAGGCGCAGGGCACGCAGGACCAGGCGCGGGTTGGCCGGGCCGATGCGGGTCTCGAAGCTGGCCGCCAGCTCCTTGAGGTTGTCCACGTCGATCTTGCGGTAGCGCTCGCCCACCGGCGCGGCACCGTTGGCCTGGGCGAATGCCTTGTCGATCTCGGCGAAGGTACAGGCCGAATCATGGCCGGCGGAAATGTGGTAGAGGTCGTGGCTCAGGCGCGGCTTGAGGGTCAGGCCGATCAAGGCTTCGGCACAGTAGTCCACGGGAATCACGTCGATCTGTTCGTCCAGCCCGCAGGTGAAGCTTTCCAGGGCGAAGCCCATGCGGAATACCCAGAAGATGCTGCCCGAAGCCTGGCAACCCAGACTGCGGTGGCCCACCACGATCGATGGGCGCGCCACCACCAGCGGCAGCGATGGCAACTCTTCGCGCATGCGTCGCTCGATCTCGGCCTTGGACGCGGTGTAGTCGACCAGTTGCTGCTCGGCTTCGGGGAACTCCCAGGACTCGCTGATCGGCGACTCGCGCTCAGGGCCGCAGCACATGGCGGTGCCGACGTGCAGGAAGCGCTTCAGGCGCTTGGAGCGGCTCATCACTTCGGCAAAGGCGAAGGTGCCTTCGACGTTCACCGGCCAGATGGTCGGGTTCTTCGAGAACGAGGCCACGGCGGCGCAGTTGATGACCCGCTCGATCTCCAGCAGGCGCGGCGTTTCGCGGGCCAGCCAGGAGGTGTCGAGGAAATCGCCACAGATGATCTGCCCGGCGTTGAGGGCCAGGCGCTGTTCCTGCTCCACACCATGCTGCTGCAGGTTGTTGCGCAAGCGCTCCAGACCCTGCTCGGCGTTCTCGGCGCGGACCAGGAACACCAGTTGGGCGCCCTGGCCGCTGGCGATCAACTGGGCAACCACCGATCCGCCAAGAAAGCCCGTGGCGCCGGTGATCAGAATGCGTTCGGGGGTAGCGGTAAAGGTGATCGGTGCGTGCGTGTTCATATATTTCCTCAAGACGGGTCATTCATCCGTCGTTCAATGTTAAGTGGCAACATCGAAACGTTGTAATGAACTTAAAGTCATCAGTGAATTGCAGACGTTCGTTGGGACTGACTTGTTCGCCTTGAGAAACTTGCCCGGGTAGACAAACTCTGTTTAGCGCAGCGCCGATCCGTTCAACGCTGAAAGGGGCGCAACAGTGCCATGGAAGGCTTGCCTGTGCCCGTTGCGGCGCGGCTCCGGTGGCGGGCATGGCGAGCGGCGCGCCATTCTCCACGCTTTGTGAAGAGGGGACGATGAATAGAAGGAGAGATTCGCCGGGTTTTCGATGAAACAAAGTTTAGAAAAGCGGGGCAGGGTGGAATGCTTTAAATATCTTTCATTCGCGCGGCAGTTATTGCCCAGCCGCGGGGTGTTCCCTTCGCCGGCAAGCCGCAACGGCGAAGGGAACAACAGCGTTATTGAAAGTCAGTTCAAACCCAACTTCCCGCGCAGGGTAGACAAGTCTTCGGCCAGGGTATTGACCGGCCCGATCATGGCCTTGCGGTCACGCTCGGCCACCTTGTCGTAGGACTGGAAGCCACCGTCCCTGGTCTTGTACTTGGCCAGCAGCTTGTTGACGCTGGCGAAGTTCTTGTCGACCTTGGCGACGAACGCCTTGTCCTGCGATTCCAGATGACTGCGGAACAGCTCGAAGATCTTCTGGGCCCCGTCGATGTTGCCCTGGAAGTCGTACAGGTCGGTGTGGCTGTAGCGGTCTTCCTCGCCGGAGACCTTGGTCGCGGCCACTTCCTCGAGCAAGGCGGCAGCGCCGCCGACGACTTTCTCCGGCGGGAAGGTGAGGGTGGCGATGCGATCCTGCAGGTCCTTCACATCGCTGATCAGCTTGTCGGCAATCGGGCCCTGGCCTTCGGTGCTGTTCTTGTCGAACAGTGCGTACTCCAGGCGGTGGAAGCCGGTGAAGTCATCGGCTTCGACGCCTTTCTCGTGATCGTCCACCCGCGAGTCGATGGCCGCGTCCAGGTCGCTGAACAGCTCCGCGATCGGCTCGACCGCCTCATAGTTGACCCGGGTCGTGGCATACAGCGCCTTGGCCTTGGCCAGGTCGCCGGCTTTCACGGCGTCGGTGAAGCGCTGGGTGTCGCTCACCAGTTGGTCGACCTTTTCGGTGACATAGATCTTGTAGTCCGATACCGGTTGCACCAGGGTCAGCGGATCGACCGTGCCGGCGGCGTGGGCGAACAGCGGGGCGAGGGTGAGCAGCAGAGCGAGGCGGGTCTTGTTCATGGGGGCGTCCTGATCGGGTTCAGTGTCGTGTCATGCGGTTTTTATGGGTTTGGCAGCGCCGAGCAGCGAACGACCGATGTAGTCGCGGTCGTCCTTCACACCGGGCAGGGCGAAGAAATACCCGCCTCCGACCGGCTTGATGTATTCCTCCAGCGGCTCGCCGTTGAGGCGGTTCTGGACGGTGATGAAGCCGCGTTCCAGGTCGGCCTGGTAGCAGATGAACAACAGCCCCATGTCCAGCTGCCCGTTCTTGTTAACGCCGCTGGAGTAGTTGAACGGCCGGCGCAGGATCAGGTTGGGCTGACTGGCGGCGGTGCGCGGGTTGGCCAGGCGGATATGGGCGTCCAGGCGGGTCAGCTTGCCTTGCGGGTCGTGGGCATAGTCCGGCACGTCGGTTTCACGCTGGCCGTCCATGGGCGCGCCGCTGGCCTTCTTGCGGCCGAAGATCGACTCCTGTTCCTGGAGCGGCGTGCGGTCCCAGCGCTCGACCAGGTTGCGGATGATCCGCACCACCTGGTAGGTGCCATTCTCCGCCCAGGCGGGCTCATCGCCGTGCTGCACCCAGACCAGCTGGTTCATCAGGGCGCTGTCACTGGAATCGGGGTTGGCCGAACCGTCACGGAAACCCAGGAAGTTGCGCGCGCTCTGCTCGGGCTCGGACGCCTTGCGCGGCGCCTGCGGCGGCACAGTGCCTTCCTGTTTCCAGCGCACGTAGAGCAGGTCGGGAAGGTTCTTGATGATGTCGCGCAGGGCGTGGATATTGGTGTCGGGGGCGTTGGAGCAGAACTGCAGGCCCAGGTCGCCATGGCAGCGCTCGGCTTCCAGGGCGTCGTTGGGGAAGCCGACCATGCGGCTCAGGCGCCGGGGCCTGGCCTCGGCCAGGCCGAAACGCTCGTCGAACAGCGACTCACCGACCGATACCGTGATGGTCAGGTTGTCGGGGGTGACCACCGGGCCAAGGATGCCCGAGTCCACCGGCGGCAGCTTCGGATCGACCTGCGGCACCGGACCGCCGCTCATCAGGAAGCGGATACGCTCATCCAGGGTGCGGAACAGGCGCTCCAGGTCCTGGCGGTCCTGGGCCAGCACATCGAAAGAGACGAACATCCCGGCAGCCGGGCGCGGCGTCACCACCCCCGGTTGATGGGTGCCGAGCCAGGCGTTGCGCTCCTGGGTACGATCGCTGTGCGGTGCTTCGGTGACCTTGGCGGGCGAGGGCGCGGCCAGGGCATTGCCGGCCAGGCCCGCGCCCGCCATGGCCACACCGGCGACACCGAGGCCGGCCAGCAGGCGACGG
Source organism: Pseudomonas sp. FA117 (assembly GCF_057370475.1). Classification (NCBI taxonomy): domain Bacteria; kingdom Pseudomonadati; phylum Pseudomonadota; class Gammaproteobacteria; order Pseudomonadales; family Pseudomonadaceae; genus Pseudomonas; species Pseudomonas sp. FA117. The sequence goes on from NZ_CM170675.1 coordinate 2,877,542, forward strand.
CGCTCTTGGGACTGCGGGGCGTTACGGGTATCGCGGTCTGTCATCTGGAACTCGCTTGTCTTTACTGGCCGGCAAGGCCAAGGGCCTGGCCGATATCGGCAATGGCATCGGCCAGCGCCTGGGCGTCGGTGGCGATCTGCTGTTTCTGTGCCTGAGCCACCTGGTCGTAGGACAGGTAGCCGTCCCCCACCCGCAGCGCTGCAAGGTGCTGGTCGAAGCGGGCGAGGACGGCGTCGGCGGCTGCCAGCTGCTGGCTGCCGTTTCTGGCCAGCAGCGGCCGCAGTAGGTCGATGCCTTTGCGGATGCCTTCGAGGTTGGCGGCGAAACCGGCCACGTCGAGATGGCTGTAGCGTTCCTCCTCACCGCTGGCGCGGATCTGCGCAAGGCTGTGCAAGGGGCGCATCAAGGCCTCGATGAACTGCTCCGGCGCGATTGCCTGGGCAAGCAGCTCGGTCTTGAGCTGGCCCAGGTCGCCCAGCAGGGTGCTGGCCACCGGGCCAAGGCCTGCGGTGCTGCGCTGCTGGAACAGTCCGGACTCGATACGGTGGAAACCGGTGAACGCCGGATCCTGCTCGCGCTGTTCGAAGTAGTCGGCACGGGCATTGATGCGGTTGTCCAGCTCGGCCAGGCGCTGGCTCGCCGGGGCGATACGCTGGTAGATCACCCGCGCGGCGGCGTAGGCGGTCTGCGCCTGCTGCAGGTCGCCAGCCTCGATTGCCTGCTGCAACGCCTGGCCAGCGCGGATCAGGGCGCTGCCCTGGCTGCTCAGGTAGACACGGTATTCCGACAGCGGCCCGATGAAGGCGGTCAGTGCAGGACGCGCCTTGGCAGCTGCCTCGGACGCCGCGGTCGGGGTGACGGTCAGGCTGCCGCGCGGGTTGCTGAGCAAGCCGCAGGTGATTGCATAGCGGCCCGGTTGCAGCGTGGCGTTGATCACCTGCGACAGGCCCGGGGCGATGTTCTCGCGCTCCTCGATCACCAGCACGCCGTCGAGAATCTCCCACTCCACGGCGCGCTGGGACTGGTTGACGATGCGGAAACTGTTGGCCCCGGCCGGCACGCTCAGGTCGTTCGGCTCGCAGGCGTGGTCATGGATGGTGATCAGCGTCTCGTGCCCGCTGTTGGCCGCACGCCGGGCCTGGGCCTGGTGCGCGGCGTAGTAGAACACCACCCCTGCACCGACCATCAGCAGGGCACTGCCGGCAACCGCCAGGCGCAGCAGGCGGGAAGAGGGGGGCTTGCCAGCGGCGCCGGCCTGGTGACTGGTCATGCTTACCCTTGTTTCTGCGCAGCGTGGGAAGAGGAAGGCTTGGCCGACGCCGGCCAGAAGAACATCAGCAGCGCTCCGGCCAGATAGAGCAGATAGGCGCCCAGGGTGCTCACGGTCGGGGTGTCCTGGTAGCCGAACATGCCCGCCAGCACCGAGCCGGTCGGACCGTCTACCGGCAGGATATGGCTGATGTCGAAGACCACGCCCTGCAGCGCATTCCACACTCCGGCCTCATGCAGTGCCTGTACCGAATTGGCGAGGATGCCGGCGGCCACCACGAGGATGAACAGGCCGGTCCAGCGGAAGAATTGCCCAAGGTTCAGGCGCAGGCTGCCCGAATACAGCGCCAGCCCGACCAGCACCGCCACCACCAGCCCGAGCAACGCACCCAGCGGTGCGCCGGGGCCTTCGCTCTGCTGGAACACCGCGAGCAGGAAGAACACCGTTTCCAGCCCTTCGCGGGCAACGGCGAAGAACACCATGGCGATCAGCGCCCAGGCCTGGTGCCTGGAGCCACCCAGCGCCGCATCCAGCGAGGCGTGCAGGTCGTGCTTGATCGAGCGCGCGACCTTGCGCATCCACAGCACCATCGAGCTCAGGATCACCACCGCGACCAGGCCGACCAGCGCCTCGAACAGTTCCTGCTGCTTCTGCGGGAATTCACTGCTCATCAGCTCCAGGCCCGCGCCAACCAGAAGGGAGAGGGCGGCAGCCAGGAACACGCCGATCCATACGGCAGGCATCCATTGGCCGCGGCCGGTCTGGCGCAGGTAACTGGCGATGATGCCGACGATCAGCGCAGCTTCGATGCCCTCGCGGAGCATGATGAGGAAGGGGACTAGCATGATTCTCCCGAAATGGCTGAGGGCATCGACCTCGCGGGGAGGTCGCCGGGGAATCTACTTCAATGAGAATCATTAGCGCATGTGAATAATATTTTAACTTTTGCCTGGTGCAGTGCCGCAAAGCTGCAGTTTCATGGGCTTTCAAGGTAAAGAGTACAAATGTATCCCGCTGATGTTTTCAATCCTGATGAACGTGATTCGGCGGAGGTTGACCGCTTCCCTACCAGAAGGTAGGGTGCGAGTATGAACACTCAGTCCAGCACTTACTCCGACATTCTCCAATGCGCCCGCACCCTGATCATCACCGGGGGTTACAACGGTTTCAGCTACGCGGACATCGCCGAGCACGTCGGCATCCGCAAGGCCAGCATTCACCATCACTTTCCCACCAAGGCAGAGCTGGTACGCGTGCTGGTGGCGCAATACCGCGACGAGGCCAAGGCCGGCATGGCGGCCCTGGAGCGCTATTTCCCCACGCCCGCCGAACAGCTCAATGCCTACATCGGCTACTGGCTGGAGTGTGTGGGCGAGGCGAGCAGGGGCTATTGCGTCTGCGCCTTGCTGGCGACCCAGATCCCGGTGCTGCCGGCCGAAGTGGTGACGGAGGTGCGAGCGCATTTTCGCAGCCTCTCGGGCTGGATCGCCTCGGTGCTGGAGCGTGGCGCACAGCAGGGCAGCCTGGCCCTGTCGGACACGCCGCAGGTGGAGGCCGAGCGCTTCATCGCCTCGGTGCATGGCGCCATGCTGTCGGCCCGGGCCTATGGCGATCCGGGCGTCTTCGCCCTGATCACCCAGCCGCTGCTCGACCGCCTCACAGCCAGCAGCGCAGCGCCGGGAGCCTGAGCCATGACCCCAGGCCCGCTGGAACAGCAACTGGAATTCCTGCGCCAGATCGACCAGCTGAAAAGCGTGCGCAGGCAGTCACCCTTGCTCGACCGCAGCCGCAAGGAAAATTCCGCCGAGCATTCCTGGCACCTGGCGATGTACGCCCTGGTGCTTGGGGAATACGCCAGCGGGGTGGTGGACAGCAACCGGGTCATGCGCATGCTGCTGTTGCACGACATCGTCGAGATCGATGTCGGCGACTATCCGATCCACGGCGGATCTTCCTGCCAGCTGCAGGCCGAACAGGAAGCCGAGGCGGCGCAGCGTCTGTTCGGGCTTTTGCCGCAGCCGCAGGGCGCGCAGATGCTTGCGCTGTGGCAGGAGTTCGAGCAGGCCGAGACCGACGATGCGCGCTTCGCCAAGGCGCTCGACCGTTTCCAGCCGTTGCTGATCAACGTCTTCACCGGGGGTGGAACCTGGTCTGAAAGCGCTGTGTCGCGCCAGCAGGTGATCGAGCGCTACGGCCCGGTCATCCAGCGCGGTGCGCCGAAACTCTGGGCCGTGTGCGAGACCTGGATCGCCCGGCATTTCGAGGGGCAGGAACGAACCTGAAGTTTTCACCGTGAAAAGCCGCTGTGCAGTCGCAGCGGCTTTTTTTGCACCCGTCAACCTACCGACTAGTCGGTAGCTACATTTCAGCACAACGGAGACACCAGCCATGCCACATCCCATCTCACCGCTAGGCGCCATCCACACGCTCGTCAGCGTCGCAACCTTCGCCGCCGGGCTCTACAGCTATGTGCGCTACCAACGGATCGAGCCCCGAACGACCGCTGCGCGCAGCTACCAGCTCGGGCTGCTGCTGTCGGTGCTCACCGCGTTCGGGCTTTCCAGCACGGGGGGATTCAACGTCGGACATGCGCTTGGCATCCTTGCGCTGCTGGTGGTCGCGGCAGCGCTGGTCATTCCCAGGCTCAGCCTGCTGGGCCGCGCGCGGCCGTACCTGACGCAACTGGCGTTCGCCTTCAGCTTCTTCCTGCTGCTGGTGCCGGGCATCAACGAAACCCTGACGCGCCTGCCCAGCGGCCATCCGTTGGCAGACGGCCCGACCTCGCCGCTGGTACGGGGCGCACTGGTGGCCTGGCTGGGGGTCTTCGTGATCGGTGCGGCCGTTCAGGCCTGGTGGATCAGGACACAGCGCAGCAGGTCTGCGCTGTAAGCGAGGGGCCAGGCGCGCAGCCCTGCGGGCTGCGCGGTCACTGGCGTACTACTGGAACCATTGCCACAGCAGCAGGGTGCCGGCCAGTCCGACCACCGAAACGATGGTCTGCAATACCGACCACACCCAGATCGTCTGCTTGAGCTGCAGTCCGAAGTACTCGCGGACCATCCAGAACCCGGCGTCGTTGACGTGGCAGAAGAACACCGAACCGGCGCCGATGGCCAGGGCCACCAGCGAGCTCTGGGTGGATGCAAGGCCGGCCATCAGCGGCGCGAGAATGCCTGCGGTCGTGGTGGTGGCGACAGTCGCCGAGCCGGTCGCCTGGCGCAGCGCCACGGCAATCAGCCAGGCCAGCAGCACATACGACAGGTGTGCGCCGCTGGCGACCTTGCTGATGGTGTCGCTGATACCGGCTTCGAGCAGCGTCTGCTTGAGGCCGCCGCCGGCACCGATGGTCAGCAGCAGCACGGCGATCGGCGCCAGGCTCTTGCGCAGCACGCTGCCGACCTGGTCACGGGCCATGCCGATCGACCAGCCCAGGCAGATCACTGCGGCAATCACCGCCAGGCCCAGGGCGATCAACGGCTCACCGAGGAACTTGAGGCTGATCGCCAGGGTGCTCTGCGGCGCCATGGCGATCTTGGCCAGGGTGCTGCCGAGCATGAGCAGCACCGGCAGCAGGATGATCAGCAGCGACACGGCAAAGCTCGGCGTGCGCCGTGTCTCGACCTTGGCGGTGAACAGCGCCCCGAGCTCGGCAGGCTCCTGTACATCCAGTCGCTTCGACAGCCAGATACCGTACAGCGGCCCGGCGAGAACCACGGCCGGCACGGCAATGCACAGGCCCAGCAGCATGGTCAGACCCAGGTCGGCATGCAGGGCGCTGACCGCGATCAGCGGTCCCGGGTGCGGGGGCATCAGAGCGTGCAGGGTGGTCATGCCGGCCAGCGCCGGGATCGCCACCCTGAGCAGTGGCTGCCCGGACTGGCGGGCGATGACGAAGATCACCGGCACCATCAACACCAGGCCGACCTCGAAGAACAGCGGCAAGCCGATGACCATCGCCACCAACGCCATGACCCAGGGCAGGGCTTTGCCACGGGCATGGCGCAGCAACGTCGAGGCAATCCGGTCGGCAGCTCCGGATTCAGCCATCAGCGCACCGAGCATCGCGCCCAGGGCGATGATGATCCCAGCTTCACCCAGCAGGCTGCCAGCGCCCTTGCCGAAGGCCTTGGCGACTTCTTCCGGCGGCAGGGCTGCGCCCAGGCCGGCGACGAAGGTACCGATCAGGATCGACAGGAAGGGCGGCAACCTGGTGACACTGATCAGCACGATGATGCTGGCAATGGCCGCCAGGCAACAGATCACCAGGCGGGTGTCGTGGGCGAGCCACGCGGCATGTGAAATATCCAACGGAAACCCCTTCTTGTAATGTCTTGTTACGTCTCTTGAAGGAATATACCGGATGGATTCATATAGATGACTAGCTGAGCCTGCTTTTCGGCGCCTTGGATCATGAAAGTTTTTTCAGGAACGCCACTGACGCGCAAAGCTGTTAAAACAACCTCCCAAGCAAGCCCACATTCATCCAGGAGCGACCATGATCAAGATCGGCGATTCATTGCCTGAGGCAACGCTGCACCAATACAGCGACGGCGAGGGCGGCTGCCCGATCGGCCCCGATGCCTTTTCCGTGCTCGAGCGTTGCAGGCAGCGCAAGGTGGTGATCTTCGCCTTGCCCGGTGCCTTCACGCCGACCTGCTCTGAACGTCACGTCCCAGGTTACGTGGACTCGGCCGCAGAGCTGTTTGCCGCCGGCATCGACGAGATCCTGTGCCTTTCGGTCAACGACGCCTTCGTCATGAATGCCTGGGGCAACAGCTTGCAGGTGGGCGATGCGGTGCAGATGATCGCCGACGGCAATGCGGCGTTCACCGATGCCCTCGGCCTGGGGCAGGATCTCTCGGCCCGCGGCATGGGCCGTCGCTCCCAGCGCTACGCCATGCTGGTCGAAGATGGCGTGGTCAGGCACCTGGCGGTCGAGGCGCCCGGCAAGTTCGAGGTCAGCGATGCGCAGAGCATGCTGGCGTTCTTGCGCCAGCGCTGAGTCTGGGTTCAGTCGTAGAAAGTCGAAGGCGGCACGCCGAAGTGGCGCCTGAACATCGCGGTGAAAGCGCTCGGGCTCGAGTAGCCGCAATCGAATGCGATGTCGATGATCTTGCGCCCGCTGGCGATCTGGCGCAGGGCGAACAGCAATCTGGCCTGGTCACGCCACTGGGCGAACGACATGCCGGTTTCCCGGGCGAACAAGCGGTGCACCGTCTTGGCCGTCACCTCGATGCGCTCGGCCCACTCGGCGACCGTCAAGGTGTTGTCCGGGTAGCTGAGCAGGTGCTCGCAGATGAACCTGAGCCGTTCATCACGGGGCAGCGGCAGGTGCAGGGGCAACGCCTTGCACAGACGCAGCTCTTCGATCAGCAGGCGCATCAGCAGATCAGACCTTGAGTGGGCGGGGTAGTCGCCCGGCAAATCGGCAGCCGCGATCACCAGCTCACGCAGCAGGCCGGATACCTCGAGCACGCGCGTACCGCCCGCCAGCCCGTCGATCACCGACGTGTCGATGAACACCGTCCTCATCCGCACGTCGCCGGTCATCCGCACCTCATGCTCGAGCCCAGGCGCCAGCCACAAGGCGCGGTCAGGCGGCACCACCCAGCAGCCATCGCGCGAACTGACCAGCATCAGGCCTTCGATGGCGTACAGCAGTTGAGTGCTGGGATGGCTGTGCCAGCCGGTGGACGCGCCATCCGGCCAGTCGACTTGCATGGCCACCAGCGGCGAGCCGGTATCGTGGTAGCCAAGGTATTTGGTCGAGATATCCTGCTGCATGTCCCAATCCCTACAGTTCAGGCCACTATAGAGCAGGAAGGACGCCTGCAGAACACCTAGTCTCTCAGCTCGATAATCATCGCATCCGGAGGACCTGTCCATGCGAAACCGAGCTGCCTGTCTCTTTCCCTTGCTCGCCATCCTGATCTGGTCGGGCAATGTCATCGTTTCCCGCCTGTCCGCACACAGCATCGGCCCCGGCGCTATCACCTTCTACCGGCTGCTGCTGGCGGTACTGATCATGAGCCTGTTCGTCGCCGCACCCGCCTGGACGAACCGCGCGCTGATCTGGCCGCATATCGGCAAGCTGGCGATCCTCGGATTTCTGGCGCTGTGCTTCTTCCAGGTGATGTCGTACACCGCTGCGGCCTCGACCACCGCCACCAACCTTGCCGTGTTCACCGCGCTGACCCCATTGCTGACCTTGATGCTCGGTGCGCTCGTGCTCAGGCACTCGCCCACACCCGCCACGGTCGCCAGCGGTGTGGTGTCGTTGCTGGGGCTGGTCTACCTGGTGAGCAAGGGCGACCCGGCCAGCCTGTTCAACGGCGGCGCCCACATTGGCGACCTGCTGATCTTCATCGCCGCACTGGGCTATGCGTTGTATGGCGTCCTGCTCAAGCGTTGGGCGCTGCCGATCGGCAGTTGGCAGTCGACCTATGTGCAGTCGTTGTGCGCGCTGGTGATCATGCTGCCGGCCTTCCTGGTCACCCATGAAGCAGAGCGGCAGTTGAACCTGCAGACACTGCCGCTGATTCTGTATGCCGGTGGCCTGGCGTCGGTGGCGCTGCCGTACTTCTGGATACGCGGCGTGCAGTTGCTGGGGCCGGCGCGTTGTGCAGCGTTCATGAACCTGCTGCCGGTACTGACCGCAGCCATTGCCGTAGTGGTGCTGGGGGAGGGGGTCCGGGCCTATCACCTGGTGGGGGGCGGGGTTGCGCTGCTGGGCGTTGCTGCAGCGGAGTACTTTGCCAGGCCGCCCGTGGCCCAGGCCCAGAGCGCTGCCGAGCGCGCTTGAGAGACCTGCGATTGAACGCCGGGCAACGAGCAGCGCTCTGACTGAAAAAGAGCCGAGGGTACCCTCATGAGCATCGAACGCAGCATTCCCGAGCTTGAAGCCTGGTACGCGCAATACGACGACGTCAGTTACCGGCGCGAGTCGCCAGACGCCTATCATCACGAACTGCTGCGCACTGCCCAGGCCCTGCGCGACGACGGCGCCCTCGACTGGGACGACTGGCTGGCCCTCAAGGCCCTGGCCGACGAAGCGCATGTACGGGCGCTGGAGGATGCCGTGCAGGCGCACGTCAGCGATCCCGACTCATGAAAGCCCTGAAGATCGCCACCTTCAATATCAACGGCATGCGCAGCCGCTTGCCGGCGCTGCTCGCCTGGCTGCAGCGCGAGCAGCCCGACATTGCCTGCCTGCAGGAACTCAAGATGGCGGATCAACAGTTTCCGCGCCAGGAGATCGAAGCGGCAGGGTATGGCTGTCTGTTCCACGGACAGCCCTCATGGAATGGCGTGGCCATCCTGGCCCGCGACAGCGAACCGCTGGAGGTCCGCCGTGGCTTGCCTGGCATGGAGGAAGACCCACAGAGCCGCTATCTGGAAGCCGCAGCGCACGGCGTTCTGGTCGGCTGCCTGTACCTGCCCAACGGCAACCCGCAGCCCGGCCCGAAGTTCGACTACAAGCTGCGCTGGTTCGACTGCCTGATCGCCCACGCGCAAGGGCTGTACAGCAGTGGTCATCCGACCGTGCTGGCGGGCGATTTCAATGTCGTGCCCACCGACCTGGACATCTACGACCCGCGCTCCTGGCTGAAGGATGCGCTGCTGCAGCCCGAGTCACGAGCGTGTTACCAGCGACTGCTGGTGCAGGGCTGGCTCGATTGCCTGCGCCACCTGCACCCGCAGGCACGCGTCTACACCTTCTGGGATTACTTCCGTGACCATTGGGCGCGCAACGCCGGGTTGCGTATCGACCATCTGCTGCTCAACCCCGAGCTCGCCCCGTACCTGAAACAGGCCGGGGTCGATGCCTGGGTGCGCAATGAAGCCAAGGCCAGTGACCATGCGCCTGTATGGATCGAGCTGGGCACACGCCGCAAACGCGCTGTGCCCTGACTTCGATAGCGTCGTTGTCACTGCTGTGGGAGTGCCGGCGACAACAGGTCCTCGAGGTCGATGGCTCGATACATCTCGCGGCGAACCCGGTCCGCTACGGCATTGACCACTTCGGCGCCGTCCTGGGACGGGTCGACGTGCACACGGAACGGACGCTTGCCGAACGGCAGATCAACCACACGTACGATCTCCCGCGCCACTTCGGCGGGGTCGGCATCTTCCGGTTCCAGGCTTTTCAAACCCTCGAGCGCTTTGCCGGGCACATCGGCATAGCGACCATTCTCGTACTCGGCGGCGATGGCGGTGTCGGCCGGCTTGCCCGAGTGGGCGAAGTGGTTGGTGCCTTTGGTGAAGGCGCCCGGCACCATGATGGTGGTCTCGATGCCCCAACGCGTCAGCTCGGTGGAGTACGCCACGGCGAGAGCGTCCATGGCCGCCTTGGCGGCGAAGTAGGGCGCCAGGAACGGTGGGGTGCCGCCACGGGTGGACGACGAACCCACCCACACCAGCAGGCCCTTGCCCTGCTTGCGCAGGTGGGGCAGGGCAGCACGGTTGACCCGCTGGGTGCCCAGCACGTTGACGTCGTACTGCTGCATCAGTTGCTCTGGCGTGAAGGCCTCGGCCGGACCGAACACCATGTGCCCGGCGTTGTGCACCACCACGTCGAGCCGGCCCGCGTCCTTGATGATGTATTCGATGGCGGCAACCGAGGACGAGTCCGACTGCACGTCCAGCTCGACGGTGCGCAGATCGGCATTGTTGTCGCTGGACCACTGGGCCAGTTCCAGCACGCGTGGAGCGTTGCGACCCTGGGTTTCACGCATCGAGGCGTACACGGTATGGCCTGCGCGTGCCAATGCCTGGGCGGTCATGAGTCCGAAGCCGGACGATGCACCGGTGACGAGGATGATTTGCGACATGAGAGGCACCCTTTATCAATGGAAGATTGAAAGCTATCCGGATCAGGCCACGCGTACTGCGGTGCGTGGTGGGGATATGGCTCATACAGTAAAGGGTGGTTCAGCTCTAATAATCAGCCATTAATCGTTATCAGAATTCCATCAGAACAAACAATCATGAGCGCGCGGGTTCTGATGGGGCACGCGTCATGACAGCAGCCCCTGGGCGTTGAGGGCCATGAGCGAAAGCATCAACACGATGTAGCCAAGGATTGCGGCGTAGGCGCCTTGCTTGAACGAGGTGAGAAGGGCAGTGGCCATGTCGGCAGCTCCACAGGTTGCGTGTGAGGCCGAGCATGGCTGAGTTGGATATCGTCGGGAAACGAAGCTCAGCGATTCAAGCTATCGATCAGATTGATTATTGAAGCCATCCATGTCGCCCATAGATATCGATTAACAAGATGCCAGCGCTTGCGTTACCCCCTCGCATCGCTGCGCGACCTAGTATTTTTGCCAGTATCGCCGCCCGTTAATCTCGCCAACAATCAAGCCACCTGTTAACACAGGTTCCATGGAACGACGCAGCGTGAACCAAACAGTCTGGTCGCTACGTGGAAACGGAAATTCAAGTCCGGAAATCACCAAAAAAATGGAAGGTGAAAACATGAAAGAGTTCGACGTTTTCTGCGTTTTGGATTTTAAAAATGATTGCTCCGCGCTGACGAAGATCCGCAGCCTGAACGCGGTCAAGGACTTCAAAACGGTCTCCGAGCCCGAATGGAACAAGATCAAGAGCACCCCACATGGCCCCCGCGACTGGGCCAAGAAAATGATCAAGGGCAAGGATGCCCTCGTTGTATTGAACGGGGCCCATACCAAAGGCCGTGCGTTCATCGACGAAGAGATTACCCTGGCCAAAGAAGCTGGTGTACCGATCTTCGTCATCAATAACGACAGCCAGCAAAAGTTTGACTTCACCTCGTTCAACTTGGGCTATCAGCCCGAAGTACACGATATCAATGATCTCACCGAGGACAACATCGAGAAGTGGATCCTCGCAGCCAAGGGCCAGCTCAAGAAGGCCGCCTAAGCTGCGCGTTTACACGCCATAGCAAGCGTAAAGCCGGGTCTTTTCCTGAAAAGGCCCGGTTTTTTCGTGTTCCCTGACTTAAGACAGCACACCCTGTCTTGCATGATCGACCATTGCCGCAACCAGCGGATTCTTGTGCTCGTCATGCCAGGCCATGGCGGTGGTGACCACGTTCACCTCGGGATGCAGTGGGCGGATAACCACGTTGTCCGGTGCGATCTTGCCCATGGACGTGGGTACCAGTGCGATGCCCTGACCGCAACTGACAAAGGCGACCTGTGACGAAACGGAGCGTACCTGGTGGAGGATACGCGGCGAGAAGCCGCAGGCTTTGCACTGCCCGACCAGGTAGTCGAAGTACACGGGACTGACATCCCGCGAAGCCATGACCAAGGTTTCGTCCGCGAGGGCTTGAAGGGAGATGGACTCACTGGCAGCCAGAGGATGATCCTGGAGGAGTGCGACTGCCAGCCTGTCTTGCGCCAACGGCAAGGATTGAAGATGCCGGCCAAGGTTCCCCTCCAGGCGGGCGAAGGCAATGTCGATATCGCCTGCCTCCAGTGCGGGTATGGCTTGCGCACTGTCGATCTCCCGAACCGATACCGTGATCAAGGGATGACTCTGCTTGAAGCGCTCGATCAAAGGCGGCAGCACGTCGATCATGGCCGAGGTGATCGCGCCGATCGTCACTACACCGGCATGGCCCGCGACGGCTTCGTGAACCGCCAGCTCCAGTCGCTCCAGTTGATCAGCGAACTTGCGCACCGCCGGAAGAATCGCCGCGCCGGCGGCCGTCAGCTGCGCACCGCGGCGCGACCGGGTGAACAGTTGGACGCGAAGCGATTGCTCGAGCGCCTGGATCTGCTCGGTCAACGGCGGTTGTGACATGCCCAGGCGCCTGGCCGCGCGGCTGAAGTTCTGGTCTTCAGCCACAGCCAGGAACAGCCAGAGGTGGCGTATCAGGCGAAAGTTGATCACGGTATCTTTCCATAGGTTGCGGATATAACAAGCTTAGCTTCTTCGGAATATACGTATCAAACGTCGCCGCAGATACTCAAGCCTCACCCACAAGAGGCCTGCAACCGATGAGCTTGAAAGCCCCGCTTGAACGCCTGGCCGCGCTCGATACCAACACGGTGTCGGACGCGCTGGATTTCCTTGAACTGCCCGGCGCCACCAATGGCCTGATGCCGCTGTGGAATTGCCCCAGAATCGTCGGCCGGGCCAGCACTGTGCAGCTGGGCCCCAAGCAGGACGTGGCGCTCACTGCGCACCTGATTACCCCGGCTGTAGAACGCGTCACCAGCGACGACCGCGTGCTGGTGATCGCAGGTGGCGTCGACGGGATCTCCAGCTGGGGAGACATCCTGGCCAACGCGGCCCAGCGCAAAGGCATCCGCGGTTCGATCATCGATGGCTTCAGCCGCGACATCCGCGGCAGTGCCGATATCGGGTACCCGGTCTTCGCTCGCGGGGTGACCATGATCAGCGCGCGCAACAGGCTCATCCAGGTCGACGCAGCCGTCAAGGTTCGCATGGCGGGCGTCGAGGTAGATGAAGGCGACTATGTGATCGCCGATGAATGCGGCACGGTATTCGTTCCAGCCCATGCCATCGAGCAGGTGCTGGACCTGGCCGAGCGCATTGACCGGCGCCAGGCCGGCATGGTGGACGCCGTGCGCGCCGGTCGCTCAGTCGAGGAAGTGATGCACGACACGCAGTTCGAAGCCATCAAGGTGGAGCAGTGACATGAACCTTTCTGACAAAGACCTGGTTGCCTTGTTCGAAGGCCTGGATACCCCGGGTGTATCCGACGCGCTGGACAGGCTGGGCCTTGCAGGCCAGGCCTTCGGTATCGCGCCACTGGCGAACTACAGCCAGGTCGTGGTCGGCCCTGCCTTCACCGTTCAGTACATCAGTGCGAGCGCGCCGCCCGGCACGGTCGGGGACTTCATCGATGAAGCAGCACCAGGCGACGTGCTGGTCATCGCCAATGAAGGCCGCACCGACTGCACGGTGTGGGGCGACATCATGACCCAGTACGCGCTGGCCAGGGGAATTGCCGGCACGGTCATCGACGGTGTCTGCCGCGATGTGAACACGGCGCTGGGCGAAGGCTACCCACTGTTCAGCAAAGGCCGCTTCATGCGTACCGGCAAGGACCGCGTGCAAGTCGCAGCCGTGAACCAGCCGGTATCGGTGGGCCAGGCTCGCGTGTGCGCCCGCGACATCGTCGTGGCTGACGCCAATGGCGTCGTCATCGTCCCGCGCGACCGTGCACAGGAGGTCGCTGAAACCGCACGTCGCATCGAACAGGTCGAAGCGCAGATCCGCGAGCGCATCGCCACTGGCACAAGCCTCGAGGACGCTCGTGCCGCCCTCGGTTATCACACCCTGCAGAGCAAACAAGCATGAGCCTCCCACACGATTATCAGAACCTTGCAAAGATCCTCGGCAGCTCGACCCTGTACGAGGCCTGCGGCCTGCCATGTGCGGTCGACCGCGAGATTCGCGCGGTATGGAAGGGCGCATTCATAGCCGCGCCTGCCTATCCGCTGCAGTGTTCGCCCGGAGACAACCTGGGCCTGCACCTGGCGGTGGCCAAAGCGCCGCGCGGCAGCGTCCTGGTCTGTGATTGCGCCGACTTCATCGCAGGTTACTGGGGTGAGGTGCTCACCGTGGCGGCGCAAGCCGCAGGGATTGTCGGGTTGGTCATCAACGGCGGTGTACGCGACATCGCCGCGCTTGAAGCGCAGGGTTTCCCGGTCTTCGCGCGGGGGATCTCGGTCAAGGGCACCGTCAAGGCCACCACGCCCTCGGTCGGCACGCCGTTCGACTTCAGCGGTGCCCGGGTCAGCGCTGGCGATCTGGTGGTCGCGGACGAGGACGGTGTGATCATCGTCCCGGCGGCTGCGGTCGAACGCACGCTGCGCGAAGGTCAGAAGCGTGCAGACAAGGAGGCAGTGTTCATGGCCAAGCTGCGCGAGGGTCATACCAGCATGGATCTGATGGGTCTTACCCACCTGCAGGAGCGCACATGAGCCTGGAAACGCTGAACCGCCGCCTGCAGGCTGCCAAGCCTTCGGCAACCTACAGGATCATCGACCGCGTGGCCGAGCGGCGCGCAGCAGGGGCGAAGATCATTTCGCTTTGCGCGGGGGAGCCTGACTTCGACACGCCGGAGCACATCCGCGCTGCAGCCATCGGTGCGATCAACCAAGGGCACACGCGCTACACCCAGGTGTCCGGCCTTCGCGCCTTGCGTGAAGCGATCGCGCGCAAGTACCAGCGTGAAAACGGCCTCGATGTCAGCTGGCAGGACACGCTGGTTTGCAGCGGCGGCAAGCACGTCATCTTCAATGCTCTGGCCGCGACCCTCAACGAAGGCGACGAAGTGCTGATTCCCGCGCCGTACTGGGTCAGTTATCCGGAAATGGTCGAGCTGTGTGGGGGCCAGGCGCGCATCATTGCCTGCGGCGCCGCGTCGAGCTTCAAGCTGACCCCGCAGGCACTGAGCGAGGCCATCGACGCGAAAACCCGCTGGCTGATCCTCAACTCGCCGTCCAACCCCACGGGCGCCGTGTACAGTCGCGACGAGCTGCGGGCGCTGGCCGAAGTGTTGTCAGCCCATCCGCAGGTGCTGATTCTGGCCGACGACATCTATGAGCACCTGATCTTCGACAATCGTGACTTCCTCACGCTTGCCCAGGTTGAACCCCAGCTGGCGGCACGGACACTGACCATGAACGGCGTGTCGAAGGCCTATGCCATGACAGGTTGGCGAATCGGCTTCGCCACCGGTCCTCGCTGGCTGCTCGACGCGATGGAGAAGCTTCAGGGGCAGCAGACCTCGGGTGCCTGTTCCATTTCGCAGCACGCCGCAATCGCTGCCCTCGACGGCCCCAAAGACTTCATCGCCCACAGCCGAGAAGTGTTCCAGCGCCGTCGCGATTTCATGGTCGAGTTGCTCAACCAGGCCCCGGGCATCCGCTGCGAGGTTCCAGGCGGGGCGTTCTACGCGTTCGCCGACTGCTCCGGGCTGATCGGCAAGCGCTCATCCGCGGGTCGTGAGCTGCTCACCGACGAGGCAGTGGCCCTGGCGTTGCTGGAGGAGGCCAACGTTGCAGTCGTCCACGGCAGTGCGTTTGGCCTTGCAAGCTACCTGCGCATCGCCTACGCCCTCGATGACGACTCGCTGCGTGCGGCGTGCCAGGCTATTCAGCGCTTCTGCGAGGGCGCGCGATAGGCTGGCGCCCTCGCGACACGCGATGTGCATTGCCAGGGCACTGGCCCCATGATTAGAATGCGATCAATTCTTAATTGCGCCATTTGAACAAGATCGCGATGCCGCCCGCCAACATCCCCCTCAACCTGCAGGTCCAGACGCTGTACACCGAGCACAACGGCTGGCTGCTGGGTTGGCTTGGGCGCAAGCTGGGCAATGCCTGCGATGCCGCGGACGTTGCCCATGATACTTTCGTGCGCCTGCTCGTTCGCCAAGCCGAAGCGGACCTTGGCAGCGAACCGCGGGCCTTGCTCACGCACATCGCCAAGGGCCTGCTGGTCGACCGTTGGCGGCGGCTGGATGTCGAGCGGGCCTACCTGCAAGCCATCGCCCATCTACCCGAACCCGAGGCGCCGTCACCGGAAACCCGCTGGCTGATCCTCGAAACGCTCTATCGGGTGGATGCCATGCTCCGCGAAATGCCTGCACGGGTGCGCCAGGTGTTCCTGCTGTCTCAGCTCGACGGCCTGACCTACGCGCAGATCGCCGAGCAGTTGCAGGTGTCATTGGTCACCATCAAGCGCGACATGCGTGCGGCCTTCCTTGCCTGCCTGAGCCTTGACTGATGAGCGCCCGAATCGACCCGTCCATCCTTGGCGAGGCCGCCGACTGGCTGGTGCAGTTGCAATCGGGCAGCGCCACCGAGGATGACCATCGCGCGGTCCGGGCCTGGTGCCAGCGCAGCGCTCAGCATGCCCAGGCCTGGCAACGCGCCGAGAGGCTGCTGGGCGACCTGCAGTGCTTGCCGGAGCCGGTCAGCGGCGAGACCCTGCGTCGGCTCAGCCGCAATGGCACGTTGAGCCGACGCCAGGCCATGCAGCGCCTGGGCCTGATGCTGCTGGCGGCCCCCGCCGCCTGGCTGGCGTGGCGCAACATGCCCTGGCAGCAATGGACAGCGGATGCCCACACAGGGGTAGGGGAGCAGCGCCCGCTGAGCCTGGCAGACGGCAGCAAGGTGCTGCTGAACACCGACAGCGCCATCGATATCCGCTTCGATCTTTGGCAACGGCGCATCGACCTGCTTGCTGGCGAAATCCTCGTCACCAGCGCGGCCGATCCCGCAACGCCAGCGCGCCCACTGCTTGTACGCACGGTGCACGGCCAGGCGCAAACCGCAGGTGCGCGCTTCAGCGTGCGGCTGGACGGCCCGTTGACCCGTGTCGCCGTGGTCGAAGGCACGGTGGATACCCAGCCGCTGCATGGCGACAGCCACCTGCTGCTCAAGGCCGGCGAACGCAGCGCCTTCGACAGCACTCGGGTGCAGCCGGTCAGCCCCCTGGACGCCGGGGACCTGGCCTGGGAGCACGGCATGCTGCTGGCGCGCAACATGCGCCTGGCTGACCTGTTGCAGGAGCTGGCCCGATATCGACCGGGGGTGCTGCGCTGCCACCCGGGCGTGGCCGAGCTCAAGGTTTCCGGCGCATTCCCGCTGACCGACAGCGACACCAGCCTGCGCCTGCTCGTCGACACCCTCCCGGTGACGGTCAATGGCCTGACCCGCTACTGGGTCACGGTCGAACCACAGGCTTGAAGATTTCTTGCGTTTGCCTGATACCTTTTTCCGCGTCGTCCGGTACTGAGTGCAGAACCCTCATTTCTGTATTCACAGGATCAACCCATGATGCATCGTTCCAGCCCTCGCTTGCGCCTCAAGACCCTGAGCCTGGCCGTGGCCATCGGTACCTTCGCCCCGGCCTCGGCACTGATGGCGGCCGATGCCATGGCCAGCAACGGCTCCCACAACTACACCATCGGCGCAGGCCCGCTGGCCGATGTGCTGGCGCGCTTTGCCGCCAGTAGCGGAACACCGTTATCGTTCGACCCGGCGCTGCTAAACGGCCTCCAGAGCCCGGGCCTGCAGGGCAGCTACAGCGTGGCGGAAGGCTTCGAGCGCCTGCTCGCCGGCAGTGGCTACAGCCTGATCGGCACCGACAGCGGCGGTTACACCCTGGCGCCGGCAGTTGACCTGGGCAATGCCCTGGAACTGGGCGCGACCACCATCAACAGCGACATGGCGGCCAGCAGCGACACCTGGCAAGGTGGCCAGGTAGCCCGCAGCGCGCGCCTGGGTGTGCTCGGTGACCAGGCAATCAACGACGTGCCGTTCAGCGTCAGCAGCTTCACCGCCAAGACCATTGCCGACCAACAGGCCCGCACGCTGGGCGATGTGCTGCTCAACGACGCCGCCGTGCGCCAGTCGGCAGGCTTTGGCAACTTCTCGCAGGTGTTCACCATACGCGGCCTGCCGCTCAATACCGACGACATCAGCTACAACGGCCTGTATGGCGTGCTGCCACGGCAAATCATCACCACCGAAGCCCTGGAGCGCGTCGAAGTATTCAAAGGCCCCAACGCCTTCCTCAACGGCGTCGCCCCTCAGGGCAGCGGCATCGGCGGCGCTGTCAACCTGGTACCCAAGCGCGCCGAGGACACCCCGACCCGCCACGTCACCCTCGACTACGCCACGGGTGCCAACATCGGTGGTCACCTTGACCTGGGCAAGCGATTCGGTGAGGACAACCGCTTCGGCGCACGTATCAACCTGGCCCAGCACGACGGCGGCACTGGCGTGCACGAGGAGGCGCAGCATTCCACGCTGGTGGCCGTGGCCCTGGACTACCGCGGCGAGCGCCTGCGACTGTCCACCGACCTCGGTTATCAGAAGGAGCGCATCAACCAGGGCCGTGCGGTGATCTACCCGACCGGAACCAAGGTGCCCCACGCCCCCTCGGCGCGCGACAACTACACCCAGGACTGGACCTGGTCGCAGCTCGAGGACACCTATGGCATGGTCAACGGTGAATACGACCTCGACGACAACTGGACCTTGTACGCTGGCGCCGGCGCCAAGCACACCCGCGAGAACGGCGAGTATTCCTCGCTCTACGTCAGTGATGAAAAGGGTACCGCGCGCGGCGGCTACCTGTACCCGCCGCACGATGAGGATAACAAGAGCGCCATGGCCGGAATCAATGGCCACTTTGCCACCGGGCCAGTCAGCCACCGGGTCAACTTCGGCCTCTCTGGCATGTGGGGCGAGCAGCGCTCGGCCTACGCGGCAGTAACCGCTGCCAACCGCTATGACAGCAATCTCTACCACCCGGTCAAGGTGCCGCGACCCACCAAAACCTACACCGGCAGCGACCTCCACGACCCACGCATCGTCGGCAAGAACCGGGTCAAGAGCGCGGCGCTGTCCGATACCCTGGGCCTGTTCGACGATCGTCTGCTGCTGACCGTGGGCGTGCGCAGGCAAACGATCGAGGTGGATGGCTGGGCCACTGCCACAGGTGTGCGCAACGCCAATTATGGCGAGACGGTGACGACCCCAGTGTATGGCCTGGTCTTCAAGCCCTGGGACCATGTATCGCTCTATGCAAACCGCATCGAAGGCCTGGCTCAAGGGCCAACCGCACCGTCGAGCGTGAGCAACGCCAATGAGGTATTCCCGCCCAGGCGCAGCAAGCAGGTGGAGGCGGGGGTCAAGCTCGACTGGGACAGCTTTGGCGCTACCTTCGGCGTGTACCGCATCGAGCAGCCCAGCAGTACCACCTTCCGTTCTCCAGGCGCCAGCCAGGACACGTTCAGCATGGATGGCGAGCAGATCAACAAGGGCGTCGAGCTGAATCTGTTCGGCGAGCCGGTGGAGGGCTTGCGCCTGCTGACCGGCGCGGTGTTCATGCACACCGAATTGAAGAACACCGCCAATGGCAGCAACGACGGCAACCGCGCCCCTGGAGTGCCACGCTTCCAGTACAACCTCGGTGCCGATTGGGACGTGCCCGGCATTGAAGGCGCCGCACTCAGTGCCCGTGTGCTGCGCACCGGCGGGCAGTACGTCAACACCAGCAACAGCCTGAATATCCCCGCCTGGACCCGGGTTGACCTGGGCGGGCGTTACAGTTTCAACGTGGATGACAAGCAAGTGACCCTGCGGGCCAATGTCGAGAACGTTGCGAACAAGGCCTATTGGGCGTCGGCGTCGACTTCGAACAATTACCTGACGCAGGGAACGCCCCGGGTATTGCGGGTTTCGGCCAGCGTGGATTTCTGAGACGCAGCGAAGAGGCGGGGTTGAGTCAGTCGAGACAACGGGGAGCGCTTGGCACGCACTGTCGTTCGTCTCATGGCTGCCATCGTCGAACCAAAGTGTCTATGAAGACCCGAACCCTGGGCGAAAGGTGACGCTTGTTCGAGTAGATCGCGCAGATAGGGATCGGGCGGGTTTCAAAGCCAGGGAGCAGGGGGACGAGCGTGCCTTGTGCCAGCTCGTCATCGACCAGGAAGGAGGGGAGACAGGCTATCCCCATGCCTGCGCCAGCGGCATGACAAATCGCCTCCGCGCTGTCCAGCCGCATCCGGCTGCGTGTGCTCACCTCGACCCACTCGCGGTCCACGCGAAAAGACCACGTCTGCTGCTGCCCCAAGCTACTGAAGATCAGGCAGTCATGATTGGCAAGATCCTCGAGCCGATGAGGTTCGCCGTGCTTTTCCAGATATGACGCAGAGGCGCATATCACTGAACGGTGCTGAGCCACTGTCCGTGATATCAGGTGTGCTTCCACCTGGGTGCCGCCTACACGCAGCGCGAGGTCAAAGCCGTCTTCAACAATATCGGCGATACGATCGGTGAAGCTGACCTCCACTTCGACCGCAGGCCACGTCTTGAGGAAGTCATACACTGCGGGCAGCACGCAACGCCGTCCGAATGCGTCCGGGACAGTCAGTCTCAACACCCCTCGTGGCGCAAGTGTGGTCTGCCCGAGACTGGCCTCGGCATCTTCCAGGTCGGCAAGTATCTGGCAGCATCTGTCGTAGTAACGGCGCCCCTCGTCAGTGAGGCTGAAACTGCGTGTAGTCCGGTGTATCAGCCTGACGTTGAGTCGCAATTCAAGACGGGTAATTGCCTTGGCAATGGCCGAGCGGGTTAAGCCTCGGGCGCGCCCGGCGGCAGCAAAGCTTCCCGCATCGACGGCTCCCACAAATGCCATGACTTCGGTGAAATCAGCCACTCACTCGCCTCCAGTGTCGCCGTTCTGTCGCCTGCGTGTAGACGCCCATTCTCCAATACTTTGTATACTATCCCATTTGTCGGTTTTTAATCTACAAAGAGGTGAAGTATGACGTATGGCAATGAGGTACAGGCGGCACTGAAGAACTGGAAGGCTGCATTCAGCGACTTGGCACCGCACTTGAGGGGGGAACCGAGTGAGGTCAGCATCGAGGTTGCGCGTAAGGCATACGTTCAGTTCCTGGCCTCCAACCAACCTCCCGAAGGTGTAGCGATCAAGGCGATAAAAATGGGGCCAGTCTCTGGGACACTGGTTGCGCCTGTCCAGTCGGGAAGCAACAGAGTCATGCTCTACTTGCATGGAGGTGGCTATTTCAGCGGCAGCCCCGAGGGGTATCACGGCATAGCCGGTCAATATGCAAAGCGCCTTGACGCGAAGGTGTTCATGCCAGACTACCGACTGGCGCCTGAACATCCCTACCCGACGCCGATCAATGATGCATTTGAAGCCTATCGATGGCTTCTCGCCCAAGGTCATGACGCCAGGTCCATTGTTTTTTCCGGCGACTCGGCAGGTGGCGCCATGGTGGTATCCCTGATGGTCGCCGCGCGAAATGCGGGTTTGCCGATGCCCGCCGGTGGCGTGGCTATTTCGCCTTGGGCGAATCTTGAGCACACAGGCGCGTCGATGGAAAACCGCAACGGCATCGATCCTATCGTCTCAAAAGAAGCACTGGACCTGATTGCCCGTCGCTTCCTGAACGGCGCCCTGGCGAATAATCCAGAAGCATCACCGGTCTTCGCAGACGTACGAGGCTTACCGCCGATACTCGTTCAGATCGGGGAAAATGAAGTGATGCTCAGCGATGCAATAAGGCTGGCGACCCATCTGGCCGAGAACCGGGTGCGTACGTCCTTGGAAGTCTGGCCGAACATGTTCCACGTTTGGCCGATCTTCGCTGACATCCTTCCAGAGGGAGAGCAGGCACTGGTGAACGGGGTGCGTTTTCTCGAGGACGTCCTGCAGCAGTGATGCATAGCTGAAGCAGCAGGCATTTACCCCTTTGAACGCCCCGGAATTGATAAATGAGAAACGATCCGTCAAGCAGGAAAAAACCAGTATCGGTGAAACATACCGAGCCGCTGATGGGGCTCGAGTTGAGATCCTGCATTTCAAGTCGAGGCATGCTCGAGTTGACATTGGAGCAGGTAGAGCAGGGTAATCTCCTGGAAAATGAAGTGATCGTTCGCGTCGAGGCAACCCCTCTCAACCCGTCGGATATCGGCCTGCTTTTCGGTCCTGCCGACCTGTCCGAAGCAAAGGCGTGTGGTACAGGCGAACGGCCTTGCATGACTGCGCCGGTCAGTGCTGCAGCGATGGACAGGCTTGGATCGCGCATCGATGAATCGCTTGTGATCGGTAATGAGGGTGCAGGGGTGGTCATCCGAGCCGGGGCCCAGGCATCGGATTTGCTCGGCAAGACTGTTTCGATGGTGGGAGGGGGGATGTACACGCACTATCGGCGTATACACAGGGATGACTGCATGGTGCTGGACGACGACATAACTCCCGCCGAAGGCGCGGCTGCGTTCGTCAATCCCCTTACTGCACTGGGGATGGTCGAGACGATGCGACGCGAAGGCCATCAGGCACTCGTCCATACAGCTGCAGCCTCCAGTCTAGGGCAGATGTTGATCAAGCTCTGCAGCGAAGAGGGCATAGCCCTCGTCAACATAGTGCGCAGCGAAAGTCAGGTAAAACTGCTGGAAGACCTGGGCGCACGCCATGTTCTGAACAGCACATCCCTGACCTTCGAGGTCGACCTGCTCGATGCGCTTGTCCAGACCCGCGCCACCTTGTGTTTTGATGCACTGTCGGGCGGTCCCGTTGCGGGAACGGTTCTGGACTGCATGGAACAGGCATTGGGCCGTTTGAGCAGCGGCTATCAGCGCTACGGTTCAACCACCCACAAGCAGATCTACATGTACGGGATACTGGATCCTCGCCCGATTGTGCTTCCCCGTGTAGGCATGGCATGGGGAGTAGGGGGGTGGCTCTTGTTCGACTTCCTCGAAAAAATCGGGCCTAAAGCGGCGCAACGTCTGCGCGAGCGTGCCAACAAGGCGCTGCGTACAACCTTCGCGATGCACTACAAAGCGCAGATTTCGCTGGAGGAGGTGTTGAAGCCGGACACAGCTCGAATGATCGCCAGGCGAACAACCGCAGAGAAGTACCTGATCTGTCCGTTCAAGGGCACCCACTGAGAGGCACTGGCTTGGCAGGCTGCGGTTGCTGCGTACTCCACCGAGGCGTTATCTACCAATCCTGAATTTTTGACTGATCGGTAAATTATTGTTATACATCTACCGGAACAGCGCAAAGGATACGGTAATGAGTGGAAGGCCCAAGGAATACGATGACACGCGTGTGATCGATGCTGCGATGGAGGTCTTCTGGGATGCGGGCTATGAGGCCAGTTCAACCCAGGAACTCTGTGAACGGACAGGCCTTGGCCGCGGCAGCCTCTACCATGCCTTTGGCAGCAAAAAAAACCTTTACGAGCAAGCACTGCGTCGCTACCAGGAGCGCGGACTGAAAGCGCAAATTGAAATACTGGAAGGGCCCGGTTCGGCCAGGGATCGTTTGAGAGCCTTGTTGCAGTGGGTCGTGACTGGCGGGCTTGACCCGAATGGCGAGCGCCCATGCATGGCACTGTTTTCAGCGTTGGAGCGCAGTAAGAAAGACCCCATGGTGGACGACATCAATCAGAACTATTTTGCCAGCCTGGAGGCTGCCGTGTGCATGACGATTTCTGCTGCGCAGCGCGATGGCGAGTTCTCGAGTGATCGCCCGGCCCTGGAAGTGACGCGTGTGTTTCTAGCGAGTTATTGTGGGCTGAATATTTTCAGGCACTCTGTGGACGACAAAGCTGTGTTGACGGATGTCATGGAAGGTACGGTAGCCCGCCTCTGACCCTGAAAGGGTGACCGCCTACGAGCGGTCCTTTTTTCGACCAATTCTTTACTGATCAGTAAAGAATGGTGTGTCACAGGGGCGTGAACATGCCAAGGAGACGAAGGAGGGCGGGGTCATGGAAATCAAGATGTACGGCAAGCAACACGAATCCAGCAAACAAGCAGCATTCATCAAGAGGTCAAGAGCAGTCAGATGTCCAGAAAACCAATTTCAAAAGAAGCGATGGAGCAGATGTTTCTCAAGGCGCGAACGTACCATTACTGGACGGACCGTCGGGTCTCTGATGACGTCGTTCATGAGATATATGAAATCATGAAGTGGGGACCAACAGCGCTCAACTCAAATCCGGCACGCATTATTTTCATCAAGAGTGAGGCCGAAAAAGAAAAGCTGGCGCCTGCCATGTGGGGGTCGAACCCAGGTCAAGTAAAGCAAGCACCGGTGACGGCCATCCTGGCCTACGATGAACGCTGGATAGAGCTTCTTCCCAGGCTTTTTCAAACCTATGATCCTCGTCCTCTGCTTGACGGCAATGAAAAGCTCGTTCAGGAAACCGTGTTCAGAAACAGTACGCTGCAGGGGGCATATCTAATCTTTGCCATCCGCTCCCTGGGGCTCGACGCGTGTGGCATGTCGGGCTTCGACAATGAAAAAGTCGATGAGCTTTTCTTCCAGGGCACTACGTGGAAGTCAAACTTCATTTGCACTTTTGGTTATGGTGATGAAGAAAAACTTTACCCAAGGGAACCTCGCTTGGGTTTTGATGAGGTGTGCAGGATCATCTAGCCAGGATTCATGATTGCATGATTTGAAACCTGGAAGCTTGCATTCGCAAGGCACCTCCCGCTTGCCCAGATACGTCTGGCCAGGCGGGGCTGCGCTTGCTGCGCAGAAGGCCGCGCATACGGCCTGGAGGAGGGCGCGGCTGCGTGAACAGTTTCAGGTTTAGTCGTGGTAGCGGGCTTGTCCCGCGACCTGGCACTTTTCGAAGCGAATATCACCTTCTGGTAATTTCTCCACAGGCTGCCAGCCGAGGCTTCGATAGAAGCCATTCGCGCGGCTAGCCTCAGCTGTTTCCAACCAGATCGTCTGGTGGTGTTGAAAGAGGAAAGTCTCTGCTTCATCCATCAGCCTGCGGCCCAGGCCGTTCCCTTCAAATTCGGGTAGAACGAAAGCGGCAAATACGCATCCGTCCTCGACATCAGCCATGGAAAAACCTACAGGGGCACCATTGACCTCGGCGACCCAAGCGCATGGAGCCTCTAGAATTGCCTGTCGTATGGTGATGGGAGTAATCCCCATTGCCGCCAGCTGATCAAGGGACAAGTGATTTTCGTGGACGCTGGTTCGAATATGAAAAATAGCATCGATATCCGCTAGGTTGGCGAGTATGCGGCTGCAAGATCTGCTTGCCAAAGGCTTGGCGTGAGCGCAAGCCGTAGCTTATGTGGGTGACGAGGCTCAGGGGAGGCGTCGATTGATTCTCGATGCTGACAAGAAAGCTCACAGGCTTGCGACTTCGAAAATTCGAGACTCTCAAAATTTGAAACTCAGCATTTGAAATGGATTCATCGTATTTAACAACCACGCCTAAGCATTTTCGCTGAGCTATTAATCCATTCTGGAATAAATAATATATTTTTATTCTTATAAAATATAGCGATGCGCTATCTGTCGCCCATAATCCCTCTCTAATTGTGAAACTATCGAGTGCATGTGCAATTTTGAAACTTCGTAACTTGTTGATTTCAATGGCATTATTCAAAAAGGTAGGCAATGGACCCACTCTCCCATCCTTCAAGACCAGCGGGCGCTCCAGAATTCGTGGTGTTCAGTCATAAGCAAAACGAGAAGGTCAGCTTGTTCTGCCGACCCACTCTATGGCGATTCGCCGAGGTGGAGTTTGATCCTTGGGTGAGCGATTTGACCGTGAACCAGCGTTTCATCGAATTGGACAAAGTTCGAATCCCGGTCGCGCTCGCTTTTGAGAATAGCCACGCGTCACTCATTGTGGTGTCCAAGTCATGCCTGGGTTCCAGCACGAGCGTTGAAGTCCAGAATTATGCCGACGATAACGGCTTTCTCTGCGAAATTTTAGATACTGATTTCCTGAAATCTGAACGTACCCGCTACGAAAACTACCTACTCATGCTTTCCTATATCAACAAGCAGAGAGATGCACTGACTGAGCGCAATCTTCGCGAAGTGATGAGACTCCTCCCAAGGCATGGACTTACGGTGAGCAGCGCTATGCAGGCGGTTGAGCAGGATTTTGGCGAGAAGGGCGCAGCTTTGGTGTTCGAGTTGGTCAGAAAGGGCCGATTAAACGTCAAGAATTTGAGTTCGACTAAATTGAGTGGGGCATCCCAATTAGGCCATGGAGATGCCCAGGATGAGTGATCAACGATTTTCTAGGTCCGAACGCGAACGAGAAGGCTATGATTGTGACAAGTGGCGTGCGGTTGACTTAACGGTCTTGCCGGACGCCCTTCGAGGTCCGACGGAGAATCGTATTAAAGCTATCCGGGCGTTCTTGAAGGAAGGCGCATCGCTAGAGGAAATTCAAGAAAAATATGGGATACCTCGCTCAACGCTTTATCGAGTCATCGACAAATGCGAAGCACTAGACAAGTCCGGAAGTCCCGCTGGCTGGGTGGCTGCAATACCTTATAAGCGCAGTGGTGAAAAAAAATACAATCGGAAAGCGCAGCCCGGCTCATCCGCTACGCAAGGCTATTCCGGCGCTTTTACGCATTTCGTTGAGCAACATCCAGATGTGGATGAGTGGCTGAAAGCTCAAGCCCGTAGATATAGACCCCGAAAATCTGGCGGCGACTACTTTATAGCGATTCATAAAGCGTTCGTGCGCAGGTGCATTGAGGCTGGAGTTGCCAGACATCAATACCCATTAAATCAAAAAACCGAAGGTATAAGCGGGCTTAGGAGGTGGTTGCAGGATAAACACCGAGAATTGAAAGCGGAGCAAGAACTGAAGTCCTCACAAGCTAACGAGAGCGTCCGAGATATTGATCCATCGGACATCTTGGAGCAAGTTGAAGCAGATGGACACAAATTGGATCTTCGCTTGGTTATTCGCGAAAGGGATGCCTATGGGGAGCCTGTTGAATATGAAATTCTCAGGGTCTGGTTAATTTGTCTAATCGAAAAATTTTCAAGGTGTGTGTTGGGGTATTCATTGGCACTGGGCCACCAGTATGATCAAGTAGACTTGCTTACGGCGATTTATAGAGCCCTGAGCCCGCACGTTCGTCCACCGCTGAATATTCCTGATACCCGTTATCGCGATGAAGGGGGATTCCCCTCAGAAAGTTCGGGGGCGTGGCAAACGTGGTCCACATTAAAACTGGATAATGCTTGGGCGCATAAGGCGAAGCATGTGATTGAGGTGCTAAATGATAGGCTTGGCTGTGTGGTGGAGTTCGGTAGACCGTACACCCCCAATGATCGCCCTATTGTGGAGCGTTTTTTTCTCTATTTGGTGCAAAACTTTTCTCACAAAATAATTGGTACCACGGGGAGTGAATCCACAGATGAGATCAAGGCACGTTTATCGCCAAAGTCCAAAAACCCTTTGAAGATGTTGCTGTCTCTAGAAGAGTTGGAAAGTTCCGTAGACATTGTGATCTCTGACTATAATGGTCGTCCGCACGCGTCAATCCAAGGCCACACCCCATTGGACTTGTTCCTCATGCGTATGGAGGCAAGGGCATTGCCGCCGAACACACTGCCTACCCGTTATCAAAATGAGGCAGCGTTTACGCGAATTCGCGAGCCAAAGATCGTTCAGTCAAATGCCAAATACGGGGGCGCGTTCATTAACTTTGCTTACCAGAAATACCGAAATCCGGATGTATTGCGGAGTAATTCGGCAGGACGGAAAATGATCATCGAGTATTCTCGTAGAGATGTATCTTCGATCAATTTGCTTGATGAGTCTGGTGCATTTGTTGGTGTGCTAACACCACCGCCACCCTACTCAAACACGCCACACAGCTACAGATTGCAGACTGAGATTTCAAAGGCCGTGAAGGACGGACAATTCCGCTTTACGGAAAATGAGTCATTCATTGAAGCTGTCCGTAGGTTTCAATTGAAAGGTAACAAAATGACTCGAGAGAGAGCGACTAGTCTCTACAAAAATACTGGCATGACTTCAGTAGGTTCGTCTGTCGAGGAAGAAACGTCTCCTCCGACATCGGAATCACAAGTCGACAGAGTAAAGCTGTTTAAAGTTTTCACTTTTTGAATAGAGGGTGCAAATGGACATCCAGGATACGCGACCCGTCGAGGTTGATCTTCATCCTGTCTGCAATCAGCGGTATTTGATCCCGACATTTTCGATCGGTGAGACTTACGCGCTTGTGCTTAAGGTTATTCGTCGCAGAGACTCTGGTTTAGTGATCTGGGGGCATACCCGTTACGGTAAGACTTGGGCAATGCTTTATTGTCAGCAATGCCTTGCACAAGATTTTCCTGATTTTCCTGTTGTTATTTACAATGCGAAGCGAGAAATATCAGCCACGAAAGGTAATTTTTATAACTCACTGCTGGCGGTTGTCGGTCACAAGCAGTGGAATGACAATGTTAGCCTCTCAAAAAAACATCTTCGGTTAGTGAATTTCATGGAGCAAGCGGCGCGCAGGGATTCACGGCAGGTCTTTATTCTATTCATGGATGAAGCTCAGCGGCTTCAGCAGCAGCATTTTGACTGGGTCAAGGATATCTATAATGACCTGCGGCTAAAGGGTGTGACATTGCTTCCCATCCTGGTAGGACAGCAGCAACTGCTTGATCAGAAGGAAGCCTTCCTCAAAACCGGGGTGGAGGGGGAGGCTATTGTTAATAGGTTCATGCTTTACGAGCACCCTTTCCGCGGCATACGCGAAAAAGAAGATTTCGCGACCTGCCTTGGCTTTTTTGACAGTACCCCTTATCCGGCCAATTCCACATGGACTTTCACCAAATTTTTTGTCCCACAGGCATATGCCAATGGCTTTAGGCTGGCGCAAGTGAAAGACATACTGTGGGATGCCTTTTGTGATGCTTACAAGGAATTAAAGCTAAAAAGCAAAATGGAAATACCGATGCAGTATTTCAGCAAAACGATAGAAATTATTTTGCGCGATAGTGTTGACATGGATCACCCAGGCTACACGATTACCAGGGAGTTCAGCTTGCGATCTATCCGTGAATCTTGGTTTCAAGCCGCAACGCGCAATAGTAAAGCTGCTGATCCGAGCGCCTGATGATGATAATCGTCCCGGATACTAAAACGATGAGCATCAATCCCAGGTATTGTCCGGTGGCCCCACTGTACATGGCTTACGAATCTGCGTATTCGATTCTAAGCCGGTTTGCACTTTATAACGTCATCCACGGAGATACACTGGTTAAAATCTTTGCGCCATCACAGAGAGAGGGTAATGGTAAGCGTAGCCGATTCCCAAACCTCGCCCACAGCGCGGCTGTGAATCCGGTAGCGATTCGCGAATGCTTTACCCTTGATAGAGCGCAACAAGATGCACTTTTCTTAGTACCTTCAGCTGTACCGAGCAATGATCACATTGCAGCCAATTTAAGAGTTTGTCCCGTATGCATGGTGCGTGGTGTGCACTACTCCCTATTTCAATACCTACTCATCAAGAAGTGCCCGATCCATCAGGTCGAGTTGAGCCAAGCGTGTCAGACCTGCGGCGGGGCGATGGATTACTCGTTAAACAGCAGGTTGTTCCGTGAACCATACGGCTGCAACTATTGTGGCCATCTGCTGCGACTCAAGGGAAGTCAAAGTGGCCGGTCCTATTTGAATAGATCCGGGCTGAACCGGCTGATTTTAGCCCATCGAATTTTTGAGCGCGGCAGGGATCGTCAGGTGTTTTTTGATATCAATCAGCCGACCAATATTTACTTTGATAATGCCGCTCAGTTTTCCTCGGCTATCACCGATTTTGCGGTGCATCAGCGTGCGCTGTTCAATGAGGTTCAGGCTAGGGCGGCATCAGGTCAGGGTGATAAAAAAGTGGGCTTTTACAGAATCAGTAACATCAGTCGTTGCTCGACAGTGAAAAGCTCGGTAATAGAGCTGACAGTCAATGACCTACTTCCGATTTTGAAGTGTATCTTCCGAAAAATTAGAAAGTGTTTTCTTCCTGAAATCAAACTGAGCAAGAAAAATCTTGCCGGAATTTGGCGAAGTATTGAGGAGTGTGATGTGCCCAGGCAAGGCTATCAACTCGTCGGCTATCTTGACTGGCTATGTTTTTGGTACGGAGTTAAAACGCCATCCGACTTGTGCGCGAAAGCAAGGTCATGTGTCAAAAAAAAACTGGGAGCCTGGCTTGAATCGAAACGGACGCACGAAGTATTTGCTTCACTCAAAGGGGAGCGCGAAAAAAATTGGCTGATGACGAAAATACTAGCTCATGAAATTATTTTTTTCATGACCAGGCAGATACGCCGGCTATCCGAATCGGATCTAACCTGCTCTAGGACGACCCCCAGTCAAGTGGTCTATCGCCGGTGGGTAGGGCCCGCTGCGTGGGCGCTGATTGTCCTTCCCCAGCAGTCCGCTTGTGAATTCCATTTTACAGCCCGCTCCGTTTTCGCTGAACTCGGTCGGTCAAAGGTGAGCAAACCGGCGCAGCGAGAGACGTATGCGTCGCTGTCACAGTAATAAGCGATTAGTCTACGCCCCAATTGGCCCAGGCCGCTTCATCGATGCCTTCCCCGGCAATCAGCACGCGCTTCTGTCGCAGGTTGGCATTTTGCGTCTCGGCAGGTCTTTCAGTGGCGTGTAAATCCTCCGGCTCTGTCAATGCTAGTCGAGAGTTACGAATCGCAGCGTCCCAATCTTCGTAAAAGTATTGGTCTTCTGAGGCTGCTGAGGTGGGGCGCTCAAGTGCTTTATCAAAGTCGGCCGTAAATTGGAGGTTGACGGCCTTGTGGATTTTTCCAAGGTGTGGAGTGGGTGCGGCACGTTCACTGACAAATCCTTCCGGGAAGGGCGTGGCGACAGGGTCGTAAAGATTGGCAACCGATAGGCAGTTCACACTGCTCAGCATTAGCGCAAAGCGGTAGCGGCGTTCCAATACGACTTCTACCTCGTGGGCACTCATCTCGAACTCGACCCCAACGTCTCCCATGCTGAACAATTGTTGGTGACCAGCGCGATATTTCTCCAAATGATGATGTCGGCCGAGTAACACCTGCAGGAGGGTCGCGCTCCCTTCGCTGAGGCAGATCTTCTTATCCTTGCCGAATTGGAAATACCACTCATCATTGTATCCGTAAAGAAGATCGGTGCATTTTGCTTTGGCCAGATCCGATGTGGTGCATCCTGTTTCTTGTAACAAACGAAGCATCGCGAGATCCCTCACCCAGTGCTCCACACCTCTGCAGGTTCCGCAAATCAGTTCCAGGCTTTCGCCTGAGTACAGTTTTGTGTGTGCTGTGAGTTCAGTAGCATGGGCAAAGCGAGTGGCTTGACGGTAGAGCTTCTTCATCTGGGAACGCAGGGGGTCCAGATTTTCGCCGAAGCGATGTTCCTGCCAGTTCATGGCCGCGGCGATTCTGGAAGCGGCCTGGCGATTGCTCAGTCGACCCAAGCCTTTCAGTTCACGCTGGATGAGCAAGTCATCAATGTAGACTGGAAGGTAGTAATTCCTGGGCTCTGTGGGTTCTGCCGGTCCGGGGTATACAGTGATATGTGAAAGATAAAAATACACATAGGCCTCTAGCGGCAGCAGGCTATCACTGAGCGACTTGTACTGTGTGTGGCGCAACCATAAGTCGACATGCTGAAGGTAACGCGCCACTTTACGCCGTCTACGTAGGGGTACGGTTTGCAACAGAAAATCGGTGATTTCCTGACCGAGACAGGGGATGAAATAGAGAGTTTGCAGTAGTGCCATGGGCTGCTCCGACAGGCAATCATCACTGATGAGTCGTGCACGGGGGGCTTTCAGTTGCACAGATTCGCACGTCGCGGATCAAGCGAAGCGTATTGCAGCAGGGTTTCTTTGAAACCATGGACTTATGAACGGTCGTGCTCACAGGGCGGTCGTTGCGGTCCAGAAGCACACTAATCCTAGGCCTGCTGACTGGATACCCCGAGGCAGCGGCGCACGATGTGCTAAGTGGTGATCATTGAGTGCGTTAGCGCTCATGCTAAATCCCTGCGTTGCGCCTGACTGAGATCTAGTTCTAGCCTAGCAAACGGAAGAAATCACGCAACGTGCAAGCCGCCCGCTGTCACATCATCTTCAAGCGATAAGCAACGATGCACTGGTACATTCGCCAACTATGTCTGTTCGTACTTTCGCTTTACGGGCAGTTGCCGTAAGGCTGAGGATCCGTTTCGCTGGTTTCCTTAGCGCGTCTACTCTCCCGTAGGCGAGAGTGCCTCAAAAAATGGAAGATCTCGCTATCATCAGATTTGCTTTTTACATCGTCTCGGGCACATCAGCCAAGGGCCTGAACTGAGTTGGCCAGTCTTTTCTCTTGTCCGAATTGGGTGGTATAGAACCGTTGTTCAATGCCATAAATAAGGAGTTTCAGTTCATTGTCTGTCGAAATTTCGAACTGACCACTGTTGGCATTAAAGACGAGTTGTTGGCCGCAGTAGCCATCAATGTAGGTCAGCATTCCTGCTTTATCTTGTTCGGGTAACGCCTCTAATGTCGCCATCGCCAAAGCAATACGCTTGCGATTCGGTTTGGAAACCTTCTCCGCTGCAAAATCGTTGGATAAGGTGATAAATGGTTTATCAAGGAACTGCTCAACCTCCTCTTGCGTTGCTTCTTTGTACAGTTCATCGATCCCGGGGAAAATACTGGAAATAGTGGCTAGGTTTTTGAAGATAAGGGTGTCAGAAGCTCTGAGGTAGACAGCATCTGGCTGAGCATTAATCACTAAGCGGCTCTGGGACTCTTCAATCTCCGCAACCTCGCCGAAGACTACAGTCTTCCGTTTAAGAAAAAGTGAAGGTGTGACTTTCTGAAAATAAAAATCTTCCCCTTGGCTCGCCACTAGGTAAGAGATGTCATTAAACTGTCGCTTGGCCAGATCGTCATACACTTTTGCGTCAAAATCGCCCTTCAGCATCTCCACACAAAATGTTTGTGCGGAAAACTCCTCAACTTTGAACCAAGAATCCTCGTCCAGATTGTGATCAGGACAGTAATTTACACAAGCGGCGGGATCAATGCCCAAGTCGTCGAAAAGCGTGTAATCAGAAATCAACTTGAAGAATGGTTTTTTTCTGAGTTTTTTCACCTTTACCAGTACGCAATCCATATGCTCAGCCTTTTTCTATGAATGTGTAGTTATTGATTCTATAAGCTTTTTCGATCACGACGTCATCCGGTAACTTGTACCCGGCTCGTGAGATTAGGAAAATTGACGCGCGCGCTGTAGTGGTTATGTTATAAAATTCGTAGCCATACAATAAAAACAGCGGATTGAAATACAGTGCTTGCGAGCGGTAGGTGAAAACAAACAAAACGCCGTATACAAAGAGCAGGGTTTCCCAATTTGGAACGCTGAGCGCCACGAAAAAATATCCGAGATAGCTCGGTAAAAAACTATTATTAGCATGATCAATGGAGTCAACTTGGCCTGGCTTGAACTCATCCTTGCCCAGCGATGGACTTAGCACCAAGCTTAAGCCTGTGAGCAGCACGGGGACGCAGAGATAGAGGCCGTACGACACGAAATTGGGAAGCGCAACAACAAGGCCATGCTCAGGAAAAAAAGACCCCAGCACGTAGCCCTTCTGAACCAAAAATACGATTACTAGGAGAGACGTCGCATTGAAGGTCAGTAGCAACCGGAAAGGAACGTTAAGGTCGAGTTTCGGCCACTCCATGGCATCTCCAGTGCGTGACGCCGACTGTGGATGTCGACAGGTGCGAGATAGGGCTCTGGACGATATCAAATAGCCACGCTTCACGTCCACAACGAATACTTCACCAAGTGCGGCTGCGCGAACCATAAACGCGCGGTCTCGGGAGAGACAACAAGGTTCTGGTGACCACCTTTCTAGCGCAGGGTCTGAGTCTAAGATTGTCCAAACGGCAGTAGTGGGCAATCCTGCAGGGCTCGTCGAGCATTGCTGTGACACGACGCATCACGATCTCTAAATGGTCGGAGGCGATACAGGCAATTGCTCGATTCATGACTGTGATCGCTTCTATCCTAGCGGCAGCGTCCGTCAGTTCCATCCGCGATACGGTGTAACGACGATTCTTGTGTAGGTCATTCGGCTTTCCGGGCGACCACTATTTGTGGTCAGCCTTGCTTACCTACAGTGGCAAACAACAGATGCTCGCTTGGTGCCAAAAGAGCAGCGCCGTGTTATTTTCCGTGTTCTGAAAAGTAAGCGATTACCCGGTGCCAGCGCTGGCGTCTCACGGGAGAGATCATGGTGTTGCAATGGATTCGCAAGTGGTTCTCCACGGTCGCTGCGGGTGCACCTTCGGAAGAAGGCGTCAGTCGCGCTGGCCGCTTTGATCTGTATGTCAACGGAGCTGCACCACTTCCGTTCGGCCGGTTTGCGTCGTTGAAACAGGCCGAGGTCTTGGCTCAGCGCAGTTTCAAGGGCCAGCACTACCGGATTGTGGATACTTACACCGGGGACGCCGTAGTCTTCAACTACAAGAAAACTGCACTGCTTCCGGAGCCGTTCCTCCAAGGAATTGACATTACAGGTCAGGTGACGCCTACGCCGGCGTTCATCCGGGAGCTGCACGCCAGGAAGCCGATGCTCACTCAGCCCACTTTCTGTTGGCAAAACTGTTTGCTCACCATCCTGAGTCTTCAGGCCTCACATCCGCAGCTTCGTTATGCACTGTCACTCATTCATCACCCGGAGGCAGGGGTCGAGGGGCATGCACTGATCGAGCACGCAGGGCAGTTTCACGATCCCACCCTGGAGCATCAGTCTTTACTCCGTCCGCTGGTCACCTACCGGCTCCTGGAAGTACTGGAGCCCGATCAGCTATTTGGGCAGATTCTCGCGCGATTTGGTGAGGACGGCCTCAAGGAAATGCGCCAAGGACGGCGGGCGTGGTCAAATTTCCGCGTGGATGCTGGCGGTTCGCGGATCTTCGACCTTTGAATTCCGCGTAATTTTTGGAAGCCACTGCGTTGGCGCTGCAGGATGAGCTGCCGCAGGCGTACAACTGCCAGCGCGGCGGCGTCTCGTCGAGATGGCGCGTCATACCGACAATCGATGGGGATTGGCCGGCGGCGGCCATCAGCTTTGCAGCTTACCTTTAAAGGGAGAAGGCATGAGTCACTACTTTGATCATGCGAGTCAGGAACTCAACAGCAAGATCGCCCAGGCCAAGGTGTACATCACCCGGCACAACCCGACCACTGGCGCACTGGCCGAAGCGGTGCTTCGCCAGTTCCTCAAAGACCACCTGCCGGGGGCGGTCAGCGTGGAGCAGGGCTTCATCATCGACAGTGCGGGCGGTTTATCCAAGCAGTGCGACATTCTGATTTACGACTCGCACCGGTATGCCCCGTTCTATCGAGTAGAGGGTGTGGTTGTGGTGCCGGCGGAGGCGGTGATTGCTATTATCGAAGTAAAAACCTCGATCAACCGAGCCGGATTTCATGAGGTGATTCGCTATTTCCAGAGTTTCCAGAACCTGCGATTGGCGGCGAGGACGTACTTGTTCATGTTCAACGCTCCGACGTTGGGGACTGTCAGCAGGCACTTTCATTCATTTCGACACCCAGGCAGCTATCAGGAGTTCGATCATGATACTTTCCAGTTCCTCCCGGACGAAATCACCGGCCTAGATCATTCCTACCATTTGCATAGAGACATGGTTATCCACGACCGCGATGCCATGGGCTATCTCTCGTACTTCTACGAGGATCACGAAGGTACCGCGATCAACGCACTGGAGCGGTTCTTCCTCTCTGTGTATGCCTGCGTCGAACGCCACTTGAGAAGTAGTCTGCCCGTGGGTGTGTTGGTGCCGCGAGTGTCCTATCACAACAGTACTCCCAGCAAAACTATTTTCGCCATTGACTTGTTCCCCATGTAACCTCAGGTATGCGCTGCACTTGCTTACATCGTTCAGTGGCACAACCGCTTCAGTGTTTCGCGTTTGTCATGGTTGAGACGCAGAAGGCGCCCCCCCCTTTTGACCTGGCTGCTTATTCTGGTGGGGGTTCGCTCGCGCCCGGTGTCGATCCGAGCAGCTTACTGGCCCGACTGTCAAGCAGGGCGCCCGCCTGGAAGTAGCCCATCACCGTGCTCACACTGCGGTGCTCGGTCATTGCCATCACCTCACCGAGCGGCACGCCCTGGCGTCCTGCCTCGGTGACGAAGCCTGAGCGCAGACTGTGCGCTGCCCAGTCCCCATCAAGACCTGCCATCGCCGCGCGGCGTTTGACTATCCGCGCGACTTGGTCGCCGGACAGTCCATGCGGTGCGACCCGGCCACCTTTGTACAGGCGGCGAAACAGCGGGCCGCGGCAGGCCGGTGCTGCTTCCAGCCAGGCACTCAGTGCCTGCGCCGCCGGCCCCTGCAGCGGTTTTTCTCGGCGTACGCCGCCAGTGTCGGTCTTGGTCGCCCCAAGTGTGTACAGCCAGGTGTCGGCATCCAGCCGGCGCAGGTCTTCGATCTGCAGGCCGATCACCTCCGAGCGGCGTCGGCCGCCACCGCTCCAGGCCAACAGCAGTAGGGCGCGATCGCGCACGCCGCGTACGCCGTCGCTGCAGGTGGCGAGCATTGCCTGCAATGGCTCCAGGACCACGGCAGTTTTCTTGCGCTGTGCCACCCCCTGGCGCACTTGGGCCTTGCGCGCTTCCCGCAGCAAGGTCTTCACCGCCGGCGTCTCGGTTGGGTTGTCCCATTGCTTCAACCGGTGCCACTTGGCCAGCACGGCGAGACGATGACTGACCGTACTGAACGCGAGTGCTCCCAACTTGCCCTTGACTCCCATTGCGACCAGGGCGGCATCGAGGTCTGCGGGCAGCAGGTGGCTCCAGCCGCCGTCAGCGCCCGGGCGGGCAAGGTGATCAACGATGAATTGCACTGCGACCTCCGGCGGCAAGGCAGCGTCGCCGAGCGCGCGCCGGTAACGCAGGCGCAGCCAGGCTGACCAGTAGGCGAGGGCGCTCTGGTAGCTGCGCACCGTGTTGGCGGCGGTGCCGGCGGCGATGAACGCCTCGGCGGCGGCGCGGGTGCTGGCCGCCAACTCGTGCGGCGCCAGTGGCGTGTCAATCGATGGCTGCAATGATTCTGTATTATTCATTACGTTCTACGTATTATTAATTTAGATTCAATCTAATAAGGTCGGATAATCATTCATTATCAGACCTAATATAGCGGAGGGCAGGGCATGGCGGTAGGCGTACCGGAAAGCGAGGTGTTTGCCGCGGCAGACGCGGTGCTGGCCCGTGGCGAGCGGCCGACGGTAGAACGGGTGCGCCTGGAACTGGGTCGCGGCAGCCCGGCGCGGGTCGGCGCCTTGCTCGACCAATGGTGGGAACAGTTGGCCGGCCGCCTGCGCGGTGAAACGCGGTTGCCCGGACTGCCGGCGGAAGTGGCCCAGGCCTTTGTCGCTATCTGGCAGCAGGCGACCACCTTGGCTCAAGGCGTGGTCGAGCAGTCACTGGCCAGCCAGCGGCAGGTGCTCGCGGAGGAAAGAGAGGAGCTCCTAGCATTGGATACCCGCGCCCGGCTGGACGTTGCTCAGGCGCGACAGCAGACGGCAGAGGCAATATCTGTGCGGCAGAGCGCTGAAACCCGCCTGACCGATCTAGAGCTACTGCTGGCCCAGCGTCAGGCGCAGATTAAGGATCTGCAGGAACAACGTGGCGCCTTGCAATTGGCCTGCGACACCTTGCAACAGCAGTTGCATGGTCTGCAGGCCGAACAGCACGACACCCTGCATCAAGTCGAGCAGGCTCGGCTGGCACAAGAAGCCTACGTGCGCGGTGTCGAGGAGCGCGCCTACCGCGAAATTGACCGAGCGCGCGAGGAGAGCAAAACACGCCAGGTTGAACGCCGAGAGCTCCAGCGCCAGTTCGACCAACTTCAGCAACGATCGGAGCAAGACCGTCACGTCTTGAGCGAGACGCAGCGCCAGGCAGCCACCCAGCAGGCGCGGGCCGAAGTGGCGGCGGAGCAGGGCGAGCAGCAGCGGCAAGCTCTGGAAGGCCGCTTACATGCCATGCAGCAAATGCTTGACGAGGTGCGACATACGGCCGCGGCCCAGCAGGCGCGTGCTGACACGCTGGAGCAGCAACTGGTCCAGCAGCAGGCGCCGAAGCTGCGTAAGTCCAGAATCAAGGAGCGGTGATGGGTCGGGGAGGAGCACCGCAAGCGGTCGCAATACCATGTCTAGAGTGCAACAGGGCTGCGCGACTGACGCGAGGCGTGGTGTCGGCGATCCGTACAAGGTGCGTCGAAGGCCTTGCACCCGCGCCTGCCCTGTAGCCCGCAGCACCTAACCCTCGCTTGAAATCTGTATCGTGAGACTGGCGTAGCATAATCTCAGCTGCTCGGTCGCGTTGTTGATATCCTTTGTCTTGAGAAACCTCATGCGGTTGAGCCAATACCTGACTGAATACGATGAAGACCTCAGTGGCGACAGCCAGATTGATCCGTTGGGTGTACTGACCATCTGGTCTGCCTTTGGCCAGGAAATCTTTCGCAACCGGGTCAATTCGGTTTCGAACGACGTACGAAACTACACGCTCAATCTGCTGCATCATGCAGTGATTAAGGACCTGTTCGACGATGTTGATACCGGCCCGAGCAAAGCATTGCGTGAGCAGTCAGGAGGACGTCATGGGCTGGCGCTGTGCCAGGCTTGTCTAGTCTATCTGGAGAACATATTCACGTATGCCATGGTGACTGCTGCGCCCGATACCGGCGTTGACAGTCAAGGCGTGCTGGGCGCCAGCAAGGCTCGTGCACGTCTGGAGGTCGACAGTAACCCATTTCTGCGCTTCACCCATCAACCAGCCGGACACCTGTTGGTGCGTCAGTTGGGCTTGGGTGTGAGTGGGCGCTATAAGACACCGTTCATGCAGATAGGCTTCTTCAACGACCGCTACAACTACCACCACAGTCAAGAAGCAGGACTGTTGTGGGTGAAAGTTAAGGGGATGATTCAAACTCACGAGCCGTTTCACAGGTTGTTCCAAGAAGCGCGCATGCATTTGCAGGGGATTTTCCTGCGCTTCAAAGCAGGTGGCGGAAGCGCGCTCAAGCAAGTACCGGGCAGTCTGATCAAGGCCTACCGAAGAGCACTGCCGAACTCCGCGCAAGTAGGCGCTGCCACGCGCGACTTCTGGCTAGCCTTGACTGGCCTCGACACGGGCGCTGCGGGTGCACTGCTGCGGGTGATGGATGATCAAGTTCAACACAATCCAGACGGCCACCTGCCGATCCAGCAGTTGTTCGCCCTGGCCGAAAAAAACTGCAGCGAAACGCCCGAGCGACGCAAGCTCGTGCACGTGCAGCAGGTCGAACCACTCCTTGCTCAGGTCGATCTGCTGTTTACCCTGGCCTGTCATGGCCGGCACCAGAGCCTTGGCGAAATCGAGGCGCACTGGCAAGGGCTGGGGCGCGATGCCGCAACCTTGCCGGCGGCCGCCGCGCGTATCGATGCGCATTCAGAACTGCTCGGCATTCTTTCGCACACCGGCCGCCGACGGCTGGAGCGACTCATGAGCTTGGCGCGTCAGGAACGCTTCAGTGACCAGTTTCTCGGCATGGTGGACTACCACGCGACGGTGATGCGCGAGCGTGGCCAGATACCCTGGGTTCAAATCGACCAGGCCGAGAAGGTCAAGCTCAGTGCTCGTACCAGGGCATTGCCTGAGGCGCAGGATACGCCCATGCAGCGCTGGGTGAACACGTACTACATTCCCCAGTTTGACCATTTGGTGACCGGTTATCGGGGCGGCCAGGCATGAAACTGCATTCAGCATTCAGCGAGCAAGTGAAGGCCTGCGGCCGGTTGCGCAGGGTTTGGCTTACCAGCTTCAACATCGATATCGAATTCATCGAAACCTATGTGTTGCCAACCGTACTGGGTGCCGAGACTCCCCGCACACGCATGGAGTACGAGGCGCTTCAGTTGGCGCTGACGGAGCAGCAAATCGACCTCAGGGTCTTTTGTGACCGGCGTTTCATCGGTGCCGACCAGAACAAGCGCACGGCGCTCCAGGTGCACGGTGTCTGTACTGCGCAAAAAACGGAATGGAGCTACCCAGGTGTTGGCGAAGACAGCTTGTTGCATGCAAAGGTGATCTATCTGGAAGGTGAGCAGGGGCGCGTGCTCGGCGCGGGCAGTGCCAACCTCACACTTAGCGGATGGGCGCGCAATCAGGAGGTATTCCACTTCCAGCCGATCAATGCGCTTTCGCTTTACCAGTCCGTTAAAGCGTTCTTCCAGGCACTGTTCACAAATGTGGGCGTACCGTGCCCCTTGGAAAATAGGCGCAGTAGCTCGTTCGCCAGCGCTGAGTCAGCCGTGCGGTTCTGCCACAGTTTTCAGAGGCAACCGTTTCTCGTCCAGTTGCTGGGCGAGCGTGCTTGCCATCACCTGGCAGTCTGGTCCCCTTATCTGCCGAAGGATCTGGCTCTGTTCGTCAGCCACCTGAGGAGCAGCTACGAGCAGGCGCGCATGAAGGTCAGCCTGGTGCCGGACCGGCTCGATGGGCAGTTCCTGCGTACCGGTTGGACCGAGGCGCTTGGAGACCTGCTGGCAAACGATGAGTTGCGCTTGCGGCACAACCCGACCACGGTCGATGAGCGCACACCGATGACCCATGCCAAGCTTTGGAAAACCTCCACGCACCTGGCCATCGGCTCGTGGAACTTCACTCGGGCGGGCAGCAATTCGCTGCTCGACTCACGGGGTAAAAGGCTACCCGGCAACAACATCGAGGCGGGCTTTATCTTGCCGAACAACAGTGCAGTGGAAAGCGTCCTCGGCGCCACGATGGACACCAGCCCGGCATTGTTCTTGAGCGACGAAGCATTACAGGCGCAAGCGTTGAAAATCCCGCAGAACCTTCCCTTTGACATCGTGGTGGAGTTCGACTGGGCGGAGCAGGTTTACCAACTGCGCGGCCAATGGCATATAGGGCAAGAACCGGATCAGGGATATAGGATCAAGTTGCCGGATATCGACGCTGCATTCGCGCTCGACTGGAAACCACGAAGCCACGGATTGAAGGCGTGCAGAGTGCCGGTGGCGCACGTGCATGCACTGTTGTTCGATCACAGCTTCCAGGTGCTCAAGGACGGCCGGGAGTGCTTCGTCGGCATGTTGCTGGAGACTACCCCCGAGTTCCGACGCGCGCAGCGGTACGACGACTTGGTTGGCCTGGTCGACGCCATGGCGCAAATCGATATTGTGCCCAATCAGGATGATGTCGGATTTCGTGTCCGCGAATCTGCAACGGGTGAGCCACAGGTTGATGGGCTGAGCGCCGACCTAGGCGCCGTGGCAAGCGAGCAAGACGGTTCAGACTCTGCGCATATCAGCTACTTTCGGTTATTCACGGCCAGCTACCAATTCGCGGCCCGGTTGCGTGGGGTTGAACGATTGTCAGTGCTTGAACACTGGGTGTTCGTGCGACCGGGATGCCTGCAGGAATGGGTAGACAAGACCCGCCAGCGACTTCGTGGATCTACGCCCAATGTTTTCGACTGGTTCCTGGTCCAGGAGGTTAACGCGCTCTGCAAGTTGGCGCTGGCACTCCGTCAACGCTTGCCCAAGGATGACAGCAGGATTGCCTTGTCGCGTTGGCGGACACTGAAGGTCGATATGCCACCGTTACCTGCCGAGACCAATGATGATTTTCGGCAAATGCTTGAGCAGGAGCTCGGCGGATTGGAAAGCAAGTGGGGTGGGACATGAGTCGATTTGAAGAGGGTGTGCTCATCCCTGAAACCGTATCCCAGTGGATCAACTTCAAAGGGCGTAAGGATTCCAACTGGACCTATCAGGCAGATGATCGCGAATCCATGGCGGCCAAGCAGACCGAAGGGGTGGCCTACCTGTGGAACCTGTTGGTAGCGGGCAAAGTGGCGCTACTGGCGGATGAAGTCGGCATGGGCAAGACCTTCCAGGCGTTGGGTGTGGCTGCATGGCTGTGGAAAAACAAGCCTGATGCCAAGGTGCTGGTAATGGCGCCCAATCGACATTTGTGCGGGCATTGGCGCAGGGAGTTCGAAGGCTTCATTCGTGAGCACATTCGCCAAGCCGATGACCGAGTTAAAACCGAAGATGGCATGCCCGTAGCCACGGTCTGTGAGTGCTACCAGCTGGAGCACCTGGTGCAGTCGGTGCAAAACAATGAGGGGCAGCTTTACCTCACCACGGTCTACGCGCTCAGTGGCTTGCTCGGCCCCGAGCGGCGCGCGGAAGGCCCCGAGGGCGCAGGCAGTATCGCGGCCAATTGCCATCATCGATTAAAGCAGCACTTGGGGCCCTCGGGCTTTGACCTGATCATCGTCGATGAGGCGCATTACCTGCGCAACGTCTCGGGTGGATCGCAGCGTGTGAGTGCCGCAAAAGCGCTGTTTGGCAACGCTGACAGCCGGCTGGGTGTCTGGAACCTATTGCTCACTGCGACGCCCAGCCATACCCGGTTGGATGATGTGCAGAACATCCTGGGTTATTTTACCCAGCTCGATCGTGATCCTGCCCTTGAAGCCATGAGCGGCGCCGAGCGCACGCGTCAGTTGCTGCAACGGTATGCCTTGCGGCGTCTGCGGTTGATGGAGGGACAGGGCGGTTTGTACGGCAAGCGGCACTACCGCCACGAAAAAGCCGTACCTGCGAGCTTCGATGGGCGTCCGGATGCCGAGATGTTTTTTGCTCTGTATCAGAAGCGGCTGGTGGCCGACCTGGGCCGGCAGAAGGAGAACAAGAGTCTCACTTATGGCTACCTGGAAGGGTTCGAGTCGTTTGGCTGGAAACCGCAGATCGATTCTGGTGCCGATGCGGATTATCAGGATGCGGTCGAAGACCGGATGGTGGAGGATTTCTCAAAGGCTACCGATACCGAGCTGTTGCGCGACCTTACCCGTCGCTATCGCGACCAGTTTCACACCTTCCCGGATCACCCCAAGTACGGCTTGATGATCGACCAGTGCGTGCCGAAGGCGGCTGATGGCCTCGGCACTGCGCTCGAGGACTTGAAGCACCTGATTTTCGTTCGGCGTATACCTTCTGTTCGTGAACTGACCCAGCGCATCAACGAGCGCTACGACGAGTTGTTGGCCGGAATGATCGTCAATGCATGGGGCAAGCAAGCGGACGATCCCGCAGTCAGGCATTGGCGTCATCAGGGTTGGTCACGCGATGGCTATGCCCAGTTTCATGAAGGCGTGAAGCACTCGCTTGCCGAAGTGGACGCGCACGAGGAGGCAGGGCAAGACGAGGGCGAGGGGGAGGGTACGCAGTTGGCATCGCGCATCGCCGAGCTGTTCGTGGTCAAGAAAGGCTCAGGTGGGCAAACCGATTGCGCCAATGTGCGCCTGCGCTTCAGCAAGCCGGAAAGCGTCTTTGCACTGTTCCTCGAGCCGGCATCGGACTACCTGACTGGCGGTTACTCCGCGTTCTACGCCAAGGCGGAGACAGGTCGGATCGACTATGCCAATGCCGCCAAGTACGTACGCTTGCACGGTTGGGACGTGCCGGGGGTCCACGATGCCGCCGCCCGCATGCGAGGTGCACCGCGCGACCGCCTGGAACATCCGCTCCACAGCGTCTGGTCGCTGTTGGTACCGCGCCTGCCGCCGGCGTTGTATCGCAAGCTCGAAGGCTGGGCGCGCGACAACAAGGCGATTGCGGAGAACTTCGCGAACTACATCAAGGCCGGGTTTCTTTATGCGAGCCCTGTCGTCGTCGAGCTCTACGCCTGGTTTGTCGAATACCGGCAGCAGACCCGCGAGCGTGAGGTGCAGCGTGCGTACCGTGGTTTTCATGACTGGGTAAGCCTACGGGTCGATGGCTCGTTGATGCTGCGCTATTTCACCGCCGCGTTGGAAACGTTTGACACGCTATGCGGCAAGATCATCGACCATGGCCTGGATCAATGGGACGAGGAGTGGCGCAGCCTCAAGCGCCTCACCAGCCCATGCTGGTACGCCAGTGGAGACAACAGCGAAGGTCGTCAGCGTCTCATCCTCGGCTTCAATAGCCCGTTCTATCCCAACGTGTTGGTGTCCACTTCGGTACTCCAGGAAGGGGTCAACCTGCATTTGCAGTGCCACCAGATCCATCACTACGGCCTAGCCGGCTCACCCGGTGACAATGAGCAGCGCGTGGGCCGGTTGGATCGCCTGTTTGGCTGCGTGAACCAGCGGCTGCAGCGGTCAGGTAACGCGGAGTTGAGCATTCACTATCCGTTTCTGCAGGGATCGGTTGATGAAGACCAGGTTGCTTCGTTCATCGAGCGCAAGCATCAGGTGGAAGAGCAAATGGATGCGTGCGTACAGGTGCACTTCGACAAACAGCTAAGGATCAGTGACGCGCAGCAGTGGCGTAGCTTTCTGCGCAGACCGCTACCCATCAGCGATGAGCGTTTGCAGGATCCTTATGGTGCCGTGTTTACCAAGCTGGGCCAACAGTAGCTGCAAGCACATGAGGATCTGATTGTGTGCGCCTGAAACCTGATGCATGACCGTGCGTTGGTTGTGGGTATGGCAGAAAGCCTCTAACATAAGGCTTGCAATGCGCTTGCCCGAACTCCACCACAGTAGTGGGGTGAATGAATCATCCTTCTGCCAATCCAGCACAAGCCCAATGCGGCTTGCGTGAGGATTGAAAAGTGCGTTTTAGTACTTTTCACAACCGTACATTGCGGAGGGCAAATGCGAGTCGATAGCCGTTAGCGGATGCTGAAGGCCCGAGTGCGAAAACCGCACCGGCAGTCCACAACATGATGCGATGATGCGGATGGCAATCTTTATCAGCCTTCAATGGACGGAGACGCTGCTTGCTCGATTTTCT
This sequence comes from Pseudomonas sp. FA117, assembly GCF_057370475.1. Classification (NCBI taxonomy): domain Bacteria; kingdom Pseudomonadati; phylum Pseudomonadota; class Gammaproteobacteria; order Pseudomonadales; family Pseudomonadaceae; genus Pseudomonas; species Pseudomonas sp. FA117. Next base: position 2,922,012 of record NZ_CM170675.1, read on the forward strand.
TTCACGATTACTGAACGCGTTTGAGCCGTCTCTATCGGGGCGTAATTCTCAACCGGAGCGCACGCATCGCGCGGCTTCCCCCTCACGTCCTCCCAAGGGGCCGAGTACTTCGCTTGGTGCGGAGAACTGTGGAAGGATCGTTGCAGGTAGCGTTGTCAAGATCTTGCCGAAATCTGTATTGATACAGTACCAAGACACGACCGTACTGATTCCTCAACATGAATTGTTGAGCCCAAACGCCAAGTTCGAGAACCCGGTCAGTCTATTCAGCGTAGGCGACAATGTGGAGTTCGTGCTGACCAGCCGGGACCAGAGGGGCTGGCGGGGCAGCGTTCACGCGCTGACCGAGGCCCGGCTGCGTAACGCTTTGGGCAACCTGCAGCCAGGCACGGCAGTGCGTGCGCGGGTCGAGCGTTTTGATGATCGAGGCGCCTGGCTGTTGGCTGGCGCGCTTGTGCTCCGGGTGCCATTGGCCGAGATCAGTTGGAGCTGGATAGATCATCCTTCAGAGGTGCTGGACCTTGCTCAAGAATACATTGTGCAGATCAGTACTATTTTGCTTGAGGAAAATTGGCTGACGGAGAAGCGTGCTCGCAACGGGCGTGTTACTGCCAGCATCAAGGCTTGCTTGCCACAGCCTGAGTCGCCACGAATCACGTTGTATTTCAAAGCAACCGAGTTTCAGGTGCGCACGTTCGCGCGGGTCCCCAGACGCTGCGACGCGGTTGCACTGTTCGCACTTGAGGCGTTGAACCAGCATTTGAGCGTGAGTGAAATCGCCGAACTGACTGGCCTTCCGTTGGTTTCAATCCAGGAGATTGTGGCGTTGCTTGGAGAAGAGGGGCTGGCGGCCGGTGAGACCATCACTCAATCAGGCGAGCGATTATTAGCAGGCGTGGCTACTTCAAAACTGCTCAATGACTCTGGCGTCGCTGGATTGTTTGCAAGCGCGGCACCTGCAGAGCAGCAAGTTCATCCCATTGACGCTGTGGCTCAAACGTACCCTCGACATTTGCCCACCCCAGTATTCAGCCACAAACAACAGAGCCGTTTCATGCGATTGAGGGGGGACGAGTTGCCTGATGGTCTGCTGCTCCGCGCTCAGATCGGCGAGGTGCAACGTGAACAGCTTACGGCCATGCTCCGCAACCCCCATGTCCACTTGTTCCTGTCGCATACCCCCAACTGGAGAGCCTTGAAACTTGAGGTATCCCAGCATTGGGTGCTCGCAGGGCTGTGGAAGAGTTTTCACGCTGTAGGGCGACCACCGTTCAGGCCACCTCCCAAGGAGAGAGGGTGTGACGCGTTGCTCATGGTGCGTTATCGGGATTCAGCGCAACAGCTCTACTGGGAGCCTGCAACGGGCACGCTCTGGGCGCCGCGCGAGGGCGGCGTCAAGGCCCAGGAGGCTTCAGTGTGTGCGGAGGATTTCATTCAACACATGCCTGACGACATCGCTCAGCGCTTGGCAAAGGCAGGCCCTGGTACATGGTGTTGGGTTCAGCTTTGACGTGGAAGGACTATGGGCACTCAGTTACCAAGGCATGCGTTCTACTTTACAAAAACCTTCATCTCGGCGGCCAGTCGACATGGCATTGCGGGAGGCCTGAAGAAAGCCACTGCAGGCGCCAACCCGGTGCTCATGAGCATTGAAGCAGCATCAGCGGTACTCGGGGCGATCGACTCCTACTTGACTTTACGCCAAGCCCAGGTGCACCGCGACGGCTTGAAGGCTCTGATCCCCAAGGAGGAAAAGCGTCTGGAGCTTGAGCGTGAGGCACTTGCCCAGGATATTGATCTGGCGCGAAGGGAGATGACACAAGCAGCCGCTGTTCGTCAGGTTGTGGGGCGGATGACGCTGCGTTGCGTTCAACTGACCCGCCATTGCCTGGATGAATTGGCGCTGATCAGGAAAGGCGACCTGCCTGATGTTCAGTCATTTGAAACGGCTCTGGAGCGGTTAATGGAGGCTGATCAAGGCTTGCGTCGTAGCGTGGAATACTTCAACACCAGTGTTGCTTGACCGGAGTCTCAACCATGACCAATGAACGATTCAAACTACCCGCCAGTCTTGCCAAGGCTACACCCCGCAGCAAGTCCACCAACGGGGGCAATGATGCCCTCGACCTGGCCAAGGAGCAGACGCGCCAGGCGCGGATCAAGCGTGATACCGCCATGAGTGGCGATCGCGCCCAAGTGCTTACCGAGGGTATTGGTCTACTTCGTGATCTGGTTGGTGTATTGCATTCGGCGGTGGAACTGCACAAAACCTCTATTGAATGGAAGGGACGCGTAAGCCTGGCCGAGGCGCAAGTGCAACATGCACAAAAAGAGCTCGAAAAAATCCAGGCGCAGAATGCGCCCGAGCTTCAGCGGTTGAACCAAGTTGACGATGTGCTCAAGCCCCTTCTGAGAGTATTCGAGAAGCTTGAAGCCGTCATGGATCCGTCCTTGATCAACGATGATCACCAGCGCGAGGTGCGGGCGAGCATGGAGGTTCTGGTAGGTCGCCTGGTCGAATTAGTCCAACCAGGGAAACGCTGATCAATGTTCATGCTACTGCTGGCTGGCATCACTCTGACTTCCACTGCCATCAGTTGGTGGAATGGGAAACGTCTGGATGATGTAAATACTGAGATTGAAGCATTAGAAGCTGAACTGGCTGCTATTCATGGTGCACATGAACGCAAAACTGCTGCGCTGATTCGTCCCTACCTGGTTCAACTCGTGAAGATGTTTGAAAGAGAGTTGGCGATGCGGTCCGAAATCGCCAGTGAGTTGGAACGGGCGCACGCACGGGCCAGACAGATACTGAAAGCCCGCTTTGGCGCGCGTGAATCAGCTAGCTTCCGTCAGATGATGCTTGAAATTGAGCTTGCCCGGGGGCGCGTCACAGCCGAACGCGCCTACCTTCAAACCACCGCGCAGTATATTCGCACCTTATTTGGTGAGGTGCCCGCACAGTTGCCGACCGTTGCCTGGCTGGAAATGCCTGCGGACTACCCTTGCGAGGGCGCCGTGATTTCGTTGCCACACGGTCTACGCGGGCGTCTGCAGAATTATACCGTCGAGGCCGAAGCGTTTGATGGTCGAGGAGTATTCTATGCGGTTGATCATGAAGCACGCTTCGCCCGCATTGGCAGTGCCAAAGTGAAATTGTTGGATGCAGCAAGAGGCAGCAGTGGCGAGCCGTTGACAGCGACAGTCGTGCGCCTGGATAACAATGAGGCCCAGTTGCAGATGCAGGATGCCACCTTGCGTTTGCCACTTGGCAGGCAGGAAGGGCAATGGATTAAACCAGGCGCGGAGTTGGAAGTATTTGCGGACGGCTGGACGCTCACCGACGTGCTCGGTGATTCGCGGTCCCACAGTTTGCCGGTGAGATTGCACCCTCGTATCTCAGGCCTGGAAGAGTATTGGTGGCCAGTCGCCCTGGGCATCTGTGATGAGCACATCCCCCTGATCCATCAGATGTGGGACTATTTTCAAACACCGGCAATCCAGGATAGGCCTTGGCACATTTATGAGAATGATGACGGCCGTCTTGTCTTTCAGTTGGGCCGTTATGCCCTAGTCACTGAGGCCGATGCCGAGCAGCGATGTTTTCGGTTGCTGGACGCGCTTGAGGCTCGTGAGTCGCCTGAAGACGTTTTGCGGTGCTACGTGGCCCTTACCCCCGTCCTCATAGGGAGTACGGATGAAGAGTTGGCCAACCGCAATCGTTTCCAGTCCTTTGTGTGTGCCTTGAATGAAGAGCGCCTTGGCCAGCGCGAGGCTGCCCGTCAACGACAGGTTGCCCTGCATTTACGCAAACTCTCGTTGGTGTACCGTGAGCAGCAGCTCTACCTGGAGCAAAGTGCAAGCTGTGGTTTTCTTCCCGGCCAGGTCGAGGAAAACGGGCGTAAGGTGACAGGCTTGCTCGGTTCCCAAGGTGTTCCTGGCTGGTTGAAGGACGCGTTGGGCGAGCAAGGCTCACCTCGCCTACGAGCAGTCGGGCGAGATCGTGTATGGCCTCTGCAGTCGTTCAAGCTTTTGGATGCCCAACTTGGTATTTGCGAATTCATCCTGGACACGCATAAGCGGATGAGCGAAGCCGAGATCAACCCTTTCGATTTGTTTCGGCTTGAATTGGTCAGGGAGGGCAATCAAAAAGAAACGCTATCCAAAGCTCTTGAGAAAGCGATCACTGGTGATTTTGTGGCACCCTCGGTTCACAACGCCATCTTTACACTCAGCCCGGAGCCTGGCGAGACGTTGAATCTGGGGCAGGACGCTGTGCTTCAAGTATTGGCGTCGCGCGAGCCCGTAGTGGCGGTGTGGGGACCTCCAGGTGCCGGGAAGACAACCACGCTGGTTCAGTGGCTCAAGACACTGTTCCCGGAACAAGCTCCCCACCTCTGGCCGCGTATCCTGATTACCGGCCCTACTCACGTCGCGGTGACCAAGCTGATCGAGGATCTGCTTGAGGCAGCAGAGTATTTGCGGCCAGTTACAGTGCGTTACGGAAAACAGGACAAGATTAGTGAAGCGCTTGAGCCCAATTGGCATCAAATTAAAGTCGATGCTTTGAGCGCGGGAGATGCAGAAATCAGTCCTCAATTGCACGAAGCTTGGCTGTCTCTGCTGAAGTCGCGCAAGGGGCGTGAGGCTGCTAGCCGCTGGACATTCCGTGACAAATTGATCCACGGTGCTACCTGCACGGGCATGGCGCGTACTGATTTCGCCTTGTTGAAGGAACCTTTCGATTGCGTGATTGTGGACGAAGCAGGCAAGGCCTTTGCTGCCGAACTGATGATCCCGGCGGCCATTGCTCGGCGGGTAGTCCTGGTCGGGGATCACAACCAGTTGCCGCCAACGGTGACCACTGATGTGCTGGATGAGCGCATCGGGTATACGTTGCCGCTGGCGGAGGTCGAAACCCTGCTGCGCAAGAACTTTTTCCAGGAACTGTATGAGGGGCTAGGACCGCAAGCCAAGGGCATGCTAACCGTGCAATACCGGATGCATGAAAACATTGGTGACCTAGTCAGTACTCTGTTTTACCAGAAGCAACTGACGTCTCATCGCAAAGCGGGGAACTGGTCCCTGACCGATGCCCGCGCACTGTTTGTAGATTTCTCCAAGATGCAGAATTACCGGCATAGGAAGGCAGGTACGGGAGACACGCCTAACTCGTTGGTCAACTCCACAGAGCGCGCCGCGCTCTATCAATTGCTCAATGCTCTGCACAAAAGGGTTAGTGCAGCGAGAGTCTCCTTGAAGCTGTTGGTTATCTGCCCATACAAGGGGCAACTGGAAATTGTCACGCGTGATACGGCGGATAAGCACTATGCGTTCCAGTTGTCCGTTGCAACTGTCGATGCTGTACAGGGGGGAGAAGCTGACATGGTGATCCTGTTGATGACCAGAGCAAGTGGGGACACCCAGTTTCTCTTGGATCGCCATCGATTGAATGTGGCGCTCTCCAGAGCGCGTGACTCAGTCATCATCCTGGGGCACCTAGACTGTCTGGCAGCCGGCGGCGCGGGACCGATGGCAGAACTGATCGCGGCGGGGCGCGCCAAGAACAGCCTGAAGGTCATCTCGCTTCCCGACGGAGCAAAGTTTTCGAAGGATCTGGTGCCGGCGGTGTTCCCAGTGTCAACGGCTTCGGCGATTTGATGTAGCCGTTCGGCCAACACACTTTCCGATGCCCCCGTCGAAGGCCATGGTATTGCCTATTGGGGACTCATTATATGGTCTGGGGAGGTCTGCGAAACCCAGGGGCTATTCGCCCTGATCAAAGCGCGGACACTGCTGGAGCATGTCGAACAGTTCCGGCTGGCCGCAGGGGAGGCGGACCGAGCAGCACGATGTCGTGCAGCAGCGCTCGTTGCGTTGCGAGGTCGGCCTGGCTGGCGCTAGTGAGCAGTGTGCTGCTGGCTGTACACGTGCCGACACGCTTGCTGAGCAATTCGAACGTTGCCCATCGCTTTGGCGGGTAGGTGCTTCGCGTCCGCCTCGTCAAGCTGGGGCGAAAGCCCTGTGGGCGGCGGAGTGAGAACGCTGGGCAATTACCGCTTGGTGCGGCAGCTCTGGGTTGCGTTCAAGATCTGGATGAGGCGTGCCTCAGGATGGCCTTGGTCGGGGCGGTCGATCGGGCTGATTCCGGCGCTACCCTTATCGTCTCGGCAATGGGGCAGGAGAATGGTTGCTCCATTCTGCATACAGGCGAACTCGGTGCCGGTAATGTCAGTTTGCCTGTACGCCTCTTCATAAAATGGCGGGGGCGGTGTAGGATCGGACCTCGTGCGGCAGTGACCCGTATTCCCCCTCGACGCGCGGTGCTTTTGGCGTCTGTGCGCATTACTTTTGAGGGCGGCAGAAGCGAAACAGCATGGCTTGTATTTCGCCTACCTCGTTGAGATAAACTCCAAGCAGGGATGCAACAGTATGCCAACCGGCAGTGCGATTATTATTGGAGTTAATCCGAGAGAAGCGAATCTCAAGCGAAAAGTGCGAGAGCATTTGCACCAGCTAGGTTTCACTAAAACCCAGGAAGGTGCTCTTTGCCCACCTGGAAATGGCAAAGAGGCGATCCGCGCATTGCATGGGGCCCAACGAGAAGAACGGCTCTCCGCCAGTGAAGCCTTCGTTGTACGCAGCGGCGCCAAGCTAATGCAGTACTTTGCCGATGGCCGAGAGGTGGTGCCAGAAAAAATTTCCCCTGTTCTTGAGCGCGTCTCGTCAGGTACGTGGCAGAGCGAACTCTTTCGGCTCGCATCGTTGTCGTGGTCTGTGCCCGTGTCCAATGGTTTTGGCAGGCGCTTGCGTTACCTAGTCTGGGACCAGGCGAATGGCAAACTGATGGGGTTGATCGCCATAGGGGATCCGGTTTTCAACCTTGGCGTAAGAGACAAATTCATCGGCTGGAATACTAATGACCGAGCTGCCCGACTGGTCAACCTGATGGATGCATATGTCCTTGGCGCGATCCCACCCTATAACGCCTTGCTGGGCGGTAAGCTGATTGCTTGTCTCCTTCGCAGTCGGGACATTTATGATGATTTTGCCAGTGCCTACGGCGGGTCCACCGGCATTATCTCGCAGGCGGAAAAAAATGCGCGTCTGTTGGCGGTCGTGACGACCTCATCCATGGGGCGCTCCGCGGTCTACAACCGATTGAAGCTGGGTGGCACGCAATACCTCAAGTCCATTGGCTTTACCGGCGGCTGGGGCCATTTCCATATACCCGACTGGTTGTTTGTTGAGCTTCGAGATTATCTCCGAGATCTCGATCATCAATATGCAGACCAGCACGCCTTTGGCCAAGGTCCTAACTGGCGGTTGCGCACCACGCGAGCGGCGCTTAAGGCGCTAGGATTCAAGGACGACCTCATGCGCCACGGCATCCAGCGTGAAGTATTTATTTGTCAATTGGCAACCAACGCCGCGAAGCTTCTCCACAGCGGCAGCGGAAAGCCGGATACCCAATCACTGTTGTCAGTCCGTGAAATCGGTGAGTTAGCACTGAATCGGTGGTTGATCCCGCGTTCAATGAACAGGCCTGACTTTCGCTGTTGGAAATCTACGGATCTCATCCACCTCTACGGCCATCAGGCACGGCTTTTCGCGGCTCACGGTCATTTAGCCACTGAGCCGCGGCGTATTATCAGTTTGCGCGGATGAATGCGAAGGGTATGAGCGATGGATTACGCCATAGATCGAGTGACGAATAAACCGGTTACCGCAGATTTAGCGACACGCTCCGGATATTATATTTGTTCTTTCTGCCGCATGCGGGTGGGGCTTCGCTCAGGGCCATCGCGGAAAAACTACTTCGCCCACTGGCGTGGCGTGTCCTCCAGTTCCTGCGCTTATTTCATGTCCGGGCCACTGAGCCATGTCAACTCTGATAAGGCTCAACCAGCATCGATGCGGCAGATGGATCTGCGCTTGATGATAAAAAAAGGTGAGAACGCAGGGGCGTGGTGGATTGAATTAGTCTTGCCTCCCTGTCGTACATGTCACGCTTACATCAACCTCGATGTCGGCGGCAGGGTGCAGAAGCTTAATATGCGCGGGATGGGCTCAGGTTTCAGGGTAACCGCAGAGCCCACAGCAAACGACTACAAAATCATTTCCTTCGAAGGCAAGCCGGACCCTTTGTTCGTATCAGGCGTTGCCAGGACATGCCCAGGCCTATCTGCGGTGGGTGCAGCCGTGTTCACCGCCATTGGTCGGGATGGCGACAGCGGCTTCCCCCGCGCGCAGGTGTTAAGTCGCTCCGAGACTTATGCCCTGTTATGGTCAGTACCGGCGACACCAGTCTTCCCTGAGGAACTGCTGGTGGACAGGTTCAAGTCAAGGCATGGATGGCAGTTGGCCCTGGTAACGGTTCCGGATACCCCGTCAGAGGCCTGCATAAAGTGGTTGGAAGAATTTACCCAACTGAGCGTTATGCCTGCGACACCCTCGATCACAACCATTTGGCCGTTCCTTACCCGTTACTCCAGCATCAATACGGTTGAATACATCGAGTCTGAAGCGGTCATCCTCGCCGCTCACCGGATGCCGGGAGGAGCACACGACGGCGGGCCAACCTTGCAAGCCGTTAACCAGAATGATCGCATTTCTGTAACGGCGCCCGATCGGTCACCTGCGCTATTCACTGTGATACGCGAAGGAAGCGATGATTTCAGGATCGGAAAAACCGGGCATCCGGATGTCGATAAGTATTTTTCCAAGAATAATTCGCTGGCGCGAAGCTACAAACACCCTACGGTAGACTTGGTTTTCATTGACGATAAAGGGGAACGTGTTGTTGCCCCATTGCACCGCAGGGGATGCCAAACCTATGTCATGGCGACGAGAGCACAGGAACTGTGTTTCGATTCTCTGGCAATGCCGATGGGCACCAGGGGAAGGCTAGAGGCTATTTCACCTAATGGGCATAGGGAGAGCCGGCACCTTGTGTCTAGCGACGTGACGGATGACCACACCTCGCAGAAATGCCAGTTGTCCCCTGCGTTGAATAGCCTGCTCAAACTTTATATCACCGACCCCAAATACCAGATCTACCTGGATTTCGGCGGGTTCGGACGGTTGTCCATCGGCGCTACGCAGCCGATGGACAACCCAACAACCGTACTGCTTTCGCTTGGGCGGTCTTTAAGATTGCGCCTGCGTTGTTTTCTATCTCAGCTACACGCTGGCGGAGCGATTGCACTCTCTGGCAGTGACCAAGGGTTGGTCAACGCCTTCTTGGCCGCGCGTCCCAATCCGGGACTGGTACCGAATTATCGGCAATTGGCGGCTGATGTGCGTGCACGTGGATTTGATATTCGATCTTCAGGAGATGGGGTCTCGCGATGAGTTACCTGTACAGCCAAGAGGCAAGAGAGCGGATCTCGGCGCTCGGAACAATGATGATTACCGAGTTCATCGAAGAGGTACCCCATGCCTTTCGCAAGTCGTTCTTTGATCGTCAAGCCTCAATTCCCGGCTTTAGGCGAGGATCCCCACCTGAATTCAAGGAAAAGCAGAGGCGCTTGATCGGGCATCTGGCGCATCCACAGCCCGGACATAAAAGCGAGGCTGACTGGCAAGCCTTCGCTAGCCTGTGGGTAGCGTGGGCCAAAAGCCGCTTGGACAGTGCCTTTCCCACCGCAGACACCTCCCCCCAATTGGCGGATGCGGGTGCTGGCTTCTTCAAGCGCTTAGCCGAGTTGTATCCTGATGCCTCAAGGGAAACGGTAGAGCGGCTGGCGACGTACAGTGGTTTCGCCGAAGATCCTGCCATGCAGGCCGCCCTGAATAGCTTTCATCCGGCTTCCACCCTCGCCAGGGATCGGATGATTGATGGTTTGCCGGGCCGTTTGGATAAAATTGAGGGTTATTTTGACTTAGCTGAAACGGCGGCCGAGGAAATCGCCGAGCGCATTGACCAACTTGAACTGACGGCGACAGTAACCACCGAAGCGGTTGAGCAGATGACGGCCAACCTCAGTGGTGTTCACAAGGATATCGCTGAGTGGCGTACCGCACTGCAAAGCGTCGATCTGCGCTTGGAGCAGGTAAGCGAACTGGCTCAGTCAACGGGTAGCGCGCAGCAGGAGGCGTCGACAGCACTGGCTGACTCAGACGTGCGCGGCGAGCTCATTTCGGAGAGGGTAAGCGCCCTAGCTGCCCAGGTAGAGAACTTGGTTGCCGAGCGTGCGCGGGTTTTAGTGCTCGAGGAAGCACTGGCGATCCTCAACGCCCGGGGTCTCGACTGGGATGCCGCGGCAGCCAACCTTGCTTCACTGCACGCGCGCGTCAACACCCAGGAGTCTCGAGTCGTCGGACCGAGCCATGAAGTCGGGGGTCAATCACGCGTCCGCTTGATCGAGAACGAAGCAACAGGTCCGTTCGTCGAAATAAACTCCATAGAAGTTGCCTGCCAGGTCATTGCCAACAACCTTCAGGCAAGCGGCGTAGTGAAGCGCGAGGCCAACAGCTACGCGCGGCATATTTTGGCGGCAATCATCTGCGGCCAACTTATTCAGTTCAAAGGTTCAACCGCGGATTTAATCGCAGATGCGGTCGCAGCAGCGGTAGGAGGGGCGATCTTCCATGAGTGGCGAGTTCCCGTAGGGCTAGTATCAGAGGACGCAGCGACAGATTGCCTCGAAGTGGTAGCCGAGTCGTCTGGATGCTTGTTGCTCAAAGGCGCGAACAGGTCGGCATTCGAGGTGTATGGCAGTGCCATTCGCGATGTTGTGGCACGTCGTCAGTTCGCCACGAGTGTTAACAGTCGCTTGGTTCTGATTGCGTCTTGGACCCACGGCCCTGCGGCGTTTCCGGACGGCGGGACGCTGTCAGAACTCGGGCCGGTGTTTGATACGGACGAGTTTGCTATGCGTGGGTTATCGGCGCAGATGCCGTTAATGCAGTTCGGCCAACTGACCGTGGATGATTGGAAAGCCCTGCACAACCAGGCTGAAAACACTCCATTGGCACTGCTAAGCACGCTGAGGGAGCGTCTAGGGCAGGTGGACTTTGCTCCAGGGAACCTGTGGCTCAGGATCGCTGACCGAGCGTACGCTCAATTGCGACTAGTATTGCAAGGTCCTTCTGAGCGAGCGCTTCACACCGTGATGAAGCAATGGGCACTGCCATGGGCTCAATCACTCGGGGGGCCAGTAGAGGCGCTTACCCGCAGCACGACCGAGTTACTGAGCGACATCGACGCGGACGCCGTGCACGCGGAGAGTGTTGAGTGAAGTGGGTGGGGGTTAATCGCGACGCCACCCGGAAAACCTTGGCCGCCGCTTTGGGCTGCAGAAACGACGGTGAAGGATTAAGGGTCGCAGCAGTAGCGGAGTGCTTGCGGGCTGCATCCTATCTTTGTTCCGCGCCCAGGAATGACCGGGAAGCTTGGGTGCCTGCGACCACGCTCAGTTTGACAAGTATAGTCCGCCAGCGTTTGACGCCTCTGTGGCCGACTCTCGACGACGAACACGCTGCTGAACCAGGTATCAAGGCGATTCTGTACAGTCTGGGTGACCTTGGGGATTTGGTGCGACTCGACGGCGGACGTTGGTTAACGCCTTCACCCCAGGCGGTCAGACTTGGGGACAAGCAGGCAGTGATCATCGGCGGGGGGCCCGCACAAACCTTTCCCTGGCCAATCGCGATGCGCGGGGCAGGGCGGGTCAGACTAGTCAACGTCGATGCCTGCGCGGAACGGATTGACCTCTGGGAGCCAAACGAATGGATTGGCTCCCCCATCGAAGGATTGCAGGCGTGGTCGACCCAGTTGTTAACCAGCGCCAAAGAGCAACTGGCGCCCGCGACGACTGAATTAGCGGACATTTCAATTCGGACCAGTGGTAAATGGATCGCGCTGTCTGCTTGCGCGACCGCCGAAGGGCTCTTCCTCGCCAGATGCCGTACAGGTCTACGGTTTGAGTATTTTGTGGTCCAGGTGTCGCGGGGGTGTCTGCGGCAACTGACGGGACTGCGACCGCAACAGGCGAGGCGCTTGCAGTTTTATTTCGACGTGCAAGCCGGTCATCCCATGAAGGTTGAAGCGCATGTGTCGCAAGTACATGTTCGACTGCGCCTGCATCGTTACCTGCCACGGGAAGAGACAAAAGCGCTGCTACTGGGCTGGCAACTGCCGTCACTCGGCGGCGGCGTAGGGACGACCGACTATGTGATACCACGTGAGCTGTTTCCGCTCGTGCGCCAAGCACTTGCAGGGTTGAGCGTGGAAGTGGCTGAGCGCCAGTTTGCCGAGGGAAGTTAATAATGGGTGGGATTTCTATGAATGAAGCATCTGGTGTTCATGAGACTGCGAAAAGCCTGGCGGATAGTCTTCGACAATATATCGAAGCTCAATACCATATTCGCGATGAAGGGCTCGTGAGAGAGCGCCACGCTCTTCTCCTAAGTTCTGAAACGATTGTCCAGACGCCTTATGTGGAAGCGACCTCAGTCTACAAAATTGGAGATCCGTTCAACCGACTTCCCATTCCCAAGGTCGCCGCCGATATGCTCACCCAGTTGTCGCTCATGGGGCTCGGGCTTTACCCTCGGCCCTACGAGCACCAATCGCAAGCGCTAACTGCGTTTCTAGGTGACGAGGCTGCAGATTTAGTTGTCGCAACAGGTACCGGTTCCGGCAAAACCGAAAGCTTTCTTATGCCAATTATTGGTCAATTAGCCATTGAGGGACAGGAACGGCCCGACTCGGCGCAACTGCCGGGTTGTCGGGCACTGTTGCTTTATCCGATGAACGCCTTGGTTAATGATCAATTGGCGCGAATCCGTCGCCTAGTAGGAAACACTGACGCATCGTCGATCTTAACGCAGACTCGTTCCCACCCGATCCGCTTCGGCAGTTATACCGGGCGCACCCCCTACCCGGGAGAGCGCTCCAAAGAGCGTGACGAGCGCTTCATAGAGCCGCTGTTTGAAGAGTTTTATAACAAAGTCGCCGAAAAGCCTGCCGTGAAAGGTGAGCTCGTGAGGATTGGGCGCTGGCCAAGCAAGGATTTGGTAGGTTTCTATGGCGCTGCAGCCATCGAAACGAAGACCTACGGATCGGGTAAGAAAAAAGGCGACAATTTCACCAAAAAAAACTGGACCGGTCGGCTTCAAACCCAGCCTGGCGACCGCGAAATGATGACTCGCCATGAAATGCAAGCACGTTGTCCCGAGTTATTGATTACTAACTACTCCATGCTCGAATACATGCTCATGCGGCCTATCGAGCGCGACATCTTTGATCAGACGAAGGCATGGCTCAAAGCGGACTCGCGTAACGAGTTTATCCTCGTGCTGGATGAGGCACATATGTACAGGGGGGCCGGGGGGGCCGAGGTGGCCCTGCTGATCCGACGTCTCTGCGCTCGGCTCGATATTCCACGAGAACGCATGCGCTGCATTATGACCAGTGCGAGTCTGGGACCTGCTGAAACTGCGGCAGTCGATGGCGAGCGCTTTGCGCGGGACTTGACCGGTTTGGCTGATACATCACCACGGCGCGTCAGGGTAATCCAGGGGACGCCGGAGGAACGTTCCGCATCACAGGCAGCGCCAGCAGAACAACTCAATGCGCTGGCGGATTTCAATTTGGCGGACTTCCAGCGCTCGGCCGATGACCTCGTCGCGGCCACCGAGGCCGCAGCGCAACTGGCACGACGGTTGGGCTGGAGCCAACCGCCGAGTCAGGACCATGCCGCGTTTCGCAACTGGTTGTTTGAACGTCTCACGGGGTTCGAACCGCTGGAAAACTTGATTACCGCTGTATCGGGTCGCGCAGTTCGCTTAGATGAGTTAAGTGATCTCCTGTTTGGCAATTACCCAGCGGTCGACGCACAAAAAGCTACCGACACGCTTTTGGCGCTGGGGAGTTACGCACAGCGGAGCACGGATGGCCGGGTCTTGCTGCCGACTCGCCTGCACCTCTTCCATCGGGGGTTGCCAGGGTTGTTCGCTTGCGTGAACCCTACTTGCTCCAAGCGCTTAGGTGATCACGACGGGCCCACGATTCTCGGCCGCCTGTATACGAAACCCTCGACCCAGTGCGGTTGTAAGTCCAATGGACGTGTGTATGAACTGCTTACGCATCGTGATTGCGGGGCAGCTTTCTTGCGTGGTTTTGTGAACGAGGAGCAGAACTTCGTTTGGCACCAGCCCAGCGGTCCATTTTCAGATGGTGCGATTTCTGCGCTGATGCCGATAGAGTTGTGCGTTGAGGATGCCACTCATCCCCGCAGTCGTCACATCGATAAATGGTTACACATGGCCAGCGGCATCCTCACGGATGATCAGCCGAGAGACGAAACCGGGTTCCGTAGGGTCCGCGTACCGGACAAGGCGGCAGACGCAGGTGATCTGACTTTTGATCATTGCCCTGTCTGCACGCGTAAGATTAGAAATACCAAAGATGATCCATCGAAAATCATGGATCACCTTACCAAAGGGGAGGCTCCGTTCACTGCGCTCGTTAGGACGCAAATGGCGAAGCAGCCTGCCAGTCGAGCCAAAGATGCCCGGCATCCCAATGCAGGGCGAAAGGTTTTGATTTTCTCGGATGGTCGACAAAAGGCCGCTCGACTAGCGCGTGACATTCCGCGCGACATTGAACTTGACGTGTTTCGGCAGGCTGTCGCCTTGGCATGTCAGAAACTGAAGGACTTAGACAAACCCGCCAAACCCGCCGGCTTGCTTTACTTGGCATTTCTTTCCGTGTTGACCAAGCATGACCTCCCTATGTTCGATGGCGGTGATTCAAGACGAGTTGAGAGCGCACGCAAGTTATTTGATGACAATTATGACTCTGACTTGGCGGAAGCCATTGAGGCGAATTTTTCACTACAAGAGATTCCGGCGCGCTACCAAATTGCCCTTCTTAAATTGCTTTGTGGCAACTACTACTCACTGTCCGGAACCATGGTCGGTTTCGTTGAGCCAACGCCTCTGAAACTTAGAAAGTTGAGGCAGCACCTGGTGAATGCCGAGCTTGCGATAAGCGAAGCGAACGTCCGCGAGTTGGCCGTAGGTTGGATAGACTCGATGCTGCAAGAGTACGCATTCGATAGATCGATTGAGTCAGCCTACCGCTACAAGGCTGCGGGCTACTCGAAACCGGCATGGGGCAGCAACGGTCAATTTGGTAAATCGCTGAAAGAGAGCCTGATCAACCATTTCGGTTGGTCGAGTGAGGTGGTTCAGCGCGTTGAAGCGATCTTCCGAGATCAGTTGGCAGAGGAGGACGATGGTCACTGGTTCCTGGTGCCTGACTCCCTAGCCATTGTCGTCGACTTGGCGCATTGTTGGGCGCAATGCGCTGACTGCACAGCCCTGATGCCCTTCGCTTTGGCAGGTAAGGTTTGCCTGGCGTGCGGCAGCGACGCGGCGTCCTCCATCGATCCGATAAACAGCGATTACGTCACGGCTCGCAAAGAGTTCTGGCGACTTCCGGTGGCGCGCGCCCTAACACCAGGTGCAGAGCTATCCAACATGAGCGTCGAGGAACACACGGCGCAGTTGTCGAACCGTGACCGCAGTCGAGTGCATGCCACCACCGAACTCTACGAAATGCGATTCCAGGACGTGCTTATTGAGGATCGGGACCGCCCGATTGACGTGCTCAGTTGCACAACGACGATGGAGGTAGGGGTCGACATTGGCTCGCTGGTAGCGGTGGCGCTGAGGAACGTTCCTCCGCAGCGGGAAAATTACCAGCAACGCGCCGGCCGGGCAGGGCGGCGCGGTTCGTCGGTATCCACCGTCGTAACCTATTCACAGAATGGACCACATGACAGCCACTACTTCTTGAACCCAGCGCGTATCGTGGCGGGCCCCCCACGTACACCGGAGGTCAAGATAGACAATGCGAAAATCGCGCGCCGGCATCTTCACGCGTACCTGATCCAGACTTTCTTCCATGAAATCATGGCGCAAGGCACTGGCGCGTCGACTGAAAAAACCTCGTCGTTGCTCAAAGCGCTTGGTCCGACCGAGGATTTCTTCTGCAGTTCCGACCAATCCGGCCCGAACTTGAAGAGCTTTGAGGCTTGGGTGACACGTCGGGTGCTCGCCAGCGACGGCGATCTCCGAGAGTCAATTGTGGCTTGGCTACCGCCGGGGTTGGATACCCGCGGCCTTTCGTTGATGGAGTGGTTAGCCGCGACCAGTCAACGCTTACTCGTGGAACTTAAGAAGCTTGGTTCAACCATCCAGGTGAATGCCACGCATGAGGAAATCGCTGGACAAGAAGCCCAGGACATTGAAAATCCCTCATCAAGTATCGAACAGGCGGAGCTTCTGGAGTTTCTGTTCTATCACGGATTGCTCCCCAGCTACGCGTTTCCGACCAGCTTATGCAGCTTCCTAGTAGAAAAGCTGACTAAAAACGCGCGAGATCGTTGGGACGTGCGCACGGTGCAACGACCGCAGCAGTCGATTATCAAAGCGTTAAGCGAGTATGCCCCGGGGCGCCTCATCGTTATTGACAAGAAAACCTACCGTTCGGGAGGCGTCTTTGCAGATCTACCGCCGGGAGTTGTGAATCGTGCGGGCCCGCTCTTCGAGAACGCCAAACCGCATACACACTGTAAAGCCTGCTCGTTTGTGCGTGACCCCAATCGGTCAGCGAAGGAACAAACGGGTTGTCCCGTCTGCGGCCAACAGTTGATAACTGAACTGATGATTGTGCCAGAAGTTTTCGGGCCGGAGAGCGCCGCTGACTTGCCAGATAATGACCGTGAGCAAGAAATCACCTACGCGACGATGGCCCAGTTGCCACAACCCGTTGATCCGGAGATTTTCAGTTTTTCCGCATGTGGTCCCTACGCGAGCTTTACCCATGCGGTAGACCGCACGCTCGTCACCGTCAACCGAGGCAAGGAAGGCACAGGCGAGGGTGGCTTTTCAGTCTGCATGGAATGCGGCAATGCCTCGGTCTTCGATCAGGAGGCAAACGCGGGGGCCCATGAACGTCCATACAAACAACTCGGTCCAAAAGGAACACCGCCGAAGTGCTCTGGTAAATTCGCACGCGTGTTGCTAGGCCATGACTTCGATACGGACCTTCTCCTGTTACGCCTCAAAATCGCCTCGCCAATTGTTACCGATACGGTCAACGGGGTGGTGTTGCGCATTCTCGAAGATGCCTTGCATTCGCTTGCAGAAGCGCTGCGGCTAGCGGCCAGTCGGCATCGGCAATTAGATCTGGACCCTGCCGAATTCGGCTCTGGCTTTAGGATTGAACCCGCGCTGCTGGATGAGGCTCGCATCCTGGATGTATTTTTGTATGACACGTTGTCAGGGGGGGCAGGGTACGCAGAGATTGCAGCTCGACACATGGAGGAGGTTTTGGACGCGACTCTTGAGCTGTTAGAGAACTGTACATGTGAGAGCTCCTGCACAGAATGCCTCAATCACTTCCATAACCAACATCTTCAACACCGCCTTGATAGACATTTGGCTTCGATGCTCTTGCGGTACGCCATACGAGGAGAGGAGCCGGCATGTTTGCCGGCGACGGGGCAGATGGTGAAACTGGCCCAGCTTCGAGCCAGCCTTGAGTTAGCAGGGTATGCCTGTAGGGTTGGCTCGATTCCCTCTGCTCCCTTGCTGGTTGACCGAGAGGGTAAAACGGTAGCGGTGGGCTGCTACCCGGGGCTCATCGATAGTCTGGAGCGCCAGCAACCCATTGGCGGCACTGCAGGAGTTCACGCAGTGATCGGGCTCAACGAGTACCTGCTACGCTCGGATCTGGCGAACGCCCAATTGAAGGTACAATCGCTGTTTAAATCGTAGGTGGATCTGTTCTAGTTTTGAAGTTCAGTTGCCCGGCCAGTCACTCCCCGTGACTGGCCGGGTCGTTTTGAGCGTACGCTCAACCGCCAGTTCTGGCCCTCACGGCTTGTTGGCGATCGTTACGGAGGTCTTTTCTGCAGTCTCATTCATCGCGCCATACTGGCTCGACAACTGCTGCTGGAACGCAATGTTTGCGCCCAGGACGAGCAAGCTGTCTCGCGGTTAGGGACAGTTGTTTCCGGATAGGCAGGATCCAGCTACAGAGCGCATCTGAAGCAGGTGGACGATCAAGAGAAAGCTGCCAACACCGACCAGATCTGCTAGCAAATTGCTATAGGCGGACGTGAAAGGGACCCCGTTGCTGATCGGATCAATGACTACCTCATTGGCGATCGAGAAAACCACTGTCCAGCACCCACCTGCCCATGGGCTCCACGGAATTCCTTGCTGCAGGTCACGGCGAATACCCTGGATGCAGGTAGTGGCAGGCGTCGTAGCTAAGTCGGATCAGATCGACGCCGAAACGTTGGACCAGTACGAACACCGCGCATACCAACAGGAACGCGGTGATCGGAATACCCGCGTACTGAATCGCCCCTGGTTTCCTAGACACCTCCAAGCCTCATAATTGCCCAAATAGGAGGAGCCATGAGTCGTCAATGCCCGGTGCGCATCAGAGAGTTAAGGCATTACTTGAAGGAAGCACACCCCTGAAGCGCTCATGAGATCATAAGGATCAGGCTCAGCTGACTACCTTAGAGGTGGTCAGTTGAATCTCATTAAACGTAGCATCCTTTCTTGCCGACCGAAGCAATCGCGGATCGCGTGCGTCAGGCCCGTTTAGCATGCGTGTCGCTGTCACTCGTGCAATGAAGACGGCGACTATTTTGATGCCGACTGGGCGAAATCGCTGCCCGTTGATTTGAACGCAAGAGGACTCATCAGTTGGAGATGCCGCCAGGGATCATCGCGTCATTACTGATGTGCGACTGATCGGACGTTGCGGCCCGCTAAGCTAGAGTGAAAAACAAAAGGCTCAGTAGCAACGACCCCGCCTTCTTTGTCTGGCGGACAATGTGGAACGGGTTTCAGGTGAGTGCAAAACAGCGCTGGTTGATCAAGGTTGGACCTATAGCTCGCTGGTGATACTCCGATTCATCGGTTTCGAAATAAAGCGCGAGTTCGATCCTGCCCAATGTCCTGCGCGCGCTCTTTTCATGTATTCACCAGAGACCTCGAAACTGATTGATATCTGCTGTTTGTGAATAACGATACTCCTCAGGTGAAAAGCGTCCCTGTGGACCAAACAGTAAATCGGCCGTTAGATTTTCGAGATAGGTGATCGCCGCCGGTTGCGCATATCGCATAAAGTACTCGCGCTGTTCCGCAGATAGACAAGCTCGGTGTTTCAGACATGTTCTCACCATTTCCGCCAGTACATAGCCGCGTATGTCGTATCGCTCATCCATGGCGCAAAGGATGGTTCGATAGCATAAGTGATAGTTCGGTTTCTGGCCGGTCTGTAGGTAGGCGTCGTTACTCATCCTTGGCTCCCGGCCTGCCAGGAGGCCAGAAATTGCAGCACCTGCTCAGCTTGGCCCTGACTGACCAGTTGTTCCGCAGTTCGCCCTTCGAAAGTTAACAATTGATCTTGGCGGAACCAGCCAATGGCTTGCTCGACAGTAACTCCGGTCTCAGTCACCGTCAGAACCACCCGTAGGACATCTGTTATGAAGCGTAGCGCTGCTTCGGAGTCAGGCATGGTTGCACCATCTGACTGGCTTTGGCGATAAGTAGTGAGGTAAACGTCAAACTCAGCTGGGTTGAGGCCAAAGACCTTGGCGTAACGCTCCCCTGGAGAGGTTGTCCCTTTCGTGTTGCATAGGTAATCAGCCAGTTCTGCAGCCGACAGCGCGGTTAACTGAAATGCCTCTTGGTTCATGACTTGTTCCCCTCGCGACCTTTCGTTAACAGCATGCCCCCAAATCAACAGTAAGCAAAGCCATAGCTTTGTGGTTTTTATGGTCGACGTGGCAAGGGCGGTCGTTCAGCGGAATCGTATGTACGTCACGGATGTGGAGCTTTCAAGCAACGGCTTGGAATCCCCCAATGACACAGTAGACACAGAAAGGGCCAGGTTGAACGACTAAGGCCGCGTGATGGCGGTGGGCGGCCTGGAACTAATGTTTAGGGAATGTGCGGCAGGGTCGATTTGGGGGATTGACTTACCGCTTTTTGGTCTTTTCAGTTCTGATCACTAGTAGTGGTGCGCAGCGCCGGTTCGCAAGATACCGGAGACCGGCAGGTCCATGAAGTCGTGGTAGAACGACATACCGGTCATGGACCCCGAAACGACTGAGCAGCCGTGGTAACCGCGATCACGGGAAATGATCTTTTTCTTCTTCGGCAGACCACGCAGGTTGTTGTAGTACCACACCAGCTTGGCTTGGGTTTCGTTGGCGTCGGAGCCCGACAGGCCGTAAAACACCTTGCTCATCTTGCCCGGGGCCATTTTTACCAGCCGATCGGACAGCCGCGCCAACTCGTCGGTGGTGTGCGCGGCATAGGTATGGTAGTACGCGAGCTTGTGGGCCTGGCGGGAGATGGCTTCGGCTACCTCGGTGCGGCCGTAGCCGACGTTCATGCAATACAAGCCGGCGAAGCCGTCGATGTACTCACGGCCGGTCGCGTCTGTGATGGTGATACCTTTGCCGGTCTCGACGATTGTTGGGTCTCCCAGTTTCCCGGAAGCGAAGTCCTTCAGGTGGGTGAACGGGTGCAGTACCGCGCCACGATCCTGGGCCGAAATGAGGTCGATCTTTTGCTTGTCCATGGTTGTTCTCCTGTTATTTGATCAAAGGCCGCCGACGCAGACGTATTTGAGTTCCATGTACTCGGCCAGGCCATGTTTTGAGCCTTCCCGGCCCAGGCCGGACTGTTTCCAGCCACCGAAAGGAATCGGTGCGCCGGTGAATTTCGGCGTGTTGAGCGCGACCATGCCGTACTCCAACTGCTCGGATACTTGATCGACAAGAAGACCGCACTGGCCAACTGGCCAACAACATCACCACCCTGGAACAGTTGAAAGATCCGAAGGTCGCCGCGTTGTTCGGCTCCAGTGGCAAGGCCGAGCTGACCAGCTGCGACCCGGCGTGGAGCTGTGGCAAGGTGATCGACTACCAGATGAAGGCGTTCGAACTGACCGGCACGGTGCGCCAGGTGCGTGGCAAGTACGAGGCGCTGATGGCCGACGTGGTGACCAAGGTCAAGGGCGGCAAACCGGTGTTCTTCTATGCCTGGAGCCCGTCGTGGGTGACCAATGCGCTGGTACCGGGTAGCGACGTGCTGTGGCTGCCTACGCCCAAGGACGCGCTGCCCCCGGACATTCCCAACGACGGCTCGGCGCTGGTCAAGGACGTCGAGGGCTGCGCCGGCGATGCCAACCCGTGCCGTATGGCCATGGGCTCGTGGAACTACCACACGGTGGCGAACAAGCAGTTCCTCGCCGACAACCCGGCGATCCGGCAACTGATGCAGCAGGTGCATTTCCCCACTGCCGTGTGGTCGCAGTGGGAGGCAGCGATCGGTAAGGAGGGCGGCTCGCCGGAAATGATCCGCAAGCTCGCCGACCAGTGGATCGGCGCCAACCAGGCGCAGTTCGATCAGTGGATCGCCGCGGCCAAGTGACAGTCACGCCGGGGCGGCTGGCGCCCCGGCACTTATCCAGTATCGAAACGGAGAACCTTGCATGAATCAGGAACTGTTTGAACGCGGGCTGCAGACCCGTCGTGAAGTGTTGGGCGACGCCTACGTGGACGCCGCCCTGGCCAACGCCGATGAGTTCGGCATGCCGATGCAGGAACTGGTGTCGCAATACTGCTGGGGCGATGTATGGAACCGGCCGGGCCTGGACCGGCGCACCCGCAGCCTGCTTAACCTGGCGTTCATGACTGCGCTCAACCGGCCCCACGAGCTCAAGCTTCACATTCGTGGCGCGCTGAACAACGGGGTGAGCAAGGACGAGATCCGCGAGGTGTTCCTGCAGGCGGCGATCTACGCTGGGGTGCCGGCGGCAGTGGACAGCTTCCGCTGTGCCCGTGAGGTGTTCCAGCAGGGTTGATGCCCTGGCACGGGGCTCTCGCGTCAGCGCTATCGCGAGTTCGCCCCGTGACTCAGCCGCTGCAGGCACACTTCCAACCCTCCCCACGGTGATATTCATGGACTACCGCTACTTGGGCCACAGCGCCCTGAAGGTCTCCCCCTTGTGCCTGGGTACCATGATGTTCGGCGGCGCGACCGACGAACCGACCGCCCAGCGCATCATTGCCCACGCCCATGCCCAGGGTGTCAACTTCATCGACACCGCCGACGTTTACACCGGCGGTGCCGCCGAGTGTATCGTCGGCCGGGGCATCGCCTCCCAGCGCGACGACTGGGTGCTGGCCAGCAAGTTCGGCTCACCCGTCGATACTGCCCCGAACCGCCAGGGTCAGTCGCGCAAATGGATCAACCAAGTCGTCGAAGCGAGCCTCAAGCGCCTCGGCACCGACTACCTCGACATCCTTTACTTCCACCGTGCCGTTCCCGGTGTGACCTTGGAAGAAGGCGTGCGCGCCGTCGGCGACCTGATCCGCCAGGGGAAGGTACGTTATTTCGGGGTGTCAAACTTCCGCAGTTGGTACATTGCCGAAGTGGTGCGTCTGGCCGACGATATGGGCCTGGACCGGCCGGTGGCCAGCCAGCCGCTGTATAACCTGGTCAACCGCAGCGTTGAGGTCGAGCATTTGCCTGCCGCCCATCACTACGGTTTGGGTGTTGTGCCTTACAGCCCGCTGGCGCGGGGTGTTCTGACCGGCAAGTACGCTCCAGACGGCCCGCCACCGTCGGACAGCCGGGCAGGGCGCGGCGACCAGCGCATCCGCCAAACCGAATGGCGGCGCGAATCCCTGCACATTGCCCAATCGGTCGCCGCCCACGCCGCCTCGCGCGGCACCAGCAGCGCTGCCTTTGCTCTGGCCTGGGTCCTCAACAACCGCTGCGTGAGCTCGGTCATCGCCGGGCCTCGCACCGAGGCGCAGTGGTACGGTTACCTAGAAGCATTGCAGGTGCGTATCGAGGAGCAGGACGAGTGCTTCGTCGACAGCCTGGTACCGCCCGGGCATTGCTCCACGCCGCACTACACTGACCCTAGCTACCCGGTCGAGGGGCGTTTCAGTTCTCCCTTGCCTCGGCGGTAATGTCCCGCCGATCGTAAGCTTCACTTGGATGGCGAGCAGACCAACTTGCTGGCGCTCAATGCCGATATTGACGCTACCCGGCCAGGCCACCGAGGCCGGGGTATGAGGCGAAGTAGGGCAGCAAACAGGCGATTGGCCAGCGGGCTGTGGTGGTAACGTTCAACCCTGCAGCGTTGCCATTGAAAGGTCAGAAAGCGTGCTCGCCAAAGTATCCATGTCTTCTCCACAGCGGATACCCATTCAAATACCCTTTCCGCACAAATCATTTGCCAGTCGGGTGGTTTTCAGCGCGCCCCCGAAAGGCCAGCATGACCTCGTCGGTCCTTCCAGATGCAAAGGGGAACGGGCCATGTTCTGACTCTGTTCGGTCCATTGTACTGGTCTTCAACCTCTGGGTGGCTCAGGTTTTTAGACTGGTCGCGGGTCGCAACACCTTAGACTGAGGTTCATATGCCCGCTGCTTTCGCCATGCTCATCGGTGCACAACTGCTGGGGGAAATTGCCCGGCGCCTGTTCCATCTGCCGTTACCTGGGCCAGTGATTGGTATGTTCCTGCTCGCAGTGGCACTGGTCACTTTTGCCAACCATTGGATTGTCCCAAGTGATGGGGCACCGGCGCCGTTGACGCAAGTGGCGCAGTCGCTGATCGGTAACATGGGATTGCTGTTTGTACCGGCTGGCGTAGGTATTGTGGCCGAGTTGGGTGTACTCGAGCGAGACTGGATACCGATTGCGGTCGGCCTTCTAGTTTCTACACTGCTTGGCCTGGTGGTCACTGGCTTGGTGATGCATCACCTGACGCGTCTGGCTGAACGGCGTCAAGCATCGGCGAGTGAAGAGGATCGGGCATGATTAGTTCATTGCTTGCGTTATGGACACCATTGGCAGTCTCTCCTCTGTTATGGCTGTCGCTGTCGTTGTTAGCCTTCGTGGTCGGTCAACAGGTGCAACGTCGATGTGCAGGGGCCGCCTGGGCGAATCCCGTGTTGATAGCCATCGTATTGATGGTCGTGGTACTGCAAGCGACCGGGACCGGTTACGACACCTACTATTCTGGTGCGCAATTCATCAATTTCCTCTTGGGACCAGCAACTGTCGCACTTGCGGTACCACTCGCACTTAACCTCAGCCATGTGAGGCGCAGCTTGAGTGGGGTAGGGTTGGCCCTCCTGGCCGGTTCGCTCACCACGACGCTCAGCGGTGTTGTGCTGGTCTGGTTACTGGGAGGGGATCGGAGTGTGGCGCTTTCTATGGCACCCAAATCGGTCACTACGCCAATCGCCATGGCATTGTCGGAGGAGGTTGGTGGAGTCCCCGCACTGACCGCCAGCCTGGCCATTGCCGGGGGAATCGTAGCCGCAGTCTTGGGGCGGAGTGTGTTGGGTTGGCTACGTGTCGACGACTGGCGTGCCCATGGGCTGGCTGCTGGGGTCGCCGGCAGTGGGGTAGCCGCCGCGCAGATTGCTCCGCTCAGTGGGTTGGGGGCTGCGTTCGCGGCGGTCGGCATTGGCCTTAATGGACTGTTGACCGCAGTGATCGTCCCCCTGATCAGTTCCCTGTGGCCTGCCTGAGTGTTGCTTTACCCCTATACGGGGTAATGCGCCGGGTATGGCAGGCGGGCAACGCCTGACTCGACTGCAGCCTTGGCAACTGCGCTCGAAATCGCTACCAGCAAGCGGGCATCCATCGGTTTGGGCAAGATGTAATCCCGGCCAAATGCCAGACTGTCCAGTTGATAGGCCTGCAGTACGTCACTTGGGACCGGGGTTTTGGCCAACTGTCGCAGTGCCTCTACCGCCGCAATTTTCATCGCTTCATTGATATGTCGAGCCCTCACATCCAGGGCACCACGGAAGATGAATGGGAAGCCCAGCACGTTATTCACTTGGTTGGGGTAGTCAGATCGACCGGTGGCGATGATCAGATCGTCACGCACGGATTTGGCCAACTCAGGGCTAATCTCTGGGTCAGGGTTGGAGCAGGCAAACAGGATTGGCCTCGCTGCCATATTGCCGAGTGCCTCAGGGGTCAACAGGTTCGCACCAGAAAGACCCAAGAATACATCGGCGCCTTGCAAGGCCTCGTCCAGGGTGCGTGCTCCTGAGTCATTGGCGAATGCCAACTTGTGCGGATCGAGACCTTCACGACCAGAGTGGATCACGCCTTGACGGTCCAGCATATACAGCTTGTCGCGACGGGCGCCGAGTGCAACCAGCAGGTTCATGCAAGCGGTTGCTGCCGCACCGGCACCAAGACAAACGATGCGAGCGTCCTCTAAGCGCTTGTCCTGGATTTCTAGCGCATTGAGTAGACCGGCCGCAGTCACGATCGCCGTACCATGTTGGTCGTCGTGGAAGACAGGGATGTCGCACAGCTCAATCAATTTCTGCTCAATCTCGAAGCAGTCCGGCGCCTTGATATCTTCAAGGTTGATGCCACCGAACGTGTCGGCTATGCGTGCCACGGTATCGATAAACGTCTCGGGCGTCGTGGCCTTGACCTCGATATCTACCGAATCGATGTCCGCAAAGCGCTTGAAGAGCAGTGCTTTACCCTCCATCACTGGCTTACTGGCCAGCGGGCCGAGGTTGCCGAGGCCGAGGATCGCCGAACCGTTGCTGATAACGGCGACCAAGTTGCCCTTGCTGGTATAGCGGTACGCATCATCTGGGCAGGCAGCGATAGCCCTTACTGGCTCGGCGACGCCTGGGCTGTAAGCCAAGGCAAGATCGTTGGCGGTGTTGGCCGGCTTACTCAGTTCGATACGGATTTTCCCTGGCGTGGGATGTTCATGATAGTCCAGGGCTGCTTGCTTGAAATTGGAGGTCATGGGTTCTCACCGATCATGATTGGGGTGGAAAGGCGCCGGTGAACCCGGCGCCCGGTGGGTATCAGTGCACCAGCATGCCGGTGAACACGTATGCCTGGGACAGGGTGATCAGACCGATGATGGCGGCAAAGATCAGGCTGTGCTTCAAGGTGAAGCGGAACAGATCCGACTCCTTGCCGACGATGCTGGTGGCAGCACATGCCACAGCGATCGACTGCGGCGAGATCATCTTGCCGGTTACGCCGCCACTGGTATTGGCAGCGACCAGCAGGGTGTCGCTGACGCCAATCTGGTGCGCGGTGGTGGCTTGCAGCGAGCCGAACAGGGCATTGGACGAGGTGTCGGAGCCGGTCAGGAATACCCCCAGCCAGCCCAGGAACGGCGAGAAGAACGGGAACGCCGCGCCAGTACCGGCCAGCACCAGCGCCAAGGTGGTAGACATACCGGAATAGTTGGTGACGAAGGCGAAAGCCAGCACCATGCCGATGGACAGGATCGGTAGCTTGAGTTCGACCAGGGTCTCCTTAAAGCTGACCAGTCCGGTCTTCCAGTTGATGCGCAGGACAAACATCGAGACCAGCGCCGACAGTAAGATTGCACTACCACCCGCCGACACCAAGTCGAACTTATACACCGCCGCCATTGGGGTGGGTTGGGCGACGATGGGTGCGGCCTTCATCACCAGTTGGTCCAGGTGCGGAATCTTGAACATCAGCACCAACTGCTCGAGCGCGCCACCTGGGGCGAACATCGCCTTGAATGGTTTGAGCGTCCAGATGGTTACCAGCACAGTGAGGATCAGGAACGGCGACCAAGCCTTGAGGATCTGCCCGAAGCTGTACGGCGACGGCGTACCGCCGCGAGGGCCGGAGAAGCCGCCCATGACCGCCGCACCGCCGGACACGCTGACCACCTCACGATCGGCGGCACGGGTCGGCTGCCAGACCTTGAGGAACAGCGTCAGCGAGACGATACTGACCAGCGCCGAGGTGATGTCCGGCAGTTCCGGGCCGATGTAATTCGAGGTCAGGTACTGGGTGATGGCAAAGCTCGCGCCGGCCACCAGCGCGGCAGGCCAGGTTTCTTTGACGCCGCGCCAACCGTCCATGATCGCTACCAGCCAGAACGGTACGATGACCGAGAGCAGCGGCAGTTGGCGTCCGGCCATGGCGCCAATCTTGAACGCGTCGATGCCAGTCACTTGCCCAGCGACGATAATCGGCACACCCAAAGCACCGAAGGCCACCGGTGCGGTGTTGGCGATCAGGCACAGCCCTGCGGCGTACAGCGGATTGAAACCCAGCCCCACAAGCAAGGCACCGGTGATCGCCACTGGCGCGCCGAAGCCGGCCGCACCTTCGAGGAAAGCCCCGAAGGAGAAGCCGATCAGCAGTACCTGCAGGCGCTGGTCATCGGTGATCGACAGCACCGAGCTGCGAATCACCTCGAACTGACCGCTTTTGACCGTAAGCTTGTAGAGAAATACGGCCGCGACAATGATCCAGGCGATTGGCCACAGACCATAAGCGAAGCCGTAACCGGCAGCGGCAAAGGCCATGTCCAAGGGCATGTCGTAGGCCAGGGTGGCGACTAGGATCGACAACACCAAGGTAATGGTGCCGGCGATATAGCCTTTCATGCGAAAGACGGCGAGAGCAATAAAGAAGAAAATGATCGGGATCAGCGCGACCAAGGCTGACAAGCCCAGGCTGCCGAGGGGAGTGTACATCTGTTCCCAAGTTTGCATGTTAAAAGCCTCTTTTTATTGTTGATAGCTTGTAAGGGTGATGCGGATGTTTCGACGGGGTTAGCTGGTCGAATGTGTATGACGGTGAGCAATGCCTCCTCGCTGGCAAGCCAGATCCTGTCGGCACTGGATGCTGCGAAAACGTTATTTGGGATCTCCCACAGACGCGGTGCAGTCATGTGGGAGTGAGCTCATCAGCGACGGGCAGGTACGGGTTCAGCGAGCCTGTTTGAAGCGTAACCGCCAGGCATGGAGCAGCGGCTCTGTGTAGCCACTTGGCTGCTCACGTCCCTTGAACACCAGGTCACAGGCGGCGCGGAAGGCATGGCTGCTTTCAAAGTCCGGCGCCATCGGGCGGTAGGCTTGGTCCCCAGCATTCTGCCCATCGACCACCTGAGCCATGCGCTCCAGCGCTGCACGGACTTGGCCAGTGCTAACCACACGATGGTGCAGCCAGTTCGCAATATGCTGGGCGGAGATACGCAGGGTGGCGCGGTCTTCCATCAAACCTACGTCGTGGATATCGAGCACTTTGGAACAACCAACGCCCTGTTCGATCCAGCGCACTACATAGCCAAGGATGCTCTGGCAGTTGTTATCCAGTTCTGCCTGGATCTCGGCCGGGCTCCAGTTGCGATCGACACTGACCGGCACACTGAGCAGGCCTTGCAGCAACTCGGCGCGCTGGCTGTCCAGGTCGATGCGTTCCAACTCTTGTTGCACTTGACGCACGTCTACTTGGTGGTAATGCAGCGCATGCAGCGTCGCGGCGGTAGGCGAAGGTACCCACGCAGTGTTGGCGCCGGCCTTGGGGTGAGCAATTTTCTGTTCAAGCATGGCTGCCATCAGGTCCGGCATGGCCCACATGCCCTTGCCGATTTGCGCCCGTCCACGCAGGCCACAGTCCAGCCCCACCAGTACGTTGTTGCGCTCATAGGACTGGATCCAGGGAGTCGACTTCATGTCGCCCTTGCGCAGCATGGCGCCGGCTTCCATGGTCGAGTGCATCTCGTCGCCCGTACGGTCGAGGAACCCGGTATTGATGAACACCACTCGGTTGGCGGCTTCGGCGATGCACGCCTTGAGGTTGATGCTGGTGCGGCGCTCCTCGTCCATGATGCCCATCTTCAAGGTATGAGGGGCCAGGCCAAGAAGATCCTCAACTCGACCAAACAGCCTGTTGGCAAATGCTACCTCAGCAGGGCCGTGCATCTTGGGCTTCACGATATAGACGCTGCCGCTACGCGAGTTGCCGCGGCGGCGCAGGTCGTGAACGGCTGCAAGGCTAGTGATTACGGCATCGAGAATTCCTTCGGGAATCTCCTGCCCTTCCTGATCGAGGATGGTTGGGGTGCTCATCAGATGACCAACGTTGCGCACGAACAGCAGCGAGCGCCCCGGCAGGGTTACTGGTTTACCGTCGCGGCCCTGGTAGGTGCGGTCAGGGTTCAGGGTACGCGTGAATGCCTTCCCGTTCTTGCTCACGGTTTCAGTCAGGTCGCCCTTCATCAGGCCCAGCCAGTTACGGTAGACAGCCACCTTGTCATCGGCATCGACCGCGGCCACTGAATCTTCGCAGTCCATGATGGTGGTCAAGGCCGACTCCAGCACCAGGTCCTTGACGCCAGCGGCATCGGTGCTGCCGACTGGGCTGGTCGGGTCGATCTGGATCTCCACGTGCAAGTCACGATGCACGAGCAGTACGACGGTCGGTGACAATGCTTCGCCCTGGTGACCAACGAATTGATCCGATTGGGCCAAACCGATCGCTTCACCGCTATGCAGCGATACCCGCAATTGACCATCCACTACCTGGTAGGCGCTGGCATCGACGTGAGAACCGCCCTGCAGGGGGAAGGCCTGGTCGAGGAAGGCGCGGGCGAACGCAATGACTCGAGCGCCACGCACCGGATTGTATCCAGGCCCCTTGCTGGCGCCGCCGTCTTCGGCGATGGCGTCGGTGCCATACAGGGCATCGTACAACGAGCCCCAACGGGCATTAGCGGCGTTGAGCGCATAGCGTGCGTTCATCACCGGCACCACCAACTGCGGGCCGGCCTGCACTGCTACCTCACGGTCGACATGGTCCGTGCCGACCTTAACCTTTTCAGGTTGTGGCAGCAGATAACCGATGCAGCCAAGGAAGCGCTGATAGGCCTCCATGTCCGTTACCGGCCCGGGGTGGGCGCGGTGCCAGGTATCCAATTCGCCCTGCAAGTGAACACGCTCGGCCAGCAAAGCGCGGTTGCGCGGCGCCAGATCGTGCACCAGGGCATCGAGCCCCCTCCAGAAATGATCCGACGTAATCTCGGTGCCGGGGAGCACCTCATCCTCGATGAAGTGCTTGAAGTTCTCAGCCACCTGCAAACGCTGGCATGGCACGCGCTCGGTCATTCTCGTCTCTCCTATCGCTTGGTTCATCTGTTCTTGAAGCCGCGCTCAGAGCGCAGCGATCCCGGCTGCAGCCACTTGGGCATCCTGTTCGGCCTTCACTCCGGAAACGCCCACGGCAGCAACCACTTGCCCGTCCACCCGCAGCGGAAGGCCCCCTTCGAGCGATGTCAGCAGCGGTGCGCTGACAAACGCGGTGCGCCCGCCGTTGACCATTTCCTCGTAACCCTTGGTGTCGCGTCGGCCGAGCGCTGCGCTGCGAGCCTTTTCGGTGGCGATGTAAGCAGCGATGGGGGCGCAACCATCGAGGCGCTCGAGGGCCAGCGGGTGGCCGCCGTCATCGACTACGGCGATACACACCGCCCACTGGTTACGCTGCGCCTCTTCGCGTGCGGCAGCGAGGATGCGGGCGACTTCGGCTTGTTCGAGCACAGCTTTGCGTTGCATGGTGTTCTCCTGGCTAGTGCTTCTTGCATACTGCTATGCGTTGCATGGCACTAGGTTTTCTGTGGCTATCAGTCTGGATGAGGCTTGTTAGCGGCAGAACACTTGGAAAGCGTTTTCTGCCGATACAAAAGGTATCGAATGGCACTTCGGGAACTCCCACGGACGGAACGTAGCGCCGTGGGAGATCATCGGAGTCACCTAAACGAGTGCTTCTTCCACCAGTTCAATCCAATGGCGCACAGGTGTGCGTCCAGCGCCGTCGAGGTGGGTCTGGCAGCCGATGTTGGCGGTGACGATAACTTCCGGATTGCCGCTTTCCAGGGCGTTGAGCTTGTTGTCGCGCAGTTGAAATGACAGTTCCGGCTGAGTCAGCGAATAGGTGCCTGCCGAACCGCAACACAGGTGACTGTCAGGCACGGCGGTTAGGCTGAAGCCCAGTCGCTCAAGCACACCTTCAACAGCGCCACCGAGCTTTTGTGCATGTTGCAGAGTGCAGGGGCAGTGGAAGGCCAAGCGACGATCGCCGTGGATACCCAGCCGTTCCAATGGCTCGTCGCGCAACACCTCGACCAAGTCACGAGCCAGAGTACTGACCCGCGCGGCCTTTTCGGCGTATGCAGGGTCGTCTTCGAGCAGATGGCCGTAGTCGCGCACAAAAGCGCCGCAGCCACTGGCCGTCTGTACGATGGCTTCGGCACCTGCCTCGATAGCTGGCCACCAGGCATCGATATTGCGCCGGGCGCGTTCCAAGCCCTTTTCTTGAGCATTGAGGTGGTAGTCCACTGCACCACAGCAACCGGCTTCGCGGGCCGCAGTCACAGAAATGCCCAAGCGGTCAAGCACACGTGCTGCCGCCGCATTTGTGTTGGGCGAGAGGGCAGGTTGCACGCAGCCTTCGAGCATTAGCACACGACGTGCATGCAACAGTTGAGGACGAGGCTTAGCCGGGTGCGGATGGCGCGGTAGCTTGGCTTGTAGGGTTTGCGGCAGCAACGGACGGAAGGCTTTGGCGGTGCTGGTCAAGGCCCTGAACAGTGCAGGACGCGGTACCACTGCACGCAGGCCCTCACGCAGTAGCCGCTGGCCCAGCGGGCGAGGCACCTGTTGCTCAACCACGGCGCGGCCGATGTCGAGCAGGTTGTGGTACTGAACTCCGGACGGACAGGTGGTTTCACAGTTGCGGCAGGTCAGGCAGCGGTCCAGGTGAGCTTGGGTCTTGGCCGTGACCGGCTGGCCTTCGAGCACCTGCTTGATCAGGTAAATGCGTCCGCGTGGACTATCCAACTCATCGCCCAGCAGTTGGTAGGTGGGGCAGGTGGCCGTGCAGAACCCGCAATGCACGCAGGAGCGCAGAATACGTTCGGCTTCCTCTGCACGGGGAAGACTTTTGGCTTGTTCGCTCAGATTAGTTTGCATGGTGCACTCTCAGACTTCGGCGTACAGGCGGCCCGGGTTGAAGATGCCCTGGGGATCGAGTTGCAACTTGAGATTGCGGTGGTAGCGCAGCAGCGGTGCCACCAGCGGATGGAACGACGCCGGATCTGATTCATAAAGAGTCGCATGACCGCCGATGCGGGCTACCGCCTGGCGAATCAGTTCTGCGGGGACGTCGGACTTCAACCAGCGCTGTGCGCCCCCCCAGTCCAGCAACTGCCTGCCTGGCAATTCGATCGGCGCGCTGTTGTGTGGCAGCGAAAGGCGCCACAGCGGTTGAGGGGCCTCGAAAAAGCCCAGGCGTTGCTCACGCAGGTCAGTCCAATAACTACCATCGAGGTCCTCACCTCCCAGACGCTCGACCGCGGAGGCCACCGAGCCTTCGCCGCCTTCCAGGCGCAGGTGCAGGGCATGCCCGTCGTAGGAGGCTGCACTGATCGGTATCGGTTGCTGGCCCCATTCGGCCAGCTCGCCCAAGGCCTGGTGCAGGTCCATTTCCAAGCGCAGGCTCTGGCACTTGCGCGGCTTGGGTAGCACCTTCAGCGACACTTCGGTCAACACCCCCAGGCACCCGAAACTACCCGCCATCAGCCGCGAGAGATCGTAGCCAGCGACGTTCTTCATTACTTCACCACCGAAGCGCAGCAGTTTGCCGTGACCGGTGATAACGCGGGTGCCCAGTACATAGTCCCGTACCGAGCCGGCCCAAGGGCGGCGTGGGCCGGAAAGTCCGGCGGCGACCATGCCGCCGAGGGTGGCTCCAGGGCCAAAATGCGGTGGCTCGAAAGGCAGCATCTGGCCGGCGGCGTCGAGCGCGGCCTCGATGTCCACCAACGGCGTACCGGCGCGGGCGGTTAGTACCAACTCGGTGGGGTCATAGCTGACAATCCCGCGGTGGCTGCGGGTATCAAGCACCTCGCCCGTGACCGGACGGCCAAGCATATTCTTGCTGTTGCTGCCCTGAATGCGCAGAGGCGTGCGTTCGTTGAGCGCCTGATTGACCTGCTCCAGCAGGGCAGCGCTAGCGTCGTGATCGTGTCGCATCAGAAGCGCTCCAGTTCAGGGAAGGGCAACTTGCCGTGGTGCACGTGCATCGAGCCAAATTCGGCGCAGCGGTGCAGGGTAGGGATATTCTTGCCGGGGTTGAGCAGGCCCTGCGGGTCGAAGGCGTGCTTGACGGCGTGGAACAGGGTCAGCTCATCGCTGTTGAATTGCGCGCACATCTGGTTGATTTTCTCGCGGCCCACACCGTGCTCACCGGTGATGCTGCCACCGACTGCCACGCACAGCTCGAGGATCTTCCCGCCCAACGCCTCGGCACGCTCCAGTTCACCAGGCTGGTTGGCATCGAAGAGAATCAGCGGATGCATATTGCCGTCGCCGGCATGGAATACGTTGGCGACACGCAAACCGTATTGTTCCGAAAGCTCCGTGATGCCATTGAGCACGCCCGGCAACTCACGGCGTGGAATGGTGCCGTCCATGCAGTAATAGTCTGGAGAGATGCGCCCCACCGCCGGGAAGGCGTTCTTGCGTCCGGCCCAGAAGCGCGCGCGCTCGGCTTCATCGCAGGCCAGACGCACGTCGGTCGCGCCCGCAGCCCGAAGCACTGCCTCGACGCATTCGCAGTCCTCCTGCACGTCGGACTCTACGCCGTCAAGCTCGCACAACAGGATGGCAGCAGCGTCCACGGGGTAACCGGCGTGAATGAAGTCCTCCGTGGCGCGGATAGACAGGTTGTCCATCATCTCCAGCCCCCCGGGGATGATGCCGGCGGCGATGATATCGCCAACTGCGCGCCCGGCTTTTTCCACCGAGTCGAAGCTAGCCAGCAAAACGCGTGCGACCTGGGGCTTGGGCAACAGTTTGACAGTCACCTCAGTGACAATGCCCAACATGCCTTCAGAACCAGTAAACAGCGCCAACAGGTCAAACCCTGGGGCGTCTAGCGCATCGCTGCCCAAGGTCATGTACTCGCCTTCGATGGTGAGAATCTCAACCTTGAGCAGGTTGTGTACGGTTAAACCGTACTTCAGACAATGCACGCCACCTGCGTTCTCGGCGACGTTGCCGCCGATTGAGCAAGCGATCTGTGAGGAAGGATCAGGTGCGTAGTACAACCCATGAGGCGCAGCCGCCTGAGAAATCGCCAGGTTACGAACACCGGGCTGAACCCGTGCGTAACGACCTTCGGGATTGACCTCAATGATTCGGTTGAAGCGGGCCATTACCAACAGAATGCCTTGCTCCAGTGGCAGGGCGCCTCCGGATAGACCTGTGCCAGCGCCGCGTGCGACCACCGGGACCTGACGGGCATGACAAATCTTTAAAAGGGCTTGGACGTGCTCGATCCGCTTAGGCAGTACCACCAACAGCGGAACCACACGGTAGGCGGAAAGACCATCACACTCGTAGGGAAGGAGATCTTCTTGGCTGTGGAGGATTTCCAGATCTGGAAGGGACTCTTGTAGCTCAAAAAGCAGGGCAGCCTTGTCGACCCGCGGCAGGGCACCGTCGACTCGCTCATCGTAGAGAATATTCATAAGGCTCACTTGTATTTTTGTTGTTTTTTGGCGTGGCCGGGGCGCCTGGGGGGATCACCCATACGACGCTGGCTCACCAGACCGAAGTCGAGATTAGGCTGCTCGTTCTATCGCGGGGAGTCGATGAGCACGCCAACTGGTAGGACCACTTTTTTGCCGCATGGCTAAAATGAATGTGGTGGTAGAGAGGTTTTTGCGTGAAAATCTTTCTCTAACGAGATAACAATAAGAAGCTGGTCCTACCAGTTGAGAGGTGGCAATGAACACCGTGGTTTCGCAGAAGCATGAAAAAGTACAGATCGCCGATCAAGTGGCCGAACGTATCGAAAAGCTGATCGTCGATGGTGTACTCAAGGTTGGCCAGGCATTGCCTTCTGAGCGACGTCTGGTGGAGAAGCTGGGATGCTCGCGATCAGCATTACGGGAAGGTTTGCGAGTGCTACGTGGCAGAGGCATTGTTGAGACCGAACAAGGGCGGGGTTCATTCGTTGCAGATTTGAGTAGGACAGGTAATGCGACCCCTTTGATGCACCTTTTTAGCTCACAACCGCGGACGCTGTTCGACCTGCTGGAAGTGCGAGCACTTCTTGAAGCAGAGTCGGCCAGACTGGCCGCACTACGTGCGACTGATATTGATCGGGTGCTGATCAAACGTCGCTACGACGAGATGGTAGACGCCCATGAGAATCCAGAATCCCATGACCCACGTGAGCACGCCCGGCGCGACCATGCCTTCCACAGAGCGATTAGTGAGGCTTCGCATAACCCGGTCTTAGTGCACACCTTGCAGTCACTCAGCGATTTGACGCTCAGCACGGTGTTTGCTTCCGTCAATAATCTCTACTGTCGGCCAGCGCAGAAACGGCAGATCGATCGCCAGCACTCTCGGCTCTACCATGCGGTGATGGAGCAGTTACCCGAACAGGCCCAACGAGCTGCTCGAGAACACATCACTAGCGTCCGTGACAACCTGCAAGAGATTGAGCAAGAAGAACAACGCCTGGTTCGAGCGACTATGCGCCTGGAAGGTTGGAAATAAAAACAGGCGCTTGTAAGCGCCTGTGCTCGGGACTATGGCCTGAGGGTCCTAGCTCATGGGAATTTGTTCTATGCGTAACGTGTTGGTGCTGCCAAGGCGTCCAAACGGCATACCGGCGGTTATGACAACCGTGTCGCCGGGCTTGGCCATTTCCAGCAATTGCACTTGAGAGAGTGCTGTACTCGTAACATCCTCGACCTTCCGCAACCGTTGATTGACGACCGAATAGACGCCCCAGGCGACGCTCAGACGTCGACCTGTGTTCAGATTTGGTGTCAGGTTGAGGATAGGAGCTCTCGGGCGCTCACGGGCGGCACGCAGGGTCGACGCCCCTGATTCGCTATAATTCACCAGCACCGCCACCGGCAGAATGCCGCTGATCCGGCGGATCGCACAACTGATCGCATCCGAGACAGTGGCCTCGGCCTGAGGCCGTCCAACGTCTAACTGCACCTGGTAATCCGGGCCCGCTTCAACCTGGCGGATGATCTTACTCATCATCTGCACCGCTTCCAGTGGGTAGTCACCCGAGGCAGTCTCGGCCGACAACATCACCGCGTCCGCACCTTCGGCCACGGCGTTGGCTACGTCCGTGACCTCAGCGCGGGTCGGGGCAGGGGAGAATCGCATGGACTCGAGCATCTGGGTCGCAACGACCACCGGGCGGCCCAACTGGCGGCAGATGGTGATGATGCTCTTCTGGATCTGCGGCACGCTTTCGGCCGGCACTTCCACACCTAGGTCACCACGGGCGACCATGATCGCGTCGCTCAGTTCGGCGATCTCGCGCAGTTGGGTAACGGCCGACGGTTTCTCGATCTTGGCCATGAGGAAGGCACGGTCGCCGATCAGTTGGCGCGCCTCGACGATGTCCTGCGGGCGCTGCACGAACGACAGCGCCACCCAGTCCACGCCCAGTTCCAGGCCGAAGGTCAGGTCGCGGCGGTCTTTCTCGGTGAGCGGAGAGAGGTCGAGCACCGCCTGCGGCACGTTCACGCCCTTGCGGTCGGACAGCTCGCCACCATTGAGCACCTCGGTGTCGATAGCATCAGCGTGCTTGGCGGTCACCCGCAGGCGCAACTTGCCATCGTCCAGTAGCAGATCCATGCCCAGCTCCAGGGCGGCGATGATCTCAGGGTGCGGCAGATTAACTCGACGCTCATCGCCCGGCGTGCCATCCAAGTCCAGGCGTAGAGACTGGCCACGTTGCAGATGGACCTTGCCTTCGGCAAAGCGGCCAACGCGCAGTTTCGGACCTTGCAGGTCCATGAGGATGCCCAGTGGGTAGTTCAGTTGGCTTTCCACTTCGCGGATCCACTTGAAACGCATCGCATGGTCGGCGTGCTCGCCGTGGCTGAAGTTGAGGCGGAAGATGTTCACCCCGGCCTCGACCAACTGGCGTACGTCGTCGATGCCCTTGATCGCAGGGCCCAGGGTGGCAAGGATCTTTACTTTTTTATCAGGCGTCATGTTGGGCAGTCTCGAGGATCAGGATGGCGCGGAAATCGTTGACGTTGGTGCGGGTCGGCTCGGTGACGATCAGCGCATCCAGCGCGGCGAAGTAGCCGTAGCCGTTGTTGTTGTCCAGCTCGTCGGCGGCCGACAGGCCCAGGGCCTGGGCGCGGGCGTAGCTGTCGGGGGTCATGATCGCCCCGGCGTTCTCTTCCGAACCGTCGATGCCGTCGGTGTCACCGGCCAGGGCGTAGACGCCCGGCAGGCCCTTGAGGCTTTCGGTCAGGCTCAGCAGGAACTCGGCGTTGCGCCCGCCACGGCCGTTGCCGCGCACGGTCACGGTGGTCTCGCCGCCGGAAAGGATCACGCAGGGCGCGGCCAGCGGCTGGCCATGCAGGCGGATCTGCCGGGCGATGCCGGCGTGCACCTTGGCCACTTCACGCGACTCGCCTTCCAGGTCGCCAAGGATCAACGGGCTGAAGCCGTGCTTGCGGGCGATCACGGCGGCGGCGTCCAGCGACTGCTGGGGCTTGGCGATCAACTGGAAGTGGCTGCGGGCCAGGGCCGGGTCGTTTTCCTTGACGGTTTCCGAAGCCGGGTTGTTCAGCCAGTCGATCACCGCTTTTGGTGCGGCGATGTTGTAGCGCTTGATGATCGCCAGGGCTTCGGCGCTGGTGCTCGGGTCGGCCACGGTGGGGCCGGAGGCGATGACCGTGGCGAGGTCGCCCGGTACATCGGAAATCGCATAGGTGTAGACCGTGGCCGGCCAGCAGGCCTTGGCCAGGCGGCCGCCCTTGATCGCCGAGAGGTGCTTGCGCACGCAGTTCATCTCGCCGATGGTGGCGCCGGACTTGAGCAGCGCCTTGTTGATCTGCTGCTTGTCGGCCAGGGTCAGGCCTTCGGCGGGCAGGGCCAGCAGGGCAGAGCCACCGCCGGAAAGCAGGAAGATGACACGGTCGTCTTCGGTGAGGTTGCTGACCATCTCCAGCACGCGCTTGGCAACGGCCAGGCCCGCGGCGTCCGGTACCGGGTGGGCGGCTTCGACCACCTCGATCTTCGAGCAGTTGGCGCCGTGGCCGTAGCGGGTGACCACCAGGCCCGAGACGTCGCCTTGCCAACTGCGCTCGACCACTTCGGCCATGGCTGCGGCGGCTTTGCCAGCGCCGATGACGATGACGCGGCCGGTGCGGTCGCTGGGCAGATGGGCTTCGAGCACCTGGCGGGGATGCGCGGCGTTGATGGCTGTATCGAACAGCTTGCGAAGGATTTTTTGCGGATCGACCGACATGGCAGGCTCCCAAAATTCTTGTTGTTCTGCAGAATCGAAAACGCCCCTGGAACTGCCTCCGTGCAGGCCGAACCAAGGGCGGGTATTGCTCATTGCCGCTGCCTGACCCGTGGTCGCAAGTCAGACAGTGCTGGACGCTTTGCGAACTTCCAGCGAAGAAACCGCTGTAGTCGCTAGGGAATCACTTCTCGTCGCGGATCGAGAAGTTGGCCATGTGCTCAAGGCCTTTGATCAGTGCGGAGTGGTCCCAGTTGCTGCCACCGATGGCCGCGCAGGTGCTGAACACCTGTTGCGCGTTGGCAGTGTTGGGCAGGTTGATGTTCAGTTCCTTGGCGCCTTGCAGGGCCAGGTTCAGGTCCTTCTGGTGCAGGCTGATGCGGAAGCCTGGGTCGAAGGTGCCCTTGATCATGCGCTCGCCGTGCACTTCGAGGATCTTCGAGGAGGCGAAGCCGCCCATCAGTGCTTCACGTACCTTGGCAGGATCTGCGCCGTTCTTGGCGGCGAACAGCAGCGCTTCGGCGACGGCCTGGATGTTCAGGGCGACGATGATCTGGTTGGCGACCTTGGCGGTCTGGCCGTCACCGTTACCACCGACGCGGGTGATGTTCTTGCCCATGGCCTGGAACAGCGGCAGAGCGCGTTCGAAGGCGTTCGGGCAGCCACCGACCATGATGCTCAGGGTCGCGGCTTTGGCACCGACTTCGCCGCCGGACACTGGGGCGTCGAGGTAGGCAGCGCCGGTGGCCTTGACCTTCTCGGCGAAAACCTTGGTGGCGGTTGGTGAGATCGAACTCATGTCGATCACCACCTTGCCTTCGCCCACGCCCTCGATTACACCGTTTTGACGAAACAGAACATCCTCAACGTGAGGGGTGTCGGGCACCATGACGATGATGAACTCAACTGCTTCGGCCACCGCTTTTGGGCTGGGCAGTGGTGTGGCGATGAGGTCGGCGGGCACCGGGTCATGGTGGGTAGAAACGAACAGTTCATGACCTGCTTTTTGCAGGTTTTGGGCCATGGGCTTGCCCATGATACCAGTGCCGATGAAACCGATTTTAGCCATGAGAAATTGCCTCTTTTCTATTTATTGACCCCATACAGTTACGTGTCACGGAACTGTATGGGGGCTTTGGTCTCGATCAGGCCTTGAGCCAGCCGAGCCCCGCTTTGGTTGTTGTCAGTGGCTTGTATTCCGCGCCCACCCAGCCTTGGTAGCCAATGCGGTCCAGGTGTTCGAACAGGAACGCATAATTGATCTCGCCAGTGCCGGGCTCGTTGCGCCCAGGATTGTCGGCCAACTGGATGTGGTTGATCGCAGCGAGGTTGGCTGCCATCGTGCGTGCCAGGTCCCCTTCCATGATCTGCATGTGGTAGATGTCGTACTGCAGGAACAGGTTTGGGCTGCCGACCTGTTCACGAATCTCCAGCGCTTGCTTCGTGGTGTTCAGGTAGAAACCGGGGATGTCACGGGTATTGATCATCTCCATCACCAGCTTGATGCCCACCGCTTCGAGGCGGTCGGCAGCGTACTCGAGGTTGTCGAGCAGGGTGTTTTGCACCATGAACGGGTCTACACCCTGCGGCGTGATGCCAGCCAGACAGTTAACCTGGGTGTTACCCAGCACCTTGGCGTATTCAATGGCAATGTCGACGCCGGCACGGAACTCCTCGACCCGTTCCGGCAGGCAGGCGATACCACGCTCACCCTTAGCCCAGTCGCCAGCGGGCAGATTGAAGAGCACCTGTTGCAGTTGGTTGGCATCCAGGCGGGCGCGGATCTCCTCTACGGGGTAATCGTAGGGGAACAGGTACTCGACACCACGGAATCCGGCCTGGGCGGCGGCTTTAAAACGGTCCAGGAAGTCCACCTCGGTGAACAGCATGGACAGGTTAGCGGCAAAACGAGGCATGATCGGCTCCGGGTCAGTCCAGTGGCAGGATGGAAGTAGGGGCGTCGGCTCGACTGGTAGCCAGCGCCTCAAATTCGTTAATGGCGTTGATCTCAGTACCCATGGCGATGTTCGTGACGCGCTCCAGGATTACCTCGACCACCACCGGTACGCGGAAGGTTTCCATCAGTTCGCGGGCCTGGGCGAAGGCGGCGGGCAACTGGTTCGCGTCGAATACACGGATGGCCTTGCAGCCTAAGCCCTCAACCACGGTCACGTGGTCCACGCCGTAGCTACCCAGTTCTGGCGCGTTGACGTTTTCGAACGACAGCTGCACGCAGTAGTCGATGTCAAAACCACGCTGGGCTTGGCGAATCAGACCGAGGTAGGCGTTATTCACCAGCACGTGGATGTACGGCAGGTTGAACTGTGCGCCCACCGCCAGTTCCTCGATCATGAACTGGAAGTCGTAGTCACCAGACAACGCGACGACCTGGCGCTCTGGATCGGCTTTCACCACGCCGAGAGCAGCGGGGATGGTCCAACCCAACGGCCCCGCCTGGCCGCAGTTGATCCAGTGACGCGGCTTGTACACGTGCAGGAACTGGGCGCCGGCAATCTGCGACAGACCGATGGTACTGACGTAGCAAGTATCCTTGCCGAAGAAACGATTCATTTCCTCGTATACCCGTTGCG
Source organism: Pseudomonas sp. FA117 (assembly GCF_057370475.1). Classification (NCBI taxonomy): domain Bacteria; kingdom Pseudomonadati; phylum Pseudomonadota; class Gammaproteobacteria; order Pseudomonadales; family Pseudomonadaceae; genus Pseudomonas; species Pseudomonas sp. FA117. Next base: position 2,962,804 of record NZ_CM170675.1, read on the forward strand.
GCTTGACCGGCACTTCGTCGAAGTGGGTCTTGCGTTGCAGGGTGCGTTTGCGTTCACGGCAGGCTTCAGCCCAGGCTTTGCGGTCCTTGAGCTTGCCAGCGGCCTGCCACTCGCGAGCTACCTCGAGGAATACATCGAGGGCGGCGCCTGCGTCGGAGACGATGCCGAGGTCCGGGGTGAACACACGACCGATCTGGGTCGGTTCGATGTCCACGTGCACAAACGTGCGGCCTTCGGTGTAGACGTCGACAGAGCCAGTATGGCGGTTGGCCCAGCGATTGCCGATGCCGAACACCAGATCCGACTCGAGCAGGGTAGCGTTGCCGTAGCGGTGCGAGGTCTGCAGGCCACACATGCCCGCCATCAACGGGTGGTCATCGGGCAGGGTTCCCCAGCCCATCAGGGTAGGGATTACCGGCACGCCGGTCAGTTCGGCGAAGGCCACCAGCTTGTCACTGGCGTCGGCGTTGATGATACCGCCACCGGCGACGATCAGCGGGCGCTCAGCGGCATTGAGCATGGCAAGAGCCTTCTCGGCCTGAACGCGACTGGCTTGGGGCTTGTGCACCGGTAGCGGCTCGTAGGCGTCGATGTCAAACTCGATCTCGGCCATCTGCACGTCAAATGGCAGGTCGATCAGTACTGGGCCGGGCCGGCCACTGCGCATTTCGTAAAAAGCTTTCTGGAAGGCATAGGGCACCTGACCCGGCTCCAGCACAGTAGTGGCCCACTTGGTCACCGGTTTGACAATGCTGGTGATGTCGACGGCCTGGAAGTCTTCCTTGTGCAGTCGAGCTCGAGGGGCTTGCCCTGTGATGCAGAGAATCGGAATGGAATCTGCCGAGGCGCTGTACAGGCCAGTGACCATGTCGGTGCCAGCCGGGCCGGATGTGCCGATGCACAGGCCGATATTACCTGCGTGGGTACGGGTGTAGCCCTCGGCCATGTGCGAGGCACCCTCGACATGGCGGGCCAATACATGGTCGATTCCACCAATTTTTTTCAAGGCAGCGTAGAACGGATTGATTGCGGCTCCGGGGATACCGAATGCGGTATCGATACCTTCACGGCGCAGCACCAGAACGGCGGCCTCGATTGCTCTCATTTTGGCCATTGTGTACTCCTTCGCACGGGTCGATAATTTTTGTAGTGGAGGTCAGTCTGTATTAGGCTTGCGTGCGTTAGAACACCTGAAAAATGTTTTCTGTCGATATGAAAGGTATCGAATGGCACGGTACACAGAGCTACATAGCTTCGTTCAGGTTGCCCAGAAGGGCAGCTTCGCTTCTGCCGCGCTGAGCGAAGGGGTGACCCCGGCAATACTCGGTAGGCGACTAGATGCATTGGAGAAACGCTTGGGCGTGAAACTGATGCACCGATCGACTCGGGGTTTGCGCCTGACCGAACTTGGGGAGCAATTGCTGGAGCGCGCTAGGTTACTGCTGCGTGATTTTGACGACATGGAGGCCGATATCAGTGGCTGCGGCTCTATGGTCAAAGGCAACCTGATGGTTTCGGCGCCCGCTTCTTTTGGCAGAGTTCACGTTGCCCCGCACGCATTGGGGTTTCACCAAGAGTTTCCCAACTTGAAGCTCTCGTTCAACCTCACCGACAGCCTCGTCGATCTGGTTAGCGAGGGCTACGACATGAGCATCCGCATTGGCGGGGTAACCGACCCGAACTATGTAGCGGTCAAGTTGTTCAGCAATCGTCGGGTAGTTTGTGGCACTCCTGAATACTTTGCCCGGAATGGCCGTCCGACCACCCTGGAGGACCTGGCCGACCACAATTGCTTGGCATTTACTTTGCAGGGCGGCCAGCAACGGGGCTGGGTATTCCAGCGGAATGGCCGACAGGTAGCGATGCGGGTCAGCGGCAGTCTCGCGTGTAACGATGGCGAACTGCTGTTCTCATGGATGCGCCAAGGCTTGGGGATCGGCTGGCGCTCGACGTGGGAGATTCAGAAGGAGTTGCTAAGCGGCGAACTGGTCACGGTTCTGGATGACTTTGCCCTCGATGACTACGATATCCAAGCGGTGTATCCACAGCAGCGCTTCTTGCCAGCCAAGGTGCGGCATTTTATTGAGTACCTGAAGCTGGTGTACCAGAGCCCCGGATATTGGGAACAGTGATGGGGGCAGCGATGCACCCTATGGATGCTATAGAGGTCGGGGTTTGGATTATTTCAGTGCTTTGAATGCCTTCGTCGAGGCGGCGCGGCAGAGCAACTTCTCACGGGCGGCAGAACGACTGGAGGTGAAGGCCTCAACTATTTCTCGGTACGTAAGAGACTTAGAGACGGACCTGGGTATTGCTTTGTTTAATCGCTCAACCCGCGCGCTGAGGCTGACAGAGGGCGGGAGAACATTCCTGGTACATGCTCAGCGCGTGCTGGATGAACTGGAAGTCGCGCGCGCCGCAGCCTCTTCGTTGAATGACGAGCCCCGTGGCGTGCTCCAACTTAACGCACCACCGGCGTTTGCCCGGCACCACATCGTGCCGGCGCTGAGCGAGTTCAGGGCGCGATTTCCACAAATCCAAGTCGATCTCACCTGTGAGGAGAGTCAGGTCAATCTCATCGACGCCGGAGCCGATTTAGCAATACGTCTCGGTTGCTTGCCGGACTCCTCGCTTAAAGCCAGGAAGATTGCTGACGAGCAGTGGGTGCTGTGCGCCGCGCCCTCATTGTGGCATGAGCCGAGCGGACCAGAGCATCCAGAGGCCCTGGCGGATCAAGGCTTCATTGCGTCCAGCCAACGTCTGGACCTGTATTGGAGCCACGCTGGCGAGACAGTCCGGCAAAGTCACACGGTTACGTTGCGAACCAACGACCTTGAGGCTCAGCTAGTCGCCGCGCAGGCGGGGCAGGGCCCCGTCCTGCTGCCGGCTTGGCTGGTCGCTACGGCGATCCGCCAAGGCACGTTGGTGCGCTGGTTATCAGCATGGCAGTGCCAGCCTGGAGAGGTAGGTACCTCGCTGTGGTTTATCTATCCGCCGAAACGGATCGTTTCCTCTAAGGTGCGCAGCTTCATCGACTTCATGGTGCAACGCATTGGCGAGGCTCCATACTGGCGTCTTTGAGTGCCGGCCACAGTACTCAACTGAAACGGATATCTAAGGCGCGCAACCAGGTCTGCAGCCCTGCGTCCTGGATCGGGATCAGCAGCGCCTCACGATCGGAAGTATTGTAGTGGGCATGCCAGTAACCGGGCGGGGTGACGAAAGCCAGGCCTGGGGTCCAGTCGACCCGAGTCGGGTTAACGATTTCACCGGCTTCGTCGAGTTGTGTACCGACCAGACTGTAGCAACCTGGCGGGCAGTCGACGATAAAGTCCAGCGCGAGGGACTGGTGTCGGTGGGGTTTCTGCACGGCACCAGCCGGGACCAGGCCATACATCGCCCAAAGCACGTGGGTGACGGTGCGAGTTTGCGGGAAGTTACGATTACCGAGCAGAATGCTGACTCGGCTGCGGTCCTTGGCCCGCGGGTCGGCGGCGGCTTGGCGCAAGTGGGCGTTGGCGACCTCGCTGGCATACAGCGTCGGTGCAAAACGGTCCTCACTGCGTGTGGCGCCCAGGTAACGAAGCAGCGGTTCGTCGTGCACATAGTAGAATCGGCTGTCGCTAGACGCCTGAAGGATGCTCGCATGCATGGCCGGCAGCGCAACGAAGCAGCCTTTATGCCACTCGAAGGTGGATTTGTCATAGGTCAACCGACCCTCACCCTCGATGACGTAGAGCACTTGCGAGGTGGCGTTAGGAGCTAGACGCAAGCTGTCGCCAGCAAGTACTCGTACGAAGTTAGCGCACAGTCCCGGCCCCGTGGCAGGTCCTTCGCAACCCAGTGCTTGGCTTAAGTCCAGTGGTATGACTCGAGACTCGCCCTCCTGACATAGGGACGCCGGAAACGTATGGTACGGCACCCGAGAGATCAGCTTCGCGCCAATGGGATTGGCGGCTTTGCTGTACTCGAAGAATTCGGCTTCGGCTAAGTAGCTCGGACGTGCTGAGATGATCTGCTCGTTCAGGGGTTTGTTCACGGTATGACCTCTTGATAAACGATGAAAGCGGTGGTGCGAGGTCACTGTACAAACGTGGGGGAGGAGGATTAAGCCCCCAAAGAGCATAGGTGTTGTGCCAGTAGGGGATGTGAACAGCCGTACCATCATTGGATAATGACACCCCCACATATTGGACGGCACCTTCGTATGCAGACGAGGCCGTGCTCTTGCTCGATGGCGAAGGATTCAAAAACAGCTATAGCGCCGTATGCCTTTGTCAGCCCCCGGAACCAGTGAGGATCAAGCCCAAGTATGTATGCGCCATCTTCGAAGGTTGTACCTTCAACCTATTGCACTGAGCTTTGGGCTGTGAGGACCTGCAAAAACGAATACCAGTTCCGGTGTTACCAATCCGGATTTTTTTTGCTGTAAAAGCGCGGATATCACTCGTTTCCGTAGCGACGTCGCCGTTACCCTTCTTCATTAGTGGATTTGTCTATGCAGGGCTTTCCTGGCCAGGAGATCGATGCAATGGCGCCAGAGCGTGGCGCGTTCAACGATCTGCTTTTGCGCTTCATCTGCCTCATCACCCTGGCGATCTTCATTGTCGACACTCTGACTTCGTTCGAGATCGCCGTTGCCGTCCTCTACGTACTGGTCATCATGATCGCCACGACCCGTCTTTCGGTGAGGGGCATACGTCTGCTAGCAGCGATTTGTAGTTGCCTGACGTTGGCGGCTTTCCTGCTTTCGCACCACAACCAGTTCTTCAGTGAGGCTTTGGCCCGCTGCCTAGTCAGCCTTGTTGCCATTGCAGTCGCTGGCTGGCTTGCCGTGAAAAGTCGGAAGGTCACCGACCGTTTACGAGAGCAGTTTGCACTGCTGTCGCAGACCCATGATGCGATTATCGTCTGTACGTTTGACAGCCGTATTCGCAGTTGGAATTCCGGTGCCGAGGCGCTCTACGGCTGGACCGCCGATGAAGTAATCGGACGAGACTGCTGGGATTTGCTCTGCAGTCGTTCATCACAGGCACCGCAGGCAATCAAGGCCGAGCTGTTGGAAAAAGGTGTTTGGGAAGGCGAACTGATCGAGACAACACGCGCCGGCAAAGAGGTCACAATCCTCAGCCGATGGTCGCTACACCGAGACCAACTTGGCAATCCCAGGGCGATTCTGGCCAGTAACAACGATGTGACCGACCGGCGCCTAGCCGAGGTCGCACTACATCGCTCCCAGGCTGAACTGGCCCACGTAAGCCGAGTCAGCATGTTGGGCGAGTTGGGCACCTCAATAGCTCATGAAGTTAACCAGTCACTGGCTGCCATCGTAACCAATGCCGAAGCGGCCCAACGTTGGCTGGACCGTGCCGACGCACATGAAGCGCGCGTGGCAATTGGCAGGGTGGCCAGCAATGCCCGACGGGCGAGCGATGTGATACAGCGGATTCGCGAACATACCCGCAAGGCCGAGCCACGGCATGAATGCCTGGATATAGAGAGTGTTGTGAGCGAATCCCTGACCCTCCTTGAGCGGGATATCCAGCATCGCCGGATACAACTCTTTCGAAGCCCGGTCCGTCGTCTGACGGTACGCGGTGACCGGATTCAGCTGCAACAGGTCATGATCAACCTGTTGATTAACGGCATCGACGCTATCGACGAGCGTGAAGGCTCAGCTCGCCATTTGTACATCGAGGTTTGTGAGCAGGATCAGCAGGTGCAGGTCACGGTCAGAGACAGTGGTACAGGTATAGAGGAAGAGCACCTCGACATGTTGTTCAGCGCATTCTTCACCACCAAGGATGAGGGGATCGGTATTGGCCTGCCCATCTGCCGCTCAATCATCGAGGTGCATGGCGGTCGCATCTGGGCCGACAGCCGAGCGGGAGAAGGCGCGACATTGTCGTTTGTACTGCCTAGAGTCTGCGAGGAGGTAATAGCATGAAAAACACCTGCATCTACATGGTGGACGATGATCACGACCTGTGCGAGGCCGTAGTTGGGCTTCTGCGTTCGGTTGATCTGGCCGTGAAAACCTTCGCTTCGCCGAATGAGTTCCTCCAGTTTCCGCGTCCGGAGGTTCCTAGTTGTTTGATTCTCGATGTGCGCCTCAAAGGCGCTAGCGGCCTGGACTTCCAAGCTCGTATGGACGATTTGCGGGTGAACATTCCAGTAATCATGATGACTGCCTACGGGGATATCCCAATGAGCGTCAGGGCCATGAAGGCCGGCGCCTTGGGCTTTCTCACCAAACCATTTCGCGATCAGGATCTACTCGATGCTGTAGTAGAGGCTCTTGAGCATGATCGTCAACGCCGAGTGAGCGAGGAAGGCATCATCGAGTTGCGTGAGCGCCACAACCGCCTAAGCACACGTGAGCAGGAGGTGATGGCCATGGCCACGACTGGCCTGTTGAACAAGCAAATTGCAGCCGAGCTAGGGATTAGCGAGGTCACGGTGAAGATTCATCGAGGCAGTGCGATGCGCAAGATGAACGCCGGCTCGTTCGCCGAATTAGTGCGCATGGCTCAAGCGTTATCAGTGCAATGGCAAGCACAAGGTCAAGCCTAGGGGCATACCAGAGCATGATTTGCAGCAGGCCAAGTGCAGCATAGTCTAAAGCTCGGTCTTTGGCTTTTCAGGTAGTACGTCTTGTCTCCCTACCATATTTGTATCGTCGATGACGATGAAAGCGTCAGGATGGCGCTCGATGGGCTGGTCCGTTCGATGGGCCATTGCGCTGACACCTTTGGGTCGGCAACTGAATTCCTGGCGTCGCAAGCATTGCACACCTGCGATTGCCTAATCCTTGATGTGCAGATGCCCGGGCTGTCCGGGCTCGAGCTGCAACAGCAGCTACTGACCTTGGGCGTATGCCTGCCGCTAATTTTCATTACCGCGTTTCCTGAGGCTCGCTGGCGTGAGCAGGCTCTGGCCGCCGGGGCTCTGGAGTTCCTTGGCAAACCCTTTGATGGTCGCACGTTGGTAAGCCTGATCGAGCGGGCGGGCCGACTTGGACGCGGGCGTTAATACCAAGGTATGAGTCGTTAGCACCATGATATGACGCCGGCTCGTCCAAGGTGTGGCAGGCGTGATCGTGACGTTGCTCCATCATTGAGACTCATCCGGAGATGGCATCTGGCTATCTCACGGCAGAAGAGTAGGAGAGGTATCTCCTGGGTTTATCTGGATGGGGGTCGCAGTGCTTTTGAGCAATCTTACGATAGGCAAGCGTGCGGCCTTGGGCTTCGCGGTGGTCACACTAATCTTCCTGCTCACTGGAATCTTCAGCTTGTCGCGCATGGCCGAGCTAAATCGAGTAGCACGACATGTGAATGATACTTGGATGTCGGGAATGAGCATCCTGCAAACCTTCAGTGCTCAGGTTGCCGTTATGCGAATTGAGAGCGTGCGCATTCGGTCGACATCTGATCCACAGGCCTTGGTTCGCAGTGAAGACTTGATCATCTCTGCCCGGCAGCGGCTGACCGAAGAGCTAGCGCGATACAAGAACCGCGGGATTTCGGCGCTAGAGAAACAAATGGTCGAGATGCTAGAGGTAGAGCTAGCAAATTACGTGGGCAATCTGGACCGGTTGCTTCGGCTCTTGCAGGTTGGCACCCCAGATGCTTCGCAACAGGCGGAAATCAATGCGGCCCTGGCACAAAGTGGGAGCCTGATCGGCGAACAGATCGACGCACTTGTTTCGCAGAACCAAGCAGGGGGGGCGAAGGCCATCACTCAGGCCCAAGCGCTGTACGAACGAGTGGTCGTGGTCGTCGCCTCTGCCTTGTGTGCCTCGATTGCGGCCACCGTACTGCTTGCGTTGCTACTCACCCGCAGCATCGTCAGGCCGTTGCATACCGCGCTGCAGGCGGCACGTGCCATCGCTGACGGTCACCTAGACAGGCCGATCGTACCCTCCGGCAAGGATGAGCCCGCGCAGTTGCTGCATGCGATGGCGGAAATGCAACATAGCCTGCGCACAACTATCGGCCTGATCAGTGACTCTGCCGGTCAATTGGCCACCGCCTCGGAGCAGATGAGCACGGCGATGGACGAGAGTACTCGAGGCCTTCAACAGCAAAGCGAGGAAATCGAACAGGCCGCGACCGCGATCACCCAGATGAGCAGCGCCGTGGATGAGGTGGCGGGCAATGCTGTTTCCACCTCCGAGTTGTCCCGCGAGTCGGACGAGGAGATGCGCAATGGTCACAGCCAGGTCGCCAACATCGTTGACCAGATTCAGGTTCTAGCCGAGGGCATCACGCGTTCCTCGGGGCAGGCAAGTGGACTGTCGGATCAGGTACTAGACATCAGCATGGTTATGGAGGTCATCCGTGGCATTGCCGAGCAGACTAATCTACTGGCCTTGAACGCCGCGATCGAGGCAGCCCGCGCCGGAGAGGCGGGGAGAGGCTTCGCGGTAGTAGCCGACGAGGTTCGCTCACTGGCTCAGCGTACGCAGAGTTCAACTCTGGAGATTGAGAGCATCATCACTGCGATCCAGCAGGGCACAGTCGTCACAGTTGAGGCCTTGCAGATGAGTGTTGGTCAAGTGGCTCAGACCCTTGAGAGGGCCCAGGCTGTGAGCGGTTCGTTACAGCGAACTACGGAGGCCGTTTCAATGATCAACGAACGCAATTTGGTCATTGCCAGCGCCTCCGAACAACAGGCCCTCGTGGCCCGTGAGCTCGACCGCAACCTGGTCAGCATCCGCACCTTGTCCAACCATTGCGCCACGAGTGCGACCCAGACGTCTGTGGCAAGCCTGCAGTTGTCACAACTGGCGGTCCAGCTCAAGGGTATGATTTCGCGTTTTTCGGTGTAACCCCATGATTTCGACCCGTGACAGCGCACGCTCGGCACTACAAACATGGCGTGGACATCTGTGGAAGGTATTCGGCTGCGGTCTGTTCGTGCTGCTCGCAGCCCTCTTGGTGGTGGCTTACCGACAGACAGAGCGTCAGGCGCGGCTGGATGTTCGCAATCTGGGGCTCGCACTAGAGGCGCGGCTTGATTCTGGCTTGCTACAACCTCTACACGCCAATCTGCGTACTCTGGCTACCCGGCTATCGGGCGGGGAGGTAAGTAACCACGGTTTGGATGCCACGTTGATCAGGCGCTTTCACGAAGAGGCGGCTAGCCTGCCAAGCCAGATGCCCTTCGAACTGATCGACGAAAAGGGGCGCCTGGTTGCTAGCAGCTTCGATGGCACCGCCGCGCCTTCCTTCGACCAACTTCGATACTGGTCACTGCTTGCTCGGCAAGCGCAAGACGGTGACTCGCTGGTGATCGAGCAAGATCCTAATCAACCGCGGCTGCACTTCGCCATACCTATCTTTGATCGCTTGGGAAGCAGGCAGGGTTGGGTCGCCACGTCGCTAAATTTGGCAACGGTGCTCGAACTGTTCCACGAGGTAGACGTCGGGCTCCACGGCGTCATCAGTGTACGTCGAGTGGATCGGCCGGAAAGCGTGCTGCGCGATCCCCCCCTGGCCAATCCTCTTGATCCTCAGGAACGCGTCGCCCTGGACGAGCAGCATGTGAGCGGACGCCGTGACGGTGACTTCTATATGCGTTCACCGCTGGATGGCATTGAGCGCCTGTATGGCTTTAAACGTATAGGCGAGTATCCGCTGGCATTAACTATCGGCCTTGCCACCGACGATTACCGAAAGGAATGGCACTACACCTTCGGTTGGGCCTGTGCGCTCAGCGCCGTGTTCTTTTTGGTGATCATCTCTCTGGACCGTCGTCTGCATCGTGCGCAACGGCGTGAGTCACGAGCGACAGCCGACCTCGCATTTATGGCGTACCACGATGCCCTGACCGGGCTGCCGAACCGGCATCGCATCAGTGAGCGCATTGAAGAAGCCATTGTCGACGCAGAAGGTTTCCACCTGCTGTACCTCGATCTGGACAATTTCAAGACCATCAACGATTCCCTCGGTCATGTGGCCGGAGACCAGGTGCTGTGCGAACTGGCGCAGCGTCTTACAAGTCTGCAGGGCATCGATACTACTGCCCGCTTGGGGGGAGATGAGTATCTGATGTTGGTCAGAGCCACGACCAGAAAACAGTTGGAGCAGTTGCTGCGCGACCTTGACAGTCGTCTGCGAGAGCCTTGGCTGGTACATAACTGCTTGTTGGAGGTGCGGACTTCCATTGGTATTACCTGTCATCCTGATCACGGGACGAGCTTTGACGACTTATTCAAGGCTGCAGACATTGCGCTGAATCAAGCAAAGAAATGCGGTCGGGCCCGGCATACCTTCTACACCCCTGCGATGGGGGAGCGCGCGCTGAAGTCACTACAACTGCAAGTTGAGTTGCGGGCTGCACTACACAACGATGAGTTCGAGCTGCACTACCAGCCGCAGGTGAATCTAGACAGCGGTGAGGTAGTCGGAGCAGAGGCATTATTGCGCTGGCGCCACCCTTCTCGAGGAATGATATACCCGGGGGAGTTCATTGCTGAAGCGGAGTCCAGTGGATTAATCGTGCCCATCGGGCGTTGGTTGCTTACCACTGCATGCGAACAGGCCGTGGCTTGGCAACGCATGGGCCTTGGAGCACTCATAGTCGCGGTGAACTGCTCTGCTATTGAGTTCAAACAAGGCGATTATGTCGATAGTGTCGCCCTGGCATTAAGCACGTCCGGTTTAGAGTCATCTTTATTGGAGCTAGAGTGTTGCCGCTGACCGAAAACTGACCCAGTAGAGGCTGTTCTGCCGACTGAAAACTGACCCAGGTGTTCAACTGCTTCTGCTCAATTTTTGAGCAGGAGAACACAGGGTGATCAGTATGGAAATGATGGGCAAAATCCGCCGGATGTATTTCCGCGACAAGCTGTCGCTGCATGAGATAGCCAAGCGCACCGGGTTGGCGCGCAACACGATTCGCAAGTGGGTCAGAGCACCTGAGGCCAAGCCGCCGGTCTACCAACGCCGCGCGATCTTCAACAAACTCAGCCCTTTTCACGCCACGCTGGAGCAGGCGCTAAAAGCCGATTCGCTGCGGCCCAAGCAACAGCGGCGCAGTGCCAAGGCGCTGTTGGCGCAAATCAAAGCCGAAGGTTATGACGGTGGCTACAGCCAGCTCACCGCGTTTATCCGTGCCTGGCGAGGGGGACAGGGCAAGGCGTCGCAGGCCTTTGTGCCGCTGACCTTTGCTCTTGGCGAGGCGTTTCAGTTTGACTGGAGCGAGGAAGGCTTGCTGGTCGGCGGCATTTACCGGCGTATGCAGGTGGCACATCTGAAGCTGTGTGCCAGCCGTGCGTTCTGGCTTGTGGCGTATCCGAGCCAGGGCCATGAGATGTTATTTGACGCCCATACACGCTCGTTCGGCTCCTTGGGCGGCGTGCCGCGCCGGGGCATCTACGACAACATGAAGACCGCCGTCGACAAGGTCAATAAGGGCAAAGGCCGGGCGGTGAATGCGCGCTTTGCGGTGATGTGCGCGCATTACCTGTTCGATCCGGACTTCTGCAACGTCGCCGCTGGTTGGGAAAAGGGCATCGTTGAAAAGAACGTGCAAGACAGCCGCAGGCGTATCTGGCTAGACGCCCAGGACTGCCAGTTTCACTCCTTCGAGGAACTCAATGCCTGGCTGGGCCAGCGCTGCCGCGCGCTTTGGAACGAGCTGACGCACCCTCAATACAGCGGTCTGAGTGTGGCCGAAGTGCTGGAGTTGGAGCGCGCTGAACTGATGCCTGTGCCAGCGCCATTCGACGGTTACGTCGAGCGGCCTGCGCGGGTCTCCAGCACCTGCCTGGTCAGCGTCGGGCGCAACCGCTACTCGGTGCCGTGTGAGTACGCGGGTAAGTGGGTCAGCAGCCGTTTGTATCCGACGCGAATCGAGGTGGTGGCTGACGACGCGCTGATCGCCAGCCATGTCCGCTTGCTGGATCGCGACCAGGTCAGCTATGACTGGCAGCACTACCTCCCGCTGATCGAACGCAAGCCCGGTGCGCTGCGCAACGGCGCGCCCTTTGCTGATCTGCCGGCGCCGCTGCGTCAGCTTAAGCACGGTCTGGGGCGTCATGCCGGCGGTGACCGGATCATGGCGCAAGTTCTGGCTGCCGTACCGGTCGCCGGGCTCGATGCGGTGCTGGTGGCTGTTGAGCTGGTACTGGAAAGCGGCAGCCTGAGCGCCGAACACATCCTCAATGTCGTGGCGCGCCTGGCCGCGACCGAACCACCACCCAGCGTCGAAACCCACTTGTTGCTCAAGGAAGCCCCCGTCGCTAACACGGCGCGCTACGACCGCCTGCGTGGCCAGACCGAGGAGGTCGGTCATGCGTGATTTGATGGCGGAACTCAAGGAGCTGCGCCTGCACGGCATGGCCACGGCCTGGGCGGAGTTAACTGCACAGGGTGAGTCGAACACAGCCTCGTCCAAGTGGCTGCTCGAACACCTGCTGGAACAAGAGCACACAGATCGCGCCATGCGCTCGGTGAGCCACCAGATGAACATGGCCAAGCTGCCGATGCACCGCGATCTGGCCAGCTTCGATTTCAACGCCTCTAGCGCCGACGCACGCCTGATCAGCGAGCTGGCCAGCCTGGCCTTTACCGGCACCGCGCAGAACGTGGTGCTGATCGGTGGGCCAGGCACCGGTAAAACCCACCTAGCCACCGCGCTGGCCGTGTCCGGCATCACCCGGCATGGCAAGCGCGTGCGCTTCTACTCCACGGTCGATCTGGTCAATCTGCTGGAGCGCGAAAAACACGACGGCAAAGCCGGGCGGATCGCCCAGGCACTGCTGCGCATGGATCTGGTCATCCTCGACGAACTGGGTTATCTGCCGTTCAGCCAGGCTGGCGGTGCGTTGCTGTTTCACCTGCTGTCCAAGCTGTACGAACACACCAGCGTGGTGATCACCACCAACCTGAGCTTCGCCGAATGGTCGAGCGTGTTCGGCGACGCCAAGATGACCACCGCCCTGCTGGATCGGCTGACCCACCACTGCCACATCGTCGAAACCGGTAACGAGTCCTATCGCCTGCAACACAGTAGCTTGGCGGCCCAGGCCAAGATCAAATCACGGGAGCGAAAGCGTAAGGGCGGCCAGGAACCGGAGGACGATGAGTCGTTCTGATTTCATGGCGACGACGGCCTGCTACATGGCTGCGTGTGGCAGGTCTTAAACAACTGAACTGGGCTAGCGAAGGAGTGGGGGCAACAGCAGCTGCGCTGGTAGACTTATCCACAGTTGCTGGTAACAAAATCAGCAATCCGCCCTGGGTCAAATTTCAATCGGCAGGGTGGGTCAATTTTCCATCAGCGCCAACACGTTGAGGGCATCGAGGCGGAGGCGCATGGCGCGCTTCCCGTAACCAGGGGGCATGTACAGTGATCAAGCTATCGAAACGCCACGGGCACCATCTTTTTGCGTTGTTGCAGTCGGCCATTACCTGTGCGATTGCCTCGGCAATTGCCAGCCGTCCGCTGTTTCCCGTGGAACGGTTCATGGGGCACTGGTCGAAGGCCTGGGTGTTGTCCTGGCTGATGATGATTCCGGTGGTGCTGTTGATCGCGCCCTGGCTTCGGCGCCTGGTCAATTACCTGACCGACAGCGACAACCTCTGAGCCCACCGCGCAGCGATGGCATCGGCGGGCCTGAGTGAAAACGCCTACAGGGTGAAAAACGATGACGGCACTCGCGAGCGTTTCCGTACGCCGGGGCAAGCCTTCTCGCCTGGGGAACAGGTACGCATCGACGGCATTCGCCTTGTTCACTAGCAGCCCTGGCCCGAACGGCGCCCCGGCCATCATCCATGGGCGCCGTTCGCGCGGACAGCTTCAATCGAGCAGCCAGTCGCTCATCTCGCCCAGGTCACGTACTTCACGGGTCGGGGTGGCGCCCAATTCATCGAACACGGCCCCCTGACGATTGACCCAGCACACCGGAAAGCCGAAGTGCCGGGCGCCGGTCGCATCCCAACTGTTGGACGAGACGAACAGCAGCCTGTCCCTGGGGATGGCCATGGTTTGTTCGGCCAGGCTGTAGACGCGGTTGTCCGGCTTGAACACCTTGACCGTTTCGACACTGATCAGGTGGTCGAATGCCCAGCCCATGTCCGAGTGGCTGACGACCTGCTCGATGGAGTGGTGCGAGCCGTTGGAGGCGATGGCCATGGGCAGGCCGCTTGCTTTCAGCCGCCGCAAGGCCGCGGTCGTGTCCGGGTGGGGAGCCAGGTGCAGGTAGGCCTGGCCGAGCTGCCGCAGAGTGGTTTCATCCGTGGCGAGCCCCAGGTGCTTGCAGGTGTAGCGCAGGGCTTCTTCGGTTCGTTGCTCGAAGCTGGCATAGCGGCCCATGAGGCTGCTCAGCCAGGTGTATTCGAGCTGCTTCTGTCGCCACAGGCGGGAGATGGCCTCACCCTGGCCCGGGTAGGCGCTTTCGCAGGCCTGGACGACGGAGTGCACGTCGTACAACGTGCCGTAGAGATCAAAAACGATGCCTTCAATGGGTTGCATGCCACACCTCTCTGGGGATCGTGTCCGGGGGTCAGCGTGCGCTGGGCACGCTGACCCGGTGAGGCTTACGCCGGGTAGTTGGAGGGGAACAGCGCGCGGCGCATCTGCTCGTCGAGGTCTTTCTTGAAGGCGTGGTCCTTGCCCACTTCACGGGCACGGGCCGCCGCCGGGCGCGCATCGATGGCCTGGAACCAGCGCTGGATGTTGGGGTAGGCGGCCAGCGGGTCGCTTTCGCCCTTGAGCACGCGCGAGGCACGGTCGATCCAGCCCCAGGCTGAGATGTCCGCCAGGGTGTAGCTGTCGCCCACGATGTAGTCGCGCCCGGCGAGGTGCTCATCCAGCACCTGGTAGTGCCGTTCGGCTTCGCGCCGGTAACGGTTGATTGCATAGGGGATGCTCTCCGGCGCGGCATACTGGAAGTGCACGGCCTGGCCGGAGAACGGCCCGATACCCGTGGCGATGAACATCAGCCACGACAGCAGTTCGGGTTTGTCGGTCGGCGCGCCCATGAGCTGCCCGGTCTTTTCGCCGAGGTAGAGCAGGATGGCGGTCGAATCGAACACCCGTGCCTCGCGGCCACCGGGGCCTTCGCTGTCGACGATGGCCGGGACCTTGCCATTGGGGTTGATGGCCCGGAACTGCGCGGTGTGCTGTTCGCCCTTGCCGGTATCGAGAGGAACCAGCTGGTAGGGCAGCCCGGTTTCTTCCAGAAACAGGGCGACCTTGGCCGGGTTGGGCGTGGGGTGGTAGTAGAAATGAATCATGCGGGTGGGGTCCTGTCTTGTGTTTTAGATCGTTCGATCTAGAATAGGGCCGTCTACAGAAAAAGGGCAACACCTGTGTTGGCCTGGCAATGGGAGTACGGATGGCTCGGCCAAGAGAGTTCGATGAGAGGGCGGTGCTCGATGCAGCCGTTCAATGTTTCTGGGCCCGTGGCTATGAGGCCACTTCGGTGCGTGACCTGGCCCAGGGCATGGGGCTGACCAGTGCCAGCCTGTACAACGCTTTTGGCGACAAGCGCTCGCTGTATCGCCGTGCGCTGGACCATTACGTCGAAGAGGGTTTTGCCGACCGGGTGCGGCGATTCGAAGGCGTCCTGCCGCCGCGCCAGGCCATCGGGGCGTTCTTCGACGAGATACTCGAACGCTCGCTCAACGACCCCCAGCACAAGGGTTGCATGCTGGTGAATTCCGCCCTTGAGGCCTCACCGGACGACCCCGACTTCCAGCGCGCCGTGGCTGCTGTCCTGATACAGATCGAGGCCTTTTTCCGGCGCTGCGTGCTGGCCGGCCAGCACAGCGGCGCCATTACCTGCGCGCAGCCGGCGGACGATCTGGCGCGCCTGCTGCTGGGCATTCTCCTGGGCGTTCGCGTCCTGGCCCGAACGCGGCCGGAGCGTGAACTGCTCGAAGGCATGGTACGGCCAGCGCTGACCCTGCTTGACAGTCACTTGAACCTTCACGGGGACCACCAACGATGATCGAGCTCTACTACTGGCCAACACCCAACGGCCACAAGATCACCCTGTTTCTGGAAGAGGCCGGCCTGGACTACCGCATCCACCCGGTGGATATCAGCGCGGGCGACCAGTTCAAGCCCGATTTCCTCGCGTTCTCGCCGAACAACCGCATGCCCGCCATCATCGACACTGCGCCGGCCGATGGCGGGGAAGCAGTGACGGTGTTCGAATCCGGCGCCATCCTGCTGTACCTGGCGGAAAAAACCGGGTTGTTCCTGCCCACCGACCTGCGTGGCCGCAAGACGGTGACGGAATGGCTGTTCTGGCAAATGGGCGGGCTTGGGCCGATGGCCGGGCAGAACCATCATTTCGGGATCTATGCACCGGAAAAGATCCCCTACGCGATCAACCGCTACGTCAACGAAACCAACCGCCTCTATGGCGTGCTGGATCGTCGCCTGGCGGACAGCACCTTCGTTGCCGGCGAGCAGTACAGCATTGCCGACATGGCGTGCTACCCCTGGATCGTGCCGTGGAAGAACCAGCAGCAGAACCTCGACGACTTCCCCCATGTGCGCCGCTGGTTCGAGGCCATCGCCCAGCGCCCGGCCACGGTCAGGGCCTACGCCAGGGGTGAGCCGTTCTCCAGCCGCCCGACGGTGACCGAGGCGGGCAAGAAGATCCTCTTCGGGCAGACGGCGGGCAATGTACCGGCCGGGCAATGAGCCCCTGAGCCTGCCGTACCTGCCGTAATAGCCTTGATGCATTCAGCCGTGGGCCTCGGTTCCTGCCCCTCTCTCATAAACGGTAGAGGGGCACGGAGCGCCCACGACCTGAAGCGCACAGCATTGCCTGCGCCAGTCGCATTCAGCGAATGCGCAGCAGCCTGTCCAGCGACCACGCCCCGGCGCCCCGGCCGATGATGACCAGCAGCAATCCGGCCCAGGACAGGTGCGTTGGCCAGGCATCGGGGTAGACGAATACCTGGATGACCGCAGTCATGCCCAGCAGCGCCAGGGCAGACAGGCGCGAGAACAGGCCGACGATCAGCAGCAGCGGAAACACATGCTCGGCATAGGTCGCCAGGTGGGCGGCCAGGTGCGGTGACAGCAGCGGCAGGGCGTATTCGCTACGAAACAGCTCATAGGTACCGGGGGTGATGGTCAACAGCCCCTCGACCTTGGTGCGCCCCGAGAGAAAGAAGATCGCCGCAACGCTGATGCGCGCCACCAGGCTGAGCGTCGAGTCGCTGATCAGGCGCTGAAGCAGGTCGCACACCTGGTCCCAGCGTTGACGCACTGTGGCGCGGCTGTTGTTGGACGACGGCTGGGTGATATCCATGGCTATTTCCTTCATGCAAGAACAAGGGGAGAGAACACGCGGGCACCCAGCAAGCGGCTGAGCAGGTCGGTAAAGTCCAGGTCGCCTTGCCGCTGCAAGGCCAGGGCCGAGGCCCGCTCCAGATCGTGTCCGGCAGCGCAGGCGTCCAGAAACACGCAGCCAGCGGGTTCGAGCGCGTGCCAGGTGACGCCATCGCAATGGCCCACCAGCAAAGCGCCTTCGCCCTGCCAGGGCAGGTTGTCAGGCAGGTCCACCCCTTCGCGGTTGCAGCGCCAGAGGCTGTAGATCGGTTGCTCGTCGAACCACCGCCAGCGTGCGCTGGCGCGCGGGCGCAGGTGACAGGTTGCCAGTGCCTCGGGCGACACGCCGGCCAGGCTGGCAAGTTCCAGCGCGGGCTCCTGCACGGCACAGAAGGCCTCTATCCACAGGTAGTCGAGTTGGGCCACCGGGCCCAGGTAGGGCAGCTCCCGGGCCGGCTCGAAGGCCGCGAGAAACGCGGGAAAGTCCGCCCCGTAGAAGATCAGGCGGGCATCGCTTGGTGCGCAGGCGTTGGCATGAACGACCGCCGCCGCGCGCAGCCAGTCACGGCCGACCAGGCGTTCGACGCTGGGGAAGTTGTCACACAGCGCCTCGACGCAGCCCTTGAGTACGGTATTGCGGTACACCTGAAAGCCGGGTTGCGCGGTGAGGGCGGACAGTTCCGGGGCGGCACGTACCTGCAAGGCCTCGATGAAGGCGTCCTGGAAGTGTTCGAGACGTCTGATCATTGCGTCGCTCCCAGTCGGTCGAGCATGGCCTGGGCGTGCGCGCGTTCGCCGAGCAATGCCGTGAACGCGGGTACGTTGTCATCGCGCTCGATCAGCGTCGGGCGCGGGCCGATGCGCTGGATCAAGCGCTGATACAGGGCCCAGACCGGGTCAGCGACCGGGGCGTCGTGGGAGTCGATGAGCAACGCACCGCCGGCGTCATGGCTGTGCCCCGCCAGATGAATCTCCGCGACGGCCTGGCCCGGGAAGCGATCGATGTAGGCGGCCGGATCAAAATCGATGTTGTGCGCGCTGACGTGCACGTTGTTGATGTCGAGCAGCAGGGCGCAACCAGTGCGCTGCGTCAGCTCGGTGAGAAAGTCGATTTCATCCCAGTCGTGGCCGTCCAGGTGCAGGTAATGGCTGGGATTTTCGATGGCAATGCTGCGCCCCAGGGCATCCTGGGTACGCTGTATGTTGTCTGCGATGCGTACCAGGGCCTCGTGGCTGCGCGGGAATGGCAACAGGTCCGGGTAATAGTGATTGCGCCAGGTGGACCAGGCGAGGTGTTCGGATACCAGCGCCGGTCGCACGTGGTCTGCCAGCCTGCGCAGGCGCTGGAGGTGCGTCGGGTCGGGGGCGGCGTCCGCCGCCAGGGACAGGGAGACCCCGTGCAGCGACAGCGGATGCCGTTCGCCCACCGCTTCCAGGTGGGCCAGGCGAGCACCGCCAACCATGTAGTTCTCTGGGTGGACCTCAAACCACAGCCCGGCTGCGCTGCAGTCCCGGGCGGCGTCGTAGTGCTCGGCCTTCAAACCAAGGCCGGCACCCAGTGGCATAGGAGCGTGCATGATCGGCGGCGCCTGCGCTCAGGACTTGATCGGCGTGAGCGAGCCCATGCCCTTGGGGGTCTTGATCGAGGTGCAGGTGCCTGCCGGGACGTTCTTCCAGGCATTGCCCTGGTAGTCGACCTTGGAGGTGCCGGCGCAGCTGGTGCCGGCACCGGCGGCGCAGTCGTTCTTGCCGGCCAGGGAGACGCCGTAGCATTTTTCCACGCTTGGCGTGGCCTGGTTGTCGGCCATGGCGGTGGATGCAATGGAGGCGAGGGCGAGTGCGGCGGTAGCGAGGGCGAAGCTTTTCATGGTGTATCTCCGTGAGAGGCTCAATGGCCGCCAGCGCAACGTGACGGTCCGACCAGTAATTCGCTCTGGCGGCGCACTTGGTTACAGCACATCGAATATTTCCTTCGACGTGCTCACGCTCGCCGCCTTGACGCCTGCCCATGCCCCGGGGGCGCAACCACCTGGTGCTACAGCGCGGGAAAATTCACCCAGGCTGTAACCGTTACCCCCTTGGCAGCGAACTACCTCCACAGGGCCTGGCCGGTGCCAACGGCACCGCGCTCGGCCGCACATGGCTTCGATGGCCGGGCGCCCGCTGGTGCCAAGGCCCGCTTGGCATCGGGTAGCAGAGGTAGTTGGACGATGAGGACTGACGAGCTGATTACCCTGCTGGCGACCGGTGTGCCGGCGGTCGACAAGCACCTGTTCGGCAAGCGCTTTGCCCTGGCGCTGGTGGTCAGTGTCCTGGGGGCCGCGTTGCTGATGACCCTGCTGTTCGGGGTACGTCCCGATCTGGCGCAGGTGGCTCGCTTGCCGCTTTTCTACGCCAAGCTGGCGTTGCCGGTCGCGTTGCTGCCGGGGGCGCTGTACCTGACGCGGCGCACCGCGTGTCCGGGCGGGCGGGTCGGCGGCGCCTGGGTCATGCTGTGCATACCGTTGCTGGTGCTGTGGTTGGCCAGTGCCTATACCCTGCTGGAGGCACCGCTGGCCGCCCGCTTGCCATTGACCCTGGGTAGAACCTGGAAGGGTTGCCCGTTCAAGATCCTGCTGCTCTCGCTCCCCGGTATCGTTGCCTTTTCCTGGGCGCTGCGCGGCCTGGCGCCCACCCGGCTGCCCCTGGCCGGGGCGGGTGCCGGTGCATTGGCCGGTACGCTGGCCACCCTGGTCTATTGCCTGCACTGCCCGGAAATGACCGTGCCGTTCTGGGGCGTCTGGTATGTGCTGGGCATGGCCCTGCCCACCGCATTGGGGGCGTTGCTGGGGCGTTGTGTGTTGCGCTGGTAGGGGCTGTCGGCTCAGGCCGGGCCACGGGCCGGGCTGAATTGCCGGGCCAGGCGGGCGAGCAGGTCGGTATCGGGTTGGGGCGCAAGGTCGTCCGCGCTGCCGGTTTGCCCGGTTGCACGCAGTGCCAGGGCAGCGTCCGGGGTGGGGCGAACCAACTCGTAGCCGCTGGCGCACGAAGGGCAGAAGACATGATCGCCCTCGACGTGAGCCTGCTGTAGGACCACGGTAGGGCCGCACATCGCGCAGCGACGCAGGGGAATGCCCGCGTCGGTATGCCCCATTACGGCGTCGAGCAGGCCCTCGTGCCCCAGTTCGATGAACAGGCGGCCATAGTGCGTATTGAACTGCGTGCCGAGGTTCTGACCGATGATGCCCAGCGCCCTGTCCAGCGGCATGCCCGGGCGGTAGGCGCGGGAGCTGGTCATGGCGTCGAAGGCGTCACAGATACCGGTAATGGCGGCCATCGTGGAAATATCCGCTGCGCCGAGCCCGTGGGGATAACCGCTGCCGTCTGGGGTTTCGTGGTGCGAGGCCACGGCATCCATCACCAGCGCGGCTATCGGATGGGTTTCGAGCATGCGCCGGCCGATTTCCGGGTGCGTGCGGATCACCGCGTATTCGTCATCGTTCAGCGGGCCGGGCTTTCTCAATATGGCATCCGGGATGCCGACCTTGCCCAGGTCGTGAACGAAACCACCCAGGGCAAGGCGCGCCACCTCCGCTGGTGCGAAGCCGCTTTTTTCGGCCAGCAGCGCACAGTATTGGGCAACGCGCCAGAGATGGCCGCCGGTGTAGGGATCGCGGGCTTCCACGACCCAGGCCAGCGTCAGCAGGCTGGACAGCAAGGCTTCGTCGATGACAGGGCGCGCGGGGCGCTTGCCCAGCAAGTGGAGAATGTTCATAGGCGTTCCTTGGTCGGGCCGTATGGTTTCAGTCGAATGCCTAGAACGTGAAGTGCCGTATCAGCTCGTTCAGTTCTGCGCCCAGGCTGGAGAGCTCCTGGCTGGCCGAGGCGATGCGAGCACCCGCCTTGGTCGAGTTTTCGGTGATGCTGCGCACGGTGGTGATGTTTTCGTTGATATGCTCGGAAAGCTGTGTCTGCCGGTCTGCGGCGACGACGATCTGTTGGTTGGCCGCCTGGATCGACGCCACCGACTCACGGATTTCCTCGAGTACATGCCCGGCGCTGTGCGCAAGCTGCACGCTGGTGTGGCTCATGCTTTCGCTGCGCTCCATCAGCGTGGTGGCTTCCTGGGTGCCGGTGTGCAGGGCATGGACCAGCGCTTCGATTTCCCGCGTGGAACTCTGGGTGCGCTGCGCCAGCGCCCGCACTTCATCGGCGACCACGGCGAACCCGCGCCCCGATTCACCGGCGCGGGCGGCTTCGATTGCGGCATTGAGCGCCAGCAGGTTGGTCTTGTCGGCGACGTCACGAATCACGTTGAGTACACCACTGATGCGCTCGCCATCATGGCGCAGGCGGGCCATGGCCTGGTTGCACACCTGCACATTGCTGGCCAGGGCTTCGAATTGCTCGACCGCTTCTCTGATGACCCGGTCGCCCTCGACGCTGCGGGCTTCGGTGGTGATCGCCAACTGTGAGGCCTGGCGCGCGTCCTCGGCCACATGCCGGGCGCTGGCGACCATTTCGCCCATGGCCGTCGCCACCTGTTCGGTCTGGTGGCGCTGGTCGCTGAGCCCGGCACTGCTGCGGGTCGCCACGCCCGACAGGTCGGTCGCCGATACCGTCAGGCGTTCGGTGCTCGCACCGATATGGCCTATGATCTGCCTGAGATGACGCGCCATTTCCCGCATGGCATCCATCAACTGACCCAGTTCATCGTGCAGGCGATGGTCCAGGTTGCCGGTGAGGTCCCCGGCGGCGATGTGCCGTGCCAGGGCCAGGGCCCGATGCAGTTGCGGCACGATCTGCCGGGTGATCAGCCAGGCGGCGCCGAGGCCCAGCAGCAATGCCAGTGCCTGGGCCACCAGCAGTTCGCCATGGGCGGAGCGCACATCGGTATCGCGCCCCTGCACCTGTTGCTGGTAGGCGATCGTGGCGAGTCGTTGCAGCTCCTCGGAGTGTGCGAGCAGGGTCTGCTTCACCGATTCGCTCTGGCTCACGCTGCTTTGCAACTCCTTTACCCGGTCCTGGTAGGCCAGCACGGCCCGCAACCCTTCCACCAGTTGCGCCTGCAGGGTGTCGTTGGGTAGCCGCTCCCACAGTTCATTGCCGCGATTGCGTATGCTGTCGGCGGTCTGGGCCACCCGCTGTTCGCCTTCGGCTGTGGGGCGGGCGATGTAGCTCTGGACCTGCTCGCGCAGCCGGGAAATGATGGTTTCGAGCTCAACGATCATGCGCGCCCGCTCGATGCTCTGCGGGTCGCCGCCCGGCAGCAGGTCAAACAGTGCCTGGCGGACATTGCCGAAGTGCTGCTCGATGGCCTCGATGGCGGGGAGCATGGCCTTTTCTGCGCTTGTCGCCTGGTGGCGTGCCGTTACCAGCTTGTCGAATGCTTGTTCGTAGTCTCCCGCCACGGCGCTGATGTGATCCAGGGTTTCGCTGGCCTCGGGGCCCAGGCTGGCGCGGATTTCATTCACCCGCGCACCCAGCTTCTCGACCTCGCGGGTGTAGGCCTGGGCAGCACTGCTCTGGCCATTGCGGTCGAATTCGTTTTCCTTGAGGCGAACCGCCGCGATCAGGGTGGCGAGAGAGGCACTCTCGACCAGCGCTTCGCTGCGGTCGGTCAATTGATTGATGCTGCGCAGGGCGATCCCGGACAGCGTGATCGATAGCAGTAGCACCGCGCCAAAGCCCAGGGTCAATTTGCCATGGACTGACTTACCGAAGAACCGACCCACTACGGCGAACATGCTGAACGCTCCCTGATCGTTGAAACGGCCTGGCGCGTTGCCTGTCGTATCGGCAAGGCGTCAGGGAATACACAACGTTGGTGCTTGCATCCCGCCGGGCTGCGGCCTGCATGGGCGCAGCGTGGTGACGGGCAGGCGGTGCTAAAGCGGTGCGCCGGCCACGCCACGCATCGGTGCCGTGCGGGCGTGGTCGGCAACCCCGTGGGTCAGGACTTGATCGGCGTGAGCGAACCCATGCCCTTGGGGGTCTTGATCGAGGTGCAGGTGCCTGCCGGGACGTTCTTCCAGGCATTGCCCTGGTAGTCGACCTTGGAGGTGCCGGCGCAGCTGGTGCCGGCACCGGCGGCGCAGTCGTTCTTGCCGGCCAGGGAGACGCCGTAGCATTTTTCCACGCTTGGCGTGGCCTGGTTGTCGGCCATGGCGGTGGATGCAATGGAGGCGAGGGCGAGTGCGGCGGTAGCGAGGGCGATGCTTTTCATGGCATATCTCCGTAATGGACTGGATGGCCGTCAGCTCGGTGTGACGGTCCGACAGGTAATTCGTCGTAGCAGTCGATACGGTTACAGCGCGGCAGAAAAATGTTGAGATTTCTTTCGGTGCACCTGCGCCGATTGAAACCTTTGGCGTTGCGGCCGATATGATGCAGTCTGGGCTCAATGAAAAATATCCACCTGCGGTGTAACTAAGGCGGCCAATGGAGCGAACTACAAGCTATGAGGTCATGGCCACGCGCGAAGAGCGCCTGCAGTCATTGCTTCTGGGTGGGTTGGCTGGCGACGAGGCCGCATACCGCGAATTCCTCACCGCGCTCAGTTCGCACCTGCGCGGTTTCCTTCGCCGACGCCTGGCGCAGCGCCCGGGAGAGGTCGAGGACCTGTTGCAAGAGGTACTGCTGGCCGTGCACAACGCAAGGCACACCTATCGCGCCGAACAGCCGCTGACCGTGTGGGTGCAGGCGATCGCCCGCTACAAGCTGGCCGATCACTTCCGTGCGTTCGCCCGCCGCGATGCGCTGTCCGATTCGCTGGACGAAGACATGTTCGAGGTGGAGGATAGCCGCCCGGCGGAGGCCCGGCGTGATCTGGGCAAGCTGTTACAGCACCTGCCCGAGCGTCAGCGTCTGCCCATCATTCATGTGAAACTGGAAGGCCGTTCGGTAGAGGAAACGGCTCAACTGACCGGTCTTTCCAGTTCTGCGGTCAAGGTAGGTATCCATCGCGGCCTGAAAGCGCTGGCGATGGTGATCAGAGGTAAACAGAGCCATGAAAACGGATGACCTGATTTCCATGCTTGCTGCGGGTGAGCCTGCAATGGACAGGCTGGCCATGGCCAAGCGTTTCGCCCTGGCACTGCTCGTCGGCGGTGTCGCGGCAGTTGTGCTGATGGCGTTGTATTTCGGGGTGCGGCCAGACCTGGCCGAAGTGGCGCGCACACCGGTGTTCTGGGCCAAGCTCGCCTTGCCCGGGAGTCTCGCCCTGGGCTCGTTGTGGCTTTCCACGCGCCTGGCTCGGCCGGGTGTCGAAGGCGGTGCGGCCTGGGCGTCGCTGTGTCTGCCCATCATCGTTGTGTGGCTGGCCGCGATAGCGGCCCTGTGGCAAGCACCGACCGAGGCACGCATGCCCATGCTGCTGGGCATAAGCTGGAAAGAATGCCCATTCAACATCGCGATGCTTTCCGTGCCGGGTTTTATCTCGGTGTTCTGGGCCTTGCGTGGCCTGGCCCCGACCCGTCTGCGCCTGGCAGGCGCAGGCGGCGGCCTGCTTGCCGGCTCCACCGCAACCCTGGCCTACTGCCTGCACTGCCCGGAAATGGAGGTACCGTTCTGGGGCGTCTGGTACCTGTCCGGCATGCTGCTGCCCGCCCTGTTCGGCGCTATCGTCGGCCCCTACCTGCTGCGCTGGTAACGAACCCGCCCGGCGCACACCTGCTGCCGGGCCAGGGCGCCGGGGCTGCGCAGGCGCGATGAACACGGCGGCAGGGCTTGAATGACGCCGCCCCTTGGGCTCACCCTTTGCACCTGCCAGAAACCACCACCCACCCGCAGGAACCCCGATGCAACCCACGCCTCCCCAGCTGATCCGCGAAACCTTCCCCGTCGGGCCTTTGCAGTGCAACTGCAAAGCCTGGCGTCATGCCGGGGCCTTAAAGTACAGCCTGTAAGCGTTAAATCCCTTTATTTCCCTGGGCTGCGTCGGCGCTCTCGATAATCGTCGATCACGCTGAATCATCATTATTCACAGCTTCAGTGTGACAAAAGTGTGCCATGGTGGTTGCGCGGATGACTGCCAATGATTAGTCTGAATACGAACGCGCCGGCGAGGTACGAGAAATGCCCTGGCCTGAGGCCCCCCACTATCTGTTAATGGTGTGGCAGCCGATGAAGGTTAGCAGGGTCCCTCGGCCCGGCACCGTGGCAGTAGTAAGCGGACGAGACTGTCACGGAAGAAAGGATGCCCTCTCTCGGGGGTAATCGCCTGATTGACACCAAGCTACCGGCATTGATGGGGCCGGAAAATAATCGGCGCGGTGCGGAGGAAAGCGTGGGCGACTGTGGGTACAACCCCGCGTCTGGATGATCGCATCCTGGAACTGAAGCAGCAGTTCCACTTGCTCAATCACCAGCGCTGCCGTGGACCCATCCAAACCTGACCTTCTGGTCGGGCGAGGATGAATCATGTCGCTCGAAAAGCTTCTCACCGTTACTGATCTCGCTGAGATCCTAGGCCGGTCTACCGGCACCATCAAAAACCAGCATTCAAAGAATCCCTCGCGCTTGCCTCCTGTTTGCCGCATTCCTGGTGCAGGCAGACTATTGTGGCGTCGTGCGGATGTTGAGAGTTGGCTGCAGCTGCATGTTGTTCAACTCGACTTAATTGACTCTGCTGGGCCTGTCGCAAAACGAAAGCCTGGTCGACCTCGGAAGTCCGAGCGAATGACTCAGCGAGGAGGCACTTATGCATAAGTGCCATAAGGTCACAAAGTCCAATAGCCTGATCGCAGCAAGCTATAGATTAACTCTCAATGAACATGGGGTTTGGGGAGCAATGGAACAGAAAGTGCACTTAAGCCCTACCAGCGCCGTTCAGAGCCTTCTTCCCAGGCATCGGCTTCGATAAAGCAGTTGCGCATGTCGGCTTCCTGGCTGATCTCGGTCAGCAAGTCATGCACGGTCTTGTCCAGCTCATCGTCGCTCCGATACGGAATGGCCAGTTCGTAGTTGCCCGACTCCAGCCGTTTCATACTGTAGGGCTCCAAGCAGTAGCGCTCGATATTTTCCTTGGCCCGTTTCCGGCCGCGAACGAACTTGCTGTTGTTCACCACCGCCAGGCGCAGCGTGACGGTGGCCACCTGCTCGGCGGCGGGCTCTGCCGGCGACGCGACATTGCGTTGCTGACCTCGCGGCTGGGCGCTCTTCTGGTGTGCGCCGATCTCAACACCACGATGGCGCAGGTAGCTGTACAGCGTGCTCTTGGAGATGTGTAACTTCTCGCCGATGGCGCTGACGCTCAGGCGGCCCTCGCGGTACAGCGTCTCGGCCGCCATGGAGGTGGCCTCGGCCTTGGCTGGGAGGCCCTTGGGACGGCCACCGATCCGGCCCCGCGCCCGCGCGGCCGACAAACCCGCCTGAGTCCGCTCGCGGATCAGCTCGCGCTCGAACTCGGCCAGCGAGGCAAACAGGTTGAACACCAAGCGACCTTGGGCGTGGGTGGTGTCGATTGGGTCATTCAGGCTCTGCAAGCCGACCTTGCGCTCTGCCAGCTCGCCGACCAGCTCGACCAGGTGTTTGAGGGAGCGCCCGAGGCGATCCAGCTTCCAGATCACCACGGTGTCGCCCGCTCGAACATGGGCTAGCAACTTGTCCAACTCCGGCCGGGCGCTTTTCGCGCCGCTGGCGATGTCTTGATAGATGCGTTCGCACCCGGCCTGTTTCAGGGCATCGACCTGGAGGTCGGCGTTCTGATCCCGAGTGCTCACCCGCGCATAACCGATCTTCATCAAAAGTACCGTTTACTCGACTACGTTAGTAATAGTTGAACTTTGATTAAGCGTACCAGTTATTTGAACCGTAGCGCAGGTAGGTTAACCAGCCGATTCCTGTCCACTTAAAGTTCGGCAAAACGAAGGTTTTTTTGAACCATTGCATAGCCCTTTGTGATTGGCGTATAAACACACAAACACCTACTAGCGGGGAACGCCATGAATACGATTCGCTGGAATGTCGCCGTCTCGGCCGACACCGACCAGTCGCTTCGGATGTTTCTGGCCAGCCAGGGCGGTGGCCGGAAAGGCGACCTGTCGCGCTTCATTGAAGAGGCGGTGCGGGCCCACATCCTGGAACTGACGGCCGAACAGGCCAAGGCCGCTAATGCCCATCTGAGCGAGGCAGAGCTGACCGAAGCGGTTGACGAAGCGCTCGACTGGGCACGTAAGCGCTGATGCGGGTCGTGTTGGATACCAACATCCTGTTCAGCGCACTGATCTCGCCGCATGGCGCGCCCGATGCGATCTACCGTGCCTGGCGGGCGGCGCGTTTCGAGGTAGTGACCTCGCGGATGCAGCTCGATGAAATCCGCCGAGCCAGCCGCTACCCCAAGCTCCAGGCCATCCTTCAGCCCGCCAAAGTGGGAGCCATGATCAATAACCTGCAACGGGCTGTGGTACTGGAGCGTCTGACCATCGAGGTCGAAGCCGATGATCCGGATGACTCGTTTCTGCTGGCCATGGCCCTGGCAGGCGATGCGGACTACCTGGTGACCGGTGATCGCCGCGCCGGCCTGCTGCAACGCGGGCACATCGAACGCACGCGGATTGTCACGCCCGCCGTGTTCTGCGCCGAGGTGCTGTGATCGATGCCGGTCGGTTTTCTGACCCAGGAGCAACGCGACGGTTTTGGCCGCTATGTCGATGCCCCCAGTCGTGAGGAGCTGGAACGCTACTTCCACCTGAGCGACGACGACCACAAAATCCTCCTACCGCTGCGCGGCGAGCACAACCGCCTTGGCTACGCCACCCAACTGACCAGCATCCGCTACCTGGGCACTTTTCCCGACGACTTTTCAGCCGTCCCCCAAGAGGTGCTGCAAGCGCTCAGTCGCCAGTTAGGCATTACCGATCCAACTTGTATCCTGGCCTATGCCGAAACCCGCCAACGTCAACGTCATGCCGCCGAGATTCAGGAGCGTTACGGCTATCGGGTGTTTGCTGATTCCAGCGTCGGCTTTCGACTTGCCCGCTGGCTGTATGCGCTCTGTTGGACAGGGACAGATCGTCCTGGCGAGTTGTTCAATCGGGCGACGACCTGGTTGCTGACGCACAAGGTTTTACTGCCCGGCGTCACCGTTCTGGAACGGTTCATCGCCCAACTGCGCAGCCGGGTCGAAGAACGCCTCTGGCTAACCCTTGGCCGCAGTGTGAGCGAGGCGCAACGGCAGCAGCTACAGGACTTGCTGCTGGTCGCCGAAGGCAACCGCAGTTCCCGGCTGGATCAACTGCGCTCCGGCCCGGTGATGGTCAGTGGCCCCGCACTGATTCGGGCGCTGCGCCGGCTTGATGACGTGCGCGGCATCGGCATCGCCTTGCCAGCGGCGGCGCACATCCCGCCCAGCCGTATCGCGGCCCTGGCTCGCTTCGCCAACACCGCCAAGGTCACGGCGATCAACCGGCTGCCGGCGTCGCGGCGGATGGCGACACTGGTGGCGTTCGCCCTGTGCCTGGAGGCCACCGCGCACGACGACGCCCTGGAGGTCCTGGAAGCGCTGTTACGCGACCTGTTCAGCAACGCGGAGAAGGCCGACAAGAAAGCCCGCATGCGCAGCCTGAAAGACCTGGATCGCTCGGCGGCGACGCTCGCCGCCGCGTGCAAGGTCGTGCTGGACAGCTCAATCAGCGATGACAACGTGCGCGCCCGGCTGTTCAACGACCTGCCGAGGGCCTCGCTGGAGAAAGCCCTGGAAGATGTCAATGCGCTGATCCGCCCGGTTGACGATGTGTATTTTCTCGCCCTGGAGGCGCGCTACCGCAGTGTGCGCCGTTTCCTGCCCGACCTGCTCAAGCACATCCGCTTCGGCTTCAGCCCGGCCGGCAAAGGCGTGGTCGCCGGCCTGGATTGGTTGCAGCTGAACCTGCCCCGCCGGAAACCGGAGGATGACGCGCCGCAGGAGATCGTGGCCAAGGCTTGGCAGAAGCACATTACCCGCGAGGATGGCTCCCTCGACATGGGCGCCTATGTGTTCTGCACGCTCGATGCGCTGCGCACGGCCCTGCGCCGGCGCGACGTGTTCGTCTCGCCCAGTTGGCGCTATGCCGACCCGCGTCTCGGCCTGCTCGACGGTGCCGAATGGCTGGCGGCGCGGCCGATCATCTGCCGCTCGCTGGGCCTGACCATTGACGCCGGCACCACCTTGGATGCGCTGAGCGCCGAGTTGGATGCGACCTGGCAGGCGGTCGCGGCCCGCCTACCCGACAACCCCGCGATCCAGCTGAGCGAGAACGCCGAGGGCAAGACCGAGCTCTCGCTCGGCACACTGGACAAGCTGGAGGAGCCGAACTCGCTGCTGCAACTGCGAGCAGCCGTGGCTGATCTGATGCCGCGTGTCGATCTGCCGGAAATCCTCTTGGAAATCGCCGCTCGCACCGGCTTCGCCGAGGCCTTCACCCATGTGTCCGAGCGCAATGCGCGGGCCGACAACCTGGTCACCAGCCTCTGCGCGGTGCTGCTGGGTGGGGCCTGCAACACCGGCCTGGAGCCGCTGATCCGCACCGACAATCAGGCGCTACGCCGCGATCGGCTGTCCTGGGTCAGCCAGAACTATATCCGTGACGACACGCTGTCAGTGGCAAACGCCATTCTGGTGGGGGCGCAGAGCCAACTGGAGCTGGCCCAGGTCTGGGGCGGCGGCGAGGTCGCCTCCGCCGATGGCATGCGCTTCGTGGTACCGGTGCGCACCGTGCATGCTGGCCCCAACCCGAAGTATTTCGGCACCGGCCGGGGCGTCACCTGGTACAACTTGATTTCCGATCAGTTCTCCGGCCTCAACGCCATCACCGTGCCCGGCACCCTGCGCGACAGCCTGGTGCTGCTGGCCGTGGTGCTGGAACAGCAGACCGAGTTGCAGCCGACGCAGATCATGACCGACACCGGGGCCTACAGCGATGTGGTGTTTGGGCTGTTCCGCCTGCTCGGCTACCACTTCAGCCCGCGCCTGGCCGACGTCGGCGGTACCCGTTTCTGGCGCACGCGCCCGGAGGCGGATTACGGCAAACTCAACGGCCTGGCCCGGCAGTCGGTCAAGCTCGATCTGATCGCCGAGCACTGGGACGACCTGCTACGCCTGGCCGGCTCGCTCAAGCTCGGCCGAGTGCCGGCCACCGGCATCATGCGCACCCTGCAAACAGGGGATCGTCCCACCCGCCTGGCCCAGGCGCTGGCTGAGTTCGGTCGCATCGAGAAGACCTTGCACACCCTGACCTACATCGACGACGAGTCCAAGCGCCGCGCCACCCTGACCCAGCTGAACCGGGGCGAAGGCCGCCACAGCCTGGCCCGCGCCGTGTTCCACGGCAAACGCGGCGAGCTGCGCCAGCGCTACCGCGAAGGCCAGGAGGACCAGCTCGGCGCCCTCGGCCTGGTGGTGAACATCATCGTGCTGTGGAACACCCTCTACATGACGGCGGCCGTAGAACGGCTCAGGCAGCACGGCTACCCGGTGCTGGAGGAGGATGTCGCGCGGCTCTCGCCACTGATCCACGAGCACATCAACATGCTGGGCCGTTACTCCTTCGCGGTGCCGGAAGAGGTTACCCGCGGCGAACTGCGGCCGCTGCGCAATCCGGACGACGACCAGTAGGTGTAACGGCCTGGGTTCGAAATCGGCCGGGCACCGCACTCGATGCCACTTCCAGCTCAGACGGATTGCGACTGACGGAGTCCTCGGGCTCACGCTTTCTGCGACCAGCAAGAGCCACTTTTCCGGTGCAGCGCGAATTAGCCGTCCTGACGGGTACTGACCTTTTGTGTGCAGGGGTGATCAGGCTCGGATGCCGCCCTCTTATCTGCTCGCGACATGAAACGCTGATAGCACTCCAGGCCACAGAAGTGCACGACATACTCGGAACCTTCCGGCGTCAGTGCGGCGTCAAGGGGAATGTCCTTGCAGCATTCGCAGCAGCTGATGGTGGAGGTGTTGTTTGTGTTCATGATGGGGGTTCCTCCATCGTCCAAGAAAACCTAGCAACGCTTTCCCCCCGTGACTGAGCGCCGATCGACCTGCAGCCTCCCTGCCCAACTCGGCAGTGGTGGTCGCGCCGTGCTCCGAGCGGGTCACGGTCGCTTCCGAAAGGCCTGCAATGCCGCTCGCAGGAAGAGGATGAAGAAAACCGCCAGCACGAGCGTCGCGAGGCTCCACTGCTCGCTGACGAACGCGCCGGCCGCTGTCCCCGAAAGCAGCAATGCCAGCACCGGCAGATGGCAAGGGCAGGTGAGCGCGGCGAGCACGCCCCAGGTGTAAGCACGCCAGCGGAAGACCTTGCTTGACTCAACGTGATCGGCGTTACGCATAGGCAGAACCTTCGCCGGCGCAATGAGTCAGCCCGGCCAGCTGGGTTGCCACTGCGGCTAAGGCCGCCTGCCGTGCCGTGACTAGCCGGAGCAGGCACTCGACGCAGCCGATCAAGTCGGCGCCATCGTCCGCATCGAGCGCCCGGCAGAGCCGTGCCAATTCGTCGAGCCCGATACCAGACTCGAAGGCGGCGCGCACGAAGCGCAGACGCGCCAGGGACCGCTCATCGAAAATGCCGTAACCGCTCTCCGTGCGCCGCGCGGGGTGCAGCAAGCCACGCAGCACATAGTCGCGCACCACATGCACGCTGACGCCCGCGTCCTCGGCCAGTCTGGATATGGTGTAGGCATTCATCACCGACACTCCCGGTCTTCCCCGCAAACTAGGGCGCTCAGATATTTCCTTCCGGCTAGGCGTTCAGGTAGCCAGATGAGCAATGGCGTAACCCCTAGTGCCAGGAGCAACCACAGCCGGGAGTGATACTCGCCGTTTGGGGCAAACCCATAAGCCAGCAGCGCACCCAGCGCGAGCATCAGGAAATACGGCCCGGTGATGTAGCAGTGAAGGCGGCGACAGCGCGCGGCGTTGACCAGGCAGGCGCCGCCCATCACGAGTAGCGCGGCGCTCGCTGCCAGGAACAACGCAGGGCGTCGATCCGCCAGAACAAGCGCTATGGTCGCCACGACGGCAGGCAGCCCCCATAAGCTGATTACCTGCCAGGTCTTGCGCAGGCTGTCGCGACTGCCGAGATCGCTTGCCGTGTCGTTCATGCTTCAACCTCGCGCGCTCATTACCCGGCGCAGCAGGACAGCTGCTTGACGTCCTTGGCGAAGGTTTGCGCCGCGAGCTTCAGCCCCTCGACCATCGTCAGGTAGGGGAACAACTGGTCGGCCAGTTCCTGCACCGTCATCCGCGCCCGGATGGCGATGGCGGCGGTCTGGATCAGTTCGCCCGCCTCCGGGGCCACCGCCTGCACGCCGATGAGCCGTCCGCTACCTTCCTCGATGACCAGCTTGATGAAACCCCGCGTGTCGAAGTTGGCCAGTGCGCGTGGCACGTTATCCAGGGTCAAGGTGCGGCTGTCGGTCTCGATGCCGGCGTGGTGCGCCTCCGCTTCGCTGTAGCCCACGGTGGCCACCTGCGGATCGGTGAACACCACGGCCGGCATGGCGTCGAGATTGAGCTTCGCCTCGCCGCCGGTCATGTTGAGCGCCGCACGGGTGCCTGCGGCCGCCGCCACGTAGACGAACTGCGGCTGGTCGGTACAGTCGCCGGCCGCATAGATATCCGGGGCACTGGTGCGCATGCCCGAGTCGATCTGGATGGCACCGCGTTCGTCCAGCTTCACGCCGGCGCCTTGCAGATTCATGCCTTGGGTGTTGGGCGTGCGGCCGGTGGCGACGAGTAGTCGGTCGGCATGCAGCTCGCCATGATTGGTGCTCAGGATGAACTCGCCGTCGACGTGGGACACCTGGCTGGCTTGCGTGTGTTCCAGCACTTCGATGCCCTCCATACGGAAGGCTGCCGTCAGCGCTTCACCGATGGCCGGATCTTCGCGGAAGAACAACGTGCTGCGTGCCAGGACCGTGACCTTGCTGCCCAGCCGGGCAAAGGCCTGCGCCAGTTCCACCGCCACCACCGAGGAGCCGATCACGGCGAGCCGCTTAGGAATGGTGTCGCTCGCCAGCGCCTCGTCCGAGGTCCAGTACGGGGTGTCCTTGAGTCCGGGAATCGGTAGAACGGCCGGGCTCGCGCCGGTGGCGATCAGGCAGCGGTCGAAGGCGACGATGCGCTCGCCGCCCTCGGCCAGTTCCACGCTGAGCGTGCGGCCGTCCTGGAAACGGGCGGTGCCGCGTACCAGGGTGATCGCCGGCGTGCTCTCCAGAATGCCTTCGTACTTGGCGTGGCGCAGTTCGTCGACACGACCCTGTTGCTGGGCGAGCAACCGCTCGCGCAGGACGGTCAGGCTCGTGGTGGACAGTCCGGCGTCGAACGGGCTCTCGCGCCGCAGATGGGCCACATGCGCGGCGCGAATCATGATCTTGGAGGGCACGCAGCCAACGTTGACGCAGGTGCCGCCGATGATGCCGCGCTCGATCAGGGTGACGCGCGCACCGCCTTCCACCGCCTTGAGCGCGGCCGCCATGGCGGCGCCACCGCTGCCGATGACCGCCACGTGGAGCCTGTCGCCATCTTTCCCGGCGCCAATGCTGCCGCTCAACCAGCCCCGCGCCTTGTCGAGCAGGCCTGAGCGGGTAGGTGCCGTGGCGTCTTCGAACGCCGCTCGATACCCCAGGGCCTCGACGGCGGCCTGCATCTGTTCACGGCTTACGCCCTCGTCGACCTTCAGTTCGGCCTTCCCGCTGGCGTAGGAAACATCCGCCCGATGCACGCCGGGGATCTTCTCCAAGGCCTCTTTCACATGCTCGACACAGGAGGCGCAGGTCATGCCGACGATTTGTAGTTTGGTCATAGTGTTATTCCTTCATTTTGGCGGAGTCGGACAGGACGTCGGGGAGCAACGGCGGTGGGCGGGCGACACGAGATCCCAGATGGACACCCCAAACATGAGGGCCAGGCCGATATAGAGCAGCCAGCCGCTCCGCCAGCCGTGAGCCAGCATCAAATACACCGCTATCAGCACCAGGGCCGGGCCGATCAGGCCAGGCGCAGCGCGTCGCCACTGCCGGTGACTGAACCCGCCGAGGGCATTGACGAGCAGGGCCAGCCCGGCAAATAACGGCAGCAGCGTGGTGATGAACAGGCCTTCCCACTGGCTCAGAAAGCCCAGACCGATCGCGGCCCCCAGACCGGCAAGGGCGGGGAAACACGAGGCACAGCCTATGGCAGAAATCAGCACGCCAACGGACCCGGCTTTGTCACCGATCCGCGTGAACAAATTGAAAGGGTTTGCCATCGGAATGCCCGCCTACTGCTTGACGCTGGACGGGTAGCCGGCGTCCTCGGTCGCCTTAGTCAGCGCCTGGACATTGGTCTTGGCATCATCGAAGGTGACGATGGCCTCGCGGTTCTCATAGCTCACCTCGGCCTTGGTCACGCCCTCGACCTTGGTCAGCGCCTTCTTCACCGTGATCGGGCAAGCGGCGCAGGTCATGCCCGGCACCGCCAGAGTGACGGTCTGCGTGGCCGCCCAGGCAGGTGCGGCGACTAGGGTGGCGAGGGCGAAGGATGCAAGCAGTTTTTTCATGGCGGACTCCTGATCAGTAGAACAAGGGAAGGATGTAGGGGAAGCCGAGCGCGACCAGCACCAAGGCCGTTACCAGCCCGAACAGCAGCTTGTAGGTGGTGCGTACCTGGGGCACGGCGCAGACCTCACCCGGTTTGCAGACTTGAGCCGGGCGGAAAATGCGTCGCCAGGCGAAGAACAGCGCGACTAACGCCGCACCGATGAAGAGCGGGCGGTAAGGTTCCAGCACGGTCAGGTTGCCGATCCAGGCCCCGCTGAATCCCAGTGCGATCAGAACCAGCGGCCCAAGACAGCAAGTCGAGGCGAGAATCGCCGCAAGCCCCCCGGCGACAAGAGGGGCGCGCCCGTTTGATGGTTCAGACATGCATTTCTCCTTTCGAGCATGTGAGCGATGGTTTAAGGTTACTTCCGTAGTCAAGTACGGAGTCAAGCAGTATGGAAAACACTGTGGAAAGCCTGACCATCGGCGCCTTCGCCAAGGCGGCCGGGGTCAACGTGGAAACCATCCGGTTCTATCAACGCAAGGGGCTGTTGCCCGAACCGGACAAGCCCTACGGCAGCATTCGCCGCTACGGCGAGGCGGACGTGGCCCGGGTGAAATTCGTCAAATCCGCGCAACGACTGGGCTTCAGCCTCGATGAGGTGGCCGGGCTGTTGCGATTGGATGACGGCGCTCACTGCGACGAAGCGCGCGTGCTCGCCGAGCAGAAGCTCGAGGATGTGCGGGGGAAACTCGCGGATCTGCGGCGGATCGAGTCGGTGTTGGCGCGGCTGGTTCACGATTGTTGTGCGAGCCACGGGACGGTTTCCTGTCCGCTGATCGTTTCGCTGCAGGGGGAAAAGGAACTGCGCTGACTCCGCGCGTTAACCGAGGATTTCCCGATGCGTGAGGCACCTCCGGGGTCGGCTTGCGCTTGGCAAAACAGCGGCGCTCATTGAGCGCCGCTGAATGGCCAAAGGAGCACTTGCATAGGCCACAGGTTAGTACTGCATCAGCAGCTCATGTTCTACTTTGCAGGCGGACAGCCGGGCTGCGCCTCGACCCGGCCAGCCGCCGTGGCCCCCAGTTGCTCAATCTTCTTGGCGGTTTCCGCCACCAAGGCCGCCTCAGCCTTGTCGCGCATAGCGGCGATTCGCTCGATTGAACGGTCGCTCCCGCTCTCGGCCCATACGGTGGATGACAGCAGAGTCGCACCAACTATCAGCAGTAGTCTTAGGTATTTCATAACAGCCTCCTCTCGGGTTTTCTACCCACGAGCCGACTCTATCTCCGTAGTTAAGTACGGAATCAAGGAGAGATGGAGATGAAGGTCCTGGATTATGGCGCTGAGAGGAAATGGCAGGGCTTAAGTGCACTTTCTGTTCCGTTGCTCCCCAAACCCCTGGAACACGGTGTACCTGGAGCGCGCCACTCAGGGGTTGGTCGAGGTCGGCAAGCCGGTGAACGGTGAGTTGCTGCAATACCTGTCGCCGCTGGGCTGGGAACACATCAACCTGACCGGCGATTACGTCTGGCGGCAGAGCCGCAGGCTGGAGGACGGGAAGTTCAGGCCGCTACGGTTGCCCGGAAAACCTTAGCGTACGATTTTTTCCGAATTCTGCGGGCTCCCCAACATCAGTTCCTGCTCAACGAAGCTCCACACCCTTTGCCCGGCTGGAGACGCTGGCTCATCGGGCAGGTCAAACGCTATTTCGGCACGCGGATAGGTAGTAAACATGGCACCCCCTAAAATGAACACTATAGATTGTAGCCCTATAGGGCTCGATAGCGCTTCATCGTTCCTTTTGTGGGAACGGAAAATTGGAACTCAACATCGCCTTCGGCCAGGCGCTCAAAAAGGTTCGAGCCAGTAAAAACCTCACGCAAGAGGATTTTTCTACAGTGAGCAGCCGTACGTATCTCAGCTCGCTGGAACGAGGCCTGAAAAGCCCTACGCTGGAGAAAATCAATCAACTCGCTGGAGCCCTTAAGGTGCATCCCCTCACGATCCTCGTCGCTACCTACATCGGTAGAGACGACCATCAAGACGTTGAACGTCTTTTTCAGACGATCAGGGATGAACTGGCCGAGGTAACCTCTCTTGAACACCTATCCCAACGAAGCTAAAGCGCCGCTAAGTGAGCAAGTGGGGAAGGGTAGAGGGAGGGCACCGTCGACACGATGCTTCCACAACACTTCTCTAGCACCAACAAAAGCATAGAAAGGCCTACTGGTAGATCCCAAACTCGACTCGTCCCAAGTAGTCTTCGATCTTGCCGATTTTTTTATGCCTCGGCTTGCCAACGATCCGTTCGATGACCTTCGACGATGCATAGAGCTTGGAGGTCGAGACCATGGCACGGACGTCTTGGAGCGTGAAACCTTCTTTCGCCAGCAAGAAAATGCTGAACTGGCTTAGCTCATCGATTCTGGCTTGAGTCAGATACTCGGTTGGTTTTCGGACCTGGTGGCCTGACGCAGGCATTTGCGCATCATGAGAATCCATAGGGTTCACTTGTGACGTTGGGTGACGGATGAAGACTAGGTCTAGTCAATTCTAGATGGATTCAACGTGCAAGACATAAGGGCTGAAAGCAGCCCCTAGGGCGAGGAAATTTCAAAATTGAGAATTTTAGGGCGAGGCTGTTCTAGATTTCTACGAATTAGGCGTGGGTGCGTGCGAGTTTCGCAAGGAAAGTCTCGAATTTCCGCATTCGCGAGACAGGATCGTGAAAATGTCCAGGCACAGGCACACAAGACAATACTCAATTTAACATAATATACATTATGCGAACCTTCGTATGCAGCCATCACTCCGTGAGGTGGACAGATTGAAACCATCCGCAGACCTGAAAACCCTCACCGCCCTCATGCAGCCTTCGAGCCGAGGCTTTGGTCGAATCGCAACAGATAGCCATCAGGATCGAGCACCAGGAAATTGAGTTGCCCGTGCAAACGGTCATTGTCGCGGTACCAGCGCTCCTGGACGGGACTGCGCAACTGATGCCCAGCGCTCTCGATCGCCAGCGCCAGGTGCTTGATGTCCGGGCATTTTCAATGGGCAAATCTCCTTTCAAAGGCTCGATAATGCGGGACCGCCCTGAACGCATCAAGTCACGCGCACTGCATCAACCAGCGAGATACCCATTTCACCGGCAGCATCACTCCACAAAGCCTTTCCAGTTATCCAGATACTTGATGAACGCATCACCCAGGCCTTGCTGCTTCAGATGCGCTTTGCTCACGGGGGTTTGCGGAGACCTGTAACCCGGATTGGCCTGTATCTCGCTGATGAAGTCTTTGTTCAAGATGGCCGAGCGACCGATCATGATGAAATCGAGGCCATGCTCGAAGACGCCCATCAACGTGGGTACATTCATCACTTTCCCCGAGGTGCCGATTTTCACCGAGGTCCCGGCAAGGCGACCGAATACTTCCAGCATCTTCTGCCCTTCGAAGGGACCTGACTCTACGGTTTTTTGCACATCCCACGGCACAAGGTCGAGGAAGTCGATTTGCTGCTTGTCTACCAGCATCTGGCAGATTTGATAAATATCCTCGAACGTTTGCCCATAGCGCTCGAAGGACAGGCGCACACCGATCTGGAAGTCAGGATGGCAACGCGCCCTGATGCCATCAATAATTTCAAACATCAGCCGAACGCGATTATCGAGGGATCCGCCATACCTGTCCGTCCTGCGGTTCAATGTGGGCGAAAGAAACTGAGTGAGCACCCATCCGAAGGCGCCATGCAGTTCGACACCGTCGAAACCTGCTCTTTCTGCCCTTGACGCCGCGCTGATATAGGCGTCCCTCAGCGCTTCCACCTCCGACAAGGTCATTGCCCGGGTGTTGTATTCTTCAATGTCGGACGGGCCCAGGTTCTGTTGGTCGCCATTGAACTGCGCACGCATTCCCGCATGGTGCAGTTGAACCGACGACACGCCGCCATGGGCTCGAATGATGTCTGCAATCTTGCGTAATCCCGGCTCGTGCCTGTCATCGTAAATGCCAAGCTGCCTGTTGAATGCCTTGCCATTTTCCATGACATGGGCTGCGCAGGTCATCACCATGCTGTATCCGGCACGGGCACAGGTTTCTATCCAGTCGAAATCATCCTGCGACGCAGTACCGTCATCGTGACTTTGTTCTGTCGTTAACGGCGCCAGCAATATACGGCTCTTCAGCGCAGGGCCTCGGGAGAAATCGAGGGGTGTGAAAACAATGTTGTCCATACCATTCGCTCAGCATTTAAATATGAGAATACGATCAATTGAATTTGAACCGCTGCCAGCGTAAAGCAGCCCGATCGCCTTCTCTATATGCGCCACCTGGAATAGACTATTGCCGTCGGCGATGGTAATCGTGCGACAATAAATAGTGCTCGAAGCCGCCGCAGGTCGGCCCCACCACCCTGCCCTTGCATGAGTCCAAAAAAATAACTCAACTAAATAACCATTTAGTTGAGTTATATGAATGATCTCGATGCCCTGCTCCATTGTGAATGTCACGCCGGTCTCGGCCAGCGTGACATTCACCAATGTCCTTACGGCTTGTTGGCCAACGCCGCACTCACCGCATTCACGAACACGGCCTGTTCGTCATACAGCGAACTGGGCGACTCGGCATTCTTCCAGGTCGACCACTGCACCACGACCAGACGCTCCTTGGGGTTGATCGCGATGCTCTGGCCGAAGATCCCCAGTGCCCAGAACGTCTGGCCACCCTGCGCCGGACTTGCGGGTACCGCCTTAGCCGAAGGTGCCGGGTCGTTGTACCACCACTGGTAACCGTACTGGCCTTTCGGCGCGGCCTCGGTGACCGAGCCTTTGGCCTGGGTCCATTGCGTCGAGCGTGCGATCCAGTCGTCCGGCAGCAGTTTCTCGCCGTCCGGCAACTGTCCGCCGCTGGCCACGAACTGTCCGAAGCGTCCCCAGTCGCGCAGCGTGGCATTGAAGCCATGGCCGCCCATGTCGACCTTGCCCGGCACCAGCGCATGCCAGACGCCCGGCTGCTCCATGCCATAACGGCTCCACAGGTGGCTTTCCAGATACTGGGCGATGGTCATGCCGGTGGCATTTTCCAGCACCCTGCCCACCAGCCAGGCACCACCGGTGTTGTAGGACCAGACCTCGCCCGGTTTCACCCCCGGCTTGCGCTTGACCGACTTGACCAGCGTCAGCACGCAGGCGTACGGGTCAGGCTTGGCTTCACACTGGGTCATGTGGGAGAAGTCCGAATCCTTCGAGGCGTAGTTCTCGTCCCAGGTGACGCCGGAGGTGTGCTGCATCAACTGGTGCAAGGTCACCTCCTGCCATTCGCTGCCCACCAGCTCCGGTACATAGCGGCTGATGGGGTCATCCAGCGAATGGATCTTGCCTTCCTTGACCGCCATGCCGATCAGCACGCTGACCACCGATTTGGCGACCGAGCGCGAGGTCCACAGGGTCTGCGCGGTGTTGCCCTGGGCATAGTGCTCGTAGGCGATCTTGCCGTCCTTGATCACCAGCAGGCCGGTGACGCTCTGGTTGGCCAGGTAATCGGCCAGGTTGTGCTGCTTGCCGCCCAGGCTGTAGTGCACATCGGTCAGGGGCTGGCTGGCGGCTGGCAAGGGGAATGGCGTGGCGCCGCGCGGGGCGAACACGTCGCCTTCGTACATTCGATAGGTGTTGCGAAAGCCCACGACCCGCGCGGCCTGGTCCCAGGTCAGCATGTCCTTGGCCGCAGGAAGGCTCTGGTCGAATGGCTGCGGGCACTGGGTCAGACCAGGGACGCCGCAGGGAGACGGGGTAGCAGCCTGTGCCAGGTTGGCCATGGCGCCAGTCAGCGCCAGTACCGAGAGCCCCATGAGCGACTGTTTTATTATGGGTGTTGCGAACATCGTCGACTCCTCGAAGGGCGCGAAATTGCGCCATCTCGAGTCTCGACAACTTGAGTCGCGGGGAAAAGCTCAATAAATTTGCCTCTGCTGATACAAAAACTAATAGCAGACGAGGTGTTTCCATGGCGATCGACCGCTTGCCACCGCTCAACGCAGTCCGTGCTTTCGAGGCAGCAGCGCGGCTGGGCAGCTATGTCGCGGCGTCCCAGGCGCTGCATGTGACGCAACCGGCAATTGGCCGCCACGTGAAGAACCTCGAAGACTGGCTGGGTATTCGCCTGCTGGAGCGCACCTCCCGCGGCGTGTCGCTGACGGTGCCCGGCGCACGCTATTACCAGGCGGTGGCCCAGGCCCTGCAACTGCTGGCCGACGCCGGCAGCGAGGTCGGCCGCCGTGATGACGAGCGTTGGTTGCGCATTCTCTGCGGCCCCGCCTTCGCCTCGCGCTGGCTGACGCCGCGTATCGAAGTGCTGCGCTGCCTGCGCCCGGACCTGCGTATCGCCATCGAGCCGGATGCTTCGTTCACCAGCGTCGAGGCGCGCCGCGCCGATCTGGCCATTGCCTATGGCCTGCCTGGCGAAATGTCCGGTGTGCGCGAGGTGCTGCTGCGCCCGGAACTGTTTCCCGTGTGCTCGCCCGGGTTCCTGGCGCAGTTGCCAGCGCCGCCGACGCTCGAGCAACTGCCCTCCTCGCGCCTGATCCATGTCGACGATGGCGCCTGGTGGAACAGCTGGTTCGCGG
Organism: Pseudomonas sp. FA117; assembly: GCF_057370475.1. NCBI lineage: Bacteria > Pseudomonadati > Pseudomonadota > Gammaproteobacteria > Pseudomonadales > Pseudomonadaceae > Pseudomonas > Pseudomonas sp. FA117. Next base: position 3,004,202 of record NZ_CM170675.1, read on the forward strand.
CCATGGGCCTGCGCGTCAAGGTCAAGGCGCAGACCTCGCACCTGAGCAACGACATCGCATTGACCCTGGCCCAGCGCGGCCAGGGCATCGCCCTGGCCAACGAAGTGCTGGTGGCGCGTGAACTGCAGGAAGGCAGCCTGGTGCGCTGCACCCCTGCTGCGGCTGCGCTGGAGAGCTATCAATTGCTGACCCCACCCCATCCGCCCAGCGACGATGCGCTGTGGTTCATGACCTGGTTCGCCGAAGCCCTGCGTGACAGCGCAGGCTCGCCCTGCCCTGCCCTCAGGCCTGCAACGGATTGACCAGTTCCAGCACGAAGTCGAGAAACGCCCGCACCTTGGCCGGCAAGTGATGCCGCGACGGGTAGAAGGCGTACAGCGGGAATCGTTCGTCAGGCCAGTCTTCGAAGATGTCCAGCAGGCGCCCCTCGGCCAGCAGCAACTCGCTGCCGAGCGCCATCACCTGGGCGATCCCGTAGCCGGCGAGGCAGGCGCTGTGCAGGCTGCCGACATCGTTGACCAGCAGTTGCCCGCGGGTGTCGACCACCACACGCTCGCTGCCGCGATGAAACTCCCAGGGGAAAGGCTGGCCAGTCTGTGGATCGCGAAACTGGATGCAGCGATGCTCCAGCAGCGCCTGCGGTTGCGCCGGCCGACCGAAACGCTTGATATAGGCCGGTGCGGCGACCGTGAGGATACGGGTGTCCAGCAGCTTGCGCGCCACCAGGCTGGAGGCCCTGGGTTCGCCAAAGCGGACGGCCAGGTCGAAGCCGTCAGCGACCATGTCTCCCAGGCGATCGCGGGTGATCAGCTCCAGCTCGAGCTGCGGGTGCGCCTCGAGAAATCCGCCCAGCCGTGGCCCGAGGATCAGCCGGGCGAAGAACGGGTCGACATGCACCCGCAGGCGCCCGCGAACCCTCGTCGCACCTGCGGTTACCGAGCTGGCGGCTTCATCCAGTGCCGTCAGCAGCGGCACCACTTGCTCGTACAGTTGGCGGCCCTCGTCGGTCAGGGTGACCGAGCGCGTGGTGCGGTCGAACAAGCGGATGCCCAGCCGCCCTTCCAGGCGGGCCAGCGCACGGCTGACTCCAGGCTGGGACATGTCCAGCACCTCAGCCGCTGCAGCGAAGCTGCCGCTGTCGGCGATGGCGACAAAGACACTCATGCCGCTGAGGCTGCGTTCGTCGAAATGCATATTGATGCCAAAGGGTCATTTATCAAATGACATTCATGTTATCGGTTAATCAATAAGCCCGCCATAGACTGGCCTCGAACGCGGCACAACGCCGCCCGCACTCGGGAGTTTCACACCATGTACGTCGTTACCGGTATCACCGGCCAGGTCGCCAGCACCCTGGCACGCACTCTGCTCGCTGCCGGCCAGCCAGTGCGTGCCGTGGTTCGCGATGCCGCCAAGGGCGAGCCCTGGCAGGCACAGGGCTGCAGCGTTGCCATCGCCGACATGCACGACCGCCTCGCGCTGACCGAGGCCTTCACCAATGCAACCGCGGTGTTCGTACTGCTGCCACCGAACTTCGATCCGGCCCCGGATTTTGCACAGACCCGCGCAGTCATCGCCAACCTGCACGCGGCATTGGTGGCCAGCCAGCCAGAGCGTGTGGTGTGCCTGTCCACCATCGGTGCCCAGGCCAGCCAGCCCAACCTGCTTTCACAACTGGGCGAGATGGAGCGCGTGCTCGGCCAACTGCCGATGCCTGTAACCTTCCTGCGCGCGGCCTGGTTCATGGAAAACAGCTTGTGGGATATCGCCCCGGCGCGGGATGAGGGGGTATTGCACAGCTTCCTGCAACCTTTGGACAAGCCAGTGTCGATGGTCGCCACGGCCGATGTTGGCCGCGTGGCGGCGCAGCTGCTGCAGGAACACTGGCAAGGCGTACGGGTGGTCGAACTGACCGGGCCGCACGCGGTGACGCCGCTGGAGCTTGCCGCCACGCTCGGTCGGGTATTGGGCCGTGACGTCCAGGCGCAGGCGGTGCCGCGCGAGACGTGGGAGGCGCTGTTCCGCGAGCAAGGCATGCACAACCCCACCCCGCGCCTGCAGATGCTCGACGGCTTCAATGCTGGCTGGATCGACTTCGAGGGGGAACCGCGGCGGGCAGGCACCGACCTGCACACCGTCTTGACCGGGTTGGTCGAGCGCGCCTGAGGCAACCGCTACGGCTTTGCGTATCGTACCGTGATACGTACTACGAATCCTGACTCAGCTCAGCCCACCAAAGCGCCGGTGAAAACTTTCACTGGCGTCGGGCAGCGGCCCGTCTGCCGTCTCCAAGGTATCGTTGAGCCAGGCTTCCGCCCTGGGCGATACCAGTCGATAGAGGTTGCGGCACAACTGGCGCGCCGCACGCCCCTCCCAGTCGCCTGGCAGCAGTTCGTCAGGCAACTGCGGATCACGCAGCAGCAGGCGGCGATATTCGTGGATCAGCAAGGTGCGCGCGAGGAAGCAATCCTGCGCATCGAGCGTCTCCTGCTCGCGCAGCGCCTGCCACAGCGGGCGGAACAGGCGGATGAACTCGCTGTAGTGCTGGCCCAGCTCCTCGATACCCCAACTCTCCCGGACCTGCGCACGCATGGCCTTGGAGGCGAGGATTTCCTGGGCGTGGGTCTCGAAGACGATGCTGTCTTCCTCGGCGTCCTGCTCGCGCAGGGTGGCGTGCAGGTCAGCCCGGTCGGCGCGCGGGCAACCCAGCACATTGGGCGCCATCACACCGAAGCCCTGCCACTCCAGCTCCTCGCGCACCGCCTTGCGCCTGGCACTGTCCAGCTGCGACAGCAGCACCAACGTCCAGGCACCATCCCAGGCCGGCAGGTTTGCGCTGTAGACGCGCTTGAAGGCCTTTTCGAAACGGCGCCGACCGGTGCCGGTGAGGCTGTAGTAGCTGCGTCGACCGACTTTCTCGGCGGTCAGCCAGCCTTCCTTGGTCAGGCGGAAGATAGAGGTGCGGATCAGCCGCTCATTGATGCCGAAGGGCTCGAGCAGACCGATCAGGCTACCCAGCCAGACCGTGCCGCCATGCGGCTCGATGGCGTCACCATACAGGGTGATGATCAGCGAACTGGCGCGGATCGGGGTCTGTTCCTGGAAGCGGGTGATCAGGTGATTCAGGGGTGCAAGGCTGCTCATGGGGGAACTGGGCGCAGGGAAAGCCCCGACTATACCTTTACCCCGCCTGCCCTGACCATGGCGCGACAGCGCGATGTTCATGCGCCCTGCCCCGTCTTGGGCCGCAGGCCGGTGTCGCCCATGCGCGGTCGTGCAGCTTCGGGCTCTGCGAGTGGCGGGCACTCCACCATCGAGACCATGCAGCGTCGGGCCAGCGCCTGGTATTCCTGGGTGCCACGCTGTTTCCAGGCCACTTCATCGTCGCTCAGCATGCGCCGGGCCTGGGCCGGAGAGCCGACCACCAGGTGCTGCGCCTGGCACTCGAACCCGGCCTTGACGAATGCCGTGGCTGCCACGATGCAGCGCGGCGCGATGTGCGCGCCATCCATCACCACCGCATTCATGCCGACCAGCGCATCGGCACCGATCCGGCATCCATGCAAGACCGCGCCATGGCCGACATGGCCGTTGCGCTCGATCACCGTGTCGCCGCCGGGGAAGCCATGCATGACACAGGTGTCCTGCAGGTTGGCGCCCTCCTCCAGGATGATGCGCCCGAAGTCGCCGCGCAGCGCTGCAAGCGGGCCGACATAGCAGCCAGGGCCGACGATCACGTCTCCGATCAGCACGGCAGTGGGGTGGACATAGGCAGTGGGATGCACCACGGGGGTCAGGCCATCGAGGCGGTAGCAAGGCATGATTGATGACTCATTGTGATTCATGGATTTGATAAATCATGTATCACTTTAAGGCCACCAGTCAATTTCGCCCCTTGCGTATCGCTTTACATCCCAGGCTATCCCAAAGTGAACAGGTACGCGCCCCAGGAGCGGCGTCACATCGCGCGACGAGCGCAAAGCGGCGACAACCGAAGCGACAGCATAACAAGATACACATTATTAATTTCTATCTTGATATTGCGTATCGCTTTAGGCATATACTTGCCCCATTCTGCAACCGACTCCAAGAACAAGCCGGCCCCTGCCGGCGCCAAACGTGCAGCCTGAGGTACCACCATGCCAAGCAACCTCGTTGTGCAGGCCCCGGCGGACGGTGTCCGCCTGATCACCCTGCATCGCCCGCAGGCGCTCAATGCGCTGAACACCGCGCTGCTGGCCGAGCTCGCCGATGAACTCGACGCCGCCGCCCAGGATGAACACACCCGTGCCGTGGTGATCACCGGCAACCGCAAGGCCTTCGCCGCCGGTGCCGACATCAAGGAGATGGCCGAGCGCGACCTGGTCGGCGTGCTCAACGACCCGCGGGTCATGCACTGGCAACGCATCGCCGCCTTCCCCAAACCGCTGGTCGCTGCAGTCAACGGCTTCGCCCTGGGTGGTGGCTGCGAACTGGTCATGTGCGCCGACATCGTCATCGCCGCAACCGATGCCCGCTTCGGCCAGCCCGAGATCAACCTCGGCATCATTCCAGGTGCCGGTGGCACCCAGCGCCTGCTGCGCGCCGTCGGCAAGCCGCTGGCCATGCAGCTGGTACTCACCGGCGAGAGCATCGACGCCCGCCATGCCCTGCAGGCCGGGCTGATCAGTGAGCTGAGCGAGCCGGAGCTCACTGTCGAACGCGCCCTGCAGGTCGCCCGCAGCATTGCGCAGAAGGCGCCGCTGGCCGTGCGCCTGGCCAAGGAAGCCCTGCTCAAGGCCCAGGACACCGACCTTGCCAGCGGCCTGCGCTTCGAGCGCCACGCCTTCACCCTGCTGGCCGGCACTGCCGACCGCGACGAGGGCATCCGTGCCTTCCAGGAAAAACGTCCGGCCAGCTTCATCGGCCGCTGAACAACCCGACTTCACCGACCGACGGAGCGCGTCTGCCCATGAGCTTCCAGCACATCCTGTTTTCCATCGAGGACGGCGTCGCCCTCCTCTCGCTCAACCGTCCCGAGCAACTCAACAGCTTCAACAGCGCCATGCACCTCGAAGTGCGCGAGGCGCTCAAGCAAGTGCGCCAGAGCGAGCAGGCCCGGGTACTGCTGCTGACCGGTGAAGGCCGGGGTTTCTGCGCGGGCCAGGACCTGTCCGACCGCAACGTCGCACCCGGCGCCGAGCGGCCTGACCTGGGCCAATCCATCGAGCAGTTCTACAACCCGCTGATCCGCAGCCTGCGCGACCTGCCTATGCCGGTCATCTGTGCGGTCAACGGCGTGGCGGCCGGTGCCGGGGCCAATATCCCGCTGGCCTGCGACCTGGTGCTTGCCGCCCGCTCGGCAAGCTTTATCCAGGCCTTCTGCCGCATCGGCCTGATCCCCGATTCCGGCGGCACCTGGTTACTGCCGCGACTGGTCGGCATGGCCCGGGCCAAGGCGCTGGCCATGCTGGGTGAGCGCCTGGGCGCCGAGCAGGCCGAGCAGTGGGGGCTGATCCACCGCGTGGTCGACGATGCCGAACTGCGCGACGAAGCCCTGCGCCTGGCGCGGCACCTTGCGACCCAGCCCACCTACGGCCTGGCGCTGATCAAGCGCAGCCTCAACGCCAGTTTCGACAACAGTTTCGATGAACAGCTTACCCTCGAGCGCGACCTGCAGCGCCTGGCCGGGCGCAGTGACGACTACCGCGAAGGCGTCAGCGCCTTCATCGACAAACGCTCCCCTGCGTTCAAGGGGTGCTGAGATGAGCCCCTTGCAGCTCGACGCCCAGGTTGCAGTGATCGGCGCCGGCGCCATGGGTGCCGGGATCGCCCAGGTCGCCGCCCAGGCGGGGCATCCGGTTCGCCTCTACGACAACCGCCCGGGCGCCGCCGCGCAGGCCATCGACGGCATCGTCCGGCAGCTGACGCGACAGGTGGACAAAGGCCGGCTGAGTGCAGCCGAGTGCGTAGCCATCAGCGCTCGCCTGGAGCCGGTGGAAAGTCTCGAAGCGCTGGCCGATGCCGCCCTGGTGATCGAGGCGATCGTCGAAGACCTGGCCGTCAAGCAGCGCCTGCTGGGTCAGCTCGAAGCCTTGTGCAGCGACCGCTGCATCCTCGCCAGCAACACCTCGTCGCTGTCGATCACCCGTCTTGGTGCAGGGCTTGAGCGGCCCGGGCGCGTGGTCGGCATGCACTTCTTCAACCCCGCGCCGCTGATGGCACTGGTGGAAATCGTCGCAGGGCTGGCCAGCGACCCGCAAGTGCTCGACACCCTGTACGCCACCGCCAAGGCCTGGGGCAAGCAACCGGTACACGCCCGCTCGACCCCGGGATTCATCGTCAATCGCGTGGCCCGGCCGTTCTACGCCGAAAGCCTGCGCCTGCTGCAGGAAGGCGCTGGCGACTGCGCCACCCTCGACGCACTGCTGCGTGAGGCCGGTGGCTTTCGCATGGGCGCCTTCGAACTCACCGACCTGATCGGCCACGACGTCAACTACGCTGTCACCTGCTCGGTATTCGACGCCTACTATGGCGACTTCCGCTTCCAGCCCTCGCTGCTGCAGAAAGACCTGGTGGATGCCGGACGCCTGGGACGCAAGAGCGGCCACGGCTTCTACGATTATGCCCAGGACGCCGAACGTCCACAGCCTGTCGAGCTGCACAGCGACGCCGATGTCCCGCACTGCGTGGTCGAAGGTCACCTGGGCGCCATGCAGGCCCTGTTGCCGCGCCTGCGGACTGCCGGCGTCACCCTGACCGAACGCGCCGGCAGCGGCCTGCTGCGGGTCGGCGATGCCACCCTGGCCCTGTCGGACGGCCGCCTGGCCAGCCAGCGCGCCCGCGACGAGGGCCTGGAAAACCTGGTGCTGATCGACCTGGCCCTGGACTACGCCAGCGCCAGCCGCATCGCCATCAGCTGGGCCAGCAGCACTGCAGCGCACGCCCGCGACCAGGTCGTCGCCCTGCTGCGCAGTGCCGGCCTGAACGTCAGCGCCCTGGCCGACGTCCCCGGCCTGCTGGTGCTGCGTACCGTGGCCATGCTCGCCAATGAAGCGGCCGACGCCGTCCTGCAGGGCGTCGGCTCGGCGGCCGACATCGACCTGGCCATGCGCGCCGGGGTCAATTACCCGCAAGGGCCGCTGGCCTGGGCTGACCACATGGGCCTTGCGCACACCCTGCGCACCCTCGAGCACCTGCAGCAGGCCTACGGTGAAAGCCGTTACCGCCCGTCCCTGCTGCTGCGCCGTACCCTCGCCGAAGGAGGTCGCCTGCATGACTGACACCCCCCGCAGCGCCGAAGCGCTGGCCCGTGCCTGCGCCAACGCCATGTATGCCCGCGACCACGCCACCCAGGGCCTGGGCATCGAACTGCTGGATGCCGGCCCCGGCAGCGCACGCCTGCGCATGACCGTACGCGCCGACATGATCCAGGGCCACGCCACCTGCCATGGCGGCTTTCTCTTCGCCCTGGCCGATTCGGCGTTCGCCTTTGCCTGCAACAGCCACGACGAAGCCACCGTGGCCCTGGGTTGCAGCATCGACTACGTGATCCCGGCTCTGCTGGGCGACCAACTCACCGCCATCGCCCACGAGCAGGTGCGCAAGCGCCGCACCGGCCTGTACGACGTGCGCCTGGAGAACCAGCGCGGCGAGCTGGTGGCGATCTTCCATGGCAAATCCTACAAGTTGCGCGGCAGCGTGCTGGCGCAGGAGACCCAAGATGACTGAACCGACCCTTCAGGACGCCCTGATCATCGATGCCGTGCGCACGCCCATCGGCCGTTACGGCGGCGCCCTGAGCAGCGTGCGTGCCGACGATCTGGCAGCGATCCCGATCAAGGCCCTGGTCGAGCGCCATCCCCAGCTGGACTGGCGCGCCATCGACGATGTGATCCTCGGCTGCGCCAACCAGGCCGGCGAAGACAACCGTAACGTCGCGCGCATGGCCACGCTGCTGGCCGGGCTGCCGGTGGACGTGCCCGGCACCACCCTCAACCGCCTGTGCGGGTCGGGCCTGGACGCCATCGGCAACGCCGCCCGTGCCCTGCGCTGCGGCGAGGCCGGGCTGATGCTTGCGGGAGGCGTCGAGTCCATGTCCCGAGCGCCTTTTGTCATGGGCAAGGCCGAGCAGGCCTTCGGTCGCGGGGCCGAACTGTTCGATACCACCATCGGCTGGCGCTTCGTCAACCGGCTGATGCAAGCACAGTACGGCATCGACTCGATGCCCGAGACCGCAGAGAACGTTGCCGAGCAGTTCGGCATCTCCCGCGCCGACCAGGACGCCTTTGCCCTGCGCAGCCAGCACAAGGCAGCCGCCGCCCAGGCCAATGGCCGTCTGGCGAGGGAAATCGTTGCGGTCGAGATCGCCCAGCGCAAGGGCCCTCCCAAGCTGGTCGAGCAGGATGAGCACCCACGCGGCGACACCACCCTGGAGCAACTCGCGCGCCTGGGCACGCCGTTTCGCGAAGGCGGCAGCATCACGGCCGGCAACGCCTCGGGAGTCAACGATGGCGCCTGTGCATTGTTGCTGGCCAGCAGCAGCGCCGCCCGCCGTCACGGCCTCAAGCCGCGCGGACGGATCGTCGGCATGGTCGCAGCAGGCGTCGAACCACGGATCATGGGCATCGGCCCGGTACCGGCGACACACAGGGTGCTGGAGCTCACCGGGTTGTCGCTGGCCGACATGGACGTGATCGAACTCAACGAGGCCTTCGCCGCCCAGGGCCTGGCGGTGCTGCGCGAGCTGGGCATTGCCGACGACGATCCACGGGTCAACCCCAACGGTGGCGCCATCGCCCTGGGCCACCCACTGGGCATGAGCGGCGCACGCCTGGTCACCACGGCGCTGCACGAGCTTGAGCTGAATGCTGGCCGCTATGCGCTGTGCACCATGTGCATCGGGGTCGGCCAGGGCATCGCCATGGTCATCGAGCGCCTCTGAGGCCCTTCGACCAACGGACCGCGACCCACGCAACAACGGGCAGTATGCTGCCCTGCATGACACTCACGGCCCCTCGACGGGCCGCCGTACAAGAACAACTCGAGTGAAGCCATGAACATGTACCACGATGCCGAACGCGCCCTGCTTGACCCGATGGAAACCGCCAGTGTCGACGCCCTGCGCCAGCACCAGCTCGAGCGCCTGCGCTGGAGCCTGGGTCACGCCTACGCCAATGTGCCGCTGTATCGCCAGCGCTTCGACGCCTGCGGCGCTCACCCCGATGACCTGAAATCCCTCGAAGACCTGGCGCGGTTCCCCTTCACCGGCAAGAGCGACCTGCGCGACAACTACCCCTACGGCATGTTCGCCGTGCCGCAGCAGGAGGTGGTGCGCCTGCACGCCTCCAGCGGCACCACCGGCAAGCCGACCGTGGTCGGCTACACGCAGAACGACATCGACACCTGGGCCAACGTGGTCGCCCGCTCGATCCGCGCCGCAGGCGGACGCAAGGGCGACAAGGTGCACGTCTCCTATGGCTACGGCCTGTTCACCGGCGGCCTGGGGGCGCACTACGGCGCCGAGCGCCTGGGCTGCACGGTGATCCCCATGTCCGGTGGCCAGACCGAGAAGCAGGTGCAACTGATCCGCGACTTCCAGCCCGACATCATCATGGTCACGCCCTCCTACATGCTCAATCTCGCCGACGAGATCGAACGCCAGGGCATCGACCCCCACGACCTCAAGCTGCGCCTGGGCATCTTCGGTGCCGAGCCCTGGACCGACGAACTGCGCCGCTCCATCGAACAACGCCTCGGGATCAATGCGCTGGACATCTATGGCCTGTCGGAAATCATGGGGCCAGGCGTGGCCATGGAGTGCCTCGAGACCAAGGACGGCCCGACCATCTGGGAGGACCACTTCTACCCCGAGATCATCGATCCGGTCACGGGCGAGGTACTGCCGGACGGGCAACTGGGCGAGCTGGTGTTCACCTCGTTGAGCAAGGAAGCGCTGCCCATGGTGCGCTACCGCACTCGCGACCTGACCCGCCTGCTGCCGGGTACGGCCAGGCCGATGCGGCGGATCGGCAAGATCACCGGGCGCAGCGACGACATGCTGATCATCCGCGGGGTCAACGTGTTCCCCACGCAGATCGAAGAACAGGTGCTGAAAATAAAACAGCTTTCAGAGCTTTACGAGATATATCTGTATCGCAACGGAAATCTCGATAGCGTCGAGGTGCACGTGGAGTTGCGTGCCGACAGCCAGCACCTGGACGAGGCCGCGCGCAAGGCGCTTGTGGGTGAACTGAGCAAGCAGATCAAGACCTACATCGGCATCAGCACGCAGATCCGCCTGCAGCCCTGCGGCACGCTCAAGCGCTCGGAGGGCAAGGCTTGCCACGTCTATGACAAACGGTTGGCCAGCTGATTTTCGATTCGGCTGCCTTTTCCGCCCCGGCCTGGCCCGGGGCTTTTTTTTGCCCCGGATTTGCCGGCCCTATCGCGGGACGAGCCCGCTCCCACAGCCCCGCAATGGGGCGTAATGTGATACACAATTTTATCTGATACATTATTTTATGTTTGATGTTAGATCGCGTATCGCTTATAAAAGACTCCATGCCCCAACCACCCCTGAGGCGGGAGCCCGAACATGTACGCACAGCTAGTCGAAACCGGCGTCAAACGTGTCAAGTCACTGGAAGAGATGTCGCCCGAAGAGCGGCACTTCCAGGAGAAGATCGACGCCGAGATCAAGATCGAACCGAAAAACTGGATGCCCGAGGCCTACCGCCAGACCCTGATCCGGCAGATCTCGCAGCACGCCCACTCGGAAATCGTCGGCATGCTTCCGGAAGGCAACTGGGTGACGCGCGCCCCCAGCCTCAAGCGCAAGCTGCAGCTGATGGCCAAGATCCAGGACGAAGCCGGCCACGGCCTGTACCTGTACAGCGCCATGGAAACCCTCGGCGCCGACCGCGACGAAGAGATCGCCAAGCTGCACAGCGGCAAGGCCAAGTATTCGAGCATCTTCAACTACCCGACCCTGAGCTGGGCCGACATGGGCGCGGTCGGCTGGCTGGTCGACGGCGCGGCGATCGTCAACCAGGTGGTACTGCAACGCACCTCCTACGGCCCCTATTCGCGGGCGATGATCCGCATCTGCAAGGAAGAGAGCTTCCATCAGCGCCAGGGCTACGAGCTGCTGCTGACCATGATGCGCCACGGCACCCAGGCGCAGAAGGACATGGTCCAGGACGCCATCAATCGCCTGTGGTGGCCCTCGCTGATGATGTTCGGCCCCAGCGACGAACACTCGCCCAACAGCGCCCAGTCGATGGCCTGGAAGATCAAGCGCCAGACCAACGACGAACTGCGCCAGCGCTTCATCGACCAGACCGTGCCCCAGCTCGAACTGCTCGGCTGCACCGCCCCGGACCCGGCACTGAAGTGGAACGCCGAGCGCGGCCACTACGACTTCGGCGAGATCCAGTGGGATGAATTCTATGAAGTGATCAAGGGCAACGGCCCGTGCAACCAGGAGCGGGTCGCCACCCGCCGCCAGGCCATCGAAGACGGGGCCTGGGTCCGCGAGGCCGCCGTGGCCTACGCACGCAAGCAACAGAACAAGAACGCCGCCTGAAGCGGCGACCGATGCGGAGATCGAACATGTCTGTCTGGACCCTCTACGAAGTATTCGTGCGCAGCAAGCACGGCCTGAACCACAAGCATGTCGGCAGCGTGCATGCCGCCGACGCCGCCATGGCCATCGAGAATGCCCGCGAGCTGTATACCCGACGCAGCGAAGGCGTGAGCCTGTGGGTGGTGCCTTCGGCGCTGATCACCGCCTCCTCGCCCGACGAGAAAGACCCGCTGTTCGCGCCGTCTGACGACAAGGTCTACCGCCATGCCAGCTTCTACGAACTGCCCGACGAAGTCGGACACATGTGAGGCCGACCATGCATAGAGACGATCTGATCCCCTACCTGCTGCTGCTCGGCGACAGCGCCCTGATCCAGGGCCAGCGCCTGTGCGAGTGGTGTGGCCACGCCCCGGCGCTGGAAGAAGAACTGGCGCTGATGAATGTCGGCCTCGACCTGGTCGGCCAGGCGCGCAACTGGCTCGAGTACGCCGCCGAACTGCTGGACGACGGCCGCGATGCCGATGCCCTGGCCTTTCGCCGCGACGAACGCGCCTTCCACAATCTGCTGCTGGTCGAGCAACCCAACGGCGACTTTGCCGTGACCATGACCAAGCAGTTCCTCTACGACGCCTGGCACCTGGCGATGCTCGAGGGCCTGTGCGCCTCCAGCGATCCGCGCATCGCCGGCATCGCCGCCAAGGCGCTCAAGGAGGTCACCTACCACCTGCGCCGCTCCGCTGAGTGGGTGCAACGCCTGGGAGGCGGCACCGACGAAAGCCGTCGCCGCATGCTCGCTGCGATCCCGGCCCTGTGGCGCTTCACCGTGGAGCTGAGCCAGGGCAGTGAAAGCGAGACACGCCTGGCCGCAGCGGGTATCGCCGCAGATCCTGCGCAAGTGGGTCACGCCTGGCTCGTCCAGGTCAGCGCCGTCTTCGCCTCGGTCGAGCTGCCGCAACCCGCGCCCGCCAGTCATTTCTACCTGAGCGGTCGCAAGGGATTGCACACCGAACACCTGGGCCTGCTGCTGGCCGAGATGCAGTTCCTGCCACGGGCCTACCCCGATGCGACCTGGTGAGCTGATCGCCGGCGACCGCGGCGCCCGCAGCCTGCGCGAGGGTGACCTGGCACGGGCCTGGACGGTACTGGAGCAGGTCATGGACCCGGAAGTGCCGGTGGTCAGCGTGGTCGACCTGGGCATCGTGCGCGACCTGAACTGGCGCGCCGGCCACCTGCACCTGGTGGTGACGCCGACCTACTCCGGCTGCCCGGCGACCGAGGTGATCGAAGGCGACATCCGCCAGGCGCTGGAACAGGCCGGCTTCGCCCAACCCGAACTGGAGCGGCGCCTGACCCCGGCCTGGAGCACCGACTGGATCAGCGAGCAGGGTCGCCAGCGCCTGCAGGTCTATGGCATCGCTCCGCCGCAGGGCAGCGCCAGCAAGCGCAGCCTGCTTGGCGAGACGCCCCAGGTGTGCTGCCCGCAGTGCGGCAGCGCACACACCGAATTGCTCAGCCAGTTCGGCTCCACGGCCTGCAAGGCGTTGTATCGCTGCCGCGAGTGCCTGGAGCCGTTCGACTATTTCAAATGCATTTGAGCCGTGGAGACGACCATGAGCCAGTTTCACAGCCTGACCATCAAGCATGTGCGCAACGAGACCCGTGACGCGGTGTCGATTGCCTTCGAGGTCCCCGACCACCTGCAGGAGGCGTTCCGCTTCACCCAGGGGCAGTACCTGGTGATGCGGACCTTTCTCGACGACGAGGAAGTGCGCCGCTCCTATTCGATCTGCAGCGCCGTGCAGGAGGGGGAGCTGCGGGTCGCGGTCAAGCGCGTGCCCGGCGGGCGTTTCTCCGCCTTTGCCAACGAGACGCTCAAGGCCGGCCACCGCCTGGAGGTGATGCCCCCGAGCGGCAATTTCTTTGTGCCGCTGGACGCCGAACGTCACGGCCACTACCTGGGCGTGGCCGCAGGCAGCGGCATCACGCCGATCCTGTCGATCATCGCCACGACCCTGGCCTGCGAGCCCAACAGCCGCTTCACCCTGCTGTACGGCAACCGCGCCAGCAACAGCGCGTTGTTCCGTGACCGCCTCGAAGACCTGAAGAACCGCTACCTGGATCGCCTCAACCTGATCTTCGTGTTCAGCCGCGAACAGCAGGATGTCGATCTGTACAACGGCCGTATCGACGCCGACAAGTGCGGTCAGCTGTTCTCCCGCTGGATCGACGTGCAGGCCCTCGATGCAGCCTTCATCTGCGGGCCGCAGGCGATGACAGAAACCGTGCGCGCCAGCCTCGAAGACAACGGCATGCCACGCGAACGCATCCATTTCGAGCTGTTCGCCGCCGCTGGCAGCGAAACCCGGCGCGAAGCCCGCGAGGCCGCGCGCCAACTGGACTCGGCGCTGAGCCATATCACCGTGATCAGCGATGGCCGCGCACTGGCCTTCGACCTGCCGCGCAACAGCCAGAACCTTCTCGATGCCGGCAATGCCATCGGCGCCGAACTGCCCTATTCGTGCAAGGCCGGGGTGTGCTCGACCTGCAAGTGCCGGGTGATCGAGGGCGAGGTGGAAATGGACAGCAACCATGCGCTGGAGGACTACGAAGTGGCCGCCGGCTATGTGCTGTCGTGCCAGAGCTATCCGCTGAGTGATCGGGTGGTGCTGGATTTCGATCAGCTTTGAGACCGCGTCGCCTTCATCGCGGGCTCGTCCCGCGATGAGGCCGCCAGCAACCCCGCAACCCCTGCGTGACCTGAAAAAACAATTACAAGACAGAGGACCGCTTCCCATGACACCCGAGCACATCGACGCCATCAGCAACCACCCGGACTTCCAGCAACTGATCCGCCGCAAGCGCCGCCTCAACGGCGGCCTGACCCTGGCCATGCTCGCCGCCTACTACGGCTTCGTGCTGCTGGTGGCTTTCGCCCCCGGCCTTCTCGGCCAGTCGCTCAGCGGCGGCGTGACCAGCGTCGGCATGCTGGTGGGCGTACTGATGGTGCTGCTGTCGTTCGCCCTCACCGGCATCTACATGCACCGCGCCAACCGCGTCATCGATCCGCTCAACGACAAGGTTCGCCAGGAGTGCGCCCAATGAACTGGACTGCCATCTCGATGTTCATGGTGTTCGTCTGCTTCACCCTGCTGGTGACCCGCTGGGCCGCGGCACGCACCCGTTCGACCAGCGACTTCTACACCGCAGGCGGCGGCCTGACCGGCATGCAGAACGGCCTGGCGATCGCGGGCGACATGATCAGCGCGGCCTCCTTCCTCGGCATTTCGGCGATGATGTTCATGAACGGCTACGACGGCCTGCTCTACGCCCTGGGCGTGCTCGCCGGCTGGCCGATCATCCTGTTCCTGATCGCCGAGCGCCTGCGCAACCTGGGCAAGTACACCTTCGCCGACGTGGTCTCCTATCGCCTGGCGCAGGCACCGGTACGCCTGAGCGCGGCCTTCGGCACCCTGACCGTGGCGCTGCTGTACCTGGTGGCGCAGATGGTCGGCGCCGGCAAGCTGATCGAGTTGCTGTTCGGTATCAGCTACCTCTATGCAGTCACCCTGGTGGGCGTGCTGATGGTGCTGTACGTGACCTTCGGCGGCATGCTCGCCACCACCTGGGTACAGATCATCAAGGCGGTGATGCTGCTGTCGGGCACCACCTTCATGGCGTTCATGGTGCTCAGGCACTTCGGTTTCAGCACCGAGGCGATGTTCGCCAGCGCCGTGGCCGTGCATGCCAAGGGCCAGGCGATCATGGCCCCCGGCGCCTTGCTGTCCAACCCTATCGACGCCATCTCGCTGGGCCTGGGGATGATGTTCGGCACCGCCGGGCTGCCGCACATCCTGATGCGCTTCTTCACCGTCAGCGACGCCAAGGAAGCGCGCAAGAGCGTGTTCTATGCCACGGGTTTCATCGGCTACTTCTACCTGCTGCTGATCGTCATCGGTTTCGGTGCCATCGTCATGGTCGGCACTGAACCGGCCTACCGCGATGCCAGCGGCGCGATCATCGGCGGCGGCAACATGATCGCCGTCCATCTTGCCCAAGCGGTAGGCGGCAACCTGTTCCTGGGCTTCATCTCCGCGGTGGCCTTCGCCACGATTCTTGCCGTGGTCGCCGGCCTGGCGCTGTCCGGCGCCTCGGCCATCTCCCACGACCTCTATGCCTGCGTGGTGCGCAAGGGCCAGGCCAGCGAGCAGGAAGAAATGCGCATGTCGCGCATCGCCACCCTGCTGATCGGCCTGCTCGCCGTGCTGCTGGGGCTTCTGTTCGAGTCGCAGAACATCGCCTTCCTCTCCGGCCTGGTGCTGGCCATCGCCGCCTCGGTCAATTTCCCGGTGCTGCTGCTCTCGATGTTCTGGAAGGGCCTGACCACCCGCGGCGCCGTGGCCGGCAGCATGGCAGGGCTGGTCTCGGCCATCGTGCTGGTGGTGCTGGGGCCTGCGGTGTGGGTCAACGTGCTGCACAACGAGCGCGCGCTGTTCCCCTACAGCAACCCGGCGCTGTTCTCCATGAGCCTGGCCTTCCTCGGTGCCTGGGCGTTCTCGGTCAGCGACGGCTCGCAGCGTGCCAGCGAGGAACGTGGCCGCTACCTGGGCCAGTTCATTCGCTCGATGACCGGTATCGGCGCCGCAGGCGCCAGCAAGCACTGAACCCTTGAACCTCGAATGTCGGATATAACAACAATGAACCACACTCGTCTCAAGTCGGCCGCCTGGCTGGCCACCCTTGCCCTGCCCCTGCCGGCCCTGGCCGACTTCGTCGCCGACAGCCACGCCCGCGTCGAACTGCGCAACCACTACATCAACCGCGACTTCCGCCAGTCCGGCGCGCCGCAATCCAAGGCCGAGGAATGGGCCCAGGGCTTCACTGCACGCTTCGAGTCGGGCTTTACCGAAGGCCCGGTCGGCGTGGGTGTCGATGCCATGGGGCAACTGGGGATCAAGCTCGACTCCAGCCGCGACCGGCGCAACACCGGCCTGCTGCCCTTTGGTGCGAACAGCCTGGAGCCGGTGGACGACTACAGCGAGCTGGGGCTGACCGCCAAGCTACGCGTCTCCAAGAGCACGCTGCGCCTGGGTACGCTGCAGCCGATCCTGCCGGTGGTGGTGTACAACGACACGCGCCTGCTGTCGTCGACCTTCCAGGGAGGGCTCTTGACCATCCAGGAGCTCGCCGGCCTGACCGTCAACGCCGGACGCCTGACCAAGGCCAACCTGCGCGACTCCTCCGGGCGCGACGACATCGGCTACGGCACGGCCAGCAGCGACCACTTCGACTTCGGCGGCGGCAGTTACGCGATCACCCCGCAGACCACCGTCAGCTACTACTACGCCAAGCTCGACGAGATCTACCGCCAGCAGTACCTGGGCCTGTTGCACACCCAGCCCCTGGCCGAAGGCATGAGCCTGCGCAGCGACCTGCGCTACTTCGACAGCCGCGGCGACGGCGCCGAGCGTGCCGGGCGCATCGACAACCGCAACTTCAACGCCATGTTCACCCTGGGCGTACAGGCCCACAAGTTCACGGCCACCTGGCAGCAGATGTCCGGTGACAGCGCCTTCCCCTTCCTCAATGGCGGTGATCCGTACACGGTCAACCTGGTCACCTACAACACCTTCACCCGTGCCGGGCTCGATTCCTGGCAACTGCGCTACGACTACGACTTCGTTGCCCTGGGCATTCCCGGCCTGAGCTTCATGACCCGCTACACCGATGGCCGCCACGCCGAAACCGCGACGGTCAGCAATGGCCGCGAGCGCGAGCGCGACACCGACATCACCTACGTCATCCAGAGCGGCCCGTTCAAGGACGTCAGCCTGCGCTGGCGCAACGTCACCTTCCGTTCCGGCAATGGCCTGACCAATGCCCTGGACGAGAACCGCCTGATCATCGGCTACACCCTGGCGCTGTGGTAACCGCGCCCCTCAAAGGAGAACAGCATGTCTGACGCCCACACCCTGCAGAGCTTCATCGCCGGCCGCTGGATCGGCCAGCACGGCGCCCAGGCCCTGCGCAGCGCCCTGGACGGTCATGTCCTGGCCTACAGCCACGAAGAACGCCCCGACTTCGCCGAAGCGCTCGACTTCGGTCGGCGCCAGGGCCTGACCGGGCTCATGGCCCTGGACTTCCAGCAGCGCGCGGCCCGGCTCAAGGCCCTGGCGCTGTACCTGGCCGAACGCAAGGAACAGCTCTACGCCCTCTCCCACCACAGCGGCGCGACCCGCGCCGACAGCTGGATCGACATCGAAGGCGGCAACGCCACGCTGTTCTCCTACTCCGGCATCGGCACCCGCGAACTGCCGTCCGGCAACTTGCTGCACGAAGGCCCGGCCATCGCGCTGGGCAAGCAGGGCCGCTTCGCCGGCAGCCACATCCTGGTGCCGCGCACCGGTGTGGCGGTGCACATCAACGCCTTCAACTTCCCGATCTGGGGCATGCTGGAGAAATTCGCACCGACCTTCCTCGCCGGCATGCCGTGCATCGTCAAGCCGGCAACTTCCACCAGCTACCTGACCGAAGCCGTGGTGCGCCTGATCGACGCATCCGGCCTGCTGCCGCCCGGCAGCCTGCAACTGGTGATCGGCAGTACCGGCGATCTGCTCGAGCGCCTGCAGGGCCAGGACCTGGTGACCTTCACCGGCTCCGCCGATACCGCCGCCAAGCTGCGCATGACCCCGAACCTGGTACGCAACTCGGTGCCGTTCACCGCCGAAGCCGATTCGCTGAACTGCGCCATCCTCGCGCCCGACGTGACCCCGGACGACGAGGAGTTCGACCTGTACGTCAAGGAGGTGGTGCGCGAGATGACCACCAAGGCGGGACAGAAGTGCACCGCGATTCGCCGCGTCATCGTGCCGGCGAAACACCTGGACGCCGTTGCCACCCGTCTGCGCGAGCGCCTGGCCAAGGTGGTGGTGGGCGATCCGTCGGTCGAAGGCGTGCGCATGGGCGCGCTGGCCTCCCACGACCAGCAGCGTGACGTCGGTGAGCGCGTGCACAGCCTGCTGCAAAGTTGCGACCTGCTGTTTGGTGCCGACGATGGCTTCGCACCGCGTGGCGAGGGCGTGGCCGAGGGCGCGTTCTTCGCCCCGACCCTGCTGCAGGCGCGCAATCCGCACGCCGAGGGTGGCGCCCACGACATCGAGGCATTCGGCCCGGTGAGCACGTTGATGGCCTACAACGACCTGGACGAAGCCCTGGCCCTGGCAACCCGTGGCAAGGGTAGCCTGGTGGCGACGCTGGTAACCCGCGACCGCGCCACCGCCGCCAAGGCCATTCCCGCCGCCGCCGCCTGGCACGGCCGCCTGCTGGTACTCGATCGCGAGGCTGCGCCAGAGTCCACCGGCCACGGCTCGCCGCTGCCGCAGCTCAAGCACGGCGGCCCTGGGCGTGCCGGGGGCGGCGAAGAGCTCGGCGGCCTGCGCGCGGTCAAGCACTACCTGCAGCGTGCCGCGATCCAAGGCTCGCCGAGCATGCTGGCGGCGATCACCGGCGAGCATGTACGCGGCGCCGAAGTGATCGAGACCGAGGTACATCCGTTCCGTCGCTACTTCGATGAACTGCGCATCGGCGAGTCGCTGCTGACCCACCGACGTACCGTCACCGAGGCAGACCTGGTGAACTTCGGCTGCCTGTCGGGCGATCATTTCTACATGCACTTCGACGAGATCGCGGCGAAGCAGTCGCAGTTCGGCAAGCGCATCGCCCACGGTTACTTCGTGCTGTCGGCGGCTGCCGGGTTGTTCGTCTCACCGGGCGAAGGGCCGGTGCTGGCCAACTACGGGCTCGACACCCTGCGCTTCATCAACCCGGTGGGCATCGGCGATACGATCCAGGCGCGGCTGACCTGCAAGCGCAAGATCGACCAGGGCAAGACCAGCCCGCTCGGGCAGCCACAGGGCGTGGTGGCCTGGGATGTGGAGGTGACCAACCAGATGGGTGAGCTGGTGGCCAGCTACGACATCCTGACGCTGGTGCTCAAGAAAGGCTGATCGTCCCGGCCCGATCCTGCACTCAGCGCTCCCAGGGTACGCCTTGCTCCCACTCGGCCACCAAAAGGTCGATGAAGCCGCGTACCCGCGGAGACAGGTGACGCTTGCTCGGGTAGACGATGCGGATCGGGTCGGCCGGCGGTCGATAGCTTTCCAGCACCTCGACCAGCGTGCCGGCCCGCAGGTCGTCACCGGTGATGTAGGTGGGCAGGTGGATCAGCCCGAAACCTGCACGGGCGCCATCGAGCATGGCTTCCGAGCTGTCGATGTTCAGCCGCCCCGGCTCCTGGCACAGGTGCAGCCCCTGATCGGTGTGAAAGCGCCAGGGGCTGGGTTTCTCGCCCGCCAGGAAGGCGATCTTGTCATGGCCGTACAGGTCCGCCGGGACCTGCGGCACGCCATGGCGCTGCAGGTACTCGGGCGAGGCGCAGGTGACGAACCGCTGCCAGCCCACGGTGCGCGTCAACAGCTGCGAGTCCTCCTTCGGCGCGCCAATCCGGATCGCCACGTCCACACCCTCTTCCACCAGGTCGACGAAGCGGTCGGTGAAACGAATGTCGGCGCGCAGCTGCGGCCACTGCTTGAGGTAGATGTCGAGGATCGGCCGCACATGGCGCTGACCGAGCGACAGCGGTGCGGTCAGGCGCAAGGTACCGGTCGGCCGCCCACGGCGCTGGGCCATGGTGGTCTCGACCTCGTCCAGGTCATCGAGGATCTGCCGCCAGCGCTCGAAGGCGACCTGCCCCTCGTCCGTAAGGCTCAGCTTGCGCGTGGTGCGGTTGAGCAGGCGCACGGCCATGCGCGCCTCGAGGCGCGCGATGCTCTTGCCCACCGCCGAGCGAGTCAGCCCCAGGCCAGCCGCGGCAGCAGTGAAGCTGCCGGCCTTCACGGCACTGACGAAGGCGGCGATATCGCCGAAGCGGTTGGGTTCCATGGGCATTTTCCTGGATGGCGGGGTTGCTCAGGTTGGGGGCAAAACCAGAGATTGCAAGGCCTTGATCAGCAGCAGGTGCAATGGGTAGAACCCATAGGCCCAGCGTCCCACGGGCATGATCGACCCGCTCTGAAAAGCCAGTATGCGCCAGCCCAGCGGTATCGCCATGGCAGCGCTGGCCATCACCAGCAGCGAAAACGGCTGCCACGGATGAGCCTGGAGCCAACTGTTGGTCAGGTTGCCAGCCACCGCCAGCAGGCATGGCAACACCCAGGCCAGCCAACCTTTGCGCCACAGCATCAGGCAGGCTGCAGGCAGCAGCACCCCTGGCAGGCCGTACATCAGCAGGTCGTCGAACCACCCGGCGAGCAGCACGCTGGCCACGCCGACAAGACGTGCCACGCGCAGAGGATGGTGCACACTCCACGCAATCAGCAGGCCAAGTGTCAGTGTGGGCATCACGCTGAAGGTCTGCGAGCCGGTGTCCAGCCAGCGATAAGGGCCTTCGGACAGCACCGAGAATGCCAGCATCCAGCCCAGGTAGCGGGCATTGGCCGCTGTATACACCGCGCCAGGCCGGCTGCGCGCCACGTGCCAGGCAATGACCAGGCAGAACAGTGGAAACGCCAGGCGACCGAGTACAAACAGCCCGTCGGCGTTGGGCCACAGGTAGCGCAGATGGTCGGCGACCATGCACAGGATCGCCGTCCACTTGACCCGGTCGAGCCCGGCGCTGCGGCTGTTCAGCGGGTCACCTCGGCATGCGGCGGCGCGCCGATGGCCCGTGCCGTCCAGGCAGCCAGCGGCAGCGGCGGTTGCTGCTCGAAGATGCGCCGCCAGATCAGGCTCAGGTCATGACCGTTGAACATCGAGCCCACGCCATCGTCGAGCCAGCGCGAGGGGGTATCGACGATCCACTGGCCCTGGCCGTCACGATGGGCCATGCGGAAGCGGAAGCTGTAGCTGCCGGGAATGCCCATGCGCAGGTCGGTCACCACCAGTGCATCGCCTATCACGTCGTAGCGCAGCCAGTCATCGGTGAACCAGCGCAGGCGCGCATGCAGCGGGGCATCGGCCAGCACCTTCGCGGCGTCCAGGTTCAGCGGCAGGCGCAGCATCTCCGGCGGCTCGCGGTCGAACACACTGCCGACCCCTTCGTAGTAGAAACCGTAAGGGGTCTTGGCCAGGACCCGCCAGACCAGGCTGTTGAAAGCCATGGGCACCGCACGCACCTCGCTGGCGACCACACCCTGGCGCTCCAGCGCCACTTCGAAGCGCTGCTCGACGGTCATGCGCCCGGCCAGGCCAAACGCCAGGTAGGCCGTGCTGAAGGCCAGCGCCACCACCATCAGCGTGGTCGCCCGATCCTTGATCCCATGCCACGCGGCATAGGCGACGGCCAACAGCAAAGGCACGGTGTACACCGGGTCGATGATGAACACGGCGGCCCAGCTCTGCGGCGTGAGCGCCAGCGGCCAGAACAGCTGTGTGCCGTAGACCGTGAAGGCATCGAGCACAGGATGGGTGACCAGCACCAGCCAGAACGCCAGGAACAGCCGCGGCCAGCGGTAGCCCTTGTCGGGCCAGCGCCGTCGGCCGAGCCAGGCGACACCCCAGGCCAGCAGCAGCGCCAGGCCGGTCAGCACGAAGATCGAATGCGAAAAGCCGCGATGGTAGGTCATCTGCGAGACGGGGTCGGCGTAGTGGATCACCACGTCCAGGTCCGGCACGGTGGCCAGTGCCGCCCCGTACAGCAGCGAGCGACGGCCCTGGATGCGGCCGAGCACCGTCCCTTGCAACGCGGCGCCGAGTACGGCTTGGGTGATCGAGTCCAAGGTGAGCCTTCCATCGGTTGAATCAGGCAAACCTACCCTCAGGCACCCGCTCGGGCAAGGCCCTGAGCGGCACGAACAGCGCCTGGGAAACAGCTTGCAAACATGTCATGCAACCACTGGGGAGAAATTTCCTGCCTACGGACCACGGCTTCTGCTAAAACGCGACGGTTCCCCTGCTGCCGAAGACGCCCATGACCGAATCCCTGCTGACCCACTTCAAACGCCGCTGGCTGGCCTGGCTGGCCATGACCCTGCTGGTGGTGGGCCTGCCGGCAGGCTGCGCCGTGCTCCAGCACAAGGAGCGGGAACTGGTGTTTCGCATCGAACCGGGCCAGGCCAGCTGGTTCCGCGGATTGCCGGCCGAGGTGCAGGAACTGGACCTGCGCCCGCGCAGCTTCACCGACGGCCAGAGCCTGCACGCCTGGTGGTGGCCGGCCAGGCGCGCCGATGCCCCGGCGATTCTCTACCTGCACGGCGTGCGCTGGAACCTCACCGGCCAGTTGTTCCGCATCGAGCAACTGCATGCCATGGGCTATTCGGTGCTCGCCGTGGACTACCGCGGCTTTGGCCAGAGTCGGGGCGACCTGCCGTCCGAGGCCACGGTCTACGAAGATGCACGCATCGCCTGGGAGCGCTTCGCCCAGCTGCAGCCGGTAGCGGGCAAACGCCTGATCTTCGGCCATTCGCTGGGCGGTGCGGTGGCGGTGGAACTGGCCTCGGAACTGAGCCGCCATGCGCGTGAGGATGGCCAGCCGGTCCCCGCGCGCGGGCTGATCCTGGAGTCGACCTTCACCTCCCTTGGCGACGTTGCCACCGCAGTGGCCGACACCTCGCTGCCGGTGCGCTGGCTGCTGTCGCAGAAGTTCGACTCGCTGGGCAAGATCGCCGAGGTCGGCCTGCCGCTGCTGTTGGTGCACGGCCAGGATGATCGCTTCGTCCCGCCACGTTTCAGTCAGGCGCTGTTCGACGCCGCGCAGGAGCCCAAGACCCTGCTGCTGGTGCCCGGGGCCACCCACAACAACAGCATGAGCCTGGCGGGTCAGCGCTACCGGCGGGCAATCGAGGCGTTGCTCTGAGCGTGCCGACACTCACTGCACCGGCAGGAAGTTCATCAACAACAGGCTTTGCGCATAGTTGAGGCCGATACGCCGGTAGCGCTCGTCGAGCATCTGCGCCAGCAGGTCCAGGCGCGCGACGATCTTGCCGAATTCGACCGCGAAGCTCAGATTGCTGCCTTCCTCGGAGATTTCGTTGGAGAACAGCAGCAAAACGCCGTTGGCGTCCTGGCGCTGGCTGAGCATCCAGGTGGCCTTCTCGATGTTGCGCGCAGCGTTGTTGACGAACAACGGATCGATGGCGTCGGTCATGTAGAACTCGGTACGACCGCCATGGGCGGTGACCAGCATGCTGCCGATGGCATAGATGAACGCCCCGACCCGGTCGCCACGAAACTCCGGGCTCAAGGCATAGCTCAAGGCTGCCAGGTCGCGGCGCTCGCCCAATTGCGGCAGCGGCTGGCGCTGCTCGATGGCTTGGCGGATCTGCCGTTCGGCGGTGGCGGCATCCAGGTAGCCGGACTGCCTCCACTGGTTGGGATTGCGCAGGTACAGCTTGTTCATCAGCAGGTACAGGCTCTGCAGGTTGTCACGCATCGACAGGGTCGCCATGCGGTCGACGCTGGTCTGGAACAACTCGCTCGGCTGGCCATTGCCCAACTGCGTGAACAGGTCGCGGCCATCCTGCGCGGTACAGGCGCACAGGCCGGTCATGACACCCGCAAGCAACAGGCGGGTGCAGCGATGAAAGACAGAAACGGGCATCTGCTCCGGGATCCGGGGTCAGTGGCCGGGCCGGTGATCGGCGCAGCCTGGCCATGGATAGAGCCTGGGAATCGGAAAAAGTGCGGCGAACCGCGCAAAGCGGGCACCGCGCCGCACTTGCCGAGCATTTCGTAACAAGAATTGACGGCCAAACACGGCCGTGATTTGCTAATACATTACGTAGGGTGCCCCGCACAGGGGTGAAACGGGAAACCGGTGCGTCCAGGTCCAGTCATGGGCCGGACAAGTCCGGTGCTGCCCCCGCAACGGTAAGCGAGCGCGCGTCTGATCCACTGTGTCGGCAGTACGGCATGGGAAGGTGACGCCACACCGGGAGCCCCGCTCCTGCTCGTCAGCCCGGAGACCGGCCCGACGTACCTTGATCACACCCCGCGGTGGGCGGGCGCTGTTGCTGACCCCGGGCGATGTTCGTCCGGGGTCGCCGCGCTTCCTGTCGCCATGAAAAAAAAGCAGAGGAATGCGTCATGTCCGTCACCAGCGCCAAACACAGCATCGCCACTCCCGTCAGCCTCAGCCAGCGCCTCGTGGTCGCGGTCGGCGCCAGCCTGCTGGGCCTGTGCCTGGTGTACTTCGCCGGGTTCTCGCACCTGGAGGCCGTGCACAACGCGGCCCACGACACGCGCCACAGCGCCGCCTTCCCTTGCCACTGAGTGCCCAGCAATGATCAAGCGTATTGCCCGAACCGCGGGCTTCAGCGGTCTGCTGGCCGCCCTGTTGCTGACCCTGCTGCAAAGCTTCTGGGTCGCGCCGCTGATTCTGCAGGCTGAAACCTACGAGAACGCCGCGCCGGCCGAACAGCACGAACATGCCGGCGGCGAAGCCGGCGCAGGCCATGAACACAGTGAAGAAGCCTGGTCGCCGGAAGACGGCTGGCAGCGCGTGCTGTCGACCACGGGCGGCAACCTGGTGGTGGCGGTCGGCTTTGCCCTGATTCTTGCGGCGCTGTACAGCCTGCGCGAGCCTGGACGGGTCAGCACTGGCGCGCTGTGGGGCCTGGGCGGCTTCGCAGTGTTCTGCCTGGCGCCAACCCTGGGCCTGCCACCGGAACTGCCCGGCACCGCCGCTGCCGACCTGGCCCAGCGCCAGACCTGGTGGATCGGCACCGCTGCCGCCACCGCCGTGGGCCTGGCACTGCTGGTGTTCGCCCGCCACTGGTTGCTCAAGGTGCTGGGCGCAGCGTTGCTGGTGGTGCCTCACCTGATCGGCGCACCTCAGCCCGAAGTCCACGAAAGCCTGGCGCCCGAAGCGCTTGAGGCACAGTTCAAGGTCGCCTCCTGGCTGACCAATGCCGCGTTCTGGGTGGCCCTGGGCCTGATCAGCGCCTGGCTCTACCGCCGATCCGCGCAGGCCTGATGACGGCGCTGTACGCCGGTTTCGGTTGCCGTCGAGGGTGTCCGCTGCAGGTGCTGGACACCCTGTTGCGGCGCACCCTGGCCGACAACGGCCTGGCGCTGGCAGAGCTGCGAGGTATTGCCAGTATCGATCTTAAGGCCGACGAGCCAGGGTTGCGGCAGTTGGCCGAACGACTCGGACTACCCCTGGTGTTCTACTCGGCCTTGCAGCTACAGCCCTACCTTCCCCGACTCAGCCACCGCTCCGCGATTGCCTTCGAAGCCACCGGCTGCTGGGGCGTGGCCGAAAGTGCCGCGCTGGCAGCGGCCGGCGACCGGCACGCGGATCCCGTTCTGCGGGTCAGCCGGCAAGTGCTCGACAGCGCTACCCTTGCGCTGGCGTGCAGCGGATAATCGCGTTCCATTCATTTCAAGGACTTGCCATGACGGTCTATTTCATCGGCGCCGGCCCCGGCGATCCCGAGCTGATCACGGTCAAGGGCCAGCGCCTGATTCGTCAATGCCCGGTGATCATCTACGCCGGCTCCCTGGTGCCACCGGCAGTGCTCGAAGGCCACTGTGCGCACACCGTGATCAACAGTGCCGAACTGCACCTTGAACAGATCGTCCAGGCCATTGCCGATGCCCATGAACAAGGCCTGGACGTTGCCCGGGTACACAGCGGTGATCCGTCCCTGTACGGCGCCATCGGCGAGCAGATCCGCCACCTGCGCGAACGCGGCATCGATTACCAGATCATCCCTGGCGTGACAGCCACCGCCGCCAGCGCCGCACTGCTTGGTTGCGAGCTGACGTTACCGGATGTGTCGCAGACGGTGATCCTGACCCGTTACGGCGACAGCTCTCCCCTGCCTGCGGGCGAGCAACTGGCCGATCTGGCGCGCCATCGCAGTACCCTGGCCATTCACCTTGGGGTTCGGCATCTGCCGCGCATCGTTGCCGAACTGCTGCCCCACTATGGGCGCGACTGCCCGGTGGCGGTGATCCATCGGGCGACCTGGCCCGACCAGGACTGGGTCAAAGGTACCCTGGGCGACATCGTCGAGGGCGTCAGCACGAAGGACTTCCGGCGCACTGCACTGATTCTGGTCGGCCACGTGCTCGGTGATGCGCCATTCGCCGACTCGGCACTGTACCGTGCCGGCCATGCCCATCTGTACCGCCCGGGCGGTTGAGGGGATTGCCAGCAAGCGGGGCGCGGATGGACACTGGCATTCCCGTGCGCACAGGAGTCGCCCCATGCTCGAGCTACGCCCCAATTGCGAATGTTGCAACACCGACCTGCCCGCGGACAGCGTGGATGCGCTGATCTGCTCGTTCGAGTGCACCTTCTGCCGCCGATGCGCCGAACAGCATCTGCACGGGCAGTGCCCGAACTGTGCCGGCCAACTGCTGCAACGCCCGACACGCACCGGTCGGGCATTGCTGAACAACCCGGCCTCGATACAGCGTGTGAACAAGACACATCCGTCCTGCCCTGGGCAGGCCTGAGCCTGGTTCTGTACGAACAGTACGGTCATCCGCCAAAACCTGAAGGCCGGCCCAAAACTGTTCGTACAGAACCTGACGCACCGCGGAACACCCACCCAACCGCAGTTCGCGGGCGGCATTCGCCGCTCACCTGCGATTGTTTTGTAGGGCTTTTCAACTAACCATTGTGGCTTTTTCCACACACCTATACTCGCCATTATCAAATGATGTCGAGCGACGTATCGTGCCCGCAGCCAGATTGGCCCTACAGACGTATTCCTGGATAACCCAGGAGAGAATCTTATTTCGTACAGGAGCTTCCCAATGACCACCGTACTGATGGTCGATGATCACCCTACTGTCCGGCTGGCGGTGCGTATTCTGCTCGAACGTGAACGTTTTCAGGTGGTGGGTGAGTCGGGTAACGGCATCGAGGCCGTGCAGATGGCGCGCCAGCTCACTCCCAAGGTGGTCATCCTCGACATCGGGCTCCCCGGGCTGGACGGCATGGAGGTGATCAAGCGCTTGCAGATGCTCGAGCCTGCACCGAAGATCATGGTGCTGACCGGGCAATCGTCCGAGCTCTACGTACGCCGTTGCCTGGATGCGGGGATCGCGGCCTTCGTCAACAAGGATGAAGACCTCGATGCCGTGTTGTTCGCCCTCAAGGCACTGGTCAAGGGCTATTCGACCTTTCCGCAGATGTCGGTCAACAGCAGTACCCTCGAGTCGGAGACCGTCAGGCTCAACAGCCTGTCGAACCGGGAAATGGAAGTCCTGCGCAGGCTCGCGCGGGGTGAAAACAACAAGTACATAGGGACAGCCATGAACCTCAGCGCCAAGACCATCAGCACCTACCGCGGCCGGATCAGCGAGAAGCTCAAGACCGAGTCGCTGGTCGAAATGGTCGACCTCGCCAAGCGCAACAGCGTGAACTGAGCACCGCGCGCATGAACGGTGCCCTCGGAGCCCTGCTGCTGGCAGTGCTCCTGGTTCTGCCCGCCCCTGCCCAGGCAGGCAGCCAGCCACGCGAGCTGCTTGCCCGCTCGCTCAGTGCCACGCCGCCCCTGGCACTGAGCGAGGCGGACCGTCAATGGCTGCTGCAGCGCAAGGTGCTGGTGCTGGGCAGCTCGAGCCCTGACTACCCACCCTTCGAGATCAATACCAGCCCCCGCGACTACGAAGGCCTGAGCGCCGATTACGCAGGCCTGATCGGTGAACAGCTCGGCGTGCCGATAGAGGTGCGTCGCTACCCCAGCCGGACGCAGGCCATCGCTGCACTGCAGCATGGCGAGATCGACCTGTTGGGCAGTTCCAACGGTTACGAAATGGCCGATCGGCAACTCAGGCTCAGCCAACCCTATGCCGACGACCTGCCGGTGATCGCGGTGCGCCAGGACCGCGACCTGCCCGACGGTGACGAACTGGACGGGCTGCGGCTGGCGATGGTCGATCATTATCTGCCGATCGAAACCGTCCGTGCGTTGTATCCCAAGGCACAACCGGTGCTCTACCGCTCGACCCTGGCCGGGCTCAGCGCCGTTGCGCTGGGCGAGGCCGACGCCTACATAGGTGACGCCATCAGTTCGGATTTCGCCATCGGCCGGGCCTATCAGGGCCTGGTGCGCATCGATCACTTCGTGCAGGCCCCGGCTGGCGCGTTCGCCTTTGCCGTGGACCAGCACAACGACCGCCTGCTGCGCCTGGTGGACAAGGCCCTGGCGCGAATCACCGACAGCGAGCGCTTGAATATCCTGCGGCGCTGGTCCAGCGGCAACACCAGTCTGCTGCTGCAGCGCCAGCTTTCGAGCCTGACCGCCGAGGAGCAGGCCTGGCTGGCGAACGCCCCCACCCTGAGAGTGCTGATCAACCCGACGCTTGCGCCGCTGACCTTCAATGACACCCAGCAACAGCCCAGCGGCCTGACCCTGGACCTGCTCAAGCAGATCACCCTGCGCACCGGCCTGCGCTTCGAGATCCTGCAGCGCGATTCGGTGCCGGCGATGATCGACGAAGTGGCCCGCGGCGATGCCGAAGTAATCGGCGCCCTCGACTACGGACCCGAGCGCGAAGCCCGTTTGCGCTACACCCGCCCGTACCTGGTCAGCCCAACTGTGCGCGTGGTGCGTCAGGAGGCGGCGACGACACAGAGCCTCGACGGCCAGCGCGTGGCACTGGTGCGCGACACCGCCTTGTACGCCTCCCTGCTGCAGCACGCTCCAGAGGCGCGGCTGGTCGAGGCCCGCGACGCCTTGTCGCTGATGGAGGCCGTGGCCAAGGGCGATGCCGATGTGGCGCTGATCAGCCATATCTCTGCAGCCTACTACCTGGCGCACGTGTTCAAGGGCAAGCTGCGCATCGCCGGCCTCGAAGACGACACCCAGGCGGTCGCCGCCTTCGCCGTGACACCCGAACTGCCGCAACTGCAATCGATCCTCGACAAGGCCCTGCTCAGCATTCCCCCTGAGGAGCTCGACCAGTTGGTCAATCGCTGGCGTACCAGCACCGTGGTCAGCGACAGCTTGTGGGGCAACTACCGGTCGCTGGTCTTGCAGGTGCTGGTGCTGGCCGCCGTGCTGCTCGCCGGGGTCGGCTTCTGGAACGGCTACCTGCGCACGCTGATCCGTCAACGCAGCGAAGCACAGCGTGCGCTGCAGTCGCAGCTGGCACTGAGCCGCGGCCTGCTGGAGCAACTGCGCCAGGCCAAGGAAGACGCCGAGCGGGCGAACCGGGCCAAGAGCAGTTTCCTGGCGATCATGAGCCACGAGATCCGTACCCCCATGAATGCCGTGATCGGCCTGCTCGAGTTGGCCCTGGAGGAAAACCGCCAGGGCCGCAGCGATCCTGATGGCCTGCAGACGGCACATGATTCGGCGCTCGGCCTGCTCGACCTGGTCGGCGACATCCTCGATATCTCGCGCATCGAATCCGGCCACATGACCCTGCAGCCGGTGACCACCGAGCTGGTCGAGCTGATGGCTTCGACCCTGCGGACCTTCGATGCCAGTGCCAGGCTCAAGGGCCTGGCACTGCACGCCAGGCTCCCGGACAGGCCGGTATGGGTCAGCGTCGACCCGGTACGACTGCGCCAGGTGCTGGCCAACCTGCTGAGCAACGCGATCAAGTTCACCGAGTCGGGTCGAATCGAGCTCAGCCTTGCCGTGCACACCCAGGGTAACGGCCAATCGCTCGTGGAGCTGCAGGTGCAGGACAGCGGTGTCGGCATCAGCCAGGCCGACCAGGCGAGGCTGTTCCAGGCCTTCGCTCAGCTCGACGGTCAGCGTGCACGGCATGGCGCGGGCTTGGGGCTGGTCATCAGCAGGACGTTATGCCAGCTCATGGGCGGCACCCTGCAGTTGCAGAGCGAGCCGGGTGCCGGTACGCGGGTCGATGTGCACCTGCGGTTGCCAAGCGAGCAACCGATGGCGCCCCCGCCCCCGCCCGAGCAGGTGGACGCGCTCCAGGCCGGTCCCTTGCAGGTGCTGATCGTGGATGACTACCCTGCCAACCTGACACTGCTCGAAAAACAACTGCGCACCCTCGGGCACCGGGTGAGCCTGGCTGAAAACGGCGAGGTCGCCCTGGCCCTCTGGCAAGCCGGACAGTTCGACCTGGTGATCACCGACTGCAGCATGCCGGTCATGGACGGCCATGAGCTGACCCGCCGCATCCGCACCCTGGAGCGTGAACGTGGCCAGACGCCGTGCCGAATACTCGGCGTCACCGCCAACGCCCAGGCCGATGCGAAGGCACAGTGCCTGGCCGATGGCATGGACGACTGCCTGTTCAAGCCGATCGGCCTGCAGACGCTCAAGGCGCATTTGCCCCAGGCCGGTGGGCAGGCGTGCTCGCGCGAGGACGAGACGCCGGATAGCGGCTTCGACCTGGCCCACCTGCGCCATCTCACCCAGGACGACACAATCGTGACACGGCGCCTGCTCGAGCAGTTGGCCCAGAGCACTGCCCAGGACCTCCACGCCCTGCGCACGCTGGGCCCCGATCCTGCCTCTACCCAGACGCACGCACTGGTGCACCGGATCAAGGGCGGTGCACGCATGCTCAGGGTCAGGGGGGTGGTGCGCGATTGCGAAGCCGTGGAGCAGGCGCTGCTCGATGATCAGCCCAGCGAGGCCTTGCTCAAGCGCCTGGAGGCGAACCTCCAGGGGCTGGAGCAGCAGCTACGCGAAGGGCTCAGTGCAATTGCAGCGTCGAACTGATCTGGCTGATCGCATCGACCACATGCCGCGAGCCCTGCTGGATCTCCATGATCACCGTGCCGGCCTCGTTGGCCAGTTCCACACCCAACCCGGTGCGTGACAGGCTCGACTGCATGCTGGCGACTGCGGTCAGCGACAGGTCGTGGTTCTGTCGCACCACTTCGACGATTTCCAGCGTGGCCTTGCTGGTGCGAGCGGCCAGGCTGCGCACCTCGTCGGCCACCACGGCGAACCCGCGCCCGTGTTCGCCGGCCCGCGCTGCCTCGATCGCGGCATTGAGGGCCAGCAGGTTGGTCTGGTCGGCGATGCCGCGAATGGTCAGGACGATCTGCCCGATCAGCTCCGACTGCCGGCTCACGGCATCGATGCTGCGCGCGGCATCGTTGAGTTCCTCGGAAATCTGCTCGATCACCTGGACCGTCTGCTGCACCACCTGGGTGCCCTTGCGCGCGCAGGCATCGGTCTGCACGGAGCTGGCGTGGGCAGCATCGGCAGCGCTCTGTTGGGTGCTGACCTGGTTGGTGATGTCGCTGGCGAACTTGACCACCTTGTACAGACGCCCCTTGCCATCGAAGATCGGGTTGTAGGAAGCCTCCAGATACACCGTCTGCCCTTGCTTGTTGACCCGCTCGAAGCGGTGGGAGTGGTACTCGCCACGGTTGAGCGACGCCCAGAACTCCCGGTACTGCGCCGATTCCCGCTCGTGCGGCTGGCAGAACAGGCCATGGTGCCGGCCGGTAACTTCGTCCAGCCGATAACCCATGGTGTCGAGGAAGTTCTGGTTGGCCGTGATCACACGCCCTTCAGGGGTGAACTCGATGACCGCCATCGAGCGCCCGATCGCCTTGAGCAGGCTTTCGCTCTCGTGCTCGTCGTTGACTCGGCGGGTGATGTCGGCGGCGACCTTGATCACGCTGGTAACCTGCTGCTGGTCGTCAAGCACCGGCATGTAGCTTGCCTCAAGCCACACCTCGCGGCCGGCCTTGTCGAGCCGTTCGAAAGTCCCGCTAATTGCCTTGCCCTGACCCAGTTCGTGCCACAGTTGCTGGTATTCGGCACTCTTGGCATAACCTGGGTCGCAGAACAGCCGATGGTGCTTGCCGCGTATCTCGTCGGCGCTGTAGCCCATGGTCGCGCAGAAATTGTCGTTGGCTTCGAGGATGGTGCCATCCGGGGCGAACTCGATCATCGCCATGGAACGGCTGACCGCAGCCAGTTTGGCTTCCATGCCCGCCAACGCCTGGCGACAGCGCTGAATCTCGATCAGGTCGGACTTGCGATGGTACTCGAACATGCGCCGGGCCTCCTTGTATGCGCAGGGATTTCCTGAGCATAGATGGGCGCCAGCGCCGTGCAAGCCATGTGATATCAGCCACGCCTGAAGCGAGCGCGACCTGGCGCTCAGGAGCTTTCGCGCACCACCAGCTCGAAGCCCAGGTCCTGCTGCTCATCTGCCACCCGCTTGCCGTCGAGCAGGCTCAACAGCGCCTGCGCGGCGCTGCGGCCCACCGCCGCCCGGGGGGTGCGGATCGAGGTCAGTCGCGGCACCATGTGCGCCGAGGCCGGCAGGTCGTTGAAACCGACCATCGCCACCTGCCGGGGGACCTCGATACCCTGGCGCAAGGCCTGGAGTACCGCGCCCTGGGCAAGGTCGTCGTTGCAGAAGAACAGGCCGTCGACATCCGGCGCCTTGGCCAGCAGGCGGCTGAAAAGCTCACCGCCCAGGCCGATGGACGAGGGTTGCGGGTCGAGCATTTCCAGCTCGGGTGCCTGCAGCCCCGCTTCCACCAGCGCCTGGCGAAACCCTTCGGCGCGCTGCATGACCCGCGGATCGAGCTGCGCAGCGATGAATCCCAGGCGCCGCCGCCCGCGCTCGATCAGATGGCGGGCGGCGGCACGGCCTGCCTGTTGCTGCGAGAAACCCACCGACAAGGCGCCAGGCTCGCCGCCCAACTCCATCATGTGCACGCAGGGCACGCCGCTGGCGGCGAGCATCTGCCGCGACGCCTCGCTGCGTTCGAAACCGGTGAGCAGGATGCCGCAGGGCTGGTAGGCCAGGTAGTTGCGGATCAGGTTCTCTTCCTCGGCGACATCGTAGTGGTAGTTGCCGATCAGCACTTCCAGGCCGCGCGGGCGCATCACCTCGTGAATCGCCTCCAGCGTGTCGATGAACAGCTGGTTGGACAGCGACGGAATCAGCACCACCACCGACTGGCTGCGTGCCGAGGCCAGGGCGCGGGCAGCCGGATTGGCCACGTAGCCCAGGCTCGCAGCGGCGGCCACGACCTTTTCCACCAGCTGCGGGGCAACCGTGCTGACGCCGCGCAGCGCGCGCGAAGCGGTGATGGGGGAAACCCCGGAAAGCCTGGCGACTTCGGCCAGGGTGGGACGACCTGTGGTACGGGAGCCGGTGCGGGTCATGAATGTTGTAATTTTACTACTTGCAAGAAGTGGGAACGGTCACTAAGGTAGCGCTGTCTCAGGACGCAGGCAACGTAATAATCGTCGCAGCGTCCATACTGCGTATCACAAGATCAATAACACCCGGGAGGGTGGCGCCTGCACCACTGCTCGTCGAGCGTGAGACAGCGCTGTCTTACCCCGCAGGAGGTACCGATGAACCCTTCCCTTCGTGCCATCGTGGTCATGGGCGTCGCTGGCTGTGGCAAGAGCTGCGTCGGCTCGGCCATTGCCGCACGCAGCGGCGGCCGCCTGATCGAGGGCGACGCTTTCCACCCTGCCGAGAACATCCAGAAGATGAGCGCCGGCATTCCCCTGGACGACAACGACCGTGCCGGTTGGCTGGTGCGACTGGGCCAGGAGCTGCAGGCCATCGTCAAGGCCGGCGAACGCCCCATCCTCACCTGTTCGGCGCTCAAGCAGCGCTACCGCGACACCCTGCGCCAGGCCATGCCGGGGCTGGGCTTCGTCTTCCTCGAGCTGAGCCCTGAAGAGGCCGAGAAGCGCGTCCTCGCCCGCCCCGGCCATTTCATGCCGGCCAGCCTGATCGACAGCCAGTTCGCCGCACTCGAGTCGCCCGTGGGCGAGCCGCTTACCCTGGCGCTCGATGCCAGCCTGCCTATCGAGGCGCTCGCCGAGTCGGTACACGACTGGCTAAAGCCTTGCGGTGAGCGGACCCTGGCGCGAACTGCCTGATCAGGCGGTTTTTCCGGCTCACCAAAGACAGCGCTGTCTCGACGCCATTGTGCGCGAGAAGTTCAATCGGAAACGCCCAATAACGCTGCGCCATTACAACAACGACAAGACCGAGGCATAGACACCATGTTCGGACTGGCTACTGATACCTACCTGCTGCTCGACGCGCTGGTCACCATCGTCG
The DNA here is from genome assembly GCF_057370475.1 of Pseudomonas sp. FA117. Classification (NCBI taxonomy): domain Bacteria; kingdom Pseudomonadati; phylum Pseudomonadota; class Gammaproteobacteria; order Pseudomonadales; family Pseudomonadaceae; genus Pseudomonas; species Pseudomonas sp. FA117. The sequence continues at coordinate 3,038,760 of NZ_CM170675.1, forward strand.
GGCTCATCCTGCTGATCACCCATTTCAAGGTTCATCCCTTCGTCGCCCTTACCCTGGCCGCAGGCTTTCTCGGCCTGACCTCCGGCATGCCGGTGGCCAAGGTCATGAAGTCGTTCCAGGACGGTTTCGGCGGCGTACTCGGCTTCGTCGGCATCGTCCTGGCCCTGGGCACCATGCTCGGCAAGCTGATGGCCGACTCCGGCGGTGCCGACCAGATCGCGCAGACACTCATCCGGGCCTTCGGCAAGCAGAAGGTGCACTGGGCAATGATGTTCGCCGCCTTTCTGGTGGGCATCCCGTTGTTCTTCGAGATCGGCTTCGTCCTGCTGATCCCGCTGGTGTTCATCGTCGCCCGCCGCTCAGGGGTGTCGCTGGTCAAGATCGGCATTCCCCTGCTGGCCGGGCTGTCGGTGGTGCATGGCCTGGTGCCGCCCCACCCAGGCCCGTTGCTGGCGATCGGCATCTTCCACGCCGACATCGGCAAGACCATCTTCTACGGCCTGCTGGTGGCACTGCCCACCGCCGTGATCGCCGGCCCCCTGTTCGGTAACTTCATCTCCCGCTACATCCCGGGCAACCCGTCCCAGGAGCTGATGGACCAGATCGCCCGCGAGTCCGACCAGAAGAACCTGCCCAGCTTCACCATCACGTTGGTCACCGTGCTGCTGCCGGTGGCGCTGATGCTGCTCAAGACCTTCGCCGACGTGGTACTGCCCACCGACCATATCGTGCGCCAGTGGATGGACCTGATCGGCCACCCCATCACCGCCCTGCTCGCTGCCCTGCTGCTGGCCTTCTACACCTTCGGTTCGGCCCGCGGCTTCAGTCGCCAGCAGATCATGAAGATGCTCGACCAGAGCCTGGCACCGACAGCGGCGATCGTGCTGATCGTCGGTGCCGGTGGCGGCTTCAAGCAGATGCTGGTCGATACCGGCGTCGGCAACGTCATCGGGCAGATGGCGGTGCAGGCCGAGATCTCGCCGATCCTGCTGGCCTGGCTGGTGGCGGCGGTGATCCGTATCGCCACCGGTTCGGCAACCGTGGCCACCATCACCGGTGCCGGTATCGTCGCGCCGGTGATCGAACTGGTGCCGGGGGTCAACCGCGAACTGCTGGTGCTGGCCACCGGCGCTGGGTCGCTGATCCTGTCCCACGTCAACGATGCCGGCTTCTGGCTGGTCAAGCAGTACTTCAACATGACCGTGGCCGAAACCTTCAAGACCTGGAGCATGATGGAAACCCTCCTCTCGGTGGTCGGCATCATCTTCATCATGCTGCTGTCGATGGTGGTGTAACCGTCGGTCGGAGTCATGGCACCTAGCTGCACAGGACGGAGCCCAAGTGGAAGACCCTCCCGTCCTGCGCAAAGGAGTTTGCCCCATGAAGCGATCCCTGACCCGTACCTGCCTGCTCGCCGCCCTGCTCTGCTCGCCGCTGGCCATGGCGGTGGGCACTGGCACCACCTATCCGGACGACCCACACAACCCGGCACCGCAGCCGGGCGTTGACAGCACCCTGAACCCGGTGGAAAAGCCCATGCCACGCGACACCGATCCGCGTATCCAGGGCAATGACCCGGAAAGCCCGCCTGCCAAGCAGAATGACAACCGCGACCTGCCCGGGATGGATGGCAGCGGCTCGGAAGGCACTGGCGGCCAGGGTAACGGCGGCAAGCCCTGAACAGCACAGGAGCGGGCCTGGCCCGCTCCTGTGGATTTTCCCCGGTCCGGTCCTGGGCGTTCAGGCGTGATTGATGTCCCTATCCTTGGTTTCCGGCATGAAGAAGATACCCAGCACTGCCGTCATCACCGCGATCGCGATCGGGTACCACAGCCCGTAGTAGATATCGCCCGTCGCGGCCACCATGGCGAACGCCACCGTCGGCAGGAATCCGCCGAACCAGCCATTGCCGATGTGGTAAGGCAATGACATCGAGGTGTAGCGGATGCGCGCCGGGAACAGCTCGACCAGCCAGGCGGCGATCGGTCCGTAGACCATGGTCACGTAGATCACCAGGATGGTCAGCAGCAACAGCACCATCGGGTAGTGGATCTTCGCAGGGTCGGCCTTCTCGGGATAACCGGCCTCCTTCAGCGCGCCGGTAAGGGTTGCTGTGAATGCATCACCCTGCGTCTTGAGATCCGCTGCGGCCAGCCCAGTGCCTTCGAAGCTCGGGATGACGCGCTCACCGATACGGATCTGCGCCACGCTTCCAGGCTCTGCACGCTCGTTCTCGTAGGGGGTCGCGCGCTTGGCCAGCAGGCTCTTGGCGATGTCGCAGGAACTGGTGAATTTCGCCTTGCCCACCGGATCGAACTGGAACGAACACTGGGCCGGATCTGCGATCACCACCACCGGATTCTGCTCCTGGGCAACGAACACGTCCGGGTTGCCATACTCGGTCAGGCCCTTGAAGATCGGGAAGTAGGTCAGCGCCGCGAGGATGCAGCCGGCCATGATGATCTTCTTGCGTCCGATGCGGTCGGACAGGCTGCCGAACAGGATGAAGAACGGGGTGCCGATCAGCAGCGAGCCGGCGATCAGCAGGTTGGCGGTCTGGGGGTCGATCTTCAGGGTCTGCAGGAGGAAGAACAGCGCATAGAACTGGCCGGTGTACCACACCACCGCCTGCCCTGCCGTGCCGCCGAGCAGCGACATGATCACCACCTTGAGGTTGTCCCAGCGCGCGAACGACTCGGTCAACGGTGCCTTGGACGCCTTGCCCTCGGCCTTCATCTTCAGGAACACCGGCGACTCGTTGAGTTGCATGCGGATGTACACCGAGATCACCAGCAGCAGGATCGAGATCAGGAACGGAATCCGCCAGCCCCAGGCTTCGAAGGCTTCGGTGCCCATCACCGTGCGGCAGGTGAGGATCACCAGTAGCGACAGGAACAGCCCCAGCGTCGCGGTGGTCTGGATCCACGAGGTGAAGAAGCCGCGCTTGCCGGGCGGTGCATGCTCGGCCACGTACGTGGCGGCGCCCCCATACTCGCCACCCAGTGCCAGGCCCTGCAGCAGGCGCAAAGTGATCAGGATCACTGGTGCCGCCACACCGATGCTGGCGTAGCTGGGCAATATCCCGACCACCGCCGTTGAAAGGCCCATGATGATGATGGTGATGAGAAAGGTGTGCTTGCGCCCGATCATGTCGCCGAGTCGGCCGAACACGATCGCGCCGAACGGCCGCACGGCAAAGCCTGCGGCAAAGGCCAGCAAGGCGAAGATGAACGAGGTGGTTTCGTTGACGCCGGCAAAGAAGTGCTTGGCGATGATCGCCGCCAGCGAGCCGTAGAGGTAGAAGTCGTACCACTCGAACACCGTGCCCAGGGACGAGGCGAAGATGACCTTGCGCTCCTCCCGACTGATACCGCGTTGGGGCGCACTGCCCGTCGATGTGCTGTCGATTGCCGCCATGGGTTGCCTCCGTCTTGTTCATGTCAGGCCGGAGCACCTCAAAAGAAACAGCATCGCACCCTGGCCCCGGGTCTAAGCAGGACTACGGTTGCGCGAAGCACGACGGGGCGCGCTGCCCAGGATCGCAGCAAGGTAAGTTGAAGCATAATCGGGATTGCGCGGATATCCAGCTGCGGCTCAGTCCGCCTGTTGCAGGCGGGTCGGCCCCTTGAGCTCGACCTGGTTGCCATCAGGGTCGTAGCAGTACAGGGACCAGCCTTCACCTTCGGCGCCGTAGCGCTGCTCGGCGGGCTCGACGACCACGCCGGCGGCCTGCAGGTAGGCCGTCAGTGCCTGCTCATCGAACGGCTCGATCCCCAGGCAGAAATGATGGAGGTTGCGCCCGCTCTGCCCCGGCGCTGCGCCACCTGGCTGGCCGAGCACACCCTCCAGGCTGACCAGGTCGATCATCGAAGTACCGGTCGCCAGGTGAATCATGCCCAGGTCGGGGCGCTCCTTGCTTACCCGGCACCCCAGCACGTCGCGGTAGAACGCCACGCTGCGCGCAAGGTCGCTGACCCGCAGGACCAGGTGATCGATATGGCGAATGGCGAAAGGCTGCATGGCATGACTCCTGGTAGTGGCCTCCGTCATTGTGCTAGGTATCTACCGCTCTGGGCCAGGGGTTTCGCGATTTGATGCATGTTCCCTAGATCCGGAAGTCCGTCATGACCACCTCTCCTCCGATTCACCACAAACAGATTCTCAGGAACCTGCCCACCTGGAGCAAAGACCTGCACCCTGCACACGCCAGCCAACTGATAGCCAGCCAGCGCAAAGCCTGGATCGATGCCGATGGCTTTCCCTACGACTGGTATGTCGACGCCACCGACGCGCAGCAAACCCGCTTGCGCAACGCCATCGAGGCACATGACCGCACGGTGAAGGCGCTCGCGTCATTGCTGGCGCCATTGCAGGGGGTTTCCGAGTACTGCAGGCCACTGCTGCAAAAACACCTGCCCCGTCAGGTATCGGTCGACACGATGTGCGTCTACCAACAGTCCGCCACTGTCGATAAACCGAGACAGGACGGGCTCGCTCCGCTCGGCGAGTCGACGATCAGCCCCCACGGCGAACGGCGGCTGCAGACCTTGCTGGAAGCCGCCCTGCACAACTTCAAGGGCGTGACCGATACGGCCCGCTTCGCGGGCCTGCAAACCGATCGCAACAATACTCGCGCGCCCTCGAGGCTGAGCCTGACCAATTTCATCTTCGCCTGCCGCACGGCAGATCTGGGTCAGAACTACCAGAACCACCTGGCCTCGGTATTCGATGGCAACGACGGGCCGCAGATTCAGGCTCTGTCGATACAGGCACGTCAGGAACAGTTGCGCGTCCACACCCGGATCGCCGAACTCAAAGGGCACATCAGCAGCACCGGCTTCCTCGCGCTGCACGGCCTGGCGAGCCCGGGCGACAAGCCGACCTATGCTGGCAAAGCCCTGCACTGCTGGTTGATCAGCCTGGAAGGCACGCCTATCCATGACCTGATGCTGATCGGCCCGGCGGACGACAATGCCGTGAATCCCGTCGTGCTGTACTTCCCTGGAGACGACGAACCCGTACGCGAGTTCGCCTCGTGGAGCAAAGCCCGTACGCATTTCGCTCAACGCCTGCTTGAAGAACCTTTTCGCAATCGAATCATCGCCCAGGCGCCGGCGAAGCTGCAGCCCGCGCTCAAGCGCAAGCTGCTCGGTCGTCTCTACAGCAATGCCGATGCGAGCGACGGTACAGCGCTGAGCGCTCGCCCGAAAGTAAAGCTCGAGGTCAGCACCGCCCTCCTCGCCGATCCCTGGCTGGAGCTGGAGCATCTGCACGTCGCACGAATCAAGGCAGATGCCAGGGCCATCGCCGTACCGACCGCCGATGTGGACGCCGACGCCAGGCGCGAGCGCATCGAGTTCTGGCTTGAGATGGGCATGAACGTGGTCAACATTGCCGCATTCTATGTGCCGGCACTGTCGCCGGTCATGCTTGCACTGGGTGGCTCGCAGATCGTTGGCAGCGCGTTCTATGCGGTACAGGCCTGGGAGGATGGCGACAATGCCCAGGCTCTGGCCCAGCTCAAGTCGCTGCTGGTCAACGTGGCCATCACCGGCCTGACCGTCGCAGGAGGTGCTGCGATTCACTCCTCCACCTTCGTCGACGAAATGACCCCTATCGACCACGCCGGGAAGGAACTGCTCTGGCATCCGGACATGCAGGGGTACGCCAGCAACGACGAGCTCCCGGTGACGCTGGACCCTGACCCCCAGGGCCAGTATCGGTATGCGGGCAAGACGTACATCCGGCTGCAGGACACCCTCTACGAGCAATTCCAGGACAACGATGGTCAATGGCGCGTCCGCCATCCCAGCGACAACCAGGCATACAACCCGCCACTGGTGCACAACCAGGCCGGGGGCTGGCGCCTGGCCTACGACAGCCCGCTCGGCTGGGACAGCGACACCCTGATCGAGCGACAAGGTCCGGCAGCGCAACGATTGGATGCCGAGACACGCAGGGCCGCGCTGTCCAGCACAGGCATCGACGAGGACGTGCTGCGCCGCCAACTGATCGAGCAGAAGCCGGCACCTTCTCAGCTGCAGGACGCGCTGCTGCGCCTGAGCGCCGATCAGGAGGTCAGCCGGATGATCGCCCGAGTGCGCGAAGGCTTGCCGATCGCTGCCCACAGAACGCCCGTTGCCACTATCCTGACCAGCCTGCCCGAATGGCCACAGGACCATGTGCTGGAAGTATTTGCAGGTAGCGAACGCTGGGGCGAATCGACCACCTATCCGCGCCCTGCCCGTTTCGCCGATACACGGATCCAGATCAGCCGCGACGAACTGGAAAACGCAGAGCTGGTCAAGGTCGTTCTCGAACAGATGGACGAAACCCAGGGCCAGACCCTGGCCCCCCTCGACAATGCGCACGAATCACGCGTCGCCGCCTTGCAAGCGCGGCTGGCCGAACAGATGCAGGTGCAGCGCAAGGATCTCGCTGCCAAACTGGTGCAAGGCAACGAGATACCTCCGGACGTCGGCATGCAACGCCTGAAGGCGCAGTTCGGCAGCTTGCCAGGCTGTGCACAGGAGGAGCTCGTTGCGCGCGCCAGCACTGCAGAGCTGGAACTGCTGATGGCAGACGACGGCCGGGTGCCGCTGCGAATACTGGAGGAGGCCCGGCTGCTGCAAGCCGATATTCGCCTGAGCCGCGCCATTCTCGGCCTTCGCGAGCCGAACCTTGCCACGGCCGATACGCCCTTGCTGCGCACGGGGCTGCAAAGCAACCCGCTACAGACAGGAGCGCAGCTCTTCGAAGCGGCGATTGCCGATCGCACCGCAGCCGCCCGTCTGATTGGCCAGCAACCCGTGCGTCCCGGATTTCGTTCCCCCCTGCGCTTGAGCAACGGGCGTCTGGGATACCCCCTCAGCGGACGTATGGGACGCGGAGGGCCCGCTGCACGGCTGCGTGCACTCTATCCGGAGATGCCCGATAGTGAGCGTGCAACGCTTGAAGGCACGCTCGGCCGTGCAGGAAATCTCGGAGAAGCCCTCGCAAGCCTGGAAGCCGAATACCTGCAACTACAAGCAAGCCTGCGGACCTGGGAGTGGTCCGCCACCGATGTCATCGAGCACGACGCCCGAGCGCAAGTTTCACAACGGTTGCAGCAGGCCTGGCGCCGCGAGGGGGCGGGCGAACTGACGCTGGACCAGGCAAGACTGGCCACGCTGCCTGACCTGCCTGCAAAATTCCCGGCGATTACCCGCTTGAAGATCAATGGCCTTGAGCTGGAGAGCGTGCAACCGACACTCCTCGCATCGTTCCCGGCTCTGGAGGAACTCGCAATCACGGGTAATCCCCGGATCAATGCCGTTGAGCTGGCCCAGGCACTGCAGTCGGCACCTGGCCTGCGCACGCTGAATCTGCAGAACAATGCCCTGACAGGACTTTCCACAGAGCTGAAGGCGGCCTTGGGCAACATGCCTCACCTGCGAACACTCGACCTGAGCAGAAACGACCTGGTGCTTGCCGCTCCAGATCTCGCTCTGCTCGCAGGACGCCGGCTGGATGCCCTGAATATGAGCCGCAACCGTATCACCCTCGATCAGGCCATGGCCGAGCAGTTCCAGGACATGATCGATCTTCGCGAGCTGAACCTGTCGATGAATCCCCTCGGACAAGCGCCGGACGTTCGCTACATGGCGCGCCTGTCCAGCCTCAGACTGTCCAACGCCGCGCTCACCGAATGGCCGGATGGCCTGACGACGTTGATGAGCCAGGCCCAGTACCAGTTGCGCGAACTCGACCTGTCGTTCAATGAGATCGATACCCCTGAAGACCTCGACACCATCCTGGTCACACCCTACGCACGGGACATCGCCGCGCACGTTCCCGGCCGGCGCTGGAGTTTCAACTACAACCTGCACGAAGAGCAGACCCGCGCACGCCTGCGCAGCATCGGGCTGACGGTGTACGAGGATGACCTTGAGCAATTGCAGGAGTGGCAGCAGTTCTGGCGGGAGGGCATGAACGACAGCCAGTTGCAGAACTGGCAGGAAATGCAAGGTATGCAGGAAAACGCCCCATTGTTCGACCAGTTGTCCATCCTCAGGAATTCTGCCGAGGCCCGCTATCAACCGCAGCGACTGCGCGTGCGCGTCTGGCGGCTGCTCGAGAAGGCCGCAAGCAATACCGAGCTGCGCGAGCACCTGAACGAGGTCGCTGGCGCCTATCCGGTGACCTGTGGGGACGCGGGCTCGGACGCCTTCAGCGCACTGGAAGCGGAGGTCAGCCTGGAGGAAATCAGCACAGGCGACGAGACACTCAGGAGCAAGTGGCAGCTGCTGGGCAAACTCTACCGCAGGGCACAGGTCAACGACCTGGCCGACCGCATTGCACTCGCGCGAACCTTGCGCAAGGCAGCCCTGCAAGCGCGGCGCAGCGGTGAACAACAGGCCCTACCACCGCTTGACCCGCTCGACGACGCAGCAGCCTATCCAGACAACGAACTGATCGACGGTCCGGTGGATGACATCGAAGTCCGTCTGTCTCTGCGCCAGGACCTGGCTGACGAGCTCGATTACCCCGAGCCCGGCAGTGACATGCTGTACGCCGCTACCGCCAGGCTCAACACCAGGGTCAGGTTCAACGTCGTGGAGCACGTCAGGCGCATGGGAGCCAACGCTGACGCACGGGTACGCTGGCTGCTCGAGCAACCGACCTGGAAGAAGAGCCTGCGCATGGCTCACGCGCAGGTGTTCGCCGACAACATCGAGTTCTGGCAACCGGGCCTTGACTATCTGGACTACTGCCTGGACGCCACTGCCCCAGCCATCACCCGCCTATCCGCATCGGTCAGGAGCACGCTGGAAACTGCGCTGTCTGTCCAGTTGCCCGCGCAGGATGGCCAATTGCAGCGCATGGAGCTCAACGATGGCCAATACCACACCGCTGCCCGGGCACTGATGGACGAGCAGGCCAAGGTAGAAAATGGGCTGTACGAAAGCTACACCCGCAAGGAGGAAAACACCTGAGGCCGTTCACTGGCCGCGCAGGTCTTCGAAGAAGACCTGCCGCCCCTGGACCTGGGCAGAAGCACGGGCCAGCGCCGCAGCTTCACCCGAGGCCATCTCCACATGCCAGTAGCAGTGCCTGATCGCCCGGGTCACCCCGACGTAGGCCAGTCGCTGCACCTCGTCTTTCTGCGCGGTATCGAAAGGCTGCGCATCACCTGCACGCCCCAGGCCTGCCATGCGGTAGGCCTGGTTCTTGTAGGGTGAACTGCTCAGGTACTGGCAGTCGCCGAGCATGAATACCGCATCGGCCTGGAGCCCCTTGGCACTGTGGTACGTCAGCTGGCGTAACCGGCGCTGCTCGGGCGGCAGGTTGGATTCAGCCTTTATCAAGTGGTCGATATGCTCAGATATCAATAACTTATCGTTACTTTTTCTAAATAACATCAAGATTGACTCGCCACGCTGGTAATGCTCGATCAGCGTTTGCGCCAATGCGGCTTCATCGCGCTCGAAAACCTTGACCGGTGAAAGCGGCAGGTCGGCCGCAGCACCACTGGCCCTGGCCTTCTTGCCGCTGATCGCGGGCGTCGCCCGTACCAGATGCTCCGCGGCATCGATGATGTGTTGCTGGCTGCGATAGTTCTCGGTCAGCATCACCCGGGTAGTGGCCGGCGACGGGAAGGTCCTGGCGAAGTCCATGAAGTACTGCGGCGAACTGCCCCGCCAGCCGTAGATCGACTGCCAGTCATCACCTACACACATCAATGACGAATACGTGGCGTTGCGCCCGGTGTGCATGCCCGGCCCGCGCCTGCGGATTTCCGCCAGCGTGGCGCGCAGCCAGCTGACGATCTGTGGCGAGACGTCCTGGAATTCGTCGATCATCAGGTGCGCCAGCGGGCGCAGCAACGGGTCGGGCAGCAGTTGCAGGTTCTCCGGGTTGTTCTCGCCGAACAGCGCGAACATGCGGTTGTAGGTCATCACCGGCGGCGAAAGACCCAGCAGGTGCGCTTCCAGGGCTTTCCAGTACAGCGCCAGCGCTTCAAAGAAAGCTGCATCGCTGTCGCCAGGCGCAAAGCTCATCCCGGCCACTGCCGGGCCAACCTCCAGCCCCAGGTTCTCGATGAAGCTCGCTGCACCGACGAAGGCATCGAGCAAGGGCGCCGCCGCCAGTTCGCCCTTGACCTTGAACTCGAACCCTGGCCCCGCCACCGCATCGCCTGCGAGTGATGCGGCGAGGCGCTTGGCAGCAACGTAGTTATCAAGCCAAATCAGTGGCTTATCGCAGAAAGCTTGAAACAGGGTGCGTTTCACAGCCCACTCTGCACGCACCGACAGCTTGGCCCCGGGACGCTGGTACTGCGCGCTTTCGCTCGAATCGAACCCCAGCACCACCCAGGCATCCAGCCCTTCCAGGCGGCCATGCACATGAAAACGCTGGCCGCGAATCTGCACCGTATCCCGGCACGGTTCGATCCCTTTGATCGGCCAAGCCCCTGCGGCGAACCACAGGTCCTCGATCACGTCACACAGTTCTTCGTCACGCTGGGCCGCGAGCTGGGTCACCTGCACCCGTTTCTGCACATCCGGATGATCAGGGTCCAGCGCCTTGAGTTGCAGGGCCTCGCGCCGCATCACCGCAACCAGCTCGGCAAAGCGCGGACTGTCGCGCAGCAGGTCGCGGTAGCACAGATTGAGTTGTTGGCGCTGGGCATCGTTGAGACGCAGGTCGAAGGCATTGCCTTCACTTTCGGCTTCTGCGCCGGCCGGAACATCACTGCCCAGGGTCTCGAACGCACGCAGTTGGGAGAAGCCCGGCAGGCTGCGCACCAGAGGCAGGATGCGCGAGTGGAAGGTCCGCACCAACTCACGGGCACGGGCCGGTTGCAGATCGATCTGCCACAGGGTGAACACCTGTACCAGACGCTTGATGAAGTCCTTGCGCGACTCACGGGTGAAGGTGACCACCGTCATCGCGTCGAGCTCGAAGCCCAGGTAGTGACGCAGCAGTAGAATGCGCAGCACCAGCGAGGTGGACTTGCCCGCACCGGCGCCGGCGACCACGCAGGTGGTGGGCGTGTCGCTGAAGATCAGTTTCCACTGCGCGGCGCTCGGCTGGGCATCGGCAGGCAGGCGTTGGGCGACGTCGGCCTTGAAGCGCTTCTTCAGCTCGCTGCTCAGGGGCAGGCGCCAATCGTCGAACAGCTTGTCATCCTGGCCGGGCACGGCCGCGTTATCGGCACGGTTGTCACGGATCACCAGCACCTGGCGCCCCGCCTCGAAGCCTTCTGCGCGCCCACGCTCATAGCCGTCGCGCAGGCCGTCGGCGTGACCGGTGCGCTGACCGGTCGCGTGGCCGAGGAACCAGGAGTCACGGTGCTGTGCCTGCAAGCGGCTCAGCCCGCGCCCGAGCAGGCGTGCGGCGAGCCGGCGCAACCAGGGCAGTTGGGCAGGCGGGGTCAGGTCCGGGGGCACCGGTGGCTGCTCGAGGGACACGTTCACTCCATCGCTGATCAGATCGATCAGGCATGTTCCACCGATATGCTGAAAAGTGCCAGCGAATGCTTGCATATCATGGGATTAGGCGATGAAACGTAGAATTTACAGCATCATTATAAATCGATTTAACCGATACTTTTGAGCCGATATTTACGCTTATTTTCGATACATGAACAGGGCATCATGGCGTCATTCCCACTTACCGAGGACCTGATCATGCTGCAACTGCGCCCCTTCGAAAGTCTGGGTCACGCCAACCATGGCTGGCTCGACGCCCACCACCACTTCTCGTTTGCCGAGTACTACGACACCGAGCGTATGCACTGGGGCAACCTGCGCGTCTGGAACGATGACCTGATCGCCGCTGGCAGCGGCTTCCCGCCGCACCCGCACCGGGACATGGAAATCATCACCTATGTCCGTGAAGGCGCGATCAGCCACCAGGACAACCTGGGCAACAAGGGCCGCACCGAAGTCGGTGACGTCCAGGTAATGAGCGCAGGGACTGGTATCGTGCACAGCGAGTACAACCTGGAAAAGGTCGATACGCGCATCTTCCAGATCTGGATCGTGCCGGACAAGGTTGGCGAGGCGCCATCCTGGGGCACTCGTCCCTTCCCCAAGGGCGAGCGAGGCGAAGGCTTCGTGACCCTGGCCAGTGGCCGTGTCGAGGACCAGGATGCCCTGCGCATTCGTGCCGATGCCCGCCTGGTAGCTGCCACCCTGCGCGCAGGTGAAAGCGCCGAGTACCGCTTCGATACCGGTCGGCGCGGCTACCTGGTGCCGGCCAAGGGTGTGGTGGAGGCCAACGGCGTACAGGCCAAGGCCCGTGACGGGATCGCCGTGGAAGGTGAAGAGGTGTTGCGGGTGACAGCGCTCGAAGACAGCGAGATCGTGCTGGTGGATGTGGCCTGAGGCAGATCACCGGATCGTTCCCGTCGCGGATCAAGCGGCGAAAGGAACGATCCGGTGCTTCTCGGCTGCCTCGTGCCAATCAGCTGATCGCAGCATCCACCAAAGCCTGGGCTTCCTGCACCAGGCGCTGCAGGTGGGCCTCGTCGACGAAGCTCTCGGCGTAGATCTTGTAGATGTCCTCGGTACCCGAAGGCCGTGCGGCAAACCAGCCATTGGCGGTCATCACCTTCAGGCCGCCGATGGCCTGGCCGTTGCCGGGCGCGTGGCTGAGGATCTGCTCGATCGGCTCGCCGGCAAGCTCGGTGGACTTGACCTGCTCGGGCACCAGCTTGCCCAGCAGCGCTTTCTGCCGCGCATCGGCCTTGGCTTCCACACGGGTGGCGTAGGGCTTGCCCAGGGCGGCGGTCAGGTCATCATAGGCCTGGCTCGGGTTGCGTCCGGTGCGTGCAGTCATTTCGGCGGCCAGCAAGGCCGGAATCAGGCCGTCCTTGTCGGTAGCCCAGACGCTGCCGTCCAGACGCAGGAACGAAGCCCCTGCACTCTCCTCCCCGCCAAAGCCGAGCGAGCCTTCGAACAGGCCCTGGGCGAAGAACTTGAAGCCGACCGGCACCTCATGCAGCCTGCGCCCCAGGCGCTGCGTGACACGGTCGATCATGCCACTGCTGACCACGGTCTTGCCGACGGCGGCGTCCTGGCGCCACTGCGGACGGTGACGGAACAGGTAGTCAATGGCCACGGCCAGGTAGTTGTTCGGCTGCAGCAGGCCATCAGCGGTAACGATACCGTGGCGGTCGTGGTCCGGATCGCAGGCGAAGGCCACGTCGAAACGCTCGCGCAGGCCGATCAGGCCCTGCATGGCGTAGGGCGAGGACGGGTCCATGCGGATCTGCCCGTCCCAGTCGACCGACATGAAGCGGAACGTCGGATCGACCTCGGTGTTGACCACTTCCAGGTTCAGCCCATAGTGCTCGGCAATGGCCGACCAGTAGCGGACACCGGCACCGCCCAGCGGATCGACGCCCAGGCGCAGGTTGGCCTTGCGGATCACCTCGAAATCGATGACGTTCCCCAGGTCGGCCACATAGCTGCCGACGTAGTCGTGGCGCTGGGTGGTGGCGGCCTGCAGGGCCTGGGCGTGCTCGATGCGCTTGACGCCCGCAAGGTCTGCAGCCAGCAGCTCATTGGCCTTGGCCTCGATCCACTTGGTCACGTCGCTGTCGGCCGGCCCGCCGTTGGGTGGGTTGTACTTGAAACCGCCGCTTTGCGGAGGATTGTGCGAAGGCGTGATGACGATACCGTCGGCCAGGCCCTGTTTGCGCCCGCGGTTGTAGCAGAGGATGGCATGGGACACCGCCGGGGTCGGGGTGTATTCATCGTCCTTGGACAACCGAACCTGAACGCCATTGGCCGCCAGGACCTCCAGCGCGCTGGCGCTGGCCGGCGCCGACAACGCGTGGGTGTCGGCACCGATGAACAGCGGGCCATCGATACCCTTCTCCTGGCGATAAAGGCAGATCGCCTGGGTGATCGCCAGCACATGATACTCGTTGAAGCTCAGCTCGAACGAAGTGCCTCGATGCCCCGAAGTGCCGAAGGCCACGCGCTGCGATGCGATCGACGCATCCGGGCGACCGGTGTAGTAGGCGGTCAACAGGCGGGGAATATCGACCAGCACGCTGGCCGGAGCCGGCTTGCCTGCCAAAGGACTGAGCGTCATGCAGAACCTCGAGTTCAACGGATGTAGGTGTTGGAACGCGCAGTGTACTGGGAGTTGCACGGTCGCGCGATGGCAGGCCGGGATTAGTTGATCCCGGCCTGCCACCAGGCGGGAAACATCTGCCGCACCCGCGGCTCGCTGAAGCGCTCGTCGATCAGGAACAGCACACCACGGTCCTGGTCTCCCCGAATGACCCGCCCAGCTGCCTGGATCACCTTGCGCACGCCGGGATACAGGTAGGCGTAGTCGAAGCCGGCACCGAACTGGCGACCCAGGCGCTGCTTGAACTGCTCGTTGACCGGGTTGACCTGGGGCAGGCCCAGGGTGGCGACGAAGGCGCCGATCAGGCGGCTGCCGGGCAGGTCGACGCCCTCACCGAAGGCACCGCCCAGCACGGCGAAGCCAATCCCCTGCCCGTCTGCCACGAAGCGCGCCAGAAAACCCTCGCGGGCGTTCTCGTCCATGCCCCGCGCCTGCTGCCAATGTGGCACTTCGGGGTGGCGCTGGGCAAACAGCGTGGCCACCTGCTCCAGGTACTCGAAGCTGCTGAAGAACGCCAGGTAGTTACCGGGCTGACGCTCATACTGGGCGGCGATCAGCTCGACGATCGGAGCCAGCGAAAGCTGGCGCTGTTGGTAACGGGTCGAGACGTCGCTGACGATGTGCACCTGCAACTGTTCGGCGCGAAACGGCGCGGCCACCTCCAGCCAGGCGGTGTCGGCCGGCATGCCCAGCAGGTCGGCGTAGAAGCGTCGTGGCCCGAGGGTGGCGGAAAACAGGGTGACACTGCGTGCGGCGCGCATCCGTGGGCCAAGCAGGCGGGCCGGTACCACGTTGCGCAGGGTCAGGGTCGCCAGACGCCGACGCTTTGGGCCGTTGCGCACCCCCACATCGAACAGGAAGTGCTCATCGAACAGTTCCGCCACCCGGCAGAACTGCAGGGCCTGGAAGTAGAACTGCAACAGCGGCGGATCAAGCTGAGCAGGTGCCTGCTCCATACGCTCCTGAATCGCACCGATGCACTGCTGCAGGCTTCGTACAAAGGTGTCGGGCAACTTCTCGCTGGCCTGATACGGCGCCTGTTGCGCCTTGTACAGGGCGTTCCATTGGCGGTTCAGGCGATCCAGCACATTCGTCAGACCGGCAGGCTTGCTCTGGCGCAAGGCCTGCAACTGCCCCTGGTCGAGACTGGCGCTGTACATCGCCCGGCCGCGCTCGACCAGGTTGTGCGCCTCGTCAACCAGCACGGCTACCCGCCACTGGTTGAGCTGGGCCAGGCCGAACAGCAAGGCATGGGCATCGAAATAGTAGTTGTAGTCGGCAATCACCAGGTCGACCCAGCGCGCCATCTCCTGGCCCAGGTAATAGGGGCAGACCTGGTGCGCCAAGGCTACCTCGCGCAGCGTCGCGCGATCGAGCAATGGCCGCTGCGCGGCCGCTTCACGTGCAGCCGGCAAACGGTCGTAGAAGCCCTTGGCCAGCGGGCAGGACTCGCCATGGCAGGCACTGCCCGGATGCTCGCACGCCTTGTCCCGCGCAATCAGCTCCAACGCACGCAGTTGCGGCTGCGCAGTGGAATCGGTGATCTGGCGCAAGGCTTCCAGCGCCAATGCCCGCCCTGGCGTCTTGGCGGTGAGGAAGAACAGTTTGTCCAACTGCTGAAGGGGCATGGCCTTGAGCAGTGGGAACAACGTACCGAGGGTCTTGCCGATGCCGGTGCTGGCCTGGGCCATCAGGCAGCGGCCGGTGGCCACGGCTTTGTACAGGGTTTCGGCCAGCTGGCGCTGACCCTGGCGAAACTGCGGATAGGGGAACGCCAGCCGTTGCAGGTCGTCGTCGCGGCGGCCGATACGCGAGGACTGCGCTTGCGCCCAGCCCAGATAACGCTGGCACAGGGCTTCGAAAAAACGCTGAAGATCGGCGGCGTCCTGCTGTTCGCTGAACAGGGTCTGACGGTCGCTGTCGACATCCAGATACACCAGGGTGACCTCGATGCGCGTCAGCCCGTGCAGGTGACACAACAACCACGCATAGACCCGGGCCTGCGCCCAGTGCAATTGGCGATGGTTGTCTGGCTGGCGCTCGAGATCGCCGCGGTGGGTCTTGATCTCCTCCAGGCGATTGCGCAGCGGATCGTAGCCGTCGGCCCGGCCACGCACACGCAGGCCCTGGTACTGGCCCTCCAGCGCCACCTCGGCCTGATAGCCCGGATCGCGCCGCGAAACCACCCGCCGGTGCCCGTCGATACCCTCCTGCGCGGATGGCGAGGGGGTAAAACGCAGGTCCAGGTCGCCAGCCTTGGCACTGAACTCGCAGAGTGCGCGAACTGCAACGCTCAGGCTCACGCCAGCGCTTCCTGCCATCGTACATGGCAGACGGCGACCGGCATGTCGTGCTCGGCGCAGAAATCCAGCCAACGCAACTGGTTGTCCTGGAGGCGGTCGCCAGGCCCCTTGACCTCGATCATCCGGTAACGCCCTTGCTCGGGCCAGAACTGGATCAGGTCGGGCATGCCGGTGCGGTTGTTGCGGATGTCCTGCAGCAAGCGCAGGAAGCAGTGCTTGAGGTGCTCGGCAGGTACGCACGCCAGTGCCTGCTCGAGCAACGCCGGGCTGAGCAACTGCCAGAACACGAAAGGTGATTGCAACCCCTGCTTGGCGGCGAAGCAGGCCAGGATCGCGTCACGGTGGCTGCCATCGTCCAGACGCCCCAGGCAGCGCGCGAACAGTGCCTCTCGGCGCCCGTGGAAGTCGCTGTCGTGCAGGTCCTGGGGGGCAGCCTGGTAGGGGTGGAAAAAGGCCCCGGGCAGTGGCGCGAAGATCGCTTCCCAGCACAGCAGGCCGAACAGGCTGGTGAACAGTGTGTTCTCGACGTAATGCACCTGGCCACCGGCCTCGGCCAAGTGCTGGCGAACGGCCTCCTCGACCCCGGAGCCAGCCATCTCCAGCGGTAACTCGAGCTCGATCAGCGTCTGCACCGCAGCACGCGCCCTGCGCCGCGGCGGGCCACCCAGCTTGCGCGCCAGGCGCGGCAGCATGCGCGCGAGCGCCTGCGCCTCCAGTGGATTGACCGCTGAGCCGGCCACACCTTGCGCCAGATCATGCGCCTGTTGCCATCGCTCGCTGCGCTCCAGCACTCGAATCTGACGGATGCGCGCCTCGGGATGATCCAGCCCGTCGTAGACCGACAGCGCCATGTCCCACTCGCCCAGGCGCTCGCAGCGCTGGCCGATGGCGAACAGAAGCCGTGCGCGTCGCCTGGCCAGCCAGGCGTTGTCGCTGTTCATCGACGATAGCGTGGCGAGCACGGTGCAGGGAGACTCGCCGTTGTCCAGGCGCTCGGCACAGGCGTGCAGGGCCATCGCCAGGTCGACTTCGGTGCGCTTTCGCAGGGCGCGATCAGCAGCGCTGAAGTTCACCTGTTCGTAGCGCAACATCCCGAGATCGGCCAGGACGAACTCCGACCAGTCCTGGTACAGGTTGCCGAAGAACAGCAGACGCAGCCGGTCGCACAAGGGCTGAAGGCGCCAGTGCAGAATCCCTACAGGCGCCTGCTCGAACCACGCAGCCAGCGGCCTTGCCGTCAACTCCAGCGCCTGCAGCTCGGCCAGCAACACTGCCTTGCCAGCTTTGGGACGGGACAGACGGTCGGCGAAACAACTCGCCAGTTCATCCTTGCGCAGCAACCCGAACAGCTGCTCGAGGCTGAGCGTCGGCGCCGCGCAGACCCACCCCAATGCCTGCAGAGGCGCCAGCGCCGCGCTTGCGTTGCCGATTTCCGCATACTCGAGGCGATCATCGCGAAACAGCTCGCCCTTGCGCATCACCATGCGCACCAGCATGGCCTGTGCAGGTTCGGCCAGACGGGCGAACGCGCGAAGAAAATCCTGCTCATCGACATCGAGCAGGTCGGCATAGCGGTGTTCGACCCAGCTCAGGACCTGCCGGAAGTTATGCAGGTAATACAGTGGGTCGTCGACGGAATGGGCAATCACGGCGGAACGTCGCAGGAATCAGAAGGTACTGTTTATACATACAGATCGGCAGGCCTGACAAGTACGCCGGATCAGTGGTCAATTCAACGCGTGCGGCTGATCTTCTCCCAGATACGTCAGGTGCTGCGCAAGTTCGGCGAGCGCCCGCTCCAGTTCTGCTGCGTCATCACCCAGCCAGGCCAGCAGCAGATGGTGCGCATAGCGCCCCTGCAGGCTGAACAGCCCACCGGGTGCGACCCACAGCGTCGAATCCCCCAGCGTGTCCGGCACCTGGCGCACATCCACCGCCCGTTGCAGGCTGCACCATAGCGTGCGCCCGCCTTCGGGGCTGACAAAGGTCACCAGGGCGCGCAAATGCTGCTCGACGGCGTGACAGAGGATGGCCATGCGCAGTTCGAGGTTCCTGCGCGACTGCTCCAGATGGCCGTCGATATCGTTGCGCGTCAACAGGCAGGCCAGTGCGTGCTGTCGTCGCGGCGGCAACACGAAGCTGCGGCGCAGGAAGGCTTCGCACACCGCCGGGTGCCGACTCAGTACATAGGCATAGGGCGCCTCTGCCCCGACGATACCCTCCAGCGAACCCAGTACCAGCAAGCCGTGCGGATCGACCCAGTCGCGCAGGCGCGATGCAGGGGCAAGCGTGAAGCACTGCTCGCTGTCGAGGTCGTTCTCCAGCAGCCAGGCTGGATAGACCGCAAGCAGGCGGGCCACCTCGCGTTGCTCGTGCGCCGATACCTGCCTGCCCGGAGGGGTTGCCAGGCACGAAGGCATCAGCAGCAGACGTACGCTCTCGTGCTTGAGCAACTGTGCGAGCGTGTCAAGGTCCAGGCCGCCGACGGCGTCCAGGGGTAACTCCAGAACGCGCATCTGCAATTGCTGCAGCACCTGCAACTGACGCCAGCAGCAGGGCGTGGCCACCAACACCGTACAGCCCTGCAGGTCAAGGGCGATCAACAGTGTCTGCAGCAGTGCCTGGACATCCGTGGCCAGGTGTACATCCTCGGCACGCCAATACTGCGTCGATGAGCGGGTGTGACGGACTGCCAATGCATTGCGCAACAGCGCATTCCCCGCCTGGGCCTGTGTGCGCTGGCGCGCCAGGCGCCGCTCATGCGCCAGCAACAAGGTTTCAAGGGCTTCGCACGGCAGCGGCGGCAGGACGAAGGGCGCAGCCTGCGCCCGCGCCAGGCGCATCGCCGGCGGATCATTGACCGGCAGCTTGACGAAATAACCGGACTTGGGCACCGAATGCACCCGCCCCTCTCGCTCCAGCAAACTGTAGGCGTACTGCACCGTGGCCAGCGATACACGCAGGCGACGTGCAAGGTCTCGCAGCGAGGGCAAGCGTGATTGAGCGCCGCTGTTGCCTGCCTGCGCGATCAATGTCTCCAGATAGTGATACACCGCCTGATAGGCGAATTCGCGTTGTACGGAGCGGCCCATCAGCTGGCGATCCGGGCCATCGCGTCGGCGCATGGCAAGGGCGGCGCCAGCAGCCGCAGCCCGACATCACGCCGGGCCATGCGTGCCATCAGGCTGGCATGCGGCTGCGCCAGTCGCCCCGAGTAGATGGCGCGCAACTGGGCCAGGCTCAAGCCGCTGGTCCCGATCAGCCAGTTGACTACCGCTTCGGGGCACGGCTGCCCCTGCAGCGCTCGGTGCAAGTAAGGCAACGCCACGCGCATGGTCGGGTGACAGCGCTGGACAAAGGCCGCCAGGCGGCGCCCCTGTTCGGCGAAAGGGGCGAACAGCAGGCAGGTCAGTTGCTCGTCATCGACGCCAAAACCGCGCTGGAACAAGTCCGGCACCGGCTGTGCGAGCAACCGCCCCGGCTCGCCCGTGCCCGGCAACCAGCGGTCGCGCAAGCGTTGAAGGTAAGCCAGATAGGCATGGTCGAAGGCGGCGCCAAGCGGCCCCTGCCCCTGCGCGGTTTGCACACCCAGTACGCAGTGCAGGAGGTCGCCCTCCTGCGCAGGCAGGACCAGATCATCGACCGCAATGACCCGTACCGCCACCTTTGCCAGATGCGCCGATGCGTTTGCCGCGCGACTGTCCAGGGGCCGGGCAATGCGCGCACGCAGGCGCCCCAGCGTCTCGCACAAGGCCGCGGCACACTGGTGCATGACATGGTTGCCACGCTCACCACATTGCCTCGCCGCGGCACGGCTCCAGCCAAGAA
This sequence comes from Pseudomonas sp. FA117, assembly GCF_057370475.1. Taxonomy (NCBI): domain Bacteria; kingdom Pseudomonadati; phylum Pseudomonadota; class Gammaproteobacteria; order Pseudomonadales; family Pseudomonadaceae; genus Pseudomonas; species Pseudomonas sp. FA117. The sequence goes on from NZ_CM170675.1 coordinate 3,059,021, forward strand.
ATCGGCGCCGCTGGCGCAAGGGTACTGCCGTGACCAGGGCATCGGGCGGCGTTGCCTGGGACAATGCCGCCTGCAGGGCGTCGGCCATCTCGAGGTGCAGGCGACTGCCAAACAGGGCCTCAGGCTGACCGCCGCACAGATGACCGAACACCAGCAATGCCTCGCGACCGAGCTGGATATCTTCCGTGACCGCTCCAGCCTGGCGAGTGAATGGCTGCAGGTGATGGGCGCCAGGAACGAGCAATTCGACGCGCGGGTCGTCCTGCAGGAACAACGCACTGAAGGTACGTTCCAGTTGTTCCAGGGCGTCAGGTGCAGGCGTCGGACGCGAGGCGACTACCACCTGTAGCCGGAAAGTCGCAGGGGTACGCAGTGCAATGCTCAGTTGGGCCGCTCGCAGGAACGCCAGCAGACGCGCGCTGCCTTCATCAGGCCCCTGCACCACCAGCAGACGAAACCCGCCGATGTACTCCACGCCACCTGCTGCCACCAGCAACCGCTGGACCAACAACTGAACAGAAGCTCGTTGCGCCTGGGACATATGTTCCAGCAAGCGGTCCAGTACTTGCTGGTATATGTAGTGCAGGGCCTGCTCATGGATATTGCTCATGTATTCCACTCCATTCCTTGAGCGCAAAGAAATCCGGCATGCACCGGCGTGCAAATGGATCGCGGTTAAGTTCAAAGGTTTTTCCTACAAGCACTTAGGAGGATTCGACGCATTACTGTCTACCAGACATCGAATGCCACCCCGCAGCGCCTCCACAGCCCCGGCGCCAAGGTATCTGCGGCGCTGGGCTGCCAACAAGCATCACGAAGCCATTATCGAGAGTTGGCAACTGAATAAAAGATACAGATCAGGGTAAAAAAACCATTCAGGGGATGGTAATAAACGCAGCGCGAAACAGAATAACCCAGCAGCCTTTCGACGGGCACACGAACAAGCAGGCCGGGCATATCACCAGCCCTTGCACAATGTAAGCTCGTTATTAATTACTTGTAGGAAATGTCAGAAAAAAACCGGGCAGCGCCCGGTTTTTTCATACTTGCAGAAAGCTGAACGATCAATGGGAGGCCATATCCAGCACAATGCGCCCGCCACAGGGACACTCGTCCATCAGGCGGTGAGCCTCCACCACCTTGTCGAAGGGATAGACCTTGATGATCTGCGGTGTCAGCAGCTTGTCGGCAGTGAACTGGTTGATATCACGCAGCGCACGTTGCAAGGCTACCTGGTCCTGGGCAATCCCCAGCTCCGGCTTGCCGATGAAGTTGCCGATGCAGTGCACGTAGAACTGGATGTTCTTCTGGAACGCAGCGCACGCCGGGAAAGGTGTCTGGTTGCCGCCTTGCAGGCCGTACAGCACCAGGCTGCCACGCGGAGCGAGCACGTCACCGAGCAGCGACATCTGCGGGCCGCCCATGCCATCCAGGACCATGTCGACGCCACGGCCATCGGTGTACTTGCCGATCTGCATCAACAAGTCCTGCTCTTCGGTGACGATCACCTTGTCCGCACCCAGCTCAACCAGGTACTCGCGCTGCTCGGGCTCCTTGGTAGCCGCGAAAACGGTCAGCCCCAGGGCCTTGCCCAACTGCACGAAGGCAGGCCCTGCGCAGTGGCTGGCATCGGTCACCAGCGCCGTCTGCCCGGCCTTGGCCCGCGCCAGGTCGACGTAGGCGAAGTAGGCGATCAGCAGCGGCGTGTAATGCACACTGGCCTCGATCGGCGTCAGGTGCTCGGGATAACGGGTGATGGCCGTGCGTGGCAGCACGATCACATCGCCGTATACCGGATGCTCGTTGGGGCTGGTGGCCGGGAAGCTGGCAACGCGGTCGCCCACGGCGATATCCTCGACACCCTCGCCAACCTGTGTGACCACACCGGCCATTTCATGGCCGATCCCTGCCGGCAGGCGTGCCTGCGACGGCGCCAGGTTCTGGCGCCAGAGCACGTCGTACCAGCTCAGGCCAATGGCCTCGACGCGCACCTGCACCTCGCCCGCCGCGGGGGACGGTTCGGCCTGCTCCTCGCAACGGAGCACATCGGCCGCGCCGAACTTGTGGAAACGGATCATGCGGGACATCGCATACCTCGCCTTTGTGAACCTCGTATTACCACGGACTTTATCCGGGCTTTGCACGTTAGACCATCAGTGGCTGTTAATAGTCGACATGCCTGTCATTGATTGGGCTACGGGCAAATCGCTGCATTGGCCCCCGTAAACCCGTGCAGGGTAACAGCCTTTGGCCTTAATATTCACCCCGACCCACCTGAGCAAGGCGAAACGCACCGATGAATCGTAACGACCTGCGCCGCGTAGACCTGAACCTGCTGATCGTGTTCGAAACGCTCATGCACGAACGCAGCGTGACCCGTGCCGCCGAAAAGCTGTTCCTCGGCCAGCCGGCGATCAGCGCGGCGCTGTCGCGCCTGCGCAACCTGTTCGACGATCCGCTGTTCGTGCGTACCGGCCGCAGCATGGAGCCCTCGGCCCGTGCCCACGAGATCTTCGCCCTGCTCTCCCCGGCGCTGGACTCGATCTCCACGGCGGTCAGCCGCGCTGCCGAGTTCGACCCGGCCACCAGCACCTCGGTGTTTCGCATCGGCCTGTCGGACGACGCCGAGTTCGCCCTGCTGCCCAAGCTGCTCAAGCGCATCCGCGCCGAAGCGCCTGGCATCGTCCTGGTGGTGCGCCGGGTCAACTACCTGCTGATGCCGACACTGCTGGCCTCCGGCGAAATCTCGGTGGGTGTGAGCTACACCGCCGACCTGCCGGCCAACGCCAAGCGCAAGGTGCTGCGGCGCAGCAAGCCCAAGCTGCTGCGCGCCGACAGCGTGCCCGGCAACATCACCCTCGATGATTTCTGCGCCCGTCCTCACGCACTGGTGTCGTTCGCCGGCGACCTGTCCGGTTTCATCGACGAGACCCTCGAGGAAATCGGCCGCAAGCGCCATGTAGTGCTCGCCGTACCGCAGTTCAACGGCCTGGGCACCTTGCTGGCCGGCACCGACATCATCGCCACCGTGCCCGACTACGCCGCCGAAACCCTCACCGCCGCCGGCGGCCTGCGCGCCGAGGACATGCCGCTGGACGTGCGCACCTTCGAGCTGCACATGGCCTGGCGCGGTGCGCAGGACAACGATCCGGCGGAGCGGTGGTTGCGTTCGCGGATACAGATGTTCTTTGGGGACCCCGATAGTCTCTGATCGAGTTCCACCAAGAGCCATAAAGCCTTTAAATTCATAGCGTTAGATTAAATAATCTTCCGTAGCCGTCCATCGGAATCCACTCAATTCCAGCTTGACTGGGGGTATCTTTGGGGGACACCAAGCCCGATTTAAAAAAGATACCCCCACACCATGCCCCCCGAAAAACCGCCACCCTTCCGCCAGAAACTCAGCGATGCTTTCATTCGTTCGCTGACCACATCGGGCAAGTATGCCGATGGCGACGTCTCGGGTCTCTATCTCCAAGTGCGTGCCTCGCTCAAGCCTGGTAAATCACCCTCACGGCACTGGCGGCTGAAGTACCGTCTTCGCGGCAAGGAAAATGTGTTCGTGATCGGCAGGTATCCGGATGTGGGCTTGAAAGAAGCTCGTGAGCTCGCCCGGGCAGCGCGCAATAGTGTGGCCAATCACATCGACCCACTCAAAGCCAAAAAAGCCAAGATCGAGGCGCAATGGCTAAACGAGGCACGTACGTTCGCCTACGTCGCTGAGGAGTGGATGAAGTTCAAATCCGCCGACCTGGTCAGCAAATCCGTTTCAGGATTTCGCGGCGCACTGAACAACCACATTCTGCCCGCCATCGGCGAGCGGCCGGTCAGCGAAATCAAGCTCGAGCACATAACGGCCATCATTACCGAGCTGCGGTATAAGCGAATCATGGCGATGGCTAGGCGCGTGCGGACAATTATTCGCTCCATCCTTGGCTTTGCCGAAGGACGAGGTTGGGTTGAGCGAAACGTGGCCCTGAGCAATACCGAAGAACTTAAGATACGCCACGTGGTGACCAGCAACCCGGCCATTGAGCGTCCAGCTGATCTGGGTAGGTTTCTGTTGCGCCTCGATGATCTGAACCTTGGCAGCGTGGCCTATGCAATGCGCCTACTGGTGCTGTTGCCGGTTCGGCCGGGTGAACTTGTGAAGATGCGCTGGGAGGACGTCGATCTGATCGGCGCCGATTGGCGATATGTGGTCAGCAAGACCAAACATCTGGACAAGAGCAAGCATATCGTGCCGCTACCAGATCAAGCGCTAGTCCTGCTGCGCGAGCTGCACAAAAATCGGGTGGTTGATGATGCTGGTAACGGCTGGGTTTTCGGATCGCCTGTCTATCCAGGAAGGTCAATCGATGCTACGTCCATCCTCAAGTCGCTGCAAAAAGTCTGGCCTGAGTACGCCATCACCGCTCACGGCTTTAGGGCTACCTACCGCACGATCGCTCATGAGCATTTGGGTATCGATCCAATTGTACTGGAGTTGTCGCTCTCGCATCGGATGCCAGGTGCGCTGGGAGCCGTTTATGCACGCGCTCAACTCTTGAGTCAGCGCCGGGAAGCCGCGCAACTGTGGGCGAACTACTTAGATCAGCTTCGGAACAATACAAGGCTAGCGCTTGCAGATTAAGCGTCTCCCCCTGACTTAAAGCCCAACTGTAACGACCCAACCTTCTTTCCCGCAGCATGACAACCGAATTTGGCGAATGATCAGGGATTCGAACTCAACACGGCCGCTAGATACTTCGAAATTTTTATTGATTGAAATCAGTATCTTATGAAAATCAGTTCGAATGCAGCGTAGTCCGCCAAATAGACATCCACTGCCTTCCACTGCGGCACGCTTTTCCGACGAACAGCACCTCTAGATCGGGCATCAGGCGTTAGCATCTTCCAATAAGACCGATTGAGCTCCAACCCAAGCCAGCATCCAAAGTATGGGCTGGAGTATGGGCTGAGAGTGAGGAGGACGGCAATGAAATCGAACCTGTTAACGGTCAAGTCAGTAGAGCGGTTACTCCGCTCGGGCGAAAAAGCCATGCACAGCGATGGCCAGGGCTTGTATCTGAAGGTGTCGGCTATGGGCAGCGGGAGTTGGATTTACCGATTCAAATTGAATGGGAGATCCAGAGATATGGGGCTGGGTACCGTGGACGACATCACGCTCGTCCAAGCCAGGGACTCAGCCAGTCAGGCAAGGAGGATCGTCAAGGCCGGATCAGATCCCGTCCTGCTGAGGCAGCAACTTTCCAAACCTCAACAAGTAGAGGAAGCGCCCCCACTAGGACTTTCAAAGAGGTAGCCGAGGATTACATCGAAGCCCACCGAGCCGGCTGGAAAGTCGGGTGGGAGCCAGCCATTGCTGGCTGACTCCCCCCTAAGAACCGTACGTGCGCCTTTCAGCGCATACGGCTCAAGCCTTCTTTAAGCCCCCAAGGGGAGCCGGCTTGGTCACGTGTAGACCACGCGTGTGGAGCTGGTTATGACAGTTGGGGTGCAAGAGTACCCGATTGGCCAAAGCGTCACCACCGTCAAAGGCCCGGTGGATGATGTGGTGGTCGTGCCACCCTGTTTCCTTGGTGATCGGTTGCTTGCAGAGCAAACACAGGCCGTTTTGGCTGGCGTATAGGCTGCCGATTTGTTTCCGGTACGTAAGCGTCCCGTGAACACATATTGACCGCTAGCCACAGACCAATGGCTTCCCATTGGTCGTGGATGTATCTAATTGAGTCGGTAGACATCGCCCTTGGGGATCACCATTAATGTCCCATCAGCGTGTCAATACCATCGGGTTTGTCATGTACTCCGAAGCGATCCACCAGCGTCGAAGTCGCTTGGTTCATCCCGATCACATCTACCTGGATACCTTCGCGGCGAAGCTTGAGCACAACCTTGTCCAGCGCAGCCACGGCTGTGATGTCCCAAAAATGAGCTTCACGCAGGTCAATCGTCAGGGTGTCTAGCCGCTCCTTGAGGTCAAAAGCATTGGAGAATCTGTCTGCTGAACCAAAGAATACTTGCCCCGTCACGTAGTACGTCCGGTGAGCATTTTCCGGATCACGCTTAGAGGACACGTCCAGGTAGTGGCCGATTTTGTTTGCGAAAAACATCGCGGCTAGCAGGGTTCCTGCGACCACTCCGAACGCCAGGTTATGAGTCGCAACTACAACCACAACGGTGACAACCATAACGATGTTGGTTGAGAGCGGATACTCCTTGAGATTTCGGATCGATCCCCAACTGAAGGTACTGATAGACACCATGATCATTACTGCAACCAGCGCGGCCATTGGTATCCGGGCCAGCCAATCGCCCAGGAAGATCATCATGATCAGCAGAGAAACTCCGGCAAACAAGGTAGAAAGACGCGTGCGACCGCCTGACTTAACGTTGATCATAGACTGGCCAATCATGGCGCAGCCGGCCATGCCTCCTATGAGGCTGGTTGCGATATTGGCAACTCCCTGACCTTTGCACTCACGGTTCTTGTCACTGGTGGTGTCCGTCAGGTCATCCACGATGGTCGCGGTCATCATGGACTCCAAAAGTCCTACCACTGCCAGCGCGGCTGAGTAAGGAAGCACAATCAGCAGGGTCTCCAAATTCAACGGTACGCTTGGCCACATGAATACCGGCAAGCTGTCAGGCAATGAGCCCATATCTCCCACCGTATGAATTTTCAGGCCCATGTATACCGAGATTGCGGTGAGCACAATGATGCACACTAGCGGCGATGGCAGCAGCTTCCCTACAAAAGGCAGTCGAGGGAAGAGATAGATAATCGCGAGGCCTCCAGCGGTCATGGCGTAAACCGGCCACGTAACACCAGTCAGTTCGGGCAACTGCGCCATGAAAATCAGGATAGCCAAAGCGTTTACGAAACCAGCCACAACCGAGCGCGATACAAAGCGCATCAGCTCTCCCAGCCTTAAATATCCCGCTGCTATTTGTAGCACGCCGCAAAGCAATGAGGCAGCGAGCAGGTACTGAAGGCCATGATCCTTGACCAGATTCACCATAAGCAAAGCCATCGCACCCGTGGCCGCAGAGATCATTGCGGGCCGACCACCAACAAATGCGATCACGGTACAAATGCAGAATGAGGCGTAAAGGCCAACCTTGGGGTCGACTCCGGCAATGATCGAGAAGGCGATAGCCTCGGGAATGAGGGCGAGCGCAACAACGAGCCCAGCAAGAACGTCAGCCCGGACATTTGATAGCCAGGCAGCTTTGATTTTTTCAAGCATGGTTTACCTATAGCAGGCACGGCATGACGCACAGCGGCCAGCGCTGAGCAATGCAGGTGCTTCTGTCTTCATTTAGGTTGTGGGATAGCCGCGGCCAAAAATCAGGCGCAGCAGAACGCGACCGCAGCTATGAGGCGGTCAGAGTATTGCGAGGGGGCATAGCGCTAAGGCGGCGTAGGCAGCCAGTTGGAACGGGGCAAAGGTAATTCCCTTCGAGATGTCGTAGAAATGACCCACGAATAATACCGGTGAAAGGCGCAATCTTACAACCGCACCCCGGTCAACGAGGCAGTGCCGCAGGATGAGGAGCCCGTTAACACCAATGGTGAGGTAGCAGACTCGAGATCTCACCAGCCTTATGGGTCGGTAACCGCGTCAGCACATCTTTGAGATAAGCATACGGATCATGCCCATTCATGCGTGCTGACTGGATCAAACTCATGATCGCCGCTGCCCGCTTACCGCTGCGCAGTGACCCAGCGAAGAGCCAGTTCGACCTACCGAGCGCCCACGGCCTGATCTTGTTCTCGACCGCATTGTTGTCTATGGGCACAGCACCATGATCCAGGTAGCGCGTCAGCGCTACCCAGCGTTTCAGGCTGTAATCCAGCGCCTTCGCCGTGGCCGATCCCTCGGGCACAAGTGCGCGTTGGGCCAGCATCCACTCATGCAACTTCCCAGCGACGGGCACCGCCATTTCCTGACGTAATCGCCAGCGATCTTCATCGCTCATTTCCTTGGCCTGCCGTTCGACTTCGTACAACCCGCCGATGGAGTGCAGCGCCTGTTCGGCCAACTGGCTTTTATTCGCCGCATGCAGGTCGAAAAACTTGCGCCGGGCGTGGGCCATGCAGCCGATCTCGGTGATGCCTTGCTCGAAGCCGGCTTTGTAGCCTGCGAAGTCATCGCACACCAGCTTGCCGTTCCAGGTGCCCAGGAAGTTGCGTGCGTGTTCGCCAGCACGGCTGGGGCTGAAGTCGTACACCACTGCTTTCAGTGCCGAGAACGGCGTGGTGCAGTAGGCCCAGACATACGCGCGATGTGTTTTCTTTTCTCCTGGCGCCAGCATCTGCACCGGTGTTTCATCGGCATGGACGACTCGCTGGGCCACCAGGGCTTCGCGCAGTGCATCTACCAGCGGTTGCAGTTGTACGCCGGTTTGGCCGACCCACTGAGCCAGCGTCGAACGCGGGATCGCCAGGCCGGCACGGTCGAAGATCTTTTCCTGCCGGTACAGCGGCAAGTGGTCAGCGAACTTGGCGACCATGACATGCGCCAACAGGCCAGCAGTCGGGATGCCTTTATCGATCACTTGTGCCGGTACCGGCGCTTGAGTCAGTGTTTCGCATTGGCGGCAGGCCCACTTGCCACGTACGTGCTGTTCAACGGTGAACACGCCGGGGGTGTAGTCCAGCTTCTCGCTGACGTCTTCGCCGATGCGTTGAAGTTGGCAGCCGCAGGAGCACTGAGTGCTCTCTGGCTCGTGATAAATGACGGTACGAGGAAACTGCGGTGGCAATGCTGCACGCTTGGGTTGTTGGCGTACTTCATCCGGCGCTGGGGCAGGACGAAGTGCTTTCAATTCGGCGTCGATGGCTTCGAGGTCGGTGTTGAGCAAGTCATCCAGCAAACTGCCTTGCGCCGGGCTGATCTGCTCACTGCGCTTGGCAAACTTGTGGCGTTTGAGGATGGCGATCTCGTGAGAGAGCTGCTCGATGATCGTTTCGCCACGATGGATCTTCCGGCCCATGGTGTCGACCTTCGACAGCAACTGCGCAGCGAGTGTGCGCAGTTGTTCGGGGGTCATTTGGTCGAGATCGGGCAAGGAAGTCATGTCGTGTATTTTACCAACGCCGCGCACTCGACACAGCTAAAAGACCCGATTCAGAGCAACGTAATGACCCCGTTAGCACCAACCCGCTGCCAAGGCAGGCCGAGCACCAGCGCTTGAAGTTGTTCGGCGTCGAGTTCAACTTCGTGGCCACGGTGTGTGCCTGGCCAATGGAATTTACCTTGGTTCAGGCGGCGCGCGGCCAGCCAGATACCCACGCCGTCGTGCACCAGTACTTTCATTCGATTGGCGCGGCGGTTGGCGAACAGATAAGCGCAGTGCGGCTTCGCCGCACCGAACACCGCGACCACTCGGGCCAATGCAGTCTCGGTACCAGCACGCATATCCATAGGCTCGGTGGCGAGCCAGATGGCGTCGATGCGGATCATCAAGCAAGCCCTCTGATAAAGCGGGCACATCCCTCTGGATCTGACGTTGGCCACTTCACCGTGACCAATTGCTTGCCAGCTAGTAGCTCGATGACCGCTGAAGCGTGATCCTTTGGTTTGGGCTCAGTCGGCGCGACTCTCACGGGAACAAACGCTGGCAGCGCGAGTATCCGCTGATCGCGAAACAGGGGTATCCACCGTCGAACCACGTTTGGATTGATACCGTGACTCATCGCAATGGCGGCGACGGAAACGCCAGGCTGCTCGCACTCCTGGACGACTTGGGCTTTGAAGGATTTCGGATAGGACTTACGTTGGCGCATAGCGATCCTGGCGTTAAGGGTAATTGCGTCCGCTTAAAAAAACGCGGACACAATTACCCTTACCGGGCAGGTTCGGAAGGTGTGTTCACCGGCCCCTTACAATCTATCACCCTTGATGGTACGAATGTTCTCAGCGCCTTTTTGAAATGTTTTCATGAGCTTGCCTTATTGCCTCAACCAACGCTGAGCGTGATGGATCGTCAGGGCTTAACGTTGCTATCGCTTGATTCCAATATTTCAAGGCGTCGCGGTAGCGCTGTTGTTCAAAGGCCGCCAATCCCGAAAGGCTTAAACTAACCCTCTCACCTGGATCATTCACCAGCGCTTCGGCTGTGAGGGATTGAATCGTTGCTGACCATTTCTGCCCATTAGAAAAATACAGTGCTTCAGCCCACCGCCCTAATAGTTCTGGTCGGCGGCCGGCCAATGACACCGTTCGTTCAAACATTTTAGCGGCATCACTTGAGCGCCCCTGAGCCCTGTAGTTCTGAGCAAGTGAATAAGCACTTTGAGCAGACTCGGGTTGAATGGCAACGGCACGCTCCAAACGGTCGGTCATGGCCGCCAATGAACTGGGGGGCTGGGCAAGTTCGCGAGCCAGCTCAACCTGTTCGCGAGCCCCAAAATGCAGATACAACCCTAAGGCGAACGCCGGAACCACCAGCGTGATCATTAAGGGGGCGGGCCCGCCAAGATTGAAAGTCGGCGGTGCGGCATGGCCCTCGGTATCGGCCAATAATTCGCGGGCCATCTCGGCGTGAGCAGCCTCCACCTGCGCGGCACCGAGCGCGCCTTCGACCTGCTGAGCGTGCAACTGAGCTACTCGCTCCTCATACAGCGCTACATTCAGCGCAGTGCGGTCCTCTTCGCGCAGAGCGTGACAGCCGCGCACGAACGGAATCCACAAAAAGCCAGCGGCCACCAGAAGCAGCAAGCCTACACCCAGCCAGAAATCAATCATGCTTGATTGCTCATGCCAAAAACCGTTGCGGCAGGCCAGCGCACCATGGGTAGCGCCACCAGCAAACCGATTATCAACCAACGTTTCATTCCATAGCGCCCGAGCAGGCAAGTACCTCGCGCACACGGCTTTTTACCTTGGCCCGATAACGCTGATCGAGCGCTGCCAACAATCCACCCAGCCCAGTGAGCAGGCCGCCTGCCCAGATCCAACGCACGAACGGCTTGACGTGTACCCGCATCGCCCAGGCACCCTCGGTCAGCGGTTCACCCAGCGCAACATAAATATCACGGGTAAAGCCGGGGTCGATCCCCGCTTCGGTCATCGTCGCGTTCTGTACGGTGTAGAGGCGCTTTTCCGGATGGAGCACGGTGATTTCTCGGCCATCGCTAAACACGCGCACGGTACCTTTGTCGGAACTGAAGTTCGGGCCCTCGAAATGTTCTGCGCCTTCGAACAGGAAGTGGTAGCCCGCCAGGTCCATGAACTGGCCCGGCGCAAGCCGCAGGTCGCGCTCGGCACTGTTCTGGCTCGACAACACCACACCCAAGGCGCAGACCGCTACACCCAAGTGCGCCAACTGCATACCCCAATAACTGCGGCTCAGTGCCAACAGCCCGTTGATCGGCCCTTTGTGGCGGGTTTTATCGAAGATGTCGCGCACTCCGGCAAGCACCACCCAGGCAGCGAGCAGGAAGGTGGCGAGCACCGCCCAGTTGAAGTCACCGTACGCGGCACCTGCCACCCCCGCCATGGCAATGCTGCCAAGCAACACCGGGGTCAGCATGCTCATCAGCCATTTCGCTGGGGTATCCTTCCAGCGAACCATCACACCAACTGCCATCACCAACATCAGCACTGCCATCAACGGCATGAACAACGCATTGAAATACGGCGGGCCAACCGACAGCTTGGCCCCGGTGATTGAATCCAGAACCAGTGGATACAGTGTGCCGAGCAGGATCATGGAGGCCGCCACAACCAGCACAATGTTATTGCCCAGCAACAGCGTTTCCCGCGACCAGAGGTTGAAGCCAACCTGGCTTTTGACCACTGGCGCACGCAGGGCGAACAAGGCCAGCGAACCGCCAACCACCAGCAGGAGGAAAATCAGGATGAACACGCCACGCCCTGGGTCGGAGGCGAACGCGTGAACCGAAGTCAGCACCCCTGAGCGCACAAGAAAGGTGCCCAGCAGGCTCAACGAGAATGCAGCAATTGCCAATAACACGGTCCAACTCTTGAATACGCCACGTTTTTCCGTGGCCGCCAGTGAGTGAATCAGCGCTGTGCCCACTAGCCATGGCATGAATGAGGCGTTTTCCACAGGGTCCCAGAACCACCAACCGCCCCACCCGAGTTCGTAGTAAGCCCACCATGAGCCGAGGGTAATGCCGATGCCGAGGAAGGCCCAGGCAACGATGGTCCATGGCCGTGACCAGCGTGCCCACGCTGCATCCAGATGGCCGTCCAGCAGTGCCGCTATGGCGAACGCGAATGGCACGCAGAACCCGACGTAGCCCATGTAGAGCATCGGGGGATGAACGATCAGGCCGATGTCTTGCAGCAGCGGGTTGAGGTCGCGTCCGTCACCCGGTATTTGCGGCAGGATGCGCGAAAATGGGTTGGAGGTAAGGATCAGAAACAGCAGAAAACCCGTGCTGATCATGCCCATTATCGCCAGCACGCGGGCTAGCATCACCGGCGGCAACTGTCGCGAAAGCACCGACACGGCAAAGGTCCAGCCACCAAGAATCAAGGCCCATAACAGCAACGACCCCTCATGAGCGCCCCACGTCGCACTGAATTTGTAGTACCACGGCAAGGCACTGTTAGAGTTGCTGGCCACATAAGCGACGGAGAAATCATCCGTCACGAAGGCGTAAACCAGGCAACCGAAGGCGAACAACAGAAAGACGAACTGGCCCCAGGCGGCGGGCTGGGCCACGTTAATCCACAACCGGTCGCTGCGCCACGCACCGAGTAAAGGAATCACCGCCTGAACCAGCGCTAAACAAAACGCCAGAATCATCGCCAAATGGCCCAGTTCAGGGATAACAATTCCCATCGCCACCAGTTACCCCTTTTCCGCAGAAACAGCAGGCAACCGGCTAGTTTGTTCCAAGGCCTTGGCTACCTCCGGAGGCATGTACTTCTCATCGTGCTTGGCGAGCACCTCGTCGGCGGCTACCACACCGTTCTTCTTGAGCTTGCCCAAGGCAACGATCCCCTGCCCTTCTCGGAACAGGTCAGGCAAGATACCGCGATAGGTGATAGTCACGGACTGGTTCAAGTCAGTGACAACGAATGTAACCTCCAAAGAATCGCTGGAGCGCTGCAATGACCCGGCCTTGACTAAACCGCCCGCTCGAATGCGTGTGTCAATGGGTGCTTCGCCGTTGGCGATCTGGGTGGGGGTGTAAAACAGATTGATGTTTTCGCGTAGAGCACTTAATACCAACGTGGACGCAGTGCCAATGCCGGCGAGCATGCTCAACACGAACATCAAACGCAATTTATGCAGCTTGCTCATGTATCACCCTCCCGCTGTAACCGCCGAGACTCCTGTTGCAGATAACGCCGCCTCGCCAGTAGCGGCAACAGGACATTGATAGAAAGAATCAAAAAACATATGCCGTACGCTGACCAAACGAACAGGCCGTGTTGCCCCATGGTGATAAATTCACTGAAAGAAGAAAACATCATCGTTTCAGCTCCTGCTGGCAGCGGCCGACTGGCTCTTTAGAACCTCGTTTTGTACCCACCCGGCGCGAGACTCACGCATGAGCAATTCCAAACGAATACGCAACACGAGCACGACACAAAAAAAACAGTAGAAGCCGAGCGAAGTGAGTAACAGCGGAAGCCACATGCCAGCTGGCATGGCGGGTTTATCAGTCAGTGTAAAGCTGGCACTTTGATGCAGCGTATTCCACCATTCGACAGAGTATTTGATGATGGGTATATTGATGACCCCCACGACCGCAAGTACCGCGCATGCCTGCGCTGCACTGTTACGGTTAGTGATCGCGTGACCTAGCGCGATGATTCCGAAATACAGAAATAATAAAATGAGCATAGACGTCAACCGTGCATCCCAGACCCACCATGCGCCCCAAGTGGGCTTGCCCCAGATAGATCCAGTGATCAGCGCTATCGCTGTCATCCAGGCTCCAATAGGCGCGGCACATTTTAAAGCGACATCAGCAAGTTTCATTTTCCAAACGAGTCTCACCACCCCACACACCGCCAACAAGACGTAACACGACTGTGCAAGCATGGCGGCTGGAACATGGACGTACATGATACGAAAACTGTTACCTTGCTGATAATCCGGTGGAGCAAAGGCCAATCCCCAGATGATGCCCGTCATCACCAGGCATGCAGCACACCCACTCAACCAAGGAAGAAAACGACCACTGATTCCATAAAACCATTTGGGTGAACCCAGCCGATGAAACCAGATGAAGTTCATAGCGTTATCTCCGAATTATGAGCCCCAGCGCTGGGTTGTGGCAGCGAGCTGTTTGATCGACGACACACTGGCAACGGTGAGCCGCTCATTTTTCGACAAAGGTCTCGATGTACGAGATCACATCACGACGGGCCTGCTCATCGCTGACTTTCACGGTCATTTTCGTGGTAACAGACTCATCTTTCACGATGCTTCTTATGTAGCGTTGGGGATCCCCCAGCCAGTTGAAGACCTTGTCTTTATCCCAACTGAGTCCTGCCATCGATGCCTTGCTCAGTCCTGTGTCGTACGAAAACCCTGCTACAGACCCCATTTTTCGGTTCAACACACCTGTCAGATTCGGGCCGATCCCATTTGTCGCGCCCGGCCCAATCTGATGGCAAATTGAGCATTGCTGAAATACTGTTTCACCTCGCGTTGGATCGCCTTCCTCAGCGACTGCGGAGGGCGTCAAAACAATAGTCAACAGGCTGATAAAGGCTGAAGCAAAGATAAAAGTTTTCATAGAGCACTCCCACGTATGCAAACGTTAACCACTGGATGATGAAAGAGTTCAATCCCAAAAAATGAAGGCATGTTGGTCAGCAACAAGGGACGAAAAAACCACGTTCATGCGCGACAGGCGAATTTAACTTGGTCACTTGCAGAATGCTTAAGGCATGCCTCAGTCGACGTTAGTCTCGGAACGCAACCCTTCGATGTCAAGCTACGTATCAAGTGAACGGCAAAGTCCGCACGTTTTTGAAAGGTTTTATCAAACCACATTCACCTTGGATCACCAATAAGCCCTGGGCCCAGTCACCCACCAAAGATGAAAAACCGCATGCAACTGAAAGACCGCAAGATAAAAATTTGGTATTTACATGCCAGTCGCAACGTCGCCCTTGGCTTCCGCCAATAACTGCTTGATCATATCTTCCTGCTCTTGGTAACTGCCCTCACCAAAATGAAAAAGCCGCACCTGCCCTTTGGCATCAATGAAATAATGTGCGGGCCAGTAATGATTCTGAAAGCTGCGCCAGATCAGGCCGTCATTATCAACCGCAACAGGGTAAGTGATCCCGTATTCTTTCACCTTGCTCTTGACGTTATCAATGATTCGCTCAAAGCCGTACTCAGGCGTGTGGACACCAATCACCACCAACCCCTCCTTTTCGTATTTTTTTGCCCATTGCTTGACGAAAGGCAACGAGCGCCTGCAATTGATGCAGTCGAACGTCCAGAATTCCACAAGTACGACTTTACCTCTCAACCTGTTGCTTGAGAGCTCTGACGAATTGATCCACTCAACAGCGCCCGCCAAAGACGGCATCGGATACGCGTCATTTTCGTCGGTTGGGTCGCTGGCTGCACCGGAGAGGTTGCCTGTCCATTGGGGAAGTAGTTTGAATATGCCTTCTTCCAGCTTATCACCTCGCGCTGACGAGACACCGGCGAGGAGTACACTGTCAACGCCGGTAGCAATAACGCCCGCCCCGAACAGCACTGCTATCCCCCCGGTTCGCCGTATCCATCCCATCACCGAGACAGAGGGTTTGAAGCGACTGACCAGACTGCGGCTAGCGAAGATAAAGACGCCAAGAGAGACCGCACTTCCTAAACCGTATGCCACCAACAACAGGCTCGTGTTGACATTGGCACCTTGAAGTATCGCGCCGGTGAGAATCAGGCCAAGAATTGGTCCAGCGCACGGCCCCCAAAGCAAACCTGTGGCAACGCCAATCATCAGTGAGCCGGGCAGGCCTGACAGGCCGCGGCCAATGGGATCGAGGACATTCCCAAGGTGTACAAAAGGTCGAGTTAACCAATCCCCCAGCCGAGAGAAAATGAGCGATAAGGCGAACACGACCATCACCACCAACGCCACATGCCGCCCGCTGTTACTGGCTTGGATCACCCACTCGCTACTGACGACAGCAAGGCTGGATACCAAGGCAAACGTGAGCGACATCCCGACAAGCGTCACGATGATCGATGAGCGGGTGCGATTGGCACCGGCGAATAGAAATGGCACGACAGGGAGAATACAAGGACTCAGAATAGTCAACATACCGCCCACAAAAGCAATAAGCAACATGACACACCTTCAAGATTAAAAGCTCAAGATCTGCCGACTAACAAGGGCCGACCGCACCGTGCTAGTGCCCCAAAGAATAATTCGTTTACCTACTTAACTTGTTTCGCCCAATAATTCCGGGGCCTTCAGGTTAACGAACCACCCGAGCGGGACACTAGACGGTAACGTCGGACTTATCAGCCATGTCTGTTGTCAACGATCCTGGACGAGAACCCTGAATCCATTCGAACACATGCGGTACTGTGGCTCGCTAAAACACGGGAATTGAATGATCAAATTTCTGGATAATCCAGCACGGTATCATTGATACGATTGACTGCATTGATAAAAATAGTTGAGGCTATCGTTAATGATATGCCAATGATCTGGCGTTCAGAATAACCTAAGGCAATGATCGACTCCACATCCAACGCACTAAGCGTTCCTGTACCGGATACGATATGGCGAACAAACTCAATGAGCGCATCGCGTCGTGAATCTTCAGTGTTTCTACCTCCTCGCACCCGAGTAATGACATCATACGATAGACCGGACAATTTAGCCTTGAGGCTGTGGACTGCAACACCGTAGCGGCAGCCCGAGCAGACACTGACGACTAATCTTATGACTTCCAAATCCGCGTCTGAAATGCCGCTCTGGGCGACAACCTCATCCAACCGTAATACAGCATCCAAGCCCTCAGGGCTGTGCGTACCGATGGTGACATAGGTGTTGGGGATTATACCCGCAGCTCGCTTTATAGACGCAAACGTTTCAGCCACTAATCCGGTAGCTTCATGCGGATCCATAGTGGTAAGACGTGACATCTGCAACTCCTCTGGATACGGCTTCCAACAGCGATTTATGACACGTGTCAGCTTAGCCCTGGAGGGTGGTCCTGTTAATGTCAGCATTCACGATTATTATGCTCGATCGTCTCAAATAGCGTCATGGCCAACCTTGTTTGCCGCTATGCCTGTGACCAACGAGAAACCATGAATGCCGATTCAGCCGGTGCTGGAGGACCAAACATACGGCGACTGGCAGCGCGCTCCCCGAGACCTGCACGAGGGCATCTTCGGCGTGCCTGGCTGCGCGCAGCGAAGCCTTCAATCCACCCTGCAGGGGATGGCGACGTTCAGTGAATTGGCCCGGCGCCATTCACTTTAAAGCTCGAAACGGCGAAAAGTCAGCACGATTCTGGAATAAATCGCGTTAAGGCGAAGTTAATCTGTACCTGCACTAAAACTGAAATACCTCCCCAGAACGTTATGTACGCTATGCTCCAAGGGTCTTGCTAAAGGAACCAGTAAGATCGTCGCTTGGGCGGGCGCAAACTTTAGGGTTATGCGCCCGCTCCTTTTTTCCTACATCGCCTTTCTATGCATTCACCTCAGGAATTCAAATCTCTTACGGCTTTGTCGTTCTGCTACGGTGGCCTACCCGCAACATCAAACAAAACCCTGCTATTGATGGATAATCGACGCCAGCCAATATCCACACCTCGAGGACGTATCATGCGTAATTCCACTGATCACCCGGAAGACCAACTCACGCTCATCAGCGAAGCTGAGCCAATGGGGTCACTCATTACCCGGCTCGGCGAGATCGCTATATTCGCTGCCCTCGCGATAATTTATTTATGGTTTGGCGGGATGAAATTCACCGCCTACGAGGCCAATGGGATCCACGGCTTCGTCAGCAACAGCCCGCTCTTGTCCTGGATGTATAATTTCATGAGCATCAGGGGGTTTTCATATTTCCTAGGCGTGCTTGAAATTGCTATCGGATTATTGATTGCAGCCAGGTGCGTTTCCCCGAAACTGTCAGTCATCGGAGGCGTGCTGTCCACAGGGCTGTTCGTCACCACGCTCTCATTCATGATCAGTACACCTATGGTATTCGAACCGACCATTGGCTTCCCAGCGATAAGTGTGGTGCCTGGGCAGTTTTTATTAAAGGATATCGGATTGCTGGCTGCTTCAATCCTAGTGGTTGGTCACTCCCTCTCGGCTATCGAAGGCCGAAAAATATAGCCATGGCTTGAAGCCCCAGGCTGGCCACATAAAACCAGAGCTGAACACCGGAGCTCCTCTGCTGACGATCAGGGGGGCCCGATGCGGCGATAGTATGAATGGCACTGGTCGGCCCTAATGAATTCAAAGTACGATCGACTGCAACACTTTCACACGCCCAATGGCCTAAGCTCGCACGTACGGAGGCAAACAACGTTCAATCAGCGAGCTTTCCTGCTTTTAAAAAGTATCGCCAGCGTCGCGAGCATGACGAGGTAGGCCACAAGCGCATGAACCGCGAACGATGGTATACCGTAGAGCAATAACACATCATTCCCCCCAGGAATCAGAGTCGCGGCAACACTCATTAACATACCCGCTATTACCTTTTGACCAAACTTGAAAACCTCGGGTTTACGTAGGTTTAGCCGATGCATCTTCCAGGCAGCCACTATAGCGCCCAGGAAAAGCGCAGACGTGGCCGTCAGAACCGGGGTTGCGACACTGGGCGTGTACGGGTTGGTGAGCTTGGCAGCGTCCTGAGAAAGCACAGTTAAATAGCCCCAGTTGCCGACTGTACCGTAGAGCAAGCCCCCCGTCATGCCGATCACTGTCATTGACAAGATAGGATCCCACTCATATTTCGCAGTCAGTTTAAAATAATTGAGCCGGATCAGTCGGTGCCTTGAAAACAACTGATGAATGAGGATACCAATGAATGCCAGCCAGACAAGGACCGCCAAAATAGTGGGACTTGACAATGGAGAAGTGCTGTAAACCTCAGCGTTCGAAGTGGCAAACGGTGCAGAAAGTCCCCCGAGAAACATACCCACTATCGAGCCCAGATAATTAGTTTCACCTCTTGATATATGTGCGATGGTTCCAAAGACACAAGCGCCATTCAGAAAAGCACCCAAGCCAAAAAAAGCGCCCCCGACAAGCGTGGCGGTAGAAACCGGGTGAATTTTCGATAATGCTACGAAGTCCTGGAAAAACCAAGCACAGGGCAAAAGCGCGAGACCGGCCGATGCTGATGCTGCGATGAAAGCCCTAAGGTATGCGGTACGTTTTTGATTTATCCAATAGTTTACCGCCGCGACCGCACAAATATCTCCGCGCACTATAGCGAAGCCCATGATGAACGCGAGCAACACACTGACGCACAATAAAACATGTAGTGTTGGCAATGGGTAACACCTCGTGATGACCAGGAATCAAGGAGCTGATATCGTCCGCCACGTTCGCTCGACACGATAACGAATATTTAGCCTGTGCATGAGGTGGCGAGGTGCAAGCGCGGGCGATCATAGGTAATTGCCTACTTTCCGCGCTGCACGATGTGCTATTTGTGTAACGCTCTATACGTCGAGCGCTAGAAGGCAGGCCAGACGCGGACTCGCAACACTGTCACCGAGGATGGATCAGCGTTTAATTTAACCATAGGCATCGATAGTGACCAGGCGTTAACCCGATATGTTGTTTGAAGGCAGTGGTGAAATGAGACTGAGAGCTAAACCCGCAATCCTGTGAAATTTGCGACAAACTGATGCTGGTTTCCGCCAGCAAGCGCTCGGCGCGACGGATACGATGCTCCAGAACATAAGCATGCGGAGATTGCCCGGTCCTGGCTTTGAACGTGCGGGTAAAATGAAAATGACTTTGCGCTGCAATACTCGCCAGTTCGCCAACATGAATGGCCGAGCTGATACGTTCACCGATATAATCGGCAACCTTATTGAACCTAGGCTCAGGCAATTGTAATTTCCTGCGCGAGATGTCAAATTCAGCCTCTGTCGTCTTGCCGCTTTTCAGTACCATCGCGAGAATGAATCTTGCCGCAGCCGGGCAATGTACGCCACTTCTAATCAAGCTGGCGTAGGATGTGATACCTTCCCCGATTTTATTGGCCATACGACGTGCGACGCAATCGAAGCCGAACTCAGGACCGTAATGTGCAACGATTTTTTTCAGGGACGCAAAATCTAATTTCAACGACTCAATTGAACTTGATAAAAAATGATGGTCTATCATGATTTCGACAAAATCGTTTGAATGATCCCACGCAGCTATTTTTTCGATTTCGGCGCCCCCCAGCACAATACATGTGCCGCATCTTATTTCTACCTCAAAAGGCGCCTCGGGTTCCTTCAATGTCAAAATGCCATTTTCCGAAAGAAAAATTAATATTATCAACTGTCCCGTTTTAGATGAGTAAGTCTGATTACTTTTTTGCTTCATAAATCGCGCGGAGACAACATTGTAAACCTGTGTCTTTGTAGGATTGGAAGGAGATAGGGAGAGGGGGTGGGTTGTCATCTTCGCCTCACTTATTAAATATCCTGCGGCTTTATGCAAGATTTTAAAGTACGATCAGAACCCAAATCTTGTTTACGGTGCGATGCGGCATTCTAACGCAAACCAGAGTTGCTGACATCTGCAGGAAGCTCCAGTAGCACGCACAGGCACAGTTCTTGCTTGAAGCTTACTCGCCCAAACGGTCCGCTCCATCCCGTTAGGTGTGCAATGAATCGTATTGCCCTTGGATGGGTTCAGTGCGCGCCTGGGCCAGCGGGTCAAGCCCGGGCTGTTCAAGGTCCGTGACGGCGCTACCGTTGACGGCTCTGGAGATAAGCCTAGCCCAATCAACGAGAGGGAGATTACAAAAACGTGCGCTTTTCCGTGGTTTTCATGGACCCGTCAGCCTATCGCACCGACGGCGACTTGTTTTGAGTATGCTGTGCTGGCTGATCGAGAAACGAAATCGTCAGTCGCTCTCTTGCACCGAAACTAAAAAAGCCTTACCGATCCGAAAGTAAGGCTTATTGTTGATACGTTATTGCTTAGGCAGCGGCAGTGGATCCAGGATGGGCTTATAGAATTGGACGTAAACCATATCTTCCTGGGCATTATCGATATGGCAACCAGCACAGGCTTCTTTTGGCGCTTCGGTTGATACTGCTGCAAAGGGTGGAGCGTGATGGCCGAAGTTGAAGAAACCCCAGTTTTTTGTCTTGGCGAATCGTTTACTGTCTTTCACCGACACGTCTAGCCCACTGGGGCCGCCGCCGGGGAAATAACCTCTGCCCGAGGGCTCAACTCTTGAGCCATCAGACAGTTGTCCTTTTTCTGTAAGGTGCAGCTCTTTCACCATCATCGTCCCTTCGGGCCAAACTCCCGTTTTTCGATAATGCTCAAACGCCGCTGGCTCCACGTAAACGTTATGGAATTCAGGGAAGCCCGCTTTTCCGTTATTCAATCCATTGGGAGTGAGCGGTGCCCCTATGAAGACCCACTGGCGGAAATCCTTGGGTTGTATCAGTTGCCCTTTATCGTTAAATTTTGGACCAATTTTTACGTCCGGATACTCTGAGGAATGGGCGGTCGAGATATATAACCCCAAACACGCCGTGATCGTTAATACCTTGATTGTCTTGGAGTTGAGACTTTTCACCGCAAGCTCTCCTATGCGCAATTATGTTGTTGATGCACGGTCAAGGCTAGCGCGGTGCCAAGCGCGCCGCTTCCAAAAACTTGCTAACATTGTCATCAACCCTGCGCAGTGCCCCCCCCCCCAAGAAGCCGCTAATGAGTAGCACTCACCCCTCGACGAATGCAGCAGTTTTTTGAAAGCAGGCCGATAACGACCGTGCTAGCGTCTACACGAACATGTTTTTGGCCACCCGCCAACGACGGTATTATGCCGCACTGTCACAATAGGGTTTTCGCACACCTACAGCCGGATCAATCCAAGCTTACATTAGAACTCAGTAGCCAAACATCAGCATTCGTGAACGTCCTAGCAATTGAGCGGAACAGCCATGAAAAAAAAGACTCTTTATTGCTTTATACTTATGTTGGCGATACCTTCAGGTTTTGCGCGCGCTTATGATGCAGGTGACATCATCATTCGGGCTGGCGCAATCACCGTGGAACCGAACGAAGACAGTTCCGGCGTGAAAAGCAGGCTTGGCAACTTGGGTGGCGAAGCAACAGTGGACAGCGATACTCAACTTGGCCTCAACGTTGCCTACATGGTGACTGGCCATATAGGCATCGAATTGTTGGCCGCCACTTTCAAGCACGATGTAGGTGTGCACGGCTTACCTCAAGACTTAGCGGGGCTCAACGGTGACTTGGGCAGTATCAAGCATCTGCCTCCCACCCTGAGCTTGATATATTACCCGCTTGATAAAAGATCCGCGTTTCAGCCGTACGCCGGCATTGGCATCAACTACACCGCCTTCTATGACACGCACACCTCGAGCAGCGCTGAAGCCAAAGGGTACAGCAATCTGGATCTAGATGACTCATGGGGTATGGCCGTACAAGTTGGCGTTGACTATATGATTAGCGACCGCTGGATGATCAACGGGCAGTTGCGGTACATCGACATTGATACTAATGCTCACGCCGATTTGGCCGGGGTCGGCGACTTGAAGCTGAACGTGGACATCGACCCTTGGGTGTACATGGTTGGCTTGGGGTATAAGTTCTAAACCCTCACCAAACACTGCCCTATCGTCCCGAGTTGCGACAGGTGGACAGTGCATGTGTTTTCAGCGCCTGAGCAGGTCTGAATACGCTCTTGAGTGAGCTTAACGATTCCCGTCCAGGCGTGACTCCATGGCCGAAAAACTTCGGCTCCGAATTTCAATCACCCACCCATTAGCCAGCCAGGCTTAGACGCCTCCGGCTGTGTGCTTTCGATTTCATCTTCTGTAAAGAAAAAGGCACTTTCTTGAAAGCAAACTGATTAAAGTTAATGCTAGGTTTTTCACTCGAGCAGCATGAATCGGCGCTCACCGCAGCAGTTATCTAAACCATTAATAGATAATTTACTTGAGGACGTTCGTATGCCAGCCATACCAAAAATAATTTTAACCGCCGCGGCACTCTGTGCCAGCTGCGCGACATTCGCAGACGGCCATAAACAGTACCTGTACACACTGACGAACAATATTAAAGCACACGAAAATGCGGTCGCCCAGTACCAACGACTAAGCGATGGTTCCCTTCGGTTTGTAAAATTTTATAAGACCAACGGCACAGGCATCAATAACGATACCCATGGGAAACTTGGCCCGCAGGACAACGACTCACAAATCATTATTAGCGGGAATCGAAAACACCTGTATGCCGTGAACACCCACAGCAACGATATTTCCGGTTTCAGTATCGAGCAGGATGGCACTCTCACTGAACTCCCCGGGTCCCCTTTTCCATCAAAGGGCATTGCGCCAGTGAGCATCAACATTTCAGGTAATATCTTGGTCGCCGCCAACCGGAACGAGGATTACCATCAAAAAGCTAGTTTGGCCGACCCCGACGGTGCCAGTTACACTTCATTCCAAATCCAGCAAAATGGCACCTTGGTACATGCCGATACATTGAAGGTGCCGGGCTTCCAAAAACCTGCGCAGATTCATGCATCGCAGACTGTCAAAAATCTATTTTTCGCTGACGAATTCCAGGTGGATGCTGACTTTGATGGGGATGGCACACGCTCATTCTTGGCAGGACCGAAAACCAGCGTGCAAGGGCAGATTAAAACCTTGAAGGTGGATGACAACGGAAAGATAACGGTTGTCAATGAGACCACACTGCCGGAAACGATTGAGGATTACCTTTACATGGGTATGCCCGGAGTACCCTCGATGCCGCTGGGCCTTTGGAGTCATCCATCACGAAATTTATTGTACGCCGGTTTTGTCACGAGAAATCAGCTAGGTGTATTTTCCCATGACGATTCGGGGAGCTTGAAGTTCGTGAACGCCGTCACCAATGGTGGTCAAGATATCTGTTGGATTCTGGTCAACAAACAGGCAACTCGGCTGTACACCGTCAATAACCTACCACGGCAGGGCACCCCGCAAACTGCAAGTACCCTATCGGTTTATGACATTTCCGGGGAAAACGCGCTTTCGCCCCTGGAGCTGCAGGTCCTTGAAGTTCCAATGCCTGGCGAATCTTTCATCAACAATCGAAACCTTAAACAACCGGGCAGCACCTCATTCGAGGTAGCGCTCTCCCCTGCTGAAGACTTCCTCTACGTCATCAATCAAAGGATCAATCAGACCAAGGAAAATACCAACGAGTCGGGCAACGCAATACACAGTTTTGCTGTCGATAAAGACGGGTTGCTGAAGTTTGTTTCCTCAGCCGAGCTTTTGAAAGACGGGTTCCCTTCGAATTCCAGAGCGCAGGGGTTGGTGACCGTTGACTTGTAGCGCTTATGGTTGACTTTGCGCGCCTCTTCCGCGTGTCGAGGCGCGGGTGAACGCGATCGAATCGTTCGGTTTCTTTTTGCCCTAACTCCTTTCGTCAGCCCACAACCCGCCCCCTGGAAAGTCCCACTTTCGCAGGGGGTTTTGTTTAAGCGAACTCACCGCGTACCGGGTTGCTCACCGTGAAGCTGGTAGCCCTCCCAAAAACTCAATGTCATTTTTTTATGATGTTGAAATGGCTGACTTGAGCGTACAAACCTTCAGCTAGACGAGCAACGCCCTCACTAGCGCTCGTCACTTGATCAGACCCGGCAGCGTTATGGCTCGCTAACTCGCGAATCTGCTCGATTCGTCGGCTTATATCATTCGCGACCGCAGCTTGCTCTTCGGCTGCACTGGCAATCTGGGCGGCCATGTCACTGATCACCCGGTTTGCATGGGTAATGCTCCCAAGCGCAGCGCCGGCGTTGTCAGCTTGCCGTGAGCCCGCGCCTGCTTGACTGCGACTTTGATCCATGACGCACACTGCATGCTTGGCACCTTCCTGCAGTCGCGTGATCATCGCCTGAATTTCTTGGGTAGAATCCTGAGTGCGCTTGGCGAGGTTACGTACCTCGTCTGCGACCACCGCGAAACCTCGGCCTTGTTCTCCAGCCCTGGCTGCCTCGATTGCAGCATTGAGCGCTAGCAGGTTTGTCTGGTCGGCGATACTGCGGATCACGTCCAGAATACCGCCGATACTGGCAGTGTCAGCGGCCAGCGCTTCTATCACCTCAGCGGCATCACCGATATCATCGTACAACTGTTGGATGATGCTCACCATTTGCTCTACCACCGCACGACCATTCGCCGCTGAGCTGTCCGCTTTCTGGGCGGCTTCTGCGGTCTGCGCAGAATGATGCGCCACTTCTTGGACGGTTGCCGCCATTTCCGTGATGGCTGTGGCTACTTCAGAAGTATAAAGCTCTTGCTGCCTCACGTTTTCCAACGTGACGCGTGTCGTGTTGCTCAGTTGTTCAGCCGAGACTCCCAGTTGGCTACTAGAACTCACCACATTGGTTACCACTTCGCGCAACCGGTTAACCATCGCTGCGAACGCACTCGATAAAACACCAAACTCCCCCCCCTTTTCAGCCTCCAAAGTGGCACTGAGATCGCCTTCAGCTACGCGTTGAGCATCATTGGAAAGCCGCAGTAGCGCACCACCGACTTTTCGACGTATGGTGACGATGCCAACGACCGCAATGACAATGAGCAAGATCACCATCGCACAAACCACTGTCATATACATCGCACTTGTAGAGCGCAAGTCGTTGACTTCGTGCTGCGTGCGTTGATCGAGCAAGACAAAAAATTGTTTAACAGGCCCCATGACGCGTGCTTTTTCCGCATCATACCGAGGGCTGTAGACAAGCTGTGTAGAGACCGTTAGATCAGCTGGTAAACCATTCGTCCCCCAGGCGGTATCCATCGCCCGGGACTCAATTTGCGAAAGTTCGTTCGATGCACGCTCCGCCTCCCTGAGTTGTGCAAGCTCTTCATCGCTCATTCCCTGAAGGCGCATTAGTTCTAGCAGTGCAGTTGCCGGCGTGGAGGCCGTATCAACCGGCTGACCAGCGGCCAGAAAATCAATGTATGGCGCATTGTAATTAGCGGGTCGAGCATCTTGCCCATTGCGGATCGCCAAAATTTTCTGATACAGCTCGGCGTAGCGATTTTCTCCGGTAACCGCAAAGGAGCGCGCCATGCGACTCAAATCATCTGAACTTTGCCTGAATTCATCAGCTAGCAGATAGGATCTATAACGATTTTCTTCGCGCTCCATTAGATTTTTCTGGTTATTGATCATTGCCAATACGAACAGGCAGAGCGCGATCGCGCTGACAATGATGGTGGCAAAAATGAGTGTAAAAATTCGCTGAATAGACAAGTATCATTCCCCTGTGGGATTCGGGTCGGATAGGCGAAAGTCGAAAACAATTGAAATGGAGGAGCCCGCCAAATCGAAAATTCGAGCGCATCGCCTGGATGTTCAAACCGTTTGATTTAGCCGGCCCGGCGGGTACTGGGAGGGAGGTACGCGGGTGGGAACGTGATTGACACCCTCACACCCGCGGCCGATTTACCTATTTCAACAATGCCGCAACTAATGCTCCTTCAATGCCATGCTGAAGATGAATCCCCTACACCGTCCAGGTGCACTGATCAGACTCAAGCGAAGCGTTATGCAGCGCAAAACAACGCTCGCCACCCAGGATTATTTAGTATTAAGGGTAGATATTTTGTCACCTGCCTCGAGTAACGGATAACCCCAAACATGCACCCAATCCGTTTTTTTGACTGGCGTATGACAGGAGATGCAAGTGCCCGTATCTTTGTTGGTTGTCACTGCTGGGGCTTCTTGAGCAATCAACGCCCAGCCCCAACCGTCCGTCCATACCCCACTTTTCGGATAACGCCCCTTGTTGTCTTTTATCATCACAAACCAGCCAACGTTTTTATTCCAAAAAGACGCGTGGCCCGTGGTCAGGTCAGCCGCAGCGGTTTCTTGCAATTCTTTGACTAAAATAGCGCCGTCAGGAAATTCACCATGGGATTTGTAGTATTCCACTGAGTCGCGATCTACGTATACCTGGTGCAGCTCTTTCAGCCCCCCCAATGAATCTCCTCCCGGCACGGCAAAAGAGCCAAGAAAGATGAAGGAAGTTCTGTAATTCTGGGGGACTTTTATATTGC
The DNA here is from genome assembly GCF_057370475.1 of Pseudomonas sp. FA117. Taxonomy (NCBI): domain Bacteria; kingdom Pseudomonadati; phylum Pseudomonadota; class Gammaproteobacteria; order Pseudomonadales; family Pseudomonadaceae; genus Pseudomonas; species Pseudomonas sp. FA117. Next base: position 3,086,281 of record NZ_CM170675.1, read on the forward strand.
CATCTTGGTCGACATACAGCTTGAATGTTTCCGAGTATGTGGGCTTATCACTGGCCGCCTGCACACCCGTAGCTGACAGCGCGGTGTAAAGGCAAGTGGTCAACATCATGCAGGCACATACAGCTCTAATTTTTCGAGTATTCATATCAGCACCCTGCTGGAAGACAAGTCATTATTGTGCATTAAGTGGGGTAGCACCCTAACTCATGGTGGCTGGCGGCCAGCGAGCCTCTTACAAAACGCCACAGAACGTAGAGCAGTTTATTAACGCGGTTGAGCTATGATTGCGATCCAAATATTTTGTGCCGTGGCATCATCATGTTCCGCTTCAGCAGAGATGCGAGCACGCCAACACCGTATCGCCAGGCCCTGATCGAGGCGTTCCACTGGGCAGTTTCGTCGCTGGCCACCGGGATGCTGGCAATCGCGGCAGATGGGCAGACCGTGGGGTGCGGATTGAAGCGGATCAGCGGGTCATTGCCAACAGCCCGAATGACGATCAAAGGCAGCCCTCAAAAGACAGAAACATACCGAGGCCTGAAACGGTCGCCGGTTCGTAGATGTGCCTGCTGGTACGAACATCATCTATCGAACCGACGTTGAGCCGCCAGACCCTCAAGGCCCATTGTTTATTGTGCTGGCTTGCGTCTCTGGGCTGCCTGCGCAGGCCCCCAAGTCGACAGCACTTATTTCATCAACCTCCGCCCATGCTGGCATTTTCTGTGCGGGTCAGCACGCGCAAGGTCAAGGCAATACACTTATCAATATCTCCGTCTTCCTTTGCCTTCATACCGTCTATCTTCGCCTGCTTGAGGTCGCCGCCTATCCCCCCGCCTAGTTTTTGGCCTGCCGTATGAAGCAAGTCGTCAATTTTGCGCAAGTTGACGTCGCAGAGATTTTCTGCCGCGTAGGATGGGATCGAGACAACGCTGGTAACAACGAATAAAGTCAAAGCTAATTTAATGTTCATCACTCACTCCGGCGCTCGTTCGAGAATTTGATATGTGGTCTGTTGATGTTTGCCGTACCTCCATCATTTGCATTTGCCATTCCTGATCAGGCTATTTAAAAAACGTTGCATACGAACCAGGTATGTAGCACCTTTTCTTATTTCGCACTCATACTCCAGATCGCGCACAGGTGAACCGTAAAGGAAGCCTGAGGAACCACCCTCGGTATACTAGCATTCACGACGGAGCGCTAATTTCAAAAAAGTGCTAATTTTGCCGAACCGGCCACGATAGGTTAACGTGCCCGGGACTGGGCCAGTGATAGCTAAGCGTGAGTCATTCACGCCCTAAAGACCGATGAACCGCAGGCTCAGCGCGCGGCTGTGCGGATACAGTGCCAGCCACCGACTTATAACCGAAAGTGATACTTTCGATACTGGCGGCGAGCCACACCGAATAGGCTAGCAACTCGATCCCCTCCTCCGCGGTTGTTTTTGCAAGCCGCACGTAGCCCTCGCCTAAAATCAGATGCCAAAGCTCGCCCATTCCAAACACACGAGAAAAGAGAAGGATACTTAACCCCGTCGTCATCGCACCAAATGTGTGAGTACCCGAAAAGCAGGCAAAGTCGCGCATCGTCGCTTGCCGATTTCGTTCATTGAGTGAATATGACAACGAGACGAACGCGATAACGATAAAGGGCCAGCACCAGGCACTATGGCTAAGTGGATCGAGCAGACCGTCCAACTCTCGCATAAGCAGGCACGAAAAAAAGCCCCCCACCAGCACGTTTAGACCGCGCCTTTTTCCTTTCCATGCAGCTGCAAAATATAGCACAGCGCACATGAACAGCATCATCTCTTGAGCCACCTCCACGAAAGACAACTCAACTATTTTTGTTTTATATACTGCTATATCCATCCAGATCAGGCCCAATGCCAATCCGCATAGCCCAAGCTTCCAAAGCAGTACCCTGCATGACACTTGAACCTTGTTTTCACCGGAACTCATCAAGTATTTCTCCGCGATCATCGTCAGATAACGCCTAGGGCGCACGGGGCAGCGCGGCGTCGTGCAGGTGACCACCTTAGCCTCGCCGACCCAGCGCATTCTTTCAAAATATTGCTATAGCACTTCCTGTTCCTCGAGAAGCGCCGCGAATATATGGCGGAAAAACCCGCAAGCTGAATGACCCACGCGCCAGGATCTGGCAAGCAATCCCGCAACACCGAGTCGCTCGCTGGTGCCCCAACCCGATACTGCAGCAATCATCTAAAGAGCCGCGCCGGACTGGCCAGTCGCGGCGGATCAAATTCGCACAAGCATATACTTATCATTAGCGATGACGCGTGCACTTTCTAAGTCCGAAGCCAATGAAATCAAGCACGATTTTGAAATACCGAGCCGAGTGGCGTGAGTATGCTCTAAATAATGATGGGGACTTGAGCCAATGCGTGCTCGAAGGTCACCATTGCGCGTGGCTAGGCAAACGCCTATCGCTAAAATTTAAACATGCAACACCATCATGAGTTGTCATTCAAACAACCCCAAACGCTGTTCCATGAACAGTTAACCTTAAAAATTTATAGCGAGACTGGTAGTTATGTAGATCACCATCAAGGCCGTCGCAACGCGCCCATTGTGTGTCGCACACTAGCCCCTTCGAATACTACGCTAGGGAATTCATATCAAGCGCCGATGACGATCGATACTTGCTCTTCACGAGCGACAGCGACACCATTTCAAGCCGCATGCTTTGGCAACGATATATGTTTGGCGCAGGCACCGACTCACAAGGAGGAACTGACGCTAGCCGTTGGCCTGTTGCTTGATTCGTCCACCCTCAACGGACAACAACCTTACTCGTCAAAACAATAATAGCCCGCATTGTAAAGGCATCCCGAATAAAGATGCTTTATAAAAAAGGAATAGCTCCAATGTCTCGTTTACCCTCGACCCCCACTTCGACTGCCAAAGGTATTACTGCAGAAATTTATACTGAAATAAAAAAATCAGCCGGCATAGTCCCCAATGTTTATGCCGCCTTCGCGTCTCATTGCCCGAATGGACTCAAAGCAACAATCGATTTGGATAAAGCGATAAGCGAAAGCAATCTTACCGAAGCCGAGATCACCGCCATCAGATTGCAGGTCAGTGTAGAACTGAACTGTGAATACTGCATAAATGCGTATGCCTTTCTCGGCCAGTTCTCCGACTTAGCGAAATCTGTAATTGCAGATATCATTCACAAACGCCCCGCAGAACATGCGCAGATGGACGCCATTCTGAATTTCAGCAGAACCTTGATTAATTCCAAGGGCGTGATTGACATTGAACATATTCATAAAGTCATGTCAGCAGGTTATACAGAGAAAAATCTCATTGAGATATGCCTGATCGTCAGCAATACCATTTTGATCACCTTGATCAACAGAGTAAATGATACAGCGGTCGACTTCCCATCCTATCGCACAGAAGATGGCTGCGCCGGATAAGCAAGCGCCTAACGCCTGTTGATTTCAAGATACTCTTAGCTGTCACGGACGACAGTTTTTTGGCAACGTTTATCAGGTCTATGGCACTACGAAGCCCTGGCGAAACCAACCGAATGATAGACGGTGAGCAAACAAGTGCTATAATACATTGTTATTGTACACGGGTGTTTCAAATGGATATATTAAGCAAACTCCTTTACCTGATGCCGGTCACTGGTAAACTGGAGACCCGATGTCATTTTAGCCCGCCCTGGTGCCTTGAATACGCGGCATCTGGCCCAGACGAAATTCCTTACCACATCCTTCTGCGCGGCTCAGCCCATGTGGATGACGGTTCTCACCCTATTACCGTTATGCAGGCAGGTGATATTTTACTGATACCCTCTGGTGTGCCCCATCTATTGTATGAGAATGGCGATGGGCCTGTGAATGTGAAATCGATGCGGTGTGTTAAAGGTTTGCAAATACGAACCAACGGCACACAACTCTTGCCCGTTAACATGTTGTGCGGGAAATTCATCCTCCCTGCGTCGCATAAAACACTCTTCGAAAAAACTTTACCTAAGCAACTGGTGATCCGCAGGCGACCGGACAACCTCTCGAATGACCCCGACATCGATGAAGAAATTTCCAGCACCCGCCTGGCTCGATTAGTGAATTTGATGCATGAAGAAGCGTTGGAGCAAGGCCCTGCTAGCCAACAACTTATGCACCATCTGTCGGGCGCACTCTTCTGCGTAGTCATGCGCCTAGCGTGCTCAAGCGATGCGCCCCCCACCGGTATATTGCGGCTCTCTCAGCGACCTAGGCTTGAACCTGCGTTCAACGCGATTTTCGAGGATTACGCCAAACCATGGACATCCGATGAGCTTGCAGCCCTGTGCCTAATGTCTAGAGCCACCTTCGCACGTCAGTTTACTGAAGCCGCAGGGAAATCAGCGAGCGAGTTGCTGATCGACATACGTATGACGAAAGCTAGCAAGCAGCTCGCCGAGACCTCCGACTCCATCGCCACGGTCGCGCAAGACAGCGGGTATAAGTCGGATGCGGCCTTCCAAAAGGCGTTTAAAAGGCACACTGGGATAACGCCCGCGCAGTGGCGAGCTATGTCATTGGAAAATATAGCGCTTTCTGCCGAGTGCGGTCCCACCGAAAACATCACGCATCGCCGCTGAAGGCTGAATCGAGCGACGCTCCACCCACGCAATTTTCATCAGCAAGGCTTGCCACCATTCCCGATGCGAGCTGATGGTGATCGGGAAGATGTCGCAGCAACAGAATAATGCCGTATCGCCACCGCCGTAGTACTGCGCAGTACGGGCACCGTATGGCGTCAGCAGCCTGGGTAGGCGATGCAGGGCGGCGTTGCCCTGGATTCTGGATGATCTGCATCAAATTCGAGACGTTCAGCAGCCAAAGAATACCTTTCACGTTGCATGATGAAGCCGTACTCAGACGTGCTATTCGCTTCGAATCGATGTAGGCGATGAACACCGTGATGAACAGCCCTGCAGCCACGATACTTTGGAGATTGCTAATGAACACTTCAATTGCTGAACGTACCCATGCCGCTCGCTCTTTTAGAACGGGCTTAGGTACCCGCGTCACTCGCATCGGGGTTATAGGCATCTATTTTGCCATGGCCGTCATATACTTCTGGTTTGGAGGCATGAAGTTCACCGGCTACGAGGCAAACGGTATCCATGGCTTTGTCAGCAATAGCCCCCTGCTTTCGTGGATGTACAATTTCATGAGCATTCAGGGCTTCTCCAATTTCCTCGGAGTACTTGAGGTCTCCGTTGGCCTGCTCATCGCCGGCCGAATATTTTCAGCTAAGTTCTCAGCCGTGGGCGGTGTGCTCTCGGCAGGCTTGTTCATTACCACGCTTTCATTCATGATCACCACGCCCGGTGTATTCGAACCCAGCTTAGGCTTCCCTGCGATATCGGTGGTTCCTGGTCAATTTCTGCTGAAAGACCTAGGCCTTCTCGCGGCTTCAATCTTCATTGCCGGCACCTCCATTACCGAACTCGAAGGGAAATAACCCCCCCTGCTGCAAAGGGTCTTCTGTGCCCTCAGAAGACCTTTTGGCCTAGTGTGGTATTTCAGAAGTACCGCGAAAAATCACTTTCCCAGCGCTCGTGCTGCACTGCACGAGCGACTGAGGCGAGAATATCTTCTGCCTTCTTATGCCACCGAAACGTCTTCGGATTCTACTTGTAAGTTTCCAGGTAGTGCTCAATCGAAGCCTCTAAATCTTTGACGCTAACGTGTGCTTGCCGCTTAATCCAATTTCTCGCTCAGCGTTGTGAAAAAGCGCTCGACCAAATTAAGCCACGAGGCCGAAGTCGGTGTGAAATGGATGTTGTAGCGTAGACGCGCCGCAAGCCAGGCTCTGACTTTGTCAGTCTTGTGCGTTGCGTAGTTATCCATGATCAGATGAACCGGCATATCGGCAGGCACTGACGCATCGATCACTCTCAGAAAAGCGAGGAACTCAGTACTGCGATGCTGGCCCGTTTCTTTAGCCCTATGGTGGTCAGCGTACGCGATGAATAGGGCGCGAGAAAGTCGGGTTGATGGACCCGCTCACCGCGGGTCGGTAGTGTTCGGGACCCAGCACAGCGCTTGCGGCAGGGTAATTTTTACCCTTCCGGTTACCAAAAGCGCCGACGATCAAGCAAATTCCAGTACATCCGCTATGGGCATGCGCGGCTTTTGCGGCCAATTGCCGGCGCGCTCTGGTCCAACGCTCAGCAGCATCACCGGAATTTCATCGTCGAACAGGCCAAATTGGCGATGCACCGCTTCGGCATCGAAGCCAATCATTGGTGTTGAACCCCAGCCCAGCGAACGCGCGGTGTAAATGATCGCCGCCGTGCCAAAGGTTGCTGTGCGCACCGCTTCATCCCGCTGCTGTTGAGGTTGGTCATCATACAAACTGCGCGCCGGCTTTTCCCACTCAGGCACCAGGTGGCCGGGCATGATGCCGGCTGCTACCACCGGCGCTAGACGATTAGGGATAGTGCTAGCATTGGCCAGTCGACCGATGACGATAAAGGTGACCGCGGCCTCGGTGATTGCGGGTTGGTCCCATGCAATGGGTCGCAACCTAGCCTTGGCCTCGGGCGTCCGTACAGCAATAAAACGCCAGTTTTGCAGATGGAAGGAAGTTGGCGCACAAGTACCGATGCGTACGAGGTCACGAATCTGATCATCGCTCAGCGTGGCGGCAGGATCGTAGTACTTGGCGGAGCTACGGCTCAAGATATTTTCAATGACGGGGTTGTTCACGGTGTTCGCACCTTGGAAATGGTTGGGCGGCCTCACTTTAGAAAAACCAGATAGCGGCTTCGAGACCCTATCTGCTCAATCACCTGCCCAAAAGGATCAATCGGAACATCAACATGTAAGCACCACATGTGCCACTGGGCTCAGACCATCCTCAAGTCTTTCCAGGCAGAGAGATCAAGGTCTTGAGGATCGCGGGGAGTGTTAAGGGCACCAGAGTCTTTCGACATTCGGCGCCACTGCCTTGGCGTCATCCCTAATTTTTTGCAGAATACACGGCGAAAGGCAGAAACGGATCGATAGCCTACAGAGGCCGCAATCGATTCCGTGGCGATGGACGTTTTGCTCAATGCATTGGCCGCCAGGCCCAGGCGAATGTCAGTTAGCAACTCAAAGGCAGAGCAACCCAGCTTGCCCTGAAAACGGCGCATGAAGGTAGTTCGTGACATATTGCAAAGCTTGGACAAGTCCGGCAAATTCCAGTCTCTCGCCGGATTGGAAAACATGGCTGAAATAGCAGGTTCAAAGCGTCGGCTTCCAGTAACCGCCAATAACCCCGTCAAAACGATGCCGGATTCGCTCGCTGTGCGTATGACGAGGGTAAACAAGGCGGCGCTCAATGCTTTGAAAACCGCGTGCCCGCCCGACTTGTCAGCAGAGGATTCCCCACGCATCAGCGCAATGAGGCTGGCTAGTCGACTGGCGCCTGTATTCGTCAGGCTTTCAGTTAGCGTGCAGCTGGACTTCACGATTAATGTCCGGGGAAAATAAACGCGCAGAAGCCGATCGTGAGGGGCGTCGATGAAAAGTCTGCCGCAAAGCATCTCAAGGCGCTCACCGTGGCCGTCGTTTTCACTGAGCATCCACCCTGACAAACTTTGATACTGACAACTACGGTGCGGCCTATACCCACTGCCGTCGTGCAAGGCATGGGTTGTACCGTGTAACAGCAGCACCACATCGCCCTCTGTCAATGTCGCTTTTTCTCCCGTGTCGATATCTTCAATCGTAGCCCGCCCATTAAGCACGATATGGTAGGGAATCTCCAACGCCGACGATCGCCCACCAGTCATCGACCACGGTGCCCGATAGACACAGCGTTCTTCAAGTTGCCCGCTAATTGCGATCATTTTTTGAAAGTGGCACAACCAATCGAGTTCCTTCATGTGTAAACCTCACCCAATTGAAACCGGCCGGCCCGTGTTGATCGTTCCGCGGAACAGCCATCGCGCCTCGCTGACCCGGTAGCCTCCGGGCCAGCGACGCTCGACGGAAGCGGACCTGCAAGCCTTTGGTGCCGCCGCTCCTAACAATCCTGATGATCATGCCAGTTAAATGCCGACCTTCTCTCGGTCGGGTGTCGGTGAGGTGTGTAGCTGCAGCGGCTCAAGGTGGCGCAACGGCCGGCGCTTGAACATGCAACGACCAAGCGGCCCTCGCTAGTTTTCCATTGGCCAGCCGCGCCGTTATATGGCGCGGCCGGTTCGTTCAGATTGCGCCTGCAGGAGTGACTGCAGGGAAATCTTTCTCTGGCTCGAAGACGTTATTGAAGAAGTTGGTCAGCGAGTACATTGCCACTAGGGCGATAATTTCCATGATATTCGCATCTGTATAGCCAACATGACGAATCGCCTGCAGGTCCGCGTGGTTGACTTGGCCGCGGGCCTTGACAACTTTGCGTGCGAACTGCACCGCCGCATCGCGCTTCGGGTCAGTCGCCCGGCCCTTGCGTGCCAGCATGATTTCTTCGGATGGCATCTTCGCCATATGCTCAGCCGTGAAGCTGTGAACACCCAGGCAATAGTTGCAACCATTCACTTCGGAAACGGCGAGCCCAATGCTGTCTCGAGTCTTCACGTCGAGCGCCTTGCTCAGAGAGCCGAGCAACGTCGCCCAAGCGTTGAACGCAATCGGACTTTGCGCAAAGCTCGCCATCATGTTTGGGGTGAACCCCAACCCCTTGCTGAACGCGTCGAGCGTTGCTAGCGATTCGGCTGGGACTTGTTCGGATTTAAGAACAGCAGTTCTAGTCATGCGATGTCTCCGTCGTTTGCTGCGTCGATTTGGAGACTTCACTCTAGGCCTACTCGATAACTCATTCGAGACCGCATAGGATCAAGAGAATGCCAGAAAAGATCAATCAGGATTGCTGCAACGCTCCATCAGATAGCAACGTTCGTGGCGGCCGCCGCGGTCGGCAAGACGCCAGGGCATCCAACATCGCGGGCGACGAATAAGTCGGATCAAATCAACCCGCCTGCTAACTGCGATTCATGACGATACGTAAAATTCGCTCGAGCGGAGTGCCTGCCGTCGCCATTGCCCTGGTGTTATGCCCATCTTGTCGGTGAACGCGCGCCGGAAAGCAGCCACTGATCGGTAGCCGACCAAGTCGGCCACAGCCTCCGTCGTCATAGTCGTCTTTTGCAATTCATTAGCCGCCAAACTCATTCGGATGTCGAGCAGCAGTTCGTTGGCGGATCGTCCTAGCTTGTCGTGGAAATGACGCATGAACGTCGCGCGCGACATACTGCAAAGCTCGGCCAATTCGGGCAGGCTCCAAGGGTGCGCAGGGTGGGTGAACATGGCTGATATGGCCGGGGCCAGTCGCGGATTGCCAGCAAGCGTCAACAAGCCCGCAGGCGCTTGTGCAGCTTCACTGGCGGCACGCAGCACCAATGCAAACAACGCAGATGTCAGCGCATTGAGAATGGCACCTGCGCCGGGCTTATCGTCGGCGGATTCCATACGCATGATCCCCAGTAAGCCAGCCAAATGGCTTGACACAGAAAGATCATTGTCTGCCAATTGACTATCCAGAGTCCGGACTACCAAATCCACTGGCAGATAATCTCGAATCAATCGATGATGAGGTGGCGCTATAAAGAAACGCCCGCATAACATATCCAGGCGTTCTCCCGTACCTAGATTTTCACTGACCTTCCACCCCGCTGCGCTCTGGCGGAGGGAGGCCGCACCAGGCACTTCGCCGCTGCCATCGTGCAAAACATGTGCCTCACCCTGAGGTAGCAGCACGATATCCCCACCCACGAGCTCTCTGGTGGTGCCACTCGCCAAGTCCTCGACGAGGGCTCGCCCCTTTAGCACAACATGATAGGGAATTACGTGTGCCGCAGATTTTCCCCAACTCACACGCCATGGCGCACCATACGAACAACGGACTTCCAGCTGCCCAGTGACGGTGACCATTTTCAAAAGCTGACTCAACCAATCGATGTTGGACATGGAATCTCCATAGTTCTGAAGCATGCCGACACGGGCGAGCACCGCCCTGTACCCAAGCCCATCAACCAGCCAAGCAGCCTGCCCATGCATGCCACCTCCACCCTCTAAAGCACACGTTGGGATGCCTTGGACGACAGCAGGCGCCACTGCGCCTGCGATTTAGTGAGGGCTTCCCCATTCAAACGCGTTTACATGCTGCAGGCGGGTAGTTCGACGGAAAGAGCGCACGCCGGGTCTCATCATCATTCACCGTTTTGAAGGCGTGACACTTGAAAAGCGCTCTCGCTCGGCATACTGCCGAGCGCGCGTCAATGTTGGCAAACCAGCGCTGTAACTGGGGAAACGCTGCCAACGGATCATCAGAGCCTTTGAATACACGTGACGCACGGTCGATCCAGCCCCAGGCCGAAATGTCGGCAATGGTGTACTGGTTGCCGAGAATGAAATCGCGCCCAATCAAATGATCGTTGAGCACCTGATAATGGCGGTCAGCCTCGCGACGATAGCGATTGACTGCATAGCCAAGCCCCTGCGGGGCAGCATATTGAAAGTGGACGGCTTGCCCCGAAAACGGCCCGAGACCCGAAGCCACGAACAACAGCCAAGACAGAAGTTCGGGACGATCTTCCGGCTCGCCGAGCAGTAGGCCCGACTTATCGGCCAGGTAGATCAAGATAGCGGTCGAGTCAAACACGCGCGCTTCCCGGCCTGCAGGGCCATCGGTATCGATGATCGCCGGCACTTTGCCGTTCGGGTTAACAGCCCGAAACGCCGCCGTGTGCTGCTCGCCTTTGCTCGTGTCAATGGCTATTGCCTGGTATGGCATAGCAGTTTCTTCGAGAAAGAGGGCGACTTTGGCTGGGTTGGGTGTAGGGTGGAAAAAAAAATGGATCATAACGGCAGCCTCATGCGAATGCGACGGGATGAACAGGCTAGCTCAGCACCAACGTACCCAATTGTCGACGCTTTATATCTCATAAACTTGCTCTTCGAGCACGTCCCGCCTTTTTTGGCACCTTTCTGAAATAGCTACGCCCAACATTGAGGTAGTCTAATATTCATAAAAGCTGCGCGAGTGGCTCGTTTAGCATGAGAATTTTGATAGGAGAGCTGGATTGTCTATTGAAAAAACTGCACTCGTTCTCGCGGGGGGTGGAAGCCTGGGCGCAGTGCAGGTTGGCATGCTGCAGGCACTCGTTGAAGTGGGTGTTACATTCGATTTAGTCGTGGGGTCTTCTGTGGGCGCTATCAATGGCGCGTACTTTGCAGCGAGGCCGAATGCTCAAGGGGTCTCCGAGCTTGCCCGCTTCTGGCGTGACCTACGCAAGTCCGATGTATTTCCGTTTTCGCTTTCCGATACATTGATAGGCGTTCTGTTGAAACGAGGTCACCTACTTCGTGCGTCGGCTTTACAAGCCTTACTGCATCGATCATTACCAATACAACTGATCGAAGAAGCAGCGTTGCCGCTCCACATCGCTACCACAAACTTACTCACTGGTGCCGAGGAACTACTATCCCGTGGCAGCCTGGAAAAAGCGTTGCTCGCCAGCGCGGCAATTCCATTAATATTTCCCACGGCACGAATTGATGATAAATTTTTAGTCGATGGCGGCGTGGCCAGTAACACGCCGATTGCCAGCGCAGTGATACTGGGCGCAACGCGCATTATTGTCGTACCCACGGGGTTCGGTTGTGCTAGCACTAGCCCGCCTAAAGGCTTGGTGGCACTAGCCCTGCATTCGCTCAATCTCATGAGTATGCGCCAACTTGTACGGGACATTGAGCTATACAGTCCTAGGTCCACTATAAATGTGGTACCACCGTTGTGCCCATTGGACACATCGGTCTTCGACTTCAACCATACAAATCAACTGCTGCAGCGGGCGTATCAATCGACTCGGTCCTGGATCCAGGAAGATGGGCTGCTCACTTTCGGCGTACCTCATACCTTGCAGGAACACACCCATCATTTTTAGTCAACTTTCAGGGAAAATCTCATCGCATACCTCGCCTGTGTCTGAGCCTGTCAGCAAAGCCCATATGGCGCAGCGCACTGTTCAAAGTGTTCTCGCTGATGCGTTTGCTCAAGTCGCTTCGATGGGCAAGCAAATGCCGCCACGCGGGCACTACGCGATCAAGCAGCAGCCACCACTTCTATCGCCTGGACTGACAACGGAACGATGTATGGCGGCACCTTGGACGCACTACTACGGCTCTTGCGCATCTTGAGCTGCAATTGCTTGACCATCTCCGGCGGAATGCCCCACAGCAGATGCCGGGTGATGTCATGAATGGAGCGGTCGCCGATGTGCGGAAGAAAATCTGGCCTCAAACTTTCCGGATACTTCCGGTTTTCGGTGGTTTCCGCTGGAACGAAAAAAGGGCCATAAGGCCCTTTTTTCAATGACTTACAGACTTCCATGAAACTCTGTAGATCGATATTTGGAGCGGGAAACGAGACTCGCATCGGGCTTGCGAGCTGTTGAAATCTAAAGGTTTTCAGCCATCCCTGAAAACGGGATAGCCTTGATTCTGGACTCATTTTCGACGGTAAGCAACACAAGGGTAAGACTTGGTCCGCCAGTGCGGAATCAAGTGGATGATTGCCTGGGACCAATATCACGCTCAGTTGTGGTTGACCTGCAATCCAGACGCGCGTGCAACCGACCGCCAAGCTGAACAACCCCCACGCCCCCGAGAATGAGTAGCATCGCCACCCACTCACTCGAAGTCGTAGGCTCCCCTGCCACCCTACCTATCAACAGAGCCACCACCGGTGGTATATACGTCACCACAGACGCAGCAACTGCACCCTCACTTTCGACCAAGCGATAATAAGCTATATAAGCGACGCCAGTGCTCAGTAAGCCTAGGCCAATCACGATACCAATCATCGCCGACGGCCTGGATGCGAGATGAGTGATGCCGGTCATTGGTGTAATAATAGCCAGCATGGACAGGGCAGCGCCCATTTGGTAGGTGGTGAGCGCTACAGCAGGTATTCTCAGTGGAGAAATAAAACGCTTCGTATATACGAATGAAGCCCCGAAACACAGCGCTCCGATCAGCATGTACGCCCCCCCCTCGGAATCAACAGTCTGAACCATGGCCCAGACGACGGTGTACAGCAGGACGAAGAGTGTCGCACAAGGCAAAATCGACGTCTCTTTCGAAGTGTGGCTACCAACATCAGATCGCCCGGCCTACGAAAGCATCAAAGATAAGGTTGAGTTGATAGGCCCTTGGTTGAGTGAGGCAAACCTAGGGTTGGCAGTTCCGGATTACGTCAACATAGACAGCATTGAGCAACTCAATGCATCGAAGGACCAGTTCCAGTGGCGCGGAAGGCCGTCTATATTCGGTATTGATGCGGGCACAGGGTTAATGGGGCTGACAGACAAAGCTATCACCTCGTATCAGCTTGAATACAACCTGCTGCCATCGTCGGAGGCTGCAATGCTTCAGTCCTTGGAGCGTGCCATGCAGCGCAAAGAGCCTATCGTGGTCACATTGTGGAAGCCACACTGGGTATGGGCCAAGAAAAATCTTCGCTACCTGAAAGACCCTAAAGGTGTGTTCGGCACTACCGACTCAATTTATGGAATTACATCAAAGTCCTTTAAAGGCAACCACCCCGAAGTCGAGCGCTGGTTCCAACAATGGAAAATGGACGAGAAAACCCTAGACCAGTTGATGTCAACCATCAATGACAATGGCAGCTCTAAACCTGAAAAGGGAGCTAAAATTTGGATTAACGCCAACAGAGCGGTAATTGATCAGTGACTTAAATAAATAAGAGCGCAGCACGCTAGGCTGCGCCTTACTCAAATACCTAATGTAGTAAGCACATACATAACACTGCTCCTCATAAAAAACCTAGAACAGAGGTTTACTCCGTGTCTCATGCTTACATTCAGCCTGGGCTCTGCGCCGCATTGTTCATGATTAGCCTCCCGCTTCTGGCGGCCACTGAAAAAAAACCTGAAGAGGGTTTTATCGAGGGAAGCTCCCTCCAAGTGATCAACCGTAATTACTATTTTAACCGAGACTACCGTAGTCGTGACGATGGTGTATTTAATGGTCGTCAACAAAGCTATCGAGAAGAATGGGCGCAAGGCTTCCAAGGTTTTTTCAAGTCTGGCTATACAGCTGGCACTGTGGGCATCGGCGTAGACGCTCATGCACTACTTGGCATCAAGCTTGACAGCGGCGGAGGCACTTCAGGCACAGGTTTGCTACCACCCAATAGCCAGCGAGCAGCTGACGATGAGTATTCCGCAACGGGGGGATCCATCAAGCTCCGCGCTTTCGATACAGAAATCAAAGTCGGGGATCTCTTCCCGATCACGCCCGTTTTCCAACACGGCGATGGCCGCCTACAGCCCCAGAGCGTCCATGGCGCGTCTTTAACAAATACCTCAATCGACGGCCTGACGCTTCAGGGCGGGCGCGTGCATTCCACCCGCAGCAGGGCTAGCACCAACCACGACGGAGAGCTGTTTACGGAGTACGGAGGCACGACGTACGACTCCGCAAGTTACTTTGGCGGTGACTACACCTTTGCAGGAGACGGGCTTCTGAGCTTGTACCATGCGCGGTTTGATGATGTCTGGAATCAAACCTACGTCAGCCTTTCAAAGACTTTCGTGCTTGATGACCATAACTCCCTAGGGCTCGGGGCCAATCTCTATCGCACTCGGGATCAAGGTAGCGCCCGAGCTGGCAAAATCGACACGGACAGCTGGAGTAGCTACGTCCGATTCAAGACTGGACCGCATGCGTTTATGCTGGCCTACCAGCGCATCGACGGCGACCAGCCCTTCGACTATCTGGGTGATGGAGACTCAATCTACCTCGCTAACTCAGTCTATTACTCCGACTTCAACTCGCCTAATGAGCGTTCTTGGCAAGCCCGCTACGACTTTGACTTTGCCTCGTTAGGCATCCCAGGGCTTAGTTTCATGACCCGCTATCTTCGCGGCTCGAACATTGACAACTCCAAAGTCGACCTCAACGGTGCTTACTCTTATTACGCGCCTTTGGGGGATAATGGTAAGCACTGGGAGCGCGATATCCAATTCAAATATGTAGTGCAAAGCGGGCCCGCAAAGAACCTCTCGTTCACGGTCCAACAGACCAATCACCGTGCTAACTCAGCCCAAGCCGATGGTGATGTTGACCAGATCCGAATCATTACTCAGTACCCTCTAGAAATTCTCTGAAACTGGCCGGACGAGCCTGCAGTCGCCACGGAAGGCGCATCAGCAACCGAAAATGGTCACCGCCTGATCACGAGCGGCACCCACTCGAGGTACGGGTAGTGCATTGAGTATGTCGGCGCTCATGCCCTCGATACAGCACTTTTCGGTGCTGACCCATGGCGGCCATCAGGTCGGCTTCGTTAAGGCGACCGAAGCGGCGAAGGCCAACGGCATCCTGTGGCATCTAACCGCTCCCCGCAGCCGGTGAGACAAAATACCGACGTTGCAGCTGCAGGTTCTCGAGGCAAAGTCTCATAGGGCAACTCCCCCGTACCTGCGTATTGGGCACCCGGTACAGCGATCAGCTTTTTATGCTTAATGTATTCTGCAGGATCAAGAGCAGAACATGGAGGTAAGATCGCGTCGAAACCTGTCGCAATCGATTCAATTAGGCAGAACTCGCCTTTCAGACTCTGGTCACCACCACTGGATCCCAAAAAACGTTCGGATCTGGCTCGCTGATTTGAGGCCTGCTCGGCCCCGCAGCGAACAAGGATAGTTAAGCAGGAGG
The DNA here is from genome assembly GCF_057370475.1 of Pseudomonas sp. FA117. NCBI lineage: Bacteria > Pseudomonadati > Pseudomonadota > Gammaproteobacteria > Pseudomonadales > Pseudomonadaceae > Pseudomonas > Pseudomonas sp. FA117. The sequence continues at coordinate 3,102,038 of NZ_CM170675.1, forward strand.
CTGTCCCATGGTCTCGTATAGAAGTTCCTATCACCCCATCGATGCGGCAATCCTTTGGTGCGATCTCGCCGATCACGAAGCCGAAATTCTGCACGTAGAGCTAACGCACCCAGGCGGCTTGCTCAAGCACTTTCCCCAATGGCCTACGCTCCACCTCTACGCTGAGCGCATCTGCGACGCAATTATCAACGGAGAGTTGCCCGCAACCTACCTGGGAGGCCCCATTGGGTTAAGCGACCCCGTGCAGCGCGCCTACTGGTCCATTCGCCACCCAGATTTGTACGGTTGGTTCGCCCGCACCTATCCGCACGAAAAGCCAGCATTTCTGTTTTCCCGGGAGAGTGATCATTCCCTTTGCGTAAGCCTGGGCGTGCATCTCGCACTTCAAGCGGATCGAGATGTTTTGCTGCGCGAGCTCGAAAGCCTGCGTCGCACGTATGCGGCGCTCTGCGACAAGGAGTCGCCTGAACTCGACGATCCAACCAAGGCAAGAAAATCCAAGTCGAAATCCGGAGTCCTATCCGAAAATGCCGCACTTCTGCTTTACGTGATCGTAGGTGCCCTGCTCGCGCTGATGTTGGGCAAGACGGAGAAGGGCCTTCCTCGATCCATCTTCGACGATCAGGCAGCGATCGTTGATGCCATGACAACGCTTTTCCCGGGTGTCCGGGGTTTGAAGAAACGCACCCTTGATCGGAAATTTGCGGAAGCCCGACGCCGATTCGCCCAAGCCGGGCGGGCATGAGCCGCGATTGCCAGGCAATCCGAGCGATTGCCTGGCAATGACTTTCAGCGATTCCAGTTGTTGACTGAATGTCACATCCCACCACGCGCCATTCGGTGCTAAGGAGTGACATCATGCAACTGACAGCCCCCACCTCCGCTTCCGCCGACCGCCACATCATGCGGCGAGATGAGGTTGAACAAAAAACCGGCTTCAAACGCTCACACATCTACAACCTGATGAAGGCCGGACAGTTTCCCCAGTGCCGGCGTATCGGCACGCGGGCTGTCGGGTGGGATTCGCTCGAGATCGAGCAGTGGGTGACAGAGCGCCTTTCCACCGGAGATTGAGATCATGAAAGTCTTCTCGTTGATCTCGACCAAAGGCGGCGCTGGCAAGACCACGGTCGCCGCCAATCTCAGCGGCCTGCTGGCTGATGCGGGGCTGCGGGTGTTGATGTTGGACCTGGACAGTCAGCCTACGCTGTCCAGCTATTACGCCTTGAATTTACCGCGTGAGGTCGGGTGCTACGAGCTGATCACCGAAGGGCTCACGGACACACAACAGATCATCACGGCTACGGTCATTCCGCGCCTGTCGCTCATTGTGTCCAACGACCGAGCGGGTCACTTGAGCACCCTGTTACTGCATGCCGCCGATGGCCGCCTGCGCCTGCGCAATCTGCTGCCGGCGTTCGCCGACCAGTTCGATGTGATGATCGTGGATACCCAAGGTGCCCGCAGCGTAGTAGTGGAGATGGCCGTGCTGGCCTCCGATTGCGCCCTGTGTCCCCTCCCCCCGGAAATGCTCGCTGCACGCGAACTCCGGCGTGGCACGCTGGGGTTGTTCGAAGAGCTCGAGCCGTACCGGTATTTGGGTGTGGCACTGCCGTCGGTGAAGCTGCTGCTCAACCAAGTCAATGCCAACCGCCGCGACACCCGTTTGATCATGCAGAGCCTGCAGAACACCTTTGAAGGTGATCCGCATGTCAGCGTGTGCGACACGGTCATTCCGGACCGAGTCGCGTACCTCAACGCCGCGTCGCTGGGGCTGCCGGTGCATCGCGTCGAAGCCACGCCTCCAGCCGGTAGCCGAAGCCGCTGCGCGGCGGCTGTCATGACCAGCTTGGCGATCGAGCTGTTTCCCGAATGGGCGGACAAGCTCTGCCTGGCGACCGTGAACGGTCGCCGGCTAGCACCTGCCAACAGCAGTCGACTGGCCGGGCACAGTTGATCGGAGGATGCAAGATGAAACCGCCAACCTCCGAAGACGTCACCCGCCAACTGCAGCAGGCGCACTTCCCGCAGAAGAGCCGTGAACAGCCGGCCAACCCGGTCGGTGAAACGGCAATGGTCGTGACGCTGGAGCAATTGCGACCCTACGAACTCAATCCTCGCGTGGTCCGCAACCCGCTGTACGACGAGCTTAAAGCCTCCATTCGCGAACGCGGCCTGGACCATCCACCGTCCATCACCCGTCGGCCCAACGAGCAGCACTTCATCATTTGCAACGGCGGCAACACTCGCTTGAGCATCCTCGGTGAGCTGTGGCAGGAAACCCGTGAGGAGCGCTTCTTTCGTCTCAACTGCCTGTTCCGCCCCTGGCAGTCCGAGTCATATGTGTTGCTTGGACACCTGGCGGAAAGCGATCTGCATGGCCAACTGGCGTTCATCGAGCGAGCGTTGGCAGTCGCGAAGCTGTTTGACATGCTTCAGGAGCCCGGCGAGGCCCTCAGCCAGCGTGAGTTCGCCACACGCTTAAGCAAGGGTGGGTATCCCGTCTCGCAATCGCACATCAGCCGCATGTTCGATGCACTCGAGTTTCTCCTGCCCTCCATTCCTCAAGTGCTCTATGCAGGCCTCGGCAAACCCAACATCGAGCGCGTGATTACTCTGCGACGCCGAGCAGAGTCGACCTGGAATCAGTATTTCGGTGATCCCCAGCAGTTTGCGCTGCTCTGGATGGAGGTGCTGTCCGCCTTCGATGACGAAAAACCCGAGCTGGATACCAGCGAGCTACAGGATGAGCTCATCGCCAAGATGGCCGTGTACCTGAACCAATCGCCGCGAGTCCTGGCGCTGGATATCCAACAGGACTTTCGCGCGCTGTCGAACCCGGCACCGCCAACGCCGTGCCTGTCGCGACAAGCCGCAAACCCCAGCCCAGCACCATCAGCGGATCAGGTTATCGAGTCAGTACAGATGCCTAAGTTGCCGCACGTTGATCCAGGCGTGGCCAGAGTTGAAAGTACTCCCGATCCGAGGCCTCGGCTGCCGCATATCCTGCAAGCGCTTGGAAGCGAATCGTCCGGGACCGGGCCATCTGAGATTGATGATTCAGACCGAAGCACCACGTCCCCGGCGGACACCGGATTTGAAGCTACCGATGACATCGAAGGCCTGCGGGAACGCTGTGCCGAGCTGGCGCAGAACCTGGCGGTTTACGCCGATGCCGACGACTTGGTGCGTCGGCAATCAGAGGGCCTCGGCTTCATCCTCGCTCAGGACCAGGACGCCACTCTCACCCCTCGACGCACGGGCATCCAGCTGCTGCTCTCGGCGCTGCTGCGTCTGCAGGACGACGTGGCCTGGGCGCAACGCCAACAACTCCCTGCCGCCCTGTTTGGGCAATTGCTGATTGGCGCTTACGACCTACCGTTTGCCGAGCGCCCGGCCCTGACCATTGGCCTCGAGCGCTTACCAGACGAACAGCTTGAGCAGCTGTTTGCCCTGATCCGCCATGCTCGGCAGCTGATCGATACCACGCTGTCGACCCTTCGCTAACGTGAGGAGCCACCTCATGACCACGACTTTCAACCTGTTGAACCATGCCATGTTGAACCAGGTGCTGCATGAGCTGCGCCACGGACGCTTGCAGCGCTGCAAAGCGCTCGGTCTTGCAGATGAGGACATTGAGGTGTTGCAGTCGCTGCCGCCGACCACGCTGTCGCAACTGGCGCATTCGACGATCAGTTGGGTAGAGATTAAGGTGGATACCACCGTGTTGCGACGGCTGATCGCCCAGGCCGAGCGGGATGAATTGAACGAGCGGTTGATCAACCGAGCCCTGAAGCTCGGCGCCAGCTCCAGCATCATGTACCGCTGCTTCGGCCTGGACCATTCGGAAACCGCCCTGCGCCGGCGGGTACTCAAGATCGAAACCCACCGCGGTCGACCGGTGCAACTCACCGAGGCGCAGGAGCATGCGGTTTGGAACCGCTGGAGCCAACTACGCCATGAAGACCCGGAGAATGACCCCCTCGACGCGATGATGATGCTTGCTGAAGAGCAGCACATCAGCCTGACGCTAATCTGGCAACAGATCGAACTGTACGGAGGTGCCCCATGCTGAGCTTCTACGAGGTCGACTGGCAGGACGTCGTGCGCCAGTGCTACGACGCACTCCGGCGGCGCTTGGAATGGCAGGCCGCCCAGGCAAAACTGGCAGAGGCCGCTGCTGCAGAGGCTCCGGTACGCACCATCTACTACGGCGACAACGATCCACTACCGCTGAAGCTGTTGCACGACCGCCGCCTCACGCCGCTGGAGCGCAATACCTGGCAGGTCCTGCGCTGGCTGATTACCGAGCGCAAGGTGCGGACACCGCGCTATCAGGACCTTCAGCCCTACCTGGCCACCAGCCCCTGCGGTACCCAGGCTTCCCGTGAAACGATCGCCCGGGCGCTCAATGTCTTACGCACCACCCGCTGGCTCAGTCTGGTCGAGCGGTCGCGGGATGCCCAAGGCTGTCTGCGCGGCTGCGTCTATGTGTTGCACGGAGATCCGTTGACGGCGGCCGAGCAGCTGGAGCTCGACAGTGGCTACCGGTCACTACTGCTACAGAATCTGACCCATGCCACCAAGGGCGTCAGGGATGTCACCGAGCATGTGATCGCGGACATCCAGGCCGACCCCAAGGTGGTCGCTGTCGACAAGACCATGCTTGCGACGCCCCCGGCCGTGGCGGAGCAACACTCGCTGCCGCTGACCAACCACGAGGCGGCGGATTCCGAACGCGGCGAAAGTCACCCGGTTCGGAATCTCACGACCCCGGGGCCGGATTCCGAATCCTGCGGCAAACTCCCGATTACCGCTGCCGTTCGGAATGCCGACGACGGCCGTACAGTACAGAAAGACAAAAGCAAAAAAAGTACAGTACTGGCGCAAGTGGAGTTCGGCCGAGCGCGCTGGCCAGAGGATCTAAAACTGAGCCCATCCGAGCGGCGCATGGCCTCCCAGGCGATGCGCCCGCTCGAGCCGGAACAGCAACAAGCGGTAATCAACGAGGCGGCGGTGCGATGCGCCCGCGGCGAGATCCGAAAACCGGTCGCCTATCTGATGGGTTTGATCAAGCGGGCGTGCCGCGGCGAATTCAACCTGTGGGCCGCACGCAGCGATACCACTGCTCCAGAGCACACACCTCGGCGCACGCCGACTGCGGCGCCGGAAGCTGAACCACCTCGCGAGCGCCGGCAGCCCGGAGATCAGCGCACCGCCTCGCCACTTGCTCTCGCCTGCCTGGAAGAACTCAAACTGCGTTGCCGCGTCCCCTCTGCGTCGACCTAGTGCTGGAACGCAGTGGATTTGATGCCTAGTGTGATCAAATCCACAGACGTCCACTGTTTGAAAATGCGAGCCCAGCACCTTCGCGTTGATCCACGCCGAGGGCGATGACACAGCTCATCGTCTGCCTCAATTCAACGGCGAGGATCCGGCGATGGTCGACCACTACCAGCTCAACCTGGGCTCACTGCGCAGCAGCATTACGCTCACCCTGCACACCCACCATGCCGCGCGACTGTGGCAGGGACGAGCTGCCCGCGAGGGCGTCCATGGCATCCTCGGGATGGCCGGCTACATCAGCGTGACCAACCTGCTCAAGCAGGCCTGCAGCCAGGACGATCCCTTCGCCGACTGGTTCATGCTGCAGCTCGAAGACAAGCTGCTGCAGGCGAAGGCTGATCTGCAGACGTTGACCGAACAAGTCAGCCTGGTGGAGCGCGATCTCCCCACGCAGGTCGATGTCGGCGACAACCTCAATATCCATCCGGTAACCCTGCCGCTGTTCATCGGCAGTCAGCTGGGATTTCTCGCCGTGTACCTGTTGACCGATTACGACACGTTGGTGCGACGGGTACTGCTGGCGCACCACACCGCGTTGATTGGCCGGGGCGACATGGAGATCTGGATCGACCGCGGCGCGCACCTGCTGCGCAGCGTGTTCGGCTTGGCCCAGCGCTACCGCCTGGCCGGCGTCAGCCGAGACGACGTGGCGGCCAACAACGCCCGCGCGCGTGAGGCCGTCGACAAGTTCGGCATACCGCCGCAAGACGTCCTCGAGGGTACGCGCCGCTCCCGCTTTGCTCCGCCCATTCTGCGCCAGGCGATGGATGCGAGTTTGGTCACACCACCGACTGAGATCCCCGACAAGCCCCCGATCGTGCCACCGGTGCCGGAAGGCGGTGACGCATGAGCCTGGCCGAAGCCATCGCGCGGCGCCTTTCAACGGATACCTATCGTCAGCTCGAACAGGGTGCCTCCCTAAAAGGCCTTTTAAAGCCTTTTAAGGGTAAGGGGGAGCTGCAGCAGTTCGCCGAATCGATCCTGCGCCTGCGTACCCAGGTCGCCGGGCTGATGGCGGGCATGCTGGCGATCGTGGCGCAGCCGCCCTTCTCGCTGCTAGACCTGCGGTTGGTGGTGCAGCACAGCGCAGCCGGGACGGATTTTTTGCGCTGGCGCAGCCGGGACTTCAGCCGCATGGGCGCCGAGGTGTGGAAGCAGGCGATGGAGCAGCCGCACCTGGCACCTGCTGTGCGCGAGGCGCTGCACCAGTTGGAGGTCAACCGCGTGGTGCTGAACCTGCAAATGAGTAGCCTGCACTCACTGCACCGCCAGGCCTCGGCGTCCGCCAACCAGTTACTCGACGCCGAGGTCGCCCTCGGCAGTTCCGTTCCCCCCCACCTGGAGTCAATCCCATGAGCACCTTATTTGTTGGCGAAGGCAACATCGGCAGCGTCCCCGAGTTTCAGGAGTTCAACACCAACCCCGAAGAGCCGCGCCGCCTCCTACGGCTCAATGTGTATTTCGACAACCCGGTACCGCGTGACGGCAACTACGAGGACCGCGGCGGCTACTGGGCCCCGGTCGAACTCTGGCATCGTGAAGCCGAGCACTGGAGCACGCTGTTCCAAAAGGGCATGCGCATCCTGGTCGAGGGCCGTACGGTCAAGGAGGAGTGGGAAGACAGCGAGGATAACGCGCGGGTGACGTTCAAGGTCGAGGCCCGGCGCATTGGCATCCTGCCCCACCGGCTGGCGTCGGTGACCATGCGCGAGAAGAACCAGGACGGCGGCAAAGGCGACGGCGCCAGCCATAGTCGTAAACCCGCGAGCAAGAAGAGCCCACGCAAGTAGGCTGATCCTGTGGTACTCGGTGGACTGGCCGAGCCAGCGCGAAGCTGGTTCAGCACGGCCATCCACCAACGCGGGAAACGCCATAAGGGGTGCGCTCAATGGCGGGATGATGACGCTAGTCTGCTATGAGCCAGCAGCAATGAGGCCTGCTCCAGGTGTTCATCCAAAGCGCGGAACGCGCGCCAGTGTTCGGGACTTTCGCGCAGCCACTGCTCAAGCCGTGTGCGAGCGCCAGGGTTGTCCGGTTCCAGGTGCGTGGCAAGCAACAACTCGTACGCCTTCAATTGCAGAGCCTCGGCCCCACCGTCCTTGCTTTCGTTCATGTCCCTACCCTCCACGAGAGTTGGCAACTGCACTTTATTGGGGTGATACGCCTCAAAAGGTTGATAGTCAACCTTATGAGGCGTTCATATGCGCGGGTTGATGGTCAACCATATGGGTCGAATTGGAGAGCGCCCCATTGCCCGCGAAGAAGCCTAGCCTACGCCATCATATTGGCCGCCAATTGGCCAAGGTACGCACTGCCTGCAATCTGACGCAGGAAGAAGTGGGCGTGCAGCTGCACGTAACCAGCGAGGCCATTTCCCGTATGGAGCGGGGTCAGGTCGACCTGTCAGTAAGCAAGTTGCTGCGGTTGGCGGACATCTACCAATGCACGGCAGACGAACTGTTGCTGGCCGCGAGCAGCCGGCCTCTCGATCAAGGGCTGGTGATCGCTGAGCTGCTGCAAGACTTGAATGAAGCCGATCGGCTGTATGCTGTGGAAAATTTACGCCAACTGGCCGTACACCTCGCCCGCCGTTGATCCGCGCACTATCCTCCCTTCCCCCTCGGGCCGATGGCTGAAGTGATCACCGCCCATTCGGCTTTCCGCTGGCCTCGCCTTCCCACCCCGGCACGCTGTTATGAACCGACTGGGAGTGCCTGCTCATGCGTCTGTTCATCTGTGAAAAACCTTCGCAAGCGCGCGATATCGCTCGCGTGCTCCAAGCCACGCGGCGCGGCGACGGCTACCTGGCGGGGTCGGGAGTGACGGTGACCTGGTGCGTGGGCCATCTGCTGGAGACCGCGCCACCGGAAAGCTATGGCGAGCGCTACAAGCGCTGGACCCTGGAGGATCTGCCCATCATCCCCGGGCAGTGGCAAGTCGTCGTCAAACCGAAGGTGGCCAAGCAGCTGAAGGTTATCCAGGGCCTGCTGCAGTCATGCTCCGAGGTGGTAATCGCCACCGACGCCGATCGCGAGGGCGAGATGATCGCTCGCGAAATCATTGAGCGTTGCGAGTACCGCGGACCGGTCCTGCGTCTGTGGCTGTCCGCCCTGGACGAAGCCTCGATCCGCCGGGCCTTGGCCGCCCTTCGCCCAGGAGAGCAGACCCTGCCGCTGTATTATTGTGCGCTGGCGCGAGCGCGAGCCGACTGGCTGATCGGCATCAACCTCAGCCGCCTGTTCACCCTGCTGGGCCGGCGTGCCGGGTTTGACGGGATACTGCCGGTGGGACGGGTGCAGACACCGACGTTGCGCTTAGTGGTTGAGCGCGATCGGGCGATCGCCAGCTTTGTCGCCACACCATTCTGGACCGTTGAAGCTACATTGGAGGCCGACGGCACGCGCTTTCGCGCACGTTGGCAGCCCCCTGCGCACGCGTGTGATGACAGCGGTCATTGCCTCACCCAGACCGTAGCGCAGGAGGCTGCCGCACGACTGGAGCGCCGAGGCTCGGCGCAGGTCAGCAGCGTCGAGATCGAGGCCGTCCGCGAAGGTCCGCCCCTGCCCTTTGACTTGGGCACTCTGCAGGAAGTCTGTTCCGCCAAGCTTGGTCTGGGCGTTCAAGAAACGCTGGCTGCTGCGCAGGCGTTGTACGAGAACCATAAGGCCACGACCTACCCACGAACCGACTGCGGCTTCCTGCCGGAGAGCATGCTGGATGACGTGCCCAAGGTACTGCATGCCCTCGCCGCCGCGTCGCCGGCCTTGGCACAGTGGTTAAAATCGGCTGACCCAGCGCGACGTTCGCGCGCCTGGAACACGGCCAAGATCACCGCCCACCACGGCATCATCCCCACCGCTGTGGTCATCGACCTGGCGCAGCTGTCCGAGCAGGAGCGCACCGTCTACTCGCTGATCCGCGCCCGCTACCTGGCCCAATTCCTCCCCGACCATGAATACTTGAAAAGCCAGGTACTGCTGCAGGCGGGTCAGGACCGCCTGATCGCCCGCGGCAAGCAGATCCAGGTACGCGGCTGGAAAGCTGTGATCGACGAGCTCGGTGATAGCGACCGGCCAGAACCCAGCCAACCGCTGCCGACGCTGCGCGAAGGCGCTGACATCACGCTGCTGGAGGCCACTGTCTCCGCTCAGCGGACCCAACCGCCGAAAGCTTTTACCGAAGGCACCCTGGTCAAAGCGATGAAGACCATTGCCAACCATGTGGACGATCCGCGTCTCAAGCAGAAGCTTAAGGACAGTATCGGCATTGGTACCGAAGCCACCCGCGCGGCGATCATCCAGGGCTTGATTGATCACGGGTATCTGCAGAAAAAAAGACGCAGCCTGGCGGCATCGGCCGCCGCGCACACGCTGATCGAGGCCGTACCACGGGAGGTCGCCGATCCTGTGCTGACAGCTCTCTGGGAGCAGGCGCTGGAACGTATCGAGTCAGGCCAGCTTAGCGTCGAGACCTTCCTCGCCAAGCAGGCGGCATGGCTGACTCAGCTGGTGCACAACCACCGCTCGCTCACGCTGCCACTGCCCGCCCCGAAGGGCCCAAGCTGTCCGGTGTGCCGCAGTGCCATGCGCCAGCGCAAAGGCCGGACCGGAGAGTTCTGGTCGTGCACGCGCTACCCAGACTGCAAGGGCACGAAGCCCGTGAAAACGAGCAAGCGCCCAGTCAGATCCAAGTAGCGGTGGGGCCAACGCTTGACGTCGACCGTGGGCGCTGCTGTAGTGGGACTGCCCATCGCCCCTGGCGATCCCAGACCGATTCGCTCCGGGCAGCTCGGTCAGACTCATTGAGTTCGGAGCCTTCTTCTCCAGCGTTCACTACGCCCACTTCACGTAATCAGCGTCTGACTGAAGCGGATGACCCGCGCGGCTTGCTCCAGGCCGCAGGGGTCATCCGCCTCGGCGGCCATGCTCAGCCCCGGTGCCCGCCGGCGAAAGACTGGGCACCTTTTGTGCGCGGATGCGTGCCAGTTGGTTCCGACCCAGGCCACGATAAGGGTCGGTTGATTGCGAGGAACGACAGCTCTAGGTTTGCGATGACTCGGCTGTCCGGAAACGAATCAAAGGTGGTCCTTCTGATCCTAGCCCGATGACCGTCGGGCTATTTTTTCCCCGGTAACAATCCATCGAGCACCACCCGCTGCCGGTCTTCCTCAGCGCCATGCATCACCGATTGACGCCACAGTTGACCCGTCCTATAGATGGGTTGCGTACCGCTGTCGTTGACAGCACCCAGGTAGCCGGAACCTTGAAGGCTACGCCCATCCGGGTGGTTCTTCCCCCAGTGCGATCAGCGCTCGGCAGCTCGCACGGTCATCGAAGCTTTTCGATGATGAGCGCCCTTCCACTGATCGTTTGCTCGACCTTCCCCTTGCGGACTCACCTCCCGCCAGGGCTGGTGAACTCCCGCGTTTGTGACTGAACAGGAGATTCATCATGATTACTTCGAGCAGCAACGCCCCCACCACCTACTTCAACCTGCATACCCAAGGCATTGGTTACCTGAACCGCGTGCGCGAAGTGCCAGTACGGCGTGGGCAGGCCTTCATGGCCTGTGACATCGCCGCCTTGCACGGCGCCTCAGACGACGTGGAATACACCCGCTTCGACTGCAAGGTCGCCAGCGGTGAAGCCGACCGGCTGATCCGTGAGCACCTGGAAGACGTCCGCGCGGAACGGAAAGTACTGATCGCGTTTCGTATCGGCGACATCTGGGTCGATCCTTTCCTCTACGAAAAAGGAGAACGCAAGGGGCAACCTGGCGCCAGCCTCAAAGGCCGACTGATCTTCATCGAGTGGATCAAGGTTGATGGCCAGTTCAGCTACCGCGCACCTGCCCGTGCCGAGTCCTCTGCAGCCGCTGACACACCTGCAGAAGAGCACGAAACTGACGCTGTCGCCGAAGGCGATGACGAGCAACATCACCCAGCCCCTGCCGCAGCATCGCGGAAAACCAGCGCTGCACGTCAGTCCGCCTAAACCGTGTCGACCACCAACACAGGTGCTCCCTCGAGCACCTGTGTGCTCTCACCGGAGGTCGCCATGGAGAGTTTCTGGCTGCGCGAGGACTGCCTACAGGCGGTTGCCTACGAAGACTTCAGCGCCTTGTCGTTGTACTACAGCGAAGCGGAGGTCAAGCAGCGCATCGCATCCATGCGCACTGCCTTGCAAAACCTGCTGCCGTTGAGTGCCGATTTCGATCCATACACTGGCCTCGGCATTGAAGCATTTTCCACCCAACCCTGCGAAGGCTGCCACAGCCCGCTGCACGGCAGCCGTCATCGTTTCACGCGGCTTTGAACAATCCATTCACCCACCTGGGGCCGTCCCCCGGGGGCGCTCCATCGTCTACGAGGGATTCGCCATGAACACTACCTTGAATCTGGTCAGCGCCCCTGATCCTGTACTCGCTCACCGCGCTCAAGAGGACGCGCTGATCAGCCAAGCGTTGGATCTGCTCGATCGGCGCTACTTCCAGCGCGGCGAAGTGCTGATCACGCCCGCTGACGCGGCGGCCTATCTGAAGCTGCGGCTCGCACCCTACCAACACGAAGTCTTCGCCCTGCTCTGCCTGGACTCGCAGCATCGGGTCCTGAGCTTTGACGAACTGTTCAGCGGCAGCATCGACGGCGCCCCCGTGTATCCCCGCGAGGTGGTGATCAAGGCGCTGGAGCACAACGCCGCCGCTGTGATCTTCAGTCACAACCACCCTTCTGGCTGCTCGGAACCGAGTGTGGCCGACCGTGTACTGACCACCCGCCTGACCGAGGTCTTGGCCTTGATTGAGGTGCGTGTCCTGGACCACATCATCGTGGGCGCAGGCACACCGCTCTCGCTGGCCGAATACGGCTGGATCTGAACACCCCCCCTGCTTGGAGGGTCACCGCTGGTACAGGGTGGCCTTCTCATTTTTTCGGAGCGCCATCATGACCCCTTCTCCTTGCAATCCCTTCCTCCGCGGTTTCCAGGACCTGAGCTACGAACGCGTGGTACAAATCAGCTACGCCGACGATTGCCCACCTTGCTACCGCTCGCTTCACCCCGCTCTCTACGACTTGCCCGATGACGGCATCAACTTCAAGCCGTGCGTGTTCGACGACGACTTCGCGGTGATCACCGATGGCGAGAGCGTGCCGGAGTTCGTGCGCATGGTATGCCCTGCAGATGGCACCGTTAGCCAGGTGCTCTACCAGGTTACCGGGCTGCATCATGGCCACCGGCAGCACGTCAGCGACCTGCCTTCTGAAGACGCCGCACGCAGCTTGATCGAGCAGCTTTCCTTTGCCACCGGGCAGTACAGCCGCAGTTGGGAAATCAGCACCGGCCATCTCCCTGCAGAGGAGTTCGAGTTTCTGCAGGTGTGCGCCTGATGTCGCTCACCGTCGGGCTTCTTCGAATGCTTTGCGATGAGCAGCAACAATGCCGTGGGCTGCAAGCTGTATTCGACGCCCTGGATCAGGGATATCGCCGCAGGTGGCAGCTACTGCACAGCCGAAGAGGTCTGTGCACGGCTACGCGCGGATCACGTGCCGCCGGTACTTCTGCGTTTGCTGTTGCTGGCGGGTGAAGCTGACACCCGCATCCTGATCTTTGACCCCGATGCAGCGCCATTACCCGAGCTGCCCCTGTTCCCCGAAGAATGACCCATGGCGCCCTACCGGGCGCCTTTTTTGTAGTCAGCCCAGCTAATCCTGGGCGGCCATGTTCGGTTTTTCGGTAGGGCCGGCTCTGCCGTTTCGCCAAGGTGTCGGCAAGATTTTGTCGAGACCCCGCCATGCACATTCCCTCACTCTTCACGTTTGGGCTGATCGCCGCGCTGCTGGGCTGCAGCACGCCGCCTACTGCGCCGCCACCTGCTGCTCCAGCACCAGCACCGGTCGCACAGCCGAAGTCTAAGCCTCAGGTACCCGCCTGGGTGCGTCAGGACCGCTACACCTTGACCAGCACCCGGCCAACGTTGGAGCAGCGCCAGCCACTGTATCAACTGATCAACGTGCACATCGCCCCCGCCCTGCACGCCAACGTCGGCGAGGCGCTGCGTCACGTGCTGCAGCACTCGGGCTACTCACTGTGCCCGGACAGTGCTGGAGTGGCGCAGTTATTCCACCGCCCCTTGCCAGCCGTGCACCACGACCTCGGTCCGATCTCACTGCTGGATGCGTTGACCGTCATCGGTGGTCCGGCCTGGCAACTCGACATTGACCCGATCGACCGATCGGTGTGCTACGTCCTGCGCTTGCCGGCGCCCGAACCACCCTTCTCGACACTGGAGACCGCACCATGAAGGTTCATCACTTCCAGGCCCTGGTGCTCGGGGCTCTGTGCCTGGGGGCCGCCGTGCTAGCCGCCGAGACCTATAACCATCACCAGCAGCTGGCCGGGATTGAGGCCGCCGCAAGGGATGCACCTGCCGACCCTGCTCCCGCCCTGCGCCGCGATATCGATGCATTGAACAGCAAGGTCGTGACGCTGCAGCCGCAGATCGCGGCACTGGGCGACGCGCAAAACCAACATGCCACCGCCCAAACAGCGCTTGATCAGCAGCTCGAGGAGCTGGCTGCCTCAGTCAGAGCGCTGCAAGCGAAGCCGCCTGGTCCAAGTAGTGCTGAGTTGAACAGCCTCGAGCAGCGGGTTGACACGGCTGAGGCGACTCTCACCAAACTAACGACCCGCCCAGACGGGCCGGCGCCCGCTACCGCGCCCGCGCCAACCACCGATGGCAAGACCAAGGCCAAAGCGCCGGAGCCGCCTTTCACCCTCCAGGGTGTGGAGACACGCGGCGCCGTTCGGTTTGTGGCCGCCCTGCCCGCCGGCGCACATGCGCTGACGACCGTGCACCTGCTGCAACCCGGCGACAGTTTGAACGGGTGGCAGCTGCGGGCGATTCGCGATGACCAGGCCGTGTTCCACGTCCCTGGCCATGGCGATCGCATACTGCCCTTGCCGTGAGGAGATCGATATGGCTCGCCACGCCGCGATCGCACTTATTCTTCTGCCGGCATATCTGCTCTCCGGACTGGTATGGAGCGCCCCGAACCAGGTGGACGCCAACGCGCAGTACAGCGAGCAAACGCCGCTGGAGCGGCAGAAATCCGCAACGGACCGGGCCAAGGCCTGGGGCCTGACAGATGACGAATGGGCCACCTTTGAACGCCTGCAGACCGGCCCCCGCCATTACTGGTCGCCGCAACTTGACCCGCTCACCACCCTGGGTGTCGAGGCCGACTCGGATCAGGAGCGGCAGCGCTACGCCGAGCTGCAGGTCCGTCTGGAAGCCAAGCGCGCCGAGCGTGAACTGGCCTACCAGAAGGCCTACACCGCTGCCTGGACTCGGGTGTTTCCGGGCCAGCAGCCCGTTCAGGGCATGAGCGACGATGCGGACTCCTCGGGCAACAGCCGCACGGCTATCTTCGTGGAAGATCACTGCGCTGCCTGCGTGAACGGCCTCCAGCAGTGGCTACAGGGTGGTGCGCGCCTGGATGTATACCTGGTCGGCAGCCAAGGCAACGATGCACGCCTGCGCCAATGGGCCATGGACGCAGGCATCACCGCCGCCCAGGTCTCCGGCGGACAGGTCACCTTGAACCATGACCGCGGCCGCTGGTTTGCCCTGGGTGCCAGCCGCCCCCTACCAGCCCGCTATCAGCAGGTGGATGGAAAATGGCAGCGCATCGACTGATTCTCGTTCTGGCGATGGTCGGCGTCACCGCCGCTCACGCCGGTATTTTGCCGCCGCCGGCGTATCAATTGGCGGCCGCACGCGCTGGTATCCCCGCCTCGGTACTGTTCGCCATTGCCCTGCAGGAAAGTGGCACGCCGCTGCGCGGGCAGCTCATGCCTTGGCCTTGGACCCTGAATGTTGCCGGGTCACCGCTGCGCTTTGCTCGACGCGACGAGGCGTGTGTAGCGCTGAGAGATGCGCTCAGCCATTACGATCCCAAGCGCATTGATGTCGGGCTGGGACAAACGAACCTGGGATATCACCCGGACCGCTATGCCAGCGCCTGCGATGCCCTTGATCCCCGGGCCAACCTCGCCGTCACCGCCGAGCTGCTGCGCGCGCACTACGCCGACACCGGTGACTGGGTTGTGGCAGCCGGCCGCTATCACCGGCCTGCGGGTGGCCCCCCTGCCGCGCGTTATCGCCGGCAATTCAGCCGTCACTGGCAACGCGTCGAGCCCGTCGCGACGGCATCAGGACGGTCACTGCCATGAGCCGTTTGCGCTTGGTGGCCCTGACCCTCTGCCCGTGGCTGTCACTTGCAGCGATCGCTGACCCCAGCAGCTTACCCGACCCCACCACGCTGAATTGGGTATTGCCGGTCCGTAGCGCACGGCTCTCGCCAGGCGCCGTGCCGCTCAGAGCGTTGAGCCTGCCCGGCATGACACCGCTGTTCCTGGTTGGGCAGGACGCCGCCTCTCTGCAATGGCTTTCGCGTCACGCCAAGGCGCTGGAAGGCCTGGGTGCCAAAGGACTGGCGGTCGAAGTCGACGACGCTCAGGCCCTGTGTCGCATCCAGACGGCAGCGCCCGGGCTGAACATCTGGCCGGTGAGTGGTGACGACATCGCCGAGCGATTGGAGCTGGAGCACTACCCGGTGCTGATCACGCCCACCGGCCTGGAACAGTGAGGGCACGTGATGGGCGAGCATACGATGGAATCTCTCCTGCGACCGGCAGTGGAACTGTACACCGTGGGTATCTGCGCCGGCGCCGGCGCTCTGTGCCTGCACTCACCCTGGGCCGTGGCACTGTCGCCTGAGGTAGGGGCTGGCATGGCCCTGGCCTATACCGCGTTCGGCCTGAAGCGGCTCAATGAGGCGCGGATCGTTCTGCGCTATCGGCGCAATATCCGTCGCCTGCCGCGCTACTCACTGACCAGCCGGCAGATTCCGGTGAGCAGCAAGCGCCTGTTCATGGGGCGGGGCTTTCGTTGGACCCGCCTGCACACCCAGCGGTTGCTTGAAGCGCAGGACCCGGCGCTGGCCAAGTATGTCAACCAGTCGGCTGCCCACCAATGGGCGCGGCGGATGGAGCACCTGCTGGAGAAGGCCCCGCCGGGGCTTTCGCTGCTGCCCCGACTGACTGCCTGGGATAGCCCGTTCAATCCCGTGCGTCCATTACCGCCGGTGGGTGGCTCGCCGTTGCTGCATGGGGTCGAGCCGAAAGAACAGGAAGCGTGCCTACCGCTAGGCGAAAGGGTCGGACACACCTTGGTGCTGGGTACCACGCGGGTCGGCAAGACGCGTCTGGCCGAGGTGTACATCACCCAGGACATCCATCGACCGAGCCAGGAAGTGGTCATCGTCTTTGACCCCAAAGGCGATGCCGACCTGCTCAAGCGCATGTACGTCGAGGCCCGTCGCGCCGGCCGTGAGCACGAGTTCTACGTGTTCCACCTGGGCTGGCCGGAGATCTCCGCACGCTACAACGCCATAGGGCGCTTCGGCCGCATCTCGGAAGTCGCCACACGCATCGCCGGACAGCTGAGCGGCGAAGGCAACTCGGCGGCTTTCCGCGAGTTCGCCTGGCGCTTCGTCAACATCATCGCCCGGGCGCTGATCGAGCTCGGCCGGCGCCCCGACTATTTGCAGATCCAACGGCACGTGGTGAACATTGATGCGCTGTTCATCGAGTACGCCCAGCACTTCTTCGCCCGTCATGACCCACAGGCCTGGGAAGCGATCGTGCAGATCGAAGGCCGACTGAACGAGAAGAACATCCCGCGGCACATGGTGGGCCGGGAAAAGCGCGTCGTTGCCATTGAGCAGTACCTGACCGCCAAGCGCATCTTCGACCCGGTGATGGATGGCCTACGCTCGGCCGTGCGCTACGACCGCACCTACTTCGACAAGATCGTGGCGTCGCTGCTGCCATTGCTGGAAAAGCTCACCAGCGGTAAAACTGCGCAGCTGCTGGCCCCAAACTATTCCGACCTGGACGACCCGCGGCCGATCTTCGACTGGCTACAGGTCATCCGCAAACGCGGCATCGTCTATGTGGGCCTGGACGCGCTGTCCGATGCCGAGGTGGCCGCCGCTGTCGGTAACTCGATGTTCGCGGACCTGGTCTCGGTCGCCGGCCATATCTACAAGCACGGCATCGACCACGGCCTGCCAGGCTCCTCCAGCGCGGCGGACAAAGTGCCGATCAACCTGCACGCCGACGAGTTCAACGAACTGATGGGGGATGAGTTCATCCCGTTGATAAACAAGGGTGGCGGTGCCGGCATCCAGGTCACGGCCTACACCCAGACCTTGAGCGACATCGAAGCGCGTATCGGCAACCGGGCCAAAGCCGGCCAGGTGATTGGCAACTTCAACACTCTGCAGATGCTGCGCGTGCGGGAAACCGCGACGGCGGAACTGCTGACCGACCAGTTGCCCAAGGTGAATGTACAGACTCGCACCCTGGTCTCGGGCGCGACAGATACCGCCGATCCGGATGCCCATACCGACTTCACCTCCTCCTCGCAGGACCGTGTCACCACTACCGCCGTGCCGCTCATCGAACCGGCGCACATCATCGCCCTCCCCAAAGGCCAGATGTTCTCGTTCCAGGAGGGCGGACAGTTGTGGAAGGTGCGCATGCCGCTACCGAAGCCAGCTAGCGACGATGCGATGCCTGCGGATCTGCAGACGCTGGCTGCGCGCATGCGCGAATCCTACAACGCCAATGCAGGGAATTGGTGGAACAGCGCCGGCGGTGCGCCAACGGTCGACTTCGATCCCGAAGTTCCCCCGCCAGGGCGCAGACACGCCTCATAAGCCCCCGAGACCCTATGCCGACCACTCCAGCTAGCACACCTCCTGCGCAACGACGTCCTGGACTAATCTTCGGCACGCTCGAGCTTTGTCTTCGGCTGCTCGGCCTGCTGTTCGCTTCGCTGATCTTCTCCATCGTACTGGAGTTCATGGGCATGCTGTGGTTCTGGCCCGAGCAGGGCTGGCATCACAGCCATACTATGTGGTTGAGTGAGCTGGGATGGCTCAGCGATCACTTCAGGAGTTCGCTGCTTGTGCAAGAACCAGCACAAGCGACGGCAAAGGTGCTCGAATTCCTAAACGACTGGGTAGTGGTACGCTCTGGTTGGGCGCAATCCGACACTCAGCTGAAGCTCCTAAGTCATGAAATGTCGGTGCAGGGTCAGTTCGCTCAGACGTACGTTGTAATGCAGGAGTACCTATTGGCCGCCTTATTCACCGTTTTCACTTTCGTCGTGCGTCTCACCGTCCTTGCCCTAGCCATGCCCCTTTTCCTGCTCGCCGTAATCACAGGCGCTGTCGATGGCTTAATGCGCCGCGACCTTCGCAAATTCAGCGCCGATCGCGAGAGCAGCTTTGTCTACCACCGAGCGAAGCGGACCCTACTACCCCTGACGATCAGCCCGTGGATGGTTTATCTCTCTCTGCCATGGTCCCTCAATCCTATTTGGGTGCTGCTTCCCTGTGCGGCTCTGCTGGGATGCATGGTTGCCATCACAACGACTACATTCAAAAAATATCTTTGAGTAACGGTCGCCGCCTGTAAATGGGTGCTGCGCAGCAATCTTGATCGCACTGAGCTGAAATCCAGTGCGGCCGCATTGGTGGCAATACGGTTACCATTGCTGTGCTCTTGACACAGGTTTAATCATCGTTGACGGGTGCTTGGCGAACATCCGCTTGGCCAGATAGGATGTCTACTCACTCCAATGATTTTGCACTTCAATGCTGCTCAATGACCAAGCCTCGCAGGTGACCTCATGACGCTCAAGTCGTCGTTTGCAAATGTATTGCGAGCAATGCGCGGGATGCGAAATATCACTCAGCGGGAATTCGCCGACACCACCAGCCGCACCTACCTGTCCAAATTAGAAGCTGGTCGGTCGAGTATCACCCTCGACAAGCTGGAACAGCTCAGTGTGCGGCTGAACTTGAGTCCGCTGGCAATCCTCACGTTGACCTTGTGCGAACATACTGGACAGTCAGCCAATCAGCTCATTGCGGTGCTCCGAGATGAAATCAGGGACCTGGAACAAGATGGGTGCATCCCAGGTCTTCGGGTCAAGCTGGGCGATGAACTTACGATCGGAAGAACAGCTCGGGCACTTCGGAGCGCCTCCGCCAAAGCGCCAAGGGCCACGCACACAGGCGCGATGCAAACGGAGCTGCCCTTTACAGAGTGAGGCAGCTTGCCCCTTCTAGCGTCCGCCCTGCCGGTTCTATAAAACCGAACCTTCTGCATTCCGTTTAGCGCATGCCACCGCCAGCCTAACTGGTCATGGTGAAAACCAGTTACTCAGCTGGATTTCGCCATGATGCCTTCCCCCTACCCCTTACTCATAGTCTGCTTGGTTGCCCTCACGGCTGCCGCTAAGGACGTCCGCGAGCGCTCGGATTTCGGCCTGATGCAGCGGCAGATCGATGCCCTAGAGCTGTTGGCTGATCGTGCGCGCAACAGCGCTACCGACACTGACCAAGTTCGTTATCGCTTCGACTACCTCAAGTTAACGGCAGACTTGGAGCGCGTCCGGCACGGTATCAGCAACTACCTATCGCCCTCACGTGCTCAGCCGGCAGATCTGGTGGAACTTGCTGGTGATTATCGCTCTGACGCCCCCCACTCGAGCCCCTCAAATGAGCATGACTGACGCCCAACTCAGCGCGTTCTCTGCCGTGGCCGGGTTTACCCCGCAGCTTAGCTCGGCGCTGTGGCGCTCATCGGTGTTGGTGCTTGCGTTGCTCTGGTGCACCTGGGCCCTGTGGACCGGTTACCGCGGCTGGGCGGCCGGAAACCTCAATTTTGGCGCGCTCGGCGGCAGCACGCTGCGCCTGACCCTAGCCCTGATCGTGCTGATGTTTTTCATGCTGTCGTAAATTGGAGGCCTTGCCATGAATCTCTCCCGCCATTGCCATCGCCCGCTTCTCCTGCTGCGAGATTCCTGTTCAAAAGCCCTGTTCGGCGGTCTGGTTTTGCTGAGCTCGACGTTCGCCAGGGCCGACCTGCCGACCATGGAAGCGCCCTCCCGGGGTGAAGGTTCGGGGCTGATCGATACCATCAAGAACTACGCCTACGATGGCGGGATCCTGCTCGGCCTGCTGATCGCCACCCTCGCCTTCCTGGGCGTGGCCTGGCATTCGCTCACCGTCTACGCCGATGTGCAGAACCAGCGCAAGACCTGGAAAGACCTCGGTGCCGTGGTCGGCGTCGGCGCGCTGCTGGTGGTGGTGATCCTGTGGTTCCTCACCAAAGCCGCGACGATTCTGTGAGGTCCCCATGTCAGACGCCCCTGCCACCCTCCCTGACGGCACGCTGACCTTCCTTCCGGAGCGTCTCAACCGTGATCCGGCCGTCCTGCGGGGCCTCACCAACGACGAGATGTGGGTCGCATTGATGGTAGGCGCCGCGCTAGGCGTGATCCTCGGCGCACCGCTGGCGGTGGCCACCGCCTCCATTGCCACCCTCCCCTCCTGCATGTTCTTGTGCATGGCGTTGGTGTTGCTCGGCGGCGGAAAGCTGCTGCGCCGGGCCAAGCGCGCCCGCCCCGAAACCTGGTTGTACCGCCGCTTGCAGTGGCACCTGGCGGTGCACTGGGGCATCGGTTCGCACCAACTGATCCTGCATTCGGGGCCGTGGACCGTGCGCCGTACGCGTCGGCATGTGAGGGCCACGCCATGAGCCGCTTCCGCAACAAGGTGGATGCGCAGCAGGCGCATATTTTCAGCCTGCGCCTCGCAGTGGCAACCCTGGCACTGCTGTGCTGCGGGCTCTGGTACGGCTGGCAGGCCGCGCCCTCCGAGCTCACCATTCACGTACCACCCGATCTGCGCTCCGGTAGCACGCGTAAATGGTGGGATGTGCCACCCGAGAACATCTACGCCTTCGCCCTGTACATCTTCGGCCAACTCAACCGCTGGCCCACCGACGGTGAGGTCGACTACCACCGCGCCATTTTTGCTCTGCAGCCCTACCTGACGCCCGCGTGCAAGACGTTCTTCGACGGTGACTTCGAGTATCGCAAGGCCGCCGGCGAACTGCGTGGCCGGGTGCGCGGCGTTTACGAGGTGCTCGGCCGTGGCTACAGCGACGACCCCGACCTGCGCGTGAAGCAGCTGGATAAGCACAGCTGGCTGGTCAAGCTCGACCTCAACGCCGATGAGTACTACGCCGCGGAGCCGGTGAAACGCGTGGTGGTGCGCTATCCGCTGCGAGTGGTGCGCTTCGACGTCGACCCCGAGCGCAACAAATGGGGCCTGGCCCTGGACTGCTACGAAGGCACACCGCAGAAGCTGACGCTGCCGGGAGGTGCGTGATGACGCGTGTCTTGATCCTGATTCTGGTGATGGCCACCGGCTGGTGCTCAGTCGCCAGTGCCGTCGAAGTCAAATACTGGGACCGCCTGCCACTGGCCGTTCCGCTCACGGTAGACCAGGAGCGGGTCTTGATGCTGGACGAAGATGTTCGGGTCGGGCTGCCCAGCGCGATCGCCAGCAAGCTGCGCGTGCAGTCGGTCGGCGGGACGGTATACCTGCGCGCTGCGGAAGCGATTCCCCCTACCCGGCTGCAGCTGCAGTCGGTGAAGTCAGGCGACATCATCCTAATCGACATCGAAGCGCTCGAGGGCAGCGAGGCGTTGGAGCCGGTCAAGATTGTGACCCGGGCTACGGCGCCGGACCCGGAGACCGAAAGTGATACAGCACCCGTAGCGACACCGGTACCAGTGGTGCTGACCCGTTATGCCGCGCAGAACCTCTATGCGCCTCTGCGTACGGTGGCGCCATTGCCCGGTGTGCGGCGTGTGCCACTGAGCGACTCCGCCGCGCTCAGGACCTTGCTGCCAACCGAACGGGTTTCGATCAAGGCGCTTGCTGCGTGGCGGCTCGGCGATTACTGGGTAACGGCGGTAAAGATCGTGAACCGCGGCCCCGGCAAGGTCGCGCTGGACCCGCGTCATCTGCAGGCGACGCTGTACGCCGCGACGTTCCAACATGCAGACCTTGGCCTCGCCGGCACACCTGAAGACACCACCGTAGCCTACCTCGTCACCCGCGGAAGCGATCTGAAGCACGCGCTGCTGTTGCCCCCGCCAAAACCGGAGGCTGCCGATCATGAAAGCTAACAGCCTGCTTAAGTGGTTGGTACCCGGGGTGCTGCTGGGCATCGTGCTGATCATCGGCAAATCTTGGATGACCACGCCGGACGGCCAGCCCGCTCGCGATCCGGACCAGGCCACGCTCAGCGCGGAACAAGCCAAGGCCCTGGGTATCGCGGGCGACACCCCGCGCGACACGGTGGCCACGTTGATCGGCCAGGTGAAAGCCATGCGCAGCGAGATGCAGACGCTGAAGAAAGGCAATGATGCGCTGCAAACCGAGAATAACCGCCTGCGCACGCGCGAGGGCAATATCGACAGCCGCATCCAAAGTACGTTGAGCAATGTGACCCAGCAGGTCACCGAACAGCGTCGGCAGGCCAACGAGGCCCGGCAGAAGGCCGAACAGCAGCACCGCGAAACTCAGGGCCTGCTGTCCAGGCTCAAGGACCAGCTCACCAGCAAGCCGACCGCGAAGTCGGATGTGCCCGTAGGCTTTGGTCTTGAGCCCGGTGACGAGCAACAGTTTTCGGGTACGCAATCGGCGCCTGACGCAGTGCAGTGGATCGAGCCGTCAAATGCGCGCGCCGGCCAGGACAACACCAGCAAAGCTGGCGGTCCGCTGTCATCGCTGACGTCGACGTTCAAGGACCTGCACAACCTGGACAACAACGCCATTGATCGTGGCCAGGACCGTTTGCGCGCCGTCGCCAAAGGCGAGCGTGACTTGGAGAATGCTCAGGACCGCGCCGAGGGCGCCAAACCCGTTTACACCCTCCCCGAGAACTCGACGCTGATGGGCTCGATCGCCATGACCGCGCTGATTGGCCGGGTTCCTGTGGATGGCACGGTGAACGACCCCTATCCGTTCAAGGTGCTGGTGGGTCCGGACAACCTCACCGCCAACGGCATCGACCTACCGGAGGTGGTCGGCGCGGTCATGAGCGGCACCGCTGCCGGCGACTGGACGTTGTCCTGCGTGCGCGGCCAGGTCGAGTCCATCACCTTTGTCTTCAGCGATGGGACCGTCCGTACGGTGCCACAGCCGCAGAAGGTCGTCAGCCGCAATCGCAGCAGCGCCCAGACCTCGGACATCGAGAAGATCCGTGGTGGGCTGGGCTATATCTCCGATCCCTACGGCATTCCCTGCATTTCTGGCGAGCGCCGCTCCAACGCCCAGCAATACCTGGGCAGCCAGAGCCTGATCACCGCAGCGGGGGCCGGCTTTGCCGCGGCCCTGGGCAGCGAGCAGACCAATACCTCGTTTATCAACTCGGCCGGCGGCAGCCTGGGCCTGACTCAGAACAGCGGCAACAGCGCGCTGAACTCAGTTATCAGCGGTGGCATTGGCGACATCCGCGAATGGATCAACAAGCTCTACGGCGAAGCCTTCGCCGCCATCTACGTACCGCCCGGGGCCAAGGTGGCCCTGCACCTGGATCACGAGATCAGCATCGACTATGAGCCGAAAGGCCGGAGAGTGAACCATGAAAGCCCATCCGTTTCGGTACTGGATCTGGATTAGTCTGCTGCTCGGCCTGCACCTGAGCGGCTGCTCCACCAGCAAGGAGGAAATGCTGCCCCATGGCGATCAAACCATGCTGGACATCTGGAATGGCGGTGGCTCCATCGGTTCCCAGCAGCAGTTGCAGGAAGCGCGTGGCGAACTGCGCCGTCCAGTGCTCGACCCTGAGCGCCTGATCAACGACCAAAGCGCTTACACGCGCACCGCCGCCAACGAGATCCGCGCCCAGTTCCCGCGCCTGCCCAATCCGGACCTGATCATGTACGTGTGCCCGCACCTGGCCGGTACCCAGCAGACCCCGGTGCCAGGCTACTCGACCGTGTTTCCACTGTACGAGAAGGTCCAGTACGCGCTGCCCGGCGAACGCCTGGACGATCTGTGATGGCCGATGACGCAAGTCGCGACCCGCCACGCTGGAAGCCCTGGCGCGCTGCACAGCGCCGGCGCGCGACGCTTGCCGACGAGGCCACCCAGTACGCGCACAACCCCAGCTTTGCCGATCACCTGCCTTGGGTCGAATACCTCGAGGACGAGCAATGCTTTCTGCTCGACGACAACCGCTCGGTGGGCGCGGTGTTCGAGCTGCAGCCGATCGGTACCGAGGGTCGTGAACCCGAGTGGTTGATGGCGGCCCGTGACGCCCTGGAAGATGCGTTGCAGGACAGCTTCGATGAACTCGACCAAGCGCCTTGGGTGGTGCAGTTCTTCTGCCAGGACGACAGTGACTTTGCCCCGTACCTCGAACGCCTGGAGCGCTATATTGCGCCCCGCGCCCGCGGCACACCATTTACCCAGGCCTTCTTCACGTCGATGCAGCGTCACCTCGACGCCATTGCTAAACCGGGTGGGCTGTTCGATGACCAAGTCGTGTCTCACCTGCCGTGGCGCGGCAGCAATCGACGGATTCGACTGGTGGTCTACCGCTGGCTCGGGGAGCAGGGTGACGATGATGGGCAAAGCCCGGCTCAGTTGCTGAGTCGGACCTGCGACCGCCTGGTGGCCTCGCTGCAGGCCTGCGGGGTCAACCCTCGACGATTGACCGGCCGCGACTTCTACACCTGGTTGCTGCCTTGGTTCAACCCGTCTCCAGCCCTCACCGGCGAATCCCCCGCAGTGTTCTATCGACGCGTGCCCTATCCGGAGACGGACGACGGCGAGGAACTGTCGCTGCCATTCGACCACGATTTTGCCGAGCGGCTGTTCTTCCAGGAGCCGCGCTCCGATAGCGAACAGGGGCTCTGGTACTTCGATCAACAGCCCCATGCGGTGATGATGGTCGACAAGCTGCGCAGGCCGCCGCATATCGGCCAGCTGACCGGCGAAACGCGCAAAGGTGAGGCGTTGAACGCCCTGTTCGATCAACTGCCCGAGCAGTCGGTGATGAGCCTGACCCTGGTGATCACACCCCAGGATGAGCTCGAGGAGCAGCTCAACCGCTTGGCACGTAAAGCCATCGGTGAGAACCTCGCCTCCACCCAGACTCGCCAAGACGTGGAAGAAGCGCGCGCGTTGATTGGGCGCCAGCACAAGCTGTACCGCGGCACGCTAGCGTTGTACTTGCACGGTGCGGATGAACAACAGGCCGCCAATGTACTGCTCGGCGCCGGCCTGCAGCCGGTGCGCGAGGGCGACGAAGTGGCGGCGTGCAACAGCTACTTGCGCTGGCTGCCGATGGTCTACAACCCGTCACGAGACACCCGCAACTGGTATACCCGGCTGTTGTTCGCCCAGCACATCGCCAACCTACTACCCCTCTGGGGGCGCAGCATCGGTACCGGCAATCCGGGCATCACGTTCTTCAACCGTGGGGGTGCACCGCTGTCGTTTGACCCATTGTCCCGTATCGACCGCTCCATGAATGGCCACCTGCTGCTGTTCGGGCCGACCGGCGCCGGCAAGTCGGCCACCTTGGTTTCGATCCTGATGCAGGTCATGGCCGTGTACCGGCCTCGGCTGTTCATCGTCGAAGCGGGCAACTCCTTTGGCCTGCAGGGCGACTACTTCGCCACGCTCGGCTTGTCCGTCAACAAGGTGCAGCTCAAACCCGGCAGTGATGTAAGCCTGGCGCCGTTCGCCCATGCCCGCCGGCTGATCGAGCACCCGGATCAGGTGGCCAGCCTGTCGACCGAAGACCTGGATGAAACCGCGCCGGACAGTGATGAGCAGCGCGATGTGCTGGGCGAATTGGAGATCACCGCGCGGTTAATGATCACCGGGGGTGAAGCGAAGGAAGATGCGCGGCTAACCCGCGCAGACCGCAGCCTGATTCGCGAGTGCATCCTTGATGCTGCCAGGTACTGTGCGGCTGCGGATCAGCAGGTGCTGACGCGTCATGTCCGCGATGCCCTGCGCCAGGTCGCCAGCGACGCCCATTTGCCTGACAAACGCCGGGAGCGCGCCCAAGAGATGGCCGAATCGATCGACCTGTTCTGCCAGGGCTTCGAGGGTGCCCTGTTCGACCGGCCCGGCACGCCCTGGCCGGAAAGCGACGTGACGATTGTCGACCTCGCCACCTATGCCCGTGAGGGCTACGAGGCGCAGATGTCGATCAGTTACATCAGCTTGATGAACACGGTGAACAATCTTGCCGAGCGCGATCAGTACCTCGGGCGACCGATCATCATGGTCACTGACGAGGGCCACATCATCACCAAGAACCCGCTGCTCGCGCCCTTTGTGGTCAAGGGCACGAAGATGTGGCGCAAGCTGGGGGCCTGGTTCTGGCTGGCGACGCAGAACCTGGCCGACTTCCCCGATGCGGCGCAGACCATGCTCAACATGATCGAGTGGTGGATCTGCCTGAACATGCCACCAGCGGAAATCGAGGAAATCGCTCGCTTCAAGAAACTTACGCCGGCTCAGAAGACGCTGCTGCTCTCCGCGAGCAAGGCCTCGGGCAAGTACACAGAGGGCGTGGTCCTGTCGAAGAACCTGGAGACACTGTTCCGCGCAGTGCCGCCGAGCCTGTACCTCGCTCTGGCCATGACCGAGCCCGAGGAAAAAGCACAGCGCTGGCGATTGATGGAAGAGCACCAGCAGTCCGAGCTGGAGGCCGCCCTGCAGGTCGCGGCCGACATTGATCGCCTTCGCGGGATGTCGTGAACGATACCGCCTGAGTCGTTCATGCCTTTTCACTCAGCAAAAATCGACAAGAGCACATTTGTACTCTTCGCTTATCTGCCTGACTCGCTCAGCTAAATCAGCCGCCAGACGAAACCGATCAACCCGGACTCAGTTTGTCTCCCCTCCTCCAGCGCCGGATCCGGGATGCTGAAACTTGGCGCACGGATGCACACGGCCGCCACCTGCTGAGCGTACCCATGAACGTGACCGTTTCTACCCGCTGCAGATCACCGATACCCAAGAAGGCAGGCCGAAGTCGTGCGTTCACTGCGGCGGTTCTGCTCATCGCCACCGAGCAGTGCCTGGCACTGACCACCCCGACCATCATCGCCTCCGTCACTTCGCTGCAGTGCCTGGAATACCGGGTCGTCGGCATCTGCTACTGGCTGCTATGCACGCCGTTCGGCTGCACGGTGCGAACCTCGCCGAAGATCCGGCATTTCATTCCCGAGCTGGTCGTGTCGAGTTACGCCGACACCGGCGCCAACCCCTGGAGCGAGATATCGGCACTGTCGACACCGACGCCAGCGTCACAAGGGGGTGGCAACCTGATCACGCCTTCCCCGCAGCGCGATAACCTGCCACGGTTCAAGAATGTCGATGGCATCGGGCACCCAGGCGGAGCTGCCCTTACTGCCCTGGCGCATACGTTCGGCTATGCCTGCCCAAGGAGTGCCGTGCCGTTTGCACCCTATTACCTCAGCACGCTCGACCCCCTGGCGTGGCGCCAGGCCATTCCCGAATCTGTCTACCCGCAAGCACTGGTTCCGGGCATGCGCGAGATCGGCAACCAGGCACTCGGAGACATGTGGGGTAGCGTCTACCCACGCCACGGTTTTCTGGTGCAGCCCGACGATTTCAAGGCAGCTGCCGTAATGGCCCAGCGCGCCAGCGACTTCATCACCCGCGCTGGCCAGCCGCATGTCTACCTGCCGTTGCAGCCGATGCCCGCTCCCGGCTACTGGCCCCCGCAGCCGGTGCTGGAGAACAACGTCAACAACCATCGCTGGCAGCTGCTCGTCCCGGTGATCCAGAACACCTGCGCCATCTTCCCCAGCCCAACGATCCAGAGCGCCGACGGCACCTATGCCTGGTCGCTGTGGCGCCCCTATCGCTGCTGCCAGCGCATGGGCCAGACCTTCTTGTTCAGCATTGATTTTGACGGAGGCCAATGATGAAGACCTGCTCGCTCGGATTGCTGTGCTTCCTCGTCTATGCCGTGGGGCATGCCGCCGAGAACGGCTACCACCTCGGCGACCAGGCCGAGGTTCTGGACGACCGCGTGATGTACACCATAGGGGGTGGTTCGGCGGCAGGAGCGCCCTCCTCGCTCTACCGCCCCAATGGCCTTGGCGTGGGCATGTCCTGGCGCGCCAACATGATGTGCGGAAACATGAACCTGTCGAACACCCTGCAGAATCAGCTCAACGGCGCCACCCAAGGCTTCCAGCAGATCATGGGCAATGTGATCCAGAACGCTACGCAGGCGGTGATGTCGCTGCCGGCGATGATCATCCAGCGCGCCAACCCCGGGCTGTATGAGCTGTTGAGCAACGGAGTGCTGCAGGGCCGGATCGACTTCGACCGCTCCAAACTCACCTGCCAGGCGATGGCGGGGAAGATGGCTGACAAGGTCGACCAGGCCGGGTGGGGCGCGCTGGCGCAGAACCAGGAGATGCAGCACAACCTCGAGCAATCCGGCGGTGATGCCGTGACGGCAGTGAAAGACACCGAATCGAACAACGGCAACAACGGCGTCAGCTGGGTCGGCGGGCGAAAAGCCGGTGGTAACGGCCAGCAACCCATCCGGGTGACGTCGGACGTGGTCAAAGCCGGCTACAACCTGCTGCACAACCGGGCGGTCGAGGACAGTTCAGCACTTGGCTCGGGTTGCCAGAATGGCGCCATCTGCCACGCGTGGTCGAGCCCCGAGGAAGCCACCGAGTGGGCGACGCGAGTGCTCGGGGAAACCGAGGTTCAGACCTGCGACGACTGCGAGACGCTGCGGGTAACCGCCGGTACCGGCCTGTCGCCGTTGATCCAGGAAACCTACACGGCAAACCTTGAAGGCTTGCAACGCATGGTTTCAGGCGCCGAGCAGCCGACACCAGAGAACCTGGGCAAGGTCTCCAGCCCGTTGTTGCAGGTCTCCCGCGGTGTCATCGAGGGGCTACGCGACGACCCCGACCAGAACTTGCTGGCCCGACGCCTGGCCAGCGAGACCGCGCTCTCCAGTGTGATTTACAAAGCGATGCTGTTACAGCGCACGCTCTTCGCCGGCAGCCATGAACCCAACGTGGCCTCAGCGCAGCCCGCCACCAGCGCCCTCAAAGGCAACGTCGAAACCCTCGAACGCGAGGTGCGCCTGCTGCAAACCGAGCTGCAGGTACGTCAGGCGCTGGCCATCAACACCGCCAGCCTGGTCCTCGATCGCCACGCCGGCGGTGCCGACGCCTCGCGTAGCATCGATCAGCGCGATCCGGCGCCGGACCGACTGCGCCGGGCCGAACAGGAGAGGAGCACGCCATGATCTCGTTTTCGGTAAGGCCCACTCTCGCACGTGTGCTGATGATCCTCGGCGCCATGCTGGGCATGTTGCTGATTGCTGGGATGGCGCTGCACCTGTCCGTGACCCAGTTGAATTGGCTCGAACCTGCGCGAGGGACAACGCCCTACTTCGCGTGCTGGCGCGCGCTCTTGTACACCCTGATTTTGGCCGGTTGGGCCGCAGCGTTGCGAAGGCGGCCCACGCCTGCAGATCAACAACGGCTGAAGCGCCTGGGATTGATCGGCTTCAGCTCGATCATCCTGGTCGAACTGTCTCGCGTGTGAGGTGCAACTATGAACATGAGCACCAACAGCTACCTCGAGTTTTACCTTTCGCTGCTGGCCTGGATCATCAATAACGGCATCTGGAACACATTGGCGGACACCGGGCTGTTCGCCGCGCCCTTCGGTGCAATCATCCTGCAGGAATGGCTGTCGGCACGCCAACAGGGTGCCGACGAAGGCAACAAGGGGCTGTTGTCGATCCCTCGCGTCGAGAACCGGCTGTGGATGAGCTACGTGGTCATATTGTTTGGCTGCATGCCGTTCTTTCCGCTCAACCTGTCCTCCGTGAGCTTTGACGATGCGGCGAGCCAGCACTGTGGCGTGTCCATGGCCAAGCCCGCGGATACGGCTTGGGGCACAACCTTCAACACCATTGGCGAGAAGTCAGCGAAGGTGCCGGTGTGGTGGTTCCTGGTGCATGCCATGAGCAAGGGCATCACCGCCGCCGCGACCGCATCGATTCCCTGCGCACCCGACATCCGCGCGATGCGCATGGAGATCGACAGCTCGCGGATCAACGACCAGGTACTGCTGCAGGAGGTCGCCGACTTCACCCGAGACTGCTACGGCTTTTCCCGCTCGAGGTTGTTTACCAATCGGCCCGAACTGGACGAATCCCAGAGCTACGACGCGTCCTGGATTGGCTCGACCTACCTGCTCAACACACCGGGCTACTACGATACCGATCGCTCGCGAATGCCCAGGGTCGATTGGCCATACGACGAGACGAGAGATACCTCGCTACCCCAGCTCGACAACGGTGCAGGTTATCCCACCTGCAAGCAGTGGTGGAGCGATGGCACCATCGGATTACGTGATCGCTTGGTGGCTGAGGTCGATCCATCGCTGATGTCGCAGTTGCGGGGCTGGCTGACTGGGCGCACCACCACCGAGATCGAAGACGCTACCTTGCGAGAGCTGGTGAGCCCGCGGCAACAGTCATTGAGCATGGCACCCGGGCAGGTGTTCCAGGACTATGGCAGCAGCGCCCGGGGCGGCTCACTGACGCAAGGGCTCAACAACCTGGCCACCAACACCGGCCTGGCCCTGGGTTCTTTCAGCAACTTCCCAGCGATGAATGCCTTGCGTGCAGCCTTACCCATGGTTCAGGCCTTCCTGATCATGGGCACCATCATCAGCTTGCCCTTGGTGCTGCTGATCAGCACCTACCAGTTGAAGGCGCTCATGACGATCACGTTCGCGCTGTTCACTCTCCACATGCTGACATTCTGGTGGGAGCTTGCGCGCTGGATCGATTCGAGCATGCTGGAAACGCTATACAACCAGGTCTCCGCTACAGACCAGGCACTGTTGTCGTTGCCGACAGCAGGATTCATGGATGGGACGGTTACCGCGCAGGTGATCGAGTACGTGATGGGGGCGATGTTTGTGTTGTTACCAATGTTTTTTATTGGTGCGATGAGTTGGGCGGGATATAACGTTGGAAGTGGTATTCAAACACTTCTCACTCGTGGAACAGAGGCCGCTCAGACACAAGCTGCAAGAGGCACCTCACAGATTATGAGCGGCGGCCAGAAATTTAAATGAGGCATTATCTTAGCGACCCATATTCGTCATACAGCTCTGGATATTTATGCTGATGTCGAGGGTGACTAACCTCATGCACTCCAGGTTCATCGCTATCAGGTGCACTGATAGGCAGCGCCGCCATGATCCACAGAGCAACGATTCCCATCGCCAATACAAGCGCGACAGACGCAACTGCAAGGACGAACGCTAACTTGAACAGTCGCATACCAACCAGGCGATACTTGGGCGGGACAGATGCCAGAATTCTGGATTCTAAAACTCTCGTTTCGAGTCGGCGCACCATTCGCCCGGTTCCTACCGCAGCGGAAATAAAAAACTTGCCGATGCGGGTCCGACCGGAACTGGAAGAAGCTAGAGTCGACATTTGATCACCTCCCTAGCCGTCACTTCGCTCGAAGCTGAGCCGCTACAGCTAATTTGGATCCAAGCTTTAGCTTACTCCTGTGCCGCTGACTTCAATGACCGTTGATCACCTGGAACACGCCGATTATCGCCAGTGGCGCTCTGCAGACCTGCACCTGAAACTCATACGAATAGCACCATTGACGCCATGTCAGTTCGCTTGTTAAACCAGTTGTGCAATCGCTGGTTTTCCAGCATCCCAGGTAGCCATAACCTTTGAGGCTACGTCACGCACGTGATGGTTATCCCCAAATGCGATTCGCGCTCGGCAGCTCGCATGGTCGCCGTTCCCCGGTGATGAACGCCTTCTAATCTCCATAGCTCTCTGAGCCCGCGTCTTCGACGCACCCAATCCAATCCATTCCAGTGCTGGGAATTCTCCCGCCTGGGTGGCATTCCTCCGCACCTTTTGGAGGATCTCATCATGCTGCGTTTTACAGGCACTGAACTTCACGCCGTGTTAGCAGAGGCCGGTATCAACGGTTGCAGAGTCATATTGGTCAAAGACCACGGCGTCTACCTCATGTCAGAGGTTGGCGAAAGCAAGCCGGATGGCGGTGGGCGTAAACGCGTGGCCTATGCCACCGGTTGCAACCCTGCCGTCGACGACTTCGACACCTGGTGGAATCGCGCCCGCGATGAATTCGGCGGCGATGATTTTGCCGAGTACTTCGACGTCGATGATCCCGTTCTCGCCAGCCTTCGCGGCACTGCAGGTTCGCTGGTGGTGGAGGCTACCTCCACCCACCTGTACCTGGCCGCCGAGGTTGATACTGCGGGAAAACCTTGAGAGTAAAAGCAAGCACTTCGCGCTTCCCGAGAGGCACCTAGCGGACCTCTCGGGAGGCATTTCGCACTACGTTCAGACTGACTGGAGAACGCCGCTGGTCAGGAATTTCAGGCTGATAATCTTCCTTGGAAGGCCCTGGATAGCACCGCTCAAATGAGGTCAGGATCGGAGATTGACCCCACATTCAAGCGCGTTTAAATGGACGGACGCTACTTGCTCGACAGGTTGATCGGATCGTGCAAATGCACACTAAACCTCAAAAAGGTGACGTGGAATCTGCTAACCGGAGGCCACCATGTCCAGGATGAACCACCTCTCCACTGCCATTGTGTTGAGCCCAGGTGTTTGGCGGCAGTTCATTGAACCTGCCACAGACGAGGAACCGGTTGGACAGTCCGCACTGCGCTTGGCAGACCTGCTCGATTGCGCACTGACTTCTGCACCGCTCGCCCAGCGTCGTCCCATAGCACTGCAGCTCGACCGGCAGAGCCATGGCACTTTAGCAGTTGCCCATCTGCCGCCGCTTCAGCTGGCTCGGGTCACACCACGCAGCGGCCCGGCTTTTTTGCTCATCCGACTGACTGATGAGATCGCGGTAGACATCGCCGTCCTCTGACCCAGTTAGCACCTTCACTACCCCTTCTACCCCACCGGGAACCCTTCCCGGCC
The DNA here is from genome assembly GCF_057370475.1 of Pseudomonas sp. FA117. NCBI lineage: Bacteria > Pseudomonadati > Pseudomonadota > Gammaproteobacteria > Pseudomonadales > Pseudomonadaceae > Pseudomonas > Pseudomonas sp. FA117. The sequence goes on from NZ_CM170675.1 coordinate 3,135,364, forward strand.
GGGCAGCGTTCCCCCCTTTACGACCGGAGAACGCCATGTCCGATATCTACCTAGACGTCACCAACAAGATCGTCAGTGCCCTGAGCCAAGGCGTAATCCCTTGGATCAAACCTTGGACTACCGCAGGTTCGAGCGCTGACTCCCCATTCCCCATCAACGCCATTACCCGGCGCCCCTACGCCGGCATCAACGTTCCACTCTTGTGGGCTGAGGCCCGCCTGCGAGGGTTCACCCAGGATCGCTGGCTGACCTTCAACCAGGCACGCAAGGCTGGCGGCCATGTGCGCAAGGGCGAGCAATCCACCCTCGCGGTACTGTATAAACCGATGAGCAAGGAGGCGCATGACGAGGATGGCCAGGTCGTTCGCGATGAACAGGGCAACATCAAATTGGTGCAGTTCGCGATCCTGCGCACGCACTGCCTGTTCAACATTGAGCAGACCGAAGGCTTGCCTGACGAGGAGCCAGCCTCCACCGAGCACACTGAGCCCGCGACCTTCATCGATCATGAGCCGGCAGAGCAACTGCTGGTCGCCAGCGGGGCGCGCATCGAGCATCGCTACAGCGATGACGCGTTCTATCAGCCGATTCGTGATCTGATCCAACTACCTACAAAGGCGCAGTTCGAAGACGTCGGCAGCTACTACGCAACGGCTCTGCACGAGCTGACGCACTGGTCAGGTCACCGTACTCGTCTGAACCGTGAAGGTATCACCGGCGGGCATGCACTCGGCTCCACGGCGTATGCCTTCGAGGAGCTGGTCGCAGAAATGGGCGCCGCGTTTCTCTGCGCACTCACCGGTACCACAGGTGAGTTGCGTCACGAGGAATACCTGGCGTGCTGGCTGAAGATACTCAAGGAAGACAAACGAGCCATTTTCCGCGCCAGTGGTCAGGCTCGGGAAGCTTCTGAGTACCTGTTGGCCTTGCAGTCTGATCAAGCCACTGATATGCCAGCTCGTCTCACCGCGTGATTCTACTCATCCAGCAAAAAGGCCCCTATCCGGGGCCTTTGTTTTATCCGCTGCGCGGCAGCCGCCGCCGTCAGGACGCCAGTGATTACTGCAGCCAGCTCTCGACGGTGTCCGAGCCATGCTCCTGCTTCCACTGCTTGAGGATCTTGTGGTTGCCGCCCTTGGTTTCCACAACCTCACCGCTCTGTGGATGCTTGTAGCGTTTCACCTCGCGAGGCCTGCGCTGGCTGCTGCTGGAAGCACTCGCGGTCGGTACGCTCAAGCCCTTGGCCGGATCCAGAATGCTGATCACCTGGCGCAGGCCCATGCCGTACTGTTCCAGCAACGCTTTGAGTTTCTGTTCAAACTCGATTTCCTGCTTCAAACCGGAGTCGTTTTTCATGGCATCCAGCTGTTGCAGCTGCGCGGCCAGTTGGGCTTCCAGTGCTTTGAACTCGGCAAGTTTGGACATGAATGATGTTCCTAGGTGTGGGACAAGTGCTGGGATAATAACTGAGACTGCGGATTTAGCCGAGGGTTTACTTAAAGCGCACGCGCTCTTGCACAGCGCCGGTTAAACGACCTCGCCTGTTTACTCAATCAGACAAGTGCTGACACAGGTGCGCCACAAGTTGCCTCGGGTTTGCGCTGTTCCCGATCTTAAACACGATATCGCGCTGGCTGCGAGGCAGCTTTTTCGCACAGCGTTTGGCCGCTGACCGGATGGCCGTATCCGTGCCATGAATCCGATCGGCCAATAACACGATCAATACCGCATCACTCAACGTCATCAGCGCCCCAGCTCTAGAAATCATGCCGGCAGTCTACGCCCTGAACAAAGGGATCGCTATTCCGAGCGGCCGCCGATCCCGATGGACCTGGCTTCGAATTATCACACGCGCGAAAAAGGCCAAGGCGGTAAAGGGTAACGGCGGCAATGGAAGGGGGCGCAAGGGTAAGAGCTCTATCCGAAAAGGCAAAAGGACCTCCCGAACGAACAGCAGGTCATACGATGAAACGCTGGTGGTTGAAAATTCGAAAAGGCGAGCTGGCAGAGCTCACTCCCACGCCCATCGCCGAGGGCTTCCTGCTCCCCCAGTCGGCCGAATCTCTGCTCGACGTAGATCACCGGAAAAGGCTGCTCGAACGTATCTGGCAGTATACGGCCCTCTCCGAAGCGCAATTTGATCAGCTCTACCTAGAGCCCATCTGCCGCTACGTCAGCTACGTACAGCAACTCCCGGCGAGCGAAAGCCATCATCACGCCTATCCCGGAGGCATGCTCGATCACGGATTGGAGCTGGTGGCGTGCAGCCTGAAACTACGACAGTCCTACCTCCTCCCCAGTGGCGCAGCACCGGAAGACCAGGCCGCACAGGCCGACGCGTGGAGCGCCGCGATCGCGTACGGTGCCCTGCTCCATGACATCGGCAAAATCGCCGTAGACCTGCAGGTCGAGTATCAGAATGCCGAACGCTGGCACCCCTGGCACGGCCCGCTGAACCAGCCCTACCGTTTCCGCTACCACCCAGGCCGCGATTACAGGCTGCACGGTGCCGCGGCGGGGTTGCTCTATACGCAGATCCTATCGCCCGCCCTGCTCGACTGGCTCAGCGATTACCCCGAATTGTGGAGTCAATTGCTGTTTCTGCTCGCCGACCACTACGAGCACGCTGGGACCCTCGGGGAATTGGTGCTGCAGGCTGACCGTGTCTCCACCGCGCAAAACATCGGTGGCAATCCTGCGAAGGCTTTACAGGCGCCCAAGCACTCCCTGCAGCACCACTTGCTAACGGGACTGCGCCATCTGGTGAAGAACGAGTTTAAGCTCAACCAGCCCGGCGCGGCCGGCTGGCTCACCGAAGACCACCTATGGCTGGTCAGCAAGACCACGACCGACAAACTGCGCGCACATCTACTGGCCCAGGCTGTGGACGGTATCCCAACCTCCAACATCGCCTTGTTCGATGAGCTGCAGTCACATGGATTGGTGGAAGCGACACCGGAAGGCAAAGCGGTTTGGAACGCCACTGTCACGGACGGTGACTGGCAGCACCGCTTCACCTTCCTCCGCCTGCAGCCGAGCCTGATTTGGGCCGATGAGCTCCGACCGGATTTTTTCGGTGGCACTGTTGAGCCGACCGTAGACCCACCATTGACCGGTGAAGCCGGGGAGTCAGCCCTGGGTAGTCCACAGATTTCAGCGGCAGAAAAACAGCCCACTGCTGTGCCGCTGAGTCAGGAGTCCGACTATCTCGACGAATTGATGGACATGCTGCAGGAGCCGACAGAGCTCCAGGCTGAACCAACTGCGGAAAGCCTCCGGCGTACCATTTTGCCGCACCAAGATGACGCGGGATTAGCCTTTTTCGAGTGGCTGCGCGAAGCTATTCACAGTCATCGCTTAGTGGTCAACGATAGCAAGGCCAAGGTCCACACCGTGGACGGTACTTTCTTCCTGGTCACGCCTGGCATTTTCCAACGCTACGTTGCTGAGCATCCAGGGCAGCCTGAACAACGCGACCAGGAAGAACCTTGGCGGCGCATTCAACGTCAGTTTGAGAAGCTGGGCATGCATGTAAAGCGGCCAGACGGGCAAAATATCTGGTCGTGCTCTGTAAAAGGACCACGCAAACAGTCCCTCCTCAATGGCTACCTCCTGCAAAGCGCTCAGTTGCTGCAGGATCCGGCACCTACGGACAACCCGTTTCTGAGCCTAAATCATTAGCAGCAAGTTAGAGGTGCCGCCGGATACGTCCGCGTGAAGGTTCGAAAGGGGTAAGAAGACGTTTACTGATAGCGTTTTGCTACTTATGATGTTTGAGCTTAGAACGGACGAGGCCCGGGTATCAGGGCCAATTGCAGCGGATGCGATCTTCCATGCCACCTTTTTTCTTATCCTCAACGCGCAGCTCACCAGCACACGCTGATACGTTAGCAGTACGCCTCTGTAGGCCTTGCCGCAAGTCAGGCGCCTGTAAGTTGACTTTTCCTTTCCTAGCCAACCTGGGAGGGAGTTCATCGCTCAGCCTCTTTCCAGTGCTAACCGTCTCAGTCCGGCTCCTGAAAAGCGCTGAGCTATTGAGTGCCTCTATGAAACTTCATGACGTGAAAGCCCGCGAGCTCAACGGGCGAGATACAATTCATCGCTTTAAAGCGCAATTCAGAGCAGCTAGCCTGGAATGCCTGGCGCTTTTGGAAAGCAGTTCTGTCGACCGGGTGTTCTGTGACTTCCATGAGGACTATGTAGTCAAGCTGGTTGACGAGAGTGGTACTCGATACCGATTCGTTCAAGTAAAAACAAAGACCAAACAAAATCACCTATACAACATCCTGGAAATATTCGGGATAAAAAAAAGACCCAAAAATGCTGAGCACGACTTAGCAAATAGTTTTGCAGGAAAACTACTGCTACACATTGAAAGCTTTGGGGATGCCTGCTTATCCGTGGTCATATGTACCAATGTAAACTTTGACGACGAGGTAGAAGCCCTGATTGCAGATGCAAATTCGGGAATCTCATCCAGCAAAATTACCCCAACGTTGATCAGCGAAACAAAAAACCTGATTCCCAGCCTATCTGGAAAAACGGATAAAGAAATTCTAAGATTTTTGTCCCATCTGTCACTAGAGCCCAGAAAGCAGATACTCAACGAAGAAGACGACTCATTCTTATCGAACGCACACAGCAAAATCTACAAATATAGCGAGATCAATCTCCACCCCAAAGAAATTCAAAAAATCATCATTCAGCTCCTCTCCCGTATTGAAGACAAGTCCTCATATCAGCTTGATGGTACGATCACCGAGGAGATCCTGAATGAAAAGGCCAGCATTGCAGTTGATGACCTTTTGGACATCCTTGCACTTTCGCGATCCGCGTATCATCTATTGAAGTCTGGAGGCGACCCTAACGCGGTAAAAAGCGTATCCATTCTGCAGCGAATGCTACAACGCAACAACTTCAAAGAGGACACCATAAACAGCTTTGCAGGCTTTAAATCTAACTGGGAAGCTTGGTATAGGGTAAACCGTCACTCCATACAAGAGTTCACACTTTTAAAAATGCAGAGTAAGATCGGCGAACTTGCAGAAAAGCTATCCAGCGGTAGGGTTGATATGGATACCATCACAAGCGCCGTCGAAAATCTCAGAGCAGAGCTGTGCAGCATATCTGGGCGGGCCGATCTAGAGGACGGGCTGGTATTCGGAGCGGTATTATCTGATATGGTCAAGGAAGAGCTGCTATGAATTTTCAAGAAGTTATGAGGGTCGCGCGGACGGAATCGCAGCACCTTCGAATTTCCTACTCCTCCAGGTCCTGCCGAGACGTATTGGGCAACGAGACGCTTTTTCACATCCCGCTAATTGCTTTAACCATCGTAATGTTAGCTGGTAGCCGTGCGAAACCAAAACGAGATGACATAGGCATGCTTATAGGTACCTGCTTTGAGCAAAGCATTGCGAGCTTTAAAGGCTCAACTCAAGAGCTTGGCTGGTCTGCAAACCTTCGTGTGAGAACGGTTAAAGCCCTCACTTTCTTGGAAGATACCGGTCTAGTGTCCGTAAACAAGAGCAACTCGCGGATCGAGACAAGTGATGCCGGCAAAAAATTCATTGACAAAGTACTGAACCAAGAGAGCCAGCTTTGTTTAGCACTTTTGACTATAAAACGATCGTACCGCAACATTTGTAAAGAACGTGACATTGAGGCCAAGCTTGATGAAATTTGAATCCCTCCAGTTTTCTCCAAGCCATGGTGCAGGCTGGGCTTCCGAAGAGCTAGTATTTGGCCGAGCAGTGACACAGCTTTACGCCCCAAACGGAAGCGGAAAAACCCCTCTCATTCAGTCGATTATGTTCTGTCTAGGACTAGAGGTTCAGTTCCGAGAGGACGTCGTCCGTAACACGTCAAAAGTCACTCTTAAAGTCCTCATCAATAGCCAGACCTTATCATTCAGCAGAAGGCTTGGTGAAAAGTTTGATCTTACCATAAGCGACGCCGATAAAACTATTAATCGATTTTACAATGAAGAAGACTTTTCCAGGTTCATGTTAAAAGTGCTAGGTCTTCGTGATGACAGACTCACCACAAACGGCAACACCAGCACCATCCCTTATTTCTCAGCCATTCTGCCCCTTTTCTATCTTGACCAAGATACTGGATACTCAGACTACTATGTACCTGCACGCCAAAGCTTCATCAAGGGCCAGTACGCTGAAATGATTCGCCTGGCAGTAGGACTGCCAGCCAGAAGCTCGTTCGATAGTGCGAAGAAATCAATTGCTCTAAAACAAGAACTTGAATACTTAGACAAGACAATCAATGATAGCCGAAAACTTATTGATCGCCTTCGACAAGATCTTTCTCCGACCAAAAAAAACGAGATTGATACAGACCGAGAGATTTCAGCACTTAAGTCAAGACTCGATGAACTGAAGTCCACCAAGGACATCAAGAGCGAGACCATTAACAGCTTCGATCATCTTATCACCGAGATGAGGCGTCAACATCGCGACATGACCACCCAACAACTGGCGCTTGAAGCAAAAATAAAAAGCTCTGCACAAATCAGACAAGAAATCGAAAGCGAGATTGAAACACTAGACTTGAATGAGGAAGCTCGCCGTGCATTCATGTCTTTCAGCGAAATTTGTACTACCCCATCATGCGGGATGTTCTTGGTAAGCGCGGACTCATATGGAAAGAGCCTGCTCTACCTACGCGACCAAATAAAAGATCTCGACACGGTCAGCACTGCAAACATACAGCAGGCCGAGGCCATTGCCACACAAAAAACCTGGATTGAACGTCAAATTTCTGAGCTTTCGGAAAAGCGTGGCTTAGCAGAACGCGAAGCTGGCATCGAAATGTTTATCGAAGCGATCAGCAAAATTGCGTCAGAAATTTTCGAGCTTGAACTGGAAAAAACCAAACTCAAAAAATACCAGGCGCAAGAAAAGTCGCATCTTGAACTTCAAAGCCGCCGCAACAAAACGTTGACGGAGCAGGAATCACTAGGCCCACAACGAGAACAATCGCTTGAAGTGGTAAGATTTAAGCGAAACCTAGCCGAAAAAATGGCCGACTGGCTTAACACTCTGAACTCAAAAAACATATCTAGAGACATCCGTATCGACTCAGACCTGAAGCCAGTTCTCGGAACAGAGAAAATTGGGATCATCAAAGGCAGCTCCAAAGCCCGTACAGTCCTGGCCTTCCATGCCGCTCTGTTTGAAATTTGTACTTCCGATCCAAGCTCGCCATTTCGCACGCTAATCTTTGACACGCCACGCCAACAAGAAATCCACTCAGAAGACCTGGACGCTTACTTTAAACGCCTGAAGTTAATCGCCACTCAAAATGATGCGCAGATTGTATTCTCAACAACCAGCTATCGATTTGAAATTGATCCAGATCTGGATGCGGAGTGGCTCCCACGATTCAGCGGCTTCGAGCAACCGATGTATCTGGGCGATTTTCAGAACCTGATGAATTAAAAGGGATTGGAGGCATTCATGCCGGCGGGATTTGGCCGGCCATGATGCCTAGGCTGCCCCCTACGTACCCGCGAAACTGCGCGGCACTATCGCATCTATACGCATGGCAAAGATTCCTCGGTCAAAGCTCACTGAGGGAGGCTTCTTTTTTTCTGGCGGCTTCGCTGGAGTTCTCTGTTCTGGCACCGGTTTCAGTTGGGGTGGTAGTTCGCTGGCTGGTGGCTGCATGCTTGTGGGAGCTGTTGCTGGAGTAAGGACTGCCGGTGTTACCGCAGATGGAGCGTTGTAAACGAAGGCGAAGACTGCGATCCCCAGCGCCGCAGCGCCGAGCATCGTCAGACCTTTGCAACTGACCCTGTAAAAGAATCTCTCGGCCTGCTCAATAGGATCGCCCACCATTTTCTTGAATTCCGCTTCCGAGAGGAAACGATACAGCTTCGACTGCCAATCCTGGCGCAGCTGTCGCTGAATGTTGATGAATTTACGGCCAGACATCACGCTCAACGTCGTATAGCCGAATGCAACCACCATCACGAGTGAAATGAGGTATGGGTTGATCTGCAACGTGAGCCGCGCAACGATCAAGCCCAAGCCCACAGTCAGCGCTGTCGAGATCGCTGCAATCGCCTGGCGGGTCGCCTCTGTCGCTTTGGAGGTTTCTTCCGTGACGGCCTTGCGAAGGTCTCCCAGGGATTTGAGGGTGTCTTTGGTGATCTCCGAGACAGCCATCTGGTAGGCGATCTTGGCGCAATCCAGAGCCGCAGCAAGGTTGTCTCTGAAGTACTGAAGTGCCTCTCCGTCCGCCCTACCCGATCGAGCGATCTCAGCGGACAGCAAGATGTGCCTCACCTCGGCTTCACGTGCGTTATCGAACACCCAAACGGCGGCATCCTGTACGGCCTTGAAATCATTCAGCGTGATCTGCGCAGCGCCATCGTCCGCTTCAGCAAGCGTCAGATCGAGCTTGGGCGGCCCTTTGAAACTGAGCTTGCTACCAGTCGCGTCGATCTCGTTCGCGAAACAACGGCTAAGGGCGTCAGAGGCCTGGGTTGCCCAGACCGCGTGCAATGGGTCAGCTTCATCGAGCACATGGCCCTCTGCGAGCAACCAATGCCGAACGTCCTCAGGCACGGTGCGGACGTCAGCTGATTCCTTCACCAAAAGCCGGGGCGATTTCGTCGCTTGAGATTCAACATAGGGCTCTGCTATACCCCAGTCGCTATACGCGCGAGCCCGTGAATTAAAGGGCTTCAGGAGGCCCAGAACGTACCATCGTGATGCGGAATGACCGTTGCTGAGGAAGGCTTTAAAGCCCGCCTCGGTGGCCACGTACAAGGCTGCAGTCTGATCATGCTCCAGCGGAAGCGGTTTCTCCAGCTCAGCGCGAAACGGCCCGAAAGCCTCATCTCCCTCTTCGACCTCGGTTTCGCCACCCGCGCTGTCATACATGGTGGTCGACCAGGCAGCAGCGGAGGCGGCCTGAACGATTGATCGAGCAGCATCAGCAGGTAGGTCAGACACAATGAGAGTGGTATTCCCCTCAGTGATCAGCGCCTGACCTTTACGTGACAGGTCGTTAAGTAGGCTGGCCAGGCTTTGGTGTGACAACGCTGTCCTCCGTGACCCTATCTGTATCCACTATAATTTGCTTCTTGCCCCCTTTTAGCTCCACCACCTTGACGTTCGGGTTTTCAGCTCGGTCGGGAAACAGAATGGTGACGCCCTCAGTCGTGACGATCTTGCGCATGTACGGCTGCCGAAGGATCTTGCGATCAGGCTCAAAGCTGAGCTCATGTAATTTGCTCTTTTTAACACGCGTACGGGTTTCTTTCTCAAGGCGACCGGCTACTTTCTCATCTTTTGGATGACCTGCAGCCAGCATTACAGCCTCCACAATCGCATCTTCATCAATCAGCTTGCGGGTACCGAGGTTTGCTTGGGCTTTCTTCAACGCTTTGGCCACATCTTGGCCTGGCAGATGGTCGATACAGGCCTGGAGCGCAGCTTTAAGCACTTTGCGAGTAAGTTCGCTGAGCTCCGTGTCCGAGACGTCCCTAGTCACCGACAGGAAGTCGGCGAAGTAATCAGCCAGATCTACGCCATGCTTCGTGCGGTCGGTGGCCGAAACATTTTTGTCGGCAGCCCCAGCAATTACACGGACGAGCGCGGTCTTCTGGATAGCCTTTTTTTCGTCTACCAGAGCGTTCACAATCCGGCGCAGCGTGTTGCCTAGAGCACCGTCGTTCTGCTCCAGAGCGAGCTTGTAGTCGTACTTGATCAGGCTGTAGATCTTCACGTTAGGGTCTTTGACCGAAAGCTCGAACATCAACAATACCCCATCGGCACTGCCTCCGACGTGCGCCCGATTAAAGCTAGCAGCCATGCTCTGAGCGCCATCAACGAAAGGTGTGGCCCCCGTGGCAATGGCTTCAATTTCATTCCGGGTCGTAGAAACAGCCTTAAACATGAACACTGGCGCAGCAGCCATGTCTACAATTTTACCGATAAAGAATGCTTCCTCCTCCAAGGCGCGCTCCGGCTGTGCCTCGAAGTTCTTAGTGCCCACCACGTGCAGGATCATCCGAGTAATCCTGAGTGAATGTATTTCTTCGTCCGAAAAAAAGCTCATGCGATCTCCATGTGGGCAACCTTCTTGTTAGGCAAGAGGAGCCGCTCGCCCCGGCAAGCACCTCGGCGGCAATTACGCATCGATTGCAGCCTGGCTGAGGCCGGTGCCATTTCCGTGAACGTGGGATCAGGCGTGATGCAGTGGTCGGAGCATATACGGAAGATCTGGCAGTCTGCCAGTATGTTCACCCGAGCGTCATTGGGGGCGAGCTGCCATGACTTTACGAATGCAGGGGCTTTAAGGTGCACCTCACTCGCTTGCGCAACGCTGTCTCAGAGATGCACTGTCACTCGCAATGCCTTGGTGCAGAAGTGGTCCTCCCACCCCGACCACTCATCGGCCAGATCCAAAGCAATCCATTCAGAGCCAACGCCCAAAGTATGGGCTGGGGTATGGGCTAAAACCGATCAGACACAAAAAAGCCCTGACTTATCAGGGCTTTAATGAGAATTAGTGGCGGAAGCGTAGTCATTCGAAGTGTGTTTCCACTCCCGACCACCGGCATCCAAAACCCGACGCCCGGCCGCTCTAGAACAGCATATTTGGGGTAACTTGAATGTTGCCGCAGTCTTCTAGCTTCCGCCCAGTTCCGCCTGTTTCCTGGCTACGAGTGGGGGACCAAATGGGGGACCTGTAGTGGTCTACTAACCCCGGACACCCATTTAGGCGAGAATGCTCGCCACAGAGAGGTGTCTGATGACCAAGCAACGTCGTACCTTTACCCCTGAGTTCAAGCGCGAAGCCGCCTGCCTGGTGCTCGATCAAGGCTACAGCCATGCCGAAGCGGCCCGTTCGCTCGGCTTGGTGGAATCGGCCCTGCGTCGGTGGGTTAATCAGCTTCAACAGGAGCGCGGTGGCATCACGCCGGCCAGCAAAGCGCTGACGCCAGAGCAGCAAAAAATCCAAGAGTTGGAAGCCCGGATCACGCGACTTGAACGCGAGAAATCGATACTAAAAAAGGCTACCGCGCTCTTGATGTCGGAAGATCTCGAGCGTACCCGCTGATTCGCCAGCTCAGCGACCATGAGCCCGTTGATTGCTTGTGCGAAGTGTTCGAAGTCACTCGCTCAAGTTACTACGCACATTGTCACAGAAGGCGAACTCCGGACGTTGAACGACTGCGGTTGCGCAGTCGAGTGAGTGAGTTGTTCACGCGATATCGAAGTGCGCCCGGCAGCCGTACCATCATGGCAATGATGCAAGAAGAGGGTGAGCAAATCGGGCGGTTCAAGGTACGCCGCCTGATGCGTGAGCTGGCGTTGATCGGCATGCAGCCAGGATCACATGCGTACAAAAAGGCCACAGTGGAGCGGCCAGATATTCCGAACACCTTGAACCGAGCGTTTGATGTCGACGCGCCAAATCAGGTCTGGTGTGGAGACATCACTTACGTCTGGGCACAGGGTAAATGGCACTATCTGGCAGTTGTCCTGGATCTTTATGCACGCAGAGTGGTGGGTTGGGCCTTATCAGAAAAGCCGGATGCAGAACTTGTAGTCAAAGCGCTGGAGGTGGCTTACGAACAGCGCGGAAAGCCTCAAGGACTATTGTTCCACTCCGACCAGGGTTCGCAATATGGCAGCCGTCTGTTTTGCCAGAGACTGTGGCGTTATCGCATGCGCCAGAGCATGAGTCGCCGAGGCAACTGCTGGGATTCTCAGTTCACTATGCTCAAGAGCGTCAGCTCAATCTGACTCGTGCTGGGATTGGCTAGCTAGATGCCTTGGTGTTGACCTGTCGATTGATCGCTGACGTTCCCTGGCACTGCCAGGCTTGGCGTCTGTGACTTAATAGGAGCTTTGTGCTGCACCGCGAGAGTCCTGTCCTGCGTCCAAGGTCGGTAGTGCGTAAACTCAGAGGTATTACGCATGAACACTGCAAAACTCACTGAGGTCATCCTAGGTGTGGATACGCATCTGGATGTCCATGTTGGCGCCCTGATCAACGTGAATGGGCAGCTGTTAGGTACTCTTGCTGTAGATACACAGACTCGCGGCTACCTTAAGTTGCTGACTTGGGCAAGGTCATTCGGGTGGCTCCAGCGGGCTGGCGTCGAAGGCACTGGTACGTACGGCGCTGGGCTTGCACTTGTACTTCGCGAACACGGCATTGCTGTTTTTGAAGTGAACCGCCCTGATCGATGCAAGCGCAGATTGGAGGGAAAGTCAGACCCTACCGATGCGGAAAGCGCAGCTCGTTCGGTGCTGGCGGGGAGCGCCACTGCCATCGCTAAAACCCATTCAGGCGCTGCCGAGGCAATGAGGGAGATTTCTGTCGTCCGCCGAAGTGCGGTGAAAGCTAAAACACAAGCTATCAACCAGATCAGATCACTGCTGGTCAGTGCTCCTCAAGAAATCAGAGAGCGGCTCTGGGACGTCAAACCTGCGATTTGCGTCGACAACTGTGCACACATTGGCTCACTGGGGCACGCCCCATTCCTGAGCGCCCTGACTACATCGCTTAGACTTCTGGCTAAACGCTGGCAGGCCCTTGCGGCAGAGTTGCAGGAGCTAGATGACACGCTGGACTCGCTAACGCAGCAGTATGCACATCGCCTTCGTAGTCAATTCGGTGTTGGCCCTCAGACAGCGGCCACTTTAATCTCCGTTGCAGGGGATAACCCTGAGCGACTGAAAAGTGAGTCCGCTCTTGCTGCGCTCTGTGGTGTTAACCCGCTCCCCGCATCATCTGGTAAAACGGTGCGTCATCGCTTGAATCGTGGGGGGGATCGATCCGCCAACAATGCGCTATGGACTATCGCGATGGTAAGAATGCGCAGTGACCCGAGAACCAAGGCGTATGTGGCGCGCAGAACGGCCGAAGGGATGTCGTGCAAGGAAATACAAAGATGTCTGAAGCGCTACATCATCCGAGGCCTATATCCACTGATTTTGGCCGACTTGAGCGAGTCGAGGAGCGCTGGTTGACATAGGAGCGTCAATGCACCGATGGAGCGAGTATTTCGCAGCTTGAAATCAGAGTGGATACCGACCACGGGTTACCCGACCGGGCAGCAAGCTCAACGAGACATTGGCCAATACCTGATGAGCCACTACAACTGGATTCGACCTCATCAGTTCAACAATGGACTGGCTCCGGCAAAAGCTGAAGAAAAACTCAAAACCGTGTCCGGGATGAGTTGACCACTACACGGTGAGGTGATCGGCCGGCTCAAACGCCAACACCGCAGCACGGAGTTTCTCGCTTTTCTGAGAGAGATCGATGTGTCAGTGCCTGCCGATATGCCGGTTCTTCTGATCATGGACAACTATGCGACTCACAAGACCGACAAGGTCAGGGCGTGGTTTGCGGCGCGACCGCGATACAACATCCACTTCACGCCTACCTCGGCATCCTGGCTGAATCTGGTTGAGCGGTTTTTCTCAACGTTGAGCGAGAAGTGGATCAAGCGGCAGGCACATGTCAGCGTTAAGTATCTGGAGGCGTCGATCGAGCACTACCTGGAAACCTACAACGAAAACCCGAAACCATTTCGGTGGCACAAGAAGGCCGAGGACATCCTTGCCTCAGTCGCTCGTGCAGCGCGAGCGCTGGGCAAATGATTTTCAGTGGTACTTCTGAAACACCACACTAGTGGACAGCCGTCGGACTCAGCTAGCAGCGATGGGCGAAGGCCCTTGCTGCGCGCAGTCTCTGCTGCTTACGCTTGTACCCACTGGCCGAACATCCAGCATAGAGCTGCGAAGGAATGGACAGGATCGCCAACAGGAGCGGCCATGGAACACTTCGTACCATTCGTGATTGAAACCTGTGAGATGGAAGGTTCATCTGACAACATGGGCTACCCTTTGATGCCTGATTTCGAACACCCTTGGTCACGCTGCTGCGCTGATGATCGCGTCGTACTGGTATGCGACCTTGCTGACCGCGCCCGTCGCCACCTAGTGTATCCACGAGCAGCTGCTCTACCTATCGCGGCGCGTTCGTCTTGACGTAGAAGCGCTGATATACGGGTATGCGCTGTTTTCCTTAGTCAGTGAACCGCTTTCGCACACAGCTCTCTGACCTTGCTGTTCCTGATCGTGCTGGGGATTGAGCTTTTTGTCGTCCATTCTTTTGATACGCGCTGCCGACTATCGAACAGGGTGCGCGTCAGCTGCATCGATCGACTTCACCCAATCACGAGGGTTGAGCCCCGTCTTGCGCCGGAAGGCGCGAGCCAGAGCAGAGGGGCTTTCATACCCCACCTGGTCGGAGACCAGCGCCATGGCGGTTCCTTCCCGCAACAGTTTCTGGGCCAAGCTGATTCGCCAGCTCAGCAGATAATCGGCAGGCGTCTGCCCGATTACAGCCTTGAAGCGCGCAGCATAGCTCGCGCGCGACATGTTCGATTCGCCGGCCAATTCCGATATCGACCAGGGATGTTCAGGCGTCTCATGAATCTTGACCAATGAGCGAGACAGGCGAGCATCAGCAAGGCCGGCCATCATTCCGGACTCGAGCTGATGGTGGTCGAGCAGATGCCGCAACAGCTGGATGACGGTCAGCTCGAAGAGTCGATCCAGCGTAGCGCGACGACCGCAGTGATCGCCGTCGGCCTCGGCGAACAACCATTTGACCGTGTCCCAGAGCATAGGAAGCTCGGCCAGTGGCAAAACCAGCATGTCGGGCAGTGCTGCCGTCAGCGGGTTATCCACACCGCCTGCAAACTCCAGGGATGCGCATTGCAAACGGGCTTCACCCGCCAGCGTGCTGGATATCTGGTGCCAGTTGGGACGAGGAATGAAAATCAGGCTCGGTTCGGTCAGCCGTACATTCGAGCGCCCCCCGACCGATAATTCCACTATCCCACCCTGCAGTAGATGCATATGCCCCTTGCGGTCTGCGCCGGTGTATCGCCTGGTGCCACAAAACCCTCCGCTGTAGTACAGCTCGGCACGCACACTGTATAGCGCCAGTAGCTTGGATAAACGATCCATAGATTCGCGCACCTCTGGTCTGGACGATCTGCAGCAAATTCTAGACTATCTGCGCCCGAAATAACGACGCTCCGGTGCATCATGACCCTGTACTCAAACGGCGTTGCTTGCTTCGAAAGGAAGTGGGCCGTACGCCCCCTGATAAGCAGGCCCTTGCAACACACTTTCTTGGAGATCGCTCATGAAAACCTCTACTGACCGTTCCATCGCCACCCGCATTCTGAACAGAGGGCTGGGCCAGCATGTCACCCGCACCGGCGTTGTAGGTATCTACGTGGCCATGGCCATCATTTACTTCTGGTTTGGAGGCATGAAGTTTACAGGCTACGAGGCAAATGGGATTCATGGCTTTGTCAGCAACAGCCCGTTGCTGTACTGGGTGTACAACCTCATGAGCGTCCAAGGTTTCTCCAACTTTCTGGGGGTTCTGGAGGTATCCATTGGCCTGCTCATTGCCGGCCGGGTGTTTTCTGCAAAGTTCTCGGCCTTGGGCGGGTTGCTCTCCGCAGGCCTGTTCATCACGACGCTTTCATTCATGCTGACCACCCCAGGCGTGTTCGAACCGAGCCTCGGTTTCCCTGCGATTTCCGTGGTGCCAGGCCAGTTCTTGCTGAAAGACTTGGGTCTGCTCGCCGCTTCGATTTTCATTGCTGGCACATCGATGACTGCACTTGAGCAGAAATAAAATCTCGTTTTTTGACAAGGGTCTCCTGCGCAGCAGAAGGCCCTTTTTGCTCCTGTCCTACCCCTCGGTCGCGAATCATCTTCATCCGGTTCCTGGGTGAGTAAGGCTTTAACGATGGCCTCGTGCTCCAGAATGGCGAGGCAGGCCTGGCGCGCCAAATTGGCCTCGGATCGCTCGTTCGATTCGATCCGGTTTCGAGGAATCAGGGCGCTCCCCAGATGAACTTTGCTCCCGTACTTACTGCATGTTGCTATCCAACATTTCATCGGTGAACCCTATCTGTGCCGCGCCACCGCTGCGGCTGTAGCCTTTGGAACTAACACCAGAAACGAGCGCCGGCGTCCGAGGCCGGCACTTTGGATCAAGCGCTAAGGCCACCGCAAAGGTCTTTGCCTGCGAGATCACCCGTGCAGCTGTCGATACTGCCATGCCGGCAGGCGTCTTCAACGTTATCTACGGGGCGGGTGTCGGCAAGCGGTTGGTAAAGCACCCGGCCATTCAGGCCATCAGCATCACGGGCCCTATGAAATATGGACGCGCGCTGTGCGACCTGGCCGCTTCGCGACCTCGCCCGATCCCGATCTTGCCGGTGAGTAGCATTGATACGGTCGTGGTGCTGACCACTGCACTGGAAAAACGCGGCGAGCACATAGCTACCGAGCTGGCAGCCTTGGTGATGTTGGGCTGCGGCCAGTTCTGTACCAACCCAAGCCTGGTACTTGGCGCCCGCTCGGCCGCGTTCGATAACTTCCTAGAGCAACCCTCCGCTCGCTTCGCGGCTCGAGGCCGCTCAGACCATGCTCAACGCCGGGAGCCTACGCAGGTACGAGCGCGGTATCGCAGCGCTGCATGCTCACCCTGAGATCCATCATCTAGCAGGGGCTCCTGAGGAAGGGGTCGACATACTCATCCGCAACTGTTCTAGGCAGATTCTGAGTTGTTGATCGGGGGGAGACACGCTGCTGCAAGAAGCGGTTTTCGGGCCCGTGTTCGTTGTTGTCGAAGTGGCCGACGCCATCGAGCTCGAGCGAGCATTGCAAGGGCCCCACGGCCAACTCACCGCAACGCTCATCGCCGAGGCTCAGGACCTGGATTTGTTCGCGAACCTAGTTCCGCTGCTGGAACAAAAGGCCGGACGCCTCCTGCTCAACGGGTATCCTACTGGCGTGGAGATCTACGACGCGATGGTACACGAAGGGACGTATCCGGCGACTTCTGACGCCCGAGGAACATCGGTTGGCATACTCGCGATCGACCGTTTCCTTCGCCCAGTCTGCTACCAGAACTATCCGGACGCGCTGCTGCTGGACGCGCTGAACAATGCGAACCCCCTGGGCCTGCTGCGCTTGATCGATGGAGCGCCTAGCTGCGACGCGGGGTAACGGCAAAGCCCCGGGCAGCGCGAGGCGGCCGGGGGCTTTAAAAGATCGGGCATCCTTGATGCCCTGGCAATCGATTGAATCGAGGATCAAGCGAAGCTCAATACCTCGATGACTGGCATACGCGGCTTCTGCGGCCAATTGCCGGCGCGTTCCGGTCCAACGCTCAGCAGCATCACCGGAATCTCATTGCCCGCCAGGCCGAATTGGCGGTGAACAGCCTCGGCATCGAAACCGATCATCGGCGTCGAACCCCAACCCAGTGAGCGGGCCGCATAGATCATCGCTGCACTGCCGAACGTCGCGGTACGTACCGCCTCGTCGCGCTGGCGTTGGGGTTGATCGTCATACAGGCTACGCGCGGGCGCTTCCCATTCGGGTACAAGATGCGCCGGCATGATGCCCGCCTCTACCACCGGCGCCAGACGATCAGGAATGGTGCTGGCATCTGCCAACTGACCGATGACAACGAAGGTAACCGCAGCTTGGGTGACCGCGGGCTGATCCCATGCGATCGCGCGCAAGCGGGCCTTGGCCTCGGGTGTGCGTACGGCAATAAAGCGCCAGTTCTGCAGATGGAAGGAGGTTGGCGCACACGTACCGATACGCACCAGGTCACGGATCTGATCGTCGCTCAGCGTAGCGGCGGGGTCGTAGTATTTGGCGGCACTGCGGCTCAGGATGTTTTCGATAACAGTGTTGGTCATGGTGGTCCTCGTCGATGAAGATTCAAGCGAGCAGGCAAAAACAGGGTTCCAACGCCAGGCGTCCAGGACAATCGCAAGAAGCGAATAACCTCCCCCGTCTATGGAGAACGGCCGCGTCACCAGAGGCGCGGCCGTTGCGTTCAGATCGAGCCTGCCAGCGTGACGGCTGGGAAATCCTTTTCCGGATCGAATACGTTGTTGAAGAAGTTCGTAAGCGAGTACATCGCCACCAGCGCTACGATTTCCATGATGTTTGCATCCGTATAACCGGCCTCGCGAACCATCTGCAGGTCGCCATCGTTGACCTGGCCACGGGTCTCGATGACTTTGCGTGCGAACTGAACCGCGGCATCCCGCTTGGGATCGCTGGCATGGCCCTGGCGCGCCAGGATGATTTCATCGACCGGCATCTTTGCCAGATGCTCGGCCGTGAAGCTGTGAACACCCAGGCAATAATTGCAGCCATTCACCTCCGACACGGTCAGGCCGATGCTGTCACGGGTCTTCACATCAAGTGCCTTGCTCAAGGCGCCCAGCAAGGTTGCCCAGGCGTTAAACGCAATCGGGCTTTGCGCAAAGCTCGCCATCATGTTCGGGGTGAAGCCCAGCCCCTTGCTGAACGTGTCGAGCGTGGCTTGGGATGCGGCCGGCACGTGTTCGGGCTTGAGGACGGTGGTTCTGGTCATGGTATGTCTCCGTAGAGGTACATCGATTGGGAGACGCCACTCTAGGCCTGCGCGACATACCTTTCGAGACTGCACTCGCTCAAGAAAATGCTCAAAAGGATCAATCAAGATTCCGCCAGCCCCTATTGCGGCTAGTGCTGAAGTGGCGCGAACGGGGCAACCCCCGCCACACTTCGGCTACCGAGATGTTGAAGCTCTGCTTTCATCGAATGCCTGCCGACGCCATTGTCCAGGTGTCATCCCCAGCCTGTCCGTGAATGCACGCCGGAACGCAGCCACTGATCGATAGCCGACCGAATCGGCTACGGCCTCGGCCGTCGCTGCAGGTTTTTTCAGCTCATTTGCTGCCAGGCTCATGCGGATATCGAGCAACAGTTCGTTGGCCGACCGTCCCAATTTGCCTTGGAAATGCCGCATGAAAGTGGCGCGGGACATGCTGCACAGCCCTGCCAGCTCAGGCAGGCTCCAGGAGTGCGCTGGGTTGGAGAACATGGCGGAAATAGCCGGGGCCAGTCGAGGGTGTCCAGCAAGCGCCAACAAGCCCACCGGAGCGTGTTCAGCTTCACTGCCAGCGCGAAGCGCCAAGGCAAACAATGCAGAAGTCAGTGCGTCGAGAATGGCTCCTGCGCCAGGCTTGTCCTCGATGGTTTCCATGCGCATCAGGGTCAGTAACCCAGCCAGATGATTCGACGCCGAAAGGCCGTTGCCTGCACACGGCCCGTCCAAGGCACGAACGACCAAGTCTACCGGCAGGTAATCTCGAATCAATCGGTGATGAGGTGGCGCGATGAAAAAATGACCGCACAACATGTCCAGGCGTTCTCCCTGGCCTCGATTCTCACTCACCATCCATCCAGCGGCGCTATGCCGGATGGAGGCCGTCGCGGTTTCATCGCCACTGCCATCATGCAGCACGTGTGCCGCGCCATGGGGAAGAAGCACGAGATCCCCACCCACGAGCTCTTTGCAGGTTCCCTTCTCCAGGTCCTCGACAATCGCTCGTCCCTTGAGCACGACGTGATAGGGAATCTCGTGCGCCGCGGATCTATCCCAACTGACACGCCACGGCGCACCAAAGGAACAACGCACCTCCAACTGGCCGGTGACGGTAATCACTTTCAGAAGTTGGCTCAGCCAATCGCTCTGGGACATACGACCTCCGAACCTGGCTGTCGCCTATCCAAGCTGGTGCTTGGCCAGAACAGCATTCACATGTGTCGCCAAATTTCGTGCGGCCTGGTTGTAAATCTTTTCGTTTATGTGAGCAGCACGCAGCGCTCTTCCCTAACAACGTCGCCACGTTCACGCGCCTGGGCTTGCCCTGCCTCGATCCAATCTTGAAAAGCCTTCTGAGCGGCATCACTGAGGGGGTTGAGGTCATCAGTATCAATCATTGGCATAGCTTTTTTCCTAGTTATCGCTCGTCCGCAAACGAGACTTTGCTTTTTTCTTCGTCCGGTACAAAGAACTCAGCACCACGCATGAGAAGCCGAGAATCAGCCAAGCTCCCCAATGCCATAAGCGTGGATTTAGCGCGAGGCCAAAGGCAATGTAGGTATAAACCAAAGTGGTGATCGTAGCAAAATCTCGGAACAAGTCTGTTAGGGTCATTGCCTTTTCTCCTACTCGGCGGTGGTTTGAGTTCAGGCGCGCTTGGTTTCGCAGCGGCACGTCCCATCACTATCCGCCTGCAGGATTTCCACCTGCAGCGCGCGAAGGTGTCGCGGTCGATCCACTCGAAACACCAGAGGAAGAACAGCATGCCCTGGACCTTGCCGAGCGCCTCGCGGCGGTCTTCGTGGTTGTTGGCCAGCCCACACTCGGCACCCACCCCGTTTGCAGGCTGCGAACAACGTTCCATGGGCGCATTGTCCAGGCAATTAGCTCTGCGGCTCATGATCTGCCTGACACGGTAACGTCACAACTGCTGACGAAACTCGGCTGCCATACTGCCTAGCCTGGGCGCCCCTCTAAGAGGGTGTAGACAAAATCAAGTGGTGAGTCGACGAGCCAACATACGAGCCTCAGCCAGCCATACCCATGCCGCACTTACATCGAGCAAGCGATCATGGTGCATGATCAACCGCCTCGCGCGCTCATTCCAGGCGTGAGTCCGCTCCACTACCCAGCGTTTGGGCATCACCACAAAACCGCTTGGAGACGGCGCTGCGGTGAACAGCTCGCCTTGTTCTGAATGCCATTTCCCGGTACGACGGTTGTTCGGTCCTCGTATGACCTGAATCTGGACCGCATGAATGTGCTGCATGCGCTGAGCCCACTTTCCGGCGTAGGCACTGTCGACGAACAGCGTATTTACTGATGGGTACTTGCCCATCGAGGCCGTCACCGCGTCGTCCGCCGCATCTCGATCCTGCACGCTGGCGGCACTGATGCTCACGGCCAAAAGCAGGCCCAGGGTATCAACGACCAGGCTTCTCTTACGCCCTTTTACCTTTTTGCCGGCGTCGTACCCACTTTCACCCCCTTGGGGAGAGCTACGCGTTGATTGGGAATCGAGAACAGCGGCTGACGGCTTTTCATCTCGATCCACCCGCTCTCGCCATTGGGCCCGAAGCCGGTCGTGCATTTGCTCAAACTTGCCCTGAGCGCTCCAGCGTCGAAAGGTCTTATAGACATTGTCCCAATGCGGAAACTCACGGGACAGCATTCGCCATGAGCATCCCGTGCGCACAACATAGCAGCAAGCCTCTAAAAGCGTGCGCCGGGAGTGGCGAGGTGGCACGCCACGACCTCCCGAGACTTCAAACAAATCAGCGACCAGTGTCCATTCTGCGTCTGTCAGGCAACTGGGGTAGCGTTGCTCCGGCAACTGACGCCGGTGCGCCTCGGTGTAGCCGTAAGATTTACGAGACTCGGGAGGTTTGAAGCTACCTTTGGCTCGCGCCTTTACACGAATGATCCCGGCCAGTTTCAACGTTTTTGCAAAGGTGTCGGGATGAGCGATGATACCCGTTTCAGCCTGGAACGCCTGCGCCAATTCGGCCTGGCTGGAATAGGGCTGGGCATGAGCGAGTCTGGTCAGCAGAGGGTAATGTTCCGCTGCGATTACGGGCGGGCGTCCGGTTCGAGGCATGACTTCAAGGCTGTCCAGGCAAGGGGACGGACAGTTTAATTTATTTTGTCTACACCCTCTAAGGACCCTCCGAACAAGTTGCCCATCAGCCGGAAATGGACGGCTTGGGGATGCCGAAAAACCCGATTTTCAGTCGCTGACTATTGGATAACCAACGCACAGCCTTGGTTTACTGCCCTCACGGGCGCACCTATCCCGCAGCAGGCAGTAATTGCCGGCGCACCATCCACAGATTCGATAGGGCAAACAACGTGGTCAGTTGCGCCGTGTTCTTGGCCAAGCCCCGAAAACGAGTCTTGACATAGCCGAACTGGCGTTTGATCACCCGGAACGGGTACTCCACCTTCGCACGCACCTGCGCCTTGGCCTTTTCGATCTTGCGCTTGGCTTTGTAGAGCACGCTGCGTTTGCTCAAGTGCTTGTAGGTGCTACGACGAGCCGCAATCTTCCAGATCACTGGCCGTCCTTCATGCTCTGGCCTTTTCTCAACGCCGGTGTAACCCGCGTCGGCACAGACTACGTGCTCTGCGCCATGCAGCAGATGGGCAACTTCCGTTACGTCGGCCACGTTCGCGGCGGTGCCATGGACGTGATGCACCAGGCCCGACTCAGCATCGGCACCGATTTGCGCCTTCATGCCGAAGAAGTACTGGTTCCCCTTCTTCGTTTGATGCATTTCAGGATCGCGCTTGCCTTCCTTGTTCTTGGTCGAACTAGGTGCGTGGATGATGGTGGCGTCGACAATGGTACCCTAGCGTCGCAACGACAGGCCCTGGCCTCGCAGGTAATTGTTGATGGTTTCCAGAATGCCCGCCGCCAACTGGTGCTTCTCCAGCAGGTGCCGGAAATTCATGATCGTCGTGTCTTCGGGGATCGGAGCGCTGAGCGTCAGGCGAGCAAACTGGCCCATCGAAGTGATCTCGTACAGCGCCTCTTCCATGGCTGGATCGCTCAACGAGAACCAGTTCTGCAGCAGGTGAACACGCAGCATGGTTTCCAGTGGGTAAGGCTTGCGGCCACCGCCGACCTTTGGGTAATGCGGCTCGATCAATGCCACCAACCCGCTCCACGGCACTACCTGCTCCATCTCGGCCAGGAAACGCTCGCGACGGGTTTGCTTGCGCTTACCGGCGTACTCGAAATTGGAAAAGCTCATCTGACTCATGGGCAAGGCTTGTTGGGGTGGCTGAAGGGAGGGCTATTCCAACACAGGTCAGGTCAGCCTGTGCTGACTTGATCGGAGAATCCATAGATGGAAAATATTTGTTAGTCAACGATAGTTTATTGAATTTGTGAGGCGCATCAAAATTAGTTAAAAGAATTTCAAGACGTTTAAAATGTGCCTGTCCAGGCCCTAAGATTTGATCTCATCTCACTCATCATGGACTGGCTAAATTGAATAAAGTTCATTGTGTTACTTGGTGTGCGAGTCGTCAGCAGTGGATTGTAGTGTCTGAACTGGCGAAATCTGCCAGAAAAAAACTACGCACAGCTAAAAATATTTCGCTGCTTATCTCGGGAGTTACTGCAGCAGTATTGATTGATAGTCCAAGCGTTTTGGCTAATGTTATTGTTCCAAGTGGGTCTTGCGTAAGTACTCCGGGAAACCTCGTAGTTGGGCGCGTTACTACTGGGCCTACTACGGCCGGCCCCGTTGATAATAATGGAACCTATTCTTTGGTTTCAGGCTGCAACTCTAATGGAAATAGCACTGCCGCTACCGTTTATGGTGCTTTGGCTACAGTTACAGGGGCTGGAGGTCTAGCTTTAGGTTTTAACAGTCTAGCGGGTAAATGGGGCAGCTCAATTGGACTAGAAACAGTCTCTGGGGTTGGGGCCACGGCCCTGGGTTTTGGTAGCAATGCTACAGCTTTGAATTCGGTTGCAATTGGATCTGCGGGGGGGGACGGTACTACTGCGCTGTCCATAGCCAACTCCACGACCGCCTCGGGGCAAGGTTCTGTTGCCATTGGAAGCAACTCAGTTAAAGGCGCTCAGTCAAGCGGTGCAGACTCGGTAGCTATTGGTGCTCAGAGTAATGCTACTGGAATCTCTGCGATTGCGCTTGGCGCGCGAGCCAATGCAACTCAGAATAACGCCACAGCTTTGGGAAACAACACATCGGCAACAGGTGTGGGCAGTACCGCGTTAGGAAATGGTGCGTCAGCCAGCCAAGCAAATGCCATTGCAATTGGCAACAGCAGTACAGCTTCAGCTATAAATGCAATTAGTATCGGCAATGGTAACTCCGTAAGCGGAGCCAACTCGGGCGCTATCGGTGACCCAACCACAATTACGGGAGCTGGCTCTTATTCGTTGGGAAATAACAATACAATTAATGCCAACAATGCATTTGCACTCGGCAATAATATAACTATCGCGGCAGGCCTGTCTGGCGCCGTAGTGGTCGGTAATAATTCATCCGCTTCGGCATTTACGCCCACGGCTAACACAACTATCAACGGTGTATCCTACAACTTCGCTGGTAGTGTCCCTGTAAGTGTGTTTAGTGTGGGCGCGGCTGGAGCGGAGCGGCAAATCATCAACGTTGCGGCTGGTCAAGTGACGGGTACCAGTACCGACGCCGTCAACGGCAGCCAGCTGTTTGCCACCAACACAGCGGTAAACGCTGTGGGGACCTCGGTGAACAACATTGTCAATAACGGTGCTGGTATTAAGTACTTCCACGCTAACTCGACTTTGGTCGACAGCACCGCCAGTGGTACTGACAGTGTTGCCGTCGGCCCGGCCGCCACTGCAACAGCCACCAACGCTATGGCACTGGGTAATGGTGCAACAGCAAGCACCGCCAACTCCGTAGCCTTGGGCAGCAACGCAATTACTACTGCAGCGAACGCCACCACAGGCGGCACCATCAACGGCACCACCTTCACCTACGCTGGTGGCGCGCCGATAGGTGTGCTCAGCCTTGGCTCAGCGGGTAACGAAAGGCAAATCACCAACGTTGCGGCTGGTCAAGTGACGGGTACCAGTACCGACGCCGTCAACGGCAGCCAGCTGTTCGCCACCAACACAGCGGTAAACGCTGTGGGGACCTCGGTGAACAACATTGTCAATAACGGTGCTGGTATTAAGTACTTCCACGCTAACTCGACTTTGGTCGACAGCACCGCCAGTGGTACTGACAGTGTTGCCGTCGGCCCGGCCGCCACTGCAACAGCCACCAACGCTATGGCACTGGGTAATGGTGCAACAGCAAGCACCGCCAACTCCGTAGCCTTGGGCAGCAACGCAATTACTACAGCAGCGAACGCCACCACGGGCGGCACCATCAACGGCACCACCTTCACCTACGCTGGTGGCGCGCCGATAGGTGTACTCAGCCTTGGCTCAGCGGGTAACGAAAGGCAAATCACCAACGTTGCGGCTGGTCAAGTGACGGGTACCAGTACCGACGCCGTCAACGGCAGCCAGCTCTTTGCCACCAACACAGCGGTAAACGCTGTGGGGACCTCGGTGAACAACATTGTCAATAACGGTGCTGGTATTAAGTACTTCCACGCTAATTCCACCTTGGCCGACAGCGCCGCAAACGGCCTCAATAGCCTCGCAATTGGTCCGCAATCAGTGGCGGGCGGTGCCCAATCCCTGGCAGTAGGGGCCGGTGCGGCTGCCGCGACCGATGGCAGCGTCGCTCTGGGTAACCAGAGCAGCGTACAAGTGTTGGGCGGTGTAGCATTGGGCCAAGACTCGGTGTCGGATCGGGCAATCGCCCCCGCCAGTGGCCAAATTCCGGTTGGTAGCGGCACGATTCGCTACGACACTTCCGACGCAACGCTGTTGGGTGCCGTGTCGGTGGGTAAAAACGGTGAATACCGGCAAATTACCAACGTAGCAGACGCGACGGAAGCCCACGATGCTGTGACCTTGCGGCAACTCACCGGTGCCCTTGGATCTCTAAGCAGTACTGGTACTCTTTACTTCCACGCCAACTCGTCTAACCCGCAAGACTCGCTTGCAGCGGGGCGGGAAGCGATCGCCGTAGGGCCGGCAACCGTAGTCAACGGCGACAATGGCATCGGCATCGGCAACCAGGCCACAGTCGGCCAAGCCGCGGCTGGCGGTATTGCTATCGGTCGTAACACGCAGGTGCAGTTGGCCTCCGGCATCGCTATTGGATCCGAAGCCGAGGCTCAGGGGGAACAGTCGATCGCCCTCGGTGCTGGTGCCGTGGCCAATCACGCATCGAGCGTTGCGCTTGGATCTAGCTCTGTTACCACTGTCGGTGCACAGGACTCTTACACTGCCTATGGCCTAACCGCGCCGCAGGCGTCGGTCGGCGAACTCGGGATTGGTACCACCCTCGGTAATCGCAAGATAACCGGCGTGGCGGCGGGTTCTTCTCCCAACGATGCAGTGAACGTCGCGCAACTGACGGCTGTTGGTGATCAAGTTGCTCAAAACACCGCGGATGTAGTGAACCTCGGCGGACGTGTGACAACCATTGAGGGCAACATCAGCAGCATCACCAACGGCGGCGGCGTTAAATACTTCCACACCAGCTCCGTACAGGCAGATTCGGTAGCCAGCGGCGCAGACTCTGTAGCCATCGGCGGCAGCTCCAGGGCCACAGGTGTTGGTTCAGTCGCGCTGGGTAACGCCTCACAGGCATCCGGAAATGCATCTGTTGCTTCCGGGAACGGTGCGCTAGCATACGGTGTCGGATCGGTGGCTTTGGGCAATGGTGCGAGCGCCAGTGCCGACGGCAGTGTGGCTATCGGCCAAGGCTCCAGCGATAACGGCCGCGGCGAAGAGAACTACACCGGGAAATACTCGAACGCCAGCAATGCCAGCGTGGGCACCATTTCGGTGGGGAATGCAGCCACCGGAGAAACCCGTACTGTCAGCAATGTCGCTGATGGCCGAGCACCTACCGACGCGGTCAACGTGCGCCAACTCGACGGGGCTGTGGCCGAGTCCAAACAATATACGGATAACTCGCTGCAGAACGTCAACAACTCCATCAATAACATTGGCAACAGCATCGCCAACGTGGACAACCGTGTTACCCAAGTGGAGAGCAACGTCTCCAAGGTACAGAACGGTACCGACGGCATGTTTCAAGTTAACAACACCGCTGCCGCTGCAAAACCGTCCGCTACCGGCACCAACGCGTTGGCTGGCGGTGCGGGTTCGTTGGCCTCTGGCAACAACAGTGCAGCGGTGGGAACCGGTGCCAAAGCTACCGGAGAAAATTCGGTCGCATTGGGTAGCCGCGCCAACGCCGCTGGCAAAAACAGCACGGCTTTAGGGGCAAATTCGGTGGCTGATCGTGACAATAGTATCTCTTTAGGTACGGCCGGCAGCGAGCGGCAGATAACCAACGTGGCGGCTGCCACTCAAGGGACCGATGCGGTGAACTTCGACCAACTCAACAAGAGTGTGTCGAATATCACCAACAACGCCAACGCGTATACCGATCAGCGCTACTCCGAGATCAAGCGGGATATGAAGAAACAGGACGATACCTTAAGTGCGGGGATTGCCGGTGCCATGGCGATGGCGAGCCTCCCGCAGCCGTACGCGCCGGGCGCAAGCATGACATCACTCGCAGCAGCCAATTATCGCGGGCAATCGGCTCTGTCGTTTGGCGTTTCGAGAATTTCAGACAACGGTCGCTGGGTGTCAAAGCTGCAAGCCACCACCAACACGCAAGGGGATGCTGGGATTGGCGTCGGTGTAGGCTACCAGTGGTAGGTAAAGGGAGTTCCGGCGTTCACGAAAGCATTACTTAAACCTCAGAACCAGGCTGCGTCCAGCAGCCTGGTTATACAAATTCCACCCGAGACAAGTAACATGTCCTTACTCAATACTTCCGGCTGGATTCTGTCGTTGATCCTGCTCGCCCGCTGTGATGATGTATTCAGCCACCGGTCTGACAGTATCACCTCGCAGAGTGTGGCGGTTCCAGCACTTTCGATCATTCAGGGTGCGGTATTGGCCCTCGTGCCTATCGTGGCAGGGCAGCGAAATGACCTTATGATGCGCCAGGTCTGCGCCCTTGCTCGTGGCGAAAGCTCACAAGAACAAGTCAACCAGACACTTCTTAAAAAAGGCATCGACCTTAGCCACGTCCCACTCCAAGGCCACCAGCTGTCACTGCTGGTAAATCAGGACCTGCCTCAGAGAATAACCGCCTGTGCTGCCTACATAGCGACTTCCGCTATGACCTTGCCAAAAACTAACGAATTCATGGTCGAATCTGAAATCAAAGCGGGGGGGGCGACGAAGCCCGCAGCACTTGTTATGGACCCAAGGAAACTCAAACGCTTTCTAAGTGTGCAACTGGCCGTCGCAAAAGCTGACGCAGACTTCTTCGCGCTGATCGCTACGCGACTGGAAAAATTCCCCGGCCTGACGCTGGAGCAATACAGCCGACTTGCGCGAAGTCTGTTTTCCGCCCTTTCCCCAGCCTATCTCGATCGAGTTAAGGAGCTTTACAGCAGTCATCAGGATATAGCGTTCACTCTGCTCGAGTATTCCGACACCGATTTTAAATTTCGTAGCACTAATGGTTATCTTTTTGAATATGGCTATGATGGGCTGAACCTGAAATTCAACCGAATGCCTTGGTACGGCGAAGGTAAACTAATGGGCAGGGCGTATTTGCTCAATACAGCTTATTTTGATCCTGGGTTAATAAAAGTCGTAGAAGATGCTGAAAATAAGACAAGCTACCCGACCAAGTAGCATGAAGCATCCAGGGCTCTCTAGAAACTGTAGAGGTCAAGATGTCCAATTGGGCCTTGGCTGTGGTGATTTCAGACTTGGTGACATTGCCTAATAAGTGGGGACCCACAATACTGGCGAGTATCCGATGATGACCAGGACAACCAACAGCTCCACTAACGTAAAGCCTTGCCTTCGCGTCCTGACGGCCATCCCAGCGATTTTAAAACCATCGCCAACGCCCCCTTCCTAACTCCTTAGTTAATGCTCCGTTTTTATAAACTGGCCACTTCGAAATTATAAGCACGACTGAACGCTGTAATCGATATACCTGACCTTTTTGAAACCTACTGAACGGGAATTTTACGCCGGAGCACTTGCTGAATTTGCGAAGAACTCGATGGTTTGTATTCTTGCACACTATCTATTTCCACATAATCCAACATGGACATAACAAGGCATTTTGCGCAAAAAAACCTGATACCCGTGGACATATGATGCGTGCCAAAACCATCCAAGACTGGGGCCTGCATGGCGTCCATAGGTAACAACCTTGCCCTTAAGAGGCTGTAGACAAAATCAAGTAGTAAGTCTACGAGCAAGCATCCGAGCCTCGACCAGCCACACCCATGCCGCACTCACATCCATCAACCGATCGTGGTGCATGATCAACCGCACGCTCATTCCAGGCGTGAGTCCGCTCCACTACTCAGCGTTTGGACATCACCACAAAGCCACTCGGTGCTGGCGCTGCCGTGAACAGGTCGCCTTGCCCTGAATGCCATTTCCCGGTGCGACGATTGTTCGGTCCTCGTATGGCCTGAACCTGGACGGTATGAATGTGCTGCATGCGCTGAGCCCACGTTCCGGCGTAAGCACTGTCGACGAACAGGGTATTCAAGGAGGGGTACTTACCCATTGAGGACGTCACCGCGTCGTCCGCTGCGTCTCGGTCCTGCACGCTGGCTGCACTGATGCTCACTGCCAAAAGCAGGCCTAAGGTATCAACGACGAGACTTCTCTTGCGCCCTTTTACCTTTTTACCTGCGTCGTAACCACTTTCACCTCCTTAGGGAGAGCTACGCGTGGACTGGGAGTCCAGAACAGCGGCTGACGGCCTTTCATCACGATCAACCCACTCTCGCCATTGAGCACGAAGCCGATCCTGCATTTGCTCGAACTTGCCTTGAGCGCTCCACCGTCGAAAGGTTTTATAGACATTGTCCCAATGCGGAAACTCGCGAGGTAGGATTCGCCACGAGCATCCCGTACGCACGACATAGCAGCAAGCCTCCAGGAGCGTGCGCCGGGAGTGACGGGGCGGCACGCCCCGACCTCCCGAGACTTCAAACAAATCAGCGACCAGTGTCCATTCAGCGTCGGTCAAGCAATTGGGGTAGCGTTGATCCGGCAACTGTCGACGGTGTGCCTCGCTGTAGCCATACGACTTACGAGGCTCAGGAGGTTGGAAGCTACCTTTGGCTCTCTCCTTTACACGAATGATCCCGGCCAGTTTCGACGCTTTTTCCGAAGGTGTCGGGATGAGCGGTGATACCTGTTTCAGAATTGAATGCTTGCGCCAATTCAGCCGGACTGGAATAGGGCTGCGCATGAGCAAGCCTGGTCAGCAGAGGGTAATGTTCTGCAGCAATTACGGGTGGGCGTCCAGTCTTAGACATGACTCAATACTGTGTAGACGAGAGGCAAGGAGTTTACTTTATTTTGTCTACACCCTCTTAAGCTTTGAAATAAATTCTGCACCTACCACCGCCTTGTAGAAAACAAGCAAGGCCCATATGCAAAGCCCGCCTAGACCTGTAGCAGCCATGATTTTTTCGAGTAAAGCTTGGTCCATGTGTTGCTCCTTAGAACGGGTTGGTTAGCGACAGGAGTCACCATCGGGGGGGAGTGGCATTATTGGTTGGGGCGAGTGCCCCGACGATGAAACGGAATGGGGCGCAAACGTAAATCACAATCTCGTCTGATTCCGCGTTTGCTCTCATGAACTGAACAGCCTGCTCGGCACCTTTGTACCAAGGGTCATCCTGGTCTTCTGGAGCTGTCGACGCGATTAAAGGTTTGG
Source organism: Pseudomonas sp. FA117 (assembly GCF_057370475.1). Lineage (NCBI taxonomy): Bacteria > Pseudomonadati > Pseudomonadota > Gammaproteobacteria > Pseudomonadales > Pseudomonadaceae > Pseudomonas > Pseudomonas sp. FA117. The sequence continues at coordinate 3,165,711 of NZ_CM170675.1, forward strand.
TATCGAAACGACACATTTTCACCCCTGCAAGCCTAATTGAAGATTTCAGGGGGCGGCCCGGTAAGCATGGTCGTGTAAAAAGATGATCGCAGAGGCCGTCATATTTAGGGTGTACTTTGCCACATGCTCTGGTACTACCTTCTGCACCTCACCGGCATCATGCGAGGTGCTCAGTTTGTTGCGAAGCGTGCCGACAGTCATCAGTGGCTGCTCCCAGAAAGTATCCATCTCAGTTTTTTGCATGATGGTCCGAATGAGTTTGGAGGTTGTGTCTCCCTGGGAGTACCTGAAGCCTTTCTGTCCGCAGGCCACCTTCATGACGCTTTCGTAGCTACTGTTGCACTTGGTGACGCAGTCGCCGAATTTTCCATGCCGAAAGTCTTCCAGAGCAGCCATGAACTCGGAGTTCGCATTGAGGAATGCAGGCTGAGGCAATAGCTTCAGAGCGGGCTCGATAGCCGTCTCGTGGACAGCTTGGCTTTCCTTTGGAATGACCTTCGCATGCTCACGAATTCCGGTGAATTGAGTGAGGGAGCCTCGGTACATTTCTTCCGTGGTTTCCCATACTGGTTTGGTGACGAAGTAGGGAAGATTATCTACGTTTAATAATTCGTTTAAACGATCAATTACGAGCTCATGCTGGCCTCCTATGTAACGTCATCCTCCCTGATGGACCAGGTACTCAATGGCATCAAGAAAGTGGGGGGGCGCTGCAGGTATGCAAAAACTCGAAAGCGTCATCAGCGTAGGCAAGATTTTTCTTTCCTGAGAGATTTTGGCGCCCTAGGAGGTAGGAAAGCCGATCGTGAAGAAACTCTAGGGATTCGACCATGCCCGGGCCAACGTCCCGATTGAGCATGAACGTCCTTTGACGGAACTGCTGAGTGAGCAGTTTTTTTGGCGTTATCTGGTTTCCCCTGCGTCGTGAGAAAACGTTGAAGATATTCCCTATCACTAGTACACCTTAACGCCGTTCAAAGATTGGCATCATAGTCATGAGGATTTCCTATAGCCATCTCCCGGTCATCGCCGATGGCCGATAAACGCAGTTCGACGCCCAGCAGGCACTGAGCCAAGCGAGTCTGCGAGCACAGGGCCAGGGCACCAAAGCGGATGCTCACCTGTGAACGCGGCGACTATTGGATGCGAAGTCTCAACATATTCGTTATTTTCTCACTAATTTCGTTTTGTCCCACTTCGTATCAGAATGTAGTGGTCAACTCATCCCGGACACGGTTTTGAGTTTTTCTTCAGCTTTTGCCGGAGCCAGTCCATTGTTGAACTGATGAGGTCGAATCCAGTTGTAGTGGCTCATCAGGTATTGGCCAATGTCTCGTTGAGCTTGCTGCCCGGTCGGGTAACCCGTGGTCGGTATCCACTCTGATTTCAAGCTGCGAAATACTCGCTCCATCGGTGCATTGACGCTCCTATGTCAACCAGCGCTCCTCGACTCGCTCAAGTCGGCCAAAATCAGTGGATATAGGCCTCGGATGATGTAGCGCTTCAGACATCTTTGTATTTCCTTGCACGACATCCCTTCGGCCGTTCTGCGCGCCACATACGCCTTGGTTCTCGGGTCACTGCGCATTCTTACCATCGCGATAGTCCATAGCGCATTGTTGGCGGATCGATCCCCCCCACGATTCAAGCGATGACGCACCGTTTTACCAGATGATGCGGGGAGCGGGTTAACACCACAGAGCGCAGCAAGAGCGGACTCACTTTTCAGTCGCTCAGGGTTATCCCCTGCAACGGAGATTAAAGTGGCCGCTGTCTGAGGGCCAACACCGAATTGACTACGAAGGCGATGTGCATACTGCTGCGTTAGCGAGTCCAGCGTGTCATCTAGCTCCTGCAACTCTGCCGCAAGGGCCTGCCAGCGTTTAGCCAGAAGTCTAAGCGATGTAGTCAGGGCGCTCAGGAATGGGGCGTGCCCCAGTGAGCCAATGTGTGCACAGTTGTCGACGCAAATCGCAGGTTTGACGTCCCAGAGCCGCTCTCTGATTTCTTGAGGAGCACTGACCAGCAGTGATCTGATCTGGTTGATAGCTTGTGTTTTAGCTTTCACCGCACTTCGGCGGACGACAGAAATCTCCCTCATTGCCTCGGCAGCGCCTGAATGGGTTTTAGCGATGGCAGTGGCGCTCCCCGCCAGCACCGAACGAGCTGCGCTTTCCGCATCGGTAGGGTCTGACTTTCCCTCCAATCTGCGCTTGCATCGATCAGGGCGGTTCACTTCAAAAACAGCAATGCCGTGTTCGCGAAGTACAAGTGCAAGCCCAGCGCCGTACGTACCAGTGCCTTCGACGCCAGCCCGCTGGAGCCACCCGAATGACCTTGCCCAAGTCAGCAACTTAAGGTAGCCGCGAGTCTGTGTATCTACAGCAAGAGTACCTAACAGCTGCCCATTCACGTTGATCAGGGCGCCAACATGGACATCCAGATGCGTATCCACACCTAGGATGACCTCAGTGAGTTTTGCAGTGTTCATGCGTAATACCTCTGAGTTTACGCACTACCGACCTTGGACGCAGGACAGGACTCTCGCGGTGCAGCACAAAGCTCCTATTAAGTCACAGACGCCAAGCCTGGCAGTGCCAGGGAACGTCAGCGATCAATCGACAGGTCAACACCAAGGCATCTAGCTAGCCAATCCCAGCACGAGTCAGATTGAGCTGACGCTCTTGAGCATAGTGAACTGAGAATCCCAGCAGTTGCCTCGGCGACTCATGCTCTGGCGCATGCGATAACGCCACAGTCTCTGGCAAAACAGACGGCTGCCATATTGCGAACCCTGGTCGGAGTGGAACAATAGTCCTTGAGGCTTTCCGCGCTGTTCGTAAGCCACCTCCAGCGCTTTGACTACAAGTTCTGCATCCGGCTTTTCTGATAAGGCCCAACCCACCACTCTGCGTGCATAAAGATCCAGGACAACTGCCAGATAGTGCCATTTACCCTGTGCCCAGACGTAAGTGATGTCTCCACACCAGACCTGATTTGGCGCGTCGACATCAAACGCTCGGTTCAAGGTGTTCGGAATATCTGGCCGCTCCACTGTGGCCTTTTTGTACGCATGTGATCCTGGCTGCATGCCGATCAACGCCAGCTCACGCATCAGGCGGCGTACCTTGAACCGCCCGATTTGCTCACCCTCTTCTTGCATCATTGCCATGATGGTACGGCTGCCGGGCGCACTTCGATATCGCGTGAACAACTCACTCACTCGACTGCGCAACCGCAGTCGTTCAACGTCCGGAGTTCGCCTTCTGTGACAATGTGCGTAGTAACTTGAGCGAGTGACTTCGAACACTTCGCACAAGCAATCAACGGGCTCATGGTCGCTGAGCTGGCGAATCAGCGGGTACGCTCGAGATCTTCCGACATCAAGAGCGCGGTAGCCTTTTTTAGTATCGATTTCTCGCGTTCAAGTCGCGTGATCCGGGCTTCCAACTCTTGGATTTTTTGCTGCTCTGGCGTCAGCGCTTTGCTGGCCGGCGTAACGCCGCTGCGCTCCTGCCGAAGCTGATTAACTCATCGGCGCAGTGCTGATTCGACCAAGCCAAACTGCCGTGCCGCGGGCGAAAAATATAATTGACAAAACTCAGCGCATCCTTGAACAGTATGTGCAACTCAGAAACTTGAAACCGCATCAGATTGTCGAGCCAAAAAACCATTAAGAGACTGGTCAAATTTCTGTAATGCTTTGATCTGCACGTCCTGCTGCTCGACAATATCGGCAACAATTTCGTCGCTGCGCTTATTCCCGAACCATAGAGGGGTTAATTCATTCGACTCATGCCCTTCTACAATTCCAAGACAGTTGAAGCTCTTATCATAAAAGTATGCCGCAACGGTCGATTCGACATTAGAGCTGCGAGGCGTGATAAGTTGGCTGCGGGCGTCAATTATTACTATCATATCGGGATCCGCCGCCACTAGGGCTTCTTTATTTGGATACAAGGTGACAGATCCGAATTTTCTTTGCAAGGAGGCACTCACCCAATCAACCATCAAATCAGGGTTTGACGAGGCGATGTATGCGTCTCGAATCGCGTGCACTAATAGACCATAACCGAAACCAGTGCCTGCACTGGCTTGATACTGCCGCAGATACGCTCGATTGACTCGGGTATTTTCGCTGTACATCACACCCAAAGAAACCTGATTGCCAACTGGAACAGTGCGCCCGCCCCAGCAAGCATTAGGCTTATTCAAAAGATCATCTTGCGATGGTACCGCTGGGGGCGCCGGAGGCATCGAACAACCAGATACAAGAAATGCTAAAATTAGTGCAGCGCTAAAACCCCGCCCCATAAAAAATCCTCAGCCAAACACTAGCTCACAACCTCTTCAACCGGCAACAGCAAACTGAGACTTCAAGCAAAGCCACAGTAAGCATACGCCAGCCAAATTGCTACAAGAGCTGAGGCTTTCATTACACACGCATACTAACACAAGGTAAAACCCCGTTAAAGTCTCGATCATAAAACTTAACATATAACATATCCAACCAAACCTTGGCCTACAGCTTTCGGTCTAAATCAGCGCGCCATTTCATCTTATTTGTTTGCCGCGGCGTTTTTCAAGGTAGTTGTCGCGTCAACCATCCAACTATGCGGCTTGCTTCACGTGCTGTTGTTCCCGATCAGGGTTCAGAAGCACGGTACCAATTGGCTCCCAGTTGCGAGTGCGTCCTGACCATCGCTCCGGATTCCTATTTCGAGCGCGCTCATAGAGTTCGTGGCGCAGGGCAAGGATTTGCCTGTCCTGGCCTCGATGACGCTCTGCTGGCGTGACGAAGCGGATTCGGCTGTGTCGGTGTTCGTGGTTGTACCAACGGATAAAATCACGCACCCAGCATCGTGCAGCATCCAAGGTCTCGAAGCCCTTGGTCGGCCATTGCGGGCAGTACTTCAGTGTTCTGAAAAGTGCCTCCGAGTATGGATTGTCATTACTGACACGCGGCCTGCCGCGGGACGGTGTTATGCCCAGCTCGTACATCTTGCTCAGCAAAGTGGCCGATTTCATCGGCGTGCCGTTGTCCGAGTGCAACACCAACGGCTCTCTCAAGCACTGTTCGCTGATTACACTTCTCTGCAGCAACACTGCAGCTTTGGCGCCGTCTTCGTTCTCGTGTACCTCCCAGCCCACAGTCTTGCGGCTGTAGATGTCTTCGATCAGGTACAGGTAGTAATACTTTCCACGCACCGAAGATGGCAAGTATGTGATGTCCCACGACCACACCCGGTTAGGTGCGCGGGCAGCATGCGTTGTCGGCTCGGCATGACGCCCAGGGCGCTGAGCGCGCCCTCGGCGTTCTCGCTGTCCAGCAGCCCGAAGCACCCGGTAGAAGGTCGACTCCGAGCCTATGTAGAGCTGCTTGTCGGCCAGCCTCGGCACGATCTGGCTAGGTGGCAAGTGAGCATACTCAGCGCTGTTGCACAGGTTGAGAATCGCTTGTCGCTCGTGCTCGCTCAGCGCGTTTGGTGGGGTTGCGCGAACTGTAGTTGTGCGTGCATCAGCCGCCACTTCTTCCGTTTGAGTCCAGCGCTGCAACGTTCGGAGCGTCAAGCCAACTTCCTGACATGCCGTCAATTTCCGAGCTCCGGAATTAATCGCCTCAGTCAACCAAGTCACCAGCAGTTGCCGTTCCGGCAAAGCAGTCAATTGTCCTCGTCGTCTACTCCCCAGTAGTCGTTGAGCTTTTTTCGCAGCACCAGTAACGCGGCTGTTTCAGCCAGCGCCTTATCCTTGCGGCGCAGCTCGCGCTCGAGCTGTTTAATACGTTTCTGATCCTGACGGGCCTGCTCCCGATCAACCTTGGGCTGCGCTTTTGGAGGGGCCATCCCACTCAGGAACGCTTGCCGCCAGGCAGCAATCTGCTCCGGATACAAGCCTTTGCGACGGCAGTATTCACCCACCTCGATCTCGGACAAGCTGGCACATTCAGCCACAGCTGCGAATCTCATTTCTGCCGACCAGCTCTCGGTCGGGTGTTTGGGATCGGTCACCACCACACATCCTTCGGCACTGGCTCGTTTGCGCCAGGTATACAGCGACATTTCAGTAACGCCCTCACGCCTAGCGACTTCGGCCATCGTCAGGTTGAGTGGAGGACCCAGCATCTTGAGCAGTTCGGCTTTGCGCTCAGAGGAATAGTACGGCATAACGGCTCTCTTTCAGCCCCCGGGGTCTGGTTTCAGGTAAATCTGGCGAGGCGACAACTATCCTGACACCGGGGGGCCGCTTTATCTTCTGCCGCAGCCTTTCACTGACGGGCTTTACCTATCGAACGCTACATTGACTAACCCATAAAATCTTCCGAATGCTTTCACGCCGTCGGAAGCACAAAAAATAACATAACATAAAAACACATGCATCTCCAACATATAACCATGAGGAGATAACAACATTTCTCTCTAACCCCGACCAAGTTACTCATCAGGAGGAAATGGGCGGCTTGGGGATGCCGAAAGCCCGATTTTCAGCCGCTGATTATAGAATACCCAAGGCAACGCCTTGGTTATCTGCCCTCACGGACGCAGCTCTCCCGCACCAGGCAATAATTGCCGGCGCACCATCCACAGATTCGACAGGGTAAACAGCGTAGCCAATTGCGCCGCGTTCTTGGCCAAGCCTCGGAAGCGGGTCTGTACATAACCGAACTGGCGCTTGATAATCCGAAACGGATGTTCGACCTTCGCTCACACCTGCACTTTGACCTTCTCGATCGTGCGTCTGGCTTTGTAGGGCACGCTGCGCTTGCTCAAGTGCTTGTAGGTGCTACGACAAACCGCAATCTGCCAGATCACCGGCCGCCCCGCATGCTCCGGCCGTTTCTCCACGCCGGTATAACCCGCATCGGCTTTCATCGGCACGCACCAGGTGACAGACCTCTGTTACATCAGCCACATTCGCCGCTGTGCCGTGAACGCGGTGCAGCAGGCCGACTCTGCATCGGCACCGATATGCGCCTTCATGCCGAAAAAATACTGATTACCCTTTTTCGTCTGGCGCATTTCAGGATCGGGTTTGCCTTCCTTGTTCTTGACTGAGCTGGGTGCGTGGATGATGGTGGCATCGACGATGGTGCCCTGACGCAACGACAGGCCCTTGTCTCGCAGGTAATTGTTGATGGTTTCCAGAATCACCGACGCCAGTTGGTGGTCCTCCGGCAGGTGACGGAAATTCATGATTGTCGAGTCTTCGGGGATCGGCGCGCTGGGCGTCAGCCGAGCAAACTCGCCAATGTTGTGCAGACTGTGTTCGACCTCGTAGCGGATCTCGTTGCACTGGCGGTAATCGTTGTAGCCCGCGAACACGACGAAAGCGAGGATGATCAGCGCAGAGGCAGCCAACAGGATCCTCTGGCTGAACTTCATCGATAGGGTCATAGCGTGTCGATTTCTCATGAGAACGCAGCGTGACAGGCGAGGAGAATCCCCGCCGGAAAGCCCGGGCATGTTCGTTTGCCGGGCAGAGTCCGCGCTACCAGAGGACCAGACTGTAGCTGAGGATCAGGCGGTTCTCATCCAGGTCGTTGCCGAAATTCGAACGCACCGTGGCGTTGCGCAACTTGATGCCAACGTTCCGCAACGGGCCGCTCTGGATGACGTAGCTGATATCCATGTTGCGCTCCCATTCCTTGCCCGAGTTGCTGCTACCGACCAGTACGTTGTCGCCAGAGATATAGCGGGTCATGAAGGTCAGCCCCGAAACACCGAGGGAAGCAAAATCGTAGTCGTAGCGCACCTGCCAGGAGCGCTCCTGGGTGTTGCCGAAATCATTGATCTGCACGAAGTTGACCAGGTACGGGTCGCTGTTGGCGATGTACGGGAAGGGGTCGTCGCCGTCCATGCGCTGATAGGCAGCGCCAAAGGCGTGACCAGCCACGGCGTAGGTCACCATCGCGCCCAGCGCCTTGTTGTCTAGGTCACGGAAGTTGCCATCCTTGGTGCTGCGGGCGTAGCGCAGGTCGAGCTTGAGCGAACGCTTGTCGGCCAGCGGCAGCAGGTACTGCAAACCGCCGTAGTATTGCTTGTAGATGTCTTCAAGGTTTCCGTAGTGCAGGCTGGTGGTGAGTTGCTGGGTCAGCCGGTAGTCGCCGCCGGCAAACACGAACGAATCGCTGGTACCACCGATGCGGTTGGCGGACATCTCGACGAAGTCGGATGAGCTGTTGAACTTGATCCGGTCGATCTTACCGCCCTGCAGGGTCAGGTTGTCGACATCCTGCGAGGTAGCCATTGCCCCGCGGAAGGTACCGGGCAGCAGCCGCGTATCGTTGTTCGACACCACTGGGCTGCGGAATGCGAGCGAGCCGATACGCGCAACCGACTTGCCAACCCTGGCCTTGGCAGTCAGGCCGAGTTTGGAGTACTCATCCTGCGAACCACGCCCATGGGCCGAACCGAGATCAGCCGGGAGCAGCCCCGTACCGCCGGTACCATCGCCCCCGTCAAGCTTCATTCCGAGCATGCCCAGCCCATCGAGACCGACACCGATGGTGCCCGGGGTGAAACCCGACTCGAAGCGGAACATGAACCCTTGCGCCCACTCCTCAGCCTTGTCGCGCTGGCTGGTTGGCGGCCCATTACGGAAGTCACGGTTGAAGTAGAAATTGCGCAAATCCAGGCTGGCCTTGCTGTCGGCGAAGAAGTCAGCGTGGGCGAGGTCCGGCAAGGCGCTGCTGGTGATCAATATGCCGGCGAGGCGCTTCAAGGGAGTCATGCGATGTGGTCTCCTGGCTCCAGGACGCGCGGCAAGGAACGTTTTCCTGCCTGGCTGGGCGCATTCCGGATACTGTTCTTGTGATTGTTTTTCGCTTGCTGGTTTCCCGGCCGCAGGCGATTATTTGGAGGTAGCCTTTTGCCGTCCAATGAGAAAATCCAGCCGCATGCCATAAAAATTTTCCGTTGCCCCCACACTCGCCTTATGCGTGAGTCTGGCGCACCACTTGATTCCCACGCCAAAACGTTTTTCTTTGGATGCGACACAGCGGCCAGGCGCCGGAGGGCTTTTTCCCGTGAACATGCGTTTTCTAGAAACCTTCGTCTGGGTTGCCCGACTGAAGAGTTTCCGTCTCACCGCCGAGAAACTGTTCAGCACCCAGGCCTCGATCTCCAGCCGTATCGCAGCGTTGGAAGACGAGTTGGGCGCACGCCTGTTCCTGAGGGATTCCAAAGGCGTCACCCTGACGCCCGAAGGGCAGCGGGTACTCGAATACGCCGAGCACATGATAGATACGCTGCAGGCATTGAAGCGGTCGATCAGCAGTGTCGGCAACGTGAAGGGCTTGGTACGGCTGGGCGCGATGGACTCGGTGATCCACACCTGGCTGAGTCTGCTCGTGACGCAGTTGATGGAGCGCTATCCAGGCGTGGAGATTGAGCTGACCGCTGACACCGCGCGCAATCTCAATGAACAACTGCACAAGGGTTATCTAGACCTCGTATTCCAGACGGACGTAGTACGCGGCGATACCCTGCGCAACCAGGCGCTGGCCCATTATCCGGTGGAGTGGATAGTCTCCACCAACTCGCTCTACCACCGTACCTACCACTCACTGGAGGATCTCACTCGAGAGCGTGTGGTGACCTTCTCGAAGAATTCGCGGCCGCATCAGGACATCCTCAACCTGCTGCACACCAGCAACATCGCCAATCCACGCATCAACTGCGTGAACTCGGTAGCGGCCATGACACGGCTGATTCGAGACGGCTTCGGCATTGGCGCCCTACCCGCTTCGCTAGTCCCCGAGGAGCTGGAGCAGGGTAGGATGACGTTGCTGGAGAATGTACCCAAGCCAGCGGCGATGGATATCATCGCCACCTGGCGCAGCGGGGTCGAGCTTGGGCTGGTGGAGCAGGTCGTGCGCCTGGCCCAGGAAGTCGTCCAGCAGTATGCCGAGCAAATGGGCCCGCATCGCGTGACACTCGCCCACACGGGCGAGGTAGCGAATCTGTAGTATGCCACTTTGCCACAACGAGCAAGTCTTGCTGGTGCAGGGCTTGCTGGTTTTCATACCTGAAGCAATGCTCTACATAAGCACATACAGCAGCACGGGTTCACCTCGTTAACACGGACACTTTCGAGTAAGCTCACATCGTGCCGAAGGAGTGTTCATGTCCAACCGTAAAAAACACAGTCCCGAGTTCAAGCAGGAGGCTGTCACGTTGGCACGTCGCTCAGAGGCCAGTTGCCGCCAAATCGCTCAAGAAATCGGAGTAGCTCCGAGCCTATTGAATCGTTGAGTTCGCGAGGCACAGCCAGGTACAGAAAAAACCTTTCCCGGGACGGGTAGCCCACGAGATGAGGAACTGGCCCGCCTCAATCGTGAGCTAGCCCGCGTGACCAAGGAACGAAATCTTTTAAGAGACGCGGCAGCGTACTTTGCCAGGGAGTCGTCGAGCGGTACACGGTGATCCAGCGCTGCGGCAACGAGTACCCAATACGGCTGATGTGTCGTGGCTTGAACGTATCCACCAGCGACTATTACGACTGGCAGGATCGCGAACCAAGCCCACGTGTTCAAGAGAATGCGCGCCTGGTAAGGCGCATTCGTGAGATTCATGAGGACAGCCGTGGCGTAATCGGTGCACCGCGTATGCGCGAGGATCTGCTCGATGAGGGCGAGACCGTCAGTCTGAACCGCGTTGCTCGCCTGATGACAGCGCAGCGAATTCAAGGCTGGCCACGTCGCAAGAAGCTCGGTCTTGGTCGAACAACCACTGGCCGCCCAGGAGGGGTGAAAAAATTTGCTGGAGCGCAACTTCTGCGCCCTGAAGCCAGAACGCAAATGGGTTACGGATATCACGGAAATCGCCACCTTGGAGGGCAAGTTGTTCCTGTGCGTGGTACTCGATCTGTACAGCAAACTGGTGATTGGCTGGTCGATGCTGCATCGCCAGGATCGGCAGATGGTGATCCGGGCGGTGGAAATGGCAACCTGGCAGCGTCAGGGAGATTGGTCAGTGATTCTGCATTCCGATCGCGGCAGTCAATTCACCAGTGCGGACTATCAGCGTTTTTTTAACCCGCAACACGCTGATCCGCAGTATGAGTGCCGTCGGGTACTGTGGCGATAACGCAGCCTGTGAAGGTTTCTTCGGCCAGCTCAGGCGCGAGCGTGTTGCCCAGCAATCGTATAGAATTCGTGATGAAGCGCGGGTGGATCTATTCGACTACATCGAGCGGTTCCATAATCCAAGAATGCGTTGTAGAGTCGCCCGGCAAGAATTGAAGTTTTCAGCCCTTTTCAAAACGTCCGTGGAAATGGGGTAGAACCCAAATTAGTAAAGTAATCAACATCGAGCAGATAACGTTTACCCAGCAAATGACCTGCGCCGTACCAAGGTGTCCCAAGCTCAGGTTCAGCCCATCGTATCCGAATTCAAAAAGATAGCCGTTATTGCTGGTGAACTTGAAGTCGCTATCGGAATACTCAACCAGCGTGTACTGGACATTCCGCCCTTGTGCATAGAGGTCCTTGACCCGTTGTAGATACAGGGGGGCGATTTCGGCGAACTGTGTTTTGGCCTGCTGAGTGTATTGCTCCAACGTCAGGCCGGGAGTCTTCTCCAATCGGTTGGCCATCAGCGCGAAGACATCAGCATCCGCCTTGGCGACCGCCAATTGTACGCCGAGAAAATAGTTAAGTTTTTGCGGGTCGACGTTCAGCTTTTTCTTGCCCGAAGCGGGTGCGGTTGTTGCCTCCACCATGAACTCGGCGGTTTTTGGCAGCATCATCACTGAGGTCGCGAGGTAGGCCGCACACGCGGTGGCGCGTCGTGACATATCCGGATCAACCAGTAATGACAGCGGGTGGCCTTGTTGAGGCACCCGGCTCAGGTCAATGCCTTGCTGCAAAAGGTTTTGAACGACCTGCTGCTGAGTGCTTTCGCCCCGTGCCAATGCACAGACCTGGCTCATCATCAATTCATTGCGCTGACCATCCGGCATGGGCACCAGCGCCATGACGGCACCCTGAATAATCGGGAGAGCCGGCAGCGCGACACCTTGGGAGGTTTTTGCAGCGACGGTGTGAATGCTGTTATCGCAGCTGGCCAGCAACACCAGGAGGAGGATCCATCCAGACATTTTGAACAACGACATAGGACATTAGCCTTGCGCTGATGTGGGTAAAGACAGGCTGCACGGGTGCAGCCTGTTCGTCAGGTACTAAATAACGCGCTCAATTACCACTGGTAGCCGACGCCAACGCCGATGCCCGCATCGCCCTGGGTGTTGGTGGTGGCCTGAAGTTTACTGACCCAGCGACCGTTATCGGAGATTCTCGACACGCCAAACGACAGCGCTGATTGTCCGCGATAGTTGGCTGCTGCGATGGACGTCATGCTCGCTCCTGGTGAGTAGGGTTGTGGCAGGCTCGCCATGGCCATGGCGCCGGCGATGCCCGCGCTCAAGGTGTCGTCCTGTTTCTTCAGGTCGAGCTTGAGTTCGGAGTAACGCTGGTCAGTGTAGGCGTTAACGTTGTTGGTGACATTCGACACGCTTTTATTGAGCTGATCGAAGTTCACCGCGTCAGTGCCCTGGGTGGCTGCGGCCACATTGGTGATCTGCCGTTCACTGCCCTTGGCACCGACCGAGACACTGTTATCACGATCCGCCACCGAGTTTGCACCCAGGGCCGTGCTGTTACTCCCCGTGGCGCTGGCGCCGTTACCCATGGCCACCGAATTGGCTCCGGAGGCCTTGGCATTGGTGCCGACCGCTGCGCTGTTGTTGCCGGAAGCCACCGAGCCGACACCGCCGGCCACCGCATTGGAACCGGTAGCGGAAGGTTTGGCGCCGGCGCTGGTGTTGTTCACTTGGAACATGCCGTCGGTGCCGTTCTGTACCTTGGTGACATTGCTTTCTACCTGGGTCACACGGTTATCCACAGCAGTGATGGCGCCGGTGACGTTGCTAATGTTGTTGAAGGTTTTCAGCGAGTCGTCGGTGTACTGCTTGGACTCGGCTACCGCGCCATCGAGTTGTCGCACGTTGACCGCATCGGTGGCCTGACGGCCATCGGCAACGTTGCTGAGGGTTCGGGTCTGGCCCGTGGCGGCATTGCCCACCGTAACCGTGCCCATACTGGCGTTGCTGGCGTTGGAGTATTTACCGGTGTAGTTCTCCGCGCCGCGGCCGCCATCGCTGGAGCCTTGGCCAATGGCTACGCTGCCATCGGCGCTGGCCGTGGCGCCATTACCAACCGCCACTGCCCCGGCGCCGGATGCTTGGGCACCGTTGCCGGAAGCTACGGAGGCTGTGCCCGAAGCTTGCGCGCCGCTGCCCGAAGCCACCGCCCCTGCACCCGAAGCACTGGCGTTACCGCCGATCGCCACCGAGTCCTCGCCACTGGCCACCGAGTCAGGCTGGTCGGCGCCGAGCCGGCGGCTACGCCGGTAATCTTGCGATTACCCGACGCGGTGCCAATGCCCAATTCGCCGACCGAAGTCTGCGGCACGGTCAGGCCATAAGCGGTGTAGCCGCTCTCGGCGCCGACCGCAGTGACCGAATTGGAACCCAGCGCGATGCTGGTGGCTTGACTGGCCACCGCACCGGCACCGAGTGCCAGCGACTGTTCACCCTGGGCCTGGGCCTCGGAACCGATAGCAATGCCAGAGGCCAGCAGCACCTGAGTATCGCGACCAATCGCGATGCCGCCAGGGGCTGCCTGGCCGACGGTGGCCTGGTTACCAATACCGATACCGTTGTCACCGTTGACCACGGTGGCCGGGCCTACGGCAATCGACTCTTGCCCTACGGAAAGAGAGTCTTGCGGGTTGGTCGAGTTAGCATGAAAGTACATGGTGCCGGTGGCGCTGATCGAGCCGATTGCGCCGGTCAGTTGGCGCAATGTCACGGCATCCTGGGAGCTGGTACCGTCCGCTACGTTGGTGAGTTGACGGTACTGGCCGGTTTTACCCAGTGACACGGCACCTAATAAGGTCGCGTCGGTGGTGTCATAGCGAATGGCGCCATTGCCCACTGGAATCAAGCCGGTGGTGGGTGCGATGGCACGGTCCGAAATCGAGCCTTGACCCAGCGCCACACCGCCCGCTACTTGCACGCTACTCAAGTTACCCAAGGCCACGCCACCGGAGGTGCTTGCCACTGCACCGGCGCCGGCCGCGAAGGATTGCGCGCTACCTGCTACCGATTGCGGACCAATGGCCACGCTGTCGGTGCCCGTGGCGGTGCTGTCGGCCAAGGTCGAGTTAGCGTGGAAGTACTTGATGCCTGCGCCGTTCACGATATTGTTGACCGTCGTGCCGACGCTATTGACCGCCGTGTTGGTGGCGAACAGTTGGCTACCGTTGACGGCATCGGTGCTGGTGCCGATGACCTGACCGGCCGCCACATTGGTGATCTGGCGTTCATTGCCCGCCGATCCCAGGCTGAGGACACCAATCGGTGCGCCGCCGGCATAGGCGAAGGCAGTGCCATTGATCGTGCCGCCGGTGGTGGCGTTAGCCGCAGCGGTGATTGCGCCGCTGCCCAAGGCCACCGAGTTCGCGGTTCCTGCCGTGGCGCCGTTGCCCAGAGCCATGGCATTGGTCGCCGTAGCATTGGCGGTCGGACCGACGGCCACACTGTCGGTGCCGGTGGCGGTGCTGTCGGCAAGGGTCGAGTTAGCGTGGAAGTATTTGATGCCTGCACCGTTCACAATGTTGTTGACCGTCGTGTCGACGCTATTGACCGCCGTGTTGGTGGCGAACAGTTGGCTACCGTTGACGGCATCGGTGCTAGTGCCCGTGACCTGACCGGCCGCCACATTGGTGATCTGGCGTTCATTGCCCGCAGCGCCGACGCTGAGCACTCCGCCGGCCGCTGGAGCCGCACCTGCAAAGGTGTACGTCACGCCATTGATCGTGGCATTTGCGGTGGGCGCCGAGGCGGCTACCGTGGAGTTGTCGCCCACTACAACGTGCCATCCAGCCCTGTCGATATCGTGATGTTGTTGCCCAGTGCAAAGGCATTGTTAGACGCGATCGTGTTGTTGTTAGCCAACGAATATGAGTTAGCCCCCAACACTGTGCTTGGGTCACCAATGGCGCCGGAATTATTGCCGCTGACCGTATTGCTCAGGCCGATACTGATGCTGGCAGTCCCCGTCGCCTTGGCGCCTCGCCCGACAGCGATTGCGTTGGCGGCAGCGGTGGCATCATCCCCGGCAGCCACCCCGTAGGTTCCCGTGGCAGAGCTGCCGCGTCCAAGAGCGATGCCGGAGGTTGCTCCCGTCGCCACGGTAGACTGGCCACCGATTGCGATGGCATCGACTGCATTGGCTTGAGCCCCTCGTTGACCATTGCTGCCAATGGCAGTCGAGCCATCGCCTATAGCAATCGTAGAGTTGGCCGGTGTCAACACGGTTGTCCCATCACCACCCGCCCCACCAATCGCGACAGTGTTGATACCGCGTGCCTGAGCACCGAAGCCTAACGCTGTGCTACCGATACCCGTCGCGGTGCTGGACAACCCATACGCCGACGCCCATCGGCCAGCCAATGAGGAAAAACCAAACGCGGCGCCCCCCTGCGCGGTTGCTTGGGCAAAGGCACCGAAAACGGAAACAGACGATTGCCCATTACCACTGGCGTTACATCCCACGACATTTGAATAC
Organism: Pseudomonas sp. FA117; assembly: GCF_057370475.1. NCBI lineage: Bacteria > Pseudomonadati > Pseudomonadota > Gammaproteobacteria > Pseudomonadales > Pseudomonadaceae > Pseudomonas > Pseudomonas sp. FA117. The sequence goes on from NZ_CM170675.1 coordinate 3,181,342, forward strand.
GTTCCGGAGCCATCCACAGGGCCCACGGTAGTCGGCCCTGTTGTGACCTGACCGACCGGGACATTCCCGCCCCCTGAAGCGCAGCTTCCAGCGGGAGGGTAGGCTGCTGCTTCAACCGTTTGAAAGCAGCCAGTCGCCAGGAAAATCAACGCTGACGTGGCGATGATGTACTCTTTTCTCAGCATTGCTTCTTTCGCTTTCTTGCCCCATTCTCCCGATCTGAGTGCGCCGGATGAATAATCAGAACTAAAAACAAAAGCATTTACTTCTTTCATTGTAATATAGCCCCTATGTCATCGCTAAAAAAACAGGCATAGCCTGCAGATTATACGCTATTGACTAATTCATTTATGGCATGCCTTCGCATCACATACTAAATCCGGGCAAGCCGCCATAGATTCTGATGCGTATTTACAGCGTGCCTTGCACTTCGAGACTAGGCATTTACAGCCGGCACGAAGATTATTTATCTGCAGTCGACATAGACCAGTGGCAGTGATTATGAAAATTTCTTGACGCTAGAAAATGCAAGCCTATCTGAAACCATAGGGTTTGTAATCAACTGCCAACCTTGGCAAGAGTCAAGCTCGTGTCTGTATCGTTTTGTCATAAGACAGTAGATTGATTTTCTACCGACCCTGGTCTTCAGAAAAAAATTTGTAAACGGAAAATCGACCAAACGATAATTCATCCGCTTATTTCTGAACTTTTAGCCGCCGCGAGCACCTCGAAACGGTTATTTCCCACATTACAGGCACATCTTTCCTGCACTGATCAGTACAGGTCATCACGACAATAAAGGTCATTGGCCTGTGGCAGGTCTGAAGGCGTTACACACGCTCATTCGAGCCAGAGCAGGCGCCGAGGCCGGAATCCCAGCAGTGCTTTGGCCCGGGCATTGGACGCCCCGCGGATCGCCGCATGATAGAACAACGCCTCCTGGCCAAAACTGGCCAACGCCTGTTCTGTCGTCATCGAACCTGGAGCCGGGGCCCCGACCCAAGTGTTGAATGCCGGCAGCCATTGGCACACTGGCAGCGGATCGTCATCCACCAGGTTATAGACGCCGCCCTCAACTTCCAGCGCAGCTACCGTGGCCGCGACAGCATCGTCCAGGTGCACAAACGACCAGACCCCATTGCCCGCACCAATGACGAGGGACTCCCCTCTCCTTGCCTGCTCAGCGATAGCCCCAGCCGGGTGATACCAGGTACCTGGGCCATAGAAGAACCCGTAGCGCAGCACGACGCCAGTCAGGTCCGTCGAGGCCAGCACCTGGTCCTCATAGTGCTGAAAGGCCTGGGCGCTCTCGCCGACAACACCCGGCGCCTTGACGTACAGCGGCGCGCCTTCATCGGCCAACTCGCCCTCGGGCGCATCCAGGTAAAAGCCGCGAGACTGAATGATGTAGCGCGAAACACCACAGGCTTGCGCAGCCGCCAGCAGATTGGCACCGCCGACCGCGTGCAGCCGGGTGTCCCTGGGCATGTACTCGATGAGCTGCGCCGGATCGGCTGGCAGCAGGGTCAGTTGGTCGATGATCACATCGGGTGCACTGTCGCGCACGGCCTCAAGCACCGCCTGCGCGTCGAACACATCAGCCACCACAGGCTTGGCACCGATGCCACGCAGCGTGTCCACACCGGTCCCGGCGCGAGTGATCCCCGTCACTTCGTGACCTGCCGTGCACAACGCCCGCACCAGCGGAACCCCCACCGCACCGGTAGCCCCGGCAATCAACACTTTCATCGCGCCAACTCCTCGACAGCCTGGGGTGTGTTGCGGAAACTGATGGCCATACGGTTGTAGGCGTTCATCAGGCTGATGGCGATCGTCAGGTCGATCAGCTCACGCTCGGCAAACACCCCGCGAGCGGCCTCATAGGCGTCATCCGGCACACCGGTCTGCGCCACTCGCGTGACCTGCTCGGCCCAGGCAAGTGCCGCCCGTTCGCGCGCATCGAACAGATCGCCCGCTTCTGCCCAGGCCTGGACCAGTGCGATCTTCTCGATCTTCTGGCCTTTCTTGATCAGGTCGCGGGTGTGCATGTCCAGGCAGTAGGCGCAGTTGTTGATCTGCGAGACGCGCAGGTAGACCAGTTCCACCAGCGTTGCATCGAGGCCGCTCTGCATGACATACGCGTAGACCCCTCCCAGGGCTTTCGCCCCACCCGGTGCCAGTTGGTTGTAATCGAGTCGGTTGGTCATCTTACTTCTCCTCGGCATGTGCGACAGGGGTGGTGAGGGCTTTGTCGTTACTATCGACAATGAAGACCGCGAGCAGCTTCGCGGGCGCTGTCTTGCTGGCATTGCGGCTCACGGTATGACGCGCGCCGGGGTTCTCGTACCAGCTTTCGCCGGCCTTGAAGAGCTGCTTGGGGCCATCATCGACCTGGGACTCGATGGCCCCCGATACGACATAGGCGTAGATGAATGCCGATTGGGCGTGCACATGCGAAGGGGACTGTGCGCCCGGCGCATAGTCCACCTCGACCGCCACCAGCGATTTGCCCGGAACGTTGGGAATGGCATGTTCGAAGTTGGGCGTCACTACCTCGCCAACACCATGCGCCTGGGCCGTCAGCGAAGCACCCAACAGGACGCCGGCAAAAAGGGTAGCCGTGAGCGAAAAACGCTTCATCGAGAGTTCCTCGTGGAATGAATGACAACGTCAGTTTCAGCCTACTCTAGTACATTAAAAAGAACCAAAAATATCTTTTTTACATGTAGCACGCGGCTACCGCGTCGCGTTCAGGCCCAGATACTCATGTCGTTCAACGCCAGCATCGACCGCGCTGCAAAAATACCCTTGACCGAGCAGATCCGCGTCAGCACCGGTGCCGCGATCGAATCCGGGGTACTCAAGCCTGGCGCCCGCCTCCCCTCCTGGCTGGACCTCGAAGCCCAACTGAGCGTATCGCCCTGCACCGTGCGCGCCGCCTACGAGATGCTCGTGGACGCACAGCTCGTGGTCGCCTCAAGGGTGGATGGCACACGCAGAATAGCTTTTGGCCAATCGCATGCTAAGCCCAGTAACTGTTAACCTAAGGTAATTATCAGGGTAGCCCTCACCCTCATCTATGACGGCGAGCAGGACATCGTCGTTCGGCATGCTTGTCGAGCTGCTCAATGGCGCCCTTGCCGCACTTGAGTGTATTCGCGATCAATTCAAAAATACCCCCAAGGGCGCTATTCTTTTGGGCCAAAAAGGAAGTCGTCAGCCTCAAGCACACTTTCCGAGCGGCTAGGAATCTGCCGAGATCCTCCAGCGGAGCATTGAGGTAATTATCGGCACGAAGTTCTTGGTTTTCGGCAGCTTGGTACGGGTGCCCGTGATCCGTGGCGATGGTCACTATGAATCGCCCCTGGTTTCGTAGACACCTCCAAGCCTCATAATGAGGCCCAAATAGGAGGTGCCATGAGTCGTCAGCGTTACCCCGAAGAATTCAAGATCGAAGCGGTCAAGCAAGTGACCGAAAAAGGCAAACCTGTCGCCGAGGTCGCCCAGCGCCTGGGTATGTCCGTGCACAGCCTTTACGCCTGGATCAAGGTTTACAGCAAGCCCCAAGAGCAGCGTCAGCATGACAATGATCAGCAGGCTGAACTGCGCAAGCTGCGAGCTGAACTCAAGCGGGTGACAGAAGAGCGAGACATCTTAAAGAAGGCCGCCGCGTACTTTGCCAAGGAGTGCGGCTGAAGTACGCCTTCATCAACAAGCACTCGACGGATTACTCAGTGCGTCGCCTTTGCCAAACCTTCAAGGTGCATCCCAGCGGCTACTACGCTTGGTTGGCCAAGCCTCAATCTGCCCGAGCCAAAGAAGATCAGCGCCTGCTTGGCTTGATCAAGCAGGCCTGGTTAGAAAGCGGCGGCGTGTATGGCTATCGCAAGATTCACGATGACCTGCGAGAGCTAGGAGAGATCTGTGGGCGAAATCGAGTCGGTCGCTTGATGCAGGCAGAGGGGCTGCGTTCGCAAACGGGCTATCGCCGTCGTCCTGGGTTTTATGGCGGAAAACCAACAGTGGCATCGCCCAACCATCTGGCCCGGCAGTTCAAGATCGGTGAGCCGAATAAGGTCTGGGTGACCGATATCACCTACATCCGCACCTATGAAGGGTGGCTGTACCTGGCGGTAGTGTTGGATCTGTTCTCTCGCCAAGTCATTGGTTGGTCAATGAAGCCCAGGATGAGCAGCGACCTGGCCATCGACGCCATGCTGATGGCCGTGTGGCGACGCAAGCCACAGCAGCAAGTGATGATTCACTCAGACCAAGGCAGTCAGTTCAGTAGCTCAGATTGGCAAAGCTTCCTGAAGGCCAACAATGTGATCAGCAGCATGAGCCGACGGGGAAACTGCCACGACAATGCCGTAGCCGAGAGTTTTTTCCAGCTTTTGAAGCGGGAGCGAATCCGACGAAAGATCTACGCAACGCGTGACGAAGCCCGAAGTGATATTTTCGATTACATCGAGATGTTCTATAACCCCAAGCGTCGACACAGCAGTGCTATGCAGCTGTCTCCAGTAGAGTATGAGAAACGCTATTTCCTGAGCTTGGAGAGTGTCTAGGAAACCAGGGGCGATTCAAGTGTCGCGTAGTTGTCCGTTACCGGATGAACTAGCATGTCCTCTGGTACGTTGGCGTCCAGCTCTTTGAGGAATACGAGAAATTCGGTGCTTCGATGGCGGCGCCTCAATCTCCCAATGACTTTGCCCGTAGCGATATCCAGCGCCGCGAACAACGATGTGGTTTCGTGGCGCTTGTAGTCGTGGGTACGAGTCATGGGTTTGCCGGGGCAAGAGGTAAGCTTGGCTGGGTACGGTTGAGCGCCTGAATCTGGCATTTCTCGTCGATACAAAGCACCAGAGCCCTATCAGGCGGGTTGAGATAGAGCCCGACAATGTCGTGGACTTTGTCGACAAACAGCGGGTCGGTCGAAAGCTTGAACGTCTTTTCCAGGTGAGGCTTGAGGCCAAAGGCATGCCATATCCGCATGACGCTGGCTGGAGAAATCCCGGTTGCCTGACTCATCGAGCGAGTGCTCCAGTGACGGGCATCTTCGGGTTTGGATTGCAGTGCCTGATTGACCAGGGCCTGTATTTGTTCATCGGTAATGCTGCGAGGCCAGCCTGAATGATGTTCGTCATTTAAACCATCGAGTCGCAGCCGACTGAATCGCGCTTGCCCACGCGACACCGTGTGTTCGCCGATGCCGAGTCTGCGGTCGATCAAGTTACCCGACTTTCCACCTGTGCGCACCAAGATCATTTCGGCCTGAATGCGCGATTCAGCACGGCCGTTACGCCGTCGGGAGCGACGAAGTAGATCGAGGTGTTTTTCGTCGCTCAGCTCAATCGCAGCTGCAGGTCGGCCAGTTTTCATATCGTTGCTCCGCATTTCTGATGCTGAAAGCCTAGAGCAAAATACGAGTGTTACCTGCGAAAAACCACACTAGTTAGCTTCTTCCACCGCACTGAGAAACGCACGCGTACGCTCCTGTTGCGGATGCTCGAAGACCTGCGCTGGTGTGCCCTGTTCGTGGATCTGCCCCTTGTAGAAGAAGCACACGCGATCAGCGAACTCCCGGGCGAAGCCCATCTGGTGAGTGACCATCAGCATCGTCAGGTTGTGCTCGGCGCCGAGCTTGCGGATCACGTTGAGCACTTCACCGCACAACTCAGGATCGAGCGCCGAAGTCACTTCGTCGAACAGCATGACCTTCGGCCGCATCGCCAAAGCTCGCGCAATCGCGACCCGCTGCTGCTGTCCACCGGACAACTGCGAAGGGTAGTGCCCCAGCTTGCTGCCCAGCCCCACCAGCTCCAGCAGATCCGCTGCTCGCTCACGGGCTTCGACAGGCTTCATGCCCAGCACCTGCACCGGCGCCTCGATTACGTTCTGCAACGCGGTCATGTGCGGAAACAGGTTGAAACTCTGGAACACCATGCCGATCTTGCCGCGCACGCGACGGATATGCCGGTCATTGGCCGGCACCAGCACGCCATTGCGGTTGGGCATGTGGGTCAGCAGGTCGTCTTCGATGCGGATCACCCCGGCATCGATGCCTTCCAGGGTCATCAGCACCCGCAACAACGTGGATTTGCCCGAGCCGCTGGGGCCGATGATCGCGACTTTCTCGCCCGGCGTGACATCCAGGTTCAAGTGGTCGAGCACCGTGAAGCTGCCATAACTCTTGGTGACATCCTGGAAGCTGACGATCGGCTGGACTGCCTTCGGTTGATGCATGGCCGTGGCCTCCTGCAAATGCAGCGGTGTCAGATTGCCGCGCCGGGAAAGGTCATGGGAAGTCGAGAGTGGAGAAGTCATTAGCGTAGCTCCAGGCGCAGTTCGAGGCGCCGTACCAGATAAGCCAGGGCGATGCTCAGGGCGAGGAAAAACAGGCCGACCATGGTGATCGGTTCCAGGTATCGGAAGTTCTCGGAGCCGATGTTCTTGGCCTGCTGCATGATTTCCACCACGGTAATGGCCGATAGCACCGGTGTGTCCTTGAGCATCGCCACCAGATAGTTGCCCAGTGGCGGCAGAATCGGCCGCAGGGCCTGGGGCAGGATGATGTTGCGGTAGGCGCTGTACGGCGCGATGTTCAGCGCGGTGACGGCTTCCCATTGCGCCCGTGGCACCGCGTCCAGCCCACCGCGGTAAACCTCGGCGATGTAGCAGGCATAATGCACGCCGATGCCGATGATCCCCACTTGCATGGCGGTCATGCTCACACCGTAGTTGGGCAGCACGTAGTAGAGGAAATACACCTGGATCAACAGCGGCGTGCTGCGGATGAACTCGATCGTCCCGGCGATCGGCCACGACAGCCAGTACAGGCGGCTGCGCCGGCCGATGGCGAGAAACAGCCCCAGCACGATGGCGATGAGGAAGCCGATCAGGGTAATGCCCACGGTGTTGAGCGAGGCGCGCAGCAGATCGGGCAGGATCTGCCAGGCATACGTCCAGTCGAACAGATTCATGACAGGCCTCCACGCATCCGGCCACGTGCCAGGCGACGCTCAATTGCGCGCATGCCGAGGTTGATCGCCTGGGCGAGGATGAAATACATCACCAGTGCCAGGCTGAAAATTTCCAGGGTCTGGAAGGTAGCCTGATCCAGTTGCCGAGCGCGGAAGCTCAGGTCGGACAGGGTAATCAGCGACACCAGCGAGGTGTTTTTCAGCAGCTCGATCAGCAGGTTGGTGCCGGGGGGAATCGCGGCCAGCAGCGCCTGGGGCAGAATGATCCGGCGAAAGCGCTTGTAGGCACTGAAGTTCAACGCGGTCGCCGCTTCGTATTGACCCTTGGCCACGGAGCTGATCGCACCGCGCATCACCTCCGCACCGTAAGCGCCGATGTGCAGGCCTAGTCCGACAATCGCCACGGCGTAGGGGCTCAGCTCCAGGTTGAACGGCGGCAGCGGCAACACGAAAAACAGCCAGAACAGTTGCACCAGCAACGAAGTACCGCGAAACACTTCGATGTAGGTGACCGAAAACCAGCTCACCAGCCGCCACGGCGACATGCGCCCGAGTGCCGCAAGAATGGCCGCGACGATCGCGAGCAGCGAACCGAAGAACGTCACCTGGATAGTGACCCAGGCGCCCTGTATCAACAGCGGAAGTAACTCACCCATGGTTCAGCATTCCGATTAAACAGGGAAATAGGCATCGCGCCATGCCAGCGCCATGCCTGTTTCGACTATTGAGCGCAGAGCTCTGCAGCCGTTTTGCTTGTCACGTTGGATTTGTCGAAACCGAACGGCGCGACCGCCTTGAGGTGCTCTTCGGAGCCCAGCCACTTTTTCAGTTCGGCGTTGACCGCATCGCGCAGGTCCTTATCTTCCGGGCGGAAGGCGAGGGCGCCGTAGCCGGTGTGTGACGGATCGTCCTTGAACTCGCTGATCGCTTCGACCTTTTCACCGCCCTTGGCGGCCAGGCCCTTCATGGTCAGCTGAGTGCCCACGGCGGCATCGGCGCGGCCGGCGCGCACGGCTTGCAATTGGGCAGTGGTGTCCGGTACCTGGAGGATCTGAGCCTCTTTCACGCCGGAATCCCGGGCATATTTCAGGTTAACGGTACCGGCCATGATCGCCAGTTTCACCTCCGGATTCTTCACGATGTCTTCATAGCTGTGGAGATTCTTCGGGTTGCCTTTGGCGGTCAGAAGCGCATCGGGCAGTTGGTATTGCGGGTCGGTGAAAATCACCTGTTTGCAGCGTTCCGGGGTGATGTACATACCGGCGGCAATCACATCGAAACGCCCGGCACGCAGGCCCGGGATCAGGGAGCCCCATTCGGTCAACACGCCGTCGACCTGCTTGATGCCCATCTTGGCGAAGATGGCCTTGGCAATTTCCGGCGATTCACCGGTGACCCGCCCGTCGGTTTCGGTGAAGGCGAACGGGGTTTCGTTGGCGTAGCCGATCCGGATTTTGCTGTTTTTGGTGATGGTTTCCAGCGTCGTGGCGGCGTGGGCGCCGGCGGCGAGGCCGAACATTGCGCACGCCACGAACAGGTGGCGTAAACCATAGGGCTTGCGGGGAAAGGAATTGCTCATCGATAAAATCTCCTGTTTCTTGTGGACCCGTCGATGACGGCTCTGTGTTAGGAGGCAGTGTGACAAGAGCAAAGCGCACGAAAGCTGATACCAGGGCTTGGGCACTGCAGCCGTACAGATCGATTGGTTTTATTTTTCGGGCTTGCCGAGAAGTCCGGGCATCGACCTTGGAACGAGCATACAAAAGCCCTACACGACATTGCATTGCACTAGGACAATTGCTTTGCACGGATTCTCGCGGGATGCTGTCGACACTGGGGAACACGCGGGTTCTACGCCGATGGACAAGTGGAAAGCAGCACTGGAAATCGCCCGCAGCGGCGAGTCGAAATACAAGATTCTGGTTCAGGCGATTGCCGACGACATCGAACAGGGCTTGTTGGCCAACGATCAACGCCTGCCTGCGCAGCGCAATGTGGCCGATGCCATGGGCATCAGCGTGCAGACCGTGACCAATGCCTACAAGGAGCTTGAGCGCCAGGGCCTGGTGCGTTGTGAAGTAGGGCGTGGCAGCTTTGTTTCGCGGCGCATGAGCGACCGGGTCGCGACTTACATTCTCGACAGCCCCGAGCGAGCGCTGGTGGATTTTTCCATAGCAAGGATCCTCCATACCCGTGAGCACGACCAGGTCTGGCGCGATACCTGCCGGGAACTCAGCACCGAGGAAGATCAGCCGTGGATTCACGCCTTTCGCCCCATCGCCGGGTTCGAGTCCCACCGCGAGGCGGCCATGCAATGGATCGGCCGCCTGGGCTTGCGGGTTGAACGTGACGACATCCTGATCACCAACGGCGCGGCCCATGCGATCTTCCTCGCCCTGGCCTCACTGGCCGGGCCCGACGATGTGGTGTTATGCGAAGGCAGAACCGATCACGGCGTCATCGGCAATTCCCAAGTGCTGGGGTTCACTCTCAAGGGGCTCGAAATGGACCGCCACGGCATCGATCCCGAGCACTTCGAAGACATGTGCAGCAATGAGCGCATCACTGCGCTGGTGTGCACGCCGAACCTGAACAACCCCACCACCACGCTGATGCCGGACAGTCGCCGCCGGGAGATCGCCGAGATTGCCCGGCGCTTCGGCGTGCACATCATCGAGGACGATGTGTACGGCCCGTTGCTCGAAGAACGCCACGCTCCGCCGATCAGTCATTACCTGCCGGAGCTGTCCTTCTACTGCACCAGCATGACCAAGTCGGTGCTGACCGGTTTGCGCGCGGGTTATCTGGTGATGCCCAAGCGCCTGGCACTGCGTACCGAAAGCATCCTGCGGGTCAACAGCTGGATGGGCACGCCGATGGTCTCGGAGATTGCCACGCGCTGGATTCGCGATGGTCGCGCCGACACGCTGCTGCGCTTGCAGCGCCAGTTGCTCTCGGTGCGCCAGGCGATGGTCAGCGAATACCTGGGGGAGTTCGTGCTGGGCCAACATCCCCATGCCTTGAATGCCTGGGTTGGTATCCCGCCGCATTGGGAGGTCGACAGCCTCGTGCGGGCCCTGCGCCATCGGCATATTGCCGTCACGCCGCCTGACCCGTTCACCGTGCGTGGCACACCCAGGGCACGGGCGGTGAGGGTGTGTGTTGGCGCCGAATGCAGCGACGAGGACGCGCGTGAAGCCTTGATCAACATGCGTGAAATCTTTGGTCAGTACCCACGTATCCATGACTTTTGAGCGGGAAAACAGACGCCGAAAAAAGTTGCCCTGAATTGACCTAGTACATTCAGCGCGACAATCCTGGCCTCTTAGACTGCGCCCAATATCTTATCGGGACGCGGTCATGCCAACGCCACAGCTCAACGATATCCACCTCGCCCGCCAGCGTATCGAAGCGCTGGTGCGGCGCACGCCCATGGAGCATTCGCCCAGCCTGTCTCGGCTGTTGGGCGTGCCGGTCTACCTCAAGCTCGAGTCTCAGCAGATCACCGGCAGCTTCAAGTTGCGCGGTGCGAGCAATGCCGTGGCGCAACTCAGTGCTGAAGAAAAACAACGAGGTGTTGTGGCGGCGTCGACCGGTAATCACGGTCGCGCATTGGCTTACGCGGCTTCCCACCAGGGCGTGAAGGCGACGATCTGCCTGTCGCAACGGGTACCGGCAAACAAGGTGCGGGCGATTCGCGATCTTGGGGCCCACGTATGCATCGTCGGCAACTCCCAGGATGACGCCCAGCGCGAAGCCGAGCGCCTTGCCGCCGAGCAGGGTGCGATCCTGCTGCCGCCGTTCGATCATCCGGCGATCATCGCCGGCCAGGGCACGTTGGGGCTGGAGATCCTCGAGCAGCGACCGGACGTCGCCCAGGTCCTGGTGCCGTTGTCCGGCGGTGGTCTGTTCGCCGGCGTGGCGCTGGCGCTGAAAACCGCCAACCCGCAGATCGTCACCCACGGCATCAGCATGCAGCGTGGCGCGGCGATGCACGCCAGCCTGGCAGCCGGCCATCCGCTGGAAGTCGAAGAGCTGCCGACGCTGGCCGATTCCCTCGGCGGCGGTATCGGTCTGGACAACCAATACACCTTCAGCATGACTCGCGACACCTGCGATCACCTCCATTTGCTCAGCGAAACCTCCATCGCCAACGCCATCCGCCACGCCTATCGCGAAGAGCGCCAGGTGCTGGAAGGCGCGGCTGCTGTGGGAATCGCCGCGTTGCTCGAAGGCCTGATCGGGCCTCGTGGCCCTGTGGTGGTGGTGATCAGCGGACGTAACGTCGACACCGATCAGCATCTGCGGGTACTTGCCGGAGCCGAGGCATGAAACCGAACAATAACGACGTCATGGGAGCGCCCGTTGATGAGTGAAATCACCCTGTTGAGCGAAGCCGATCTGCGCGCCTGTGTGGCGCTTGATCTGCCCAGTATCGAAGCCGTCGAGCAGGCCTTCGTGCTGCTGGCCACCGCCGCCGTGGCGATGCCACCGATCCTGCGTCTGGACATCCCCGAGCACAACGGCGAAGTGGACGTGAAGACCGCCTACCTGCCGGGGCTGGAGCGCTTTGCGATCAAGGTCAGCCCGGGCTTTTTCGACAACCCGAAACTCGGCCTGCCCAGCCTCAACGGCATGATGATGCTGTTGTCGGCGCGCACCGGTCTGCTGGATGCCTTGTTGCTGGATAACGGTTACCTGACGGCGGTGCGTACGGCCGCTGCCGGGGCGGTGGCGGCGCGAGCATTGTCGCGATCGGACAGCCGCAGCGTGGCGCTGATCGGCGCTGGCGAGCAAGCTGCGTTGCAGTTGCAGGCCCTGCGCCTGGTGCGCCCCATCGACAACGTGCGGGTGTGGGCGCGCGACTTGGCCAAGGCGCAGGCCTTCAGCGTGGAGTTGACCCGTGACACCGGTCTGGCGGTCAAGCCCTGCGCCACCCTCGACGAAGCCATGGTCGAGGTGGATATCGCCATCACCTGCACGCCAAGTCGCGAGCCGTTGATCGATGTGCGCCATCTGCATCCCGGTCTGCACATCACCGCCATGGGCTCGGATGCCGAGCACAAGAACGAAATCTCCCCACAGGTGCTGGCACAGGTCGATCGCTACGTGGCCGATCGACTGAGCCAGACCCGCATCCTCGGCGAGTTGCATCACGCCCTCGCGGCGGGCGTCGTCAGCGACGAATCGAACTTCGCCGAATTGGGCCAGGTGCTGGCCGGTCAACGTCCCGGTCGCACGGACGCCTCGCAGGTCACCTTGTGCGACCTCACCGGTACCGGCGCCCAGGATACCGCCATGGCCAATCTCGCGTTCGAGCGAGCGCGCTCGGCGGGCACGGGCGTCCAGTTCGGCAGCTAAGGTTTTTTTTGTCCGCGCGTCATTTACCCCGCTTCATCTACAAGAGGGCAGGTGCATGTCTCAGATAGTCGTCAATCTCCCGTTCAGCCGGGAGGAATACGCCCAGCGGCTGGCCAAGGTGCGAGTGGCCATGCAGGCCCAGGGCATCGAGCTGTTGCTGGTCACCGATCCGTCGAACATGGCGTGGCTGACCGGCTACGACGGTTGGTCGTTTTATGTTCACCAGTGCGTGCTGCTGGCGATGGATGGCGAGCCGGTCTGGTTCGGCCGCGGCCAGGACGCCAACGGCGCCAGGCGTACGGTTTTCATGCAGCAGGACAACATCGTCGGTTACCCGGACATCTACGTGCAGTCCCGGGAGCGGCATCCCATAGACTACCTGTCGCGGGAAGTGATCGCTGCCCGTGGTTGGGACGCGCTGACCATCGGCGTCGAAATGGATAACTACTATTTCAGCGCCGCAGCCTTCCTGTCGTTGCAGAAACATCTGCCCAAGGCCCGGCTGATCGATGCGGCCGGGCTGGTGAACTGGCAGCGGGCAGTCAAGTCGCCGCAGGAAATCGCCTACATGCGCATTGCCGCACGCATCGTGGAAAACATGCACGAGCGGATCTTGGAACGGATCGAACCGGGCCTGCGCAAGAACGAATTGGTGGCCGAAATCTACAGCAGCGGCATCCAGGGTGCCGATGGCCATGGCGGTGATTACCCAGCCATCGTGCCCTTGTTGCCGACCGGTGCCGACGCCAGTGCGCCGCACCTGACCTGGGATGATTCGCCGTTCGAAAAGGGCGCGGGGACCTTCTTCGAGATTGCCGGTTGCTACAAGCGTTACCACTGCCCGCTGTCGCGCACGGTATTCCTGGGCAAGCCGCCGCAGCATTTTCTCGAGGGCGAGAAAGCCGTGGTCGAAGGCATCGCCGCCGGCCTGGAAGCGGCCAAGCCGGGTAACACCACCGGTGACATCGCCGTAGCGTTCTTCAAGGTGCTGGAGAAATTCGGCATCCACAAGGACAGCCGTTGTGGCTACCCGATCGGTATCAGTTATCCGCCGGATTGGGGCGAGCGCACCATGAGCCTGCGTCCTGGCGACACCAGCGTGTTGCAACCGGGCATGACCTTCCACTTCATGCCGGGCCTGTGGATGGACGATTGGGGCCTGGAAATCACCGAAAGTATTCTGATCACCGACACCGGTGTCGAAACCCTGTGCAACGTGCCACGCCAACTGTTCGTGAAGGATTGAGCCAATGAGCGATCTGCCTGCCAACCCGATCAGCGCCACGGTGGATTTGTGCCGTGAAGGCGTGCAGCACGGGTTTCTCAAGTTGCCGTATTCGCGGGATGATTCGGCCTGGGGCGCGGTAATGATTCCGATCACGGTGATCGCGCGGGGTGAGGGTCCGACGGCGCTGCTCACCGGTGGCAACCACGGTGACGAATACGAAGGTCCGGTGGCCCTGAGTAAGCTGGCTCAGGGCCTGGCGGCCGCCGAGGTCAGCGGGCGGGTCATCATCATTCCGTTCATGAACACCCCGGCGTTCCGTGCCGGGCGACGCACGTCGCCCATCGACAGGGGCAACCTCAACCGCAGTTTTCCCGGCAAGCCGGACGGCACGGTGACCGAGAAAATCGCCGACTATTTCACCCGCACTTTGCTGCCTCTGGCGGACTTCGTGCTGGACATTCACTCCGGCGGGCGCACCCTGGATTTTCTGCCATTCGCCGCCTGCCATGTGCTGCCGGACAAACAGCAGCAGGCGCGATGTGAGGCGGGCATGCTCGCGTTCAGTGCGCCATACAGCATGCGGATGCTGGAGCTGGATGCCGGGGCGATGTACGACACGGCTGCCGAGTCTCAGGGCAAGGTCTTCGTCACCACGGAACTGGGCGGTGGCGGTTCCTCCACCGCGCGCAGCGTGGCGATTGCCGAGCGCGGCGTGCGTAACTTGCTGGTGCATGCGGGGATTCTTCAGGGCGAGGTGCAGAGGGGGCCGTCGGTCATGCTCGACATGCCGGACGGTGATTGCTTCATCGCCAGCGAACATGACGGCCTGCTGGAAATGTGTCGCGACCTGGGCGACAGCGTGAACAAGGGCGAAGTCATCGCCCGGGTCCACGACGCCACCCGCAGCGGCGTGGCCCCGGTGGAGTATCGTGCTGCACGCGGCGGCCTGCTGGCGGCGCGGCATTTTCCGGGGTTGGTGCAGTGTGGCGATACCCTTGCCGTGATCGCGGACATACTGGAGTAATACACTGTCCCCGCCCAGTGGCAGCCTCGCTGCCACTGGGTTGATTTCCTCAGGGGTTGCCATTCACTCAGGAGCTTCTTGGCACATGCACAAACTCGATCGCTATGACCTGAAAATCCTGCGGATCCTCGCTGGCGACGGGCGTATCACCAAGTCGAGCCTGGCCGAGGCGATCAACCTGTCGGTTACCCCGGCCTGGGAGCGCGTGCGCAAGCTCGAAACTCTCGGCCTGATCAAGGGCTACCGCGCGCAGATCGATTGGGGCGCGGTGTTCAAGAGCCAGCAAGTGCTGGTGGAAATCACCCTGGCCCGACACACCGCGCAGGACATGCGCCGCTTCGAACAGCGGATGAACGACGCGCCGGAAGTGGCGTTCTGTTACGCCACCGGTGGCGGTGTGGATTACATGGCGATGATCCAGGCGCCTGACATTGATCACTACCAGCGATTCATCGATCAGTTGCTGCTCGACGACCTGGGGATCGAGCGGTACTTCACCTACATCGTCACCAAGACCATCAAGACGGCCGGCGCCTTGCCTGCGGAGTTGTCTCAGGACTACTGAAGCCTGCAACACCCCCGATCAAGCTGTGCGAGCGGGCCGGCAGGATGGGGGGTAGCCCGCCGCAAAAACCTCCGAATGACCCCGCTCAATCAGAAAAAACCACCTGCACACCCCCCTCCAAACCGCAATTCCCCGACTCCTCGCTGCCCTAGCATGAACTCCACGCACACGGTTCGGAGTGAATGCCATGACCTACAAACATCCCCTGCTGTTCAAAGCCCTCTGCTACGTCGATGGCCATTGGTTGCACAGCGACAGTGGCAACAGCATCGCCGTGCACAACCCGGCTGATCAGAAACTGATCGGCCATGTGCCGATGCTCGATCAACCGCAGATCGCCGCCGCCGTGGATGCCGCGCACCGGGCATTTGCCGACTGGCGTGAGCAGAGCCTGGAGACTCGCGGGGCGATTCTTCGGCGCTGGGCGGCGTTGATCCTGGAACATCAGGAAGACCTGGCGCGTATTCTCAGCCTGGAGCAGGGCAAGTCCCTGGCCGAATCCCGGGGTGAAATCGCCTACGCCGCGAGCTTCATTCCGTGGTTCGCCGAAGAAGCCCGGCGCCTCTATGGACAGAACATTCCCAGCCACATTCCCGGCGCTCATCTGGGTACGGTCAAGGAACCGGTCGGCGTTTGTGCACTGCTGACACCGTGGAATTTCCCCTCGGCCATGATCACCCGCAAAGCCGCGGCTGCATTGGCCGCCGGTTGCACCGTGGTCGTCAAGCCGGCCCACGAAACCCCTTACTCGGCATTCGCTCTGGCGCAACTCGCGGAAGAGGCCGGGTTCCCCGCCGGGGTCTTCAACGTGGTGCTGGGTGAACCACAGATGGCCATGCAAACCCTGGTGCAGGACACCCGCGTACGCTCGGTGAGCTTCACCGGTTCCACCCGCGTCGGCAAGTTGGTCTTGCAAGCGGCTGCTCATGACGTGAAGAAAGTCTCGCTGGAACTGGGGGGCAACGCGCCATTCATTGTCTGCGCCGATGCCGATCTGCAACGGGCGGTGAAAGTCGCGGTGGCCGCCAAGTTCCAGACTTCCGGCCAGGATTGCTGCGCCGCCAACCGGATCATGGTCGAGCGTTCGGTCTATCCGGCGTTTCTCGAGCGCTTTGCCGAGGCCGTGCGTGAGCTACGGGTCGGTCCGGCGATGATCGGCGAGCGGGAGCAACAGGTGGAGGTGGGTCCGTTGATGCACCAGGCCGCCTTCGATGTGACTGCCGAGCGCGTGGCCGATGCGTTGCAACAGGGTGCGCAACGGCTGGTGGGTGGCGAAGCCCATGCCCTCGGCGGCCTGTTCTACCAGCCCACAGTGCTGGCCGACGTCACGCCGCAAATGCGCATTTACCGTGAAGAGAACTTCGCGCCGATTGCCGGGGTGATGCCGTTCGACACCCTCGACCAGGCCATCGAGATGGCCAACGACACCGAGTACGGTCTGGCGGCCTACATTTGCTCCAATCGCCTGGATCTGATCTATCCGCTGATCCGTCGACTCGACCACGCCATGGTCGCGGTCAACGGCGTCAAGTTCACCGGCCATCCGATCCCGTTCGGTGGCATGAAAGCCTCGGGGCTGGGCCGTGAGGGCGGCACCGAGGGCTTCGAAGCCTTTGTCGAAACCAAATACTTTTGCTTGCACCATCAAGGCCAGTTCTAAAGCCCGTTCCCAGGAGATAGCCATGAACCAAGAATTCGACCCGCTGTTCGAACAAGACCGTGCCCACTTCATGCACCCCTCCACCCACGCCCACGACCATGCCAGCGGTGCGCTCAAGGGGCGCATCATCACGGGCGCTTCGGGCATCCGCATCCGCGATCACGAAGGTCGCGAATTGATCGACGCCTTTGCCGGCCTGTATTGCGTCAACATCGGCTACGGCCGCAGCGAAGTGGCGGACGCCATCTACAAGCAGGCCAAGGAGTTGGCGTACTACCACACCTATGTCGGCCACTCGACCGAGGCGATCATCGAACTGTCGAGCCGCATCATCGACTGGGCGCCGGAAGGGATGAAAAAGGTCTATTACGGCCTCTCCGGTTCCGACGCCAACGAAACCCAGATCAAACTGGTGCGTTACTACAACAACGTGCGAGGTCGGCCGCAGAAGAAGAAAATCATCTCTCGTGACCGTGGTTATCACGGCTCGGGCATCATGACCGGCAGCCTGACCGGCCTGCCTAGCTTTCATCAGCATTTCGACCTGCCGGCCGAGGGCATAAAGCACACCGTGTGCCCACACTGGTATCGCAAGGCACCCACAGGCATGGATGAAGCGGCCTTCGTGCGTTATTGCGCCGACGAGCTGGAAAAGATGATTCTGGCCGAAGGCCCGGACACTGTGGCCGCGTTCATCGGCGAGCCATTGATGGGCACCGGTGGCATCATCGTTCCTCCGGCTGGCTATTGGGCGGCCATTCAGGCGGTGCTGAACAAATACGACGTGCTGCTGATCGCCGACGAAGTGGTCTGCGCCTTCGGTCGCCTGGGGGCGAAGATGGGCAGCCAGCGTTATGGCATGCGTCCGGACCTGATCACCACGGCCAAAGGCCTGACCAGCGCCTATGCGCCGCTTTCGGCGGTGATCGTCGGCGAAAAAGTCTGGGATGTGATCGAGAAAGCCTCCGAGTTCCACGGGCCGATGGGGCATGGCTGGACCTACTCCGGGCATCCGATTTGTGCGGCGGCGGCCCTGGCCAACCTCGACATCCTGGAGCGGGAAAACCTCACGGCCAACGCCGACAAGGTGGGTGCCTATCTCAACCGCCGGATGCGCGAAACCCTTGAGGGTCATCCGTTGGTGGGTGAAGTGCGCGGCGACGGCATGCTCGTGGCCGTCGAATTCATGGCCGACCGTGAACAGCGCACGCCCTTCGATGCGGCCTTGAAGGTCGGCCCGAAAGTCTCGGCGGCCTGCCTTGAGCACGGCATGATCGCCCGGGCTATGCCCCATGGCGACATCCTCGGCTTCGCCCCGCCATTGATTCTCACCGAGGCTGAGGCGGACTTGATTGTGAACATCACCAAGGGTGCCGTTGATCAAGTGGCCAATGAACTGTTGGGCTAAGTCCTAAGGTGAACTTACAAACCCGCCCATCCAGTGATGGGTGGTTTTTTGCGCGCCTTAAATCAAGTGTCGGCGTAGGCGCGTCGAGATAAGGAGGTTCAGTTGCTGGTGTAGTGGTCTAATGAAACCGGACACCCATTTAGGCGAGAATGCTCGCCACAGAGAGGTGTCTGATGACCAAGCAACGTCGTACCTTTACCCCTGAGTTCAAACGCGAAGCTGCCTGCCTGGTGCTCGATCAAGGCTACAGTCATGCCGAAGCAGCCCGCTCGCTCGGTTTGGTCGAGTCAGCCCTGCGCTGTTGGGTTAACCAGCTTCAGCAGGAACGTGGAGGCATCACGCCCGCCAGCAAAGCGTTGACGCCAGAGCAGCAAAAGATCCAAGAACTCGAAGCTCGGATAACGCGCCTTGAACGCGAGAAATCAATACTAAAAAAGGCTACCGCGCTCTTGATGTCGGAAGATCTCGAGCGTACTCGCTGAGTGGTGGGCTGGGCCCTATCAGAAAAGCCGGAAGCAGACCTCGTGGTCAAGGCGCTGGTCGTGGCTTACGAACAACGTGGCAAACCTCAAGGGCTACTGTTCCACTCCGACCAGGGGGCGCAATATGGCAGCCGTCAGTTCCGCCAGAGACTGTGGCGCTACCGCATGCGCCAGAGCATGAGCCGGCGAGGCAACTGCTGGGATTCTCAGTTCACTATGCTCAAGAGCGTCAGCTCAATCTGACTCGTGCTGGGATTGGCTAGCTAGATGCCTTGGTGTTGACCTGTCGATTGATCGCTGACGTTCCCTGGCACTGCCAGGCTTGGCGTCTGTGACTTAATAGGAGCTTTGTGCTGCACCGCGAGAGTCCTGTCCTGCGTCCAAGGTCGGTAGTGCGTAAACTCAGAGGTATTACGCATGAACACTGCAAAACTCACTGAGGTCATCCTAGGTGTGGATACGCATCTGGATGTCCATGTTGGCGCCCTGATCAACGTGAATGGGCAGCTGTTAGGTACTCTTGCTGTAGATACACAGACTCGCGGCTACCTTAAGTTGCTGACTTGGGCAAGGTCATTCGGGTGGCTCCAGCGGGCTGGCGTCGAAGGCACTGGTACGTACGGCGCTGGGCTTGCACTTGTACTTCGCGAACACGGCATTGCTGTTTTTGAAGTGAACCGCCCTGATCGATGCAAGCGCAGATTGGAGGGAAAGTCAGACCCTACCGATGCGGAAAGCGCAGCTCGTTCGGTGCTGGCGGGGAGCGCCACTGCCATCGCTAAAACCCATTCAGGCGCTGCCGAGGCAATGAGGGAGATTTCTGTCGTCCGCCGAAGTGCGGTGAAAGCTAAAACACAAGCTATCAACCAGATCAGATCACTGCTGGTCAGTGCTCCTCAAGAAATCAGAGAGCGGCTCTGGGACGTCAAACCTGCGATTTGCGTCGACAACTGTGCACACATTGGCTCACTGGGGCACGCCCCATTCCTGAGCGCCCTGACTACATCGCTTAGACTTCTGGCTAAACGCTGGCAGGCCCTTGCGGCAGAGTTGCAGGAGCTAGATGACACGCTGGACTCGCTAACGCAGCAGTATGCACATCGCCTTCGTAGTCAATTCGGTGTTGGCCCTCAGACAGCGGCCACTTTAATCTCCGTTGCAGGGGATAACCCTGAGCGACTGAAAAGTGAGTCCGCTCTTGCTGCGCTCTGTGGTGTTAACCCGCTCCCCGCATCATCTGGTAAAACGGTGCGTCATCGCTTGAATCGTGGGGGGGATCGATCCGCCAACAATGCGCTATGGACTATCGCGATGGTAAGAATGCGCAGTGACCCGAGAACCAAGGCGTATGTGGCGCGCAGAACGGCCGAAGGGATGTCGTGCAAGGAAATACAAAGATGTCTGAAGCGCTACATCATCCGAGGCCTATATCCACTGATTTTGGCCGACTTGAGCGAGTCGAGGAGCGCTGGTTGACATAGGAGCGTCAATGCGCCGATGGAGCGAGTATTTCGTAGCTTGAAATCGGAGTGGATACCGACCACCGGGTACCTGACTGGGCAGCAAGCTCAACGAGACATCAGCCAATACCTGATGAGCCATTACAACTGGATCCGCCCGCATCAATTCAACGATGGGCTGGCTCCGGCAAAAGCTGAAGAAAAACTCAAAACTGTGTCCGGAATGAGTTGACCACTACAGGTGGCGGTGGCTCGGGTGGTTGAAGGCTGAGTGCCCTCATTCATCCGGAGTGAGTGCCATGGGCACCACGCGGCCATGGCGCTACACTGAAGTCCAGGATGCACCACCTCGTCAGCTGTCAGAAATCGCTGTTCTCGATCGCGCATCCTGCTGGGGGTATCGCGGGTATTTTTGGGGGTACATTTATGATTTTTCGATATTGAAACGCCGCCCTAGAGCCCTGTCCAAATGTTCTTTGGGGATCCGGATAGCTTGTGACTGACTTCCATCAAGGTCCGCAATCACCTATAGACTCAGAATCTTAATTCGCCAGCCAGTCCAAAGCCGTCCATGGCATTCCAATCATTTCCAACGCGCCTGTGAACTGCCCCCCGAAAGTTGGGCACCTCATCCGCCGGAGGTTGCTCCATGACGAAATACAACCTGGCTCTCGAGCTGGCACTTATCGCTGAGCGCCTGCTTAAACCTTTAAGCTGTATCAAGCCTTGAGCCGGCCCAAACGTTGCGGTGCACCAGACCATTGCTATAACCTCAATGGCAGCCAGATGTAGGAATAAAAACTTTAATCGTCTGTAGCCGAGGTAAGCATGCCTTCTCGTGCCTGTTCGATGGAGAACTTGACGCCCCCTTTTTGCGCTGGTCATTCGACCAGCACCCTACACACCGACTTGGCAAAGAGCCTGGAATCGTTCAACCCCGACTCCTTCCAAAGTCCAGTCTCTGTACTGCATGTGGATGTCCAAATCAACGCACCGGCCCTGCGCCGTCACAGACACCGGCAGGTTCAACTCATCGTTCCGACCCGTGGGGAGGCGTGCTGCCATGTGGAGGACCGCTTGTGGATCATTCCTGCTCATTACGCGCTATGGGTTCCCAGTCAGCACTTGCATGGCAGCCGCCTCTCGGATCTGAGCGATGTCTATTACCTGTATCTAGAGCCTGAGCTTGCTGCAGGGTTGTCTGATACCTGTCGTGTGATGCCCCTGACACCGCTTGTGGAGGAACTGATCAAGTTCCTGGCAGCCGCGAAGCAGGAGCACCTGATGGAAGACGCATACCCACATGCAGTGACGCTCCTGCTGTCTCAGCTACGCCAACTTCCGTCGAGCGACGTGTCATTCATCTTGCCAAGCAACCCCAAACTGCGTCGCGTCGCCCAAGCCATACTCCATCAGCCAGCAGAGAGAAAGAGCATCGGACAGTGGGCCGAGTCAATTCTGATGTCCGTCCGCAGCTTTGAACGGCTTGTCGCAAGTGAAACCGGGATGTCATTCAGCCGTTGGCGGCAACAATTGCAAATCAGCATCGCATTACGCCTGTTAGCTGAAAACCAATCGGTCCAGTCTGTTTCCCTGACGCTGGGCTATGAGTCAACCAGCGCGTTCATCACAATGTTTCGAAAACATATGGGCCAGGCGCCGGGGCGATACATGTCAGCCAAGCAGGCGACCGAAGCGGATTGAAGGCGGGTGCTCGCCTCCAGGCTTTTACCACTCAGCTGCAGTCCGGATGGAAGGGCCGATGCCCACCCTTACCGTTCAAAGGTTCTTCCTCCCAGTACGTCGACGCGCATTTCGCTTGCTCCAAAGCCGCAGATTTCCGTGATGGCGACTGGATAGCTATCCGTTAAGGTTTCTCCGATCAAGCCACTCCATGGTGTGGCAGCCTGAGCTGAAATAACCCATCTCCTCCGCAGCGACGGCAGCCCCATGAGCCAGATGAGTTTTTCCGATGTTGAGTACGCCGGCAAACGCAGGCAAACACGTCGTGAGCGCTTTCTGACTGAGATGAATCAAGAACATGACTGGCGTAAGGTGATTTTGCAGATCTCAGCCCGGCGCAGTACCTACACGAAGTTGGGCAAGCGTAGCTGATCTACAAGACCAAACGCGAAATCGAGCGGGTAAAAGTTACCACCCCTCGCAAAGTTTATGCCGATTTTAAGTTCTCAATAAAATCAGCGGTTTATTCATTCATGACGGGTCAACGGTTGTCTTCTCGAGATCAATTTGTTGAGGAGCTGTTGGTTGGGAACCCGTGGGTCGAGCTGGGGGTTGGTCTGGTAGCTGTTGCGTGGGAAACAGTTGTTCAGCAGCTTGTTGCCCTTCCTACACCGTCGGTGCTTGATGAACATACTAAATATCTGATTTTATTGCACCTCTAAGTTGGCATGCTTGCTGCTTTCACCCCCTCGATGTGATTTTTGCCGAGTACGTGAGGGTGTGATGAGTGCTGAAATAAACGTTGTGGTTGTCTCGGGCAGTTTGCGGATTCCCTCTCGAACGCACAGTTTGTTGGAGATCACAGTTCAGCGACTGATGCAGGCATACAGGGTCCAGGTGCATTGGGTGCGCATCGCTGAGCTTGCCTCCATTTTGACGGGCACCCTCGAGCGCGATTCGGCAGCCCCGGAGCTGTCCATCCACCTGCATGCCATCGAAAACGCAGACTTAATCATCGCTGGCAGTCCGGTCTACCGCGCGTCATACACGGGCCTGTTCAAGCACTTCTTTGACTTGGTGAATCACGAGGCGCTCAAGGGTGTGCCGGTATTGCTGGCAGCCACCGGCGGCAGTGATCGCCACGCGCTGGTCATCGACCACCAACTCCGTCCTCTGTTCGGTTTTTTCCAGGCCCACACGCTGCCTTTCGGCGTATACGCCAGCCTCGAGTCTTTTGATGACTACCAATTGACCGACGACGCGCAAGTCGAGCGTATCGAGCGCGCACTAATTCCATTGAATCCCTTCTTCCGCCTCGCGGCTATCCGCGCGGCATGAACACCAGAAAATCAGGAGCACGACAATGACTGAATCAATCAAGTTTGCGTATTGGGTACCTAACGTCAGCGGGGGCCTGGTTGTCAGCAACATCGAGCAGCGCACCAGTTGGGATATCGATTACAACCGGAAGCTCGCGCAACTGGCAGAGAAGGCCGGTTTCGATTACGCGCTGTCGCAAATCCGCTTCACTGCCGGCTACGGAGCCGAGTACCAGCACGACTCGGTGACGATCAGCCATGCGCTGTTGGCAGCGACAGACAAGCTCAAGGTCATCGCTGCAATTCTCCCCGGGCCATGGAATCCTGCTCTTGCTGCAAAGCAACTGGCAACAATCGACCAGTTCACCAATGGCCGTATCGCCATCAACGTCGTTTCGGGCTGGTTCAAGGGTGAGTTCCACGCGATCGGCGAGCCGTGGCTCGACCACGATGAACGCTACCGCCGATCCGAAGAGTTCATTCAAGCCCTCAAGGGAATCTGGACGCAGGATAACTTCTCGTTCAATGGCGACTTCTATCGCTTTCACGACTACACCCTCAAGCCGAAACCGCTACAGCAACCGCACCCCGAAATATTCCAGGGTGGCAGTTCACGGGCTGCTCGCAACATGGCATCCAGGGTATCAGACTGGTATTTCACCAATGGCAACACTGTGGAAGGGATCAAGGCGCAGGTCGATGACATACGTGCCAAAGCGGCGGCTAACGGCCATTCGGTGAAGGTTGGGGTGAACGCCTTCGTAATTGCTCGGGAGACAGAGGAGGAAGCGCGTGCGGTGCTGCAGGAAATTATCGATAAAGCCAATCCTGAGGCGGTAAATGCCTTTGGTGCGCAAGCTAAAAACGCGGGATCGGCGAGCCCCGAAGGCGAGGGCAACTGGGCCAAATCGAAGTTTGAAGATCTCGTGCAGTACAACGACGGCTTCAAGACGAACCTGATCGGTACGCCGCGACAGATTGCCGAGCGTATCGTGGCACTGAAGGCAGTAGGTGTGGATTTGATCTTGTCGGGCTTCCTGCATTTCCAGGAGGAAGTCGAGTACTTCGGCAAGCATGTGTTGCCGCTCGTTCGCGAAATTGAAAGCGAACGGCAAGCGGGAGCTGCGGCGTAGCCGCCCCTCCTCAGAAACGGCCTCGGTTGAGGGCGTTTTCTAGGGATTCTCCAATCAAGCTACTCCATGGTTTGGCAACCTGTACTGAAATACCCCATCTCCTCCCCAGGACGGCAGCCCCATGAGCCAGATGAGCTTTTCCGATGCTGAGTACGCCGGCAAACGCAAGCAAACACATCGTGAGCGCTTTCTGACTGAGATGGATCAGAACATGACGGGCGTAAGGTGATTTGGCAGATCGCAGTCCGGCGCAGTACCTGCACGAAGTGGGGCAAGCGTAGCCTGATCTACAAGACCAAACGCGAAATCGAGCGGGTAAAAGCACAGACCCGAGCCAAGGTCGAACATCCATTTCGGGTGATCAAGCGCCAGTTCGGGTATGTGAAGACCCGGTTTCGCGGTCTGATGAAAAATGCGGCTCAGTTGACCACGTTGTTTGCGCTGTCAAACCTGTGGATCACGCGAAAGCGGCTGATGGGTCTGGGGTAGGTGCGCCCGTAGCAAGGCAAAACGGGCCGAAAAGACCGGCCAAATCAATAAAAACGGCACTGTCCGCATAGAAAACAGTGCGGCTGGGCGTTTTCACGCGATTTGGCCCTGAACGGCTGGCTTGCTCGGATTTTCCCTAAAAGAAATACTCGCCTCCTGACCATCTCAGAAAAATGGCGAATGAGGACACCTGATTGGCAGGTTCTCTAAACGATTTTCCCAGATCCGCTCATATACTGGCCTCGCAACTTAACGTCCTGAGGTTCAATAATGAGCACAACAGAGCAAACAAGGACCTTGATTCCCCTGACACTTGATCAGGGGTGCACCGATCCAGTTCTTCTAGATGATTGGCACGTTGTCGGCTTCGCTTCCGACTTCGCCCAAGGCACACTCCACCCCGTCAAGCTACTGGGTCGTGACCTGGTGGCTTGGCGCGACGCTGGCGGTGTCGCGCATGTATGGGAAGACCTATGTATCCACCGCGGCGCACGCCTGTCCAAAGGACACATCTGCAACAATGAAGTCGTCTGTCCCTACCATGGTTGGCATTACAACACCGAAGGTGCCTGTACGCTGATTCCGGCAGCCCCCAACGATCCTCCAATGCGCAAGGCACAGGCCATCAAGCACAGAGTGCGCGAGCAATACGGGATGGTCTGGGTGACGCTTGGCAATCCACCTCATGACCTTCCTTCATTTCCAGAGTGGCATGAAGACGACTATCTGAAAGTACCGTCCGGTCCATACGTGTTCAAGGCAAACGGTTATCGGGCAGTCGAGAATTTTTGCGACATCACGCACTTTCCGTTCGTACACGGAGACCTTAATGCAATCGCAGCCAAACCCGACGTTATCGCACCCTATACGGTCGAGGTAGGTCCTGACGGACTGCGCACTTCCGAGATCCGCTCCGTACAGCCTGCTGGGGACGTACGGGGTATCCCGGTCGCGTCCTACTACACCTGGACCATCAAACGCCCGCTCATCGCGCACTTCTCAAAACGCATCGTCGACCTCGACGCAGACAGCCACGAGATCGAAGGGCAAACGTCTCGCTTCGCCACTCTGCTGACGGCTCAACCCATCGATGAGGTGAATTGCATTGTTCGGGTGTGCGCAGCACTCAACGTTAAACCGATGCCGGACCCCGAAGCCGTCGTCAAACGTGCTGACGTGGTGTACGCGCAAGATATTTTTATCGTCGAAACTCAGCGACCAGAACGTATTCCCGCCGAACTTCGCCATGAGCTGCATCATCGCACCGATCTGATGGGACAAAAATATCGCAGTTGGCTGCGTTCGATGAACATTCAATACGGTGTCATCTGATGGCTGCCAAGGAACTCACGCTGTTGCTGACGCGTATCGAATACGCAACGCCCTCGGTGAACCTTTACACGTTCGCGTCACCGACGGGCGAATGCCTGCCGGCGGTTACGCCAGGCAGCCACATCGATCTGTACATCGAAGGCCATGGCACTCGGCAGTACTCGCTTCTCAACTCAGGAGCGGAACCTTACGAGTACTGCATCGGCGTTCAGAATCGGGCGATCGAGACGGCAGCGTCGCGCGAATGGCACACAGCAAGCGTGGTGGGGCAGACCTACCGAACCTCGGTACCGCGAAATAACTTCGCCATGACCGATTCGGAACATCTCATCTACTTACTGGCCGGCGGCATCGGGATCACCCCCTTGCTGTCCATGTACTACGAGCGCAAGAGACTGGGTGCCCCCGTCCATCTTGACTACTGGTCACGAGCGCTGGAGCACGTAGTTCAGTACGGTGCCCCGTATTGCCATGATGATGTAACCCTTCACATCGCTGATGAGAAAGGTCAAAACGAGTTCACCGTTACTGACATCATAAACAATGCCCCGATGGATGCTCATTTGTACTGCTGTGGCCCTGCTGGCTTCCTGGCTGAGTTTCTTGAAGCAACAGCCGATCGCGAGCCGGGGTTGGTGCATATCGAACGATTCCAGGCAGCACCAGTAGCACCGCTCGCCGAGGGCGAGGCCAAATCGTTTGAAGTGACGCTCAAGCGAAGCGGTAAGACCTTCACCGTTATGCCTGACGAGACCATTCTCGACCTCTGTATCCAGAACGACCTCGACGTCGACTACTCCTGTGAGGAGGGTATCTGCGGGGCTTGTGAATGCAAGGTACTTAGCGGTGACGTGATACACCGAGATAGCGTGAAGTCAGCGGACCAGCACGATCGCGAAAGGACCATGATGATTTGCTGCTCCCGGGCCTCGGGCCCACATCTGATTCTCGATATTTAAACGCTCGGCTTTCAACGGCGAACACGCTTTTGCGCGTGCATTCACGTGCACGAAGTTTGCCGTCCCACCCATATGTTTATTGAGGGTTATTTGAAATGACGGAGCATATTAAGAGCATTGAAGATTACCGTGCAGCCTTGACTGAAAAGAGCCTAACGTTCGCGGCCATCGACGACTTGCCGATTGTCCTTCCCAAGAAAGACAACGTGGTTCCGTACCACTGGGAGTTCAATGAAGTCAAAGACATGGTTTGGAAGGCCCTCGACTTTCAGGAGAAATTGCCTGATGGATTGGCGGGTGCCGAACGGCGCTTTCTACGCCTGAAAAATCCGGGCATCCCGGATGAGACCGTTACCAACACCATGTCGGTCTCGGTACAGCTCTTGATGCCAGGTGAAAAGGCTCGACCTCATCGTCACACCATTATCGCGCTGCGCTTCTTCATTTCCGGCAAGGCCTACACCAACGACAACGGCGATCGGGTGGACATGTCCCCGGGCGACCTGGTTTTGACGCCGGCCATGCACTGGCATAGTCACGGCAACGATTCAGACGAGCCAGCATTCTGGTTTGACGGTTTGGATCTGGGGCTCGTGCGCTACCTGGATGCGGTATACAAAAGCGATACCGGCGACATGAGGCCTACCGCTCGCACCGGCGCTACCAAGCGTCGCTACGGTACCGCTGGTCTTCGCCCAGCGACTGATCTGGATCGTGATCTGAACAAAAGTTCGATGATCCATTTCCGCTGGGCTGACACCTACGCGTTGCTCAATGCAATGGCTGAAGCAGGTGACACCAATCCCTACGACGATGTGTGTGTGGAATACATCAACCCCTACAACGGTCAATCAGTGTTCGCCACGCTGTCCTGCCGCGCCCACCTGATTCGACCCAATGTGAGCACCAAGTCCCGTCGCCAAACCTGTCACAAGGTTTTCCATGTTGTGGAAGGTAGCGGCCTCACTGTGATTGACCGCAAGCAATTCAACTGGAAAAAGGGCGATTTCTTTGTTGTGCCGTCGTGGAGTGAGCATCACCACGAGAGCACTTCCGATAGCAATGCCTACCTGTTCTGTCTCTCGGATGATCCGACACTTCGCAAGCTTGGGCTGTATCGCGAAGAAGCTTAAACCCAAGTTAATGATTGCTAATAACACGCTATGATCTAGGAGGATTTATGGATCTGGGAATCAAGGGCAAAGTTGCATTTATTGGCGGGGCGAGCAAGGGCCTTGGTCTGGCCGCTGCTACGCGGTTGGCACATGAAGGGGTAAGAGTTGCCCTCTGTGCGCGCAACACTGAATTACTTGAAAAAGCCGCGAGGGAACTCAGCGCAGAATCCGGCAGTGACGTGATCGCAGTCTCCGCAGACCTGGGCGAAACAGAAGCCATCGTCGGCGCGATCGAGCACACCGTAGGCAAACTTGGCCCTATCGACATCCTGGTATGCAACACCGGCGGCCCGCCCGTCTTGCCGATCGATCAGCTCGACGACGAACGATGGCTCGACGCGTTCAAGCTGTTGCACCTCTCCACCATTCGCCTGGTACGTGCCTGCCTGCCTCATATGTACTCCAAAGGCTGGGGCCGAATCATCAGTATTCAGTCGAGTTCGATCAAGCAGCCGGTTCCAATGCTGCATCTGTCGAACGGCATTCGCCCCGCCGTCGCCGGCTACTTCAAGAGCATGATGGAAGAGTGGGCCAAGCATGGGGTCAACGCCAACCTGGTACTACCAGGGATCTACTTGACTGATCGCATCCGTGAGAAGCAGCAGGAGATCGCCGACAGGAGCGGCCGCACGCTGGAAGAGTGCCTTGAGGGATTGGCCCGCAACACCGCGATCGGTCGTCTTGGTCGTCCGGAAGAGCTG
Organism: Pseudomonas sp. FA117; assembly: GCF_057370475.1. NCBI lineage: Bacteria > Pseudomonadati > Pseudomonadota > Gammaproteobacteria > Pseudomonadales > Pseudomonadaceae > Pseudomonas > Pseudomonas sp. FA117. Next base: position 3,210,304 of record NZ_CM170675.1, read on the forward strand.
GGCAACATGGTTGCGTTTCTCGCCTCTGAGCAAGCGTCGTACATCACCGGGGCTTGCTTCCAGGTCGATGGCGGCATGATCAAGAGCAACGTCTAAGTGGTGCATCGAGGTGGAGCATCTATGCGTAACGAAACTGTTCCTTATGAGAACGCCTTCCAGTCCGCTCATTGGTGGCTCAAAGAGATACGAGAGGGCAAGATCTCGTGCGTGGAGGCCTTACACTTCCACCTCGATCGCGTTGAAGCGTTGAACCCGACGATTAACGCAGTGATTGCGCTCTGTACTGAGAGCGCGTTCGCTGCAGCACGCGCTGCGGACAACGCGCTGGCTCGGGGTGAGGTGATCGGCCCGCTTCACGGTTTGCCAATGACCGTCAAAGAGAGTTTCGATGTGAAGGGCATGATGACCACGTGGGGTGATCCTGCGTTCATCACCCAGGGCGCCGAGCAAGACTCGGTGGCCGTGGCCAGGCTCAAGAAACACGGCGCCATTATCTTCGGAAAGACCAACGTCCCCACGATGCTGGCTGACTGGCAGACGTTCAATCCGATCTACGGGACTACCTGCAATCCTTGGGACTTACGATGCGCTCCGGGCGGCTCGTCGGGAGGCGCGGCAGCCGCTCTGGCGGCCGGCCTGACCCCACTCGAACTCGGTAGCGACATCGGTGCCTCAATCCGCAATCCGGCTCATTACTGCGGCGTATTTGGACACAAGCCTACCTACGGAGTCATTTCTCAGACTGGCCACGGCGTGGGCCGTGCCGATGTTCCGCTCGACCTGCTGGTATGTGGTCCGATGGCACGCTCAGCGCAGGATCTGGCGATGGCCATGGATATTCTGGCTGCGGCAGAACCTACTGCCCCTCACCAGTCCATTGCATTGCCGCCAGCGCGATGCAGGGGTCCCGAGGGTCTGCGGGTAGCCGTTTGGCTGGATGATCCGATGTGCGCTGTCGATTCGCAGGTCCGCAATCGAGTTGCTGCAGTTGCTCGAAACCTGGAAGAGCGCGGCGCCATCGTGGACTGGACTGCCCGCCCATTCCCTGACTCGAAAAGCGCCCACACTCTTTACATGAAGCTGCTGCGTGGGGCTACCGGCGCACTGCTTTCGGATGCCGACTGGGCAACTGCAGCGAATCTCGCGGCCACCTTCTCCGGAAATGACAACAGTTACGCTGCGTGGAACGCCGGATTTGCGACCCAGTCCCACCGGCACTGGTACGACGCTCACCGGGAGCGCGTGATTCTGAGCCGGAAGTGGATGCATTTCTTTGAACGGTTCGACGTAGTGCTTAGCCCCGTGGCGTCTACTGCAGCCTTCCCCCATGACCAACAGACCCCACGTGTAGATCGAATTGTCCAGGTCGACGGCTCGGCACAGAATTACAACGATCAATTGTTTTGGGCGGGCCTCGCGACTCTTCCTTATCTGCCTGCAACTGTAGCGCCGGCAGGGTTGACGCCAGCAGGTCTGCCCGTCGGCGTACAGATTATCGGCCCCTATGGTCACGACAAAACGACGATCGCCGTAGCAGAACTGATTAGTCGTGAGACGGGTGGGTTCACCCCACCGCCCATGAGATTCTCTTGACGCATGGCGGTCCGGAAATGCTGGGCCGTCACTCATCAACAAGGGAATTATTGCGATCGAAAATCCAAACTGGTGCTGTACGGCCATGGCAGCTTCATGATGAGCAGCCTGGTACCGCCACCTCATGCACGACCTGCTCAGGGTATTTTCAGCGCCGGCGAAAACCTTGCCGGCCGCATGATCTTGGTATCCATGTCCTCAATCAACGCCATCACTCTGGGTGTAAGCGCTTGCCATTTCGGATCCTGGGCAAGTGCCGCCCGCCTACACTGACGATCATCCAGTGAAGGATAACGCCAGATATGGACCACCTGATTTATGGGCCCGATTTCTGACGCGTAGTAACCCAGCAAATCGCCAAGATAGGATTTCTGAAGTTCAATACATTCTTCTTCAATAATTTTTAAATAGGCAGGCACGGCACCCGCCTTCAAGCGATACGTACGAATCTCGATATACATGTCGACTCCATGGCGGTTGTAACGTTAGCGCGCGTTGCGGATAACGTATGACCCTCTTAGTTTCATCCCAAACACACGATGTGTAAATTTCAGATCATGACTATAAATAGCGATTTTCTGCCAACTCGATAACGGGTTGATCATCAGCCGCTGACCTGTGCTCGGCACATCACATCTCCTTGGCGTAGAGGCGCGAACGCCACTCAGAGTCGCTGCTCTCCTCACGACTGCGAGGCGCTCTTTGCGTACTGATCAAACAGCCAGGACAAATCATTGAACACCAATGCGTCCTTGAGGAAGCCCATGCGTCGCAGCGCATTCGCCGTGCGACGCGCCTGTAGGGACATGTGGCCGGGGCTGCGGTGATGATGAGCCAGACGAGCCAATCCCGTGTCGATGGCCTGCGCGAGCCGGGACTTCCGATCCAGAGCGGCCAGGCTTCGCTGGATTCGTTTCAACTCCCTACCCAGTTGAAGCGCGATCCTCCCGACATCTTCAACGTAGCCCTGAGATGCCAGCATTTCTGCTGGCAAAGCGGCAAGTGAGACAATGCGATGCTGCTGACGGGCCTCCCAGAGGCCATAGTCGACGCCATCGCGCTTGCCGAGCAGGAGCGCTGTTTCTTTATGCAGCGCACTCACCAGGGCCTCGGCGTTCTTCTCGTGACGTTTAGGCAAAAGCTGAAAGGCAAGAAGGCAAATAGCGAGCGCTACGACCCATGCAACGGATTGGTTTGCGAAGTCAGCAAAGTCGTAATGGGCGACCAGCGTAGTACTGACGAGGGTGTTAAACGCAATCAGGTATGCGATGGCCTGGAATGCGCGGGTGGCAATGGTGCTCGCATGGACGCCGAACGACCAGAACACCGCGAGAGTGACCAGAAGCAAAGGCAAACCGTTGATCTGGGGCATGATCAGAAACTTGCATACAAATGCCGCAGGGATGGCATACAGGGTTCCGCGCAAGAAGTGGACGGTACCTTTGACAGGCGTTGCCGTTGCCGCGATCAATGTCGCGTAAGGACCAAGCACTCCAAGCATTACCGGCCCTTGATCCCAACCACTGAAGAACCAAACGACGCCAGCAATGAGTGTGGCCAACAGCGCCCGCAGACCGTTGCGCAGGGCATCGCCGTAGTGGCGATGAACGCGGTATGGGCGATGCTTGTGCTGAGCCTTCTGCTCCAGAAAAGAGTACCCTTCTAGAGCATGGCCCATTTCGCCTAACCGTTCTTGCTGCCGTGTCAGCGCAAGAAGCGTGCGGTCATCCAAGGACTCGGATGTATCGATGCATGCGATCATCTGCTCACGGATGCCGCGCACTTGCGCACTCGCGAGCTTCAGCGATATCTGCTGTTCGCGCAACGCAGTTGCGATGGTTCGGAGCCGTTCAGCAACCGCCCCCATACGAGCGGAGGACTTTAGTGCCTGGCCGTCGCCAGGGAGTTCATGCTCAAGCAATGCTGCCTGCAAATAGATGGAGCCTGAGCGGATCTCTCTCAAATTATCGCTGATGACCCACGACTCCCCACGGCCCAGCCCGAGCAGGTCATCAACTCGGCTGACCTCGGCTGCTAGCGCTGTGCGCTGACGATGCAACTGTGCATCGCCAGCGCACGAGTACTGGTCCGCAATCAAATCCAGTGCTCTGCCGCTCAGAGCACGCAACGCATCCCGGACACGCTGCTCCACGGTTTTACGGCTGAACAGCACGGTGACCAGACTCAGACTCATTGCCCCTATCACCACCGCACTGGCTCGGGTGACGATGTGCTGGAAACTGAGCTGCGGCTCGACAATGGCCGGCCCCAACGCCAGGCACACCGTGTAGCCGGCGACCACTGCGGTAGTAGCGAAATAGTGCCTGAGCAACGTCATCGCCCCCACGCACAAACCTAGCCATACCCCAATTCCGAGAATCAGTAGGATCATCTGCTGTGAAAAGAGTGCCATCAGGATAAACGACGCGATCGCCCCCAGCAGCGTGCCAGCAATCCGGTGCAGGCCTTTGCCCAAAACAGCTCCTTGGACCGGGTTAAGCAGCAGCAAAGTGGTAGAGGCCGCTGAGAATGGAGCGTCGAGTTGCAGAAAGAACCCCATTGTTAGCGCTAGGCTCGCGGCAGCACAACTACGCATGACGTAAGCGCAGGTTGCCACGGTAAACGGTGCCGGAAGCGCGCCCAACCCGTCACGCAGTACCCGAATACGCATCAGAGGTAATCCTTCAACCAGTTGATAAGACGCCAGGAGTGTTCGGTGCCAGGCTGGTCGATCTCGACGCTCGCCGTCATACCGGCCGCAAGCTCAACGCCGCTGGGTACCTGATCGATTTCGATACGAACCGGAATCCGTTGGGCCAATCGAATCCAGCTAAACGTTGGACTGACCTGAGGTAGACCATTCTCGGAGCGCACCTCGTTTTCGTCCGAAATTCCTCGACCAATACTGGCGACATGGCCGGTCAGCAGCGGCTTGAATCCCATCAACTGGATCTTGGCCGCGGCCCCTGTACCTACGTTGGCGAGCTTGGTCTCCTCGAAATAGCCGGTCACCCAGAAGCTATCGCTGTCGACGATGAACAAGTTTGTGCTGCCCTCTGCAGCAAAGTCCCCTGGCTGCAGTCGCAGTTGTGTGATGTAGCCATCGACGGGAGCGCGCAACTGCGTGCGCTGAAGGTTCAACCGCGCCTGAGCAAACTGGGTCTGAGCACTACTCAAGCGCGCCTTTGCGATCGCAAGCGCGCGCTGCGCATTCTCAATTTCTTCCTTCGGGACAGCGCCGATCAACTGACTCCGGCGGATCAGTTCGTCACTACGCTGACGGAATACCTCATGCGCTTCAGTCAACTCGGCTGAACGCTGATCTACGATAAGCGAATAGTTTCGGTCATCGATGCGGTAGATCAGCTCGCCCTTTTTGACTTGCTGGTTGTCTTTTACAAGAACCTGTTCAACGTTCCCGGAAACCTCTGGTGCGATCCGAATGACCTGAGCGCTGACCCGCCCGTCGCGTGTCCAAGGCGCGAGGACGTAGGTTTTCCAAAGGGCTGAACAGAAGTACAACGCCGCCAGGCCAATGATCAGCGTTGTCGCGAGTTTGAGAAGTTGTACAGCCTGTTTCATTGTTGCCTCATCAAAGCTTGAGTATCAGCAGGGAGATCAAAGCGATTGAAACGAAGAACCGCGTGAGACTGGGATGCCAGGTCAGGTCAAGCCAACGGCGCGTCAGCTTTTCAATTCCGAGGTAAAGCACCACAGCAACCAGCAGGTAGATGAAAAAAGGAGGAAAGTAGATGTGGGCGATCGAGATCTCGCTGAGCATCATGGCCACCTGATAACGAGAGAATGCGAAAGCCGGGCGTTTAGCTCCGACGGGATCAATGATAAGATCTCGCCTTGAATTTCCGATATAAACTATTCTGCCAATAAGTAATCAAATTCGGACAATCAGGAAGCGTGATGGCTGAGCACGAACGTGAGCCCTACCTGCTGGGTCCGGAAGACCCCGATGCAATGCTTCAACCGGCTGTCGTGCTCATGATGGAGTCGCAGCAGCACGATATCGAAGTGCCCGTTCATTCACATCGTAAAGGCCAACTGGTTATCGCGTTCAAAGGCGCGAATGTCTGCACCGTCGAGGATGGTTTGTGGATGGTTCCGCCAGGGCTGGGTGTATGGATTCCAAGCGGCATGGCCCATAGCAACAGGGTCACCGCTAACGGCAAAATCTGCATGGTGTTCGTCGAGCGCGGGGCAGCCAATCTGCCGGATCACTGCTGCACCTTGGCACTCAATCCTTTGGTTCTTGAATTGGTCCTCTTCCTTTCGGAGCGCACGAATGACTACCCTCCCGATGGTCAACAAGCCCGCATCGCAGGCGTCTTGTTGGAGCTTCTGGAGCAGGCACCCGCCGAAGAGCTCTATCTCCCGCTGCCGAAAAGCCCACAGCTTCGATTGATCGCCAAAGCGTTGGCTGAAGACCCCGCGAATCGTCTCACCATGGCCCAGTGGGCGCAGAAAATTGCAATGAGCGAGCGTTCGCTCGCCAGACTGATCAAGAAAGAGACCGGCCTCACCTTTGGGCACTGGCGTAAGCAATGGCAAATTATTGTCGCGCTTCAGGAGTTGGCTGAAGGTGCATCCGTGCAGGCTACTGCGGAGGCGTTGGGGTACGAATCTGTAAGCTCATTTATCAGCATGTTCCGCAAGACGCTCGGCAATTCCCCTGCACGCTATGTACGAGAAGCCACCGTGAAGGCTCATTCATGATCTTCAAATTTGCTTTCTCCTAAATTCAGCTTTAGCAACACGCTCAGCGTGCCCCTGAGTGGCGTCAGGTACTCAGCGTGCAAAATCTTGCCGAGGAAAGCCGGGATCCCCTCCTGATTGACTGACACTCACCCGGCGCAGGATGCCTGCAGCGGCAGCGAAGCTGGCAGCGCCCGTCCAGGGCTCGCGCATGCTTTGCGACATTTTTTGTGGCGCAACCGACTGTGCTACGTTATAACATAACAATTATTCATGAAATGACTGAAGCTTCACGTTCGACGCGGGGCCCACACACAGATTTACCGGGCACCTAGAAAACTTGCCAAGCGCGGCCTGGTTCATCGCCTGGAATCTTCGCGTTCGGGGTACCTGGACGAAGCAAAGCGTGTTTGCGCCGGGCAGCTCAACCATGGAGCTGCACGGAAAATGTGCCGCCTGCTACATGCTGGAACACACATCTAACGGCTAGCGAATACGAGTAGTAAACCTGCACCACATCATACCGTGAGGCCCCTGATGATCATCCCAAAATCGAACCTGAGTGAAGGCCAAAAGCTTCCCGTCACTGTCTTGTCCGGATTTTTAGGCGCAGGCAAAACCACGCTACTCAACCACATTCTGAACAACCGCGAAGGCCGGCGCGTCGCCGTCATCGTTAATGACATGAGTGACGTGAACATCGATGCCTCCTTGGTGCGAGACGGAGGCGCCGAGCTGTCACGCACGGATGAAAAGTTAGTTGAGATGAGCAACGGCTGCATCTGCTGCACGCTGCGGGAGGATCTCCTGGTCGAGGTGGATCGCCTCGCCAAGGAAGGGCGATTCGATCAGTTGGTCATTGAGTCCACCGGTATTTCTGAACCGTTACCAGTGGCGGAGACATTTACCTTCGAAGGTGAAGATGGGCGCAGCCTTGGTGAGGTAGCTCGTCTCGACACCATGGTTACCGTCGTGGATTCGTTCAACTTCCTCCGGGACTACAGCTCGCGCGATAGCTTGCAGGCGCGGGGTGAGTCGCTGGGAGAGGAGGATGGACGCACCGTGGTAGATCTGCTGATTGAGCAGATCGAGTTCTGCGATGTGATCGTTCTCAACAAGATTGATCTGGTGAGTGAAGACGATCGGCGGCAACTCATCGCGATTCTTAATGGCCTGAACCCTCGGGCGAAGATCGAGATCTCGACGTTTGGCAAGGTCCCATTGGATCGTGTGCTCAATACTGGCTTGTTCGATTTCGACGAGGCCTCACGAGCCCCGGGCTGGCTGCAGGAAATACGCGGGTCCCATACAGCTGAAACGGAAGAGTATGGGATTCACAGCTTCGTGTACCGCGCCCGCCGGCCTTTCCACCCTGAGCGTTTCCATACATTGGTTGGACGTGAATGGCCAGGCGTCGTGCGCTCCAAAGGCTACTTCTGGCTCGCCAGCGAGCCGGCAATGGCCGGCAACTGGTCGCAAGCAGGCGCAATGGTCAGACATGGCCCAGCGGGCTATTGGTGGGCCGCCATCCCGCAAGATCGTTGGCCGACGGACACCGAGGCCGTCGAGGACATTCGCGCTAAATGGGACAAGGACGTGGGCGACGCACGACAAGAGCTCGTACTGATCGGCATGGACATGGATGAACCTGCACTGCGGGCCAGCTTTGATGCATGTCTCCTCACAGACGATGAGATGGCTCAAGGCCCGAAAGGCTGGATGAAGCTTAAGAACCCGCTTCCTGGCTGGAATTGAATTGTAAGAGCCCCGTGATTGGAAGAGCCAGTAACCTGCGGATAAAGAACATGAGTGCAGTACTTCCCGATGTTTCCGTTTCCGGCATCGCTCCGACGCTTGGCGCGCTGGGCTGGTTAAACAAGCACGCATACAAGGCCACCTCTGTATCTAAATTCCGGGTCGCACTCCAACCCGAAAACAGTATGAGTCGAGGGTTGCTCTCTGCAGGCTTGCGAGCACCTCAACAGGACGTGAACGGTCACAGCGACCGCATTCGTACATTCTGCTTCAGCTTCGACAACCCCATCAGTGAGCTTGCTCTGGAGTGCTGGCTAGAGGTGTTGATGACCTTGCCGGGAATCTACATTCTCCGAGCGGAGCATATCGAAGGCACCAACGCATGACGTCGACTATCCAACTGCACAACACGCTCACTCGAAAGAAAGAAGCACTGCGTACCGAGCAGCCTGACCGGGTGACCATGTATGTATGCGGCCCTACCGTCTACAGCTACGCACACATCGGCAATGCTAGACCTGCAGTTGTCTTCGACATCCTCGCCAGAGTGCTGCGCCATGAATTCAACGAAGTCGTTTACGCGCGAAACTTTACGGACGTAGACGACAAGATCAACGCAGCAGCAACTGCGTCAGGCTCTCCCATCGCGGACATCACCAGCCGCTTCATCGATGCCTACCATGAAGACATGGCGGCCCTTGGGATCGCCTCGCCCGATCTGCAACCACGCGTTACAGATCATGTTCCAGAAATAATCGCGCTGATCAAACGACTCATCGACCGCGGACATGCCTACGTCGAGCAGCAGCATGTGCTGTTCCATGTTCCCTCCTACCCAGCCTATGGGCAACTGTCAGGGCGCTTACCCAAGGACATGCTGGCCGGAGCGCGGGTCGAAGTCGCCCCCTATAAGCGCAGCCCTCTGGACTTCGTTCTCTGGAAACCTTCGACCGCTGAAATGCCCGGCTGGACCAGCCCTTGGGGACGAGGTAGACCAGGATGGCATGTTGAGTGCTCCGCCATGATCGGTCGACACCTGGGGCATACAATCGACATCCATGGTGGAGGCCAAGACCTTATTTTTCCTCACCACGAAAATGAGATTGCCCAGGGTACTTGCGCCAATGGCGCTCTCTACTGCCGCATGTGGGTACACAACAGCTTCGTTACCGTGGATGGACTGAAGATGTCCAAATCATTGGGCAACGTTTTGCTAGTACGAGACTTGCTAGCTCAGGCTCCTGGTGAAGCAATACGATTTGCACTGCTTTTCACCCACTACCGTCGCCCGATGGACTGGAATGCGCAGCGCCTGCAGTCTGCCGTTCAAACGCTCATTCGGTTCTATATCTCCCTGTCGAAGGTCAGCTCGTTGAACGCCCCTGTCGATGTGGCACCAGACGACCAAGTGCTGGACTCCCTTAAGAATGACTTGGGTGTGACCAAAGCACTGGCCCGGCTGCATGTACTTAGATCACAGCTGGATCAGGCAGTGACAGATGAAATGCGGGCACTTGCCAAAGCAAGGCTGATCAGATCCGCCGGACTGCTTGGTCTACTACAGCAAGAGCCCCACGCCGCCCTCGCTGCCTTGAGCCCTCCAGTAGCGCGTTTGGAACAACAACTGAGTCATCGACAGAATTTCGAGACATTACTCGAAGCAAGAAACAAAGCACGTAAAGAGCGAGACTTCGCCAGGGCAGACGCTCTGCGTGACGAGTTGCTAGAGGCTGGCTTCAGCATCGAAGACAGCCCGGAAGGCTCCAAGCTGCGCCCAGTCGAGAGGAGCGTGACATGAAACCAGGGCCGAACACGATTTTGATTGCGTTGGTACGCGGCTACCAACTCTTCATCAGCGCAGCCTTAGGGAATCGATGCCGATTTCACCCTTCATGCTCCCAGTACTCAATAGAAGCTCTGCGGATTCATGGCGCGCTGATGGGCAGCTGGCTTACGCTGCGCCGCCTCCTGCGTTGCCACCCACTGCATGCCGGCGGAGTTGACCCCGTACCGTCGAAAGGCAACGAGGAAGAAGGTGGCTCATGCTGATCCGTAAGCTGTTCAAGTTTGAAAACACCCGCATCCTTCGAGGCTGTAGCACCCGTCGTTGCTCTCATTCGATTCATGGGCACTCGTACAAGGTCGAGCTGCTCCTGCACCCCGATCCCCTTGAACATGGCCAGATGGTGCACGACTTCGGGCTGCTCAAAAATGATGTTCTGGACTTGATCGACGCTTGCGATCACGCCGTCGCGATCTGGTCACAGGATGGTCCTGATTACATTGCCTCCGTTCGCAAGCATTCAGGGCAGTGGGCACTCATCCCCGTGTAACTCAGTGCTGAGCAGTTCACGAGACTGATCTTCGGCCTGTTGGAAGTCGCCCTGGAGAACACCGAGATGAAAAACGGTGAATCCGGTGTTCAGCTCCACTCTGTGATCGCGCACGAATCCGAAGCGGGTTATGCGCTGTGCTTCTGCGGGGATGTTGTGAACCCCCACGATGCCCGGCGCGAGTAGCCGTGCTCGCAGCTAGAACTACCAGCCAACCCAATGGATGACCCGAGCGCCCTTAGCGGACGGTCCACATGTATTTTTGATCGAGAAGCCCGTGACAATGTCAGATAACGCCCACCCCTCCCCTGTTTCCATCACGCTGCCAGATGGATCAATTCTTACCTACGATCATCCCGTGAATATCCACGACGTGGCAGCATCCATCGGTGCCGGCTTGGCCCGCAGCACAGTGGCAGGGAGGGTTGATGGCCGCTTGGTAGACGCCTGCGACGTGATTGATCACGATGCTCAATTGCAGGTAATTACCGCTCGAGATGATGACGGCTTGAGCATCATCCGTCACTCATGCGCGCACCTGGTGGGCCATGCGCTCAAGCAGCTTTACCCCACTGCCAAGATGGTCATCGGCCCGGTGATCAATGAGGGCTTTTACTACGATGTAGCGTTTGAAAGGCCGTTCACCCCGACAGACCTCGAAGCCATCGAAGCTCGCATGCGCGAACTGGTCGTCAAAGAGTACGATGTCATAAAGCGCATGGCGCCGCGCGACGAGGCCATCCAGATCTTCAAGTCACGTCACGAGGACTACAAACTTCGACTGATCGAGGACATGCCAGATACCCAGGAAATAGGGCTCTATTTCCACGAAGAATACGTGGACATGTGCCGCGGCCCACATGTACCTAATATTCGCTTCTTGAAAGCCTTCAAGCTGACAAAGCTGGCGGGCGCCTACTGGCGCGGCGACGCAAAAAACGAGCAGTTGCAGCGCATCTACGGCACTGCCTGGGCCGATGCAAAACAGCTATCAGCGCACCTTGTTCGTCTCGATGAGGCTGAGAAACGTGACCATCGCAAGATTGGCAGGGAACTCGATCTCTTCCATTTTGAGAATGACGCGCCAGGGTCGGTTTTCTGGCACCCGCGGGGATGGGCCGTCTTTCAGTCCCTCATCGCCTACATGCGTCGTCGACAGAATGATGCGGGCTATGTCGAGGTGAACACGCCAGATGTCATGGATCGCGCCCTCTGGGAAACATCGGGCCACTGGCATAATTATCGCGATCACATGTTCACCACCGAAACCGAGGATGGTCACGCCCTGGCGCTCAAACCCATGAACTGCCCAGGTGGCACACTCCTCTATCGACACGGTCTCAAGAGCTATCGCGACTTGCCGATTCGCATGGGCGAATTCGGAAAAGTCCATCGGTATGAACCCTCCGGTTCTCTCCACGGTTTGCTGCGGGTTCGTCACTTTACCCAAGACGACGCGCATATTTTCTGCACTCCTGAACAGATGAACGAAGAGTGCCGATCCGTCGTGGGTCTAGTACTGGACATCTATCGCCAACTTGGCTTCGAGGAGGTGCGCATCAAGCTGTCTACTCGGCCCGCCAACCGAATCGGCAGTGACGCAACCTGGGATCAACTCGAGGGAGCGCTGATCCGTTCCTTAGAAGAAATGGGCCTCGACTACCATGTCAATCCAGGTGAAGGAGCGTTCTACGGGCCGAAACTTGAGTTCGTTTTGCACGACGCGATTGGCCGGGACTGGCAGTGCGGCACACTTCAAGTCGATATGAACCTCCCTGAACGATTCGGCATCGAATACGTTGACGAAGATGGCCTTTACAAGCGTCCAGTCATGCTGCACCGCGCGCTCTTCGGCTCCCTTGAGCGTTTCACGGGCATCATGCTCGAACATCACGCTGGAAAACTTCCAGCTTGGCTTTCCCCCATTCAGGTGGTCGTCTGCTCTATTTCGCAACAGCATGCTGACTATGTTCGAGACATAGCCACACTACTACGCTGCAAAGGCCTGCGGGTTGAGACCGACACCCGCAACGAAAAAATTGGCTACAAGATTCGCGAACAGACACTGCAGCGCATTCCTTTCCTCCTGATAGCTGGCACCAAAGAGCAGGAAGAAGGCACCATCGCTATTCGCAGCCGAGACGGGAAGGATTTGGGCGTGATGAAACCGAGCGCGGCCGTGGACTGGCTGATCACGGAAGTAGAAGCTCCGGATGCTAAAAAGCGCGGCGACACCCTCGAGGCAGTAGAAGCACGCTTGAAGGCAATCAGGGACATGCCTGCTTGACTCAACCGGCCGCTTTCAGGCTAGTAAATTAAATCAAGTCACTCCAATCAGACGTGACATCATGATCTAATTCGTCATGATGTGTGTAGTGGTCTGCTAACCCCGGACACCCATTTAGGCGAGAATGCTCGCCATAGAGAGGTGTCTGATGACCAAGCAACGTCGTACCTTTACTCCTGAGTTCAAGCGCGAAGCCGCCTGCCTGGTTCTCGATCAAGGCTACCGCCATGCCGAAGCGGCCCGTTCGCTCGGCTTGGTGGAATCGGCCCTGCGTCGGTGGGTTAATCAGCTTCAACAGGAGCGCGGTGGCATCACGCCGGCCAGCAAAGCGCTGACGCCAGAGCAGCAAAAAATCCAAGAGTTGGAAGCCCGAATCACGCGACTTGAACGCGAGAAATCGATACTAAAAAAGGCTACCGCGCTCTTGATGTCGGAAGATCTCGAGCGTACGCGCTGATCCGCCAGCTCAGCGACCATGAGCCCGTTGATTGCTTGTGCGAAGTGTTTGAAGTCACTCGCTCTAGTTACTACGCACATCGTCATAGAAAGCGAACTCCGGACGTTGAGCGACTGAGGTTACGTAGTCGAGTGAATGAGCTGTTCACACACGGACGAAGTGCGCCCGGCAGCCGTAGTATCAAGATGATGATGCAAGAAGAGGGTGAGAAAATCGGGCGGTTCAAGGTGCGTAGGCTGATGCGTGAGCTGGCGTTGGTCAGCAAGCAGCCAGGGTCGCTTGCGTACAAAAAGGCAACAGTGGAGCGGCCAGATATTCCGAATATCTTGAACCGGGCGTTTGATGTCGACGCGCCAAATCAGGTCTGGTGTGGCGACATCACCTATGTCTGGGCACAGGACAAATGGCACTATCTGGCAGTTGTCCTGGATCTCTATGCACGCAGAGTGGTGGGTTGGGCCTTATCAGAAAAGCCGGATGCAGACCTTGTAGTCAAAGCGCTGGAGGTGGCTTACGAACAGCGCGGAAAGCCTCAAGGACTATTGTTCCACTCCGACCAGGGTTCGCAATATGGCAGCCGTCTGTTCCGCCAGAGACTGTGGCGTTATCGCATGCGCCAGAGCATGAGTCGCCGAGGCAACTGCTGGGATTCTCAGTTCACTATGCTCAAGAGCGTCAGCTCAATCTGACTCGTGCTGGGATTGGCTAGCTAGATGCCTTGGTGTTGACCTGTCGATTGATCGCTGACGTTCCCTGGCACTGCCAGGCTTGGCGTCTGTGACTTAATAGGAGCTTTGTGCTGCACCGCGAGAGTCCTGTCCTGCGTCCAAGGTCGGTAGTGCGTAAACTCAGAGGTATTACGCATGAACACTGCAAAACTCACTGAGGTCATCCTAGGTGTGGATACGCATCTGGATGTCTATGTTGGCGCCCTGATCAACGTGAATGGGCAGCTGTTAGGTACTCTTGCTGTAGATACACAGACTCGCGGCTACCTTAAGTTGCTGACTTGGGCAAGGTCATTCGGGTGGCTCCAGCGGGCTGGCGTCGAAGGCACTGGTACGTACGGCGCTGGGCTTGCACTTGTACTTCGCGAACACGGCATTGCTGTTTTTGAAGTGAACCGCCCTGATCGATGCAAGCGCAGATTGGAGGGAAAGTCAGACCCTACCGATGCGGAAAGCGCAGCTCGTTCGGTGCTGGCGGGGAGCGCCACTGCCATCGCTAAAACCCATTCAGGCGCTGCCGAGGCAATGAGGGAGATTTCTGTCGTCCGCCGAAGTGCGGTGAAAGCTAAAACACAAGCTATCAACCAGATCAGATCACTGCTGGTCAGTGCTCCTCAAGAAATCAGAGAGCGGCTCTGGGACGTCAAACCTGCGATTTGCGTCGACAACTGTGCACACATTGGCTCACTGGGGCACGCCCCATTCCTGAGCGCCCTGACTACATCGCTTAGACTTCTGGCTAAACGCTGGCAGGCCCTTGCGGCAGAGTTGCAGGAGCTAGATGACACGCTGGACTCGCTAACGCAGCAGTATGCACATCGCCTTCGTAGTCAATTCGGTGTTGGCCCTCAGACAGCGGCCACTTTAATCTCCGTTGCAGGGGATAACCCTGAGCGACTGAAAAGTGAGTCCGCTCTTGCTGCGCTCTGTGGTGTTAACCCGCTCCCCGCATCATCTGGTAAAACGGTGCGTCATCGCTTGAATCGTGGGGGGGATCGATCCGCCAACAATGCGCTATGGACTATCGCGATGGTAAGAATGCGCAGTGACCCGAGAACCAAGGCGTATGTGGCGCGCAGAACGGCCGAAGGGATGTCGTGCAAGGAAATACAAAGATGTCTGAAGCGCTACATCATCCGAGGCCTATATCCACTGATTTTGGCCGACTTGAGCGAGTCGAGGAGCGCTGGTTGACATAGGAGCGTCAATGCACCGATGGAGCGAGTATTTCGCAGCTTGAAATCAGAGTGGATACCGACCACGGGTTACCCGACCGGGCAGCAAGCTCAACGAGACATTGGCCAATACCTGATGAGCCACTACAACTGGATTCGACCTCATCAGTTCAACAATGGACTGGCTCCGGCAAAAGCTGAAGAAAAACTCAAAACCGTGTCCGGGATGAGTTGACCACTACACACCGCAAGCCTAAATACTTCTCTCGAGAGCGGGAAGACCACGTCGTGTTCGATATCTCCATCGAGGTGAGGCATCCAGAATTCGATGACCCTGAATCGCCCTTGGTATCCGAAACCTCGTTAACCTCCTGAACAACCGCACACCAGGGGCAGTGAAGACCTCAATCAAGCAGCGCTAGAAGCCGTCGACTCTACGTGTGCAAGCTGCTTGAAGGCATCAGCGCCATGTCTCCAGTCCATACAGCCCCCTATGTACGCTTAGCCAGCAGTAACCCCAAAATTGACCAAGTAAGGATAATTCCTTACCATCAAATCAATTCATCCGGGAGAACACTCATGCCTGCCATCCACGAAATCGCCACGTTGACCTCGAAGGGGCAGGTCACACTGCCCAAATCCGTTCGCCAGCTACTGGGCCTTGATACCGGTGGGAAGATCGCATTCGACGTACGCGACGGCGAAGTTGTGGTCAGCCGCGTAGACACCCTCCATGAAGACCCTGCCATCGGTGCGTTCCTAGGTTTGCTGGAAGCTGATATCCGAAACGGACGCAACCTCACCACCCTGCCGGAAGACTTGGCGCAAACCATGCTCGCCAACGCAAATCACCCCGTAAACCTGGACGAAGATATCGATGGTGAGGTCGCGATCTGATGCTGCGACATGGCTGGACACTGCTGTTCCATGAAGGTGTGATTTTACAGCTACGCAAATTGCAAGAAGCTGCCGCCCGGGCCGAGCAGAACGACCCACAAGGTTTTGAAAACAACGCCAACGTGAAGCTGTTTCGGGCATTGAGCCATCTGATCATGGAGGCTGTGCCTGCCGACCCAGGCCGTGATGAGTTCCGCCAAGGCAATACGCTAGGCACCGCCTACCGACATTGGCGCCGTGCAAAAATCGGCAGGCGCTTTCGGCTGTTCTTTCGCTACGACTCAAGGTCCAAGGTCATCGTCTATGCATGGGTCAACGACGAAAATACCCTACGCTCCGCAGGCAGCAAATCCGATCCCTACGCGGTCTTCGAGAAGATGCTGGGCCGCGGCAACCCTCCTGATGACTGGGATGCGCTGACTGCTGCGACGCGTAGCGACTGGGACGAGCCCAAAGCATAAATTGCGCGAGTGGGTGAGGGATTGCCTGGCTTCTTCTGATGGACTTCTTTCGTCATGCTGCCCTCCTACCCTTCACTGTGTTCGGGTGAGGTCGGCCCGGTTCCGCGCTTGATGCCGCGAGGACCGGCCACTCCCTTTGGCTAACCTATCTGCCAGGTTTCCGAGCCCCACCCTGCTACAGCAGAAAACACTGAAGTGGCCCGTTGGTCAGCCTTTCGGAACACGCCTGATTCATCCCGCCTCCATCGCTATACCAGCAGACGGAGGTCGTGGTCATGATTGATCCCAGAACAGGCATGAAAGCGGGTGAGCGTTACTCGGTAGAGAACGTCGAACGCGCTCATCAGTTTCCAGGCTTCTTCCTGGATGGAAAATACTATCTTGGCCCCGAGCTCCTCACGGCTGTGGGCTGGATGGAGGGCAAGCGCTTCATCTACGACAACCTGGATGCTGCAGGCGAACCGGTTTTTCCAGGGCGCGCAGCAGGAGACATCGAGGACCTGACGCTGATGCTGGTGGATGGCACGGCATTGAAGCTGGCCAAACTGCCTGTGAGCGTGATGGCCGACGACATCGATGCAGAGGATCAACCGGCTATGGACAAAGCGCTCAACCGCGAACCCGACAACTCCGGTGGCCTTGCCTTGACCCGTAAAGACAGGCTGCCGCTTTTGCTGAGCGCCGCAGTCATCGGGCTGCTCGTCGGCTTTTTATTCACCCACGCCCAACGCAGACGGCACTGAAGCGCAGTCTTTTGAACTTTGCGCCTGTCCCTGGCCTCACCTTCCATATCTATCGAAAACGGAGACTCAACGATGAGTGCACAACTGAACGGCAAGCGCGTGGCTTTCCTGGTCACCGATGGCTTTGAACAGATAGAACTGACCGGCCCGCGTGAAGCCTTGGAGAAAAACGGCGCCGTGATCGACATCCTGGGTGACAAGGAAGGGACTGTGCGCGGCTGGCACCATGACAAGCCTGCCGACGAATTTGCCGTGGATGCAACATTCGACAGCGCCCAGCTGGATCTTTACGACGCGCTCGTGCTGCCTGGCGGGGTCCAGAACTCCGACACCATCCGGCTGATACCCGGCGCTCAGAAGCTGGTGAAAAGCCACGACTCGGCGAGCAAGCCCTTGGCGGTCATCTGCCACGGTGCCTGGCTGCTGGTGTCGACCGGCCTGGCCCAGGGCAAGCGTATGACCAGCTTCAAGACGTTGCAGGACGACATTCGCAACGCGGGCGGTAACTGGGTTGATGAAGAGGTGGTGGTCGATGGCAACCTGATCACCAGCCGCACGCCGGACGACATCCCTGCATTCAATGAACAGTTGATCAAGGCTCTGGCCCGCTGAGCCTGCAGCTCCATGCAGCGTCCAATTAGAAAGCGCTGCAGCGGGCCTTGCGATAGCCGGGATGTTCGAAGGCGAACTTATCGTCCGGATTCAGGAGCAGCCGTGCGCGCCCCCGAAAACCGCACCGGATCACTCGCCTTGCCGTTCCGCGTCCCGCTTCCCATACCCCGGTGCAGGCATCACCTGCACCTGCCCATGCTCGACCCCACGCTCGACCATCAGTTGCCGCGACAACTCGCCGATGCGCCCACTCTCGCCCTGCAGCACCGACACCTCGAGGCAGTGACCGGCATCCAGGTGCACATGCAGGGTCGAGCGGGTCAGGTCGTGGTGGGCGTGCAGGGTCTGGTTCAGGCGCTTGGGCAGCTCACGCGTGGAATGGTCGTACAGATAGCTGACCACGGCCACGCAAGGCGCCTCGTCAGGCAGCGACTCGGCTTCGCGCATGCCGCTGCGCAGCAGGTCACGGATGGCCTCGGAGCGTCCCTGGTAGCCCTGGCTGGCCACCCGCCGGTCGATGAGGTCCAGCAGCTCTTCGTCCAGCGTGATGGTGATCCGTTGCATGTGATGATTTCCAGTGTGATGATTTTACGTAGACATCATACCCAGCACTCATTAGCCTACGTCTTCCTTTGATGTGGGGGATGCAGTGTGAAGCAGCGATCGATCAAACGAAACCCCGCCTTGTGCGGCCTGCTGTTGCTTGCCACGAGCCTGTTCGTGCAGGCCGACAGCAACCCGGCGCCGAGGCTGGTCTACTCCTGGCCGGTCAATGCCGGGCCGCTCGATCCGCGCGGCTACTCCCCCAACCAGATGTACGCCCAGGCGATGGTCTACGAGCCACTGGTGCGCTACACCGCGCAAGGCACCGTCGAACCTTGGCTGGCCACGGCCTGGCAGGTCTCCGAGGACGGCAAGCGCTATACCTTCACCCTGCGTGACGGCGTGCGCTTCAGCGACGGCACGCCCTTCGATGCGGCGGCGGCCAAGGCGAACCTGGATGCAGTTCTGGCCAACAGCCAGCGTCATCGCTGGATGGAGCTGGTGTCCACCCTCGACCACGTCGAGGCGCCGGATCGCCTGACCCTTCGACTGGTTCTCAAGCACCCTTACTACCCCACGCTGATGGAGCTGGCCCAGGTCCGCCCGCTGCGCTTCGGTGCGCCACAGGCCAAGCCTGGCCAACCGCTCGGCACCGGCCCCTGGATGCGGGCGGAGTCGCGCATGGGGGAGTTCGACCGTTTCGTGCGCAACCCTTATTACTGGGGGCCGACCCCGGCCTACGGCGAGGTGCTGGTCAAGGTCATCCCCGACCCCAACAGCCGTGCCCTGGCACTGCAGGCCGGTGAAGTCGACCTGATCCAGGGGGCAGCAGGGGAAATCACCGCCGGCACATTCGTGCGCCTGCGTGACCAGGGGTTCGCCACCGCGCTGTCGGCGCCCCTGGCCACCCGGGCACTGGCACTCAACACCGGCCGTGGCGCCACCGCCGACCTGGCCGTGCGCCGCGCGATCAACGAGGCGGTGGACAAGCAGGCGATCATCGACAAGATCCTCTACGGCCTGGAGCCGCGCGCCGACAGTCTGTTCGCCAGTAACATGCCCTACGCCGATATCGGTCTGAAGCCCTACCCCTATGACCCCGCTCTCGCCGCCCAGGGCCTGGAGGCCGCAGGCTGGACCCTGGCGCCGGGTGCATCGGTGCGCAGCAAACAGGGCCAGGCGCTGTCGATCGAGCTGGTGTTCCTGGGCACCGACGCCATGCAGAAGAGCCTGGCCGAAGTGCTGCAGGGCGACCTGGCCAAGGTCGGCATCCAGATCGTCCTGCGTGCCGTCGAGGAGGGTGCGCTGGTGCAGCGCCAGCGCGAGGGTGATTTCGGCATGATCTTCGCCGACACCTGGGGCGCTCCCTACGACCCGCACTCCTTCGTCAGCTCCATGCGCTACGCCGGCCACGCCGACTACATGGCCCAGCGCGGGCTGGCAATCAAGGACGAGCTGGACACGCGCATCGGCCAGGTGCTGGCCAGCACCGATGAACAACAGCGTGCCGAGCAGTACCGTTTCATCCTCTCGACGCTGCACGAGCAGGCCGTCTACCTGCCGATCTCGCATTTGACCTCGATCAGCGTGCGCCGTGACTCGGTGGCCAAGGTGCAGTTCGGCAGCACACTGTTCGACGTGCCATTCGAAGCGATGACGCCACGGCAGGATCATTGACATGCTGCGCTACATTCTCCTGCGCATCGCCCTGCTGGTACCGGCGATGCTCGGCGTGTCCGTCCTGGTGTTCGTGCTGCTGCACCTGGGCAGCAGCGACCCGGCGCTGGATTACCTGCGCCTGTCGCACATCCCGCCCACCGACGCAGCCATCGCCGAGGTCCGCCACACCCTCGGCCTGGACCGTCCGCTGTACGTGCAGTACGTCACCTGGTTATGGAAGGCCCTGCACCTGGACTTCGGCACCTCCTACATCAGCGGCCGCCCG
This sequence comes from Pseudomonas sp. FA117, assembly GCF_057370475.1. NCBI lineage: Bacteria > Pseudomonadati > Pseudomonadota > Gammaproteobacteria > Pseudomonadales > Pseudomonadaceae > Pseudomonas > Pseudomonas sp. FA117. The sequence continues at coordinate 3,230,540 of NZ_CM170675.1, forward strand.
GTGCTCGACGACCTGCTGTATTACCTGCCCGCCACCCTGCAACTGGGTGGCCTGGCACTGGCCTGCACGCTGCTGCTGTCCATCCCCCTCGGGCTGGTTGCCGCACGCTGGCACGGGCGCTGGCCGGATCATGTGGTGCGCGCGGTGAGCTTTCTCGGCGTGTCGATGCCCAATTTCTGGCTGGCATTCCTGATGATCGCGCTGTTCTCGCTGTCGCTGGGCTGGCTGCCCCCGCTGGGTCGCGGTACGGCCGCGCACCTGGTCATGCCGGTGCTGGCTATCGCGCTGATGTCGCTGTCGATCAACGCCCGGCTGCTGCGCGCCAGCCTGCTCGAAGCCGGCAACCAGCGGCACGTCACCTACGCCCGTGCCCGTGGCCTGCCCGAGCGCAGCGTGTGGCGCGACCATATCCTGCGCAACGCCTGGCTACCGCTGGTGACGGCCACTGGCATGCATATCGGCGAGCTGATCGGTGGCGCCCTGGTGATCGAGACGATCTTCGCCTGGCCCGGCGTCGGCCGATTTGCCGTCGCGGCCGTGCTCAACCGTGATTTCCCGGTCATGCAGTGCTTCACCTTGCTGCTGACCGGCCTGTTGATGGTCTGCAACCTGGTGGTGGACGTGTGCTACGCCTGGCTCGATCCACGCAGCCGGCTGGAGGGCGTCAGCGCATGAAAGCCTCATCCTTCCTGCCGCGCCTGGCCATACGCCGCCAGCACAGCCTTGTCCTGGGCCTGGTGCTGGTCGGCCTGCTGGCGCTGCTGGCCCTGTTCGGCCCGTGGATCGCCCCGCACAACCCCGACCTGATCGACCTAGGCCAGCGCCTGCAGCCCGCCGACGCCAGCCACTGGCTAGGCACCGACCACCTGGGCCGCGACCTGCTGTCACGCCTGATCGTCGCCACCCGCCTGTCGCTGGGCAGCGTGATGCTGACCCTGGCACTGGTATTGGCCCTGGGATTGCTGGTGGGCGGTGTTGCCGGCTTCGTCGGCGGCCGCACCGACCTGCTGCTGATGCGCCTGTGCGACATGTTCATGACCTTCCCCACTCTGGTGCTGGCGTTCTTCTTCGTCACCCTGCTGGGTACCGGGCTGACCAACGTGATCATCGCCATCGCCCTCTCCCACTGGGCCTGGTACGCGCGGATGGTGCGGGGCCTGGTGATTGCGCAGCGTGGCCGTGAATACGTGCTGGCCTCGCGCCTGGCGGGGGCGTCGCGCTGGTCGCGGCTGCGCGAACACGTGCTGCCGAACATCGCCGGGCCCTTGCTGGTTCTGGCCACCATGGACATAGGCCACATGATGCTGCACGTCTCGGGCCTGTCGTTCCTGGGGTTGGGCGTTACCCCGCCCACGGCCGAATGGGGGGTGATGATCAACGATGCCAAGGAGTTCCTCTGGACCCGGCCGCAGTTGCTGCTGTTGCCCGGGCTGATGATCTTCTTCTCGGTGATGGCTTTCAATTTGCTGGGCGACGCGTTGCGCGACCGTCTGGACCCGACCCAGGAGCACCATTGAATGCCCCCGTCGACCCTGCAGGTGCGCGACCTGCGCATCGAAGCCCCTGGCGCCGTGCTGGTGCATGGCGTGAGCCTGCAACTGCAACGCGGCGAAGTCTGCGCCCTGGTCGGGGCCAGCGGTTCGGGCAAGTCGCTCAGCTGCCTGGGCCTGCTCGACCTGTTGCCACCCGGGCTGAGCCGCACCCGCGGGCAATTGCTGCTGGACGGCACACCACTGGACGCTACTCAGGTTCGCGGACGCCTGGCCGGGCTGGTGCTGCAGAACCCGCGCAGCGCCTTCAACCCGGTGCGCAACATGGCCAGCCACGGCCTGGAAACCCTCAGGCAGCGAGGCATCACCGGCGCCGAAGCGCGTGAGCGCATGGCGCATTGCCTGGCCGCTGTTGGCCTGGGCGACCCTCAGCGGGTACTGCAATCGTTCGCCTTCCAGCTCAGCGGCGGAATGCTGCAGCGCATGATGATCGCCCTGGCGCTGATGGCTGAAACTCCGTTCCTGCTGGCCGACGAGCCGACCAGCGACCTCGACGCGCTGAGCCAGGCTCGTTTTCTCGACCTGCTGATGGCGCTTGTCGAGGATCACGGGCTGGGCGTGTTGCTGGTCACCCACGACATGGGCGTGGTTGCGCGCTGTGCCGATCAGGTGGCCGTGATGGAAGCCGGCCGCATCGTCGAACGCCAGCCAGTCCACGACCTGTTCGAACAGCCCGGGAGCAGCACGGCACGTACCCTGCTCCAGGCCCACCAGACCCTTTGCGGGAGCGACTCATGAACCTGTTGCAGGTGCACCGACTCGGCCACGGTTATCGTACCGGCGGCCTGCTGCGCAAGCGCGGCTGGCTGCAGGTGCTCGAGGGCATCGACCTGCAGCTGCGGGCGGGTGAATCCGTGGGCTTGCTGGGCAGCAGCGGCAGCGGCAAGAGCACCTTTGCCCGCCTGCTTTTGGGGCTCGAGACGCCCACCCAGGGGCAGGTGAGCTTCGCCGGACAGCCGGTGGATCAACTGCGCGGCGCCGCAGCGCGGGACTTCCAGCGTACCGTGCAGATGGTGTTCCAGGATGCACCCGGCGCCTTCAACCCCCGGCGCAGTATCGGCTGGAGCATTGCCGAGCCCTTGCGTCACCTGAGCGGTCTGGACGAGGCGGCGCGCCGCACGCGGGTGGTCGAGCTGCTGGTACAGATGGGCCTGGGCGCCGAGCATGCCGAGCGCCTGCCGCACCAACTGAGCGGTGGCCAGTTGCAACGCGCCAACATCGCCCGGGCGCTGGCGGTTTCGCCCAGGCTGGTTGTGCTAGACGAGGCCCTGTCGAACCTGGACCGCGTGCTGCAGTTGCAACTGCTGCAACGCCTGGACGCGCTGCGCCGGGAAAGCGCAACGGCCTTCGTGCTGATCAGCCATGACCTGAGCCTGGTCCGCAGCTTCTGCCAGCGAGTGGTGCTGCTGGAGGGCGGAAGCATCGTCGAGGATCGCGCCGTGACGCAGGACCTGCAGTTCGAGCATCCCGTGGGCAGGCAATTGCAGGCCGCCATATTACCTGTACACCCGCCCAAGGGGCGCGCGCGGCAGGCACAGCCCCTGGACATGGCTTGACACCCAAGGCTCAGCGCAGCTGGATCCAGGTAGTCTTGAGCTGGGTGTACTTGTCGAACGCATGCAGCGACAGGTCACGGCCAAAGCCCGACTGCTTGAAGCCGCCAAACGGCGCGGCCACATCCAGCGCATCGACGGTATTGACCGACACGCTGCCCACCCTGAGCCGCCGGGCAACCCGATGCACGCGGTTCAGGTCGTCGCTCCAGACCGAGGCCGCGAGGCCGTAGATACTGTCGTTCGCCAGCCTGATCGCCTCCTCCTCGGTGTCAAAAGCAATGATTGCCAGCACCGGACCGAACACTTCGTCACGCGACAGCGACGACTGCGGATCGACCCCGGTGAAGATCGTCGGCTCGATGAAGTTGCTCGAGCCGTTGAATGTCAGCTGGCGTCCACCGGCGACCAGGCGCGCGCCCTCCCCGCGGGCGCGATCGATGGCCGCCATGATCCGCGAAGTCTGCTGCGCATCGACGATGGCGCCGGCGCGGCTTGCCGGGTCCAGCGGATCGCCCGGCTGCCAGTCGCGAGCCTTGGCGATCAGGCGTTCGACGAAACGGTCATGGATCGAGCGCTGCACGTAGAGCCGCGAAGTGGCCGAGCAGACTTCTCCCTGATTGAAGAAAATGCCGAACGCCGCCTTCTGCGCCGCCAGGTCCAGGTCCTGGCAATCGTCGAACACCAGGTTCGGGCTTTTGCCACCACATTCCAGCCATACCTGCTTGAGGTTCGACTGTGCCGAATACTGCATGAAGTACTTGCCGACCTGGGTCGAGCCGGTGAACACCAGGCAGTCGACATCCGGGTGCAGCCCCAGGGCCCTGCCTGCAGTCTCACCCAGGCCGGGCACGACATTGAACACCCCTTCGGGCATCCCGGCTTCCAGGGCCAGCTCGGCCAGGCGCAGGGCCGACAGCGGCGACTGTTCGGCCGGCTTGAGCACCACGCTGTTACCGGCGGCCAGCGCCGGCGCCAGCTTCCAGGCGGCCATGTCGAGCGGGAAGTTCCACGGCACCACGGCCGCCACCACGCCCACAGGCTCGCGGGTGATGGTCACCACGGCATCCGCCGCACTCGGTGCGACCTGGTCGTAGAGCTTGTCGAGCGCCTCGCCGTACCAGGCGAACACCTGGGCCGCTCCCGGTACATCGATGTTGTAGGCATCGAGCACTGGCTTGCCCATGTTCAGCGATTCGAGCAACGCCAGTTCCTCGCGGTGTTCCAGCATCAGCTCGGCCAGGCGCAGCATCACGCGCTTGCGCTGGGTTGGTGCCATCTGCGCCCAGGGCCCTTGTTCGAAAGCCTGCCGGGCACTGGCCACGGCGCGGTCGACGTCCACCTCGGCGCAGGCGGCAACCCGTGCCAGCAATTGGTTGTTGGCCGGATTTACCGCATCGAACGTTGCGCCATCAGCGGCGCCGACGAAGCGGCCATTGATCAGGGCCTTGTCAGGAAAGGTCAGTGTGGCGGCTTTTTTCCGCCAGTCGAGTGTGTCGTGCACGTTCTGCTCCAGGGTGCCAGTGAACGGTAGTGATCGGGAAAGGACGGGGCGATGGGCCTTACAGCCTGCCCAGCGCCTGAGCGGTACGATCGACCGCCCTGCGGGTCTTCTCCACCAGTTCGTCCAGCTCGCTGTGGTTGGCTACCAGTGCCGGCGCCATGATCATCCGGCCCAGGGTCGAGCGGATGATCACACCTTCCTCGAAGCCGAAAGTGCGGCATTGCCAGGCCAGGTCGTTCTCGTTGGCGTAGCGCTTGCGGCTGGGCTTGTCCTCGGCGAACTGCAACGCCGCTACCAGGCCTGCACCCTGAATCTGACCGATCAGCGGATGGTTGGCGAAGACTTCGCGCAGGATGCGTTGCAGGTACGGGCCGGTATCGTCCTTGACCTGGCGCACGATGCCTTCGTCACGCAGGGCCTTGAGATTGGTGATCGCCACCGCCGCCGCCACCGGGTGTCCGGAATAGGTCAGGCCGTGGGCGAACACCCCGCCGCGCTCGACCAGGGCCTCGGCGATGCGCCGGTTCAGCACCAGGCCACCCATGGGCACGTAGCCCGAGGTCAGGCCCTTGGCGATGGACAGGGTGTCCGGCTCGAAGTCGAAGTACTCGTGGGCGAACCATTCGCCGGTGCGACCAAAGCCACCGATCACCTCGTCGGCGCACAGCAGCACGTCATACTGGCGGCAGATGCGCTGGATTTCCGGCCAGTAGCTCTCCGGCGGGAAGATCATGCCGCCGGCCCCCTGGAACGGCTCGGCGATGAACCCGGCGACGTTCTCGGCGCCCAGCTCGAGGATCTTCTCTTCGAGCTGCAGCGCACAGCGACGACCGAACTCGGCAGGGGTCAGGTCACCCCCGGCGGCGTACCAGTAGGGCTCGTCGATGTGCGCCACATCCGGGATCAACCCGCCCATCTCGTGCATGAACTTCATCCCGCCCAGCGCCGTGGCTGCCAGGGTCGAGCCGTGGTAGCCGTTCCAGCGGCCGATCATGATCTTCTTCGCCGGCTGGCCGACCACCTGCCAGTAGCGGCGCACCGTGCGGATCAGTACCTCGTTGGCCTCGGAGCCCGAGTTGGTGTAGATCGCGTGGCTGTAGTGCCCGGGCAGCAGGCTGAACAGCAGTTCGGACAGCTCGATCACTGCCGGGTGGGTGGTGTGGAAGAACATGTTGTAGTAGGCCAGCTGGTCCATCTGTGCCGCGGCGGCGGCGGTGAGGTCCTTGCGCCCGTAACCGAGCTGGGTACACCACAGGCCCGACATGCCGTCCAGGTAGCGCTTGCCCTCGCTGTCCCACAGGTGCAGGCGCTCACCGCCGACCATCACCCGCGGGCCTTCGGCGTTCAGCGCCTTCTGGTCGAGAAAGGCGTGGATGTGGTGCGCGGCATCGGCGGCCTGGTAATCACGGGTCTGGCGTTGAGGTACGAAAGGCGCGTTCATGGACGGTTTTCCTTGTGCTGTCTTGTGGGTATGGCGACGCCAGGAAAGCCTGCAGCAGCCGCAAGCACAGGGAAATCACCCGTTGGGGTGATGCGTGCGATGGCCGCGTCGCGTCACCCCAAGGGGTGATTTCGAAGGCACAGGGGCTGTGGGAGCATCCACCACGGCCGCCGAAACGCGGCCCTACCTTCCGTGCCCCGTCAATAAAGAGAACAACGTCATGAACGCACGCTCGAGCCCGCTGTACCGCGCCGCGCCTGGCGACACCTGCAGCGCCTGAAGCCGGGGCCAGGCCCCGCATCAGCCCTACCCGCCCTGTCCTTGCCGGTATCGAGCTCGCTCGCATGCCGCGGCGTCCTGCATCCCACACCAGGAGTCAGCAATGCATACAACAACTACTACCGCAGCGCATTCCACGCCCCATCAACCTTCAAGCACCCGCTTTCGCAAATCCATGGGCATGACTGCCCTGATCCTCTTCGGCCTGGCCTACATGGTGCCGTTGGCGGTGTTTTCCGCCTACGGGCTGGTGGCCCAGACCACCAAGGGCCATCTTCCGACCGCCTACCTGCTGACCCTGGGGGCCATGCTGTTCACCGCCTACAGCTATGGCCGGATGGTGCAGGCGCACCCCTATTCGGGGTCCGTCTACACCTACACGTGCAAGGCGTTCGGTGCCCACGCCGGGTTCATGGCCGGCTGGACGCTGCTGCTCGACTACATCTTCCTGCCGCTGCTCAGCTACCTGCTGATCGGCATCTACATGTCGGAATACTTCCCGAACGTCCACGCCTGGGTCTGGGTGCTGGGTGCAATCGGTGCGGTGACCTTCCTCAACCTGATCGGCATCGAGTCGGTAACCCGGGTCAACGGCCTGCTGGTGGTCGCCCAACTGGTGTTCATCGTGGTGTTCGTGACCCTTTGCATCAGTACACTGGGCGGCCAGTCGCAGCCGATTTCGCTGACAGCGCCCTTCTACCATGACGGTTTCAGTACCTCGGCGATCATGGCTGGCGCAGCCGTTCTGTGCCTGTCGTTCGTCGGCTTCGACGCCGTATCGACCATGGCCGAGGAAACCAGCGACCCCACCCGGAGAATCCCACGGGCGATCATGGCGGTGTCGCTGATCGGTGGCCTGCTGTTCCTGGTGGTTTCCTACTTCGCGCAACTGGTGCATCCGGACTGGAGCAGCTTCGCCAACCCCGACTCGGCGCCGGTGGAGGTGATGAACAGCGCTGGCGGCCATCTGCTGGCCAGCGCGTTCACTGCCACCTACGTGGCGGGCTGCTTCGCCTCGGCCATGGCCTCCCAGGCCAGCGTGTCACGCGTGCTGTTCGCCATGGGACGCGACGGCGCCCTGCCCCGTGCCTTCGGCCAGCTGGTCACGAAAAAACGCGTGCCGGCGTTCGCGATCCTGGTGGTCGGGCTGGTGTCGCTGAGTGCGCTGTTCATCAGCCTGGACACCGTCGCCAACATGATCAGCTTCGGTGCGCTGTTTGCGTTTTCCGCCGTGAACCTGGCAGTGGTCAAGCACTACCTGGCCGACCAGAAATTGCGCGGCACGGCCAACTGCCTGCGCTATGGACTGATTCCGGGGTTGGGGTTCCTCAGCACGCTGTGGCTGTGGACCAGCCTGTCGAGCCTGTCGTTCAGCATCGGCCTGTGCTGGATGGGGTTGGGCATCGCGCTGCTGATCGGACTGACCCGTGCCTTCCGGGTGAAACTGCCTGAATTGCAGATGGCCGATTGATCAGCGCCGGGGGTCGCTTTGCGACCCTTTGGCGACCCAAGGCCGGTACTGCCTGGTCGCTTGCAGGAGCGATCTCTTGATCATGTGCCCGCCTCAGCGCGGCTTGCTCATGTAGCTTTCCAGCGGATCGCGCTCCAACACCCCATGAGCATTGGCCAGGGCATCGATGAACAGGGAAAACAATTCGGACTGGGTGCCGATATCGAGCTTGGCATAGACATGCTTGCGGTGAGACTTGATGGTGTCTTCGGAAACCTTCAGCCGTTCGGCCAGGGATCGAGTCGAATGCCCCCGCAGGATCAGCTGGGCGATCCGGCACTCACGCTCGGTCAGCAAGGACGAGCCGAAATTGCTCAAGGCAGCGTGTACACGCTGTTCCCAGACCTTCTCCTCGCGCCCGCCGCGCCCCTGATATCCCTCGAAGTGCTTGGCCAGTACCGCCAGCACCCACGGGCTGATGCACTTGAAGCGCAACTTGGTGGCTTCGTCGAGCTCATCGGTGAAAGCCAGCGACACCGCCAGGCTGAGGCTTTCGTCCAGATGCAGCAGGTAGTTGATTTCGTCTTCGAGGTGCGAGTGCCGATAGAACGCCAGGTAATATTCGCTGAGCTTGAAATGATCGGGCGCCACGTCGGCCAGCGCGTAGCAGCCTGAGTGAACCCTCTCGATGCACACCTCGTAGAACGGATCGAGCAGATAGAAGCCTGACAGATAACGCCGGACGTTACCTTCAGGTCGCCAGGGCCCTGGGCCGTCACACTCCGACCAGGCCGACGGCAGGCCCTCGCGCGGGTACAGGTACACCGTGCTGGCCTTGACTGGCCCGACCAGGGCCAAGGCGTCGAACAACGCCGTGGCGAAGCCCGGTGCGCCAAGGGCGGCGGTGGCTTTCGCCATCGCCTCGAACCATCGGGTTGAGGAGAGTTGATCGGTGTGCACGCGCATGACCCCTGGAATTCCGCTGATCGGATGGTGCCATGGGGTGGCGCGTCGGGGGAATCACCCGTTGGGGTGAGATGCTCGGGGCCGCTTCGCGCACCATTGCGTAGCGAGGCGTGCCGTACTCAGGACACCAGCGCCTCGGAGGATGGCTGCACCGGCATCGAGTGCCTGAGCGGCTGTTGCCAGGCCAGTTTGGCCTGGACCTCGACGGCAGCATCCATGACCTTCTGCGTCCAGTGCCGGTCCTTGGGGCAGACAACCACCACGCGGAAGCCGTGATCGTCACCCTCGAGCCGCACGCCGTCGGAATCGTCGACATGCAGGTCGATGTCGAACGCGGGTGGGAATTTCGAAGGGGCATTCTCCAGGCCGTTGAGGGTCAGGACATGCTGGTGCCGGTCGCTGTTGACCACTCCGTCGACCCGGATGCCGTAGAGCAGCAGCCAGCGGCGGATATAGGACGGTGAACGACCGGACGAGGTGTAGATCCAGACGCTGTAACCCTGGCGACGCAGATCGCGCATCAGCGAGCGGGTGCCGATGCGCAGGGGCTCGCCCAGCCAGCGGTGCACGAAACCGGGCAGCTTGCTGTGCTCTTCAGGGCTGTGGTCCGGCAGGCAGGCGAGCGTGTCGTCGATGTCGAACGAAATGCGCACGCGCGGGCGCTGGAATGCCCGGGTGACGCCCTGCCAGGCCTGGCGGCTGCCGGCGCGCCAGTGCTTGAGCATCGGATAACGGCCCATCAGCGTACCTCCTGGCGGACGGGTGCAGACGCACCGCCGAGGAAGAATTTATCGGGATCCGGCGCCTGCGCTTCCAGGAACGCCGCATACTTTTTCTTGATCTTGGGCAATTCGTACAAGGCCTTTACACCATGCTTGGCGGAGTTGCGTATGACCGAGGACGGGTTGAAATAGCCCTTGGCGTTGTCCAGCGTCAGCACGAACGGCGGCAGCCCTGCGCGCATCAGCAGATAACTGACGATGAGCGACCCCGTGCGGTTGTTGCCTTCGATGAACAGCTGCGGCTTGCTCAGAATCCGAACATACACGCCAGCCGCGCGTTTCCAGACCGAATCACTGCCATACGAGCAATACCAATTGTACAGATCCTTGATGCCGCCTTCGACGTTGTTGAAGAAGTGTTCTTCGGTGGCGATCAGGTGCTGGGCGAACTCCACTCGACGTTCAGGATCGCTGCCGCACAGCACCGTGGCGTTGATCTCCAGCATCAGGTTCACCTGCTGCAGGTCGAAAAGGTCGATTCCCCGCGCGACATAGTCGTCAATCAGGGCATAGCCTTCAAGCACATTTTGCAGCACCTCGTCGGTGAACGGATCGCGCGGTTCGGTAAAATGCTTGCTGAGCTCGGTGAAACGACGCTGCACATCCCGCAGTGCGCGTTCTACCGCTGACAGGTCAAGACGACGCGTGGCACGCATAGGCAATCTCTGGAAACATAAAAAGTGAAACGGCCGCAACGTCGCCTGGCCATCCTGGCCTGCGACGTCCGACCGCCTGCGGTGTGATCGATCAGCTGAACTTGCCGCTGATGTAGTCACTGGTCAGTTGTTCACGCGGGTTCTGGAAGATCTGGGTGGTTGGCCCCATTTCCACCAGGTAGCCGGTGCGCGAACCCTGGGAAATGTCCACCGAGAAGAACGCCGTGGTGTCGGCCACCCGGATCGCCTGCTGCATGTTGTGGGTCACCAGGGCGATGGTGTAGTCCTTCTTCAGCTCGACCATCAGTTCCTCGACCCGGCGGGTGGCGATCGGGTCCAGTGCCGAGCATGGTTCGTCGAGCAACAGCACTTCCGGCTCGGTGGCAATGGCCCGGGCGATGCACAGGCGCTGTTGCTGGCCGCCGGACAGCGACAGGCCGCTGACCTTGAGCTTGTCCTTCACTTCGTCCCACAGGGCGGCACCTTGCAGGGCGTGCTTGACGCGGTCGCCCAGGTCGCCCTTGTAGCGGTTCAGGCGCAGGCCGAAGGCGACGTTGTCGAAGATGCTCATCGAGAACGGGTTCGGTTGCTGGAACACCATGCCGATGTAGCGGCGCACCACTACCGGGTCGACGCCCTTGCCGTAGACATCCTGGCCGAGGAAGTGCACGTGGCCTTCGAAGCGGAAGCCCTTCACCAGGTCGTTCATGCGGTTCAGGCTGCGCAGCACGGTGCTCTTGCCGCAGCCGGACGGGCCGATGAAGCCGGTGATCTTGTTCTTCTCGATCGGCACGTGGCTGTCGCGCACGGCCATGAAGTTGCCGTAGAAAATCTTGTCCAGCTTGCAGTCCATGACCACTGGTGCCTGGTTGACCAACGGAGCGGCTCGTTGCGCAGTCGATACGTTCAAGTTAGATGCTCCCGTTCTCAATACTTAGGCTTGCCGAAAATCCGGCTGAGAATATTCACTACCAGCACGATCATGACCAGGACCAGCGAGGCCGCCCAGGCGAGCTCCAGCTGGTTGTCGAAAGGCATGCCGGAGAAGTTGTAGATCAGTACCGCCAGCGAGGCCGTGGGGTTCATCACCGCCAGGCTGCCGTCGTGGTAGATCCAGTAGTTGCTGAACAGTGCGGTGAACAGCAGCGGCGCGGTTTCGCCTGCGGCGCGGGCCACGGCCAGCATGACGCCGGTAAGGATGGCCGGCATGCCGGTCGGCAGGATGATCTTCCAGATCACCTGGGCGCGGGTGCAACCCATGCCATAGGCGGCATCCTTCATGATCTTGGGCACCATCTTCATCGCCTCTTCGGCGGTCAGCACCACGATCGGCAGCATCAGCACCGCCAGCGCAACGCCACCGGCCGGGGCCGAGTAGGTGCCGGTGGTCATCACCACCAGGGCGTAGGCGAACACACCGGCGAGGATCGAAGGCAGGCCGGTGAGCATCTTCGCGGCGAAGCGCGAAGCGTTGGCCAGCTTGCTGTCCGGACCCAGTTCGGCGAGGAAGATCGCGGCCAGGATGCCGACCGGTACGGCGATGGCGGCGGCGATGCCGACCATGACGAAGGTACCGGCCATCGCGTTGCCGAAGCCGCCGCCCATCTCGAAGCCGGTCGGTGGCAGCTCGGTGAACACCTCCAGGCTCAAGCGTGCGCCGCCACGGGTGATCAGCATGTACAGCACCGAGATCAGCGGTACGCTGGCCAGCAAGGCAACGGCCCAGACCATGGTGGTCAGGGTGAGGCTGCGCAGGGCGCGGCCTTCGAAGCGGCGCTGCAGGCTTGGCAATGCCGTAGTCGGGGTGGTGAGGTCGGTCATTATTTGTTACCCCGCTGGGCGTAGAGCATGATCAGCGATCCGATGACGTTCACCAGCAAGGTGATGAACATCAGTACCAGGGCCGCGTACATCAGTACCTCGACCTCGTTCGGTCCGGCCTCGGGGAAGTTCAGGGCCAACAGGGCCGCCAGCGTGTTGGCCGGGGCGAACAGCGACAGCGTGATGGTGTTGGCATTGCCCACCAGCATGGCCAGGGCCATGGTCTCGCCCAGCGCGCGGCCCAGGCCGAGCACCAGCGAGCCGAAGATGCCGGTCGCTGCCGATGGCACCATCACCTTGAGGATGGCTTCCCAGTGGGTGGTGCCCATGCCGTAGGCCGCCTGCTTGGTCTTCATCGGCACGCTGGTCAGCGCGTCCTGAGAAACGGCGGCAACGGTCGGCAGAATCATGATGGCCAGTACCAGCGCGGCGGGCAGCAGCCCGGGCCCGCTCAGGGAAGAGCCGAAGAAAGGAATCCAGCCCAGTTCACTGTTCAACCAGGCCGCCAGTGGGCGGATCGCCGGGATCACCACGTAGATGCCCCACAGACCGTAGACCACGCTGGGGATGGCGGCGAGCAACTCGACGATGGTGCGGAACACGGCCGCAAGTTTTGCGGGCAGGAAGTCCTGGGTGAGGAAAATGGCCATGCTGACGCCGAAGAAACCTGCGATCAGCAATGCAATCAGGGCGCTGTAGAGCGTGCCCCAGATCGCTGGCAGAATGCCGTATTTGCCTTGGTTAACGTCCCACACGCTGCCGAAGAGCACGTCGAAACCGTGCTTTTCCATGCCAGGCAGTGCCTTGCGTCCTACTTCGTAGACCAGCGCGAAGACCAGCGCCAGTACCAGTACCACACCGATGCGTGCGAGTGCACGGAAGGTACGGTCAACCAGGAAATCCTTGGCTGACGGTGGCTGACATGCAGAGTCGGGGTTATCCGGAATGGCAAAAGGTGTGTTCATTGGTTATTTCCGGGACAGGGGGCAAAGGCGCCCGGCGTGCCATACCGGCCAGGCCGAGCGCAACCTGGCAAGCCTTACTTGATGTTCTGGGCAGCCTTGCGTACCTGGTCTACAACCGACTGCGGCAGCGGGATGTAGCCCATCGAGTCGGCGATCTTCTGACCTTCGGTCAGGCTGTACTCGATCATGTCGCGCATGGCCTTGGCCTTGGCCGGGTTACCGTTATCCTTGCGGAAGATCATCCAGGTGTAGGAAGTGATCGGGTAGGACTTGGCGCCGTCCGGATCAGGCAGCCAGGCCACCAGGTTTTCCGGCATCTTCACCGCGGCCAGTGCCTCGGCACCGCTCTCGGCATTCGGTACGACATACTGGCCAGCCTTGTTCTGCAGGGCGGCGAAGTCGACCTTGGCCAGCTTGGCGAAGCCGTATTCGATGTAGCCGATGGCGCCCGGGGTCTGGCGAACGGTAGCGGTCACGCCGTCGTTCTTCGGCGACTTGATGAACTTGTCGGTCGCAGGCCAGTTGACGGTGTTGCCCTCGCCCAGTGCTTCCTTGAAGCCCGGGTTGATGGCCGACAGGTGCTTGGTGAAGACAGCGGTGGTACCGCTGGAGTCGGCACGCACGACCACGGTGATCGGGGTGGCTGGCAGCTTCAGCTCAGGGTTGGCGGCAACGATCTTCGGATCGTTCCACTGGGTGATCTTGCCCAGGAAGATGTCGGAATACACTTCGCGTGGCAGTTTCAGACCCTTCGGGTTGCCCGGCAGGTTGTAGGCCAGGACGATTTCACCGGCAGTCATCGGCAGCAGTTGCACACCCTCTGCAACCTTGGCGATTTCATCGTCTTTCATGGCCGAGTCGCTGGCGGCGAAATCGACGGTCTTGTTCAGGAAGTCCTGAACACCAGCGCCGCTCCCCTTGGACTGGTAGTCGACGGTGACGCCGTCGGTCTTCTTGCTGAAATCCTTGAACCAGGTCAGGTAGATCGGTGCCGGGAAGCTTGCGCCGGAACCGGTCAGGCGGACGTTCTCTGCGGCGAATGCCGAAGTGGCGCTGAGCGAAACGGCAACGGCGAGTGCAGCAGATTTCATCAGGCGTATCATGGAAAAGCGCTCCGTGTGATGGCCGGGACACTTTGCAGCAGCTGTATTACAACTTTGTGACTGTTGGGTGGCAATGTGGATGGCCAGGTGCCAGAACACTGCTGTTTCCTACAGTCAGTTGGTAAACGGATATGACAACTGCCCCCGGCATAGCGGCGCCAGAGCCAGCAAAAACGAACGTTCGCCTGCGCCAGCCGTCCTATGCAACGCCCATGGACGAAGCCGAGGTGCTGCACATGCCCCAACCCGACGAAGCCTACATTCAATGGCTGGAAGAGCGCTCGATGCTGCGTACCTCGCAAGCGCGTGCACGCCTCTACGCAGGCCAGCCAAGGCTGTGGCAAAACCCTTACGCCGAAGCGCAACCGCGCCGCGCCAGCGAAATCGCCTCGGTATGGCTCACCGTGTACCCCGATGCGATCATCGCTCCCGAAGGATGCAGCGTGCTCGGCGCCCTGGGCCACGAGGCATTGTGGCGCCAGCTCTCGCACATCGGCATCCAGGGCATTCACACCGGCCCGATCAAGCAGTCCGGCGGGATCACGGGTAGACAGACCACACCCAGCATAGACGGCAATTTCGATCGCATCAGCTTCGAGATCGATCCCCTCTACGGCAGCGAAGCCGAACTGGTGCAGATGAGCCGCCTGGCGGCCGCGCACAACGCCGTGACCATCGACGACCTGATCCCTTCGCACACCGGCAAGGGTGCCGACTTCCGCCTGGCGGAAATGGCCCACGACAGCTATCCGGGGCTGTACCACATGGTCGAGATCCGCGAAGAGGACTGGCCGCTGCTGCCGGATGTTCCTGCAGGGCGCGACGCGGTCAACCTGTCGCCAGCGACCTGTGACGAGCTCAAGCTGCGGCACTACATCGTCGGCCAGTTGCAACGGGTGATCTTCTTCGAGCCCGGCGTCAAGGAAACCGACTGGAGCGCCACGCCCCCCGTGGTGGGTGTCGATGGCAAGACCCGGCGCTGGGTGTACCTGCACTATTTCAAGGAGGGACAACCTTCGCTGAACTGGCTGGACCCGACTTTTGCCGCCCAGCAGATGATCATCGGCGACGCGCTGCACGCCCTGGACTGCCTCGGCGCACGGGGGCTGCGCCTGGATGCCAACGGTTTTCTCGGCGTCGAGACCCGCACCGGCGGACCCGCCTGGTCCGAGAGCCATCCGCTGTCGCTGACCGGCAACCAGCTGATCGGTGGCATGATCCGCAAGGCCGGCGGCTTCAGCTTCCAGGAACTGAACCTGACCCTGGACGACATCGCCCAGATGTCCAAAGGCGGCGCGGACCTCTCCTACGATTTCGTCACCCGCCCGGCCTATCAGCACGCGCTGCTCACCGGGGACACCGAGTTCCTGCGCCTGATGCTCAAGGAAATGCACGCCTTCGGCATCGACCCGGCCTCCTTGATCCATGCCTTGCAGAACCATGACGAACTGACCGCCGAACTCGTGCACTTCTGGACCCTGCATGCCCACGACATGTACCTCTACAAGGGCCAGACATTGCCCGGCAGCGTGCTGCGCGAGCATGTCCGTGAAGAGATCTACGAACGCGCCTCCGGGGAACATGCCCCCTATAACCTGCGCTTCGTGACCAATGGCATCTCCTGCACCACGGTCAGCCTGATCACGGCAGCGCTGGGGATCCGCGATCTTGACCAGATCGGCGCGCACGACATCGCGCAGATCCAGAAAGTGCACCTGCTGCTGGTGATGTACAACGCCATGCAGCCCGGGGTGGTGGCCCTGTCGGGATGGGACATGGTCGGCGCCCTGCCCTTGCCCGCCGAAGCCGTGGCCGAACGCATGCTCGATGGCGATACCCGCTGGATTCACCGGGGCGGCTACGACCTGTCGGGCCTCGATCCGCACGCCAGTGCGTCGGTACGGGGCATGCCACGGGCACGCAGCCTGTATGGCAGTCTCGGCGAGCAACTGGAGCAACCCGACTCGTTCGCCAGCCAGGTCAGGAAACTCCTGGCGGTGCGCCAGGCCTACGGCATCGCGGCCAGTCGCCAGGTGCTGGTGCCCGAGGTCAGCAGCCCGGGGCTGCTGGTGATGGTGCATGAACTGCCCGCCGGCCGGGGCACGCAGATCAGCGCGCTGAACTTCAGCGCCGAACTGATCGGCGAGACCCTGCAACTGAGTGGTTTCACACCCGGGCCGGTGGTGGACATGATCAACGAGACGGTCGAAGGCGACCTGGACCTGGACGGTCAGTTGCTGATCACCCTCGATCCGTATGAGGCGCTGTGCCTGCGGATCGTCAACAGCAGCGGCCACGCCTGACCAGCCTTCCCGGCAGGATGGCTGGCCCTGCGCGCCAGCCCATCCTGCCTGCCGACGTCAACGGTGCCCTGAGGCATCTGGCAGATTGCCGCTACTCCACCGCCTCGACCACACCCTGGTCTTCACCCAGGAAGCCGCCGCTCTGGTGCTGCCACAGCCGGGCGTAGGTGCCATTGCGTGCCAGCAGTTCGGCGTGGGTGCCCTGCTCGATGATGCGCCCTTCATCCATCACGATCAGCCGGTCCATGGCGGCGATGGTCGAGAGTCGGTGGGCGATGGCGATCACCGTCTTGCCCTGCATCATGTCATCGAGGCTTTCCTGGATGGCCACTTCGACCTCCGAGTCCAGCGCGCTGGTGGCCTCGTCGAGCAGCAGGATCGGTGCGTTCTTGAGCATCACCCGGGCAATGGCGATGCGCTGGCGCTGACCGCCGGAGAGCTTGATGCCGCGTTCGCCGACCAGGGTGTCATAGCCGGTATTGCCCTGGCGGTCGCTCAGTTGCGCGATGAAGCCATCGGCCTGGGCACTGGCTGCGGCGTGATGAATCTGCGCTTCGCTGGCCTCCGGGCGACCGTAGGCGATGTTGTCGCGGATCGACCGGTGCAGCAGCGAGGTGTCCTGGGTGACCATGCCGATCGCACTGCGCAGGCTATCCTGGGTCACCTTGGCGATATCCTGGCCATCGATGCGGATCTGCCCGCTGTCGACGTCGTAGAAACGCAACAGCAGGTTGATCAGCGTCGACTTGCCCGCACCCGAACGGCCCACCAGGCCGATCTTCTCGCCCGCGCGGATTTCCAGGCTGAGGCCATCGAGCACCTGGCGCTCGCCGTTGTAGTTGAAGCGCACGTCATCGAAGCTCACGGCGCCGCCGCGAGTCTGCAACTCACCGGCATCTGCAGCATCCTCGACCTTGGGCCCGGTGGTGAGGGTCACCATGCCATCCTGGACCGTGCCGATGTTCTCGAACAGCGCAGTCATCTGCCACATGATCCAGTGCGACATGCCATTGACCCGCAAGGCCATGGCGGTGATTGCCGCCACCGCGCCAGCACCGACCTGGCCCTGGTGCCAGAGCCACAGGGCATAGCCGCCCGCGCCCATGATCAAGCCGACCACCAGTGCCTGGTTGACGATCTCGAACTGGCTGACCAGGCGCATCTGGCGAAAGCCGGTCTGCTTGAAATCTTCCATGGCCGCGCGGGCGAAATGCGCCTCGCGCCGGGAATGCGAGAACAGCTTGACCGTGGTGATGTTGGTGTAGGCGTCGGAAACACGTCCGGTCATCGAGGAACGGGCGTTGGCCTGCTCCTGCCCGACCTGCCCCAGGCGCGGCACGAAGTACACCATGGCCAGGCCGAACAGCGCGATCCAGGCCATGAACGGCAGCATCAGCTTGAGCGCGAAGCCTCCGGCCAGGGCGATGATGGCGACGAAGTACACGCCGATGCCCGGGAGGATCTCGATCAGGGTGAACAACACCTCGCGAACCGCCAGGGCCGTCTGCATGACCTTGGTGGTCACTCGCCCGGAAAACTCGTCGGAGAAGAACGACAGGCTCTGGCGCAGCATCAGCCGGTGAAAATCCCAGCGCAGGCGCAGCGGCAGGTTGATCGCCAGTACCTGATGCTGAACCATCGTGCGCCCGGCGACCAGGAAGATGCTGGTGACCAGCACCACGCCCAGGCCCCAGAGCACCCGGCGCTCCTCGTCGGTCACACCGCTGCCGGCCTGCCAGGTCGACAGCATGTCCACCACCTGGCCAAGAAAGGCGAACAACCAGGCTTCATAGATCGACACCGCCGCACTGAGCAGCGCCAGGGCCAGGATGTAGCCGCGCGCACCTCGCGTGCAGGCCCACATGAACCGGGCCAGGCCCATCGGCGGCGGCGGCACTTCGTCAGGAGGAAAAGGGTCTAGCCAGCGCTCGAGTACACGCAGCATGAAAGGGCTCCGAACAGATGAAAACGCAATTGTGCCAGACAACCGTCGACAAGTTCGTCGCTGTTGTCTGCAGGCCGATGGCGTTGCAGGTGGTACTGTTCAGAGGAAACCATCGGCGTTTCGTTCAGCCCTTTCACGGCGCGGTGCGCTCACCAGGCCTCGATTGACACTGTTCCCACCGGCTGGATATCTTCCGGGCATGAAAAAGACCACCCCCGAACAACAGGCGCTGATCCAGCAGATGGCGCAGATCGCCGAAGGCCTGAGCCAGACCTTCAGCCCGTTTTGCGAGGTCGTGCTGCACGATCTGCGCGATCCCGAACACGCGATCCTCGCCATCCACAACAACCTCTCGGGACGCGAAGTCGGCGACCCGGCCACGGAGCTGGGCCTGGCGAGGATTGCCGACCCGGCCTATGCGCAGGTCATTGCCAACTACCCCAACCAGTTCAAGGACGGTCGCCAGGTCAAGAGCACCTCGATCGGTATCAAGGATTCCAGCGGCCACTACATCGCGGCGCTGTGCATGAACATCGACCTCACCCTGTTTCGCGGCCTGCAGGGCATGCTCGAACAGTTCGGTTCGTTCAGCGGCGAGCGCCCCCACGAGTCGCTCGAAAGCAGCGGCGCCGAAGCCATCAGGGCCAGGATCGACCAGTTCGCCGCGCGCCTGGCCACCACGCCGCGCGCACTCAAGGCCGCAGAGCGCAGGGCGCTGCTCCAGGAGCTCAAGGACGCCGGCCTGCTGGAGATCCGCAAGGCCATGGAAACCGTGGCCTCGCACCTGGGCGTATCCAGGGCCACGGTCTACAGCGACAGCCGCTGATCCCCCTGCCGCGCCAGCGCCTCGATCTCGACCAGGTAACCGTGGTGCAACTCAGGCACCGGTACCACCGCCCGTGCCGGGCGATGATCGCCCAGCGCCTGGGCGTAGATCTGGTCGAATGCCGGCCAGTGCTGCACGCCGGCCACGTAGACCGTGACCTTGAGCAGGTCGGCCAAGCTGCTGCCGGCGGCGTGCAGAATCGCCTCGAGGTTTTTCAGCACGATGTGCGCCTGCTCGGCGAACGACGCCTGGGTGTTGTGCGTTCCATCCGCGCTGACCGGCAATTGCCCGGAAACGTAGACCATCCCCTGATGCACGGTGGCCTGGGAGTAATGGCCCGCAGGCCTGGGTGCCGCGGGTGTGTCGATCAGCTTCATGGCCAGCCTCGCTGCCGTTGGCGCGTTATCGGAAAAGTTGCCATGGTCAGGCCTGCAGGAACTGGCCGAGCCTGTCGATATCGATATTGCCGCCGGTGATGATCACCCCCACGCGCTTGCCCTGCAGCTCGTCCTTGAGCTTGCGAACGGCCGCCAGGCCCAGGCAGCCGGTAGGCTCGACCACGATCTTCATGCGCTGGGCGAAGAACTGCATCGCCTGCACCAGCTCGGGGTCGGTGACCGTTTCGATACGGTTCACCCCTTGCTGGATGATCGGAAAGGTGTAGTTGCCCAGGTGCTGGGTCTGGGCACCGTCGGCGATGGTGTCCGGCGTGTCGATGTGCACGATCTGGCTGGATTCGAACGAACGCTGGCCATCATTGCCCGCCTGCGGCTCGACCCCGATCAGGGTGCAGCCGGGTGACAGCGCCCGCGTCGACAGCGCGGTGCCGGAGAGCATGCCACCACCACCGAGGCCGACCAGCAGCACATCGAGCTGGCCTACCTCCTCGAACAGCTCCTTGGCAGCCGTACCCTGCCCCGCCAGGACGTGCGGGTGGTCGTAGGGTGGGATCAGGGTCATGCCGCGGTCGACAGCGAAGGTACGGCCGATGGCTTCGCGGTCCTCTGTGTAGCGGTTGTACAACACCACCTCTGCGCCGTAGTCACGGGTGGCCGCAACCTTGGCCGCCGGAGCATCGGTAGGCATGACGATGATGGCCGGGATCTTCAGGATCGCAGCGGCCAGCGCGATGCCCTGGGCGTGATTGCCGGACGAAAAAGCCACCACGCCAGCCTTGCGCTGCGTCTCGTTGAACTGCGACAGGGCATTGTAGGCGCCCCTGAACTTGAAGGAACCGCCGCGCTGGAGGTTTTCGCACTTGAAGAACACCTGTGCACCGACCTGGCCATCGAGGGTGCGCGATGTCAGTACGGGAGTCAGGTGGGCAGCGCCCTGGAGCCGCGCAGACGCGTCGAGCACATCCTGGTAGGTGGGCAAAGCGATGGACATGGCAAGGTTCCTCGAGGATTGGACAACGGGCGGCGCTACCGGGCGCCAGATCGAATCAATTTATTGGACACATTATCCAGACATATACAATCTGTAAACACCTGAACGCCGTTGCTCGTGACGCTCGGTGCACGCTCGCACAGGCATGCTGACCACTTTCCCTGTATGCTCCCCTGTATCCGCTACGCTCAAGCCAAGCGAACGTTCTTCCCGTTCGCTGTTCCGACCACAGTTACCCGCACGTCCTTACCTTATCCCGGCCAATGCCTCTGGCAGCAGCCGGAGCCTCTCTGATGCCATTCGACGGTGCTCGACACCGGGAACCGCCATGGACTTGAAACGCCGCAACAATGTGCATCTTTCGGGTAAAGGCCAGGCCACGATCATCTTCGCCCATGGCTTCGGCTGCGACCAATCGGTGTGGAATCCGCTGCTGGCACATTTTCGTGCACGTTTTCGGGTGATCACCTTCGATCTTGCAGGCGCAGGCGGATCCGACCTCGAGGCCTACGACGCCGACAAGTACGCCTCGTTGCAAGGGTACGCCACGGACCTCAACGAGATCATCAGCGCCTTCGCCGCAGGCCCGGTGATCCTGGTGGGGCATTCCGTGAGCGCCATGATCGGCGCCCTGGCCGAGCGGCAGATGCCCGGGCGCATCGCTGCCCAGGTCATGATCGGTGCCTCGCCGTGTTACGTGAATGACGACGGTTACTTCGGCGGCTTCAGCCAGGCCGACATCGATGGGCTGCTCGAGACCCTCGACAGCAACTACCTGAGCTGGTCCAGCAACATGGCGCCGGTGGTGATGGGCGCACCGGGGCAGCCAGAGCTCGGCGAAGCTTTGGCCAACAGCTTCTGCCGGACCAATGCAGCGATTGCACGGCAGTTCGCCCGTATCATCTTCCTCTCGGACCATCGCCAGGACATCGAAGGCCTGTCGACCCCTGTACTGCTGCTGCAATCGACCGAGGACATCATTGCGCCCCTTGCCGTAGGCGACTACCTGCACAAGGTGCTGCCCAACAGCCAGCTGTGCCTGATCGACAACATCGGCCACTACCCGCACATGAGCGCGGCCCAGGCCTGCAGCCAGGCGATGGATGCCTTCCTGGCACCCTGGGCAACGGCCCATGGATAACGGCCTGCCCAGTGCCGATGCGCTGTTCGAGCAGGCGCCCTGCGGCCTGGTGGTGATTGCCGAGGATGGCACCATCCTGCGCAGCAACCGGACCTTCGGCGACTGGCTGGGGCATGAGTCGGCACGCTTGGTCGGTCATCGATTCCAGACCCTGCTGACCGTCGGCGGGCGAATCTTTCACCAGACCCACTGGGCTCCCCTGATGAAGATGCAGGGCTCGGTGGCGGAAGTGAAACTCGACCTGCAGCACCGTGAGGGACGGACCATCACCATGCTGCTCAACGGTATCCGCCGTGAACACTCGGGCGGTGTCTGCTACGAGCTGGCGCTGTTCGGCGCCATGGAGCGTGATCGCTACGAGCGCGAGATGGTGGCGGCGCGCTGCCAGGCCGAACAACTGCTGGCGCAGAAATCTGCAGCCGAAGCGCAGTTGCAACAGGCCAAGACCGCGCTGTCGGAAGCTTATGAGATCGCCCAGCGCCGGGCGGCGTTCGCCGAGCAGATGGTCGCCATCGCCAGCCACGACCTGAAGAATCCGCTGACCGCGATCAGCATGGCCACCCAGTTGCTGGAGCGGGACGCGCGGCACGAGCGCGAGCGACGCCTGCTCGGCAGTATCAGCCATTCCTCGGAGCGCGCCCGACGGATGATCGCCGACCTGCTCGACCTCGCCTCGGTCAGGATCGGCCAGGGCATCATCATCCGACGCCAGGTGTGCGATCTGCAGCAGATCGTCGAACAGAGCCTGACCGAACTGCGCGTGGCCTTCCCTCAGGCTGACATCCGCTACCTGCCGCACGGTCGCGGCCTGATCGATATCGACCCCGACCGCCTGCAGCAGTTGATCGGCAACCTGGTCGGCAACAGCGTGGCCTATGGTGATCTCGAGCACCCGATCACCCTCGCCAGCACGCTGGAACACCCGACTGCGGTGCTTACCGTGCACAACCATGGCCCCGGCATTGCACCTTCGCTGCTGCCCGACCTGTTCGAACCGATGACCCGCGCCACCGACAGGTGCGGCTCGATACGCTCGGTCGGCCTTGGCCTGTTCATTGTCCGCGCCATCGCCGAGGCCCACGGCGGCCAGGTCGAGGTCTCGTCCAGCACGGTCTCGGGCACCACTTTCAGCCTGCACTTGCCGATGGCGCAGGAGCTGCGTGTCACGCCAGCTGAATGAACACCGCATAACCGCCGAGCGTTATCCAGAACACCAGGAAGATCCAGGGCGTACGCAGGGAAAACAGCAGCGACTTGCGGTGCGTGGCGCGTGAAGTCTCCGCCTCGCTGAACAATGGCGATTCATCATAGGCGAGCCCCATCAGCGGTTCGCTGCGCAGCAGGTGGCTCTGCTTGGTCTGCCAGTGATCGATGATCCTGTAGGCCGCATGAATGCCGGGCCAGGCGTTCAGCGAACTGAGCACGCCCAGCAAGGCGAGGAACGGCGGCACCAGCAAGGTGAACATTTCGCCCCAGCTCTGGTTCAGGTTGCTCATCGACGAGACGAAGGCGATCACCAGAAACGACTGGGCGGTGAGGTAGGCATCGGTGCGGTTGGCCAGGATGCTGGTTTCGTACTGGATTTCACGACGGTAGAAGTCCAGGCGCTCCTTGGGAGAGCCGAACATCCGGGCATCGCGTTCATTGCTGATCTCGTGCTCGGGCGTGGACGGAGTGATGATGCGGGGCACTCGATGACTCCTGGGAAGTGGGTCGTTGCCGTGCTTGCAGCGCAAAGCGAATTGCGCCCTGTTGTCTGCAGGGAATCCGCCGCGACCGACAAAGTTCAGGCGATCTCGGCTACGGCAGATGGGCGGGACGCCAGGCCAGACGATTGAAACTTTCCTCGAACGCGCCAAGTCCAGACCCCTATCGATCACAGAATGGGAGAGGACAATGACCGTCACCGTAGGCGACTTCCTGGTGGAGCGGCTGTATCAATGGGGCGTGCGGCGCATCTTCGGCTACCCCGGCGACGGCATCAACGGCGTGTTCGGCGCGCTCGCCCGGGCCGGCGGCAAGATCCAGTTCGTCCAGGCCCGCCATGAAGAGATGGCAGCGTTCATGGCCAGTGCCCACGCCAAGTTCACCGGCGAGTTGGGGGTGTGCATCGCCACCTCCGGCCCCGGTGCCTCGCACCTGCTCACTGGCCTCTACGACGCTCGCATGGACCATCAGCCGGTGCTTGCCATCGTCGGCCAGCAGGCGCGTGCCGCACTGGGCGGTCACTACCAACAGGAGCTCGACCTGGTGTCGATGTTCAAGGATGTGGCCGGCGCCTTCGTGCAGCAGGCCTCCACGCCCGCGCAGGTCCGCCACCTGCTCGACCGTGCCGTGCGCACGGCAGTGGGCGAGCGCCGGGTCACGGCGGTCATCCTGCCCAACGATTTGCAGGACCTTCCCTACGAGGCGCCGCCCAGAGCCCACGGTACGCTGCATTCGGGTGTCGGCTACAGCAAGCCCAAGGTCGTGCCCTTCGAAGACGACCTGCAGCGCGCTGCCGAGGTACTCAATGCCGGACGCAAGGTGGCGATCCTGGTCGGTGCCGGCGCCCTGCAAGCCAGCGAGGAAGTGACTGCAGTGGCCGAGAAACTTGGCGCAGGCGTGGCCAAGGCCTTGCTGGGCAAGGCTGTGCTGCCGGACGACCTGCCCTGGGTGACCGGTTCGATCGGCCTGCTCGGGACCGAGCCCAGTTACCAGCTGATGAACGAGTGCGACACCCTGCTGATGATCGGTTCAGGCTTTCCCTATGCTGAATTCCTGCCCAAGGAAGGCCAGGCCCGTGGCGTGCAGATCGACCTGCAACCGGACATGCTCAGCCTGCGCTACCCGATGGAAGTCAATTTGGTCGGGGACGCCGCACACACCCTGCGCGCGCTGTTGCCACTGCTGCTGCCCAAGACCGATGGCCGCTGGCGCAAGAAGGTCGAAGGCTGGCGCGCACGCTGGGACAAGACCCTGGAAAAACGCGCGTTGGCCAAGGCCGACCCGATCAACCCGCAGCGCGTAGTGCACGAGCTCTCACCTCGCCTGCCGGATCACAGCATCATCACCAGCGACTCGGGCTCGTGCGCCAACTGGTTCGCCCGCGACCTGCAGATCCGCGAGGGTATGCAATGCTCGCTGTCCGGTGGCCTGGCCTGCATGGGCGCGGCAGTACCCTACGCCATTGCCGCCAAGTTCGCCCACCCGCAGCGGCCAGTGGTGGCGCTGGTGGGCGACGGCGCAATGCAGATGAACAACCTCGCCGAGCTGATCACCGTGGCCAAGTACTGGCAGCAGTGGGACAACCCGCAGTGGATCTGCGCCGTGTTCAACAACGAGGACCTCAACCAGGTGACCTGGGAACAGCGGGTGATGGAAGGCGATCCGAAATTCGAAGCCTCGCAATCGATCCCGGACGTGCCCTACCACCTGTTCGCCATTTCCATTGGCTTGCAGGGCATCTATGTCGAGCGCGAGGAAGATGTCGCCGACGCCTGGGAGCGCGCGCTGTCTGCAGATCGTCCCGTGCTGATCGAGTTCAAGACCGATCCCGACGTGCCACCGCTGCCGCCGCACATCAAGCTTGAACAGGCAAAGAAATTCGCCACCACCCTGCTCAAGGGCGACCCGGATGAGGCCGGGGTCATCGTGCAGACCGCCAAGCAGGTACTGAGCTCGGTGCTGCCTGGCAAGAAGAAGTAGAGGGATCTCTGTTGCGCCCGGCCGAATGAACAAATCTTCATTTTCGCTGCGAGTGCCTGAATGGCAGGGCCAACGGAGGCTCGAAGCGGGACGGCCGGACGTGGATGTCTTGAGGCCGGGCGCGGGCTTGCGTAGCATCGCGAGCCCTCGTCGCCAGTCTCGGGGGCGCAGCACCTTCTTTCATCTGTCATCCGAGCCCCCATGCCACAACCGATCCCCCTCAAGGACCATGAAAAGGAAAAGCTGCTGGTCAACCGCCGGCTGCTGGTCTGCGCAGCGCTGACCCTGGGCCTGGTCGCCGTGCTGGTGGGAAGGCTCTATGTGCTGCAGGTGCTGCAGCACGACCAGCAGTCGGCGGTGTCGGAAAACAACCGCGTGCACGTGCTGCCCATCGCCCCTGAACGCGGGCTGATCTATGACCGCAACGGTGTGGTGCTGGCCGACAACAAGCCCAGCTTCAACCTGACCATGACCCGCGAGCGCACCAACGGCCAGACGCCTGCCGTGCTCGACGCCCTGGCCCAGGTGCTGAACCTGTCCGAAGACGACCGCGCCCAGTTCGACAAGGACCTGCGCCGCGGGCGCAAACCGTTCGAGCCGGTCACCCTGATGTTCGGCCTGAGCGAGGAGCAGATCGCCCTGATCGCGGTCAACCAGTTCCGCCTGCCGGGGCTGGACGTCGAGCCGCAGTTCATCCGCGAATACCCGCTCGCCGAGCACTTCGCCCACTCGGTGGGCTACGTCGGGCGGATCAACGAGAAAGAAGCCAAGACCCTCGACAGCACCGAGTACCGAGGCACCCAGTCGATCGGCAAGACCGGTGTCGAACGCTTCTACGAGAACGAACTGCACGGCCACGTCGGCTATGAAGAGGTCGAGACCAACGCCCAGGGCCGGGTGATGCGGGTGCTGCGCCACCATGACCCGGTACCGGGCAAGGATATCGTCCTGAGCCTGGATGCCCATCTGCAGCAGGCCGCCGAGAAGGCGCTGGGCGATCGTCGCGGCGCCGTGGTGGCGCTGGATCCGGCCACCGGCGACGTGCTGGCGATGGTCAGCAATCCCAGCTTCGACCCCAACCTGTTCGTCAAGGGCATCAGCTTCAAGCAATATGCCGCGCTGCGCGACTCGATCGACCGGCCACTGTTCAACCGCGTCCTGCGCGGCCTGTACGCACCCGGCTCGACGGTCAAGCCGGAGGTGGCCATCGCCGGGCTGGACAGCGGCGTCATCACCCCCGGCAGCAGGGTGTTCGACCCCGGCTACTACGAGCTGCCCAACTACGATCACAAGTATCGCAACTGGAACCGCACCGGCGATGGCTGGGTGGACATGTACACCGCCATCATGCGTTCCAACGACACCTATTTCTACGACCTGGCGCACAAGCTGGGCATCGACCGCCTGCACGACTACATGGCCGAGTTCGGCCTGGGGCAGAAAGTCTCGCTGGACATGTTCGAGGAATCCCCCGGGCTCATGCCGTCGGCGCAATGGAAGCGCGCCACCCGCCGCCAGGCGTGGTTCCCTGGCGAGACGCTGATCCTCGGCATCGGCCAGGGCTACATGCAGGTCACCCCGCTGCAACTGGCCCAGGCCACCAGCCTGCTGGCCAGCAAAGGCGCCTGGCACCGCCCGCACCTGGCGATGACCGTGGGCGGCGAGCACCCGGTCGATCCGAACCCGATGCCGGACATCGTGCTGCACGACAAGCGCGCCTGGGACCAGGTCAGCCAGGGCATGCAGATGGTCATGCACGATCCGCGCGGCATCGCCCGCGCAGCGGCCGCAGGTGCGCAGTACCGGATTGCCGGCAAGAGTGGTACCGCGCAGGTCGTGGCGATCCGCCAGGGCGAGCGCTACAACCGTGACAAGACCCTGGAGCGACATCGCGACAACGCGCTGTTCGTCGGCTTCGCCCCGGCCGAGCATCCCTCGATCGTGGTCGCGGTGATGATCGAGAACGGCGAAGCCGGTGGCCGGGTTGCCGGGCCTGTGGTGCGCGAGATCATGGATGCCTGGCTGTTGGATGACCAAGGGCACCTCAAGGAGCAGTACGCAGGTGCCGGGGCCAAGGGGCCGGTGCCGCACGGGTGAGCCCGCTCCCACACGGATCACGCTAAATCCAATAAAAGGAATAAGAATATGAATTCTTATTCCTTTTATATTGAAAGCCCTTCCTCTATAACTTTCCCAACTGTACAGCAGCCAACACCGGCCAACTGTTCACAGCGCAACACCCGTTCAACACCCCGCTGCCCCGGCAACACGGCACTGGCTGCGAAAACGCCGCAGGTGTCTGATTTCAAAGGCCTCAGCATCTCGGCACGACGATTGCTCAAGCAAAGTCCCCCGCTCACCCGAACAGGAGACTCGCCATGAGCACCCCCTTGAACGTCGTCGCCCTTTCCGGCGGCACCGCGCGCCCCTCGCGAACCCTCGCCCTGACCGAAGCCATCCTCGCCGAACTCGGCCGGCACTTGCTGATCAAGCCCCACCTGATCGAGCTGGGCGATATCGCCCGTCCGCTGGGTGCTGCGCTGTGGCGCGGCGAGTTGCCAGAGACCGTCGAGCAACAGTTGCAGCGCATCGAGCAGGCCGACCTGCTGCTGGTGACCACGCCGGTCTACCGCGGCAGCTTTCCCGGCCACTTCAAGCACCTGTTCGACCTCATCGGCCAGGACGCCCTGGTCGACACGCCGGTGCTGCTGGCAGCCACCGGTGGCAGCGAGCGTCACGCCCTGGTCCTCGATCACCAGTTGCGCCCGCTGTTCAGCTTCCTGCAGGCGCTGACCCTGCCGATCGGCGTCTATGCCAGCCAGGCCGAGCTGCACGACTACCGGGTTTCCAGCGACGCCCTGGCCGCGCGCATCCGCCTGGCCGCAGAGCGCGCCGTACCGCTGTTCGCCCCCCATCATCAGTTGCGCAAGAGTGCCTGAGTGACCACCATGAATGCTCCCGTAACCACCGCCGCCCACACCCCCTTGGCCATTGCCCGTGAACTGGCCCGCCAGTTCGCGCTCACTGCGGTCGAACGTGACGAGCGCGGCGGCACCCCCAAGGCCGAGCGCGACGCCCTGCGCAACAGCGGCCTGCTGTCGCTGAGCATCCCGGTTGCGCTGGGCGGCCAGGGTGCCAGCTGGACCGAAACCTTCGATGTGATCCGCGAGTTCGCCCGGGTCGACAGCTCCATCGCCCACGTGTTCGGCTTCCATCACCTGATGCTGGCAACCGTGCGGCTGTTTTCCCGACCGGACCAATGGCAGCCATGGTTCGAACAGACGGCGCGCAAGCAGTGGTTCTGGGGTAACGCCCTCAACCCGCTGGACACCCGCACCCAGGTCCGGCATTTCGACGGCTGGTGCGAGTTCTCCGGCAAAAAGAGCTTCTGCTCCGGCGCCAGCGATTCGGAGATGCTCATCGCCTCGGCGGTCGATGAGCGCGCCGGCGGCAAGCTGCTGATCGCGGCGATCCCCAGTGGCCGCACCGGCATCAGCCTGCACGGCGACTGGGACAACATCGGCCAGCGCCAGACCGACAGTGGCAGCGCCACCTTCGAGCGGGTGCGGGTCGAGCTCGATGAGCTGCTGCTCGATCCCGGCCCGTTGAGCACCCCGTTCGCCGCCCTGCGCCCGCTGATCGCCCAACTGCACTTCGCCAACCTGTTCCTGGGCATCGCCGAAGGGGCTTTCGACGAGGCGCGCCAGTACACGCTCAAGGAGAGCCGGCCCTGGTTCCGCTCCAGCGCCAGCGAAAGCCGCGAAGACCCCTACGTGCTGCGTCATTACGGCGAGTTCTGGGTGGGCCTGGAAAGCGTGCGCCTGCTGATCCGCCGCGCCTGCGAGCAACTCGACGCCGCCTGGGCACGCGACAACAGCCTCGGCGCCGAACAGCGGGCAGACCTGGCCCTGGCCATCGGTACCGCCAAGGTTGCGGCGACCCGCCATGGCCTGGACATCTGCAACCGCCTGTTCGAAGTCACCGGCGCGCGCGCCACCCACGCCTCGCTGCGCTTCGACCGCCACTGGCGCAACCTCAGGACCCAGACCCTGCACGACCCGGTGGACTACCGCATCCATGAACTCGGCGAGTGGGCGCTGAATGACAAGCGCCCTTTCCCGTCCTTCTATTCCTAAAGGCACGTCCATGCAATTGCTGACCCTCCCCCCGTCACCGTCATTGGCTACCTCGATCAGGGCGACCGCACAGGTCTTCGAAGACCCCAGATCACAGGCGCTGCTCGCCCACCTGCAACAGGTCGCCCCCAGCGAGGCCAGCGTCCTGATCATCGGCGAGACCGGCACGGGCAAGGAGCTGGTCGCACGCCACATCCACAACCTCAGTGCCCGCCGTGACGGGCCGTTCGTCGCGGTGAACTGCGGCGCCTTCTCCGAATCGCTGGTCGAGGCCGAGCTGTTCGGTCACGAGAAGGGCGCCTTTACCGGTGCCCTGGCGTCCAAGGCCGGCTGGTTCGAGGAAGCCAACGGCGGCACGCTGTTCCTCGACGAGATCGGCGACCTGCCGCTGCCGATCCAGGTCAAGCTGCTGCGCGTGCTGCAGGAGCGCGAAGTGGTGCGCCTGGGGTCGCGCAAGAGCATCCCGATCAATGTGCGGGTGCTGGCGGCCACCAACGTGCAACTGGAAAAGGCGATCAACGCCGGGCATTTTCGCGAAGACCTGTATTACCGCCTGAACGTGGTCACGCTGTCGCTGCACCCGCTGCGCGAGCGACCTGGCGATATCCTGCCGCTGTCGCGGCATTTCATCCGCAGCTACAGCGAGCGCCTGGGCTACGGGCCGGTAGAGCTGGCTGCCGATGCCCAGGCCAAGCTGGTGGCCTACGGCTGGCCGGGCAATATTCGCGAGCTGGAGAACGTGATCCATCACAGCCTGCTGACCTGCGGCGACGGGCTGATCCACGCCCGCGACCTGCGCCTTTCCAACCTGCGCCTGGAGCGTCAGGACGACCCGCCGACCGCGAAGTCCGCAGGCATCGACGACCTGCTGCAACAGGCCTTCAGCCGGCTGTACGAGGAGCAGTCGGGCGATCTGTACGAGAAGGTCGAAAATGCGCTGCTGCGCTCGGCCTACCACTTCTGCCATTACAACCAGGTGCATACCGCGCAGTTACTCGGGCTGTCGCGCAATGTCACGCGCACGCGGCTGATCGCCATCGGCGAACTGGTGGTGAACAAGCGCCGGGCACAAGAGCAGCCGCTGGACAACCGGGTAGTGCGCCTGTCGATCTGAATCCGTGCGTATCCGGAAACACCTTCTACGTAAATCTCTGCACACGCCATTCGTCCACCTGATACCCGAACCCTGCCCGGCCGTGTTCCGCGACGGCCGGGCGGTTCCGATCAGCCCTGCAACGAGATGGCAATGACCAAGACCCGTTCCCGCAAAGCCCTTTACATTGGCCTGCCCCTGGCCCTGGTGGTCGCTCTGGGCAGTGCCGCCGGCTACCTCTACTGGCAAAGCCTGGACGCCGGCTACCCGCGCAAGATCGTCGAGCAGGCCAATGCCCTGCACGAGCACATGCTCTCGTTCGACAGCCATGTCACCGTGCCGTTGGACCTGGGCAGCACTGGCAACGAGGTCGACAAGGACGGTCCGGGCCAGTTCGACCTGGTCAAGGCCAACCGTGGCCGCCTGTCCGGCGCGGCGCTGACCATCTTTGGCTGGCCGGAAATCTGGAACGGCCCCAATGCGCCGCACCGCCCCACTCCGGGCTTCGTCGACGAGGCCCGCCAGCAGCAGGAAGTGCGCTACAAGATCATCAGCGGCATGGTCCGCGACTTTCCCAACCAGGTCGGCATCGCCTACACACCCGACGACTTCCGACGCCTGAACGGCGAAGGCAAGTTCGCCATCTTCATCAGCATGCTCAATGCCTACCCACTCGGCCATGACCTGTCGCAACTGGACCTGTGGGCCGCGCGCGGCATGCGCATGTTCGGTTTCAGCTATACCGGCAACAACGACTGGGCCGACTCCTCGCGCCCGCTGCCGTTCTTCAACGACACCGCCGACGCCCTGGGTGGGCTGTCGCCGCTGGGCGAGCAGGCGGTCAAGCGGCTCAACGACCTGGGCGTGATCATCGACGTCTCGCAGATGTCGACCCTGGCCCTGGAAGACGTCGCCCGCCTGAGCCGCGCGCCGATCGTCGCCTCGCACTCGGCGCCGCGTGCGCTGGTGGACATCCCGCGCAACCTCTCCGACAAGGAAATGCAGCTGATCAAGGACAGCGGCGGCGTGATCCAGGTGGTCGGCTTCGGCCAGTACCTCAAGCCCCTGGACAAGTCGGTGCTGGACAAGCTCGAGGCACTGCGTGCGCGCTTCGACCTGCAACCCCTGCAAGGCCTGGCCAATGCCCTGATGCCGGGCGATGCAGTGATCGCCATCTGGCCCGAGTCGCGCTTCGGCGAATACGCCAGCAGCCTCTACGGGATTCTCGAGGAGGAGCCCAAGGCGACCCTCAGGCAATTTGCCGATGCCATCGACTACACCGTGAAGAAGGTCGGTATCGACCATGTCGGCATCAGTTCGGACTTCAACGACGGCGGCGGCCTCGATGGCTGGAAGGATGTCAGCGAGATCCGCAACGTCACCGCCGAGCTGCTCAGCCGCGGCTACAGCGAAACCGACATCGCCAAACTCTGGGCAGGCAACTTCCTGCGGGTCTGGGACCAGGTACAGAAAGCCGGACAACCCGTCGCCGCCACCCACCCCTGATCAAGGCCCCGCCCGCATGAGCAACCGTCGTACCTTCCTCAAGCAGGCCGGCCTGGTCGCCGCCTCCCTGCCGCTGCTGCCTGGTGCCCTGGCAGCCACGCCGGCCCCCGCGCCGCTCACCGGCAGCGAAAAATGGCGCAACCTGCGCAAGCTCTTCCCCCTGGACCCGGAGATCGCTCACTTCGCCAACTTCCTGGTCACCGCCCATCCGCGCCCGGTGCAGGAGGCGATCGACCGCCACCGTGCCGACCTGGACCGCAACCCTGCCGCCTTGATGGACTGGGAAAGCCAGTACGAATGGCAGCGCGAAGACGAAGTGCGCGACTGGGCCGCACGCTACCTGGAGGTCGGCCCACGGCAGATCGCCCTGACCGGCAGCACCACCGAAGGCCTGGCCATGATCTACGGCGGCCTGCAGGTCGGCGCCGGGCAGGAGATCCTGACCACCGAACACGAGCACTATTCCGCCAACAAGACCCTGGAGTTCCGCAGTCGCCGCCAGGGCACGCAGGTGCGCAAGGTCCGCCTGTTCAACAACCCGTGGGAGGTTTCCACCGACCAGGTGCTGACCACCCTGGAGCGCAACATCCGCCCCGAGACCCGCGTGCTGGGCATGACCTGGGTGCATTCGGGCAGTGGCGTCAAGCTTCCGGTCGGCGAGATCGGCGAACTGGTGCGCCGCCACAACCGCGAACGCAGCGAAGCCGAGCGCATCCTCTACGTGGTCGACGGCGTGCATGGATTCGGCGTGGAAAACCAGCGCTTCGCCAACTTCAACTGCGACTACTTCATCGCCGGCACCCACAAGTGGATGTTCGGCCCGCGAGGCACCGGCATCATCTGCGCCGCCTCGACCGGCATGGATCACCTCATCCCCAGCATCGCCACGTTCTCCCGCGATGAAGACTTCGCCACCATCATGACGCCCGGCGGCTACCACGCCTTCGAATACCGCTGGTCCGCCGGCGAAGCTTTCAAGCTGCACCTGCAACTGGGCAAGGCCGATGTCCAGGCGCGCATCCACCAGCTCAACGCCCTGCTCAAGGAGCGTCTGCTCGAAGACCGCCGCATCGAGCTGGTAACGCCACCCAGCGCGCAATACTCCGCCGGCTTCACCTTCTTCCGCGTCCCCGGCAAGGACCCCGACGCCATCGCCGCCCGCCTGGTGGCGGGCAAGGTGATGTGCGACGCCGTCGACCGCGACGTCGGCCCCGTCATCCGCCTGGCGCCGAGCCTGCTCAACGACGAGCAGCAGATCGACCGGGCCATGCACCTGATCACCCAGCAACTCTGAACAAGGCCCTACGATGACCATGCACTTTTCCCGCCTGACCCTCGCCGCCCTGCTCGCCGCCTGCAGCCTGCCGGCACTGGCTGCCGACACCGCCAGCAAGCCCGGCACGGTGTTTCGCGACTGCAGCACGAGCTGCCCGGAGCTGGTGGTATTGCCGGCCGGCAGCTTCACCATGGGCACCCCGCCCGACGAAATCGGTCGCCAGGATGACGAAGGCCCGCAGCATCAGGTGACATTCGCCAAGCCCTTCGCCATCAGCCGTTTCCAGGTCACGGCCGGCGAATGGGACGCCTATCTCAAGGAGGCCGGGGTGAAGATTCCCGACGGCGACGATCGTCCCGGTCGGCGCTGCACCGCGAGCAAGCCGAGCTACCAGCAAGGCCCGCGCCAGCCTGCGGTGTGCATGAGCTACGACGAGATCCAGCAGTACGTGGCCTGGCTGTCGAAGAAGACCGGCAAGCACTACGCCATGGTCAGCGAAGCCCAGCGTGAGTACGCCGCACGCGGCGGCAGCACCGGCGCCTTCCCCTTCGAGACGGACGAGAACCTCGACATCAGCAAGTACGCCAACGTCTACGGCCCCAAGGACGGTTTCAGCTACAGCTCGCCGGTCGGCAGCTTCCCGGCCAACGCGTTCGGCGTCTACGACATGCACGGCAACGTCTACGAATGGGTTGCTGACTGCTACCACGACAGCTATGTCGGCGCCCCTGCCGACGGCAGCGCGCGCACCGAGGCAGGCTGCACGCAGATCTCGATTCGCGGCAACGACTGGGGTGAAGCACCGATCTTCTCGCGCTCGGGCAACCGCAACACCACCGTGCGCGATGACCGTGGCGACTGGATCGGCTTTCGCGTGATCCGCGAGCTGTGAGGCACCCGCGGCGGTAAATTCTGCCACCCCCGGCTCGTTCCTATCGATGTACTTGCGCAGGACTCGGGGCGCGCCATGCCGCGCCCCACCCGACCATCCAAGGAATCGCAACCATGAGCCAGACCTCCTCGCCCGAAAAAATCCACGACCTCATCGGCGTCGGCTTCGGCCCTTCCAACCTGGCGCTGGCCATTGCCCTGGAAGAGCTCGCCGAAACCAACGGCCATGCCCTCGACGCACTGTTCATCGACAAGCAGAGCGACTATCGCTGGCACGGCAACACCCTGGCCACCCAGAGCGAACTGCAGATCTCGTTCCTCAAGGACCTGGTTTCGCTGCGCAACCCCACCAGCCCCTACAGCTTCGTCAACTATCTGCACCAGAAGCAGCGCCTGGCCGACTTCATCAACCTGGGCACCTTCTACCCCTGCCGGCTGGAGTACAACGACTACCTGCGCTGGGCCGCCGACCACTTCGCCACCCAGGCAGTGTATGGCGAGGAAGTGCTGCGGATCGAACCGGAACTGCGCGATGGCCGGGTCGACCACCTGCGCCTGATTTCCCGCGACCAGCAAGGCCACGAGCACCAGCGCCGGGCCCGCTCGGTGGTGGTCGGCAGTGGTGGCACGCCGAAGGTTCCCGAGGTATTCCGTGCATTCAAGGATGACCCGCGCGTCTTCCACCACTCCCAATACCTGAGCGCCCTGCAGCAGTTGCCGTGCACCGATGGCAAACCCATGCGCATCGCCGTGGTCGGTTCGGGCCAGAGCGCCGCCGAAGCCTTCATCGACCTCAACGACAGCTACCCGTCGGTCAAGGTCGACATGATCCTGCGCGGCTCTGCACTGAAGCCGGCCGACGACAGCCCGTTCGTCAACGAAATCTTCGCCCCCGAGTACACCGACCTGGTCTTCAACCAGCCGCATGCCGGGCGCGAGAAACTGATCGGCGAGTACCACAACACCAACTATTCGGTGGTGGACGTCGACCTGATCGAGCGCATCTACGGCATCCTCTATCGACAGAAGGTGGCCCATCAATACCGTCATGCCGTACTGTGCCGTCGCACTATCGAGGACGTGGTCGATACGGCCGAAGGTGTCGAGCTGACCCTGCGCGACCTGGCCACCGACGTGCGCCAGACCCACCGCTACGATGCGGTGATCCTTGCCACCGGCTACGAGCGCCGTTCGCATCGGGACCTGCTGGCGCCATTGCAGCAGCACCTGAAGGACTTCGAGGTCGATCGCAACTACCGCGCCCTGGCCAGCCCCGAGTTCGGCGCCAGCGTGTACCTGCAGGGCTTCTGCGAATCTTCCCACGGCCTGAGCGACACCCTGCTGTCGGTGCTGCCGGCACGCGCCGCGGAAATCGGCCAGTCGCTGTATCAGCACCTGGGCAAGCAGGCGAGCAATGCACCCGTTGCGCTGCGCATGACCAGCGCCTGAATCAGGCGTCCCAGCCGAGCAGCACCGGGCGCTCCCGGTGCCGCTCGGCTAGGGCTTGCAGCCAACTGCCGAAGGAATCGCTGTCGATTCATGACTCCAGGTCAAAAGACCTTGCCCCGCCCCCCTCTTAATCATCCCCGCTGCAACCTTCAAACTGCTCCCCACTCGAATGATCGATGTTTCCAGGCGCCAGCGCCTCTCGATCGATTACGACTTCCCCCACAGCAGGAGCAGAACCATGAGCATTCCTTCCTTCGGCCTCGGCACCTTCCGCCTCACCGGCCAGGCCGTCATCGATTCGGTCAAGTCCGCGCTGGATCTGGGCTACCGCGTCATCGACACCGCCCAGATCTACAAGAACGAAGCCGACGTCGGCCAAGCCATCGCCGAAAGCGGCGTGCCGCGTGACCAGCTGTTCATCACCACCAAGATCTGGACCGACAGCTACGCGGCCGACAAACTGATCCCCAGCCTGCGCGAAAGCCTGGCCAAACTGCGTACCGACCATGTCGACCTGACCCTGATCCACTGGCCGGCACCGGGTAACGGCGTGGAACTGCGCGAGTTCATGACCGCCCTGGCCGAAGCCAGGAAACTCGGCCTGACCCGCCAGATCGGGATTTCCAACTTCAATATCGAGCTGACCCGCCAGGCCATCGAAGTGGTCGGCAAGGGCGAGATCGCCACCAACCAGATCGAGCTCAGCCCCTACCTGCAGAACCGCAAGCTGACCGCCTTCCTCAAGGAGCAGGGCATTACCGTCACCTCCTACATGACCCTGGCCTACGGCAAGGTGCTCAAGGACCCGGTACTGACCCGCATCGCCAACAAGCACAAGGCGACCGTCGCCCAGGTTGCCCTGGCCTGGGCGCTGCAGCTGGGTTATGCGGTCATCCCGTCCTCGACCAAGCGCGAGAACCTGGCCAGCAACCTGCTTGCCCGCGACCTGCACCTGGACGACGAGGACATGGCGCAGATCGCCACCCTGGAGCGCAACGGTCGTGAAGTGAGCCCAGACGGCCTGGCGCCAGCCTGGGACTGATCCGCTGCTGCACCTTGGCGTCGGCTGCGGTCGACGCCATCCCCCCTTCCTGAATCGCCACTACCCGGAGTCTCCGATGAGCGCGCTTTCCCCCAAACGGGTCCTGTTTGCCCTGGCCATCGGCGCCTTCGGCATCGGTACCACCGAGTTCACGCCCATGGGCCTGCTGCCGGTGATCGCCGAAGGCGTCAACGCCAGCATTCCCACCGCCGGCATGCTGGTCACCGCCTACGCCATCGGCGTCATGGTCGGCGCCCCGATCATGACCCTGCTGTTCAGCCGCTTCGGCAAGCGTGCCGCGCTGATGATGCTGATGAGCATCTTCACCGTCGGCAACCTGCTGTCGGCGCTGTCGCCGGACTACTACACCCTGCTCGTGTCCCGACTGATCACCAGCCTCAATCATGGTGCGTTCTTCGGCCTCGGCGCCGTGGTCGCTGCCAGCGTGGTGCCCAGGGACAAGCAGGCCAGTGCCATCGCCACCATGTTCATGGGCCTGACCATCGCCAACATCGGCGGTGTACCGGCTGCCACCTGGATCGGCCAGCAGGTCGGCTGGCGCATGGCCTTTGCCGGCACCGCCGTGCTCGGTCTGCTCGCCATCGCCGCCCTGTGGTACGCCCTGCCCAAGGGTGAACGCGGCAGCGTGCCCCATGTGCGCAAGGAACTGGCGGTGATCGCCCGGCCCAGCGTGCTGCTGGCGATGGCCACCACGGTGCTGGGTGCCGGCGCCATGTTCACCCTGTACACCTATGTCGCCCCGGTGCTCGCCGAACTGACCGGGGCCTCCGACACCTTCGTCACCCTCGGCCTGGTGCTGATCGGCGTCGGCTTCACCCTCGGCAACAGCCTGGGTGGACGCCTGGCCGACTGGTCGCTGGACGGCGCCGCGCGGATCTTCCTCGCCAGCCTGGCAGTGATCATGCTGCTGATGCCACTGGTGCTTGGCTGCCATGTCGGTGCGGCGCTGGCGTTGCTGGTCTGGGGCATGTTCACCTTCGCCGTGGTCCCGCCGCTGCAGATGCGGGTGATGACCGCTGCGGCAGAGGCGCCGGGCCTGGCCTCCTCGATCAACGTCGGCGCCTTCAACCTCGGCAACGCGGTGGGTGCAGCGCTCGGCGGCGCGGTGATCAGCCTGGACCTGGGCTACGCCGCAGTGCCGATGGCCGGCGGCCTGCTGGCGGCCACTGCTCTGCTGCTGGTGTGGCTGGGTGGGCGCAACAGGGTAAGCAACGGCACCGTCGGCGAGGCGCTGTAAAGCGCCTCACCCCGGCGTTCACCCGTACAGGTAGTTGATATCCTTCAGTGCCAGCGGGGGCACCTGACCGAGCAGGTAGTCGCGCAGCCTGCCCATCTGCCGGGCCTTGGGGCTGGCCTTGAGCCAGGTCATGTAGTAGCCGTCGCCGGTCGCCACGGCCTGCTTGAAGGGCGTGATCAAGCGCCCGGCCGCCAGATCGGCACTGGCCAGCACCAGGTCGACCACGGAAATCCCCAGGCCCTGCTGCGCGGCGGAAATGCCCTGGTCGAGGGTGTCGAACACCTGGCCCTGGTCGATGCTGATGTCCAGCGCATCGACCCTGGCCAGCCAGCGCCGCCAGTCACGGCGGTCCGACGAGGGGTGAAGAAGCTCGCAGGTGCGCAGCACCGACAGCTCGGGCTCGGGCTCTTCGAGATAGTCCGGGTGGCACACGGGGATGAGCCATTCGTCGAACAGCTTCAGACTCTCGACATCGGCCGGAAACTTGCCGTTACCCAGCAGGATGGCGCAATCGTAGGGCTCGGAATAGAAGTCCACGGTATCGATGTCCATCCATACGCTCGACAGTTGCACGCTGCAGCTGTCGTCGATCTTCTTGAATCCATCCAGCGCCTTGAGCAGCCAGCGCACCGTGAGCGTCGAGGCAGCTTTCAGGCGCAGCCCGTAACGGTCCTGGCGCAGCAGCGCGCAGGCGTTCTCGATGATCTTGAAACCGACTTTCAGCTCCTGCGCCAGCAGGCGGCCATGCTCGGTCAGGCGCAGCTTGGGGCCGCGGCGCTCGAACAGGTCGCAGCCGAACATGGCTTCGAGGGTCTTGATGTGATGGCTCACGGCCCCCTGGGTCAGGGCCAGTTCTTCTGCCGCCCGGGTGAACGAGCCGTAGCGCGATGCCACCTCGAAGGCACGCAGGGCGTGCAGGGCTTGAATCCGTTCCGACATCTTCGCCATCCAGAGCATGAGTGAAACTAATAGTTACTCATAGTTCCAGGCGTTTTACAACCTGGGGTAGTTCTCAGAAAATGCAGGTAAATAACAATTACATCTAGCCAACACGCCGCGATAAGGCAGAAAAATCACTTCATAGAAATCTCCTGGGGAAACCATGTTTACGGGTTATGGAAACTGCTATCGCCTGGATGCGCTAGAGCTGGCCGACGAACATGTCCAGAGCAAGCATCACTGGACGTACAAAACCATGGAACATTTCAAGGAAATCCTCGGCAACCCGGCCTTTCCCTGCCTCTTCGGACGCAAGGCGGTCGCAGCTGCCAGTTGCCACATCCTCTTTGCCCGCGCCGAGGACCCGGCCAACGACATCGCGCGCGGCCTGGCCGACTATGTCGATACGCTCCAGCCGATCCCGCTCAAGCAGCGCATCGGCAACCCCCTGCTGGTGTTCCTGGAGACGGCAAACGACGACAGCCTGGCCGACCAGCAGGCCCTGGCCTGGAAGATCCTCCAGCAGGTCCATGCCCGCGATCCGCAGCCCTGGCCCCAGGACGTGCCGCGCGATCCGCACGACACCCAGTGGTCGTTCTGCTTCGCCGGCATGCCGCTGTTCATCAACATGAGCTTCCCTGCGCACCGGCAGATGAAGAGCCGCAACCTGGGCAGCAGCATCACCTTCGTCATCAATCCGCGCGAGAGCTTCGACGAAGTGGCCAGCGCCAGCACCGAAAGCGGCCAGCGGATCCGTGCCCGGATCCGCGAGCGTGTGGCGCAGTACAACGAAGGCGTGATGCCCGACAGCCTGGGTTTCTTCGGCCAGGACGACAACTTCGAATGGAAGCAGTACCAACTCCAGGAGGCCGGTTCACTCAAGCCTTCACGCTGCCCCTTCCATGCTTTTGCAACGCCTGAAAACCAGATCGAGAACTGAACGTGAATACTGCACTGACCGCCACTTATGCCCTCACCGTCCTTCTGCTGATCGCAACGCCGGGGCCTGTCGTCGCGCTGATCGTCAATACCGCAGCCGCCTCCGGGTCGCGCAAGGCCCTGTTCACGGCGCTGGGTACCAACTGGGCGTCACTGGTGCTGATCGCCGCTGCCGCCTGGATCATCCTGACCAGCGCAGCCATCGACAAGACCTGGCTCAGCGGCATGAGCCTGCTGGGCTGCCTGTTCATCGGCTATATCGCCGTGGGTACCTTGCGTGAGGCGCTGCAGGCGCCGGCAGCGGCGCCAGCAGACTCCGGCACGGTCGAGCCCACCCGCCGCGGCGGGCGTGGCGGCCTGCTGCAGGGCTTCATGGTGGGCATCTCCAACCCCAAGGACATCATTTTCTTCATTGCCTTCTTCCCGCAGTTCATCCAAGTCACCGAATCGTTCGAGAAGAGCATGGTGGTGCTGTCGCTGCTGTGGATCGTCATCGATTTCGCCGTACTGAGCCTGTACATCTTCGCCATCGGCAAGATCGCCTCGCGGCGCAGCAACCGCCTGATCAGCCTCGCCTCCGGCATCGCGCTGCTGCTGATTGCCGCGGGCGGCCTGCTGTACAACGTCAAGGAGCTGGCCGCCTGAGCCAGCCCTGCCCAAAGGAGCGCCCATGACACCGATCGACATCACCCCGGACCTGGGCGGCGCCATTCCCCTGCGCGAAGACTACCAGCGCTTCCTCCTGCTCGGCGGACGCCGCGCGCCACATACGCTCTACGTGCACGAGCGCGGCTACCGCTCCGACACCATCAACACCGATGCGTTGGGCCAGCGCTACAGCCACTTTGCCGGCAAGCGCTTCTCGCTCGCCGAGCGCGGCGGTGCGGCACGCGTCAATCTGCTGGTAGGCGGCTCCACTGCACTGGGCA
This sequence comes from Pseudomonas sp. FA117, assembly GCF_057370475.1. Taxonomy (NCBI): domain Bacteria; kingdom Pseudomonadati; phylum Pseudomonadota; class Gammaproteobacteria; order Pseudomonadales; family Pseudomonadaceae; genus Pseudomonas; species Pseudomonas sp. FA117. The sequence continues at coordinate 3,271,359 of NZ_CM170675.1, forward strand.
TCGGTGCCAGTTCGGACGAAAATACCGTGGCTTCCTACCTGTCGGTGCTGACGGGCGAGGTCTGGCTCAACCTGGCAGGTTGTGGAATGAATGCCACCCAGGAGTTGCTGATGTTCCTCAGCAACCAGCATCGCCTGGGCCAGGTCGGGCATGTGGTCATTCTCAGCGGGCTCAACACCCTGGCCCACGAAGGACTGCATGAGCTGCTCACCGGCGACCATGAACCGGAAGGCGCACGGCAGTACCAGCACTTTCTCAACAGTTTCAACGAAGGCGTACTGGTGCCGCCAAGGCCCGCGCCCACCTCGTTCTGGCAGCGCCTGGGCCAGAGCCTGGCGCCACGTCGTGCGCTGCCCTCGTCTAACCCCTGGCCATTGTCGGCGCCTGAAAAACGCCTGCTTCGCGCCGCAGACTGCATTGGACGAACCCTGCGCCAGTGGGAGAGGCTGCTGGCCGACAGCCACACCACCTTGACCTTCATCCTCCAGCCCCTGCTGCCCTGGTGCCGCGAGCAGTTGTCAGCCAGTGAACAGGCCATGCTGCAGTCGCTCGAACACCAGCCCGGCAACTTCGACAGGTTGCTCGACGGCGTCCACGACAGCGAACTGCATTCGACCTTCTTCCGTCGCCTCAAGAGCCAGGCAGAACCTGTGCCCTGCTACGACATGAACGGCATGCTCAGCAGCTCCCCGGTGTTCAACGAGCACCTGTTCGTTGATCGCCTGCACTTCAACGACCTGGGCAACAATGCGCTGGCCAAGGTGATTACCGCGAAGCTGGGTCTGGCCCAGGAAAAATACGCCAGTCGCAAGGTCACGCCCTTCAAGCTCGTCTGAATACAGACGAAGCCCCTTTCGGCAAGCGCCCGGGGGTGGCTAGAATAGCCACTCACCGCTCAAGGTCGCCTGAGGCAAACACGTACTCGTCATGAATACACCCGCAGTCCAACCGCCCCTGGCCACCCACACCCGCGTGCCGGCCCACGAGGCCCGTCCGTGAGTCGAGCCGTCCTCCTGTCGAGCCTGCTCGCGACACTGGCACCCCTTGCCGCCCAGGCACTGGAAGTGCGCATCGATCCGCACGCCGACCTGCTCTACCGCCAGGCCCTGCCGCTGCTCGAGCAGGCCGATACCGAGGATGACAGCCCCAGCCCGCTGCGCACCTCGGCATCCGACGATCCGGAGCTCAGCCGCCAGGGCCAGGCCATGGCCCGCACCCTCCCCACGGCGGTGGCGTTGCTGGAAAAGTCCGTCGCACTGGGTCATCCGGTCGCCCAATATCGACTGGCGTTGTACTACATGACCTACCTGCCTGCCGGCAAGATCGCCGACTCCGCCTGCCCGCTGCTCGAAGCCAGCCTGAGTCAGGGTTTCGCGCCGCCGGCTGCGGCAATCGCCAACTGGTGTCCTTCGTACAGCGCCACATCCGCCTACCGTGATGCGCTGGATGCGATTCCGAGCATGGCGACCCTGTACGCCCCTTATTACCCGCAACCTGCCACTCGCCTGGCCTGCCTGCGCAGTCGCCCGCAAGGGCTGGAACTGCAGTGGGGACGTCAGCGCGATTACCAGGCAGAAGTCTATCGCCTGCTGGGTGAACTCGACCCGCAACGACGCCAGGCCTTGCTGCAGAAGGCGGTCGAGATCAACGGCTGCGCGGCGGCGCAACAGCGCCTGACCAGCCATCGCTGAGCAACTCGCCAACACATTCAGCGATCAAATACCGGGTATTCCAACATTTAATTTGTGGATGGTCGCGCCTCGCCCCTATGCTGTTCCTGCATCCCCTGCGCCGCACCGGCCGGTGCGGTTCACGGCACGGGGAGAGAACAACAAGTCGAGACTGTCCATGTCGAATCATTCCTACTTCGCCCCCCACGGTGGGCACCCGGCTCAGACCGAGCTGCTGACTGACCGTGCCATGTTCACCGAAGCCTATGCCGTCATCCCCAAGGGCGTGATGCGTGACATCGTCACCAGCCACCTGCCGTTCTGGGACAAGATGCGCATGTGGGTCATCGCCCGCCCGCTGACCGGCTTCGCCGAGACCTTCTCCCAGTACATCGTCGAAGTCGCACCCGAGGGTGGCAGCGAGCGCCCCGAGCTGGACCCCAACGCCGAGGCGGTGGTGTTCGTCGTCGAAGGCCAGATCGACATCACCGTCGAAGGCAAGCACCATACCCTGGTGCCCGGCGGCTATGCCTTCCTCGCACCGGGCGCCGAATGGAGCCTGCGCAACAACAGCAAGGCCAATGTCACCTTCCACTGGTTGCGCAAGCACTACCAGAAGGTCGAAGGCCTGGCAGTTCCCGAGTCGTTCGTCACCCACCGCGACAACGCCACCGTCATCGAAATGCCGGGGACCGAAGGCCGCTGGGTCACCACCCGCTTCGTCGACATGGCCGACATGCGCCACGACATGCACGTCAACATCGTGACCTTCCAGCCTGGCGGCGTGATTCCATTTGCCGAAACCCATGTCATGGAGCACGGCCTGTATGTGCTCGAAGGCAAGGCGGTGTATCGCCTGAACCAGGACTGGGTCGAGGTCGAGGCCGGTGACTTCATGTGGCTGCGCGCCTTCTGCCCGCAGGCCTGCTATTCCGGTGGTCCTGGCCCGTTCAGCTACCTGCTGTACAAGGATGTAAACCGTCACGTGCACCTGACGCTAAATCCACAGCGCTGACCCCATGTGACCGATCAGGGCCTGCCCCGGGCCTTGGTCGGTCGTGCCGTATCATCTTCATGTTCGCCCGGCCCGTTACCGCGCATACTGCGCAAATCCCTCGTGCGGAGCCTGAACATGCCTGTGCTTGCCTCCCCGCTGCGCCTGCTCGCGATCGCTGCTGCCTTGTTGTCGGGGCTGGCATCGGCTGACGAAAACTGGCGCCTCGCCCACCAGCAAAGCGGTATCGACGTCTACCTTGCCGATGTCCAGGGCTCGCCTTACCGGCAGTTCCGTGGCGTGGTGCAGATAAAGGCAAGCGTGCGAACCCTGAGCGACCTCCAGGAAAACCTGCGCGTGGCCTGCAAATGGCTGTATGCCTGCGCGCAGATGCGGCTGCTGGAAGTGGATGGCGACAGCACCTGGGTGTACCTCACCACCGAACTGCCATGGCCGGCGCAACCTCGGGACATGATTCTACGGGTGCGCACCGAACGGCTCGATGACGGGACCTTGATACGTCGGCTGAGCGCCGAGCCTGACAGGCTGCCCGAGGAAAAGGGCTTGATTCGCGTGCGCCAGTTGCAGGGGGAGTGGGTCATGCACCCACTGGCCGAGCGCGTCACCGAGGTCAGCTATCGGTTGCAGGCCGACCCCGCTGGCGATGTTCCCGGCTGGCTGGCCAACCGCTTCGTGGTCGATGCGCCGATGGTCACGCTCAAGACGCTCAGGGCCGTGGCCGAGCGCCAGCCCTGAGCCTGCAGCATCCGATTGAACACCTGAGGGCGGCAGGCCTCGAAACTGGATGCAGTCGTCACCTGGAGGTAGTGCCATGCCGATACCACGCCTGATCCCTCGTCGCTGCGCCTGGCGGCGCTCATGAAAATGCCCGACCGCGCGCCCAGTGCCTGCCTGCAGCTGGACTATGTACGCGATACGCTGTTCGGCCCCGTGGCCCAGAGCGTCGAGTGCCGTGCCCAGCTTGCCGCCGTCAATCTTCAGGGGCGTCCCGCCCTGCGCCTGCATATCCACCCGCCCCTGCCGGACAAGGTGGAGCGCGCTCACAGCGTCGCATTCAGTTGGGATGGTCGCCACTATCACGGGGTCGTGCGCGACCGTGGCAGATGCGGCGATGGCGGCCTGAACCTTCTGCTCGAGTTGCAGTAAGCCGATCAACGGCCTGGCGCCCGGCTGAACCCCGGACACGGTTTGCTTCTCCATTGAACAAAGGGCCAAGCCCCGAGGAGAACACCGATGAACAGCCCGTTGCTCAAGCTTTTCACTCATCCAGCTGATGCGTGGCTGGAGATCCGCCGCGCCGAGGAAGCACATCCCCGGCAGTACCTGCCGCGGCTGCTGGCAATGGCGCTCGTTCCGGCCCTGTGCCTGTTCGTCGGCACCACGCTATTTGGCTGGAGCCTTGCGGCCGAGGAGCGGGTACGCCTGGACATCGCCAGCGCCGCCCAACTGTCGGCACTGCTGTATGCCACGACCGTGGTCGGGGTCATGGTAATGGGCATGATGATTCGCTGGATGTCCCGAGGTTTCGACAGCCAACCGAGCCTGAACCAGTGCATCGGCTTTGCCGCTTACTGCGCAACCCCCTGGTTTCTTGCGGGCGTCGTCGGCCTGGTGCCCATGCGCTGGCTGGCAGTGCTCGCACTGCTCGCCGCCTCGACCTATGCGACGATACTGTTGTACGGCGGCCTGCAGACATTCCTGCGGCTGAAAAAAGAGCAGGCATTGCTGTTCGCCACGTGCGTCTGGGGCGTGGGCCTGCTGGTGCTGGTGACACTTCTGGTGTCGATGATCCTGTTCTGGTTCAACGGCCTGATGCCTGAGTACAGCCGCCCGGGCAACCTGGGTTGACCGGGCGACCGTGCGGTTCTAGATACCGGACTGGCGCCGATGGCCATGGCCCTGGCGCTGTTCGTTACGAAGCTGCCCGACCAGGCTCACCAGATCCCTGCAACTATTGAGGCTGTCCAGCGGGACCTCGGCCAAGGTCACGCACTCGTCCAGGCTCTGTCCATGGCCCAGCCGGATGGTGAGGCTGACGCCGTCCGGGCTGTTCACCTCGCACCGATCGGGCAGGCAAGCCTGTTCGATGATCTGACGCATCTCCAGCAGCGAAACTCCTATCAAAGCCATGTGCATGACCCTCACTTCAATGGATGGCCTGTCTGTCAGGTCGTGCCTTGGCAGCACATGGCCAGCCAAGCGCACCCGTACCCGGATGGCAGTCCATTCATCCGGGCGAGATCGGAACACAGATTCCTCTGTCACCTTAGTGAAAGAACGTGGGTCCAGGGCGGTCGTTCGATCGGCGGCAGCCCCCGGACGACAGGCGGTGAAGCCTGCTACCGTCGGTCGCGAAGGTCATGCATCAGAACAAACTTCCGGCCGGGCCACACATCATGGTCGAGCACGCCAGAACGCAAAGGATCAGGACGCCGAGGGTGCCACCGCGCCAAAACGACCGGCATGGAAATCTTCGAACGCTTCGGCGATCTGCGCCTGGCTGTTCATCACGAAGGGACCATAACCGACGATAGGCTCATCGATGGGCTCGCCGCTGAGCAGCAGCAGTTTCACGTCATCCAGGGCTGTCACTTCGACATGCTCGCCTTCACGACCCAGCAGTACCAGGCTGGACGCACCCACCTGTTGTTCACCGTTGACCCTGATCGAGCCGCGCAGTACCACCAGTGCGGCATTGCGTCCGCTGGCGATCGGTAACTGCACCTGCGCACCTGCGTTCAGGCGCATGTCCCACACATCCAGAGACGTGAAGGTCCGCGCCGGCCCATGGTGCCCGAGGTAGTCCCCGGCAATCACCCGAAGGCTACCGGCATTCCCCGGGAGTGCAACTTGCGGAATCTGTGCATCGAGCAACGTCTGGTAGCCCGGCACTGCGGTCTTGTCGCGCGCAGGCAGGTTGACCCAGAGCTGCACCATCTCGAGGACGCCGCCCGTGCGGGCGAATCCGGGAGAATGGAATTCTTCGTGGATGATGCCGTTGGCCGCCGTCATCCATTGCACATCGCCCGGCCCGATCAGTCCGCCGGCGCCCGTGGAGTCACGGTGCTCGAGTTCCCCGGCATACACGATGGTGACGGTCTCGAAGCCGCGATGCGGGTGCTGACCGACGCCACGACGAGCGCTGGTGGGCGTGAACTCGTGGGGGCCTGCGTAGTCGAGCAGCAGGAACGGGCTGATCTGGCGCGCGAGCTGGTCATAGGTGAACAGGCTGCGTACGGGAAATCCATCCCCGACCCAATGGGTGTTGGGATTACGATGGACACCCAGAATCTTCTTCATGAGAAACCTCCTCTTTTGGCTGCCGATCACTCTACGCTTGAATACAATTCCGCGTTAGAGGGCTAAAACAGCTTTATTCGTCCTATAGGCAGGACAATACACAGCAGACCACCCCTTCGATATCCGTTTGAGCCATCGGTTCGCGCCGTTGCATTTGCGCGCCACCTGCTCCAAGCTCAGCCTTCGCGCAATCCCCGGAATCCTCGATGTCCACACGCAACCGCTCCCTGATCGCCCTGGTGGTGCTGCTCGCGATTGCAGGCGTGATCGGTCATCTGTGGCGCGCCCCGAAACCGACACCACCCAGCCCCCCCGCGCAAAACTATGCCCAGGCGCTGCGCCAGGCGCATGATGGCGAGCCGGGTGCAGCACGGGTGCTGTACCAGCAATTGCAACGCGACGACCTCCCCCCGATCCGCCGCGCGGCGCTCTATGCCGAACTGCCGCACTACCCTTCCCCGCAGGCGCTGAAACTGGCCAAGCAGGATCTGGAGCACGGCGACCCTGTGGTAAGGCGCGCGGCGATCACCAGCATTCGCCGCCTTTTGCCGCCCGCCCAACGCAGCCTGGTCCTCGGCCCCTTGCTGGAAGATGACGACCAGAGCGTGCGCTTTGCCGCAGTGGACGCCTTGCTGGGGCTGGACCCCGATGCCATCGGCCTGTATTTCCGGCCATTGCAGGCTGCACTGGAGCAGTACCAACACACCCTCGAACAGGCACCGAACGACACCGAGGCTCAGGTCCATCTCGCACGCCTGTATTTGCACGAGCAGGATTATCCCTCGGCCGAAGCGGCACTCGAGCGCAGCCTGGCACTGGATCCGCAGAACCTGGAGGCGCTTGCCACACAAGTACGACTGCTGGAGCGCCAGGGCCAGCACGACGCTTCGCGGGAGGTCTTGGCCAAAGCGCTTGCCTTGCGTCCGGACTCGGCGTTCCTGCAGAACGAACTGGGCTTGTGGCTCACTCGCCACGAGCAGCAGGAGTATGCCTTGCTCGCGTTCTCCAGGGCGGTGGAACTGGAACCGGACAATTCTGACTACCGCTACACACTGGCCGTCACCCTGCACGACCTGGAACAGGTCGAGGCGGCGCAAAAGCAGCTGGAAACCCTGCTCGACCGTCAGCCTGCGAACCGGCGTGCACGTGTCCTGCTGATCCGCTACTGGAAGGAAACCGGTCAATTGCAGAATGTGCAGGTGCTGCTCGCCGAACTCGAACGGCAGAACCCAGACGATCCTTTTCTCCAGCAAGGGCTGTAGCGCGGACACCCTCACTGTGGCGGTGCCCTTGCAGGGTGTCGACGGGTCCGTTCAGCAATGAGCTGGCTCGAGCATCGCCTGGACTTGCCTGACCAGGCTCTCGAGCGAGAAGGGTTTGAGCATCACTGCGGTTCCTGGTTGCTCCAGCAGGCTGGGTTCCAGCGGTTGCGCGGTATAGCCGGTGATGAACAGGATTTTCTGACGTGGCGTCGTCGTGCGGATCAGCTTGCCAAACTGACGGCCACTCATCCCGCCGGGCAGACCGATATCCGTGACCACCAGGTCGAACGCCCCCTTGCCACGGTAATGCTCCAGGGCCTGGCCCGCATCACCGGCCTCCAGCACATCGAAGCCCTGCTCCACCAGTACTTCCTTGATCAGTAGCCGCAGGTTGGTTTCATCATCCACCAGAAGAATCCGCTCGCCCTTGGCCCTCTTGAGTGACGGTGCGGCGTCTGCCTCGGGGCTGACCGGCAATTCGCCCGGATGGCGCTCGAACAACAACGTGACCCTGGTGCCTTCGCCCGGAATCGAATCGATCCAGACGTACCCGCCCGACTGGCGCACGAACCCGTAGATCGTGGGCAGCCCAAGGCCTGCGCCACGGCCCTTGGGCTTGGTGGTGAAGAACGGCTCGAAGGCACGCTCGATGGCATCGACAGGCATGCCCTGGCCGTTGTCTGCGACACGGATGACCACATAATCGCCTGCCGGGACGCTACGACCGTGCTGCTCGGTGTCGACAATCCGCTCGTTGGCGGTATGCAGGGTGAGGATTCCCTGCTCGATGCCGGCATCCCGCGCGTTGCTGCACAGGTTGATGATCGCGATGTCCAGCTGGGTCGGGTCGAGCCACACCGGCCAAGGCGCTACGTCCAGTTGCCAGTTGACGGTGAATTCCGCCCCGAGTGCCTGCATGATCGAGGGTTCCAGCTCCCGGAGCTGACGGTTGACATCGAGCATGCGCGGCGCAAGGGGCTGGCTGCGAGAAAATGCCAGCAACCGGTGAGTCAGTGCCATCGCCTTGTGCACCGAATCACGTGCCACGTGCACATACTCGTCGATGCGCTCCAGTCGCCCCTGCCCCAGACGCCGCTCGAGCAGTTCCAGGCTGCCACCGACACCTGCCAGCAGGTTGTTCATCTCATGGGCCATGCCACTGGCCAACTGACCGACAGTCTCCATTCGTTGATTGTCATGCAGCAGCGCCTGCGCTTCTCGCAGGATACTCGACCGCTCTTCGGTGAGGTCGCGTCCTACCGCAACCAGCACATCGCCTTCGGGTCGGGCACTCCAGCTCATCCAGCAGTAATACCCGTCCTTGTGCCGCAATCGTGACTCAAGCTGGTCAACCGGCTTGCCGCGCAGCAATTCATTGGCAGCCAGCAGCACCTCGGTACGGTCTGCCGGGTGGACAAGATTGACCACCGGCATCGACTTCACTGTCTGCTCATCCCAGCCAAACATCCGGTGCCATACATGGTTGGCCGCCAACAGGTGCAGATCGCGGTCGATGATGATCATGGCGTCGCGGGACAAGCGCCAGAGCTGGTCACTGTGGGGCAAGCAGCTCTCGACCTGCTGCTCGAAGCCTTGGGCCATTTCGCGCCACTGCCGCAACAGAGTGCCACTGGACCCGGTGTTGACCGCAGTGTGTACAAGCCCGGCAACGGCACCTTGATCATCACGCAGCGGCGCGTAGCCGAGGATAACGTTGGTCGCACCCTCTGACTGGATGGCAGGCACGCGAACAGGTACATCGTCGGCAAAACTGGCACAGCCCTCCAGCGCCCGGAATACCCAACCACCGATACGAGGCCAATCGACCTGCCAGGCCAGATCCAGACGCTCGCCCACCCACTCTCGCCCTTCTGGCAGCAGCGCCAGATAAGCCTGATTGGGTATCAATATGAGATCCCTGCCCCAGGCCAGGGCACAAGGAAAGGGCGACATCAACATGATATCCACGGCGATCCGCAGCGAGGGAGACCATTGGGAAAGCGCCCCTAGCGAAGTACGCCCCCAGTCGAAATGCAGGATGTGCTCTCCGAGCCTCTCGTACGAGGACGAAGGCCGGGCAAGATGAATAACCTGAGTGGTGCCGCTGCGGGCACGCTCGTCAACGGCCAAGGCAGAGCCTCCGAACCTTGAGGCAAAGCAAGGCAGGCGACTCGAACGACAGGGTTTCCGGATCCATGGCAACTCCTGATAAAGGCAATTTGCCTCAAGGCTAGCACACCGTCGGCACAACCCGAAGACAGGCGCACCTCGTGCCTACATCAACTGACACAGGAGCTACAGCGCCGTCAGCGATACCTCGCAACCGACGTAGCAGAAACCGGCGAATAGCCGGATTCCTCCGGCAGCACAAGCCAATAATCCGGCCCTAGGATCGCTGACTCAACAGTTCTGGAGTCTATGTACAATGTCCACGCACAAGCATTCGCGCTTTCGCCTGGCAGACCTCGCAGTGGCTGTTCTGATCGGAACCGCACCGCCCGTTACCGGCCTGCTGGTCATGAACTATCAGCTCGACAGGCGCCTGGAAGAAGATACCGCTGTGGCTGTGAAGGATGCGCTGTTCGATGTCGATCGCGTCATCGACGGGCTGCACAGCGCTGCGATGCAAGCCCATCCTCTGCTTGACCAGCCATGCAATGCTGTTCAGGACACACTGCAAAGCCTGACCCAGCGCTACCCCCGGATCAGTTCCTTGACGTTGGTGAAACGAGGCTCGGCATTTTGCAGCAGTCTGCAGATGCTACCCCTGCACACGCCTGTCTTCGCCGCTGACGCGCGCCTGCAACTGAATATCCGGCCACAGAATGCGCCCAATGGAGTCCTTGTCGAGTATCGTCCGATCATCAGCACGCGTACGGTGGTCGCCTCCGCCTACGGCTTGCAGGTGCGTAATGAGCTGCGCGGCTTCAGGGAGGGGCTGGTGGTACTGATGGAAATCGGCGATCTGTACCTCTGGGCATGGGGAGACAGTCGTGATCAGGAGAAGCCTTCATATTCGGAGTATTTCGCCACCGCCACTTCGGAAAAGTACGGGTACATCATAAAAGCCGGCTATCCCGCCGGTTTCACTGCCCATGAACGTGAAAAGTCCAGGGCGAGACTCATGCCGTATCTCGTCCTGATCGGCTGGCTGACGTCAGTGTTCGTCTTCTGGAACCTCAGCGGCAGACGATCCCGCACCAAAGGAAGCACCGCCGGTCGTTGACCGGCGGTTATTCGGCCCTATTCCACCGTCAGCACGCCACGTCGCACCTGATCGCGCTCGATCGACTCGAACAAGGCTTTGAAGTTACCCTCGCCAAAGCCATCATCACCCTTGCGCTGGATGAATTCGAAGAACACCGGGCCAAGCAAGGTTTCCGAGAATATCTGCAGCAGCAGCCGCTTGTCCCCCGGCGCCGAAGCGCCGTCCAGCAGGATACCCCGCGCCTGGAGCTCCTCGACCGGCTCGCCATGGCCTGGCAGGCGCTCTTCGAGCATCTCGTAGTACGTCTGCGGCGGTGGGGTCATGAAGCGGGTGCCGATCGCCTTCAGGGCGTCCCAGGTCTTGAGCAGGTCGTCGGTGAGGAAGGCCACGTGCTGGATGCCTTCTCCATTGAACTGCATCAGGAACTCTTCGATCTGACCCGATCCCTTCGAAGACTCCTCGTTCAAGGGGATGCGGATCATACCGTCGGGTGCAGTCATTGCCCGCGAGGTCAGGCCGGTGTACTCACCCTTGATGTCGAAGTAGCGGATTTCGCGGAAATTGAACAGTTTCTCGTAGAAGCCCGCCCAATAGCTCATACGCCCGCGATAGACGTTGTGGGTCAGGTGATCGATGATCTTGAGCCCAGCGCCCTGTGGATTGCGGTCTACGCCTTCGAGGAAGTTGAAATCGATATCATAGATCGAGCTGCCTTCCTCGAAACGGTCGATCAGGTACAGCGGCGCACCGCCAATCCCCTTGATCGCCGGCAGGCGCAGTTCCATCGGTCCGGTCTCGATTTCCACCGGCTGGGCACCGAGTTCAAGCGCGCGCGCGTAGGCTTCATGCGCATTGCGCACACGGAAGGCCATGCCACACACGGACGGACCGTGTTCGGCGGCGAAGTACGAGGCGATGCTCTTGGGTTCGTTGTTCAGGATCAGGTTGATGCCACCCTGGCGATACAGGTGCACATCCTTGGAACGGTGGCTCGCCACCTTGGTGAAGCCCAGTGCCTGGAATACAGGCTCCAGCACACCCGGGGTCGGAGAAGCGAATTCGATGAACTCGAAGCCCATCAGGCCCATCGGGTTTTCGAAGATATCAGTCATGGTCGTGTCCTCATCAGCAGCAGTGGAAAGTCGAACGCCGGACGTGCCTCACGGACGAGGCGGAGAGCACGGAATGCCCCTGACGCTGCGGGAGAGAAAATCACCGATGAGAAGCTTGAAACCGTGATATGCCATATGGACCTGGTCTCGCTGGGTCGGTCTTCCAGATTCGGAAGCCTTATTCTTGTATTCGTAAACTGATTCTACATGGCGTAAATTCCTTTGTCGCGCTTTACTTCAGCACGTCGCCCGCAGTACGGGCTATCCTTGTGCTACTACCCGCCATTGAAGTCTAGCTCCACATGCCTCTCACGGTTCGACGTTCTGCCCGATGGGGCTGGCGCACCCTGCTCCCCTGGGCCATCGGCAGCCTGCCGGTGCTGTTCGGGCTGGTAATCATGCACTGGCAGATCGAGCGCAACCTGCACGACAGCAGCCAGGCCACCGCGCGCCAGGTGGTCAACCATGTCGAGCGCATCCTGGCCAACCTCTCCAGCGCAGCACAGGCGCTGATGCCACTGGCGGGTCGGTCGTGCCCGGAGGTCACGCTCGCGCTTCGTGAGCAGGTGACACGCAACGCCTTCGTACGCTCGACCAACCTGTTCGACCACGACACCCTCTATTGCTCCTCACTGTTCGGTGACTACGACGAGCCGGTCGAGGCCCGCGACTACACCGACGGCCAGTTGTGGCTGATGAATGGCAACTCGGTCACGCCAGGCCACGCCTTGCTGGTGTACCGAACCGTCGATGACGGACGCGGAGCGATCACCACGGTCGACGGTGACCACCTGCTCACGGCCCTGCGCCTGATCGCCGATGACGAAACCCTGCAGATTCAGGTCGGCGAGCACTGGCTCGGCGCCGACGGCGTGGTCCACACCGGCGCACCGCCCAGCGCTTCCAGTGCCGCAGTGGCGCAATATTCCTCGCGCTACCCCTTCAGTGTGCACGGTGGCTACGGTCCGGGTAAAACAATGCAGGTACTGCGCGACCAGTATCCGGCGCTGCTGAGCCTGCTGCTGGTGATCGGCGCGATCATCGGCCTGGCCTGTCGCTGGCAACTGCGCCGGGCGTCGTCTTCACGGGCCGAGTTGAACCGGGCGCTGGAAGCCGACGAATTCGTTCCATATTTCCAGCCGGTGGTGCGCAAGGGCGACTATCGCTGGGCCGGGGCCGAAGTGCTGATGCGCTGGCAACACCCGCATGAAGGCCTGGTGCGCCCGGACCTGTTCATCCCCTATGCCGAACACAGCGGCCAGATCGTACCCATGACCCGCGCCCTGATGCTGCGCACAGCCGAGGGCCTGGCACCCTACTCGGCGCTGATGGAAGACGGCTTCCACATCGGCATCAACATCACCGCCGACCATTGCCGTGACCTGAGCCTGCTCGACGATTGCCGCAGCTTCCTTCAGCATTTCCCGCCAGGCCGCGTGGTGCTGACCCTGGAGCTGACCGAGCGCAAGCTGATCGAAGCCACGCCGATCACCCTGGAGCTGTTCGAGAAGCTCCACGATCTGGGCGTGATGATCGCCCTGGACGACTTCGGCACCGGGCAATCCAGCCTCAACTACCTGCGTCAGTTCAAGGTCGACTACCTGAAGATCGACCAGAGCTTCGTTGCCATGATCGGCGGTGATGCGCTGTCCCAGCACATTCTCGACACCATCATCGAATTGTCGGCCAAGCTCGGCCTGGGAATAGTCGCCGAGGGAGTGGAGACCGAAGTGCAGCGCGATTACCTCGCGCGCCATCAGGTCAATTTCCAGCAAGGCTACCTGTACGCCCGGCCGATGCCGCTCGAAGACTTCCTCCAGGCCCTGGTCACACTGCCCGCCAGCACTCGGTTGCCCCACGACGCGCCCCCTGAGATCATGCCCGGCTGATTCGTCCGTTCACTTCCTGTTTTCGAGGCTTTCGTGTCAAAAGGCATCATCTCGTCCGTCATGGCGTCCTGTCTGTTTGCCGTGATGTACTTCTATACCTCCCTGCTCGCCCCTCTCGATGGCGAAGAGATCTTTGGCTGGCGCACCCTGCTGACCCTGCCATGCCTGACCCTGTTCATGCTGCTGAGCAAGGACTGGCGACATGTCGGCGAGCTGCTGGCGCGCGTGCGCCGCACACCCGGCCTGGTGCTGGGCATGGTCGGTACTTCATGGTTGCTGGGGGTGCAGTTGTGGCTGTTCCTCTGGGCACCGCTGCATGGGCGCAGCCTGGAAGTGTCGATGGGTTACTTCCTGTTGCCGTTGGCGATGGTCCTGACCGGCAGGCTGGTGTACGGCGAGCGCCTGTCGCGCCTGCAGAAACTGGCGGTAGGCTGTGCCGCGCTGGGCGTCGGGCATGAGCTGTACCAGCACGGCAGCTTTGCCTGGGAAACCCTGGTGGTGATGATCGGCTATCCGATCTACTTCGTGCTGCGCCGGCGCTGCCGCACCGATCACCTGGGCGGGTTGTGGTGCGACATGTGCCTGCTGTTGCCCTGGGCCTTGTACTTCGTGATCAAGGGCCCGCTGTCCAGCGCCGACCTGGCCGCGCACCCGGGCCTGTACGTCCTGATCCCGGTCCTCGGAGCGATCAGCGCCTCGGCACTGATCGTCTACGTGCTGGCCAGCCGCCTGTTGCCGTTCGGCCTGTTCGGCCTGCTCAGCTACGTCGAGCCGGTGCTGCTGGTGGGGGTGGCCCTGCTACTGGGCGAGAGCATCGCTCCCGACCAGTGGCTGACCTACCTGCCCATCTGGGCCGCCGTGCTGGTACTGGTGCTCGAAGGCATCAGGCACCTGCTGCGCCAGCGTCGTCGCTCGGTGTAAGCCGTACCTGGCGTACCCGACGCTCCTCGACCGCCACCACCGTCATGGTCCAGCCGTTCCAGGCCAGGCGGTCGCCAACCACCGGAAGGCGGTCGAGCAGGCTCATCACCAGGCCCGCAAGGGTCTGGTAGTCCTCGGTGGCACGGGCGACGAAGCCGGTGCGGGCCTGGACCTGGCTCAGGTTCAGTGCGCCGCTGACAACGAAACCGCCCTCCTCCTCGACGATTTCCGGCCCCTCCACCTCGCTGGCATCAGGCAGCTCGCCGGCGATCGACTCGAGAATGTCGGTCATGGTCAGCACGCCGATGAAGTCACCGAACTCGTTGACCACGAAGGCAATGTGCGTCGACTGCCCGCGCATCTGCTCCAGCGCGTTGAGGATGCTGAAGCTCTCCAGCAGGTTCAACGGCTTGCGGACCATGCGCTCCAGGTCCGGCTCGTTGCCCGACAACAACTCCTTGAGCAACTCCTTCTTGTGCACGAAGCCCAGCGGTTCGTCGATGCGCCCGTCGCGAATCAGGGGCAGGCGCGAGTACGGCGAGTGGATCAGGGCCTGCTTCACCCGTTCGGCCGGCAGGGCCAGATCGATGGCGTCGACTTCGGTGCGCACCGTCATCACGGTACGGATCGGGCGCTCGGCCAGGTTCAGCACACCGCTGATCATCACCCGCTCACGGCGGTCGAACAGCACCTGCTCCTGCCCGCCTTCGACCAGGTCGGCAATCTCCTCACCGACCTCGTCGGCCTCGACCCGACGTCCGCCCAGCAGGCGCAACACGGCATGGGCAGTACGCTCACGCAGCGGCTTGTGCTGCTGCAGGCTGCGCTTGCGGCGGGCACGGGCCAGCTGGTTGAACAGTTCGATCAGGATCGAGAAGCCGATCGCCGCATACAGATAGCCTTTCGGGATGTGGAAGCCCAGGCCTTCGGCGGTGAGGCTGAAGCCGATCATCATCAAAAAGCCCAGACACAGCATGATCACGGTCGGGTGGGCATTGACGAAGCGGGTCAGCGGTTTGCTCGCGACGATCATGATGCCGATCGAGAAGATCACCGCGATCATCATCACCGACAGCTGTTCGACCATGCCCACGGCAGTGATCACCGCGTCCAGCGAGAACACCGCGTCCAGCACCACGATCTGCGCGACGATGGGCCAGAAGGCGGCGTGGCGCACCGCACCGGAACTCTGCACCACGTGCCCTTCCAGGCGCTCGTGCAGCTCCATGGTGGCCTTGAACAGCAGGAACACACCACCGAACAGCATGATCAGGTCACGGCCGGAGAAGCTCTTGCCCCAGACCTCGAACAGCGGTGCGGTCAGCGTCACCATCCACGAGATCGAGGCCAGCAGGCCCAGGCGCATGAGCAATGCCAAGGTCAGGCCGATCACCCGCGCACGGTCGCGCTGATGCGGTGGCAGCTTGTCGGCCAGGATGGCGATGAACACAAGGTTGTCGATACCCAGCACCAGCTCGAGGACGATAAGCGTCAACAGGCCCAGCCAGGCCGTGGGGTCGGCTAGCCATTCCATTAGCGGGTACTCTCGGGGGAAGCATCACGAAGACGCGGGAAGGATGGCCGGGACGGCCGGGGACTGGGGGGCTCCGCGAAGGTGCTCATAGTTGCCTTGATAGAAATTTGGGAAGGTGATCCTACAATCGAAGCAGGTTTTTCCGACAGTGTGAAAATATTACAAAAGCTGTAACAGGCCCCATGGAGCACTTTTGTTCAATACACCCAAGGTGAGGCGCGCGAGCATGGCCACCCCATTCGACATCAAGGAAGCCCCTCATGAGCCTGTCACTGTCCATGGCCGCCTTCGCCCTGGCGGCCTCGATTTCCCCAGGCCCGGTCAATATCGTCGCGCTGGGCAGCGGCGCCCGGCACGGCTTGCGCGCCAGCCTGGCCCACGCCGCCGGCGCCAGCCTGGGCTTCTGCCTGTTGCTGGTGCTGATCGGCCTGGGCCTTCATGAACTGCTGCTGCGCTGGCCGCTGCTCAGCCGCCTGCTGCATTGGGGTGGAGTGCTGTTCCTGCTGTACATGGCCTGGAAACTGGCCAGCGACAATGGCCACCTGAGCGCCGGGCACCAGGCACAGGCGCCGTCCTTCTGGCACGGTGCAGTGATGCAGTGGCTCAACCCCAAGGCCTGGCTGGCCTCGGTGGCCGGGATCGGTGCCTATACCGGCGGCGATCACCAGCTGCTGTGGCTGTTCACCTGGCTGTACGCCCCGATCTGCTTCGTCTCGGTGGCCAGTTGGGCCTGGGCCGGAAGCGTGATCAGTCAGTACCTGGGCAATCCGCGTCACATGCGCCTGTTCAATCGCGGGCTGGCGGTATTGCTGGTCGCCAGTGCGCTGTACCTGATGCTGGGCTAGCGCGCCCGACCGCGCTGCGGTAATGCCCCGGCGTGGCCGCAAGATGCTGCTTGAAGGCCCGCTGCATATGCGCCTGGTCGGCAAACCCCGCCTCCAGCGCCACCTCGGCGATCCCTCGCCCACGACGCAACTGCGCCCGGGCGTGCTGTACCCGCTGATCAACCAGGTAACCGTGGGGGGTCAAGCCGAAGCGTTGGCGGAACGCCCGAATCAGGTACGCCCGCGACAAGCCCGCGGCGACACAGATATCGTCAAGGCTCAGCGGGTCGAGACGATGAGCGCGAATGAAGGCCGCTGCCGTCTCCAGACGTGGATGTGCCTGCGAATGCGCGCGTGGCGGCGCCCCGAGGTATCCCGGCAGCGCTGTGAAGAACGTCGTCAGCATCGCTTCGCTGACGTCGGTATCGCCATCGAACAGCGCGGCGAAGATCTGCAACAGACGTGCATAGAGTGCTGGCGACTCGCTGTAGGTTGCCTGCGGCAGGATGAAGCCCTGCGCCTCCAGCCACGGCAGGTCGACGTACAACATCAAGTACGACCAGACCTCGCCTTCGATCGGATTGCACGCATGCACCACGCCGGGGTTCATCAGCACCGTGGCGCCAGCGCCTAGCTCGCGCCAGGTATCACCGGAAAGGTAGCTGCTGCGCCCACCCGTGATCACGCCGATGGAAAAACCTTCGTGCGAATGCGGGCCGTAACAGACCTGACGCCCGTCACCTACCCGCCGCGCCTCGACGAAGGGCAAGGCCGGATCACGCCAGAACCGCGACACCTCGATCATCGCCTGCCCTCATTCCTCGCCGCCCTGCACCACCACCAGCAACTGCGCCTGCTGTGTGCCGACCGAACGGAGCCGGTGCGGCGTCTGCGCATTGAAATGCAGGGCATCGCCCTGCTCCAGCAGCACCCGTTCGGACATGAAGTCGACTTCGACCTGGCCTTCATGGACGAACAGGAACTCCTCGCCCTGGTGTTCCTTGAACGTCGGATCGCTGAACTCGGTGGGCGGACGGATCATGAACGGCAGCAGGCTGCGCTGCCCGACCTGCGAGGTGAGCACCGCGTAGCCGGGGCCTGCCCCGTCACCCACCAGCGCCTGTCGCCCAGCCCGACGCACCAGGCTGTAGCGCGCCTGGGCGGTGTGATCCTCGGCGAACAGCTCCTCGACATTGACGTTGAGCGCCCTGGCCAGTTTCAGCGCCGTGGCGATCGACGGCGTACTCAGGCCGCGCTCGACCTTCGACAGGTAGCTCTTGGTCATGCCGGACTTGTCGGCCAGCACCTCGAGGGTGATTCCCAGTTTCTTTCTCAGCAATTTCAAACGGATAGACATGCGACGCGGTTTTCCCGAGCTAACGGTGTTGCCAATGACACTTTGTGTCATGTAGATTATTTTGTGTCATCTGATTGACCGCCTCTCTCCCGATCAAAGCAGCGAGGCGGGCAAGCACCGACATCATCATCATCACGCCACAGAGGATAGCGCCCATGGCCAACACCCTGACACTCAGCAAAGACCAACTGGTCCAGCAAGCGCTGACGCAGATGCAAGGCTCGCTCGCCGATAATACGTGGACTGTGCGCGAAAAGCTGGCCCTGACCTGTCGAATCCTGTTCGATCACGGCCACGATTCGGGCCTGGCCGGGCAGATCAGCGCCCGAGGACCGCAGCCCGGCACCTTCTACACCCAGCAACTGGGCCTGGGTTTCGACGAAATCAGCGCCAGCAACCTGTTGCTGGTCAACGAAGACCTGCAAGTGCTCGAAGGCGAAGGCATGCCCAACCCTGCCAACCGCTTCCACAGCTGGGTGTATCGCGCACGACCGGACGTCAACTGCATCATCCACACCCACCCCACCCATGTCGCCGCCCTGTCGATGCTGGAAGTACCCCTGGAGGTGTCGCACATGGACCTCTGCCCGCTGTACGACGACTGCGCCTTCCTCGGCGCCTGGCCCGGCGTCCCGGTGGGCAATGAAGAGGGCGAGATCATCAGCCAGGCCCTGGGCGACAAGCGCGCCATCCTGCTCTCGCATCACGGCCAGTTGTCCACCGGTGCCAGCGTCGAGCAGGCCTGTGTGTACGCCCAGCTCATCGAGCGTGCCGCGCGCCTGCAACTGCTGGCGATGGCGGCCGGCAGCATCAAGCCCATCGAGCCGAAACTGGGCCGCGAAGCGCACGACTGGATCGACCGCCCCAAACGCCACAGCGCCTCGTTCAACTACTTCGCCCGGCAGAGCCTGCGCCAGCACGCCGACTGCCTGAACTGAACCCTGACTGCCTTGCTTGCGGAGCCACCCATCATGACCACAGAATTCCACGGCATCATCGGCTACACCATCACCCCCTTCAGCCAGGACGGCGAGCAACTCGACCTCCCCGCCCTGGGCCAGTCCATCGACCGACTCATCGACGGCGGCGTGCAGTCCATCGCCCCGCTGGGCAGCACCGGTGAAGGTGCCTACCTGAGCGACAGCGAGTGGCAACAGGTCGCCCGGTACAGCCTCGAACGCATCGCCAGGCGCGTACCCAGCATCGTCAGCGTTTCCGACCTGACGACCGCCGGCGCCATCCGCCGCGCCCGCTTCGCCCAGCAGCACGGCGCAGATGCAGTGATGGTGCTGCCCTCGGCCTACTGGAAGCTCAGCGCCACTGAAATCCTCGAGCACTACCGGCGCATTGGCGCTGCCATCGACCTGCCGATCATGCTCTACAACAACCCCGCCACCAGTGGCACCGACATGCCGGTGGAGCTGATCCTGCGCATCGTGCGCGAGGTCGACAACCTGACCATGGTCAAGGAGAGCACCGGCGACATCCAGCGCATGCACAAGCTGCAGGTGCTCGGCGAAGGCCAGGTGCCGTTCTACAACGGTTGCAACCCGCTGGCGCTGGAAGCCTTCGTGGCCGGGGCCAAAGGCTGGTGCACGGCAGCGGCCAACCTGATCCCGCAATTGAACCAGCAGCTCTACCAGGCCGTGCGCGACGCCGACCTGGAGCAGGCGCGAGCCTTGTTCTATCGCCAGCTCCCCCTGCTGGAGTTCATCCTCAAGGGCGGTTTGCCTGCCACCATCAAGGCCGGCCTGGGCATGACCGGATTGCCCGTGGGCGAACCACGGCGGCCTGTGTTCGGGCTGGATGAGCAAGGCCGTACTGCGCTGCAGGCTTTGCTGGACAACCTGCAGGCTCGTTGATGGAGCGAAGCTGGCGGGTGCGGGCTCGCAAGAGTCCGCAACACCCTGAAAAACCTTCCCCGATCGCTGTATTTTGTCACGGCTCATCCGTCCGATAGGCTGCACCCTTCAAAACGGAACATGAACGTTCCGCCCTGCCATCAAGGATGTTTTCGTGCCAGATTCCCGCTTCGCCTTCAGGGTCTTCGCCCTTGCCTGCACTCTCCTGCTCGGCGGCTGCCAGACCGGACCGGACGCCACCACTGCGCCACCGCTCGACCCGAAGGCCCGCCAGGCGTTCATCGACGATACGCTGAGGATGTTGCACCGTGACATGCTCGGCGCCACCGGCGGCAAGATGGCTGGCGTCCTCAACCTGAACATCACCCTGGACCGCGAAGGCCGCCCGATCGCCTGCAGCACCCAGCGCGCCAAGGCCAGTCTGGCCTTGCAGTTTCCACAGGACATGACCGCCACCGACCGCAAGCTGTTGGCACGTACCGTCGAGGCCCAGTGCTGGAAGACCGTCTACCCCGAAGTGCCCGCCGGGATGCTGGACGACAAGGGCCAGGTACAACTGGTCGCACCCTTGGTCCTGCTCAGGCCGCCCTATGTGACGGAACGCGAACTGCAGCGCCGCCAACAGCATGCCATCAACCAGTACCTGTGGCAGAGGCTGATGCGCGATGAACCGGTCGCCAGCGTGGGCCTTGCCCTGATCCGCTACCAGGCCGATGCCACGGGCAAGGTGACCGGCTGCCTGGTGGAGCTTGCCCAGCACCCTGTGCGCAAGAACGCCTTCCGCATGGACGGCGCCTTGCAGGCCCGGCTCAACCGGCAGTGCCTGAACCTGAACCTGCAACAGATGCCGGGATTCTCGCCGGATGCCGAGGGCAACGTTGCCGGCAATGGATTATTGGAGTACGCGCCTTGGAAAACCGGGCGAGAGTGAGTCTGCGGCCGATCGTGCCAGTGCACCGAAGGCTCCTTCGCGATCACGGCGCAACTGACAAATCTGCCAGTTGTTGACGTCGGGATTGCAGTCATAGAGTCCGCAGGAATACCCCTGCCGGAGCGTTGAGACATGCCAGATAACCAAGGGCCTCTCCCTTACCTATGGCTGCTGTCAGGACTGCTGGTCAGCCCACTGACCGTCGCCGGCGCCTCAAACATGGAACAAGGGGCGGAAGGTATCATCGAGGTCGCACCCGCGGGCATTCTTGACCAGTCAGCAATGGATGCCGCCGGCCAGATGTCGCTGATAGAGCGGCTCAACTCACGCTACAAAAGCAGCGTGCAAAGCTGCGATGGCGGTACCTCGGCGCTGGAGTGCAGCGGTATCGTCCTGCGCCGTTCTCGCTTCAATACTGGCTTCGATTTCTGGACCCACAGCCCTGCTGCCAGAAAGCTCGAATCGGTGACCTTCTCCTGGCTGCGGGCAGATGGAAACAGCAAGAGCCAAGATCTGTTCAGCGGGTTCATTTTCATGGACAACGTCAGCGCTCGCGCAAAAGGATATGCCACCCAGACGCCGCGCTGCATCTACCCATTCATGGCCGGTACGCAAAACGCCGGACGCACGCTCAAGGGTTGCGGCCCGACAGAAACTCAGAGTACGCAATGCCAGGCCGAAGTCACCAGTACAGCGTCGGCATGGAAAGATCATTTTGAAAGCAATAACTCGGATCGCAGCAAGCAATGCGCACTGAATGCCGAAGCTCCCGTGCAACTGATGATCAGCCTGCAAGCACGCAAAGATAACGAAGACAAGGCCAAGTCATACGGCAACGAACTGTTGATCCCCACATGGGACGATACCCGCCCCAGAGAATTACCGATCGAAGCATTTTTCTACAACGTCGCCGAAGACGACGCGTTCGGCTCGGCACTACAACTGCGAAAAGCCTTCTACAACGGCACCTCCCGCCTGCTACCCATCGTCGGCCTGAACCTTGCTGCGACCGACAACAAGATTTTTACAGAGCTGACCAAAACCCAACAAGGGGAGGCAACCGCAAGCGCGTTGACACTGCGCTACAACAACACGGCCACGAATTGTGGCAACAAGGCAAGCTTGTACTGTAACGGCGTGATCCTGCGCACCACCACCTACGCCACGACGTTCCACGCATGGAACCCCAGCGACAAATCGGTGAAGTCCCGCGGTGTATCGTTCTCTTACCTCAGAAAGGATCTGGGGATCAAGGTGCTGGCCTGGAATACGCTTTACCAAGGGCTGATCTTCAGGGAGCTGGACAGCGTTTCCGAGCCGAACATCTATAACATCACGCCGCTATGCATGTACCCAACCGACGGCGCAAGCTGGAATCGAAACTCGCAGGGCTGCGGTGCCAACGAAACATACCCTGCCGCCAGCCGAAAATGTGTCGATCAGAACATCGACGACCTGAACAAGTTGAAAGCCCATTTCGAGCACGAGAAGGAAAGCGAGGCGGATAAGAAGAAGTATTTCAACACGCGCAACGTGTATCAGTGCAGTCTGGGCGTGGACATCGCCGCATTCACCCTGGCCAGCGAATCCCGCAAGGCCATGCTCAACACCCAACAGCACCGGCACCATAACGAATTGATGGTCGCCACCTGGCCGCAGAACATCCCTGAACTGCTGCCCTTGGAAGCGTTCTTCTATCAGAGCAACGATCCTACACCTGACGCGCTCAACCAGGCCAAGGGCATGCAACGGGACCTGATGACTACCAAGCAACTGTGGAGGCCGGTGATCCGCGTCGATTTGAACGCTGCTCCTGCAAACGTATTCACATACCGCATTCAGGATCAGATTCCTGACCCTCCTGCAGGTTCATGACGAAGCCGTCATGCCGATGAAGTTCGCCAGCTCCGCCGTGCGCGGGGCAGCGAACAGCGCACCTGGATCGCCCACTTCGTGCACCTTGCCCTGGTGCATGAACACCAGTTTGTCGCCGACCTCGCGGGCGAAGCGCATCTCGTGGGTGACCATGATCAGGGTCATGCCCTCGCTGGCCAACTGCCGCACCACCCCCAGCACTTCATTGACCAGCTCCGGGTCCAGCGCCGAGGTGATCTCGTCGCACAGCAGCACCTTGGGCGACATCGCCAGGGCGCGGGCGATCGCCACCCGCTGCTGCTGGCCGCCGGAGAGACGATCCGGGTAGGCGTCGAACTTCTCCGCCAGCCCTACACGTGCCAGCATCTGCGCGGCCACCTCCCGCGCCTCGGCCTTGCTGGCCTTTTTCACCACCTGCGGCGCCAACATCACGTTCTCACCCACGGTGAGGTGTGGAAACAGGTTGAACTGCTGGAACACCATGCCGACCTTCTGGCGCAGCGAACGCAGGTCGGCGCGGCTGGCGTCCAGGTATTCACCGTCCACCTCGATCACCCCGTCGCTGATCGACTCCAGGCCATTCAAGGTCCGCAGGAAAGTGCTCTTGCCCGAGCCGCTGCGGCCGATGATGGCGACCACCTCGCCCTCTTCGATACTCAGGTCGACCCCCTTGAGCACATGGTTGTCGCCGTAGTACTTGTGCAGCGCGGACACTCTAAGCAGGGGCATGCAGCCTCCTTTCCAGATAACGGGCGCTCAGCGAGAGCGGATAGCAGAGGATGAAATAGCCCAGCGCCACCAGGCCGTAGACCATGAAGGGCTCGAAGGTGGCGTTGGCGATCATGCCGCCGGTCTTGGTCAGCTCGGTGAAGCCGATGATCGAGGTCACGGCGGTGCCCTTGACCACCTGCACCGAAAAGCCCACGGTCGGGGCGATGGCAATGCGCATCGCCTGGGGCAGGATGACGTGACGCAGTTGCTCCAGCCGGCTCAGGGCCAGGCTGCCGGACGCCTCCCATTGCCCCCGTGGAATCGACTCCACGCAACCGCGCCAGATCTCGGCCAGGAACGCGCTGGTGAACAGGGTCAGGGCAATGGCCGCCGCCATCCAGGCCGAGACATCGACCCCCAGCAGCGCGATGCCGAAGAACACCATGAACAGCTGCATCAGCAACGGCGTGCCCTGAAACAGCTCGATGTAGGCGCGTGCCAGTCGCCGGGGCACGTTGCGTTCGGAAATACGCCCGACCAGCACCAGCAATCCGGCCAGACCACCGCAGGCGAAGGCCACCAGCGACAAGGCCAGCGTCCACTGCAGGCCGGTCAGCAGGTTGCGCACGATGTCCCAGAAGGTGAAGTCCATTCAGCGTTTCCCCATCAGCAGGCGCTGCCCGATCCAGGCCAGCAACTGGCGCACGACGATCGCCATCAGCAGGTACAGGAGCGTGGTCAGCAGGTAGGTCTCGAAGGCGCGAAAGTTGCGTGACTGGATGAAGTTGGCGGCGAACGACAGCTCCTCGGTGGCGATCTGCGAACAGACCGCCGAACCGAGCATGACGATGACGATCTGGCTGGTCAGTGCCGGCCAGACCTTGGCCAGTGCTGGACGCAGGACCACATGCCGGAACGCCTCGAAGCGGGTCATGGCCAGCGCGGCCGCCGCCTCGAGCTGGCCCTTGGGAATCGCCTGGATACCGGCGCGGATGATCTCGGTTGAGTAGGCGCCGAGGTTGACCACCATCGCCAGCACCGCCGCCTGCCACTCGCTCAGGCGCACGCCCAGCGCGGGCAGGCCGAAGAAGATGAAGAACAGCTGGACGATGAACGGCGTATTGCGGATCAACTCCACGTACAAGCCGAACAGCAGGTCGAAGGGGCGCAGGCGCCAGGCCCGTACCGCAGCACCGACTACACCGATGGCAAGGCCAAGCAGCGTGCCGACCGCGGTAAGTTGCAGGGTGAACCAGGCGCCCTTGAGCAACAGGTCACCCTGGGCGAGCACCGGGGCGAAGTCGAATTGATAAGCCATGAACAGGGATTCCAGCGGCGGCTCAGAGGTCGGCCGGCAGCGGTTGCTTGAGCCATTTCTCGGCGTTGCGGTTCAGGCTGCCATCGGCCTTGGCCGCCGCCAGCGTGGTGTTGACCTTCTCCAGCAGCGCCGCCTCGTTCTTGGCCACCCCTACGTACACCGGTGAATCCTTGAGCTTGACCTTGACCACTGGCACCTTGGCCGGGTTCTTCTCGGCAATGGCCGACATCACCACGCTGCCACTGGCAATCAGCTGGACCTGGCCGGACAGGTAGGCGGCGATGGTCGAGTTGTTGTCCTCGAAGCGCTTGATCACCGCATCCTTGGGCGCCACGGCGGTGAGGGCCATGTCCTCGATCGAGCCCCGGGTGACGCTGATGGTCTTGCCGGCCACCGCAGCGATATCGTCGATTTGCGCCTCGGCCGGGCCGAACACGGCCAGATAGAAGGGGGCATAGGGCCTGGAGAAATCGAGCACTGCCTCACGCTCGGGGTTCTTGCCCAGGCTCGAAATCACCAGGTCGACCTTGCCGGTGGTGAGGAACGGAATACGGTTGGTGCTGTTGACCGGGGTCAGGGCCAGCTTGACGCCGAGCTTGTCGGCCAGCAGCTGTGCGGTGTCGATGTCCAGGCCACGGGGTTTCATGTCCGGGCCGACCGAACCGAAGGGCGGGAAATCCTGGGGCACGGCGACCTTGAGTACGCCACGGGCGCTGATATCGGCCAGCGCATCGGCCTGGGCCAACGGCAGGGCCAGGCTGGAGCCACAGAACAGGGTCGCCAGAAGCAGGGAGCGGAACGTCGTCATTGCAAGGCCTCGCAGGCATTCGTGTGAAGGAACTGGGCAGACCTTTGCAGGGGCCATGCCAGTGTGCCGCGCACGTCGCTGCAAGAGCGCTCGAGGCCCATGGCTGCACGGTCTTACTGGTCTGAACAGTCAACCCACGCGCGATTGCACGTCGCTGCTGCACGCCCCGCTTTCGTGCAGTGCCTGCGGCACCTGCGCCAGCTTGGCGCAAGGCTTGCCAGCGCGGCTGCTTCACCGTAAAACGTCAGCGTCATCGCCTTCCGACTGGTCTGAACAGCATGCTCGACACCCTCCCCCGCGCCGTCCCGGAACTGGCCCTGCAGGCCATCCGCAAGCTCATCGACGAAGGCGGCTACCAGCCGGGTGATGCGCTGCCCTCGCAACGTGACCTGGCCGAGCGGCTCGGTGTCAGTCGCGCGTCGCTGCGCGAGGCGCTGTCGTCGCTCAGCGCCCTGGGGTTGGTCAGCGTTCAGCCGGGCAAGGGTGTGTTCGTGCAAAGCCCGGCGCCCAGCGGTTTCGCCTGGCCTTATGCCGAGCAGGTGTCGGCCGCCGATACCTTCCAGTTGCGCTACGCGCTGGAGGGCTTCGCTGCCGGGCAGGCGGCACTGGCCTTGACCACCGACCACATCGACCGGCTCCAGGCCAATGTCGAGGCGATGCGCGTCGAATTGCGCGAGGGCCGCTTCGAAAGCGCCGCCCGGCTGGACTTCGAGTTCCACCAGTTGCTGCTCCAGGCCTGCGGCAACCGGGCGATGCTGCAAGTGATCACCACCGGCCAGGACATCTTCCTCGAGAGCCAGAAACTGCCGTTCATCCGCCCGGAGCGGGCCATGGAAACCTGGCAGGAACACCGCAAGATCCTCAAGGCCCTGGAACGCAGGTCGCAGGCCGGGGCGCAACGGGCGATGCAGGAGCACATCCGCAATGCAGCGTCGCGCACCGGCGTGGTGTTCAGCGGCTGACCCGAGCGGTAGCTGCGGTCGAAACAGATATTCCGGTGTCGCCCTCAAGGATGCACGGCATCACGCCCTCCGCTCTACTGGCCCTGACAACCAGACGACCCGGCATGACCGGGTCCATACCCCGCCAGGCTGCCTATGACAACCGGAGAGCATGCGCATGTCTGTATCCCCTGAGGTATCCCCCGCCACCCTGCGTCGGGTGATCGCCGCATCGGCCATCGGCAATTTCGTCGAGTGGTTCGACTTCGCCGTGTATGGCTTTCTCGCCACGCTGATCGCCAGCCAGTTCTTTGCCAGCCAGGACGCCAGTGTCGCGCTGCTCAAGACCTTCGCCGTGTTCGCCGTGGCCTTCGCCCTGCGCCCGCTGGGCGGGATCGTCTTCGGTGCACTGGGCGACCGCCTGGGGCGCAAGCGCATCCTGTCGCTGACCATCCTGCTGATGGCCGGCTCCACCACGCTGATCGGCCTGCTGCCGACCTACGCCAGCATCGGTATCGCCGCCCCGGTCCTGCTGACCTTGGCGCGCTGCCTGCAGGGCTTTTCGGCCGGCGGCGAATACGCCGGCGCCTGCGCCTACCTGATGGAGCATGCACCGCGCGACAAACGCGCCTTCTACGGCAGTTTCGTGCCGGTCTCGACCTTTTCCGCGTTCGCCTGTGCGGCGGTGATCGCCTATGCCCTGGAAGCCAGCCTGACGCCCGAGGCCATGAACAGCTGGGGCTGGCGCGTGCCGTTCCTGATCGCTGCCCCGCTGGGCCTGGTCGGACTTTATTTGCGCTGGCGCATGGAGGAAACCCCGGCGTTTCGCGAGGCCATGGCCGAGGGACGCCAGCACGAGCACTCTCCTCTCAAGGACACGCTGCGCAATCACGGTCGGGCGATCCGCAACCTGGGCGCGTTCATTTCGCTGACTGCGCTGTCGTTCTACATGTTCACCACCTACTTCGCCACCTACCTGCAACTGGTGGGCAACCTCAGCCGAGCCCAGTCGCTGCTGGTGACCACCGTGGCGCTGCTGTTCGCCGCCGCCGGCTGCCCCCTGGCAGGTGCCTTCTCCGACAAGGTCGGACGCCGCCGGACCATCGGCTTCACCTGCCTCTGGGTGATGGTCTGCGTATTCCCGGCCTACTGGCTGGCCAGTTCCGGTTCGATGTCGGGGGCATTGCTGGGGGTGATCCTGCTGGCGGTGGGCGCACTGTCCAGTGGTGTGGTGACCGCAGCGCTGCTCTCGGAAAGCTTCCCGACCCGCACCCGCTATACCGCCTCGGCGATCACCTACAACGTGGCCTATACCCTGTTCGGCGGGACCGCCCCGCTGGTGGCGACCTGGCTGATCGGCCAGACCGGCAGCAGCCTGGCGCCCGCGTTCTACCTGGTGGTGATCGCCCTGGTGGCGCTGGTTGGCGGCCTGGCGCTGCCGGAAACCTCACGGATTTCCCTGCACGAGGAAAACCTGGGGAGCCAGCCGGCTTCGGCCTGACGCCCCTTTCAAGAGGCCGCTGGGCGGCCTCGTTCAATCCTCCTCGCGGCGGTAGGCCCAGCGGTACAGCGCCGGCAGCACCAGCAGGGTCAGCGCCGTCGACGACAGGATCCCGCCGATCACCACCGTCGCCAGCGGCCGCTGCACCTCGGCCCCCGTGCCGGTAGCCAGGGCCATGGGGATGAACCCCAGCGACGCCACCAGTGCGGTCATCAACACCGGCCGCAGGCGCGTCAACGCCCCCTCCTCGACCGCCATACGCAGCGACCGCCCTTCCTCGCGCAGGCTACGGATGAAGGCGATCATCACCAGGCCGTTGAGCACCGCCACGCCCGACAGCGCGATGAAGCCGACCCCGGCCGAGATCGACAGGGGAATGTCGCGCAACCACAGCGCCAGCACCCCACCGGTCAGGGCGAAGGGGATGCCGGTGAACACCAGCAAGCCGTCGCGCAGGTTGTTGAACATCATCAGCAGCAGGGCCATGACCAGCAGCAAGGAGACCGGCACCACCACCCGCAGACGCTCGGCCGCCGACTGCAACTGCTCGAACTGACCACCCCAGCGCGTCCAGTATCCTGGCGGGATCGGCACCTGCTCGATCAAGGTCTGCCCGGCCTGCTCGACGAACGAGCCCAGGTCGCGTCCGCGCACGTTGGCGCTGACCACCACCACGCGCTTGCCATCTTCGCGACTGACCTGGTTCGGCCCCAACTGCAGGTTCAGGCTCGCCACCTGCGACAACGGGATGAAACCGATCTGCGTCGTGCCGGCACTGGCCGGCACCGGAATCAGCAGGTTCGCCAACCCGTCCACATCGGTGCGCAGCGCTTCGGACAGGCGTACCACCATGTCGAATCGCCGGTCCCCCTCGTACAGCGTGCCGGCCTTGCGGCCACCCACGGCAATGGCCACCGCATCCTGCACTTGGGCGACGTTCAAACCATGGCGTGCGGCCTTGTCGCGATCGATGTCGATGGTCAGCACCGGCAGCCCGGTGGTCTGCTCGACCTTGACCTCCGAAGCCCCCGGCACCTGCTGCAAGGCTGCGGCAATCTTCGCCGCCGTGGCGTTGAGCACGTCCATGTCGTCGCCGAACACCTTCACCGCCACATCACTGCGCACACCGGAGATCAGCTCGTTGAAGCGCAGCTGGATAGGTTGCGACAGCTCGTGGTTGCTGCCCGGCACGCTGGCGGCGGCCTGTTGCACCTCGGCGATCAGCGCCTCGCGCGGCTTGCCCGGGTCGCGCCACTGCTCGCGCGGCTTGAGCATCACATAGGCGTCGGAAATGTTCGGCGGCATCGGGTCCGAGGCGATCTCGGCGGTGCCGGTACGGGCAAAGACCCGCTCGACCTCCGGCACCTGGGTGATGATTGCCCGCTCCAGGCGCTGCTGCATGTCCACCGACTGGCTCAGGCTGGTACCCGGCACCCGCAACGACTGCAAGGCGAAATCGCCCTCGCTGAGGCTGGGAATGAACTCGCTGCCCATGCGGCTGGCCACCACCCCCGAAAGCAGCACCAGGCCGGCCGCCAGGGCGAACGCCAGCCTGTGCCGGCGCAACACCCAGGCGAGCACCGGGGCATAACGCTGGCGAGCCGTGCGCATGATCACCCCTTCCTCCTCCTTGACCTTGCCGGTCACGAACAGCGCGATGGCCGCCGGCACGAAGGTCACCGAGAGGATCATCGCGCCCAGCAGGGCCATGACCACGGTGAAGGCCATGGGGTGGAACATCTTGCCCTCGACCCCCGTCAGGGCAAAGATCGGCAGGTACACCACCATGATGATCAGTTGCCCGTAGATCAGCGGCCGGCGTGCTTCGCGGGCGGCGGCAAACACTTCGTGGAAGCGCTCGGCGCGGGTCAGCATGCGTCCGTGCCTGTGCTGGGCATGGGCCAGGCGGCGGATCGCGTTCTCGACGATCACCACCGCACCGTCGACGATGATGCCGAAGTCCAGCGCCCCCAGGCTCATCAGGTTGGCGCTGACCTTGTTGGCGAACATCCCGGTGAAGGTGAACAGCATCGACAGCGGGATGACCATCGCCGTGATCAGCGCAGCGCGGATGTTGCCCAGGAACAGGAACAACACGGCCACCACCAGGATCGCGCCCTCGATCAGGTTCTTCTTCACCGTGGCGATGGCCTTCTCCACCAGGTTGGTGCGGTCGTACACCGTTACCGCCTCCACGCCCCTGGGCAGGCTGCGGTTGATCTCGGCAAGCTTCGCCGCCACCGCCTGGGACACCGTGCGGCTGTTCTCGCCGATCAGCATGAACACGGTACCCAGCACCACCTCACGACCGTTTTCGGTGGCGGCGCCGGACCGCAGCTCCTCGCCCAGCCCGACCTGGGCCACGTGGCTGACGCGGATCGGCGCACCATCGGCGCTGGAAATCACGATGTTGGCGATGTCCTCGACCGACGCCACCTGGCCCGGCGCACGTACCAGCAGCTGTTCGCCGTTGCGCTCGATGGCTCCGGCACCGACGTTGGCGTTGTTGCCTTGCAGGGCAGCGATCAGGTCATCGAGGGTCAGCTTGTAGGCCGCCAGGCGCTTGGGATCAGGCGCGATCAGGTATTGCTTGGCGTGGCCACCGATGCTGTTGACCTCGGCCACACCGGGCACGTTGCGCAGCTGCGGCTTGATGATCCAGTCCTGGATCACCCGCAGGTCGGTGGCGGTATAGGGTGTACCGTCTTCCTTGAGCGCACCGTCGCGGGCCTCGACCGTCCACAGGAAGATTTCCCCGAGGCCGGTCGAGATCGGCCCCATCGCCGCCTCGATGCCTTCGGGCAACTGCTCGCGGGCCACCTGCAGGCGCTCGTTGACCAGTTGCCGGGCAAAGAAGATGTCGGTGGCGTCGTCGAAGATCACCGTCACCTGCGACAACCCCGAACGCGACAGCGAGCGGGTCTGCTTGAGCCCGGGCAGGCCGGCCATGGCGGTTTCGATGGCGTAGGTGATGCGCTGCTCGGTCTCCAGCGGCGAATAGCCGGGGGCCGCAGTGTTGATCTGTACCTGCACGTTGGTGATGTCGGGCACGGCGTCGATCGGCAGTTTCTGGTAGCTGTGGATGCCCACGGCGGCCATCAGCACCACGGCGAGCATCACCACCAGGCGCTGCTCGATGGCGAATTGGATGAGGCGTTCGAACATGACGGATTCCCGGATCAGTGGCTGTGCTCGGCCGAGCCTTTGCCCAGCTCGGACTTGAGGACGAAGCTGCCGGCCGCCGCCACCTGAGTGCCACTGGCCAGGCCTTCGCTGATTTCGACGAAGCCGCCATCACGGCGGCCCAGGCTGACCGGCAGCGCCTGGAAGCCTTCGTCGGTGCGGGCGAACACCACACTGCGTTCCTCGAGGGTCTGCACGGCGATCTGCGGCACCACCACCGCCGCCTCGGTACGCTCGACGGTGACCGCGATGTTGACGAACAGCCCCGGTCGCCATGCACCGTTGGGGTTGGCCAGGGTGGCGCGGGCGGTGGCGGCACGGTTCTGCTCGCCCAACAGGTTGCCGACGTAGTTGACGGTGCCCTCGACCTGCGCATCGAGGTCCGGCGAGCTGACGGTCACCGCGCGACCGCTGGTGACCTTGTCGAGGTCGCGTGGGGTCACGGCGAAAGTGGCCCAGACCCGGTTGAGGTCCGACAGGGTGAAGGCATTGCTGGTCTCGCTGACCACCTCGCCCACGGTGAGGTGTTTTTCCACCACCACGGCATCGAACGGCGCCCGCAGTTCATAGCGGTTGCCAGCCCCGGCCGGGGCCACGGCCGCGACTTTCTGCCCGGCGTTGGCCAGGGCGATCTCGGCCTCCTGCAATACCTGCCGGGCCTGCAGGTAGTCCTGCTCGGCGCTGATGCGCTCCCGCCACAGTTGCTGCTCGCGCTCGAAGGTCAGGCGCGCCAGCTCGACCCGGCGCCGGGCCGCCTGCTGCTCGCTGCGCAGCTCGGAAATCTGCTGGCTGGCGATGACGGCCAGCACCTGGCCACGCTTGACCGGCTGGCCGAGGTCGGCCTGCACCGACTCGACCACCCCGGGAACCCGGGGCACCACGTGCGCGGTGCGGTCTTCGTCGAAACGGATCTCGCCGGGGAAGCTGATCGAGCTGCCCAGGGCGCGCGGACCGGCGGTGACCAGCTGGACACCGGCAGCCTCGATCTGCGCAGCTGAAAGGTGCAACTGGCCCTCCTCGTCATGGCTTTGCTCGCCTGCACCTGCTTTTTCACTGCCGTGGTCATGGCCGTCATTGCCATGCGCATCGTTGCCATGCTCGTCGTGGCCGGCCTCGCTGGCCTTGCCGGGGGCGAGGTTGCCGGTCCAGGCCAACCCGCCGACGCCGATCACGGCGATCAGGGTGGCAAGGAGGGCGAACTTGCGGGTGGTGTTCATGGGGGCTCCTGCTGCAAATGAAGAAAGTGAAACGCTCGATTCGCGGCTCAGCGCCCGGCATCCAGCTGGCCATAGATCCGCTCGACCTGCGCCCGGGCGTCGATCGCCGAAGCCAGGGCGTCGAGGTACTGGCCACGGGCGTCGATCAGCGTGCGCTGGGCGTCGAGCACATCGAGAAAGGCGAATTTGCCGCGCTCGAAGCCGCGCGTGGCGGTGTCGACCGCCTGGCGTGCCGAGGGCAGGATGGTGCGGTCGTAGGCCTCGACCTCGGCCATGGCCATGGCCCACTGGCTCAGCGCGCTGCGGGTGTCGCTGCGCAAGCGCAGCTCGACCGCGTTGCGCAGGTCACGGGCCTGGTCGGCGCGGCGCGCAGCCGCCAGCACGTTGCCCTGGTTGCGGTCGAACAACGGCAGGGGCATGGACAACCCGACCACGTTGACCCGCTCGCGGTCCTCGCGGCTGTACTGACTGCCCAGGCTGACAGTCAGGTTGGGAATGCGCTGGGCCTTTTCCGAACCCAGCGCGGCGTCACCGCGTTCGATCTGCGCCGCCGCCAGGCGCCATTCGGCGGTCTGCTCGACCTTGGCCAGCAAGGCATCGGCCTGCGGCGCAGGGCCCGGCGACAGCGTACTGCCATCCAGCTGGCCGAACGAAACCTGGGCGCTGCCGGTCAGGCGCGCCAGGGCCTGCCAGGCCACCACCCGATCCGCTTCGGCGCGGCGCAGTTGGGCCTGGGCCTGGGCCAACTGCACCTCGGCGCGGGTGGCCTCGACCGGCGACGACTGCCCGGCTGCAACCCGCGCCTGCGCGACGCGCACACCGCGCTCGGTCAGCACCCTGGACTGTTCAGCCAGTTCCACAGCCGTCTGCGCCCGCAACGCAGCATGAAACGCCTGGGTGACATCGGCACGCAGGCCATTGCCCTGGCGCTCCAGCTCGAGCCGGGCGATGTCCTGCCCGGCCTTGGCCACCTCGACCCGCGCACCGCGCTTGCCGCCCAGCTCCAGCGGCTGACTGAGCATGACCGTGGTGGTGCTGGTGTCGCGGCGAGTGTCTTCGCGCTCCCAGGACAACTCAGGGTTGGGCAACAGACCGGCCTGGCGCCGCTCGCCATCGGCGATACCGAGCTCCTGGCGCACGGCGGCCAGCTCGGGGTTGTCGGCAAAGGCTGCGTCGAGCGCCTGGGGCAGGGTCAGTCCCTGTCCAGCCTGGACGACGGCAGTGGCCGACAGCAGACAGAACAGGACGAGGGGGCGGGAAAGGGTCAACGGCACGGTGTCGGGTCCTCGCGGCAGGCGTTAGCTGGCGCTGGACTCTAGGGCGCGGCGGTTATCGTGGCGGTGGCGCGAAGATTACGATTCTGTAATCAAGCCAAGGTCGCGGGCGATTATCGCCCCGATTCGAGGCTCGCAGGTCATGCAGCATTTACAAAACTAACCGGATAGTACAAAACTAGCTGAACTCACAATAGGAGAGATGCCGCCCCATGTCCTTGCCAGACGTAGAAGTTCTCGACCCCGATAGCTGCACAAAGCCGCGCAGCATACTGGCCGGGTTGATCGGGCGCGGTATCCAGGCCTCGCGCACACCGGCGCTGCACGAACACGAGGGCGATGCCCAGGCCTTGCGCTACCTGTACCGCCTGATCGACGCCGACCAGCTGGGCGTGGACGACAGCGCCCTGCCCCTTCTGCTGGACGGTGCCCAGCGCAGTGGCTTCACCGGGCTGAACATCACCTTCCCGTTCAAGCAGGCGATCCTGCCGTTGCTCGACGAGCTGTCGGAACAGGCACGCGGCATCGGCGCCGTGAACACCGTGGTGTTCAGCGACGGCAGGCGCATCGGCCACAACACCGACTGCCTGGGCTTTGCCGAAGGCCTGCGACGCGGATTGCCCGGCGTGGCCAGGCGCCAGGTGGTGCAGCTCGGTGCGGGGGGCGCAGGTTCGGCTGTGGCTCATGCCCTGCTGGCCGAAAAGGTCGAGCGCCTGGTGCTGTTCGAGGTCGACCAGGCCCGCGGCCAGGCCCTGGTGGACAACCTCAATGCCTGCTTCGGCGCAGACCGGGCGCTGCTGGGCGACGACCTGGCAGACGCCCTGGCAAGCGCCGACGGATTGGTCAACACCACACCGGTGGGCATGGCCAGGCTGCCAGGCACACCATTGCCGGTCACGCTGCTGCATCCGCGCCTGTGGGTGGCCGAGATCATCTACTTCCCGCTCGAAACCGAGTTGCTGCGTCACGCGCGGGCGCTGGGATGCCCTACCCTGGACGGCAGCACCATGGCCGTGTTCCAGGCGGTCAAGGCCTTCGAGCTGTTCAGCGGCAGGCAAGCCGACGCCGCACGGATGCAGGCGCATTTCGCCAGCCTTGGTTGACTCGCGCCTGAAGCTGCCTATGCCGAAGGCTCGGCCAGCAGTTCGCGAATCACCTGTTCCTGCCCGGCATAGTCGCCCTCGCCGAAGTGCACGTGGCGCACCTGGCCCTTGCGATCGACGAAGTAATGCGCCGGCCAGAACTGGTTGCCCCAGGCGTTCCAGATCCTGTAGTCGTTGTCCACGGCCACGGGATAGCCGATGTCCAGTGCACGCACTTTCTGCCTGAGGTTGCCCACATCGTGCTCGTAGTCGTACTCGGGCGTATGCACGCCTACCACCACCAAGCCCTGGTCGGCATAGCGCTTGGCCCACTGGTTGACGTACGGCATGCTGCGCTTGCAGTTGATGCAGTCCCAGGTCCAGAAGTCCACCAGCACCACCTTGCCCTTGAGCGCAGGCGCATCCAGCGGGGGCGAGTTGATCCAGGCCTGGGCGCCGGCCAGCGACGGCATCGGCCCCAGGTCGTCGCGCGCCAGCAGGTGACCGGCCAGGCCCAGCCCGGCCAGCGCCAGCACCACGCCGCCGACCTTGAGCCAGCGCCGGCGCCAGCGATCACCCGGCTCGAACTGCCCGCGATCAGTTGTCATGGCAACCGCCGGTGGCGTAGGTACGGTATTCGACGCTCTGTGCCTGGCCCTGCGAATCCAGATAGTCCATGCGGGTGTTGACCACACCGCAGGCATTGCTGCGATCATTCTTCACCGACAGTACGCGCTTGACGTCCAGGTGATCGCCGTAGCGGTACTGCATGGCCTGGCTGTCGGGCATCGGCTGGGTGCTGGCCTGGGCGGCGAAGGTGCCGAAGCCGAGCACGGCGAACAGGGCGGCACTGGCGAGGGTCTTGACGTTCATGGTGGATCTCCTGCGTGGGGTTCTCGGTGGGGAGCACTTCACTCCCCGGTCGAGAGCCATTTGAAGCCCGCCAGGTATCGCCCATGTGTCCAGAAACATCCGTGCTGCTTCGTTCTGTATCTGTGTCGCAGGCGGATACACTGCAATACAAACACCCGCAGGCAAGCGAGGCGCACCTCGTTACACTGCGCCCATCGCACTCATTACAGGACCGCCACGATGGAACACGTCGATCACATCCTGATCGTCGACGACGACCGCGAAATCCGCGAACTGGTCGGCAACTACCTGAAGAAGAACGGCCTGCGCACGAGCATCGTCGCCGACGGCCGACAGATGCGCAGCTTTCTCGAAGGCAACAGCGTCGACCTGATCGTGCTCGACATCATGATGCCCGGCGACGATGGCCTGCTGCTGTGTCGCGAGCTGCGCGCCGGCAAGCATCGCAACACGCCGGTGCTGATGCTCACCGCGCGCAACGACGAGACCGACCGCATCATCGGCCTGGAAATGGGCGCGGACGACTACCTGACCAAGCCCTTCTCGGCCCGTGAGCTGCTGGCGCGGATCAACGCAGTGCTGCGCCGCACGCGCATGCTGCCACCCAACCTCACCATCAGCGAAAGCAGCCGCCTGATCGCCTTCGGTCAATGGCGCCTGGACACCACCGCACGCCACCTGCTCGACGAGGAAGGTACTCTCGTGGCCCTGAGCGGTGCCGAATATCGCCTGTTGCGGGTGTTCCTCGACCATCCGCAGCGGGTGCTCAGCCGTGAACAACTGCTCAACCTCACCCAGGGTCGCGAAGCGGACATCTTCGACCGTTCCATCGACCTGCTGGTCAGCCGCCTGCGCCAGCGCCTGGGCGACGACGCGCGCGAACCCACCTGCATCAAGACCGTACGCAGCGAGGGCTACGTGTTCTCGCTGGCGGTGTCGCTGATCGAGTCGCCAGCATGAAATGGCCCGGCACGCTCGCCTCGCGCCTGGCGCTGATCTTCCTGGCCGGACTGGTGCTTGCCTACGGTTCGTCGTTCGGGCTGCAGTTCTACGAGCGCTACGTCAGCAGCCGCTCGATGATGCTGAACAACCTGGAGCTGGACGTCGCCACCTCGGTGGCCATCCTCGACCGTCTGCCTGCGGCCGAGCGCGCCGCCTGGCTGCCGCGCCTGGAGCGGCACAACTACCGCTACCGCCTGGACAAGGGTCTCGACGGCCAGGCGATGACCACTGCCGACCCACCCATGGCCGCCGAGTCGATCGTCAAGGCAATCGGCATGAGCTACCCGCTGACCTTCCAGGACATCCCCGGGCCGAACGCGCACTTCCAGGCGCACCTGACCCTCGGTGACGGGGCGCCGCTGACCATCGACGTCACCCCGGCGCCCGTGCCGCTGGCCACCTGGCTGCCGGTGGTGCTGCTGTTCCAGCTGGCGGTGCTGCTGCTGTGCACCTGGCTCGCAGTACGCCTGGCTATCGGCCCGCTGACCCGCCTGGCACAGGCCGTCGACCATCTCGACCCCGACAAGCCCGGCCCGCAACTGGACGAAAGCGGCCCGCGCGAGGTGAAGTATGCGGCGGTGGCCTTCAACGCCCTGCAGGCCCGTATCGCCGCCTATCTCAAGGAGCGCATGCAGCTGCTCGCGGCCATTTCCCATGATCTGCAAACCCCGATCACCCGCATGAAACTGCGCGTGGAGGTGATGGACGACGGCCTCGAGAAGGACAAGCTGTGGAGCGACCTGAGCGCCATGGAGCACCTGGTGCGCGAAGGCGTGGCCTATGCCCGCAGCATGGACAGCAGCACCGAGCAGCCGTGCAAGGTCAACCTCGATGCATTTCTCGACAGCCTGGTGTTCGACTACCAGGACAGCGGCGCCCGGGTCCAGCGCTGCGGCGACACCGAGACGGTGCTGCAGACGCGCCCCCATGCGCTACGCCGGGTACTGGTCAACCTGCTGGACAACGCCCTGAAGTTCGCCGGCGAAGCACGCCTGGAGGTCAGCCATGGCCAGGCCGGCGGCACCCTGATCCGGGTGCTCGACGAAGGCCCCGGGATTCCCGAGCAAGAGCTGGGCGAAGTGCTCAAGCCCTTCTACCGCGTCGAGGGCTCGCGCAACCGCAGCACCGGCGGCACCGGACTGGGGCTGGCGATCGCCCAGCAGCTGACCCAGGCCATGGGTGGTCGCCTGAGCCTGAGCAACCGTACAGGTGGCGGGCTGTGCGCCCAGGTCGAGCTGCCCTGAGCAATGTTGAAACGGGGCTCGGCCTGCAAGCTGCAGCCGGCCCCGCAGCCTCAGGCCAGCGACGCTCGACGCGCCACGCGCGCGCCCAGTATCCCTGACAGCGACACCAGCATCAGCACGCCGAACACCCCGGCCACCGGCAGGTTCGACTCCAGCCCAAGGCTGCTGACGGCCGCCGAGGCGAGCGAGCCGCACACCAGCATCAGGCAGCCCTGCAGGCTCGCGGCCACACCGGCACGATCAGGGAACAACGCCATCGAGCGGGCCATGGCGTTGGAGAAGATGAAGCCCTGGCCAAAGGCGATCAGCATGATCCCACCCAACAGGTTGACCATGCTCAAGGCATCGCGGGCGACGGCGATGCACAGCACCCCTGCAGCGAACAGAGCCAGCCCGCCCCACATCAGGGTATCGGGGGAGACCCTGCGGATCAGCGCACGGTTGACCAGCGTACCGGCCAGGTAGCAGCACCCTACGCCCAGCGCCGTGGTGCCGAAGTAGTGGGCATCGTGGCCCAGTACATCCTGGACGATGTGCGGGCCGAATACGTTCCACAGCAGGAACGCGGAAAAGCTCGAGCCGAGCACCACCACCGAGGCACGGAAGCGCTTGTCGGCGAGGATGACCGGGTAACCGGCCAGGGTCTGCAGGGCGTTGCGCCGGGCAGCCTGGGGCAACGATTCCTTGAGCCCGGCAACCACGAAGGCCAGCACCATCAGCGCATACGCGGCATACAGCACGAAGTTGTAGCGCCAGCCGAAGTGCACCTCGATCAGCCCGCCAACATACGGGGCAATCACCGGCCCCAGGCCGAACGCAAGGCTCAGGTAGATGATCGCGACATAGAACCGCGGGCCCTTGACCACGTCCACCAGCACCGCACGGGCCACCACCTGGCAGGCGCCGATGGCGAAACCTTGCAGGGCGCGGGCCAGCAACAGCATTTCGATTGAAGTCGCTGCGGTGGCCAGCAGGCTGCCGATCAGGAACACGGCCAGCCCCAGCAGCACGGCCGGACGTCGGCCACGGGCATCGGCCATGATGCCGAAGAACAGTTGCCCGAGGGCGTAGAACAGCAGCGTGATGGTGATGGTGTTCTGCATCAGCGCCGGCCCCGCCCCCAGTTCGCGCCCGATGGACGGCAGGCTCGGGGCATACAGGTCGATGGCGATGCCGCCAAGGCTGTTGACCAGGGGGGCCAGGAACACGATGAAATTCTCGTAACGCATGTTGGCGTGCATAAGATCTCCGGCGTACCGGGCAACGCAGTGCCCGGCACGCACATGGGTCAGACAGACGCCTGGTGGGCGAACTGCGGTGGTGGAAGTGACGGTGCCGGCGCCTTCAGCCAGGCGCTGGGCGAGGACAGGCGCGAAGCCAGCACCCGCGGCGCCTGGTCGTAGTAGGTGCCCCAGTTCACGCCGGGGTCCTTCACCCGGCGTGGATCGGCCTGGCCCAGGTCGTCGAGGTTGTCGACGATCGGGGCCAGCAGTTGGCGGACCTGCGGCGTCGCGGTCAGCACGACGACACCGAAGTTGCGCAGGGCCAGGGTGCGGATGACGTTGTTCAGCAGGTACTTGCCCGCACCGCTGCCGCTCTGGAACGAGGCGAAGGCACCGATCTCGGCGATGCGCGCCCGATCGATGGCGTAGCGCTCATCCAGTGCCTGGTCCAGGTAGTACTCGCTGAACAGCTTGCCGGAGTCGCCGTAGCTGATACCCGCGCAGGCATAACCCGGCGCCCCGCCGGTGGAGCCGGTCAGGCAGACGAACAGGTCCGGCTGCGGCACGGGCGTGGCCTCGTAGTGCTTGAGGTAGTGGCCACGCACCGCCTCCTGCAGGCAGCGATAGCCTGGCCGGCCCTTGTAGAAATTGCGCACGATGTACATGGCGAAGTCCCGTCCTAGGCGTACAGCCGTTCGATGAACCGCGCCTCGATCTCGGCGCGCCGCGGTCGTCCGGTGACCGTGTAGAACTGGTCACGAAACGCTGCGATATCCTCGATCACCTGGATGCGCCGCACCCGCGCGAAGTCGGCCAGGCGGTGTTCCAGGCTTGCCATTTCCTCGAGCACGCGGTCACGCGCAGCGGTACTCAGGACGAGCGCACAGGGTTCGTCGCGCCCCTCGCCCATGACGATCATGTCGTCGATCAACGGGCTCTCCTTGTAGACGTTCTCCACCCACTCCGGAGAAATGTTGCGCGCCGTCGACAGGATGATCACGTGCTTCTTGCGCCCGGTGATGTACAGGAACCCGTCACGGAACTCGGCGATGTCGCCGGTGTGCAGGTAGCCGTCGGACAGGTCGCAGGCCGTGTCGTCGGCGTTGTAGTAACCGGCGCAGAGCGTGGGCGTCCTGACCTGCAGTTCGCCATCGACCAGCCTGGGCTCGATGCCGTCGAGCAGCTTGCCCGCCGAACCGATGCGCCGTTCGGCGGGCGAATTCAGCGAGATGATCGAGGAGTTTTCGCTCAGCCCATAGGCTTCGAACACCTGCACGCCCCGTGCGTCCAGGGCCTGCAGCACGGTGGCCGGAATCTTTGCTCCACCGGTGATGATGTGCGGCTGCTCAGGGCCGAACAGTTGCTCGACGCTGGCGCCCTGCTCGAGCAGCAGCCTGGCTTCTTCCAGCAGCTTGGGCGGCAAATAGAGGAAGTTGGGCCGGTTGGGCGCGATCAGTTCCAGGTAGTGCCGGGCATTGCCGCTGGCTGCGCCGTACTCGGCCACCCCGTCAGGCATCAACGTCAGGGTGCCGCCGGAGAGGATCGGGATGAACACCCCCAGCACCTGCTCGATCAGCAGGCTCATCGGCACGATCGAGAAGTAATGCAGCGGCTGTTGCGGCAAGCGCTTCATGACGTTGTCGACCAGCAGGCCGACGGCCTCGTCGCGGATCATCACACCCTTGGGCCGGGAGGTGGTGCCGGAGGTGTGGATCACCGACACGATACCGGCAGGCAGCAGTTCGTCGTCCTGTTGCCAGGGCGCACCTGCGCCTTGTTCCATCAGTTGCGCCGGGATGAAGCTGGTTTTCTCCGGCAGAATCCGGTGCAGGCGACGGGCGGTGCCCGAGTCACTGACGAACACCGCCGTTGCCTTGCCCAGCAGGCTGCCGATCTGGTCGTCGGAGAACTCGATGGGCACCGGCAGCAGCACGCCACCGACCTTCTGGATCGCCAGCAGGGTGTAGATCCACTCGTAGCATGAACGCATGGCGATACCGAAGACCTTGCGCTCGCAGTTGCCGACCTGCTTGTGCAGCGCATCGGCCAGGCGCTCGACGTCGTTGCGCAGGCCGTGCAGGGTGTAGCTGCGCCCGTGCATCTCGCGGATCACCACGCGGTCGGCGCTGGCCGCCAGGTATTGCTGCATTTTCTGGCTGATCATTGGCCATTCCCCCCGATGCGGTAGCTCTGGGCGCCGAAGATGCGCCGGCTGATGTCGTCGAGGCGGCGGCGGCCATGCATCACCCGGGTGTTGTCGATGACCACGATGTCGCCCTTCTTCCAGAAGTGGCTGTAGGTGTTGCGCGCGGTGACTTCCTTGATCTCGTCCCAGATATCCAGGGCGATCTGCTCGCCATCGGACCAGGTGATGCGAGGCGGCTCATAGTTGACGCTGGGGCCGAGCATCGAATTGCAGAAGGCCTTGCGAGCGCTGAAGCAGCTGGTTTCCACCGCACTGATGATCAGCTCCGAGGCGATCAGGTTCTGGTCGATACGGCGATAGGTCTGGCCGGCCACCTGCTCGTTGACCTGCTGCAGGTGTTCATCGCCGATGCTGTCGAGCGGCAACTGCAGTTCGATGCTCAGGAAGCGCCGCACGTTGTGCCAGGGGATGCGCCGCGCGTAGCGGATCTTCCGGGCTTCGAACTGCTTGCGGGTTGCCGGCGAAAGGTCGAACAGCACCCGCTCGCCATCGCACAGGGTGGTCTCGGAGCCGACCGCTGCCGCCTCCAGACAGTAGAACCACTGCAGGTCGGGGTTGAATGGCAGGTTGCCGTTTTCCCGGTGCAGGCCCATCTCGTGGACGCCGGCCTCGATCTCGGCCGTGTTGGCCGTGGCGGCCTTGCGTGCCGGATCGAAAGTCACACGGGAGGAATGTGCGCTGACGAAATCGTTGAAGTCTTCGAGCGAATCGCTGAAGTCGCGGTAGATCACCGCACCGCTGTGCGCCAGGTCTTCATACAGTGCCGCAGTGCTCATCGAATCGAAGACGCGCAGTCCCGGTTCGACGGCATAGACACATTCGAAGCCATAGCAGGGCGTGGGATGACGGTAGTAAGGTAAATTTTTCGAGTGAGTTTGGGCCAACATCTGACATCTTCCTTGGGAAATGGATTACAGACAGGCAGGGCGTCCGCCGCCTGACGAAAACAAGGTAGGGGAAATGCCGGGGATGCTGGTTTTAAGAAACCGAAAGCCCTGATGAAAAATTAAAAGTGCGGGCGCGCCAGGGAACGCGCACTCGAAAAGCGTTGTCGGCGGGCCGCCGTGCCGGCGCGAATCCGCGCGGCAGTCAGGTTGCCGGGCGCACATCCCATCGTTGCAACGGGACGACGAAACAGCCGCCAGCACCTGCATGAACATTGTTTTTCCACTCATCCTGAGCGCCTTCAGTCCTTGTCGAAGTCCGTATCAACCTGCTCGCAGCATGTCTCCTGCCACGTCCTGGATCAGCGTGCGCAAGCTGACCACATCGCTGCCCAGGCTCCTGTCGCGCGACCAGATCATGTCGACCGTGAACACCGGAAACCCCATCGGTGGCTGGCACACCTGCACCCCCTCGGGGATGCGCAAGTGCGGCAGCAACCTGGACGGCAGGGCCACGGTCGACGGCACGGCAGCGAGGATGTTCACGCAGGCCTGGTAGCCGTTGGCGCGTACCAGCACGTTGCGCGAGCGGCCGATCTTCTCCAGCCAGCTGTCGACCATGTTCTTTTCCGAGATCCACGGTGTAGGAAAGACATGCGCCGAGGCGCAGAATTCATCCAGGCTCATCGCACCCTGCACCGCTAGCCCGCGCTGGCTGGTCAGGCACACGAATCCGTCGCTGAGCACCGGTTGCCATTGCAGTTCGGGGTGCAGTTGGTGGTAGCTGGGGCCGAAGCCGATGGCCAGGTCGATGTCGCCTGAAATCAGGCGGTCCACCGGCAGGTCCCGGCTCAGACGGTCGAGGTGCAGCGAGGTGTTGGCGTGGCTGCGCGACAGGCTTGCCAGCGCCTGGGGCAGGAACGCCAGCTCGAAGTACTCAGGCGCGCACAGGCGCCAGATCCTCGGCGCCGCGACACCCTCGACACCCAGGTCATCCTCGGCGCAGCGGTTCACCGACTCGATCACCACACGCAGGTAGGGCGCGATCTTCTCGGCCTTCGCCGTCGGCTGCAACAAGCCCTGCGAAGAGGCGAACAAGGTGTCGTCGAAGCAACCGCGCAGGCGCTTGAGGCAGTAGCTCACGGTCGGCTGGCTGACGTTCATCAGCTCGGCGGTGCGCTTGGCGCTGCGGTGCTCGAGCAGGTGGAGGAACACCACGATGTCCTGCAGGTCGAGCTGCTTCAGGTAGTTGCTGTGCAGCATCCAGGCACCTTCCGGATCGTCATGTTCATGGAATGGGATCGACATCTTCGGGGAGCGCCGCCAGCATCCGCTTGAGCACCTGGGCAAGGGTGTCACGCTCGCCTGGCTGCAAGGGCGCGAGGAACTCGTTCTGCAGCTTGGTGTGGCTGAACACCGCTTTCTCTATGGCATCCAGGCCCGACTCGGTCAGTGCCACCTTGTAGCTGCGCTTGTCGGCAGGGTCGTGGATCTGCTCGACCATGCCGGCCTCCTTGAGGCGGTTCAGCCGGTTGGTCATCGCCCCCGAGGTGATCAGCAGCGAGTTGTACAACTCGGTGGGAGTCAACTGGTACGGCGCGCCGGAGCGGCGCAAGGTCGCCATCACGTCGAACTCACCCTCCTTGAACCCGTATTGCTC
This sequence comes from Pseudomonas sp. FA117, assembly GCF_057370475.1. NCBI lineage: Bacteria > Pseudomonadati > Pseudomonadota > Gammaproteobacteria > Pseudomonadales > Pseudomonadaceae > Pseudomonas > Pseudomonas sp. FA117. Next base: position 3,315,246 of record NZ_CM170675.1, read on the forward strand.
CAGCACCGCGCAACGCCGGCGCTCGAGGTGCTTCTGCAGGCGCGCCATGCGCCCGAAGACCTCCATGGACGAGGCATCCACCGAGGGCATCGCCTGCGCCCACTGCGCGACGACAAAATCGACATGATCTTTCATTGGTTCAACCGTCCGTTCACCCTGAACTTTTGCAAGGGCCACATCCCTGCCGCACCCCGGCGCCTTCCAAGTATCTTAACGTTAAGTTATCTTGTATTGCACGAGGTATGAATCGGGAGGGAGCATGGCGTTCTTCGAACACGACCGACATCGCTATTACTACTTTGATGCCGGATCAGGCACCCCTACCCTGCTGCTGCACGGGCTGGGCAACAGTGGCCGTGCCTGGACGGACCAGGTCGGCGCGCTGCTGCGCCTGGGCCACCGCGTCATCGTACCGGACCTGCTCGGCCATGGCGCGTCCGGCGATGCCCCGGAGCCGGTGACGCCTCGACTGCAAGCCGAACACCTGATGGCGCTGCTGGACCACCTCGGGCTGGCGAGCAGCCAGGTGATCGGCCTGTCCCTCGGCGGCATGGTCGCCCTGGAACTGGCCTGCACCCATCCGCAGGCCGTCGAGAAACTGGTGGTCGCCGCGACCTTCTGCAGCATGACCAGCACGGCACGCCGGCAGCAGTTGGACGAGTGGTCCGAACAACTGGCTCAGCCCGACGGCTGCCTGAAACGTTTCAAGGCCACCTGGCCAGAGTTGGTTGGCAGCTCCTTTGCCGCCTCCAGCCAGGGCCAGAGCCTGTACCAGGCCTGGCACGCCCAGGCGGCGATGCAACGCGCGCGCTGTCAGATCCGCTGGTGCGAAGGCCTGAAAACCTACGACCTGGCTGATCGCCTGGCGCAGATCCAGGCCCCCACGCTGGTCCTGGGCGCCGACGGCGACCGCATCAGCCCTCCGGGTGAAGCCCAGGCCATCGCCCACGGCATTCCCCACGCACAGCACATCACTCTTTCAGGCGACGGCCATGTCTTCAACGTTCCCCATGCCCCGGCGTTCAACCGGGCACTCAGCGGTTTCCTGCAGGAGCAACAGCCACATGGGTGACACACCCTCCAAGGCCAGCGTCGTCCTGCTGGCGATCCTGGTCGGTATCAACCTGCGGCCCATCATGGCTTCGGTCGGCCCATTGCTCGAGCTGCTGCAGCGCGACCTGGGCCTGAGCAACTTCCAGGGCGGCCTGTTGACCACCCTGCCGGTCATGATGATGGGCCTGTTCGCCCTGGCCGGTCCTTGGCTGCTGCGCCTGCTGGGCGAGATCAAGGGCGTTGCCATCGGCATGACCCTGATCGCCGCAGCCTGCGCCGTGCGCACCTATGTCGAGTCGTCGGCGGCGCTGATTGCCAGTGCGGCGGTGGGTGGTATCGGCATCGCCGTGATCCAGTCGCTGATGCCGCCGTTCATCAAGCGCAATCATCCGCAGAGCGCGGGGATGCTGATGGGCCTGTTCACCACCGGGATCATGGGCGGCGCCGCCATTGCCGCCGCCATCGCCGCGCCGAGTGCAGGCAAGCTGGGCTGGAACCTCACCCTCGGCTACGCCGCCCTGCCGGCGATGATCGCCCTGATCGCCTGGCTGCTCGCCGCCGGCAACGCCCATGCCTACCCGGCAGCAGCCGGCCTGCCCTGGCGCAGTGGCCGGGCCTGGCTGCTGCTGGTGTTCTTCGGGATCGGCACCGGCGCCTATACCCTGGTGCTGGCCTGGCTGCCGCCGTTCTACATCGAACTGGGCTGGACGGCCAAAGGTGCAGGCTACCTGCTGGGCGCACTGACGGTCACCGAGGTGATCGCCGGCCTGCTGGTATCGGCGCTGATCCAGCGGTTCCCCGACCGTCGCCAGCCGCTGGCACTGGTGATCCTGCTGTTGATCGGTGGGCTGGCCTGTCTGATGGCTGCGCCGCTGGAACTGCATGTGCTGGCCATCCTGTGCCTGGGCCTGGGGATCGGTGCGCTGTTCCCGCTGTCGTTGATCGTCACCCTCGACCATGCCCGCTCACCGGCCGAAGCCGGCTCGCTGCTGGCATTCGTTCAAGGCGGCGGCTACCTGATCGCGGCGTGCATGCCGGTGGTGGCCGGTGCCGTGCGCGACGAATTCAGTTCGCTGCATTGGGCCTGGGGCGTCATGGCGGTGGGTGCGGTGTTGCTGCTGGCCTTGAGCACACTGTTGCGCCCGCCTGTCTGGTCGACGGCGCCAGCCCGGGCCTGAACCGGGCTGGCGCGGCGGCGTCGGCTCAGGCCAGGTGCTCCTGCAGCCGCTGCACGAGATACCCATGCAGGCGCCGCACCGCCGGGCTCAGCGAGTGGCGGTGGGCGCACACCAGTTGCAGCGGCGCCGCCTGCCCGGCGAGGTCTGGCAACAGCTCCACCAACCTGCCGGCGCGGATATCCTCGATCACGTCCAGGCGCGACTTGTAGACCACGCCGATGCCGGCCACCGCCCAGCGCCTCACGATATCGGCGTCGTCGCTGCAACGGTCGCCGCCGACCAGCACCGTGGTCGTGTCATCGGCGCCCTGGAAACTCCAGCGGTCGTGGGTCTGATCGCCCATCACGTAACGCAGGCAGTTGTGCCCGGCCAATGCCTGTGGCGTCTGCGGCGCGCCGTGGCGGGCGATGTAGGACGGTGCTGCGCACAGCGTGCGGCGGTTGTCCGCAACCAGCGGCAAGGCCACCAGGCTGGAATCGCCCAGCTGGCCGTAGCGGATGCTCGCATCCAGTTGCTCGCCGAACAGGTCGGCGACCTGGTCGCTGACCCGCAGGCGCAGTTCCAGCCGTGGGTGCTCAGCCTGGAAATCGGCCAGCCAGGGCAACAACAGGTTGCGCCCCAGGTCAGACGGCATCGACAGGCGCAGCGGCCCGGCCAGTTCGTCACGCGCCTGTTCCAGCGCCATCTCGCCATCGACCAGCGCCTCCAGGGCCTGGCGCGCATGGGGCAGATAGCGCTCGCCGTCGTCCGACAGGCGCAACCGGCGGGTCGAGCGCACCAGCAGGCGAATGCCCAGGCTGCGCTCCAGACGCTGCAGCGCCGCGCTGGCCAGCGCCGGAGAAATGTCCAGTTGTCGCGCCGCCGCCGAAAGCCCGCCGGCCTCGACCGTGGTGACGAACACCTGCAGATCGTCCATGCGTACCAGTTTCTTCACGCCGACACCCCTTCGCGTTCCACGCGCCGTGCATCACGGCGTATTGTCTGGGGTGGAATGCCGAACCCACGCATGAAGGCCTCGCGCAGGTGCCGACGGTCGCGAAACCCGGTCTCGCGCGCCACCACCTCGAGGCTGTGACGGCTCTGCTCGATCATCAACCGCGCGGCCTCCAGGCGCAGGCTCTCGACGGCACGCGCCGGCGACTGCCCGGTTTCGGCACTGAACACCCGACTGAACTGGCGCGGGCTCAGGTGCGCGACCCCAGCCAGTTCTTCGACACCGAGCGGTCGTTGCAAGTGTTGGCGGGCGTAGTCGAGCACGCCCTGCATACGGTCGGAACGCGGCGCCAGTTCGAGCAGTTGCGAATGCTGCGATTGCCCGCCCGAGCGACGCTGGTGCATCACCAACTGGTGCGCGACCGCACGGGCCACCTCCAGGCCCTGGTCCTGCTCGAGCATGCCCAGGGCCATGTCGATGCAGGCGGTCATGCCCGCCGACGTCCACAGGTTGCCGTCGGCAATGAAGATGCGGTCGTCCTCGACCTGAATCTTCGGGTGCATCTGCCGCAGTTCCCGGGCATAGGCCCAGTGCGTGGTCGCCCGACGCCCGTCGAGCAGGCCTGCCGCCGCCAGGGTGAAGGCTCCGGTGCAGATCCCAGCCGTGCGTCGCGCCTGCTCACCCAGCCGTCGCACACACCGCACGCTGGCGGCATCGGGCGGTGAGGCGATCGGCGACAGGGGGCCGGCCACCAGCCAGGTATCGGCATGGCCCGGGGCATCCAGCGCCTGGGTCTGGATCTGCATGCCCAGCGAAGACACCAGCGTGCCCCCCGCAACGCTGTAGTTGCCCAAGGTATATAGACGCGTGCCGGTCACCATGTTGGCGACCTCGAACACCGACTGCGACGCCAGCGCCATGACCTGGAAACCTTCACACAACAGATAGCCGACCCGATGCATGCTCCACCTCGATGCAATGTCCTGAAAGCGTACTATATGCGTCATTTGCGCCACAGACAAAGCCGCGCATGATCGCTGCACCCCAACCTACGGAGCAGCAACCATGAGCCCACTTCGCACTGCCGTCATCACTGGCGCCTCCTCCGGCATCGGCGCGCTCTACGCCGAGCAACTGGCCCGACGCGGCCACGACCTGATCCTCGTCGCCCGCAACCGTGAACGCCTCAACCAGCTGGCCTCGCGCCTGAGCAGCCAGACTGGCCGCAGCGTCGAAGTCCTGCCGGCAGACCTGGCCGACAGCCAGGACCTGGCGCGCATCGAAGCCCGCCTGCGTGAAGACGCCAGCATCGGCCTGCTGGTCAACAACGCCGGCATCGGGACCCACACGCCATTGCTGGAAAGCGATGTCGAGCGGATGACGCACATGATCGCCCTGAACGTCACCGCCCTCACCCGCCTGACCTACGCCGTGGTCCCCGGCTTCGTCGAGCGTGGCGGCGGTGCGCTGATCAATATTTCCTCGATAGTCAGCCTGCTGCCGGAGCTGCTCAACGGCGTCTACGGAGGCAGCAAGGCCTTCGTCACGGCGTTCAGCCAAAGCCTGCACAAGGAACTCGCGGACAAGGGGGTACAGGTCCAGGCAGTCTTGCCCGGCGCCACGGCCACCGATTTCTGGAGCATCGGCGGCCTGCCGGTGGAGAACCTGGACCCGGCGATCGTGATGACCGCGCAGGACCTGGTCGCCGCAGCGCTGGAGGACTTCGATGCCCGGCGGCTGATCTCGATCCCGTCGCTGCACGCGTTCGAGCGTTTCGAGGCGTTCGAAGCCAGCCGTCAGGCGTTGAACGGTCACCTGTCGAACCAGCAACTGGCGCCACGCTACCGCAAAGGCTGATCAGCGCTTGCGCAGCAGGCGCCGCCGCACTCAGTCTTTCGAGCCGACCACCAGCGCCTCGCCGATCGCGTAGAAATGCCCGCCCGCCACATAGTGCAGGCTACGCAGGTTGGCATCGGCGCGCTCGAAGGTCCAGTGTCCCTCGCTGAACACCCGGTCGTCCGCCCAGGCGGCGACCACTTCGGCAATGAACAGATCGTAGGTCTGCTGGTTGTGCGGCTCGTCGATCACCCGGCACATCAGCCAGGCCGAACACCCCTGCACCAGTGGCGGTGCATAGCCCTCGACACGCGTCAGCCCGACCCCCGTCGCCTGCAGCTTGTCCGGCTGGTCGAGCAGGCTGCGGCTGCCGAGCTGGTGAGTGAGCTGCGCCTGGGCGGCGGTGGGCACCTGCAACGCCAGCCAGCCACTGCCCTCGACCAGTTGACGGGTACGGGTGTGCTTGTCGATGACCACGGTGACCTTGGGCGGATCGAAATCCAGCGCACAGGCCCAGGCGGCGGCCATCACGTTGTCGACCCCATCGTGGCTCGCCGAAACCAGTACGGTCGGGCCATGGTTGAGCAATCGATAGGCCTTTTTCAGGTCCACGCTGTGGAAATGCTTGTTCATCGAAAGATCCCCTGTATAACGGCCGATTGTGCCGCACGCCGCCCCGGATCGACCAGCATGGTCGTGCAAAACTTGCGAGTCACCGGCTGAAACCGGAAGCTAGGCCATCGTCATCCGGATTGCGCCATGGAACTACACATTCGCCTGGAGGGCCGCAAGGGCCTCGCCGAGCAGCTCTACCAGCAACTGCGCGGTGCCATCGACAGCGGCCACCTGGCCGCCGGCACCCAATTGCCGCCCACGCGCCTGCTCGCCGAACAGCTCGGGGTGTCGCGCAAGACCGTGGCCGAGGCCTATTCGCGGCTGACCTACGACAACCTGCTCAGCGGCGTGGTCGGCCGTGGCACCTTCGTCAGTCCACGCCGGGCACTGCAGGCCAGCGAAGTCGAGCCGATCACCCTGGCCGCCGCCGACAGCCTCGAGCGCTGGCACCGGCGCGCCACAGTGCTTGGTCGTTCGACGCTGGAGGCGCCGTCGCGCTACGACTTCGTCGGCGGCGTCTCGGCCAAGAACCAGTTCCCCTTCGACCAGTGGCGCACCTGCCTGCACTACGCGCTGCGCCGCAGCCAGCGCCACAACGAACGGCAGTTCCCGGCCCAGGGCCTGCCCGAGCTGCGCGAAGCCATCGCCCATCACATCGCCTTTGCCCGTGGCGTGCATTGCAGCGGTGCCGATGTGCTGGTGTGCAACGGCGCGCAGCAAGCGCTCGACCTGATTGCCCGGGTGCTGGTCGAACCCGGCACTGCAGTGGCGATGGAAGACCCCGGCTACCCGCCGGCACGCCAGCTGTTCCTGGCCATGGGTGCGCGACTGCAGTCGGTGCCGGTGGATGCTGAAGGGCTGTGTGTCGAGCAGATCGCCGACGGCACCCGGCTGATCTACGTGACACCGTCGCACCAGTTCCCACTGGGCATGCCGATGAGCGAAGCACGCCGGCACGCCCTGCTGGCCCGTGCTGCCGAACTGGGGGCGCTGATCATCGAAGACGACTACGACTGCGAATTCCGCTACCAGGGCCCGGCCAGCGACGCCTTGCAGCGCCTGGACCGACACGGGCTGGTGGCCTATGTCGGGACCTTCTCCAAGACCCTGCTGTCAGAGCTGCGCCTGGGTTACGCCGTGCTGCCCGCAGGCGTGCTGCGCGCCACCTGCGTGGCCAAGCACCTGAGCGACTGGCACAGCCCGACCGTGCAGCAATGGGCCCTGGCGCGCTTCATCACCGAAGGCCATCTGAACCGCCATATCCGCCGCTGCCACGACATCTATGCGGCGCGGCGCGAGCGGATCCTGGCACGCCTGGACGGCGACCTGTCACCCTGGTTGAGTGCGGTACCCGCCAGCGCCGGCTTTCACCTCAGCGCCCTGGCCGCCCCCGGGGTCGATGTGGAGCTGCTGAGCCGCCTGACCCGCCGGGTCGAGGTCGGCGTCTACTCGCTGGCCCCGTTTTTCCACGACGTGCCGGTGCGCCCCGGGTTGCTGATGGGCTTCGGCGCCATCGAGCTGCTGGACATCGACCCGGCACTGGACCGGGTGCGCGATGCCCTGCAACAGCTCAGTTGAGTGGCGCCGCCTGCAGCGCCCGCTCGCGACGCACCATCGCCGCGCTGTAGCCGCCCGGTGCGAAGCGTGCGGTGACCAGCAGCATCGCCACCACGGTCACCGTGAGCAGGGTCCAGGAGGCCTGGAAATCGCCGGTGAACTCGCGTAGCCAACCGGTCACGTAGGGCACGGTGCCGGTGACGATGAAGCCGACACCTTGCACGAAGGCCGCCAGGCTCCCGGCCTGGCCAGGGGTTTTCAAATGCTCGAGGGTCAGCGTGAGGCTCAGGCTGAAGCAGGCGCCCAGCCCCAGGCCGATCATCGCCACCCACAGGCCCATGGCCTGGGTCGGCGCCAGCAACAGCCCGAGGAATCCTCCGAGCTGGATCGCCAGCGCCAGCCACAATCCGGGGCGCCGGTCGTGCAGGCGGCGCAGCAGCAAGGGCAGCCCCAGCGCCCCGCTGACCTGGAAGATCGTCATCAGCCCGACCAGTTCACCACCGCCCTGGGCCGTACCGCCGTGCTCCAGGTGATAGGCCGGCAACCAGGCGACCATGCTCGTGTAGCCACCGTTGATCAGGCCGAAGTACAGCGCCAGCAGCCAGGCGCGGCGATTGCCGAACCAGTGGCCGTCGCTGGCGCCGGCCAGTTGCGGGCGGTCCTGGCGCGGACGCAGGCAGATCCATCCGCACAGCGCCAGCAACGCCGGCAGTGCCCAGATCCCCAGCCCGGCCTGCCAACGGCCGGTCAGTTCGCCCACACCAGGCCCGAGCACTGCCGCCAGGCCGCCACCGCTCATCAAGGCCGCCGAGTACAGCCCCATCGAGGCCGCCAGGCGGGTCGGGAACCAGCGGTTGACCAGCCCGGGCATCATGCCCTGCACCACCGCCACGCCCAGCCCCGCGACTACGGCGCTGGCAATCAGCGCCCAGGCGCTGTCCAGTTGCAGGCGCCACAGGCAGGCCAGGGCGATGGCCGACAGCCCGGCCAGCATGCCGCCGTGTTCACTGATCCAACGTCGCAACCAAGGCTGCAACAGCGGCACAAGCCCCATGCACAGCACTGGAAGCGCGGTGAGCAAGGCCGCTTGCTGGTAACCGAGCCCGGTGCTGTCGCGCATCGGTTCGAGCAACGGGCCGATGCTGGTCAGGATCGGTCGCAGGTTCAGCGCCAGCAGAATCACCAGCAACAGGTTCAGCGCACCTCTCATGCCTGGTTCGCCTGCTGCCACTGCTGGTAGAGCCCTGCCTCGCCGTCGGGCTTGAGCGCCAGCAAAGGCAGGCTCTGCTGCTGCGGCGGGCGAGCCATCTGGGCATAGACCGCCGCGGTGGACAACCCGTACGGCGCACCCTCGTCGTTGTCGTAGGCGAACCACGCACGCTCGATGCCGCACAGGTGCATGGCCGCCAGGCACATCGGGCAGGGGTGGCCGCTGGCGTAGATTTCAGCCCCCTCAAGGCGGGCCTGGCCCAAGGCATGCGCAGCCTTGCGGATCGCCAGCAGTTCGGCGTGGGCGGTCGGGTCCTGGGTGCTGTGGATCTCGTTGGCCGCACGGGCGACGATCCGCCCCTGGTACACCAGCACCGCCCCGAAGGGTCGCCCGCCAGCTTCGATATTGGCGCGGGCCAGGGCCAGCGCTTCACGCATGTAGGTTTCGTTGGACATGTCTTGCTACTCCTCGAACAACAGGTCGCCATTATCCCGAGTGTCGGTCCGGGTCTGAAATGAAGAGATTGGATGAAGGTCAGTGGCGCCCCTAATGGCGCTATTGGCCTCCCGGCAAATCCGTCGATTGGCTATCGGGCGACGCCTGCCACGGCGCTACTCTGGCGCCACGCAGCACCCCTGAACCGAATTGACCGGAGAATCACCATGCATGATCGAATCGAATGGGCCAAGCACGCACCGGAGGCCTACAAAGCCATGGTCGGCCTCGAACAGACACTGGCCAAGTGCGGCCTGGAGCATTCGCTGCTCGAACTGGTCCGCCTGCGCGCCTCGCAGATCAACGGCTGCGCCTACTGCGTGAACCTGCACGCCAACGACGCACGCAAGGCCGGCGAAACCGAGGCACGCCTGCAGACCTTGAGCGTGTGGCAGGAAACCCGCTTCTTCACACCGCGCGAGCGTGCCGCCATGGCCTGGCTGGAAAGCCTGACGCGCCTGCCCGAGCGTGGTGCGCCGCAGGCCGAATACGAAGCGTTGCTGGAGCATTTCGAACCTGCCGAAGTCGCCAACCTGACGTTGGCGATTGCCACCATCAATGCCTGGAACCGCTTCGGAGTCGGCTTTGCCATGGTTCCGGCCTGAGCGATGACCGGCCCCTGCGCGGCGCGCTATGCATTGACGCCCAACTTCAGCCGGTAGCTCCCCGGGCTCTGTCCGGTCCACTTCTTGAACGCCCGGTGGAATGCACTGGGTTCCTGAAAGCCGGTCTGTTCGGCGATCTCGGCAATGCTCAGTTGCCCCGCGCGCAGGCGCTCGAAGGCCATGGCCCGGCGCACTTCGTCCTTGATCTGCTGGTAAGAGCGCCCCTCGCGCTCCAGTTGCCGGCGGAAGGTGCTGGCGCTCAACCCCTGGCGTTCGGCCATGGCGGTGAGCGTCGGCCACTGCCCGTACCTGCGGCTGCGCAAATGACGGTAGACCTCGGCCACCAGGTCGCCCTGGTTGCGAAAGCGGATCACCAGCCCCTGTGGCGCACTGCGCAGGAAGGTCTTCAGCGCTGCCAGGTCCTGCACCACCGGCAGGCGCAGCCAGGCGCTGTCGAACTCCACCTCGGTGCGCCCGCTGCCCAGGCGCAGGTCGGGCCCCCACAGCAGCGGATCGTCGTCCTGTGCCGGGCGCGCCAGGGCAAGCTCGGTGCGGTCGATGCTGATACGGCGCCCGGCGAGCCAGCACAGCAGGCCGACCACCAGCACCAGGAAGGTTTCTTCGGCATAGACCCGGGTCAGCGGATCATCGATCGTCGAATGCACGCTGATCACCGCCCGCGCGCCACGCAGCGACAGGCTGCCGCGCAGGTCGCGCAGGAACAGGGCGAAGTTGCCAAGGCACTGGCGCAGCGCTTTCTCAAGGGTCGGTTCCTGGATCAGGCCCCGGCAGATGAGGGCAAAGCTGCCCAGCGGCATGCCGTGGCTGTCGAGGCGAAAGAACTCGTCGTCCACGTCATGGATCAAGGCCAGCCACAGGCGCGCGAACGCCTTGGCCGGCACCCGCGCCTGGGGCTGCAGCAGCACCGCCGGATCGATGCCCACCGCGCGCAACTGCGCGTCGCGCGCCTGCGGACGATCGCGCAGGGCATGGAGCATGGCATTGAGAAAGTACACCGCGACCGAATCACTTTCGCGCATGACCGATATCCGCTGTCTATGCTGAGTGGCAAAAAATGCCAGGTTGACTGAACAGTTCCGGCATAGGCCCGCACCCGGCCTTTGCCTAGACTCGGACCCCATCCGCAACGGTGGCCATTGTCGCAGAGCCCGGCATCGTGCCGCCACGCCTTCGCAATCGGAGCTATATATGAGCAGCGCAGAAATCTACGTCGTCAGTGCAGTGCGTTCGGCCATCGGTGGTTTTGGTGGTTCGCTCAAGGACCTGCCACTGGCCGATCTCGCCACCGCCGTGACCCGCGCCGCCATCGAGCGCTCGGGCGTGGCTGCCGAGCAGATCGGCCACGTGGTGATGGGCAACGTGATCCCGACCGAGCCACGCGATGCCTACCTGGGCCGGGTCGCGGCGATGAATGCCGGCATCCCCAAGGAAACCCCGGCGTTCAACGTCAACCGCCTGTGTGGCTCGGGCCTGCAGGCCATCGTCTCGGCCGCGCAGAGCCTGCTGCTGGGTGACACCGACATCGCCCTGGCCGCCGGCGCCGAGTCCATGAGCCGTGGCCCCTACCTGCTGCCGCAGGCGCGCTGGGGTGCGCGCATGGGTGACCTGCAGGGCATCGACTACATGGTCGGCATCCTCCAGGACCCGTTCGAAGGCTTCCACATGGGCATCACCGCCGAGAACGTCGCCAGCAAGCACCACATCACCCGTGAGATGCAGGACGAACTGGCCCTGACCAGCCAGCGCCGCGCCGCGCGAGCCATCGCCGAGGGCCGCTTCGACAGCCAGATCGTGCCGATCGAACTCAAGACGCGCAAAGGCACTGTGCAATTCGCCATCGACGAACACGTGCGCGGCGATGTCAGCGCCGAGCAGTTGGCCGCCATGCGCACCGCCTTCAAGAAGGACGGCAGCGTCACCGCCGGCAATGCCAGTGGCATCAACGACGGCGCCGCCGGCCTGGTACTGGCCAGCGGTGATGCCGTACGCCGCCTCGGCCTCAAGCCGCTGGCCCGGTTGGTGGCCTATGCCCACGCCGGCGTCGAACCCGAGCTGATGGGCCTGGGGCCGATCCCGGCCACGCGCAAGGTTCTGCAAAAGGCCGGTCTGTCGGTGGCCGACCTGGACGTGATCGAGTCCAACGAAGCCTTCGCCGCCCAGGCCTGTGCCGTGGCCCGCGAACTGGGCTTCGATCCGGACAAGGTCAACCCCAACGGCTCGGGCATCTCGCTCGGCCACCCGGTTGGTGCCACCGGCGCGATCATCGCCACCAAGGCTATCCACGAGCTGCAGCGCATCCAGGGACGCTACGCCCTGGCCACCATGTGCATCGGCGGCGGCCAGGGTATCGCCGTGGTCTTCGAGCACGTGTGACGGGAGCTACAGCCATGACTATCCAGCAAATCGCCGTGATCGGCGCCGGCACCATGGGCAACGGCATCGCCCAGGTGTGTGCAGTGGCAGGCTTCGAGGTGCTGCTCATCGACGTCAGCGCGGCGGCACTCGAACGCGGGCTTGCCACGCTCGGCAAGAACCTCGAACGCCAGGTCACCAAGGGCACCCTCGATGCCGACAGGGCGCTGGCGGCAAAAACCCGTATCCGTACCAGCACCGACTACGCGCAGCTGTCGACGGCGCAACTGGTCATCGAAGCGGCCACCGAGAACCTCGCCCTCAAGCAGCGCATCCTGCAGCAGGTCGCGGCCAGCGTCAGTGCCGACTGCCTGATCGCCACCAACACCTCGTCGCTGTCGGTCACCCAACTGGCCGCCAGCATCGAGCAGCCCGAACGCTTCATCGGCGTGCACTTCTTCAATCCGGTGCCGATGATGGCACTGGTCGAGATCATCCGCGGCCTGCAGACCAGCGACGCGACCTACGCCCAGGCCCTGCTGGTCACCGAGAAACTGGGCAAGACGCCGATCAGCGCCGGTAACCGGCCCGGCTTCGTGGTCAATCGCATCCTGGTGCCGATGATCAACGAAGCGATCTTCGTGCGCCAGGAGGGCCTGGCCAGCGCCGAGGACATCGACACCGGCATGCGCCTGGGCTGCAACCAGCCGATCGGCCCGCTGGCCCTGGCCGACCTGATCGGCCTGGATACCCTGCTGGCGATCATGGAGGCCTTCCACGAGGGCTTCAACGACAGCAAGTACCGCCCTGCGCCGCTGCTCAAGGAAATGGTCGCCGCCGGCTACCTGGGACGCAAGAGCGGCCGCGGCTTCTTCACCTACTGAGGATGCGTCATGCCGGTCACCGCCGCCCTGCGCTGTGCCAATTTCGAGGAACGCCGTGACAGGGCCATGGCCCTGTTCGCCGAGAAAGGCTTCGGCCAGGTCAGCATGCGTGAACTGGCCGCGCATGTCGGGCTGACGGCGGGCTCGCTGTATCACCACTTCCCGAGCAAGCAGGACCTGCTGTTCGACCTGATCGAGGAGCTGTACGAGGAACTGCTGGCAACCCTGGAGCAGGGCCGACGCGCCCTCGCCCGTGGCAAACCGGCGCTGCCGGGGCTGATCGCCGCGCACTGGCAGCTGCATGCCGAAAGACCCTTGCAGTTTCGCCTGGCTGAGCGCGACTTCTGCTGCCTGAGCGAAACCCAGCAGGCGTACCTCGGCACCTTGCGCCAGGAGTACGAGGACGGCTTGCTGGCCCTGGTTGCGCCCGGCACACGTCAGGGTGGCGAGGTGCGGGCCGCTGCCGGGCACGTGCTCGGCAGCCTGCTGAACCAGCTGCCGGGCGTGCTCCAGGCTCGCGGAGTGCCCGAAGCGCAGGGCGTGGGGTTGATGGAGAGCCTGGTGGCGGGTGGCATAGAGCGAGCGCTGGTGTAGGCTCGCCTCGCCTCAGGAGGCCGCCGAAGCTTCCTCTGCTACCTCTTCGCGCGCTGCGTAGCGCTGCGCAAGCACCGCGCACACCATCAGTTGGATCTGGTGGAACAGCATCAGCGGCAGGATCATCGCCCCGATCCCGCTGCCCACGAACAGTACCTGGGCCATCGGTACCCCGGTGGCCAGGCTCTTCTTCGAGCCGGCGAACAGGATGGTGATACGGTCCTCGACACTGAAGCCCAGTACGCGGCCCAACAGGCGTGTAAGCAGCAACACGACGGCCAGCAGCACGCCACAGGCGACGAACAGCCCCAGCAGGTGCTGCGGCGAAACGGTGTTCCACAGCCCGGTCACCACGGCCTCGCTGAAAGCGGTGTAGACCACCAGCAGGATCGAGCCCTGGTCGACGATCTTCAGCCAGCGCGCATTCTTCTTGACCCAGGCACCGATCCAGCGACGGGCGATCTGCCCGGCCACGAACGGCACCAGCAACTGCAGGGTGATCTTCAGTACCGCATCGAGCCCCGAGCCGGTGTCGCCGTCGGCACCAAGCAGCAGCATCACCAGCAGCGGCGTGAGGAAGATGCCCAGCAGGCTCGAGGCCGCCGCGCTGCAGATGGCCGCCGGCACGTTGCCACGCGCCAGCGAGGTGAAGGCGATCGCCGACTGCACCGTGGCCGGCAAGGCGCACAGGTACAGCAGGCCCAGGTACAGCTCGTTACCCACCAGCGGCACGAACAGCGGCTTGAGCGCCATGCCGAGCAGCGGGAACAGCACGAAGGTGCAGGAGAACACCAGGATGTGCAGGCGCCAGTGGCCGGCGCCGGCAATGATAGCCTCGCGCGACAGCTTGGCGCCGTGCAGGAAGAACAGCAGGCCGATCGCCAGGTTGGTCAGCCAGCCGAAGGCGACCGCACCGTCCCCCGAGCAGGGCAGCAAGGTGGCGAGCAGGACCACCGAAAGCAGGGTCAGGGTGAATTTGTCGAAGAGCATGCGCAGGTACTTCATGGTAATTCCGTCTTGTCATGGTGCAAGGCACGACGATAAGGTCTGCGCTCTCTCGGCGCTAACGCCGGAACCCCCGCCAATGTCGCCAAACGGACATTGGCCCGCTTACAGGCAAGGAAACCTTCGATGCACAGCCTACGCCCCCACCTGCTCGCGATGGCCCTGGCGCTGGCCGCCACCCCGGCAGTGGCCGACGACCTGCAGCACCAGGTCGACGCCATCATCCAGCCGCTGATGCAGGCCCAACGCATTCCCGGCATGGCCGTGGCCGTCTACGCCAACGGCAAGGAGCACTATTTCAGCTACGGCCTGGCCGACAAGGCCGGCCAGCAGCCGGTGACCCGCGACACCCTGTTCGAGGTCGGCTCGATCAGCAAGACCTACACCGCGACCCTCGTCGCCCTGGCCAGCGCAAGGGGCAAGCTTGACCTCGATGCACCGGCCAGTCGTTACCAGCCGGCCTTGGCAAAGTCAGACCTGGGCTCGGCGAGCGTGCTGGAACTGGGCGCCTACAGTGCCGACTGCCTGCCCTTGCAGTTCCCCGACCAGGTGACCGACGACGCCCAGGCGCTGGTGTTCCTGCAGCAGTGGCAACAGAAGACCGAGCGCGGCACCCGCCGCTGCTATTCCAATCCGAGCCTGGGGCTGTTCGGCAACCTTGCGGCGCAGGCGCAGAAGCGCCCATTCGCCGAGCTGATGAGCCAGGACCTGCTGCCGGCCCTGAAGCTGGGGCACACCTACCTGCAGGTTCCGGCGGACGAGCGCAGGCACTACGCCCAGGGCTACGACGCCAATGACAAGCCCGTGCGGGTGAATCCGGGCGCCTTCGCCGACGAAGCCTACGGCATCAAGACCAACGCCACCGACATGCTCGCCTACCTGCGTGCCCAGCTCGACCCGCACGGTGCGCCAGCAGATATCGCCAAGGCGATCGCCATCACCCAGGCCGGCTATTTCCAGGTCGGCGACATGACCCAGGGCCTGGGCTGGGAGCGCTACCGCTACCCCGCCTCGCTCGACACCCTGCTCAAGGGCAATGGCGTTGCGATGATCCGCGAAGCACAAGTCACTGAACGCCTGAAGCCCAGCCAGCCGGCAGGCCCGGGTTACTGGTACAACAAGACCGGCGCCACCACCGGTTTTGGTGCCTATGTCGTGTTCGTACCGAGCAAGGGCATGGCCATCGCGCTGCTCGCCAACCGCAATTATCCCAATGACGAACGGGTCCGTGCGGCCCACGCGATCCTCTCTGCCGCAGTGCCCTGACAGCCGCATTTTCCCCTGTGAAAGCAGGATTGTCCGACAAGATGTAGTGCCTGAAAATTTTCACTACAAAACCATTGACGCCCTTCCCCGGCCTTGTGCATGATGAGGCCGTCTCCCTGATCGGGAGCGGTGGCAAGGGTGTTCCAGACGGCCTGCGCGGTAACGCAGGCCGTTCGTGGAGAGGGAAACTGTCCAAAAGGCAGCGTGAGAAAGCCCCTGTTGCGATGCTGCTGTAGCAGCCTTGGTAGAGCGCTACACCGTTGTGGCGCCAACTGTGAAAATCACCAACGAATGGGTAATGGGGGCTTTATGATGAACTTGAACAACAATCCTACGATCGACCAACTGGCTCAGCTGTTCGCTGCGCGCAAGGACAGCCAGGACGACCACCTGCTGTGGGTCAGCCAGACCGGCGAGGTCCGCCTCGACCGCCTGCCGGCCAACACCGTCGAAGACGAATCCGACCAGCATATGCCCGACAGCATGTGCGCCCGCTTCAAGGTCTACCGCCGTGGCCAGGGCTATGTCGGCAAGAAGGCCGCCGCCGACACCCAGTTCGTCGGGCGCGTGCTGATGACCCTGCAAGAGGAATGGCCTGCAGCCCGCGAGCGGCAGGCCGTCAAGGTGATCGACTCACGCGATTGAGCGCCCCACCGTGACCTGAGCCCGGCCCGCGAGGCCGGGCTTTTTCATGCCTGCAGACGCAGGGGCTCGTCACAGGGCGGCACCCACGCACCGGTGGCCAGGGCCCGGGCGCGATTGACGCCCCAGACCAGGGCGCGCGTCATGGTTTCACCCGGTAGCGAAGGATGGTACTCCTCGAACAAGGCCTTGCCGTCCCGTGCATAGGCACTGAGGAACAGTTGCGTGGCGCCGAGTCGCGAAAGACGCACCTGCACATCGATGCAGGTGCCATCGCTCAGTTCTTCATCGTGACAGCGGCAATGCAATTGGGCATCGGCCCATTGCCAATAGGTCTCTTCCCTGACTCGCATGGAAATCCATCCTCCTTTTCCGAAATGCCGCGCCAGAAAACCACAGCCGCAGCGGTACGGCGAGCGCTACCCGCCGATACCCTGAGCCGGATCAAGCAATCGGATGAAACAGCTGCCGTTCGGCGTAAAGATCACTTCTTCGGAGGAACCCGCGGCGTGAAGCGCCCCTTCTTGCTGCGCTGCAGATGAGCCGGCTGCAGTTGCTCGGACTCGTCCAGGGTCATGTTGGCAAAACCCAGGCGAAACGCGGCCTGACCGCAACGCACCTGGCTGTTGATCGGAAAGGTGTCGTTCAGGTCTTCGATGTAGGACTCGCTCATGCCCTGTCTCCCTCCAAAGGCGACCGCGTCGGCAAGCAGCCTGCTTGCCCAGAGAAACGCAGCGCGTTGAATTGAGACTAGCCGGTCATATGCAGACCGGTCGGACGAAGCGCCCTCGCCCGACCAATGGCATCTGGCCTCTATTTGAGGCGCACAGCCGTACCGGTGGCGAATACCACGACCATCCCGCCCTGCACCGAGGGCATGCTGATCTCGAAATCCACCCCCACCACCGCATCGGCCTGCAAGCGTCGTGCGCGCTCGAGCAACTCCTCGGTCGCCTGCTCGCGGGCCAGGCGCAGGGCGCTCTCCAGAGTCTGCGAGCGACCGCCGAAGAAGTCGCGCCAGCGGGCGAAGAAATCGCGCACGAAGTTCACCCCCTGCACCGATTCGGCGCTGACGACGCCAAGGTACTCGGCAATCGGACGACCTTCGAGCTGACTGGTGGTGGAAATGATCATGGGCGCTGCTCCGTGGCCGTGGAAAACCCTGGATGCTACCAGAGCCGCGCCCTGCACAGGTTACTGAGCGCTGGCGGCACGCAGGCGCTGGCTCAGGCGAGGTCCGAATACATTGATCAGCAGGCCCAGCATCACCAGCAGCGCGCCCCAGCCCTGGGTGGTACTGAGGCGTTCACCGAGCAGCCAGGCCGAGGAGCTCAGGCCGATCACCGGCACCAGCAGCGAGAACGGCGCCACCTTGCCCGCAGGGTGTCGCGACAGCAGCGTGCTCCACAGGCTGTAGCCGAGCATGGTGGCGACCAGTGCCAGGTAGAGCAGTGCCAGCACCGAACTCATGCCAATGTGGGTCAGCGCATGGCCGATACGCTCCGGCCCCTCCAGCCACCACGACAACGCCAGGAACGGCAGTGGCGGAATCAGCCCGCCCCAGATCACCAGCGCCACCAGGTCCACCGAGCCGAAGCGCCGGGTGATGATGTTGCCCATGCCCCACATGGCCCCGGCACACAGGGTCAGCAACAGAGCCACCAGCGGCACATGGCTGCTGTCTTCGCTGCCGATCACCGCCAGTCCACCTGCCGCGACCAGCAACCCCAGCACGCTGGCCGCGCGCAGGCGTTCGCCGAGAAACAGCGCGGCGAAGCCCAGCGTGAAGAAGGCCTGCGACTGCAGCACCAGCGACGCCAGCCCCGGCGGCATGCCGCTGTACATGGCCTGGAACAGGAAGGCGAACTGGCCCAGGGAGATGGTCGCGCCATAGGCGATCAGCCAGCGCCAGGGCAGCTGCGGACGCTTGATGAAGAGAATCGCCGGAAACGCCACCAGCATGAAGCGCAAGGCACCGAGCAGCATGGGTGGCAGGCCGTCGAGACCGACCTTGATGACCACGAAGTTGACGCCCCAGGCGACGATTACCACCAGGGCGATCAGCAGGTCCTTGACTGGCATTGCGGTGTTCCTTTTCTCAGGCTTTTCTAGACATATTTCGTTACAGCATAAGGCTATTCCGCCAACCGCAACCAGCACAGTTGCCGGCCAGGGTTGCGCAACAGTCCGCTGTTCCGTGGGGGATCATGTGGCGCAGCGGGGATCTTTTCGCGGGCAAGATTGCACCCGATGGGGTGTACGGCGTGACATTGACCATCTTGTATATACATGCTGATATAAGAGCCGAGTCATCCATCCGGATGCGCTCCCCGCCCTACAACAACAAACAAGCGGAGCCGCACATGTCCAGCAAGCCCGTGATCGAGCGGCGCTCGATCGACTACATTCCCGAAGCTGAACGCCATGGACGCGTGTACAGCCAGTTCACCCTGTGGCTGGGAGCCAACCTGCAGATCACCGCCATCGTCACCGGCGCCCTGGCCGTGGTACTCGGCGGCGATGTGTTCTGGTCGCTGATCGGCCTGTTGCTGGGCCAACTGATCGGCGGGGCGGTCATGGCCCTGCATGCCGCCCAGGGCCCGCGCCTGGGGCTGCCGCAGATGATCTCCAGCCGCGTGCAGTTCGGCGTCTACGGCGCGGCCATTCCCATGGTGCTGGTGTGCCTGATGTACCTGGGCTTCACCGCCACCGGCACGGTGCTCTCGGGCCAGGCCATCGGCCAGTTGCTGAGCGTCAGCGACAGCGCCGGCATCCTCATCTTCGCCGGGGTGATCGTGCTCGCCACCCTGGCCGGCTACCGGGTGATCCACTGGATCGGCCGAGTCGCCAGCGTGCTGGGGATCATTGCCTTCGTCTATCTGTTCAGCCGCATCCTGATGCTTGCCGACATCGGCCAGTTGCTCGACAACCGTCACTTCAGCTGGGCCTCGTTCCTGCTCGCGGTATCCCTGGCAGCTTCGTGGCAGATCGCTTTCGGGCCCTACGTCGCCGACTACTCGCGCTACCTGCCCAGCAGCACCTCGCCGCTCAAGACCTTCCTCGCCGCCGGCCTGGGCTCGGTGATCGGCGCCCAGGCCTCGATGATCCTCGGCGTGTTCGCCGCAGCGATTGCCGGCGGGCAATTCTCGGGGCGTGAAGTGGCCTACATCGTCGGCCTGGGCGGTGCTGGCACCACGGCGGCGCTGCTGTACTTCGCCATCGCCTTCGGCAAGGTGACCATCTCCACCCTGAACAGCTACGGCAGTTTCATGTGCATTGCCACGATCATCAGCGGCTTTCGCGGCAGCCTGCAGATCAGCCGCCTGCAGCGGCTGCTGTTCGTGCTCGCCATCGTCGGTGCGGCAACGCTGGTGGCCCTGCTCGGGCAGCACTCGTTCCTGACTGCGTTCAAGTCGTTCATCCTGTTCCTGCTGACCTTCTTCGTGCCCTGGAGCGCGGTCAACCTGGTGGATTACTACTTCATCACCCGCGAGCGCTACGACATCCCTGCCCTGGCCGATCCGAACGGACGCTATGGGCGCTGGAACTGGCCGGGGATCATCGTCTACAGCTTCGGCGTGCTGATCCAGATGCCGTTCATCGACACCAAGCTCTACACCGGGCCGATGGTCGCGCACCTGGGCGGGGTCGATGTGTCGTGGCTGATCGGGCTGGTAGTACCGAGCGTGCTGTACTACCTGGTCGCACGGGGCAAGGCCGCGCAGGCACCTGCGCAGCTGATCGAACCCCAGGCACATTGAGCGAAACCCTCGCCTGCTGGCGCGCGCACATGGACGCGCCGGGTCAGTCGCGGTAGTCCGGCGCGACCTTCTCCAGCAGGCGCAACAGCGCGGACCAGGCCAGTCCCATGGCGTCCGGGTCCGCCAGCTCTCCCGGCTTGAGCGGCCGGGCCGGGGCATTGAACTGTTGCTCGGTGTGCGCGCACACCTCGGGTGACGGCAGCACCACCTTCCCTGCGCTGTGCGCCGCCAGTTGAATCTCGCAGGCCTTCTCCAGGTAGAACATGCGCAGGAATGCTTCGGCCACGGTGCTGCCGACCGTCAGCAAGCCATGGTTGCGCAGGATCATCACCGGTTTGTCGCCAAGGTCGGCGACCAGGCGCTGCTGCTCGTCCATGTCCAGGGCAACGCCTTCGTAGTCGTGATAGGCCACCTGCCCGTAGAACTGCATGGAAATCTGGTTGACCGGCAGCAACCCGCTCTCCAGCGCCGCCACCGCACAGCCGGCCCGGGTATGGGTGTGCAGCACGCACTGGGCGTCATCGCGCGCACCATGGATGGCGCTGTGGATGACGAACCCGGCCGGGTTGACCGGGTGCGGCGACGCCTCCACGGCACGCCCCTGCAGGTCGATCTTCACCAGGTTGGATGCGGTGATTTCCTCGAACAGCAAACCATAGGGGTTGATCAGGAAGTGATGCTCCGGCCCGGGCAGGCGTACCGAGATATGGGTGAAGATCAGGTCGGTCATCCGGAAATGCGCGATCAACCGGTAACAGGCGGCCAGTTCCTGGCGCAGCGAGCGTTCGATGGGGTCCATGGTGTCATCCAGGTTGTTCTTGTGGTGTCGAGCTTATCCCAAGCGTGGGAGTGAACTGAAGCTAGTGCCGTCAAAGTAAAAAAACAAGTTGATTTTTTACTTAAGGTACACTTCCATGAAAAAAACAAGAACGCACGCTGGAGCCCGCACGCATGTTGACCGCCTTCGCCCACCTGTTCGAACCGCTGCAGATCCGTGGCAAACGCCTGAAGAACCGCATCATGTCCAGCGGCCACGACACCTGCCTGCCCACCGACAACCTGGTCAACGACAAGTTGGTGGCCTACCAGCGCGCCCGTGCCGAGGGCGGCGCCGGGTTGATCGTGCTGCAGGTCGCCGGGGTACATGACAGCGCGCGCTATACCTCGCATGTGCTGATGGCCACCGACGATGCCTGCATCGACGGCTATCGGCGCATCGCCCAGGCCTGCCATGCCCACGGCACCGTGGTGCTGTCGCAGCTGTTCCATCCAGGCCGGGAGATCATGGAGTCGGCCGATGGCCTGCTGGCGGTGGCCTACAGCGCGTCGGCGGTGCCCAACGAGCGCTTCCGGGTCATGCCGCGCGCCCTGGAGCAGTCGATGATCGACGAGATCGTCCAGGGCTACGCCAGCGCCGCCCGGCGCTTGCACCAGGCCGGGCTGGACGGGGTCGAAGTGGTGGCCAGCCACGGCTACCTGCCCGCACAGTTCCTCAATCCACGGGTCAATCGCCGCACCGATGGCTACAACGGCGATCTCCAGGCGCGCCTGCGCTTTCTGCGCGAAGTGCTCGCAGCCGTGCGCGCGGCCACCGACGAGCAGTTCATCGTCGGCCTGCGCATCAGCGCCGACGAGCGCGACAGCGAAGGCCTGACCGAGGATGAATCGCTGGCATCCGCCGTTGCCGTGCAGGCTCAGGTCGACTACCTGCATATCGTCGCCGGGACCTCGGCAACCCTGGGCGGTGCGGTGCATATCGTACCGCCCATGGCTATCGAACCGGCCTACCTCGCCCGCGAGGCGGGGCATTTCAAGGCACGTCTGGACATCCCGCTGTTCGTCACCGGGCGCATCAACCAGCCGCAGGAAGCCGAGCTGATCATCGCCCGTGGCCAGGCCGATGTGTGCGGCATGACCCGCGCGCTGATCTGCGACCCGCAGATGCCGACCAAGACCGAACAGGGTCGCGTCGACGACGTGCGCGCCTGCATCGCCTGCAACCAGGCCTGCATCGGCCACTTCCACCGTGGCCTGCCGATCTCCTGCATCCAGCACCCGGAAACCGGGCGCGAACTGCAGTACGGCAGCGTCACCCCAGCGGCCAGGCCCAGGCGTGTCCTGGTCGCCGGCGGCGGCCCGGCGGGCATGAAGGCCGCCGTCGTTGCGGCGGCCCGTGGCCACCAGGTGACCCTCTACGAAGCCGGCGCGCAGCTCGGCGGCCAGGTGCTGCTGGCGCAGCTCCTGCCACGGCGCAGCGAATTCGGCGGCGCCAGCACCAACCTGCAACGCGAGCTGGAACTGGCAGGGGTACGAGTAGTGCGCAACACACGCGTCGACCTTGCGCTGGTCGAGCGTGAAAAGCCGGATGTGGTCATCGCCGCCACCGGCGCTACCCCTTACTGGCCCGCATTCGAGCGCAGCGGTGAATTGCAGGTGGTGGACGCCTGGCAGGTGCTGCGCAACGAACAACCCCTGGGACGCTCGGTGCTGGTGATCGACTGGCGCTGCGACTGGATCGGCCCGGGCATCGCCGAGCGCCTGGCGCGCGAAGGCCACCAGGTGCAACTTGCGGTCAACGGCACCCATTGCGGCGAAAGCCTGCCGCTGTACGTGCGCGACCAGATGGCCGGCGAGCTGCACCGGCTGGGCATTGCCGTCACGCCCTATGCCCGCCTCTATGGCTGCGACGACAACACCGTCTACCTGCAGCACACCGCCAGTGGCGAACCGATGATCTTCGAGCAGATCGATACCCTGGTGCTGTGCCTGGGCCATCAGCCCGTCGATACCCTGGCCGGGGAACTGGCCGGGCGGGTCGAGGTACGGCGCATCGGCGACTGCCTGGCGCCGCGCACCGCCGAAGAGGCGATCCATGAGGGCCTGGCGGTTGCCTGGTCGCTCTGAGGCTGGTCATACTCGCCGTTTTACCGATGGACCGACCCTCGATGAGCCAGCGCCCCCTCGTTCCGCAACTTGCCGAAGCCGGCGCTGCAGCCCCACAGTTCCTCGGCACCCGCATCCGCGGCCTGCGCAAGCGCCGCGGCATGACCCTGGCGGAACTGGCCCGGCTCAGCGAACTGACCGCCGGCTACATCAGCCAGCTGGAACGCAACCTGTCCTACCCCTCGATTCCGGCACTGTTCAACATCGCCCGCAGCCTCGGGGTGACGATCCAGTGGTTCTTCGCCAGCGAAGCCAGCACCGCCCCTGAAGACCAGGGCTATGTGGTGCGCAGGCAAAGCCGCCTGAGCGTGCACTACGAGGACGGCGTGGTCGATCAGTTGCTCACCCCCCAGCCCAACCGCGAGCTGGAGATGCTGCACTCGCGCTTCCCGCCCGGCGCCTACAGCCAGGAGAGCTACAGCCACGAAGGCGAGGAAGCGGGCTATGTGCTGTCGGGGCGTTTCGAGCTGTGGGTCGGCGAGCGGCATTTCCTGCTCGACGAGGGCGACAGTTTCAGCTTCCCGAGCCAGGAACCGCATCGCTATGGCAATCCTGGCGAAACGGACACGGTGGTGATCTGGGTGATCACGCCGCCAACCTTCTGAGCCCATCCTCAGCGTCATTTTTCGTTCACAACACTGTCGTAATCTGCCGGACACGCCTATGCCCCAAGGATTCCGGCATGCTCCGCCCCCTTGCCCTGCTGCTCTGCATGCTGCCTCTGTCAACCCTGGCCGAGCCTGCGACACTGCGCATCCAGGGTTCCAACACCATCGGTGCAGCCCTCGGCCCGGCCCTGGTGCGTGGGCTGCTGCACAGCGAAGGCGCGCAAGACATCCGCAGCGATGCCGGAAAGCTGCCCAACGAAACCGACATCCGTGCCCACGACGAGCATGGCCAACCCTTGCTGATCACGATTGCCGCGCATGGCTCCAGCACCGGTTTCAGCGCGTTGGACAGCGGCGAGGCCGACCTTGCCGCCGCCTCGCGCCCCATCTCCGACCAGGAGGTTGTGCGCCTGCAGCGCCTGGGCGATCTGCGCAGCCCCGCCAGCGAGCAGGTCATCGGCCTGGATGGCGTCGCGGTCATGGTGCACCCCGACAACCGCCTGCAGCAGTTGAGCATCGCGCAACTGGCGCAGGTGTTCGGCGGCCAGGTGCAGCGCTGGGAGCAACTGGGCGTCCCGGGCGGACCGATTCACCTGTACGCCCGCGATGATCGCTCAGGCACCTTCGAAACCTTCCGCGCCCTGGTCCTGCAACCCCAGGCCGTGGAACTCTCGCCGCATACCGAGCGCTTCGAATCCGGCGATGCCCTGGCCGAGCGAGTCATGGCCGATCCCGCGGCCATCGGCTTCAGCAGCCTGACCACGGTGCATGGTGCCAGGCTGCTGGCGATCGCCGAAGGCGATGCACCGGCCATGCTGCCGACCCGCGCCGGTGTTGCCAGTGAGGACTACCCCCTGACCCGCCGGCTGTTCTTCTACCTGCCCGCGCAGCCGAGTGCCCAGGCCCGGGCGCTTGCCGACTTCACCCAGAGCCCGGCAGGCCAGGCCATCGTCGCAGCCCAGGGTTTCGTCTCGCAGCAGATCAAGGCCGTGCCGGTCGCCGCTCAGCCACAGATGCCTGCGCAGTACCGTGCACTGGCCGCAGAAGCGCAGCGCCTGAGCGTCAACTTCCGCTTCCAGGAAGGCAGCGCCAGCCTCGACAACAAGGCCCTGCGCGATGTGCAGCGGCTCAGCGACTACCTGCGCCAGGCCGGCAAGCTGCAGGACAAGGCGGTGCTGGTCGGCTTCGGCGACCCCAAGGAAACACCCGGTCGCGCCGCCCTGCTCTCGCGCCTGCGCGCCATGGCCGTGCGCCGGGAACTGGCACGCAGCGGGGTGCAGGTCAGGGATGTGACCGGCATGGGCGACGAGTTGCCGGTAGCCGACAACGACCAGGAACAGGGGCGCCTGCGCAATCGCCGGGTCGAGGTCTGGGTCTACTGACCTGCCCCACACTGCGCTTGCCGCCAGGGTCGCGATACGCGTACCGTGCCCGGCATCCCTGTGCAGGAGATCCACCGCGTGTCCCTCAAAGCCCTGCGTACCCTGGTCACCATCGCCCGCCACGGCACCTTCGCCCGCGCCGCCGACCTGCTGAGCCTGACGCCTTCGGCGGTGAGCCTGCACATCAAGACCCTCGAGGACGAGTTGCAGGTGCCGCTGTTCGACCGCAGCCGCCGCCAGGTGGTGCTGACCGAAGCCGGGCAACTGGCCGTGGCCCGCGCCGAGGGCATCCTCGCCGCCTATGACGAGCTGTCCGACGCCCTGGCCAGCGGCCCCAGCCTGCGCGGGCGGCTGCGTATCGGTGCGATCCACACGGTGCTGGCGCGGCGCTTGCCCAAGGCGCTGGTGTGGATCAAGGCGCACCATCCGCAGCTGCATGTCAGCGTGGTCTCCGGCATGTCGGCGGAGCTGGCGCGGCGCATCGAGGACGGCGAGCTCGACGCGGCCATCACCACCGAGCCGGTCAGCCCCTACCCGCAGAGCCTGCAGTTCACCCCGCTGTTCTCGGACCGTTTCTGGGCCGTGGCCAGCCCGGATCTTGCCGGGCAGAGCCTGGCGCAACTGCTCGCCAGCCAGCCGTTCCTGCGCTTCGACAAGCGTGCCTGGGCCGGTCGGCAGATCGAGCAGGAGCTGCGCCGCCAGCACCTGCAAGTGAGTGAGCAGATGGAGCTGGACAGCCAGGAAGCCCTGGCACGCATGGCGGCGATGGGCCTGGGGGTGGCGATCATCCCGATGAGCGACGACGACCTGCAGCGCCTGCCGCCAGCCACCGTGCTGCCGTTCGGCGAGCCGCAACTGAGCCGCCACGTGGTGCTGCTGGAGCATGAGAAGAGCCAGCGCCGCCATTTGACCGCCGTGCTCAAGACGGCCATGGGCAGTTGAGTAGTTGGCATCCATGCATTTTTTCTCAACAGCCGATGCAGAAAACAACGGTTTTTTCTGCTGACTCGCCTCGCTAACCTGTGCCGGTACCCGACCACGGAACCGCCTCCATGCTGCCTCTGCTCCTGACCACCCTGGTGCCCATCATCCTGCTGATCGGCCTCGGTACCCTGCTGCGGGTCCGCGGCTTTCTCGCCGACACCTTCTGGCCGGGCGCCGAGCGCCTGAGCTACTACGTGCTGCTGCCGTCGCTGTTCCTGCATGGGCTGGCCACTGCCAACCTCGACGGTGTGCCGGTGTTCGGCATGGTCGGCGTGCTGATGCTCTCGACCCTGGCCGGCGCGCTGCTGCTGGTGCTCTACCAGGGCGCCGCCGGCCACGACGGTGCCGACTTCACCTCGGTGTTCCAGGGCGGCGTGCGTTTCAACAACTACATCGGCGCAACGCTGGCGGCGGGCATCTATGGCAGTGCCGGGATCGCCCTGGCGGCGGTGGCCAACGCCTCCATCGTGCCGCTGGTCAACCTGCTCTGCGTCCTGGTGTTCGCCCGCTTCAGCGCGCGCCACAGCTCACCGTTGACGGTGCTGCGGGCGATCTTCGCCAATCCGCTGATCATCGGCTGTGCCGGTGGGCTGCTGCTGCGGGTCACCGGGCTTGGCCTGCCACCCGGCCTGGAGCCGACGGTCAAGGCCCTTGGCCAGGCCGCCCTGCCACTGGGGCTGCTGTGCGTCGGCGCCGCGCTCGGCGGGGCGCGCATGGGCCAGCAGGTCAAGCCGCTGGTGGCCGCTTCGGCATTCAAGTTCCTGGTCATGCCGCTGACCACCTTCGGCCTGTGCCGCCTGCTCGGCCTGAGTGGCCAGGCTGCGGTAGTCGCGGTGCTGTTCCAGGCCCTGCCCACCGCGTCCTCGTCCTACGTCATGGCCCGTCAGATGGGCGGCAACGCGCCACTGATGGCGACCATCATCGCACTGCAGACGGTCGCTGCAGCGGTGACCCTGCCGGTGATGCTGACCCTGACGCTAAGTTGAAGCCGCTTGGCTAGAATGAGTTCAGCTCACTGAAGCGGAAACCCCATCATGCGCCACTCGTGGATGCTCATCAGCCTGTTCCTGGTCTTGCCCGCAAGCGCTTTGCACGCCGCCGAGAACGCCAAGGCCATCGCCGAGGACAAGGCACAGGCGCTGGAACAGAAAGTGGCAAACGACGCCCCGCCCCCCAAGGCGCCAGAGAAGATCACCCCCACAGAGGTGCAGGCGGTGGACCCCGCCGGGCAGGCGCCGCTGGATGACAGCATCACCTGCCTTGCCCGCACCCTCTACTGGGAGGCCAAGGGCACGGACGAGAAAGACATGAGCGCGGTGGCCAGCGTGGTGCTCAATCGCGTCGGCCAGGACGGCTTCCCCGACACCATCTGCGGTGTGGTCAAGCAAGGTGTAGAGACCAGGAGCTGCCAGTTTTCCTGGTGGTGCGACGGGCGTCCCGACCAGGTCGAGGAAAAGGAGCGTTACGACATCGCCAAGGAAATCGCGCGCAAGGCCCTGAACCAGGAGCTGAAGGACAGCACCGCCGGGGCGCTGTACTTCCATGACCGCAACGTCAGCCCGTCATGGGCCAAGGTCTACCGGCGCACCGCGCAGACCAGCCATTTCATCTTCTACAAGCCCAACCCGGCGCTGGCCCGCTGAACGCAGCCAGCCATCAGAAATCGATGGTGCCGGAGAACTTGACCAGGCGCGGATCGCCCTGGGTCAGGTAGCCGCCGTTGGCCGAGGCCCAGTAGTTCTTGTCGGTCAGGTTTTCGACGTTCGCACGCAGGGTGATGTCCTTGTCCTGCACCTTGAAGCGATAGCGTGCGCCGACGTCGAAGCGGTTCCAGGTAGGAAGGCTGAGGGTATTGCCCGGATTGGCGTACTGCCCGCCGGTGCGCAGCATGCGCGCGTTCAACGCCACGCCCTCGAGCCCCGGCACGTCCCAGTCGACGCTGGCGTTGAGCTGGAAGGTCGGTACGCCCACCGCCTTGTTGCCGTCGTTGGTGCCGTTCTGGGTGTTCTTGAGCTCGGTGTCCATGCGCGTGCCACCGGCCATCAGGCGCAGGCCCTGCAGCGGTTCGCCGAACACGCTGAGCTCGATGCCCTTGTTGACCTGCTGACCGTCCTGCACGAAGACATTGCCCTGCAGGTAGCCATCGGTGGGGCGTTCGATGCGGAACACCGCCAGGTTGGCGCCGTAGGTCTGGCGGTCGAACTTGATGCCCGCCTCCACCTGCTTGGTCTTGGCCGGCGGGAACACCTGGCCGACGTTGATCGCCTGCCCCGACGCCGTGGCCCCCTGGGCCAGGCCCTGGATGCTGTTGGCGTACAGCGAGACCGACGGGTTGAGCTTGTAGACGATGCCGTATACCGGCGTGGTGACCGACTCGTCGTAGAACGCGGTGCGTCCGGCGTCCACGCCGGTGCCGCGATAGGCGTAGCCTTCTACGCGCAGTTGCTGGCGACGCACACCGGCGGTGAGCAGCAGCGTGTCGTCGAACAGGCCCACGGTATCGGACAGCGCCAGGCTGCGGTTGCGGGTCTTGCCGGTCACCCCCGGGTCGTCGAGCATGCCGCCGATCAGGGTCGGCGTGGTCGGCCGTGGCAGCGGGTTGGTGTTGTAGATGTTGGTGTTCTGCGAGCTGTAGAACACGTAGGCGTTTTCCTGCTGGGTCCAGATGCTCGCCGCGCCGAGATTCAGCTGGTGGCTGACCGGGCCGGTCTGGAAGCGGCCGTTGATGCCGGCCATCAGGCTGGTGTTATCTTCGTTGTGCGGGATCTGCGAGCCGCCGATGGTGGCGGCGCCGGTGGCCGCGTTGGTCAGCACCGGCGTGCCGTAGAAGCCGTTCTCACGGGTATGCTTGACGCCGCCGCTGATGTAGCCGCTCCAGTTGTCGTTGAAGTCGTAGTCGCCACGCAGCATGCCGAAGGTGTCTTCGGTTTCGGTCCAGGCCCAGTCCTGGCCGTAGTTATGGTCGGCGCTCGGCGCTCGGGGAATGCTGGTCACCGCCGAGCCGAGGCGCACCGAGTTGCGCATGTGGTTGACGCGCTGTTTCTGGTAGCCGATATCAGCCGACAGGCGCAGTTTGTCGCCACGGTAATCGAGGCCGGCGACGAACAGCTTGCTGCGCTGGTCCTGGTCGTCCACCGCCGTCTCGCCTTCGCGCTGCGACAGGTTCAGGCGCGCGCCGAAGCGGTTGTCCTCACCGAAGCGCTGGCCGATGTCCAGGTGCTCGCCGATCCGGCCATCGCTGCTGATGTCCTGGGTGTAACGGCGGATCGGCGTGTCGCCGGCGCGCTTGGGCTGCAGGTTGACGTTGCCGCCCAGGCCGGTGCCGGTGGGGCTGGCCCCATTGAGGAAGGCGTTCGGGCCTTTGAACAGCTCGACCCGCTCGACCGCATCGGTGGAGATCATCTGGCGCGGCAGCACGCCGTACAGGCCATTGAACGACACGTCGTCACCACTGAGCGGCAGGCCGCGGATGACGAAGACCTGGGACTGGTTGCCGAAACCGAACGACTGGCGTACCGACGGGTCGTTGAGCAGCACGTCGCCGATGTCCTCGGCCTGTTGATCCTCGATCAGTTGCGAGGTGTAGCTGGTCATGGTGAAGGGCGCGTCCATCATGTCCTGGTTGCCCAGCACGCCCATCTGCCCGCCACGGGCCACCTGACCGCCGGCAAAGGCCTCGGGCAGTTGCGTGCGCGGAGCCTTCACCGCGTCGGCGCTGATGGCGGTGGCGTCCAGCTCGAGCGGGGCGTCGGCGGCGTGCGCGGTTACGCCAAGGGAACAGCAGAGGGCAAGCAGGGTCGGACGAAAAGGACAGGAACGTGCCATGAAAGGCTCCCGATAAAGTGAATGGGCGCCTTCCTGGCATGCGTGATTGCGATTGAGTCGTGTTTATAATCGATGTTGCGAATTATTTCCAATCAATTGCACTTTTTCGCCCTTCGCCGGTCTACTGCCTCTTTTGCCGCAACAATCGATTGCCGGTGGTTTACTGCAACACACAACCTCAGGCCAAAAGCCCGTGGCTTGTGTAGGATGGGCAGCGCCAACACGAGGTCGCTGCCAGTCATAGGGAGATTCTTGATGCGCGTCCTGTCATCCGTTGCCTGCCTTGGCGCCCTGTCGCTGGGCCTGGTCGTTTCCACCAGTGCCCAGGCCGTCAGCAGCGACGAAGCGCAACTGATCGAATCGATCAACAGCTATCGCAGCCAGGCCCAGCGCTGCGGCGGCGAAGCCTCGCTGGAGCTGCCGCCGCTCAACAGCGACACGCGCCTGGCGCTGTCGCCGGAGGGCACGCGCGACCTGCAGCAGGCCATGACCCGCGCCGCCTACCCCATGGTCAACGTGCAGGCCATCAGCCTGTCCGGGCCGCGCGATGCGAAGGCGGCCATGAGCGCCATCGAGGAAAGCTTCTGCCAGGTGGTGCTCGACCCGCAGTTCGTCGACATCGGCGTCAGCCAGGAGGGTCGCGACTGGCGTATCGTGCTGGCACGCCCGCTGCTCAGCGGTCGCCTGGGCGACTGGCAGGCCGAAGGCCAGAAGCTGCTGCAGGAAGTCAATGCCGCACGCAAGCTGCCGCGCCAGTGCGGCGGCCAGCCCTTCGCCGCCGCCGCGCCGCTGACCTGGAACACCACGCTCGCCGGCGTCGCCGCCAACCACACACGGGCCATGGCCAACCAGAACTTCTTCGACCATATCGACCGCGACGGCCGCACCCCTGGCGACCGGGCCGAACTCGCCGGCTACCTCTACCAGCAG
The DNA here is from genome assembly GCF_057370475.1 of Pseudomonas sp. FA117. Classification (NCBI taxonomy): domain Bacteria; kingdom Pseudomonadati; phylum Pseudomonadota; class Gammaproteobacteria; order Pseudomonadales; family Pseudomonadaceae; genus Pseudomonas; species Pseudomonas sp. FA117. Next base: position 3,345,926 of record NZ_CM170675.1, read on the forward strand.
ATCGGCGAGAACATCGCGGCGGGGCGTGACACGCCGCGCAAGGTGGTCGATGGCTGGCTCGCCAGTCCCGGGCATTGTGCAACGCTGATGAACCCGGACTACCGCGAACTGGGCGCAGCCTATGCCGTAGACCCGAAAAGCGATGCGGGGATCTACTGGACCGCGTTGTTCGGATCGCCGCAGTAGGCGGTCCCTCCAACTGGTCAAATGCCGCACAGGGTCTTTACTTGCAACTACGACCCCCAGGAACGGTGCAGCCTATGAAGATCGTAGTCACCAGCATCCTCGTCGATGACCAGGCCAAGGCCCTGGCGTTCTATCACTACGTCCTGGGCTTCCAGCCCAAGGAAGACATCCCCATGGGTCGGCACCGCTGGCTCACCCTCACCGCCCCCAACGACCCCAACGGCGTCGAACTGCTGCTCGAGCCCGACGTCCATCCGGCGGCCAGGACCTACAAGGCAGCGCTCAAGGCCGACGGCATACCCGCGACCTCGTTCGGCGTGCGCGATATCCAGGGTGAATACACCCGCCTGTGCGCCAGTGGCGTGCAGTTCACCCAGCCGCCCACCAACATCGGCCCGGTGACCGTGGCGGTATTCGACGACACCTGCGGCAACCTGATCCAGCTCGCCCAGCGCCATTGAGCACAACCGCTCGCGGGGGCAGGCGACAGCCCCCGCGCCATCCGCTACATTCTTGTTTACCCGCCAGCGCACATAGAACAAGGAAAATCCGATGCGCTACGAATTCAGCGAAGTCCTCAACGACCTGGTCGACTATTTCCTCCTCGGCGACATCCAGCGCCTGGCGCGCTTCAAGGAAGACAACGGGCTACCCGATGATCTGGCCCGCGAATTCACCAGCAACGACAGCGGCGACCGCGCGGTGAAGGAAGGCGTCGTGCTGCCGCTGGCAGGCGTCGACAACCTGCCCTACCGCATCATCTTCAGCCTCGACGAAAGCATCCCAGCCTTGGGCGAGCCCGGCAGTCACCTGACCCACCGCCGCGCAGGCTACGTGCTGCACGTGGAGAACCGGGCGCTGATGCTGTTCACCTGGCGCATGCTCCAGCACTTCACCAACAAGACCCTGGGCGACTGCCTGGCCCGTTACCAGGTGCCGGGGCGGCCGCTGATCGAACTGGACAACGGCTGGTACCAGGTCGAAGTGCTTGCCGGTGCAGTGATCCGTGACGGGCTGTATGAGCCGGCGTTCGAGTTCATGCTCAGCCGCACCCATTGCCACCAGCCAGCCTCGGACGTCGACATCGGCTACCGCTTTTCGCTGGGTGGCGACGAGGTGCCTTCGGTCATCCCGCACTGACCCCGCAGCAGGCAACCGCGCCTGCGTGGGGAGCCGACAGCGCCGGCCTCAGTAGTCGAAACGTTCGACCGCCCGCCGTCGTTCGTTGTCATCACGGCGGTCGTAGCCTGCGGTGGTCTGGATATTGACGTGGTGTGCCAGCTTCTGGGCGATGGACAGGTCGTGTTCTTCGATCACCCGGGTAATGAACGCCCGGCGAAAATCATGCGGCATGATCCTGGCCCCGACCTGCGCGCCGCGCTGGCGGGCGATGTAGTAGATGGCATGCTTGGTGATGCGCGCCCGGGTGATATGGCTGCCGCGGCGTATCCGGTTGAACAGGAACGGATCGTCCGGCACGCCCTCGGGCAACTGTGCGCGACGCAGGTCGAGCCAGGCCTGCAGCTTGTCGAAGGCCCAGGCCGGGGCGTACTTCAGCAATTGGCGGTTGCCCTTGCCCAGCACCTGCAGGCTGCGCTCGTCGAAGTCGACATCGCCCAGGTCGATGTCCACCGACTCGGACTTGCGCATGCCGGTGCCGTACAGCAAGGCGATGATCGCCGCATCGCGCACACCCTGGGGTCGCGGGTCGGCGGCGCAGACCTCCATCAGTTCGCGGATCAGGCTGCGCCGCAGGTTGCGCCCCGGCGGCAGACGCGTGCCGCTGGCCGGCTTGACCTCACGGATGCGCAGCAGGTGTTCGTGATCGATCAGGCCCTGGCGCCAGGCCTCGTTCATCACACCGCGCACTGCGTTGACGTACAGCGAGGAGGTGTTGGGCGCATAGCCGTCGGCACGCAGGGCCGCCACCAGGGCGATGACGTGGCCCGGCTCGAGGGCATGCCAGGGCACCGCGGCGATGTCGCAATCGCCGAAGCCCAGACGGTCGGCGGCGTCCTGGAGTATGTAACGCATGGTCAACCGGCTGGAGGGCGCCAGCCGGGCCAGGTACTGCAGCAGCGGGTTGTGCAGGGTATCGGTCAAAACCTGGATCCTGTAGCGTGAAGCGAGTCATCGCCTTGATGCACAAGGCTTTTTTCGATGGCAGGAGCGTGATGTTACCTCATCGACCGGTTTCTATCGAATGAAGGCCCCACGCCATCGCCGCGCAAGCTAGAGTTGCAGGCACACGCCCCACAGTCGAGTTCCCATGGCCCTGCACCGCCTGACCCGTACCCATCCGCGCCTGACCCTGGCCACCCTCGCCGGCCTGCTCGGCGGCTGGCTGATCCCCGCCGAAGACTGGAGCCAGCGCATTCTCGCCGGCTGGAACCTGGGCGTCTGGCTGTATCTGGCGCTGGTGCTGTGGCTCACCTGGCGCGCCACCCCGGACACCGTGCGCAAGGTCGCCAACGTCGAGGACGAGAATGCCGGGCTGGTGCTGTTCACCGTATGCGTCGCCGCCATCGCCAGCCTGGCGGCGGTCACCCTGCAACTGGCGGCCAGTCGCGGGCTGCAGGGCAGTGCCCAGGCCCTGCACTACCTGTATACCGGTCTGACCGTGGCAGGCTCCTGGCTGCTGATCGGGTGCATCTTCAGCCTGCACTACGCCCGCCTGTTCTACACCGATGACGGCGAAGAGCCGCTCCTGCGCTTCGCCGACGGCGAACGCCACCCCGACTATTGGGACTTCCACTATTTCGCCTTCACCCTCAGCGTCGCGGTGCAGACCTCCGACATCGGCGTAGGTGGGCGCGGCATGCGCCGGGTGGTGCTGGCGCATTCGCTGGTGGGTTTCGTGTTCAACACGGCAATCCTCGGTTTCACCATCAACATCGCTGCCGGTCTGCTCGGCTGACCGTCGGTCCGAAATCATGGAGCGTACCCACCCCGACGCAAACGGCGCCAGGCCACGGGGAAAACGTTTGCCCGCCGCCCTGCCCGGCCGCTGTCGACGTCACGGCACTGTGATCGACCTCAAGCATTCGCCGATTTGTCACGCAGCCCGCGCGACACTGTCGCCGCAACTGCTATGTTTAGGGTTCGCTTGTCGGTCTGCCTGCGCAGTCGGCGGCGGTCAACAGGGCTCCCTGGATGCAGGTAAAGGAGGCTGGCATGAACAAGATGACGTTCCCCAACGCCTGCCAGGTGATGCGCTGGCATTTCCATCCCCTGGGCTTCGAAGCCAGCATGGATGCACCGCGCAGCATGGTTGCGCGCCTGTTCGACCGGGCCAGCGGCGAAACGCTGCTGGCGATTGCCGGCATCCCCTGCGCCGCGATCATGGCAGCGGCGGATGTGGAGCGCATCATCGAGGCGGTCGAGGCCGAACTGGATGCCTTCATGCCCTTCCCGCTGCTGCGCGACGCCGTCTGACTTCCCACGCTTCAGGATATTGCGCGAATCAGCGCCAGGATGTCGTCCCGGCTGACCACCGTGCGGCTCAGCGCGTTGTGAATGGTGAAACCCTCGATCAGCGCATCCAGCGCACGCGCGGTCTTCTCGTCGAAATGCATCTGCAGCGCCGCGCGCGAGCGCGCCATCCAGTCGTCCATGATGTAGGTGTAGTGCCGATGGCGGGAAACGAAAGCGTACAGCTCGAAGATCAGCAGCATCTGCCCTGAAGCCTTCCACAGTTCGCCACAGATCAGGTCGGCCAGCAGTTCGCGCGCGTGCTCGGCATCGCGCGCATCGCCCAGGCGCGTGAAGTACTGGTCGGCGATGCGGTTGGTCATCTTGACGAAGGCCGCCGCGACGATCTCCTGGATGGTGCTGAAGTGATAGGTCATGGTGCCTGGCGAGACGCCCGCCTCGCTGGCGATACGCCGGTAGGTGGCACACACGGTGCCGTCGCGCTGGATCACCTGCAACGCGGCATCGATGATCTGCGCCTTGACGTCGCTGTCGCTGCGTTGCTGTTTTCGCGGCCGTGCCATGGTCATCTCTTGCGGCGGATTCGCTGCACAGCATACCAGCCCGGGCGACCGCCCGACATGCTGCACGATTCGTGCATCAGCACATTACGTTAACCACATTGCTCCACGATCCGAACGGAATAAGCTGGACCCAGGCGCTCACCGTGACGCCTGCGCCCCGCGCCTATGACAACGAGATCGTGAGTGACAGCCATGCACCGCCCCAGAACCCTCTACGACAAGCACCTCGACGCCCATACCGTCTGCACGCTGGACGACCAGGGCCATGTGCTGCTGTACATCGACCGCCAGGTCGCCAACGAGTACACCAGCCCCCAGGCCTTCAGCGGCCTGCGTGAAGCCGGGCGACAGGTCTGGCGTCCGGCCTGCACCCTGGCGGTGGTCGACCACGTCAACCCCACCGCCCCCGAACGCATCGCCACGATGCCCGATGCCGGCGGCGCCCTGCAGGTGTCGTACTTCGAGCAGAACTGCCGCGATTTCGGCATCGAGCTGTTCGATGTGCTGGACAAGCGCCAGGGCATCGAGCACGTGGTGGCGCCGGAGCAAGGCTTCATCCTGCCAGGCATGGTGGTGGCTGCCGGCGACAGCCACACCACCACCTATGGCGCGCTGGGTGCGTTCGGCTTCGGCATCGGCACCTCGGAGATCGAACACCTGCTGGCCACCCAGACCCTGGTCTACAAGCGCCTGAAAACCCTGCGCGTCACCGTGACCGGCGAGCTGGGCGCAGGCCTGGTGTCCAAGGACATCATCATGCAGCTGATCCGCCGCATCGGCGCGTCCGGCGCCACCGGCTACGCCATCGAGTTTGCCGGGCCGACCATCAGCGCCCTGAGCGTCGAGGCGCGCATGACCATCTGCAACATGGCGGTGGAAGCCGGCGCCCGGGGTGCCTTCATGGCGCCCGACCAGAAAGTCTACGACTACCTCGCCGACAAGCCCCGCGCGCCCAAGGGCCAGGCCTGGGAACAGGCCGTACGCCACTGGCGCGAGACCCTGTTCAGCGACCCGGGTGCGCAATTCGACCAGGAAGTGACGCTGGACGTCGGCGAACTGGCGCCCATGGTCACCTGGGGCACCAGCCCCGACCAGGCTGCGCCGATCGATCAGCAAGTGCCTGACCCACTGCTCGAGCCGGACCTGATCCGCCGCCAGGACCTGCAGCGCGCCCTGCGCTACATGGACCTCACCCCGGGCGCGCGCCTCGACCAGATCCGCATCAGCCACGCCTTCATCGGCTCGTGCACCAACGCCCGGATCGAAGATCTGCGCGATGCCGCACGGGTCGTGCGGGGGCGCCAGGTGGCTGCCGGGGTGCGCGCGATGATCGTGCCAGGTTCCACCCAGGTTCGCGAGCAGGCCGAACGTGAAGGCCTGGGGCAGCTGTTCCGCGACGCCGGTTTCGAATGGCGCCAGTCGGGCTGCTCCATGTGCCTGGCGATGAACGACGACGTGCTCGCAGCGGGCGATCGCTGCGCCTCGAGCACCAACCGCAATTTCGAGGGCCGCCAGGGTGCCGGCGCCCGTACCCACCTGATGAGCCCGGCCATGGTCGCCGCCGCTGCCGTCAGCGGTCATCTGGTCGATGTCCGCACCTTGTCCCTAGAGGCCTGAGCCATGCAACCCTTCCTCACCGAAACCGGTATCGCCGCACCGTTCCTGGCCGCCAACGTCGACACCGACGTGATCATGCCCAAACAGTTTCTCAAGGGTATCGACCGCAACGGCCTGGACCGCGGGCTGTTCTTCGACTTGCGCTTCGTCGAGGGCGGCGCACCGAACCCTGAATTCGTGCTCAACCAGGCGCCGTGGCAACAGGCGCGCTTTCTGGTGGTCGGCCCCAACTTCGGCTGTGGCTCGAGCCGCGAGCATGCGGTCTGGGGTCTCAAGCAACTGGGTATACGCGCCCTGATCGGCAGCAGCTTTGCCGGAATCTTCTTCGACAACTGCCAGCGCAACGGCGTGTTGCTGATCCAGCTGGACGAAGCCCAGGTCAAGGACATCGGGCAGTTGGTCAGCGAGCCTGCCAGCGCCGGGCTGAGCATCGACCTGGAGCAGCAGCGGATCGAACTGCACGACGGGCGCCGCATCGATTTCGCCATCGACCAGTTGCGCAAGCAGGCCCTGCTGCTGGGGCTCGATGCCATTGGCAGCACGCTGCAGCGCACCGAGCAGATCCGCGCCTTCGAAGCGCAGCACCTGCAGGCCAATCCCTGGCTGGCCTGAACCTGCGCAAGCGGCCTTGGCCGCACCCGCAAAGATCGCGCCGCGCCTGAGCGGCGCCCTCCTCGCATAACAACAAATTAGAGGACCTGTTCATGAACAAGATTCTGGCGCCCGGCGCCGCACACTCCGCAACCCAACGCCGGCTCGGCAGCCTGCTCGATTACCCGATCGGCGTGATCCCCCTGCCCTGCTTCATCGGCATTGCCCTGATCGTGTTCTGCTCGGCGCACTTCGGTTTCCTGCCCAAGACCATGATCGGCGGCCTGGCCGTGATCATGACCATGGGCATGTTCTTCGGCCAGCTCGGCCAGCGCCTGCCGCTGCTCAAGGAAATCGGCGGCGGAGCCATCCTGTGCCTGCTGCTGCCATCGGTGCTGGTGTTCCACGGTTTCTTCGGCAGCACCACGCTGGAGGCGACCAAGATGCTGATGAAGGACGCCAACTTCCTCTACTTCGTCATCGCCAGCCTGGTGGTGGGCAGCATCCTGGGCATGAACCGCTTCATCCTGGTTCAGGGCATGATGCGCATGTTCGTGCCGCTGGTGGTCGGGACCCTGGCGGCGATCCTGGCCGGTCTGCTGGTCGGCGTGCTGTTCGGCTACACCGTCCACCACACCTTCTTCTACATCATCGTGCCGATCATCGGTGGCGGCATCGGCGAAGGCATACTGCCGCTGTCGCTGGCCTATGCGCACATCCTCGGCGGCAGTCCGGAGCAGTACGTAGCGCAGCTGGTACCGGCGGCGGTGGTCGGCAATATCGTGGCGATCATCTGCGCCGGCGTCCTCGCCCGGCTGGCCAGCAAACGCCCGCAGCTCAGCGGTGACGGCACACTGATCCGTGCCCGCGAAGAGAATGACAAGTTCAGGGAGCAGGCCGACGACGAGGCCATCGACTTCCGCTACATGGGCGCCGGTGTGCTGCTGATCTGCAGCTTCTTCGTCCTCGGCGGCCTGCTGGAAAAGCTGGTGCACATTCCAGGGCCGGTGATGATGATCGTGGTCGCGGTGCTGTTCAAATACCTGCGCGTACTGCCCGCCCACCTTGAGAAAGGCAGCAAGCAGTTCTACAAGCTGGTATCGACCGCCTTCATCTGGCCGGTGATGATCGGCCTGGGGATGCTCTACGTGCCGCTGGAAAGCGTGATGGGCGTGTTCTCGGTCGGCTATGTGCTGGTCTGTACATCGGTGGTGCTGGCCATGACCCTGGCGGGTTTCCTGATCGGCAACCTGCTGAAGATGTATCCCATCGAGTCGGCCATCGTCACCTGCTGCCACAGCGGCCTGGGCGGCACCGGCGATGTGGCGATCCTCTCGGCCTGCAACCGCATGGGCCTGATGCCCTTCGCGCAGATCTCCACCCGCCTGGGCGGCGCGGCGACGGTGATCGGCGCCACCCTGCTGCTGGGCCTGTTCAGCTGAGCAACGACCCGCGCGCCCTGCCCCGGCGCGCGGGACGCCTAGCCCAGCAACACCCTGAAGTGCCGCTCGAGAAACTCCACGCACACGCGCAGCTTCGCCGAGTCGGCCAGCCGCGTCGGGTACACCGCCCAGACATTGGCGCTCTGGGTGTAGTCATGCAGCACCTGCACCAGGCGCCCGCTTTCCAGCAGCGGGCGCACATCCCAGTACGAGCGCAGCAGGATGCCGCGCCCGCCCAGTGCCCACTGCAGCACGATCTCGCCGTTGTTCGACGACAGCGGACCACTGACCCGCACCGTTTCCTCACGCCCTTCATGCTGCAACTGCCAGACCCCGAAGGCGTTGTTGCGCTCCTTGAGCACCAGGCAGTCGTGGTGGTCCAGGTCCTTGAGGGTCAGGGGTGTGCCACGCTGGGCCAGGTACTCGGGTGTGGCGCACAGCACCCGCTGGTTGCTCGCCAGCTTGCGGCCGATGTGCTGCACCGGCAGGTCGTCACCGACGCGGATCTCCAGGTCGAACCCTTCGGCGACGATGTCCACCACCCGGTCGAACACGTCCAGGCGGATTTCCAGGGCCGGATAGGCCGCCGACAACTGCGCCACAGCAGGCGCGACATGGTTGCGACCAAAGCCGAAGCTGCTGCACAGGTGCAGCACACCGCGCGGTTGCTGGCCGACCTGCTTCATCTCGCCGACGAAATCGTCCATGTCGCCAAGAATGCGGATGGCCCACCGCTGGGCACGCTCCCCCGCATCGGTGAGGGCGAGGCTGCGCGCATTGCGGTGCAGCAGGCGGGTACCGAGGGCGCTTTCGAGCAGGCGGATGCGCTTGCTGACATAGGCCGGCGACAGGCCGAGCTCGTCCGCCGCCGCCGCGAAGCCCGATTTGCGGATCACGGTGAGGAACACCCGCAGGTCTTCCGGCAGCGGTGAATCGACACGCGGTGTGTTCATTGTTGTGGTTCCGAGGCGGCGAGTTCACGTTTCGAACATGATGCCAGCTCGCCCCGGCGCCAACAATGCGCCCTACAGCACCATCGCCGCCAGCCAGCCGAATGCCAGCAACGGCAGGTTGTAGTGGATGAAGGTGGGTACCACGGTGTCCCAGATGTGGTGGTGCTGGCCGTCGACGTTCAGGCCCGAGGTCGGCCCCAGGGTCGAGTCGGAGGCCGGCGAGCCGGCATCGCCCAGCGCACCGGCAGTGCCGACGATGCACACGGTGGCCAGGGGGTCGAAGCCCAGCTGCACGCACAACGGCACGAAGATCGCGGCGAGAATGGGCACGGTGGAAAACGACGAACCGATGCCCATGGTCACCAGCAGGCCCACCAGCAGCATCAGCAACGCGCCGACCGCCTTGCTGTGGTCGATCCACTGCGCTGCAGTCTCGACCAGGCTCTTCACCTCGCCAGTGGCTTTCATCACTTCGGCGAAGCCCGAGGCGGCAATCATGATGAAGCCGATCATGGCCATCATCTTCATGCCCTCGGTGAACAGGTCGTCGGTTTCACGCCAGCGCACGATGCCCGACAGCGAGAAGATCAGGAAGCCGGCCATGGCGCCGATGATCATCGAGTCCAGCCACAGCTGGATGATGAACGCCGCGGCGATGGCCGCGCCAGCCACCAGCAGGGTCAGCGGGTTGTAGTGCACGCGGACCTGCTCGACCTCCTCGATCCGGGCCAGGTCGTAGTCGCGCTTGCGCCGGTAGCTGACGAACACCGCCAGCAGCAGGCCGGCCAGCATGCCCGCCGCCGGGATGGCCATGGCGTGGGTGACGTTGACCCCACTGACATCCACCCCGGCGCGGCTGACGTTGGCCAGCAGGATCTGGTTGAGGAAGATGTTGCCGAAGCCCACCGGCAGGAAGATGTAAGGGGTGATCAGGCCGAAGGTGATGACGCAGGCGATCAGTCGCCGGTCGATGCGCAACCGCGTCAGCACATAGAGCAGCGGCGGTACCAGCAGAGGAATGAAGGCGATGTGGATCGGCAACACGTTCTGCGACGAAATCGCCACCACCAGCATCAGGCCGATCAGCAGCCACTTGAGGGTGCCCGTCTGCGCCTGGCCCTGGCGGTCGACCATTGCCAGCGCCCGGTCGGCCAGCGCGTGGGCCAGGCCCGACTTGGCAATGGCCACGGCGAAAGCGCCGAGCAACGCGTAGGACAGCGCCACGGTGGCCCCGCCACCAAGACCGCCATTGAAGGCGGCGAGCGTGCCCTCGATGCCCAGGCCGCCGACCAGCCCCCCGGTCAGGGCACCGACGATCAGGGCGATGACCACATGCACGCGGGAAAGGCTCAGTACCAGCATGATACCGACCGCGGCGATCACTGCATTCATGGTGTGCAATACCTCATTACGACAGACGAAAAGCCAACGCTCCGGCGACAGGCTGCGCGGGGCAGTGGCCGGACCAGGGGTGTTGTTTGGAGGGCGCACACTCTGCAGCACCGGGCAGAAGATGTCAAAAATGCCGGACTGTGGCGCTTGTGTACTCGGCGACTATTTTTATTGAACGTTCATATAAAGAAAAATTTACACCGGCCGACACCCTCGACAGCCCCAGCTCTACTATTACAAGGGATGTACACCATGCCGTTGCGTCAACTTTCCATCCAATGGAAGATCACCCTGCTGGCCGGTTTGTGCCTGGCCAGCATCGTCACCTTGCTCGTCGGCCTGTCGCTCTACCGCATGGACCACAGCTCGGAGCTGGTCAAGGCCAGCAGCACGCAGATGCTCACCGAATCGGCCCAGGCGCGCATCGAGTCGCAGGGCGAGGTGCAGGCACAGAGTATCCGCCGTCAGTTCATGGACGCCTACCAGTACGGCGCCGGCTTCGCCCGCCAGGTACTGTTCCTGCGCGAACAGGCGGAAAAACGCTTCATCGACGCCCATGACCTGCGCCAGGACATGACCGCCCAGGTTCGCGCTGCATTGCAGGCCAACCCGGAGCTGCTCGGCCTGTCGCTGGTGTTCGAACCCAACGCCCTGGACGGCAAGGACAAGCTGTTCGGCGGCCTGCCCGAACTGGGCAGCAACGAGACGGGGCGCTTTGCCCTGTACTGGTCGCAGCCGCGGGCCGGCCAACTGAACTCCATGGCGCTGCCCGAGCGCGACCTGGCCAACACTCAGGTCGGCCCCAGCGGCGAGGCGGCCAACACCTGGTGGGCCTGCCCGCGCAGCACCGGCAAGGTCTGCGTGATCGAGCCGTACTTCTACGAGATCGCCGGCCAGCAGGTACTGATGACCAGCATCGTGTTCCCGCTGGTGGTGGACGGCAAGGTAATCGCCACCCTGTCCATCGACACCAACCTCAACAGCCTGCAGGCATTGAGTGAAGAGGCCAGCCGCGGCCTCTACGAAGGCCGCACCAAGGTCGGCATCCTCAGCCCGGCCGGCCTGCTGGCCGGCTACAGCCCGGACGCCGGGAAACTCGCCGAGCGCTTCGACCAGGTCGACCCACGCCAGGGCGCAGAGCTGGTGCGCAAGCTCACCGCCGGCAAGCTGCAGGTGCTGCACGACCAGCAGCGCCTGAAAGTACTGGCAGCATTCGCACCGATCCCCGGCGGCAAACCCTGGGGCGTGCTGCTCGACGTCCCGCAGAGTGCCCTGACCGGCCCGGCCGATGCACTCAAGCATGAGCTCGATACCTTGAACACCAGCGGCACCCTGCTCGAACTGGGCCTGGGCCTGGCCGCCGCGATCGCCGGTCTGCTGGCGGTGTGGTTGCTGTCGCGCGGCGTGACGCGGCCGATTCTCGGCGTGGCGGCCATGCTCAGGGACATCGCCAGCGGCGAAGGCGACCTCACCCGCCGCCTGAACTACGACAAGCGCGACGAACTGGGCGAGCTGGCCGGCTGGTTCAACCGCTTCCTCGACAAGCTGCAACCGACCATCGCCGAGGTCAAGCGCTCGGTGCAGGCCGCCCGCAGCACCGCCGACCAGTCGGCGGCCATCGCCAGCCAGACCAGCGCCGGCATGGAGCAGCAGTACCGCCAGGTCGACCAGGTGGCCACCGCCTCGCACGAGATGAGCGCCACCGCCCAGGATGTCGCCCGCAGTGCGGCCCAGGCGGCGCAGGCCGCACGCGATGCCGATCAGGCCACCCGCGAAGGCCTGGCGGTGATCGACCGCACCACCGACAGCATCGATGCCCTGGCCGCCGACATGAGCAGCGCCATGGCCCAGGTCCAGGGCCTGGCGCAGAACAGCGAGAAGATCGGCTCGGTGCTCGAGGTGATCCGTTCCATCGCCGAGCAGACCAACCTGCTGGCGCTCAACGCCGCCATCGAGGCGGCCCGCGCCGGTGAGGCCGGTCGCGGCTTCGCGGTGGTCGCCGACGAGGTGCGCAACCTGGCCCGCCGCACCCAGGAGTCGGTCGAGGAAACCCGCCAAGTGATCGAGTCGCTGCAGAGCGGCACCCGCGAGGTGGTCGGTGCCATGGACAGCAGCCATCGCCAGGCCCAGGGCGGCGTGGAACAGGTCGGCCAGGCCGTCACTGCACTGCAGCGCATCGGCCAGGCAGTCACCGTGATCAGCGACATGAACCTGCAGATCGCCTCGGCGGCCGAGGAGCAGAGCGCGGTGGCCGAGGAAATCAACAGCAACGTGGCGACCATCCGCGACGTGACCGAGTCGCTGTCCGGACAAGCCAACGAATCGGCACGGGTCAGCCAGTCGCTGAACAGCCTGGCCAACCAGCAGCAGGGCCTGATGGACCAGTTCCGGGTCTGATCGGCACCGCGCAGTCTTGTACCGCAGGCGCTGAACGAAGCGCCTGCCCTCGTCGTCTACACTGTGGCCGATCCCACGAATCGGCAACCGACGAGGCCTCCATGAAGAAAATTCCAACATTGCTGGCCAGCCTCATGCTCGCGCTGGGGCTGGCCAGCACCGACAGCGCAGCAAGCGCCGAAGCCGCCAAACCCATCCAGTTCGGCGCCATCGGCTGGGAAAGCGGCGCCCTCACCACCGAGATCCTGCGCCTGATCGTCGAGAACGGTTACGGCTACCCCACCGACACCCTCCCCGGCAGCACGGTGAGCATGGAAGTGGCGCTGGCCAGGAACGACCTGCAAGTGATCGCCGAGGAATGGGCCGGCCGCAGCCCGGCATGGGTCGAGGCCGAGAACAAGGGCGAGGTGTTCGCACTGGGCGATACCGTGAAGAACGCGGTGGAAGGCTGGTACGTGCCGGCCTATGTGATCAAGGGTGACGCCGAACAGGGTATCAAGCCCATGGCAGCGGATCTCAAGCGTGTCGAGGACCTGAAACGCTACGCGCAGGTGTTCAAGGATCCCGAAGCACCGGACAAGGGGCGCTTCCTCAACAGCCCCAGCGGCTGGACCTCGGAAATCGTCAACACGCAGAAACTCAAGGCCTATGGGCTCGACGGCCAGTTCACCAATTTCCGCACCGGTTCAGGCGCCGCCCTCGACGCCGAGGTGAGCTCGGCGATCCGCCGCCACCAGCCGGTGCTGTTCTACTACTGGAGCCCGACCCCGCTGATGGGCCGCTTCGACCTCGTCCGCCTCGAAGAACCGCCCTACGACCCGCAGGCCTGGGCCACCCTCACCGATCCCGCCAACCCCCAGCCACGCGGCAGCAGTTCATTGCCGGCCAAGCTGTCGATCGGCGTGTCCAAGGCCTTCAAGAGCCAGTACCCGGAGCTGGTCACGCTGTTCGAGAAGGTCGACCTGCCGATCGACACCCTCAACCAGGCCCTGGCGGTCATGAGTGAAAAGCGCCAGGACCCGCGCGAAGCGGCCAAGGTATTTCTCCGCGAGCACCCGCAGGTGTGGCACGGCTGGATGCCCGAAGAGGCGGCGACCAAGGTCGCCAAAGCACTGCAGTAACGGGCTGCGGGCAAAGAAATGTAACAGCCTGCTCCTTGGCGGCGGTGTCCCATGGGCTAGTCTTGAGCCCATGTGATGCCGGGCCCCTCTGACGGTTGACCCCGCCATGTCGGAATCACTGTTGCCATGCAACGTCGACATTCAAGGAGGGGCTCATGACAGCTCTGCAGACATTTCTCACCACTCCCCTGCTCGGCACCAGCACCTGGCTGTGGCTGGTCTTCGTCACCATCGTCATCGCACTGCTGGTCCTGGACCTCGGCGTCCTGCATCGCCAGGAACGGGAAATCGAGATGCGCGAAAGCCTGCTGCTGTACTCGGGCTACTTCAGCGTCGGGGTGCTGTTCGGGGTGTGGGTCTGGCATGAACTCGGCGCCCAGTCGGCACTGGAGTTCTACACCGGCTTCCTGGTCGAGCAGTCGCTGTCGATGGACAACGTGTTCGTCATGGCGATGATCTTCAGCTTCTTCGCCATCCCCCGCCGCTATCAGCACCGCGTGCTGTTCTGGGGCATCCTCGGCGTGGTGGTGCTGCGCGCGATCATGATCGGCGTGGGCGCAGCGCTGGTGCAGCATTTCGCCTGGGTGCTGTACCTGTTCGGCGCCTTCCTGCTGTTCACCGGGATCAAGATGGCGCTGTCCAAGGAGGACAGCCATCCGGACCTGGCCAACAACCCGGTGCTGCGCTTCGTGCGCCGGCACATGCGCGTCACCGACCAGATCCACGGCAAGCACTTCTTCGTACGCCTGACGCCCCCCGGCCAGAGCAAGGCCCTGCGCTATGCCACGCCGCTGTTCCTCGCTTTGGTGCTGATCGAGCTGGCCGACCTGGTGTTCGCCGTCGACAGTGTGCCGGCGATCTTCGCCATCACCCAGGATCCGTTCATCGTCTACACCTCGAACATCTTCGCCATCCTCGGCCTGCGCTCGCTGTACTTCGCGCTGTCGGCGCTGATGCACCGCTTCGTCTACCTCAAGTATGCCCTGGCGCTGGTGCTGATCTTCATCGGCTGCAAGATCTTCTACCACGGGTTGGTGGGCAAGGTGCCGGCACTGCTGTCGCTGGGGGTGACGTTCGGGCTGCTGCTGGGAGGTGTACTGCTTTCGTTGTTCAAGACCCGGGGCAGCGAGGGGCAGGAGCCTGCCCCGGCGCCGAACGGCGCGACCAGTACCGAGCCTGGGGTGGAGAACGACACAACGGCGGCATCCGTCAAGTCGTCGACTCACCACCCCGGTGCCTGACGGCAGGCCCCCTGGCCAGACCGCGCGCGGCCTCACTCGTGGCCGCGCAGCATCTCCCTGGGCACATACTTGCCGATCTCGTACTTGCCGATCGCCGCCCGATGGACTTCGTCGGGCCCGTCGGCCAGGCGCAGGGTGCGCTGCATGGCGTACATGTAGGCCAGCGGGAAATCACCGCTCACCCCTGCACCACCGTGCATCTGGATCGCCCGGTCGATCACCTTGAGCGCGACGTTCGGCGCCACCACCTTGATCTGGGCGATCTCGCTGCGCGCCACCTTGTTGCCGACAGTGTCCATCATGAACGCCGCCTTGAGCGTCAACAGGCGCGCCATGTCGATTTCCATCCGTGAGTCGGCGATCTTGTCGACATTGCCGCCCAGGCGGGCCAGCGGCCGGCCGAACGCGGTGCGGCTGACCGCACGCTTGCACATCAACTCCAGGGCACGTTCGGCCATGCCGATCGAACGCATGCAATGGTGAATGCGCCCAGGCCCGAGGCGGCCCTGGGCAATCTCGAAACCACGTCCCTCGCCAAGCAGTACGTTCTCGTAGGGCACCCGCACGTTGTCGAACAGCACCTCGGCATGGCCATGGGGCGCATCGTCGTAGCCGAACACCGGCAGCGGGCGAACGATCTTCACCCCCGGCGCGTCGGTGGGCACCAGCACCATCGAATGCTGCTGGTGCCGCGGTCCGTCCGGGTTGGACAGGCCCATGAAGATCATCACCTTGCAGCGTGGGTCGCAGGCCCCGGAGGTCCACCACTTGCGTCCGTTGATCAGCCAGTGGTCACCGTCGCGCACGGCGGTGGCGGCCATGTTGGTGGCATCGGACGACGCCACGTCGGGCTCGGTCATGGCGAACGCCGAACGGATCTCGCCGCGCAACAAGGGCTCGAGCCACTGCTGCTTCTGCGCCTCGCTGCCATAGCGCACCAGCACTTCCATGTTGCCGGTATCGGGGGCCGAGCAGTTGAACGGCTCCGGCCCCAGCAGCGAGCGGCCCATGATCTCGGCCAGCGGCGCGTATTCCAGGTTGGTCAGCCCGGCGCCATGTTCGGATTCGGGCAGGAACAGGTTCCACAACCCTTCGGCGCGGGCCTTGGCCTTGAGCTCCTCCATGATCGCGGTCGGCTGCCAGCGGTCGCCTTCGGCAACCTGGCGCTCGAACACCGCTTCGGCGGGATAGACATGGGTGTCCATGAACGCGGTCACGCGTTCGCGCAGAGCCTGAACCTTGGGCGTGTAGGCGAAATCCATCAGGGCTACCTTCGCAGGAAGAAGAACATGCAGCAGAGCCTAGAACAGCGGTGCTCGATCCATCCAGTCTATTTTCGGCGTGTATTAACATTCATAACCGATATATGATCGGCGAATAACATCAACGACGAGTGGCGCCTCCATGAACCTCAGCAAGGTCGACCTCAACCTGTTCATCGTCTTCGACGCCATCTACACCGAAGCCAACCTGACCCGTGCCGGGCAGATCGTCGGCATCACCCAGCCCGCCGTGTCCAATGCCCTGTCGCGTCTGCGCGAGACCTTCAACGACCCGCTGTTCGTGCGCACCGCCCAGGGCATGGTGCCCACGCCCATGGCGCAGAACATCATCGGCCCGGTGCGCAACGCCCTCGCCCTGCTGCGCACCTCGGTCCAGGAAAGCCGCATCTTCAACCCGCAGCAGGCCAACAAGACCTTCCGCATCAGCATGACCGACCTCACCGAGGCCGTGGTCCTGCCCTTGCTGTTCCAGCGCCTGCGGCGCCTCGCCCCCGGGGTGGTGATCGAGAGTTTCCTGTGCAAGCGCCGTGAAACCACCAAGGAGCTGGCCGCCGGCCGTCTGGACTTCGCCGTCGACGCGCCGCTCAATACCGACCCGCAGGTGCGCCACGTCAAGCTGATGCAGGACCGCTATGTCTGTGCCCTGCGCCAGGGCCACCCGCTGGGCGAGGCGCGACTGACCCTGGACAGCTACCTGGGCATGACCCATATCCATATTTCCAGCCGTCGCAACGGCCTGGGCTACGTCGATCTGGCACTGGGCAAGATGGGCGTGCAGCGCAAGATCGCGCTGCGCTCTCAGCACTACCTGATGGCCTCGCAGGTGCTGCAGCAGACCGACATGGTGATGACCGTGCCCGAGCGCTTCGCCCGCCACCACAAGCTGCGTTACCAGGCCCTGCCGGTGGACGTTCCGCCGCTGGAAACACACTTGTACTGGCACGAAAGCACCGACCAGGACCCGGCCAACCGCTGGATGCGCGAGCAGATCATCGAGCTGTGCCAGCAGGTGGTCGCGCAGGATGAGCGGGAGATTGCCGCACAGGGCGCTGCCGACTGAGGCCCAGGCGGCGCCCCCGATGATGGCACACTGGACGAACGGTGCCATCACCTCTAGCATCTGCGCCGCCCTCACCCAACGCTCAAGGACGATCATGCTCGCCACCGCAGCACGCTCCATCACTCTGCTTGCCGCCTGCACGCTGCTTGGCGCCTGCAGCTTCAACGGCACCTACCAGGACAGCAGCCGCGCTGACGCGTCGAAACTGCGCTACGTCGCCAACACCTCCAACTCGACGCTGGATGTCTACCGGGGGCCCCGATGCGAGGGCAGCACCACCGGCCTGCTCAACAATTTCCTGGCCAGGGACACCCGCCGCCGCGCCGACATGCGCGTGCCGCCCACGGCCGACACCCGTGGCTACCTGGAAATCCGCCTGGAGCCCGACCAGCCACTCTATCTGTTTGCCAACACCTTGAGCACCGGTGGCGCGCCCTGCTCGATCGGGGTCACCTTCACCCCCGCCGCCGGCTCGGAGTACGAAGTCAGCGTCGATCGCAGCGCCGGTTACTGCATGCTTCAACTCACCCGCCTGCAACGCATCGACGGCAAGGATGTACGCATCCCCTACCCGCTGAACGATGAGCCCCTGGCAAGCTGTCGCGGCACCTCCCCGCTGTTCCCGCTACCGCCCACTCCACTGCCTGCCTCCGTGCAACGCAGCGCACTGATCGAAGGCCTCATCGATGACAGCCTGGCCTCGTCCGGCGCAGTGATCGACATGCTGCAAGCCAGCAACCTGCAGCAACCTCCGGCCGACCGGCAGATCTCCGAGCGCCGCCAGGCCCTGGGCAATGCCACGCTGCCCGATGCCTACTGGGACCAGTACCGCGCCAATCTGCAGCATTTCGAGCAGGCCCTTGGCCAGGTCAAACCCCTCACCCAGGCCAAGTTCCGTGACGATAACCGCCAGTACCTCAACAGCGTTCAGGACCAGCAGTTGCAGATCTGGGCAGGGTTGGAGCCGGGTAACCGCTACAACGGCCGCGAAGTGCGCATGCGCGACATGAGCCGTTACTACGCGCGGGTCTACCGCCAGGTCACCGCCCAAGCGAAGCTCGAACACCTGCGGGCCATGGCGCAGCTTGACCGGCAATACGGCGTTTGCGAACGCTTCGAAGGGTGCTGGAGGCTTTGATGACAGGGCAAGCCAGAACAGTTTTCTCCTGGCTTGCCTTTCGCTGAAAAATAATTCCATCAAACGCTGAAAAAAGCGAAAACAAGGAAAACCCATTCTCTCGCGGCTCCCCTAGCATGCTGACATCAATCCTCAGCCTCTGCCCGCACGGACCCGCCCTGATGCCCGACACACCGCTGTACCTCGACTACGCCGCCACGACCCCGATCGATGACCAGGTCATCGAAAGCATGCTGGCCTGCATGGGGCGCCAGTCACACTTCGGCAATCCGGCCTCCAGCGGCCACCTCTTCGGCCAGAGCGCTCGCGAGCTGGTCGAGCAGGCGCGGCGCCAGGTCGCCGCACAGATCGGCGCGACGCCCGAGGCCGTGGTCTGGACCTCCGGTGCCACCGAGTCGAACAACCTCGCCCTCAAGGGCATCGCCCAGGGCGCCGGCGGGCCGGGGCATCTGGTCACCAGCCAGCTGGAGCACAAGGCGGTGCTCGATACCGTCACCGAACTGCAACGCCAGGGCTGGGCCGTCACCCGCCTGGCGCCCGATGCTCACGGGCTGATCCAGCCTGAAGCCGTGCAGGCCGCCCTGCGCGAAGACACGCGCCTGGTGTCGCTGATGGCCGTGAACAACGAACTGGGCACCCTCACCGACTTCGCCCGCATCGGCCAGCATGTGCGCGAGCACGGCGCGCTGTTGCATGTGGACGCGGCGCAGGCCGTGGGCAAGGTTCACATCGACCTGGCACACCAGGCGGTGGACCTGATGTCCTTCTCCGCGCACAAGGTCTACGGCCCCAAGGGTGTCGGCGCGCTGTACGTCGGCAGCCGGGCACGCCCGCTGCTGCACGCGCAGATCCATGGCGGCGGTCACGAAGGCGGGCTGCGCTCCGGTACGCTGGCCACTCACCAGGTCGTGGGCATGGGCAGCGCCTTCGAGCTCGCCGGGGTACTGGCCGAAAGCGAACAGGCGCGGATCCAGGCATTGTCGCAACGCCTGCGCGACGGGCTGCTGGCCTTGCCGGGGGTGAGCCTCAACGGTTGTCCCGGGCAACGCATCGCACACACCCTCAACCTGTGCATCGAGGCCAAGGGGTTCAATAGCTCGGCACTGGCTGGCGACCTGGCGATCTCCACCACCTCGGCCTGCAACTCGGCGAGCAACGCCGCCTCGCACGTACTGCTGGCACTGGGGCTGACCGAGCAGCAGGCGCGCAGCAGCGTGCGCATCAGCCTGGGCCGCTACAGCACCGAGACCGACGTCGACAGGGCGCTCGAGACGTTCGCCCGGGTGATCGCTGCCGGGGCCGTGGCGCTCTGGTGACGGCAAGGGCTGGAAGATGGGCGGCTCCTGCGCAGCCGCCCTGGCAATAGCATTCCCGGCCAATTGCTGGCATCGTGGTGCTTTCCCTGCGAAGGACCGCGCTCCATGGCATTGCACCTCTGGTTGACCTTCTCCCTGGCTTACCTGGTCACCTCCCTCACCCCCGGCCCGAACGTCCTGCTGACGGTGCGCAACGCCTTGCGCTACGGCCCGTCAGGCATGGGCATGACCCTGCTGGGCAATCTCAGCGCGCAATTGCTGCTGATCGGTGGGGTGGCAATGGGGGTCGGTGCCCTGCTGATATCCCTGCCAGTGGCCTTCCTGGCCCTGAAACTGGTGGGTGCCGGTTACCTGATCTACCTCGGCCTGCGCCAGTTGCTGTCGCGCGACAAGCCCAGGCTGCCGACGGCCGATGCGCGCAGCGCCGCGCCACGGGCCAAGTGGCGGATCGGCGTCGAAGCCTTCCTGGTGTCGGCAAGCAACCCCAAGACCCTGGTGTTCTTCTGCGCCTTCCTGCCGCAATTCCTCGAACCCGGCAGGCCGATCTTTGGTCAGTTTGCGGCGATGTTCATCAGCATCGCCACCATCGTCGCCCTGGTGCACTCGTTCTACTGCTTCACCGCCTATCGCTTCGGCCAGCGCCTGAAGGCTTCGCGCCTTGCAGCCTGGTTCAAGCGCGCCACCGGTGCGCTGTTCATCGGCCTGGGCGTGCGCCTGCTCAACACCCGGGCGGTGTGAAGCCGGTTACCTGAGCAGTGCCTGGATCTGCTCGTGCAGGGTGTCGAGATCGAACGGCTTGGCCAGGATCGGCGCCTTGCGCGCGATCGGGCTACCGGATTCGAGAATTTCCGCCGGGTAGCCGCTGATGAAGATCACTTTCAGGTCCGGTCGCAGCTTGACCGCAGGCTCGGCGATCTCCACTCCGGAAATCCCGCCGGGCAGGCGGAAATCGGTCACCATCAGGTCCAGGTGCGGCTTGCTCGCCAGGATGGCGAAGGCCTGTTCGCCGTCCTCGGCCACCAGCACGTGGTAGCCCTCACCGGCCAGGTAGTCGCGCAGGATCATCCGGATGACCGGTTCGTCCTCGACCACCAGCACCACATCTTGTGCATCTTCGCTCATGATAACGCCTTGAATTTCAATTGATTGGCCATCTGACCCACGGGTCACGCAGAGGTTGCCTGGGTCTGGTCACTTTGTTGACCGGCTGTCGACAGTGGCAGCAGGATGCTGAAGGTCGCGCCCTGCCCCTCCTCGCTGTCGACGCGGATTCGCCCGCCGTGGGCCTGGACGATCTGCTCGGAAATGTACAGGCCCAGGCCCAGGCCACCGCTGGCCTGCTGCGCTGCCACCCGCTCGAACTGCTGGAAGATCCGCTGCTGGTTGGCGCCGCTGATGCCGATGCCGTGGTCCTGTACCTGCACACAGGCCATGCCGCTCTGCTCGAAAACCCGCACCTGAACCGGGCGTCGTTCACCGTAGCGCAGGGCATTGGACAGCAGGTTGGCCAGCACCTGTTCGATACGGAACTCATCCCACTCCCCCTGCAGCGCCTCGCAGCGCTGCAGTTCGATATGGGTGTCCAGGGCCGTGGCCTGGGCGGCGAAGTTCTCCACCAGGCCGCGCACCAGCTGCGACAGGTCGAACGGCCGTGGGCGGATCGACAACTTGCCGGTGCGGATCCGCGACACATCGAGCATGTCTTCGATCAGCCGGATCAGGCTGTTGATCTGTCGCTCGTCGCGCTCGACCATCGCCTTGAGGTGCGTCTCGCTGAAGGCCGCCAGGTTGCCGCGCGACAGGTGCATCTTGCGCAACTGGGTCTCGAGGATCAGGCCATTGAGCGGCGTACGCACTTCGTGGGAAACGATCGACATGAAGTCATCGCGCATGCGCACCGCGCGCTCCAGCTCGCTGCGCGCCACCTGCAGCTGGGCCAGCAGTTGTTCCTGCTCCTGGCGGCTGCGCTCCAGCGCCTCGAGCTGGCGCCCGAGCACCTGGCGCTGGCGGTACAGGTCGACGAACACCGACACCTTGCTCTTCACCGCCTGGGTGTCCAGCGGTTTGTGCAGGAAGTCCACCGCGCCACTCTCGTAGCCCTTGAACGCGTAGTTCATTTCACGCCCGGCGGCGCTGACGAAAACGATCGGAATGTTCTTGGTCTTGTCCATGCCGCGCATCAGTTCGGCCAGCTCGAAGCCGTTCATGCCTGGCATCTGCACATCGAGGATGGCCAGGGCGAACTCGTGCTCGAGCAGCAGCGACAAGGCCTGCTCGGCCGACTGGGCGCGGTGCACCTCGCGGTCCTCGCCCTGGATCAGGGCGTCGAGGGCGAGCAGGTTTTCCGGCAGATCGTCGACGATCAGCAGTTTGGCGATGATGTGGCTTAGCATGCGCTGGGTTCCAGGGTAGCGAGCAACTGCCCGATACCACTCAGAGAAAGAATATGGTCAGGCTGATGCCGGGCCAGTGCGGCCTGGGGCATCAGCGCGACCTGTGCGTCGCAAGGGTCCTGGACCACCGTCCGGCCCCCGCACTTCTTGATGTAGGCCAACCCTCGGGCGCCATCTTCATTGGCACCGGTGAGCAGCACGCCGAGCAGGCCCTGGCCATAGGCATCGGCGGCCGACTCGAAGAGAAAATCGATCGCCGGCCGCGAGAAATGCACCGGCGGTTCCTGGCTCAGTGACAGGCTGAAATCGCGCTCCACCGACAAGTGATAACCCGGCCCGGCCACATAGATCTGCCCTTGCTGGATGCATTCCTTGTCACATGCCTCGCGCACCGGGCGCAGCAGACGCCGCTGCAACACCTCGGCCAGGCGGCTGTGGCGATCGTCGGGCAGGTGCAGCACACACAGCACCGGCTGGGCGAACGCGGGTGGCAAGGCGCCGAGTACCTCGAACAGCGCCGCCACGCCGCCGGCCGAGGCACCGATCACCACCGCGTGCACGCCCTTCATGACTTGCGGTAGATCCGCTCGGGCCGCACCAGCGGCTCGAAGCGGCCACTGTAGGCCGAGAAATCCACCGACTCCTTGCTGCCCAGGAACAGGAATCCGCGATGGCACAACGACTCGTGGAACAGCCCCAGGGCGCGGTCCTGCAGCTCCTTGTTGAAATAGATCAGCACGTTGCGGCACGACACCAGCTGGGTCTCGGAAAACACGCTGTCGGTCGCCAGGCTGTGGTCGGCGAAGGTCACGTTGTCACGCAGGCTGCCGTCCATGATCGCGTTGCCGTAGGCGGCGGTGTAGTACTCGGAGAAGTCGCGCCGCCCTCCGGCCTTGCGGTAGTTCTCCTCGTACTCGCGCAGGCTCTGCATCGAGTAGATGCCCTGCTTGGCCTTCTCCAGCGAGCTGGGGTTGATGTCGGTGGCATAGATGATGGTGCGCTCCAGCAGCCCCTCTTCGCGCAGCAGGATGGCCATCGAGTACACCTCCTCGCCCGTGCTGCAGCCGGCGATCCAGATCTTCAGCGACGGCCAGGTCCGCAGCAGCGGCACCACCTCCTCGCGCAGGGCGAGGAAGTGGCCGGGATCACGGAACATCTCGCTGACCGGGATCGTCAGGTACTGCAGCAGCTGCATGAACATCCCCGGGTCGTGCAGCACCCGCTCCTGCAACGCAGTCACGGTGCGGCAGTCGAACTGGCGCAGAGCGTGGAGAATCCGGCGCTTGATCGAGGCGCCGGAGTAATTACGGAAGTCGTAGCTGTACTTGAGGTAGATCGCCTCGATCAGCAGTCGGATCTCGATATCGGTGTTGCGTTCGCTAGTCAAATTCGCTCCAGTTGCGGCAGCCAGACGCGGATCAGGGAGAACAGGCGGTCCAGGTCGATGGGCTTGGCCAGGTAGTCGTTGGCACCGGCCTGCAGGCAACGCTGCTGGTCATCCTTCATGGCCTTGGCGGTGACGGCGATGATCGGCAGCTTGCGCCAGCGCGCCTGCTCGCGGATCAGCCGGGTCGCCTCATAGCCGTCCATTTCCGGCATCATCACGTCCATCAGCACCAGGTCGACATCGTCGTGCTGCTCGAGGCGCTCGAGCGCTTCGCGGCCATTGCGGCCGATCTCGACGATCGCGCCCTTGTGCTCCAGGGCGCTGGTCAGGGCGAAGATGTTGCGCACATCGTCATCGACCAGCAGGATCTTGCGGCCCTCGAACACCTTGTCACGGCTGCGCGCGGTCTTGAGCATGCGCTGGCGTTCATGGGACAGCTGCGACTCGACCTTGTGCAGGAACAGCGTCACTTCGTCGAGCAGGCGCTCGGGCGAGCGCGCACCCTTGATGATGATCGAGCGCGAGTACTTGAGCAGGTCGGCTTCTTCCTCGCGGGTGAGGTTGCGCCCGGTGTAGACGATCACCGGCGGGAAGCTGCGGATGTCCTCGGCGGTCATGCGCTTGAGCAGCTCGTTGCCGAGCATATCGGGCAGCTTGAGGTCGATGATCATGCAGTCGTAGATGTTCTCGCGCAGCAGCTCCAGGGCCTCCTGGGCCATGGCCACGGCGGTGATCTCGATGTCGTCGTCGCCGATCAGGCGGGCGATGCTCTCGCGCTGCAGGTCGTCGTCCTCCACCAGCAGGATGTGCTTGAGCTTCTGCGTCAGCTTGGCTTCCAGGCGGCCGAACACCTCCTTGAGCTCCTCGCGGCTGGCCGGCTTGACCGCATAGCCCACCGCGCCCATGTGCATGGCGGCCTCGACGCGGTCCTCCACCGAGATGATGTGCACCGGAATGTGCCGGGTGGTGGCCTGCTCCTTGAGGCGCTGCAGCACGGTGAGGCCGGAATGGTCGGGCAGGCGCATGTCCAGCAGCACGGCATCGGGCACATATTGCGCGGCCAGGGCGAAACCTTCGTCGGCGCCATGGGCCACCAGGCAGTTGTAGCCCAGTTCGTGGGCCAGGTCGTAGAGGATGCGGGCGAAGTTCGGCTCGTCCTCGATCACCAGGATGCAGCGGTTGGCGAACGGCGCGTGCTCGCGGTCGTCGGCGAAGGACGGGATCGGCAGCGGCTGCTGCGGCACGGGCATGGCACGCGGAGCCGGCGGCAGTTGGTCGAGGGTCGGGCGCAGGCTGTGCACCTCGTCCTGGCCTTCGACCGACTCGTAACGCTCGGGGATGATCAGGCTGAACACACTGCCCTGGCCGGGGGTGCTGTCGACGTTGATCTGGCCACCGAGCAGGTGGGCCAGGTCGCGGGAAATCGACAGGCCAAGGCCGGTGCCGCCATAGCGCCGGTTGCTGGTGCCATCGACCTGGTGGAAGGCACCGAAGATCGCTTGCTGCTGGTCGGCGGCGATGCCGATGCCGCTGTCGCGCACGGCGAAGACGATGCCAATGCCGGCCTGGTGGCCGATGTTCAGGCTGACCTGGCCGCGCTCGGTGAACTTGATGGCGTTGGACAGCAGGTTCTTGAGGATCTGCTCCAGGCGCTGGCGATCGGTGAACAGGGTGGCCGGCACCTGCGACTCGAGCTTGACCTCGAAGGCCAGGCCCTTGTCGTCCGCAAGCGGCTGGAACATGCCGCGCAGGCCCTCGACCAGGCGTACCACCTGGGTGGTCTCGGGACGCACTTCGAGCTTGCCCGCCTCGACCTTGGCAATGTCGAGGATGTCGTTGATCAGGTTGAGCAGGTCATTGCCGGCCGAGTAGATCGATTCGGCGAACTTGACCTGCTCCTGGCTGAGGTTGCCCTCGCCGTTCTCGGCCAGCAGCTTGGCCAGGATCAGCGAACTGTTGAGCGGCGTGCGCAGCTCATGGGACATGTTGGCAAGGAACTCGGACTTGTACTTGCTCGAACGCTGCAGGTCCTCGGCGCGTGCCTGCAATTCCACCTGGGCAGTGTTGAGCTCGCTGTTCTTGCGGTCAAGGGCGACGGTGCGCTCGGCCAGTTGCTCGTTGGTCTGTTCGAGTTCGGCCTGTTGCGTCTCCAGGTGCGCTTGCGATTCCTTGAGCACCCGCGACTGCTCTTCGAGCTCTTCGTTGGCGGTCTTGAGCTCTTCCTGCTGGACCTGCAGCTCTTCGTTCAGTTGCTGGGTCTCGGCCAGTACTTCCTGCAGGCGCTGGCGATAGCGCGCGCTCTCCAGGGAGATGCCGAGGTTGTCGCTGATCCGTTCCAGCAACTCGACATCACGCTCCTGCAGCGGCCGCAGGAAGCCCAGCTCGAGCACACCATTGACCTGGTTGTTGTCGCTGGCAGGTGTCAGCAGGGCGCTGCGTGGCAGCCCGCTGCCCAGGCCGGAACTCAGCCGGTAGTAATCCTGCGGCAGGTCGTCCAGGCGCAGCACGCGACGCTCACGCACCACCTGGGCCAGCAGGCCATCGTGCTCGGCCATCACCTGCTCGCGGCCCTGCTGTTCGGCATCGAGCCCATAGCTGGCGACCCGCACCAGGCGGCCATGGGAATCGCGGATGTAGAGCGCCCCGACGACACTGCCCAGGTAGCCGGCAAAGAAACGCAGGATATTGTCACCGAGCATGGTCAGCGTCAGTTGCCCGAGCACCTGCTGCGAGAGCTGGGTCTGCCCGTTGCGTAGCCAGGCCTGGTGCTCCAGGCGTTCGGCCGAACGCTGCTGGGCCTGCAGGTTGCTGACGTAGCTTTCCGACAGCGCCAGCAGGTCGCGCCGGCCCAGGTAGGCCAGCAGCGCGCTGAGGCCGACGATGAACAGCACGAACGCGGTGATGGCCGTGACGGTGACCGTACTGACCTTCTCGTTGCGCGTCATGCGCAGCTGCTGCTCGGTGGCAACGAAGGCATCGAACTCCTTGCGGATCTCGTCGGTGATGCGCTTGCCGCGCCCACTGCCGATCACGCCCTGGATATCGCCTTTGTCGCGACGCATCCTGATCAGTTCGCTGCCGAAATCGTTCCAGGCGCGCTGCAGGGCGACCAGGCGATCGACGCGATCGACCTGGGGCGGGTTGTCCATGACCATGCCGCGCAGGCTGTCCAGGCTGCTGAAGATCCGCGGCTTGGCCACCTCGTAGGGATCGAGGAAGCGCTCGTCGCCGGTGATCAGGAAGCCGCGCATGCCGGTTTCCATATCGATCGACAGCTTGACCGTTTCGTTGGCATTGCCGATCACCCGGTCGGTGTGCTCGACCCATTGCATGGCCGAGAGCAAGTAGTTGATCACCGCGACGAAAGCCACGGCGCCCAGCAGGCCAACGCCCAGGGGCAGGCCGACGTTACGGCTCAGCAGCTTGCGAAAGCTGCGTTGGTCCATGGAGGCTGCTTGAATCATCTGATAACGCCCGAGCGAAATAAGTCCATTGAACAGTGAGTGGCCACTACATTCAGTCATTGTTGTATGCCGCTGCCACCGCGTATCTAGTGCGAGTCTAACCAGCTTTGCCGGTTCTGGCTGGGGCATTTAGCCAGTATTTGAAGGTATCCGTCGGCAATCGTTCCATCTGATTGCACCGACCGCTATCCTGAGGGAACTTCTGCTGCCCGCGCGGGCACAGAGTAAAGACATTTCCCCACGCGACAGGATTCAAACCATGCACCTTCTGGTAGTCGAAGACGACGACATCGTCCGCATGCTGGTGGTCGAAGTACTCGACGAATTGGGCTACAAGGTCCTCGAGGCGGCGGATGCCGGCAAAGCCATGCAGATTCTCGAAGATGCCGGGCAGCCCCTGGCGCTGCTGATGACCGATGTCGGCCTGCCCGACATGCGCGGCGACCAGCTGGCGGCCAAGGCCCGCGAGATGCGGCCGCTGCTGCCGGTATTGTTCGCCAGCGGCTACGCCGAGAACGTCGACGTGCCCGAGGGCATGCACCTGATCGGCAAGCCGTTCACCATCGACCAGCTGCGCGACAAGGTGGCGGCCATCCTCGGGACGCCCTGATCGTGCCGCGCTTCACCTCCCTCTGAATCAACCAGCATCGCGGCGCAACAGGTAGGTGTCCATGATCCAGCCCTTGCGCCGCCGCGCCGCCTCGCGGGCCCTGACGATATCCGCCTTGACCTCCTGCAGCGGCCCGGCCATGAGCATTTCGTCAGCCGTGCCCAGGTACGCCCCCCAATAGATGGTCAGGGCGGGGTCATCCAGCTCGGCGAATGTGCACTGCCCATCGAGCATCACCACCACATTGTCGATCGTGGCCTGCCCGCCCAGCCGACGGGCGGGCAGCACGGTCAGCGGCTCGCCGATGCGGTTCAAGGGGATGCAATGGCGGGCCGCCAGCGCCTGCACGCTGCTGATGCCGGGGATCACCTCGAGCGCAAGGCCTGCGCCGCGCTCACGGACCAGATCGAGGATGCGCAAGGTGCTGTCGTATAGCCCCGGCTCGCCCCACAGCAGGAAGGCGCCAACATCGGTGGCGCCCAGTTCGTCCTCGATCAGCCGCCCATACAGCGCCGCCCGCGCGCGGTGCCAGTCCTGCACGGCGCCGACATAGTCCGCGGCCCCGCCATCGCGACGCGGGTCCTCCACCTGCACCAGGCGATAACCGCCCTCGGGGCGGTAACGCTCGAGGATGCCCTTGCGCAACTGCACCAGTTCATCCTTGGCGTCACCTTTGTCGAGCACGAAGAACACCGTGGCACGGCGCAGGGCCTCGACCGCCTCGTAAGTGACCTGGCGCGGATCACCCGGGCCGATGCCGATCAACAGAAGTTGCTTCATTGCGCTGTCTCGCTGCACGGATCAGCCTGTATTGTTCATCGCTCGTGGCTATTTGGCAAAACCTGTCAGAGCAGCGAAAAGTTGTAGCTGACGATGACCCGCGTCTCATCCATGTCGCGCGCCCATCGTTCATAGTTGCTGCGATAGGTGGAGTTGCGCAGGCGCACACTGACATCCTTGAACGTGCCGCCTTGCACCTGGTACCGCAGTTCGCTGTCGCGTTCCCATTCCTTGCCCTGGGCGCTGCTGCCCGGCACCTGGATATGGTCGCCGTTGATATAGCGGGTGAAGAAACTCAGGCCCGGTATCCCCAGCGCCTTGAAATCGTAGTCGTAGCGCAGTTGCCAGGAGCGTTCGCGGGCTGCAGCGAAGTCGTTGACCTGGGCATAGTTGACCAGGTACGGGTTGCTGCCATCCAGGTACGGCATCGCACTCTGACCATACATGCGCTGCCAGCCCGCACTGACCTTGTGCCCGCCCAGGCTGTAGCCGAGCATCGTGCTCAGTGCGCGGTGCTCGATCTCGCCGGCGCGGGCATTGCCGATATCGTCGCTCCTGATCAGGCGCAGGTCGGCGGAGAGCGCACCGAGCGACAGCGGCTGGGCGGCCACCAGCCCCAGGAAGTGCTGGCGGTAGATGTTCTCCAGCTTCGACACCTGGTACTGGATACCCAGGCGCTCATTGAAGCGATAGTCCACACCGGCCAGGTCGAAATGATCGGCCTGGATATCGCAGGCATAGCGTTTGTTCTTGCAGTGCACGCGAATATCCTGGCGATCGGTGGAGTCGCGGGCAGTGTATTTGTCGAAGCGCAAAGCGGTGAACTTGAGATCACGCACTTCTTCGGAGGTCAGCATGGCCCCGTGAAACATTGTCGGCAGCAAGCGTCCATCGTTGTACTTGAGCAACGGCATGTCCGGCAGCATCGCACCGTAGCGCAGTACGGTCCGCGACACTTTGATCTTCGCTGCCGCACCCAGTTTGGCGTACTGGTCGGCAGAGCGGCGAGGGTCATGGCCGGTGGAAGGCAACAAGCCGCTGTTGCTGTCGGCCGGACTCGAATCGAGCTTGAAACCCAGCATGCCCAGGGCATCGACACCAAAACCGACACGACCCTCGGTGTAGCCGGACCGGGCATCGAGAATGAACCCCTGTGCCCACTCCTCACGCTTGGAGGCACCCTGGTCCGAACTGCTGTGGCCATCACGGAAGTCGCGATTGAAATAGACATTGCGCGCCTCGAGCCGGGCGTGGCTGTCTTCAAGAAATCCGCCAGCCTGAACAGCGGTTGCGGCACATGACAGGAACAGGCCGGCAGCGCGGCGGCCTGGAGCGGGAGGACAGGAGGAAAACATGCAGGAGGAACATCCGATAGAGGCGAGAAACATATCGGTACTCTGACGTCACAGGGCACCGAGGATTAACGCATTATTGTCGCCCTCACGCTCAAGCGCAGGCCATTGGACCATGGTATGAACGGCGTTCGCAGTTGCAGAACAACGCACGGAAATTGCCGTGCATGGCACGCCGAAAGTTCCACATCCAGATATAAAAGTTTACGGTTTACCGAACTCGCCAGCACGACTACACTCGTTATCAGCAAACAGTTGCCCCCTCCGTGTGATCGGTGTTTATTGCAGTTAATGTGCGTCAGCACCGACCACCCTCGATTGAACAGGAGTGATGAAAGTGTCCAGACTTGCAGAGTTTCGTGCGGCCGAAAAAGCACTTCAAGAACAGCTTGCGCAACTGG
The DNA here is from genome assembly GCF_057370475.1 of Pseudomonas sp. FA117. Lineage (NCBI taxonomy): Bacteria > Pseudomonadati > Pseudomonadota > Gammaproteobacteria > Pseudomonadales > Pseudomonadaceae > Pseudomonas > Pseudomonas sp. FA117. Next base: position 3,376,045 of record NZ_CM170675.1, read on the forward strand.
AGGCCATGAAAAAGGATACCGGCCTCAAACGTGAAATCGAATTCGAGCAGAAACTGCTCGGGCTGATGAAAACCTACGAAAAGGGCCTGCGCGACATCGTCGCGATTCTCGATCCCAAGGCCCCCAAGGCGGGTGCGCGTGCCACCGGCACCCCCGCCAAGCAGCAGCGTCGCCCGCGAGTGGTCAAGGTCTACGAGAACCCGCACACCGGCGAGCTGATCGAGACCAAGGGCGGCAATCACCGTGGCCTGAAGGCCTGGAAGGAACAGTACGGCGCCGCCACGGTAGAGTCCTGGGTTCGCTGATGAAACATCGACGGATACTTCACAGTTTTTTCACATCGACTGCGCGAGTATCGAACCAGCTAAAGGATTAGCGACCCCATCACGCGCCCGCACATGCGGGCCTCTAATTCCAGCGCCCTGCCTCGTGCAGGGCGCTTTCATTTGCGCAATCGGTTCACTGCCGTATCATGGCTGTCCTGTTTTCACCGTCGGCGCGGTCTGCGCCGGCCTTGTCTCTGGAGCACCCATGAGCCTGAACGATCTGCAAACCCTGCCTGGCGTCACCGCGCAACCGGATACCGCCACTGCACAATTCGTCTTCAACCACACCATGCTGCGGGTCAAGGATATCCAGAAGTCGCTGGACTTCTACACCCGCGTCCTGGGCTTTCGCGTCGTCGACAAGCGCGACTTCCCCGAGGCGGCCTTCAGCCTGTACTTCCTGGCCCTGGTAGACCCGGCGCAGATTCCGGCCGACGACGCCGCGCGTCACCAGTGGATGAAGTCGATTCCCGGCGTGCTGGAACTGACCCACAACCACGGCACCGAAAACGATGCCGAGTTCGCCTACCACAACGGCAATAGCGACCCACGCGGTTTCGGCCACATCTGCATCTCGGTGCCGGACGTACGCGAGGCCTGCGCACGTTTCGAAGCACTGGAAGTGCCCTTCCAGAAGCGCCTGCAGGACGGGCGCATGAACCACCTGGCGTTCGTCAAGGACCCGGATGGCTACTGGGTGGAAATCATCCAGCCCACCGAGCTCAAGGGCTGACCGACAGCGGTCACGCTCGTCGGGGCCGGGAACTTCCGGCCCCGCGTTGTGGTACATAGGAGTGAGCGCTTCCAAACCAGCACAGCGAGGTAAGGACGATGCAAACCCTTCACTGTGAGTACCGCGACCACACCATCACCGCCAGTGTGATGCCCCACCCCGACTCTCCCCTGCCCTATGCCGCCGGCTGCCTGATCACCGACCCTGAAGGCCATACCAGCAGGCGCCTGTCGATGCCGATGAAGTTCTTCTCCGACCTGGAAAATGCCCAGCATGTGTCCCTGGCCCATGGCCGGGCGCTGGTGGACGAACAGCTGGACAACGGCCACAAGGCCTTCTGAGCAGGCTCCAGCCATCACGGACAGGTCCGTGATGGCTGGACCTCAGTTGCCTCGCGCGTAGGCTACAGCGGCCTGCACCTGAGCCTGTGTCGGGCGCATCCCGGTATACAGCACGAACTGCTCCAGCGCCTGCAGCGCAATCACCTCCAGGCCAGTGATCACCGGCTTGCCCAGGTCCTGGGCCAGGCGGATGAGCGGTGTCTGCGCGGGCAAGGCCACCACGTCGAATACCCGCTCTGCAGCCTCGACTGCCTCATGCGTGAAGGCCAGATCCTCTGACTCCGCTCCACCGGCCATGCCGATGGGGGTGACATTGACCAGCAGCGGCGGGCACTGATCCCCCAGCTCGGCCTGCCAGCGATAACCGCAGACATCCGCCAACTGACGCCCGGCCTGCTCATTGCGGGCCACGATGATGCCCTCGCGAAAGCCAGCGTCACGCAAGGCACTGGCCACTGCCTTGGCCATGCCGCCACTGCCGCGCAGGGCGAATGCCGTTGCAGGGTCGACCTGGTGCGCCTCGAGCAACTGGCGCACCGCCAGGTAATCGGTGTTGTAGGCTTTGAGGTGGCCGTTGCTGTTGACCAGCGTATTGACCGATTCGATGGCCGCCGCAGACGGATCGATCTCGTCCACCAGCGCCATGCAGGCTTCCTTGTACGGCATGGAAACGCCGCAGCCACGAATGCCCAGGGCGCGGATGCCTGCGATGGCTGCGGGCAGGTCCTGGGTGGTCATGGCCTTGTAGTAGTAGTCCAGCCCCAACTGCTGGTAGAGGTGATTGTGAAAACGCACGCCGAAAGTCCCCGGGCGTCCGGCCAGGGAAATGCACAAGGTGGTGTCCCGGCTGGGTGCAATGGCCATGTCTGCTCCTGTGGTTTGTGACTGAATCGTTTCCGTGAGCGTACCAGACCTGACCGCCAGTCGCCCCTTACACAACCTTTACCTTGCGCCTGTGCTCTCTTTACCGAATTCAGGGTCTTATTGATAAGCCCCGAATGTGGGGTTCTCGCGAGGATTCATCCATGAACCGTCTCATCCCCGGAATCGCCCTGCTGGTCGGTGCACTGGCCGTCAGCGGGCAGGCAGCTGCCCATGGCGGCGGTTGGGGTCCAGGCCCGGTGCTCGGCGCAGCCGTGGTCGGTGCCGTGGTCGGGGCAGCAGTATCCGGCGGCCATGACCGCACCGTGTATGTCGAGCGCCAGCCGGCCTACTACCCGCCGCCTCCGGTCTACGTGCAGGCGCCCCCGCCGCCGGTGTACTACCAGCCCTATGTGGTCGAACGCTATGTGCCGGCGCCGCCACCGGTGTACCGCCGCTACTACGGCCCGCCGCCGGTGTACTACGGCCCGCCGCGCTGGTGACCTGCAGCTACCGTAGAAAAAAGTAATGAGCACTATCGAGCAAGTTGATTTCAAACGCTGTCGGCTGCTGCGTAAGGTAGGGCCATGTTTCACAGGAGGTCCAGCATGGCCACTATCCAGATCATGTCCGTCATCGGCAGCGCCGTCCCCGCCACCCTGCGCAAGCAAGGCCTGCTGGCCTGCTGGTACCTGATACGCAATGGCGAGCCGGTCAGCGGCCCCCTGACTTCCCGCGCCACGGCCCAGGCCATGGCTGATCAGCTGCAGGCCGCTACCCTGACCGCCTGAGCCTCCGCGCCCCTATCCGTTCCAAGTGTTGTGCGTTGCTCCTTACGCTTCTTGTGCCCGCCTCTGGCGGGCTTTTTTTTTGCTGCCCGTCTATCGCCCCTGCCACCCTGCGGGCAGCCGGAGCGTTCAGGCGCGGATATAGCTCAGCACCGTTTCGCAGATCATCTGTTTGTGCCGCAGCTTGATGGTTTCATCGGCCAGGTCGATCTGGAAGATCTCGCCGAAGGTATGGCGGTTCGACACCCGATAGAAACAGAACGAGCTCATCAGCATGTGCAGGTCGATGACCTCGATGCCCGGCCGGAACAACCCTTCCTGCACGCCACGCTGCAAGGTGCGCGCCAGTGACTCGAGCACCAGGCTGCTCATCTCGCGGATCGCCGGCGACTGCTTGACGAATTCGCCGTAGTGGATGTTCTCGGTGCAGACGATGCGCACGAAGTCGACGTTGTGGTCGTGGTGGTCGAAGGTGAACTCGACCAGCCGCCGAATCGCCTGTTCGGCGGGCAGCGATTCGAGGTCGAGGCTGTGTTCGGTCTTGCGGATGTCGCCGTAGAGCTTGACCAGGCACTCCAGGTACAGCTGCTCCTTGCTGCCGAAGTAGTAGTAGATCATGCGCTTGGAGGTGGCTGTACGCTCGGCGATCGCATCGACCCGCGCACCCGCCAGCCCCTGCTGGACGAACTCGTGGATCGCAGCCTGGAGAATGTCCTCGCGGGTTTTCTCCGGGTTGTTCTTGCGCGACTTGCGCACCCCGCCTTCGGACTGGCCGAGGCTGACTTGCGGATCACTCATACCGACTCACAGGCTGTTTTGGAATTTGCAGGGATTATCCGTGAGCCGGGCGGTACAGGGAAGCACAAGGGAGGATGCGCGCGCCTGGGCAAGATCCGCCCGGCAACGGCCTACACCCGCGTGTTGGCCATCGCCGCCAGGCGCACGGCGACGTTCGCCGCGCCATATCCGGTGTACCCGCCCTTGCGCTGGAGGATCTCGAAGAAGAAGCGCCCCTCGAACGGCTCGGTATAGACGTGGAACAGCTCGCCGCCCTGGGCATCGCGGTCATACAACACGTTGTAGTAGGCCAACTCGCTGAGAAACTCGTCATCGAAATCGAAACGCGCGGCCAGGTCGTCGTAGTAGTTGAGCGGAATCTCCAGCAAAGGCACACCTGCGTCCTTGGCACGGGTGACCTCGGCAAACAGGTCGGCGCACTCGAAAGCGATGTGGTGCACACCCGAGCCACGGTAGCTGGACAGGGCGTGGGCGATGGCGGTGTTGCGGTTCTCGGAGATGTTCAGCGGCAGGCGCAGCGTGCCGCAAGGGCTGCGCACCGCGCGGCTCTTGACCAGCCCGTAGGGGTCGGGCAGTACCACCTCGTCGTCGGCGGTGAAGTCGAACAGGCTCTTGTAGAACAGTACCCAACTGTCCAGGGCATCGGCCGGCAAGGCCAGGGCCATATGGTCGATGCGCTGCAGCCCGCCCGCGGCAGCCAAGGGCGGCTGCAGGCAGAAGTCGCTGTCGTAGATGCTCTGCCCCGCCAGCGCCGGCTCCACCAGGTAGATCAGGCTGCCATCCGGCGCACGAACCGCCGGGATTTCGCGCTCGTTGGGACCGACCAGCCCGCGAAACGGTTGCCCGCGGTAAGCCACCGCACGCGCCAGCGCGGCCTGCGCAGCGTCCACGCGCAAGGCCAGCGCGCACAGCGACGGACCATGGGCCTCGAAGAAATTGTGCGCGAAGGAATAGGGTTCGGCATTGAGCACGATGTTGATATCGCCCTGGCGCAACAAGTGCACGGCCTTGCTGCGGTGCCGACCGGCCTCGGCGAAACCCAGGCGCTTCAACCAGCCATCCAGCCGCGCCGCGACAGCCTCATCGACGGCGAACTCGATGAACTCCACGCCGTCATAACGCCTGGCCGCAGGCGGCGCGAACAACACACCCGGTTCCACCGCAACCGATTGCCCGGCCAGGCGCTCGCGGGCCTTTTCCTCCAGGTACAACAACGAACGCAGCCCATCGGCGGCGTTCTGCCGCGGCGGCGCGGCGCGAAAACCATCGTTGAAGACTTCCAGCGACAAGGGCCCACGATAGCCACTGGCGAGAATCGGCGCGAGGAAGCCTGCCAGGTCCAGTTCCCCCTGACCGGGGAAGCAGCGAAAATGCCGGCTCCACTCCAGCACATCCATCGCCAGCACCGGCGCATCGGCCATCTGCACGAAGAAGATCCGGTCGCCAGGGACGTCGCGGATGGCGCTGGGGTCGCCCTTGAGCGACAGCGTGTGGAAGCTGTCGAGGATCAGCCCCAACGCCGGATGAGCGGCCTGGCGCACCAACTCCCAGGCCTGCTGCCAGGTATTGACGTGACGTCCCCAGGCCAGCGCCTCGTACCCGATGCGCAGCCCCCGGTCAGCAGCGTGCTCGGCGAGCAGGCGCAGGTCATCGACCAACAGCTGCGCATCGCCCAGGGCGTCGGGCTGGACGTTGCTGCACACCAGCACCAGGTCTGTGCCCAGCTCCTGCATCAGATCGAACTTGCGCGCGGCACGGTCGAGGTTCCTGTGCAGGCGATCGCGACGGCAACCTTCGAAGTCGCGAAACGGCTGGAACAGGGTGATGGCCAGGCCCAGGTCTGCGCACAACTGGCGGACCTCGCGGGGCGAACCGGGGTAATGGAGCAGGTCGTTCTCGAAGATCTCGACGCCGTCGAAGCCGGCAGCGGCAATGGCATCGAGCTTTTCAGGCAGGGTACCGCTCAAGGACACGGTGGCGATCGAACGCTGCATGCTGAATTCCTTGTTGTCTACGCAGGCCCAGGTTCGTCTGACCCTGTGAACCTGCTTGTTCTCGACGATGGCAGGATCGATTATTCGCAGGTAAAGTCGCACCGGCAACGATCTTTGTACGAAATGGTTAGTTTGTGTTCGATAATCGCACAGAAGCCCACGAGGTGAATTGATTCGCCGCAGATCACTGGACCACCATGGATTCAGTCGCCGCCATCCGGGCCATGCCTGCCCGAGGACGACCGCCATCCGACAACCAACAAGAACAACGGAGATACCATGGCCCACTCTTCACAGGCCAAGAAAGCCACCGCCAGCGGGTGGATCGGCTCGGCCCTCGAATACTACGATTTCTTCATCTATGCCCAGGCGGCGGCACTGATCTTCCCGCAGATATTCTTCCCCTCCAGCGACCCGAAGATGGCCATCATCGCGTCCCTGGCCACCTATGGCGTCGGTTACCTGGCGCGCCCGGTCGGCGCCTTCGTCCTCGGCCACTGGGGCGACACCCGCGGACGCAAGAACGTGCTGCTGCTGTGCATGTTCCTCATGGGCATCTCGACCATGGCCGTGGGCCTGCTGCCGACCTATCACGACATCGGCATCCTTGCTCCTGCCCTGCTGGTGGTGCTGCGCCTGATCCAGGGCTTTGCCGTGGCCGGGGAAATTTCCGGGGCCAGTTCGATGATCATGGAGCACGCCCCTTTCGGGCGCCGCGGCTACTACGCCAGCTACACCCTGCAGGGCGTGCAGGCCGGTCAGGTGATGGCCGCAGCAGTGTTCCTGCCGCTGGCCTACTTCATGCCCAGCGAGGCCTTCAACGAATGGGGCTGGCGCATTCCCTTCCTGATGAGCGCGCTGGTGCTGATCGCCGGGTTCATCATCCGCAAGGAAGTGCATGAAACCCCGGCCTTCGTGCAGGAAGAGCAACAGGACAAGGTGGCGCGCTCGCCGATCGGCGAAGCCTTCCGCCACAGCTGGAAACACATGGTGCTGGTGATGTTCATGGCGCTGATGAACGTGATTCCGGTGGTCGCCACCATCTTCGGCGCAGCCTATGCGGTGCAACCGGCCTACGGGATCGGTTTCGACAAGAGCGTGTACCTGTGGATTCCGGTGGTGGGCAACATCGTCGCGGTGCTGGTGATCCCGTTCGTGGGCAACCTGTCGGACCGTATCGGCCGACGCCCGACCATGATCGCCGGCTGCCTTGGCTCGGGGCTGCTGGCCTTCGTCTACCTGTATGCGATCAGCATCCAGAACGTGCCGCTGGCCTTCGTCGGCTCGATCCTGATGTGGGGCATGGTCTACCAGGGCTACAACGCGGTGTTCCCAAGCTTCTATCCGGAGCTGTTCCAGACCCGTTACCGGGTGTCGGCCATGGCCATTGCGCAGAACATCGGCACCATGCTCACGGCGATGCTGCCGGCGCTGTTCGCTGCCGTCGCGCCGCCGGGTTCGGAGCATATCTGGCTGGTGGTCGGCGCCCTGGCCTTCGCCATCACCTGCGTGTGCGCGCTGGCCGCCTACGTGGCGCCGGAGACCTACCGGCTGGCCATGGAAGACCTGGGCAACCCGCTGGCGCGGCCCATGGCAAAGGACGCCTACGACGCCAGCCGCAAGGGCAACCTCGAGGTGCTGAGCCAGTAACGAGACCGGGGCCACGCTGCGGCCCCGGCGGCATCAGGCCTTGACCACCGCCTGCAGATTCGCCCACAGACGCTGCACGTCCGTCCGCTCGGTGGGCAGCGCACCGATCGACACCCGCACCATCCAGCGCCCTTGCAGGGTGGCCGGGGTCACGTAGGCATCGCCCGAGGCATTGAGGCGCTCTGCCCAGCCACGGGTGTGGGCATCCAGTGCGTCATCCTCCAGCCCCTCGGGGCGATGGCGGATGCACAGGGTCTGCAACTGCACGGGTGCCAGCACCTCCCAACCTGGCGCCGCCTCGATCTGCCCGGCCAGCCAGCGGGCGTTGTCCAGGTCGCGCCGCAGCCGCTGCTGCAGGGCTTCTACACCTTCGCTGCGCAACATGAACCACAGCTTCAGCGCGCGGAACCTGCGGCCCAGCGGGATACCCCAGTCACGCAGGTTCTTCACCTCGCCATCCACCGACGACTGCAGGTAGCTGGGGTTGGTGCTCATCACCCGGATCAGGTGCTGCGGATCGCGCACGTAGTAGATCGAGCAGTCGAAGGCCACGCCCAGCCATTTGTGCGCATTGACCACCAGCGAATCGGCCAGCTCGATGCCGTCCCACATCCAGCGGCACTCCGGCAGGATCATCGCCGAGCCGGCCATGGCCGAGTCGACATGCAGCCACAACCCCGCCGCCTGGGCGATTTCGCCAATCGGGCGCAGCGGATCCAGCGCCGTGGTGGCGGTGGTGCCGGTGGTGGCGACCACTGCGCAGGGTTGGTTGCCGGCGGCCAGGTCCTGTTCGATGGCCGCCTGCAGCGCTTCAGGGACCATGACGAAGCGCGCGTCGGTAGCGATCTGGCGAATGTTGTCGCGACCGAACCCGGCCAGCAGCGCGGCCTTGTCCACCGAACTGTGGGCATGGGCGCTGACGTAGACGATCAGCGGTTTGTCCTGGGCCTGCAGGCCGCCACGGGCCAGGGCATAGCCGGTGCTGCGCTCGCGTGCACTGATCAGCGCCACCAGGGTGCTGGTGGAGGCGGTGTCCTGGATCACCCCGCTCCATTGCGCCGACAGGCCCAGCAACTGGCGCAGCCAGTCGAGGGTGGTTTCCTCCAGCTCGCTCAGGGCCGGGCTCGACTGCCAGGACAGGCCGAGCACGCCAAGGCCGGTGCTGAGGAAGTCGCCGAGCACCGACGACAGCGTGCCGTTGGAGGGGAAGTAGCCATAGAAGTCCGGGTGCTGCCAATGCGACAGGCCGGGCATCACCAGCGCCGAGACATCCTCGAGAATGTCGGCGAACGGCTCGCCCTGCTGCGGCGCGGCCTGGGGCAGTGCGTGCTTGAGATAGCCAGGCTCGACCTGGGCCATCACCGGGCGCTCGCCGACGGTCTGGCGGTAGTCGGCGATCAGGTCGATGAGCTGGTGGCCGTATTGGCGGAATTGTTCGGGGGTCACGGGGCGGGCTCCTGGGGCAAGAGAGGGAGTGGCTGTGCGGGCCGGATCACGGCTGCCCTCGTGGAACGGGCATGTCCCGCGATCTGGCCCGCACTGCCACTTTGCAATCAGCCCAGTCTAGGCAACCGGCCGCCGCGCAATAACCCCGTTTCGCGCATAGCTGCTATCGCAAGCCCGCATGCCCGCCCTGCACCCCGAACGATGACTGGCGCCACAACTCGAACACCCGGTTGCGCAGCCAACGATGCTCGGCCGAGGCCTGCAGGCGTTGATGCCAGACCACCCAATAGCGCTGGCTGTGTTCGATGAAGCCCAGCTCGCGCCAGGCCAGGCCGTGCAGACGGCAAAGCTGGCGGGCGATATGTTCCGGCACCGTGGCCAGCGACTGACCGTTGCCGACCACCTGGACCATGGCACTGAAGAACGGCACCTGCAGCTGCATGCGCCGCTGCAGGCCCTGGGCACGCAGGTGACGGTCGATGAAACTGTCCTTGTCGCCGCCGCCGGACACCCGCACATGCCGATAGGCAAGGTAGTCTTCCTGGCTGAGCGCATCGCGGGCGGTCAGCGGATGGTCAGCGGCCATCAGGCACACCGCCCGGTCCTCGCCAAGCAACCGGCCATGCACATTCGGCGGTGATTCATCGAACAGCGTGGTGGCCAGGTCGACCTCGCCGCTGGCCAGCCAGGCGTACTGACCGGCCTGCCAGGTGCGGTACTCCAGCGACACGCCCGGCGCCTCGCACTCCAGCGCCGTCACCAGGTCGGGCAGGATGTACTCGGCCACATAATCGGACGCCGCGATACAGAAGCGTCGCTCGCATCGCGCCGGGTCGAATGCCAGCGGCTGGCGCAGGGCACTGAGTTCGTCGAGTACCTGGCGCAATGGCTCGACCAGGGTTTCGGCATGCTCGCTGAGCACATAGCCACGGCCCTGGCGCACCAATAGCGGATCGTCGAAGGCCTCGCGCAGGTGGGCGAGCTGACGGCTCAGTGCCGACTGGCTGCAGCCCAGCCGTTCGGCAGTGCGGCTGAGGTTCTTCAATTGCAGGAGGCAATCGAGGGTGCGCAGGTGGGCAAGGCTCAGCGAGGCGAAGGTGGGGGTCATGGGGTGACCTGCTCGCGGGAAATTGAAGGCCTCCCCGCAGTACCGGGCATACGGCGAAACGCCACGGCCGCAGATACCGCGAGAAGACCCGGCAGGCTGTCAGTCGGTCAGGCCGACATACACGTTCTGCACGTCTTCGTTCTCGTCGATCGCCTCGAGGAAGGCTTCGACCTCGGCCAGGGCTTCAGCACTGAGGCTGGCCGCGCTGACCGGGTTCTTCGGGGTGTAGCCGATCTTTGCCGAAGTGACGGTGAAGCCATGCTCGGGCAGGGCCTTCTGCACGGCGTCCAGGTCGGTGGTGTCGGTGATGAACAGGGTCGAACCCTCCTCCTCGCCGTCCTCGAAATCCTGGGCGCCGGCTTCGATGGCGGCCATTTCCGGGTCCGCGTCACCTTCGGGGGTGGCCTCGATCAGGCCGACGTGGTTGAAGTCCCACGCCACCGAGCCGCTGGCGCCGAGTTGGCCCTTGCGGAACAGCACACGAACCTGGGCGACGGTACGGTTGACGTTGTCGGTCAGGCACTCGACGATCAGCGGCACCTGGTGAGGGGCGAAGCCTTCGTAGCTGACAGCATGGTATTGCACGGCCTCGCCATCCAGGCCAGCACCTTTCTTGATGGCGCGCTCGAGGGTTTCACGGGTCATCGAGGCTTTCTTGGCCTGGACGATGGCCAGGCGCAGGCGCGGGTTCATGTCAGGGTCGGCACCGGACTTGGCGGCGATCTGAATTTCCTTGGCCAGCTTGCCCATGATCTTGCCCTTGGCGTTGGCGGCGGTTTCTCTATGCTTGGCTTTCCACTGTGCGCCCATCTCGACTCTCTTTGTCTCAGCGGCCGGTTCAGGAAGCGACCGGCCAAAAGTGGGGAGAGTTTATACGCCCTCGCGGGCGGGATCGACAAGAAATCGCGCGACGGCTCGCCGCTGCGACTCGCCCGAGAAAAAGCCCACACCGATTCAGCCCTTGTCGGCCTTCCCCGCCGCCGCCGCGAACTTGGCCAGCCGCACATCCAGGCGTCGCGGCCGCAGACCGCGATCTTCGGCGCGCTCCTTGCGCCGCACCGCGTCGCGCACCATCAGCGACCCCAAGTAGCGGATCGGCTCCGGCGGAAACAGCCCCAGCGGCCCCTTGACCAGTGGCGAGCGTGTCCAGGCGTTATCCAGCCCCAGCGCCAGCGACGAAAGAATCTGCCCGCCCATATGGCAAGGCCCTACCCCGCTGCCAGAATAGCCGAAGCCGTAGAACACGTTGCCCTGCCCGTCGAGCCGTCCGAAGAACGGCAAGCCGGTCACCGAGCGGTCCGACGGCCCGTTCCAGCTCGCTGCCAGCGGCACCTGCGCCAGGGTCGGGAAAAAACCGTCCAGGGTCCGGCGCAGCAGCCCGCGGTAAGGCGACGGCTGGTCGAACACCGGCAGCATGCGCCCGCCGTAGGCGAAGGTGTTGCCGCCCTTGCCGAGCATCAGCCTGCCGTCCGGCGTGTTGTGGTAGTAGTGCACGAAGATGCGCGAGTCGAGCACGCTGATGCCGCTGTCCAGGCCGATCTGGCGCAGCAGTTCGGGGCACGGCTCGGTGATCACCATGTCGCTTGAGACGATCGCCACGCTGCGCTCGAACTGGGCAAACTGCCGCGCCATCCAGGCATTGATGCCCAGCACCACACGGTCGGCACGCACGGTGCCGTGGGCGGTACGCACCTGCACCGGTGCACCGTGTTCGAGGCCACTCATCGCCGTGCCTTCGTGAATGCGCACGCCCTTTTCCAGGGCAATGCGGCGCAGGCCACGCACCAGCTTGCCCGGCTGCACCGTGGCGGCAGCCGGCGAGAACCAGCCCTCGCGATGCAGCTCCGAGCCCGCCCGCCGCTGCACTTCGTCCAGCGCCAGGCGCTGGAACGAATTGATGCCCTGGCGCTGCAACGCCGCGATCACCGCATCGGTGCTGCCGACCTGGGCGGCGTTGGTCGCGGTGTACAGGGTGCCGTCCATTCGATAATCGCAGTCGATGCCATGGGTTGCGCAGAACTGGCCGATGGCGCCGATGCTGCGCTCCGACTCGCTGACCAGGCGCACCGCCTCGGCCGTACCGAACAGGCGCTCCAGAGTGAAATACTTGGCCGACCACGACAGCGCGCAGCCACCATTGCGGCCGCTGGCCCCGGCACCGCAGATATCCGCCTCGATCAGCAGCACATCCAGCGCCGGCACCGCCTCCTTGAGCATCAGCGCGGTCCACAGGCCGGTATAGCCACCGCCGACGATACACACATCGCAGCGCTCATCGCCTCGCAACGGCGGGCACAGCGCCTCGCCTTGCAGATCCAGGGCCTGTTGCAGCCAGAACGGTCTCATCGCTTCACTTTCCTTCAGGTACGCGCCGGCTTGATCGCCATGCTGGTATTGGGTGCCACGTCGCTGGCAGCAGCGATGCTGGCGGGTCGGCTGTTCCAGTGCGGCAACAGCACCAGTGCCGAGAACAAGGCGGTGCCGGCGAACACGATGAACACCGTGACGCTGTCGAAATAGCCCGGCAGCAGGCCGCCGAGCACCGCGCCCACCGAGCCGCAGCCATTGACGAAACCCGCCGCGGTGGCACCGGCCTTGGCCGTGCCGAAGTCGATGGCAGCGGCGCCGCTGATCATCGAGTCAGGGCCGTACAGAGTCAGGCCCATGACGAACAGCAGTGCCACCACCAGGATGACGCTGCCGCTGTGCATCGCCGCCATGAAACCGGCCAGGGTGAAGGTGAGCAGCACCAGGCTGATCACGCACGCCGGCATGCGCCGGGCACCGAACAACTTGTCGGAGGCCAGGCCGATCAGGATCGGCCCCAGCAGGCCCGCCAGCTCGAAGGCGGTGGGGATGATCGCCGCTCCGACCTTGCCCACCGAAGGCATCTGCTCGAAGACGATCACCGGCCCCCACAGCAGGATGGCGTAGCGCGCCGGCTTGAGCATGAAGTAGGCAAGGCCCAGGGTGAGCACCGTACGGTTGCGCAGGATCTCGCGCAGCGGCGCCCAGACGCTGCACAGGTTGTCGCCTGGCGCCATGCTCTGCGGCTCGGGTTCGACCGCCGGCAGCCCGACGTCTTCAGGCTTGTTGCGCTGGAAGATGAAGAACAGCAGCGCCACCGCCGCCACCACGGCGGCACTGGAGAAGAACGCCGCATGCCAGGTGCCGACCAGGGTGTACGCCCACCACCCGGCGAAGGGCGAAGCCACCAGGCCGCCGAAGGCGTAGCAGGAACTCCATAGCCCCAGTACCCGGCCACGTTGCGAGGCGGGGAAGAAACTGCCGATGTTCTTGCACAGCCCCGCCCAGCCAGTCGACTGCGCCAGGCCCTGGATCAGCATGCAGGTGGCAAAGATCGGGAAGGTGGCGTAGCTGCCCATCACCACAGCCGCGGCCGCCGAGATCAACAGCCCACCCAGCACCACTACGCGCGGGCCGAAGCGGTCGGCGAGCATGCCCCAGGTGAATTGCCCCACGGCGTAGGCGGCCAGGTAGATCGCATCGAGGTTGGCCATGGCGGCCTTGTCCAGCATGAAACCTGGGTCTTCGCCGATGCCGAGCTTGGCGACCGAAAATGCCTTGCGGGTGAAGTAGAAGGCGGCGTAGGCCAGCCAGGTGATGGAGAAAATCTGCATGCGCCATCGCTTGATGGCGGTGAAGGACGGGTTCATTGAAATCTGACCTCTTGCTGAGTGTGCCGGCAGAATGTGAAGAAACGCCTGTCTTGTTGTTGTGTTGCGCACTGCATGACGGAGGGACGTCATCTGGCTGGGCCATGGCCCGGTGTGAGGGCTTGTGGCGCCGCGCCGGGTTGATTGACATGAAAACAGCGGGTGACTGATAAATAAAATCGATTTATCGTATTTCACTCATAAGCTGAGCTTTTAAACGCCACTGTTTCGAGGTGTCCATGTCGGTTTCGCAAGCGCAACTGAAGGCCTTTCATGCCGTGGCCGAACACGGCAGCTTCACCCGCGCCGCGGAAAAACTGTTCCTAACCCAGCCTGCGGTATCCGACCAGGTGCGCAAACTGGAGGAGCGTTTCGGCGTGCTGCTGTTCCAGCGCAACAAGCGCTCGGTGCAACTCACCGATCTGGGCGAGCGACTGCTGGGCATCAGCCAGCGCCTGTTCGCCTGCGAGGCCGAGGCGCTCGAGCTGCTGCAGGACTCACGCGCGCTGCACACCGGCAGCCTGGTGCTGGCAGTGGATGCCCCGGTGCACGTGCTGCCGCAGGTCGCCCGCTTCTGCCAGCGCTATCCGGGGATCCAGGTCAAGATCGAGACCGGCAATACCGACGAGTCGCTGGCCCGGCTGTTCAGCTACCAGGCCGACCTGGCCCTGCTCGGCCGCGATGTCGATGACGAGCGCCTGTTCTGCGTGCCGATGCGCCGCGACCCGATGGTCGCGTTCGTGTCCCAGGGCCATCCATGGGCCTGCCGGGGCTCGATCAGCCTGGCCGACCTGGACGACACCCCGCTGGTGCTGCGCGAACCGGGCTCGGTGACGCGCCAGACCCTGGAAGAGGAAATGCAGCGCGCCGGCCTGCGCATCCGCCCGGCGATCCAGGTCGAAGGGCGCGAAGCCGCACGCGAGGCGGTGGTGGTGGGGATTGGCGTGGGCGTGGTCTCGGCCGCCGAGTTCGGCGCCGACTCACGGGTCTGCGCGCTGCCCATCGTCGACTGCCAGCGGCACCTGACCGAAACCCTGGTATGCCTGAGCGAGCAGCGTTCGCGACGCGTGGTGGCAACCTTCCTGCAGATGGTCGAGGAAGGGCTGTGAACGGCGCCCGAGGGCAGTCGAACACGCGGTTAGACCGCCGGCACAGTGTGGTGATGATCCTGGCCGGCTGAAGCCCTACAGTTTGGCCAGCAACGCCTGCAACTGCTGCTTGGCCTGTTCACCACTGCTGGCACGCTTGAGCAGCGCCGCGGTCATGCCCTTGTACATGTCCACCGCTTCGCTCGAGGACGTGACACTGGCGATGCCCACCTGCAGGTTGGGCAGCTCGCCCAGCCGATAGGGGCTCACCGCCACGTAGCGGGTATGCGGCTGTTCGAAGATCTGGAAGGTGGAGCTGGGCAACGTCTCGTCGATCAGGTTGATGCTCAGGCGGTCGCTGTCGGCATCGATGACCCGGATCAGGTTCTCGACCTCGCGCCGGGCCAGCAGCGCACGCTCCATGCGCACGCTCGGCGGCAGGTCCAGGCGCCCGACCAGGCCGATGTGCAGGTAGCGTTCGATCTGGCGCAGGCTGACGATCGACTGCACCTGGAATTGCTGGCGGAAGAAGGTCGACTTGCGCTCGTCGAGGATGTCGAGGATCTGCGTCTCCATCGTCACCTGCCCCGGATCCGCGTCCGTCGGGCGTGCTTCGTCGAGCATGGTCTTGAACAGCCCGGAGTATTCGGGGGTGGTCAGCAGGTAGGAGAACGGGTCGAAGTAGGAGACGATCCGCGTCGAACGCGCTTCCAGCTGACGCATGCGCTCGAAGTAGCCCAAGGCGTTGTCGAAGTACTCGGTATCGGACCCCAGCAGGCTGGACATCGACACCCGCAGCATCTCGGCGAGGCGCTCGAGGGTCTCGAGCTTGACGATCTTGCCCAGTTCCAGCCGATACACCGCTGCGCGGGAAATGCCCAGTTTGTCGGCGACCTGGTCGGCATTGAGCTGGCGGCCAATGCGAAAGGCCCTGAGGCGTTCGCCGATGGCTTGGTAATCGATCTGGCTCACGGAAACTCCGTTGTCGGTGAGCGCGGGCGCTCGATGGGCTTGACGATCCTCGGTGCCGAATGTATCAATATTTAGACAGGCAAGGTTGATCGTCTAAAAATACAAAAAACCCCGGCCGATGTCCATCCAGCGCTCACCCTGCCCCGTCTTGCACTGCCTCCATTTTCACAACAACAAGAAACGGAAGCCTACCGATGCGAATCTCCAACGCCCTGCCCGCACTCGCCTGCCTCATGCCTGCGCTGAGCCTGGCCGCAGCGCCACCGACCTTCAGCGACACCTTCGTCGGTTACCGCTACAGCAGTCATTTCTCCGATCCCGGCAAGCACCAGGACGTGGCCAAGCACATCGCCCAGTTCACCCATGTCAGCAGCTACACCCTGGGCCAGCAGTTCATCAACCTCGACGTGTTCAGGTCCGATCACAACGACCCGCGCAAGGACAGCAGCAGCGGCGCCACCGAGATCTACCTCACCTACCGCAACCAGCTGCAGCACGGGCGCATCTTCGACGCGCCTCTGGCATTCGGCCCGGTCAAGGACGTGGCGCTGACCCTGGGTTTGGACTGGAACACCAAGGACAATGCCTTCCAGTCGCGCAAACGCATGCTGTTGGCAGGGCCGACACTGAAACTCGCAGTACCGGTGGGGTTCGTCGATGTCAGCCTGTTCTACGCCCGTGAATGGAACCACTGCGGCCTGGACGCCTGCGACCTGCCCGGCAACCATTCGCGCCTGTTGTTCGACCCCTTCTACCAGCTCAACCTGACCTGGGGCCTGCCCTTCACGCTCGGGCCGGCGCCGCTTAAATTCCAGGGCTTCTACAGCCTCAATGGCAAGAAGGGCGACGACTACCGCAACAACCCGACCGCCAACGAACAGTTGATGCGCACCTCGCTGATGCTCGACCTCGGGCAGATGAGCGGCCTGGGCAGGAACGTGCTGTGGATCGGGCCGGGCTACGAGTACTGGCGCAACAAGTTCGGCAACCGCAAGGGCGAGGGTATCGATGTCGATGCCCTGTCGTTCAACCTGGAATGGCACCTGTAGACGACTGGATATTTTTTCGCCCACATCGTCCAATTATTTAGACAAGGCATCGACTGCGCAGTATGCTGATGGCGCAACCGGAGCGCCAATCGACCCTGGAACCGTCGAACCTTGCCTGCCAACCG
The DNA here is from genome assembly GCF_057370475.1 of Pseudomonas sp. FA117. Classification (NCBI taxonomy): domain Bacteria; kingdom Pseudomonadati; phylum Pseudomonadota; class Gammaproteobacteria; order Pseudomonadales; family Pseudomonadaceae; genus Pseudomonas; species Pseudomonas sp. FA117. Next base: position 3,393,001 of record NZ_CM170675.1, read on the forward strand.
TCTAAAAAGTTAAACAAGAACAAGAGGAATACCCGATGGCACCGCTGAACAGCCCTCCCGATACCCGTCATGACGCCTCGCCGCGCAAAGCCCTGATCGCCAGCGTTACCGGCTACGCAATGGACGGTTTCGACTTGCTGATCCTTGGCTTCATGCTTCCGGCGATCACTCTGGGCCTGGCCCTGACGACTTCCCAGGCCGGCTCGCTGGTGACCTGGACGCTGCTCGGCGCCGTGGCCGGTGGCCTGATCTTCGGCCAACTGAGCGACCGCTATGGCCGTGTGCGCATGCTCAGCGTGTGCATCCTCACCTTCTCGCTGTTCACCGGCCTGTGCGCCATCGCCCAAGGCTACTGGGACTTGCTGCTGTACCGGACCCTGGCCGGCTTCGGCCTGGGCGGCGAGTTCGGCATCGGCATGGCGCTGATCGCCGAAACCTGGCCGGCCCACCGGCGCAACCGCGCCTCCTCCTATGTCGGCATGGGCTGGCAGGCCGGGGTGCTCGCCGCGGCCCTGCTCACCCCCCTGCTGTTGCCGCACATCGGCTGGCGCGGCATGTTCCTGGTGGGGCTGGTGCCGGCGCTGCTGTCGTTCGTGATCCGCCACACCATGGGCGAGCCGGAAGAGTTCGTCAGGGCAGCGGCCAACCCGGTGTCGTTCCGCCGCCGCTTCACCGACCTGTTCAAGGACCGCGCCACCAGCAAGGCCAGTGCCGGGGTCATGGTGCTGACCTCGGTGCAGAATTTCGGCTACTACGGCCTGATGATCTGGATGCCCAGCTACCTGTCGAGCAAGTTCGGCTTCTCGCTCACGGCCTCGGGCACCTGGACCGCCGTCACGGTGGTGGGCATGGCGTTCGGCATCTGGCTGTTCGGCCAGCTTGCCGACCGCTTCGGGCGCAAGCGCATCTTCCTGCTCTACCAGGCCGGCGCGGCGCTGATGGTGGTGGCCTACGCCAACCTCAGCGACGCCACGGTGATGCTGTTCGCCGGGGCGATCATGGGCATCTTCGTCAACGGCATGATCGGCGGCTACGGTGCACTGATCTCCGACCTCTACCCGGCGCAGATCCGTGCTACCGCGCAGAACGTGCTGTTCAACGTGGGCCGTGCCGCCGGTGGCTTCGGTCCCTTGGTGGTGGGCGCGATCGCCTACCGTTATTCGTTCAGTGCCGCGATCATGCTGCTCGCCTCGCTGTATGTGCTGGCCATGGCCGCCACCTTGTGGCTGCTGCCGCCCTGCCAGGGCGCCGCGCACCGCGAGCCGCACATGGCCGAAGGCTGAGCATCTGCCGACCGTCGGCAGACTGCCCGTGACAAGTATCAAAAATTAGACGATTGTGTTTTTACGCAGTACATTGAACCCACGAAACATTGATCGAAAGTAGATATGCCGCCTCAGCTTCGAGGCGGCCTTTTCTGTTGACCATGCTGTATAAAAAATTAGACAAATGCGAGGCCACCCCATGAACGCGATATCCGCCTGCTGCCAGGCCACACCCATGACACCGCCCGACGACACCCTGGCGTGCGTGCTGTCCAACGAATGGGTCAATGACGAATACAAGCGCCTGGTGCTGCAGGCCGACGGCGCCGCCTGCCACTCCCTGCCGGGCCAGTTCTTCAACCTGCTGTGCCCCAGCGATGGCGAGCACAAGCCATTCTTCCGTCGCCCCATGAGCACCTACAAGGCCGACCCGGCGAGCGGCCAGGTGGAATTTCTCTACAAGGTCACCGGCAAGGGCACCTTCGGCCTGGAAACCCTGCAGGCGCAACAGACCGTCGAGATCCTCGGCCCGCTGGGCAACGGGTTCGTGCTCGACCCGACCTGGCGCCACATGGTCATCGTCGCCCGTGGCGTCGGCCTGGCCACCCTTGCCCCGCTGGCCGAAGCCGCCCACGCCCTGGGCATCGGCCTGACCGCGGTACTCAGCGCTCGCAGTGAAAAGAGCCTGCTGTCGCGCGAGCGTTTCGCTTCGCTCGGCGCCCAGGTCGAGGTGGTGCTCGACGAAGACGGCAGCAGCGCCCCCGCGCAGCTTGAGGCCCGCCTGCGGCAGATCATCGCCCGCGAGGGCAGCAACGCCATGTTCACCTGCGGCTCGCGGCGTCTGACCCGCCTGCTCAAGCAGCTGTGCGCGGAGCTCGGACTGCAGGGCCAGGTGGCGCTGGAGCAGCAGATGGTGTGCGGCCTGGGCATGTGTCAGTGCTGCGTGGACGTGTTCGAAGTGGATGGTTTGAAAGTCGGCAAGCGGGTCTGCCTGGAAGGCCCGGTGTTCGACCTGGTGGAGGTGGTGGCATGATCGATCTCAGTGTGAACGTCGGCGGCCTGCGCCTGAAGAACCCGGTGATGCCGGCCTCCGGCACCTTCGCCGAAGAACTTGCCCACCTGCTGGACTTCAACCGGCTCGGCGCCCTGGTGACCAAGACCATCACCCGCGAACAGCGCACCGGTAATCCGATGCCAAGGGTGTGCGAACTGGCCGACGGCATGATGAACGCCATCGGTATCCCCAGCAAAGGCGCCCAGGCCTTCATCGACAAGGTGGTGCCCTTCTACCGTGGATTCGAGGCGCCACTGATCGTCAGCGTCTCGGCGCCAACTGCCCAGGGCTTTGCCGAGCTGGCCGCACAGCTCAGCGATGTGCCCGGCGTGGCCGGCATCGAGGCCAATATCTCCTGTCCCAACATCGAAGCCCACGGCCAATCGTTCGGCATGCACGCCGACAGCACACGTGAGGTGGTCGAGCTGATGCGCCAGTGCACTTCGCTGCCGCTGTGGGTCAAGCTCACGCCCAACAGCGGCGAGATCGTCAACGTCGCCCTCGCCGCACAGGAAGCCGGCGCCAATGCGGTGGTGGTCGGCAACACCCTGCTCGGGCTTTCCATCGACATCGAGCGTGGCCGTGCCCGCCTGGGCAACTTCATGGGCGGGATTTCCGGGGCGACCATCCGCCCGCTGATGGTCCGCCTCACCTACCAGTGCGCCCAGGCCCTGGAAATTCCAGTGATCGGCTGCGGCGGTATCGCCACCGCCGATGACGCGCTGGAGTTCATCTATGCCGGCGCCAGCGCCGTGCAGGTCGGCACCGCCACCTTCATCCATCCCAAGGCCATGAACGTGCTGGTCGACGAACTCGAAGCCTACTGCCGCCGCAAAGGCATCGATGCCCTGCGCACCCTCATCGGCAGCCTCGACGATTCCCCGGCCGCCCCCTTCGGAGCACTGCCATGAGCACCTTGTGGCAGCAGCAGGCAGCCAGGCTGTTCGCCGATGTCGAACAGCTGTCGCGCGATCCGCACGAGGGCGTCACGCGGGAAAGCTACGGCCGCGGGGAAAGCGAGGCGATCGCCTGCCTGAGCGACTTCGCCCTCACCCACGGCCTGGACGTCAGCCACGACCGCGCCGGCAACGTGATCTTCCAGCGCCGTGACGACAACGGCCAACCGGCGCTGTGGGTCGGTTCGCACCTGGACTCGGTGCCCCAGGGCGGCAACTACGATGGGCTGGCCGGGGTCATCGCCGGCCTGCTGTGCCTGTGCCGCCAGGAGCGCGAAGGCGTGCGCGGCAGCCACCCGCTGCGCGTGCTCGGCCTGCGCGGCGAGGAAAGCGCCTGGTACGGCAAGTCGTACATCGGCTCGCGGGCACTGCTCGGCGGGCTCGGCTCGCAGGACCTGGCCCTGGTCAACCGCTTCGGCCCGCGCACCCTGGGCGATGCCCTGCGCGGGGTCGGTGCCGACCTGGAGGCCATCGGCCACCGGCAATGGCTGATCGAGCGCGAACAGTTCGCCGGCTACCTGGAGGTGCACATCGAGCAGGCCGAATCGCTGGAGCGCATGGGCCAGGCGCTGGGCGTGGTCCCGGGGATTCGCGGCAACCTGCGGCACAACCGCGTGCGCTGCCTGGGCGAAGATGGCCACTCCGGCGCCGTGGCGCGTGAAGACCGGCACGACGCGGTGTTCGCCGTCAGCGAGTTGATCGCACGGGTCGATGCGCGCTGGAGCGAATGGGTCGATGCCGGCAAGGACCTGGTGGTCACCGTCGGCACCCTGGGCACCAACGCCGCGCATCACGCCGTCTCGCGCATCCCGGGCGAAGTCGCCTTCAGCCTGGAGATGCGCAGCCTGCACCAGGCCACCTTGGACGCCTTCCATGCCCTGGTCCTGGACGAGGCCGGCTGCATCGAGCGGGCGCGTCAGGTGCGTTTCGAGTTCGACACGCGCATCGACACCCAACCGGCCGCCATGCACGGCCCTTGGGTCGACACCCTGCAGCGCCACACCCGTGCACTGGGCTGGCAAGGCGTGCTCACCCCCAGCGGGGCCGGGCACGATGCAGCGGTGTTCGCCAATGCCGGCATCCCCAGCGCCATGCTGTTCATCCGCAACCAGCACGGTTCGCACAACCCGCACGAGGCGATGGCCCTGGACGATTTCCTGGCTGCCACCGAAGTGCTCTACCACTCGATCCTGGAGCTCAGCGCATGAACGATCACGACGACAACTGGTTGATCCGCAACGCCACGCTGGTCAATGAAGGCCGCCGCTGGATTGCCGACCTGCGCGTACGCAGCGGGCGCATCGAACGCATCGCACCAGGACTTGCCCGGCAGCGCGAGGAACAGGTGATCGACGCCAGCGGCCTGTGGTTGCTGCCGGGGATGATCGACGACCAGGTGCACTTTCGCGAACCAGGCCTGACCCACAAGGCCGATATCGCCAGCGAATCACGCGCCTGCGCTGCCGGCGGCATCACCAGCTTCATGGAAATGCCCAACACACGCCCGGCAGCGCTCGACCGCCAGACCCTGGAAGCCAAGTACACCCTTGCCGCAGGCGCAAGCGCCGTCAACTACGCCTTCTACATGGGCGCCAGCAACGACAACCTCGAGGCCATCCGCCAGATCGACCCGGCCAGCACGCCAGGGCTCAAGGTGTTCATGGGCGCCTCGACCGGCAACATGCTGGTCGATGATCCGCTGGTGCTCGACGAGATCTTCCGCTGTGCACCGGTGCCGATCATCACCCACTGCGAAGACACCCCGATGATCGATGCCGAACTGGCCCGCGCCAAGGCCCGCCACGGCGACGCGATTCCTGCACGCGAACATCCGCTGATCCGCTCGCGCGAGGCGTGCATCGCCTCCACGCGCCTGGCCATCGCCCTTGCCCGCAAGCACGATGCACGGCTGCACGTGCTGCACATCTCCACCGCCGAAGAACTGGAACTGTTCAGCCCTGGCCCGCTGCGCGACAAGCGCATCAGCGCCGAGACCTGCGTGCATTTCCTGCACTTCAGTACCGAGGATTACGAGCGGCTGGGCATGCTGATCAAGTGCAACCCGGCAATCAAGCAGGAGAGCGATCGCAGCGCCATCGTCCGGGCGCTGGCCGAGGGCCGGCTGGACGTGCTGGCCACCGACCACGCCCCGCACCTGCTCGATGAAAAGCAGGCGCCCTACACCCAGGCGCCGTCGGGCATCCCCTTGGTGCAGTTTGCCCTGCAGACGGCACTGGAGCGGGTATTTGCCGGTGAGCTGAGCCTGGAGCGGCTGGTCGAGGTGGTCAGCCATGCCCCCGCCGAGCTGTTCCAGGTCAGCCAGCGTGGCTTCCTGCGCGAGGGTCATGCCGCCGACCTGGTGCTGGTGGACCCACGCCGCCCGCACCTGGTCAGCAACGCCCAGGTACTGTCCAAATGTGGCTGGACGCCGTTTGCCGGCACCACCTTCAGGGCAAGTATCGCCGCCACCTTCGTCAACGGCCGGCGCGTCTGGGATGGCACGCGCATCGACCCGACGGTACGCGGCCAGCGCCTGGCCTTCGAGCGCTGATAGCGATTTTCGACACACGTTTAGCGAGGTGACTTTGCAATGAATTTCTCCCTGATGGTCAACCAGTTCGCCATTGCCCTGCCAGGCACCGACTCGTTCAAGCAGGCCAAGGCGCACTGCGAGGCGATCATCCGCGACGAGCCGTTCCAGGCCTGCGCGGCCTTCCTGATCGGCGGCTTCTGCCGCAGCTATGTGCTGCTCTATGAAGACCAGGCGCTGGAGCTGGAATTTGCCCGCAGCAACCAGCGCCAGCTGCTCGACTACATGGGCCAGCTCGACCGCGCCCTGGCCAGCCAGGATGCGGCCGTGGTGCACCAGGCGCTGAACCAGGTGGTCAGCCAGTACGCGGCCAGCGACCGGATCTTCTGATCGGTGGCGCTGGCCGTCGCCGGGGCGTAGATGACTGTCATGCCTTCAGGGCCGGTCTCGATCAGAAGGACAGGTTCTGATGATTCATTGCAAGCCTCGGGACAATCTCGCCGCGCTCACTGCTGCTCGAGGATCCAGCGGGTGATGGCCTGCAGATCCTCTTCGCGGGCCTGCGCCTGGGGTGGCATGGCCAGCGTGCCCCACTGCCCCTGGCTGCCCTGGCGGATGCTCTGCACCAGTTGTTCGGCCTGCTTGCTGCCATCGCCATAACGCGCAGCGATCTCCCTCCAGGACGGGCCGACGGCACGGGCATCGAGCTGGTGGCAAGCGCTGCAGGCATAGCGCTGCATTACCGACGGCGGCTCGGCGAATACCGGGGCGCTGGCCAATAGCGAAAGGGAAGCGGCAATCACGAGGCGATGCATGGGCAGGTCCTGAACACAGTCGGGCGTAGAGGGTAGCGGCTGGCGCGATCCGGCGACAGACCCTGGCGTGCAAACTGTTATCCTGCGCCGATGCCCACCAGCCAGATCCGACCATGACCGACGGCCTGACCACCCTCCCCCCACTCAACGGCCTGCGCGTGTTCGACGTGGTTTCGCGCCACTTGAACTTCCGCCTGGCGGCCGAGGAGCTGGACGTCACCCAGGCCGCGGTTGCCCAGCAAATCCGCGGGCTCGAGGCGAGCCTGGGGATCAAGCTGTTCGAGCGCCTGCCCCGTGGCCTGCGCCTGACCGACGCGGGCCTGGGCTACAGCCAGAGCATCCGCAGCGCCTTTGCGCTGATCAGCGAAGCCACTGCCGCACTGCGCCCGCACGACCGTCACCTGACCGTCAGCGTCACCCCCACGTTCGCCTCGAAATGGCTGATTCCACGCCTGAGCTCGTTCACCGAAGCGCATGCCGAGATCGACCTGCGGGTGCTGGCCACCGACCGGCTGTCACGCTTCCAGGCCGACGCCGTGGACCTGGCCGTGCGCTACGGCCATCCACCGTTCGGCCCGGGGCTCAACACCGAGCTGCTGCTCAGGCAGCGTGTGGTCGCCGTGGCCAGCCCGACGCTGCTGGCGCAGCTGGGCACACCACGCAGCATCGAGCAACTGCAGCAATTCCTGCTGCTGCACGATGCGCATAACTTCTGGCCCGAGTTCATCGCTCGGCTGTTCGGGCAACCGACGCAGCCGATGCCGAAGAACGTGCGCTTCAACCAGACTTCGCTGGCCATCGAAGCCGCCGTGGGCGGACAGGGGTTGGCACTGTCCAGCGAACTGTTCGTGCAGGAGGACCTGCAAAGCGGGCGACTGGTGCAGGTATTCGAGCAGGCGCTGGAGATGGACAAGCACTTCTATCTGGTCTGGCCGCGCAAGGGCGGCACCCCGGCAGCACTGGAGGTGGTACGCAGCTGGTTGTTCGAACAGGTCGAATCGCACTGAGGCAATAGATTTTCTACTGAATATGCAAACCCCTGCTGCCTCCCTGCTGCGGTAGCCCGGTGCTAGGCTGATCTGCATCGAAACAGTCGGACAGCGTCTCTGGAGGCCACATGTCAGTAGAAAAAGTAGCGATCATCACCGCCGGCGGCAGCGGCATGGGGGCGGCTGCGGCGCGGCGCCTGGCGGCAGACGGGTTCAAGGTGGCGATCCTGTCGTCGTCGGGCAAGGGCGAGGCCCTGGCCAGGGAGCTGGGCGGTATCGGCGTCACCGGCAGCAATCAGTCCAACGAAGACCTGCAGCGCCTGGTCGACGCCGTGCTCGCGCAATGGGGGCGCATCGACGTGCTGGTCAACAGCGCAGGCCACGGCCCCCGTGCACCGATCCTGGAGATCAGTGACGAGGACTGGCACAAGGGCATGGACACCTACCTGCTCAACGTGATCCGTCCGAGCCGTCTGGTGACCCCGGTCATGCAGAAACAGCAAGGCGGCGTGATCATCAACATCTCCACCGCCTGGGCCTTCGAACCCAGCGACCTGTTCCCTACCTCGGCGGTGTTCCGCGCCGGCCTGGCAGCGTTCAGCAAGGTCTTCGCCGACACCTACGCCAAGGACAACGTGCGCATCAACAACGTCCTGCCCGGCTGGATCGACAGCCTCCCAGCCACCGAGCAGCGCCGCGACAGCGTGCCGCTCAAGCGCTACGGCAAAAGCGAGGAAATCGCCGCCACCATCGCTTTCCTGGCCAGCGAGGGCGCGGCCTACATCACCGGCCAGAACATCAAGGTCGACGGCGGCCTTACCCGCAGCCTGTAATCAGCCGGCTCAGCCCGCCGGCAGTCGAATCCTGAACTGCGCACCGCCAAGCGACGACTGCGCCACGGTCAAGGTCCCGCCCTGGCCTTCGATCGCCCGACGGCTGATCGCAAGGCCCAGGCCGAAACCGCCGGTGCTGCGGTCGCGGCTGCGATCCAGGCGGTAGAAGGGCTGGAAGATACGCTCGCGTTCCTCGGGCGGAATGCCGATACCGTCATCCTCGACCGTCAGCAGGCAGGCGCCGTCCGCTTCCTGCTTGAGCCGCAGCAGCAGGCTTTCGTCGCAATAGCGCATGGCATTGCGCACCAGGTTCTGCACCGCCCGTGCGGTCAGGCGAGGATCGAGGACGAAACGCGGCAGCTTGTCATCGGCGCGCACCTCCCACTTGATCCCGCGTCCGTCCAGTTCCTCGGCAAAACCGCCCAGCACGCTGTCGACCAGTTCGAGCAGCGACACCTCGACCCGCTCGCGCAACGCGTCGGCATTTTCCAGGCGGCTGTACGACAGCAGCTCGAGCACCAGCTCGTCCAGCTCGCGCACATGCCCCACCAGCTCCAGCAGGCGCTTGCGGCTGGCCGGTGGCACCTCGTCGAACAGCAGCACCAGGCCGAAATCGAGGCGGGTCAAGGGCGTGCGCAGCTCGTGCGACACCGCATTGAGCAGCTCGCGCTGCTGGTTGACCTGGCGCTCCAGGTCGCCGGCCATGGTGTCGAACACTCCGGCCAGCTCGCCGATGTTCGAGCGCGGCGAGATCTGCGTACGCTCGGCCATCTCGCCGCGGCCCAGGCGCCGCGCGGTCTCTTTCAGGCGCTCGAGGTCGCGCCAGTGCGGCCACACCCACAGCAGCAGGCAGCCGAGCATGGCCGCGCCGATCAACACGGTGACGCCCCACGACAGCACATTGATGTCGAGCGGATCCGGTGGCGAGTGCAGGCGCACCAGCCACTCCTTGTCCAGCGGCGCCAGCACGGTCTCGTAATAGCCCCAGTCGGCGATGCGCACGGCATACAGCCCATGTTCCAGGCGCGCCCGTTCCTGCGGCGCCAGGTCGGCAGCGTCCATGCGCAACAGCTCCACCTGCAGCGGGGCGAAGGCCGATGCCAGGTCCTGCTCCACCGATGGCCACTGCTCGCGCGGCGCCTGGTGGAACTGGCGGACGATCAGCGACTGCACGCCCTTGGCCTGATCGAGGTTGTAGGCCATGAAGCGTTCGTGGAACGCCCCCACGATGGCGTCGGGGATCAACAGCAAGGCGCCGGCATAGGCAACGATGATCACCAGATACAGGCGCACCAGGATCTTGAGCATGGCCCGTCAGTACTCCCACTCGACGCGGCTGAACAGGTAGCCCTTGCCCCACACGGTCTTGATCTTGCGCGCTTCGCCGGCGTTGTCGTCGAACTTGCGGCGCAGCTTGGAGATGGCCACGTCCACCGAGCGGTCGGTGCCGTTGAACTCGATACCGCGCAACTGCTGGAGGATGCGGTCGCGACTCAGCACTTCACCGGCGTTGCGCGCCAGCACCACCAGCAGGTTGTACTCGCCGCTGGACAGCTCGACTTCGGCACCGCGCCAGCTCACGCTGCGCTCGGCCAGGTTGATGCTCAGCCCGCCGACCTGGATCAGTTCGCTGTCCAGGCGCGGTTCATTGACGCTGCTGCGACGCAGCAGGGTGCGCACCCGGGCCAGCAGTACCCGCGGCTCGCACGGTTTGGTCACGTAGTCGTCGGCGCCCATCTCCAGGCCCAGGACCTGGTCGTGGCTGTCGTCGCGGGCGGTCAGCATGAGGATCGGCAGGCTCTGCGACTCCTGGCGCAGCAGGCGGCACACCTGCAGGCCGTCCAGGCCTGGCAGCATCAGGTCGAGCACCACCAGGTCGGGGCGCTGGCGGCGGAACTCGTCGAGCACGTGGTCGCCACGGGCGATGACCCGGACGTGGAAATCGTTGCGCTGCAGGTAGCTGGCAATCAGCTCGGACAGCGCGCTGTCATCTTCAACCAGAAGGATGTTCGGCATGGGGGTCGTCATGAACGGATAGGCTTGAGACATTACCGTCGCCATGGCCGGACAAGCCCGCGCCCACAGAGGCTGCGAACTTCCGTGAGCGCGGGCTTGCCCGGCGATGGGGCCAGTGCAGTCAGTTGCTCGCAGGATATAGAATCCTGCGCTCCACACCGCACGAGCCTTACACTTTTTCACACACGGCCTACACAGCTTAACAGCCCACGCGCGAGCGCCTGCCTTAGCATAGGCCTGATTCGATCCGGAAGATCCGTATGCTCATTTCCCGCTCCAAGCGCCCCCTGGCGATCCTCGCCGCGCTGACCCTGGTCCTGGCCGGCTGCAACGACACCTCCGAGCAGGACGCACAGGCGCCCTCGCCCAAGGTGCGGGTCGAGACCGTGCAACTGCAGAGCCTGGCCATCAGCACCGAACTCAGCGGGCGCATCCTCGCGCCGCGCACCGCCGAAGTGCGCGCACGGGTGGCCGGGGTGGTGCTCAAGCGGGTGTACCGCGAGGGCAGCGACGTCAAGCAGGGCGACGTACTGTTCCTCATCGACCCGGCACCGTTCAAGGCCGACCACGACAGCGCCCGCGCCGCCCTGGCCCGCGCCGAGGCGACCCTGTACCAGGCGCGCCTGCAGGAGCAGCGCTATCGCCAGCTGGTCGACGACAAGGCCGTCAGCCGCCAGGAGTACGACAACGCCCGCGCCGCCTTCCTGCAAGCCGACGCCCAGGTTGCCGAGGCCAAGGCCGCGCTGGAACGGGCACGGCTGAACCTGGGCTATGCCACGGTCACCGCGCCGATCTCCGGGCGCATCGGCCGCGCACTGGTCACCGAGGGCGCGCTGGTCGGGCAGAACGAGACCACCGCCCTGGCACTGATCCAGCAGTTGGACCCGATCCATGCCGACGTCACCCAGTCGACCCGCGACCTCAATGCCCTGCGCCGGGCCATGCGCGCCGGCGAGCTGCAACAGGTGGCCCGCGACCAGGCCCGTGCCACGCTGATCCAGGACGACGGCAGCGCCTATCCGCTGCCGGGCAAGCTGCTGTTCTCCGACATCAGTGTCGACCCGAGCACCAACCAGATCACCCTGCGCAGCGAGTTCCCCAACCCCGACCTCGACCTGCTTCCGGGCAGCTACGTGCGCGTGCGCCTGGAGCAGGCGGTGCAGCCCAAGGGCATCAGCGTGCCGCAGCGCGCGATCCTGCGCGACAGTGCCGGCGTGCCCAAGGTGCTGGTGGTCGACGACCACCAGCGCATCGACGAACGCCAGGTGGTGCTGGGCAACGCCCAGGGCGACCGCTGGATCGTCAGCGAAGGCCTGGCGCCTGGCGAACGCGTGGTGGTCGAAGGGCTGCAGCACGTCAAGCCTGGCGACCAGGTGCAGGTCGATGCCGATACCGCCGGCCACTCCATCGTTCAGCACAACGGCCAGTGAGGGCCTGATCCATGCCGCAGTTCTTCATCGACCGCCCGATCTTCGCCTGGGTGGTCGCCCTGTTCATCCTGCTTGCCGGCGCCCTCGCCATCCCGCAACTGCCAGTGGCCCAGTACCCGGACGTCGCCCCGCCGCAGGTCGAGATCTACGCCGTCTACCCCGGTGCCTCGGCGCAGACCATGGACGAAAGCGTGGTCAGCGTGATCGAGCAGGAACTCAATGGTGCCGACAACCTGCTGTACTTCCAGTCGCAGAGCAGCCTGGGCAGCGCCACCATCACCGCGACCTTCGAACCCGGCACCGTCCCTGACCTGGCCCAGGTCGATGTGCAGAACCGCCTCAAGGTGATCGAGTCGCGCCTGCCGCGCCCGGTCACCCAGCAGGGCCTGCAGGTGGAGAAAGTGTCCACCGGTTTCCTGCTGCTGGGCACCCTCACCTCCGAGGACGGCAGTTACGACGAGATTGCCCTGAGCGACCTGCTGGCGCGCAACGTGATGAACGAGATCCGCCGCCTCAAGGGCGTCGGCAAGGCCCAGCTGTACGGGTCGGAACGCGCCATGCGCATCTGGATCGACCCGGCCAGGCTGGTCGGCTTCAAGCTCACGCCCCAGGATGTGTCCGAGGCCATCGCCGCGCAGAACGCCCAGGTCGCACCGGGCAGCATCGGCGACCTGCCCGCACGGCCCACCCAGGAAATCACCGCCAACGTGGTGGTCAAGGGCCAACTGAGCACACCCGAGGAGTTCGCCGCCATCGTCCTGCGTGCCAACCCCGATGGCTCGGTGGTCACCGTCGGTGATGTCGCCCGGGTCGAGGTCGGCGCCCAGGAGTATCAATACGGCACACGCCTGGATGGCCGACAGACCAGCGCCTTCAGCGTGCAACTGGCACCGGGCGCCAATGCCATGCAGACCGCGACCCTGGTGCGACAGAAGATGAACGAGCTGTCGCACTACTTCCCCGCCGGGGTCAAGTACGACATCCCCTACGACACCTCGCCGTTCGTCAAGGTCTCGATCCAGCAGGTCATCAGTACCCTGTTCGAAGCCATGCTGCTGGTGTTCGCGGTGATGTTCCTGTTCCTGCAGAACATCCGCTACACACTGATCCCCACCCTGGTGGTGCCGGTGGCGCTGATGGGCACCTTCGCAGTGATGCTGGCGCTGGGCTTTTCGGTCAACGTGCTGACCCTGTTCGGCATGGTGCTGGCCATCGGCATCCTGGTCGATGACGCCATCGTGGTGGTGGAGAACGTCGAGCGGATCATGGCCGAGGAAGGCCTGGCGCCCAGGGAGGCGACCCGCAAGGCCATGGGCCAGATCAGCGGGGCGATCATCGGCATCACCCTGGTGCTGGTGGCAGTGTTCCTGCCGATGGCCTTCATGAAAGGCTCGGTCGGCGTCATCTACCAGCAGTTCTCGCTGTCGATGGCGGTGTCGATCCTGTTCTCCGCCTTCCTCGCCCTGAGCCTCACACCGGCACTGTGCGCCACCCTGCTCAAGCCGCTGGCCAAGGGCGAGCAGCATGCGCGCAAGGGTTTCTTCGGCTGGTTCAATCGGCGCTTCGAGGGCATGAGCAACGGCTACCAGCGCTGGGTGGCCCACGCCCTGGCGCGCAGCGGGCGCTACCTGCTGCTGTACGGGCTGCTGGTGGCGGTGCTGGCCTACGGATTCAGCCAGTTGCCGAGTGCCTTCCTGCCCACCGAGGACCAGGGCTACACCATCACCGACATCCAGCTGCCGCCGGGTGCCACGCGCATGCGCACCGAACAGGTGGCGGCGCAGATCGAGGCGCACAACGCCGCCGAACCGGGTGTGGGCAACACCACCCTGATCCTGGGCTTCAGCTTCTCCGGCAGCGGCCAGAACGCGGCACTGGCCTTCACCACGCTCAAGGACTGGTCCGAGCGCGGTGCGAAGGACAGCGCGCAATCGATCGCCGACCGCGCAACCCAGGCCTTCTCCCAGCTCAAGGACGCCGTGGCCTATTCGGTGCTGCCGCCTCCGGTCGATGGCCTGGGTGAGTCCACCGGCTTCGAGTTCCGCCTGCAGGACCGTGGCGGCATGGGCCATGCCGGGCTGATGGCAGCCCGCGACGAGCTGCTGGAAAGCGCTCGCAAGAGTAAAGTGCTGGCCAACGTGCGCGAAGCGTCGCTGGCCGAGAGCCCGCAGGTGCAGCTGGAAGTCGACCGCCGCCAGGCCAACGCCCTGGGGGTATCGTTCGCCGATATCGGCGCGGTGCTCGACACCGCAGTGGGCTCGAACTACGTCAACGACTTCCCCAACCTGGGCCGCATGCAGCGCGTGGTGGTGCAGGCCGAGGGCGACCAGCGCAGCCAGGTCGAAGACCTGCTCAAGATCCATGTGCGCAACAGCAGCGGCAAGATGGTGCCGCTGGGGGCCTTCGTCCAGGCGCGCTGGCTCACCGGCCCCGTCCAGCTGACGCGCTACAACGGCTACCCGGCGGTGTCGATCTCGGGCGAGCCGGCGGCCGGCTACAGCTCCGGCGAGGCGATGGCGGAAATCCAGCGCCTGGTCGACCGTTTGCCAGCCGGCAGCGCCCTGGAATGGACCGGGCTGTCGCTGCAGGAACGTCTCTCCGGCAGCCAGGCCCCGCTGCTGCTGGCGCTGTCGCTCCTGGTGGTGTTCCTGTGCCTGGCGGCGCTCTACGAGAGCTGGTCGATCCCCACCGCAGTGCTTCTGGTAGTGCCCTTGGGGGTGCTTGGCGCGGTGCTGGCCGTCACCCTGCGCGGGATGCCAAACGATGTGTTCTTCAAGGTCGGCCTGATCACCCTGATCGGCCTCTCGGCGAAGAACGCGATCCTGATCATCGAGTTCGCCAAGAGCCAGGTCGACCAGGGCGTCGATGTGGTCGAGGCGGCCATCCAGGCGGCGCGACTGCGTCTGCGCCCGATCGTCATGACCTCGCTGGCGTTCATCCTCGGCGTCGTGCCCCTGGCCATCGCCAGCGGCGCCAGCTCGGCCAGCCAGCAGGCGATCGGTACCGGGGTGATCGGCGGCATGCTCAGCGCCACCCTGGCGGTGGTGTTCGTGCCGGTGTTCTTCGTGGTGGTGATGCGCCTGGCGGGAAGGGGGCGAGCCAGGGCGGACCACGCCGTGAGCGACGACGCCTGACTGGACAAGCCGGGCATTGAGTGAGAGGGTTCCGGGCATCGACTGTCCGGAGCCCTTTTTCATGCCTGCCGCCCTGCCCCCCTGCTCCATCCTCATTCTCGCCGGCGGCCGTGGCCAGCGCATGGGCGGGCGCGACAAGGGCCTGGTGGCCTGGCGCGGCGAACCGCTGGTGGCGCACCTGCACCGTGTGGTGCGGGGATTGAGCGATGACCTGGTAATTTCCTGCAACCGTAACCAGCAGGCCTATGCCGTCTATGCCGACCAATGCGTGGGCGATGCCGAGGCGGATTATCCCGGACCACTGGCCGGGGTCATTGCCGGGCTCAAGGTGGCCAGGCACCCCTGGGTGGTGGTGCTGGCCTGCGATTCGCCGCGGGTCGACCAGGCGCTGATCGATGCACTGCGCGAGTTGGCTGCACGCCATGACAGCGCTGCGATGGTGCGCCAGGAGGGCTGTTGGCAGCCGATGTTCAGTGTCTTGCCGACACACCTGTTGCCACGCCTGGAACACGCCTGGCAGGCCGGTGAGCGGAGCCTGCAGCGGGCCTTGTCACGCGAACCGCTGAAGGGGCTGGAATGTGCCGCCGACGATGAGCGGCTCGGCAACTTCAACAGCCCCGAGTGGTTAGCTTGACCGTAACGGCCCCATCAACCGGCTGACACCCCACCCAGTTCCTCGACACTGATCTCGCGCATCCGAAACTTCTGCACCTTCCCGGTCACCGTCATCGGAAACTCGTCGACGAAACGGAAATGCCGCGGCACCTTGAAGTGCGCAATCCGCGCCCTGGCCCACTCGCGCAACTCATCTGCACTGGCGCTATGCCCTGGATGCAGCCGCACCCAGGCGACGATCTCCTCGCCATACTTGTTGCACGGCACGCCGATCACCTGCACGTCGGCCACCGCCGGATGGGTGAAGAAGAACTCCTCGAGCTCGCGCGGATAGATGTTCTCGCCGCCGCGAATGATCATGTCCTTGCTGCGCCCGACGATCCGCACGTAGCCCTGCTCGTCCATCAGCGCCAGGTCGCCGGTGTGCATCCAGCCATCGGCGTCGATGCTCCCGGCAGTGGCTTCGGGATTGTTCCAGTAGCCGAGCATGACGCTGTAGCCACGGGTACACAGTTCGCCAACCTCGCCGCGTACAAGGGTGTTGCCATCGGCATCGATGACCTTGCTCTCCAGGCATGGCTGGGTACGGCCCACGGTGGTCACACGCACCTCCAGGTGGTCCTGCGGGCCGGTCTGCAGCGACACCGGGCTGGTTTCGGTCATGCCGTAGGCGATCTGCACCTCGGCCATGTGCATCTCGTCGATCACCCGGCGCATCACCTCGATCGGACAGGTGGCGCCGGCCATGATCCCGGTGCGCAGGCTCGACAGGTCGAATTCGTGACGGCGGGGATGGTCCAGTTCGGCGATGAACATGGTCGGTACGCCGTACAGCGCGGTGGCGCGCTCCTCGGCCACGGCCTGCAGGGTGAGCAACGGGTCGAAGGCGTCGCTTGGGTAGATCAGCGTGCTGCCGTGGGTCATGCAGCCCAGGTTGGCCATGACCATGCCGAAGCAGTGATAGAGCGGCACCGGCACCACCAGGCGGTCGTGCTCGGTCAGCCCCAGGCTCTCGCCGACCATGTAGCCGTTGTTGAGGATGTTGTGGTGGCTGAGTGTCGCCCCCTTGGGAAAGCCCGTGGTGCCGGAGGTGTACTGGATATTGATCGGCTCGTGCCGACGCAGGCTGGCCTGCCGGCGCGCCAGTGCATCGATGCTGACTTCACCGGCCCGCGCCTGCAGTTCAGCCCAGGCGAGAAAACCCGTCGGTGGCTGCGCCGCCAGGCTGATCACCCCCCGCAGCTCGGGCAAGCGCTCGTCGTGCAGCTCACCGGGCCGACTGGCAGACAGCCGCGGCAGCAGGCCCTGGAGCATGGCGTGGTAGTCGCTGGTCTTGAAGGCATCGGCGCAGATCACCCAGCGACAGCCGGACTGCCCCAGGGCGTAGTCCAGCTCGCTGCTGCGGTAGGCGGGGTTGATGTTGACCAGGATCGCACCGATCTTGGCGCTGGCGAACTGGGTGATGCACCACTCGGCGCAATTCGGCGCCCAGATGCCCAGGCGATCCCCCGCCTGCAAGCCGAGCGCCATCAGCGCACGGGCGTGCCGGTCGACGGCGTCGGCCAGTTGTCGCCAGGTGTAGCGCAGTTGCTGGTGACGGACCACCAACGCCTCGCGATCGGGGAAGCGGGCGACGGTGGCGTCGAAGGCGTCACCGATGCAGTGGTTGAGCAAGGGCTTGCCGGGGTCGCCCTGGGTGTGACTGGGGTGGGTCATAGAGAGGGCCTGATAATTATTGTGTTGTTTAGGCGGGCCCTATCGCGGGGCAAGCCCCCTCCCACAGTTAACCCTCTGCCTACAGTGGATACCTGTGGGAGCGGGCTTGTCCCGCGATAGGGCCGTCACAGACGACCGATTACCTGACGAACACCTGCGGCGTGGTGGTGGACATGTCACCCCCGGGCAGCTTGATGTTCTTCACCTTCTCCAGGGTGTCGGGGTCGAATACCGCCAGGTCGTTGAAAGTCCCGCCCAGGTAGAGCTTGTCGCCCGCCTTGTCGAAGGTCACGCAGTAGTAGGTATGGTCCAGGTTCGCCGCCTTGACCAGCTTGCGTTGCTTGATGTCGTACCGCGCCAGGCGGTTGAGCACGCCATACATCTGGTTCGGATCCTTGGGCGAGCGCAGCCCGGTGAAATACAGCTCGGTCAGGTCGGCGAACTCCTGGGTGTGGGTCTTGCCGGTCTTGAGGTCCACGCTCAGGTAGCCGTACAGCAGCTCGGCGGTTGCCGGATCCTGTTTTTCATCCTTGAACCTGGCGATGGTGTACAGCATCGAGAACTCGTGGCGCGGGCTCTGGTGGGGCCAGAAATACAGCACGTCCGGAGCGCTGTAGCCCTTACGGTTCCAGGTACGCAGCGGCAGCGCCACTTCCTGTTTGCCGGTCTTGACGTCCATCTTGTAGATATCCGGCCCGGCCACGAACAGGCTGCCATCGTCGGCTGCGCGCATCAGGTAGACCTGGCGCGGCATGGGGAAGGTGCGCACCGGCTTGGCCCCCACGCCATCGGCGGTGCTGAACACTTCCAGGCGCGGCGGCTTGACCACGTAGTGGTCGTTCAGGCGCTGGGTCGGGTTGACCGTGGCGTACACTTCCTTGCCGTCGGGGCTGATGGCGAAGGAGTACATCGCCTTGCCCACCTCGCCCGGCACGCTCGACAGGTTGGCATGGAAGGTGGTTCTGCAACTGTCCAGGTCGATGCCGTAGATGTCGGCGTAGTGGTTGTTGAGGATGTAGGCGGTGCGGTTGTCCGGCGCCATCATCGCCGTGCCCGGACCGAAGGCGTCCGGCAGACGGCAGCTCTTGAACAGCGTGTCGCTGGCCACATCGACCACATGCAGGTTGTTGGGGTAGTTGGTGGCGATCAGGTATTCATGGCCGGGCTTGAGGGCCGGGCCGACACTGTCGTCGGCAGCGTGGACGGCCATGCTCCCGGCGACGCAGGTGGCGGTCAGCGCCAGTTGCGCGCAGAGTCCAGGTTTCATGCGGTGTCCCCTTGTCGTTCTTGTCGGGCCGTTCACTTGTCTTTCGGGAAGACGGTGCCGAGGTTGCGCCAGTCGTCCTGGGAGTTGCTCGCCTGCGCGTTCCAATCCTGGTAGGTGCTCATCATGTCGGGCACCTGGGCCGGCCACCAGCACGGGTCGGAGCAGCCATACAGGTCGGCCTCCATGGGCTGGCACAGCGAGCTGACACCGCCGAAGGCGTCCACCTCCCAGCCCGGGTCGGTGGTGGCAGTGCAGCCGGCCACCGCGCTCATGGCCATGACTTCTTCCACGCGGTCTTCGGCGGCAGCCTGTTCAAGAATGCGCGCCTTGTTGTTCAGGGGCTTCAAGTGCTTCATGTCAGTGTGCCTTGCGTGGAGTGATGTAGCGGTCGATGAACGCCGGGTTGGCGGCCATGATGCGGCTGTAGACCTCGATGCCGAAGTCGACCCAGTCGCGCATCAGTTCGCAGTAGTGGTAGGTCGGGTGCTGCGGATCGCCATAACGCGCGTAGCTCTCGTGATAGCAACCACCGGAGCACAGGTTGCGGATGCGGCAGCTGTCACAGCCAGTGCCACTGCGGTCCAGGCGCTGGGACAGGAAACCGTTGAGCTCGACCTGCTTGACCGCCGTGTGCACGTTGCCGAAGGTCGGCAGGCTGGAGCCGGTGAAGCGGTGGCAGAGGTTCAGCTCGCCCTCATGGTCGACCGCCAGCATCTTCAGGCCCGCACCGCACGGCAGGGCCTTCTTGTGCCCTTCATGGATATCGGTGATCAGTTGGTGCAGGTTGGAGAAGCCGATGTTGCGATGCTCCAGCGCGGCCGCCAGGTACTGGCGCCCCAGCGCCTTCATGTTGGCGAACACCTGCACCAGTTCCTCGCCGGTGAGGTTGAAGTCGGCCATGTCGCCGGAGGTCACCGGCGCGAAGCCCACCTCGGCAAAGCCCAGCTCGTTGAACAGATGGTTCCAGATGGTCTCGACATCGGTGATGCCCCGGGTGAGGGTCACCCGCGCGCCGACCGGGCGGCTGTCGTAGCGTGACAGCAGCATGACGGCCTTGCGCCGCACCACATCGTAGGTGCCCTGTCCGCCCACGGTGATGCGGTTGCGGTCGTGCACGGTCTTGGGCCCGTCGATGCTCACCGACAGGCCGAAGCGGTGGGCGTTGAGCCAGTCGACTATCTCTTCGGTGAGCAGCGTCGCGTTGGTGGTCATGATGAACTCGACCTGCTTGCCGGCCTCGGCGAAGCGCCGCTCGCAGTACGCGACCATGTGCTCGATCAAGGGCCGGTTGGACAGCGGCTCGCCGCCGAAGAACACCACGCTGTAACGCGTCTCGTCAGGCGATTCCCTGAGCAGCATCTCCACCGACGCCTCGGCGGTGTCGATGCTCATCTTGCGCCCCGCCGAAGGCTTGTCGAGGTCTTCCTTGTAGCAGTAGGTGCAACTGAGGTTGCAGCCGGTGTTGACGTTGAGCACCACGGTATTGAGCGCCGTGCGCTCGACCTGCCTGAGGGCGATTTCCGGGGTCAGCGGCGAGCCGTCGCTGACCAGTTCCAGCGCGATCAGCTCGCGCAGGGTGTCCTGGATATCCTCCCCGGCGAATTGCCGGCCCAGGCGCTGCATCAACTGCTCGGCCGAGCAGCCCTGTTGGCGCAGGGCGTCGATGATGCCGCCGGTCACCGCGTCGGCGGTGAACAGCGAACTGCTGGGAATGTGGAACAGCATGCGGTCGGCATCGACCTGCACTTCATGCAGGTTGCGTTCGACCAGGTTCAGTAATGCGCCCATGGCGATCTCCCGATAATCGATTCGTTGGAATACCCTGACCGGCTGCCCCTACGGCAGCGGCGGATTGTTCCAGCGCTGAACGGTGACGATCAGGTGGCCTTCGCCGGTCTGGCCGCCGTCGGCCAGCGTGGCGATGACCTTCAGGTTGCCGGCGTTGTTGGTCATCATCTTGCGCGCCGGGTTCGGCCCGGCACCGCCCGGCACGAAGACGCCATCGGCCTGCATCTTGCCGGCAAACTTGAGGTCTTCGTCCTCGACCGCACGCTCGTTGAACGGCTCGACCTTCCAGTTCGCCGGCAGATAGCCGATGCGCAGCGGCTGGCCGCTGGCATCCTTGCCCCAGGCCTCGGCCTCGAAGCGCCCCTGGACCTTGGGCACCGAAGCCCCGTTCTCGCCGATCCGGGCGATGGAGAAGGCCGGCACCACCTTGACCTCCTCGACCTTGTCGTAGACCGCGAGGCTCAGGCCCTTGAGCGTACCCAGCGTGACCTCGCGCTGCCCCGGCGCGGCATCGGCGCCAGCGCGGGCCTTGACCCGGACCAGGGTCGGGGTCTGCTCGAGCACCTCGGTCACCTCGACCCCGGCGCCCAACTGCGGCGTGCCCGCCAGGTCGGTGCCGACCAGGGTGATCTCGCGCTCGCTGCCCGCCTTGATGTAGGCCGGCTGCACGGCCAGCAGGCGGGCCTTGCCCTGCTTCGCCGCCGTGAAGTCCAGACCGCGCTCGTCGTGTTCGGCCTCGAACATGCGCCCTTGCATCTGGCCGTCGAGCGCAGCGAAGACCTGGCGCAGGTTGCTGTCGCCGATCTTTACGTTGCCGCGCCATTCATAGCCGTTGTAGAGGATCGCCGAACCGCTGCCATTGAACGGCGTTCCGTCGGCGTACTGACCCTTGACCTCGACCTTGAAGCTGTCGCCCTGTTCAGCGCTGACCGTCATCACGCCCCGGACATCGCCTTTGGCGAGCATATGACCACTGAACGCCCACTGCCCCGACAACGCGTCAGCCTTGGGCTTGGCTTTCTGCCACGCGCTCCAGGCAGGACTTTCCAGCGGGAAGCGCCTGGCCAGGTCCGGCACCACCTGTTTCAGGGCAATCTCCAGCCAGTCGCGGTCGCGTGCCTGGGCCTGGTATTCGAGGGACGGCCACTGGCCAAGGTGGAAGTTGACCAGGTGTTCCCACTCCTGCGCCGGGCGGCGCTGCAGGGCGACACGAGCGCCGGAATGGCAGCGGCCACAGGTCTCGGCGAGCTGGGTGTCGAAGTGCTCGACGGTATTGAGCCGACGCTCCATGGCGTAGCGCACGCCGTCGGTTTCGCTGGGCGCCAGGCCCTGCTGGTCGGCGAGGTACTTGACCAGTGTGCGACGCTCGTCGTCGCTGATCTGCAGCCCGTGCATGACCTGCATGCGGGCGATGCTCATCAGCCAGCCCTCGGGGGTCTTGCGCTGGTGACTGATGCGACTGTAGGCATCGTTGCCCTCGGGGATATGGCAGCCCATGCACTTGTTCTGCAAAATCGCCGGGCCCTGCTCGGCCGCCAGGGCCTGGGCGCTCAGCAAGGCGGTGGCGACCAGCGCCAGTGTGCCCGCCTGCCGCCGGAGTCGAGTCGTCTTCAAGGTCAGACCTCCACGGTGTCGTTCTTATCGTTATCGCACGCTTGGATACCGCCGGTGCATGTGACAGAGGCAATACAGGAAGTGTGCCAGGAGTTTGAAAGTGGCGTTGTTTCAGGGACTTGAGCTGCTTTGGGCGGTCTGCCACAAGGCGTTGCTACGGGTTGGAACGTCCCAATTCGCGACAGGTTGTTTCAGGTTGAGACAGGGGTATCGGAGGTGGCCTTTTCGCGGGCAAGCCCGCTCCCACTGGTTGGTGCAGGCTTCAATACCTGGACTGCCCCCCAAGGGTTGGATTTGTGTCCAACTTTTTGGGGGCAGTCCAACCTGTGGGAGCGGGCTTGCCCGCGAAAAGATCACCACCGGCCCACCTGTTTCAGCACCGTCTCACAGCGTCTCAATGTGCAACAGCGCAGGCCCGCAAGCTGCCCTGTGCAGCATTGCAAAAACCAGCCGGATCAATGGTTTGAAGCCGCCAGGCGACCTTGGCACGGGCATTGCGCCGCCCCTTGCCACATTCCAATGACAAGAGGCACCGCCCCATGCTTTCCGACCTGCCCCTGCTGCCCGCCACCCAGGCCTTTCTCGCGCGCAAGCTGAAGATGCGCATCGGCGCCGACTGGCAGGACGCCGCCAGCGGCCGAACCCTGAATTTCCGTAACCCGGCCACCGGGCAGATCCTCGGCGAAGTCCCCAGCGCCGAGGCTGAAGACGTCGACCGTGCGGTGCGCGCCGCGCGCCAGGCCTTCGACGATTCGCCCTGGAGCCGCATGCGCCCGCGCGAACGGCAGAACCTGTTGTGGCGCCTGGCCGACCTGATGGCGCGCGATGCCCGCGAACTGGCCGAGCTGGAATGCCTGAACAACGGCAAGAGCGCCAATGTCGCCCAGGTGATGGATGTGCAACTGGCCATCGACTTCCTGCGCTACATGGCCGGCTGGGCCACCAAGATCGAAGGCAGCACCGTGGACGCCTCGATGCCGCTGATGCCCGACGAACAGTTCCACGGTTTCATCCGCCGCGAAGCGGTTGGCGTGGTTGGCGCCATCGTCGCCTGGAACTTCCCGCTGCTGCTGGCCTGCTGGAAGCTCGGCCCGGCCCTGGCCACCGGTTGCACCATGGTCCTCAAGCCGGCCGACGAAACCCCGCTGACCGCACTCAAGCTTGCCGAGCTGGTCGCCGAAGCCGGCTACCCGGATGGGGTATTCAACGTCGTCACCGGCACCGGGCTCAATGCCGGCGCTGCCCTCAGCCGTCACCCCGGCGTGGACAAGCTGACCTTCACCGGCTCCACCGAAGTGGGCAAGCTGATCGGCAAGGCCGCGATGGACAACATGACCCGCGTCACCCTTGAACTGGGGGGCAAGTCGCCGACCATCGTCATGCCCGACGCCAACCTGCAGGAGGCGGCCGCCGGCGCGGCGACGGCGATCTTCTTCAACCAGGGCCAGGTGTGCTGCGCTGGGTCACGGCTGTACGTGCACCGCAAGCACTTCGACAACGTGGTAGCCGACATCGCCGGCATCGCCAACGGCATGAAGCTGGGCAGTGGCCTGGATCCAGCAGTCCAGATGGGCCCGCTGATCTCGGCCAAGCAGCAGGATCGGGTCGCCAGCTACATCGAACTGGGCCGCGAACTGGGCGCGACCATCGCCTGCGGCGGCGAAAGCTTCGGGCCGGGCTACTTCGTCAAGCCGACGGTGATCGTCGATGTCGACCAGCGTCACCGCCTGGTGCAGGAGGAAATCTTCGGCCCGGTACTGGTGGCCATGCCCTTCGACGACATCGACGAAGTGCTGCGCATGGCCAACGACAACCCGTACGGGCTGGGTGCCAGCATCTGGTCGAACGACCTGGGCGCGGTGCACCGGATGATCCCACGCATCAAGTCCGGCTCGATCTGGGTCAACTGCCACAGCGCGCTGGACCCGGCACTGCCCTTCGGCGGCTACAAGCAGTCGGGGGTTGGCCGCGAGATGGGGGCAGCGGCGATCGACTACTATACCGAGCTCAAGTCGGTACTGATCAAGCTCTGAGCTTGAGCGGCCTCTCTCGCAGCCACTGCGCGAGCAGGCCGCCTTCCTGTCGAAACGACACCGCTACGGTTCAGGGCACTGACCGCGCCTGCCGTTTTTCAGAATGCTTCGTCGATACGCCAGCCCTGCTCATGCAACCAGCGCCGGACCATCGCCTGTGCCTGCCGTGGCTGCCCCGCCAATGCCGCGTCCAGGCCGGCCCCTGCCTGCAGGGCCCGCACCACCGGCGCCAACTCGATGCCCTGCAGGTGCCACACACCCAGCGGCTGGTCGGCAGTCACCACCACCTCGGCTTCATCCACCCAGCCATCACGCAGCACCGGCCTGCGCTCGAGCCGAACGGCCTGCCAGTGCGCGGCCTGATGCATGGGTTGGTCATCCGGCCACGCCTGGCGCGGCATCCAGAAACCGGCGCCGGGCTGACGGCGCTCCTGGCGGTAGAAATCGCGCCCCGTGCGGGCAAAGCGCAAGAACAGCTGCTCGACCCGTTGCTGGTGAAAGCTTTGCGCCAGCGCTGCCCGCCCGGGCCGCCTGAGCAGGGTGTTGATCACCACCGGCGCCTGCAATGCCGACGACAGCGACTGGAAGATCCCGTTGCCCGACAGCGGATCGACCGCCATCGCCGCATCGCCCACCCGCAGCCAGTCGCGCCCCGCGCACTCGCCGGCCAGAATCGCCGTACTGCTGCGCGCATGCACCTGGGCAGGCTCCAGCGCCCGGGCATCGAACAGCTGCGCCACCAGGGCCGATTGACGCCGCCGCGCTGCGCAATAGCCGGCTAAAGCCGCCTTGCCCGGCAGCGAAGCGGCACCGGCATCCAGGGTGATCTGCCAATAGCAGCGCCCGTCTGCCAGGCGCGCCATCCACGCCCAGCCATCTTCGAGGCTTTCCACGGCCGAGGCCGGCGCACCTTCCGTGGCTTGCCAAAGGTTGAGCAGGCTGAGGGTCTCCGGGCCGCGCAGGCGACTGCCCGGCAGCGGTGCCTGACGGCCACGGGCCTCGACCAGGAAATCACCCTGCAGCCACTGGCCATCGTCGAGGCGCACCCGGTAGCCATCCGCCTGTTCCAGCTCACGGACACGCCCGTGGATCAGCCGTACTCCGGCGCGCAGCAAGTCCTCGCGCAGCGCCCGGTCGAAACGGACGCGGTCGAGCAGGAACTCCTGATTCATCTGCAGGCGCTCGCCGTTCCACTGCACCTGGCGCGCGGCTGCGACGGTCGCCACGTGAAGCGCCTGGCCCAGTCCGGCATGGCGCAGGCCGTCCAGCACCCGTTGCGAAACGCCTTCGACTGCATCGAAGCGGCGCCAGTCCGATACCAGGGTGACCGCATAGCCCAGGCGCCGCAGGCCGATGGCGGTGGTGGCACCGGCAGGGCCTGCGCCGAGGACCAGGATCTGCGGATCACTGGCCATCGACACCTCGCCGCTCAGGCCCGACGAACGCGGCATGCGCCTGCAGCCAGGCACGCAAGTTCGCCGGTTGCAGTTCGCGGTGCTCACGCAGCACAGCGCACAGGCGCCCGGTCAGGGCGGCGCACGCCAGGCTGGCACCCGCCTGGCCGCCTTCGCCCACCGCTGCGCCAACGTCAGCCTGCGCCGTGCCCAGCCACGACCATTGCCCCGGCTGGCAACGGGCGTCACCGGTAATGCGCAGCACGCCGGGGTAACTGGCCGGATACACCGGGCCACCGCGCGCCGGGCTTGCGGCGCAGAGCACCACGCCGGCAGCCTGGGCGGCTGCGCAGGCCTGGCGCAACACAGGGCGGTCCTGGGCCAGCCCCAGGCTCAGATTGATCAGGGTCGCGCCCTGCTCGACCAGCCACAACACCGCTGCAGCCACTTGCAAGGCACTGGTGCGCGGCTGATCGGTGAAGACCTGCGCCACCAGCAAACCGGCCTCGCCAGCATCCTGCGCCAGGCATTCCAGCACGGCGCTGCCGTGCCCCAGGCGGTCGGGCAGCGCCGTGCCTTCCTGCAGCAGTCCGTCTTCCAGCCAGAACCGTCGCGCCGCCAGCACCGCAGGCATATGCTGCAGTGCACAGCCACTGTCGACCACCCCCAGCCGCAGTTCACTGGCCATGGTCGGCACGCACCGGTTGCAGCACCTGCAGGCGAGCCTCCTGCAAATGCAGGTGCAGGTCGGCATCGGCCAGGGTCGAAGGCCTGTGGCTGATGAGTATCCGGGTGCGCCCGGCGAACAACTGGTCGATGGCGGCGATCACCTCGCGCTCGGTCGCCTCGTCCACGGCGCTGGTGGCTTCGTCGAGCACCAGGATCGCCGGATCCTGGAGCAAGGCACGGGCAATGGCGATACGCTGTTTCTGCCCGCCGGACAACTGCTGGCCGCGCTCGCCGAGCGTACCATCGAGCCCCAGCGGCAGGCTGTGCACCAGGCTCTGCAGATGGGTCAGGCGCACCACCTGCTCCAGCGCTGCGCGGCTGGCGTGCGGGGTGCTGTAGGCCAGGTTCTGCGCCAGGGTGCCACGAAACAGCACGATGTCCTGGCTGACCACCGCGATGCGCCGACGCAGCGCGGCCAGGTCAAGCTCGCGCAGATCGACGCCATCGAGCAGGATGCGCCCGTGATCGGGGTCGTAGAAGCGCTGCAGCAGGTCGATCAGGGTCGACTTGCCCACCCCGGAAGCACCGCTGATGGCCACCTTCAGTCCACCCGGGACAGCGATGTCGACCTGGTCGAGCACTGCGCCCTGGCGGCCTTCATGGGTGAAACCGACAGCCTCCAGGCGCAACTCGCCGGGGCCGTCCGGCATCGGCCGGGGCGCCTGCGGCTCGCGAACGGCCACCGCCTCGCGCTTGAGTTCCATCACCCGCCCCAGGCTGACCGCCATGCGTTGCACCGCCACATACAGGCCAAGCAGGCTCTGCACCGGCCCCACGGCCATGCCCAGGTAAGTCGAAAAAGCGATCAGCGCCCCCAACTGCCAGGTGCCCTGGATCACCCACCAGCCGCCCACCAGGAATGCACAGGCGCGACACCACGACGTCAGGGTGCCGGGCACCGCCTGGGTGAAGAACTCGGTGACCTGCACCTTCAGCAATTGCCGCATGTAGCCCTGGCCCAACCGATCCAGGCGCCCTGCCTCGCGGTCCTGCTGTCCGGCGGCCTGGATGAACTTCATCGCCGGCAAGGTCTCCACCAGGAACGACGACACATCCGCCGAGCGCTCGCGCAGGCTGCGCACCTCACGTTCGACCTTGCGCCGCATCCAGCGCAGCCACAGCACCTCGATCGGCACCAGCACGGCCAGCAACAGCGACAACTGCCACGACAGCATCAGCATCAGGAGCACCGCACCGAGCAGGCCGATCACGCTGGACACTGCCGCAAACAGCGAATCCACGGCAAAACGCTGGATCTCGGCGACATCGCCGTCCAGCCGCGAGAGGATGTCACCGGTGCGCCGCCGCCCGTAGAAGGTCGGCGACAACTGCTGCAGATGCCGGTAGAGGTCGTCGCGCAGGGCGAACAGGATGCGCCCCGACAGACGCGTGTGCAGGTAGCGGTTGACGCCCGACAGCAGCGTGCCCAGCACGCCGGCGCCGATCATCAGTGCCGCCATGTGCCAGAGCGTGGGGTAGTCGCGGGCCAACAGGCCATCGTCGATCAGGGTCTTGACCAGCCAGGGCTGGGCCAGCGCCAGCAGCGAGGCGAGCAGCGACAGGCCCAGCAGTGCAGCGATGGCCCGGCGCTGCGGGCGCACGAATCCATACAGCCAGGCCAGGGCCTGGCGCATGAGTTGCGGGTCGCCGGACTCGATCAGGCGCGAGAACAGTCCCCCCATGGCCTAGGCGCGCAACTGCTTGAGCTTGCGATACAGCGTGGCACGGCTGATCCCCAGCGCCTCGGCGGCCGCCGAGACATTGCCCTGGTGTCGCGCCAGCGCGCCGCGAATCAGCTCCAGCTCGTTCTCGCGCAGGCTGCCGGGCGCGGCGACGCCGCTGGACAGCTCGTCGAGCAGGCAGTCGGTCAGATGCTCGAGCTGCAGTACCTGCTCCCCCTCCTCGCGCATGGCCAGTGCGGTGCGCAGCACCATTTCCAGCTGGCGGATGTTGCCCGGCCAGTCGAAGCCTTCGAGCAATGTGCTCAAGCCAGGTGCCAGGCTGACGTGACGAGCGCCGAGCTTGTCCAGCAGGCCGTCGATCAGCGCGCGCAGATCATCGCGTTCGCGCAGGGCCGGCAGGCGCAGGGACACGCCGTTGACCCGGTAGTAGAGGTCTTCGCGAAAATGCTGCTCGGCCACCAGGCGCTTGAGGTCGCGGTGGGTGGCGCAGATGATCGCGACGTCGATATCCTGCTCCTCCCCTGCCCCCAGCGGCGCCACCCGACGCTCCTGCAGCACGCGCAACAGGCGGGCCTGCAGGGCCAGGGGCATGTCGCCGATCTCGTCGAGGAACAGCGTGCCGCCCTGGGCCTGCATCAGCCGCCCGACCATGCCGCCGCGCCGCGAACCGGTGAAGGCACCGTCGCGGTAGCCGAACAGTTCGGACTCGATCAGCCCTTCGGGAATGGCCGCGCAGTTGACCGCCACGAACGGCTTGTCGGCGCGGGGGCTGGCCTGGTGCAGGGCGCGTGCCACCACCTCCTTGCCGGTGCCGGTTTCGCCCAGCAGCAGCACCGGCAGGCCGTTGCCCAGGCCCTGGCGAGCCATGCGCAGGCCACGCGCCAGGCGCGCGTCGCCGCCGGCCAGGGCCTCGAGCGCCGTTGACCTGGGCGCAGCCGCCGGCCTGGTCGCCACCGCGGGGCCGAGCGGGAGGTGTCGCGGCAGTTGCAGCACGCGGCAGAAGAACTCGCCCTTGGCAGTCTGCACGCTGCTCACCCCGCCCTGCCACAGCCGGTTGAGGAAGGCGGGCGAACGCTCACCGAGCAGGTCGCTGCAGCGCCGGCCGATCAGGCCCGGGCGGGCCAGGCCCAGCAGCTGGCAGGCATTGTCGTTGGCCGCCAGCACCTCGCCGTCCAGGCTCAGCGCCAGCAGGCCGTGCCAGGCGCTGCCCAGGTATTGCGGGCGGCTGTGAAAGGCCAGCACCAGTTGCTCGGGGTGATACAGACCGAACAGCCGACTCTCGATGTTGCCCGCCGCGAGCATCAGTGTCGACAGGCTGTCCTGCGGCTGGCTCATCACTCCTTCGCGGGTGATGTCGAGCACGCCGATCACCTCGCCGCGCGGGTCGCGCAGCGGTACCGAAGTGCAGGAAAACGGGCTGAGGCGATCCAGGTAGTGCTCGCCGCAGTTGATCAGGGTCGGCCGGCCTTCGACCACGGCCGTGCCGATGGCATTCGTGCCGCGCAGCGCCTCGCTCCAGCAGCTGCCCGGGTGCAGGTCGCGCAGGCCGGTGCGGTTGAGCACATGGGTCTGCCCTTCGATGGCCAGCACATTGGCCTGGGCGTCGCCGAGGATGATGATGCCGCCCTTGCCCTGGCGCTCGACCAGGTAATCGAGCTCAGGGGTGACGGCATCGATCAGCGTGCGGTTGAGTTCGAGCAGCGTCTGCAGGTCATTACCGTGCTTCAGGCCCAGGCCGACCTGTTCGCCCTGCAGGCAATCCAGGCCGTGGCCATGGCTGCGCCGCCAGGACGCATCGATCTCGTCGCGCAGCATGCCCGAAGGCAGTTCGCCTTCGCTGGCCAGGTGCAGGCGGACCTGGCGGGATTGCTGCATCGGGTCGTGGGCGTCTGTTATGGGTGATTGTCGCGCCATCGTTTACTCCAGCTGTACCCCGGAACTGCACGCAGTGTGCGACAGCCTGACGTGCACGTAAAGCTGCCATGGCGCAAGGCAGCCCGGCAGGCGTCGGGCAGCATCGGCGCACATCCGATTAAACCCTCGCCGCCCTCGCCCTTCTAAACAGACTGTGCCGCAACAGGCACCCTGAATTGACCACCATCTCGGAGGGAGACCCGATGGACGAACGATTGCTGCAGTTGCTGACCACCACCACGGTGTTCGGCATCTCCATCCTCAACCTGCTGCTGGCCCTGGCGGTGACCCTGATCACCTTCCTGGTGACGCGCTGGGCGCTGAGCTTTCTCAAGCGCCGCGCCCGGCAATGGTCCAGTCACGACGGCCAGCTCAGCAAACTCATCACCCAGGTACTGGAAGGCACCAGCAACTTCCTGCTGATGCTCGCTTCGCTGCTGGTCGGCCTTGGCGTACTGGATTTGCCCGAGCGCTGGCTGGACCGGGTCGGCAGCCTGTGGTTCGTGGTCGCTGCGCTGCAGATCGGCCTGTGGGCCAACCGCGCCATCGCCCTTGGCCTGAGCCGCTACTTCGCTCGCCACGACAGCGGCAGCGCCTACCGCGGCAGTGCCCTGGCCACCCTGTCGGGCTGGGGCGCGCGCGTGCTGTTGTGGTCGGTGGTGCTGCTGGCGATGCTGTCGAACCTGGGCGTGAACATCACCGCCTTCGTCGCCAGCCTCGGCGTGGGCGGCATCGCCGTGGCGCTGGCAGTGCAGAACGTGCTGGGCGACCTGTTCGCCTCGCTGTCGATCGCCGTCGACAAACCCTTCGAGGTCGGCGACTTCATCGTCATCGGCGCGCTGGCCGGCACGGTCGAGAACATCGGCCTGAAGACCACGCGCATCCGCAGCCTGGGCGGCGAGCAGATCGTCATGGCCAACGCCGGCATGATCAGCAGCACCATCCAGAACTACAAGCGCCTGCAGGAACGGCGTATCGTCTTCGAGTTCGGCCTGTCGTACGACACACCGACCGAAGCGGTGAAGAAGGCCCCGGCGATCGTCGAGGAGTCGATCAAGGCCCAGGGCCAGGTGCGCTTCGACCGCGCCCACCTGCGCGGCTTCGGCAAGGAGGCGCTGGAGTTCGAGGCGGTCTACATCGTGCTCGACCCCGGCTACAACCTGTACATGGATATCCAGCAGGCGATCAACTTCCAGCTGCTCGAGCGCTTCTCCAAGGTGGGCGCGAAGTTCGCCGTCGGGGCGCGGTCGATCAAGGTCACCGGCCTGCCGGAGGCTTCGAACCAGTTCACCCCGCTCAAGGGGCGCGATTCCCAGGGCGGTTGAACCGCCCTGGCGCTACAGCCTCACCCCGCACATGCCGGCGATGATCGCCAGCGCGATGGCCGCGCAGGCCGTCACGCCGCCCCGCCAGACCAGGCGCACGGCGCGCTCCTGCACGCCGTGCGCCTGGAGCACCACCCGCAGCCCCAACAGCAGGTGCAGCAGTACCAGGAACACGCCCAAGGTGTAGTGCGGCACCAGGCGGATGTTCCAGGCATCGAACAGCAGGCCGGTGGGTGCGCCGGTGGCGAAGTTCCAGTCGGTAGGGATGCCGAGGAACGTGCGGGCATAGATGAACACCGAGTTCATGTGCCCGAGCACGAACAGCGACAGGTACACCCCGGACGCCACCTGCAAGGTCCGCAGCCGGTCCTGCGTCCGGGCACTCCAGCGCCAGGCCAGGTGCAGGCCGCTGACTACCTGGAAGATGAACGCCAGCACCAGCAGCGGCTCGATCAGGCCGGCCCGGTACACCGTGCGGCCGATCTCCATTACCTGGGCGTGCAGTTCAGGCCCGACCAGCCCGGCCAGGTGGTTACCCAGGTGGAACAGCACATACAGGCACAGGACCGCGCCGCTCACGCCGTGGGCCACGCGCCAGCGGCCCAGGCCTGCCGTGGCCGATGCGGCTACTGGCTGGCGTGCACGCAACAGCGCCAGTGCGGCCAGTGCCAGCCAGATCACGCACCACACCAGCGGGTCGGGCAGCGTGCTGCCGAGCAGCGCCTGTACCACGCCGAGAAACACGTACAGGGTCGGCGCCGCCACGCTGGCGTAGGCAAAGCGGCGCACACCGGCAGACACCCCGGCCTGCCCGGCCACCAGCAAGCCGGGAATCGGCACGGCGAAGGCCAGGCCCAGGGCGATCACCGCACCCACCCCATCCAGGCCGCTGGGCTCGTTTACATAGGCGTTGAACAGCATCAACAGGAACGGGTAGACCAGTACCGCCAGCAGCGGGACGGCCAACGGTCCGCGACTGCCCGGATGCGCCTGCACTTTCAGGGGAGATTGCTCGATGATCGTCATGCCTGCGATCTCCACCGGTCGAGACTCGCCAGCAAGCGCTGGTGTTCGTCACGCAATTGCGCAGCGTCAAGCACGGCCGTGCCCTGCAGCGCGTGGAAGCGTACCGAGTGCAGGCCGATGCAGGCGAACGCTGCGTCGAGATAGGGGGTGAGGAAATCCGGCTGCGCCGGGCGCTCGCCGGTGAAGAAGCCGCCGGAGGCGATGGCCACATGCACCGGGCGGTCAGCCAGCAGGCCGGTCTTGCGGCCCTCGGGCGTGCGCCCGATGGTGCGGCCGACGCGCATCACCTGGTCGAGCCAGGCCTTGAACACCGAAGGCACGGTGAAGTTGTGCATCGGCGTGCCGATCACCAGGGCATCGGCGCGCTCGATTTCCACGATCAGTTGCTCGGACAGGGCCATGGCCGAGCCTGCCAGCGCCGCCTCCAGTGCCTGGGGCGACTGCAATCCGTCGGCGTAGGCCGCCGAGGCATGCCCGATGGGCGTCATGCCCAGGTCACGGCGGGTAACCACGACCTGCGCCGCACCCTCGACCAGACGGTCGACGACCGCCGCCGACAGCGCTCGGCTGTGCGAGGCGACCCGGGTGCTGCAATCGATGTGCAGGATCTTCATGTCAGGGTTCCGAACAGGGGCCTGCGCAGGCAGGCCGATGGACACAGGTTCATCGGAGTTCTCCGCGAGTGAGGTGAAGCCGGCCGTGCAATCAGAGGGCCTGGCTGAAGTGCATGGCCCTGGCCAGCAGGCCCTGGCGGTAATAGAAGCGCTGACCCAGGGCATTGGCCAACGCGGTGTCCAGCACCAGGTGCGTGCAGCCTTGCGCACGGGCTTCCTCGCGCAGAGCGTCGATCAACGCCGCCCCCAGGCCATGGCGGCGCGCCTCGGTGCTGGCAACCAGGTCGTCGACATACAGGAAGCGTCCGTACAGCAGGTTCTCTTGCACCCGGTAGCCGGCCAGCGCCTTGGCTTCATCACCCTGCCACGCCGCCAGCAGGCGATAGTTCTGCGCAGCCTGACGACGGACCTGGGCGACGAAGGTAGCGGCATCGGCCAGGTGCGGACGCAGCTCGTGCATCACCGCGAAGCAGGCATGCAACTGGGCATCGGTTTCGGCATGGGTCAGGCTGAAGGTATTCATGACAGGTGTCCCTTGAGGTCTGCCCGCCACTCTAGGAAGATCATGCCCCACCCGACAGGTGCAAGAATCGCTCAATTGAATGGGACAAGCCCCATGGACCTGCAACAGCTCAAGCCCAGCCGCGAACACACCGCGCCCATTTACCTGCAGCTCTACCAGCGCTACCGCGAAGCGATCGCCAGGGGCAAGCTGCGCGCTGGCGACCGGGTGCCCTCGGTGCGCAGCCTGGCCAGCGAACTGAACCTGGCCCGTGGCACGGTGGAAATGGCCTACCAGATGCTGGTCGGCGAAGGCTATTTCATCACCCGTGGTGCGGCCGGCACGGTCGTGGCCCCCGGCTTGTGCGGGCTGCCCGGTACCGACCGGGTCGTGGCCCCGGCGACGCTGCCGGTCAGCCCTGCGACGCAGGACGCAGGCACGCACATAGCGCCCTTCCGCCTGGGCTTGCCGGCGCTCGATGCGTTCCCGCGCAAGACCTGGGCACGCCTGGCCGCGCGCCACCTGCGCAGCCTCGATCCACTGGCCATGACCGCTCCCCCGGCCGCCGGGCATGCACAGTTGCGCCACGCCATCGCCACCTATCTGGGCATTTCGCGCGGCATCCACTGCAGCCATGAGCAGGTGTTCGTCACCACCGGCTATCGGGGCGCGCTCGAGCTGGTGTGTCGCACCCTGCTGCGCCCCGGCGACCTGGGCTGGTACGAAGACCCCGGCTACCTGCATGCACGCCAGTGCCTGGAGCACGCCGGGATGCGCCTGCAACCCGTGGACGTGGACCAGGACGGACTGGACGTCAACCTCGGCCAGCGCCTGGCCGCGGGGGCGCGTTTCGCGGTGGTCACGCCGACCCACCAGAGCCCGATGGGCGTTGCCCTCAGCCTGCAACGGCGGCTGGAATTGCTGGACTGGGCGGCACGGGCCGACGCCTGGATAATCGAGGATGACTACGACAGCGAGTTTCGCTACCACGGTCGACCGCTGCCTGCACTCAAGAGCCTGGACCGCCAAGGCCGGGTGCTGTACACCGGCACCTTCAGCAAGGTGCTGTATCCGGGCCTGCGCCTGGCCTACCTGGTGGTGCCGATGTCGCAGGTCGAGCGTTTCAACGACAGTGCCCGCCACCTGCCCGGACCTGGCGCCATTGCCTTGCAGGCCACCGTGGCGCAGTTCATGGAACTTGGCCATTTCGCCCGTCACCTGAACCGGATGCGCGCGCTCTACGCCGTCCGTCGCCAGTATCTGGTCGACGCCCTGCAGCAGGTGCTTGGCACGCGCCTGGGTGTGCAGCAGCAGGCCGGAGGCATTCACGTACTGGCTCACCTGCACGACGCGACCGACCAGCACCTGCTCGCCGCGAGCGCACGGGCCCAGGGCCTGGCCGTGCATGCGTTGGGGGAATGGCGGGTACGACCTTGCGCCGAACAGGGGCTGCTGATGGGGTTCGCCAATTTCATCGATGCCGATGACGCGATGAGCGCGGTGCGGCGCCTGGCAGCGGTCTGGGATGGATTGTCGGCGCCGGCAGGCGAACAAATACGTCGAAACAATTGAACATTTTTTGTTTCAATTATTTAGATAAAACAAATTATTACAAATGCATTGTTAACGTACTTGGAATTAACAAGCTCTTGCCCGGGTGATTATCCCGGTGGGGAAACGGACCAGAATCCAGCCGTCACAACCACCCACAGGAACCCAGCGATGAGTCACCTCCACGTTTCCCGCAGCAGCTACATCACCGTCACCCTGGTCGCGGCCGTCACCGCCGCCGCCGCCTCCGCCACCGCCCTGGCCGCACAGGTGCCGGTCTGGGCCATGTTCATCGGCTGGATCGCCTTCTTCACCCGGGGCCTGACCACCCGCTCGACCCTGGAAAACCTCGGTTGCGTTTGGCTCGGCCTGATCTTCGGAGCCCTGGCTGCAGCCAGCGTCGCCCTGATCGCGCCAAGCGTCGGCCCACTGCTGGCGATACCGATGGTGGTGTTCGTGGTCGCGGTGATCGTGGTCAGCCTGCGCGGCCTGCCGATGATGAACAACCTGTTGTGCTACTTCCTGGGCCTGGTGGCCTGGTTCGCCGCGCACCTGGAGCCTTCGCTCGAGAGCCTGGCGCAAATGGCCGGGGCCAGTACCCTGGGTTCGGTGGCGGGCTGGATCTCGCACCACAGCCCGCGCAAGATGTTCGTCGCCTGATTGGCGACATGCCCCGCCCGGCCGGCCGTGCAGCCGCCCGGCGGGGCCGTGCCGGTCAGCCCCTGACGCCGAGCATGCCGCGATCGACGATGAAGTCGATCACCGCCTGCAGGCCCTCGCCCTTCTTCAGGTTGCTGAAGGTCCAGGGGCGCTCGGGGCGCATGCGGTTGGTGTCACGCTCCATCACCTCCAGCGAAGCGCCGACATAGGGCGCCAGGTCGGTCTTGTTGATCACCAGGAAGTCCGACTTGGTGATGCCCGGCCCACCCTTGCGCGGGATCTTCTCGCCTTCGGCGACGTCGATCACGTAGATGGTCAGGTCGGCCAGCTCCGGGCTGAAGGTGGCGCTGAGGTTGTCCCCCCCGCTCTCGACGAAGATCACTTCCAGGTTGCCGAACTTGCGCGCCAGGGCTTCCACCGCCGCCAGGTTCATCGAGGCATCCTCGCGGATCGCGGTGTGCGGGCAGCCACCGGTCTCCACGCCGACGATGCGCTCCGGCTCCAGGGCGCCGGCCTCGGTGAGGATGCGTTGGTCTTCCTTGGTGTAGATGTCGTTGGTCACCACCGCGATGTGGTAGTGGTCACGCATGGCCTTGCACAGGGCCTCGAGCAGCGCGGTCTTGCCGGAGCCGACCGGGCCGCCGACACCGACGCGCAGGGGTTGCTGATAGCTTTGCATGTAGGCAGTCCTCAGGAACGGAACAAACGGGTGTATTGGGTTTCGTGTCGTGACGAGGCGATGGCCAGCAGCGGCAGGCCACCGCCCAGCGCGTCGTCGTCAAGGGTCAGGGCCTGGTCGAGCACGGCCGGCAACTCCGCGCCCAGGTCGCGCAGCAGGGTCTGGGCCGCTTGCTGGCCGAAAGGCACCAGCTTGACCCCGGCCATCACCGCGCCCTCCAGCCAGGCGAAGCCGTGGCCCAGGGCCAGGTCGCGCAGCGGGATGGACCAGTGCGCCCCGAGCCAGGCCATGCCGCCGAGCTGCGACAGCTCGATGCTTTCACGCCAGGCCGGCGCCTGCGCCAGTTGCCAGCCATCGAGGATGCGCGCCAGGGCGCTGCCGCGCTGACACTCTTCCAGGCGCAGCTCGGCAGTCTCGCGGTTGGCCAGCAGAAAACGGCTCCAATGCGCGAAGGCCTCGGCGTCGTCGTTCAGGCAGGCCTGATAGAGACGCGCCAGCAACGGCCAGTCGAGGCAACCGAGGGTGTCGTGCAACTGCTCGCGCTGCCAGGCGCAGAAGCCCGGCGTATCGCGTACCCAGCCAGCCTCGACGGCCCACTCCAGGCCCTGCGAGTAGGTGAAGCCGCCCACCGGCAGGCCGGGGCTTGCCAGTTGCAGCAGACGCAGCAGCGCCAGGTCGCTGCTCATCAGCCCGCCAGCACGAACGCGGCGCCAGCCAGCAGACCACCGCCGAACAGCTTCTGCAGCTTGGTGTGGCGACGCAGCAGGCAGCCTACGCCGAAACCGACCACCAGCAGCAGTGCGCTGACCGTGACGAAGCCTGCGCTGAACATCCAGAACGCGCTCGGGGTAGCCTCGACGCCATGCGCCCAGCCGTGAAACAGGGCGAACACCGGCATGGCCAGCGCCAGCAGGACCTGGCGGTTGGGCAGCAGCATGGCGCAGGCCGCCACCACCAGCGAGACGGTGATCATCGACTCGACGCCGACCATGTCACCGAACAGGTGGCCCAGCACCGCACCGCCGAACATCGCCGACAGCGTGGCCAGCGGCAGGGTCAGGGTGCGCCGGGTCAGTGCCGCCAGCACGCCGGTGCCCAGCAGCATCAGCAGGTGGTCGATACCGGTCAGCGGGTGCAGCAGGCCATCCTGCAGCGGGTTGTTGTCGTGACCGGGGTGGGCGAAGGCCGGCAAGGCAATCATCAGCAGCATCAGCGCGAGGGCTTTTTTCATTGTGTGCTCCAAGGCAGTTCGAAAAGGGGTTTACAGGCGAACGAAGGGGTGGTCGTGGGCATGCCCATGGGGCGCGCTCTGGTAGGCACCTGCCTCGGGTTCGAATGGCGCCTGCTCCAGCGCCACCTCGAGGCCCAGGCCACGCACCATCTCGTCCAGCACATGGTCGTGCTGGTAGCGCAGCAGTCCGTTGTCGATCTGCAGCGGTACGTGGCGGTTGCCCAGGTGATAGGCGGCACGCGCCAGCAGCAACGGGTCTGCACAGCGCACGGTCGACACGCGCTCGGCAGCGGCCAGCACCTGCACGACGTGCTCGCCGTGGTCATCGGCGAGCAGTTCCCCGCCGCGCAGCAGGTGGCCGCGGACGAGCATCAGGCCGGCCTCCCGGCCATCGTCGAGGGTCACGCGCAGGCGGCTCTTGATACGGCTGTCCACATCCAGGGTGACAGTGCCGGTGACCGAGGCAGCCTCGGTGATCCGGCGGGTCAGGACAATCATGCTTGCTCCTTCAGAACAGGAAATAACGCTGGGCCAGCGGCAGTTCGCTGGCCGGTTCGCACACCAGCAGCTCGCCATCGGCGCGCACCTGGTAAGTCTGGGCATCGACCTCGATCAGCGGCTGCAGGCCGTTGTGCACCATGTCGGCCTTGCGCACCCGTCGGCAGCCATGGGTCACGCCGATCAGGCTGCGCAGCCCCAGCTCTTCGGCCAGGCCACGGTCCATGGCGGCCTGGGGCAGGAAGGTCATGCGCGTGGCATGACGGGCGGCGCCGAAGCTTGCGTACATGGGGCGGTAATGCACCGGCTGCGGGGTCGGGATCGAGCCGTTGATATCGCCCATCGGCGCGGTGACGATCAGCCCGGCCTTGATCACCGTGGCCGGCTTGACGCCGAAGAAGGCTGGCGACCAGAGCACCAGGTCGGCCAGCTTGCCCACCTCCACCGAACCGACTTCGTGGGCGATGCCGTGGCTGATCGCCGGGTTGATGGTGTACTTGGCGATGTAGCGCTTGACCCGGAAGTTGTCGCTGTAGTCGCTGTCCGGCGCCAGTGGCCCGCGCCGCACCTTCATCTGGTGCGCGACCTGCCAGGTGCGCAGCACCACCTCCCCGACCCGGCCCATGGCCTGGGAATCGGACGAGGTCATGGAGAACGCGCCCATGTCATGGAGGATATCCTCGGCGGCGATGGTCTCGCGGCGAATGCGCGACTCTGCGAAGGCCACGTCCTCGGCGATGCTCGGGTCCAGGTGGTGGCAGACCATGAGCATGTCCAGGTGCTCGTCGACGGTGTTGATGGTGTAGGGCAGCGTCGGGTTGGTGGAGGACGGCAGCACATTGGCCTGTCCCGCCGCACGGATGATGTCCGGTGCGTGCCCACCGCCGGCCCCTTCGGTGTGGAAGGTATGGATGGTGCGGTCGCCGATGGCCGCCAGGGTGTCCTCGATGCAGCCGGACTCGTTGAGCGTGTCGCTGTGGATCGCCACCTGGATGTCCATCTCTTCGGCCACGCTCATGCAGCAGTCGATGGCCGCCGGGGTCGAGCCCCAGTCCTCGTGCAGCTTCATGCCCATGGCCCCGGCAGCGATCTGCTCGCGCAGCGGCTCGGGCTTGGAGACGTTGCCCTTGCCCAGGAAACCGATGTTGATCGGCAGGCTGTCGGCCGCCTGGAGCATGCGCGCCAGGTACCAGGGCCCCGAGGTGCAGGTGGTGGCGTTGCTGCCGGTGGCCGGGCCGGTGCCGCCACCGATGAAGGTGGTGACGCCGCTGGTCAGGGCTTCGTCGACCTGCTGCGGGGAGATGAAGTGGATGTGCGTGTCGATGCCGCCGGCCGTGACGATCTTGCCCTCGGCGGCGATCACTTCGGTGGCCGCCCCGACCGGAATGGTCACACCGGGCTGGACATCCGGGTTGCCGGCCTTGCCGATGGCGACGATACGTCCGCCACGCACACCGATATCGGCCTTGACGATGCCCCAGTGGTCGATGATCAGGGCGTTGGTCAGCACCAGGTCCACGGCGTCGGCCGCCAGCATCTGGCCCTGCCCCATGCCGTCGCGGATGACCTTGCCGCCGCCGAACTTGACCTCTTCGCCGTAGATGGTGAAGTCCTTCTCCACCTCGACCCACAGCGCGGTGTCGGCCAGGCGCACACGGTCGCCTACGGTGGGACCGAACATGTCGGCGTAGGCCCGCCGGGAAATACGACTCATGGCCTGTCCTCCAGTGCGCCCATCACCTTGCCCTGGAAGCCGTAGACCTCGCGCTTGCCGGCATAGGCCACCAGTTGCACGGTGCGCGACTGGCCAGGCTCGAAGCGCACGGCGGTACCGGCGGGGATGTCGAGGCGGAAACCACGGGTCGGCTCGCGCTCGAACACCAGGGCATTGTTGACTTCATAGAAGTGATAATGCGAACCGACCTGGACCGGGCGGTCGCCATGGTTGGCCACGCTGACACTCACCGTTTCGCGACCGACATTGAGTTCGATGTCGCCAGGGGCGACCTGGACTTCTCCGGGAATCATGGATGCCTCCTGGGCAGGTTCAGACGATGGGCTCGTGGACGGTCACCAGCTTGGTGCCGTCCGGGAAGGTCGCTTCCACCTGGACGTCGGGAATCAGCTCAGGCACTCCCTCCATCACCTGGTCACGGCTGAGCACCTCGCGGCCCAGGCTCATCAGCTCGGCCACCGTGCGCCCATCGCGCGCGCCCTCCATTACCGTGGCGCTGATCAGCGCCACCGCCTCGGGGTAGTTGAGCTTCAGTCCACGGGCCAGGCGGCGCTCGGCAACCAGCGCGGCAGTGAACAGCAGCAGTTTGTCTTTCTCTCTCGGGGTCAGCTCCATGGGGAGGCTCTCTCAGGTGGCCCAGATGCGCGGCGGGCACGGCGCCAGGCCAAGAACGGCCGGGCGCAGCACATGCCAGAGGCGCTGCAGGGTGCGTTGCACGTGTTGGTTGTCGTTGTCGAGCAGGCGAATCACCAGCAACGACCCGAGCAGGGTCGCGCCGGCCGGGGTTTGCACATCGTCGAGCACCTGGCGCACCTGCTCGAGCAGGGCCGGGTCGGCAGGCGCGGCACAGAAGGTCGCGACCAGCGGATAACCACCAAGCTTTTCCAGGCGACCGCCTTCGATGCGCAGGCGCTCGTGCAGCCCGGGGTCATCCGGCATCTCGACCTGCAGGCAGCTGTCGAGGGCGCCATGGTCGAAGCGCTCGTTCATCACCGGCCGGCCCAGGCACAGGGTTTCCCAGGCCAGCAGGCGTGCGCCGGGCTCGAGGGTGAAGCGGCTGTCGAGCCGGGCGCGGGCGCCGTCGAAGAAGATGCTGTCCTGGGGCAGCCATTCCAGCGTGCTCCCGGCCTGCAGGTGAAAGTGCTGGGCCAGCCGCGCGGTCGGGCCGATGCTGCGGTAGAACTTGCTCGCCCCAGGCATGGTCAGCAGCGCGTGGCTGCCGGGCTCGAGATGAATGTCGAGCTCCAGCCGGTCTCCGCCGACCACACCGCCAGGGGGGTGGAGGATGTAGACATGGCACGGCGCGCCTTCCGGGTAGAACGGCCGCTGCACCAGAAGAGGGCCGAAATGCTTGCGCGCACCAAGGCGGGTCGTGTCGCCACGTTGGACGAAGCGCAGTTGCAGGTACGCACTCCAGCCTGCATCGCTTCCCGGGTGTTCGATCTGTAGCGCGGATGCCATCCTGCAGCCCCTGAAATCCTTGGTCTTGCTAAATTTTTGCGGGTCTGTCGCGTTTACCACTGATGGGCTAGGCAATGACCGCTTGTCTGAATTGCTGAACTGATATAGCAGGTTGCGGGCCAACAACGAATATGAACGAAGATGAAATTTTACGGTCGCCGCTCTGGAACAGGGCGTGACGCACGATCGTGGAGCGCGCGGGGGCACGCTTTCGGTGCCTGGAATGCGACAATCGACCACACCACGACAGCACCCCACGCAGCCATCCGAATGGTAGATTCGCGGCCATGAAAACCACCCGCCAGACCCGCTCGCTGACTGCCTGGACGCTCTACGCGAGCGTCCTGTTCAGCCTGTTGCTGTGCGGTCTGCACCACGGCCAGATGAGCGGCCTGCGCTTGTCGGGCCTGGAGGGTGGGTTCTGTTCGCTGGACAGCACCGGCAAGGGGCCGGCCTTCGACCTGGGTGACGGCAGCGGCGACCAGCACATGGCCCAGCTCGACTGCCC
This sequence comes from Pseudomonas sp. FA117, assembly GCF_057370475.1. Taxonomy (NCBI): domain Bacteria; kingdom Pseudomonadati; phylum Pseudomonadota; class Gammaproteobacteria; order Pseudomonadales; family Pseudomonadaceae; genus Pseudomonas; species Pseudomonas sp. FA117. Next base: position 3,434,565 of record NZ_CM170675.1, read on the forward strand.
GGTGTGCTCCTCCTTCGCCCTGGCCGTGCCGCTGAGCGGCAACTTCTGGTCGTTCCCGGCAGCGCACAGCGGCCAACCCTCGCCGATCATCGTGCGCAGCTGGGCGCAGCCGCCGCCACGGCACCTGCGTCCCGCCATCCCGCCCCGCGCCTCCCCCTCCGTCTTCCCCGCAGCTGCGACCTTCGCCTGACCCCAGGCGGGCACGACCCTGCCCGCGGGTCAGCCATGACCTTTGCGTGGAAGCCTCTACAACATGATCCGCAACACTTCTCTGGTGCTCCTGATGGGCACCACCTGCACCTGTGCCTGGGCCGATGTCGCCCCCGTGCAGCTCGACGCCACCACCATCGATGCCGAGCAGCAAGCGCCTTCGGGCATCCAGCTGGACGAGCCGATTCGTACCGGCTCGCGCCTGGGCCTGAGCGCTCGGCAGACACCCGCCTCGGTCAGCGTCTCGGACCGGCGGGTGATCGAGCAGCGCGATGCCAAGGACAGCCAGGACGTGATCAACGCCATGACCGGCGTCAACGCCTCGGCCAACCCCGGCTACGGCGGCTTCGTCGCCTACCGTGGCTTCACCCAGAACCAGGTCACCCAGCTCTACAACGGCATCAACCTGGGCTACAGCAGCGCCACCCGCCCGGTGGATGCCTGGGTGCTGGACCGGGTCGAACTGATCGGCGGACCGTCATCGTTCCTGCACGGCGCCGGGGCCGTGGGCGGCTCGATCAACTACATCACCAAGCTTGCCAGCCGCGATGCGCAGACCCTCGACGGGCGTATCCGCTACGGCAGCTACGACGACTCGGAAGTCGCCTTCGGCATCAACCAGGCCCTGGCCGACAACCCCGCCGATGCCCGCCATTTCGCCCGCCTCGACTTCAGCCACAGCCAGGGCAACGGCTACATCGACCGCAACCAGCGCAAGACCGACAGCCTGGCCTTCTCGCTGCTCAGCGACCTGTCGCCCAACCTCACCCACACCCTGGCCCTGGAATACCAGGAGGACAAGGAAGACAGCCCGTACTGGGGCTCGCCCATCCTGCCCGGACGCAGCACCATGAAGATCGACAAGAGCCGGCGCTTCGAGAACTACAACGTTGCCGATGGCCGCTACGAGCAACGTGTGCGCTGGCTGCGCTCGATCCTCGACTACCAGGTCAGCGACAGCACCAGCGTGCAGAACACGCTCTACCACTACAACGCCCAGCGTGATTACCGCAACGTCGAAGGCTACCGCTACAACAGCGACGGCAACGTAGTGCGTTCCAGCCCCTACCTGCAGCGCCACCAGCAGAGCGTGATCGGTGATCGCGTCGAATTGCGCCACGACAACAGCCTGTTCGGGCTGAGCAGCCAGTGGTCGCTGGGGTTGGACTGGTCGAGCATGCACCAGACCCTGTACCCCACCGGCAGCAGCTACAGCGATGTGGTCGATCCAGATCACTTCGACCCCGGCAGTTTCCACGACATTCCGGGCGTCAACCGTGGCCTGACCAAGCAGCGGCGCAACGAAGTGCTCAACCGTGCGCTGTTCGCCGAGAACCGCCTGCAACTGACCGAGCGCCTGGCGCTGCTGACGGCCCTGCGCTACGACTACCTGGACATGCAGGTCACCAACTATGGCCCGGTCAGCCCCAGCTCGCCGGCCTATTTCGAACGCCGCTGGGAGCCGCTGTCCGGGCGCATCGGCCTGACCTACGAGCTGACCCCGAGCGCCAGTGTCTACCTGCAGTACAGCAACTCCGCCGACCTGCCGGCCGGCTCACTGGCCTCGGCGACCTATTCCAACGTCGGGCTGTTCGACCTGTCCAAGGGCGAACAGTGGGAGGCAGGCAGCAAGTTCGACTTTCTCGACGGACGCGGCGCCGCCACCGTGGCGGTGTACCAGATCGTGCGCAAGGATTTTGCCGTGCGCGACTCCAACGACCCCAACCTGACGGTGCAGGCCGGCCAGCAGACTTCGCGCGGCATCGAGCTGTCCGCGCGCCTGCAGGTCACGCCCAAGCTGCTGGCCGAGGCCAACTACGCCTATGTCGATGCCCGCTACGATGAGTTCAACGAAGCGGTGGGCGGCGTGTCGGTATCACGCAAGGGCAACGCGCCGGTCAACGTGCCGGCCAACGTCGCCAACCTGTGGCTGACCTACGCCCTCACCCGCGACTGGTCGGCCGGCGTGGACGTGCGCTACGTCGATTCGGTGTATGCCGATAACGCCAACAGCCTCCAGGCCCCCGCCTACACGCTGCTCGGCGCCTTCGCCCGCTACCGCCTGGACGAGCACACCACCCTCACCGGCCGGGTGCGCAACCTGACCGACGAGGTGTATGCCAAGCAGGCCTACGGGCAGCAGTACTACATGGGGGCACCGCGCACCTTCGAAGTGGCGATGGATGTGAAGTTCTAGGGTCGAGGTGTCTGCGCTTGCGGCAGATACCTTCAGAACAACCCCGACACCGGTGGCCGGGTGCCCTTGAGCTGCCAGGCACCCACCACCGCCGCCTTCCACTGGCGCGGGTTGTGATTGGCCACGGTGCGGGCATTGCGCCAATGGCGGTCGAGGTTGTGCTGACGTCCCGTGGTCGAGGCGCCGCCCACGTCGAACACCGTCTCGGCGGCCTTGAGCGCAAGCTCCGCCACCAGGTACTGGGTCTGCGCCACCTCTACGGCGGCCTGCTCCACGGCGGTCTCGTCCAGCGGCGTCGCCCAGGCCCGGTCAATCGTGGCGGCTGCCTTCAGCACCAGCGCCTCGGCGCCGTAGGCGCGTGCGGCGATGTCACCGACGCTCAGTTCCACGTAGGGATCGTCCACCGAACGACTGGCCGTGCTGTGCTTGATCGGTCGGGCATGCTCGCGGGCGAAACGCGTGGCATCGTCCAGCGCATTGCGCGCGATACCGGCCAGCACAGTGCCCAGGAACAGCTGCAGGAACGGCGTTACCAGGGTGCGCTTGCCCTCCTCCACGGTGCGCGTGCGCAGCTCGCTTTCCTCCACCCGCACATTGCGCAGGTGCGTGGTGCCGCTGGCGGTCAGGCGCTGGCCCATGGCGTCGAAGTCGTCGACCAGTTCCAGGCCTTCGCGATCACGCGGCAGGACGAATGACACCGGCTGTTCATCCTCATCCAGCGCCACCGCGCTGACATAGTCGGCGAACAGCGCCCCGGTGCTGTAGAACTTGCTGCCATTGGCCCGATAGTGATCGCCTTCGCGCACCAGCCGTGCGGCGATGGCGCCATTGGCACCGCCCAGCTCCCAGCCGGCATTGCCGATCACAGCGCCCTGAAGGTAGCGGGCGAACCAGCGCTCGCGCTCCTGTTCGGCGTCCTCGGCAGTAGACAACAGCAAGCCCTCGATGAAGGCGAAGCCGGGGCGCAGGGCCTGGGCGACGTTGGAGTCGGCTGCGGCGATCTTCAGCAACAGCTCGATGACATCGCTCACCGAACCGCCCGGCCCGCCGAAACGGCTGGGAATGCGTACGCTGTAGAGGCCGGCTGCGGCCAGCCGGGCAATCGCCTCGAACGGCAATTGACGCTCGCGCTCGCGCTCGGCGGCGCCGGCGGCGATCTGCGGCAGCAGCGCCTCGATGCGCGTCTTCAGGGCCTGGATGCTGGAGGCCGGGGCCTGATGAGGGAAACGTTGGAAGGTGGTCATGGGGTAGTCCTCAGATGGCGATTTTCCACAGGCGTGATTCGTCGAACAGGTCGAAGGCTTCGTGTTCCAGGTCCAGCGGCGGCACCACCAGTTCGGCGCCGCTACCGGGCAGGCGCGGCACGGAACCGAGCAGGCGGCGGGTGTATTCGTGGGCAGGTCGCTCGAACAATTGCTCGGCCGGCGCGTACTCGACCACCTGGCCGTGGCGCATCACCAGCACCTCGTCGCTGACATGCCGGATCACCCCCAGGTCGTGGGAGATGAACAGGTACGCCAGGCCCAGCGCGTCCTGCAGGTCGGCCAGCAGGTCGAGCACCTGGGCCTGTACCGACACATCCAGGGCCGAGACCGGCTCGTCGCAGATGATCAGCTTCGGCTCGCTGGCAATGGCGCGGGCGATGGCCACGCGCTGGCGCTGGCCACCGGAAAGCTGCAGGGGGCGGCGCGCAGCCAGGCTCGCCGGCAGGCGCACCTGCTCGAGCAACACCTGAATGCGGGCCGGTCGCGCCGCCGCGTCCACGCCCGCCACCTGCAGCGCATCGTCGAGGATCTGCGCCACGCTCCAGCGCGGGTCGAACGAACCCAGCGGATCCTGGTAGATCACACTGATCTGTTGGCGCAACGGCCGCCGTTCGGCCTCGCTCACGGCGTCGTTCGGGAGGTTCCAAGGCTTGCCGCGGTACAGCACCTCGCCCTGGTCCGGTTGCAGCAGGCCCAGGGCGATGCGCGCAACCGTGGTCTTGCCCGAGCCGGATTCACCGACGATGCCCAGGGTGCGGCCGGCACGCAGGGTGAAGTCAACGCCCTGTACCACCTGGCGTACCACGCCATCGGGTCCGGTGTAGCGCTTGCCCACGCCACTGGCCTGCAACAGCACTTCATCGATGATGGGCACAGGCGACACAGGCGCGCCGGCACGCTCAGGCGACAGGCGACTGCCGCGCGGCTGCTCGGCGGGCACCGCCGCCAGCAATGCCTGGGTATAGGGATGCTGCGGCTGACGCAACACCTGCTGCATCGGCCCCTGCTCCACCACGTCGCCATGGCGCAGCACCACGACTTCATCGGCCAGTTGCGCGACCACGGCAAGGTCATGACTGATGATCAGCAGCGAAGCGCCTCGGGCCTTGATCTGCTGGAAGACTTCGAGGATCTGCGCCTGGACCGTGGCATCCAGCGCAGTGGTCGGCTCGTCGGCGATCACCAGCGCCGGATCCATTGCCAGCGCACTGGCGATCAACGCCCGCTGGCGCAGCCCGCCCGAGAGCTGGCCTGGACGCTGCCGGGCGCGCAGCGCAGCGTCCGGCACACCGACGCGTTCGAGCAACTCCAGCACCCGTGCGCCGCGCTGCGCACGCGTGCCATGGCCGTGGGTGTGCAGCACCTCGAGAATTTCCTTGCCCACCGGCCGCAGCGGGTCGAGCGACACCAGCGCATCCTGCAGCACGAAGCCGATTTCCTTGCCGCGCACGCCACGCCACTGGCGCTCGCTCAGGTCCAGCAGGTCGCTCCCGGCGAAACTCAGGGTCCGCGCCGTCACTTCGCTGCGCGCACCGGTCAGCCCCACCAGGCTGCGGGCACTGACGCTCTTGCCCGAGCCGGACTCGCCCACCAGTGCCACGCAGCGCCCCGGCGCCAGGGTGAAAGACAGCTCGCGCACCACGCTGCGGCCTTCGAAAGACACGTTCAGTCCCTCGACGATCAAGGTCTTGTCGTTCATGGCAGGCGGCCCTCCAGGTGTTGTTGGATGTAGCGTCCGGCCGCGGTGGTGGCCAGGGTGGTGAGCACGATGAACAGGCCGGGGAAGAAGGTCAGCCACCAGGCACTGGCGATGAAGTCGCGGCCCATCGACAGCATGGTGCCCCACTCCGGCGCCGGTGGCCGGGCGCCAAGGCCCAGGAAGCTCAAGGCCGAGGCCCAGACGATGGCCTGGCCGACGCCCATGGTCAGGGTCACCACCAACGGGCGCATGGCGTTGGGCAGCAACTGGCGCAGCACGATGCGCGCGGTGGGATGCCCCAGCGCCCGCGCCGCCTCGATGTAGCCGGAGTTGCGTACCGCCAGCACCTGGCCGCGAACCATCCGCGCATAGCCCGGCGCGCCGCCCAGCCCGGTGGCGACGATCAGCGGGCCGACGCCGCTGCCGAACACCGCCACGAACAGCAGCGCCAGCACCAGGCTGGGAAAGGCGAACAGCACCTCCAGCAACCAGCCCACGCCACGGTCCACGCGCGCGCCGCCGAGCCCGCCGAGCAGCCCCAGGCTGATGGCGATGGTCATCGACAGCAGGGTTGCCGCCACGCCGATCAGCAAGCTTTGCCGGGCACCGTGGACAATCCGCGCGAAGATGTCGCGCCCCGACTGGTCGGTGCCGAGCCAGTGCGCCCAACTCGGTGCCTGGAACGCTTCGCGCGGCACGATCGCCAGCGGGTCGATGCGGGTGAACAGCCCGGGTGCCAGCGCTGCCAGCAACAAGGCGAACAGGAACAACAGGGCCAGGCTCGCGCCCAGCGGCGGCCATTGCAGGCGCCGTTGCCGGCGCGATGGCGCCTGGGCGCGTTGGAGAATCAGGTCGCTCATGCAGTCGCCTCCTGTTGGCGCGGGTCGATCCATTGATAGAGCAGGTCCACCAGGATGTTCGCCAGCACGTAGGCTGCGGCCACCACCAGGGTGATGCCGATCACCAGTGGCAGGTCCTGCAGTTGCACTGCCTGGTACAGCTGACGGCCCACCCCCTTGCGCGAGAAGATCACCTCGCACACCACCGCCCCACTGATCAGCGCGCCGATGGCCCAGCCCGACAGCGACACCCCCGGCAGCAGGGCGTGGCGCAGGGCATGCCGGAAGCGCACCGCCAGGTCGCTCAGGCCGCGGCTGCGGGCGCTGAGGATGAAGGGTTGGTCGAGGGTCAGCTCAAGGGATTCGCGGGTCACCTGGGCGATGAAGCCGGCCAGCGGAATGGCCAGCGAGAACGCTGGCAGCACCAGGCTGGCCAGCCCATCGCTGCCAGCGGGCGGGAACCAGCGCAAGCCGAAGGCGAACACGGCCAGCAGCACCACGCCCAGCCAGAAATGCGGCAAGGCGGCGCTGAGGGTTTCGGCCAAGGACGCCAGGCCGCCGATCAAGCGCCCGCGCCCGGCGGTGGCCACCGTCAGCAGCAACACCAGCAACCAGGCCACCAGCAACGCGGCGAGGGTCAGTTCGAGGGTCGCGCCGGCCTGCTCGGCCAGGACCCGGGTCACCGGCTGGTGCTGCGAGTAGGACTGGCCCAGGTCGCCCTGCAGCAGGCGCCCGAGGTACAGCACATATTGCTCCGGCAGCGGCTTGTCCAGGCCGTATTCGCGCCGCGTCGCCTCGATGGCCTCCGGCGTCGGGTTGCCGGTGGTGCCGCCGAGGATCGCCAGCACCGGGTCACCCGGCATCAGGCGCAGGGCGAAGAAGGTCAGGGTCGCCACCGCCCACAGCACCAGCAGGCCGCCGCCCAGGCGGATAAAACCTCGGCGCGCGAGGGCACGCAGGCGCTCGCGGCGAGGGTCGGTCAGGGTCGTCGCGTCGCTCATTTGCTCACCCATGCGTCATAGAGGTAGGTCACCGCCAGCGAAGGCTCCAGGCGCACGCCATGGGCGGTCTTGTACAGGCCCAGCCGCGTGCTCTGCGGGTAAGTGTTCAGTTGCAGGTACTGGCCGGCAGCCTGTTGCTGGGCCTTGAAGTAGAGGGCACGACGCTGGTCGGGGTCCTGGGTGGCCAGGGCTGCGTCGAGCAGCGCGTCGAAGCCGGCATCGGCAAAGCCCGAGGAGTTCTGGTGGTAGCCACCGACTCCGGCCGGCTGCACGAACGCCGAACCGAAGATGATGCGCAGCACGTCCGGGGTATTGGTGTTCCAGTAGCCGGTGCGGATGTCGTAGTCCCAGGCAGCCTGGCGGGCGGTGACCTGGGCGTCGCTCATCTGGTCGATCACCAGTTCCAGGCCGGCCTGGCGGGTAGTGGCCTGGACCTGCTCCCAGAGGGTCAGCTCCGACGGCGGCGTGCGTGCGCCGATCAGCACCACGGCGCTCAGGCGCTTGCCGTCGCGGGTGCGGTAGCCCTCGGCGTCGCGGCGGGTCCAGCCGGCCTCGTCGAGCAACCGGGCGGCGCGCACCGGGTCGTAGTCCTGGCTGTGCTCGAAGTCGCCGCTGTAGAACGGCGTGGCCAGGCTGAGCGGGCCGCCAGCGCGGGGGAACTCGCCGAAATACACACTCTTGAGTGCGCCTTCGATGTCAGCACTGCGCACGAAGGCTTCGCGCACGCGGATATCGTCGAACGGCGCCCGACGCATATTGAAGGTGCCGTTGGTGGGGTTGCCGGGACGCTGGGCGATGATCAGCTCGACGTCCGGGTTGCGCCGCGCCGCCTCGTGCGACTCCGGCGGTACGCTCTCGATCACGTCCACTTCACCGGCTTGCAGCGAGGCGAAGCGCACCGACGGCTCCTGGATGAACTTCCACAGGATGCGCTCCAGGTAGGCCGGTCCCTGGTGCCGGGCGGTCGGCGGCGCCCAGTTGTAATCCGGGTTGCGTACCAGCTCGACCTGGTTCTGTCGGTCCCAGCGCACCACCTTGAACGGCCCGCTGCCCACCGGGCTCTCGCAGTTCTCGTCGCGGCTGCGCTTGAGCGCGGTGGGCGACTGGATGCCGAGAAAACCCTGGGCCAGCACTTCGAGAAAGGCTGCGTAAGGCGTAGCCAGGTGCACCACTGCGGTGTACTCGTCGGCGATGTCGGTGCCACGGTACTGGCGGATGTAGCCGCCGGCAGTGCTGGACTGGGTCTTCGGGTCGGCCATGTGGTCGAGGTTGGCCTTGACCGCCAGGGCGTTGAAGGGCGTGCCGTCAGTGAAGTGCACGTCGCGGCGCAGGTGGAAGGTGTAGCTCAGGCCGTCACCGGACACCTCCCAGCGCTCGGCCAGCCAGGGGCCGATGCGGCCATCGCTGTCCATCGACACCAGCGAGTCGAGGTACTGCTGGCCGACGAACACCTGGGGCATGTCGCCCGCCACATGCGGATCGAGGCAGGTGGGTTCGCGGTCGGTGGCGTAGACCAGGGTGCCACCGTGCTGCGGCTGGTCGCTGCGTGTGCTGACCTGCTCGACCCGTTCGCAGCCGGCCAGGGCCAATGCAGCGCAGAGCGGGATCAGGGAGAAGTGGATTCGGTTCAAGGGCGCTCCTGCGGGTGACTGGGCATCGCAGGGGCTTTTGCAGGAGTTGTGCCGGGTTTCAACCCCCTGATTTCACAGGGGTTTGCCGACGTGCGGGTGATCGGCGGCGGGCAAACTGTAGCGCTGCTGTTGGCCAGGCAACAGTTGCCCGGTCAGTGCGCTGCGCCTTTGCGCAAGGCCATCGCCGTGCAGCCGAAACGCCGTCGTACCCGCTTGCCCAGGTAGCTGGCGTCGACCAGCCCCACCTCTTCGGCGATCTGCGCCAGGCTGTGCGCCGAATTGAGCAGGCGCCAGCGTGCCTGCTGCAGGCGCATCTCCAGCCACCAGGCACTGGCGCTGATGCCGTGTTCAGCGATGAACTGCCGGTCGAGCTGGCGTCGGCTGATGCCCAGTTGCGCCGCCAGTTGTTCGACCGCCAGCCCGGAGCCCAGGTGGTGGCGCATCAATGCCGTGGCGCGCTGCACCTGGCGACCCTGCCCGCCACCGAGTTCAAGCGAGCGCAAGGCGTGGCGGCTGTCGCGGGTTTCGTCCACCAGCATGTCGGCCAGGCCCTTGAGCGCTCGCGCCCGACCACAGGCGCGGGCGAGCAGCTCCACGGCAAGGTCGATGGCGGCAGTGCCTCCCGCGCAGGAAACCCTGGCGCCGTCGAAACAATACAGCTGTTCGGACTGCACCCTGACGCGCGGGAAGGCTGCGCGGAACTCCGCCTCATGGCGCCAGTGCACGACCACCTGATGACCATCCAGCAAGCCGCAGGCTGCGAGCAGGAACACCGCGTTGTCGACCGCCACCAGCCTGATCCCGGCCCGGGCAGCACGCTGCAGCCATGGTCGGTAGCTTGGAGCCAGTGCCGCCGTTGCAGCTGCATTGCGCCCACCGAACAGCACCAGGTAGTCATGGCCGGCCAGTTCGAGGTCCTGCGCCTGCCGGTCGACCTGCACCACCGCGCCACTGCTCGAAGTCACCGGCGCCGGCGTCAGGCCCACCACCTGCCAACTGCAGTAGCGTTGGCGGCTGTAGTCCTCGTCGTCGGCGCTGAAGCGCAGCTTGTCGAGAAAGCCGCCGAACGGCAGCAGGGCGAATTCAGGTAGCGGGAGGATCAGCAGGCGCAGATCTGGTTGCATGATGCGTCCGATTATTACCGCAGGATGTCCAGATCATACCCTGATTTCGCCAAGGGCAGCCCTATACTCCCTCCCATGCTCCGGACCGACCTGGCTTTTGAGCAAGACAGTGACTCCCACAGGACGGTACAGCCCCTCCATCAAGGCATTCTCATGGCACTCGACACCTGGCTCATCTATCTGCTGGCAAGCGTCGGCCTGTCGCTCACCCCCGGCCCCAACAGCCTGCTCGCCCTCACCCACGGCGCGCGCCATGGCGCGCGGCGAACCCTGTTCACCATCGTCGGCGGCATGTGTGGTTTCAGCGCCCTGATCGCCCTGGCGATGTTCGGGCTCAGTGCGCTGCTGCAAGCCTCGGGCTCGGTGCTGCAGGTGCTCAAGTGGGTTGGCGGAGCCTACCTGCTGTGGCTGGGCATCCAGCTCTGGCGGGCACCGCCCATGCACCTGGAACTGAGCCAGGGCGACAGCCACCTGAGCAACGCGGGCCTGTTCCGCCAGGGCCTGCTGTCGGCGCTGGCCAACCCCAAGGTGCTGCTGTTCTACGGCGCCTTCCTGCCCCAGTTCATCGACCCGCAGCGCCCCCTGGCCGTGCAGTTCGTGGTGATGGCAGCGACCTTCGCCACAGTGGAGTGCCTGGTCGAATACCTGCTGGCTCGCCTGGCGTTTCGCATCAGACCCTGGCTGGCCAAGGGCGGCAAGGGCTTCAATCGCTGCTGCGGCGCGCTGTTCGCGATGATCGCGGTGGCGCTGCCGCTGGGGCGTTAGGGTCTGCATGAAAAGTCTTGAGACGAAGGTCAGGCAAGGCGAAAACAGCCAAGGAGCAGCCGGGTCGTTCGGACAGCCAAAGGCGCAGTGCGGTCGTCAAGCCGGCTGCAAGGCTTTTGTTTATCTTCCGGCGCCCATACCGAGTTAAGGCAAAGTGCCATCATCTGAGATAGAATTCCCGCCCTTGCGCTGCGCGCGCAAGCGTAGAGAAAATCAACAAGGGGTCAAGGATGTTCGCGCTTCGTACTCTGATGGCTGCTGCCGTTATTACAATGACGACCGGCTGCGCCAGCGGGCTTAATTCATCACAGGAATCAGAGCTCGCCAAATACCGAGCCAATGACATGGCAGTACAGGAAAAGAGCCCGGGAGGCGCCGCTGCGCTGGGCCTGCTGCCGGGAGGCGGTTCATTCTACGGCCGCTCGTACGGCTTCGGTGTGGTGAACCTGTTGCTCTGGCCTATCTCGATCCTGTGGGATCCGGTGAGTGGCTACAATGCTGCCGAGTCCATCAACTACCAGGCCACCAGGGCGCGTGTCGCCAGTTTGAAACGGCACGATATGGATCTGCTCGACACAAGGCTTTCCACCAAAGAGATTGACCTGGAGAGGTATACGCTGGAAAAGCGCAAAGTGGATGAAAAATACTCCAGCCTTTGACGCGTTGAAAAATCCCGCTTGAAGGAAAACGAAAAAGGACGGGGCGGCCCGTCCTTTTTTCGTTGCCCTCTGCCCCTACGGCATCACCGGCGGCACATACTGCAAGGTCGTCCCCAACGCCCATAGCAGCACCAGCACCAGCGGCACGTGCACCAGCAACTGCACGAAAGAGAAGCCGATCAGGTCGCGCGCCTTGAGTCCCAGCACGCCCAGCAGCGGCAGCATGTAGAACGGGTTGATCAGGTTGGGCAGCGCCTCGGCGGCGTTGTAGATCTGCACGGCCCAGCCCAGGTGGTACTGCAGGTCGTTGGCCACCAGCATCACGTAGGGGGCTTCGATGATCCACTTGCCGCCACCGGAAGGGATGAAGAAGCCCAGCACCGCCGAGTACACGCCCATCAGCAAGGCATAGGTGTCGTGGGTGGCGATCTGGGTGAAGAACACCGAGATGTGGTGCGCCAGGGTCTGGGCGTCGGCGCCCTTGACCTGGGTGAGGATGGCGGCGATCGAGCCGTACAGCGGGAACTGGATCAGCACCCCGGTGGTGGTCGGCACGGCACGGGCCACGGCGTCGAGGAAACTGCGCGGACGCCAGTGCAGCAGCGCGCCGAGCATGATGAACAGCAGGTTGTAGGTGTTCAGCCCGGAGATGGCGGTGATCGCCGGCTTGGTGGCGAACTCCTGGTAGAGCCAGCCGGCGGCCAGGGCCACCAGCAGCAGGATCAGGATCGGGCTGTGCTCCAGCCATTCACCCGGGCGGGTGCGCTGTGGCGCAGGCGGTGCGGTGAAGCTGGGGTCGACGCCACAGTCTTCGGCACTGCGTGCACTGTTCGGGCCGGGCGCGGTAGCGTAGGCGATGACCAGCGAGACGATCACCAGCGCCGCCAGCATCACGCCGGACTGCCACAGGAAGATGGTCTCGGTGAAGGGAATCACGCCGGTGATCGACAGGATCGACGGCGGCAGGCTGGCCGGGTTGGCCTGCAACTGGGCCGCCGACGACGACAGGCCCAGCGCCCACACGGCGCCCAGGCCCAGGTAGGCGGCAGCGCCCGCGGCGCGGTAGTCCATCTTCAGGTCGGTGCGACGGGCCAGGGCACGCACCAGCAGCCCCCCGAACACCAGCGACAGGCCCCAGTTGAGCAACGATGCGAGCATCGAGATCAAGGCCACCCAACACACGGCCGAGCGGCCATTCTTCGGCAGGCGCGCGAGACGGTCGATCAGGCGTGCAGCGGGCGGCGAGCTGGCGACCACATAGCCGCCGATGACCACGAAGGCCATCTGCATGGTGAACGGGATCAGGCTCCAGAAGCCGTCGCCAAAGGCCTTGGCGGTGTCGGTGGGCTTGGCGCCCATGGCCAGGGCGCCCAGGCACACCAGCATCACCGCCAGGGCGGCGAACACCCAGGAGTCGGGGAACCAGCGTTCGGCCCAGTTGGAGCAGCGCAGGGCAAAGCGGGCGGAGCGGCTGTCTTGGATTTCAGCGGCCACGAGGGTTTTCCTTTTTTGGTCTTATTGGTGGATGTTGCTTGTCGATCAACGCAAAACCCCTGTGGGAGTGGGCTTGCCCGCGAATGCGACGGCGAATGTACCGGCGCATTCGCGGGCAAGCCCGCTCCCACAGGGGGATAGGGTGGTCTTTTAGAAGGTCATCTCTTTCACATCGTCCGGCACGATCAGTTTGCCGGCGGTCTTCTCGACGATCTCCTCGACGCTCACCCCGGGTGCGGTCTCACGCAGGATGAAGGCGCCGTTCTCGATCTCGAGGTAAGCCAGGTCGGTGAGCACCTTGCGGATGCAGCCAGCGCCGGTCAGCGGCAGGCTGCAGCGCGGCAGCAGCTTGGACTCGCCGTCCTTGGACGCATGGGTCATGGTGACGATGATGTTCTCGGCACCGGCCACCAGGTCCATGGCGCCGCCCATGCCCTTGACCAGCTTGCCGGGGATCATCCAGGAGGCGATGTTGCCCTCCACGTCCACTTCGAAGGCGCCCAGCACGGTGAGGTCGACGTGGCCGCCACGGATCATGGCGAAGGACTGTGCCGAGTCGAAGATCGATGCACCGCGGCGGGCGGTCACGGTCTGCTTGCCGGCGTTGATCATGTCGGCATCGACGGTGCTTTCGGTGGGAAACTCGCCCATGCCGAGCAGGCCGTTCTCCGACTGCAGCATCACGTCCATGTCGGCGGGCACGTAGTTGGCCACCAGGGTGGGGATGCCGATGCCGAGGTTGACGTAGTAGCCGTCCTTCAGTTCACGGGCGACGCGTTGAGCCATCTGTTCGCGGGTCAGTGCCATGGTCAGGATCTCTTTGTTGTTCTGTGGACGGCGCTCAGGCCTTGACGGTGCGCTTTTCGATACGCTTCTCGAAAGTGCCGACGATGACCCGGTCGACGAAGATCCCCGGGGTGTGGATCTCGCTGGGCAGCAACTCGCCCGGTTCGACGATTTCCTCGACCTCGACCACGGTGATCCGGCCGGCGGTGGCGGCCAGCGGGTTGAAGTTCTGCGCGGTGTTGCGGTACACCACGTTGCCATAGTGGTCGGCCTTCCAACCCTTGACGATGGCGAAGTCGCCGGTGATGGCTTCTTCGAGGATGTACTTGCGGCCGTTGAACTCGCGCACTTCCTTGCCTTCGGCGACCGGCGTGCCGTAGCCGGTGGCGGTGAAGAATGCCGGGATACCGGCGCCACCGGCGCGCATCTTCTCGGCCAGGGTGCCCTGGGGGGTAAGTTCGACTTCCAGTTCGCCGCTGAGCAGCTGGCGTTCGAACTCGGCGTTCTCGCCGACGTAGGAGGCGACCATCTTGCGGATCTGCCGGTCTTCGAGCAGCACACCCAGGCCGAAGCCGTCGACGCCGCAGTTGTTGGACACCACGGTCAGGCCCTTGACCCCGCGCCGCTTGATCTCGGCGATGAGGTTCTCGGGGATGCCGCACAGGCCGAAGCCGCCGGCCAGTACCGTCATGTCATCGGTCAGGCCTTCGAGAGCCTGTTCGTAGGTTGCTACGCGCTTGTCCAGTCCGGCCATGCTGATCCGCCTTTGTAGTTGTTTGAGCGTGTGAGTGCCATCTTCACCGCTGGCGACTGATTTGTTAATTTTGTTTTCGTCATCGATTGATAACTTTTGCAAAACAACCTGCGGACCTGCCATGAACGTCAAGCAACTGCGCGCCTTCGTTACCGTGGCCAAGTACCAGAGCTTCGCCCAGGCCGGCGAGCACCTGCACATTTCGCAGCCGGCACTGAGCCTGACCATCAAGGCGCTCGAAGACAACCTCGGCGGCGCCCTGCTCACCCGCACCACCCGCAGCGTCAGCCTGACCGCCGAGGGCGAAGTCCTGCTGCCGCTGGCCCGGCGCCTGCTGGCCGACTGGGACGATACCGAGGAAATGCTGCGCCAGCGTTTCACCCTGCAACTGGGCCGGGTGTCGGTGGCGGCGATGCCCGCCTTCGCCGGCAACCTGCTGCCGCAGTCGCTGAAGGTGTTCCGCCAGCGCTACCCCAAGGTCAACGTCACCGTACATGACGTGATCAACGAGCAGGTGCTGGAACTGGTGCGCCACCGCCGCGTCGAACTGGGCATAGGCTTCGAGCCCGAGCGCAGCGATACCTTGCAGTTTCATCCACTGTACCTGGACCGTTTCGTCGCCGTGGTGCCTGGCGATTCACCGCTGGCGCTGTTGCCCCAGGTGAGCTGGAACGAGTTGCTGACCCAGGACTTCATCGCCCTGCAACGGCCGTCGGCCGTGCGTCTGCTGCTGGAGCAGCACCTGGCCGCCGGGCATGGACGGCTGGCGGTGGCGTTCGAGAGCCATCAACTGTCGACGGTCGGGCGCATGGTTGCCAACGGCCTGGGCGTCAGTGCCGTGCCGGCGCTGTGCATCGCCCAGATGCAGGAACTTGGGGCGCGTTGCGTGCCCCTGGTCGAGCCGGCGGTGGAGCGGCGCATCGGGGTCATCGCCCTGAGCGACCACAAGCTGTCCACTGCGGCGCAGGCGCTGCTGGATGTGCTGCTGTCGCATACTCATCCACCGGAGGTGTGTTCACATGGGATTGCGTGAGGGCTGACAGGTGCCTGCCTGAAGCTTTTCAGCGCCTGTGAGATCGAGCGCCGCCCGCGCGGCGCTCGATCTCACAGGCGCTGAAAATCTTTCGGCAAGCACCTCAGTTACCAACGAGATAATCACGCAGGCGCAACAGCATCGCATCGCAGCCACGCAATTGCTCGACGCTGACGAACTCGTCCGGCTTGTGCCCCTGATCCATGCTGCCCGGCCCGCAGACCACGGTCGGGATCCCCGCCTGGTCGAACAACCCGCCTTCAGTGCCAAAGGCCACGGTACCGAACGCCTCCGAACCACTGAGCAGCGCCACCAGGCGAGCCGCTTCGCTGTCCTCGGGCGTTGCCAGCCCCGGATAGGCACTGAGCGGCTTGAAGCGAATGTCGCTGGCGTCGCTGACCGCGCGCATGCGCGGCAGCAGTTCGGCTTCGGCGTAGTGCTGCAGGCGCTCGGCCACGGTGTTGGCTTCGAAGCCCGGCAAGGCCCGCACTTCGAAGTCGAATTCGCACTCCTCGGGGACGATGTTCAGCGCACGCCCACCCTTGATCACGCCGGTCTGCACCGTGGAGAACGGCGGATCGAAACGCTCGTCATGCCTTTCGGGGCGGGCCAGCTCAGTGCCGATCTCGCCCAGCTTGCCGATCAGTTGCGCCGCGTATTCGATGGCGTTGACGCCATAGGGCGCATAGGCCGAATGGCAGGCGGCGCCGTGCACCTGGCAGCGCATCGCCAGCTTGCCCTTGTGGCCAAGCACCGGCTTGAGCTCGGTGGGTTCGCCGATCAGGCACAGGCGCGGCTTGTTCGGGCGCTGCTCGAGCGCCTCCAGCATCGAGCGCACACCGAGGCAGCCGACCTCTTCGTCATAGGAGAACGCCAGGTGCACCGGCATCGTCAGCGGCTGGGCAAGAAAGGCCGGCACCGCTGCCAGCACCGAGGCAATGAAGCCTTTCATGTCGGCCGTGCCACGCCCATACAGGCGGCCATCACGCTCGCTCAGGCGAAACGGCTCGACGGTCCAGGCCTGACCGTCCACCGGCACCACATCGGTGTGCCCCGACAGCACCACACCGCCGCGGTCGGTCGGGCCGAGGGTGGCGAACAGGTTGGCCTTGGTGCCCTCCTCGTTCATGAACAGCTCGCTCTCGACGCCCAGCCCGGCGAGGTAATCGCGAATGAAACCGATCAGCTCGAGGTTGGAGTCGCGGCTGACCGTGGCGAAGCCGATCAGGCGTTGCAGCAGGTCACGGCTGGCGAAGTCACTCATCGCCCGGCACTCCATAGCTCGGTGCCGTGGTCGGGTTGAGCGCGCGGGTGACGTAGTCCTGCATCTGCGGGCGATAGGCCTGCCACAGGCGGTCGAGTTCGCCGATCGGGTCGTGTTCGGCCCAGTCCACGCGCAGGTCGACCAGCGGCCAGGTCAGCTCGCCGGCGATCTTCAGCGCCGCCGAATGTACCGGCCCCGCCTCGCCACCGGTGGCCATGGCCGCGTGCATCGCCGCCAGCAGACGGTCGGCCAGGTGTCCACCGGCCTGCTCGAATGCGTGCACCATCGCCTCGATCACCTGGGGCGAAGCCAGCAGGTTGCCGGCAGCCGCGCATTGCTCGCCAGCCACGGCATTGTGCACGCCGAGCGCTTCCTTGCCGGTGAACAGGGCGACCTGGCCGTGACTGTCGATCACCGTCACCTGGCGGTACTCGCTCCAGCCATTGGCGCTGAGCACCCGGTCCAGCGCTGCAGCGGGCGGCAGCTGGCCCTGCTCCAGGGCATCGAGGATCTGCGGGCCGAGGGCTGGCAAGGTGATGTTCTGCGTGGCCACCGCCCCGACCCCGGCACGCACCCACGGGCAGCGGGCACCGACGGCGATGCTGGACGAGCTGATGGCGATGCCGACCTGGCCGGTTTCCTGGCAGCGGCCGATGATGGAGAAGGTCATGGTGCAGCTCCTTTCTGAGTTTACCGGCATTCTCGGCAAGCCCTGGCAAGCACGAAACGAGCATTTTCCTAGGCATTGGCGAGGAAAAAACTGGGCACTGGACAGGTGAAGCAGGTTTACCCGCGAAGAACACACCGCGCCCGGCACCCTCGCCAATTTATCGGCAAGCCCCAGCTAAATACTATTTTCGCGAAATTCCGCGCATCCCTAGTCTGGCCCCAGGTAACGGCGGTCCTCCACAACCGACCTGACAAAAACCGCCTGAACAAGGGCTCGGACATGACACTGAACAATCTCGAAATCGACACCCTCGTGGTCGGCGCCGGCCAGGCCGGCGTGGCCATGAGCGAACACCTGAGCAAACTCGGCGTACAGCACCTGGTGCTGGAGCGCAATCGCATCGCCGAGGCCTGGCGCACCGGGCGCTGGGACTCGCTGGTGGCCAACGGGCCGGTCTGGCACGATCGCTTCCCCGGCCTTGAATTCGACCTCGACGCCGACGCCTTCGCCGGCAAGGACCAGGTCGCCGACTACTTCGAACGCTACGTGCGCAAGTACAACCTGCCGGTGCGCACCGGGATCGAGGTCAAGCGAGTGGTGCGCAACAGCGACCGCCCAGGCTTCACCATCGAAACCAATGAGGGCGTGATCCACGCCAATCGTGTGGTCGCCGCTACCGGCCCGTTCCAGAAGCCGGTGATTCCGGCCATCGCGCCGAAGGACGAGCGTCTGCACCAGATCCACTCCGCCGCCTACTACAACCCTCAGCAACTGCCCGATGGCGCAGTACTGGTGGTCGGGGCCGGTTCTTCCGGCGTGCAGATCGCCGAAGAACTGATGCGCGCCGGACGCCAGGTCTACCTCTCGGTCGGCGCCCACGACCGCCCGCCGCGCGCCTACCGCAACCGCGACTTCTGCTGGTGGCTGGGCGTGCTGGGTGAATGGGACGCGGAAATCGCCAAGCCCGGCCGCGAGCACGTGACCATCGCCGTCAGCGGCGCACGCGGCGGCCATACCGTGGACTTCCGCGCCCTCGCCCACCAGGGCATGACCCTGGTTGGCCTGACCCAGTCGTTCGACGATGGTGTAGTGCGTTTCCAGGACAACCTGGCCGACAACATCCGCCGTGGCGACGAGAACTACCTGGCCCTGCTCGACGCCGCCGATGCCTACATCGAACGCAACGGCCTGGACCTGCCAGAAGAGCCCGAAGCCCGTCAGCGCCTGGCCGACCCGGACTGCATCAGCCAGCCGCTGCTGGAGCTGGACCTGGTCAAGGCCGGTGTCACCAGCATCATCTGGGCTACCGGCTACGGCGTGGACTTCAGCTGGCTGCAGGTCGACACCTTCGACGCCAACGGCAAGCCCCAGCACCAGCGTGGCGTGGCGCGCGAACCGGGCGTGTACTTCCTCGGCCTGCCCTGGCTGTCACGCCGTGGCTCGTCGTTCATCTGGGGCGTATGGCACGACGCCAAGCATGTCGCCGGCCACATCGCCACCCAGCGCACCTACCTGGCCTACCGCGACCGCGAGCAACGCGCAGCGGATGAGCAGCAAGACCAACCGACCCGCAACGTCAGCACCCTCGGAGCCCACTGATGCCTACCCATACCCGCATCCGCATGTTCAACACCAAGGTCACCTACCCTAACCAGACCCTGGACAATGACCTCTGCCAGGCCGTGCGCGCCGGCAACACCATCTACGTGCGCGGCCAGGTCGGCACCGACTTCGAAGGCCGCCTGGTAGGCCTCGGTGATCCGCAGGCCCAGGCCGAGCAGGCGATGAAGAACGTCAAGCAGCTGCTTGAAGAAGCCGGCTCCGACCTGTCGCACATCGTCAAGACCACCACCTACATCACCGACCCACGCTTCCGCGAGCCGGTGTACCGGGAAGTCGGCAAGTGGCTCAAGGGCGTGTTCCCGATCTCCACCGGGCTGGTGGTCGCAGGCCTGGCACAGGCCGAGTGGCTGATGGAAATCGATGTGATCGCCGTGGTGCCGGATCAGCAGTAAACACAGACTTTCGCGGCGGTTCGGCTGGCCGAACCGCCGCGAAGCCTTCTACAGCTTCGCCAACTCTTCCCGACAGAACTCGACGAACAACTGCGCCGGCTTGGTCAACTGCACCCGCTTGAGGTGCGCCGCCGCCAGCCCCGACAACGCCACGGGCTCGGCGATATCCAGCATCACCAGGCGCTTGCCGTCGTAGGTGCACTCCGAATGTGGCCGGGTCACCAGCAGCGAAAAACCGAACCCCTGCCCCACCATACCCCGCACCATCTCGATCGACGGCGAGCTGAAGACGATGTTCGGCGTCAGCCCCATTTCGTTGAACAGGCTGACGAAGTAGGTGCGACTTGGCGCAACGTCCAGCAGGATCATCGGCTCCGGGCACAGGTCGCGCAGCGACACCTGGGCCTGGCTGGCGAAACGGTGCTTCTCGGGCAGCAGCACATAGGGCTTCTGCGGCGGCATCAGCGGTTCGGCTTCGATGGTGCCGTCCAGATCATGGTCGTAGAGAAACGCCAGGTCGAACGTGCCGGCGGTCAGGCCCTGGACCAGCTCCTGCTGGTCGCCATCGCGCAGACGGATGTCCACGCCGGGGTAGCGCTCGCGAAAACCTGCGATCAGCCGCGGCAGGTACAGCGGCGCCACGGTCTCGAAGCAGCCGATGTCGATCTGTCCGGCCACGGTGTCGTTGTCGGCCAGCGCGTTCTGCTCGAACTCGTGGGACATCTGCAGCAACGCCTTGGTCTTGGCATAGAAGCGCTTGCCGCTGGGCGTCAACGACACGCCCTGGGCGTGATGGCGGATGAACAACTGCACGCCGAAGCTTTCTTCCAGGCTCTTGATCGCGGTCGAGATCGACGGCTGGGCGATGTACAGCTGGCGCGAAGCCTCGGCAACACTGCCGGCCTCCACGGTGGTGACGAAGTACTTGAGTTGTCGCAAGGTGTAGGAAGCCATGGGCACCTTCTTGGGCGCCGTGAGCGGCGCGCAGCATTTTCCTCTCACCTTACCTTAGTGGCTGCTGCGCGTGCGGCCAGTGGAGCCTAGGATTTGCCTGGGGGCTGAGCATATTTTCGCTCACTTGCGCCCCAGGCGGCTGCGGATCAGAAGCCGACCGTCGCCGACAGCAGCCAGGTCCGTGGCGTCGACAAGGTCAGACCGGTGGCGGTGCCGTCCGGGACGTTGGCCGAGGCCCAGTAGGTCTTGTCCAGCACGTTCTCGACACTGGCGCGCAAGGTGACCTCCTTGTCGGCGAGCTTGAGCGCGTAGCGCGCGCCCAGGTCGTAGCGTTGCCAGGCATCGATCTTCTGCCGATTGGCGGCGTCCAGATACTGGTTGCCGGTGTGGATCACGCGGGCGCTGAGGGTCAGCCCGTCGATGGCCGGCAAGTCCCATTCCACGCCCAGGTTGGCATTGACCACCGGCGCGCCGATGGCACGATTGCCGTCGTTGCGCCCGTTCGCGGTGCGGGTCTGCTCGGCGTCGAGAAACATCGCACCGCCCAGCACCCGGACGTTCTCCAGCGGCTCGCCGAACAGGCTGATTTCCACGCCCTGGTTGCGCTGTTCGCCGTCGGCGCTGAGGTTGTTCTGGGCGTCGGTGAAGTACGACGGCTTGTCGATGCGGAACAGGCTGACGGTGGTGCTGAAACGCCCCATGTCGTACTTGGCACCCACCTCCAGTTGCTTGCTGCGATACGGCGCGAACACCTTGCCGGCATTGTTCGCGGTTTCCGGCGCCACCTGGCCCTGGGTCAGGCCCTCCATGTAGTTGAAGTACAGCGACAGCTGCTCGGTGGTACGCCACACCAGGCCCACGGCCGGTGAGGTGGCGCGCTCGTCGTAGCGCTGGTCGGCCTCGCCCGGCGATGAGCTGTCGATCTCGACCCGCTGCAGGCGCGCGCCGAGCGTGAGCAGCACGGTGTCGTCGGCAAAACTCAGGGTGTCGGCCAGGGCCAGGCTCGACAGCACGGTATTGGTGTGGGTCGGGGTGTCGTCGGCCAGGGGCGCACCGGGTGCGGGCAAGGTCACCGGGTCGAACAGGTTGCTCACACCGTTGGCATAGCGCGCGCCGCTGTTGTCGAAGGTCAGGTCGAAGCGGTTGAGGCTGATGTTCAGGGTATGGCCGACGGCGCCGGTGTTGAACCAGCCACGCAGGCCGACCGTGCCGGTGACCACGTCCTCTTCGCGCTGGAAGGCGCGTGGGCTGACGGTGAAGCGCCCGGCGTCGTTGACCACCTGCACGGCATGGCGCATGAAGTCGTAGTCGCCCTTGCGCGCGCCCAGGGCCCCGAGCAGCATCCAGTTGTCGTTCAGGTCGTACTCGCCGCGCACGGCGCCGAAGGTATCCTTGGCCCGCGAGTAGCTCCAGGGCTGGGCGAAGTTGTGGTGCACGTCCTTGGCATCCGGCACCTTGAGCCCGGCGGCAAGGCCCACGCGTTCCATCGGTGCATCCACGTCACGTTCTTGATGGCCGACATCCAGCGACAGGCGGGTGCGCTCGCCTTTCATGTCCAGGCCCAGCACCGTGGCCTCGCGGTCCACGTGCTGGTGATCCCATTCGGTATCGCCGTCCTGGCGTACCGCGTTCAGGCGCAGGCCGAAGCGCTGGTCTTCACCGAAACGACGGCCGATGTCCAGGTGCCCGCCAGCCTGCCCCGCCGAGGCATACAGCGCGGTGAACTCGGTCAGTGGCTGGTCGCCCGCGCGCTTGGGCTCGATATTCACGCCGCCGCCGATGCTGCCGTTGGGCGCCAGGCCGCCAAGCAGCGCGCCCGGCCCCTTGAGAATGTCGACCCGCTCGATCATCTCCATGTCGATCGAATAGGTCGGCAGCACGCCGTACAGGCCACCGTAGGCCACATCGCTGTTGTACAGGCTGAAGCCGCGCACGGAAAACTGCTCGAAGCGCCCACCGGCAGGGTTGGTACTGCGCACCGAAGGGTCATTGGCCACCGCATCGGCAAGGGTGCGGGCCTGTTGGTTCTGCAGCATCTCGCTGGTATAGGAGGTCATGCTCAGCGGCGTTTCCATGTAGTCGCGCTCACCGAGCATGCCCAGGCTGCCGCGCCGCGATACCTGCCCCCCGGCATAGGCGTCGCCGCTCAGCGCAGCGCCCTGGCCGTGGACGTTGGTGTCGGGCAGTACATGGGCGCCCTCGACGCGCTCGACCTGACGCACCAGGGTGAAGCTGCCGGGACCGGCCATGACCAAGACCAGGCCGGAGCCCTGCAGCAAGGCGGCGAAGCCTTCCTCCACCGCGTACTCACCGGCCAGGCCGGCGCTGCTGCGTCCGGCGACCAGCGCCGGGTCCACCGACAGGCTGACGCCTGCCTGGCCGGCGAAGCGGGTCAGCGCCGCGCCAAGGCTGCCAGCCGGAACCTGGTAACTGCGCCGCGGCGCCTCATCGGCCCAACTCGTCGCAGGCAGGCCCAGGGCAAGAAGCAGGCCGGCGCGCAGCAACTGCGTGGACAAGGGACGAAGCAAGGGGGTGCGGGACATCCGGAACGCTCTCAAGTCAGGGGACGATACCCGTGATGACAGGCGAGTGAAAAAAAAGGGACAGCGCTCAGGCAATTTTCTTGCGCGGGGTCAGCGATACCCAGTAGCGGGTGCGATAGTGCACCTCGAGCGGCAGGCTCGCCGCCAGCAAGGCGAGGATCCGGTCGGTGTCATCGAGCTGGAAGGTGCCGGTTACCGGCAGGCGCTCCAGGGCCGGGTCCCAGCGCAGCAGGCCCGGACGATAGCGGTCCAGTTCGCGCAGCAGTTCGCCCAAGGGTTGGTCCTCGACGATCAGCAGCCCTTGCTGCCAACCTGGCAACTGCACGTCGAACGGCTCGCTGGCCGTCACCCCGGACGCGCCCAGCATCGCGCGCTGCCCGGCCTCCAGGCGTACCGCAGGCCCGGCCAGCGGCTGCAGGTTGACATGGCCACGGACCACCGACACCACGCAACCGCGGGGCAGTTCGCGCACGCAGAAACGCGCCGCCGCCGCCCGCACCAGGCCGTCACGGGTCTGCACCTGCAACGGCCCGGGCGTATCGAGGCCGATTTCGCCTTGCACCAGTTGCAACCCGTGATGGCCCTCGCTGAAGTCCAGATTCACGGCGGTGGCGGTGTTGAGCTGCAGGCGGCTGCCGTCTGCCAGGATCAGGCCACGGCGCTCGCCGGTGGCGGTGTGCAGGTCGGCGCGCCAGCCCTGGAGCGACAACTGCCGATAGCCCAGCCACACCACGGGCGCCAGCGCAGCGATGCCCAGCACCTGGCCGAGCAGGCGACGGCGCTCGGGGTCGGGACGGTCCAGGCAGGCCACCGCCAGCGGCGCCGGGACCTGGGCAAAGCGCTGACGCAGGGTTTCGGCCTTCTGCCACAGCGCTTCATGGGCAGCACTGCGCGCCCGCCAGCGTTGCAGGGCGGCGGCCTGTTCGGCGTCCAGCTCTCCGGCATCCTGCATGGCCAGCCACTGCGCGGCCTCGCGGGCCAACTGGCGGGCATCGGCCGGCGCCGTGCCGGTCACAGGTCCACCAGCAGGCAGTGCTCGTAGGCCTTGGCCATGTAGCGCTTGACGGTACGTTCGGACACCGCGAGGCGCCGGGCGATGCTGGCGTAGTCGAGCCCTTCGAGCTGCGACCAGAGAAATGCCCGGCGCACCGCGCACGGCAAGCCGTCGAGCAGTTGGTCCAGGGCGTGCAACGTCTCCAGCAGCAGCCAGCGCTGCTCCGGCGACGGCGCCAGGGCTTCGGGAAGATCGGCCAGGGCCTGCAGGTAGGCCTGTTCGAGGCTGCGCCGCTGGTAATGATTGACCAGCAGCCGACGTCCGACAGTCAGCAGGTAGGCCCGCGGCTCGCGCAGGCTCGGCAGGGTTCGCGCCTGTTGCGCCGCCAGCACCCGGACGAAAGTGTCCTGGGTCAGGTCGGCGGCGGTCCAGGCATCGCCCAGGCGCCGCTGCAGCCAGCCTTGCAGCCAGCTGCGATGGTCGCGGTAGAGCGCATTGAAGCTGGGATCGGGTGCCGCGGCGGGGTCGGACATTCGAAGGCACGCTGGGAGAATGAGGTACGAATGCGAGTGATTCTAATTAGTTCTCACCAGCGCGCCAAGCGCGAGCTTGCTTGCACCGCCCTGTAGCAGTGGCCTCGCGCCGCGTGTACAGACAGCTCAGTCCTTGGCGCGCTGCAGCACGCTGTCGAATCGCTTGCCGTCGATCAGGTAGGTCATGCGCACCTTGCCCTCCTCCAGCGGCTCGAGGGTCATCGGCGTGTTGGACTTGTGGTAGGGATGGCGGAACAGTGCGGGCTTCTCGGTGTAGGCATAGCTGTTGAAGCCCAGGGTATCGCCCGTCCAGCTCACATTATTGTAAAGGTAGCGCCAGTTCTCGTCCGGCCGGTGATACAGGTAGACGCCGCTGGCATCGCGCACGACTTCGATCTGCACCGCCCCTGCCGTGCTCGCCCACTTGCCGAGGTAGCGCTCCAGCCCGGCATGGGCAGGTATGGCAGGCGCCGATACGAAGTCGCCCGGCTGGAACGGGGTCCGCCGCGCTGCCTCACGCGTTCCGTCGACATACAGATCGCACAGCGGCGCCACCTTGTCGACCTTGCGGTAGAGGAAGTTCAGCTGCGAGCCGGCGACCGGCATGCCCAGCATCATGGCCCGCTCGGCAAAGCCCAGCACCTTCAGGTCGAAGGCGCGCTCGTCGGACTGGACATGAATCGAGCTGCCGTCCTCGGCGACCTTGTAGTCGGAGATCTCGACGCTCCGAGCCTTGGGCTCGGCGCAGTTGAACGGGTGCAGCAGCACCTTGCCGTCGGCACGGTATTCGGCAACGTTGGCGATGCCGTTCTTCAACGGCAGCATGGCCCAGATACCGACGATGGCGGCCTTGTCGGTGCGCAGGGACACTTTGTCCTTGTCTGCCGACTGGCCGGCGCAACCGCCCAGGAACAGGGCGCTGAGGGCGAGAGGGAGTAGCGGTTTGAACACGATGGTCATCCATGGTTGGTCGAAAACATCCACCCGGCCCTTGAAGTGTCAGAGCAGAGAGCGGCTGGCCATCATCGCATGAAACGCTTGCGGATCCGCTTACTCGGGCCACCTGTCCAATCGCTGAATAAAATCGGCAAGCGGCACTCGTAGCACCGGCCAGTCCGCCACGTGGTGATGACGCAGCACGGCGGCATCAGCTTCGAAGGTCACCAGGAAGGCGTTACCGCTGTACGTGGCAGCGGCCGATCCGTAGCGCACCGCTTCGGCTTTCTCCCGCAGGATTGCGATGCTGTCGCGGGTAACCTCCTCGTCGATGAACACCTGCAGGCCATCCTGAGAATGGGTCATGGGGATACTCCTTTGGCACAGTGAACAACAGTCGCCACGAGGCAAGAGCCCCGTGGCGATCAGTGGATGCAGATCAGGGTTTAGGATAGGCGGTATTGATCAGGGTGCCGTTCAGATAGAACACGATGTCGAATGCTGCCCCCGGTGTACCCGTCTGGCACTCGGTCCCCGAGGAGCCGACATACTTGCTCTTGTTCGAGGCATCCTGAACCTTCGTGGCGTAGGCATTGCGCACCGCAGCGATCACCTGCTGCTCGGTGCAACGGTCGGGGAACATCGTGGAGATGGACTTGATCCCGCTTCTGTCGCCCTCGGCGATGGTGAAGTTTTTCAAGGTGTAGATATCACCCGCGCCGTGCGTCCCCGCCGGTGCATTGCTGACGCTGTCGGGGTTGATTCCGCCCGGACGGCTGTGAAAGCCCTTGGCAACGTCAGGTGCGCTGACCTCACCGCAGAAGATGTGCTGGGCATTGATCCGCGGAGTGCCGGTCAGGACTCCCTTGCTGCAGGTCGGATCGGCCTGGGCGGCACCGATGCCAACCAGGGCCAGCAGGCTGGCAAGGGCCAGGCGCGTGCAGTTTCTGAAAATACGCTTGTTCATCATGAAGCTCCTTTTCGTTGGATTTAATCACTCGGGTACTGCTCGGGCGAATGCCCTGCGAAGCGCTCACAGGCCCAGCAGCCACTTGGCGCGGGCCAGGTAGGCAATGCGGTCGTCGAGGCCGTTGTAGCCGCCGTTGATGCGGCGGGTCACTTCCTTCACGTCGTCCTGGTCGGCATAGGTGTTGAGCTTGCGGCTGTCCCAGAACCAGCCGGCGACATCCACCGCCAGGAACGGGTCGGTACTGACCAGCGTGGGTGCATCCTTGAGTTCGAAGTCGCGCCCGCAGGCCTTGCCGTACTGGCGGTAGTTGGCTCGCCCGGTCAGCTGGATCAGGCCACGCCCCTTGAAGCGCTTGCCGTCGCCCGGTTGGGTGTTGTCCAGGTCCTTGCGCCCTTCGTAGGCACTGCCGCTGGCGATTTCCTCGGTGTAGAGCAGGCACCCGCTTTCATGGGCGATCTGCGCCAGGAAGTGCGCCTGGCGCAGTGGCGTGTCGATCTTGTAGCGGGCGAAAACATCGAGGATGGGCTGTCGAAACGCTTCGACCTTGGCGCCGGTGGCATGGATCAGCACCGCCCACAAGGTCGCCGTGCCGATCGTCGACGGCAGGCCTGCGCGCAGGGCCTTGATAGTGTCGTCGTTGGCGCTGACCGTCTTGCTCTGGGCAATGCCCTGGAGTTCCTGATAGCGCTTCAGGGCCGTGCGCGAGCCCGGCCCCCAGAGCCCGTCGGTGACCAGGGCACAGACGAATTCGCCGCGCCCGCTGTTCATGTTGAGCAACAACTGCACGGTGCGGACATCGCCCTTGTCGTTGTTGCCACCCTCACCAACCGATTGCTTGATGCACATGCTTGCCTCCTTGCAGCGGGCATGACTTTCCCGTAGGCGACGGCCAATGCCCGCCTTGCGCTGGTTTCGATAGGAATTGCTGTGGGTCGAGCGGGTCTGGCCGCTACTTGCGAACGAGGGTCAGGCGAGTGCCGAACCTGTCCTTCTTGTTGCGACTGAACACCTGGAGCTGAAGATCGTTGCCGACCGGCCAAGCGAGCACATAGCCCTTGTCCAGTGCGGCGCAGTAGCCAGCACCAGCCTTGGTGATGGGGTAGCGAATGGCATCGGCGATCCGGGATGGCGAGCCCAACTCCAGATTGCACGACCAGGTATCGATGCGCAGCCGGCCTGTTTCTTCACGTCCCTCGTCGGGAATGACCAGGATCAGGTCGAGGAACTCGTCCTCGGTCTCGAACTGCCCTACGTATCTCTGCTCGGCGAACGCCGGCAGCAGTGTCGCCAGTGCCAGTGCACCAGCCAGTGTTGCAAGGGTGGATTTCATCTCGACGCTCCTTGTTGAATGAATGAACAGGTTCAGAACGCCAACAGCAGGCCCGCCCATTCGGCGATTGCAATTGCCAGCTCCGGACGTACCAGGCCCAGCGCCATCAGCGCCACCAGCAGGCCGGCACCGATGCCGATCATCAGTCGCCTTGGGCCGGACATCCTGCGGCTGCGAACCGATTTCAGATCGATGATCGATTTCAAGGCACTGCCCTCCTCCGGGGATAGAACCAACAGCATCGAACGGTCATTGCGCCTGCTCATCGCCTGGCCTCCTGTAAATGCCCAGCAACTCGCCATCCACGCGCACGACGATGGCCTCGTTGCCATAGCCCGGCACCTCGATGCTCAGCGCATGACTGCCCTGTCCGCGTGCGGGCGTGCCGCCGACACGCAACGCCAGACCGTCCCCGACCGGCTCCACCGTGGCGTCCAGCACCACGTTCAACGAAGCCACCTGGGTACCTGGCCACAGACGGTCACAGGCCTGCTGCGCACGCTGCATCTCGGCGCCCAGCGACATCACGAACCGCTCCAGGCTGTCCATCACGATTGCTCCGCTTCGTCCGTCAGCCAGTAAGGCCTGCGGGCGAAACCAACGTGGTAGGTCAATGCCTGCAGCACGACCTGGTGCTCGCCGATGTTGAGCAGCTTGAAGCTCTTCTCGATGCCCAGCACCCGCCCGCGTGGCGTACCGCTCAGGCAGCGGTTGAGCAATTCGGCCTGTGCCTCGACCGCCTCCTCCGGGGTCAGTTTTTCCGGATCGAGGCTGCCGACCACGATGCGCTTCACATATCCAACATCCGTCAAATCAAACATCACGGCATTCCCTCTCCGGAAAAACTGGTTGCCAGCGTCGGCCTGCGGATCAGGCCCATCCCTCGCCAGCGTGTCGCTCAGGACATCCGCACATCAGGCGGCGATCTTGGGCGTGACCGACTGGGCGATGATGTCCATCACCCGGGCCAGGCCTTCAGGCATGCCATCGTCGACGGCATGGACCTCGACGTGGTACTTCGCCGACTGGTCGGTGGAGCGCGTGTTCTCCTTGTGCGAGGCCACCGAGCCGGACACGTTCACCTTGGCGCTGAACGGCCCCCAACCCAACTTGGCCTCGGCGGAGAAGCTGCCGGAGCGGTCTTCGGTGTCGCGGGACTGCTCGGAGTTGCGCACCTCCATGTCAAAGCTGATGTCCACCTTGTTGATCGCAAGGTTGGGCACCTTGACCACCGCCAGCAGCGGCAACTGCAGCTCGACTTTCTCGATGGCCGCCGGATCGTCTTCGGTCGGTGCCGAACGGTCGTAGCGGAACGACACGTTGCGGATGTCGCCGACATCGTTGGGGCCGGCGTTGGCCGGGTCGGCCGGGGGCAGGAAGCCAATCACCTTGATGAAGTTCGCGGTGGCATTGGCCAGGCGGACCTGGGCGTCGCACGCGGCGCTCAGGGGGGCACCGATCAGGTCTGCCATCGGCAGGCCGCGGAATTGGTTACCCATTACAAAGTCAGACATGACGTCTCTCCTAGATCAATTTATCGAGGTTGTGGATCAGTCGTGCCATGCCCTCGGACGAGGGCTGGGTTTCGACTCTGAGGGTGACGCGCGCCACTGGCCCGCTTTCACCATTTCGGCGAACGCCCATATCGACGTTCAAAGGCGTGTGTGTATCGGTCGGCCACGGCGAGTCGGGGTCGGCATCGCCGGCCGTTGCCGTGCTCGGCTCACGGTGATCGGCATGCAGGCCGACCTCGAAGTCGATCTGCATGTCCTTGACGGTCAGCAAACGCGAGCCGACCAGCGACAGCAGGGGCACCCGTACCAGGCGCTCGTCGCCTTCCTTGGCATCGGGCGACTGCAGCGGCAGACGCACATCGACACTGACCGGACGGTTGTCGTCATCGAAGTACTGGCGCACGGTCGCCATCTGAAAGCGCTGGATCTTGTCCTGGGCCTCGGCCACGGCACCGGCAATGCTCTGGATCAGGTGATGAAGGGAGTGGTTCGCCACGACAGACGCTCCTTGTCGATTGTCGGTGCCGGGCGCGGGCCGTTACGGGAACGGGCCATCAGCGGCTGACACCGGTGTGGGTGGTGAGCTCAGGTTATGGCCAGTGGCACCTGCCGTCCCGGCATGGGCGTTCCGAAAACCTGGATGTGTGTCCCAGGTTTACCCTGCTGCGTACTCAGCCATGGATCAGTTCCCTGACCCAGTGATCGAGCACAGGTCGCTCGCCGTTGACCGGCACCAGGCAGCAGAATCCTGAAACCCCGCCATTGTTCAGCGCCGTACGGGCAGCCCGTGGCGAGAGACCGAACGTCTTGCGGAACAGGCGACTGAAGTGCGTCTCGTCGACAAAGCCATGGTCGCAGGCCAGGTCGCCGATGCGCCGACCGGCATTGGTGCTGTCGCACAGGGCGAACAGGCAGCGGCGCAGGCGGCGTTGCAGCAGGTAGTGGCGCACGCCGCCGAAACGCTCGAAAGAGCGGTACAGCTGGCTACGCGAAGTGCCGACTTCCTTGGCCAGCACCGCCGGGGTGAGGTCTTCACGGTGCAGGTTGCGCTCGATGTGCAGGCGCACACGACGCCCCAGGTCGGCCTGGCCTGGGGCTTGCACCTGCGCCTTGCCGGCCATGGCCTTGGCCAGGCAGGCCGCGACCATCCCCAGCAGCGGCAAGGCCAGACGCAGTGCTTCATCCATGCCCAGGTGCGGCGCGGTGGCCGCCAATGACGACATCAGGCGGGCCAGCAACATGCCCGCGGCCGTCTCCCGACGCAGCACCAGGCCATGCATCTGCCCGGCGTCGAACAACAGCAGCGACAGTGCCGTGCGCGGCATGAGCAGGCTGATCCCCTCGCTGGCTGCCATGCTGAACGTGGCCGGTTGCGCCAGGTCGAGCAACACCACGTCCCACGGGCGTACCCGCAGGCCGTTGGCGCAGGCCAGGCCACGCTGCAGTGGCAGGTGTAACAAGTAGTGATCAAGGTCGCACCACCCCAGGCGCGTGGTATCGCGTCGATAACGGGCGGCGTCCAGATGGCCGCTGCAAAACAGAAAGCGGCTGAAGTGGTAGACCGTCAGGGAGGTGCTGAAAGGCGTGGGGATGCGGGCAGCAACATCGAACAGCACGCTGGCGATCAACTGCCAGTGCGCCAGATCTTGTGCTGCCGTGTGCGTGGCAGCGCTGCTGAAGGTGGGTAGCGACGCAGTGTCCTGCGTCGCTACAAGGAGGGATTGCGGGGTGAAGGTTGATTCCATGGTTCCGACTCACTGTCCATAGTGGAGCCGGAAAGTTGGTTCACTCCCGAGGGGGCTGCATCATTTCGCCATCACTGCTTCCTGGCTCACTCGATCCGCGGATGCTGCTGCACCAGCACCTTGCGCTTGGCCTCGAGTTCGGCGATCTGCTCGTCGATGTCCTCGATCTTCTGCTCGATGGTGTCGTGGTGCTCCTGCAGCAGTTCCTTGGCTTCCTCAAGGTCCGAGGCCGCAGGCGCCGCGCCGCGCAGCGGCTTGTTGGCAGTCTCTTTCATGGTCAGCCCGGTGAGCAGGCCGATCACCGCGATGACCATCAGGTAGTAGGCCGGCATGTACAGGTCGTCGGTGGTTTCCACCAGCCAGGCGGCGATGGTCGGGGTGAGGCCGGCGATCAGCACCGAGATGTTGAAGGCGCTGGCCAGGGCGCTGTAGCGGATGTGGGTGGGGAACATCGCCGGCAGGGTCGAGGCCATCACGCCGATGAAGAAGTTCAGCAGCACCGCCAGGATCAGCAGGCCGGCGAAGATCACTCCGAGGCTGCCGCTGTTGATCAGCATGAATGCCGGGATCGCCAGGGCGAACAGGCCGATGCTGCCGATCAGGATGAACGGCCGGCGTCCGACCTTGTCGCTGAGAAAGCCGATCACCGGCTGCACGAACAGCATGCCGACCATGATCGCGATGATGATCAGCACGCCGTGGTCTTCGCTGTAGTGCAGGTTGTGCGAGAGGTAGCTGGGCATGTAGGTGAGCAGCATGTAGTAGGTGACGTTGGTCGCGATCACCACGCCGATGCAGGTCAGCAGGCTGCGCCAGTGCTTGGTCGCCACCTCCTTGAACGACACCTTGGGCCCCGAGGCCAGGCCTTCGCGGTCGCCCTGCTCGAGCTTGTCGACGTGCTGCTGGAACGCCGGGGTCTCTTCCAGGGCGTGACGCAGGTACAGGCCGATGATGCCCAGCGGCAGTGCGACCAGGAACGGCAGGCGCCAGCCCCAGTCGAGGAACTTTTCCTCGCCGACGATCGCCGAGATCATCACCACCATGCCAGCACCGAGCACGAAGCCTGCGATGGAGCCGAAGTCCAGCCAGCTGCCGAGGAAGCCGCGCTTGCGGTCGGGGGCATATTCGGCGACGAAGATCGAGGCGCCGGTGTATTCGCCGCCGACCGAGAAGCCCTGGGCCATCTTCGCCAGCAACAGCAGGATCGGCGCCCAGATGCCGATAGAGGCATAGGACGGTATCAGGCCGATGGCGAAGGTGCTCAGCGACATGATGACGATGGTCGCCGCCAGGACTTTCTGGCGACCGTAGCGATCCCCCAGGGCTCCGAAGAACAGGCCACCCAACGGGCGGATCAGGAAGGGCACCGAGAAGGTTGCCAGCGCGGCGATCATCTGCACGCTGGGCGATGCATTGGGGAAGAACACCTTGCCCAGGGCATAGGCGACGAAGCCATAGACACCGAAGTCGAACCACTCCATGGCATTGCCCAGCGCTGCAGCGGTGATGGCCTTGCGCATCTTGGCGTCGTCGACGATGGTGATGTCTTTCAAGCCGATCGGCTTGACTCTCTTGCGTGATTTCATAAGTGCGTCTCTGTAGCTGACCTGTCGTGACAATCCGCTGTCCCTGGGGCAGATCGGGCGGGCGAACGGTTTTCGGCCACGTCGTCACGGCAATAGTGGCAACGGGCCCTATTGGCTCAGATACAAATGGACACTAAATAATTCCGCACTTGATGAATTTTCGATTGCGGGAGCCGGCTTTACCCGCGAAACAGACACCTTGCAGCGCCAGCCCTGGCGCTGCTGAGCAAGTTCAGCCGGCACACCCGCCCGCCTGGAAACGCCGTTCGAAATCCTCCGCCAACTGCGCCAGCGTCACCCCGCCCAGGCGCCGCAGCAGCAACGCCTGCGCCGCATCGAAGGCCTCGGTGAGCGCGGCGTTGACCGCCTGCTCCACCAGGCACTGCGGGTGGTCGGTCGCAAGGCCGATGGCAAACAGGCTCGAGGCACCCAGCGCTTCGTGGATATCCAGCAAGGTGATCCGATCCAGCGCTCGCGCCAACGTCCAGCCGCCACGGTGCCCCTTCTCCGACTGCACGTAGCCCTGTTTCTTCAGCAACCCCATGGTGCGCCGCACCACCACCGGATTGGTGCCGAGCATCTGTGCCAGGGTTTCGGAAGTTGCTGGCTGTTCGTGCCGTGCCATGTGGATCAGCACATGGAGCATGCGGGACAGGCGGGTGTCGTTTCTCATGGGCGGGACAGGCCGTGGCAAGGAAGGCTGGCAGTATCGCTCGACACAGCAGAAGTTACGAGACGCTTGATCCGCTCATTCATGCAACTCCGGCACCTCAGCGCATCAGTCGCTGATTTTTCGCTGAGACGCCAAGTGCTCGGTGACTCAGGCGAACAGGTCGTCGATGAAGCGCTCGAGCCCCTCGGCCTCGAGAATCTCGATGGAGAAATGCCCGAACCGCTTGGGCAGCCAGATGATCCGGCCGCCGCCCGGTGCCTGCAGGTGGTCGCGAGCCAGCGGCTGGCCGTTCTCATCCTCGGGCTGGACGCCCTGGGCCACCAGTTCGTCGTAGGCCACCTCGATGTCCGGCGTGGTGTAGCAGTGCCGGTAGATGGTGCCCTCGCCCTGGCTATCGAGCAGGGCCCTGAGGTTACCGGCCAGCGGCTGGACCAGCATGAAGCGCTCCTGCCCAAGCAGCACCACGGCGTAACGCACGTGCAGGCCGCCACGCTCCCAGACCTGGGTGTTCGAAATCCGTGCACCGAGGATCCGCGCGTAGTAGTCGCAGGCGCTCTGCAGGTCATTGACCAGTACATCGACATGGCTGAATTTCAGGTCCATCGCATCACTCGCTAATCGGCGGCCGGGGTTGCGCAACGCGCCATCTTCCATCGAGGGCCGCAAGGCGTCCAGTCACGGTACAGGCAATGCGCTCGCTGCACGCATCACGCGGTGGCCAAAGGCACTGAAGATTGCTCGCAACATTGCTCGTGTGCCGGGGGTGAATTCGGCTATCGTCTGAGCCTCCCAGACCCCGCTTGGACGGCCCCGCATGCACATTGTCATCCCCGACGACTATCAGGACGTGATCCGCACCCTCGATTGCCATGCCCGCCTGGGCAATCACCAGGTTACCGTGCTTCATCAACTGCAACCGGCCACCGAGGATGAGCTCGCCGCCCGCTTCGCCGATGCCGACGCACTGGTGCTCACCCGCGAGCGCACGCGTATCGACGCCGCGTTGCTCGACCGCCTGCCCAAGCTCAAGCTGATCAGCCAGACGGGCAAGGTGTCCGGTCATCTCGATGTGGATGCCTGTACGGCCCGCGGCATCGTCGTCACCGAAGGCCGTGGCTCGCCCGTGGCGCCGGCGGAGCTGGCGTGGACGCTGATCCTCAACGCCCGCCGT
Organism: Pseudomonas sp. FA117; assembly: GCF_057370475.1. NCBI lineage: Bacteria > Pseudomonadati > Pseudomonadota > Gammaproteobacteria > Pseudomonadales > Pseudomonadaceae > Pseudomonas > Pseudomonas sp. FA117. The sequence goes on from NZ_CM170675.1 coordinate 3,468,920, forward strand.
CAGTTGCTGCCGGCCATCGAAGGCTTGCGCCAGGGGCGCTGGCAGGTCAACCTGGGCCAGGCACTGGCGGGCCAGACCCTGGGGATCTGGGGCTACGGCAAGATGGGTCGGCGCCTGGCCCGCTACGCCGAGGCGTTCGACATGCCGGTGCTGGTGTGGGGCAGCGAGGCCAGTCGCGCCGCCGCCCAGGCCGACGGTCACCAGGCAGCCGCCACACGTGAAGCGTTCTTTGCCCAAGCCGACATCCTCAGCCTCAACCTGCGACTGTCGGACACCACCCGCCACGCCGTGACCCTCGAAGACCTGTCGCGAATGAAGCCCGATGCCCTGCTGGTCAACGTCAGCCGCGCCGAGCTGATCGCGCCCGGCGCCCTGCTCACCGCACTTGACCGTGGTCGGCCGGGCTTTGCCGCGCTGGATGTGTTCGAAAGCGAACCGCTGCTGGACCCCGCCCATCCCCTCCTCCACCACCCGCGCGTGCTGTGCACACCGCACCTGGGGTATGTGGAGAAGGCCGGTTACGAGCTGTACTTCGGTGATGCGTTCGACAATGTGCTGGCGTTCTTCGACGGCGCGCCGGTCAACGTGGTCAATCCGCAGGCACTGGGTCAGCGCCGTTGAGCCAGCCCCGGACCTGCCGCGAAGGCTGGCGAAAACGCTGATGTACAGCGAACCCCGGGGCTATCGGCACGCTCACCAGGCATAGGTCAGGCGCGCATAGTAGAACGCCCCGCTGTAGCCGTAGGGCGAAAAGGTCGAGTACTTGAGGTTGCCGCCGGAGCTGTTGGCGAAATCCAGCTTCTGCGGGACCTGGTTGGTCACGTTGTCGCTGCCGACGGTGAACAGCCAGTTGTCATGGCTGTAGTCCAGCGCCAGGTCCAGCAGCCACTGCGCGGCGAAGGTCTGGTCCGGGAAGCTGGTGTCGTTCTGGTAGCTGGTGTAGCTGCCATAACGCACCAGGTTGCTGCGCACTGTCCAGTTGCCAAGGTTGAAGTCGTTGCCCAGGGTCAGCTTGTGCTCCGGCGTGGTATCACCCAGCAGGCCAAGGCGTTCGCGACGCTCCAGCAAGGAGGTGGTCGCCAGCCCCAGTTGAGCGAGGATGGTCGGGTCTTCCCGGGTGTCGGTGACCTTGGTGTGGTTGTAGTTGTACCCCGCCGTGGTGTTCCAGCGCACGCCGTTGTCGAACTGGTAGCGATAGCTGGCCACCAGGTCGACACCGGTGGTGCGGGTGTCGGCACCGTTGCTGAAATAGCGGGCGCTGGTGTAGTTGATATCGCCCACACCGCCGGCGCGCAGGTAGTCGATGGCCGTCGGATTCAGACGCAGGTTGGACGACAGGGTGATGCGGTCGCGGATATCGATGCGGTACACATCCGCAGTGATCTGCAGGTCGTCGGCGGGCCGCAGCACCAGGCCCAGGCTGTAGTTGCGCGATTTTTCCGCCTTCAGGTCGTCAGCGCCCAACAACCGCGAGACCGGGGCATCGACCGGGAAGATTCCCGCCTCCTGGATCACCCCGTCCACCAGTTGCGAAGAGGTCGAGGCGAAGTGCTGCTGGGCCAGCGATGGCGCGCGGAACCCGGTGGACACACTGCCACGCAAGGCCACCGCCGGGGTGAAGTCATAACGTGCCGAGAGCGCCCCGCTGACGTTCGAACCGAAGTCACTGTAGTCCTCGTGACGGGCCGCGGCCGACACGCCGAGCTTGTCGCTCAGGCGCGTCTCCAGATCCAGGTACTGGGCGAAGTTCTGCCGGGTCCAGTGCCCGGCATCGGCATCACGAAAACCGGCATAACCCTGGCTGCCGCTCTTGTAGTAGGACGCCGGCTCGCCGGCGTTGACCTCATAGCCCTGGTGCAGGTACTCGGCGCCCACCGCCAGCGATACCGGATAGGGCAACCAGCCCAGGTCGAAATCGCGGGCAAGGTCCAGGGTCAGCTGCTTCTGCTCGTTGGTCAGGCGACCGTTATCGAAGCTCAGCGGGGTGCTGCCGGTGTCGTTGAACAGCGCACTGTTGAGGCTGCGGGTGTTCAGACCGTAGTCATTGCGCCCGTAGCTGGCCGACAGGTCGTAGCGCCAGCTGTGGCCCAGCTCGCCGCGCAGGCCGGTGGTCAGCGAGGAGTCCTCCAGCGTACCGTTGATCAGCGGCAGGAAACCGTTGGGGTAGAGGCTCTGCACATTCCCGGAATTGTTGCTCGCGCGATAGAACGCCGCCGTCTGTCCGTGGGTCTTGCGGTAGCCGCCGAAGGCGTAGAGCTGGGCCTGTTCGTTGAGGTCGAGCTGGCCGTTGAGGAACAACTTGAGGTTGTCGTTGGCCGGCTCGCCCTGGCGGAACACCTGCTGGCCATAGGTGGTGGAGCCCAGGCTGGCGGGGCGCAGGTCGTCACCGGCGCGGTTGGTATAGTCGTTGTCGCTGCCTTCGGCCGACAGGTTGAGCCAGCCGCTGTCGCCCAGGGCCAGGCCAGTATTGGCCGAAGCCTGGCGCTGGATGCCATCGCCCTTGTTGTACTGGCCCAGCCGCGTGCTGACCGAGCCGCCGCTGGCATCGTGCTTGAGGATCACGTTGATCACCCCGGCGATGGCGTCGGAGCCGTAGCGCGCCGAGGCACCGTCGCGCAGTACCTCGATATGGTCGATCGCCGAGATCGGGATGGCGTTGAGGTCCACCGGCGCCGAGCCGCGCCCCGCCGCACCGCCCAGATTGACGAAGGCACCGCTGTGCCGACGCTTGCCATTGACCAGCACCAGCACCTGGTCGGGCGACAGGCCTCGCAGTTGCGCTGGCCGCGCCAGTTCGGCGCCGTCCACCAGGCTTGGACGCGGGAAACTGATCGACGGAATCAGCCGCGCCAGTGCCGCGCCCAGTTCCTCGGAGCCGCTGGCACCCAGGCTCTCGCCGGAGATGATATCGATCGGCGACAGCGAGGCTCCGGCGGTGCGTTCCTGGGCGCGGGTGCCGGTGACGATCACCTGGTCCAGACGCACGTCGCGGCTGGCCGAGGGGCTCTGTGCTTCGTCGGCAAAGGCTGCAGGAGGGATGCACAGGACAACGGCGAGGGTAAGGCGGGCGGGGTTGAGCGTGGCGACGTGCATCGGTCTGGGCATGGATCGGCCTTTTCTGCAGTGGGTTTGCCCTAATGAGCAACGAGCGGGCAAAAACCTGCAGAAAAGGCTTGGATCGATTGATGCTTAGCTTATGCAGCGCAAAAGCTCCCGCAGTTGCATTGCCTGAACCTGCCCAGGCGTACCCTGACGCAAAAGTAATGTGCAGCTCAGCCCGTTGACAGCACCGGATAGCTAGTTTGTCTGGGCCTGCGACGCTGACCGAACGACTTGTCACGCCGCCGGCGCCCTCTCGAACCCGCTGGCAGCGCACGCCGCCGGGGTATCAGCGATCAACCTGACTGGACGCCACGGCATGCACAGCAAAACCACGCGACGCTCATTCGTCAAAGGCCTGACCGCGACCGGCGTTCTCGCTGGGCTGGGCCTGTGGCGCACGCCCGTCTGGGCCCTGAACAGCCCGGGCCAGGCCAACGTGCTGGCGGGCAACGCGTTCGACCTCTACATCGCAGAGTTGCCGGTGAACATCACCGGCTCGCCACGTACCGCGATGGCCATCAACGGCTCACTGCCAGGCCCGACCCTGCGCTGGCGCGAAGGCGACACCGTTACGCTGAGGGTGCGCAACCGACTGCAGCAGGACACCTCCATCCACTGGCACGGGATCATCCTGCCGGCGAACATGGACGGCGTCCCCGGCCTGAGCTTTCACGGCATCGCCCCGGACGGGCTGTACGAGTACCGATTCAAGGTCAACCAGAACGGCACCTATTGGTACCACAGCCATTCCGGCCTGCAGGAGCAAGCCGGGGTGTACGGCGCACTGGTGATCGATGCCAGGGAGCCGGAGCCTTTTGCCTATGATCGCGACTACGTCGTGCTGCTCAGCGACTGGACCGACGAACAGCCGGCGCAGGTCATGTCCAGGCTCGAGAAACAGTCCGACTACTACAACTTCCACAAGCGCACGCTGGGCGACTTCATCGATGACGTCGGCGAGAAAGGCTGGTCTGCCGCCGTGGCCGACCGCAGGATGTGGGCCGAGATGAAGATGAGCCCCACCGACCTCGCCGACGTCAGCGGCCACACCTACACCTACCTGATGAACGGCCAGGCCCCGGACGGCAACTGGACGGGCATTTTCAAGCCGGGCGAGAAGATCCGCCTGCGCCTGGTCAACGCCTCGGCCATGACCTACTTCGACGTGCGCATACCCGGCCTGAAGATGACCGTGGTCGCAGCCGACGGCCAGCACGTCAAGCCGGTAGCCATCGACGAGTTGCGCATCGCCGTGGCCGAAACCTACGACGTCATCGTCGAACCGGAACACGCACAGGCCTACACCCTCTTCGCCCAGTCGATGGACCGCAGCGGCTACGCGCGGGGCACCCTGGCCCTGCGCGAAGGCCTGCAGGCGCCGGTACCGCCGCTGGATCCGCGCCCGCTCATCAGCATGAGCGACATGGGCATGAATCATGGCGCCATGGCGGGCATGGACCACGGCCAGATGCCCGCGATGGATCACGCCGGCATGAGCAGCGGCGGCGCCATGCAGCGCCACCCGGATTCGGAAACCAACAATCCGCTGGTCGACATGCAGACCATGACCCCGACAGCAAAGCTCGATGATCCGGGAATCGGGCTGCGGAACAACGGACGTCGCGTACTCACCTATGCCGACCTGCGCAGCACCTTCATCGATCCGGACGGCAGAGCGCCGGGACGCACCCTCGAACTGCACCTGACCGGCCACATGGAAAAGTTCGCCTGGTCATTCGACGGCATCAAGTTTTCCGACGCACAGCCGCTGCGCCTGACCTACGGCGAGCGCCTGCGCATCACCCTGGTCAACGACACCATGATGACCCACCCCATCCACCTGCACGGCATGTGGAGCGACCTGGAAGACGAGGACGGCAACTTCATGGTGCGCAAGCACACCATCGACATGCCCCCGGGCTCCCGGCGCAGCTACCGCGTGACTGCAGACGCACTGGGGCGCTGGGCCTACCACTGTCACCTGCTGATGCACATGGAGATGGGCATGTTCCGCGAAGTGCGGGTGGACGAATGAACGGGAGACAGAAGATGGCCTGCACCCTCGCACCCGCATCCCTGCTGGCCCTGAGCGTTTCGCTCTGGGTACTGGGTGCAGCCGCTGAAGAGATGGATCATTCGGCCATGGGGCACGCCTCCATGGATCACTCAAAGATGAGCCGCAGCCCTGCCGACACGCCTACGACCACCAGCCGCACTCCCATCCCTGTCCTAACCGACGCTGACCGCCAGGCCGCATTCCCGCCCTTGGCCGGCCACCAGGTACACGACAGCACGATCAACAGCTTCTTCCTGCTCGACCAGCTGGAATACCAGGACGCCAGGGAGGGCAGCACCCTGGCCTGGGATGCATCGGGCTGGATTGGCGGCGACATCGACCGCCTGTGGATTCGCTCCGAAGGTGAGCGCACCAATGGAGTCACCGAGAAGGCCGAACTGCAGTTGCTGTATGGCCACTCTGTCAGCCCCTGGTGGGATGTGGTGGCCGGGCTGCGCCAGGACTTCGAACCGGACACGTCCAGGCGCTGGGCTGCCTTCGGCATCCAGGGCCTGGCACTGTACAACTTCGAAACCCAGGCCACGGCGTTCATCGGCGACAACGGCCAGAGCGCTGCGCGCCTGGAAGGCGAATACGACATCCTGCTGACCAATCGCCTGATCCTGCAGCCAAGTGTCGAGGTCAATCTACATGGCAAGAACGACCCCGAGCGCAGAACAGGTTCGGGCCTCTCCAACACGGAGGTCGGACTGCGTCTGCGCTATGAAGTGGTCCGCCAGTTCGCCCCCTACCTGGGCGTCAGCTGGAACCGGTCCTACGGCCGAACCGCCGACTTCGTGCGTGACGAAGGCGGCAACGTGGATGAAGGACGCTTTGTCGTCGGCATCCGGATGTGGTTCTGAGCATGCTGCCACACAGACTCAACGGTAAATGTATTTCATGACGTACATGGACAGTTCCCTGAACGCTTCGACTGGAATTTTCTCCACCATATTCTGCGCTCGCCCCAGGGTCTTGCAGCAGAGCCTTACCATGTCCAGGCGCGCCTTGGTGGCGACCATACCGGTGTGGACCACTTGGGCGTACTGCGGATAAGAGCACGGGGAATTTGCCCCTGGGCTCCGGCGAATTTCAAAAGAAGGATTGATACCCGGCAGCCTGACGAAAGGCTCCCCGTGAAAATCACGCGCAGGCGCAAGTTCGGTCGGTACTTCACAATGGCTGTGGCAAAGCGCCTTGCTCTCCATGTCAGTCTCGATCCCGCGGTGATACAGGGTAATTTGAGAGCCCGCCACCTGCGTGCAAGCATCCTCGAACGCATCGAGAATGGCGCGGGCATTCAGGTGGGACGCCTCGATCTTGGTCAGGGGCAAGAACCGTTCGAATTCATTGTTTTCGACACTGGCAACAGCACGGTCCAGTGTTGCCCAATGACTGAACTCCTTGTGGCAGGCGATCATGTGGACTTCGAACTGATAACCGAGCTCTACGGCCAGCGGTGGAAAGTCGGCGAATCCGGGATCATCCAGGGCGGTTTCCATGATGATGTTGTAACGGTTTGAAAACGCATGGCCGAACACGCGACCGCCCAACGCCCAGACAAAGTCTTCAGTATGCTCATACACATGAAGAACACCTTTGTCCTTCATATCCTCATAATGCGGATGAAGCGTTCGAAATGACGGCAGGTAGAGCCGCACATAATTGTCATACCGCCCACTTGGCAGAAGCTTTTTTTCAAGGAGGAAGGTCTTGCCCGCCCCCTGTGCACCCGCAACGATCAGCATTTTCGGGCTGGGCTCACAGTTCGTGCACTCTGCATCACGTGCCTTGTCGAACAGTGTCTTTTCAAGCACGCCAAAAGCGCTCTCTACATCCGACTCAGAATAGGGATAAATCATGCTCACGGCGTACTCCTTCAGATAGACAAGACCGGTCGAACACGACTCTAGAGGCAAGGCCAGCGCGCGCTGTGGTATTTAACTATTGGAGGGCATTCGGCGCCTGTGGTCTGGACGTCCGCTCTGCCAGCGAGGCATGTAGCATCGAACGCTCGCATGCCTGATTCGCAACGAGCCGGACACGCCATTAAACAAAGTGTTTATTTCTTGCCCGGGCGACGAACGATAAAGTCGGGCTCACACCGAAGGACAGGTTGTGTACTACTGCAGGAGCAGCGATGGATCGCGAAACGCTTGCCCGATGGCAGCGGCAGGACCGACTACCCACCTTATTGGGCGAGCTTGAGGCGATGCTTGGCGAACTGGGCTTCGAGTTCTATGCATTCTCCTTCAGCCTGGGCCGGCATCAGCTGCACTCAAGCAATATTGCAAGCGCTTGCGGCCGTCACGATGCAGTTCCCGGGCTGATGCGGGCTGCCCGGGCACGTTGCTCAGGCTCCTGCTTTCCCGTGCCCTGGACAGCCCAACTGTTCTCTGACGACTCGGCCGCCTGGCAATGTGCGCAGGCTTGCGGGCTCAGCCATGGCTGGATTCAGCCGCAACAGGGTGATGGCGGCCACAGTTGCCTGGCTGTGCTGCGACCACGCTCGCCACTCTCGCCCCAGGAGATGTACAGCAAGGCGACGTCGGTGATGTGGCTGAGCGAACGGCTCCATCAAGCCGCAGCCGCGTTACTCAGCAACGACCCACAGCGCTGACAAGACCTGCAGGCGGAGCTGGAACATTTCTGTCTGGGCCAAGCTTCCCCCTTGTCACGGGTCTGGGGCCTTCTCAATCTTGCGCAACACCTTGTAGAAGGTACTGCGCTTGGCGTGCCGTGCCGATCAATCCGTACCTGGCCCTGGCGATGAGGGAACTGGAGGAACAGGCCACGCGTCATATCTTGGCGCGGCAAACGGGATCAGCGAGCAGGGGGCGGACACTCGCATGGCCCGGAAGATCCACGAGGCCCGCACTACCGACCCCCTCTGCCAGGAGAGGCACCATGCTCAAACGGATGAGCAAGACCACCACCCAATGGGCGCTGAGCTGGAGCGCCCTGATCGTCGTTGTCGTGCTGCTGTGGCAGCCGTTTCGTGCGCAGATGATCGAGAAGCCCGACGGCCCGCCGTGGATCTATGGCAACCCCGAGGCCCGCTTTACCGTGGTCCTCCATGCCGATCTGGAATGCCCGAATTGCCGAGAGTATCTGCCACGGCTGCAGCGCTGGATCGTCACCAACGACCATGTCAATCTGGCATGGCACCATCTCCCCCTGCCACAGCACGAGCCCGCCGCCAGCCGTGAAGCCGCGCTGGCCGAGTGCGTAGGCCAGGCCGAAGGGCGCGAAGCATTCTGGGGGGCGGTGGTGTGGGTGTCCCTGCACACCCAGGGCAACGGCCTTGGGCTGCCCAGCGGCACGGACTACCCCACGCCCTCTCCCGCCTTGCAGGCCTGCCTGGAGGGCCGGGAAGCCATCCAGGTGGTGCAGGTACAGAAACGGGATGCACAACGCTACGGATTGAATGTCACGCCGGCCCTACGCCTGATCGACAATCACAGCCAACGGGAGTTGATCTTGCGCGGTACGGTCGAACCCGATGCCCTGCTTTCGGCGATCGACCTGCTGGTCCCGCCAGAAAGCGCGGACGCCGAAATGCCTGCTGACACTGTCAGCGAGATGTCCCGGTAGTCCTCGTTCGTCACAGCTACGGCGTCGCGGTTGCGGTGTTGAACGCGCAGCCCTTGTTCGCCCGTCTCGGGAACATTCCGCCAACTGATCGAGAGTCGCCGCTTGATCCTGACCAGCGCGCCGAACAGAACATGGCGATTGATGGTGTAGATCGACGAACCGTCAGGGTGGAAGCCTGGATTCCATGGACTAGGGTCTGTGTGAAAAGTCTTGAGACGAAGGTCAGGCAAGGTCGCTGCGTGCGTGATGAGTGGGAGGACGACGAGGAAAACTCGCGCGTAACGTTCAAGGTCGAGGCCCGGCGCGTGGACATTCTGCCGTATCGGCTGGAGGGGGTTTCGTTGAGTGCCAAGCCGGGGATGGGGTCGGGGCCTGTTACGACATCGGCATCGATATCTGCGTCTATTGCTCCCTCAGCACCTGCGTCAGATGAAGCGGAGGACTGAGCCGGAGCTATACACAACACGCCCCGCCGCCCCTGCTTCACCAGCACACTCTCCAACAATTCGAATAGCTGTCCACTTGCACCACATGCTGAAGGTTGTAGAAGCGGTCCGGCGCAGCGCCTCTCACCTCATCCATCTCGGCGGCCGTGGACCTGTCATTTTTGCCAGTAGCCGGGTGAGTGAAACGGACAAATCATATCTGAGCTAGAAACTAATTCATGTTCTGGAGACAATATCATGAGCTTGAGAGAAGACATCAAACAGCAACAGAAAGAACGTGAGAAGGTGCAGCAAAGGAGGGAGGAAATACAGCTAATGGAAGAATTATCAAAGAAAACGCTGGAAAAAAATTATTAGAGGAAGCGGAGGTAAAAAAATCACAGTTGGAATAGTAGCCAATACCCGGATAGGGGCTAGCCGTAACTGCAAAAGTGGGATTTATGTTTTTCCTTGATGTGCCTAGCGAGCGGCTGCGCCAACCGTTTGCCGCTCGCCATGCGGCAGCGCGAACGGTTTGGCGCTGCCGCAATTATCCCATGTGGATAGCGCAGCTGGCGTCGAGGGGCTAGCAGACCTGTGTACGCTCGATATCAGGCGCCGGCAGATCATCGCCACGCTGCTGCTCAATTATGAGGGGTGGTAGCCTTCTTCACTTCATCCAACAAAGCCCAGAGTAGGGGCTCCGCTCCTGCTGAACTCAGGTCCAATACACTGTCGGATCTACAACGAATTGCACATCGTAGATGTTAGGAACTTAACTCAAGCTCTTTGTTAAACATGAATAACACCTCCTTGCAGCTGTGCTTTTCCTCACCCGAGCACTGATCAAATAAGTCCAAGGCAGGAGTGACTCAGATCACCTCGACCTCTTCCGCCTGCATGCCCTTCCGCCCTCGCTTGGCAATGAAGCTAATCTTCTGGCCTTCGCTTCATCCCTCACGTCCTGACCTCCTGGCGCGCGCGGAGCGAATAGTCCTTGTGAATCATCTCCCCTGTCGCACTCGGATTCACAAAAGCCGGCCTCACCCACACCATCAGCTCCTTCAGCCGTCGAATGTGTCCATGGCGCATGTGGCCCCTGGGGGAGACATGATTGCCTCCCGCAGTACTATCGCCACTTCGCGGCGCATCAATATCAAGCACCCGATAGCTAAAAAACGGTGGCTTTCCCTTGGTCCTTTGCTTCTTATTCAGGAAGCTGAGTGCGGCGATGTCAGCTACGGCCTCAAGCTGCTCGAGGCCTGGGTACAGTAATGCAAAGCTTGTACTCGCTCGTCCTTTTGCATTGCCAACTCCTTACATGACAGGTGCGCCCGCCTGTCTGACCTGAACCACCCTGGACGGCTGCTGCAGCAACCCGCGCGGCAAGCGGAAGCCTTTGAAAGGTTGTTGAGTAATGGGGTTGAAGGCCTTCTCGGCGCTGAGCCGGTAGCGCATCACGCCATCACCGGTCCTGAAGCTCAGGTCCACGCTGGTAGCCGTCCGACCATTGAGCGAACCGCGACTGAGCAGGCGGAACATGGACCAGGGCCCTCGATACTCCAGGCTGCTGCTGTTGCCGTTCTGCCTGAGCAGCGTCAGGTTGCTACGCACATGTTTCCCAAGCGTATTTGGCCAGATGATGCCAGTGATCTGGCTCGTGCCATGGGTGTAGGAAATCAACTGACCATCCAGGTCCAGCAGGCTGGTGCGCTGGTTCGCACTCAGACCTAACGGCTCGATACTGAACTGCACACTCAGGTTGCCGCGCTGATCGAAGAACGTTTCGCGAATGCGGTCTGCCAGTTCCAGCTGTTCGATCACATCGCTGCGAATAAGAGATCGACCTCCCTGCCCCGCTTGCAACGCCTCGAGGTTGTCCTTGAGGAACACCTTCAGATACTGATCATTGAACTGCTGCAGCCGCCCCTTTGGTCCGAAGAACGCCTCGAAGTCATCCAAGGACGCATCCGGCGCCCTGGCCACGAAGGGATAGCGCCCTGCAAGGCGCTGCTGGAAGAAGCTGTACACCTCGGCATCCCAGCGCCGCTCCAACTCACGCAGGGCTTCAACGTTCAGCACCTGGGCCGTTTGATCAGCCACTTTTCTGACCTGATGATTGATCGGTTCAGGCAAGCCGGTAGCGACCCGCTGCAAGGTGCCGATGGGGTCATGCCCTGTCATCGAGAAGCGCTGATGCACAGCCTGTAGTGCGGCCTTGCCCCGGTCCGCGCTGTCCTGCACCGCCTTGGCGTAGTCGTGCACGGCTGTGATGGCAGTCAGGGTTTCATCGTAGTAGCTAGGCTTCTCTGCCGTTCCCTGCAGCATGGCGCTCAGCCCAGCGAAAGCCCTTTGAATAGTCCACGCCTGCTGATGCCCGGGCCTGCTGCCCTTGGACAGTACCGCTTTGGTTTCGTCCCCCACGTCCACGACTTCAACCGATGAAAGCGAAGTGTTGTCCTTCACCGTATCCAGCAGCCGATGAAGCGGCGCCGCAGGCCCCGTCAACTGCTGCAGGATCGCGACGCCATGATCCAGGTCACGGAAGTCAGCCACAGAAAAGGCATTCAAGGCACGGCGCCAACTGTCAATGTAATCGGCGCTATACAAATTGCGCAGCCGTTCGCTCAGTGCCTCCCGGTCTGCATCCGAGTAATCGAGCTGGCTACGCTCGCCCAGCGCCCATTGGTCGATCATCGCCATCTCGGCGAAGCTCTGGCTGCGTGGCTCGAAGTACTGCTTGAAGCCTTTGGCCGTGAGCATCGGCGCCAACCGGACATCATCGCCCGTGCTGGCACCCATGGACGGCTGATACACCAGGTCGAAGGCCGGCCCGACCTGATGACGCAAATCCAGCCCGGTGTGCAATTGCTCCCCAGCTTGCTGTTTGAGGCCGGCATAAACCCGCTCGGCTAACGGGACCTTGCGCAACGTCTCCTGCGCCAGGGCGATACGCTGGGTGTACTGCGGCAGGTCGGTATCGGCGTAGGCCAAGGCGTACTTGAGGTGCCGCATGAGGTCGCGCTGCAGTTGCCCCTGCCCAGGGAATTTCTGCTGCCATTGTCGCGCCATCCACTCTTCGACCCACTCGGCGCGGCGGTTCTGGCGGTCTTCCAGCATGCGATAAACCCTGAGGGCAGCCATTTGCTGCTCACTGCCTGGCGGAGCCGCATCCATGGCATCGATCACACCGCTGGCCAGGGCCGGCAGGAACCGCTTGGAGAGCAAGCTGAGATATGCCTCATCGACACGCGGGCCAATGGCACGCCCTTGATAAAGGCCAAAATCGGAAACACCCGGCCATGCAGCGCGATAGTCGCCAAACACCGCCACTGCATCGCGGATCTGGTCAAGCGGCTCCAGCAGGTTGCGTCCGGTCGGGTCCAGGCGCTGATCCACTTCGTGATGGCTGTATTCCCTGCTTTTGGCCAGTACGTTGGCGGCTTTGGCGCCATTGATATCGAAAAAGCGTTGCCAGCTGGCGATGGCGACACAGAACGCCAGAACCCCTACCCCAGAGCCGACCCACAGCAGTTGACGCTTGCTGCGCGCCACTTTGATGTTGTCACCAGCAAGGCCGGCTTCCTTGTAGATCACGCGCCCGAACGCATGCTGGATGAAGTAGACCAGCGCCTTGCCCTGCGCCTTGCCCTCCAGAAGAGGGCGCTTGGTATTGTAGGGCTGCGCGGCCTCGCGCACGAATGCATTGAACATGTCACCTTGCTGGATGACCGAGGACCAGTACACGCCCCGCACCAAGGCCGGCGTGTAGCGATCACTCGCCAGCGCTTCTTTCAAGAAGCCGAGCAGTATCGGGCGCAAACCGATCAACTGGGCATGCAACGAGAACAGCCGCGCTCGCTGCGCAGCACTGTCCAGCGTATCGAGCCTGTCCACTACCTGCTCGAACAACTGGCTGATCAACTGTTCGTAGTACTCGCCATACTCCTCCAGCCAAGCGTCGAACGTGCCGATCGCATCCAGCTTGAACGTGAAGCCGAGCATCTTTTCGCGCATGGAGACGGAAAGGCCCGCATAGAGCTGGTCAAAACCGTCCAGAAGATCGAACTTGGTCAACACCACATACAGCGGCAGGCGCGAACCCAACTGACTGCTTACCTCGTACAGACGGGTGCGCAGTACATGCGCCAACGCAACGCGTTGCTCGGGCGTGCCGTGTAATAAAGCGGGCAAGTCCACGATCAACAAGATGCCATTGAGTGCTCTCTGGCTCCGGTTGCGCAATAGTCAATCCAACAGGTGCTGCCACAGTCTGGCTGGGGATGCAGGCGGCACTTGCTGTGAATCTGATCCGTCGGCGGGCGAGCCTGCCAGCGACTCCTGCCTGATGAACGCGCCTGGCGGATCAATGATCACCGCGTCGTTGCTGACCCACCACCCTATCGGGAAGGCCAGCGCTCTGGCCTGTTTGCCCTGCGCCTGCACCTTATCGATGCGGGTCAGCGAAAAGCTCTGCTCTGAGCGGTCGATGAAGCTGGACTTGCCGGCATGCTGGTCGCCTATTACCAAGTACCAAGGCAATCGGTACAAGGCACGTCGCCCGCCTGCACTATCGAGAAATCGCGAGAGCCCTTGGTCCAAGGCTTTCTCTTGTGCTCGAACCAATGGCAATACGCTGTCCAGTTCGGCGGCTTGCGCCTGCTTGCGTTCTGCCTGCAACAGAAGATAGCGCCGGCGTAGCACAAAGAGCCAGCAAAGCAGCGGCACCAGCACGATCACCAGGCTGGCCAGACTGCGATGTGCCAGGCTGGCCAGTGGATGCTGGTCACGCCACGTCCACTGCGGCCCGAGCCACCAGATGGCGACCAGCATCAGTACGGCACCCAGCGCGAGCAGCAGTGGCATGGCCAAGCCGATCCGAGTCGCCAGAGGCAAAGCCCAATGTTTCAATAGCTTCCATAGGTGATTCATGGAGGGTCCTAGTCCTTGTTCTGATCAACCAACGCATGGGGGGCGGCATACTGTTGCAGTCGTTGAAACACCTCCGGCTCCCAAACACTGGCGGTGGTGTGCTGCATGGTCCGGGCGACGCTGGCGCACAGGTCCTGGGCGAGCCAGGACACGCCACGGGCGGCCAGTAGATCGGCTGCAATGACGGTGGTATGGCAGCGCTCACGTGGCGCCCGGAGGTCCGCCTGCATGGCCTGCAATTTGAGCAAAACCGGCTCTACCCCTCCGGCTTCCAACTGGCTGACCAATTCTTCGCGCAGGCCCGCGAACTCGTGAACAGAATCGGCTCCAGCTTGCTCAGCGGTGCCTTTAAGCCAGGCCATGCTCTGATCATCCAAGAACGCTCTGCCGTCGCTGAAGCACAACTGCTGCAGCGCGGGCATGCGCTGGACGAATCGGGCAGTTGCCGCGCGGATGGCCTCAGCCACCTCCCCCATTGCCAGTCGTGTCGCCGCGGTGGCCGCAAGGAAACTGCCGCGTATCCAGAAGGGGCAAGCCGTCACGCTTTTTTCGATCCGCTGAAGCAACGCCGCATCGATCGCGGTTCCAGCAATAGCCTCTTCATAGTCGCTGCCGATATCCAGCGGTACCGCCATCAGCTCGGTGCGATTGCCTTGCTTGATTTGAGGCGCCGCCTGGATATGCGCCCACAGCCCGAACCGACGCAACTGGTAGCCCGTTGGGTCGTAGGGGTCTTGCTGATTGATCATCTCGGCCATGGCCAGTACGGCCCGTCGTGATTCACGCTCGTTGCCTAACGACACGCGGGGCATTGGCGTGGCAATGACCTCGGCCAGCGGCGCAGGCCTGATAGCTGCCGCCAACGCCTTCGCCGCAGCAGGCTCACCCGCGCCACTCGCCAACTCCATGTGCTTGCGTAGCAATCGCTCCACATCACTCAGGGTGGCTTCATCCAACTGAGCGACGCCTTGCTGTTGTTGCAGCCGCTGCAATGCCTCTTGAGCGACGGCCGCATGTGCTGGGCTGAAGGTAAAGCGATCCAGGCGCGGTAGCGCTTCGTTCAAGCGGTTGAGCACCAGGCCAACCAGCTTGCGCTTGGCCAGAAATCCCTTGGGGCCAGGCTTGGGATGGGCGTCCTCCCAATAGTGCTCGACCATGCCGGCCAGTAACGCCAAAGTGAATCCCCACCGCTCCCAACAACCGCTGCGAAGCCATGCTGCACTCAAATGGGCAACGATGCGCAAGTGCTTGCACTGCTGCGCCAGATACTGCCGTGACCCTTCCTCGATGTAAGCCCAGTCGAGGGTGGATTCCTGCAGCCCGCCCAGCTTGACCATTTCCTGGTCGATAGCCTGGTAGGTTTCGTCCTCCACATCAAACAAGCCGGCCGGTACCTGTGTGTCGATGGGTACGAGCAACCGGGCAATTTCCTGCGCGTTGACTTCGGCTACCAACGACATGTCTTGCGCGCCTCGTCGATAAGCGGGTCCAGACCCTGAGCATCGAAGATCAACCCGTCAACGGCTGGGTTGTCGCTCTGGACCTCGATGCGATGGGCGCCGATCAGCTGCTTGATCTGCTCGATGCCCGGCAAGCCCCGGCCGGCGTCGAGCACCTGACCGTTCTCCGTCACCTGCCAAGGGGTTGCGGCGGTGGTACTGCGCTCCCCCTGCAATCGCACCGTCACCCGACCAGCATCAACGGGTTGCGCAGCGACCAGTTGCAGCCTGGAGATGTTCTGCAAACAACTGATCACCAGGTAGGGATGCGGCGCGGCCGAAGCGATCGCAGGTGCAGAGATCGTCAACCCGTCGTCTTCAGAGCTAAGCCGAAACGTTAGGTCGTCGGGGCTTCGCCCTGCTTCGTGAGTCAGCACCCGACGCACCGTGGGTGAGTCCTGTTCAGGCGCCGACCACTGCATGGACACCGAGTGTGCCGGGGTTCCGGCGGACTCATCGAAACATGCCAAGCGCTCAAGGTTGGACACGATCCGCGAGCAATCCTGATCGGAATACGCGGTTATTGGCATACAGCCGAGCACCAGACAAAGACTTACGCCACAAGTTTTATTACCAAGCATCGTAAGTAAATACCTTTCACATGGTAGATATGACCTATTCAGACTAGCGGATCTGAAACAGCCCTTTCCAGGCACTCAAGCCCCTGTAATCGGCAAGAGCCTAGCCCATCAGAACAGCAATAAACAAAAAAACATTTTCTTACATTTTCATACTCGACGACATGACAAAAGCAAGCGCAAAGTTTTTACGCGAATCACAACCAACCCCGCTTTTTGTTTATACCGCAGACAAGTAATTAGGAATTTTCCTACATACCAGACTGCAACTAAAATCCAATACGGACAACTCCCAAGAACACGGAGAGATTCTGCGATGGCAAAATCCACAGGATCGGTTGCACCCAAAGAACGCATCAACATCAAGTACGTCCCGGCCACCGGCGATGAACAGGCCGAAGTAGAGCTACCGCACAAGATGTTGGTGATGGGCGACTTCGGCCTGGACGACACCCGTGCGCTGGAAGACCGGTCGGTCATGCGTGTCGATAAACATACCTTCAACAACGTGTTGAACGACGCCAATGTCAGCCTGGCCATGTCGGTGCCTTCCATGCTCAGCACGGCCGCCGACGCAGAGCTGGCGGTCAACCTGCAGTTCAGATCGATCAATGACTTCGGGCCAGACGGCATCGCCCGCCAGGTACCGGAGCTCAGCAAGCTTCTGGAGCTACGTGAGGCGCTCGTGGCGCTGAAAGGCCCGCTGGGTAACGTGCCCGCCTTCCGCAAGCAATTGCAACACCTGTTGAGCAACGAGCAGGCGCGCAAACAACTCGCTGAAGAATTGGACCTGGTGCTTGAGGCGCCAAAAGAAGACTGAGACAACGGAGCGTCCCATGCCAAAGCCAACCAGCACTTCCCTCGCCGTTGAACTATCCGGCGAGACATTGAGCAATGCCACCTTGCTCGACCAGATCATGGCCGAAACAAAACTAGTGCCCGCTCAAGAGGGCTATCAAGTCGCTCGCCAAGGCGTATCGGCCTTTATTGCAGAAATACTCAAAAGCGATGACCCAGATCAACTAATCAATAAACACCGCGTCGACCAAATGATTGCAGA
This sequence comes from Pseudomonas sp. FA117, assembly GCF_057370475.1. Classification (NCBI taxonomy): domain Bacteria; kingdom Pseudomonadati; phylum Pseudomonadota; class Gammaproteobacteria; order Pseudomonadales; family Pseudomonadaceae; genus Pseudomonas; species Pseudomonas sp. FA117. Next base: position 3,486,166 of record NZ_CM170675.1, read on the forward strand.
GCTGGATCGAGTACTCAGCAAGCAAATGGATGCCATTCTTCATCAATCGGAATTCCAAGCGCTCGAATCCTCGTGGCGCAGCCTCAAACTGCTGGTGGACCGCACGGACTTCCGCGAGAACATCAAGCTTGAAGTCCTGCATGTCAGCAAAGAAGACTTGCTCGACGACTTCGACAATGCCGCCGACATTACCTGCAGCGGTATGTACAAACACGTTTACACCGCAGGCTATGGGCAATTCGGTGGCGAGCCGGTGGCGGCCATGCTGGGGAATTACAACTTCGGCCCCTCTTCGCCAGACATCAAGTTGTTGAGCTACATGGCCTCCGTGGGCGCCATGTCGCATGCCCCGTTCCTGGCCGCCCCCTCCCCCGATTTCTTCAATCTGAGCAGCTTTGAAGAGCTGCCCAACCTGAAGGAAATCAAAGACATTTTCGCAGGGCCACGACATGCCAAATGGCGCGCCTTCCGCGAAAGCGAGGACGCCCGCCACACAGCCCTGACAGGGCCACGCTTCATGCTCCGCTCGGCCTACCATCCCCAGGAACAGCCGATCAAGAGCTTCAACTACGAAGAAAACATCGACGGGCGGCACGACAACTACCTGTGGGGCAACTCCGCCTTCCTGCTGGCCAGTTGCATCAACGACAGTTTTGCCCGCTACCGTTGGTGCCCGAACATCATCGGCCCGCAGTCCGGTGGCGCCGTCGAGGATTTGCCCGTGCACCTCTACGAGGCGCTGGGGCAACTTCAGGCGAAGATCCCTACCGAGGTGTTGATTTCCGACCGCAAGGAGTTCGAGCTGGCCGAAGAAGGCTTCATTGCGCTGACCATGCGCAAGGACAGCGACAACGCCGCGTTCTTCTCGGCCAATTCGGTACAGAAACCCAAGAACTTCCCCAAGACCCCGGAAGGCTTGCAGGCCCAAACCAACTACAAGCTGGGCACACAGTTGCCCTACCTGTTCATCGTCAACCGGCTGGCCCATTACATCAAGGTGCTGCAACGCGAGCAGATCGGCAGCTGGAAGGAGCGTCGTGACCTTGAGTCGGAGCTCAACAAGTGGATCAAGCAGTACGTCGCCGACCAGGAAAACCCCTCCGCCGATGTGCGCAGTCGCCGTCCGTTGCGCGCCGCGAGGGTCGAGGTTTCAGACGTTGCTGGCGATCCGGGTTGGTACCAGGTTTCGCTCGCCGTGCGCCCGCACTTCAAATACATGGGCGCGAACTTCGAGATCTCGCTGGTAGGCCGGCTCGATACCCAATGACCGGATTTTTCGAACGCTTGGTTGCCGATCAATCGGTGATTCGGGCGCCGTCCAGGCAAGAGAACGCCTCCCACAAGTTCGCCACAATCAAGCGCCACCTGGAAACGCTGCTCAACGCTCGCCAGGGTTGCTCACAGAGCAGCCCTGAGCTGGGCCTGCGCGATTTCAACGGGCATGACGTGAGCAGGGGCGACCTCCTGAAGCAAGTCAGCGCCGACATCCGCCGCACCATCCAGCGCTTCGAGCCTCGCGTGCACGTACGTTCACTCAAAGCCGTGCCGGACTGCCACGCCCCTCAGGAGTTGCATTTCAGGCTGGACTGCCAGGTGCAGGTGAACAACCACACGGAGCAGCTGCAACTGGAACTGCTGGTCAACGGCCATAACCGTCATACCCGAGTGAGGTGATCCATGTCGCTCAAGGATCGATTCAGCGAAGAGTTGCGTTACCTCCATGAACTGGGGAACGACTTCGCTCAGGACAATCCGCAACTTGCCCGGCTGCTGGGCAAAGGTGGCAGCGACCCCGATGTGGAACGCTTGATGGAAGCCTTCGCGTTCCTGACGGCCAAGCTGCGCCTGAAGCTGGAGGACGACCTCCCAGAACTGACGCACCCCATGTTGCAGCTGCTGTGGCCCAACTACCTCCGCCCACTGCCAAGCGCCACGATCATCCAGTTCACGCCACGCAAACAGGCGCTCAGCCAGTCGCAACAGGTGTCAAAGGGCGCACGTCTGCTCTCCAGGCCTGTAGACGGAATTCCCTGCGAGTTCCGCACCTGCACCGCTGTGGACATCCATCCATTCGAGATCGATGTCGTGGGTTCAACCCAAACGCTCGACAGCTCAGTGGTTCGCATCGACCTGCGCACCCTGGTCGAGCGCCCACTGAGCACGCTGGGCTGCGCCAGACTCGACTTCCATCTGAGCGGTTCTGCCCGGACAGCGCGCACGCTGTACTTGTGGATCGCTCACTATCTCAGTCATGCCAGCGTGACGATCAATGGTCAGGCTCGTAGGCTGCCGGCCAACAGCATCGTCTTCCCAGGTTTCAGCCCAGAGGAGGCATTGCTGCCCTATCCGCAGAACGTTTTCGACGGTTATCGGATCCTGCAGGAATACTTCATCTTCCCTGAGCGCTTTCATTTCTTCGCCCTGACGGGCCTGGAGAAAATCTGGCCTGACCAGACAAGTCAGCACGTGGCGCTCGAATTCCACTTCACCCGTCAGTTGCCCGACTCGCTGCGGATCGGCAAAGCCGATTTCAGCCTGTTCTGCACCCCTGCGGTGAACCTGTTCAAGCACAGCGCCGAGCCCATCGACCTCTCCAACGAGGTCGCCCAGGTCGAACTCACCCCCAAAGGCGCCGAGCGCCACGCCTACGAAATCTTCAGTGTCGATCAGGTGATCAGCACCCGCACGACAACCGACGGCAGCGCCGGCAAGCACCTGCGAACCTTCCGCCCCTTCGAATCGTTCGCCCATGAGATCGAGCATGTTCAAGGGCGCACGGCGTTGTACTACCGCTACACCCTAGAAGATTCACTGCGCGGTGATGGCATCACGCACCGTATCGCCTTCGTGCGGGCCGACGCCAACGCGTATATCGGTGAGCTGGAGACGGCGTCCATCGACCTGACCTGCACCAACCGCGATCTGCCCCTGGCGTTGGGCATCGACGACATCAATGTGCTCTCGGAAGTCACCCCACCGCTGACCAGCTACACCAACATCTGTGCACCGACCCGCCCCTGTCGGCCGGTGCTCGACGGCCAGTTGCAATGGGCCTTGATCTCCAACATGTCGCTCAACTACCTGTCGCTGCTCTCGGCCGAGCCATTGAAAGCGGTTATCCGCGCGTATGACTTTGCTGCCCTGCACGACATTCAGCAGACACGCACCACCCGCAAACGCCTCGACGGCATCCGGGATATCCAGACGGCGCCTTTGGATTGGCTGATCAAAGGACAGCCCATTCGCGGCCTGCGCACGCAACTGGAGCTCGATCAGGCCGCATTCCTCTGCGAGGGCGACCTGTACCTGTTCGGTTGCGTGCTCGCGCACTTCTTCGCCCTGTACGCCAGCATCAATTCCTTCCATCAACTGGAAGTGATCAACATCACCAATAACGAGCACTACACATGGCCCATCCAGACCGGCAAGCAGCCGCTGATCTAGCCGAGAAGTTGCTCGCGGGCGCGCACCGGTACAACTTCTACCAGTTGCTGGAGCGCCTTCACGGGCTTCACGGAGACGATCTCGAACCCCGCTGGCCCAGCGAGCAGGCCCGTCTGCGTGTGCGGCTCGGCAGCGACCCGCGGCTGAACTTCCCGGTGTCGGACATCTACAAAGCCGAGCGCATGCCCGAGGCAGAAGATCGCTATCGCGTGTGCACCACGTTCATGGGCCTGCACGGCACCGACTCTCCGTTACCTTCCTATTACCTGGAGCAGGTGGCATACGAGCATGCACAGGGTATCGGCGTGCGCCCGGCGTTTTTCGACTTCTTCAATCACTACCTGCTCAGCCTGCTACACCGTATCTGGCGCAAGTACCGCTATTACATTCGTTTCCAACCGGGTGCCCGCGATGGGTTCTCCCAGTACATCTTTGCCCTGCTCGGGTTGAATGACAAACAGCTGCGCGGCGACACAGCGTTACCCTGGAGCCGGCTGCTGAGCTTCGCGGGGGTGATCGCCAGTCGCAGCCGGGCACCGGGCACCGTTGCCGGCATCATCGCGCACTGCTTCGACCTGAAGCAGGTGCAGATTCGCGAGTTCGAAACCCGCCCGGTACCTACGACCATCCAGCAACAGGTAAGCCTGGGCCGCAGCAATGGGGAGCTGGGCAGTTCCTTCATGGTCGGCAGCCGCACGCGAACCCGCAGCAGCAAGTTCACCATCGTGATCAGCGAGCTCGATCAGGCACAGTTACGTGACCTGCTGCCCAGCGGCATCAACTTCAATCGCTTGCGTGCACTCATCGACTTCCTGCTGCGCGACGGCCTGGCCTACGACCTGGAACTACGGCTTAAACAGAAGGCGCTGTCGCCCTTCTGCCTGCACCCCAGCCGAGGTGCTCATTTGGGCTGGACCAGCTTCATCGATGACCGACACGGCCAGATCAGCCCCGTCGTGCGGTTCCGGGGGCGCTCATGAGCACTTTGATCTTGAGCATCACCAACCTCGACCAGTTGCAGCACAACGTTATCGCCCGGCACGAATTCGATCGCGCAGGCGGCACCGTCGGCAGCGCGGGAGCCACGTGGCTGATCAATGATCGTCAACAGGGCGTGGCGCCGATCCATTGCGAGATCCGCTGGATCGAAGGCAGCTTTTGCGTGATCGACCGCTGCGAGCGCACCTATCTCAACGACAACCTCGACAGCCTGGGGCCGCTATCGGCCAGGCGCCTGCTTGAGGGTGACCAGCTTCGTGTTGGCAGTTATCGGCTGTTGGCTCAGCTCTCCCAAGCGGATGCCCGTTCGTTGGAAGATTTGTTCAACGCAGACGTGCCGGTACTCGACCAACTCATCCTGGAAGCACCCGCGCAACGCTGGCTGCCCAAACCCACAGCCGCCCCGGAAGTCGCCGAGATCTGCTCGGTCTTCGATCCGGGCATGGGCAACGATCCCCTGGCTGCACTGCAAGCAGTGAAACAGCCTGTGCAAGAGAACCCGCTGGATCGGCTGATCGCAGGAGAACGCTCATGACGCGTCATTCAATCGTGGCCGGCCTTCTGGCAACACTGATCGGGCTCTCAGGCTGCACGGCCCTGAGCAAAATGGGCCAAGTGGCGATGAACCCCTCGATACCCGTCGGGCCTCCCAAGGATCATCCTACTGAAGTCGCATTCAGCATCAACGCCAGCCCAACGCTCAACAACAACCCCAACAGCCCCGAAGCTGCGACTGAGCAAGAAAGCAGCCTTGAACCCAGCCCCTACGCTGTCAGCTTGAGCGCAGCCGACCCCTACGCCCTGACCGAGAAAGTAGGGACCCTGCTGGAGTTTCTTCAGGACCAATTCCCGGCGTTCTCGCCCGTCGAGCTGCCAGTGGAAGAGGTCGATGAACCCGCCCGCTCTCCCTTCGAGGAAAGCACACCCGGCCGCTACGAAGACCCGACCGTTGTGCTGACCTTACCGCGTGCAGGCAGGGTGGCTACAGAGTCGGTCGCCACTCCAATGGCCATCAAGATCCTGCAACTGCGCGACGACTCGCTGCTGCGCAACAGCCTGTACGAACTGTTGGACAAGGACCCCGCCAAGGCGCTGCGCAGCACCTACATCCGCGATGACGACTACCTGCTACGGCCTGGGCAGTTCAAGTTCATCCCCTTTGCCGCCATCGAGCCCGAGACCCAGTTCATCGCAGTAATCGCCGACTACCGCGATCAGGAGAACGCGACCTGGAGCCAGGTGCTGCGCATCCCACCGCGCGGACGACAACTCATCTTGTCGATATTGCTCAACGACACCCAGGTCCTGCTCAAGGAGGAGGACTGATGGCGCCTGCAACCCTGCCCTTCTCGCCCACTCACGCTGACACGGAGCGCTCATGAGTTCACGTAATCCCGTCCTGTGGCCTGAAGGCCTGTTCGTCAAACCACAGCATTTCCAGCAGGCCGCCCGTTCCGCTGAAGCGGCCTTGCATCAACGTCTCGCCAGCCTGAATGCAGCCTTCTATGGCTTCAGCGAGCTGCAACTGAATGACGAGTACCTGAGCCTAGGCAAGATCGCCATCACCCGCGCACGCGGCATCATGCCGGACGGCACGGTATTCGATATCCCGGCGGATCTGCCTCCGCCGCTGCCGCTGGAGATCCAGGACGACGGCGCGAAAGACAGCGAGGTCTACCTCTGCCTGCCGCTGCGCACCGAGGGTGGACGTGAGGTGAGCTGGCCTGACAATGCCGCCAACTTCCGTTACAGCGCTCAGGCTCAGGAAATCAAGGACACTCATAGCGCCGACGGCGACTTGGCGCAGGTTGATCTGGCGGTGCCCAACCTGCAGCTCAAACGCAAGGCTGACGACAGCAGCGCTTACACCCGCCTTGCCATGGCACGCATCCTGGAACGTCGGCCCGATGGCAGCCTGCAACTCGACGAAGGGTTCTACCCGACCAGCGTCTCGGTACGGGCGGTGCCGGCACTACAGCGTTACCTCGAAGAGATCACCAACACTCTGCGCGAGCGCTCACGCAACCTGGCCGGCCGCATAGGCGCCTCGGGCCAATCCGGTATCGCCGATATCCGCGACTTCAACCTGCTGCAGGCCATGAACCGCTGGTGGCCGTGCTTCCAGCATCTGGCCAGGCAGGGGCAGACCCACCCTGAGCAGTTGTACCTGCACATGAGCCAGGCCTGTGGCGAGTTCGTGACCTTCACCGACGAGAGCCGGCTGCCGCCAGAGTACCCCGCCTACCAGCACACGGCTTTGCGCACCTCGTTCAAGCCACTGCAGGACAGCTTACGTCGCGCCCTGGGCACGGTCCTGCAACCGCGGGCTGTTTCGCTGCCACTGAACGCACTGGATTACGGCGTGATGACGACAACGCTCGAAGACCGCCGCCTGATCGATGACGCAGACTTCATTCTGGCCGTGCGTGCTGATCTGCCGCCACCGACCTTACGCCAGCTGTTCCTCCAGAAAGCCAAGGTCACATCCCTGGAGACCTTGAATGACCTGGTGCACAAGCAGCTACCTGGCATTGCGCTACATCCGCTGCCGGTAGCCCCTCGCGACCTCCCCTTCCATGCAGGCTTCAGCTACTTCGAGCTTGACCGGCGCGATCCGGCCTGGGCCTGCATGAAGACAGCCAACGGTTTCGGAATTCATATCGCGGGCGAGTTCCCTGGGCTTGAACTGCAGTTCTGGGCGATCAGGAGTGAGTGAGATGCAAGAGAACAACCTCGCACGCAATGAAACCGCCTCCGCTCGAACTGAGCTATTGCAATCGATGCTTGGGAAATCTTTGCCCACTGACGCCACAGCACTTGAGACCGCTACATCCAATCCAGAGTTTGCTTACAAAGGCTATCCCGCCGATCCGGACTTTCAGCTACGAGGTGGCTACAGCAACCTGATGCTGGACACTGCCGCCCCTCTGTTTGGTCTGGTCATGCGCCTACGCACGCTCGATGCGTTACCCAACATCGTGGAAGTGCACCAGCAGGTGCGCAACCAGATTGAAAACATCCAGCAGGAGGTGCGTCAGCATGGCTACGAGACCACACAACTTTTGGCGTACTCCTACGGCCTGTGCCTGTTCATCGACGAGGCCGTGATGGAACGGCCCTGGGGACAGGCCAGCCTCTGGAGCCAGGAGCCCCTGCTCAGCATTTTCCACAGCGAAACATTCGGCGGCGAAAAGATCTTCACCGTGATCTCGCGCCTGATGCAGGAGCCCCAGCGCTACAAGGACGTGCTGGAGTTCATGTACTTCATCCTGTGCCTGGGCCTGAAAGGCAAGTACGCCCTTGCGCCCAAGGGCGCAGAAACGCTGAACACCCTCATCCACCAACTCCACGGAATCATCCGTGAGCTTCGCGGACCTACGCCGGCAACGGTCTGCGACCCCTACACCAACGTTGCCCCGCGCAACTTCCGCATGAACCGGCAGTGGCCCTGGTGGAGCCCATTGGTGATTTCCGCCATTGCAATGGCCACGGCCTACGGCATCTACAGCTACCGCCTGCACTTGATCACCAGCGAGGTGCTGCAGTCGCTCAACGGCATCTTGCAGCAGTAAACAGCCGACCCTCGGCAGAGCCAATTTCAACGAATTGACGGGGCGGTTGCCTCGTTGAAAAAGCCCATCGATTTCGATGGCCACGCTGCCCTTTGTGCGCGTGTTCTATCCACATGGACGCAGGAGAAACTGCCATGCCAACACCCGCTTACATCAAGATCACTGGCCAAACCCAAGGCAACATCACCGCAGGGGCATTCACAGCGGACTCCGTCGGTAACGTTTTCCAGCAAGGTCACGAAGATGAAATCCTTGTTCAGGAGATCAAGCACGAAGTGACCACGCCAACTGATCCACAGAATGGCCAACCCAGCGGTCAGCGCGTACACAAGCCATTCAAGTTCACCAGTTCGCTCAACAAGGCCACGCCGCTGATGTATCAGGCGCTGGTGACAGGCGAAATGCTGCCGATGGTCGAAGTCAACTGGTACCGCACCTCGACGGAAGGCAAGCAAGAGCATTTCTTCAATACCACACTTGAAGACGCAACCATCGTGAGCATCACTACCGTCCTTCCCCACGTGCAAGACAGGGAGAACGAAAACTACACGCAGCTCGTCGAGGTTGCGCTGACCTATCGGAAGATCGTCTGGGAGCACACTGTAGCCGGAACCGGTGGTTCTGATGATTGGCGCGCCCCCGCAGCCTGATCCAGCGTAGGTTCCGGGCAGGACTCTCCTGCCCGGACTTCGAGCCTATTCAGACGGCGGACGAGGATCTTGCATGCCCAGCCAATCTGATTTGCGTTACACCTGCGAGCCACTCGTTGGCAATGCCGAATTTGAAGTGGTGTCGTTCGAACTCAAGGAAGCGATCAGTACGCCCTTCACCCTCGAACTGGAACTGGTCAGCTTCGAACCCGACATCGATTTCGGCCAGTTGCTGGACAAACCCATCGTCTTCACGATCTGGGATGGCAAAGGTCCGGTGCGCCACGTGCACGGTCTGGTCAGTCGTTTCAGTCAGGGTGAAAGTGGCTTTTACCGCACCTACTACCAGGCCTTGGTAGAACCCATCCTGGCCCGCGCCGGACTGCGCTCGAACTGGCGCATCTTCCAGCAAAAGACTGTCCCGCAGATTCTGGAACTGATGCTTCAGCGTCAGGGCATCGATCAATACGAGCTTCGCGCAAGCATGGATCACCAAGCGCGCGAGTTCTGCGTACAAGCAGGCGAGACCGACCTTGACTTCATCGCCCGCCTGGCAGCTGAAGAGGGCTTCGTCTATCGCTTCGAGCACAGCGAGAAAATGCATAGGTTGATCATCACGGATCAACTGCTATCCCTTGGGCTGATCAGCCATGGAGCTCTCAAGACCGGCAACGATAACGAAGGGTTCTTCGAAGGCGAGGAGGTTATCGCCCCCAACACCGTCCTGTATCAGTCCAACAGTGGCGGCGATCAGGCCAGACCTTGTTTACGGCGCTTGCGCTACAGCGAACAAGTCCGAACCTCGCGACAGGTCCAGCGCGACTACACGTTCACCCATCCGGCGTATCGCCAGGAACACCGTGCTTCAGGCCCCTTCCTGGAACACCAGTCCAGTGACTACGAGCGCTTTGATTACCCCGGCCGCTACAAGCGCGATGCCGTGGGCAAGCCGTTCACTGAAAACCTTATCACTGCCCTGCGCCATGACGCGCGCATTGCAGAAGTCCAAGGGGATGATGTCAGGCTGCAGCCTGGACTGAGCTTCACACTCACAGGCCACCCACGCGACGATCTGAATGTTCATTGGCGCGTGAACAGTGTCGCTCACAAAGGCACCCAACTCACAAGCTTGCAGGAAGAGGCCGCTGGCGTCGATCAAAGCACGCGCTACGAGCAAACCGCTCAGCTGGTTCCCGGCAGAACTGAATGGCGCCCTGCTCCGCTGGCGAAGCCTCACGTCGACGGCCCTCACATGGCCACCGTGGTCGGGCCGTCCGGTGAGGAGATCTACTGCGACGAATGGGGCCGGGTCAAGGTCAGCTTCCCATGGGACCGGGAGAGCAACAATAACGAGTTCAGCTCCTGCTGGGTGCGGGTATCTCAAGGTTGGGCCGGGGGCAGCTGGGGTTCGATGGCAATTCCGCGTATCGGCCAGGACGTGATCATCCAGTACGTCAATGGCGACCCCGACCAACCGATGATCACCGGGCGCACCTATTGCGGTAACCAGTTGCCACCCTACGACCTACCCGACCACAAGACCCGCATGACCATCAAGAGCCAGACCCACAAGGGCGATGGTTTCAACGAGTTGCGGTTTGAGGATGAACTGGGTCGACAGGAAGTGTTTATCCATGCGGAGAAAGATCAGAACAACGTCGTCAAACACAACGAAACCACCTTCGTCGGCAATGACCGCAATGAACAGGTCGATCATGACGAGACGCTCAGTATCGGGCATGACCGCAGCCAAACGGTGGGCAATGATGAGCGGGTCCGGATTGGCCAAGATACGTTTGTCGATATAGGCCGAAACCAGAAAATAAACATCGCAAAAGACCGTATAGAGGCCGTCGGCAATCACCGCCACGACCAGATCACAGCCAATCACCACATCAGCGTCGGCGGCAATCTTGAGCAACAGGTCGAGGGCCATGCAGAGTTGGAAGCGGGGCTGGAAATCCGCAGGCGCACCCGGCGCTACGACCTGCGAACAGCGGAAGCTCTGATCATCCAAGGGCCTGGAGGCTCCATCCGGATTGATGACACGGGCATCACCCTGGACAGCCCGACCATACGCATCAACGGCGCCCTGCTCCAGTCTGCAAGCGGGAGCACCAACCCCTTTTCCATCAGCAGCGCACCCATCACTGGCAAGCCTTTGGAGCGCCTATGCGGGCGGCGCCCCGATGGCACCTGCCCGTTGCCCGACTGCCGCTGTATCAAGGGGCCAGTCCAATGAAGACAACACCCTCGCATCTGCCCGGCGAACCTCTCGGACATCATTATCGCTTTATGCTGCTCCTGACCCGCGAACTCGAGTACTGGGCCTATCGGCCCATACCGCAAGAAGGCGAATTGGTGCCGGCCTATGCCCCATCGGTACTTGAGCTTATCCACAACGTCAGCCGAAATACTCAACATGCATGGCTCTGGAAGCGCAGCGCGCTGGACGACCGCCACGAATTTGGCCCTTTGCTGGTCAACGTTTCAGAAGCGCCCGAACTGCTTGCCCATGCAATCACAACCTGGATGCCCGCTGGAGGGGCCATAGCACTGGATAGCGACGCTTGCCTCGCAGTGCTAGCGGGCCACTTCACCAGCCTTACTCAGGTCACGCTCCCGGATCAGGGAGCAGCCACTTTTTATTTGAAGCCGGATCATCTTGCAGCCTGGCTCGAGGCATTGGACAGCGACCATCGCGACACCTGGCTTGGGCCCGTGTCGTCACTGGGCTGGCGAGCCAACTGGGGGCCTGCCTATGAATGGAAAACACACGAACGCACCCCGACCACTGCCCGGCTGATATCGCAAGCACCGCTGCGCCTTCGCGTACATGAACTGGATCGGCTTCACGCAGGTATACGCGAGCACTTTGTCCTCACGCTAGTGCACGAAGTCCTGGCAATGCCGCCCTATGCCGCCCAAACGTTAACCGGCATCAGGGAATGGATCGAAGCCCTGTTGCCGCAGCTGGAATCCCTCAACTTTCGCGACGAGGAAACTGCAGGCCAGTTCATTCGGCTGATGGCCGGGCACATGTGGCTGATGAGCAGTGACGAGGCTGCGAAGATCTACACCAACCTCGATGAGTCGCCCCAGGCCCGTCTTCGCGAGCTGCACGCGCTGGTCCAACTCAAGGAAACCACCCATGACTGATACCGCCATCGGCAGCGCCACAGCCGGCCCGGCCTGCAGCCCACGCGTGCCCATTCTGCCGGTGCGCTATGCCATCGTGCCGCGTACGGGCGATGCCCCTGCCTGTCGCTACGCAGGCGCAGGCTTCAACCTGGAACAAGGCTTCGCCGCGCTGCAGCACTCGTCCTACACCCTGCGCGCGCTGCGCCCAGGCTACATCTATGTGTTCATGAAAGGTACTCAGGGCGAAAAGCTGGTCATTCATGAGTACGACGGCGAGGGACGCTACCAGGAGCTGCGCTATCAAGGGCTGGAAGACTACCACTTGCGCGAACGCTACCTGTCCAGCCAGACCATGGGCTGGGTATGGGCCGATACCTGCCAGGACACCGCCAAGGAAGTGTGGATCGGCTACAGCCCGCACCTTTGGACCAACGCCACGACTGCCCGCATCACCGCTTCAGCAGCCCTTCGCAAACGGCATATGCGCCAGCTGGACATGGCCGAGCTGATTGCCGGCAATCAGGTCCCCTCCACCCAGCCCCATGTACTGCCGCTCAGTGCGCTACAAAACTGGGTCGAAGACTACAAACCGGCAAGCCGGCGTATGTCCCTGACCTGGAGCAGCCACGCGCCCGGCGGCATCCTGTCCGTCGGCAGGCTCGACGCCATTGCCCGGGATTACCCCAGCACCCAGCCGAAAATACCGGTGGTGGTGGCACTGGCTGATGCTGAAGGGATGGCCCTGGACCTGAGCCTGTCGGTCTCGGCCTACCAACACCAACTGCACGACCTGATGCCCGCCGAGCAGTTGGAACACACCAAACCTGCACAAGGCTCCGAGCAGGAAGGCGTACCGGCGTGCTACCAGCTCGATGCAGAGCGGCTCAGCCAGCAGAGCCGCCATTTTCACCACCGCAACCTGGTCGCCCTGCTGCTGAACAAAACACTGGAGACAATGTATCCAGCGGATATGCCCTCTACAGAAGTGGTCGAGATAAGGCTGCAGTCCACCCGCACAGGACGCCCTCTCTCCCCAGCCGAGGCACGCTATCGAGCGCTCACTCACAAGGACTATTCCCCGAACGGTGCGCGTTTGGCGCTGCGCATCGATACCGAAAAATACCTGCAGTTCCTCGTCGAACGCGATGAGCTGGAGCAGCAGATTGCGGGCCTGCGCAACCTTGCCCTGCAAGCCAGCCAGGACCACGACGCGTGGCTGGCCACGGCCGAAGCTGCGCATATCGATGACCCTTACAGCCTCGCTGCCGCACTGGCGTGCTATGACCGCAACGAACGCATCTCGGCCCGTGGCCTGGAAATCTCCCTGGCCCTGCTGATTCACCCGATGGGCCAGCCGACACCTGGTACAGAAGACCGAGACCGGCGTTTCAAACGCCTGGAGCAGTGGCTGGACCAGCACGACAGCCCCCTCTACACCGCTCTGGCGCCGTTCAACCCCTTCAAAGACAAAGCCGATGCGGTCGGCAGTGTTCTGGGTGCCATCGACACAGTCATCGAAGGGTTGGCCAGGCGTTTTCCGGCCATTGCCAATATCACCGACCTCACTGCCCAGTCCGTCAATGCCGTGGTACTCAAACGCCTGCGTGGCCAGACCCGCTGGGATGCCAGCCATACCCTGCGCCAGCAAGTACTGCTGGCGGCGCGTGAGGCCGATGCCGAAAAAGCGCTGGGGCTGTTGGCGGCGCGTTACCAGATCACCGACCAGGCCATCCGGGAAAACCCGTTCAGCCAGGAAGTGGAGCGGTATTTGAAGAGCGGCATGGCGCAGGTTGAGGAAATGAAGCAGCTGCGTATTTCGGGCAATCGGACGGTGGCGGTTGAATTGACCACCACCGCGCGGGTTAAACCCACCTTTCTCGGGTTGCTCACATCGGGCGGGGGCGGTGGCCTGAACGCCGGAATGTTGTGGTTCAACATGATCTCGCTGAAGACGGCTTACAACAACCTGCAAAAAAGCACTGCACTGGAATACACCGCCGGATTTGTGGCATCGATTTTCGGTGTGATGGGTGCGGCCGCGGCGACATTGGTTAGCGTGAGAAAAACGCAGCAAGCAGTAATGCAGCGATTGGGGGCGACGGTGCCGGGGATGGCGTTTGGTAACGGAGTGATCAAGCTCTTGAGCAGTAATCTCTTTGCGCGTGTAGCGGGATACCCTGCAATTGGCTTAAGCTTAGTCTCAGATGGCTCAAAGGCGGTTCGCCAGTACAACAACGGTAATTTGACTGCCGCTGCCTATACAGCTAGCGGTGGACTGACCATGGCCGCTGGCTCTGTGGTCGCCCTTGAGGCGGGACTCGCAGTTGCGGGAGCCACGTCAGTAGTGCCCTTAGTCGGGTGGGCGGCAGCTGGGGTAGTGCTTCTAGGAATAGCGATTATTGCTGGAGGCGTATACCTTCACGCTCAGGCACATGCGCATCTGCACTCTCCTACTGAACTCTGGGCAGCACGGGGCATTTTCGGCAATCGTAAAAACGATGGAGAGGTACGATCCGATATCGTTTTGGATCATGAAAAAAAACTCCCCACATTTCCTTCGCTGCAAGATGAACTCAAAGCCTGGCACGATGTGCATTACGGTCCAAAGTTAATATCCGCAGAGGAAGCGCGACTCTTCGGCATTACCGGTGTCGACAGTAGATGGCATGACAATAATCACTGGGAACCCGCAAACTGGGCCGCCATCACCCACAACGAAGTCACCTCAACACAACCCATCGTTGAATTCACAGTATTCCTACCGAGCTTCATCGTAGGCACAAGCGAATGGTCAGCTAGCTTGAGCAGCCTTCGTGACGACGGAGAAATGGTCGTCTTTCCACTTGTCGCTGTTTGCTACGTTATAGGCGCCGGCTTAATTCTGAATTTCAGAAATACGATAAACAACCAAAATCATGCCTCACTGCATTTAGCCTATAGCTCCAATCAAGGCTTGAATGAAGGAAATGAGGTTAATTCAATCTTCCGTCTCGAGCGTTGATCATGACAGTTAAATGGATGTTTAGTATAAACGCAAAATCCGGAAATGAAGCTGCAATTAATGGACAACTAGTAAATTTGTATAATAACACATTATGCTTACGAAACCCATGGGTAACAGACTCCGTATTTATGGGGAAAATTTATACCGCACTAATCCTCGGAGGAATGATTGCTGTCTACCCAGAGTTACTATCAATAAAATTATTAAACATCGACATCCTCAACCTTGCCTTCATAGCCATGATGACAATTTTACCCTTAATTTTTCTCCCCTTCCTGCTTTACCGGATCTATTTTATAAGGAACCTCTCCGGATTTTACTTCAACTGCTCAACCAAGAAAATCTACTACCAACGTGGCAGAAAACTTATAGTCTTTGATTGGAAAAAGGTCCACGGCGGCGTCTTTAAACGCACCGAATTCGGCGGCTCATCCTTCAGCACCAGCTATGCACTCGCCTTCGCCCCACCTAGAGAGGATGGCAGCCTGCATCAAAAAGACTGCTTATGGGTCGATAGCAACGAACCTACTGAGTCTGACATCGCACACGTCGCCGAAGTCTGGGAATACCTTCGCGAGTTCATGAACCACGGCCCTGCCAAACTCCCTCCTCCCGGCGAACCCAACTGGTGGCACCGGCCGCTTCATGCCATCTGCCTGACCCCGGCAGAAGCCTGGCGCCACTATGCCCCCTGGCGAACCGGCGAGCCCGGAGAAATGCAGGGCAAGAAAAACTGGCAACTGCCGTTCTGGGCTGTGTTGTTCCCTTACAACCTCGGCCTCGCCCTCTGCTGGTATGGCGTGTGTCGGCTCTTCAATGTCCGGGCAGCACCGCCTCCGCCAGAGGCCTTCGACCAAGCTTCTGTTCAACCAAAAAAAGGAAAGCGGAAATGAAACCCGTCGTACTCGTAGGCCATCGTCATAGTTGCCCTATCCATGGCGAAGGTACCGTAGAAACAGGCGCAAGCGCAGCATTCGTGAATGGCAGGGCAATAGCACGCGTCGGCGACCGGATAAGTTGTGGCGCGGTCATCGAAACCGGTGCTGGTTGCACGATCATCGAGGACCAACCGGCAGCAAGGGAGGGAGACACCACCAGCCATGGCGGCACCTTGGTCGAGGGTAATCCGGGCTGGCTTATTGATTGACAGCAGAACCGACGGATGGCTTTGAAAATAACGAAAAAAGACGCCGAAGCGTCTATTTTCAATGATCTACAAACTCCCATGGAACTCTGTAGATCTATATTTGGAGCGGGAAACGAGACTCGAACTCGCGACCCCGACCTTGGCAAGGTCGTGCTCTACCAACTGAGCTATTCCCGCGTCGTGATGGGTGCCATTCTAGCGAACTGCCAGGGAAGGTCAACCCCTTGATTCAAAAAAAGTTTTACTTCTGTTCCGAGCCTTCGCGCAGGTGCGGCCAGGCGGCCAGCAGGTAGTGCACCATCGATACCAGGGTCAGCCCCGCCGCCACCAGCAACAGTGCGTAACCGAGCCCGACCCAGAAGGTCAGCACCGGTGGGTTGCCGAGCAGGATGACCAGCGCGAGCATCTGCGCCGCGGTTTTCCACTTGCCCAGGTTCGACACCGCCACATGCGCCCTCGCCCCCAGCTCGGCCATCCACTCGCGCAGCGCCGACACCACGATCTCGCGGCCGATGATCACCGCAGCGGGCAGCGTCAGCCAGAAGTTGGCGTGCACCTGCACCAGCAGCACCAGCGCCACGGCCACCATCAGCTTGTCGGCGACCGGATCGAGGAACGCGCCGAACGGCGTGCTCTGCTGCAGGCGACGGGCCAGGTAGCCGTCGAGCCAGTCGGTCGCGGCGGCGATGGCGAACACGCTGCTGGCGGCTACGTAGCTCCAGTGGTAAGGCACGTAGAACAGCAGGATGAAGATCGGAATGAGCAGGACGCGTAGAACGGTGAGCAGGTTTGGAATATTCATCGGTACGACTGGCTGCGAGTTGAACCCGGCATTCTACTCGCTATGCAGGCTGGCATAAATCGACTCGGCAAGCTTTTTACTGATTCCCGGTGCCTTGGCGATCTCGTCGACACTGGCGCGGTTGAGCTCCTGCAGGCCGCCGAAATGTTTCAGCAGGTCACGACGGCGCTTCGGCCCGACCCCGGCAACATCCTCCAGGCTCGACGTCCGGCGAGCCTTGCCACGGCGGGCACGGTGGCCGGTAATGGCAAACCGGTGCGCCTCGTCACGGATCTGCTGGATCAAGTGCAGTGCCGGCGAGTCGCCCTTGAGGGTGAACTCGTGGGCCGCGTCGTTGAGGTACAGGGTGTCGAAGCCGGCCTTGCGGGTCACCCCCTTGGCCACGCCGAGCAGCGTCAGGTCGCTCAGCGCCAACTCCTGCATCACCTCGCGCGCCATGTTCAACTGGCCCTTGCCGCCGTCGACCAACAGCACGTCGGGCAACTTGCCCTCGCCGTCCTTGATCCGGCCGAAGCGACGCGAGAGCGCCTGTTGCATGGCGGCGTAGTCGTCGCCTGCGGTCACGCCCTCGATGTTGAAGCGGCGGTAGTCGGACTTGAGCGGGCCTTCGGGGCCGAACACCACGCAGGAAGCGACGGTGGCCTCGCCGCTGGAGTGGCTGATGTCATAGCACTCCAGGCGCTGCGGCACTTCCGGCAGGTTGAGGACCTGCGCCAGGGCCTCGAAGCGCGCTGCCATATGCTGGCGGTTGGCCAGGCGTGCATTGAGCGCCTGCTCGGCGTTGGTGACCGCCAGTTGCTGCCAGCGCGCGCGGGTACCGCGCACGCGGTGGCTGATGGTCAGTTCACGGCCGCGCAAGGTCTGCACGGCCTCGCTGATGGCCTCGAAGTCTTCATGGACCACATTGACGATCAGCTCGCCCGGCAACTCGCGCTCGGCGTTGCCCAGGTAGTACTGGGAGAGGAACGCCGACATCACCTCGGCCACCTCTTCCTCGATGCCGGTCTGCGGGAAGAAGTTCTTGCTGCCCAGCACCCGCCCACCGCGCACGCTGATCAGGTGCACGCAGGCGCCGCCGGGGTTGACGAAGGCGGCGATCACATCGACATCACCCGATCCGCCTTCCATGTACTGCTGGTCCTGCACGCGGCGCAGCAAGGCGATCTGGTCACGCAGTTCGGCAGCCTTCTCGAAGTTCAGGGCCATGGCCGCCTGTTCCATTTCGGCATTGAGCTCGTTGCCCAGTTGCTGACTGCGGCCTTCGAGGAACATCACCGAGTGGCGCACGTCCTCGGCGTACTCCTGGGGCGTGACCAGGCCGACGCAGGGCCCCTTGCAGCGCTTGATCTGGTACTGCAGGCACGGGCGGGTTCGGTTGGCGTAGTAGCTGTCCTCGCACTGGCGCACCGAGAAGGCTTTTTGCAGCAGGCTCAGGCTCTCGCGGATCGCTCCGGCGCTCGGGTAAGGGCCGAAGTACCGGCCCTTGGCCTTCTTCGCGCCCCGATGGATACCCAGGCGTGGGAAATCACCGTCAGACAAGAACACGTACGGGTAGGATTTGTCGTCGCGCAACAGGATGTTGTAGGGCGGACGCCATTCCTTGATCAGCGTCTGCTCGAGCAGCAGCGCCTCGGTCTCGTTGGCGGTGATGGTGGTTTCGACCTGGGCGATACGGGCCACCAGGGCAGCCGTTTTCGGCGCCAGGCCCGCCTTGCGGAAGTAGCTGGCCAGGCGCTTCTTGAGGTTCTTGGCCTTGCCCACGTAAAGCAACCGGGACTCGGCGTCGAACATCCGGTACACGCCCGGGCGACCGCTGCAGGTCGCCAGGAACGCGCTGGCATCAAAGAGTTGGGACATGAGGGATTACAGGCTTGCGTCAACCATACCGTGGCGAACGGCCAGCAACGTCAGTTCCACGTCGCTGGTGACCGAGAGTTTTTCGAAGATCCGATAACGGTAAGTATTGACGGTCTTGGGGGACAGACACAACTTGTCGGAGATGATCTGTACTTTCTGGCAGCCGACGATCATCAATGCGATCTGGATCTCCCGCTCCGACAGCGCGTCGAATGGCGAGCCCTGGGGCTGGAACGACTTCAACGCCAGTTGCTGGGCGATCTGCGGACTGATGTAGCGCTGTCCGGCGAAGGCCAGGCGAATCGCCTGGACCATTTCGTCGAGCCCGGCGCCCTTGGTCAGGTAACCGGCGGCACCGGCCTGCAGCAGGCGCGTGGGGAATGGGTCTTCCTCGCACACGGTCACCGCCACCACCTTGGTGTCGGGGTGACTGCGCAGCAATTTGCGCGTGGCTTCCAGACCGCCGATCCCGGGCATCTTGACGTCCATGAGGACCACGTCCGGTTTCAGCTCACGGGCAAGCTTGAGGGCCGTTTCGCCCGAGTCCGCTTCGCCGACCACCTGCAGGCCATCGATATCGGCCAACATGCGCGTGATGCCGGTACGCACCAGATCGTGATCATCGACCACAAGTACCCTAATCAAGCAGACACCTCGTCGTGGGGGCGATTGGATCCGGCCACCTTAACAAAAAATTTCATCGCGAACCTAACGCAAAACGTCATTGAAATGCGCCTGTCGGTCGCTCCTGCGCAAGCGGCCATTGTCATGGCTTTCGGTCTCTGTCGCCAGGCGTGCGAGCAGGTGCCTGACAGCCGCCCGGTCCGCCGAGGTCAACTGACGCAGAATGCCCAGCAGACGGCTTTCGTCACCACTGAGGCTCTCCAGCGGTGCAGGCGTGCGCAAGCCGCTGAGCACGTACAGGGCATCGACGCCCTTGGCTGCCAGAGCCGCCAGGTAATCGAGCCGTGGTGTGCGCTCACCGCTCTCGTACTTGCCCTGGGCGTTGGGCTCCACACCGCCGATATCCCCGAACACACGCTGGGTCAGGCCCAGACGTTCACGTTCTTCCCTCAGACGCAGGCCGAATCCTTTCATAAGACTCCCTTCCCTTCTCGATCAGATATCACCGAGCGCACTCCAGCACCCGGGCGAATAGCCATGAATTCAGTTGGCACTATGCACATTGGATCCAACCAATACAAGCCACCATTGCGCCACTTGTCTGAGCCTGTGCCTACAAACCCCCGAACATGCGGGCTCAAGCCTTCGCTGCGGACCGACCGATACTACGCTGCATGCGCACGAAGCAGCCGTCTTCGCCCATTTCGACGAACCCCGCCCGCCTGTACAACTGCCTGGCCGGGTTGCTGCGAAACACCATCAGGCGCAGCAGCGGCAGACGTCGTTGCGCCGCCCAGGCCGCCAGTTGCTCCAGCACCCAGCGCCCGACACCACGCCCGCGATACTCGGGCAGCAAGTGCAGTTCGCGGATGAACAACGCCTGGCGGTCCTGGCTGAGGCTGCAGAACCCGAGCACCCGCTCGCCCTCCTTCACCAGCCATTGCTCGCGCCAGCCCCATGCCTGGTCGAACGCCTCCTCGATCCACAGCAGGTCGAATTCGCGGTAGTACGGGAGCATGGCGCGCCGGGTCAGGTCACGGGCGAAGGTGCGGTGGGCGTCGCTGGCCGCAACCAGCGCCAGCGTCTCCATCAGCGCATCGCTGCCATCAGGGGTGGTCATAGCACACTGGCGAACTGCCGGGACCACGCCGCTCCAGTTCGTCCTCCAGCCAGTCGGCGAGCACCTGCGCATTGTTGTGCACGGTATCCTTGCCGGCATACAGCAAGGTCAAGGTGCCCTGGGCCGCCAGGTCCAGCAATGGGTACCAGTGTTCGGGATGGGCGGCGAGCTCAGCCTGATAGCGTCGGGAGAAGTCGGCGAAGTCCAGTTCGCCGCCATGGAAGGCCCTGCGCAATTCAGTGGACGGGGCGACGTCGCGCAGCCACTGGGCATGCAACTCGGTCTTGCGCAGGTTGCGGGGCCACAGCCGATCGACCAGCACACGCCGGCCATCTTCCGGTAAAACCGGTTCGTATGCGCGCTTGCAGCAGATCATCACCACCTCCTGCGGCATGGCCGTCGGCTCGCAGCCGACCCGATCACCCGGGAATCTTCAAGCCACGCTGTACCGCAGGGCGCTCGAGGAAATTCGCCAACACCCGCTGGACCTGCGTGAACGCCTCGAAGCCCACCAGCTCACGGGCGTTGTAGCGGTCCACCAGGTTGCGCACCCAGGGGAAGATGGCGATGTCGGCGATGCTGTAGTCATCGGCCACCCACTCACGCCCCTGCAACTGACGGTCGAGCACACCCAGCAGGCGCCTGGACTCGTTGATGTAGCGATCACGAGGTCGCTTGTCCTCGTAGTCCTTGCCGGCAAAGAAATGGAAGAACCCGACCTGGCCGAACATCGGCCCGATGCCTCCCATCTGGAACATCAGCCATTGCAGGGTCTGGTAGCGCTGGGCCGGGTCCTGACTGAGTAGCTTGCCGCTTTTCTCCGCCAGGTACTGCAGGATCGCCCCCGATTCGAACAAGGGCAACGGCTGACCACCCGGCCCGTTGGGGTCGAGGATCGCCGGGATCTTGTTGTTGGCGCTGAGCGAGATGAATTCGGGGGTCAACTGGTCGTTGCTCTCGAAGCTGACCTTGTGCACCTCGTACGGCAGGCCGATCTCTTCGAGCATGATCGACACCTTGACGCCGTTGGGCGTGGCCAGGGAGTAGAGCTGCAGGCGATCGGGATGCTGTGCGGGCCACTTGCGGGTAACGGCAAATGCAGACAGGTCGGTCATGGTCGGCTCCGGATGCGAAGGAATCCCCACTCTAGATCCAACGCCGAAGTTTGACCATGACCTGTTCGCAGCACCGCGCCGACGTATCGCTCAACTGCGCGCGTGGGCCTGCTGCATGAGCTTTTCGGTATCGACCCGCACGAACAGCGAATCGGCGGTGACCGTCAGCACGTCACCGGCCCAGACCTCGCAGACGACCCGGGTCTTGCGCCCGACCTCGCCTTCGACCCTGGCCTTGAGCAACAGCTCGACCCCCATCGGCGTAGGCTTGAGGTAGGTCAGTCCGAGGCTGCCGGTCACGCAATCGATGCGCGGCAGGCTGCCGGGCTCACGCCCTTCGGCACGGTAGTGACAGGCCATGGCGGTCCAGTTGGAATGGCAGTCGACCAGCATGGCCAGCAGACCGCCGTAGACCAGCCCCGGCCAGCCGATGAAGCTGCTGTCCGGTGAGTGTCGGCAGACCAGGTGCACACCATCGGCGTCCCAGTGGCTTTGCAGGTGCAGGCCGCTGGCGTGGGCACAACCGCAGCCGTAGCAGGTGCCATCGGGGGCGGCGAGTTGCTGGAGGGAAAGTCCTTGCTCGTTCATGCGCTTCCTTTGCTTGTTGGAATGGGAAGGATGGTCGACCGATGGTAACCGGCTGTTCAGCACACTGCACGTTGATCGGAGGCTCGGCACAACGGTGGTGGACAGACCGCAACCGTCAAGCCGGCAATAACGGCCCACTCGAAGAAGGCTGTGCTTCGTCTGCTGCGATATCAGGTTGTAATCATTGATACAGGTCAGTATTAATCTAGGGGTGTTGTTCAACAAACGACCTTTTCGAAGCACATGATTCCGTTTCGGAATGAGTAATCTCTTTTTTCTGCCTGGTAATACCCGTCATGTCCAAACGCCTCATGCCCTCCACCACCGCCCTGCAGTGCTTCGAGGCGGCCGCCCGTCACCTGAGCTTCACCCGTGCGGCGCAGGAGTTGCACCTGACCCAGAGCGCGGTGAGCAAGCAGGTCGCGCAACTCGAGGACATGCTGTCGCACCCGCTGTTCCAGCGCATCCGCCGACGCCTGCACCTGACCCCGGCCGGCGCGTTGTACCTCACCGAAGTGAACAAGATCCTCACCCAGATCGACATCTCCAGCCGCTACATCCTCAGCTATGGCGATGAAACCGAAGTGTTGCGCATCGCCACCCAGCCGACCTTCGGTGCGCGCTGGCTGGTGCCGCACCTCAAGGGTTTCGGCGAACGCTACCCGCGTATCCACCTGGATGTGCGCAACGAACTGGAACCGTTCGACCTGGTCCAGGCCAAGGCCGACATCGCCTTCTTCTTCGGCCAGGGCACCTGGCCGGGCGCCACCTGCATCGAGCTGTTCAGCGAAGAAGTGCTGCCGGTATGCGCGCCGCAGCTGCTGCAGACGCACCGCTTCGACAGCGCCCAGTCGCTGACCGAGCATCGCCTGCTGCAATGTGCTTCCAGGCCCGAAGCCTGGCACGAGTGGTTCCTGGGATTGGACCTGCACAGCCAGAACAGCTACCACGGTCCGCGCTTCGACACCTTCTACCTGTGCATCCGTGCGGCCATTGCCGGCTGCGGCATCGCCCTGATTCCGCGCTACCTGGTGGCCGAAGAACTCGCCGAAGGCAAGCTGGTGGTGCCCTGGGACCACCCGGTGGCGAGCAATGGCCGGCACTTCATGGCCCATGCCGAGCACGCCGCCGAAGTGCCCAAGGTCAGGGCCTTCGTCGAATGGATCCGCGAACGGGTGGAGCAAGCGGCCTGATCGAAGCTGCTGTCCCCAAACATCGAGAATCCAGGGAATGACCCCAATCGAATAATTCGTTTGTCGAACATGCACCCGGCGCGCTTGGATAGCAGCACATTCGAACAAGGTTCCGCGTGCCCATGAATCAGGAAAGTATCAGCCAGTCCATCGCCATCGTTCACCCGATCACGCTTTCCCACGGCCGCAACGCCGAAGTCTGGGACACCGACGGCAAGCGCTACATCGACTTCGTCGGCGGCATCGGCGTGCTCAACCTCGGCCATTGCAACCCGGCGGTGGTCGAGGCGATCCAGGCGCAGGCCGCGCGCCTGACCCATTACGCCTTCAACGCCGCGCCCCATGCTCCCTACCTCGCACTGATGGAACGCCTGAGCGAGTTCGTCCCGGTCAGCTACCCCCTGGCCGGCATGCTCACCAACAGCGGCGCAGAAGCGGCGGAGAACGCACTCAAGGTGGCTCGCGGCGCCACCGGCAAACGCGCCATCATCGCCTTCGACGGCGGCTTCCACGGCCGCACCCTGGCCACCCTCAACCTCAACGGCAAAGTGGCGCCCTACAAGCAGCGGGTCGGCGAGCTGCCAGGGCCGGTATACCACCTGCCCTACCCCAGCGCCGACACCGGCGTGACCTGCGAGCAGGCGCTCAAGGCCATGGAGCGGCTGTTCAGCGTCGAGATCGCGGTCGAGGACGTGGCCGCGTTCATTCTCGAGCCGGTGCAGGGCGAAGGCGGCTTCCTGGCCCTGGACCCGGCCTTCGCCCAGGCTTTGCGCCGATTCTGCGACGAGCACGGCATCCTCATCATCATCGACGAGATCCAGTCCGGCTTCGGCCGTACCGGCCAACGCTTCGCCTTCCCGCGCCTGGGCATCGAGCCGGACTTGCTGCTGCTGGCCAAGAGCATCGCCGGCGGCCTGCCGCTCGGCGCCGTGGTCGGCCGACGTGAACTGCTCGACGCGCTGCCCAAGGGAGGCCTGGGCGGCACCTACTCGGGCAATCCCATTGCCTGCGCCGCTGCCCTGGCCAGCCTCCAGCAGATGAGCGACGACAACATCGCCACCTGGGGCGAGCGCCAGGAGCAGGCCATCGTGCGCCGCTTCGAGCACTGGAAGACCCGCGGGCTGTGCCGCTACCTCGGGCGCCTGACTGGCGTGGGTGCGATGCGCGGGATCGAGTTGGTCGACGCTGACGGCAGCCCGGCGCCTGCGGCCCTGGCCAAGGTGATGGCGGCAGCGCGCGCCCGCGGCCTGCTGCTGATGCCCAGTGGCAAGGCCCGCCACATCATTCGCCTGCTCGCACCGCTGACCATCGAGGCCGAGGTGCTCGAGCAGGGGCTGGACGTGCTCGAGCAGTGCCTGGCCGAACTGGACTGAGTATCAGAGGCCCAGTTCCTCAGGGGTGAGCATGTCGGACTCGAAGGCAATCCAGCCCCCTTCGAGTTCGGCGTGACCGTTGACGATCGGGCCGTAGTAGGTGAGACCGTTCTCCAGCGTGACGCAGATGTGCGTGGCCGGTTTTTCGGGCGCGGCAAGCGTACCGACGAAATGCACCTTCTTCAGCGTCTCGGTCACCGCCTCCAGGCCGACGCGCATGCCGGGGTTCTCCGAGGCCTCGGCGTCGCCGCCGCGGTCTTCGGCGCTGACGGTCACGGTGGCGGTGTAGGGATACTGGGTGCTCAAGCGAAGTTACCTCGGGGTGGATGGTCGTGTGGGCGCGTAGAGTACGGCAGGCGACCGCGGTTGTCTCTACTTGGCCGCCAGCACGCCCGGCCGGCAACAGGTGATCTGCGCCCCCCGATCTGTTAGGGTGCCGGGCGATGCACGCCACACCAGACGAGGACACCACGTGAGCGCCGAAGAACCCCTGATCGCCGACCTGTTCGAGGTCGACAAACGCCTGACCCTCAAGCCCGTCGTGGACTTCAACAGCTACCTGCGCAACGCCTTCGGCGAAGGCCCCTGCCGCTGCCACCGCTGCATCGAGCTGGGCGGCGACGAAAGCAGCTACAGCCACCGCCACACCTTCGAGTTCGACGGCCGTCCGGCGCACCGGCGCTTTGCCAACACCGCTGGCAGCGACGTGCTGCAGGCGCTGAAGAAAGCCTGGCTGTCGTACACCAGGAACGACCTGCCACTGCTCGGCCAGCTCGACCTGGATACCCTGCGCACCTTCACCGACGCAGCCCTGCACGAGCGCCTGCTGGCCCTGCTCCCGGCCAGCGGCCTGGCCCGCGAGGTCGACGGCATCTGGATGCTGCAGGCCCAGGCCGACTGACAGCCCGGCGGCACGGCAGGATTTCCCCGGTCTGCTACCGTGGGAGAATCCTCACCTGCAGGTGACCCGCCATGGCCCGCACAACGCCCATCGAGCTGTACCGCAACATCGGCATCGTCGCCCACGTCGATGCCGGCAAGACCACCACCACCGAACGCATCCTGTTCTACACGGGCGTCAACCACAAGATGGGCGAGGTCCATGACGGCGCCGCGACCATGGACTGGATGGCCCAGGAGCAGGAACGCGGCATCACCATCACCTCGGCCGCGACCACCGCCTTCTGGCAAGGCTCGACCAAGCAGTTCGCCGACAGGTACCGCTTCAACATCATCGACACCCCCGGCCACGTCGACTTCACCATCGAGGTGGAGCGCTCGCTGCGCGTGCTCGATGGCGCGGTGGTGGTGTTCAGCGGCGCCGACGGCGTCGAGCCACAGTCCGAGACGGTCTGGCGCCAGGCCAACAAGTACCATGTACCGCGCCTGGCCTATATCAACAAGATGGACCGCCAGGGTGCGGACTTCCTGCGCGTGGTGAAGCAGATCGACCAGCGCCTGGGCCACCACCCTGTACCCATCCAGCTGGCCATCGGCAGCGAAGAAAACTTCATCGGCCAGATCGACCTGGTGAAGATGAAGGCCATCTACTGGAACGACGCCGACCAGGGCACCAGCTACCGCGAAGAACCGATCCCCGCCGAACTGCAGGCACTGGCCGATGAATGGCGGGCGCACATGGTCGAAGCCGCCGCCGAAGCCAACGACGAGCTGACCCTGAAGTTTCTCGAGGGCGAGGAGCTGAGCATCGACGAGATCAAGGCTGCCCTGCGCCAGCGCACCATCGCCAACGAAATCGTGCCGACCATTCTCGGCTCCTCGTTCAAGAACAAAGGCGTGCCGCTGATGCTCGATGCAGTGATCGACTACCTCCCCGCCCCCAGTGAAATCCCGGCGATCAAGGGCACCGACCCCGACGACGAAGCCAAGCACCTGGAGCGTCACGCAGACGACAAGGAACCTTTCTCCGCACTCGCCTTCAAGATCGCCACCGACCCCTTCGTCGGCACCCTGACCTTTGCCCGGGTCTATTCCGGCGTGCTCAGCTCGGGCAACGCAGTGCTCAACTCGGTCAAGGGCAAGAAGGAACGCATCGGCCGCATGGTGCAGATGCACGCCAACCAGCGCGCCGAGATCAAGGACGTGTGCGCCGGCGACATCGCCGCGCTGATCGGCATGAAGGACGTCACCACCGGCGACACCCTGTGCGACATCGACAAGCCGATCATCCTCGAGCGCATGGACTTCCCTGATCCGGTGATTTCGGTGGCGGTCGAACCCAAGACCAAGGCCGACCAGGAGAAGATGGGCATCGCCCTGGGCAAACTGGCCCAGGAAGACCCGTCGTTCCGCGTGCGCACCGACGAGGAGACCGGGCAGACCATCATTTCCGGCATGGGCGAACTGCACCTGGACATCATCGTCGACCGCATGCGCCGTGAATTCAATGTCGAAGCCAACATCGGCAAGCCGCAGGTCGCCTACCGCGAGAAGATCCGCAACACCTGCGAGATCGAGGGCCGCTTCGTACGCCAATCGGGCGGGCGCGGCCAGTACGGTCATTGCTGGATCCGCTTCGCTCCGGGCGACGAGGGCAAGGAAGGCCTGGAGTTCGTCAACGAGATCGTCGGTGGCGTGGTGCCACGCGAGTACATCCCGGCGATCCAGAAGGGCATCGAGGAACAGATGAAGAACGGCGTACTGGCCGGGTATCCGCTGATCAACCTCAAGGCCGCCGTGTTCGATGGCTCCTACCACGACGTCGACTCGAACGAGATGGCCTACAAGATCGCCGCGTCGATGGCCACCAAGCAGCTCTCGCAAAAAGGCGGCGCGGTGTTGCTGGAGCCGGTGATGAAGGTCGAGGTGGTAACGCCCGAGGAATACCAGGGCGACATTCTCGGCGACCTCAGCCGTCGTCGCGGGATGATCCAGGACGGTGACGAAACGCCCGCCGGCAAGGTGATTCGCGCCGAAGTGCCGCTGGGCGAGATGTTCGGCTATGCCACCTCGATGCGCTCGATGACCCAGGGCCGGGCGAGCTTCTCGATGGAGTTCACCCGCTATGCCGAGGCGCCGGCGAGCATTGCCGATGGGATCGTGAAGAAGAACCGGGGGGAATAGCTCAGGCAGCGTTTTCGCCTGATGCGATTTCATCGGGGGGCAAGTTGCAGCGGCGAAGCACCGCTGCAACTTGCCCCGCGATGGCGTCGACCCCGCCAACGCCGAACTTCAATGTTGCTCCCCTGCCCGCCGCAACAGCTTCCTGCAGCGTTCCGACAGGTGCACCACACGCAGATGCTTGCCCGCCTTGGCATAACGTTCGCGCAGGGTCTTCAAGGCAGCGATGGCCGAGTAGTCGACGAAGCTCAGGTGCTTGCAGTCCAGCGTCACGCTATGCGGATCCTGCGCAGGGTCGAACTGGTTGAGGAACGGCGTGGTCGAGGCGAAGAACAAGGTGCCATGCACCTGGTAGACCTTGCCGCCCTGCTCGTCCTCATGGCTGTCGGCATACAGTTCGCGAGCGTGCTGCCAGGCAAAGTTGACAGCGGCAATTACGATGCCGAACAGCACCGCCGTGGCCAGGTCCGTCAGCACCGTGACCACCGTCACCGCGATGATCGCCAGCACGTCGCTTTTAGGCACCTTGTGCAATACCCGCAGCGAGGCCCAGGCGAAGGTCTGCTGGGCCACCACGAACATCACTCCGACCAGCGCCGCCAGCGGAATACGCTCGATCAGCGGCGACAGAAACAGCACGAACAGGAGGATCATCACCCCGGCCACGATACCTGACAGGCGTCCGCGCCCGTTGGAGCTGAGGTTGATCACGGTCTGGCCGATCATCGCGCAGCCGCCCATGCCGCCGCACAGCCCCGACACCATGTTGGCCGCACCCAGGGCCACGCATTCGCGATCAGGGAAACCGCGGCTCTCGGTGATTTCGTCGGTCAGGTTGAGGGTCAGCAGGGTCTCCAGCAGCCCGACCATGGCCATCAGCACGGCATAAGGCGCGATGATCTTCAGCGTCTCCAGGCTCCACGGCACCTGCGGCCAGGCCAACTGCGGCAGGCCACCGGCGATGTGCGCCATGTCGCCAAGGGTGCGGGTCGGCAGGTCGAGCAGGTAGACCAGCAGGCCCACACCCAGGATCGCCACCAGTGCGGGCGGCACGGCGCGGGTCAGTTTCGGCAGCACGTAGACCACCAGCATGGTCAACGCCACCAGCCCGACCATCAGCAACAACGGGGTGCCGCCGAGCCAGTGTTCGCCCTGCTTGAAATGCTCGAGCTGGGCCATGGCGATGACGATGGCCAGGCCGTTGACGAAGCCGAGCATCACCGGATAAGGCACCAGGCGCACCAGCTTGCCCAGGCGCAGTACGCCGAACAGGACCATCACCAGCCCCCCGAGCAATACCGTGGCCAGCAGGTACTGGACACCGTGCTGCACGACCAGCGCGACGATCACCACGGCCATCGAGCCGGCCGCACCGGAGATCATCCCCGGACGCCCACCGAACAGCGCGGTCAGGGTGCAGATGATGAAGGCGCCGTACAGGCCCATCAGCGGATTGAGGTGCGCCACCAGGGCGAAGGCGATGCACTCGGGCACCAGGGCGAAGGAAGTGGTCAGGCCAGCGAGGACGTCGGCGCGAAGTCGGGCGGGTTTCATGTAGGTCCTGTGAATGTCCAGTCAGGGCGACAGCGCACGGGTGCGCTGGGGGAGCACCCGGCACACGGGCAGAAGCGCAATCGAAGGGCGCGATGTTACGGAATTTGTCTGACAGCGGCCACCGCAGCGCTGCTCAGCGCACCCGCTCCCGGCTCTGCACCGCAAGATCCAGCGCGCGTTGCATGTCCAGCCGTGCAGAACGCCCCAGGTCCGGGTCATTGAGTCGGCCATTGCGTTCCGACGGCAGGATCGGCGCAGTCAGGTCCTCGGCATCCATCGCCTCGAAGTCCTGTTCGACCCCCATGGTCAGAGCGCTGCGGCGCAGCAACATGCGCACCTGCTCGGGCGTAAGCTGCGGGTTGATCGACAACATCGCCGCCACCGTCGAGGCCACCAGTGGCGTCGCGTAGGACGTGCCGCAGTGCGGCTTGCCGGCATCGGCAGGTTGCAGGCAGGCCGCGGCACTGACATCCACGCGCATGTCGACGTTGGAGCTGCGGCGCTTGACCACATGCTGCGGATCTTCCACCGAGGTGTCGCGCTCGCTGCGTTGATGCCCGCCGACCACCAGCAACTGCTCGGTCACGAACGACGATGGCAGACGGTATTCATCGGTGCCGGACCACGACGAGCCATTGCCAGCGGAATTGACCACCACCACATCGGGGTGCTTGCTGCGCAGCCACAGGAAGAATTCCTCGAGCAGTTCCTCGTAGCCACTCATGGCCAACCCCGAACGCACCAGTGAATCGACCTCGTCGCCCTCCACGCTCTTGGCGCCGACGCGGTGGATGCCCCAACTCCAGTTCAACACCCGCACGCCGTCCTCGACCAGGTTGACCGATGCAGCGATATTGGCGGTGATGCCTGCATCCGAGTTGCGCTCGACGATCACCTCGAACCCGGGGCTGGCCTTGCCCAGACCGCTGAGAAACCCACCTGCCGCCCCCTCCCCGCGCCCGGCCAGGATACCGGCGACATGGCTGCCGTGACTCTGCGCGTGCACGCCATCGCGGCCGTAAAGGCAGGTCTGTCCTGGCTTGCAAGCGCCGCGGTAGAACTGAAAGGGTGGAGCGTCGAAATCCAGTTCACGCTCGATGACGCCAACACGCACGGGTTGGACAGGCACGTCCGAGGCCGGGACCCGGCGCTGGTAGTAGTACAGGGCATCGGTGAAACGATTGGCTGCCCACTCATCGGCCTGGTCGATGGGCGTAGCCTTGCCGCCCTCGCCTTCTTCACCTCGTTCCGGCGCCGACTCCTCGACGATCACCGCATCCACGCTGAGCTCGCTGCCCATGCGCAGGATCATCGCATCGCGCTGCACAAGATCCCGCACCGGCAGCCGCAGTTGGTAGACATTCAACGGCGGGATCGCCCCCACCACCTGCGCACCATACTTGTCGGCGATGCGTTGTGCCTGCACGCGCCCGTCGTACTTTTCCTCGATCAGCAGGCTGACCAGATCGAGGTAGGTGGTCAGGCCGTCCATGTTCCTGGCCACCTCGTGCGGGGCCGCGGCGACCACATGGCTGCGCTGGCGGGTCAGCCAGACCGGATTGCTTCTCTGCTCGCCGGCCTGCAGCCACAAGGGAGCGCTCGGGCCGGGCCGGTCGAGCGTGAACTTGAGCATATCGCCGTCGCGCTGCACGGCGCTGGCAGGCAAGGCCCGGTCACCCAGCCACACCTGCGGCGCCTGGCGCTCCAGGCCCTGCGCGCGCAGGCACCAGTGCTGCGGGGCGTCGGACAGCACATCGCCGCAGCGCTGCAATTGCTGGATGCGCGGCTCGGCGATGGCATGTTGTCCAAGAGCAAGCAGCAGCAAAGTTAGGTAGCGCTTCATGGATAAGGGTCTGCAAGGGTCTTTGTGCTGCGACCCCTGCGCTCAGGCGATGGTTCAGCGGCTCACTGCAGTCTGCGGGCCCACACCCCCACTGCCGCACCGTACATTTCAAATCCCTGTGATCCAGACCCGGCACAATGCTGACAAATTTGCCATCATGTCTATTCAACCTGCGGAGACCACGGACATGCCGCTACGCCCCCTCATCGCCGCCCTGCTGCTGGCCGCCAGCCTCACCGCCCAGGCGGCCACCGAAGTCGTGCCGCTGCAACATCGCAGCAGCGCCGAACTGCTGCCCACCGCCCAGTCGTTCCTCGGCAAGGACGGAACCGTCAGCGCCTTCGAGAACAAGCTGATCGTCAACGCCAGCCGCGAGCGCATCGACGACCTGCGCGCCCTGCTGCAACAGCTCGATACCGCACCCAAGCGCCTGCTGATCAGTGTCGACAACGACGACAGCAACTTCCAGGACAACCACGGCAACGCCCGGGTCATCCAGTACGGTACCAGCAACCGTGAAGGCGGCCTGCAGCAGATCCAGGCCAGCGAAGGCCAGCCGGCACTGATCCAGATCGGCCAGAGCATCCCCATCACCAGCACCTCCACCGACGGCTACGGACGCCTGCAGAGCGACACTCAATACCGCAACGTCACCCAGGGTTTCTACGTCACGCCGAGTGTCAGCGGTGAAACGGTTCGTCTGCAAATAAGCACCAATAATGATCGAATGAGCCAGGAACGCCAGGATGTAGTGAAGGTTCAGAGCACCGACACGACTGTCTCGGGCAGGCTCGGCGAGTGGATCACCCTGGCGGGGTACAACCAGCAGAGCCAGGCCGGAAACAGCCCCTCGGCCCTGACGTACAGCACCCAGCGCGGTGAAAACATGACATTGCGCGTCAAAGTCGACCTTCTCGACTGATCCCAGGTCTTTCAAGGCCTCGACCAAAGGCCTTGAAACTGACCGGACAGTCGCATTAGACCAAAGATGTAGTAAGCCGAAAAAAGCACTACAAAACATTTGACAGGCTCTTTTCGCCAAGGGCATGATGGCCTCGCTCCCGCTAATCAGGGGCCCTGGCAAGGGCCTTCGGGACGCCCTCCTCACACCTCTGGAGGCGTCCTGTGTCTATACGGCCCACAAGGCGGTTCGACGGGATTGCGACTGCAACGAAGAAGTTGTCCCGAGGGACGGAAGCGCATCACCGCAGCACCGGCAACCGCGTCGCACCGCAGCCAGGCAACCACGAGCCGACACTGCAGGGCACACCTTCGCCTGGACTGCACCCCCCTTCCCCTTCGAGCCTTCCCCGTTCGCCTTCGCACTCCCCCGGACAGGACAGCCGCCAGGCCTCTGATTCCGCGCCCTGAGCATCCGCACCACTACACTCAAGATCGATGCGACGAGGTTTATTTCCATGGCACTGACACGCGAACAGCAAATTGCAGCCCTCGAGAAAGACTGGGCCGAAAACCCGCGCTGGAAAGGCGTGACCCGTACCTATACCGCCGCCGATGTCGTTCGCCTGCGTGGCTCCCTGCAACCGGAGCACACCCTGGCCCGCCTGGGTGCCGAGAAACTGTGGAAGCTGGTCACCGAAGGTGCCCACCCCTCTTTCCGCCCGGAAAAAGATTTCGTCAACTGCATGGGCGCCCTGACCGGCGGCCAGGCTGTGCAGCAGGTCAAGGCCGGCATCCAGGCCATCTACCTGTCGGGCTGGCAGGTTGCCGCCGACAACAACTCGGCCGAGTCCATGTACCCCGACCAGTCGCTGTACCCGGTCGACTCCGTACCGACCGTGGTCAAGCGCATCAACAACTCGTTCCGCCGCGCCGACCAGATCCAGTGGAAGGCCGGGAAGAATCCAGGTGACGAAGGCTACATCGACTACTTCGCGCCGATCGTGGCCGACGCCGAAGCCGGTTTCGGCGGCGTGCTCAACGCCTACGAGCTGATGAAGAACATGATCGAAGCGGGCGCCGCCGGCGTGCACTTCGAAGACCAGCTGGCCTCGGTGAAAAAGTGCGGCCACATGGGTGGCAAGGTCCTGGTACCCACCCAGGAAGCGGTGCAGAAACTGGTCGCCGCCCGCCTGGCTGCCGACGTGTCGGGCGTACCGACCATCATCCTGGCCCGTACCGACGCCAACGCCGCCGACCTGCTGACCAGCGACTGCGACCCGTACGACCAGCCATTCGTGATCGGCGAGCGTACCCGTGAAGGCTTCTACAAGGTGCGCGCCGGCCTCGACCAGGCCATCGCCCGCGGCCTGGCCTATGCACCCTACGCCGACCTGATCTGGTGCGAAACCGCCAAGCCGGACCTGGACGAAGCCCGTCGTTTCGCCGAAGCTATCAAGAAGGAGTACCCGGACCAGCTGCTGTCGTACAACTGCTCGCCGTCCTTCAACTGGAAGAAGAACCTGGACGACGCCACCATCGCCAAGTTCCAGCGCGAGCTGTCGGCAATGGGCTACAAGCATCAGTTCATCACCCTGGCTGGCATCCACAACATGTGGCACGGCATGTTCAACCTGGCGCACGACTACGCCCGCAACGACATGACCGCCTACGTGAAGTTGCAGGAGCAGGAGTTCGCCGACGCCAGCAAGGGCTACACCTTCGTGGCGCACCAGCAGGAAGTGGGCACCGGCTACTTCGACGACATGACCACCGTGATCCAGGGTGGCGCCTCGTCGGTGACCGCACTGACCGGCTCGACCGAGGAAGAGCAGTTCCACTGACCGCAGGCTGTTGAAAAAAGGCCCGGGGCTTGAGAAAGCCCCGGGCCTTTTTTGTCTGCCTCGACGCCTTGCGCGCTGGCGCGCTGCCGGCGCGACCCTGCGTTGCGGATCGGGCGAGAGGCAGCCAAGAAATCAGGCCCCGGGCAAATCCCGGGATCAGGTCTATGCTTGAGGCAGCACAGCCAGCAAGGACCGCCCATGCCCCGTCCAAGCCAACGCCTCGATGCCCTCTCTTATAAAGAAGCACAGCGCGCGCCCGCTCGCCCTCCTGCGCCCACCACGCCCATCACTGCATCATTCACCCATCCATTGATCCAGCGCGGTGCACGGCAAGCGCTTAACTGCTAGAACGAGAGTTTTTCTCATTTGCAAGTGACAAGATTGTGAATTGAACTAGGCAGGTAACAGAGGCGAAAGTAAACAGCAGCTCAGCCAAATGATATTAATTATCATTATTAAATTGACCACTCGTTACGCCAGGCAAGAAACATAATTAACAAAACCGCGTGCAATGCCCGAAATTCAAGGCTTTCAGCGATTTACGAAAGATTTTTGTTCTTAATCCTACGAATAATTTTGCTCTGGAAATTTTACTTGCCGTGGGTTTACCCATAAAATCAGCGCGATTGATTCAGCTGCGACATTTGGTCACTGCATCAGCGACACTGCGTCGCCGCTCTACTTATTTCAGACTGCAGAGCTGGGTCTCTGTATAAGGATTTCAAGCATGTCCGATTCGGCAGGACTCATCGCCCACAACTGGGGCTTTGCCATCTTCCTCCTGGGTGTCGTCGGCCTGTGTGCCTTCATGCTCGGCCTGTCCAGCCTGCTCGGTAGCAAGGCCTGGGGTCGCGCCAAGAACGAACCCTTCGAATCCGGCATGCTGCCCGTCGGCAGCGCCCGCCTGCGCCTGTCCGCCAAATTCTATCTGGTCGCGATGCTGTTCGTGATCTTCGATATCGAAGCCCTCTTTCTCTTTGCATGGTCTGTGTCCGTCCGCGAAAGCGGCTGGACCGGATTCGTCGAAGCTCTCGTTTTCATAGCAATTCTGTTGGCAGGTCTTGTCTACCTATGGCGCGTCGGTGCTCTTGACTGGGCTCCCGAAGGTCGCCGCAAGCGGCAAGCGAAGCTGAAACAATGAGGCTTTGGCAATGCAATACAATCTCACCAGAATCGATCCGGACGCGCCCAACGAGCAGTACCCGGTAGGCGAGCGGGAAACCGTCACCGACCAGCTGCTGGAAGACCAGGTCCACAAGAACATCTACATGGGGAAACTCGAGGATGTGCTGCGTGGCGCGGTCAACTGGGGTCGCAAGAACTCCCTCTGGCCGTACAACTTCGGCCTGTCCTGCTGCTACGTGGAAATGACCACGGCCTTCACGGCGCCCCACGACATCGCCCGCTTCGGCGCCGAAGTCATCCGGGCCTCGCCGCGTCAGGCCGACTTCATGGTCATCGCCGGTACCTGCTTCGTGAAGATGGCGCCGATCATCCAGCGCCTGTACGAGCAGATGCTCGAGCCCAAGTGGGTCATCTCCATGGGTTCGTGCGCCAACTCCGGCGGCATGTACGACATCTACTCGGTCGTTCAGGGGGTCGACAAGTTCCTCCCCGTGGACGTCTATGTGCCTGGCTGCCCGCCGCGCCCCGAGGCGTTCCTGCAGGGCCTGATGCTGCTGCAGGAATCGATCGGCCAAGAACGACGCCCGCTTTCCTGGGTGGTTGGTGATCAAGGCATCTACCGTGCCGAGATGCCCGCCCAGAAAGACCTGCGTCGTGAACAGCGCATTGCGGTTACCAACCTGCGCAGCCCCGACGAAGTCTGATCCAGCGACCTGCCGCCCGCTCCCGAAGGAGCCGGCGGCCTGGCTTCATTCTTAACGTTGACCCAAAGCGACCGAGACCATGACAGCGGACAACGCTATTTTCATTCCGCCCTACAAGGCTGACGACCAGGATGTGGTCGTCGAACTGCACAACCGCTTTGGCGCCGAAGCATTCGTCGCCCAGGAAACCCGCACCGGCATGCCCGTACTGTGGGTCAAGCGCGCCCAGCTCAAGGAAGTGCTCAGCTTCCTGCGCGGCGTGGCCAAGCCCTACAGCATGCTGTACGACCTGCACGGCGTCGACGAACGCCTGCGCACCCAGCGCCGCGGCCTGCCTGCCGCCGACTTCAGCGTGTTCTACCACCTGCTGTCGGTCGAGCGTAACAGCGACGTGATGATCAAGGTGTCGCTCAGCGAAGGCGACCTGAACCTGCCCACCGTCACCGGTATCTGGCCCAACGCCAACTGGTACGAGCGTGAAGTCTGGGACATGTTCGGCATCGACTTCGCTGGCCACCCGCACCTGAGCCGCATCATGATGCCGCCGACCTGGGAAGGTCACCCGCTGCGCAAGGACTACCCTGCCCGCGCCACCGAGTTCGACCCGTACAGCCTCACGCTCGCCAAGCAGCAGCTCGAAGAAGAGTCGGCCCGCTTCAACCCCGAAGCCTGGGGCATGAAGCGCCAGGGCGCCAACGAGGACTACATGTTCCTCAACCTGGGCCCCAACCACCCTTCGGCCCACGGTGCCTTCCGTATCGTCCTGCAACTGGACGGCGAAGAGATCGTCGACTGCGTCCCGGACATCGGCTACCACCACCGTGGCGCCGAGAAGATGGCCGAGCGCCAGTCCTGGCACAGCTTCATCCCCTACACCGACCGTATCGACTACCTCGGCGGGGTGATGAACAACCTGCCGTACGTCCTCGCGGTCGAGAAGCTGGCCGGTATCCAGGTGCCGCAGAAGGTCGACGTGATCCGCATCATGCTCGCCGAGTTCTTCCGGATCACCAGCCACCTGCTGTTCCTGGGCACCTACATCCAGGACGTCGGCGCCATGACGCCGGTGTTCTTCACCTTCACCGACCGCCAGCGCGCCTATACCGTGATCGAGGCGATCACCGGTTTCCGCCTGCACCCGGCATGGTACCGCATCGGTGGCGTCGCCCACGACCTGCCGCGCGGCTGGGAGAAACTGGTCAAGGACTTCGTCGACTGGCTGCCCAAGCGCCTGGACGAATACACCAAGGCCGCCCTGCAGAACAGCATCCTCAAGGGTCGTACCATCGGCGTCGCCGCGTACAACACCAAGGAAGCGCTGGAATGGGGCACCACCGGCGCCGGCCTGCGTGCCACCGGTTGCGACTTCGACCTGCGCAAGGCCCGCCCTTACTCCGGCTACGAGAACTTCGAGTTCGAAGTGCCGCTGGCCCACAACGGCG
This sequence comes from Pseudomonas sp. FA117, assembly GCF_057370475.1. NCBI lineage: Bacteria > Pseudomonadati > Pseudomonadota > Gammaproteobacteria > Pseudomonadales > Pseudomonadaceae > Pseudomonas > Pseudomonas sp. FA117. The sequence goes on from NZ_CM170675.1 coordinate 3,523,288, forward strand.
ATGCCTACGATCGCTGCATGGTCCGCGTCGAGGAGATGCGCCAGAGCATCCGCATCATCGACCAATGCCTGCGCAACATGCCGGAAGGCCCGTACAAGGCGGATCACCCGCTGACCACGCCGCCGCCGAAAGAGCGCACCCTGCAGCACATCGAGACCCTGATCACCCACTTCCTGCAAGTCTCGTGGGGCCCGGTCATGCCGGCCAACGAGTCGTTCCAGATGATCGAGGCGACCAAGGGCATCAACAGTTACTACCTGACGAGCGACGGCGGCACCATGAGCTACCGCACCCGGATCCGCACGCCCAGCTACCCGCACCTGCAGCAGATCCCTTCGGTGATCAAGGGCAGCATGGTCGCGGACCTGATCGCGTACCTGGGCAGTATCGACTTCGTTATGGCTGACGTGGACCGCTAAGCATGAACAGCACGCTTATCCAAACCGACCGTTTCGCCCTGAGCGAAACCGAGCGCTCGGCCATCGAGCACGAGATGCACCACTACGAGGACCCGCGCGCGGCGTCCATCGAAGCCCTGAAGATCGTGCAGAAGGAACGCGGCTGGGTGCCGGACGGCGCCATCTATGCCATCGGCGAAGTGCTGGGCATCCCTGCCAGCGACGTCGAGGGCGTGGCCACCTTCTACAGCCAGATCTTCCGCCAGCCGGTCGGTCGCCACATCATCCGCGTCTGCGACAGCATGGTCTGCTACATCGGCGGCCATGAATCGGTCGTCAGCCAGATCCAGAGCGAGCTGGGCATCGGCCTCGGCCAGACCACCGCCGACGGGCGCTTCACCCTGCTGCCGGTATGCTGCCTGGGCAACTGCGACAAGGCCCCGGCGCTGATGATCGACGACGACACCTTTGGCGACGTGCAACCTGCCGGCGTCTCCAAACTGCTGGAGGGTTACGCATGACCATCACTTCCTTCGGCCCGGCCAACCGCATTGCGCGCACGGCCGAAACCCACCCGCTGACCTGGCGCCTGCGTGACGACGGCGAACCGGTATGGCTCGCCGAGTACGAGTCGAAGAACGGCTATGCCGCCGCCCGCAAGGCGCTGGCCGAGATGTCGGCCGACGACATCGTGCAGAGCGTCAAGGACTCCGGCCTCAAGGGCCGCGGCGGCGCGGGCTTCCCCACTGGCGTGAAGTGGGGCCTGATGCCCAAAGACGAATCCATGAACATCCGCTACCTGCTGTGCAACGCGGACGAAATGGAGCCCAACACCTGGAAAGACCGCATGCTGATGGAGCAACAGCCCCATCTGCTGGTCGAGGGCATGCTGATCAGCGCCCGTGCGCTGAAGGCCTACCGCGGCTACATCTTCCTGCGTGGCGAATACACCACGGCAGCGAAGAACCTCAACCGCGCCATCGACGAAGCCAAGGCTGCGGGCCTGCTGGGCAAGAACATCCTCGGCTCGGGCTTCGACTTCGAGCTGTTCGTGCACACCGGTGCCGGCCGCTACATCTGCGGTGAAGAAACCGCACTGATCAACTCGCTCGAAGGCCGCCGCGCCAACCCGCGCTCCAAGCCGCCCTTCCCTGCCGCCGTCGGCGTGTGGGGCAAGCCGACCTGCGTGAACAACGTCGAGACCCTGTGCAACGTCCCGGCCATCGTCGCCAACGGCAACGACTGGTACAAGTCGCTGGCCCGCGAGGGCAGCGAAGACCACGGCACCAAGCTGATGGGCTTCTCCGGCAAGGTGAAGAACCCGGGCCTGTGGGAACTGCCGTTCGGCGTCACCGCCCGCGAGCTGTTCGAAGACTACGCCGGCGGCATGCGCGATGGCTTCAAGCTCAAGTGCTGGCAGCCAGGCGGGGCCGGTACCGGCTTCCTGCTGCCCGAGCACCTCGATGCGCAGATGTACGCCGGTGGCATCGCCAAGGTCGGTACCCGGATGGGTACGGGCCTGGCCATGGCGGTCGACGACAGCGTCAGCATGGTTTCGCTGCTGCGCAACATGGAAGAGTTCTTCGCCCGCGAATCCTGCGGCTGGTGCACCCCATGCCGTGACGGCCTGCCATGGAGCGTGAAGATGCTGCGCGCCCTGGAGAAAGGCCAGGGCCGCGCCGAGGACATCGAGACCCTGCTGGGTCTGGTCAACTTCCTCGGCCCTGGCCGCACCTTCTGTGCTCACGCACCGGGTGCCGTGGAGCCGCTCGGCAGCGCCATCAAGTACTTCCGGTCCGAGTTCGAGGCCGGTGTCGCCCCCGCTTCGGCGAGCGATACCTTGCGCCCGAACCTGGCCAAGCCGATTACGGTCGGCGCATAACAAGATGAATCGCGGGTGGTCCGTGCCACCCGCCAGCCTGCAGGCCGGCCCGAACGATTCGTGGCCGGCCGCAGGCACACCGATTTCCATTAGCCACGCCTGCTCACGCGGGCCAACGAAGAACTTTGAACCATGGCCACTATCCACGTAGACGGCAAAGCGCTCGAAGTCAACGGTGCGGACAACCTGTTACAGGCCTGTCTGTCGCTCGGCCTCGACATCCCTTATTTCTGCTGGCACCCGGCGCTCGGTAGCGTCGGCGCCTGCCGGCAATGTGCGGTCAAGCAGTACACCGACGAGAACGACACCCGTGGTCGCATCGTCATGTCCTGCATGACGCCTGCCTCCGACGGCACCTGGATCTCCATCGACGATGATGAATCCAAGGCGTTTCGCGCCAGCGTCGTCGAATGGCTGATGACCAACCACCCGCACGACTGCCCGGTGTGCGAGGAAGGCGGTCACTGCCACCTGCAGGACATGACGGTAATGACCGGCCACAACGAGCGCCGCTACCGTTTCACCAAGCGTACCCACCAGAACCAGGACCTCGGCCCGTTCATCGCCCACGAGATGAACCGCTGCATCGCCTGCTACCGCTGCGTGCGCTACTACAAGGACTACGCAGGCGGCACCGACCTGGGTGTCTACGGCGCCCACGACAACGTGTACTTCGGTCGCGTTGAAGACGGCGTGCTGGAGAGCGAGTTCTCCGGCAACCTGACCGAGGTCTGCCCGACCGGCGTGTTCACCGACAAGACCCACTCCGAGCGCTACAACCGCAAGTGGGACATGCAGTTCGCCCCGAGCATCTGCCACGGCTGCTCCAGCGGCTGCAACATCAGCCCGGGTGAACGCTACGGCGAACTGCGCCGCATCGAGAACCGCTTCAACGGCTCGGTGAACCAGTACTTCCTGTGCGACCGCGGCCGCTTCGGCTACGGCTACGTCAACCGCAGCGACCGTCCACGCCAGCCGCTGCTGGCCGATGGCAGCAAGCTGTCGCTCGACGCTGCGCTGGACAAGGCCGCCGACCTGCTGCGCGGCCGCACCATCGTCGGCATCGGCTCGCCACGCGCCAGCCTCGAAAGCAACTATGGCCTGCGCGAGCTGGTCGGCGCCGAGTACTTCTATTCGGGCATGGAAGCCGGTGAACTGGCCCGCGTGCGCCTGGTCCTGGACGTGCTGAACAACAGCCCGCTGCCGGTTCCGACCCTGCGCGACATCGAAGACCACGACGCCGTGTTCGTGCTCGGCGAAGACCTCACGCAAACCGCCGCCCGTGTCGCCCTGGCCGTACGCCAGGCCACCAAGGGCAAGGCCGAGGCCATGGCCGAAGGCATGAAAGTGCAGCCATGGCTCGATGCTGCGGTGAAGAACATCGGCCAGCACGCGCTGTATCCGCTGTTCATCGCCTCGCTGGCCGAGACCAAGCTCGACGACGTGGCCGAGGAATGTGTACACGCCGCCCCGGCCGACCTCGCCCGCCTGGGCTTCGCCGTGGCCCACGCCATCGACCCGAGCGCCCCGGCCGTCGAAGGCCTGGACGCCGAAGCGAAGGCTCTGGCCCAACGCATCGCCGACGCCCTGGTCGCCGCCAAGCGCCCACTGGTGGTTGCCGGTACTTCGCTGGCCGACGCCGCACTGGTCGAAGCGGCCGCCAACATCGCCAAGGCCCTCAAGCTGCGCGAGAAGAACGGCTCGCTGAGCCTGGTCGTGCCTGAGGCCAACAGCCTCGGCATGGCCATGATGGGCGGTGACTCCGTCGATGCCGCGCTGGACGCTGTCATCAGCGGCAAGGCCGATGCCATCGTCGTGCTGGAAAACGACCTCTACGCCCGCGTGCCCGCCGCCAAGGTCGACGCGGCACTCGCCGCTGCGAAAGTGGTGATCGTCGCCGACCACTCCAAGACCGCCACCAGCGACCGCGCCCACCTGGTCCTGCCAGCAGCCTCGTTCGCCGAAGGCGACGGCACCCTGGTCAGCCAGGAAGGCCGTGCCCAGCGCTTCTTCCAGGTGTTCGACCCGCAGTACCTGGACAGCAGCATCCAGATCCACGAAGGCTGGCGCTGGATGCACGCCCTGCGTGCCACCCTGCTGAACAAGCCGGTCGACTGGACCCAGCTGGACCACGTCACCAGCGCCTGCGCCACCGCCGCACCGCAACTGGCCGGCATCGTCAACGCCGCACCGAGCGCCGCGTTCCGCATCAAGGGCATGAAGCTGGCCCGTGAACCGCTGCGCTACTCGGGCCGTACCGCCATGCGCGCCAACATCAGCGTGCACGAGCCGCGTACCCCGCAAGACAAGGACACCGCCTTCGCCTTCTCGATGGAAGGTTACTCGGGCTCGGCCGAACCCCGTCAACAGGTGCCGTTCGCCTGGTCGCCGGGCTGGAACTCGCCGCAGGCCTGGAACAAGTTCCAGGACGAAGTCGGTGGTCACCTGCGTGCCGGTGATCCGGGCGTACGCCTGATCGAATCGCAGGGCGATCGCCTGAACTGGTTCAACGCCATCCCGGGCGCATTCAATCCGGCGCGTGGCACCTGGACTGCGGTGCCGTTCTTCCACCTGTTCGGCAGCGAAGAGAACTCCTCGCGTGCAGCACCGGTGCAGGAACGCATCCCGGCAGCCTACGTGGGCCTGGCCAAGTCCGAGGCCGACCGCCTGGGCGTCAACGACGGCGCACTGCTGAGCCTGACCGTGGCCGGCGTGTCCCTGCGCCTGCCGCTGCGCATCAATGAAGAGCTGGGCGCAGGCCTGGTCGCACTGCCCAAAGGCCTGGCCGGCATTCCGCCTGCCATCTTCGGTGCACCCGTCGAAGGTCTGCAGGAGGCAGCACAATGAGCTGGTTCACCCCCGAAGTGATCGATGCGATCCTCGCCGTGCTGCGCGCCATCGTCGTGCTGCTGGCGGTGGTGGTCTGCGGTGCCCTGCTCAGCTTCGTCGAGCGTCGCCTGCTGGGCTGGTGGCAGGACCGCTACGGTCCGAACCGTGTCGGCCCGTTCGGCATGTTCCAGATCGCCGCCGACATGCTGAAGATGTTCTTCAAGGAAGACTGGAACCCGCCCTTCGTCGACCGCGTGATCTTCACCCTGGCACCGGTGGTGGCGATGAGCGCCCTGCTGATCGCCTTCGTGGTCATCCCGATCACCCCGACCTGGGGCGTTGCCGACCTGAACATCGGCCTGCTGTTCTTCTTCGCCATGGCCGGCCTGTCGGTCTACGCCGTGCTGTTCGCCGGCTGGTCGTCGAACAACAAGTACGCCCTGCTCGGCAGCCTGCGGGCCTCGGCGCAGACCGTTTCGTACGAAGTGTTCCTGGGCCTGGCGCTGATGGGCGTGGTGGTGCAGGTAGGTTCGTTCAACATGCGCGACATCGTTGAATACCAGGCGCAGAACCTGTGGTTCATCATTCCGCAGTTCTTCGGCTTCTGCACCTTCTTCATCGCTGGCGTCGCCGTGACTCACCGTCACCCGTTCGACCAGCCGGAAGCGGAACAGGAACTGGCCGACGGCTACCACATCGAATATGCCGGCATGAAATGGGGCATGTTCTTCGTCGGTGAATACATCGGCATCATCCTGATCTCGGCGCTGCTGGTCACCCTGTTCTTCGGCGGCTGGCACGGTCCGTTCGGCATCCTGCCGCAACTGTCGTTCCTGTGGTTCGCCCTGAAGACCGGCTTCTTCATCATGCTGTTCATCCTGCTGCGCGCCTCGATCCCGCGCCCACGCTATGACCAGGTGATGGACTTCAGCTGGAAGTTCTGCCTGCCGCTGACCCTGATCAATTTGCTGGTGACCGCTGCGATCGTGCTCTACAACACGCCAGCCGTCGCGGCCCAGTGAGGATTTGACCCATGTTCAAGTATATCGGCGACATCGTTAAGGGCACCGGCACTCAGCTGCGCAGCCTGGTGATGGTGTTCTCCCACGGGTTCCGCAAGCGCGACACCCTGCAATACCCTGAAGAGCCCGTGTACCTGCCGCCGCGCTACCGCGGTCGCATCGTCCTCACCCGCGACCCCGACGGCGAGGAGCGCTGCGTGGCGTGCAACCTCTGTGCGGTGGCCTGCCCGGTCGGCTGCATCTCGCTGCAGAAAGCCGAGACCGAGGACGGCCGCTGGTACCCGGAGTTCTTCCGCATCAACTTCTCGCGCTGCATCTTCTGCGGCCTGTGTGAAGAGGCGTGCCCGACCACCGCGATCCAGCTGACTCCGGATTTCGAAATGGCCGAGTTCAAGCGTCAGGACCTGGTGTACGAGAAAGAAGATCTGCTGATCTCCGGCCCCGGCAAGAACCCTGACTACAACTTCTACCGTGTTGCGGGCATGGCGATCGCTGGCAAGCCGAAAGGCTCTGCGCAGAACGAAGCCGAGCCGATCAACGTGAAGAGCTTGCTCCCATAAGGACAGAAAGATGGAATTCGCTTTCTACTTCGCATCCGGGATCGCCGTGGTCTCCACTCTTCGAGTGATCACCGGCACCAACCCCGTGCACGCCCTGCTCTACCTGATCATTTCGCTGATCTCCGTGGCGATGATCTTCTTCTCCCTCGGTGCGCCGTTCGCCGGCGCCCTGGAAGTGATCGCCTACGCTGGCGCCATCATGGTGCTGTTCGTCTTCGTGGTGATGATGCTCAACCTGGGGCCGGCCTCGGTCGCCCAGGAACGTGGCTGGCTCAAGCCGGGCATCTGGGCCGGGCCGGTGATTCTCGCCGCCCTGCTGCTGCTGGAGCTGCTGTACGTGCTGTTCGCCAATCCGAGCGGCGCCGGCATCAGCGGTACCACCGTCGACGCCAAGGCCGTCGGCATCAGCCTCTTCGGCCCCTACCTGTTGGTGGTCGAACTGGCGTCGATGCTGCTGCTCGCTGCGGCCGTCACCGCCTTCCACCTGGGCCGCAACGAGGCGAAGGAGTAAATCATGGGTGCTATCCCTCTCGAGCATGGTCTGGCGGTCGCCGGTATCCTGTTCTGCTTAGGTCTGGTTGGCCTGATGGTCCGCCGCAACATTCTCTTCGTGCTCATGAGCCTGGAAGTCATGATGAACGCCTCTGCCCTGGCGTTCATCGTCGCCGGTGCCCGTTGGGTCCAGCCCGACGGCCAGGTGATGTTCATTCTGGTGATCAGCCTGGCAGCCGCCGAGGCCAGCATTGGCCTGGCGATCCTGCTGCAGCTGTATCGCCGCTTCCACACTCTCGACATCGATGCTGCCAGTGAGATGCGCGGATGAACCTTCTCTTCCTGACTTTCGTCTTCCCCCTGATCGGCTTCCTGCTGCTGTCGTTCTCGCGCGGACGGTTCTCGGAGAACCTGTCCGCCCTGATCGGCGTAGGTTCGGTCGGCCTCTCGGCCGCCACCGCCGCCTACGTGATCTGGCAGTTCAACGTCGCCCCGCCTGAAGGCGGCGCGTACAGCCAGCTGCTGTGGCAGTGGATGTCGGTGGACGGCTTCGCGCCGAACTTCACCCTGTACCTGGACGGCCTGTCGGTCACCATGCTCGGCGTGGTCACCGGCGTAGGCTTCCTGATCCACCTGTTCGCCTCCTGGTACATGCGCGGAGAAGCCGGTTACTCGCGCTTCTTCTCGTACACCAACCTGTTCATCGCCAGCATGCTGTTCCTGATCCTGGGCGACAACCTGCTGTTCATCTACTTCGGCTGGGAAGGCGTGGGCCTGTGCTCGTACCTGTTGATCGGTTTCTACTACAGCAACCGCAACAACGGTAACGCAGCACTCAAGGCCTTCATCGTCACCCGTATCGGCGACGTGTTCATGGCCATCGGCCTGTTCATCCTGTTCGCCCAGTTGGGCACGCTGAACGTCCAGGAACTGCTGGTGCTGGCACCGCAGAAATTCCAGGCGGGCGACACCTGGATGGTCCTGGCCACCCTGATGCTGCTCGGTGGTGCGGTCGGTAAATCGGCCCAGCTGCCGCTGCAGACCTGGCTGGCAGACGCGATGGCAGGCCCGACCCCGGTTTCGGCACTGATCCACGCCGCGACCATGGTCACCGCCGGTGTGTACCTGATCGCCCGTACCCATGGCCTGTTCGCCCTGGCGCCGGACATCCTGCACCTGGTCGGCGTGGTCGGTGGCGTCACCCTGGTGCTGGCCGGTTTCGCCGCGCTGGTACAGACCGACATCAAGCGTATCCTCGCCTACTCCACCATGAGCCAGATCGGCTACATGTTCCTCGCCCTGGGCGTGGGTGCATGGGATGCGGCGATCTTCCACCTGATGACCCACGCCTTCTTCAAGGCCCTGCTGTTCCTCGCCTCCGGTGCGGTGATCGTTGCCTGCCACCACGAGCAGAACATCTTCAAGATGGGCGGCCTGTGGAAGAAGCTGCCACTGGCCTACGCCAGCTTCGTGGTCGGTGGTGCTGCCCTGGCCGCCCTGCCGATCCTGACCGTGGGCTTCTACTCCAAGGACGAGATCCTCTGGGAAGCCTTCGCCAGCGGCAACACCAACCTGCTGTACGCAGGCCTGGTCGGCGCGTTCATGACCTCGCTGTACACCTTCCGCCTGATCTTCATCGCCTTCCACGGCGAAGCGAAGACCGAAGCCCACGCCGGCCACGGCATCAGCCACTGGCTGCCGCTGGGCGTGCTGATCGTGCTGTCGACCTTCGTCGGTGCCTGGATCCATCCGCCGCTGGCAGGCGTGCTGCCTGAGAGCGCCGGTCACGCCGGTGGCGAAGCCAAGCACTCGCTGGAAATCGCCTCGGGCGCCATTGCCATCGCCGGTATCCTGCTGGCTGCGGTGCTGTTCCTGGGCAAGCGTCGCCTGGTCACCGCGATCGCCAACAGCGGCATCGGTCGCGTCCTGTCGGCCTGGTGGTTCGCCGCCTGGGGCTTCGACTGGATCTACGACAAGCTGTTCGTCAAACCTTACCTGCTGATCAGCCACATCCTGCGCAAGGATCCGGTTGACCGCGGTATCGGCCTGATTCCTCGCATGGCTCGCGGCGGCCACGTCGCCATGAGCAAGACCGAGACCGGTCAGCTGCGCTGGTACACCGCCTCTATCGCCGTAGGTGCCGTGCTCGTGCTCGGCGCCGTGGTAGTGGCCGCGGTATGACTTTGAATATTGCGAACCTCGCGAACCTTGCGACTCTGCGAAAGGAAACGAACCCGTCATGATTCTGCCTTGGCTGATCCTGATCCCCTTCATCGGCGGCTTCCTGTGCTGGCTGGGTGAGCGCTTCGGCGCCACCCTGCCGCGCTGGATTGCGCTGCTGACCATGTCCCTGCTGCTCGGCATCGGCCTGTGGCTGTGGGGCACCGGCGACTACACCCTCGCCCCCGCTCCGGGCGCCGAACCTGCCTGGGCCCTGGAATACAAGGTCCAGTGGATCCAGCGCTTCGGCATCAGCATCCACCTGGCCCTCGACGGCCTGTCGCTGCTGATGATCCTGCTCACCGGCCTGCTCGGTGTGCTCTCGGTGCTGTGCTCGTGGAAAGAGATCCAGCGCCACGTCGGCTTCTTCCACCTCAACCTGATGTGGATCCTCGGCGGCGTGGTCGGTGTGTTCCTGGCCCTGGACCTGTTCCTGTTCTTCTTCTTCTGGGAAATGATGCTGGTGCCGATGTACTTCCTCATCGCGCTCTGGGGTCACAGCTCGGCAGACGGCAAGAAGACCCGGATCTACGCGGCGACCAAGTTCTTCATCTTCACCCAGGCCAGCGGCCTGATCATGCTGGTGGCGATCCTGGGCCTGGTGCTGGTCAACTACAACACCACCGGGGTGATCACCTTCAACTACAGCGACCTGCTCAAGGCGCAGCTGCCGCCGGGTATCGAATACCTGCTGATGCTGGGCTTCTTCATCGCCTTCGCGGTCAAGCTGCCGGTGGTACCGTTCCACTCCTGGCTGCCTGATGCCCACGCCCAGGCGCCGACTGCAGGCTCGGTCGATCTGGCCGGTATCCTGTTGAAGACAGCGGCCTACGGCCTGCTGCGCTTCGCCCTGCCGCTGTTCCCGAACGCCTCGGCCGAGTTCGCGCCGATCGCCATGACCCTGGGCCTGATCGGTATCTTCTACGGTGCCTTCCTGGCCTTCGCCCAAACCGACATCAAGCGCCTGATCGCCTTCTCCAGCGTCTCGCACATGGGCTTCGTGCTGATCGGCATCTACTCCGGCAGCCAGCAAGCCCTGCAGGGTGCGGTGATCCAGATGCTGGCCCACGGCCTGTCGGCCGCGGCGCTGTTCATCCTCTCCGGCCAGCTGTACGAGCGCCTGCACACCCGTGACATGCGCCAGATGGGCGGCCTGTGGCACCGCATCGCGTACCTGCCGGCCATCAGCCTGTTCTTCGCCGCCGCGTCGCTGGGCCTTCCGGGCACCGGCAACTTCGTCGGCGAGTTCCTGATCCTGATCGGCAGCTTCGCCCACGTGCCATGGATCACCGTGATCGCCACCACCGGCCTGGTGTTCGGTTCGGTCTACTCGCTGATCATGATCCACCGCGCCTACTTCGGTCCGGCCAAGGCCGACACCGTACTGGCCGGCATGGACGGACGCGAGCTGATCATGGTGCTGGGCCTGGCGGTGCTGCTGATCGTGCTGGGCGTCTACCCGCAGCCGTTCCTCGACACCTCTGCCGCCACCATGAGCGGTGTGCAGCAGTGGCTCGGTTCCGCTTTCACTCAACTCGCTTCGGCCCGGTAAGAGCGCTATGGAATTCACCACTCAACACTTCATCGCATTGGCGCCGATGCTGATCACCACCATCACCACGGTGGTGGTGATGCTGGCGATCGCCTGGAAGCGCAACCACTCGCAGACCTTCCTGCTGTCCACCGTGGGCCTGAACCTGGCCCTGCTGTCGATCCTGCCGGCGCTGAAAGTCGCGCCACTGGCGGTCACCTCGCTGGTGACCATCGACAAGTTCGCCTGCCTGTACATGGCGATCATCCTGGTGGCGACACTGGCCTGCGTCACCCTCGCCCACGCCTACCTGGGCGAAGGCTCCAAGGGCTTCCCGGGCAACCGTGAAGAACTCTACCTGCTGCTGCTGATGTCGGCGCTCGGGGGCCTGGTGCTGGTCAGCGCCAACCACCTGGCCGGCCTGTTCATCGGCCTGGAGCTGCTGTCGGTGCCGGTCTACGGCCTGGTCGCCTATGCGTTCTTCAACAAGCGCTCGCTGGAAGCCGGCATCAAGTACATGGTGCTGTCGGCTGCAGGTTCGGCCTTCCTGCTGTTCGGCATGGCGCTGCTGTACGCCGACGCCGGCAGCCTGACCTTCGACCAGTTGGGCAAGGCCCTGGCCGCCACCAGCATGCCGAGCCTGCTGGCACAGCTGGGCCTGGGCATGATGCTGGTGGGCCTGGCGTTCAAACTGTCGCTGGTACCCTTCCACCTGTGGACCCCGGACGTGTACGAGGGTGCTCCGGCGCCGGTCGCGGCATTCCTGGCCACCGCCAGCAAGGTCGCGGTGTTCGCCGTGGTCGTGCGTCTGTTCATGCTCTCCCCTGCTGCCAGCAGCGGCGTGCTGAGCACGGTGCTGGCAGTGATCGCCGTCGCTTCGATCCTGGTCGGCAACCTGCTGGCGCTGACCCAGAGCAACCTCAAGCGTCTGCTGGGTTACTCGTCCATCGCCCACTTCGGCTACCTGGTCATCGCCCTGGTGGCGAGCAAGGGCCTGGCGCTGGAAGCCATGGGCGTGTACCTGGTCACCTACGTGATCACCAGCCTGGGCGCCTTCGGGGTGATCACCCTGATGTCCTCGCCCTACGCCGGGCGCGACGCCGACGCCCTGTACGAGTACCGCGGCCTGTTCTGGCGCCGTCCATACCTGACCGCCGTGCTGACCGTGATGATGCTGTCGCTGGCCGGTATCCCGCTGACTGCAGGCTTCATCGGCAAGTTCTACATCATCGCCACCGGTGTCGAGTCGCACCTGTGGTGGCTGGTGGGTGCACTGGTGATCGGCAGCGCCATCGGCGTGTACTACTACCTGCGGGTGATGGTCACCCTGTACCTGGTCGAGCCGAACCTGCGCCGCCACGACGCTCCGCTGAAGTGGGAGCAGCGTACCGGTGGCGTCATGCTGCTGGCCGTGGCGATCCTCGCCTTCGTGCTGGGCGTGTATCCGCAACCGCTGCTGGAACTGGTTCAGCAGGCGGGCCTGCACCTGGTGGGCTGATCCGCACCACGCTGTAACAAAAACACCCCGCCTCGGCGGGGTGTTTTGTTTTGGGCATCCATACGCCCTATGCTGATGAATCCTTCCCCTGCCTTCGGCTCAGACCATGATCTACCGACTCGGTGCCGACGCCCTGGTGCTGCTGCACCTGGCCTTCATCCTGCTGGTGCTGTTCGGCGGGCTGCTGGTGCTGCGCTGGCGCGGCGCACTGGCCCTGCACCTGCCGGTGCTGGCCTGGGGTCTGGCGGTGGAGTGCCTGCATCTGCAATGCCCATTGACTGCCTGGGAAAACCGCATGCGCCTGGCCGCCGGCCAGGCCGGCTACCAGGGTGGGTTCGTCGAGCACTATGTCTGGCCGCTGATCTACCCTGCCGGGTTGACGCCACAGGTCCAGGTGCTGCTCGGGCTGGTCGTGCTGCTGCTCAACCTCGGCGTCTACAGCTATGTGCTCTGGCGCAGACGCCGCGCTAACGGGTAGCGACCACGAACAGGCGCGGGAACGGCAGCAAGACCTTGCCGTCGGTGGCCGTCGGGTAATCCTGCTCCATGGCTTGCAGGTAGAGCTGCAGGAAGCTGTCGCGCTCACGCTCGTCCAGGCGCGCCAGGTAGGGACGCAGGCCCGAGCCCTTGAACCACTCCACCACCGCGCCAGCACCACCCTCGAGCGGGTGATGGTAGGTGGTGCGCCACACGTCGACCCGTGTGCACAGCGGGCTGAGCAAGTCGTAATAGAAGGCGCCGTTGTGTCGTGGCGGCAGGGAGAAATCGCGGAACTTGTCTTTCCAGGGGCCCTGGTCTGCAATCTCGCGCATGCGCTTGTGGGCAGGCTCGTCGAGGTTGTCGGGAGTCTGCACGGCCAAGCTGCCGCCTTCGGACAGTTGGCGGATCAGTTGCGGGTAAAGCGCCTGGTGATTGGGCACCCACTGCAACGAGGCGTTGGCGAGGATCAGGTCCTGCGGATCGGCGGCCTTCCAGGTGGCGATATCGGCCACTTCGCAGCGTACCCGCGGCACTTTCAGGCGTGCACGTTCGCGCGCCTTGTCGATCATGTCCTGGTCGCTGTCGAGCGCCAGCACCTGGGCGTCGCCATGCTGCTGCAGCAGTACTTCGGTGGAGTTGCCAGGGCCGCAGCCAAGGTCCGTGGCATGGCGCACCGGGCGGGGCGGCACGGCGGCGAGCAGGTCGCGCACGGCACGGGTGCGTTCGTTTTCGAAAAGCGAGTACTGGGTAGCGGACCAGGCCATGGGCAACTCCTTTGGCAATTGGAAGCCCTAGCATATGCCTTTTGCGCTGATTCCGGGGTATCGGCCTGGCCGATCCGCTTCGTGGGAAGCGTACCCTTGACATGAAGGCAGGAACCGACAGCCTATGCCGGAGGTCATCCGCATAACCTTCACACGTTGCCTGCCATGAAAGCCTTGCGCTACCAAGCCCTCGCCCTGCCCCTGGCCATCCTCGCACTGATCGGTACCTCGGTACTGCTCGCCTCGCCCTGGATGGGCCAGGGCTTCGAGCTGTCCGACTTGTCCACCGACAGCCAGAACCGCCTGACCCGACAACTGGACGACGGCAGCCTGCTGACCCTGGACAGCGGCTCGGCCGTGGACCTGGCGTTCGACAGGAGCCATCGGCAGATTCAGCTGCTCAAGGGCCAGTTGTTGCTGGAGGCGGCCCGGGGCGATACCCGCCCGCTGTTCATCGTCACGCCACAGGGCAGCTTGCGCCCGCTGGACGCCAAGCTCATCGTCGAAAGGTTGCAGGACAGCAGCGAGGTCACTGTGCTGGAGGGCCGCGTCGAGTTCGAGGGTGACGGACGCAGGCTGTCGCTGCACCGTGGCCAGCAATTGCGTATTGGCGACGCTGGGCACAGTACGCTGGTCAAGGTCGATACCGCCGACACTCAGGCCGCGTGGTACCTGGAGCGCCTGCCCGGCACTGACCAGCCGCTGAGCGAAGCGCTCGAGCGTCTGGCCCGGCATCACCGCGGCGTGCTGCTGTTCGACGCGGCATCACTGGCCGACCTGAAGGTCGCCGACGACCTGGCCCTGGACGACAGCGACCAGGCGCTGGACGATCTGCAGGGCGCATTGCCGATCAAGGTCGACCACTACACCGAGTGGCTGACAGTGGTGCGGCGCAAATGAACACGCGGCCGGTCCCAGGAGGAGCCGGCCGCGCGTTGGCTACAGCTCAGGTTGCGATCAGTGGCGCTTGGCGCTGCGGATCTGATGCACCACGCCCATGGCCACCACGATGGCCGCGGCAACACCGGTGGAGATCACCAGGATCTGGTAGTCAGGCATGAATGCCATGGTCACCAGGGCCGCGATGATGAAGGCGATCACCAGGTAGGTCAGCCAGGGGAACAGCCACATCTTCAGGCGCACTTCGCGACCCTCGGCGATCAGCTTGCGACGCATGCGCAGCTGCGAGAAGGCGATCACCAGGTACACCAGCAGGGCGATCATGCCGGTGGTGTTCATCAAGGTTTCCAGCACGTCCTTCGGGCGCAGGGTCTCGCTGAAGTTGATCAGTGCGCACACCACGGCCACGGCGCAGGAGCCAAGGATCGCGTACACCGGCACGCCGGTCCCGGTGCGGGTGATCTTGAACAGCGACGGCGCATCGCCACGCTGGGACAGCGAGAACAGCATGCGCGAGGCGGTGTAGTGGCCGGAGATCAGGCAACTGCTCACCGAGGTCAGCACCACGAAGTTCATCAGCAGCTCGGCGTAGGGCACGCCCAGCAGTTCCAGGGTACGGCGGTAGGCGCCGTAACCGGAGATGCCCAGGTGCGGATCGTTCCACGGCACCAGGCAGACGATCAGGAAGATCGAGCCGACGTAGAACAGGCACACACGCCACACCACCGAGTTGGTGGCCTTGACGATCTGGGTGGCCGGATCCTTCGCTTCGGACGCCGCGATGGTGACGATCTCGGCGCCGAGGAAGGCGAACATCACCCCGAGCAAGGCGCCGATCACCGTGGTGATGCCATTGGGCATGAAGCCTTCGGCGGTCAGGTGGGTAATGCCGCGCACCTCACCGAACTGCCACACGTTCATCACTGCGGCGGTACACACCACCAGGAAGCAGACGATGGCCACCACCTTGATCAGGGCGAACCAGAACTCGAACTCGCCATAGTGCTTGACGTTGAAGAAGTTCACGGTGATCAGCAACAACGTGGTCGCCAGCACGAACACGTTGACGCTGACGCCGGGGAAGAAGCCATGCAGGATCTTGCCCGCCACGTAGGCTTCCCAGGCCATGAGGATTACCCAGTACCACCAGTACAGCCAACCGATGGTGAAACCGGCCCAGCGCCCGATGGCGCGGTCGGCATAGGTGGAGAACGAGCCGGTGTCCGGCGAGGAAGTCGCCATCTCGCCCAGCATGCGCATGATCAGCACCACCAGGATGCCGCCGGCCAGGTACGCCAGGACAGCCGCTGGGCCGGCGCTGTGGATCACGCTGCCGGAACCGACGAACAAGGCGCCGCCGATGACCCCGGCGATCGACATCATCGTCAGGTGGCGCGACTTGAGCGAGGCACTGAGCTGGCTCTCGTGCCCGCCTTTCGCGGTGGTGGTGGATGTGGATGTTGCGTCCATCAGTTGTGTACCCCGTGTTTCTTTTTATCCAAGGAAAAACTGTGAAACCCCGATGGTTATCGGCCTCACCTGGTCATCAGCGCTAGTGCGGGCAGGAGGTGTGAAGAAACACACGCAGACCATCCATGGCGGCCTGCTGACGCGCCCGGGGTTGCCGCCCGGACGGACTGAACGTGTTGCATCTGGCGATATCTGACACCTAATGTAAAAATGTCCGACACATTGAGCCATGCACAGCGGCATGAAACTCGCACTGCACTGTACAGGCCGCTCATGCAATACACCCGCGACACCCTGCAGGCGCCTGGCGTTATGCACACCTGAAGGCACCCCATGCTGCGACTACATCCGGACTCCCCCACCCCGCTGGTCAACCAGATCATCGACGGGTTGCGCGAGCTCATCGACACCCAGACCCTCAAGCCCGGCGCCAAGGTGCCGTCGATCCGTGCGTTCGCCTCGACCTATTCGGTGAGCACCTTCACCGTGGTCGAAGCCTATGACCGCCTGGTGGCCCAGGGACTGTTGGTCAGCCGTGGCAACGCGGGCTTCTTCGTCAGCCGTTCGGCAGGCGAGCTGCTCGACACCCACACCCCGCATATCGACACAACCCGACCATCGTTCAACTCCGAGTGGTACCTGCAGCAGATCTTCGAGACCCGCCAGTTGCCGTTCAAACCGGGCTGCGGCTGGTTGCCCAACGACTGGATGTACGAAGACGGCCTGCGTCGTGGCATGCGCCAGGTGGCTGGCAGCCCGCTGGAGCTGTCCGGTTATGGCGACCCGATGGGCTTGCCGGAACTGCGCGCCCTCACCGCGCAGAACCTGCAGCAGGAGCTGTCGATCGTCGCCAGCCCATCGCAACTGATGCTCACCCACGGCGCCAGCCAGGCCCTGGACCTGGCGGTGCGTACCCTGGTGCGGCCGGGAGACGTGGTGCTGGTGGATGACCCCGGCTACCCCAACCTGATGAGCATCCTGCGCTTCCAGGGCGCGACCCTGGTCGGTGTGCCGCGCACCCCGGTGGGCTACGACCTCGACCAGCTCGAGCGCTTGCTCGCCCACCATCGCCCGAAGGTGTTCTTCACCCAGCCACACCTGCACAGCCCGACCTGCTCGCGGACACCGCTGGCCCAGTTGCATCGCCTGCTGCAACTGGCCTCGCAGCACGGGGTGCGGCTGGTCGAGAACAACCTGTACGCCGACATGATCGCCGAGCCGCAGCCGTGCCTCGCTAGCCTCGACCATCTGCAGCAGGTGGTCTACGTGGGCAGTTACTCCAAGAGCATCTCGCCCAACGTACGGGTCGGCTACCTGGTGGCCGAGCCCGAGGTCATGCAGCAGTTGCTGCAGTTGAAGATGCGCTCGGGGCTGACCACCTCCCAGGTGATGGAACGCGTGGTGTATGCCGCCGTCATCGACGGGCGCTGGCGCAAGCACCTCAAGCGCCTGCGCCAGCGCCTGGCCGAGGCGCACCAGGAAGTGGGACGCCACCTGCATCGCCTGGGCTTCGAGCTGTTCATCGAATCGGATGAAGGCATGTACATCTGGACCCGCCACCCGGCCATTCCCGACAGCGCGGCGCTGCTCGACGATGCCCTCGAGCAGGGCATCATGCTCGGCCCCGGGCAGTTGTTCATGGTCGACGCCCAGGCCACCGGCTGGATGCGCTTCAATGTGGCGTTCAGCACCGATGCGCGGATGTGGGAGTTGCTGGAGAAGGTGCTGGTCAGGCATGTGCGGCGGGAAGGGCGCTAGGGTCTGTGTGAAAAGTCTTGAGACGAAGGTCAGGCAAGGCGAAAACAGCCGAGGAAGCGGAGTTTACGAGTTGTAAATGAGCATTCCGAGGCTGTTTTCAACGCAGCATGAACGAGTATCAAGGCTTTTCACACAGAACCTAACGCCCTCCCCCGCATTCAGAGTCTTCCCCTCAAGGCATCGCAGTCACGGCCACGTCCTTGGCCTTGTCCGGCGTCACCACCTGGCTCAGGTCGATGTGCCGGAAGTCCGGCTTGGCGCCCAGCCGTGCATTGAAGCGCACGTTGAAGGTGAACGGGTCCTCGGTCGGCACATCCAGGGCCCGACCATAGGTGGCGGTGACCGCAGTGGCGTCGTAGCCCAGCAGTTTCAGCAAGGTCGGGAAGATGTTGTAGTGGCTGGAGGCATTGCGGTTCTGCGCCAGGTGCGACTGCCAGTCCAGCGCCTTGACCGCCTTGCCCTGGATCACCACCAGCGGCACCAACCCTTCCTCGATCACCGGATCGCTGTCGCAGTGGGTATTGAGCCCCGGATTGCCGCGCTCGTGCAGGTCCTGCCCGTGATCGGAGGTGTAGATCACCACTGCCTGGCTCAGGTCGGCCTCGGCGAACAGACGACGGAAGAACTCGCCGACGTTCCAGCTCAGGGTGTTGCGGTAGGCGTTGCGATAGAGCACCCAGTCTTCGGGGCGGCCATCGAAGCCTTCGCGGGTGCCGGTGTCGGCTACATCCGTGTAGTGGCCGCGCGGCAACGCCGGGCGGAAGGTCAGGAACTCGTCGGGGTACTTGTCGTGCACGGGGAAGTGCGCACCGACCTTGTTGATCACGATCAGCTGCGCCTTGTCGTCGCCCAGCAGGTCGACCAGTGTCTGCAGCGCGGCCATGTCGCGCTGCACCACGGGCGTGTCGTCGAACTGGATGAAGCGGTCGATATCGCGCTTTTCGCTGTCGTTCATCAGGTTCTGCAGGTTGCCGCCGGTGCGCTGGGCGTCGATGTAGACCGTGCCCAGCCCTGCACGCTTGGCGTACTGCCAGATCGACGGCAGGGTCGAATTGATGCGCAGGTAGTCGCTGCGCGTCCCGCCATAACGCAGGGTGACGTTGGTGTCGGCACTGCAGTTGGCGACCGAGGCGGCATAGCCGAAATTGACGACATCGACGCCCGGGGGCGCTTGCAGCAGATGGCTGGTCACGCCTGCCGCGGTGTTGAGGTCCAGGTAGTTGCCCGAAATGCTCTCGTCGATCACCAGCACGATGTCGTGCGCCATGGGCTTGCCGGACTGCGCCAGGCTTACCGGTGCGCGCGGGCCGACGCTGTCGTGCAGCGCCTCGTAGCCGAACAGGCTGAGGTAGGCCAGCGGCGTATACATCACCGGCAAGCCACGCGCGCCCTCGCCGGCGCGGATGAACAGCACGCCGATCAGCAGTGCCAGCGCCAGCACCGGTGTCGCCACCGGCAGCAGCCACGGCAGTCGTGGGCGAGGGCCAGGTCGCAGACCCACACCGAACAACAGCAGCAGTGAGGAGAACGCCGCCAGGGTGATCGCATAGTGATACTGCTGCAGCGCCTCCTCGATGAAGCCGCCCGCATAGACCATGGACACGAACGCACTATAGGTGAGGTAGGAGTCGGTAATTCGCATATAAGCATCGAAAAATACCGCACTCACCGCGAACGCCAGCGCCAGCGTCCAGCGCAGCCAGCCCGGGCGTATCCAGGCCGCCAGCAGCAACCCCGCCACCAGCACACCCGCCACCCCCAGGTAGAGCAGCAACGGCAGCCCTATACCCAGGGCTTCCATGCGCTCCCGGTAATAGGCATGAAAGCTCGCCAGGTAGATGAACAGCAGGGCCAGCTTGATCCATCCGCGCATGATTCGACCACTCCGGTCATGGGTTTTCTATCAAACCGTAGCAGGCCTGAAACAAATCACAACTCGGAAAAGTCAATTTTCCGTCGATATTTTGACCCCTTATTCTGGCGCGAAAAGCGTATCGCGGTTGAGACGCTCTATCGGCTATACCCCACATTATTCGCGGCCTGCGACCGTTCATCAGTTCATGAAACGGCCAATTGCCAGTAGCTTTCCACGCTAAACCCCGGATTGGCAAAGGGTTGGTGGCCAATGGCCGTTTTGCTTGGCGTCTGTAAATGCGACGAAACATGCCATTGGTTTGACGCATTTTCCCCAAGCTGAGCTATACAGAAATCACACCACTGTTTCACACCCCTTACTCATCCATACGAGGCACGCCGACATGGACGTGAGCGTTTTTGGCACTGGCTACGTAGGACTGGTACAAGCGGCGGCCCTCGCGGACGTCGGTCACCGGGTCCTTTGCGTGGACGTGGATGCCCACAAGATCAATCAGTTGCGCCAGGGCGTACCGCCGATCAGCGAGCCGGGCCTGTCCGACCTGCTGGAAGACAACACCAGGGAAGGCCGCCTGCTGTTCAGCACCCAGGCCAGCGACGCGGTGAGCCACGCCGAGCTGATCTTCATCGCCGTCGGCACGCCACCCGACGAAGACGGCTCCGCCGACCTGACCCACGTGCTCAACGTCACCCGGCAGATCGCCGGGCTGATGGATGCCGACCGCACCCTGATCATCAAGTCCACGGTGCCGGTGGGTACTGCCGACCAGGTCATGACCCTGGCGCGCGACGAACTGCAGCGCCTGGGCAAAGCCCAGTTGCAGGTGCGCGTGGTGTCCAACCCCGAGTTTCTCAAGGAAGGCAGCGCCCTGGCCGACTGCCTGCGGCCCGACCGGATCATCGTCGGCACCCACGACGAAGTCGCCCACGACCAGCTCGCCGAGCTCTATGCGCCCTTCTGCCGCAATCATGAAAAGCTGATGTTCATGGACAACCGCAGCGCCGAACTGACCAAGTACGCCGCCAACGCCATGCTCGCCACGCGCATCAGCTTCATGAACGAGCTGGCCAACCTCAGCGAGCACCTGGGCGCCGATATCGAGGCGGTACGCCGCGGCATCGGCTCGGACCCGCGCATCGGCTACCACTTCATCTACCCCGGCTGCGGTTTCGGCGGCTCGTGCTTTCCCAAGGACATAAAAGCCCTGCTGCACACCGCCGAACACAGCGGCATGCCCCTGCGCCTGCTGCAGAGCGTCAGCGAAGTCAACGACCAGCAGCGGCGCATCCTGTTCGCCAAGCTCAAGCAGCGCCTTGGCGGCCTGGCTGGCACGTCCATCGCCCTGTGGGGGCTGGCCTTCAAGCCCAATACCGACGACATGCGCGAAGCGCCCAGCCGCTACCTGATGGAAGCCTTGTGGGCCGAAGGCGCCACCGTGCGCGCGTACGATCCCGAGGCGATGGACGAATGCCGGCGCCTGTACGGCTACCGCGACGACCTGCAGCTGTGCGCCACCCGCGACGACACGCTGCAGGACGCCGACGCCCTGGTGATCTGTACCGAGTGGAAGAATTTCCGCGTGGTCGATTTCTCGCTGCTGGCCAGCAAGCTGCGGGCTCGGGTGATCGTCGACGGGCGCAACCTGTACAACCCCGAGCAGGTTGCGGCCCATGGCCTGCACTACAGTGGCATCGGCCTGCGCCACATCGCCCCGCAGCCGACTGCCTCGCAGGTCGGCGCACCATGAATCGGCACACCATGAAAGTGCTGGTCACCGGCGCCGCCGGCTTCATCGGTGCCCACACGTGCCGGCGCCTGTTGCGCGATGGGCATGAGGTGCTGGGGCTGGACAATTTCAACGACTACTACGATCCGTCGCTCAAGCACGCTCGCGTGAAGTGGGTACGCGAGCAGGCCGGTGACTTTGCGCTGCGCTGCCTGAACCTGGCAGACCGCGACGGCATGGCTCGCCTGTTCGCCGAAGAACGCCCCGACGTCGTGGTGCACCTGGCCGCGCAGGCGGGCGTGCGCTACTCGTTGCAGAACCCCCAGGCCTACCTGGACAGCAACCTGGCGGGCTTTCTGAACATTCTCGAAGGCTGCCGGCGCAACCCGGTGCAGCACTTGCTGTACGCCTCCTCGAGCTCGGTCTATGGCGCCAACCAGCGCACCCCCTACCGGGTACAGGACGCCGTCGATCATCCGCTGTCGCTGTACGCCGCCACCAAGAAAGCCAACGAGGCCATGGCCCACAGCTACAGCCACCTGTTCAACATTCCCTGCAGCGGCCTGCGCTTCTTCACCGTGTATGGCCCCTGGGGCCGCCCGGACATGTCGCCGATGCAGTTCGCCCGCGCCATCAGCGAAGGCCGGCCGATCCAGCTGTTCAACCATGGCCGTCACCAGCGCGACTTCACCTACATCGACGACATCGTCGAGAGCCTGGTACGGCTGATGCCCAACCCGCCGCACGCCAATGCGCAGTGGGATGCCTTCAGCCCGGATGCGGCCAGCAGCCACGCGCCCTGGCGCCTGTTCAACATCGGCGGGCAACGCCCGGTGGAGCTGCTCGACTACCTGGCCTTGCTGGAAAAGCACCTGCAGCGCAGCGCGGTGATCGAGCTGCTGCCGCTGCAGCCCGGCGATGTGCTGGCCACCTGTGCCGATGCCAGCGCCCTGGCCCGGGTCACCGGCTTTACCCCAGCGATTTCCCTTGATGAAGGGCTCGGGCGATTCGTCGCCTGGTTCAAGGACTACTACTCGCACAGCGCCACAGACGGCGCACCTGCAGGCGAGCAGTCGCAACAACGGAGGGTGATATGACAGGACAACCGAAAAGCGCCCAGCTGCAGGCGCTGTACCAGGATAAACGCATGGATCCGGCGCACCGCCAGCGCATCGATGCGGCCATTCACATGCAGGGCCGCGGCTGGATGACCGGGCGTGTCGGCGGGCGCCCGTGGACGCTGTCGCGAACCAACCGCGCGCTGTCGTGCCTGGCGGCACTGACCCTGTTGCTGTTGCTGTCGCCGGTGTTCCTGGTGCTGGCGGTGATGATCAAGCGCTCGAGCCCTGGTCCGGTGTTCTTCGTGCAGAAACGCACCGGCTACCGAGGCCGCCTGTTCGGCATGTTCAAGTTCCGCACCATGGTCGCCAACGCCGAGGCCCTCAAGGATTCGGTACGCCACCTGAACAAGCATGGCGCCGACTCCATCGACTTCAAGATCGACAAGGACCCGCGCATCACCCCGGTCGGCAGCTGGCTGCGCCGCAGCAGCCTCGACGAGCTGCCCAACCTGATCAACGTGGTCACCGGCGACATGCGCCTGGTCGGCCCGCGCCCCACCTCGTTCAACGCCTACCGCTACAAGGACAACCACCTCGCGCGGTTGTCGATCTACCCCGGCATGACCGGCCTCTGGCAGATCTCCGGGCGCAGCAACATCGATTTTGACCAACGCGTAGAGCTCGACCTGAGCTACATCAACGAACAGAGCCTGATGCTGGACCTGAAGATCCTGCTCAAGACCCCGTTCAAGGTTTTCACTGGCCACGGAGCAAGTTGAGATGGACGGTTCCACTTCAAGAAGCCTGAGTATCGCCAACCCGAGCGAAACCAACCTGACCGCCACTGTCCTCGACCTCGACCAGCGCACCCTGCTGCTGACCGCGGCCAATACCGGCACCGGCACCAGCACCAGCAGCCTGGCCTTCGCCAGCCAGCTGGCGCTGATGAGCGCAGGCGCCGTGCTGCTGATCGACGGCAGTGCCAGCGCCACCGGCCTGAGCCAGCAACTGGGGCTGAACAAACTGCGCGGCTACACCGACCTGTTGTTCGACGAGGACACCCCGCCACTGGCGCAGGATTGCGTGGTGCACCTGTCCGACCAGCCGTTCGACGTGCTGCCGGTCGGTACCTGGAAACGCGGTCGCGACCGCCTCGACCCGGAACGCCTGCGCATCCTGCTGCGCCAGTTCGCCGCCCACTACCGCTTCGTGGTGATCGACGGCGAAGCCATCTACGCCAGCGCCGACAGCCTGGTGATCGGCACCCTGGTCGATGGCGTGATCCTGGTGGTACGCGCCGAGGATACCCGCAAGGAGGTGGCGCAGGCCGCAGTCCAGCGCCTGGAGCAAGCCGGCGCGCGGCTGATCGGCAGCGTGTTCAACAAGCGCAAGTACTACATGCCCAAGTGGCTGTACGACAACCTGTGAGGACACACGCCATGATCGCCATCAGATACCCCTCGATTGCCCTGTGCGTGCTCGCCCTGGCCGGTTGCGCCAGCCAGGAAAGCCGCGAGATGCCTGTGCAGATACTGACCGCACCGCCTGCCGAGAGCCAGGCCACCGAAGTGGCCCGACGCGAGCAGGTGCTGCGTCCGCAGGACGTGCTGGAAGTGATCTTCCACGTCAGCAACCGCTCCTCCGGGGTGTACCGCATCCAGTCCGGCGACACCCTGGACCTCAACTTCATGGCCGCCAGCGGCCTGAACGGCCAGCAGCTGGTGCAGCCCGACGGCAGCATCACCCTGCCCTCCACCAACGCCGCAGTACGCGTCGAGGGCATGACCACCAGCGAGGCCGAAAGCAGCATTCGCCAGGCCTACAACGACAAGCGCGTGTTCAAGCCCAACCGCGACCAGGTGACGGTACGGGTGCTGAGCCCGATGACCGACGAGATCAACCTGAAGAACGCCCTGAGCCACCCCGGCACCGGCATGAGCCGCGACATCACCGTGGGCAACGACGGGCGCGCCACCTTCCCGGAAATCGGTTCGGTGCCGCTGCAGGGCATGACCGTCAACCAGCTGCGTGACTACCTCAACGAGCGCTACGCCAGCCTGCCGGGGCGCATGAGCGTCGACGTGCTGCTCAAGTCCACTGCCGCCAACGAGATCTACGTGCTCGGCGAAGTCGGCCAGCCCGGGGCGTTCCAGATCCGCCGGCCGGTGTCGGTGCTCGAGGCCCTGACCCTGGCCCGCGGCCCGACCCTCAAGGCCAAGCTCGGCTCGGTGGTGATCATGCGCCGCGAAGGCAACACCGTGCACGCGGTCAACTACGACGTCGACAAGGCCCTCTCCGGCGGTAGCCAGAAACTTGCCTACCTGCAGCCCGAAGACATGCTCTACGTGCCCAAGACCAAGCTGGCCAGCGCTGCCGAGCTGTCCCGGCAACTGGCCGACGTGGTGCTGTTCCAGGGCTTCGGCTTCAGCTTCGCCTACCGCGTCGACAACAAAGACAGCGACAATTGACCGGGGAACGGACCATGACCACGCAACCGAAAGAAAACTATGTGCATGAGTTCTTCCGCATCTTCTTCGCCAACCGCCAGTTGGTGAAACGGGTGTTCCTGATCTTCGCGGTGATCGCGGTGATCCTGCCGCTGGTGCTCAAGCAGAGCTTCGACATCACCGCCGAAGTCATCGTGCAGTCGAAGAAGCTGTCGCAGAGCGACACCAGCTCCTCGCTGGCCCAGCAGGCCGACCAGTTCATCCCGCCGTCGCTGGCCGACATGGAGACCGAGAGCAACATCCTGCGCTCGCCCACGCTGATCCGCCAGACCATCAGCCAGCTGCGCCAGGAAGGCCAGTACCAGGTCGAGCCCGGCCTGCTGCGGCGCACGCTGATCGAGCCGCTGCGCCACGGTATCGTCGAGCCGCTGCAGCGCCTGCTGGGCAAGTCGGTTGCCGACGAGCGCGACACCCAGCTCGATGCCCTCACCGACCAGGCAGTCAAGGACCTCAAGGTCGAGACCCTGCCCGGCTCCAACGTCATCTCGATCAGCTACAGCGCCGATGAGCCGCGGCTCGGCACCCTGTTCGTCGCCCGTCTGCTGGACAACTTCCTGAAGAATCGCCAGGACCTGCAGTCCAACGAATTGCCCGAGACCTTCTACGAGCAGAAGAAACTGCACTACCAGGCACGCCTTGGCGATCTGGAGGGTCAGCGCCTGGCGCTGCTGACGGCAATCGGCTCGTCCGACCCGAAAGAAGAAATCACCTTCCGCCTCAATGCGATCAATACCGAGGAACAGGCGCTCAACCTGCAACGTGACCGCAAGCTGGAGAACCAGCAGTGGCTCGACTACCTGCAGACCAGCCTGGCGGCCGCGAGCAAGGCGAGAATGGTCGACTACGCCTTC
Source organism: Pseudomonas sp. FA117 (assembly GCF_057370475.1). Classification (NCBI taxonomy): domain Bacteria; kingdom Pseudomonadati; phylum Pseudomonadota; class Gammaproteobacteria; order Pseudomonadales; family Pseudomonadaceae; genus Pseudomonas; species Pseudomonas sp. FA117. Next base: position 3,549,113 of record NZ_CM170675.1, read on the forward strand.
CCCTACACCTTCACCACCACGGTCGACAACGTCGCCTTCGAGGACCGCGAGATCAAGCAGCTCGGCGAACAACTGACCACCCAGCTGGCCCGCTACAACGGTGACGCCACGGTGTTCCAGCCCGGTGCCGAACAGATGGTCATGGCCCGCCAGCAGATTGCCCAGCTGCGCGGCCAGTTCCTCAAGATCGTCGAGAACCGCATCCGCGAACGTCAGCAGGACCTGACCGTGACCCAGCAGGTGATCGACCAGAAGACCCAGCGCATCGCCGAGTACAAGGACCGCATCACCGAGTTGCGCGAGACGCAGAGCAAGACCCGCCAGCTCGACACCGAGATCGACGCACTGCACAAGGCCTTCTCCACCTATGCCCAGCGCTACGAAGAAAGCCGTGGCCAGGGCCTGCTCGACGGCAGCCAGTCCAACGCGCGGATTCTCAGCGCGCCCTACGAACCAGCCACGGCATCGTTCCCCAAACCGGGTCTGATCATCCCGTTCGGCCTGGTCACCGGCTTGCTGTTGGCCATTGCCCTGGTCTACGTCAAGGAGTTCTTCGACCACCGCTTCAAGCATCCGGCACAAATCGGCCACGAGCTGGGCCTGCCGGTACTGCTGGTGATCAACGACCAGACCCCGGCGCTGCCCAACCCGCACAAGTCGTGGTCGCTGCCACGCCTGCTGCACTGGGTGCGCAATTGAACGCGGCCGTGCCCGCCGCTGCCCGGCCGATCCTGCACCTGCTCAGCAGTGGCGGGTTCTACGGCGCCGAGCGCATGCTCCTGGACCACTGCCAGGCGACCCCTGGCAGGCACCGGGTGCTGTTTCTCGACGCGCCGCAGGAGCTGGTGATGCGCTTTCGCGAAGCCGGCATCGACTGCCAGGCCTGCCACGGCCTGGGCGATCTGTTCCGGCTGCTGGCGGCGCAGCGCGGCGAACGGCCGCTGATCAACACGCACAACTTCAAGGGCATGGTGTTCGGCTGGCTGGCGGCGACGCTGTGGCGCCTGCCACTGGTAACCACCCAGCACGGCTTCACCCCGCGCAGCACCAAGCAGCGCTTCTACACCTGGCTGAGCCTGCAGTTGTGCCGCACGCCAACGGTAGACACCGTCGTGTGCGTAGCCGAGAGCATCGCCCGCATTCACCGCCAGGCAGGTGTCCCCGCAAGCAAACTGCAGGTCATCCCCAACGGCCTGCCGGAGCCCGCGGCACCTGTGCAATCTTCAACCCCTGTGGGAGCGGGCTCGTCCCGCGATGGCAACACCGCAGTGCACGGCCCGGGATCGCACCAGGCCCCCTGGCTGGCAGGCTATGTTGGCCGGTTGTCCAGCGAGAAAGGCCCGGACCTGTTCCTCGACACCCTGATCCCGCTGTGCCAGCGCCACCCGCAATTGCACGCGGTGATGCTCGGCGAAGGCCCGGAGCGCGCCACACTACAGGCACGCATCGACGCTGCCGGGCTGCGCGAGCGCATCACCCTGCCGGGCTTTCAGCGTGACATGCAGGCCTGGATGACCCGGCTGGACGCCCTGGTGATCAGCTCGCGCACCGAAGGCACACCGATGATCCTGCTCGAAGCCATGCAGGACGGCGTACCGGTGGTTGCATTCGGTGTCGGTGGCATCCCCGACGTCATCGAACATGGATGCAGCGGACTGCTCGCCGCACCGCTGGATGTGAAAGCGCTTGGCGACCACCTGCAGGCCCTGCTGGACGATCCGCAACAGGCCGCAGAGCTGGTCGCGCGCGCCCGCCAGACCCAGCGCCAACGCTACCACCTGCCGACCCTTGCACAACGCTGGGCCCTGGTCTACCAGGGCACCGCCAAGGAGGTTGTCGCATGATCATCCCCCTGTCGCTGGTGGGCCTGGTGGCCCTGCTGTCGCTGGGGCTGCTGGCCAGCCCCTACCCTTACCTGGCACCCGGCGCTGTGGTCGGCCTGGCAGGTGTGCTGGTGCTGTACCGCAAACCGGCCTGGGGTCTGCTGGCGATCGCCGCGCTGGTGCCACTGGAAGGGCTGCTCAAGGACAGCCTCGTCTCCGGCGCCAAGCTGATCGGCCTGGGCCTGGTGCTGATCCTCACCCTGCAACTGGCCGTGCGCCAGCTGCCTGGCGAGCGTCTGCGCAGCAACCTGTGGCGCTTGCTGATCCCGTTCATGGCCCTGTACCTGCTGAGCCTGTGGACCAGCGACAGCGTCGAGCTGTCGGTACTGCACCTGCGCGAATTGCTGGTCGGGCTGGTGGTGTTCGTCATCACCCTGCTCGTGGGGCGCGACCTCAACCTGCCGATGCTCGCGCGGTTGATCACCGTCAGCGTCTGCGTGACCTGCCTGTTCGCCATCTTCTCCACCAAGTACCAGGAGCAAGGCCGCGCCTCGGCCATGCTCGACCCCAACGCCTTCGCCCTGCTGATCACCATCGCCATGCCGCTGGGCTTGTGGCTGGCGATCAAGGCCCGGCAGATTCCGCTCAAACTGTTCTGGGCCGGCTGCTGCCTGCTACTGCTGGTGGGCATGACCAAGACCGAGTCGCGCTCGGGCCTGGTGGTGCTGCTGATCAGCCTGGGCATCGTGCTGTACAACTACCGCGAGCAGCTCGCGCACATCCGCCCGCGCCACCTGGGCTTCGCCATGCTCGGCCTGGCCATCGTCCTGCCGCTGGGTGCAGCCTTGATGCCGGCCGGCTACGCCGAGCGCATCCAGTCGCTGATGCTGCTCAAGTCCGGGGTCAACGCGCACCAGGACGAATCCCTCGGCCGGCGCTCCTCGTACCTGGTCGTGGGCAAGGAGATGATCAGCCACAGCCCGATGCTCGGCACCGGCCCCGGCACGTTCCCGCTGCACTACGCCGACACCGGGTTCTCCAAGGCCTTCGCGCCGGTCAACAGCAAGACCACCGACCTCTACCGGCGTGCCCACAACACCTACCTGGAGCTGTTCAGCGAAACCGGCGTGCCGGCCGGCCTTGCCTTCGTCGGCATGATCGCCCTGGCCCTGCGCAACTTCTGGCAGGCCCGCGCCGCCTGGCGCGCGGCCGGTGACCACGACCGCGCCGACCTGATGACCCACCTGACCATGAGCATGCTGGCCATCGGGCTGTTCCTGATGTTCCTGAGCGCACCCAGCCACAAGTACCTGTGGCTGATGCTGGCGCTGTCCAGCGTGCTGCTGCGCCAGGCCGCCGAGCCCCGTAGCGGGGAGGCCGCATGATGAACCAGGTGAGCATCGTCATTCCCATGTTCAACGAAGCCCGGCATATCGGCCGCACCCTCGATGCCGCGCGCAAGGCCGCGCACTGTGCAGGGCTGAGCTGCGAGCTTATCGTGGTCGACAACGGCTCCAGTGACGACGGTCCAGGCATTGCCCGCCAGCACGGCGCCCAGGTGCTGAGCCTGCCGGGCGTGGCCATTGGCGCCCTGCGCAACCAGGGCGCGCAGGTCAGCCAGGGCGAGTGGCTGGCATTTCTGGATGCCGACATCGAGGTGCCGGACAACTGGCTCGACCTGCTGCTGGGTCTGCAGCGCCGCGGTGAAGGCGATGTCTTCGCCCTGGACTGCGACACCCCGCGCCAGGCGCCGTGGTTCGCCCATGCCTGGCAGCGTCGCACCCTGCGTGCCGGTCAGACAGTGCAGGACTGCACCTGGCTGCCCACCCCCAACCTGCTGATGCGCCGCACCTGGTTCGACCAGGTCGGCGGCTTCGACGAGCGCCTGCGCACCGGCGAAGACAAGGACTTCACCCTGCGCCTGCACGAGGCTGGCGCGCGCCTGCGCGTGCTGCGCCAGCCGGTGGTGCTGCACTGGGGCTTCGAGGGCAGTTGGGGCGAATGGCTGGGCAAGGAGATGTGGCGCCAGGGTAGCCACCTGCAACTGTTGCGCAGCCACGGCGTGAGCCTGCGCCTGCTGCGCTTCCCGCTGCTGTCGGTCGGTGCCTGGGTACTCGATGCCATGGCCTTGTCGATGCTGCTCGACGGCTTCCCCCACGTGGCCCTGGCGCTGCTGCTGATCAGCGCCCTACCGGCCCTGGCACTGAGCCTGCGCCAGAGCCTCAGGCACCGCGACCCGCTGCTGACCCTGCAGCTGTGGGGCCTGCACTGGCTGCGCCTGCACCTGGCCGGCGCCGCATTCATCCTCAGCCTGTTCAACCGCACCGCAAGGAGGCCCGCCCGTGGCTGAGCTCATTTTCTGGCTGTGCCTGCTGTTGCCGCTGTATGCCTGGGTCGGCTATCCCCTGCTGCTGACCCTCGTCGCGCCATTGTTCCCGCGCCGCACCCCGGGGCCGCTGGCGCCGCAGCGGGTCAGCGTGGTGATCGCTGCACACAACGAAGAACGACACATCGAGGCCAAGCTGGCCAGCGTGCTGGCCCAGGACTACCAGGCCGCCGACCTGCAGGTGGTGGTGGCCAGCGACGGTTCCAGCGACCGCACCGTGGCGCTGGCCCGCGCCGTGGACGATCCGCGGGTACAGGTGCTCGACCTGCCGCGCCTGGGCAAGACCGGCGCGCTGAATACCGCGGTGAGCATCTGCCGCGGCGATATCCTGGTGTTCACCGACGCCGACAACCAGTGGGCCGGCAATACCCTTGGCCTGCTGCTGGCGCCTTTCGCCGACGCCCAGGTGGGCGGCACCGCCGGGCACATGATCATCCCCGACCCCGGCAAGGGCCTGAGCCTGGGCGACAGCCTGTACCGCCATTACGAAGCCTGGGTGCGCAAGGTGGAGAACCGCACCGGCTGCATGGTCTCGGCCGACGGTGCCCTGCTCGCCCTGCGTCGCCCGCTGTACCAGGCGATTCCCAGCCAGGTCAACGACGACTTCTACATCAGCACCTGCGCCCCTGCCGCAGGCCAGCGCATCGTCTACGTGCCCGAGGCGATCGTGCTCGACCAGGGCGTGGACGAAGCCGACAAGCAGTTCCGCCGCCGCCAGCGCGTCACCGTCGGTGGGCTGCAGAGCCTGGCCGCGCGGCGCGAGTTGCTCAACCCGATGCGTCACGGCCTGTATGCCATCGCCCTGATCAGCCACAAGCTGATTCGCCGCCTGGCACCGGTACTGTTGCTGCCCCTGCTCCTGGCCAATCTGTGGCTGGTCGGCCAGTCGCACTTCTATCACCTGACCCTGGCCGCGCAACTGCTCGGCTACGCCGCCGCAATCGCCGGCCTGCTCGATGCCGGTCATCGCCTGCCCAGGCCGTTCCGCCTGGCCGCCTTCGTGCTGGTGACGCTGGCAGGCATGAGCGTCGGCCTGTGGCAATTCCTGCGCGGGCACAGCTACAGCCAATGGAACCCCGACCAGAATCGATGAGCGACGGACATGCCGATCAAGACCCGGATCAAACAGGCCAGTGGCTGGCTGTATTTCAAGTCGCCCAAGGGCCGCGCCGAACTGCGCGGCGCCGGGGTGATCCTGATGCTGCACCGGGTGCTGGCCGATGACGCCAGCGCCGCGCTGCCCCATCGCAACGAACTGTGCGTCGGCCCCCGAGCGTTCGAAGGCCTGCTGCGCTGGCTGCCGCGGCATTTCGACTGCGTCAGCCTCATGGACCTGCTCAAGGACCACGAGTCCGCTCGCGGCCACCAGCGGCCCAAGGTCGCCCTGACCTTCGACGACGGCTGGCGCGACAACGCCAGCAACGCCTTCCCGCTGCTGCGCAAGCACCAGGTGCCGGCGAGCATCTTCCTCTCCACCGACTACATCGGCAGCCGCCAGCGCTTCTGGTGGGAGAGTGTCGGGGAGACCCTCTGGGGCAGCCACGGCGAGCCGGCGCGGCACAGCCTCATCGAGTACCTGCGCAAGCTGGGCCGACCGCTGCCGGCCGCCTACTTCATGAACGACCGGCCACACACCCGCAGCCTGGTCCTGGCGCACTACCTGCAGAGCCTCAAGAGCCTCAGCCCGCAGGCCCTGCAGCAACTGACCGACGCCTGCCCCGGCGAATCGCTGCCCCAGGCCATGGACTGGCAACAGGTACGTGAGCTGGAGGATTCGGGCCTGGTGCGCTTCGGCCCGCACGGGGCCAGCCACGCCTTGCTGCCCTACCTCGACGACCAGCGCCTGGACGAGGAACTGCAACGCAGCCACGCCGCGCTGCAGCATGGTTGCCAGCACCCGCTGCCGGTCTACTGCTACCCCAATGGCGACCATGACGACCGCGTTCGCGCACGGGTCGCGGCGCACCGCTACCCCTTCGCCCTGGGCACCCGCGCCGGGATCTGCCAGGGGCATGAGGATCCGCTGGCCCTGCCGCGCATCGGCGTCAGCCAGCGCAACGCCAGTCGCCCGTCGCTGCTGGCCTGGCGCATCAGCCGCGGAGGCCGCTCATGAGCCGCAATCACTACCTGCGCCACCTGGCGCTGAGCATGGGCACCAAGCTTGCGATGATCGCCCTGCGCCTGCTGCGCAACGTGCTGTTGGCACGCATCCTCGGCCCCAGCGAACGGGGGCTGTTCGCCCTGCTCAGCACCCTGCCCGACCTGATCAGCGCCGCCACCAGCGGCGGCTTGAACAGCGCGGTCGGCTACCAGGCCGCCAAGCAGCGCGACATGGGCCTGCTGCTGACCCAGGTGCTGGTCTACGGCTGCCTGCTGGCAGGGCTGTTGACGCTGGTCTGCGTGGTGCTGGTGCGCGAGTTCGGCAGCCAGCTGGACATCACCCTGCAACTGGGGTTGCTGGCCTGGCTGTTGCTGCTGGCGGTGCCGATGACCGTGCTCAAGAGCGGCCTGCTGACGCTGCACAACGCCAGCGGTGGTGTCGGCGCGTTCAATGCCCTGCGCCTGACCGAATCGCTCGCACCTTTGCTGCTGTTTCTCGCGCTGTTCTGGATGTGGCGCGAAGAGGCGCTGGAAGCGGCGTTGATCAGCTGGCTGGCGGGCATCGCGCTGGTCCTGGTGCTGGGCCTGTGGTGGTTGCGCCGCCAGCATCCGCTGGCCCTGCGCTGGGACCGCAGCGGCCAGCGCGAGCTGCTCGGCTACAGCGCCAAGAGTCACCCGGACCTGTTGTTCCAGCAGGTGATCCTGCGCTCGGACTACCTGTTCATCGGCGCCATGCTCGGCAGTACTGCGCTGGGCCATTACGCCATGGCCAGCGCCGCCGCCGAACTGCTGCTGATCGTCCCCGAGGCGGTCACCACACCGCTGATGAAACGTCTGCTGCAGCAGGACGCCGGCATGGAGAAACTCACGCCACTGGCACTGCGCCTGACCGCCACGGTGATGCTCGGCGCCTGCCTGTGCATGGCGGTGATCGGCGACTGGCTGATCGTCACCCTGTTCGGCGCCGCCTACCAGCCGGCCTATCCGGCACTACTGGCCTTGCTGCCCGGCCTGCTCGGGCTGTGCTACGCGAGCATCCTGCGCCTGGACCTGCTGGGCAAGAACCGCCCCGGCACGGTATCGCTGATGATGGGTGCAGGCGCTGCGCTGAACCTGGTGCTCAATGTGCTGCTGATCCCGACCTGGGGCATTGTCGGGGCCGCCGCCGCTTCGTCGATCGCCTACCTGGCGGTGACCGTGGCCATGCTGGCGCTGTACTGCCGCCTCAGTGGCGTGCCGGTGCTGCGTACCCTGATCATCCTGCCCAGCGACTTCGCACCGCTGCGCCAGATGCTGCAACGGAGGCCGGCATGAAAGCCTGGCTGCTGCTCTGCGCGCTGGGCACCCCGCTGGTGCAGGCGGCCAGCCTGCAGTGGGGCGACATTCGCGATGGCAGCCTGTACCTGCAACCTGCGCGCAACGACGAACTGCGCCTGCGCTGGCACCCGGCCTGGCAGGCCGATGCCAATGCCGAGCGCATCTACCTGCTCGACGGCCGCGGCCAACTGCGCGGCGAGCGGGCGATCAAGGCCGAGGAACTGCGGGGAGAGCAACGCTGGCCACTGACCGCCGATGCCGGCCCTTATCGCCTGGAAGTCCCCGGCTACAGTTTCCGCGGCTACCAGGTCGAACACAGCGACAGCACACGCGCCCTGTTCGCCCCGGCCAAGGTGCACTTCAGCGCCGAGGTCGGGCCTCGGGTCGAGCTGTATTTCCGGGTCAAGGCCGGTGAGCACGCGACCCTGGCCGGCAAGTACCATGGCGGCGTACGCGGGCTCTCGGCCCAGCGCCTGAGCGACGGCCAGCAGGTGGAAGTGGCGCTCAAGCCCTACCCGGCCTACTGGCGCTTCGACCAGCAGGCGCTGCCGCCCAGCCCGCGGGACGAAACCTGGCGCCTGCGCCTGCAGGGCCGTGGCAAGGCGGCGTTCTGGCTCGATGGCAGCGCCAACCTGTTCGCCCAGCGCGCCGACCAGTTGGGCGATATCGCCAACCTGCAGGGCCAGGTCCGACTTGCGCTGCACGGCAAGGTGCTCGGCAAGACGCCCTTGCTGGGCGTCAACCTGCCCTACGTGCTGCCGCCAGCGTCGAGCTTCGCCGTACTGGACGCCCTGCGCCCGCAGGCCGCCGGCTACTACAGTTTCATGGACGTGCTGGCCCGCCAGCCCGGTTACGAAGACGCCTGGCGGCGCCTGTACCCGCAGCGCTTCGGCATCAGCCAGGACATCACCCTGCTCGCCGGCACTGGCCGGCGCGCCGACCTTGCCGCCGATCGCACCAGCCACGACGGCCTGGACGCCTGGCTGGCCGCCACCGCCCGCCTGGGCGGCAAAGGCCTGCACTACCTGGCCTTCGCCGACGAGCCCAACCTCAATTACCGCAACTACGAGAGCTACCGCGACTTCTTCATCGGCATGGCCCAGCGCGTTCGCGCCTGGCCCGGCGCCCACGAAGCCGGGGTACGCATTGCCATGCCCGCCTCCTCGCGCCTGCTCGGCGGGCCCTTCACCCAGGGCAGCAAGGATCTGCGCGGTATCGACTGGGCCCGGCGCCTGCTCAAGGAGCAAGGCTCGCAGATCGACGCCCTGGCCTGGCACGAGTGGATGGTCCGCGATCTGCTCGCCACCCGCAGCTACAGCGACAGCGTACGCCAGGCCGCGGCTCTGGTCGGCCTCGACGCCCAGGGGCGTCCGCGCAAGGCCTTGCTGCTCGACCAGACCAACCTCTCCAGTGGTTCCAGCCTCAGCCCCTACGACCAGAACACCCACTACGCCGGAGTGTGGTGGGCATCGGTAGTGATCAACGCCTCGAAGGATGGCCTGCTGGACATGCTCAACTGGTTCCACGTCGCCGACGAACCCGAATGGCCCAAGGGCATGGTCCGTGTGCTGGGCGACGACCGTTTCGAGCTCAAGCCGGTGGGCCTGGCCCAGCAGTTCATCCAGCGCCATTGGCTGCGTCAGGTGCTGGCCCTGGACAACGACGCCTTCGAAGTCGACGCCCTGGCCATGGCCGAAGGCCGCCAGCGCAGCCTGCTGGGGGTGAACAAGGCCGAGCGCGTGCAGCAGGTCGAGCTGGCCCTGGGCGACTGCCCGGTCGGCCAGTTGGAACTGTTCGGCCCCGACAACCAGCCCCGCCGCGCCAGCTTCAGCTGCCGGCAGGGGCAGATCCGTTTTCAACTGCCAGGGCAGACCCTGTTTGCCCTGACCTGGAGCGCGTCATGAGACGCGCCTCGACCTGCCAAGAACAGGAGGCACCATGCGTGCATTGAGCAAGATCCAGGATCGCATCAAGCGCAAGGGACTGCGCAACACCCTGAGCAGCGCCTGGCGACACTATGTCTTCTATCATTGGGAGCTGGTGTGGATGGAACGCGACCTGGAAACCCCGGTGCCCCCGCACCGCCTCAAACCCTATGCGCCACTGCGCATCGAAAGCATCACCGTGAACAACGTCAAGGCGTTCGCCAGGCACTTCGGCGACCGTGTCGAAACCATGCGCGAGCTGGCCGCCGAAGGGCACACCGGGCTGATGTTCCTCGACGATGACGGCGACACCGTGGCCTTCATCTGGGGCAGCGCCCGCCACTATCACGACCGCCATTACTATGGGTGCTGGTTCCCGGTGGGACCGGGCGAGTTCTTCGAGTTCGGCGGCGAGCTGATCCGCAAGTACTGGGGCAGCGAGCTGTCGGTCGACCTGCAGGTGGCGCTGTGGAAGGCCATGGCGGCGCAGGGCTGCACCAAGGTGGTCGACGTCTGTGAACAGCACAACATCCCGGCGCTCAAGCTGCACCTGCGCATGGGTTACCAGGAGCAAGGACGCATCATGAATGTCTACTGCCTGTTCGGGCGCTGGAAGTTCTTCCGCGAAAGCCGCTACAGCGAATCGCGCCTCGCACTGCTGCGCAAGCCGGCGTCCGAAAGCGCCACGGCCACGGCGTCCTGAGCCATGGCCCTGCAATTGAGCTGGTGCGCCTCGCTGCGCACCCACGGTTTCCCCGCCGCCGCCTACGAGGCGCTGCGCCAGCGCGTGGCCGGCAGCACCCCCTTCAACCACCTGGGCTGGCTACGCGCTGCCGAGGCCACGCTGCAGCCGGGCCAGCAGCTGCAGGTTCTGCTCGGTCACCTCGACGGTCGCCTGTGCCTGTGCCTGCCGCTAGTGCGCGAACGCCAGGCGGTCGGCCCGCTGAACGTGCCGGTGGTGCGTCACCTGGGCCATCCGCTGAGCGACCGCATCGCCCTGCTGCTCGACTTGCCGGCGCAGCATGCCAGGGAAGTGCTGCAGGCCATCCGCCGACACCTGCCCCATGCCCTGCTGCAACTGAGCGAGGTGCCGGAAGGCGGCGACCAGGCCTGGCTGCGCCAATGGGCGACGGCCAGTTCGACCTTCGAACAGCGCCTGAGTTGCCGGGTGCCGGTGCACCGGATCAGCGAGAGTGATCGCCAGGAAGTCAGCGGCGATCCGCGCTACAAACTGCGCCGTGCACGCAAGCGCATCGCCGCCTGTGGTGCCCAGGTGCGCCGGGTTATCGCGGATCGCGACAACATCAGGCCATTGCTCGACGCGATCAGTGCAGTGGAGGCCGCCAGTTGGAAAGGCGACGATGAGGTCGGCATCTTCTCGGGCAGCCAGCGTTGCCAATGGATGTACCAGGCCTTGACCACGCTGGCCGCCGACGGGCTGGTCTGCCTGGTGCTGCTGGAACTTGACGGGCGCTGCATCAGCTACCGCCTGGGCCTGCTCGAACGTGGCCGGCTTTACGACTACAACCTGGCGTTCGTCCCCGAACAACGCGACCTGGGCAGTGGCCGGGTGTTGCTCGAAGAGTGGATTCACTGGGGCCTCGACGAGGGCTGGAGCTGGATCGACGCCTCGCGGGTAAGCCTCGAGAACTCCAGTCATCAGTTGCACGAGCGCCAGACCGGGCAGGTCGAACAATGGCGCCTGAGCTGCTACAGCTGGCGTCCCGACGGTATCGCCCTGGGCCTGGCCCTGCGCTGCTGGCGCTGGCTCAAGCCGCGCCTGCGCAAGACCGACAGCCCGGCTACGGTCACCCCCAACCCAACACAGGAACGCCCGGATGCCATCCCAGGTCATAGTCAACGCTGACGACTTCGGCCTCAGCGCCCCGATCAACGCCGTGATCCTGCACGCCTTCCAGGCCGGGCTGATCAGTTCGGCAACGCTGATGGCCAACATGCCGGCCTTCGAAGCCGCCTGCGTGCTGGCGCAACAGCCGTTGCTCAAGGGCCGCATCGGCCTGCACTTCAACCTCACCTACGGCCGGCCGCTGAGCCAGGCGATCCTCGCCGAGCGACGCTTCTGCACCGCCCAGGGCGAGTTCGACCTGGGCCTGCGCCAGCGCACCCTGCGCCTGTCGGCAAGCGAGCGCGAGGCCGTGCACCAGGAGCTCGAGGCCCAATGGCAGCGCTGCGCGGCCCATGGCGTCATGCCCAGCCACCTGGACTCGCACCAGCACGTACACAACATCTGGCCGGTGGGTGAGGTGGTTGCGCGTTTCGCTCGTGAGCGGGGCGTGCCGGTGCGCCTGGCACGCAACGTCGGAGCCAACATCGGCCCGGTGAAGCGGGCCTTCAAGACCCTACTCAACCGACGCCTGAAGCAGCTGTGCGGGGTGACTGCCGACTACGTCTGCACACCCCTGGACCTCAAGGCCGGACTGGCCCCGAGCCATGGTGTACTGGAAGTGGTCGCCCACCCCAGCGCACTGGGCGGACATGACTTCGGCGATGCGTACCTGGCCACGGGAGAGTCGCTCAAGAGCCTGGTCGACCAGCGCCTGCAGGGGGTGGCGCGAATCGGCTACACCGAGCTGAACCTGTCGTGTCGCACCCCGGGTACCACATTCAACCACCTCACCTGACATCTATGTACCGCTCGCCGGGTCACTGAATCGTGCCTCCTGTCGCCTTCTTGAACAGGAGGCACCACCATGCCCTACGACGCTACCCACCCTCACCAGCAATTGCTGCACACTCGCCTGCCGATCTGGGCTTCGACACTTTCGGCCGCACACTGGCAGGAGCTGGGCGACAGTCTCCTGCCGGCACAGGGACTCCCGGGTGATCAGGCCGACTGGTTCACCAACGCCCAACCGGCATTGCGAGAAGCCCTGCTCGCAAGCCAGGGCCAGCTGGACACGGCACGCTATCGCCTGGCCCGTGCCCTGAAGGGGCTTCAGCCTATCACCGGGTTTGCCGAGCCGCTGCTTGCCGAGCGTCTCAAGCGTGACCATCAGTTCCAGGCCCCCTTGCACACGACCGAACTGGTCTGGCTGCACCACCTTTTCACCCATCAGGTCTACGTCACCAGCCACGAACGCCGTTCGCTGCTGGAGGCTGCGTTGCACAATTTCGCCGACGATGTCGGTTTCAGCCGCGACAGCGCCCTCGCCCTGCAAGGCGACACCGAGGTCCGTCAGGTCATGGTGACCGGCAAGACGACCCTCGGCGACAGCGATACCGAGGTGGATATCGCACTGGCCAGCGAACGGTTCGAGATCAAGGCACTGCCCCTGGCCCCTGCGCTATTCGCAACCACCTGCCGTGAGCTGGATCTGGGCGGTCAGTACCAGCAACACCTGGACAGCCAGTTCGCCCGCGCCGAGGTGCGACCTTCGGCAATCGCGCTGTACAAGGCAAACCTTCGCGTCAGCGCCGACCTGGCGCGCCTGCGCCAGTACATCAGCGGCGCTGCGGTGAGTGTCGTGCAACGCTTGATCGACGACGACTCGACCTGCCACTGCCAGCAGCTCGAGCTGTTCGGCGTGCGCCTGCACGAAGCGCTGCTGATCGATCGCGGCGATGCCGGACTGCTGCTCTACCTTCCCCGGCATGAAAAATCGCTGCGTAGCTTCAGTGATATCGATGCCGTGCAGGCGCAACTGCGTGAGGACCTGCTGACGCCGGCTTTGCGCGAGCGGTTCAACGGCTACCTGCCAAAGGCGCAGCAGGCGGCATTCCTCAGCCGCGCCAGGCAGAACCTCGACACCTCCACGGTGACTGGCTACGACCAGCCCTGGACCCTGCCCGCCAATGCGGACCTGCACCTGAAGCGCCTGGACATCCACGCACCACTCTTCGACTTCCTGCATGACGATCACTTCGCTCGGCTCAAGGCCGAAGCGCGCCTGTTCGCCGTCCCCACCGCCGAAGCGGACGAGCAGGCGCGCAAGCGACGCCTGGCCGAGTGGCAGAGCCTGGGACTGAATGCCCTGATGGCTGCCAGCTTTGTCATTCCTGCGGCTGGCGTGGTGATGCTGGCCGTGACCGCCTGCCAACTGCTGGAAGATACCTACGAAGGCTACCAGGCCTGGAGCGTCGGTGATCGGCACGAGGCCTTGGGCCATCTGAAGGTGGTCGGCCTGAACCTGGCGATCATCGCCGGACTGGGAGCTGCAGGCACCGTCGTCGGCAGGCTGTCCAGCACGCCGTTGATGGAAAGCCTCGCGCCCGTCGAGCTGGGCGATGGCAGCCAACGCCTCTGGCGACCTGACCTTTCGCCCTACCGCTTCGAAAGCACGCCTGTCGGGACGGAGGATACCCACCCCTTGCGTATGGACGGTCATTGGTACCAGCGACGCCTCGATACGAAGCAGCAGGCCTGGAGGCTCGTTCACCCCACCGATGCCGACGCCTACCAGCCACTGTTGGTGCATGACGGCAAAGGCGCGTGGCGGGCCGAACTCGAACGCCCGCAGGACTGGCAACTGGGCACCCTGGTCAAGCGCCTGGACGAGCGCCTGGACGACCTTGCGCCGGCATACCTGGAAAAGGCGGCGAGCATCAGCGGCATGGACGACGTGCAACTGCGCGCGCTGCACCTGAGCAATACTCCCCCTCCCCCCTTGCTCGCCGACACCCTTGCGCGCCTGAGCGCAAGGCAGCGGATTGCAAGTGCAGACGGCAAGGCGTTCGCCGACGCCTATGAAGCCAGCGTGCCCGTCCACGCGCACGAGGCAGCGATGCAGCAGCAGTACCCAGGGCTGAGTGCCCCGCTGTGCAGACGCGTGCTGCGGTCGATGACCGCGGCGGAGCAAACGGCCTGGAACACGCAGCGCACCCTGCCCGTGCACCTGATCCAGGTAGCACGTGCCCTGGAAAGCGAACTGCCGCTCGTCCGAGGCCTGGAGGGCCTGTACTTCCCGGAGATGGCCAACGCTCACAGCCAGCGCCTGCTGCTCAAGGCCATGACAGCCCTGGACGGCTGGCCGAGGGCGGTACGTCTGGAGTTGCGCGCCAACGGTCCTCAGGGACGTACGCTGGCCATGGCGGGCAACCGCAAGGCCACCGGCCTGCGCGTCATCATCAAGACGGCCCAGGGGTACGAACCCTACCTGGGCGAACGCCCTGCGCCGGTAAAGGCCCACGCCGACCTTTCTCAGGCGGTGCTCGAGGTGCTGTCGGTCAGGGAGCGGGCGATGCTGGGCCTGAAGAGGGGCTCTGCCGACACGCTGCATGCGCGTCTGGCGATGCTCGTCAACGCAGACCGCCATGGCTATGCCCGGCAGTTGCGCCCATTCGCCGAGTTCGCCTGGCCACAGCGCGGTCAATTGCGCGGTGGCGCCCCCCTCGAACCTGCCCCGGGGCCTGGACCCGCACCACAACCCGGTCCGATCAACCGCACCCTGTTTCGCCAGGTTCAGCACATCTATCCCAACCTGCCCGAAGCAGGCGTCGAAGCTTTCTTCAGCGCAACCCAGGCGCAAGGATTGAACCCCGAGCAGGCGGTGGCAGCCCTGACCACCCAGTACCAAGCCTTCGAAACCAGCCTGGGTGCATGGGCAACCGGTTCGCCTGAACGGACCCGAGCCACGGCACAACTGCGCAGCGCCTGGCGTGGCACGAGTCACCAGCAAGTCAGCGGACAGATGCAGTTCTCGTTGAACCTGGCGGACATCGACCTGAACGACACCGACCTTGCCAGCCTGGCACTGCCTGATCACTTCCCCCATGTCCAGGTACTCGACCTGGCGCGCAACCCACGGCTGACCACGCTGCCGGACACATTGCTCGCACGCCTTCCCAACCTGCAGACGCTGACCCTGGACGGCTGCGCCCTGCGCCAGATCCCCCAACTGAGGAACCCGCAAGCCCTGCTGCTGCTGGACCTGGAAGACAACCAACTGATCTGGGACGACCAGGCGCAGCAGATGCTCGAGCAGATGGTCAACCTCAGGACCCTTGACCTCACCAACAACCCTTTGGGTCACGCCCCCAGCATCGTGGCACTGCGCGAGCTGGATGCACTGATGCTCGGTGGATGCGAGCTGAGCGAATTCCCTGCAGGCCTGGCGAACATGCGCGCACCGAACATCCTCAACCTGTCGGAGAACCGCTTCACGCAACTGCCACAACCGCAACCGTTGGCAGAACCGATTGCCCAGATGATGCGCCTCGAAAGCCAGCACATGAGCGAGGCAATGACTGCTCAGGTCAACGCCTACTACGTCCGCTACGGCGTGGACCTGATGGTCGCGGCGCATGAATACGAAGCCTTGCTGTCCATGGCCGACGAAGAAGACCTGGCAACCTGGGAGCGACTGCCTCTGCAGTACCGCCGCGACCTGCGGCAACTGATCGACGATGATGCATTCAACGCAGCGCCCGATGTCGCCCTGGCGGAAATCTGGCGGCGCCTGCACCTGCTGGATCAAAGCCAGGCCCTGCGTGAGCTGGCCATTGCGGACGGTGCCGCACAACTGCTGGCACTGCCTTTCCCACCGCCGCCTGCGCTCGAGCCCATCGAAGTACCGGAACCGCCTGCACCTGTCGTCCATCCCGAAGAATGAGCTGCCGACCACCCGTCGGGGTCGGTGAGTGCGCCGACGGGAAGTCGATGGACGAAATGAGCGACTGGGCCAGACTGGAATATTTCCGGCAGCAGGTGCATGCTCGGCTGAAGCGTTTCACCTGATCAGCAAAAAGTGAGGTGCAGTACCCATGGACCGTCTGCTCGATTCGCTGTTTCCCGCCCCAGAGGACATTCCCCAGGCCTGGCGCCTCGGCGAGCCGCTGGAACAACGCGACTACCTGGTGGGCGGCGAGCTCCGGCACTGGGACGGGCCGCTGGCCACTGTGCGCAGCCCGGTGTGGTTGAAAGAGGGTGGCGAGGAGCGCCAGGTCATTCTCGGCAGCGCCCCCCTGCTCGATGCCGACACTGCCCTCACCGCCCTCGATGCCGCGGTGCAAGCCTACGACAAGGGCCGCGGCGTGTGGCCGAACATGCGCGTGGCCGAACGTATCCAGCATGTCGAAGCCTTCCTGGCGCGCATGCGCGAGCAGCGCACGGCGGTGGTCAAGCTGCTGATGTGGGAAATCGGCAAGAACCTCAAGGACTCGGAAAAGGAGTTCGACCGCACCTGTGACTACATCGTCGACACCATCAACGCCCTCAAGGACCTGGACCGCCGCTCCAGCCGCTTCGAGCTGGAACAGGGCACCCTCGGCCAGATCCGCCGCGCACCGCTGGGCGTGGCGCTGTGCATGGGCCCGTACAACTATCCGCTCAACGAGACCTTCACCACCCTGATTCCGGCGCTGATCATGGGCAACACGGTGGTGTTCAAGCCGGCCAAGTTCGGCGTGCTGCTGATCCGTCCACTGCTCGAAGCCTTCCGCGACAGCTTCCCTGCCGGGGTGATCAACGTCATCTATGGCCGCGGGCGCGAGACGGTGAGTGCGCTGATGGCCAGCGGCAAGGTCGATGTGTTCGCCTTCATCGGCACGCACAAGGCCGCCAGCGACCTGAAGAAACTCCATCCACGCCCTCACCGCCTGCGCGCGGCACTGGGCCTGGATGCCAAGAATCCCGGCATCGTCCTGCCCGAGGTAGACCTGGACAACGCCGTGGACGAAGCCCTGACCGGCGCCTTGTCGTTCAACGGCCAGCGCTGCACGGCGCTGAAGATCCTGTTTGTGCACGAAAATGTGGTCGAGCCCTTCCTCGAAAAATTCCAGCGCAAGCTTGCTGCGCTCAAGCCTGGCATGCCCTGGGAGCCCGGCGTTGCACTGACGCCCCTGCCTGAGCCGGGCAAGGTCGATTACCTCGACGGCCTGGTCGCCGACGCCCTGGAACACGGCGCGAAAGTCATCAACCCGGACGGCGGCCAGAGCCGCGGGTCGTTCTTCTACCCGGCCCTTCTCTACCCGGTGGCGCCATCGATGCGTGTCTATCACGAGGAGCAGTTCGGCCCGCTGGTGCCGGTGGTGCCCTATCGCGACCTGCAGACGGTGATCGACTATGTCCTCGACTCCGACTACGGCCAGCAACTGAGCCTGTTCGGCAACGACCCGCAGACCGTCGGTGCGCTGGTCGACACCTTCGCCAACCAGGTCGGGCGCATCAACCTCAACGCCCAGTGCCAGCGTGGCCCGGACACCTATCCGTTCAACGGACGCAAGAACAGCGCCGAAGGGACCTTGTCGGTGCATGACGCGCTGCGGGTATTCTCGATCCGTACCCTGGTTGCCACCAGGTTCCAGGAGGCCAACAAGACGCTGATCAGCGAGATCATCCGTAATCGCCAGTCCAGCTTCCTGACCACCGACTACATCTTCTAGCCGGCTGCCTGCTAATCGAAAAATGGCATTTGCGCATTCGTCGAAACTGTATAAATATACAGCTTCGACGAGTGAACTCCACCTTGCATGGGAGGTACCTGCAATGCCAGCCAAACCTATCCCCGAAGGTCAGCACAGCATCACGCCCTACCTGGGCATCAGGGATGCTGCCGCGGCCATTGCCTTCTACAAGAAAGCCTTCGGCGCCGTCGAGATGTTCCGCCTCGATGGCCCGGACGGTCGCGTCGGCCACGCCGAGCTGAAGATCGGTGACTCTTCGCTGATGCTGGCCGATCCCTGCGACATGGAAGGTGGCCTCACCGCCAGCCAGTCGCTGTCAGGCGCAGCCATCGGCCTGCACCTGTATGTCGAGGACTGTGACACCGTCTATGCCCAGGCCGTTGCTGCCGGCGCCATCGCGCTGCGCGAGGTGCAGGACCAGTTCTACGGCGACCGCAGCGGCACCCTGAAAGACCCGTTCGGCAACCTCTGGTTCGTGTCCACCCACAAGGAAGACCTGAGCCCCGAGGAAATCCGCAACCGCGCCGCCAAGCTGTTTGGCGGAAACTGAGCAAGCAACTGGCCGCAGGCCGCAAGCTTCGAGTTGAAAGCACCGCGGCTTTGCTTGAAGCTTGAGGCTTGTAGCTTGGAGCTGCTGTCGAATGCGAATCATCGAAAAGAGCGGCGCGCAGGTGCGCACCCTCACCCCTGCCGAAGAAGAACTGCTGGTCGGTTTTGCCAGCGCCACGCTGGCCGGCCCGCGCCTGCTGCAGGCCAACCAGTGGCTGATGAAGGTGCGCAGCGCCAACCAGTGGCTGGCCTGCGACTGCCGCAAGGATGCGCTGCCGGTGCTCAATGTCAGCCTCAACGGCAACACCGGCACGCTGTTCCTGCGCAACAACCCCGATACACCCGAGCATGCTCCCGGTTGCCCTTTCACCAAGGATGAGCGTGAAACGCTCGAGCGCAGCGAAGAGGTGCAGCCTCCTGCCGCCTGGCTGGCGCCAGACACGCCCTTGCGCCTGCTGGGCGATTTTCGCCAAGGCAACGAGCCCTCCGGCGCAGCCGCTGATGGTAGCGAGCGCCGGGAACAGCAGCGCCTGTTGTCGTTGCTGCTGACCTGGATCGAAGCCAGCGGCCTGAACGTCTATGCCACGCACCTGAAAAAGGACCTGACCGCCCAGTTCGCCGAGCTGCGCAGCGTCGCCGCGCGCTATCCGCTGCTGGAGCGGGTGCCGGCGAGCAATTACCTGGAAACGCGCCTGGACATGAAGCACATGATGATGCTCAAGTCGCGCCTGCGTGAGTCCACCGTATTCGGCAGCCACCGCCGTCACGGCCTGCTGCTGGACTGTGTCGAGCAGATCAAGGGCCGCAAGCTGTTCAACGCCCGCAGCGAAGACGGTTTCGACTTCCAGGGCCATCACCTGCTCTGGGGCGGCAGCAAGACCGGCGGTCCGCTGCTGGCCCTGGCGCTGTACTCGCCCACCACTGCAGGCAGCCACTACTACGAGTTGATCCATGTCGCCAGCGTACCGGTGCTGTCGCGCGTGCACCTGTTCCCGGTGTACCGCGACGAAGAGCGCGAGCCGTTGAAAGCGCTGGTCTCGTTGATCGACTGGATGGCGGGCAAAGGCGTGAAAGTGCTGATGCGCAGGCCCGTGATCGGTGGCCAGGTGATGGATGAGCTGGTGCTGACTTCGGATCAGGATCGGGTCTTGTCGGTGTCGCTGTTGGAGAGGCCTCTGGGGCCGGAGCCTGACACGGAGAACTTCAAGCGCTTTGCGGATTTCAAGAGCTTGGAGACCTTTCGCAAGTATGTGGCGGGGTTCTTCATGCGGGAGCGTTAATTGCAGCTTTTGTTCTTCTCTTGCTTTTGCTTTTGCTTTTGATCTTGATCTTGCTTCTAAGCGCGCGATAGCTCAGGCGCCACAAATCGCGACCTCAGGAGGCCGAGCGTAGGCGTCTGGAGGGCCAGGCGCGTCAGCGCCCTTCGGCGTCAGCCGAAGTCGCCAAGCGAAGTGTTTGCGCAGCAAACCGTAGCGGCGATGGGCCCGTAAGACGCCGGAGCGAGGGGACCCCGAAGCGCAGCGTAGGGGCCGTATGTGGGAGCCAGCCTTTTTTGGTTACTTTTTGGGGCGTTTGCCAAAAAGTGACTCGCTGTAAAAGCGAAAAGGTGATTGAGCATCACCCTGGCAAACGGATATTCACTCCATTCATGCAGCCATGCACCTAGCCTCAAAGCAGTTAAAAAAGCGCGATGATGCGAAAATCGTGTGTATATCCGTTTGCCAGTGTGATGCTCAATCACCTTTTCGCTTTTACAGCGAGTCACTTTGCTCGCGGGCAAAGTAACCAAAACCGCCTCGCTCCCACATACGGCCCTCCGCTTCGCTCCGGGTCCCCTCGCGCCGGCGCCTTCCGGGCCCATCGCCGCTACGGTTTGCTGCGCAAACACTTCGCCTGGCGACTTCGGCTGACGCCGAAGGGCGCTACGCGCCTGGCCCTACAGGCACCTCTGCTCGGCCTCCTGAGGTCGCACCTTGTGGTGTCTGCACGATCGCGCGCTTAGAAGCCAAAGCAAAAGCAAAAAGCAAAAAGCAAAAAGCAAAAACACTGACTTGAAAATACTGGCCGCCCTTCACCCAAGAAACAATTGATAAGCCGGGTTATCCGTCTCATCCCAGTACCGATACCCCATGGACGCCAACGCCTCGGGCATGACTGACTGTTCGTCGACCGGCACCTCCAGCGCCGCAAACACCCGCGCCTCGGCAGCACCATGGTTACGGTAATGGAACAGGCTGATGTTCCAGTTCTGCCCCAACCGCTCCAGAAACCCCAGCAACGCCCCCGGACGCTCGGGGAATTCGAACCTCAGCACTCGCTCATTCGCCCCCGGCGCCGCATGCCCCCCAACGGTGTGGCGCACATGCAGCTTGGCCAGTTCGTTGTCGGTCAGGTCGAGCACCTCGTAACCCTGCACACGCAGGCTCTCCAGCAGACGCTCACGCGGATCGTGCTGCGGATGGGTCTGCACGCCGACGAACAGCCGGGCCTCCTTGCCAGGGTGATAGCGGTAGTTGAACTCGGTCACCTGACGCTTGCCCAGGGCCTGGCAGAAGGCACGGAAGCTGCCCGGCCGCTCCGGAATGGTCACTGCGATCACCGCCTCGCGCTGCTCACCCAGCTCGGCACGTTCGGCCACATGGCGCAGGCGGTCGAAATTGATGTTGGCACCGGAGTCAACCGCCACCAGGGTCTGCCCATGAACGCCGTCACGCGCCACGTACTTCTTGATCCCGGCCACGGCCAGCGCACCGGAAGGCTCGGTGATGGAGCGGGTGTCGTCGTAGATATCCTTGATCGCCGCACACAGCTCATCGCTGCTGACGGTGATGACTTCATCGACGAAATGCCGGCACAGCTCGAAGCAGTGGGCACCGACCTGGGCCACCGCCACACCGTCGGCGAAAGTACCGACCTGCGGCAACACCACCCGCTCGCCAGCGGCAAGGGCGGCCTGCAGGCAGTTGGAGTCTTCGGGCTCGACACCGATCACCTTGACCTCCGGGCGCAGGTACTTCACGTACGCGGCGATGCCGGCGACCAGACCACCACCGCCGACCGGCACGAAGATCGCGTCCAAGGCACCCGGATGCTGACGCAGGATCTCCATGGCCACGGTGCCCTGCCCGGCGATCACATCCGGGTCGTCGAACGGAGGCACGAAGGTCGCCCCCTGGCGGTCGGCCAGTTGCAGTGCATGGGCCAGGGCATGGGGAAAGCTCTCGCCATGCAACACCACATTGCCACCGCGTGATCGCACGCCCGCGATCTTCAGCTCCGGCGTGGTGGTCGGCATGACGATGGTCGCCACCATCCCCAGGTGCGCGGCCGCCAACGCCACACCCTGGGCATGGTTGCCGGCCGATGCGGTGATCACCCCGCGCTCGCGCTGGGCCTGGGACAGGCGCGACAGCCGGGTGTAGGCGCCGCGGATCTTGAACGAGAAGGTCGGCTGCAGGTCTTCGCGCTTGAGCAGCACCTGGTTGCCGAGGCTGGCCGACAGCGCTGGCGCCACCTGCAACGGGGTTTCGATGGCCAGGTCGTACACTGGCGCGGCAAGAATGCGTCGTACCTGCTCCGACAGCAATTGCTGGGGCGTGACGAGGGTGCGGGGGCTGACGCTCAGGTTACTCATCGATGACTCCTGGGGTGGTTTGCAGATGCCCAGGAGTCGAGAAGAAAAAACCCGCCTCAAGGGCGGGTTTCGGTGCCAGTGCGCGCTAGCCCGCCAATCCGATAATGGCGGTAATAATAATCAGGCCGAAGCTGCGCACAGGCTGGGAGGTATTCATGGTGTAGGAAGTTATCCCGCTCACCGGCAGGAAGTCAACACTCAGCAACGGGCTTCCTGCTGTGCCGACAGCGGCACGTCGAAGACCTTGTCGAAGCCCCACTGGAACACAAAGGCGTAGACGAAGAAGAACACGAACAGCGCCAGGTTGGTCAGCAGCGCGCTCCACAGGCTGATATCCAGCCAGAACGCCACCAGCGGCAGCAGAATCAGCACCAGCCCGCCCTCGAAGCCCAGCGCGTGCAGCAAGCGTCGCAGCCAGGTGCGCGAGCGTTGCGCCTGGCGCGCCTCCCAGCGCTCGAAGGCCCAGTTGTAGCCCATGTTCCAGCTCATGGCGATGCCCGACATCAGCACCGAGAGAATCGTCGAATGGGCCATGCCGGCATCGAACATCAACGACAGCGCAGGCGCAACGCACGCCACGGCGATGACTTCATAGAGAATGGCCTGGACGATCTTGCGGGCCTTGCCTTGCATGGAGCACTCCTAGGATAGACGGAACCAGACGGTACGCCGGTTCAGGGAAGGGTTCAAGCACAGCGCCGGCGTGAAAAGATCGTTAGCCTGCTTTCTTTTGTGCCCCGGGCCAGCCATGATTAGCGCACCGCCCTCCCGCGAACCCAGCCATGACCGCCGCTGCCCCGACACCCGCCAGTTCCACCGCCCTGACCCTGCAAATCCTGTCGATCGTGTTCTACACCTTCGTCGCTTTCCTGTGCATCGGCCTGCCGATCGCGGTGCTGCCCGGCCACGTCCACGATCAGTTGGGCATGGGCGCAGTGATGGCAGGCCTGACCATTGGCGTGCAGTACCTGGCCACCCTGCTCAGCCGCCCCTTCGCCGGTCGCGTGGCCGACAGCCTGGGTGGCAAGCAGGCGATCCGCTATGGGTTGTATGGCATCGCCGGTTGCGGCGTGCTGACCCTGCTCTCGGCCTGGAGCCTGGCCTTGCCCTGGCTGAGCCTCGCGCTGCTGCTGGCCGGTCGTCTGCTGCTGGGAATCGCCCAAGGCCTGATCGGGGTGGCAACGCTGAGCTGGGGCATCGGCCAGGTGGGCGCCGAGCACACCGCCCGAGTGATCTCCTGGAATGGCATCGCCTCCTATGGCGCCATCGCCATCGGCGCGCCGGCAGGTGTGGTGATGGTCGATACCCTGGGCTTTGCCGTGCTGGGGCCTACGCTGCTGGTCATGGCGCTGCTGGCGATGTGGGTACTGCGCACCCGCCCGGACGTGGTGGTGGTGCGCGGCGAGCGCCTGCCGTTCTGGTCGGCCTTCGGCCGTGTGGCGCCCTGCGGCGTGGGCCTGACCTTGGCGTCGATCGGCTACGGCACGCTGACCACGTTCGTCACCCTCTACTACCTGGAGCAGGGCTGGATCGGGGCGGCCTGGTGCCTGAGCGCCTTCGGGTTGTGCTTCATCGTCTCGCGGCTGCTGTTCGTCAATGCCGTCAACCGCTTCGGCGGCTATAACGTGGCAATCGTCTGCATGGCCACCGAAGTGCTCGGGTTGACCCTGCTGTGGCTGGCTCCCGCGCCGGGCTGGGCGCTGGTCGGCGCCGGCCTTACCGGCTTCGGCCTGTCACTGGTCTATCCGGCCCTGGGTGTGGAGGCGATCCGGCAGGTGCCCAGCGCCAGCCGCGGCGCAGGGCTGGGTGCCTACGCGGTGTTCTTCGACCTGGCATTGGGCCTGGCGGGCCCGGTGATGGGCGCCGTGGCCGTGCACCTTGGCTATGCGTCGATCTTCTGCGCGGCGGCGCTGCTGTCGCTGTCAGGGGTGGGGCTGGTCCTGCTGCTGGCCCGCCGCGCCAACGGCCGCTGAACGCTCGGCAGGCTCCGGCGCACCGAGCGCCTGGCTGAAGAAGGCCGCCGTCTCGCCCTGCAGGCTGCGGTGCACCTGACGGCGATCGACGCCATCGGCGTCCTTGCACAGCACCGCCATGCGCTGGCGCTGCTCGTCATCGCAAGGCGCCATGAACACGAAGTGCCCGGCGCCGGACAACAAGCGGTAATCCGGGGTGACCGGCAGCTTGCGCGCCAGGGCACTGGCATTGCGGTCCACGGCCAGCAACTGGTCCTGGTCGCCGCTGTAGATCAGTGCAGGGACATGGACGCCGGCCAGGGCGTGGCGCCCGAACATCAGGCTCAAGGGTGCCATCAGCATCACCGCACCGACGCGCGGATCGGCTTGCGGCGTCAGTTCGCTGCGGTCGGCGATCAGCACGCCGTGGGTCTTGCAGGCGTCGGCGTCCAGCGGACGTTCCAGGCAGTAGTTGCGCAGGCGCTCGAGGTCTGGCTGGGCGCCGGAGAGAATCAGCGCCGTTTCGCCACCGGCCGAATAGCCAATCACACCGACCTTGCCCTGGTTCAGGTAAGGGCTGATCAGTGAGTCCGCGCGTGCGGCGGTGATCGCGGCGCTGATCTGCAGCGGGCGGCCATAGAGGTTGCTGAGCTTGCCCAAGCGGCTGTGATCGCGGACGTTGTCGCCCGGATGGGTGACCGCCACCACCACGAAGCCCTGGCGGGCCAGGGAAGTCGCCAGGTCATGCAGGGCCACAGGCGTGCCGGTGTTGCCGTGGGAGACCACCAGCAGCGGGAACTGACCCATGGCGACCGGTGCTTCTTCGGCCACTCGCAGGGTGTAACCCTCGATGCGCGCCGGACGCGCTGGGCTGTTGCTGGGGTAGAACACCAGTGCCTGCATGGGCTGCGCATCCACCGGGTCCGCCAGGCTCAGGCGATGCAGCCCGGCTACCCACGGCGAGGCTTCGGCACGGGCCAGCAGGCCGCCGAGCAACAGCAGGGTCAACAGGGCACGGGTTTTCATCACGGCGGCTCTCCCCTCGAGGCGGACGAGTCTTCTAAGCATAGAAGCCAGCGCGGGTCGGCGGATGAAAAATCCATGAAAAAGCCGGCTGTCGCGCAAGGCGGCAGCCGGCTTTTCTCAGCCTCGATGATCAGGCAGCAGCGAACAGCTCGTTGGCGATCTGCGCCTGGGCAGCATCGATGGCCTTGCTGCGGTGCTCGGGGCCGTAGGCCAGGCCGTGGGCACGAACGATTTCCAGGTCGGTGATGCCGATGAAGCCGAGGAACACCTTCAGGAAGTCTTCATGGCCGACACCGCTTGGCTGCCCCTGGTGCAGGCCACCTGCGGTGGACACCAGCACGACTTTCTTGTCACCGCACAGGCCTTCGGGGCCGGCTTCGGTGTAGCGGAAGGTCTTGCCGGCCACCGCGACGCGGTCGATCCAGGCCTTGAGCTGGGTCGGTACGGTGAAGTTGTACATCGGCGCACCAATCACCACGGCATCGGCCGCAAGGAATTCGGCGAGGGTTTCGGCGCTCAGGCGCGCTTCATGGGCCAGGGCAGCGTCACGGGCTTCTTCGGCGGTACCGGCGGCAACCAGGGTCGCGGCGGAGAAGTGGCTGATGGCGTCGGCAGCCAGGTCACGGTAGATGACTTCGACGCTCGGGTCGGCGGCTTTCCAGGCATCGACCACTTCACGGCTCAGCTGGCGGGAGGCGGAATTGTCGCCCAGGATGCTCGAATCGATGTGCAACAGTTTCATGGGACTCTCCTGTGAATGAAGACCGCGGCAGTGGGCGATCACGATGGAGAGAATCCTACAGAGAAGACCAATAGCTGATTAGTCGGCAAAAATGCATTAGTTTGTTCCACTGATGGAACAGTGAGATATCCGTATGCAAGACCTCAACGACCTTTTCTACTTCGCCCGGGTGGTCGAAGCCGGTGGCTTCGCCGCTGCCGGTCGCCAGTTGGGCATTCCCAAGTCGCGCCTGTCGCGACGGATCGCAGAGCTGGAGGAACGCCTGGGCACGCGCCTGCTGCAGCGCACCACCCGGCAATTGAAGCTGACTGCCGTGGGCGAGCGCTACCTGCACCATTGCCAGGCCATGCTGCTGGAAGCCGAGATGGCCGACGAAGCGGTCGCCAGCATGACCAGCGAGCCGCGCGGTCGCCTGCGCGTGTCTTCGCCGGTGGCCCTGGCCCATGCCTTCCTGCCCGATATCATCAGCAGCTTCCTGGCCCAGTACCCGCTGGTTCAGCTGGAGATGGTGCTGCTCAACCGCCGGGTCGACCTGATCTCCGAAGGCATCGACGTCGCCCTGCGGGTGCGGGACCTGGGGGATGAAGACCCGACGTTGGCCACTCGCCGTCTGCGTCAGGCGCAGATGTACCTGGTCGCCGCCCCAGGCTTTGCCGACGGGCTCACGCACCCTTCGCAGCTTCTGGACTTGCCGGTGCTGGGCGCCGCCGATGCCGACCGCCTGGTGCGCCTGCGCCTGATCGGGCCGGGCGGCAAGGAGCAGGAGGTTGCCCTGGAGCCGCGCCTGTCCATCGACGACTTCGTCGTGCGCAAGGCCTCGGCCTGCGCAGGTCTGGGCTTCACCGCCCTGCCGAGCAACTCCTGCGAGGAAGAACTGGAACGCGGCGAACTGGTGCACCTGCTGCCGGACTGGTCGCTACCGGGAGGCTACCTGCAGGCGGTGTATCCGCATCGGCGCGGTATGCTGCCGGCGGTGCGGGTATGGATCGATCATCTGGCGGCCTCGTTCGAGGCCTGTGGAGAACGCTATGTCTGAGTCAGGCATGACCCCCGAGCAAGTGGCCGCCTTTTGCCTGGGCCTGCCGGGCGCACGGGAGGATTACAAATGGGGTGGCATCCGGGTGTTCTCGGTGGCCGGCAACAAGATGTTCGCAGTGCTGGACCTGGCCGGAGCGGGCTTGTCGTTCAAGGTCGCGGACGAGCTGTTTCTCGGCTACTGCGACCGACCCGGTGTGCGACCGGCGCCCTACCTGGCAAGGGCGCGCTGGATCAGCATGCTGGCGCCCTACCCCATGCAGCGCGAGGAACTGACCGACCTGCTGCAGCGCTCGCATCAACTGGTGGTGCGGCGCTTGCCCAAGCGGTTGCAGCCAGGCTTGTTGGCTGGGTGAGGATTGCGGGATCGTCGCTCAGCCCATCAACCCCAGCCAGCGCCCACCGAGCAGCAGGTGATCGCCCCAGTACACCTGGTGCAGCAGCACGATGCCCCAGAACACCGCCTGGTAGGAAAGCTTGCGGGTCTTGTGACGGAACAGCTGCTGCGCCAGCAGGGCGCCGGGCCAGCCACCGAGCAGCTCACAGGCATGCAGGACTTTTTCCGGCGTGCGCCAGGCCTGGGTGCGGGCCTGGCGCTTGTCATGCCAATACAGCAGCAGGCAGATCAGGCTGGCCAGCGGATACAGCGCCAGGGGCAGCCAGGTCTGGCCGCTCCAGGCCATCTGTGCCACCCCTGCGCCGGGCAGCAGGCACAAGGCAAGCAGCACCAGCAACTTCAGGCGCAGGTAGCGCACCCCTTCCACGGCCTGGCCGCTGACGCGCCGGCCGGTGCTCTGCTCGCGGCCCATCAACCGTGCGCCGTGGCCCAGTCGACCCAGCCGAACTGCCAGGTCGCCAGGATCAGCAGGCCGAAGGCAATGCGGTACCAGGCAAAGACCGCGTAGCTGTGATTGGCGATGAACTTGAGCAAGGCGCGCACGGCGATCATGGCGAAGATGAAAGACACCACGAAGCCGATGGCGAACACCGGCAGGTCCGCTGGCTGGAACAGGTCGCGGTACTTGTAGCCCGAGTACACTGCGGCACCGACCATGGTCGGCATCGCCAGGAAGAACGAGAACTCGGTCGCGGCCTTGCGTGACAGGCCGAACAGCAGGCCGCCGATGATGGTCGAGCCCGAGCGCGAGGTGCCCGGGATCATCGCCAGGCACTGCACCAGGCCGACCTTCAGGGCATGGTTCCAGCGCATGTCGTCGACATGATCGACGGCAATGCGATGATCGCGCTGTTCGGCCCAGAGCATGATGATGCCGCCCACCACCAACGCCACGGCGACAGTGATCGGGTTGAACAGGTATTCGTGGATCAGGTCGGCGAACAGCACCCCGAGCACCACTGCCGGCATGAAGGCGATCAGCAGGTTGGCGGTGAACCGCCGGGCCCTGGGCTGGCTTGGCAGGCCGACGACCACCTCGAGGATCTTGCTGCGAAACTCCCACACCACCGCCAGGATCGCACCCAGCTGGATGATGATGTTGAACGCCATCGCACGCTCGCCGCCGAAATCGATCAGGTCGGCCACGATGATCTGGTGACCGGTGCTGGAAATCGGCAGGAACTCGGTCAAGCCCTCGACGATACCCAGAATGATTGCCTGAAAGGCACTCCAAAAATCCATCAACTCCCCCGGTGGACACTGCTCCTGGCAGCATCCTAGTTTTTTTCGATTACAAGTTCGCCACACGCGCGACGCCGCTGTTTTACAGCGTCCCTTGGTCACAATGCCAGCGGAAAAGTTCGCCGCGGCTAAAGGTTTCATCTGGCGCGGCCGAAATCCTATCAGAGGGCCTGCGCAAAGACTTGCGCGGGATGCAACATGGATTGTCGCAAGCGGCACTTAGCCGTTGGTCGACTGGGTTGCAGGCATCCGGCCATGCTTGGATGTTGCCCGTATAAAAAGAACAAGACATGGAGTGATTTTTTGATGAAGACCTTGAGATCGATGTCGATCAGCCGTCGTCTGTGGCTGATCCTGCTCGTGGCCGTCGCCATGCTGTTGGTCCTGGGGCTGCTGATGCTGCGCCAGATTCAGGGTGACCTGTACCAGGCCAAGGCGCAGAAGACCCAGCACGTGGTGGAGACCGCCGTGGGCGTGCTCGCCTATTACCAGGGGCTGGAGGCCGCCGGCAGCCTCGACCGCCAGAGCGCGCAGCAGCAGGCGCTGCAGGTGGTGCGTGGCCTGCGCTACGACAAGGATGACTATTTCTGGATCAACGATCTTCAACCGAAGATGATCATGCATCCGATGAACGCCAAGCTCGATGGCCAGGACCTCTCGGCGATCCGCGATCCTGACGGCTTTGCCGTGTTCAACGAGATGGTGACCCTGGCCAAGGCCCAGGGCGCAGGGCCGGTCAACTACCGCTGGCCCAAGCCCGGCGCCAGCGAACCGGTGGCCAAGACTTCCTATATCGAACTGTTCAAGCCCTGGGGCTGGATCATCGGCTCGGGCGTCTACATCGATGACGTACAGGACGAGTTCGCCCGCCAGGTGCGCGACGCCTCGCTGGTCGGCCTGCTGATCGCCGTGGTGATGGGGCTGCTGGTGTGGCTGATCGCCCGCAGCATTGCCCAACCCCTGCGCGAAGCCGTACAGGCCATGGGCAACATCGCCAGTGGCGAAAGCGACCTGACCCGCCGCCTGGACACGCACGGGCGTGATGAAATCACCCACCTGGGCGAGTACTTCAACCGCTTCAACGGCAAGCTGCAAGGGGTGGTCGGCCAGTTGCAAGGCACTGCCCATGCCCTGGCCGAGTCTGCCGGGCACGTCGGCGACAACGCCGGCAGCGCCCAGCAGCACAGTGCCCAGCAGTCGCTGCAGATGGACCAGGTGGCCACGGCGGTCAACGAAGTGACCTATGCCGTGCAGGACGTGGCGAAGAACGCCGAGCAGGCCGCGGTGGAAATGCGCGCGGCGCAACAGCAGGTGGGCCAGGGCCAGCAGGCGATCCATGGCAGCCTGCAGCAGATCGACCGGTTGTCCGCAACCATCGACCAGGCGCAGGGTGTGATCCGCGACCTGGCCGGGCACAGCACCCGGATCGGTGGCGTACTTGAAGTGATCCGCTCGATCGCCGAGCAGACCAACCTGCTGGCGCTCAACGCCGCCATCGAGGCCGCGCGCGCCGGCGAACAGGGTCGAGGCTTTGCCGTGGTCGCCGACGAAGTGCGCCTGCTGGCCCAGCGCACTGCCCAGTCGACCGCCGAGATCCAGACCATGATCGAGCACCTGCAAGGCCAGTCGGATGCCGCGGTCAAGGCCATCGATACCAGCAGCGAAGCCTCGCGCCAGACCGTCGAACAGGCCCGCGAAGCCGGCACCAGCCTTGCCGCCATCGAGCAGGCCCTGCACACCCTGGCCGCGCTCAACACCTCGATCGCCAGCGCCACGCTGCAGCAGTCCCATGTGGTCGAGGAGATCAACCGCAACGTACTCGACACCGCCGGGCTGTCCCAGCAGACCGCCGAGGCGGCGCGCCAGTCCAGCGATGCCGGGACGGCGCTGGCGCGCTTGAGCGAGGAACTCGAGCAGTTGCTGCGCCAGTTCAGGGTCTGACCAGCAGGGGGCGCCACGGCGCCCCCTGCTGCAAAGATTCACCTTCCCCGGCCCTCAAGCTACAATCGCGCCCTTTCCCTCCCGAAGGAGCGCCGATGTCCGGCCTCGAACTCTTCGCCGCCGCGCTCGGCGTCATCGCTGTCTGGCTCACGGTCAGGCAGAACACCTGGTGCTGGCCGATCGGCCTGGTGATGGTGGTGCTCTACAGCTGGATCTTCTACGAGGTCAAGTTGTACTCGGACATGCTCCTGCAACTGGTCTACGCCGTGCTCAACCTCTACGGCTGGTGGCAGTGGACGCGTCCCGACCGTATCGAGGACGCACGCCAGGTCTCACGCCTGGACACCCCGACGCTGCTGCGCGGCCTTGCCGTGGGCTTGCTGGCCAGCGTCGCCTTGGGCGCCGCCATGGCGCACTGGACCGACGCGGCCCAGCCCTGGCTGGACGCCGCACTGACCGGTTTCAGCCTGGTGGCGCAGGTGTGGATGGCGCAGAAGCGCCTGCAGTGCTGGGCGCTGTGGTTCGTGGTGGATGTGATCTTCGTCGGCCTGTTCCTGTACAAGGGCCTGTACCTGACCGCCGCGCTCTACGCCCTGTTCACCCTGATCGCCGTGCGCGGCTGGCTGGAGTGGCGACGTGATCCGGCGCTGGCCGGGGCATGAAGGTCGTGGTGCTGTGCGGCCCGGAGTCCAGTGGCAAGAGCTGGCTCAGCGGCGAGATCCGGGCGCGTTTCGGCGGAGTCACCGTCGGTGAGTACGTACGCCATTTCATCGACAGCGAGCAGCGCGACACCTGCTATGCCGATATCCCGACCATCGCCCGCGGGCAGTTGGCCTGGGAGGACCAGGCGCGGGACGCAGCGCCCCGGTTGCTGATCCTCGACACTCACCTGCTGAGCAACATGCTGTGGAGTCGCGCGCTGTTCGGCGATTGTCCGGCGTGGCTCGAGCAGGCGCTGCTGGCACGCCATTACGACCTGCACCTGCTGCTCAGCCCCAAAGGGGTTGAATGGGTCGGTGACGGCCAGCGTTGCCAACCGCGCATCGAGGAGCGCCAGGCCTTCTTCGACGCCAGCCTGCATTGGCTGCAGGAGCATCGGCAAGTGCTGCGCGTCATCGAGGGTGATTGGCAGCAGCGGCGCGAGGAAGCGCTGGCGGCGGTGGCCGCGCTGTTGGGGTGAGGCTGTTACAGGCCTGATACACCCCCATGCCCGCAAATCCTGATGGCTCAGGCCTCGCCGCCATTGTGCGGGCAACTGTCACAGCCCTGATACACCCCTCCTCCTGCCCGCGAATAGCCCGGGCTTCGGCCCTCGCCCGGCGATAACCCGGCAGCTTGTCTCAGCGCTGATACAACAGAAAACCGCCACCACCACCCTGTTCGGGCAAGTTCTTGATAAATCGGTAAAAACCAAAACCGGCACGGCTTTCGCTCTCTGTTCTGGCAACGCTCAAGGGCCAGCGCACAGAAAAGGGAGACCGCCGTGGCGAACAAGCACAACACACTGCCTGCACTGCTCGTTCTGGGTTGCCTTGCCGCCACTTCCTTCACGGTTCCGGCTTTCGCCGGGGGCAACGGGGTCATCGTTCTCAACCGCGATGTCCAGCCCCGTCAGGCGGATCGCCGCACCGGCACCCCCGACCCGTACCCGACCACCGCCAACACCAACGAGTCGGCGCGCATCCAGGCCCAGACCAACAACGAGCTGAGCGATGGCGACTTCGCCAGCGTCGCCAGCGGCGCCACCGTCAACCGCATCTTCCAGCCCGACAACTCCGGCAACCTGCGCGGCATGGGCACTGCCCAATCGCAACTGCCTGGCATGGCCGGGGGATCCAGTGCCGGTGCATCCGGGGCAAACAGCATCTCCAATACGGTCAACCAGAACGTCCAGCGCGGCATGGCGCCGCTGCAGATCCTGACCCGGGGCCAATGAACATGCGTACCTTCACTCTCTCGCTGATGTTCCTGGCCCTGGGCTGCAGCGCCAGCAGCTTCGCCGCCTCGCCCGTGGTCGACAATGCCACCCTCGAGGCCAGCGGCCGCGCCTACCAGGGCAACCTCAACATCAACCAGGCGGCAGGCGATGCAGTGCAGCAGGCCAACGTCAAAGCCATCGCCATCGGCACCGAAGGCCAGGCCAGCACGCAAATCCGCCAACGCAGTGATTTTCGCGCCGACAGTGCGCGCGATGCCCAGGCCAGCATCACTGGCAACGCCTTCAGCAATGGCAACGGCATGCTCGGCATAAACCAGTCGGCCGGCGCCGCGACGCAGCAGGCCAACGCAGTACGCATCAGCATCAGCGCAATTCCCCAGAACATCGACGACAGCATTCTCAGCCAGCAGAACGTCTCGCTGGCCAACAGCTCCGAGGCAACGGATCACACACCCGGCAGTCGCCAGGTCACCACGAGTGACCAGGCCTTCACCGGCAGCCGTGGCGTGATCCAGTTGAATCAGAGCGCCGGGGTGGGCAACCGAATGGCCAACACCCTGAGCGTCCGGGTCGCGGATTGACCCGATCAGCAACACAACACTTAACAACGAAAATATAAGCGGAGAAACACCATGAAACCGAAAATGGCACTCAAGCCTCTGGTATTCGCCCTCGCTGCGGTCATGGCAGTTGCTGCACAAGCCGGCGGCCGTGGAAACGACAACCACGGCGGCCACAACAATGGCCATAACAACAACGAAAGCCTGCTGCTGTCCCTGCTGGTGAACGCCGGTTCTGCCGCCACCGTTCTGGATACCCAGAGCAACTCCGGCAACCGAGTGCTGAACCAGGGTACCCGCAACGATGCCCGCATGGACAACTCGGCCAACGGCTCCCAAGGCAACCTGGGTGCCAACGTTGCCGCAGGCAGCGGCAACCAGCAGGACAACGTTGCTGCAATCGCCACCGCCGATGAGAACTTCATCTTCGGCAGCGCCGTGGCCATGGCCCAGGCCACCCAGACCAACGCTGGCAACAACGTCAAGAACTACTCCACCTCCAACAACGCCAACCTCACCGGTTCGGCCAACGGCAGCTCCGGCAACATCGGCATCAACGTGACCGCCGGGGACTTCAACCAACAGAAAAACAACATGGCCATCGCCGTGTCGGGTGGCCGCGTCGCTGCCGCCACCGGTGCCGCCAACCAGAACGTCGGCGGCCTGAACGTCACCAACAAGGCCGACCGTACCTACAGCAAGGAAACCCTCACCTCGACCTTCGCCGCGGTGGGTCACTACCAAGGCAATGGCTACGGCTATGTCGAAGACGAAAGCAGCCGCGATCGCCATGGCAACACCCATGTCGACAAGGACCCGCTGAAGTTCCACGAAGAAGGCACCTTCGGCCTGGCCGGCGTCGCCTCCTATCAGGTCCTGACCCCCACCGGCTGGCGCAACCCTGTGACCAACAACGCCAACCTGAGCAACTCGCTCAATGGCGTGTCGGGCAACGTCGGCGCCAACGTCTCGGCCGGCAGCGGCAACCAGCAGACCAACTCGCTGTCCATCGCCGCAGGTTGCAAAGCCTGCATGTAACAGCAGTCGATCGGGGCCCTTCGGGGCCCCTTTCCCTGTGTCTGCCCGGTGGAGAAGGTCATGCGCATTGTCCTGCTTGCCACACTCATGTTTCTCGCCGGCCTCGCCGAGGCGGCGCAGATGCCGATTGCCGCCTTGCCAGGCGGTACCTTGGTCTACAAGCCGGTACAGAGCCTGCGTGAGCGGCGCTTCGCCGACCTGGTGCAACAGAAGACCGATTTCAGTTGCGGCGCCGCCGCCCTGGCCACCGTTCTCAAGCAGGCCTACTGGCTGGATGTGGACGAACACCAGGTCATCGAAGGCATGCTCGCCCATTCCGACCAGGACACCGTCAAGGTGCAGGGCTTTTCCATGCTCGACATGAAGCGCTACGTCGAAAGCATCGGCATGCGCGCCCGCGGCTATCGGGTCGAAGCCGACACCCTGGAAAAAGTGAGCATTCCGGTGATCGTGCTGATGGACATCCGTGGCTACAAGCACTTCGTGGTGCTGCAGCGCATCGACCGGGGCTGGGTGTATATCGGTGACCCGGTGCTGGGCCACAAACGCTACAAGTTCGACGATTTCCTCAAAGGCTGGAACGGCATCATCTTCGCCGTCATCGGCCCCGGCTACGACAAGGCCAACGCCCTGCTCGACCCGCCGGCACCTCTGACCGCAAAGAACCGCGTCAACGGTTTCTACCCGGTAGAAGACGCGCAGTTGATGGAGTTCGGGTTCATCCAGAGCGATTTCTTCTGACGATTACAAGGGGCACGAAGTCCCGGGGAGCAGCGATGAAGACTACCAACTGGCTGGTCGCGGCATGCCTGGCGGCCAGCCTTCCCGCCCACGCGCAGGTGTTCAAGCCCATCGAGGTCAAGGACCAGGAGCTTGCCCAGTTGCGTGGCAAATACGTGATGCCGGGGCGGATCATCAGCTTCGGCGTCGTCATGAGCAGCACCTGGCAGAACGCCGCCGGTGACCGCATCGGCGCCACGACGACCCTGCAGGTGCAGCAGAACGTGATCAAGCCGCAGTTCTACGTGTCGATGACCGGCGAGAACGGTTCCGGTGACGCGCCGGGGCGTGGCAATGGCCTGGTCAACGGCGGTGCCGGGCTGGTCAACACCACCCAGGGCGTGACCCAGTCGGTGCGCGCTGCAGGCGACCACAACAGCGCCTACAACGATGTCGCCATCAATGTCCGCGAAGCCAGCCAGGTCGGCGATGCCGGTGTTCCGCAAGGCCAGGTCCTGGCCGCCGGCACTACCCTGAGCAGCAGCAACAACGCCGGTACGCTCAGCGTTTCCAACAGTGGCAACGGCATCCAGATGGCCATCCAGGCCAACAACAACCAAGGGCAAAGCATGCAGCGCCTGGCCAATGGTGGGCTGCTCCAGGCCACCACCCTGCTGGGCGGCAGCAACGCGGTCAGCAACCTGACACAGCTCAATGTGGTCCTGCGCGACAACCTGCCTTCGGCCGGTGCGCTGAACTGCAATCTTGATCAACTCAAGGGCCTTCGTGTTTCAGGATATTGATCTACGCTTCGTCTCAATCATCGTAGTTGGAAGGGACGGCTAACTTATGCATCGATCGTTGTCATTGGGGGCAGTCGTCTGCCTGGGAACCCTGGTTCCGTCGTCACTGCTCTATGCAGCCAGTGACCCCCAGGTGGACGCGCTGAAAGCCGAACTGGCGGCGCTCAAGCAGCGCTATGAAGCGCAGCAGCAGGCACTGATGGTGCTGGAGCAGCGCGTGCGCCAGGTCGAAGAGCAGCCCGCCGCCCCACCACCGAAGCGCCTGACCCGTTCGCCGGCCTCCGAGCCGCGCAACAACCAAGCGATCGCCGCTTCCGGCGGCAGCGGCAGCGGTTCCTCCTACGGCCAGTCGCTCAAGGACGATTCGGAACCGGCGCAGAGCGTGTCCAACCTCTACGATGAGGCCAGCGGGTTCTTCGGTGGCGGCAAGTTCAGCGTCGAGACCGGCATCACCTATGCCCGCTACGACACCCGCCAGCTGATCCTCAACGGCTTCCTGGCGCTGGACTCGATCTTCCTGGGCAACATCAACCTGGACCGGATCAAGGCCGACAACTGGACGCTGGACCTCACCGCCCGCTACAACCTCGACAACCGCTGGCAGTTCGACGTCAACGTGCCGATCGTCTACCGCGAGTCGACCTACCAGTCAGGCGGTGTCGGCGGCAACGCCCAAGGTATTTCCGAACGCACCATCACCCGCGACCCCACGCTTGGCGACGTCAACTTCGGCGTGGCCTACAAGTTCCTCGACGAGTCTGAGAACACTCCGGATGCAGTGTTCAGCGTGCGGGTCAAGGCACCGACCGGCAAGGATCCGTTCGGCATCAAGCTGCTGCGCGACACCGAGAACGACAGCCTCAGCTACCCCGAGGACCTGCCGACCGGCAACGGGGTCTGGTCGATCACCCCGGGCATCTCGCTGGTCAAGACCTTCGACCCGGCCGTGCTGTTCGGCAGCCTGTCGTACACCCACACCTTCGAGGAGTCGTTCAGCGACGTCAGCTCGACGATCAACCAGAAGGTGCCGGGCAAGGTGAAGATCGGCGACAGCTTCCAGATCGGCGCAGGCGTGGCCTTTGCCCTCAACGAGAAGATGTCGATGTCGTTCTCGGTCTCGGACCTGATCGCCCGGCGCTCGCGGATCAAGTCCGCGGAAACCGGCGACGCCTGGGCCGACGTCAAGAGCAGCGATGCCAACGCCGCCTACTTCAACGTCGGCATGACCCTGGCCGCCACCGACAACCTGACCATCGTGCCGAACCTGTCGATCGGCCTCACGGACGACGCTCCGGACTTCACCTTCAGCCTGAAATTCCCGTACTACTTCTGACCCACCCGCCGAGGGGCCTGCGCGCCCCTCAGCCGCACTGCGCCCGGTCCCGTGCCGGGCACTGTGCGCGGTGCAGGTTCAGCGCCGTGTTGATGATGCCGATATGGCTGAACGCCTGGGGGAAGTTGCCCAGCATTCGCTGCCCGCGCGGATCGTACTGCTCGGCCAGCAGGCCCAGGTCGTTGCACAGCCCGGTCAGGCGCTCGTACAAGGCTTGCGCCTGTTCCTGGCGCCCCAGCAGCACATAGACGTCGGCCAACCAGAACGAACAGACCAGGAAAGTGCC
The DNA here is from genome assembly GCF_057370475.1 of Pseudomonas sp. FA117. NCBI lineage: Bacteria > Pseudomonadati > Pseudomonadota > Gammaproteobacteria > Pseudomonadales > Pseudomonadaceae > Pseudomonas > Pseudomonas sp. FA117. The sequence goes on from NZ_CM170675.1 coordinate 3,586,222, forward strand.
CTCCCCGGGCGTCAGGCCATCGCTGCAGCTGTCGCTGTCGTAGCGCAGCAGCAGGCCGTTCTTGAGCAGGCGCTGCTCGATCTGCTCGAGGGTGCGCAGAAAGCGCGGGTCGTCGGCCGGAAGAAAACCCGTCAGGGCGATGTGTAGCAGGCTGGCATCGAGCTCCTGCGAGCCGTAGGCCTGGACGAAATACTGCCCGCTCCCATCCAGCCCCTGCTCGCACACCTGGCGATGGATCTGTTCGGCCACCTTGCGGTAATGCTGCCCGCGCTCACGATCCTCCTCGGTGGTTTCGGCCAGGCTCGCCGCCCGGTCGAATGCCACCCAGGCCATGACCTTCGAATGCACGAAGTGCTGGCGGCCACCACGCACCTCCCAGATCCCTTCGTCTGGCTCGCGCCAGATGCTTTCGACGTAGGGCATGATCAGCCGGGCGATGGCAGCGCTGCGCGGATGCCTGGGCAATCCGCCCTTGATCGCCTGGCTCATGGCATCGGCGACCTCGCCATAGATGTCCAGTTGACGCTGTCCGGAGGCGGCGTTGCCGACGCGCACCGGCGCGGAGCATTCGTAGCCGGCCAGCCAAGGCAAGGTGAACTCGGCCAGGTCGCGCTCGCCGGCAAGGCCATACATGATCTGCATCTGCTCCGGGTTGCCGGCGACCGAACGCAGCAGCCACTCGCGCCAGGCCTGGGCTTCGTCGAAATAGCCCAGGTTCATGAATGCCAGCAGGGTCATGGTGGCGTCGCGCAGCCAGCAGAAGCGATAGTCCCAGTTGCGCTCGCCGCCAATGCGCTCGGGCAGCGAAGTGGTGGCTGCAGCGACGATCCCGCCGGTGGGCGCATAGGTCAGGGCCTTGAGCGTAAGCAGGGAACGGCGCACCAGCGCGCTGTTGGGGCCGATGTCCGGGCAGCGCGCAGCGAAGTCCTGCCACTGGTCGATGGTCTGCGCCAGCGCCTGGTCGGCATCGAAGCCGGGCTCGTCGGGCAGGTGCGATGCCTGGTGACTGAGGGCGAACACCTGACGCTCACCGGCGGCGACGCGAAAGCGGCAGACGCTGTGGTGGTCCATGGCATGCAGCCCCACCGTGCTGCGCAGCAGCAGGCGATCGGGGCCGGCGACAGCGCTGAGGGTCAAGGGATCGAGCCGCTCCACCCAGGGTACGCTGCGGCCGTAGTCGAAGCGCAGCACCAGGTCGAGTTCGAAATGGGTCTCGCCCGACAGCCCTTCGACGATGCGCAGCACCGCATTGCGTTCGCCCAGCGGCATGCAGTCGAGCACCCGGGCGCGGCCGCTGGCAGTGGTCCAGATGGTTTCCAGGACCAGGGTGTCCTGCAGGTACTGGCGGCTGCAGTGCTCCACCGGATCGCAGGGGGCCAGGCGCCAGCGGCCGTTCTCCTCGTTGCCGAGCAAGGCGGCAAACACTGCCGGGGCGTCGAAACGGGGCAGGCACAGCCAGTCGATCGAGCCGTCGCGGCTGACCAGGGCGGCACTACGGCAGTTGCCGAGCAGGGCGTAGTCTTCGATGTGCGCAGGCATTGGGACTCCTGGAAAGGCGGCTGGGGATCGCCACGTTTGCTTGTGACCACGACGAAACGGCTTTTGCGCCCGTCGTCGAAACCCTTGCAACACATCAACGACGCCAGCGCCCCAGGCTGCTACTGTTCGGTCCTGCCTCCACCGTGAAGGATCACCCTGCCCCATGTCTTCCGACCTGCTCCTGGTCCTCGGCCTGCTGGCCGTCGTCGTCACCCTGTTCATCATCAACCGCCCGCGCATGGATGTGGTGGCGCTGCTGGTGATCCTGTTCCTGCCGCTGTCCGGCATCCTCACCGTCGAACAGGCACTGGCTGGGTTCAGCGACCCCAACGTGGTGCTGATCGCTGCGCTGTTCGTGATCGGCGAGGGGCTGGTACGCACCGGGATCGCCTACCGTATCGGCGAATGGATGAGCGAACGTGCCGGCAACAGCGAGGCGCGCCTGCTGGTGCTGCTGATGGTCGCGGTGGCCGGGCTGGGCTCGGTGATGAGCTCGACAGGTGTGGTGGCGATCTTCATCCCGGTGGTGCTGAGCATTGCCGCGCGCCTGAAGCTGTCACCCAGCCGGCTGATGATGCCGCTGAGTTTCGCCGGCCTGATCAGCGGCATGCTCAGCCTGGTGGCGACACCGCCCAACGTGGTGGTGCACAGCGAGCTGGTGCGCCATGGCCTGGCCGGGTTCAGCTTCTTCAGCTTCACCCCTTTCGGCCTGGTGGTGCTGGTGCTGGGCATCGGCTACATGCTGTTGACCCGCCACTGGCTCAACGGCGAGGTGCGCAAGGACGGGCGCACCGAGAGTCGTCGCACCCTGCTCGACCTGGTGCTGGACTACAAGCTCAGTGGTCGCGAACGGCGCCTGCGCATCCGCCCGCACTCGCCCCTGGTCGGCCATACGTTGGGCGAACTGGAACTGCGCACCCGCCACGGCGCCAACGTGGTCGGCATCGAGCGCCAGCACAAGTTCACCACCCGGGTGATCGCCGCCGACTCCGGCACCGTGCTGCACCAGGGCGACGTGCTGCTGCTGGACCTGTTCGCCAATCGCGACGACCTGCGCAACCTGTGCCAGAGCATGCAACTCGAACCCCTGCACTTCAAGGCAGCCTATTTCATCGACCAGTCGCAGGAGATCGGCATGGCGGAAATCTCGCTGCCGCCGGGTTCGCAGCTGATCGGCAAGAGCATCCTGGAGCTGACCTTTCGCAGCCGCTACGGCCTCAATGTGGTCGGCCTGCGTCGTGAACAGGCCGCCGTCGAGGAACAACTGGTGGAGGAGAAACTGCGCCTGGGCGACACCCTGCTGGTGATCGGGCCATGGAAGGCGGTGCGCCAGTTGCAGGGCCAGCCGCGCGACTTCCTCGTGCTCAGCCTGCCGGCGGAGGTCGATCAGGTCGCCCCGGCACGCGCCCGCGCACCCCATGCCCTGCTGAGCCTGGCAGTGATGGTCGGGCTGATGGTCAGCGGCCTGGTGCCCAATGTCATGGCTGCGCTGATCGGCTGCCTGCTGATGGGTGCCGGTCGCTGCATCGACATGAACAGCGCCTACCGCGCCATCCACTGGCAAAGCCTGGTACTGATCGTCGGCATGCTGCCCTTCGCCCTCGCCCTGCAGAAAACCGGCGGTATCGACCTGGCCGTCACCGGCCTGGTCGATCTGCTCGGCGGTGCCGGCCCGCTGGCCATCCTCGCCTGTCTGTTTGCGCTCACGGCAGTGATCGGCCTGTTCATCTCCAACACCGCCACCGCCGTGCTCATGGCGCCAGTGGCGATCAGCACGGCGCAACAACTGGGCATGTCGCCCTACCCCTTCGCCATGACCGTGGCCCTGGCGGCCTCGGCGGCGTTCATGACACCGGTGTCTTCACCGGTCAACACCCTGGTGCTCGGCCCTGGTCAGTACCGCTTCGCCGACTTCGTCAAGGTCGGAGTACCGTTCACGTTACTGGTGATGGCGGTGACCGTGGTGATGGTGCCGTGGTTCTACGGGCTTTAGTCCTGGCAGATTGGAGAGGATCGGCGCAAGTTAATATCCAATTGACATCAAATGAATCCCTGAACCACACTTGGGTGCATCTGTCCCAGGTGTTCGCTGCAGTCGTCCTGGATTACCCTCTCGCTTGTCGGTCGAGCCCATGGTGTTTCCAGCCCAGTCGCGCCTGATCCCTCCATTGATCCTGTTTGGCCTGACCTTCGCCTTGACCCTTGGCGGCATTCTGGCCAGGCCGATCGAATCCCTTTCGCTGTTCTGGCCGGTCAATGCGGTGCTGGCCGGAGTATTGCTGCGCCATCCCCGCCAGGGCAGCCTGGCGGGCGTCGTGCTGATGTACGTGGCGATGGTCGCGGCCGATCTTGCCTGTGGCAGCCAATGGCGACCGGCGCTGTGGTTCAACCTGTGCAACGTCGGCGCGATCGTCACCATCTGGCGCCTGCTCGCGCACCTGCCGCGCTCGCACCGCAGGCTGCGCACACCGCACGGCGTGCTGCGCATGTTCGCCGCCTGCGCCGCAGGTGCGGTGGTGGCGGCAAGCCTGGCCTGCGTAATGGCCGCACCCTGGTTCGATCAATCGCTGCGCGCCACCTGGCTGGCCTGGTTCAGCGAGCAGTTCTCCACCAGCGTGCTGGTGCTGCCGATCCTGCTTACCGCACCATCGCTGCCGGCCCTGCTGCGCAGTGGTGGCCAGCCCATTCACCTGGCGCCGCTGCTGGTGCTGCTGGCATCCCTGGTAGTGAGCATCGGCTTCGGTGGCCCCGGCGCGATCGCGTTTCCCATCTCGGCCTTGCTGTGGTGCGCGCTCAGTTACTCGCCGTTCCTGCTTTCGCTGCTGGCGCTGACTGCCGGCAGCACCTTGATCGTCGCCGTGGCGCAGAACCTGATGCACTTCAGCGTGCCGCAGAGCGAGCCCGGGGTCACCGCGCTGATGTCGGCTCGCCTGGGCATTGCCATGCTGGTGCTAGGGCCGTTGGTGGTGGCCTGCGTCAGCAGTGCCAATCGCGCCTTGCTGGCGCGCCTGGCGCATCAGGCAACCATCGACCACCTGACCGGCGCCCTGAACCGCAGCGCCTTCACGCGCCAGGCCACGGCCCTGTTGAACGCACGGGGGCAGCAGGCCCAGCCGTTGCCGTTGACCCTGATGATGCTCGACATCGATCATTTCAAGGCGATCAACGACCGTCATGGTCATGCCGTGGGCGACCAGGTCCTGCGCCAGTGCGCGCGGGTGCTGCAGGAGCAGTTGCATGACGGCGAGCTGTTCGCCCGCCTCGGTGGCGAGGAGTTCGTCATCGTGGTGCCGGGGCTGGCACCTGAACAGGCCAGCTTCGCTGCCGAGCGCCTGCGCCGCGCCGTGCAGGACCTGCGCGTACTGCACCAGGACGTGGCGCTGCAGATCACCGTGAGCATCGGCGTCAGCGGCCACGGCGACCAGCACACGGCGCCGACCCTGGATGCCTTGCTCGCCGACGCCGACCAGGCGTTGTATCGGGCCAAGGCCCACGGCCGCAACCGCGTGGAGCAGGCGCTGCGACAGGTGATTTGAGCCGCGCGGCGAGCGCTCTGTCAGCGCCGCACACCACTGCCCAGGGTAAGCGGCACCACTGTACAAATTCTGCTCAATCTGACAAAGCCCGCTTTCCGTCTGGCTTGTAGCGTTTTATCCACAGACCTACCCACGTTTTTTGTGGACAGAATTCCGAGGCCGAATAACGACTTATCGCACACTCGACAGTGCCGCATTCGCCAGCTTTACCAATTCGATCCACTCACCAACGTTGATCGCCCCGGCTTGCTCAAGCTGTTCGGCAAACGCGAGCGCCTGCTCGTAGTCCTGTTCGCTGGCGATGCCTGCACCGACAAATCTTTCCCGCCACTCCAGCATCGCTGCAGTGCCCTTCTTGCTATCCATGTGCGACTCCGAGACAGGAGGGGCTACTGTGAAGCCCCGGAATTTCATGGCCTCCTGGGTCAGGAGGCCTGAAACGGCCGCGGGAGATTACACGAGCGATTCGCATATGAGAATAAATACCAACCGAGCACCAGCAGAAGCCGATGGAAGGCATGCGCGGCAGCAACGCTTCGAGCCCGTCTCAGGCAGAGACAGGCTCGGAAGAAGGTGGACGGGACGTTTCAACCCGGCGGGATGGTACCCAGCAAGCCGATCAGGATCGTCAGCATCAGGAAACCACCCAGGAACAGCGCAAGCTTGCCCATTTGAACCTCGACAAAGTGGGGACTGGAGGCGGAGCTGCCCGCAAGGGATGCGGTGCAGCCCTGCTCGCCCGGCACATACCGCTTCGTACGGCTGGGCTTGGTGGGTATTGTCGCGTCTGGGCTGATACGGTTACAGATTCAGGTTTGTGGAAAAAAAGCATATCAGATGAACTGCGAGCGACTCCGGGTGCACTGAATCAGCCCAGCCGACGCAGCTTCTCCTGCGGCAACCAGCCCAGCTCGCCGTTGCGCTCGCGCCTGCACCAGAGCCAGCCATTCAACGGCCGCAAACCGATCATCACCTGACCCGGATCGGCATCGAGTTCATGGGCCGAATACGGTTCCAGCGCCCTGCCCCGGCCCACCCCCAGGCACTCGATCAGTTGCGCGGGAACCCAGCCAGGCTCCTGCCCGTCACAACTGCACAGATACCAGTCCTGCCAGTCCTCCTCACCCTCATAGCGCTGCCCGATCTGCAGCAACGCGCCGCGGGCGAAGCGGATCGGCTGTGGATACTCACTGCGATGACTTTCGATCACTACATATTTCACAAGCCGCTCCCTGGCCAGACACACAAAGGGGGTTCAGAGCTCCATGACCATTTCATGCCAGGCCATGCCACCGTGATCGGAACTGGACGGTTTGACGTACCGGTAGCCCATCTTCTCGTACAAGCCCACATGCCTGTCCTTGCACATCAGGTGGATGGTCGCCTTGCCAGCGGCACGCATCTGCTCGACGAAGCGGGTCATCAGTTGCCGCGCCAGACCAAGCCCCTGAAACACCGGGTCGACCACCACCGACATGATCACCACGTTCGGCGCCTGAGCATCATGACCTACCAGTTCCTTGAACGCCTCGTCCGACATCACCACCTCATGGGCACAGCCACTGTTGATGAAACCGACCACCTGACCGTCCAGCTCCAGGATCAGGAAGCCTTCAGGGTACTGGTCGATGCGCGTGGCGATCTTTTCCCGCGTGGCTGCCTCGTCGCCCTCGTAGGCGGTGGTTTCGATGTAATAGCAACGATCCACATCCGACGATGTGGCGGGGCGAAAGACTGGCGTGCTCATGGGCTGGATCCGTGATTCGAGGGTCAAAGGACGACATCCTAACCGCAGCGGCGCCGTCGCGCACCGGCCCAGGCCGCACACCGAGCTTAAGCCGGCATTATCAGGGCCCACACCTTTGTAAGTTCATGTACCAGGGTGTGCTGTAGATACACCGGGAAACCTCGACAGCGCTCGCCGGACACATACGCGATACACCGCAGGATTCTACTGGCGCCATCACCCACCCATGGCCCAGCCAAGGAACTGTCCATGTCCAGCAGCCACCCGCGTCGCTTCCGTTATCCCGCCCTGCTCGCCGCCGCCCTGGTTCCGCTGAGCCTCGTCGCCAGCGGCGCAGCCCAGGCGGCCGACATCACGCCCGACACGCCAAAGGCGCAGGCCAGCCACGACAGCTTCGGTCCGCTCAAGCACATCAAGGCCGGCGTACTGGACGTCGCCTACGTCGAACAGGGCCCCGTCGACGGTCCGGTGGTCATCCTGCTGCATGGGTGGCCGTACGATATTCACAGTTTCGAAAACGTGGCGCCGCTGCTTGCCGCCAAGGGCTATCGCGTCCTGGTGCCCTATGTCCGCGGTTATGGCGACACGCGCTTTCTCTCCGACAAGACCCCACGCAACGCCCAACCTTCGGCCCTGGCCAGCGACGTGATCGCCTTCATGGATGCCCTGGACGTGCACAAGGCCGTACTCGCCGGCTTCGACTGGGGTGCGCGGACCGCCGACATCGTTTCGGCCCTGTGGCCGGAGCGGGTCAAGGCACTGGTGTCGGTCAGCGGCTACCTGATCAGCAGCCAGGAAGCCGCCAAGGCGCCGCTGCCACCGAGCGCCGAACTGCAGTGGTGGTACCAGTTCTACTTCGCCACCGAGCGCGGCCGCGCCGGGTACGAGAAGAACCGGCACGATTTCGCCAAGCTGATCTGGCAGCTCGCCTCGCCCAAGTGGGCATTCGACGACGCCACCTTCGAGCGCAGCGCCAAGGCCCTGGACAACCCCGACCAGGTGGCGATCACCATCAACAACTACCGCTGGCGCCTGGGCCTGGCGCAGGGCGAAACCCAGTACGACCCGCTGGAAGCCAGGCTGGCGCAGTTTCCTGCGATCACGGTGCCGACCATCACCCTGGAAGGCGACGCCAACGGTGCGCCGCATCCGCCGGCCGAGGCGTATCGGCAGCGCTTCACCGGACACTACGAGCACCGCGTACTGACCGGCGGCATCGGCCACAACCCGCCACAGGAAGCGCCTGCGGCATTTGCCCAGGCAGTGGTGGACGTGGATCGGATGTGACGCAACCCCGGCAGCATGGCAATGCTGCCGGGGCTTGGGGGCCGCGTCGAGGTTCGAGTCAGCGCAAGGACCGCGGGCGGTCAGTCACGCCACAGCAGCCGGCGTGGCTGCCAGCCGAGCAAGGCCTTGGCACGGGCGTTCGAGGCGCCGCGGATCGCCGCATGGTAGAACAGCGCTTCTTCACCGAACTGCTCACGTGCCTGCCCGACCGTGAGCGACCCTGGCGCATCGGCCCCGACCCAGCGGTTGAACGCCGGTAGCCACTGACACACCGGCAATGGATCGTCATCGACCACATTGTAGATGCCGCCTTCGCTGTTTAGCGCAGCCAGCGTTGCCGCCACCGCATCGTCCAGATGCACGAACGACCAGACCCCATTGCCCGCGCCAATGATGGTCGACTCGCCTCTTCGCGCCTGTTCGGCAATTGCCCCCGTGGGGTGGTACCAGGTGCCCGGACCGTAGAAAAACCCATAGCGCAGCACAACACCGGTCATCTGCGGCGAGGCCAGCACCTGGTCCTCATAACGCTGGAACACCCGGGCACTTTCCCCGACCACGCCCGGCGCCTCGACACACAAGGACGCCTGCTCATCGGCCAGTTCGCCCTCGGGCGCTGCCAGGTAGAAGCCACGGGACTGGATGATGTAGCGCGACACGCCATGGGCCTGGGCTGCCGCCAGCAGGTTGGCACCACCGACCTCGTGCAGCCGGGTATCCCTGGGCATGTACTCGATGAGCAACGCAGGATCGGCGGGAAGCAGCGTCAACTGGTCGATGACCACATCGGGCGCGGTATCGCGAACGACATCGAGCATCGCCTGGGCATCGAACACATCCGCGACGACCGGCCTGGCACCGATCCCGCGCAAGGTTTCGACACCGGCACCGGCACGGGTAATCCCCGTCACTTCATGACCCGCCGTGCACAGTGCCCGAACCAGTGGCACGCCCATCGCGCCGGTGGCGCCGGCAATCAGTATCTTCATCGCTCGAGCGCCTCGACCGCCTTGGGTGTGTTGCGGAAACTGATGGCCATGCGGTTGTAGGCGTTCATCAGGCTGATGGCGATCGTCAGGTCGATCAGCTCGCGCTCTTCGAACACGGCACGGGCGGCCGCATAGGCGTCGTCCGGCACCCCCGTCCGGGCCACGCAGGTGACCTGCTCGGCCCACGCAAGTGCCGCGCGCTCGCGGGCATCGAACAGATTGCCGCCTTCGGCCCATGCCTGGACGAGCGCAATCTTCTCGATCTTCTGACCCTTGCTGATCAGGTCACGGGTGTGCATGTCCAGGCAGTAGGCGCAGTTGTTGATCTGCGACACCCGCAGGTACACCAGTTCCACCAGGGTCGCATCCAGGCCGCTCTGCATGACGTAGGCGTAGACCCCGCCCAAGGCCTTGGCACCACCCGGCGCCAGTTGGTTGTAGTCGAGTCGGTTGCTCATGTCAGTGCTCCGCTGCAGGTTTGACGGGTGTGGTGAGGGTCTTGTCGTCGCTGTCGACAATGAATACCGCCAGCAGCTTCGCCGGCTCGGTCTTGCTCGCATTACGGCTCACGACATGGCGTGCGCCAGGGTTTTCGAACCAGTTTTCACCGGCCTTGAACACCTGGACGGGCCCGTCATCGACCTGCGACTCGATGGCACCCGACACGACATAGGCGTAGATGAAGGCCGAGCCGGCATGGACGTGCGACGGCGACTGGGCACCCGGCGCGTACTCCACTTCGACGGCAACCAGCGATTTGCCGGGGATGTTGGGAATGACGTGTTCGAAATTAGGCTTCACCACCTCACCGGAACCGTGCGCGTGGGCTGACAGGGAAGCCCCCAGCAACACGCCGGATACCAGGGTGGCCATGAGCGAAAGACGCTTCATCGAGATGTCCTCGTGGAATGAATGACCCGGTCAGTTTCAGGTCTTTCTGGTACATTAAAAAGAACCAAAAACCGAATTGTTTCTTGTACCACTACAAGGTCCGTCAGCCATGCCGCTCAACCTCAGCATCGACCGCACAGTGAAGACATCGCTGACCGAGCAGATCCGCGCCAGCATCGCTGCCGCCATCGAATCAGGCGTGCTCGCCCCTGGCGCCCGCCTGCCGTCGTGGCTGGACCTTGCCGCTCAGCTGGGGGTTTCGCGCGGCACCGTGCGGGCCGCCTACGAACTGCTGGTGGACGCGCAACTGGCCGTCGCCTCCCGCGCAGACGGCACCCGCGTCTGCGACCGGCCGGCACTTGCGCCGCGAGAAGAGTCGCCTGCACGCGAGACCGGCTTCATGGAGCTCTACTGCGAGTTCACCGCCGGCCCGGCCATCTTCCAGCTCGGCGTCCCCTCTCATGAAAGCCTGCCAGCCAGGCTGTTCAGCCAGATCCGCTCGCACGCGATGCGTGCGCAGATGCGCGGCTCGATCCAGTACCCTGACCCGCGCGGGGAACTGGAGCTGCGCCGGGTGGTGGCCGCCTACGTGGCGCTCGCCCGCGGGATCGAGTGCCTGCCCTCCCAGGTAATCATCACCAGTGGCTTTGCCGGCGGGCTCGGCCTGCTTCTGCAGGGGCTGGGCCTCAGCGGTCGCAAGGCCTGGGTCGAGGATCCGGGTTTTCCGTTCTCCCGGCGCGCACTGGAACTTGGCGGGTTGCCCCCCGTCGCCGTACCGGTCGATGCCTACGGCCTGGACGTCGAACAAGGCCGACGCCTGGCACCGGATGCCGCCGTGGCCGTGGTCACCCCAGGCCAACAGGCACCACTGGGCGTCACCCTTTCACTGCCCAGGCGCCTGGCCCTGCTCGACTGGGCGGTGCACAACGATGCCTGGATCATCGAGGACGACTACCTCAGCGAACTGCAGCTCGAATCCAGGGCCGCACCGGCACTCGCCTCGCTGGACCGTCATGGTCGCGTTGTGCACATCGGCTCTTTCAGCAAGACCATCAGCCCAGCCCTGCGCCTGGGCTTTCTCATCGCCCCGACCACGCTCGCACCAAGGCTGGGCGAAGTGGCCGCCTGCCTGAGCCCTGCACCCGCACCCGCGGTGCAGTTGGCTGCAGCGGAGTTCATGCAGCAGGGCCACTACCTTCGCCACCTGCGCAGGGCCAAGCGCCTGTACCGCAGCCAGCGTGACGAACTGCTCGCCACCCTGAAAAAACGCCAGTGGAGCGCCGACATCGCCACAGCAGGGCTGGCTGTGCTGCTGCGCTTGCCGCCCGGCACACCGGACGTGGCCATCGCCAGGGAGGCCTCGATGTTCGGCATGTCACCGGGGGCATTGTCCACCTGGTACCTGGACCAGGCACGGGCCAGGAGCGGGATCATGCTGGGCATTACCACCAGCGCCGGACGCGAGCTGGAGCGCTGCTGTGATCGGCTTGGGGAGATCGTGGGGCGGTTTGTGAGGTAGAGACTTCGGGTCGGGGAATGCGTTTACCTAGAACTCCACCTTTCCCCGCCCCGCCTTGACGGTGCTGCGCCTGGCTTTGCCTTCAAGGCGACGGGTCTTCGAGCCGAGGGTCGGTTTGGTGGGACGGCGTTTCTTCTCGGTCTTCCCGGCAGTGATGATCAACTCGGCAAGACGCGTCAGTGCATCAGCGCGATTCTGCTCCTGGGTGCGATACTGCTGGGCCTTGATGATCAGCACGCCGTCGCCGGTGATGCGGCTGTCGCGCAGCGCAAGCAAGCGCTCCTTGTAAAAGGCGGGCAACGACGAGGCCGAAATGTCGAAGCGCAGGTGCACGGCGCTGGAGACTTTGTTGACATTCTGCCCACCCGCGCCTTGTGCGCGGATGTAGCTCAGTTCGATTTCGGCATCCGGCAGATGCACGGTGTTGGAGATGGTCAGCATGGTATGGCCCCTGTCGTTACCGCCATTATCACAGGCTCCGCCGCGCTCCCATAGCTGTTCGTGGCTACTGACGAACGCGCGGTTGCCAGGCACTGCATGACAAGCCTTGATGCAGGGATGATGCGCGTTGAAAATAACGAGGTGCACCACGCATGGTCGCAGTGCCCATTTACAACCCGTAAAGCCGGGCGTGAGCCCGCCACATGCCAATCTCGAACCGCCCCAATCAAGGTCAGGCTCGAGTCAACACTGCACGGAGCACCCGATGGAAGTCTCAAGGACATCGCTTCTGATGAAACGCTCAGGGGCATACATCATCGACTACGGAGCAATCGTACTGCTCGGCCTGTGGCTTGCCGGTCAGGAGAACCTTTACTTCGCAGGGTTTGAGCTGGTCTTCGTCTACCTGCTCCTGTACCCCCTGTGCGAGTGGCTTTTCAAAGGCAGAACACCAGGAAAGTACATCTTCGGGCTTACCGTCATCAACGGAGCAGGCGGGCCGCCCTCGCTGATTCAAACCCTGATCCGAGGGTTCACGAGGCTTGTCGAGGGGCCGCTGGGGATCGTGACCCTTTTCATCTTCACGCAATCCGCCCGGTGCCAGAGGGTCGGGGACATGCTTTCCAGAACCTATGTCATACCGACCAGGGACCTCGCCGAGCTCCGCGTCAGGATGCAGGCCATCGGCCAATGAGCTGCCGCTAGCCCGAAGCCGGGCCTCGCGCCGGGGTATTTACTTCGCGCCGGGAGGCCAGCAGCGCGGCGGCTAAAGGGTGAAGGCGGGACTTTCATGCCTTCAGAAACGCAAGCGGCTGCGGGGTAAAGTCCGTCAAGCTCAACCCTCGCAGCGTCAGCCAGGTTGAGTTTATCCTAACCATTCACGAATGACTTTCGCACTATAGAGGAATGCACGACGTCACCGCAGCGCTCAACATGCCAACTTTCTGGCGAGCCCGGTGTTGAAAATTGGCTCGCGAGCTCTTTGAGGTGATTATTTACAGGGACATTTTGGTTGACGCCGCCGCGCAATTACCACGTTTGAGGTGCCTACGGATTATTGTGCTCACGGTGAAACGCTATCCACCGCAACGAGGGATTCTCAACCCACAAATGGACACATAGAGCAACAATGTAAGCCGCAACAGTTGCCACACCTATAGAAAAATAAACACCAAACCCATTCTTCAGCAGCGCATAAATAATAACATAGCCAAGCATCGAGTGAACGACATAAAGAGGATAACTAATACTGGATAAATGCAAAGTAAGTCGACCAACACCAAACCACGCCCTAAAAGTAAAGCACCCATAAAAAAAAGCAATTGCCAACAAATAAGCACCAAACCACTGAAAGGTACGATCGGTACGATTTGCAAAACCGAGCCAAAGAGCTGAAATCAAAATAGAAGAAATAAACTGCATTATCAGCAACTGCTTCTTAGACACACCCCCATTTAAATTAGAGTAATAAGATACCCCCAACAAAAGCAACAACCCACAGGCCACTTGCGCACCATTCAAGTTTCCATGCACTCTGAAAAATAACGCAGACAGGGCGAATATAACTACAGACAGCCCTGCATAGCGCTTGAAGTCTAATTCAAGCAGTCGAGTTCCCAGGATCGCCATGACGAGGTAAAAATAAATTTCGACTTCGAGAGTCCAGCTAACCCCATCGATTCTCGTGACACCCAAAGGCGCACGCGTGATTACGCCAAAATGGGCAAGAATATCCCCCATTGAAAACTTGTAGGGCACCCCTAGACATGCAGACAAAATATATAATGAAACCACGGAAATACAGAAGCCGACGATGTAGACGGGATATATACGTATAGCGCGCTTCTTCAGAAAGACTTTACTAGTGCCATTTTTCAAAGAAAACGGTATCACCAGCCCGCTAATGATAAAAAAAATGCCTACTCCCAGCTGCCCAATCAAAGTAGAATAATCAACAAATACAGAAAGCCCAACTGGCACCGAGGGGAAGTCTTCAAGTGGGGGCACACCCATTTCATCAGCAATATCCGAATGCATTACCCAAAATATTCCAGCATAGTGGGACACAACCACGAAAATGGCGGCCCACCCCCTCAGTGAGTTTGCAAATATTATTCTATCGCCGCCCATACTATCTATTTTCCCCAACAAAAAAACTGACCAGAAAAACATACTGCAACACTGATCAGCGCAGCATTATTGACTGCGACCTCATGGCGGAAGTCGCTCTTAAATCCTGCTATTTTCAGGGTCTCTTGCGCAACCATGCCCATTATGGTTACAGAGCCTGCACGTGATGAAATTCAAAAACCAATATCCATATTTTACAACCCCCCCACAAATCCTGAAACTTAATTCCGGATGACAAAAGCGATGAAACCTGCCTCTTTTTACCTTGATCGACATACATTAAAACTTTCATACAGACACGCCCGCCAATAAATTTAATTCAATTATTATTACCAACCAGTCTACTCTTACAGGCAAACTTTAAGCTTGGCTTTACGGAGATCGGCTGCAGACCCTGCGTGGTGCAAGGTCTTCGAATTGCATGCCATCAAGAAAACTCCGTTCACCGGGCAGGCATTGTACTACTTACGAAATCGAGAGCAAAGTCCGCTACCTGGAACCGGATTTGCGTCGCCGAATACGGCAAGAAAACGCCAAACCTGTGATGGACATGCCGAATTCCTGGAAGATCGCCCAAGGCGATCTTATGCCCGAAGGTTCGGCTATCAGCAGAGCACTTGATTAGAATCTGAACGCTCTGCCGCGCTGTCGCGCTACTTTGAGGACGGGGCCGTATCCATTGATAATAATTGGGCAGAGAACCAGATCCCGCCATGGGCTCTCGGACGCAAGAAATGGCTCTTTGCTGAGTCGCTAAATAGCAGAAAGCGAGCTGCGACGATTATGAGCTTGATCCAGTCGGCGCTTAACAATGGGCACGATCCATATGCCTATCTCAAAGATGTGCTGACATTGCTGCCGACGCAGCGGGGCAGTGGGATCACTGATTTATTGCCGCAGAACTGGGTAAATATTTGGGCTAATCCTACAGCCGCTTCTCCATGACGATGGTGCGCTCCGCCCCATGAAACTCGTCTCGGATTTTCTGATAGCCCAACGCGGCATAAAATCTTTCAGCTGTAATCGACGATGGCACACGTACAGCCCCAACTCCTGCGCTGGCAGCAGTTGTATGAATGACCTCCATCAAGTGCCGCCCGATACCGCATTTTTGATGAGCCGGGTCAACGAAAACACTTCTGACCACATGACCGTCGAGACCGGCAGTGCCAATAATGTTTTCGCCCAACAAGGCTACGAAGATCCTACGTTTCGTAAGCTGCGTGGTGATGGCTTCAGGAGAAAAACCCTGCTCAACCTGAGCGATCACTTCAGATGGATAGTCCTGTGAATTTGACTCACGCAGGGCGGCTATAACTACGCGGCTTATCGCTGCTGCATCTCTGCTCGTGGCGGGACGAACGTGGCATTCCATGCTGAGACCTCAACCCTGAAGGATTAGAGCGTAGCGCATCGCAATGCGTCTTTCCCGGTAAGCGACCGGCGAACTCACCTTGCGTAAGTCAGGCCAGCATCCACTGGTGCGGTAGCAACTGCCCTATTTCACTGGCCCGTTGTGTTGGCAGCCGCGTCAGCACATCTTTGAGGTAGGTATACGGGTCATGCCCATCCATGCGCACCGATTGGATCAAACTCATCACTGATGGGTGTCATAGGAGCCGTACAGGTACCCTGAGGATGTCTAGCGGGCTCACATCTAGAGCGTCCTTGCCTGGGCGGTTGGAAATCTGCCACCTCCAGCAGGAATGGCCAAAACCACCCGAGGGCACAGCCAAGCTCTACCCTGCCCTCGACCTTTCGCACTCCACCTTGAGCCGTTCCATTGCATCCGGCGCCATCGGCGCGGTCATCATGGAGTGGTAGGTCATGCATTCCTGGATTTCTTCGGCGGCCTTTGATGGTTCCAGCGACGAGCACCCAGCTATGCAGGCCATAGCTACGATTGCGAGCAGTGTCTTCATGTGATCACCCCTTTGAGAGAGCACGGTAAGGGAGCAGTGTCGCAACATGCAAAAAGCTCAGCACGAAGCGGGGCTCCTGAGTAAAGCATCAAATAGCGTAAGTGAAACTCGTTCCGCCGTAGTGTGCGGTCTCTGGCCGTCCCGCAAAGACTTTCTTCCAGAAGGCTTCTGCACCGGGTACAACCTCGATGCTCACATTTCGGACACCTTCTTCTTGCAGCATCCCGATCAGTTGCTGCATAGCGACAAAACCTATCCCCATGCGACGAAATCGGTCGAAGACCACGAGCGGGAAAATCTCATTGCCACCGGCTCTGAACGTACAAAATCCCGCATATTCCCCTCCATGCAAGATCACAAGCACTGTTTCGCCCAAGACATCAGATCCATTACGTACCGCCCGAATACTGTTGTTAGTGTCTTGCTGCAGTAGAGCTTGCAGACTCTCAATTTCTATTTCCGTAGCAGGCCGTAGCAACGTTCCGTTCATCATCTCAATGCTCCCAGCAAAAGATGGCACTTTAGCACCACCCATGAGAACCACGGCAATGCCCTGTCCACCCATCCACTCTGGACGGAAAGCCAGTACGCGGCCCGGACCTCGGTGTAGTAGCGTTGTGCCTCCCAACGAACCGCCCCGGTTCGTTCCGGAAAGCCCATGGAATGGGTGTCGATGACCTAGGAGGTCAACATGCGAAACAATTCTGTGCAAGATGCGCTGAACCACACCGACACCGCTTTAGGATCAAACTCATGAATGGGCATGATCCGTATGCCTATCTCAAGGATGTGCTGACGCGGCTGCCGACCCAACGAGCCAGTGAGATCGGGCAGTTGCTGCCGCATCAGTGGATGCCGACCTGACTACGCAAGATGAGCTGGGCGGACGCTAGGGAAGAGGTGGTGAAGGAAGCAGTCGCCGCGGGTGACCAGGTGCTGCCCGGCCGAATCAGCCAGTTCCAGTTCCTCGACATTCACCCGAAAGCAGCCTCGGAGATCACCGATGTCGATCACGCCAGCCTGCTGTTGGAGCCCTGGCGAAACCAACCAGGTAGCAAAGTGTAGTGGTCTACTAACCCCGGACACCCATTTAGGCGAGAATGCTCGCCACAGAGAGGTGTCCGATGACCAAGCAACGCCGTACCTTTACTCCTGAGTTCAAGCGCGAAGCCGCCTGCCTGGTGCTCGATCAAGGCTACAGCCATGCCGAAGCGGCCCGTTCGCTCGGCTTGGTGGAATCGGCCCTGCGTCGGTGGGTTAATCAGCTTCAACAGGAGCGCGGTGGCATCACGCCAGCCAGCAAAGCGCTGACGCCAGAGCAGCAAAAAATCCAAGAGTTGGAAGCCCGAATCACGCGACTTGAACGCGAGAAATCGATACTAAAAAAGGCTACCGCGCTCTTGATGTCGGAAGATCTCGAGCGTACGCGCTGATCCGCCAGCTCAGCGACCATGAGCCCGTTGATTGCTTGTGCGAAGTGTTTGAAGTCACTCGCTCTAGTTACTACGCACATCGTCATAGAAAGCGAACTCCGGACGTTGAGCGACTGAGGTTACGTAGTCGAGTGAATGAGCTGTTCACACACGGACGAAGTGCGCCCGGCAGCCGCAGTATCAAGATGATGATGCAAGAAGAGGGTGAGAAAATCGGGCGGTTCAAGGTGCGTAGGCTGATGCGTGAGCTGGCGTTGGTCAGCAAGCAGCCAGGGGCGCATGCGTACAGAAAGGCAACAGTGGAGCGGCCAGATATTCCGAATATCTTGAACCGAGCGTTTGATGTCGACGCGCCAAATCAGGTCTGGTGTGGCGACATCACTTATGTCTGGGCACAGGGCAAATGGCACTATCTGGCAGTTGTCCTGGATCTCTATGCACGCAGAGTGGTGGGTTGGGCCTTATCAGAAAAGCCGGATGCAGACCTTGTGGTCAAAGCGCTGGAGGTGGCTTACGAACAGCGCGGAAAGCCTCAAGGATTATTGTTCCACTCCGACCAGGGTTCGCAACATGGCAGCCGTCTGTTCCGCCAGAGACTGTGGCGCTATCGCATGCGCCAGAGCATGAGTCGCCGAGGCAACTGCTGGGATTCTCAGTTCACTATGCTCAAGAGCGTCAGCTCAATCTGACTCGTGCTGGGATTGGCTAGCTAGATGCCTTGGTGTTGACCTGTCGATTGATCGCTGACGTTCCCTGGCACTGCCAGGCTTGGCGTCTGTGACTTAATAGGAGCTTTGTGCTGCACCGCGAGAGTCCTGTCCTGCGTCCAAGGTCGGTAGTGCGTAAACTCAGAGGTATTACGCATGAACACTGCAAAACTCACTGAGGTCATCCTAGGTGTGGATACGCATCTGGATGTCCATGTTGGCGCCCTGATCAACGTGAATGGGCAGCTGTTAGGTACTCTTGCTGTAGATACACAGACTCGCGGCTACCTTAAGTTGCTGACTTGGGCAAGGTCATTCGGGTGGCTCCAGCGGGCTGGCGTCGAAGGCACTGGTACGTACGGCGCTGGGCTTGCACTTGTACTTCGCGAACACGGCATTGCTGTTTTTGAAGTGAACCGCCCTGATCGATGCAAGCGCAGATTGGAGGGAAAGTCAGACCCTACCGATGCGGAAAGCGCAGCTCGTTCGGTGCTGGCGGGGAGCGCCACTGCCATCGCTAAAACCCATTCAGGCGCTGCCGAGGCAATGAGGGAGATTTCTGTCGTCCGCCGAAGTGCGGTGAAAGCTAAAACACAAGCTATCAACCAGATCAGATCACTGCTGGTCAGTGCTCCTCAAGAAATCAGAGAGCGGCTCTGGGACGTCAAACCTGCGATTTGCGTCGACAACTGTGCACACATTGGCTCACTGGGGCACGCCCCATTCCTGAGCGCCCTGACTACATCGCTTAGACTTCTGGCTAAACGCTGGCAGGCCCTTGCGGCAGAGTTGCAGGAGCTAGATGACACGCTGGACTCGCTAACGCAGCAGTATGCACATCGCCTTCGTAGTCAATTCGGTGTTGGCCCTCAGACAGCGGCCACTTTAATCTCCGTTGCAGGGGATAACCCTGAGCGACTGAAAAGTGAGTCCGCTCTTGCTGCGCTCTGTGGTGTTAACCCGCTCCCCGCATCATCTGGTAAAACGGTGCGTCATCGCTTGAATCGTGGGGGGGATCGATCCGCCAACAATGCGCTATGGACTATCGCGATGGTAAGAATGCGCAGTGACCCGAGAACCAAGGCGTATGTGGCGCGCAGAACGGCCGAAGGGATGTCGTGCAAGGAAATACAAAGATGTCTGAAGCGCTACATCATCCGAGGCCTATATCCACTGATTTTGGCCGACTTGAGCGAGTCGAGGAGCGCTGGTTGACATAGGAGCGTCAATGCACCGATGGAGCGAGTATTTCGCAGCTTGAAATCAGAGTGGATACCGACCACGGGTTACCCGACCGGGCAGCAAGCTCAACGAGACATTGGCCAATACCTGATGAGCCACTACAACTGGATCCGACCTCATCAGTTCAACAATGGACTGGCTCCGGCAAAAGCTGAAGAAAAACTCAAAACCGTGTCCGGGATGAGTTGACCACTACACACTAATTGATCATTTTTCTGACGTGTAGCTTGGCTACCGTCGCCCCCTATACCGCCCCCCAATCACACCATTTCGGCTTCATTGTGATTTGGTTCTGAGAAGCGTCCGGTTGCCAGCTGATCTATACCCTCCTGCGATGCACCAGCCTGCCGATAACCTGAGTTCGTTCAGCTGGCAGGCCATAAAAATGAGCTCGCAACAACTACTAAACCCATCGCATGAATCTGATAGCCCGAAGGTACCCTCTCGGGTATCAGTGCTCACGATTGCTTCCGCCCTAGCTACTCTGGTGCTGTTCTCTGCCATCTTGATTGATGCATTCGCAATGCCGTTTGCTGATTACATGATCCTCGCATTGACTGCCACGATGATCATAAATGCCTACGTGTTCATAAGTCTCATGGAGCTGAAGCTGGCGGCACCACTTATGGGCCTAAAATCAAGCACGCTGCTCTGGCTTTCAGTTGCAGGCTTGGTGATCTGGTTTTCTCATAACGACGCTCTGGGTAACGTGAATGAAATATTCGGCGTAGACCCTGCCTTGCTACCACTAACAGTATCAGCATCGACATTCATGCATGTAATGATAAGATTGAAAAACCCCTGCATTGCCATTGCATGTATTTTGTTAATCTTTGCGCTCGCATCATACGTCGCAGCTCGCTGGAGAGAGGAATTCCCTCACTTCGGACTTTCATTGTTCGCAAACGCTATCGGCTTTATGCTCATCCTATCCATGATCATATATGTCATAGAGCCTGATCGCCGCAGAAACCAAATCTTGTACCACATCGCCCACCAAGGTGACTTCAACTATAAATCCCCATGCTCAAACTATAGCCTCGACGCCGCGATACTCTATCTCGACCCAATGCGCGAAAAAATCCTCATCGCACCTAAGCTTGTAGAGCAAGAGCCGACCACACTCCTCACTCACCCCCTTCTAGCCCGCGTAGCAATTCCGGGGGAATTCAAACATGACATTTGCAAGTATAATTAAGTGACACCGAACCTTGGAAACCTTTACAAAAAACACTCAGGCCCATGAATATGACACAAGATTATCTCGCCTTTCACCCCTGTATTGAGTCGCGCCAAGCACTCTAACCCGGAGCTTCAGCCTTCGCAAAAGTCAAGGAACAGTATTAAAACGGAAGCACTCACTCTCGGCGTTTTTCAAGGTAGTTGTCGCGTCAACCATCCAACTATGCGGCTTGCTTCACGTGCTGTTGTTCCCGATCAGGGTTCAGCAGCACGGTACCAATCGGCTCCCAGTTGCGAGTGCGTCCTGACCATCGCTCCGGATGAATCGCCCCTGGTTTCCTAGACACTCTCCAAGCTCAGGAAATAGCGTTTCTCATACTCTACTGGAGACAGCTGCATAGCACTGCTGTGTCGACGCTTGGGGTTATAGAACATCTCGATGTAATCGAAAATATCACTTCGGGCTTCGTCACGCGTTGCGTAGATCTTTCGTCGGATTCGCTCCCGCTTCAAAAGCTGGAAAAAACTCTCGGCTACGGCATTGTCGTGGCAGTTTCCCCGTCGGCTCATGCTGCTGATCACATTGTTGGCCTTCAGGAAGCTTTGCCAATCTGAGCTACTGAACTGACTGCCTTGGTCTGAGTGAATCATCACTTGCTGCTGTGGCTTGCGTCGCCACACGGCCATCAGCATGGCGTCGATGGCCAGGTCGCTGCTCATCCTGGGCTTCATTGACCAACCAATGACTTGGCGAGAGAACAGATCCAACACTACCGCCAGGTACAGCCACCCTTCATAGGTGCGGATGTAGGTGATATCGGTCACCCAGACCTTATTCGGCTCACCGACCTTGAACTGCCGGGCCAGATGGTTGGGCGATGCCACTGTTGGTTTTCCGCCATAAAACCCAGGACGACAGCGATAGCCCGTTTGCGAACGCAGCCCCTCTGCCTGCATCAAGCGACCGACTCGATTTCGCCCACAGATCTCTCCTAGCTCTCGCAGGTCATCGTGAATCTTGCGATAGCCATACACGCCGCCGCTTTCTAACCAGGCCTGCTTGATCAAGCCAAGCAGGCGCTGATCTTCTTTGGCTCGGGCAGATTGAGGCTTGGCCAACCAAGCGTAGTAGCCGCTGGGATGCACCTTGAGGGTTTGGCAAAGGCGACGCACTGAGTAATCCGTCGAGTGCTTGTTGATGAAGGCGTACTTCAGCCGCACTCCTTGGCAAAGTACGCGGCGGCCTTCTTTAAGATGTCTCGCTCTTCTGTCACCCGCTTGAGTTCAGCTCGCAGCTTGCGCAGTTCAGCCTGCTGATCATTGTCATGCTGACGCTGCTCTTGGGGCTTGCTGTAAACCTTGATCCAGGCGTAAAGGCTGTGCACGGACATACCCAGGCGCTGGGCGACCTCGGCGACAGGTTTGCCTTTTTCGGTCACTTGCTTGACCGCTTCGATCTTGAATTCTTCGGGGTAACGCTGACGACTCATGGCACCTCCTATTTGGGCCTCATTATGAGGCTTGGAGGTGTCTACGAAACCAGGGGCGATTCAATCGTCGCATGTAGGATTTTACAGTTTTTTCTAACACCGAATGCAATTGGATTTAAAACCGCATACAACTCCAGCCTCACCGGAGAGCGATTAAAGATAGCAATAAATCTTTTTTGACATCTCCTATTAATCTGCAAGCACTGACATATAACGACCTCCTAGAACACCCGGAGCAAGCACTAAGACTCAAGCGTCGGCACATCGCAATCGACAACCTAGCCCGACAACTTAATAGACCTTTGGGGAGTACAAGAGCAACAGAATGACCAGCACAACGGCGATTATAATTATCCACGAACGCACAAGAGCCTCCAAGCTGCCAGCAGGCAACATCAGCATTAGGATTCAATGAGTCATGCACTCATGGTAACTGCAAAATTGGAAGGTGCAACCCTATTGGGCATCGTACGAGGTCACTCGCTCCACCTCAAAAAATAGTTACCATCGACTGTCACGCCGTACAATAATATGATACAAAGCAAGCACGGCACGTCAATACTTGCTTATTATTCAGCGCCACTACCGACAAATCAACATCTTATGATGAAACCAACAACCTATTGCACTTACAATAATGCAAAAATAACCTGTCAATACTAAATAATTGTTTGGTTCGAGTTTACTGGCGAGCGACCTTAATTATTTTCGCCCTAGCAGACGGACGGTACTAAAACGCCGTCCTCAGCCTCTCCTTGGTGTGCGCCGCGCACCGCTGTGACGTGTCTCGTAGAGGCAACATAGATCACGCGAAGGTCGTCAGACTTAGGACTGGTCAGATTGTGGCGCGTATAGAGGAATGCAGTCAACGGTGGACATCCGGGGCATTGCTAGGATCCGCAGAGCGTTCCACATGAGCCCGACTCATCTCTCTTTCCATCCAATTGGTGGAACTTGAGGGACTCACAGCGCAGTTAGCCGGCATGTGAGTGGGCCCTCTTCTCTAGCATTGGCGACAGGTTCAGCTTAGGATCACTCGAATCGCGTACCAACGGTCGTCCGCATCCCGCCTACGACACTGCAGCCTCACAAGGAAGTGAACCATGACAATGCTCGACAACGCTGTGTCCTCGATCCGCTTGGGTATTGAGGATTTCAAAGCCATCCCAGCCGACGAGGCCCGTGCCTTGTCGGCGATCCGAAATCTCTCAGCTGGCCTGCTGCTGATGTTCAAGGTGAAGCTTCAGGAACTGAGCCCGGCTGATTCCAAAGAAGCCTTTCTCAAACAGCATGTGACCACGGGCCTGGATGCCGATGGCAACCCCGTTTGGGTTGGCAAAGGAGGACAGACCGTCGATGTGCGAACAATCCAAGAGCGCCTTGAGAACCTTGGCGTAAAGGGCATCGACTGGAGTCTTCTGAAAAAGCTGACCATCATGCGTAACGATGTGGAGCACTACTATTCCAAGCTGCCCGCATCAGGGTTAGCCGAAGCCATGGCCGCTTCCTTCCACCTCATCCAGCAGTTTGTGCCGAGCTATCTCAACCGAACCCCAATCGATTTTCTCGGCGAAGATCTATGGAAGTTCCTCACAGCCCAGGAGGCTTTCTACAATCGCGAACTGGAGATCTGCCAAGCAGCGAATAAACAGGTACCTTGGGGGCATCAGCTTCTTAGGGGCTCGGTAGAGTTGCTGCAGTGCCCTGCCTGTAAATCGCCACTCATCAAACCCGTCGCATTGGTGAATCCTGCATCGGAGATCGCCTTTGCATGTACCTGTTGCACCTATTGCGCTACTTACGCTGAGGCAGCTGAAACCATCGCTACGAAACACTATTTCGCGGATCTGTACTATGCCTTAACCAAGGGAGGTGAGGCCCCGCTGGAACATTGCTCCCGCTGCGGCCACTTCAGCTACCTGACAGAAGAATTCGAATGTCTGCTCTGCCTTGAAGACAGTCCAGGCCCAGCTTGCGCTGAATGTGGCGCAACGCTGGAGTCGGAAATAGACAACGACGACGATATGACTCGACTGTGTGGCATGTGCCGCTACGCCCTTGAGGCTGACTGACCAACCTGAAAAGGTAAGTGCGTACTAACCCGCTTGATGCCCAACTGAGTGCAGCCGTTCTGGCAGCCCAGCGTACAAAGAAATTGAGCGGACGCCTGCCTATGACTCAGGTGCACCGCCCTACGACTCAACACAAAAAGCCCCATAAAGGGGCTTTCGCAAGCTAATGATTCTTAATGAGCGAGCCAGTACTCAACTTCATCCGATCCGTATTGCGCCTTCCACTCCTTCAGGATCTTATGATTACCGCCTTTGGTTTCGATAATTTCGCCGTTATGCGGATTCTTGTACTGTTTCACCTGACGAGCACGACGCGGGCTTTTCTCAACAGCGGGAGCATTGGAGCGACGGTTAGCCTGGGGATCCAAAATATTGATGATGTCACGCAAGCTAAAGCTATATTTGGCCAACAAATCACGGAGTTTGGTTTCGAACTCAATTTCTTTTTGAAGTTCCGACGAACCTTTGAGTGCTTCCAGCTCAGCCAGTTGCGCGGCCAATTTTTGTTCAAGCTGACGAAATTCTGCCAAGCGGGACATGGTACTACCTCGAATTCGGGTGAGATTATGCTTCACTGTTGATTCAATACTAATTCCATACACTCATAAATGTCAAACTTCTCGAAAAATATTTTACTTCAATCCATGCGCTTCAACTCAACAACCCACACCGAAAGCAAGCATCACTCCCACTGGTTGAAATCCAAAATATTGGGCAAGTAGCAATGCCGCAAATTTTGTGTTTTAAATTTTTGCATCCACACCGCAATCCGACTTACCTGCGTCGCACCCAATCCTGCCCATTCAACCACTACAACGCGACGAGATTGCGCATAAGCCGCTACGACATCGTTTAGATGTAAGTCGTCTCCTGAGTATCCGACGACGATGATTTCCTGTGACTCGTTTAGGCAGAGATTGAGGTACGTCCAGTAAGCTGAGAGTACCTGAGAAGCGCCTATCACTGATCGCTTATGCCGGACATGGGTGAGCACAATGTGGTCTGAACCCTCAGGTGAGAAAGGATTCAGTTCATGTCGATTCCTTTTCCTGGCAATGCCCCTGTCGTCAAAGAAAAGGGGCGAACCATGGAGGTGTAGGTAGTAAGCATAATCATTGCCGTATCGCCGCTCCAAAGCCTCGGAACTGAACCCTCCAGCGAGCATACCGTCCACCAATGAGGTGTCGAAGTAGCCGCCCATCAAGCCCGCGTCCAGGAAGGCTCCATAGAGTAGCTTGTCATAGTTCAACGTCGCGACATGCGATCTGGTTCGCCTTACAAAGTCGATTAACGGGTTAAGAAAATCCCGCGGAAGCTCGCCTTCATACATATGCAAATGCGTCGCGACTTTATGAATGTAGTTTCCTACGGCAAGCGGGAACCGCTGGCCTTCTTCGCTCAACCAGTGGACGTCCATCCGCTGAGACATATTGATGCTTGAGAGGGTCTTACAGGCAGCTATTACTAAGTGAAGGGGATCAAGCTGATCTTCGCGCTGGGGAATTGCGTCGAAGCCACCAAGGCATTGACTGATCAGCTGCTTTTGAGCGGGGGAAATGGCGAAAGGGTCGCCCCATACTGAGGCCATAGCTTCGGTGAGTGAAAAGTGCCTCGGGTCAAGCGCCATACCCAACCCATTACCGAAAATCAGTGTCTTCCGTGGCATCGCGGGGCTCCAGGCGAATTGTAGTAGCGAGTGTAGCGCGCCCTGCCCTGACTTCTACACTACGTCAGACTAGGCAGCTGCGTGATTTGAGGATTACGTGAGTGAACCGCCTACGGCCCGCTTGGACAGTCCGCTATAGACCGAGATCGGCGGCAAAGTATGCCTCTCTCAGGATTGGTGTCTCGTGTTGGTCGATGACGAGTTTGCAGAGCAGGAAGTCCACAATGTGCGCTCTCAACCTGGAACGGATCGCTAAATAGGACTCTGGATCGGCGGCAGTACCTGGCCAGCGATTTACCATCGCTTGCCTGAGTAGCACAAGAGCGTCAGACCCGGCGGCGCTCGAATGCAGACGCGTCATCTCATCGAAGCCTCCGATGCGCTTGTAGCTGCACAATGCTTCATCCAGGATATCGCTCAATACATTGCCATAGGCTTCCCAGGATCTGTGCCATACATGCCTTTCCAAATCCTCGTTCACCGCCTTCTCTGCCGCATTCTCGCCCTCGATCTTTTACGTCTGCACCTGACCAATATTGCCCCAGCAGGCCTAAACTCATGCTTTCGCTTAGCCATTC
Source organism: Pseudomonas sp. FA117 (assembly GCF_057370475.1). Lineage (NCBI taxonomy): Bacteria > Pseudomonadati > Pseudomonadota > Gammaproteobacteria > Pseudomonadales > Pseudomonadaceae > Pseudomonas > Pseudomonas sp. FA117. The sequence goes on from NZ_CM170675.1 coordinate 3,612,593, forward strand.
CCTCACCTGAACAATGCGATCTCTACCGCTCTGCAAGACCCTGCCCACCTGTCCGATCTGGAATGAATACACGTGCGATTACTCCACCCTCGGAAGGCGATCAACGGCTTGAAGCAACCCACAGAAAGCTAACGCTATAGGTGAGCGCCTTGGGCTAGGAACGGCGGTCGATATACCGCTGTTAGCATCACCACTCTGCCAGAAAGATCTGCGCAAGCTGCTGGAGGCTAGCGCGCATGCATTGCCCTTCCGGCGAGCCATCACGCCAGCCATATGCACACTTGAATGTTGAGCAAAACTGCAGAAACCCAAACGAATGCTTATCGCCATCTTCTGCAGGAAATTTAACTTTCGATAGATGGCCAAATGACATCTAGATAGGTACATTCCCGCCTTGCTGCGCCACGGATAAAGGAATGGGGCCACGGCCTCATTGGATACGAGGATGGACTGAGAGATGGAAGGATGAAAGAGCCTGACGCTGGCCCTAGCGCAGCGGGGTATGGCTATCAGTACGAGCGTGCGCTGTTTCGGATTTTTACGGCCCAGAATCCGATCACCAAGTTCGGCATTGAAACCGCTGATGACATCGAAGAGGTCAGTCAGGGTGCCAGGGGTTCCCGGCGGGTGTCCGAGCAAGCGAAGCTGTCAGTCCAGCCTCGCAAAAATCCCCTCCAGGACAGCGGTAAGAACCTCTGGAAAACGCTTCGGATTTGGCTGAATGGCTTAGCTACAGCCAGGCAGGAACACGAGGAGCTTGAGTATCTTCTCGTCACAAACCGAATTGTGAAGAGTGGCACGCTAGCCATGCGCCTCTCGAACGCCCAGTCAAAAGAAGACGTTGCAGAAGCGGTGACAGCATTACGCACGCACGCGGCTGGGATGACTGGTAAAACGAGAGAGATCGCCAATGAAGTCACCGCATTTCCGGATGCGGATCTGACGTTCTTGATCAAACACATGCGCATCGAGGATGGTCAGCAGAACGCGGATATGAAGCAGAAGGTTATTGCCTCGCTTCACCTTCCCGAAGATGCGCTCGATTCCGGCGAAACCATTTACTACACACTCGTTGGATTCCTGTTCGACCAATGCCAGGAGACCTGGAAAGCTCGCCAGCAATTCTGGACAACCGGCCAGCCTTTCTACAACCAGAAACACACCCTGGTTAACGCATTCATGAATGGCCCCTGGGAGCCGCTGCCCTTCGAGAAAACCGACTTCACTGAATGGGCCAAGAAGATCGATGCAGCCGCCATGGTGTTCATGGGGCAGCTCAAAAAGCTCAGCGTGCCCCAGGACATCCTGATGGAGCAGTTCAGCTTCTTCTGCGCAGCTTACTCCGAACGAATTCGTTTGCTGGACTCGGGCCGAGTACTACTCGAAGACTTTGACAGTGCTGAGCGGGTTTTGGGCGACCGTTGGCGTTCTATCGGCAATGCGCATCAGCTGAGATCGAGCAAGGCGCTGCACCAGTTCGACGTACCTGATTATAAGGAAGTGCTGGCCAAAACCTTGTTCCCAGAATCATTCCCGATGACCGTCGGCCGGATCAAATCTCAGGCTCAGTATCTGTTCTGCGGCACTTATCAGCGCATGGCTAATGCCGTTGAAACGAAGTCACCTATCCACTGGCACCGTGCCCCCTCGGAATCGGAGGCAGAGTCATGAGTGATGCCTACCTCGACCGCCAGCTGATCCACAACTCATCCCTCGCGTGCTTCCTATTGACGCATTTCATTGCTCAATACGAAGAGGCTGCGCTAGGGCAGACGCCTGACCTTCAAAAGCTTCTCCTCGTATTACCGCTTACTTGGAGCCAGGTCTCGCGCGATGCACTGTGCAAGCGAACCACCCGATCGGCATTGGCAACCGTGCTTCGCGAGACGCCTGTGTTGAAGATCGATCTGCAACGACGCGTTGCCGCGCATGCAGGTGCCACGCTTCAGGGACTTAACCTCGCAGTCTCAGCTCGACTGGTCGGCAAAATCGGAAGAACCCCAGAGGCAGCGAGTTTCCAAGTGCTCGTTGACCGCTGGCCAAGGGGCATCAAAAACGCGATGCCCACTGCGATGATGCAAACCGTCGAACGACTGGCCAAGTGGTTCGCCACCGAGTCGACCGAAAATCTGTACAAGCTCTTGTTTGGGATTCCCCATGAAATTCACGATTGACGCCGTCATCCTCTGGCCTCGAAAGCCTGGCATGAAGCCACGAGTCATTCCTTTCGAGGAAGGGAAGATCAACATCATCCACGGTCTGAGCGGCACTGGTAAGTCGTCAATCGTCCATATCATTGACTACGTGCTGGGCGCTACAAAATGCCAGATTCCAATCGGGATCATCCGCGAGACGGTGGCATGGTTCGGACTGAAAGTCCGCCTTCTCGACACGACTCACATACTGGCTCGACGCACGCCGGGCACCTCGCAGGGCTCTAATGACCTCTGCATGCTCGTTGTTGATGAGGATAATGAGACGATTCCTGACGATGTCAGCCGAACGCACTCGCTGAATCAGTACAAGGCGGCTTTCGACGGAATGGTTAGGGTCAGCGACCTGCCGCATTCTGATGCTGAAGATCCTGCAAGCTTCGACCGCAGGAGCTCGTACCGCGACATGGCAGCGTTCAACTTCCTGCCCCAGCACATCGTTGCCAACCCGAACACCCTCTTCTTCAAAGCGGATTCGTTCCAACACAAGGAACGCCTTACCCGGGCAATGCCATACGCTTTAGGTATGGTGGATGGGACGTATGTGATGAATGAGCGTCGGCGGGATGAAGCCCTGCGCGAGCAGGATCGGCTTCGCAAACAAATCACCGTCCACGATGCAGCCAAGGCGAACCACTATACGGACATCGACCAGTTGTTTGATCGATGCATCCAGCTTGGCCTCCTGCAGCAAACCAGTGCTTTGAGCACTGAGAAGGTGGAACTGCTCAAGACAGTGGTCATCGCCACTCACGAGGGTCGTCTTGAGCAAACGTTGCTTGAGCCCCAGCGGCTGCATATTTCCAAGAAGCTCAAGGAGGTGATCGACGATGTGGCCAAGCAGCAACGGATTGTTGATGAGCTAGACGCGCAGATCGATGGCATTGATCACCTGGCTCGGTCTAGCAAGCAGTTCGTCGCCGCCATCGATACAGAAAAGTCTCATGTCATCGGTCTGGAATGGCTGAAGGAGAGCGTTGCGGAGGGCGGGAATTGCGTGGCATGTGGCTCCTTCACCAATGCTCTGCCAATGGTCATTGATAACCTTGAAGAGAAGGTCAATAAGATCTCGCGGATCTCTGACGCCCTCAAGGATAATCCGGTAGTCGACAATCAGCTGTCCATCCTCAAACGGCAACGGGCAAAAGATGAGCGTGAGCTTTCACGCTTGCTGCGTGAACAGAATCGTTTGATCCAGGAAGACGAGCGTACCCGCAATTCGATAGGCCAGATCTACTACGTGGCAGGTGAAATCAGCCGGCTACTCAAGCAGCTTGATGGGTCTGATGCCGATCATGGCCTGCTCAAACGTATGACCGAGTTGGAGGGGCTGATCCGTCAGTACAACTTCGCCATGTCGTCGATCGATAAGGCCGAGCAGGAGCGAAAGGTCGACGCTCAGCTGTCCCCTATGATCGAAGAGTACGCCGACCAGTTCGGCTTGAACGGCACACCAGGTGCGCAGATTTTCCTCGACAGGAAAGAGCTCACGCTCAGGTTCGAGGGGCACGGGAAGAAGGATTATCTGTGGGAAATAGGCAGTGGTGCTAACTGGATGGGTTACCACATCGCAACGTTCCTTGGCATCCACGAGTACTTGTCCCAAGACGATAACAAAAAGCTCCCACCATTCAGCTTCATCGTAATAGATCAGCCGAGCCAGGTTTACTTCCCAAGCAGCACCGGCGGCTCCAACGCACTGGACGCAGGTTTTGAGGTAATCAATCAGGCGCGCCCCGCAGACGTAATTGCGACGCGTCGGATTTTTGAAGTGCTTGCGAAAGGACTCAAGCGCGCCGGAAACTTCTTCCAGATCATCGTATTGGAGCACGCAGGGCCAGACATCTGGGGTAATGTCGAGGACACCGTTAGCGTGGAGGCTTGGGAGCGCAAGGGTGACGGTCTGATACCCGCTAGCTGGATTCAGGCGATGTGATCAAGCGCGTCGGCCATTAGGTATTATGGGGTGTAGGCGAGCGAGTTTCAAACCGCTGTCCGACACGAGGCTCATGATTTGAATCTGAACTGGAGAGGGCCGCAGGAAATTGCAGCCCTTTCTTCATAGTGTCAAAGCAAGCAGTGGAGACCGTGCTCGTGACACATCGTAACCTCATGAGGCCAGGATGGTTTCATGCAACGCTTTCAAGATTCTGTCGGTCGCTTCACTGTCCCACTGCAGCTCCTCAACCAGCCGCTCTTTGGTGAACACTTCGGGATATTCGACTATTAAGACAAGCTCGCAGATAAATTCAGGTGTAACCCGCCAAGGGCAGATTCTGTTGGCATACAGATTTAGGAGAAACTTTTCGATCAGTGGCTTCCGAGCACTGAGCAAATCATCAATTTCAGAAAGGGTGGCGACGTTCGCTACTTTCAGAAATCTTTCCAACATGGAGCTCCGATCAGGTTCGCTATTCCAAAACCCGATCCGCATGGCAAACCGGTACATACCGGCTATCTCTTGAGAGTCATAGATATGGTCTTTCATCTGCCGCTCAGTAAAACTCATTACAGCTCCTTAAAGGCGAATAACATATCATCCTGATGGTTAGCATTAACTATGTGCATGGCCACCAGCAACCCTGCTCGTCACGGAAGTCCCGCCCCGTTTGGCAGCATAATTCTATAGGAGGAACACATGGGAAGAGAAGAATGGCTTTTGGTCGAGGCGATTCAGAGAGACCTCGATGCAGCTTACGATGCAGTCAACAAATTCGATGATCTGGAAAATCACATGAGCCTGGAAGATCATGAGAATCCTGATGACCATCGCTACGATCATGCCAAGTTGATGATTGGGTATCACTTAGAAGCGGCTTTCCGGGGTATCGGTGCCTTGGCTGAACGGCTGGGCGTTCCATCGATTGAGCGCGAAGCTACCAGTCTTCGAAGTGATCGCGTTTATCTCGAAAAAACTTCCCGACCTTTTGAGGGTGACATCCACTCCGATGCTTACTCTAAAGCTCATGCCTGCTTCGCGCCATTGCGCGCGATGAGCAATGCCAAAGCGATTACAAGTCATGGCGTGCTGCGCAATATTCTCTTGAAGACTGGCATGATCATCCAGGACAGTGGCATTGTTCCCACGACCGAGGCAGAATTGCGCAATGCAATACTCAAAGTCTGCAAATACTCGTTTACAGACGCGATGAAAGAGGTCGGGATACCGCGAATCCTGAAGCATACCAAAGGTGATATTGGTATACCTTCGCTTCGCACCATGGTTGAGTTCAAGTTCATCAACTCCGAAACTGAACTGAAATCAAGCTTGGATGGCGTCTACGCAGACATGAAGGGTTATAAGCACCACGACTGGGATACGTTCTATGGTGTGCTCTACATGACTGACATCTTCTGCACTCAAGAAGATGTAGAGAGGGAGTTTGAACTAGTCAGCGCTGACAAAACGTGGACACCAATCGTAGTCCATGGCCCAGGGGGTCGAACTAAACGCGTCAAGAAGTAGGCCATCGCACCCTCCCCTGATCGGTCGGTATCCATGTTAGTAGCAAGTCAGGTATCGGCCGTCAGGTCTTTTCTCACCCCTTTCTGACAGCTTTGTCCCCGCCTGAACAGTGATCAGTCCGCACAGCCAGCTGGCTTACAGGCTCAGGCCGAACCGGAGGCGTTCATCGTCCCAAGGAAACGTGACATCAGAGCGCATCGCCTTGAATCGTAAGGGCACAAATGTACTCCTATCGCCGGTCACTCCTGCGGAGATTTCGAGGGTTGGCCAACGCCCCGCCCAGGTCAAAGCCCATGCTACAGTGCAGCCCGGTCATAGGGCGCTTGATGCGTCGAAGCCAGGTGCTATCGGTTCGATGCACCGTGGCTGTTTCAGTCAGAGGAGCAGAAATGTCACTGAAGACGTCGTTCGCAAAGGTGCTACGGACGATCCGGGGCAAGCGCAACCTTTCCCAACGCGATTTTGCGAGTACCAGCCGCACTTACCTCAGCAAACTCGAAGGTGGGCGCAGCAGCATCACATTGGACAAACTGGATCAGGTTAGCCAGGGGTTGGGGTTAAGCCCCCTCACTCTATTGACCCTCACACTGTCCGAGGAAAGCGGTAAACCCGCCACAGAGCTCATCGCCAATGTTCACGCTGAAATCAAGAGCCTGGCTTGGAGTAATACTGAACCTTGCAACGCAGAGGCAGCCCTGGCCGACCGCTCCAAAAAAGCAGCTAGTCGCAGGCCTTCCCAGCCCCGCAGCTTACAAACCGAGCTGTGCTTCTCCGCGCTCTGACTTCTCGGCGCCGAACTCGGGATCGTGGCGCTCTCAAAAACATCAAAGGCTGTGACCACCTTTTTCAATGGCCATAGTCGGTCAAACAGCGCTCTCGAAGGATACGCTTCAGCCACGACTAAACCCATCTCCCTTCTCCTACTCGCGGCCCGAGGGATCACGACGTTCGCGCCCAGGTCTCAAAACCACTGACCAGGGTCATCAGCAATTGCCCTGGATAGTGCATAGTGACTAATGATGGCCATCAGCCATTCATTTATCCCACTACTGAGGCTTCAGCATGGCTTATGTGATAACTCCCGGCAATCTTGTCAATCGCAATGGTGGGTCATTTCAAGAAGTGACCCTGAACACTGCAAAAACTGCCGTATTGACCAAGCATGGTCGCTACTGCACGATCCGTGACCACGAGAAAGCCCCGGCAACTAGCAAACCGGGACGCGTCTGGTTTCAGATCTTCCGTACGCCTGACAACACCGAGTGACGCGGTCTAGTTGTGTGAAAGGCTAGCGCTATACAGCTAGCCTTTTTCTTGGAAAGTAACGCTACAGAAAGAGCTCGCTTTCGCATCGCCCCGCTTTGTTGGCTGAGACCCGAAGCTCCCTGCCCTCAGCTCCCTGCCGAACCGACGACCTTGAATCATCCTCGCGATTGGCCTTCCAGACCTCGACGAGAGCGCAAGATCGGACGGGATCTCACGCCACAGTTAGTACCCCGGTGATCCAACCAGTGACCCATGCATGAGTGTTGCGTCGTCGGAGGGAAGACACCCGGCGAGCGAAGCGGATGCCTCCTGCCAGAATCGCCATTCAAGATGCGAGATTTGCTTGGCGGGCCAGCACGCGCAAGCCAGCACCGGCTAGAATGCCCTGCCCCGCTCACGTGATCGATCCCCGGATGCTTCAGCACCGGCGGACGGTTTGTATTTTTCTCAGTGCGCAAAGTCTTGAGGAACCTCAATGCTCATCGAACTCGATTTGAACTTCAACGACGCTCAGGCCCTGCTACGCCATTGCACGGAACATCAACCAATCTCTCAGGACGCTCGTGAAGATGCTCGGCTCGGCGATGCTCTGGAGACGCTTGCAGCCGCGATTGAGGACGCGATGAATTCGGGGCGTGCAAGCCCCGAACTCCAGGCCATTGATCCGCAACTGATCAATGCAGCAATCGCGTTGTTCGGCAATCAGGCAACCGCGATCAAGTGGTTATCACAACCGCTTAAGGCGTTGGGGGATAAACGCCCGAGCGATGTGCCACTCGAACACGCTCTCATGTTGATTACCCGGCTAGAGCATGGGTTTGTCGCTTGAGGTCGATTGCCACTTAAGGCCTAAAAGGAAGGATGGCGCCCTCATGTACGTCGGTACCCGGGACAGCGAGTTGAGCAGCAGTCATTGAGCTTCTTACGCCTTCGACGTCCTTGGCGGACACTAGATTTCCCTGATTTCCCCATCCCGATCGTATGAACGTGACGACCGCGGCGACCTCCTCGTCGCTCAGCCGCCATCCGAAGCCGGGCATTGTAAAGGCAGTCACCGCTTTTTCCGTACCTGCCAGGGTATAACCGCCAAGGATGATCCTGATCACGGAGGTGGGGTCTTCCTCATTCAGCACGCCGTTTCCTGCAAGTCCGGGGAAGGTCTGCGCATAGCCTCGGCCATCACTGCGATGACAAGCCATGCAGTTATCGGCATAGACCTGAGCACCCAGATTGCCCTGGATCTGGAGATTATGGAGCAACTCCGTTGTTTGAGATTGCCCAACGGGCTTCTGCGCTGCACCGGATGGCGGGAGTGTTTTTAGATAGCGAGCAATTGCCGTGAGGTCGCTTAGGGACAGATGTTGAAGACTATGCTCGATGACATCACTCATGCCGCCAAACGCTGCCGTACGGTCGTTCCGGCCCGTCTGCAGAAATTGAACAAGCTCCTCTACTGACCAGGTGCCCAGGCCAGTTGCATTTTCACCGCGCAGGTTCTTCGCCACCCAGCCCTCCAACGGAGCGCCGCCTGCCAGGAAGTGGCTGCTATCACTGTCGCTGAGGGCCTTCTCTTGCATCGTGATGGCTCTGGGAGTGTGACAGGTACCGCAATGACCCAGACCTTCGACCAGGTACGCTCCGCGGGCGATCACAGGATCCTCAGTGACGACAGGCAGAGCGCTAGCTGGATCAGGGGCAAACATCCAACGCCATATGCCGAGGGGCCAGCGCATGGACAGGGGCCATGGAATTTCGCTTTCCCTGTTTACCTGCGAAACAGCCGGTACCCCCTTCATGAAGTACGCATAAAGCGCCTTCATATCCTCATCCGTAACCCGCGCGTAAGACGGATAAGGCATGGCGGGATACCCGAACAGACCTGACAGACATGAGGGCTGGGCTGGGGGACTTCACGCACATCACGATCACGGAGAACATTTGTGCGCAGATACTTTTCGTCCCGGTGAACCTCGTCGGATTATGACCTTTGCCAGAACCATCATTTGCGAGCAGTGCAACAGTACGGACGGCACGATTAAGAGACGGCTGAAGTTACCCAAATATTTCACTTTTGCGCCGCTTGAGATTCGACGCTTTGTGATTCCCACACCGCACAGCAAGCATATTATTTGGTATGACACCGCTGAAGAGATTTTCCACATGGTAACCCATGCGAGACACCGGAAGCAGAAGCCAACTTATCTGCTACGGCGTTTTTCAAGGTAGTTGTCGCGTCAACCATCCAACTATGCGGCTTGCTTCACGTGCTGTTGTTCCCGATCAGGGTTCAGAAGCACGGTACCAATTGGCTCCCAGTTGCGAGTGCGTCCTGACCATCGCTCCGGATTCCTATTTCGAGCGCGCTCATAGAGTTCGTGGCGCAGGGCAAGGATTTGCCTGTCCTGGCCTCGATGACGCTCTGCTGGCGTGACGAAGCGGATTCGGCTGTGTCGGTGTTCGTGGTTGTACCAACGGATAAAATCACGCACCCAGCATCGTGCAGCATCCAAGGTCTCGAAGCCCTTGGTCGGCCATTGCGGGCAGTACTTCAGTGTTCTGAAAAGTGCCTCCGAGTATGGATTGTCATTACTGACACGCGGCCTGCCGCGGGACGGTGTTATGCCCAGCTCGTACATCTTGCTCAGCAAAGTGGCCGATTTCATCGGCGTGCCGTTGTCCGAGTGCAACACCAACGGCTCTCTCAAGCACTGTTCGCTGATTACACTTCTCTGCAGCAACACTGCAGCTTTGGCGCCGTCTTCGTTCTCGTGTACCTCCCAGCCCACAGTCTTGCGGCTGTAGATGTCTTCGATCAGGTACAGGTAGTAATACTTTCCACGCACCGAAGATGGCAAGTATGTGATGTCCCACGACCACACCCGGTTAGGTGCGCGGGCAGCATGCGTTGTCGGCTCGGCATGACGCCCAGGGCGCTGAGCGCGCCCTCGGCGTTCTCGCTGTCCAGCAGCCCGAAGCACCCGGTAGAAGGTCGACTCCGAGCCTATGTAGAGCTGCTTGTCGGCCAGCCTCGGCACGATCTGGCTAGGTGGCAAGTGAGCATACTCAGCGCTGTTGCACAGGTTGAGAATCGCTTGTCGCTCGTGCTCGCTCAGCGCGTTTGGTGGGGTTGCGCGAACTGTAGTTGTGCGTGCATCAGCCGCCACTTCTTCCGTTTGAGTCCAGCGCTGCAACGTTCGGAGCGTCAAGCCAACTTCCTGACATGCCGTCAATTTCCGAGCTCCGGAATTAATCGCCTCAGTCAACCAAGTCACCAGCAGTTGCCGTTCCGGCAAAGCAGTCAATTGTCCTCGTCGTCTACTCCCCAGTAGTCGTTGAGCTTTTTTCGCAGCACCAGTAACGCGGCTGTTTCAGCCAGCGCCTTATCCTTGCGGCGCAGCTCGCGCTCGAGCTGTTTAATACGTTTCTGATCCTGACGGGCCTGCTCCCGATCAACCTTGGGCTGCGCTTTTGGAGGGGCCATCCCACTCAGGAACGCTTGCCGCCAGGCAGCAATCTGCTCCGGATACAAGCCTTTGCGACGGCAGTATTCACCCACCTCGATCTCGGACAAGCTGGCACATTCAGCCACAGCTGCGAATCTCATTTCTGCCGACCAGCTCTCGGTCGGGTGTTTGGGATCGGTCACCACCACACATCCTTCGGCACTGGCTCGTTTGCGCCAGGTATACAGCGACATTTCAGTAACGCCCTCACGCCTAGCGACTTCGGCCATCGTCAGGTTGAGTGGAGGACCCAGCATCTTGAGCAGTTCGGCTTTGCGCTCAGAGGAATAGTACGGCATAACGGCTCTCTTTCAGCCCCCGGGGTCTGGTTTCAGGTAAATCTGGCGAGGCGACAACTATCCTGACACCGGGGGGCTAAGACAATCAGTTGCTCTCTGTTACAGCATGGGCAAATCTCAGCAAATCCACATAAGGGCCAGTACCTCGGCGACTCAGGTGATAGCCGATTATTCCCGCTTGCTTGGGCCCGTCGCGATCACATTTCAAAGAATCGCCAATCATCAGCACCGAATTGGCTGCCGTGCCATCGACAAGCCCTGGCTTCACGGCTAATAGGTCGCAAGCAGCTGCATACATTCGAGGATCAGGTTTCATCAAACCTAACTCGCAGCTGAGCGCATACCCATCCATCTGCGGCAGCAGCTCTCTAACTTTCGAACAATAGGCACTGGCAAGATTGGAGCAAAGCCCAAGCCGCAGTCCATGACGCTTGAGCATGTCCAGCGCCGGAAGGGCATCGTCATACAGCCGAATAGATTCTACTTCGATTTCCAAAATTTCTTGCAGTTCGGCCAACTTATCCTGAGCAATTTTGATCTTAAGCGTATCGGCGGCCTCGGCAAGCCCTCCGCTAAAGGTCATAAAAAACCGTAGGTCATCCGGGGCTGCGCAACGTCCTTGGCGAGTCCCTTCCCTCAGCAACGCTTTGTACGGATTCGTCCGCTTGCGAATCTCTAAAAGCGTGCCAAATACGTCAAGTATCACCGCGCAGTTCATAAAGCCCCTTCCCTGGATCTATTCGGCTTGTGCCAAAATAAGCTTAACGAACTGAAACTCCGAAAGCAGCAAGATCCTTCACCAACACGCTCCTGCGAAGCATCGCGGGCAACTTGAAGGCGTTCCGATAGCCGTACCAAAGCCCCAATGGGATTAGGAGCAAGCCAACCCCAAAAGTAGCGGTTGCTGCGATAATGCCTCCCGGAATCATTCCCAGCGCCACCAGAATTCCTTTCAGGACAGCGGATTTCACGATCTGGTTCATGTCTTCGAGCTCGTACTCGACATTCCCGCCAGACCTTTCAAACGCAACCAACACGACGGTCTTTTTGCCTAGCGGCTTATAATACCAGACTATTGGAGTATTGATCGCCATTGCTCCCTGCCGCTCAAGGTATCGCAACATTACAACTTTCTTGAAGTCAAGCGTGTTACCCTGTTCATCCTCCAATCTCACCCTATTAAATAAAACATCAAGATCACCCCGGCCTTGCACATCATATTTCCGGACAGTCACCTTGATTTTTTTGAGATCAGACATGCTTTTTCCTTTGGCATAGTCAGACGAACGCAAACCCTGAATGCGTTCAGTTACTAGGGAGAAATGAAAATTAAATGCCTAGCGCAATCAACTTGCGCGCATTATCATAGTTTGCACAACACCATCCAGCGCTTCTTCCACAAATAACATATGACTCACTGCCACGTAACAGGAGCCGCGAACGGTGAGGAACAATGTGTAACCATGCTCTTGCCACGTTTCACCGACATCAGATGTGGTAAAGGTATCACCATCTTCGTAGCGGCTGAGGGCGTCATAAAATATGGCACCTCTAATGCCTCTATCTCTCGCACGGACATCAAATAGAAACCCAGTTATCTGCTTACTGAATTTACGCCGAGCAGCCTCTGCCAGTTTTTCTTGATAATTCCGCATTTGATACTGCCTCGTTAAACCTCTATCACAAAAGCTGCGTCGAATCCGCACTCTTCGCTCGGGTATCCTCTTGGGTTACTAATGATCCGGCAGCCTTCAAATATTTCATCAACTTTGCTATGCGTGTGGCCAAATGCCCATACATCCGCTTGGCTAACCAATTCTGGCCACTGGTTTGAATAGGCTGGCATGAGAGCAGAGCCCTGTTCAGGGCCTGAAAACTGGGCTAATGGGCAGTGATGGGTCACGACAATGGTCTTGCCCTCAAACTCCTGAGCTAGCTCCCTCGCCAACCATTGGTATGTTTCGTGATTGCGGCTGATGACATCGCTGACGGCAAGGGCACGATACCCCTCACCTGCCCTGATTTTGCGGAAATCGTTCATGCATCGTTTAGCTTCCTGGGACGACTGGTAGACATTTCCATGAGCGGAGAAGTCTGTCCAAGCGGTGGCACCCAGAATTCGGACATCTCCGACAATCAAGACTTCATTCTCCAGCACGTGCACCTGGCTTCCTTCAGCCTGCTCTTTCATCGATCTAAGCGTCTTGTCGATGTGCCCTAAATAAAACTCGTGGTTCCCGCATACATACGCGACCGGGGTGTCAAAGGCTGCCTGAGCCCATTTCACCCCCCGGCCCTTCGTGTGAATGTCGCCGCCAAGGATGACGAGATCGACGTCATCGCTCGTGCGCTGTGGAAGCAGACTGGGTCGCGCATCCATCTCGCAGTGAAGATCAGAGTAGATGCAGACTTTCAAAAGTAGGTCTCCAGTCGCTGAGCGTGCATACGCGATTTTGGCTATTAATTGATCAGTGAAGCGGTATGGAAATGCCCTAAGCTTCAACGTGCATTTAGCGTGATATTGCGGTTGCTCGGATGGAGGAACTCGCCGCCACTGCGTGAGAACTCCTCCGTCGAACAGCGAGCCAGCAACGAGTGTATCACCATATGAATATACGGGTTTGAGTCGAACCATGCAAACACGGCATACAGTGGGCTTTGCAGGTATCGGCCACCCATGCTCAGGAAAGCTTTCGCTAGCGCCTTACGTTTCATGCGCCGCCAGACCGCGGTCGCTCAAAGCGATTTCGAGGGGGGCGTGTCGCAATCGCACATCTCTCGACTGGAGCGTGGAGAGTCCAGCGTTACCCTGGAAACCCTTGACGAGATCGCTGCTCAGCTAAAGGTGCACCCTCTGACCTTGGTCGCTTTAACGTGCGCTGCTAGCGAGCAGGTCTCCCCATCAGACTTGCTGGCACTCTGTCAGCGAGAGTTGGAAGCCCTGGGCGGTTTTGATGCACCTGTCTTAATTGATTCTGAACCGGCCGTTCACCCTCGCATTACGGAGGCGGCTAAGGTGCGCGAAGAAGTACAGCGCTTGAAAGCGCTAGGGCATACCAAAGCAGAGATCGCACGCCTCATGAACATCTCGCGCTCTACGGCAGGGCGTCATTGGTAAAGGTGGAAGCGCTTTGCGGTGCACTGTGCGGGTCGAGCATCTGCCTGCAAGCCGAATCGGGCGCTACGCCGAGCTTCTGGACAAAGTTTTTATCGCCTCTCCAGATGACCTGGATGCGATGCGAAAACAGAGCCTTGCCTACTTCCGCTTCTTCCCAAAAGAAAGAAGCTTGGCCGCGCGCGGCAGCGACCTGCATTCCAAAACACTGGAACAGCTGATTGACGCCGGTACTTCGACTTCAACAGCGGTGGTGAAGTATTCCTGCCCATGAGCGCCGCGGTTATCTTCCAGCCCAATCTGTTCAAATATCCTGAGCAGGCTATGGTCGAATCGCCACCAAAATGGGAGCCTCATGTGTAATCTGGACTCTGACCCTCTAGAGTGTCGCTCCTGCTGCTCTTCCTGCAGGGCAGCCTTTTTCTGGCCCCAAGGAAATCCCACTCATGTCAGGGAAAAGAGTTCGGGGTTGATCACCACGCTGCTAGACAGCAAGCCTAACCTGAGAGATTATCATGGCGTCAGATTATCGTAAAATTCAATAAAGACTCTCATGAAAGGATGCACTATGAGCCACCTGATCACCGACCCATCGATCCTGGAACAATTCGCCACCCTTCTTTTCAATACAGATCATAAAGAGCAGCAGTCCGCCCGGACACAAGCTGCAAACCTGTCAATGAATGAACCGAATGTTGTAAAGCTGTTGTTGAACTCTCTGAGTCCTGGCAATCAACTACTGACAACGCTGCGCGATCGAGCATTGAATTATCACAGCGCCCAAGCTGCTTCCAATCCAAATCAGAATCTAAATGACAGCATTGCTGCGACTTTGCATGCAACGTTTACGTATTTGGATGTCAACCCTGCTCCGCAATCCAACTATGATTTCGAGGCATTCGAATTCAGCTTAGACAGTCTATTGGTTTAGAAAACCACTTAAACTTTTCCACCCTTGGTGTTCAAGAGAGAATTCATCCGTTGTTAATTTGGAGGAATGGAGGGGCGAGTGCCACTTCTTTGCCCTGAGCAACGCCACCTCTGGGAAACAACGGCACTTGCAGCGACCGTTGGGAAGGGTGACTTCATGGCCGCTTGAAGGGTTAGAGCGGCCTACAGATCAAGGGGAATGGGCCCACTGCTTTAGACGGCTTAGGGCATCAGAGGTCGTAGTACCGCTTTGAGCTGGCTTCTTCCGACTTGAAATGCTCCCGGATCTTTTCACTGAACATGCTGAGAGAAACAATATTCTCCTGCATCAGACAGATAGGCTCGACCAAGGACGGCTCGCTTGGATAGGTGTTTGTGTACGTCACCTTCAGCGTATCCTTGTCTCGGTAACCACTGAAAGACGGCAGTAGCTGGATTTCCAGGTCAAGGCCAGTGACCTCTGTAGGAGCGCCCACCGACTGGATGAGCCCTACGTATACCTTTCGGTCACTCATGGTGATCATCACAGCCCTTTTGAATGCAAACGCATCCATGATCTTGCAGCCAATCGGACTGTGGCGGAGGGTTTCACGAGTCAAAAAGCTATGAAGCTTCGCCTCGTCTTTCGACTTCAAGTACGCCTTTAGACCACTTTTGGATCGAGCAGCCCAGACAAAGGGCATGATCAAAGTGACTATGCCCGTCAGGAAGCCAAACACGGTGGCCTGGCCGCCCTCCTGCGTCGTGACAAGCTTGGCATCGAGCAGAAGATGACCGATCCACGATAAATAGTCCGTGCTGAAATCATGACACCCCGAAAGAACCGAGTGCGGATTGCCACCATCCAAGCAGATCTGGCCCCAGCTATGGGAGAAAACCAATGACACGATCCCAACAACCAAAAAGGCCGCTATAAGGCACTGAAGCCCAAAGCGCCCGGCCTGAAGGTAGAGCAGCTGGCCTTCGTACCGGTGCAGTTTGTAGTAATTCAGGGGGTCATACAGACAAACGAGAAGACCACTGACAAGCAGCGGCAGAATGAGCAACAGTGCCATGAGGAAGGATCAATCAGCCTTTAACCAATTTTTGGCCAGATTCGTGCAGCTCTTTCAGCTGCTGCTCAAGGTCAGAAGAGTCCATGGACACATGGCCATCTTTGGCTTCAAGGGTGTCGATTTCACGCAACGCTGCCATGAAGGCCTCGTCATCCTTTTTTTGCGACTCGCTTCTGTTACCAATGCGGCTGCGAAACATAGACGTTTCCGATGATGAAGGGGTTGTCACACACGAAGGATAGCATGAATACCACAACCCCAGCACAGCGGGTAGCGGCTGAATCGTCGTGAAACACTTCAGTGGTTGGCCGCGCCGCCCTCAGTAGCAACAGCGGTTTCGACATTCCTGGCAACACCCTTGATGGCACCTCCCGCCTCCCCGACCCACACCGGTGCGAATTGCTCCAGCACCGCAGCAACCTGTACATCGACATCGAGCCCCTTCTTGACCCGCACCCGGGCGAGCTGCTCAAGCATGCTCTTATAACCGCCTTGCGCGACCTGATGCACAACCAAGCTGTGCTGAGCAATCCCGGTCGCATCGAATAAGATGTCCAGCTCAACCTTGTTGTTGACCCTCAGCAACACACGCCACATAAAACGCGGTAGCGACTTATAAAGGGTTGCTGCAGGATCAATACCCCAGGTTGGGTAATCGCTACGGGCCGATATCTTGTAGTCGTTAGCGGTCGTCAAGAAGATATCCCACTCACCCTTGGCCACACGGCCTCGCCGCGCCTGCTCAATGAACTTATCCAGCGAGAACACGGTGTCGTGGATCAACGAGTAGGGAATTCGGATCTTGTGATACAGCGGGAGAAGAACGAAGTTGATTTCCGCAAAGACCTGGTCTGAACCCGAGGTTTTCAGCAGGTTGAAATCCCCTGGGTGCGCAACACCGAAGTCGCTATTGACAGGGGGATTCCAGATCATCCGGGCAAAAGGCCCAACTTGGTCATCATGCCCGTAGAGCTTATCGATCCGCGTCGAGCGTAACTGAAGCCCAGTACGGAGGTGAGGGATCGGCGGGCCCTCGTCGAGCGAATACCCCGTCACAGCCACGGCATGCTGGCCAACCTCCTTTAGCTTCTCCCCATCCCATTCCTTCAACGTATAGACCAGGACTGATGGGATGCGCCCCCTCAAGAAGGCATAGGCCAAACCATTGAGGTCATAACGTGCAGGGGAGCCAATGACCATAGGTTCCAATCCAACACGGCGGACAGCGTAGGCCATCTGGCTTGCCGTCAGGCCGTTGTTGGGGAACGCCCGAGAACTCACCGCGCCTAGATTTTCAGGCATGTGCTCAGCAGCCCAATTTGTGATCTCAACAGGCGGGGGTATCGGGTGTTGGAATAGCTTGCCTGTGCCTTGCAAGCATGACCACAACGCACTCGTTGCGCATGCAGCCACAACGGTATCCTGCTCCTGGTAAGCCAGACTTCTGACCTTAAGCTGCATGCCGAACAGGTTGACGTCATAGGTGCGCAAACACGGAAAATGTCTACGCCCGGCATCATTGGGATATGTCCTGAGGCAGGTACGGCCGACCACTGATTGCGGCAACGGCTTAACGACTACAAAGCCAAGGTACGCATCTTGAAGGGATTTCTCCTGAGCACATCCCTCACCTGCCGTGACGGCCGTGACGAACACGTCCTCATCGAATTCCAAATCGAAGAAATGTAAGCGTAGTGTACGCCGCCCGTAGTTCTGGAAGCACCGGTCGTAGTACGCCGCATAGTCCTCAAGGTAGTCGCGGTCGATGTAGTCTTCCTCGACCACGATCGTCTTAGCGCCCAGCTCCTCGAAGTACTCCTTGAAGTAAACAAGGTGCAGCTTTTTAGAAATCCATTTTTCATCCGCAAAGGTAGACCCTACGGCCAAACACTCAATGAGCTTTTCGACGCTGTACGGATAGAGCTTATAGGCCAAGATTGGTCTACCCCACGGATTGATTTACCCCACGCGGGTAGTCAGATAGCCAGCCCCGGCGCCGATTGCTCGGTCAACCACGACTATAGGTTTATGCAAATCATCTCGGTCGACGGATCGAGAACGATTTAGCTCACTGATGGCCTGGCGGGCCTCAGCTGCAGCGTTGCTCAGAGCCTGGCTGCCCTCCTCGGATTGCAACCACTCAGCAATAGCCTCCAAGTCCTCAGCGGACAGGGAAGACACCGCAGCCTCTACAACTGCAGCGCGTGACTTAGGCTTGTTCATGGGCAAAACACCGGAAAAGGAAATGGTATGACGGGCATGTTCAGGGTAGCAGCCAAGCCGAAAAATGATCAACTCGATTTCACTCTGTTTCGCCGATGGATAGACCGAATGGCTCTCACGTCATCAGCACGGGCACCGGTGCGAGATAGCAGGGAGGCCACGAGATGCGCAGTCATAGTGCAAAGCAGTCCATCAACTGGGGTGACCAGCAATGCGGGCGGAGCCTAGACGATAGCGTCGCTGGTTGCCAGGAGAAAATCGTAACAAACCGGGCTTTCCGGTTCTCTCGCCGCCTCGTGATCAGGAGCGATACGTCGTGCTGGAGAGGATCGAGCGCTTTCTGAGCAGCTCGCACCATCGACAACCAGGATCCCCACGACAGTGATGCGTGCTGCTCTCCTCTGCAGCGTTAGCTTGGGCGCTGCAACAACAGTGGCTTCCGCTTGAAAAGCTGATCACAGAGCCGCTGTAGCATCCGAAACGGCACACTCATACCAATTACGGAGGGATTGTGCTGCCGACTAATTGCGTGAACCAGCCCATCCGGATCGAGCACGCACAGTGCCCCAGCACAACACCCCAGGCTCCAAGGCGTCCGTGCCGAATTTGCGCGCCGAGGGTTTGATCACATCGAGCTCGTCCAAATTGTCTCACGCTAGGCTAATCACATGCTGTTCACGACGGTTCATCGCTCTTCTCGGTTGAGCACGCAACTGATCCTGCATCCAAGCTCCAGCCTGATCAAACTCGGCCGTCATCGCATTAAATTCGCTATCGATCAGAAGACTCGCCACGGTATACAGCCGTTTTCTCTGCGGCTTCGCGAGCCTGCTGCTCAGCATACTCTTGAAGCCAGTTCTGACCGTTGTCGAGCGTGATGAAAGCCATGCGTTTTGCTGCATCCAGGCTGTCTTGCCATCTTGGGAAAGGCGGGCTGAAGCCGTCTTTATGTATCAGGTTCACACGCCATCTTCCGCGGCTTTGCGGCGTGATCGTAAGGGTGAAATCTTCCAAGCGTGTCGTGTAAGAACCATCCCCGAGTTGCGACCACGGCGTGTTGCTGTATGTGCGCAACAACCTGCGCTGGAAGCGCACAGCCTGCTGCACCAAGGCCATCAGCTCGCCTGACGGTTTGATCTGGCCTTCCAGAGCGCGATTAATGCCTCTGAGGATCGTGGCCGGGGTGCGGTAGTCGCCGAGGGAGCGCATGCGATCCATCAGCCCGGCAGCTGACCAGCCAAGCTCATCCAAGGAAACGCGCAGCTCCTGGGCTAGTTCTGTAGCGGTACGCTCGGAAATACTGACTACTTCCTCTTCCTCATGCATGCGAGCACCCTGTCACTATGAAAGTGACAATATGTCACATGACCAGTGACTTTTCCACAGATAATTTTACCCGCTTAAAGTCCGATATCTGAGGCAAAAAGCTGGTCACGTTGGGTGTCATTTAGTAGCTCTGCAGGAAGCTTTCTGAGCAAGGCGCCAGACAGATGGATACGCAGCCGCTCAGGCATTTCTAGCTTTCCAGACTCCCCTTCATTCAGCCGCAAATCAGGCGTATTCCTGATGAAAGCAAGGACAGTAGGGCCGAACACCTTCCGCAGCATTGGCTTCCTAAAATTACAGTAAGCCGTGCCGTTGACGGTAAAGATCCTTCCCCACTTGGTCGCCTTGCGATTAAGCGGAAAGTCATGACCACGATAGAAATCGTCCTGTGCCTTAATGAGCAGGTGCCTTAATTCATCAGCTCCAAAATATTTTAGGGCCTGCTTCCACAGCTGCCCTTCCATCTCAATGGGGAGGGTCATCATTATTTCATCCAGCCAATAATCAACTCAGTCAGCACATCTTGCATGTCGACCCCTCGACGCACACACATGGCCTTGAAGTCATCATGCAAGGGCTTAGGGATGTTCGCATTGACGCGCTTGACTGGGCCCTCTTCCAAAAGCGGATCCGCCAGCTGGCCGCGCAGCCAGAAGGCACATTCGGGACGATCATTGAACGAAATAACCATCTTCCTATAACGATCGGTAACTTCAACCAGCTGGACGGTCTCACCCAGTTGGTCAAGCACATAGCGGGTACCTAGGCGATACCCCAGCAGTTTGGCTTGATGGCTCAAGTCATCAATATCGTACAATTCGGTGCTTACAGCATGAGCGTCGATAAAGGCATACAGGGCCTGCTGAACCGCATCCAATGTGTCGCTGTCGAGATCCAGGCTCGACCGATCAAGGAAGCGCTCGTCTTCCAAAGCATGTCGGTAATAGTCACCGTCGACGAAAAACTCGACGACGATGAAGTTGATGCCATCTTCGGAATCGTGTTCGACACTCTTGATGATGATATTCATGTCATCTCCTAACCTTTTTATGATCATATAATCACATGATCATAAGACGAGATCAAGGACTACCAAGCAACGGATATGTTAAAGGGCGCCACACGCTGGGGACTGTATTCCCCCAGGATGATAAAGCGAGCTTTTCAGCCGCTTGTAGCCCGTACGCTTAAAGCTTGAGCCTAGACGCGTGCGGGCCTCTATAACAAGGGTAGGTCGGTTCTGAGAAGCTATCAGAGTGATCCTCCACCACGCTTCGTACGCGCTCCTTTTTTATCAAGTCACATGAATGCCGAAGTACTGAGCCACGGGCGATCCGCTTCAATGCAGATGATTGGCTGTGAGGTAGGTCAATTTGACGGCCAGACGCCGAAAATCTCGCAGACTCTGACGGCCTCCATCAGAGCTGAAAGTGGCGATAACGTACCGGCTGTTTTCAGTCGTAATCACCCAGAACCGCCCCTCCCTTGCTATGTCCAGCACATCGGATGTGCGAATGATGTGGCCATCCGCAAAACGACCTAGCGAGTCCTTTCTCACATGTCCGAATACTACGCCCACGGCAGCTCGCGCGTAGATGATCACGCCTGTGAGATAGGCCGTAACAGGCTTCGTGAAACCTTGGCTTTTCGCCTTCATGATACGTTTGAGATCAAATTCAGAATGGCGCTTCCAGTGGCATTCGACCATTACAGTGTCAATCATTGCCGCTCCTTGCTCGATTCATTAGCCACCCGGTGAATCGCTGGCGACCTGCCTTAGCCATCTCGGGGACTTGTAAACCAATTTTTTGACGTGTAAAGCAAAGAGGTTTACACATCAAAAAAATGGTTTACACCTCAGCCTTAAACAGCAAGGTAAAGGTAGCATTCGTTTGGTATCAAAACCGCTTACCGCCGGTGAAATTACCAAACGAATCTTGGCATTAGGATGCAATGGAAGCTTGAAAATCACGAACATGTCGCAAGTGGTCTCACCATTCGGCGTATGTATTCAGGGTGGCACGCGCATTACTGCGCCGACGCCACTGTCTATCGCCAAGGCGCTGCGATACCCTTTGGCGCTCAATTTTCTTGCCCCCTGTCCAACCACATGCCATTGAATCGTAAGCAGCCCATTAGGGAGGTCTTCCCTCGCAAAAGACTACGCAAGGAGGAAGCGGCTCAGACCGAGCCTACGTCAGTCCTTTCCTACGCTCTTCTCATTCTCTACGTGCTGGCAAGCGTGTCATCGACGAAAGACTCGATGCTGCTCATGCCGAACAAAGGTATCCAGCTGCCGCTAGTAAGCGTGACGGTATCTGTGGCGGGATTCTACTTCTTGAGCCCACTGATCGTATTGGCTGGCCACCTTGTGACCTTACGAAAGCTTCCGAAGATGTTCCCCGGGCTCAAGTCTGCAGCCCCGAACAACGCTTCGGACAAACTCAGTCGTCGTACTGACTTGCTCATGCTGATTTGCCTGCTATCTGCGGGCCCCGGCACTCTGATCTACATTCTTACCAAATTTACTGCGTACCAGAGCCCCCACCTGTTCTTAATTCAAGTAGCGGCGCTTTACTGCGCTTGCTACGCCGCGCGCATCCGCGGTCGAGAGCTACTAGCCACGCACTTGAGCAGCGGCACCCGTACGAGCACCCGATGGCTTCGACAAATCGGGTCGGGTGTATTCGAGATGTGGCTGCTGGTGTGCGTCGATGTGATTTTCTTGCCCGCACACCTGTCTCCAGTGCTTTGGGTCAAAACCCATACCTACTGGCTAGACAACGAAGACGGTGGGACTGTCGCGTGGGTTCCTCATATCGCGATTGACCGCGGCGAGCGCTTGTGGAGCGGCCCCTCCAAGACGGATGCCGAGCTTGCATCCTACTCAGGCCATGCTGACGCCAAAGAGTATTTCATGGTGCGCGAGGTAGCGATGGATCTGCGCTCGCGCAATCTACGATACCTCGACGTCAGCTTGCAGGTGATCCCTCGTATCTGGGCGCATAACGCTGATCTCGCCGGCGCGAATTTCGCCTTTTCTCGCCTCTACGGATCAGTCTTCGTCAATACCACGCTGAACGGGGCCAATTTCGAATTGGCTTCGTTAGACGGCGCGACATTCATGAACATGGATTTGGTAGCCACCGATTTCGCCCAGACGAGCATGAAAGGATCGTACTGGGACAATGTGACGGTGAGAAACGCCAAATTCGTCAATGCCGACCTTACGCTCTCGTCATTCTTCAACACCTCTTTCGATAATGTCGCTTTTCTGACGACTACACTCCAGGCGACCTCGCTGTTTGAAGTCAAAGGAGGAGAAGGTACGCTGACCTTCACTGCGCGTGAGCCCTTCAAAATCTTGTCGCTAGCAGAATCAGACGACTGGCCACAGGGTAGCGACTCCCCTTTCGAAGTGAACCCTCAAGCTGCGCTTGAAAGCCTACGAAGTGAGCTGTGCAAGCCTAAATTGAGCCCCGACTGGGCTTATGCATGGGGCTTATTCATCCAGACGAAACTTCTCATCGCGCGCACCGAACCCGAGGTTACTGAAGCGCTGCAGGATTTCATGAAAACCAAAGGATGCGAAGGCCTGCCTGATCGAGGATTCAAGGAAGATGCCATGGGCATACTCGCAGCCGCTGCTAAGGACAAGGCCGCTAAGGACAAGGCTTCTCATGAAGACAAGGGCTCACCCGCTTCTAAGGCTGGCAGGGAGCCACCACCTCACCTTACCTCCGAAAGTACACAGAGTGTCGAGCCATTAAAGCCAGTCGAGTCGGCCATTCCCGACAAGGCACCAGACCCGATTCAGGCAAAAGAGAACCGTTGAAAAGCCGCACGGCGCTGAGCAAAACGATTAGCAGCCGGGCATCCTCACATAGACGAGGAATAGACCCAGCACGAGCAAGCGCGAAGGCTCATGCCTGCCCTGTACTTTCGCCTGCTAAACGCCTGATAAACGCAGAGTCGACAAAAATATTTTTAGGCAACTGTAGGACATAAACGCCCTCCCGGGAGGGTTCCTACGCCCCCAAGGGGGATGACCTTCAGTACTCCCTCCCTGGCGACGCCAACGTCCTACAAAGTATACCGAGCGTTAATAATACCCACTTTGGAACACATCCAGCGAAGGGCACACGTACCATACCAGCGAGGGGGAGGCATTTATGTCGCCACCCACCCCATTGCCACGCCGCTTTTTACGCTTCCATAATCCGCTCCGACTGATATTTAACGGAGCCCATCATGTCCCCCACTCCAAACTCTGCTGCAACGCACAAGAAGACCGCAGCGCCCAAAGCGACTTCAGCCAAAGACGCTTCGAGCACAAAAAAACCAGCCATCAAACGCACCGGATCAGACAGTACTGCGAGCGATGCTACTCCTGAGCAAGTGGTGCGCAAGAAGCGTAGTTCGGCTAAGGAGACGGTGAGCACCGGCACAGAGTCAACGGACACGAGCTCTCCTGCCAAACCTAGGAAAAGCAAGAAGCCGCCTGCAGAGGACAAATCGATCGTTGATCGCTGGGGTAAAGACCTCACAGCAGCTGGGTGGACAGCTATTCCGAACGTCTTGTTCGAATACTCACAGGAGCTGGGACTGAAGTCACACCATATCGTGATCATCCTCCATCTCGCGGGGTACTGGTGGCGCAAAGGCAATGACCCTTTCCCAAGCAAAGCCACCCTCGCCCGGAAAATCGGCGTTGACTCGCGTACGATACAGCGCGCCATTGCAGAGCTTGAGCGCAAAGGCTACATCGAACGCAACCAGCGCTTCGCGAGCAGCGGCGGCAATCTCAGCAACAGTTATTCGTTCGATGGCCTCATCAAAGAGGCGCGTACCTACGCCAAACAAATGATCGTTGAGCGGGGAGCAAAAGCGGTGGCCACTACCAGGAAGAAGCCAGCGACCTCTAGGGCGAAGGCGTCCCAGTAGCTCATCAACGCCACAGCCTTGGTCGGCTAAGAGGGCTCAACAATGGGCAATAACCAGTATGGTGATGCAGCAGTCGCTCAAGCATTCCGAGCGCTGCTAGATCATGCGACGCGTCTGGAGCAAGCGGGCCTGCGCCTCGATCAAGCTGGTCATGTCGCAGAGTTCACTTACATCCTTACCGCGAAGCAGTTCGATCGAATTCGAAAAATATGCCGCCAACAACAATGGCCCGAACCAAACTGCAGAGGTATCCGCTTCGACCTGGAGTCGATCAAACATCCACTGCTCGCTCGACAGCTAAAAGACGGCTGCACAGCTGATGAGGTGCTTGAGATTCTAACGAGCGCTTACTGCAGCCAGAGCCAGGTTGGACTCAACAAACCTAAGCATGCACAGATGGTGATGTTCAGCGGCGGGCGCAAGGTGCTGGTGGGGAAAACACGCTACCAGGCAGTCGCCGTCATCAAGGTGTGCCAGGAAGGCACTAGAAAGTACTTGGCCCCCGTCACCGCTTTCCACGCGACGGAGGCCAAGGTGCGGAGCATTTCGTGACTACGGAGGAAGGACGGCCTCAGAAGCAAGCCTCCCGCACTGAAGCGGAACAGCCCAAGCGCCTCCGATTTCCCTTCATATGACCCACAGCTAAAGGGCCTACGCAGCACCGCCGACAAATTTTCTGCTGTCTACGTAGTCAACTGGCAATGCTACGGATGATGCCAGTGCAATGCAACGCCTGACCTACCCAACGGCCTTGGCAAGCGAATGAAATTGTGGCGGTTCCGAGGCTCGCGAGACTTGGGACTCTGCAGCGGATAGCGCCGTTGGTTGAGCAATCCCGTAGCTGGACATGCTTGAACCTCATTGCATCGCATCAGGGCGGCACTTGCAGTGCTCGCGATCCGTCGCGTGGATAAACCAACCGTTCGTGTGCGTTGAGAGCTCGCAGCCTCGCTAGTTGACAAACATAGGATTCTGCACAAAAATGCCGGTTGACAGTATTCCATAATTGCACAGTTTTCGAGGTCGTATCGATGCACGAAACTCAGCACCCAAGTCATTTCGCATCCGAGTTACTCCCCAAATACCTGGATCTGGTCTGCCAAGAAGTAATCTCAGTTGCGTATCAGGCGCTGGCTGATGCATCTACGCCAAACGATACCGCATATACCCGCGCGACCTTGCTCTACGGGCGTCTGCAGGGGCTTTGTAAAGCGCTGGGCGCGGATGTGACCTTGCCATGGCTTGAGCTGCGAAACGGCACCATGGATTTCACGATCAGCATCAACGGTGTGTTGCTACAGATCGTCACCGATGACCCAAATGCTCCCAAGAAGCTGCATAGGCTCAAAGCCAATCTGGTCGAGCTGCATCAACTGAACCTCTTCGAGGCCAGCCCCGAGGTTTCCACCTGGAGACTGTTTGTGGATGGGAACAACGATCTCGAATTCCCTGAATTCAAAGCAACGATCGTGGGCTTCGATATTAACCAAAATATCCTTTGCTACTGGACACATGAATACAAGGCCAGCGTGCCAGTCAGAACAAGCGATCTGCCTGCTCAAGTCGAGATCGAGGAACCTTTGATGGTTCGCAGAAACAAAGACGCCGACACGAAAAAACCCGACGAACCTGGCAGCGTAGATGGACGATAGAACACAGCAACTGGCATTAGGCGACGAATTCTCTCCGGACAAGCTGCGCTTGGCGCGCTGCGCGTCCGGTTGGTCGCTTGCAGACATCGGCGACCTGCTTGGAGTTACCCGGCAGTACGCTCACAAACTGGAGGTGAATGGGCTTCCCTCCCCCGTGCAGCTGGAAATGCTGAGCACGGCGCTGGGCGTCACTCATGAGTTCTTTTTTGCCCCCAGACGCAGCTCCGTTGAACTTGAGCAATGCCATTTCCGAAGCGTGCGCGCCTCAACGGTGACAGTGAAAAAATCGATTGCAGCTCAAGTTGAGCTCTTCGAACTGCTGATCGACGAGGTCGACAAAGAAGTCGCGTTTCCGGACATCAGCTTCCGGACTCATGATGAACCAGTAACCAGCGTCGACACCATCGAACAGATCGCCGAGCGTTTCCGTAGAGAGCAGTCGCTGGGGCTTGGCCCCATCTCTAACGTCACCAAGTTGGTCGAAAAAATTGGAGTGCTGGTCGTCAATATCGCTGAAGCGGATGATCGCATCGACGCCTTTTCCCTTCACAACAAGCGCCCACTGATTGTTCGCAATACCGCGAAGCAGAACCCATGCAGGCAACGTTTCGACATCGCCCATGAGCTCGGCCACCTAGTGATGCACCAAGGTGTGGAAACGGGCTGCAGACACACGGAAGATCAGGCCAACCAGTTCGCAAGTGCCCTGTTGATGCCCAGGGCAAGCTTTGCAGGAGAATTCCCTGCGATGCGAGGCAGGTATCTCAACTGGCAAGCCTTGGGTGAGCTCAAGCTGAGGTGGAAAGTTAGTTTCAAGGCTCTGATTTATCGGGCTCAGGCTCTGGATCTCATCACCCAAGAGCAGGCCAAATCAGGCTTCACCTACCTAAATCGTAAAGGCTTCACACGGCGGGAAGATCTCGATGAGTTGATCGAGATGGAGTCACCTCGTCTGGTGCAGCGCGCGCTGGACTTGCTGGATCACGCGAGCTGGAGAAAGGCTCTCAAGGCTTGTGGACTTACCCGCGAGATGGTTGAAAGCCGCTTCATGCTCACACCACCTGAGTCACCTTTGAGACTGGTCTGAAGGATCAACGCGGAGGCGGATATGGAGCACAATTTCGAACGACTGCAGGCACATATCCTTCCGCTTTCAATGGCCAAGACTTTCTCAGTGGCGCGGCACGAGTGGGCACTGGTCGGCATCGAGATCAGCGAAGAATTTGATAGCTGCCCCTGCGGGCAGGACATCAAGGAACACTGCTGGATTGAGAACAAGCTGACAGGCCACAAGACCTATGTAGGCAACGTGTGCATCAACCGCTTCCTCGGCATCGACACCGGATCACTGTTTGACGGGTTGAAGCGGATCGCCAAGAACAGCCAGGCCAATGCGAATCTCGACCTCATCATTCACGCCTACAAGCTTGGGTATATCTACGAAAGCGAATATTCATTTTTGATGAGCACTCGGCTCAAACGTAAGCTCAGTGCCAAGCAAATCGCATGGAAAGAAAAGATCAACAGGCGAATTACCAACAGCACCGTTGTACAACGCCGAACGAAGCCGTAAGGGGCTAGGACAGCATGAGGGAGCCCGTATTAACGGCCTCCGCTCCTCTCCCCCTTATTGCGTTACAAGCAAAATTCAAAGCAGCCTGATAGCCCGCCAGCTGTGAGCGAGCATCCAGGAATCAATCCCACAGTCGATTCGCATCAAATTGGAGCCCTGCCGCTTTCATTTCCCTGACCAGCTTCGTGTGCCATCCCTCTGCCGAATCCATCTCGGTGTAGATGACTCCGTAGAGATCCGACGGAATCTCAACACTGCCCTTGCGTAGCAGACACACCTTGCCTCTTCCCAGCTTTCCAGCAAAGTAGCCAAGCTCAAAGATGACGTTCTGGCGGGCGCGAGCATTAGGCTCTGCGGCACTGACCGCGCCACCTAGGTCATCAGGGGTTAAGAGAACGACTGCGAAGCCAACGCCATTCGCGCAAGCTTCGAATTTCTCAATGATCGTTCGCCCCTGATCCACCTGCTCCCTCAACACTATCGCTTCTAGGCCCAGTTTCTCCAAAAAGCGTGCAAGGCCTTGCAGAGCTGCCTCGTCGTGCCCGTGCACTACGAAGACTTCGTTAGAAGGCGCGATCGGAGCTTTAGTCTGTGGAGGCGTGCTGGCGATCAATTGTTGATGATCTACCAAGTCATCACCCAGGGCTTTTTTCGCTTGCTGAAGTAAAGCGATGGCATCACCGACATTGCGCGCTGTCGGAGTGCGATAGTCCACCTGCGATCTAGACGAGACCACCGATGGAGAATAGCGAAGCTTTCCAGCCCCCGAGTAACGCCGGAAAGCAGAAGTATTCTCACCAAAGCAGCGAATCAATGTTTCAGTGATCGCGGTTTCCAGCGCTGTTAATTCCGAGCTCCTGCCCTTGACCAATTTATCGACATCAAACGCCTCTAGATCCCCCAATCGCTCATCCAGCCGTTCAATCCCGAGCTTCATCTGAGCCGGACTGAGCTGAAGCTTAGGAGCATCTGTGTCGGCTGGCGGCGCGTTTCTACCTGCCATTGCAAGCAATCCTTTTTGTGAAAGATGCCACGCTATCACGGCATCTTGCCACCACGCGACCCTAGAGACGTTGATTTTGGGCGCTCAGGATGCCCTGACCGCGGCTGAGGGATGTCGCAGCTTTACCTCCTCTGCTACGCCCTACGCCCCATCAGGTACAGGACTTGAAGGCAAGGAGCGCACTTGCACTCAAAAATTGTGAGTTCAGCTGCGGCTCTTTTTCCGATTTCTGATCCCAGCCCACATCGCTCTACCCAGCGTTAAAGGCTATTTAGCTCCTCTGCCCTGGAGTCGCTGACGCGGCGTGGCTCGCGCGAGGCACAGGTATTGGCCACACGAACACCGCCTGATTAACCTGAGCGACTGCCCTCATCAGGTACACTACCCGCCTTCATTTTTCCCGCATCAATTGAGCAAAGGTAATGGTACAAGACGAGCGGAGCGAGCAGCTCAGCGCAGTGCTGCAAGACATGCAGATCATCGAAATCGCTTGTAGATCTCTGTCGCCGCAATCGCTAGCACAGAAGGCCAGCGAGTTCTTTTTCGACTTTATTGATGATCAGCCAAGCCAGGAGGTATTAGTCGACTTATCAGCTTTACCTCAGAGGCATGCCGCAGCACTCTTCGATGCATTCATGACGCTTTCGCAGGACAGCGGGATTAGGTTCGGGGTCGCGTCTATGGATCGGCTGTCGGACTACGAGGGAACGGGTATTCCAACAGACCTCCATCCATTCCGGCAATTTGCGCGGCACCTCCTGCTCGACATCGCTTTTGAGGATGTGCCCAAAGAGCTCCGCGACTTCAAATTCGGGGCGGATCTGGGTCTGTAGCGGGGCTGAAGGCGCAGCGACAATTTTCGCGGAGGTACCGCTTTAGCCGTTGGCACCACTCCGACTTTCAGTGGAGCGCGAAGTAGCCACCTAGGTCGCTTGGGCAGTCAGCAGCTCGCCGGGGTAGATATGGACTCTGCCCCGACGGACTGGGGAGAGTAGTGATCGGCACGCCCAAGTGCTCAGAAGACACTGCCGCGACTGATCAGCCTCCCGCAGATAACTCTGAGGCTCACGCCCTAGAGACCAGAGATTTCCGGACTTCCCCAAGTATGCAGTTGGAGCCAAGCCCCTTTTGTAGTGCGCAGCAGTTGGCAGTAGTACGCAACTGAGTAGTTGCGTGCTTTGGATTTTGGGCCTACCAGGGGCACTGAATGCCATAAGCAGCAAGGGAAAAACAGGCATGAAAAAAGGGCCAAGATCGCTCAAGGCCCTTATTTCATTGATGTGTCCCGTCCTAAATAAGGTTTACACCTCCCATCCCGAATTTCCGGAGAGTCAGATGGATCAAGGTGTAAAGCGCACACAGCGTGATTACTCGCTGTCCCCCGGTGTCAGGATAGTTGTCGCCTCGCCAGATTTACCTGAAACCAGACCCCGGGGGCTGAAAGAGAGCCGTTATGCCGTACTATTCCTCTGAGCGCAAAGCCGAACTGCTCAAGATGCTGGGTCCTCCACTCAACCTGACGATGGCCGAAGTCGCTAGGCGTGAGGGCGTTACTGAAATGTCGCTGTATACCTGGCGCAAACGAGCCAGTGCCGAAGGATGTGTGGTGGTGACCGATCCCAAACACCCGACCGAGAGCTGGTCGGCAGAAATGAGATTCGCAGCTGTGGCTGAATGTGCCAGCTTGTCCGAGATCGAGGTGGGTGAATACTGCCGTCGCAAAGGCTTGTATCCGGAGCAGATTGCTGCCTGGCGGCAAGCGTTCCTGAGTGGGATGGCCCCTCCAAAAGCGCAGCCCAAGGTTGATCGGGAGCAGGCCCGTCAGGATCAGAAACGTATTAAACAGCTCGAGCGCGAGCTGCGCCGCAAGGATAAGGCGCTGGCTGAAACAGCCGCGTTACTGGTGCTGCGAAAAAAGCTCAACGACTACTGGGGAGTAGACGACGAGGACAATTGACTGCTTTGCCGGAACGGCAACTGCTGGTGACTTGGTTGACTGAGGCGATTAATTCCGGAGCTCGGAAATTGACGGCATGTCAGGAAGTTGGCTTGACGCTCCGAACGTTGCAGCGCTGGACTCAAACGGAAGAAGTGGCGGCTGATGCACGCACAACTACAGTTCGCGCAACCCCACCAAACGCGCTGAGCGAGCACGAGCGACAAGCGATTCTCAACCTGTGCAACAGCGCTGAGTATGCTCACTTGCCACCTAGCCAGATCGTGCCGAGGCTGGCCGACAAGCAGCTCTACATAGGCTCGGAGTCGACCTTCTACCGGGTGCTTCGGGCTGCTGGACAGCGAGAACGCCGAGGGCGCGCTCAGCGCCCTGGGCGTCATGCCGAGCCGACAACGCATGCTGCCCGCGCACCTAACCGGGTGTGGTCGTGGGACATCACATACTTGCCATCTTCGGTGCGTGGAAAGTATTACTACCTGTACCTGATCGAAGACATCTACAGCCGCAAGACTGTGGGCTGGGAGGTACACGAGAACGAAGACGGCGCCAAAGCTGCAGTGTTGCTGCAGAGAAGTGTAATCAGCGAACAGTGCTTGAGAGAGCCGTTGGTGTTGCACTCGGACAACGGCACGCCGATGAAATCGGCCACTTTGCTGAGCAAGATGTACGAGCTGGGCATAACACCGTCCCGCGGCAGGCCGCGTGTCAGTAATGACAATCCATACTCGGAGGCACTTTTCAGAACACTGAAGTACTGCCCGCAATGGCCGACCAAGGGCTTCGAGACCTTGGATGCTGCACGATGCTGGGTGCGTGATTTTATCCGTTGGTACAACCACGAACACCGACACAGCCGAATCCGCTTCGTCACGCCAGCAGAGCGTCATCGAGGCCAGGACAGGCAAATCCTTGCCCTGCGCCACGAACTCTATGAGCGCGCTCGAAATAGGAATCCGGAGCGATGGTCAGGACGCACTCGCAACTGGGAGCCAATTGGTACCGTGCTTCTGAACCCTGATCGGGAACAACAGCACGTGAAGCAAGCCGCATAGTTGGATGGTTGACGCGACAACTACCTTGAAAAACGCCGCTGTCTTTTAAATTGGCAGTGGTCGATCAGGTCGAAAAAGGCGAGCTGACCTGCACCCAGGCCCGGGAGCGGTACGGCATCCAAGGAAAATCTACGGTTCTGGTATGGTTGCGTAAGCACGGTCGGCAGGATTGGAGCCAGGGGGCCTCGATCCGCGACGAGAGGAGCTACGCGATGTCTGACCCCAAAACGCTCACTCCAGAGCAGCGAATCAAAGAGCTTGAGCAGCAGCTTGAGCTGATGAGTCAGAAGGCTCAGTTCTTTGAGACGGTCGTTGATGTTCTGAAAAATGACTACGGTGTATCGGTCGTAAAAAAGCGATCCGGCAAGTCCTCACGCAAGGTCAAGTCGCAGGACTGAGCATTGCCAGGGCTTGTCAGTTTCTAGGCATCAGTCGACAGGCATACTACAAGCGCAACCAAGCCGCTGATGACAAAGAGCGCCAGACGGATCGAGTGGTTGAGTTCGTACAGCAAATCCGGATGCGTCAGCCTCGTCTGGGTACACGCAAGCTGCACTATCTGCTGCATTGCCAACCTGACAGACGAGTCCAGGTCGGCCGAGACAGGCTT
This sequence comes from Pseudomonas sp. FA117, assembly GCF_057370475.1. Lineage (NCBI taxonomy): Bacteria > Pseudomonadati > Pseudomonadota > Gammaproteobacteria > Pseudomonadales > Pseudomonadaceae > Pseudomonas > Pseudomonas sp. FA117. The sequence continues at coordinate 3,644,780 of NZ_CM170675.1, forward strand.
TTCCAGGTCTTGGGTGAGCGCCGCTTGCTAGTGCTCCCTAAGCGGGCGTATCACAAGACAACGCAGAGCTTTCATCGCTTCTATCGTCACCCCAACTTACTCAAGCCCGGGCCAAGCCAGATTGTTCCGACAAGGCCGGAACACGTCTGGGTTGCCGACATTACTTATCTGCCCGCCCGTAACGGCCCGCTGTATCTGAGCCTGGTAACGGATGCGTACTCCAGGAAAATTGTTGGCCACCACGTCCATGAAAGCCTGCATGCCGAGTCAGTGGCGCAAGCCTTCAAGCAGGCCTTACGAAAGCGACGTCGTCGCCAGCCATTGGTCCACCATTCGGATCGAGGCATCCAATACTGCTCGACGCTGTACCAGTCACTGCACCAGCGGCACGACGTTCAGTGCTCCATGACTGATGGGTATGACTGCTATCAGAACGCGCTGGCGGAGCGCATCAACGGAATCCTCAAGACGGAGCTGCTGTTGAGGAGCCCTGAAGATCTTGAGCAGGCGAGGAAGATGGTTGATGAGGCAGTGCAGATCTACAACACAGAACGGCCCCATATGGCCCTAAAAAACAAAACGCCCGATGCGGTGCATCGGGCGTTTTGAGGCCTGTCGGCCTACCTGAACAGGTGTAAACCTATTTCAGGACTAGACAATGTTGGCGGGAAACCAGGGATTCGAACCCTGGGAACGCTCTCACGTTCGCCGGTTTTCAAGACCGGTGCATTCAACCACTCTGCCAATTTCCCGATGCAGATACAGCTGGGGAACGTCTAGTGTGCATCTGGGAACCGCCTAAGATAAGAACTCTAGGATAGTTGCCCATCGACGGTTTTCAAGACCGTTGCCTTAAACCACTCGGCCACGCTTCCAGCAGGTTTTGCGGCGGCAATCATACCGTAATGAAACACGCTGTCAAACTCTCTATGTCGCTGATTGCAGAGGCTCTGTTATGATCCTTGCATCCGAACGTTTCAAACCCACAGGAGTGTCGCCATGCGCGAACAGGATTACGCCGTACAACACGGCCAGCAGGTCGAACAGCAGGAGGTCAGCAAGGTCCTGCGCAACACGTACAGCCTGCTGGCGCTCACGCTGGCGTTCAGCGGCGTGATGGCTTTCGTCGCCCAGCAGATGCGTGTCGGCTACCCGAACGTCTTCGTGGTGCTGATCGGCTTCTACGGGCTGTTCTTCCTCACCGCCAAGCTGCGTGACTCGGTCTGGGGCCTGGTCTCCACCTTCGCCCTCACCGGCTTCATGGGCTTCATCCTCGGCCCGATCCTCAACCGCTACCTCGGCATGGCCGGTGGCGCCGAAGTGGTCAGCTCGGCCTTCGCCATGACCGCGCTGGTATTCGGTGGTCTTTCGGCCTACGTGCTGATCACCCGCCGCGACATGAGCTTCCTCAGCGGCTTCATCACCGCAGGCTTCTTCGTGCTGCTGGGCGCCGTGGTGGCGAGCTTCTTCTTCCAGATCAGCGGCCTGCAACTGGCGATCAGCGCCGGCTTCGTGCTGTTCTCGTCGGTGTGCATCCTGTTCCAGACCAGCGCCATCATCCATGGCGGCGAGCGTAACTACATCATGGCGACCATCAGCCTGTATGTATCGATCTACAACCTGTTCGTCAGCCTGCTGCAGCTGTTTGGCATCATGGGTCGCGACGACTGACAGCCCCCGGTTGGATGATTCAGAAAAGCCCGCTTCGGCGGGCTTTTTCGTGGGCGGGTGTCACCGGAGCCGAGGTCGATCCCTCTGTGGCAAATAAAGCTGTGCGACCCGACCTGGGCTTGCCTCTACCCCTTCGCCGCCGCGCCCCGTAGAATGCGCTCCTTTTTTGCTTCGGGGGCGGTTTCCCATGAGTTCACTCGAACACGAGCCAGGCGCCTCAGCGCCTGCCAATGAGCTGGTGCTTGGCCTCGAGGACAAGCCGCGGCCGCTGATCGGCCTGCTGGCGGCGTTGCAGCACCTGCTGGCGATCATCGTGCCGATTGTCACCCCCGGCCTGTTGATCTGCCAGGCACTGGGCGTGTCGCCGCGCGACACCAACCTGATCGTGTCGATGTCGCTGGTGATCTCCGGCATCGCCACCTTTGTTCAGTGCAAGCGCTTCGGGCCGTTCGGTGCCGGGCTGCTGATCGTCCAGGGCACCAGCTTCAACTTCGTCGGGCCGCTGATCGCCGGGGGCGCGTTGATGGTCAAGCAGGGCACGCCCGTAGAAGGCGTGATGGCAGCGATCTTTGGCGTGGTGATTGCCGGCTCCTTCGTGGAAATGGGCGTGTCGCGCATCCTGCCGTTCATCAAGCGCCTGATTACCCCTCTGGTTACCGGCATCGTGGTGCTGATGATCGGCCTGACCCTGATCAAGGTCGGCCTGATCAGCATGGGTGGCGGCTTTGCAGCCATGGGCAACGGTACCTTCGCCAATGGCGAGAACCTGCTGCTGTCGGGTGTGGTGCTGGCGATCATCGTGGTGCTCAACCGTATTGCAGTGGTGTGGATGCGCAGTTGCGCCATCGTCATCGCGCTGGCGGTAGGCTACGCGCTGGCAGGCTACCTGGGCCGCCTCGACTTCACCGGCATGCACGAGGCGGCGCTGTTCCAGGTGCCGGTGCCCCTGCACTTCGGCCTGGGCTTCTCCTGGGCGCTGTTCATTCCGATGCTGGTGATCTACCTGGTGACCTCGCTGGAAGCCATCGGTGACGTGACGGCCACCAGCAAGGTGTCGCGCCAGCCGGTCGAAGGGCCGATATGGATGCAACGGATCAAGGGCGGGGTGCTGGTCAACGGCGCCAATTCGTTGCTGGCCGGGCTGTTCAACACCTTCCCCAGCTCGATCTTTGCCCAGAACAACGGGGTGATCCAGCTGACGGGCATTGCCAGCCGTCATATCGGTGTCTGGATCGCACTGATGCTGGTGCTGCTGGGGCTGTTCCCGAGCGTGGCCGGGGTGATCCAGGCGGTGCCGGAGCCGGTGCTGGGCGGTGCGGCGATGGTGATGTTCGGCGCGGTGGCGGCCTCGGGGATCAATATCCTCGCCAGCACCCGCCTGGACCGCCGGGCGCTGCTGATCATCGCCGTGTCGCTGGCCCTCGGACTGGGCGTGGCGCAGGTGCCGGAGTTCCTCGCGCACATGCCGGCAGCGCTGCGCAATGTGCTGGAATCGGGCGTGGCCACCGGCGGTATCTGTGCGCTGGTGCTGAACTGGTTCCTGCCTGAGGCCAAGGAGCGCAGCTGAGCCTGCCTGCGGCAGACAAAAGCCCGCGCCTACAGGTGCGGGCTTTTTGCTTTATCATGGCGGCATTTCTTTGCACGAGCTTTCCATGAAATTCGCCATCGCGGTGTTTTCTCCGGCCCATGCGCCCTCCTCGCGCCGCGCGCTGCGCTTTGCCGAGGCGGTGCTGGCCGGCGGGCACGAAATTGCCCGGTTGTTCTTCTATCAGGATGGGGTGCACAGCGCCTCGGCCAACGTCGTCGCCCCTCAAGATGAGCTGGATGTGGCCGCACAATGGCGCAGCTTCGTCAGCCAGCATCGGCTCGATGCGGTGGTCTGTATCGCTGCGGCATTGCGCCGGGGCGTGCTGGACGATGCCGAAGCCAACCGCTACCAGCGCCCTGCCGTGAACCTCCCTGCACCTTGGGAACTGTCCGGTCTCGGGCAATTGCACGAGACGGCGCAGCTTGCGGACCGCCTGGTCTGCTTTGGAGGCGACTGAGATGGCCAAGTCCATGTTGATCATCAGCCGTCAGGCACCGTGGAACGGGCCATCAGCCCGTGAAGCACTGGATATTGCCCTGGCCGGGGGCGCCTTCGACCTGCCGCTGGGCATGCTGTTTCTCGACGACGGCGTGTTCCAGCTTGCGAGCGGCCAGCAACCGACGCAGCTGGAGCAGAAGAACCTCGCGGCCAACCTGCAGGCGCTGCCGATGTTTGGTGTGGAGGAACTGTTCGCCTGCGCGCACAGCCTCAAGGCACGCGGGCTGGACAGCCACGCGCTGGAGTTGCCGGTGCAGGTACTCGATGACGCAGCCCTGGCTGCACTGATCACCCGTTTCGACCAGGTGGTAACGCTCTGATGACGACCCTGCATGTAATCAGCCACTCCCCCTTCGGCGACGACCGCCTGGCCAGCTGCCTGCGCCTGATGAGCGAGCAGGACGCACTGCTGCTGTGTGGCGATGCCACCTACGCACTCAAGCCAGGCAGCGAGCCCAGCCGCCTGCTGCAGGCTGCAGGGCTGGCGCAGCGCCTGTTCGCCCTCGAAGAAGACCTGCAGGCCAGGGCGATCACCGGCGAGACGGCAAACGCCGTGGACTACCCCGCCTTCGTCGCACTCACCCTGCACTACGACAAGGTCAACACCTGGTTATGAGCACGCTCACTGTCGGCGATCGCCAGATCGCCCTGGACAAGGACGGCTTTCTCGCCGACCTGCAGGACTGGTCCCACGAAGTGGCCGAAGCATTGGCTGCCCGCGAGTCCATCGACCTGACCCCGGAGCACTGGGAAGTGCTGCAGGTGCTGCGCCAGTTCTACGACGAGTACCAGCTGTCGCCGGCAACCCGGCCGCTGATCAAGTACACCGCGCTGAAGCTGGGTGCCGACAAGGGCAACAGCCCGCACCTGAACCGCCTGTTCAACGGCACCCCTGCCAAACTGGCCGCCAAGCTGGCGGGCCTGCCCAAGCCGACCAACTGCATATGACCGAGCCCATGACCGACAGCCCACGCCCCCTGACCCTGGAAACCCCGGCCGAGCACCCTTTCGCCGAGTTCGTGCGCATTCTCGGCAAGGGCAAGCGTGGCGCCCGCGGCCTGTCTCGCGAGGAGGCACGAGCGGCGATGACCCTGCTGCTCGAAGGCAAGGTCGAGGACACGCAGCTGGGCGCTTTCCTGATGCTGTTGCGGCACAAGGAGGAAAGCGCCGAGGAACTGGCCGGTTTCACCGAAGCCTTGCGCGCCCACCTGCAGGCTCCGCAGATCGCGGTAGACCTCGACTGGCCCAGTTATGCGGGCAAGAAACGCCACCTGCCATGGTACCTGCTGGCCGCCCGATGCCTGGCGGATAACGGCGTGCGCATCCTCATGCACGGCGGTGGCGCGCACACTGCCGGGCGCCTGTATACCGAGCAGTTGCTCGGTTTGCTGAACATTCCCCTGTGCCGTGACTGGCAGTCGGTCGCCAGCAGCCTGGACCAGCAGGGCCTGGCGTTCTTCCCGCTGCAGGACTGGGCACCGCAGCTGCAGCGAATGATCGACCTGCGCAACACCCTGGGCCTGCGCTCGCCGATCCACTCACTGGCCCGCGTGCTCAATCCGCTCGGCGCCCGCTGCGGCCTGCAGAGCATCTTCCACCCCGGCTACCAGGCCGTGCACCGCGAAGCCAGCCGCCTGCTGGGCGATCATGCACTGGTGATCAAGGGGGACGGCGGCGAAATCGAAGTCAACCCGGATGTCATCAGCCACCTGTACGGCACCCAGGACGGCCAGGCCTGGGATGAGCAATGGCCGGCCCTGAGTGCCCAGCGCCACGTCAAGCCAGCAACCCTGGAGCCCACGCACTTGCTGGCGGTATGGCGCGGCGAAGCGCAGGACAGCTATGGCGAACTGGCGGTGGTGGCAACCATTGCCCTGGCCTTGCGTGGCCTGGGCCAGGATCGCGAACACGCCTTCGACTTGGCGCGCGGTTATTGGGCGAACCGGAAAACATCCATTTAATCGATAGATTCCGGGCGATCTTTGCGCTAGTTATTCGAACGATATTCCCTAGACTGGGCTCCAACGACAGACAACTGTGTTATTGGAGCTTCACATGGGCCTTTTGATCGATGGCCGCTGGCATGACCAGTGGTACCAGAACAGCCAGGACGGTGCCTTCCGCCGCGAGAACGCCCAGCGCCGCAATGCGCTGCCTGCACCCGAAGCAGGCCGCTATCACCTGTATGTCTCGCTGGCCTGCCCATGGGCGCACCGCACCCTGATCCTGCGCGCGCTCAAGGGCCTGGAGCCCCTGATCGATGTGTCGGTGGTGAGCTGGCTGATGGGTGAGCATGGCTGGACCTTCGATACCGCACAGGGCTCGACCGGCGATCACCTCGATGCCCTCGCGTATCTGCACCAGCGCTATACCCTCGACGACCCGCACTACACCGGCCGCGTGACGGTTCCGGTGCTGTGGGACAGGCAGGAGAAGCGCATCGTCAACAACGAGTCGGCCGAGATCATCCGCATCTTCAACAGTGCCTTCGACGAGCTGACCGGCAACCGCCTGGACCTCTACCCCGAACCGCTGCGCGCGACCATCGACGCGCTCAACACACGCATCTACCCGGCAGTGAACAATGGCGTGTACCGCGCAGGCTTCGCCACTACGCAAGAAGCTTACGAGACGGCGTTCGACGAGGTATTCAACGAGCTGGATCAGCTCGAGCAGTTGCTCGACACCCAGCGCTACCTGGCCGGAGAGTTCCTGACCGAGGCCGATGTACGGCTGTTCACCACACTGGTGCGCTTCGATGCGGTGTACCACGGGCACTTCAAGTGCAATCTGCGCCGCCTGGCAGACTACCCGAACCTGTCGAACTGGTTGCGTGAGCTGTATCAGTGGCCGGGGGTTGCGGCGACGGTGGATATGGAGCACATCCAGAAACACTATTACCTGAGCCACAAGACCATCAACCCAAATGGCATCGTGCCCAAGGGGCCGTTGCAGGACTTCACCTTGCCCCATGATCGCGAGCGTCTGGCGGGCAAAGGAATATGGCAAGGTTGAAATGAAAGGGGCCGCAAAGCGGCCCCTGTGATTTCAGCTGTTCTGGGCCCCTTCGAACCAGGCCAGCTTGTCCCGTAGTTGCACCACTTCGCCGACAATCACCAGGGTTGGCGCATGCACTTCGTGGCGAGCCACCAGCTCCGGCAGGTCGGCCAGGGTTCCGGTAAACACCCGCTGGTTGCGCGTGGTGCCCTGCTGGACCAGCGCAGCCGGGGTGCTCGCCGCGCGGCCATGGCGAATCAGCTCGGCGCAGATGGTCGGCAACCCCACCAGCCCCATGTAGAACACCAGGGTCTGGGCCGGAGCCACCAGGTCATTCCACGGCAGGTTGCTGGTGCCATCCTTGAGGTGACCGGTGACGAAACGCACCGACTGGGCATAGTCGCGGTGAGTCAGCGGGATGCCGCCGTAGGCTGAACAGCCGCTGGCTGCCGTGATGCCCGGCACCACCTGGAAGGGAATCCCCTCCTCGGCCAGCTCCTCGATCTCCTCGCCACCACGCCCGAAGATGAACGGATCGCCGCCTTTGAGACGCAGCACGCGCTTGCCCTGCCGGGCCAGATCCACCAGCAGACGGTTGATCTGCTCCTGGGGCACGGCATGGTCGGCGCGACGCTTGCCGACGTAGATGCGTTCGGCGTCGCGCCGACACATCTCGATGATGGCCGGGGCCACCAGGCGATCGTAAAGCACCACATCGGCCTGCTGCATCAAGCGCAAGGCGCGGAAGGTCAGCAGGTCGGGATCACCAGGACCGGCGCCGACCAGATACACCTCACCGCCCTGCTGCACCGGCGCGCCGTCGACCATGGCCTGCAGCAAACGCTCGGCTTCGCCACCCTGCCCGGCCAGTTGACGCTCGGCGATCGGCCCCTGGAACACGTTTTCCCAGAAACCGCGGCGCTGGTTGACGTCCGGGTACAGCGTCTTGACCTTGTCGCGAAAACGCGCGGCCAGCCCGGCCAGCTCGCCATAGGTCGAGGGAATCCAGGCTTCGAGCTTGGCCCGAATGAGACGTGCCAGCACCGGCGCATCGCCGCCACTGGACACGGCCACCACCAAAGGCGAGCGGTCGACGATGGCCGGGAAGATCACCGTGCACAGCGCCGGCGCATCCACCACATTGACCGGCAGGTTGCGGGCCTGCGCCTCGGCCGACACCTGGGCGTTGAGCGCCGGATCGTCGGTGGCCGCGATCACCAGCCGGCAACCGTCCAGGTCATCCTGCTGGTACCCGCGCACCCGTACCTCTCCGCTACCTTCCCTGGCCAGCGCGGCCAGCTGCCCGTCGACTTCCGGTGCGACCACCCGCAGCACGCCGCCGGCATCGGCCAGCAGACGCGCCTTGCGCAAGGCAATCTCACCGCCGCCGACGACCAGCACACGGCCACCCTGCAGCTTGTGGAACAGCGGCAGGTACTTCATTTAGCGGATGACCTCGACGCCGCCCATGTAAGGCTTGAGCACCTCAGGGACACGGATCGAACCGTCGGCCTGCTGGTAGTTTTCCAGCACCGCCACCAGCGTACGACCTACCGCCAGGCCGGAGCCGTTGAGGGTGTGCACCAGCTCGGGCTTGCCGGTTTCCGGGTTGCGCCAGCGCGCCTGCATTCGGCGCGCCTGGAAGTCGCCGCAGTTGGAGCAGGAGCTGATTTCACGGTACTTGTCCTGGCTGGGGACCCAGACTTCCAGGTCGTAGGTCTTGACTGCACCAAAGCCCATGTCGCCGGTGCACAGGGCCAGGACGCGATACGGCAGTTCCAGCAACTGCAACACACGCTCGGCGTTGGCGGTCAGGCCTTCCAGGGCTTCCATCGACTTGCCCGGCTCCACCACCTGGACCATCTCGACCTTGTCGAACTGGTGCTGGCGGATCATGCCGCGGGTGTCGCGGCCGGACGCACCGGCTTCACTGCGGAAGCACGGGGTGTGGGCCACCAGTTTCAGCGGCAGTTGCCGGGCATCGAGGATCTGCTCGGCCACCAGGTTGGTCAACGACACTTCGGCCGTCGGGATCAGGTAGAAGTCAGCCTCGCCTTCGCGGGTGATCTTGAACAGGTCTTCCTCGAACTTCGGCAGCTGGCCGGTACCCTGCAGGGCCGGCGCCTGCACCAGGTACGGGGTGTAGTGCTCCTCGTAGCCGTGCTCGCCGGTGTGCAGGTTGATCATGAACTGCGCAAGTGCGCGGTGCAGGCGGGCGATCGGCCCGCGCAGCACGGCGAAGCGGGCGCCGGACAGCCTGGCTGCGGCTTCGAAATCCAGGCCACCGCTGGCTTCGCCGAGGGCGACGTGGTCCTTGATGTCGAAGTCGAAGGCCTTCGGCGTGCCCCAGCGACGCACCTCGACGTTGTCGTCTTCGCTGGCACCGACCGGGACGCTGGCATCCGGCAGGTTGGGGATGGTCAGCAGGATGCCGTCGAGCTCGGCCTGAATGGCGTCCAGCTCGGTCTTGCCGGCCGCCAGCTCGTTGGCCATGCGCTCGACGTCGGCCATCAGCGGGGCGATGTCCTCGCCCTTGGCCTTGGCCTGGCCGATGGACTTGGAACGGGCGTTACGCTCGGCCTGCAGCTGCTCGGTGCGGGTCTGCACCGACTTGCGGCGCTCTTCCAGTGATTCGATGCGCGCGACATCCAGGCTGAAGCCACGGGAGGCCAGGCGATCCGCCACTTCCTGAAGTTGGCCGCGTAACAGTTTGGAATCGAGCATATCGTTCTCTCGTTGTGTTTAGGTGTTGGTTCAGATTCGGGTCAGGGCCAGGCCAGCCCAGGTTGCGAGCAGCCCGCCGAGCACGCTGGCGGCGGCGTAGCCGAACGCCAGGGGCGCCTGTCCGCTTTCGAGCAGGCGCACGGTATCCAGTGAAAAGGACGAAAAGGTGGTCAGCCCGCCGACGAAGCCGACGATCAGCCCCGCGCGCACTTCGATCGGCACGCCGGGCTTGTTGAGAAACAGGCCGTACAGCACGCCGATGATCAGGCAACCCACCAGGTTGACCGCAAGCGTAGCGAGATAGAAGTGCCGTGGCCAGTGGGCATTGACCCAGTTGCCTGCGGCGAAGCGCAGCAAAGTGCCGGCGATGCCTGCGACACTCACCGAAGCGATAAGGGCAATCACGTTTTTCTCCGTTGCCGGGGGCTGTTGCGGTCCAGCTCGGCGAGGTGGCGCAGCTTCTCGCCGATCTTCAATTCCAGGCCGCGCGGCACCGGCTGGTAATAGGGGCGCGGCTCGAGCTCATCGGGGAAGTAGTCTTCGCCGGCGGCATAGGCGTCCGGCTCGTCGTGGGCATAGCGGTATTCATCGCCGTAGCCCAGCTGCTTCATCAGCTTGGTCGGGGCATTGCGCAGGTGCAGTGGCACCTCGAGCGAACCGTGCTCGGCCGCCTCGCGCAAAGCTGTCTTGAAGCCCATGTACACGGCGTTGCTCTTGGGTGCGCAAGCCAGGTAGGTGATGGCCTGGGCCACCGCCAATTCGCCCTCCGGGCTGCCCAGGCGCTCCTGCACGTCCCAGGCCGCCAGGCACAGGCTCAGGGCGCGCGGGTCGGCGTTGCCGATGTCTTCGCTGGCCATGCGCACCACCCGGCGAGCGATGTACAGCGGGTCGCAGCCACCGTCGAGCATGCGCGCGAACCAGTACAGCGCACCGTCGGGGTTGGAACCGCGCACCGACTTGTGCAGCGCCGAGATCTGGTCGTAGAACGCCTCGCCGCCCTTGTCGAAGCGGCGGCGGCTGTCACCGAGCAGGCTCTGCAGCATCTGCACATCGATCTCGCTGCCATCTTCGGCAAGATCCGAGGCGTTCTCGAGGAAGTTGAGCATGCGCCGGCCATCGCCGTCGGCTGCCGCCATGAGCATCCTGAACGCTTCATCGCCCACCCGCAGGTTGCGCTGGCCCAGCCCGCGCTCTTCGCTGAGGGCGCGGTCGACCAGCTTGCGCAGGGCCGCTTCGTCGAGGCTCTTGAGCACATAGACGCGGGCCCGCGAGAGCAAGGCGTTGTTCAGTTCGAACGAGGGATTCTCGGTGGTGGCGCCGATGAACAGCAGGGTGCCGTCTTCCACGTAGGGCAGGAAGGCGTCCTGCTGGGACTTGTTGAAGCGGTGTACTTCATCGACGAACAGGATGGTACGCCGGCCATACTGACCGGCCTGCTGCTTGGCCACCTCGACGGCCTGGCGGATCTCCTTGACCCCCGCCAGCACCGCCGAGACCGTTTCGAAATGCGCATCGCAGAACTGCGCCAGCAGCCGCGCCAGGGTGGTCTTGCCGACCCCTGGCGGGCCCCAGAAGATCATCGAATGCAGCGCACCCTGCTCCAGCGCCTCACGCAGCGGCTTGCCGCGTGCCAGCAGGTGCTCCTGGCCGACGTACTCGTCCAGGTTGGACGGACGCAGGCGGGCAGCCAGGGGCTGGGCAACGGGTTCGCTTCGAAACAGGTCCATGATGCCTCGCGTTACTCCTGGATGACGTCGGCGCCTTCCGGGATCTTGAACTGGAACGTGCTCGCCGGGACGGCCTGGTTGGCCTTGACCCCGTTGAACAGGATATTGGTGCGCTGGCCGACGCTGTCGATCAGCTGCATGTCATTGATCAACCCCTTGCGGAACGAGATGCGCAGGGAGTCGAACAAGGTGTCCTTGGTCTTGGGCTTGAGGGTGAAGTCCATGACCTCGCCCTGCTCCTTCGATACGATATCGAAGCTCTGGCTGATCTTGGACACGTCACCGGACAGCAGCAGGGCTGGCGTCTGGCTCAGGCGCACGTCGAGCTTCTTGACGGTGGCCTGCTCAAGATCCGGATCCCACAGGGTGACTTTCTGGCCGTCGGACACCACCACCTGCTCCTGCGGCGCATTGGTGTGCCAGTAGAACAGGCCCGGGCGCTTGACCGTCATCTTGCCGGACGTTTCCTGCAGGCTGGTGCCGCTGGCGTCCAGGGTCAGCTGCGAGAAGTTGGCCTCGATGGTCTGGGACTTTTCCAGCAACTGGGTCAGGCGCTGCACATCTTGCTCACCGGCATAAGCGGTAACCGAGCCCAGGGTCAGGGCAGAAACCAACAGCATGCGAATCGCGCGCATGGGAATCCTCATTGAGCAGTGAATAGGCCGGGCACCCTCGTTGGCGCCCGGCAAGGTAATCATCAATCGCGCGGGCCGCCGGGGGCAATCACTTCCCGCGAGCCATTGCTGTTCATCGGGGTGACCACGCCGGCCATTTCCATCGCCTCGATCATCCGCGCGGCGCGGTTGTAGCCGATCTTGAGCTTGCGCTGTACCGCGGAAATCGACGCGCGACGGCTTTCGAGCACGAACTGCACGGCCTCGTCGTAGAGGGCGTCGGTTTCCGCGTCGTCGCCATCGCCACCACCACCGCCGCCACCGTCGAAGCCGCTGCCGGCCTCCTCGACACCGTTGAGGATGTCGTCGTTGTAGTCCGGCGCGCCGCGCAGTTTCCACGCCTCGACGACGCGGTGCACTTCATCGTCGGAAACGAAGGCGCCGTGGACACGGATCGGCAGGCTGGTGCCCGGTGGCATGTAGAGCATGTCACCGTGACCGAGCAACTGCTCGGCACCGCCCTGGTCGATGATGGTCCGCGAGTCGATCTTGCTCGACACCTGGAACGCCATGCGGGTCGGGATGTTGGCCTTGATCAGGCCGGTGATCACATCGACCGACGGACGCTGGGTGGCGAGGATCAGGTGGATGCCGGCAGCCCGCGCCTTCTGGGCGATACGGGCGATCAGCTCTTCGACCTTCTTGCCGACGATCATCATCATGTCGGCGAACTCGTCGACCACCACCACGATGGTCGGCAGGGTCTTGAGGGCCGGTGGTTCGTCTTCCATGCTCTCGCGGCGGTACAGCGGGTCGTGGATGACCTCGCCGGCCTCCTGCGCGTCCTTGATCTTGCGGTTGAAGCCCGCCAGGTTACGCACGCCCATGGCCGCCATCAGCTTGTAGCGGCGCTCCATCTCGGCGACGCTCCAGCGCAGGGCGTTGGCGGCGTCCTTCATGTCGGTGACCACCGGGCACAGCAGGTGCGGAATGCCTTCGTAGATCGACAGCTCGAGCATCTTCGGGTCGATCATGATCAGCCGCGCATCTTCCGGGCCGGACTTGAACAGGATCGACAGGATCATCGCGTTCACACCCACCGACTTACCGGAACCAGTGGTACCGGCCACCAGCAGGTGCGGCATCTTGGCCAGGTCGGTGATCACCGGCTTGCCGCCGATGTCGTGGCCGAGCGCCAGGGTGACCGGCGATTTCTGCTCGTCGTACTGCGGCGTCGACAGCACTTCGGAGAAGCGCACCATCTGCCGGTTCTCGTTGGGGATCTCGATGCCCACGGTGGTCTTGCCGGGAATCACCTCGACCACCCGCACGCTGGTCACGGCCAGCGAGCGCGCCAGGTCCTTGGCCAGGTTGGCGATGCGGCTGACCTTGACGCCTGCCGCGGGCTGGATTTCGTAACGGGTGATCACCGGGCCCGGGTGGATCGAATCCACCGAGACCTCGACACCGAACTCCTTGAGCTTGATTTCCAGCAGGTGGCCGACACCGGCCAGCGACTCGGGCGAGTACTCGATCTTCTTCTGCTCGGCCGGGTCGAGAATGGAGATCGACGGCAGCGTGCCTTCGACGGCGCTGTCGACGAACAGCGGCGCCTGCTTCTCCTTCATCACCCGCTTGCTCGGCTCCGGGGCCTTGGGCGGCGGCGCCGGGATGTTGATCACCGGTGCCGGCTGCTGCTCACGCTGGGCCACATGCTTGCTGAGCGCCTCGTCGCGCTCGATGATGCGCTCGCGGGCCTTGATCTGCTCGCGCTTGTCGGCGACCACCGGGGCGACCACTTCGTCGACCTGGTCATCCACCTCGCGCAGTTGCGCCACCAGGCGCTTGCGTTCGTTGCGTGCCTCCCACCAGCGGCTGGCCGCACCCTGCACCAGCTCGAACAGGTCGAGGGTGATCTTGCCGGTGAGATCCATCACCTTGAACCAGGACAGGTCGGTGAACACGGTCAGGCCGAACAGGAACAGGGCGATGAACATCAGCGTGCTGCCCTGCACGTTCAGCAGGTTGCGCGCCAGCTCGCCGAGGCTTTCGCCCAGGGCGCCGCCGGCGGAGAACGGCATGCTCGCCGGTGGGTGGAAGTGAATGTGCGCAAGTGCCGCACCCGACAGCACCAGGAACACCAGGCCGATCAGGCGCCAGGAAAACAGCCAGCCGCTCCACTGCCAGGGCTGGTGGCGCTCGCGGAAGATCTGCCAGGTCTTGATCGCCAGCAGCAGCGGGAAGATATAGGCGAAATAGCCGAGCACCATGAACAGGATGTCGGCGAAGAAGGCGCCGGCGCGACCGGCAGCGTTCTGCACCTGGTCGACGTTGCTGGTGTGGCTGAAGCTTGGGTCCGACGTGTCGTAGGTGAGCAGCGCCATCCACAGGTACAGGCACAGGGCGCCGACGGCGATCAGCGCGCCTTCCTTGAGGCGATAATGCAACTGCTGGCGCCACAGCGGCACGGGCAAGGGGGCTGGGGTTGCGGTGGATTTCTTCAAAACGCGTCTATTCCTGCGCTTGCTGCGCGTTAAATAGTGATCGGGCCGGTGACTGGCCGACGAACCACTACTTTTATCATTACTGCCCGCCTGCCGCCATGGCGGCACGCCGCATGGCGCATGAACGGAGGGCCGATTTCCATGGCTGCAATTTGAGCATGCATTTTGTTCTGTGACAAAGGCTTATGCTGTATTTTTGCACAGGTATGACAGCAAATGTCGGCGATGGTGCCAGATGCCACATGAATGCGTAGGAAAACGCCGACTCGCTCGACCGAAGCTGCCAACTTCCCGCAGCCGCGAGCCATTGCGCAACGGCCTCAGGCCAGGCGGCACAAGGCCAGAGATTGACCACACCGGCCCCAGCCGCCATGCTGCCCACTCCCCTCCCCCACCGCACGAAAGACCATGCTCACCTGGCTGACTCGCGACTCGCTGACCTTCCCGCCCCTGGAAAAAGCCCTGCACGAGCCCAACGGCCTGCTCGCCGCGGGCGGCGACCTGACGCCCGAGCGCCTGGTGCAAGCCTATCGTCATGGTTGCTTCCCGTGGTACCAGGATGGCCAGCCGATCCTCTGGTGGTCGCCGGATCCGCGCACCGTGCTGTTTCCGCACGAACTGCACGTGTCGCGGTCGCTGGCCAAGGTGATGCGCCAGGGCCGCTACCAGGTCAGCTTCGACAGCGATTTCCCCCGGGTGATCGCCGCCTGCGCCGCACCGCGCGACTACGCCGACGGCACCTGGATCACCGACAGCATGCAGGCCGCCTATTGCGAGCTGCATCGACGCGGCATCGCCCATTCCGTGGAAGTGCGCCAGGACGGCGAACTGGTCGGCGGCCTGTACGGCCTGGCCATGGGCCAGCTGTTTTTCGGTGAATCCATGTTCAGCCGCGCCGACAACGCCTCCAAGGTCGGCTTCGCCACCCTGGTCGAGCGCCTGCGCCAGGCCGGTTTCGCCCTGATCGACTGCCAGATGCCGACCGACCACCTGCACAGCCTTGGCGCCCGCGCCATCAGCCGTGCCGAGTTCGCCGAATACCTGGCGCGGCACCTCGACCAGCCCTGCGACGCGGCCTGGGTTCGCTAGGCGAGTTCCCATAGCTGGCTTACACTTAAGACAACGTCTTGCCCAAGGGGTCGATCATGACAGAGTTGGCGCGGTTGAAGTTCTATGCCACTCAACCCCACTCCTGCAGCTATCTGCCGGAGGAGCAGGCGACCACGCTGTTCCTGGACCCGAGCCAGCCGATGGACGTGCATGTGTATGCCGACCTCTCGGAAATGGGCTTTCGCCGCAGCGGCGACCACCTCTACCGCCCGCATTGCCAGAACTGCAACGCCTGCGTGCCGGCGCGCATTCCCGCTGCGCGCTTCATTCCCAACCGCCAGCAGCGGCGCATCCTCAAGCGCAACGCCGACCTGACCGTCACGGCCGCGCGCCCGGCGTTCAAGGAAGAGTATTTCGACCTGTACCGGCGCTACATCGAACAACGTCACTCGGACGGTGACATGTATCCGCCCAGCCGCGACCAGTTCTCCACCTTCCTGGTACGCGACCTGCCATTCTGCTGGTTCTACGAATTCCGCCTCGGCGAGCGGCTGCTGGCCGTCGCCGTGTGCGACCTGCTGCCCAACGGCCTGTCGGCGGTCTATACCTTCTACGAGCCCGAGGAGGAACGCCGCAGCCTGGGTCGCTTCGCCATTCTCTGGCAGATCACCGAAGCGCTGCGCCAGGATCTGGAGGCGGTGTACCTCGGCTACTGGATCAAGAACTGCAAGAAGATGAACTACAAGACCCAGTACCGCCCGATCGAGTTGCTGATCAATCAGCGCTGGGTCAGCCTCAATTGAAAGCATTGGCTTGAAACACATTTTTCGGGCATAATCCACGCCACTTTTTTTGCCCGGTGCAGTCGCGCGTCGGGCCATCACTGGATACCGAGGGCTTTACTGCATGTCGAAAGAAGACAGCTTCGAAATGGAAGGCACTGTCGTCGACACCCTGCCCAACACCATGTTCCGCGTGGAGTTGGAAAACGGGCACGTCGTTACCGCGCACATCTCCGGCAAGATGCGCAAGAACTACATCCGTATTCTCACTGGCGACAAGGTCCGCGTCGAACTGACGCCCTACGACCTGAGCAAGGGCCGCATCACCTACCGTGCGCGCTAAGCTCCAGCCATGAAAAAGCCCGGCCATGTGCCGGGCTTTTTTGTACCTGAAGAACAAAGGCGAACCGCTGCGCCGAATGACGTCGGCCGGGCCGGTGTTCGCGACTGATGCCACTCCCACCGACACGGCGCAGCGCTGGTGTCAGGCAACCTCGGCCGTGGTCTCGAAGTCGAACACCAGCTCGCCGTCACGCAGCTCGACATGCACCACGCCACCGTGCTCGGACAGCTCGCCGAACAGGATCTCCTCGGCCAGCGGCCGCTTGATCTTGTCCTGGATGAGCCGTGCCATCGGCCGCGCTCCCATCTGTACGTCGTAGCCCTTGACCGCCAGCCAACCACGCGCCTCGTCGCTGACCTCCAGCAACACGCGCTTGTCTTCCAGCTGGGCCTGCAGCTCGATGAGGAACTTGTCGACGATGCTCTTGATCGTCTCGTGGCTCAGGCGGCCGAACTGGATGATGGTGTCCAGGCGGTTGCGGAACTCAGGCGTGAAGCTCTTGCGGATGACTTCCATCGCATCGGACGTGTGGTCCTGCTGGGTGAAGCCGATCGAGGCCCGCGCGGCGGTTTCGGCACCGGCGTTGGTGGTCATGATCAGGATCACGTTGCGGAAGTCGGCCTTGCGCCCGTTGTTGTCGGTCAGGGTGCCGTGGTCCATCACCTGCAGCAGCAGGTTGAAGACTTCCGGATGGGCCTTCTCGATTTCATCGAGCAGCAGCACGCAGTGCGGTTGCTTGGTGATCGCCTCGGTCAGCAGGCCGCCCTGGTCGAAACCGACGTAGCCGGGCGGCGCACCGATCAGGCGCGACACGGTATGGCGCTCCATGTACTCGGACATGTCGAAGCGCACCAGCTCGACCCCCAGCGCCTTGGCCAGCTGTCGCGCCGCTTCGGTCTTGCCGACACCGGTGGGGCCGGCGAACAGGAACGAGCCGACCGGCTTGTCCGGCGCCTTGAGGCCTGCACGCGACAGCTTGATCGCGGTGGACAGCGAGTCGATGGCCGCATCCTGACCGAACACGGTCAGCTTCAGGTCGCGCTCCAGGTTACGCAGCAGCTCCTTGTCGGAACTGGTGACATGCTTTGGCGGAATCCGCGCGATCTTGGCGACGATATCCTCGACCTGCGGCACGTCGATGCGCTTGACCCGGTTGGCTTCCGGCTGCAGGCGCTGGTAGGCACCGGCTTCGTCGATCACATCGATGGCCTTGTCCGGCATGTGCCGGTCGTTGATGTAGCGGGCGGCCAGCTCTGCTGCAGCGCGCAGGGCTTCGTCGCTGTACTCGATGTTGTGATGGCTTTCGAAACGACCCTTCAGCCCGCGCAGGATGCCCACGGTGTCTTCCACCGACGGCTCGCTGACATCGACCTTCTGGAAGCGCCGCGCCAGGGCGCGGTCCTTCTCGAAGATGCCGCGGAATTCCTGGAAGGTCGTCGAGCCGATGCAGCGGATGTCGCCGGACGACAGCAGCGGCTTGAGCAGGTTGGAGGCATCCATCACGCCACCGGACGCCGCACCGGCACCGATGATGGTGTGGATCTCGTCGATGAACAGGATCGCCTGCGGACGCTTGCGCAACTCGCCGAGCAGCGCCTTGAAGCGCTTCTCGAAGTCGCCGCGGTACTTGGTACCGGCCAGCAGCGCGCCGAGGTCGAGCGAGTAGACCACGCTCTGTGCCAGCAGGTCGGGCACCTGGCCGTCGACGATACGCTTGGCCAGGCCTTCGGCGATGGCAGTCTTGCCCACCCCGGCCTCACCGACCAGCAGCGGGTTGTTCTTGCGCCGGCGCGCCAGGATCTGCGCAACGCGCTCGACTTCCTGCTCACGCCCCACCAGCGGGTCGATACGCCCGGCACGGGCCAGTTCGTTGAGGTTGCTGGCATAGGCGTCCAGCGGGTTGCTCGACGATGCCGCCTCGCCCCCCTCCTCGTCCTGCATGTCCTGGTCGCTGTCGGTGTTGGGGCCATGGCCCGGCACCTTGGAAATGCCGTGGGCGATGTAGTTGACCACATCGATGCGCGCCACGCTCTGCTGCTTGAGCAGGAACACAGCCTGGCTTTCCTGTTCGCTGAAGATCGCCACCAGCACGTTGGCGCCGGTCACTTCGCGCTTGCCGGAGCTTTGCACGTGGAACACGGCGCGCTGCAGCACGCGCTGGAAACCGAGCGTGGGCTGGGTCTCGCGGTCCTCGTCATGGACGGGGATCAGCGGCGTCGTGGAATCGATGAACTCCTGCAGGTCGTGCTTGAGCTTGTCGAGATTGGCGCCACAGGCGCGCAGAACGGTCGCGGCGGCCTCGTTGTCAAGGAGTGCCAGCAACAGGTGTTCGACGGTCATGAACTCATGACGCTTCGAACGGGCCTCCTTGAAGGCCAGATTGAGGGTGACTTCGAGCTCGCGGTTTAACATAGCTTCACCTCATACCCAAGTGGTCGGCGATTAACCGTCCTTCTCGATTTCACAGAGTAGCGGATGCTGGCTTTCTCTTGCGTATTGATTGACCTGCATGGCCTTGGTCTCGGCGATGTCACGGGTAAACAATCCGCATACTGCCCGCCCCTCGGTATGGACGGTCAGCATGATCTTGGTCGCCAGCTCGCGGTTCAGACTGAAGAACGTCTCGAGCACTTCGACGACGAAATCCATCGGTGTGTAGTCATCATTGAACAAAACCACCTTGTACATCGGTGGCGCCTGCAGGATCGGCTTGGCTTCCTGCACTGCCAGACCTGCACCGTCGTCCTCGTCGGACTTCGGATGATCCTGATTGAATGTTAGTCGAATCTGCCTGAGTGCATGCATGGAAAGAATTTCATCATATCGACAGGTTAGGGTTATGGATTGACCGCGCAGTCACCGCTGGAGCGGCCGCCGCATGACCTTGACTATCGGCAAAACGGTGTTACAACCAATAAGAACCCACCGTGGTCTATAAAGATCCGCGCAGTCAACCAGATTTTTCGCACGGTTCGTATGCGGATGAAGTGGATGATACTCCAGTGATGGAGTCCTTTGCAGAGGGACATAGGGATGGCAAGCGGTAAAGTCAAGTGGTTCAACAATGCCAAGGGCTATGGGTTCATCAACGAAGAGGGCAAGACAGAGGATTTGTTCGCCCACTATTCGGCGATCCAGATGGACGGCTACAAGACATTGAAGGCCGGCCAGAGCGTATCCTTCGAGATCATCCAGGGCCCCAAGGGGCTGCACGCGGTCAACATTTCCAGCGCCGCCGCCACGGCCGGTGCGCCACAGCCGAGCGCGACCGAACAGGCCTGACCCCTGCCCTCTGTCGTAGACGAAAAAACCGGCCGCCTCTTTAACGCAAAGGGGCGACCGGTTTTTTGTTACCTCACATGTGCTTGATCATCTCGTCGCCAAAGCCCGAACTGCCCACCAGCCTGGCCCCGTCCATCAGTCGCTCGAAGTCGTAGGTCACGGTCTTGGCGGCGATCGCGCCGTTGGTGCCCTTGATGATCAGGTCGGCCGCCTCGGTCCAGCCCATGTGCCGCAGCATCATTTCGGCGGAGAGGATCACCGACCCCGGGTTGACCTTGTCCTGCCCGGCATACTTGGGCGCAGTGCCGTGGGTGGCCTCGAACATGGCCACGGTGTCCGAGAGGTTGGCCCCCGGCGCAATGCCGATGCCACCGACTTCGGCGGCCAGGGCGTCGGAGAGATAATCGCCGTTGAGGTTGAGGGTGGCGATCACATCGTACTCGGCCGGGCGCAGCAGGATCTGCTGGAGCATGGCGTCGGCGATGGCGTCCTTGACGATCACTTCACGCCCGGTCCTGGGGTTCTTGAACCTCATCCACGGCCCGCCATCGAGCAACTCGGCGCCGAACTCTTCCCTGGCGATCTCGTAGCCCCAATCCTTGAACGCGCCCTCGGTGAATTTCATGATGTTGCCCTTGTGCACCAGGGTCAGCGACTCGCGATCGTTGTCCACCACATACTGCAGGGCCTTGCGCACCAGGCGCCGGGTGCCCTCGCGGGAGACCGGCTTGACGCCGATGCCGCAGTCCTGGTCGAAGCGGATCTTGGTGACGCCCATTTCCTCCTTGAGGAACTTGATCACCTTGTTCGCCTCGGGCGAGCCGGCCTTCCACTCGATGCCAGCGTAGATATCCTCGGAGTTCTCGCGAAAGATCACCATGTCGACATCACCGGGCTTCTTCACCGGGCTCGGCACGCCCTGGAACCACAACACCGGGCGCAGGCAGACGTACAGGTCGAGCTGCTGGCGCAGGGCGACGTTCAGCGAGCGGATGCCGCCCCCGACCGGCGTGGTCAGCGGCCCCTTGATCGACACCACGTAGTCGCGCACCGCATCGAGGGTCTCCTGGGGCAGCCAGGTATCCTGATCGTACACCTGGGTGGCCTTCTCGCCCGCGTACACCTCCATCCAGGCGATCCTGCGCTTGCCGCCATAGGCCTTCTGCACGGCGGCATCCACCACCTTGATCATGACCGGAGAGACATCGACACCGATGCCGTCGCCCTCGATGTAGGGGATGATCGGGTTATCGGGAACGTTGAGCGAATGGTCTGCATTGACGGTGATCCTGGCGCCATCCGTCGGAACCTTGATTTTCTGGTATCCCATGCTTGCACTACTCCGCTGTCGGGTGTGGTTGGACATCATGCGATCCCATCAGCCTAAACCACATCCGCCGACCTGCAAGCCGGAGCCCCCCGGCGCCTGCGGCATCACGCCACATTGCCCGTACATCTTTGGTCTTATAAAGGCGTCGATATCACTTCGCCTTGCTGATTAGCCCAAAGGGTTTGATATACTCCGGGCCTGACCGCAGGGTCATCGGGGCGAACCCTTGGAAAATGCGGCTCGCCCTCGGCCAGGAAAGGCCAGAAAGCCTGGGCTGTTACCGCATCCCAGCATTTGACGCTCGACTGATGCATCCACCATCACCGCTCGCAGCCTCTCGACCATCCGCTCATGGCGTCGCCAGGGCGAAGCGCCTACCCTGCGCACCTCGAGACTCGAGTACGCTCAGCACATAGAGAGTTAACCCGCATGCCCACCCGTTCCAAGATCATCTACACCTTCACCGACGAAGCCCCCGCCCTCGCCACCTACTCGCTGCTGCCGATCATCGAAGCGTTCACCGCTTCGGCTGACATCGCCGTCGAAACCCGCGACATTTCCCTGGCTGGCCGTATCCTCGCGGCGTTCCCGGAGCAACTGGGCGCAGAGAAGCAGGTAGGCGATCACCTGGCGGAACTGGGCCAGCTGGCCACCACGCCTGAAGCCAACATCATCAAGCTGCCGAACATCTCCGCTTCGGTTCCACAGCTGAAGGCAGCGATCAAGGAGCTGCAAGGCAAGGGCTTCAACATCCCCGACTACGCCGACGAGCCGGCCACCGCCGAAGAGAAGGAATCGCGCGCGCGTTACGACCGCATCAAGGGCAGTGCCGTGAACCCGGTGCTGCGCGAAGGCAACTCCGACCGTCGCGCACCGCTGTCGGTCAAGAACTACGCGCGCAAGCACCCGCACAAGATGGGCGCCTGGGCCGCCGACTCCAAGTCGCACGTTGCCCACATGACCCAGGGCGACTTCTACGGGAGCGAGAAAGCCGCACTGATCGAGGCTGACGACAGCCTGCGCATCGAACTGGTCGGCAAGGACGGTTCCACCACCGTCCTGAAAGAGAAAACCGCCGTCAAGGCCGCCGAAGTCATCGACTGCGCCACCCTGAGCCGCAAGGCCCTGAAAGCCTTCATCGCCGAGCAGATCGCCGATGCCAAGGCATCTGGCGTACTGCTGTCGGTCCACCTCAAAGCCACCATGATGAAGGTCTCCGACCCGATCATGTTCGGCGTGATCGTCGAAGAGTTCTACAACGACGTGCTGACCAAGCACGCTGCTGCGCTGGCCGAAGTGGGCTTCAACGCCAACAACGGCATCGGTGACCTGTACGCCCGCATCAAGGACCTGCCAGCCGACAAGCAGGCCGAGATCGAAGCCGACATCCAGGCCCTGTACGCCGTTCGCCCGGCCCTGGCCATGGTCAACTCGGACAAGGGCATCACCAACCTGCACGTACCGAGCGACGTCATCGTCGACGCCTCGATGCCAGCAATGATCCGCGACTCGGGCAAGATGTGGAACACCGCCGGTGAACTGCAGGATGCCAAGGCGATCATCCCGGACCGCTGCTACGCCGGCATCTACCAGGCCACCATCGAAGACTGCAAGCAGCACGGTGCCTTCGATCCGACCACCATGGGCAGCGTGCCGAACGTTGGCCTGATGGCGCAGAAGGCCGAAGAGTACGGCTCCCACGACAAGACCTTCCAGATCAAGGCCGACGGCGTCGTGCGCGTGGTCGATGGCAAGGGCAACGTCGTGCTGGAGCAGAACGTCGAAGCCGGTGACATCTTCCGCATGTGCCAGACCAAGGACGCGCCGATCCAGGACTGGGTCAAGCTGGCCGTCAACCGCGCCCGCCTGAGCAACACCCCGGCGGTGTTCTGGCTGGACCCGGCTCGTGCCCACGACGGCGTGATGATCGAGAAGGTCCAGAAGTATCTGAAGGATCACGACACCACCGGCCTGGACATCCGCGTTCTGGCCCCGGTCGACGCCATCAAGTTCTCCCTGGCCCGTATCCGCGAAGGCAAGGACACCATCTCGGTGACCGGCAACGTGCTGCGCGACTACCTGACCGACCTGTTCCCGATCATGGAACTGGGCACCAGCGCCAAGATGCTGTCGATCGTGCCGCTGATGAACGGCGGTGGCCTGTTCGAAACCGGCGCCGGCGGCTCGGCACCCAAGCACGTGCAGCAGCTGGTCGAAGAGAACTTCCTGCGTTGGGATTCGCTGGGTGAATTCCTGGCCCTGGCTGCCTCGCTGGAGCACCTGGGCAACACCTACGACAACCCGCGTGCCAAAGTACTGGCCAACACCCTGGACCAGGCCACCGGCAAGTTCCTCGATACCAACAAGTCGCCTTCGCGCAAAGTCGGCGGTATCGACAACCGCGGCAGCCACTTCTACCTGACCCTGTACTGGGCCCAGGCCCTGGCTGCCCAGAGCGACGACGCTGCCCTGCAGGCACGCTTCGCCCCGCTGGCCAAGGCCCTGACCGAGAACGAAGCGACCATCGTCGCCGAGCTCAACGCAGTCCAGGGCAAGCCGGCCGACATCGGTGGCTACTACGCCCCGGATGCCGAGCTGACCGCCAAGGTGATGCGCCCGAGCCAGACCCTGAACAGCGCCATCGCCGCACTGTAAGGTTCGCTTGAAGTAACAGCACAAACCCCGGCCACGCACCGGGGTTTGTGCTTTCTGGCTGAATGCCTTGCAACAGTCAACGCGAACCCTGTAGGAGCGGGCTTGCCCGCGAATGCGGCAGTGAATGCACCATCGCGTTCGCGGGCAAGCCCGCTCCTACAGGGGTTCTCGAGGAACCCATGAAATGACCTGGCAACCCCACATCACTGTCGCCACCGTCGTCGAGCAGGACGGCAAGTTTCTCTTCGTCGAAGAGTTCAAGGCCGGCCTGCACGTCTTCAACCAACCCGCCGGCCACCTCGAAGCCAACGAGACGCTCATCCAGGCCGCCCTGCGCGAAACCCTCGAGGAAACCGCCTGGGAGGTCGAACTGACCGGTGTGATCGGCATCTACCTCTATACCGCGCCCAGCAATGGCGTCACCTACCAGCGCGTCTGCTTCGCTGCCCGGCCGCTGCGCCACCGCCCCGACCTGCCACCGGACAGCGATATCGTCCGCGCCGTCTGGCTGACCCGCGAGCAGTTGCTCGCAGAACCCGAGCGCTGGCGCAGCGAGCTGGTGCCACGCTGCCTGGACGACTACCTGGCCGGACCGCTGCACAGCCTCTCGCTGCTGCGCGACTGACGCGGATGCGCCGTCCTGATAGAATCGGAATTTTTCCCCCAGATACACATCGGTAGCCATGACCAGCCCAGTATCCAAAGATCCCTCCAGGACCCGCGTCATCGTCGGCATGTCCGGCGGCGTGGACTCTTCCGTCTCCGCCCTTCTGCTCATGGAGCAGGGCTATCAGGTGGAAGGTCTGTTCATGAAGAACTGGGAGGAGGACGACGGCACCGAGTACTGCACCGCCCGCGAAGACCTGGCCGACGCCCAGGCCGTGTGCGACCGCATCGGCATCAAGCTGCACACCGCCAACTTCGCCGCAGAGTACTGGGACAACGTGTTCGAGCACTTCCTCGAGGAGTACAAGGCCGGTCGCACGCCCAACCCGGACATCCTCTGCAACCGTGAAATCAAGTTCAAGGCCTTCCTCGACTACGCACTGTCACTGGGCGCCGACCTGATCGCCACCGGCCACTACGTGCGCCGCCGCGATACCGGCGAGCTGACCGAGCTCCTCAAGGGCCTGGACCCGAACAAGGACCAGAGCTACTTCCTGCACGCCGTGGGCGGTGCGGAAATCGCCCGCACCCTGTTCCCCGTCGGCGAGCTGGAAAAGCCCGAAGTCCGCGCCATCGCCGAGAAACACGGCCTGGCCACCGCAAAGAAGAAGGACTCCACCGGCATCTGCTTCATCGGCGAACGACGCTTCAGCGACTTCCTCAAGCAGTACCTGCCCGCTCAACCCGGCGAGATCCAGACCACCGACGGCGAAGTGATCGGCCAGCACCACGGCCTGATGTACCACACCATCGGCCAGCGCCAGGGCCTGGGCATCGGCGGCCTGAAAGACGCCGGCGACGAGCCGTGGTACGTGCTGGAAAAAGACCTGGCGCGCAATGTACTGGTGGTCGGCCAGGGCAACGAGCACCCGTGGCTGTTCTCCCGCGCCCTGCTCGCCTCAGACATCTTCTGGGTCAACCCGATCGACCTGGCCAGCCCACGCCGACTCACCGCCAAGGTGCGCTACCGCCAGGGCGACCAGCAGTGCACCCTGGAGCGCACCGAAACCGGCTACCGCGCCGTGTTCGACGAGCCGCAGCGCGCCGTGACGCCGGGCCAGTCGGTGGTGTTCTATGACGGCGAGGTGTGCCTGGGCGGCGGCGTGATCGAAACCGCCGAGCCCTGGAGCCCGCGCGCATGAGCAACCTGCAGGAGCAACTGATCGCCCTGGGCGGCGTGTTCCAGGCCGCAGTGCTGGTCGATCGCATCGCCCGCACCGGCCAGGCCAGCGAAGCCAATATCGGCTGCATGCTCGGCAGCCTGCTGGTGCGCGACCCGAACAACACCCTGGAGGTGTTCGGCGGCGACGACCTGAACCTGCGCGACGGCTACCGCGCACTGGTCGGCGCCCTGGAGCGCGACCCCAGCAGCCTGCAGCGCGAACCGCTGCGCTACGCCCTGTCGATGCTGGGCCTGGAGCGCCAGCTGGCCAAGCGTGGCGACCTGCTCGACACCATCGGCAACCGCCTGCCGCAGATCCAGTCGCAGGCCGATCATTTCGGCCTGGTTCATGAAAACGTCATCGCTTCCAGCGGAGCCTTGTACCAGGACACCCTGAGCACCCTGCGCCAGCGCATCCAGGTACACGGCGACATGCGCTTCCTGCAGCAGGCCAGCAATGCCTCGAAGATCCGTGCCCTGCTGCTGGCGGGCATTCGTGCCGCTCGCCTGTGGCGCCAGCTCGGCGGCCATCGCTGGCAACTGGTGTTCAGCCGCCGCAAGCTGCTCAACGAACTGTACGACATGATGCGCGCACCTTCCTGACCTGCGGGAGCGGGTTCATCCGCGAATGCGATGCCGGATTCACCGCCGCATTCGCGGGCAAGCCCGCTCCCACAAGGACTGCGACACCACTTTCGACGGCCGACCTTTGGTCAGCCACCCGACCTCGGTGCATTTTTCATGTATGATATGCGCCCTTCCAAAAGCCTGACTGTCCGAGAACACCCCATGCAGCTTTCTTCGCTCACTGCGGTTTCCCCTGTAGACGGCCGTTACGCCGGCAAAACCCAGGCCTTGCGCCCCATCTTCAGCGAATTCGGCCTGATCCGTTTCCGCGCCCTGGTCGAAGTGCGCTGGCTGCAGCGCCTGGCCGCCCACCCGCAGATCGGCGAAGTGCCGGCGTTCTCCGCCGAAGCCAATGCCCTGCTGGACAGCCTGGCCACCGATTTCAAGCTCGAGCACGCCGAACGCGTGAAGGAAATCGAGCGCACCACCAACCACGACGTCAAGGCGATCGAATACCTCCTCAAGGAGCAGGCCGCCAAGCTGCCTGAGCTGGCCAAGGTCAGCGAGTTCATCCACTTCGCCTGCACCAGCGAGGACATCAACAACCTGTCCCACGCCCTGATGCTGCGCGCCGGTCGTGACGAGGTGCTGCTGCCGCTGATGCGCCAGATCGCCGACGCCATCCGCGCCCTGGCCCATGCCCACGCCGACGTCCCCATGCTGTCGCGCACCCACGGCCAGCCAGCTTCGCCGACCACCCTGGGCAAGGAACTGGCCAACGTCGTCTACCGCCTCGAACGCCAGATCGCCCAGGTGGCCGCCGTGCCGCTGCTGGGCAAGATCAACGGCGCCGTGGGCAACTACAACGCCCACCTGTCGGCCTACTCGCAGATCGACTGGGAGCAGAACGCCCGCGCCTTCATCGAAGACGAACTGGGCCTGCAGTTCAACCCGTACACCACCCAGATCGAACCGCACGACTACATCGCCGAGCTGTTCGATGCGATCGCGCGCTTCAACACCATCCTCATCGACTTCGACCGCGACGTCTGGGGCTACATCTCGCTGGGTTACTTCAAGCAGAAGACCGTCGCCGGCGAAATCGGCTCCTCGACCATGCCGCACAAGGTCAACCCGATCGACTTCGAGAACTCCGAAGGCAACCTGGGGATCGCCAACGCACTGTTCCAGCACCTGGCCAGCAAGCTGCCGATCTCGCGCTGGCAGCGTGACCTGACCGACTCCACCGTGCTGCGCAACCTGGGCGTGGGCTTTGCCCACAGCGTCATCGCCTATGAAGCCAGCCTCAAGGGCATCGGCAAGCTGGAAGTCAACGAAGCGCGCATCGCCGCCGACCTCGACGCCTGCTGGGAAGTGCTGGCCGAGCCAATCCAGACCGTCATGCGTCGCTTCAACATCGAGAACCCCTACGAGAAGCTCAAGGAGCTGACCCGTGGCAAGGGCATCACGCCTGAAGCGCTGCTGACCTTCATCGACGGCCTGGATATGCCGACCGACGCCAAGGCAGAGCTCAAGCTGCTCACCCCGGCCACCTACATCGGCAACGCAGCCGCCCAGGCCAAACGCATCTGACCTGCGCCCTGCGTACAACGCCCGGCTCAGCCGGGCGTTTTTATTCCCGGACGAAAATTACGTTTTTTCAATAGGTTGAACATGAATCCTGATACTCCACTGCAGCTGCTTGGCGGCCTTACCGCTCGTGAATTCCTGCGCGACTACTGGCAGAAGAAGCCCCTGCTGGTGCGCCAGGCCTTCACCGATTTCGAAAGCCCGATCGATCCTGACGAACTGGCCGGCCTGGCCCTGGAAGAGGAAGTCGAGTCGCGCCTGGTGCTCGAGCACGGCGAGCGCCCGTGGGAACTGCGTCGTGGTCCGTTCGAGGAAGACACCTTCGCCACCCTGCCCGAGCGCGACTGGACCCTGCTGGTGCAGGCGGTGGACCAGTTCGTCCCGGAAGTGGCCGAGTTGCTGGAGAACTTCCGCTTCCTGCCCAGCTGGCGCATCGACGACGTGATGATCAGCTTCGCCGCCCCGGGTGGCAGCGTCGGTCCGCACTTCGACAACTACGACGTCTTCCTGCTGCAGGGCCACGGCAAGCGCAACTGGAAAGTCGGGCAGATGTGCAACAGCGAAAGCCCGCTGATCGAGCACGCCGACCTGCGCATCCTCGCCGACTTCGAGCAGAGCGACGAGTGGACCCTGGAGCCGGGCGACATGCTCTACCTGCCGCCGCGCCTGGCCCACCACGGCGTTGCCGTGGACGACTGCCTGACCTACTCGGTCGGCTTCCGCGCACCGAGCGCCGCCGAAGTGCTGACCCATTTCACCGACTTCCTCAGCCAGTTCCTGCCTGACGAAGAGCGCTACAGCGACGCCGATGCCCAGCCGGTCAGCGACCCGCACCAGATCCAGCACGACGCCCTGGACCGCCTCAAGGCGCTGCTGGCCGAGCACATGGGTGACGAGCGCCTGCTGTTGACCTGGTTCGGCCAGTTCATGACCGAGCCGCGCTACCCCGAGCAGGTCGCGGGCGAAGCGCTGAGCGAGGAAGAGCTGGTCAACTACCTCGAACAGGGCGCGATCCTGGTGCGCAACCCGAGCGCGCGCCTGGCCTGGTCGGAAGTCGACGACAACCTGCTGCTGTTCGCCAGCGGCCAGAGCCGCCTGCTGTCCGGCCACCTGCGCGCTCTTTTGCAACTGATTTGTTCAGCCGACGCCTTGCACAGCGAAAACCTTGTAGAGTGGCTGCAAGACGAAGAGGGCCTGACGCTGGTCTGCCAGCTGGTCCAACAAGGAAGCCTGGGATTTGCCAATGAATAAGATCAGCGTTCGCCTCGCCGACTGGCACAAAGACAACGCCGATATCCACCGCATCCGCAGCGCCGTGTTCATCGCCGAGCAGCACGTGCCGCCGGAGCTGGAATTCGATGCCGAAGACCCGACCGCCGTGCATTTCCTCGCGCTGGAGGGCGACTACCCGATCGGCACCGCTCGCCTGCTGCCGGACGGCACCATCGGCCGGGTCTCGGTGCTCAGGGACTGGCGCGGGCTGAAGGTCGGCGATGCCTTGATGAAGGCGGTGATCGCCGAGGCGCAGAACCGTGACCTCAAGCAGCAGATGCTCAGTGCGCAGGTTCATGCCACCTCGTTCTACGAGCGCCTGGGCTTCAAGGTGGTCAGCGAGGAGTTTCTCGAAGCCGGCATTCCTCACGTGGACATGGTTCGGGACTCGCGCGAAGTCGCCTGAACCGGCATCTGCAGGGTGATACGGAGCTGACGCGAGGTCAGCGGGCGACCGATATCACCCTGCCATGATTTCACCTCTTCCCGGAGAGGAGGTTATCGCTATATAGTCCGCTATATAACGATAACCCCTCCCCAGGAGCCGTCTTCATGCGTATTCGTCTGTCCCACCTGGCCGCCAGTGCCCTGGCCAGCCTGATCTCCCTCAACAGCGCGTGGGCCGATGAAGTCCAGGTGGCCGTCGCAGCCAACTTCACCGCACCCATCCAGGCCATTGCCAAGGACTTCGAGAAAGACACCGGCCACAAGCTGGTCGCCGCCTTCGGCGCCACCGGACAGTTCTACGCACAGATCAAGAACGGCGCTCCCTTCGAGGTCTTCCTCGCCGCCGACGACAGCACCCCGGCCAAGCTCGAGCAGGAGAAGGAAATCGTCGAGGGCTCGCGCTTCACCTACGCCATCGGCACCCTTGCGCTGTGGTCGGCCAAACCCGGCTATGTCGACGACAAGGGTGAGGTCCTGAAGAAAAACCAATATCAGCACCTGTCCATCGCCAACCCCAAGGCTGCACCTTACGGCCTGGCGGCTACCCAAGTGCTGGACAAGCTCAACCTGACCGCGGCCACCAAGGCCAAGATCGTCGAAGGCCAGAACATCACTCAGGCGTTCCAGTTCGTCTCCACCGGCAACGCCGAACTGGGCTTCGTCGCCCTGTCGCAGATCTACAAGGATGGCAAGGTCGAAAGCGGCTCTGCCTGGATCGTGCCGTCCAACCTGCACGACCCGATCCGCCAGGACGCGGTGATCCTCAACAAGGGCAAGGACAACCCGGCAGCCAAGGCCCTGGTCGAATATCTCAAGGGCCCGAAAGCCGCAGCGGTGATCAAGTCCTACGGCTATGAAATCTGATGCCGCTCGACGCCAGTGACCTGGGTGCGATCTGGCTGACCATCAAGCTGGCCAGCCTGACCACGTTGATCCTGCTGGTGGTGGGCACCCCCATCGCCTGGTGGCTGGCCCGCACCCGCTCCTGGCTGCGCGGGCCGATTGGCGCCGTGGTGGCACTGCCGCTGGTACTGCCACCGACGGTGATCGGCTTCTACCTGCTTATCGCCCTCGGCCCGCACGGCTGGCTCGGCCAGGCGACCCAGGCCCTGGGCCTGGGTACCGTGGTATTCAGCTTCACCGGGCTGGTGATCGGCTCGGTGGTGTACTCCATGCCGTTCGTGGTCCAGCCACTGCAGAACGCCTTCGGCGCCATCGGCCAGCGCCCGTTGGAAGTGGCCGCCACGCTGCGTGCCAGCCCCTGGGACACCTTCGTCCATGTGGTGCTGCCGCTGGCCCGCCCCGGTTTCATCACCGCCAGCATCCTGGGCTTTGCCCACACCGTCGGCGAGTTCGGCGTGGTGCTGATGATCGGTGGCAATATCCCTGACAAGACCCGCGTGGTTTCGGTGCAGATCTTCGATCACGTCGAATCCATGGCCTATTCGCAAGCGCACTGGCTGGCCGGTGCGATGGTGGTGTTCTCCTTCCTGGTGCTGCTGATGCTGTATGCCGGCCGCCGCGGCAAGGCTGGCTGGAGCTGAAATGAGTTCACGCATGCACGCGCGCCTGAAGCTGGCGCGCGACGACTTCACCCTGGATGTCGACCTCGACCTGCCCGGGCGCGGCATCAGCGCGCTGTTCGGTCATTCCGGCTCGGGCAAGACCTCCTGCCTGCGCTGCCTGGCCGGCCTGGAGCGCGCTGCACAGGCCTATATCGAGATCAATGGCGAGGTCTGGGAAGACAGCCGCCAGGGCATCTTCCTTGCACCGCACCGGCGCCCCGTGGGCTACGTGTTCCAGGAAGCCAGCCTGTTCCCGCACCTGTCGGTGCGCGGCAATTTGGAATTCGGCTGGCGACGGGTCGCGGCCAACGAGCGCAAGGTCGGGCTGGATCAGGCCTGCCAGTTGCTGGGCATCGGCCACCTGCTCGAACGCAAGCCGGTCACGCTTTCCGGTGGCGAAGCGCAGCGTGTCGGCATCGCTCGCGCCCTGCTCAGCAGCCCGCGACTGTTGCTGATGGACGAACCCCTGGCTGCGCTCGACGGGCCGCGCAAGCGCGAGATCCTGCCTTACCTGGAACGCCTGCACGACGAGCTGGACATTCCCGTGGTGTACGTCAGCCACTCCCAGGATGAAGTCGCGCGCCTGGCAGACCACCTGGTGCTGCTGGAACAGGGCAAGGTCATGGCCAGCGGGCCGATCGGCCAGACCCTCGCCCGCCTCGACCTGTCGCTGGCACAGAGCGACGAAGCCGGCGTGGTGCTCGAAGGACTGGTGATCGGACATCAGCCGGAGTACGAACTGTTCGACCTGCGCCTGCCCGGCAGCGAGGGCCCGCTGCTGCGCATCGCCCACCCCGACCTGCACGTCGGCAGCACCCTGCGCCTGAAGGTCCAGGCCCGCGACGTCAGCCTGACCCTCAGCCACGACAGCACCTCGAGCATTCTCAACCGCCTGCCGGTGACGGTGCGCGAGTGCCGCCCTGCCGACAACCCGGCACACATACTGGTGAGCCTCGACGCTGCCGGCAACGCCCTGCTCGCTCGCATCACCCGCTTCTCGGCGGAGCAGCTCGGCGTGCAACCGGGCCAGGCACTGTGGGCACAGATCAAGTCGGTGGCGCTACTGGCCTGAGCAACTTGCGCGGCGCCGTTGTCCACCGATCAGACACCAGGTCGATGGACAACGCCATGCCCGAGATCACCCTGCCCCGCACCCTGCATTATGTCGACGACACCCACCCAGGCCTGAGCCGGCGCCGTTGGCGCAACGGCTTCATCTACCTCGACCCCGGCGGCACACGGGTACGCGACAAGGAGATCCTGGCGCGCATCGCTGCGCTGGTCATCCCGCCCGCCTACACCGATGTGTGGATCTGCCTCGATCCGCAGGGCCACCTGCAGGCCACCGGCCGCGATGCTCGTGGCCGCAAGCAATACCGCTACCACAATGAATGGCGCAGCCTGCGCGACGAGCACAAGTACGGGCGCATGCTGGCCTTCGCCCAGGCCCTTCCCCGCCTGCGCCAGCAACTGGACCTGCACCTGTCGCGCCCCGGCATGGACCGCGAGAAGGTCATGGCGTTGGTGGTCAGCCTGCTCGACAGCACGCTGATCCGCATCGGCAACCGCCAGTACCTGCGCGACAACCAGTCCTACGGGCTGACCACGCTGCGCAACCGCCACGTCGAGGTCAAGGGCAGCAGCATCCGCTTCCAGTTTCGCGGCAAGCGCGGCGTCGAACACAGCATCACCGTGCGCGACCGACGCCTGGCGCAACTGGTCCGGCGCTGCATGGAGCTGCCCGGCCAGGAACTGTTCCAGTACCTGGATGAAGACGGCCAGCGCCACCGGATTGGCTCCAGCGACGTCAACCTGTTCCTCCAGCAACTGACCGGCGCCGATTTCACCGCCAAGGACTACCGCACCTGGGGCGGCAGTGCGCTGGCATTGAACCTGCTGCGCCCGCTGGCCTGGGAGCCTGAGACCGAAGCGAAGAAGCAGGTCACGGCGATCGTGCGCGAAGTCGCCAGTCGACTGGGCAACACCCCGGCAGTGTGTCGGCGCTGCTATATCCACCCGGCGGTGCTCGAACACTTCCATCTTGGTCGCCTGGCTGCGCTGCCGCGCACTCGTGCGCGCAAGGGGCTGGAGCTGGAAGAGGTGGCGCTGCTGCGCTTCCTGCAGGCACTGGAGTCGCTGTGAAGTTTCATTGACCAGCGCTATTTACGACATTAAGCAGAGAAATTTCCCATAATCGCTCCAGCCCCCTATCCTTGCCACCGAGCACCTTCGCCGAGTGAACCGATGTGGTTGATTTCGGCACCTGCACCTGAAGACTGCCAACAGATTTTGCCTGCGGAGGAATTTATATCTTCCGAAAGCGTCTTTAATGAGAAGGAAGAGGGACAGGCTCCCACCGTTGCGGCACATGGCCCGGCGGATTTCTATATCACCAAGGAGAACTACATGCTGATACTCACCCGCAAGGTTGGCGAAAGCATCGTCATCAACGACGACATCAAAGTCACCATTCTGGGCGTAAAAGGGATGCAAGTGAGGATCGGCATCGATGCACCGAAGGATGTCCAGGTCCATCGTGAAGAGATCTTCAAGCGTATCCAGGCCGGCAACCCTGCGCCGGAAAAAACCGACGACCAATACTGACCAGTCCTACGCCTCAAGCCGCACGGACGCGCTTGATCATCCGGCACGTCCCAGCGGGATATCGCCTGGATTTCAGGTACCGAGCAGCTCGCGTACCTTGGCGATCATTCTGTCCATGTCGAACGGCTTGTCGAACACCGCCCCGAACAGCCCTGGGCTGTCGCGCCCCTGGCTGGCCTGCGCGCCACTCATGAGAATGACCGGCAGGTCGACCAGCTCCAGTTCGTCACGGATCGCCCGCGCCAGTTCCTCGCCATTGAGCACCGGCATCATGTAGTCGGTGATCACCAGGTCCACCCGCTTTTCTCTCAGGGCTTCGAGGGCCTTGCGCCCGTTGCTGGCCTTTTCCACCAGAAAGCCTTCGTCCTCCAGGGCAAATCCGAGGATGTCGGCAATCAGGTATTCGTCATCGACGATCAGGATGGTGTTCATGTCCGGTGCCGTCAGTGGCCTCCCTGGGGTACCGCCGTACCCGACAAGACCCCACTTGCGCCCGCAAAGGCATTGCGCAAGGTGATGCCATTGGCGCCGATGGCCAGCTCATGCAGTGAAGGATCATAGTGGCTGTCGCGCACCTTGAGGATCGACAGCACGCGGCGCAGCTGCGACTCCAGCTCGACGAAGCGCATGAGGAACAGGTTGTCGACGATGCTCGACAGGTCGGGTGCCGGCGAGGTGATTTCCGACCCGAACAGGTCGCGCATCTCCCAGGTCAGCAGCACGCTGACGCCCTGGGCGCGCAGTTCGCCCGTCAGGGCGCGGAAGAAACCATTGAGCCGGCCAGGGTCGAATGCCAGGCGCCCGAAGGCTCCCAGGCTGTCGATCACCACGCGCCGCGCGCCGGTGGCCCGGACCTGCTCCAGCAAACGCGCGCCGACCTGGTCGAGCAGCCCTTCGGTGGTGGGCTGCCAACTGAGCTGCAGGCTGCCCTGGCGTTCCATTTCGGCAAAGTCGTAGCCGAGCGAGGCCGCCTTCAGGCGCAGGCGCGCGGGCGGCTCGTAGAAGCCGAAATGCAATGCCGGCGCCTCGGGCGTTGCCGCTGCGAGGAAGGTCAGCCCCAGTGACGACTTGCCCGCACCCGATGGCCCCATGACCAGGCTCACCGACGCTTCGGCCAGGCCGCCGCCGAGCATTTCATCCAGGGCGTCGACTCCGGTGGTGATACGTACCAGGGTGTCGGAACCCAGGTCGCTGGGGTGGCTGTAGAGCGCCTCGAGACGCGGGTAGACCTGCAGCCCGGCGTCGTCGATCAGGCACTCGTGCAACCCCGACAGCGCACCGCTGCCGCGGGTCTTGCGCAGATGCAGATGGCGTACCGCCCGGCTGCCCGACAACTGCTCGCCCAGCTCGATGACGCCATCGACCATGGTGTGCTCAGGGCTGCCCTCGTCGAGCCGGGCGCTGGTCAGCAGCAGCACCGTGCAACCGGCAAACGCCGCGTGACCTTGCAGTTCGGCGACGAATTTCTTGGTGTCGAGGCTGGTCTCGGCACGCGCCCGGGCGTTGAGCAAGCCGTCGACGATCAACAGGCTGGCCTGCTGCCGGGCGATCTCCTGGCGCAGCAGGCGCACCACCGCTTCCAGCCCTTCGTCCTGCAGCGTATCGAAAGCGCTGACGAACTGGATCTGGTCACCGACCAGCGTCGGGTCGAAGAACTCCAGGGTCGACAGGTACTGGAACAGGCGTTCATGGGACTCGCTGAGCAACGTCGCCACCAGCACCCGGCCGCCGTCACGCACGTGCCCACAGGCCAGCTGGTTGGCGAGGATGGTCTTGCCTGCACCAGGAGGGCCCTGGACGATATAGGAGGCGCCGGCCACCAGTCCGCCCTTGAGCAGTGCGTCGAGGCCTTCGATGCCGGTCGCCAGTCGCTTGAGTGTTTCTACCATGACGTGCTCTGTACCTCGCGTTTCAGGGTTCGGGCAAATTCGATGAAAGCGGCAGGAACAGGCTCATGCGCGTGCCCTCACCGACCGTGCTGGCAACGCAGATGGCACCATTGCTCTGCTTGGCAAAGCCATAGACCTGACTCAACCCCAGTCCGGTTCCCTTGCCAAAGGCCTTGGTGGTGAAAAAAGGCTCGAAGATGCGCGGCAGCACCTGGGCCTCGATACCCTGCCCGCTGTCGCGTACATCGAAACGCACGAACGGGCCGTGCAGGCCGTCTACTTCGCCCGCAAGCTCGACCACTTCGACCTCCAGGTCGATACGCCCTTCACCGGCAATGGCATCACGGGCATTGAACAGCAGGTTGAGCAGGACCATCTGCAACTGCCCGGCATCCACCTCGATCAGCGGCAGGCCGGGCGTCACGCGCTCGTGCAACTCGATCCCGTCAGGCAGTGCATGCTCGACCAGGCTGCGGGTGGAGGCGATCAGCTCCAGCGGCGCGATGCGGGTGACGCTCAACTGCCGGTGGCGAGCGAAGGTCAGCAACTGCTGCGTCAACTGCGCGCCACGCTGCCCGGCATCGAGGATGTGCTCGAGCAGACGATCGACACGCGCGGCCTCGTCACTGGCACGGGCCAGGCGCGCGGAACTGAGGATGATGGTCAGCAGGTTGTTGAAGTCATGGGCCAGCCCGCCGGTGAGCTGACCCAGCGCCTCGAGCTTCTGCGCCTGGAACAGCTGCGCGCGCATCGCATCGAGTTGCAGCGCCGACTCACGCCGATCGGTGATGTCGCGGGTGACCTTGGCCAGGCCGATGACCTGGCCATGCTCATCGCGCACCACATCCAGCGCCGCCAGGGCCCAGAACTGCGTGCCATCCTTGCGCACCCGCCAGCCCTCGTCCTGGGCGACGCCCTGCTCCAGCGCCTGGCGCAACAACCGGGCCGGGCGTCCGTCGGCGCAATCCTGCGGGGTGAAGAACAGCGAAAAATGCCGACCGATCACTTCGTCGGCGCGATAGCCCTTGATCCGCTCGGCGCCAGGGTTCCAAGACACCACATGGCCGGTCGGGTCGAGCATGTAGATGGCGTAGTCGACCACCGCCTGCACCAGTTGTTCGTAACGGCTGGCGGGCATCAACGGTGGATCGGGACGATCATTCGAAACCATGCAGGCTCCACGAGCACGACAAGAGGAACTGTAGGTGAGCTTAGTGCAACGACGAAGTGTCCGATATATGGCGCAATGACAGCAAGTGCGGAAATCCCCTATAGTACGCCCGCCCTCCTCCATCATGGAATCGACATGGCTACCAACTATCGACTGCTGGGCCTGCAGGACGACCTGCTTCACACCGCCGGGCAGATCGACCAGCTATGTCACGCACTCGACGGCCACGCCCGCTTTCTCCGGCATTCGGTGCATCAGGACGACGCTGCAGCCATGGGCGAGCAGGTCCAGGAGCTGCGCGAAAGCGCCGACGACATGCGCGGAATCGCCCAATTGATTCGCCCGTGAAAAAGGCAGCGCGGTTGACTCCCCTATAACGATGGGTTATAAAGCGCGCTTGATTGTGTGGCCCTTCAGCATCGAAGCGTGTCGGTCCCCAGGACCCCGGTCAAGTGTGCGAGTGTGGTGGAATTGGTATACACAGCAGACTTAAAATCTGTCGGCGCAAGCCTTGTGGGTTCGAGTCCCACCACTCGCACCATATTCCTGTCGAAGGCGCCTACCGGGCGCCTTTTTCATGCCCGCAGCAAAGGTGTGCGCACCTGCTAGAGTGGAGGCTACACAGTCCTGCGGAGCACTCCCATGCGCTACACCCTGTTCGACGGCCAACGCGACGCCATCCTCCTTCTCGCGCGGATCCTGCTGATGATCCTCTTCGTGCTCTCAGGCTGGGGCAAGCTGACCGGCTTCGAAGGCACGGTCGCCTACTTCACCTCGATAGGCGCCCCGGTGCCCAGCGTCGCTGCAACCGTGGCGGTGATCATGGAGTTCTTCGTCGCCATCTTGCTGATCCTGGGTTTCTACACCCGGCCGCTGGCGTTTCTGTTCGCCCTGTTCGTGCTCGGCACAGCACTGATCGGCCACCCGTTCTGGAGCATGGTCGAGCCGGCACGTGCGGCCAACATGACCCAGTTCTTCAAGAACATGAGCATCATCGGCGGGCTGCTGCTGTTGGCCGTGACCGGCCCTGGACGCTTCTCGCTGGACCGACGCTGAATCAGTCGTCGGGGTGATCGTGCCAGGCGGGATGGTCGTCTTCGTCATCGTCGAGATCGTCCAGTAGCGGGTCATCTTCTTCGATCTCGTCCTCGGCACCCTGGGCATCGGCCTCGGGCTCGAAGTCGTCGTAGAGGAATTCGTGATCGAGCAGGTGATCGTGTTCAGGTTCCGGCAGGTCGTCTTCGTCGTGCATCACGGGGCTCCAAGGTGGGTCGCCTGTATAGGCTGATCGGATGCTGCGGTCAATCACTCAACGGGTTAACGCTGGCTTAACCCCGCAGGCCCTACTCTTGAGCTGCTCCCTTCAGAACGTCTTGCCCGCCGCCATGGCGGGCTTTTTTATGCGCCGGGCCAATTGACTGAAACTTGCGCCGCTTGCCCGGGTTCGCACCAGTTGCAGGACCTGTCTTTTTCGCAAGGAGAACAGCAATGGCCGTGAACATGGACAACCTCATCATCACCACGCCGGTGCCCAGGTCGCCCAGCAATCCAGTGGCACTGGAACTGACCGGTGCCCAGGCCCTGGCCACCCTCACCCAGGTGATCGCCCGCCTCAGCGACGGCTCGGTGCGCATGAGCGCGCCGACCCGGGGCGCTTCGAGCAAAAGCACCCACCGCACCCGCTGCGAGTGGAAGGAGCCGGTGTACTGGACACTGACCAGTGCCACCCGCCACCGCAATCATCAACGCATGCTTCTGGAGAAGGTCAATTCGGCGCAGAAAGTGGTGATTTCGCAGATGCATGTCAAGGACGACGACAACCCTGTGATCAAGGTGTTCTGGAACAAGGGCAAGATCACCCTGGGTTTTCGCCAGGACTTCAACCAGCCCACCCCCCTGAGCAGCAACGTGCTGACTGACGTACCGCTGAATACCCCGTTCGAAGTGAGCATCGAGGTCAGCAGCGCCGGCGCGGCGACGGTCAGCGCCACCTGCAACGGCCGCACAGGCAGCACCGGCGTGATGCAGATGGCCGACAGCTGGAATGCCCGGACCTTCAACTTCCATGGCGGCGTGTACAACCAGGTGGACTACAGCGACACCACGAGCGCGGACGATGGCTCGGTGTGCGTCATCAGTCAGCTGGAACTCAGCCATATCTAGAAACAGTCTGTCGACGCCGCTTTCACGAAATACCGACATTTTCCGCGGCATAGTGACCGGGCTTCGATACGTTCTTGAACCCGCCCAGGTGGCGGGTTTTTCTTTTTGCGCCAGCTACGACGACCTGCTTCGGGTAATCTTGATCGCATTTCCTGCAGAAACGGCCCCCTGCCGCAATCGAGGCGCTCAGCCGCTGTACTGCCAGCTCTACCTGCACAAGAACGGAAGCAACAGACATGCACGCAAGGACCGCGATCCGCTTTGCCCTTCTCGCCATCCTCGGCCACACGGCCCACGCCAACGAAAACGCCAACCCGTTCGAGGCGGCGCTGATGATCACCACGCTCGCACCGACCATCGTCCTGGCAGGGACCTCGGCGCTGACCACCGAGGGGCCTGGCTGGCTCAAGTCATCCAAGGACGATGCCGTCGCGTTCCTTGGCTCGGACGGCGCCATCCGTGGCCCCTACTTCGAACAGGCACGCCGTGAATACCGTGCCAGTGCGCAGCCGCCATTCATGAGCGATCGACAATTGGCGCTGGCCATCGCCGCCGCTCACTGAGGCACATTCACTGCAACGGGATGTAGATGTCGGTCTGCCACTGCTCGACAGGCGTCTCGGGATAGACGCTCAGGTACTCGAAGAACAGCGGATGGTCGCGCAGCTCCTCGCCACTGCCCGGCAACCAGTCGCGATACACCGGGTAGATGCTCTCGCCGATGGCGTGCGGCGAACCGACATGCCGCACCACCGCGCAGCGTCCGGCAGGGATGAACCGCTCCTGCACCCCCTCTTCGTTGGCGGTCGGCGCCTGGGCAATTTCCCCGCAGATGGCAAAGCGAAAATCTGCCGCCGGGGTGGTGTCGGGGTTGCCGTAGGGAATCCCGAAGGTACGGCTGGCGTCCACCGGCGACTGCCCGGTGCGCTTGCGCCAGGCGATGAAGCGAGCGATGGTCTGGTCCAGCAACGCGGGGGCACCCCGGTGTTCCAGGGCGGCAACCCTGACTTCGGCGAAATCGACGATCCGTACTTGCATGACGATACTCCTGGAGAAATGAGGAATGGCAAACACCGCATTCCACAGCTGCCAGCTCGGTGCCTGGCGAAAGGCACTGGGCGACAGCCCGAAGTCCCGGCGAAACGCCCGGCTGAATGCCTCTGGGCTTTCGAAGCCGGCGTCCAGCGCGGCATCCAGCACCGAATGCCGTTCATCTGCAGCCAGCCGCTGAGCCGCTCGACGCAAACGCATCAGCTGCACATAACGCGCGACGGGGACGCCGACGTACGCCGTGAACTGCCGATGGAAATGAAAGCTCGAGAAGTGCGCGATCTGGCTCAGCGTGTTCACCGACAGGTCGCCTTCAAGGTTGGCCTGGATATGGGTGAGCACCGCTTCGAAGCGTTGTGCGTAGATCGCGTTGCTGGGAGTGCAGGACATCGGTGAGGGTCCAGTGGTTGCGGTGGAGCAAGGATCGTCGATGCCCGGACAGCATACCTAGCCGGGTTTGCTCAACTGGGTTCGAGTGCCGTGCGCGAGGGTGCGGTGGCCCCTCGGTTCGTTTCGGTCCAGACGGCCAGTTCGTAGCCACCGCGGTCGCTTACGTTGAACTCGATGTTGTCGATCTGCCGATCCGTTGCTCTGCTGCTCATCTGCGCCTGCCTCCTTGCTGGAGCAGGAAATCTACCAT
Organism: Pseudomonas sp. FA117; assembly: GCF_057370475.1. Classification (NCBI taxonomy): domain Bacteria; kingdom Pseudomonadati; phylum Pseudomonadota; class Gammaproteobacteria; order Pseudomonadales; family Pseudomonadaceae; genus Pseudomonas; species Pseudomonas sp. FA117. The sequence continues at coordinate 3,685,331 of NZ_CM170675.1, forward strand.
AGCCCGCCTGCGGGCGGGGTCAGTGCACCGAGCCCAGTGCGGGGCCGAGCCGCAAAGCCCTCGAAGGCTGAAGTTTCGGAACTCTATGCCCTTTGTTTCGGAACTCTTGGCTTTTTTGACCCATAAAGAAAAACCCCGCAGACGTTAATCTGCGGGGCTTTCGAATGGTGGAGGCCGAGGTCGGAATCGAACCGGCGTAGACGGATTTGCAATCCGGAGCATAACCACTTTGCTACTCGGCCTCAAAGTTCGGAGTCAGCTTTCGCTATCTCCTTGAAACCGCTCGGCTTTTTCAAGCAAGCTGCGTTTCGATGGACGCCATTATGTCGGCATTCCCCTCACCTTGCAACCCCCTTGAAGAAAAAAATCTTCAAGGGGTTCAAGGTGTTAGCGCAAGCGGCCAAGCTTGCTCCAGAGGCTCACCAGGGTGTTCTCCAGCGTGGCGCTGGCAGCAACGCCGATCCGCTCCTGCAGCGACTTGCGCTCGGCATAGCGGACGTGGAACAGGTTGGCGTCGTGGGCGCGGTCGCTGAGGTACTCGTCGCTGGTGCGCAGCTCGTCGACCAGCTTGCGGTTGAGAGCGGCTACGCCCAGCCACACTTCGCCGGTGGCGACTTCATCGATGTGCAACTGCGGGCGGTAGCGGGCGACGAAGTCCTTGAACAGCTGGTGGGTGACGTCCAGGTCTTCCTGGAATTTCTCCCGGCCCTTCTCGGTGTTCTCGCCGAATACGGTCACGGTGCGCTTGTATTCACCGGCGGTGAACACTTCGAAGTCGACATCGTGCTTCTTCAGCAGGCGGTTGACGTTGGGCAACTGCGCGACCACGCCGATCGAGCCGAGCACGGCGAACGGGGCGCTGACGATCTTCTCGCCGATACAGGCCATCATGTAGCCGCCGCTCGCCGCGACCTTGTCGATGCACACGGTCAGCGGGATGCCGGCCTGGCGGATGCGCGCCAGTTGCGAGGCGGCCAGGCCGTAGCTGTGCACCAGCCCGCCGCCGCTCTCCAGGCGCAGCACCACTTCGTCACGCGGGGTGGCGAGGGTCAGCAGCGCAGTGATCTCGTTGCGCAGGCTCTCGGTGGCCGAGGCCTTGATGTCGCCGTCGAAGTCCAGCACGAAGACGCGTCCCTTCTCCTCGGGCTTGGCCTTGCCTTTCTTCTTCTGTTTTTCGGTCCTGGCCTGCTGCTTGCGCAGGGCCTTGAGTTCGGCCTTGTCGAGCAGGCCGGCTTCCAGGCGCTCGCGCAGCTCCTTGTAGAACTCGTTCAGACGGGTCACCTGCAATTGCCCGCCGGGCTTGCGCCGGCCCTTGCCACGCAGGTTGGCGATGCCCGACAGGATGACCAGGATGGCGATCACCAGGGTGGCGGTTTTGGCGAGAAAGCTTGCGTATTCGGCAAGAAACTCCACATTGACTCCTTAATAGACCTGCGCCTGCACGGCGCGAAACTGTTGCAAGCATACCGGTGCGCCTGAGCGGCTGCCAGCATGGGAAAATGCTGGCAACACAGTTCAAACAACCTTTTCAAACGCTTGTATGTTTTTTCATTGACAGCCTGTCTGGCGCGTCCTAACCTCGCAGCAACCTCTATCCCGGCCGGACATTCCAGTGGGCAACATCTACCTGATCCGACATGGCCAAGCCTCCTTCGGTGCCGACGACTACGATGTCCTGTCGCCGCTGGGTGTGCGCCAGAGTCAGGCATTGGGAGAGCACCTGGCCCAGTTGGACCTGCGCCTGGACCGCTGCCTGGCCGGCGACCTGCGCCGCCAGCAGGACACCGCGCGCCTGGCGCTTGACGCCATGGCGGCCTGCGGTTGCGCGATACCGGCCATAGAGACCGATGCCGCCTTCAACGAGTTCGATGCCGACGGCGTGATCCGCGCCCTGCTTCCGGCCCTGCTGCCGGAGGAGCCCGAGGCGCTGCACGTGCTGCGCAACGCCGCGCAAAACCGCAGCGAGTTCCAGCGCCTGTTCGCGCTGATGGTGCAGCGCTGGCACGATGGCCAGCACGCGGCGCACGACGGCCTGGAAACCTGGGCTTCGTTCATCGCACGGATCGACGCCGGGCTGCAGCGGGTGCTGACGCATGCGTCGAGTGGCGACAACATCGCCATCTTCACCTCCGGCGGCAGCATCGCCGCCCTGCTCCATCTGGTCACCGGCATCACCCCAGCCCAGGCGTTCATCCTGAACTGGCAAATCATCAACACGTCGCTCAGCCAGCTGAAGTTCCGCGGCCGCGACGTGGCAATGGCTTCCTTCAACAGCCAGGCCCATGTGCAACTGCTGAAGGCGCCGGAGCTCATCACCTACCGATAGAGCCCGGCACGTCGTGTCCCTGCGGGGACCTGAATATCACTCAATAAGGAATGCGCCATGACCTCCGTAGCTGATGCCGTGAAGAAGATGCAAGAGAAGTTCAACCCATCCGCTGCCGCCGGCCTGGACCTGGTGTTCGGCTTCAACATCACCGACGAAGACAAGCACTACGCACTGATCGTCAAGGACGGCACCTGCGAACTGCAGGAAGGCGAGAACCCTGACGCCAACTGCACCCTGGTGATGGACAGCGAAACCCTCAAGGGCATCGTCAGCGGCGAGACCGACGGCATGCAGGCCTTCATGGGCGGCAAGCTGCGCGTCGAGGGCGACATGATGCTGTCGATGAAGCTGAGCGAGCTGTTCCCGTCCTGAGTGATGCGAACGGGTCGATGAAAAAACCGAAGCCAGGCCGGCTTCGGTTTTTTTTCGCCTGCAGGCATGTGGCGCCATTCATCAGGGGCAGTGATCGACCGGCAACACCCGCGTCGATATGACCGCTGGCACGCTTGTCCCAGCCTGGGCCGCCCATTAGATTAGCCAATGATCCTTGCGACCGAGAATAAGGAAGACGCATGACGCTCACCGACCAGTCCACCCAGGTCCGCCCCGGCGAAGAACTCGATGCGGCGATCATCGACCCTTACCTCAAGCGGCACATCACCGGCCTGACAGGCACCCCGAGCATCAGCCAGTTCCCCGGTGGCGCCTCCAACCTCACCTACCTGGTGGCCTACCCTGGGCGCGAGTTCGTGCTGCGCCGTCCGCCGTTCGGCCACAAGGCCAAGTCGGCCCATGACATGGGCCGTGAGTTCCGCATCCTCAACCAGCTCAACGACGGCTTCCCGTTCTGCCCCAAGGCCTATGTGCACTGCACCGACGAGTCGCTGATCGGCGGCGAGTTCTATGTGATGGAGCGGGTCAAGGGCATCATCCTGCGTTCGGACCTGCCGGCCGAACTGGCGCTGGACGCGGGCCGCACCCAAGCCCTGTGCAAGAGTTTCATCGACCGTCTGGTGGAACTGCATCAGGTCGACTACACCGCCTGCGGCCTTGCCGACCTGGGCAAGCCCGAAGGCTACGTGCAGCGCCAGATCGAAGGTTGGTCGAGCCGCTACGAAAAAGCCCTGACCCCGGATGCGCCGCGCTGGGAACAGGTGATTGCCTGGCTGCGCGAGAAGATGCCCGCCGACCATCCGCGCCCCGGCATCGTGCACAACGACTATCGCTTCGACAACGTCATCCTCGACGCCGACAACCCCATGCGCATCATCGGCGTGCTGGACTGGGAGATGGCAACCATCGGCGACCCGCTGATGGACCTGGGCAACAGCCTGGCCTACTGGATCGAAGCGGACGACCCGGCGCCGGTGCAACTGATGCGCCGCCAGCCGAGCAACGCACCCGGCATGCTGACCCGCCGCCAGTTCGTCGACTACTACGCCGAGCGCGCCGGCATTCGCATCGACAACTTCGACTTCTACTACTGCTACGGCTTGTTCCGCCTGGCCGGGATCGTCCAGCAGATCTATTACCGCTTCTTCCACGGCCAGACCCAGGACAAACGCTTCGCCCAGTTCATCCACATGAACCGGCTGCTGGAGCAGATGAGCCTGCAACTGATCGGCAAATCCACCCTGTAACCGGCGACAACAAGGAAAACCAGCATGTCCAAGACCCAACTGTTCGACCTTGACGGCAAGATCGCCTTCGTATCCGGCGCCAGCCGCGGCATCGGCGAAGCCATCGCCAAACTGCTGGCCCAGCAAGGTGCCCACGTGATCGTTTCCAGCCGCAAGCTCGAGGGCTGCCAGCAGGTCGCCGAGGCGATCATCGCCGCAGGCGGCAAGGCCACCGCAGTGGCCTGCCACATCGGGGAGCTGGAACAGATCCAGCAGGTGTTCGCCGGCATCCGCGAGCAGTTCGGGCGCCTGGATATCCTGGTCAACAACGCCGCCACCAACCCGCAGTTCTGCAACGTGCTGGACACCGACGTCAGCGCCTTCCAGAAAACCGTCGACGTGAACATCCGCGGCTACTTCTTCATGTCGGTGGAAGCCGGCAAGCTGATGCGCGAGCACGGCGGTGGCAGCATCATCAACGTGGCCTCGATCAACGGCGTGTCGCCAGGCCTGTTCCAGGGCATCTATTCGGTGACCAAGGCTGCGGTGATCAACATGACCAAGGTGTTCGCCAAGGAGTGCGCGCAGTTCGGCATCCGCTGCAACGCCTTGCTGCCAGGCCTGACCGACACCAAGTTCGCCTCGGCGCTGGTGAAGAACGACGCCATTCTCAAGACTGCCCTGCAGCAGATCCCGCTCAAGCGCGTGGCCGACCCGAGCGAGATGGCCGGCGCAGTGCTGTACCTGGCCAGCGACGCTTCCAGCTACACCACCGGCACCGCGCTCAACGTCGACGGCGGCTTCCTCTCCTGAATCAGCCCTTGCGCGCCTGCAGGGTATAGCTCAGCGGCAGGCGCTCGGGGCGATCCACCAGGCGCCACTCACCGTCGGCGCCCTTGCTCATCTGCCCGGGCAAGGCCTCCCACGGGATGCTCTGATGCTCGACCAGCGCAGTCAGTTGCAAGCCCTGGTCGAGCAAGGCCGTGATGATTTCGCCGAGGCCGCGATTCCAGGAATGGGTCTCGGTCTGCGCCAGGCGATGCTCGCTTTCGACGTAGGTCTGGTCGCTGTGGAAGATAACCGGCGCCTCGTGCTCGAAGTACGGGAAGTCGACCTGCAGGCGATCGGCGTGGGTTTCGTCGAGCGTCCACAGCATCGGGTGCCCCTCACGCAGGAACAGCCGCCCTCCCGGCTTGAGCAATGCCGCGACATTCTGCGCCCAGCGCTGGATGTCCGGCAGCCAGCACAGTGCGCCGATCCCGGTGTAGATCAGGTCATGGCTCGCCTTGGGCAGCACCTCGCTGGCGCGGTAGACATCGGCCTCGACATAGTCGATATCCGTGCCACAGCGCTCGGCCAGCAACCGCGCCTGCGCCAGCGATGCCGACGAAAAGTCCAGCCCGCTGACCTGCGCACCCAGACGCGCGAGCGACAGGGTGTCGGTGCCGATATGGCATTGCAGGTGCAGGGTCTTGAGGCCGCGGATGTCGCCCAGCAACGGCAGGTCGAAACGCACCACTTCCGACAAGTGTCCGGCAGATTGCACGAAGCGCTCGACTTCATAGCCCGGCGAGGCGGCATGCAAGGGCGCCCGCTCGTCCCAGTTGGCGCGGTTGAGTTCCAGTGACGGATTCATGGACACTTCCCTGTGCGGAAAAACGCCACGTTAACCGGCCTCGGTGCAGGTCGACAACCGCTCATTCAAGGAGAGAAAGCCAGCATGAAGACCTACAAGGGCGGCTGCCTGTGCGGCGCGATCCGCTTCGAGGCCGATGCGCCCGCAGCCAATGCGCACCATTGCTCCTGCCGCTGGTGCCAGCAGCATACCGGCGCCCTGCTGGCGAGCTGGGTGGAGTTCGAGCGTGGGCGGGTACGTTGGGTGGGAGAGGACGGAGCGCCGGACACCTGGCGATCTTCGGATTATTCCAGCCGGGCCTTCTGCCGGCGCTGCGGCAGCTCGATCGGCGCGATCGACGATGCACCGACGGTGGCGCTGCTGCTGGGCTGTTTCGATGAGATCGGGGACGAACAACTGGTACCGACCGGGCATTCGTTCGAGGAACGCTGCCCGGGGTGGATACGTCAGGGTCGATGAGGGTTGGGTTGGGGACCGCCGAGCGGTCCCCGGACTACAGCGACAGACTCATGCTGACACTCAGGTTGCGCGGCTCGCCCGGCATGTTCCACGCGGCGTTGTAGCCACGCTCGTAGTACTTGCGGTCGAAGAGGTTGTTCAGGTTCACCCCGAAGCTCAGCTGCTCGCTGGCCTTGTAGTGGGCCAGCAGGTCCAGGGTGCTGTATGCCGGCAGGCGCAGGTTGCCGCCAGCCTCCCCGGAGCGCTCGCCCACATAGTTGGCCGAAGCACCGACATCGGAGCCGCGCAGCCAGCCATCCTGGAACTCGTGCACCAGCATCAGGCTGCCGCTGTGGCGGGGAATCCCCAGCAGGTCGCTCCCCTTGGGCAACGCTGCATCGCCCTTGGTGACCTCGGCATCGATGTAGGCATAGGCACCGATCACTCGCAGCGCGTCGGTGAGCTGCCCGCTGAACTGCAGGTCCAGACCCTGGCTGCGCGCCTTGCCCGCGGCGATGCTTTCACCGAAGGCGTCGGTGGTGACGACGTTTTCCTTGTCGATGCTGAACAGCGCGACAGTCGCGCCCAGTCGGCTGTCGAACAGATCGAGCTTCAGACCGGTCTCGTAGCCCAGGCCCTTTTCGGGCTTGTACACCTGGCCCTGGGTGCCGATGGCATTGGGCTTGAACGAGGTCGAGGCGTTGGCGAACACACCCACTTGCGGTGTCCACTGGTACAGCAGGCCGACACGCGGGGTGGCGACCTCCTTGACCTGGCTGTTGCTCACTCCGGTGGCGCGGTTGAGCGCGGTCTGCTCTACGCGCTCCAGGCGCACGCCGACCAGGCCGCGCCAACGCTCGTCGAAGGTGATCTGGTCCTGCAGGTTGAGGGCCTGGCTCTCGGTGCGCTCGAAGAAGTCATTGGGGTTGATCAGCGGCGGTTTCGGCTGGCCGTACACCGGCTGGTAGATATCCAGCCCGTAGCCGAGCGAAGTCGCGCTCTGCGGGTACTTCTGACTGTTGCGATAGTTCTCGTACTCCAGGCCGATCAGGCTCTGGTGCTGCCAGCCGAGGAAGTCGAACTGCCCGTGCAGTTCGGCCTGGGTGATGTTGTCGTTCCACTCGAAATTCCGTTCGCGGTAGAAACGGCTGATCACATCGCCAACCACCCGCGAGGGCTCCGAACTGTTGCCGCGCAGATGGCCCTGGGTGTAGTGGTTGGCCAGGCGCAGCTTCCAGCTGTCGTTCAGGTGATGTTCCAGGGCCAGGTCCAGGGTCTGGTTGTCGTTGCGGATATGGCCGTCGTTGGGCTCACCGAGGAAGGTCGAGCGCTTGACCGACCCCAGCTGGCCGTTCACCGCCGGGATGCCTCGGTCGAACACCGACTCGGTGCGCGAGAATTCGGCATCCAGCGACAACAGCGTATCGGGGTCGAGCTGCCAGCTCAGCGAAGGGCTGACGATCTGCCGACGGCTGTCGACGTGGTCACGGAAGCTGCCGTTGTCCTCCACCGCCAGGTTGACCCGCGACAGCAGGCGCCCCTCCTCGTCCAGTGGCGTGTTGACGTCGAGGCTGCCACGGTAGCGGTCCCAGCTTCCGGCGCTGGCCTTGAGCCGGGTGAAGGCCTCTTCCTGCGGACGCTTGCTGACGATGTTGACCAGCCCTCCCGGATCGCCACGCCCATACAGGCTGGCGGCCGGACCCTTGAGCACTTCGATGCGCTCGATGGTCGAGGTGTCCGGTGCGCTGTAGCTGCCACGGTTGATGGCGAAACCATTCTTGTACAGCTCACCGGTAGTGAAGCCACGCACGCTGTAGTTGAGGAAGGTCAGCCCGCCGAAGTTGTTCTGCCGGGTCACCCCGCCGGCAAAGTCCAGGGCGCGATCGATGCGTGTGCTGTTGAGGTCTTCGAGTACCTGGCTGGGCACCACCGCCACACTCTGCGGGGTATCGCGCAGGTCGGTGTCGGTGCGCGTGGCCGTGCTCGAACGGGTCGCACGGTAGCCCTGCACCGGCCCGTCGGCGCGCTCGTCCAGATGGCTGTCGCTGACGGTCACGGCCTCGAGCACCACCGGCTCGGCGGCATTGCCGGAAAGACCGAGCACAGACAACGAAAAGCCCAGGCAGAGCCGGGCTGGGGTGACTTTCATGAAAAAAACTCCTGACATTTACGTGATAACATATCAATTTATGAACGATGCGAGGAATACCCGAATGCGAAAAAAACCCATTTGCCTGTCAACCCAAAGTTGACGGTCGGTTATACTCCAGCTTCCGGCCCGCTTCCAGGAACCGTTCCAATGGTTGAGAACAGCTTTGCGTTTCGTCTCAAGGAATTGCTCGAACACCACAAGCTGACCCTGCAGGCGGTGGGCACGGCCCTGGGTATTTCACGCACGGCGGTGCACAAGTGGACCCGCGGCGGCGAGATTGACTACGACAACCTGCGCAAGCTTGCCGACTTCCTCAAGGTCAACTGGATCTGGCTGCGCTACGGCGAGCAAGCGCTGCAGAGCGTGCAGCAGGCCGAGGTGGTGGAATTGCCGATGACCGATGTGCGTCGACGCTACACCGCCGAGATCATGGAAAGCGAAACGCGCATGAAGCTGGCCCAGGAAGGGGCGCGGATCGTCACCTGGGAGTGGAACCTGATCACCGACGAGGTCACCTACTCGCCCAATGTCGAGGCGGTCTACGGCTGGCCCGTGCAGCGCAACGAGGAATTCTGGGCCCACATCCACGCCGACGACATCCCGCCGATGCAGGCCATGTATGCCCAGGCCGTCGCCGAGGGCACCGGCTGCGAATGTGATTTCCGCATCATCCGCGCCGACGCCAGCCAGTGCTGGATCGCCTCGCGCGCCACGGTGCTGGCCGACAGCGCTGGGCGTGCCGTGAAGATGGTCGGCATCAGCATGGATGCCACCGAGCGCAAGGTTGCCGAGGAAGAACTGCGCCAGAGCGAGGCGCGCTTTCGCACCATCTTCGAGTTTGCCTGGGGCGCCCTGGCCTACATCGACCCTGACGGCAGCTGGCAGCGGGTCAATGGCGGTTTCTGCGAGCTGCTCGGCTACTGCGAAGACGAACTCTACGGCTCGACCTTCCAGCAACTGACCCACCCCGACGACCTGCCGCACAACCTGCAATTGCTCAAGCGCCTGCTCGCAGGCGAGATCGACCGCTACGCGGTGGAGAAGCGCGTGCGGCACAAGGACGGCCATTACCTGTGGGTGCGCGTGCGTACCTCGCTGCAGCGTCAGGCCGATGGCCAGCCCGAGCACCTGATCAGCGTGTTCGAGAACATCAGCGCCGAACGCGAGGAACACCAACGCCTGCAGGCACATATCGCCGGGCTTGAAGCGCGCCTGGGCTGACCGGAGGAAAACGGCGATGCTACCGGGGAGCCCGTCGTCCAGCAGCCTGCGTCAGCAGCGCATACAGCGTCGCGGGGCGGTCGGGCTGTATTTCGTTGCCGCCCTGTCGGTGCTCGCCGGCATGACCGACGCGATCGGCTTCATGGCCACCGGTGACTTCGTGTCGTTCATGAGCGGCAACACCACGCGCCTGGCCGTCTCGATCGGCGCCGCCGAGTTCGGCCCGGTGCTGCGCCTGGCGCTGGTGATCGCAGCGTTCGTGCTGGGCAATGCCCTGGGGGTGATCATCGCTGCACGCAGCGGCCGACGGCACTGGCCACTGCTGGGCACCATCGCCGTGCTGCTGGCGGTCGCCGGCACGCTGCCGGAGCCCTTGCAATTGCCCGCACTGCTGGCTGCAGTCAGTGCGATGGGCATGATCAATGCGGTGGTCGAGGAAGTGAACGGCCTGCCGATCGGCCTGACCTACGTCACCGGTGCCCTTTCGCGATTCGGCCGTGGCCTGGGTCGGACCTTGCTGGGCCAGCAGCGCCTGGGCTGGCGCGTGCAGCTGGTGCCCTGGTGCGGCATGTTCATCGGTGCGGTGATCGGTGTCCTGCTAGAACAGCGCTTCGAACGCCCTGCCCTGCTGGCCAGCGCACTGACCGCCCTGCTGCTGGCCGTGGTGTCATGGAAGATCCCACGGCGCTGGCAATTGCGCTACATGCCGCGCTGAGTCAGAGGCAGGTTGCCGCCGCAGCCTTGCGCTGCAGCGAGACCATGTCGTTGCGCTGCGCATAGTAATCGACATGGGTGCCGCCGCCTTGCGCGTAGACGTCGACGAAAGACTCGGCTTCGCGGGTATAGACAGTGAAACCACCGGCCTTGCGCGTTTCCAGGTAGCCGCTGGCATCGACACCGAAGCGCGACTCTTCCTGCCAGCTGAACTGGATGCACTGGGCCACCAGCTCTGGCGCTTTATGCGAATCGAGGCGCGCGCTCGGCTGGCCGTTGCGCGCAGCCTCCATGGTCGATGAGGCGCAACCGAACAACATCAGGGCTGCAGCCATCGGCAGTAGTGCTCGCATGTTCCATCCTCGAAGCGAAAAAGAGGCGACTGTAGCATTGACGGTGATTGCGAGTGAATTGTCGCACGCCAGATGTTGTCGCACTTACAGAGTATCCATGAGGAAGTCCTGTATGAAATCCCGCTCCCTGCTGTGCGCCCTGCTGTTCACCCTGCCCCTGACCCAGTTGCCACTGAGCGCGCAGGCGGCAGAGTCCTCCGTCGAAAGCGTCACCGCACCCGAGACGCATAACCGGGAACTGAAAGTCGGCGACAAGGCGCCCGACCAGTACAAGCGCGACGACGAAGCCGTGCGCGACTGGAAGGCCAAGGGCCTGCCGCAACCGGAGAAGGAAAGCCACTGGGTGAAGATGGGCCACAACTACGTGCTGGTGCAGATCACCAATGGCGTGGTGCTGGCGATCCAGCCCGGCAAATGAAGCTCAGGCCGCCAGGCGCACTGTGTTGCGCCCGCCGGCCTTGGCTAGGTACAGCGCCGCGTCGGCCCGGGCGATCAGGCTGGCGGGTGTATCGCCCGCCCCGGGCACACCACACCAGAGCCCGACACTGAAGCACAGGTCGATCTGCAGCCCGGCGAACCGCGCCGGGCTGCTCGCGATGGCCTGGCGCAGGCCGTCGAGCAAGACCAGGGCGCCCTCGCCCTCGGTGCCCGGCAGCAGCAGCAGGAACTCTTCGCCGCCGTAACGCCCCAGGCAGTCACCCGCGCGCAGGCGCTGCTGCAACTGACGTACGCAATGGCAGAGCACCTCGTCGCCGGCCAGGTGGCCATGCACATCGTTGATGCGCTTGAAGTGATCGATGTCGATCATCGCCACCGCCAGGCTGCACTGCGCCAGGCGCGCCCGTTCAAGCTCCTGCTCGAAACGCTCGAGGATCGCCCGGCGGTTGCCGGTGCCGGTCAGGACGTCGTGCCCGGCCAGGTGCTGCAGCCGCGACTCGCTGCGCTCCTTGGCCATCAGCACCAGGCCGATGGAATACATCATCACCGTGACCGTGCCGATCGCCACCGACACCGTCTGCTTGAGGTTGCTGGTGTCATAACGCAGGTCCTGCGCCGTCCCCGCGACGACCGCCACCACCCGCATGCCCAGCCCCACCAGGCTGATGCCGGCGCCGATCACCAGCAGCAGGTTGGCACGCCCCTGGTGCTGGGCGTGGCGCCTGGCCCAGTAGAAAATCAGCGCGCATTGCAGCATCAGCACCAGGGTCGCCAGCAGCATGCGCGGCTCCGTGGTGTCGAGCAGCATCAGCAAGGCCGGCAGCATCAGCGCCGGGATGATGAAGATCGGCCGCCACGGCACGGTCAGTTCGCGCACGCGGAACAGGCTGGCCGAATAGAACGCCAGGGCCAGCGACAGCAGGCCGTTGCCCAAGGCGTAGCTGACCCACAGCGGCGCATGGCCGAACAGGGTGTAGCAGACGTAGGCCAGGGCGTGGGCCAACAGCCCGCAGCCGGTCAGCAGCAGGTTGTCGCGACGGTTGAACTGGCCGACCAGCAGCAGGCAGAAAGCCAGGATCGTCGCCACCAGCGCGACCGCAGCGAACAGCGTGGGGGTGTGGGCGATCATCATGATTCACCGTGTGGCAGATGGCCGTCTTGTTCGCGACCTGCCTGACAGTCTAGGAGGCGCATACGCCCTCGACCATGACCGAACGGGACAGAACAGCAGCGTCAAGGCACGTCGGCTTCACTGGAGCGATAATATTTTGTGCGCCCTGGAAACCAAATGAATTCTGCCCGGTCTCAGCAGTTGTCCGGCAAACCCTTGCCGAACCTGCATTTTCATCATCATCGGCAACTGCGCGATGGTGCCGGCAGCGTGACTGCATCCACTGCCGAAACGTCTTTCACTTCCTATCCGCCGCAGGCCTGCGGCATCCAACCCTGATGATTGCTTCGAGGTTCATGAAATCATGCGTCTGACTCTGCCTTCCCTCGCCCTGGGCCTGCTGTTGTGCCAAGGCGCCTTCGCCGGTGACGGTACTACAGCCATCGGTGGCGGCCTGGGCGGCGCCCTGGGCAACGTCGTCGGCAAACAGATCGGTGGCAGCACCGGTGCGGCCCTCGGCGCAGGCCTGGGCGGCGCAGCGGGCAGTGCCGTGGGTGCGCGCAAAGGCAACCGCGCCGAAGCGGCGATCGGTGGCGGCCTGGGCTCGGCCGGCGGCTCGCTGCTGGGCGGCAAGCTCGGCGGCTCCAACGGTTCGACCATCGGTGCCGGCCTGGGCGGCGCAGCCGGTGGCGCGATCGGCAACCACATGGGTGACAAGGACAAGAAGCACCGTCACCACTGATACCCGTGCCTGACCTGCAGGGGCGGCCTGGTGTCGCGCCCGATCGCGGGACAACCCCGCTCCTGCAGGTCAGGTATCATGCCGGGCTCTTCAGCCCAGGCGATGCCACTCGCGCTTGTCCCGGCTCAGCAGTTCATTGCCCGCCTCGGGCCCATCCTCCCCTGCCGCATACTCGTGCACCTCGCCAGCACTGGCCCAGGCATCGAGGAACGGCTGCACCGCACGCCAACCGTTCTCGATATTGTCGGCACGCTGGAACAGCGTCTGGTCACCGGTCAGGCAGTCATAGATCAGCGTTTCGTAGCCGGTTGCCGGGGTCATCTTGAAGAAGTCCTTGTAGGCAAACCCCAGCTCGACGTTCTCCATCACCAGTTCCGGCCCCGGTCGCTTGGCCTGCAGGTCGAACCACATGCCCTCGTTGGGCTGGATCTGGATCTTCAGGTAGTTGGGCTTGGGCCGCTCCAGCTCCGACTCGCGAAACTGGGCGTAAGGCGCAGGCTTGAAGCAGATGGCGATCTCGGTATCGCGCACGCTCATGCGCTTGCCGGTGCGCAGGTAGAACGGCACACCCGCCCAGCGCCAGTTGTCGATCATCACCTTGAGCGCGACGTAGGTCTCGGTGCGGCTGTCCTGGTCGACATTGTTCTCCTGGCGATAACCGGCCAGGCGCTTGCGCCCCTGCTTGCCCGCCACGTACTGCCCGCGCACCGAATTCTTCAGGGCCATCTTCTGCGACCAGGGGCGGATGGCGCCGATCACCTTGGCCTTTTCGCCGCGCACGGCATCGGCACCGAACGCTGCCGGGGGCTCCATGGCGACCATTGCCAGCAACTGGAACAGGTGGTTGGGCACCATGTCGCGCAGGGCACCGGTGTTGTCGTAGAAGGCGCCACGGGTTTCGACGCCGACGGTTTCGGCGGCGGTGATCTGCACGTGGTCGATGTAGTGGTTGTTCCAGAACGACTCGAAAAGGCCGTTGGAGAAGCGGCTGACCAGAATGTTCTGCACCGTCTCCTTGCCCAGGTAATGGTCGATGCGGTAGATCTGCCGCTCGCTCATCACCTTGAGCAGGCAGGCGTTGAGCGCCTCGGCGCTGGCAAGGTCGGTGCCGAACGGCTTTTCCACCACCACCCGGCGAAAACCGCCTGCGGACTCATCGAGCAGGCCGGCTTCGCCCAGGCGCTGCGCCACTTCCGGGAAGAAGCGCGGCGAGGTGGCCAGGTAGAAGATGGCGTTGCCATGACGGGTCTTGTCGATACGCTTGCCGATCGCCTCGTAGGTGGCCGGGTCGAGGAAGTCGCCGGTCAGGTAGTCAAGGCGCGCGGCCAGCCGAGACCAGAGCTCTTCATCCAGGCACTTGGGCGCACCCTCGCCGCCCTTGTCGCGCTCGACCATGAAATCATGCAGGCGCCCGGCGAACTGCTCGGCGCTGACCTGGTTATGGTCGACGCCGACGATACGCAGGTTGCGGTCCAGCAAACCGTCACGGCTGAGGTTGTACAGCGCCGGCATCAGCAGGCGCTTGACCAGGTCGCCATTGGCGCCAAACAGGAACAGCGTGCAGGGCGGCGCAGCGGGGATCGTCTGTTTGCTCATGAGCCCTTCTTCTCGACGTGGCCACCGAAGCCCAGGCGCATGGCAGACAACACCTTGTCGCCGAACGTGCCTTGCTGCTGGCGTGAACGGAAGCGGGCAAACAGCGCGCTGGACAGCACCGGCACCGGCACCGCCTGCTCGACGGCTGCATCGATGGTCCAGCGCCCTTCACCGCTGTCCGACACCGAGCCGCTGAACTGCGCCAGCTGCGGATCGGCCACCAGGGCATCGGCGGTCAGGTCGAGCAGCCAGGAGGTGACCACGCTGCCACGCCGCCAGACCTCGGCAATCTCGGCCACGTTCAGGTCGAAGCGCTGGTCCTCGGGCAGCTCGGGCCCGCCCTTGCTGCGCAGCAGGTCGAAACCTTCGGCGTAGGCCTGCATCAGGCCGTATTCGATGCCGTTGTGCACCATCTTCACATAGTGCCCGGCACCCGGCGGACCGGCATGGATGTACCCCTGCTCGGCACGCCCGTGAGCGCCGCTGCGGCCCTGGGTACGGGGAATGTCGCCCACGCCCGGGGCCAGCGCCTGGAACAGCGGTTCGAGGCGTTCGAACACGTCTTTCTCACCGCCGATCATCATGCAGTAGCCCCGCTCGAGGCCCCAGACGCCACCGGACGTACCCACGTCCAGGTAGTGCAGCCCACGCCTGGAAAGCTCGGCAGCGCGGCGCATGTCGTCCTTGTAGAAGGTGTTGCCGCCATCGATGATCGCATCGCCAGGCTCGAGCAGCTCGGCCAGCTGGGCGATGGTCTGCTCGGTCGGTTCGCCGGCCGGCAGCATGACCCACACCGCACGCGGCGCCTTGAGTTTCTGTACCAGGGCGCCGAGGTCGTGGGCGCCCTGCGCTCCTTCACCGGTCAGGGTGCTGACGGCGTCACGGTTGCGGTCGTGCACCACCATCTGGTGGCCGGCGCGCATCAGCCGCCTTGCGATATTGCCGCCCATGCGGCCCAGCCCGACGATTCCCAGTTGCATGTGCCGATGCTCCCCTTGCGAAATGAATGACAACGCGGTTCAGGTGTTCAGGTTAGTCCAGCGTACCGGCCGAGGGTTCACCGACGAACGGCACGACCACCATAAACAAAAAAGTTCCCATGGGCAGGGAAAGAATTCAGAATGCGCGCCGCACGAAGCGTCTACGCTTGTAACTGTCACCAGCCTAACTGCGAGGTGTGCTCATGGGTACCTATATGCCTGCCGCTCCCACCCAGACCCTCTACGTCACCATGCGCCGTGACGAACTGCGCCAACTGAAGGACGAACGCGACCAGTTGCGCCAGCAGGTGGCCCAGCTGAACCTGCTGCTGGAACAGGCCCGCCTGGGCGGCAAGGCCACCGGCGCCTGACCCTGCGCGGGCCAGTGTCTGACGCAGGGCCTGCGAAACGCCCTTCAAACCGCATCAGGCCGTTCCGATAGTGGGCGCTATTGCGCAGCCGTAGATTCGACCACGTCGCAGGCCCACCCCGGCGCCTGCCTTGCGTGGATTTCCACCATGAAAACCGCAAACCACTGCATCGCGCTCGGGCTGCTGGTCACTCTTGGCCTGCCTGTACACGCGGCATCGCAGCACTGTGAACGGATGGACAAGCGGCAGGCCATCGCCCTGTTCGAGCGTTGGAACGAAAGCCTGCGCAGCGGCGATCCGCAGCAGGTCGTCGCGCTCTACGAGAGCGATGCCCTGCTGTTGCCGACCCTGTCGAAGACACCGCGTCTGACCCGCGCTGCACATCTCGACTACTTCCAGCATTTCCTCGCCGACCAACCTGCCGGCAAGCTCGACAGCCACCACCTGACCCAGGCCTGCAACACTGCGACGCTGGCAGGCCTGTACACATTCAGGCTCATCCGAACAGGAGAACAGGTGCCCGCGCGCTACACCTTCACCTACCGCTGGAATGGCCAGCAGTGGCTGATCAGCCATCACCATTCTTCACGACTGCCCGACAGCTGAATGTACCGACCGTCCACCTCCGAGCAGTGGGCCACACCGATCGGCACTGGCAAGGGCACGGCCCGGGCATTACCATGTGGCGCTTCCGGCGCGACCTTTTGCCGCGCCCTCGCCTGCCGCCTGAAAGCCGTCCCATGCCCTTCGAACTCACCGTAGAACCGCTCACCCTGCTGATTCTTGCCGCCGTGGCCTTCGTCGCCGGCTTCATCGACGCCATCGCCGGAGGCGGCGGCCTGCTGACCACCCCGGCCCTGCTCACGGCAGGCATGCCGCCGCACCTGGTGCTGGGCACCAACAAGCTCAGCTCGACCTTCGGCTCGGCCACCGCGGGTTTCACCTATTACCGGCGCAAGCTGTTCCACCCCGCGCAGTGGCGCCTGGCAATCGTCGGCACCTTGAGCGGCGCGCTGATCGGCGCGGTGATCGCCCACTACATGCCGGCCGAATGGCTGAACAGGATGCTGCCGGTGATCGTCTTCGCCTGCGGCCTGTACCTGCTGTTCGGTGGCACCCCCAAGGCGCCGCTGGATGCCGATGCGCCGATCAGGAAGAAGTGGCAGTTTCCCCAGGGCTTCAGCCTGGGCTTCTACGATGGCGTGGCGGGGCCCGGCGCGGGCGCGTTCTGGACGGTGAGCACGCTGCTGCTCTACCCCATCGACCTGGTGCGTGCCAGTGGCGTGGCGCGCAGCATGAACTTCGTCAGCAACGTCGCAGCACTGACGGTGTTCGTCATTTCCGGGCAGGTGGACTATATCGTCGGCCTGGCCATGGGCGTGTCGGTGATGGTCGGCGCATTCTTTGGCGCCCGCACGGCGATCAGCGGCGGCAGCAAGTTCATCCGCCCGGTGTTCATCACCGTGGTGCTGGCGCTGACCGTGCGCCTGGCCTGGCAACACTGGTTCGGCCAGGCTTGAACCTGCGCCCGTACCTGGCTTGCCGTAAATCCGAAGCCGCACCGACCCGCAGGAAAGCGGCCTTGCGCCGCTCCTGAAACACCCTGTGATCGCACCTCAGGTCAGCAGTACCGGCTCGGCCAACCCCAGTCGCCGCGCCACGTACAGGTCGATCAGGTAACGGGCGATGGAGCGTCCGGCCGGCAATGGTGGCAGGTCGTGCACACTGAACCACTGGGCATCTTCGATTTCATCCGGCTGCATGACGATCTCGCCACCGGCGTATTCGGCGTGGAAGCCGAGCATCATCGAATGCGGGAACGGCCAGCACTGGCTGCCCACGTATTGAATGTTCTTCACCTGCACCGCCACTTCCTCGCGCACTTCACGCACCAGGCAGTCTTCGGCCGACTCGCCCGGCTCGGCAAAGCCGGCCAGGGTGCTGTAGACCCCAGTGACGAAACGCGGCGAGCGCGCCAGCAGGATATCGTCGCCGCGAGTCACCAGCACGATCATGCTCGGCGAGATGCGCGGATAGCTGCGCAGGTCGCAGGCCTGGCAGTGCATCGCCCGCTCCCAGCGGATCTGCGTCATCGGCTGGCCGCAGCTGCCGCAGAAGCGGTGCTCGCGCGCCCAGGTGCCGATCTGTGCGGCATAACCCAGCAGCTTGTAGGTGTCGAAGTCGCCTTCGAGCATGAACTGGCGCAGGCCGCGCCATTGCATGCCTGGCAATTCGCAGGCCGAGCGCAGTTCCAGGAGGAACACCGGCTGGCCGTCGAAATGACCGATACCATGCTCGCAGAGCACGTCCAGCTCCTGGCGCTTGAGCCACTCACGCGGGAACAACGCACCGTTGTCATCCACCAGGAACCCCGCAGGGCTGCGGGCGACGGCCAGGCCGCCAGCGGTCTGCGGGTCGAGTACTGCGGTAGTCCAGCGTGCTGACATCTTCGGATCCCTTCAGGCGCGCACGCCGTCAGGGTCAGTCGGCGAACGTCGGTTTCTGTTTGTTCATGTGGGCCGCCACCGCAACGCGCAGGTCTTCGGACTGCAGCATGGCGGCGTTCCAGGTGGCGATGTACTGCAGGCCATCGTCGATGCGATGGTCGCGCATGTAGCTGATCATCTCCTTGGTGCCGGCCACGGCGATGGGTGATTTTCCTGCAATTTCCCGGGCGATGGCAAAGACCCCATCGAGCAATGCAGCCTGGTCGTCATAGACCCGGTTGACCAGGCCGATGCGCAATGCCTCGCCGGCGTCGATCATCCGCCCGGTGTAGGCCAGTTCACGCATCATGCCGTCGCCGATGATACGTGGCAAACGTTGCAGGGTGCCGACATCGGCGGCCATGCCCATGTCGATTTCCTTGATCGAGAACTGCGCATCGGCGCTGCAGTAACGCATGTCGCAGGCCGACACCAGGTCGATGGCACCGCCGATGCAATAGCCCTGGATCGCTGCCAGTACCGGCTTGCGGCACTTGTCGACGGCGTTGAACGAGCCCTGCAGGCGCAGGATGGTGCGCCGCAGCAGGCGCGCGTTGCGCCCGGCGTCCTTGCCCATCTGGCCGGCCAGCGAAGCCAGCATCATCAGGTCGATGCCCGAGGAAAAATGCTTGCCCGCGCCGCTGATGACCACCGCGCGCACCGCCTCGGTGTCGTCGATCCACTGGAAGATCTCGACGATTTCCTCCCAGAAGGCAGCGTTCATCGCATTGATCTTTTCCGGGCGATTGATCTGCACATGGGCGATGTTGTCGGTCAGTTCGACCTTGAACGCGGTGTACTCGGTCACGGGCGGCACTCCTGTGGGGAAAGGGTTCACGCGCCGGACTATAACGCACCTGCAGGGCGGTGCTTGTGCCAAAGGCGGGACTGGTTGCACTGGGCTGCACGCACGTCACACCCTAGAATACAGATACCTTCCCTGGATGAGTTCACATGGACCTGCTGTTCCTCGGCACCAGCGCCGGAGCCCCCACCAAGGCACGCAATGTCAGCGCCACTGCGCTGATCGACAGCAGCGGCAGCGGCTGGTACCTGGTCGACTGCGGCGAGGCCACCCAGCACCAGCTCCTGCACACCCCGCTGTCGGTGCGCGACCTGCGCGCGATCTTCATCACCCACGTGCACGGCGACCACTGCTTCGGCCTGCCCGGCCTGCTGGCCAGTGCCGGCATGTCCGGGCGCAGCGAGCCGCTCGAGCTGATCCTGCCTGCGGCACTGCACGATTGGGTGCGCCTGAGCCTTTCGGTCAGCGACACCTACCTGCCCTTCGAACTGCAGCTGCATGCTGCCGAAACCTTCGGCACCTGGAGCAACGCCTGCGTCGAAGTCGGCGCGGTCGAGCTGTCCCATCGCGTCCCCAGCCGCGGCTACGTGTTCACCGAACTCAACCCCGAACCGCGCCTGGACATCCCACGCCTGGAAGCCGACGGCATCCCCCGCGGGCCACTGTGGGGCGAGCTGGCCAGAGGCCTGGCGGTCACGCATGCAGGCCGTGCGCTTGCACCACGCGACTACCTGCGCGCCTCACGGCCGGCCCGGCGCATCATCGTCTGCGGCGACAACGACCGCCCCGAACTGCTCGCAGAGGTGGCGAAGAACGCCGATGTACTGGTGCACGAGGCGACCTTCACCCAGCCGCTGATCGAGCGCACCGGCGTGAGTTTCGGCCACAGCAGCGCCGAATCGGTGGCCAGCTTCGCCCAGGCTGCCGGCGTGAAGAACCTGGTGCTCACCCACTTCAGCGCGCGCTACCAGGGCGATCCACGGCGCAGCCCGTGCATCGACGATATCCAGGCCGAAGCCCGGATACACTACGACGGCCGGCTGATCCTGGCGCGCGACCTGCAGCGTTACCACCTGGACCGCAACGGGCACCTGCTCCACGAGCCAAATACTTGAACGCGAAATTACACTGAACCAACTGCCCTGCCGCGCGATCCTTGCTTAGGCGCAGCCTGCGTAAAAAACGCTGGCCTTCATCGCCGAATGACAAGGAGCCGCCATGACCACGACCGTCCACGACCCCTACCGGTGCACGCCTGGGCCGCTGCATGCGACCCTGCTCGCCGGGACCGTGCCGCTGTTTCTCGGGGCACTGATCAGCGACATCGCCTACTACCAGAGCTTCCAGATCCAGTGGAGCAACTTCGCCGCCTGGCTGATCGCCGGGGGGCTGCTGTTCTGCGGCCTGGCCTTGCTGTTCGCACTGGCCAACCTGGTCCGCGCCGAACGCAAGGCCGGTCGCCCGGTGCTCTATGTCCTGTTGTTGCTGGTGACCTGGCTGCTGGGGCTGGTCAACGCCTTCGAGCATGCCAAGGACGCCTGGGCGGTGATGCCCTCGGGGCTGGTGCTCTCGGCCATCGTCAGCGTACTGACCTGCATCGCCACCTGGGTCGGCCTGACCAACCTGCGTTCGGGAGGTGCGGCATGAAGACGCCACTTGCGCTGTCCATCCTCAGCATGAGCCTGCTGCTCGCGGCCTGTGGCGGCGAAGGCGACGCCACCCAGGCGCGCGGCCCCGATCCGAAACTTCCAGCGCCCGAACGCGGCCTGTTGCCGAGCATGAAAATCGCCGAGCCCGCGCAATGGGGTGAGCAGAAGCCCAAGGTGCCGGACGGCTACAGCATCACGGCGATTGCCAGTGACCTGAAGATCCCGCGCCAGACCCTGGTCCTGCCCAACGGCGACATCATCGTCGCCGAAGGCCGCGGCGGCAATGCCGCCAAGCTCAAGCCCAAGGACGTGATCGCCAGCCAGATCAAGGCCCAGGGCAATACCCAGGTCAAGAGCGGTAACCGCCTGACCCTGCTGCGCGATGCCGATGGCGACGGGCGCTACGAGGTGCAGACGGTGTTCGCCGAGAACCTCAATGCCCCCTACGGCCTGGCCTTCGCCGACGGCAAGCTGTACGTGGCCAACCAGGATGCGCTGGTGCGCTTCGACTACACCGAAGGCCAGACCAAGGCAGACGGCCCGCCGACCACCCTCACCGAGCTGCCCTCGGCGATCAACCACCACTGGACCAAGGCCCTGACCATCAGCCCGGACGGTCGCTACCTGTATGTGGGTATCGGCTCGAACAGCAACATCACCGAGCGCGGCATGGAAGTGGAGATCGACCGCGCGATGGTCTGGCAGATCGACGCCCAGACCGGCGCGCACAAACCCTACGCTACCGGTCTGCGCAACCCGACGGCGCTGACCATCCAGCCCGATTCCGGGCAACTGTGGGCGGTGGTCAACGAGCGCGACGAACTGGGGCCGGACCTGGTGCCGGACTACCTGACCTCGGTGCGCGAAGGCGCTTTCTATGGCTGGCCCTGGAGCTACTGGGGGCAGAACGTCGACACCCGCGCCCAGCCGCAGAATCCGGAAAAGGTCGCCGCAGCGATCAAGCCGGACTACAGCCTCGGTTCCCACGTCGCGGCGCTGGGGGTCGATTTCTCGCTGCCGGCGATGGGCGAGAAGTTCGCCGATGGCGTGTTCGTCGGCGAGCACGGCAGCTGGAACCGACCGAACCCGGTCGGCTACAAGGTGATCTTCGTACCGTTCAGCAACGGCAAGCCGGCAGGTGAACCGATCGACTTCGCCACGGGCTTTCGCGGCGAGGATGGCAAGACCCGAGGTCGGCCAGTGGGCGTGACGGTCGACCCGAAAGGTGCGCTGATCATCGCCGACGACCTGGCCAACACCGTGTGGCGAGTGACACGCAACCCGTAGCCTCAATGATCGCAGGAGCGGCCTTTCGCGACACAAGGCCGCTCCGGCGAGCAGGCGCCGCGATAACGGGCCGACAGCGCCAGCCCTACCCCGCCCAGCACCACCACCGACGCCAGCAGCAAGCGCAACGACATTTCCTCGCCCAGCAAGCAGACGCCCCCCAGCGAGGCGAGCACCGGCACGCTCAACTGCATCGTCGCCGCCTGCTGTGCACTGACTTGCCTGACCACGCCATACCACAGCGCATACCCCGCCCCCGACGCCAGCACGCCAGAGGCCAGGGCATAGAGCACCCCACCCGCACCTAGCACCGGACCATTGCCGATTGCCAGACCCGCGACCAGCAGCACCAGCAACGGCAGGCTGAACAGAAAGTTGCCCGCCGTATCGGCCAAAGGTCGCGCCGATCCCTTGCCCAGCAGCGAATACCCGCCCCAGGCCACTCCTGCCAACGCCATCAGCAGTGCACTCGCCAACGGTGGCGCCGCAGTGCCCGGTAGCAGCAGCATCACCAGCCCGGCAAAGGCGACCAGCATCCCGGCCATCACCCGGCCGCTGAACCGTTCGCCCCGTGCCCAGGCATACAGGAACATGGTCAGTTGCACCGCGCCGAACAGCACCAGGGCCCCGACACCGGCGCCCAACTGCACATAGGCCAGCGAAAACAGCCAGGCATACAGAAACAGCGCCACACCGCCCTTCCAACTGCCGCCCAACCCCTGGCGCGGGGCACGCAGGCGCAGCAGAATCAGCAGGAAGGCACAGCCGCTGAGCAGACGCAGCGCGGTGAACGACGCAGGATCTATCGCCCCCTGTGCCAGGGCCAGGCGGCAGAAGATCGAGTTGGCGGCGAAGGCCAGCAGGCTCAACAGCGCAGCCCACAGCCAACTGCGAACAGGTGGGGTGGAGACGGCGATGGTCTTGTCGGTCATAGTCCCATTCCGAAAGAAAAACTTCGCACCACGACGCAGCTGCCAGGTTGGCCGGCAGATTTTTCAGGCACAGACGGATAGTCGAATTTGCGCGCCCATGTCGACAACATAGATTTTCTTTAGCGACCGCGAAGATTTGCTCGATTGCCGCAGCGCTTGCGCGCGTCGATCATGGCCACACCCTCAGACCACCCCGGGAGCGCCCCCATGGGACTGCAGAAATACCTCAACGATGACTTTGACCAGCGCGTGATCATGCACGGCGCCGACCTGCCCTGGATCGACAGCCCAAGCCCAGGCGTGCTACGCCGCCCGCTATTTCGCATCGGCTGCGAAAAGGCCCGCGCCACGACGCTGGTGCGCTATGAGCCAGGCAGCCGTTTCAGCGCCCATCGCCACCCGCGGGGCGAAGAGTTCCTGGTGCTCGAGGGCGTGTTCGAAGACGAACACGGCCGCTATCCGGTGGGCAGCTACGTGCGTAACCCGCCGGGGAGCAAGCACACTCCTGGCGGTGAACAGGGCTGCACGATCTTTGTCCGCCTGCGCCAGTTCGATGACGATGACAACGTACAGATGAGCACGCAACTGGACGGACAACCGCACCAGTTGCTGTTCGAGAATGTGCACGAGCGGGTCAGCGTCGAGCAGCTATCACCTGCGGCAGCGCTGCAACTGCACAACCGGCGCGGGCTCGAAGTGCTGGTGCTGGACGGCAGCCTGGAGGGCGAAGATTTCGTCCTGCGCCCCTGGAGCTGGATGCGCCTGCCGTCAGGCATGGCCCTGCAGGCCCGGGCCGGCACCGAAGGCGCGCGGATCTGGGTGAAGGATGCCTCGCTGCAGCTGTAGGCGCATCACCCTTCAAGTGCCGCGCGCCTGCTCCAGCAGCCAGTCGCGAAACGCCTGCACCTTGGCCAGCCCCGCATTCTCCGGCCGGTAGACCACGAAATAGGCCTGGGTCAGCGGACAATCCAGGCCCTTGTCGGCGAAGGGGCGGATCAGCCGCCCCGCTGCCAGGTCGTCACGCACCATCACACTGCGCGCCAGCGCCAGGCCCTGCCCGTCCATGGCCGCCTGCAGCACCGCTGCCGAGTTGTTGATGCGCAGGCCATGGTCGGACTTGATCGATCCCAGCCCTGACGCATCCAGCCACATTCGCCAGGTCGGGTAGTCGGCATCGCGCGCCATGGTCTGGTCGTGGATCAGGGTGCTGCGCGACAGCGCCTCGGGCGTCAGCCGGCCATCCTCCAGCAGTGGATAGTCTGGCGAACACACCGGAAACATCACCTCGTCCATCAGGTGCACCGCCGCCAGGCCCGGCCATTTGCCCGCACCATAGCGCACGCCGACATCGATCCGCTCGACCTGGAAGTCCAGCGAGCGGGCGCTGGTGTCGAGCAGCACGTCCATGTCCGGATAGGCCTGCTGGAAACGCTCGATACGCGGCAACAACCATTTCGATGCGAAGGCAGGGCTCACCGTTACCGTCAGCCCCGCATGCACCGAGGCATCCTTCAGGCGCGCCAGCCCTACGCTCAGTCGCTCGAACCCGTCGCGGATATCCGGCAAGGCCGCCCGCGCAGCGTCGGTCAGCACCAACCGCGCACTGCCGCTGCCTGCGCGGATGAACAGCGCGATGCCCAGCCAGGCTTCGAGATTGCGCACCTGCTGGCCGACGGCCGCCGGAGTGACGTTGAGTTCTGCGGCGGCAGCGGAAAAGCTCTGGTGCCGGGCGGCGGCCTCGAAGGCGCGCAGGGCATTGAGATAGGCGGGACTTGTCATTGATAGATTTTCTTTTAAAGAAAGCAAATTCTTATGCGTTGTTGGGCAGCCCCAGACTGCCAACAATATGGAGGACACAGGCGAGAAATCTAGCACAGCATGGCCTGTACAGCTGCAATCAAATTCAACTGGAATCCATCATCATGAAAAGTTTTTCTAACAAGACCGCAATCGTCACCGGCGGCGGATCCGGCATCGGCAAGGAAGTCGCGCGCCGCTTGGTCGAGGCCGGTGCGAACGTGGTGCTCGGTGGTCGCGACGGGGCAAAACTCAGTCAAGCTGCAGGCGAGATCGATCCGGGCCTCACGCGCGTACGTACCCTGGCAGCCGACATCGCCGACCCGGCCACCGCAGAGCAGCTGGTGCAACTGGCCGAGCGCGAATTCGGCGGGCTCGATATCCTGGTCAACAATGCCGGCGTGTTTGCGCCCAAGCCCTTCCTCGACGTTACGCCCGCCGAGTACGACGGCTTTCTCGACATCATTCTCAAAGGCAAGTTCTTCATGGCCCAGGCGGCCGCCAAGGCCATGCTCAAGCGCGGTGGCGGCGCTATCGTCCAGACCGGCTCGCTGTGGGCCCTGCAGGCCATCGGCGCAACACCCTCGGCGGCCTACTCTGCCGCCAATGCCGGGGTCCATGCGCTGACCCGCAATCTGGCCCTGGAACTGGCCAGTGCCAACATCCGCATCAACACCGTGGCACCGGCCGTGGTCGAAACACCGGTCTACAGCACATTCATGCCGCCTGAGCAGGTGCAGCAAGTGCTGCCGACCTTCAATGCCTTCCACCCGCTGGGCCGCAACGGCCAACCGGCCGATGTGGCTCAGGCCATTCTGTTCCTGGCTTCGGAGGAAGCTGCCTGGATCACCGGGACCGTACTGCCGGTCGACGGAGGCGTGACCGCAGGACGCATCTGATCATGATCGGGCGGAAGGTTCGCAAAGCAACACTCCAGCGGCTGAAAGCGATATTGTTTTCTGTAACGAAAATGTAATATTCACTTTCGCAGATAAAACAACAACGTTGGAGTACCCCGATGTTTGCCTTCTTCCGCCCCGCCGTGCACCGGGCGCCGCTGCCCGCTGAACAGGTCGACAGTACCTATCGCCGCCTGCGCTGGCAGATCTTCGCCGGCATCTTCTTCGGTTATGCCGGCTACTACCTGCTGCGCAAGAACTTCTCCCTGGCCATGCCCTACCTGATCGACGAGGAAGGCTACACCCGCGGCCAGCTCGGCCTGGCCATCTCGGCAATCGCCATTGCCTATGGCCTGTCCAAGTTCCTCATGGGTCTGGTGTCCGACCGCTCCAACCCACGCTACTTCCTGCCTTTCGGCCTGCTGGTGTCGGCGGCGGTGATGTTCGTGTTCGGTTTCGCGCACTGGGCCACCTCCAGTGTCACCATCATGTTCATCCTGCTGTTCATCAACGGCTGGGCCCAGGGCATGGGCTGGCCGCCGAGCGGACGGACCATGGTGCACTGGTGGTCGCAGAAGGAACGCGGCGGCGTGGTGTCGGTGTGGAACGTGGCACATAACGTGGGTGGCGGCCTGATCGGCCCGCTGTTCATCCTCGGCCTGGGCTGGACCAACGACTGGCACGCCGCCTTCTATGTCCCGGCCGCCGTGGCCGTTCTGGTGGCGGTGTTCGCCTTCGTCACCATGCGCGACACGCCACAATCGGTGGGCCTGCCGCCGATCGAGGAATACAAGAACGACTACCCCGAAGGCTACGACGCCAGCCACGAACAGGAATTCAGCGCCAAGCAGATCTTCGTCAAGTACGTGCTGCGCAACAAGATGCTCTGGTACATCGCCCTGGCCAACGTCTTCGTCTACCTGCTGCGTTACGGCGTGCTCGACTGGGCACCGACCTACCTCAAGGAAGCCAAGCACTTCACCGTCGACAAGACGTCCTGGGCGTACTTCTTCTACGAGTGGGCAGGCATCCCCGGCACCCTGTTGTGCGGCTGGATGTCGGACAAGATCTTCCGTGGCAACCGCGGCCTGACCGGCATCGTGTTCATGGCCCTGGTCACCGTGGCGACCCTGGTGTACTGGCTCAACCCGCCGGGCAACCCGACCGTCGACATGATCGCGCTGTTCTCCATCGGCTTCCTGATCTACGGCCCGGTGATGCTGATCGGCCTGCAGGCGCTGGAGCTGGCACCGAAGAAAGCCGCCGGTACCGCCGCCGGGTTCACCGGGTTGTTCGGCTACCTGGGCGGCTCGGTCGCCGCCAGCGCGGCGATGGGCTACACGGTCGACCACTTCGGCTGGGATGGCGGCTTCGTGCTGCTGGTCGGCGCCTGTGTGCTGGCGATCGCCTTCCTGCTGCCGACCCTTCGCCACACCCGCGTCGCCAGCAGCAGCCGCGAAGCGGTGGCATGATCGGCTGATCGAAGTCTGCGTGACAAACAACAAGGCCGGTGACAGCAAGTGTCACCGGCCTTGTTGTTTTCGGCACCGTGGAAGTTGCCGATGATTCGTTGTTACTTGTGAAAAAGATGGCCCTTAGCCATTTAATCGGCCATTTACCTGGCAAGCGCCCATAAAAAAGCCGCCTGGGTACAGGCGGCAAACAACCAAAGGGCGATAAAGTGGAGCCCAGCCAGGAAACGCTCTAGCGCGGGGGGGGACCCTGGCTGCACGAAAACTTTATCGGGACCGACTTTAACCCCTTGAAGGTGGAATGTTTCAATCGATACGCGTGATTTCGATTATCAACGAAACACAATGGCTGACGCGGCGCGGCATTTGTTACTAGTAGCGCGGTATCGACAACGGATACACCTACAACAACTACAGCATTCATTCAGCCACCTGCCTCAACAATTCCAATCAAGGGGTATGACATGTCGCCACTGCGACTCTCCATGCTGAGCGCGGCGCTGGTCTGTGCGCCATTGCAAGCCGCGTTCGCCGAAGCCGTCTCGAGCCAGTCCGAGGCCAAGGGCTTCATCGAAGGCAGCGAGCTCAACGCCCGCCTGCGCAACTACTACTACAACCGTGATGGCAAGTCCCAAGGCCCGGACCGACGCGACTGGACCCAGGGTTTCCTGCTCAACTACAGCTCCGGCTTCACCCAGGGCACCGTGGGCTTCGGCGTCGAAGCGTTCGGCCAGCTGGCGCTCAAGCTCGACGGCGGCAAGGGCACCTCCGGCACCGGCAACCTGCCCGTCAGGGACAACGGCTCCCCTGAAGACGACTACGGACGTGCCGGGGGCGCACTGAAGCTGCGTATCTCCAAGACCGAACTGCGCTGGGGCGACCTGCAACCCACCGCCCCGGTGTTCGCCGCCGGTGGCACCCGCCTGCTGCCGCAAACCGCCACCGGCTTCAACCTGCTCAGCAGCGAGATCAAGGGACTGGACCTGGAAGCCGGCCACTTCACCGGCGGCAACGGGCCGGTCACCACCAACGGCGACCACGGCCTCTGGGCGTCCTACGCCAACATCCAGGCCGACAGCATCGACTACGCCGGCGGCAAGTACGCGGTCAACGACGCGCTGTCGGTGTCGCTGTACGGCTCCAAGCTGCAGGACATCTGGCGCCAGTACTACGGTAACGCCAACTACATCCTGCCGCTGGCCGACGACCAGTCGCTGAACTTCGACTTCAACATCTACCGCACCCACGACGACGGCCGCGCCGACGCCGGATCGATCAGCAACACCACCTGGTCGTTCTCCACGGCGTACAGCTTCCTCTCGGCGCACACCATCACCCTGGCCTACCAGAAGGTGCATGGCGATACCCCGTTCGACTATGTCGCCTTCGGCATCAACGGCCCGGGAGACACCGGTGACGGCATCTTCCTGGCCAACTCCATCCAGTACTCGGACTTCAACGGGCCGGAAGAAAAGTCTTGGCAGGTGCGCTACGACCTGGACATGAACACCTTCGGCGTGCCCGGGCTGAGCTTCATGGCCCGCTACGTCAACGGCCACGGGATCGACGGTGACAAGATGGCCGCCGACAGCAAGTACCGGGGCTACGGTTACGGCGAGGACGGCAAGCATCACGAAACCAACCTCGAGGCCAAGTATGTGGTGCAATCAGGCCCGGCCAAGGATCTGTCGGTGCGCCTGCGCGAAGCGATTCACCGCGGCAATGCCGATCAGGCCGAAGGGGATGTCAACGAGTTCCGGCTGATCGTCGACTACCCGCTGTCGATTCTCTGACCGCTGCGTCAGCGCCGACACAGGTTCAGCAGCACTCCAGAGCGCTGCTGAACCTGTGGGAGCGGGCTCGCCCCGCGACAGGGCCAGTTCTGATAGCCACCAGTCCCGCCGCCCCTACCGCCCGAAAAACACATACCTCGCAGTGTACGGCTCGACATGCAGCGCACCCGCCTGCATGCAACTCCCGGCGAACTTGCCACCACGGGTATCGAGGCGCTGTACCTCGTCCACCGCCGCCAGCACACCCTGCCCCTGATGGCTGCTCACCTGCAGTTGCAGCAGCGCAATATCCTGCTCGCCCTCACCCGGGGCCTGCGCCACCACCTTGCCGGTCACCCGGCTGCCATCGTCCATTTCCCAGGCCGGCCCGACAAAATGGTGGCCAACCGTCTTGCCGTCGACGGTGAGGGTCGCCAGCGGTTCACGGAACGTCCACTTCAGCTGCCCGGTTTCGTCGGCGCGGCAGTCGTACACCTGCACCCCGACCGCCTGCACGCTGAGGCGCTCGGTCTTGCCCGGGGCGACGGTGAAGGTGGTCGGCGCCGCGCCGACCAGCAGTGGCAGTATCAGGGCGCAGACGCCAAGGGCGGCGCTGCGCCGTTGCGGGAGGGTGCGTGAGGTCGGGTGCATGGTGTCTTGCCTGTGATCAATGGGGACCTCCACACAACAAGCCAACCCGCCCGTTTATTCCTGCCATGTCTACCTGTGGGAGCGGGCTGGTCCCGCGATAGGGCCGGCAAAGCCAACGAAAACCCCGCGCGCCCATGACGAGAACACCCGTCGCCACGCTTTTATTCCATGATTTCACTTAATCCATCTGCTTGAAATACATAGAAAAAATTGACGTTCATCGAGCCGGTGGAGTCGGTAGCCTGCGCAGATCCTGGGGTTACCCCCGCCGTCCACACGATGATCGAACCGTGAAACGAACCGCGCTCTTCCCCCTCCTGGCTGGCCTGCTCCACCTCTCGCCACTGCTTGCCGCCCCGGCCAACCTCGGGGTGATCAGCGTGGCAGAAAAGCCCGTGCAACTGATCCGCGCCACGACCCTGTACGAGGCCAGCGCGGGAACTCGCCTGCAAAGCACCGACTACCTCGAGGCCGGCAGCGCAGGCGTGCTCATCGACCAATTGGCCGGCACCCGCGTGGCCCTCGGCCCGCACACGCACCTGTACCTGGAACAGCGCGGCAACACCACCCATCTGAGCCTGCTGCAGGGCTGGCTCAAGCTGCAGCCGCTCGCCGGCGTCCCCCAGGGCAGGCTGCAGGTCAGCACCGCCAACCTGGCGCTCGACGCCAGCAAGGCCGCCAGTGTCATCCACGCCGATGCCAGCGGGACCGAGGTGTTCGTCGAAGACGGCATGGTCAGCGTACGCGACCCGCAGCAGGCCCCACGCGATACCGCCAGGCAGGTGCTGCGCCGCGAAGAATACGCCCAGGCCAAGGGTCAGGGGCCGCTCGGCGCGGCCGGTCGGCCCAGTGGCGAATTCATCAGTGCCATGCCGCCGGCCTTCTTCGACCCCCTGCCCAGTGTCGCGGCCCGCAAGCTGGCCAACGACCCGCTGAACAAACTGCGCGACGTCACCTTCGCCGACGCCAGCCCGTTGCTGCTCGGCCCCCTCAAGCCCAACACCGGGTCCATGGCCTCGCGCTTCGCACCGCGCCTGGCCGACCCGGCCTTCCGCCAGGCCATCGTCCAGCGCTTCGGCGGCACGCTGGACTGGGAAACCGCGCTGTACCGATTCGAACGCAAGAACGCCACTCGCTGACGCCACCGGAGCCCTCATGAAACTGACACTGGCCGTACGCTTCAACCTGGTGTTCCTGGCGGTCTTCGTCGTCGGCTTCATCGCCAGCAGCCTGTTCGCCAATTACCTGCTGCAAAAGAGCGCCCGCGAAGAGTCGCTGGACAAGGCGCGGATGCTCATGAGCGCCGCCAGCGCCAGCAGCACCTACACCGCCGAGCAGATCGTGCCGCTGCTGGAGAACCGCCTGAAGTTCGAGTTCCTGCCGCAGTCGATCCCCTCCTTCGCCGCCACCGAGCAGCTCCAGCAACTGCTCAAGACCTACCCCGACTTCCTCTACAAGGAAGCCACCCTCAATCCGACCAACCCACGCAACAAGGCGACCGGCTGGGAAACCGAGGTGGTCGAGCAACTGCGCGGCAAGCCCGACACCCGCGAGCTGATCGGCGAACGCAGCGACGGCAAGGGCCCGGCGCTGTTCGTCGCCCAGCCGATCCAGATCACCGACCCTGCCTGCCTGGCTTGCCACACTTCGCCGGAAACAACACCCAAGACCGTGGTCGACCGCTATGGCACGCACAACGGCTTCGGCTGGAAACTCAACGAGATCATCGGCGCGCGCCTGGTCTCGGTGCCACTGGCCGTGCCGCTGCAGCGCGCCAGCGAGATGCTGCACACCTTCATGCTGTCGCTGCTGGGGGTGTTCGTGTTCCTGTTCTGTGCGCTGAACGTCATGGTCCACCTGTTCGTCACCCGCCGCCTGCGGGCGATGTCGGCGCTGGCCGACCGGGTCAGCCTGGGCGAGGACGACGTCCCGGAAATGGACGTCAGCGGCCACGACGAGCTGGCACGCATGGGCCAGTCGTTCGTACGCATGCGCACCAGCCTGGTCAGCGCCATGAAGATGCTCGAAGAGTAACCAGGAGTTCACCATGCTCGAACAACTGGGCAAGTACCGCATCGACAGCGTGCTGGGCAAGGGTGCCATGGGCACCGTGTACAAGGCCTTCGACCCGCACATCGCGCGGGTGGTGGCGCTCAAGACCATCCGCCGCGAGCTGCTCGGCGACGCCCAGCAACAGCAGTTGCTCAGCCGCTTCCAGAACGAGGCCCAGGCCGCCGGGCGCCTGAGCCATCCGAACATCGTCGCGGTGTACGACTACGGCGAGGACGACGGCGCCGCCTACATCGCCATGGAATTCGTCGACGGCATCGCCCTCAACACCCGCCTGCAGAACCAGGAGCCGCGCCAACTGGCCCAGGTGCTGGGCTGGATGCGCCAGCTGCTCGGTGCCCTGCACTACGCCCATGCCAAGGGCGTGGTGCACCGCGACGTGAAGCCTGCCAACCTGCTGATCACCGCCGACGGCCAGGTCAAGGTCACCGACTTCGGCATCGCCCGCATCGACACCTCGGTGCTGACCCAGACTGGCTCGATGATCGGCACGCCCAGCTACATGTCGCCCGAGCAGTTCTGCGGCGAGCTGGTGGACGGGCGCTCCGACGTGTTCTCGGCCGGCATCGTGCTGTACCAGTTGCTCACCGGCGAGCGGCCGTTCTCGGGCTCGGCGACCATGGTGATGCAGCAGATCCTCAACCAGACACCGGTACCGCCCTCGAGCCTGAACCCGACCCTCGATCCGCAGTTCGACGCGTTGATCCGCCAGGCCCTGGCCAAACGCCCGGACGAACGCTTCGCCAGCGCGCAGGACTTCCTCGAAGCGCTCGAAGCGCTGTCTGGCCCGCAGACCCTGGCCAGCGTGGAACTGGACGACGACCGCACCCGGCTGCTGATGCCACCCTCGTTCAGCCACGCCAGCCTCGCCACGCCGCCCACGGCCGGCAGCGAGGCTACCGACACCCTGACACCCTGGAAGCGCCAGGTCCGTCCGCAGCTCGAATCGCTGCTGTCGCAGCAGATCGGCCCGCTGGCGCGCCTGCTGGTCAAGCGCAGCCTGGCCGGCGCCGACGACTTCGCCAGCCTGCGCAGCGCCCTGCTGCCGCATATCCCTTCCGAACGGGGCCGCGAGCAGTTCGTCGCCGCCACCGACGCGTTGCTGAGCTCGACCGACACCCCACCGACCGAACACAGCCTGGCGAGCCAGACGAGCACAGCCGTCGAAGCGCAAGCAGCAGTAGCGGCAGAACTGGACCCTGCGTTCGTACACGCCAGCGAAACGCGCCTGACCTACCTGATCGGCCCCATCGCCCGCATCGTCACCCGCCGCGCCCTGCCCCACGCCCACACCCGCCAGGCCCTGTTGCAGGCCATGGCCGAGCATATCCCCGACCTCGCCCAGCGCAGCGCCTTCCTCGAGGAGCAGCCATGAGCGCGCCGGAAAACCACAAGGCCACCTCCCCTTGCGTGCTGCGTGGCGCCATCGCCTTCGGCCACAGCGACACCGGCCCGGTGCGCCAGCACAACGAAGACCACTTTCTGATCGACCCGTGCCTGGAGCTGCTGGCCGTGGCCGACGGCATGGGTGGCCACGAAGCGGGCGCGCTGGCCAGTGCACTGGCCCTGGAAACCCTGCGCGACTGCCTGGCCCGCCAGGTGGCGCAGATCGCCCGTACCAGCAGCGACCCGGACGCGACCTGCCAGGTGCCGTCGATGCAGGCCCTGGGCGTGCTGCACGAGGCACTGGAGGCAGTCAACGCCCGCCTGTACGCACACAACCGCACCCGCCAGCTCGGCGAAGGCCGCGGCATGGGCACCACCCTGACCGGCCTCTGGCGCCCCCAGGCCGGCGGGCCGCTGCTGGCCTTCCACGTCGGCGACAGCCGCCTGTATCGATATCGCGGCGGTGAGCTGGAGCAATTGAGCCGCGACCAGACCTGGTACCAGCAGGCCCTCGATGCCGGGCATTTCGACCGGCTGCCGGCGCGCAACGTGCTGTTGCAGGCCATCGGCCCCGCGCCGCGGATCGAACCGCAGGTGTGGGTACAGGGCGTCCAGGCCCAGGATCTGCTGATGCTGTGCAGTGACGGTGTGCATGGCTGTGTACCGCACCATGAACTGGCAAGGGTGCTGGAGGGTGCCGGGCGGGAGAATCTGGAGGTGAGCAGTCAGCGGTTGATTCGGTTGGCGGCGGAGTATGGCGGGCGGGATAACGCTACGGTGGTGTTGGTGAAGTATGAGTGAGGGGTGGTGGCTCGCCTAGCGTACTTGCGAAAAACCGCAACAGCCCTGGCAAAGGCCAGGGCGTTATTGAATATCGTCGTTTAGCCGAACAAACGCTAAAAATCGAAGCGCTGGTCGAACACAGTCTGGTCACCCACCGCCACGGTGCATTGACGAGCGACTTCGACCGGCATCGCTTTGCCCAGCAGCGGTGCCAGCGACTTGTAGAACACCTTGTCACAGTCGGCGCTCTTGCTGAAGGGCAGGGAGTTACCAGCCGCGTCGGCCTTGATTCGGCAGCCGGCTACCAGTTCGGAGGGCAATTCGCTCAAAGGCATCGTCTTCGAACCGCCACCCTGCAACTCGATCAACTCGTTGCAGCCACCTTTGGCTGAGCCTTCCTTGATGGTTTTGGTAAAGGCCACACGCTGGTAGTCAGTGCCGGTGAACAGTACCTGGTCGTTGACCGTCACGCGGTACTGCGAAGGTTTGAAAGCGACGGTCCTGATGCAGAACTGCGTTGAAACCGGCTTGCCATTGATCTCGGCGGTGGCAGCCTTGCAGCCTGGGGTAGCCTGATTGAAGGCAGTGTCGGGCGCGCTGACGCAGCCGGCAAGCGAGAGAACACACACACCGAACAGCACTTTTTTCATGAAACGTCCTGTATTCAAGCACACCGCCTCCAGCAGGCGGATAAGGGCAGTGATCCTACCAAGAAAATAATGCCTAAAAGCCACTATTCATTGAATGGTGCGGTAGTCCTTCTGGACCGTTGATGGGGCACGTTTGCGCAATACTTCTCTACCGAATCATTGGACAAGTCCTATTTGACGCTGGAACGCTCTTGATCCGTCTCCAGCAACACTGCGCCTTCACCGACTAGCGCCAACCGGTCGCCTGGGTTTCTCAGCGGGCAATCGGTCATGGATAGACAGCCACAGCCAATGCATCCATCGAGTTCATCCCGAAGATGGGTCAAGCTTCGGATACGTTCGTTCAGCATGTCCCGCCATTGGCTGGATAACCTCGCCCAATCTTTGGCGGTCAGCGCTCGACCCGAGGGTAACTCGTCCAATGCTTCCTTGATCTTCGCCAGCGGAACGCCCGCCCGCTGCGCAATCTTGATGATTGCGATCTTACGCAAAACGTCCCGGTTATAGCGGCGCTGGTTGCCTTCATTACGCCAACCTTGGATCAGCCCCTTGGCTTCATAGAAATGCACCGTGGCCACCGTAACGCCGCTGCGGCGGGCAACGGCTCCGACGGAGAGCGGGACACCTGCATCAATCTTCATCGCAACAAACCTATTGACCTCATGTAAACATGAGGTTTTATAAGGGACGACCCATATCTGCGCAAGTACAAGTGAAGAGGGTCAAACCACATGGAAAAACCAGACACCACGATCGCTCATATCCCTGATCCTTGCAGCGCCATCAACGAAAGCAAATCTGATTCCCAAACGGGATGGAAAGATCTGTTGTCCGGCAAGAACGCCACCCGCGCCCTTGCTCTGGCAGGCGGGGTCGCGCTGCATGCAATCAACGTCTATATCGCCACCACGATGCTCCCCACGGTGGTGAGCGATATTGGCGGGCTCGATCTTTATTCATGGAACACAACATTGTTTGTAGTGGCCTCCATCCTGGGCTCGGCGTTGTCCAGCAAAGTGCTTGGGCTGGCAGGCCCGAAAGCGAGCTACGCGGTGGCTGCCTTGATTTTTGCGATCGGAGCGGCAATGTGCGCCGTCTCGCCGAACATGCCTCTCATGCTGGTTGGGCGTTTGGTTCAGGGCATCGGGGGCGGGCTGCTGTTCGCCCTTGCCTATGCAATGATTCGTATCGCTTTCGACGAGTCGCTATGGCCTCGCGCTATGGCTTTGGTTTCAGGTATGTGGGGTGTGGCGACATTGGTCGGCCCCGCGGTAGGCGGAGTCTTTGCTGAGTGGGGTGTCTGGCGAGCGGCATTCTGGACAGTGGCCGCCGCAGCTGTACTGTTCGCACTGCTAGCCTGCGCAGTTCTGCCTGATCGAGATGAGTCTCGAAGCAGCGCCGGTAAATCCCTCATACCCTACAGACAGCTGTTACTCCTGACGCTTGCAGTATTCGCTATCAGTGCGGGAGGCACTTTTGCGGATCTGTCGCGGAATATCCTGGGGATCGGAATAGCACTCGCCCTGGCCGTACTATTTATCCGTGTCGAACGCAATTCACATAACAAGTTGCTGCCGACTGAAGCATTTCTTGTGCGCTCCAGGTTGGCGGCACTCTACGCCATGATGTCGCTGTTGGTGCTCATGGTGACCAGTGGTGAAGTTTACGTGCCGTTGTTCCTCCAGGTTCTTCATCATCAATCTCCCCTGGTAGCGGGATATCTGGCAGCACTGATGGCGGCGGGCTGGACCCTGGGCTCTCTGATCAGTTCTGGTGCGACCGGGTCGACGATCTATCGTGTGATGATGGCCGGGCCTCTGCTCGGCTTGTTTGGCATGATCGCTTTGGCAATGCTGGTACCAACCAGCGGTAAGGGTACAGGGTTGGAGTTGACACTGATTTGCATGGCGTTGGCCGTCATCGGTTTGGGCGTCGGCCTGACATGGCCGCATCTGCTGACAAGTGTGCTCAAGGTAGCTTCGCCCAATGAGCAGGAGCTGGCAGGGGCATCGATTACCACCATCCAGTTGCTTGCCACTGCAACAGGTGCGGCTCTTGCCGGCCTGGTCACCAATGCCGGGGGGCTGATTGAGCCTGGGGGAGTTGAAGGGACAGCACAGGCGGCGCGCTGGCTGTTTGGTGTGTTCGCGGTAATGCCTCTTCTGGCTGCAATAGTTGCCAGAAAAAACCATTGAGACAGCTCCGCGGCCAGTTTCATCACCGACCAGAACAGCCCCAGCGCCTTGTTCACATACTACTTCGGAAGCTGCCGGGTGGTGCTGCTCTGGGATTGAAGCGATTCACCAGTGTCCGTTTTGGGTCGAAAGCCGTCATCCAAGACGTCCTCGTAAAACCGGACGGACAACGCTGAACCGCCCAACCGCTACCTCAATCGCTACCACGCATCCCTCTATGCGCATCATCCATCAACGCCTTGGCCATCTCACTGAGGTAATGCGCAGCCCAAACCAGCACCGGCTCGTCCTCCATCACACCGATGGAAGACGCCCGCCGGGCGCTATCGAGTAGTTCCGAAGCCTGCTGCAGCGCGTGGTCGGCGCAGTTGCCGGGTTCTACGCGGAACAGGTGTTTGCCTTTGACGCCGCTTTCCAGGCAAGTGGTGGTGCCGACGGTCCAGCCGAGCTTGCCGAGGTGGTCTGGTGAGTCCTTGTCCATGGGGAAGTCCTTCGAGGTGCTGTGAATTGGGGTGGCTCTGCAGGGGCAGCTGTGATGGTGTGGAGCTGTGCCGAGCCAATGCTGGCCTCTTCGCGGGTAAACCCGCGAAGCAGGCGATGCGGTGTATGGCACGGGCGTCGCCCGTGATCGCGGGACGAGCCCGCTCCCACAGAGCCCCCTGCAAGCCCTTTGGAAATGAGCACGGGCTAGTGCAGGGACATCGGCTGCGTTCGGCTCTTGAGCTGCACCTGGGCCAAGGCGCACTCCAACAGCAAGCGCACGGCGTCGAACTCGTGCATCACGCTGAGCAGCATGATCGTGGCGGGAGATTTGGGGAGGACGGTGATCGACTGGCTGGCTACCGCCAGGCCACACAGGGTGTACTCCATGGCTTCGACCAGGGTGTCTTCGAGGTAGTCGGGGGCTTCGGTGGTTTGCGGTGGGTCGGGGACGATCTTGAGCATATGCACCTCGTAATGCGGAAGTCCGACCGCCCACTCCTCACTTGCAGGTGAAGGGTGGCGGCTACGTGCAGGCCTGCAAGACCGGGGCATTACGAGGCAAAAACCCGGTTGACCCAAAGGTCACCCGCACGCAGCCACCATTGAACCGGACCTGCGGCGAAACGCCGAAGACGTCAGGAGGTGGGCGCCATCGTAATACCGCACAGGCTTGCAGACCTGGCCGCTGATTTGGCAACGGCCCAGCGAGACTAGCTGTGACTACGATGGTGCAAAAGCGCGCAGAGGATGCTTGGGAAAGGGACTACATGAAATAGCGAAAATCTGATTCGTGCGCGTAGGAAATCATGTGATCAGGGGGCTGGAAGCTCCCACAGTTTCCACCGCTGAGTCTTAGGTCAGCGGGGTTCCTGCAGAAGCGGGCTTGTCCCGCGATCATCGCCTCGACAGCAGGTTTCACCGCTTCTATCCTGCAGAAACACGCATGAGCCAGCATTTCGAGATTCTGGCCCGCCATGGATTCAGCATTCGAATGAGCAACCCCGACAGCGCCAACCATCGCGCCCCAAGCCTCATCTCGCCCAGCTCCCTGCTGATCAAGCGTCTGGGGTCTGTCATCGACGAATAACCACACCCAGGCCGGCGCCGAAATGTGGCGATCAAGGACGCCAGCCACTTCAGCTTCCTGTCGCTGTGCAAGCCTGGGGACGGTGGCGCTGCTTGAAGAGGATGCCGCGGGGGATGGGGTCATATGCCGAGGTGGTGAAAACGCTCGGCCGCGGGGCGTGATTCAAGCGGAGGTTGTTTCGTTGATCACCGCGTTTCTGCGAGCGGCGGACAGAGGTTGAAGGTCTGCGCCTGGGCTGCGGCAACTGCGCGGGCATCTACAGCGCCTGCTGAATGAACAGCTCGCGCAGTTGCCGGCTCATCCAGGCGTGCGCATCGCTGCGCGCATACTTGCTGTGGCTGTAGAGCTTCAACCTGTACGCGGGAATGGCAAAGGGTGCCGGGTACAAGGCAATGGGTGTCGCCCTCTGGAGCGTTTCGGCAGCGTGGCGAGGAATGGTCATCAGCAAATCCGTCCCGGCGATGATGAAAGGTGCAATCATCACTGCGGGAATCTGCAAGGCGACCTTGCGCTTCAATCCCATGCCGTCCAGCACATGGTCGACCACTCCGCGCGTCTCCCCCCAAGGCGTGATGACCACATGCTTCTCTTCGAGGTAGCTGTCCAGGTCCGGAGCGCCCTTGATTCTTGGATGATGCTGGCTGGCAATGACAATGTACTCGCCCACCAGCCAATCCTCGCTATCGACCCCGGCGGGCAGTACCTCCCGGTCTTCGCTGTAGCCCAGGGCAAAATCGATACGCCCGCGCGCCAGGTCTTCGATGGACACCTTGCGGTCGGAATAGACCACGCGCAACGACAGGCTCGGAGCCACTTCCCGAAGGCGATCCATCAACTGCGGCAACAGCGCGAAGGCCGTGTAGTCGGTGGCGGCGAAGACGAAGGTGCGTTGGCTGGTAGCCGGATCGAACGGTTCCCATTCGTCCAACTGATCGCACAGCAGTTTCAGGCTCTCGCTCACCGCCGTGGCCAGCATGTCGGCACGCTGGGTCGGATGCATGCGATTGCCCTGGCGAATGAACAGCTCATCGTTCAGCGCCTCGCGCAGGCGCCCCAGTGCATGGCTGAAGGCAGACGGACTGATGGCCAGCGCCTCGGCGGCATAGGTCACGGTCCGGCTGCGGTACAGCGCATCGAACACCAGCAGCAGGTTGAGATCGAGTCGGCGCAGTACAGAATGCATGATGTTCACTTTCAACTGAAAAGATTGCAGTACATGCATTCTAGCGCTTTGGTTTAGCATCCGGGCTCTTTCTCTCGAGTGGCAGACACCATCATGGAACTTCATATCCGCCCGGCACAGCCCAGCGATGCGGCGCAGATACTCAGCTTCATCACCGACCTGGCCGATTACGAACGTGCCCGGCATG
The DNA here is from genome assembly GCF_057370475.1 of Pseudomonas sp. FA117. Classification (NCBI taxonomy): domain Bacteria; kingdom Pseudomonadati; phylum Pseudomonadota; class Gammaproteobacteria; order Pseudomonadales; family Pseudomonadaceae; genus Pseudomonas; species Pseudomonas sp. FA117. The sequence goes on from NZ_CM170675.1 coordinate 3,724,805, forward strand.
AAGTGATCGCCAGCGTCGAGGACATCCAGCGCACCCTGTTCAGCGACGGCTCGACGGCGCATGCGCTGATCTGCTCGAAGGGTGATCAAGCCATCGGTTTCGCCGTGTACTTCTTCAGCTACTCCACCTGGCTGGGCAGCAACGGCCTGTACCTGGAAGACCTCTACGTCAGCCCTGAACACCGCGGCAGCGGCGCCGGCAAGGCGCTGCTCCAGCACCTGGCGCGCATCGCGTGCGACAACGACTGTGGCAGGTTCGAGTGGAGCGTGCTGGACTGGAACGAACCCGCCATCGAGTTCTACCGCTCCATCGGCGCCAAGGCGCAACCCGAGTGGGTGCGCTACCGGATGGAAGGCGACACGCTGCGCGCATTCGCCGATTCCTGAGCGCTGCAGCCATTGTCATATTGACGCTTGACCTCTAGTTGACTCGAGGTTGCAGACTGCCTGCTCTTTCCCAAGGAGCAGTGCCATGTCCGTTGATTCCCGCCCCGCCTTCGAGCTGTCCAACCCACCGGGCCTGTACGACCCTAGCAGCAATGGCTACTCCCACGTTGCAGCACTGGCACCTGGGGCCCGGCTGCTGTTCATTGCCGGGCAAGGTGGCGAGGACATCGACGGACACCTGCCCGCCGACTTCCCGCAGCAGGCCAGGCAGGCACTGGCCAACCTGGAAACGGCCTTGAAATCGCAAGGCTCGAGCCTGCAACAGGTGCTCAAGCTGACGCTGCTGATCGTCGATCATGACGAGCATCGCCTGCGCGAGTGGGTCAGCGAGGCGAATCGGGTCTGGGAAACCGGACACCCCGTCTGCACCCTGATCCCCGTACCACGGCTGGCGCTGGATGGAATGCTGGTGGAGATCGATGCGGTGGCGGCGTCTACCGACTGACGGTCGGAGCGGACGGGTTCCGCGAGGAGGCCGGTGCGGGCATCAAGCTCAAGCCGCGCCTCCACCCTCCCCGCCCAGCATCCCGACGAACCGGCCCACGGCCGGCAATCCCCGGCTCACCACCAGCGTCGGCGGCACCTGCGGCCCACCCTCGGTCCAGAACAGCGCATGCCCGGCAAGCGACCGCTGCTCCGCCAGAACGGCCAATTGCATCAGCCATTGCTCCGCTGCCTGCGCCATACCCTCCTGCTCAGGCAATGCCAACCAGAGCTCGCCCATCGCCGGCCGCCCCCAGGTCGGCGCGGTGTTCATCGGCTCGGGCCGTGACGGCGCTGGCAACTGAATCAGCGCACGGTCGAAATCCTCCAGCACGAAACCGGCCGCCAGGGTCGACAACGCCAGGCGCTCGACTTCGGCATACCACGCGCCGTCGCAACGCAGACGCTCCAGCACCGGCACATCCGGGCCACCATAGGCCAGGGTCAGGGGAAAGTAGCGCCCTACCCGGTCGACACTGGGCATCATCACCCCGGCCCAGGCCGGCTCGCCGCACACCCCGGCAGCCAGGGCGAAATGCCAGATCGGGCTGCAGCGGTAGGCCTGCTCCCACCCGCCACCGAGACGCTCGCGACTGGCGCGCAGGCCTGCCTGCAACCAGTCGTCCCAGCCACGCACGAACGCCGGGGCCAAGCGTCGGCTGAGGAAGTCGCCATGGCTGACCAACTTGCCGTAGAACCCACTGCGCGAGTTGCGCTGCTCCATGGGCATCCCCTCACAGCCGCGCCGGGCAGCGGAACTGCTCCAGCGCATCGCGGCGAAACGGATTGATCACGCTGCTGGCGCGCAGCGCATAGCTGACCTTGTGGCCACTCATGTTGAAGCTGACCTGAAAGCGCTCGCCCGACTCGCCTAGTACCTGACCCTGATCGAGCAGGCGTAACCAGGCCCACGGGCCATCGCTGCGCAAGCCGGTACCGATGGACGACTGCAACTGCACCCGGTCGCTGCCCTTGCCGCTGGGCAGCACGATCGGGGTGAAGCCACCATCGCCACCCGCAACGAACGCCACCGGCTGGCCGGCGATGTCGAGGCTGACCTGGCCCAAGGCCGGGTCGGCGCTCAGCGCTTGCACATCGAAGCGCAGCGATGGCTGGCGCGCACCGGCGGCGAAGAACATGTCGCGCAGGCGTGCACCGCGCTGGAACTGGTCGAGCACGTCCTGGGGGATGCCCAGCGGTGCACTGCCGCTGGTGCGCCAGCGCCACTGGCCGGCGCTCATGTCCACATAGGGTGCAAGGTTGCGGCTGAAGAAGTCGTCCATGATGCCGCCGGGGCCGAAGAAACGGCCGAAGTCGTCGGCGGTGGCGTCAAGGCTGGCGCTGCGCACCAGCGGGTAGCGCCCGGCGATGGCGGCGCGGCAGAACGGCGCGCCGTTGGCGACCCACAGGGCATTCAGGCGTTCGCGTTCGTTGCCCAGGGTCAGTGCCCCGCCGCCGCTGTCGAGCGCACGCAAGATCTCGGACAAGGGCGCAGGTTGTTCGGCGGCGGCACGCTTGATGCGCCCGAGCACCTCGCCAGTGGGCGCAGGCGTGCCGCTGCGGCGGGCGTTCTCGGCGCTGTCGAAGAACTGCGCGGCGTCCTTGAGCAGGGCCAGGCTTTCCTCCAGTGTCGCCGGGGCGGCGCTGCTGGCCAGCGCATGCAGGGCTGCAAAGTGCTGGTCCACCGGGTTGCCGCCGGTGCTCGGCGCCGGGGCCGGGGCGTTGTCGGCCAGGGCGTTTTCCAGGCGCTTGCGGGCGCTGTCCAGGCGTTCGCGCAAGGCCCGGTCGACCGGGTTGCCGGTGGTGTCTGGCGCGTTGTCGGCGAGTACCCCTTCGAGCGTGGTCTCGCGTGCGGCGGCCTGCAGGAAAGCACGCAGCGGCGAGTCGGCAGCGGCCAGGGCACTGCTCACCTGGGCGGCCTGACCGAGGCTGGCCAGCGGTACCAGTTGCACGTCGGCCAGGTAGGCATCCCATTGGCGGATGTAATCGGCGTAGTACAACTCGAGCACGGCGGCGCCCAGACGCACGCCATCGCCTGCGCCGAGGGCCGCTTCCTGGCGGTCCAGCACCCAACTGTCGCGGGCCATGTCGGCCACGGCGCGCTCGCGCCGGGCCAGCAGCGCGCGGTATCCAGCCACGCTGTAGACGCCGCTGACACCGCGCGACAGCGGCAGGCCGCTGCGTCGCACCAGCAGCGACGAGACATCCCGTCCGGCCGCGGCGTTGACACTCTGCTCGGCCAGGCCAGCCTGCGCCACCTGGCGCTTGAGGCGGTTGTAGATACGCTGCGACAACGGCATGCCGGCCAGGGTCAGCCGGGTCTTGGCGATCAATTCGGCATCGAGCTGTACCGGTTCGCCCGCCTCGTCCTCGAGCAGCGCAGCCACATGCGCCCACAGTTGCTGGCGTTGCGCTTCGCTGGCCTGGGGCAGTTCACGGCGCCAGTCGACATCGATCCAGGCCTGCACCGAAGCGGCATCGAAGAACTGCCGCTGGCCAAGCATCAGGTACACACGCAGGGTCTCGTAGAGGAAGTCCTGGTTGCTGGCATCGCCACGGCGCAAGGCGCTTTCCAGATTGCCGACAATCGACGGCAGCAAGGTGCTGCGCAGCAGGCGCTGGTACAGCGTCACCGCCCCGCTACCCAGCTTGTCCCCCTGGTACAGGCCGAAGCGCTCGAGCAGCGGCACGCCTTCGCCGCGCTGGTCGTAGCCTGCCGGCAAGGCGCGCGCCGCGTCGAGCAGCGGCAAGGCCTGCAGCACATTACCTTCGGCCGGCAGCGCCTTGGCCAGCTGCGCCAGCTCGGCAGTACGCTGCGCTGCGGTATCGACCAGCACCCGGTTGCGCTGGTAACTGAGCGCCATGCCCAGCGCCAGCAGCAACGCCAGCACGGCGACCAGCAGCATGCCCGCGCGCAGCCACTGGCGGCGACGCCGTTCCTGGCGCGGGTCGAGCCCGGCCAGGCCCGCTTCCTTGAAGATCACCTCGCGCAGCAGGCGGGTGATGAAGTAGCTGCGCCCGCTGGCATAACCGGGCGGCAATACCTTGCGCCCAAGGCCGAAGGCAGCGGCCAGCGAGGCCAGCACCCGGTCGATCGGGCTGCCCTCCTGGGTGCCGCTGGTGAAGTACACCCCACGCAGGCGCGTCGGCGCCTGGAAACGATTGGGTTCGAACACCGTGCGCAGGAAGCCCGACAGCACGTCGCCCAACCCGGCGAACTGCTGCGGGAAACTGTACAGCAAGGCCCGCCGCGACAGGTCACGCTCCTGCTGCATGCGCTCGAGCACACGCACCTGCAGCTGCTGCTCCAGCGCCTCGAACTCGGCGGGAAAACCTGCCAGTGCCGCACCCGGCTGCTCGCTCTGATCCAGCGGGAAGGTCACGCCCCACACCTGGCTGCGCTCCTCGCGGCCGAAGTGCTCGAAGTACTCGGCAAAGCCGGCCAGCAGGTCGCACTTGGTCACCACCACGTACACCGGGAAGCGCACGCCCAGGCGCTCGTGCAGCTCGTCGAGGCGCGTGCGGATCGCCGTGGCCTGGCGCTGGCGCTCGGCGTCGCCCTGCTGCAGCAGATCGCTGACGCTGAGCGTGACGATCACGCCGTTGACCGGGCTGCGCCGGCGATGCTTCTTCAACAGGTCGAGAAAGCCACGCCAGGCGGCCTTGTCGACCTCGGCGTCACTGTCCTGGGTGGTGTAGCGCCCGGCGGTGTCCAGCAACACGGCTTCGTCGGTGAACCACCAGTCGCAATGGCGCGTGCCACCGATGCCGCCGATGGCCGTGGCGCCGTGAGTGTCGCTGAGCGGGAACTGCAGGCCGGAGTGGGTCAAGGCGGTGGTCTTGCCGCTGCCTGGGGCACCGACGAACAGATACCACGGCAACTGGTACAGGTATTGCCCGCCCAGCTTCCAGCCAGGGCTGGCCTTGCGCAGCACGGCCATCGCCTCGCGCATGCGTGCGGCCAGGTGCGTCACCTCGGCCTGCGAGGCCCGCGCCGAGGCAGACTCGCTGCCCTGATCATCGGCAACCCCGGCCATCAGCAACCGGTTGGCGCGCCAGGCGGCAAAGGCGCGCCAGCCGAAGTACGCCAGCCAGACGGCAACGATCGCCGTCACCAGCCAGCCACGCACCCACGCCGAGGCCAGCGGCTCACGCCCGTCGAACGACAGCAGCGGGCCTTCGTACCAGAGCAGCAACGCCACCAGCACCACGCCCAGCAGCGACAGCAGCCAGGAGCTGGCCAGCCAGCGCAGGCCGCGCACGAGGGTATCGAACAGATAGATCAGATAAGACATCGCCTGGCCCTCACTGCGGCTGCGCAGGAACAAATACGGTGATCTCGACGCGGCGGTTGCGCGCACGGTTGGCGGCCGAGTCGTTGGCCACCAGCGGCTCGGTCTCGCCGCGGCCCTCGCTGCGGTAGCGCGTGGCGGGGCCTGCGCGCTCGGCCAACAGGCGCGCGACATTGCGGGCACGGGTGTTGGACAAGTCGAAATTCGACGACAGCCGCGAGCCCAGCGAAGGCCGCACGTTGTCGGTATGCCCGACCACCAGCACGTCGCCCGGCACGCCCTTGAGCGCCTCGCCGATGCGTGTCAGCAGGCCCTCGAAGCTGCTCGACACTTCGGCACTGCCAGAGGCGAACACACCGTCGCCGCGCAGGGTGATCACCGAGCGGTCGCTGGTTTCACGCACGCTCACCAGGCCCTGGGCGATCTCGTCGGCAAGGAAGCCCGACACGCGTACCGGCGCCGGCCCGGTGGGCTGGGCAACTTTCAGCGGCGAGGTCAGGCGCAGCTCACCCATCTGTGCGAACACCGGGTCCGAGGCGCGGTTGAGCAGCCAGTTGCCGGTCACCTGCAACAGCACCAGCAGCAGCGCGGCTAGGGCCGCCAACACCCACAGCGGCACCAGGCGCAGCATCGACACGGGGGCCGTGGGCGCGCCACGCCAGCGTGGCGAGAGGTCCTGTTCGGGCGCGCCGCGCTGCTGACGAATGAGCTGCAGCAGGCGCTCGCGCAGCGCCGCCAGCTGGTCGAAACCCCGGTCCAGCACGCGGTAGCGCCCTTCCAGGCCCAACGCCAGGCACAGGTACATCAGTTCCAGTACGTCGAGGTTGGCCCGCGCATCCAGGCTCAGCCGTTGCAGGATCAGGAAGAACTTCTCGCCGCCCCAGGCCTCGTTGTGGAAGGTCACCAGCAGGCTGCGACCGCTCCATACCCCGGCGCCCCACGGTGTGCTGGAGATGGTCTCGTCGACCAGGGTGCACAGGGCGTAGCGCGCGGCAGCGATGGTCTGGGTCTCCACCCGTGCGTTGCGCGCCTGCGCCTCGAATTCCCGAACTGCCTGCACCAGGCGTTCACGCAGGGTTTCCATGTCCGGTGCGCGGGTCAGCCCGCGCAGCGGCACCACCAGGTCGAGCAAGGGGTTGGCGGCACGCACCAACGGGTTGAGCCCGGCGCCGCGCAAGGCCAGGTCGGCCTCGACGGGCGCTGGCGGGGTGCTGGGTGCCGGGCGGCGACCGCCAGGAGTCGGCAGCAGCACGGTGTGGTCCGGGTCGTGCCCGGGTTCCAGGGAGTCGTTCATGTTCACGTGAGGTACCTGCGCTGTCGATCAGGCGTTGCGGATGGCCCAGAACTGCATGTCCAGCCCCGGGAAGCTGCCGGCCACATGCAGGGCGAATCCTGCCGACTGGGTCAGCTGTTGCCAGTACTCGCTGTTGCGGTCGAGTTCGAAGTAGGTGAAGCCGGCGTGGAACGGCAGTTGCCGCGGCGCTACCGGCAAGGGGCGCAGGCCGATGCCGGGCAGCTGCAGGTTGACCATGTCGCGGATCTTCTCCACCGAGCCCAGCTTGACCTGCGGCGGGAAGCCGCTGCGCAGCGCCTCGGCCGGCATCTGCGCGTGCACGGCGAGCACGAAGGTGGCACTGCCGAGCAGCGCCCGGTCGGGCAACACCGCCACACGGATGCCGAACTGGCGCTCCTCCAGCGGAATCTGGATGGCCCGCGCATCGATCACCGTGGCCAGGGCGCGGCGCAGGTCGAGCATCAGCGGGGCGAAGGTTTCCGCCAGGGCGTCGTGGCGATACACCGGATAGCGGCTGGCACGTTTGTCGGCCTGGGTAAAAGTCGCCAATTCTCCGGCCAGGGCGGTCAGCTGACGGTACAGCGCTTCAGGGTGCAGGCCGGCCATGCTGGCCAGGTGGCGGACCAGCGGCTCGCTGCGGTTGAGCAGTTGCAGCAGCAGGAAATCGGCGATCTCCGCCGCACCGCTGGCGCCGGGCTGGGCCAGGCGCGTGGCCATGGCAGCGGCGCGCTGGCTCAACAGGCCCAGCAGTTCATCGACGAACGCAGCCAGGCGTGGCGCCGCCTCAAGGGTCAGGCTCGGCACACAGTAACCGGGGTCGAGCACGACCTGCTGGTCGGCGCGGCGCTCCACGACCCGCGCCACACCCAACAACGCGTGGGCGTCGGCGACATCGCTGGCCAGCGCCAGGCGCAGGCGCAGTTTGCCGACACTCATCAGCGCACTGTTGTCCAGGCCGTTGCTGTCCCAGGCTTCGTACTCGACGCTGCGGTGACGGGCGAAGTTCTCTGCGCTGGTGCGGTCGTCGACTTCCGCCACGCCGTGGCGCGCCGTGGGCAGTGCCAGCACCACCTCGAGGTCACGGGCGTCGGCGGGAATTTCCAGTGGCAGCGGCATCTCGTCGAACGGCAGGCCGACCGGAGTACCGTCAGGCAACACACCGCTGTAAGCCTTGAGCGCCAGCTTGCCGAAGGCCAGGTGCTGCTCGTCGATTTCCAGGCGCGAGAACCCCCAGGCATAGGGGCGCAAGGCCGCGACCCGGGCCTGCAGATGGGCGTTGAGAAAGCGGTCGTGCTGCTGCAGGTGCTGGGGCTGCAGGAGCATGCCTTCCGACCAGACGACTTTGCTGTTCCAGGACATGAGTGGAGTCTCGGTAAAAAAGGTTCAGGGCGCGTCGCGCAGGCGGCTGACCTGCTGCTGGTAGGCCAGGGAGAATTTCTCGCCGTACAGACGCTGCAGTTCTTCATCGCCGTCGCGCGCCAGTTCGCTGTGCAGTTCGGCAAAGCGCGCCCACAGACGGGCCTTGCGTGCCGAAGGCAGCAAGCGTTCCAGGGCACCAGGTGCGGACAGGCGTTCGATACGCGCCGGGTCGAAGCGCTGCATGACCTCGCCCAGCGCCTCGCGCATGCCGGCGATCACCGCCATCTCGTGGGCGCGCAGGTCGTCGAAGGCAGCCTGCAGCGCCTGCACGCCTGGCAGGTAGGCCGGGGCGTCGGTGCTGAGCATCTGGCTGAGGGCGCTGGTAGGGTCGGGGAAGAACTTCAGCGGGTTGTTCGAGTGCGTGCCGATCATGGTCATCTCGATGTGGCTTTCGCGCTTGGTCAGCGCCCGGGTCATCAGCACGCCCATGGTGCCGCCGGTGGCCGCGCGCAGCATTTCCCCCACCAGTCGCGCCAGCGCCTCGGGGCTGCGCGAACTGCGCAACTGCGGCAGGCCGAGGCCGTCGAGCAAGGCCTGGAACACGGCCTCTTGCGCACCGGGCGCAGCAGGTTCGGCGGCAACCGGAGGCGCTGGCGCTGGCGCTGGCGTCGGAACTGGCGCTGCAACGGGCACCGGGCTGGTCGGCACAGCAGGTGCTGCCAGCAGGTCCGCCAAGGCGTCGTAGCCGTCGGGAATGCGCGCGCCATCCAGCGCCTGGGGTGCCGGGCTGGCCGTCACTGGCATGGCCTGCAGTTCCGGCGACAGGTGATCGGCCGGGGTGCCGAGGAATGCTGCGGTCGGGCGCTGCCCGGCGAACAGGTCAAGGCCCAGTGGATCGTCGAGCATCGGCGCCGCCTCGAACACCGACTCGCCCTGCAGGATGCTCGCCGCCGCCAGCGCATCGGTGTCTACCTGCGGCTGGCTGAAACCGGGCGCGCTGCGCGCCGGCGCGGGCACTTCGAGTGGCGGCGGTTCAGGTGCCTGAACCGGTGTCGGCGGCACGAACACCGCCAGCGTCTGGGTGGCACCGATGCCGGTCTGGTCGGGATCGACCTCCTCCACCACCAGCAGCGCCACACCGATCTGGTAATCACCGATCACCACCTGGTCGCCAGCCTGCAACAGCGTCTCGCGGCCATGGCCGAGCAGGCGTTCGTTGACCACGCTGGGGTTGCTGCCAGTGTCGGTGAGGTAGTAACCGCCCTCGCGCAACTCGACCCGCGCGTGACTGCGGGAGATGTACTTGCCTGGGTCGTCGAGCACCAGATCGTTACCCGGCGCTCGGCCCAAGGTACCGCTGGCTTCGATCAGGCAGGCAAGTTCGGCCACGGGGGGCTGCCCGCGATAACGTTCGACCCACAGTTTCACTGGCATGTCGGGTTCCTTGATTGAAGTTGACGCAATTCACTGACGGCCATCGTCGGCCTCCCTGGGCTCCAGCGGCTGGCCCACGGGGCCGGGGCGCGAGGCCAGGACCAGAGCGTTGGCGGCGGCCGAGGCCTGTGGCAGCGGCAAGGGCAGCATCGAGGCGATGATGGTCGGGCCCAGGGTCAGGAACGAGCCGCCGGCCTTGAGGGTGATGCTCGCCCCCGCCTCGATCACCACGTTCATGCCGCCCTTGATGTGCACGTCGGTGCCGCCGCTGAGGCTGGCCTTGAGCGCGCTGTCCAGCTGCAGGTCGCGCCCTGCGGCCTGGGACACGCTGCCCACGGCCTTTTCGGTACGGTCGCCCAGCACGTGCTGGTGACGGTCGCCGCCGATGCGTTCGCGCAGGTCCTTGGCCACCCGTGAGTGGCGCTCGCCGCCGACCCAGTCCAGGGCGTCGCGCTCGATGCGCTGGTCGAAGTTGCGCTCGGCATGGATGAACACCTGCTCGGCACCCTTGCGGTCTTCGAAGCGCAGCTCGTTGTAGCCGTTGCCACCCTTGCTCGAGTGGCTCTTGAGGGTCGAACGGGTGGCCTGCTCGGGCAGGTTGCAGGGCGGCATCACCTCGGCGTTGTAGACGCTGCCGGTGACCAGCGGCCGGTCGGGGTCGCCTTCGAGAAAGCTCACCACCACCTCCTGGCCGATGCGTGGCAGGAACAGACTGCCCCAGCGCTTGCCCGCCCACCCCTGGGCCACGCGAATCCAGCACGAGCTGTTTTCGTCTTCCTGGCCTTCGCGGTCCCAATGGAACTGCACCTTGATCCGACCATAGGGGTCGGTCCAGATCTCCTCGCCGGCCTTGCCCACCACCTTGGCGGTCTGCGGCCCCCGCACCAGCGGGCGCGGGGTGAGGCACGGCGGGCGGTAGTCCTGCTGGCGCGGCAAGGCGGTAAAGCGGCAGGTGAGCACCGGAGCCGGGTCTTCGGGGCGGGTCGGTTCGTAGGTGTCGGACGACAGTTCGTACTCGGCGCTGAGCACCAGCACCTGCTGGTTCTGGTCACCACGCGGATGTTCTACGAGGGTGAACAGCGCGCCGGGAAACAGCCCGCGCGCCCGGGTGGCGCCCTCGATGCGCCGGTAGCTGGTGTGCCGCGCCTCGATACGCTGGCGGGCCAGGGCCTCGCCCTGCTGGCGCTCGCGGTACTTGCCGGGGTAGTCGTAGCGTTCGTGGCGTGACTGCTCGTACGCCCGCGCCTGGGTCGAGCGCACCTGCAGGTTGGCCGACGGTTTTTCGAAATCGTAGTCCTGCAAGGCCCAGGCGCCAGGTTCGACCTCGCCGCTCATGCGCCAGTCGTAGATCACCTCGCTGTCGCGCATGGCCTGGTCCTGGGCCGGCAGGTAGCGGATCTGCGGGTAGCCCGGAGCGGGCGCGTGGGCGCCGTAGCTGTCGGCCAGCACCAGGGTGTGGCGCCCGGCAGCGCTGCGAAAGAAGTAGTAGATACCCGCCTGTTCCAGCAGGCGGCTGACGAAATCGAAGTCGGTTTCGCGGTACTGCACGCAGTACTCCAGGGCCGGGTAGCTGCCGCTCAGGCCCGAGGTGTCGACATCGGCCAGGGTATAGGGCGCGAACACCGCCTTGACGATGTCCGGCACGCTGCGCTGCTGGAAGATCCGGCAGTCGCTGCTGCGGGTCAGCAACCACAGCCAGGGACGCACCACTGCCTGATAGGTGGCGAAGCGCCCCTGGCGACCGGTGTAGGCGAAGCGCGTGATCAGGCCGCTGAAGTACCGCTGGCCGCCCTTGGGCAGCTCGACGGCGACCGTCAGCGGTGTGGCGAGCAGGTCGTCAAGGTCGAGGTCGGTGCGTTCGCTGTACAGGTCGATCTGGTATTCGCTCAGGGTCGACAGGCCTTCGCGGGCGCTCATGCGGCGAAACAGCAGGGTGTCGGCGCCGAGCACGCAGGTCACGGCGATTTCGCGGTTGGCTTGGGTAACGGACATCCAGGGCTCCTTCACGCGGGGTGGCCGCAAGGGTCGGCCTTGGGGACACAACAGGCGGGGAGCGGGGTTTATTCCGTGGGGGGATGAAAAAGCGTGCGGGGGTGAGCGCGTGGGTGTTGCGAATGACGCCATCGCGGGGCGAGCTCGCTCCCACAGGTACGGCACCGCTTTCGAATACGGTGGTGCGCCTGCAGGAGCGAGCTTGCCCCGCGATCACGAGCAGCGCCGTGCCAGACACCGCGAATCACGCTGCAGCGGCGGGCACCGGTTTTTCCAGCACCAGGGTGATGCCGGTGTCGTTGTAGCACTTGCTCCACAGGTTCATCTGCTTGAAGTCGGCGAAGTCCTTGCCGTCACCCGGGTCCATGAAGCTGCCGTCCGGACGCTGCATCACGTAGTGCAGGCCGATGCCGAAGGTCATCACGATCTTCAGCGCGCGGCGGTTGGCGGCCAGCGCCGGCGGTGCGGAGTGGATGATCGGGAAGCCTGCGCGTACGCACTTGGTCTCGGCGTCGGGATAGAAGGTCGACAGCGCGCTGGCGATCAGGCCGCTCATGTAGATGGTCACGTCCAGCCCCAGCTCCCGGGCGGCGATGGCGACGTTGTGCGGGAAGGAATAGCCCAGCTTGCTCAGGTCGGCCTGCTCCTTGTTCAACCGCCCTCCCGTCACCGATCCCGAGGTAATCTGGTACAGCGCCGCCTCGCAGAAATAGTTGACCTGCAAGGCCTGGCCGGTGCTGCGCGCGCCGGTGCTGGGCATATTGCTCACCCCCAGCTCCGACGCCGCGCACAGCAGCGATGCCGCGCCACAGGAAAATGCGAAATCTTGCTTCTTGTTCATGGAAGGCTCTCGAAGGCCGCAAGGCCTGGTTCACGTGATATCGGAGGCGTCGTGCTCGCTGCCCGGCAGGCACTCGATACGCCAATGCCGGGTGAGGTTCATGGCGCTTGCTCGTCGTAGCGGTAGTCGAATGCCCCGTCGCGCACGCCCAGGTGCACCCGCTTGACCGATTCGCCACGCAGCAACCGCTCGAGAAATTCCCGGCTGATGGCCGGCAGCACCGTGTGGGTGAGAATCGCGTCGATCATCCGCCCGCCACTCTCCAGCTCGGTGCAACGGCTGGCGATCAGGGCCACCACCGCCTCGTCGCAGCTCAACGGCACGCCGTGGCGTTCCAGCAGGCGGCGTTCGATACGGCCCAGTTGCAGGCGGATGATGCTGGCGAGCATGGCGTCGCTCAGCGGGTAGTAAGGGATGGTCACCACCCGCCCGAGCAAGGCCGGCGGGAACACCTGCAGCAGCGGCTGACGCAGGCTGCGGGCGATGGTTTCCGGGTCGGGTGTCTGCTCGGGGTGCTGGCACAGGCGGCTGATGGTCTCGGTACCGACGTTGGTGGTGAGCAGGATCAGGGTGTTCCTGAAGTCGATCAGGCGGCCTTCGCCGTCTTCCATCCAGCCCTTGTCGAACACCTGGAAGAACAGCTCGTGCACATCGGGGTGGGCCTTCTCGATCTCGTCCAGCAGCACCACGCTGTAGGGCTTGCGCCTCACCGCCTCGGTCAGCACGCCGCCCTCGCCGTAGCCGACATAGCCGGGCGGCGCCCCCTTGAGGCTGGAGACCGTGTGCGCCTCCTGGTACTCGCTCATGTTGATGGTCACCAGGTTGTGCTCGCCACCGTACAAGGTCTCGGCCAGGGCCAGGGCTGTCTCGGTCTTGCCCACCCCGGAGGTGCCGGCGAGCAGGAATACGCCCACCGGCTTGCCGGGGTTGTCCAGGCCGGCGCGGGCGGTCTGGATACGTCGGGCGATGGCCTCGAGCGCATGGGGCTGGCCGATGATGCGGCGCGACAGGCTGCTGGCCAGGTTGAGCACGTTGTCGATCTCGTTGCGCACCATGCGCCCGACCGGGATGCCGGTCCAGTCCTGCACCACGGCGGCGACCGCCTGTTCATCGACGGTGAGCAGGATCAGCGGCGTCTCGCCCTGGGCGTCGGCCAGGGCCTGCTGGCGGCTGCGCAGTTCATCCAGCGCGGCGTCGGTGGCGCCCTCCCCGCCCAGTTGCTCGCGCAGTTGGACGATGGCCGCAACCTGCTCCTGCTCGCTGGCCCACGAGGCCTCCAGCTCATCCAGGCGCTCGCGCTCGCTGACGCGCTGCGCATCGAGAGTCGCCTGGCGCGCATCGGTGTCCACGCCCAGGGCGCGCTCGCGGCGGATGATCGCCTGCTCGGTTTCGAGCGCCTCGATCCGTCGGCGGCTGTCGTCCACCGCAGCAGGGGTGGCGTGCAGGCTGATGGCGACCCGCGCGCAAGCGGTGTCGAGCAGGCTGATGGCCTTGTCGGGCAACTGCCGTGCCGGAATGTAGCGGTGCGACAGACGCACGGCGGCGGCCAGCGCGGTGTCGAGGATCTGCACCTGGTGATGGCCGGCCATGCTCTGCGCGATGCCGCGCAGCATCAACAGCGCGCGGGCCTCGTCGGGCTCGTCGACCTGCACGGTCTGGAAGCGTCGGGTCAGCGCCGGGTCCTTCTCGATGTACTTCTTGTATTCGGCGAAGGTGGTCGCGCCAATGGTGCGCAAGGTACCGCGGGCCAGCGCCGGCTTGAGCAGGTTCGCCGCATCGCCGGTGCCGGCTGCGCCGCCGGCGCCGACCAGGGTGTGGGTCTCGTCGATGAACAGGATGACCGGTATCGCGCTGCCCTGCACTTCGTCGATCACCGCACGCAGGCGCTGCTCGAACTCGCCCTTCATGCTCGCACCGGCCTGCAGCAGGCCGACGTCCAGCACCAGCAGGCGCACCGTGCGCAGTGCCGGCGGCACATCACCACGGACGATGCGCTGGGCCAGGCCCTCGACCACGGCGGTCTTGCCGACCCCGGCCTCGCCGACCAGCAAGGGGTTGTTCTGCCGCCGCCGCATGAGGATGTCGATGACCTGGCGGATCTCGTCATCGCGCCCGACGATCGGGTCCAGCGTGCCGCTGCGTGCCTGCCCGGTGAGATCGACGGTGAAGCGCTCCAACGCCTCCTGGCCACTCGTGCCGGCACTGGGCAGCGCACCGGAGCTTTCACCCGGTGCCAGCTGGAAGCCGTCGCTGGCGGCCTGGTTGGCCTCGGGCGAGTCGGCCAGCAACGTGGCGAAGCACTCGGTCAGGTCGTCGACGCGCACCTTGGCGAATTCGGCGGACAACGCCAGCACCGCATTGCGCAGGGCGCGGTCCTTGAGCAGACCGACCAGCAGGTGCCCGGAACGTACCTGGCCCTCGCCGAACATCAGCGTGGCATGCACCCAGGCACGCTCGACGCTGTCTTCGAGTTGCGAGGACAGGTCGGTGATCGAGGTCGAGCCACGCGGCAGGCGGTCCAGCGCGGTGGTCAGGTCCGCCGCCAGGCGTGCCGGGTCGAGTTGGTAGTGGCGCACGATGCGCACCAGGTCGCTGTCCTGCGCCTGCAGCAATTGGTGCAGCCAGTGCACCAGTTCCACGTAGGGGTTGCCACGCAGCTTGCAGAACACCGTGCTGCTTTCGATGGCCCGGTAGCACAGGCCGTTGAGTTTGCCGAACAGGGCCACCCGACTGATCTCAGCCATGATCTGATCCTTGCGATGAGGGGGAAACGGAAGAGGTGATGCGTGGGTTGATGAGCAACTGCCGGTCGTCCTGTTCGGGCGCCGCACTGCTCAGCCAGCTGCTCCAGCCCAGACGGGCGCCGTGGCCCAGGCGCGTGCCGGGCAGATGCTCGCGAGCGACGATCAGGTTGACGTCCCAGTCCAGCGCCAGGCCCGCGTACTGGCGCACCCAGTCGGTGAGCCGACGCAGGCCGGGCTGGCCGGGCAACAGGCGTTGCACCTGGGCCATGTCCAACGGGCCGACCCGCAGGCGGAACTTGCCCTGGGCGTTCCACACCTTGCGCCCCAGCACCGTGCCCAGGCCCAGGCGCTCGGCCCCCGGCCCGCTGCGCAGGGCGCACAGGCCATCGACCGGCAGGGTCATCCAGTGGCCGACGAACTGTTCGATCTGCACCGGCACGCCGAGGTCGTCGCTGAGCACTGCGGCCAGGCCTGCGGCATTGCGCATGTGCGGCGCCAGGCGTCCGGCATGGTGTTGCTTGGCCAGTTGCGGCACGGCATCGCGGCCTTGCAGCGAGGGCATGCCCAGGCCGATCAGCGAGGCTACGTAGGTGGAGAAGCGGTCACTGCCCGGCCGGTCCAGGCTCACCGCTGGCTGGGCGCTGGCCCAGGCGCGGTAGAACAGGCTGACCAGGCGGTGATGGAAGATGTCGAGAAAGCGCGCCAGGGTCGGGTCATCGAAATTGCGCTGACGATCACGCACGTATTCGGTCAGGTGCAGCGGCAACGGGCCATTGGCACCCGACGCACCGAAGCCGTTGAGCAGCAGCAACGGCGCCCTGTCGCCCTCGCCCGCCTGCAACCCTGCCAGCATCGCCGGTTCGAACGCCAGCGACGGCTGCTGACCGAAGCGCAGCGGCTCGTCCGCCGGACGCGCGGCCTGGCCGATCCGCGGGTGATCGGGAAACGCGCACTCGAGCTGACGCAGGGCGGCGTGGAAGTCGAATGACGCCGGCTTTTGCGCCAGGCGCTGCAGCAGGGCTAGAGGATCTCGCATCGCCCTATCCTCGCCGGCCACTGCATGATCAAGCCGCGCGTGGTGCTGTGCAGCTGGGTTTCGGTAAAGCTGTTGAGCGCCACGTACTTGGCGAAGAACTGCTCCAGCACCTGGCCGAAGACGAACAGGCTGGCGCCTTCGAACGCACTTTCGTCCACCGTCACGCACACCTGCAGGCCTCGACCATGGGTGATCGGCCCGGGGATCGGCAGGCGCCGCACGATCGAGCGTGCGCTTACCGACCGCAGGCCGTCGACCTGCTTGTGCATCGACGCATCGCTGACCCCGCAGTACAGGCGCAGCAGGTCACGCAGTGCCGTGGCGCCCTGCTCCGGGTCCTGGTCGAGCAGCGACAGGTAATTCAGCGACAGGTGGCTGACCAGGCGCCAGGCGGTCTCGCCCTCGGCGAACGAAGGGCGCGGCGCGGTCGGCCCGGCGACGCAGCGCACCGCCTGCACCGGCGCGCCGGACTCGACGGTGAAATCGGTCTTGCCTACGCCCACCGGCATGCTCAGCACCAGGTCGCGGTTGCTGCACAGGGTGTCGACGCCCAGCTGGCGCAGGTCGCTGCGATACGGCGTCTCGTGGGCATCGACCAGGGTCAGGAAGATCTCGCTGCCGATGTAGCTCGAGCGCGGGCCCTGGCGCCGTTGCTGGGCACTGAGCACGCGGGTGTCGCGTCGCACCTGGTACCAGGCGCCGTGACGCGGGTCGTGCAAGTCGTTGGCGCGGTAGAAGGACTCGAAGCGTTGCTCGGCCTCGGCGCCACTGCCGTGGCCGGTCACGCCGGTCACCTGGTGAATCTCGAAATCCATGGGCCGGGTACGGTCGGGCACCACGTGGTAGTCGACCTGCTGGTCGGACAGGTGCACACGGTCGGCGCGCTTGGGGAACAGGTTGATTGCAGGCGTGCAGTGCAGCGCGAACTGCGTGGCCGACACACTGTTCTCCAAAGCTGGCACGAAGGTCTTGAACAGCACCGTGACATCCATTTCGGTGACGTCGCAGCGCTGCACTGCCGCGCCCATCCCGCCGAGTTCGACGAACTGGAAGCGCTGCGCCAGGGCGAAGTATTCCTGCAGCAGCCGATAGCCCTGGAAGGTTCGCGGCGCCACCGGCAGCAAGGCCTGTTCGTCGTCGAAGCCTTGGGCGCGGATCTGCGCGATGTCGACCCATTCGTGCCAGCGATTGTCGTCCTGCACCGGCTGCACCAGCACGCCGACAGCCTGCGCCAGCAGTTGCTCGAGCACCTGCCCGGCCTGCCCTTCGCTGCCGCGCAGGTGCAGCACCAGGCGCTCCAGTGCGAGCTTGTCGAAAGTCAGCCCGGCGCCGACTTTCAGGCGCAGGCGCAGGGCGGCCTTGACCGGCCCCAGGCGCGCCAGCTCGACACCGCCGACCTGGCCGGAGCAGGCGAAATAACGGGCCTCGGTGAGTTCGATCGGCCACAGGGTAAGGTCATGGGCGGTGCGGAATTCGCAGGCGGTCTGGTCGCCCTTGCCCAGCAGGCTGTGCAAGGGGGTGCCGCGTGGCACGGTGAATCCGGCGGCCAGGTTGCCCTCGGCCAGGTCCGGTTGCAGCTGCACCACCGCCGTGGCCGGCGTGGGCGCGAGATAATGGGGGTAGACCAGTTCCAGCAGGTGGTTGGTGAAGCGTGGGAATTCGGCGTCGATCTTCAGCTGAACGCGTGCGGCCAGGAAGCTGAAGCCTTCGAGCAGGCGCTCGACATAGGGGTCGGCGCAGGCGTGGCTTTCCAGGCCCAGGCGTCCGGCGACCTTGGGGAAGTCGCGAGCGAATTCGCCGCCCATCTCGCGCAGGTGCTGGAGTTCGCGCTCGTAGTAACGCAACAGCCTGGTATTCACCGTACACCTCCGGCTTCGATGTCGTAGAGCTTCACGTCACCGGCTTCAAGGTCCAGTTCGGTCTTCAGGTACAGGCGCTCGGGCAGGGGCTGGCCCCACAGTTCGCCATGGATTTCGAACGCCACCTGGTTGGGGCTGGCCTGGTCACGCTCCCGGGCCAGCGGCATGACGCGCACGCTGGCCGGCAGGATGCGCGGCTCGAAATCGACGATTACCTGCTCGATGCGCCGGGCCAGGGCCTGCGGGTCAAGGCCGGTGGCCGTCTTGCCGGACAGGTCGGGCAGGCCGAAGTTGAGCACCGAGCGCGCCGCCCACGGGTAGGCAGTCAGGTCCTGCACGCTGCCCAGGCTGGTGCTGTTGAGCAGCCAGCCGAGGTCGCGCAGCACCGCGCGGCGCAGGGCGCGCATCGACAGCACACGCTGCTCGCGAGGCTCTTGCGACTGGTCGCGGGCGTCGTCGCTCAGGCGATCGAGCAGCGACGGCTGCAGGCGCTCCCTGCTGGTCAGCTCAGCCATGGTTGGCTGCGCCGTAGGGGTTCGGGGTGGTCATGAACGATACTCCGGGGCACAGGGCCGGCCGGTGCCTGGGCGCCGGTCGGCCACAGGGCCAGGTCAGATCTTGGCGTTGGCTTCCAGGTCCCACTTCTTCGGCGTGCCGGTGGTGATCTTCTCGCCGCTGAAGGAGTCGTACTGGTAGCTGATCTTGGTGAAGTTGATCGAGAAGGTTTCGCTCGGGCGCTCGCCGTTGCTGCTGGCCGAATAGGAGCTGATGATCGCTTCCTCCAGTTCGAGCTTGAGGAACACCTGCTCCTTCTTCTCGGCGCCGCCGGTCTGGATGAAATGGATCTCGGCCTTGCCCAGGCTCTTGCCGCACACCGCTTCCATGAACAGGTCGGCAGAGGCCAGGTCGGTGGCCTTGGTCAGGGAAATCTCCGAGAACGACGGGTTGCTGGTGTCGCGGTCGGCGCCGCCACCGCTGGTGGAGATGGCGCGGCCCACGCCCATCTGCAGGGCATCGATGGTGATCCAGTCGGTGTGCCCGGAGACGGTCGAGGTGCCTTTGATTTTCTTGCCGTTGAAGTTGAGCAGGATCATGGTCTGTACCTTTTCGTTGGGTCAGGGGAAATACGCGCGAACAGGCGCCGTCAGGTCTTGGCCGACGGCAGTTTGGAAACCAGGCGCAGCGACACGGTCAGCCCTTCGAGCTGGTAGTGCGGACGCAGGTAGAACTTGGAGTGGTAGTAGCCGGGGTTGCCCTCAACCTCCTCGACCACCACTTCGGCGCCGGCCAGTGGCTTGCGCGCCTTGTCCGATTCGGTGGCGGTGGCCGGGTTGTGCTCGACGTAGCGGCCGATCCAGTTGTTCAGCCATACCTGCATGTCGGCGCGCTCCTTGAACGAGCCGATCTTGTCGCGCACGATGCACTTGAGGTAATGGGCGAAGCGGCAGGTGGCGAACAGGTACGGCAGGCGTGCGGCCAGGTTGGCGTTGGCGGTGGCGTCCGGGTCGTCGTACTCGGCAGGCTTGTGCATCGACTGCGCGCCGATGAACGCGGCGAGGTTGCTGTTCTTCTTGTGCACCAGGGGCATGAAGCCGTTCTTGGCCAGTTCCGCCTCACGCCGGTCGCTGATGGCGATCTCGGTCGGGCAGGTCATGTCGACGCCGCCGTCGTCGGTCGGGAAGGTGTGCACCGGCAACCCCTCCACCGCGCCGCCGGACTCGATGCCGCGAATCTGCGAACACCAGCCGTAGTGCTTGAACGAGCGGTTGATGTTCACCGCCATGGCGTAGGCGGCGTTGGCCCAGGTGAAGTCCTTGCTGGCGGCGCCGTCGGTGGTTTCCTCGAAATCGAAGTCTTCCACCGGGTTGGTCTTGGCGCCGTAGGGTGCGCGGGCCAGGAAACGCGGCATGGCCAGGCCCACGTAGCGAGAGTCTTCCGAGGCGCGGAAGCTGCGCCAGGCGGCGTGCTCGGGGGTCTGGAAGATCTTGGTGAGATCACGCGGGTTGGCCAGCTCCTGCCAGGACTCCATCAGCATCACGCTGGGGTCGGCGGCGGTGATCAGCGGGCAGTGGGCAGCGGCGCTGACCTTGGCCATCTGGCTCAGCAGCTCGACGTCCGGGGCGCTGTTGTTGAAGTAGTAGTCGGCCACGAACGCGCCGTAGGGCTCGCCGCCGAACTGGCCGTATTCCTCTTCGTAGAGTTTCTTGAACAGCGGGCTCTGGTCCCACGCCACGCCCTTGAACTTGCGCAGGGTGCGATGCACCTCGGTCTTGGAGATGTTCATCACGCGGATCTTCAGCGACTCGTCCGACTCGGTGTTGCTCACCAGGTAGTGCAGGCCGCGCCAGGCGCTTTCCACGCCCTGGAACTCCTCGTGGTGGAGGATGTGGTTGATCTGCTCGGAGAGCTTGCGGTCGAGTTCGGCGATCATGCCTTCGACCGTGCCGAGCACGTCGCCGGCGATCAGGCGGGTGCCTTGCAGGGCCTGTTCGGCCAGGGTGCGCACGGCGTTCTCGACGGCGTCGCGGGCCTTGTCGGTCTTGGGCTTGAACTCTTTCTGCAAGAGGCTGGCGAAGTCGTCGAGGTCGACTTCGCGGGCCGCTGCGGGGGCCGTTGCCTCGTGTGCTTGTGGGGTGGACATTGCAGCATCCCTCGTTTTCTGGGCAAAAGGGTCTACCTGCCGGTGCCGCGAAGGCCCAGCCGGGTGTCAGGGTTCGATCAGGGAGTCGGGGTCAGTCGCTGCTGTCGGCAGCCGGCTTCGGCGCGCTGCCCAGGGCCTGCAGCAGTGCCGGGTCGGCCAGCACGCGGGCGAGCAGTTCCTCGGCGCCGGTCTTGCCGTCCATGTAGGTCAGCAGGTTGGACAGCTGGTTGCGTGCGGTGAGCAGTGCGTCCAGCGACGGCACCTTGCGCGCCACGGCGCCGGGGCTGAAGTCGTCCATGTTCTCGAAGGTGATCTCCACCGGCAGATTGCCCTCGCCAGTGAGGGTGTTGGGTACCTGGAAAGCCACGCGTGGCTTCATCGATTTGAGGCGCTCGTCGAAATTGTCGACGTCCACCTCCAGGAACTTGCGCTCGGCCACTGGCGGCAGCGGTTCGGCGGGCTTGCCGGAAAGGTCGGAGAACACGCCCATGACGAACGGCAACTGCACGCTCTTCTCGGCGCCGTAGATTTCCACGTCGTATTCGATCTGCACCCGGGGGGCGCGGTTGCGGGCGATGAACTTCTGGCTGTTTTCTGCCACGGGACTGCTCCTGTGCTGGGTTAGCGGGAATTGCGGTTGTCAGTCGTCGCTGCGCGATGCATCGCGCACGCCGCTGACCATGGCCATCTGCGCCAGGCCATCGGGGGCCAGGTCCTGCAGCAGCTCGATGAAGTTCAGCTCCAGCAGCTTGCGGGCGCGCTGCAGCAGCAACGGCACCGGACTGCCGGGCTCGTGCACGGCGAAGTAGGCACACAGACGGTCCAGGGCCTGGCGCACGTCCTCGCGGCTGGCGATTTCGCCACGCGGCAGGGGCACACTGGCCTGGGCCTGGGCCTGGGGAATGCTGGCCTGCTCGACATCCGCGGGGCTGCTCGGCAGTCGCAGGCGCAGCACGTCCACGGCGCGGCGCAGCAGCGAGGACAAGGCGCTGAGGTCGATGGCACTGCCAAAGCCGACATACCCGGTGAGCAACGATTCGATGCGCTGGCTGCTGTGCCAGGCCTGCTCCAGGGTTTGCAGGGTTTGCCCAAGGCGCTCGTGCCCCGCTTGCTGGAAAGCCGCCTCGATCATCGCCAGGGACGGGCTTTGCGGCTCGGTCGAGGCGCTGGCTTCGCCGTTGGCAAGGTCGATGTCACGCAGGCTGATGCTGCCCAACTGCGCGACGTCGACCAGCGCCATGGTGCGCAGCTCATGCAACAGGCCGGCGGCTTCGCAGAGGCTGGCCAGGGTGTTGACGCGCAGTTGCGGGTCGTGGTCGTCGTCTGCGTCCAGTTGCGGATGCAGGTGCGGCCACTGCTCGGCGAGCAGGGTTTCGATCAGTGCCAGGCCGGCGGCCAGACCTGCACAACCGTTGAGGTTGAGTTCGGCGCGGGTCAGGTGTACGGCCAGGCGCAAGTCGCGGCTGCGGCTGGCCAGGCTCAGCGCCAGGTGCTGTACACGTTTCCAGTCGGGCGCGGTGGCCTGGGTCAGGGTCGTGCCGTACTCGACTTCCGGCTTGCCCTGGGCTTCTTCTTCGAGGGCCAGGTAATCGGCGTCGTATTCGAGGCTTTCGCCGCAGGGAGCGTCGGCGTCAAGCGGTTCGGCCAGGTGGTTAAGGTACATCGAAGGACCCCGTCGGAAAGCGTGTTCTGAGGGGATAACAGGTGGGGAGTGGGGATTATTCCGGGGGGTTGGAAATTATTTTGGGGGGCCTGTGCCTACTGCCCCGCCATCTCCCGCACCCGCCGACGCTGAGATTCGGCATAGGCTGCGCCACGCGCCTGGAGCAGCGGATCGTCCGAAGGAGTGATGCCGGGCGGCAGCATCAGCGGATTGAAGTCGATGTCGCGGCAAGGGCCATCGATCTGCGGCTGCTGGGCGTCGATCACCAGGACGCCGGCGTCGATCTCCTGGTGACCGGGCTGGCTCCACAACTGCGTGGCATCATCGACCGGATCGCCCGGCAGTGCCGGGGTAAGGATCAGGTGCCAGCGCAACGGCCCCTCGGCCAGGCGCGAAACCAGGCCGTAGGACAACATGTCCGGGTCGTTCTGCTGGAGCTGTTCGTCGCTCAGCGGGGCATAGGGCGCTTCCGGTTGCAGGCGCCAGCGCACCAGGCGCACGTGCCCGGCAGCGTCGCTGAAGCGGAAGGCGTTGACGCTGAAATACGCGCCGTTGTCGAAGCCCGACGAGGGCCGGTGCGCATCCATCCAGTGCTCGAACGCATCGGTCTCGGGGTGGCTGCGTCGGAAGCGCTCGATGCGCGCTTCGCTGTCCTGGGCACCGGGCGCCGAGGCCTGCAACTGCTCCAGCAATGCCTCGGGCGTGCGCACGAAGAAAATCGGGCTGGAATTGAGCGCCATGCGCCAGGTCTCACCGCTGTTGCTCAAGTCCAAGGCCAGGCTGCGCATGCGTGCGTGGGTGTCGTTGACCGAGGGATTGCCGCCCACCACCGAGAAGCGTCCGATCACCGGGTAGCTGCCGGCGCGCAACAGTTGCGCAGGCGCCAGTGCAGCACCCTGGCCGTTGCTGTCGAAGCGGCCGCTGATGCAGATACCCTTGGCATGGTTACGGCGAAAGCCCGGCTGCGGCCCGGATACCGCCTCGAAGGCATCGACCATGCGGGCAGCACCGGCAGGGGAAGACAGCGACGGCAGGGCCGCCCAGCCACTGCGTTCGATGAACAACGCTGCGCCGAAGCCGATGACAACGGTCAGGGAAACGGCGAGAAGGACGTGACGGCGATACGGTGCGGGCATTCAGGCGATCCAGGAGGCCGGTCGCCCACACCCCGGGTCCTTATGGGCGGATATCGGCGAACCACAACGGCGAGGGCAAGCGGGCATTGGCCGTGTACAACTGGCCGGAACTGCGGTCTGCGACCACGCGGGCCACGGCATCGAGGTCGACGCCGTCCGGTGCGCCGATCAGCGCGTAGCCTAGCTGAGACTGGCGCCAGACCACAACATCCATGCCGCCGACATTCAGCTGGGCGATGGACTGGTCGGGCTTGGGCTCCTTCATCACGCACAGGGCCACCGGATCGCCCTGCTCCGGCAAGTACACCAGCTGGATCAGCGCCTTGTTGTTGAAGCGCAGGCGCTGCACGCGCTTGAAGGTCAGGCCGGCAGCGGTCAGGTCGGGCACGCGCAATTCCAGGCCATCGACCTGGCGGATGTCGGCGAGGGTCTTGCGCACGTCGTCGGTTTGCGGGGTGACGTAGTTGACCGTATCGCGGGTGTACAACTGCTGGTAGCTGGCCGCCTGCATCACCCAGGGCGAAGCCTGCGCCTGGGCCACGCTCGGGGCTTGTTGCAGGCTGCTGTCGGTGTTCAGCGCACCGCCGATGAAACCGGCCTGCAGCACCAGGCCGTAGCAGACGGCACCGGTGGCGAAGGCGACCGCCAGCCAGCCGAACCGGGGGCGGCCGAACAGGCGGTTCAGCAGGCTTTCGGGTTGCTGGGCAGGGCCAGGTGCGGAACCCGCACGGGCCGAAGCGGCGGCGGAGGCGGCGTGACCGGCGAGCAGCGCATCGACGTTGCGCACCAGGCTGTCGGGCACAGGAGGAATGGCCTGGCGGGCGAAGGCTTCGGAGTACGGCAGGTCAGACGACATCAACAGCGCGACGCGCTCGGCCACTTCGGGCGAGGCGTTCATGAGCTGCTCGATTTCCTCACACTGTTGCGGCGACAGTTCGCCATCAACATAGGCCATCAGCAGGGCATCATCCGCGACGGTGGTGGTCAATTCCCGGTCTCCGTTATTCATGGCACTTCGCACTTCTGTTACTGCTGGGTTGTGGCCTTGTGAGCCGGACTGCGAGCGAAGGGGTAATCAGCTCGCCATCATATTAACATCACTTTAACGGTCGCAAGCAGATTTACCTACTCTTGACAAGTCGTCAAATGCGCTACAAGAGGCATTATAAATCGATTTTGACGTATAGCCGGATAGGTTTTTATCGTAGGTGATGGCACAATCCGCGCAGTGTATCGGCTCAGCGACAATGAAGTCCAAGACATGCGAAGGAATCCGCCAGCCGGAGCGTACGGCGGCCGCATGAGAAGCAACTGACTTCCAGTCCATCCAGCACAAGAACGAGGAACTATGTCGATCACCGGTGCCGACCTCCCTGCACTGCTCCCTGGCATGTTGCCGCGCCTGTGGGCCTTCGCCCTGCGCCTGTCCGGCGACCGCCACGACGCCGAAGACCTGGTTCAGCTCGCCTGCGTGCGCGCCCTCGAACGCACCCACCAGCTGCGCCCCGATACCGCACCGCTGAGCTGGATGTTCGCCATCGTGCACACCACCTGGATCAACGAGGTGCGCTCGCGTCACGTGCGCAGCCGCTCGCGCTCGGAATGGAACGACAGCGTCATCGAATCGGTGACCGACCCCGCTGCGGCGACCCCTGAAACCGACCTGATGCACCAGCAGATTCTCACCGCGGTGAACAGCCTGCCCGACGGCCAGCGCGAAGTGATGCTGCTGGTGGCCGTGGAACGCTTCAGCTACAAGGAAGCGGCCGAGATCCTGGAGGTGCCGATCGGCACGGTGATGAGTCGACTGTCGCGCGCCAGGCAAACGATTGGCACCCTGCTCAACGACACTCCCAGACCTTCGGCGCCTGGCCGCGACCTGCTGCGTACCTGAACCCTCTCGCATGTTTCCAGGCACCTGCATGGCTCCTCCGCATGTATCTGTGCAACTTTGCCATCGGCGAATGTGCACACAGTGCGCTGAACAAAGTATTTTTACAAGTGAAGGGAACTCAACTTGATAAATATCGTCCTTGTTTCATCACGTCACACTTTCCACCAATAAAAGACGCGCATAACACCTGTGCGCCACTGTTTATTCCATAGCTTTTCATATTTTTCCGATTATCAATTTTAGTTGGACACCCCTGCCCCGCCTTTCTATTCTCGAGCGTGTCGGAACAACTTTCAGGTTCCCGCCGCGACGCTTTCCCCCATCTTGAATTGAAGAGGCAAACATGAAACGTCAGCTCTGGCTCGCCCTGCTTGGCACACTGTCCATCGGCGCGCAGGCCGCCACCCTGGATGTGCCGGTCAACCTGGTAGGCGCCGATGGCAGCGCCAAGCCCATCGGCCAGGTCAACATCAGCGAAACGGCCTATGGCCTGGTCTTCACGCCCAAGCTGAGCGGCCTGCCGGTCGGCGTGCACGGTTTCCATGTGCACGAGAACGGCAGCTGCGAACCAGCCATGAAGGACGGCAAGCCGGTCGCGGCGCTGGCCGCCGGTGGGCACTTCGATCCGGCCAAGACCGGCAAGCACCTGGGCCCCTACGGCGACGGCCACCTGGGTGACCTGCCGGCGATCTACGTGAATGCCGACGGCACCGCCAGCTACCCGGTGCTGGCACCACGGCTGAAGAAGATTTCCGAGATCAAGGGCCACGCCCTGATGGTGCATGCCGGTGGCGACAACCACGCCGACATGCCCATGCCGCTGGGCGGTGGCGGCGACCGCATGGCCTGCGGCGTGATCTGAGCCTGCCGCGGCCGGGCGTCAGTAATCGCCGCGTTTGCGAAACGCCCAGCGCCCGGCCAGCAAGGTGAAGGTAACGACCAGCGCGACCAGCACCCAGAAGCCGTTGGGGTCGTCAGCCAGCGGAACGCCGCCAACGTTCATGCCGAAGAAACCGGCGATGATGTTGATCGGCAGCGCCAGCACCGTGACCACGGTCAGGGTGAACAGGGTGCGGTTGTTGTCCTCGGTGAGCTTGGCGGCGATCTCTTCCTGCAACAGCTTGATCCGTTCGACCAGCGCGGTGAGGTCGTTGATGATCACCGCAAACTCTTCGGTGGCGGCGCGAAGCTGACGCATGTCCTGCTCGCGCAGCCAGTCTGGCGGGCGGTTGAGCAGGCGCAGCAGCGAACCGGGCTCCAGGGCCAGCAGGCGCTGCAGACGCACCAGCGCACGACGCAGGGTGCTGAGTTCGGCGCGGTTGACGCCCAGGCGCTGGGACAGCAGCTGATCTTCGATGCGGTCCACATGCAGCGTGGTTTCGCGCACCACCTGGGTCAGCAGGTCGCCCTGGTCACCGAGCAGGTGAATCAGCAACTCGACCGTCGAGTCGAAGCGCTCGCCGCGCTTGACCGACGAGCGCAGGGTGTCCACCGACTGCAGCGGCTGCAGGCGTGCACTGACCAGCAAGCGGCGTCGGGCACAGGCCCACAACGTCGACACCTCCGATGACACCCGTCCGAAACTGAACACCACATCGTTGACCACCGCCAGCAATGCCGCGTCGGTGTGCTCGATGCGCGTGGAGCGCGAGCCTTCGCGCAGGGTCTCGAAGAAGGTGTCCGGCAGTTCGAGGTTGCTGCGCATCCAACGCTCGCAGGAGGCATGGGCCAGGTTCAGGTGCAGCCACAGGAAGCTGCCCTGATCATCCGCCTCGAGCAGGTGTTCCAAGGCCTGGCTGGCGTCGATTTCGCATCCGGGTTCGCCGGGGCGGAACAGGAACCCGCACAGCAGGCCATGCAGCTCGGTCTCCTGGGCGCCATGGGCGGCGCCAGCCAGGGGGCGGAGCTTGTCCGGGATGTGGCCATGGTGACTGGGCAAGGCGGGCCCCTGGTACGGAGGGAGGGTAGCGCCATGATAGGTAAGGAAATATTACAGTCTGGTGACGGTCTGACGATCTTCATCCAGGCGGCGGGCACCGGCTTTCGCCGGTGATCGCGGGACAGCAGGATGTGGAACTGCCTCGATACGAGAGTGCAATGCCGACGTAAATCCGAACACAGTACTTGTGGGAGCGGGCTGGTCCCGCGATCACCAGCCCCTGTTCAAGCCGCCAGTCGACCTTCGGCAATCGCCTGCGAGGCCGCCAGCATCGCCCGCAGCAGCACCGCACAGCCCGCCGCCAGGTCCTCCGGCGTGGCGTTCTCGATCTCGTTGTGGCTGATGCCGTTTTCGCAGGGCACGAAGATCATCCCCGCAGGGCCCAGTTCGGCGAGGAAGATCGCGTCATGCCCTGCCCCGCTGACGATGTCCATGTGCGCGAACCCGAGCCTCTGCGCCGACTCGCGCACCGCCTCGACACACCCGTGGTCGAAGTACAGTGCCGGGAAATCCGCAGTCGGCGTCAGCTCGAAGCTCAGCCCATGTCTGGCGCAGGTGCTTTCGATCACTCCGCGCACCTCGGCGATCATCGAATCGAGCCGCTCACCCTCCAGGTGCCGGAAGTCCAGGGTCATGCGCACCTCTCCCGGAATCACGTTGCGCGACCCCGGGTAGGCCTGCAGGCAACCGACGGTGCCGCAGGCGTGGGGCTGATGTCCGAGCGCCGTGCGGTTGACCGCCTCGACCACTGCCGCGGCGCCGACCAGGGCATCCTTGCGCAGGTGCATCGGGGTTGGCCCGGCGTGTGCCTCGACGCCGCGCAGGCTCAGGTCGAACCATTTCTGGCCAAGGGCGCCGAGCACCACGCCGATGGTCTTGCGCTGATCCTCCAGGATCGGGCCCTGCTCGATATGCGCCTCGAAGTAGGCGCCCACCGGATGCCCCAGCACCGCGCGCGGGCCGGCGTAACCGATGGCCTGCAGCGCTTCGCCGACGCTGATGCCCTCGGCATCGCGCTTGGCCAGGGTCTGTTCGAGGGTGAACTTGCCGGCAAACACCCCCGAACCCATCATGCACGGCGCAAAGCGCGAGCCTTCTTCGTTGGTCCAGACCACCACCTCCAGCGGCGCCTCGGTCTCGACACCGAGATCGTTGAGCGTGCGGATCACTTCCAGGCCAGCCATTACCCCGAAGCAGCCGTCGAACTTGCCACCGGTGGGCTGGGTATCGATGTGGCTGCCGGTCATCACCGGTGGCAACTCGGGATTGCGCCCCGGACGGCGGGCGAAGATGTTGCCGACACCGTCGACGCTGACACTGCAGCCAGCGGCCTCGCACCACTGCACGAACAGGTCGCGGGCCTGACGGTCGAGATCGGTCAGCGCCAGGCGGCAGACCCCGCCCTTGGCGGTCGCGCCCAGACGGGCAAGGTCCATCAACGACTGCCACAGGCGTGCGCTGTCGACGTGGCGGTCAGTGGAGTGCAGCACTTGCTTGATCTGTTGCATGGGGATTCTCCTCAGGCGATTGCATGTTCTGCTCAAGTGCAGGTCGCGGCGGCCTCGCCCGCCCCTGACCTTGAAGGCTGCGGGAACGGGCGCGTCCGGCGATGAGGCCGCCGCACATTCACGGCAACGGCTTGGCCAGCCGCGTGGCATCGCGCACCGCGACGCGGCCCAGGACGTAGTACAGCCCCGCCCCCAGCAGCGATCCGGTGAACCAGCCGTAGTCGTAGAACCAGCTGAAGCGGCTGTTGCCGATGGACATGAGGGTCAGCGCCACCGGCACCGCAAAGGCCAGGAACCCGGCCCAGTTCCAGGCCGGATACCGGTCATCGCGGTACAACCCGGCCAGGTCCAGTTGCTGGCGACGGATCAGGAAGTAATCCACCACCATGATCCCGGCGATCGGCCCGAGCAGGCTGGAGTAACCCAGCAGCCAGTTGGAATAGACCGTCTCCAGGCTGACGTCGGAGACGATCCAGCCAAGCTTCTTGAACAGTTCGTGGCCCATCAGTGCCAACCCGATCAGCCCCGTCAGCCACACCGCCCGGCTGCGTCCGATCAGGCGCGGGGCGATGTTCTGGAAGTCGTTGGTGGGCGAGACGACGTTCGCGGCCGTGTTGGTGGCCAGGGTCGCAAGGACGATCAGGGTCATGGCCACCGCGACCCAGCCGGGGCTCTGGATCTTGCCGATCAGGGTCACCGGATCGGACACCGTCTCGCCGACCAGCGACGCCGAGGCAGCGGTCATGATCACGCCAAGTGCGGCGAACAGGAACATGGTCAACGGCAGGCCGAAGATCTGCCCCAGCACCTGGTCCTTCTGGCTTTTGGCATAGCGGCTGAAGTCGGGGATGTTCAGCGACAGGGTGGCCCAGAAGCCGACCATGGCGGTGAGCCCGGCGCAGAAGTAACCCACCACGCTGGCACCTTCCGGGCGCTTGGGCGGCTGCGCCAGCAACTCGCTCATCGACATGTGCGGCAGCGCCCACAGCAACAGGCCCAGGCCCACCGCCACCAGCAATGGCGCCGCCAGGGTCTCGAGCAGCTTGATCGACTCGGCACCGCGCAGCACCACCCACAGGTTCAGCGACCAGAACAGCATGAAACCTATCACTTCACCGGTGCCGCCCAGGCTCTTCCAGCCCTCGAACAGCGACCCGAGCAGCAGGTGGATGGCCAGGCCGCCGAACAGCGTCTGGATGCCGAACCAGCCGCAGGCTACCACCGCACGGATCAGGCATGGCACGTTGGAGCCGATGATGCCGAACGAGGAGCGCAGCAGCACCGGGAACGGGATGCCGTACTTGGTGCCGGGAAAGGCGTTGAGGGTCAGCGGGATCAGCACGATGAGGTTGGCCAGCAGGATCGCCAGCAGCGCCTCGCCGACGCTCAGGCCGAAATAGGCGGTCAGCACCCCGCCGAGGGTGTAGGTGGGCACGCAGATGGACATGCCCACCCACAGGGCGGTGATGTGCCACTTGTTCCAGGTGCGCTGGTGCACCTTGGTCGGTGCGATGTCGTGGTTGTAGCGAGGGCTGTCGAGCACGTCGGCGCCTTCGGACAGCTCGTACAGCCCGTGCCGCTCGATCACTTGCGATCTGCTCTGTTGCATGGGGCCTTCTCCAGATTTTCTTGTAGTTATTCGCTCATCGGGCTGACGCGATGGCCGGAGTGTCCAGCTCGCCAGTGTCCGGCGTGATTCGCGCCTTGAAGACAGGTTGCACACGGTTGTTCTGGCCTTGAAAAATCTTGACCAATTTCGCTTCTTGTCAAGGAAGGCAGGATGAAGATCTTCGATAAAGTCACTATGAGAATGATAAAAAACCATTAAAAACAGTTAGTTGATAACCACATAAATTTTCAGACTATTTTCTTGCCCAATGCAGGATCTGCATCTAGATTTCAATCTTGTCAGCGCTGACAGGATTACAATGAACCCTCCAGCCGCTGGCCATGACAATTTCAAGAACCGGCGAACGACCGGTCAGCCTGCGAGGAAAACGGCATGTCCCTGTTGATCCGTGGCGCCACCGTGGTTACCCACGAAGAAAGCTATCGCGCTGATGTCCTGTGTGCCGACGGTCTGATCCGCGCCGTCGGCGAAGACCTCGAGCCCCCCGCCGGCTGCCAGGTCCTCGACGGCAGCGGCCAGTACCTGATGCCCGGCGGCATCGACCCCCACACCCACATGCAGTTGCCGTTCATGGGCACCGTGGCCAGCGAGGACTTCTTCAGCGGCACTGCCGCAGGCCTTGCCGGCGGCACTACCTCGATCATCGACTTCGTCATCCCCAACCCCCAGCAATCGCTGCTGGAGGCCTTCCATACCT
Source organism: Pseudomonas sp. FA117 (assembly GCF_057370475.1). Classification (NCBI taxonomy): domain Bacteria; kingdom Pseudomonadati; phylum Pseudomonadota; class Gammaproteobacteria; order Pseudomonadales; family Pseudomonadaceae; genus Pseudomonas; species Pseudomonas sp. FA117. The sequence continues at coordinate 3,755,693 of NZ_CM170675.1, forward strand.
GGCGCGGCTGGGCGCAGAAGTCGGCCTCGGACTACGGCTTTCACGTGGCCATCACCTGGTGGAGCGAACAGGTCGCCGAGGAAATGGGCGAGCTGGTGGCCCATCACGGTGTGAACAGCTTCAAGCACTTCATGGCCTACAAGAACGCGATCATGGCGGCCGACGACACCCTGGTCGCCAGCTTCGAACGCTGCCTGCAGCTGGGCGCGGTGCCCACCGTGCATGCGGAAAACGGCGAGCTGGTGTATCACCTGCAGAAGAAGCTGCTGGCCCAGGGCATCACCGGCCCCGAGGCGCATCCGCTGTCGCGCCCGGCGCAGGTCGAAGGCGAAGCCGCCAGCCGCGCCATCCGCATCGCCGAAACGCTGGGCACGCCGCTGTACCTGGTGCATGTCTCGAGCAAGGAAGCACTGGACGAGATCACCTATGCCCGGGCCAAGGGCCAGCCGGTGTATGGCGAGGTGCTGCCCGGCCACCTGCTGATCGATGACAGCGTCTATCGTCACCCCGACTGGGCCACCGCCGCAGGTTATGTGATGAGCCCGCCGTTCCGCCCGCGCGAGCATCAGGAAGCGCTGTGGCGCGGCCTGCAGTCGGGCAGCCTGCACACCACCGCCACCGACCACTGCTGTTTCTGCGCCGAGCAGAAAGCCATGGGCCGCGACGACTTCAGCCGCATCCCCAACGGCACCGCCGGTATCGAGGACCGCATGGCGGTGCTGTGGGATGCCGGGGTCAACAGCGGACGGCTGTCGATGCAGGAGTTCGTGGCCCTCACCTCGACCAACACCGCCAAGATCTTCAACCTGTTCCCGCGCAAGGGCGCGATCCGCGTCGGTGCCGACGCCGACCTGGTGCTGTGGGATCCGCAGGGTACGCGCACGATCTCGGCCAGTACCCATCACCAGAAAGTCGACTTCAACATCTTCGAAGGCCGCACGGTGCGCGGCATCCCCAGCCACACCATCAGCCAGGGCCGGCTGCTCTGGGCCGATGGCGACCTGCGCGCCGAACCGGGCGCAGGGCGCTACGTGGAAAGGCCAGCCTACCCCTCGGTGTACGAGGTGCTCGGGCGACGGGCCGAGCAACAGCGGCCGACGCCGGTCAGCCGCTGAGCAGACCCTGCAGACGGGGGCCGCCGAGCCCCCTGGCGATAACGATCCAGAGACACCTGTTGACTGCCATCCCCAGAACGGACGGGCGAGTAACCGCCGCCTGCACCCATAAAAAAGAGAGAGGCTCCAACCGTGATCGACACCCTGAACCACTTGCCGCGCCCCAGGGCCGGCGCCGACCAGCTCGCCGAAGCCTTCACCGACCTCGCCCCACCCCTGACTGCGCGCCAGGCCGCCGTGGAAAGCGCACGCTGCCTGTACTGCTACGACGCCCCCTGCGTGAACGCGTGCCCGAGCGAAATCGACATTCCCTCGTTCATCCACCGCATCAGTGACGAGAACCTGCAGGGCGCCGCCGAGCGCATTCTGTCGGCGAACATCCTCGGCGGCAGTTGCGCGCGTGTGTGCCCCACCGAGATCCTCTGCCAGCAGGCCTGTGTGCGCAACAATGCCCAGGAGTGCGCACCGGTGCTGATCGGCCAGTTGCAGCGCTACGCCCTGGACAACGCCGGCTTCAGCGAGCACCCGTTCAAGCGCTCGCCCAGCACCGGCAAGCGCATCGCCGTGGTCGGCGCCGGCCCTGCGGGGCTGTCCTGCGCCCACCGCCTGGCGCTGCATGGCCATGACGTGGTGGTATTCGAGGCCCGGGAAAAAGCCGCTGGCCTCAACGAGTACGGCATCGCCCGCTACAAGCTGGTCGATGACTACGCCCAGCGTGAGGTGGAGTTCCTGCTTGGCATCGGCGGCATCGAGATCCGCCATGGCCAGCGCCTGGGCGACAACCTCAGCCTCGGCGAGCTGCGCGACCAGTACCACGCGGTGTTCCTGGGCCTGGGCCTGAACGCCGTGCGCCAGCTCGGCCTGCCTGATGAAGAGGCCCCTGGGATGCTGGCCGCCACCGACTACATCCGTGAACTGCGCCAGACGGACGACCTCAGCCAACTGCCGCTGGCCGACCGCTGCCTGGTGATCGGCGCGGGCAATACCGCAATCGACATGGCGGTGCAGATGAGCCGTCTGGGTGCCCGCGACGTCAACCTGGTGTATCGCCGCGGTGTCGCCGACATGGGCGCCACCGGGCACGAGCAGGACATCGCCAAGGCCAACCAGGTCCGCCTGCACACCTGGGCACGCCCCGATGCCGTGCTGCTGGACGATCAGGGCCGGGTACGCGGCATGCGCTTCGCCCGCACCACCCTGGCAGACGGCCGGCTGACCGATACCGGTGAGTGCTTCGAACTGGCCGCCGATGCGGTCTTCAAGGCCATCGGCCAGTGCTTCGACGACGCCGCTGTGAAGGACCCGGTGGCCGCGCAGCTGGCTCGCGACGGCGAGCGCATCCGCGTCGACGCGCAGATGCGCACCAGCCTGCCGGGCGTCTATGCCGGAGGCGACTGCACCGCCCTGGGCCAGGACCTCACCGTCCAGGCCGTGCAACATGGCAAGCTGGCCGCCGAAGCCATCCATGCCCAACTCATGCTCAATGTGGAGGCAGCGTAAATGGCCGACCTGTCCATCGAATTCGCCGGCATCAAGGCACCGAACCCTTTCTGGCTGGCGTCCGCGCCGCCGACCGACAAGGCCTACAACGTGGTCCGTGCCTTCGAGGCCGGCTGGGGGGGCGTGGTCTGGAAGACCCTGGGCGAGGACCCGGCGGCGGTCAACGTGTCGTCGCGCTACTCCGCGCACTTCGGCGCCAACCGCCAGGTGCAGGGCATCAACAACATCGAGCTGATCACCGACCGCTCGTTGGAGATCAACCTGCGTGAAATCACCCAGGTGAAGAAGGACTGGCCGGACCGCGCACTGATCGTCTCGCTGATGGTGCCGTGCGTCGAGGAGTCATGGAAATTCATCCTGCCGCTGGTCGAGGCGACCGGCGCCGACGGTATCGAGCTGAATTTCGGCTGCCCGCACGGCATGCCCGAGCGCGGCATGGGCGCGGCGGTCGGCCAGGTGCCGGAGTACGTGGAAATGGTCACCCGCTGGTGCAAGACGTACTGCTCGCTGCCGGTGATCGTCAAGCTCACGCCGAACATCACCGACATCCGCCAGTCGGCCCGCGCTGCGCACCGTGGCGGCGCGGACGCGGTGTCGCTGATCAACACCATCAATTCGATCACCAGCGTCGACCTGGAGCGCATGGTCGCCCACCCCATCGTCGGCGACCAGAGCACCCATGGCGGTTACTGCGGCTCGGCGGTCAAGCCGATCGCGCTGAACATGGTCGCCGAGATCGCCCGCGACCCCGAAACCCGTGGCCTGCCGATCTGCGGTATCGGCGGTATCGGCACCTGGCGCGATGCTGCGGAATTCATTGCCCTGGGCAGCGGCGCGGTGCAGGTGTGCACGGCGGCGATGCTGCACGGTTTCCGTATCGTCGAGGACATGAAGGATGGCCTGGCGCGGTGGATGGACCAGCATGGGCACCGCAACCTGGAAGCCTTCCGCGGCCAGGCCGTGGCGCACACCACCGACTGGAAGTACCTGGACATCAACTACAAATCGGTGGCGCACATCGACCAGGACGCCTGCATCGGTTGCGGGCGTTGCCACATCGCCTGCGAAGACACCTCGCACCAGGCGATCGCCAGTACCGTGCAGGCCGACGGCACGCACGTCTACAGCGTGATCGAGGAAGAATGCGTGGGCTGCAACCTGTGCCAGATCACCTGCCCGGTGGAGCACTGCATCGACATGGTGGCCCAGGAGACCGGCAAGCCGTACCTGAACTGGACCCAGGATCCGCGCAACCCCTATCGTGAAGCGAGCTGATCGAGGCCACCGCCTGTGGAGCGGCGGCTCGCCGTTCCACAGGCCCCCCCGCCAGGCCTGTCCAGCTCAAGGCTCCAGCCCGATTCCCCGCAGGATCACGCCAGTGACGGTCTGCACCGCCCGTTCGAAGGCCATGTCCGACAGCGGCTCGCCGTCGTTGAGCAAGGTGACCTGGTAGCCGAAGTCGGCGTAATGCTGGGTCGAAGCCCAGATCATGTACAACAGCGCCGAAGGCTCGACCGGCAGGATGCGCCCCTCCTCTACCCAGCGGCGAATCTTGGCTTGCTTCATCTGCGCCCAGGGCACCAGCGCATCGCCCAGGCTGTCGCCGAGCAGCGGCGCACCGTGAAGAATCTCTTCGGCCCACACCTTCGAACCCAGCGGCCTGGAGCGCGAGTGGCCCATCTTGGCGCGGATGTAGCTGGTCAGTACCACGCGCGGGTCGTCGAACTGCTCGAAACACATCGCATCCTGCTTCCACACCTCCAGCAGATCCTGCAGGACCGCGCGGTACAGTTCGTCCTTGGTGCTGAAGTAGTAATGCAGGTTGGAACGCGGCAACTGCGCACGTTCGGCGATATCGCCCATGGAGGTGACGCCGTAGCCCTGCTCGGCGAACACCTGCTCGGCGGCCTGGAGGATCTTCTCGATATTGCGGCGGCGAATTTCGATCTTGTGGTTGGCCATAAGGCGTCCGAAACGGCAGGAACCGCTCAAGGCTAACACGCACAGGCCATTGCTGCGCCCTGCAGATCGACAACTGTGCTTCGTCTGACAGTTGCAGCGTCACACACCCGCACCCGATCTGGAACCCCATGCCCATGCGTCCGAACCTCCCCCTCTCGCTACTGGCCCTGCTGGCCGGCACCGCCTCCCACGCCGCAGAGCGCATCGAACTCGAGCAGGTGCTGATCCAGGACCGCCAGCAGTCCGAGCAGGAGGCCGCCGGCGAACGGCTGCGCGAGATCCCGGGCGCCAGCAACCTGGTGGACATGGAGAACGTCGGTCAGGGCCGCGTGGCCAGCAACCAGGACGTACTGGCGTACCAGCCCGGGGTGTTCGCCCAGTCGGCGGGCAACGACGGGATCAAGCTGTCGATCCGTGGCTCGGGCATCAACCGCGCGCCAGGCGCTCACGGCTCGGGGGTCTACACGATGTTCGACGGCCTGCCGCTGACCGGCCCAGGCGGCACGCCCTACGAGCTGTTCGAACCCTTGTGGCTGAGCCGCGCCGAGGTGCTGCGCGGTGCCAACGGCTTCGACCAGGGCGCTTTGGCCCTGGGCGGGGCGATCAACTACGTGACCCACACCGGCCACGATGCCACGCCCCTGCAGCTGCGCTACGAGGTCGGCAGCCGCGGCTATCAGCGCCGGCACATCAGCTCCGGCCAGGTGCTGGGCAACCTGGACTACTACGTGGCGCTGACCGACGCCGAGTACGACGGCTACCAGCAGCACAGCAGCGGCAGTGCCAAGGGTGTCGCGGCCAATGTCGGCTATCGCTTCAACCCGAACCTGGAAACGCGCTTCTACCTGCGCTATCGGGAAACCGAGAACGACCTGGCCGGGCGACTGACCAAGGACCAGATCAAGCACCACCCACGCGCCGCCAACCCCGCCTACCTGGCCCGCGACGACAGCCGCCCGCAACCGGGCAGCACCTGGGTGGGCAACAAGACCACCTTCTTCCTCGACGACGACTCACGCCTGGAGGCCGGGCTGGTCTACCACGACTACCCGATGGACCTGCGCGAAGGCCCCATGCGCCTGAAGGTGGCCTACACCGATGTCAGCGGCACGCTCAACTACCTGCGCCGCGACACCCTGTTCGGCCGCGAGAGCAAGACCACCATCGGCTGGCGTACCACCAAGCACCTGCCCAACAGCGGCGCCTCGCAGTTCGCCCGCAGCGGCGACGTATTCGGCCCGCGCAGCCGCGACTTCAGCTACCAGGGCTCGGACACCGTGCTGCACCTGGGCAACGACCTGGAACTGGTGCCCAACCTGTGGCTGACCACGGGCCTGGCGATGATCTATACCCGCCGCGAAAGTGATGTCAGCTACCCTGCCAGCGGTGGCAAGGTCAGCCAGCACGACTGGGACTACGCGCCACGCCTGGGCCTGCGCTACGACATCGATGCGCAGACCCAGGTGTACGGCAACCTCAGCCGCTCCGTCGAACCGCCGCACCCCTGGTCGCTGATCTGGAGTTCGACGGTCGCGACCCAGCCGATCGAGATGCAGAACCAGACCGCGACCACCCTGGAGCTGGGCGCTCGCGGCGACTCGCAGCTCGGCCGCTGGGACCTGGCCTGGTACTACTCGCAGGTGCGGCACGAGCTGCTGGCGGTAGAGATCGTGCCAGGCCAGCCGTTCAAGGAGTTCAATGCCAGCGCCACCGTGCACCAGGGCATCGAGGCCGGCCTGGACAGCACGCTGTGGGAGCAGCCAGACAGCGGCAGGCTGTCGCTGCGCCAGGCCTACACCTTCAGCGACTTCCACTACCGCGACGATGACCGCTTCGGCGACAACCGCCTGCCCGGCATCCCCATGCATTACTACCAGGCCGAGTTGCGCTACGACTGGCCGAGCGGCTTCCACGCGGGCGTGAACACGCAGTTGGCCTCCAAGGTGCAGGTCGACTACGCCAACAGCTACCACGCCGACGCCTATGCCCTGCTGGGTGCGCGCCTGGGCTGGGACTCACCCAAGCGCGACTGGCAGACCTGGCTGGACCTGCGCAACCTGACCAACAAGCGCTACGCCGCGACGGTGACACCAGGGTACGACGACGCCGGGCTGGATGCCGCGCGCTCGACTCCGGGAGAAGGCTTCGCGGTGTATGCCGGGGTGTCCTACAGCTTGCGCTAGCCATCGCCCTGCAGGAGCGGGTGACAGCCAGCAGATCAGGACGGCAACTGCACCTGCGGCGTGGTCTCGGTGAAGATCGTCCAGCTGGAAATGAACAGCGCGGCGATCAACGGCCCGATCACGAAACCATTGAGCCCGAACACGGCCAGGCCGCCCAGGGTCGAGACCAGGATCAGGTAGTCGGGCATGCGCGTGTCCTTGCCCACCAGGATCGGCCGCAACAGGTTGTCCACCAGGCCGATCACCAGCACGCCGAACGCGGTCAGCACGATCCCCTGCCACATGGCACCGGTCAGCAGGAAGTAGACCGCCACCGGCCCCCAGACGATCCCAGCGCCGACCGCAGGCAGCAGCGACAGGAACGCCATCAGCACCGCCCACACCAGCGCACTGGGGATATCCAGCACCCAGAAGATCAGACCGCCCAGTGCCCCCTGGGTGATCGCCACCAGCAGGTTGCCCTTCACCGTGGCCCGTACCACCCGGTTGAACTTCAACTGCAGGCGGCGCTTCTGCTGCTCGGGCAGCGGCACGGCCTGGCGCACCTTGCGCGCAAGCTCCGGGCCTTCACGCAGGAAGAAATACAGCAGGTAGAGCATGATGCCGAAGCTCACCAGGAAGTCGAAGGTGCCCTGGCCGAAGCTGAACGCCTGGCTGGCGAGGAACTGGCTGCCCTGGGTCGCCCATTTGGTGATCTTGTCGCGCAGGCCATCGAGGTTGCCCATGCCCATGCGGTCCAGGCCGTTCTGGGCGAAGTGCGGCAGCATGTCCTTGCCGCGCTCGATGTAGCCGGCGATATCCAGCTGGCCGCTCTCGATGCGCTGGTACAGCGTGGCGCCTTCCTGCACCAGCAGGGCACTGATGATGATCACTGGCAGGATCGCGATCAGCAGGCAGGTTGCCAGGGTCGCACCGGCGGCCAGGTTGCGCCGCCGGTTGAAGCGCAGCAGCAGGTTGCGCTGCAGTGGCGCGAACAGGATGCCAAGGATCACGGCCCAGAAGATCGCGCCGTAGTACGGCAGCAGGATCCAGAAGAACGCGATGGTGACCAGCGCCAGCAATACGGCCAGCGCCCTGTTCTGTAGAGCGGTTTGATTCATGGGCTTTCCTCGGTTGTCCTGGACCTTAGTGCACAGCGTAGGGGCAAAAGTGCCATCAGCGCGGCTTGATCCTGGTCAAAGACCGCATCGTCAGCCCGGCCATCGACGATGCCGTCGCCGGCCAGCAATGGTCTAACTGCCTGGTTCATGACGATCAGAGATCGAACTGGGCGAATGCACTCTTGGCCTGATTACGCAGGTAATCACGGACAGGCTCGCGAAAATCAGCGAACCGTCTGCGGTCGAAGTGGTACAGGGTGCCAATGTTCCAGACCACCATTTCGCGGGTGGTCTCGGTCCAGAAATCGAAGTCGCGCACCGACACGTCCCCATGCAGTTCGAATGCATAGACGGCGAAAAAGATCTGGCCCTGAGCGTCCTTCTGGCACGGTGTGACGACGAAGGATGACGAGCAGCCTTCGTCTGATCCCGATCTGAAGAACTTCCTGGCAAACCGGCTGCGTTGCATGACGCTCAGCGAGTCGAGCACCTGGTTGGCCAGCAGGCTGGGCACATCGCCTGCGACAATCGGTTTGAGCAGATCGCGGAAATCCTCATACTTGTTGATGACCTGCGCTTGACCGGGCAAGCGGCCCATCGGCACGCAACCATGTTTTTCCAGGCGGTTGCGATAGCGGTCCAGCCAGCTCTTCCACAGTTCCCGATGGTCAATATGCTTGCTGGCGAAACCCTCGGCCTGCGCCAGCAGGTCGAGCAAATCGGTGCTCTCCTCTGGCGTCAGGCCTGCACCGATGGAGACCAGGTTTATATCGGACAGGGAAAGCGAGGCGTGCGAAGATAAGTCCATGATGGCTTGTCCGTTGGCTAGGGAGCCCTCACACTAGGCGCCCAAGCGTGGGTCAGGTATCAGGAACCGGTTCCCTTTCGACATGATCGACTGCCCTCCTCAACGGAGCCACGATGAAACGCCCCACCTTCACGCTGCTGGCTCTGCGTCCCACAGCAACCTTGGTATCCGGACGCGCGCCAAGGCTGTGATCGATGTCAGTGATGACCAGCAAGACAACCAGGTCGCCGAACTCTGATGCTCAGCCTGTGGGCCCTTTTTCTCAGCGCCTTCGGCGCTGCCACCCTGCTGCCGCTGCAGTCCGAGGCGGTGCTGGTCGGTCTGCTGCTACGCGATCCCGCGGCCTGGCTCACCCTGCTGCTGGTGGCGACCCTGGGCAATGTGCTCGGCTCGCTGGTCAACTGGCTGCTGGGGCGGGCAATCGAGCGCTTTCGCCAGAAACGCTGGTTTCCGTTCAGCAGCAGCCAGCTCGAGCGCGCGCAGGCACGCTACCAGCGCTGGGGCCAGTGGTCGTTGCTGCTGAGCTGGATGCCGGTGATCGGCGATCCGCTGACCCTGATCGCCGGTATCATGCGCGAACCGTTGTGGCGCTTCATGCTGCTGGTCACCCTGGCCAAGGCCGGGCGCTACCTGGTGGTCGTGATGATCACCCTTGGCTGGTTTCACAGCGGGTAACACCTTTCACGCTTCAGGTGGTCAACTGACTGCTACAGTCGCCTTTTCCTCCCTGACCCTGAACGGAGTTCCCGATGCTGCGCGCAACCGCACTGGCCATGGCCTGCCTGGCCGGCACCCCGGCCATCGCCGCCGAGTCGCCGACCTACGGCAAACAGCTCGAAGGTTTCACCTACCCCCACCCGCTCAAGCACTTCGACTTCAAATCCCAGGGCCAGGACCTGCAGATGGGCTACATGGACGTCCCGGCCCAAGGCAAGGCCAACGGCCGCAGCGTGCTGCTGATGCACGGCAAGAATTTCTGCGCAGCCACCTGGGAGACCACCATCGATGCCTTGACCCACGCCGGCTACCGGGTGATCGCCGCAGACCAGGTCGGTTTCTGCACTTCAAGCAAGCCCGCGCACTACCAGTACAGCTTCCAGCAACTGGCCGACAATACCCATGCATTGCTCACGCAACTGGGCATCGACAAGGTCGACGTGCTGGGTCACTCCACCGGCGGCATGCTCGCCACGCGCTATGCGCTGATGTATCCCCAGCAAGTCGAGCGCCTGGCCATGGTCAACCCCATTGGCCTGGAAGACTGGAAAGCCCTCGGCGTGCCCTACCGTACCGTCGACCAGTGGTATCAGCGCGAGCTCAAGCTCGACGCCGAGGGCGTGCGCAACTACGAGCGCAACACCTATTACGCCGGTCGCTGGAAACCTGACTACGAGCGTTGGGTGCAGATGCTGGTGGGGCTGAACAAAGGGCCTGGGCATGAGGCGGTGGCGTGGAACTCGGCGCTGATCTACGACATGATCTTCACCCAGCCGGTGGTTCACGAGTTCAAGGACCTGAAGGTGCCGACCCTGCTGCTGATCGGAGACAAAGACACCACGGCCATCGGCAGCGACATCGCGCCACCCGAGGTCAAGGCGCGGCTGGGCAAGTACGCAGTGCTCGGGCCGCAGGTCGCCAAGCTGATTCCACAGGGGCAACTGGTGACGTTCCAAGGCATGGGGCATGCGCCGCAGATCGAAGAGCCGGAGCAGTTCCACAAGGCTCTGATCGGCTGGCTGGGGCATTAAGCCCCCGCTGCACCCGATGCAGGAGCGCTCAGGGTCCCCAGACCTGCGCCTCGCTCCAGCCCAGCTCGGCAAGGTCATCCGCCCGCAGGTGCGCCTCTTCCTCACAGAAGAACTCGTCCAGTTGCGGCGGCCTGACCGAGGTGTCGCTGAGCATCGCGTGCACCTGGCCACGGTGATGGATCTGGTGCTCGAACAGGTGCGCGAGCAGGCGCAGGCGCTGCTCGCGCTGCACGCGGTCGGTACGCACGATACTCACATAGCGGCCAAGCTGGTCGTCACGCAGTTGCCGGCAGTAGGCAATCAGCCGCTGGTCGGCCTGAGCCTGTTGCGCATGCAGGTCGGTGCAGGTGGCGAACGGCTGCTCGGGCTCGAAGAAGCGCTCGCAGTCGATCTGCGGTGCTTCACCGCGCTGCTCGCACTCCAGCGCATCGAGGTAGAACCAGTCCACCGTCAGCAGGTGGTTGAGGGTGGCCTTGATCGAGGGAAAGAAACTGCAACGCGGCGCGACGAACTCGTCATGGCTCAGTTGCAGGCAGGCCTTGTAGAGGCGGTGATTGGCCCAGCCGTTGTTGTAGGCCTGGGTCAGCAGATGGCGCGACAGCAGCTCCATGGTCGGCTCCTTCAGGCGAAGCGTTGCAATTGCATCTCCCGCAGCCGGCTGAGGGTCCGCCTGAACGGGAATGCCAGGTACCCTTGAGTGTAGAGCGCTTCGAGAGGCACCTCTGCTTCAAGATACAAGGCAACCCGACGGTCGTAGCATTCATCGACCAGCGCGATGAAGCGCCGCACGCTGTCGTCGCGCGGCGACAGCGATGGCAGCTCGCGCTCACCCGCCTCCACCCGCCGGGCCGCGTCCTCGGTGCCGCGCGCGATGCGCCCGGCACGCTGCTCGCCGCCCAGCTCCGGTACGCCATCGACCAGGATCGCCGCAAAGCGGTCGCACAGGGCCATGAACTCCAGGGCCGCCAGTGGTTGTTCGCACAGGTCGGCGAAACGGCACCAGATGACCCGCTCGCTGCGCCGGACAACGCGGATCTGGCGCGAGCCGACCTGCAGCGGGCGATCAGTGTCCGGATCATCCCCGCTCAATTGCCGGAAGACGTCGTCCAGCGCGCTGGTTCGCCCCGCCTGCGCAACCCAGTAACGCTGTCGGGCGGCACCCGGATGCAGGCGGTGGTCCTGCTCGCCAGCCACATCGAGCACCTGCATGTGCTGCTCGATGGCGGCGATCGCCGGCAGGAAGCGATCCCGATTGAAGCCATCGAGATACAGCTGTTCGGGTGGCTGGTTGGAGGTGGCGACGATCACCACGCCCTGGTCGAACAGGACCTGGAACAGGCGCCCGAGAATGATCGCGTCACCGATATCGTTGACGAACAGCTCATCGAAACAGAGTACGCGGATCTCCCCGGCCAGCTCACGAGCCAGGGCCTGCAACGGATCGGCTGTGCCGCCCAGCTGGAACAGGCGCTGGTGCACCCAGGCCATGAAGTGATGGAAGTGCTGGCGTCTCGAGGGTACTTGCAGACACTGATGGAACTGATCCATCAGCCAGGTCTTGCCACGCCCGACCGGCCCCCAGAGGTAGACGCCCAGGGCGGTGTGGTCCTGCTGCAGCGCCTCGAAACAGCGCTGCAAGGCCGCAACGGCACGGGCCTGCGCTGGATCGGGGACAAAGCCCTGCTGTTGCAGGGCCTGCTGGTAGAGCATGGCGGGCGTCATGGCGGCGTATCACAGGCAAAACCCCATGATAATCCAGCAGCGCCATTGCCCGCCTCCTGCATCAACCTTCGCTGAGCCCGATCTTCAACAGCGCGCCGTCCTTGGCATCGGTCAGCACGTACAGGTAGCCGTCCGGACCGACCCGCACATCGCGAATACGCGCCTTGAGCTCGCCGAGCAGACGCTCCTCGTGCACGATCCTGTCACCGTCGAGCTGCAGGCGAATCAACTCCTGGGTGGCCAGGGCGCCGATGAACAGGTTGTGGTCCCAGGCCTTGAACGTCGGGCTGTCGTAGAAGGCCATGCCGCTGATGCCCGGCGACTTCTCCCACACGTGGTGCGGGTCTTCCATGCCCGCGACGTGCTTGCCCTTGGCCTCGGGAATCGGCATCAGCGAATAGTTGATGCCATGGGTCGCGATTGGCCAGCCATAGTTCTTGCCCGGCTCGGGAATGTTGATCTCGTCACCGCCACGGGGGCCGTGCTCGTGGGTCCAGAGCTTGCCAGTCCAGGGGTTGAGCGCTGCGCCCTGCTGATTGCGGTGGCCGTAGGACCAGATTTCCGGCCGCACGTTTTCCTGCCCGACGAAAGGATTGTCCTTGGGCACCTCGCCATCGGGCAGGATGCGCACCAGCTTGCCCTGCAGCTTGTCCAGGTCCTGGGCGGTGGGCCGCTGATTGTTCTCGCCCAGGGCGATGAACAGGTAGCCATCGCGGTCGAAGACCAGGCGCGAACCGAAGTGATTGCCCTCCGACAGCTTGGGTTGCTGACGGAAAATCACCGTGAAGTTTTCCAGCCGTGCACGGTCCTGGGACAGCTGGCCGCGACCGACCGCCGTGCCGGCCTTGCCATCCGCACCCGCTTCAGCAAACGACAGGTAGACGGTGCGATCCTTCTCGAACTCCGGTGACAGCACCACATCGAGCAGGCCACCCTGGCCCTGCGCCCAGACCTTGGGCACGCCGGACAGCGGCGGGCCGACCTTGCCTTCGGCATTGACGACACGCAGGTTGCCCGAGCGCTCGGTCACCATCATGTCCTTGCCACCTGGCAGGAACGCCAGGGCCCAGGGGTTGCTCAGGCCGTCGGCGACCGTGCTGACAGTCAACTGACCCTCTTCGCTTGGCAATTGTTTCTCGTCAGCGGCGTGCGCCAGAAGCGGAAACAGCGTGGCGGCGGCCAGGGTGGTCATCCAGGTACGTGGCGTCATGCAGGGATCCTTCCAGTAGAGGGCTCAGGGCGCGCGCTGCGAGTCGCGCGGTGGCCGGGTGGGTTCCAGGTTCGGGGTCTGTTGCTGGCGGCGCAGGTTGTCACCGTTGCCAATGCCGCGATTGTCCAGGCTCGGCTGGCGCTGGATAGGCTGGGTCGACGGGCCGCGCACCGGCGGGGTCGACGGCACGCTACCTTGGCGGCTGTTGGGGTTGGCGCGCTGGATCGGGCTGTTGTAGGGGTTGTTACGGTCGCTGGCGGCGAGCAAGGGCATCTGCACCGGCGCCGCGTGAACCGGCAGGCACAGCAGCAGGCTGATAGCCAAGAAAGGCAGTGTAGGTTTCATCCATCATCTCCGGTACGAAAAGTCGCGCCCAAGCGTTGGATAGCCTAAGGCGCTTCAGGTTCGCGACAAAAGCATGAAACCTGCCGGAGTTGATTCGTGATGTTTCCTTGCAGCCAGGACAGCATTGCGCCACAGGGTTTCAACCCTCGGCGGTATTTGCCACACTCAAGAGCCCTTCACCGCCAAGGCCCCGACATGACTGCACGCCTGCGCCACACCGCCCGCCTCTGCCTGGCCATCCTGCTAGCCACCACCCTTGGCGCCTGCGCGCTGCTGCAAGGCCGTGATCCCCTGAACATCAGCGTGATCGGTATCGAGCCATTGCCTGGACAAGAGCTGGAGCTGCGCATGGCGGTGAAACTGCGCGTGCAGAACCCCAATGAAACAGCGGTGGACTACAACGGCATCGCGCTGAATCTGGAAGTGAACGATCAACCACTGGCTGCGGGGGTCAGCGACCAGCGCGGGCAGATCGGGCGCTATGGCGAGGAAGTGGTGGTGGTACCGGTGAGCATCACTGCGTTCTCCTTCCTGCGCCAGGCGTACGGCCTGAGCCGCACGCAATCGTTGCAGGGCCTGCCCTATGTGCTGCGCGGCAAGCTTGCCGGCGGGCCGTTCGGCACCGTGCGATTCACCGACAAGGGTACGCTTGATCTGCCACAGCCCGGCAGTGCGGGCTGGTAAACCTCAGGCTGGCTGCGGGTCAGCGGTTGGCGCTGGCGGCGGCCATCATCTTGTTGACCTCGCTGCGGACCATGTTGGCGAACTCGGGGGGCGACATGCCATCCAGTTCGGCCCGCACCCACTCGGCCCACTTGCCCTTGCGCCGTGACTTCTCGGCAATCATGCGGGCCGCTTCGCCCTTGGCCTTGCCCAGGTTGTTCTGCCACAGCTGGAACAGGCGCGCCTTTTCTGCCTCGATCTGCGCACGCTCGGTGAAATCTCTGTTGGCCAGATTGAAACTCATGGTCTTTCCTGCCGCGTGAAAATGAGCGCTATCTTACACCGTAGCGACGCGCCCCCGGTATGCCGTTGCAACTTTCAAGGCCCGCCGCTTTCCACTGTACAAGTCAATCCATCCAAGAGGACGTGTTCATGGCCAGGAAATCCACCGCGACAACCGAGACCGAGCAGATCAAGGACCAGGTGTTCAGTGAGCTGCAGGCGCTGATCGAAGAATCCGAAAAACTGCTCGACGACAGCGCCTCACTGGTCGGCGAGGAAGCCGACTCCCTGCGTGCCCAGCTCGGCCTCAAGCTACGTCAGGCACGCCAGGCCACCAGCCGCCTGGGCCAGAAGGCACAACCGGTGGTGGATGCCACGCAGGAATACATTGGCGGTCACCCGTGGCAGACCGTAGCGATCTCCGCAGGTTTCGGTCTGGTGGTGGGGCTGTTGCTGGGCCGTCGGCAGTGAGTTGAACCTCGCATCCTGCGGGTCCGGCCTGGCTCAGGCCGGTCGGACCATCGGGATGCCGCTGTGGAAGCGCATTTCCACATCGGGCGAAGTGATCAGCTCTGCTTCCACTTCCCTCACCTTGTCCACCACCCGCGCAATCTCGGCTTCTTCACCATACTGATGGGCCAACTTCAGATAGCCCTGGTAATGCCGCGCCTCACTCTTGAGCAGGCCGTGATAGAAGGTGCCGAGTTCTTCGTCCAGGTGCGGCACCAGCGCCGCGAAACGCTCGCAGCTGCGCGCCTCGATGAAGGCGCCTACCACCAGCGTGTCGACCAGCTTGACCGGTTCATGGGCACGTACCACACGGCGCAACCCCGAGGCGTAGCGACCGGCGGAAACCGGGCGCAGCGGCACGCCCCGCCGCTTCATCAGCCGCAGCACCTGCTCGTGATGCACCAGTTCCTCGCGGGCCAGGCGCGACATCATGTTGATCAGCTCAAGGTGGGTGTTGTACTTGGCAATCAGGCTCAGAGCCGTGCTGGCGGCCTTGAACTCGCAGTTCTTGTGGTCGATCATCAAGGTTTCCTGGTCGGCGAGCGCCGCTTCGATCCAGGCGTCGGGCGTAGGGCAACCAAGGAAGGCGTCGATTTCAGGGGTCAGGGACATAAGCTCACAGCTGGGTGACATCGCAGGAGCGCGGATTATACCGGGGGCGATGCCGATCACCAGCGACTATGCTTGATACACGTCAAACGGCGCAACGCAGCACGCCGACTATAGTCAGGCACTGGCCTTCATTTCCCAGGGGAGTTCATGCCCATGCAAGCCGTTCGCAGCATTCTCGTGGTACTCGACCCCGAGCACGCCCACAGCCGCGCCCTGACCCGGGCCAAGCTGATCGCCGGGGTGACCGGTGCACGCCTGCATCTGCTGATGTGCGACAAGAAGCACGAGCACAACGCCGTGCTCAGCCTGCTGGCCAGCCAGTTGCACGATGACGGCTATGACAACGTCACCCATGAGCAAGCCTGGCACGACACCCTGCATGAGTCGATCATCGCGGTGCAGCAGGCCGAGGGCTGCGAGCTGGTGATCAAGGAGCATCGCCCGGACAACCCTCTGCGCAAGGCACTGCTCACCCCCAGCGACTGGAAGCTGTTGCGTCAGTGCCCTTGCGCGGTATTGATGGTCAAGAGCGAACGGCCCTGGACCGGCGGCAAGATCCTGGCGGCCGTGGATGTGGGCAATCAGGACCAGGACCATCGCCGGCTGCATGCCAGCATTATCGATCATGGCTACGACATCGCCAGCCTGGCCAAGGGTGAACTGCACGTCATCAGCGCCCATCCCTCGCCCATGCTCTCGGCATCCGACCCGGTGTACCAGCTCAGCGAAACCATCGAGAAGCGCTACCGGAAAGCATGTGCGGCATTCCAGGCTGAGTTCGATATCAGCGAGGAGCGCCTGCATGTCGCCGAAGGGCCTGCGGATGTACTGATCCCCTATACCGAAAAGCAGATCGATGCGGTAGTGACCATTATTGGCACTGTGGCACGCAGCGGAATTTCCGGCGCCCTGATCGGCAATACCGCCGAGGTGGTACTCGACTCGCTCGAGGGGGATGTACTGGTACTCAAGAGCGAGGAGGAAACCTCGCATCAGGCCGAGTTGGCGCAGGGCTGACAGTCGGAAAAGACAAAACCCCTACCTGCTCGCGCAGATAGGGGTTTTGCGAAATGAATCTTGACGATGACCTACTCTCACATGGGGAAACCCCACACTACCATCGGCGATGCATCGTTTCACTACTGAGTTCGGGATGGGATCAGGTGGTTCCAATGCTCTATGGTCGTCAAGAAATTCGGTTGCCAGTGCGTCCTTGCAGACACGCCAGCCAATTCGGATATGTGATCTTTGTGGGTCGCTTCGAACTTTCGGTTCGTTTCGTCTTCACCACCACAATCTGCAGGGCAGATTGCTTGGGTGTTATATGGTCAAGCCTCACGGGCAATTAGTATTGGTTAGCTCAACGCCTCACAGCGCTTACACACCCAACCTATCAACGTCGTAGTCTTCGACGGCCCTTCAGGGGATTCTAGATCCCAGTGAGATCTCATCTTGAGGCAAGTTTCCCGCTTAGATGCTTTCAGCGGTTATCTCTTCCGAACATAGCTACCCGGCAATGCCACTGGCGTGACAACCGGAACACCAGAGGTTCGTCCACTCCGGTCCTCTCGTACTAGGAGCAGCCCCTCTCAAATCTCAAACGTCCACGGCAGATAGGGACCGAACTGTCTCACGACGTTCTAAACCCAGCTCGCGTACCACTTTAAATGGCGAACAGCCATACCCTTGGGACCGGCTTCAGCCCCAGGATGTGATGAGCCGACATCGAGGTGCCAAACACCGCCGTCGATATGAACTCTTGGGCGGTATCAGCCTGTTATCCCCGGAGTACCTTTTATCCGTTGAGCGATGGCCCTTCCATACAGAACCACCGGATCACTAAGACCTACTTTCGTACCTGCTCGACGTGTCTGTCTCGCAGTCAAGCGCGCTTTTGCCTTTATACTCTACGACCGATTTCCGACCGGTCTGAGCGCACCTTCGTACTCCTCCGTTACTCTTTGGGAGGAGACCGCCCCAGTCAAACTACCCACCATACACTGTCCTCGATCCGGATCACGGACCTGAGTTAGAACCTCAAGGTTGCCAGGGTGGTATTTCAAGGATGGCTCCATGAGAACTGGCGTCCCCACTTCAAAGCCTCCCACCTATCCTACACAAGCAAGCTCAAAGTCCAGTGCAAAGCTATAGTAAAGGTTCACGGGGTCTTTCCGTCTAGCCGCGGATACACTGCATCTTCACAGCGATTTCAATTTCACTGAGTCTCGGGTGGAGACAGCGCCGCCATCGTTACGCCATTCGTGCAGGTCGGAACTTACCCGACAAGGAATTTCGCTACCTTAGGACCGTTATAGTTACGGCCGCCGTTTACCGGGGCTTCGATCAAGAGCTTCGCTTGCGCTAACCCCATCAATTAACCTTCCGGCACCGGGCAGGCGTCACACCCTATACGTCCACTTTCGTGTTTGCAGAGTGCTGTGTTTTTAATAAACAGTCGCAGCGGCCTGGTATCTTCGACCGGCATGAGCTTACGGAGCAAGTCCTTCACCCTCGCCGGCGCACCTTCTCCCGAAGTTACGGTGCCATTTTGCCTAGTTCCTTCACCCGAGTTCTCTCAAGCGCCTTGGTATTCTCTACCTAACCACCTGTGTCGGTTTGGGGTACGGTTCCCAGTTATCTGAAGCTTAGGAGCTTTTCTTGGAAGCATGGTATCAACCACTTCGCGCTCTAAAGAGCACTCGTCATCAGCTCTCGGCCTTGAAATCCCGGATTTGCCTAAGATTTCAGCCTACCACCTTAAACCTGGACAACCAACGCCAGGCTGGCCTAACCTTCTCCGTCCCTCCATCGCAATAACTGGAAGTACAGGAATATTAACCTGTTTTCCATCGACTACGCTTTTCAGCCTCGCCTTAGGGACCGACTAACCCTGCGTCGATTAACGTTGCGCAGGAAACCTTGGTCTTTCGGCGTGCGAGTTTTTCACTCGCATTGTCGTTACTCATGTCAGCATTCGCACTTCTGATACCTCCAGCAAGCTTCTCAACTCACCTTCACAGGCTTACAGAACGCTCCTCTACCGCATCACCAGAGGTGATACCCGTAGCTTCGGTGCATGGTTTGAGCCCCGTTACATCTTCCGCGCAGGCCGACTCGACTAGTGAGCTATTACGCTTTCTTTAAAGGGTGGCTGCTTCTAAGCCAACCTCCTAGCTGTCTAAGCCTTCCCACATCGTTTCCCACTTAACCATGACTTTGGGACCTTAGCTGACGGTCTGGGTTGTTTCCCTTTTCACGACGGACGTTAGCACCCGCCGTGTGTCTCCCATGCTCGGCACTTGCTGGTATTCGGAGTTTGCATCGGTTTGGTAAGTCGGGATGACCCCCTAGCCGAAACAGTGCTCTACCCCCAGCAGTGATACATGAGGCGCTACCTAAATAGCTTTCGAGGAGAACCAGCTATCTCCGAGCTTGATTAGCCTTTCACTCCGATCCACAGGTCATCCGCTAACTTTTCAACGGTAGTCGGTTCGGTCCTCCAGTCAGTGTTACCTAACCTTCAACCTGCCCATGGATAGATCGCCCGGTTTCGGGTCTATACCCAGCGACTAAAGCGCCCTATTAAGACTCGCTTTCGCTACGCCTCCCCTATTCGGTTAAGCTCGCCACTGAATATAAGTCGCTGACCCATTATACAAAAGGTACGCAGTCACCTAACAAAGTAGGCTCCCACTGCTTGTACGCATACGGTTTCAGGTTCTATTTCACTCCCCTCTCCGGGGTTCTTTTCGCCTTTCCCTCACGGTACTGGTTCACTATCGGTCAGTCAGTAGTATTTAGCCTTGGAGGATGGTCCCCCCATGTTCAGACAAAGTTTCTCGTGCTCCGTCCTACTCGATTTCACTGGCAAGAGATTTTCGTGTACGGGGCTATCACCCACTATGGCCGCACTTTCCAGAGCGTTCCACTAATCTCAAACCAGCTTAAGGGCTGGTCCCCGTTCGCTCGCCACTACTAAGGGAATCTCGGTTGATTTCTTTTCCTCAGGGTACTTAGATGTTTCAGTTCCCCTGGTTCGCCTCTTGCACCTATGTATTCAGTACAAGATACTCAGCTTGTGCTGAGTGGGTTCCCCCATTCAGAGATCTCTGGATCACAGTCTGTTTGCCGACTCCCCAAAGCTTATCGCAGGCTACCACGTCTTTCATCGCCTCTGACTGCCAAGGCATCCACCGTATGCGCTTCTTCACTTGACCATATAACCCCAAGCAATCTGGTTATACTGTGAAGACGACATTCGCCGAAAATTCGTGAGAACTCACAAATTTTACCTTAGCCTGAATTCCAGCAGTGAAACTGGTCTTCAGTCTATTTCTATCACATATCCGAATTTTTAAAGAACGATCTGACAAAAGTCAGAAATCAACATTCATGTCCGAATGTTCATTTCTAAGTTCTGAACAGTGCTGCATCTTGAAAGAGTGGTGGAGCCAAGCGGGATCGAACCGCTGACCTCCTGCGTGCAAGGCAGGCGCTCTCCCAGCTGAGCTATGGCCCCGTTTTGTCCTAGGCCGCACCATGTAATGGTAGGTCTGGGCAGATTTGAACTGCCGACCTCACCCTTATCAGGGGTGCGCTCTAACCAACTGAGCTACAGACCTATAACAGGGTCGCGTTACAGCATCGTCTTTTACAATGAATCAAGCAATTCGTGTGGGAGCTCATCAGCAGGCTGATGTCTTCGATTAAGGAGGTGATCCAGCCGCAGGTTCCCCTACGGCTACCTTGTTACGACTTCACCCCAGTCATGAATCACACCGTGGTAACCGTCCTCCCGAAGGTTAGACTAGCTACTTCTGGTGCAACCCACTCCCATGGTGTGACGGGCGGTGTGTACAAGGCCCGGGAACGTATTCACCGCGACATTCTGATTCGCGATTACTAGCGATTCCGACTTCACGCAGTCGAGTTGCAGACTGCGATCCGGACTACGATCGGTTTTGTGAGATTAGCTCCACCTCGCGGCTTGGCAACCCTCTGTACCGACCATTGTAGCACGTGTGTAGCCCAGGCCGTAAGGGCCATGATGACTTGACGTCATCCCCACCTTCCTCCGGTTTGTCACCGGCAGTCTCCTTAGAGTGCCCACCATAACGTGCTGGTAACTAAGGACAAGGGTTGCGCTCGTTACGGGACTTAACCCAACATCTCACGACACGAGCTGACGACAGCCATGCAGCACCTGTGTCAGAGTTCCCGAAGGCACCAATCCATCTCTGGAAAGTTCTCTGCATGTCAAGACCTGGTAAGGTTCTTCGCGTTGCTTCGAATTAAACCACATGCTCCACCGCTTGTGCGGGCCCCCGTCAATTCATTTGAGTTTTAACCTTGCGGCCGTACTCCCCAGGCGGTCAACTTAATGCGTTAGCTGCGCCACTAAAATCTCAAGGATTCCAACGGCTAGTTGACATCGTTTACGGCGTGGACTACCAGGGTATCTAATCCTGTTTGCTCCCCACGCTTTCGCACCTCAGTGTCAGTATCAGTCCAGGTGGTCGCCTTCGCCACTGGTGTTCCTTCCTATATCTACGCATTTCACCGCTACACAGGAAATTCCACCACCCTCTACCATACTCTAGCTCGCCAGTTTTGGATGCAGTTCCCAGGTTGAGCCCGGGGCTTTCACATCCAACTTAACGAACCACCTACGCGCGCTTTACGCCCAGTAATTCCGATTAACGCTTGCACCCTCTGTATTACCGCGGCTGCTGGCACAGAGTTAGCCGGTGCTTATTCTGTCGGTAACGTCAAAATTGCACGGTATTAACGTACAACCCTTCCTCCCAACTTAAAGTGCTTTACAATCCGAAGACCTTCTTCACACACGCGGCATGGCTGGATCAGGCTTTCGCCCATTGTCCAATATTCCCCACTGCTGCCTCCCGTAGGAGTCTGGACCGTGTCTCAGTTCCAGTGTGACTGATCATCCTCTCAGACCAGTTACGGATCGTCGCCTTGGTGAGCCATTACCTCACCAACTAGCTAATCCGACCTAGGCTCATCTGATAGCGCAAGGCCCGAAGGTCCCCTGCTTTCTCCCGTAGGACGTATGCGGTATTAGCGTTCCTTTCGAAACGTTGTCCCCCACTACCAGGCAGATTCCTAGGCATTACTCACCCGTCCGCCGCTGAATCAAGGAGCAAGCTCCCGTCATCCGCTCGACTTGCATGTGTTAGGCCTGCCGCCAGCGTTCAATCTGAGCCATGATCAAACTCTTCAGTTCAATACTGCTTGGGTTTTTAAGAAACCCTAAACTTGGCTCAGCAATCTCAAATGACTATGTGATTTCTCGCATGGCCACTTGTGATGCTGATAATCTTGGCGACTATCAGTCCGTACTCACAAGCACCCACACGAATTGCTTGATTCGATTTGTTAAAGAGCGTTTGGTCAAGAGCTTTTCGTCTCAACCGAGGCGCGCATTCTACGCTTTCCTCATTCGGTGTCAAGCATTTATTTTGAAGTTTTTCGCGAGAAACTCGTTTAGCCTCAAACACTTGACTCGCTGCGATCTCTCGTAGCGGGAGGCGAATCATACAGCACCAAACGATGCTGTCAACTGCCTTTTTCACCGCTGCCGATCAGGAGACCGAAGCCCTTCGCGCTACACCGAACTCGCTTAACTCGTTGATTAACAAGGAGTTTCGCGTTCCGTTTGCTGCGGAAGTGGGGCGCATTATAAGGGGATTCGAGAGGGCGTCAAGCATTAGTTTCACAAAATCTTAATAAGAATGAGGAGGTTAGCGCATGCTCATCACGACAGCAGTTGCGCCACCCCAGCGCAATTGCGCACTATATTGCGCACCCGCTTCTCTTCTTTATATTAGGATCGCCCCCTCCAGATGAACACCCAACCCCGCAGCCTGGCCGCCACGCTGTTCCCCATCGGCCTGCTGCTGATCGCCATGGCCTCGATCCAGTCCGGCGCCTCGCTGGCCAAGAGCATGTTCCCGGTCGTGGGTGCCCAGGGCACCACGGCACTGCGCCTGGTGTTCGCCAGCATCATCATGCTCGCCCTGCTGCGACCTTGGCGTGCGAAGCTCAACGCGAGCACCCTGCGCAGCGTCATCATCTATGGCCTGGCGCTGGGCGGCATGAACTTCCTCTTCTATATGTCGCTGCGCACGGTACCACTGGGCATCGCCGTTGCACTGGAGTTCACAGGCCCGCTGGCCGTGGCGATCTTCGCCTCGCGCAGGGCGCTGGACTTTCTCTGGATCGCGCTGGCCATCGTTGGCTTGCTGCTGCTGATTCCGACAGGCAATACCGGCGCCGCCCTGGACCTGACCGGCGCTGCCTACGCCCTGGGTGCCGGTGTGTGCTGGGCTCTCTACATTCTATATGGCCAACGCGCCGGTGCGGAGAACGGCATCCAGACCGCCGCCCTGGGCGTACTGATCGCCGCCCTGTTCATCGCCCCGATCGGCATCGTCCATGCGGGCAGTGCGCTGCTCACCCCCGCACTCATTCCTGTGGCGCTGGGGGTAGCGATCCTTTCGACTGCCCTGCCCTACAGCCTGGAGATGGTCGCCCTGACCCGCATGCCCGCCAGGACCTTCGGCACCCTGATGAGCATCGAACCTGCCTTCGGCGCACTGTCGGGGCTGCTGTTCCTGGGTGAGGTGCTGAGCCTGACGCAATGGCTGGCCATCCTGGCGATCATCACCGCATCGGTGGGCGCGACACTGTCCATGCGCAAGGAAAGTGCCCCACCGGTCGCCGCAGACTGATTTGAGAAATAGTTGCATTTGCCACACCGTCAGCCTTGTACCTGCGGGCCTGGCTGTTTAAGCTGTCACAGAATCATCATCTTCGGAAGTTCTACTGAAGCGGGCATGGACGCAGGGAAGATCAGGAAGACGCAGTAATCACTACAAGGGCGAGTCGCAGTAAACGCCCGTTAAGGACAGGAATGAAACGTATTTTTATCATCCTGGCCATCTTGGCCATTGCTGGGTGTGCCGCGACAGCCAAGACCGAGGTGAAGCGGGGCAAGAAGGGCCTGCACATCAATTGCTCGGGGCTTTCGTCGTCCTGGGACAAATGCTACGCCAACGCACAGGCCTCATGCGGCAGCAAGGGCTACAAGGTAATAGCCCGCTCCAGCGACAACGACGAGGAGCCTGGCGACTACATCTTCGGGATCAACCCGGCCGGATACACCAGCCGTAGCATGATCGTCATCTGCAAGTAAGGAAAAGGGCAGCTTGAAGCTGCCCTTTCTCGTTTCTGCCGTTCAGACCGGCTGTGTGCGCTGCTCAAGCCAGGCCAGTGCCTCGCCCTGCAGCAGTGGCGCCAGGCGCTCGCGCACGGTGCTGTGGTAGCGATCGAGCCACAGGCGCTCGGAGGCATCGAGCAACTCGGGCAACAGGCAACGAGTGTCGATCGGGCAGAGCGTCAGGGTTTCGAAGTTCAGGAAGTCACCGAACGCGCTCTTGCCAGCATCGCGATTGACCACCAGGTTCTCGATGCGCACGCCCCAGGCGCCCGGCCTGTAGGTTCCCGGCTCGATGGAGCTGATCATCCCGGCCTGCATGGCTGTCTGTGGCGTAGTGGCCGCCTGGTAGGCGATGACCTGCGGTCCCTCGTGGACATTCATGAAATAGCCCACGCCATGCCCGGTACCATGGCCGTAGTCGACCTGCTCGGCCCAGATCGGTGCCCGGGCGATGGCGTCGAGCAGCGGCGACAGGATGCCCCGCGGAAAACTCGCCCGCGACAGCGCGATCACGCCCTTGAGCACTCGCGTGCAGTCCTCTTTCTGTTCGCGACTGGGCGTACCGACGGGGACCATCCGGGTGATGTCGGTCGTTCCGCCCAGGTACTGCGCCCCGGAGTCGATCAGCAACAGGCCGTCCCCCTCGATCACCGCATGGGACTGCTCGGTGGCACGGTAATGCGGCATGGCACCGTTGGCATTGAATGCGGCAATGGTCGAGAAACTCAGCGAAACGAAATCAGGCCGTCGCGCACGGGCCGCACTCAGTTGCTCATCGATGGTCAGCTCAGTGATGGTTTCGCGGCCCAGGTGTGCCTCGAACCAGGCGAAGAACTCGCACAGGGCCGCGCCGTCCTGTTCCATCACCCGACGGATGTGCACCAGGTCCGCTTCTCCCTTGCGTGACTTGGCCAGCGTCGTCGGGTTGATCGCCTCGACCAGCACGACCCGCTGATCGAGCTTGGCCAGCAGGCCATGGGTGACCCGCGCCGGATCGACCAGCAGGCGGGCATCACCGGCAATAGCCGCCAGCGCCTGACCCACTTCGGCATAGTCACGCACCTCGATACCGTCAGCCGCCAGGACCTGGCGCAGATGGTCATTGATCTTGTCCTGACCGACAAAGAGCGTGGCCTGGTCCTGGCCCACCAAGGCAAAGGAAACGAACACCGGGTTGTACGAAACATCGCTGCCCCGCAGGTTGAACAGCCAGGCGATGTCATCCAGGGTGGCGATGAAATGCCAGTCGGCGCCCTTGTCGTTCAAGCCCTGGCGCAACGCCTCGAGTTTCTGCGCCCGGCTGACCGTGGCATGGGGCGCCAGGTGCTGGTAGACCGGGTTGCCAGGCAAAGCCGGGCGACCGTCCCATACCTGGTCGAGCAGGTCGCGGTCAGTCAGCAGCTTCACATCGCGCGCCTTGAGGCGCTCTTGCAACTGACGAGCCGAGGCCAACGCCATGACCGCGCCGTCGACCGCCACCGTGCCGCCCTTGGCGACCTGCTCCCCCAGCCAGTCCAGGGCACCGGGCTGGCCCGGCAACAGTTTCATCAGCTCGATGGAGCTGCCCTGAAGCTCCTTTTCGGCCTGCTCCCAATAGCGGCTGTCGGCCCAAAGGCCAGCGAAATTCGCCGTGACCACCAGCGTACCAACCGAACCGTGGAAGCCCGACAGCCACTGGCGCCCCTGCCAGTGGCCGGGCAGGTATTCGGAGAGATGGGGATCGGCAGAGGGCACCAACAGGGCATCGACACCCTCCCTGGCCATGACCTCGCGAACGCGCGCAAGGCGTGCCGGTACGGATTCCTGAAGGGGGTTGAGACTGTTCATGCGCTCTCCTGCGATCACATCTTGGACGGTTCCAGTCTGGGATAATGGAACAGCCTGCCAGCGCCCGCAATCGGATCATCGCAAAGCCCTGACGATTGCCCGGAACGCCCTCGCCGCCGGTCCTGCAGGATGAACTTTGCCGGTGTGCAGACCTTCAGACGTCTTACAGCCCCAGCGGACGAGATCGCACATGGCCTACTCCCAAGAGCCGAAAGCCGCCGTCGTACTCCTCGACACCCGCAAACAGACCCCGGATCACGAACGCGCCGTCCACCGCAAGCTCGCCGAACACCTGGCGCAGCTGCTTGGCGTGCCCTTCGTCACGCCCGCGCAAGCGCCCGGCAATGCGGACCGCTATTATTACCTGCCCACCGAAACCCTCATCGACCCGGCACGCTACGCGCCGCTGGGAATTCACACCGAGGGGGATCTGTTCGGTGGCCTGGTCAGCCATCCCTACATGGCAACCAAGGCCATTTCCCACCCGTTGCTGCCCCATGCAAGCCGCCCTCCCGGCTGGACCGATGCGTTCGCCCGGCACGCTGGCGATGCCCTGCTGCGCGGGTACTCCGTGTTTGCCAAGGATGACGCCCGCCGCGCGACCGAGTTGTTGCTACGCGAGGGCGCGGTGCGGGTCAAACCGGTGCTGGCCTGTGCAGGTCGTGGCCAGCAGGTGATAGAAAGGCTCGACGACCTGGAGCCCCTGCTGGTGAACATGGATGAACAGGCGCTGTCGCTGTTCGGGCTGGTACTGGAGCAGGACCTGAGCAAGGTCCGGACTTTCAGCGTTGGCCAGGTGCGTGTTGCCGGCATCACTTGCAGCTACCACGGCACCCAGCAGTTGACCCGCGACCACCAGGGCAACGAGGTCTACGGCGGTTCCGATTTGGTGGTAGTGCGCGGCGACTACCAGGCCCTGCTGAAGCAACCGTTGGAGGACCACCTGCGCCTGGCGATCAACCAGGCAATCCTTTATGAGCAGGCCGCCGAGCAGCATTTCCAGGGTTTTATCGCTTCGCGCCGCAACTACGACATCGCCCGCGGCCTCGACGCCGACGGACAACTGCGCAGCGGTGTGCTGGAGCAGTCGTGGCGCCTGGGCGGTGCCAGCAGCGCCGAACTGCTGGCTTTGCGCGCCTTCGTCGACGACCCGGCGCTGCAACAGGTACACGCATCAACCCACGAGGTGTTCGGTCACCCGACGCTACCGGCCGACGCCACACTCTTCTACCAGGGGGACGACAGTGAACTCGGACAATTCAGCAAATTCGCACGGATTCGCGAGCATGGCGATTCAAAGTGAGCAGGTCGAGTTGCAGGTCGAGGGCGACAGCATCGCCGGCACCCTGGTCAGCCCGGGGAGCAAGATGCCAGGGATCCTCTTCGTCCACGGCTGGGGCGGCAGCCAGCAACGTGACCTGGCGCGAGCGCGGCAGATCACCGGACTTGGCTGCGTGTGCATGACCTTCGACCTGCGTGGCCACGAGAAGACCGAAAGCCAGCGCCTGAGCGTCACCCGCGAGCAGAACCTGGCGGATCTGCTGGCCGCCTACGACCGCCTGATCGCCCATCCCGCCGTCGATCCCGGCGCCATTGCCCTGATCGGCAGCAGCTACGGCGGCTATCTTGCCACGCTGCTGACCGCCCAACGGCCGGTAAAATGGCTGGCCATGCGCGTACCGGCGCTGTATTGGGACGATGAGTGGCAAACGCCCAAGCAAGCGCTCGATCGCCAGCGTCTGAACCAGTACCGTCAACGCATCCTCGGCCCGGCCGACAACCGTGCCCTGGCTGCGTGCGCCGAGTTCGAGGGGGATGTGCTGCTGGTGGAGTCCGAGCACGACGACTACGTACCGCACAGTACCCTGATGAGCTACCGTTCGGCATTCATCGGCGCCCATTCGCTGACCCACCGCATCGTCGACGGCGCAGACCATGCGTTGTCCAGTGAACAGAGCCAGAAAGCCTACAGCTCCATTCTGGGATCATGGATAGGCGAAATGGTGATCGGCGCCCGCCTGGATCGTTACCCTCACTACGCGCCCTGGTACGCCTGAGCCCCGCCGACCTCGCAGTGCAGGCCGCCATCGATGCCTCGCACCAGGCTGCGCAGGGTCTGGTAGGCGGTGAAATTCACGCCACGCGCCTGGTGATGCCGCAGCAACTCGAGGAACGGTTCCTCGACGAAGCAGGCCGCCGCCGCTGCCCACTCCTGGCGCGACTGCCATTGCAGGTACTGCAGCACGCGGCTGCCGTCGTCACTGGCCTGGATGCTGACACCCAGCAGCCCGCCGCAACGGCTGGCAATCTCCTCGGCACGCAGCACCAATGCTTCGGCCAGCGCTTGCTGGCGGGTCGCGGGTACTTCGTACTCGATCATCTGGGTGAACCAAAGGGAACGGGGTGTAGCCGTCATGGACAGTCTCCTTGCTTCGGGTGCTTGCAGCATGATGGCCAGCAGGGTAAAACCTCGAGTTAACTCAAGGTCAAGGAATATTTCAGCATGCCCGGCCAAACGCCCCTCGCCCCGGAACGCCTGCTCAGTGTCGGCCAACTGGCGGCGCGCAGTGGCATAGCGGTAACCGCCCTGCACTTCTACGAGAGCAAGGGCCTGATCCACAGCACGCGCAACAGCGGTAATCAGCGCCGCTTCGAGCGCGCCATGCTGCGCCGGGTGGCGGTAATCAAGATGGCGCAGCGTCTGGGCGTGCCGCTGGCACAGGTTGCCGAGGCGCTCAACACGCTACCCAAGGGACATACGCCGACCGCCGAAGACTGGCGGCGCTTTTCAGCGCAATGGCGCGAAGACCTGACCCAACGCATCGAGGAACTGCAGATGCTGCGCGACCAGCTGGACGGCTGCATCGGTTGTGGCTGCCTGTCGCTGAAGGAGTGCCCGCTGCGCAACCATCAGGACCGACTGGCCGAAGAAGGCCCCGGGCCGCACCCGCAGGCAACGGATGATCACCCGCCCACGGAGAAGCGTCGGCGGTAGTCGCTGGGGGTGTGCCCGGTGATGCGCTGAAACACCTTTCGAAACGCACCAGGGTCCTGGTAACCGACGCCCCAGGCGATCTGGTCGACGCTGCGCCGGGTGAACTCCAGCAGGCGGCAGGCACGCCCCACTTTCACCTGCTGGCAGTACTCGGTAGGCCGCAGTCCGGTCGCTGCGCGGAACCTGCGCAGGAACGTCCGCGGTTCCAGGCCAGCATGTCCGGCCATGTCGGCAAGGCTGGCGTGCTGCGCGCCGCTGCCTTGCAACCAGTGTTGAACCTTGAGCACTGCTTCGTCGCCATGGTCCAGCCGTGGCGTGAACAGCGCACCGGGCAAGGTCGTAGGGACAGGGTCCACCGCCAGGTAACGAGCGGTTTCCCGCGCCAGGGTTGCACCGAGAAAACGCTCCAGCAGCCGCAGGCCCAGTTCGGTCCAGGCCATCAGGCCGGCCGAGGTCAGGATATCGCCATCGTCCAGCACCGGCACGCTGGTATCGGCGCGTACCTGCGGATAGCGCTCGGCCAGGGCCTGTGCGTAGTTCCAGTGAGTGCTCGCAGAGCGCCCGTTCAGCACACCACTGGCCGCGAGGAAGAACACGCCGATGCACACCGAGGCCAGGACCGTGCCGCGATCATGGTGCTGGCACAGCGAGGCGCGGTGCTGCTCCAGCAGGGCAGGTACAGGCGCAGGGCCCAGGCTGGGCGGCACTACCAGCACCTTCAGGTCATGGGCAGTCCCCGGCAGGCTGTCGTAGACCTCGCAGAGGATCCCACCCTGGTCCAGTTGCCAATGGCTGACCCGCACAGGTGGCAGCTCACCATGGCCCAGCTCGGCAGCGACCTGGTTGGCCACCACGAACAGGTCCGTGAGCCCGTGCACGGCAGCGCGTTGCACATCCGGATAGATCAGCACGCCTATTTCCACACCCGCACTCATGTCAGTTTTTGCCTTCATTGTGTCGATTGCGCCAATCCCAAGGTCACTCGCCAAAGCCTATAACTGTCGTCACACCACGACCACGCCCAAGGAGGCATGTGACATGAGCAGACAGGCACTGATTCTGATCGATATCCAGAACGATTACTTCCCCGGTGGCAAATGGACCCTCGATGGCGCCGACGCTGCTGCCGACAACGCCGCGCGATTGCTGGCAGCGGCGCGCAAGCGGGGCGACCTGGTGGTGCATGTGCGTCACGAGTTCGAATCGGCGGACGCGCCGTTCTTCCAACCTGGTTCGCAGGGTGCGGCTATCCATGCCAAGGTGCTGCCCGCCGAAGGCGAGCCGGTTGTGCTCAAGCATCAGGTCAACGCGTTTCGCGACACCGGACTCAAGGCGTTGCTCGACGAACATGATGTCCAGGCCCTGACCATCGCCGGGGCCATGAGCCACATGTGCATCGACTCGGCCACCCGCGCGGCAGCGGACTTCGGCTACCAGGTGTCGGTGGCACACGATGCCTGCGCCACCCTGGCACTGGCGTTCGACGGGCAGACCGTGCCGGCAGCCCAGGTGCATGGCTCGGCCATGGCAGCGCTGGCCTTCGCTTTCGCCACGGTCGAGAGTACCGAGGCGCTGCTGGGCAAGTAGCCTGCCAGTCAGATCACCACATTGCGTACGAAACGTGTGGGCAGGTCGCCGTCGTTGCGGTAGGCATAGCGACAATCGCTGGGGAATATGTGGAACTCCCCTGCCCGCAGGCGCAATTCGCCGCCTTCGATCAGCAGGGTCAGGCAGCCTTCGGTCACGTAGATCTGCTCGCTCCAGCCCTCGGCGTCGGCTTCGCTGGCGTAGTGCTCGCCGGGGCCGAGGGTCCATTCCCACAGTTCCACTTCACGCCGCGCCGGACTGCTGCCCAGCAGTACTGCGCGGCTCTGCGGGTGCCCACCGGCCCAGGCCAACTCGTTGATGCGCGCCGGATCACGCTGCTCGGCAGCCTGGATCAGGGTACTGAAGGCCACGCCGAGGGCTTCGGCGATCAGGTCGAGGGTGGTGAGGCTGACATTCTTCTCGCCGGCCTCGATTGCGACGAGCATGCGCCGGCTTACCCCGGAGCGCTCGGCGAGAGCGCTCTGGCTGAGGCCCTGGTCGTTGCGCAAGCGACGAATGTTCTGGCTGACATGCTGCAGGACCGTCGCGCGATGCGAGGAATCTTTGTGCACTATATTGCTCACTGGTAGGGGGTGCGCAGTATACTGCCCACTTTGCGGCGATTGTGCGCCGCCCCTTCCGAGTGCGCAATACCATGACCCAACCCGTCAGCAGCCCACGGCCGTCCGTATCCTTTCGCCTGAGCAAAGCCGAACTGGTGCTGGTGTTCATCACCATGCTGTGGGGTGGCACCTTCCTGATCGTGCACAACGTCATGAGCGTGAGCGGCCCGATGTTCTTCGTCGGCCTGCGTTTCGCGGCGGCCGCGCTGTTCGTTGGCCTGGTATCGGCACGCGCGCTGTCGGGCCTGACCTTCCTCGAACTGAAAGCCGGCGTGCTGATAGGCGTTTCGATCATGCTGGGCTACGGCCTCCAGACCATGGGTCTGCAAACCATCAGCAGCAGCCAGTCGGCGTTCATCACCGCACTCTACGTACCCTTCGTACCGCTGCTGCAATGGCTCGTGCTGGGGCGCCGCCCTGGGCTGATGCCAAGCATCGGTATCTGCCTGGCCTTCGTCGGCCTGATGCTGCTGGCCGGACCCGAGGGCGGTGCGCTGCATTTCAGCGAAGGCGAAATCGTCACCCTGGTCAGCGCAGTGGCCATCGCCGCTGAAATCATCCTCATCAGCCGCTACGCCGGCAAGGTCGACGTGCGCCGGGTCACCGTCGTGCAACTGGCGACCGCCTCGGCCCTGTCGTTCCTGATGATCGTCCCGACCCAGGAGCGGATCCCCGACTTTTCCTGGCTGCTGCTGGTCAGCGCTGTCGGCCTGGGCGCCATGAGTGCGGTGATCCAGGTGGCCATGAACTGGGCACAGAAGTCGGTCTCGCCGACCCGCGCCACGCTGATCTACGCCGGTGAGCCGGTGTGGGCCGGCATCGTCGGGCGCATCGCCGGCGAGCGCCTGCCCGGCGTGGCGCTGATCGGCGGCCTGCTGATCGTGGTAGCCGTGGTGGTCAGTGAACTGAAGATCCGCCGCAGCCGGGAGCCGTTGCCAGAAGCACAGGACGTTGCCCCACACGAAGGTGAGCCAGGTCGTTGAACTCTCGACGAGCGGCTATGCTCTGAAAAAAACTGTTATAAAAAAACAGCTTGTCACAGCGCTTTTGTAGGATTCTGCCACAGCTTGCGTGTTGGTGATCGCAGGCGTGGCACGTATGATCCATGGCAAACCTCCGTAGATTAGAACGCTATGTCATTGATAGTGCTATTGCTTCTGCCCTTCGTCGGCAGTTGCCTGGCAGCCGTCCTGCCGCACAATGCACGTAACGCCGAGTCCATTCTCGCAGGGCTCGTGGCCCTGGTCGGCACCGTCCAGGTCGCGCTGCTGTACCCGCAGGTCGCCCATGGCGGCGTGATCCGCGAGGAATTCCTCTGGCTGCCCAGCCTCGGGCTCAACCTCGTGCTGCGCATGGACGGCTTCGCCTGGCTGTTCTCGTTGCTGGTGCTGGGCATCGGCACACTGGTGTCGCTGTACGCGCGCTACTACATGTCGCCGCAGGACCCTGTCCCGCGCTTCTTTGCCTTCTTTCTGGCGTTCATGGGCGCCATGCTCGGCCTGGTCATCTCCGGCAACCTGATCCAGCTGGTGTTCTTCTGGGAACTGACCAGCCTGTTCTCCTTCCTGCTGATCGGCTACTGGCACCACCGCAGCGATGCCCGCCGCGGCGCCTACATGGCGCTGATGGTCACGGGTGCCGGCGGGCTGTGCCTGCTGGTCGGTGCCCTGCTGCTCGGCCATGTGGTCGGCAGCTACGACCTGGACAAGGTCCTCGCCGCCGGCGAGACCGTGCGCCAGCATGCGCTGTACCCGGTGCTGCTGCCGCTGATCCTGATCGGCGCGCTGAGCAAGAGCGCGCAGTTTCCCTTCCAGTTCTGGCTGCCACACGCCATGGCCGCCCCCACGCCGGTTTCGGCATACCTGCATTCGGCGACCATGGTCAAGGCCGGGGTGTTCCTGCTGGCACGGCTATGGCCGACGCTGTCGGGCACCGAGGAATGGTTCTGGATCGTCAGTGGCGCCGGTGCCTGCACCCTGTTGCTCGGCGCTTTTGCGGCGATGTTCCAGAACGACCTCAAGGGCCTGCTGGCGTACTCGACCATCAGCCACCTGGGCCTGATCACCCTGCTGCTAGGCCTGAACAGCCCGCTGGCGGCGGTCGCAGCGGTGTTCCACATCCTCAACCACGCCACCTTCAAGGCCTCGCTGTTCATGGCCGCCGGCATCATCGACCACGAGAGCGGCACCCGCGACATCCGCCGCCTCAGCGGGCTGATACGCCTGGTCCCCTACACTGCCACCCTGGCCATGGTCGCCAGCGCATCGATGGCCGGAGTGCCGCTGATGAACGGTTTCCTGTCCAAGGAGATGTTCTTCGCCGAGACCGTGTTCATCAGTTCGACCGCCTGGGTCGAGGCAGCACTGCCGGTGATCGCCACGCTCGCCGGCACCTTCAGCGTCGCCTACGCCCTGCGCTTCACCGTCGATGTGTTCTTCGGCCCCACCGCCCAGGACCTTCCGCACACCCCACACGAGCCGCCGCGCTGGATGCGTGCCCCCGTCGAACTGCTGGTCCTGACCTGCCTGGTGGTGGGCATCTTCCCGGCCCAGTCGGTCGGCCCGCTGTTGGCCGCCGCGGCGTTGCCGGTGGTCGGCGGCACGCTGCCCGAATACAGCCTGGCCATCTGGCATGGCTGGAACGCTCCGCTGATCATGAGCCTGATCGCCATGTGCGGCGGCGTAATCCTCTACCTGCTGCTGCGCAAGCAACTGCGCCTGGGCCGCTTCCCCTACCCGCCGCTGATCGAGCGTTTCAACGGCAAGCGCCTGTTCGAACATGGGCTGGTCCGCCTGATGCTGCTGGCCCGTCGCATCGAGGGGCTGCTGACCAGCCGACGCCTGCAGACCCAGCTGTTCATGCTGGTGGTCGCCGCCTTCCTCGCCGGCCTCACGCCCATGCTGTACAGCGGCATCAGCTGGGGAGATCGACCGAAGATTCCGGGCTCCGGGGTGTTCGTCGCCATGTGGCTGATTGCGATCGCCTGTGCCATCGGCGCCGCCTGGCAGGCCAAGTACCACCGTCTGGCGGCACTGATCATGGTCGGCGTCTGCGGCCTGATGACCTGCATCACCTTCGTCTGGTTCTCCGCGCCGGACCTCGCACTCACGCAACTGGTGGTCGAGGTGGTCACCACGGTACTGATCCTGCTGGGGCTGCGCTGGCTGCCTCGACGGATCGAAGGGGTCTCTCCGCTGCCGGGCAGCCAGGAACGTGCCCGCGTGCGGCGCCTGCGCGACCTGCTGCTGGCGGTGCTGGTCGGCGGCGGCATGGCGCTGTTGTCGTATGCCATGCTGACCCGCCCCACGCCCAACGACATATCTTCGTTCTACCTGAGCCGCGCGCTGCCCGAAGGTGGCGGCACCAACGTGGTCAACGTGATGCTGGTCGACTTCCGCGGCTTCGACACCCTCGGCGAGATCACCGTGCTGGTGGCCGTGGCGCTGACAGTCTTCGCCCTGCTGCGCCGCTTCCGGCCACCGAAAGAGAGCATGCAGTTACCGGCACAACAGCGCCAGCTGGCCCCGGACGTGGTCACCGACCTGGTCAACCCGCGGCATGTCGCCGACACCGCACTGGGCTTCATGATGGTGCCGGCGGTGCTGGTACGCCTGCTGCTGCCCATCGCGCTGCTGGTGTCGATGTACCTGTTCATGCGCGGCCACAACCAGCCGGGCGGCGGCTTTGTCGCCGGGCTGGTGATGTCGGTGGCATTCATCCTCCAGTACATGGTGGCCGGCACCCAGTGGGTGGAGGCGCAGATGAGCCTGCGACCACTGCGCTGGATGGGCACGGGCCTGCTGTGCGCCACCCTGACCGGGGTCGGTGCCACGCTGCTGGGCTACCCGTTCCTCACCACCCACACCGCGCACCTGCACCTGCCGCTGCTCGGTGATATCCACGTCGCCAGCGCCCTGTTCTTCGACATCGGCGTCTACACCGTGGTGGTCGGCTCCACGCTGCTGATCCTCACTGCCCTGGCGCACCAGTCGGTGCGTGCCTATCGCCCGGGCCATCCGAAATCCAGCCAAGCAGGAGCCGCCTGATGGAAGAAGTCATCGCAGTCGCGATCGGCGTACTGGCCGCCTCCGGCGTATGGCTGGTGCTGCGCCCACGAACCTACCAGGTGATCATGGGCCTGTGCCTGCTATCCTACGGCGTCAACCTGTTCATCTTCAGCATGGGCAGCCTGTTCATCGGCAAGGAACCGATCATCAAGGACGGCGTGCCCCAGGACCTGCTGAACTACACCGACCCGCTGCCCCAGGCGCTGGTGCTGACGGCCATCGTCATCAGCTTCGCCATGACCGCGCTGTTCCTCGTGGTGCTGCTGGCCTCGCGCGGCCTGACCGGCACCGACCACGTCGACGGCCGGGAGCGTGAGGAATGAGCGGGATGAACCAACTGATCGTCGCCCCGATCCTGCTGCCGCTCGTGACGGCCGCGATCATGCTGCTGATCGGCGAGAAGCACCGCCAACTCAAGGGCCGCCTCAACCTGCTGTCGAGCCTGATCGGCCTGGGCATTGCAGCGACCCTGCTGCTGTGGGTACGCGGGCAGGGCCAGGCCGAATCGATCGGCGTGTACCTGCCGGGTAACTGGCCGGCGCCTTTCGGTATCGTATTGGTGCTCGATCATCTTTCTGCGCTGATGCTCACCCTTACCGGCATCATCGGCGTCAGTGCCCTGCTGTTCGCCCGGGCTCGCTGGGACGGTGCCGGCGCCAGCTTCCATGCACTGTTCCAGATCCAGCTGATGGGGCTGTACGGCGCCTTCCTCACTGCCGACCTGTTCAACCTGTTCGTGTTCTTCGAAGTGCTGCTGGCAGCGTCATACGGTTTGCTGCTGCACGGTTCAGGCCGCGCACGGGTACGCGCCGGCCTGCACTACATCGCCGTCAACCTGTTCGCCTCGTCGCTGTTCCTGGTCGGAGCCGCCATGCTCTATGGCGTGACCGGCACGCTGAACATGGCCGACCTTGCGCTGAAGATCCCGCTGGTGGCCGAAGCCGATCGCGGCCTGCTGCACGCCGGCGCAGCGATCCTGGCCATGGCCTTCCTGGTCAAGGCCGGGGTCTGGCCCCTGAACTTCTGGCTGGTACCGGCCTACTCCTCGGCCAGTGCGCCGGTCGCCGCGCTGTTCGCGATCATGACCAAGGTCGGCCTGTATGCCGTGCTGCGCCTGTGGACCTTGCTGTTCTCCGGGCAGGCGGGCGCCTCGGCGCACTTCGGTGGCGAATGGCTGGTCTATGGAGGCCTGACGACTCTCGCGGTCGCTGCAGTATCGATCCTCGCCGCGCAGCGCCTGGAGCGCATGGCCGCGCTGAGCATCCTGGTCTCGGCCGGCACCCTGCTGGCGGCGGTCGGCTTCGGCCAGGCCGCCCTGACCGGCGCGGCACTGTTCTACCTCGCCAGCTCCACACTGGCACTGTGCGCCCTGTTCCTGCTGGCAGAACTGATCGAACGCTCGCGCTCGGCCAACGAAGCGCCGCTGGACGACGAGGAGGACGCGATCCCGTCTCCGCTGGAGTCCTTGCACCCGCCCAAGGGTATCAACCTGGACGATGAACAGAAGGCGGTGATCGGCCAGATCATTCCCTGGACCATGGCGTTTCTCGGCCTGAGTTTCATCGCCTGCGCGCTGCTGATCATCGGCATGCCACCGCTCTCGGGCTTCATCGCCAAGCTCAACCTGATCAGTGCCCTGTTCAATCCGCTGGGCCTGGGCGTAGCCCCCGAGCAACCCCTGTCTGCAGCCGCCTGGTGTTTGGTGGCGTTGCTGCTGCTGTCGGGAATGGCGTCACTGATTGCCTTCGGCCGGGTCGGTATCCAGCGCTTCTGGAAGCCTGAAGAGCGGCCCTCACCGCTGCTGCGTCGCTATGAATGCGTTCCGATCGTGGTGCTGCTGGGCCTGTGCATTCTGC
Source organism: Pseudomonas sp. FA117 (assembly GCF_057370475.1). Lineage (NCBI taxonomy): Bacteria > Pseudomonadati > Pseudomonadota > Gammaproteobacteria > Pseudomonadales > Pseudomonadaceae > Pseudomonas > Pseudomonas sp. FA117. The sequence goes on from NZ_CM170675.1 coordinate 3,792,647, forward strand.
TCAGCATCCAAGCCGAACCGCTGCTGCGCTACACCCAGGATACCGCCGCCGGCCTGCAGGCGCCGGATGCCTACATCCAGGCAGTGATGTCGACCCGCCCGGTCCCCGGCCCGACCACCCTGACGCAGGTGCAGCCATGAACCGCCTGTTCCCCGCCCCACTGCTGTCACTGGCGCTGTTCGTCCTGTGGCTGGTACTGAACCTCTCGGTAAGCCCCGGCAATCTGCTCCTCGGCGCCGTGCTGGGGGTGCTTGCGCCGTTGCTGATGGCACCGCTGCGCCCGCAGCATGCGCATGTCCGCCGCCCTCTGGTCATCGCCCGGCTGATCGGCCGCGTGGGGATGGATGTGATCCTCTCCAACCTGCAGGTGGCACGGAGCGTACTGATGGCCGGCAGCCGCCCGCCGCGTTCGGCCTTCGTGCACATTCCGCTGTCGCTGAGGGATGCCCATGGCCTGGCGGCGCTGTCGATGATCACCACGGTGGTGCCCGGCACAGTCTGGTCGGAGCTTGCCCTGGATCGCAGCGTACTGTTGCTGCACGTGTTCGACCTGGACGACGAAGCCACCTTCATCGAACATTTCAAGCACACCTATGAACGTCCGCTGATGGAGATCTTCGAATGACTGGCCTGCTTGCCAATGCCATCCTCGCCAGCCTGTTCATCTTCGTCATCGCCATGGCCCTGGCGCTGATCAGGGTGTTTCGCGGCCCCTCCGCGCAGGACCGGGTCCTGGCGCTGGACTACCTGTATATCCTGGCCATGCTGATGATGCTGGTGCTCGGCATCCGCTACGCCAGCGACACCTACTTCGAGGGCGCGATGCTGATCGCCCTGTTCGGCTTCGTCGGTTCCTTCGCGCTGGCCAAGTTCCTGCTGCGCGGGGAGGTGATCGAATGATCCAGACCGTCGAATTGCCGTTCTGGCTGGAGCTGGTCACGGCCGTGCTGCTGCTGACCGGAAGTCTGTTTGCCCTGCTGGGGGCAATCGGGTTGGTGCGGCTGAAAGACTACTTCCAGCGCATGCACCCACCGGCACTGGCCTCGACCATCGGTGCCTGGTGCGTGAGCCTGGCGTCGATCCTGTACTTCTCCGAGCTCAAGCAAGGGCCAGTGCTGCATGCCTGGCTGATCCCGATCCTGCTGTCGATCACCGTGCCGGTAACCACACTGCTGCTCGCACGCGCTGCATTGTTCCGCAAGCGCATGTCAGGCGAGAAAGTCCCGGAAGAAGTCAGCAGTGGCGGTGAGCACGGCAACTGACGCATCCTCGCTGCCGGGCAGCCCTCAAGGTCGGCTCAACCGCTCCAGCTCGCGCCGGACCATGGCGACGAAGGCCGGCTCCCCCAACTGGTAGAGCTCGGCTGCAACCCAGGCCAGCCAGGCGCCTTGCAGTCGCTCACGCTGGGCCATGAGCCGCTCGGCCTCGACCACTGCCCGAACCTGGTGGCGCTGATGATACTGGGCGCGCCCCTCGGGTCGTTCAGCACCATCGATCATTCGCTGGCCTTGAAGGTGGTCAGCTCACCCTTGCGCCATTTGGCGACCTTGCCGGTCACCGCCTTGAGCAACTTGCCCAGCCCCTCGGACACCTGCTGCCCGGCGGCAAACACCAGCATCACGCCTTGCCCGTCCCGGAACACGATACCGTCGCCTTCCGGAACCGAGACAAACGCATAGTCGCCAACACCGTAGACGTTGAACTTGATGTCGCGAAAGCGCAGTTCCAGCTTGCCGCCTTCGCGGCTTGGCAGTACGGCGGCGCGGAAGTGGTCACCGACCTTCAGCTCCAGGCGCTGCTTGTCGTCGACGACCATCGCGCCGTCGGTATCGATCTCGGCCATGTACAGGCCTTCCGGGTTCTGCTCGGTGACGTAGATGAAACGGCCCTGAAAGAGCTTGACCAACTTGGCCCGCAAATCGCCCAAAGCGAACAGGGCATGGGTATCCAGAGTACTGACTGCCAATGAAGTGATCCTCGAACCGGTTGTTTCCCGCCGCCACACGAAGTCGTGAAGGCGTGGCACGGCGGCCATTTCAACATGATGTCTGAAAGGTTAGTGACACGATGCGCAAAACGTCTGCGGGGCACGGCGATAAGACGCGCAGGATTTTTTACCCTTGCCCGCCAGCCAAAACCCCATTGAAACGTTCGGCATAAATCCCACAGGGGGAACAGTACTGCCTGACAACAATGCTGCCAGAAAAGATGCAAAAGATAGAGGCAGGCCCCCAGGCAGAATCGGCCAGACACTCATCCGCGCATTTACAGGGGAAAGAATATGCCCGAAAACACCGAAATCCGTCGAGAGATCTCGAATATTTCTTACTTTCGAAAGCATCAAGTCCTACCACGTTTCGTGGTTATTCCTGCCGGAGTCGAATTCTTCCACGTCACTGAACGCGCCACCGGCCAGGTCAAAGGGTTTCGTCGCGACCACCTCGAAGCCTGCGCACTGGCACGACGCCTCGACACCTACGCTGCATGCCCCCTTGCCAACTGCTGCAACCAGGCTGCCTGGCATTCCACAGCCTGAGCCCGACTGGCAAAAGCCGTGCCGCGGCGCTCGCCATCGACCAACACCACCCAGCACACCCGTTGGCCTTGCGCTTGCAACATCGCCGGCACGCCAGAACCTATCATCACCGCTACGTCGATCCGGGCTCCCATGATCACCTCCACACTTCATTAGCAAGCTAACAATGTGTACAGGATACGAGCGGCCCGCACGGGGAAAAAGCCCGTTCTCGCAGAGCTGTATTGCATGGCCCGCAACAAATGCCAGGTGGCGACACTCACGAAAACGCGAAAGGCCCCGCGGATCGCTCCGCAGGGCCTTGTCACAAGACTGTTCGATCAGATCTGACGCTGGTGGCGGTCGAGCTGTTCGTGGCGCTCCTGGGCTTCGATGCAGTACTTCGTGGTCGGGCTGATCAGCAGTCGCTGCAGACCGATCGGCTCACCGCTGTCATCGCACCAGCCGAAGCTTTCATCACCGATCCGGCCCAGGGCCATCTCCAGTTGCGGCAGCAGGCGCTGATCGCGTTCGATGGCATTGACCAGCCAGTGGCGCTCTTCTTCGACCGAAGCCACGTCGGCTGGATCCGAAGGGGTGTCCAGGCTTTCGATGGTGGCGCGGCTCAGCTCGATGCGCTCATGGGTCTCGACTTTCATCGCTTGCAACAGCGCGGTGAAGAAAGCGAGCTGTTCGGCGTTCATGTAGTCATCGGCCGACATGGCCAGCAACTGTTCCTTGGTCATCGATTTCTCTATGAAAAAATGTGCATTTGGGCGATTCAGGTACCACCCGCGATGACTCGCGAGTGACGGAATTCTTCAAGCGCCAGCCGGCACTCTTTTACAGGGGGCGGCAGTCTAAGGTGCCAGGCCGCACGGGGCAACAGAAATGACGGTCGATTCGACCGATTCAGCCGATTATCCGTCCACCGGCATTCGTGCCCTGGCAGCGAGCATCGCATTTCCAGCGCCACCCCGGCAATGGTCGTGCATTTGTCAGCGGGTGTTACCGGAGTACGGCAGCACCGACAGCAAGTCGGGTTTAGCTGCACGCCTCATTCACCGGAGGCTCCACCATGCCCGCTCCTGCCCGCATCCCCCGCAGCAGCCGTTTCGACTGCGCCGTCGCCGAGCGTTTCGATGCACGGCCCACTCTCTACGATATTGCCGCACAGGTACTGGATGAACAATGGCATGCGCGCAAGCTCGCCACGCATCCGACTCAGGACCTTTACCTGATCAGCCGCAAGGAGGGCTCGCAAGACGTCTTCATCCGTCCGCTGCACCATGTGCTGGTGGAGCGCTACTGCCATGAACGCACCATCAATCTCACCGAGGACGAAGACCACCTGAGCAATCGTGCCGATGCCGATCCACAGTACGCCGTCGACATTGACCTGCATGAGGTGGAGCTGCTGATCAACGATTGCGGCCCGTGGATGTTCGAAGCTTTTGCACGCGCGCTGGTGGCTTTTTGGGGAGCATCCGACATGCAGGGACAGTCCCCATGGCACTGGTACGGCGACTACCTGCGCAAGCAGTTGCAGCAGTCGATCAAGCGCATGTTGGACGACGGCACCCTGACCGCGAAGGATGCTGAGATGGCATCGGTGGTGCAGATCCACTCACAACCCGCCGACGCCGAGCAATGGCTGGGGCCGGCGCAGATCAGTGTCCATCTGCTGCGCCTGGATCTGGTCATGCAGTGGCAATTGGAGCCTGACCTGGCCAGTGCCTTGCTCATGGAACGCGACCAGGGCGCGCTGCTCTACACCCTGTCGGGACGCTTGCTGCCGTTTGCCTCGCGACAGGCCTTGCTGGATACGCTGAGCAGCAACTGGCCGGATTCGCAGGCCAGCACCCCACCGCTGTTGCAACTGGCGCGTCCGGCCGTCGAACTGTTCGACGCCCAGGCCCTGAATCTCCTGCACCAGCAACTGCTGACCATGGAAAGCGCCTGCTTCAGCTATCGCCAGCGCTATGACAGCGACACACTCGCCCGAGCACTGGACCGCATCGGCGACCTGAGCGCGCAATGCGATGTCTCGCAGCAAAACCGCCAGCTGTCACTGGCGCACCAGTTGCCCGACTGGCTGCGCGACGCCAGCACTCGCTCGCTGTTGCACTACAGCGTATTGCTGGGCAACATCGCCAGTGCCACCCATGAGTCCGCCGGGAAGCACTGGCTCGAAGGTATCGAAGATGCCGAAGCCTTCGCCTATACCCGACTCGCACAACGCATCGGCCACGACCACCCCGGATCGGTGCCCGACCTGAGCAAGATCCGCGTCGTTAATCATCAGGTGATCGCAGCTGCCATCCCCAGCCAGGGCGCGCTCATCCAGGACGGCGTGATCCAGCCCGTATCCTTTACTCTCGCCCAACTGGCGATCTCCAACCTGGGACTGCTCAGGCCTGGTCGGGTCACCATCGAACACATCGACAAGCAGGCCGTCCCCCAGTGGCTGGATGAAGCCTATGTGCGCGAGCTCGTCAGCGAGGTAGATATCGCTACCCTCTATCCGCGGATGCTACGCGCCCAACTGCTGGATGACCCACAACGGCGCAAGGCGCGCGAAGCCCTGCTGAGCAGGCAGTTGCAGGCCCAACTACCCGCCATGGCCATGGAGCTGAGCATGCGCGGCGGGCAGTTGCCCGGAGCCGAAGTGGACGGGATCGGCCAACTGTTCGCCAGCGAGCCACTGCCCGGCACCCCGAGCTGGGAGATACGCCGCCTGGGCCTGCTCTCCAGTGCCGATGCGCGCCCCGACCACCCGCTCAACACCTGGCTCATAGAGTCGCCGAAGGCGGACGCCAGCGCCTGCCTGCTCTACCGCCCGTTGCACCGCGAACCGTTGCTGCCATTTACCGACCGCCTTGCCCTGCTGGTCGCGATCAGCACGCCAGGCCCCTTGCAGGACGACATCCTGCAACGACTCGCGCCTCAGGACCGCAAGACCTACGACCACGGTGGTTTCCTGGAACCCCACCTGTTCCACCCCATCGACGATCCGTTCAGCATTCCCTTCGGTACCCCGGCGCCAGCCACCCTGGCGCGTGAAAAGGCACTGGACAACCCCACCGCGGCAATCTACGAGGGCTGCGTGCAAGAGACCCTGGAACAGTTCCAGGCTCGCGCCACAACTACTGCGCAGGCGCGCTGGGCGCGTTGGGCCGAACTTGGCTGGCTGCTGCTGGACTGCGTGCTGCCCTTCACCGAAGGCGCCGTGGCCAGGGTTGCCTGGCTGGCACGGATGGAAGTCGCCCTCACCCAGGTGGTGGACGGTGCGACCAGAGGCGATACCACACAACGAAACGAGGCGCTGGCCCAGTTGCTGCTCGACCTGGCATCCGTAGTACTGCATCACGCCATCAACCGCCAGGCGATGAAACTGCCTGCGCCCGCACCTTCACGCGGTAATGTCGTCGTGGCGCCGCGTCCCCGCGCCCGCCTCATTGCCGGTCAACCGGCCACAACCCTGGATTTCAGCTGGTCCAGTGCAGCACTGCAGCTCACTGCAGCCCAACGCCAGGCGCTGGCCGAGATGCGCGCTGGCCTGCTCGCAGAAGTGCTCGGGCCGGCAATACCCAGCGGCCCGATGGCTGGCCTGCACCTTTACGACAGTGCTTTCTGGGCGGTGTTGGAGGGGGTCGTCTACAAGGTCGCGCTGGATGAGGAGCAAGGCGCGCCACGCATCATCAGCGGGCCGCAGGATAACGTCCCGGGCCCCTGGCTGTTCCGTGACGAGGTTGGCCGCTGGCATCCAGACCTGAGGCTGCGCTTGCGTGGCGGCATGCCCTTGAGTGCCCGCCTGAAACAGATGAAGCTGAGCAACGCGCAGGCCATCACCGATCTTGATCTGCAACTGCGCCAGGATGTCGAACACATAAAGGTCCAGGTCAGCTACCTGGAGTCGGTGGCGAACGTCGCCGCAGGCGAAGTTCCGCCAGCTATCCTGTACAACTACCTGGACAAGGCCCAGGGTTTTTCGCGCTTCCTCGCCCAGCATCTGGAACGGCTGAAGACACGTAACGACAAGGAACCGTTGACCCGGTACAAGGTGCTGCGCGCCAGTGCCCTGAATCAGCGACTGCGCTGCGACCAGTCGGTTGGCGTCACCTTGTCCCGCCTGTACCGCCCCGTGCGCAAGGAGGTGGTCGAAATGGCGCGGCGTCTGGAAACCGGGTACCAGATGAGCGAGGCCGATCGACGCATCGCCGGCGAACACTTCGAGACCTTGCTGCCACTGCTCGGGCAGATGATCGACAACAGCACGAGCCGCTCGGAGGGCCTGGAGTCCCTGACGCAACTGGCAAGTCGCGCTCAACCGGAAATCACCACGATGCTCACGAAGGTACGCGAGCACTGGAAGACCCCCACCGATCCGACATTCTGGCGCCTGATCCGCCTGGAGTCCTGTACCAGTCGCCTGTCGCTGCTGTCCAACCTGGATGACGAGGCGCTCTACTGGCTGGACCATTACTGGTCGAACATCGAGCTCGCTGTAGCCCAGCACCTGCGCTTCAACGCCCTGGAAAACGCCAGCGAAGAGGTGCGTTATCGCCTGCTGCAAAGCATCGAGGAGCACACCAGGACAGCGCAGCGACAGTTGAACAACCTGCAGGCGCTCCTGACACCAAGCGGGACCAATACAGTCCTGATCCTGATGCAACAGGACATGCTGGACTTCACCACGCATATCCGAAACGATCTGGCCGAGTGCCCTGACTATCCCGCCAGAAGCTCGGTCCGCCAGTTACGTCGCGAACTCCCCGGACTGATCGAAACGCCCGACGAGGGATTGCTGCTAGGCAAGCCACGTCCCGGCAACGACGACCTGATCGACATCCAAGCGTCCGGCGAAGATGACACACCTACACGCACCTACCAGTTGCAGGACGATCAATGGGTACGCGTTGAGCACGCCGCCGCTCGCCCCTCGAGCAGCAAGCCACGCAAGCTCAGGGACCTGCTCAGCCGCGCAGAACACTTGCTGCGCGAGGGACGCCAGGCCCTGGCCAGCCTGCAGGCCAGGACTGCGAGCAGCTACCTGCCGGTGGAAATCGAGGAAATCCTGCAGAACCAGCGACGCAATGTTGACGAGCACCGCAGCGCCATGGAGCGACGGCTGACGGCCGACAACCAGACCGACGAAAGCAGCAGCGGCCAGGATGCGGCAATCACCATCAAGGCACTCGAGGATCTCTCCGCCACCCTGGATGAACAGGCGGTGACGCTTCGCACCCGAGCCGCGCTCGCACAGAAGCCACGCATGGGCGAACTGAAATTCCTGATCGAGCACGAGCAGGTGACGATCCGCCAGGAAGGCTCGCGCAGACTACTGGCCAGGCAAAAAGGCCGGCCGGCCGATTACCTCGACGAGTATGCGATCAGTCACGACGGCGAAGTGTTGTGGTATGCCCACTTCCATTACCGCGCCGCCGACAGCGAAAAAGCCGACTTCATCGCCGGCCACCTGAAAACCGCAGCGCAGCGCTTCGCCAACGGACGGTCACTTATGAACGACAGCACCGGCCAACAGGTCGAGGTGTACCGCATGCCCATCACCCGGGCCCAGGCGCAGGAGGCATTCTTCAACCTCTGACCCTGGCAGGGGCGCCGCCTGGCAGCGCCCCTGACACTCAGCGATCCTTGAACTGTGCCTCACGCTTGGCGATGAAGGCGGCCATGCCCTCTTTCTGGTCTTCGGTGGAGAAGGCTGCGTGGAACACGCGACGCTCGAAGCGCACGCCCTCGCTCAGGCTAACCTCGAACGCGCGATTGACGCTTTCCTTGACCATCATGCTGACCGGGATGGATTTGCCGGCGATGGTCGCCGCCACCTTCAACGCCTCCTCCAGCAACTCGGCCTGGGGCACCACGCGGGCCACCAGGCCCGCCCGCTCGGCTTCCTCGGCGCCCATCAGGCGGCCGGTCAGGCACAGCTCCATGGCCTTGGCCTTGCCCACTGCCCGGGTGAGGCGCTGGGTGCCGCCCATGCCCGGCAGCACACCGAGGTTGATTTCGGGCTGGCCGAATCTGGCGTTATCGGCGGCGAGGATGAAGTCGCACATCATCGCCAGCTCACAGCCACCGCCCAGGGCGAAACCCGACACCGCAGCGATGATCGGCTTGCGCCGGTTGGCGATGCGGTCGGCATCGCTGAACAGGTCGTCGACATAGATCTGCGGGTATTGCAGTTCGGCCATTTCCTTGATGTCGGCGCCCGCAGCAAAAGCCTTGGCAGAACCGGTCAACACCACGCAACCGATGTTCGGATCACGCTCGAGCTGATCCAGGGCCTGGTTGATCTCGGCCACGATCTGCGCGTTCAAGGCGTTGAGCGCCTGGGGACGGTTGAGCGTGATCAGGCCGACCTTGCCGTGGATGTCCAGCAGGATTGTTTCGAATGCCATGCAAGCTGCTCCTTCAAAGATTGCGCGCAATGACCATGCGCTGAATGTCACTGGTGCCTTCGTAGATCTGGCAGACCCGCACATCACGGTAGATGCGCTCCAGCGGGAAGTCCTTCAGATAGCCATATCCGCCGAGCGTCTGCAAGGCATCCGAGCAGACCTTTTCGGCCATTTCCGAGGCGAAAAGCTTGGCCATCGAAGCCTCCACCAGCGCCGGGCGCCCGGCGTCGCGCAACGCTGCGGCGTGCAGCACCATCTGCCGCGCAACTGCAATGCGGGTGGCCATGTCGGCCAGGCGGAAGGCTACGGCCTGGTGCTCGACCAGTACCTTGCCGAAGCTCTGGCGCTCCCTGGCATAGTCGCGCGCCGCTTCGAACGCGGCACGGGCCATGCCGACCGACTGCGCGGCGATGCCGATGCGTCCACCTTCGAGGTTGGCCAGGGCGATCTTGTAGCCCTGCCCTTCTTCACCCAGCCGATTGGCGACCGGCACACGCACGTCATCGAAGACGATCTGACAGGTGTCCGAGGCATGCTGGCCGAGCTTTTCCTCGACCCGCACCACCTGGTAGCCGGGGGAATCGGTCGGGACGATGAAGGCGCTGATCCCGCGCTTGCCCGCCTCGGGGTCGGTGACCGCGAAGACGATCACCACCCCGGCGTTCTGCCCGGAGGTGATGAACTGCTTGCTGCCGTTGAGCACGTAGTGATCGCCGTCGCGGCGCGCACGGGTCTTCAGGCTGCTGGCATCGGACCCGGCCTGGGGCTCGGTGAGGGCAAAGGCGCCGATCATCGAACCGCTGGCCAACTGCGTCAGGTACTGCTGCTTCTGCTGCTCGGTGCCGAACTTGAGGATCGGCACGCAGCCCACCGAGTTGTGCACGCTCATGATGGTCGAGCAGGCGCCATCGCCAGCGGCGATCTCTTCAAGGGCCATGGCGTAGGCGACATAGCCGGTGTCGCTGCCGCCCCACTGCTCCGGGACCAGCATGCCGAACAGGCCGAGCCCGGCCATTTCGTCGATGGCCTCGCGCGGGAAACGGTGTTCCTTGTCCCACTGTTCGGCGAACGGCTTGAGGCGCTCCTGGGCGAAGTCCTTCACCGCGTCGGCGATCTGTTGTTGCTCGTCAGTTACCAGCATGGCTCACCTCAGTACAGGCATTCGACTGCAATCGCCGTGGCCTCGCCGCCGCCGATGCAGATGGCCGCGATACCACGGCGCAGGTTGTTCTGGCGCAGCGCCGAAAGCAGGGTCACCAGAATGCGTGCCCCGGAGGCGCCGATCGGGTGGCCCAGTGCGCAGGCACCGCCATGGATGTTGACCTTGTCATGGGGCAGGTCGAAGTGCTTCATGGCCGCCAGGGTGACCACGGCGAACGCTTCGTTGATCTCGAACAGGTCGACTTCCGACAGGTTCCAGCCGGTGCGTTTGACCAGCTTGTCGATGGCGCCGATCGGCGCGGTCGGGAACAGCGCCGGTGTATCGGCAAAGGCTGCATGACCGTGGATCACGGCGAGCGGCTTGAGACCGCGCTGTTCAGCCTGGCTGCGGCGCATCAGCACCAGCGCTGCGGCACCGTCGGAGATCGAGCTGGAGTTGGCTGCCGTCACCGTACCGCCTTCGCGGAAGGCCGGTTTGAGCTGGGGAATCTTGTCCAATCGCGCCTTGGGCGGTTGTTCGTCATCCGTGATGACACGCGTCTGCTTGCCCTCGGTGACTTCCACCGGCACGATCTCGGCGCTGAAGCGACCGCTCTTGATCGCCTCCTGGGCGCGGGTCAGCGATGCAATGGCGAAGGCATCCTGGGCTTCGCGGCTGAAATCGCCTTTCTGCGCGCAGTCTTCGGCGAAGTTCCCCATCAGCCGGCCTTTGTCGTAGGCGTCCTCGAGGCCGTCCTTGAACATGTGGTCGATGATCGTGCCATGCCCCATGCGATAGCCACCGCGGGCCTTGTCCAGCAGGTAGGGGGCGTTGGTCATGCTCTCCATGCCACCGGCAACGATCACCTCGGCGCTGCCGGCCAGCAGCAGGTCATGGGCCATGATCGCCGCCTGCATGCCGGAGCCGCACATCTTGTTCAGGGTGGTGCAGGTGGTGTGTTTGTCGAGGCCGGCACCGAGTGCGGCCTGGCGTGCTGGTGCCTGGCCGAGGCCTGCGGGCAGCACGCAGCCGAACAGCACCTGCTCGACACTGGCGGCGTCGATACCGGCCCGTTCGACGGCGGCGCGGATCGCCACGCTGCCCAGTTGCGGCGCACTGAGGCTCTTCAGGTCGCCTTGCAGGCCCCCCATGGGCGTGCGCACTGCACTGACGATGACGATCGGATCATTGGCGAGAGTCATGGGTATTCTCCTTACTTGGCAGCCATGCGCAGGGCGCCGTCGAGGCGGATCACCTCGCCGTTGAGCATGCTGTTCTCGATGATGTGACGGGCCAGGGCTGCGTATTCCTGCGGGCGGCCAAGGCGCGGTGGGAACGGCACGCCAGCGGCCAGCGAGTCACGTACTTCCTGGGTCATGCCGGCCATCATCGGCGTCTCGAAGATGCCGGGAGCGATGGTCATCACACGGATGCCGAAGCGTGCCAGTTCACGGGCAGTCGGCAGGGTGAGGCTGGCGATGGCGCCCTTGGAGGCGGCATAGGCGGCCTGGCCGATCTGCCCGTCATAGGCGGCGATGGAAGCGGTGTTGATGATCACCCCACCCTCGCCGCTTTCGTCCGCCGCCCCTTCGGCCATGGCGGCGGCCGCCAGGCGCAGCATGTTGAAGCTGCCGATCAGGTTGACGTTGATGACCCTGGAGAAACTCGCCAGGCCATGCGGCCCCTGCTTGCCCAGGACCTTCTCGGCGCCGACGATACCGGCGCAGTTGACCAGCCCGTGCAGGCTGCCAAAGGCGCTGACCGCCGCCTCGACCGCCGCCTGTGCGGCCTGTTCGTCGCTGATGTCGGCCACGGCGAAGCGGGCGTTGTCACCCAGCTCGTGCGCCTTGGCCTCGACCGCCTGGGCATTGAGATCGACCAGCATCACCCGGGCGCCGGCCTCGACCAGCATCTGCGCGGTGGCGGCACCCAGCCCGGAGGCAGCGCCGGTGACGATGAAATTCTTGTCTGTGACTTTCATGGATAGCTTCCTTCAAGCGTCGGCAGGGGTGGCCTGCGCGGCGTGTTGTCTGGCGATTTCCTGATTGCGCAGGATGAAGCGTTGCAGCTTGCCGCTCGGGGTCTTGGGCAGCTCGCCAACGAATTCGATTTCACGCGGGTAGGCGTGTGCATAGAGACGCTGACGCACGTGCTGGCGCAGGGTCTCTTCCAGTTCGGGACTGGCGTCGTAGCCTGCCGCCAGCACCACGAACGCCTTGATCAGCTCGGTGCGTTGCGGATCAGGCTTGCCGACCACCGCCGCCTCGATCACGGCGGGATGCTCGATCAGCGCGCTCTCCACATCGAACGGGCCGACACGGTAGCCGGAGGTGGTGATCACATCGTCGCTGCGGCCGACGAAGCTGATGCTGCCGTCTGGATTGAGTTCGACGGTGTCGCCGGACAAGTAGTACTTGCCGACAAAGGCCTTGGTCGGCACCCCGTGGTAACCGCCGAACCAGCACAGCGGCGACTGTTGGCGGTCAACGGCGAGGATCCCGGGTTGCCCGGCCGGCAGTTCGTTACCCGCCTCGTCCAGCACCACGATGCGATGCCCGGGGATGGCGAAGCCGGCCGAGCCCATGCGTACCGGGTGCGCCAGGCCATGATGGTTGCACAGCACCATGCCCAGTTCGGTCTGGCCGTAATGATCATGAATGGTCACGTCCAGGGCATCGGCGAACCAGCGGATCACCTCCGGATTGAGCGGTTCACCGGCGCTGCTGACCACCCGCAGGCGGCCCTTGATCGGCGTCGAGAATGCGTTGCCGGCGGCGATCAGCAGACGGTAGGCGGTAGGTGAGCCGGCCAGGTTGCTGATCCCCAGCTTGTCGATGATGCGTGCACAGCTCTCGACGCTGAACGGTCCGTCGTAGAAGGTCGTCGCCTGGCCCAGCGCCAGCGGACCGGTCACGGCGTAGTACAGGCCATAGGCCCAGCCCGGATCCGCCAGGTTCCAGAACCTGTCGTCGGGGCGCAGGTCGATGGCGTCGCGCATGTAGCCCTTGAACGCCACGATCGCTCGCAACGGCACTTCCAGCGGCTTGGCCGGGCCAGTGGTGCCTGAGGTGAACATCAGCAGGAAAGGATCATCGCCGCTGCGCATCACCGGCTCGCAGTGATCGCTCGCGGCCTCGAGCAGGCACTGGAAGTCCAGGCCGTGCGCCGCGCCGACGGTGATGACGGTCGGGCAGTCAGGCACTTCGTCCAGCTTGCAGCGGTTGGCCTGATCGGTGACCACCACGCGTGCGTGGGATTGCTCCAGGCGGTGCTCGATGGCCTTGGGGCCGAAGGCGGTGAACAACGGCTGGTACACCGCGCCCAGCCGCCAGGTGGCAAGGATCGTTACCAGCAACTCGACCGTACGTGGCATCAGGCCGGCGACCCTGTCGCCGGGTTGCACACCTTGAGCCTTGAGCACATTGGCAAAGCGTGCAGCCTGCGATTGCAGGTACTCGAAACTGTACCGCGCGCCTTTACCGTGTTGGTCTTCGCAGACCAGCGCAGGCTTGTTCATGCCCGTGTGGCGGTCGCAGCACTCGACACAGGCGTTGAGCGCCTGCAGGTTGCCGTGCAAGGCGTTGGCGGCCACCTGGGCATAGTCGAATGCCCGTGCCGCCTCGGCGTAATCACGCATCGTCGGACTCCTGGTTTCTTGTTGTTGGCGTTGAATCCCGGGTCCGACGATAGTCGCGCTGCCAGCCTGTCAGGACAATGGCAAAAGCCCTCAAAGCGGCTGAACGGTTTGGCCACTCAGGCCTGCCCACGCTCGCGGCCGTAGAGCATCTGGCGGGTCAGTTCGAATACCAACGCCTGCTCATGGCCGTCCCGCTCCAGGCGCAGGGCCTCGCGTTCACTCTCCAGAGCCTGGGTACTCATCGTGTCTGCACGCTCTTCCAGGGCGCGTTGCCGCGCCAGGTGCGCCTGCTCGGCAACCTCGAAGGGTTCAGGGTTTCGCTCACGGATGTAGCGCTGCCAAAACCTGCGCCCTGCCATATTGCGCGACAGCGCCTGCATCGTTTGCGCTGCAAGCACGGCGCTCAAGGCTCGTTGCAGTTGGTCATCATCGACCTCTGCAGCCTCGACATAGGCCATGCTGCCTGGCTGGAACGGCAGGCTCAGGCGCCCGCGCAGGTGCACACGGTAGTAAAGCCTGACGGCCAGTTGATCGACGCTGTCGCCCGCTTGCAGACGCCGGCGGATATCCTGCCGTGCAAACTGCTCCAGACGCTCGAGCCGGAACAACCCCTGCCCGAGGGTGATCAACGCGTCACCCCGCTCGTGCAAGGTGTTGGCCTCGGCCCTGGCGACGGCGGTCAGTCGCAACAGTTCGCTGAAGCAATCGCTGACACCGTTCTGGCACCCAAGCGGCTCGCTGGCAAAGGCGTATACCCGGCCGCGCAGATCGCTGTCGGCATGGAGCGCCTCGAGCAGACCCCAGACCCTGCGGGCCAGTACCGTCGGTGCATTGACCTGCTCTGCAGACTGCGACAAACGCGCCAGCAAGCGGAACAGGCCACTGCTTGCAGGCAGGGCGTGGAGTGTATCCCAGAGCACCCTGTACCCTGGCTGTTCGGCGACCGCCACACTGGCCAGCCAGTGCGCCCGATGCGTTGCAGGGTCGAGGGCAATGACCCGTTCGGGCAAGTGAAGATGCTCCATCACCGTGTCCATGGCATACAGGATGCACAGTTCGACATTGGACATCGGGTTGTGCTCCACCAGAAAAGCCCGACGGAACAGGTTCGGCATCTTCAGGATGCCGGCCGGCGCCCTGGCAATGAGGTTGTCGCGAAGGTCTGCCCGCTCCAGGTCGGCGCACAGCTGCATACCATCGGGCCAGGCGGTCAGGCGGCAGTTACGCAGGTTGAGGCTGACCAGGCGCTGCAGGTGGCCGAAGCTCAAGCCTGCGCTACCCAGCGGGTTGTGGCTCAGATCTAGGCTGCGCAGGTGCCGCAGGCTGTTGATCACCTCGATGCCGTCGCTGTAAAGCCGCAGATTGTTGCGCGACATCCGCAGGCGCCGCAGTTGCGCAAGCTGGGCGATTCCGGGCGGCACACCCAGCAGTTGGTTGTTGCTCAGGTCCAGCTCGTGCAAGGCGCCAAAGCAGCGCAGAAAATCTGTCGGTATCTGGCTCAGCGGCGTATCGCTGATCACCAGTGTGGTGACTGCGGGAAACTCGATCGGCGGCACAAGGGCAGGGAGCGTGCGCACCTGCGGGCCGGTAAGACTCAGGCTGTGGCCCGCCGATGCACTATCGGCCGCCGGGTCCGGTTCACCCAGCAGGCGCCATGCGCGGCGCAGACGTTCGGCCAACAGGCGCCTCGCCTTCTGGACGTGGCCTTGCACTGCACCACGGATCCAGATATCGAGCGCCTGGCCGAGCCTGTTGAAGTCGTTCTCCAGCGCCAGCAGGCGCCGATAGGCAGAGTCGGGGGCCTGCAGCAGCACCTGCAGCCGTGCCTGGAGTTGCGTATCGGACAACCCTGGATACAAGGCTCGCAGCCGATCGCGCATTACCCGCGAGGACGAGGGGCCTGACCCATCCTGGCCATTGAGCGGATAACCCACACGGCCATCGGCCAGGCGCCTTCCGGGGTTGAACCAGCGCGGCTGCGCGGTCCAGCCGAGCACTTGCAGACGTTCGTTTCGAGCCTCGGGCAGTTGGGCCTGCAGCAGACGACGCAGGATAGCCGGCCCGTCAGAACCCGCCAGGCCCAGGTCGCTGCGCACCGACAGGGGCAACGCTGCGATGATTGCGGTCTCGATACGTCGCAGTGGAGCGGCATCGGCCGTCGCGCGCAGGGTATCTGTACCGTCGTAGATCTGGAAGGCCCCGTCGCTGCGCACCAGCGTGGCATGCTCGACATGGATCGCCTCCGGGCCTGCCGCCGCGATCACCCGCCCATTCACCGCCCCTTCGCGCAGGGCCAGACGGGTGCTGCCTGTCCAGCCGGGCAGACGGGCCAGTAGCGCCAGTGCCAGTTCGCCTGTTTCGCTGCAGTAGGCGTTATCCAGATACAGCCCTTCGACGGCGCGGTTGAGCCTGGCCATCTGCAGCAACGCGCGTGCCTTGACCGCCAGGGTCATCGGCATCTTGGCCTGCGTCAGCGCCACTTCCCGCTCGTCGCCCCCGACGTCCTGTACCACTTGCTGCGCATAGGCGGCTGGCAGCCCCGGAAAATCGCGCAGCACCAGGGATCGCAAGGCATCGGTCGGCAATGCCTGTTGCGTCAGGGCCTCGAACAGTTGCTCGCGCAGCGCTGGCGCCCGTTCGAGCAGCATGTGGCGCAGCGCATCCTCCTCCAGACCCTCGGTGCCGGGCAGTGCCAGGCACCAGGCCTGGATAGCGGCGTCGCCGGCCGGTTGCCGGCCATCGGCCAGGGCCTCGAAGAAGGTCGTTACGCGTTGGTCAGCCTCAAAGCGCAGCAGTGTATCGGCGAGGTTCGCGGGCAAGCTGCGACCCTCGACAAGCAGCCCCCTCAACGCTGGCGCATCGATATCGGCGACCTTCATCACTTGGCGCGCCTGGCCCGCGGAAACGGGCGGGTGTTGCGGCCAGAGCGTATCGAGCATGCGCGCCTCATCCTGCCATTCCAGCGGACGGTCCAGATGCAGGCGCCAACCACGATCGCCCAGCGCCTCGACCTGAGGCCCGTAAGCGCTCTCACGCAGCGGGTGACGCAGGCACCAGGGCTCATCGGCACCTGCACGGCGGAGCCGGAAGAAACGCTGGCCGATCCGCAGCCAGCGGCGATTGCCCTGACCATAGAGACCATCAGCCTGCAACCTCACATCCTCCGGTTGCTGCGCATAAGGCGCCAGATCGAATGACCACAGTCGCTCGCCCGCCTCCCCCAGGCTCACAGGGTGCAACCCATCGACGAACGTGCTGCGGGCAAAACCGCGCGCCACCACCGATGCGCCGCCGGCGAGGGCCGCAGTGACGGCAAGCGTCTCGGCCACACCCAGCATGTGTTCCAGTGCTTCGTACTGGTGGCCGTGGTACCAGTCGAGTGCACCTTCGAACACCTCCGACAGGGTCTGGACCACCAGCAAACCCAACAGCATCGCGCCGACCATTGGAATGAACAGGCCGGCCAGGTTGGCCAGGCCCAGGCCGATGCCGGACCAGACCTGCAGCCGTGCATCCGCGGCTTGCTGGTCCGCGTCGGCGGTCGGCACCAGCAGCAGCCGGGCATCGGACTTGACCCGCTCGACCTGCTGCTCGACCAGGCGTTCGAAAATGTCGCCCGGGGCCGTCAGACCCTGGACCTCGAGGTCCGGGACATCATCCTCCAGACGCTTGAGCAACGTACCGAGAAAGCTCGCGCGCTGCTGCATCGCGATCAGCTGCGCAAACCGCTGGCGACAGTCCGGGCGTCGCAGCTCGCGGATCAGCGCACGCTCCATCGCCGACCAGGACGCGTAGTGACGCAAGGCGTTTTCAGTGTCGCTGGGCAGATGGAGCATCACCCCCTGGTGGGCGCCGTTGCGGTCACGCAGACTGACGACCATGGCATCGGCGACGCTGCACCCGAGCACTTGCAGCAGCCCCGGGTAGCCGTGCAGGAAGCCGTCATGGGGGTCTGTATTGGCGTGCCCAAGATCCTGCAGGACAATCTGCTCCTGGGGGCCGATATCGCCCTTGAGTGCCGCGATCTCCCCCATGAGCAGCAGGGCCGATCGTTTGTCCTCGGCCAGCAAGGCGCAGGTGGCGGGCGTGAACACCTGCACCAGCAGGTCCTGGTAGAGGCGACCCACATCGGCATGTCGACAGGCCCGCGCCAGGTGTACCGGGTCTGCGGACAGCACCTGGTCATCACCGGGACGCACCAGCCCGCTGCCTTGCAGTACCGCATCGTCATCCGAAAAGTTCTGCATCAGGCGCAACAGCCCGGGCTGACGCACCAGGCGCGGGCGATAGAACGGCCAATGGCTACCCGGCACCTGGCCAAACTCGCGGCGCACATCCAGCCATTGCAGGGTATCCAGCGTACTGCCTGCAGGCAGTTGATCAGCGAGCAAGCGGGCGAACGCCTTCTGCGCAAAGTCCTGCAGCGGAATCAGTTCGAGCGTTGCCGCCCTGGCCTTTGCCTGACTGGACTGGTGACGAGCGAACCGGTCACGCAGGCGGTTGATCTGCGCAGCCGAAGCCTGCCTGAGCCAGGCCGGCAGCCGACGGGCGATAAGCCCGTCCACGGCCTTAGCGCCCGCAGTGCCTGCGGTTATCGGGGGGGTGGTGTGGGTCATGAGGCCAGAGTCCTGTGGAAAAACGGGCAGCCACTATCCCGGCAGGTGCCCATCGACCAACAGCTGGAACATTTCCCTTCCCGGCTCAGGTATCGCCACCCCCCTCGAGTGCTTCGCGGGTGAGGCGCATGGCCAGCTCGTGCAGCGCTTGCTCG
Source organism: Pseudomonas sp. FA117 (assembly GCF_057370475.1). Taxonomy (NCBI): domain Bacteria; kingdom Pseudomonadati; phylum Pseudomonadota; class Gammaproteobacteria; order Pseudomonadales; family Pseudomonadaceae; genus Pseudomonas; species Pseudomonas sp. FA117. The sequence continues at coordinate 3,811,130 of NZ_CM170675.1, forward strand.
CGAGCCTTGGCGAGCTCGTCGAGCGCCGCCTTCCACGCTCCGCTGCCCATCTGCTCTTTCTGCTCGAACAGCGCGTCCTGACGCTGCTCCAGGGGTGCCTCGATAGACAGGAACGCCTGCTCATCGACCGCCCGCAAATGCTCGAGCCAGAAATCGCGTTCCGCCAGGAAGGCGATCAGCGCGTTACCGGCCTCGGCACGCATCACCGCTTCGCTGGCGGCCTGCAGATCGGCCGCCGTGACACCTGCGACGCCTTCGAACTGCATGGTACGCGGCTGGCCTGGCAACTCGAGTTGCGCTGCCAGGCCAATGCGGTAAGCCAGGCTCACCTCCACCTCATCCACGCTCTGCCCGGCAGCTGCACGACGGCGCATCTCATCAGCGGCATGGTTTTCCAGCCACTGCAGGCGAAACAGTCGCCGCCCCAGTGCCAGACGCTCCTGCCGCCCGGCACTGGCCTCAAGACCACCCAGGGAGGACTCCACCACTGCACGCACCTCGAGCCGACTGAAGCAGGCGATTACCCGGTCCACGCAGGTCCTGGGCTCGGCGGCCAGGTCGAAGAGCGCCTCGCGCAGGGTGACGTGCGCGTACATATCGTCGATCAGGGTCCAGACCCGTCGCTCCAGATCCTCACGCACCCGCCGATAGTCGCTGGTCGACAGCAGGTCCGTCAGCAGGTCAAAGAAGGCATCGCTGCCGCGCTCGTCCTGCAACCCATGCCAACGCGCGAGCCTGGCCGCGCGCTCGGCGTCAGGAACGTTGAGCAGCCAGCGATCCCGTGGCAGCAGATCCGGCTCGTCATCCCAGACGCCAGCGCCCGCTGGCCCAGGCTCGTGTACCGGATTGCCCTGCAGGGCCAGCCCTGCTCCCATGCCCAATGGCGATTGGCGGATGGCCACCGGCACTTCGATGATCCGGTTGTCACGCAGATCCACATGTTCCAGCGAAGCGGCCTCCAGCAGACCATCGGGTACGCGGGTCAGCCCGGTACTGCGCACCCCCAGTTCGCGCAGCCTCGGCAGGCGGGCGAACGTGATTGGCAAAGTGCCCAGCGGATTGAAATCAAGCTGCAGCACGCGCAACTGGGCCAGACCCGAGACGACTTCGCCAGCCGACGCATCCAGGCGCAGGCGGTTACGCGAAAGCACCAGTTCGCGCAGTAACGCCAGACGGGGCAGACCCGAGGGCAAGGTGGTCATGAGGTTGTTGGACAGGTTAAGGCGCACGACCTGGTGAAACCGACTGAGGAACCGCACAGGAAGCGCCGACAGGCGCAGATTGACCAACAGCAGTTCGGTCACATGGGAAAAGTCTACAGCAGCCGGCAAGCTCGGCAATTCCTCGACCGGGATGCCAATCAAGCTCAAACGGCGCCCCGGCGTACCATCGATCTGCGCAACACCCCGGTCCCCCTGAAGCTGCCAGCAACGGCGCAATTCATCGGCCACCAGCCGTCGCGAGGCCTGCTGGCCAGCCGTTGCGTTGCGCTCGGACCAGTCCCGCAAGCTCGAATCCAACTGGCGATAACTGTCCTCTTCACGCAACAAGGCCACAAACGCCTGCTCAGGATTGCGACCGAGCATCAGCAGGTAACGATCGATCATGGCTTCGTTGAAACCGGGGTAAAGGGCACGCAAGCGATTACGCAGAGTTTCCAGCGCAGTCACCGGACCGGTCTGTCCGCCACTGAGCAGGTAGCCGTAGCGCCCGTCCGCCAACCGTTCACCTGAGCGCAAGCGCGGTTTGGCTTCGCGCATACCCACCAGTGTCATCAACGCCGAGCGGGTATCGGGCAGCCACCCCTGCAGATCGGTGCGCAGGCGTTCGACCGCCTGCTGCCCCTCCCAGCCCAGACGTTGCCGATGAGCGACAGGCAGGAACGCCAACAAAGTCTCGAGCAGTCCGCAGGGCGATTCAATCGGCTGCTCGCAGGCGCGACCGTTTTCGTAGACTCTGAAGCCGGACGGGCCGTGCACCATGACCCTGGGCGGATGGCGCGAGTCCTGCGGATACAGACGCGCCAGCAAGGCCCCTGTATCAGAACCCCGGCGCACTTCGAAATTGACCTGTTGCGGCCAGGCTGCGTGTCTGCGCAACAGCGCAAACACCAGCTCGGGCAACTCATCACTATAGCGATTGACCAGCAACAGCCCCTGCAACAGGCGGCCGAGGCGGGCTTGCTGCAAGCTCGTGCGCACCTGTTCGGCCACCCGTAACGCCAGCCGCCCGCGCAGGCGCATCCGTTCAAGCTCCTGGAAGCTGCAGCGGGCAAGCAGCTCCACGGCAAAGCGGTCGGGCAATCCGGGGTAGTCGCGCCTGAGCAACGCGAGCTGGGGATGAGAGGCAACCGGCGTATCGGTCAACTGCTTCATCATCGCCTGGCGCAGGGCAGCAGCTGCATCGAGCACCACTTGATGCTGCTCTGAAGCCGGCCATGCAGACGCCCGCAGATGATCCATGCAGAACTGCCACAACTCGCCATCGACGGGAGGACCCTGTACCTGCGCCAGGCTTTCGAAGAAACGGTTGATGCGCGCATCGGCAGTGAATCCCAGCAGCAGGTCGCGCAGCAGCACAGGTATCGCCCGCTGTTCGACCACCAGAGCGCGGAGAAAGGCCTCATCGAAACCGAGCAGATCCAGCGCCCTGCCGAGCCCATGGGCATCGAGCGTTTCGGTTTCCGGCCACAGGTGTTCCAGCAGGCGCTGGCGCCCACGCCACTGCTGCGGACGATGCCAGGCCAGGCGCCAGGCGCGGTCTCCATTGCCATACAGCGACGGGCCGAAGCCCGCCCGACCATCGTTGCGCCTGAGCTGCCAGGCAGCGTTGGCATGCGGCTGATGGACCTCATGAACATCACCGGCATGGCGCCACCAGTAGCGGGTACCGTCGCTGAGCAGCCCGTTCTGCGTCAGTCTTGCGGACTCAGGCAGTGCCTGCACCCTGTACAGGGAAAGGTCGTCATGCCATAGGCGCGCACCATGGGCCGTATCGACCGGCACCAGGGCATCGACGAAGCCACTGCGCGCAAAGCCCCGCATCACCACCTGCGCACCGCCGGCCACGGCCGTATTGATCGCCAGGGTTTCGGCTACGCCCAGCAGATGTTCGAGGGCTTCGTGCTGATGCCCCCGCGCCCAGTCATGTGCCCCTTCGAAGACATCCAGCAGGGTTTGGCCAATCAATTGCGCCAGAAGCGCGTTGTTGATTATCGGCACGAACAAACCGGCCAGCTGGAGCAGGCCGAGCCCCACCTGAGCCAGGGCCTGAAGGTGTCTGCGATGCTGGTCGCGGTCCAGTTGCTGTACTGGTGGAAGTAAAAAACGCGCATCGTTGCGCATGCGATCCATCTGTCGACATGCCAGCCCCTCGAAAACACTCCCCGATATTTCCAGCCCGGTAGGGTCAACGTCGGGTGCCGAGTCCTGCAGCCGCATGCCCAGGGTCTGCAGGAAGCGGACTCGATCATGCAGCCCTATACGCAGACAGAATCCGGCCTGGTAGTCCGGCTGCGACAGCGCCTCTGCCAGGGCACGCCCCAACGCCTCCCAGCTGTCAAAGCGACGTATCGGCAGGTCAGTCATGTACAGAATCAACCCGTTTACCCGCACGTAGGGTAGAGCCCCATGGGGTACTGGGGCCTCTTCGAAACTCCAGACCAGAGCGTCCTCGACCAGGCAACCCATCAGCCTCAACTGCCAGGTCCTGATGACCCGGTGCCGCGGGTGTCGGATCGGCTTGCCGGCGACCAGATTTCGCAGCATCTGCGCATCCTCAGCCTCGAGCCTGTCATTGAGGGCCTCCAGCTCCACGGACAGGCCAAGCCGCTGGCGCTTGTCCCGTGCCAGCAACACTCGCAGGTCGTCATCGAGCACGCTGTCCAGGTGCGACTGATAGCGCTGCCCCACATCCAGGGTGCGGCAGGCTGCGCCGATCTGCGCGGGCGCCAATGCCAGCAACCTGCCGCCAGCACCTTGGTGAACGAGGCCAGAGCCTGGCTCGGAGGACGCATCCTCATAAAAGTTCTGCAGCAGACGCTCCAGAGCCGGAATTTGTGTTTCATGCTCCTTGTAGGCGCTGTTGCCCGGCAGTGAGAACGTGCGCCAACGCTCGCGCCAGTGCAGGCGCGACAGGTCGATCTTGCTGGTGGTCAATGCCTGCAAGGACGCTTCGAGCAATGGTTGGGCAAAGGCCTGGGGGGCTTGCAGGTTCGCGAGTGACGCCTGCAAGGCTTGCTCGGTGAGCCGGTGGGCAGCCAACTGATCGCGCAGACCGTTGATCTGGGAAGGGCTGGCACCGCGCAACCAGTCAGGCAGCGCATGCCCGATGAAACCATCGGTGACCTGGCTGGCGGAAAAAGAGGGCTGATGCTGACCCATGAACCATGCTCCTGTCTGAATGCAGAGCGCACGGTCCCAGCAAAATCTGCGTGAGCACAGCAGGAAAGCGTGTCAGGGATCGCTGCGCCCCAGCATCAACGAGCGGTAATGCCCGGGATTGCAGCCGAACCATTTGCGAAACGCCCGGTAGAACGAGCTGCCATCGGCAAAACCCAGGCGCTCGGCGATGTCCGTCATCGCCAGCGTGCCCTGGCTCAACCAGTCGATGGCCAGTTGCCGCCGTACACTGTCCTTGAGCCCCTGGTAGGTCTGGCCCTCTTCGGCCAGGCGACGACGCAGGGTCGACAACGACAGGCACAAGTCACGGGCGAGGGTGTCGGCGTCTGGCCACTGCCCCGGGTCGATCTGCCCCAGGCGATGTCGGACCCGGCGCGCCAGGCTGTCCGGGTCGCGGTATTTGACCAGGATGTTGCCCGGTGCTTCGGCGAGAAACTTCTGCAACTCTTCGGCGCTGCGCCGCATCGGCAGGTCGAGACAGTCGGCGGCGATGATCATGCGCGTGCGCGGGCGACCGAACTGCAGGTTCTCGGAGAACATCACCCGGTAGTCGTCGCAGAATGGTGGCTCGGCACAGCGCAGGTCGATGGCCAGGATCGGGATGCGCCGGCCCGCCAGCCAGCAGGCCACGCCATGCACGATCATCCAGAAAGCAAAGTAGGTGAACGCTCGCCGTGGTTCGTCGCGCGGTTCGTTGATGACGATCTCGACCAGGCTTTGCTGGCGTACCAGGCTCGGCTGCAGATCCTGGAGCATCAACGACAGAAACCCCAATGCAGTGTCCAGCGCCTCGCCCAGGGTCGGCTGCGCCATGCTCGCCCGACACAGGAAAGCCAGGCTGCCGCTGCGCAAGCCACGTGGATCCATGGCGAAGAACTCATCGTTGCAACGCCGGGCCAGCAGACGCCAGAGGCGCGCATAGGCATCGGCGCCAACCCGCGCCAGCGGCTGGTCCAGCTGCTCTGCATCGATGCCGGCGCGCGTCAGCAAGGCAGCGGCTGCCTTGCTGTCCGGGCAGCTCTGCAACAGCGCTTCGCGCACCAGTTGCATGGAGATGGTGTCTTTCTCGCTCATCGAGGATCCAGGTTGCACAGTGCCGTCATCTTAGGGTGATACCGGGAAAACACCAGCCTGCGCTCACAGGCTCGCCGCCAGCCCGAGGAACGCCTGGATCAGGCGCAACTCCCGGCGCCGCTCCAGGCAACCGATCATGTGCAGGTTGAGCAGCCCGTCTCCCGCCATCGGGCGTGCCACCACCCGCGGATCATGCGCCACTTCCACCGACGAAACGATACCGATGCCAAGCTCGGCGGCCACCGCCTCGGTCACCGCCTCGCGGCTGTCGAGCTCCAGCAGCACACGCGGCTGGATCCCTGCCTCGACGCAAGCCAGATCGAAGGTTCGCCGGGTGATGGAACTGGGCTCGCGCAGCACCATGATCTGCTTGTCCAGGGCACTCAGTGCCAGCTCACCGGGCTCGCCCGCCCAAGGATGACCGACCGGCAGCAAGGCGCACAGGCGCGAGTCGCCCAGGCTTTGCAGGTACAGGCCCTTGCGCGGCTCCACCTCGGTCAGCACCGCCACATCGGCATGCTCGGACAACAACGCAGCCAGGGTTTCCTGGGCATTGCCCAGGCGCAGGTTGACGGTGATGCCGGGGAAGCGTGCGCGCAACAGCGCCAGCATCGGCATGACCCTGTGCGGCCCGTCGGCGGCTACCTCCAGACGCCCGGTCAGCAGCTGACGGTTGGCCTCGAGCATCGCCTGGGCTTCCTCGGCCAGCCCGAACATGGCCCGGGTGATCGCCGCCAGGCGCGTACCCTCCTCGGTCAGCTCGACGCGCCGGGCGGTGCGGCGCAGCAGGGTGATCTGGTAATGCTCCTCCAGGGCCTTCACATGCCCGGTCACCGCCGGCTGGCTGATGAACAGGCGCGCTGCGGCGCGGGTGAAGCTGCCCTCACGGGCAACGGCATCGAAGGCACGGAGCTGGAACAGGTTCATTTATCGGCCTGACTTATGGCTGGCATAACAATAAACAATTTGATTGATGATTGATCGAATTGCAACCTAGCACCGTCGTTTCAGCCCACTGCCTGTGAGGAATTCCCGCAATGTCCAGCGCCCCGATCCTGCTGACCCCCGGTCCCCTGACCACCTCGATCCGCACCCGCCAGGCCATGCTGGTGGACTGGGGCTCCTGGGACCGCGACTTCAATCAACTGACCGCCAGCGTCTGCGAACAACTGCTGGCAATCCTCGACGCCAGCGCCAGCCATCACTGCGTGCCCATGCAGGGCAGCGGTACTTTCGCCGTGGAAGCGGCCATCGGCACCCTGGTGCCACGCGACGGCAAGGTACTGGTGTTGATCAACGGTGCCTACGGCCAGCGCCTGGCGAAGATCTGCAAGGTGCTGGGCCGCAGCTACAGCACCTTCGAGACCGCCGAAGACCAACCGACCACCGCCGCCGACGTTGACCGCCTGCTCGCGGCCGACCCCGGTGTAACGCACGTCGCGCTGATCCATTGCGAAACCAGCACCGGCATTCTCAACCCGCTCGCGGAAATCGCCCAGGTCGTCAAGCGCCATGGCAAGCGCCTGATCATCGATGCCATGAGTTCGTTCGGCGCCCTGCCCATCGATGCCCGTGAAGTGCCGTTCGAAGCACTGATCGCTGCCTCCGGCAAATGCCTGGAGGGTGTGCCGGGGATGGGCTTCGTGTTCGCCGAAAAAAATGCCCTGGCCGCTGCCGAAGGCAATGCCCACTCCCTGGCCATGGACCTGCACGACCAGCACAGCTACATGGCCAAGACCGGCCAGTGGCGCTTCACCCCGCCGACTCACGTGGTCGCGGCACTGCACGAAGCACTGCAACAGTACGCTGAAGAAGGCGGCCTGCCAGCGCGCCACCAACGCTACGCCGACAACTGCCGGACCCTGCTCGACGGCATGGCCAGGATCGGCCTGCGCAGCTTCCTGCCCACCGACATCCAGGCTCCGATCATCGTCACTTTCCACGCCCCCACGGACTCCCGCTACCAGTTCAAGGACTTCTACGAGCGAGTCAAGGCCAAGGGCTTCATTCTCTACCCCGGCAAGCTGACCCAGGTCGAAACCTTCCGCGTCGGCTGCATCGGCGTGGTCGGTGCGGCGGGCATGCAGGCCGCCGTCGATGCCGTGGCCCAGGTGCTGCGGGAAATGGAAGTGCTGGACATCTGAACCCTTCGCCCACCCTCTTCACGGAAATCGCACCCATGAACTACAGCAACCCCACCCAGCTGCAAGCCGCCATCCTCGACTGGGCCGGCACCGTGGTCGACTTCGGCTCCTTCGCCCCGACCCAGATCTTCGTCGAGGCCTTCGCCGAATTCGATGTCGCTGTCTCCATCGAAGAAGCCCGCGGCCCGATGGGCATGGGCAAATGGGACCATATCCGCACCCTGTGCGACGTACCGCAGATCGCCGAGCGCTACCGCAAGGTGTTCGGCCGTACCCCGACCGACAAGGACGTCACGGCCATCTACGAACGCTTCATGCCCCTGCAGATCGAAAAGATCGCCGTGCATTCGGCGCTGATTCCCGGCGCCCTGGACACCCTCACCGGGCTGCGCAAGGATGGCCTGAAGATCGGCTCGTGCTCGGGCTATCCGAAAGTGGTGATGGACAAGGTGGTCGAGCTGGCCGCGCGCAACGGCTATGTCGCCGACCATGTGGTGGCCACCGACGAAACGCCCAACGGCCGTCCGTGGCCAGCCCAGGCACTGGCCAACGTCATCGCCCTGGGGATCGACGATGTCGCGGCCTGCGTGAAGGTCGACGACACCGTGCCGGGCATCCTGGAAGGGCGTCGAGCGGGGATGTGGACAGTGGCCCTGGTGTGCTCGGGCAATGCCCTGGGGCTGACCTGGGAGCAGTACCAGGCGCTGGATGCCGACAAGCTGGAGCAGGAGCGCCAGCGTATTCATGCGCTGTTCGAAGGCTCGCGACCGCACTACCTGATCGACACCATCAACGAACTGCCGCAGGTGGTGGCCGACATCAACCGGCGGCTGGCCAAGGGCGAGATGCCGCAGGGTTTCTGATGGCCAGGCGATGAATCATTCGCGGGCAAGCCGGGGCGGCGAAGCGTACCCCGACTTGCCTGCGAAAACGGTAGTCCGGCCTGTCAGACTGCCCGGTTCAACTTCACCCAGCCCGCGAAGCGGTCAATGAAGGTCTGCAGGAACGGCCGGGTCTTGTCGCTGAGCTTGCCCGCCTCGTCGAACAGCGTCGCCGCGCCGCCGATGTAGGCCTCGGGCATCTGCATGCAAGGCATGTCGAGGAACACCAGCGACTGGCGCACCGCATGGTTGGCACCAAAGCCACCGATCGCACCCGGCGACACACTGGCCACCGCGGTTGGCTTGCCGCTCCAGGCACTCTGCCCATAGGGCCGCGAACCCACGTCGATAGCGTTCTTCAGCGCGCCGGGTACCGAGCGGTTGTATTCCGGGGTAACGAACAGCACCGCGTCGCTGCGCCGGATCTCGTCACGAAAACGCTGCCATGGCGCCGGCACACCAGCGGCCTCGACATCCTCGTTGTACAGGGGCAGGTCGCCGATCTCGACGATCTTCAGGGCGAGGCTGGACGGTGCCAGCTCTGCAAGGGCACGCGCGACCTTGCGGTTGTAGGAGTCCTTGCGCAAGCTGCCGACAACGACCGCTACCGAATAGACCTGGCTCATGGCGATTTGCATCCTCTACAGGGGAAGGGAAACTGTGTAGTTATAGATGACCCTTCATCGCCACCGAGGTTTTTTTCCGTAACAAGAAAACTTCCCCCGCCCTTCGCTGGTCTATGACTGCAGATATTTCTCCATATTTCAGAGGTTTCAACCTACATGGCAGCAGTACTGGTCGGCCAATTCCACGCCCGCGACGCCGAAGGCCGCATCTATCCGGTGCACGAGTTCCAGGAGTCGACCCTGCAGGCCGACGGCAGCACCCTGGGCGCGCCGATCACCACCTATCGCCTGGCCATTGGCGACCGGGTCACGCACCTGGGCGAAGACCGCTTCGAACTGGCCCAGAGCGGCGTCGAGATCATCCGCATTCCCTGATCCCGACCAGCACGGAGGGCTCGCTACGCGGGCCCGTCAGTCTGCAGGCGGCTGCGTCAGCGTCTGCCACATCGCCGGAGCACCGGCCGATTTCGCGATGGCTGCCAGACGCTCGGCGTGGGCTTCGAGCTCCTGCTCACTGGCGATGATCACCGGTCCCGGCTGACGACCGACGATCCGGCGGATTTCGCTGCCATTGCCGCCCTGCCCTTCATCGTCTTCAGCGCCCTGGCCAGCCAGCGACAGGCTGGTCTGGCCGCCGGTCATCGCCAGGTAGACGTCGGCCAGCAACTCCGAGTCGAGCAAGGCGCCGTGCAGGTCGCGGCCGGAGTTGTCGATGCCGTAGCGCTTGCACAGCGCATCGAGGCTGTTGCGCTGGCCGGGATGGCGCGACCGCGCCATCATCAAGGTGTCGAGAATGGTGCAATGCTGGGAGATGTCGGCGCGGTCCTGCCGACCCATCAGGGCGAATTCGTTATTGATGAAGCCAACGTCGAACGCCGCGTTGTGGATGACCAGTTGCGCGCCCTGGATGTACTCGAAGAATTCCTCGGCGACGTCGGCAAAACGTGGCTTGCCGATCAGGAAGGCATCGGTGATGCCGTGAACGCCGATGGCGCCCTCGTCGCTCTCGCGGTCCGGCTGCAGGTAGACGTGGAAGTTGCGGCCGGTCAGGCGCCGGCCGATGACCTCGACGCAACCGATCTCGATGATCCGGTGGCCTTCGCTGACCGGCATACCGGTGGTTTCGGTATCGAGGACGATCAGTCGGGTGTTCTGCTGCTCCACGCGGGGGCTCCAAGCGACATCAGGGAAAGGGGCGAGTATACATCAAAGCGCTTGCCGGCTCTGCCGCCGCCTCAACGCTGGGCGCGCAGCTCGTCGACACCGCGGTTGGCCAACTGGTCGGCGCGCTCGTTGCCCGGATGGCCGATATGCCCACGCACCCACTTCCAGGTGACCTTGTGCCGGTTGACCTGCTCATCGAGCAGCTTCCACAGGTCGGCATTCTTCACCGGTTCCTTGGAGGCGGTTTTCCAGCCGCGCTTCTTCCAGTTGGCCATCCATTCGGTGATGCCTTTCATCACGTACTGCGAATCGGTGGTCAGCACCACTTCGCACTCGCGCTTGAGCGCCATCAGCGCGCAGATCGCCGCCATCAGTTCCATGCGGTTGTTGGTGGTTTCGCGCTCGCCGCCCCACAGCTCCTTCTCGACGCCCTTGTAGACGATCAGGGCGCCCCAGCCGCCCAGGCCAGGATTGCCCTTGCAGGCACCATCGGTGTAGATCTCGACGCTATCGCTCATGTACCGCCTTCGTTCGCTTGCAGGTTATCGATCGCGGACGGCGTTGTCAGGGTTCGCTGTGACGGCGATTGACCTTGGCCAGCGGCAGGGGCAGCAGCTTGCCCATGGGCTCGCGACGCTCCAGAGGCAGCGGCCGCAGGCCGACCACCATCTTGCGGGCCACCAGCAGGTACACCCCACCGCCGGACAATTGCCACCCTCCGGCCATCCGCTCCCAGCCCGCCAGACGCTGCTGCCAGACCGGGGAGGAAAGCGGCGGACGATAGCACCCGAAGCGGCGTTTCTCCAGCGCGAAGCCCAGCAGGTTGAGCCAGTCGCCGACCCGCGACGGCGATATGCAGCGCGCCTTGCGCAGCGTTCCGCGGCCGAAGAAATGCCGCGCGCCCCAGGCGCTCCAGGGGTTGATACCGACGATCAGCAAGTGCCCGCCCGGGCGCACCGCACTGGCGGCCTGACGCAGCAGCCCGTGCGGTGACAGGCTGAAATCCAGGCCGTGCTGCAGCACTACCACGTCGGCGGCGTGCTCGGACAACGGCCAGGCCTGCTCCTCGCAGACGATCTCGACACCCGGCAGCGGTGCCCCCAGGCGCACGTTGCGCTGCACCTGCGGGGCACTGGGCGGCGCCTCGGCGCCGGGGCCGTAGTGCACCAGGAAGCCGCCGAAGAAGCGGCCAAGCTCTTCCTCGAGCAGTTTCTCCTCCTCCTTGAGCATCAACTGGCCCAAAGGCCCGGCGAACCAGTCGCGGGCCAGGCTGATCAGTTCCACCCACTGCGGATCGGCCTGGGCAAAGGCTTGATCGGTCATTGCATTCTCCCTCGAAGGTTTCGTCAGCCGCGCCATCGCGGCTAAGATGCCTTCATGTCCCACGCCAGATGATTCGGATCCGCACCATGATACAGATCGATGCCCTCCCCGCTTTCTCCGACAACTACATCTGGTTGTTACAGGATACTGCCAAACGCCAGTGCGCGGTGGTCGATCCCGGTGACGCCGGCCCGGTGCTGCAATGGTTGCAGGCGAACGCCGGCTGGACGCTCAGCGACATCCTCATCACCCATCACCACGCCGACCATGTCGGCGGTGTGGAGCAACTGAAGCAGGCCACCGGTGCCAAGGTGTACGGCCCCGGCAGCGAACGCATTCCAGGCCGCGACGTGGCGCTGGAGGACGGCGCCACGCTGACGGCGCTGGGCGTGACCTTCGACGTGCTCGCCGTGCCCGGTCATACCCTCGGCCACATCGCCTATTACAGCGCACAAACACCGACCCCGCTGCTGTTCAGCGGCGACACCCTGTTCGCCGCCGGCTGCGGGCGCATGTTCGAAGGCACGCCCGAGCAGATGCAACCAGCGCTTCAGCGCCTCGCCGCGCTGCCGGAGGCAACCGAGGTGTACTGCGCTCACGAGTACACGCTCAGCAACCTGCGCTTCGCCAGGGCCGTGGAGCCGCAGAACCCGGACATTGCCCGGCGTTTCGAGGAAGTTACCCGCCTGCGCGCCGACAATCGCATCACCCTGCCTTCCACCATCGGGCTCGAGCGGCGAACCAACCCGTTTCTTCGCACAACTGAAACATCCGTTAAACAAAAAGCAGACGAGTGGAAGGGCCATCCAAACGAATCCCAACCCGCTGTTTTTGCTGCCTTGAGGTCTTGGAAGGACGGCTTCTGATAACCTCAAGATATATCGCAGGATGACATCCAAGGTTGACCCGACCGGACACGGTTTCTAGAATCGCCGAAATTTTTTGCCCGGAAAACCGTGTCCGCCGATGTCTTCCCGTAGCCGCCGCACCGCTCATTCCGCCGCCCTGACGCGTCTGGCCCAGGTCAGCGCACTGGCCCTGGCCGCCACGCTCGTGGGCTGCCAGAGCACCCGTCAGGTCGACGAATCCGACAGCGTTCGCGCGCACAACTACCAGGCGCGAATCAAGCACAAGCCGGCACCGCTGCTGATCAAGCCGGCCGAGCAGAAGGCCCCGGAGGATGTCTGGGAGCGCATGCGCCAGGGCTTCGCCCTGCAGGACAGCATCGACGTCAATCCACGCATCGAGCAGCAGCGCCTGTGGTTCGCCAGCAACCCGAGCTTCCTCGAGAACGCCGGCGAGCGCGGCAGCCTCTACCTGCATTACATCGTCGAGCGCCTTGAAGAACGCGACATGCCGCTGGAGCTGGCGCTGCTGCCTGCCATCGAAAGTGCCTACAACCCGATGGCCTACTCCCGCGCCCATGCCGTGGGGCTGTGGCAGTTCATCCCTTCCACCGGGCGCCACTTCAACCTGCGCCAGACCAACTTCTACGATGGCCGTCGCGACATCACCGCCTCGACCAACGCCGCGCTGGACTACCTGACCCGCCTGCACGACATGTTCAACGGCGACTGGCTGCTGGCCCTGGCTGCCTACAACGCCGGCGAAGGCACGGTCAGCCGGGCGATCGAGCGCAACGAACGCCTCGGCCTGCCCACCGACTACTGGAACCTGCCGCTGCCTCAGGAAACCCGCGACTACGTGCCCAAGCTGCTGGCACTGTCGCAGGTGGTAATGACGCCGCAGGCCTATGGCGTGAACCTCAGCCCGATCGCCAACGAGCCCTACTTCGAAGCCGTCGCCATCACCGACCGCCTCGACCTGACCCGCGTCGCCGCCTTCGCCAACATCGACGAAGACGAACTGATCCAGCTCAACCCGGCGTTCAAGAAGCGCATGACCGTCGACGGCCCGCAGCAACTGCTGGTCCCCACCGCCAAGGCGCAACTGCTGACCAGCAGCCTGTCCAATCTCAAGCCAGAGCAACTGGTCAGCCTGCAACCGAACAAGGCGGTGTTCCAGGCGGCCCTGGCCGAAGCCAAGGCGCCGGCTGCGACCAGCAGCTACCGGGTCAAGCGTGGCGACAACCTGGGAGCCATTGCCAGGGCCAATCGCGTGTCGATCAAGGATATCCAGCGCTGGAACCGCCTGTCGGGCAGCAGCCTGAAGGTCGGCCAGGTCCTGGCGTTGCGCGGCGGTAGCGCACCCAGCGCTGCCGCCAACCGCGTCGCGGCGGCCAAGCAGCGCTCCACCCAGTACAAGGTCCGCAAGGGCGACTCCTACTACCTGGTCGCCAAACGCTTCAACGTCGAGATGAAGCACCTCAAGCGCTGGAACCCACGCAGCGGCCAGGCGCTCAAGCCGGGGCAGACGCTCACCGTCTACCTGGCACGCTGACCTGGTAGCGACCTCGTATGGCGAAAGGGCTGCGCAGCAACCTTTTCGCCATACGAGGTCGCTCCTGCAACGGTCGCGCCGAGGTTCGGTTTTTCACCGACGCCCCACCCTTTTTCCATTCCAGACAAGCTGTTACTGTACGCCGGACCAAGCCCAACGCCGCCTTGACCGGATCCCAGACTTGATAAGAACCTTTCTCCTGTCACTGAGCCTGGCCTTGAGCTTCCCCGCAGTCGCCACCGTGACCGAAAGCCACGGCTATGCGCAGTTCGGCACGCTCAAGTACCCGGCCACCTTCACCCATTTCGACTGGGTCAATCCGCAGGCGCCCAAGCGTGGAACCTTGCGGGCCATGGCATTCGGCACCTTCGACACGCTCAACCCCTACACCTTCAAGGGCACCAGCCCGGTCTCGACGCCGAACTTCCAGCAGTATGGCGTCAGCGAGCTGAACGAGACCCTGATGGTCGGCACCGGCCAGTACGACCCGTCCGGCGACGAACCCACCTCCAGCTATGGCCTGATCGCCCGTTCGGTGGAGTACAGCGAAGACCGCAGCTGGGTGGTGTTCAACCTGCGCCCCGAGGCGCGCTTCCACGATGGCAAGCCGATCACCTCGGCGGATGTGGCCTTCTCCTACCGAACCCTGCTCAAGGAAGGCCACCCGCTGTACCGCACCAACCTGCAGGAAGTGCAGCGCGTCGACATCCTCGGCCCGCTGCGCATCCGCTTCGTCTTCAAGCGCGCCGGCAATCCGCTGCTGATCCTGCGCCTGGGCGAGATGCCGGTACTGCCCAAGCACTACTGGCAAGATCGCGACTTCAAGGCCACCACCTTCGAGCCACCGCTGGGCAGCGGCCCGTACCGAATCACCGAGGTGCAGCCGGGTCGGCGCCTGGTGTTCAGCCGGGTGAAGAACTACTGGGGCAAGGACCTGCCGGTCAACCGTGGCAAGTACAACTTCAACCGGGTCGAGTACGAGTTCTACCGCGACGCCACCGTCGCCTTCGAAGCGTTCAAGGCCGGCGAATTCGACATCTACATCGAGCACCAGGCCAAGAACTGGGCCAACGCCTACAACTTCCCGGCAATCCGCCGCGGCGAGGTGATCAAGGCGCAGATTCCGCACCGCATCCCGACCCAGACCCAGGGCCTCTTCATGAACACCCGGCGCGACGCCTTCGCCGATCCGAAGGTGCGCCAGGCGCTGGGGCTGATGCTCGATTTCGAGTGGACCAACCGCGCGCTGTTCTCCAGCGCATACCGCCGCTCGACCAGCTACTACCCCAACAGCGAATTTACCGCCGCCGGGCTGCCCACCGGCAAGGAGTGGCTGCTGCTGTCGCCGCTGCGCGACCAGTTGCCCGCCAGGCTGTTCACCGAGCCTTACCAGGTCAGCCAGACCGACGGACGCGGCATCGACCGCCAGACCCTGCGCCAGGCCCTGGGCCTGCTCGGCGAGGCCGGCTGGAAACTCGACGGCCAGCGCCTGGTCGATGCCAAGGGCCGCCAGCTGCGCCTGGAACTGTTGCTGGTCAATCCCAACCTGGAACGCATCCTGCAACCTTATGTCGAAAATCTGTCCAGCATCGGCATCGACGCGCGCTTGCGCACCGTGGACCGAGCCCAGTACAAACAACGGCTGGACCAATTCGACTTCGACATGATCCTGATGACCCTGAACCAGACCCTCAGCCCTGGCCTCGAGCAGTGGCAGTACTTCCACTCAAGCCAGGCCGCGGTCAAGGGCAGCAAGAACTACGCGGGCATCAAGGACCCTGTGGTCGACCACCTGCTCGACACACTGATGGCCGCCCGCACCCGCGATGACCAGGTCGCCGCTGCCCGCGCGCTGGACCGGGTGCTGTCGTGGCACTACTACATGATTCCCAACTGGTACCTGGACAACCATCGCCTGGCCTACCGCAACCGGTTCGCCTTCGTCACCACGCCGCCCTACACCCTGGGCCTGAACAGCTGGTGGCTCAAGACTTCGGAGAAAGCCAAATGATGCCGACGCCTCGCCTGCGCCTGGCCTGCAGCCTGTTGCTCGCCTGTCTGAGCCTGCCTGCACTGGCCGCGCCGCAACACGCCCTGACGCTCTATGACGAGCCCCCCAAGTACCCCGCCAACTTCACCCATTTCGACTACGTCAACCCCGACGCGCCCAAGGGCGGCACCTTCCGCCAGTCGAGCTTCGGCGGCTTCGACAGCCTCAACCCGTTCATCAACAAGGGTGTGCCGGCCGAGAACATCGGCATCATCTACGACACCCTGATGCGCCAGAGCCAGGACGAGCCCTTCACCGAATACGGGCTGGTCGCCGGCAAGATCGAGAAGGCCCCGGACAACAGCTGGGTGCGTTTCTACCTGCGTCCCGAGGCACGCTTCCACGACGGCCAGCCGATGCGCGCCGAAGACGTCGCGTTCAGCTTCGACGCGCTCACCAAGCAGGGCGCGCCGCTGTACCGGCAGTACTACGGCGATGTCGCGCAGGTGGTCGTCGAAGATCCGCTGCGCGTGCTGTTCAAGTTCAAGCACAGCAACAACCGTGAGCTGCCGCTGATCCTCGGCCAGCTGCCGGTGCTGCCCAAGCACTGGTACCAGAACCGCGACTTCGAGCGCGGCAACCTGGAGATTCCGCTGGGCAGCGGCCCGTACAAGGTCGCCGAGGTCAAGGCCGGTCGCTCGATCCGCTACGAGCGGGTCAAGGACTACTGGGCCAAGGACCTGCCGATCAACCGCGGCATGTACAACTTCGATGTCATGACCTTCGACGCCTACCGCGACACTGCCGTCGCGATGGAAGCGCTCAAGGCCGGGCAGTTCGACTATGCCCTGGAAGTCAGCGCGAAGAACTGGGCCACCGCCTACAACGTACCGGCGGTGCGTGAAGGGCGGCTGATCAAGGAAGAACTGCCCAACGGCAACCCAGTGGGCATGCAGGGCTTCATCTTCAACCTGCGCAAGCCGGTGTTCCAGGACATCCGCGTGCGCCAGGCCCTGAGCCTGCTGCTCGACTACGAGTGGACCAACAAGCAGCTGTTCAACGGCGCCTATACCCGCACAGGCAGCTACTTCGAGAACTCCGAGATGGCCGCCAAAGGCCTGCCTTCGGACGACGAGCTGAAGATCCTCGAACCGCTGCGCGGGAAGATCCCCGACCAGGTCTTCACCGAGGCATTCCACAATCCGGTCACCGACGGCAGCGGCATGATCCGCGAGCAACAGCGCAAGGCCTACCAGTTGCTGACCGAGGCCGGCTGGAAGATCGAGAACGACAAGATGGTCGATGCCCAGGGCAAGCCGGTGTCGATCGAGTTCCTGCTGGCACAGACCGAGTTCGAGCGCATCCTGCTGCCGTTCAAGCGCAACCTCGCCGACCTCGGCATCGACCTGAGCATTCGCCGCGTCGACGTCTCGCAATACATCACCCGCCTGCGCTCGCGCGACTTCGACATGATCGTCGGCGGTTTCTCGCAATCCAACTCGCCAGGCAACGAGCAGCGCGAATACTGGAGCAGCGCCGCCGCCGACCGCACCGGCAGCCGCAACACCATCGGCCTGCGCGACCCGGCCATCGACGAGCTGGTCGAAGGCCTGATCAATGCCGACTCGCGCCAGAGCCTGATCGCCCATACCCGAGCGCTGGACCGCGTGCTGCTGTGGGGCTACTACGTGATCCCCAACTGGCACATCAAGACCTGGCGCGTGGCCTACTGGAACCACCTTGGTCATCCGAAGGTGTCGCCCAAGTACGACATCGGCATCGACACCTGGTGGATCAAGCCCGACGTGACCCCGGCGGTCAGCGAAGCGCGCGTGCCCCTCGTCGACGAGGCGAACTGACATGCTCGCCTATATCCTGCGTCGCCTGCTGCTGATCATCCCGACCCTGTTCGGCATCCTCATCATCAACTTCATCATCGTCCAGGCCGCCCCCGGTGGCCCGGTCGAACAGATGATCGCCAAGCTCGAAGGCTTCGACGGCGCCACCAGCCGCATTGCCGGTGGCGGCGCCGAAGTGTCGGTGGCCGGCTCCAACTACCGCGGCGCCCAGGGCCTGGATCCGGCACTGATCGCCGAGATCGAGCGCATGTACGGCTTCGACAAGTCGGCCCCCGAGCGCCTGTGGATCATGGTCAAGAACTACGCCCAGCTCGACTTCGGCGACAGTTTCTTCCGCGACGCCAAGGTGATCGACCTGATCATCGAGAAGATGCCCGTGTCGATCTCGCTGGGGTTGTGGAGCACGCTGATCATGTACCTGGTATCGATCCCGCTGGGCATCGCCAAGGCGGTGCGCCACGGCAGCCATTTCGACGTCTGGACCAGCTCGGCGATCATCGTCGGCTACGCCATCCCCGCCTTCCTCTTCGCCATCCTGCTGATCGTGCTGTTCGCCGGCGGCAGCTATTTCGACTGGTTCCCGCTCAGGGGCCTGACCTCGAACAACTTCGACGAGCTGTCCACGACCGGCAAGGTGATGGACTACTTCTGGCACCTGGTGCTGCCGATCACGGCGCTGGTGATCGGCAACTTCGCCACCATGACCCTGCTGACCAAGAACAGCTTCCTCGACGAGATCAACAAGCAGTACGTGGTCACCGCCAAGGCCAAGGGCCTGAGCCGCAACCGCGTGCTCTACGGCCATGTGTTCCGCAACGCCATGCTGCTGGTGATCGCCGGCTTCCCCTCGGCGTTCATCGGCATCTTCTTCACCGGCTCGCTGCTGATCGAGGTGATCTTCTCCCTCGACGGCCTGGGCCTGATGAGCTTCGAAGCGGCGATCAACCGCGACTACCCGGTGGTGTTCGGCACCCTGTTCATCTTCACCCTGCTGGGGCTGGTGGTGAAACTGATCGGCGACCTCACCTACACCCTGGTCGATCCACGCATCGACTTCGCCAGCCGGGAGCACTGACATGGCCCTCTCTCCCCTCAACCGCCGGCGCTTCGAGCGCTTCAAGGCCAACCGTCGTGGCTGGTGGTCGCTGTGGCTGTTCCTCATCCTGTTCGGCCTGAGCCTGGGCGCCGAGCTGATCGCCAACGACAAGCCCATCGCCGTGCGCTATGACGACGAGTGGTACTTCCCGGCGTTCAAGCGCTACCCGGAAACCACCTTTGGCGGCGAGTTCCCGCTCGAGGCCAACTACAAGAGCCCCTACATCCGCGAACTGCTGGAGAAAAAAGACAGCTTGGTGCTCTGGGCGCCGATTCCGTTCAGCTACCAGAGCATCAACTACGACCTGAAAGTGCCCGCGCCGGCACCGCCCTCGGCCGACAACCTGCTCGGCACCGACGACCAGGGCCGCGACGTGCTCGCCCGGGTGATCTACGGCTTCCGCGTGTCGGTGCTGTTCGCCCTGACGCTGACCATCGCCAGCTCCATCGTCGGCGTCATCGCCGGCGCCCTGCAGGGCTTCTATGGTGGCTGGGTCGACCTGGCCGGCCAGCGTTTCCTGGAAATCTGGTCGGGCCTGCCGGTGCTGTACCTGCTGATCATCCTCGCCAGCTTCGTGCAGCCGAACTTCTGGTGGTTGCTCGGCATCATGCTGCTGTTCTCGTGGATGAGCCTGGTGGACGTGGTGCGCGCCGAGTTCCTGCGCGGGCGCAACCTGGAGTACGTGCGCGCCGCCCGTGCCCTGGGGATGCGCAACGGTCCGATCATGTTCCGCCACATCCTGCCCAATGCCATGATCTCGACCATGACCTTCATGCCGTTCATCCTCACCGGCGCCATCGGCACCCTCACCGCCCTCGACTTCCTGGGCTTCGGCCTGCCGGCCGGCTCACCGTCGCTGGGCGAGCTGGTCGCCCAGGGCAAGTCCAACCTGCAGGCGCCGTGGCTGGGCATCAGTGCCTTCGCCGTACTGGCGGTGATGCTGAGCCTGCTGGTGTTCATCGGCGAATCCGCCCGCGATGCCTTCGACCCGAGGAAATGACATGAGCCAAGACACCCTGATCGAAGTCCGCGACTTGGCGGTGGAGTTCGTCACTGGCGAGCAGGTCAACCGCGTGGTCGACGGCATCAGCTTCGACATCCGCAAGGGCGAGACCCTGGCCCTGGTCGGCGAAAGCGGCTCGGGCAAGTCTGTGACCGCCCACTCGATCCTGCGCCTGCTGCCCTACCCGCTCGCGCGCCACCCCAGCGGCACCATCCACTACGAGGGCAAGGACCTGCTGCACCTGGGCGAGAAGCCCATGCAGCGCATCCGCGGCAACCGCATCGCGATGATCTTCCAGGAGCCGATGACCTCGCTGAACCCGCTGCACTGCATCGAGAAGCAGATCAACGAGATACTCCTGCTGCACAAGGGCCTGACCGGCAAGCAGGCCACCGCCCGCACCCTGGAGTTGCTCGAACTGGTCGGCATCCCCGACCCGAAGAAGCGCCTCAAGGCCCTGCCCCACGAGCTCTCCGGTGGCCAGCGCCAGCGCGTGATGATCGCCATGGCCCTGGCCAACGAGCCGGAACTGCTGATCGCCGACGAGCCCACCACCGCGCTCGACGTCACCGTGCAGTTGAAGATCCTCGACCTGCTCAAGTCCCTGCAGGCGCGCCTGGGCATGGCGCTGCTGCTGATCAGCCACGACCTCAACCTGGTGCGGCGCATCGCCCACCGCGTGTGCGTGATGCAGTGTGGCAAGATCGTCGAGCAGGCCGACTGCGAGACCCTGTTCAAAACCCCGCAGCACCCCTATACGCAGATGCTGATCAATGCCGAGCCCAGTGGCGGCCCGGTGGCGAACACGGTTGGCAAACCGCTGCTGGAAGTCAACGACCTGAAAGTGTGGTTCCCGATCAGGAAGGGCCTGCTGCGCCGTACTGTCGATCATGTGAAAGCCGTCGACGGGATCAATTTCAGCCTCCCGCAGGGGCAAACCCTGGGGATCGTCGGCGAGAGCGGATCTGGCAAGTCAACGCTGGGCCTGGCGATCTTGCGCCTGATCGCAAGCCAGGGTGGGATTCGCTTCCACGGGCAGTCGCTGGAAGGGCTGAACCAGCAGGAAGTGCGGCCGCTGCGGCGCGAGATGCAGGTGGTGTTCCAGGACCCGTTCGGCAGCCTGAGCCCGCGCATGTGCGTGGCCGACATCGTTGGCGAGGGGTTGCGGATTCACAAGATCGGTACGCCTGCCGAGCAGGAAGCCGCGATCATTGCAGCGCTGGAGGAAGTGGGGCTGGATCCGCGTACGCGGCATCGGTATCCACACGAGTTCTCTGGCGGACAGCGCCAGCGGATCGCAATCGCCCGGGCGCTGGTATTGAAGCCTGCGCTGATCCTGCTCGATGAACCCACCTCGGCGCTGGACCGCACCGTGCAGCGTCAGGTCGTGGAGCTGCTGCGCAATCTGCAGTTGAAGTACAACCTGACGTACCTGTTCATCAGCCATGACCTGGCGGTGGTCAAGGCGCTGAGTCACCAGTTGATGGTGATCAAGCACGGGCATGTGGTGGAGCAAGGCGATGCCCAGGGGATCTTCCATGCGCCGCAGCACCCGTATACCCGGCAGTTGCTGGAGGCGGCATTTCTGGAGACGGCGCAGAACTGATCCAGCAAGCACCGAGCGAGCTTCGGATTCACGACTCGCCTGAAACGAACATGCCGGCCAAGGGCCGGCATGGATCGTCAGTACCTGTTCTGCCCAAGTGACTGGTACAACGAAAGGTCTTTGCTCCTGAGCCGCCCCGCCGCCAGCCATCCGATGAGGCCGAACAGCGGAATGAGCATCGGCAGGAACACCCCTATCCACCCCGAGGCTCCGGAGAACAGGCCGAAGTTCCTCACGATGCTGAGACTGATGCCAGTCAGCAGCACGGCAGCGATCGCCGGAGCGATGCCGGTGCGTACGATTCCTGCTTCCAGCCCGCGATGCTTGAAGAAGAACAGCATGACGGCATAGGACACCAGTGCGGTGACACTGATGATGCCCAGGATGCTCACGCTGCCCAGCCAGGCGAACAGTGTCGACATCGGATCGAGCTTCAGCACTGCGAAGAAGGCAATCACCGAGACAGCGATAAAGGTTTGCAGCATCGAACCACGATACGGGCTCGCATGCTTGTGGTGGGTGATACCCAGTGCAGACGGCAGCACCCCTTCACGGCCCAGCACGTAGAAATACCGCGCTGCCGCGTTGTGGAATGCCAGCATCGAGGCAAAGGTACTGGTGATCAACAGGAAGTGAACATAGATGGTGGTCGATGGACTGATGAAGTTGTTCGCCAGGGTGTAGATGAACTGCGTGGTGTCGCTCATGCCCTTGAAGCCTTCGATCGCCTGGTCGAAGCCAAGCCCGTTCAGCACACAGATGCCCGAGAAGCAGTAGAACATCCCGATGACGAAGATCGACAGGTAGGTGGCACGCGGAATGGTCTTTTCCGGATTCTTCGCTTCTTCACTGTACAGCGCAGTGGTCTCGAAGCCGAGAAATGAACCGATCGCCATCAACAGCGCCAGCGGCAGCGAACCGGAGACGATGTTCTCGAAGCCGAACGAGGCCATGCTGAAGGTATCGGCGGTCTTGGCAATCACACTCAAGTCGACGGTCGCAACGATCAGGAACTCACCGACCACCAGGAACGCCAGGATCGCCAGGGAGAAGTCGACCTTCCTGTAGCCCAGCATGCCGATGGCCGAGATCGAGGCGAAACAGTACACCCACCACGGCAAGTCGACGGCAAAGTAAGTGTGCATGAAGTCCTGGGTGACCGCCCCGAACATCCCTTGCATGGCAACCTGGCTGGCGTTGTAGCCAAGCAGCATGACCAGCGCCGAACACCCTCCGGCCCTGCCGCTGATCCCCCGGCTCACCAGCGCATAGAACGCACCGGCGGACTTCACATGACGCATCATCGTCAGGTAGCCGACGCTGAACACCAGAAGGACAATCATCGCCAGCAGATAAGCAACCGGAAAGCCCGTGCCGTTGCCATAGATGAAACCGAACGGAAACATGCCGGTGATCGTGGTCAGGGGCGCCATCGCGGAGATGACGGAGAATACCAAAGCGCCAACACCCAAGCGTCCTGCTTTAAGTTCAGTCTGACGGTCGACTTCGCAATGGCTTTCAGTCGTGCTTTTCGATTTTATCATTTTTATCCTGCCAAGCAGAGGTCCGAAACATCGGCGGTGTAAGGGAACGGTCAATATCATGCGCAGTGCGCTGCACACACCCGGTTAGAAGTAGAAACCTATATTCATATAACCCTGGTTCTCCCAGCGATTCGAGCCCCCCGCAGCCAGGCTCTGGGCATAATCACTCGCGCCCACGTAAGGGTCGTTCTTCCCGAACAACCATTCCGCTGCCACGAATACATGTGCGCCCATATAGAACGACACCCCGGTGATATAACGCTGCGTATCGGAGAAGTCCCTGCCCGACTTGGTGAATGCGCTATAGTTTGCATAGAGCTTTATACTGTTGATCCAACCGTCGATGAAGGTGCTGGACAGGTTGTAGTCCAGGCCCGCCACGTACAGGCTGCCACGGCTGGCCACGTTGTAGCTGGCGTCCAGCCCACCCAGGGTCACTACTTCGTCGCTGTCACGGTTGCGCGGCGACATAAGCTGCCTTGCCGCCAGCAACTGGACGAACCAGGGGCCGGTGGTCTGCGTGTAATGCAGGGCGAGCGCGGCACGTCGGCCGTTGCGCCTGGTGTCGGCGTTCTGCAGGGTTGACGACAGGGCTGACAACCCCACTTCACGAACGCTGCCTGCCGAGCTGAAGCTTTTGGAGATGCGCGCAGCCACGAGGTTTCTTTCTCGATTGCGCGAGCCGTTGTCGATGCCATCGTCAGCACTTGCGATCACGTTCGAGTAGGTCTTGCCATCATGGCTGGTGCCCTTCCCCTGAAAGGCAGGGCGTAGATAGTAGCCGGCCTGGAAATTCCAGTCGCCCACGTTCTTCTGATACTTGCCACCCAGCTCGTACAGGTCTTCCAGGCCCACGACATAGCCCAACGTCTCGGTGAAGGTACTGCTGAAATAGGGAAGAATACCGAACGGTACTTGGTTCAAGCCAAACTGGACCTGGCTGTCAGGCGTCAGGTTGTATCCGATCCAGGCATACTCCGGAAATGAGATATCGCCAACCTTGTCGACATAGTCGTAGGGATAGTCACCGCCATAAAACCAATAGCGCGCCGCGCCCACCCAGGTGTCGGATTTATAATCGACCGACAGCGCGACTGCATCGAAACTCAGCTCGCGAAGTTTCTCGTCCGGATCATAATCCAGCCGCCCACGAACAGCGCCGCCCACATTCAGGTTGTCCGTCACCTGCACCGCGTAGGCACAGGGTATCAGCGCAGCACATAAAGGCAGTGCGTACAGGCATTTCAACTTTACAGGCATCACCCAACCTCTTTTATTGTTGTTCTTGAAAGGTCAAAGCACGTTGCACCGTGACTGCGGCCAGGCAAGCCGGATATCGGCCCAGTCACGCTTGATCACACCGAGACTCGAGGCACTTCCTCCTGCCAGGTTTTTTCATGAATCAATACGCCCTCGGCATGCACCACCTGGCGGGCGTCCAGATAGAAGTTGTCCATATCGCAGCGCACGGAAAAATGGGTCTGGACTTCGGCAGTCCACTCGCCGCGACAAACCGAATAGCGCCACTGCATTGTCGATTGCGCCGTCAGCGGGTCCGAAGGGTCGACACGATGGGTTTCGATACCCTGCTGGTCGAAGCGCAGGCCATGGCCGGGAAAATGCAGGCAACCATGATCTTCCTCGATGGTGACTGCGGTGCTGCCCGTGGCGATGTCCTCATGGATGTAGCGCTCGCACTTGCAGCAACGCAGTACATCGACCGCAGGTTCGGCTCCCTGGCCACCGGGCATTTCGATACCCTCCCCGAGCAGTGCGACCGTCGGCAGGCTCAGCACATGGTTACCTGGGCAGAGCGTCAGGGTGGCGTTTTTCCTGGCCGGCCACAGCAATGGGAAGCAGGCAGTGCTCAAGGTCAGCCGCAGACGTTTGCCGGGCTGCAGCCTGACCGAAGCGAGGTCGAAGGTCAGCACAACCTCGAAGGGTTCTCCAGGCACGGGCGGGCAGTGAACGTCGAAGCCCTGGCGGTGATTGAGATTCAGCGAAGCGCAACTCAGCTGCGTGGATTCACCGTTCTCGGCCACCGCATTCAACCTGGCGATTATCTGCCCGCAATCCACATCGCTGGCCAACCGGCAACTGAACCGGGCCTGGCCGATCAGGCACATCGGCTCAAGCAAAGGGGCCGAATCGAACACCAGGCTCAGGCTGTCATCACGGCGCTGGTCGACAGGCCCATAAGGTCCGACGGAGACTGCACAGGACTCGCCATGACAGACACCGGTGGTCAGCGGCGACGCTATCCTGACTCCTTCAGGCAACTGCCCATCCTGCCCCATGACCATTCCCCGGGAGGTCAGGGAATATTGCACGACCCTCGTCTGCGCTATCGGCCACTGCTCGAAGACGCGCCACGACCCGGTACGCTCTTCGTAGTAGGGTCGAGGCTGCGCGGCGTCCTGCACGAAGACGGTGACCGGCGGCGCATCCATCACGCCGTTGTGCTTGCCCTTGAGCCAGTGGTCCCACCATTGCAGGCTCAGCGCAATGAAATCGACCGTGGGTTGCGGATTGGCGATATGCGGATACTCATGAATCCACGGGCCGATCAGCAGTTTCCTGGGACAGGTGAGATTCTGGAAGGTCCGTGCAGTGCTGCTGCGGTAGGGATCCGCCAGCCCGCCCACGCAATAGACCGCAGCGTCGATGCTGGCGTAGTCCTCACTCAGCGAACCGTGTTTCCAGTAGCCGTCCTTGAGCTGATGCCTGAACCACGGCGCAGACCAGAGCGGGGCCTGCTCAAGCCTGGCCTTCCACATGGTCAGCCAGCCCTCGCCCACCAACTGGGGATCAGGCACCGAGGCCAGGCTGTGTTGCATGAACGCCCCCCAGGCGGCGTTCTTCATCAACAGATTGCCGCCCTTGTAGTGGACGTCATCGGTGAAGCGGTCATCCGAGGCGCAGAGCGAAATCACCGCCTTCAACGCCGCTGGACGCCGCGAAGCCACCTGCAGGCAACTGAAACCGCCCCACGACAGGCCCATCATGCCGACGCTACCCGTGCACCAGGGTTGCGAAGCGAGCCAGTCGATGACCTGCAGCGCATCGTCCTGCTCCTGCGGCAGGTATTCATCGGTGAGGATACCTTCGGATTCACCGGTGCCGCGGATGTCGACCCGAACCATGGCATAACCGTGCCGGGCGACAGCGGGATGGTACATCTCGTCGCGGTAGGCTGTGCCGTCGCGTTTGCGGTAAGGCAGGTACTCGAAGACTGCAGGCACCGGATTCACGCCTGCATCGACAGGCAGCCAGATCCTGGCAGCGAGGCGCACGCCGTCGGCCATACGGATCCAGCAGTGTTCAACCTCTGTAACTGCACGCGTGTGCTCGCTTTCAGACATCTGGTGATCCCACTGGTTTTCGTCAAGGCTGGACGGAAACGACACCAACTTGTACATACAACCACTTAAATGTACGTACAACTATGGGCAGAGTCAAATGAATACCCTGAATTTTGCAGGTCACCGATGGGGATGAGAATGCGACGGGCAGCAGCCTGCGTGGGGGAGATGGATCAGGCTGCGGTTTTCACAGGCAAATCCGCCCCACAAGTCGTGAGGCGGCGGGTTGTTCGAACAGGCCTGCTGTTGGCCGGTTTCAGGCTTCGGCGGTGCGGGCAACCACGGCTTCGCCGTCGATCACCATCCCCTCGCGCATCTTCTGCGCATCGCGCACGAAGCAACGCGACGCCGCCAACAGGAACACCAGCGTCAGCATCAGCGCCACCGGTATCAGGTACATCGCATCATGCAGCCCCTGGGCCTTGAACGCCTCGTTCATCGCCCCCTCGCCCGCCGCCTGCATGGCCGACACGGCAAAGTGGTCCGACAGCCCGCCGACCACCACCGGGCCAAGGCCACCGCCGAGCAGGTACAGCCCGGCAAAGTACAGGGCCATGGCCGTGGCCCGCAGGCGCGGCTGCACCACGTCCTGGATCGCGGTGTACACGCAGGTGTAGAAGTTGTACGAGAACAGCCAGCCCACCCCGAACACCGCCACGAACACACCCAGTTCGATACGCCCGGCATGCAGCGCCCAGGCAGTGGCCAGCGTCGACACCAGCATGCTCAGCACCGCGAACAGCAGCCGCCCGTTGGCGAAGCGCTGATGCACCTTGTCGGCCACCCAGCCACCGAGCGTGAGACCGACCAGGCCACTGACACCAACGATCACACCCGTGGCCACGGCTGCATCATGCAACGGCAAGGCGAAATAGCGCTGCAGCATCGGCACCATGAACGAGTTGCAGGCGTACGAGGCGAAGTTGAAGGTCAGGCCGGCCAGCACCAGCCAGGCGAAGGTCGGTACGCTCAGCACCCGGCGCAAAGGGCGGTCGATCGGAGCCTGGGAGATGACGACGGTTTCCGCTGCGCCACGCGCCGGCTCGCGGATCATGAAGACGAACAGCGCCAGCAACAGGCCGGGCACCGCGGCGATGAAGAAAGGCGCACGCCAGCTGCCGAAGGCCTGGACCATCGCGCCGATGGTGAAGAACGCCAGCAGCAGCCCCAGCGGCAGGCCGAGCATGAAGATACCCATGGCCCGCGCTCGTCGCGCGGCCGGGAACAGATCGCCGATCAGGGAATTGGCCGCCGGTGCATAGCTGGCTTCACCGATGCCCACCCCCATGCGCACCAGCAGGAAGGTCCAGAAGCTGCCGACCATGCCGTTGACCGCGGTCAAGCCGCTCCAGGCCGCCAACCCCCAGCCCATCAGCCTGGCACGCGAGCCGGTGTCGGCCATGCGCGCCAACGGCAGGCCGGCGATGGCGTAGACCAGGGTGAACGCGGTGCCGATCAGGCCGATCTGGAAATCGCTCAGGTGCCACTCCAGGCGAATCGGTTCGATGATGATCGCAGGGATGGTACGGTCGAAGAAGTTGAACAGGTTGGCCAGGAACAGCAGAAACAGAATGCGCCAGGCATTGGACGCTTGCACGGCAGTCGACATGGACGAGTCCCTCGTTGTTGTTGTTCGGGGCTTCCAGCACGCCCGACGAAATCTAGAGGGAGATCTCCACCCCGTCTGCCACCATTGACCGCGCTGATGACGGGCAATGATCGCAACGGGCCTGGCGCCAGGGCCGTGCCTACAGGTCGGCTGGCACTTGCGCCGTTTCGTACCACTGCCGGTCCGGCGTGGAGAAACGCATGATCCGCCGGATGTTCGCCGCGTTTTCAGCGCTGCTGAGCATCTCGACCAGCTGGAACGCCACCTCGGTGGCGGTTCCCGGCCCGCTGGAACTGATCAGGTTGCCATCGACCACCAGCGGACGGTCGACGAAACGCGCACCGGTGGCTGTCAGTTGCTGCTTGCGGCGGCCATTGGGCTGGTGGTAGACGGTCGCCTGGCGGTCCTGCAGCACACCGGCATGTCCCAGGCACAACGAGGCCACGCAGACGCTGGCGATGATCTTGTCGGCCTGGGCGAAATGCCGGATCACATCCAGGAACGGCTCGCTCAGCGCTTCCTCGTAGAACCCGCTGGGTTCGAAGCCGCCTGGCAGCGCCAGGGCGTCGAAGTCATGCAGGGTCAGGTCGGCCAGTTGGTGAGCGGGACGTATCACCAGGCCAAAGGTCGAGGTGATTTCCTCGCGCAGCCCGGCCATCACCAGTTCGATTCGCACGTCGCCGAGCAGGTCGGCCCAACCGAGCACATCGGTGAACGCCGCCATCTCCAGAGGCTCAACACCGTTGGCCAGCACCATCAGGACCTTCTTCACATCGATTACTCCTGGACAGGGGGAAAGACGCCCCAACGGGTCGCCGTGATCGCCCGCATACTTGAGGCTGCCGCCCGCGGCGACAACCCTGTCCGATGCAATTGAAAATTCCAGCCCAAGCAATGACTACAGCCGCCCGGCGCCATCGAAGCGCCAGGTGGCCTGAGCCTGTTGCACTACCTGCGCCACCCAGTCGACGAAGGCCCGCACCGTCGGCGACAGGTGGCGGTTCTTCGGGTACAGCACCGACAGCGGCACGGCAGGCGAACGATAGTCGGTCAGCACGCGAACCAGCCGCCCGCTGGCCAGTTGGTCGCGCACCATGTAGCTGCCGGCGCGGATCATGCCCAGCCCCTCGACCGCGCAGGCCACGTAGGCATCGGTGTCGTTGACGATCAGCCGTTCGCGCATGCGGACGCAGCGGTCCTCGCCATCGATCACGAAGTGCCACTCCAGCGAGCGAGCCGTGCGGCTGGACAGGTAGCCCACGGCATGATGCCCGGCCAGGTCCTCGAGGGTCTGCGGGGTGCCGTGCTCGGCCAGGTAGCCTGGTGCGGCGCACGTTACCCATTCGAACGCGCCGATGCGCTTGGCCACGAGGGTTGGAGAGTCCTCTGGGGTGCCGGCGCGGATCACGCAGTCGATGCCCTCCTGCACCAGCTCCACGGTGCGGTCGTTCATGGTCAGGGTCAGCTCGACATCGGGGAAGCGTGCCTGGAAATCCTTGAGGCATGGCAACACCACCAGGCGAGCCAGGGACAGGGTCATGTCGACACGCAGGCGCCCGCGCGGGGTGCCTGCCGAGCCGGGAAAGCCCGATTCGACCGCCTCGATGTCTGCAAGCAGGCGCCGGCAATGGTCGTAGTACAGCGTGCCTTCCGGGGTCAGGCTGATGTGCCGTGTGGTGCGGCGCAGCAGGCACACGCCGAGGAAGGCTTCCAGTTCCTTGACCGCCCGGGTGACCCGCGACGGCGGCAACGACAGGCTGTCGGCGGCGCGGCCGAAGCTGTGCATCTCGACCACGCGGGCGAAGATCTGCATCGATTGAAGGCGGTCCATGGGCTCTCCTGCCGGTGAAATTTATTCCACATCGGGCAATAAGTATCAGTGTTGGCTCGTTGCAGGCTCGGCTCCACAAGCAAGCGCACCCGAGCACCCACGCATCATAACGTCTAATTATTCCAAATAAGGCAATAAAGTTAGCCAGGTTTCAGTCTGGATGCCGGGACACGGCATGCGCAGACTCATGCTTTCCCAGCCCTATCAAGCGTGCCCCATGAAACCCTTGAACACCCCTCGCCTGGCAGCCCTCGCGGCTGCGATCGCAGTGCTTGGCACAGGCGCCGGCCTGTGGAGCGCCGGCGCCGACGTCCACGCCGAGGTCGCCGCTGCACTGCCCACGGTCAAGTACCGCACAGCCCAACAACGTCCGGTCGCCGACACCCAGGACTACACCGGCCGCCTGGAAGCCGTGGAAGTCGTCGACGTCCGACCCCGGGTTCCCGGCACCTTGCTCAGCGTGCATTTCAAACCCGGCCAGACCGTGCGCCAGGGTGAACTGCTGTTCACCATCGACCCGGCACCCTATGCGACCCAGGTCGATCAGGCCCGTGCCAACCTGGCCGCCGCGCAGACGCGCAAGCGCCTGGCCGAGACCGATCAGGACCGCGGGCGGCGGCTGCTGGCCTCGAACGCCATCGCCCACCGCGAGTTCGACGCGTTGGACAACGCCGCGCGCGAAGCCGCTGCAGCCCTCAAGGGCGCACAGGCGGCGCTGGCCCACGCGCAACTGCAACTGGACTACACCCAGGTACGCGCGCCGATCAGCGGGCGTATTTCCCGTGCCGAGATCACCGCCGGCAACGTGCTCAGCGCCGGGGGCGAAGCTGCGACGCTCACCCGCATCGTCTCGCACGACCAGCTCTACGCCGCCTTCAACCTCGACGAACAGAGCTACCTGCGCCTGATCGCCCCGTCACAGCGCGCCGGCCGGCAACCGGCGGTGTCCGTAGGCCTTGCCGACGGCAACGGCTTCCCTTACCCGGCCACCCTCGAAGCGCTGGACAACCGCATGGACGTACGCTCCGGCACGGTGCGCGTGCGTGCGCGCATCGATACTCCGAGCCAGGAAATGCTGCCCGGCCTGCAGGCCCGTGTGCGCCTGCAAGGCGGCGTGCACTATGACGCGGTCATGGTCGACGATGCCGCAATCGGCACCGACCAGGACCGCAAGTTCGTGCTGGTGGTCAATGCCCAGGGCAAGGTCGAGCGGCGCTTCGTCGAGCTTGGCGTGCTGCAGGGCCATGACCGGGTCGTGCGCAGCGGCCTCGAGGCAGGCAGCAAGGTCATCAGCGACGGCGCCTTCCGCGCCCCACCCGGCTCGGCGGTGAACGCCGTGGCCGACGATGCACCCGAGGCGGCCAGCCGCGCCGCCGACGGAGGTCGCCCGTGAACATCTCGAAGTTCTTCATCGACCGCCCGATCTTCGCCTGCGTGATCTCGGCGCTGATCCTCCTGGCGGGGATCGTTTCGTCGCTCAACATGCCGGTCTCGGAATACCCGCAGGTGATCCCGCCGTCGGTGGTGGTGCATGCCCAGTACCCCGGCGCCGACGCGCGGACCATCGCCGAAACCGTGGCAGCGCCGCTGGAACAGTCGGTCAACGGTGTCCAGGACATGCTCTACATGGACTCCAAGGCAGCCGGCGACGGCCACCTGTACCTGACCGTGACCTTCAAGCTCGGCACCAACCCGGACCTGGCCCAGCAACTGGTGCAGACCCGCGTCTCGCAAGCCCAGGCGCGGCTGCCCGAGGACGTGCAGCGCCTGGGGGTGACGGCGGTCAAGAGCTCGCCGGTGATCACCATTTCTGTGCATATGGTTTCGCCCAACGGCACCTACGACAACAACTACGTCAGCAACTACGCCATTCGCCATGTGAAGGACCGCCTGGCCCGGGTGCCGGGGGTGGGTGAAGTGTCGATCTGGGGCCCCGGCGGCTACGCCATGCGCATCTGGCTGAATCCGGCCGCCCTGGCCGAGCGCGGGCTGAGCCCGGGCGATGTGGCCGATGCCATCCGCCGCCAGAACCTCCAGGCGGCGGTCGGCACCATTGGCAGCGCACCGGCTCCGGCTGGCACGGCCTTCCAGCTCAACGTCAACGCCGACGGACGCCTCAAGACCCCCGAACAGTTCCGCGACATCGTCATCAAGGCCGACGCCCAGGGCGCGCTCACCCGCCTGGGCGACGTCGCCCGCGTCGAACTCGGCGCCGAGGACTACGGCATCCGCGCGACCCTCGACAACGCACCGGCCGTGGCGGTGACCGCCCAGGAAGCGCCCGGGGCCAACTCGCTGGCGATCTCCCGTGAAGTGCACCGGGTGATGCAGGAACTGGAGAAGGACTTTCCCGAAGACCTGACCTATCGCATCGTCTACGAGCCCAGCCGCGCCGTGCAGTCGGGGATCGACGCCGTCATCGAGACCCTGCTCGAATCGGTGGCACTGGTGGTGCTGGTGGTGTTCCTGTTCCTGCAGACCTGGCGCGCCTCGATCATTCCGTTGCTGGCAGTGCCGATCTCGATCGTCGGCACTTTCACCTTCCTGCTGCTGGCCGGCTATTCGATCAATACCCTATCGCTGTTCGGGCTGGTGGTGGCGATCGGCATCGTGGTCGACGACGCCATCGTCGTGGTCGAGAACGTCGAGCGCAACATCGCCCGTGGCCTGAATCCGCGCGAGGCGACCTACCTGGCCATGCGCGAGGTCAGCGGGCCGATCATCGCCATCGCCCTGACGCTGTCGGCGGTATTCCTGCCGCTGGCCTTCCTGAGCGGGCTGACCGGCGAGTTCTACCAGCAGTTCGCGGTGACCATCGCCATCTCCACGCTGATCTCGGCGGTGAACTCGCTCACCCTGTCACCGGCGCTGTCCGCCCTGCTGCTCAAAGGGCACGATCACACACCGGATGCCTTCACCCGCGTGACACAGAAGCTGTTCGGCGGCTTCTTCAGCCGCTTCAACCGCAGTTTCGACCGCGCCTCGCAGAACTACGGTTCGGGCATCAGCCACCTGGTCAGGCGCAAGGGCGCGATGCTGGTGATCTACGCCGCCCTGCTGGGTGCGACCGCCTGGCTCACCGGCCATGTACCCGGCGGCTTCGTGCCGGCCCAGGACAAGGAATACCTGGTCATGCTCGCCCAGTTGCCGGAAGGCTCGACCCTGGACCGCACCGAGGCGACCATCAACAAGATGAACGCGCTGGCGCTCAGGCACCCGGCGGTGATGGGCACCTCCGGCTACAGCGGCCTGTCGATCAATGCCGTGACCAAGAGCTCCAGTACCGCCCTGAGTTTCGTGCTGCTCAAGCCCTTCGACCAACGCAAGGGCATCAGCGCCGACCAGGTGGCCGCCGACCTGCGCAAGGAATTCGCCAGCATCGGCAACGCCTTCACCGGCATTTTCCCGCCACCTCCGGTGTTCGGCCTGGGCACCACGGGCGGCTTCAAGCTGCAGATCGAGGACCGCGCCGACCTGGGCTACGAAGCGCTCTATACCGCCACCCAGGCGTTCATCCGCAAAGCCGGCGAAGCACCGGAGCTTAGCCCGCTGTTTTCCACCTACACGGTGAACGTCCCGCAACTGAAGATCGATATCGATCGGGCCAAGGCCCAGCAACTGGGCGTGGACACCTCGACGCTGTTCGACACCCTGCAGGCCTTCCTCGGCGCCTACTACGTCAACGACTTCAACTTCCTCGGCCGTGTGTACCAGGTACGCATGCAGGCCGATGGGCCGTACCGCAGCAAGGCCGACGACATCGGCCAGTTGCATGTGCGCAGTGCGTCCGGGCAAATGGTGCCGATTGCCTCGGTGGCCAGGATCAGCCAGACCTACGGCCCCGACCAGGTGGTGCGCTACAACGGCTTCACCGCAGCCGATGTCAGCGGCAGCCCGGCGCCGGGCTATTCGTCGGGCCAGGCAATGCAGGCCATCGAACGCATCGCCCGGGAAACCCTGCCGGCCGGCATGAGCTACGAATGGACCGACCTGACCTACCAGCAGATCATCGCCGGCAACAGTGCGGTGTGGATCCTGCCGTTGTGCGTACTGCTGGTGTTCTTCGTGCTGGCCGCCCAGTACGAGAGCCTGACCCTGCCGCTGGCCATCCTGCTGATCGTGCCGATGAGCCTGTTCTCGGCGCTGATGGGCGTGTGGCTGACCGGGGGCGACAACAACATCTTCACCCAGATCGGCCTGATCGTGCTGATCGGCCTGGCGACGAAGAACGCCATCCTGATCGTCGAATTCGCCCGTGAACTGGAGATCGCCGGGGTGCCCACGCTCAAGGCGGTGATCGAAGCCTGCCGCCTGCGCCTGCGGCCGATCCTGATGACCTCCATGGCCTTCATCATGGGCGTGGTGCCGCTGGTGCTGTCGACCGGGGCCGGTGCCGAGATGCGCCAGGCGATGGGCATCTCGGTGTTCTTCGGCATGATCGGCGTGACCCTGTTCGGCTTGTTCCTGACCCCGCTGTTCTACGTCCTGGCCAGGGCCCTGGGCAAGGGCCGGCCACTGCATTCGGCGGCGCAACATCAAGCGCCCGCCATCGTCCCACATCCTGCAGCCCACTCGCCGGAGACCCAGGCATGAGCCCTTTCATCACCGCCGCGCACCGGCCCTGTACGCTCGCCCTCGCGCTGGCCTTGCTGACGGCGTGCTCGGTCACACCCGACGCGCACCGGTCTGCGCTGGACATGCCGGCACAGTTCGCCGAAGCCGGACCAGGTGTGTTCACCCCGCTCAAACCGTCGGAAGTACCGGGGCAGTGGCGACCGGCCGAGCCTGCCGGGCAACAGCCAGCGTCACCCTGGTGGCAGGTCTTCGGCGACCCGGTGCTGATGCGCCTGGAACAACAGGCCTTGAACGCCAACCCGGACGTGACCATCGCCATGGCCCGCCTGCAGCAGGCTCGGGCGCTCAGCGCGCGCAGCGAGTCGGCGCGAGTGCCTTCGGTGGATGCAGGCTTCGGTCCGACCCGCC
This sequence comes from Pseudomonas sp. FA117, assembly GCF_057370475.1. Taxonomy (NCBI): domain Bacteria; kingdom Pseudomonadati; phylum Pseudomonadota; class Gammaproteobacteria; order Pseudomonadales; family Pseudomonadaceae; genus Pseudomonas; species Pseudomonas sp. FA117. The sequence goes on from NZ_CM170675.1 coordinate 3,846,025, forward strand.
AGCGCACCTCCGGCGCCGCCGAAGGCGACGGTGACGGCGCTCCGGGTCGCTCGCAGACCCTGTGGCGCGCCCAGGCCACCCTGGCCTACGAGGTCGACCTGTTCGGCCGCGTCTCGGCCTCGGTGCAGGCAGCCAGGGCCGACGCCGCGCAGCAGCAGGCCCTGACGCATGAAATGCTGTTGTTGGTGCAGGCCGATGTGGCACGCAGCTACTTCAACCTGCGTCAGCTGGAAGGCGAACGGCGCCTGCTGGCCCAGACCGTAACCTTGCGCGAGCAAGCCCGGCGCGTGCTGCGACAGCGCCGCGACGACGGCGACGTCGCCAGCTTCATCCTCGACCAGGCCAGTGCCGAGTTGTTCACCGCCCGCGCCGACCAGCAGGCGGTCGAGCAACAGCACGCACTTGCCGCGCATGCCCTCGCCACCCTGCTCGGCGAGACGCCGTCCACCTTCACCCTCGCCCCCGCACCGCTGCAAGCGGTCACTGTGCGGCTTCCGCCGGGGCTGCCATCGAGCCTGCTGGAGCGCCGCCCCGACATCAGCGCCGCCGAACAGGCGATGGCCGCCGAGAACGCGCGCATCGGCGTGGCCAAGGCCGCGTTCTTCCCGGCGTTGACGCTTACCGGCAGCCTGGGCTACGAGTCGCAGGAACTGAGCAACCTGGCGCACTGGTCGCAGCGCACCTTCCTGCTCGGGCCGCTGGTGGGCAGCGCATTGAACCTGCCGATCTTCGACGGCGGGCGGCGCGATGCCGACCTGGAGCGGGCCCGGGCGCGTTACCAACTGCGCGTGGGTGAATACCGCAAGACCGTGCTGCACGCCTTGCGCGAGGTCGAGGATTCGCTATCCTCGTTGCGCACCCTGGACCTGCGCATCGAGCATCAACGTGGCGCCGAGCAGGCCTCGGCACGGGTCGCCGAGGCAGCGCAGTCGCGCTTCGACGAGGGCGATGTCGATTACCTGCGCGTGGTCGATGCCCAGCGCACCCTGCTGCGCAATCGCCAGACCCTGGTGCAGGCCGAGGGCGAGCGCGCACGGGTCACCGTCGATCTGCTGCACGCACTGGGCGGAGGCTGGAACAGTCAAAGCCTCGTGATGCACGAGCGCCTGTGAAGCGGCGCGAGGCGAGGACCGCCATGCAGGCACCGCCTGACGCACCGGCTCGACCGCTGAACGCTGACGTCCAGGGTGTTGTACCGCCCCTGGACGCCAGCGTCTTTCACGGGATCGACCTCAATACCCTGGTGACCTTCCTGGTGGTGTATCAGGAGCGCGGTGTGTCACGGGCGGCGCGCGTGCTCAAGGTCACGCAGCCGGCCGTCAGCAATGTGCTGGGCAAATTGCGCGCGCGCTTTGGCGACCCGTTGTTCACCCCTTGCGGCCGTTGTGTCTGCCCCACCGCGAAGGCGGACCTGATGGCCGCGACATTGATCCCGGCCATGGCCGTGCTGCAAGCGCTGATCAGCCAGGCGCCGGCTGCTCGACCGCCGGGCCTGGCATGAGTGCGGCCCCGTGCAGTGCACACAGGGCCTGGTCGATCAGGTCAGTGCGTCGAAGTCGCTGGCGTCGTGCCGCTCGCGCAGGCACTCGCCCGGCCCGCCATTGATCCGGTTGACCACTCGGCCACGGGCCACTGCCGGGCGAGCCGCAATGGCGTGGTACCAGCGCATCAGGTGGCTGTAGCTTTCGACCTGGAGAAACTCATGGGTGTCATACACCCCGAACAGGCTGCCCGGATACCAGGGCCACACGGCCATGTCGGCAATGGTGTAGGTGTCGCCCGCCAGGTACTCGTGCCTGGCCAGATGGGTGTCCAGCACATGCAGCTGACGCTTGGTTTCCATGGCATAGCGGTCGATGGCGTACTCGATCTTGATCGGCGCATAGGCGTAGAAATGCCCCAGCCCGCCACCCACGAAAGGCGCAGACCCCATCTGCCACATCAGCCAGTTGAACGTGGCGCTGCGCGCCTGGCCCGACTCGGGCAGGAACGCGCCGAAGCGCTCGGCCAGGTAGACCAGGATCGAGCCGCTTTCGAACACCCGGGTCAGCGGATCGGTACTGTGGTCCACCAGCGCCGGAATCTTCGAGTTCGGGTTGAGTTCGACGAAGCCGCTGCCGAACTGATCACCGTCGAAGATGTTCACCAGCCAGGCGTCGTACTCGGCGCCGGCATGCCCGGCGGCCAGCAGCTCCTCGAGCAGGATGGTGACCTTCTGGCCATTGGGCGTGCCTTGCGAATACAGCTGCAAGGGGTGCTTGCCCACCGGCAGGGCCTGCTCGAAACGGGCACCGGATTCGGCGCTGTTGATGCTGGCGAAACGGCCGCCATGGGAGGTCTTTGCAGACCAGACCTTGGGGGGCAGGTAGCCGGCAGGAAAGTTGCGGGATGAGTCGGTCATGGGCTGCTCCTTGGCAGGCGTGGACATGACCATGGACTCTAGCGAAGGCCTGCTGGCGCATAAACGAGCGGCCTGCGAATTGACTGTTCAGGCGGCTGAACACCGCCCGAGCTCACGCCTGTGCAGGGGCCACCAGGCGGTAGCCGACACCCGCCTCGGTGATGATGAAGCGCGGCGCAGTCGGATCATCGCCGAGCTTCTGGCGCAGGTGACCGACGACGATCCGCAGGTAATGGGTGTCGTCGACGTGGGTCGGCCCCCAGATATCCTTGAGCAGTTGCTGCTGGGTGATCACCCGCCCCGGATGCCCGGCCAGTTGCGCGAGCAGGGCGTACTCCTTGCGCGTCAGCGCCACCTCGACACCATCGAGGGTGACCTTGCGAAAGGCGAAGTCGACCACCAGTGCACCGAAGCTGGCACTGGCGCTGGGCGCCGCATCTGCCTGGGGCTTGTGCCGCAACAGCGCGCGGACCCGGGCAAGAAACTCCTGGATGCCGAACGGCTTGGTCACGTAGTCGTTGGCACCGCCATCCAAGGCATCGACCTTCTGCACCTCGCTGGCGCGCACCGACAGCACCATCACCGGCACCGAGCTCCACTCGCGCAGTTCGCGCAAAACCTGCTGGCCGTCCATGTCCGGAAGGCCAAGATCGAGCACCACCAGGTCAGGCTTGCCCAACGCCGCCTGGGCCAGGCCCTCACCGCCGGTTGCGGCCTCAAGCACCTTGTAGCCCTGGGACGCCAGGCTGATGCGCAGGAACTTGCGGATCTGCGGCTCGTCGTCGATGACCAGGAGGGTGGCGGGCTGGCTCATGGGGCTTCACTTTCGCTGTCGGGTTGTTCGGGCAAAGGCAAGCATAGAGTGATGCACGTGCCCTGGCCATCGATGCCCTCGGCCACCCGGATACTGCCGCCGTGGGCGCCGATCATGCCCTGGCAGATGGCGAGCCCCAGCCCTGTGCCCTGCCCGCCGCGATCACCGCGGGCAGCGGTGTAGAACATGTCGAAGATCTTCTCGCGCTCGGCCACCGGAATGCCCGGGCCCTGGTCGGCAACGGCGAAGCACAGGCGTTCGCCCTCCACGGCCACGCGTAGTTCCAGGCGGCCATTGACCGGCGAAAACCGCGCGGCGTTTTCCAGCACGTTGACCAGCGCCTGCTCGATCAGCGCAGCGTGCACGAACAGCAAGGGCAGCTCGGCGGGCAGTTCGGTGTGCACACGCAGTGGCGCCAGCACCGCGCGCAGGCGGTTGAGGGCACTGCCGGCGATGTCGCCGGGCGACACCCAGTCGCGCGCCAGCTTGAGCCCACCATGGCCCAGGCGGGTCATGTCGAGCAGGTTCTGGATGTAGCGATCCAGCCGTTCGGCCTCGTTGCGGGTGCCTTCGAGCAGTTCGCGACGGTCATCCGGTGGGATCGCATCGCCCAGCGCCAGCAGGCTGTCGATGCTGCCGCGCATGGCAGTCAGCGGAGTGCGCAGGTCGTGGGACACCGACGCGAGCAAGGCGCTGCGCAACTGCTCGGTCTCGCCATGCAGACGCGCCGCTTCGAGCTGCTCGCCCAGACGGGCACGGGCCAGGGCCTGGGCCAGGGGCTCGGCCAGGGCCGTGAGCAGGCGACGACGCTGCGCTGTCAGGGGGTCGCCAGAAGCAGGGCGCACGCCGAGCAACGCCAGCGGCGCTTCCTCCACCGCCAGTGGCCACCACCACCAGCGGCCATGGGGCAAGGTGTCGCTGCCCTGCCCTGCGGCCTGGCCATGCTGCCAGGCCCATTCGGCTGCGGCGCGTTCATTGTCGGTGAAGGTTTGCGGGCCGCCGCTGGCAATCTGCAGAAGGCCTTCGGCATCACGTTCCAGCAGGCACACCTGGATGTCCTGCCAGTCGCCCAGGTGCTGGCCGGCTGCGCTGAACACGGCCTGGCGGTCGGTGGCCACGGTCAGGCGTCGCGACAGGTCGAGCAACTGCCGGGTCTCGCCCTGGGTTTCGCGCAGGGCCTGCAGCTGACGGCGCTGGCGTGCGGCGAGGTTGCCGGTCAGCGCCGCCATGAGCAGGAAGAACACCAGGGTCAGTACGTCCTCCTCGCGCTGGATGCTGAAGGAAAAGTTCGGCGGGATGAACAGGAAGTCGTAGCTCAGGAACGACAGCGCTGCACAGGCCAGCGCCGGCCCCAGGCTGCTGCGCACCGCCACCAGCAGCACGGCGGCGAGGAACACCAGCGAGATGTTCGGCAGCGCCAGCACGCTCGAAACGCCCCAGGCCAGTGCCGCCGCCAGGGCCGTGGCCAGCAGTGCCAGCAGGTAGTGGCGCCAGACCCACACCCGATTGACCACCGCGCGCGCAGGCGCTGGCTGAGCGTCACGGTCAAGCACGTTGATCTCGAGCCCTCGGCTGTCGCGCAGCAGCCGTGCGGCGACCCCGGCACCGAACAGGCGGCGGCGCAGGCGGTCGCGCGACTGGCCGACCAGCACCAGGCTCGCACGTCGCTCCAGCGCGTGCTGCACGAGAGTGCGCGCAACTTCACCGGCCCGCAGCACCACCACTTCGCCACCCAGGTGCTCAGCCAACTGCTGTGCCGCCTGCAGCCGCTGACGGGCGCCCTCCTCGCGCAGCCTGCCGTTGTCGACATGCACCAGGCTCCAGGGCAGGTGCCGGCGCTGCGCTACCCGGCTGGCATGGCGCACCAGGCGCTCGGCCTGCTCGTCGCCATCGACCCCGACCAGCAGGCGACCACGCAAGGCCGGGGCCTGCTCGCCACGCTGGCGGTAACCATGGGCCAGGTCGGCATCGACCTGCGCGGCGGCGGTCTGCATGGCCAGCTCGCGCAGGGCCGTGAGGTTGGTCTGCGAGAAGAACGCATCGATCGCCGCGCGTGCCTGCTCGGGCACATAGACCTTGCCCTCGCGCAAGCGCTCGAGCAGCTCGCGCGGCGGCAGGTCGATCAGCACCAGCTCGAAGGCCTCCTGCAGCACCCAGTCGGGCAGGGTTTCGCGGACCAGCACGCCGGTGATGTCGCGGACCTTGTCGTTGAGGCTTTCCAGGTGCTGGACGTTGACCGTGGTGTAGACGTCGATGCCGGCAGCGAGCAGCTCCTGGACGTCCTGCCAGCGCTTGGCGTGGCGGCTGCCGGGCGCATTGGTATGCGCCAGCTCGTCGACCAGCGCCAGCGGCGGTGCAGCCTTGAGCAGGCCGTCGAGGTCCATCTCCTCGAGGATGACGCCCCGGTATTCGCTGCGCAGCAAGGGCTGCTGGGCCAGGCCGGCGAGCAGCGCTTCGGTCTCGGCACGGCCGTGGGTCTCCACCACCGCCGCCAGTACCTTCACCCCCTGACGCTGCTGGGCGTGGGCGGCCTGGAGCATGGCGAAGGTCTTGCCCACGCCGGGGGCGGCGCCGAGAAACACCTTGAGGCGGCCACGGCCTTCGCGGGGCAGACTGGCCAGCAGGGCATCGGCGCGGGCGGAATCACTCATGCTTGATCCTTCGGTAAGGGGCCTGCTTCGCAGGCCATCGCGGGGCAAGCCCGCTCCTACGGATTGGACTGCCCCAAGGGTTGGACCTGTGTCCAACTTCCTGGGCTCAGTCCAGATTCATGTGGGAGCGGGCTTGCCCTGCGCTGGCCGCGACACGGTCTGAATATCAGCGATCAGTCACAGGCGCCAAGCGTTCCAACGCCTGGTTCAACGTCAGGACATTGACCACGGGCGGGCCGACCAATGGCCGCAGAGTGGCCTCATCCACCAGCGCTTGCAAGCGCTCGATGGGGATCTGCCGGGCAGCGGCCACACGCGGCAGCTGGTAGGCGATCGCCTCCGGTGGCAACTGCGGGTCGAGCCCGCTGCCGGAGGTGGTCAGCAAGGCCTGTGGCACCGGCCCCAGTGCCGGCTGGTAGAGCGCGCCCGCGTCGGTCCTGACCCGCTCGGCCAGGGCTGGGTTGCTCGGCGCCAGGTTGCTCGCGCTGCTCGAGACGGTGGCGAAGGCGCCCGCCGAGGGGCGCGACTGGAACCAGCCGTCGCCCGTGAAGGCCTGGGCGATCAGTACCGAGCCGCGTACCTGGCCCTGCCCGTCGCGTACCAGGCTGCCATTGGCCTGGTCGGGGAACGCCACCTGGGCGATCCCGGTTACCGCCAGCGGGTACAGCGCGCCGGTGACCAGGGTCATCAGCAATACCAGGCTCACGGCCGGGCGTACGTAGGTGCTCATGTTCGTCTCTCCTTCAGACCAGGTGCAGGGCAGTGAGCAGCATGTCGATCAGCTTGATCCCGGCGAACGGCACGAGGATGCCGCCCACGCCGTAGATCAGCAGGTTGCGCCGCAGCAGGTGCGCGGCACTCGCCGCCTGCACACGCACGCCACGCAGTGCCAGGGGAATCAGCACGATGATGATCAGCGCGTTGAACACGATGGCCGAGAGGATCGCGCTCTGCGGGCTGGCCAGGTGCATCAGGTTGAGCACGCCCAGTTGCGGGTAGATCGAGGCGAACAGCGCCGGCAGGATGGCGAAGTACTTGGCCACGTCGTTGGCGATGGAGAAGGTGGTCAGCGCGCCACGGGTCACCAGCAGTTCCTTGCCGACCTGGACCACGTCCAGCAGCTTGGTCGGGTCGCTGTCCAGGTCGACCATGTTGGCCGCCTCGCGCGCCGCCTGGGTGCCGTCGTTCATGGCCATGCCGACATCGGCCTGGGCCAGGGCCGGAGCATCGTTGGCACCGTCGCCGCACATGGCGACCAGACGGCCGTCGTTCTGCTCCTGGCGGATGCGTGCCAGCTTCTTCTCGGGGGTGGCTTCGGCCAGCACGTCGTCGACGCCCGCCTCGGCGGCGATGGCGGCCGCCGTCAGCGGGTTGTCACCGGTCACCATCACGGTTCGGATGCCCAGCTTGCGCAGTTCGGCGAAGCGTTCGCGGATACCGGGCTTGACCACGTCCTTGAGGTGGATCACCCCTAGCAGGCGTCGGTCGACGCACACCAGCAGGGGCGTGCCGCCGCTCTGGGCGATGCGTTCGACTTCCCGGGCCAGCGGCGCCGGCATTTCCAGGCGCTGCAGACCGACGAAGGCCAGCACCGCGTCCACCGCCCCCTTGCGGTAGTGACGTTGCTCGAAGTCGATGCCCGACAGGCGTGTCTCGGCGCTGAAGGCGATTGCGCTGTACTGCCCTGGCGCAGGCTCGACGAAGTCGTGCAACTGGCGCAGGTACTCGACGATCGACTTGCCCTCGGCGGTGTCGTCGGCCAGCGAAGCGAGCAACGCGCCCTCGCCCAGCTCTTTGGCGGTCACACCGGGCGCGGCATGCAGCGCGCTGCAGCGGCGGTTGCCGAAGGTGATGGTGCCGGTCTTGTCGAGCATCAGCGTGTGCACATCGCCTGCAGCCTCCACGGCACGGCCGGAGCGGGCGATGACGTTCAGCCGCACCAGGCGGTCCATGCCGGCAATACCAATCGCCGACAGCAGGCCACCGATGGTGGTCGGGATCAGCGTCACCAGCAGTGCGGCGAGGAAGATCAGCGGCAGGCTGCCGCCCACGAAATGGGCGAACGGCTGCAGGGTCACCACCACGATCAGGAAGATCAGCGTCAGGCCGATCAGCAGGATGTCGAGGGCGATTTCGTTGGGGGTCTTCTGCCGCTTGGCGCCCTCGACCAGGGCGATCATGCGGTCCAGGGTCGACTCGCCAGGGTTGCTGGTGATACGGATCAGCAGCCAGTCGGAGACCAGCCGCGTGTTGCCGGTGACCGCCGAGCGGTCGCCGCCGGACTCGCGGATCACCGGCGCGGACTCACCGGTGATCGCCGCCTCGTTGACCGCAGCGATGCCTTCGAGCACCTCGCCGTCGCCGGGGATCAACTCGCCGGCCACCACGCGCACCACGTCATCCTTGCGCAGGGCCGTGGCGGCAACGGTTTCGAAACGGCCATCGGCCAGTCGGCGCTGGGCAGTCAGGCCCTGGCTACCGGCCTTGAGGCTGTCGGCCCGGGCCTTGCCGCGCCCTTCCGCGAGGGCTTCGGCGAAGTTGGCAAAGAGCACGGTGAACCACAGCCACAGGGCGATCTGCACCGCCACGCCAGTGCTCACGCCACTGCCGGGCACCAGGCACAGCACGGTGGTCAGCACGGCGGTCAGGGCGACCACCAGCATCACCGGCGAACGCTTGAGCTGACGCGGGTCGAGCTTGACGAAGGCCTGCACCAGGGCCGGGCGCCAGAGCGCGGCGAAGCGCGTCTGGTCGGCGGCACGGGTGGCTTTCACTTCAGGGAGGGGCATGTTCATGTTCGGATCCTCAGAAACCCAGGCTCAGCTGTTCGGCGATCGGCCCGAGGGCCAGGGTCGGCAGGAACGTCAGGCCACCGACCAGCAGGATGGTCACCAGCAGCAGGCCGGCGAACAGCGGGCCATGGGTGGGGAAGCTGTTCTGGCCCTGCGGCGCGCTCTTCTTGGCGGCCAGGCTGCCCGCCAGTGCCAGCACCGGCAGGATGTAGCCGAAGCGGCCGATGAGCATCGCCAGGCCGATCATCAGGTTGTGGAACACCGTGTTGGCGCTGAAGCCAGCGAAAGCCGAGCCGTTGTTGGCAGTCCCGGAGGTATAGGCGTACAGCAACTGGCTGAAGCCGTGCGGCCCGGGGTTGCTCACCGCCCCGGCCGGCCCCGGCAGGCTGGCGGCGATGGCGCCGAGTACCAGCACGCCGAGCGGCATCACCAGCAGCGTCGCCACCAGCAGTTGCACTTCGCGGGCCTGCAGCTTCTTGCCCAGGTATTCCGGGGTTCGGCCGATCATCAGCCCGGCCAGGAACACCGCGATCAGGACGAACAGCAGCATGCCGTAGAGGCCGGCGCCGACACCGCCGAAGATCACCTCGCCGACCATCATGTTGACCATCGCCACCATGCCGGTCAGCGGGTTGAGGCTGTCGTGCATGGCATTGACCGAACCGTTCGAGGCTGCAGTGGTGGTGACCGTCCACAGCACCGTCGCGGTGGTGCCGAAACGGCTTTCCTTGCCCTCCATCGGCGGCCCCTGCTGTACCTGGGCGCTGTCGAGGGCCGGATTGGGCTGGTACTCCGACCACAGGCCGACGGCACCGCCGACCAGGAACAGGGCGAGCATGCAGGCGAGGATCGCCCGGCTCTGGCGCAGGTCCTTGACGTAGTGGCCGAAGGTGAACACCAGCGCCATCGGGATCAGGATGATCGAGGCCACCTCGAACAGGTTGCTCCAGGCCGTGGGGTTCTCGAACGGATGCGCCGAGTTGACGCCGAAGAAGCCACCGCCGTTGGTGCCCAACTGCTTGATGGCAATCTGGCTGGCGGCCGGGCCCAGCGGGATGCTCTGGTCGGCCCCCTGCAGCGTGACGGCATGGGCGTAGTCGGCAAAGGTCTGCGGCACGCCCTGCCAGACCAGCAGCAGCGCCAGCACGATGCACAGCGGCAGCAGGCCGTAGAGAGTGGCACGGGTCATGTCGACCCAGAAGTTGCCCAGCTCATGGGTCGAGCGTCGGCTGATACCACGGCACAGCGCGACCAGCACCGCCAGGCCGGTGGCGGCGCTGACGAAGTTCTGCACGGTCAGGCCGATCATCTGGCTCAGGTAGCTGACCGATGCCTCGCCGCTGTAGGCCTGCCAGTTGGTGTTGGTCATGAAGCTGACCGCAGTGTTGAACGCCAGCGACCACTCCTGGCCTGGCAGGTGCTGCGGGTTGAGCGGCAACGCGCCTTGCAGCAGGAGCACGGCGAACAGCGCCAGGAAGCCCACCAGGTTGAAGGCCAGCAGCGCGATGGCGTACTGCTTCCAGTTCTGCTCCTGGTCGGCGCGCACCCCGGACAACCGGTAACAGCCCCGCTCCACCGGGCCGAGGATCGGCGACAGCCAGGTGCGCTGGCCCTCCATCACCTTGTAGTAGAAACGTCCGAGCCAGGGCGCCGGCAGCAGCACCAGGGCGAAGAACGCCAGCAGCAATGCGAAGTCGTAGCTGTGCATGGCCGCTCCCTAGCTGCGATCGGCGCGCAGCAGCGCCACCAGCAGGTAAATGGCCAGCGCCACTGCCAGCAGCAGTGACACCCCGTCGAGCATGTTCATCTGTGGATCTCCCCGTCTTGCGGCGGTGGCCGCTTTGGGGAAATTGTCGGAGCGCGGGGCGTAAAGGGGCGAGGTCGGGGGGTGGGTCAGGGCATAAAGAATGCGTAAAGATCGCGGATTGGGGCGGCCTCTTCGCGGGCTTGCCGGCGAAGAGGCCGCAGCAGCTTTACGGCTTGACCTGCCCCGAATGCCGGCTCCAGTCCAGCAACAGGCTGTAACCGACGGCCAGCAAGGTCGGCCCGATGAACAGGCCGATGAAGCCAAACGCGATCAACCCGCCAAATACCCCGAGCAGCACGATCACCAGCGGCAGGTTGCCGCCGCGGCTGATCAGGTACGGCTTGAGCACGTTGTCCACGCCACTGATGATGAAGGTGCCCCACACGCCGAGGAACACCGCCATGCCGTATTCGCCCTTCCACACCAGCCAGCCGGTGGCGGGGATCCACGCCAATGGCGGGCCCATCGGGATCAGGCTGAGCATGAAGGTTACCAGGCCCAGCACGATGGCGCCCGGCACGCCGGCGATCAGGAAGCCGATCAGCGCCAGCAGTCCTTGCGCGGCGGCAGTGCCGATCACGCCATTGACTACCCGCTGCACGGTGCCGGCCACCAGCTCGATGTAGTACTCGGCCCGCTCCCCCACCAGGCGCTGCAGCAGGCGCTGGACGAACGCCGCCAGACGCGGGCCGTCGCGGTAGAAGAAGAACACGAAGACGATGCTCAGGGTGAGCTCCAGCACGCCGCTGCCGATCTGCGCGCTGCGCGCCAGGAACCAGTTGCCGACCTGGCCGAAATACGGCTTGGCCGAGGCCAGCAGCGCAGCGCCCTGCTGGTCGAGCGACTCCCACCAGTTGACCAGCCGCTCGCCGACGAAGGGGATGCCGCGCACCCACTCCGGCGCGTCCGGCAAGCCTTCGACCTGGATGTCGCGCACGAAGTTGGTGGCATCGCGCACATGGTCGGCCAGGTTGAAGCCCAGCCACACCAGGGGCAGTGCGACCACCAGGATCCACACCGTGGTGAGAATGCTCGCGGCGAGCGTTTCGCGGCCACCCAGCCAGCGGGTCAGCAGGCGCATCAGCGGCCAGCTGGCGAAGGCCAGGATGGCCCCCCAGAGCAGCGCCGAGATGAACGGCGCCATCACCCACAGCGCGGCGCCCAACAGCGCCAGCAAGAGAATCTGCACCAGCAGGCGGTCATTGTTGGCCATGATGGCCCTCGTTCAGCGAATCAGTTCAAGGTGCAGGCCATCGGTGGCGGCGCTGCCGACTTCGAGGCGGGCACTGCGCACCCCGGCCTTGACCAGTTGCTCGCGCCAGGCTTCGGCGGCCTCGCCGCTGAGGCTGGCGCGCAGGGTGCTGTCCAGGTTCAGGCTGCGCGCCAGCAGTGTCACCCAGGTGGGCTGCGGCGTGCTCAGGTCAGGGTAGTCGAGCTTGCCGGTGTCGCGCATCTCGCGCAGCACCGTGGCCGGGGTCGGCAGCACCTCGCCGAGCGGGCTTTCGGCAACGAACTCCTCGACATGCAGGTAGGCACGGCGGTTGCCGCGGGTGACACTGTACAGCGCAACCAGCGTATCGGCTTCCTCGGCCGAGCGGCGCAGGAGAATGAAGGCCTGCTGCTCGTCGCCGCCGTTGAGGCGGGCATTGTTGAACACATCGTTGGCCCAGATGCTGGCCTCGCCACAGTCGCGTCCCTGGCACCAGAACAACGGATAGCCACCATCACGCTGCAGGTCTTCGCGGGCGCTGGTGAAAGCTTCGCGGGCGGTACGCTCCACAGGCAGCTCATAGGTGACCGAACTGACCTGGCCACGGCTCTCGACCTTGCCCTCGACCCGCAGGCGGCCGCTGATCTTGCGCACCGGCCCCATCGGGTAGACCCGTTCCTGCTCCACGGCAGGGCGCTGGTCGACCACCTTGGCGTCCACCGGTACCGGCAGGTTGCCGGCCCACAACAACGGGCTGGCGAGTGTGAGGCAGGCGGCGATGGCACCGCGAACGAGGAACGGCGCGCTCATCGGCCATCCTTGCGGCGACGGGCGCCGTGGCGAAGATCGTGAATGTCTGGCATGTGTGGTTGTCTCCCTGTTCAACCCGCCAAGCCTCGACACTTGTCCGGTGCAAGTCAAGCAAAGCCAAAGAAGCGATTGAAACAGTCTGCGACAAGGGCCGCGCCCTGCTCATCGTTCAGATGCAGGTGATGACCACCGGGCAAGGTCACCTGCTCGAAGGTTAGCTGCTCTCGCAGGCTTGTGTGACGCGCCAGCATGCCGTCGCCGGCGATCACCAGGCAGGCCGGGCAACTCACCCTGCGCACGAACGCCATGGCCTGCGCCTCGTTCAGGCGTACCGCCGAGGGCAAGGTCAGGCGACTGTCGCTGCGCCAACTGTAGCCGCCGGGCACCGGCATCAGGCCGCGCTGGGCCAGCAGTTCGGCGGCTTCGCGACTGACCGCGACCATGCCCTGCATGCGCGCCTGCACACCTTCCTCCAGGCTCGGGTACACCGACTTGCGCTTGCCATCCAGGCGCAGCTGCGCCTGCAGCGCCATGCCCAGCCGCTCGGCCGCGTCCTGCTCGCTGAGAATGGGCGGGATCACTCCATCGATCAGGGCCAGGTGACTGATGCGCTCCGGCAGCGCGCCGGCGAGCTGTACCGAGATGATTGCCCCCAGCGAATGGCCAAGCAGGCCGAAGCGCTCCCAGCCCAGTTGCTCGGCAACGCGCAGCACATCGTGGGCATAGTCGGCCAGGTTATAGCTTGCCCCTGGCGGGCGATGCTGCGAATAGCCATGCCCGGCCAGGTCGAGCGCAACGATCCGCAGCCCCTTCAGGCGCGGGGCCAGGCGGGCAAAACTGTTGGCGTTGTCGAGCCAGCCGTGCAGGGCGATCACCGGCAGGCCGTCGAGCGGGCCGAACAGGTGCGCGGCCAGTTCGATATGGCCCAGGCTCAGGCGTACTTCCTCGACCTGGGTGCTCATGCCTGGCCCCAGCGGTCGAACAGGCCCTTGATCAGGCTGGCGGTGTCGGTGGGCCGCTCCAGCGGGAACATGTGCCCGCCGGGCACGCTGTGGTATTCCCCGCGAGACATGCCGCGCACCGCCAGCGCATGGTGCTTGCGGATCACCCGGCTGCGCTCGCCACGGACCATGGCCAAAGGCACCTGCAACTGCCGCGCCGGCGCCGGGCTGGCATGGGGGATGCTGCGGTAGATGCGCATCTCGGTGTCCGGATCGAAGCGCAGGCGCACGCCCTCCTCGACCGTTTGCAGGCCATGCTCGAGATAGGCCTCCAGGCAGTCGGGGTCGAACTGGCGGAACAGGGTCTTGCTGGCAAAGTAGCTGCGCGCACTGTCGCGGTCGGAAAACAGCTGGCGCCGCCCCTCGGTACGCCCGGCAGGGGTGATGCGGTCGATGAAGCCGAAGCGCTTGGCGGTGCGGATCAGCCACTGGTCGGCGCGGGTCAGCACCGGTGAATCGAGCATCACCACCCCGCGGTAGAACTCGGGCCGACGCAGCGCGGCATGCAGGTGCAGGACTCCGCCGAGGGAGTGACCGACGCCCCAGACCGGCGCCTGCTGCCGTGCCAGGTGATGCAGCAGCTCATCGACCAGGCTTTCCCAGTTTTCATCGACCGGGAAGCGCGGATCATGGGCATGCTGTTCGAGGTGGCAGACCTGGTAGTCAGGGGCCAGGCCAGCGAACAGCTTGCCATAGGTTGCCGAAGGGAAGCCGTTGGCGTGGGTGAAGAAGATCTGCTGCGACATGGCGGCTGTCCGGACCCAGGATGATGGCCCATTGTCGGCACTCGCCTTGCGCTCGGCAACGTCCGGATAGGTCATCGCCAAGGGCGATCAGGTCAACAGCTACCGTCGAGGCGCACCAGAGAGCGCTGCAGGCACGCTTTCATGTAGATCAGCTGGCTCTCCAGGACTTCGCACGCCAGCCGCGCGTCATCCGGGGCCAGGCCAGCACGGTCGAGGGCCAGGCAACTGGTCTGCAGGCTGCGCGCCGTCTGCAGGCACTGCTGGTGAAGCCCGCGTAATTCCTGGGCAGCGCGCAGCCTTGCCCTGCAGATGTCGGTACGTCGGCCCTGAAGCCGTTCGAGCAGATGGTAGAACTTGGCATCGGCCACATCACGCAGCAGGCTGTACTCGGCAAAGTCCAGCGGCACACCCTCATGCAGCCTGCCCGCGGTCGGCAGCAAATCCAAAGACCGCATCAACTCCTGGTGCAGAGCGCTCATTCCATGATTCCTCGGCTTCCTGTGCGTCATGGCAAAACGCTAACAAGCAGCAGCCGCAGGCAACAACTGGCAAAAATGCCAGGTCGCCCGGATCAGGACGGTGAGTCGAGCCGGCGCAGGGTCATGCTCCCGGGCAGCGGGCAGTCCCCTTCCAGCGCGGCCAGGCTCGCCGTGCTCATGGGGGCCGGTTGCTGCAGATGGCCGTGCTCGAGCATCCCTACCAGCCCACCCACCAGCGGCTGATGACTGACCAGCAGCACATGCTCCAGGCCCAGGCGCTCGATCTCGGCGATCGCTTCCTGCACCCGACTCTCCGGGGTCAGCCAGGGGACCGTGCGCACCGGCTCGGTGAAACCGAGGGTGTCGTGCACCAGCGCGGCGGTCTGCTGGGCGCGGACATAAGGGCTGGCGATGATCGCCTGCAGTGGCTGGCCCAGCAGGCGCGCAGCACTGTGCAGCACCTGCTCGCGACCATGGGCGGTCAGGCGCCGTTCGGCATCGGTGTTGGCGCGCGGCTCCGCTTCGCCGTGGCGCAGGATCCACAGTTTCACAGCTTGGGCTCCTCGTCGCGCACCGGGTGCGGCGCCGGGGCCACGGCGTGCGCAGCTTCGCCGTCAGGCGCGCGCGGCGTCGGCCAGTCGGCGAACGGCCAGGGTTTCTGGTCGGTGTGGAAGGTGCCGAAGCGACCGATCTGCGCCAGGTACTGGCTGAGGCTGTCGCCGAAGTTCATCAGGCTGGCGCTGGGCGCCCCGTAGACCAGGCGGTAGACCAGCTGCACCAGCACCAGAGCGCCGAGCAGCAGTTCGGCCAACTGCCAGACCACCAGGAACACCAGCATCCACAGCACCCGCAGGATGATCGACTCACGCTGGGCATGCTCGGGGGTATCGTTCATGTGTCGCTCCTTGCTCTCGTTGAGGCCCTGGGGCTCAGTTGAAACCGCTGGTGGAAATGAAATCGACGTCGGTCTTGGGTTCGGCACGCATCAGGCGCTCGATCACCTGCGCCAGGGTGCGCCCTTCGAACAGGATCGCATGCAACCCGGCCACCAGCGGCATGTACACCTGCACCTCCTCGGCCTTGGCCTTGAGCACTTTGAGGGTGTTCACCCCCTCGGCCACTTCGCCCAGGCGGCTGACCGCCTCTTCAAGGTTCAGGCCCTGGCCCAGGGCGTGGCCGACCTGATAGTTGCGGCTCTTGGGCGAGGAGCAGGTGACGATCAGGTCGCCCACTCCCGCCAGGCCCAGGAAGGTCATGGGGTTGGCGCCCTGGCTCACGGCGAAGCGGGTCATCTCGGCGAGCGCGCGAGTGATCAGCATGCTCTTGGTGTTCTCGCCCATGTCCAGTGCCACGGCCATGCCGGCGATGATCGCGTAGACGTTCTTCAGCGCGCCGCCCAGCTCGACACCGAAGCGGTCGGTGCTGGCATAGACGCGGAACGTACGGCCATGCAGCACCTCCTGCACGCGCTGGCACAGTGCTTCGTCTTCACTGGCGACCACGGTGGCGGTCAGCGCATGCTCGGCGATCTCGCGCGCCAGGTTGGGCCCGGAGAGCACGCCGATGCGTGCCTGCGGGGCGATCTCTTCGAGAATCTGGCTCATCAGCTTGAAGGTCTGTGCCTCGATGCCCTTGGTCAGGCTCACCAGGCACTTGCCGCTCAGCAGCTCGGCATGCGGCGCCAGCACGCTGCGCAGGGCGCTTGAAGGCAGGGCGACGAAGACCAGGTCGCTCGATTGCAGGGTGGCCAGCAGGTCGTTGACCGGCTCGACGCCGTCCTGCAGGCGGATGCCTTTGAGATAACGCGGATTCTCGCGATTGACGCGCATGGCCTCGGCCTGCTGCGGGTCGCGCATCCACTGGCGCACCGCGTGGCCGTTCTCGGCCAGCAGGTTCGCCACGGCGGTGCCGAAGCTTCCGCCTCCCAGAACTGCAACAGGTTGCTGTTCAGTCATATTCAATCCGTCAAAGCCAATAAGTTGAGTGGCGAGCGTTGCATTATACGGCTCGCCTGCTACAGAACCAGTGCCGACACCCTTGAGGGGGCGGGCAAATCCGCCGCAGATCGCTGGAAAAACCGCCAAGGTCGGTTACCATGCCGGGTTCATTCCTGAAACAAGGCCGTCACGTGTTCCCGGGCCCGCCTCCTGCCTCCCGCCTGCTGTTGCTGACTGCCTTGCTCGGCGGCTCGGCGGTGGCCGACGATCTGTTCATCGACACCCAGGACCTGCCGCAGGTTCTGACCGCCACGCGCCTGAAACAATCCCCGGCGGCAGTACCGGGCAGCATGACCGTGCTCGACAGCGAGCTGATCCGTGCCAGCGGCGCCCGCGACATCCCCGAACTGCTGCGCCTGGTTCCCGGCATGATGATCGGCTACGGCGCCGGCAACCAGCCGACCGTCAACTACCATGGCAGCAACGTCAACGATGCCCGGCGCATGCAGGTGCTGATCGACGGCCGCTCGGTCTACCGTGCAGGCCTGGCAACCGTGGACTGGAGCGATATCCCGGTGACGATCGAGGATATCGAGCGCATCGAGGTGTTTCGCGGCCCCAACACGGTCAGCTACGGCGCCAACGCACTGATGGCCGTGGTCAACATCCTCACCCGCAGCCCCGCCGACAGCCACGGCACGCGGCTGAAGATCACCCAGGGCCAGGACGGCATCAACGACTTCTATGCGAGCCAGGGCCTGGGCTGGGAAGGCGGCGACCTGCGCCTGTCGATGTCCGGCATGCAGGATGACGGCTTCGACAAGGACCAGTACGGGCAGGACTACCGCGACAGCCGCCGGCTGACCCGTTTCAACCTCAGCGCCAGCCACACCCTGGCACCGGACCAGACCCTGGAGTGGCAACTGGCTGCCAAGGAAGGCAGCAACCAGCGCCCCTATACCTACACCCCGGTGTTTCCCTTCGTGAAGGGACGCGGCGACAACGCCGACCTCAACGCCAAGGACTATGCAGGTTCGCTGCGCTGGAGCATCGATTTCAACCCTGAGCACAGCCTCTATGTGCAGGGGTCGGCGCAGCAGTTCGAGCGCCAGCAGGTATGGCGCGCCTGCGACGCGACGCTGGCGTTCAGCCCCGAGCTGACCCGCCTGTGGCAACTGAACCCGGACTACGCCGAGCAGGTCGCGCGCAACGCCAACAACCCGCCCGGCAACAGCGACCCGGTGCTGCAAGGGCTGCGCGACCAGGTCAAGACCCAGTGGGACAACGGCGGCAACCGCGAGGTGTGCGGCGACGTCGACCAGAGCACCCGTGAAACCCGCTACGACCTGGAAATCCAGGACACCCTGAGCCTGACCGACAGCCTGCGCCTGCTCAGCGGCTTCAACTACCGCTATGATCGCGCCGACTCGCAGACCTATTTCAACGGCAGCCTGGACGATCGCACCTGGCGCCTGTTCGGCCAGCTGGAATGGCGCGCCGACGAACACTGGATCCTCCAGGGCGGGGCGATGTTCGAGGACAGCGAGCTGTCCGGCAGTTCGTTGACCCCGCGCGTGGCGATCAACTACCTGATCACCCCGCGTCATGGCCTGCGCGCGGTGTACTCCGAGGCCGTACGCTCACCGGACATGTTCGAGAACAACGTCAACTGGAGCTACACCGTCAGGAACCTCACGCCCAACGGCCTCGGCCTGCAGAACGGCGAGTATTTCGTCAAGACCCGCGGCCCCGGCAACCTCGACCAGGAGCGCATGCGCTCGCGCGAACTGGGCTACAACGGCTATTTCGCCGACACCGACCTGAACCTCGACGTCAAGCTGTTCTACGACGAGATCACCGGCATGATCAGCGAGCCGCTGAAGAACAACCAGTACATCGCCAGCAACGCCAACAAGGCGCGCTTCAGCGGCACCGAGACGCAACTGGACTGGCGCCTGGGCATGCGTGACCGCCTGCGCGTCACCTATGCCTATGTCGATGCCTGGGCCAGCAACCC
The DNA here is from genome assembly GCF_057370475.1 of Pseudomonas sp. FA117. Lineage (NCBI taxonomy): Bacteria > Pseudomonadati > Pseudomonadota > Gammaproteobacteria > Pseudomonadales > Pseudomonadaceae > Pseudomonas > Pseudomonas sp. FA117. Next base: position 3,864,690 of record NZ_CM170675.1, read on the forward strand.
CGACGACCGCCGCCTCAGCGCACGCAACAGCGGCTCGGCCGGGTGGATGCGGGACTGGGGCCGGGGTTGGTCCAGTGCCCTCTTCTACTACGGCGACGATGCCCTGAACCAGTATCGCTACGAACGCCTCGACCTGCGCGTGGCCAAGCGCCTGCGGCTGTACGGCACGTCCCTGGAACTGGCGGCATTGTGGCAGCAGCGCCTGGACGACCAGCCCACCACCGTGGAACAGAACCGCTACGACAGCCGCCATCGCCTGAGCTTCAGCGCGGAGCTGGAGTTCTGATGCTGCGCCTGTTGCGCGTGCTGCTGCTGTGCCTGTGGCCTATGGGTGCGCTGTCGGCCAGCGAGATCCTGCTGGTCGGCGGCGAGGACCAGCCAGGCCTGCGCAGCTTCGCCAGCGCCCTGGAGGCACGTCGCCCCCACGACACCGTGCGCCTGCAGACCGTCGCACAATTGCCCCGCCCTGCCCGGCTCAAGGCCGATACGCGCTTGATCCTGCTCGACAATGCAGCACTGGACTGGCGCATGAGCGAAGCCGACGGCCCGCCGGCACTGGCTTTGCGAGTGAGCCGGGTACAGGCCGAGCAGCGCCTGGGAAAGTCGCGCCCCACCTACCTCAGCTTGCTGTGGAGCGACCCACCGCTGCCGCGGCAACTGCGCCTGACCCGCTACCTGCTGCCCCAGGCCCGACGCATTGGCGTACTGTACGGCCCGGGCAGCCGCTTCCTGCTTGACGAGCTGCGCCAGACGGCACGCAGCATGGACCTCGAGATCGTCGCCCAGGAGTGGTCCGACCTGCGCGACAGCCGCCCGCTGCAGCACCTGCTGGGCAGCAGCGACGTGTTGCTGGGGCTTGACGATCCGGACCTGTACAACGCCAAGACCGCCAAGAATGTCCTGCTCAGCAGCTACGGCCGGCAGATGGCGCTGATCGGCCCGAATGCCGGCTTCGTGCGCGCCGGTGCCCTGGCCAGCACCTACAGCGACCAGGACAACTGGCTGGCGGTACTCGACGAATTGCTCGACCAGCCACCGGCCCGCTGGCCCCGCAGCCTCTACCCCCGCTACTACGGGGTCAACGGCAACCAGCAGGTGGCCCGGGCCCTGGGCCTGGAAACCATCGATCCGAACGCCGCCGCCATGGCTCTGGCCGAAGGAGAATCCACCCCATGACCAAGCGCCTGAGCTGGGACATCCACACCCGCACCCAGATCATCAGCCTGGGCCCTGCATTGCTGCTCACCCTGCTGCTGATCAGTTTCTTCACCTTCGTGCGCATCCAGGACCTTCGCCAGGAGCTCAACCACACCGGCCAGCTGATCGCCAACCAACTGGCGCCGGCGTCCGAGTACGGGGTGATCTCGGGCAACAACGAGGTGCTCGAAGGCTTGATGCGAGCGACGCTGAGCATCCCCCACGTGCGCTTTCTCGAGGTGCAGGACAGTCGCAACCACATCCTGGTGTATGTCGAGCAAGCCGGCGAAAACATCAACCGTGCGCAGCGCGTCGAGGTGTTCCAGGCACCGATCCGCCTGCAGCAGATTCGCCTGGACAACGACTTCCTGCAGCAAGGCAAGACCCCGCCGAGCATCGGCGACGACTACCTCGGGCGGGTGATCGTCGGCATGTCCGACGACGCCTTCAGCGAGCGTCAGCAGGAGATCGTGATCAAGGCCGGCATCCTCGCCCTGTTCGCCCTGCTGTTCACCTTCCTGCTCGCCCGGCGCCTGGCGCGCAGCCTGTCGAAGCCGATCAGCGACATGGGCCATGCGGTCGAGGCCATCCAGCAGGGCGAGTTCAATGCGCCCCTGCCAGTGGTGGACGACAGCGAACTGGGCCACCTGGCGCGGCACATCAACAACCTCGCAAGCGCCTTGGACCAGGCCAGCCACGAACAGCAGCAGGCCATCGCCGAGCTCATCCAGGCACGCGAGGAGGCCGAGCGGGCCAACCGCGCCAAGTCCGACTTCCTGGCAATGATGAGCCACGAGCTGCGCACCCCGATGAACGGCGTACTGGGCATGCTGCAGTTGCTCGAAACCACACCGCTGAGCAGCGAACAGGCCGAATATACGGCGGTGGCCAGCGAGTCCACCGGCCACCTGCTCAAGGTTATCAACGACATCCTCGACTTCTCGCGCATCGAGCGCACCAGCCTCGAGCTCGAGCACATCGATTTCAACCTCGGCGACCTGATCGCCAGCAGCGTGCAGTCGTTCCAGCACAGCGCCCAGCAGCGCAACCTGGCGCTGCGCCTGCACCTGCCGCCGGGCATGGACCAGTTGCAGGTGGTCGGTGATCCGACGCGGATCCGCCAGATCCTGTTGAACCTGGTAGGCAATGCCCTGAAGTTCACCGAGCATGGCGAGGTAGAGATCGATGCCCGCTGGCAGGTACTCGATCGCCAGCGCCTGTGGCTGACCTGTGCAGTGCGCGACACCGGCATCGGCATCGACAGCGACCGCCTGGAAACCATGTTCGTCGCCTTCCAGCAGGCCGACAGTTCTATTTCAAGACGTTACGGCGGCACCGGCCTGGGCCTCTCCATCGCCCGCACCCTGGCGGAACGCATGGGCGGCAAGCTGCGCGGTGAAAGCCGCGAAGGCATGGGCTCGACCTTCACCCTCGAAGTGCCACTGACGCTGTCGAACAGGCCTGCAGTGCGCTTGAGCGGCCAGCCGGGCAATCCGGTACCGGCAGGCAATGGCCAGCGCGTCCTGCTGGTCGAAGACAACCCGGTCAACCAGAGCGTGATCGAGGCCATGTTGCGCAGCCTGGGCTTCGAGGTAGGGCTGGCGCTCGATGGCGCCCAGGCCGTGGAGATGACCGAGCAGCAGCGCTTCGCCGCGATTCTGATGGACTGCCGCCTGCCGCTGATGGACGGCTACGAAGCCACCCGGCGCATCCGCAGCCGCGGCGCGCAGTTGCCGATCATCGCCTTGACCGCCAATGCCCTGCAGGGTGATCGCGAGCGCTGTCTGGCCGCAGGAATGAACGATTATCTGAGCAAACCGTTCAAACGTACCGATCTGCAGCGAATTCTTCAGCGCTGGTTGCCTGGCCACACAGCTGCGACTGGCGATAAATGATAAAGTGCGGCAGTCTTAAAGACTGGACAGGGCCGCCGTTGGCCCGGAAAATAAAACTTTCAGTGCACACCTGTACTTCTTTTGCCAGGTGCGCTGTGACTTTCACCACAACGCAATAGTCTACCTGTAGGCTGCCGCCTCGGACTCTGTAGGAATCCGGGCCGGCCGGGAAGATTCATCCCCTGCCGCAGGGGGTTATTGAGGAGCTCGCATGACCAAACAACACGCCTTTACTCGGGAAGACCTGCTGCGCTGCAGTCGCGGTGAGCTGTTCGGCCCCGGTAATGCGCAACTGCCCGCCCCGAACATGCTGATGGTAGACCGCATCACCCACATCAGCGAGGAAGGCGGCAAGTTCGGCAAAGGTGAATTGGTCGCCGAGCTGGATATCAATCCAGACCTGTGGTTCTTCGCCTGCCACTTCGAAGGCGATCCGGTGATGCCGGGCTGCCTGGGCCTCGACGCCATGTGGCAGCTGGTCGGCTTCTTCCTCGGCTGGCAGGGCCTGCCGGGCCGCGGTCGTGCACTGGGTTCGGGCGAAGTGAAGTTCTTCGGCCAGGTGCTGCCTACGGCCAAGAAAGTCACCTACAACATTCATATCAAGCGCGTCCTGAAGGGCAAGCTGAACATGGCCATCGCCGATGGCTCGGTCAGCGTCGACGGTCGCGAGATCTACACCGCCGAAGGCCTGCGGGTCGGCGTGTTCACCTCCACTGACAATTTCTAAGGGTTATTCGCATGCGCCGCGTCGTTATCACTGGTCTGGGCATCGTTTCGTGCCTGGGCAATGACAAAGCTACCGTCACCGAAAACCTGCGCAACAGCCGTCCGGGTATCCGTTACAACCCGGAATACAAGGAAATGGGGCTGCGTAGCCAGGTTTCCGGCTCCATCGACCTGAACCTCGAAGAGCTGATCGACCGCAAGGTCTATCGCTTCGTCGGCCACGCCGCAGCCTACGCCTACCTGGCCATGCAGGACGCGATCAAGGACGCAGGCCTGACCGAGGAGCAGGTATCGAGCCCGCGCACCGGCCTGGTGGCCGGCTCCGGCGGCGCGTCGACCCTGAACCAGATGGAAGCGCTGGACACCCTGCGCGAGAAAGGCGTCAAGCGCGTCGGCCCGTACCGTGTCACCCGCACCATGGGCAGCACCGTCTCGGCGTGCCTGGCCACCCCGTTCAAGATCAAGGGCATCAACTACTCGATCTCGTCGGCCTGCGCCACCTCGGCACACTGCATCGGTACCGCGCTGGAGCAGATCCAGTGGGGCAAGCAGGACATCGTCTTCGCCGGCGGCGGTGAAGAAGAGCACTGGAGCCAGTCGTTCCTGTTCGATGCCATGGGCGCCCTGTCGACCAAGCGCAACGAAACCCCGGAACTGGCCTCGCGCGCGTATGACGCCGACCGTGACGGCTTCGTCATCGCCGGTGGTGGCGGCATGGTAGTGGTCGAGGAACTCGAGCACGCCCTGGCCCGTGGCGCCAAGATCTACGCCGAGATCGTCGGCTATGGCGCGACCTCCGACGGCTACGACATGGTCGCACCGAGCGGCGAAGGCGCCATCCGCTGCATGCAGCAGGCGCTGTCCACCGTCGACACCCCGATCGACTACCTGAACACCCACGGCACCTCCACGCCGGTCGGCGACGTCGCAGAGATGAAAGGCGTACGTGAAGTGTTCGGCGACAAGGCTCCGAAGATCAGCTCGACCAAGAGCCTGTCGGGCCACTCGCTGGGCGCCGCAGGCGTGCACGAGGCGATCTACTGCCTGCTGATGATGGAAAACAACTTCATCGCCGGTTCCGCCAACATCGACGAGCTGGACCCTGAGGTCGCCGACCTGCCGGTCCTGCGTCAGACCGAAGAAAATGCCAAGATCGACACGGTCATGAGCAACAGCTTCGGCTTCGGCGGCACCAACGCCACCCTGGTGCTCAAGCGCTGGACTGGCAAGTGATACGCTGACGCAACACTGAGAACGCCCCGACTGGTTCGGGGCGTTTTCTTTTCTGCGCCGTACTCCGGCCCAGTTGCAGCGTGCCGGCCGGCGAACAGACCAGCACGGCTGGACGACTATGGCTTGGGCAACACCGCCAGGAAGTTATCCCGCGCGACCTTGTTGGCCACCTCCTGCGGCAAGGCGTCGAGAAACGGGTCGAAGCCGTGCATCTGTTCGCCGACGCTGCCGAACTTGCCCACCACATCCGAGCCCAGCATGAACCGCTCAGGGAAGCGCTCGACCAGCGCCAGCCACTGCTTGCGCGGCTTGCCCTGCTCATCCAGCAGGTAAGGCTGCAACACGCTCCACGACAGGTCGATGTACAGGTTCGGGTAGGCCTCGAGCATGCGCTCCAGGGTCGGCAGGATGAAGTCCATCTGCGTCTGGTGACGATGAATCTCCATGCTGGTGCCGGCGTGCGCCCAGATGAAGCGGGTATGCGGATGATTGCGCAACGGCTCCTCGATCTCCGCCAGGTACAGCGGGTTGCGCTCGCGCTTGGAGGTGATGTTCGAGTGCACCAGCACTGGCAGGTCGCGTTCGGCCGCCAGGTGATAGATGCGCGTCATCGCCTCGTTGTTGGCCCGTGGCGTGTCGCCGCTGGTCAGCGCGGTCAGGTCGTCATGCCGGGTGAACACCTCGCCGATGCCCTGCCAGAACCCCGGGTGCAATTCGAGCATGCGTTCGATGTGGCTGACTGCGTTCTTGTCCACCGGATTGAAACCCGACAGGAACGGATGGAAACGCTTGCGCTGCCCGGCCGGCAACTTCTGCACCGCAGCCACCACATGGATGTCGGTGGCGCTGAACCAGTAGGCGTCGGCGTCATCGCCGGCATAGTAGCGCGGGCGCTTGGGCTCATCCTCGTGCCACTTCTTGGCAACCGGTATACCGGAAATCATCGCATGCTCGACCCCGGCCTTGTCCATGGCCTCGAGCAGCGCGGGCATGCCCTCGGTTTCCTGGAAGAAATCGACATAGTGCAGGTGTGCATCGCTGTAACGGTAGTCGCGCGCCTGCGCGGCCTGGCACAAGCATCCGGTCAACATCATGCAGGCCAGCGCTCTGGCAATCATGGGCAATATCCTGTCCTCGGTCTGAACTGGGTAGACCGGCGCGCAAGCGCAACGGTTCAGCAATACCTGGCAAACCGCTATGCTGGGAACACTTCCCCGCCTGGAGCCCACCATGAGCAGCCCCCTGATCATCCGACCACGCGCCGAATCGGTGGAAGGCCAGCCGATCCTGCGTCCGCTGCCGTCGGCCCAGTGCCGCAGCGTCGGGCCCTTCGTGTTCTTCGACCACATGCTGGAAACCGACTACGCGCCGGGGCATGGCATGGATATCCGCCAGCACCCGCACATCGGCCTGTCGACCCTGACCTACCTGTTCGAAGGCGCCATCCTGCACAAGGACAGCCTGGGTTCCGAGCAGCGCGTGCTGCCGGGCGATGTGAGCTGGATGACCGCCGGCAACGGCGTAGCCCACGTCGAACGCACACCCGAGGACGCCCTGGCCCACGGTTCGCGCTTGCACGGCCTGCAGGTCTGGCTGGCCTCGCCGCGCGAGCATGAGCAGGGCGCGGCGAGCTACAGCCATCACCCGGCAGCAAGCCTGCCGGTCAGTGACGCCCTGGGCGTGCGCATCTGCATGATCGCCGGCAGCGGCTTCTGCCTGGAGTCACCCGTGCCGGTACTCTCCCCTACCCTCTATGCGCACGTGACGATGCAGCCTGCGACCACCCTGGTGGTGCCGAGCGAGCATGCACAGCGGGCCCTGTACCTGCTCGATGGCCAGTTGGAGATGGACGATGAGCAGGTCGAAGCCTGCACCATGATCGTGCTGCCGGAGGGAGAAACCGTGACGCTCTACGCCGAGGAAGGCTGCCAGCTGGTGCTGATTGGCGGTGCGCCACTGGATGGGCCGCGGCGGATGAACTGGAATTTCGTGGCCAGCGATGGGGATTTGATCGAGCAGGCCAGGGCCCGCTGGGCTGCCGGGGATTGGCCGACGGTTCCAGGGGAAACCTCGAGAATCGAGTTGCCACGCTGAACGTGGGGCCGCAAGGCGGCCCCCGCTGTCTCAGCGCTGGAACACCTCTTCCAGCAGGTTGTGCATCGCCCGGAACGCCCGCTCCGAGGTGCGGCGGTCGTACTGCATCTTGCCCGGCACATTGGCATTCGGGTCGGTGAACGAATGCACCGCCCCGCCATAGCTCAGCAACTGCCAGTCGACCTTGGCGGCATCCATCTCCGCTTCGAACGCCGGCAACTGCTCCTTGGGCACCAGCGGGTCGGCGGCGCCGTGCAGCACCAGCACCGAGCCCTTGATGCGCTTGCCATCTTCCGGGTTCGGTGTGTCGAGGGTGCCGTGGAACGACACCGCAGCGCGCAAGTCGGCGCCGGTGCGCGCCAACTCCAGGGCGCAGCAGCCACCGAAGCAGAAGCCAAAGGTGCCGACCTTGCCAGGCGCAAGCAACGCCCTGGACTGCCCGAGCAATTGCGCCAGGGCTTCCTGCATGCGCTTGCGCAACTCGGCACGGTCATTCTTCAGCGGCATCATTGCCGCCCCTGCCTCATCGGCATTCGCAGGGCGCACGCCCTGACCGTACAGGTCGGCGATCAGGACCACATAGCCCTTCTCGGCGACCTCCTTGGCGATGCGCTCGGCCCCTTCACCAATGCCCATCCAGTTGGGCGCCATGACCAGGGCCGGGCGACCCAGCGCACCGGGCTCGTAGACCAGGCGGCTTTCGTAGGTCTTGCCGGACAGGTGATAAACCAGCGATTCGACGATTACTTTGCTCATCAAGCACTCCTTTGGCACTTTTCCAGGCAGCCATGAAAAAAGCCCGCCGAAGCGGGCTTTCCAAGCATCAATTCAAGCAGACAACTCGACCAGCAGCTTGTTCAGGCGGCGAACATAGGCCGCCGGGTCCTTCAGGCTGTCACCGGCCGCCAGGGCCGCCTGGTCGAACAGGATGTGCGACAGCTCCGAGAAGCGGTCCTCGCTCTGCTCGTTGTCCAGCTTCTCGATCAGCGGGTGGCTCGGGTTGAATTCGAAGATCGGCTTCGAATCCGGTACCTTCTGCCCACTGGCTTCGAGGATCTGGCGCATCTGCAGGCCCAGGTCCTGCTCGCCGATCGCCAGGATCGCCGGCGAATCGGTCAGGCGATGGGAAACGCGGACTTCCGCCACGCTGTCACCCAGTGCACCCTTGAGGCGCTCGACCAGGCCTTCCTTGTTCTTGGCGACTTCTTCCTGGGCCTTCTTGTCCTCTTCGGAGTCCAGCTTGCCCAAGTCCAGGTCGCCGCGGGCGACGTCGACGAAGCTCTTGCCGTCGAATTCGCTCAGGTAGCTCATCAGCCACTCGTCGATGCGGTCGGTCAGCAGCAGCACTTCGATGCCTTTCTTGCGGAAGACCTCCAGGTGCGGGCTGTTCTTGACCTGCGCGTACGACTCGCCGGTGAGGTAGTAGATCTTGTCCTGGCCTTCCTTGGCACGGGCCAGGTAATCAGCCAGCGCGACGCTCTGCTCACCGCTGTCGTCGTGGGTGGAGGCAAAGCGCAGCAGGCCGGCGATCTTCTCCTTGTTGGCGAAGTCTTCGGCCGGACCTTCCTTGAGCACCTGGCCGAAGTTCTTCCAGAAGCCCTTGTACTGCTCGGGTTCGTTCTTGGCCAGCTTCTCCAGCATGTCCAGCACGCGCTTGGTCAGGGCCGACTTCATCGAGTCGATGATCGGGTCCTTCTGCAGGATCTCCCGCGAGACGTTCAGCGACAGGTCGTTGGAATCGACCACGCCCTTGATGAAGCGCAGGTACAGCGGCAGGAACGACTCGGCCTGATCCATGATGAACACGCGCTGCACGTACAGCTTCAGGCCGCGCGGCGCTTCGCGCTGGTACAGGTCGAACGGTGCACGCGCCGGCACGTACAGCAGCGAGTTGTACTCCAGCTTGCCTTCGACCTTGTTGTGGCTCCAGGCCAGCGGGTTCTCGAAGTCGTGGCCGATGTGCTTGTAGAACTCCTGGTATTCCTCGTCCTTGATCTCGGTACGCGAACGGGTCCACAGGGCACTGGCACGGTTGACGGTTTCCCATTCCTCGGCCGGCTGCTCTTCGCCTTCGGCGGCAGCAGGCTGCTCCTTGGGCAGCTGGATCGGCAGGGCAATGTGGTCGGAGTATTTCTTGACCACATTACGCAGGCGCCAGCCATCGGCGAATTCCTGCTCGTCCTTTTTCAGGTGCAGGACGATGCGGGTACCACGCTGCGGCTTGTCGACGGTGGCGACTTCGAAATCGCCCTCGCCCCTGGACGACCAGTGCACGCCTTCGGCGGCAGGTGCGCCGGCACGGCGGCTGAACACATCGACCTTGTCGGCGACGATGAAGGCGGAGTAGAAGCCCACGCCGAACTGGCCGATCAGGTGCGAATCCTTCTTCTGGTCACCGGTGAGGTTCCTCATGAAGTCGGCGGTACCGGACTTGGCGATGGTACCCAGGTGCGCGATGACGTCGGCGCGGCTCATGCCGATGCCGTTGTCTTCCAGCGTCACGGTGCCGGCATCCTTGTCGAAGCTCACGCGAATCTTCAGATCGGCATCGCCCTCGAGCAGCTCAGGCTTGGCCAGGGCTTCGAAACGCAACTTGTCGGCGGCGTCGGAGGCGTTGGAGATCAGCTCGCGCAGGAAGATCTCCTTGTTCGAGTACAGCGAATGGATCATGAGGTGCAGCAGTTGCTTGACCTCGGTCTGGAAGCCCAGGGTTTCTTTTTGAGTCTCCACACTCATCGTCTTCAAACTCCGATCTGTTGGTCATTGCACCCGACGGCAATTGCGCATGGCCGGGCAGATGTTCAGCAGATGGGGGCATGTCCGACTATTTCAAGGGCTTATGCGGCTCGATCTTGAAATGCGCACGGGCAGTGGCGATGGGCGAATCGCGATCAGCCTGCCAGGCGGTGATCGCCACATTGGTCACCCGGCGCCCCTGGCGCCACAGCTGGCAGTGGGCGAAGGTGTCGCGGTAGTGCCCGGCGCGCAGGTAATCGATGGAGAAGTCGATGATCTTGGGAATACTGAGGCTCTCGCTGAAGATCAGCAGATACAGCGCCGCCGACAGCTCCATGAAGCCTGCGATCACGCCGCCATGGATGGCCGGCAGCAAGGGATTGCCGATGTTGTCCTGGTTGGCCGGCAGGCGGAACAGCAGGTCGTCGCCCTGGCGCTCGCACTCGATGCCGATCAGGCCTGCGTAGGGGATCAGCGCCAGCAACGGCGCATAGTCGCCGCGCGCGTGGGCCTCGGTCAGTTGCTGGCGGACGTTCTCGGGAATCATGCCCTGCCCTCCTTCAGCGCGCTGGCGAAGCGAATACCGCCACGTGCCTCGTGCCCCAGGCGCATGAAGGTGCCGACCACCTGGCAGATTGGCTGGCCGGGATCGTCCTGGTATGCGCTACCCCGGGTGAAGATCACGTCGCGGGTAACTCGATAACAGTGGGCGTGGCCGTGGATGTCCTTGCCAGGCTCGGCGGGGTGCATGTAGTCGATGCGCAGGTCCAGGGTCGGACAGACCTCGAACTGCGGCAGCACGCACAACGTGGCCATGCCGCAGGTGGTATCCATCAGGGTGGTCAGCGCACCGCCATGGACGGCGCCGGTCTGTGGATTTCCGACAATGACCGGCGACCAGGGCAACAACAGCGTCATGCCCTCGGCGTCGGCGTGATGGACCCGCATCTGTAACAGCTGGCAGTGCCTGAGTGCCGAAAGAAAACGTTCGGCCATTGCCATCAGGGGCGTCTGGCTCATGATCCACTTGCTCCTTGCCGACTCGATAATTCACAACAACGCAGAAAAGTCGATATAGAACGCGGTGTTATATATCTGCAACCTGCGTTGAACTTATAGCTGACCTCTGGACTCGAAGGTTTCAAGCAAGTTATTCCACCAAGGAGAAACACCCCATGCGTAAACCTTTTGCTTTTGCTCTGATGCTGGCCGCTGCCATGGGCCTGGCTGCTTGCGACAAGGCGAGCGAAGACAAGGCCCAGGACGCACAGCAACATGCCGAGCAAGCCCAGGAGAAAATGGGCGAGGCTCAGGATAAAGTGAACGAGGCCGCCAAGGAAAACGCCGAAGCCGCCAAAGATCAGGCCGAAGCGCAGCAGAAAGCCGCCGAGGAAGCCCAGCCTTCCACGCCAGCACCTTCCACTGCTCCGGCCGAACCCGCCAAGCAGTAAGTGCGCTGAACGAAAAAACCCGACTCAGGTCGGGTTTTTTTGTGTCTGCGTCAATGGATGAAACGCTTCAGTGCCTGAATATCAACTAACGCTGACCGAAGTATCCTTGACCGTTTCACCCGCCACACTTTCCGTGGGCGTGAAGACCATCACTTCCAGTACATGGGAGTGGAACTCCCGTCGGTACAGAATGAATACCACGCCGACACTCAGGATCATGAACAGCCACGGGCTGACGAACCAGCTGAGCATGGCCATGCCGAAATAATACGAACGCAAACCAAGGTTGAACTGGTTGGCCGCCAGCGACAGCACGCGGGCCGCACGCGAGGCGAACGCCTTGCGCTCCTGTTCGCTGACTTGCCGCTCGCCGATCATCGGCGCCGACCCCACCAGCACCGCGGCAAAATTGTATTGGCGCATGCACCAGCTGAAGGTGAAGAAGGCGTAGACGAACACCATCGCCAGGCACAGCAGCTTGATTTCCGACATGCCTTGCGAGGCCTGCTGCACCAGCGGCAGGTCGGCCAGCAGCGACAGCGCACGGTCGGACGCGCCGAGCACGGTGAGGATGCCGGCCAGGATGATCAGCGTGCTGGAGGCGAAGAACGAGGCGTTGCGCTCGAGGTTGCCGATCACGCTGGCATCGGCGATGCGGTTGTCGCGCAGCAACATGCGGCGCATCCAGTCTTCCCGATAGAGATGCAGGACACTGGCCAGGCACGCAGTATCACGCCCCTTCCAGGTGGCATAACGGGTATAGCCACCCCAGCACAGCGCAAACCAGGCGATGGCCAGCAGGTTATGGAGATTGCTTTGGATGAAGGTCATGCAGGGGCTCCGAAGGCCAGGTGCATAAATGATGGAGTCCGGGGTTCGACGTTGGCCAGCGGTAAAAGGCACACTTTACGCGTGGAATATGCGTTGCCTGTGCGGGCGTCTTCGCGGGCAAGCCCGCTCACATGGCGGGCGCATGGGTAATAAAAAGCCCCGCATCCTTTCGGATGCGGGGCTTTTGGCTCAAGCATTCGGCAAGTGCCATTGGCTTGTGGCCAGCACCCACCGCAGGCTTCAACCTGTCAGGCCAGCGCCTCGCGCGGCTTGCCGAGCATGCGGTCACAGACCACGGCCGCAGCCAGTGCGATCACCGACGGCACCAGCCAGGCCAGGCCCTGCTCGCTCAGCGGCAGGTGCGCCGCAGCGTCAGGCAGGATGTGCGCCAGGCTGCTGCCCTTGATCGCGTCGACCATGCCGAACAGCAGCGACACCAGCATCACCGGCGCCAGGATACGTACCGGCGAGTTCCACAGATCCTTCACGAAGCTCAGCCCCACCACCACGATGCAGGGCGGGTAGATGGCAGTCAGCACCGGGATCGAGAACATGATCAGCTTGGTCAGGCCCAGGTTGGAGATCAGCAGCGAGAAGCCCGCCAGGATCACCACCAGGGCGCGGTACGACAGCGGCAGTATTTGGCTGAAGTACTCGGCACAGGCGCAGGTCAGGCCCACGGCGGTGACCAGGCAGGCCAGCGCGATCAGTACGGCAAGGAAGCCGCTGCCCAGCGAACCGAAGGTGTGCTGCACATAGGCATGCAGAACCGCCGCCCCGTTGCTGGCGTTGGCCGCGATCTCATGGCTGCCCGCGCCCAGGCGGAACAGACTGATGTACACCAGCGCAAGGCCGACACCGGCGATCAGGCCGGCGATGATGGCATAGCGGGTGATCAGCTTCGGCGACTCGACACCGCGCGAACGGATGGCGTTGACGATGACGATGCCGAACACCAGGGCACCGAGGGTGTCCATGGTCAGGTAGCCGTTGATGAAGCCCTGGGAGAACGGCGCTGCCACGTAGGCTGGCTGCGCGTCGCCGATAGGGCCGGCCGGCAGTGCGAAGGCAGCGATGCCGAGCACAGCCAGGGCGATGATCTTCAGCGGTGCCAGGAAACGGCCGACGGTATCGAGCAGCTTGCCCGGATACATCGACACCGCCAGTACCACGGCGAAGTACACCAGGCTGTAGATGAACAGCGCCAGCGGGCTCTCACCGGTCAGCGGCGCCACGCCCACCTCGAACGAAACGGTCGCGGTACGCGGGGTGGCGAACAGCGGGCCGACCGAGAGGTAGCAGACCGCTGCCAGCAGGCCACCGAAGAACTTGCCGATCGGGCTGCTCAGGGCGTCCATGCCGCCACCGACCTTGGCCAGTGCGACCACGGTGATGACCGGCAGGCCCACGGCAGTGACCAGGAAGCCAAGCGCGGCCATCCACACGTGCGGACCGGACTGCAGGCCGACGATAGGCGGGAAGATGATATTGCCCGCACCGACGAAAAGCGCGAACGTCATGAAGCCAAGTGCCAGGATATCCTGGCCTTTTAACACTTTCATTTAAGGAAGTACCACACTGCTGAAATCGGGATTCGAGAGGAAATTTCCCCGTGAATGGAGGAAATGTTGCCCGGCTTGGTGAGCCAGACCCGTTTAGCGTGTCGTTCCCTTTTGGGGTACGGGCACAGAGTGAACGCGTAGGGTACAGAATTTGCCCGGCAAACGCACTGTAATGGTGCTGCTTGTCCGATGTGCGTATGTGTTTGTCGTCTGCATGACCGAAGACTGTTGCGATTATCCCCGAATTGAAACAATCGTCTGCTGCAAAAATCCTATGGAACCCATCGAATAATCTGAGTTGTCACTCCCGCCATGAGGCCGCCCCGGAACGACAAAGGCCACCCGAAGGTGGCCTCTGTGCGCGTGGGGGGGTGTAGCGTGTTACTTACTTCTTGGCTTCCCAGCCAGTCAGCTCGGCCAGGGCCTTGCCGATGTCAGCCAGGGAACGCACGGTCTTCACACCAGCGTCCTGCAGTGCAGCGAATTTCTCGTCTGCAGTGCCTTTGCCGCCGGAGATGATGGCGCCAGCGTGGCCCATGCGCTTGCCCGCAGGTGCAGTTACACCGGCGATGTAGGAAACGACTGGCTTGGTGACGTTGGCCTTGATGTAGGCAGCAGCTTCTTCTTCAGCCGAACCGCCGATCTCACCGATCATGACGATCGCTTCGGTCTTCGGGTCTTCCTGGAACAGCTTCAGGATGTCGATGAAGTTGGAGCCCGGGATCGGGTCACCGCCGATGCCGACGCAGGTCGACTGGCCGAAACCGGCGTCGGTGGTCTGCTTCACAGCTTCGTAGGTCAGGGTGCCGGAACGCGAAACGATACCGACCTTGCCTGGCAGGTGGATGTGACCTGGCATGATGCCGATCTTGCACTCGCCCGGAGTGATCACACCTGGGCAGTTAGGGCCGATCAGGGTGACACCCAGCTCGTCGCACTTGACCTTGGCGTCCAGCATGTCGAGGGTAGGAATACCTTCGGTGATGCAGACGATCAGCTTGATGCCGCCGAAGGCCGCTTCCAGGATCGAGTCCTTGCAGAAAGGAGCCGGAACGTAGATGACCGAAGCGTCAGCGCCGGTCGCTTCCACAGCTTCCTTGACGGTGTTGAACACCGGCAGGCCCAGGTGGGTGGTGCCACCCTTGCCTGGGGTGACGCCGCCGACCATCTTGGTGCCGTAGGCGATGGCTTGTTCGGAGTGGAAAGTACCCTGCGAGCCGGTGAAGCCCTGGCAGATGACTTTGGTGTCTTTATTGATCAGGACGCTCATTACTTGCCCTCCGCAGCTTTGACAACTTGTTGAGCAGCGTCGGTCAGGCTGGTTGCCGCAATGATGTTCAAACCGCTTTCTGCCAGTACTTTAGCGCCCAGTTCGGCGTTGTTGCCTTCGAGGCGGACAACGACCGGCACTTTCACGCCGACTTCTTTCACTGCACCGATGATGCCTTCGGCAATCATGTCGCAACGAACGATACCACCGAAGATGTTGACCAGAACGGCCGCGACATTGCTGTCGGACAGGATGATCTTGAACGCTTCGGTAACGCGCTCCTTGGTAGCGCCGCCGCCAACGTCGAGGAAGTTGGCCGGCTTGCCGCCGTGCAGGTTGACGATGTCCATGGTACCCATGGCCAGGCCGGCACCGTTGACCATGCAGCCGATGTTGCCTTCCAGCGCAACGTAGTTCAGTTCGAACTTGGCAGCGTGGGCTTCACGGGCGTCGTCCTGGGACGGGTCGTGGAAGGTCTTCAGCTTGGGCTGACGGTACATGGCGTTGGCGTCGATGTTGATCTTGGCATCGAGGCAGTGCAGGTCGCCGTCGGCCTTGATCACCAGCGGGTTCACTTCCAGCAGGGCCAGGTCGTGATCCTTGAACAGCTTGGCCAGGCCTACGAAGATCTTGGCGAACTGTTGAACTTGCTTGCCTTCCAGGCCCAGCTGGAATGCCAGCTCGCGACCCTGGAACGGCTGAGCGCCGACCAGCGGGTCGATGGTAGCCTTGAGGATCTTCTCAGGAGTTTCGTGAGCGACTTTCTCGATGTCCACGCCACCTTCGGTGGAAGCCATGAACACGATGCGACGGCTCGAACGATCCACTACAGCGCCCAGGTACAGCTCTTTGGCGATGTCGGTGCAGGATTCGACCAGGATCTTGGAGACTGGCTGACCGTTGGCGTCAGTCTGGTAGGTGACCAGATTCTTGCCCAACCACTGCGCAGCGAACGCCTTGGCGTCTTCCTTGCTGCGAACCAGCTTGACGCCGCCCGCCTTACCGCGACCACCAGCGTGGACCTGGGCTTTGACAACCCACTCGGAACCGCCGATCTTGTCGCAGGCTTCTGCGGCTTGCTCAGGGGTGTCTACAGCGAAACCCTTGGAAACTGGCAGGCCGTACTCAGCGAACAGCTGTTTACCCTGATACTCGTGAAGATTCATGCTTTTTACCGTCTTCGTTAGGTACTGCGCTTCGGCGCTGCACTGTTTCCAGGGCCGCGCCACCTGTGACCGTTAACCCCGGATTTTTCCGGTGGCCCGGTCCGGCGGACATTCCGCGGTGGATCTTGCACGCAAGACCCACGACGGGCAGCCCGCCGTGGTTTTTATAATTAACGCTTCTTACGGTTGGCCACGTGAATGGCACCGCCATTCACGGCCAGCGCTGCTTCATGCAACGCTTCGGACAGGGTCGGATGGCTGAAGACCATCATGCCCAGGTCCTCGGCACTGGTGCCGAATTCCATTGCGATCGCGCCTTGCTGAACCAGCTCGGCAGCCGATGGGCCGATCACGTGAACGCCCAGGACGCGGTCGGTCTTGGCATCGGCGATGACCTTGACGAAGCCGCCGGTGTCGTTGGCCGCCATCGCACGGCCGCTGGCCGCGAACGGGAAGGTGCCCACGTTAACCTCAACGCCTTCGGCTTTCAATGCCTGTTCGGTCTTGCCGACCCACGCGATTTCCGGGTGGGTGTAGATGACCGAAGGGATCAGGTCGTAGTTCATCTGGGCCTTGTGACCCTTGATGCGCTCGACGACCATGATGCCCTCTTCCGAAGCCTTGTGCGCGAGCATCAGACCGCGTACCACGTCGCCGATGGCGTAGACGCCCGGAACGCTGGTGGCGCAGTGGTCATCGACATAGATGTAGCCACGCTCGTCGATGTTGACGCCGCTGTCGGCAGCCAGCAGGTCGGTGGTGACCGGACGACGGCCAACCGCGACGATCAGCTTGTCGAAGACGATCTTCTGCTCGCCTTCGGCGTTGGTGTAGGTGACTTCGACTTCGTCGCCGTTGACTTTCGAGCCGGTGACGCGAGCGCCCAGCTTGATGTCCAGGCCTTGCTTGGTCAGGGTCTTCTGGGCTTCTTTCGACACGGCGGTGTCGGCAGCCATCAGGAAGGTGTCCAGGGCTTCGAGCACGGTCACTTCAGCACCCAGGCGAGCCCATACCGAGCCCAGTTCCAGGCCGATCACGCCGGCACCGATCACGCCCAGGCGCTTGGGAACCGACTGGAATTCCAGGGCGCCGGTGGAGTCGACGATGACATTCTGGTCGACCGGAGCCGGCGGAATGTCGATCGGACGCGAGCCGGAGGCCAGGATCACGTTCTCGGCTTCGATGACTTCGGTGGTGCCGTCGGCCTGGGTGACTTCGACTTTCTTGCCAGCCAGCAGCTTGCCGTGGCCTTGGATCGAAGTGACGCCGTTGGCCTTGAACAGGGTGGCAACGCCACCGGTCAGGTTCTTGACGATACCGGCCTTGCGGCCAACCATCGCGGCAACGTCCATCTTCACTTCACCGGTGGAGATACCATGGACGTTGAAGCTCTCTTTGGCTTCCTTGTACTTCCAGGAGCTGTCCAGCAGCGCCTTGGACGGGATGCAACCTACGTTCAGGCAGGTGCCGCCCAGGGCCAGCTTGCCCTCGGCGTCGGTGTACTTCTCGATACAGGCAGTCTTCAGACCAAGTTGGGCAGCCTTGATGGCGGCAACATAGCCGCCAGGACCCGCACCAATCACCACTACGTCGAATTTCTGGGTCATAAAAGATTCCTTATCAGCTTCAAGCTACAAGCCGCACGCTGCAGGGCGCCGGGCTCCGGTCTGGAGCCTGTCGCCCGCAGCCTGCAGCTACGCGATTAGATGTCCAGCAGCAGGCGGGACGGATCTTCCAGCAGGTTCTTGATGGTCACCAGGAAGGTTACCGCTTCCTTGCCGTCGATCAGGCGGTGGTCGTAGGACAGCGCCAGGTACATCATCGGACGAATGACCACCTGGCCATTGATCGCCATCGGACGCTGGATGATGTTGTGCATGCCCAGGATCGCGGCCTGCGGCGGGTTGACGATCGGGGTCGACATCATCGAGCCGAAGGTACCACCGTTGGTGATGGTGAAGGTACCGCCGGTCATCTCTTCGATCGACAGCTTGCCGTCACGGGCCTTCTTGCCGAAGGTGGCGATGCCGTTCTCGATCTCGGCCAGCGACATCGATTCGGCATTGCGCAGCACCGGTACCACCAGGCCACGGTCGCTGGAGACGGCAACGCCGACGTCCGCGTAGCCATGGTAGACGATGTCGTTGCCGTCGATCGAAGCGTTGACTGCCGGGAAGCGCTTCAGCGCCTCGGTGGCGGCCTTGACGAAGAACGACATGAAGCCCAGGCGTACGCCGTTGTGGGTCTTCTCGAACAGGTCCTTGTACTTCGAACGCAGCGCCATGACTTCGGTCATGTCGACTTCGTTGAAGGTGGTCAGCATGGCCATGCTCGACTGGGCTTCGACCAGACGCTCGGCGATCTTGGCGCGCAGACGGGTCATCGGCACACGCTTCTCGGTGCGATCGCCAGCAGCGACGACAACCGGGGCAGCAGCAGCGGCAGCCGGCTTGGCAGCAGGTGCGGCAGGGGCCGACTTCTTGTTGGCGACTGCAGCCACCACGTCTTCCTTGGTGATGCGACCGCCTTTGCCGGTACCGGAAACGGTAGCCAGGTCGATGCCGTTCTCTTCGGCCAGCTTGCGCGCGGCAGGGGCGGCAACCGGGTCGTCTTCGCCAGCGTCGGCGGCAGCGGCAGCCGGAGCAGCAGCAGGCGCGGCGGCAGCGGCTGGTGCGGCGGCGGCAGCGCCACCTTCCACGATCGAACCCAGGACTTCGTCGGACAGGACGGTGTCGCCCTCGCCCTTGACGATGTCGCCCAGCACGCCGTCGGCGGTGGCCAGGACTTCCAGGACGACCTTGTCGGTCTCGATGTCGACGATCAGCTCGTCACGCTTGACGGCTTCGCCCGGCTTCTTGTGCCAGGTGGCAACGGTGCCATCGGCAACCGATTCCGGGAAGGTTGGGGCTTTGATCTCGATAGCCATTATCAGTGTTTCCTTAAATTCGGTTTCAGGTGCGCGAAGGCGTTAGACAGTGAACGCGTCTTGCAGCAGTTTTTCCTGCTGTTCGGCGTGCTTCGATGCGTAACCACAGGCTGGCGCGGCAGATGCGTCGCGACCGGCGTATTCCAGGACCAGTGCCTTGTTGTGGCGGCCCAGGATACGGCGCATGTGATGCTGGCTGCTGTACCAGGCGCCCTGGTTCATCGGCTCTTCCTGGCACCAGACGGCATGCTTGAGGTTGCTGTACTGCCCGAGGATTTCGACCAGGTCGTCTTCCGGGAACGGGTACAGCTGCTCGAGACGCACGATGGCGATGTCTTCGCGGCCTTCGGCACGGCGTTTTTCCAGCAGGTCGTAGTAGACCTTGCCGCTGCACAGCACCAGGCGCTCGACCTTGGCCGGATCGATGGCATCGATTTCCGGGATCACGGTCTGGAACGAGCCTTCGGCCAGGTCTTCCAGGGTCGAGATGGCCAGCTTGTGGCGCAGCAGCGACTTGGGCGTCAGCACGATCAGCGGCTTGCGCAGCGGACGGATGACCTGACGACGCAGCAGGTGGTAGATCTGTGCCGGCGTGGTCGGTACGCACACCTGGATGTTGTGCTCGGCGCACAGCTGCAGGTAACGCTCCAGACGTGCCGAGGAGTGCTCCGGACCCTGGCCTTCATAGCCGTGAGGCAGCAGCATGGTCAGGCCGCACAGGCGACCCCACTTGTGCTCGCCGCTGGTGATGAACTGGTCGATCACCACCTGCGCACCGTTGGCGAAGTCGCCGAACTGGGCTTCCCAGATCACCAGCGCGTTCGGCGTGGTGGTGGAGTAGCCGTATTCGAACGCCAGTACCGCCTCTTCCGACAGGTAGGAGTCGTACAGTTCGAACTTCGGCTGGCCCGGGAACAGGTTCTTCAGCGGAACGTAGGTGCTGGCGTCCTTCTGGTTGTGCAGCACCGCGTGACGGTGCGAGAAGGTGCCACGGCCGATGTCCTGGCCGGTCATGCGGATCGGGTGACCTTCGAACTGCAGGGTGGCGTAGGCCATGGTCTCTGCATAACCCCAGTTGATCGGCAAGCCACCGGCCTGCATCTTCTGGCGATCTTCGTAGATCTTGGCGACCTGGCGCTGGACGACGAAGCCTTCCGGCAACTCGAGCAGCTTGGCCGACAGTTCCTGCAGGGTCTTGAGATCGAAGCGGGTGTCGTGACGCGCAGTCCAGGCATGGCCCAGGTACGGACGCCAGTCGACGAACAGCTCGCGGTTCGGCTCCTTGACCAGGCTCTTGACCACGTGCAGACCGTTGTCCAGCGCGTTGCGGTACTCGTCGATCTTGGCCTGGGCGCGCTCGGCATCGATACGACCGGCCTGGATCAGCGCGTCGGCGTACAACTCGCGGGTGGTGCGCTGCTTGGTGATCTGCTGGTACATCAAAGGCTGGGTGCCGTTCGGCTCGTCGGCCTCGTTGTGGCCGCGACGACGGTAGCAGACCAGGTCGATGACCACGTCACGCTTGAACTGCATGCGGTAGTCGATGGCCAGCTGGGTCACGAACAATACGGCTTCCGGGTCGTCGCCGTTGACGTGCAGGATCGGCGCCTGGATCATCTTGGCAACGTCGGTGGCGTACTCGGTGGAGCGCGCATCGAGCGGGTTGCTGATGGTGAAGCCGACCTGGTTGTTGATCACGATGTGCACGGTGCCGCCGGTCTTGAAACCGCGGGTCTGCGACATCTGGAAGGTTTCCATGACCACGCCCTGGCCGGCGAAGGCCGCGTCGCCGTGGATCGAGATCGGCAGGACCTTGTCGCCGACGCTGTCGTTGCGGCGATCCTGACGGGCACGAACCGAACCCTCCACCACCGGCGAGACGATTTCCAGGTGGGACGGGTTGAAGGCCATGGCCAGGTGCACTTCGCCACCGGCAGTCATGACGTTGCTGGAGAAGCCCTGGTGATACTTCACATCACCGGAGCCCAGCTCGTTCATCTTCTTGCCTTCGAACTCGTCGAACAGCTCGCGCGGGTTCTTGCCGAAGGTGTTGACGAGCACGTTCAGACGGCCACGGTGGGCCATGCCGATCACGACTTCCTTGGTCCCGTAGGAACCGGAACGCTGGATCATTTCGTCCAGCATCGGGATCAGGCTTTCGCCGCCTTCCAGGCCGAAGCGCTTGGTGCCCGGGTACTTGGTGCCCAGGTACTTTTCCAGGCCCTCGCCCGCGGTGACGCGCTCGAGCAGGTGAGTCTGCACGTCGGCGGAGAAATCAGGACGGCCACGGACGCTTTCCAGGCGCTGCTGGAACCAGCTGCGCTGCTCGGAATCGACGATGTGGGTGAACTCGGCGCCAATGGTGCGACAATATGTCTTCTGCAGCGCCTCGAAGATTTCGCGTAGGCTCGCTTCCTCTTTGCCGATGAACAGGTCGCCGGCACGGAAGGTCGTATCAAGGTCGGCATTGGTCAAGCCGTAGTGATTGATCGACAGGTCTACGGGCGCAGGGCGCTGCCACAACCCCAACGGGTCGAGCTGGGCAGCCTGATGGCCGCGCATACGATAGGCCTGGATCAGTCGCAGCACTTCAACCTGCTTCTTCTCGTGTTCACTGCTCACGCTCCCGGCGGAAACCGGTTGGGCGCGGCGCTGGTTCTTCGCCAGCAGTACGAAATGGTCGCGGATCGTAGAGTGCGATACGTCGGTAGCGGTGCTGCCGTCGGCGGGCAACTTCTGGAAGTAGGTGCGCCACTCTTCTGGCACAGCGTTAGGGTCGTGCAGGTAGAGCTCGTAGAGCTCTTCCACATATGCAGCGTTACCACCTGAAAGGTGGGCGCTTTCCCACATGCGCTGCATCACGCTTTCTTGCATGCTTGGTCACCCTCGGTTAGGGGACGGATCGGCAAGAGCCACGCAAACCTGGAAAAGTCCGAACACAGCGACCAACCACGCCACCTGGATCCTGCAGATTTTCCGGGTACCAGCCCGGAAGCCCCTGCTGGTCTCATATCTTCATAGGTAATGAGCCAGGGCCTTGTAAGCCCTTGCTCGGGTTTTACCTCGGCGCGGGCACACCACCCGCGCGTCGGCATACAGCGTTACTGCGTTTGTATCAGGTGCCGCTTTGCAGCAGCATGTTACGTACGTGACCGATTGCCTTCGTCGGGTTCAGACCCTTCGGGCAGACGTTCACGCAGTTCATGATCCCGCGGCAGCGGAACACGCTGAACGGGTCATCCAGCGACGCCAGACGCTCCTGCGTCTTGGTGTCACGGCTGTCGGCCAGGAAACGGTAGGCCTGCAGCAGGGCGGCGGGGCCCAGGAACTTGTCCGGGTTCCACCAGAACGACGGGCAGGAGGTCGAGCAGCAGGCGCACAGGATGCACTCGTACAGACCGTCCAGCTTGTCGCGATCTTCCGGCGACTGCAGACGCTCGATGGCCGGAGCCGGCGTGTCGTTCTGCAGGAATGGCTTCACCTTCTCGTACTGCTTGTAGAAGATGCTCATATCGACGACCAGGTCACGAATGACCGGCAGGCCCGGCAGCGGACGCAGCACCAGCTTGTTGCCCTTGACCACGCCCGACAGCGGGGTGATGCAGGCCAGGCCGTTCTTGCCGTTCATGTTCATGCCATCGGAACCGCACACGCCTTCACGGCAGGAACGACGGTACGAGAAGCCCTCGTCCTTTTCCTTGATCAGTGCCAGCACGTCCAGCACCATCAGGTCCTTACCGCCGGTATCGACGTCGAACGACTCCATCTTGGGCGCCGAGTCGGTGTCCGGGTTGTAACGATAAACTTCGACTTTCAACATAGCGGCCACCCTTAGTAAGTCCGGACTTTTGGTTCGAAGGCAGGAACGGTCTTCGGCGCAAAGTTGACGCCACGCTTGGCAACGCGCTTCTCACCCGGGTAGTACAGGGTGTGGCACAGCCAGTTCTCGTCGTCACGGTCTTCGAAGTCTTCACGGGCGTGCGCGCCGCGGGACTCTTTGCGGGCTTCGGCCGCGATGGCGGTCGCTTCGGCGACTTCCAGCAGGTTCTGCAGCTCCAGCGCTTCGATACGCGCGGTGTTGAAGGCCTGGGACTTGTCGTTGATCTTGACGTTGGCGATGCGGTCACGCAGGCCAGCCAGCTGCTCGATACCCTTCTGCATGTATTCGCCGGTACGGAACACACCGAAGTAGTTCTGCATGCAGCTCTGCAGCTCGCGCTTGAGGGTGGCAACGTCTTCGCCAGTAGAGCGCTCGTTGAGCTTGTTCAGGCGGTTCAGGGCAACGTCGATGTCGGTGTCGCTGGCGTCGAGGTGCTCGATGCCGTCGCTCAGCGCCTTTTCCAGGTGCAGGCCGGCAGCACGGCCGAAGACCACCAGGTCGAGCAGCGAGTTGCCGCCCAGGCGGTTGGCACCGTGAACCGATACGCACGCCACTTCACCTACGGCGAACAGGCCAGGAATGATGTGATCCTTGCCTTCTTCGTCCATGGTGATGGCCTGGCCATGAATGTTGGTGGCTACGCCGCCCATCATGTAGTGGCAGGTCGGAACGACCGGCACCGGCGCGACCACAGGGTCGACGTGGGCGAAGGTCTTGGACAGTTCGCAGATGCCTGGCAGGCGGCTGTGCAGCACTTCCTCGCCCAGGTGGTCCAGCTTCAGCAGTACGTGGTCCTTGTTCGGGCCCACGCCGTTGCCGGCGATGATTTCCTTGACCATGGAACGGGCGACCACGTCGCGGCCAGCCAGGTCCTTCGCGTTCGGCGCGTAACGCTCCATGAAGCGCTCGCCGTGGGCGTTGATCAGGTAGCCACCCTCACCGCGGCAACCTTCGGTGACCAGTACACCGGCGCCGGCGATGCCGGTCGGGTGGAACTGCCACATCTCGATGTCCTGTACCGGTACACCTGCACGCAGGGCCATGCCGATACCGTCACCGGTGTTGATCAGGGCATTGGTGGTGGAGGCGTAAATACGGCCCGCACCGCCGGTGGCCAGAACGGTGGCCTTGGACTTGATGTACATGGTTTCGCCGGTTTCGATGCAGATCGCGATCACACCGACGAAAGCGCCGTCCTGGTTCTTGACCAGGTCAACGGCGTAGTACTCGTTGAGGAAGGTGGTGCCCGCCTTCAGGTTGCCCTGATAGAGGGTGTGCAGCAGGGCGTGACCGGTACGGTCGGACGCGGCGCAGGTACGCGCGGCCTGGCCGCCCTTGCCGAAGTCCTTGGACTGGCCACCGAACGGACGCTGGTAGATGCGGCCGGTTTCGGTACGCGAGAACGGCAGGCCCATGTGGTCCAGCTCGAAGACCGCGGCCGGGCCTTCCTGACACATGTACTCGATAGCGTCCTGGTCACCGATGTAGTCGGAACCCTTGACGGTATCGTACATGTGCCAGCGCCAGTCGTCGTTCGGGTCGGCCGAAGCGATGGCGCAGGTGATGCCGCCCTGGGCGGATACGGTGTGCGAACGGGTCGGGAACACCTTGGTGACTACTGCGGTCTTGTGGCCGCCTTGAGCCAGTTGCAGCGCAGCGCGCATGCCGGCGCCGCCGCCACCGATGATGATGGCGTCGAAGGAAATGGTTGGAATGCTAGCCATGGATCAGATACCCCAGAGAATCTGCACACCCCAGACGAAGTAAGCGAACATCGCAACGCCGCATACCGCCTGGAACAGGAAACGAATCGCAGTCGCCGACTTGCCGAACGACATCGGCGTCAGGTAGTCGGTGGCAATGGTCCACATGCCGACCCAGGCGTGAGCGCCCAGGGCGACGAGAGCCAGCAGACTGAAGATCCGCATCGCGTTGTTGGAGAACAGAGCGTGCCACTGGGCATAGTCGATGCCCGGGTGGATCGCGAGGTAGCCGATCAGGAAGATGAAATAAGCCGCGAGAACGACTGCCGAGACGCGCTGCGCCATCCAGTCATAGAGGCCCGAACGCGACAGGTTCGTGACATTAGTTACCATACCCAAACTCCCGCCAGAACGATCAGCACCACGGAGATGACGATCACGATTTTCGAGCCCAGCTTGCCGCCTTCCAGCGTCTCACCGACACCCATGTCCATGATCAGGTGGCGAACACCTGCGACGAGGTGATACAGCAGGCCGGACAGCAGGCCCCAGGTCACCAGTTTGGCCAGCGGGCTGGTCAGACACGCCTTCACCTCGGCAAAGCCTTCCTCGGAACCCAGCGACTTGCCCAATGCGTACAGCATGATGGCAAGGCCGAGGAACAGGATGACACCGGAAATACGGTGAAGAATGGACGTGTACGCGGTGATCGGGAGTTTGATGGTCCTTAGGTCTAGGTTTACAGGTCGTTGGCTTTTCACGGCTTTTTTCACACTGAAGAGCCCCTAGCGAACAGGGCAAAGTTGTTGGTAAGTGTACTGGTCAGGTACCCACCACCGAAGAGAACACGACACCCAGCAGGGCGGGCTGGAAAGCCCCTGGGAGTCGGCTGCCGAGTATAGACAGTTAGGCTGCTTATGACAACGTGAGGGGCTAGCCCGAATAGCGCATTGCCTTTAGCGCGCAAAAGGCGTAAATGGGCCGCAATTTCGTGAAAATCATGGGCTTGGAGGGTGTTTCAACCAGCCTTTAGGCAAATTGACATTCGAATTTATCCCTCTATAGTGGTGCGGGCCCTGCGTGGGGGGTCTGTCTGATGATTTCAAGCATTAATAGGAGGCCACATGGCTGACAAAAAAGCGCAGTTGGTCATCGAGGGCGCAGCCCCCGTAGAGCTGCCCATTTTAACCGGCACCGTTGGTCCCGATGTTATCGACGTCCGCGGGTTGGGGGCATCCGGTCACTTCACCTTCGACCCCGGCTTCATGGCGACCGCCTCGTGCGAGTCGAAGATCACCTACATCGACGGCGACAAGGGCGTACTGCTGCACCGCGGCTACCCCATCGAACAGCTCGCCGAGCAGTCGGACTACCTGGAAACCTGCTACCTGCTGCTCAACGGCGAACTGCCGAACGCCGAGCAGAAGGCCCAGTTCGTCAGCACCGTGAAGAACCACACCATGGTCCACGAGCAGCTGAAGTCCTTCTTCAACGGCTTCCGCCGCGACGCCCACCCGATGGCCGTCATGTGCGGCGTGGTCGGCGCCCTGTCGGCGTTCTATCACGACTCGCTGGACATCAATAACCCGCAGCACCGCGAAATCTCCGCTGTGCGCCTGGTCGCGAAGATGCCGACGCTGGCCGCGATGGTCTACAAGTACTCCATGGGCCAGCCCATGATGTACCCGCGCAACGACCTGTCGTACGCGGAGAACTTCCTGCACATGATGTTCAACACCCCGTGCGAGATCAAACCGATCAGCCCGGTGCTGGCCAAGGCGATGGACCGGATCTTCATCCTCCACGCCGACCACGAGCAGAACGCCTCCACCTCCACCGTGCGCCTGGCCGGCTCTTCGGGTGCCAACCCGTTCGCCTGTATCGCCGCCGGTATCGCCGCACTGTGGGGCCCTGCCCACGGCGGTGCGAACGAAGCGGTCCTGACCATGCTCGATGAAATCGGCGATGTCTCGAACATCGACAAGTTCATCGCCAAGGCCAAGGACAAGAACGACCCGTTCAAGCTGATGGGCTTCGGTCACCGCGTCTACAAGAACCGCGACCCGCGCGCCACCGTGATGAAGCAGACCTGCGACGAAGTCCTGCGCGAGCTGGGCATCAAGGACGATCCGCAGCTGGAACTGGCGATGCGCCTGGAAGAGATCGCCCTGACCGATCCGTACTTCATCGAGCGCTCGCTGTACCCGAACGTCGACTTCTACTCGGGGATCATCCTCAAGGCGATCGGCATTCCGACCAGCATGTTCACCGTGATCTTCGCCCTGGCACGTACCGTGGGCTGGATCTCGCACTGGAAGGAAATGCTCTCCGGCCCGTACAAGATCGGCCGCCCGCGCCAGTTGTACACCGGCGAACCGCAGCGTGACATCACTGCACTGAAAGACCGCAAGTAAGCCTTTGGGCCGAACGTGAAGAAGGCTGCCTCAGGGCAGCCTTTTTTGTTCAGCCTGGATTGGCCATCTATCAGCTTCAGTTCTTCTCGGCCCGCTCGCGCAACCCTTTCAGTGTATTGAACGGTGCATCCACCACGAACTTGTTGGCCAGCCACGACGGCACGCTGCCACCCGGCTCGGTGTGCACCTGGTAAGTCACCTCGGTGCTGTCACCCTTGGGCACCAGCTTCCAGAAGCCCTCGACCTGGGCCACGCGCACGAAGCCCTTTTCCTCCGGCAGGTACTTCGGCTCGCCCTCGAGCTTGCGGGTCAGGCTGCCGTCGCCCCCCTGCTCCGTGGTCACATGCAGGATCGAGTCGCGTGGCGTCACCGGCCAGGGCGTGTTGAACTGGGTGTAGGTCCAGCTCTGGTCACCTTCATGCTTGAGCAGCTTCTGCGACTTGCACTCATGCACCCAGGCGCAGGCGCCAGCGACATCTTCCTGCAGCGCCTTGACCTTGGCCAGCGGCGCCTTGATCACGGTCACGCCTCGGTAGGCCTTGTACTTGGAGCCGGCCACTTCGCTGAGGGACACCTGGATGCCCTCCTCGTCCTTGGCCACCTGCCAGTTTTCCGCCCAGGCGGTCGGCGCCAGCAGGACACCCATGCCACACAGCAGTACAACGCGCTTGATCGATCTCATCGTCTTGTTCCTTTTGTCGAAGATCCAAACGTCACGCCGCCGTCATCTGCTCCAGCCAGCCAATGATCCTGATCGCATCGTCGCGATCAGTGCCGCAGACATCCACCTCGGCCTTGAACCCACCACAGACCTTCGGCCGTTCGGGCTTGCCGAACAGCGCGCAGAGGTTTTCCACGGACAGGTGCAGGCAACGCTCGCCCGCCGGCTTGCCCTGGGGCATGCCAGGAATCGGCGAACTGATGGACGGGGCAATGCAGCAGGCACCGCAGCCCTCACGGCATTTCATGACAACAGGACTCCCTGGAGCTCAGCGGGACGGACATCCCTGGATACTAACTGCTCAAACATATGTTTGAAATTACCGATTCGATGAAATGCGCCGTGACCCGGCAGTCAGTTGCGAAATTCGAAATCGATCGCCGCACCCTCGACATCGCGGCGGCTGTCGTTGCGCAACTGCAGCTGCATTTCGTTGCTGATCAGCCGGCCATTGAGCTGGAACGGGCTGTCGTCGGATGCGGGCTTTTCGGGGAACATTGCCGGCAGCAAGGGTTTGCGCGTCGATGGAGTACTACTGACGTCCGGCTTGAGGTTCTTGACCATCTCGCTGGGCAGGCTCAGGTCGAGCTTTGGATTGGGCAGCGGTTTGGCCACCGCCTTGCTCACAGGCTTCTGCCTGGCCTTGCTCTTGGGCTTGCTCGCTGCTTTCGTCACAGGTTTGGCGGCCGGCTTGCCGGCCGGTTTTACCGCAGGCTTGGCAGCCTTGCCCTGAGACGCCTCGCTCTTGGTCGACGCTTGCGCAGCCTGCGGCGCAGCGCCCGGGAGCCAGGGCAGCGCGAGACACAGCAGCAGGGCAACGGAGCGAAATGCATTCATGGGCATCGGGAGCATGGCATCAAAATGCCTATGCTCCCTGTTCGACGCGCATCTGACAAGCTAGAAAATCGCGCCGGCAGACTCTCGACACAATTGCTGGGCCAAAAGCCCCAAGGTCATTACCGCCCGCTCTGCCTCCTTGTTCCAGGGAATCCCGCAATTGAGGCGAATGCAGTGGTTGAACTGCTCGGTGTTGCTGAAGATCAGCCCGGGCGCGATGCTGATGCCCTGCTCCAGCGCCCGCACATGCAGCTCCTGCGTGTTGACCCGCCCCGGCAGGCTGACCCAGAGAATGAATCCGCCGGTAGGCCGGGTCATCTGGGTTCCCTCGGGGAAATGCTGCTGCACTGCCAGCTGGTAGGCGCTGAGGTTCTTGCGGTATTCCTGGCGAATGTAGCGCAGGTGACGGTCGTAGCCGCCGTTTTCCAGATAGGCCGCCACGCCCATCTGCGTCACGCTGCAGGCCGAGTGCGTGGTGAAGGTCTGCAGGCGCTGGATCTCGTCCTGGTAACGCCCGGGAATCATCCAGCCCACTCGTACGCCCGGTGACAGGGTCTTGGAGAAGCTCGAACAGTAGATCACCCGGTCCAGGCGATCGAACGCCTTGAGCGCCTTGGTGCGCCCCTGCTCGAACATCAGCTCGCCATAGATATCGTCCTCGACGATCTGGATATCGAAGTCCGACGCCAGGCGCAGCAACTGTTTCTGCCGCTCTTCAGGGATGGTGCCGCCCAGCGGGTTGCTCAGGCGCGGGGTCAGCACCAGGGCCTTGATCGACCATTGGTTGGCCGCCAGTTGCAAGGCCTCGAGGCTGATCC
This sequence comes from Pseudomonas sp. FA117, assembly GCF_057370475.1. Classification (NCBI taxonomy): domain Bacteria; kingdom Pseudomonadati; phylum Pseudomonadota; class Gammaproteobacteria; order Pseudomonadales; family Pseudomonadaceae; genus Pseudomonas; species Pseudomonas sp. FA117. The sequence goes on from NZ_CM170675.1 coordinate 3,894,150, forward strand.
CGGTGGACGGGTCGCTGGGAATCTCGATGACTTTCAGGCCGAGCAGATCGGCCAACTGCAGCAAGCCGTAATAGGTCGGTGATTCTGCAGCGATCAGGTCGCCCGGCCGCGTCAGCACCCGCAACGCCATCTGCAAGGCATCGACGCAGCCATGGGTGACGATCACCTCGCGCGGATCGACCAGCACCCCGGCGTCGCGCATGCGAATGGCGATCTGCCGGCGCAGTGGCTCGAAGCCCGGGCTGAACATGTAGCTGAAAGCCCGCGGGCTGTGAAAGCGGGTGACCTTGGCGATCTGCTGATGCAGCGCGCGCACCGGCAGGTAGTCCACGTGCGGCACCGCCGCGCCGAACGGGAAGACGCCATCGCGGCGCGCCTCGGTCAGTACCTGCTGGATGATGCTGGCACGGGTGACCAGCCCTGGCCGCTCGACCCGCGCGATGTCCGGGGTCTGCGCGGTAAGCGCCGGGGTCTGGTGGACGTAGTAGCCGGATTGGGGACGGGCGCGAATCAGGCCCTGGTCCTCGAGATTGGCGTAGGCCTGCAGCACCGTGGCATGGCTGACATTGAGCTGGGCGCTCATCTTGCGCACGGAGGGCACGCGCTCGCCTGGCTGGTAGACACCGCGACGGATGTCATCGGCCAGTTGCTGGGCAATGCGCTGGTACAACAGCAGGTTGGTCATGGTGATTCTCGAAGCGCGGACGGGTTCGTTGTTCTTGTACGACTCACAGTCGAGACAGAATACCGTAACAGTTGCAAAGTGTACTGGGACAGTTCCGAGAATAGTCGACATTACACTTGCTTGGCAGCGGCGAACAGACGAACCGTCGGCGCGGGTGCCAGGCAGCACCCGCACAGCACTCAGCGTGGCGGCGTGAGCTTGCCCTTCTCGTCGGAGAAGACGATTTCCACCCGGCGGTTCTGCGCCCTGCCCCGCTCCGAGGCGTTGACCTCGACCGGATACTGGTCGCCGTAGCCCTCGACCTCGATGCGCTTCTCGTCGATGCCCAGGTCGACCAGCATGTCGGCCACCGACTGCGCGCGATCACGCGACAGCTTGAGGTTGTCCTCGGCGGCACCGGTGCTGTCGGTGTAGCCTTCGATGCGCACCACGCGACGCGGATTGAGCTGGAGGAACTGCACCAGCTTGAGCACCGTGCGGCTGGCCGAGCTCTTGAGCTCGGCCTCGCCGGTATCGAAAAGCACGTCTCCCAGGGTCATCACCAGGCCACGATCGGCCTGCTCGGAAGCCAGGGCGGCGATCTGCGATTCGACCCACTTGCCCTGCTGCTGCACGCTCGCCAGCTTGGCCTCGCGCAAAGCCAGTTGCAGGCGCTGGCGCTCGAGGTCGAGCTTGGCCAGGCGCTCCTGGTTCAGCGCCAGGTTGGCGTGCTCGCGGGCGATCTCGCTGTAGCGCTGGCTGAGGTAGGCGTAATGCCGTACGTCGGCACCGCTGCCGATGTAGCTGGCCAGACGCTCGGCACGCGCCAGCGACTCGCCGGCCCGGATCACGTCACGCGGCGCGCTGCGCAGCACATCCGAGTTGTCCTTGACCTTCTGGAAGGCGGCGCTGGCATCGTCCAGTGCCGACTCGCTGCGCTGGCTCGCGCACCCCTGCAGGCCGAGCAGCGCCAGCAACGCCAGGGCGGCGAAAGGCATCGAAGCACGACTCATGGCTGCGCCTCCAGTTGCTTGCGCAAACGCTTGATCCGCGACTCGGTCACTTTCAACTGCTCCTCGCTCTTTTGCGTCAGCACCTGGGCTTCGGCCAGGCGCGCATCCAGCTCAGCCTGCTCGGCGCGCATGCGCGCATCACGAAAGTCTTCGCTGGCCATGTTGGTCCTGGCCCGGGCGAATTTGTCTTCGGCCAGCTTGAACGCCTCGACCTGCTCGGTGGCGCCGACGGCCTTGGCCTGCTCCAGGGCCTGTTCGGACAGGCGCATCTGTTCGTGGGGGGCCGGATCATTGGCACAGCCGGCCAGGCCGACAAGGGCCAGGGCCAGGATCAGTGGTTGAGTTCTCACGCAATCTTCCTACTGTTTGGGGGCGTCCCCGGTCATCTGCATCTGCGCCTTCCAGCGCTCCACATTTTGCTGCAGCACCGCTTCGGAGGCGCCGGAGATCGGCAATTCTGTCAGCTTTTGCGCCAGTTGCCCACGCAACCAGGCATCGTTGCAGGCCGAATTGTGCGAGACCGCCAGATACAGCCCTGGGCGGTCCACCGGCAGGCCACGTGCAACCAGATCATTGCTCATGCCCAGGCTCTGGGTCATGGCCATCCCCGAGTAGCGCCCGGCCAGCACGTAATCGACCTGGCCCAGCACCAGCTTCTGGAAGGCCTGGGTGAGGTTCTGCGCCGGCACCAGCTTGAGCTGGGCCTTGGCGAAGGCGTCGAAGGCCGGGGTCAGCCGGGCCTTTTCGGACAGGCTGCCCTTGTACCGGGCAAGGTCTGCCGGCCCGTCGAAATCCACGGTCGAGTCGTGGCGGGTCCACACCAGGTACTCATTGAGCTGCAGGGGTGGGTGGATGTAGTCCAGGGCGGTGAGCTGGGACACCTGCATCGGGGTGTCCAGCAGCAGGTCCATGCGCCCGCTGCGCACCTCTTCCAGCGCCTGCTCGCGGCGCCCGGCATGCAGTACCTCCACTCTCACCCCAAGCTCGCCCGCCACCTGGCGCAGCAGGTCGACGTTGGCACCGATCAGGTGCCCGGGGTCTTTCGGATCCTGCCAGGAGTACGGCGGTGCATCAGGGCTGCCGGTGGCCACCAACTTTTCACACTTGCCGGCGGCCATCGCCTGCGAGGATACCAAGGCCACCATGCAAGTCAGCAACCGACCCGTTCTGCCAAACGCCATTACCCTACTCCTTGCCAACCATGCAAAAAAAAGCCCGACCCCTGTCACGAGGGTCGGGCTTCTTTATAAGTGAAGCGCTCGGATCAGACCAGCTTTTCCAGCTCCGGCACCGCCTCGAACAGGTCGGCGACCAGGCCGTAGTCGGCTACCTGGAAGATCGGGGCTTCTTCGTCCTTGTTGATCGCAACGATCACCTTGGAGTCCTTCATGCCCGCCAGGTGCTGGATCGCGCCAGAGATACCGACGGCGATGTACAGCTGCGGCGCGACGATCTTGCCGGTCTGGCCGACCTGCATGTCGTTGGGCACGAAGCCTGCGTCGACCGCAGCGCGCGAAGCGCCGACAGCGGCGCCGAGCTTGTCGGCCAGGGCGTACAGGTGCTTGAAGTTGTCACCGTTGCCCATGCCGCGGCCGCCGGAAACGACGATCTTGGCGGCGGTCAGCTCTGGACGGTCGGACTTGGCCAGCTCTTCGCCAACGAAGGCCGACTTGCCGGCATCGTGGGCGGCGGCAACGGCTTCCACCGCAGCAGAACCCCCTTCGGCGGCCACGGCGTCGAAGCCGGTGGTACGCACGGTGATGACCTTGATCGCAGCGCTCGATTGCACGGTGGCAATGGCGTTACCGGCATAGATCGGGCGCTTGAAGGTGTCGGCGGATTCGACCGAGACGATCTCGGAGATCTGGTCGACGTCCAGCAGCGCGGCAACGCGCGGCAGGATGTTCTTGCCGTTGGTGGTGGCCGGGGCCAGCACGTGGCTGTAGCCCTTGGCCAGTTCGACGATCAGCGGCGCCACGTTTTCCGGCAGGGCGTGGGCGTAGGCGGCATTGTCAGCGACCAGCACCTTGGCAACGCCGGCGATCTTGGCAGCAGCCTCGGCTACGCCACCGACGTTCTGGCCTGCGACCAGCACGTGGACGTCACCACCGATCTTGGCGGCGGCAGCGACAGTGTTCAGGGTGGCCGGGGCTACGGCACCGTTCTCGTGTTCAGCGACAACCAGGATAGTCATTTAGATTACCTTCGCTTCGTTCTTCAGCTTCTCGACCAGTTCGGCCACCGACTTGACCTTGATACCGGCGCTGCGAGCCGCAGGCGCTTCGACTTTCACGGTCTTGTTGGTGGAGGCGGTGGAAACGCCCAGCGCATCCGGAGTGACGGTCTCCAGCGGCTTCTTCTTGGCCTTCATGATGTTGGGCAGCGACGCGTAGCGCGGCTCGTTCAGGCGCAGGTCGGTGGTGACGATCGCCGGCAGGTTCAGCGCGACGGTCTGCAGGCCGCCATCGATCTCGCGGGTGACGTTCAGCTTGTCGCCAGCCACTTCGACCTTGGAGGCGAAGGTGCCCTGGGCGTAGCCGGTCAGCGCGGCCAGCATCTGGCCGGTCTGGTTGTTGTCACTGTCGATGGCCTGCTTGCCGAGGATGACCAGCTGTGGCTGCTCCTTGTCGACGATGGCCTTCAGTGCCTTGGCCACGGCCAGGGAGTTCAGCTCATCGCTGCTCTCGACCAGGATGGCGCGATCGGCACCCAGTGCCAGGGCGGTACGCAGTTGCTCCTGGGCGGCGGTCGGGCCGACGGCCACGGCGACGATCTCGGTCGCCACGCCCTTCTCTTTCAGGCGTACGGCTTCTTCCACGGCGATTTCGCAGAAGGGGTTCATGGACATCTTGACGTTTGCAAGGTCGACGCCGGAGTTGTCCGCCTTGACGCGAACCTTGACGTTGTAGTCGACCACTCGTTTGACAGCTACAAGAACCTTCATGGATTCCTCGTTACTCTCCGGTGAAAAGAATGTCGCCTGGGGCGTGCCCGGCGAATGCGCGTGGGTACAAGGACACCTCTGAAAACGTTCCGGGTCGAGCGAAATTTGCCGTGACCGATCAGTCTTGTCGCGACTTGCGCGGCAAAACCCGCGGGTCATTTTCTGTCGTGGCGTGTAGACTCCACTACAAAAAGGGTTTCGGCCCGTAATCCCTGCTCTACACCTGGTTTTTAGAGGTGCACCTGCGCCCGACGGTCAGCCTACGGCGAGCGTAAAACCGCTCGTATCTTGACCGTAACACCCAATCCGGTCAATACGGCAAATTGGCCAGCCTCCAGCCGCGCTCCTGTGATTTTACTGGGCTGCGGCAAATTCAAACAAACGTTTGTATTGGACCCGCCAAGTGGTGTAGATATAATGCGCGGCCAAGACAAAACGGTGTAGTCCGCCACCGGCACGGCTACAGCTGCCCCGACCGTGAGCGGGCATCCGACACCCATAAGACAAGCAATACGATGAGCCTTGAGTAGGAGAGAACCTGTGGAACGCGAATACATGGAATTCGACGTGGTCATCGTCGGCGCAGGCCCGGCGGGCCTGTCCGCCGCCTGCCGCCTGAAGCAGAAGGCCGCCGAAGCCGGTAACGAGATCAGCGTCTGCGTGGTCGAGAAAGGCTCCGAGGTCGGCGCCCACATCCTCTCCGGCGCAGTCTTCGAGCCCCGTGCGCTGAACGAACTGTTCCCCGACTGGAAGGAACTCGGCGCGCCGCTGAACACCGAGGTCAAGCGCGACGACATCTACGTGCTCAAGGACCAGGGCAGTTCGGTCAAGGTGCCGGACCTGTTCGTGCCCAAGACCATGCACAACCAGGGCAACTACATCATCTCGCTGGGCAACCTGTGCCGCTGGCTGGCCCAGCAGGCCGAGAACCTGGGTGTGGAAATCTACCCGGGCTTCGCCGCCCAGGAAGCGCTGTTCGACGACAACGGCGTGGTGCGCGGCATCGTCACCGGCGACCTGGGTGTGGACCGTGAAGGTCAGCCCAAGGACGGCCTGTACACCCCGGGCATGGAACTGCGCGCCAAGTACACCCTGTTCGCCGAGGGTTGCCGTGGCCACATCGGCAAGCAGCTGATCAAGCGCTTCGACCTGGACAGCGAGGCCGACGTGCAGCACTACGGCATCGGCATCAAGGAAATCTGGGAAATCGACCCGGCCAAGCACGAACAGGGGCTGGTGGTGCACACGGCCGGCTGGCCACTGGATGTGGTCAGCGCCGAGAACACCGGCGGCTCGTTCCTCTATCACCTGGAGAACAACCAGGTGGTGGTGGGCCTGATCGTCGACCTCTCCTACGCCAACCCGTACCTGTCGCCGTTCGACGAGTTCCAGCGCCTGAAGCATCACCCGGTGATCAGCCAATACCTGGAAGGCGGCAAGCGTATCAGCTACGGTGCCCGCGCCATCTGCAAGGGCGGCCTGAACTCGCTGCCCAGGATGGTGTTCAACGGTGGCGCGCTGATCGGCTGCGACCTGGGCACCCTGAACTTCGCCAAGATCAAGGGCAGCCACACGGCAATGAAATCCGGCATGCTCGCCGCCGATGCAGTGGCCGACGCCCTGTTCGCCGGCAGCGAAGGTGGCGATGCGCTCAACAGCTACGTCGACGCGTTCAAGGCAAGCTGGCTGTATGAAGAGCTGTACGCCAGCCGCAACTTCGGCCCGGCCATGCACAAGTTCGGCCCACTGTTCGGCGCGGCGTTCAACTATGTCGACCAGAACTGGTTCGGCGGCAAGCTGCCCTTCACCCTGCACGACACCAAGCCGGACTACGCCTGCATGAAGCTGGCGGCCGAGGCGAAGAAGATCGATTACCCGAAACCGGACGGCAAGCTCAGCTTCGACAAGCTCAGCTCGGTATTCCTCTCCAGCACCAACCATGAAGAGGAACAACCCTGCCACCTGAAGCTGACCGATCCGAACGTGCCGATCGCCACCAACCTGCCGCTATACGACGAGCCGGCCCAGCGCTACTGCCCTGCCGGGGTGTACGAAGTGGTTACCCAGGAAGACGGCAGCAAGCGTTTCCAGATCAACGCGCAGAACTGCGTGCACTGCAAGACCTGCGATATCAAGGATCCTTCGCAGAACATCACCTGGGTGACGCCTGAAGGCGCGGGTGGCCCCAACTACCCCAACATGTAAGGCCCGCACCACATGAAAAGGCCCCCTGGCAGCGATGCCAGGGGGCCTTTCTCATTCAACGCAGCGGATGCTCAGGACAGCACCACGGCCTCCTGCTCGAACAGCGCCCAACTGCCCTGCCCGTCCACCTCCAACCGGTGGCTGTGGAAGCTCGCCAGGGTGCTGCGGTGCCCGACACTGACCAGCAGGGTTTCCGGCATCTCGTTGCGCAGCAGCGAATAAAGGGCGTGCTCGAGCCCCTCGTCCATCGCCGAGGTGGATTCATCGAGAAACACCACGTGCGGCCGGTTGAACAGCACCCGGGCAAACGCCAGGCGCTGTTGCTCACCGATCGACAGGATGCGCGCCCAGTCGCAACGTTCCTCCAGACGCTCGGCCAGATGCACCAGGTTCACTTGCCGCAGGGCCTGCTGCATCCGCGCATCCTGCTCATGGGTGGCCTGAACCGGGTAGGCAATGGCCGTGCGCAGGTCGCCCAACGGCAGGTACGGCCGCTGCGAGAGGAACAGCGCCCGCTCGCCCACAGGCCGCGCCACCTCGCCTTCGGCATAGGGCCACAGCCCTGCCAGGGCCCGCAGCAAGGTGGTCTTGCCGCTGCCTGACGGGCCCTTGATCAACAGCGCCTGCCCGGCCTGCAGCTGGATGTTCAGGTCGGCGATCAGCGCGTGCCCATCTGGCCGGCGCACCTGCAGACCGGTGATATCCATGGCTCGCGGCAGGTCGCGGGTAGTGACCCGTGCCAGTTCGCTGGCCTGGCGGTTGGCGTCGAGAAAGCCGGTGAGACGGTCCAGGGTCGCGCGGTAGCTGGCGAAGGTGTCGTAGGACTCACGGAAAAACGACAGCGAATCCTGCACCTGTCCGAATGCCTGGGAGGTCTGCATCACATCGCCCAGCTTGATCGCGCCACTGAAGAACCGCGGCGCCTGCAGGATGAACGGGAAGACCACCGCCACCTGGCTGACGCCCAGGTTGAAGCCGTTGAACTTCAGGCCCCGCCAGACCAGCGCCCAAGCGTTACCGATCAAGGCGAAGAAACGCCCGAGCAACGTTGCGCGCTCGACCTGCGCGCCCTGGTAGAACGCGATGTTCTCGGCATTCTCGCGCAGGCGCATCAGCGCATAGCGGAAGTTCGCCGTGAGTTTCTCGTTGAGGAAGTTCAGGCGAATCAGCGGCTGGCCGAGACGGAAGGCGATCCAGGTAGCGATCAGCACGTAGACGTACACCGCGAACACCATGGCCCGTGGCACCTCGACCCCGGCCACCGCCAGCGGCGCCGACAGCCCCCAGAGAATGCCGGTGAACGCCACCAGCGACACCAGCGCGCTCACCGCCCCCAGCGCCAGCGATAGCGAACCGGATACGAAGGCGTTGACGTCCAGCTCGATACGCTGGTCCGGGTTGTCCACCGGCTCCTCGAGGAATTGGCCACGGTAGTAGGCGTCGCCGCGCATCCAGTCGGCCGTCAGGCGCTCGGTCAGCCAGACCCGCCAGTGGATGTTGAACGATTGGGTGACGTAGGCGTTGAACAGGGTCCGCAGCACATGGATGCTCGCCAGCATCGCGAAGACCCCGAGCAGGTACCAGAACGCCGTCTGGTCCAACCCCTGCAGGGCGCTGTAGAAACCGTTGTACCAGAACGAGAACAGCACGTTCATGCGCACCGAGAACAGTGCCAGGAACAACAACAGCGCAAACACCAGCAACGGCCGCCAGCTGCGCCTGAAGCTGAAGTACTCGCCCGCCAGTTGCCAGAACTGCTGGCCCCAGCGGGTGAAGCGCACCGCCAGGGCGGCGGCAGCGGTAAAGGTCACGAGGGTGATCAGTGATGCGACGGCAAGCCAGCTCAGGCTCTCCTGCAGGGCCTGGTGCCAGTTCATTTCCATGGTGGGGTTTTCCCGGTGGCCAGTATTCACACGAGCCTAGCACCGGGCGGAGGTCGCCAGGATGACGGAGGTTTCATGTTGGGCGTGCCAGCCCGATCGCTGGGCTGGCCTCCAGATTTTGAACAAGACAGTTGCTCCCACTGGCACCACGGCGTCCGTTACCCCAGCGCCTCCCGCACCTTCGCATCGAGCCCCTCCCCGGCATTGGCCTCGATCCACTCGCTCAGCTGGCGGCGCATCGCCGGGGTCCAGAAACTCTGCAGGTGCTGCCGCACCCCCTGCACCGCCAGCGTGCGGTCCGGTTCGCTGTCGAAATAGTGGGCGATCTGGTTGGCCATCTTGACCAGGTTGTCACTGCTCATCGACGCACCTCGGCTTTCTCCTGGCCTTCGGCCTGGCGCCGCTCCTTGAGCAGGCGCTGCTGTTCGTCACTGAAATGCTGGTAGCGCTTCTGCCACTCCGAAGGCTGGAAGACCCGCACCACCTCCACGGCCGTGACCTTGTACTCGGGGCAGTTGGTGGCCCAGTCGGAGTTGTCGGTGGTGATCACGTTGGCGCCGGACTCGGGGAAGTGGAAGGTGGTGTACACCACGCCCGGCGCCACCCGTGCACTGACCCGCGCGCGCAGCACGCTCTGCCCTGAACGGCTGCCCACGCCAACCCAGTCGCCGTCGCTGATGCCACGGCTCTCGGCATCGCTGGCATGGATCTCCAGGCGGTCCTCGTCGTGCCAGGCGACGTTGTGCGTGCGCCGGGTCTGCGCGCCGACGTTGTACTGGCTGAGAATGCGCCCGGTGGTCAGCAGCAGCGGGTAGCGCGCGTTGACCTTCTCGTCGGTGGGCACGTAGCCGGTGAGCATGAAGCGCCCCTTGCCACGCACGAACTGGTCGATGTGCATGGTCGGGGTGCCGTCCGGTGCGGCGTCGTTGCATGGCCACTGCAGGCTGCCGTGCCGGTCGATCTCGGCGTAGCTGACGCGATGGAAACTCGGCGTCAGCCGTGCGATCTCGTCCATGATCTCGGACGGATGCCGGTAGTCCATGCGATAGCCCAGGGCGTTGGCCAGGGCCACCGTCGCTTCCCAGTCGGCCTTGCCGGCCAGCGGCTCCATCACCTTGCGCACCCGCGAAATGCGCCGCTCGGCGTTGGTGAAGGTGCCGTCCTTCTCCAGGAACGAGCTGCCCGGCAGGAACACGTGGGCGAACTTGGCGGTTTCGTTGAGGAAGATATCCTGCACCACCACGCACTCCATCGCCATCAGGGCCGCGGTGACGTGCTGGGTGTTGGGGTCGCTCTGGGCGATGTCCTCGCCCTGGCAGTACAGCGCCTTGAAACTGCCATCGAGCGCCGCTTCGAACATGTTGGGAATGCGCAGGCCCGGATCAGGCTGCAGGGTCACGCCCCAGGCCTGCTCGAACTCGCTGCGTACCGTCTCGTTGGAGATGTGCCGGTAGCCCGGCAGCTCGTGGGGGAACGAGCCCATGTCGCACGAGCCCTGGACGTTGTTCTGACCGCGCAGCGGGTTCACCCCCACACCCTCGCGCCCGATGTTGCCGGTGGCCATGGCCAGGTTGGCGATGCCCATCACTGCGGTGCTGCCCTGGCTGTGCTCGGTGACACCGAGACCATAGTAGATCGCCGCATTGCCGGCACCCGCATATAGCCGCGCAGCCTCGCGGATCTGCTCGGCGGGTACGCCGCAGATCGGCCCCAGCGCCTCGGGAGAATTTTCCGCCAGGCTGACGAACTCGCGCCAACGGCTGAACTCGGCGCTCTCGCAACGGGCGTCGATGAAGGCCTGGTCGAGCAACCCTTCGTCGACGATCACGTGGGCCAGGGCATTGAGCATGGCGACGTTGGTGCCCGGGCGCAGTTGCAGGTGCAGCTCGGCCCGGGCATGGGGTGAGTCGACCAGGTCGATCCGGCGTGGGTCGATGACGATCAGCCGTGCGCCCTGGCGCAGGCGGCGCTTGAGCTGGGAGCCGAACACCGGGTGGGCGTCGGTGGGGTTGGCGCCGATCACCAGGATCACGTCGGCCTGCATCACCGAGTCGAAACTCTGGGTCCCGGCAGACTCGCCCAGCGTTTGCTTCAATCCGTATCCGGTTGGCGAATGGCAGACCCGTGCGCAGGTGTCGACGTTGTTGTTGCCGAAGGCGGCACGCACCAGTTTCTGCACCAGGTAGGCCTCTTCGTTGGTGCAGCGGCTGGAGGTGATGCCGCCGATCGAGTCGCGCCCGTACTTGAGCTGGATGCGCCGGAACTCGCTGGCGGCGTGGCTCAACGCCTCGTCCCAGCTGACTTCCTGCCACGGGTCTTCGAGGCGCTTGCGGATCATCGGCGTGGTGATGCGGTCCGGGTGGGTGGCGTAGCCCCAGGCGAAACGCCCCTTGACGCAGGCATGGCCGTGGTTGGCGCCGCCGTTCTTGTCCGGGACCATGCGCACCAGTTCATCGCCCTTCATCTCGGCACGGAACGAGCAACCGACACCGCAGTAGGCGCAGGTGGTGATCACCGCGCGCTCCGGCTGGCCGAGGCGCACCAGGCTCTTCTCGGTCAGGGTCGCGGTCGGGCAGGCCTGCACGCAGGCGCCGCACGAAACGCACTCGGAGGCAAGGAAGTTGTCGCCGCCGGCAGCCGCCACCCGCGACTCGAAACCACGACCGCTGATAGTCAGGGCAAAGGTGCCTTGGATGTCTTCGCAGGCCCGCACGCAGCGGCTGCAGACGATGCACTTGCTGGGCTCGTAGTCGAAGTACGGGTTGGAAACGTCCTTGGCTTCGGCGAGGTGGTTGGCGCCGTCATACCCATAGCGCACCTCGCGCAGACCGACCTGGCCGGCGACGGTCTGCAGTTCGCAATTGCCGTTGGCCGAGCAGGTCAGGCAGTCCAGCGGATGGTCGGAGATGTACAGCTCCATGACGTTGCGCCGCAGGTCGGCCAGGCGCGGGGTCTGGGTGCGCACCACCATGCCGTCGCTGACCGGTGTGGTGCACGAGGCCGGGTAGCCGCGCATACCGTCGATCTCGACCATGCACATGCGGCACGAGCCGAAGGCTTCGAGGCTGTCGGTGGCGCACAGCTTGGGAATGCTGGTGCCCAGCAGCGCCGCAGCGCGCATCACCGAAGTACCAGCCGGTACGCTGATCGCCCGTCCGTCGATGTTCAGGCTGACCTGCACCTCGCTGTCACGGGCCGGCGTGCCCAGGTCGATGTCACTGCTGGCGGGATCGAAATAATGGATCATCGTGCGGCCTCCGGGCTGGCCAGACCGAAATCGGCGGGAAAGTGCTTGAGGGCGCTGGCCACGGGGTAGGCGGTCATGCCGCCCATGGCGCACAGCGAGCCGTACTGCATCGTGTCGCACAGGTCGCGCAGCAGGTGCGCCTGGTCCTCACGCGCGCCCGGATCGCTGGTGGCGATCAGGCGGTCGACCACCTCCATGCCACGGGTCGAACCGATCCGGCACGGGGTGCACTTGCCGCAGGACTCCTCGGCGCAGAACTGCAGGGCGAAGCGCGCCATCGCGGCCATGTCCAGGGTGTCGTCGGCGACCACCACGCCACCGTGCCCGATCATCGCGCCGATGGCGGCGAAGGCCTCGTAGTCCAGCGGGGTGTCGAACTGCGACGGCGGCACCCAGGCACCCAACGGGCCACCGATCTGCGCGGCTTTCAGGGGGCGACCACTGGCGGTGCCGCCGCCATAGCCTTCGATCAGCTCGCGCAGGGTCAGGCCGAACGCGCGCTCGACCAGCCCGCCTTGGCGTACGTTGCCCGCCAGCTGGAACGGCAAGGTGCCCAGCGACCGCCCCATACCGAAGTCGCGGTAGAAGGCGGCACCCTTGGCCAGGATGATCGGCACCGAGGCCAGGGTCAGGACGTTGTGCACCAACGTCGGCTGGCCGAACAGGCCTTCGAGCGCCGGCAGCGGCGGTTTGGCGCGCACGATGCCGCGCTTGCCTTCGATCGACTCCAGCAGCGCCGTCTCTTCGCCGCAGATGTAGGCGCCAGCGCCCACCCGCACCTCCAGCTCGAAGGCCACGCCGCTGCCGGTGACATCCAGGTAGCCCGCTTCACGGGCCAGCATCAGCGCCTCGTTGAGCACGCGGATGGCGTCGGGGTATTCGGAGCGCACATAGATGTAGCCCTTGCTCGCCCCCACGGCGAGGCCAGCGATGATCATGCCCTCGATCAGCAGGAACGGATCGCCCTCCATCAGCATGCGATCGGCGAAGGTGCCGGAGTCGCCTTCGTCGGCATTGCAGACGATGTACTTCTGCCCGGCCGGCGCCTGGCGCACGGTGCGCCACTTGATGCCCGCCGGGAACGCCGCGCCGCCGCGCCCGCGCAGGCCGGAATCGAGCACGGCGGCAACCACTGCATCGCCGTCCATCAGCGCCGCCTTGCGCAGCCCGTCGAAGCCGCCGTGGGCCTGGTAGTCGTCCAGCGACAACGGCCGGGTGATGCCGGCGCGGGCGAACAAAAGACGCTGCTGGGTCTTGAGGTAGGGGATCTGCTCGACCAGCCCCAGCGCCAGCGGATGCTCGCGGCCTTCGCTCAGGGCCTCCAGCAGGCCGGGCACATCCTCCGGCATGACCGGCCCGAAACCCAGGCGCCCTTCGGCGCTTTCCACTTCCAGCAGCGGCTCCAGCCAATACAGGCCACGCGAGCTGGTGCGGCGGATCTGCAACGGCAACTGCCGCTGCCCCGCTTCATGCTCGATCGCCTCGGCCAGCGCATCGGCGCCCACCGCGCGGGCCAGCGAATCGCAGGCAATACATAGCTTGATCATGCGCCCACCTCGCCCCGGCAGCGTTCGACCAGTGCCTGCAAGCGCTCAGGTGTGAGCCGCGCATGCACCTGACCGTCCAGTTCCAGCGCCGGAGAGCAGGCGCAGGCACCCAGGCAGTACACCGGGCGCAGGCTCAGCGAGCCGTCGGCACTGGTGCCGTGGTCGTCCAACCCGAGTTGTTCGCGCAGTTGCGCGGCCAGGGCTTCGGCGCCACGGCTGCGGCACGATTCGGCCCGGCACAGGCGCAGGGTATGGCGTGCCGGCGGCGAGGTGCGGAAATCGTGGTAGAAGCTGATCACCCCGCGCACCTCGGCAAGGCTCAGGTTCAGGGCGTGGGCAATCTCGGGGACGGCCTCGTCGGGTACATGGCCCAGGCCTTGCTGGATGGCATGGAGGATCGGCAACAGCGCACCGGGCACCTCCTTGTGGCTGTCCAGCACGCGCTGGATCAGCGGCAGGTCAAGCGTCTCGTCAGGCATACAGCGGACCTCGGCAACCCGGACCTCCCCGAGGGTGCGGGGAGGTGTCCGGCGGTGTTCTGCTGCGGCGCACCGGCCCTGTCACGGTCACAGGGTCGCGGTCGCCCTCCTCGCCCATGCCGGTGCGTCTGTGCGCACTCGGTACCTGGGCATCCTGACAAGCATGGCACCGATGCCAGTAAAGGGTAGCGTGCAAGCGACAGGGCACGTCCTGAAAGCGACGCTCGGGTGATTATCAGGCATGGCATTCAAAAACTTCACAACTTTTAACATTGTCAAATAATACAGGGCGCACAACCCGCAACTATTCACAACTTTCTCATGCACCCAACCAAACTTTCACCGCCGCGTTAAAACGATAATAAAATCACACTTCGCAATGTTATTTTACAACTTGAAACAAATATGACTTATTGCCTGCCTATCGTCGGAAGCCTCCCGCATCAACACGGTCCGGCACCATGAAAACCACGAACACCGACGCCCCCGGCTCAGCCTCTTCCGACAATCCCCTGGCCCGCTTCGAAACCGCAGTCACCCGCTCGCTTTCCAACTTCAAGGAAACGCCGGACACACCGCCCGCCGGCAACAAGCGCTTTGTCGTCGCCGCCACGGTCGACAACAAGAAAGAACAGGAAATCGCCGCCGCGCTGGCGACCAAAGACCCGGAAGTCATCAAGCACCTCAACGACCCGAACCTCGCCGATATCGGCAACACTGGCATTCCGCTGGCCAACATCGCCTCGATCACCAAGCTGTCCGACAACGTGCTCGACCTCAAGACCCGCGACGGCCGCGACATCGTCATCATCAAGCAGATGACCCCGTACCTGTTCGACGGCATGGCCGGCAAGACCGAAGCCGTCGACGCCCTGAACAAGAGCAAGGCCGAGGGCTACCGCATCGCCCAGGCCGGCGACGTGCCACCGGGCATGGACGACTACAAGTTCATCGGCCCGGCCGACGAGGTCGGCCCCGGCATGATCCGCTACGAAACCCAGTCCGGCGACAAGGTGATCGTCGCCAACGAGACCAACCACGCCCTGTTCGACCAGGTGAAAGCCGACGGCGAGTCGCTGGCCCTGATCAACAAGAGCGAGCAGGAAGGCTACCGCCTGGCCAGGGCCGACGAGCCAGCCGACGGCATCAAGGCCATCGGCACGCCCGAGGAACTGGGCCACGGCCTGATCCGCTACGAAACCGAAAGCGGCGAGAAGATCATCGTCTCCCAGGGTATCAGCCCGGACCTCTATGCCTCGATGAGCAAGGAGTCCAACGGCATCTTCGGCGTCGGCGGTGCCGTCGACACCAGCTGGATCGACAACTCCAAGTACGCCAGCGGCGTACGCGACTGGGACACCATCACCGGCAACAAGGGCGCCGACAAACCGTCCCAGGCCGAGAAAGACCTCGAGCGCCCGCGTGCCGCCTCGAAGATGCTCAGCGACAACTGGGACAAATGGGGCCTGCACGACCGCAAGATCGACTTCGCCAACCCGCCCAGCGACCTGCCGCCCGAGGCGCAGGCGACCCTCAAGTACCTGGCCGGCAGCCCGAGCCTGATGAACGCCCTGGACAGCGGCGGCCTGGGCAAGAGCGATGGCGTCATCACCCACGCCGATGTCGACAAGTTCATCAGCCAGTCGAACAAGGACCTGTCGGCGGCCTCCTCCGCCTACTCGAAATTTCTCTCGAAGAATCCGGACGCCTCGGACCTGGCCAAGGAAAACGCCAAGTCCGGTGCCATCGTCATGGCCAACATCTCGCTGGTCAGCAGCGCCGGCCCGGCCATGTGGGGCGACCACCAGCGTGCCAACAACGGCAGCCTGACCACCGACAACCTCAACGCGATCAAGTCCGACAGCGGCCTGAGCCCGGAGCTCACCGGTGCAGCCGGCTACTGGTCGAACCCGGGCATGTGGCGTGTGATGGACTCGGCCGGCGATCACCCGGCCACCGCGTCGTCCGACGGCATCGTCCAGCAGAAGAACATCGGCGCCTGGCTGGAAAACCAGGCGCCCAAGGATGATCACGGCGTGCTGATGATGCTCAGCAACGCCTCGATCCGCGGCTCGCTGACAGGGGTCGACACCTCCAAGCTGACCAAGGACGTGCTCGAGCACCCCGAGAACTACGACGGCAAGACCAAGGCCGCAGCGATGCTGGAGATCACCGATGCCCGCACGCGCCTGCAGGCCAGCGACAAGGTCGACGGCGACCTGTATGCCGGCATCACCGCCGACAGCCAGTATCACCTGAACCCGACCAAGTCCAAGGTCATGAAGCAACTGGACGACGCCATCACCAAACTGGGCACCGATGCCGACGTCAAGGCGTACCTGTCGGCCAACCAGGGCCCGGGCATGCGCGACATCATCAATGCCGACCCGGCCATGAAGAAGGCGCTGCAACACAGCCAGGATAGCCACATCAACAGCGGCGAGGTGATCAACACCGCCCTGGCCACCAAGGACGCCAACGGCAACCCGTTGTCGCTGCCCGACGCCCTGGCCCTGGCCGGCACCGATGCCACCCTGACCGACCTGGCGCTGGGCGGCGACGGCAACGTCGACCTGGCCTCGATCGCCGACAAGTCGGGCAAGTCCGGTGATATCGAGCAGTACTTCCGCGAGCACATCCTCAACGGCAAGGACCTCGAGGACGGCCTGTCCAAGGGCGGCGACCCGATGACCGTCATCGGCCAGTACGCCTCCAACGCCGCGCTGTTCAAGGAGTACCTCGGCGACAAGGTGACGCCGCAGGAAGCCTCGGAAGTGGGCCAGCGCATCAACCAGTCGGTGTCCGACTCGCTGATCGACGGCGCCGACAACAACACGCTCAAGGATATCTTCGGCGACGGCAACGGCAACTTCGATGAAAACAAGGCCAAGGCCATCATCGACAAGGCCATGGCCGACGACCCGGACATGTTCAAGGACGCCAGCGGCGCACCGATCCAGCCGCAGGATGTGATCTCGATGCTGCGCTCGGTGTGGGACACCAATCGCCAGGGCGAGAAGATCAGCGATGTGCTGCCCAAGTCGATCGACGGCCTGAAGCTCAATGTCAGCGAGTCCTACAAGCAGGGCCTGCTGCACATCGGCAGCGCCCTGCTGGCCGGCGGTGTGCTCGCCGCGCGTTCGGCCACCGGTGGCAACAGCCCGGCCGACAACGCTTCACGGGTTTCGGCAGGCATGCAGTTCGCCGGCCTGATCATCGAAGGCGGCACCAAGTACGCCAAGGAGGCCGGCTACGGCATGGTCTGGAAACCGACCCCGGTCGACCCGTCCAAGCCCGCACCGATCGGTGAGTTCCCGACCGGCAAGATGGTGCAGAACACCGACGGCATCAACCGCCTGGGCAACCTGGGCAAGGTCATCGGCGGCACGGGCAGCTTCATCGGCGGCGTGCTGGGCCTGATCAGCGGCGTCAACAGCGCGTTCTCCGGCGACAAGGTCGGCGCCGGCTTCTCGCTGACCACCGGCGCGCTGGGCACGGGTGCGGCGATCACCTCGATCATCGAAGGTGGCGCCGGCCTGTTCGGCCTGGCCGACGTGGGTGCCATCGCCGGTGCCTTCTCCGGGGTGCTGGGCTGGGCCACGGCAGGTATCGGGCTGGTGGCGGGGATCGTATTGCCGATCATCGAAGTGGCCAAGCGCGAGAAGATGCAGGACCAGTTCTTCGGTGAGCTCAAGCCGGTGCTGGACAAGTACGACCTCACCGGCGGACCGATCACTCAGGAAGATCACGACGAGGAATACAACTTCGCCTACGGTTGAAGTGGCTTTGCCTGACCGTTGAGGCGGGGCTGCGGCTTGGCCGGTGATTGCGGGCAGCGTGTATCTGCCCGCAATCGAGGCCGACATGCATCAATCAGGCACGATCATGCTTCCGCGCTCTGGAACTTGAAAGGATCGGACTCCTTGAAGTGCTCCGATACTTCTCCGGAGTAGACCTTGTTCTGGTTGGGCCCAAGGTCCAGCTTCCTGACCTTCCCGGTTTTATCGCTGAAATCCAGCTTGGTCAGGTCGACCCAGAACGTGTTGGGTGTCACTGCAGACTCGAAGAAGTACTGCTTCTGCTTGTGATCCGACACCGTGCGCCAACGAGTGGATGAGTTGTTGGGCTGGCCGGGCGTGACGATACCGTAGGGTACGGAAACGTTGCGTATCACACTGAACACGCTGGCAAGCGACGTTCGCGTATCCTCTTTGCCAGGCACTGCATGAACGTAGTGGGACGCTCGGACAAAACGGTCAACCGATGTACTGCCGCCGGGCAGGTCCTTCTTGCCGCCCGCCTGCCATGCCGCATAATCCGCCAACTGCTTTTCAAAGATCGGCGAGTTGGTCATCACTTGGTAAGCGCGATCATGATGAATGACCTGCTTGCCGCCAATGTACTCGATGATTGCACTGTCGCCAGACGCATCGGACAACGACAAGTGCAATGTCGCCGGTCGGTCCTGCTCGGGTACAGGCCCGGTCATCACGATGAAGGGTTCGGCCTTCAGCGCCTTGACCGCCTCATCGACAGTCTTGAAGTTGTCGAGCACATACTGCGCCCAGGCCGCGATCGTCAGCCCGGGCTTCTTACCGTCGCCCTTGGGATACTCCGACTCCGCCAGCCACAGCAGGTTGGCAGTCAAACCGGCCTCGTTCATGCCGTCGGTCGTGGAGTTGTCATAACCCGATGCAATGACACTGCCGTATCTGGAGGTCCACTCCACGGAGTTCTTCCCGGCCTCACCCTGACGCTTCATGCCCTTGGGGAAGACCCACAAGTTGGTCTGGACATCCCACGCCCAGTCCATCGAGCGCGCAGTGATGGTCTGGTTGTCATCGCCCAGGTAGACCAGGCGTGTGCAGGCGTGCGCGACGGGAAGCGTTGAACAGAAGCCCAGCAAGGCCAGTGCAACACCTTTTGCAGTACGAGACATTTTCATTCCTTTGACTCCCTGAAATTCCATTTGAAAACTGTCCATTGATCAATGATCACGCTGAAACCATCAACCGACTTTTGGGTTGAAGAAAACGCCAAAAGACAAATACAAGTTTCAGACCTCTCAACCATAGTTCAATGCCCCGACCCGTCAAGTCCGCCGCCTCCAGGCAGACTGCCCCAACGCATTTACAACTTACTGAATATAAAAGACGGGTTATAACCCCTGTCGGGCATACTCACGCAAACCATGAATCGCCCGCGCATCATAGGTTGGACCTATGACAGGATTCGCGGCTTCATATTTTACAAAAGAGCCTGCGGGCTCGACATTGGCGGCTCATTTAGAAGGAATCGCCACCGTGGCCGACACTGCTCGTTTCACTCACGAAAAACTGCCGTTGAGCATCGACGGTGTACAACTGGATCTGGCGCTGATCCACCGCTCCGGTCCCAAAGCCCCCATCCTCTTCCTGCATGGTTTCGGCTCCACCAAGGAAGACTATGCCGACATCACCTTGCAGAGCGCTTTCGATGGCCACCCCTTCATTGCCTACGATGCGCCGGGGTGTGGAGAAACCGAATGCAGCGACCTTGCGCGCATCGACATCCCCTTGCTGGTGAAAACCGCCCAAGCCGTCCTTGCCCACTTCGGCATCGACAGGTTTCACCTGGTGGGCCACTCCATGGGGGGCCTGACGGGGCTGATGCTCGCTCACGCAAATCCTGGACGCGTGCTGAGCTTCGTCAACATCGAAGGTAACATCGCCCCGGAGGATTGCTTCCTCAGCCGACAGATCCACGACCACAAGCGCGAGGACGATGCACGCTTCATGCGAGATTTCATCGAGCGCACGCGGCTGGCGGCAGATCCTGCCAGCGCGCTCTACGCGGCGAGCCTTGCGCACAAGGTGCGTACGGGGGCAGTGCGCGGGATCTTCGAGTCCATGGTCGAGCTGTCCGACAATGGTGCTCTCATGGAGAAGTTCCTGGCACTGCCATTTCCGCGCCAGTATCTGTTTGGCGCGAGCAACGCCCACCTTTCGTATCTGGACCATATCGCTGCCCAGGGCGTGCAACTGGCATGCATCCCCGATTGCGGCCACTTCCCGATGTACTCCAACCCGGCACTGATGTGGCGGCATATCAAGGCACTGCAAGCGTGCGTCTGATGTTGTTTATCGGAGAGTGGAGCGGTCCGACGATTCGCGCTGCGGCGTAACTGCACCCTCGCACCGGCATCGCCTGCCCAGGTCGTCCTGAGCAGGCTGGCATGCAAGGCTCAGTGCGCAGTGCCAGACAATTGCTGGATCAATGCCACTGTCAGATACAACCGCGGCGCGATACTCGACAGTTCGATGTATTCGTCCTCGGCATGCAGCCCCGCCCCTACCACGCCCATGGTTTCAAGCACCGCAGGCTTGTCGCTGCCAGGCACATAGGCGTAGCCCGCATCGGTGCCGAAGCGCATGGCGATCGGTTCGATGTTGCGATCGATCTTCGCGTAGAGCGCCTGGGCTGCCTTGGCCAACTGCTCGGAGCCGGCGTTCTTCGCCAGCGGTGGGCGGCCCTTGTCGAGACGCACCGTGACTTCGGTGCCCTCGATGAGTTTTTTCTGCACCAGACGCTGCGCGTCGGCCAGCACGCGGTCGCTCTCGCTCAGGTCCGAGTAGCGCATGTCGGCCTCGGCCGAGGCGCTGGATGGAATGATGTTGCGCTTGTCGCCCGCCTTGACCATGGTCCAGTTGACCGTGGTGCCTTTGGCCGGATCACCGAGGTCCTTGAGTTGCAGCATCTGGTGCGCCAGCTCCATGGCCGCGTTACGCCCTGCTTCGGGGGCGGAGCCGGCATGCGAGGATTTGCCCTTGACCTCGAGCATCACGCCATTGATGCCGTTGGTGGCGACCGTCACCGCATCCTTGTCCGGCGGCTCGTACGAGAACACGTAGTCATGTTTGCGCGCCAGCTCGGCAATGATTGTCTTCGAGCCGCTGGAGCCGGTTTCCTCATCCGGGTTGAACAGCACGGTCAGCGTGCCGAAGCCCTTGAACTGCTCGTCCTGCAGCAGCTTGAGCGAATGAAGGATCATCGCCACGCCACCCTTGGCATCGGCCACACCCGGGCCATAAGCCCGCTCGCCCTCGACCTTGAAAGGTCGCTTGGCCGCAGTGCCCGGCAAGAACACCGTGTCGTAGTGGACCATCAGCAGGAACGACTTGCTGCCGGTGCCCTTGAAGGTGCCGACGATATTGTCGCCCGCCGACGGGCTGGCCGGGCTGGTCTTGACCTCGGCGCCCAACGTCTTGAGTCGCTCGACCAGCGTCGCGCTGACGGTTTTCAGACCCGGCGCCTGGCCGGTGCCGGTGTCGACATTGACCAGTTGCTTGACGGTGGCGAGGTAGGCCTGCTGTTCGGCCTCGGCTTTTTTCAGCAGCGCGTCGGGAGTCAGGTTGGCAGCGAGTGCGGAAAACGACAGGAAAGACAAGGCGATGGCAGCGGCGATCGGTGAGCGTCGGATGGGCATGCGGAGTCCTTTATCAATGCAGAGTGAACTTGCAGCTTTGACCATCGATGGCGCTGGCGCCAGTTTTGGACTGGGGCGGATCTCAACGCCATTGCCAGTACTCAGGGCAGCGTCGAACCGACCTACCGATTGACCAACGAAATACGAGGTGATGGCCGCTCGTATATTTCAGTGGTCGCAGCTGACGGCGTTAACCTCTCCAGGAGCGTCCCTGTACGAGCGGCTACACTCGATCCGCAGACGGGACGATACACAGTGGCGGTGCCGAGCCTGCCCCCGAACAGCCTGCCATCACATTGGCCTGGACACCAGCAGCGCCGCCAGGGGAGCAATCCTCCACAACCAGCCCGCGTGTCTAGAACACGCGGGCTCGCTCTATCCCTATCCCAAAAGTCGATTGCCGAGTTCCTCGGCTTGCAGCTTGATGTTTGTATCCTCTTATCGGGTCATCTTCACATGTTCCAGATACGTATCATGCCATTGGTAATTCGACTCCCTCTGGACAGTTCTTGAACGGAATAATAGAGATTTTATCGGATCGCCACCTGATCCGCCCATTTTCAGGTCGTAAGACTGGGTGTTATCATTGGGAACACTATGATCTTCCAGCTTAGTGCCATTGGCATCCAGCGCGGTGATCGTTGCCTCACTGACTCCGCCACCGTCTACTTCAACCCTGATCGTCAGGGTCACTTCCGAATACACCTCTTTAAATTCCAGGGTGAACAGGGTTGAGAAATTCACATCCTCTGGATCATGATGGTCCCCGATTGATTGCAATGAGAACACGGAAATCGATTTATTATCGTCATGACCACCTGGGTGTATAGAAGTCGGATCACGCCCCCCGAGGTTCCCGACAGACGTCGTATATCCAGAAAAATAAGGGCGTGAAATGCTTGTAAAGGGGCCAACTTCAGCCGTGCCGAAGTCATCGGAGTGCTCCACTTTCGTGGCGCCGGTGTTGCGGGATGGTTGTACCATGGAGATTCTCCTTAATCTCATTGTGAAGACTGGCATGAATAAGGTGGAGGCCGCCTGTTGACTTATCCAATCGAGGCACCTTGTACAAGCCTGTAACTTTTCGAAACTTTGCAGGCTCTTTTTATAATATCCCGGCTTAAAGGCCAGGCTATATCCGTTCGCGATATTCGTTATTTCCAATGATCATTGAATGCGCGACCGACCCCACTTATGACTCAGTTCCGGTGACGGACTGGGCTCTGCCTGAAGAAATTCTAGAGTGTGACACACCCCGCCGAAGATAAGATCCATCGATTGCGGGGCCGGAGATTCAGGCAAAGGCCTTGATTGTCAGTGCAGTGATGCCCGCCACTGCGGTCACCAGACCGGTGGCGATGGCGACCGGGTACCAGAAGGTTTCACGGGTCAACTTGCCTGCTTCGGCATTGAGCTTGCGAGTCTCTGCCATCAGTTTGGCGATTTCGACGTGAATCTTCTCCGCTTCGGCTTGGGGCATGTCGTATGGATGCATGAGTCTTCCCTTCGGATGCGGCACATACTGCCTTTGAATTTCGACATGGCGCTAGTTGATCGGGACGAATAACTTATCTTGAGGCGAACGTTCGGCAAAATCAGCTGGGAGCCACCCAAGCCGTAGGTTGTTTCGCAGGCAATGGTTCCATACCGGACTGACCACCGGGCCGCTGCAAGCAAGGCTCTACAGGCAAATACCCAGTGCTCTTGGTAAACTGGCGCCCTGAACGCCTCCTGTCGCGGCTCTGTTGGTACAGGGCCCCGAGCGAAGGGTACAACGCGACAAATTGTCGGTAACCGGTACTGAATACGTTGAACGAACGCACCGCATCACAAGCCTCAAACCCACCAAACACGCGCCCTGAGCCCAATCGCCGGTTCAGCGTTGCACCCATGATGGATTGGGCAGGTACTTTCTGAAGGGCTTAATTTTAAAGGCTTACAGATATCCAACCCCCTCTGAGTACCATTTTTGTACCACTTCTCTTACCACGGCCTTCCCAATCGCTCTCCTGGTCTGCCTGTCATCTTTTTCAACCCATACCCATAACACCAAACAGGCGTTACGCTAAGGTCGGCAGGGGTTCAACCTGACACGCCCAAGCCCCCTATGAAGGCATTGGACGCTTATTTCACGAGCACAGAGAAACATAGAATAGCGTCTGGCTTCTCCGTCAACAATGAATAGCCAATCAAAAAATATAGGCCTTAAACGCTCTTAAATTACTTAACTATACGCAATCAAACTAGCCTTTTGACTTAAATTTGTATGACTTACGAACACCCGCAGCGAACTCCATGGTAGATGTAGAATTGTGCACGCAATGCACCACCACATCACCATCACTATTGTTCCATTGCGGCGGCCTCCCAAAGCAATCTAAACCACTCGAAAAGGATATTTGAAATCTATCTCCTAAAAATACGAATCTATCATGATAGTTTCGCACTGTCTTTTTATCTGCCTGGAGCACTTCGACAGTCCCTCCATGCTTGTTGGAATTCAAATACTTTTCAAGCTGCCCCCTATCGAGCAACCCACGCTGACCAGCCCTCTCGAAATTCGACATAACCACAAATTTACAAGAAGCATCTGCGTATTTAGTAAACTCGCATATTAGATCAGCACCAGCCAGGTTAATATTTTTATCAAAAATGAAAACTTTATTTTCACGCGCAAAGTATTTTGCAAGCAATTGCGGCGACTGAAAGCCTGTCGGAGTCAATGAAATGATAGCTGCTACCTTCACACCTGCATGATTGCTGAGTGGATCGTGTTTATAATTTCCTGCTTCAATTACATCGACCCCCCATAGATCGGGCCGCAACGGTGTAAAATCCAGTCCTGGCGAAGTTATTAATGGCCCCGAATGGTGAAACGCCGCCCCCAAATAATTGGAAAGCAGACAGTCCTTACTTAGCTTATAATTTTGCAACGCGCCAGGAGAAACAAGAAAATATTTATTTTCTGCCAGAAACACCCTAGTGAACCATTCTTTAAATATTCCCACACCATCCCCAACCTCCATATACTGCTTAATTATTTCAGGAGTAACTCCAAGAACAGCGGACTGCGACAAAACGAAAACTTCTGATAGGTTGCCCGCAAACCCTTCAGACAAGGCATCCTTTTCGATCACGGCCCTCATATGACTTCACCTGTCATCCTGCGAATCTTATTACTGATAATTTTTTTCGTTAAATTATAAGATTCATCGAAGAACCCCGCAGGCCATCCTTCGGCCAATTCACCATCATCTGTTATCCCAATCTCGAAGACTTTAGCATCAGCTTCACTCGGAAAATAATAGACTTTCAAATCATCTTTAGACATCCCATTTTCAGAGTCTAAAGAGTGTTCCGAGATGGCGAGCTGCAACCCACGCAAAATATGTTCACTGTGAGTCTCGATAATAAAGTGCTTCCCATCTCGAGATGCCTCTACCAAAAATCTTGCAAAAGATACTTGTGCACGCGGATGAAGATGCAGCTCTGGCTGCTCAATCACAATGACATTCCCAGGGCGACAGGCTGCCGTTTGCACGATAATTGGTAGCACCTGAGAAAAACCAAAGCCTACATCTTGGATAGAGTCAGCCACCCCGCCACGAATAACTTTAATTTTTACCAGCTCTTCAAAATCTTCTACTGATATCGATCGCCCAGGAAAAATTAGATCTATCCAATGTAGGATTTTTCTGTATGCATCCCTATTGGACCTATTACTTTCGGAGCTACGCTTTAGATAGGAAATAACGGAAGGGGTATTCTCACCTGTGCCACCAACGTCAGAGCTTGCTGCCGATATTGTATAACTTCGACTTGGGCTCGATCTAAGCGGACCCAAATACTTATAGCTTTCAGGAAGATGATAAATAAGGTACATCACACGCTCAAATATGCGAAGCTTAACCCCCGGCAGGGAATCTTCATCTTCAGCATTGACGAACCCGAAACTAAATTTCTCAGTATACTTTAGTTTTGTTTTTAAACCTGCAACCCTACGCAAATCTTTTGATGAATATTTTTTCCTTCCAAATAAATGGGCCTCTTTTTCTAACGCTTCAGGATCAGTAACCAAAGTGTAATAAGCTTTAGTCTCAGCACGCTTTAGCCTGGCCAACTCCCGGAAAGTCCCATCCACAAAATACACGACGGCTTCAACTGAATAAATTCGCGCCTGCTCAGTAAAAACATGCCGATCGTAGCACAATCTTATTTTAAAATTGGCAACCTTTATATCACTAAAATTCACATACCAACGGTCCGGCGGTATGGTTAACGAGATGGAAATCTTATTTGATACATCGTGATTATATACATAATCCCTATATACACCGAGATTCGTATAATCACCATGCGCCACAAAGGCTTCATGTTTATTACGGGTCCAGCTAAATGTTTGAATAAGCGCAGCCAACCCTTTCAACGCCGAAGACTTACCTGAACTGTTTTCGCCGTACATTAAAGTAATGGGCTTCGTCAGATCCAGACTTTCGTTTTTGAACCTTTTAAAGTTCTCGAATCCAAGGGTTCGAATCATTCGTTTTATCCCTGCTAACACGCTCTAAGCTCCAGAGCCTAAAATATAGCATTTTGCCTCCCCCTGCTACTGCTGAAATCATAGCGCTACGCTACACACCCCGATTGTGCTGGAGTATTGACGAGAAAAAGCGCCCAAGCCCTATATACAAAGGGCTTGGACGCTTTCTTATGTCAGCGAGAAGAGCCCACTAGAGGCATAAAGGGGCATGGAATGGCGCTTGGTTTGCCCCATTTTTGCCTCACTCCCCTCTAGCGAACTCGCCACAATTGGTTGATCTTCGTGGTATATGACCTACTCATCAGCTCGCGGCGCATACCCCAATCGGGGGTGCGGGGGACGCTGCCCGCCCTCATTGTCCCTCGCCCATATCGGTCGTTGATCTGGTCCACTACCGACATCAGTTTGTCGCTTGCCAAAAGCTGCGTGATCGCGAACAGATCGTCCGTGAAATCACCTGGCTGGCACAAGTCGAGTAGTAAAACTTCAGCCTTGCTATATCGGTAGCCCTCCCTGAAAACACGCTCCACCGCGTTTGTCGCCGCCCTGGTGAGCAGCAGCGTATCGTTCGTTGGGTAAGGCAGCTCCACAAGCGCTCCCTGCGCATGGTGCAACTCATCCGGGTTGAACATGCCGGTACGGATACTCACTCGCATACGCTTGCATACCGAACCCTGCGCCCGCAGCTTTTCAGCCGCTCGCCCGGTGTAGGTGGCCACGGCCTGCTTGATCGGGACAAGCTCACTCAGCCGCTTGCCGAACATCCTGCTGCAGCAGATCTCCTGCTTCGGTGGCGCCGCCTCATCCAGCTCCAGGCAGGGAACGCCAGCCAGCTCTCGCGCGGTCTTCTCCACCACCACGCTGAACTTGTCCCGCAACATGCGCGGATCAGCCTTTGCCAGGTCCATGGCTTTCTGAATCCCCATGCTCTGCAGGTGCTCGGTCATCCTCCGCCCAATCCCCCACACCTCTTTGATCTCGGTATTACGTAGTACCCAGTCACGCTCGAAATCCGTCGTGATATCGACCACGCCGCCCGTGTGTGCCTGCAGCCGCTTTGCGGTGTGGTTGGCCAGCTTCGCGAGGGTCTTTGTACGCGCGATGCCGACACCGACTGGTATGCCGGTACGCTGAAGTATCTTGGCCCGCACCTCACGGCCGAACTGGGTCAGGCTGCCCTGCACCCCACTGAGATCGGCGAAGCATTCGTCGATCGAATAGACCTCAGCCGCAGGTACCATCGATTCGATGATCGACATCACCCGCTCACTCATGTCGCCATACAAGGCGTAATTGGAGGAGAACGCCACCACGCCGTGCCGCTTCAGCCTCTCGCGGCATTGGAAGTACGGTTCTCCCATCTTCACGAACGGTTTGGCGTCATAGCTGCGCGCGATCACGCAGCCGTCGTTGTTGCTCAGTACCACGATAGGCGTCTTAGCCAGATCCGGCCGGAACACGCGTTCGCAGCTCGCGTAGAACGAGTTGCAATCGATCAGCGCAAACACCTGGTCACTGCGCATGATCGCGCACGCTGTAGCGAACCACACCCCAGATGACCAGGTCATCGCCTTCCATCACGTACCGGGGCGGATAACTGGGGTTTTCGGACTGAAGCATCACCACCCCACCCCGCCTGTGCAGACGCTTGCAGACAGGCTCAGCGTTGATCGCAGCGATCACAATGTCGCCATGCTCTGCTTCCTTGCTGCGGTCTACGATAAGAAGGTCGCCGGAAAAAATTCCAGCGCCCTGCATGCTGTCGCCCTCCACCTGCACCAGGTACACATGCGGGGCCCGCAGCTCGAATAGCTCATCGAGCGAAATATGGCGCTCCAGGTGATCCGCCGCTGGCGAGGGGAAGCCTGCGGGCACTCGAAACGAGTACACGGGCAGCAATGCCAGGCCACCGGTCGGAACTCCCAAGAAAGTAACGGTCATGAAGGGTCATTCCAAATAGATAACTGTATATTTGTACAGTTAACTGTCAGATCTTTCCGGCGTCAACGCGAGGCGTGTGGCAGCCGACGAACGAGCGAGGTGAGGTATGTGTGGGCGGTACTCGATCTACGAATCCATGGACAACTACCTCCGGCAGTTGAGCCTCGACCTGGTCGTGATCAATGGCTATGACCATGAGCAGATCAATCGATACAACGTCGCCCCCTCCACCCGAGTGGAGGTGATACGACCGGTGCGAGAGGGGTTGAGGGTAGATCGAGTGAAATGGGGGTGGGCTCCGTTTTGGGCGAAGGGGAAGCGTCCTGACTCGATTAACGCGCGGGCAGAGACGGTGATGACGGGAAAGTTTTTCAGGACGCTATGGCCGATGGGCCGAGCTCTGGCACCGGCCAATGGCTGGTTCGAGTGGTTACCGGACCAAGCAGAGCCAAAGCGCAAGCAGCCCTACTACATCAGCTCGAAGTCAGGTGAGCCCTTGTTCTTCGCTGCCCTGGCGCAAGTGAATGACCGCCTCCAGCCGGACGAGCATGACGGCTTCGTCGTCATCACTGCCGCCGCAGATGAGGGCCTGCTCGACATCCATGACCGAAAACCGCTGGTACTCACTCCAGGCGTTGCGAGGGAGTGGATCGACCCCACCACAACGGTAGAACGTGCCGAAGAAATCGTGCGACAAGGCTGTCGCCCCGCTGCTGACTTCAAGTGGCACCCTGTCTCGAAGCAAGTTGGGAATGTTCGCAATGAAGGAGCCGAGTTTATAGAACCTGTCCCACTGAAAACGCCGGAATGACCGCCCCAGTTGATCCGACACCTCGTTGAGAATCCTCGACTCCTCCATCACTTCGGCCTTGGAGTGCCGCTGGTTCGCCCTGGCATCGCAGATTTCGAGATTCTCGAAGTGAAAGCCGTCGAAAGTAGGGAGCGGCTTCGAAAACGCTGCGTTGCAACATCACCGCTGCGGGCAAAGCCCCTGGGTTGTTGGTAAACTGCGCACCTTGTTCCCGAGGCGAGCTTGGCCAACTCAACCGACATGCCATCCGTCTCTCTGCTTGCTCTGATCGTCAACCTGATTTCCAGGAGCACAGGGCTGATAGCCACTGCCATCAGTACCACCACTGCCCCCCCCGAAAACGGGTACAAACCACGTAGACCAGAATGCCCCCAGAATCAGCTCCAAACCCACAAACCACGCGTCCTGAATCGTCCCGCCGGTTCAGCGTTGCACCGATGATGGACTGGACCGACCGCCACTGCCGGTACTTCCTGCGCCTGCTCTCCCAACGCGCCCTGCTCTACACCGAAATGGTCACCACCGGCGCGCTGCTCCACGGCGATGCGGCGCGTTTCCTGCGCCATGACGCCTCCGAGCACCCGCTGGCCCTGCAACTGGGTGGCAGCAATCCGGCCGAGCTGGCCGCCTGTGCGCGCCTGGCGCAGGAAGCGGGCTACGACGAGGTCAACCTCAACGTCGGCTGCCCCAGCGACCGGGTGCAGAACAACATGATCGGCGCCTGCCTGATGGGCCACCCGGCGCTGGTCGCCGACTGCGTGAAGGCAATGATCGATGCGGTGGACGTTCCGGTGACGGTCAAGCACCGCATCGGCATCAACGGCCGTGACAGCTATGGCGAGCTGTGCGATTTCGTCGGCCAGGTGCGCGAGGCGGGGTGCCGCAGCTTTACCGTGCATGCGCGGATCGCGATCCTCGAGGGCCTGTCGCCGAAGGAGAACCGCGAGGTGCCGCCGCTGCGCTATGACGTGGCTGCGCAACTGAAGCAGGACTTCCCGGACCTGGAGCTGGTGCTCAACGGCGGGATCAAGACCCTCGACGAATGCCGCACACACCTGCAGACCTTCGACGGGGTGATGCTCGGGCGCGAGGCGTACCACAACCCTTACCTGCTGGCCGAAGTGGATCGACAGCTGTTCGGCAGCGACGCACCGGTGGTGACGCGCAGCGAGGCGATGGCGCGCCTGATGCCGTATCTGGTGGCGCATGTGGAAAGTGGCGGGGCCATTCATCACATCACCCGGCACATTCTCGGGCTCGGCCAGGGCTTCCCCGGTGCACGGCGTTTCCGCCAGTTGCTGTCGGCCGACATCCACAACGCGGCCGAACCCCTGAAGGTGGTCGAGCAGGCCGCCGAGCTGCTTCAGGGACGCTAGCGGAACCCTCGGCAGGGCGTGCACTCGAAGGGGGAATCGACTTCGAACCTTTGGCCTTGAGTGGCCGTCGGGGCTCGGGTAATGTCAAGACACTCACAGGACAGAGCACCAGGACAGAGCACGCCCATGACTTCCAAGCTGGAACAACTCAAGCAGTTCACCACCGTGGTCGCCGACACCGGGGACCTGGACGCCATCACCCGCCTCAAGCCGGTCGATGCCACCACCAACCCGTCGCTGCTGCTCAAGGCTGCGGCCATCCCCGGATACGCCGACCTGCTCAGGCAGGTCAAGGCCGACGCCAAGGGTGATGTCGACGTGGCCTGCGACAAGTTCGCGGTCGCCGTGGGTTCGGGTATCCTCAAGGCCATTCCCGGACGCATCTCGACCGAGGTGGATGCGCGGCTGTCGTTCGATGAGCCGGCGCTGCTGAACAAGGCCCGCCAGCTGATCGCCCTGTACCAAGCCGCCGGTATTTCCAAGGACCGCGTGCTGATCAAGCTGGCCTCCACCTGGGAAGGCATTCGCGCTGCAGAAAAGCTTGAGAAGGAAGGCATCCAGACCAACCTCACCCTGCTGTTCTCCTTTGCCCAGGCCCAGGCCTGTGCCGATGCCGGAGTGTTCCTCATTTCGCCGTTCGTGGGCCGCATCTACGACTGGTACAAGAAGAGCACCGGCAAGGAATACGTGGGCGCCGAGGATCCGGGCGTGCAGTCGGTCACGCGCATCTACGACTACTACAAGACCAATGGCTATGGCACCGTGGTCATGGGTGCCAGCTTCCGCAATGTCGGGCAGATCGAACAACTGGCCGGGTGCGACCGCCTGACCATCAGCCCTGAGCTGCTGCAGCAACTGAGCGACGACCACGGCGAGCTGCCGCGCATCCTCAAGCCAGGCAATGCCGGTGAAGCCAAGCAAGTGCTGAACGAGAGCCAGTTCCGCTGGGCGATGAACGAAGACGCAATGGCCACCGAGAAACTGGCCGAGGGCATTCGTCAGTTCGCGCGGGACCAGGAGAAGCTCGAGCAGTTGATGGCCGACAAAGGCTGATACAACTTCGGGTTGTGGAACGGGCGGGAAGTACTGAGTATTTCCCGCCCGTTTGCGTTTGTGTATTCGAAGAAGAAGCTGCCGGTCTATCGCGGGGCAAGCCCGCTCCCACAGAAACATGTGCCCTGCCACGGGATGGATGTTGCTGCGGAAGCGGGGTTGTCCGGCGGTGAGGCTGGCAGCCTCCCAACAGATGGAAGCAATGACCACCACCCTCCCCCTCGTTCTCGCCGGCCCCGTGCTGCGCCGCCTGGAACCGCAATGCCTGGCCATCTGGCTGGTCGCCTCACGACCGTTGAACCCCGAATTCGTGCTGGACTGCCCTCATATCGGCAGCCAACTGGACTGCCAGGTCGTCACTGTCGGCGAGCATGCGCATGTACACCTGCTGAGCCTGCACTTCGACCAGCCCCTGCCCGAGGAGGTGCTGCTGGAATACGACCTGCGCCTGGACGATGGCCAAGGCATCGCCGACTGGGCGCCGCACCTGCTCTATCCCGGCGCCCGACGCCCGAATTTCGTATTGCGCAGGCGCATCGACCAGTTGCTCCATGGCTCCTGCCGCAAGCCGCACCACCCGGCTGCCGATGGCCTGCTCTGCGCCGACCGCCTGCTGCTGGAAGCCCCTGGCGCCGAACAGCGCCCGGCACTATTGCTGATGACCGGTGACCAGGTCTACGCCGACGACGTGGCCGGCCCGATGCTCAAGGCCATTCACGGCCTGATCGAGCGCCTGGGGTTGTTCGACGAACCGCTCGACGGCGCGCGGGTCGACAGCGGCCAGGCGCTCTATGAGCATCCGGCGTGCTACTACCATCGCGCAGACCTGCTGCCCGCCCAGCAGAGCAACGAACCGCTGCGTCGACGCTTCTTCCGCGGCAAGCGCAAGCCAATCTTCTCGTCGAGCAACGCCGACAACCACCTGGTGACCTTCGCCGAGGTCATGGCCATGTACCTGCTGGTGTGGTCGCCCACCGCCTGGCGGCTGGTGGACCTGGACGCGCCTGCTGGGCTTTCGGCCGAACGCCAGCAGCGCTATGCCCACGAACTGCCGCTGATCCAGGCGTTCCGCGATGGCCTGGGCGGTGTTGCGCGGGTCATGGCGCACCTGCCCTGCCTGATGATCTTCGACGACCACGACATCACCGATGACTGGAACCTCTCGGCGCAGTGGGAAGAGACCGCCTATGGCCACCCCTTCTCGCGGCGCATCATCGGCAACGCCCTGCTCGGCTACCTGCTCTGCCAGGGCTGGGGCAATGATCCTGCAGGCTGCGCCAAGCCGCTGGCAGGCCTGCAGGCATTGACCGCGAACGCCAGGCAACGAGCGCTGGACGGTGAGGCCCTGGATACCCTGATCGGTGAGCTGCTGCGCTTCCAGGGCTGGCAGTACGATCTGCCCAGCGATCCGCCGCTGCGGGTACTGGACACCCGCACCCGGCGCTGGCGCAGCGAAAGCAACCTGAAAAAGCCTTCAGGCCTGCTGGACTGGGAAGCGCTGAGCGAACTACAGCAGGCACTGCTGGATCACCCCTCGGCGATCATCGTTTCTCCAGCGCCGATCTTCGGGGTCAAGTTGATCGAGACGGTACAGCGGGTGTTCAGTGCCCTGGGGTATCCGCTGCTGGTGGACGCCGAAAACTGGATGGCGCACCGCGGCGCAGCCCAGGTGGTGCTGAACATCTTCCGCCATTCGCGCACACCGGGGCACTACGTGATTCTCTCGGGGGACGTGCACTACTCGTTCGTCTACGAGGTACTGATTCGTCACCGCCAGCGCAGCCCACACCTGTGGCAGGTAACCAGCAGCGGGATCAAGAACGAGTTTCCAGGGCGCCTGCTCGATGTGCTCGACCGACTCAACCGCTGGCTGTATTCGCCGCGCTCGCCACTGAACTGGTTCACCCAGCGCCGCGCCATGGAAGTGGTGCCACGCCTGCCGAGCCGAAGCCGGGCGGGAGAACGGTTGTGGAACGGAGCGGGCCTGGGCCAGGTGTTCTTCGATGAACAGGGTCGGCCGACACAGGTGCTGCAACTGAGCGCCCGGGGAGAAGAAGCGACGACGTTTCCGGCTCGGGAAGCAGGCAGCAGCCGAGCGTAGCGGCTGGGGTCAGGAGCGCTCCAGGGCGCTGACCAGGTCGCGGAATGCCTCGCGGTTGGAGTCGTTCAGGCCCATGAGGATCTTGTGCGCCTCCAGCACCTTGGAGCGCACCACTTCCTCGTTCTGGTCCTGCGACGGCAGGTCGCTCAGGCAGTCCGGGCACGGCAGCGGCCGGTCGACGATGTTGAACACCTGGTCGAAGCCCATCGACTGCAACAGCCGGGAAATGTCCGGGTTGGTGGTCACCACGGTCGGCAGCAGGCCGACCTTCTGCCGCGACAGGATCGACAGCTTGGCCAGCAGGCCCAGGGTGGTGCTGTCGATGCTCTCGGTTTCGGTCAGGTCGATGACGATGGCCGAGAAATTCAGCGCGGTGAAGATCTTCTCGATCGTGGCATCCAGCGCCGAACACAGGGTCAGGCGCACTTCACCGACGAATTTCAGTACGAAGGTACCGCTCTGCTCGGCGAACTGGATTCTACCGGTACTCATTGAAGGTTCCTGCTCAACACCAATAGGGCGATATCATCCGGCATCTCCCCAAGCGTAGCCAATCCGAATCGTTGGCGCAGCCCGTCCAGGCTGCCCCCCGCGGCCTTGACGATTTCCGGCAAGGACGCTTCCTTATCTTTGAGTGTGTCACCGGGCAAAAGGTCCAGGATGCCATCGGACATCAGCGTCAGGCTGAAGCGCGGTGGCAGCTCCAGCACATGGTCCTGGTAGGTGGCTTCGTCGAACAGCCCCACCGGCAGGCCACGGCCTTCCAGGTAACGTGCCTGGCCCGGGGTATAGAGCACCGGCAGCGGCAAGTGGCCGCCGACGCTGTAGGTCATCAGACCGGTGTCCTCGTCGATCACCCCACCGACCATGGTCACATGCTTGCCCAGCTTGCAGTTGATCAGCCCGCGATTGATGTGTGCCAACACCTGGGACGGCTTGAACTCGCGCATCTTGCCGTTGCGCTTGAATTCGAACAGCAGGCGGGTGGTCATGAACTTCAGCAGCACGGTGACGAACGCTGACGACGCACCGTGACCGGACACATCCGCCAGGTAGAAGGCGATACGGCGCTCATCGACGCGGAAATAATCGGTGAAGTCGCCGGACAGGTACAGCGACGGAATGATCTGGTGGTCGAACGACAGGTCACCGGCGCTCCAGGGCTTTTCCGGCAGCATGTTCATCTGCACCTGGCGACCGGCCGTCTGGTCTTCCTGGAGCAGGTGCAGGCTGGCCTCGAGTTCGCGGTTGGCGGCTTCGAGCTTGTCGCGGTAGCGCTGGTTCTCGAGCACCAGGCGTGAGCGGTCGAGTGCACGGCGCACCGAATGCTCGAGCACGGCAAGGTCTTCCAGCGGCTTGATCAGGTAGTCGGCAGCCCCCAGGCGCAAGGCCTCGACCGCATCGCTCATGACCCCGGCACCGGACACCACGATCACCGGCAACTGCGGGGCCTGCTCGGTGATCCGGCGGATCAGTTCGAGGCCGCCCATCTGCGGCATGCGCAGATCGCAGATCACGAGGTCGGGCTGGTGTTCTTCGAAGACCTGGAGCCCCTGCTGGCCATTACCGGCCTGGAGGACGCTGAAGCCACTGTCTTCCAGATAGGCGGCGAGGCTTGCACGGACCACGTCGTCGTCATCGATGATCAGCAGCGTTGCACTGGTTTTCTGCATGTGGGCGAACGGCGCCGATTGGTTGGCGTAGCGGGCATCGGCAAGGGCGACGGACGGCTACTGGAATACTCTTTGACCATTGCTCTTTGAGGTGTAGGACAGGAAAACCCGTCCGGCAAATCACAGTGGTGCCCTGTAAGGCGCAGACGGTACTCCCATCCGCGGGGCGTTTCAAGCATACGAGGGTCGAGTGAGGTGCTCTGTGCAGGACAAAGCACCGGGGGTTATAAAAACGCCGGCCAGTACAATCAATTGACATGAACCTGGCCGCTGGCGGATGCAGCCGACGCAGGGACAAGCCCGCCCATCTCCATACAACCGTACAGGCCCACATATGTGATCCATGCTACACCCGAAGGTATCTGGTACTGCGCTGAGGCCCGGTCCGCGGCTTGGCATGAAGCCGTCCAGCGAACTACGCCTACCCCGGATGACATGCCAATCAACGCCTGAACCAATACACAGAGTCGCTGACTGCAACGAACAAATCATTAGACCCGGGGAAACGGCTTGGCACTGCAACAATTGCGCTCCAACCGCCTCTGTGCTCCAACTCATATCTTCCGCCGTCGTAAAACCCTGTATCAAGTTGCCCTTTCTCATCAACCTGATGCACCCAACCCGGCAAAGAGGTATGCGACGGTCTGTAAACCGAGGTGTGAACAATTCTGTAATCGTCTCCCACCCCGTGTGAAATGGGATTCCACCATTGCGATTCTGTATCTGAATAATCCGCAGGATCCCTGATAGACCCGAAATCTGGATCATCTTGCCCATTGGCTTTCAAACCCCTAACCCATACGATGCCTGCGGTCGTGACCACATACTTTATGCTTTCCGAGTCATCCACAAAAACGTGCAACTCCCCGTCACCAAGAACCTTCTTGACGCTCCCCCCACTCCCGAACGCTACATCCAGGTCACCGTGACGGTTCAACTGCCGACAGTGCAAAGATCTGCCCTCCTTTTCACGACCATCGAAGCAGATCAGGAGATGGCCGTTTTTTCGCACAGTGACATGTCTGATGATTGAAGAGGCGCCCTCTGGCATTTGGATCTCTACCAAGCCGTTCTGGCCAAAATCGGTATCGATCTTCCCATCTCGCGTAATACAGAGTACAGAAATACGATAGGGCTGCCGGATTGATAGCACGACATAGAGCTTGTGCAACTCTTTATCATATGCAGGATGGACATAAAATAGGTCATTGATTTCGTAAGAAAACGTACCACCCTGCCCGAAACCTTCATCTTTTTTGCCGGTATGTATGGAATACCGACTCACACTCAAACCGCGAAATTGCTCAGTTGAAACACTGCCTCGAACAAGAAGAAAATTCTCCTCTTGATCGACAATACTGATTCGCCCATGTTGCGACACAGGCAGTTCCAATAGACCGTCGCCGCCAAATTCATGCGCAGGCTCGGCGGCTGAATCATACTTGTGCAGAAACGCTCGCCCCTCCTCGGGTTTCTGCCCTGTAAGCACCAGCAGACCACCATCCGACGTAGCTTGAAGTTCAAAAATCGATTTGCCTGCCGGTCCACCACGAAGTTTTATGTGGGATACCTGACTCTTTTCAGATTTTGTTTCGCTCATATCGTTTCCCTCGACATTATCAGCGGACCGAAACAGACACCCTGTGTCCGTCTGGCGATATAAGCACGCACCTCGGCCCAGCGCTACTGGCAAAAATAACAGGTGCAGCGGTGATACTGCCGAGCTCGATCAACGTCTTGCACACAGCCGTTGGGTTCGGAGGAAGGAGAAAACCTTACCTGTGCTCGCCCTGCCTAATCGAGGGTGCGCACTCATGCAAAAAGCACAAAAAACCCCGCACAAGGCGGGGCTCTACGCGATGAACGGATGGATGGGCCGATCAGAAGTCGTCTTCGACTTCCCCGTCCTTGACCTTGAACTCGCGGTTCTGCAGGTAGGCGTTGCGGATGAAGATGTACTTGTCGCCCTGCATCAGCTTCTCCGCCGACAGCAGGCTGGCGCGGGTGTCGATCACGTCCAGGGCGAAGATCGAGTTGCGGGTCGGTACATGATCGATATAGCGGTAGGGTTCGGTGAACGAGTCCGGGTACTTGGACAGGCCGTCACGCACGGTGCTCGGCCCGAGCAGCGGGATGACCACGTATGGCCCGCTGGGCACGCCCCAGTAGCCGAGGGTCTGGCCGAAGTCTTCATCGCTGCGCTGCAGGCCCATGCGGGTACCCACGTCGAAGAAGCCGCCCAGGCCGAAGGTGGTGTTGACGATCAGGCGCGCCGTGTCGATACCGGCGGCACGTGGCTTGAGCTGCAGGACGTTGTTGACCAGGTTGCCGACATCGCCGACGTTGCGGAAGATGTTGTGGATACCGTCTTCGAGAAACTGCGGGGTGACCGCCTGATAGCCCTGGGCCAGCGGCTTGAGGGCGTAGGTGTCAATGGTGTCGTTGAACCTGAAGATCGGTCGGTTGACCACTTCCCAGGGATCTTGCTCGGTGGCCGCCTGGGTGGCTGCCACGGGCGCCAGCAGCAGGCTGGCACAGACACAGGCCTGGGTGATTCGCTCGATCACACCGGCACCGATCCTCTGCATAGGTGTTTCTCCATCGGATTTCTCGGTGGCAGACGCCAACAGGCGCTGCACAGTAGTGCGCCAGTATAATGACTATCTGGCTGACAGGCAGCATTACACACCCATATTCAACATTTTGTGAACAACCCGTTCATCTTTGATTTGTCATCCAGTCGTCACAAACAGTCCTTAGCCTGAAATGTATTTCAGGGACGTTGCCATGTACCCAGCCCCCGCCCCCACTGCCGTGCTGTTCGGACTGCGCGGCTGCTTGGTCCAGACCATGAACGACAACCTGTCGCCCGCCCCAGGAGCGCTGGACACCCTCGAGCGCCTGCGCCAGCAGGATATTCCCTGCATCTGGATGGACGATCCGGGCAGCAGCCAGGGCAAGCACCTGGCCAGCGTGCTGCCACACTGGCTTCCCGGGCAGACGGCCAACGGCTCGCCCTGGCCGTCACCGAACGCCTGCTGGCATGCGCTGATGTCGCTGAACAGCGATCGTCTCGACGGTTGCGTACTGGTCAGCGGCGAGCCCCGCCTGCTGCAATCGGGGCTCAACGCCGGGCTGTGGACCGTGGGACTCGCCGCCTGCAGCCCGTCGTGCGACCTGACGTCCAGACAATGGCAGGCCATGAGCGTGCAGGAGCAGGAGATCACTCGCGCCAAGGCAACGCTGGAACTGTTCGGCCTGGGCGTACATTCGGTGATCGACCACCTCGAAGCGCTCGATACCTGCCTCGCCGACATTGCCCAGCGCCGACGCAAGGGTGAAAAACCCTGACACATCGTCGTTGATGCCGGTCATGCAAAGCACCGGCAAGTGGATTACGCTTGCAGTCAGGCCAGAACCTTTACCGCTTCGCCGAGGTCCATGGCTTGCCAAGTCATTGATGGAGAACAACCAATGCCCGCCCGCGAATTGCAAGAGCGCCTGAACAGCCTGCGCGAGCAACTGGATCGAAACGTACCGCTGTCAGAAGAGGAACTGGCCAGCCTGCACGAGGAGGCGCGGCAGATCGAAGCACAGCTCAAGCTCGAGGAAGCCACCCCGGACAACAACCTGGTCGATGGCGTCAACCTGGCCATCGAACGCTTCGAAGCCGACCACCCGGACCTCACGGCAACACTGCGCAGCATCGCCAACTCGCTGCACAGCATGGGGATCTAGTACACCGGGACCTACCCGCAGGGCCGCAAGGCGGCCCCGCCGCTCAACAGCTACTGGCGAACCAGCCGCTGGTTCACCGGGCTGATCACCCCATTACTGCGGTAAGGGTTGATATCCAGCCCGCCACGGCGCACATAGCGCGCATACACGGTCAGGTGCTCCGGCTCCAGCAAGCGCAGCAAATCCAGATAGATACGCTCCACGCACTGCTCATGGAAGTCGGCATGCTGGCGGAAGCTCACCAGGTAGGTCAGCAGGCTGGCGTGATCCAGTGCCCTGCCCTTGTACTCGACCACCACGCTGCCCCAGTCCGGCTGGCCGGTGACCGGGCAGTTGGACTTGAGCAGGTGGCTGTGCAGGGTTTCCTCGACAATGCGCTCGGGGTTGCAGCGCAGCAGCTCAGGCTGGGGCTGCTCGTAGTTGCTGATGCTCACGTCCAGCGCATCGATGCACAGCCCCGGCAAGGCTTCAACACCCTGCTGCTGGACTTCGGCCAGCGTACGTACCTGGACCTTGACCGGCTTGCCTGCGGCAGCGGACAGGTCCATTTCCAGACATGCCTGCAGCTCGGCGTTCGAGGCGAAGACGGTCTGGTTCAGCGAATTGAGGTAGAGCTTGAACGACTTGGATTCGATGATGTTCGGCGAATCGGCCGGGATGGCGAACTCACCGATGGCCACCACCGGCTTGCCCGACGGCAGCAGCCACGACAGTTCGAAGCAGTTCCAGTAGTCCACGCCCTGCCATGGCAGGGTCTGGGCCGTCACGCCCAGCTCGGCCCATTTGGCCGTGCGCGGGATGGGGAACAGCAGCGACGGGGTGTAGGTGGCGATGTATTCGCTGGACTTGCCCAGCGGGGAATGTTCGGCGGCGGGATGCATGTATCTGACCTGAAAGCTCGGGAATGGCGTCATTCTACCGGTTTTGCACCCCGCCTTGGAGCCGATGTCACTCGATGGTCAATTGACCGACCATGCCAGCCTGGTAATGGCCGGGCACATTGCAGGCGAACTCGATGGGCGCCGACTTGCGGAACGTCCAGGTCAGCTCGGCGCGCTGGCCGGGCTGGACCAGTACGGTGTTGGCCTGATCGTGTCCGTGGCTGCCATGCCCCATCTGGCTGTGATCCATGCCGGCCATGGCTGCCATTTCCTTCTGGTGCTCGGCGTGCATCGCCTTGTCGCCAAGGTTGAACTCGTGGGCCAGCTGGCCTTCGT
This sequence comes from Pseudomonas sp. FA117, assembly GCF_057370475.1. Classification (NCBI taxonomy): domain Bacteria; kingdom Pseudomonadati; phylum Pseudomonadota; class Gammaproteobacteria; order Pseudomonadales; family Pseudomonadaceae; genus Pseudomonas; species Pseudomonas sp. FA117. Next base: position 3,934,047 of record NZ_CM170675.1, read on the forward strand.
TGATCAACACGAAGCGCACGGTTTCGCCAGCCTTGACCTCAAGGCTCGCGGGCTCGAAGGCGATATCCTTGAGCCGCACTTCGACGGTACGGGTGGCCTTGGCGGCAGCGGCGGGCTCGCCGAAGGCGAAGGTCCTGGCGCCGTCGGCGAAAGCTGGCAGGCTGGCCATGGCCAGGGTGGCGGCGAAGAACAGGTGTTTCATGACGACTCCGTGTGCGCGTACAAGAATGCCGTGACTCTAGGCCCAGGTGACTGGCGATTACCTGACAGGCAGATTACAAACCTGTCAGCTTGGGCGCACTGACGCGGCGTCACGTATCATCCGAATCCATACGCAAGCATGACGCGCGTCGTGTGTTCACCTCCCGACCCTGGACAGTGCATGAAACTGCTGATCGTCGAAGACCAGGCCCGCACCGGCCAATACCTCTGCCAGGGCCTGAGCGAAGCCGGCTTTGCCACGGAACTGGCCGGCGACGGCGAGACCGGCCAGTTCCTCGCCCTCACCGGCGACTACGACCTGCTGATCCTCGATGTCATGCTGCCCGGCCGTGACGGCTGGCAGATCCTCAAGGCCGTGCGCAGCCAGGGTCTGGATACGCCGGTGCTGTTCCTGACGGCCCGCGACGCGGTCGAAGACCGGGTCCATGGCCTGGAACTGGGCGCCGACGACTACCTGGTCAAGCCCTTCGCCTTCTCCGAGCTGCTGGCACGGGTGCGCAGCCTGCTGCGCCGCGGCGCCAGCCCGACCCAGGACACCAGCCTGGCCCTGGCCGACCTGCGCCTGGACCTGATTCGTCGCCGTGCCGAACGCGGCGGCAATCGCATCGACCTCACCGCCAAGGAGTTCGCCCTGCTCGAACTGCTGCTGCGCCGCCAGGGTGAAGTGCTGCCCAAATCGCTGATCGCCTCGCAGGTGTGGGACATGAACTTCGACAGCGACACCAACGTCATCGAAGTGGCGATCCGTCGCCTGCGCCTGAAGATCGACGACCCGCATGCCAACAAGCTGATCCATACCGTGCGTGGCATGGGCTACGTGCTCGAGGAGCGCCACGACTGATGCCACGACTGTCCCTGGGTGGGCGCCTGGCCCTGCTGTTCGCGGCCTGCACCGCCGTCGTCTCGCTGACCGCCGGCTGGTTGTTCAGCCAGGCCAGCGCCAGCCACTTCATCGAGCTCGACCAGCAACTGCTCGGTGCCCGCCTTGCGCAACTGCAGGAGCAGTTGGCCACGGTCGACTCCGCAGCCAACCTGGCCCCTCACCTGCCCCTGCTGCGCAGCGCGCTCAGCCACCAGTCCGAACTGGCCCTGCGCATCCGCGGCAATGATGGAACCCTGTGGTTCGACAGCCGCGCCGGCCTTCCGGACGAGCCTCGGCAACCCGGCCTGGCCACCCTGCACAGCGAGGGCATCGACTATCGCAGCCTGTGCCAGGCGCTGGGCAATGCACAGATCACCTTGTTCATGGACATCACCCACCATCAGCACTTCCTGCAGCGCATGCAGCAGCTGATCTGGCTCACCGTCGGCCTGTCGGCGTTGAGCACCGCGCTGCTCGGTGCCTGGGCTGCCCGCCGCGGCTTGCGGCCCTTGCGCCAGATGGGCGCGGTGGCGGCCAGCGTCAACGCCCGCTCACTGACGATACGATTGCCGGTGGCAGCGTTGCCCGAGGAACTTGCCGAACTCGGCGAAACCGTCAATGCCATGCTGCAGCGCCTGGAGGATGCCTTCCAGCGCCTGTCGACCTTTTCCGCCGACATCGCCCATGAACTGCGTACACCACTGTCGAACCTGCTGACCCACACCCAGGTCACCCTCACCCGCCCGCGCAGCCTGGAGGAATACCGCGAAGCCCTGCACGGCAATCTCGAGGAACTGCAGTGGATGGCGCAGATGGTCAAGGACATGCTGTACCTGGCCAAGGCCGATCACGGCCTGCTGATTCCCGGCCGCCAGCCCCTGGACCTGGCGGCCGAGACCGACGCGTTGCTGGAGTACTACACGCCGCTGGCCGAAGAAGTCGGCATCCAGTTGCAGCGTCGCGGCGAAGCCCGGATCGAGGGTGACCGCCACATGCTGCGCCGGGCCCTGTCCAACCTGTTGGACAATGCGATGCGCTTCACACCTGCGGGGGGAATGATCGAGATAACGCTGTCGGCGGGGCCACGCATAGAAGTCGCCAATACCGGCCCGGCCATCGCCGAGCAGGCCCTGGGGCGCTTGTTCGACCGTTTCTATCGGGAAGATCCGGCCCGCCATGAAGGCAGCAGCGAACATGCAGGGCTGGGCCTGGCGATCACCCGCTCGATCGTCCAGGCCCATGGCGGGAGGATCCAGGCACGCTGCGAGGGCGGCTGGACCCGATTCGTCATAGAGCTGTCGGACAGCCCCTGAGCAAGTACGGCCACCTCGCCCAGGCGACCACGGACTTCACTCGTAGCGCAGCGCCATGGCCGGCTCGATCTGCGATGCCCGGTACGCCGGGTACAGCGTGGCGAGGAAGCTCATCACCAGGCCCGCCGTGCAGATGATCGCCACATCGCCCCACTGCAACTGCGACGGCAGGCTGCTGATGAAGTACATGTCGGAGGTGAAGATGTGCTGCCCGCTGGTACGCTCCAGCCATCCGACGATGGCGCTGACGTTGAGCGCGCCGATCACCCCCAGCACGCCACCGATCAAGGTGCCGACGATACCGATCAGGCTGCCCTGGACCATGAAGGTGCCCATGATCTGCGCCGGCGTGGCGCCGATGGTGCGCAGGATGGCGATGTCCGAACCTTTGTCGTTCACCACCATCACCAGGGTAGCGATGATGTTGAAGGCCGCCACTGCGATGATCATCAGCAACAGCAGGCCGATCATGGTCTTTTCCATCTTCATCGCACTGAACAGGCTGCCCTGGGTATGCGACCAGTCATCGGCACGGTAGGCATCGCCCAGGCCAGAGGCAATCGCCTTGGACACCTGCGGCGCGGCGTACAGGTCGTGCAGCTTGAGGCGCACGCCCTGCACCTGGCCCGGCGCCCAGCGCTGCATCTCGCCGGCATCGGCCATGTGGATATAGGCCTGCGAGCCGTCGAGCTCGGCACCGACCTTGAAGATCCCGACCACGGTCAGGCGCTGCATGCGCGGGGTGATCCCGCCCGGAGCACTGCTCACCTCCGGCACGATCAGCGTGACCTTGTCGCCGGTGTTCAGGCGAAAGCGTCGCGCGGTCAGCTCGCCCAGCACCACACCATAGTCACCGGGCTGCAGGGCCTGCAACGCCCCCTGGACGATGTGCTGGCCGACGATCGAGACCTTGCCCTCCTGCGCCGGGTCGATGCCGCTGACCTGGATCGGCTGCATCGCCCCCTTGTACGAGAGCATACCTTCCATTTCGGTGACCGGCGCCGCGGCGATCACCGCCGGGTTCTTCAGCGCGGCCTCGGCCACACGCTGCCAGTCGTCCAGCGGCTGCACGCCGAGGATGCTGGCATGGGGCACCAGGCCCAGCACGCGCGAGCTCATCTCGCGCTGGAAGCCGTTCATCACCGAGAGCACCACGATCATCGCCAGCACACCCAGGGAGAGGCCGATCATCGAAGTCATCGAGATGAACGAGATGAAGTGGTTGCGGCGCTTGGCACGGGTGTAACGAGCACCGATGAACAAGGGCAAGGGTCTGAACATGTACGCGAACACCCAGTTGAACAGAGGATCGGGGCTGCGCGGGCAGCCCCGTTGCTATCAGATCGAGACCAGACGGCCGTCTTCCAGGCTCAGCACACGGTCCATCTGGCGGGCCAGGTTGAGGTCGTGGGTCACCACCAGGAACGCGGTGCGCGAGGCCGTCGACAACTCGTGCATCAGCTCCTGGATGCCCTGGGCGGTGTGATGGTCGAGGTTGCCGGTGGGCTCGTCGAGCATCACCAGGCCGGGCTGGTTGACCAGGGCACGGGCAATGGCAACGCGCTGGCGCTCACCGCCGGACAGTTCGGCCGGCTTGTGATTCAGGCGATGGCTGAGCCCGACGCGCTTGAGCAGCGTCTCGGCGCGCTGGCGTGCTTCCGGGATCGGTGTACGACCGATCAGCAGCGGCATGCAGACGTTTTCCAGCGCGGTGAACTCCGCCAGCAGGTGGTGGAACTGGTAGACGAAGCCCAGGGCGCGGTTGCGCAGCAGGCCGCGGTCGCGCTCGCCCAGCGCCGACAGCTCCTCTCCGGCCAGCCAGACACTGCCCTGGGTGGGGGTGTCGAGGCCGCCCAGCAGGTTGAGCAGCGTGCTCTTGCCCGAGCCGGAGCTGCCGACGATAGCCACCCGCTCGCCCGGATGCAGTTCCAGGCTCAGCCCGGACAGCACCTGCACCGACTCCGGGCCTTCGTCGTAGGACTTGCCCAGGTTGCGGCAACTCAGAACGGCTTTATCACTCATGCGCGACTCACTCATAACGTAGCGCCTCTGCAGGCTGGGTGCGCGCTGCGCGCCAGGCCGGGTACAGGGTGGCGAGGAAACTCAGGACCAGCGCCGCACCACAGACCATCCACACGTCCTGGGCGATGATCTGCGACGGCAGGTAATCGATGAAGTACACATCGGCGTTGAGGAACTTGTGCCCGATCAGGGTCTCGATCCCGGCGATCGCCGCGCTGACGTTGAGCGCGGCGATGATCCCGACCACCGCGCCGATCAGCGTGCCGACCACGCCGATCACCGTGCCCTGGACCATGAAGATCGCCATGATCTGCCGCGGGGTCGCGCCGAGCGTGCGCAGGATGGCGATGTCGCCGCGCTTGTCGTTGACCACCATCACCAGCGTGGAAATGATGTTGAACGCCGCCACGGCGACGATCAGCAGCAGGAGCAGGCCGATGATCGACTTCTCCATGCGGATCGCCTGGTACAGGTTGCCCTGGGTGCGGGTCCAGTCGCGGGCGTAGTACTGGTGCTCGCCCAACTGCTGGACGATGCTCCAGGCCTCGCGCGGCGCCTTGAACAGGTCGTCGAACTTCAGGCGCAGGCCCTGCACCTGGTCGGCCTTCCAGCGATGCAGGCGCGACAGGTCGGAGAGGTTGGTCAGGCCGAGGTAGCCGTCGATCTCGCCGGCACCGACGTGGAAGGTGCCGACCACGGTGAAGCGCTTCATGCGCGGGAACATCCCGGCAGGGGTGATGCTCACCTCGGGGGCGACGAAGGTGACCTTGTCACCGACCTTCACGCCCAGCTTGTCGGCGGCCTTGTCGCCGATCAGGATGCCCCACTCGCCGGGAGCCAACTGGTCGAGGCTGCCCTCGCGCAGGAAGTTGTCGATGATCGACACCTCGCGCTCGCGGTCCGGCTCGATGCCGTTGAGCAGCATCTTCTGCACCTTGCCGTCATGGGTCAGCAACCCCTGCATCTGGGTGAAGGGCGCGACCGCCTGCACGTGCGGATTCTGCTTTACTTGTTGGGCAAGGGCCTGCCAGTCAGCGATGGGCTGGTCGCCCTCGATGGTGGCGTGAGGGACCATGCCCAGCACGCGGGTGCGCATCTCGTGATCGAAGCCGTTCATCACCGACAGCACCACGATCATCACCACCACGCCCAGGGCGAGGCCGATCATCGAGGTCAGGGAAATGAACGAGACGAAGTGGTTGCGTCGCTTGGCACGGGTGTAGCGCGTACCGATGAATACGAAGAGAGGTCTGAACATGTCGGGGCTTGTTCGGATGAAAGGGAACGTCCTGGTGGCGAGGCGCCTACGGCGGCTTTACACTCGGACCACCGCCGCAACCATGGGTTCGCCATGACGACATTAGACGAAGAAGATCGCCGGGAATACTACCGCATCGAAGACAGGATCGCACTGGAAATCAGCCCCTTGAGCGCGGCCGAAGCCCTTGAGACAGAACTGTTGCAGGATGATTCGCCGCTGTTCAACCTGCTCAGCGAGCTGCACCTGTCGGACTTCGAATCCCAGCACCTGCTGCGCCAGCTCAGCGACAAGGACCGCACCCTGGCCGCCTTCCTGCGCGCCCAGAACAAGCGCCTCGACCTGCTCAGCGCGGTGGTCGCCCATACCCTGATCGGCGAGATCGGCCAACCGCAGCGGGTGATCATTTCCGAAGGCGGCGTCGAGTTCGCCCAGGCCCGGCAGATCGCACCCGGCACCCGCGTCAGGGTCAAGATGGTGCTGATGCCACGTGCCCACGGCTTGTTGCTGCGCGGCAAGGTCACCCATTGCGACCCGCGACCCGATGGCGACTTCGAGGTCGGCACCGAATTCATCGACATGACCGATGCCCAGCGTCAACTGCTGGCGCGCTATATCCTGCAGCGCCAGCAGCAGCAACGGCGCCAGCAGCTCGAACACGACGACCCGGCATCCTGAGCCTTTTCTCCTTAGACCTGAAGGAACGAACGTGACCCTGATCTACGGCCATCGCGGCGCCAAGGGCGAAGCACCCGAGAACACCCTGACCAGCTTCCGCCAGTGCCTGTCGCACGGCGTCGACCGCTGCGAGCTGGACCTGCACCTGTCGGCCGACAACGAGCTGATGGTGATCCACGACCCGACCCTCAAACGCACCACCGGCCGACGCGGCAAGGTGGTCGAGCATTCGGCTGCAGACCTGGTCACCTACGACGCACGCAAGGGCGGCCCGGGCCATGTGCAGCCCTGCCCCATCCCACGGCTCGAGGAACTGTTCGAAAAATGCGCCTTCGCGCACTGGCAACTGGAGGTCAAGAGCGCCTCGCGCACCCGCGCCGCCAGCACCGTGCTGGCGATTCGCGAGTTGGCCCAGCAATACGGCCTGCTCGACAAGGTGACCATCACCTCGAGCTCGCGGGAAGTACTGGGGGCGGCGCAGGAACTGGTACCGGACATCGCCCGCGGGCTGGTCGCCGAGTACGCCTGGCTCGATCCGCTCAAGGTCGCGCAGAACTATGGCTGCGCCATGCTTGCCCTGAACTGGACGCTGTGCACGCCAGAGCGCCTGATCAAGGCGCAGAAGCAGGGTTTGCATGTGTCGGTGTGGACGGTCAACGAGCCGGCACTGATGCGCCGACTCGCCGACTTTGGCGTGGACAGCCTGATTACAGACTTTCCCGGTTTGGCCAAGACCACCCTCGGGTAGGGCTGAAATCGGTCTCCCCGACCGGCTCAGGCCACCGGCCGGAGCCGCTCAAAAAAGCCGGTTCAGGCCGTCGTAGGCAGCTACCCGATAGGCTTCGGCCATGGTCGGGTAGTTGAACGTGGTGTTGACGAAGTACTTCAGATTGTTCAGCTCGCCCGGCTGGTTCATGATCGCCTGGCCGATGTGGACGATCTCCGAGGCCTGGTAGCCGAAGCAGTGCACGCCGAGGATTTCCAGGGTTTCGCGGTGGAACAGGATCTTCAGCATGCCCTGCGGCTCGCCGGCGATCTGCGCGCGCGCCATGCTCTTGAAGAAGGCCTTGCCCACTTCGTACGGCACCTTGGCCTGGGTCAGTTCCTGCTCGTTCTTGCCGATCGAGCTGATCTCGGGAATGGTGTAGATGCCGGTCGGCACGTCGTTGACGAAGCGCCAGCTACCGTTGTCGACGATGCTGCCGGCCGCCGAGCGGCCCTGGTCATGGGCGGCGCTGGCCAGGCTCGGCCAGCCGATCACGTCACCGGCGCCATAGATGTTCGGCACGCTGCTGCGGTAGTTCTCGTCGACCTCGATCTGGCCGCGGCTGTTGACCTTGATGCCGATGTTCTCAAGACCCAGCTTGTCGGTGTTGCCGGTACGGCCGTTACACCACAGCAAGGCGTCGGCCTTGATCTTCTTGCCCGATTTCAGGTGCAGGATCACACCGTTGTCCAGGCCCTCGACACGCTCGTACTCCTCGTTGTGGCGTACGGTGATGTTGTTGTTGCTGAAGTGGTAGCTCAGCGCCTGGGAGATTTCCGAATCCAGGAAGCTCAGCAACTGGCCGCGGTTGTCGACCAGTTCGACCAGCACGCCCAGGCCGCTGAAGATCGAGGCGTATTCACAGCCGATCACCCCGGCGCCGTAGACGATCAGCTTGCGCGGCGTGTGGCTCAGGCTGAGGATGGTGTCGCTGTCGTAGACGCGCGGGTGATGGAAGTCGATGTCGGCCGGGCGATACGGGCGCGAGCCGGTGGCGATGATGATGTGCTTGGCGTTGAGTTTCTCGACCACGCCGTTGGAGCACACCACCTCGACGGTCTGTTCGTCGGCGAAGCTGCCGGTGCCGACGAACACGTCGACGCGGTTGCGCGCGTAGTAGCCGGTGCGCGAGGCGACCTGCTTGGAAATTACTTTCTCGGCGCTCTTGAGCACGTCGGGGAAGGAGAACCAGCGTGGCTCGCCGATGGCACGGAACATCGGGTTGGTGTTGAACTGCATGATCTGCCGCACCGAGTGACGCAGTGCCTTGGACGGAATGGTGCCCAGGTGGGTGCAGTTGCCGCCGACCTGGCGACGGCTGTCGACCATCGCGACCTTGCGCCCCGCTTTGGCGGCGTTCATTGCCGCGCCTTCTCCGGCCGGGCCGGAACCCAGCACCACTACGTCGTAGTTGTAGACAGCCATGCGTACTCCTTCAGAACTGGCCCGCCGGCCGGCTGGCCGCGGGGCTCATCATGTCACCGGGGCGCCATGAAAAATTTCGGGTGCAGTCTAATCAAGCGTGAACGCGGCGCACATTAACCCTTGGTCGCGTCGTAGGCCATCTTTGCCTGCACTACATGTCATTTCGCCGATTCCGTGGCGGCGATCATCCGTGTCCTGGCTTTCCCCTGCCTTTCAGCCAAGGGCACAGGCGTCGGACATTGTCCTTGAATTGGGCGCTGTCGTCATCCGGGCTCGGGGGGCACTGTCGAGGGGCAACAGGCCATGCAAAACCCGGACAAAAAAACGGGAACCCAAGGGTTCCCGTTCTTCCATTGCCTTACCTGCCTGTCAGCGAGGGAATGCTGGCGGGTTCACACCGACCATCTCTTCCATCACGCGAACGACCTGGCAGCTGTAACCGAATTCGTTGTCGTACCAGACGTACAGGACAACGCGGTTATCGTTGCAGATGGTCGCCTCGGCATCGACCACACCAGCGTGGCGCGAGCCTACGAAGTCGGTCGAAACCACTTCCTGGGAGCTGACGTAATCGATCTGCTTGTGCAGTTCCGAGTGCATGGCGGTCTGGCGCAGGTACTCGTTGAGTTCCTCGCGGTTGGTGGCCTTTTCCAGGTTCAGGTTGAGGATGGCCATCGACACGTTTGGTGTCGGTACACGAATGGCGTTGCCGGTCAGCTTGCCCTTGAGCACTGGCAGTGCCTTGGCAGCGGCGGTGGCGGCGCCGGTTTCGGTGATGACCATGTTCAGCGGCGCGGCACGGCCGCGACGGCTGCCCTTGTGGAAGTTGTCGATCAGGTTCTGGTCGTTGGTGAACGAGTGAACGGTTTCGACGTGGCCGTTGACGATGCCGTACTGGTCGTTGATGGCCTTGAGCACCGGCACGATGGCGTTGGTGGTGCAGGAAGCCGCGGAGATGATCTTGTCATCGGCGGCGATGTCGCCATGGTTGATGCCGTGCACGATGTTCTTCAGCGCGCCCTTGCCCGGTGCGGTGAGGATCACGCGGGCAGCGCCCGGGCAGGCCAGGTGCTGGCCCAGGCCGTCGGCATCACGCCATACACCGGTGTTGTCGACGATCAGCGCGTTGTCGATGCCGTACTGGGTGTAGTCGACTTCGCTCGGGCTCTTGGCGTAGATGACCTGGATCAGGTTGCCGTTGGCGGTGATGGTGTTGTTGGCTTCATCGATGGTGATGGTGCCGTCGAACGGACCGTGCACCGAGTCGCGACGCAGCAGGCTGGCACGCTTGACCAGGTCGTTCTCGGCACCCTTGCGCACGACGATAGCGCGCAGGCGCAGGCCGTCGCCACCACCGGTCTTTTCGATCAAAATGCGCGCCAGCAGGCGGCCGATGCGGCCGAAGCCGTACAGGACGACATCGGTGCCCTTGCGCGCCGAGGCGTTCTGCTGGCCCACCACGTCGGCCAGCTCTTCGCGGACGAACTGCTCGGCAGTGCGGCCATTGCCTTCATGCTTGAACTTGTTGGCCAGCTTGCCCAGGTCGACCGAGGCGGCGCCCAGTTTCAGCTCGCTCATCGCCTTGAGCAGGGGGAATGTCTCGTGTACGGACAGTTCGGTCTCGTCGGTCTGACGATGACGTGCAAAGCGGTGGGCTTTGAGGATCGAGATAACCGAACGGTTGATCAGGCTGCGGCCATAGATCGAGCTCACCACGTTGTTGTTGCGGTAGAGCTGACCGATAAGCGGGATCATCGCTTCAGCCAGGGCTTCACGATCGATCCACTCACCAAGACACTGGTCGGGCTTCTGAGTCACGGGAACCTTCCACATGTAGGGACAGAAAAAAGGGGCTACATTATGACGCCCCGGCGCGTATCGGGCAATGAGCGCCTGTCGTCGCCGCCAAAGCCGGCCGCCATGGCCTTTGGAGCCTGACAGCGGGCGGCGGCGCCGGTACACTTGACCTCTTTGCCGCAACGCTTGGAGTCGGATCTTCCGTGTCAGTTCTGCGCCTACCGCAACTGTCGGCCACGGCCGGCAAACAAACCTGGGGCAACCTGCCCGGTGCCGCCCTCAGTCTCGCCATCGCCGAGGCCGCCAGCAGTGCCGGGCGCTTCACCCTGCTGCTGACCGCCGACAGCCAGGCGGCCGACCGCTTGGAGCAGGAGCTGCGCTTCTTCGCGCCCGAGCTGCCGGTGCTGCCCTTCCCCGACTGGGAAACCCTGCCCTACGACCTGTTCTCGCCGCACCAGGACATCATCTCGCAGCGCATCGCCAGCCTCTACCGGCTGCCGGAGCTGGACCACGGCATCCTCGTCGTGCCCATCACCACCGCCCTGCACCGCCTGGCGCCGACGCGCTTCCTGCTGGGCAGCAGCCTGGTGCTGGACGTGGGCCAGAAGGTCGATGTCGAGCAGATGCGCACGCGCCTGGAAGCCAGCGGCTACCGCTGCGTCGACACGGTCTACGAGCATGGCGAGTTCGCCGTGCGCGGGGCACTGATCGACCTGTTCCCCATGGGCAGCAAGGCGCCGTACCGCATCGACCTGTTCGACGACGAGATCGAGACGCTGCGCACCTTCGACCCGGAAACCCAGCGCTCGATCGACAAAGTCGAGTCGATCCGCCTGCTGCCGGCGCGCGAATTCCCGATGCACAAGGACGAAGTGACGCGTTTCAAGGCACGCTTTCGCGAACGCTTCGACGTCGATTTCCGCCGCAGCGCGATCTTCCAGGACCTGACCAGCGGCATCATCCCGGCCGGTATCGAGTACTACCTGCCGCTGTTCTTCGAAGAGACCGCCACCCTGTTCGACTACCTGCCGGCAGACACCCAGGTGTTCTCCCTGCCCGGCGTCGAGCAGGCCGCCGAGCACTTCTGGAACGATGTGCGCGGGCGCTACGAGGAGCGCCGCGGCGACCTCAGCCGCCCGCTGCTGCCGCCTGCCGAGCTGTTCATGCCGGTCGAGGACTGCTTCGCCCGGCTCAAGCAGTGGCCACGGGTGGTGGTCAGCGCCGATGAGCTCGAGCCCGGCGCAGGCCGTGAGCGCTTCCCGGCCCGCGCCCTGCCCAACCTGGCCATCGAGGCCAAGGCCAACCAGCCGCTGGCCGAGCTGTCGAACTTCCTCGACCAGTTCCCCGGGCGCGTGCTGTTCACCGCAGAATCGGCGGGCCGGCGCGAAGTGCTGCTGGAGCTGCTCGAACGCCTGAAGCTGCGCCCGCACACCGTCGATGGCTGGGCCGACTTCATCACCGGCAGCGAGCGCCTGGCGATCACCATTGCCCCGCTCGACGACGGCCTGCTGCTGGACGACCCGAGCCTGGCGCTGGTGGCCGAGAGCCCGTTGTTCGGCCAGCGCGTGATGCAGCGCCGACGCCGCGACAAGCGCGGCGAAGCGGCCAACGACGCGGTGATCAAGAACCTCACCGAGCTGCGCGAAGGCGCCCCGGTGGTGCACATCGACCACGGTGTCGGCCGCTACCTGGGGCTGGCGACCCTGGAAATCGAGGACCAGGCCGCCGAGTTCCTCACCCTGGAATACGCCGAGGGTGCCAAGCTCTATGTGCCGGTGGCCAACCTGCACCTGATCGCCCGCTACACCGGCAGCGACGACGCCCTGGCGCCGCTGCACCGGCTCGGCTCCGAAGCCTGGCAGAAGGCCAAGCGCAAGGCGGCCGAGCAGGTGCGCGACGTGGCCGCCGAACTGCTCGACATCTATGCCCGCCGCGCTGCACGCAAGGGCTATGCCTTCGCCGACCCGGCCGCCGACTACGCCACCTTCAGCGCTGGCTTCCCGTTCGAGGAAACACCCGACCAGCAGGCCGCCATCGAAGCCGTGCGCCTGGACATGCTCGCGGCCAAGCCCATGGACCGCCTGGTATGCGGCGACGTCGGCTTCGGCAAGACCGAAGTGGCCATGCGCGCCGCCTTCATCGCCGTGCACAGCGGCCGCCAGGTGGCGGTGCTGGTGCCCACCACGCTGCTCGCCCAGCAGCACTACAACAGCTTCCGCGACCGCTTCGCCGACTGGCCGGTGACCGTCGAGGTGATGAGCCGCTTCAAGTCCGCCAAGGAGGTGGCCGCTGCCGCAGCCGACCTGGCCGAAGGCAAGATCGACATCCTCATCGGCACCCACAAGCTGCTGCAGGACGATGTACGCTTCAAGGACCTGGGCCTGGCGATCATCGACGAAGAACACCGTTTCGGCGTGCGCCAGAAAGAACAGCTCAAGGCCCTGCGCAGCGAGGTGGACATCCTCACCCTCACCGCCACGCCGATCCCGCGCACCCTGAACATGGCAGTGGCCGGCATGCGCGATCTGTCGATCATCGCCACCCCGCCGGCGCGCCGCCTGTCGGTGCGCACCTTCGTCATGGAGCAGAACAAGAGCACGGTCAAGGAAGCGCTGCTGCGTGAGCTGCTGCGCGGCGGGCAGGTCTACTACCTGCACAACGACGTGAAGACCATCGAGAAGTGCGCCGCCGACCTCACCGAACTGGTGCCCGAAGCGCGCATCGGCATCGGCCACGGGCAGATGCGCGAGCGCGAACTCGAACAGGTGATGAGCGACTTCTACCACAAGCGCTTCAACGTGCTGATCGCCTCGACCATCATCGAGACCGGGATCGACGTGCCCAGCGCCAACACCATCGTCATCGAGCGTGCCGACAAGTTCGGCCTGGCCCAGCTGCACCAGTTGCGCGGCCGGGTCGGGCGCAGCCACCACCAGGCCTACGCCTACCTGCTCACCCCGCCCCGCCAGCAGATCAGCGGCGACGCCGAAAAGCGCCTGGAGGCGATCGCCAATACCCAGGACCTGGGGGCAGGCTTCGTGCTGGCCACCAACGACCTGGAAATCCGTGGCGCCGGCGAACTGCTCGGCGAAGGCCAGAGCGGGCAGATCCAGGCGGTGGGCTTCACCCTCTACATGGAAATGCTCGAGCGCGCGGTCAAGGCGATCCGCAAGGGCACCCAGCCCAACCTCGAACAACCCCTGGGCGGTGGCCCGGAGATCAACCTGCGCCTGCCGGCGCTGATCCCCGAAGACTACCTGCCGGACGTCCACGCGCGCCTGATCCTGTACAAGCGCATCGCCTCGGCCGCCGACGAGGAAGGGCTCAAGGACCTGCAGGTGGAGATGATCGACCGCTTCGGCCTGCTGCCCGAGCCGACCAAGAACCTCATGCGCCTGACCCTGCTCAAGCTGCAGGCCGAGAAACTCGGGATCAAGAAGGTCGATGCCGGCCCCAACGGCGGCAAGCTGGAGTTCGAGGCCGAAACCCCGGTCGACCCACTGACCCTGATCAAGCTGATCCAGGGCCAGCCCAAACGCTACAAGTTCGAAGGCGCGACCCAGTTCCGCTTCCTGGTGCCGATGGAACGCCCGGAAGAACGCTTCAACACCCTCGAGGCGCTGTTCGAGCGCCTGGCCCCACAGTCAAACTAAGGAAGCTCCATGCGTGCCATTCGTTGCCTGACCTTGCTGCTGACGCTGATCGCGCCGGCGATGGCCTTCGCCGAAGGCCCCTATCAGGTGGAAATGATCCTGTTGCGGCAGAACGCCGTACCAGCCGTGACCAGCCCGTTCGCCCCCGAGAACTGGAGCGCCGGCGCCCCGCGCCTGGCCAGCGAGGCCGAGCGCCCGCTGGCGCTGGTCGACGAGGCCACCCGCCTGCAGGCCACCGGCGACTACAGCGTGCTGCTGCACAAGGCCTGGCAGCAACAGGTTGGCAGCGAACCGAGCCGCATTGCCGTAGGCGCCGGCGACGAACAGTTCGGCCACTTTCCCATCGAAGGCAACCTGAGCATCGCCGAGGGGCGCTTCACCCGCATCGAGGCCAATTTCTGGGTCAATGACCTGGATGGCAACGGCAGCGTGCTGCGCAGCGAGCAGTTCAAGCAGAGCAACAGCAATGTGAAGAACGGCCAGCTGACCTTCCTCGACGGCGGGCACCTGGCGCTGTTGATCAAGGTCGCGCCGGCCGGGATGCGCAAGCTGCCGACGCTGGATCCGGAAATGATGGAGCAGTGACCCCGTGAACGATTTGCACAGGCAGGTGGCGGAAAATCCGGGCTGGAAGCGCGAGTTCGACAGCGGCGCCCTGCAGCGCGGCGAACGTTATGCCGAGCAGGGCCGGGTGGAGATCATTTCCTGTGACCATAACCGCATCGAAGCGACCTGCAGCGGCAGCGGCAACAGCCAGTACCGCCAGAGCATCGGCATTTCCCTCACTGCCTCGGGAAAAATGCTGGTGCGCGGCCATTGCAGCTGTCCGGTAGGCGAGAACTGCAAACACTGCGCCGCCGCCCTCTACACCCTGGCCGACAGCTACAGGCTCGAACCTGCAAGCAGCGATCATCTGCCCCACCACCTGCAGCACTGGTTGCAAGGCCTGGAGCAACCGCCCGCTGCCCGCCAACCGGGCGAAGACAAGCGCGGCCGCATGGTCTGCTATGAACTCATGCTGCGCGACGACCAGAGCTGCGGCCTGCGCGTACGCAAGGGCACACGCAGCGAAGAAGGCATACGCTACAGCCGGATACACTCACTGTACGAACTGCTCTACGAGCCACCGAAGTTCGTCACGGAAGAAGACCTGCGCATCCTGCGCCAGTTGTCTGCGCAGAACGCCCCCTACGGCCAGGAGCGCGGCTATGTGCTCAAGGGCCAGGAAGGTGGCGAGCTGATGCAGAGGGTGCTGCAGACCGGGCGCCTGCTGTGCCTCGAAGAATTGCCGCTGTTGCACCAGGGCCCGGAGCGTCAGGCGGAGTTTCGCTGGGTGCGCCTGGACAGCGGCGAATACCGAGGCATGTGGTACAGCGGCGATACCCCGCTACTTCGCGTGCTGCCGCTGATACCGCTGTTTTATTTCGACGTCACGACCGGTGAGGTCGGCACCATCGCCCACACCCTCGACCCGCACACCGCCATCCAGCTCTCGATTGCACCTGATGTACCGGAACACCTGATCGTGCCACTGAGCCACAAGCTCAACGCCCTGAACCACCAGCTGCCAACCCCGACCACGGTCAGCCAGCAACTGCTCGAGGATATCGAACCGATCCCGCACCTCACCCTCGGCAGCGTCGAGTTCAGCGCCTACATGCCCAAGACCGGACGCATGCAACGCCAGATGCAGCATCGCGCCGCATTGTCGTTCGACTACGACGGCTTGCGCGCCAGCGGCACCGACGACAAGCCCTTGAGCCGCCTGGTGGGCAGTACCAGCGAGCGCATTCGCCGTCAGTCCCAGCACGAAAAGCGCTTGCGCGACACCCTGCGCAAACTCGGCTTCAAGGCCGCCACCCGCCAGAGCAAGGCCCTGCCCGACAGCGCTGGCGAAATGTTCCAGCTGCCCGACGACGAAACCTGGCTGCGTTTTGCCCGCGAAGAGCTGCTGCATCTGCGCGAGGCAGGCTGGAAGGTGGATATCCACCGCGACTTCGCCTTCAACCTTCACGAGGTGCAGGACTGGTACGCCAATATCGAAGAGGCGCCCGGCCACGAATGGTTCGACCTGGAACTGGGCATCGTGGTCGACGGCCAGCGCCACAGCCTGTTGCCGATCGTGCTGCAACTGCTGCGCAGCAACCCGGAACTACTGCGCCCCAGCGAACTGGCGCGGCGCAGCGACGACGAGCACCTGCTGATCGATCTCAATCGCGGCCGCCTGGACAGCCCGGCCATGCGTGTTGCCCTGCCCTACGGACGCATCAAGGCGGTGATGGGCACCCTTGGCGAGCTGTACCTGCACGAAGACGCCGCCGGCCCGGCGCTGCGCATGGACCGCGCCGATGCGGCGCGCCTGAACGACATCGAGCACCTGCCCCTGCGCTGGGAAGGCGGCGAGCACCTGCGCGACCTCGGCCGGCGCCTGCGCAATGCCCGCGATCTGCAGGTCGAGCCGCCCAAGGGCCTGGCTGCGAGCCTGCGCCCCTATCAGCAGCAGGGCCTGAACTGGCTGCAGGCCATGCGCGAGATGGGCACCGGCGGCATCCTCGGCGACGACATGGGCCTGGGCAAGACCCTGCAGACCCTTGCCCACCTGTTGCTGGAGAAGGAAGCCGGACGCCTGACCTGCCCTGCCCTGGCGGTCATGCCGACCAGCCTCGTGCCCAACTGGCTGGACGAAGCCCAGCGCTTCGCCCCCGACCTGCGCGTGCTGGCCCTGCACGGCCCAAGCCGCAATCGGTTCTTCGCCGCACTGGACGACTATGACCTGGTGCTGACCACCTACGCCCTGCTACCGCGCGACCTCGAGCAATTGCAGAGCCAGCGCTGGCACGTGCTGGTGCTGGACGAAGCGCAGAACATCAAGAGCAGCACCAGCAAGGCCGCCCAGGCCGCGCGTGAGCTGCAGGCCGAGCAGCGCCTGTGCCTGACCGGCACGCCAATGGAAAACAACCTGGGCGAACTGTGGTCGATCTTCCATTTCCTGATGCCAGGCTGGCTGGGCGAGCAGAAGCGCTTCAACCAGGACTACCGCACCCCCATCGAGCGCCATGGCGACCACGAGCGCCTGGCGCACCTGGCCAGCCGGGTGCGTCCTTTCCTGCTGCGCCGCAGCAAGGAGCAGGTGGCTCGCGAGCTGCCGGCCAAGACCGAGATGGTGCATTGGGTCGACCTCAGCGACGCCCAGCGTGACACCTACGAAACCGTGCGTGTGGCGATGGACAAGAAGGTGCGCGACGAAATCGCCCGCAATGGCGCATCGCGCAGCCAGATCGTCATCCTCGATGCGCTGCTCAAGTTGCGCCAGGTGTGCTGTGACCTGCGCCTGGTCAAGGGTGTGGAGATCAAGGGCAACCAGGCCGACAAGGGCAAGCTGGGCAGCCTGATGCAGATGCTCGAGGAACTGCTCAGCGAAGGGCGTCGGGTGCTGCTGTTCTCGCAGTTCACCTCGATGCTTGCGCTGATCGAACAGGAGCTGGAGAAACGCGAAATCCGCTACAGCCTGCTGACCGGCGACACCCGCGACCGTCGGGCACCGGTCCAGCAATTCCAGAACGGCGACAGCGAAGTGTTCCTGATCAGCCTCAAGGCCGGCGGCACGGGACTGAACCTGACCGCAGCGGACACCGTGATCCACTACGACCCCTGGTGGAACCCGGCCAGCGAGAACCAGGCCACCGACCGCGCCTACCGCATCGGCCAGGACAAGCCGGTGTTCGTCTACAAGCTGATCACCCGCGGCACGGTGGAAGAGAAGATCCAGCAGTTGCAACAGGAGAAAGCGGCGCTGGCCGCCGGTCTGCTCGATGGTGGACAGGCCGGGCAATGGCGTCTGGGGGACGACGAGATCGAAGCGCTGTTCGCGCCGCTGCCGGGCAAGCGGGCGCGCTGAATACGGGTAGTCCCTACGCGCTACTGGTATTCAGTGAGCTAGTAGGCGCGGCGGTTCGGCGCGCCTACTTGTCCCGCGAAGGTCAATCCACCAACTGCGCGTCTTTCAACGCTCCGAGCGCCTCCAGCCAGCGCGGCTGCTCGCGGTAGTCGGTTCGCGCAAAGCCGCGTCCGCGCATGCCGGCAATACGCGGCGACGGCCGCACCTTCAGGCGCTGCGCCGCACTCAGTGCCAGCTCCGCCGCAGCCCGGTCGTTGCACACCAATCCCATGTCACAGCCGGCACTCAGCGCCGCCTCGATGCGATTGGCCGCATCGCCCACCACATGCGCACCCGCCATGGACAGGTCGTCACTGAAGATCACCCCGTCAAAGCCCAGTTCACCACGCAGGATGTCCTGCAGCCAGCGCCGCGAGAAACCGGCCGGCTGGTTGTCGACCTGCGGATAGATCACGTGCGCCGGCATCACCGCGGCCAATTGCCCGCTCAGACGGGTGAACGGCACCAGATCGGCCTGGCGCAGCTGTTCCAGGCTGCGCTCGTCGGTCGGGATCGCCACGTGCGAATCGGCCTCGGCCCAGCCATGCCCAGGGAAATGCTTGCCACAGGCCGCCATGCCGGCGGCATTCATGCCGCGGATGAAAGCACCGGCCAGTTGCGTGGCGCGTGCCGGATCACCTTCGAAGGCACGACTGCCGACCACCGCGCTGCGCTGGTGGTCGAGGTCCAGCACCGGGGCGAAGCTCAGGTCCAGGCCAACCGCCAGCACCTCGGTCGCCATCAGCCAGCCGCACTGCTCGGCCAGGTACTCGGCATTGTCGTTGTCGGCGATGGCACGCATCGCCGGCAGGCGCACGAACCCCTGGCGCAGGCGCTGGACCCGGCCACCTTCCTGGTCGACCGCCAGGATCAGGTCGCGGCGGATGGCACGGATCGAGGCGCACAGCTCGCGCACCTGGCGCGGGCTGGCGATGTTGCGGGCAAAGATGATCAGGCCGGCCACTTCGGGCTGGCGCAGGAGGTGACGGTCCTCGGCAGTCAGCCAGAGGCCGGCGATATCCACCATCAGGGAGCCTTGCAGGCTGGCAGTCATAGGGTGTCCTTCATTGAATCATTGAATATCCAGGGAGGCCCGTTGCGGGCGGGCAGGCTCGTCCGGGCGGTTCGCAGCCAGGCGGGCCGTGCAGGTGGATGTAGCGGCCCAGCAGACGACCAGGCGCACACGCAACGCCCCACGGGAAACCCCGTAGAGGCGCTGGTCGGCAAGGGAAATGTGCAGTGGATCGAGGTCGGGCATGGCCGCTAGCTTAGCCCAAGCGGCCTGCCCCGCCCAGTGTCAGGCCTTGACGGAGGCGCCGACGGGAGTGCTCTTGCTGCGCGGGCGCAGTTGCGCGGCGGCCATGGCCTCGTCGGTGACACCGGTATCGGCGCGCATGCCGGCGGCGAGGAAAGGTACCATCAGGCGCATGACCTGCTCAATCGAGGTATTGATACCGAAATCGGTCTCGGCGATGGCGCGCAGTGCCTTGATGCCCGACATGCTGAAAGCCGCAGCACCCAGCATGAAGTGGACGCGCCAGAACAGCTCGATCGGCGGAATGCGCGGGGCCGCTTCGTTGACCAGCAGCATGTAGCGGCGGAACACCTTGCCGTACATGTCTTCCAGGTAACGGCGCAGGTGGCCCTGGCTCTGGCTGAAGGCCAGGCCCAGCAGGCGCATGAAGATCGACAGGTCGTTGTTGCTGCGCGGCTGCACGGCCAGGGCCTGCTCCACCAGCATTTCCAGCAGCTCTTCCAGGCTTGGCTTGTGCTCCGGACGCGCCTGGCGCCGCTCGAGCTCGCGCTCGAGGCTGGCACAGAACGGGCCGAGGAAGCGTGAGAACACCGCCTGGATCAGCGCCTTCTTCGAACCGAAGTGGTAGTTCACCGCCGCCAGGTTGACCCCGGCCTTGCTGGTGATCAGACGCAACGAAGTTTCCGCGAAGCCTCTTTCCGCGAACAGCTGCTCTGCAGCATCGAGAATGCGTTCAACGGTTTCCGATTGGGCCATGACTTATCCGCCTGACAAACAGTTGTTTGAAACATACGTTTCAAGCACGCGGGTGTCAAGGTTCGGTGACCCGACGGTCGACTTTTTTAAAGTGCCTGGCCGCAAGCTGCAAGCCACACATGCCAAGGGCTGGATCCGAATGCCGGGTGGCTGCGGCGATTTTCTTCAAGCCAGGCGCTTGCAGTGGACCCTATACTGTATATAATTCCAGTCACTGTATAAAAAGACAGAGCCACTCGCCATGCTGAAACTCACGCCACGCCAAGCCGAGATCCTGGCCTTCATCAAACGTTGCCTCGAAGACAACGGTTTCCCGCCTACCCGCGCGGAAATTGCCCAGGAACTGGGCTTCAAGTCACCCAATGCTGCCGAGGAACACCTCAAGGCCCTGGCGCGCAAGGGCGCGATCGAGATGACTCCGGGCGCCTCCCGCGGCATCCGCATCCCCGGCGTCGAAACCAAGCCGGACGACAGCGGCCTGCCGATCATCGGCCGAGTGGCCGCCGGTGCCCCCATCCTCGCCGAACAGCACATCGAGGAATCCTGCAACATCAACCCGGCCTTCTTCCATCCTCGCGCCGACTACCTGTTGCGTGTCCACGGCATGAGCATGAGGGACATCGGCATCGTCGATGGCGACCTGCTCGCCGTCCACACCTGCCGTGAGGCCCGCAACGGCCAGATCGTGGTCGCCCGTATCGGTGACGAAGTGACCGTCAAGCGCTTCAAGCGTGAAGGCAGCAAGGTCTGGCTGATTGCCGAAAACCCCGAATTCGCCCCCATCGAAGTCGACCTGAAAGATCAGGAACTGGTGATCGAGGGCTTGAGCGTCGGCGTCATTCGCCGCTGATCCAGGAGGCGTCATGCAGCAGTCCGCCCATCTATCGCAGCCCGCACAATTGCCTTTGTTCGAAGCGTTCCTCGCACAACCCGTATTGCCGGGCCTGAAAACCCGCGAGCAACCGAGCAAGGCAACCTGCCAGCCCGAGTTGTTCAGCGAACTGTCCCTGCGCGGCGCACCGGGACATTGCCAGAGCCTGCTGGCGCCTATCCTCCGAGAACTGAGCGAAGAGGACGACGCACGCTGGCTGACGCTGATCGCACCACCGGCCAGCCTGACCCAGGCCTGGCTACGCGATGCAGGGCTAAACCGTGAGCGTATCCTGCTGCTGCAGCCCGGCACCAATCAGAGCGCCCTGCAACTGGCCTGCGAGGCACTGCGCCTGGGCCATAGCCACACCGTGGTCAGCTGGCTCGACAACGTCAACAGCAGCATCCGCCAGCAACTGGTTCGCGCTGCCAGCCGTGGAAACGCACAAAGCCTGAACATCCGCCTCGGCTGATGTCCAGGCTTTGCCTGTAACAAGACCCCGCACCATGTGACACGCGGCGGCTCAGTGCAGAACCCGCGGCCCTTCGTCGCGTTCGAAATCGCCTTCAATCAACTTGCCAGCCATCTGCACGCCAACGCTGAGCATGGCCTTGGCCACTTCCACATGCTGCCCTTGCAGGAACGCCTTGGCATCCTCGGAGAAATCCAGGGTAACCAGCGAACCTTCGTCCTCGGCGCGGCGCAACTCGATCCGGCCATCAGGCAATTCGACAATTTCTAGAAAGGACGTTGACATAGTGGGCCTGCTGTTCACGAAAGGCGGGTAGTGTACCAGCCACGCGGGCTGTCAGCACTCACTCAACGCTTCTCGGAAACGTCTTACAAGCTTCTTGAGATCCTGTCGCCAGGCTTCCAACTCTGCCCGAGACAGTACCTGTTCCTCGGTTTCGTCGAGATTGACGGCCTGGATCAACGGCTGGGTGACATCGGTCTTGGCGGCTTTCCTGGCGACCGGTGGTTGGAACAAATCGGCATAAGCCTTGATCAATTGCGCGAGCCAGGTCGACGGCTGGCGTGCCAGCTCGAGCATTTCGGCCATTTCCGGAATCGCCACAGCCTTCAGCGTTTCATCGTTGAGCAGCACTTCTGCACGCGCCGCATTGGCCTGCGGCAGACGATAGAAGCCGGCGATCTCATGGCACAGCCCGAGCAACGCACCATACAGGTGGAACAACGCAGACTCGCGCTCAGCCTGGATCAGGCCCTGGGCGTTCATGGCCTGGCTCTGTTCGGCCTTGGCCATGGACTCCAGGGCCAGGCCTGCGAAAAACAGTTTCTGGTTGGTGCGGGTGTAGAGTTCCTGGGCCATTTCGGATGACCTCCCATGGGCAGCAAGGCGGATAGACGCATCATAAATGATTGGGGCCGCAACGCGGCCCCAATCGCAGCACCGAACTATCAGCGCTTGTCTTCGACCTTCCACGCCTTGCCGTCGTAGAACGCCTTCCAGCCAGTCGGCTTGCCATCGACCTCGGACTGCACGTACTGCTCCTTGGTCTTGCGGCTGTAGCGGATCACGGCCGGGCGACCGTCCGGGTCTTTCTGCGGTGCGTCGCAGAGGAAGTGATACTTCGGATCGATCTCGTGCTTGTGTGGAATGATCTCCAGCACCAGCGGCGCGCGGGTCTCGCGGTTTTTCGGGAACTGGCTGGCCGCCAGGAACAGCCCGGAGGCACCGTCACGCAGCACGTAGGTGTCATCGACCTTCTCGCACTTGAGCTCCGGCATGTCCACCTTGTCCATCTTCGGTGGCGCCGCCTCACCGCTCTTGAGCAGCTTGCGGGTGTTCTTGCACGCAGGGTTGGTACAGCCGAAGAACTTGCCGAAACGGCCGGTCTTGAGCTGCATCTCGCTGCCGCACTTGTCGCACTCCAGGCTCGGCCCTTCGTAACCCTTGATGCGGTAGCTGCCCTCTTCGATCTCGTAGCCAGGGCAATCCGGGTTGTTGCCGCAGATGTGCAGCTTGTGCTTCTCGTCGAGCAGGTAGGCGTCCATCGCCGTCGAGCAGATCGGGCAGCGATGCTTGCCACGCAGCACCAGCGACTCGGACTCGCCCTCGTCGTCGGCGGCGATCTCGTCGCCCGGCACGAGGTTGACGGTCGCCTTGCAGCGCTCCTTGGGCGGCAGGCTGTAGCCCGAGCAGCCAAGGAACACACCGGTGGAGGCGGTGCGGATCATCATCGGCCGACCGCATTCCTTGCAGGCAATGTTGGTCAGGGTCGGCTGGTTGGCACGCATGCCGTTCTCGCTGGACTCGGCAGTCTGCAGCTTCTTGCTGAAATCACCGTAGAACTCGTCGAGGACGTTTTTCCAGTCGCGCTCGCCCTGGGCCACATCGTCGAGGTTCTCTTCCATGCCGGCAGTGAAGCCGTAGTCCATCAGGTTGGAGAAGCTCTCGGACAGGCGCTCGGTAACGATGTCGCCCATCTTCTCGGAGTAGAAGCGGCGGTTGTGCAGCGTCACGTAGCCGCGGTCCTGGATGGTGGAAATGATCGCCGCGTAGGTGGACGGGCGGCCGATACCACGCTTTTCCATTTCCTTGACCAGGCTCGCCTCGGTGAAGCGCGCAGGCGGCTTGGTGAAGTGCTGGCTCGGGTCGAGCTGGATCAGCTTGAGCGTCTCGCCCTGCCCCATCTCCGGCAACACGTCGTCTTCGCCCGGCTTGGCCTGTTGCGGCAGGACGCGGGTGTAACCGTCGAACTTGAGGATGCGACCCTTGGCGCGCAGCTCGAAATCACCGGCAGCCACGGTGACGCTGGTGGACAGGTACTGCGCCGGCGGCATCTGGCAGGCCAGGAACTGGCGCCAGATCAGTTCGTACAGGCGCTCGGCATCGCGCTCCATGCCACTGAGCTTGCTCGGGTGGGTGTTGACGTCGGAAGGCCGGATCGCTTCGTGCGCCTCCTGTGCGCCTTCCTTGCTGCCGTACACGACCGGTGCGGCGGGCAGGTATTGCTTGCCGAACTCGTTCTCGATGTAGCTGCGCGCCATGTCCACGGCATCGGTCGACAGGTTGGTCGAGTCGGTACGCATGTAGGTGATGTAACCGGCTTCGTACAGACGCTGGGCCATCATCATGGTCTTCTTCACCCCGAAGCCCAGACGGTTGCTCGCCGCCTGCTGCAGGGTGGAGGTGATGAAGGGCGCCGACGGCTTGCTGCTGGTCGGCCGGTCTTCACGCTTGACGACGCTGTAGCTGGAAGCCTTGAGCTTTTCCAGTGCAGCCATGGCCTGGGCTTCGTTGAGCGGCTTGAAGGCCTCGCCGTTCTCGCGCGCCACCTCGAACCGCACCTTGGCGTTCTTGGCGGTGCCCAGGTCGGCGTGGACTTCCCAGTATTCTTCGGGGTTGAAGGCACGGATCTCGCGCTCACGCTCGACCACCAGCTTCACCGCGACGGACTGCACACGGCCGGCAGACAGGCCGCGGGCGATCTTCGACCACAGCAGCGGCGAGACCATGTAGCCCACCACGCGGTCGAGGAAGCGTCGTGCCTGCTGGGCGTTGACCCTGGCGATATCGAGGTCGCCAGGCTGGGAGAACGCTTCCTGGATGGCCTTCTTGGTGATTTCGTTGAACACCACGCGCTTGTAGCGGCTGTCGTCACCGCCTATGGCTTCGCGCAGGTGCCAGGCAATGGCTTCCCCCTCGCGATCCAAGTCGGTTGCGAGATAGATGGTGTCTGCATCCTTGGCCAGGCGGCGCAGCTCGTCGATCACCTTCTCCTTGCCGGGAAGGATCTCGTACTTGGCTTTCCAGCCGGCTTCCGGGTCGACGCCCATGCGCGCCACCAACTGGCGACGGGCCTTTTCCTTCGGCGTCAGCGCCGGCGCCTCACTGGCGGTCTTGCCGCGCTTGGCCGCCGGTTCCTTGGCCGTACTGGCCGAACCGCTGGTGGGGAGGTCTCGGATATGGCCGATACTCGACTTCACCACGTACTGGCTGCCCAAGTACTTGTTGATGGTCTTGGCCTTGGCCGGGGATTCCACAATGACCAGCGATTTGCCCATGGATCGGAATATTCCTGAATCTGAAGATGAAAAACGCGTCAGGTGCCGGACGCGGCACCGCTATATATAGTGGCAACAGAGTGAGGTCAAGCGCGGAGGTTCAACCGTCTGCCTCGTGAGGGGGCTTGAACATCCCCTTCTCGGCCTTGACCAAAGCAAAGCGCGGCACCTGCTCGCCGTCAACCTCGACCGTATCCTTGAACAGGTCGAGTGGACGTGCACCCAGGCCATAATCACCGTATAGCAACTGGTAGACCACCAGCAACTCATCGGTCTCAGTATGATGTGCAACACCCAGCACACGGTATTCCGGCCCCTTGTAATGCCGGTATATGCCTGGCTGTATCTGCATGCCGCCCTTCTCCTGAAATAAATCCTGTGAAAAACAAAAACCGGGGCACGAGGCCCCGGCTGCTGTCCTGCAACGCGATCAGACGCGTTCGAAGACAGTGGTGATGCCCTGACCCAGGCCGACACACATGGTGGCCACGCCCAAGGTACCGCCGTTCTGCTTCATGACATTGAGCAGGGTGCCGGAAATCCGTGCACCGGAGCAACCGAACGGGTGACCCAGCGCGATGGCGCCGCCGTGCAGGTTAACCTTCTCATCCATCTTGTCGAGCACTTTCAGATCCTTGAGCACCGGCAGGGCCTGTGCGGCGAAGGCTTCGTTGAGCTCGAAGAAGTCGATGTCGGCGATGCTCAGACCTGCGCGCTTGAGCGCCTTCTGCGTTGCCGGAACCGGGCCGTAGCCCATGATCGCAGGATCGACACCGGCCACCGCCATCGAGCGGATCACCGCCAGTGGCTGGATGCCCAGGTCCATGGCGCGTTGGCCGGACATGACGATCATGCACGAAGCACCATCGGTGATCTGCGACGAAGTACCGGCAGTCACGGTACCGCCCTTGGGGTTGAAGGCCGGCTTGAGCGCGGCAAGCCCTTCGAGGGTGGTTTCCGGGCGGATGGTCTCGTCGAAGTCGAAGACCTTGAGGAAACCGTTCTCGTCGTAGCCCTGCATCGGGATGATCTCATCCTTGAACTTGCCTTCGACCGTGGCCTTGTGGGCCAACTGGTGCGAACGCAGGCCGAACAGGTCCTGTTGCTCGCGGGTGATGCCGTGCATCTTGCCGAGCATCTCCGCAGTGAGGCCCATCATCCCGGAAGCCTTGGCGGCATGCAAGGACAGGTGCGGGTTGGGGTCGACGCCATGCATCATGCTGACATGGCCCATGTGCTCGACGCCACCGACCACGAACACGTCGCCGTTGCCGGTCATGATCGCCTGGGCAGCGGTGTGCAGCGCGCTCATCGACGAGCCGCACAGGCGGCTGACGGTCTGCGCTGCGGAGGTGTGCGGGATAGGCGTCATCAACGAGGCCATGCGCGCGATGTTCCAGCCCTGCTCCAGGGTCTGGTTGACGCAGCCCCAGATCACGTCCTCGACTTCCTTCGGATCGACCTTGTCGTTGCGCTCGAGCAACTTGCTGATCAGGTGCGCCGACATGTCCTCGGCGCGGGTGTTGCGGTGCATGCCACCCTTGGAACGGCCCATTGGCGTGCGACCGAAGTCGACAATCACCACGTCTCTTGGATTCAGGCTCATATCAATATTCTCGCTCTAGCTCGTTGGCCGTTCAGTTGAAGAAGCGCTGGCCGTTCTTGGCCATTTCACGCAGCTTCGCGGTCGGGTGGTACAGCGGACCCAGATCGGCGTACTTGTCGGCCAGGGCAACGAACTCGGCTACACCGATCGAGTCGATGTAGCGCAGCGCGCCGCCGCGGAAGGGAGGGAAACCGATGCCGTAGACCAGGCCCATGTCCGCTTCGGCGGCGGTCTCGACGATGCCGTCTTCCAGGCAGCGCACGGTCTCCAGGCACAACGGCACCATCATCCAGTTGATGATGTCTTCGTCGCTGACTTCACGCTGTTCGAAGATCACCGGCTTGAGCACGTCCAGCACCGAGGCGTCGGCGACTTTCTTCGGCTTGCCGCGCTTGTCGGTTTCGTAGGCGTAGAAGCCCTTGCCGTTCTTCTGGCCCAGGCGATTGGCCTCGTAGAGGGCATCGACCGCAGAGCGGCGATCGTCCTTCATGCGGTCCGGGAAACCTTCGGCCATCACGTCGCGACCGTGGTGGCCGGTGTCGATGCCGACAACGTCCATCAGGTAGGCGGGGCCCATCGGCCAGCCGAACTTCTCCATGACCTTGTCGATGCGCACGAAGTCGACACCGGCGCTGACCAGCTTGGCGAAGCCGCCGAAGTACGGGAACAGCACGCGGTTGACCAGGAAGCCCGGGCAGTCGTTGACCACGATCGGGTTCTTGCCCATCTTCTTGGCGTAGGCCACGGTGGTGGCCACTGCCACCTCGCTGGACTTCTCGCCACGGATGACTTCGACCAGCGGCATCATGTGCACCGGGTTGAAGAAGTGCATGCCGACGAAGTTTTCCGGCCGCTTGAGCGCCTTGGCCAGCAGGTTGATCGAGATGGTCGAGGTGTTCGAGGCGAGGATCGCGTCGTCCTTGACCTGCCCTTCCACCTCGGCCAGCACGGCCTGCTTGACCTTCGGATTCTCGACCACGGCTTCGACGACGATGTCGACATGGGCGAAGTCGCCATAGGACAGGGTCGGGCGAATGGCGTTGAGCGCCTCGGCCATCTTCGCCGGGGTCAGGCGGCCCTTCTCGACGCGCTTGCCGAGCAGCTTGGAAGCCTCGTTCAGGCCCAGCTGGATGGCTTCCTCGCGGATATCCTTCATCAGGATCGGCGTGCCCTTGACCGCCGACTGGTAGGCGATGCCGCCACCCATGATGCCGGCGCCGAGCACGGCAGCCTGCTTCACGTCGTGGGCGATCTCGTCGTGGGCCTTGGCCTTGCGCTTGAGTTCCTGGTCGTTCAGGAACAGACCGATCAGGCTCTCGGCTACCGAGGTCTTGGCCAGCTTGGCAAAGCCTGCAGCTTCGACTTCGAGCGCTTTGTCACGGCCGAAGTTGGCGGCTTTCTGGATGGTCTTGATGGCTTCGACCGGTGCCGGGTAGTTCGGGCCGGCCTGGCCTGCGACGAAGCCCTTGGCGGTCTCGAAGGCCATCATCTGCTCGATGGCATTGAGCTTGAGCTTCTCGAGCTTGGGCTGGCGCTTGGCCTTGTAGTCCAGCTCGCCGGCGATGGCGCGCTTGATCAGGTCCAGGGCACCGGCCTGCAGCAGTTCAGGCGCAACCACCGCATCGACGGCACCGACCTTCAGGGCGTCTTCGGCGCGGTTTTCCTTGCCCGAGGCGATCCATTCGATGGCGTTGTCCGAACCGATCAGGCGCGGCAGGCGTACAGTGCCGCCGAAGCCTGGGTAGATGCCCAGCTTCACTTCCGGCAGGCCGATCTTGGCGCTGCTGGACATGACGCGGTAGTCGGCGGCCAGGCACATCTCCAGGCCGCCGCCCAGGGCGATGCCGTTGATCGCGGCGACGGTCGGCACGCCGAGGTCTTCGAAGTCGCTGAAGATGCGGTTGGCTTCCAGGTTGCCGGCGACCAGCTCGGCCTCGGGCAGCTTGAAGTTGTCGACGAATTCGGTGATGTCGGCACCGACGATGAACACGTCCTTGCCGCTGCTGACGATCACGCCCTTGATGGACGCGTCGGCCTTGATGGTGTCAACGGCCTGACGCAGTTCGTTCAGGGTGAGGCGGTTGAATTTGTTGACGGACTCACCCTTGAGGTCGAACTTCAGTTCGACGATGCCGCTTTCAAGAGCCTTAACCGTGATGGCTTTACCTTCGTAAATCATCAACTGATCTCCACGATATGGAAGCTGAACTGTACGCGCCGATCGCTGGCAGGAGGGCCGGCTTTACGCCCCTCCCCCAGGCACACCCGTCAGCGCGCTAGTCGGGATTCTGTACGAGCGATGTGAACATACAAACGCTCAATTCATACGCCCGTTTGATTTGGGTATGCACACATTCCCCGAAAAGGTCGACATTGTCAAATGCTCGAAAGCACCCGGAAAACGCGACTTTCCAGTCATTTTGTAACGTCTGTGGATAAAGCATGATGACAGTGATTGCCGATCATTCATGTCGGCGATTGACCATCGGGGGCGGGATCGCAGAGAGGGGAAAAGCCTGGTTTTTCCTGCGCAGGTTCGCTTCGCGGGTCTACACTGCCTTCGAATCGAATGTTTTCCCGGCCTGCCTGGCCAGTTCCACCACTGTGGGAGCGGGGTTGCCCCGCTCCCGTTTTTTTGCTGGCGAGCGGGCGCCTCAAGCAACGGGCAGCGCGCAGGGCAAGCTCAGGCGAGGGTTTCGAGGGTGTGGGCAATATCCTGCAATACAGATTTCTCGCCCCGCTCACTCCAGCACAGGGCGATCATGCGGGTATCGGCTTCGACCTTGTAGACACTGGCCGGCAAGCGTGCGAAACACGCCATCAGACGCGGCTCCTCGCAGGGCTCACGCCATTTGTTCAGCCACACGCCCGGGCTCACCTGCCAGTAGCACCAGCTATCCTCACGCCCCTTGCGTCGCCCACGGTGATACTGCGGGCACGGGCTGGGCGGCTCGTTTTCCAGCCAGTGCGGCCACTGCTGGGGGGACAACTGCATGGCCAGGCCCATGCGCCGCCCTTCCAGGCGCAGGCCCATCTGCTCGCTCTGCTTGCGCGAAGGACGCAACCAGGCCAGCGGGCTGAGAATCAGCGCAAGGATTGACACCACCAGCCATACCGTCATATCTGTAGTTCCCATAAAGCGTTGCAAATGAGCGGGTTGCTGTTTTTTACCCAGGCCCCGCCAGAAAGCGACCATACTTTCACTATTGCGATTGTCAGGAGTGCCGCTCATGTCCTACCAACATCTTCTGGTTGCCGTCGACCTGACCGAAGAATGCGACCCGGTGATCAAGCGCGCCATGAAACTGGCCGAACCCACCGGTGCCAAGGTTTCCCTGGTGCATATCGTCGAGCCGATGGCCATGGCATTTGGTGGCGATGTGCCGATGGACCTGTCGCAGCTGCAACAGCAGCAGTTCGACCAGGCCAAGGAGCGCATGGATCGCCTATTCAACAAATACCCCGACATCCAGCGCGGCGATTCGCACCTGACCTACGGCCAGCCGCGCCAGGAAATCCACCAGTTGGCCAAGGACCAGGACTGTGACCTGATCGTGGTCGGCAGCCACGGGCGCCATGGCCTGGCGCTGCTGCTGGGCTCCACGGCCAATGACGTGCTGCATGGAGCGCCGTGCGATGTGCTGGCGGTGCGCCTGCAGAAGAAAGAATGATGTAGCCAGGGCCGGCCCGTTCGCGGGCAAACCCGCTCCCACAGGGTTTTGCAATACCTGTGGGAGCGGGTTTACCCGCGAAGAGGCCGGTACAGGTCAATCAGCCTTCCAGCTCGGCCCAGCGCTCGACCAGGGCATCCAGCTCACCCTGCAACTTCTCGATCTTGGCCAGCACCGCCGAAGTCTCGGTAATCGGCCGCTGATAGAAGCCGGCAGCGTTCACTTCTTCCTGTGCCTGGGCCATGCGCTGCTCCACTTCGTCGATCTGCCCCGGCAGCATCTCCAGCTCACGCTGAAGCTTGTAGCTGAGCTTCTTTTTCGACGTGTCGGCTGCAGCAGCAACCGGCGCGGGTGCCGCCGCCTCCACTACCTTCTCGACCACCGCACTGTTGAGTTCGGACTTGCCGCTCTTGCTCTCGGCCACGCCCAGCAGCTTCGGCGAGCCACCCTGGCGGATCCAGTCCTCGTAGCCACCGACGTACTCGCGCACCTTGCCCTGCCCTTCGAAGACCAGGGTGCTGGTGACCACGTTGTCGAGGAAGGCCCGGTCGTGGCTGACCATCAGTACCGTGCCCTTGTAGTTGCACAGCACCTCTTCGAGCAGTTCCAGGGTTTCCACGTCGAGGTCGTTGGTCGGTTCGTCCAGCACCAGCAGGTTGGCCGGTTTGCTGAACAGCTTGGCCAGCAGCAGCCGCGCACGCTCGCCACCGGACAGCGCCTTGACCGGCGTGCGGGCACGCTGCGGGCTGAACAGGAAGTCGCCGAGGTAGCTCAGCACGTGACGGTTCTGGCCATCGATCTCGATGAAGTCGCGACCTTCGGCAAGGTTGTCGATGACGGTCTTTTCCAGCTCGAGCTGGTGACGCATCTGGTCGAAGTAGGCCACCTCCAGCTTGGTGCCGCGCTCGACCTTGCCGGCGGTGGGTTCCAGGTCACCGAGCATCATCTTCAGCAGGGTGGTCTTGCCGGTACCGTTGGCGCCCAGCAGACCGATGCGGTCTTCGCGCTGCAGGACCATGGAGAAGTCCTTGACCAGCAACGGGCCGCCCGGGTGGGCGAAGCTGACGTTCTCCAGCACCATCACCTGCTTGCCGGATTTTTCCGCCGACTCGATCTGGATGTTGGCCTTGCCCTGGCGCTCACGGCGCTCGCCACGTTCCACACGCAAGGCCTTGAGTGCCCGCACGCGACCTTCGTTGCGGGTTCGGCGGGCCTTGATGCCCTGACGAATCCACACCTCCTCCTGGGCCAGGCGCTTGTCGAACAGCGCGTTGGCGGTTTCCTCGGCGGCCAGCGCGGCCTCCTTGTGCACCAGGAAGCTGGCGTAGTCGCCATTCCAGTCGATCAGCCCACCGCGGTCCAGTTCCAGGATACGGGTGGCCAGGTTCTGCAGGAAGGAACGGTCGTGGGTGATGAACAGCACCGCGCCATTGAAGCCGTTCAGGGCCTCTTCGAGCCAGGCGATGGCACCGATGTCCAGATGGTTGGTCGGCTCGTCGAGCAGCAGCAGGTCAGGCTCGGACACCAGGGCCTGGGCCAGCAGCACGCGGCGGCGCCAGCCACCGGAGAGCTCGGCCAGGGTCTTGTCGGCCGGCAGTTGCAGGCGGCTCAGGGTGCTTTCCACCACCTGCTGCAGGCGCCAGCCGTCGCGCACCTCCAGCTCGTGCTGGACGTGCATGAGTTGTTCCAGGTCGTCATCGCCCTGGATGTTCTGGCTCAGGTGGTGGAACTGGGCCAGCAGTTCGCCGACGCCGTCCAGGCCTGCGGCAACCACGTCGAACACGGTGCGTTCGTCGGCCACCGGCAACTCCTGCGGCAGTTCGCCAATCTTCAGGCCCGGGGCGCGCCAGACATCGCCGTCGTCGCCTTTCTGCTCGCCCTTGACCAGGCGCAGCATGCTCGACTTGCCGGTGCCGTTGCGGCCGATGATGCACACCCGCTCGCCACGGGCGATCTGCCAGGACACTTTGTCCAGCAGCGGCATGGCGCCGAACGCGAGGGACACATCGCTGAATTTGAGCAGGGTCATGATCATCTCCAAAAACCGGGCGCGCATTCTACCTGACTTTCGCCGCGACTTGGCCCTTGCGTGAGATTCCCCGCGCAACGGCAGCGCGCGCCCGGCGACGCGCGGTCGGCGTTAACGATTCGATACAAGCACAGTGCTTTCATCCATCGTCGGCAAACGGCTAAGCTAAGGAAACAAGATTTCAACAGTGCTGGCTTCGCCGTCACTTTTCATGGTTCAACTGCCCGGACGTATCATGCGCAGCCGCCTGTTCCAATTCGTTTCCTGCCTGGTGCTCACCGCCACGACCGCGAGTGCCGCACAGGCCATCGACATCACCCAGCAGCGCCAGTACTACGACGAGGCCAAGCGTGCCCTCGCCAAGGGCGACAAGGGTCCGTACCTGCGCTATGCCCAGGCGCTCGGCGACTACCCGCTGACCCCTTACCTGGCCTACGACGAACTCACCGCCCGCCTCAAGAGCGCCAGCAACGAGGAGGTCGAAGGGTTTCTCGCCAAGCATGGCGACCTGCCCCAGGCCAACTGGATGAAGCTGCGCTGGTTGCGCTGGCAGGCCGAACGCGGCGACTGGAAGACCTTCGCCCGATACTACGACCCGAAGCTCAACTTCACCGAGCTGGACTGCCTCAACGGCCAGTACCAGCTGACCAACGGCCTGCGTGCCGAGGGCTTCGCCACCGCCGAAAAACTGTGGAACGTCGGCAAGTCGCAACCGGCGGCCTGCGACACCCTGTTCGGCCTGTGGGCCGCCGAAGGGCAACTCACCGAGGCCCGCCGCTGGCAGCGTGCCAAATTGGCGGCCGAGGCGCGCAACTACAGCCTGGCCAACAATCTGGTGCAAACGCTCAGCACGCTCGGCGCGCAGGGCAAGTTGCTGGTCGATGTGGCGCAAAAGCCCGAGCTGCTCAAGCAGCCGTCGCGCTTCATGCCCGTCAGCGAGGCCATGTCCGAC
Organism: Pseudomonas sp. FA117; assembly: GCF_057370475.1. Taxonomy (NCBI): domain Bacteria; kingdom Pseudomonadati; phylum Pseudomonadota; class Gammaproteobacteria; order Pseudomonadales; family Pseudomonadaceae; genus Pseudomonas; species Pseudomonas sp. FA117. Next base: position 3,967,149 of record NZ_CM170675.1, read on the forward strand.
GTGGTCAGCCTCGGCCTGCGCCGCCTCGCCCGTCAGGACCCCGAGCAGGCCATGGCGCTGCTCGACGACTACGCCCAGCGCATGCATTTCTCCCGTGACGAGAAGGTCGCCATCGCCCGCGAGATCGGCCTCACGCTCGCGCGACGCTACGACCCACGCGCGCTCGACCTGATGACCCGCTACGACCCGGAACTGCGCGACAACACCGTCAGCGAATGGCGCATGCGCCTGCTGCTGCGCCTCGGGCGCTGGGAAGAAGCCTACGAGCTGAGCCGCCGCCTGCCCCAGGACCTGGCCGGCAGCAGCCGCTGGCGCTACTGGCAGGCGCGCAGCCTGGAACTGGCCCAGCCGAACAACCCGCAGATCCCCCTGCTGTACAAGAACGTCTCGCGCGAGCGCGACTTCTATGGCTTCCTCGCCGCCGACCGGGCGCAGACGCCGTACCAGCTCAACAACAAACCCCTGGTGCTGAGCCAGCAGGTGATCAACAAGGTGCGCAACACCCCCGGTGTGCGGCGCGCCCTGGAGTTCCATGCCCGCGGCCAGATCGTCGAGGGTCGACGCGAGTGGTACCACGTCAGCCGTCACTTCAACCGTGACGAGATGGTCGCCCAGGCGCGCCTGGCCTACGACCTGCGCTGGTACTTCCCGGCCATTCGCACCATCAGCCAGGCGCAGTACTGGGACGACCTGGACATCCGCTTCCCGATGGCCCACCGCGATACCCTGGTGCGCGAGGCGAAGGTCCGTGGCCTGCACTCGAGCTGGGTGTTCGCCATCACCCGCCAGGAAAGCGCCTTCATGGACGACGCGCGCTCGCCGGTCGGTGCCAGCGGCCTGATGCAGCTGATGCCGGGCACTGCCAAGGAAACCGCACGCAAATTCAGCATTCCGCTGGCTTCGCCGGCCCAGGTGCTGGACCCGGACAAGAACATCCAGCTCGGCGCGGCCTACCTGAGCCAGGTGCATGGCCAGTTCAACGGCAACCGGGTCCTGGCCTCGGCGGCCTATAACGCCGGCCCCGGCCGTGTGCGCCAGTGGCTCAAGGGTGCCAAGCACCTGAGCTTCGATGTATGGGTCGAGTCGATTCCGTTCGACGAAACACGCCAGTACGTGCAGAACGTGCTGTCGTACTCGGTGATCTACGGCCAGAAACTCAACGCACCGCAACCGCTGGTTGACTGGCACGAGCGCTACTTCGACGACATGTGACGCTGCGCAGCCCTGTTCTGCACCCAGAACAGGGCCTCACGTCGGACCGGGTTAACCTTCGGTTAATCAGCCTGCTCCAGCATGGTGCACTCAATGCACTGCCAAGGCGTCGACATGCGTGTTCTCCTGCTCTTTCTTACATTCCTGCTCGCCGGCCCGCTCCAGGCCAACCCTTTCGCGCCCAAGTCGGATTTCCTGCCGGTGGACCAGGCGTTCGTCCTGAGCCAGGACCGCCTGCCCTCGGGGCAGATGCGCCTGTATTTCCAGATCAAGGACGGCTATTACCTCTACCAGAAACGCCTGAAGTTCGACGGCATTCCTGCCGAGCAGCAACCGCAGCTGCCTCCGGCACTCAACCATCACGACGAGTTCTTCGGCGACAGCGCCGTCTACCGCACGGAACTCGAACTGGTGCTGCCTGCAGACGCCAGCGGCGAACTGCGCCTGGGCTGGCAGGGGTGTGCCGACGCCGGACTGTGCTATCCGCCGCAGACCACGGTGATCGATCTGGGCGGTCAGCAGGCGCCCGCTGCAGCCACCGCTGGCGACAGCGAACAGGCCAGTGACCAGGCCCTGGCCAGCAACCTGCAGCACAGCAGCCTGGCCTGGAGCCTGCTGGCCTTCTTCGGCCTGGGGTTGCTGCTAGCCTTCACGCCGTGCTCCCTGCCGATGCTGCCGATCCTCGCCGGCCTGGTCATGGGCAATGGTGCCAGCGCCCGACGTGGCTGGGTGCTGGCCGGGGTCTACGTTCTGAGCATGGCGCTGGTGTACGCCGCCCTCGGGGTGGTCGCCGCCCTGCTGGGCGCCAGCCTGCAGGCCTGGTTGCAACAGCCCTGGCTGCTGGGCAGCCTGGCGGGTCTGTTCGTGATCCTGGCCCTGCCGATGTTCGGCGCCTTCGAACTGCAACTGCCCGCGGCCCTGCGTGACCGTCTTGACCGCGCCGGCCAGGGTACCCGCGGCGGCAACCTGTACGGCGCGGCGCTGCTCGGTGCGCTCTCGGGTCTGCTGCTGGGACCGTGCATGACCGCGCCGCTGGCCGGCGCCCTGCTCTATATCGCGCAGAGCGGCGATGTGCTGCAAGGCGCACTGGTGCTGTTCAGCCTGGGGTTGGGCATGGGCGTGCCGCTGCTGTTGCTGGTGACCCTGGGCAACCGCTACCTGCCGCGCCCCGGTGCCTGGATGAACCTGGTCAAGGGGGTGTTCGGTTTCGTCTTCCTGGCCATGGCCCTGTATACCCTGCGCAGCCTGCTGCCCGAGCCGCTGTTGCTGGCCCTGGCCGGTGCCTGGCTGATTGCCCTGGGCTGGGCCGCCTGGCCGGCCCTGCAAGGTCTGCCGGCGCTGCGCGCGCTGCCCTTGCTGGGGGCCTTCTGGGGCGGGCTGCTGCTGGTCGGCGCGGCCGCTGGCGGCAGCGACCTGTGGCAGCCGCTGCAACCCTTCACCGGCGGCGCCACGCTCGCAGTTGGCAATGCGCATGACGAGCGCGTGATTACCGTCGACAACCCGCAAGACCTGCAACGCCAACTGGATGCCGCCAAGGCGCGCAACCAGTGGGTACTGGTCGACTACTACGCCGACTGGTGCACATCGTGCAAGGTGATGGAGAAACAGGTGTTCGCCCGCAGCGACGTGCAGGCCAGCCTGGAGACGGTGCAGGTGCTGCGCCTGGATGTCACCGCCGACACGCCGGCCAGTCGCGAACTGCTGCAGCGCTACCAGGTCCCCGGCCCACCCAGCCTGATCTGGATCGGCCCGGAAGGTGACGAGCGCCGCGCACGCCGCATCACCGGCGAGATCGACGCGGCTGCGTTTCTGCAACACTGGGCCCAGACCAGGAGTCAAGGTTGATGCTGACGGTAACACTGGGGCCATTGACCATGGCCCTGAATCACCTGTTGCTGCTCACCGCGCTGGGCATCGCCTGCCTGGTCGGCTGGTGGGCAGCCCGTCGTGGCGGCGAAAGCCCGGAGTCTGCACTGTTCAACCTGTTCCTGATCGGCGTGCTCAGCGCCCGCATCGGCTTCGTCCTGCAGTACTGGTCGATGTACCGTGACGACCCCCTGCAGGCCATCGACATCCGCGACGGCGGCTTCCAGCTCTGGAGCGGCCTGGCTGGTATCGTCGCCGCCGCGATCTGGCAGGGCCGCCGTCGCCCCGGCCTGCGTCGTCCGCTGGGCTGGGCGCTGTTCAGTGGCGCGCTGTTCTGGGGGTTGGCCAGCCTGGGCAGCCACCTCTACAGCAAAGGCACCGAACTGCCCCAGATGAGCCTGCGCAACGCCAGCGGCGAGTCCGTGGCCCTGCAGCGCTACCGTGGCACCCCGCTGGTGATCAATATCTGGGCCACCTGGTGCCCGCCTTGCCGCCGCGAAATGCCGGTACTGCAGCAAGCCCAAGGAGATTATCCCGGGGTGACGTTCCTGTTCGTCAACCAGGGCGAAACCCCCGAAACCGTCAGTACCTTCCTGGCCACCACCGGCCTGAGCCTGAATCACGTGCTGTTCGACGGCACCGGGCAACTGGCGCAGCGGGTCGGCTCCATGGCCCTGCCCACCACCCTGTTCTACGACGCCGACGGTCGCCTGGTCGGCAGCCATCTCGGCGAGCTGTCCCGCGCCAGCCTGCGCAACGCCCTCGCTCCTCTCGAACGGGCCGCCATGCCCGCCGCCCCTGCCGTACAAGGAAAATGACATGCGACTGAATGCCCTCCTGCCCATCACCCTGGCCCTGTTCGCCGCGCCCTTGGCGCATGCCGAGCCGTGGCCCAAGGCGATCCAGCAGATGCAAGCCAAGGGCGCCGTGATCAAGGGCAGCTTCGAGGCCCCCAACGGCCTGCGTGGCTACGCCGCCGAGTACCACAACAACGGTATCGCCCTTTACCTGACCCCGGACGGCAAGCATGTACTGGTGGGCAGCCTGTTCGACGAGCAAGGCCAGGACCTGAGCGCCGAACCGCTGGACAAGCTGGTGTATGGGCCCATGAGCAAGGAAATCTGGGCGAAGATGGAAAAGGCCGCCTGGATCCAGGACGGCAAGGTCGATGCACCGCGCATCGTCTACCTGTTCAGCGATCCGAACTGCCCCTACTGCACCATGTTCTGGCAGCAGGCGCGGCCCTGGGTCGAGTCGGGCAAGGTACAGCTGCGCCATATCATGGTCGGCATCATCCGCCCGGACAGTCCAGGCAAATCGGCTGCGCTGCTGTCTGCCAAGGATCCGGCCAAGGCGCTGCAAGACCACGAGAGCGCCGGCAAGGCCAGCACGCTCAAGGCCCTGGAGACGATCCCCGAAGCGACCCAGAAACAGCTCGCAGCCAACCAGGCGCTGATGGAAGAAATGGGCCTCGGTGCCACCCCGGCCATCTTCTACCGTGACGAACAGGGGCAGTTGCAAAGCCAGCAAGGCGCACCCCGCCCGGAAATGCTGGGCACGATTCTCGGCAAGCGATAAGCCCGGGAACGAAAAGGGGGCGCCATGCGCCCCCGATGCTCAAAGCCCCTCCAGCTCCGCCATCAGATCGCTCAGCCGATCGACCTTCTCCTCGTCCAGCGCACTGCCCTGCAACCCTTCGACATACACCGCCAGTTCCTCCACGGTGTTGCACTCGAACATCGCCCGCAGCGGCACGTTCAGTTGCAGGCGCTTCTGCACCCGCGAGGCGATCTGCGTGGCCAGCAGCGAATGCCCGCCCAGTTCGAAGAAGTTGTCGCGCACCCCGACCCGCTCCGCCTTGAGCACCTCGGCCCAGATGCCGGCCAGGGTTTCTTCCAGCTCGCTGCGTGGTGCCAGGTAGTCCTGGCTGTGCTGGCCGCCGATCTCGATGACCGGCAGCGCCTTGCGGTCGAGCTTGCCGTTGGCATTGTGCGGCAGCTGGTCGAACCAGCCCCAGTGCAGCGGCACCATGTACTCCGGCAGCTCGGCACGCAGACGCTGCTTGATCTGCTCCAGCAGTCCGGCATCGGTCACCACACCCTGATGAGCGACCAGGTAGCCGACCAGATGCTTGCCGTTGGCGCCCTCCTGGACCCCGACCACCGCGTCGCGAATCTGCGGTTGCTCGTGCAGACGCGCTTCGATTTCGCCGAGCTCGATGCGGTAGCCGCGGATCTTCACCTGATGGTCGATGCGTCCGACGTATTCGAGTACGCCGTCGGCACGTCGGCGTGCCAGGTCGCCAGTGCGATACAGACGCTCGCCCGGCGCACCGTGCGGATGCGGGATGAAGGCCAGGGCGGTACGCACCGGGTCGCCGACATAACCGCGGCCAACACCGGTACCGGCCACGCACAGCTCGCCCACGGCGCCCAGCGGCACCAGGGTCTGCTCTTCGCCATACAGGTACAGGCGGTTGTTGTCGGTCGGCGTGCCGATCGGCAGGTAGCTGCCGCGTGTAGACTCGGCGTCGACCCGGAAGAACGCCACGTCGTCCGAGCACTCCGCCGGACCATAGGCGTTGACCAGGCCGATCCGTGGATAACGCTCCAGCCACTGGGCCGCCAGCTCCGGCGGCATCGCCTCACCGGTCGGCAGCATCCAGCGCAGGCCGTCCAACGCCTGGTGGTCACTGGCCAGCATGCCCTGGATCAGCGACGGCACGCTTTCCAGCACGGTGATGCCGGTGGCCTGGACATGCGCCAGCAAGCCTTGGGGATCATGGGCGATGGTGTTCGGCACGATCTCGACACAAGCACCGAACAGCGGCGCGGCGAGGAACTGCCACACCGAGATGTCGAAGCTCTGCGAGGCGGTCTGGGCGATCACGTCGTGTTCGTCCAGCGCCAGGTACGGCACCTTGCTCAACTGGTTGTTGAGCATGCCGCGCTGCTCGACCATCACGCCCTTGGGCAGCCCGGTGGAACCGGAGGTGTAGATCACATAGGCGAGGTTGTCCGGGCCACTGTGGATACCCGGGTTGTGCCCGGCGACCTGGCTGGCCTGGATGTCTTCCCACACCAGCAGCTTGGGCCGTATCGCCCCACCCAGTTCGTCGAGCAATTGCCGAGCCTGCTCGGTACAGGCCGCGCTGCACACCAGCACCGGCGTGCGGCTGAGTTCGATGATGCGTTGCAGACGCGCTGCAGGCAGGCCCGGATCCAGTGGCAGGTAGCCCGCGCCGGCCTTGAAGCTGCCGACGATCATGCCCAGCAACGGCAGGCCACGCTCGGCCAGCAGCGCCACGGGCTGGTCGATGGCCACACCGGCAGCGACCAGCGCATGCCCCAGACGGTTGGCCGCAAGGTTCAGCCCGGCGTAGTCGTAGGACGCTTCCAGGCAACGGGCAGCGATACGTTCAGGGTGCGCGGCCACACGTGCCTCGAACAGCTCGACATAGCTCTGTTCCAGGGTGTAGGCGTGCTCGGTGCGGTTGCAGTCTTCGAGCAGGAAGCGCTGCTCGTCGAGACCCAGCAGCGGTAGTGCCTGCACCTCGCCCTCGAAGCCTTCGACCAGCGCCAGCAGCAGGCGCTTGAATTCGGCCAGCAGGCGCTCGACGGTCGGGTAGTCGAAGTAGCGCTGGTCGAACGACAGGTGCAGGCCCAGGTCATCGCCCGGGTAGCACACCGCCGTCAGCGGGAAGTTGGTGTGGGTACGGCCCGAGTCGGAGCTGGCGTTCAGGTGCTGGGCATGATCGAGCACGGCGGTTTCCACCGGCGCGTTCTCGAACACGAACAGGCTGTCGAACAGGCCCTGCCCCTTGGGCAGCTCGCTGCATTCCTGGATCGCCACCAACGGCAGGTACTCGTACTCGCGCAACTGCATGTTGCAGTCGAGCAGGCCCTGCAGCCACTGGCGCACGCTCTGGCGCTCGCCGGCAGCCGGCAGTTGCACACGCAGGGCGATGCTGTTGATGAACAGGCCGACCGTGCGCTGCATCTGCGGCATGCTCACCGGGCGACCGGCAACGGTCACGCCGAATACCACGTCGCGTTCGCCACTGTAGCGGGCCAGTACCAGTGCCCACGCCGCCTGGGCGAAGGTGTTCACCGTCAGCTGGTGCGCCTGGGCCAGCTCACGCAGACGCGCGCCTTCGCTCACCTCGAGACGGGTATGGCAGTCGCCGACGATCATGCCGTCACCGGCATGGTCATGGCGCAGCGGACGGTCGCTGGGGATCGCCGTGGCGCGCTCGAACCCGGCCAGGTTGGCCTGCCACCACTGGCGCGCCTCGTCCAGGTCCTGGCGTTGCAGCCAGCCGATGTAGTCGCGGTAGCGCGGCGGTACCGGCAACTGCGCCGCACGGCCTTCGCCGAGCGCCTGATAGAGCTCGAAGAAATCGTTCATCAGCAGCGAGCGGCACCAGGCATCGATGAGGATGTGGTGGTTGCTCATCATGAACCAGTAGCGTTCCTCGTCCACGCGTACCAGGCGCAGGTGGAACGGCGCCTCGCGCAGCAGCTCGAAGCCGGCCTCGCGCTCCTGCTTGTGCAGTGCCTGCAGGCGCGCTTCCTGGCTGGCGTCGTCAAGGCCACGCCAGTCCTGGTAATCCACGGCGGTCTTGCCCGGCTTGTGGATGATCTGCAGCATCGCTTCGCCGGCATTCCAGCTGAACGAGGCGCGCAAGGCCTCGTGGCGAGCGACCACCGCCTGCCAGGCCTGGGCGAAACGCTCAGGGTCCAGGGCGCTGTTGATGCGGTAGCGGTCCTGCATGTAGTAGATGCCGGTGCCAGGCTCGAGCAGGGTGTGCAGCAGCAAGCCTTCCTGCATCGGCGTCAGCGGGTAGACGTCCTCGATCTCGGCGGCCGGCACCGGCAACGCGTCGATCTGCTCCTGGGTCAACTGGGCCAGCGGGAAGTCGGACGGCGTGAAGCTGCCGTTGCCCTCGGCCAGGCAGTGGCTGACCAGCGCCAGCAGCTCCTGGCGATAGGACTCGGCCAGCTCGGCGATGGTTGCCTCGTCGTAACGTTCGCCGCTGAAGGTCCAGCGCAGTTGCAGGGCACCGCCATAGACCTGGCCGTCCACGCTGAGCCAGTTCGGCAGCGGCGCATCCAGGTCGTGGGCCAGGCCCGCCGGGGCGTCCAGCGGCTGGAACACGGCGTCGGCATCGAACTGCTGGTCGAACTGCCCCAGGTAGTTGAAGGTGATACGCGCCTGCGGCAGCGCAGCCATGCGCTCGCGTCCCGCAGCATCGGCCAGGTAGCGCAGCACGCCATAACCCAGGCCCTTGTGCGGCACCTGACGCAGTTGCTCCTTGATGGCCTTGATCGAGGCGCTGCGCGCGGCATCGTCGTCACCCGCCGCCGGACTCAGGCTCAGTGGGTAGGCGTTGGTGAACCAGCCGACGCTGCGGGTCAGGTCGATGTCTTCGAACAGCCCTTCGCGGCCATGGCCTTCGAGTTGCACCAGCACCTGCTCGTCGCCGCTCCAGCGCCCGAGGGTGCGTGCCAGCGCGGTCAGCAGCAGGTCGTTGACCTGGGTGTGGTAGGCCGCCGGTGCCTGTTGCAGCAGTTGGCGGGTCTGCTCGGTGTCGAGCTCGATGGCCAGGGTGCGGGCATGGCGGTGCAGGTTGCCGCCCTGCGGGTGATCGCACGGCAGCTCGCGACGCACGCGGCCCAGTTGCCCTTCCCACCAATCCAGCTCGTCGCGCAGCGAGTCGCTGCCGGCATAGTTGGCCAGGCGCGCCGACCAGTCCCCCATGGCATGGGTCTTGGCGGCCAGGGTCTGGCCACGGTACAGCGCTTGCAGATCCTCCAGCAGCACGCGCCAGGACACCCCATCGACCACCAGGTGGTGGATCGCCAGCAGCAGACGCTGCGCGCCGCTACCATCGGTCAGCAGCAAACCGCGCAGCAGCGGGCCTTGCTGCAGGTCGAGGCTGCGCTGGACGTCACTGTACAGCGCCTGGCAATCGGCGAAATCAGCGACGGTCGCACTCCACAGCAACGGTTGGGCGCTGGCCTGGTCGTACTCGGCCTGCCAGCGGCCGCCGGCCTGGGTGAAGCGCAGGCGCAGGCTGTCGTGGTGCTGCACCAGCGCCGTCAGTGCCGCCTCGAGGCGGTCGACCTGCAGCGCCTGGCGCGCCTCGAGCAGAACGGCCTGGTTCCAGTGCTGCGGCTGCGGCACCTCGCTGTCGAAGAACCAGTGCTGGATCGGCGTCAGGCCGATGCGGCCCTGGCGGGTCCCCTGCTCCACCTGGGTCGGCGCATCGCCCCGGGTGACCACGGCTGCCAGGGTCTGGATGGTCTGGTGCTGGAACAGGTCACGCGGGGAGAACTGCAGGCCCAGCTGACGGGCGCGGCTGACCACCTGGATCGACAGGATCGAGTCGCCACCCAGTTCGAAGAAGTTGTCCTGCACGCCCACCCGGGAGACGTTCAGCACCTCGCGCCAGATCTGCGCCAGCTGCTCTTCCAGCTCATTGGTCGGCGCCTGGTAATGCTGGCGCGCCTGCTCCAGGTCCGGTGCCGGCAATGCGCGACGGTCGAGCTTGCCGTTGCCCATCAGGGGCAGGCGCTGGAGCAATACCAGGTGCGCCGGCACCATGTAGTCCGGCAGGTGCTGGCGAGCATGGGCTTTCACCGCCTCGCGCAGTTGCGCCTGTGCCTCGCGGTCGGCGCTGGCCTGGCCACACACCAGGTAGCCGACCAGTTGCTTGCCACCCGGCAGGTCGAGGGCCAGGACCACGGCCTCCTCGACATCGGCATGCTCTTGCAGACGGCTTTCGATCTCGCCCAGCTCGATCCGGAAACCACGGATCTTGACCTGCTGGTCGGCGCGGCCGATGTACTCGACCAGACCGTCGGCCCGCAGACGCACCAGGTCGCCGGTGCGGTACAGGCGGCCACCGTCATGGCTGAACGGGTCGGCGACGAAGCGCTCGGCCGACAGCCCCGGACGGTCGTGATACCCCTGGGCAAGGCCTGCGCCACCGACATACAGCTCACCGATGCCACCCTGGGGCAACAGCGCCAGGTCTTCATCGAGGATGTAGCCGGTACGGGCGCCGATCATGCGGCCGATCGGCACGCTGCCTGCGTCGGCCGGCAGGGTCTGCGGCGCCAGGCACGCCAACGGCATGACCACCGTCTCGGTAGGCCCGTAGGCATTGAAGAACTGTTGCGGGGCGAAGGCCTGGCGAATGCGTTGCAGGTGCTCGCCGGTCAGCGCTTCGCCACCGGTGATCACCAGGCGCACCGGCAACTGCTCGCCACGTGCGGCGAGGAACTGCGCCAGCTGGCTGCCATAGCTCGGGGTGAAACCAAGAATGCTCACCTGCTGCTCGCGCACCAGGTCGCAGATCTCCTCGGCGCCCCACTGGCCCTGGGCACGCAGCACCACGCGGGCACCGCACAGCAGCGGCGTGAGCAGGCGTTCGCTGGCAGCGTCGAAGTTGATCGAATAGAAATGCAGCTCGCAGTCGTCGCTGCGCATGCCGAAGTCGGCAATCACCGCCTGGCAGTGCATGGCGATTTCGCCGTGGCTGACCACCACACCCTTGGGCTTGCCGGTGGAGCCCGAGGTGTAGATCAGGTACGCCTGGTGCTGCGGCAGGTTGAGGTTGTCCAGCGGTGCATCGCTGTAGGCTGACAACGACGCAGCATCGTCCTCCAGGCTCCAGGTGGCGACACCGGCCGGCAGCGCGCCGAGGGTGGCGAGCAAGTCCCGCTGGCCGATCAGCAGGCCCAGGCGGCTGTCCTCGATCATGTAGTGCAGACGGTCGAGCGGGTATTCCGGGTCGAGCGGCACGTAGGCGCCACCAGCCTTGAGAATTGCCAGCAGGCCGACCACCAGCGCCTGCGAGCGCTCCAGCGCCAGACCCACCCGCACCTGCGGGCCGACCCCACGCTCGCGCAGGGCGCGGGCCAGGCGATTGGCCTGCTGGTCGAGCTCGGCGTAGCTCAGGTGCTGGCCGGCGAAGGTCAGCGCCAGTGCCTGGGGCGTGCGCTCGACCTGGGCGGCGAACAGCCCGTGCAAGGTCTGCTCGAGCGCGAAGTCCTGCTCACCCTGGAGCTGGCCGACCAGCACCTGCTGCTCGGCGTCCGACAACATCGGCAGCTCGCACAGGCGTTGCTGCGGATCCTCGAGCATGGCCGCCAGCAACTGCTGCAGGTGTTCGGCCATGCGTGCGATGCGCGGCTCGTCGAACAGGTCGCGGCTGTAGGTCAGGCAGCAGCCCAGGCGACCGTCGAGGTCGGTGACTTCCAGATACAGGTCGAACTTGGTGGCGCTGGCGTCGTTGACCAGGTAGTCCACCTGCATGCCGGCCAGCGTGCGGCTTTGCTGGAAGGCCCAGCGCTGCACGTTGCACATCACCTGGAACAGCGGGTTGTAGGCGCTGCTGCGCGGCGGCTGCAGGGCTTCGACCAGCTGGTCGAACGGCAGGTCCTGGTGCGACTGGCCGTCGATGACGGTCTGGCGCATCTGCTCGAGCAGCGCGGCGGCGCTCATCTGGCCATCCAGCTCGCAGCGCAGCACCTGGGTGTTGAGGAAGGCCCCGATCAGCCCCTCGCTTTCCGGGCGGATGCGGTTGGCCACCGGCGCACCGATGCGCAAGTCGCGCTGGCCGCTGTAGCGGTGCAGCAACGCCGCCAGGGTGGCGGTCATGGTCATGAACAGGGTCAGCCCGCGCTGGCTGTTGAAGTCATGCACGCGCTCGGCCAGCGCCGGGTCGAGGTCGAAGCGGTACAGCTCGCCGCGGTGGCTCTGCACCGCTGGACGCGGCCGATCGGCCGGCAGCGCCAGCACCGGGTGTTCGTCACCCAGGCGATCCTTCCAGTAGCCCAGCTGACGGGCGCCCTCACCGGCTTCCAGCCACTGGCGCTGCCAGACGCTGTAGTCCAGGTACTGCACCGGCAACGGCGCCAGCGGCGATTCGCGCTCGTCGACGAACGCTTCGTAAAGCTCGCCCAGTTCACGGGCGAAGATGTCCATCGCCCAGCCTTCGGTGACGATATGGTGCAGGGTCAGGACGAAGTAGTGCTCACGGTCCTGCGCCTTGACCAGGCAGGCGCGCAGCAGCGGCCCGCGTTCCAGGTCGAACGGCTGGTGCGCCTGCTCGTCGGCCAGTTGCTGCAGGCGCTGCTGGCGAGTGTCGGCCGGCAGCGCGCTGAAGTCCCGCCAGTCCAGGTGCAGGCCGCTGTCGTCGGCGACGCACTGGTAAGGCTTGCCATCGATGCTGGGGAAGGTGGTGCGCAGGGTCTCGTGGCGCACGATCAACGCCTGCAGGGCGCGCTCGAAGGCGTCCACATGCAGCGCGCCACTCAAGCGCGCCATGCCGCCGACGTTGTACGCCGGGCTGTCCGGCTCCATCTGCCAGAGGAACCACATGCGCTGCTGCGAGTACGACAGCGGTACGGCCTGACGGCGATCGACGCGGGCGATCGCACCTTGCAGGTTGCGCCCGCCGCTGTCGCGGATCCGCGCGATCTCGGCGCAGAAGGCGCCCAGCTCGCTGGCTTCGAACAATGCCTTGAGCGGCAGTTCGACGTCACAGGCCTGGCGGCTGCGCGAGACGATCTGGGTCGCCAGCAACGAGTGGCCACCGAGGGCGAAGAAGTCATCCTGCAGGCCGACCTTGGGCAGATTCAGCACTTCGCGCCAGATCGCCGCCACCTGCTGCTGCAGCCCGGTCTGCGGCTCGATGTGTTCGCGCTGCTGCCACACCGGCGCCGGCAAGGCCTTGCGATCGACCTTGCCGCTCGGCCCCAGAGGCATCTGCGCCAGGTGCACCAGCTGCGCCGGCACCATGTACGCCGGCAGTTGCGCGGCGAGCGTGGCGAGCAATTCGGCGCTGCGCTCGACGCCGCTGTAGTAGCCGACCAACTGCGCACCCACGGCATCCTTGTGGATCAGCACCAGCGCCTGTTCGACACCGGGCTGGGCCAGCAGCACTGCCTGGACCTCTTCCGGCTCGACCCGGAAGCCCCGCACCTTGACCTGCTGGTCGAGGCGCCCGAGGTATTCCAGGGCACCGCTGCGCACCAGCCAGCGCGCACGGTCGCCACTGCGGTACAGGCGCTGACCGTCGCCGTCGGGCTGCGGCACGAAACGCTCGGCGGTCAGCCCCGCACGGCCTAGGTAGCCACGGGCCAGGCCTGCGCCACCCAGGCACAGCTCACCCGGCACGCCCGGCGGGCACAGTTCGAATTCGTCATCCAGCACCTGGCACAGCACATTGCCCAGTGGGCGGCCGATAGGCGAACGCTCGCCATCCTCGACCTGGCTGTGCCAGTGGGTGACGTTGATCGCGGTTTCGGTCGGGCCATAGCGGTTGTGCAGTTGCACCTGGGGCAACAGCGCCAGGGCGCGGTCACGCAGGCTGGCCGGCAGCGCCTCGCCGCCGGAGAACAGCCGACGCAGGCTGGTGCAACCTGCGGCCAGCGGCTCCTGGACGAATACCTGCAACAGCGGCGGCACGAAGTGCAGCGTGGTCACGCCGTGTTGCTGCACCAGCTCGGCGATGCGTTGCGGGTCACGGTGCTCACCGGGGCCGGCGAGCACCAGGCGGCAGCCGGTGACCAGCGGCCAGAAGCACTCCCACACCGACACGTCGAAGCTGATCGGTGCCTTCTGCATCAGCACGTCGCTGTCGTTCAGCGCATAGGCCGCCTGCATCCACTGCAGGCGTTCGGCCAGGGCGGCGTGGGTGTTGCCAACGCCCTTGGGCTGGCCGGTGGAGCCGGAGGTGTAGATCACATATGCCAGGTGCTCGCCTTCCAGGTGCAGGCCCGGGGCCTGGCTGGGCCAGGTGTCCAGGTGCAGCTGGTCGAGGGCGATGGTGCTGACCCCGGCGACCTGCGGCAGGCGTTCGAGCAGGTTGCTCTGGCTCAGCAGCAGGCCTGCGCCGCAATCGGCGAGCATGTAGGCCAGGCGTTCGGCCGGGTAGTCGACATCGAGCGGGACATAGGCGCCACCGGCCTTGAGAATGGCCAGCAGGCCGACCAGCAATTGCGGCGAGCGCTCCACGGCAATGGCCACGCAGCTGTCCGGGCCAACGCCCTTGTCGCGCAGATAGTGGGCCAGGCGGTTGGCCTGCTGGTGCAGGCTGGCGTAGTCGAGCTGGCCACCGTCCCAGACTAGAGCGATACGCTCAGGGGTCAGGCGTGCCTGTTCGTTGAGCTGCTCGACCAACCAGGTGCTGGCGGGCGTGGCAGGTGCCTGGCCCCAGGCGAGCAATTGCTCGCGACCTTGCGCATCGAGCAGTTGCACCTCGCCCACCGCCAGTTGCGGCTGGGCGCAGACTTGTTCGAACAGGGCCAGCAGATGCTGGGCCAGACGCGTGACAGTGCTGGCCTCGAACAGCTCGGCGGCGTAGTCGAAGGCCAGGGTCAGGCGACCCTGATGATCTTCCTCACTGTGCAGCTGCAGATCGACCTTGGCCTCGCGGCTGTGCCACGGCAACTCTTCGGCGAGCAGGCCGGGCAGGCGACGCAGGGCCGAGAGGTCGCGCTGCTGGTGGTTGAACATGACCTGGAACAGGCCTTGCTCACGGCCCTGCGGCATGGCCTCGAGCAGTTGTTCGAACGGCAGGTCCTGATGCGCCTGGGCGCCGAGCGTGCGCTCGCGTACCTGGGCCAACAACTGGTCGAACGGCGTGCGGCCGTCGAACTCGGCGCGCAGCACCTGGGTGTTGATGAAGAAGCCGACCATTGCCTGGGTCTCCAGGCGCGGGCGGTTGGCGTTGGGCACGCCGACGCGGATGTCGGACTGCCCGCTGTAGCGCTGCAGCACGGCTTGCCAGCCGGCCAGCAGGACCATGAACAGGCTGGCCTGCTGGTCGCGGGCCAGCTCCTTGAGCGCCTCGCCGAGCCTGGTCGGCACTTTCAGGTTCAGGCGCGCGGCACGTTGCTCGTGCAGGGCCGAGCGCGGGTGATCGGTGCACAGGTCGAGCACGGGCACTTCATCGCCCAGTTGCGCCTTCCAGTACTCCAGCTGCCGCGTCGCCTCGCCGTCGGCGAGCCACTGGCGCTGCCAGGTGCCGTAGTCCGCGTAGCCCAGCGCCAGAGGCGCAAGGCTGGGCTGCTGGCCCTGGCAGTGGGCCGCATAGAGCCGGGCGAATTCATCGAGCAGGATATTCAGCGACCAACCGTCGGCGACGATATGGTGCAGGGTCACCCACAGCTGGTGCTCTTCATCGTCCAGGCGTGCCAGGGTCACGCGCAGCAGCGGGCCCTGGCGCAAGTCGAACGGTTGACGGGCCTCATGCTCGCGACGATTGGCGATCTCGTTGGCGTCCAGCCCTTCGAGATCGACACGCCGCAAGGCAAGGTCGGCGTGCGCCAGCACATGCTGCAGCGCCTGGCCATCCACCTCACTGAAGTGCGTGCGCAAGGATTCGTGGCGCGCGACCAGGGCCTGGAAGCTGGCCTGCAGCGCCGCCTCGTCGAGTTCGCCACGCAGGTGCAGGCCCGCCGGAATGTTGTACGCCGCAGACTGCGGCTCGAGTTGCCAGAGCAACCACAGGCGGTTCTGCGCCAACGACTGGGGCAGCGCCTTGGCACGGTCCAGGGCCTCGATCGCACCAGTGCCCTGCCCGCCCGCTTCCAGCAGCGCAGCCACCGCCGCGCTGTAGTCGGCCAGCACCGGCGCTTCGAACAGGGTGCGCAGGCCGAGCGCGACGCCCAGCTCATCGGACAGGCGCGCCGTGACCTGGGTGGCGGCGATGGAGTTGCCGCCCAGCAGCAGGAAGTGGTCATCGGCTGCGACCGCCTCCACCTTGAGCAGCTCGCGCCATACGGCGCCAATGCGCGCTTGCAGGGCATCGGCGCCGAGGTCTTGCGAGACCGCCGCCTGGGCGGTCGGGAAGCGTGCGTAGCAGTCCAGGCTACCGTCGTTCATGCGCAGGCGGCAGGCCGAGCGTTGCAGCTTGCCGCTGGAGGTCTTGGGCAGCGCGCCCGGGTTGAGCAGCAGGACCACGGCCGGCGCCTGGCGGCAGGCGTCGGCGATCACCTGGCGCAGGGTCTTGATCAAGGCTTCGGGTGCCATGGCCTTCTGCACGTTGCGGCTGACTTCCACCGCCACGCCGATCCCTTCCTCGCCCTGGTCGTCCACGGCGAACACTGCCACGCGGCCTTTGCGCAGCACATCGACTTCGCGTTCGAGGGTCTTTTCCAGGTCCTGGGGATAGAGGTTCTGGCCACGCACGATCAGCATGTCCTTCAGGCGCCCGGTCACGAATACCTCGCCATCGCGCATGAAGCCCAGATCGCCGGTACGCAGCCAGGTCTGGCCGTCCATCTCGACGAAGGTACGTGCGGTGGCCTCGGGGTTGCGCCAGTAGCCCAGCGCAATGCTCGGGCCACCGGCCCAGATCTCGCCGACCAGGTTGTCGCCCAGTTGGCTCAGTTGCTGCGGTTCGACAATGCGCACCGCATGGCCCGGCTGCGGATAGCCGCAGCTCATCAGCACACTGCCCTCGCCTGGTTCGGCACGGTTTGCGGCAAAGGCCTGGGCGTCCAGTTCCAGCGCACCGATGCCCTGCCCGCGGCGGCTGCCGCTGACGAACAGGGTCGCCTCGGCCAGGCCGTAGCTGGCGAAGAAACTGCTTGCCTGGAAACCACTGGCGGCGAACTTGTCGGCGAAGGTGTCGAGGCTGTCCTGGCGTATCGGTTCGGAGCCGGAATAGGCCACGCGCCAGTGACTCAGGTCGAGCCCGGCCAGGGCCGCTTCGCTGACCCGCTCGCTGCACAGGCGGTAGGCGAAATCCGGGCCGCCGCTGATGGTGCCGCGATAGTCGCTGATCGCCTGCAGCCAGCGCACCGGCCGGGCGAGGAAATAGCCCGGCGACATCAGCACGCAGGGCACGCCACTGAAGATCGGCTGCAGCAAGCCGCCGATCAGGCCCATGTCGTGGTAGAGCGGCAACCAGCTGACGATCACGTCGTCAGGGTTGAGGTCGATGCCGAAGCCCTGGCGGATCAACTGCTCGTTGGCTACCAGGTTGCCATGGCTGACCTGCACGCCCTTGGGCAGCGCGGTGGAGCCGGAGGTGTATTGCAGGAACGCGATGTGCTCGCCACTCAACGCCGGCTGGCGCCACGCGTTGGCCAGCGCAGGGTCCAGGCGGTCCACCGCCAGCAGGCCGGGAGCGTCGTCCGTCGCCAGGGCATCGAGACCCTGCAAACCGTCATGAAGCGCTTCTACCGTCAGCAACAGTCGCGGCTGGGCGTCGTCGATGATCGACAGCAGCCGCTCCTGATGGTGCTGGCGCGAGGACTCCGGTGGGTAGGCCGGCACCGCGATGACGCCGGCATACAGGCAGCCGAAGAACGCGGCCACGTAGTCCGGGCCGCTGGGGAACAGCAGGATCGCGCGGTCGCCGAACGAAGCACGGCTCTGCAGGGCTGCGGCGATGGTCCGGGCACGCAGGTCCAGTTCACGGTAGCTGAGCACCGCCTGTTCGCGGGGATCGTCGGCAAGAAAGCGCAAGGCGATCCGGTCCGGGGTGGCCGCAGCGCGTTGCGCCAGGGCCTGGACCAGCGTGAGCGGGAGTTCGAAGGCGTCCGTCATGGAATGTTCCTGCCAGTGTCTGGTGAAGTCGGGCCGGGGCCGGGCCAGGTGCTCGGGGCACGAGGGGCGCACGGCAGTCGGCAGCCGGATGTACACAGGGGAACGGATGGGCCGGAGAAATAATTAGATACGTCCTACACCGTCGATCCCACCTTCACACAGCGGTCATGCAGAGGGCGCAGCTTAGATCTTGATCGAATAGAGACTCACTAACTTCTGTATTTGACAATCATTATCATTGCGAATAATTTGTCGCACGTCGTAGGAAGCATCCCCATGTGGCGTGCTCCCTTTCCCTATAGAGACAAGGTGATTTCCATGGCGGAACAACTATCCACAGGTAAGTGCGATTCACCACTGCTCCAGGCGTTCGTCGACAATCGCAGCATTCTGGTCAAGATTGCCGCGCGCATCACCGGCTGTCGCTCACGCGCCGAGGATGTGGTGCAGGACGCGTTTTTCCGGCTCGGTTCCGCGCCGCAGATCACCTCTTCGTTCAAGGCCCAGCTCAGCTACCTGTTCCAGATCGTGCGCAACCTGGCGATCGATCACTACCGCAAGCAGGCGATGGAGCTCAAGTACTCGGGCAGCGAGGAAGAGGGCCTGAACGTGGTGATCCAGAACGCTTCGCCCGAGGCCACCCATATCAACCTGGCGGCGCTCGAGGATATCGCCGAGGCACTCAACGAGCTGCCGCAGCGAACCCGCTACGCCTTCGAGATGTACCGCCTGCATGGGGTGCCGCAGAAGGATATCGCCAAGGAGCTCGGCGTCTCGCCGACGCTGGTCAACTTCATGATCCGCGATGCGCTGATCCACTGCCGCAAGAGCAGCCGCCTGGGCTGAGGCCTGCCGGGCCCGCCATCTAGTTGCGCGGGATGCCGACGGTGATCCGGTAGGGGTCGAAGATGGCCGTCAGCTCGCCGCTGTCGCGCAGGCGCTGCATCAGCTGGGCGAACGCCTCGGGGCTGATCGGCGCGCCGGGCCGCAGCAAGGCGTAGTGATGGTAGACCTGGTCGACCCGATCCGAGGCCAGCAGTTCCTCGCCCTTGGCCTGGTTGCGCTTGAGGTAGTCGCTCAGGTATGAGCGGGTCACCAAAGCGATATCTGCACGGCCATGCTGGACCATCGACAGGTTGCTGTCGTGGGAATAGGTGAGGTTGGCCTGGAAGTTCTTCTTCAGGTAGTCGGGATCCGGATTGAAACCGGCGAAGGCGTAGTGATAGCCGTTGAACAGCGCCAGGCGCTTGCCCTTCAGGTCATCGAAATAATGCTGGTCACGCCCTGCCTGGCGACGGGCGACGAAGACCTCGGCGTCCTCCAGCCCCATGTCGACCACCGCGTGCGGAATCTGCTGCCACCCCCACGCGGGGTTCTCGAAGATCGCCATATCAGTGCGCGCTTGCTGGAAATCACCGAAACGACGTGGGATCGAGGTGGGCACCAGGACGAAATGGTAGCCGGCCTGAAGGTGATTCAATGCCTCGGCGAGCTGGGGCAGAAGGCCGGTGTCCGCGCCCCGCTCCGGGCGCACCGTGTAAGGTGGGAAGTGCGCCGCACCGATCCTCACTTCCATCACTTCGGCGGCACAGGCCGATCCGGCCAGCCACAGTGCAGCAAGCATCATCAGCGGTGACAGGGCCTTGAGGCCGGGCAGTGGGGTCAAGTGAGACACTCAATCACGGAGGATGGACCTGAATGCGCCTAAGCTAGGCGTTTTCCCCTCAGGGCACAACCGCTGGTTACGCCAAAGTAGCGGCAATCTGCCAGGGGATGCCGTAAGGGCGCCGGATTGGCTACGCTCTAGGAGCCCGCGGCGCAGGCCCTTGCCAGACGCCGCGCACTACAGCGTCTTGCAAGGGAGCCTGGTATGGGCCATTGGCTGGTCATCGACCTGGAGGCCACCACCGACGACGGTGGCTGGCCGGTCACCGAGATGGAAATCATTGAAATCGGCGCTAGCCTGGTCACCCGTGAAGGCCGCGAGGTCGATCACTTCCAGCGTTTCGTCAAGCCACGGCGGCGACCGCAACTGACGCCGTTCTGCCGCGAGCTGACGCACATCAGCCAGGCCAGTGTCGACGCTGCTTCGCCGTTCGCCGAGGTCTGGGCGCAGTTCGAGCGCTGGCTGGGCCATCACCAGGCGCAACTGCAGGCCTGGGTCAGTTGGGGCGACTACGACCGCAAGCAGTTGCTGCAGGAATGGCAGCAATACCAGATCTCGAGCCTGCTGGAAGGATTGCCGCACATCAACCTCAAGCAGCGCTTCGCCAAGGCCCGTCACCTGCAGCGCCCCACCGGCCTGAACGGTGCCCTGCAACTGGCCGGCCTGCAGTTCAGCGGGCAACAGCACCGGGCCCTGGAGGATGCACGCAACACCGCGCGGTTGCTGCCCTTGAGCCTTATCTGAAAGCAGATGACGACCGTGCGGGGCTTGGGCATACTGGCCAGCCATTTTTCAGCCCTTCTGTTCAGGAGTCGCCCATGTTCCAGGTCAACGAGTACTTCAACGGCACCGTCAAGTCGATCGCCTTCGCTGGCGAAGAAGGTCCGGCTACCGTCGGCGTGATGGCCCCGGGCGAATACGAATTCGGCACCGCCAAGCGCGAGATCATGCACGTGGTGTCCGGCGCCCTGACCGTCAAGCTGCCAGGCAGCGACAATTGGGAAACCTTCAACGCCGGCGACAAGTTCAACGTGCCGGCCGACAGCAAGTTCCAGCTGCAGGTGAAGGTCGATACCGCTTACCTGTGCGAGTATCGCGACTGAGCAGTCGCCTGCACCGACCTCTTCGCGCCGCTTAGGCGCGAAGATTTCAGCACTGCCCCTTCAGGAAACCCGCCACTTTTTCAGCCGCTGCCTGCAGATGCTGTGCATGGCTGAACCCCGAAGCCTTGAGCGGCTTGAGGTCATGATCCCCCGCCACCAGCCAGTTCACCTCGATCGCCGGTGACAGCACATAGCCCTGCACCGCCTCGCGATTGCCCAGCGCATCCCGCTCGCCCTGAACGATGAGCGTCGGTGTCTTGAGCTCGGCCAGATGCTCGACCCGCGGCTTCTCCGGCTTGCCCACGGCATAGAACGGATACCCCAGGCACACCAGCGCATCGGCCTGCAGTTCATCGGCCAGCAGGCTGGCCATGCGCCCGCCCATCGACTTGCCGCCAATGGCCAGGGTGCCCGTGACCAAAGGTCGCACCTGCCGATACACCTCACGCCAGCTTTCAAGCAGCACCTTCTGCGGATTGGGCGGGCGCTTGCCGCCGTTTAACCGACGCTCGGCCATGTAGGGAAATTCGAAGCGAATCACCCCGACGCCAAGCAGTGCCAGCCTTTGCGCCAAGTCGTCCATAAACGTGCTGTCCATCGGCGCACCCGCGCCGTGGGCCAGGATCAGCGTGCTGGAACGCCCATGATCCCTTCCGGTTTGCGGGGGATCGACGCGCAAGCCTGGGACATTTCCCACTTGGGCCCATTGATCCCCGTCAATACCGGCACATTGCCCATCTTTCATGCTTGCCTCGCTGTTTAGCCTGCCTATAACCGTGGATGGGAACCCATACATGAACACAACCAGCAGTACCGCCTACAACTATCAGGTGGTCCGCCAATTCGCCATCATGACGGTGGTGTGGGGCATCGTCGGGATGGGGCTCGGCGTCTTCATCGCCGCGCAACTCGTCTGGCCGAGCCTCAACTTCGACCTGCCCTGGACCAGCTTCGGCCGTCTGCGACCGCTGCACACCAACGCAGTGATCTTCGCCTTCGGTGGCTGTGCCCTGTTCGCCACCTCCTATTATTCCGTGCAGCGCACCTGCCAGACCATCCTCTTCGCGCCTAAACTGGCCGCCTTCACCTTCTGGGGCTGGCAACTGGTGATCGTGCTGGCGGCGATCAGTCTGCCGCTGGGCTACACCAGCTCCAAGGAATACGCCGAACTGGAATGGCCGATCGATATCCTGATCACCATCGTCTGGGTGTGCTACGCCATCGTGTTCTTCGGCACGCTGATGAAACGCACCACCAAGCACATCTACGTGGGCAACTGGTTCTTCGGCGGCTTCATCCTCACCGTGGCGATCCTGCACATCGTCAACAACCTCGAGATGCCGGTCAGCCTGACCAAGTCGTACTCGGTCTACGCCGGCGCCACCGATGCCATGGTCCAGTGGTGGTACGGCCATAACGCCGTGGGCTTCTTCCTGACCGCAGGCTTCCTGGGGATGATGTACTACTACGTGCCCAAGCAGGCCGAGCGGCCGGTGTACTCCTATCGCCTGTCGATCGTGCACTTCTGGGCGCTGATCACCCTGTACATCTGGGCCGGCCCTCACCACCTGCACTACACCGCCCTGCCCGACTGGGCCCAGTCGCTGGGCATGATCATGTCGCTGATCCTGCTCGCACCGAGCTGGGGCGGCATGATCAACGGCATGATGACCCTCTCCGGCGCCTGGCACAAACTGCGCAGCGACCCGATCCTGCGCTTCCTCGTGGTGTCGCTGGCGTTCTACGGCATGTCGACCTTCGAAGGCCCGATGATGGCGATCAAGACCGTCAACGCCCTCTCCCACTACACCGACTGGACCATCGGCCACGTGCATGCCGGTGCGCTGGGCTGGGTGGCGATGATCTCCATCGGCGCCCTGTACCACACCATCCCCAAGGTGTTCGGCAAGCAGCAGATGCACAGCATCGGCCTGATCAACGCGCACTTCTGGCTGGCGACCATCGGCACCGTGCTGTACATCGCCTCGATGTGGGTCAACGGCATCGCCCAAGGCCTGATGTGGCGTGCAGTGAACAGCGACGGCACGCTCACCTACTCGTTCGTCGAAACCCTGGTGGCCAGCCACCCCGGCTTCATCGTGCGCTTCGTCGGCGGGGCGATCTTCCTCAGCGGCATGTTCCTGATGGCCTGGAACACCTGGCGCACCGTGCGTTCGCCAGCGCTCGACGCCGCCCCTGCGAACGCCCAGCTGGCTTGAGGAGACACGCCTGATGAAACATGAAGTCATCGAGAAAAACGTCGGCCTGCTGGCCTTGCTGATGGTGTTCGCCGTGAGCATCGGCGGCCTGACTCAGATCGTCCCGCTGTTCTTCCAGGACGTCACCAACAAGCCGGTAGAAGGCATGAAGCCCTACACCGCGCTGCAACTGGAAGGCCGCGACATCTACATCCGCGAGGGCTGCGTCGGTTGCCACTCGCAGATGATCCGCCCGTTCCGCGCCGAGACCGAGCGCTACGGCCACTACTCGGTGGCCGGCGAGAGCGTGTGGGACCACCCCTTCCTCTGGGGCTCCAAGCGCACCGGCCCGGACCTGGCCCGCGTCGGTGGACGCTACTCCGACGACTGGCACCGCGCACACCTGTACAACCCGCGCAACGTGGTGCCGGAGTCGAAGATGCCGGCCTATCCGTGGCTGGTGGCGCAGCCGGTCGACAACAGCCACACCGATACCAAGCTGCGCGTACTGCGCACCCTCGGCGTGCCCTACAGCGACGACGACATCGCCGGCGCCCGTGACGCGGTCAAGGGCAAGACCGAGATGGATGCGCTGGTCGCCTACCTGCAGGTGCTCGGCACCTCGATCAAGAACAAGAGGTGAGCACGATGGAATTCGACATCGGCATGATCCGTGGCCTGGGCACCCTGGTGGTGATGATCGCCTTCATCGGCCTGTCGCTCTGGGTGTTCAACCGTCGCCGCGACCGTGATTTCGCCGAAGCGCGCCTGCTGCCCTTCGACGACGACCGCCTGCCCCCTGCCGGGCAGGAACCTGCCATGAGGAGTAACGGGCAATGACCACCTTCTGGAGTACGTACATCAGCGTACTGACCATCGGCAGCCTGATCGGCCTGACCTGGCTGCTGCTCGGCACCCGCAAGGGCCAGAGCAACAACACCACCGACCAGACCATGGGCCACAGCTTCGACGGCATCGAGGAGTACGACAACCCGCTGCCCAAGTGGTGGTTCTGGCTGTTCGTCGGCACCCTGGTGTTCTCGGTCGGCTACCTGATTCTCTACCCGGGCCTGGGCAACTGGAAAGGCATTCTGCCCGGCTACGAGGATGGCTGGACCCAGGTGAAGGAATGGCAGAAAGAAATGGACAAGGCCGACGCCAGGTTCGGGCCGATCTTCGCCAGATTCGCCGCCATGCCGGTGGAGGAAGTGGCCAAGGATCCGCAGGCGCTGAAGATGGGCGCACGCCTGTTCGCCTCCAACTGCTCGGTGTGCCACGGCTCCGACGCCAAGGGTTCGTACGGCTTCCCCAACCTGACCGACAAGGACTGGCGCTGGGGCGGCGAGCCCGAGACGATCAAGGCCTCGATCATGAACGGCCGCCATGGCGTAATGCCCGGCTGGGCCGAGGTGATCGGCGAACAGGGCGTGGCCGATGTCGCCGCCTTCGTGCTGAGCAACCTGGACGGACGCAGCCTGCCTGAAGGGATCAAGGCCGACGCGGCCAAGGGCCAGGAAATCTTCGCCAGCAACTGCGTGGCCTGCCATGGGCCGGAAGGCAAAGGCACCCCGGCCATGGGCGCCCCCGACCTGACTCACCCGCAGGCGTTCATCTACGGCTCGAGCTT
The DNA here is from genome assembly GCF_057370475.1 of Pseudomonas sp. FA117. NCBI lineage: Bacteria > Pseudomonadati > Pseudomonadota > Gammaproteobacteria > Pseudomonadales > Pseudomonadaceae > Pseudomonas > Pseudomonas sp. FA117. The sequence continues at coordinate 3,991,392 of NZ_CM170675.1, forward strand.
CGCCCAGTTGCAGCAGACCATCCGCTACGGTCGCCAGGGGCAGATGCCGGCGCAGGCCGAGATCCAGGGCAACGACAAGGTGCATCTGCTGGCGGCCTATGTGTATAGCCTGTCGCAAGACCAGGCCCCTGAGACAGTAACCGCCAAGTAACACCCACCGATGCGGCAGCACGCCGCTGCGACTTGCCCCGCGATGTGTCTTGTTTGCCAAGACCATTGCGGGGCAAACCGTCCCCACGTTTCGGATGCTGCTGGCGCGACGCCTCCTACATCAATTTAGGAATCCACCGACAATACTTCCCCAGGCTCATCTTTTACGGTCTCCCCCGAGTTCAAGAGGTCCAAGCGCGCTGCATATGGCACTTCGAACAACACTAGACAGGGAGTTCCATGCCGCACCAATCCGACATTCATTACACCTTCTCGTCAATGCTTGGCGGGACCCAATTCGAGGTGGTGTCATTCACCCTGAATGAAGCAGTCAGCACACCTTACCAACTGCAGCGGGAACTGGTCAGCCACGACAACGACGTCGACTTCGGTCACTTGCTCGACAAGCCCGTGCTGTTCACCCTTTGGAAAGGAGAACGGCCAGTACGTCACGTTCCCGGCCTGGCCAGCAGCTTCAGCCAGGGCGAGAAGCCGCCACCGCCGACCAGGGCACGCACTACCAGCACACCGCTCAAGGCGACCGCCGAAAGACGCAGCCTGATTCCCATGGAGGGTGCCTGATGCTCAGCCCGTTCATCCAGTCAATCGTCACGACTCTGCGAAAGTCCCACAGCTATCGGCTCAGCGGCATTATCGACATAGCCTCCCTCACCCCTTCTGCGCGTGACAGGGTTCAGGAACACGTCTCGACGTACTGCTGGCCGCTGCTGCAACAGGCGCAGTTCGCCAACCTGCAGGCCGCAGGGCCCTGGCTGTTCGCGGCCAGACCAAGTGCCGACGTGTCCGGACAGTACGATTTTCTGGGAGCACTCGATGAATGTGCAGAGCGCGCGGTTTGCGGCTGGATCATCAGCGCGCTTGCACCCGAACAACTGGCCAGGCACCTCAGCCAGGCCGCGGTAGCAACCGGGCCGGACGGGCATCGCTACCTGCTGCGCTACCACACCGCCGCGGCGCTAAAGGTGCTGGACAGCCGCCGTGACCTGCCCGGCGTCAGGCAACTGTTCGCACCCGTTCACTGCTGGTGGTTCCCGGAACCTACCCTCAATCCAAATGAACGGCGCTGGAGGTCGCTTACTGGCGCCGATCAGCCAGAAGCACTCGCTGTGCCTGCGATACACCTCGATGACGATAGCTGGACTGCGCTGGCCGGGGACCCGCTGAGCTATCGCCTGGCCAAACTGCTGCGCAAGGAAAACACCGCTCCAGCATTCAATCGGGCCTGCCCCGACACACGGATCGGCCTCATCGACCTCTACCTGCGCCAAGCCCGCGAACATGGCCTGACGCTGGATAAGGACCTGATCACCTACGTGCTGATGCTCGCGTGCAACGGTGACAAGCTCGCCGACACACCTGCCTGGCAGCAAGCCCTGAGTGCGACCTGTGAGCAACAGACCGCGCTTGTCGACAACCTGCAGACCTTCCTGCCTGCGTCCACGCGCTGAGGCCAATTATGAGCACCCTGCTGGAAACACTCGAACTCTGCAAACAAGTCAATGCCACCTACAAACCTGCGCTGAGCAACAGCCCGGTGGCCTCATGCACGCGCAGCTTCCAACTGCTGCCGCTACGCTTCGCAGCAGTCGGTGGCGAAGCCACGCAACGCAGCCGGCTACCCACGCTTACAGAGCCGCTGACTCCTTACCCCGACGTGCAACCTCTCAGTCATTCCAGCTACGCGCTGCGCCCATTGCGCGAAGGGTTTCTGTACCTGTTGCTCAAGCGCCATGGCAACCCGGCCTATCACTGGCACAGCCAGTATCGCGTCCTCGCCAACGGATCGCTGCGCGCGATCAGCGCTGATGCCCCCTGGGAGGCCCTGCCCAGCGCGACCCTCGATGATCTGATCCAGAGTTTCGGCTGGACGATAACCCTGTACGACCTCGACAGCATGCAGGAGCTACGCCCTCTCTACAGCCCCACCCCGCTGACACCACGCATGCTCGACAATTACCGCTTGATCGAGGATGGCTACCGCGACAGCTTGCCGAGCATCGACGTCGAGACTCTCGTTCAGCCGGTGGAGCTCCCCTCACCACCGTCAGTGCTCAAGTACGACCAGTTGGAGTGCATCGCCGACTTCAAGGCTCAACAAGACCCTCAACTGCGGGCTCTGCTGAAGCAGCAGCCGTTCAACCAGGACCATGTACTGTCGTTGCAGGCTACGCGCCAGGCCTTCGCCCCGCCACCTAACCGCAACAACCCCCGCGGCGCCGCCATCGTGGTCGATGACATTATCGGCATCACCCAGGAACTCAACGCCTGGCGTAATGCAGCAGTCGACCAGGTGCGCAGTGATTGGCTGCAGCGCAGCGTGGAGCCGGGCGTCGACAATGAGCGCCGGCTGTTGGTGGCGCAGTCGTTTCTAAAGATCGAAAAGCTCTATCCCGCAATGCGCGCCGAACAGATCATCAAACGTGAGGTCATGGCAGAAACCCTGCGCCTTCAACCGGTAATGCCTGCGGAGTACTACGGTTTCACAGAACAGGCGAGAAAAGACGCGGACGCCCACGATGCCCAGCTCAAGCCCCATCTCGAAAAATTCGAGCGAGACACCCGAGCGCGGGTAAACGCCCGCCAGCAAGCGGGCGAGTTCAACCGGCAGTTCGACGAGAAGTACGGCCCCCTGGTGGACCGCGCCGCCATGCGCCTTCAGCTCGAACATTTCGACCAGGTCACGCAGTCGGCCAAGCTCGCCGCCGAGGCACGCGCATTGGACCACCTGCGCTGGGTGATCAACGAGCGTTTCCTCCAGGCCCTGGACCGTTACGACGACGCAGACTCTACAGACGGCCTGGCTTTCGCCGAACAGACCGGGCAGTGCGTGGTCGGCATGGAACTCAGCGAGCTCGGCACCAAGGTATTGGACCACTGGTGGCGCAGCGACCCCACCGAGCGAGACAACCTGGCCATGCGCAGCATCGCCTTCAACCAACAGACCCTGCGCGACGAGCTGGCGCAGCTGCGCGACGCCGCCAAGGCCGCATCCGGTTCAGAGACCTCCTTCGACCTGCCGGAAGCCCTCGCCCGCCAGGCCCATGCAGCGGCCAACGCCTTTACCCGACTGAACACACTGTACGAACAGCGTCAGGCACAAAACGCCAGGGCTAGCGTTGGTTTGTATGCCTGGTATGTCGCGCTCGGGCGCCAAGTGCTGCGCACCGCGGCGCCGAACAACATGGACCGCGCCTTGCACCAAGGGCTGCGGGTCACGCTATTTGCCTCCGTGCACGAAGCCGCCGTGAATGTGCGCCTTGCGCAAGCAGCGGAGCTCAACCAAACCATCAACCCACAACGCAGCGCCGGCCAGATCACCCGCTACCTCGATCAGGCCTGGGCCGAAGGGCTGATGCAGGCGCACAATAGTGACTTCTACAAAGTTCGGGTATCCGGGGTCATCACCCTCATCGAGGGGATGTTGATGGCCTTCAAGGCGCGACAGCTACCAGACAGCGACATGCGCCTGAAAACCGAACTACTGGCAGCAGCGATGAGCACGGCGGCTGCCGGGTTCGAGATCGGGGTTAGTTATGTGGAAATGGTCATGACACGCTATGGCGCACAAAGCGTGACTGGCGGCGGGGCAACGGTGGCGTTGGGGCGGTTAAAGTTGTGGGGGGCGGGGTTGGCGGGGATGGGGGGGCTGGTGTTGGCCTGGTGGGACTTTGCGGATGGGATTGAGCACTATAAGTCTATAGAACCTTCACATACTCCCAGAAGCAGTAGCCAAATATTAGCTACTGCATACCTTACGCGCGCTTTCGCCGTCGTGGGTTTATCGCTAGCTGAGGTGGGCACAGCCATAGCCATTGCCCAGCCGCTGTTCCAACATCTAGCCAGAACCACCTCCAACACACTTTTAAGCAGCGTAGCCAGTTCATTTAGCGCGCTTTCCGCAAGGCTAGGAACTCAAGCCGCCCGTCTCATATTGGCCAGGCTCGTACTCGGCACATTCTGGATTGGTATTGCAATTACAGTGATCATTTTTATTTTTGACGATAATGCACTGGAGAAATGGTGCAAAAAAAGCGTCTACCGACGGGATCTACAAAAAAAACCTTTCGATAGCACCCATGAACTTCCAGAACTCTACAAAGCGTTCAATGAGGTCATATAATGCACCTAATTGAATGGATATTCTGGAGAATGCACATCGAGTCATCGGTGGACCGCAAAATAGCAGAATCAATCCAAACGCGCGCTCAACTGCGAGCCGCCAAAGATAATTACGAAGAGGATTTTACATCTGACTTACATTTTAGACCCGTCAGTGATAATCCGATCAGCCGCGGGCCGGTATTCGAGTTTGACGACAACATCATGGAAATGCGCTGCGGCGGATCAGAGGAAAAACGCGGCTTGATAACCATGGCTACATTAGGACTGCTGGCACCTGCAGCTTGGGCATGGTCAACAATAACCTTCGGATTCATATCACTAATCATCACACAGCTCCCAGACTTCAGCGTACTGACGCTATCACTGACTACGTTTCTGCTGGCACTGGGTGGCAGCACAGGCTATTTTTACGCTCGGTACGGCTTTCGACTGACTCGCTTGGAAATGCTGACAAGCCGCCACTTATTAATACGGTTCAACCGTAAAACTCAGCAAGTTCATTTGCACCGCCCTGGCTACTGCGGCGGCATTGTTACATTTGCCTGGAAAACAACAGGAAGCACCGCCACTAACCCAAAGGATGATCGTCTTAGCATGGGTATGCGACTCGTTCTGGCTTGGCACCCTCATTTCACAGGCCTACCTCACATGGAAATGGCCCTCCTGGGCAAACAAGGCCAAGGCGACAGCGAACTGCGGGACGAATGGGAGTTCATCCGCCGCTACATGGAAGAAGGCCCCGACTCCGTCCCGCGCCCGCGCCTGAGCACACGCTTCCCCTCTCCCATCCAGGCGTTCAGTGCCCAATTCGAAGGCATGGGCCGTTTCTTTCGCAATAGCAGGTGGCCCTTCAAGGTTGCCCTGCTGCTGGTCTGGCCTGCCTTCGTGATCATTGGCACCTCGCACTGGCTCAGCCTGATGCTCTGCTGGCGTCCACGCTGGCCGAAGATCATCCGCGAGGCCGGGCTACCGGGTAAACCGGTGCCCCCACTCACCACATTGAGCGACTACCCGCCTGACATTCAGCAGCGCCTGCTCGCCAACGCCGACCGCTGGCACCTGAAGCCGGGCAAGCGCCCGGAGAAGAATCCCCGCAAGGCCAAAACAGCCCCTGAATGAGTGAACTGCACCCGATGGGGGCTACTGTCGCTAATCGGTCTACCCGGGTACGTAGGGGCGAGCCCTGCCATGCTGGCTACTTCATGGATGGCACCGACTACGCGAGTGTTCGTGGGCAAGCCCCTACAGCCATCGCACCCGCACTCGAAGACAACAATGCTTGCGCTGACTCTAACGCCCCTACCCCGCTCCCCCTCCCTTGCACCCCCTCCGAACGGAACTAAGCTTGTTGCCACAGTGGCCGCACTTGCAGCGACGCCACTGGCACGGCGCATTGCCTGACGTCGTGTGCTAAAAAGCAGCCTGAAAAAAAGCTTGACCGATCGATCAGAAAAAGGTGAAAAACGGTACACATTACAGATATTTATTTGTGTACAATCGTTCGACCCGAAACGCCACGGGACGGTGGTGGGGAGGGTATGGACACGGGTCGGCGCAGGGTACCTTGCGTGGTAGTAGCCGTTGCGGCTAACGAGACTGGCGCCGATTTTTCCACCAACAAGAACACCCAAACCGTGGAACCTTAGCATGAGCACAGCAATCAGTCCGACTGCTTATAACTATAAGGTCGTCCGCCAGTTCGCCATCATGACGGTGGTCTGGGGGATCCTTGGCATGGGCCTCGGCGTCTTCATCGCATCGCAACTGGTGTGGCCGCAGCTCAACTTCGACCTGCCCTGGACCAGCTTCGGACGCCTGCGCCCGCTGCACACCAACCTGGTGATCTTCGCCTTCGGCGGCTGTGCCCTGTTCGGCACCAGCTACTACGTGGTGCAGCGCACCTGCCAGACCCGGCTGATCTCCGACGGCATGGCCGCCTTCACCTTCTGGGGCTGGCAGGCGGTGATCCTCGGCGCGCTGATCACCCTGCCGATGGGCTACACCACCACCAAGGAATACGCCGAGCTGGAATGGCCCATCGCGATCCTGCTGGCCATCGTCTGGGTCACCTACGCGGTGGTGTTCTTCGGCACCATCGTCAAGCGCAAGACCAAGCACATCTACGTCGGCAACTGGTTCTACGGCGCCTTCATCGTGGTCACCGCGATGCTGCACATCGTCAACCACATCTCGCTGCCGGTCAGCCTGTTCAAGTCGTACTCGGCCTACGCCGGCGCCACCGACGCGATGATCCAGTGGTGGTATGGCCACAACGCCGTAGGCTTCTTCCTCACCACAGGCTTCCTGGGGATGATGTACTACTTCGTGCCCAAGCAGGCCGAGCGGCCGATCTACTCCTACCGCCTGTCCATCGTCCACTTCTGGGCACTGATCACCCTGTACATCTGGGCCGGCCCCCACCACCTGCACTACACCGCCCTGCCCGACTGGGCGCAGTCGCTGGGCATGGTGATGTCGATCATCCTCCTGGCCCCGAGCTGGGGCGGCATGATCAACGGCATGATGACCCTCTCCGGTGCCTGGCACAAACTGCGCACCGACCCGATCCTGCGCTTCCTCGTGGTGTCGCTGGCCTTCTACGGCATGTCGACCTTCGAAGGGCCGATGATGGCGATCAAGACGGTCAACTCGCTGTCGCACTACACCGACTGGACCATCGGTCACGTGCATGCCGGTGCGCTGGGCTGGGTGGCGATGATCTCCATCGGCGCGGTGTACCACATGATTCCCAAGCTCTACGGCCGCGAGCAGATGCACAGTGTCGGCCTGATCAACGCGCACTTCTGGCTGGCGACCATCGGCACCGTGCTGTACATCGCCTCGATGTGGGTCAACGGCATCACCCAGGGCCTGATGTGGCGTGCGATCAACGATGACGGCACCCTCACCTACTCCTTCGTCGAAGCGCTGCAGGCGAGCCATCCGGGCTATATCGTCCGCGCACTGGGCGGCGCCTTCTTCGCCTCGGGCATGCTGCTGATGGCCTACAACGTGCTGCGTACCGTCCGCGCTGCCAATCCGGCACAGGCCGATGAAGCCGCCAAGATCGTCGTCGTGGGAGCGCACTGATGAAGCATGAAGCAGTCGAGAAGAACATAGGCCTGCTGGCCTTCTTCATGGTCATTGCCGTGAGCATCGGCGGCCTGACGCAAATCGTCCCGCTGTTCTTCCAGGACGTTACCAACAAGCCGGTCGAAGGCATGAAGCCGCGCACCGCGCTGGAAGTCGAAGGCCGCGACATCTACATACGCGAGGGCTGCGTCGGTTGCCACTCGCAGATGATCCGCCCGTTCCGCGCCGAGACCGAGCGCTACGGCCACTACTCCGTGGCCGGTGAAAGCGTGTGGGACCACCCCTTCCTCTGGGGCTCCAAGCGCACCGGTCCGGACCTGGCCCGCGTCGGTGGACGCTACTCCGACGACTGGCACCGCGCCCACCTGTACAACCCGCGCAACGTGGTGCCGGAGTCGAAGATGCCGGCATACCCGTGGCTGGTCGAGAACCACCTCGATGGCAAGGATACGGCCAAGAAGCTCGAAGTGCTGCGCACCCTCGGCACGCCCTACACCGACGAAGACATCGCCGGGGCCCGCGACGCGGTCAAGGGCAAGACCGAGATGGACGCCCTGGTGGCGTACCTGCAAGGCCTTGGCACCCTCATCAAGAGCAAACGGTGACGCTGATGGATATCGGGATGATTCGCGGCCTGGGCACCGTCGTCGTGCTGGTGGCCTTCGTGGGCCTGGCGCTGTGGGTGTTCAGCCCGCGGCGCAAGAAGGATTTCGACGAGGCCACGCAGTTGCCCTTCGCGGATGACCCCGAGGCCAGCCGGCATGTCGAGCACGCGCAAAAGAATGCTTCTGGGAGCAAACAACAATGACAACCTTCTGGAGTCTGTACGTCACCGTCCTGACCCTGGGCACCATCTTCGCCTTGACCTGGCTGCTGCTGTCGACCCGCAAGGGCCAGCGCGAAGAGATCACCGACGAAACCGTCGGCCATGCGTTCGACGGTATCGAGGAGTACGACAACCCGCTGCCCAAATGGTGGTTCTGGCTGTTCGTCGGCACCATCGTCTTCGCCCTCGGCTACCTGGTGCTCTACCCAGGCCTGGGCAACTGGAAGGGCATCCTGCCAGGCTACAGCTACCTGGATAACGACAAGCAGACCGAGTTCAGCAATGGCCAGTCGGGCTGGACCGGCGTGCACGAGTGGGAGAAGGAAATGGCCAAGGCCGATGCCCGCTTCGGGCCGATCTTCGCCAAGTTCGCCGCCATGCCGCTGGAAGACGTCGCCAAGGATCCGCAAGCGCTGAAGATGGGCGCGCGCCTGTTCGCTTCCAACTGCTCGGTGTGCCACGGCTCGGACGCCAAGGGCGCCTACGGTTTCCCCAACCTGACCGACAGCGACTGGCGCTGGGGCGGCGAGCCGGAAACCATCAAGACCACCATCATGAATGGTCGTCACGGGGTAATGCCGGCCTGGGCCGAGGTGATCGGCGAGCAGGGCGTGGCCGATGTCGCCGCCTTCGTGCTGACCAACCTCGACGGTCGCAGCCTGCCCGAAGGGATCAAGGCCGATGTCGGCAACGGGCAGAAACTCTTCGCCACCAACTGCGTGGCCTGCCACGGCCCCGAAGGCAAGGGCACCCCGGCCATGGGCGCACCGAACCTGACCCATCCGCAGGCGTTCATCTACGGCTCGAGCTTCGCCCAGCTGCAGCAGACCATCCGTTACGGGCGCCAGGGCCAGATGCCGGCGCAGGCTGAAATCCAGGGCAACGACAAGGTGCACCTGCTGGCGGCCTATGTGTACAGCCTGTCGCAGCAGGCGGAGCCGGCCAAACAGGAGTAATGCAGGCCTGGCCTCATCGCGGGACAAGCCCGCTCCCACAGATTGTGGGATAACCGGGAACCTGTGGGAGCGGGCTTGCCCCGCGATGAGGCCAACAAATGCACCACCGCCTGACCTGGATCAATTGACACTCGCCATAACACGATTCAAACGACCACCCAACGCGACTAAACGTCGCAGCCAAGCCCTACCCTGCCATCACAGGCGTATCATGGGCCGCAGAGCGCCAGCATCGGCGCGCGACCACGGCCGGCATGCACTGGCCCTGGCACTTCTCCACTGCCGTGGGACTTGATGATGAGCAAGCAGATTCCGGTACATGACGTCACCCCGCCTGCCAACAAAGGAAAGGATTCCGTCGACCTCTACGCCGCCCGAGAGAAAATCTACACCCGCGCCTTCACCGGCCTGTTCCGCAGGCTGCGCATGGTCGGCGGTGCATTGCTGTTCCTGCTCTACTTCGGCACCGTGTGGCTGAACTGGGGCGGTCACCAGGCCGTATGGTGGAACCTGCCCGAACGCAAGTTCTACATCTTCGGCGCGACCATCTGGCCGCAGGACTTCATCCTGCTGTCGGGCATCCTCATCGTCGCCGCCTTCGGCCTGTTCTTCATCACCGTGTATGCCGGCCGCGTCTGGTGCGGCTACACCTGCCCGCAGAGCGTATGGACCTGGATCTTCATGTGGTGCGAAAAGGTCACCGAAGGCGACCGCAACCAGCGCATGAAGCTCGACAAGGCCCCCATGAGCGGCAACAAGTTCCTGCGCAAGCTGGCCAAGCACAGCCTGTGGCTGCTGATCGGCTTCGTCACCGGCCTGACCTTCGTGGGTTACTTCTCGCCGATCCGCGAACTGGTCACTGAATTCTTTACAGGCCAGGCCGATGGCTGGGCCTACTTCTGGGTCGGTTTCTTCACCCTCGCCACCTATGGCAACGCTGGCTGGCTGCGCGAGCAGGTGTGCGTGTACATGTGCCCGTACGCGCGCTTCCAGAGCGTGATGTTCGACAAGGACACGCTGATCGTCTCCTACGACCCGCGCCGTGGCGAAACCCGTGGCCCGCGCAAGAAAGGCGTCGACTACAAGGCCCAGGGCCTGGGCGACTGCATCGACTGCACGATGTGTGTGCAGGTCTGCCCCACCGGCATCGACATTCGCGACGGCCTGCAGATCGAGTGCATCGGCTGCGCCGCGTGCATCGATGCCTGCGACGGCATCATGGACAAGATGGACTACCCGCGTGGGCTGATCAGCTACACCACCGAGCACAATCTTTCCGGGCAGAAGACCCACATGCTGCGCCCACGCCTGATCGGCTACGCCCTGGTGCTGCTGCTGATGATCGGCGCGCTGGCCACTGCCTTCGCCACCCGCTCGCTGGTCGGCTTCGACGTCAGCAAGGACCGCGTGCTGTACCGCGAGAATGCCCAGGGCTGGATCGAGAACGTCTACAGCCTCAAGGTGATGAACAAGGACCAGCGTGACCACGTCTATGTACTCGACGCAGCCGGCCTGCCGGGGCTGCAGTTGTCCGGGCAACGGGAGATCCGCGTGGCCGCCGGCGATATCGTCAGCCTGCCGGTACAACTGTCGGTCGCCCCCGAGAAACTGCCTTCGAGCACCAACGACATCACCTTCATCCTCAAGGACGCCGACGACAGCGCCACCCAGGTTGAAGCCAAGAGCCGCTTCATCGGCCCACAGATCCGCTGAGAGAGACTTTTCACAATGACCGCCGCCACCGCCACCAGCCCCTGGTACAAGCATCTCTGGCCCTGGATCATCATCGGCATCCTGACCACCTCGGTGTGCCTGAGCCTGACCATGGTCAGCATTGCCGTGCGCAACCCGGACAATCTGGTCAACGACAACTACTACGAGGCCGGCAAGGGCATCAACCGTTCGCTGGACCGCGAGCTATTGGCCCAGACTCTCGGGCTCAAGGCCAGCGTGCACCTGGACGAGCTGACCGGCGAAGTGGAACTGCGCCTGACCGGCAACAGCGACCCGCAGACCCTGGAACTGAACCTGATCTCGCCGACCCAGCCGGACAAGGACCGCAAGGTCCAGCTGGCCCGCAGCGAAGCCGGGCGCTATGTCGGCCAGCTCGACGACAAGGTCGAAGGGCGGCGCTTCGTCGAGCTGCTCGGCCAGGAGAACGGCCAGGTCTGGCGCCTGTTCGAGGAAGAGAAGGTCGAGCATGGCGTGACCTTGCAGCTGGGCGACGAAGCCCTGCAGGGCGCCGAGCATCAGGAATGAACCGCCGCATCAGCCCCCACAGGTTTCATGCTGTTGCCCAAGGCCAGGCAAAACCACGATGACCCAGCCCACACCCTGCTACCACTGCGCCCTGCCCGTCCCCGCCGGCAGCCGCTTCACCGCTGTGGTGCTTGGCCAGCCCCGGCAGTTCTGCTGCCCTGGCTGCCAGGCCGTGGCCGAGGCCATCGTCGCGGGCGGGCTCGAGCACTACTACCAGCATCGCAGCGAAACCAGCGCCAACCCCGAGACGCTGCCACGGCAATTGCAGGACGAACTGGCGTTATACGACCGCGCCGACGTCCAGCAGAATTTCGTGCACCACCAGGGCAGCCTGGCCGAAACCACCCTGATGATCGAGGGCATCAGCTGCGCCGCCTGCGGCTGGTTGATCGAAAAACACCTGCGCAACCTCGATGCAGTAGGCGAGGCGCGCCTGAACCTGTCCAACCATCGCCTGCACGTCAGCTGGAACGACGGGCAACTGCCGCTCTCGCGGCTGATCGCCGAGCTGCGCGGCATCGGCTACGCCGCCCACCCCTACCAGCCCGACCAGGCCGCCGAACAGCTGGCCCGGGAAAACCGCACGGCCCTGCGACGCCTGGGTGTGGCCGGTCTGCTGTGGTTCCAGGCAATGATGGCAACCATGGCGACCTGGCCGGAATTCAACATCGACCTGTCGCCCGAACTGCATACCATCCTGCGCTGGGTTGCGCTGTTCCTGACCACGCCCATCGTGTTCTACAGCTGTGCGCCGTTCTTCAAGGGCGCCGCCCGCGACTTGCGCACCCGCCACCTGACCATGGACCTGTCGGTGTCGCTGGCCATCGCCCTGGCCTACGGGGCCGGGATCTGGACCGCGATCACCGGCAGCGGCGAGCTGTATTTCGACACCGTCGGCATGTTCGCGCTGTTCCTGCTCACCGGCCGCTACCTGGAGCGCCGCGCCCGCGAGCGTACTGCCGCGGCCACCGCACAGCTGGTCAACCTGCTGCCGGCGTCGTGCCTGCGCCTGGATACCCAGGGCCGACCCGAGCGCATCCTCCTGGCCGAACTGGCCTGCGGCGATCGCGTGCAGGTCCTGCCGGGGGCGGTGATTCCTGCCGACGGGCGCATTCTCCAAGGCCGCTCGAGCATCGACGAGTCGCTGCTCACCGGTGAGTACCTGCCCCAGGCCCGACGGGTCGGCGACCGGGTCACCGGCGGCACGCTGAATGTCGAGAGTACCCTGACAGTCGAGGTCCAGGCCCTCGGCCAGGACTCGCGCCTGTCGGCCATCGTGCGCCTGCTCGAACGCGCCCAGTCGGAAAAACCGCGCCTGGCGCAGATCGCCGACCGCGCCTCGCAGTGGTTCCTGCTGTTCAGCCTGGTGGCCGCGCTGGCCATCGGCCTCTGGTGGTGGCACCTGGATGCCGACCGGGCGTTCTGGATCGTCCTGGCGATGCTGGTGGCGACCTGCCCCTGCGCCCTCTCCCTCGCCACCCCGACCGCGCTCACCACCGCCACCGGCACCCTGCACAAGCTCGGCTTGCTGGTCACCCGCGGCCATGTGCTCGAAGGGCTGAACCAGATCGACACGGTGGTGTTCGACAAGACCGGCACCCTGACCGAGGGCCGCCTGGCCCTGCGCAGCATTCGCCCGCTGGGCACGGTGGCACCCGACCGCTGCCTGGCCCTGGCAGCCGCCCTGGAGAACCGCTCGGAGCATCCCATCGCCCGCGCCTTCGGACGCAGCACCGAGCCCGCCGAGAACGTCCAGGCGGTACCGGGGCTGGGTCTGGAGGGCCAGGTCGGCCAACAGCGGCTGCGCATCGGCCAGGCCACCTTCGTCTGCGCACTGAGCGGCGCCGAAGTGCCGGCCGTCCCCGAACCGCGTGGGCAGTGGCTGCTGCTGGGTGATCGCCAGGGCCCGCTGGCCTGGTTCGGCCTTGACGACCACCTTCGCAGCGATGCCGGCGAGCTGCTGGCCGCCTGCAAGGCCCGTGGCTGGCGCACCGTGCTGCTGTCGGGCGACAGCTCGCCGATGGTCGCCGAGGTCGCTGCGCAACTGGGCATCGATCAGGCCATCGGCGACCTGCGCCCGGACGACAAGCTGGCACGGGTCAAGGCTCTGCAGACGCAAGGGCGCAAGGTGCTGATGCTCGGCGACGGCGTCAACGACGTGCCGGTGCTCGCCGCTGCCGACATCAGCATCGCCATGGGCTCGGCCACCGACCTGGCCAAGACCAGCGCCGACGCGGTGCTGCTGTCCAACCGCCTGCAGGCCCTGGCCCAGGCTTTCGACCTGGCGCGCCGCACGCGCCGCAACATCCTCGAGAACCTGCTCTGGGCAACCCTGTACAATGGGCTGATGCTGCCCTTCGCCGCGCTGGGCTGGATCACGCCGGTGTGGGCGGCAATCGGCATGTCGGCAAGCTCGCTGATCGTGGTGCTCAATGCCCTGCGCCTGACCCGCATGCCAACCGTGCAGGCTGCCAATGCTGCCCCTAGTCCCGTCATGGCCTGAGCAGGAATCCCCCATGCCCGCCCTCTATGTGATGATCCCCGCCGCCCTGTTGCTCGTCGGCGTGGCGGTGTACATCTTCTTCTGGGCCGTGGACAGCGGCCAGTACGACGACCTCGAAGGCCCTGCCCACAGCATCCTGTTCGACGACCAGGACCCGCGCCACCAGGCCGCGATCAACACCGAAGAGGCCAAGACCGAGCAGCCCGACGACAAGGACCCGACCCCGCGTGCCTGACCTGCTTGCGCTGCTCGGCTCCGCCCTGGTCCTCGGCCTGCTGGGCGGGGGCCACTGCCTGGGCATGTGCGGTGGGCTGATGGGCGCGCTGACCCTGGCCATACCGCCCGAGCAGCGCAGCCGTCGCCTGCGACTGCTGATCGCCTACAACCTGGGTCGCGTGCTCAGCTACGCAGCCGCCGGCCTGGTGCTCGGCCTGGCCGGCTGGGCCTTGGCCAGCAGCCCGGCGGCGCAGGTGCTGCGGGTGGTGGCGGCCCTGCTGCTGATCGCCATGGGCCTGTACCTGGCCGGTTGGTGGAGTGGCCTGACACGTATCGAAGCGCTGGGCAAGGGGTTGTGGCGGCACATCCAGCCGCTGGCTTCACGCCTGCTGCCGGTCTCGAGCCTGCCACGGGCATTGCTGCTCGGCGCGCTGTGGGGCTGGCTGCCCTGCGGGCTGGTCTACAGCACCCTGCTGTGGGCTGCGAGCCAGGGCAACGCGCTACACAGTGCGGCATTGATGCTGGCGTTCGGCGTCGGCACCTGGCCGGTGCTGCTGGCCACGGGCATGGCCGCCGAACGGGTCAATGCCCTGCTGCGCCGCCGCGGCGTACGCCTGGCGGGCGGCGTGATGGTCATGCTGTTCGGCCTGTGGACCCTGCCCGGGCCGCACCAGCACTGGCTGATGGGACACTGAGACTGGCTGCCGGCGGTTTTCCCCCGTTGATGCAGGTCAAGACCCCTTCCTGCAGACCTCTCTAGACTCCGGACACTGCCGCTCTCTCCGGGGACTACCCACATGCTCGACGACCTACATTGGGACGCCGACCTGATTCGTCGCTACGATCTGGCCGGTCCACGCTACACCTCCTACCCAACTGCCGTGCAACTGCACGGCGATGTGGGCTCGTTCGACCTGTTGCACGCCCTGCGTGAAAGCCGCCGCGCGGTACGCCCGTTGTCGCTCTATGTCCACGTGCCGTTCTGCGCCAACATCTGCTACTACTGCGCCTGCAACAAGGTCATCACCAAGGACCGCGCCCGCGCCGCGCCCTACCTGCAGCGCCTGGAGCAGGAGATCCAGCTGATCGCCTGCCACCTCGATCCCAGGCAACGAGTCGAGCAGTTGCACTTCGGCGGCGGCACCCCGACCTTCCTCAGTCACGTCGAACTGCGCCAGTTGATGACCAGCCTGCGCCAGCACTTCAACCTGCTGGACGACGACTCCGGTGACTACGGCATCGAACTCGACCCGCGCGAGGCCGACTGGTCGACCATGGGCCTGCTGCGTGAGCTGGGCTTCAACCGTATCAGCCTCGGCGTGCAGGATCTCGACCCTGCGGTGCAGCGAGCGATCAACCGCCTGCAGAGCCTGGAGCAGACCCGCACCCTGGTCGAGGCCGCACGCACCCTGCAGTTCCGCTCGGTGAATCTCGACCTGATCTACGGCCTGCCCCGTCAGACCCCGGAGGGCTTCGCCCGCACTGTCGAGGAAGTGATCCGCCTGCAGCCGGATCGCCTGTCGGTGTTCAACTATGCGCACCTGCCCGAGCGCTTCATGCCCCAGCGGCGCATCGACGCAAGCGAGCTTCCGGCACCGGCAGCCAAGCTGGAAATGCTGCACAACACCATCGAGCAACTGACGGCTGCCGGCTATCGCTACATCGGCATGGACCATTTCGCCCTGCCTGACGACGAGCTGGCGATCGCCCAGGAAGAAGGCACCCTGCAGCGCAACTTCCAGGGCTACACCACCCACGGTCATTGCGACCTGGTGGGGCTGGGCGTTTCGGCCATCAGCCAGATCGGCGACCTCTACTGCCAGAACAGCAGCGACCTGAATACCTACCAGGACGCGCTCTCCAGCGCCCAACTGGCGACCCAGCGCGGCCTGCTGTGCAATCAGGACGATCGAATCCGACGCGCGGTGATCCAGCAACTGATCTGCCATTTCGAACTGGACTTCGAGCAGATCGAGCAGGCCTTCACCCTCGACTTTCGAGGTTACTTCAAGGCCCTGTGGCCGCAGTTGCAGGCCATGCAGCGCGACGGCCTGATCACCCTCGACGCTCGCGGTATCAAGGTGCTGCCGGCCGGCCGCCTGCTGGTGCGCTCGGTATGCATGGTGTTCGATGCCTACTTGGCCCTGCACAATCGCCAGCGTTTTTCCCGGGTGATCTAGTCGATTTTCCGGGACGTTACACCGCATGGACGGCCCGCCTTGTCAGGCACACCATGGAGGGTAGAAGGCCTGCGCGCACACCCGCGCGCAGGCGCCGCCAGGCCGCACCAAAAAAGTGCAGGCTGGCCTCCAATCCAGCTGTGGGTTACCCTTACAGCTTATGTGTGCTTTATCACAAGGATCGAAAGAAATGTCCGAGCCAGTCAAACTGCGCCCCCACAGCCAGGCCCATTGCAAGGATTGCAGCCTGGCGCCCCTGTGCCTGCCCCTGTCGCTCAACCTCGAGGACATGGACGCACTGGATGAAATCGTCAAGCGCGGTCGCCCGCTGAAGAAGGGCGAGTTCCTGTTCCGCCAAGGTGACAATTTCGGCTCGGTCTACGCGGTACGCTCCGGCGCCCTGAAAACCTTCAGCCTCAGCGATGCCGGCGAAGAGCAGATCACCGGTTTCCACCTGCCCAGCGAGCTGGTCGGGCTGTCGGGCATGGACACCGAAGCCTATCCGGTGTCGGCCCAGGCCCAGGAAACCACCTCCGTTTGCGAGATCCCCTTCGAACGCCTCGACGAACTCTCGGTGCAACTGCCGCAGTTGCGTCGCCAGTTGATGCGGGTGATGAGCCGCGAGATCCGTGACGACCAGCAGATGATGCTGCTGTTGTCGAAGAAAACCGCCGACGAGCGCATCGCCACCTTCCTGGTCAACCTCTCGGCCCGTTTCCGCGCCCGTGGCTACTCGGCCAACCAGTTCCGCCTGAGCATGTCGCGCAACGAGATCGGCAACTACCTGGGCCTGGCGGTGGAAACCGTGTCGCGGGTGTTCACCCGCTTCCAGCAGAACGGCCTGCTCAAGGCCGAGGGCAAGGAAGTGCACATCCTCGACCCGATCCAGCTGTGCGCGCTGGCCGGTGGTGCGATGGAGGCCTGATCGCGACACGGGCAGGGTATACTGAGTGCTTGGTTTTTCCAGGATACCCGCCCCATGCACAGCGACGCCTTCGACCTCAAAGCCCTGATCCGCCCGGTAGTGGACTTCCCCAAGCCGGGCGTGATCTTCCGTGACATCACCCCGCTGTTCCAGTCGCCGCGCGGGCTGCGCTATGTCGCCGACCAGTTCATCGAGCGTTATGTCGAGGCCGAGTTCAGCCACATCGGTGCCATGGACGCGCGGGGTTTCCTGATCGGCTCGATCATCGCCCACCAGCTGAACAAGCCGCTGATCCTGTTCCGCAAGCAGGGCAAGCTGCCGGCCGACGTGCTGTCGGAGCCCTACCAGACCGAATACGGCGAAGCCTTCCTCGAAGTGCACGCCGACAGCCTGTGCGACGGCGATTCGGTGCTGATCTTCGATGACCTCATCGCCACCGGCGGCACCCTGCTGGCAGCCGCCAACCTGGTGCGCCGCACCGGGGCCAAGGTATTCGAGGCCGCGGCGATCATCGACCTGCCAGAGCTCGAAGGCTCGCGCCGCCTGCAGGCCGCCGGGGTGCCGACCTTCTGCCTGACCGAGTTTTCGCTGTCCGAATACTGATTCTGTCGGGCCGAACCCGACACCCTCGGGTTCAGCCCTGCTGGCGGAACACCAGCGCCTTCAAGCCGCCCTGCGGGTCTGCGTCGGGAAACTCCGGCGGATTCTCCAGGCGCTCGACAAAGGCCAGTTGCGGTGCCTCCTGCGCCATGCCTTCGATGAGAAACGCCGGGCCGATCGCCGGATCGTTCACGCAGGCCAGCACTGTTCCCCCCTCGCTCAACAGCTCGGGCAACCGGCGCAGGATCTTGGCGTAGTCCTGGGTGAGCACGAAGCTGCCACGCTGGAAGGTCGGCGGGTCGATGATGATCAGGTCGTACGGCCCGTACTTGCGTACCTTGCCCCAGGACTTGAACAGCTCATGCCCGAGATAAGCGACGCTTGCAGCATCGTGACCATTGAGGCGGTGGTTCTCGCGCCCGCGCGACAGCGCCGACTTGGCCATGTCCAGGTTGACCACCTGCTGCGCGCCGCCGGCAATGGCCGCCACCGAGAAGCCGCAGGTGTAGGCGAACAGGTTCAGTACCCGCTTGCCCGCCGCCTGCTCGCGCACCCAGCGCCGACCGTAGCGCATGTCGAGGAACAGGCCGTTGTTCTGCCGAACGCCCAGGTCGAGCAGGTACTTCAAGCCATCCTCGACCACGGTACGCTGCTGGCAAGGCTCACCGAGCAACCATTGGCCGGGGCTGTCGGGCAGGTAGCGATGCTGCAGCAGAATCGCCTGGCCGGTCCATTGCGGGCGCTCGGCCAATGCGCGCAGCATCGCCTCGAGCTCGGCCAACTGGCCTTCGGCCGGCTCGCGGAACAGGGCCACCAGCAGCACGCCGTCGAGCCAGTCGACGGTGATCTGCTCCAGGCCCGGCCAGCAGCGGCCGCGGCCATGGAACAACCGACGGGTTTCGACAGGAGCCGGATCAAGGGCGGTGAGCAGGTGCTGCTCCAGGGTGTGGATCGGAGACGTCATGGCGGGCCGCATTGCGAAAAACCGCCATTCTACCTGCTTTGCGGCGCCGTGCCCGCCTTGCGCGGCCTGAACCACCAGCCCTGCTGCATCCCTGCCGCCGCCAGCAGGATCAGTGCCACCCCGAGCCACTGCAGCGCGGCCAGGCGATGGCCGAAGGCGACCCAGTCGACCAGGATCGCGGCAATCGGATAGATGAACGACAGTGCTCCGGTCAGCGCCGTGGGCAAGCGTTGGATGGCGCTGTACAACAGCACGTACATCAATCCGGTATGCACCACACCCAGTGTCACCAGACTACCCAGCGCGACAGGCGCTGCCGGAAGATCGCCGAACCCGACCCAAGGGGCCAGCAGCAAGGCTCCGGTACTGACCTGGATCAAGGCGATCAGGTGCGGCGGCGTCCCGCTCAAGCGCTTGATGATCAATGCCGCCAAGGCATAGAGCAACGCCGCCCCCAGCGCCAACCCGACGCCCAGCAGGTACTGGTCGCCGCCCTGCCCCTGCCCGTGAGCACTGACGATCGCCAACATGCCGACAAAAGCCAGACCCAGCCAGGTCAGCTTGGCTGCGGTGATCCGCTCACCGAGAAACACCGCCGCCAGCCCCACCAGCATGAACGGCTGGACGTTGTACACCGCCGTGCCGATGGCAATCGAGGCCCGCGAGTAGGAAGCGAACAACAGCAACCAGTTGCCGACGATGGCCACACCGCTTAGCACCGCCAGCAGGAAAGTCGCGCGGGTCAGAACACCGGGCTTGAGAAAGCCCATGACCGCGCAGATCAGCAACAAGGTGCCGGCGCCCAGCACACAGCGCCAGAACACCACCTCCAGCACCGGCTGACCGGACACCAGGACGAACCAGCCGATGGTCCCGGAAATCAGCATGGCGGCCACCATTTCCAGCGAGCCGCGACGAATCGAACTGTCCATCTCATGCCTCCTGTCGAAGATGGCAACAGTATGCGTAGAGCAGACCGCCCCCTCCAGCGGATAAAAAAGCCGGATAGCCGTATTCACCTTTACTATCAAGGTAGATTCGGCTTTTTACCTGACGAGGCATCCATGACCGACGATATCGACCAACTGCTGATCAATGCACTGATGAACGATTCGCGCCGCTCGCTCAAGGCACTGGCGCAGATCAGCGGCCTCTCCGCCCCCAGCGTCAGCGAGCGCCTGCGGCGCCTGGAAGAGCGCGGCGTCCTGCGCGGCTACACCGTCGAGATCGATCCGCGCTGTTTCGGCTACCAGTTGCAGGCCATCGTGCGCATTCGCCCGCTGCCGGGGCAGTTGCAGGAAGTCGAGCGACAGATCATCGCCATTCCCGAATTCACCGAATGCGACAAGGTGACCGGCGACGACTGCTTCATCGCCCGCCTGCACGTGCGCTCGATGGAACAACTGGACAGCCTGCTGGATCGGCTCAATACCCTGGCCGAGACCAACACCGCGATCATCAAGAAGACACCGGTCAAGCGACGCCTGCCACCGATGGCCTGAGCAAAATCTGTACACAAGAATGTCACCTCAGGTGCCATTTTTGTGTGCACTGGTTACGACAGTGCCCCAACAAGTTACATGAACTGCGCGCTAAAAATTGACCCAAAAATCAAGTAACGCTTCTAGGAAAAATAAATGCTGATCAAATGGTCAAGTTATATTGGCTATTTATCATCTAGTTATCATCAATAAGGACGAATTCAAAATAATAGCAACTTGAAAACTGTGTCCTCTCTGGCATGGAACTGGCTTTAGTGAACTCATGTTTTGTATACAACTCGAACAAAACATAAATACACAAGAACTCGCAGCGCCTGTCCCGCAGGCCGTTCGCGCCCAGAACCCAGTGATGCCAATGCTGCACAGACGAGAAGGCGAGCCCGTGCGCAAGCCCGCCTCATCGCAGTCCTAGCGCATCAGGAGCCGCCGGAATGAGTAGCAGTCTCGACCTTGCCCCTGAACTTTCCGTTGCCAGCACCCACCCCACCGCCACACCACTCGAATCCCCCGCAGGATCCTTCGAGCTGAGCCCGCGCCTGCACAACCGCGATCTTGCCCCCACCCGCATCGAGGGCCGCCGCTGGGGCGGCTACAGCATCTTCGCGCTGTGGACCAACGACGTGCACAACATCGCCAACTACTCCTTCGCCATGGGCCTGTTCGCCCTCGGCCTTGGCGGCTGGCAGATCCTCGTCTCCCTGGCGATCGGTGCCGCGCTTGTCTACTTCTTCATGAACCTCTCCGGCTACATGGGCCAGAAGACCGGCGTGCCCTTTCCGGTGATGAGCCGCATCGCCTTCGGCATCCACGGCGCGCAGATCCCTGCGTTGATCCGCGCGGTGATCGCCATCGCCTGGTTCGGCATCCAGACCTACCTCGCCTCGGTGGTGTTGCGCGTGCTGCTCAGCGCCGTATGGCCCCAGGTCGCGGCGTACGATCACGACAGCGTGCTTGGCTTGTCCAGCCTTGGCTGGATGTGCTTCGTCGCCATCTGGGTCGTACAACTGGTGATCCTCGCCTACGGCATGGAGATGGTGCGTCGTTACGAAGGCTTCGCGGGTCCGGTGATCCTGCTGACCGTGGCGAGCCTGGCGGCCTGGATGTTCTTCAAGAACGACGCACGCATCGCCTGGTCGGTGAGCGATCCCCTGACCGGCTACGAGATGTGGCGCAACATCTTCGCCGGCGGCGCACTGTGGCTGGCGATCTACGGCACCCTGGTGCTCAACTTCTGCGACTTCGCCCGTTCCTCGCCGTCGCGTCGGACCATCCGCGTCGGCAACTTCTGGGGTCTGCCGGTGAACATCCTGGTGTTCGCGGTGATCACCGTGGTGCTGTGCGGTGCGCAGTTCCAGATCAACGGCCAGGTGATCGACAGTCCGACCCAGATCGTCGCCACCATCCCCAACACACTGTTCCTGGTACTGGGCTGCATGGCCTTCCTGATCGTCACCGTGGCAGTGAACATCATGGCCAACTTCGTCGCTCCGGCTTTCGTGCTCAGCAACCTCGCGCCGCGGCACCTGAACTTCCGCCGCGCCGGCTTGATCAGCGCGACCGTGGCGGTGCTGATCCTGCCGTGGAACCTGTACAACAGCCCACTGGTGATCGTGTACTTCCTGTCTGGCCTGGGTGCCCTGCTCGGCCCGCTGTACGGGGTGATCATGTCCGACTACTGGCTGCTGCGCAAAGGCCGGATCAATGTACCGGAGCTGTACAGCGAGAACCCGGCCGGGGCCTACCACTACTCGCGTGGCATCAATCTGCGTGCCCTCGCGGCCTTCATTCCCTCGGCCCTGCTGGCCATCGTCCTGGCCCTGGTGCCGCACTTCCACAGCGTCGCGCCGTTCTCCTGGCTGATCGGCGCCAGCACCGCCGCAGCGCTCTACCTGCTGATCGCACCGCGTAACCGCCAATACCTCGACGTCAGCGGCGAAGCCATCGCCGTCGACCACAGCAGCCACTGATCAAGGGATTTTCCATGCGTATTCTGATCGTCAACGTCAACACCACCGAAGCCATCACCGAGGCCATCGCCGAGCAGGCGCGCAGCGTGGCAGCGCCTGGTACCGAGATCGTCGGACTGACGCCCTGGTTCGGCGCCGAGTCGGTGGAAGGCAATTTCGAAAGCTACCTGGCCGCCATCGCCGTGATGGACCGGGTGCTGGCCTATGACCAGCCCTACGACGCGGTAATCCAGGCCGGCTACGGCGAGCACGGCCGCGAGGGTTTGCAGGAGCTGCTCGATGTGCCAGTGGTGGATATCACCGATGCCGCCGCCAGCACCGCGATGTACCTGGGCCATGCCTATTCGGTGGTGACTACGCTGGACCGCACCGTGCCACTGATCGAGGACCGCCTGAAGCTGTCCGGACTGTATGACCGCTGCGCCTCGGTTCGGGCCAGCGGCCTGGCTGTACTGGAGCTGGAGGCTGATCCGCAGCGCGCCGTGGAGGCCATCGTCGAACAGGCCGAACGCGCCGTGCGTGACGACAAGGCCGAGGTGATCTGCCTGGGCTGCGGCGGCATGGCCGGGCTCGACGAACAGATTCGCCAGCGTACCGGCGTGCCGGTGGTCGATGGCGTGAGCGCGGCGGTGACCATTGCCGAATCACTGGTGCGCCTGGGGTTGAGCACGTCGAAGGTGCGCACCTATGCAACGCCACGGGCGAAGAAGGTGGTGGGCTGGCCGATGCGGTTGGGGCGGTAAATTCAGCGCGAGGCCGCCGCATCATCAGCCAAGGGTGCGGCGGCCAGGCGCAGGATACTCCTCTCCCAGTAACGCTCACGACCCGTCGACATGCCGATTGTTGCGCACCATGAGAAAAAAGCCGAGAGATACAGCGGACGACTTCCACATGATTATTTCGTGACCAAAAACTCTCCACATTTCGGTCCAGAAAAAGCTGGCCAGGCCACCCGCCAGGAGGGCCAGCCCTACCCATCCGCGCCAGGGTGATACGGTCCAGCGATCCAGTGCCCACCAGCTGATCATGATCAAAATCGGCTGCAGCAGATCATCGAACGACATGCTCGACCCCACCTTCCAGTATCAGGGAAGTAGAACTGCGTTGCGGACCGATACCGCCCTGGACCTTGGCCTCGACCGATACCAAGACATCACCCGCGTGAAACGTTGACAGACGGCTGGAGACAAAAGCGAATGTGCCCATCTTTGCCGCACCAGCTACCAACGCCGGAGCGAACGTCCCGGTAACTGCAGCCCCCCCTGCCGACACCAGAGCAGCGACTGTCCAGCGCTGTGCGTTCAAAGCATCCCCCTGCTCGCGCGTCAACGGCAATGAAACCGCCACCGCCATCACGCAGGGCAATTGCCCGGCCAGCATCCGCGCGTATAACGCCTTTACCTCACTCACCACCCGATATTGATGTCGGCCCGCTGTCGGAATATGCAGCGTATTGAGCCAGCAGCAGTTATCGGCCCTGACAGTGAACTCGATGACATCGAAGGTCACGCCGCGATGACCAATGAACCGATAAGACCGATCGATTTCCATGCAACCCCGCACTATTCACTCCCGGAATCGGACTTCCGAAACCCCGTGGACAGTGCCTTTTTCGTCATCTGGAAATATGTCAGCCTGAACACCTCGATTGAGTCAGAAACGTCTGAATCAGGTCGGGCAAACCTCCGACCCGCCATCAAGTTCCTGACGCACGTTACGGCTGAGCATCGTGGCCTTGCCGTCGTGCCAGGTCAGGGTGATCACATAGAGGGTGTCGAAGTCGTCGCCGTCCCAGTCCGAGGTGATGACGCGTTTCTCGCCCAGGGCCTTGCCGGCCACGGCATTGATCAGGTCGGGCAGATAGCCGTGCGACCAGGCGGTATAGACCGTGGCATTGCGGTACTTGGCCCGCAGCAGTTCTTCGGCGAGGTCGTCATAGTCGTTGGCGCCGAAGTCGATGTTGACCGGCAGGCCGAGGCGGATGGCGCTGGGGCTGATGGTCATGAGCGGGCGGATGTAGCTGTAGCGCTGATCCTGGCTGCCTTCCTCGACATGCCGCCCGGGGTCGGCGGCAAACACGTAGTCGGCCGCGCCGAAACGCTCCGGCAGCAGGGTGGCCAGGTCGATGGCGCGATTGAGGCCCTGGCAGTTCAGTTGCCCGAGTCCTTCGCCGGGCTTCTCGGCGTGACGCAGGAATACCAGGGTCTGGGTTCCGTCACCGTGCTGGTCGCGGCTTTGCACCACATCGAGGGTCAGCGGTATCAGCACCGCAGCGAGGGTGAGTCCGAGTAACAGGTGACGGCGTCGCACGTATTGCATCCACTTCATGGCAGGGCTCGTTCGGCTAAGGACGGGAAGCATCCTTGCCTGTGCACCATGCTGGACAGCCGCAGTGCTGCGTACCGGCTGTCTCATGGGCTGTTCCATGCTGGCCCTCCGTGGCAGCAGCCATGTTGGACCCTCGATATTGCCGAATTACGTCACCACGGCAACAACTGGACATCATTCGTCGCGCGTCAGCACCTCGAGCAGCTCGATTTCGAAGGTCAGGTCCGAATTCGGCGGGATGCTGCCCACCGAACGCCCGCCGTAGCCCAGGTGCGCGGGCACCTGCAACCTGCGCTTGCCGCCCGCACGCATGCCCATCAGGCCCTGGTCACAAGTATTTTGTAAGCTACACAGTACACGGGGTTATATCGTGAAGCCCAAGGGCTTAGGCTGCCGCTGCTGGGGAAGACGGGATATGAGACAATGATGGCGCTGTGCCCTCACCTTTCAATTGGATGAAGACGGACCCCTGCAATGAGTGCGGAACAACTCGACCCAGAACCAGAGAACGACAAAGGCTTTAAGAGTAAGCGTGCCATGCTGTTTTCCCTGTCCCTGCTGATGCTAGCGCTAGTGGCCACGGGTGCACAGGTGAAGGAAGTGAACACACTAATATTTAAGATTGAACTCACCCGTCATGAGAATCTGCAATGGTTTCTTGTCGCGGGGGTGCTGTACAGCGTCTTACGGTATTACGCCTACTCAGAGAAATACAGAAAAAGGCTATTTGTGCAATGGTCGAGCAAGCTTCTTGATGATCCTTCAGTTTACTATTACGCCCATGATACAGATGAAGTTGAGGCGCTAGTGGGTGCTGCGGTTGACGTCTATGGTGGGGATGAACCGGGAATCCAAGAACCTAGATACGAAAAGAAAGGAATACTCAAGAGAGGGATTTCCTACCCAACAAAATTCGAGCATGAGTATTACGGCACTGTATCCACAAGGAACCACATAGACTTAAACAAATATACCGAGAGCTGGAGCAAGAAGCATTTCAGAAAGCTGCTGAGGTATGAGTTTAAATATAGGTGGGAAGCTTGGGTGTCTCACAGGGAGACGCTAGACCTTATGGCACCCTATCTGCTAGCGGCTGTGGCGCTTACAGCCTTCATCTACACCAAATGTATAGCTTGAGTTGAGAATGAAAAAGCCCAGCGGGTTAGGCTGGGCTTGCACTCTCAGAGGTTGAGCCCGTTGGAATCGGGGTTCTCCAAGAGCTTTATCGTGTCATCTGCACTGAGGCACTTACTGTAAACGGCCATCCTCTGCGGCTCTTGTCCACGTTGGGCAGCCTGTGCCTTAAGGGCTTTCACCCCCTCTTGATAGCGATATTCCGCCATTGATTCACAGAGAGCTTCGCTCCTGTACACCTTACCATCAGTGGCATAAGGGCTACACGTTGGCGTAGCCTCCCCTGCCATTTGGATGCACATTGCCACCACTACATACAAACTCATTACCGATCCTTACTCACCAACTGAGGGCTGTTCCAAGCCCATGTGCACCCTGTGGTTACAGAGCTGGAGCTGTGTAACCACTAGGGTGATTTCCAACTCTTTCACCTTGCCCTCTAGGAAGCTCAGAAAAGCCTGATCACGCTCCAGGGAATACTGGGCTTCGAACTCCTGCACCAGTGGTACACCTGTGCAGCTACCGGCCCTAGAAAAAGCACCACGTAGTGCTGCACCAGCAGTAGAGCTGGATTTGTTGAGGCCAAGCCAGTTACTCAATCATCCCGCGTCAGCACCTCGAGCAGCTCGATTTCGAAGGTCAGGTCCGAATTCGGCGGGATGCTGCCCACCGAACGCTCGCCGTAGCCCAGGTGCGCGGGCACCTGCAACCTGCGCTTGCCGCCCACACGCATGCCCACCAGGCCCTGGTCCCAGCCCTTGATCACCCGGCCGGTGCCGATGACGCACTGGAACGGCCTGCCACGTGACCAGGACGAGTCGAACTCGCTGCCGTCGGCCAGCCAGCCGGTGTACTGGGTGGTGATCAGGGCGCCCTTGACCACGGCCTTGCCGTCGCCTTCCAACACATCGCTGACCTGTAAGACATTACTCATGAACCTGCTCCAACACAGTCGTACCGGCGTGGTTTTTCTCAGGAATGCGCACCAATGGCAAGCCCGACTTGCCGTGGGGCGCCAGGGTTACCTGATAATTCTGCCAGGTTACAGGTCCGTGCTTGCCAGAGAAAATCGATCGAAAATCAACACCTGCGTTGGAGTTCCACATGAACGACATGGAGCAAGCCTGGACAGCTCCCAGCTTGCCGCAAGCGGACAGCGACCCAGGCAACCCTTCGAGCCAATACCTGACGATCGACACGATCTACGGTATCTCTGGCGAAACACTGCGCTGCGAGGTACCGATCTCGGCGGGAATGGCTGTTGGCGATTACATCCGCGTGCGTGGGCGCATCGGCCAGGTCATCTACGATGATATCGAGCGACGGCTCGACTCCCTGCAACGTCCATTGCTGACTGCAATTCCCAAATTCATGCTGTACGGCTCCGCCGGTAACGTCATGGACCTGAATTTCGCGCTGCGCACCGGCGCCGAAGGCTGGCGGATCTCCCAGAGTCGGAACGTC
Source organism: Pseudomonas sp. FA117 (assembly GCF_057370475.1). Lineage (NCBI taxonomy): Bacteria > Pseudomonadati > Pseudomonadota > Gammaproteobacteria > Pseudomonadales > Pseudomonadaceae > Pseudomonas > Pseudomonas sp. FA117. The sequence goes on from NZ_CM170675.1 coordinate 4,018,602, forward strand.
AGGGTGCAATCTCCGGCGATGGTGCTTGAGCGACCCAGCCTGCCCCAAGGCACCCGCACACTTCGAATCAGCTACACGAACATAGCGGCCGGACACCGAGTACGTGCCCGCCTCTATAGCGGGCCGACCACGTACGTCGACACAAAGGAAGTCGCAGTGCCGGCCGGTTCCAGATCGGTGAGCATTACCATCGATGAGAACTGGTTCAGACAGAACCAAGGCCGCAAGGTCTGGCTGAACTACGCCGTTCTTCGCCCTGCCGACACGCGCAGGGTCATTTCCCAGGTGCTGTACATCGAGAGATTGGAAAGGCCGTGGCAGGGCTGGTCTCTGAGCGGTCGCGTGATCCTGACGCGTATCCTCCGTTGGTTGAGGGCTACTCGATGAACAAGATACTGCTGCTGGCGGTATTCATACCTTTACTCGCCTGCTCTGGCCGGCAGTCGAATCAGCCCAGGGTGTCGACCGAGCCGCCCGTATCCATCCAGCCCTCCGCGTCCACCTTGTCTTCCGCTTCCACCTTGTCTTCCGTCTCCACGTTGAACACCGTGCTCAACGGCCCCGCCACTGCAGCGGAACTCACGCGCCGTTACAACAATACCCGCCGCAACTGCGGAAGCGACAGCAAACCCGCGTTTCTCTGCTCCGGCATCATTATCCGCGCGACTATCTACGGTGATGCCTATGACTCCTGGGACCCGAGCCCAAAGGCGATCAAGAAGGGCAGCGTTTCATTCTCTTATCTGCGCAAGGACAACAACTTCAAGATATTCGCGTGGGCGCCGAACAACGCTAACGGATTCATCTTCTACCCGATTCTCAGTACCCCGCCTGGCAAACTCAAGATACAGATTCTCTGTCACTTCCCGATGGATGGCTGGACGGACAACAGGACAGACCGACGGGCGTGCGGCGTTTATCCTGGCGTACCGGGAAGCAACGCCTGCCATCAGTTGGGCATTACCACAGGCAGGCAGTGGGTAAGCAAATTTCCCCCCGGCACCCCCGGCAGCAATATCTGCGGCTTCGATGTGCGTGACAAACTCAATCATCATGCCGGACCGAACTTCTATGCGGGCCTGCAGGCAAAGTGGCTGAACACCGCCTACTTCGGCGAACAGAACGAATTGCTTCTGCAAATCTGGCCGCAGGCCCAAGGCAAGGTGTTGCCCATCGAAGCGTTTTTCTATGCATCGGCCGCAGGTCTGGTCGATGCACGCAAGAACAAGCAGCGCTTCCTGGCCAAGACCGGCATCAACGTGCCGCTCATCAAGGTCACGTTGCCCGCCACACACAAAAACAGTGCGACCTTCCAGTTCATCGCGGCTGACCAATGATGTCGATCGCCCCCAAATCAGCCGCCGCAGCCAGTGCAGGGCTAACCGAACAGTTTCATGACCTGTTCGCCGGTGAGGTCCTGGGTCTGATTGGCGAAGCAGTACCAGGCCGGGCGCTGGTCGACGTAGATCTGCATCGTGAACTGCCAGTCCTGCTCGCCTTCGAGCAGACCGGCCGGCAATGCATACTCGTCCTTGGCGATCAACCGATAATAGAGGTGGGTGCCACACTGCCCGCAAAAGCCCCGTTCGGCCCAGTCCGAGGAGCGGTAAACGCTGGGAGCAGCACCTTCGAAGCTCGGCGGCCGGGTACAGTGCACCGCCAACATCGGGCCGCCGGTCCAGGTGCGACACATGCTGCAGTGGCAGGCATTGACCTCGAGGTTGTCGACCGTGGCAGTCAGGCGTGTGGCGCCGCAGAGGCAGGCGCCGTGCTTGGTGTGAGACATGGGGTGGGCTCCTGGCAGGTAGGAAGTTGCCAAGTATAGCGGTGCATCTGCCGCCTTCATCGCGGGACGGCTCGCTGCTGCGATTCGCCCCGCGATGAGGCCGGCAAAGGCCACCCAGCCGATCAGATAAACACCTTCCCTCGCATGTACAGTGCCCCGCGCCCACTGATGATCACCCGGCCGTTGCCCGGCACCTCGCAGTGCAACTGCCCCTTGCGCGCCCCGCCCTGCTCGCAGCTCAGGCTGCGCTTGCCCAGGCGCTCGGACCAGTACGGCGCCAGCGTGGTGTGCGCAGAGCCGGTCACCGGGTCTTCGTTGACCCCTACACGCGGGCCGAACCAGCGGGTAACGAAGTCGAAGCCACGGCCCGGCGCGGTCACGGCAATGCCACGCACATCGAAGGCCGACAGTGCGACGAAGTCGGGCTTGAGCGGATCGAGCAGGGCCGCATCGTCGATCACCACCACGAAATCGTCCGAGCGGTACAGCGCACTGGCGCTCGGCAGGCCCAGGGCCTGGAGCAGACCATCAGGGATCTGCACCGCCTGCGGATGCTTGGCCGGGAAGTCCATGGCCAGCAGGCCATCAGCACCACGGCTGACCCGCAGCTCGCCACTGCGGGTATTGAAGCGCAGCACTTCGGCCTGTTCGTCCAACTGCTCGAACAACACCCAGGCCGAAGCCAGCGTGGCGTGACCACACAGGTCGACCTCAACGGTAGGGGTGAACCAGCGCAGGTCGTAACCTTCGCCGTTACGCACGAAATAGGCCGTCTCGGACAGGTTGTTCTCTTCGGCGATACGCTGCAGCACATCGTCCGGCAGCCAGGTGTCCAGCGGGATCACTGCCGCGGGGTTGCCGCCAAAGGGTTCAGCGGAAAAAGCGTCGACCTGGAAGATCTCGAGTTGCATGCACACACTCCTTGTAGGGCGGGATCGAAGCAGAGATTACCCATGGACCGGCGTGAGCACCGGCTCACCGGCGAAGAACGCTTGCAGGTTGCGCAGCACCAAGGTCACGGTGTCGCGTGCCGCTTCCGGCGACTGCCCAGCCACATGCGGGGTCAGTACGGTATTGCCCAGAGCCTTCAGGGCATCGGGCACAGCGGGTTCGTCATCGAACACGTCCAGTGCGGCAGCGGCAATGACGCCGGTCTGCAAAGCCTGCACCAGCGCCTGGGTGTCGACCACACTGGCACGGGCGATATTGACCAGATAACCCTCGCTGCCCAGCGCAGCGAGCACCGGTGCATCGACCAGGTGATGGGTACCGGCACCGCCCGGGGTGGCGATCACCAGGATATCCACGGCCTGGGCCAGTTGCAGCGGGGTTTCATGCCAGGTGTAGGGCGTATCGGTGCGCGGAGTGCGACTGTGGTAGCTGACGCTCATGTCGAAGCCCTGGGCAGCACGCCTGGCGATGGCCTGACCGATGGCGCCAAGGCCGATGATACCCAAACGCTTGCCGCTCACCGACGGACTGATGACCCGGTTCCACTCGCCGCGCCGGGTACTGGCGTCAGAACGGGGAATGTCACGCAGCAACGCCAGCAGCAAGGCCATGGCATGGTCGGCGACCGGACCGGCATTGGCGCCAGCGCCATTGGTGACGGTGATGCCACGGGCCTTGGCGGCGGCCAGGTCGACCTGCTCGTAGCCTGCACCGATCACACAGATGATCTGAAGCCTGGGCAGCGCCTGGATTTCAGCGGCGGTCAGGCCCAGCGGGCCACGGGTGAGCACGGCGTCGATCTGCTCGCCCTGTTCGGAGATGGCCTTGGCACGCAACTGCGCAGACGGTGCGCGGATCAGGCGGTAACCGGCCTGTTCGAGCAACGGCAGGTAATCGTCGACGGTTTCCACCAGTACCAGGACTGTCTTGCTCATGCCACCCTCCGGTTCGATTCAGAGGGGGATTATGCCAGTTCGGCTGGAGACTGCGAGGTCCCTCGAGTGCGCCTACTGTGCGAAGGCCCTGCCCAATCCGCCCGGCACACCGCTGCTGTCGGTCTCCTGCCAGGGCCCATTGGGGCTCAGCGACCAGCTCCAGCCATTGTCGAAGCGATAGTAGGTGCGCTGGCGGTAGAAAGTGTTGGGCTGCTTCTCCAGCACGTACACCCCAAGTTTCGGGTCCCAGTGGCTGGCCCCGCCAGGTGGCGGCGCGAAGCTTGCCGAGGTGCGCGGCAGCGGCTTGGGAATGCCGCTCGGAGCGCCAGGCTGCGGCGCAGTCTGGCCGCCGGGCAAGGGCTTGACCACCGGCCCCTGGTGCGGTGGTGGCGTGGTCTCGATCGGCGGCAGCGGTTCGCGCTCACCCGGCTGCTGGTGCACCGTACAGGCGGAAAGCCCCAGGGCCAGGGTGATCAGGGTCAGGCGTACGCTGCGGTTCATGGTGGCGATCTCTTATCGGTCGGGACGGTCGATGGTCAGCTGCTGGGCAGGCTGGCCCCGGGTGGCCAGCGGCGCGCTCTGGCCGATCCATTCGCCCTGGGTCGGCTGGCCGGCACGTGACACGCGTGCAACCAGTTGGACTTCGGCGAAGTCCGACAGTTTCATCTGCGGCATCATGGCGTCGGCGTCCGACAACTGCACCTCGATGGGCAACTGGGCCACGGTCACCCGCTTGGCCGCCAGCGGCATCGGCGGACCATTGCTGGCCCGGGCGAAGATGAACACCGTGTCGTCGGGCCTGACCTTGTCCTTGAGCGCTGCAGCCAGCTCCACACGCACGGTCAGGCTCGCTGCCTGCGCAGGCTTGCCGCCCTCGCCCTTGAGCCTGTCGGCGGCGCGGTCGATCCCACCCTGCAGGGCCGCGCGCGAGGCATCGCCCTCGGGCAGCTGCGCCAGCAGGCGCTGCCAGTAGTCGATCGCCTCCTGGTAGCGCTCACCCTCGAAGGCGGCGATACCGCGCAGGCCCAGGCTGGTGACTTCGTTGGGGTCGACCTTGAGAGCCTCATCGGTGAGGCTCTGCAACTGCGCACTCCACTGCTTGTCGGCAGCGAAATACTGCGCCTGGGCCCATTGCCCGAGCAGCTCGGGCTGGCGACCGGCCAGGGCCACCGCACGCTCGAAGGCGCGGGCGGCGTCGGCGGGACGCTGGTCGGCCATGTAGGCGCGACCCAGGAAATACAGCCCTTCGGCAGAGTCCGGCTGGGCCTGCACGGCACGCTCCAGGCGGCTGATCATTTCCTGGGGGGTCTGCGGGGCCTGGGCGAACTCGCGGGTCAATTCGACCTGGTCCGCCGCGCCGAAATGCAGGTACAGCCCCAGCGCCATCACCGGTACCAATACTGCCGCCAGCAACGGCAAGGTCCTGCCCAGATGCCCCTGACGCGGGGCGTCGACGCCCTCGGTATCGGCGAGCAGCTCGCGCGCGGCCTCGTCGCGGCCCTTGGCCAACTGCCCGGCATCGAGCACCCCGGCCTCGTGCTGGGCGGCCAGCTCAGCCACACGTTCCTGGTACAGGGCGACGTTGAGCGCGGTACGGTCTTCTTCGGCCTGCTGCTGGCGACGGCCACGCAGGATCGGGATCAGCAGCAAAGCCAGGGCAGCGAGCAACAGCAGGCTCGCACTCAGCCAGAATTCAGTCATGGGTGTGTTCTTTATCCAGCAGTTTGGCGAGACGTTCGCGTTCGTCCACGGAGAGTTCGGAGTTGCCTTGCGCCACCGGGTTGCGGCGGCGGCGAACGATCGCCACCAGTACCACGAAACCGCCGGCCAGCAGCACCCCGGGACCGAACCAGAGCAGCCAGGTACGCGCCGTCAGCGCCGGCTTGTAGCGCACGAAGTCACCGTAGCGATCGACCATGAAGTCGATGATCTGCTGGTTGCTCCTGTCTTCGCCGAGCATGCGGAAGATCTCGCGGCGCAGGTCGGCGGCGATCGGTGCATTGGAGTCGGCGATATCCTGGTTCTGGCACTTGGGGCAGCGCAGTTCCTTGGTCAGTTGCTGGTAGCGCTCACGCTCGGCGTCATCGCGAAACTGATAGGTGTCGATCGCCGCCTTGGCCACACCAGCCATGCTCAGGCCCAGTACGGCGGCAGCAAGCCAGCGCTTCATGGGCGGCCCTCGTCGACCAGCCCCTGGTACAGCGGCGCCAGCTGCTCGCGCCAGACGGAGGCATCGACCACGCCGACGTGCTTGTAGCGGATGATGCCCTTGGCATCGATCAGGAAGGTTTCCGGCGCGCCGTACACGCCCAGGTCCAGGCCCAGGGTGCCCTGCTCGTCGCGGATGTCGAGCTGGTAGGGGTTGTGGAACTCGGCCAGCCACTTGAGCGCGGCGGCGTTGTCGTCCTTGTAGTTGATGCCGTGGATCACCACACCCTGCTCGGCCAACTGGTTCAGGTAAGGGTGCTCGACCTTGCACGAGGGGCACCAGGTGCCCCACACGTTGACCAGCGCCGGGCGGCCCTGCAGGTCGGCCTGGGTCAGGGTGCGATCGCCCTGCACGCTCTGCAGCGAGAACGCCGGGAACGGCTTGCCGATCATCGCCGACGGCAGTTCGTCAGGCTTGAGGAACAGCCCCTTGTACAGAAACACGGCCATCAGCAGGAACACCGCCAATGGCACTACCATGATCCAACGCTTCATGCCGTCGCTCCAGACATCCCCAATGTATCGCGCACCCGCGCCGTGACCTTGACCCGATAACGCCGGTCGAGGGCTGCCAGCAGCCCGCCCAGCGCGGTCAGCAGGCCACCGAGCCAGATCCAGCGCACGTAGGGCTTGATATGCACCCGCACCGCCCAGGCGCCGTTTTCCAGCGGCTCGCCCAGGGCGACATACAGGTCACGGGTGAAGCCGGCATCGATACCGGCTTCGGTCATCATCGACTGCTGCACGGTGTACAGGCGTTTTTCCGGGTGCAGCACGGAGACTTCACGGCCTTCGCGGGAAACGCGGACGGTGCCTTTGTCGGAGATGAAGTTCGGCCCCTCGAAGTGCTTCGCCCCCTCGAACAGGAAGTGGTAACCGCCCAGTTCGACGCTTTCGCCCGGCGCCATGCGCAGGTCGCGCTCGGCACTGTTGTTGCTCGACAGCACCACGCCCAGGGCACAGACCACCAGCCCCAGGTGCGCCAGCTGCATGCCCCAGTAGCTGCGGTGCAGGCCGCGCACGCCCTTGATCAGCCCCTTGTGACGGGTCTTGTCGAGGATGTCGCGCACGCCGCCCAGCACCACCCAGGCGGCCAGGGCGAACACGCTGAGCGCCGGCCAGTCGAAATCATCGACGATCAGCCCGGCCACCGGCGCCAGGATCGCACTGCCGATCAGCACCGGGGTCAGCATGCCCAGCAGCCACTGGCCGGGCGTGTCCTTCCAGCGCACCAGTACACCGATCGCCAGCACCACCATCAGCAGGGCCATCAAGGGCAGGAACAGGGCGTCGAAGTAAGGCGGGCCGACCGACAGCTTGGCGCCGGTCAGGGCATCGAGCACCAGTGGGTAGAGCGTACCCAGCAGGATCATCGAAGCGGCCACCACCAGCACCAGGTTGTTGGCCAGCAGCAACGTCTCGCGCGACCACAGGCCAAAGCCTACCTGGCTCTTGACCACCGGAGCGCGCAGGGCGAACAAGGTCAGCGAACCGCCGACCACGAACAACAGGAAGATCAGGATGAACACGCCGCGCGACGGGTCGGCGGCAAAGGCATGTACCGAGGTCAGCACACCGGAGCGGACCAGGAAGGTGCCCAGCAGGCTCAGCGAGAAGGCAGCGATGGCCAGCAGCACCGTCCAGCTCTTGAACACGCCACGCTTCTCGGTGACGGCCAGCGAGTGGATCAGCGCAGTGCCGACCAGCCACGGCATGAACGAGGCGTTTTCCACCGGGTCCCAGAACCACCAACCGCCCCAGCCCAGCTCATAGTAGGCCCACCACGAGCCCAGGGTGATGCCGATGCCGAGGAATGCCCAGGCGACGATGGTCCAGGGCCGCGACCAACGCGCCCAGGCCGCATCCAGGCGACCGCCGAGCAGTGCGGCGATGGCGAAGGCGAAGGCCACCGAAAAGCCCACGTAGCCCATGTACAGCATCGGCGGATGCACGATCAGGCCGAAATCCTGCAGCAGCGGGTTGAGGTCGCGGCCGTCGGTAGGCACCTGCGGCAGCAGGCGGGTGAAGGGGTTGGAGGTGATGATCAGGAACGACAGGAAGCCGGTGCTGATCATGCCCATCACCGCCAGCACCCGCGCCAGCATCACCTGCGGCAACTGGCGCGAGAACACCGACACGGCGAAGGTCCAGCCACCCAGGATCAACGCCCAGAGCAGCAGCGAACCCTCGTGGGCGCCCCACACGGCGCTGAACTTGTAGTACCAGGGCAGTGCGGTGTTGGAGTTGTGGGCGACATAGGCGACCGAGAAGTTGTCAGTCATGAAGGCATGGGTCAGGCAGGCGAAGGCAAACGCGAGGAAGGCGAACTGCCCCCAGGCGGCCGGGCGCGCCAGGCTCATCCACAGGCGGTCGCCGCGCCAGGCACCGAGCAGCGGCACGCTGGCCTGGACCACGGCAAAACAGATCGCCAGGATCATCGCCAACTGGCCCAGTTCAGGCATCACCAGGGCTGCGTTCATGGCTTGACCTCCCCGGCAGTGGCGGCCTGGCCGCTTTCCTTGAGCGCCTTGGTCACTTCGGGCGGCATGTACTTCTCGTCGTGCTTGGCCAGCACTTCGTCGGCCACCACCACGCCTTCGGCGTTGAGCTTGCCCAGGGCCACGATGCCCTGCCCTTCGCGGAACAGATCCGGGAGGATGCCACGGTAGGTGATCGGCACCGACTTGTTGAAATCAGTGACCACGAAGCGCACGTCGAGCGAGTCGGCCGAACGTTGCACCGAGCCCTTCTCGACCATGCCGCCAGCGCGGATGCGCGTGTCCTGCGGCGCTTCGCCATTGGCGATCTGGGTCGGGGTGTAGAACAGGTTGATGTTCTGCTGCAGGGCGCTCAGGGCAAAGCCCAGGGCCACTGCGACGCCGACCAGCAGGCCGAGGATGAGCAACAGGCGTTTCTTGCGCTGCGGATTCACTGGTGGTTCTCCCGGCGCAGACGGCGCGCCTCTTCTTGCAGGTAGCGACGGCGGGCCAGCAGCGGCAGGGCGACGTTGATCGCCAGCACTGCCAGGCAGATCCCGTAGGCCGACCACACGTACAGGCCGTGGTGACCCATGGCGAGGAAATCACTGAAGGAGGCGAAGCTCATCGCGCAATCCCCCGGCCCAGGCTGTTCAGCACTTCTTCACGTACCCAACTGGCACGAGCTTCGCGCTTGAGCACTTCAAGGCGCATGCGCAGCAGCAGCACGGCGCCGAAGAAGCAGTAGAAACCCAGCACCGTCAGCAACAGCGGCAGCCACATTTCGGCAGGCATCGCCGGTTTTTCGGTGAGGGTGAAGGTGGCGCCCTGGTGCAGGGTGTTCCACCACTCCACCGAGTACTTGATGATCGGGATATTGACCACGCCAACGATGGCCAGCACCGCGCAGGCCTTGGCCGAGCTGTCGCGGTTACTGATCGCCTGGCCCAAAGCGATGATGCCGAAGTACAGGAACAGCAGGATCAGCATCGAGGTCAGGCGGGCGTCCCACACCCACCAACTGCCCCAGGTCGGCTTGCCCCAGATGGCCCCGGTGACCAGCGCCACCGCGGTCATCCAGGCGCCGATGGGCGCAGCGCATTGCAGGGCGACGTCAGCCAGTTTCATCTTCCACACCAGCCCGACCACCCCGGCGACCGCCAGCAGCACGTAGCAGGACTGCGCCAGCATGGCCGTCGGGACGTGGATGTAGATGATGCGGAAGCTGTTGCCCTGCTGGTAGTCCTGCGGGGCGAAGGCCAGGCCCCAGACGATACCGACCGCCAGCAGCAGCACGGCAGCTGCGACCAGCCAGGGCAGCATGCGCCCGCTGATGGCATAGAACCATTTGGGGGAACCCAGCTTGTGGAACCACGTCCAGCTCATTTTCATCAGGGTACATCCAGGATCTTGGCCGGGCTTCGATGCCCGGGACTCGTTATTCACCGACGCTGATCTTCAGGCCGGCCGCTATCGCAAAGGGTGTCAGTGTCACGGCCAGGGCGGTCAGGCTGGCCAGCCAGAGCAGGTGTCCGGTCGCGGGCATATTCTGCAACGCCGCCTGCAGGGCACCACTGCCCAGGATCAATACAGGGATATACAACGGCAGAATCAGCAACGCCAGCAGCAAACCGCCGCGCTTGAGGCCGACGGTCAGGGCGGCACCGACCGCACCCAGCAGGCTCAGCACCGGGGTACCGAGCAGCAGCGAGGCGAGCAACACCGGCAGGCACGCGGCCGGCAAGCCCAGCATCAGCGCCAGCAGTGGCGCCAACAATACCAGCGCCAGGCCGGAAAAGGTCCAGTGCGCGAGTACCTTGGCCAGCACCAGCAGCGGCAACGGATGCGGTGACAGCACCCACTGCTCGAGCGAGCCGTCTTCGAAATCGCTGCGAAACAGGCCGTCCAGCGACAGCAATACCGCCAGCAAAGCCGCGACCCAGACCAGCCCGGGCGACAAGGTTTGCAACAATTGTGTCTCGGGACCGACCGCCAGAGGGAACAGCGCCACGACGATGGCGAAGAACACCAGCGGGTTGGCCAGCTCGGCCGGACGGCGGAACAGCAGGCGCGCTTCGCGGCGCAGCAACAGAAGGAATACGCTCATGCCGCCCACTGCCCCAGATTGAGTTCACGGTAGCCGGACGGCCTGCCCTGCAGATGATGGTGGGTGGTCAATACCACGGTACCGCCCTGCTCGCAGTGTGCGGCCAGGTGGGCTTCGAGCTGGGCCACCCCCTGCTTGTCGAGGGCGGTGAAGGGCTCGTCGAGAATCCACAGCGGCGGGCCGTCGAGATACAGCCGGGCCAGGGCGACTCGCCGCTGCTGGCCGGCCGAGAGCGTATGACAGGGCACGTCTTCGAAGCCACGCAGGCCAACCGCCTCGAGTGCCGTCCAGATGCTCTCGCGGGTCGCCGGACGATGCAGGGCACAAAGCCAGGCCAGGTTCTCTTCGGCCGTCAGCAGCTCCTTGATCCCCGCAGCATGCCCGATCCACAGCAGGATGCTGGCCAGAGCATGGCGCTGCTCGTCCAGCGCGCGGCCATCGAGCAGGATCTGCCCCGCCGTCGGTTGCATCAACCCGGCCAGCAGGCGCAGCAGGCTGGTCTTGCCGCTGCCGTTGGGGCCGCTGACCTGCAGCATGTCGCCGGGGCGCAGCTCGAAGTCCAGGTGCTCGAAAAGCAATCGCCAATCGCGCTCGCAGGAAAGGTTGGCGGCTTGGAGGTGGAGGGTCACGGTTTCGCCTTATGCTGTTCTTGGCGTGTCGAGCGGTGGCGCCTTCTTCGCGGGCAAGCCCGCTCCCACAGGCCGCATCGATCCTGTGGGAGCGGGCTTGCCCGCGAATGAAACACTGCAGATCAACACCCTTGTCTCAAGTCGCCCCGCCCCTGGCCGTTATACTGGCAGTGGCAGCGCGCCCGGCATTATTGCATGTGCCGCCCTGCTGCCAAGAGGGCTGGCTCGACAGGTTGTATACAATCATGACGGAAATCAATAGTCTCGGCGCACAAAGCGCATTCGCCGCCCAGATGGCCAAGGCCAGCCTGACCGGTGAGCTGCTGCGCCTGACGCAGGCGCAACCGGGCCTGATCCCCCCGGGCCAGACGGCCCAGGCCGAAGTGCTGAACCTGCGCCAGGTGGGCCAGGACTTCATGCTGTTGCTGCGCCTGAGCCTGGCCAACGGCAGCCAGGTGCAGGTTCAGGCCAGCGCCAGCCAGCCCTTGCCGCCGGGCAGCCAGATCACCCTCGGCCAGCCCGACGGCAGCCGCCTGGCGGTGCTCCTGCAGCAGGCCAGCGCCAGCAACATCGCCACCCTCACCCAGCTCGACACCGACAAGCTGCCGATCGGCACCCTGCTCCAGGGCAAGGTCCTGACCAGCCAGGCGCTGCCGGGCGATGCGGCGCAGACCACGGCCTTCCGCTCGCTGGTCAGCCTGCTCAACAGCAGCCAGGCCGGTGCCACCCTGACCATCGACAGCCCGCGCCCGCTGCCGGTCGGCAGCCTGCTCAGCGCCCTGGTGCAAGGCGACCAGTCGCTGCGCTTCGTGCCCCTGAGCGGTCGCCAGGATCAACTGAGCATCGCCCAGCAACTGCTGACCCAGCAAGGCCGCCAGGCTTCGCTGCCAGCCCTGCTCAATACCCTGCAGCAGATCGCCAGCGCCCCCGCCGGCAACACCGAACTGAGCGCCACCGCTGCGCGCCTGCTGGCCAGCCTGCCGAACGCTGGGCAACTGGTCGATGCCAAGAGCGTCGCCCAGGCCCTGAACAACAGCGGCGCGTTTCTCGAGGCCAAGCTGCTCGGTGGCCTGGGCACCACGGTCGCGCCCGACCTCAAGGCACAGCTGGTGCGCCTGGTGGCGCAGATCGCGCCCGGCGTGCCCGGCAACCCGAGCTTCAACCCGGCACTGGCAGCCAGCGCGTTGGCCCAGGTGCTTCCCGGCATGGCCCGCAGTGCCCTGGGGATGCTCGACCAGGTCAGCAACCGTCCCTTGCCCGGCGCCTTTCCGCTGCCTGCAAGACTGCTGCAGAGCCTGGAAGACAAGGGCGACCTGCAACAGCTGCTGCGCCTGGCCGCCGCCGCCATCTCCCGGGTGCAAAGCCATCAACTGGCCAGCCTGCAACAGACCGGCACCACCGAAAGCGGCAACCAGCAGACCACCTGGCAGGCCGAGATCCCCTTGCGCCACGGCCAGGAGTTCATCGCCCTGCAGGCCAAGCTGCAACGCGAGGAAACCCCGCAGCAACAAGCCGACCCGCAACGCCAGCAACGCGATCCCCTCGAATCGCTGTGGCGCATCGACCTGGCCTTCGACTTGCCACCGCTGGGGCCACTGCAGGTCCAGGCGCAACTGGTCAAGGGTCGCCTCAGCGGCCAGCTCTGGGCCGAGCGCCCGCAAACCGCCGAGCTGATCGACAGCCAGCTCGGCAGCCTGCGCGAACGCCTGCTGGCGCGTGGCCTGGACGTGGGTGACCTGGAATGCCACCCCGGCATCCCGCCGCAAGGCCCACACACACGACTTGAGCAACGCTGGGTGGATGAAACCGCATGAGCAGCAAAGCCCCCCGCCAGGCCATCGCCCTGAGCTACGACGGTGATCAGGCGCCGACCCTGAGCGCCAAGGGTGAGGATGAGCTGGCCGACGCCATCCTCGCCCTGGCCCGCGAACATGAAGTGCCGATCTACGAAAATGCCGAGCTGGTGCGCCTGCTCGCCCGCCTGGAACTGGGCGAGCAGATTCCCGAAGCGCTGTACCTGACCATCGCCGAGATCATCGCCTTCGCCTGGCAACTGCGTGGCCGCGTGCCCGCAGGTTTCAACGACGAGCAGTCGCCACCCCGCGACATCTCGCCCGAGACCTTGCGCCTGCCATCGAGCCGATGACCGGACCCAGCCTTATCTAACACCTTTGGCCAAGGGTACAAAGGATGCTGCAGCCTCCCCTGACAAAGAGGCAGCAGTCGCCCATGAACGCCATTCCCCAGGAAAACCTGCACCTGGTGCGTGAAGCACTGATCGATTTCCCCCGGCCCGACACCCTCGCCGAAAAGCTGTTGCAGCCCTGGCTGAAACAACACGGCGTCGAGACCTCGCCCTGGGACATCGACATCGTCACCCTCCACTACCAGTACGCCTATGTCGACGACTCCAGAACGCTGCGCATCGATGCCCTGATCAGCCAGCAGTCGAACCTTGTCGAAGCCCTTCTCGGCAATTGGCAGGGCGAAGTGGCCGGTAGTTTCCAGGGTTTTCATTTAGGCGACTGGGCCGGCCTGGCCCCCGAAGCGAAGGTACACCTGGTCGACCAGCTCAAGAAGCCTGGCGCACTCGCCAACAACAGGGGCTACCTGATATTCAACGGCCTCTACCGCCGCACCACGCCATCCTCCTTCGGCCCTCACAACCGGCTGCCGGTTCGCGCCGAGGACTTCCAGGGGTTCATCTGGAACCAGCACCTGCTGCAGCACTTCAAGACCCGCCTCGACACCTACTGGCAGCAGCGCCGCGCCCTCTACGAGCGGGCGATGCGCATCAACTTCATTGCCGCCTGCAACCGCCAGGTCAGCCAGGGCAGACTGTCCGAAGCCGCCAGGCTGATGGCCTGGCAGGTAGCCGGCCTGCTGCCGCAACACGCGGGCGCGCACACCGTGCACATGCTGGATATCTACGGCTACACCTCGAGCACGATCTTCCTCGTCAAGGATAACCACAGCCCCCTCACCCTGCTCTACATCCCAGGCAATACCTTTCCCCTGCACGAGTTCATCGACGAAGCCGCCATGAAGCACTGGGTCGCCGGCCAGTGCCAGATCCCCGACAAGCGCGAAGCGTTGCTGCACCACTTCGCCGTCGCCGATCGCCCGGACGGCCTGGACTTCAGCGGCCTTCGCACCGCGCTCCAGGGACTGGGCCTGTACCCCAGGCCCCACCGTCTTTCGCCGTTCCACCAAGGCTTTGCCACCAGCGGTATCTGGAATCCCCAGGAGATGATCGGTTACCGCAACCACACGTACAGCCCACCCATCACCGGCGAACTCTTCGGCCAACTCACACGCCTGCAGCAACGCCGCAGCTACGCCGACGCCGATGCGCAGATCACCAGCAACCACGACATCGACAAGACCCGTTGGATCAGCTACCTGCACATCGCCCTGACGCTGCTGGCACCCGTTGCCATTGCAGTACCGGAGCTTGGCCTGGTGTTGGCGGCGACAGGGCTCGCGCAGTTCAGCCTGGGCCTGGACCAGGCCCTGCATGGCAAGACGCTCGAGCAAAAGGTTGCCGGGGTGTCCGAACAGACCATCGGCCTGTTCAACGCCGTTGCCGCAACGGGCAGCGTGCTGGCCCGTCCCGAGGCCCTGTTTCGCTACTGCAGGCCGGGGTTCTTCTCGTCGGCACGCCTGGCCGAACGGGCGCGGACACGAATAGGCGCCGCGCCCCTGCCCGAAGAACTGCCGCTGCTGCCCGCCGAGATGGCGTTTCGCGAGCAACCGGTCCAGGCCTCGACCTCGGTGTCGGCCCTGGTGGTGCGCATCGACGAGAGCCTGCGGCCGCGCTTCGCTGCCTGGCTCAATGTCGAGCAGGGACCGCCCTGCGACTGGGTCGAATACGAGGCGCGCACCGACAGTTTCATTCGTGAAAGCGAGAGCGAACAAGCGAACCCGTCGCGCTGGATCGTCGACCCGGACAATCCGCTGGCCTTGCGCCTGCTGGGCGATGCCCATGCCACCGACGACGCCACGCGCATGGCCTCGCTGCGGTCACTGGGTATCGATCTCGACCTGCCCATGGACTACAGCGTCTTCGACAGATTGCAGGAGCTGCCGATCCCCCGTCGGATCAGCAGCGTCTGGATCGGCGACCGTCTGATCGGAGACAGTTTCCTGGACGCCTTGACGCACAACGCCAGGGTCCTGCACCAGAGCACGTTCGAGTACCAGTTACTGCTCTCGCGCCAGGTCCCGCAGGTCTTCGAGCAGAATGTGCGCCTGCTGGCCCGGCATGCGCCGAACCTGCAGATCCTGACCCTGGAGGAGCAGCCCTGGTACCTGGCCTTCGAACGCTCCAGCTATTTCCCGGGCTATCGGGCAGCGATCGAGGGCAGTGGCGGCATGGCCACCAACTTCAGCTCCGCCAGCGACATCCTGCGCTACCGCCTGCTCAGCCATTACGGTGGAATCTACCTGGACGCCGACGACCTGCTGCTGCCTGTCGAAGCTTCCGGGCAGTTGCCACTGGAGCGTCTGAAGCTGCAGACCAGCAGCGACGGCCTGGTGCTTTCACCGCCGGTGAGCAACGACCAGTTGGGCATGTACATCAAGTACAACAGCAGCATGATCGGCAGTCACCCGGGCAATCCGACCCTGGATGCCATCTCCGACGAGATCGTCCGGCGCCTGCAACTGGAGCCGGACTTCTACCGACAGCGCCCCGACCCCATACGGTCGCCTGCTGCGTTCAACGATTATGCGCGACGCCTGAACCGTCTGACCGGTCCGGGCGTGCTCAATGATGTGATCGATCAGCGCCTGCCCTGGCTGCGCCAGTTGCGCGAGGCCTGCAACCTGCTGGCCTCACCGGTGCGCGATGCGGTGGAGCTGGTGGACGTGCACAAGCTGCTGACGGTCCTCGAACGGCATGTGCCGCTGGACCATGTGGCGATGATCGGACGGGCACACAGCTGGATGCACCACTGAACCGCGCCCTGCGGGTGATCAAGCCGATCACCCGTTGCGGTGCAGCTTGCTCATCAGCTCCGCTTCGGCCTGGGTGAGCCCGCAGGTCTGGGTCAGCTCCTCGACACTGGCGCCCATGCCCACCAGCTTGGCGGCCTGGGTGAAGGTGACACTGTTGGGGTCGCGCTGCTCCAGTTGCAGCAGTTTTTCCGGCAGTGGTGCAACCGTCGCACGCAGTTCATGGATCGCCTCGCCCATGCGCACGGTGACGTTCTGGTAGTCATCCAGACGTTTGGCCAGGTCCTTGATGCGCTGGTCACGCAGCGCATCGCCCTGGGCCTGCTGGCTGGCCAGCTCGCGCTGGCGCTTGCTGTAGTTGAGGAAGAACCACAGGCTCAGCGCCCACAACAATGCAAGGAGGATTACTGCAGCCTCGAAGATCACCTCAGATGTTCTCCAGCTCCGACCACTCTTCCTCGGTCATCATCTTGTCCAGCTCGACCAGGATCAGCAGCTCGCCATTCTTGTTGCACACGCCCTGGATGAATTTGGCCGATTCTTCGTTGCCGACATTCGGTGCGGTCTCGATCTCCGACTGACGCAGGTAGACCACCTCGGCCACGCTGTCGACCAGGATGCCCACCACCTGCTTGTCCGCCTCGATGATCACGATGCGGGTATTGTCGGTGACGTCCGAGGGCATCAGGCCGAAGCGCTGGCGGGTGTCGATCACGGTGACCACGTTGCCGCGCAGGTTGATGATGCCCAGCACATAGCTCGGCGCACCCGGCACCGGGGCGATCTCGGTGTAGCGCAGGACTTCCTGCACCTGCATGACGTTGATGCCGTAGGACTCGTTGTCCAGACGGAAGGTGACCCACTGCAGGATCGGATCTTCGGAACCTTGTGCAGACGACTTCTTCATTCCCCTAGCCCTCTTTAACCGCCCTTGACGGTATGCTCGTTATGGCCGCGGCAGATGCGGCGCCTATGTCAGTTGTGTTGAATGTTCATCTGCTTGACCGCACCACTGGCGATCAACTCGGCCAGCTCGGCGACGTCGAGCAAAGCGCACATGTGCTCGATCACCGTACCGGCCAGCCATGGCCGCTGGCCACGCTGGCTGCGCCACTTGATCTCGGCCGGGTCCAGGCGCAGCGAGCGGCTGACCTGATGCACCGCCAGGCCCCATTCGTAGCCCTGCACCGAAATCACGTATTGCAGGCCCTGACGGAAATCTTCGCGGTAGCGGTCGGGCATGACCCAGCGCGCAGTGTCCAGCACCTTCAGGTTGCCCGCCTGGCAGCTGAGAATGCCGAGGAACCAGTCCGGCTGGCCGAACAACGGCGTCAGCTCCTGGCCCGCCAGGCTGTAGATCGAGCCCAGGCACACCAGCGGCACCGCCAGGGTCAGCCCGGCGACGTCGAACAGCAGGCACTCGAACGGCTCCGCGGCCCAGGCTGGACGACCGTCGACCGTAGCCGGCGGGACGGGCGCGGCAGGCGCCGGCAGGTGGACCTCGACCAGTGGTGCGACCGGCTCGATGACCTGCGCCTCGCCCAGGACCGGAATCGCTGCCTCGGGCAGTACCTGGTCTTCGACCACGCTGACTACCGGCTCCACCGGCGGCAGCAGCGTAGGCAATACCTTGGGCACAGGTTCGGCGAAGGGCTTGAGCGCCGCCACCGGCTCGGGCGGGCGAACGGCATCGCGGGCTTGTTCCTCACGTACCGCTGCAGCGAATTCGTCGCTGGGTTCGGCATGCTGGACGGGTGCTGTCGGCAGCGGTGCCTGCGGCAGTTCAGTCGGTTCGGTGGCTTCCTGCAGCAGGCCGTCGAGGTACGACTGCAGGGCCAGTTGCGGCTTGCTGGTGATCTGCGGGGCGTGGTTCATCAGGCCACCTGCAATGCGTTGCGGTAGGTCAGCAGGTGCTTGAGCAGCGCCCGATAGGCGATCACACCGCGGCTCTTGCCGTCGAACTGCGAGGGCGTGACACCGTTGCGACTGGCATCGCGCAGGCGCGTGTCGACCGGGATGTAGCCTTGCCACACCTGCTCGCCATAGGTGTCGCGCAGCACTTTGAGCGTGCCCAGCGAGGCCTGGGTGCGGCGGTCGAAGAGAGTCGGGACGATCTGGTAGGGCAACGCCTGCTTGCGCGAGCGGTTGATCATGGCCAGGGTGCCGACCATGCGCTCCAGCCCCTTGACTGCAAGGAACTCGGTCTGCACCGGAATCACCAGTTGCTGGCTGGCAGCCAGGGCGTTGACCATCAGCACCCCCAGCAACGGCGGGCTGTCGATCAGGGCGAAGTCGAAATCCTGCCACAGCTGCGCCAGACTCTTGGCGATCACCAGGCCCAGGCCATTCTGCCCCGGCGACTGGCGCTCGAGCACCGCCAGCGCCGTGCTCGAGGGCAGCAACGAGATGCGCTCATGGCTGGTCGGCAGCAGCAACTGCCCCGGCAACCCTTCCGGCACCGCGCCCTTGTGCAGGAACAGGTCGTAGCAACTGTGCTCCAGGGCATCGGGATTATGCCCGAAATAGCTGGTCATCGAGCCGTGCGGGTCGAGGTCGACGACGACCACGCGCTTGCCCGCCTCGGCCAGCAAGCCTGCCAGGGCGATGGTAGTGGTGGTCTTGCCGACGCCACCTTTTTGATTGGCTACTGCCCAGACTCTCATCGTGCGTTGCTTCCTCCCAGCCTGGGCTGAATGTCCTGCCGGGAACGGTTCTATAGATTCGGTGACGGAGATTTGACGGGATTGCTCCCGACCGTCGTGGCTGGCTTAGCTGGTGCACTTTGTGTGCCAGCACGGCGCAGCGCCGCGTCCGGAGTGGCATTGGCACTGCCCGAGCCGGTCAGGCTGCGGCGCACTTCGAGGTTGCGGGAAATCACCAGCACCACCCGCCTGTTGCGCGCCCGTCCTTCGGCGGTGTCGTTGCCGGCCACCGGCTGGTACTCACCGTAGCCCACCGAAGCCATGCGTGCCGGGTTCACCCCTTCCATGGCCAGCAGGCGCACGATGCTCGCGGCCCGCGCCGACGACAGCTCCCAGTTGGTCGGGTACTGGGCGGTGCGGATCGGCAGGTTGTCGGTGAAGCCCTCGACATGCACCGGGTTGGCGAACGGCTTGAGGATTTTGGCGACCTTCTCGATGATCTCGAAGGCGATGTCGCTGGGCATCGCATCACCACTGCCGAACAGCAAGGCGGAGTTGAGCTCGATCTCCACCCACAGCTCGTTGCCGCGCACGGTCATCTGGTTCGACTTGATCAGGTCGCCGAAGGCATCGGCCACTTGGTCGGTGATGGTCTTGAGCGGATCGACGCTGGTCTGCCCCAGGCCGGCATCGACCTGGTCGCTGTCCTTGATCAGCGGCTCGGCAGGCTTGACCGTCAGCGGGCGTTCATCACCGATCGGGATCGGCTTGAGGCTGCGCTCGGGGTCGTTGAACACGCCGATCAGCGCCTGGGAAATCACCTTGTACTTGCCTTCGTTGATCGAGGAGATCGAGTACATCACCACGAAGAAGGCGAACAGCAATGTGATGAAGTCCGCATACGAGACCAGCCAGCGCTCGTGGTTCTCATGTTCCTCGGTATGGCGACGACGACGCATGGCTTACTCCATGAAGCCTTGCAGCTTCAGCTCGATCGAGCGCGGGTTCTCGCCTTCGGCGATCGACAGCAGGCCCTCGAGCAGCATCTCGCGATAACGCGACTGGCGCATGACGATGGCCTTGAGCTTGTTGGCCACCGGCAGCAGGATCAGGTTGGCACTGGCCACGCCATAGATGGTGGCGACGAAGGCCACGGCAATGCCGTTGCCCAGTTGCGACGGATCGGCCAGGTTGCCCATCACGTGGATCAGGCCCATCACCGCACCGATGATGCCGATGGTCGGTGCATAGCCGCCCATGCTTTCGAACACCTTGGCGGCCTGGATGTCGCGACTCTCCTGGGTGAGGAAGTCGACCTCGAGGATGCTGCGGATCGACTCCGGCTCGGCACCATCGACCAGCAACTGCAAGCCTTTGCGCGCGTATGGGTCTGGCTCGGCATCGGCCACCCCTTCCAGGCCCAGCAGCCCTTCCTTGCGTGCGGTCAGGCTCCAGTTGACGACGCGATCGATACCGCCCGCCAGGTCTACCCGTGGCGGGAAGATGATCCAGCGCAGGATCTGCAGCGCGCGCTTGAACGCCGACAGCGGCGACTGCAGCAGCGCCGCGGCCAGGGTGCCGCCCAGCACGATAAGCCCGGCCGGGCCGTTGAGCAGCGCACCGACGTGGCCGCCTTCGAGGAAGTTGCCGCCGACGATGGCGACGAACGCCAGGATCAGGCCGATAAGGCTAAGGACATCCATCAGACACAGGCCTCTACCAGGTGCTTGCCGATCTCGTCCAGGCTGTACACCGCATCGGCCAGGTTGGCCTTGACGATGGCCATGGGCATGCCGTAGATCACGCAGCTCGCCTCATCCTGGGCCCACACGGTGCTTCCGCCCTGCTTGAGCAGGCGGGCACCTTCGCGGCCATCGGCGCCCATGCCGGTCAGCACCACCGACAGCACCTTGTCGCCATAGGTCTTGGCCGCCGAGCCAAAGGTGATATCGACGCACGGCTTGTAGTTCAGGCGCTCGTCACCCGGCAGGATCTTCACCGTGCCGCGACCATCGACCATCATCTGCTTGCCACCAGGGGCCAGCAGCGCCAGGCCCGGACGCAGCACATCGCCGTCCTCGGCCTCCTTGACGCTGATCTTGCACAGCTTGTCGAGGCGCTCGGCGAAGGCCTTGGTGAACGCAGCCGGCATGTGCTGGATCAGCACGATGGGCGCCGGGAAGCTGGCGGGCAGTTGCGTCAGGACCCGCTGCAGCGCCACCGGGCCACCGGTGGAGGTGCCGATGGCGACCAGCTTGTAAGGCTTGCGCTTGGGGGCTGGCGAATGGCTGGCTGCGGCACGCACCGGCGCCGCAGCGCGAGCCGGAACAGTGCTGCCCAAGGTGCTGGCCGGAGCATGGCTGGTGCTGGGCGCGGCGCTGGCGACCGGGCTTGGTGCGTGGCTGGCGAAGCTGCTGAAACGGCGATTGCTGCGCGAGATGGTATGGACCTTCTCGCACAGCATCTGCTTGACCTTCTCGGGGTTGCGCGAAATATCCTCGAAGTTCTTCGGCAGGTAATCGACCGCCCCTGCGTCCAGCGCATCGAGGGTTACGCGCGCGCCTTCGTGGGTGAGCGAGGAGAACATCAGGACCGGTGTCGGGCAGCGCTGCATGATGTGGCGCACGGCGGTGATGCCGTCCATCATCGGCATCTCGTAGTCCATGGTGATCACATCGGGCTTGAGCGCCAGCGCCTGGTCGATCGCTTCCTTGCCGTTGGTCGCGGTGCCGACCACCTGGATGGTCGGGTCCGCCGAGAGGATTTCCGAGACGCGGCGGCGGAAGAAACCGGAATCATCCACCACCAGGACCTTGACTGCCATAAACACTCCATTAGGCGGCGCAACCGCCAGGTCGCGCCGCCGAAATCAAATACGCCGGGCGGCGTAACGCTTGAGCATGCTCGGTACGTCGAGGATCAACGCGATACGACCGTCGCCGGTGATGGTCGCGCCGGACATGCCCGGGGTGCCCTGGAGCATCTTGCCCAGCGGCTTGATCACCACCTCTTCCTGGCCCACCAGCTGGTCGACCACGAAGCCGATGCGCTGGGTGCCGACCGACAGGATCACCACGTGCCCTTCGAGCTGCTCCTCGTGCTGCTGGTCCTGGACCAGCCAGCGCTTGAGGTAGAACAGCGGCAGTGCCTTGTCGCGCACGATCACCACTTCCTGGCCGTCGACGACGTTAGTGCGCGACAGGTCCAGGTGGAAGATCTCGTTGACGTTGACCAGCGGGAAGGCGAACGCCTGGTTGCCCAGCATCACCATCAGCGTCGGCATGATTGCCAGCGTCAGTGGCACCTTGATGACGATCTTCGAGCCCTGGCCCTTGGCCGAGAAGATGTTGATCGAGCCGTTGAGCTGGGAAATCTTGGTCTTCACCACGTCCATGCCCACGCCACGGCCGGACACGTCGGAAATCTCGGTCTTGGTCGAGAAGCCCGGGGCGAAGATCAGGTTGTAGCAGTCCGACTCGCTCAGGCGGTCGGCGGCATCCTTGTCCATCAGCCCCTTCTCGACGGCCTTGGCGCGCAGGATGTTGGGATCCATGCCCTTGCCGTCGTCGGAGATCGACAACAGGATGTGGTCACCCTCCTGCTCGGCCGACAACACCACGCGGCCGGTGCGCGACTTGCCGGAAGCCTCGCGCTCCTCGGGGGTCTCGACGCCATGGTCGACCGCGTTGCGCACCAGGTGCACCAACGGATCGGCCAGGGCCTCGACCAGGTTCTTGTCCAGGTCGGTCTCTTCGCCGACCAGCTCCAGGTTGATCTCTTTCTTGAGCTGGCGGGCCAGGTCGCGAACCAGGCGCGGGAAGCGGCCGAAGACTTTCTTGATCGGCTGCATGCGGGTCTTCATCACCGCGGTCTGCAGGTCGGCGGTGACCACGTCGAGGTTGGACACGGCCTTGGACATGGCCTCGTCGCCGCTGTTCAGGCCCAGGCGCACCAGGCGGTTACGCACCAGCACCAGCTCGCCGACCATGTTCATGATTTCATCCAGGCGCGCGGTGTCGACCCGCACCGTGGTTTCCGCCTCGCTGGCGCCGTGCTTGTCGGCAGCCGGAGCTGCAGCGCGCGCCGGGGCCGGAGCTGCGGCCGGCTTGGCGGCCGCAGCGGGAGCAGTCGCCGGCTTGGCGACCGGTTTGCTTTCAACCTTGGCAGCAGGAGCGGCAGCCACGGCAACGGCAGGCGCCTCAGCAGCGACGGCATCGCCACTGAACTTGCCCTTGCCGTGCAGTTGATCGAGCAGCGCTTCGAATTCGTTGTCGGTGATGTGGTCGCCGGCAGGTTCGGCCATCGGCGCACTCGCCGCCACTTCGGTGCCTGGCAGTGCATCGGCGGCGAAGGTGCCCTTGCCGTGCAACTGGTCGAGCAATGCTTCGAACTCGGCGTCGGTGATCTCGTCACTGGCAGGCGCTGTAACGGCAGCCTCAGGCTCGCTCGCAGCAACTTCCGGCGAGAACTGGCCCTTGCCGTGCAACTGGTCGAGCAGCGATTCGAACTCGGCGTCGGTGATCTCGTCGGCAGCGCCGGAAACGGCCTGGCCCTGCGACTGCTCGGCCGCCTCGGCCTGGGCCTTGACCGCGTCGAGGGAGTCGAGCAGTTGTTCGAACTCGGTGTCGGTGATGTCCGGCTCGGCAGCGGGCGCTTCGACGGCGACGGGCGCTGCGGCAACCGGTGCCATGGCGTCGGCGCTGGCAGGCTCGGCCAGGCGCGACAGCGCGGCCAGCAGTTCAGGCGTGGCCGGGGTGATGTCGCTGCGCTCGCGGACCTGGCCGAACATGCTGTTCACCGTGTCCAGCGCTTCGAGCACCACATCCATCAGTTCGGCATCGACCCGGCGCTCTCCCTTGCGCAGGATGTCGAAGACGTTCTCGGCAATGTGGCAGCACTCCACCAGCTCATTGAGCTGAAGGAAGCCGGCGCCCCCTTTTACAGTGTGAAAACCGCGAAAGATCGCATTGAGCAAGTCCGCATCATCGGGCCGGCTTTCCAGCTCGACCAGTTGCTCGGACAGTTGCTCGAGGATTTCGCCGGCTTCTACCAGGAAATCCTGAAGGATTTCTTCATCGGCGCCGAAGCTCATTAAACGTGCTCCCTAAAAACCCAGGCTGGACAGCAGATCGTCGACATCGTCCTGACCGGACACGACGTCTTCACGCTTATCGGCATGAATCTGCGGACCTTCACCCCGAGTTGGATGTTTTTCTTCATCTTTTTCAGCGCGCAATTGATCGTGGTCATGTTCGATGCCGGCAAAGCGGTCGACTTGACTGGCCATCAGCACGAGCTTGAGCAGATTGCTTTCGACTTCGGTGACCAGCGCGGTCACCCGCTTGATCACCTGCCCGGTCAGGTCCTGATAGTCCTGAGCCAGGAGAATATCGTTGAGGTGGCCGGCGACCTTGCGGTTGCCCTCGGCACTTTGCGTCAGGAAACTGTCGACGCGCTTGACCAGCTCGCGGAACTCCGGCGCCGCCACTTCGCGGCGCATGAAGCGCTGCCAGTCGGCAGACAGGCCCTGCGCCTCTGTCGCCAGGTCGTTGAGCACCGGCGTGCTCTGCTCCACCAGGTCCATGGTGCGGTTGGCCGCGTTCTCGGTCAGCCGCACCACGTAGGACAGCCGTTCGGTGGCGTCGGTGATCTGCGACACTTCCTCGGCCTGCGGCATGCGCGGGTCGATCTGGAAGCTGACGATGGCGCTGTGCAACTCGCGGGTCAGCTTGCCGACTTCCTGGTACAGGCCGCGGTCACGGGTCTGGTTGAGCTGGTGGATCAGCTGCACCGCCTCGCCGAACTGGCCGCGCTCAAGGCTCTGCACCAGCTGTTCGGCGTGCTTCTTCAGGGTCGACTCGAACTCCCCCAGAGAATCGTTTCTTGATTCCATAGCGCCCCCAGACATGCTTCAGCCGTTGACGCGTTCGAAGATCTTCTCGATCTTTTCTTTGAGCACCTGCGCGGTGAATGGCTTGACCACGTAGCCGTTGACGCCGGCCTGGGCCGCTTCGATGATCTGGTCGCGCTTGGCCTCGGCAGTCACCATCAGCACCGGCATGCCTTTGAGGCGATCATGGGCACGTACCTTGCGCAGCAGGTCGATGCCGGACATGCCCGGCATGTTCCAGTCGGTCACCAGGAAGTCGTAGTGGCCGCTTTCGAGCATCGGCAGCGCGGTGGTGCCGTCGTCGGCTTCGTCGGTGTTGGTGAAGCCCAGATCACGCAACAGGTTCTTGATGATCCGCCGCATCGTCGAGAAGTCGTCAACGATGAGGATTTTCATATCTTTGTTCAATTAGACCTCCAAGCAGTCTTAAACGCGCTCGTCTCACAAGCGCGCGCTCAATCAATTCGGCATCACTTACAACGACTGCATCGAACCCGGGTTCAACGTGCCCGCCATTCGCCCAGGCGGCTGCGCAGACGCGCCGCGCACTGGCTGTGCAACTGGCTGACACGCGATTCGCTGACCCCCAGCACTTCCCCGATTTCCTTGAGGTTCAACTCTTCGTCGTAGTACAGCGCCAGGACCAGGCGCTCGCGCTCCGGCAGGTTGGCGATCGCATCGGTCAGCGCAGCCTGGAAGCGTTCGTCTTCCAGATCACGCGACGGCTCGACCTGGCCACTGGCACCGTCCTCGTGCAACCCTTCGTGCTCGCCGTCCTGCAGCAGGTCGTCGAAACTGAACAGGCGGCTGCCCAAGGTATCGTTCAGGATCCCGTAATAATCATCGAGACCCAATTGGAGTTCGGCAGCAACCTCGTGATCTTTAGCGTCACGACCGGTTCTTGCTTCGACGGCGCGAATTGCGTCACTGACCATGCGCGTGTTGCGGTGCACCGAACGGGGTGCCCAATCGCCCTTGCGCACCTCGTCGAGCATGGCGCCACGGATGCGGATGCCGGCGTAGGTTTCGAAACTGGCGCCTTTGCTGGCATCGTACTTGTTGGCCACTTCCAGCAGGCCGATCATGCCCGCCTGGATCAGGTCCTCGACCTGCACGTTGGCCGGCAGGCGCGCCAGCAAGTGGTAGGCGATGCGCTTGACCAGCGGTGCATAGCGCTCGACCAGCTCGTACTGGGCGTCCTTGGACGCCTTGCTGTACATCTTGAACCCGCTCGCATTCATAGCACCGGCCCCGCACTGGTGGGATGAACCAGGCGCTCGACGAAGAACTCCAGGTGCCCGCGCGGGTTGGCCGGCAGCGGCCAGCTGTCGACCTTCTGCGCGATGGCCTTGAAGGCCAGGGCGCACTTGGAGCGCGGGAACGCTTCGTAGACAGCGCGCTGCTTCTGCACCGCCTTGCGCACGCATTCGTCATACGGCACGGCGCCGACATACTGCAGCGCGACGTCGAGGAAGCGGTCGGTGACCTTGGTCAGCTTGGCGAACAGGTTGCGCCCTTCCTGCGGGCTTTGCGCCATGTTGGCCAGGACGCGGAAACGGTTCATGCCGTAGTCGCGGTTGAGCAGCTTGATCAGGGCGTAGGCATCGGTGATCGAGGTGGGTTCGTCGCACACCACCAGCAGCACTTCCTGCGCGGCGCGAACGAAACTGACCACCGAGTCACCGATGCCCGCAGCGGTGTCGATCACCAGCACATCGAGGTTGTCGCCGATCTCGCTGAAGGCCTGGATCAGCCCGGCGTGCTGGGCCGGCGCCAGGTGCACCATGCTCTGCGTGCCCGAGGCGGCCGGCACGATGCGCACACCGCCAGGGCCCTGCAGCAGCACATCGCGCAGCTCGCAACGGCCTTCGATGACGTCGGCCAGGGTGCGCTTGGGGGTCAGGCCCAGCAGGACGTCGACGTTGGCCAGACCCAGGTCGGCGTCCAGCAGCATGACCCGGCGGCCGAGTTCGGCCAGCGCCAGGGACAGATTCACTGAAACGTTGGTCTTGCCGACGCCACCTTTGCCACCGGTGACGGCGATCACCTGTACGGGATGCATGCTACCCATGTCTGTTCTTTACCTTGTCTCGCGTGGGACGTGCCCACTTGACGGATCGCTGCCGACCCCCTGCGCCGTTCATCTTCAACCCGCGCGCTTATCGGGATTGTGGTAGAGATCAGCGAACATGTCGGCCATGGCCTCTTCGCTGGGCTCCTCCTGCAACTGCACGCTGACCGCGCGGCTCACCAACTGGTGCTTGCGCGGCAACTGCAGGTCGTCAGGAATGCGCGGACCATCGGTGAGATAGGCCACGGGCAGTTCGTGACTGATGGCCAGGCTCAGCACTTCGCCGAGGCTGCCCGTTTCATCGAGCTTGGTCAGGATGCAACCGGCCAGGCCGCAGCGCTTGTAGCTGTGGTAGGCGGCGGTCAGCACCTGCTTCTGGCTGGTGGTGGCCAGTACCAGGTAGTTCTTGGCGGCGATGCCGCGGCTGGCGAGCGACTCCAGCTGCATGCGCAGTGCCGGATCGCTGGCCTGCAGGCCGGCGGTATCGATCAGCACCACGCGCTTGCGCAGCAGCGGCTCCAGGGCCTGGGCCAGCGACTGGCCGGGGTCGACGTAGGTCACCGGTACGTTGAGGATGCGCCCCAGGGTCTTGAGCTGCTCCTGGGCACCGATGCGGTAGCTGTCCATGCTCACCAGCGCCAGGTGCTGCGAGCCGTACTTGAGCACGTAGCGCGCGGCGAGCTTGGCCAGGGTGGTGGTCTTGCCCATGCCGGCCGGGCCGACCATGGCGATGACACCGCCCTCCTCGATCGGCTCGACCTCGGGCACCTCGATCAGGCGCGCCAGGTGGGCCAGGACCATGCGCCAGGCCTGGCGCGGGTCTTCGATCTCACCAGCCAGGTCGAGCAGTTCGCGGGCGATCGGGCCGGACAGGCCCAGGCGCTGCAGGCGGCGCCAGAGGTTGGCCTGCTGCGGCTTGTTGCCCTGCAACTGGCCCCAGGCAAGCGACCCCAGCTGCACTTCGAGCAGCTCGCGCAGGCCGGAGAGCTCCGAGCGCATGGCATCGAACACGCGCTTGTCCACCGATGGCGCGGCAGGGGCCGGCGCGGGCGCCGGCACATCCACGTGCGGCTCGACCAACGGCTCGGAGGCGGTCAGCGACAGGCCGGCAAACAGTTGCCGGTTGCCGACATCGACCTCACCGCGCCCGTCCAGTTCGGCCTGGGCAGTGGCGATGCGCGAGTGGGTCTTGCGCAGCTCGTCCTCGAGCTCGACGTTGGGCACGCGCGGGGCCAGGGCGGACAGCTTGTAGTCCAGCGCGGCCGTCAGCTCGACACCCCCGGCGATGCGCCGGTTGCCGATGATCGCGGCATCGGCGCCAAGCTCATCACGGACCAGCTTCATGGCCTGACGCATATCGGCGGCGAAAAAACGCTTAACTTGCATAACCCACTACCTCAGCCATTAGGGCCCACGGTGGCAACGATGGTGACTTGCTTGTTGTCCGGTATTTCCTGGTACGCCAGCACGTGCAGGTTGGGCACGGCCAGACGACCGAATCTCGACAGCATGGCACGGATCGGGCCGGCGACCAGGAGAATGGCCGGCTGGCCCTGCATCTCCTGGCGCTGCGCCGCCTCGATCAGCGAACGCTGCAGCTTCTCGGCCATGCTCGGCTCCAGAAGAACACCGTCTTCCTGACCTTGCCCGGCCCTTTGCAGACTATTGAGCAAGATCTGTTCCAACCTTGGCTCGAGGGTGATCACAGGCAGCTCGGACTCAACGCCGACAATGCTTTGCACGATGGCACGGGACAAACCGACCCGCACCGACGCCACCAACGCGGCGGTATCTTGACTCTTGGCGGCATTGTTGGCGATGGCCTCGGCAATGCTGCGGATATCACGCACCGGCACCTGCTCGGCGAGCAAGGCCTGCAGGACCTTGAGCAGCCCTGACAAGGAAATGACACCCGGCACCAGTTCCTCGGCAAGTTTGGGCGAGGCCTTGGACAACACCTGCAGCAACTGCTGCACTTCCTCGTGACCGATCAGTTCGTGGCAGTGCTTCTGCAGGATCTGGTTGAGGTGGGTGGCGACCACGGTGCTGGCATCGACCACCGTATAGCCCAGCGACTGCGCCTGGGCGCGCTGGGCGACATCGATCCACACCGCTTCCAGGCCGAAGGCCGGGTCGCGCGCGGCGATGCCGTTGAGGGTGCCGAACACCTGGCCCGGGTTGATCGCCAGCTCGCGGTCCGGGTAGATCTCGGCCTCTGCCAGGATCACGCCCATCAGCGTCAGGCGATAGGCACTGGGCTGCAGGTCGAGGTTGTCGCGGATATGCACGGTGGGCATGAGGAAGCCCAGGTCCTGCGAGAGCTTCTTGCGCACGCCCTTGATCCGCGCCAGCAGCTGGCCGCCCTGGTTGCGGTCGACCAGCGGGATCAGGCGGTAGCCGACCTCCAGGCCGATCATGTCGATCGGCGTGACATCGTCCCAGCCCAGCTCCTTGGTTTCCATGGCCCGCTGCGGCGATGGCAGCAGGTCCTGCTGACGCTGTGCCTCCTGCACGGCCACGAGCTTGGCCTTCTGCTGCTTCTTCCACACCAGATAGGCGCCGCCACCGGCCATCAGGCCGAGACTGAGGAAGGCGATGTGGGGCATGCCGGGCACCAGGCCCATCACCACCATCAAGGCGCCGGAAACGGCCAGTGCCTTGGGCGAATCGAACATCTGCCGGTTGATCAGCTTGCCCATGTCCTCGGAGCCCGAGGCGCGGGTGACCATGATCGCGGCCGCGGTCGATAGCAACAGCGAGGGCAATTGCGCCACCAAACCGTCACCGATGGTCAACAAGGCGTACACCTTGCCTGCGTCGCTGAAGGTCATGCCGTGCTGCAGCATGCCGATGAGCATGCCGCCGATGAGGTTGATGAACAGGATCAGCAGGCCGGCGATGGCGTCACCGCGCACGAACTTGCTGGCGCCGTCCATCGAACCGTAGAACTCGGCCTCCTGGGCCACTTCGGCACGCCGCGCCTTGGCCTGGGCCTGGTCGATCAGGCCGGCGTTGAGGTCGGCGTCGATGGCCATCTGCTTGCCGGGCATGGCATCGAGGGTGAAGCGCGCGCTCACCTCGGAAATACGCCCGGCACCCTTGGTCACCACGACGAAGTTGATGATCATGAGGATGGCGAACACCACCGCACCGACCACGTAGTTGCCGCCGATCACCACCTCACCGAAGGCCTGGATCACCTTGCCCGCCGCGCCATGGCCTTCCTGGCCGTGGAGCATGACCACCCGCGTCGAGGCGACGTTCAGCGCCAGGCGCAGCAGCGTCGCCACCAGCAGGATGGTCGGGAAAGCGGCGAAATCCAGGGGCCGCAGGGCATACACGCAGACCAGCAGGACCACGATCGACAGGGCGATGTTGAAGGTGAAGAACACGTCGAGCAGGAACGGCGGGATGGGCAACATCATCATTGCCAGCATCACCAGCAGCAACAGCGGCACACCCAGGTTCCCCCGACCGAGACCGGCCAGGTTGTTGCGGGCGTTGCTGATTAACTGAGCGCGATCCACCGGGTATCCTCTTCAAGCAAAACTTTGACGCCTGAGCAGCGCCTGGGCGTGGCTTTGCAAGAAGCTTTCCAACTTTGCCAGGGTGGAGACCGGGAAGACTTGTGGGAGCGGGTTTACCCGCGAAAGGGCCGGCCACCCTCCTCAAAGATCAACTGTCGCGCTGCAAGTCCGGCGGAATCGGCAGATCCTTCTTCAGCGGCTCCGGCGGCTTACCCTTGCCCGAACGGTACTGACGGATCTGGAACACGTACGCCAGCACCTGCGCTACCGCCAGGTACAGCCCGGCCGGGATCTCGTGCTCGAGCTCGGTGGAGTAGTAGATCGCCCGCGCCAGTGCCGGCGACTCGAGGATCTGCACCTTGTGCTCCTGGCCGATCTCACGGATCTTCAGCGCCAGGAAATCCGTGCCCTTGGCCAGCAGCAACGGCGCTGCGCCGCCCTTCTCCGGATCGTACTTGAGCGCCACGGCGTAGTGCGTCGGGTTGGTGATGATCACATCGGCCTCGGGCACCGCCGCCATCATCCGGCGCTGGGATGCCTCGCGCTGCAGCTGGCGGATGCGCTGTTTGACCTCCGGCTTGCCCTCGGTATCCTTGTATTCGTCGCGCACTTCCTGCTTGGTCATCTTCAGCTTCTTGTGCGTCTGCCAGAGCTGGAACGGCACGTCGACGATGGCGATCAGCAACAGCCCGGCCGCCATCCACAGCGCACTCCAGCCCACCACCTGCACACTGTGGATGATCGCCTGCTCGAGCGGCTCCTTGGCGATGGCCATCAGCGCCTCGCGGTCGTTGGCCAGTACCACCAGCGCCACCACCAGCACCAGGAAGAACTTGGCCACCGCCTTGAGCAGTTCGGTCAGCGAGTTCAGCGAGAACATGCGCTTGATCCCCGACAGCGGGTTCATGCGGCTGAACTTGGGCTGCAGCAGCGAGCCGGAGAACAGGAAGCCGCCGAGCGCGATCGGGGCGACGAACGACACCACGAACAACAGCACCAGCACCGGCTGCGTGGCCCAGATCGCCATCTTCCCCGAAGCCATGAGGAAGGCGCCCATGGCCCGCTCGTCGACGATCACTTCACGCGACAGGGTGAAGTTGACACGCATCAGCGTCATGAGGGTTTCGGCAAGGTGCCCACCAAAGGCCAGCAAGGCGCCGGCGCCACCCAGGGTCACGGCAAAGGTGTTCAGCTCCTTGGAGCGGGCGATATCGCCCTTTTCCCGTGCGTCGCGCTTGCGCTTCTCGGTGGGTTCCTCTGTCTTGTCCTGACCGCTCTCGCTCTCGGCCATGCTCAGCCCGCCCGCGCCAGTTCACGCAGCCACTGCAGGGCCTCGCTGGCCAGTTGCTGGTAGTGCGACAGGATGTCGGCAAGACCGACCCAGAAGATGGCAAGGCCCAGCACCAGGGTCAGCGGAAAACCGATGGAGAAGATGTTCAGCTGCGGCGCCGCGCGGGTCATCACGCCGAAGGCGATGTTGATCACCAGCAGCGCAGCGATCACCGGCAGGATCAGCACCAGCCCGGCACCCAGCACCCAACCCAGGCGCCCGGCGATCTCCCAGAAGTGCGCAACCACCAGGGCATTGCCCACCGGCAAGGTAGTGAAACTCTCGGTCAGCACCTCGATCACCACCAGATGGCCGTTCATCAACAGGAACAGCACGCTCACCAGCATGGTCAGGAACTGCCCGACCACCGCCACGTTGACGCCGTTGGCCGGGTCGACCATCGAGGCCATGGCCATGCCCAGCTGGATCGCGACGATCTGCCCGGCCACGACGAAGGCCTGGAACAGCATCTGCAACGAGAACCCGAACAGCGCGCCAACGATGATCTGCTCGGCGCACAACAGCACCCCGCGCAGGCTCAACGGCTCGAACTCCGGCAAGGGCGGCAGGCCGGGCACGATCACCACGGTGATCGCCACCGCCACGTACAGGCGAATGCGCGCCGGCAGCATCCGCGTGCCGAACACCGGCATGGTCATCAGCACTGCCGCCACACGGAACAGCGGCAGGATGAAGGTCGCGACCCAGGTGCCGATCTGTGCGGCGCTCAGCTCGAGCATGGGCTCATCATCCGATCAACTGCGGAATGCCGCTGTACAGGCCGGTCATGTATTCCATGAACTTCTGCACCAGCCAGGGCCCGACGACGATCAGGGTGATCAGCATCACCAGCAGGCGCGGCAGGAAGCTCAAGGTCTGTTCGTTGATCTGCGTGGCGGCCTGGAAGATCGCCACCAGCAGGCCGACCAGCAGGCTCGGCACCACCAGCACGGCAACCATCAGAGCCGTCAGCCAAAGCGCATCGCGAAACAGGTCGACAGCAACTTCAGGGGTCATGGAACACTCTCCTCGAACGGCCTCAGACGCCGCCGAAACTGCCGGCCAGGGTACCCATGATCAGCGCCCAGCCATCGACCAGCACGAACAGCATGATCTTGAACGGCAACGAGATGATCAGCGGCGACAGCATCATCATGCCCATCGCCATCAGCACGCTGGCGACCACCATGTCGATGATCAGGAACGGGATGAAGATCATGAAGCCGATCTGGAACGCGGTCTTGAGCTCCGAGGTGACGAAGGCCGGCACCAGGATGGTCAGCGGCACCTGGTCGGGGCCGGCGATGTCGGTGCGCTTGGACAGGCGCATGAACAGGTCCAGGTCGCTCTGCCGGGTCTGCGCCAGCATGAAGTCCTTCAGCGGCCCCTGGGCCTTGTCGATGGCCTGCTGGGCAGTCATCTGCTCGTTCAGGTAGGGCTGCAGCGCATCGCGGTTCACCCGGTCGAATACCGGCGCCATGATGAACATGGTCAGGAACAGCGCCATGCCGGTGAGCAGCTGGTTCGATGGGGTCTGCTGCAGGCCCAGGGCCTGGCGCAGGATGGAGAAGACGATGATGATGCGGGTGAAGCTGGTCATCAGGATGACGAACGCCGGGATGAAGCTCAGCGCCGTCATGATCAGCAGGATCTGCAGGCTGACCGAATACTCCTGCTGGCCGTTCGGCCCATTGGACAGGGTGATGGCCGGGATCGACAACGGATCGGCAGCCAGGGCCAGGGGCGCGGCCAGCAGCAGCGCCACGGTCAGCATCAAGCGCAATGCGCCGCTCATCACTTCTTGTCCTTCTGGTCCTTGCCCATCAGCTCGAGCAGCCGCTGGGCGAATTCCGGTGCCGCCTGGCGCGCGCCGGCAGGCACCTCCACCGGTTCGGCCATGACGTGCAGCGCTTCGATGCTGCCCGGGCTGTGGCCGATAAGGATCTGCTCCTTGCCGACCTGAACCAGCAACAGCCGATCGCGCGGGCCCAGCGCCTTGCTGCCGACGATTTCGATCACCTGGCCGCCGCGCGGCTGCGCCACCTGCAGGCGACGCAGCAGCCAGGCCAGCAGGAAGATCGCGCCCACCACCACCAGCAGCCCGAAGACCATCTGCGCCAGCTGCCCGCCCAGGCCGCCCGGCGCCGCACTGGCGGCGGCCGGTGCAGGCTCGGCGGCGGCGATCACTGCCTCGCTGGCAAGCAGTGCGACCAGGGCGGCCACGCCCCGCATCATGCCCTTCACTCAGCGCAGCTTCTTGATGCGTTCGCTGGGGCTGATCACGTCGGTCAGGCGAATGCCGAACTTCTCGTTGACCACCACCACTTCGCCATGGGCGATCAGCGTGCCGTTGACCAGCACATCCAGCGGTTCGCCGGCCAGGCGGTCGAGCTCGATCACCGAACCCTGGTTCAGTTGCAGCAGGTTGCGGATGCTGATTTCCGTGGCGCCCACCTCCATCGAGATGCTCACCGGGATGTCCAGGATCACGTCCAGGTTCGGGCCTTCGAGGCTGACGTTCTCGCTGGGGCGCGGCGAGCTGGCGAACTCCTCCATCGGCAGGCGACCGGCGCCTGGCGAGCGACCGGCATCGGCTGCCAGCAGCGCGTCGATATCGGCCTGACCCGCATCACCGGTCTCTTCCAGGGCAGCTGCCCACTCATCGGCCAGGGCCTGTTCCTCCGGGGAGGTAATCTCGTTTTCGTTAGCCATAAAGTCCTCGACAGGCTTTCAATTCGTGGTGCGACCGACCCGCCGTCAGCGGCGATCGATCGGGTCGATGATCTGCAGCGACAGGGTGCCCTTGTGCGAACCCAGCCGCGCCTTGAACGACGGCACGCCATTGGCGCGCAGTACCAGGTGTTCGGGCAGTTCCACCGGAATCACGTCACCGGGCTGCATGTGCAGGATGTCGCGCAGCTTGAGCTGGCGGCGGGCAACGGTGGCCGACAACGGCACGCTGACGTCCAGCACGTCCTCGCGCAGGGCCTTGACCCAGCGTTCGTCCTGGTCGTCCAGGTCCGACTGGAAACCGGCATCGAGCATCTCGCGCACCGGCTCGATCATCGAATACGGCATGGTCACGTGCAGGTCGCCGCCACCGCCATCGAGCTCGATGTGGAAGGTCGAGACCACCACCGCCTCGCTGGGGCCGACGATGTTGGCCATGGCCGGGTTGACCTCGGAGTTCATGTACTCGAAGTTCACCGGCATGATCGCCTGCCAGGCTTCCTTGAGGTCGACGAAGCACTGGTCCAGGACCATGCGCACCACGCGCAGCTCGGTCGGGGTGAACTCGCGGCCTTCGATCTTGGCGTGACGGCCGTCGCCGCCGAAGAAGTTGTCCACCAGCTTGAACACCAGCTTGGCGTCGAGGATGAACAGCGAGGTGCCGCGCAGCGGCTTGATCTTGACCAGGTTGAGGCTGGTGGGGACGTACAGCGAATGCACGTACTCGCCGAACTTCATCACCTGCACGCCGCCCACCGCCACATCGGCGGAGCGCCGCAACAGGTTGAACATGCTGATGCGGGTGTAGCGTGCGAAGCGCTCGTTGATCATTTCCAGGGTCGGCATGCGACCGCGGACGATCCGGTCCTGGCTGGTCAGGTCGTAGCTCTTGACGCCACCGGGTTCGGCAGCGCTCTCGGTCTGTACCAGCCCATCATCGACCCCATGCAGCAGGGCATCGATCTCATCCTGGGACAGCAGGTCCTGCACGGCCATCTAGTGTGCTCCTACTGCAATACGAAATTGGTGAACAGCAACTGGTCGATGACCGGCTTGCCGACTTCCTTCTGCGCCACTTCCTGGACCACGGCGGTGGCCTTCTGGCGCAGCATTTCCTGACCCACGGCGCTGCTGGCCAGGGTGTCGAAGCCCTGCCCGGAGAACATCATCACCAGGTTGTTGCGGATCACCGGCATGTGCACTTTCAGCGCATCGAGATCGGCCTGGTTGCGGCCTTGCAGGGTAATGCTCACCTGCATGTAGCGCTGGCGACCGTTCTGGTTGAAGTTGACCACGAAGGCCGGAGCCAGGGGCTCGTAGATCGCCGCCTGCTTGACGTTGGCAGCAGCAGGGTCGGCGGCCGGCGCCGGCTCGCTCTTGTGCATGATGAACCAGGTGGCGCCCACCGACAGGCCCACGGCCAGCAGCAAGGCCAGGACCAGCAGCAGGATCAGCTTCAGTTTGCCTTTAGTGGCGGGGTCTTTGACTGCGTCGCTCTTCGCCATGCCAATAATCCGTCGTCCATCGCGGTTTCAAGAAAGGATGACGTGGCTTGAGCAAGTGTTATGCCAGATTTGCCCAGGCGGGCTTGAGCACATTTTTTTCAGGTACGCCGGTGTCGTTGCGGGCGCCGCTCATGGATTGTCAGGCGTAGTAGTCCACCGCACTGTCGCCGATCACCACCTGCTGCTCGAGCGGCCGCGAGGCATCGGCCAGCTCACCGTCATCACTGCCCTCCCCGGCCCGACGTGCGGCGACACCCGACAGGTTCGAGCCGCCCTGCTGGGCCTGCTGCTGTTGCTGGCGCGACTGGTCGGCGACATTGACGTCAGGCTGCGCCAACCCCTGCTGGGCGAACAGCTCGCGCAGGCGGTAGAGCTGGCTGTCCAGCGCATCACGCACGCCGGCATGGCCGCTGATGAAGGTGACCTGGGTGGCCTGGTCGGACGCGACATTGACGCGGATGTCAAGGCGCCCGAGTTCGGCCGGCTCGAGCTGGATATCGGCCGACTTGAGGTTCTGGCTCGACAGGTACATGACGCGGTTGACCAGCCCTTCGGTCCAGGCGCCCTGGTTCATCGCCAGCGGCTGGTGCAGCGGATTGGTCGGCGGCACGGCATGGGCGGTCTTGGCGGTAACGGCCTGGGTGAGGTTGGCCAGGCGGTTGGCGAAGTCGTCCACACGGGTGTCGCTGTCGGCATGCCTGGCGTCCTTCAGGCCATTGGCGAGCAATTCGGAGAAACCTTTCTCGCCAGGCTGCGACTGCCCGCGCTCGGACTCACCCTCGGGCTTGATGGCCAGGTTCGCCAAGGTATTGACGTTGGCCTGGGCACTGTCGTCCTGGGCCTGGGTCTTGTCGCCCGGCGCGGAGGCGTGAGTGGAGGTCGTTCCCTTGGCCTGGGCACTCTGCTCCAGGGCCAGGCGCAGGGTGGGCATGTTCGCCAAGGCATCGGCCTCGGGGTCGAAATCGCTGTCGGCCTGCTCGGCGACCGGGGGCGCCGGTTGTTCAGGCACAGGTTGCGCCGCCGGTTGCTGGACCGCAGCCTGCAGCACCGGCGCGACGGCTTCGGCCTGGGCCTGGATCAGTTGCGCGCCGGCCTGGGCGTCGGTCACCTGCCCCGCCACCAGATTGGCATCCAGCGAACTCGAATCGCTGGCCTGAGTGCTGTCGCCGGGCTGTTGCGCAGTGTCGCCCGCCTGCTGGGTGCTGTCGCTGCCCGGGCTGCTCTTGTCAGTGGCCTTGTTGCTGGCGCCTGGCAAATTCTTGCCATTGGCGGCAACCGCCGAGGATTTGTCGTTGCCGGTCTTGCCGCTGCTGCTGTAGTCGGGCTTATCCTTCGGCGCCGGCTGGGAAGCCTTGTCGTTGCGCCACGGCGTGGTGTCGCGCTGCTGCCTGGCCATCAACTGATCGAAGCCGCTGCCCTGATTGCCCGGCGCTTGCGGGCTTTTGTCCGCCGCAGGTGCAGGCGCCCGCGAGGTCGCGTTGGCGAGGCCGGCTTGCAACAGGGGGTTGGATGCGACAGGCATTGAAACTCTCCACGCCAGTGAACCGAAATGATCTCTGGGTGTAGACAGGCAAAAGTCGCGCCAGCTTTGCCCTCAGCCTGCAGAAACCCGCTCGCGCTCGCCGCGATAGAAGCGCTGGACCTCGGCGAACTCCTGGTCGATGCGGTTGATCAGGTCTTCGATGCCATACAGCGGCTGTTGCCGCACGCGGTCCTCGAGCTGCTGGCACAGGCTGGCCAG
The DNA here is from genome assembly GCF_057370475.1 of Pseudomonas sp. FA117. Classification (NCBI taxonomy): domain Bacteria; kingdom Pseudomonadati; phylum Pseudomonadota; class Gammaproteobacteria; order Pseudomonadales; family Pseudomonadaceae; genus Pseudomonas; species Pseudomonas sp. FA117. The sequence continues at coordinate 4,056,087 of NZ_CM170675.1, forward strand.
GCCGATGGCCCCCATGTTGCTGCTACTGCCCTTGAAACTGTGCGCTGCCATGCTCAGCTCGTGCGCATCCTTGGCCTCGTGCAACTGGGCGAGGCGACGCTCGGAGTCTTCCAGAAAGGTTTCCAGCAACTGCCGGTAACCCTCCTCCATGACCTCCTGCAGGTCGCTGAGGACCTTATGGTCGATATGCTCGTGTGTCACTTGTTCACTCCTTGATCAAGCCTGATCATGCCTCAATCCTCAGGGACCTCTCACCAGCCGAATTCCACGCGCGCCCGCCGACCTCCATCCAGCCATTCGGCGCGAACACCCAAGCGCCTTACCAAATGCAGACCGCGGCCGCTGAAGCCTTTTTCCGACGCAGGACGTCGCAACACCTTTTCGATATCAAAACCCGTGCCACTGTCACTGATTTCCACTGTCAGACGCCCTCCAGCGGCAATGGGTTCCACCTTCAGCTCGATACGCACGAAGCCTTCGTGCAAACGCGCGAGGCGCTGGGCGCGTTCATGGTAGTACTCGGCAAAGCCTTCGGCGTCCTGCTTGAGCCGCGAATCCAGGCGCAGCACGCCATGCTCCAGGGCGTTGGAGTACAGCTCGCCCAACACACTGTGCAACACCCCGCTGCTGGGACGCAGGCCATGGATCTCCTGGAGGAACTGCAGCAGGTAGGGCACCGGGTTGAAGCGTTTCAGGCTTTCGGCATGCAGCACCAGCGACAGCGACCAGTCCAGCGGGCTCGACTGACCGCTGTCGGAATACACCGGCACCAGCGGCGCCAGGCCGCCCGGTTCGGCCATGCGGATATCGCACAGGCTGATATCGTCGCGCGGTACGCCACCGAAATGCGCCAATGCCTGCATCACTTCGTCGAACAGCTGCTGCGGCTCGCGGTTGGCCTCCAGCACCTGGCGCAGGCGCTCCACACCGAACAGGCGCTCCTGCGCATCGCCAGTGTCGACCACCCCGTCGGAGAGCAGGAACAACCGCTCCCCGGTGGCCAGCGGCAGTATCTCGGTGCCGTCGTCGAACCGTTCGGGCTCGAGGATCCCCAACGGCAGGTGACGCGACGCCAGCACCGACAGCACCTCGCCGGTTGCCGACAGCCGGTAGCCATCCGGCATCCCGCCATTCCACACCTCAACCGTGCCGCGCTCGAAGCTCAGGTTCAGCAGCAGCGCGCAGCAGAACATGTCCACCGGCAGGATGCGCTTGAGCTTGGCGTTCATCTCGCGCAGCGTCTCCACCAGGCCGTAGCCCTTGGCGGTCATGCCATAGAACACTTCAGCCAGGGGCATGGCACCCACCGCTGCGGGCAATCCGTGACCTGTGAAATCCCCGAGCAGCACATGCATGTCGCCCGACGGGGTGAAAGCCGCCAGCAGCAGATCGCCGTTAAACAGCGCGTAAGGCGATTGCAGGTAGCGGATATTGCTGCTGCGCAAGCACCCGGAATGAGCAACCTTGTCGAACACCGCCTTGGCCACGCGCTGCTCGTTGAGCAGGTGATGGTGATGCCGGGCAAGTTCGTCACGTTGTTCCAGCACCGTGGCCTGCAAGCGTCGCAGGCGATCCATGGCGCGGATCTTGGCGGCCAGGATCACCGCACTGTAGGGTTTGGCCATGAAGTCGTCGCCGCCCGCCTCCAGGCAGCGCACCAACCCCTGCTCTTCGTTCAGCGAAGTCAGGAAGATGATCGGTACCAGCGCTTCACCAGCCATTGCCTTGATCCGTCGCGCAGCCTCGAAGCCGTCCATCACCGGCATCAGGGCATCGAGCAACACCAGGTCCGGCGAATGCTCGGCAAACAGGGCCACGGCCTGCTCGCCGTTCTCGGCGGTGACTACCGCGTGCCCCTGGCGCCGGACGATCTGCGCGAGCAGCAAGCGATCTGCCGCACCGTCCTCGGCGATCAGCACCCTCAACCCCTGTTCGACGGGCATGGGAGCCTCAACTGACGTCGAACAATTTTTCGAAGTTGGAAATGGCGAGAATCTTGCGCACGTCGGAGCTGGTATTGATCACTTTGATATCCGAGCGCTCACCACCGGCGTGATCACGTAACAGCAGCAGCATGCCCAGCGCTGAGCTGTCGAGGTACGTGGCTTCCTTCAGATCCACCACCACCGAGGCGGGCGGCGGGCTCTGGAGCTCGTAGGCGTCACGAAATTCCTGATGCTTGCCGAAATCGAAACGGCCCTTGACCTTGATCGTCAGCTGCTTTTCGTCCGGTGAAAAATCAGATTCGACTGCCATGCGTGCGATTCCTTCGATGATGGCTACGACTCAGGAAGGTGTAGCAGTCGCCCGGCCGGGCCGCAAGCGCAGCGGCTTGTGCAGGAGCGACCTTGTGTCGCGATCGGGCGCGATGCAAGGCCGCAACTGCAAGTGTTTGAAGACCTAGAAATGCTGCTGGCGGGGCAATCGCTGCGACAGCTCGTCGAGCAGTTTCTGCTCGCGCTTGTCCTCGGCCCGACGCGCCTCGTCCAGGTAGCGCTGCACCAGCTTGCGCAGCCCCTCGACCCGGGCATAGGCCTGCTGCCAGGCATCACGGGCGTTCCTGAGGTTGTTCTGATGCCAGGTCAGGCTCTGGCGCTGCTGGGTCATGGCCGTTTCAAGCTGGCCGAGGAAGCGCTGGTAGTTCACCAGCCAACTGCCGCCCACACCCTGACTGCCGCGATTGATCCACTGCAGTTGGTAGTCTTCGCGAAAACGCTCAAGCTCGGCGAGCTTGGCCTGGGCCTGGGCCACCAGTTGCTGGAAGTGCCCCATGCGCTGGACCGCCTTGCGCTCGGCTTCCTCGGCCATCTCCACCACCGGCGACAGGCGCGCGGCACGACTGGGCAGGGCCATGAGCTATCAGCCGCCCGCCGGCGGTGCGAACACCGCGCCGAGCTGCTCGCGGCTCTCGGGCATGCCGACGCTCTCGTCCAGCCCCTGGCGCAGGAAGGCCACCAGTTTGGACTGCAAGGCAATGGCCAGGTCGGTTTCCGGGTCGCCGCCGGCAACGTAGGCGCCGACGCTGATCAGGTCGCGACTCTGCGACAGGCGCGACCACAACTGCTTGAACTTCTGCGCCTGGCGCAGATGATCGGCGTCCACCACCTGCGGCATGACCCGGCTGATCGAGGCTTCGATATCGATCGCCGGATAGTGGCCTTCCTCGGCCAGGCGCCGGGACAACACGAAGTGGCCATCCAGCACGCCTCGCGCCGAGTCGGCTATAGGGTCCTGCTGGTCGTCGCCCTCGGAGAGCACGGTGTAGAACGCCGTGATCGAGCCACCCCCGGCCTCGCCGTTACCGGCGCGCTCGACCAGCTTGGGCAGCTTGGCGAACACCGAAGGCGGATAGCCGCGAGTGGCCGGTGGCTCGCCAATGGCCAGGGCGATTTCCCGCTGCGCCTGGGCAAAACGGGTCAGTGAATCCATCAACAACAGGACATTCTTGCCCTTGTCGCGGAAATACTCGGCGATACGCGTGCAATACATGGCTGCGCGCAGACGCATCAGCGGTGCATCGTCGGCTGGCGAGGCAACCACCACCGAGCGCTTGAGGCCTTCCTCGCCAAGGATGTGCTCGATGAATTCCTTCACCTCGCGACCCCGCTCACCGATCAGCCCGACCACGATGATGTCGGCCTTGGTGAAGCGGGTCATCATGCCCAGCAGCACCGACTTGCCGACACCGGTACCGGCGAACAGGCCCAGGCGCTGGCCGCGGCCGACGGTCAACAGGCCGTTGATGCTGCGGATGCCGACATCCAGGGGCTGACTGATCGGATCACGGTTGAGCGGGTTGATCACCGGGCCATCCAGCGGCACCCAGTCCTCGGCCTTCATCCCGCCCTTGCCGTCGAGGGCACGGCCGGCGCCATCGAGCACCCGCCCGAGCATGCTCATGCCCATCGGCAGGCGGCCGCTGTCATCCAGCGGCACCACCCGTGCGCCTGGCGCGATGCCGGCAATGCTGCCGACCGGCATGAGGAACACCTTGCTACCAGCAAAGCCCATCACCTCGGCCTCGACCTGCACCGGGTGATAGCTGTCGTCGTTGATCACCATGCAGCGGCTGCCCACGGCGCCACGCAGACCTTCAGCCTCGAGGGTCAGGCCGACCATGCGCAGCAGGCGCCCCTCGACCACCGGCTGCTCGGGCAGCTTCACGGCCTCGGCGTAACCGCCCAGGCGCCTGGCAAAGCTGGTGCGTTCAAGGCGCATCGGGGGTATCCAGATCGACGGACAGGTCCGGCGCCGCCGGGTGCAGGGATTGATCGTGGGACTGCTCGAACAGCTGCGCCACGGCCTTCTCCATACGCGTTTCCATGGTCGCGTCGATACGGCTGTGGGCGGTCTCGATGCGGCAGCCACCGGGTAGCAGCGACTCGTCCTCGAGCAGCTTCCAGCTCTCCTCATGGCGCTCGCGCAGGGCCTTGGCCAGCTCGAAATCCTGCGGGTTGAGGTGGATGCGGATGTTGTCGGCGCCCATGGGCAGCAGCTTCAGGGCCTCGCGCAGCACATGGGTGATCTGGCTGGAGTCGCTGCGCAACTCGCGGCCGATCACCTGGCGCGCGACATGGGCGACCAGGTGCACGAGGGACTTCTCGATCTGGGTGTCCTGCTCGGCGATGGGCTCGAGCAGGTTCGCCATCAGTTGCTCCAGGCTTGCCAGCTTGGCCGTCAGCGCCTCTTCGGCTTCCTGGCGCACCTTGAGCTGGGTGCTGTGGAAACCCTCGCGCTCACCGGTGGCGAAGCCTTCGTTGTAGGCTTCCTGGCGGATCGCCTCGAGCTCTTCGAGGGTCAGCGGCTGGACTTCCTCCAGCGGCACTTCCTCGACTTCCTCGACCACCTCGGGTTCCGGCTCGGGTTGCGGCTCCGGTTCCGGGTCGAAGCTGGGCAGCGCCCACACATCGACACCCTCGAGGTCACGGGCGCGGATCAGGTCGCTGGGATGTTCTTTGGTGGACATGCGGTCATGTTCTCGAAACCATGTTCAGCCAACGCGCGTCCACAGGGTCAGCGCCAGTCAGCACGGTGCGCGAAATCGCTTAGATCATTTCCTCTGCACCCTTGCCACCGAGCACGATCTCGCCGGCCTCGGCCATGCGTCGGGCAATGGTGAGGATTTCCTTCTGCGCCGTTTCCACGTCGCTGACCCGCACAGGCCCCTTGGCCTCCAGGTCGTCGCGCAGCAGTTCCGAGGCACGCTTGGACATGTTCTTGAAGATCTTGTCCTTGACCTTCTCGTCCGCGCCCTTGAGCGACACCACCAGCACGTCCGAGGACACCTCGCGCAGCAGCGCCTGGATACCGCGGTCGTCGACGTCGGCCAGGTTGTTGAAGACGAACATCAGGTCTTCGATCTGCTCGGACAGGTCGCTGTCGATGTCTCGGATCGCGTCCATCAGCTGGCCTTCGACCGAGCTGTCGAGGAAGTTCATGATGTCGGCAGCACGCTTGATGCCGCCCAGGGTGGTGCGCGCGGCATTGGAGTTGCCGGAGAACTGCTTCTCGAGGATCTGGTTGAGTTCCTTGAGCGCTGCGGGCTGCACGGTGTTCAGCGAAGACACGCGCAGGACGATGTCCAGGCGCACCTTGTGGTCGAAATTGCTCAGCACTTCACCGGCCTGGTCCGGATCGAGGTAGGCCACCACGATGGCCTGGATCTGCGGGTGCTCGTAGCGAATGACATCGGCCACGGCACGCGGCTCCATCCACTTGAGGCTGTCCAGGCCGCTGGTGTTGCCACCGAGCAGGATGCGGTCGATCAGGCCGTTGGCCTTGTCTTCGCCCAGGGCCTGGTTGAGCATCTTGCGGATGTAGCCGTCGGAGCCGACGCCCAGGCTGGTCTGGTCGCCGACGATCTCGACGAACTCGCTCATCACCTGCTCGACCTGCTCGCGGTGCACGTTGCCCATCTGCGCCATGGCCACGCCGACCCGCTGCACTTCCTTGGGCCCCATGTGGCGCAGTACCTGGGCCGCGTCGGTCTCGCCCAGGGACAGCAGAAGAATCGCCGCCTTGTCGACGCGGCTCAGCTTGGCGGTAACGGCTCGGTTGTCACTCATCGGCGTTGATCCACTCTTTCACGACCTGGGCGACACGGCCCGGATCTTCGGCCACAAGGCCCTTGATTGCGTTCAGTTGCGCCTCGTAGCCTTCGCTCGGGCTTGGCAGCAGGATACTGCTCGGCCCACCGAGGCTGACGCGGTCGTTGCCGAGCTCGCCGTCCATGCCGATCATGCCGCCCAGTTCCATGTCGCTGTCGCTGGCCGCGCTCTTGCCGCCACCGGTGATGTTGTTGAGCACCGGGCGCAGCACGCCGAACACCAGCACCAGGATGAACACCACACCCAGCACCTGCTTGATGATGTCCCAGAACCAGGGCTGCGAGTAGAACGGGATGTCGGCCAGGACTTCACCACGGTCGGCGGAGAACGGCACGTTCATCACCGTCACGCTGTCGCCACGGCTGGCGTCGAAGCCGACCGCGTCCTGCACCAGGCGGGTGAAGCGCGACAGGTCCTCGGCCCCCCACGGCGCGCGGGTGGTCTCGCCATTGGCGTCGACCTTGACCTGATCGTCGACCACCACCGCCACCGACAGGCGGGTCAGGCGACCCTGCTGCTGACGGGTGTGGCTGATGGAGCGGTCCAGTTCGAAGTTCTTGGTGCTCTGCTGACGCTTGTCCGAAGGATACGGCGCGAGCATCGGCTGGCCGGTGGCCGGGTCCATGATCTGCTGGCCGTTGGCATCGACCAGCGGCTGGCCGGGCGCAATGGCACCCGCCGGGGTGCCAGTACCGGCGGCGTTCTCAGGTGCGGCGGCGCCGGCCGGTGGCTGGTTGCTCAGGGCACCGGGGACGCCCTGCGGGCCCTGGCTGCTGGCGCGCTGCTCGTTCACCGACTGCTCGCTGCGCAGCGCCGGCTGATCGGGGTTGAACTGCTCGGAGGTGGACTCGACGGCATTGAAGTCGACGTCGGCGGAGACCTCGGCCTTGTAGCGGTCGTTGCCCAGCACCGGCTGCAGGATATTGTGCACACGCTGGGTGAGCAGGCCTTCCATGCGGCGGGTGTAGTCGAACTGCTTGCCGGCCATGGTCAGCGAGGTGTCCTGCAACTGGTCGGAGAGCAGGTTGCCCTTCTGGTCGACCACGGTGACCTGCGACTTGTCCAGTTCCGGCACGCTGGTCGCGACCAGATTGACGATGGCCATCACCTGGCCGGCTTCGAGGTTGCGGCCCGGGAACATCTCGACCAGCACCGAAGCGCTCGGGCGGCGCTCGTCGCGCACGAACACCGAGCTCTTCGGAATCGCCAGGTGCACACGGGCAGCCTTGATGTTGTTGAGGCTGGAGATGGTCCGCGCCAGCTCACCTTCCAGACCACGGCGATAACGGGTCGCCTCCATGAACTGGCTGGTACCCAGGCCCTGGTCCTTGTCGAGGATCTCGAAACCGATGTTGCCGTCGCTCGGCGCCACACCGGCGGCGGCCAGTTTCATGCGCGCACGGGAGAGATCGTCGGCCTTGACCAGCAGCGCACCGGAGTTGGGCTCGACGGTGTAGGGAATGTCGGCAGCGGCCAGGGTTTCCATGACCTGCTTGGTGTCCATGCCGGCCAGGCTGCCGTACAGCGGACGGTAGTCGGGCTGCTGCGACCAGAGCACCACGGCGAAGCCGATGGCCACGCTGGCGGCCAACCCGACCAGCAGGCCGACCTGACGCAGCATGGGCATCTGCGAGATGTTTTCCAGGAACGCCATGCCGAACAGCGGCGGCTTGGCCACGGGCGGGCCACTCTTGGCGGGGGCGTTATCGACGACTGCTTCGGCCATGACTCAATTCGTCCTCAAACCGGCATCTGCATGATGTCCTGGTACGCCTGGACCAGTTTGTTGCGCACCTGGGTCAGGGCCTGGAACGACACGCTGGCCTTCTGCGAGGCGATCATCACGTCGGTGAGGTCGACGCCGCTCTTGCCGATCTCGAAGGCGTTGGCCAACTGGCTGGAAGCCTGCTGGGTATCGCTGACCTTGTTGATGGCCTGGCCGAGCATGTCGGCAAAGCTGCTCTGGCCCGGCGCGAGCTCAGGCGCAGCCGTGACCTTGGGCAGCGACATGGCATCGGCCTGCATCGCGCGCATGTCCAACATCAGACGATTGAATTCAACACCTTGGCTCATGACCTTCTCTCTCCGGCGGCCGCATTTTTTTGACACTGATGCAGCGGGTAGGACGGATAAAGCAACAAAGGTGCCAGCCTTCGTGCAGCACCCTCGACAAAGGCCGTCAGCCGTACAGGCTGGCCTCAACGTCCATCCCCGCATCACGCATCTGCGCCAGCTTGTAGCGCAGCGTGCGCGGACTGATGCCCAGTCGCTCGGCCGCCTCCTTGCGTCGCCCGCGCTCGGCGCGCAGGGTGTCGATGATCATCTGGAATTCATGACGGCGCATGTCGTCACCCAGGCCACTGGACTCGGAAGCCGATTCAGCGCATGATGGCTCAATGATGGCACTGCTCGCAGGTGACAACGGAATGGCGCCTGCCAGACAGAAATCCGCCGCCTCGACCACGCCCCCCTGCTGCAGGATCAGCGCCCGCTGCAGTGCGTTGTCCAGCTCGCGCACGTTGCCCGGCCAGGCGTGCGCCTGCAGGCACGCGCGCGCCTCTGCCGACAGGCGTACCGGCGCGTGCTTCATCTTGCCGACATGCTTGGCCAGCAGGCGCTCGGCCAGCGGCAGGATATCGCCGCTGCGCTCGCGCAGCGGGCGCCACGCCAGCGGGAACACCGAGAGGCGGTAGTACAGGTCCTCGCGGAAACGACCTGCAGCTACCTCGCCCGCCAGGTCACGGTTGGTGGTGGCCAGCACGCGGATATCCAGAGCGATCGGCTTGCGCCCACCGACCCGCTCCACTTCACGCTCCTGCAGCACTCGCAGCAGCTTGGCCTGCAGGCCGAGCGGCATTTCGGAAATCTCGTCGAGCAGCAAGGTGCCGCCTTCGGCCTGCTCGAACTTGCCCGCCTGGGCTGCGATGGCACCGGTAAAGGCACCCTTCTCGTGGCCGAACAGGGTGGCCTCGAGCATGTTGTCCGGGATCGCCGCACAGTTGATTGCGACGAAGGGCTGCGCTGCACGCCCCGATTGCTGGTGGATGTAGCGTGCCAGCACTTCCTTGCCGGTTCCCGACTCACCCGAGATCAGCACCGTGGAATCGCTGCGCGCCACACGGGCAGCCAGTTCGAGCAACTGCCTGCTGGCCGGCTCGCAGGCCACCGGCCCCTCTTCCTCGGCGTCCAGATGCCCTGTGGCGTGGCGCTCGACCAGGCTCAACAGGGCCTTGGGCTCGAATGGCTTGACCAGGTAGTCGGCAGCGCCCTGGCGCATCGCCTCGACGGCGCGCTCGACCGCAGCGTGGGCGGTCATCAGCAGCACGGGCAACTGCGGATGATGGCGACGCAACCGGGCCAGCAACTGATGGCCATCCATACCGGGCATGTTCACATCGCTGACCACCAGCCCGTAGGCATCCTCGGCCACGGCCTCCAGCGCTTCCTCGGCGCTGCCCACGGCGCGGTAGTCGAAGCCACCGATCTCCAGGGTATCGCCCAGCGCCTGGCGCAGGACACGGTCGTCCTCGACCAGCAGCACCTTGACCATCACACCACCTCCGCCGATTGCCCGCCGATCAGCGGCAGCACCACCTGCACGCATGTGCCGCGCCCGACCTTCGAGCGCAACGCCAGGCTGCCCTGGTGAGCCTTGACCACCGCCTTGACCACCGCCAGGCCCAGGCCGGTGCCGGTGGCCTTGGTGGTCAGGAACGGCTCGCCCAGGCGCGCCAGCAGCAGTGCGTCGATCCCGCTGCCGGCATCACTGACGCACAGGTGCAGGCTCTGCCCGCGGCGGAACAGGTGCACTTTCAGGCGCGCAGGTTCAGGGCTGGCCTGCAGCGCGTTCTCGATCAGGTTGAGCAAGGCTCCGACCAGGGTGTCGCGGTTGCACAGCAACTCGCCAAGATGGGTATCGCACTGCCAGCGCACCGAATGCCCCTGGACATGCGCCTGTGCTGCCTGCTGCAGGGCCTGGAACAGCGCCTTGGGGGTCACCCGGTCGCCCAGCGGCAGCTCGCCACGGGCGAACACCAGCATGTCGCGCACCTGATGCTCCAGCTCGTGCAGGCGCTCCTTGAGGCTGCCGGCAAAGCGCTGGCGCGTCTCAAGGGCCAGGGCGCCCTGGTCGTCGGCCAGATGGCTGGCGTAGAGCATGGCGGCCGACAGCGGGGTGCGAATCTGATGGGCCAGCGAGGCGACCATGCGCCCCAATGACGACAGACGTTCGTGGCGCGCCAGCTGCCCCTGCAGACGACGCGTTTCCGTGAGGTCGTTGAGCAGCACCAGCTGGCCAGGTTCGGCATCCAGCGAGCGCGTGGCAATGGACAGGCGCCGCCCGTCACGCAGCGAAACCTCGTGGCCGTCATCCTCGCGCGGAGCGAAGCTGCGGGCGATGACCTGGCGCCAGAGCTGGCCGACCAGGGGCTCGCCAAGCAGCTCGCAGGCCGCCGGATTGGCTTCGCGCACAAGCCCTTGTCCATCGATGACGATCACCCCGCCAGGCAGCAGGTCCAGCAGGTGCTGCAGGCGATTGGCCAGGCGCTCCTTCTCGCCCAGCTCGGCCATGCGCTGCGCGCTGACCACCTCCAGCTCGCCCTTGAGCTCGCTGACCCGCGCCTCGAGCAGGTTGTAGGACTCGCTCAGTTGCGAAGACACCTGGTTGAACAGCGCGAACGCCTGCTCGAGCCCTTGTCGACTTTCCTGTTCGACCGGGGTGCGCCCGTGCGGGTCTGGGGTTCGGGAGATGTGGGCGGCCTGGGGCATCGTGCTCTCTCGCGTGGCTGACCGTCATAAAAACGGTACTTTGCCTGCGGTGTAGCAATAGCCGTGCCGGGGATGGGGATTTGTACAAATCCACCTGGGCTTGCGCAAGCGGCCGTGTGTCACAATCGGGCCGCTGCGCGGCCCTTTCGCGACACACGCCGCTTCTACAAGGCGTGTGGCACGCCTCAGTCGTCCGTGGCGTCCTCGCCGCCCTGGCGACTCATGCCGTACTTGCGCATCTTCTCCACCAGCGTGGTTCGACGTATGCGCAAGCGCTCGGCGGCGCGCGCGACGATACCATTGGCGTCGTCCAGGGCCTGCTGGATCAGACCCTGCTCGAGGCTGCCAAGGTAGTCCTTGAGGTCCAGCCCTTCCGGCGGCAGCATGGCGTGGCTGGAGAAGTTTGGCGTGTGGCCGTTGATCGCCACGCGCTCTTCGAGGTCGCTGCGCAGGCTGTCGACCAGCTGCTCGTCTTCGTCGTCGACATAGCGGAACTTCTTCGGCAGCTCGGCGACACCGATCACGCCGTACGGGTGCATGATCGCCATGCGCTCGACCAGGTTGGCCAGCTCGCGGACGTTACCCGGCCAGCCATGGCGGCACAGCGACATTATCGAGGCCGAGTTGAAACGGATCGACCCGCGTTTCTCGTGCTCCATGCGCGAGATCAGCTCGTTCATCAGCAGCGGGATGTCCTCGACACGCTCGCGCAGCGGCGCCATCTCGATGGGGAAGACGTTCAGGCGATAGTACAGGTCTTCGCGGAAGGTCCCCTCCTCGATCATGCTCTCGAGGTTCTTGTGGGTCGCGGCGATGATGCGCACATCGATGCTCTGGGTCTTGTTGCTGCCGACCCGCTCGAAGGTGCGCTCCTGCAGGACACGCAGCAGCTTGACCTGCATCGGCAACGGCATGTCGCCGATCTCGTCGAGGAACAGCGTCCCGCCGTTGGCCAGCTCGAAACGCCCGGCGCGGCTGGTGATCGCCCCGGTGAAGGCGCCCTTCTCGTGACCGAACAGCTCGCTTTCGAGCAGCTCGGCCGGGATCGCGCCGCAATTGACCGGCACGAACGGCGCTTCGCGGCGCTTGGAATGGTAGTGCAGGTTGCGCGCCACCACTTCCTTGCCCGTGCCGGACTCGCCGAGGATCAGCACGCTCGCGTCGGTGTCGGCGACCTGCTGCATCATCTGGCGCACATGCTGGATGGCACGGCTGGTGCCGACCAGGCTGCGGAACAGGTTGGGTTCGCGCTGGCGACCACGCTCACGGGCCTGGTCGTACATCTCGCGGTAGACCTGGGCGCGGTGCAGCGAGTCGAGCAACTGACTGTAGCTGGGCGGCATTTCCAGGTTGGACAACACGCGCCGGCGCAGATCTTCGGGGAACTCGGCGGAAGAAATTTCGCCCAGAAGCAGGACCGGAAGGAACTCATCCCACCCAGCCACTGTCCTAAGCAAGCTCAGTACGCTGGACGGAGCGTTCACAGCCCCGATCAGCACGCAGAGCACTTCCCTGCTCGAAGACAACGCCTCGACCGACTGCTGCCAGTCGGCACTGGAGCAGGAGAGGTTCTCTTCGCCGAGAAAATTCAGGACCACCGCCAGATCGCGGCGGCGTTCGCTGTCGTCATCGATCAGGAGGATCTTGGTTTCACGCCACATTCAATACTAACTTCCCTAGTCATATCGGCGCCCGCAGGCGTGCTCGACATCATTCCGACTGAAATGGTCAGTGCTCGGACGTCTGAAATTTCGAAAACAGCCACTAGTTAAGTCAAAAAACAGCACACAGTCAAATTTATGGCGCAGCTTCTTGGATTGCCCAGCGATCAGCTGAACAGATGGTATACCTTTGTTGCGTTTTTCGCCTGACGGATCTGCGACATCTCGTCGACTATTTGTTGACGCTCCCCACTTGCAACTTCAATCAATTGTCGATAGACCGCCAACAATTCATCCAGGCTGCTCCTGACCTGCGCATCGTTTTCCTGTGCCTCGGCGAGGATCTCCTCGACGCACACGCGACATGCCAGGTCGAGCTTGCCCACGGCATCCCAGTCGCGTTCGGCGAACGCTGCCAGCAGGTCGTCGCGGGTCTGTTCGATACGTGCAATCACTTCGCTCATGTGCACCTCCTGGATTTACTCTGCCGGCACCTGTTCGCCGATCGCGTCCCAGCCTTCCTTGACCGTGATCAGCAGGCGCGCCACTTCGTCGATGATTTCCGGATCGCTGTGGACATTGGCCTCGATCAGGCGGCGGCTCATGTACTGGTACAGGTTGTCCAGGTCGGTCAGGCTGTCGGCATGGTTTTCCAGGTCCAGCCCTTCGCGCAGGCCACCGATGATGTCGATGGCCTTGCCGATCAGAATGCCCTTCTGCGCCACGTCCTTGCGCGCGATGGCGCCCTTGGCCTGGGCCATCCGGTCGAGGCCGCCCTGCATCAGCATCTGCACCAGACGGTGCGGACTGGCTTCGGAAGTCTGCGCAGCACCATTGACTTTCTGGTACTGCCGAAGGGCCAACATCGGGTTCATGGAACTACCTCATTGCAGCGAAAAGGTTGCGTATACCTGCTGTATCGCCGGTTCGTCAAAAAACTTTAGCCATGAAACACAAAGCCCGGGGCACCTGCAAGGTGCCACCGGGCTTTTCACCTTCAGCGAACGATCAGCCCTTTCTGGCCTGGGCGTTCATCGCATCGAAGATGGAAACGATCTGCTCGCCCTGCTTCTTCATCAGGCCAAGGGCGGTGTCGAGCGCAGCGTACTTCTTGGTCAGCGAAGTGGTCAGCAGCTCGGTACGACGGTCCAGCGCCGCCTGCTGGTCCTGCAGGTTCTTGGTCACCTTGTCCAGGGCCGACTTGCGCGAATCCAGCGAGCCGCCGGTCTTGACGTAAGGGTCGAGGGCCTTGGTCATCCGGTCGAAAATGCCACCTTCGCCGCTGAACAGCCCCTGGATCTGCGAGCCCAGCTTCTTGTCGTTCAGCGCAGCGGTGAACTTGGTGCTGTTGAACTCCAGGGTGCCGTCTTTCTGGGTGTTGATCCCCAGCTGGCTGAGGGTGTTGAGCTGGGTGCCGGAGCCGGCCTCCGCAATCACCTTGCTGATGTCGCCCAGCAGCGAACGCGTGGTCGGGTCGTTGGTCAGCGGGCCGAGGCTGGTGACGTTGCCGGAGGAATCCTTGGTCGGCGCAGTCAGTGCCGTGACGGCCTTGCGCAGGGTGTTGTAGGCATCGACGAACGACTGCACCGACTTCTTCAGGCCGTCGTTGTCGAGCGCCACAGTGACCTTGGTCCCGGTGGTGGCGGAGGCAGGGGTGACACCGGTGAGCTCGAAGCTCAGGCCACTGACTGCGTTGTCGACGACGTTCTTGGAGCTGGTCAGCTTCAGGCCGTCGACGGTGAACTCGGCATCCTGGGCCAGGGCGTCGATAAAGCCCGCACCAGCGCCATTCATCTGCTTGGTGCCATCTACGGTGAGCTCAGGGATACCGCCAACGGAAATATCGCTGCCCTTGCCCGTGGTGGTGGAGCCGAACACCAGGCGCGAACCGCCCGCCTCGTTGACCACGTTGGCGGTGATGCCTTCCTTGCTCAGCTCCTTGTTGATCTGGTCGCGCACACTTTGCAGCGTGGAACCGGCAGCAACGTTGACCTTGTAGGTCTTGCCGTTCTGGCTGATGGTCAGCTCGCCCTCGCTGATCGGCGATGTGGCGCCGCCGTCGAAGCGCTGGCTGGCGACCTTCGAGCCGGTGGCCAGTTGGCTCACCTTGATATCGTAGGTGCCGGCAACGGCGGTATTGGTGGTCTTGATCTTGACCACGCTTTCGTTGCCGGAGGTACCGGCAAAGGCGTTGAAGGAAGGCGCATCCTTGTCGTTGAGCTTCTTCATGGCGTCCTGGAACGCCGTCAGGGCGCTGCGCAGGGAGCCAATGCCCGAGAGGATCGCCGTGTTGTTGCTCGACTGCCGGGCAATCTGGTTGGACTTGGCCGAAGTATCGGACTTCACCAACGCATCGACGATCTTGCTGATCTCGAGGCCGTAGCCCACGCCTGTGGTAGGAGTAATTGCTGCCATGTCCTGCCCCTCTCTTCAACGCGCCCGCCTCGCTCCTGCAAGGCCGGCATGATTCGTGACGTGCAATGCTCGCCGCCGGTCAGACCTTGGCGTTGAACAGTACACTTTTGACATCGCGCAGGCTTTCGGCGATCCGCAGGGCCTCTTCGGAGGGAATCTGCCGGATCAGCTCGCCGGTTTCGCTGGCGATGACCTTGACCACAATCTTGCCGGATTCTTCATCCGTGGAAAACTCAAGATTACGGCGGGTTTCTTTCAGAAACTGCTCGATCTGCGAGACGGCGTTCTTGACGTTGTCGGTGTCATGCACCTTGACCGCGTCCTTCTTGCCACCCTCAGCGGATGCTTCCGACGGCCGCGAGACCGGCTTGTCGGTAACCTGCTCGGCCGAGCGTGCGGCCGGATAAGACAGGTTCAGCTTGACGCTCATGTCCATGTCCACCACCTCGTAATGAAAAGGCGGGGGAGCGCCGCGTGTGCACTCCCCCGCCGACAGCTATCAGGCAGATTAGCCCAGCAGCTTCAGTACTGCCGACGGCAGCTGGTTGGCCTGGGCCAGAACCGAGGTCGAAGCTTGCTGCAGGGTCTGCTGCTTGGTCAGCTGGGCAGTTTCGGCAGCGAAGTCGGTGTCCTGTACACGGCCACGAGCGGCTTCGGCGTTCTCGTTGATGTTCTGCAGGTTGTTGATGGTGCTGGTCAGACGGTTCTGGGCGGCACCCAGGTCAGCACGGTTGGTGTTGATTGCCTGCAGGGCAGCATCGATGGCGCTGATGGCGGCGGTGAAGGTCTGCTCGGCGGCGGTGCTGTTGGCACCGGTGATGCTCTTGTTGGCCAGGGCAGTCAGGGCGGCGCCAGTACCGGTGGTTTTCATCGCGGCGCTGAGGGTAACGGTGATCTGGTTGGCGGTGCCGGTGTTGGAGCCGACCTGGAAGGTCATGACGCCAGCGGTACCGTCCAGCAGGTTCTTGCCGTTGAGCTGGGTGGAGTCGGCGATACGGTCGATTTCCGACAGCATCGACTGGAACTCTTTGTCCAGAGCGTCACGGTCTTGCTGGCTGTTGGAGTCGTTTCGCGACTGGACGGCCAGTTCACGCATACGCTGCAGGATGTTGGTCTGCTCTTGCATCGCGCCTTCAGCGGTCTGGGCGATGGAGATACCGTCGTTGGCGTTCTTGATTGCCATGGTCTGACCGCGGATCTGCGAGGTCATGCGGGTAGCGATCTGCAGGCCGGCAGCGTCGTCTTTGGCGCTGTTGATTTTCAGGCCGGACGACAGACGGGTCATCGAGGTGCTCAGAGCGTCGGAAGCACGGCTCAGGTTTTTCTGAACGCCCAGAGAGGTGGTGTTGGTGTTAACGGTCAAAGCCATGACGAATTCCTCGTTGGATTGGGTACTGCGGCTTCCGGCCCTGGCGTTTGCCGGGTGTGTGGCCTAGAGAACCTTCGTAATGGTTATCGTCGTCCGTGCGCTTTGCTTTAGGGGGTTTTGCGATTTTTTTTAGTGGCACGCTGCCACTCCAATGAAATCAAGGGTTTGACGCCAGAATTCCAACGAAAAAGCGCCGGACGGTTTCCCGCCCAGCGCTTTTTTCACACTCCACGCAGCCGTCAGTCGCTGCGTTCGATGATCGCCGAACCCCACGACAGCCCGACGCCGAAGCCACTGAGGGCCACGCGCTTGTGGGTCGAGCCCAGCACATGCTTCTCCAGCAGCAGGGGAATGCTCGAAGACACGGTGTTGCCGGTCTCGACCATGTCCTTGACGAACTTGCCTTTGTGCTCGCCCTCGGCGAAGCGGGCCGACACCGCGTCGACGATAGCCGCGCTGCCTTGATGCAGGCAGTACAGGTCGATGTCGTCAGCCTTGAGCTGGCTGGCTTCGAGCAACTGGTTCAGGTGCGCAGGCACCTTGACCAAGGCGAAGTTGTAGACCTGGCGGCCGTTCATGAAGAACTTGCCATCGGTGGTGCGCAGGTGCTCGGCACCGGCACCGTCGCTGCCGAACAGCGACTTGCCCAGTTGCCAGGCAGCACCCTCGCCCATCCAGGTCGCGGTGGCAGCATCGCCGAACAGCATGGTGGTGTTACGGTCTTCAGGGTCGACGATCTTGGAGTACGGATCGGCGGTGATCAGCAGGCCGTTCTTCAGGCCAGCCGCTTCCATGAAGCCTTTCATGGCGTACAGGCCGTAGACATAGCCCGAGCAGCCCAGCGAAACATCGAACGCCGCGACATGGGTCGCAAGCCCCAGCTTGTGCTGGACGATCGCCGCCGTGTGCGGCAGGCCTTCGGCATCGCCGTTCTGGGTGACGACGATCACCGCATCGATGCTGGCAGGATCGAGCGAAGGGTTGGCAGCGAACAGGTTGCGTGCAGCTGCGACACACAGGTCGGAGGTTTCCTGCCCGTCTTCCTTGCGCGGCAAGAAGGTGGAGCCGATCTTGCCGAAGATGAATTCCTGGTCCTTGCCGAATTTTGCGCCCTGGGCGTAGTTGTCTACCCCTTGAGTCGGCAGGTAACTGGCGATGCTTTTAATGCCAATCATGTGGCTTCCCGTTCAGTAACAGTGAAGCAGCCCACGGCGTACGCAACGACGAAACGCCAGGAACACGGGACGCCCCTGTTCCTGACTGCGTTTGCGGATGCGCTACGGCGGCTCCTGGTTTCGACAATATACAGTGAAGATGCGCGCAGTGACTCTCAAGTCACGCGTTTTTTGTCGAATGGACACGATAGCGTCACATCATCGGCGTGGGCAAACCCTCAATCGGCCAACCAGGCCTGGCGCCAACTCTCCAGTCGCGCACCTTCCAGCAGCCAATGGGCGCGCACGGCCTCCTGCAACGCATCGCCGAGGGCTGCCGAGGCGTCACGGTCCGACAGGTGCAGGCCGATCGCCTGCAGCCACGCCTCGGGCCGGTTGTCCGCCCGCGACAGCGGCAAGACATCGGCTGCGGTGAAGCCCGGCACCCGGCTGCAGATCAGCGCATGACCACAGGCGGCATGCTGCAGTACGCGCAGGTCGCCGGAGCAGGCGTTTTCCAGCGAGTCGGCCATGGGCACCAGGGCCAGGTCCAGGTTCAGCGCCGCCAGCGCCTCACCCAGGTGCTGGGGCTCGACCGCCGGATACGACTCGCTGACGAACGGTTTCAGCGAATCGATACACTCACCCAGCACCACCCACTCGACCTCACCGACCAAGGCTGGCACCACCTGCTCGAGCAGAGCGTCGTCCTTGCCGGCGATCCAGCCCAGACGCGGCAGCGCCCCCACTCCTCGCTTGCCCTGCAGGCGGCCCCAGCCGACCGGCAAGGCGTTGTCCACCACGCGGATATCCTGATGCAGCCCGCGCAGCCATTCGGCCAGTGCAGGCGTCGGCACCAGCACCCGGTCGGCCTGCATCAGCACGGCCTGCAGGCGTTGCAACAGGTCGTCGGCGGATTCGAACGGCATCGGTTCGGGATAAGCGCCGATTTCCACGACCTTGAGGGCCTGGGAGAACGCGCTCAGCCGCCGCATGGCCAGCAAGCCTTCATCATCCAGCGGCCGCTGCAGGATCACGCTGCTCGGGGCGAAACGCTCCAGCTCAACCGGCGACAGCCTTCCCACGATTGCGGCGCCGTCGAGCATCGCGTTTTCGCACAGCGCCGCGAGCGGAAGGACCAGCCGCGACAGTGCATCGCCATCTTGCTCGGCAAGACACGCCAATACGCGCGGCACCTTGCCGAGCAGGGGGCGCCAGCTCAGGTCGTTGCTTTCCAGGACGAACCCCTGGCCCGCACGCAGCGAAAAATTGCCGTTGTACGCCGGGTCGTGCGCCAGACGCGACAACCAACGGGCATAGAGCGCGTCATGCTGCTCCTCGCTGGCCTGCGTCTGGCGTGGCGCATCCATCAGCAACCGTGCATGGGGCGTCCAGACATTCAGGTAACCGGCCTGGTGCAGCTTCAGGCACAGGTCGACATCGGTCCAGGGCGCCAGCAGCTCGCCGGCATCGAAACCGCCCGCCTCGTGGAACAGTTCGCGCCGCAGCATCAGGCACTCGCCGCCTACGGCAGCGAAGTTCTGTTCCAGCGCCAGGCGCGCCATGTAGCCTGCAGACTGCGCAGGCAGGCCGGCGAAGGCCGCGCCCACCGCGCCGTCCATGCCCAGCAGGAGACCCGCCTGACACACCGTGCCGTCGGCGGCCAGCAGCTTGCCGCCGACGGCACCGACTTCAGGGCGCTGGGCATGATTGAGCAAGGCCGGCAACCAGTGACCATCGAGCACGGCCGCGCGCCCGTCGAGCCACACCAGGTAATCACCCCGCGCCTCCTGCGCGGCCGCATTGCACAGCGCCGCCCAAGACTGTCCAGGCATGTAGCGCAGCACCTGGAAGCGTCCCTGGCCGATCTGCACCACCATGTCCAGCCACTCGAGCAGCGCCGGATCGTCGCTGCCCGCCTCGATCAGCAACACCTCGAACGATTCATGGGCGGTGTGCGTCAGCAGGGTTTCCAGGCAGCGCTGGAAGTCGACCAGTTGCCCGCGCAGCGGCACCAGGATGCTGACCGACGCAACCTGCGCATGGGCATAGTCGATCCGGTAGCCGCCCGGCACATCGTCCAGGGCCAGGACCTGCGCCTGCTGGTAACCGCGCTGGCGCAGGTGATGGGAGATGACCGCCTGCTCGTCGGCGCAGGCCGCCAGCGCCGCACCCTTGCCGATCAGCAGGGGCTCGGCGACATGCATGACCGCGCCAAGCCCCAGTTCCAGCAACAGCCCCAGCTGCAGCGCCAGCTCGAAAGCGCGCCCGCCAGTGCGGTCAAAGCCCGCCGCCAGCGCTTCGCGTCGGTAGACCCAGTGCCGCGACAGGCTGCCCGGCAGTGCCAGCAACAGGTCCAGGTTCAGGTCCGGGCGCAATGCCAGCTCGATATCCCCGTCCTCGCGGCGCAGCCCTTCGTCGGCGTACACCGCCCGGCAATCGTCGGGCGCATCCAGCAAGCGCACCGCCAGCGCCAGCAAGCCGCTGGCGATGAAGGTCTCGCCAGCCTCGACCAGCAAGTACCAGTCACTGTCACCCTGGCTCAGCAGCGCATTGATCGCCGCCACCGGCTCATCCGGGTCGCACGCCTGCCATCGCACGCCGACGCGCTGCGGGTCGCTCTCGCCGAGCACCTGCACCTGCACTTGTCGGTACAGGCCACGGTCGAGGCTTTCCAGGGTCTGCACCAGGGCCTGGCGGTCGCCATGATCGCGAACCAGTACTGCAAGCTTTGGCGCATCGGGGCCGGACAACGCCTGCTGCAATCGCAGCAGTTGGGCGGGCAACGGGTAACGCTGGCGCAGCCAGTCGAGCATGCCATGGCGGTTGCCCGCAGCTTCGCGGGCCGCTGCGTCCTGGGTCTTGGCGATGAAGGTGTCGAGTTGCTGCCAGAACGATGCGGTGCGTTGCACATAACGCTGCAGGCCATCGCCGACGGTGGCGCGGGCCTGTTCGAGGGCCTGCGGCTGGTCGGCCATGGCAAAACCGACACAACCGAAGAAGCTGTTGTCGAGCACCTGCTGATCGACACCATGGCCCGGCATGAACAGCACCGGGCAACCACAGAGCACCGCGATCACGCAGGTCATCGACCACTCGTAGGTGTACAGCACCTCGGCATGACGCAGCACCTGGGCCAGTTCAGGCAGGCTCAGGGCATTGGCCACGCTCAGCAGGCGGATGCCCTCTGGCAACTGGCCGTAGTCGATGCGCTCCAGCGGGTGGCGGTTCTGGTAGAGGTAGGCGCCCTGGCGCTGGCCATCGGCCGCGCCTGCGGCGAACAGCTCGATGTCGATGGTCGGCAGGCACAGCAGGTCGACGTTGACATCGCCACGGGCCTCGGCAAGGCGCTCGGCGTAATAGAAGATCAGGTCGGTTGCCGCTGCATTCATGCTCTTGCCGCTGATGAAGCTCTCGAAGTTGAGCATGTAGCGCGCCACCACCGGGCACTCCAGCGGGTTGCCGCTGACCACTTCGGGGTAGACCGCGATCGGCACCTTGCCTTCGGCCAGGTGACGGCGCGCGACGACCGGGTCGAACAGGGGTGTCTTGAGTTCAGGATTGACCACCTCGGTGCCACAGATATAGGCCTCGCGCCCGTTGAGGTTGAGCATGTGGCAGAGGTAGTGCATCGAGACGATACCGGAGGACGTATCCCGGTAGGCCGGTGCCAGCAGGTAGTAGGGATGCCCGGGCTTGGTGAACATCAGGCGCAGGCGCGTCAGCGCCTGTTCGAGCGAAAGAGCATCCAGCTGCGCAGCGGTCGACATGGGGGGGACGAACTCCAGGATCAGGGCAGGCCGCCGGCCATCGAGCCCGGCAGCCTGTCAATAATTTGCCAGCGGGCATGAAAAAGCCGGGCTTGACCCGGCTTTTTTGCAATTAGCGCGCCAGTCACCCCAGCTGCGCAAGCCATTGCGGTGCGCGCGAAGCGCCTTGACCGTCAAGCCTTGCACGCCCCTGGAATGCATCGGGCCATTGCTCGGCCAGCGCCTGCACAGCCTCCCCGGCTGGCACCAGCAGCTCGTTACCCAGCAGGCGTGCACGCGGCGTCCACACCACCATCAAGCCATTGCTGCGCACGGCCAGGCACAGGGCCAGGTCCGCCGCGCCCGCGGCCGACAGGCCGCCACACTGCTCCAGAACCTCACGCCCGATCATCAGGCAGTCGCCGGACACCGCCGGGCAATCACGGACCGACAGCGGCCAGCGCGCGGTGGCAAGGCGGGCCGCCGAGAGGCCGGCCCAGGGCGCGTTGACCTGGCCACCTTCGAGCAACTCGTAACCCGCGTGCAACAGCACCTCGCCACGCCCCAACAGGCTTGCACCGACAATGCCCACCTCGGGGCGCTGGGCCTCGTTGAGCAGCGATTCGATCCAGGCCGGGGTGATGACGTGGCAGCGCTCGGACATCAGCACCAGGTAATCGCCCCGCGCCTGCCCGGCCGCCAGCGCCAGCAATTGCTCACGCGCAGCGTTGGCTTCACCGGCGATCAGCCGCACGCGGCTGCCGAAGGCCTGGGCGATAGCGCCCTGCCCTTGGCTGTCATGCCCAGGCAGGGCCACCACCACCTCGAAGCGCGGATAGCGGGTGCGCTGGAAGATCCCGGTCAGGCACGCCTGCAACTGCGCGGTATCGCCCTCGCCCGCCAGCAGGATGCTGACCAGCGGCGTGGCGGTATGACGGAAGTCGACGGTCAGGCCCGCAGCGCCCTGGTCGCTGATCTGGGCACGATAGCCCAGTTCGGTCAGGTGCCGATTGAGGATCCTGGCCGCTTCGTCGCTCAGCGCCTGCACCGGCTGCTGGCCGATGACCAGATAGTCGTCCATGTGCGCCAGGCAGCCGACACCCTGCTGCTGGACCAGACGCAGCAACAGGTCGTATTCCAGCGCATGGCGGTAGGACTCGCTGTAGCCCCCCAGGTCGAGCACGGCCTGGCGGCGTACCAGCCAGTGCCGCGACATCAACCCCGGCTGGCTGCGCAGAAGGTCCAGGTCGCTGCCCGGGCGGGCCACATCGAGCAGGCGGCCCTCGTCGTCACGCTGCACTTCGTCCGCCGCAATCGCCTGGCAACCCGGCGCCTGGGCCAGTTCGACGGCCAGGCGCAGCAGGCCACCGGCAAGCAGCACATCACCGGCATCGAGCAGCAGCAACCACTCGCTGGGCAATTGTTTCACCACCTGGTTCAGGTGGGTCGCCCAGTTGCCTTCATTGACCTGGATGAAGTGCAGGGTATCGCGCGCGGTGGTGATGGCCGGCGGCTTGCCACCCTTGAGCACCACCAGCTTGAAGTTGCGCAGGCCGCTGGCCAGCAGGCTGTCGAACGTCGCTTGCAGGGCCTGGTCGTCATTGCCCAGGTCCAGCACCACGAAGGCAATCTGTGCAGCCGGATGACGCGCCAGGTAGGTCTGCGCGCGGGTCCGATCGGCCTGGCCCGGAGTTGCCGCGGCAATGGCTGCCAGCACCTTGCCGGAGGGGGTGGTGTCCAGCAGCGCCTGCGCATCCGGCGCCGGCACCTGGCTCAAGCGCGCGAGCCAATCCTGCATCTCGCGCACATGATGGGTATCCTTGGCGCCGGTCAGCAGTGGCACCAGACGCTTGCAGACATCCTGGTTGAACAGGCCCAGGCCCAGGGCATGCAGGTAGCGCTGCTGCAGGCTGTCGTTGGTATCGTTCGGGTGCACCTGCAGCAGGTCGTGCTGGCGCACCCAGGTGCCTTCGAGCGCACGCAGGTGACGCTCGCCGGTCGGCCAGGCATGGCACAGGAACTCGATCTCGGTCAGACGGCGCAACAGCGCGCCGTTGTAGTACGGCAGCTCGACATACTGGCGCGGCTCGAAGGTCTGCTCGGGGTCGTCGATCACGCTGGCCCAGTCGGAGCGGAACAGCAGCGGCGTCTCGCCCTGGTCGTAACTGCCGCGCACGAAGCGGTTGAGCACCGCGAACCCGTCTTCGCCGGCACACACGCCAAAGGCTTCGTCCCACTGGCGCAGACTGCGCACGGTGTGGGTCAGGCGCTCTTCCCGGGCGGCGGCGGTCAGGTCGTCGGGCAGCAGTTCGCAGACTACGTCGGTTTGCTCGAGGCTGGCGATCTCGCCTTGCAGCAGGATCGCGTAGCTCAGCGCCACGCGCCAGCCGGCGGTGTCCAGGTCGTGCGGCAGGCTTGTCAGCGCACGCTGCAGGGTGGCCAGGCGCAGCACCGCTCGCCAGGCCTGCTGCCCGCTGTCGCCATAGCGACGCAGCCGCGCCAGGGCGTCCTCTTCGCCCTCGACCGCAACGTAATCGCCAAGCTTGTGGTAGCTCAGCTCGCCGTTGCCCGGCGCGTAGGCCAGCGCATGGCCCTGCACGCCCGCTGACCGGGGCTGTGCGGCGAGGTGCGCACTGGCCTTGCCCAGGGCATCGGCGAGCACGAAGTCGGCATCCAGCGCCAGGCAGACGAAGGGTGTTTGTACCTGCCCGAGCAATTCACCCAGTTGCCCACCGACGTCCAGCGCCAGGCATGCAACCCCCTGGCTTGCGTAGTAGTGACGCGCGCGAGCGCGGTGATCCGCCTGGTCATGCCCGAGCAGGACAACGGTCACCTGGTTGTGCGAGCCGGTTGCAGTTTCGATCATAAGGCACCTGTTCAAGAGTTCGATTCTGCGCAGGACCAAGGCCCGGCGCCTGGATTTCAGTCAGCCAGCCAGGCGTTGGCCCAGTGCTGCAGATGATGTTCGGTCAGGACGTAGTCGCTCAGTACCGCCTCGCGCAGTGCATCGCCCTGGCGATAGCTGGCCGCCGGGTCGTCCAGGTGCATGCGGATCGCGTCCAGCCACTGCGCCGTGGTGTTGTCGGCGACCCGCGTGCACGGCAGGTAGCCGGCATAGGCCTTGGTGTCGGTGCAGATGACCGGGAAGCCACAGGCGCCGTATTCGAGCAGGCGCAAGTTGCTCTTGCAGTCGTTGAACAGGTTCTGCTCCAGCGGCGCCAGGGCCAGGTCGAGGTTGAGGCTGGCCAGCTTGCGTGGGTAGTCGCCGAACGAAATGGCCGGGTGGAACTCCTTCACATAGGGCAGCAGCATCGGCGGGCACATGCCGAAGAACACCCAGTCGACCTCGTCGGCCAGGGTGCGCACGACGTCCAGCAACAGCTCCAGATCACCGCGGTGGCTGGTGCCGCCGGCCCAGCCCACACGGGGTCGCGCGCTCATCTGACGTTGACTGCGAAGCCCGGTCCACAGTGGCGCAGCGAGCATGTTGGGGACCACGCGGATGTCGTGGTGCATGCTCGACAAGGCATCGGCCAGCGGCTCGGTGGACACCACTACCCGATCACACAGGCCGATGGCCTCGCTGACCAGTTCGCGCATGTTGCGCGGCAGGTTGCGGGCGTGATCGTTCTTCTTCGGCGGGTCGATGATGTAGTCGTCCAGCTCGTAGATGCGGCGGGTACTGGAGAAGCGCTTGAAGCGGGCAATGTCGCGCAGGCTCGCCGGCGTGTAGCGGCACTGCAGGATCACCACGTCGGGCTTTTCCCGCTCCAGGTCGATCAGGCTTGGGGCGCTGTAGTCGATGCGTCCCTGGATCCAGCCGGCCTTTTCCAGCTCGGCGAACGGCTGGGATACACGGTAGTGACCAATGGCCGAGGTGCTGCTGGGCAGGCCCATCACCGACGGCATGGCGCGCGCGATGAACGGATCCCAGCCGCCGCGCAGGCCGGGTTCGAAGTTGAAGTTGGGCAGTTTCAGGCTGAGGTTGCGGTTGTACGCCGGATCGAAGGCGACCCAGGCCAGCCAGCGCTCGTAGAGGCGCTCCTGATCGGCCAGCAGGCTTTGCGGCGCAGGCTGATCCAGAATGGGCACCGGCACTTGGGCGACCCGCGAGAACGGCGTCCACACCGACAGGTAACCGGCTTCGCGCGCGCGCAGGCACAGGTCGGCATCGAACAGCGACACCTCGAACGCTGCGCTGTCCAGGCCGCCCAGTTCGGCGAACAGTGCGCCGCGCACCAGCAGGCAGTCCAGGCTCAGGGCGCTCCAGTTCTGTACCAGGCTCAGGCGGTTCATGTAGCCGTCGGCATTCACTGCGCAGCTCAGGAACGGTGTACCGGCGGTGCCGTTCATCCCCATCACCAACCCGGCCGAGAGCACCGCGCCGTTGTTGTCGAACAGCTTCGGGCCGACCATGCCGACTTCCGGGCGCTGCGCAAGGTGCATCAGTTCCTGCAGCCATTGACCGTCGAACAGCACGCAGGCCGCATCGAGCAGCAGCAGGTACTCGCCACGGGCCTGGCGGCTGGCTTCGTTGAGGCTCTGCGCGCGGCCACTGGCCTGTACCTGGCAGACCCGCAACTGGTCACTGCCCAGGCCCTGCAGGCCACTCAGCCAGTCGCGCACTTCGGCTGAGGTTTCGCCACTGGCCACCAGCAGCACCTCGAAATCAGCGTAGGCGGTATGGGCAAACAGCGAGTCGACGCAACGCATCAGCGGCGCCAGCTCGCCAGCGGCGTGAAGGAGGATCGAGACACTGGCGGCTTGCGGATGCAGGTAGGTGACCCGCGTCATCAGGCTGCCTTCGATGGCCGTGACCTGGGCCTGCACGCCCAGGCGCTCGAAGTGCGCTTGCAGCACACGAGGAGCCTGCACCTGTGCCCGCGCATCGTTGAGCCAGTCGGCGTAGCTGTGGTGACACTGCACCAGTACTTCGGCAATGTGCTCGACCACCTGCAGGCCATGGGTCTCGACCATGCGCCAGAGCAGATCGTGGGGCGCCAGGCCGGCAAAGCCCGGATCGAAGCCGCCGAGCTCGCGCAGCGTGTCGATATCGAACGCCAGCACCCGGCCGACATAAGGCAGGCTGCGCATCAGGTCGAGGTTGAAATCGGGCTTGAAGATCGGACAGGACGCCGCCAGGTTGTCGTTGGCGCCCTCATCCAGGTACAGGCAGCGACTGTCGCCGCGCAAGGCCATGCGCTCGGCCATGATCACCAGCGTGTGCGGGTGCATGCGGTCGCCGGCGCGCAACAGCAGCAGCCAGTCGAGGTCGTGCGCGGTGGTCAGCCATTGGCCCAGCTCGGCAAAACCATCGCCGTCACTGTGCAGGTGGCGGGCATCGCCCTGCAGATGGCCTGCCAGCGCCGAAGGCCCCAGCACCAAGGTGCTGCGAGCGGGATAGGACTGCTCCTGCAGGCTCTGCAACGTCGTGCGCAGGGCCTTTTCATCGCCCGCATCGGCAAACACCGCCACCGCGATACGCGGCTGGCGTGGCCACTGCTCGATGCGCTTGGGCAGCAGGCTGACCTGCCCCGCCGACAACTGGCGAGACTCCAGCCACTCGGCATACAGTTCGTCGAAGCTGATGCTGTCGGTGCCGATCTGCTGGCCGAGGTTGGCCATCTGCCCGGAGAAGAAGCGGCGCAGGTCCATTTCCTCCCAGACCTGATCGGCCGCCCCGGTGAACTCGGCCAACGGCACGGTACGCACCCAGCCATCGGCCGGCGCCGGCTCGCCGGTGGACTCGGCAAGCATCTGCAGCAGCCATTCGGATTCGGTCCTGGCGGCTTCGACCATGGTCCCCTGATGGCTCAGGCGCCCCGCATGCACCCGCTCCAGGCTCAGCACCTGGTCCAGGCTGCACAGGTGACCACGGCGCAGCAGGCAGGCATAAAGTGCCAGGTCCAGGCGGGCGGCAAAGCCCTGCCCGTTGCCGACCAGCGCCGGCAGGTAGGCCTGCACCTCGTCACGGCGCAGCAGCGCATGGCTGATCCCGCCGAACAGATTGGGCACGCCATCGGCGACGCTTTCAAGCAGGTCGGTGCCCTTGATCACGGCACTGTTCAGGGAAATGACGAAGTTCAGCCAGCGCGCCGGCAGCAGCACATCGTCGGCCGCGCACAGCAGGCGCTGGCAGATGACCATGCTGACCTGCGCATGCTCGGCCAGCACCCTGGCCTGCTGGCTGATACAGGTGCCGAACAGCACATCGTCGTCACAGAGAAACTTGATCAGCTCGCCCGACGACTGCTCCAGGCAGCGTTGCAGGTTGCGGGCAAAGCCCAGGCGCTCGGGGTTGCGTACGTGGCGCAAAGGTACCGCACAACCGGCCCGCAGCTCTGTGCAGATCGTCTCGATCTCGTCGCCGCGGCTGTCATCGCAGACGACGATCTCCAGGTTCGGGTAGTCCTGGCCGATGGCGCTGGCCAGCGTGGCACGGAAAAACTCGGGGTTGAACGCGGGGATGGCGATGGTGACGAGGGGATGTGCGTTCACAGGTACTCACTCAAGCGATTGAACCGCAGGACCTGGCTGCCACCCGGCCCGGCGCTGGCGCGTCCTGGACGGACGCGCGATTCCCGGCGGGTGGCGAGGCAGGCTCGACGGACGATCACCCCGCGATCACCCGCGCCAGGGTTCAGATGTAGTTGACCAGCGACAGACCGGCGATCTTGGCATAGGACTGCAGCGAGGCCTGGAGCATGTTGGTCTGCATCTGCAGGCGCAGCATCACCGTGGCCGGATCGCTCTCGCGGATCGAGCTCTGGGTCTTGGAGTTTTCAGCGCCCAGGGCCTCGTTGGTTTCGGCCTGCACATCGAGTGCCGCACCGCGTCCACCGATGGCGCTGATCGACGAGCTCACCTGGTTGGTGGCGCTGGCGATGTTGCCGATGGCCGAGTCCAGCGACGCGAGGAAGTCCTGGCGCGCCTTGGGGTCGCTGTTCATCGGCACGCTCAGCGCGGTGCGCAGCTGGCCGATGGTGTTGAGCATGTTCTGGTTCTGGTGGGTATCGACCTTGATCGCGAACGAGTCGCCGGCATTGGGTGCACCGGACAACTGGAAACTCACGCCCGACGCCGTGGCGGTATTGCCTGCCAGGGTGCCGGTGGAAATCGGCCGGCTGTTGTCGGTGACTGGCGCCGCGTACAGCTCGAAGTCGGTGGCACTGGTGAACTTGAGCACTGCGCCGCCGCCGGGGAACGAGGCGTTGTACTGCGCCTGGTTGCTGATGGTGGCGTTGCTGACCTGGGTACCGGAGGTGTTGCCGGGGCTGCGCGAGCCGGCGATGGCATCGGGCTTGGAGCCCAGGCTGAAGGTGTGGCCGGCAATCGCGGTATCCGGGTTGTCGCCCGGCTGCAGGGTGATCTTCAGGCGCAGGTCGACCCCACGGAACGAGATCGAACCGTTCTCGGCATTCGGATTGTAGGTGCCGCCCTGGGAGGCCTCGAGGGTGACGTCGTTGTTGCCCGAATCGAGGATGCGGTACTGGGTGCTGCTGAGGAACTCGACGCGGTACGGCTCGCCACTGCGGAAGCGATCGTTGAAGGTCGCACTGCCGGACACCTGGCCATTGGACAGGCTGACCCGGCCGTCATCCACCGCCGGGGCGGTCAGCGTGGTCTTGCTGCGGCTGGTGTTGAGCGCCTGCTCGAAGGCGTCGAACCCGTTCTCGTTGGCCGCCAGGCTGAGCATGTCGCCGACCTGCAGTTTCAACTGGCCCTGGTCACCCTGGTAGCTGTAGGTGCCGTCGGCGTTGCGCACATAGGGCGGCGTGTCGCCCTTGGAGCCGGAGAACAGGTACTTGCCGTTTTCGTCCTTGCTGTTCATCAGCGAGAACAGCTGCTCTTCCAGCGAGCCCAGTTCGTCGGCGTTGGCCTTGCGGTCGGCATCGGTGAAGCCGGCGTTGCCGGAGCTGATCGCCAGTTCGTTGACCCGCTGCAGCACCTTGCCGATGGCATCGAGGGTGCTTTCGGAGGTGCTCAGCGAGTTGCGCACGTTGGTGATGTTGCTCTTGTACTGGTCGAGCATGTTCTGCTGCTGCTCGAGCTGCAGCAGGCGCGAGGCGCCCACCGGATCGTCGGCTGCAGTACGCACGCGGATGCCATCGCTGGATTCCTGCTGGGTTTTCACCACGTTGGCGAAGCCGCGCTGATAGTTGGCGCTGCTGGTGTTGTAGAACTGCGAAGTGGAAATGCGCACGGTCTACGGCTCCTTAAAGGCTGTTGATCAAGGTGGCGAAGGTTTCCTGGGCCGCCTTGATGATCTGCGACGACGCGGTGTAGTACTGCTGGAACTTGATGAGGTTGCCGGTCTCTTCGTCGATCGACACACCAGAGACGGCGTTGCGCCCATCGAGCGCCGACTTCTGCAGCGCATTGGTGGCGTCGGCGTCCATGCTCGCCTGGCCCGCCTTGCCGCCGACGTTGGACACCAGCTTGGCGTAGGCATCGGTCATGCTGATGCCCTTGCCGTCGGCGCCGACTTCCACGGTGGACTTGGTCTGCAGGTCGATCACCGACTTGGCGTTGCGGTTGTCGGAGGAACCTGCGCCGGTCAGCGAGACGGTGAAGCTGTCGCCGTTCTTCGGCGCACCGGCCACTTCCATCTCGAAGGTGAACGAACGCTGGGTAGCGCCGTCCATGATTGGGTTGCCGGAGCCATCGACCATCGGCACCGAGAGCTGCAGCTTGTTGCTCTGGCCAGGCACGATGGTGCCGGTACCGATGGAGTTGCCCTTGGCGTCGTACAGGGTGTAGCCCTGGGGCGATGCAGTGTCGTCACCGAACACCAGCTTGACCGGGGTCGAGTATTTCAGGCCGGTCTGCAGTTGAGCGCGGTCGGCAGCATTGTAGATGTCCAGCTTGGAGGTCAGGTTCGGCTGGGTGATCTGCCCGGTGCCCTTGTTGCCCGATCCACTGACCGCACCCAACGGCGCAGACAGCGCCAGGCGCTTGGGATCGGTCAGCACCGACTCGATGCCGGCTGCAGCGTTGCGGGTCGGGGTGACCTTGAAGCTGTCACCGGCGGCCACGGCACCACCGTTGAGCGAGAGGCTGAAGCCGTCGATCACTTTCGGGGGGTTGTCGTTGAGATCGAAGTTGCCCATGTCGGTGCCTTCGGGCAGCTTGCGCACGTTGTAGCCGGTGGCGCTGGTGAAGGTTACCTGGTAGTCGCTGGTGCCGAGCTTGCCGGTATCCTTGATGGTCACATCGAGGTTGCCGGAGCCTGCACTGTTGCCCTGGCGCGCGATGCTGCGCTCGCTGATGGCCTTGGCGCTGTTGATATCGCCGAACAGCAGCGCACCGAATTCACCGTTCTTGTCGACGCCCTGGGCCAGTTGGCTGTTGATCGCATCGGACACCACCAGCGCCACGCGCCCCAGCTCGTTGAGCGCAGGGTCCAGGGTTTCCTTGCGGTAGCGCAGCAGGCCACCGAGCTCGCCACCGGTGGTGGTGTCGGTGATGTCCATCTTGGTGCTGCCGCGGTTGATCAGCAGGCTCATGCGCGTCGGATCGTTGCGGCTCGGCGCCACTTCCAGCGCCTGGGTGGTCTTGCCCAGCACCAGTGCCTGGCCGTTGGGCAGGTAGATGTCGTAGTTGCCTTCGCGCTCCACCACCTGACTGCCGATCAGCTTGTTCAGGTCGCGCACGGCGCCGTCACGCTTGTCGAGCAGGTCGTTCGGCTGGCCCTGGATCGCCGAGACGCGGGCGATCTGGTCGTTGTATTGGGCGATGGTCGAGGTGAGCTTGTTCACCTGGTCGGCAATCGACGCCATGTTGGCGTTGAGGTTGCTGTTCTGCTGGTTGAGCTGCGTCGACAGGCTGTTGAAGCGCTTGGCCAGCGACTGGGCGCTGGTCAGCAGCAACTGGCGAGAGGCATCTTCGTTGGGTTTGGCCGCGGCATCCTGCATGGCGGTGAAGAAACCCTTGAGGGCCGCCGTGATGCCAGTGTCAGCGCTCGACAGGGCGGTATCGAGCGGGTTGATCTGGTTCAGGTACGAGTTGGCATCGCTGGACAGCGAGGTGGTGGTGCGCAGCTGGTTCTCGAGGAACGAGTTGTACACCCGGCGTACGTCGGCCAGCGTGGTGCCGCTGCCGATGAAGACGTTGCCGTTCTGCTGCGAGCCCTTGGTCTTCTGCACGTTCTGCTGGCGCGAGTAACTTTCCACATCGGCGTTGGAAATGTTGTTGCCCAGGGTGTACATCCCCGACTGCGCGGCGCCCAGCCCCGACATGCCAATATTGATCAAGCTCGCCATGATTCGATGCCCTTAAAGTTGCGTGGTGGTCCCGAGCATTGCGTAGCTCGTGTCCGACTTCATCTGCCTTGCGATCTGCGAGATCTTGCTGGCGTAGTTCGGGTCGGTGGCATACCCGGCCTTCTGCAGCTCTCGCACAAACTGTTCCGGGTTATCGGCCGACTTCACTGCATCTTGATAGCGCGCGTTGTTCTGCAGCAGGCTCACCAGGTCGTGGAAACTGTCCTGGTAGGAGTCGTAGGAACGGAACGCTGCGGTCTCCTTGACGAACTGGCCGTTGCGGAATTCGCTGGTGATCGCCCTCGCCTCGCCGCCCTGCCAGCTACCGGTGGCCTTGATGCCGAACAGGTTGTGGCTGCTGCTGCCATCGGTGTTGCGCATGACCGATTTGCCCCAGCCGGTTTCCAGGGCAGCCTGGGCCACCAGGTAGCGCGGATCGATACCGATGCGCTTGGCGGCCTGCTCGGCCATCGGCAGCATGGTGGCGACGAATTCGTCGCTGTCGGCGAAGGCTTTCTTCGGTGCCAGCGGTGGCTGGGCCACGGCACGCCCGAGAATCTGCATGCCGCGCCCTGGGGCGGCGAAGGCCTGGGCCGGCTCCCAGTCACCGGTGGCCACGCCACCAGGCGGGATGTCGCCGCGGCCCGGCAGCGCCGAGGTGTTGGTCGCCGCCGGATTGGCGGCCGAGGGCACGATGCCGGCGAGCAGGCGGTCGGTGAGCTTGCCGGGCAGCGCCAGGCGCCGCGAATTGAGCGCGGCAACGTCGTTGCGCGTTGCGGTCGATTCGGCGACGTGGGTTGGAGTAACCACCTTGGTGCCCCACAGCGCCGGCGCATTGCCGTCGATACGTGGGAACGGGCTGGTGTTCGGGCGCGCGGCCTTGTTCTTGGAAAGCTGGCGCACCAGTACATCCTGCAGGCCGATGCCGCCGCCTTCACGCGACATGCTCACTGCCAGCTGCTGGTCGTACATGTCGCGGTACTGCTTGACCGTCTCGGTGTTCATCGGGTCGTCGGCAGCCAGCACATCGCCGGCCTTGCGCGACGCCTTGAGCATCTCGCCGATGAACAGCGACTCGAACTCCTGGGCCACCTTGCGGATGTTGGCCTCGCTGTCGCGATCTCCGTGCTTGAGCGAGCTCAGACGGTTGAGGTCGGTGTAGGCGCCGCTGTCGGCGCTGCTCGAGACCAGGCTCTTGGGATTCATCGCCAGCGTCCTCAGATCACGATCAGGTCGGCCTGCAAGGCGCCGGCCTGTTTCAGGGCTTCGAGGATCGCCATCAGGTCGCCCGGTGCCGCGCCGACCTGGTTCACCGCGCGGACGATCTCATCCAGCGTGGTGCCCGGGCCGAACTTGAACATCGGCTTGGCTTCCTGTTGCGCATTGACCCGCGAACGCGGCACCACGGCGGTCTGGCCGTTGGAGAACGGCCCCGGCTGGCTGACGATCGGGTCTTCGGTGATGGTCACGGTCAGGCTGCCGTGGGTGACGGCGGCCGGCGACACCTTGACGTTCTGGCCAATGACGATGGTACCGGTACGCGAGTTGATGATGACCTTGGCCACGGCCTGGCCCGGATCGATTTCCAGGTTCTCGAGGATCGACAGGTAATCGACCCGCTGGCTCGGGTCCATCGGCGCGGTCACCCGCACCGAACCGCCATCCAGCGCCTGGGCGACACCCGGACCCAGCAGCTCGTTGACCTTGTCGACGATGCGCTTGGCGGTGGTGAAGTCGGGACGGTTGAGGTTCAGGGTCAGGCTGTTGCCCTGGTTGAAACCGCTCGGCACTGCGCGTTCGACCGAGGCACCACCCGGAATGCGACCGGCCGATGGTACGTTGACGGTGATCTTCGAGCCGTCACGGCCTTCGGCGTCGAAGCCGCCGACCACCAGGTTGCCCTGGGCGATGGCATAGACGTTGCCATCGATCCCCTTGAGCGGGGTCATCAGCAGGCTGCCGCCGCGCAGGCTCTTGGAGTTGCCGATCGACGACACGGTGATGTCGATCACCTGGCCGGGCTTGGCAAAGGCTGGCAGGTCGGCATGCACCGACACCGCCGCAACGTTCTTCAACTGCACGTTGCCCGATCCTGGCGGCACCTTGATGCCGAACTGCGACAGCATGTTGTTGAAGGTCTGCAGGGTGAACGGGGTCTGGGTGGTCTGGTCACCGGTGCCGTTGAGCCCCACCACCAGGCCGTAGCCGATCAACTGGTTGGCGCGCACGCCGGAAATGCTGGCGATATCCTTCAGGCGCTCGGCATGTGCGCCGAATGCGAAGGACAGGAGCAGGGTCGCGGCAATCAACTGCCTGGCGTTGAACATGGTCATCCGTACTCAGAAGGGCCAAAGCGGGCTCAGGAAGAAGCGGTCCAGCCACCCGGGCTGGCTGGCATCGGCAAAGGAGCCGGTACCCGAATAGGTGATGCGCGCGTCGGCCACCCGGGTGGACGGCACGGTGTTGTCGGTGGCGATGTCGTCGGCGCGGATCAGGCCGGCGATGCGCACCAGCTCCTCGCCGGTGTTGAGGGTCATCCACTTCTCGCCGCGCACGGCGATGATGCCGTTGGGCAGCACCTCGGCCACGGTCACGGTGATCGAGCCGGTCAGGGTATTGCCCTGGCTGGCCTGGCTGGCGCCCTTGGTGGCGCGCTCGCCCTTGTAGCCAGCGTTCAGCGACAGGTCGCCACCACCGAACGGGTTGTTGGTGTTGGGCGTGGCGCCGAACAGCGAGGTCAGACCGATGTTGGCGTTGCTGTCCTTCTGGATCTGCGAGCCGGCGTTCTTGCTCGCCGAGGTGCGTTCGTTGAGGGTGATGGTGATGATGTCACCGACGCGGAACGCCTTGCGATCGCCATACATGTCCTGCTCGAAACCGGCCTGGTAGATCGAACCGTTGTTGGCCGCCGACGGCAGGGGCG
Organism: Pseudomonas sp. FA117; assembly: GCF_057370475.1. Lineage (NCBI taxonomy): Bacteria > Pseudomonadati > Pseudomonadota > Gammaproteobacteria > Pseudomonadales > Pseudomonadaceae > Pseudomonas > Pseudomonas sp. FA117. The sequence continues at coordinate 4,090,494 of NZ_CM170675.1, forward strand.
TGCGCGGCAGCACGGGCGCATAGTACGGGTCGTTGGGCTTTGCCGCCGGGGCAACGCAACCGGCCAGCACTACAGCCGCTCCCAGGGCGACGACGGACAACAGACGATTCATGACGCTTACCTCACGGTGTAACAGGCGCTGCGACAGCGGCCGGGTAGCTAGAGCCAGGGCTTACAGTTGCTGGGTGACGAACGAGAGCATCTGGTCGGCGGTGGAGATGACCTTGGAGTTCATCTCGTAGGCGCGCTGGGTGGTGATCATGTTCACCAGCTCTTCGACGGTGCTGACGTTGGAGTTTTCCAGGGTCTGCTGCAGGGTGGTGCCGAAGCCGTTCAGGCCCGGGGTGCCGATCTGCGGCGCGCCGCTGGCAGCGGTCTCGAAGAACAGGTTGTTGCCGATCGCCTGCAGGCCGGCCGGGTTGATGAAGTCGGCGGTCTGGATGTTGCCGATGATCTGCGCCGCAGCGTTGCCGGCGGTGGTGATCGACACGGTGCCGTCCTGGCCGACGGTGAAGGTCTGGGCCTCCGGCGGCACGACGATGGCAGGTTCCAGGGCGAAGCCGTTGGCGGTGACGATCTGGCCATCGGAGTTCAGGTGGAAGGTACCGTCGCGGGTGTAGGAAACGGTGCCATCAGGCTGCAGCACCTGGAAGAAGCCACGGCCGTTGACCGCCAGGTCCAGCGGGTTCTCGGTGGTCTGCAGGCTGCCGGTCTGGAAGTTCTTCTGGGTGCCGACGATGCGCACACCAGTACCCACCTGCAGACCCGAGGGCAGTTCGCTGTCCTGGGTCGACTGGGCACCAGGCTGACGCTTGGTCTGGTACAGCAGGTCCTGGAACTCGGCGCGATCGCGCTTGAAGCCGGTGGTCGAGACGTTGGCCAGGTTGTTGGAGATGACCGTCAGGTTGGTGTCCTGGGCGGACAGGCCGGTTTTAGCGACCCAGAGAGCCGGAAGCATTTAATGTTCTCCTCGTGCGCCTGTTTTACGGCACCCGTTCAAAGGTAATTAGCTGATTTGCAAAACCCGAGCCATGGCTTCGTCGCCCTGCTCGGCAGTCTTCATCATCTTGACGTGCAGCTCGAACTGGCGGGACAGGGTCAGCACCGAGGTCATCTCTTCGACGGCGTTGACGTTGCTGCCCTCGAGGAAGCCCGACACCACCCGGACGTTGACGTCCGCATCGGCCGGCTGGCCGTTGTTGGTGTGGATCAGGCCATCGAGACCCTTGCTGATGTTCTTGATGTCGGGGTTGACCAGCTTGATGCGGTCGACCTCGGCCATCACGCGCGGGTCTTCACCCATGGCGCGGATGCTGATGGTGCCGTCGTCGCCAACCTCGACCTTCTGCTCTGGCGGAATGGCGATCGGACCGCCGTTGCCGATCACCGGCATGCCGTTGCCGGCACGCAGCACGCCGAGGGCGTCGATGTTCAGGCTGCCGGTGCGTACATAGGCTTCGCTGCCGTCGGGGGCCTGCACGGCGATGAAGCCGTTGCCGCTGACCGCCACGTCCAGCTCGCGACCGGTCTCGATCATCGGGCCTGCGGTGAAGTCGGTGGCCGGGCGTTCGCTCATGGCGAAGGCACGCGCCGGAAAGCTGTCGCCGAACACCGGCATCGAACGCGCCTGCTCCAGGTCACGCTGAAAACCGGTGGTGGAAACGTTCGCCAGGTTGTTGGCATGGGCCTTCTGGGCCACCGCGTTCTGGGCGGCGCCGGTCATGGCCACGTAAAGCATCTTGTCCACAGTCATCCTCCGCTGCACTGGCGATCGATTACCGCTCACCGTTGCTATGCAGGCTATAAAGCAAGTTCCGAACCAACTTTTTCAAGGACAGGAAAAAGCCCGTGGATACGGGCTATTACGGGTTTTTGCCAAGGGCGGAACGTCGGTTATCCGGCGCTGCATTGCCGCTCGCGGCAAAGGGGTGCCAAAGTTCAGCAACAGTGGTGTCGTGGCCGCGAAGCAGACACTGCCGCCTTCAAGCCCTTGGCAGGGTCTGCATGAAACGCCTTGAGAGCCTAATCCCGGCACCCACCATTGTTGTAAGGCCCGGCAAAGCGCTTCCAGCCCTCCCCCGGCGACCATTGCGAGCACACCAGTCGCCCATCCACCTGGCTTTCCCAGCGCCACCAGGAGGCCGTACCGGCCTGGGCCTGGAGCAGGCACAGCGCCGTCAGCAGTGCGACAGCCAGTTTTCTCATGATGCCTCCGACAAAAACGACGAACCCCTTCACGGGAAAGGGGCTCGTCCAGACACACTCAACCCGCGACCATCAGGTCATCTGGATGATGGTCTGCATGATGGTGCTTTCGGTAGAGATGGTCTTGGCGTTGGCCTGGTAGTTGCTCTGCGCCTTGATCAGCTCGACCAGCTCCTGGGTCAGGTTGACGTTGGACGCCTCCAGCGAGTTGGACTCGACCGAGCCCAGGGTGCCGGTCTTCGGCGCGTCGATACCCGGGATACCCGAGGAGAAGGTCTCCTTCCAGCGGGTGCCGCCGATCTGCTGCAGGCCCTGGTCGTTGGCGAAGCTGGCGATGGCCACCTGGCCGATGGCGCGCGACTGCTGGTTGCTGAAGCTGGCGAACATCACGCCAGTGGAGTCGATCGACAGGCTCGACAGGATGCCGGTGGCATAGCCGTCCTGGTTCTGCGACATGCGCGCGGTCTCGGTGTTGTACGAGGTGGTGCTGTTCATGGCCAGGCGCATGCCGTCGGCATTGCCGGTCGAACCGTTGGCCGCCCAGTTGCCGGCGGCATCCTTGGCAGCCGGGATCCAGCCCTTGAGGCTGAAGGTGTTGTTGGTCACGCTCCAGGAAGCCGCCGGCACCGTGGTGTTGTCGGTGGCCATGGCCTTGATGCTGCCATCGGAGTTGAAGGTCATGGTGCCGGTCAGCGGCGTGGTGCTGCCCGGATTCAACGGGTTGCGACCGTCGACCAGGGTGTACATGGTCCACTCGTTGGTGCCGGTCTTGCGGTAGAACTGCTCCATGGTGTGCTCATTGCCCTGGCTGTCGTACACCTTGGTCGGGAAGGACTTGGTGTAGGTCGACTGGTCGGCCGGGTCGAACGGCTTGTTCGGCACCATCACCGGCGGGGTCGCGCCGTTGGACACTTCCAGCGGGATGGTGTCGGCGGAGGAGTTCAGGTTGATGCCCTGGTCGATCAGGGTGGTGGCTTTCGGGGCCAGCGCCGAGGTATCGATCTTCAGGTTGGTGAGGATGCCCTTCTGGATCTTGCCACTGCTGTCGGCGGCGTAGCCCTGCAGGTTCAGGCCATCGGAGGTCACCACGTTGTTGTCCTTGTCGGTGCGGAAGGCACCGGCACGGGTGTAGGTCAGCGAGCCGTTGTCGGAGAGGACGAAATAGCCCTGACCCTGGATACCCATGTCCAGCACGTTGCCGGTGTTGTTCACGTCACCCTGGGTGAACTGCTGCGACACGGCCGCCAGGCGCACACCGTTGCCCACCTGGTTCTGACCGACGCCCAGGCGGTTGGCACCGGCATAGACGTCGGCGAACTCGGCACGCGAGGACTTGAAGCCGGTGGTGTTGACGTTGGCGATGTTGTTGCCGGTGACGTCCAGTTGCTTGTTGGCTGCGTAGAGACCGCTAAGGCCGATATTGAAAGACATGCGTTGCTCCTTCTGCCGAACAGTCCGGCCTTAGATTCCGATGGTTTGTACTTTGGAGATGCCGACCTTGCCGATACCCGCCAGGTTGAGCATCATCTCGCCGCCGGTACCGCCGACGGTGACACTGGTGACGGTGGCCGGCAGCAGCGTGTACATCTCCTGGGCCTTGCCATCGACGGTGGTGGTCGCGGTGAAGGTGTAGTTGCCCGCAGCGACTTTCTCGCCCTTGTCGTTGGTGCCGTCCCAGATGAAGTCGGCTGTGCCCTTCTTCTGCTCGCCCAGCTGGAGGGTCTTGACGACGTTGCCGTCCTTGTCCTTGATCGTGATCTTGCCGCTCTCGATGTTCTGCGGCACCACGACCTGGCCGTTGAAGCTCTTGCTCGGATCGACCAGGGCCTTGTCGTTCTGCACGATCACCGAGCGACCGACCAGCGACGAAGCCTGCAGCGCCTGGGACGAACCCAATGCACCGGTAATGGCATTGACCGACTGGTTGAGGGTCTGGATGCCTTCCAGGCTGCTGAACTGCGCCAGCTGGGCGACGAACTCGCCGTTGTCCTGCGGGTCGAGCGGGTTCTGGTGCTGCATCTGGGTGACCAGCAACTGCAGGAACGCATCCTTGCCCAGCGCGTTCTTGTCGGTCGGCTCGCTGGTGGGCTTCTTGGTGCCGTTGCTCACACCGGAATTGGCGAGCACATCATTAACATTGACTGCCATGCTTTGCGCTCCTCAATCACTGACCCAGGGTCAGCACCTTCTGCATCATGGTCTTGGCGGTGTTCATCAGCTCGGCGTTGGTCTGGAACGCACGGCTGGCGGAGATCATGTCAGCCATCTCCTCGACCACGTTGACGTTCGGGTAGTAGACGTAGCCGTCCTTGTTCGCCGCCGGGTGATTGGGCTCGTAGCGGGCTTCCAGATTGCTCTGGTCCTCGATGATGCCCTTGACCTGCACGCCCTGCCCGGCCTGGCCCTGGTCGTCGAACAGCGACTGGCCGGCACCGTTCTGGGCCTGCTCGAAGGTGGTGGCGAACACCGGATGGCGCGCACGATAGGTCTGGTCGATGCTCGACGAGACGGTCTCGGCGTTGGCGATGTTCGAGGCGACGGTGTTCAGGCGCGTGTTCTGCGCACTCATGCCGCTACCGGCGATATTGAAGACACTGGCAAGGGACATGGTCACTCTCCGCGCAGGGCCGATACCAGCCCTTTGAATTTACTGTTGAGCAAGGTGAAGCTGGCCTGGAAGTCGATGGCGTTCTGCGCGTAGTTCGACTGCTCGATCTGGGCATCAACGGTGTTCTGGTCGATCGACGGCTGCATCGGCGTGCGGTACTTGAGGCTGTCGTCGCCCATGGCCAGGCCTTCGGCCTCGATGTGATGGCCGTTGGTGCGGGTCAGCGAGATACGCCCGTTGCTTTGTTTGTCTGCCTCGGCGGCAAGCACCGAGGAAAAGTCCATGTCACGCGCCTTGTAGTTGGGCGTGTCGGCGTTGGCGATGTTGTTGGCCAGCACCTCGGCGCGCTGGGCGCGAAAGCCCAGTGCCTGTTCATGGATGCCGAGGGCCTTGTCGAAGCTGATGCTCATGTCGGGGAACCTTCGAAGGTTGACCAGCGTTGCGTTGCTCAAGCTTTAGCAAGGGCTGTGCCAACACCCGCAAGCCCAGCAATACCGGGCATCGGCTACATAACGAAACGGCGCCCATGCCAGAAAAGCGGCAAAGTGCTTCCGCCTGATGACGGGGGAGCGGCAATTGCCGAGCGGCAAAAGCGGCAATCCAAAAAATTGACGTCAACGCGATAGTGTTATTTTGCCACTATCCGGCGTAGGATTCGCACCCGCGCAGAGATGTGGCATGAAGCCACGGTTTACGGTTTCAGGGTCAGCATGGATGCGCACCGTCCTCATCGCCTTCCAAGGAAGAAACCGTGCCCTCGCTGAACTACCGCAAGACCCTGCTTGCCCTGGCCATCGCTGCCAGCGCCCTGCCCGCCCACGGCCAGACCGTCCAGCTGACCGATGCAGGCTTCAGCTCCAGCCACCAGAACTACGCAAATGGGCTCGAGTTCGGCGGCAGCTTCACCAATATCTCCCGCAGCGCGATCGTGCTCGACGACGCCAAGGTACAGGGCGGCCTGACCTTCAACAGCCCGATCAACGACAACGACCGCACCACCGTTGACATGGTCAATCGCAGCGATGCCCTTACCCTGCGCAACAGCCAGGTGACCGGCGACCTGGTGAACCAGGCGTTCGTCAGGAGCACCAGCCTCGATGGCAATGCGCTGAAAATCAGCAATACCACCGTCGATGGCAGCCTGGTCAACCAGGGCACGCTGCAGGCCGGCACCGGTATCGGCATCGTGAACCGACGAGAGGCCTACGGCATCAACCTGGCCAGCGCCCCCGGCCGATCGACGCTGATCAAGGGTGACCTGGTCAATGCCCAGGACGCCAAGGTCCGCGCCTATGGCTACAACGCGATCACCCTCAACCTGGCCGGTGCCACCGTGCAGGGCAAGATCATCAACCGCGGCGCCATCGAAAGCAGCGGCCCCAACGCCATCAGCGTCAACGCCACTTCGCGCGGCGGCGCCGCCGGCATGCCAACCCGCCTGGACAGCATCGGAAACTACGGCAACATCGTCGCCAGCGATACCAACAGCCAGGCCATCGCGCTCGACGGTGCAACCCTGACCACCAACCTCGGAAGACACATCGACAACCGTGGCTCGATCTACGCCATGAGCGGCACCGGCATTCGCATCGGCGATGTAGCGTTCGACGCCCCCGGCCAGCAACCTGGTTATCGCGACCACGGCGACCTGAACATCTTCAACAGCGGCACCATCATGGCCCAGGTCGCCATCGACGCCAGCCACAGCAATCGGCCGGTCGAGCTCATCCTGCGCGAGGGCAGCCAGATCACCGGCATGCTCGACGGATTGAGCAACATCGAGGTCGAGGGCAACAGCGAGTTCCAGTCCCATTATCTGCCCCACACCACCCCGGACATCCGCCTCAAGCCCGACGGCTGGATCGACGTCGGCTACCTGGGCGATGATACCCGCGCAACCCTGTCACTGACCGCAACCCGCACCGTGATCGACGGCAACCTGTCGATCGCCGGCAACTCGGCGCTGGGCCTGGAACTGTCCAGCGAAACCGACCCGAGCGTGGCGGTACTCAAGGTCAGCGGCACCAGCAGGTTCGAGCAAGGCTCACGCATCGCCCTGCACGCCGACGAGGAGGACTTCCAGCCGTCCGGCTCGCGCTACCTGCTGGTCGAAGCCGGCCAGGTGCAACTGGTCGATACCGCCGGCCACAGCCTGGACCCCAACGGTATCCAGGTCACCAGCACCTCGGCACTGTTGCGCGTGCAGAGCAGCGCGGTGGAAGACAACAAGGTCTACGCACAGGTCACCACCAAGCCGGCCGAAGAAGTCACGGAAATCGTCAAGGAAGGTGGCGGCAACGGCAATGCCCAGGGCGCGATCGGCAACGCCATCGACAACGGCCTGCTGGCGCAACTGCCCAAGGGCGACCCGCTGCTGGCCTACGCCGCCAACGCCGACCAGGCTCAGGTCGCGAGACTGGCCCGCCAGCTGGCACCCGAGGTCAACGGCGGTGCACGCCAGGCGGCCACGGGCAGCCAGCGCATGATCGGCAACGCCATCAGCAGCCGCGCCAGCAACCTGCGTGGTGCCTCGTCGGGGGAAGGCTTCAGCCAGGCCGGCGTGTGGATTCAATCGCTGTACAGTGACGCCACCCAGAGCACCCGCGACGGCGTGGCGGGTTACAACGCCTATAGTCGCGGCATTGCCGTCGGCGCCGATGGCAAGCTCGACGACCAGCTCACCCTGGGCCTGGCGTACAGCTTCCTGGACACTGACGTCAACGGCAGCAGTGGCAACAAGACGTCGGTAGAGAGCCATGCCTTCACCCTGTACAGCGCCTACACGCTGGGCAATTACTTCGTCGACGCCAGCCTGACCTACGGCTTCGGCGACAACGAAGGCAAGCGCGAGATCGCCGACACCCGCGCCAAGGCCGACTACGACAGCAAGCAATTGGCGGCCAACCTGGTAGGCGGCTACACCTGGCGCCTCGACCCGCACCTGCTGGTCGAACCGCGCGTGGCCGCCCGCTACAGCCGCGTCGACATTGATGGGTACCGCGAGAAGGGTTCGTCTGCGGCGCTGAAGGTCGAAGACGAACGCTACGAAACCCTGGAACTCGGCGCCGGTGTGCGGGTGGCAGGCAGCTATGCCGTGGGCGTCGGCAGGCTGGAGCCGCAGCTCAAGCTGATGGCCTACCACGACTTCGCCGCCGACCAGACCAACAGCACCTCGACCTTCCTGCTCGGCAACACTCCGTTCGTGACCCAAGGTGCGAGCGCGGTGCGCAACAGCTACGAAGCGGGTATCGGTGCCGACTACAAGCTGGGTGCGGTGACCCTCGGGGTCAACTATGACTACGTGGGCAAATCGGACTTCAATGCCGATGTGTTCTCGGCGAAGGTGCGCTACGACTTCTGATCGCAACCTCGATCGATCCTGGCCTTGCTGACTGGACACACGAGCAACGGCCAGGCCCGAAAACGAAAAGGCCGGTATCTCTCGATACCGGCCTTTTCATTCACTTGGCCTGATAGATGATTCCCGGGCTGCACTGAACCATCTGGTAATGATCCGGCAACCCATTCAGCGCCTCAGAAGCCCCCAGGAACAGATACCCGCCCGGCTTGAGCGTCGAGTGGATCCGCATGAGGATGTCCTTCTTCACCTGCGCCGAGAAGTAGATCAGCACGTTGCGGCAGAACACGATGTCGAACTTGCCCAGCGCTGCATAACTGTCGAGCAGGTTGAACGAGCGAAACTCGACACGGCTGCGAATCGCCGGTTTCACGGCCCAACGACCCGCCCCCTTGGGGTCGAAGTAGCGCTGCAGGCGCTCCTGCGACAAGCCGCGGGCAATGGCCAGGCTGTCGTACTCGCCCGTCTTGCAGTTGTTGAGCATCGCACCCGACAGGTCGGTGGCAACGATCTGCGCCCCCATCTTCAACTGCCCCAGGTTGCTGCGCTCGAACTCGTCGATCGCCATCGAGATCGAGTACGGCTCCTGCCCCGACGAACAGGCCGCCGACCACATGCGCAGGCGCTGGCCGGGGTTGTTGCGGATGAATTCGGGAATCACCTTGTTCTTCAGCACTTCGAACGGGTAGGTGTCGCGAAACCACAGGGTCTCGTTGGTGGTCATGGCATCGACCACCTGCTCGCGCAGGCCGCTGCGTGGCTGGGTCTGGATACGCTGCACCAGCTCGCCCAGGCTCTTGATGCCCTGTTGCTCCATCAGCTTGTTGAGACGGCTGGACACCAGATACTGCTTATTTTCGCCCAGCAGGATGCCACAGGCTTTCTCCAGGAAGACCCGGAACTGTTCGAAATCCAAATTACCCGTAGACAATGCTGCCGCCTCTTTTCAATCACTTGCGCCGGGAGCAAGGCCCCCGGCCGTTTCAATGCGTCGCCTTGATCCGGTCGACCACGCGCTGGGCCAGGTCGTCCGGCTTGAACTTGGCCAGGAAGTCGTCAGCGCCGACCTTCTTGACCATCGCCTGGTTGAACACACCCGATAGCGAAGTATGCAGGACGATGTGCAGTTTTTGCATGCGCGGATCGCTGCGAATCTCTGCCGTGAGGGTATAGCCGTCCATTTCCGGCATTTCAATGTCGGAGATCATCATCAGGAACTCTTCTTCCGGACGCTTGCCCTCGTCCACCAGCTTGCGCAGGTAGTCCAGGGCCTGGCGTCCGTCGTTGAGCGCCACCACCTCCACGCCGACGGTCTGCAGGCAACGGCTGACCTGCTTGCGCGCCACCGACGAATCGTCGACGGTCAGTACCCGCAGCAGCACCGCCTTGTCCTGCACCTCGGCATCCACCACACCGGCGGACACCGACTCCGACGACGGCGCCACTTCGGCGAGCACCTTCTCCACGTCGACGATCTCGACCATGCGGTTATCCACCCGGGTGACCGCGGTCAGGTAGTGATCGCGACCGGTGCCCTTGGGTGGCGGATGGATCTCTTCCCAGTTCATGTTGACGATGCGCTCGACCGAATGCACCAGGAAACCCTGGGTCTTGGTGTTGTACTCGGTAATGATCACGAAACTGTTACGGGTCTCTTCCTTGAGACTCGGCAGACCGGTCGCCATCGACAGGTCGAGAATAGGGATGGTCGCCCCCCGAATGTTCGCCACACCGCGCACCACCGGATGGGACTTGGGCAACAGGGTCAGCTCCGGGCACTGCAGCACTTCCCGAACCTTGAACACGTTGATGCCGTAGAGTTGATCGCCATTGAGACGGAACAACAGCAGTTCCAGGCGATTCTGTCCAACCAGTTGCGTGCGCTGGTTGACCGAATCCATAACGCCAGCCATGCCAGACTCCTTCTATTTTTCTGCTCGCTTGCCAACAAGTCGGCACGGGCTTTGCTTTTTTGAGCGTATGTATACGAAAACGACATTTTTCCGACGACCGACGCGCCTGCTGGCCATCCCCCTGGCCATCGCATGCCTGTTCGCATCCGGCGCTCGCACGCTGGCGGATTCGTTTACCTTGCCTGAACAGCTTATCGGTGTCACCCAAGGGTTTCTTGAATTCGCCGTCGAAGACTACATGACCAAGACCCAGACCGTGGGTCGCTACGACATCCAGGTCAACAACCTCGATCCACGCCTGCGCATGCCGCTGTGCAGCCAGCAGCTGGACGCTTCGCTGGAAAGCCCCGCGCAACCGCTGGGACGGGTGACGGTGCGGGTGCGCTGCGATGGCGCTTCTCCCTGGACGGTGTTCGTGCCGGCGCAGGTCAAGCTGTTTCGCGACGTGGTGGTGATGACCCGCCCGCTCAAGCGTGAGAGCGTGATCGGCGAAGGCGATGTGGCCCTGCGTGAACGCGACGTCAGCAGCCTCGGCCAGGGTTTTCTGAGCGAGCTTGACCAGGCCGTGGGCATGAAACTGCTGCGTCCGACCACGCTCGACCAGGTTCTGACCCTGCAGCAACTGGAGCAGGCGGATGTGATTCGCAAGGGCGACCACGTGGTGATCACCGCGCGCAGCGGCGGCCTGAGCGTGCGCATGCCGGGCGAAGCCCTGAGCAAGGGCGGCCTGACCGAGCAGATCCGCGTGCGCAACCTCAACTCGCAACGCGTGGTCAAGGCCACGGTGGTCGGGCCGGGGCAGGTCGAAGTGGCCATGTAGGCTGCAACAGCCGCCGACAGTCCATCGTCGGCGAAACACACAATGCAAGGCCCGGGACTGGCGGCGAGGAACCGCTTTTCCTAAACTGTGTCAGAAATCGGGATATGCGGGTTTGCTGACGGACGGCAGAACATTTGTGCCTAAAGTTTGTTTCGGGTTGGCCGAAACAAAGGCAAGCGTCCTATTCACCCAGAGGTTTCTGATCATGGTCATCGACTTCAGTCGTTTGAATAACTCTCCGTCCGTCACGGGCGGCGTTCGCGGCACCGCCGCATCCGGCAGCACCGAAAAACCCGGTGTGGCCAGCGATGCAGGCAAGCCAGCCAGCGTCAGCGGAGAGGCGGTACACCTCAGTCAAGAGGCACAGCAGTTGCAGAAGATCAGCGACAAGCTGCGCGATCAACCAGCCGTCGACAGCGCCCGCGTGGCCCAGTTGAAGCAGGCGATCGCAGACGGCAGCTACCAGGTCGATGCCGGCCGGATCGCCAGCAAACTGCTAGATTTCGAAGCACAGCGCTAACCTGACGGTGCGCTGACTTCCAGGACGCCAGAGCCAAGAGCCAGCCATGCACGACACCACACTGCTGCAACTGATCGAAGACGACATCGCGCCGACCCAGGAACTGCTCGACCTTCTCCAGAAGGAAACGGTCGCCCTGCACGGTCGGGACATGCTGGTGCTGGAGAACATCCTCGCCCGCAAGCAATCGCTGATCGTTTTGCTCGAGCAGCAGGGCATGCGGCGCAATTACCTGCTCACCGAGCTCGGCCTCAGTGCCGACCGCGCAGGGGTACAAGCCGTTGCTGCGCAATCGCCGAACGGCGAGATCATCCTGCAGCAACTCGATGCGCTCACCCAGCTGATGGACACCTGCCAGAAGGTCAACGAGACCAACGGCCGGGTCATCCAGGTGCAGCAACATGCCACGGCCAACCAGATCAGAATCCTCAACGGCGGCGATTCTCCGTCGCTGTACGACAGCCGTGGCACCACCTCCCCCATGGACAAGCCCCGGGCAATCAGCCAGGTGTGATTATTCCTGTTCAAGGCACGGAACATACTGGCAAAATGCCTTTACTTGCGTGTGTCGTTTTTGCCTGGAGATTGATTACCCGTGTTCAATGAATCCGATGCTCCTCAGCCGCCAAAGGTGCTGACCACCCCTTTGGAGATTTCGGCGAACCTGCGCCAGCTGATGGAGAGCCACGATCCGCTGATCATCAGCTTCCACGAACGCAGCCAGCGCTTCCAGAGTTACGTGGTCCACGTAGACCGCGACAGCAACATGCTGGCGCTGGACGAAATGATCCCGCGTGACGGCGAGAAATTCATCGAGAACGGCGAACCCTTCCGCGTCGAGGGCTTTCACGACGGCGTACGCATCGCCTGGGAATGCGACACTGCACTGACCATCGGCGAAGTCGATGGCCACCGCTGCTACCGCGGCCCGCTGCCTGCCGAAATGACCTATCACCAGCGCCGCAACGCTTTCCGCGCCGCGCTGAAGCTGTCGCAACTGGTCGACATCATGCTCGACGGCACTCACCTCAAGGGCAACGGTGCGCTGCGCGGCAAGCTGCTGGACGTCTCCGCCACCGGCTGCAAGCTGCGCTTCGAAGGCAATGTCGAAGAACGCCTGCAACTGGGCCAGGTGTACGAGCGGTTCAAGGCCGCCAACCCGCTGGGCCTTGCCGACGTCATGGTGGAGTTGCGCCACCTGCACTTCGAAGAGCGCATCAACACCACCTTCGCCGGTGTGCGCTTCCACAATCTGAACGGGCAGAGCCAGCGCAAGATCGAAAGCTTCGTGTATCAGTTGCAGCGCGAAGCGCGGCGGTTCGATAAAGACGACTACTGATCGTCCTGCGAGAATGAAAAACGCCACCGATCGGTGTAATGCTGTTCACTTAAGCATTTGAGTCCAAGCCGGGGTTTCTAGAAAATCCGATACCAGCCCTCTGGTATCGGATTTTTTATGCCCATTCAGCAGCAGTTGCTCGACCTCGGCGATCTCTTCAACTTCTCTGACCTCAGCACTTTTACCCAGAACATCCCTGTTGAGTGGGTTGCCAGTGCGCTTAATCTTTCGACACAAGCCACCATCCGGAGGCGCCGCTTGCCGAGCGATCAGGTGCTTTGGTTGGTGCTGGGCATGGCCTTGTTCCGTGATGAACCTGTGCACGAGGTGGCCAGACGCCTGAATATCTGTGCCCAAGGATTGGCTTCTGATCAGTTGTTAGCGCGCAGCGGCGTGACTGAGGCGCGTAAACGGCTGGGTGCCGACCCAGTCGAGTCGCTGTTCCGCCAGACTGCCAAGCAGTGGGGCTGCGAGCGATACGAAGGTGATGACTGGGGTGGCCTACAAGTGTTCGCGGTGGACGGCGCATTGATGCGAACGCCTGACTCACCTGAGTTGCGAGAGCATTTTGGCTCAGGCAACACCGGCACCGAGCGCCAGACACCGTTCCCGATGCTGCGCCTCGTTGCGCTGATGAATGTGCGCTCCCATGTGATCCTCGACGCCCAGCTCAGTCCTTACCGGGGCAGCGAAATGCGCCTGGCCGAAAGCTTCCTCGGGCAGATTCCAGATGACTCGATCACGTTATTCGATAAGGGCTTTTGGGGTGCCGACCTGCTATTGAGCGTCGCTGAAGGGGGTATAAATCGTCACTGGTTGACGCCGGCTCGCAAGAATCTGGTCATGGAAGAAGTTGAGCGTTATGGCGAGCACGACCGGCGTGTTCGCATGAAGGTCTCCCCCCAGGCTCGCAAACGAAACCCGGATTTGCCCACGCACTGGGAAGTGCGTGAAGTCACTTATGAAAGCCAGGGGCACGTCAGATCGCTGCTCACCTCATTGCCTGCCGACCGTTACAGCGCAGACGCGGTAGCCGAGCTGTACCTGGAGCGCTGGGAGATCGAGCTAGGTTTCCGGGACATCAAAAGCTCCATGCAACAGAATGCCGTGACGCTGCGCAGCAAGAAAATCGAGCTGATCTATCAGGAGGTCTGGGGACTCTTGCTGGCTTACAACATCATCCGTCGGGAGGCTAGCCAAGCGGCTGTAGCCTTTGGCCGAACGCCTTCTGACATACGTTTCAAGCCGGGCTGCCAGTACATCGCCGTGCAGTTGATCGTCATGGCTGCGGCCAATCCGGTATCGGCTACAGGTAGAAGGTTGGCTGAGATGCGGGGAGGTGTCGCGGGGATGTTTCTGGATCACCGCCCAAGGCCAGGGCGGCCAAGGACGGTGAAGATTTCCAAAACCCGGTATCCGGTGGACCGTAAGGCTGTTCCGCTTAAGTGAACAGCATTACACCGATCGGTGGCGTTTTCGTTCTGGTCTGCGAGGACCCTGTCGCGGGCCCCGCATGGCGGCCCCTCAGACCGACTTGTCCACCTCGGCCTGTGGCTCCTTGGCAACCGTGCCCTTCTCCTCCTCGGCCTCGGTATCCTCGGCCGCCACCGGCGCCTGCATCACATCCTGCACGGTCTGCTCGTCGACCCGCGGATCGAGCGCAGCAGACAGTGGCGAACCCGCTGCCGGCATGGCCACGTGACCCAGCGGTGCGTCCTGCACCTGGTGCAGCCCGGTGACGGCCTTCGGTCGAATTCGCCACACCAGCACCAGGGCGAAGAAAGTGAAGAAGGCATAGAGCATCTGCGCGCCCAGCGCCTTCATCAGCACGCCCGCCACCAGCGGCCCGATGCTCGCGCCCACCCCGTAGGTGACCAGCAGCATTGCCGTCAGCGACACCCGCCGCTCGCTCTCCACATGGTCGTTGGAGAATGCCACGGCCAATGGATAGAGGCAGAACTGCAGCAAGGAGACGGTGAAGCCGGCAACGAACAGCAACTCCAGCGGCACACTGGACAGGATCGCCAGCGGCAGCGATACCACCGCCAGGCCAATCGACACACTGCGGATCAGCACCGCCCGATCATAACGGTCCGACAGCCAGCCCAGCGGCCACTGCACCAGCAGCCCGGCGAAAATACAGCAGCCCATGAACAGACCGACCTGCTCGGTGCTCAGGCCCTGGCGCGCCGCATACAGCGGTGCCAGACCATAGAATGAACCGACGATCAGGCCCGCCCCCAGCACCGTGCTCAGCGACTGCGGCACGCGCTTGATGAAGAACTTCGGCTCCATCGGCGCCGGGCGCAGCGGCGCCGGGTGGATGCGGCGGGTCATGGCCACCGGCACCAGGCACAGGGCGAAGCACATTGCCACCAGCATCAGCAACTCAGGCCCCAGCGCCGGGTGCACCACGAGGATCAGCTGGCCCAGCACCAAACCCAGGTAGGAGGCGATCATGTAGCCGCTGAACACCGCACCGCGGTGTTTCACATCAGCCTGCTCGTTCAGCCAGCTCTCGATGACCATGTACTGGCACATCATGCCAAGACCGACAATCATGCGCAGGCCGATCCAGGCCGGCAGCCAGTTGGTCAGTCCGTGGCCAAGCACCGCCGCGCCAACGATGCCCGCACAGGTGGCATAGGCACGTATGTGCCCGACCCGGCCAATCAGCCTGTGACCGATCTTGCCGCCCAGTGCCAGGCCAAAGTAGTTGGCCGCCATCAAGGCACCGATCCACAGGCTATCGACATGGTCGGCGGCCAGTCGCAGGGCGAGGTAGGTACTGAGCAAGCCCGAGCCGATCAACATCATCAGCGCGGCGAAATACAACGACTGAAACGGCTTCCATATATTTCGCATAGGTCCCGTGAAGCTCCCTTGGTCAGGTGGCGGCTGCTTGCAGCATAAGGGCAAAAACCGCCGGGCGCAGGCCCCCTTCAACGATTTTCCCTTGCCACGACGTGGTCGGTGCAGCTCACGTCGCGATCAGGCGTGTCTGCCCAGCGCGTCAGCAGTGCTCCAGGCGTCATGGGACCGCCAGGTGCATGCAAAGGTTTCCCGCTGATGGGCCTGCAGACGCAGGGTTACGCTGGCAACACGCATGCGTACCACCTCCATCTCACTCACCGTGGAACCGTTATGATCAACGCCAACTTCAGCGCTGAACTGCATTGCCGATACGGTCAAGTTGTCATTGCCGACACCAACTTCTCTGAAAGCATTTTCACCAGTGCCGACGAGGACGGCTGGCTGTGTACCGAGGTAGAGCGCAACAGAACCAGGCCAGGCCAATTCAAGCCTGTTGTGTTCCAGTTCACTTTCCTGAGCCAGGGGGAAAACCGTTGGCACTACGCAATTCGCTGCGATCAACACTGGGATTATTCCGGCGCCGTGCTTGACAGCAACGCCAACGGCTGGCTGGGCCTTTACGGAACACATGTGTTCGGCAGGCTCAAGAGTGACACCTTCAGCCTTGCGGGCCCGCGGCCGTTCTGGAAGATACAGCCCCTGGCCTCTTGGGATGGCGATATACAGACCGTCGAGAGCATACCTTTCTATCTGCGTGACTCACGAGGTTACCAAGTCGCCCACACCCGGCCCGCCGGATCCAGTCAATCCTCCGCACATTTCCTGGCAGCCGGGGACCTGCCGGGCGAGATACTGGAGTTCAACCTGCGCAACATCTGGGTCAGCTGAGCAGCCCAGGGCACATGCCTGAGCGGATGCCGGTCACTCGCGCACGGTCATCCCATTCGCCGGTAACGGCAACGCTGTCTTGTAGCGCACCTGCTTGAGAGCGAAGCTGGAGCGGATGTTGGCCACTCCCGGCAGCCGCGTCAGGTAATCGAGAAAGCGCTCCAGCGCCTGGATGCTCGGCAACAGCACCCGCAGCAGGTAATCCGGGTCGCCGGTCATCAGGTAGCACTCCATCACCTCGGGGCGCTCGGCGATTTCCTCCTCGAAACGGTGCAGCGACTGTTCCACCTGTTTCTCCAGGCTCACATGGATGAACACGTTGACGTCCAGGCCCAGCACCTCCGGTGACAGCAGGGTCACCTGCTGGCGAATCACCCCCATTTCCTCCATCGCCTTGACCCGGTTGAAACAGGGCGTGGGCGAGAGGTTCACCGAGCGCGCCAGTTCGGCGTTGGTGATCCTGGCGTTCTCCTGGAGGCTGTTGAGAATGCCGATATCCGTGCGATCGAGTTTACGCATGAGACAAATTCACCTGATTCTTGTGTTTATGCGGAATGTTTATCTGCGCTGGACAACAAAGGCAATGAACTTGAGAGAAAAATTCTCCGGCTCACCCTCTAAGATGTAAATGACGCTGACCCGCCAGTCACAAGCCGGCAGGCAGCGGCGGCCGCTTCAGAGCTCACAAAAACAACATTCGAGCGAGCGTGAAAAGCATGAACGAGTACGCCCCCCTGCGCCTGCACGTGCCCGAGCCTACAGGCCGGCCAGGCTGCCAGACCGATTTTTCCTACCTGCGTCTGAACGATGCAGGGCAAGTCCGTAAACCACCCATCGACGTCGAGCCCGCCGATACCGCGGACCTCTCCTACAGCCTTGTGCGGGTGCTCGATGAGCACGGCAATGCCGTCGGCCCATGGGCCGAGGACATCGACCCGCAGGTGCTGCGCCAAGGCATGCGTACCATGCTCAAGACGCGCATCTTCGACAGCCGCATGGTGGTCGCCCAGCGCCAGAAGAAGATGTCGTTCTACATGCAGAGCCTGGGCGAGGAAGCCATCGGCAGCGGTCAGGCACTGGCGCTGAACCGCAGCGACATGTGCTTCCCCACCTACCGCCAGCAGAGCATCCTGATGGCCCGCGACGTGTCGCTGGTCGAAATGATCTGCCAGTTGTTGTCCAACACCCGCGATCCACTCAAGGGCCGCCAGCTGCCGATCATGTATTCGGTGCGCGAGGCCGGCTTCTTCACCATCAGCGGCAACCTGGCGACCCAGTTCGTGCAGGCGGTCGGCTGGGCCATGGCCTCGGCGATCAAGGGCGATACCAAGATCGCCTCTGCCTGGATCGGCGACGGCGCCACCGCCGAGTCCGACTTCCATACCGCCCTGACCTTCGCCCACGTCTACCGCGCCCCGGTGATCCTCAACGTGGTCAACAACCAGTGGGCGATCTCCACCTTCCAGGCCATCGCCGGTGGCGAGTCGACCACCTTCGCCGGGCGTGGCGTGGGCTGTGGCATTGCCTCGCTGCGCGTCGATGGCAACGACTTCATCGCCGTGTATGCCGCCTCGCGCTGGGCCGCCGAGCGTGCCCGCCGCGGTTTGGGCCCGACGCTGATCGAATGGGTCACCTACCGCGCCGGCCCGCACTCCACTTCGGACGATCCGTCCAAGTACCGCCCGGCCGACGACTGGAACCACTTCCCCCTGGGCGACCCGATCCTGCGTCTGAAACAGCACCTGATCAAGGCTGGCCACTGGTCCGAAGACGAGCACCAGGCCGTCAGCGCCGAGCTGGAAGCCGAAGTGATCAAGGCGCAGAAGGACGCCGAGCAGTTCGGCACCCTGGCCAACGGCCACATCCCCAGCGCGGCTTCGATGTTCGAGGACGTGTACAAGGAAATGCCCGATCACCTGCGCCGTCAGCGCCAGGAACTGGGGGTCTGAGATGAACGATCACAACAACAGCATCAACCCGGAAACCGCCATGGCCACCACTACCATGACCATGATCCAGGCCCTGCGCAGCGCCATGGACGTGATGCTCGAACGCGATGACGACGTGGTGATCTACGGCCAGGACGTCGGCTACTTTGGCGGCGTGTTCCGCTGCACCGAAGGCCTGCAGACCAAGTACGGCAAATCCCGCGTGTTCGACGCGCCGATCTCCGAAAGCGGCATCGTCGGCACCGCCGTGGGCATGGGCGCCTATGGGTTGCGCCCGGTAGTCGAAATCCAGTTCGCCGACTACTTCTACCCCGCCTCCGACCAGATCGTCTCGGAGATGGCCCGCCTGCGCTACCGCTCGGCCGGCGAGTTCATCTCGCCGCTGACCCTGCGCATGCCCTGTGGCGGCGGCATCTACGGCGGACAGACCCACAGCCAGAGCCCGGAAGCGATGTTCACCCAGGTCTGCGGCCTGCGCACGGTGATGCCGTCCAACCCCTACGACGCCAAGGGCCTGCTCATTGCCTCCATCGAATGCGATGACCCGGTGATCTTCCTCGAGCCCAAGCGCCTGTACAACGGCCCGTTCGACGGTCACCACGACCGCCCGGTAACCCCCTGGTCCAAGCACCCGCACAGCGCCGTGCCCGACGGCTACTACAGCGTGCCGCTGGACAAGGCGGCCATCACCCGCCCCGGCAACGACGTCACGGTGATCACCTACGGCACCACGGTGTACGTGGCCCAGGTGGCGGCCGAAGAAAGCGGTGTCGATGCCGAAGTCATCGACCTGCGCAGCCTCTGGCCGCTGGACCTGGAAACCATCGTCGAGTCGGTGAAGAAGACCGGCCGTTGCGTGATCGTTCACGAGGCTACCCGCACCTGCGGTTTCGGCGCCGAGCTGGTGGCGCTGGTGCAGGAGCATTGCTTCCATCACCTCGAGGCACCGATCGAACGCGTCACCGGCTGGGACACCCCCTACCCCCATGCACAGGAATGGGCCTATTTCCCAGGTCCTTCGCGGGTCGGTGCGGCATTGAAACGGGTCATGGAGGTCTGAATGGGCACGCACGTCATCAAGATGCCGGACATCGGCGAAGGCATCGCGCAGGTCGAGTTGGTGGAATGGTTCGTCAAGGTCGGCGACCTGATCGCCGAAGACCAGGTAGTGGCCGACGTCATGACCGACAAGGCCACGGTGGAAATCCCCTCGCCGGTCAGCGGCAAGGTCTTGGCGCTGGGCGGCCAGCCTGGTGAAGTCATGGCGGTCGGCAGCGAGCTGATCCGCATCGAAGTCGAAGGCAGCGGCAACCACGTCGATGTGCCGCAGGCCAAGGCAGTGGAGCCTCATGCCGCACCGGCGCCCGTGCAGGCCCAGGCACGACCCGAGCCGCAGCCAGAGAGCCGTGCGCAGCCTGCCACCCTGCACACTGCCGCGCCGATCGTGCCGCGTGAGGCGCACGACAAGCCGCTGGCCTCGCCAGCAGTGCGCAAGCGCGCCCTGGATGCCGGCATCGAACTGCGCTACGTACACGGTAGCGGCCCGGCCGGGCGCATTCTCCACGAAGACCTCGACGCCTTCATCAGCAAGCCGCAGACCGCCGTCGGCCAGGCGCCGGGCGGCTATGGCAAGCGTACCGACAGCGAGCAGGTGCCGGTGATCGGCCTGCGCCGCAAGATCGCCCAGCGCATGCAGGACGCCAAGCGCCGCGTCGCGCACTTCAGCTACGTCGAGGAAATCGACGTCACCGCGCTCGAGGCCCTGCGCCAGCAGCTTAACGCCAAGCATGGCGAAAGCCGCGGCAAGCTCACCCTGCTGCCGTTCCTGGTACGCGCCATGGTCGTGGCCCTACGCGACTTCCCGCAGATCAACGCCACCTACGACGACGAAGCCCAGGTCATCACCCGCCACGGCGCGGTGCACGTGGGCATTGCCACCCAGGGCGACAACGGCCTGATGGTGCCAGTGCTGCGCCACGCCGAAGCCGGCAGCCTGTGGAGCAACGCCGGCGAGATCGCCCGTGTCGCCCATGCCGCACGCAACAACAAGGCCAGCCGTGAGGAGCTGTCGGGTTCGACCATTACCCTGACCAGCCTCGGCGCCCTGGGCGGTATCGTCAGCACCCCGGTGGTCAACACCCCGGAAGTGGCGATCGTCGGCGTCAACCGCATGGTCGAGCGGCCAGTGGTGATCGACGGCCAGATCGTGGTGCGCAAGATGATGAACCTGTCCAGCTCGTTCGACCACCGGGTGGTCGACGGCATGGACGCCGCCCTGTTCATCCAGGCCGTGCGCGGCCTGCTGGAACAGCCCGCCTGCCTGTTCGTGGAGTGAGCATGCAACAGATCCTCGATACCACCCTGCTGATCATCGGCGGTGGCCCCGGCGGCTACGTGGCCGCCATCCGCGCCGGGCAACTGGGCATCCCGACCGTGCTGGTCGAAGGCCAGGCACTGGGCGGCACCTGCCTGAACATCGGCTGCATCCCGTCCAAGGCGCTGATCCATGTGGCCGAGCAGTTCCACCAGACCAGCCGCTACGCCGACGGCT
Organism: Pseudomonas sp. FA117; assembly: GCF_057370475.1. NCBI lineage: Bacteria > Pseudomonadati > Pseudomonadota > Gammaproteobacteria > Pseudomonadales > Pseudomonadaceae > Pseudomonas > Pseudomonas sp. FA117. The sequence continues at coordinate 4,111,459 of NZ_CM170675.1, forward strand.
CGGCGCTGGGCATCAGCGTCTCGGCACCGCAACTGGACATCACCCGCAGCGTCGAATGGAAGGACGGCATCGTCGACCGCCTCACCAGCGGCGTCGCCGCCCTGCTGAAGAAGCACGGAGTGAAGGTGATCCACGGTTGGGCGAAGATCCTCGACGGCAAGAACGTCGAGGTCGACGGCCAGCGCATCCAGTGCGAGCACCTGCTGCTGGCCACCGGCTCGAGCAGTGTCGAACTGCCGATGCTGCCGCTGGGCGGGCCGGTGGTTTCCTCCACCGAGGCCCTGGCCCCGAAAAGCCTGCCGCAGCACCTGGTGGTGGTCGGCGGCGGCTATATCGGCCTGGAGCTGGGCATCGCCTACCGCAAGCTCGGCGCCAGGGTGAGCGTGGTGGAAGCGCGTGAGCGCATCCTGCCCACCTATGACGCCGAACTCACCGCACCCGTGGCCGAGTCGCTGAAGAAGCTGGGGATCACCGTGCACCTGGGGCACAGCGTCGAAGGCTATGAGGGCGGCAGCCTGCAGGCGCGCGACCGTGCTGGCGAGCAACTGCGCCTGGAGGCTGACCAGGTGCTGGTTGCCGTTGGCCGTCGGCCACGTACCCAGGGCTTCGGGCTGGAGAGCCTGGGCCTTGAAATGAATGGCGCGGCGATTGCCATCGATGCCCGCTGCCAGACCAGCATGCGCAATGTCTGGGCCATTGGCGACGTGGCGGGAGAACCGATGCTCGCCCACCGCGCCATGGCCCAGGGCGAGATGGTCGCCGAGCTGATCGCGGGCCACAACCGCCGCTTCGAGCCTGCCGCAATCGCCGCCGTCTGCTTCACCGACCCGGAGGTTGTAGTCGCCGGCAAGACGCCGGAACAGGCCAGCGCCGAAGGCCTGGACTGCATCATTGCGCAGTTCCCCTTCGCCGCCAACGGGCGGGCCATGAGCCTGGAATCGAAAACTGGCTTCGTGCGGGTGGTAGCGCGGCGCGACAACCACCTCATCCTCGGCTGGCAGGCGGTCGGGGTGGCGGTTTCCGAACTGTCCACGGCCTTTGCCCAATCGCTGGAAATGGGCGCGCGACTTGAAGATGTGGCCGGCACCATCCACGCCCACCCGACCCTGGGTGAAGCGGTCCAGGAAGCGGCGCTGCGCGCGCTGGGGCATGCCTTGCATATCTGATCGACACTGAAGCGGCTCAGGCCGTGTTGACCCGCAACACCGAAGGTGCTGCGGGTCTTTTTTTGCCTGGCCACACCAGGGGCATGGCCCTTGTGCCGTTTGCCGATATCGGCAAGCGGCTTCCTCCTGCAGGCAATGCGCTGCCTCGGCCATCGCCGCTCTGCGGCCACAACCCTTGTCGATCCTGGCCCGTGCCCTCTGGCACAGGTTTTGCCACTGGCCCTGTGCGGTTAACCATCCAAGGAGGAAACACATGATGATCAGCCTCAACGGGCTGGGCTGGCAGACTGCAGTGCAGCAGCCAAGCCGGGTCAACCATGACGCAGTGCAGGCCGATTTCATGCCGCAGCGTCAGGCGATGGCCACCAGCAATACCAGTGCCCAGCAGAACAGCCAGGGCAATACCTCGCAGCAGAACGCCGAAGACGCCCGCCAGGAAGCCTTCGCCAAGCTCAAGGTTGCGCTGCAGAACCCGGACATCGCCGCACGCCAGCAGGCGAGCGCTGCGAAACCGGCGGCCAGCAATGCCCTGCAGGAGTTTCGCGACTACATGTCCAAGTCGCCGGCGGAAAAGATCAAGGAGAAGATCCTGCAGAAACTGGGCATGACGGAAGAGGACTACAACGCCCTGCCACCTGAGAAGAAACAGAAGATCGACGACCAGATCGCCCAGCGCATGAAAGAGGATGTCGAACTCAAGACCCAGGCCAAGCTGGAACAGCAGGCCGAACGTGCCGCCGGTAATATGGCCGACATGAGCAAGGCTGGCGAGAACAGCAAGCAGCAGGAAGACAAGGAAAAGGCGCAGGCCGTCTGAAGGTTGTGATCACGATGGCCGGTGCAACGCCGGTCGTCGTGGAGACGCTGGGCAGAAAGGCAGCAGAAGAGAAAGGATGTGTCCCCTGCTGGAATCGAACCAGCATCTAGCCCTTAGGAGGGGCTTGTTCTATCCGTTGAACTAAGGGGACATCACAGCGCGCATTCTACGCAAATTCAGTAGCTTGGAGAAGCCATCCGAAGCGCCGCAGCATGTCGGCGGCGAGCATGGTAACCAGCACGCGACCGTTTGTCATGTCCGAAGCAGGCATTTTCAGGTAGGCCTTTTCCGCGATTTCACCTCGAATCCCGAGTACACGGGATTTAATTGCATATTAATGGCATCGCCAGGGAATTTTTTGCGCTGGCGTGGTCATAACCACAACGTCGGGCGCTTCGGCCTGATGGGGAATGCTTGCGTCATGTTGCATAGCCACTATGCTCAATGGTAGAGAGATCCTTTCGGGTTTAAGGATTTTTCCCGGGCCTTTGTCGTTTTTTACAGGATTTTGACGACCAGGACCTGACATCCCGGAGAGGTGGAAAAGAGTAAAACTTTTCAAACCAGTACTCATTTCTGATAATTGGTACTGGCATAAAGCCTTTATCCGGATCACTATTTGTCACAGAATTGACGCCAAGGAAACGGCGACCATGAGGCAAGATGAGCATCCAAAACCACATCACGGTTGAACATTTTGTCGTCGCGACGGTCGTACCCACAACCGTGCGGCCAATTTGAGAACCGCTTCCCCTGAACCAGAACAACCGGTCAATTTATATGCGCCCAATGAAACAGGCTATCTACTCCAGCCGCACCGCTGACAAATTCGTCGTCCGCCTGCCTGACGGGATGCGTGAGCGCATCGCCGAGGTAGCGCGCAACCATCACCGCAGCATGAACTCCGAGATCATCGCCCGCCTGGAACAGAGCCTTATCCAGGAAGGTGCGCTGGGCGACGAGCTGAGCATGCGCCTCGACAGCCCGGAACTGTCGTTGCACGAACGCGAGCTGCTGCAACGCTTCCGTCAACTCACCCACCGCCAGCAGAATGCGCTGGTCGCCCTCATCGCTCACGATGTGGAAATGGCCGCCGACGCCTCCTGAGGCTTCCAACGCCCACGAAAAAAGCCAGCGCAAGCTGGCTTTTTTCGTTAGAGCGGCATCTTGCGCATAGCGCCTGGCGCCTGCCCGTCAGAGCAGGAACAGCGTCGCCAGGCCGAGGAAGATGAAGAAGCCACCACTGTCGGTCACCGCAGTGATCATCACGCTCGAGCCCATCGCCGGATCGCGCCCAAGGCGCGCCAGGGTCATGGGGATCAATACGCCCATCAGCGCCGCCAGCAACAGGTTCAGGGTCATTGCTGCGGTCATCACCACACCCAGCGACCAGCTGCCATACAGCAGGAACGCCACCACCCCGATCACCCCGCCCCAGATCAGCCCGTTGAGCAGCGATACCGCCAGCTCCTTGCGCATCAGGCGACGCGTGTTGCCCGGCGAGACCTGGTCCAGCGCCATGGCACGGACGATCATGGTGATGGTCTGGTTACCCGAGTTGCCGCCGATACCGGCCACGATGGGCATCAGCGCCGCCAGCGCGACCAGCTTCTCGATCGAGCCCTCGAACAGGCCGATCACCCGCGAGGCGACGAAGGCGGTGATCAGGTTGATCGCCAGCCACGCCCAACGGTTACGCAGCGAGCGCCAGACCGAGGCGAAGATATCTTCTTCTTCGCGCAGACCGGCCATATTGAGCACTTCGCTCTCGCTCTCTTCACGGATCAGGTCGACCATCTCGTCGATGGTCAGACGGCCGATAAGGCGACCGCCCTTGTCGACCACCGGCGCAGACACCAGGTCATAACGCTCGAACGCTTGCGCTGCATCGTAGGCATCTTCCTCGGGGGTAAAGCTGACAGGGTCGGTCGCCATGACCTCCGCCACCTTCTTGTCCGGGTCGTTGACCAGCAGGCGCTTGATCGGCAGCACGCCTTTGAGGATGCCGTCGTAGTCGACCACGAACAGCTTGTCGGTGTGGCCCGGCAGCTCCTTGAGGCGACGCAGGTAACGCAATACCACTTCCAGGCTGACATCTTCGCGGATGGTGACCATCTCGAAGTCCATCAGCGCACCGACCTGCTCCTCGTCGTAGCTCAGGGCCGAACGCACGCGTTCGCGCTGCTGGGCGTCGAGGGTTTCCATCAGCTCATGGACAACGTCACGCGGCAGTTCCGGCGCCAGGTCGGCCAGTTCGTCGGCGTCCATTTCCTTGGCCGCCGCCAGCAGCTCGTGATCGTCCATGTCGGCGATCAGCGTCTGGCGTACGGCGTCGGACACTTCGAGGAGGATGTCGCCATCGCGATCCGAGCGCACCAGCTGCCAGACCGTCAGACGGTCTTCGAGGGGCAAGGCTTCGAGGATGTAGGCGATGTCGGCCGGGTGCAGGTCATCGAGCTTGCGTTGCAGCTCGACCAGGTTCTGACGGTGGACGAGGTTTTCCACCAGGTCGTTGTGCTGACCTTCCTGGCGGTGGGTCAGGTCTTCGACGACACGCTGGCGCTGCAGCAGCTCGATCACCTGGGCAAGGCGATCCTGCAGGCTTTCCTGGACTTTCTTTACTTCGACTTCGGTCATAGGCGAACTCCACTCCCAGCAGCGGAGCACGCCGGGAGAATCAATCGGTCAGATCTGGCTTGATAAAGCGTATTAAGGGGTAACTACTGGGTAAGTCCATGGTGGTATTCCACAAGCCCCGGCGGGGCTGACGGGCGCAATCATACACTGCTCACGCGGTGGGATCGCTTAAATTTTTGGCCAGAACAATCGGTTGCGCGATAAAGCTGTGACAACGCTCGAAGCCAACAGTGCGACGGCGGGCAACAGCGAAAAAGCACATCGATGCAGGCGGTGTAATACGGAGTCTAGCCGTGCGGCACTGACAATTCCGTGAAACTGCAGAAAAGAAAAAGCCCGCTACGTGAGCGGGCTTTTCAGGGTGTGGCGGACTCAGGAGGATTCGAACCTCCGACCGCTCGGTTCGTAGCCGAGTACTCTATCCAGCTGAGCTATGAGTCCGTGGTGGTAATTTTAGACCAGGTTACCACTGGTTTTTGAAGCTTCTCTTCTTGAGGATCTCTCGACAAGCAAAGCCACTTCAGAAAGTGGCGGACTCAGGAGGATTCGAACCTCCGACCGCTCGGTTCGTAGCCGAGTACTCTATCCAGCTGAGCTATGAGTCCGTCGCTGGTACTTTTAGACCAGATTACCACTGGTGAAATGATGCGTCTTCCAGAGGAAAACCGCCTCATTGTATGGCGGACTCAGGAGGATTCGAACCTCCGACCGCTCGGTTCGTAGCCGAGTACTCTATCCAGCTGAGCTATGAGTCCGTGTCTTGCCGCGCATTATAGTTCGCTAAATCGTTTTGCCAAGTACTTTTTCGTTTAATTTCAACGACTTAAGCGTTTTGACCAATTACAGCGCCCTACACGAAGAATGGCGGTGAAGGGGGGATTCGAACCCCCGATACCCTTATGAGGTATACTCCCTTAGCAGGGGAGCGCCTTCGGCCACTCGGCCACCTCACCGCAACACGGGGCGTATATTAACCAGACCCCTCCCCGTTTGCAAACCCTTTTTTGAAAAAAACTTCAAAAAAATTAAAGGCTTGGTTCTTCGTCCTTCTCTTTCTTGATCCGCAGGTAGATTTCCTCACGGTGTACGGCCACTTCCTTCGGGGCACTCACGCCGATTCGCACCTGGTTGCCTTTGACACCCAGGACCGTCACGGTGATCTCACCGTCACCAATGATCAGGCTCTCGGCGCACCGACGAGTCAGAATCAACATAGCTTTCTCCTCACGCAATCATTCAGGGACAACAGTCTGTTGGAAGCAGGGTGCCGGTCGGGACGACGGCCCGGCACCCTTGTCGGCCATCAGGCAGGAAAGGACAGTAACCTGCACGACAGCCAGAAACACGAAGGGCGCGGCCAGAGCCGCGCCCTCCTGGGCAATGCGTCACTCGCTCTGTCGGGCAGGCGCATCAAGCTCGAACGCGGTGTGCAGCGCACGTACGGCCAGCTCCAGGTACTTCTCCTCGATCACCACCGACACCTTGATCTCGGAAGTGGAGATCATCTGGATGTTGATGCTCTCCTTGGCCAGGGCCTCGAACATGCGGCTGGCAACACCGGCGTGCGAGCGCATGCCGACGCCGACGATCGACACCTTGGCGATCTTGGTGTCGCCGACCACTTCACGGGCACCGATTTCGCGGGCGGTGTTCTCCAGCACGCTCAGCGCTTTCTCGTACTCGTTGCGGTGCACGGTGAAGGTGAAGTCGGTGGTGTTATCGTGCGAGACGTTCTGCACGATCATGTCGACTTCGATATTCGCCGCGCTGATCGGACCGAGGATCTTGAAGGCAACGCCCGGGGTGTCCGGCACGCCGCGAATGGTCAGCTTGGCCTCATCACGGTTGAAGGCGATACCGGAAATGATCGGCTGTTCCATGGATTCCTCTTCATCGATGGTAATGAGGGTACCCGGACCCTCCTTGAAGCTGTGCAGCACGCGCAGCGGAACGTTGTACTTGCCGGCGAACTCCACCGAACGGATCTGCAGCACCTTGGAGCCGAGGCTGGCCATTTCCAGCATCTCCTCGAAGGTGATCTTCTCCAGGCGACGGGCCTGCGGCACCACACGCGGATCGGTGGTGTAGACACCATCGACGTCGGTGTAGATCTGGCACTCGTCTGCACCCAGCGCCGCCGCCAGGGCGACACCGGTGGTGTCGGAGCCGCCACGGCCGAGGGTGGTGATGTTGCCGTGCTCGTCGACCCCCTGGAAACCGGCTACCACGACTACGCGACCGGCCTTGAGGTCGGCGCGGATCTTCTGGTCGTCGATCTGCAGGATGCGCGCCTTGTTGTGCGCACTGTCGGTCAGGATCCGCACCTGATTGCCGGTGTAGGATACCGCCGGCACGCCACGCTTGATCAGGGCCATGGCCAGCAGGGCGATGGTCACCTGCTCGCCCGTCGAGACGATCACATCCAGTTCACGCGGAACCAGTTGATCGTTCACCTGCTTGGCCAGGTCGATCAGGCGGTTGGTTTCCCCGCTCATGGCCGACAGCACAACCACCAGGTCATCGCCCGCCTCGCGGTGTTTCTTGACCTTGTCGGCCACCTGCTCGATCCGCTCGACGGAGCCGACGGAGGTGCCGCCAAATTTCTGTACGATCAACGCCATTTCAAAGTGCCTCAGCCCACGAAGGGCACCCAGTAATCAATCCTTGCTGACGCGCCCCGTCACTAGACCACGGGGCGCGTCATCTCAAAGCCCCTGCTCGGCGAACGGCACGGCCAGTGCCAGGGCCTGGTCCAGTGCAGCGACGTCGACGCCACCACCCTGGGCCATGTCCGGACGACCACCGCCCTTGCCGCCCACCGCCGCAGCGGCCTGTTTCATCAGGTCGCCAGCCTTGAGTTGGCTGGAGAGGTCCTTGGTCACGCCGGCCACCAGCACGACCTTGCCCTCATGCTCGCTGCCCAGCAGGATCACTGCATGGCCGAGCTTGTTCTTCAGCTGATCGACGAGCGCCAGCAGCGCCTTGCCATCCTGCCCGTCGAGACGAGCGGCAAGCACCTTGGCACCCTTGACCTCAACGGCCGCACTGGAGAGATCGTCCCCTGCGGCGCTGGCGGCCTTGGCCTGCAGCTGTTCGAGCTGCTTCTCCAGCTGGCGGTTGCGCTCGAGCACAGCCGACAGCTTGTCGATCAGGTTGTCGCGGTTACCCTTGACCAGTTGCGCCGCTTCCTTGACCTGCTCTTCGGCAGCGTTCAGGTAGGCCAGCGCCGCAGCGCCGGTGATCGCCTCGATACGGCGCACACCGGAAGCCACGCCACCTTCGCTGATGATCTTGAACAGGCTGATATCGCCGGTACGCTTGGCGTGGATACCGCCGCACAGCTCGACCGAGAAGTCGCCGCCCATGCTCAGCACGCGCACGGTATCGCCGTATTTCTCGCCGAACAGCGCCATGGCGCCCTTGCGCTTGGCGGTCTCGATGTCGGTCTCGATGGTTTCGACCGCAGAGTTCTTGCGCACTTCACGGTTGACGATGTCTTCCAGGGCCTTGATCTGCGCAGGCGTTACCGCCTCGAAGTGGCTGAAGTCGAAGCGCAGGCGCTGGCTGTCGACCAGCGAGCCCTTCTGCTGGACGTGCTCGCCCAGCACTTCGCGCAGTGCAGCGTGCAGCAGGTGGGTCGCGGAGTGGTTCAGCGAGGTGGCGTGCTGCACCTCGGCATCCACGCGGGCCTGGACCGGCGCACCGATCAGCAGCGCACCGCTGGCGACCACGCCATGGTGCAGGAAGGCGCCGCCGGTCTTGGTGGTGTCACGCACGTCGAAGCGCGCCGCACCGGCCTGCAAGTAGCCGCTATCACCGACCTGACCGCCGGATTCGGCGTAGAACGGCGTGCGATCCAGGACGACCACGCCCTCCTCGCCTTCACCGAGCTGATCGACCGACTGGCCGTCCTTGTACAGGGCGATGATCTTGCCCTCGCCCTCGGTGGCGCTGTAGCCGAGGAAGTCGGTGGCGGTGTCGACCTTGACCAGGCTGTTGTAGTCCATGCCGAAGGCGCTGGCCGAGCGGGCACGCTCGCGCTGGGCGTCCATCTCGCGCTCGAAGCCGGCTTCGTCGATGGTCAGCTCGCGCTCGCGGGCGATGTCGGCAGTCAGGTCCATGGGGAAGCCGTAGGTGTCGTACAGCTTGAACACCACGTCGCCCGGAACTACCTTGCCCTGCAGTTGCGCCAGGTCCTGCTCGAGGATGCGCAGGCCCTGCTCGAGGGTCTTGGCGAACTGCTCTTCCTCGGTCTTGAGCACGCGCTCGATGTGCGCCTGCTGGTTCCTGAGCTCGGGGAAGGCTTCGCCCATCTCGCTGACCAGTGCGGCCACGACCTTGTGGAAGAAGCTGCCCTTGGCGCCGAGCTTGTTGCCGTGGCGGCAGGCGCGACGAATGATGCGGCGCAGCACGTAGCCGCGGCCTTCGTTGGACGGCAGCACGCCGTCGGCGATCAGGAAGCCGCAGGAACGGATGTGGTCGGCAACCACCTTGAGCGACGACTGCTCTTCGTTGCGGCAGCCGATGGCCTGGGCAGCGGCGTCGAGCAGGCTCTGGAACAGGTCGATCTCGTAGTTCGAATGCACGTGCTGCATCACCGCACTGATGCGCTCGAGGCCCATGCCGGTGTCGACCGACGGCGCCGGCAGCGGGTGCAGCACGCCATCGGCGGTGCGGTTGAACTGCATGAAGACGTTGTTCCAGATCTCGATGTAGCGGTCACCGTCTTCTTCAGGCGAGCCGGGCGGGCCACCCCAGATGTCGGCGCCGTGGTCGTAGAAGATCTCGGTGCACGGGCCGCAAGGGCCGGTGTCGCCCATGGTCCAGAAGTTGTCGGAGGCGTACGGGGCGCCCTTGTTGTCGCCGATGCGCACCATGCGCTCGGCCGGCACGCCGACTTCCTTGGTCCAGATGTCGTAGGCTTCGTCGTCGGTGGCATAGACCGTGACCCAGAGCTTCTCCTTGGGCAGGTTCAGCCACTTGTCGGAGGTCAGGAAGGTCCAGGCGAAGGTGATCGCGTCGCGCTTGAAATAATCACCGAAGCTGAAGTTGCCCAGCATCTCGAAGAAGGTGTGGTGACGCGCGGTATAGCCGACGTTTTCCAGGTCGTTGTGCTTGCCACCGGCGCGCACGCATTTCTGGCTGCTGACGGCACGGGTGTAGGCACGCTTCTCGGCGCCCAGGAAGCAGTCCTTGAACTGGTTCATGCCTGCGTTGGTGAACAGCAGGGTGGGGTCGTTGTTCGGGATCAGCGAACTGGAGGCGACTCGGGTATGTCCCTGCTCTTCGAAGAAGCGAAGGAAGGCTTCACGGATTTCTGCGCTTTTCATAGGTTCTTCCACGGAAACGGCGGCCGTTTTGGCTAACGCGTCGGATCGACGAAACGACGGCAAAGGGCCGCATTATATCGGTCCTGCAATCGAGGTGCAGTGTGTTTATGCGATGGAAACCGGCAATCGGACAGTTTTTCCGTTGCGAACCAGCAAAAACGACATGAGCGGATGCTAAAACGCGGCTTTCGTCACTGACAAGCCAATTACCGCCCAGAGGAAGGGAAAAGGGAATAGGCGGGGAATTAAAAGGATTTCATGAGCGATGGGATCCAAACCCTGTGGCCGCATTCGCGGATGAAATCATTCCCACAGGGATCGCTGGTTCAGCCCAGGCGCTGCCCGGAATCCGGCACGATCAGGATTCCTGCCCTGAGGCCATTCCTGACCTTGGGGTTGGGGAAGATGATCCGCGCACCCTCCTCCTCGACCACCCAGCGCATCTCGGCCAGGTCTTCGGCCAGCAGATAGCCCTTGTTCAGCTCGGAGAAGTTCTCGATGTCCGCCGGCAGGTGCAGGTGGAAGCTGTCGCTGTGCTTGATGATTTCACGGGCAACGCTGAACAGCTGCAGACCATCGAGGTTGTGCCCGATCTCGGGCTCGTTCCCCTCGATGAGCTGAATCAGCCGTGCTTCGAGCTTGTCGAGGTTGACCTGTTCGTTCTGCCCGAACGGACGGGCCTTGCCCAGTTCCAGGGTGAAGGCTTCAGCGTCGAGCTGCTCGTAGGTGAAGGCGCTGAAGGTGATCGACGACTTGCTCTGCAGCAGCACCGCCTCCATGCCTGCCGCAGCCAGGCGTGCCAGCTCGCGGCGCGAATGCTTGCGCCCTTCCTTGAACGGATACAGCGCGAACTGCTCGATCTTCGAGCCGCGGATGGCCGTGTGCAAGTCGTAATGCAGGCGGGTGCGCTCAGGCTTGCTGAAGAACACCCGGGCGAACTGCTCCAGCTCCGCAGCGCGCAGCGCCTCGAAACCACTGGACAGTTCATGGCGACCGTTGAACAGGCGGTTGATGTCCTGCTCGATGAAACGCTCGCCCTTGCGGATCGCCGCCGGATTGCCGAACAGGAACAGCACCCGTGCGCGCGGCTGGATCGTGCCCTTGGCCACGCCATGCAACAGGCGCTCGAGCAACTCGATCGGTGCGGTCTCGTTGCCATGGATCCCTGCCGAGAGCAGCAGGTCGAGCCCGCAATCCTCGGCCTCGGCCGGACGCACCTCCAGCGCGCCCTCCCCCAGCCAGCGCAAGCGCACGCCCTTGGGGGTCACTTGGGTCTTCTCGGCCGGTTCGTGATCGGTCAGGGTCAGCTCAAGCAGTTTGCCGAGGGCGAGCATAGGGCGCTTCCTTAGTGGTGGTGACCGCAGTCCGGGCCATGCACGTGGTCGTCGTCTTCATCGACCTCGGCAGGCTCCATCTCCAGTTGCAGGCTGACCAGGTTGGTGGCCATCGGGCGCAGCAGCAAGTTGGCGTACTCGCTGTCGCCTTCCTCGACATCGACACCGATCAGCAGCTGGCCGCGGCCATCCTGCTGGATCCACACTTCCTTGCCTTGCCAGACAACGGCGAAACGGGTGCAGGAGGTTTCCAGCTGGGTGCCGTCTTCATCTTCCAGGATCAGGCGCAGGGCATCGGACATTGCAAGTTCTCTCTCTCAAGGTTGGCGTTGGAACGGATACACCGAGCCCAGATTCAGGATCCGGGTCAGCTCATCCAGTGCCGTACGGCACTCGTCCAGCAACTGCGGGTCGGCAAGATCAGCTTCGCCCAGGCGGTCGCGGTAATGCTTGTCGACCCACTGCACCAGCGTGTCGTACAACGGGGCGGTCATGATAACGCCTTGGTTGACCGCCGCCAGTTCGGTTTCCTTCAGGGCCACGCGCAGGCGTAGGCAAGCCGGGCCACCGCCGTTCTGCATGCTCTGCTTGAGGTCGAACACCTTGACCTCCCTGACCACACCCTGCTGACCGGTCAACTGGCCCAGGTAGCTCCACACCCGCTCGTTGTTGCGGCACTCTTCAGGGACCACCAGCAGCATCGAACCATCGTCACGTGACAGCAACTGACTGTTGAACAGGTAGGAACGCACTGCATCCTCTACCGTCACCGCCGAACGCGGCACGCGGATCGCCTGGAAGTTGCCGCCCTTTGCAGCCAGTTTAGCCTGCAGTTGGCCGAGTACCGTGTCGGTCTCGAGGAAGGCGTCCTCGTGGTAGAACAGCACCTCGCCGTTGCCCACCGAGATCACGTCGTTGTGGAACACGCCCTGGTCGATCACCGCCGGGTTCTGTTGAGCGTAGACCACGCCGTCCTCGCTCAGCCCGTGCAGGCGGGCCACCGCCTGGGAGGCTTCGAGGGTCTGGCGCGCCGGGTACTTCTGCGGCGACGGATAGCGCGCATCGAAGGCGCTGCGGCCGTAGACGAAAAACTCCACGCCAGGCTCGCCATAGGCACGGCAGAAACGCGTGTGGTTGGCCGCGCCTTCGTCGCCGAACTGCGCCACCGCCGGCAACGCCGGGTGATGGGCGAAATGCCGCTCGTCAGCGAACATCGCCGCCAGCACGCGGCTGGTGGTCGGGTGCTCGATGCTGCGGTGGTACTTGCAGTTGAGGTTGGCTGCGGTGAAATGCACGCGACCATCTGCAGTGTCGGCGCTGGGGCTGACGGTGGCGGCGTTGGCCACCCACATGCTCGAGGCCGAGCAACTGGCGACCAGCAGTGGCATGGCCTCCTTGGCCGCACGGCGGATCACCTCGGCGTCGCTGCCGGTGAAACCCAGGCGGCGCAGGGCAGCCACATCCGGTCGCTCCTGCGGGGCCAGCACGCCTTGCGTGAAGCCCATTTCCATCAGGGCCTTCATCTTCGCCAGCCCCTGGCGCGCGGCTTCACGCGGGTTGGAGTGCTGCTGGCTGTTGCTCTGCGAGGCCACGTTGCCGTACGAGAGGCCACCGTAGTTGTGGGTCGGCCCCACCAGGCCATCAAAATTCACTTCATGGGATTTCATCGGCTAGCTCCGAGACCTGTTGTTATAGGGTGACGCCCGGCGTCAGGGTCGCCGGCAGGGCAAGGCTGGCGGTCTCCAGCGAGGCCACGGGGTAGGCACAGTAGTCGGCCGCGTAATAGGCGCTGGCGCGGTGGTTGCCACTGGCGCCCACGCCACCGAACGGCGCGCTGCTGGCGGCGCCGGTCAGTTGCTTGTTCCAGTTGACGATGCCAGCGCGGCTGCGCAGCCAGAAATACTGGTAGCGGGCGCGCGAATCGGACAGCAGCCCGGCCGCCAGGCCGTACTGGGTAGCGTTGGCCTCGTCGATCGCAGCGTCGAAGTCGCTGTAGCGGATCACCTGCAGCAGCGGGCCGAAGAACTCTTCGTCCGGTCGATCGGCAACTGCAGTCACATCGAGAATACCTGGCGTCAGCAAGGCGGCGCCGGACTGCGGCTGGGTCATTTCCAGCAACGCCTGCGCGCCCTTGGCCAGCAGCGCGGATTGCGCCGCGAGCAAGGCAGCGGCAGCCTGCAGGGAAATCACCGAGCCCATGAAGGGAGCAGGTTGCTGATCGAAGGCGCCGACGCTGATAGTGCGGCTGACCTCGACCAGGCGCGCGAGCAATTTATCACCCCAGGCGCCCTGCGGGACCAGCAGGCGACGGGCACAGGTGCAACGCTGCCCGGCAGAGATGAACGCCGACTGGACGATGGTGTAGACCGCCGCGTCCAGATCCTTGACCTCATCGACCACCAGCGGGTTGTTGCCACCCATCTCCAGCGCCAGGATCTTGTCCGGGCGACCGGCGAACTGCTGGTGCAGCAGGTTGCCAGTGCGACTGGAACCGGTGAAGAACAACCCGTCGATACCCGGGTTGGCGGCCAGCGCCACACCGGTTTCGCGCGCGCCCTGCACCAGGTTGAGCACGCCGGCGGGCAGGCCGGCGGCGATCCAGCACTTGACCGTGAGCTCGGCGACCTTGGGCGTCAGCTCGCTGGGCTTGAACACCACGCAGTTGCCGGCCAGCAGCGCCGGCACGATATGCCCGTTGGGCAGGTGGCCAGGGAAGTTGTAGGGGCCGAACACCGCCACCACGCCATGGGGCTTGTGTCGCAGCACGGCGGTGGCATCGGCCAGCGGGCCGCTCTTCTCGCCGGTCCGCTCGCGGTAGCTCTGCACCGAGATCGCCACCTTATTGATCATGCTGGTGACTTCGGTTGCCGATTCCCACAGTGGCTTGCCGGTTTCCTCACCGATGCAGCGCGCCAGTTCGTCGGCGCTGGACTTGAGTTGGTCGGCAAAGCCTTCGAGCACGGCGATGCGTGCCTCCAGGCTCAGTTGCGCCCAGGCGGGAAACGCTTGGCGCGCCGCCTGCACGGCAGTCTCGACCTGGGCGGATGTCGCGCCCTGCCCTGTCCAGACCACGGCCTGGCTGACCGGATCGAGCGATTGCAGGGCTTCACCCTGGCCGGCCTGCCAGTGTCCGGCGATGTAGTGCGTGGTCATCATTGGGCCTCCCGGGGTGCAGTCAGCGGCACGGCGCGGACATTGTCGCCGACGCCCAGGCGCAGGCGCTTGGCGGTCAGCGGATCGACCACCAGGGTGCCGGCCGCCAGGCGCGCCGGCGCTGCGGTGATGCGGCAGTCTTCGCGCTTGCGGTTGTGGATGATGTAGGGGGTGGCGTCGTCACCCGGCGTGCCGACGGCCAGCACCAGGGTTTCGCTGTCGCGCACGGCACGGATCTTCGCCGTCTCGCACTCGATCGCCGGGCCTGCGTCGAAGATGTCGACGTAGCCCTGATAGCTGAAACCTTCGCGTTTGAGCATCGCCAACGCAGGTTCCGTATCGGTGTGCACACGGCCGATGACGCTGCGCGCCGCCTCCGACAGGAAGCAGGTGTACAGCGGGAATTTTGGCATCAGCTCGGCGATGAACGACTTGTTGCCCACGCCGGTGAGGTAGTCGGCCTGGCTGAATTCCATCTTGAAGAAGTGCCGGCCCAGGCTTTCCCAGAACGGCGAGCGACCGGCAGCGTCGGACATGCCGCGCATTTCGGCGATGATCTTCTTGCCGAACAGGTCGGGGAACTCGGCGATGAACAACATGCGCGACTTCGACAGCAGGTGGCCATTGCGCCCGCTGCGGTAATCGCTGCGCAGGAACAGCGAGCACAGCTCGGAGTTGCCGGTCAGGTCGTTGGCCAGGAACAGGGTCGGAATCTCGCGGTAGATGTTCAGCTCCTGGGAGGCGCTGACGGTCAGGCCGACACGGTAGTTGTACCAGGGCTCGCGCAGGCCGACCGCGCCGGCAATGGCACTGATGCCGACCACCAGGCCTTCATCGTTTTCCAGCACGAACAGGTAGTCGGTGTCGCCGCGCTCGGCTTCGCCGCTGAAGCTTTTCTCGGCCCAGCCGACACGACGGGCCAGGCGCTCTTCATTGGCCGGGAGCGTGGTCAACCCGGTGGTACCGGTGCTGCGTGCCAATTCGATCAGCGCGGGTAAATCGCTGCTGCGTACAGGACGAACGATCATGCTATCTCCTTGTGCGGCGGCCTCTGCCTGCCGCGAATCGCGCTTGCCAGCGGAGCACCCAGGCTCAGGCGGCAACCAGACGGACGCTGCCACCTTCGCCGACACCCAGGGCGTCGGCCGCTTCATTGCTCAGTGCCACCGGCTTGCCCGGCACCCAGTCCAGCTCCAGCAGCACGGCGCGGTAATCCTGCAACTGGCCGTTGCACACCAGGTACGGGCGCCCACCCTTGACCGGCGTGTCGTCGAGCCTGACCGGCACCACGCGGCTCTGGGCAATCGAGCGAATGGCCGACGTGCGCGCGTGCAGGGTCGGACCGCCATCGAAGATGTCGATGTAGTGCTCGGTCTCGAAGCCCTCGCGCATGAGGATGTCGAAGGTGATCTGCGCCCGCGGGTGCACCTGGCCCATGGCTTCCTGGGCCTCGTCGGGCAGCAGTGGCACGTAGATCGGGTAGTGCGGCATCAGCTCGGCGAGGAAGGTCCGGCTCTTCAGGCCGCACAGGCGCTCGGCATCGGCGTAGTTGAGGTCGAAGAAGTTGCGCCCGATCGAATCCCAGAACGGCGACTCGCCCTGCTCGTCGCTGTAGCCGACGATCTCGGTCACCACCGAGTCGGCGAAGCGCTCGGGGTGCGCGGCCATGAACAGCAGGCGCCCGCGCGAATTGAGCTCGGCAAAGCCGCTGTCAACCAGCTCCGGCAACACATAGAAGCTGGTCAGCAGGCTGTTGCCGGTGAGGTCGTGGCACAACGACAGGACGTGGATCTTGTTGTGGATCTTCAGCTCGCGCGAGGCGTGCACGAAGGTCTCGTTGCGAAAGCTGTAGAACGGCTCGGAATAGCCGGCCGAAGCAACGATGGCCGAGCAACCGGCGAGCTTGCCGGTGGCGCTGTCTTCGAGCACGAAGAAATAGCTCTCCTCACCGTTGAAACTGACCTCAGCAGCGAAGGACGTTTCCGAAGCGGCAATCTTGTCGCCCAGACGACCGGCATCATCGGGCAGCGAGGTGACACCAATGGGGCTGTCGGCAGCCATGCGCTGCACTTCGTTCAGATCCGCCATTTGCGCGGGGCGCATCACCAGCATGGTGTCACTCCTTTGGAATACGGGCCGACCCGGTCGGCACGGAAGAACGGCGGGCGCCACGCTGCCTGGGCAAGCAGGCACCCGCACTGGAATTCAGGTATCACCGGCGCGGTGCAACACCACGCCGGTGACGGGACCGCAGGCCGATCAGCCCTGGGTCAGCTTGACCACGGCACGCTCGAAGCGGTCCAGGCCTTCGTCGATATCAGCGTCCTCGACCACCAGGCTCGGGGCGAAGCGAACCACATCAGGACCGGCCTGCAACACCATCACGCCTTCTTTCTCGGCCGCGTTGAGGATGTCCTTGGCCTTGCCTTTCCAGGCCTCGCTCAACACGCAGCCGATCAGCAGGCCGACACCGCGCACCTGGGTGAACAGGCCGCTGTCCTGGCCGATCTTGTCCAGGCGGGTCTTGAAACGTTCGTGCTTGGTCTTGATACCGTCCAGCGTCTCGGGGGTGTTGATCACGTCGAGCACGGCGCAGGCCACGGCGCAGCCCAGCGGGTTGCCACCGTAGGTGGTGCCATGGGTGCCAACGGCCAGGTGCTTGGCCAGTTCGGTGGTGGTCAGCATGGCGCCGATCGGGAACCCGCCGCCCAGGCTCTTGGCGCTGGTGAGGATGTCCGGGGTGACGCCGTAGTGCTGGTAGGCATACAGCGAGCCGGTGCGGCCGACACCGGTCTGCACTTCGTCGAAGATCAGCAGCGCGTTGTGCTCGTCGCACAGCTTGCGCGCGCCTTCGAGGTAGGCCTTGTCTGCCGGGACCACACCGCTCTCGCCCTGGATCGGCTCGATCACCACGGCGCAGGTCTTGTCGGAAATCTGCGCCTTGAGCGCTTCCAGGTCGTTGTACGGCACATGGCTGATGCCGGTGATCTTCGGACCGAAGCCGTCGGAATACTTGGGCTGGCCGCCGACGCTGACGGTGAACAGGGTGCGCCCGTGGAAGCTGTTCACGGTGGCGATGATCTCGTGCTTTTCCGGGCCGAAGCGGTCATGGCCGACACGACGGGCCAGCTTGAAGGCGGCCTCGTTGGCTTCGGCGCCGGAGTTGCAGAAGAAGGCACGGTCGGCAAAGGTGGCATCGACCAGCTTGTGCGCCAGGCGCAGGGCCGGCTCGTTGGTGAAGACGTTGGACACGTGCCAGAGGGTGTTGGCCTGTTCGGTCAGTGCCTTGACCAGTGCCGGATGGCAATGACCCAGGGCGTTCACCGCGATGCCGCCGGCAAAGTCGATCAGTTCGCGGCCCGACTGGTCCCAGACGCGGGAGCCCTCGCCTCGAACAGGAATGAACGCCGCCGGGGAGTAGTTGGGGACCATGACCTGGTCGAAATCGGCACGTTGCACCGGGGCTTGCTCAACGGACATCTGAGTCTCCTGAAGAGGAACGCTGGCCTGGAAGTGGCGAGCGATGGGGGGATTGTAAGGACTGATCGGCGCCTGTCCTTGCTGCCAGGCGACAACTTGTTACAGCGCCAAACCCTGTTTTGCCAAGGCTTTCGGCAATGCGACAAACACTGTCGCAATCGCGCAGTGTACCGGTAGGCGGGGGTTCGGAGAACGGGTGTTCACAACTTGGCGTTGCTGGCCTCGATCCTGAGGCCGACCGGGCTTGTGGTCTTGCCGTTGCTCTTGCCGTTGCTTTTGATCTTGCCTCTGAGCGCGTGATAGCTCAGGCGCTACAACTCGCGACCTCAGGAGGCCTGAGCGTAGGTGCCTGACTGGCAAGCGGATATAGCTTTAAAAGTTTTGAAGCGAGCCGCATGAATCGTGTGAATATCCATTTGCCAGTGTGAGGCTCAATCACCTTTTCGCTTTTACAGCGAGTCACTTTGCTCGCGGGCAAAGTAACCAAAACCGCCTCGCTCCCACATACGGCCCTCCGCTTCGCTCCGGGTCCCCTCGCGCCGGCGCCTTCCGGGCCCATCGCCGCTACGGTTTGCTGCGCAAACACTTCGCCTGGCGACTTCGGCTACGCCGAAGGGCGCTGCGCGCCTGGCCCTACAGGCACCTCTGCTCGGCCTCCTGAGGTCGCACCTTGTGGTGTCTGATCCATCGCGCACTCAGAAGCAACAGCAACAGCAACAGCAACAGCTCTTATCCGGCCAGGCCGCGAACACAGAAGTGAAGAATCGAAGACCCCATCAAGCAGCCAAGTACTGCAGGGAGGTTCGATGAACCCTCTTTTCAATCCCACCTGACCCGCCTTTGATCTTGCTTCTAAGCGCGCGATAGCTGAGGCGCCACAAATCGCGACCTCAGGAGGCCGAGCGTAGGCGTCTGGAGGGCCAGGCGCGTCAGCGCCCTTCGGCGTCAGCCGAAGTCGCCAGGCGAAGTGTTTGCGCAGCAAACCGTAGCGGCGATGGGCCCGTAAGACGCCGGAGCGAGGGGACCCGGAGCGAAGCGGAGGGCCGTATGTGGGAGCCAGCCCTTTTTGGTTCCTTTTTGGGGCTCCAAAAAGGGACCCGCCGTAAGGGCGGAAAGGTGATTGAGCCTCACCCTGGCAAACGGATATTCACTCCATTCATGCAGCCATGCGCCTCGCCTCAAAGCGGCTAAAAAAGCGCGATGATGCGAAAACCGTGTGTATATCCGTTTGCCAGTGTGAGGCTCAATCACCTTTTCGCTTTTACAGCGAGTCACTTTGCTCGCGGGCAAAGTAACCAAAACCGCCTCGCTCCCACATACGGCCCCTACGCTACGCTCCGGGGTCCCCTCGCGCCGGCGCCTTTCGGGCCCATCGCCGCTACGGTTTGCTGCGCAAACACTTCGCCTGGCGACTTCGGCTACGCCGAAGGGCGCTGCGCGCCTGGCCCTACAGGCACCTCTGCTCGGCCTCCTGAGGTCGCACCTTGTGGTGTCTGATCCATCGCGCACGCAGAAGCCAGAGCAACAGCAACAGCAACAGCAACAGCTCTTATCCGGCCAGGCCGCGAACACAGAAGTGAAGAATCGAAGGCCCCATCAAGCAGCCAAGTACGACAGGGAGGTTTGATGAGCCCTCGTTTCAATCCCACCACACTCGCCTTTGATCTTGCTTCTAAGTGCGTGATAGTTCAGGCGCCACAAATCGCGACCTCAGGAGGCCGAGCGTAGGCGTCTGGAGGGCCAGGCGCGCAGCGCCCTTCGGCGTCAGCCGAAGTCGCCAGGCGAAGTGTTTGCGCAGCAAACCGTAGCGGCGATGGGCCCGGAAGACGCCGTAGCGAGGGGACCCGGAGCGAAGCGGAGGGCCGTATGTGGGAGCCAGCCCTTTTTGGTTCCTTTTTGGGGCTCCAAAAAGGGACCCGCCGTAAGGGCGGAAAGGTGATTGAGCCTCACCTTGGCAAATGGATATTCACACGATTCATGCAGCTCACTAGAAGCAAGATCAAGCTCAAGATCAGAAACAGCCGCTGACTCAACCCTTCTCGGCAGGCGCCGAACTCAACTCGAACGGACTGCTGTTACGCCGCTGATTACGATCTTCCCGCGGCGTAGCACCAAAGAAATTGCGATAGGCACTGGAGAAATGCGGCCCGGAAGAAAACCCGCACGACAGGCCGATCTGAATGATCGACTTGCTGGTCTGCATCAACATCTGCCGCGCCTTGTTCAACCGCAGCTCCAGGTAATACTGGCTCGGCACGCGATTGAGGTACTGCTTGAAGATCCGCTCCAGCTGCCGACGCGACACGCAGACATGCTGGGCAATCTCGTCGGTGGTCAGCGGCTCCTCGATGTTGGCCTCCATCAGCAGCACCGCCTGGGTCAGCTTCGGATGGCTGGAGCCAAGGCGATTCTGCAGGGGAATGCGTTGGCGCTCACCGCCCTCACGAATCCGTTCGACCACCAGCTCCTCGGACACCGCACCCGCCAGCTCCGCCCCGTGGTCACGGGCCAGCACCGCCAGCAGCAGGTCGGTCACGGCCATGCCGCCACAGGCGGTCAGGCGGTCGCGGTCCCAGTCGAACAGATGACTGGTGGCGATCACCTTGGGGAAGCGTTCGGCAAAGTCGTCCTGCCAACGCCAGTGCACCGCCGCGCGGTAACCGTCGAGCAGGCCGAGCAGGGCCAGCGGATAGACGCCGGCCGACAACCCGCCGATCATGCAGCCGCTGCGGGCCAGGTGCTTGAGCGCCGCCGACAACGCCGAACCCACGGCCAGTGGCGGTTCGTCGGCCAGCAGCAGGAGCTTCTGGAAACCCTCCAGGCGACCGTTCCAGGGCTCGCCCGGCAAGCGCCAGGCACCCTCCTCGAGCGGCTCGGCCTGCAGGTACGCCAGCTCGTAGACCACATCAGGATGCACCCGCTGGGCCACCTGCAGCACTTCCTCGGCCAGGGCCAGGGTCAGCGGCTTGGTGCCGGGCCAGATAAGAAATCCGATTCGCTGGGTGGTCATAGGCTACGGTCCGAAACCTGAAGTCGAGTGGCGCAGGCCATGCCGCGCTCGCTGCGCAGCATGCCCTATTCTGGTGCAGGAAGGCAGCCTTTACTTGAGGCTGCCGGAGAGAAACTGCTTGAGGCGCTCCGATTGCGGGTTGACCAGCACCTCACGCGGATTGCCGCGCTCCTCCACCAGCCCCTTGTGCAGGAACACCAGCTGGTTGGACACCTCGCGGGCGAAGCCCATCTCATGGGTGACCACCACCATGGTGCGGCCTTCCTGGGCCAGCGACTGCATGACCTTGAGCACATCGCCGACCAGCTCCGGGTCGAGCGCCGAGGTCGGCTCGTCGAACAGCATCACCTCAGGCTCCATGGCCAGCGCACGGGCGATCGCCACACGCTGTTGCTCGCCGCCGGACATGTGCCCGGGGAAGGCATCCTTGCGGTGAGCCACGCCGACCTTGGCCAGGTAATGTTCGGCCTTCTCCAGCGCTTCCTTCCTGCTCACGCCCAGCACATGCACCGGCGCCTCGATGATGTTCTCGAGCGCGGTCATGTGCGCCCACAGGTTGAAGTGCTGGAACACCATCGACAGGCGCGAACGCATGCGCTGCAGCTGCCTGGGGTCGGCGGCCTTGAGCGCACCGTCCTTGCCGGCGACCAGCTTGAGTTCCTCGTTGTTGAGCAGGATCTTGCCGGCATGCGGCTGTTCCAGCAGGTTGATGCAACGCAGGAAGGTCGATTTGCCCGAACCGCTCGAGCCGATGATGCTGATCACGTCGCCTGCCTTGGCTTCGAGCGAGACGCCCTTGAGCACCTCATGGCTGCCGTAGCGCTTGTGCAGGTCTTGGACTTGGAGTTTGTACATGCTGTCGATTCTCACAGAGCGGTCAGTGCTTGCGCGGCGCCAGGTAGCCGAGCCAGCGGCGTTCGGCCATCTTGAACAGGCGCACGAGGATGAAGGTCAGGCACAGGTAGAACACGCCCGCCGTGATGTAGGCCTCGAAAGGCAGGTAGTACTGGGCATTGACCGTGCGCGCGGCACCGGTGATGTCGATCAGGGTGACGATCGACGCCAGGCTGGTGGTCTGCAGCATCATGATCACTTCGTTGCTGTACTGCGGCAGCGCCCGGCGCAGGGCCGAGGGCAGCAGGATGCGCCGGTACATCTTCATGCGCGACATGCCCATGGCCTTGGCCGCCTCGATCTCGCCGTGGGGCGTGGCCTTGAGGCTGCCGGCGATGATCTCGGCGGTGTAGGCACTGGTGTTGATGGCGAAGGCCAGGCAAGCGCAGAAAGTCGCACTCGACAGCCACGGCCAGAACACGCTTTCACGCACCGCCTCGAACTGGGCCAGGCCGTAGTAGATCAGGAACAGCTGCACCAGCATCGGCGTGCCGCGGATCACGTAGGTGTAGAGCCAGGCAGTCATGTTCACCAGCGGCTGTTTCGACACCCGCATCAGACCCAGCGGCACCGCCGCCAACAGGCCGAAGAACAGCGACAGCGCCAGCAGCTTGAGGGTGGTCAGCAGACCGCCGATGTACAGCGGCATGGCCTCCCAGATGACGTTGTAGTCGAAGATCATAGTTCAGCCGCCTTTACGCCCACCGAGTAGCGCTTCTCGAGATACTTCAGCGCCAGCAGCGAGACGCTGGTCAGCACCAGGTACAGCGCCGCCACCGCCAGGAAGAAGGTGAAGGGTTCGCGGGTGGCATCCGCCGCCTGCTTGGCCTTGAACATCATGTCCTGCAGGCCGACCACGGAAATCAGCGCAGTGGCCTTGGTCAGCACCAGCCAGTTGTTGGTGAAGCCCGGGATGGCCAGGCGGATCATCTGCGGCACCATGATGCGGAAGAACACCTGGCGGCCACTCATGCCGTAGGCCGCACCGGCTTCGGCCTGGCCCTTGGGGATACCGAGGAAGGCACCGCGGAAGGTTTCCGACAGGTACGCGCCGAAGATGAAGCCCAGGGTGCCGATACCGGCGATCATCGGGTTCAGGTCGATGTAGTCATCGTAGCCCACCAGCGGCGCGACCCGGTTGATGATGTCCTGGCCGCCGTAGAAGATCAGCAGGATGAGCACCAGGTCCGGGATGCCACGGATCACCGTGGAGTACAGGTCGCCCAGCCAGGCCAGCCAGCGCACCGGCGACAACCGCAGGGCCACGCCGATCAGGCCGAGAACGATGGCCAGGGCCATCGACGACAGGGCGAGCTGCAACGTCAGCCACGCCCCCTCGAGGATGACTGCCCCGTAGCCTTTCAACATGATTGGGATTCCTCAGGACTTGGGAATGAAAAATGGTGCAAACCTCAGAGCTTCTGCTGTTTGCACCATTGCACAGGTGAACCCGACGACTTAGTTGGCGTCTGGGCCGTAGATGTCGAAGTTGAAGTACTTCTTCTCGATCTCTTTGTATTTGCCGTTGGCGCGGATCGCGTCGATGGCGGCGTTGATGCGGTCGGCGTTGGCCTTGTCGCCCTTGCGCACGGCGATGCCGACGCCGTCACCGAAGTACTTCACGTCGGTGAACGAAGGACCGACGAAAGCGAAGCCCTTGCCGGCGTCGGTTTTCAGGAAGCCGTCCTCGAGCAGGGTGGCGTCGGCCACGGTGCCATCGAGGCGGCCGGCGGCGACGTCCAGGTAGATTTCGTTCTGGGTGCCGTAAGGCACGACGGTGGCGCCCTTCGGTGCCAGGACTTCCTTGGCGAAGCGATCGTGGATCGAACCGCGCTGCACGCCGATCTTCTTGCCCTTGAGTTCGTCGAGGCTGTCGCTGACGGTGCTGCCTTCCTTCATCACCAGGCGCGCCGGAGTGAGGTAGTAGCGCTTGGTGAAGTCGACCGACTTCTTGCGATCGTCGGTGATCGACATCGACGACAGGATGGCGTCGATCTTGCGCACTTTCAGCGCCGGGATCAGACCATCGAACTCCTGCTCGACCCAGGTGCACTTGGCTTTCATCTCTTCGCACAGGGCGTTGCCGATGTCGTAGTCGAAACCGGCGATGCTGCCGTCAGGCTGCTTGAAGGCGAAGGGTGGGTAGGCGGCTTCGATACCGATCTTCAACGGCTTCTCGTCGGCCTGCGAGACCAGGGAAAACACAGACAGCGCCAGGGCGCCAAGCAGTGCAAGCTTCTTCATCAGGTAACTCCATCGGTACGGGGCAATACTCGGCAGGGACACGATTGCCGGATATGCGAATGAGTACAACGCGAGCCGCGCAGGGTTCGACCAAGGTCGCAGACCACGAGCGAGTGAGTGGCATTTTAACGACAGCCCGGTAGTCGATATTTCTTCAAAGCGACAACTACGTACAGAAGCGCCTGAAGCTGCGGGCGGCGATATTGACAGCTCTTGCGAAACATGCAAGCGCAAAAGGAAAACAACCTTTAGACGAAGCAATAAGTGGGCCTATTATTGGCAAAGCCTTGTAATCCGGCAAGTGCAGGGTGCACCACTGCAAAAAATGGCTACAAGGCCGCACCGCGAAGGCGCATGGATGTTTCCCCTGGCCCCGCTTGCGTGCAATCAGGGTGACAGCAGCGGGTTACCGATGAATGTCGGGTAACAGAATGCAAAAACCCCGCCGATCAACGGCGGGGTCTGGTTGCAGGGAGCAAGGGCAAGGCAGCCTACCCCCAGGGCATCATCACGCGGTCGCCAGGCTCATGGCCTTGTGCGTGTCGATCAGGTGCTGGACCACGCCCGGATCGGCCAGGGTCGAGATATCACCCAGTGCATCGTACTCACCCGTGGCGATCTTGCGCAGGATGCGCCGCATGATCTTGCCCGAGCGGGTCTTGGGCAGGCCCGGCGCCCACTGGATGACATCCGGCGAGGCGATCGGGCCGATCTCCTTGCGCACCCAGTTCTTCAGCTCCTGACGCAGTTGCTCGCTGGATTCCACCCCGGCATTGAGCGTGACATAGACATAGATGCCCTGCCCCTTGATGTCGTGCGGCACACCCACCACCGCAGCCTCGGCAACCTTGGAGTGGGCGACCATCGCGCTCTCGATCTCGGCGGTCCCCATGCGGTGCCCGGAGACGTTGAGCACATCGTCCACGCGACCGGTGATCCAGTAGTAGCCATCTTCGTCGCGGCGCGCACCGTCACCGGTGAAATACATGCCACGGAAAGTCTTGAAGTAGGTGTCGACGAAGCGGTCGTGATCGCCGTACAGCGAGCGCGACTGGCCCGGCCACGAATCGAGGATCACCAGGTTGCCCTCGGCGGCGCCCTCGATCAGGTTGCCCAGGTTGTCCACCAGGGCCGGGACCACACCGAAGAACGGACGGGTCGCCGAGCCCGGCTTGAGGCCGGTGGCACCCGGCAGCGGGCTGATGAGGATGCCGCCGGTCTCGGTCTGCCACCAGGTGTCGACGATCGGGCAACGCTCCTTGCCGACCGTCTTGTAGTACCAGTTCCAGGCTTCCGGGTTGATCGGCTCGCCCACCGAACCGAGCAGGCGCAGGCTCGAGCCGTCGGCGCCTTCGACTGCGGCCTGACCTTCGGCCATCATCGCGCGGATGGCGGTCGGGGCGGTGTAGAGGACATTGACCTTGTGCTTGTCGACGATCTTCGACACACGGGTGATGTCCGGGTAGTTCGGCACGCCTTCGAACAGCAGCGTGGTCGCGCCATTGGCCAGCGGGCCGTAGACGATGTAGCTGTGACCGGTGACCCAGCCCACGTCGGCGGTGCACCAGTAGACCTCGCCCGGACGGTAGTCGAACACGCGCTCGTGAGTGAGGGCGGCATACACCAGGTAGCCGCCGGTGGTGTGCAGCACACCCTTGGGCTTGCCGGTGGAGCCGGAGGTATAGAGGATGAACAGCGCTTCCTCGGCGCCCATCTCCTTCGGCGCGCAGTGGCTGGACGCGACCTTCATCAGGTCTTCGTACCAGATGTCGCGGTGCTGGTGCCAGGCGATGTCGCCACCGGTACGCTTGCACACGATGATCTTCTGCACGCTGTTGGTTTCAGGGTTGGTCAGCGCCAGGTCGACGTTGGCCTTGAGCGGCGTACGGCGGCCACCGCGCAGCCCCTCGTCGGCGGTGATGACGATCTTGGACTTGCAGTCGATGATGCGACCGGCCAGGGCCTCGGGGGAGAAGCCGCCGAATACCACGGAGTGGATGGCGCCGATGCGGGCGCAAGCCAGCATGGCCACCACGGCCTCGGGAATCATCGGCATGTAGATGGTCACCACGTCGCCGCGGTGCACGTCCTGGCCACGCAGGGCGTTGGCGAACTTGCAGACCTGCTCGTGCAGCTCGCGGTAGGTGATGTTGCGGTGCTCGGAAGGGTCGTCGCCTTCCCAGATGATTGCCAACTGGTCGCCGCGCTCCTCGAGGTGGCGGTCCAGGCAGTTGTAGGAAACGTTCAGAGTGCCGTCGGCGAACCATTTGATGTCGACATGGTGGTCGTCAAACGAGGTCTGCTTGACCTTGGTGAACGGCTTGATCCAGTCCAGGCGCTGGGCCTGCTCGCGCCAGAAACCGTCCGGGTTGATCACCGATTGCTGGTACATGGCCTTGTAGGTGGCCTCGTCGGTCAGGGTGTTTGCCGCAACCTCGGGACGAACGGGATACAGTGGAGCCGCACTCATCTGTGTTACCTCGGTGGAATAGTTGTTTTTGTATGGGACGGTTTTAACTGTACCAGAGCGCCCATGACCATTCGACGTTGGTAGTAACGTGTAGCGTGCAGCGAGGATGAATTTCATCAAGCGGCTCTAGCCCGCAGTGTTTCGGCGCTGCACCGCTAAAACAGGTACGCCCGTACCAGCGATTGTTACCAGATTCGTCAAAAGCCCGGAAAACTTTATCAAAACCTGCTCTTTTTCAATTCAGGGCAGGCTCCTAGAATTCACCTCGCCAGCAACGGCAAGGCGATTAATTTCATGTAACAGCCCCCACGAAGGCACGTTGATCGCCTCTCTATTACGACAGTGAAACTTTGGATGTATACGCGGCACCACAAGTGCCGCGCGCCCCCTCACGACCTTAGACAGGTAAATTGAAAATGAAAGCTTTACTGGTATTGGTACTTGGCAGTGTCTGCAGCGCGGCAATGGCCGACGACGTTGCAACGAATGCCGAGCAGATTCCGGTCGAACAGTACACCTACTCGCAGCACCTGGACATTGCCAGGGTGCTGTCGATGAGCGAAGTGCCGAATGTCTGCGAAGTGGTGCCGGCGCGCATGACCTACGAAGACTCCAAGGGCCAGAAGCACATTCTCGAATACCGCGTCATGGGCAACGGCTGCTCCAACGGTTAACTCGCCGGCCCGCTCCCTTCGGCAGATCTCGACACCTTTACGGGAGCGGGCTTTTGTGGGAGCGGGCTTGCCCGCGAAAATAACACCGCCGATTAAATATCCCTTACCCGAACCATCATTAATCCGCCGACTTGCCCAACGCATACTCCCGCAACTTGTTGGCAATCGTGGTATGGGAAACACCCAGTCTTTTACCCAGCGCCCGGCTACTTGGAAACTCTGCCATCAAACTTTCCAATACCGCTTTTTCAAAACGCCCGACAATCTGTGCAAGTTCTCCTTCCAATGAGAACTCGCCCAAAGGTTGTCGTGCACCATAGTCCGGCAGGCGTATATGTTCGCCCTTGACGATACCGCCTTCGCATAACGACACGGCCTGGAACAACACGTTTTCCAGTTGCCGTACATTGCCCGGCCAGTGGTATTGACTCAACTTGTCCATCGCCGCAGGCGCCAGACGTGGCAATGGGCAACCGATCTGCCGGCTGGCCTGGTCGAGGAAGTGCTGCGCCAGCCCTTCCAGGCCATCCATGCACTCGCGCAGCGGCGGGATGTGCAGCGACAGCACATTGAGCCGGTGGTAAAGGTCCTGGCGGAACTCCCCCCGTGCGCACAACTCCGACAGATCGACCTGGGTGGCACAGATCACCCGCACATCGAGGTAGACCTCCTCGTCGCTGCCGACTCGCCGGAAGCAGCCGTCCTGCAGGAAACGCAGCAGCTTCACCTGCAGGCGCGGGCTCATCTCCCCTACCCCATCCAGGAACAGCGTGCCACCCGCGGTCAACTCCAGCAGCCCCAGCTTGCCCTCAGCCCGGGCCCCCTCGAAGGCGCCCGGACCGTAGCCGAACAGCTCGGTCTCGGCCATCGACTCGGGCAGCCCGGCACAATTGAGCGCCATCAATGGCGCCTGGCCTCGCGGGCTGGCCAGGTGGCAGGCACGGGCCAGCAGTTCCTTGCCGGTTCCGGTTTCGCCCTCGATCAGCAACGGCGCATCCAGCGGTGCCATGCGCCGCGCCTCGCGCACCACGGCAGCCATCACCCGCGAGCTCTGGAAGATGCTGTCGAACCCGCGCAACTCCTGCTTGCGCACGTTATAGATGCGCTCACCGATACGGTCGGCGCGGTGCAGGGTCAGCACCGCGCCGGCCAGCGCCTCGCTGTCGTCGTGCTCGGACTGCAACGGCGCGATATCGGCCAGGAACACATCGCCCCTGACCTTGATCCGCAGCCCGTTGATCCGTGACTTGTTGGCCCGCACCAGCTCCGGCAGGTCGAAGTCCTCGACATAGCGCGCCAACGGCAAGCCCGGCACCTCGTCGACCCTCACCCCAAGCAGCTGCGCGGCGGCGCGGTTGGCCGCGACGATGCTGCCGCCCATGTCGATCGACAGCACCGGAAACTCCAACGCCCCCAGCAGCGCATTGAGTTCCATGTGCCGACGCTCGCTGGGCATCAATCCGACACGCTTGACCCCGAAGACACCGGCAATGGCTTCGAACTTGGGCCGTAGTGCCTGGAACTGCAGGTTGATCAGGTTCGGGCAGTGCAGGTAGATGGCGTTGCCGTGATCGCCGCCGACCTCGCCGCGCAGCACGTTGATGCCGTACTCCACCAGCAGGTTGAGAATGTCGCGCAGGATGCCGATGCGGTTCTGGCAGTGGACTTTGATACGCATGGAAGACCCCGAGGCAGACGATTTTTCATCGACGCGCAGAAAACTCGTAAAGATAAGCTGACAAAAATGCACACAACATCAGCCGGACACCCTTGATTTTCCGGGATAACCGTTATTTTGTAAAATTATCGTTACAACAAGCCTTCCTCC
This sequence comes from Pseudomonas sp. FA117, assembly GCF_057370475.1. Taxonomy (NCBI): domain Bacteria; kingdom Pseudomonadati; phylum Pseudomonadota; class Gammaproteobacteria; order Pseudomonadales; family Pseudomonadaceae; genus Pseudomonas; species Pseudomonas sp. FA117. Next base: position 4,140,496 of record NZ_CM170675.1, read on the forward strand.
TGCTCGGCTTTCCTACTTGCAGAAGCAGTGCAAAACGACCGGCAGAGGGCTATTTCTAGGGCACGTCCCACATAACAAGAAAGCCCTCACCAGGAGAGCTCCATGAAGCAGACGCAATACGTGGCCCGCGAGCCCGATGCGCAGGGTTTTATCGACTACCCGCAGCAAGAGCATGCGGTGTGGAACACCTTGATCACCCGCCAGTTGAAAGTGATCGAGGGCCGCGCGTGCCAGGAATACCTGGACGGCATCGAACAGCTCAAGCTGCCCCATGACCGCATTCCGCAACTGGGCGAAGTGAACAAGGTGCTGGGCGCCACCACCGGCTGGCAGGTGGCCCGGGTACCGGCGCTGATTCCCTTTCAGACCTTCTTCGAACTGCTGGCCAGCAAGCGTTTCCCGGTCGCCACCTTCATCCGCACCCCGGAGGAGCTGGACTACCTGCAGGAACCGGACATCTTCCACGAGATCTTCGGCCACTGCCCGCTGCTGACCAACCCCTGGTTCGCCGAATTCACCCACACCTATGGCAAGCTCGGCCTGGCCGCGACCAAGGAGCAGCGGGTGTACCTGGCGCGGCTGTACTGGATGACCATCGAGTTCGGCCTGATGGAAACCGCCCAGGGCCGCAAGATCTATGGCGGCGGTATCCTCTCCTCACCGAAAGAGACGGTCTACAGCCTGTCCGGCGAGCCTGAGCACCAGGCCTTCGACCCGATCGAGGCCATGCGCACGCCTTACCGTATCGATATCCTGCAGCCGGTGTACTTCGTCCTGCCGAACATGAAGCGCCTGTTCGACCTGGCCCACGATGACATCATGGGCATGGTCCAGCAGGCCATGCAGCTGGGCCTGCACGCGCCGAAATTCCCACCCAAGGCGGCCTGAGCCGCCTTGCCGACAACAACTCGAAAGCGGAAAACCTCCATGAATGCCTTGAACCAAGCCCACTGCGAAGCCTGCCGCGCCGACGCCCCGAAGGTCAGCGACGAAGAACTGGCCGAACTGATCCGCGAGATTCCGGAATGGAACGTCGAAGTGCGTGATGGCCATATGGAACTGGAGCGTGTGTTCCTGTTCAAGAACTTCAAGCACGCCCTGGCCTTCACCAACGCCGTCGGCGAGATCGCCGAGGCCGAGGGCCACCACCCAGGCCTGCTCACCGAGTGGGGCAAGGTCACCGTGACCTGGTGGAGCCACTCGATCAAGGGCCTGCACCGCAACGATTTCATCATGTGCGCACGTACCGACAAGGTGGCCGAGACGGCTGAAGGGCGTAAATAACGCCTGATATATCGCATCGCCCTTTTCGCGGGTAAACCCGCTCCCACCGGTATTGCGTCGCTCTCGAGTGTGGCGACGTACCGGCGAAAAGGGCGCCTTGCCCGTCCGCTGTTCGCCCGCAAACCGACCGGCGAACAGGAAAATTTATAAACTGTCATCCAGACTGCTGTATCCTGCCCCGGCTTTGCAAAAGCTTCCACTGCGCTACGCGCCGCCTTTTCACTCACACTTGCGAGGAACGACGAGATGCATGAAATCCCGAATCTTCCCTTCCCAAGCCTGAACCCCGAAGAGCAAACCGTCACCGCCCACGCCGCCGAGCCGGCACCTGCTTCGCAGGACAGTGACGATCAATCCAGCGCCGATCAGGAATAACCGCGCATCCCCACCGACCGTGTGAAAACGGCTGACCTGCGGGCTACCCCCGTCATCGCGTTTTCACACAGTCCAGAACCTCTGCCACGAAGGCCCCCATGCCCGACTCACCGCGCCCTCTTGCGGTCACCCTGCAAGTCGTCTCCATCGTCCTCTTCACCTTCATCGGCTACCTGAACATCGGCATCCCCCTGGCCGTGTTACCCAGCTACGTGCACAACGACCTGGGCTTCAGCGCCGTGCTCGCCGGGCTGGTGATCAGCGTGCAGTACTTGGCAACCCTGCTCAGCCGCCCGACCGCCAGCCGCATCATCGACAACCTTGGCAGCAAGAAGGCGGTGATGTGGGGCCTGTTCGGCTGCGGTTTGAGCGGGGTGTTCATGCTCGCCTGCAGCTTCCTCACCCACCTGCCCTGGCTGAGCCTGGCCTGCCTGCTGGTCGGGCGCCTGGTACTGGGCAGCGCGGAAAGCCTGGTGGGCTCGGGTTCGATTGGCTGGGGCATCGGCCGGGTCGGCGCCGAGCACACGGCCAAGGTCATCTCCTGGAACGGCATCGCCAGCTACGGCGCACTGGCCGTCGGCGCGCCGCTGGGGGTGCTGATGGTCAAGGGCCTGGGGCTGTGGAGCATGGGCGTGAGCATCATCCTGCTGGGCATCCTCGGCCTGGCCCTGGCCTGGCCGAAGCAGGCGGCACCGGTGGTGGCCGGCAAGCGCCTGCCCTTCCTGCAGGTGCTGGGCAAGGTGTTCCCGCATGGTTCGGGGCTGGCGCTGGGCTCGATCGGCTTCGGCACCATCGCCACCTTCATCACCCTGTACTACGCCAGCCGTAGCTGGCCGAACGCCGCGCTGACCCTGAGCCTGTTCGGTGCCAGCTTCATCTGCGCACGCCTGCTGTTCGGCAACCTGATCAACCGTATCGGCGGCTTCCGGGTCGCCATTGCCTGCCTGTCGGTGGAAACCCTGGGCCTGCTGATGCTGTGGCTGGCGCCCAATGCCGAGCTGGCCCTGGTGGGCGCGGCCTTGAGCGGCTTCGGCTTCTCGCTGGTGTTCCCGGCGTTGGGCGTGGAGGCAGTGAACCAGGTGTCGGCAGCCAACCGCGGGGCGGCGGTCGGGGCGTATTCGCTGTTCATCGACCTGTCGCTGGGGATCACCGGGCCACTGGTTGGCGCAGTGGCTTCGGGGTTCGGCTTCAGGTCGATCTTCCTGTTTGCCGCCGGCGCGGCGGTGTGCGGGCTGGTGCTGAGCCTGTACCTGTACCGGCAGGCGCGGCTCGGGCGAGCACAGCACGGCTGAAGGTTGCGCTGACCTCCTCGCGGGCTTGCCCGCGAAGAGGCTGCGAGATCAACGCACCACGTGCTGCAACACCACCTCCAACGGGTGGCGCAATTGCTTCTCGGTCATGCGCTTGACCTGGCTGCGGCAGGAATAACCGGTCGCCAGCGCCTCACCATCCTTGTCCAGCTTGGTCGCCCAGGACTGCTCGAAGATGGTCTTCGAGGTCTGCTGGTTACGCGCCTCGTGACCGTAGGTGCCGGACATGCCGCAGCACCCCGTAGCCTCGGTGGAAAGCTTCAGCCCCATGCGCGCGAAGACCTGTTCCCACTGCCGGGTGCTGGCCGGCACATTGGTCTTCTCGGTGCAGTGCGCCATCAGGCGGAAGCTGCCACCCTGCCCCGTGGCCTGCTCGGGCAAGGCATCCATCAGCCACTCCTGCGGCAACAGCACCGTCGGGCAGCCCTGCAGGCCATCGACCTTCTGGTATTCCTGGCGATAGACCAGGGTCATCGCCGGATCCAGGCCCACCAGCGGTACACCACAATCGGCCAGCGCCTTGAGCTGCCGGCCATTGCGGATCGCGGCCCTGGCGAAGGCACCGAGGAAGCCCTGCACGTGCAACGGCTTGCCGTTGGCGCTGTAGGGCGCCAGGAACACCTTGTAGCCCAGCCGATGAGCCAGCTCGATGAACGAGGCCAGCAACGGCGTCTCGAAATAGCGGGTGAACGCATCCTGTACCAGCACGATACTGCGCTCGCGCTGGGCTGGAGTCAGCTCGCGCAGTGCAGGCACGCTGGCCACGCCGACACGGCAACGGGTCAGGGTGGACTGGAAGTTGAAGCGGCTGATCAGCGGGCTGTCGACCATGCCGACCTTGTCGGCCAGCAGGCGGCTGACCCACTTCGATCCCATCACCGCGTTGTACAGACCCGGCGCATGGGCCAGGTACGGAATGGTGAACTCCAGCGAACCGATCAGGTAGTCACGCAGCGGACGCTGGTAACGGCCGTGGTAGAGCTCGAGGAAACGTGAACGGAAATCCGGCACATTCACCTTGATCGGGCACTGCCCCGCGCACGACTTGCAGGCCAGGCAACCGGCCATGGCGTCGTACACCTCGTGGGAGAAGTCTTCCTGCCCCTTGCGCTGGGCGCGCAGGTTGCCCAGGCGCGCCGGCAGGCCCTTGAGCCACGACGCCTTGCGCTGGTCCGAGGCGAGTACATCGATGTTGGCCTCGCCTTGCAGGCGCAGCCATTCACGGATCAGCGAGGCGCGCCCCTTGGGCGAATGCTGGCGCTCGCGAGTGGCCTTCCACGACGGGCACATGGCGTCGTTGGGGTCGTAGTTGTAGCAGGCGCCGTTGCCGTTGCAGTGCACCGCGCTGCCGAAACTCTGCCACACGCGCTCATCGATGTTGCGGTCCAGATCGCCGCGCAGGGTGACGCCGTCGACCGGGGTCAGGCCCTCGGCGCTGTCGGGCGGCGTGCAGATCTTGCCCGGGTTGAGCTGGTTGTGCGGGTCGAACGCACCCTTCAGGCGCTGCAGCGCCGGATACAGCTCACCGAAGTATTCCGGCACGTACTCCGAACGCAGGCCCTTGCCGTGCTCACCCCAGAGCAGGCCGCCATAGCGCCTGGTCAACGCTGCCACCGCGTCGGAGATCGGCTTGACCAGCGCGGCCTGCGCCGGATCCTTCATGTCCAGCGCCGGGCGCACGTGCAGCACACCGGCGTCGACGTGACCGAACATGCCATAGGCCAGGCCATGACCATCGAGCAGCGCGCGGAACTCGGCGATGTAGTCGGCCAGTTGCTCCGGCGGCACCGCGGTATCTTCCACGAACGGCTGCGGGCGCACCTCGCCCTCGACGTTGCCCAGCAACCCCACCGAACGCTTGCGCATGGTGTAGACGCGAGTCACTGCCTCGGCGCCTTCGGCCAGCGTGTGGCCCAGTCGCTCGACGCCGGTGTCGTTGCGCAGGTGCTCGACGAACGCCTCGACCCGGGCATTGACCTCCTCCGGCTCGTCGCCGCAGAACTCGACCAGGTTGATGCCCAGGGTCGGGCGCTCGGCGTCGGCGGGGAAGTACTCGGCGACGCTGTGCCAGACGATATCCTTCATCGCCAGCATCAGCACCTTGGAATCGACCGTCTCGATCGACAGCGGCTTGTGCGCCATCAGTGCATTGGCGTCGCGCAGGGCATCCATGAAGCTGGTGTAGCGTACGTTGACCAGCACCGCGTACTTCGGGATCGGCAGCACGTTGAGCTTGGCCTCGACCACGTAGCCCAGCGAGCCTTCGGCACCACACAGCACGCTGTTGAGGTTGAAGCGCCCCTGCTCGTCGCGCAGGTGCGCCAGGTCGTAGCCGGTCAGGCAGCGGTTGAGCTTGGGGAACGTGCTTTCGATCAGCTCGGCCTGGGTCTGCTGGATATCCCGCGCCATGCGGTACACCTCGCCCACCCGCCCGGATGCAGCGCATGCCTGCTCCAGCGCGGCGTCGTCGATCGGCAGGCTGTGCAGGCGCTCGCCACCGAGCAGCACGCTGTGCAGTTCGAGCACATGGTCGCGGGTCTTGCCGTAGGTGCAACTGCCCTGGCCGCTGGCGTCGGTGTTGATCATGCCGCCCACTGTGGCGCGGTTGGACGTCGACAGCTCAGGGGCGAAGAACAGCCCGTGCGGCTTGAGCGCAGCATTGAGCTGGTCCTTGACCACACCGGCCTGGACCCGCACCCAGCGCTCCTGGGTGTTGATCTCGAGGATACCGTTCATGTGCCGCGACAGGTCGACGATGATGCCGTCGGTGAGCGACTGGCCGTTGGTGCCGGTCCCACCGCCACGCGGGGTCAGTTTGATCTGGCGAAAACGCGGCTCGGCCATCAGCGTCGCGACCCGCGCCACATCGTCGGCATCCTGCGGGAACACCGCCGCCTGGGGCAGGCGCTGGTAGATCGAGTTGTCGGTGGCCAGCACCGTACGGGTGCCGTAGTCGGCGCTGATCTGGCCACGGAAGCCGCTGGCACGCAGGGCTTCGAGGAATTCGGGGTAACCGGCGGCAGGCGCACGGACGGGCAACTGGGCGATCATCGAAGGATGGCCTCTTGATCTGTATAGGCAGGTTCACGGTTGCCATCAGCGCATGAATGCACGCTGCGCAGATGACGAGGAGGCCAATGTTCCTGTACTTTCCAGCCGAGGGCAAACGGATAATCCTGCCGCTATCGATGAGTTTCATGAATGAATTACCGCCACCTGACGCCATCGATGTCCTTGCTGCTGGCCTTCGAAGCCGCTGCCCGGCATGAAAGCTACACCCGCGCCGCCGTCGAACTGTCGCTGACCCAGAGCGCAGTCAGCCGCCAGGTCCAGGCCCTGGAGCAGCAACTGGGCCTGACCCTGTTCCGTCGCGAAGGGCGCCAGGTGCAACTGACCGATGTCGGGCGCCTCTATCAGCGCGAACTCAGCGAAGCCCTCGGGCGTATCCGCAGCGCCACGCTGCAGGCCCTCGCCTACCAGTCCGGTGTCGGCACCCTGCGCCTGGCGACCCTGCCGACTTTCGGCTCGAAATGGCTGCTGCCACGCCTGAACGCGTTCTACAGCGCCCACCCGGGGATGCTGGTGCACATCCATTCGCGCATCGAGGCGATCAACTTCGACACCAGCGAGATCGATGCCGCCATCGGCGTGGCCAGCCACGACCTGCCCGGGCTGATCTGCCACCGCCTGCATGCCGAGGAACTGGTGGTGATCCTGCCGCCGCAGGCGGCGGACGCTGCGCAGGCGTGGACACCGGCGCGGATCAGCGAGGAACTGCTGCTCAATGTCGCCAACAACCCACATGCCTGGGGCGAGTGGTTTTCCCATCACGCCCTGGCTCACCGCGCCATGCGCCTGGGACCGAGCTTCGAGCTGACCTCGCACCTGATCCAGGCGGTACGCGCCGGGATCGGCATCGGCCTGGTGCCAAGAATCCTGGTGGCCGAGGAACTGGCCAAGGGCGAGCTGTTCAGCCCGGGCGAGGCTTTCGCCAGCCAGCGCAGCTACTACCTGATCTACCCGCCGCGCAACGAGGCGCTGCCGTCGCTCAGGGCGTTTCGCGGGTGGTTGCTGGAGCAGATCTAGCGGGTGCCTGGTTGGGCGCTTTCGCGGGCAAGCACGCTCCCACAGGGCCTGACCTGGCAACAAAAAACCCGATGCCAGTCACCCGGCACCGGGTTTTTCCGAATCAAGCTGCCGGCTTACTTGGCGACGCTGCCGGCCGCAGTCTCCGCCTGCGCCATGCGCTTGCTCTTGATCACGTAGAACACATACATCACCACCAGCCACACCGGAATCGCATAGACCGAGATCTGGATCCCCGGGATCTGCAGCATGATGCCCAGGATCAGCACCACGAAGGCCAGGCACAGGTAGTTGCCGTAGGGGTACCACAGCGCCTTGAACAGCGGCTTCTGGCCGGTGCGGTCGAGGTGCTGGCGGAACTTCAGGTGTGAGTAGCTGATCATCGCCCAGTTGATCACCAGCGCCGCGACCACCAGCGACATCAGCAACTCCAGGGCATGCTGCGGCATGAAGTAGTTGAGCAGCACGGCAATCAGGGTGAAGGCTGCCGAGGCCAGGATCGCCCGCACCGGCACGCCGCGACGGTCGATCTTCGCCAGGCCGGCCGGCGCATCGCCCTGCTCGGCCATGCCGTAGAGCATGCGGGCGTTGCAGTAAGTGCCGCTGTTGTACACCGACAGCGCAGCGGTCAGCACCACGAAGTTCAGCAGATGCGCCGCCACATCACTGCCGAGCAGCGAGAACACCTGGACGAACGGGCTGCTGCCGTAGCTGCCGCCGGAGGCGTCGATGCTGGCGACCAGGCTGTCCCACGGGGTCAGCGACAGCAGCACCACCAGGGCGCCGATGTAGAAGATCAGGATACGGTAGATGACCTGGTTGATCGCCTTGGGGATCACGGTCTTCGGCTTGTCGGCCTCGGCAGCGGTGAAGCCGAGCATTTCCAGGCCGCCGAAGGAGAACATGATGATCGCCAGGGCCATCACCAGCCCGCTCACGCCATTGGGGAAGAACCCGCCATGGCTCCACAGGTTGGTCACCGAGGCGTCGGGGCCGCCGCTGCCGCTGGTGAGCAGGTAGGCACCCAGGGCGATCATGCCGACGATGGCTGCGACCTTGATGATCGCGAACCAGAATTCGGCCTCGCCGAACACCTTGACGTTCATCAGGTTGATCGCATTGATCAGCAGGAAGAAGCCTGCCGCCGTCACCCAGGTCGGGATCTCCGGCCACCAGTAGTGAACGTACTTGCCGACTGCGGAGAGTTCCGACATGCCCACCAGGATGTACAGCACCCAGCAGTTCCAGCCCGACAGGAAGCCGGCGAAACCGCCCCAGTACTTGTGGGCGAAATGGCTGAAGGAGCCGGCCACCGGTTCCTCGACGATCATCTCGCCAAGCTGGCGCATGATCATGAAGGCAATGAAGCCACAGATGGCATAGCCGAGGATCATCGACGGGCCGGCGGATTTCATCACCCCGGCCGAACCGAGGAACAGGCCGGTACCGATGGCGCCGCCCAGGGCGATCAGCTGGATGTGGCGGTTCTTCAAGCCACGCTTGAGTTCGCCTGACGACTGCGAATTGTGTCCACTCATGAACGAAGTCACCTGCTTGTTTTTATCTGTGACGGAATCGGACCCGCCGCGCTCGTGGCACAGCGGAATGAGGCAAGGTGGTTACCTTGGGTTCCCGGACCCTGGTGTCGCGCCTGGCACAGGGCCTGGGCGGATCAGCCGGGAGTCGGCGGGAATGCGTGGTACGCGAGGGGGTCACAGGTAAAACGCGGCGCATTGTATACCCCTGCAAGCGCGCAGGCGTCAACGCGTTGCGTCGTTTCCTCGGGAAAAAACGCAGCGGTCCTGGGGTGATGGCCTGAAAAGGCGCGGTGATCGGCGTACATGGCGCCTCCATTTGTTGTTCTGAAGGCCAGCTTGGCAGGCGGGCCGATGCACAGGGCAATGGCTGTCATCACAGCGTGGAACGCGGCCCTGGGCAATAGCGTGGACGGCCATGGAGAGGCTCTGCAGCGGGCCGTGCGGCAAGATCTGTTTACACCGGCGAGGCATGCAGCCAACCGCACGACAATCCCGCTCCGTTTCGTACAGATTTCTTTACAGGATGGTTCAAATACTTTCCAGAGCGGGCAAAAATGCTTTCTGTTCAGCTGCTTGCGTGTTTACGACCCGGCACAAAAAAGCCAGCCCGAAGGCTGGCTCTGGCACCGCATCAGGGGATCAGCCGCGCGGCTTGCCGCGACCGCGACCCGCTGGCTTGTCGCCTTCGGCACGTGCAGGACGCTTGCGCATCTCGCTCGGGCGCTCGGCCACGGCGCTGCCACGGCCACCCTTGCGCGGCGCTTCCTCACGGGCCGGACGGGCCGGGCGCTCACTGGCTGCGCGCGGCTGACGCTCGCCCGCATCCTTGGCCGGGCGCAGGTCGCGCACGCGCTCGCCACGGCCCATCGGGCGCGTGGATTTGCGCTGCAGGCGCTCGAGCTTGTCCTTGGCCTTGAGGTTCAACTGCGGCAGGGCCACCGGCTGCAGCCCCACTTCGGCGGCGAGGATGTCGATCTCGCCCTGGCTCATTTCGCGCCAGCGCCCCATCGGCAGGTCGGAGTTGAGGAACACCGGGCCGAAGCGCACGCGCTTGAGGCGGCTGACCACCATGCCCTGCGACTCCCACAGGCGACGCACTTCACGGTTGCGGCCTTCCATCACCACGCAGTGGTACCAGTGGTTGAAGCCTTCGCCGCCTGGCGCCTTCTGGATGTCGGTGAACTTGGCCGGGCCGTCCTCGAGCATCACGCCCGCCTTGAGGCGCTCGATCATCTCGTCGTCGACCTCGCCACGCACACGCACCGCGTATTCGCGGTCCATCTCGTAGGACGGGTGCATCAGGCGGTTGGCCAGCTCACCGTCGGTGGTGAACAGCAGCAGGCCGGTGGTGTTGATGTCGAGGCGACCGATGTTGATCCAGCGGCCTTCCTTCGGCCGCGGCAGGCGATCGAACACGGTCGGGCGGCCTTCCGGGTCGTCACGGGTGCAGATCTCGCCGTCGGGCTTGTTGTACATGATCACGCGGCGGGTCGCCTCGGCGGCTTCCTCGCGCTTGATCAGCTTGCCGTCGACGGCGATGGCATCGTGCAGGTCGACGCGCTGGCCGAGGGTGGCCTCGACGCCGTTGACCTTGATGCGGCCCTGGCTGATCCAGGCTTCGACATCACGGCGCGAGCCCACGCCGATACGCGCGAGGACTTTTTGCAGCTTCTCGCCGGACGGAGGGGTTGGTTGGGTTTCCTGCAGGTCTTTGTCACTCATCTGGGCACCTCCCGGTGTACGGTGTAGTGAAAACGGTTTGGCGACGGATGCGCCAAGGGGGCGCGCATTGTACGCGTTTCATGGGGCTGGCGCATCGGGGTGAGGGCGTTTTTCTGCCCGGTGGTGTAGCGGCGTCGCCCTTGCCGCGGGCAATCGCGCCTACACAAGGGCGGCGCCAATCAGGGCTTGTCCTCGGGCTCGACCACGTCCTCTTCCTCGCGCAGGTCATCGAAGTCGGTCTTGAGCCCTTCTTCCATGGCATCGAGCTCCACCAGCAGGCTGCGGAAACTGGTCTCCTCCTTCGCTTCACCCTCCTCCTCATCCTCACCCAGGCTGGCATCGGCCAGCGCCTGCAGGTGCGCCGGCACGGGCGCATCGTCAAGGTCGTCGAGCACCGGCTCAGGCTCCATCTCGCGCAACTCGGCCAACGGCGGCAGCTCATCCAGGCTCTTGAGGTTGAAGTGGTCGAGAAACGCCTTGGTGGTGGCGAACATCGCCGGACGGCCCGGGACTTCGCGATAGCCGACGATGCGGATCCACTCGCGCTCCATCAAGGTCTTGATGATGTTGCTGTTCACCGCCACGCCGCGCACGTCCTCGATCTCGCCACGGGTGATGGGCTGGCGATAGGCGATCAGCGCCATGGTCTCGAGCAGGGCACGGGAGTAGCGCTGCGGGCGCTCCTCCCACAGGCGACCGACCCAGGGCGCGAAATCCTCACGTATCTGCAGGCGGTAGCCGCTGGCAACTTCCTTGAGCTCGAAGGCGCGGCCGTTGCACGACTTGCCGAGCACCTCCAGCGCCTTCCTGAACACGGCCGGCGCCGGGCGCTCGGCTTCTTCGAACAATTCGAAGAGGCGCTCCAGGGATTGCGGCTTGCCGGAGGCCAGCAGGAAAGCCTCGATCAGCGACGCCAGGTCGCGGGGTTCGTTCAGGTTCATCGGCGCTCTTTGCTGTCATTCGGCCCGGGCACGGACATGGATCGGGGTGAAAGGCTCATTCTGCACCAGTTCGATCAGCGATTCCTTCACCAGCTCGAGAATCGCCATGAAGGTGACCACCACGCCCAGCTTGCCCTCCTCGACGCTGAACAGCTCGATGAAGGGCACGAAGCCGCCCCCCTTCAGGCGTTCGAGCACCTCGCTCATGCGCTCGCGGGTCGACAGGGTCTCGCGGGTGATCTGGTGGCTTTCGAACAGGTCGTTGCGGCGCATGACCTCGGCCATCGACAGCAGGATCTCCTCCAGCGCGACCTCGGGCAGCAGCTTGCGCACCTTGGCCTGCGGCGCTTCGAGCTGCGGCACCAGCACCTCGCGACCGATCCGTGGCAGCTCGTCGATACCTTCGGCGGCGGCCTTGAAGCGCTCGTACTCCTGCAGGCGACGGATCAGCTCGGCGCGTGGGTCGCCCTCTTCCTCCTCGACCTCGCTGGAGCGCGGCAGCAGCATGCGCGACTTGATCTCGGCGAGCATGGCGGCCATCACCAGGTATTCGGCGGCCAGCTCCAGGCGCACCGACTTCATCAGCTCGACGTAGCCCATGTACTGCCGGGTGATCTCGGCCACGGGGATGTCGAGGATGTCGATGTTCTGCTTGCGGATCAGGTACAGCAGCAGGTCCAGCGGGCCCTCGAAGGCTTCGAGGAAGACTTCCAGGGCATCCGGCGGAATGTACAGGTCGACCGGCATTTCGGTGAGGGCTTCACCGTAGACCAGCGCCAGCTGCAGTTGCTGCGGCGCCTCGGTCTCGACCGTCGGCGCCTCGGGGGCCTGCACCTGGCTCACGCGTCGACCAGGAAGGGCGACGGGTCGCCGCAGCCTTCGCGGATCAGTTGTGGCTCGTCACCGGACAGGTCGATGATGGTGGACGCCTTCAGGTCGCCGAAGCCACCGTCGATGACCAGGTCGACGTGATGCTCCAGGCGTTCGCGGATTTCGTAGGGATCGGTCATCGGCTCATCGTCGCCGGGCAGGATCAGGCTGACGCTCATCAGCGGCTCGCCCAGTTCGGCGAGCAGCGCCAGGGTGATGGCATGGTCCGGCACGCGCAGGCCGATGGTGCGGCGCTTTTCGTGCAGCAACAGGCGCGGCACCTCGCGGGTACCGTTGAGAATGAAGGTGTACGGGCCGGGAACATGGGCCTTGAGCAGGCGGAAGGTGCCGGTATCGACCTTGGCATACAACCCCAGCTGCGACATGTCGCAGCACATCAGGGTGAAATTGTGCGTCTTGTCCAGGCCGCGCAGGCGCCGGACCCGTTCGATCGCCGCCTTGTCGCCGATCTGGCAACCCAGGGCGTACGCCGAATCGGTCGGATACACCACCACGCCACCCTTGCGGATGATCTCCACCGCCTGACGGATCAGGCGCGGCTGCGGATTCTCCGGGTGAATCTGGAAGAATTGACTCACGTAATCGTCCTGTTCATACCGCCATAGACTGTTCATGGCTGAATCGGCGCCACAGAGGTGGCAGGTCCTCGGGCAGTGGCCGGTAGGCACCGATCTCGCCCCAGGTGCCGGGGCCGTGGAAGTCACTGCCAGCACTTGCCAGCAGGCCGAACTCACGGGTAAGGATGGACATCGTGCCCACTTGCTCGGGCGGCATCATGCCATTGACCACTTCAAGCGCCTGCCCTCCTGCTTGAATATAGTCGGCGATCAGCCGTCTGCGCTTGCTGCGGGTCAGTTCGTAGTGCATGGGATGGGCCAGGCTCACCCAAGCGTTGGACTGACGAAGCGTGGCAACAGTTTCCTCGAGCGTCGGCCAGTGCAGCTTGACGTCGCCCAGCTTGCCGGCGCCTAGCCATTTGCGAAACGCCTCGCCACGGTCCTTGACGTGCCCGGCGCGCACCAGGAACTCGGCAAAGTGCGGACGCGCCGGGGCGTTGCCGCTATCGCCCAGCTCCTGCTGCACGGCCCGCGCGCCCTCGAGCGCACCGGGCATGCCCTTGCCCGCCAGGCGCCCGGCGATATCCTCGGCACGCAGCCAGCGACCGCGGTGCAACTGCTCGATGGCCGTCAGCAAGGGCGGCGCATCGAGCGGGAAGTTGTACCCCAGTACATGGATGGTCGCCCCGCCCCAGGTGCACGACAGCTCCACCCCGCTGACCCACTGCATGCCCAGCGCCTGGCAGGCCTGGCGTGCCTCGGGCAGGCCTTCGAGGGTGTCGTGGTCGGTCAGCGCCAGCGTTCGCACTCCGTGCTCGTGGGCCCGGGCAACCAGTGCCGTGGGCGACAGGGCGCCGTCGGAGGCGGTGCTGTGACAGTGCAGATCAACATTCATGGTGGAGCGCTTTCGCCTTAATCGATGTTTGTTATTATGCCGTCACATCCCGCTTCTGGCTGCCACTGTGAAACAATTCATCGATTTCATCCCGCTGCTGCTGTTCTTCATCGTCTACAAGCTGGACCCACGTCCGCTCGAATTCGCCGGGCAAAGCTTCGAATTCGGCGGTATCTACAGCGCCACGGCGATGCTCATCCTCAGCTCGGTGGTGGTCTACGGCGCGCTGTTCCTGCGCCATCGCAAGCTCGAGAAGGGCCAGTTGCTGACACTGGTGGCTTGCCTGGTGTTCGGCGGCCTGACCCTGGCCTTCCACAGCGAAACCTTCCTCAAGTGGAAGGCGCCGGTGGTCAACTGGCTGTTCGCCCTGGCCTTCGCCGGCAGCCACTTCATCGGCGACCGGGTACTGATCAAACGCATCATGGGCCACGCCCTGACACTCCCGGATACAATCTGGACGCGCCTGAACGTCGCCTGGATCCTGTTCTTCCTGGTCTGCGGTGCAGCCAACCTGTTCGTCGCCTTCACCTTCCAGGCGTTCTGGGTCGACTTCAAGGTCTTCGGCAGCCTGGGCATGACCGTGATCTTCCTGGTGGCCCAGGGCGTGTACCTGTCGCGCCACCTGCACGACACCGACCCCTCCACCTCCAAACCCAAGGATTGACATGCTCTACGCCATCATCGCCAGCGACGTCGAAAACTCCCTGGAAAAGCGCCTGGCCGCCCGCCCTGCGCACCTCGAGCGCCTGCAGCAGCTCAAGGCCGAGGGCCGCGTGGTGCTGGCCGGCCCGCACCCTGCCATCGACAGCAACGACCCGGGCGCTGCCGGTTTCAGCGGCAGCCTGATCGTCGCCGAATTCGACTCGCTGGCGGCCGCCCAGGCCTGGGCCGACGCCGACCCGTACATCGCTGCCGGCGTGTACGAGCAGGTGCTGGTCAAGCCGTTCAAGCAAGTGCTGCCCTGAGCCTGCCCGGCGCTGCTGGCCGGCACACCGCGCCTGCGAACAGCGCCGCTACACCCCTGGATTCATTTATTGCGACCCACTGCCGACAACCTTCTGAATCGAACAAGAATCAGGAGTCCCGATGCGCCAAGGTCCGATATCCCTGCTGCTTTTCTGCCTGTCGCTGCTCAGCCCCCTCGCCCTCGCCGAACAGCCCCTGTCGCTGGAAGCCGGCGCGCGCATCACCGAGCTGCAGCAGCGCCTGGATGAAAGCGAGAAACAGCGCGCGGCCCTGAACCGGCAACTGCAGGAAGCCGGCAGCGCCCGCGACAGCAGCCAGCTCGAACGCCTGCGCCAGGACAACCAGCGCCTGCAGGCAGCAGTGGAAAAACTGCAGGCCGCCAGCCCCTTGCGCCTGCTCACCGAGCAGCAACAATGGTTCCTGATCGGATCGGCCGTTGCACTGTTCTCGGTAGTCTGCGGTATCTTAGCCAGCGGCGGACACAGAAGACGCCGACAATGGTTGAATTGAGTGAGTCATGAGCGAGCTGTTACTGATTGATGATGACCAGGAGTTGTGCGAGCTGCTCGGCAGTTGGCTGACTCAGGAAGGCTTTGCGGTCCGCGCCTGCCATGATGGCGAGAGCGCGCGCCAGGCCTTGGCCGCCCACGCCCCGGCGGCGGTGGTGCTGGATGTGATGCTGCCCGATGGCAGCGGCCTGGAGCTGCTCAAGCAACTGCGCAGCGATCACGCCGAGCTGCCGGTGCTGATGTTGTCGGCCCGGGGCGAGCCGCTGGACCGCATCCTCGGCCTCGAGCTGGGGGCCGACGACTACCTGGCCAAACCCTGCGACCCGCGCGAGCTGACCGCCCGCCTGCGCGCCGTGCTGCGTCGCAGCCACCCGGCAGCGCCCAGTACCCAGATGGAAATCGGTGACCTGACCTTCAGCCCCGTGCGCGGGGTGGTCAGCATCGACCAGCGCGAGATGAGCCTCACCCTTTCGGAAAGCCGCATCCTCGAAGCCCTGCTGCGCCAACCCGGCGAGCCCCTGGACAAGCAGGAGCTGGCGCAGATCGGCCTGGGCCGCAAACTGACGCTCTACGACCGCAGCCTCGACATGCACGTCAGCAACCTGCGCAAGAAGATCGGCCCGCACGCCGACGGCCGCCCGCGCATCGTCGCCCTGCGCAGCCGCGGTTACTACTACAGCCTTTAAATCCTGTGGGGCGGCCCTGCTCCGCAGCGACGCCTCATTTGCGCAATGGGTCGCCCCAGAACGGACGCTCCACCTCCTGCAGGGTATCCGCCCGACTCAACCCCAGATCGTGCAGCGCATCGTCGCTGAGGCTGGCCAATTGCCGGCGCTGACGGTACAACTGCTGCCAGCGCAGCAGTCGCTGAAGCGCCTGAGCGAGTCGCTGGCCCAATGAGAAGGGAGCGTGCGTGACGCCGACATGACCTTTCATCGTGAAGCCCTCCGTGTGAGTGGTTTCAGTCTCGCGCCAGGCTTAGGATCAATCCAACGAATGTTTCTGATGCCTTGCATCTTGAGGATTGATGAATGTCCACTTACCAGAGCCTCGATGCCGAGGTCTTGCGCACCTTCGTCGCCATCGCCGAACAAGGCGGCTTCACCCGCGCAGGGGAAGTCGTCAACCGTACCCAGTCGGCAGTGAGCATGCAGATGAAACGCCTGGAGGAAGACGTCCTCCAGCGCCAGCTGTTCGAGCGCGACGGACGCCAGGTGCGCCTGACCGCCGAGGGCCAGGTGCTGCTGGGTTATGCCCGACGCATCCTCAAGCTGCACGGCGAGGTGTTCAACACCTTGCGCATGCCGCACATGGTCGGCGTGGTACGCATCGGCACACCGGACGACTACGCCATGCGCTTTCTGCCGGCGATTCTTGCCAGCTTCGCCAGCAGCTATCCGCTGATCCAGGTGGAGGTGCATTGCGAGCCATCGAAGCAGTTGATGCAGCGCCAGGACCTGGACCTGACCATCATCACCCGCGAGCCAGGTGCCGAGGTGGGTCAGTTGCTGCGCCAGGAGCGCCTGGTATGGGCAGCCGCCAAGGGTTTCTGCCCCCATGAACAGCGGCCGATGCCCCTGACGATGTTCAACACCGACTGTTTCTGCCGCTCCTGGGCCTGCAACGCCCTGGACCATCAGGGGATTGACTACCGCATCGCCTATACAAGCCCGAGCCTGGCTGCAATCTTTGCCATCGTCGGCGCGGGCCTGGCGGTTACCGCTCAGTTGCAGAGCCTTATCAGCGATCCCCTGTGCATCCTCGGCGAAGACGAGGGCCTGCCGCAGTTGCCGATGGCCAATGTGATGCTGCTGCGCAATGCGCAAAGCCACTCGCCGATCACCGACTGCATGGCCGAGTATGTGATCGACGGCTTCAGGTAAACGCTGTCAAAGCTCCAGCCCCAGCATCACCGCACAGACGATCAGGAACACACAGAACAGCGTACGCAGCACTTTCTCGGGCAGGGCATGGGCCAGTTTCACCCCCCAGCTGATGCTGAGCAGGCCGCCCACCGCCAGGGGGATGCCCACATGCCAGTCGACGCTGCCATGCACGCCGTAGGTGAACAGCGTGACCATGGTGCTCGGCGCCGCCAGCGCCAGCGACAGCCCCTGGGCCACCACCTGGGTGGTGCCGAACACGCTGGTCAGGATCGGTGTGGCCACCACCGCACCGCCTACCCCGAACAGCCCGCCCATGCTGCCGGCAAAGCAGCCCAGTACACCCAGCCACGGCCATGGATAGCGCAGCTGGCTGCTGGGCGGCCTGACCTTCATGAACATCCGCGCCACGTTCCATACCGCCAGGGCCACGAGGAAGGCGACAAATCCCAGGCGCATGGCGTGGGCGTCCAGCCCTACCGCCCAGATCGACCCCAGCCAGGCGAAGATGAAGCTGCACAGCGACAGCGGCACGGCATGACGCAGCTCGATGCGGTTGCGCTGGTGGTAGCGCCACAGCGCCAGCAGCACATTGGGCACGACCATCACCAGGGCAGTGCCCTGGGCCAACTGCTGGTCGAGGCCGAACAGCACGCCCAGCGCAGGAATCGCGATCAATCCGCCACCGATGCCGAACAACCCTCCCATGGTGCCCAGGGCGGCACCCAAAACGATGTACATCAACCACTCGATCATCAGCGCCTCATCCGACTGCGTTCTTAATCTGCGCATGCTACCCAGTGCAGGCTGGCAGGGAAACGCACAGCAGCGCACAATGGCTTTGCGTGATACGCACAAGCATGGGAGTGGCCATGAGCCCCGATATCCTCACCGAACAACTGAGCCTGTTTCTCGATGTCCTGGAAACAGGCAGCTTCTCGGCCGCTGCGCGCCGTCATCCGCTGACGCCTTCGGCAGTCGCCCGGCGCATCGACAACCTGGAGAACGCCGTGGGCAGCCGCTTGTTCGCGCGCAGCACCCACGCCGTACGCCCGACCCCGGCGGGTAACGCCTTCGCCGAACGCGCCCGGCGCATCATCGAGGAGCTGCGCCTGGCCCGCGCCGAAGCGGTGTCGCTGAGCAACGCGCCGGAAGGCCTGATTCGCATGGACGCTCCGGCCGCCTTCGGCCGCCGCCACCTGGCACCGGCGATCGCCGACTTCCTGGTGGCGTATCCCGGGCTCGATGTGCAACTGCGCCTGATCGACAGCTTCGTCGACATGCACGGCAGCCACCTGGGCGAGGTCGACCTGGTGCTGCGCGCCGGCACCCTGGCCGATACCCGGTTGGTGGCCACGCCGCTGGCCTACATGGTGCGCATCGCCTGCGCCAGCCCGGCCTACCTGGCTGCCCGCGGCGTACCGACCTGTCCCAGCGAACTGCCACAGCACGACGGCCTGGACTGGGACGGCCTCGCGCCGCCCTTCGCCTGGCGCTTCGCAGTCGATGGCCAGGTGCGCCTGTATCGACCGGCACGCCTGCGCATGACTGCCAACAATGCCGAGACCTTGCTGTTCGGCGCGCTCGCCGGCCTGGGCATTGCCCACCTGCCCACCTGGCTGGTCAGCGAGTACCTGCTGCGCGGCGAACTGCTGCCGCTGTTCTGCGAAAACGGCCTGCCGGAAGCGGAAACCACCGGCATCTATGCACTGCGACTCGAACATGAAACGAACTCTCGCAGCCGCTTGCTGCTCGAATTCCTCAAGAGCCGCTTCAGCCCGGTCCCACCCTGGGACCTGGCGCTACGCAGTGGACTGCGTAGTTGATGAGCGCGCTAACGATCAGCGTGCTAGATTCTTAACTGAACTCATTCAAGGACCTGCATGAACGCCGACCCCAAAGCCCCGTGCGACGAGCTGCTGCTGGACAACCAGGTGTGCTTTGCCCTGCACTCCACCTCGTTGCTGATGACCAAGGTCTACAAGCCCTTGCTCCAGGCCCTGGGCCTGACCTACCCGCAATACCTGGCCATGCTCGTGTTGTGGGAGCAGGACGGCCTGACCGTGGGCGAAATCAGCCACCGCCTGCTGACCGACCCCGGCTCGCTTACCCCCCTGCTCAAGCGCCTGGAAAGCGAAGGCCTGCTGCAGCGCAACCGCAGCCGCGAAGACGAGCGCGTGGTGCTGGTGCAACTGACCGAAAAGGGCCGCGCCCTGCGCGACGAAGCACGCAAGGTGCCGCACTGCATCCTGGAGGCCTCCGGGCGCACCGTGGAGCGCTTGCAGAAGCTGCAGGCGGAACTGCTGGACCTGCGCAACAGCCTGCAAAAAACCCTCTGACGGCTATGCTGTGGGATGGCTGTCGGACGAATGGTTGAAAATTTATCTTGCGCACTAAATGATTGCGCGCTAATTTAAACCCATACCCACCCAGCGCCACGGCGCACAGCACACACGCGAGGCTCAAGATGCAAAAGGTCACTCCCCTGTACATCGCAGAAGCTACCTCCACCGGCGGGCGCGACGGCAAATCCCGCTCCAGCGACGGCAAGCTGGAAGTCAAGCTGAGCACCCCGAAAGAACTGGGCGGCGCTGGCGGTGAGGGCACCAACCCCGAGCAGATGTTCGCCGCCGGCTACTCGGCCTGCTTCATCGGCGCCCTGAAGTTCGTTGCCGGCCAGGAAAAGAAAGCCCTGCCTGCCGACGCATCGATCACCGCCAAGGTCGGTATCGGCCAGATTCCTGGTGGTTTCGGCCTGGACATCGACCTGCACATCAACCTGCCGGGCCTGGCCCAGGCCGATGCCGAAGGGCTGGTGGAGAAGGCGCACAAGGTCTGCCCGTACTCCAACGCCACCCGTGGCAACGTCGATGTGCGCCTGCACGTGACAGTCTGAGCAAGCCCGTAGCGGCCTTGCAGCAGACACAAAAAAACCCGGCCTAGGCCGGGTTTTTCGTGGGTCGCAAGAAGGATTACTTCTTGGTGCGGCCCTTGAAGCTGTTGTCGCGGGTGTCGATATCGATCCACTCGTCGATTTCGATGAAATCGGCGACCTGGATTTCAGTACCGTTAGCCAGCTTGGCAGGCTTCATGACCTTGCCGGAGGTGTCGCCACGAGCAGCGTTCTCGGTGTAGACGACCTTGCGGCTGATGGTGGTCGGCAGTTCGACCGATACCAGGCGGCCTTCGAAGAAGACGGCTTCGCAGACGTCTTCCATGCCTTCCTCGATGTACGGCAGAACGGCGTCGATGTCTTCGGCGTTCAGCTCGTACATGGTGTAGTCGGTGGTGTCCATGAAGGTGTATTCGTCACCGTTGATGAACGACAGGGTCGCTTCTTTGCGATCCAGGATCACGTCGTCCAGCTTGTCATCGGCGAAGTAGACGGTTTCGGTCTTGTAGCCGGTCAGCAGGTTCTTCAGCTTGGTCTTCATGATCGCGCTGTTACGGCCCGACTTGGTGAATTCCGCTTTCTGAACCAGCCACGGGTCGTTGTCGATCCGCAGTACGGTACCGGGTTTCAGCTCTTTACCAGTTTTCATTACGAAGTATCCGAATCTGGATGGATTTATAAAAATCGAGGCCGCATATCATATCCAATTTCGGTAAAACTGTACCAGCGCTGTGGCAAGGTCCGGCCGAGCGGCCTGAATCTGCGCCCATTGCCGGGCATGCGCCTGCAGTTGCGGCCAGTGTTTCAACACCCCGCGCCAGGCCTGGCCCATGTCGCGGTCCATGTTCCAGGCGCGCCACAGTGCCAGCAGTGCATCTGCAGCATCGTCCGACAAACCCTGTCGATAGATCTTCAGGAAGGCCTCGAGCTTTTCCCAGTGGGCGTTTTCCTCCTGCACGTAGATGTGCCACAGCAGAGGCCGCCCGGCCCATTGCGCACGGACGAAGGAATCCTCGCCACGCACCGCATTGAAATCGCAGCACCAGAGAATGCGGTCGTAATCGTCCTGGCTGACGAACGGGATCACCTGCACGGTGAGCGCCCCGCGCTGTCGTACCTGGCCAACGCCGAGCGGCTCGCCCAGCCAGGCATGCACGTCCACCAGGATACGGCCCTCGGGCACCAGCAAGTGGGTGGGATGAGCGTCTGTGGCGAGCGCGTCCAGCCAGCTACCCAGCTGCGCATTCTCGTAGGCGAACAGCGACATCAGCCGCGTACCGGGCGCCTGCCGTACGCCCAGGCCAGCGAGAAACGCCTGGCGCGCGGCGGTATCGCTCTCCAGGGCTGCGCGCTTGTCCAGCAGCTCGCGCTCACGCAGCAAACCGCCGGTACCGTCGCTGAAGCCGGGGAAGAAGAACACCGTGCGCAGGCCATTGGGCTGCGGCGACGGCAGGCCATGGCAGCCTTCGACCCAGTCCTCGGCGCTCAGGTATTCGAGGTTCAGCCACAGCGCCGGGGTCGGGCGCGCGGCCAAGGCATCGACATAGGCGCCCGGCAAGCGGCAGCCAAAGGCCCCGATCACCACCTCGGCAGTTTCGCACCCTGGCCATTGGGCCGCCCAATGCCGGACTTCGACACCTTGCTGCCACTGCTGCGCGGCCTGCGGGTCGGCCTCCGGGCACAGTCGCGCGAAGGCCTGCAGGTCGTCCACCCACAGGCGCACGGCCAGCGCATGCTCGCCCGCCAACTGGCGCGCCAGGCGCCAGGTCACGCCAATATCGCCGTAGTTGTCCACGACCGTGCAGAAGATGTCCCAGGTGGCTTTCATGCCCCTCCCCTTGCCGCGCGAAAAAACAGTGTTCGGAAAATGCCCGCCACCCGAGGCGCACAAAAAAACGGAAGGCGCATGCACGCTATCCGTTTTCTTGAAGCTCGAGTCGCAATGCTGCCCTCAGGGCTTCTCGAGATTGTCGAGAATCCTGGCATGCACGCGCATGCACACTTCCAGGTCGGCCTCGTCGACACCGGTGAACAGCTCAGCGCGCAGGGCGTTGGCGATGGTCTCGATCTGGTCGATGAGCGGCTTGGCCGGCGGGCACAGCAGGATCTTCTTCGCCCGCCGGTCTTCCATCACCGCCTGACGCCGCACCAGGCCCTGGGTTTCCAGGCTGTCGAGCAGACGCGCCAAGGTCGGCCCCTCGACACCGACGCTCTGCGCCAACTCACGCTGGGTAGGGGCCTCGTCGAAACGGGCCAGGTGCAACAGCACCAGCCAGCGGGCCTGGGACAGGTTGAGCCCGGCCAGGCGGCGGTCCAGCTCGGCGCGCCAGCCGCGGGACATCTGTGCCAGCTGCATGCCGAAGCGGTGTTGGTTGTCGGTCAGGGGCATAAACAACTCGATCGATAGAACTAATTATTAGTCAGCTAATCATGCCCCGGGGGATCAGGCAAGGTTCGTCAGGTGGGAAACGTCCGATAATCGTCAAAAAGCGTGACAAAGGTCAGGATTGACCGGAATGTCATGCCCATCGACGACGCCCGCACCGCGCCGCAGTGGGGCGTTCGAACAACGGGCATCGCCGGCTCACAGCTCGAATTCGGCCGCCAGCGCCGCACGCACGCAGTACAGCACCCCTTCCGGCACACGCGGGCCGAACTGCGGTGCAATGGCCGAGACCGGCGGCAGCTCGCCCTCGCCGTCGAGGAAGGCGTCCTGCACTTCCATCATCAGCTCTTCGGGCAGATCCAGCGCCTGCTCCAGGCTCAGTTCCTGGCGGCCGATGGCTTCGGCCAGCAGGCTGTAGACGTTCTTCTCGCTGCAGTTCAGCTGACCGGCGATCTGCGCCGGGGTCATGCCGGCGCGGGCCAGGCTGACCAGTTCGTGGCGCAGGTCGAGCACCACTTTCGGCGCCTCCTCGGTGCCGCCAGCGCCGTTGAGCACCTCCAGGAACGCCTGGCCATAGCGCTCGAGCTTGCGCGCACCGACACCGCTGACCTGGGCCATGTCGCTGAGGCTGGTGGGCTGGCTGCGCAGCATTTCCAGCAGGGTCGAATCGGGGAAGATGACGTAGGGCGGCACGCTGTGCTCCTCGGCAAGCTTGCGCCGCAGCGTACGCAGCGCCTCCCACAGCTCGCGCTCCTCGGCACGCACCAGCTGGCTGGCCGGGCTGCCACCGCCGCTGCCCGAGGACTTGGCCACGGTCTGCGGCTTGAGGTCGCGGCGCAGTTGCAGGTTGACCTCGCCGCGCAGCAGCGGCCGGCAGCTGTCGGACAGGCGCAGGCCGCCGTAGCCTTCCAGGTCGATGTCCACCAGGCCACGGGCCACCAGCTGGCGGAACAGCGAGCGCCATTCATGTTCGCCCAGGGCCTTGCCGACACCGAACACCGACAGCTTCTCGTGGCCGAAACTGCGTACCTTCTCGGTGTCCTTGCCGGTCAGCACATCGACCAGGTGGCCGACGCCGTAGCGCTGGCCGGTGCGGAACACCGCCGACAGGGCCTGGCGCGCAGGCTCGGTGGCGTCCCAGGTCTGCACCTGGTCGACACAGTTGTCGCAGTGGCCGCAGGGCTGCTCGAGCACTTCGTCGAAATACGCCAGCAGCGACTGGCGACGGCAACGCGTTTCCTCGCACAGCGCCAGCATGGCATCGAGCTTGTGCTGCTCGACGCGCTTGTGGCGCTCGTCGCCTTCGGAGTTCTGCAGCATCTGCTTGAGCATCACCATGTCCTGCAGGCCATAGGCCATCCAGGCATCGGACGGCAGCCCGTCACGACCGGCACGGCCGGTTTCCTGGTAGTAGGCCTCGAGCGACTTGGGCAGGTCGAGGTGGGCGACGAAGCGCACGTTGGGCTTGTCGATGCCCATGCCGAAGGCGATGGTCGCGACCATGATCAGCCCTTCCTCGTTGAGGAAGCGGTGCTGGTTGGCCGAACGCGTCTCAGCCGGCAGGCCGGCATGGTAAGGCAGCGCCGGGAAGCCCTGCTCGCACAGGTAGGCGGCCGTTTCGTCGACCTTCTTGCGCGACAGGCAGTAGACGATTCCGGCGTTGCCGCGACGCTCGCCGAGGAAGGCCATCAGTTGCTTGCGCGGCGACTCCTTGGGCACGATGCGGTAAAAGATGTTGGGCCGGTCGAAGCTCGACAGGAAACGCTCGGCGCCCTGCAGGTGCAGGCGCTGGACGATTTCCTCGCGGGTGCGCATGTCGGCGGTGGCGGTCAGGGCGATGCGCGGCACGTGCGGGAACAGCTCGGCGAGCTGGCCCAGCTGCAGGTATTCGGGGCGGAAGTCGTGCCCCCACTGCGACACGCAGTGCGCTTCGTCGATGGCGAACAGGGCAATGTCCAGGGTGCGCAGGAAATCCAGCATGCGCGGCTGCACCAGGCGCTCCGGTGCCAGGTACAGCATCTTCACTTCACCACGGCGCAGGCGCCCGGCCAGGTCGCGCTGCTGTTCGGCGCTGAGCGTGGAGTTCAGCGCCGCAGCGGCCACACCGAGCTCGTCGAGGGTGGCGACCTGGTCGTCCATCAGCGCGATCAGCGGCGACACCACCACGGTCAGGCCCGGGCGCAGCAGGCCCGGCACCTGGAAGCACAGCGACTTGCCGCCGCCAGTGGGCATCAGGACCAGGGCATCGCCGCCGTTGGCCACGCATTCGATGATCGCTGCCTGGCGCCCGCGGAAGCTGTCGTAGCCGAAGATGTCCTTGAGGACGCGCTGAGCCTGTTCGAGCATTTGCCACTCCAAATCGCCGTACCATCCTGGACACAGGCTGGACGATAAATCCGCCGCGCACACGCCGGATGCGTAAGCGGTTTTTACCGGGTGGCAGTGAAACGCCACCTGGCTTGAAAAACCGCGGAGTATACCCGAGTGCCCCGCTCTGCGGCAGGCTTGGGTGACAGACGTTCCCTTTGCCCCGCCGAGGCCGCAAGGTGCTAGAATTCACTATCGTTTATTCCCCCAAGGTAGCCCTGTAATGTCCTTCGCCGAGCAACTGACCCGCCTGCAAGCCTTCCTCGACGCCGACGAGCTGCACGAAGAAGCGCTGGACTACGTCGCCGCACACGGCTACCTGACCGCGCTGTCGATCTGCGCCGAGGACGTTCCCGAGCGCGAATGGATCGACGCGCTCTTCGCCGAAGAACCGCACTACGCCAGCGAAGCCCAGCGCACCGAGATCGAAGCCACGCTGGTGGCGCTGAAGGGCCACATCGCCCGCCAGCTGGCCAGCGACGAAGAATTCGACCTGCCTTGTGAGCTGGACCTGACCGACGAGCCGGACGATTCCGACCTGCGCGGCTGGTGCATCGGCTTCATGGAGGGGGTGTTCCTGCGTGAAGAGGCCTGGTTCGAGAACGCCGAAGAGGAAGTCAGCGAAATGCTCCTGCCGATCATGGTCGGCTCGGGCCTGTTCGACGAGCAGCCGGAATTTGCCGACATCGCCAGCAACGCCAACCTGCAGGACGACATGGTCGTGCAGATCCCCGAGGCACTGAGCGCGCTGTTCCTGCTGCTGCACGCACCGGAAGAAAAACCGGCCCTGCTCAAGCCGCGCCACCACTGATCCGCAGTGGTGCGCTACCTGCTGCTGGCCGTCGGCTGGCTCAGTGTCGCGCTGGGGGTGCTGGGAATCTTCCTGCCGGTGTTGCCCACTACCCCTTTCCTGCTGCTGGCGGCCGCCTGTTTCGCCCGCAGTTCGCCGCGCTTCCACGCCTGGCTGGTGAACCACCCCAGGCTCGGGCCGTGGATCCGCGACTACCTCAGCGGTGAGGGCATCCCGCTCAAGGGCAAGGTCTACGCCATCGGCCTGATGTGGGCGAGCATCGGCCTGTCCTGCTACCTGGTGCCGCTGTTCTGGGCCAGGGCCTTCATGCTCACCAGTGCCGTACTGGTCACCCTCTACATCCTCAAGCAGAAGACCCTGCGCCTGCCCTGAACACACCCCTGTGCAGGAACAACTGTCTTGTTCAAAATCTAGAGGCCAGCCCAATTCCTGGACTGACCTTTGGATCTTGAGCAAGACAGTTGCTCCCACAGGGATGGCAGGAGCGCTCGTTACACGGTATCCACCTTCAGCGAATGGTCGTTGAGCATGCCATTGATGACAGTCGCAGTATCGTGCCCCGCCGCGATCATGCCTCCCGCTCCTGCCGTCACCCCGTAGTGCTGGGCCAGGTCGATGCCGGCAAGATCGATGGTCTGGGTCGCCGCAGCGCCCGCCACACTGCTGACTTCGATGGTCGAGACCACATTGGCGCCCGAGCCACTGACCTTGAAGTGCAGGTAGTCGTCCAGTGACGCCGCCGTGGCATTCTCGCCCTGCAGCAATTGCGACAGGTCGAGTCGGTCGCCGCCCGGCGTGAAGTCGGTCACCCGGTCGTGCCCGGTGTCGCCTTTCTGCCAGACGAAGGTATCGTTGCCGCTGCCGCCGGTGAGGGTGTCGTTGCCTGGCCCGCCGATGAGGATGTCGTTACCCCCGCCCCCAATGAGGGTGTCGTCCCCCATTCCACCGCTGAGCACATTGTCCCCGTCGTTGCCGATCAGCGTGTCGTTGTAGTCCGAGCCGATCAGGTTCTCGATGCTGACCAAGGTGTCGAGCCCTGCACCACCGGTGTTCTGCGCACCGACATGACCGAGATCGACCGTCACCCCGGCAGTCGCCGACGCGTAGCTTGCGGTATCGTTGCCCGGCCCGCCGTCGAGCAGATCGTTGCCCGGCCCGCCGATCAGCAGGTCATCGCCCTCCCCGCCGTACAGCTTGTCGTTCCCCGCGCCACCGACCAGCACGTCGTGGCCGTTGCCACCGATCAAGGTGTCATCGCCATTGCCGGCCAGCAGCACGTCGTCGCCCGCCGTGCCCTGCAGCGTGCTGCCGGCCTGGTAGGTAATGTCCACCGCCCCGCTGGCGCTGCCACCGTGGTTGTCGCTGAGGGTGTAGCTGCCCTGGTAGACCGCGTTCTCGGCATGGCTGTAGTCGATGACCATGCTCAGCTTGTAGCTTTCGGCCGCCTTGCTGTTGCCCTGGGCATTCTCGCTGTTGATCACATGGATGCTGTACACCCCATCGTGACTGGCCGTGAAACTGCCGCCATCGGCAATGGGTTGATAGCTGCCGTTGGCATCCTTCCACTCCAGCATCAGGTTGCCTGCCGGGCGGTCGTGGTCGAGGCTGAGGCTCTCGCCCTTGCGCAGGGTGACGGTCAGGGTGTCTTCGTCATTGGCGTTGGCCGTACTGATCGCCCCCAGGTAGCCGGCAATCACCAGTGCCGCAGTCATGGAACCTGAGATCGCGGTGAAGTCGCTGCGGGCCAGATCCTTGAGCTGGTTCTCGGGCCGGTTGCCAGTGCCGTCGAACTTGAGCGTCTGGGCCTGGCTGCCCGCCGTGAAGCCCGCCCCCTTGTCGGCAAAGCCCGTGTTGAAGGTGATGGGCGCAGCGCTCAGGGGGTCGTGATCCGCATCGCTGTCACTGGCCAGCAGCGCTTCGGCCGGTACGGTGACGCTGGCGCCGGCGATGTTGGTGATGATGTGGTCGGCACCGGCCAGGGGAGCACTGTTGCTGTTGATCTTCACCACCAGGTTGGCGCTGCTGGTATCGCCGTCGTTGTCGCTGACGGTGAAGCCGAACTTCTCCACCTGGCTGCTGCCGGTATCCTTCGGCGGCGTATAGGTGAACTCGCCGGTGTCCATGTCCACCAGCAGCGTGCCGCCGAGTGCAGTCTTGATCGACAGGGTATTGCCGGTGGTGTCGAAGCTGGCCTTGTCCGGGCCACCGGCGACCGTGTAGCCGCCCTGGCCGGCATTGGCTTTCGGGTCGAAGGTATAAGTAGCGCCATCGACCAGCAGCGCCTTGATGAAGCCGCCATCGGCACCGAAGTGGCCACCGCTCATCAGGCTGCCGGTGATCGGCGCCCCCTGCACTGTGCCGGACAGCACCGCGCTGAGCTGGCTCAGGTCGGTGACCACCACCGAGTCGGTATCGACATGGCTGCTGCCATCGTAGGCCAGCGGGTCGAGGTTGGCCTGATTCACCCCGGTGCCGAGGCCAATGGCGTAGGACTTGATCCCGTTGTTATCGAGGAAGCTCTCCCAAGCGGTCTCCCGCACGGCAGTCATCGAATGGCCATTGGTGGGCACGCCATCAGAGAAGAAGTAGCTGATGTTCTGCGCGCCTTCGATCCTCCCGCTGGTGGCAAAGGCCTCCTGCGCCTTGGTCGCGGCCGAGTCGTAGTAGGTCGAGCCGTCTGCGCTCAGCCCGGCGACGATGCTCTTGGCCTCGGCGATCGACACCCAGACCGGCGTCTTGACCTGCGCGCCGGTGGCGAAGGTGACGATCTGCACCTTGATGTCGCCCATGTCGTCGTACCTGTCCAGCAGTGCAGTGATCGCCTGCTTGGCCAGCGCCAGGCGGCTCAATCCCTGCACACCCGAGGCGAAGTTCATGCTGCCGGACACATCGATCACCAGCAGGATGTTCGAATCCACCTGGCCCGGCGTGATGTTGCGCTCGGCACACACGGCCTTGGGCACATCATCGACGATGGAAATGGCGATGGTGCTGGTGACACTGTTGCCCAGCGAATCGGTGGCCTTGTAGGTGAAGTATTCGACGACCTTGTTGGCCCCATCATCGGCGCCCCCTGGGGTTTTCGGCGCTGAAGTGAGGGTGTAGGTGTAGGAGCCGTCGGCGTTGACCTGAATCTGCCCGAACTGGCCTACCGCATTGCCGACCAGGCTGTAGGTGAGCGCCCCTACACCGCCGCCAACCGAACCGACCAGGCTGCCGGACGCGGTTTCCGCGGTGGAATGCGGGTCGCTGCCGGTGACCGTGCCCGCCGCCAGGTCGTTGCCGTCCTTGACCATGTCCAGCGCCTTCTCGTACACGGTGACGTCACGATCCTCACAGGCCACCAGCTTGCTGTCCTGCACATTGATGGTGATGGTCGTGGTGCTCTCGTCACCATCGGCATCACGAATGGTGTAGACGAACACATCGGTGCCGCCAGCCTTGGACACGCTGTCAGGGTTGGCGTGATAAGTCGCATTGCCCTGGGCATCGAGGGTCAGGTAGCCATACTGGCCCATGACCTGGCCGCCAAGCTGGCCTATTGCCGAGGTCGAGGTGTCGGAGCCGGCGCGCACGCCGACCACGTACTGACCGTCCCCCCGCACATCGGCACCGACGATGTCGTTGTCCAGCACATTGCCGCTGACCACGCCGCCTTCGGTGACGCTGGCCACATCGCAATGGGCCTTGGGTACATCGTCAACGATGGTGATGACGATGGTGCTGGTGGTCGAGTTGCCTGCCGAGTCCGTCACTTGATAGGTGAACGACTCGGTCAGGCTGTTCGCACCATCATTGACGTTGCCCGGCGTTTTCGGCGCCGAGGTCAAGGTATAGGTGTAGGAGCCGTCGGCATTGAGCTGGATCTGCCCATATTGCCCGGTGGCGTTGCCGACCAGGCTGAAGCTCAGCGCGCCAACACCACCACCTACCGAGCCCACGAGGCTGCCTGACGCGGTTTCCGCCGTGGAATGCGGGTCGCTGCCGGTGACATTGCCTGCGGCCAGGTCATTGCCGTCCTTGTTCAGGTCCAGTGCTTTTTCATACACCTTCACTTCACTGTCTTCGCAAGCGACCAGCTTGCTGTCGTGCACATTGATGGTGATGGTGGTGGTGCTCTCGTCGCCATCGGCATCGCGGATGGTGTAGACGAACACATCGGTAGCACCGGCCTGGGACACGCTGTTGGGGTTGGCATGGTAGGTCGCATTGCCCTGGGCATCGAGGGTCAGGTAGCCATACTGGCCCATGACCTGGCTGCCGAGCTGGCCTAGTGCCGAGGTCGAGGTGTCGGATCCGGCGCGCACGCCGACCACGTACTGACCGTCCCCCCGCACATCGGCACCGACAATGTCGTTGTCCAGCACATTGCCGCTGACCACGCCGCCTTCGGTCACGCTGGCCACGTCACAGTGCGCCTTGGGCACATCGTCGACGATGCTGATGACGATGGTGCCGGTGGTCGAGTTGCCGAGCGAATCCTTCACCTGATAGGTGAAGGACTCCGTCAGGGTGTTCGTGCCGTCGTTGACGTTGCCCGGCGTTTTCGGCGCCGAGGTCAAGGTGTAGGTGTAGGAGCCGTCGGCATTGAGCTGGATCTGCCCGTACTGCCCGGTGGCATTGCCCACCAGGGTGAAGGTCATCGCCCCGATACCACCGCTTACCGAGCCGGCCAGCGAGCCCGACGCCGTCTCGCCCGGGGAGTGCGGATCGCTGCCGGTGACAGTACCCGGCGCCAGGTCATTGCCATCCTTGACCAGGTCCAGTGCCTTCTCGTACACCGTCACGCCGCCGTCAGGCGTCGCGACCAACGAGCAGTCGTGGATATCGATGGTGATGGTCGTCGTGCTCTCGTCGCCGTCGGCATCGCGGATGGTGTAGACGAACACATCCGTTGCACCGGGCGGCGCGACGCTGTCGGGGTTGGCATGATAGATCGCGTTGCCCTGGGCATCGAGGGTCAGGTAACCGTACTGGCCGAGCACCTGGACGCCCAGTTGGCCAATGGCCGACGTGGAGGTATCACCGCCTGCGCGGACCCCGACCACGTATTTGCCATCGGCCACCACATCGGCGCCGAACACGTCATTGACCAGTACGTTGCCACTGACCGTACCGCCCTCGAAGACATTGGCGAAGTCGCTGTGCGCCTTGGGCACGTCGTCGACAATGGTGATGACGATGGTGCTGGTGGTCGAATTGCCCAGCGAATCCTTCACCTCGTAGGTGAAGCTCTCGGTCAGACTGTTCGCCCCGTCATTGAGGTTATCCGGCGATTTCGGCGCCGAGGTCAGGGTGTAGGTGTAGGAACCATCGGCATTGAGCTGGATCTGGCCGTACTGGCCCACTGCGCTGCCCACCAGCGTATAGGTCAGGGCACCGACGCCACCGCTCACGGAGCCCGCCAGGCTACCGGAAGCCGTTTCGCCGGTGGAGCCCGGCGCGCTACCGGTGACATTGCCCGGGGCCAGGTCATTGCCATCCTTCACCAGGTCCAGCGCTTTCTCGTACACCGTCACGCCATCGTCAGGCCCGGCGATCAGCGAGCAATCCTTGACGTTGATGGTGATGGTCGTGGTGCTCTCGTCACCATCGGTGTCGCGAATGGTGTAGACGAACACGTCGGTAGCACCGGGCGGCGCCACGGCATTCGGGTTGGCATGGTAAGTGGCGTTGCCGGCGGCATCGATAGTCAGGGTGCCATACAGGCCACCGATCGCAGTGTTGAGATTGCCGATGGCCGAGGTCGAGGTGTCGGTCCCCGCCCGCGCACCCACCACTACATTGCCGGTCCCTGCCTGGTCGGCGCCCAACTGATCGTTGAGCAGCACGTTGCCGCTGACCGTACCGCCTTCCACCACGCTGGCCGAGTCAGGCTGCGCCTGGGGCACGTCGTCGACGATGTTCACATCCAGGCTGGCGGTGGCGCTGCTACCGTCGGTGTCCTGGGCGATCACGCTGAAATGCTCGCTCAGGCTGTTGGTCCCATCGCCCGCCGGATGGCCCTCGTTGCCGAGCAGGGTGTAGCTGTAGGTCACCACACCGGTGAGCGGATTGAAGCCAGTGATGGTCAGGGTGTTGCCCAGGGCGGTGGTGATCGACTGCGGGAAGCCCGCCACCACACCGCCACTGACCACGCTGATGCCACCGACGCTCAGGCTCTGCAGGCCATCGGGGGCGCTGACGGTGAAGCTGCCGCTCTGGGTCAGGGCCGCAGTGTCCGGCGCGCTGCCGTTGCCCAGGTTCTTCTCGTAGACCGTCAGCTCCCCACCATTCACATCCAGGCCACCGAGGGTCACCGGATCGTCGAGGTTGGTGATGTTCAGGGTCAGGGTCGCACTGCTGGTGTCACCGTCCGCATCCTTCAGGGTGTAGGTAAAGGTCTCGACACCCTGTCCGCCGCCGTTGAGTTGCTTGAAGTCCGGGTCTTCGGTGTTGAGGGTGTAGGTGTAGGAGCCGTCGGCGGCGAGCACCAGGGTGCCGTAGGTGCCGACGAAGGTCCCGGCCACCACAGGCCCGCCGACCACCCGGTCGGCCCCCTGGATGTCGTTGTCCAGCACATTGCCGGTGAGCTGGGTGTGTTGCTCGGTGGCATGCACCGCGTTGCTGTCATTGACTGCCGTGGGCACGTCGTCGCGGATGATCACGTCCAGCGAGCCGCTGGCCACGTCACCGTCGGTGTCGCTGACCAGCACCGGGAAGTGCTCGCCGAGCACGTTGTTGCCCGCGCCATCTGCGTGCTGCTCGGCGCCGGTGAGGGTGTAGCTGTAGCTGACCACGCCGGTCGCGGGGTTGTAGCCGGTGATGGTAAGCAGATTGCCAAGCCCGGTGGTGATCGACTGGCCGACGCCGGTCACCACACCTGCAGTCACCACGTTGATACCGCCGACGCTGAGGTTGAACACCCCATCCGGCGCCACCACGGTGAAACTGCCCGACTGGGTCAGCGCCGCTGGATTGCTGGCCGAGCCTTGGGGCAAGTTGGCTTCGTCGAGGGTCAGCTCCGCAGGGCTGAGGTCGAGCCCGCGCAGGGTCACCGGGTTGTCCGGCGGTGTTACGGGCGGGTTGACCGGAGGGTTGACCGGGGGCGTCAGCGGCGGGTTGATACCCGGGGCGGCGTTGTTGTCGAAGTCCAGCGTGCCGATGTAACGGTTGGCCAGCTCCGGGATGCCATTGAACCCGGCGGTCGGGAAGCCGACGGTGGGGTCGACCCGCGCGGCCACCTCGGTGAGCAGCACGAAGCTGTGCCCGCCCCCCAGTGCTCCCGGTGCGCCGTTGGCACTCTGGCCGGCGGCCGGCGCCTCAGCGTCCTGGGTCGGGTCGGCACCGGCGGCAATGGCCTGCTGCAAACGCTCGACATCACTGAGCTGCGCCTCGCTGGGCACGGGGTCGGGCGCCTGCACATGAGGCGCGCGATTGGCCAGCAACTCCGGGGTCATCTCCAGGCTGCTGCCACGCCCCAACGTCAGTTCGGCGCCGTTGCCCAGGCGCACGGCCACCGCACCGGCCGCGCCGGTTTCCAGCTGTTCACCGGCAAACAGACGGTCGCCCTCCACCAGCAAGCGCCGGGCGCCGTCATCGCCTACCGCGAACACCTGACCCACGACCTTGCTGACCACGCCGATTGATTTAGCCATGAACGCACGCCTCCCCTGCCGATTGGCTTCTTGCAGTGGGGCCAGGTAATGCGGGAAGCGATCCGTTGGGTCTCGCGTCTGTCACGAAGGTGAGAAAGCTCACTCACCAGGACAGCTCAACACGGGCAGTAATGGTAATTGGCCATTATTCGAATGCCAATTTTCTGTCGCCAAATTCTGCCGTTGTTGTCCTCTCCAGGGTCCTTAGCTGCAAAAAATCTGGAACTTTCTGCGAAGCCCGGAAATCAGGTACTGCAGCCGATTTAGCCGAGCGCTTGAATAGAACAATGTCTTGCTTTCCTTAGACCGCATAAGTTTTTTTTCGCATAGACCTTATGAAAAAATCTTCTTAGCTCGCCCGTTAAATGTTCTTAGCTCTGTTGTTACAAACCTGAAACGGTTTCAACTTCATTTTTCGTCATTTTTTTGGCGATTGCAGCACCTTATTCAAGACCAGGGAGATGTACCCCATGCGCGTTCTAACCCCCATCACCAGTGCGATCCTGTTGGCCATGGCCTGTGCCAACGCCCAGGCGATGTCGATCACCGAGGCCGTCCAGAGTGCCGTGGACTACCACCCTCAGATCAGCTCCAATCGCAACAGCAAGCTGTCGGCCGATGAGGATGTGAAGTTCGCACGCGGTGGCTACTTCCCCACGGTCGACCTGGTGGCCGGCTACGGGCGCCAGCGCTCGGACAACCTCAACACCCGCGGCATCAACCCCGACGGCACGCGCAACCACAACAAGGAAACCCTCAGCTACACACAGTCCGAACTGCGCCTGCGGCAGATGATCTTCGATGGCTTCAACACCTCGAACGAAGTCGGCCGGACCGAGTCGGTGGCCACCTCGCGGGCATACTACACCCAGGCCATCGCCCAGGATGTCGCCCTGCGCGCCATCGAGGTCTACCTGGAAGTGCTCAAGCGTCGCGAACTGGTGACCCTGGCCAAGAACAACCTGCAGGCGCACCTGCGGGTCAACGACCAGATCGGCCTGCGCAGCGAGCGCGGCGTGGGCAGCACCGCCGACCTTGATCAGTCCCGCGCCCGTCGCGCCCTGGCCGAAAACAACCTGGACACCGCCGAGGTCGACCTGGCCGACGCCGAGGCCAACTTCTACAGCGTCATTGGTCGCCAGCCAGACGAACTGGAAACGCCGACCTCGATCAAGATCCAGATGCCCGGCACCCTCGACGAAGCCCGCCAGGGCATGCGCGAGAACAACCCGTACCTCAAGTCCGCGCAGGCTGACGTCAATGCCGCGGAGAAACAGTACGAAGTGGCCAAGTCGCCGTTCTACCCACGCCTGGACGCAGTGCTGGCCACCGGCGCCAACAACAACCTGGGCGGCGAGCGCGGCCACAGCAACAACGACTGGCAGGCCGGCGTCGAGCTCAGCTACAACCTGTTCCGTGGCGGCAGCGACAAGGCCCGCCTGCAGTCCGATGCGCACAAGATCAACCAGGCCATGGACATCCGCAACAATGCCCTGCGCGAGCTGACCGAGAACCTCAGCCTGGCCTGGAACGCCATGAACAACGCGCGCAAGCAGACCCCGAGCGCCCGCGAATACGCCGAGACCACCCAGCGCGTACGTGGCGCCTACCAGGACCAGTTCGGCCTCGGCCAACGCACCCTGCTCGACGTGCTCGACAGCGAGAACGAACTGTACAACGCCAACCGTCGCTACACCGAAGTGCGCTACACCGAAGAGTTCTCCATGTACCGGGTGCTGGCGACCATGGGCGAGCTGCTGAGCAAGCAGCGCATCTCGCTGCCGCCGGAAGCCATCGCCAAGACCGAGGTGCGCAACCAGGCCCAGTTGCCCGACATGCGCTAGGTCCTGCAACGCGGCCGGGCAACGCCACGGCCGCTTCCCGTCCACTGCGGCAGGAGTAGGCCATCGTGACCAGTATGCAAAGCACGCAGCCCTCCCTGGCTGCGGACGATCCGTTGCTCGATGGCCTGCTGATCCTGTGCAAGGTGCACGGCTGCCCGGCCAGCCGTGCCAGCCTGTGCGCCGGCCTGCCGCTGGCCGAGCAGCGCCTGGGCCTGGAGCTGCTGCCGCGCGCCGCCGCACGGGCCGGCCTGCAGGCACGCATCCTGCGCCGTGAGCTGGCCGCCATTTCCCCCCTCAACCTGCCGGTGCTGCTGCTGCTCGACAACGGCCGCAGCGCGGTGCTGCAGCGCTGGAGCGAAGACGGCCGGGCGTTGATCCTGCCGTGCGAAGCCGAAGGCGGCGAACAGTGGGTCGAGCGCCCCGCGCTGGAGCAGGCCTACAGCGGCCAGGCCCTGTTCGCCCGACCACGGCACACCTTGGAAGACTTGCGCACGCCGCTGCTGCCACGGGTCGAAGCCTGGTTCCGCGACACCCTCAGGCACTCGCGCTGGCTGTACAGCGACGCCCTGCTCGCCAGCCTGCTGATCAACCTGCTCGGGCTGATGGTGCCGCTGTTCGTCATGCAGACCTACGACCGCGTGGTGCCCAACCAGGCGCTGTCGACCCTGTGGGTGCTGGTCATCGGCCTGTTCATCGGCACCGCCTTCGAGCTGGTGCTGCGCATGGTGCGCGCGCACCTGCTGGACCAGGCTGGCAAGAAGACCGACCTGATTCTCTCGGCGACCCTGTTCGAGCGCATCACCTGCATGGCCATGAAGGCGCGCCCGGCCAGCGTCGGCGGCTTTGCCCAGAGCATCCACGACTTCCAGGGCCTGCGCGAATTCCTCACCGCGGTGACCCTGACCAGCATCATCGACTTGCCCTTCGTGGTGTTGATGCTGGTGGTGATCGGCCTGCTCGGCGGCTGGCTGGTGCTGATCCCGCTGGTGGCCTTCCCGCTGGCGGTGGGTGTGGCACTGCTGATCCAGGCGCGGCTGCGCGACACGGTGCAGAAGAGCCTGAGCCTGGGCGCGGTGCGCCAGGCCCTGCTGATCGAAACCCTCGGTGGCCTGGAAACCCTCAAGGCCTACGGCGCCGAAAGCGAGCGCCAGTACCAGTGGGAACACACCAACGGCGCCATCGCCCGGCTGGACGCCCATGCCCGCAACCTGTCGGCCCTGGCCAGCAACGGCACCTTGTTCATCCAGCAGTTCTGCGGCATGGCCACCATCGTCGCCGGGGTCTATTCGATCATCGCCGGCAGCCTCAGCGTCGGCGCGCTGGTTGCCTGCTACATGCTCGGCAGCCGTGTGCTGGCGCCGCTGGGGCAGATCGCCGGGCTGATCACCCGCTACCAGCAGGCGCAACTGACCATGCGCAGCACCGATGCGCTGATGGGGTTGCCGCAAGAACGCCAGCCCGGTCATCAGGCGCTGGAGCATACGGCCCTGCAAGGTGGCCTGGGCATCAGCCACGTGACCTTCCGCTATCCCGGCCAGGCCGCCGCTGCGCTGAGCGACATCAATCTCTCGGTCAAGCCCGGCGAACGCATCGGCATCATCGGCCGCAGCGGCTCGGGCAAGAGCACCCTGGGCCGCTTGCTCATGGGCTTTCACCACCCCGACGAGGGCCAGGTGCTGCTGGACAACCTCGACCTGCGCCAGCTGGACATCGCCGACCTGCGCAACCAGCTCGGCTACGTCGCCCACGACATGCCCCTGCTTGCCGGCAGCCTGCGCGACAACCTGACCCTCGGGGCGCGCCATGTCAGCGATGCACGCATGCTCGAGGTCGCCGAACTGACCGGCGCCAGCGAACTGGCCCGCCAACACCCGCAAGGCTTCGATCGCCCCCTGGGCGAGCGCGGCCAGCTGCTTTCCGGCGGCCAGCGCCAGGCCGTGCTGCTGGCCCGCGCACTGTTGCTGGATCCGCCGCTGCTGATCCTCGACGAACCCACCAGCCACATGGACAACAGCAGTGAAGACCAACTGCGCCAACGCCTGCTGGCCTGGGTACCGGGCAAGACCCTGCTGCTGGTCACCCACCGCAGCTCGATGCTCAGCCTGGTGGAGCGGTTGGTGGTGCTGGACAACGGCAAGGTGGTGGCCGACGGGCCGAAAGATGCGGTGATCGACGCGCTGCGCAAAGGCCGTATCGGCGCTGCCCTGTAAACGACGTCAAGAACGGCGCGCGGCCACAGGCCCGCGGTTTTCATCGGAGGTCGACATGCCCCTGAGCCATAGCGTTCGCAGCCACCTCGCCGGCACCGACAAGCATGCCGAGCGCGACTACATGCCGGAGCTGGCCGGCGCCACCCTGCAGGACTCGCCGCGCCTGTCGCGCGTTACCGTATGGCTGGCGGCGCTGCTGTTGCTGGTGGCGCTGGTCTGGGCCAAGTTCGCCGTGCTCGACGAGGTCACGGTCGGCGAAGGCAAGGCCATCCCCTCGAGCAAGGTGCAGGTGATCCAGAACCTCGAAGGCGGCATTGTCACCGAGATCTTCGTGCGCGAAGGGCAGATGGTCGACAAGGGCGCCACCCTGCTGCGCCTGGACGATACCCGCTTCAAGTCGAACAAGGGCGAGAGCGAGGCCGACCGTTACGCCCTGACCGCACAGGTCGAGCGTCTGTCGGCAGAAGCCGAAGGGCGCCCCTTCACCCTGTCGGACGAGGTCCGCGCCAAGGCCCCGCAGGTGGCCGAGGACGAAGTCGCCCTGTACCAGTCGCGCCAACGCCGCCTGACCAGCGAGAAGCAGACGCTCAACGAGCAACTGCGGCAGAAGACCCAGGAACTTGCCGAGTTCCGTTCCAAGGTCGAGCAGTACCGCTCGGCCGTCGGCCTGCTGCAGCAGGAGCTGGACATGTCTGCGCCGCTGGTGGGCAAGGGCGCGATTTCGCCGGTGGAGATCCTGCGCCTCAAGCAACGCACCGTCGAAGCCCGCGGCCAGCTCAACGCCACCAGCCTGGCGATCCCCCGTGCCGAAGCTGCCATCGCCGAGATCCGCAGCAAGATCCAGGAGTCCGACGCCAGCTTCCGCTCGGACGCCGCCAAGGAGCTCAACGACAAGCGCACGGAGCTGTCGAAGATCACTGCCACCAGCATCGCCATCGACGACCGGGTCAACCGCACCACCGTGGTGTCGCCGGTGCGCGGCATCGTCAAGCTGCTGAAAGTGAACACCATCGGCGGCGTGGTCCAGCCGGGCAGCGACCTGGTGGAGATCGTGCCGATCGAGGACAACCTGCTGATCGAAGCCAAGGTCCGCCCGCAGGACGTGGCTTTCCTGCACCCGGGGCAAGTGGCGATGGTCAAGTTCAGTGCCTACGACTACACCATCTACGGCGGGCTCAAGGCCACGCTCGAGCTGATCAGCGCCGACACCGTCACCGACGACAAGGGCAACGCGTTCTACCTGATCCAGGTGCGTACCGAGAAGAATCACCTGGGCGGCGACAACAAGCCGCTGTTGATCATCCCCGGGATGACCGCGACGGTGGACATCATCACCGGGCAGAAGAGCGTGCTGGACTACCTGCTCAAGCCCGTGATGAAGGCCAGGACCGAGGCGATGCGCGAGCGGTGAGGGCCGTGGGATGCGTGGTGGCCTTTTCGCGGGCAAGTCGCAGCGGCGAACCGCCGCTCCCACAAATTGAACTGCCCATAGCATTCTGAATGCTGTGAGGCCCCTGTGGGAGCGGGCTTGCCCGCGAAAAGCCCCCCGCCAATCTGTCATCCTTGCCCATGATTGCGCGCAAAGGTCTCAGCCCCCATGGCGCTGATCTGCCCCTCGATCAACGCCTCGAACGGCCTGAGCAATTCATCGAAATTCGCTGGCTGCTCCAACACATTCAACGCCTGCACCACCGCCTCCAACGTCGACAGCGCGCCCGCCTCCGGCGCCTTGCGCAGCCGGTAGCGCGAGGGCCGTACCTGGCCGAGCGTCAACCTCGGCAAGCCCTCCAGCAACGGGTTGAGATACAGCAGCTTGCGTGCCTTGCGCCAGGTGCCGTCGGGGACGATCAGCAGCAGAGGCAGCGCATCGCCTTCGCCATAGGCCGACACCACCTCGGCCTGCTCGCCCGGGAACAGCAGCACCGGCCGATAGCCCGGGGTCGCGAGCAGTTCAGGGAGGTCGTCGAACACTTCGCCAATGCGCAGCTCGGCATTGACCAGGCCCAGGGCCGCCAGGCGGGCGGTGTTCAGGGCGTGGCTGGTTTCACTGGGGTGCTGCAACAGGACCACGCGGGTGCGGCTGGCGAGTGACGGGATCAGCGGGCAGAGGCAATGGTCGAGCGGGCGCTGGCAGCGTTCGCAGCGGGGTCTGGGCATGGGGGTCTCCGTTGGCGGAGGGATTTTGCCATATGCCAGGACGATATGCCGGAAATCGGGGCCCGCCTTGCGGGCCATTCGCGGGGCAAGCCCACTCCCACAGGTACACCACACGCCTCGAATGCGGTGCTGTCCTGTGTGGGCTTGTCGGCGTCGCCATCCCCGCTAACGACTGAACCGTTCCGCCAGGCTATGCAGGTACTCCGCCATCCGCTCCAGGTCCTGGCTGATCTCGGCACCCTGCTTGGCCTGCCCGGCGCTCTCGTCGCACAGGTGGGCGATGCGCACGATCTGCTGGTTGATATCCTCGGCCACATGGCTCTGCTGCTCGGAGGCGGTCGCCATCTGCTGGCTCATGCCGGTGATGCGGCTCACCGCCTGGACGATGCCGGTCAGGGCCGACTGCACCGCCTCGACACTGTGCACGCTGTCGCGGGAAATCTGCTCGCCACGGCTGGCACTGCTCACCGCCC
This sequence comes from Pseudomonas sp. FA117, assembly GCF_057370475.1. NCBI lineage: Bacteria > Pseudomonadati > Pseudomonadota > Gammaproteobacteria > Pseudomonadales > Pseudomonadaceae > Pseudomonas > Pseudomonas sp. FA117. The sequence continues at coordinate 4,180,231 of NZ_CM170675.1, forward strand.
TTTCAGCCCCGGCGCGCAACGAGGCAATGATCTGGTGGATCTCTTCGGTGGACGAGCGGGTGCGCTGGGCCAGCGACCGTACCTCATCGGCCACCACCGCAAAGCCCCTGCCCTGCTCGCCGGCACGCGCCGCCTCGATCGCGGCATTGAGCGCCAGCAGGTTGGTCTGCTCGGCGATCGAGGTGATCACATCCACCACGCTGCCGATCGACTGGGTCTGCTCGGCCAGGGCGTTGACCGCCTGGCCGATGTCGTTCACCGCCTCGCTCATGCTGCCCATGGCGCGCAGGCTCTGCTGGGCCAGGTCGCTGCCCTGCTGCGCCAGCTGGTCGGCATCGCCTGCGGCATGGGCGGTGCTCTGCACGTTGTGGGTGACCTGCTGGATGGTCGCGGCCATCTGCGCGATGGCGGTGGCCGACTGGTCGGTTTCGCTGCGCTGGCGGTCGAGCATCTGTGCCTGGGCGTCGGACAGCTCGGCCGACTGCGCCGCCCGCGACTTGACCCCGACACCGGCGTCCACCAGCCGCGTCAGCGCGGTCTGCAGGCGCGCTTCTTCGCTGATGATCGCCAGGTCGAGCTGGCCGCGCAGGCCGGGGTTGTCGCTGTAGGTCAGCGCCACCAGCGGGCTGGTGAACGCCTTGGGATGCTCGGCCAGGGTCCGGCGGATGGCCTGGTTCTGCCGGTGTTCGATCAGGTACCAGGCGCCGAGCAGGCTGGTCATCAGCAGCCCCAGCGCCGCATAAGGCGGCAGCCACAGGTACGCAGCCGCCGAGACCAGCCCTGCGCCGATCAGCGGCCAGCCGTCGCCCAGGCCATGGCTCAGCCGCGCCGCCCAGGGCACCGGCGAGCGCTCGGCACGCAGGCGCGCATACAACGCCTCGGCGCGGCGGATCTGTTCGCGGGTCGGCACCGAACGCACCGACTCGTAGCCACTGATGCGGCCGCTCTCGTAGATCGCCGTGACATAGGCGCTGACCCAGTAGAAGTCGCCGTTCTTGGCACGGTTCTTCACCACACCCATCCACGGTTTGCCTTGCTTGATGGTTTCCCACATATGGCCGAATACCGACGGCGGCATGTCGGGGTGGCGCACCAGGTTGTGCGGCTGCCCCACCAGCTCGTCGTAGGTGAATCCGCTGATCGCCACGAACGCATCGTTGCAGTAGGTGATCCGGCTGTTCAGGTCGGTGGTGGAAATCAACCGCTGCTCGCTGGAGAACGTTCTTTCATGCTCGGTTACGGGCAGATTCGTGCGCATCTCGGGCGGTCCTTGCTTGTGTAGATGAGAGGGAAATTTCATCAAAGCAAGTAAAGGTTTAGCAGAGCTTTTTCACGCGCGAGATCAGCATTTGCAAGAAAAGTTCCCGACCTGACGGAACGTATTTTCGGCAACGCCGATCAGCCCACGTTCAACTGCGACTTGAGCAGGTCGCGGAAGGTCTGGATCAAAGGTTCGCGGCTGCGCCCACGGCGAATGATCAACGAAAATGGCGCCTGATAACCAAAAGTCGACGGCGATAGCACACGCAGATCGCCCTTGTCGGCCCAGGCCTGGGCATAGTGTTCGGGCAGATAGCCGATGTAGGCGCCCGACAGGATCAGGATCAGCTGCGCCTCCATGCTCTCCACTGTCGCGGCGCTGTGCTTGAAGCCGTGGCGGGCCAGTTCGGCCTGGCTCCAGTAGCCGCGCCCGACCATGCGCTGCTGGGTAATGACCTGCGCCGGAATGCGCCGCTCGCTGAACAATGGATGGCGACTGCTGCAATACAGCCAGTGCTGCTCGCGATACAGCGGCTGGTAGACCAGCCCGCTCATGCGCGAAGAGAAGGCGCCGATCGCCAGGTCCAGACGGTTGTCCTGCACACCCAGCTGCAGCTCGTAAGGGCTGGAGACCGACAGGTGCAAGTGCACGGCCGGGTGCTCCTGGCTGTAGGCGCCGATCGCCTCGGCCAAGGGCAGCGCGCGGTCGCCCACGGTGGAGTCGATAACACCCAGGTTGAGGGTGCCGCGCAGTTCGCCCTTGAGCGCTGCGGCGTACTGCTCGAAGCCGTCGAGCTCGCCCAGCAGGCGCAGGGTCTCCTGATGGAACAGCTCGCCCTTGCTGGTCAGGCTGAAGCCGCCGCGCCCGCGATGGCACAGCACCAGGCCCAGGGCGCTCTCCAGCTGGCTCATGTAGGTGCTGATGGCCGACGTGGACAGGTTGAGGTCGCGCTGGGCATTGGCGAACCCCTGGTGGCGCACCACGCTGACGAAGATGCGCAGCAGTTTCAGGTCGGGCAGCGATGAGGCCATGGAGCATGGGGTCCGCAAACAGGAATTCGCTCGGAGTCTACCGCGCCTTCGCCGCGATAGTTCAGAAATTCCTGAAGTAAGTATTTGTCGGTAGCGATTCTTTCCAGGCACTACCTTGCGCAGACTGGCCGAAATGTCCCTGGTCGCTGGCGCCTTCGTGCTTGCCAAGCGTGCCGCGACACAGGTTCGAACAAACAGAACAATCGACCGACTGATGAGGCCCACCGTGGACAAGACTCTCCACCAACCACTGGGCGGCAACGAAATGCCGCGTTTCGGCGGCATCGCCACCATGCTCCGTCTCCCCCACCTGCAAAGCGCCGAAGGCCTGGACGCTGCCTTCATCGGCGTACCGCTGGACATCGGCACCTCGCTGCGCTCCGGCACCCGCTTCGGCCCGCGGCAGATCCGCGCCGAATCGGTGATGATCCGCCCCTACAACATGGCCACCGGCGCCGCCCCGTTCGACTCGCTGTCGGTCGCCGACATCGGTGACGTGGCGATCAACACCTTCAACCTGCTCGACGCCGTGCGCATCATCGAAGAAGCCTACGACGAAATCCTCGAACACAACGTCATCCCCATGACCCTGGGCGGCGACCACACCATCACCCTGCCGATCCTGCGGGCGCTGCACAAGAAACACGGCAAGATCGGCCTGGTGCACATCGACGCCCACGCCGACGTCAACGATCATATGTTCGGCGAGAAGATCGCCCACGGCACCACCTTCCGCCGCGCCGTCGAGGAAGGCCTGCTGGACTGCGACCGCGTGGTGCAGATCGGCCTGCGCGCCCAGGGCTATACCGCCGACGATTTCAACTGGAGCCGCCGCCAGGGCTTTCGCGTGGTGCAGGCCGAAGAGTGCTGGCACAAGTCGCTGGAACCACTCATGGCCGAAGTGCGCGAGAAGGTCGGTGGCGGCCCGGTGTACCTGTCGTTCGACATCGACGGCATCGACCCGGCCTGGGCACCTGGCACCGGCACCCCGGAAATCGGCGGCCTGACCACCATCCAGGCGATGGAGATCATCCGCGGCTGCCACGGCCTGGACCTGATCGGCTGCGACCTGGTCGAGGTCTCGCCGCCGTACGACACCACCGGCAACACCTCGCTGCTGGGCGCCAACCTGCTGTTCGAGATGCTCTGCGTGCTTCCCGGCGTGGTGCGTCGCTGAGCCTGTTGACCTGAAACACCTGCAGTACCCGGGCAGGAGCCGTGGGACAGGGCCATAGAGGCCCGCCAACACTCGATGAGGAACGCCGGGCGCGGTGACAGCGCCCGAGCGATCGATCTCGCATAATAAAGATAATCGGAGACACCCATGGCCTTGGACATCATCGTTGTACTGATCTATGCCGCCGGCATGCTCGGGCTTGGCTGGTACGGCATGCGGCGGGCGAAAACCCACGAAGACTACCTGGTGGCCGGGCGCAATCTCGGCCCGACCCTCTACATGGGCACCATGGCCACCACGGTACTGGGTGGCGCGTCCACCGTCGGCACCGTGCGCCTGGGCTATGTCCATGGCATTTCCGGATTCTGGCTGTGCGCGGCCCTGGGCCTGGGCATCATCGCCCTGAACCTGTTCCTGGCCAAACCGCTGCTGCGCCTGCGCATCTTCACCGTGACCCAGGTCCTGGAGCGCCGCTACAACCCCATGGCGCGCCAGGCCAGTGCCGTGATCATGCTGGCCTACGCGCTGATGATCGGCGTGGTCTCCACCCTGGCGATGGGCACCGTGCTGCAAGTGCTGCTCGACGTCCCGTTCTGGATGGCGTTGCTGTTCGGCGGTGGCGTGGTGGTGGTCTACTCGACCATCGGCGGCATGTGGTCGCTGACCCTCACCGACATCGTGCAGTTCGTCATCAAGACCGTGGGCCTGATGTTCATCCTCCTGCCGGTGTGCCTGTACAAGGCCGGTGGCTGGGATGCCCTGGTGGCCAAGCTGCCGGCGGCCAGCTTCCAGCTCACCACCATCGGCTGGGACACCATCATCACCTACTTCCTGATCTACTTCTTCGGCATCCTGATCGGCCAGGACATCTGGCAGCGTGTGTTCACTGCCCGTGACGAGAAGGTCTGCCAGCGCGCCGGCACCGCCGCAGGCGTGTACTGCGTGATCTACGGTCTGGCCTGCGCCCTGATCGGCATGGCCGCCCACGTGCTGATGCCGGACCTGGCCAACCCGAACAACGCCTTCGCCGAGATGATCAAGACCACCCTGCCCGACGGCATCCGTGGCCTGCTGATGGCCGCGGCACTGGCGGCGATGATGTCGACCGCAAGCGCCGGCCTGCTGGCGGCATCCACCACCCTGACCGAAGACCTGTTGCCCAAGCTGCGTGGCGGCAAGCGCTCGAGCCTGGGCGTGAACCGCCTGTTCACCCTGCTCACTGGCCTGGCCGTGCTGGTGATCGCCCTGGCGGTGAACGATGTGATCAGTGCCCTGACCCTGGCCTACAACCTGCTGGTCGGCGGCATGCTGATCCCGCTCATCGGGGCGATCTTCTGGAAACGCGCCACCACCCCGGGCGCCATCGCCAGCATGTCGCTGGGCTTTGCCACCGCGCTGTTCTTCATGTTCAAGGACGGCCTGGATGCCAACTCGCCGATCTACTACAGCCTGGCGGTGGGCCTGGTGAGCTTCGTCGTGGTCAGCCTGATGTCGCGCAAACCGGCGGCGGCAGTGAACCTGGCCTGATCTGCAGAGTGGGCCTGGATGAGCAAACCCGCCCCCTTCCGTGGGAGCGGGCTTGCCCGCGAAAGCCATAGCACAACTCCCCCTGCAAAAACGCAAAAGGCCGCCGCATCCCCCAAGGATGCGGCGGCCTTTTTCCTGCGTTTATCAGCGCCGACGCGGCTGGCGCTTGCGCTGTTCTTCGTCGCTGGGAATCGGCACCGGCTGCAATGGCGGCGGTACCAGGCCAAGGGCGACGGCGAGGTCGTGGAGCCAGTTGGACATGGGTTTGTTCATAGTTGCCCCCTTTACGGGTCAGCCTCACGGCGAATCAATTCTGCGATGCTTCATACAGATCATAGTCCCATGTTCTGTATATCGCCTGCGTCTAATCTTACAGATATGGGCGATTTTGCCGCAGATCAAGCGGAAACGCCGTACTCCGACAGCCGGTTTACTGTTTCACCTTGTTGCAGGTCGATCCAGGCCTGCAGATTCGCCCCGCACATGCCCTGGCGCCACATCAACCACGTCTCGGCATGATCGAAGGGCGCCTGCAATGGATGGGCGCTGACCCGCTCGCGCCCTGGCAGGCTGTCGAGCATCGAGCGCGACATCATCGCCACCCCCGCCCCCGCGATCACACAGGCCAACATGCCCTGGTACGACTCGATCTCCATGACCCGCCCCATTGGCGTGTGGTCGTGGGCATACCAGGCTTCCAGGCGCATGCGGTAGGCACAGCCCTGGCGGAAGGTGAACACCGAACGCCCGGCCACATCGCGCGCACTGCGCACAGGCGGATGCTCGGGGCTGGTGATCAGCACCAGTCGTTCCTCGCACAACGGCACGCCATCGAGCCCGGCCAGCCCCGGCGGGCCATCCACCAGCGCGGCATCCAGGCGCCGCTCGAGCAGACCCTGCAGCAGTTCGCCGCTGGGCGCGGCCTGCACCTGCAGGTTCACCGCCGGGTAGGCCTGGTGATAACGCGCCAGCAACGCCGGGAGCTGGATTGCCGCCGTGCTGTACATGGTGCCGAGCGTGAAGTCCCCGGCGGGCTGGCCACCCTGTACCGCCGCCATGGCCTCATCGCGCAGCGCCGCGAGGCGGTTGGCGTAATCCAGCAGTACCTTGCCTGCCGGCGACAACTGCAAGCGCTGACGCTCACGCAAAAACAACTCGACACCCAGTTGCTCCTCGAGCTGACGCAGGCGCGTCGACAGGTTCGACGGCACCCGGTGCAGGCGCTCGGCGGCGCGGGTCACCGAGCCTTCCTCGGCGACGGCCTGGAAGATACGCAGTTGGCTGAAGTCCACGACATTCTCCAAAACAGAACAACTTTATCATCATTATTCAATTTTACTGAAAGTCAAGAACGCCTACCCTGCCATCCATCGCTTATCACCGCGCAGGAGTTTTCCCATGTCGCCGCTACTGCAACTCATGGCCAGTGCCGTCGCGCTGATGATGGCCATGGGCATTGGCCGTTTCGCCCTGACCCCGCAGATGCCCCGCCTGATTGCCGAGGGCCAGTTCGACCTGACCGCAGGTGGCCTGGTGGCCGCAGCCAACTATCTCGGCTATTTCATCGGCGCCGTGGACGGCATGTTCGCCCGCCACCCACAGCAGGTACGCCTGCGCCTGCATGCCGGATTGTGGCTGTGCGTGCTGCTGACCCTGGCCTCCTGGGCTGCCAACGGTTTCTGGAGCCACCTGCTGCTGCGCTTCGGCACAGGTGTGGCGAGCGCCTGGGCATTGGTGATGCTGACCAGCCTCAGCCAGCACGTGGCCAGCCGCCATGGCCGGGCGCGACTGGGCGCCCTGGTGTTCGCAGGTCCCGGCGTGGGGATCGCCATCACCGGTTTCCTCGCGCTCGGGGCACACCTGCTCAGCCTCGATTCGGCCGCGCTGTGGCTGATGTATTCGGTAGCCGCACTGGTCATGCTGCTGGCCGTGCTGCCGTGGCTGCCCCGCGCCCACCTGCTGACGCCCACGACCACCAACGCACCGGTACAGGCTCATGCACACCAGCGCGGCATCGCCCGCCTGGCGCTGGTCTATGCGCTGTACGGCATCGGCTACATCCTGCCGGCCACCTTCCTTTCGCAGATGGCCAGCCAGCAGTTCCAGGGGCAATGGCTTGCCGACCTGTTCTGGCCCGGCTTCGGCCTGGCCGCAGCGCTTGGCGTACTGATCGTCAGCCTGCGCGGCGCAGGCCGCACCAGCGCCTGGCTGACCGCGACACTCTGGCTGCAAGCCCTGGGCGTGCTGGCCTGCCTGCTGGGTGGAGGTATTGGCCTGGGCCTGGGCGTGCTGTTGTGCGGAGGCCCGTTCCTGGCGTGCATGCAACTGGTGATGCAGCGCTCACGTGAACTTGCGCCCCACGCCACCCAGCGTAACGCCGGCCTGCTGACCGCCTGCTTCGCCCTCGGCCAGCTCAGCGGACCGTTGCTGGCCGCCCTGAGCAACCACTTCAGCGGCGGGCTGCAACCAGCGCTGCTGCTGGCCGCTGCAGGGCTGGGGGTCGCCGGGTTGCTGGTGGCGACAAGCAGGTCCGATCAACGCGCCGCCGAGCAACTGGCGACCACCGTGTAGAAGCAGCTGTCTTGCTCAACATCTAAAGGCCAGCCCATCGCTGTGGGAGCAACTGTCTTGCTGAAAATCTAAAGACCAGCCCAATCCCTGTGGGAGCGGGCTTGCCCGCGAACACGGGCGTAGCCCGTGCCAGGCAGCGCGGTATCTTTTTCGCGGGCAAGCCCGCTCCTACAGGGTCGAGGCGGTTTCATGGCCGGGCTGTGCCTCAATGCACCGAGTTACGCCCAACCTCCAGGTCGTTCATCAACGCCTTGGCCATCGAGCTCAGGTAATGCAGCGCGGTGACGATCACCGGATCCGCCTGTTCCTGCTCGCTCAACTCGCGGACACAGCCAAGGATCACCGACACCTCTTCCAGCACGCGCTCGAAAGGAATGCCAGGCTGCACGCGGTACATGTCCAGGAAAGTCGCCACACCTGCGGTGGTGTAGCCATCGGATCGATCAGTCATGGTCACGTCTCCTCACGGCGGTGTGGGGAACGAGGGTCGGGCGGGGTGGATCGGGGACGAGCTTTTTCATGGCATGACTCCCATCGTGAAAAACAGGAACTGCCACTCGCTCGTTCTCACAGGATTGGGTGGCAGTCGTACGCGGGGTGAGAACCCGGCCACGATAGGGGAACCGGTCAGGACGAACCTGCCCGCGCACGGCTGCCATAGCAGAGCGGACGCTATCGTGATTAGGGTTCTCACACCCTGTCGTTTGGACGACCCAACGAAGTTATCCCTGACGCATTTCCACGACAATTAAGACGCTTCCGCAAGCCGCGTAGGATAGTTCCGAATCACTCAAAACCTGAACCCGGCGCCCGACAATTAGGAAAAATCAGACACGCCACAGCCCGCCTTACCCCACCACCCGCCGCAACTGCCGCCGCACCCAAGGCTCGGCACTCACCAGCACTACCCCGCCCAACACCATCACCGCCCCCGCCACGAAGTTCATGCTCAGCGGCTCATCCAGCAACAGCACCCCGAACGTCACCCCGAACAACGGCGTGATGAACGAAAACACCGCCAGGTTCGATGCCAGGTACTGGCGCAGCAACCAGAACCAGGTCAGGTAACTGAAGAACGACACCACCAATCCCTGGAACAGCACACTGCCCACCGCCAGCGGGGTCAGCGACACCGCACCGATCTGCCCGCTGAACAATGCCATCAGCAACAAGCCGACGAAGCCCACCATCAACTGGTAGAACAACGTCAAGGTCGCCGGAGCCTCCGACAACCGCGAAGCCCGCACCACCACCGTTGTCGCGCCCCACATCAGCCCCGCCAGCACCGCCATGGCATCGCCGAGCAGCACGCGCCCATCGAGTTGATCCAGCGACAGCCCGCCCGCAAATGCCAGTGCAATCCCGGCAAACGCCAGCGCGATCCCCAGCCATTGCAACAAGCGCAGGCGTTCGCTGGGCAACATGAAGTGCAGCCCCAGCGCGGTGAACACTGGGGCCGTGTAGAGAAACACCGACATATGCGCCGCCGAGGTCAGCTTCAGCCCCTCGGCTATGAACAGAAATTCCAGCCCGAACAACGCCCCTGCCAGCAACCCCGCCCGCCAGGTCGCGCCCAACTGCCCCCAGCCGCCCCGCCAGCACATCAGCAGCCCGACCAGCACCGCAGCGATACCGGAGCGAAACGCCGCCTGCATCACCGGCGCGATATCGACGGCGGCCCATTTGATCATCACCTGCTGGGAGCCCCAGATCAGGCACAGCCCCAGCATCACCTGCAGGGCAAAGGCGTCGGTGTTCTTGCGGGCCGCGCTCATGGGCGGGCCTCGTGGCGGGTCAAAGGCATGGGCAACGCTCGGCAGTCAGAAAATGGATCCATTGCCGATTATCGGTGCCCCCGCCCCAGGGATGCCAGCCTAAATCGCACCGGGGGTGATCTGCGGCTTGGCCGAAACCTGATCGAAGGTGAACTCATCCAGGGCGTCTTCCTGCTGATCGAGCTTCAAGCGCGGGCTGTCCGCCCCCGGAATGGCGCTGTCGATGAGGCTGAGCAGGCGCGAGCCGCGCTCGGTGAGCACGAAGTTCTCACCGTTGCCGCCATCGTCTTCGGGCCGGCTTTCGATGAACCCGCGCTCGAACAGCAGCTTCTCGTATTCACAGGCGCGGGTTTTCAGATGATCCAGATCGCCCACCGGCTGGCCTTTGGCGGCCATCGCCGCAGCATGCTGCTCGGCGTAGGGGCGTGGGGTGAAGCTGTGACCGGCGCCGTTCTGCACCTCGTGCAGCAAGCGTTCGATCAGGTCCCAGTCGTAGGTGCTCATGGCAGTGGCCTCTTGCTGTGGACGGTGGGTACACAGCATCGGACCGGAGGCCTGTCGGATCCGTTCAGCCGAGTTGCTGGCCATAAAGTTGAGCGATCTGAACTTATCAGCCTCGTCCAGCCTCAACCGAACAACCCTCACAGAGGCCATCTCAATGAATACGTTATGCCGCATCGCCCTCTTCGCCAGCCTCTCCTGCGCCCTGCCCGCCTGGGCCTGCACCCCGGAAGAAGCCACGCAAAAGCGCGAGGAACTGGCCAAGCTGGTAACGCAACTGACCGAGCAGAACCCGCAGAAGGCCAAGGAGATCAACGATGAGCTCCAGGGCATGGAGCTGGGGACGGCGAGCAAGGACCTGCCGGACAAATGCCAGCTGATCGACAAACGGGTGAAGGAGTTGAAAGAGGCGGAGCAAAAGGCGGGCTGAATCTAGCAGCCTGACACCCTTTGTGTGAGCAACTGTCTTGCTCACACAGGGATGGAGAGGTTGTTATTCCGCCTTCGGCGTACGCTTCTTCAACGGTGCCAGGCCGTCGGAGCTGGCCAGCGGCGCGTTCGGGCGCGGCTTGGCAGTCGGCTTGCGCTTGGCGGCGGCTTTCTTCTCGCCGGTCTTCTTGTCGACCTTTTTCTTCTTCGCGCCAACGGCCTTGCCCGAAGCCTTGACCTTCTTCGGCCCGCTGTAGGTGCCCTTGACCTCCTTGATGACGCGGCGCTCGAACTGCTGCTTGAGATAGCGCTCGATGCTCGACATCAGGTTCCAGTCGTTGTGGGTGATCAGCGAGATCGCCAGGCCTTCGCCACCGGCACGGCCGGTACGGCCCACGCGGTGTACGTACTCGTCGCCGCTGCGTGGCATGTCGAAGTTGATTACCAGGTCCAGGCCGTCGATGTCCAGGCCACGGGCCGCCACGTCGGTGGCCACCAGCACCTTGGAGCTGCCCTGCTTGAAGCGCTCGATGGCCAGCTTGCGGTCTTTCTGGTCCTTCTCGCCGTGCAGGACGAAGGCCTTCACATCCTTGGCCACCAGGTGACCGTAGATGCGGTCGGCCAGGGCGCGGGTGTTGGTGAAGATGATCGCCTTGTCGAAGGTCTCGTTGGCCAGCAGCCACTGCACGATCGCTTCTTTATGCTGGTCGTGATCGGCGGTGATGATCTGCTGGCGGGTGCCTTCGGCCAGTTGCGAGACGCTGTTGAGCATCAGGTGCTCAGGGTCCTTCAATACCTTGCCGATGATGTCGCGCAGCGCCGCACCGCCGGTGGTGGCGGAGAACAGCAGGGTCTGCTCGCGGTTCTCGCACTCCTTGCACAGGCGCTCCATGTCTTCGGCGAAGCCCATGTCGAGCATGCGGTCGGCTTCGTCGAGGATCATCACCTGCACGTGGGAGAGGTCGAGGTTGCCGGCGTTGAGGTGCTCGAGCAGGCGGCCCGGGGTGCCGATCAGCACGTCCGGCACCTTGCGCAGCATGGCGGCCTGTTCCTTGAAGTCTTCACCGCCGGTGACCAGGCCAGCCTTGATGTAGGTGAACTGCGAGAACAGCTGCACTTGCTTGAGGGTCTGCTGGGCCAGTTCGCGGGTCGGCAGCAGGATCAGCGAGCGGATCTCGACGCGCCCGCCTTTGAGGTCGACCAGGCGGTTGAGCAGCGGCAGCACGAAGGCGGCGGTCTTGCCGCTGCCGGTCTGCGCCGTGACCCGCAGGTCACGCCCTTGCAGGGCCAGGGGAATGGCCGCTGCCTGCACCGGGGTCGGCTCGACAAATTTCAGCTCGGCCACGGCTTTGAGCAGGCGTTCGTGCAGGGCGAATTGGGAAAACACGGGTGTACCTCAGACAGATGCGGACAATTCGGTTGCATAGGGTAACGTTTTCCGTGGCTGACGCCGAATTTCTTTTGGCACCATCCACGCGTTCCGCGCTCTAATGGCGCTCCGTTCGACCCACTGAATGCATCGACACATGGATATCCAACGAATCTGGCACGACGCCCTGGACCTCTGGGGCACCCTCGACCAACACCCGCTGCTGCACGCCTCTCTCGGCGTGGTGGTCCTGCTGCTGGTGTCGCTGCTGGTCGGGCGCCTGGCGCGCTTCCTCCTGCTGCACAGCACCCGCCTGCTGGCCCGCCAGCCACCGCTGCGCTGGCTCGACGACCTGCGCCACAACAAGGTCTTCCACCGCCTGGCGCAGACCACGCCGTCGCTGATCCTGCAGTTCGGCCTGAAGCTGGTGCCGGAGCTGTCGGCCACCGCCCAGCATTTTCTCGGCAACCTGGCCCTGGCCGTCACCCTGCTGTTCCTCACCCGCGCCCTGTCGTGCCTGCTCGACGGCCTGCTGGACATCTACGCCCGCACCGAACACGCGCGCACCCGCTCGATCAAGGGCTATGTGCAACTGGCGAAGATGGTGCTGTGGGTGTTCAGCGCCATCGTCATCGTCGCCACCCTGATCGACCGCTCGCCGCTGTTGCTGCTGTCGGGCCTGGGTGCGATGTCGGCGGTGCTGCTGTTGGTGTACAAGGATACCCTGCTGTCGTTCGTCGCCAGCGTCCAGCTGACCAGCAACGACATGCTCCACGTCGGCGACTGGATCGAAATGCCTCAGGTCGGCGCCGACGGTGATGTGATCGACATCACCCTGCACACGGTCAAGGTGCAGAACTTCGACAAGACCATCGTCTCCATCCCCACCTGGCGCCTGATGAGCGAGTCGTTCCGCAACTACCGCGGCATGCAGCAGTCCGGCGGGCGGCGCATCAAGCGCAGCCTGTTCATCGACGCCACCGGCGTGCGCTTTCTCACCCTCGAGGAAGAACAGCGCCTGGGCGGTGTGCGCCTGCTCGGCGACTACCTGGCGGGCAAACGCAAGGAGCTGCACGACTGGAACGAAGCCCAGGGCCTGGTCGCCGAACTCTCGGCCAACCGCCGCAAGCTGACCAACATCGGCACCTTCCGCGCCTTCGCCCTGGCGTACCTGAAGAACCACCCCGACGTGCACCCGAACATGACCTGCATGGTCCGCCAGATGCAGACCAGCGCCGAGGGCGTGCCGCTGGAGATCTACTGCTTCACCCGCACCACGGTGTGGGCCGAGTACGAGCGGATTCAGGGCGATATTTTCGATTACCTGCTGGCGGTGTTGCCGGAGTTTGGGTTGAGTCTTTATCAGCAGCCTAGCGGTAGTGATATGCGCTCAGGGCTGGCGGCGCGGGTCGAGCGGATGAGCGAGGCCTGAAAAGCGCTCCCCTGTAGGAGCGGGCTTGTCCCGCGAAAGGGCCGCAAAGCGGCCCCCTGCAATCAAAAACCAAGCAGCACTACCCAGGTTCCCCCGCCAATTCAATCACCCTCCCACACTCCTCCGCCGTCAACCGACTGATGATGCGGATCGCCTGATGAATCCCCGCCGTACCTCGAACACCCAATTGCGGATTGTGCTCGCACTCCAGCAACTCATCCTGCTGAGCCAGGGCCTCGCCCAGTAGCTCCAGGGTCCACGCGTAAGATTGGATTGTGGAAAGCCGTTCATGATCAGTCATGAGTCACCTGCTTCGCTTCGCGGGTGAACGGGCTGTAAGGAAGATAGAAACGACGGGCTCGCGTTACCGGAACCGGTAAGCAATGGTGGAGCGCGAATGCGAGGATCCTCGACGGATGTGCAGTGGTCATGCATGAGTTCCTTTCGTTGTGGAACTGCCACCGCTCGCGGCCAAGCAAGTTGAGGTGGCAGCAGTACGCGGGTTGGCCGACCGGGACGAAAGGAGCCCGGCACACCCGAAGGTGTCCCGCGCACCACTGCCATGACTCGACATCACGGGCACAAAAAAAGCGCCTGCGATGACGATTTGGCGCTGATGCGCCTTTCGATTCCGACCGGCCAAGGTCGTATCGCCGATGCTTCGGCGACTGGGGGAATTTAGCTGGGTGTGGGGGATAGTGCAAGTTGGGAGTGGGGAGGGAGAGAGGCGCATCGATACGAAAGTGATTGGATTCAATGGTTAGGCTGCTCCAGAGCGCCCATCACTCCTATCTATCTCCAAGGTACGAACCCATTAGAAGAGCCCTTGCAGAATGATGGCGGATGTTCAAAGGGCTTTGCCACTATGACAGATCTGGTCTCTGGCGCGTTGAGGTATGAAAGCCCCAAACTGGTCAATCTCGAACGACAGCTTTCGACCCAAAGCAGCCCTCCGTAGATAGCTGCTATCGGCCAGAAGCGGTCAGTTGTCGGCTCCGATAACTGCCTCAAGTAGCTGGCCATCGAAGTATTCCGTGTCATCGCGGGGCTCTGTATCCAGCCGCCGCCTGGCCTCGGCCAACATTTGAGGAACTGCGATTCGCTGATTCAGAAAAGTAGCGACCATGAGATCTGAAAGCTCTTTAAAGGGCGTGTCCCAAGCATCTCGACAGCGTTGCAGTAACGTTGTCGACGCCTCTCCTTTCCAAGGGCCGATGATGCTGGTTAGTGTCGTCTGTTGGGACATTGGCATCTGTTCGTGCTGGTTGGGAAAAGGATCTTACCGACAGTTCAAACGCAGTGCGAAGGGCTGCTTCGGGTCGTTAACGGTCATTCGCGAAAGGCTGCTAGCGACCCATTCAATCATGGCCGTAATCTGCATTCCAATCGTTGAAGGCTTGCATCATCCTCTGCCTGGTCGATAAATCGGCTGGAATCAGGTGTTCGATCCGCAGTGATTCAACGGTGATGTCCAAGGGCATGCCGAAAGTCGTGAAGGTTGAGAGGAATCTCAACTCGCCGTCTGCGGTGCACACCCGCGTCAGTAGCAGAGGGCTGGCTGTCGGTGCCGGCAAGGCAAAGCCTGGCGGCGGAAAACGGCTCAGGCGCTCTGCGAGCACGGGATTACTGACGGACTCCCGGGAGGCGCGTTGCCACGCCGCACTTCGGATCTCCTGGGCATTGACTAACCGATCACCCAGGCCGCCGGAGCAGAAGAGTGTTTCCAGGAGGTTGAGGCCAGATGCCCCGTCCTGCGCGACGCCCGCCATCGCCAATAGCAGCCCTGTACTCACGTTGGCGGCAGTGATATCCCAGTTGCTGTCGATAACGATGGCAGGTGCCGGATCGTTCGCATGCAGAATATGGTCAATGGCCGTGCGAACCACATCCAGGGCGGGCGACTCAAGCGGCTTTGCGCTGTAACGGGGCGCGTAGCCAGCAGCAAGAAAAACGTCGTTGCATTGATCCAGCGGTGTATTGAGTGCCGACAATATGGCGTGCAAGGTGCTGGGACTGGCTTTGGCGCGCCCCGTTTCAACGCAGCTGAGGTGGCGCTGGGAAACCCCAGCCATGAGCGCAAGGTCAAGCTGGCTGAGTGCTGCTTGCCGACGCAAGTGACGCACGTGCTGACCCGCCGTCGTCGTCGGTGCAGGTGACTTCTGGTGGAACAACTGGTAATCCATGGTTCTCCTCTACCGTCCTGGCAGTTCACCTCAATGACCTCACAGGTCATTGAGCGTCAACAACCCTACCACTACTGTGCCAGTAAACCCTATCAAGGACTGGACCATGGCACTTCGCTTCATTGCGCTGGTATCGCTGGTGCTCTTTTCGATGTACACCGGCTGGACGATGCAGATTGCAGAACAGTCGCTGATGGCTTTTGGGCTTGAGTTGATTTCACGACCTGACACAGCCCAGTTGGTCATTGACTTGTACCTGATGGCGGGAATGGCCTGCTTCTGGATGGTGACGGATAATCGTGCTCGTGGCGGGGCACCGATCGCCGTGTTTCCTTACCTGCTGTTGACCGCTGTATTCGTTTCTGCCGGGCCGCTGCTGTATATCGTGGTCAATGGCCTTGATCGAGGGCGCCGGCGATAAGAAATGCCTTGATCGTTTATGCAGTCTGTGTGGTTGTGCTGTTTCTCAAGATGTTTTCGATATCCTGTTACCAAGGGTTTTTCCGCTTACGCTACAGAGCATTCACCATCACGGAGGACGCCGCTGGTTTCAATCAAGTCGCTCGTGAAAAGGAGCTTTCAAAAGTGATTCGAGCGAACAGGGCCTGGGTGAACGATCTGGAAAATATCCCGGCATTCTTCGCATTGGGTAGGCTGGCCTTAGCCATGAATGCGCCTGCGTCCGCTATGGTAGGGTTGAGCATCCTGTTCACCATGCCCAGGTTGCTGCATACGTTGGCATACTTGAATGGCATCCAGCCTTGGCGCATTGTTTTCTATGGTATCGGGGTTCTTTCTCTACTCGGGTTTTGCGTGATGATCAGTTCCGGTGGGGCGGCGGTTCGGCGCCCCGACTTGCCCCGCGAAAGGGCCGCAAAGCGGCCCCCTGCAATCAAAAACCAAGCAGCACTAGCCAGCTTCCCCTGTAGAGTCTGCAGGCCGTTTTAACACCCCGCGCAACAGTAGGTCGAACGCCTGGCTTGCCTGCGCCAGCCGCGTGTCGCCGTTCTCGACTTCCGCGATCCATACCGTCGCCTCCGCCAAACTGCCGTAGATCAATGCGGCCAGCGCTTCAGCCTGCGCCTGTACAAACACACCCTGCAGAACAAGGTTCTCGATCAACTGGCGCATCGACTCTATGCAATGCCGCTGGGCCTCAGGCGAGCCGCCGCCCAGCACCGCTCTGGCATCGCGCAGCACGATGCGCTGAATCTCGGGCTCCAGCGCCATTTCCAGATAGGCGCGGCAACGTTGGCGAAAACCGTCCCAGGCGTTCTCGGCGGTGTCGGTGATAGCACGCAGGCGATCGTCCATTTCGGCGTCGAGTTGCTCGACAACCGCCGCCAGCAACCCCTTCTTGTCGCCAAAGTGGTGGTACAGCGCCCCCCGGGTCAAGCCCGCCCGGGCGGTCAAATCGTCCATCGAAGTGTGCGCATACCCTGACTCGCTGAACATCTGGCGGGCAGTGACCAGTAACAGAGCCCGGGTTTTTTGCATTTCGGCGCGGGTGCGACGGACCATCAAGCTATTCCTTGTCTTCAACGGCATGGGATGGGCAAAGCGTGTTCATGCCTTGCGCTCATTGTCTTGGGCGCGAGGCGCACTGACAAGCCTGCCGCCTCGTCGTGCGCCAGGCAAACCCCAGTCCACATGGCCCGTCGCCAGTCCGAAGCCGATCAAAGCGAATACGACGCCTGCTGGGCCCGGGCGCGCAGGCGCTGGTAGCCCCAGAGCGCGACCAGCAACACTGCGGCCCCAGCGGCCAAGGCCACGTTGAATCCGGCCTTGGCGCCCCATGCATCAACCACCAGCCCCGATGTCGCTGCACCGCCGGCCACGCCGATGTTGAGGCCGGCGAGCAACCAGGTCATGCCTTCGGTCAGCTTACTTTCGGGCACGATGCGCTCTACCAGCGACATGGCCACGATCATTGTCGGGGCAAAGGACAAGCCTGCGACCAGTACGGCGCCGGCCAACCCGACAATGTTTCCCGCCAGCAGCAGCGGCAAGGTCGTCGTCGCGGTCGCCAGCCCGCCCAGCAGGAGCAGCTTGTGTTGCGGGGTATCGAGTTTGAGCGCACCGAACATCAGCCCGGCGACACAGGAACCGATGGCATAGCAGGACAGCACCACACTTGCCGCGACCGGCATGCCCTGCTGCTCGGCGAATGCCACACTGACGATGTCGACGGTACCAACGATCACGCCCATGGCGACCATCAGCAAGGTGAGTAGTTGAACGTCGGGCAGCCGGATCACCGAATTGCTGCCTTGCCCCGTGACGGCTTCGACCTCCACCGGCGGCTCGGTGCCGACCTGCACCACCAAGGCGAACACGCCGATGGCCAGGAGCACGGCGGCAGCCAGCGGCCCTGCCTGTGGCAGTACCGCCACGCTCAGGCCCACCGAAATCGGCGGACCGGCAATGAAGGTGACTTCATCGAGAACGGTTTCCAGCGCATAAGCGCTCTGCAGTTGCGCCTTGCCGCGGTAGATCGCGGTCCAGCGTGCGCGCACCATCGCCGACATGCTGGGCATACAGCCGGCAAGTGCTGCGCCGACGAACAGCGTCCACTCCGCCAGTTGCCAATAGCCGCAAGCCAGCAGCATGAGGGTTCCCAGCACGCTAAGCCCAGCGGCGGCTGGTAATACTCGACGCTGGCCATGGCGGTCGACCAGGCGCGAAATCTGCGGCGACATCAGCGCGTAGGTCAGCACAAAAATGGCTGCCACCGCACCGGCCAAGCCATAACTGCCGGTGATCTGCGACAGCATGGTAATGATCCCGATCCCGGTCATCGGCAACGGTAGCCGGGCCAACAGGCCAGCCAGGGCAAAACCCTTGACAGCCCTGGCTTGAAACAACTCGCGGTAGGTGCCGAACATTCTCGAATCTCCTTATCCAAAGGCCCTTGCGCGATCATGGCCAGGGCAAGATTACATACACTCCGTATGATTAGAACCTTATTATCATACGCTCTGAATGTAAATCTCCATGGGCGGACCAGACCCCTGTGGCTCGGCTCCCTTCTTCCTGTTCACGCGGAGCATCGCCCATCTTCCAGGGCGTGATCTCCCTGGACTCCTGGTGGCGAGTCAGCGGGTACAGGGTGCGGCGCAGGAGGTTTTCTTTCGGCATCACACGCATCGCCATGCACATGCACCACTTCGTAGTTCCATGTGGGCACCTGGGGTGCGTCTCGTGCTTGGACGCATAGCTGTTTGGCGACAAGTAGGCGTTCGCGCTTCCCTACGCGGAAACTTTCTTATCTGCCCAGGTCAACTGACATTTTTGCCAGTTGTTATCCAAAGGCTCTATCAATAAGTTCATAGAGCAGTCAATTTTTCAGGAGATAACCGATGACCATCACGATTACTTCAGTTAAAGATGCCAACCAGAAAACCGTGGACGCGGGGGCGTCATCCTCGGACCTCAAATTCCCGCTTACTGTGGAAGGCAAAGCCTCAAAGCACCACGCCATTGTCGTTTTGGTAAACGACCAGTTTCTGACCACTACTGTCTCTGTTGAGAACGGCGCCTGATCGAAACAAATTGGCGCGGGGGACGTAAAGAAAGGAGCATCCGTCACTATTTCTGCTGCCGAAGCAGATATTCGCAATACCTCAGCGAGATTCGCTCTTGGCAATTAGCCCACGCACGCCGCTCACAGGCCCTGGCAAATTCCCCCGCATCCTGTTCCGGCCTCTGTAGGAGCGGGCTTGCCCCGCGATCACCGGCATAGCCGGTGCCATCCACCGCGGTGCCTTTCTCGCGGGCAAGTCGCGACGCCGAACCGCCACTCCCACAACCCACTCAACTCGAGGTCCGGTACAACCGTCTTTACCGGCGCATCCCCAGCTCCGCATCGTCCATCAATGCCTTGGCCAGTGCACTCAGGTAATACGAAGCCCAGACCAGTTGCGGGTTCTCATCCATCACCCCGCTCAAGGTCATGTCGCGCACATACCCCATCAACTCCGAAGCCTGCTCACGCGCACGCTCGCACGGGATGCCGGGCTCTATGCAGAACAGCGGCTGGGTCAGGCCCTTGCCTTGGTAGAACCGTGTTTTACCGACGGTGGTGTTCGGTGTGGTGTCGCTTGTATCCATCCCTCAATCTCCCTGAAAACCTGATGCTCGCTGAAGAACTTGTTGTGGACTTGCCCGCGAAGAACACAACGCGGTGGGTGGCACCGGCTTCGCCGGTGTTCGCGGGCAAGCCCGCTCCTACAACAGGTCACATCACCACCCCTGCAGCCCGCGCTGGGCTTAGTAGGAGCGGGCTTGCCCGCGAAGAGGCCAGCCCCGCCACATCCCATTCAACTCAGTGAGCCGTCTGCGACTCTGCCGGCATCTGAATCTGTATCAAAGCCGACTCCAGCAAAATCCTCAGCGCTTCCATTTCATGGATGGCAGCCATTACCAGGAGCGAGACGGGGGACTTGGGTTGGAGGAGAAACGCTTGATGAGCCACGGTTTGCGCGCAGAGTGCGTACTCGGTGGCCTGGATGATGGTGTCTTCGAGGGAGTGATTATTGTGGGGTGGATCGGGAACAACTTTCAGCATGACTACGTCCTTTGAGAAAGGCGGTCACCTGCCTGCTGTCAAACAGAAGGGTGGCAGCTGTACGTGGGTTGACAGACCGGCGGACATAGCAAGTTCCGGCGCACGCAAGCGTGCCCGCACGTACAGCCGCCATAAAAGGAAGCTGCAAGCCATGTACCATCACAGCCTGTCAAAGCTGTGTCGTTGATGTACAACGACGCGCCGAGACTAGAGCGCTGCCCAATCAGCCGCAACGGAAAAAAGGCGGTAGGAGTATCTTTGGAAAATGGACTACACGAAAGGCGCATTTTCTGATTTTTGAACGATCGAGCATGCGTTTGAAAAGGGACGATGTGGATCACTGCGACCGTATAAAGCCCCTCCTGCAAGCAAACCGAATGATGCCTTTAATTCAAGCGGCTGTTCCTTCACCCTTGCTGATCAACAACCCGCTTGAACGCCTGGTTGATCGAATCGCCTGAAATGGCGCGATCAACGGTGAAGTCCAACGTGTCTGAAACAGCGATGAACGGCCTCAATTGTTCGGGGAAGTCCTCGATACCCGCGTGTACGGTTGGCATCAAATACCGAAAGTAATCCCCAATTACCGGCCTGCCCTCATAGCCGACCGGACAATCTTCGCTGGAAGCATACTCTTCCAACGCATGATAAATATAAAACCCTTTTATGGATGGCACTGAATACTCGGTAAGCGCTTGATCGAACCTTGATCTTTCTGCAACGACCGACTCCATTTCCGCGCGCGAGGGGGTACTGACGTGCCTGCGGAAGTTATAGATATCCAACAGCGTCTGGCCGTTCTTGTTATCTGGGTAGTCTTCAACTTCACTCGACTCTTCCCACATGAACTCGTTTAGCCGATCGAGCTTCGCCTCGAGCTCGGGAATGGCCAGCAACGCCGACGGCAAAGGGCCGAAACAATTGTTGACCATCACCGCTATGCGTCCATGCCTGTCCATGGCGAACCACGTGACGATTTCCCCAAAGCTCGGCTGCCAGTCCTTATCCAACGACATCACTTCGTCTCCGGTAGAACCTGACCCGCGTCACCTGACACACGGGGCTGACCGCCAAATACTGGCTCTTCGAATCCCTGAAGATTCTGCCCCTGTCACCTCAAGCTTTGACGTAAACCCATGCAGTCAACCCAGAAACGAGTCCCACCGCGACACGCTTGTAATCGGAAACCTCATAGGCATCAGCCGCGGCCAGTTCCTGCGACGTGATCTGGAAAACCATACCTGGAACAGTGTCATCAGGGTTTTCACTGGGGCTGACAATAGGGTGATGTGTCTTGCCACTCGTGGCCAGCACTTCGGGGTCGGTAATTTCAACATAGGAAAGCCGATAGCCAGTCATCTGATCGTCGCGACCGACCAATGTTCGACCAAAATTCTTCAACTGAACGGCATCGTCCTGCAACGTACCGTAAGAGAACAACAGTATTTCGAAGCCTTGGTGTTGAGTCATGATTTCCCCGGGAACGATCATCATGGCGTAAGCCATAAGCGCTATTACATTTCCGGGGCGAGGATAGCACCCTCCAAAGTCAATTAAAATTCAATCCATTGGCTTTATCTCATAACAGCAACACTGCTCTGGCCCTGAGCTTGAGTTGCACGCAACCTGCCTTGAACACTTTTTCATCTCTTTCAATTTGTACCACCGTCCTGACGCCATTAAGATCGCGTCTTTCCCCCACCAGGAATCTTCCAGCAATGGACATGCGTCGCCTTTTATCCCTCCCCTGCAGCAAAGCACTACTCCCCCTTTTCATCGGCCTGTGCTCCGGCAATGCACTGGCCGGCGGCCTCAGCGAAAGCCTGGCTTCGTGTGAGCCGTCATTCTTCAAGCAGCTCTACGCCCAACGCGCCGACCTGGGCAAGACCGTCAAGCTGGCCACCGACCAGCGCGGCCTGGCCTGGCTACCGGTGTCGGACCGCCGCGATTTCGACACCGCGTTCCAGCACTTCAGCCCCGCTGTCGACGATCAGGGCCTGCGCCTGACCAGCTACTACGACCGGGTCATGGACCTCGGCGAGCAAGGCACTTACTACTTCTGGGGCTTCGAAATCGATGCCAGCCGCGAGCAGGTCATGGCCAAGTTGCCGAATGCGCAATGGCAGGAGGCCGGCGAGTACTTCATTTCCAGGCCGAAGATCAAAGCGGATGCCAGTTCCGCCTGGCAGGACAACCCTGCAGCGGCCTCGGGCATTGCTCCGGCAGCGGGTTCTGCGGAAAAGCTCCTGATGCTCAGCGTCGAGGACGGCAAGACCCGCCTGCTCTGCTCGTTGCAGGGCAGCGTCGATGAGCGCCTGTTGCAGCAGGAGCGTCCGGACATTGCGCAAGGGGCCACACGATGAAACGCCTGTCGTACCTGGCCGCGGTATTGCTGCTGGGCGGCTGCGCCCACGGCACGGCGCCGCACAAGGCTGTGGCCGAAGCGCCAGTCACCCCACCTCCCGGCATGTTCAAACTGCTGGAGGACGCCGAACTGGCAACCTACTTCGACGCCCGTTCCGTCGCGCTGTATCAGGGCAATCCGCAGTTGCGTCAGTTCTACCTGATCAACAATTACCTCGGACCCACCGCCACCGGCGATAAGCCTTCAGAGATCCGTAGTTCGCGGGTGGTCCGGGTGATCAATTGCGAGCAGGACCAGACGGCGCAGTTCGGCCGGGTGTATTTCTCCCAGCCCTTTGCCCAGGGACAGGAAGTGGCGCGCAAGGACGATATTGCGCAGTGGAAGCCGTTGCAGCGGCAGTCGCTGATCGGCAACCTGCGCGATTCGGTGTGCAAGATCGATGCGACGCATCTGCGAGCGGGCAAGGCGCAATAGCGCGTCGTCCAACGACAATGAGGCCCTAGGCGTCCGGATAGGCACATTGCGATGGGCCAAGCTGTGACGCTTCCGGATCAGGGCCTCAGCATGGAGTGTCACGTTCGCCCCGGGCGAAAAAATTGTCGGCACTGCCGACCTCGACGCTGACGTGGTCAGAAGTGTTTTCGTTGACCCTGCTCACTCAAAGAGCGGAATAGGCCGGCATCTGATGGATGCCGTTCACGCAGCGCCCAACCTTACATAGGTGGGTAAGGTTACTGCGGCAACGACGTGTCTGAACGAAACATTCAGCCTCGCGCGATAACACTTGCCCATGACAATCTATTCCATGAACAAACACGAATACGATTAAAAAATCTTCATCCGCGATTTTTTAAATTATCGTAGAGTTTGCCGGCCTCAAAACAACGCTTTATTGCAATAATCTTCAAGACCTTGGCGCGCGAAAAAGTAAATCAAGTATTTCGAAAGCATTTAAAAGTCAAACTCAAAATACCAATTTACTTAAAGCACACCGGGTTCATGAAAGCCCATTACAATAAAGATCCGAAAGCTCGCCAACAAGCCTCATTTGGAGAAGCGTCATGGTGCGCCGTAACGTCAAGCGGATGTGTTTCAACGCCCTATTGATAGTGCCTTTTCTGGGTATCCACCTGTACAGCGTCGGCGCTTCAGCTGCTGAGCCGGGAATCGAAGTTACACCGCTGTTGAAGACCACCCACTCCTGGGATGGCACTCAGTACAAACAGTATCCGACGACTCAGCCTGAAGTCACGATATTGCGCTACAAGATCCCTGCGCACAGCATACTGCCTTGGCACTCTCATCCCGTGATCAACGCAGCTTATGTGGTGTCGGGCCATCTGAAGGTGGTGCGCAAGAGCGACATGAAGTCCATGATGATTGGTCCTGGCGATGTGTTGCCCGAGACGGTCGATGCACCGCATCGCGGTGAAGCGCAGGATGAGCCGGTGGAGTTGATCGTCTTCTACGCAGGCACGCCCGACGTGCCGTTGGTTATAAAAGACAAGTAATCGCCGCTGACAACGACGCCTTTGCGATATGCACAGGCGTCTCAAGCGGTAGCGCCACCCCATCGTCCAACCCATTGAACACTGGATCCAGCTTCCCCCGTCTTCTCCCCACTCCCCCGACCTCCTAGATTGGCCCCACCCCGGACGCCAACAGGAGCTCGATCATGCAACCCCGTAAACAGGTCGCCTTTGAACGCTTCCCACTGACTCCCGAAGAACGCCATCGCGAGCAATCCCTGCGCGAGCGCTTCGCACACTTCTGGGCCACGGCCACTGGCCCCCAGCGCGAAACCTACGACCGTTTCATCGGCGCCACCCCACTGGCCGAAGGCGTGCACTTCGAGGCGCTGCAAGCGGACACCGTCGCCGGCTGGTGGGCACGCCCTGTCGATACCACGCCGGGGCAGGTCATCCTCTACATCCACGGCGGCGGCTATGTGCAGGGGTCGGCCCGGGGCTATCGGCACTTCGCCAGCCAGTTGGCCAGCCGCACCCAGGCGCCAGTGCTGGTCATCGACTACCCGCTGGCACCCGAGGCCCAGATGCAGCAGGCCGCCGATGCGGTGCTGGCAGCCTGGCACTGGCTGCTCGATCAGGGTCATTCGCGCATCGCGGTGGTCGGTGATTCGGCCGGTGGTGGCCTGACCCTGGCCCTGCTGGCACGTCTGGCGGCCAAGGCGCAGCAGCCGCAACCGGTGGCCGGGGTTGCCTTCTCGCCCTGGGCCGACCTGTCGTTCAGTGGCCCGTCGATGACCGCTGCCGACATCGTCGATCCGCTGATCGGCCATGCCTACCTGCAGCAATGCGCCCGCCAGTACCTGGGCGATGTCGATCCGCGCGATCCGCTCGCCTCGCCCCTATTCGCCGATCTGAACGGCCTGCCGCCGCTGCTGCTGCAGGTCGGCAGCGACGAGCGCCTGCTCGATGACGCCCGCCAGTTCGCCGAGCGCGCGCAGCAGGCGGGTGTCGATGCCCGCCTTGAACTGTGGGAAGGGCTGCATCACGTGTTCCAGCTCGATGTCGCGCACCTGGCCAGCAGCCGCCAGGCGCTGGACCGCGCCGGAGCGTTTCTGCACCAGGCGCTGCACGGCGCCGCCTGATTCCCCTTGAACGCACAAGACCCATAATCAGAGGAGCACCATCATGACCGTTCAACCCTCGCACTTCGACGTGATCATCGTCGGCGGCGGCTCTGCCGGCGCGGTACTGGCCAACCGTCTCAGCGCCGACCCGGCGCGTCGGGTGCTGCTGCTGGAGGCAGGCCCCGCCTATCACGCCGATCAGTTCCCCGACGTGCTGGCCAACGCCGACCGGGTCGGTGGCGATCCGCGCCATGACTGGGGCTACCGCACCCAGGACCGCGACGGCCTGGGCCATGACGTCAATGCCCTGCGCGGCAAGGTGCTGGGCGGTTGTTCGGCGGTCAACGCGGCGGTGGCCATGCGTGCCCGCGCCGCCGACTTCGCCCGCTGGACGGCCCGGGGTCTCGAGGGCTGGTCGTTCGATGAGGTGCTGCCGGTGTTCAAGGCGCTGGAGAACACCCCCAGCGGCGACGACGCCTGGCATGGTCGCAGCGGGCCGTTCCCGGTGCGCCAGCGCACCATGGAGGAAAACACCCCGTCGATGCGCGCCTTCGTCCAGGCCGCCAATGCCCTTGGTCTGCCACGGGTCAGCGACTTCAACGGCGCGCAACAGCATGGTGTGTCGCCCTACCCGCTCAATGTGGTGGACGGCAAGCGCATCAACACCGCCATGGCCTACCTGACCGACGAGGTGCGCGCCCGTCCCAACCTGACCATCCGTGGTGAAAGCGAGGTGGACCGGGTGCTGATCGAAAGCGGACGCGCCACCGGCGTGGTGCTGCTCGACGGCAGCAGCGTGCAGGCCAGCCTGGTGATTCTCAGCGCCGGGGCCTTCAACAGCCCGGCGATCCTGATGCGCTCGGGCGTAGGCCCGGCCGAGCACCTGCAGGCACTGGGCATTCCGCTGCTGGTCGATGCACCGGTGGGCGAGCGCCTCAAGGAGCACCCGTTCTACTACAACGTCTACGCCCTGACACCCGAGGCGCGGGCCATGACCCCAGCCGCCGGGGCGATCATCTGGACCCGCTCCAGCGAAGCAGCCGACGACGAGCTGGACCTGCACGTCTCCGCCACTCACCTGTTCGACCCGGCGCTGAGCCCGACCGGCGGCGCCATCGTGCTCGCCTGCGCCGTCACCCTGCCCAATTCGCTCGGCAGCGTGCGCCTGGCCAGCCGCGATCCACGGGTCGCGCCGATCATCCATTACAATTTCTTCCACGACCCCAGCGACCTGCGCCGGCTGATGGAGGCGGTGAAGCTTTCGCGCCGCCTGGGCCGCACCGCGCCGTTCAGCGCCAGCGTGGCCTTCGAGATCGCGCCGGGCGAAGCGATCGGCCTGGAGGACGAGGAACAACTGCGCCGCACGGTGATCGAGCAGGTCGATGGCTACGCGCACCCGACCTCGACCGCGCCCATGGGCCGCGCCGACGACCCTCATGCCGTGGTTGACGAACGCGGCGCGGTGCATGGCCTGCAGGGCCTGCATGTGATCGATGCGTCGATCATGCCGGACATCCCGTCTGTGGCCACCAACCTCACCACCATCATGCTCGCCGAGGCCATCGCCCCGCGCCTGTGATGCGTGCCAGGGCCGCGGCGCCAGATGCTCTCTGGACGCCTTGCGCCGCGCTCTGCACAATCGGACCTCACCTACAACAACGAACAATGGGTGTCGCGTGCTGGACCTAAACGACTTCTACTTCTTCGTTCACGTGGTCGACCAGGGCGGTTTCACTGCGGCAGGTCGGACCTTGCAGATTCCCAAGTCCACCCTCAGCCATCGCATCCAGCACCTGGAGAACGACCTGGGCGTGCGCCTGCTCAACCGCACTTCGCGGCGCTTCGGCATGACCGAGGCCGGCAAGGACTTCTACCGCCATGCGCAGTCCATGCTCAAGGAAGCGGAGCTGGCCGAGGCAGTGATTCGCGCCCGCCTCAGCGAACCCTGCGGCGTGGTGCGCTGCACTGCCGGCACGGCAACGATGCAATGCGCGCTGTCCGACATCATCGCCGACTTCCTCATCGCCTACCCCAAGGTGGATGTGGTGGCGCATTCGGCGGATCGGGCGGTGGACATCGTCGGCGAACGCTATGACGTGGCGATCCGCGCCCACTCCGGCCCCCTGCCCGACTCGGACCTGATCCAGCGCACCCTGGCGCCGGCGCCATGGTTCCTGTTCGCGGGCACCGAGTACTTGGCCCGCCACGGTGCACCGCGCACGCCTGCCGAACTGCAACAGCATCCGGCGCTGTTCATGCTGCGCGCCGGCGTGGCGCCGATCTGGCGCCTGCGCCATGCCGAACAGGACCGCGACGAAGTGATCGTGCCCCTGGCTCCGCGCCTGCAGTCGGACGACATGCTCGGCCTGCAGCAGGCGGCGATCCGCGGCCTGGGCATCGTCGCCCTGCCCGGCTACGTGTGCCGCAGCGCCGTACGCTCTGGTGCGCTGCAGCGGATCCTGCCGGAGTGGATCGCCGGGGATGCCAGCATCACTGCGCTGATCCCCAGCCGCCAGGGCCTGCTGCCCTCGGTGCGGGCCTTCCTCGATCACCTGGCCACGGAGTTTCCCAAGGCGGTGCTGATGTAGATCGTCCAGCGCCTTGGACGTAGAGTCCCGGCGCCAGCGGCTTCTCAGCCCCGGGCGGGCTCCCTAGATTGAACCTGTCGGATCAATCGAGAGGAACCCGCCATGAACCACCCGATAAAACCCTTGCACACACCACGCTTCAGCGAGGTCGTCGACGGCCAGCCGCATGAGATCGGCAGCGGCTTCAGCGCCCGACACTTCTCCGAGGAGATGTTCGGCACCCGCATGGACCCGCTGCTGATGGTCGATCATTTCGTGATGACCGCGCCGACCTTCGCCCCGCACCTGCACGCCGGCATGTCGGCGGTCACGGTGATGTTCGAGGACGCCCAGGGCGACTTCATCAACCGCGACAGCCTCGGCAACACCGTTGCCCTGCGCGCCGGCGACACTTACTGGTTGGCGGCCGCCAACGGCGCGGTACACGAGGAGCGGCCAGCCGAAGGCGCCCGGGTGCATGCCCTGCAACTGTTCGTCAACCTGCCGGCACGGCTCAAGCACGAACCTGCGCGCACCCTGCACGTACCGCGCAACACGGTGCCGATGCTGGCGGGCGACAAGCACCGGGTGCGGGTCGTGCTCGGCCACAGCGGCACGGTCAGCGGTGCCCAGGGCACACCGGAGCCGATCACCCTGCTCGACGGCCACCTGCAGCCGGGCGGTCGCTTCGAACACCTGCTGCCCACCGGCCATCAAGCCTGGGTCTATGCGGTCGATGGCAACCTGCAGATCGCCTGCGCCGGTGAACACCAGGCCCTGGCCCCGGGCCAGGCCATCACCCTGGGCGCTGGCGCCAGCGCAGGCATCGTCGTGCACGCCGAACACGCGGCGCACTTCGTGCTGATCGCCGCCAGGCCGATCAGCGAGGCCTTCGTCAAGTACGGGCCGCTGGTGATGAGTACCGAAGCCGAAGTGCGCAGCACCCTGGAAAGCCATGCCCGCGGGGAGTTCGGCCGGGTTCCGGCCTGAGCCTGCAACAGCGCCGGACGGTCCACGATCATCGTCCGGCTGCTTGGACGCTACGTCGCCAGATGAGGGACTTCTGCCCATCCGCATCCGCCCGTAACGTTTAACCCGTCATCCCGACACGCAAGCCCGACCTTACCCAATCGAAGGAATGCAGCCATGACCACTCGCACCTATGAACCACTGACCGCCGACAACGCCGCCCTGGTACTGGTAGACCATCAGGTGGGCCTGATGTCTGGTGTTCGTGATTACTCGACCGGCGAACTGAAGCACAATGTCGTTGCCCTGGCCAAGGCGGCCAAGGCCCTGGGCCTGCCGATCGTGGTGACCACCACCGCCGCCGACAGCATGTGGGGCCCGGCCTTCCCCGAGCTGACTGCGGCCTTGCCGGGCGTACAGATCATCGACCGTTCCTCGGTCAACGCCTATGACGACGAACGCGTGGCGGCTGCCATCGAAGCCACCGGGCGCAGCAAGCTGATCTTCGCCGGCATCTCGTTGGAAGTGTGCGCGGCCTTCCCGGCCATGACCGCCGTTTCACGCGGCCTGGACGCCTACGTGGCGGTGGACGCCTCCGGCACCTTCAGCCAGACCAAGCGCGAAGTCGGGCTGCTGCGCATGCTGCAGGCCGGCGTGGTGCTGTCGGACTACGCCAGCCTGATGGTGGAGATCCTCAAGGACAACGGCCGTGCCGAAGCCGGCCCGGTGTACGGTGCCTTGGACATGCCATGGGCCACCCTGGTCGGCCAGATGGCCAGCGCCTACGCGCGCTGAAGCAACACCGGCAATACACCAGAGGCGCCCTCGATGGGCGCCTTTTGCGTGCCTGTCAGCCGGCCACGCCGAGCAGGTACATGAGACCGGTCAGGGTTACCAGCGACACCACGGTCGACAGCAGGATGGTGCGCGATATCAGGCCTGCCTCGCGCTTGTAGTACTCTGCCAGCATGAACGGCCCGGTGCCGGTCGGCAGCGCCGCCAGCAGCACCGCCGAGGACGCCCACATGGTCGGCAGGCTGAATACCTTGAACGCCAGCACCCAGGTCAGTGCCGGTTGCCCGACCAGCTTGAGCCCCACCAGCGGCCACGGGCTGGCCTGGCTGCCGGTACGTTTCTCGGCCAGGAATGCACCCAGCGACACCAGTGCACAGGGCGTGGTCGCCAGCGCGAGCATGTCGAGAAAGTGCATCACCGGCTCGGCCAGGCCCAGGCCGGACATGGCCCAGGCCGCGCCTGCCAGCGGCGCAATCACCAGCGGGTTCTTCGCCAGCGCCTTGCCCACCAGCAGCACGGCACGGCCGATCTGGCGCTCTTCCTGCAGGCCGATCTCGATCAGCGTCAGGGAAATCGCGAATACCAGGCAGACCACGATCAGCGAAGAGATCAACGCCGGTTGCAGCCCCGGCTGGCCGAACAGCAACAGGCACAGCGGGATGCCGATGTAACCGGTGTTGGCGTAGCCTGCGCTCAGGCCATCGATGCTCGCGGCGACCAGCCCATGGCCGCTGAACAGGCGCCAACCCAGGGTGACGAAGAACATCGCCAGTGCCCCGGCGCCGAAGGCGACGATGAACCCGGGATGCCAGATTTCGCTCCAGGTCGCGGTGGCGGTCACCTTGAACAGCAGCGCCGGCAGGCACAGCCAGACCACCATGCGGTTGATCTCGGCGGCGGCCTGCTCGCCGAGCTTGCCGGTCTTGCGGCACAGGTAGCCGACCAGGATCAGCGCGAAGATCGGCGCGACGATGACCAGGATGGTATGCATGCGCGCCTCAGGCCTTGCCGGCCAGTGCCGGGCTGCGGCGCTCGCCCAGGCGGCTCAGCCACACCGAGGCGAGGATCACTGCCCCACCGATGAACAGCCGCCCCAGCGGTTCGTGCTGGTTCCAGATCAGCAGGTTGAGCAGCAGCCCGACCGGCACGTGCAAGTTGTTCATCACCGCCAGGGTGCCGCCGGAAACCAGGCACGCGCCCTTGTTCCACCAGTACAGCCCCAGCGCGGTCGGGCACAGGCCGAGGAACAGCAGCACCAGCCATTGCACGTCGGTGCTCGGCAGGTGCTGGGCGTTGCCGAACAGCAGGAAGGCCGGCAGCACGACGATCAGCGCACCGAGGTAGAAGTAGCCGAAGCGCTTGTAGTGCGGCAGGTCGCTGGGGTGGCGGGCGATCAGGTGGCGGTACAGCACCTGTCCGGCGGCGTAGGTGAAGTTGGCCAGTTGCAGCAGCAGGAAGCCCATGAAGAATTCGCCGCTGATGCTGTCGAAGCGGATTACCGCGGCACCGGCCACCGCCACCAGGGCGGCGAACAGCGCCCACGGGTTGAAACGGCGGTTCAACGCATCTTCGATCAGGGTGACGTGCAAGGGCGTGAGGATGGTGAACAGCAATACCTCAGGCACGGTGAGCACGCGAAAGCTCAGGTACAGGCAGACATAGGTGATGCCGTACTGCAGCGCGCCGATCAGCAGCATCGAGCGCATGAAGCGCGGCTCGACCTGGCGCCAGCGGGTCAGCGGCAGGAACACCAGCCCCGCCAGCAGCACCCGCGCCAGCACGGCAAAATAGCTGTCGACGTGGCCGGCCAGGTACTCGCCGATCAGGCTGAAGGAAAACGCCTGGATCAGCGCGACGATAATCAGGTAGCCCATGGTTGCCTCTCGTGGATCAAGGCGGCGACCTTAGCGGGTACGGGGGGCTCTGGGCAACCGGGAGGATGATGAAGATTCGGCGGTGGATGGCACCGGCTGTGCCGGTGTTCGCGGGACAAGCCCGCTCCCACAGGAATTGGGCTGGCCTCTAGATTTTGAGCAAGACAGTTGCTCCCACATTCAAGTCATTGCGCCAGGCCCTGCCTGCCAGCGCTGTGCTTCGAACTCGGCCATCAGCACCTCGACCAATTGCGCGGCCGGCATGGAGCGCGCCCGGTGGGCGCCGGTGCCGGCCCATTGTGCGGCGAAGTCGCTGCTGCCCTGGGCAGTCGCCACGGCATTGAGCTGCTTGTTGGCATCGTAGGTGCGGGGGTATTGCGGCACACCGGCAGCACTGGTGATCTCGAACGCCCGGTTGACCATACCCCGCGCAGGCCGTCCGGAGATTGCGCTGGTGATCTGCGTCTGCTGCGCCCGCGGCCCGGCCAGTGCCTCGCGATAGGCAGGGTTGGTCGCCGACTCCGGGCAGAGCAGGAACGCCGTACCCAACTGCGCCGCATTGGCGCCGTGCGCGAAGGCCTCGGCAATGTCGGCGCCGTCCATGATCCCACCGGTCGCGATGATCGGCAGTCGAACCCGCCCGGCGAGCAGGCGCACCAGTGCCAGGGTGGTCAGTTCGTCATCATGCTCGGGGTCGAAGATCCCGCGATGGCCGCCCGCCTCGTAACCTTGGGCGATCAGCGCATCGACGCCGGCTTCCTGCACCTGCAGCGCCTCGTCCACGCTGGTGACGCAGGCCAGCAGCACGATGCCGGCCGCCTTGAGCGCCTCGATGTACGACTGCGGCGGCAGACCGAAATGGAAACTCACCACCGCCGGCTTTTCTTCCAGCAGCATCTGCAGCATCTCGGTGTCTTCGACGAACGAGCGATAGATTTCCTGCAAGCCCTGCGGCGGCTGCGCCTGGAACTCGGCAAACCGCGATTCGAGGGTTTGCAGCCAGGCGTCTTCGCGCGCGTCCTCGCGCACCGCCGGGCGATGGCAGAACACGTTGACGTTGAACGGCGCCCGGGTCAGCGCGAAGGTATCGCGGATGCGTTGGCGCGCCTGTGCGACCGAACACGGCCCGATCGCCAGCGACCCCATGGCCCCGGCGTTCGAGACCGCTGCCGCCAGCTGCGGCGTGGAGACCACCGCCATGGGCGCCTGGATGATGGGGAAGCGGATGTTCAGCAAGGCCTGGATATCTGTGCTCATGGAGATTGCTCATCATGGAGTGTGCAGGGCGGGCTGATCGAGCCCCAGCTGCGACCTTAAGCACTCGAACACATCCACACAAATGATGATAAACGATGGAATCCATCACCAATGGTGAAGCGTCATTCGGACAGCAGACGCTGCCCGTACCACTGGAAATCCGCTCATGAAATGATGCATAAACACGCCATCGATCATAATCAGTGA
Organism: Pseudomonas sp. FA117; assembly: GCF_057370475.1. Lineage (NCBI taxonomy): Bacteria > Pseudomonadati > Pseudomonadota > Gammaproteobacteria > Pseudomonadales > Pseudomonadaceae > Pseudomonas > Pseudomonas sp. FA117. Next base: position 4,212,681 of record NZ_CM170675.1, read on the forward strand.
TGGGCAAGACTCATGGAAATGCGTCAGTTGAAGATCTTCTGCGCAGTGGCCGAGCTGGGCAGCTTCACCGCTGCGGCGGTCAGGATCAATACGGTGCAGTCCAACGTGACCATGCGGATCAAGGAGCTCGAGGTCGAGCTCAACCGCGAGCTGTTCATCCGCAGGAAGTCCGGCGTGATGCTCACGGCCGCCGGCGAGACGTTTCTCGGTTACGCCCGGCGCATCCTGCAACTGACCGAAGAAAGCCGCAACGCCCTGCTCGATACCGGCGTCCCCAGCGGCCCGCTGCGCCTGGGTTCGATGGAGACCACCGCAGCCATTCGCCTGCCGCAGATCCTCACGCGCTATCGCGAGCAGCATCCCGACGTGCAACTGTCGCTGCTCACCGGCACCACGGCCGAGCTGATCAAGGCCATCGAATCCCACCGGATCGACGGCGCGTTCGTCGGCGGGTTTCACCAGAATCCGGCGCTTGCCCAGCAAGAGGTGTTCTGCGAGGAACTGGTGCTGGTCAGCAGCGGCCAGTTCGATTCGCTCGACACCTTGATGGCGCGCATGCCTTCGCAGACGGTGCTGGTGTTCCGCAGCGGCTGCTTCTACCGCTCGACGCTGGAGAACTGGTTCTACCAGGTGGGCCTGGCCCCCAACCAGATCATGGAGATGGGCACCCTGGATGGCATCCTTTCCTGTGTGTCGGCCGGAATGGGCGTAACCCTGTTGCCAAGGTCGGTCGCGCAGGGCTGCAGCGTGCGTCATGCGATTCGCTGCCATGAGCTGCCCGTGGCGTTCTCTCGCGTATCGACGGTGTTCATCCGCCGCCAGGATGCGCTGCCGACCTCGGCGATGAGCGCCTTCATCGAGATGGCGCAGCAGCGCAGGGAAGCAGTGGACCTGCACTGAGCCTGGCGCGCAAAAAAAAGCCCGGTCATTCGCATGACCGGGCACATACACCCAAAGGAGCAACAGGTGTCAGGGTTGGGAATTCGTTCGCCCTTCAGGCATCAGGCCACTGCGGCCAGCTTGGCCTTGGCCTGGTTCAGCCCCTTCTCGTGGAAGTCGCCGCTCATGTTCAGGCCTTCGGCGTGGATGAAGTTCACCTCGTGGATGCCGATGAAGGCCATCACCTGGCGCAAGTAGGGTTCCTGGTGGTCGCTGGTGGCGCCGGTGTGGATGCCGCCACGGGCAGTCAGGACGATCGCACGTTTGCCGTTGAGCAAACCCTGCGGGCCGGTCGGGGTGTACTTGAAGGTGATGCCGGCGCGCAGCACGTGGTCGAGCCAGGCCTTGAGGGTGCTGGGGATGGCGAAGTTGTACATAGGCGCGGCCATCACCAGCACATCTGCCGCCAGCAATTCATCGGTCAGCTCGTTGGAACGGGCCAGCGCATCGATCTCGGCGGCGCTGCGCTGCGCTTCAGGCTTCATCCAGCCGCCCAGCAGGTTGGCGTCCAGATGTGGCACCGGATTGACCGCCAGGTCGCGGACCTTGATCTCGTCGGCCGGGTGCGCCGCTTGCCACTGCTGGATGAAGTCCCGGGTCAGTTGACGGGAAACGGAATCCTGCTGGCGGGCGCTGCTTTCGATGATCAGTACGCGGGACATGGGGTGCCTCCATCGGCAAAAAGGGTTGCGATTCGATGGAGGTGAGATTAAGGCTTGACCTATCGATAAAAAAGCGTAAAAAGTGGGATCATTCTATCGAATAAATTGTTTTATTCGGGTTTGCAGCTCAGATCGATGCGCAGCTTGATGATCTGCCGATTGAACTTGGCGGTAACGTCCACGTTTTTGCCGGCCGGCACGTTGACCCGGCGCACCCGCGGCGCTTCCGGGCCGTTGCGCATCGTCACCTTGCAGGCGGCGGCGACCTGCCCGTAGTTGTTCAGGCTGATGCTGCCGATATCGTAGGCGGTGTCGTAGGCGGTGTAGTCGAGCTTGACCCCTTCGATCTCCTTCTGCACATCGATCGGATAGGCCATGGCGCTCAGGGGCAGGGACGTCAGCAGTGCTGCAAACCATTTCTTCATTTCGCGCTCTCCTTGTAGTGAGCGCAGCTTAGGACAACAGGAGCCGAAGATGAAAGCGCCGCGCGTGACCCTGGATCAGTGGCGGACCCTGCAGGCAGTGGTCGATCACGGCGGTTTCGCCCAGGCCGCCGAGGCCCTGCACCGCTCGCAGTCCTCGGTGAGCTACACCGTGGCGCGCATGCAGGAGCAACTGGGCGTGCCGCTGCTGCGCATCGACGGGCGCAAGGCAGTGCTGACCGAGGCTGGCAGCGTGCTGCTGCGCCGCTCGCGGCAACTGGTCAAACAGGCCAGCCAGCTCGAGGACCTGGCCCACCACATGGAACAGGGCTGGGAGGCCGAAGTGCGCCTGGTGGTCGATGCCGCCTACCCCAGCGCCCGCCTGGTGCGCGCACTCAGCGCCTTCATGCCGCAAAGCCGTGGCTGCCGGGTGCGCCTGCGTGAAGAGGTGCTGTCCGGCGTCGAGGAAGTACTGCACGAAGGTATCGCCGACCTTGCCATCAGCAGCTTCAACATTCCCGGCTACCTGGGCGCCGAACTGAGCGCGGTGGAGTTCGTCGCCGTCGCCCACCCCGAGCACAGCCTGCACCGGCTGGGCCGCGAGATCACCTTCCAGGACCTGGAAAGCCAGTTGCAGGTGGTGATCCGCGACTCCGGTCGCAGCCAGCCGCGCGATGTCGGCTGGCTGGGTGCCGAGCAGCGCTGGACCGTGGGCAGCCTGGGCACCGCAGCGACCTTCGTCGGCAGCGGCCTGGGCTTTGCCTGGCTGCCCCGGCACATGATCGAACGCGAGCTGCGCGAAGGCCTGCTCAAGCCCCTGCCGCTCGATCAGGGTGGCAGTCGCCACCCGCTGTTCTACCTTTACTCGAGCAAGGAAAAGACCTTGGGTCCGGCCACGCAGATCCTCATCGAGCTGCTGCGCAATTTCGACACCGCGCCACTGGACGTGCCCTTCGCAGCCCCCCCGCAAGCCTGAGAGGACCGCGCCCATGGCCTGTTTCGAACGTGACGGATGCCGCCTGCACTACGAACAACACGGCCAGGGCGAGCCCCTGGTGCTGCTGCACGGGCTCGGTTCGAGCAGCCAGGACTGGGAGCTGCAGGTTCCCGAGCTGAGCCGGCATTACCGGGTGATCCTGATGGACATCCGCGGCCACGGCCAGTCGGCCAAGCCTCGCAACGGCTACCGGATCAAGACCTTCAGCGAAGACCTGCTGGCCCTGCTCGAGCACCTTGGCACAGGCCCGGTGCACTTCGTGGGGCTGTCGATGGGTGGCATGGTCGGCTTCCAGCTTGCCGTCGACCATCCGCACTGGCTGCGCAGCCTGTGCATCGTCAACAGCGCCCCCGAGGTCAAGCGCCACAACCTCGAACACTGGATCTGGTGGGCCAAGCGCTGGAGCCTGGCGCGCCTGCTCAGCGTCGAGACGGTCGGCAAGGGCCTGGCCGCGCGCCTGTTCCCCAAGCCCGAACAGGGCGAATTGCGGCGCAAGATGGCCGAGCGCTGGGCACGCAACGACAAGCGCGCCTATCTCAAGAGCTTCGATGCCATCGTCGACTGGGGCGTGCAGGAACGCATCGGGCAGATCCAGTGTCCGACGCTGGTGATCGCCGCCGACCACGATTACACCCCCATCCAGCAGAAAGAGCGCTACGTCGCCCTGATGCCCCACGCGACACTGGCGGTCATCGAGGATTCGCGGCACGCTACGCCCCTGGACCAACCCGAGGTCTTCAACCAGACCCTGCTGCGCTTTCTCGCAGCGGCATCCACCTCTCAAGGATCATTGAGCCCATGCTGAAGAAACTCCTGATCACCGCCTGCTCGTTCGCCTTCGCCGCCAGCGTGATGGCCTCCGACAAGACCCCTCACGTGCTGCTGGATACCAGCTTCGGCCAGGTGGAGATCGAACTGAACGCCGAGAAGGCACCGATCAGCACCAAGAACTTCCTGCAGTACGTCGACAGCGGCTTCTACAACAACACCATCTTCCACCGCGTGATCCCGGGCTTCATGGTCCAGGGCGGCGGCTTCACCGAGCAGATGGTGCAGAAAGACACCAAGGATCCGATCCGCAACGAAGCCAGCAATGGCCTGATGAACACCCGCGGCACCCTGTCGATGGCGCGCACCTCCAATCCGAACTCGGCCACCAGCCAGTTCTTCATCAACGTGGCCGACAACGACTTCCTCAACCCGGGCCGCGACGCCGGCTACGCCGTGTTCGGCAAGGTGACCAAGGGCATGGAGGTGGTCGACCAGATCGTCAACTCGCCCACCACCGTCAAGAAAGGCATGCGCGATGTACCGACCGACCCGGTCTACATCAAGTCGGCCAAACGTATCGACTGATCGCGGGTCTCACAGGGACGTGAAGCCGCCCGCGAGCGGGATCAACAGGAGTGCCCATGCTGTACCGTCGTTTCGAGCAACTGATCGATATCTTCCGTGAGGCGCCCAGCGAGGCGCCGCCGAGCACGGTCTGGCCGTTCTACCTGTACTACCTGCGCCAGGTGTGGCCGAGCTTTCTCGCCCTGCTGGTGGTCGGCCTGGTCGCCTCGCTGATCGAGGTTGCGCTGTTCAGCTACCTGAGCCGCATCATCGACCTGGCCCAGGGGACGCCCAACATCAACTTCTTCAGCGAGCACAAGGGCGAGCTGATCTGGATGCTGGTGGTGGTGCTGGTGTTGCGCCCGGTGTTCTTCGGCCTGCACGACCTGCTGGTGCACCAGACCATCAACCCGGGGATGACCAGCCTGATCCGCTGGCAGAACCACAGCTACGTGCTCAAGCAGAGCCTGAACTTCTTCCAGAGCGACTTCGCCGGGCGCATCGCCCAGCGCATCATGCAGACCGGCAACTCGCTGCGCGACTCGGCGGTGCAGGCGGTGGATGCGCTGTGGCACGTGCTGATCTACGCGATCAGCTCGCTGGTGCTGTTCGCCGAGGCCGACTGGCGCCTGATGATCCCCCTGCTGGTGTGGATCGTCGGCTACATCGCCGCGCTCTACTACTTCGTGCCACGGGTCAAGGAGCGCTCGGTGGTGTCGTCGGATGCGCGCTCGAAACTGATGGGGCGCATCGTCGACGGCTACACCAACATCGCCACGCTCAAGCTGTTCGCCCACACCGACCACGAACAGCAGTATGCCCGCGAGGCGATCAGCGAACAGACCGAGAAAACCCAACTGGCCTCACGCGTGATCACCAGCATGGACGTGGTCATCACCACCCTCAACGGCCTGCTGGTGGTCGCCACCACGGGCCTGGCGCTGTGGCTGTGGAGCCAGTCGCTGATCAGCGTCGGCGCCATTGCCCTGGCCACCGGCCTGGTGATCCGCATCGTCAACATGTCCGGCTGGATCATGTGGGTGGTCAACGGCATCTTCGAGAACATCGGCATGGTCCAGGACGGCCTGCAGACCATCGCCCAGCCGGTCTCGGTCACCGACACGCCCAATGCCCCGGCGCTCAAGGTCAACCGTGGCGCGGTGCGTTTCGATGACGTGGACTTCCACTACGGCAGGGGCGGCAAGGTCATCGACGGTCTGAACCTGGACATCCGCCCGGGCGAGAAGATCGGCCTGATCGGCCCGTCCGGGGCGGGCAAGTCGACACTGGTCAACCTGCTGCTGCGACTGTACGACGTACAGGGCGGGCGCACCCTCATCGACGGCCAGGACATCGCCCAGGTCAACCAGGCCAGCCTGCGCGCGCAGATCGGCATGATCACCCAGGACACCTCGCTGCTGCACCGCTCGATCCGCGACAACCTGCTGTATGGCCGGCCGGATGCCAGCGACGAGGAGGTCTGGGAGGCGGTGCGCCGCGCGCGTGCCGACGAGTTCATCCCGCAGCTGTCCGACGCCCAGGGCCGCACCGGCTTCGATGCCCATGTCGGCGAGCGCGGGGTCAAGCTCTCCGGTGGTCAGCGCCAGCGCATCGCCATTGCCCGGGTGCTGCTGAAGAACGCGCCGATCCTGATCATGGACGAAGCCACCTCGGCGCTGGACTCGGAAGTCGAGGCGGCTATCCAGGAAAGCCTGGAAACGCTGATGCAGGGCAAGACCGTGATCGCCATCGCCCACCGCCTGTCGACCATCGCCCGGATGGACCGCCTGGTGGTGCTGGAAAAGGGGCGTATCGTCGAAAGCGGCAGCCACGCCGAGCTGCTGGCCCAGCAGGGGCTGTATGCGCGGTTGTGGCATCACCAGACCGGCGGGTTCGTCGGGGTGGATTGATGTCGATGCAAGGGGCTTTTCGCGGGTAAACCCGCTCCCACAACCAACCTGTGGGAGCGGGCTGACCCGCGAAGCATCCAACCCCCTGCTCACTCGCGCCGATAAGGCAGCATCTCCCGCGCCTGCTCGGCATACGCCCTGACCCCTTCGCGTTCCTCGGCCAGAAATTCGTCCACCGCCCGCCGCAGCCCCGGATGACGCAGGTAGTGCCAGGAGCGCGTCAGCACCGGCTCGAAGCCGCGAATCAGCTTGTGCTCGCCCTGAGCCCCGGCATCGAAACGCTGCAGTCGCTCGGCAATCACGTAGTCCATGCCCTGGTAGAAACAGGTCTCGAAGTGCAGCCGGTCGAATTCGTCCAGGCAGCCCCAGTAGCGACCGTAGAAACTGTCGCCACCGACCAGGCTCAGGGCCATGGCCACGTCACGGCCGTTCTGCCGCGCGATCACCACCCGCAACGCCTCGGGCATGCGCTCGGCCAGCAGGCTGAAGAACTCGCGGGTCAGGTAGGGCGCACGACGGCGCACGGCGTAGGTGTTGGCGTAGCAGCGGTAGATGAAGTCCCAGCGCGCCTGGTCCAGCGCGTCGCCGCGCAACCACTCGAAATCGATGCCCTGCCCCGCCACCTGTTCGCGCTCCTTGCGTATCTGCTTGCGCTTGCGCGAGCTCAGGGTGTCGAGAAAATCCTGGAAGTCGCGGTAACCAGGGTTGCGCCAGTGGAACTGACAACCCAGGCGCTCCATCCACTCGGGCTGGCCGAGCATCTGCTGGTCGAGGGCGCTGTCGGTGAAGTTGATGTGCGCACCGGACAACTCGCCCTGCACCAGGTATTGCGGCAAGGCCTGCAGCAACAGCAGGCCATCGGCAGGCTCGACGCTCAACAGCCGCGGCCCGCTGACCGGGCTGAAGGGTACGGCCCCGAGCAGCTTGGGGTAGTACGGGATGCCCGCACGCTCGCAGGCTCCGGCCCAGCCATGGTCGAACACGTACTCGCCGAAAGAATGCCATTTGCGGTACGCCGGCAGCAGTGCCCGCACCTGACCGTCGCGCTCCAGCACCAGGTGCTCGGCGGCCCAGCCCGTCTGGCGGCTGACGCTGGCGCTGTCTTCCAGCGCGCTGAGGAAGGCATGGCGCAGGAATGGCTGGCCAGCAGGTACCAGGGCGTCCCAGGACAGTGCCGGGATATCACGCAGGTGGGCAAGACTGTAGAGGCTGGTCACGACTTCGACTCCCTGGGCTCAGGCCGCCAGTATCACCAAAGGCGCCGATTCACTCAAATGCCGAGGACTGTTCCTATACCCATGTGAGTAATTACTTCACAGAGGTGCCACTAAATAGACATTATTCTGTAATCCCCCCTCGCAATACTTGCGCCTGTTTTTCGGATGCCGAGAACCTGTCTAGTCAGGCCTTTTCCGGAGACATGCCAACTTGGGGGTGGGCGCAAAAAAGCCTCCCCACACTTTTCCAATAGGGAGAACCTTATGCGTCTTGTTTCTACACTTACCGGAGTTAGCCTCACCGGCATGATGCTGGCCCTGAGCGCCCCGGCCAGTGCTGCAGTCGACGCCAAGCTGCTCGAAATGCTCCGCGCCAATGGCTCGATCAACCAGGCGCAGTACAGCGAACTGCAGGCCGATCTGGCAAAAGAAACCAAGGAAAAGGCCGACCAGAAGGCACAGTCCGAGCGCCTGAGCTCCTTCGAACAGAAAGTGGCATGGGCCGCCAAGACCCAGATCAAGGGTGACGTGCGCCTGCGTTACGAAGACGTCAACGTCGACAACCCACGCAGCGGCAGCGGCAACCAGGACCGCGAACGCGTCCGTGCCCGCGTCGGCTTCTACAGCGAAATCAACCCGCAGGTCGACGCTGGCGTACGTATCGCCACCGGCAGCAGCGCCGATGGCCGCTCGACCAACCAGAGCCTGGACAACTACTTCGAGAAGAAATCGCTGTGGGTCGACCTGGCCTACCTCGACTGGCACCCGACCGCCATCCCGAACCTGCACCTGATCGGCGGCAAGATGCAGCAGCCTTGGGTGAGCATGGGCGACATCATCTGGGATAGCGACCTGAACCCTGAAGGTGTGGCAGTCACCTACAAGACCAACCTGGGCAGCACCGAGCTGTTCGGTAGCGCCGGTCAGTACACCCTCAAGGACAACGTCGACGGCGACGGCGTGCAGTTCAAGCACGACGCCCAGCTGTACCACGGCCAGTTGGGTGCTCGCTTCGCACCGGCTGACAGCCTCAAGGTCACCGTTGGCGGCAGCATCTACGGCTACGACAACGACAAGGAATCTGCCGCCCTGCGTCAGTTCGGCAACACCACCAACGAATTCAACCTGGTGGAAGGCTTCGGTCAGATCGACTTCACCGGCTTCGCCATTCCGCTGGCTGCCTACGGCCAGTACGTGAAGAACACCGAAAGCACCGACGGCGAAGACAAGGCCTGGCTGGCCGGTGTCAAGACCAAGCTCGGCGCCTGGAGCCTGGACTACAACTACCGCGACGTGCAGCGCAACGCTGTGGTCAGCGCCTTCACCGACTCCGACTTCGGCAACGGCTTCACCGGTGCTCGCGGTCACAAGTTCAAGGTCGGTTACGAAATCGACAAGAACTTCGCCGTCGGCGCAGCCTACCTGATGGCCAAGACCGACCGTTCGCAGCTGCCGAACACCGATGCAGACGTCGACACCCTGCAGGTCGACCTGGAAGCCAAGTTCTAAACGAACGCTCCCCTGCGTAGCTCAGCGGGAAGTGCCGACCCCATCCGGCGCTTCCCGCTTTTTTTCGTCTGCTGAAAAAACAGCGGCCCTTTCGCGGGCAAGCCCGCTCCCACAGGTACACCACTGCCTTCAAGGGCAGTCAATCCTGGACTGCCCCCAAAAAGTTGGACACAAATCCAACTCTCGGGGGCAGCCCATCCTGTGGGAGCGGGCTTGCCCGCGAAAGGGCCGCAGCCGTTATCAGCGCTTGCGCAGAATCACGCTACCAATCGAATACCCCGCCCCGAACGAGCTCAGCACCGCCAGCGAGCCCTCGGCCAGGTCATCCTGGTACAGGTGGAAGGCGATCACCGACCCCGCCGAACTGGTGTTGGCATAGCGGTCGAGAATCACCGGAGCCTCCTGCTCGCTCACTTCACGCCCCAGCAGCTTCTTGACGATCAGGTGGTTCATGCTCAGGTTGGCCTGGTGCAGCCAGAAGCGCTTGACGTCGGCGGGCTGCAGGTCGTTTTCGGCCAGGTGCTTGCCGATCAGTTCGGCAACCATCGGGCAGACTTCCTTGAACACCTTGCGTCCTTCCTGCACGAACAGCTTGTCGCGCGTGCCCTCGCCTTCTTCAGCCGCACGGTTGAGGAAACCGAAGTTGTTGCGGATGTTGTTGGAGAAGGACGTCAGCAGCTTGGTGCTGACGATCTCGAACTGATGCCTGGAAGTGGCCTTGTCGGCACGCTCGAGCAGCACGGCAGTGGCGGCGTCGCCGAAGATGAAGTGGCTGTCGCGGTCGCGGAAGTTCAGGTGGCCGGTGCAGATCTCCGGGTTGACCATCAGGATCGCCCGGGCCTGGCCGAGCTGGATGGCGTTGGCGGCGTTCTGGATACCGAAGGTGGCCGAGGAACAGGCCACGTTCATGTCGAAACCGAAGCCCTGGATGCCAAGGGCCTGCTGCACTTCGATGGCGATGGCCGGATAGGCGCGCTGCAGGTTGGAACAGGCGACGATCACCCCATCGACGTCGGCGGCGCTGCGGCCGGCGCGCTCCAGGGCCTGGCGGGCTGCGGCCACGGCCATTTCGCAGAGAATCGAGTACTCGTCGTTGGAGCGCTCCGGCAGGCGCGGCTTCATGCGCTGCGGGTCGAGGATGCCGGCCTTGTCCATGACGAAGCGGCTCTTGATGCCGGAGGCCTTTTCGATGAACGCCGCATCGGACAACGGCGCGGCTTCGACCTCGCCGCGCGCGATGGCGTCGGCGTTGTCGTGGTTGAACTGTTGCGACCAGGTGTTGAAGGATTCCACCAGTTCTTCGTTGGAGATGCTCTGGGCCGGGGTATACAGGCCGGTGCCGCTGATCACGACGTTGTGCACGGTCGTTCCTCTGGTCTGTGGCCTGCGCCTGGCGGGCGTTGGCCGGGATGGGCTGTGATTAATGGCACTTTAGTACCAATTTGAAATCGTGAAGCGAGGCAAGCCCGCCCCCACAAGTCTCCTGCCTGTGGGAGCGGGCTCGTCCCGCGATGGGCCGCAACGCAGCCCAAAATTGCACCAATATTGCCACAACTCAGGGAATTTAGGCTTCCACCAAACTCCACTGCTTGCTCAGGCGCTTGTCCGAAACCGCTACCTTGGTCCCCAACTGCTGGGCGAACAGCGACACGCGGTATTCCTCCAGCAGCCAGCGGTACAGCGTCAGTTCCGCATCGCGCTTGCCCTCTTGGGCATGCTTGTCGGCGCGGGCCTTGTACTGGCTCCAGAGGTTGCCCAGCTCACCGCTCCAGACCCGGTCCTTCTGCACCTGCGAGCCCAGCTTCTCCAGACGCAGCTCGATGGCCTTGAGATAACGCGGCAGCTCCTTGAACCACTGCGCCGGTGTCTCGCGCACGAACCCCGGGTACACCAGGTTGCCCAGCTGCTGCTTGATGTCGTTCAGCGCCACGGCCTGGCTCAGGTCGATCTTGCCCTTGAAGCGCTTCTGCAAAGCGTGCCACAGCTTGAGCACTTCCAGGGTCTGGCGGGCCAGGCGTTCGGCGTGCTCGGCCCAGTCGCCACGCTTGCGTTCAGCGAGCGAGGCCAGTGCGGCGCCGTCACGCGGCAGCGGCGACTCGCCTTCGAGCACACAGCTGTCGAGGCTGGCCAGCAGGATATCCTCGACCAGCGATTCGACCCGTCCCAGCTCGCGGTACAGCAGGCCCAGCTCGGTCAGCCCCGGCAGCTTGCCGCGCAGGAACTTGGCAGGCTCGGCCAACTGCTGCAGCAACAGGCGCTGCAGCGCGCGGCGATGCTGGAACTCGGCCTCGGCCTGGGTCGAGAATCGGCCCTCGCGCACGCTGCCGTTGTCTTCCACCAGCGCCGGGTAGACTGTCAGCGACAGGCCGGCGATCTTCTGCTGGGCGGTCTGCGCCACCTGGGCGAAGGCCTTGGCCTGCACCGGCTGTTCGGTTTTCTCGTTGCGCGGCAAGGCCAGCGCAGCCTGGCTGGCGGCGGCAAAGCGCGCGGTCAGCTCGACCAGGTCGCGGCCCTCGCCAAGGAGCTTGCCCTGGCCGTCGACCACCTCGATGTTCATGCGCAGGTGCCCTTCGACCTGGCCGACCGATTCGGCCCAGGCTTCGTCCGACACCCGTGCCCCGGTCATGCGCAGCAGCTCCTGGCCCAGGGCCCGCGGCAAGGCGCCCTGGCCGAAGCTCATGCGCGCCAGCGCCGCCTTGACGAAGTCCGGTACCGGCACGAAGTTCTTGCGCAGGGCCTTGGGCAGGTTGCGCACCAATGCCACGCACTTGGCTTCCAGCAACCCCGGCACCAGCCACTCCAGGCGCTCGCCCGGCAGGTTCGGCAGCAAGGGCGCCGGCACCCGCACGGTCACCCCGTCACGCGGGTGGTTGGGCTCGAAGTGATAGCTCAGCGGCAGGCGCAACTCGCCCACCTGCAGGTGGTCGGGGTACAGCGCGGCGGTGACTTCGCTGGCCTCACGGGCCAGCACGTCTTCTTCGCGCATGATCAGCAGGTTGGCGTCCTTCTGGCTGTTCATCCGGTACCAGCTGTCGAAGGTCGCGGTCTGGTGGATTTCCTCCGGCAGGCGCGCCTCGTAGAAGGCGTACAGGGTTTCTTCGTCGGCAAGAATGTCGCGACGGCGGGCCTTGGCTTCCAGCTCGTCGAGCTGTTCGAGCAGGCGCTTGTTGGCCGCCAGGCACCTGGCCTTCGACTGGATCTCGCCGCCGACCAGCCCTTCGCGGATGAACAGTTCGCGCGAGACCACCGGGTCGATCGGACCGAAGTGCACCGGGCGGCGTCCGACCAGGATCAGCCCGTACAGGGTGATCTGCTCGTAGGCCACCACCTGGCCGCGCTTCTTCTCCCAATGCGGCTCGAAGTGGTTCTTCTTGATCAGGTGCCCGGCCAGCGGCTCGATCCAGTCGGGCTCGATCTTGGCGACCATGCGTGCATACAGCTTGGTGGTTTCCACCAGTTCGGCGGCCATCACCCACTGCGGACGCTTGCGACCAATGCCGGACGAGGGGTGCACCCAGAAGCGCCGCTGGCGTGCGCCCTGGTAATCGCCCTCTTCGGTCTTGTGGCCGATCTGGCTGAGCAGGCCGCTGAGGATCGCCTTGTGCAGGCGCTGGTAGTCCGAGGGGTCCTTGTTCACCGCCAGCTGCAGGTCGCGGCAGATCAGCGACAGCTGGCGGTGGGCGTCTCGCCATTCACGCAGGCGCAGGTAGCTCAGGAATTGCTTGCGGCACCAGTTGCGCAGGGGGTTGGCGGTCAGCGCCTGGCGCTGCTCCTCGAAGCCGCGCCACAGGTTGACCAGCGCGGCGAAGTCCGAGTCGACATCCTTCCACTGCGCATGCGCCTGGTCGGCCGCCTGCTGACGCTCCGGCGGACGCTCGCGCGGGTCCTGCACCGACAGCGCACTGGCGACGATCAGCACTTCCTGCAGGCTGCCCTGGCGCGCGCCTTCGAGGAGCATGCGCCCCAGGCGCGGGTCGATCGGCAGGCGCGCCAATTGGCGGCCCAGCGGCGTCAGCTGGTTCTCGCGGTTGACCGCCGAGAGCTCCTGCAGCAGGTTGAAGCCGTCGCTGATGGCCTTGCCATCCGGCGGTTCGATGAACGGGAACGCATCGATCGCGCCCAGGCGCAGGTGCAGCATCTGCAGGATCACCGCGGCCAGGTTAGTACGCAGGATCTCGGGATCGGTGAACGCCGGGCGACCGTTGAAGTCGTCCTCGCTGTACAGACGGATGCAGATACCCGGCTCGACCCGCCCGCAGCGGCCCTTGCGCTGGTTGGCGCTGGCCTGCGACACCGCCTCGATGGGCAGGCGCTGGACCTTGGCGCGGTAGCTGTAGCGGCTGATGCGCGCGGTGCCGCTGTCGATCACATAGCGGATGCCGGGCACGGTCAGCGAGGTTTCGGCGACGTTGGTCGCCAGCACCACGCGCCGGCCACTGTGGGACTGGAAGATCTTCTGCTGCTCGGCCGGGGTCAGGCGCGCATACAGTGGCAGGATCTCGGTATGGCGCAGTTGCGCCTTGCGCAGGATCTCGGCGGCATCACGGATTTCGCGCTCACCGGGCAGGAACACCAGCACGTCCCCCGGGCCCTTGCCCTGGCTGCGCTCGTGCTGGGCGATCTCGTCCAGCGAGGCGAGGATGGCCTGGTCGACGGTGAGGTCGTCCTCGACCTGGTTGCCCTCCTCGTCCTGCTCGCTGGTCAGCGGGCGATACCAGGTGTCCACCGGGTAGGTGCGGCCGGACACCTCGATGATCGGCGCGCCGTCGAAGTGCTTGGAAAAGCGCTCCAGGTCGATGGTCGCCGAAGTGATGATCAGCTTGAGGTCGGATCGCCGGTGCAGCAGGGTCTTGAGGTAGCCGAGCAGAAAATCGATGTTCAGGCTGCGCTCGTGGGCTTCGTCGACGATGATCGTGTCGTAGCGCTCGAGGAAGCGGTCGTGCTGGGTCTCGGCCAGCAGGATACCGTCGGTCATCAGCTTGACCAGGGTGTTCGCGTCGCTCTGGTCCTCGAAACGCACCTGGTAACCCACCAGCGCCCCGAGCGGCGTGCCCAATTCTTCGGCCACCCGCGCCGCCACGCTGCGCGCGGCAATCCGGCGAGGCTGGGTGTGAGCGATCAGGCCATGACTGCCACGGCCCAGTTCCAGGCAGATCTTCGGCAGCTGGGTGGTCTTGCCCGAGCCGGTTTCCCCGGCGATCACCAGTACCTGGTGCTCGGCCAGCGCCTTCTTGATCTCGTCGCGCTTGGCAGCGATGGGCAGGTTGTCATCGTAGCGGATGCTCGGCACGCTCAGCTGGCGCGCGGTGACCTGGGCGCAGGACGCCTGGACCTTCTCCACCCACTGCGCCAGCTTGCCCTCGTCGGGGCGCTTGCGCAGCTCGTGCAGTTGCCGGCGCAGACGATGGCGGTCGGCGATCATGGCGTGGTCGAGGTTTTGCAGCAGTTTGTCGATGGCGTGGTCAGTCATGGGGCTTTCTGGTGATGCAGGTGAGCCTGCTTTTGCATGATCGGCATTCATATAAGCGGGCAATTGTCGCAGATTTGTCGGGGGTTTGCTGGCTGGGCTCGGAACCGGGGTCGCCCCCGTCAGAACATTCAGCAGGACGTTTCCGAGACCCGCTCGCAAAACCACACAAATGTTTAGCAGCGTACGGAGTAAACGTCGCCATTCACTGCTTTAATCAACCTTATCCAGCATGTGAGTATCCAAGGCATGATGCCCGACCCGATCACCGCGCCCCCGCTGTCCCGTCCTTCGCTGCCGAAGGTCAGGGCCCGCGCCGGTGAAAATCCGCTGGTCCACGTCATCCTCGCCTTCTGGGCCCTGTGGCATTGCCGTCATGCCCGCCCGCCAGATACCTCGCTCGCCGCCAACTGACTCGACCGCAGCCCTGTGGCTGCTTGAATCCGTCCGACGCACCGCGCCAACCTGCGGTGGTCTTGTGCGCACCTGAACGACAGGTGCCAAAGCGAGCCCCCATGCACTTTGCCAACCCCGAACAAGCCCGGCGCTTCCTGGCCGACAACCCCGATATCGAACTGTTCGAACTGTTCATCCTCGACGCCAACGGCGTACCACGCGGCAAGCTGCTGCACCGTGACGAGCTGATGGCCGTGTATGAAAGCGGTCGGCCGCTGCCCAGCACCATCCTTGGCCTGACCGTCAATGGCGACGACGTGGAAAACTCCGGGCTGGTCTGGGAGGTCGGCGACATCGACTGCCGCGCCTATCCACTGGACGGCAGCCTGGTGCGCCTGCCCTGGCGCAAGGTGCCGACCGCGGCGGTGCAGGTCAGCATGCACCCCAGCGAAGGCTTGCCGGCCAGTGTCGCCGATCCGCGTCATGTGCTGCTGCACACCATCGAGGCGCTGAAGGCCGAGGGTTATCACCCGGTGATGGCCTGCGAGCTGGAGTTCTACCTGCTCGACCAGCAGCGTGACGCCCAGGGCCGCCCGCAACCGGCGCTGGACAGCGACGGCGGACGGCCACGCAGCACGCAGGTCTATGGCCTGCGCGAACTGGAGCAGATCGAGCCCTTCCTCGCCGACCTGTATGCCGCCTGCAAGGCCCAGGGCATTCCGGCGCGCACGGCGATTTCCGAGTACGCACCCGGCCAGGTGGAGATCACCCTGGAGCACGGCGATGCCCTGGCGGCGATGGACCAGGCCGTGCGCTACAAGCGCCTGGTCAAGGGTGTGGCCCACGCCCACGGCATGCAGGCCTGCTTCATGGCCAAGCCCTTCGCCCAGATCGCCGGCACCGGCATGCACATGCACCTGAGCCTGGCCGACAGCGAAGGCCGCAACCTGTTCGCCAGCGAAGACCCGGCGGGCACGCCGCTGCTGCGCCAGGCCGTGGCCGGCATGCTGCGCCACCTGCGCGATTCGCTGCTGCTGTTCTGCCCCAACGCCAACTCGTTCCGCCGCTTCCAGGCCAACAGCTATGCCCCCCTGGCGCCGACCTGGGGCGTCGACAACCGCACCGTGAGCCTGCGCGTGCCCGGCGGACCGGCGCCCAGCCGGCATATCGAGCACCGCATCTGCGGCGCCGATGCCAACCCGTACCTGGCCGCCGCCGCCATTCTCGCCGCCACCCACCAGGGCATCCGCGAGCAGCTGGACCCGGGAGCGCCGGTCGAAGGCAACGGCTACGCCCAGGCCACCGAGCACCTGCCCACCGACTGGCTCACCGCCCTCGAATCGCTGGAGCGCTCGGCGTGGGCGCGCGAAGCCCTGGGCGAGGCCTTCCTCGGGGTGTACCTGAAGGTCAAGCGTGCCGAATACCGCCAGTTCATGGCCGAAGTCGGCGAGCAGGACTGGCGCTGGTACCTGCACCAGGCCTGAGCACTACCCTCTCCAGAACAAGGAACACCGCATGAACGCAGCACTGAACAACGGCCCGGCGCAGCGCGCGCCGTCCTACTACAGCGCCACCCTCAACGACAGGACCGAGTACCCGACGCTCAAGGGCACCGAGCAGGTCGACGTGGCGATCATCGGTGGCGGCTTCACCGGCGTCGCCACCGCAGTCGAACTGGCCGAACGCGGCCTGAAGGTCGCCATCGTCGAGACCAACCGCATCGGCTGGGGTGCCAGCGGGCGCAACGGCGGCCAGGTGACCGGCAGCCTCTCGGGCGACGAGGCCATGCGTACGCAGATGCGCGAACGACTGGGCAGCGAGGTGGACGACTTCATCTGGCACCTGCGCTGGCGCGGGCACCAGATCATCGAGCAGCGAGT
Source organism: Pseudomonas sp. FA117 (assembly GCF_057370475.1). Taxonomy (NCBI): domain Bacteria; kingdom Pseudomonadati; phylum Pseudomonadota; class Gammaproteobacteria; order Pseudomonadales; family Pseudomonadaceae; genus Pseudomonas; species Pseudomonas sp. FA117. The sequence continues at coordinate 4,229,415 of NZ_CM170675.1, forward strand.
GGCGCGCTACGGTATCGAGTGCGACCTCAAGCGCGGCCACCTGCACGCAGCGATGAAACCCTCGCACCTGCAGGAGCTGCGCGCTTTCGAGGCCGAAGCCCAGCGCCGCGGCATGGGCGACCAGGTACAACTGCTCGACCGCCAGGGCGTCTCGCAGCACCTGCAGAGCCCGCTGTACCTCGGGGCGCTGAAGAACACACGCAACCTGCACCTGCACCCGCTCAACCTGTGCCTGGGCGAGGCGCGGGCTGCGCACAGCCTCGGCGCACTGATCTTCGAGAATTCAGAAGTGCTGGACATCGTCCACGGCCCGCGCCCGGCCGTGGTCACCGCCAACGGCCGGATCGAGGCGCGCCAGGTGTTGCTGGCCGGCGATGTGTACCACAAGCTCGAACAGCGCCAGCTCAAGGGCAAGATCTTCCCGGCCATGGGCGGCATCGTCACCACCGCGCCGCTGGGCGAGCTGGCCGAACAGATCAACCCCGAGGGCCTGGCGGTGTACGACTGCCGCTTCGTCCTCGACTACTACCGCCTGACCGCCGACAAACGCCTGCTGTTCGGCGGTGGCGCCAACTATTCAGGCCGTGATTCGCGGGATATCGAAGGCGAGCTGCGCCCTTGCATCGAGCGCACCTTCCCGGCGCTCAAGGGCGTGCCGATCGAGTTCCAGTGGAGTTGTGCCATGGGCATCGTGGTCAATCGCATCCCGCAACTGGGCAAGCTGTCGGACAACGTCTGGTACTGCCAGGGCTACTCGGGGCATGGCATCGCCACCAGCCACATCATGGGCGAGATCATGGCCGAGGCGCTGACCGGCACGCTGGAGAAGTTCGACACCTTTGCCGCGTGCAAGCACATCAAGGTGCCGATGGGGGATTTGCTGGGCAATCCGCTGCTGTCGGTGGGAATGTGGTACTACCAGATGCTGGAGAAACTGCGCTGAAACCCGAGTCTGCCCGCTCCTGCAAAGAGCGGGCAGGTCTGGATCAGGCGATCTTCTTCAACCCCAGCTTCTTCATCTCTTCGTCGCGCAGCTCGCGACGCAGGATCTTGCCGACGTTGGTGGTCGGCAGGGCATCGCGGAACTCGATGAAGCGCGGCACCTTGTAGCCGGTGACGTTGGCACGCATGTGCTCCATCACCTGCTCCTTGGTCAGGGTGACACCCGGTTTGGCAACGATGAACACCTTGATCACCTCGCCCGACTTCTCGTCCGGCACGCCGATCGCGGCGCACTGCAGTACGCCCGGCAGGCCCACCAGCACGTCTTCCAGCTCGTTGGGGTACACGTTGAAGCCCGAGACCAGGATCATGTCCTTCTTGCGGTCGACGATGCGCATGTAGCCGTCAGGCTGGATCACGGCGATGTCGCCGGTCTTCAGCCAGCCTTCGCTGTCGAGGATCTCGGCCGTGGCATCGTCGCGCTGCCAGTAGCCCTTCATCACCTGCGGGCCCTTGATGCACAGCTCGCCGATCTCGCCCAGGGCCAGCTCCTGGCCACTGTCATCGATGACCTTGCACAGCGTCGAGGGTACCGGGATACCGATGGTGCCGATCTGGTTGGCCTCGGCCGGGTTGACCGCCGCAACCGGGCTGGTCTCGGTCATGCCGTAGCCTTCGCAGATGGCGCAGCCGGTCACCGCCTTCCAGCGCTCGGCCACGCTCAACTGCAGGGCCATGCCGCCGGACAGGGTCACCTTCAATGCGGAAAAATCCAGGCCGCGGAAGGTTTCGTTGTTGCACAGGGCGACGAACAGGGTGTTCAGCCCGACGAAGCCGCTGAACTTCCACTTGCCCAGCTCCTTGACCATGGCCGGCAGGTCGCGGGGGTTGCTGATCAGCACGTTGTGGTTGCCGATCAGCATCATCGCCATGCAATGGAAGGTGAAGGCGTAGATGTGGTACAGCGGCAGCGGCGTGATGATGATCTCGGAACCTTCCTGCAGGTTCGAGCCCATCAGCGCGCGGCACTGCAGCATGTTGGAGACCAGGTTGCGGTGGGTCAGCATCGCCCCCTTGGCCACCCCCGTGGTGCCACCGGTGTACTGCAGCACGGCGACGTCGTTGGCCTGCGGGCTGGCTTCGGTCACCGGCTGGCCACGGCCCTTGGCCAGGGCATCGTTGAACCGTACCGCCTGGGGCAGGTGGTAGGCGGGCACCATCTTCTTCACGTACTTGATGACGCTGTTGATCAGCACGCGCTTGAGCGGCGGCAACAGGTCGGCCACCTCGGTGACGATGACGTGCTTGACCTGGGTCTTGGGCAGTACCTTTTCGACCAGGTGCGCCATGTTGGCCAGGCACACCACCGCCTTGGCACCGGAATCGGTGAACTGGTGCTCCAGTTCGCGCGCGGTGTACAGCGGGTTGGTGTTGACCACGATCAGGCCGGCGCGCATCGCACCGAACACGGCGACCGGATATTGCAGTACATTGGGCAGTTGCACGGCGATACGATCGCCGGGCTTGAGGTCGGTATGCTGCTGCAGCCAGGCGGCGAAAGCGCCGGACAGGGTATACAGCTCGCCGTAGGTCAGGGTCTTGCCGAGGTTGCTGAATGCCGGCTTGTCGGCAAAGCGTTGGCAGGATTGCTTCAGTACGGCCTGGATGTTGGGAAATTCGTCAGGATTGATTTCCGCCGTAATTCCGGCTGGGTATTTATCCTTCCAAAAATGTTCGATCATGGAAGCCCACTCCTTTAGCAACAGCGAATTCTTCACGCGTCGATGCGTTTATTATTGATATGAGATGAGGGAGTTCATTGCAAACTGCATCATCTGAAAGCGCGCCGAGAGTAACAGCTTTGCCTGGGGTCGCCTAGAGGCCTGCTCAAGCCCGAACAGTCACTAAAGTGACTCAAAGAACAGTACAAGTCATTTCTAGAGTATTTAACCAAAATGTCGCTTTCGCGTGGCTGGTGCACCGATTCGGCCTCTGTGGGAGCAACTGTCTTGTTCAAAATCCAGAAGCCAGCCCGCTCCCACAGGGACTGTGGATTTCAGGCGATGTCGCGCAACTCCCGCCGCAGGATCTTGCCTACCGGCGTCATCGGCAGTGAATCGCGCAGCACGATGTGCTTGGGCACCTTGTAGCCGGTGAAGTTGGCCTTGCAGAAGGTTTTCAGTTCCTCGACGCTGACACCGCCCGCCCGCGGCACCACGAACAGCTTCACCGCCTCGCCGGAGCGCTCGTCCGGCACGCCGATCACCGCGCAGCTGGCCACTTGCGGGTGGCTCATCACCACGTCCTCGATCTCGTTGGGGTACACGTTGAAGCCCGAGACGATGATCATGTCCTTCTTGCGGTCGACGATACGGGTGAAGCCGTCGGCGTCGATCACCGCGATGTCGCCGGTCTTGAACCAGCCATCGGCATCCAGCGCCTGGGCCGTGGCCTCAGGTTGCTGCCAGTAACCCTTCATGACCTGCGGCCCCTTGATGCACAGTTCGCCGCGCTCACCGAGCGGCATCTCGTTGCCGTCATCGTCGATGACCTTGAACGCAGTGCCCACCACCGGGATACCCACCGTGCCCAGCCGCGCCAGTTGCCCGTAGGGGTTGGTGCTGGCCACGGGAGAGGTTTCGGTCAGCCCGTAGCCTTCGACGATGCGACAGCCGGTCAGGCTCTCCCAGCGCTCGGCGGTGGCCTTGACCAGCGCGGTGCCGCCGGAGTTGGTCACCTTCAGCGCCGAAAAATCGAGGTTCCTGAATCCGGGGTTGTCCATCAGTGCGACGAACAGCGTGTTCAGCCCCAGCAACGCCGAGAAGCGCCACTTGCCCAGCTCCTTGATGAACCCTGGGATATCGCGCGGGTTGGTGATCAGCACGTTGTGGTTGCCGGTGACCATCATGCACATGCAGTTCGCGGTGAACGCATAGATGTGGTACAGCGGCAGCGGTGCGATCATCACCTCCTGCCCTTCCTTGATCAGCGGCTGGCCGTCAGGGCCATGCTGGGCGAAGCAGGCCAGGACCTGCAGCATGTTGGCCACCAGGTTGCCGTGGCTGAGCATCGCGCCCTTGGCCAGGCCGGTCGTGCCACCGGTGTACTGCAGCACCGCGACATCCTCCAGCGACTGCGGCACCGGCTTGTGGGTCAGCTCACGGCCCTGGCGCAGCACCTGCTTGAAGGATACCGCCTGGGGCAGCCGGTAGGCCGGCACCATCTTCTTCAGCTTGTCGACCACGGTGTTGACCAGCCAGCCCTTGGCGGCTGGCAGCAGGTCGCCCATCTTCGCTTCGATCAGGTAGTCGATGCCGGTGTCCGGCAGCACCGCCTGGACCCGTTGGCCGAACATGTTCAGGTACACCAGCGCGCGGGCGCCGGAGTCCTTGAACTGGTGACGCATCTCGCGCTCGGTGTACAGCGGGTTGGTGTTGACCACGATCAACCCGGCACGCATCGCCCCGAACACGGCGATGGGGTATTGCAAGACGTTGGGCATCTGCACGGCGATACGGTCGCCGGGCTTGAGGTCGGTGTGCTGCTGCAGCCAGGCGGCGAAGGCAGCAGAGTGCCGCTCGAGTTCGGCATAACTGAGGGTGACACCGAGGTTGCTGAAGGCGGGGCGGTCGGCAAAGCGCTTGCAGGAACGCTCGAACACCTCGACGACGGATTTGTAAGCAGTGATGTCTATGGTGGAAGGCACGCCCGCCGGGCGCTTGTCATTCCAGAATTCGGCTTGCATTTATTGTTGTTCCTCAGCCTGAACCGTCCATGACCTGATTGCCCAGCGGCAAAAAGGCGTTCAGCCGACGTTAGCAGGTAAGCCCGGGGTGGCAAATACGCCAAGGGCTGCCATTAACATTGTGAATCTTATTTGTGCCCCTGCTGCAATCCTGGTCATTGTGCATACACTGAGCTCAATCCCGTGCACGAAGGATCCGCCATGCCCCACGACGCCTTCTGGCTGCCCGCCAGCGAGCATTGCAGCCTGTACGTCCACCAGTGGCTGCCGCAGACGCCAGTCAAGGCCGTGGTGCTGCTGGCCCACGGCATGGCCGAGCATGCCGGACGCTACCGTCGGCTGGGCCATGCGCTCAACGAAGCCGGTTTCGCCCTGCTCGCCCCTGACCTGCGGGGCCACGGCCGCACCGCGGAACTGGGCAGCCTGGGCCTGTTCGCCCACCAGCACGGCTGGAATACGGTGGTCAACGACCTGGGCCTGCTCAGCCAGCACATCGGCCAGCAGTTCCCCGGCACGCCGTTGTTCCTGTTCGGCCACAGCATGGGCAGCTACATCGCCCAGGCCTACCTGCTGCACCACAGTGGCAGCCTGCACGGGGCCGTGCTCAGCGGCTCGAACCTGCAACCGGCTGCGCTGTACCGCGCAGCGCGCCTGGTCGCCCGCCTGGAGGCCTGGCGCCAGGGGCCGCTGGGCAAGAGCGCGCTGATCGACTGGCTGTCGTTCGGCTCGTTCAACAAGGCGTTCAAACCCAACCGCACCGCCTTCGACTGGCTCAGTCGCGACCCGGCCGAGGTCGATGCCTACGTCCAGGACCCGCTGTGCGGCTTTCGTTGCAGCAACCAGCTGTGGCTCGACCTGCTGCAGGGGCTGGCGCAGATCAGCCAGCCCCGGCACCTGGCGCAGATCGATCCGAACCTGCCGCTGCTGGTCATCGGCGGCGAATGTGATCCGGTCAGTGCCGGCAAGCGTCTCACCCATCTGGCCGACGCCCTGCGCGCGACCGGCAACCGCCATGTACAATTGCGCGTCTACCCGGATGCCCGGCACGAAGTGCTCAACGAAACCAATAGAGACGAGGTCACCCACGACATCATCGCCTGGCTGGAGCAGGCACTGGCCCTTGGCCGCCCTGCCCGCAGTGAATGATGCGCCACACCTCGTCCACCCAAGGAAGCCCTGATGACCCAGGTCACCAACACGCCCTACGAAGCCCTCGAAGTAGGCCAGACGGCCAGCTATGAAAAATCGGTGGAAGAACGCGACATCCAGCTGTTCGCCGCCATGTCCGGTGACCACAACCCGGTGCACCTGGATCCCGAATTCGCGGCCAAGAGCATGTTCCGCGAGCGCATCGCCCACGGCATGTTCAGCGGTGCGCTGATCAGCGCCGCCGTCGCCTGCACCCTGCCTGGGCCGGGCACCATCTACCTGGGCCAGCAGATGAGCTTCCAGAAGCCGGTGAAGATCGGCGACACCCTGACCGTGCGCCTGGAAATCCTCGAGAAACTGCCCAAGTTCAAAGTGCGCATCGCCACCAATGTCTACAACCAGCGCGACGAACTGGTAGTCTCGGGCGAAGCCGAAATCCTCGCGCCACGCAAGCAGCAGACCGTCGAGCTGGTATCGCCTCCGCACTTCGTGGCCGGCTGATTGACCGGGGCGTCCCGCCTTTCCATTACCGAACCGGGACGCCGCTGCTTCAATCCAGCGCCTGCAGACAGCGCTCGATATGCCGCCGCTCCGGCCCCTGCCGGGTCAGCACGAGCGCCCTGCCCCAGGCCTCCCGGGCCTGCTGCCGGTGCCCCAGTTGCTGATGAAACTGCGCCTGCGCCGCATGGACCAGGTGATAGTCGAGCAACGCCCCACGCCCCAGAATCGCCTCGACCGCAGCCAGCCCCGCCGCCGGTCCGTCGCGGTGGGCCAGGGCCACGGCACGATTGAGTTCGATCACCGCCGAGGGCCAGTGGCGCTGCAGCACATCATACAAGCCGACGATTTCCACCCAGTCCGTGTCCTGGGGACTGGCCGCCTCGGCGTGCAGCGCGGCAATCGCCGCCTGCAGGCTGTAGGGGCCGACCTCGCGACGGCCCAGCGCATGGCGCACCAGGGCGCAGCCCTCGTCGATCTGCGCCTTGTCCCACAGGCTGCGGTCCTGCTCGTCGAGCAGCACCAGTTCCCCCTCGGCATCGGTGCGCGCCCGCTGGCGTGAAGCCTGCAAGAGCAGCAAGGCCAGCAGGCCGAACACCTCGGGATCAGGCAGCAACTGCGCCAGCAGCCGCCCCAGGCGAATGGCCTCGTCGCACAGTTCGTACTGGATCAGGTCTTCGCCCGCCGACGCCGAATAGCCTTCGTTGAACACCAGGTAGATCACCCTCAGCACACTTTCAAGGCGCTCGCCCAACTCACCCTGCGCAGGCACCTGGTAGGGGATCCGCGCTTCGCGGATCTTGGCCTTGGCCCGCACGATGCGCTGGGCGATGGTCGAGGCTGGCTGCAGGAAGGCCCGGGCGATCTGCTCGGTGGTCAGGTCGCACACCTCGCGCAGGGTCAGAGGCACCTGGGCGTCAGCGGACAAGGCCGGATGGCAGCAGGTGAAGATCAGCCGCAGACGATCGTCGGCCAGCAGTTCTTCTTCACTCGGGTCCTGCGCCTGGCCTTCGAGCAACATGATCAACTCCGCCTGCGAGCGGTCGAAACGGGCGCGTCGGCGCAAGGCGTCGATGGCCTTGAAGCGCCCCACCGACACCAGCCAGGCTCGCGGATTGCCAGGGATGCCATCGCGCTGCCAACGCTCGACGGCGATGAAGAAGGCCTCGTGCATGGCCTCCTCGGCCAGGTCGAAATCGCCCAGCAGGCGGATCAGGGTCGCCAGGATGCGCCGCGAGTCGCGGCGGTACACCGCCTCGACCTGGGCTCGCAGTTGATCATCGGTCATCGCGTCGCAGCCTGGGGCATCATGCTGGCTCACCTTTGCTGGTCGACCTCAGGGTTGCAGCTCACGCACCGGCCGCACTTCGACGCTGCCGACCCGGGCCGCCGGAATGCCCTTGGCAATGTTCAGCGCTTCGTTGAGATCGCGGGCATCGACCAGGTAGAAACCGGCCAGTTGCTCCTTGGTCTCGGCGAAGGGCCCGTCGGTCAGGCTCATCCTCCCGGCGCGGATGCGTACGGTGGTGGCGCTGCGCACCGGCTCCAGCGCCTCGGCTGCAAGCATGCGCCCCGAACCCTGCAGCGACTCGGCGTAGGCCATGCATTCGGCATCTTCGGGGCTGTCGGGCAGGCTATGCAGCAGCCCTTCGTCACAATAGACCAGGCACAGGTATTTCATGATCGTCTCCAGGCGACGGGCGGCTCAGGGCTTGAGGTCGAAGCGGGCCTTCTGGGTTTCCATGTCGAACGGCGCCGACCAGTGCTCATGGATCACCTGCCAGCGCCCACCGCTACGACGATAGCCCACGGTGACGCGCATGAAGCCGCACTGGCTTTCGTCATCGGCCGGGCCGCAACGGTTGAGCCAGTGCGCCATGGCCAGGTCGCCGTCGGCCAGCACGCTCAGTTCGGCGACTTCGAAGACCATCGGCCCGGTGCAAAAGCCCATGCACATCTCCCAGTGCGCCTGGTAGGCGGCCTTGCCCTTGAATTGCAGGGCCTGGATGGCGTCGAAGGCGACGATGTCATCGGCATAGGGCGCGACGATGGCCGGCAGGTCGCGCTCGCGCACGGCCTGGATCCAGCCTTCGATGAGTTGACGGATTTCGGTTTCGGCGGGGGTGTTCATGGGCAATCCTCCAGCGAGTCAGCAGTGGGGAGCGCCGAAGGTTCATGGCGCTTTCACTGATGGTCGACCGGGGCTTGGCGAAATCGACAAGGCTGGAAAACTTTTTTTGCGGCCTGGCCTTGTCTGCCTGCCGCAACAAGCCTGCGCAGGCTCAAGCCCGTGACGCTTGCTCGAACACCTCGTCGGCCCACTGATTGAGGCTCTTGCCTGCTGCACGCGCCGCGATGCTTGCGGCCGCGTGCACTTCAGGACGAATACGCAGCATCACTTTGCCAGAGGCCGGTTTTTCCGCGGCAATGCCCTGCTCGGCACAATCGGCGAGGTAATCGTCCAACGCCTGGGCGAAAGCCTCGTGCAACGCAGGCACCGAGCTTGCGTGAAAGCTGATGATGTCACGCATACCCAGCACACGGCCGACGAACAGGTCGGAGTATGATTCAGGATTTTTCGTTGCAGCTGTCTCAGCCAGCCAGCACCTGCGCATAACGCTGCCGATCGACATTGGCCCCGCTCAACACCACCGCCACCCGCTTGCCCTGTTGCTGCTCACGCTCCTGCAACAGTGCGGCCAGCGCTGCAGCACCTGCGCCTTCGGCCGTGTTGTGGGTGGTTTCGTGGTACAGGCGCATGGCCTGGGCGATCTCGTCATCGCTTACCCGCACGATGCGTGCGGCATGCTCGCGCACCAGGGCGAAGGCCTCCGGGTGCGGCACACGGCAGGCCATGCCGTCGGCAAAGGTCTCGGCGGTGGCGGTGGTGACGATATGTCCCAGGGCGAAGCTTTGCGCATAGGCATCGGCTGCAGCCGAGACCACCCCGACGATTTCGGTCTCAAGGCCCAGCAGGTTGCGCGCCTGGATCAGGCCGCAGATCCCCGATCCCATGCCGATGGGCACGTAGACGGTATCGAGCTTCGACACGGCCTCGAACAGCTCCAGCGCATAGGTGGCCACGCCGCGCACCAGTTCGGGGTGGAACGAGGGCACCATCTGGTAGCCGCGCGCCTGGGCCAGTTGCGCGGCGTGCTCGCGCGCCACGTCAAAATCCACGCCATGCTCGATCAGCTCGGCGCCCAGCGCACGCATGGCGGCGTTCTTCTCCCGCGAGTTGCCCTCCGGCACCACGATCACCAGCGGCAGGCCGGCCTGGCGCGCCGCCAGGGCCATACTCTGGCCGTGATTGCCGCGGGTGGCGGTCACCAGCCCCGGCGGCACGGCACCGCTGGCCATCAGCGAACGCACATACACCAGCCCGCCACGCACCTTGAATGCTCCGGTCGGCGCATGGTTCTCATGCTTGACCCAGAGCTGGCAGCCGGCCCGCTCGGCGAGCAGCGGCCAGACGTGCTGCGGGGTCGGCGGCACGTAGCGGTGAACATAGTCGGCGGCTTCGCGCAGGGCGGTCAGGTCGAACATGGCGATCATCCTTCATCGAGGGCAGTTGCCACGATCCTGAGCGCCGGGCATTGTATGGGTCAAACCTTATATTGCATGGGCGGCAATTTCGTGTGGACTCCGCAACTGCTCGACGACGGCCAGCCGCGCTACCTGGCGCTGGTCGACGCCATCGCCGCCGCCATCGAGCGCGGTGAACTGAAAGTCGGTGAACGCCTGCCACCGCAGCGGCGCCTGGCCTGGAAGCTGGGGCTCAACCCCAGCACCACCCAGCAGGCCTACCGCGAGGCCGCCGCCCGGCACCTGGTGGCCGGCGAAGTGGGCCGCGGCACCTATGTGCTGGCTGGCAGCAAGGAGGCCACGCTGTTTCGCCTCAAGCAGCACGACCGGCACACCCCGCTGATCGACCTGTCGACCAACGTGCCGGTGGCCGACCCACACCCGCACGACCTGCAGCACAGCCTCCAGGTCCTGCTCCAGGAAGCGGGCTCCGACCTGCTCGATCACTATCTCGACCACGACCAGCTGCTTCTGGGGCGCCTGCACGGCGCGCGCTGGCTGGCCCTGCGCGGGCTGTCGGTGGGTGCCGACGACCTGTTGCTGTGCGGCGGCGCCCAGCAGGGCCTGGCCTGTGTGCTGCAGTCGTTGTGCCAGCCCGGCGAGGCGGTGCTGGTCGAAGCCCTGACCGCACCGGGGATCAAGGCTGCGTGTCGCCAGTTGCGCCTGCCGGTACATGGCGTGGCCCTGGATCACCAGGGGCTGCGCCCGGATGAACTGGACCGGGTCGCACGGGCCAGTGGTGCCAGGGTCCTGGTGACCACCCCCACCCTGCACAACCCCACCGGAGCCTGCATGGACGACAACCGTCGCCAGGCCATCGCCGAGGTGGCGAGGCGCCACGGTCTGCGGGTGATCGAGGATGATGTCTACGGCGCGCTGAGCGATCGGCCGCCCTTGTACCCGTTGCTCGAGGGCCAGGGCATCCTGGTCAGCAGCCTGTCCAAGACGGTCGCCGCCGGGCTGCGCCTGGGCTGGATCGCCGCCCAGGCGCAGCTGCTCGAACAGATCGACCCGCATGCCCGCGCCACGCACTGGCCGGTGTCGCCGCTGAACCTGCGCATCGCCTGCCAGTGGATCGCCGATGGCACGGCTGCACGGCGGCTGGCCTGGCAACGGGAGGAGGTCGGCGAACGCTGGCGTCTGGCGCGACGACTGCTGGGTGAGGCCTTGCCAGGCCAGGAACAGCCTTCGCCGCATGTCTGGGTACGCACACCAGGGCCTGCCGAACAACTGGTGGCGGCATGTCGCGAGCGTGGTGTGGAAGTGGTGCCCGCCAGCGTCTTCGCGGTGGGTGGCGATGACGTGCGAGCGGTGCGCATCAGCCTGTCGGCTGCCGCCAGCCGCGCGCACCTCAAGCAGGGGCTGGAGGTGGTACGCGCGGTGCTCGGCACAATGTGAGGGCGCGGGGCTTGGGGGCGCGCATCAACCCTGCTGGCAACCCTCCCCCATGGCCCGGTACTGGATGGTGTGGACCTGGCCCTGGTGGTCTTCATAGGTCATGGTCGCCGGCACCACGTCGCACACCTCGGGGATGGTCGAGAGGTTGATCACCCGCTTGATATCGAGGTTCATCGAGTAGTCGTACTGCACGGGAGTCTGGGTCTGGGCGGTCTTGGCCTCGTCGGCGAGGGCGAACGAAGACATCCCGACCAATGCAAGAATCAGAAGTGGTTTCATGAGTGTGTGGCCTTGAAAGCAATCAAGCTGATCGATTGACTTCTTATGCCGTCAATGGCGCGGAGAAGTTGTCATCGACTGCGATGACACGAAGCACCGATCCCGCATCGTCGTACTGCAGAAGGGATGAGTGAATTCTACGCCCGCCGCTTAATACTTGAACCCCGTAGTGGGATATTCACCCTTGTCAGATTTGCAACAATCTGCGACAAAGCCGCCCATGATCACGCCCCGATACCAGCCGCTATGTCGAACGCGGCGCCGTCTGCTCGACCATTTCTATCGCCAGCACGGATCACGCATGCGCGCCGTTGCCGAGGGCCGGTTGTGGGTAGCGCGTGCCTCGACAATGATCGGTGGGCTGAACCTGACACCGGTCGGCGACGGCCACTGGCTCACAGGCCTGTTCGTGGCGCCGCAATGGCGCGGCCGAGGCGTTGCCGCCGGGCTGGTGAATGCCGCGCTGGCCGACTGCACAGGCCCGACCTGGCTGTTCTGTCACCCGGACCTGCACGCCTTCTATGCACGCCAAGGGTTCGTGGCAGCCAGCACCCTGCCCGCCGAACTCGCCTCGCGCCTGGCCCGCTACCAGCGCAGCAAGCCATTGGTGGCGTTGGTGCGGGCTCAGTCGTCGGCGACGTCGAGCCCTGGGAACAGCACATCGGTATAGCCGAACCGGGAGAAATCCTGGATGCGCGAAGGGTAGAGCCGACCGATCAGGTGGTCGCACTCGTGCTGCACCACGCGGGCATGGAAACCGTCGGCGAAGCGATTGATCGGGTTGCCCTGCGGGTCGAAGCCGTCATAGCGGATGTGCTTATAGCGCGGCACCACACCACGCAGGCCAGGCACCGACAGGCACCCCTCCCAACCCTCCTCGACTTCGCTGGACATGGGCGTGATCAGCGGATTGAGCAGGATGGTCTGCGGCACCGGCTCGGCATCGGGGTAGCGCTCGCTGCGCTCGAAACCGAAGATCACCAGTTGCAGGTCGATACCGATCTGCGGCGCGGCCAGGCCGACGCCGCCGACATGGTGCATGGTCTCGAACATGTCGTCGATCAGTTGCTGCAGTTCGGCGCTGCCGAACAGGTGCTCGGGCACGGGAGGGGCGATGCGCAGCAGGCGTTCGTCGCCCATCTTGAGGATGTCACGGATCATCAGGTGTTCGGCTCGCGGGTCTGGGGTTCGGGCTGAGCGGGATGCTCATGGCCGAGCACGGTGATGGTGTCCTTCGGCTGCTCGCCGTCGAAATCCTTCTCGCCGGGGTCCTTGCCTTCGGCGGACATGTGCTCGATCACTGCATTCATCTCGGCACCCAGCAATAGCACGGCGGCGGAGATATAGAAATACAGCAGCAGCACGATGATCGCCCCGATGCTGCCGTACATGGCGTTGTAGTCGGCGAAGGTCTTGACGTAGTAGGCAAAGCCCAGCGAGGCGATGATCCACACCACCACCGCCAGCACCGAACCTGGCGTGATGAAACGGAATTTCTGCTTCACGTCGGGCATCACGTAGTAGATCAGCGCCACTGCGACCATCATCAGGATGACGATCGCCGGCCAGCGCAGCACCGTCCACACCGTCACGATCACTTCCTGCAGGCCGACCTGCGCGGCGATCCACTCCATCACCTGCGGCCCCAGCACCATCAATGCGGCGGCCGCCAGGAGCATGCCGGCGATGCCGATGGTGTAGAAGATCGACAGCGGGATGCGCTTCCACACCGGCCGGCCCTCGGGCACGTCATAGGCGGCGTTCATGGCGCTCATCATCAGGCGCACGCCAGCGGAGGCCGTCCACAGGGCAATGACGATACCCACCGAGAGCAGCCCACCCTTCGACTGCTGCAACTGGTCGATGACCGGATTGACCTGTTCCAGCGCCTGGGGCGGCAGCACCAGTTCGGACTGCAGGCGCAGCCAGGAGAAGAAGTCCGGCAGGTGCAGGAAACCGATCAGGGCGATCAGGAACAGGATGAAGGGGAACAGCGAGAACAGCATCTGGTAGGCCAGTGCCGAGGCATAGGTGGACATCTCGTCGTCGAGGAATTCCTTGACGGTACGCACCAGTACGCGGTGCAGAGGCAGGCCCTGCAAGGCGGGAAAAATCATAGCGTCTCCTTTCGCCGCTTGATCATCGTGGTTGCAACTGTGCAGACAAGTCTAATAGACCACGCGGCTGACGTACTGCTCACTGGAGAATTCAGGAAAACGGCTACGGACAAAAAAAGGCCCATGGCGGACACGCCTTGTACGCCTGTCCGTCATGAGCCCGGCGCATCAAGCGTCGATCAAGGCTTCTTCACCGCATCCTTGACCTGGCCGACCTTCTGCTGCGCCTCGCCCTTGAGTTCCTGGGCCTTGCCCTCGGCACGCAACTTGTCGTTGTCGGTCACCTTGCCGACGCCCTGCTTGATGTTGCCAACCGCTTCGTTGGCCAGCCCCTTGGCTTTGTCTTTGGTGCCGCTCATGGCGAATCTCCTGCAAAAAGAGACACGTGAACCGTGTCGACAAAAGGTGGACCGGCTCGCTTGGCCGAGAGTTTCAATCATTTCGCAGTGATCGGCGCAAACGGCAAACAGCGGGCGAATACCGCACCGAATCGAGCCCGCCCGGCTGCGTACACAGCGCCCGCAGCTCTAGAATCCGGCCACTCACAAGAACAACAACTCACGGAAATCCTGCCCATGCGTGTGTCCTGCCTGCTCACGGCCCTGCTGCCGCTGTTGCCCCTGCCCGCCTTCGCCACCGATTCATCCCCCGTGCAAACCCTGCGCGTCGAGCGCTACAGCGACGACGACCAGCCCGGTACCCTGCGCTGGGCACTGGAAACCAGCAACCGCAACCCCGGCCACTACCGCATCGACATCGCCGCGGTCGGCGCGCCGCCCTACGTGATCCGCCCGACCCGGCCGCTGCCGGCCATCCAGGGGCCCGTGCGCATCACCGGGCTGTCCTGGGCACGCGACGGCCAATACATCGCCATCGACGGCAGCGGCTACATCAAGGACCAGGGCGTGCACACCTGCCCCGGCGCCGTACCCGGCCAGTTCGGCACCAACGTGCGCAGCACCACCCACCCCGGGCTGGTGCTGCGCGATACCCAGGGCGTGCACCTGAGCGGCCTGGAAGTGCGCAACTTCTGCATCGGCATCCTGGTCAACCGCGCCAGCGGCAACGTCATCGAAGACAACCGCATCGTTGCCAACAAGGGCGGTGCCGGGATCATGCTCACCGGCGACGACGGCGCGGGCAACCCCACCGCGACCACCACGCTCAACAACAAGGTGCTGCGCAACCAGCTGATCGACAACGGCGACGGGCTTGAGCTGACCCGCGGTGCGGCGTTCAACCTGGTCGCGGACAACCTGTTCCGCTCCACCGCCGCCAACCCCGAGCCCTCCCAAGGCATCGAGATCCTGCTGGGCAACGACAACAGCGTGGTGCGCAACCGCTTCGAGAACTATTCCGACGGCCTGCAGATCAACTGGGGCAAGCGCAACTATCTGGGTGCCAATACCTTCACCGGCAACTCCATCGGCATCAGCGTGACCGGCGAGGGCAACATCCTCGACGGCAACCTGATCCACGGCAACCGCATCGGCGTGGCCCTGCGCCCGGAACCGCAAGTCACCGCCACACGCGTCACGGCCAACCGCATCTGGGGCAACGGCCTGGATATCCGGCGCTGCGAGGCGGGTGGCTCGTGCGTGGCCAACCAGCGCACCGGCGCGATCATCTTCGGTGTGCCGGCCCAGGCGCATGCGCTGTACGTCGGCTCGCGCGGTGTCGGCGCGGAGCTGGCGAAAAAGGACCAGGCGATCATCTGCGATGGCAACGGCCAACCCCAGCCGTGCCAGCCGCTGCCCAATCACAACCAGCAGGCGCCGCAGTTGACCGGGTTGTCCGGGCAGGTGCTGCAAGGTGAAGTGCAAGGCCCGGCATCCAGCCTGTTGCGCATCGAGGTGTTCGGCAATGCGGCGGCGCACGGGCGGGAGGCGGAGCAGTATCTGGGGGAGGTGCTGGTCGCCAGCGATGCCCAGGGCAAGGCGCGCTTCGAGAAGCGGCTCGATGCCGCTACCGGGTTGAACAGCTTCACCGCGACGGTGACGACGGCCGATGGCGCGACCTCGGAATTGAGCCAGCCGTTGCGGCGGTGACGCTCAGGGCCTCTTCGCAGGCCCAGCCCCCTCGACCCTTGCTGCGCTGCGCGCCACCCCGCACAATGTCAGGCCTTTCTGGCGTCAACCCGCAGGAACCTGCATGAAACTCGACAAACCCACCGCCATCGCCCGGCGCAACCAAGCGCTGGCCCGGCCGGTACTCGACCGCGACAACACCCTGTTCGCCATCCTCGACAAGAAACGCAACCTGTGGTGGTTCGAGGTGCCGGCGGCCTTGCTGCGCAAGGGCCAGCCCGACTGGGTCAACCTGCTGCTGCACACCCCGGAAACCGACGAGCTGCAGCACCTGAAAGTGCCGGTCAACTTCCTGCGCGCTCACCAGGAGCAGATGGAGATCCGCCACCCCGGCAAGCGTCGCTCGACCATCAGCCTGGCGCTGAGCGCCGACCGCGACTCGCTGCTGCGCGACACCCGCCCGGGCGGTGACCAGCTGGACTTCAGCACCTTCGTCCAGGCCTGATCAGACCCGCTCGATGCGATCGTCATGGATGACGATCAGCCCCTGCTTGAACAGGCCGCCAATGGCCTTCTTGAAGTTGCCCTTGCTGACATTGAACAGCCGGGTGATCTCCTCCGGCGCACTCTTGTCGCACACCGGCAGCACGCCACCGGCCTCGTCCAGGCGCTTGAGGATCTGCGCCTGCAGGCCATCTGCCAACGCCGCGCCCACCGGTTGCAGACTCAGGGCGATCTTGCCGTCGTGGCGCACTTCCTTGACGAAACCCTTCTCGTGCATGCCCGAACGCAGGAACTTGAACACCTCGTTCTTGTGGATCAGGCCCCAGTGGCGGTTGTTGATGATCGCCTTGAAGCCCATCGGCGTTTCGCCTGCCACCAGCAGCTCGACAGGCTGGCCCGCCTTGTAGTCGGCCGGCGTGCGGTCGAGGTAGCGGTCCAGGCGCGCGGTGGCGGTGATGCGCCGGGTGCGCTTGTCGAGGTAGGCGTGGATCACGCAGTAGTCACCGATCTTCAGCTGCTGCGCCTCTTCCGAGTAAGGCATCAGCAGGTCCTTGGACAGACCCCAGTCGAGGAAGATACCGGCGCCGTTGATATCCTTGACCTTGAGGCTGGCAAACTCGCCGACCTGCACCTTGGGCTTCTCGGTGGTGGCGATCAGCTGGTCTTCGCTGTCCAGGTAGATGAACACGTTCAGCCAGTCGTCGAGCTCGAGCTCCGCGTCCTTGGGGAAGTAGCGCCTGGGCAGGAGGATCTCGCCGTCGGCGCCGCCGTCCAGGTACAGACCGAACTCCACGTGTTTCACGATTTGCAAACTGTTGTAACGCCCAAGCAGAGCCATTTCCGATGTTCCTCAAGACAAGGCGGCTATTCTACACCCGAAGCTGCCCGCCTGCCCGATCCGTGGGAACCGTCGGCAGCGCCCCGCGTCTATTGCCTGGCAAGCAACCTGCAAGGATTCGCTCATGCCTGTCCGCCTGACCAGAGCCCTGCTGCTCATCCTCGGTTTCACCCTCACGCTCGCGGCCTGCAGCCGCATCGACCTCGCCTATCGCAACCTCGACCGCCTGGTGCCCTGGTCGCTGGGCGACTACCTGGACATGAACCGCCAGCAGAAGGCCTTGCTCGACGAACGGCTCAGAGGCCACCTGGCCTGGCACTGCAAGACGCAACTGCCCGGCTACCTCGACTGGCTCGACAGGGTGCGCCTGATGGTCGCCAACCAGGCCGTGACCGACGAAGCCCTGCAGCAGCGCACGGCCGAGGCGCGCCTGGCCATCGGTCGGGTCGCCGAGGAAATCACCCCCTCGGCCACCGAACTGCTGCGGGGCATGAGCGATACGCAGGTGGCCGAAATGCGCAAGGCCTTCAGCGACGACATTGCCGAACGCCAGAAGGACTATGTCGACACTCCGCTGCCCCGGCAGATCCAGGAACGCGCCACGCGCATGGAGAAGCGCCTCAAGCCGTGGCTGGGCGAACTCAATGCCCGCCAGCGCCTGCGGGTGATGACCTGGTCGCAGGCGCTGGGCGACCAGAACCGCGAATGGATCGCCAACCGCGAGGCCTGGCAGCAGCAACTGGTGCTGGCCATGGACCAACGCCAGAGCCCGGCGTTCGAGCCGCGCCTGGCGCAGTTGCTGCAGCGCAAGGAAAGCCTGTGGTCACCGGCGTATCGCAACGCCTTCGAGAACACCGAACTGCAGGCCCGCAGCCTGCTGGTGGACCTGATGCAGCAGAGCACCCCGACGCAGCGCCAGTTCCTGCAGGACCGGCTGGCCAAGGTGCGCAGTGATTTCAGCGAGTTGAAGTGCCTCAAGGGGTGACGCCGGGTGGTGGCTACCCTCACCGGCCCCTGCGCCGATAGGGAAACACATCGATCACCTTCCCTTCCCGTATCGCCGCCTGCAGCCCCTGCCAGTAACCTGCGTCATACAACTCGCCATGCAACCGGCTGAACAGGCGCCGCTGGCCGATATCGGCGAACAGGAAGGGTGGAAACTCCTCGGGAAACACATCGTGCGGCCCGATCGAATACCACGGCTCGCCGGACATCTCGTCCTCCGGGTAACGCGGCGGCGGGATATGACGAAAATTCACCTCGGTGAGAAAGCTGATCTCGTCGTAGTCATAGAACACCACCCGCCCGTGCCGGGTCACACCGAAGTTCTTCAGCAGCATGTCGCCGGGAAAGATGTTCGCCGCCGCCAGCTGCTTGATCGCCAGGCCGTAGTCTTCCAGCGCCTCGAGCACCTGGGCCTCGCTGGCCTGTTCCAGGTACAGGTTCAGCGGCGTCATGCGCCGCTCGGTCCAGCAGTGGCGGATCAGCACGCTGTCGCCCTCCACGACCACCGTCGAGGGCGCGACCTCCAGCAGCTCGGCCAGGCATCGAGGCTCGAACTTGGCCACGGGAAAGCGAAAATCGGCGAACTCCTGGGTATCGGCCATGCGCCCGACACGATCGACACTCTTTACCAGACGGTACTTGTCGATCACCGTGGCGCGGTCGACGGTCTTGGAGGGCGAAAAGCGGTCCTTGATGATCTTGAACACGGTATTGAAGCCCGGCAGGGTGAACACGCTCATCACCATGCCGCGCACACCGGGGGCCATGACGAAGCGGTCGTCGCTGCCGGCCAGGTGATTGATCAGCGCCCGGTAGAACTCCGACTTGCCATGCTTGTAGAAGCCGATCGAGGTGTACAGCTCGGCGACATGCTTGCCCGGCAGGATGCGCTTGAGGAAGTTGACGAACTCCGCCGGCACCGGCACATCGACCATGAAATACGAACGGGTGAAGGAGAAGATGATCGACACTTCGGCCTCGTCGGTGATCAGCGCATCGGCCTCGATACCCTGGCCCTCGCGGTGCAGCAGCGGGATCACCAGTGGCCACTGCTCGTCGCGGGTGTGCAGGCGACCGACCAGGTAGGCGCCCTTGTTGCGGTACAGCACCGGCGAAAACAGCTCCAGCGCCAGCGCCGGGTCCTTGCACACCCAGTCGGGCAGGCTCTCGCGCAACTGCGCCTCGAGCCGCGCCAGGTCACCGTCGAGGTCGGCATAGGCCACCGTGAACGGGTGATCGGCGAAGATCGCCCGCAACAGGCCACCGAGGCCGTCACGCAGGTGATAGGTGCGGGTCTGCGTCGCACGCTCATGGCCACGCATGGCCGGGCGCGTGGTGTGGATGAACATGCAGCCGTCGCTGATCAGGTCGTGGCTGAACAGGCTGCAGAACAGCGAGTTGTACCAGGTCTCCGCCAGCTCATCGTCCAGGCGCGGGTCGATCAGGCGGATATAGGCGTTCTTGACCAGCGGCCACTGCTCCACATCCAGCAGCAGCGCGGCGTCGAAGCCCTGTCGCAGCCAGCCGTTGACCTCGGCGACCTTGTCTTCGTAGAGGTTTATCCGGGCGGCAGCGGCGTCCTGGATCGCCTGCCAGCGCGCCTGTTCGAAGCGCTCGCGAGCGCCCAGCGTGATGCGCCGGAAGTGCTCGCGATAGTTGTCGAAGCCATCGAGGATCATCCGGGCGATGGCGGCGGCCGGCCATGACGGGGGCATAGGAAGATCTCTGCACAGGGTTCAACGGCTGAGCTTAGCCCGATCCAGATAGTTCGCAGGTTTTGTCGGCACCGCGACAGGGCCGGAAAAACATCCGCAAGAAACGACAGGCAACCGGCCCCTGCCTCACGTACACTCCCGCCCTTGCCTGACTGCCGGAGCCCCCCCGTGACCCCCATCGCCCTCACCCGCCTGCTGACTCTCGCTGCTGTCTGGGGGGCGAGCTTCCTGTTCATGCGCATCATCGCTCCGGAACTCGGCACCGTGCCCACCGCCTTCTTTCGCGTCTCCATTGCCTGTCTGGGCCTGATCGGCATTCTCGCCGCAGCCAGGGTGCGCTGGGACTTCCAGGGCAAGCTCGGCGCCTGCCTGGTGCTGGGCATGATCAACTCGGGGATTCCGGCCACCTTCTACTCGGTGGCCGCACAGGTCCTGCCGGCAGGCTACTCGGCGATCTTCAACGCCACCACGCCGCTGATGGGCGTGCTGATCGGCACACTGTTCTTCCGTGAGGCCATGACCGTGCCCAAGCTGTGCGGCATCTTCCTTGGCCTGCTCGGTGTCGGCATTCTCAGCGGGGCAGGCCCGGTGGCGCTGGACATGGCCCTGGTGCAGGGAGCCCTGGCGTGCCTGGCCGCCACCACCTGCTACGGTTTTGCCGGCTTTCTCGCCCGACGCTGGGTCAGCGGCCTGGACAGCCGCCTCTCGGCCCTGGGCAGCATGCTCGGTGCCACGCTGCTCATGACGCCGCTGTTCGCCTGGAGCGCCCTGAGCCATCCGCCCGCCAGCTGGGGCGGCTGGTCGGTGTGGCTGTCGCTGCTGGGCCTGGGGCTGATCTGCACGGCATTCGCCTACATCCTGTACTTCCGCCTGCTCAACGAAATCGGGCCGGTCAAGGCCAGCACCGTGACCTTCCTGATTCCGGTGTTCGGGGTGCTGTGGGGCGCCTGGCTGCTGGGTGAACCCCTGTCGATGGCGCACCTGTATGGTGGCGTGCTGATTGCCGCAGCACTGTGGCTGGTGCTGCGGCCGGCCCGTGGCTGAGGGCCTGGTCAGGCCTCGGCCAGCTTGGCCGCTGGCTTGCGGAACACGAACAGCAGGCCCACCACGATCAGCCCCATGCCCAGCAGGCTGAGCGGCGCCAGGCGGTTGCCGAAGATGATGAAGTCCATCACCGCGGTCACTGCCGGCACCAGGTAGAACAGGCTGGTGACGTTGACCAGGTTGCCACGGGCGATCAGCCGGTACAGCAGCAAGGTCGCCAGCAGCGACACCACCAGGCCCATCCACAGCAGGGCACCGGCAAAGCCGGCGCTCCACTGCACCTGCAGCGGCTGGAACGGCGCGAACACCGCGCACAGGGCAAACCCCGCCATGTACTGCAGCGGCAAGGTGCCCATCGGGTTGTCGGTGATGCGCTTCTGCAGGATCGAGCCGAAGGTCATGCTGGCCAGCGCCAGCAAGGCGAACAGCATCCCGGCCAGCGACACCCCGCCCAGGTTGATGCTTTGGTAGACCACCATCACCAGGCCAGCGAGCCCCAGGCCAAGGCCGAACAGCCGACTCCAGGAGCGCCGACGCTCCATCAGCACCACGGTGAGGATCGGTTGCACGCCCATGACCGTGGCCATGACGCCGGGCGTCACGTGGGTGTCGAGCGCCAGCAGGTAGAAGATCTGGTAGGCGCCGAGCAGCACGCAACCAGTGCCCAGGGCCCGCAGGATCGCGCTGCGGCTGCGCGGCCAGCGCAGCCCCAGCAGCGGGCCGATCAGCAGTAGGCCGGCCAGGGCCAGCGCCGAACGCAGCAACAGGAAGGCGAGGGGGCTGGCCTGGGCCAGACCGAGCTTGGAGACGATCGCCCCGCTGCTCCACAGCAGGACGAACAGGCTGGTGGTGGCCGCCGAGGCCACGGATGCTTTGCTAAGGATAGACATGTAGTGCCACCTGAAAAATAGGCGATAGCCAGACGGTGGGCGCGCTTCAGCGAGGGAAGAGGCCGACCGTGTTCAGTAGGTTGCGGGTGCGAGAGGGCCGGCGAGAACGCCGATCAGCCCAGCACGACCACGCAGCGGGGCGGGGATACGCCGCCGACGACGCCACTGACAGGTGGTGGGTAGTGACTGATCATGGCCGGCTGCTGGCTGCCACGCACGACAACGCCCGCGACAGGCGCGAGAACGTAGGCAGTGGTGGAAACGGTGGCGGGCATGAACAGGTCTTCGGGGAAGATGGATGGTTCGGAATATAGCGGTGAATCGGAGCTTGGGCAACACCCCAGGTTACCCGGACCAGCCTCCTCGCGGGCAAACCCGCGAAGAGGCACGGCGAATCAGAACAACCAGCGATACAGCAGATAGGCCACCACCACCGCCAGCACCGGCCGCAGGATGCGGTAGGCCTTGGGGTTGGAGCGCTTGAACTGCTTCACATGGGTGCTGATCCGGTTGCTGAAGCGCTTGCTCCAGGCGTAGGCCTGGTTGATCCCGCCGACTCGCTCGTCGTCGGTGTTCTGCGGCGCAGTGGCGCGGCCGAGGAAGGCACTGACCTTGCGGTTGAGGCGGGTCATCAGCGGGCTGGTGAGCGGGCGCTCGACGTCGCAGAACAGGATCACCCGGGTCACGTCGGTTTCGTTCTTGACCCAGTGCACGTAGGTTTCGTCGAACATCACGTCCTCGCCGTCACGCCAGGCGTAGACCTGGCCATCGACGTAGATGCGGCAGTCGTCGGAGTTCGGCGTGGAAAGCCCCAGGTGATAGCGCAGGGAACCGGCGAACGGGTCACGGTGCGGGTTCAGGTGGCTGCCGCCGGGCAGCAGGGCGAACATCGCGCCCTTGACGTTGGGGATACGGCTGACCAGCTCGACGGTGCGCGGGCACAGCGCTTGGGCCGAAGGCAGCGGCTTGTCGTACCATTTCAGGTAGAAACGCTTCCAGCCCTTCTTGAAGAACGAACCGAAACCGGCGTCGTTGTCTTTTTCGGCTGCACGAATGTAGCCCTCGTCGAACAGGCGCATGGCCTCTTCGCGGATCTCCTGCCAGTTATCCTTGAGCACATCCAGCTCGGGGAAGCGCTGGCGGTCCAGGTAGGGCTTGGACGGTACGCCGGAGAACAGGTACATCAGGCTGTTGTACGGAGCGAACAGCGCCGAATGGTTGACGAACTGGCGCAATACCGGCAGGCGCGCCTTGCCGCGCAGGTGCACGTACAGCACGCTGCCGATGAACACCAGCAGGACACCTGCCTTGGCGACGAAGGAAAAGGTCATGCAACACTCCTTGAGGGGAAATCAGGCCATCCCCGGATAGCCGGACATGATAAACCCATCGAAGGCGGCTGCAAGCCACAAGCTGCTGGCCGGCGGATGAAGATCGCGGACGATTGACCCGGATCAGCACCGCCGGCTGGCTGTCTGCTGCAGTGATCGAGGTTACTGCTGGTTTTCCTGCTCGCTGAACAGGTCGCTGAACAGCATGCTCGACAGGTAGCGTTCGCCCGAGTCGGGCAGGATCACGACGATGGTCTTGCCCTGCATCTCCGGCTTCTCGGCCAGGCGCACCGCCGCCGCCATCGCCGCGCCGCAGGAGATGCCGCAAAGAATCCCCTCCTCCTGCATCAGGCGGATGGCCATGGCCTTGGACTCTTCATCGGTGACCAGCTCGACCTGGTCGACGATCGAAAGATCGAGGTTCTTCGGCACGAAGCCCGGGCCGATGCCCTGGATCTTGTGCGGGCTGGGCTTGAGCTCCTCACCGGCGATGGTCTGGCTGATCAGCGGCGACGCCGCCGGCTCGACGGCCACCGACAGCAGTGGCTTGCCCTGGGTGTGCTTGATGTAGCGCGACACGCCGGTAATGGTGCCGCCGGTGCCGACCCCGGCGACCAGCACATCCACCGCGCCGTCGGTGTCGTTCCAGATTTCCGGGCCGGTGGTCTTCTCGTGGATCGCCGGGTTGGCCGGGTTCTCGAACTGCCCGGGCAGGAAATACTGCGCAGGGTCGGAGGCGACGATCTCGTTGGCTTTCTCGATCGCCCCCTTCATGCCCTTGGCAGGTTCGGTCAGCACCAACTCGGCGCCCAGCGCCTTGAGCACCTTGCGCCGCTCCAGGCTCATGGAGGCCGGCATGGTCAGGATCAGCTTGTAGCCGCGCGCCGCTGCGACGAACGCCAGGCCGATGCCGGTGTTGCCCGAGGTGGGCTCGACGATGGTCATGCCGGGCTTGAGCTTGCCGCTGCCCTCGGCGTCCCAGACCATGTTCGCGCCGATCCGGCACTTCACCGAGTAGCCCGGGTTGCGCCCTTCGATCTTGGCCAGGATGGTCACCCCGCGCGGGGCGATGCGGTTGATCTGCACCAGCGGCGTGTTGCCGATGGAGTGGGCGTTGTCGGCGTAGATACGGCTCATGGCTGGGGTCCTTGGATCACTGGAAACAGGCGGGAAAGCCTCAAGGGTAAGCCTGCCCCGGCAGCCCGTAAAGCCCGTTCGAACCAAGCCCGGCGCGTGGCGGTCAACCGCACAACCTGCCCTGGAGAGCTTGCGATGAAAGCCCGTTATCGCTGGCCGCTGATCGGCCTGACCGGCCTGGTCGTGCTGCTGGTGGCCCTGCACCTGGCCCTGCCCTACCTGGTGCGCGACTACCTCAACGACAAGCTCGCCGACATGGGCGACTACCGCGGCCAGGTCGCCGACGTCGACCTGGCCTGGTGGCGCGGCGCCTACCAGATCAACGGGCTGAAGATCGTCAAGACCACCGGCAAGGTGCCGGTGCCGCTGCTCGACGCGCCGCTGATCGACCTGTCGGTGAGCTGGCATTCGCTGTGGTACGACCAGGCCGTGGTCGCCGAAGTGGCGTTCGTGCATCCCGAACTCAACTTCGTCGATGGCGGCAGCAAACAGAACTCGCAGACCGGCCAGGGCACCGACTGGCGCCAGCAACTGGAGAAGCTGCTGCCGATCACCCTCAACGAGGTGCGCATCGAAGACGGCACCCTGACCTTTCGCAACTTCAGCTCCAAGCCGCCAGTGAATCTCAAGGCCACCCAGCTTCAGGCCAGCATCCGCAACCTGACCAACGTGCGCGATGAAAAGGGCCGGCGCGACGCCAGCTTCGAGGCCACCGCCCTGATTGCCGGGGATGCCCGGGTCGAGAGCCGCGCCACCTTCGATCCGTTCAGCGACTTCGACGACTTCGAGTTCCGCCTGCGCGCCGAGGGCCTGGAACTGCGTCGGCTCAACGACTTCGCCAGTGCCTATGGCAAGTTCGATTTCAATGCCGGGCACGGCGATCTGGTGATCGAGGCCCAGGCCGAGAACGGCCGGCTCAATGGCTATATCAAGCCATTGCTGCGCGATGTCGATGTGTTCGACTGGCAGCAGGACGTCGAAGACAAGGACAAGGGCTTCTTCCGTTCGATCTGGGAGGCGGTGGTCGGTGCCAGCGAAACGGTGCTGAAGAACCAGCCGAAAAACCAGTTCGCCACCCGCGTCGAACTCAGTGGCAGCGTGCACCAGCAGAACATCAGCGCATTCGAGGCATTCCTGCAGATCTTGCGCAATGGTTTCGTCCGGGCGTTCAACGCCCGCTACGAGCAGCCGCCGCCCAAGGCTGACTGAAACCTGGGTGACGGGCCATTCAGGGACTGAATACCCGGTCTGCGTTTGCAGCTGCCTGGGGCCGCGTTATAGTCGGGGGCACACCAAAGACACCCGTTCTCGGTGCCGGCCTTTTCGCGGGCAAGCCCGCTCCCACAAGGTACCCTCCCCTGTGGGAGCGGGCTTTCCCCGCGATGAGGCCGCCACTGACACCGCGCAGAGGATCGGCTCCATGAAATTCGAAGGTACCCGCAACTACGTCGCCACCGACGACCTGAAGCTGGCGGTCAACGCGGCCATCACCCTCGAACGCCCGCTGCTGGTCAAGGGCGAGCCAGGCACGGGCAAGACCATGCTGGCCGAGCATCTGGCAGAATCTTTCGGTGCGCGCCTGATCACCTGGCACATCAAGTCGACCACCAAGGCCCACCAGGGCCTCTACGAATATGACGCCGTCAGCCGCCTGCGCGACTCGCAACTGGGCGTGGACAAGGTCCACGACGTGCGCAACTACCTGAAGAAAGGCAAGCTGTGGGAAGCCTTCGAGGCCGATGAGCGGGTGATCCTGCTGATCGACGAGATCGACAAGGCCGACATCGAGTTCCCCAACGACCTGCTGCAGGAACTCGACAAGATGGAGTTCTACGTCTACGAAATCGACGAGACCATCAAGGCCAGGCAGCGCCCGATCATCATCATCACCTCCAACAACGAGAAGGAGCTGCCCGACGCCTTCCTGCGCCGCTGCTTCTTCCACTACATCGCCTTCCCCGACCGCGAAACCCTGCAGCGCATCGTCGATGTGCACTACCCGAACATCAAGCAATCGCTGGTCAGCGAGGCACTGGACGTATTCTTCGATGTGCGCAAGGTGCCAGGTTTGAAGAAGAAGCCCTCCACCTCCGAACTGGTCGACTGGCTCAAGCTGCTGATGGCCGACAACATCGGCGAAGCGGTGCTGCGCGAGCGCGATCCGACCAAGGCCATCCCGCCACTGGCCGGCGCCCTGGTCAAGAACGAGCAGGACGTGCAACTGCTCGAGCGCCTGGCCTTCATGAGCCGACGCGGCAACCGCTGAGGGGCTGGCCATGCTGCTCAACCTGTTCAACGAAATGCGCGCGGCCAAGGTGCCGGTGTCGGTGCGCGAACTGCTCGACCTGCTCAACGCCCTGCAGCAGCGCGTGGTGTTCGCCGACATGGACGAATTCTACTACCTGGCGCGGGCGATCCTGGTCAAGGACGAGCGCCATTTCGACAAGTTCGACCGGGCCTTCTCCGCTTATTTCAAGGGGCTGGAAAATCTCGACCGGCATCTTGAAGCGCTGATCCCCGAGGAGTGGCTGCGCAAGGAGTTCGAGCGCTCGCTCAGCGATGAGGAACGCGCGCAGATCCAGTCGCTCGGTGGGCTCGACAAGCTGATCGAAGAGTTCAAGAAGCGCCTCGAAGAGCAGAAGGAACGCCACGCCGGCGGCAACAAGTGGATCGGCACCGGCGGCACCAGCCCGTTCGGCTCAGGCGGCTTCAACCCCGAAGGCATCCGTGTCGGCGACGCCGGCAAGCGCCAGGGCAAGGCGGTCAAGGTGTGGGACCAGCGCGAGTACAAGAACCTCGACGACCAGGTCGAACTGGGTACGCGCAACATCAAGCTGGCCCTGCGCCGCCTGCGCAAGTTCGCCCGCGAAGGCGCTGCCGAAGAACTCGACATCGACGGCACCATCGACCACACCGCCCGCGATGCGGGGCTTTTGAACATCCAGATGCGCCCGGAGCGGCGCAACACGGTCAAGCTGCTGTTGCTGTTCGATATCGGTGGCTCGATGGATGCCCACGTGAAAGTGTGCGAAGAACTGTTCTCGGCCTGCAAGACCGAGTTCAAGCACCTGGAGTACTACTACTTCCACAACTTCGTCTATGAGTCGGTGTGGAAGAACAACCTGCGCCGCACCTCCGAGCGCTTTTCCACCTTCGACCTGCTGCACAAGTACGGCGATGACTACAAGGTCGTGTTCGTTGGCGATGCCGCGATGGCGCCCTACGAGATCACCCAGCCGGGCGGCAGCGTCGAGCACTGGAACGAAGAGGCCGGGTACGTGTGGATGCAGCGCTTCATGGAGAAATTCAGGAAGATCGTCTGGATCAACCCCTACCCCAAGCAGACCTGGAACTACACCGCCTCCACCCAACTGGTGCGCGAACTGGTCGAGGACCGGATGTTCCCGCTGACGTTGCAAGGGTTGGAAGAAGCGATGAGGTATCTGTCGAAATAGCATCTTCTGCCACGGCCAGGATACCGTCAGGGGAATGGGGTTGAGCCCATGCTCGTTTGGTTGAAAGACAACCGCCTATCCGTGATGCACTCCGGCACGCTCGTAGAACGCGCTAAAACGATGGTTCCACGGGCTTGTTTCATGCGCTGCCCGCGAAACTTTTTCCAGGCAGTGACTGGTAGATTTGACAGTTACCTCTGGCAACGAACACCGCTACGGTATTCTCCCCACACGGAGATATCGGCATGTCAAAAAATAATGAGCTTTTTTTTACGTACGACATACGAAACTCGAAGGAGCCCTTGATGCACGTGGAGGGGCAAGGTCTGCTCGCGGCCAACGTGAACACCCTCTATTGGGGCATGGGGACAGGTGGCCGAGTGATGGCACGCTTCTTCAAGGACATCGAGAATGACATGACTCTGGTAGGCGTGGTACTGAATAACGGCGCGCGCTTGCAAAGCATCGTGAACACCCTGTCTTCCAGGCTCTGTACCACACCGCTGGATACCCTCATCGACCAGGATAACTACTATTACGTTGCGGAGAAAATCTCTTTACCCAATCGGATAGACATTAACTATGAGCGCATGCCGACGCCGGTCCAGGATGGGCCTCACGTTGAGCATGAGTTTGCGCTTGTAGCGCCTAAAAATACTGTTGTAACGACTGCAAGCATCCCTCAAACAAAGACCGCCCACCGAATCATTCACAGACGAGATTTTGACAACTACACATTGTTTGTGAAACTGGAAGGCTATGATCACTATTTTTACAAGGACGTGCCTTCCAAGCAGGCGGCAGCCTGTGTAGAACCTGGAGACCTTTTATCGTACCGGAGCCATCCGAGCGAATCCCTTTATCAGGTCTGGAGCAAGGAGTACACGCGGTTTGGGTCAACGCTGATTCATGCAGTGGGCAATTACTTCGAGTTCGAAGATCCGACCTATTCTCAGCACGCGCACAGACTCACAAAAACGTTTGAAATTTAGCTTTTGCAAGGCGAGAAAAACTGAGAGTAGCCTGTACCCGCCCTATCGCTGGGCAAACCCGCTTGTGTCTTGATAGGGGTTTAGAATCTGGAGTGAGAGCGGTGAATGGCAAGCTGAATGCCGCATGTGCCTTGAGCACGAGTGGGAGCACAAGCTGCCATTCACCGTTCCACTTTGGCGAGAGCCCGAACAGTTGGATGCGGCTCTGATCTCGAATCACAAGCGTGGGCCAAGCCAAAGTTCTCTCACTCTGTTGAGTCTAGGAGATTTTGGTGATGGTTTCCTTTGTGGGTATCGATGTTTCTCGTCGTACGCTGGACATAGCGGTCCGTCCCCAGGGCCTCAAGTTCAATGTCACCAATGATCTGGCAGGTTTCGAGGTATTGGTGGAGAGCCTTCGAGGTCTGAAGATCAAGCGTGTCCTGCTGGAGGCGACAGGCGGATACGAACGTGAGGTTCTGAGCTTTTTGCAGAGCGCTGGCTACAAGGTCATTCGCGTCAATCCCAGACGAGCCAGGTCGTTTGCCGAGTCCATGAATATCAAAGCCAAGACCGACGCCATCGACGCTGCGGCATTAGCGCATTTCGCCGAAGTTATCCCCGATAAACCGACTCTGCAGGTCAGTCCGCAGAGGGCGTTGCTGCGCGAGCTGCTGCAGCAGCGTGATCGGCTGGTCCAGCAGCGAGATGACGACAAGCGGCGCCTGAAACAGGCTCAGTCTGAGGTGGTTGCCAACTTCCTGAAGTCCAACCTTCAGCACTTCTGGTCTCAAATCAAGCAGATTGAGCATGAGATCGAGCTGCACACCGCAGGGCTGGGCGATGAACGAATTGCCCAGTTGGTCCAGGTCAAAGGTATCGGGCTGGTGACGGCTGGGAAGCTTGTGACGCTGTTGCCGGAATTGGGCCACGTGGAAACCCGAGAGATAGCCTCGCTGGTCGGGGTGGCACCTTTCAATCACGACAGTGGAACATCCGTAGGCAAGCGCTCGATCTCGGGAGGTCGGTTTGAGATAAGGCGCACGTTGTACATGTCGTGTCTGGTGGCTGTAAGGCACAACCCCTCGCTCAAGGCGAAGTACGAAGCACTGCGTGCACGAGGGAAGGTAGCCAAGGTCGCGATTGTGGCATGCATGAGAGCTTTCATCGTACGGCTCAATGCGATGCTAAGAACCGGTACTCCATGGCAGGATGTGGAACTGCCTCGATACGAGAGTGCAACGCCGACGTAAATCCGAACACAGTACGTGTGGGAGCGGGTTTACCCGCGAAGAAAGCACCGCGCTGCATGGCACGGGCTACGCCCGTGTTCGCGGGACAAGCCCGCTCCCACAGGAATTGGGCTGGCCTCTGGATTTTGAGCAAGACAGTTGCTCCCACAGATACCCCATTGTTCGCAAGGACGGTGGGGTATCTGTGGGAGCGGGCTCGCCCCGCGATAGGGCCCGATAGCTCACGCCCAGCGCTGCAGATACCTCTGCTGCTCGCGCCACGCTGTCTCCTGCACCACCGCCCTGAACCGCACCACCGCCCCCGGCATGCACTGCGCCAGTTGTGCCAGCGCCAGTGGCGTGAGGGCGCCCAGCCTCGGATAGCCGCCGATGGTCTGGCGATCATTGAGCAGCACGATCGGCTGCCCATCCGGTGGCACCTGCACCGCCCCCAACGGAATGCCCTCGGAAATCATCGGCGCGCCCTGGTAGACCAGTTGCGGCCCCAGCAAACGGCTGCCCATGCGGTCGGCACGGCTGTCCAGCGTCCAGTCGCTGTTGAAGGCCTCGAACAGGCTGGTACCGCTGAAGTCGCCGATCTGTGCGCCCATCACCAGGTCCAGTAGCGGCTTGGCCGGATACACCGGGCGCAGGGCTTCGGGCACTTCGCGCAAGGCCGGTGCGCCCTCGGCAAAGCGCAGAACCTGCCCCTTCGCCAGCACCTCACCGCGCCCCTCGATGCCCCCCAGCGCTTCACGCGCTACCGTCGAACAGCTGCCCAGCACCGCTTCGCCGGCAAAACCGCCGGGAGCGGCCAGGTAGGCACGTACACCCTGGCGC
Source organism: Pseudomonas sp. FA117 (assembly GCF_057370475.1). NCBI lineage: Bacteria > Pseudomonadati > Pseudomonadota > Gammaproteobacteria > Pseudomonadales > Pseudomonadaceae > Pseudomonas > Pseudomonas sp. FA117. The sequence goes on from NZ_CM170675.1 coordinate 4,260,117, forward strand.
GGTTGCCGCAACGTCAGGCGTTGGCCCTTGTGCAGGGCGAAGCTGCGCCAGGGCGCCAGCGGCTGCTCGTCGACCCGGGCGTCCAGGTCGGCGCCAGCCAGGGCCAGTACGCAGTCCTGTTCGGCGAGCAGGCTGAACCCACCCAGCGCCACCTCCACCACTGGCGCGTCCAGCGTATTGCCCAGCAGCCAGTTGGCCCAGTTCATCGCCACCCAGTCCAGCGCTCCGCCCTGGGTCACGCCCAGGTGACGCACGCCCAGGCGCCCGCCGTCCTGCAACTGGCACAGCGCGGTGCTGGCTTCAATCCTCAACTGCCTCATGCCAGCGCCTCCATAGGGCGGTCATCGCCGCCCAGGGCCATGAATTCGGCGTGCGACACCGCCACGAACCGTACCCGGTCGCCCGGCTGCAGCAGGCTGTAGCCATCACGCTCGCGGTCGAACAGACGCACCGGCGTACGCCCGATCAGATTCCAGCCGCCCGGCGACACCGCCGGATAAGCGGCGGTCTGCCGTTCGGCGATACCCACGCTGCCCGCCGCCACGCGCTTGCGCGGCGTGCTCAGGCGTGGCGTGGCCAGGCGTTCGTCCACCAGCCCCATGAAGCCGAAGCCCGGCGCGAAGCCAAGGGCGAACACCGGGTAGTCGCGCTCGCTGTGCAGGCGGACCACCTCGCTTTCGCTGAGGCCGCTGCGCGAAGCCAGCAGCGCCAGTTCCGGCCCGACGCTGGCGTGGTACCACACCGGAATCTCGTGACGCCGACCGCTGTTGCCGGCATCGGGCTGCAAACCTTCCAGCGCCTTGCCGATGCGCAGGCGCGCTTCGCCCGGGGCCAGGTCCGACTGCAGCATCAGGGTGGTATACGAGGGCACCAGGTCGATCAGGTGCACGCCGAACGCAGCGCGCAGGCGTTGGCCGGCGGCAAGGATCCACGGCATGTTGGCCTCGTCGATGGCGTCGAACAGCCGCACCATCAGGCTGTCGATCGCCACCACTTCGATACGTGGCTTCATCGGTGCATCCTCATGGCTGCAGGGCATCGAGAGCCTGGCGGATCTGCCGCACGGCGGCCACCGAGCTTTCGTTGTCGCCATGCACGCACAAGGTGGCAGCGTTCAGCCGCAGCGCGCTGCCGTCGTTGGCCATCAACGTCTCGCCACGGGCCAGGCGTACGGCCTGCTCGACCACCAGCGCCGGGTCATGATGCACGGCGCCGGGCAGGCGGCGCGATACCAGGTGGCCGGTAGGTGTATAGGCACGGTCGGCGAAGGCTTCGAACCACAGCGGCACACCGATCTCGTCGCCCAGGGCCTGTGCAGCGCTGTCGTCGGCGGTGGCCATCAGCATCAGCGGCAGGCCTGCGTCGTAGGCGGCCACGGCCTCCAGCACCGCACGCAGCTTGTGCGGGTCGGCCATCATGTCGTTGTACAGCGCACCATGCGGCTTGACGTAGGCCACGCGGCCACCGAGCACCTTGCAGATACCGTCCAGGGCGCCAATCTGGTAGTGCAGCAGGTCGCGGATCTCGTCGTCGCTGCAGGCCATGGAGCGGCGGCCGAAGCCGACCAGGTCCGGGTAGGCCGGGTGCGCGCCGATGGTCACATCGTGCTGCAGCGCCAGCGCTACTGTGCGGCGCATGGTGCCGGGATCGCCTGCATGGTAGCCGCAGGCGATGTTGGCGCAGTCGACGAAGGGCATCACCTCGGCGTCCAGGCCCATGCGCCAGTTGCCGAAGCTTTCGCCCATGTCGCAATTGAGAAGCAGGCGGTTCACCTGTGGTACTCCTGTTGAGCTGTTCATAGGTCTACCTTATCGCGCCTTCAGTTCCTGGCCACGGGTTTCCGGCAGGCTCAGCGCGGCAACGATCACGATACCGTAGGAGACTGCAGCGAACGCACCGATGCCCAGGCCCAACGGGATCTTCTCGCCGAGCAGGCCGATCAACAGCGGGAACATCGCCGCCAGTACCTTGCCGATGTTGTAGCAGAAGCCCTGCCCCGAGCCGCGGATGCGGGTGGGGAACAGCTCGGTGAGGAAGGCGCCCATGCCGCTGAAGATACCCGAGGCGAAGAAGCCCAGCGGGAAACCCAGCCACAGCATCACGCCATCACTGACCGGCATCTGCGTGTAGAGCAGGACGATGACGAACGACCCCACGGCGAACAGGATGAAGTTCTTGCGCCGTCCCAGGACGTCGCTGAGGTAGGCGCTGATCACATAACCGATGTAGGAGCCGACGATGACCATGGCCAGGTAGCCACCGGTCCCGAGCACGCTCAGGCCGCGCTCGTTCTTGAGGAAGGTCGGCAGCCAGGAGGTGATGGCGTAGTAGCCGCCCAGGGCGCCGGTGGTCAGCAGCGAGGCGCGGATCGTGGTCCAGAGCATGCCGGGGGCGAAGATTTCGTAGAAATGCGAAGGCGCGTCGGGCTTTTCCGCGCTCTTGGCCTGGCGATAGACCTCCGGATCCTTGACCAGGCGGCGCACGAAGATCACGAAGATCGCCGGCAGCAGCCCCAGCAGGAACAGCGCGCGCCAGGCCTGTTCGGCCGGCAGCCAGGAGAACAGCAGCGCGTAGAGGATCGCGGTCAGGCCCCAGCCGATGGCCCAGCCGGACTGCACCATGCCCACTGCCTTGCCGCGGTCCTGGGCGCGGATCACCTCGCCGATCAGCACCGCACCGGCGGTCCATTCGCCACCGAAACCGAAGCCCATCAGGGTGCGGGCGATCAGCAATTGTTCGTAGCTCTGGGCAAAGCCGCAGAGGAAGGTGAAGAAGGCGAACCACAGCACGGTGAGCTGCAGGGTGCGCACGCGACCGATACGGTCGGAGAGGATACCGGCGATCCAGCCACCGATGGCCGAGGCGATCAGGGTGCTGGTGTGGATCAGGCCGGCCTCGGCGGTGCTGATGCCCCAGATCATGATCAGGGTGGGGATGACGAAGCTGAGCATCTGCGTGTCCATGCCGTCCAGGCCATAGCCGATCTTGCAGCTCCAGAAGGTGCGTCGTTGCTGGGAGTCGATGTCACGGTACCAGGCGAAAGGCCCGCCCGAGGATCGGGTGGCTGCCTGCTGCTGTACGCCGGTGGGGTTCATGGATACCTCGGCTTGTTGGTATTGTTGAGGAACGACTGCGGTCTCGCGGCCTGGGCGCTATTGTTCAAAGCCTGCGCAACCAGCGTCCAACGAGAAAAACCTTCGGTCTGGAACAAGAAAACCTGATCGCCCTGCCTTGCGAGCACACGATGAACCTGCGATTTCTCGAAACCTTCGTCTGGGTGGCCCGGCTCAAGAGCTTTCGCCTCACCGCCGAGAAGCTGTTCACCACCCAGGCCTCGGTGTCCAGCCGCATTGCCGCGCTGGAGGCGGACCTGGGCGTGAAGCTGCTGCTGCGCGACTCGCGCGGCGTCAGCCTGACCCCGGAAGGCAGCAAGGTGCTGGAGTACGCCGAGCGCATGCTCGACACCGCCAAGGCGATGAAGCAGTCGCTGGGCGGCGAGCGGGCGGTGATCGGACGGGTGCGCCTGGGCGTGATGGACACGGTGATCCACACCTGGATGAGTGCGCTGGTGGCCGAGTTGACCGAGCGCTACCCGCAGGTGGAGATCGAGCTGGTCGCAGACACCTCGCTGAACCTGCGCGACCAGTTGCAGAAGGGCTTTCTCGACGTGATCCTGCAGACCGACCTGCTGCGCCAGGAGAGCATCCGCAGCCTGGACCTGGCGCGCTACCCCATGGCCTGGATCGTCGCCCGCGGGTCGCCGCACCATCGCGACTACGCCTCGCTGGCCGAGCTCGGGCGCGAGCGGATCATCACCTTTTCACGCAACTCGCGGCCGCACCAGGAGGTGTTCAGCCTGTTGCAGGGCGCAGGCAGCGAGACGCCACGGCTGAACTGCGTGAACTCGGTGTCGGCGATCACCCGGCTGCTGCGCGACGGCTTCGGCATCGGTGCCCTGCCCCCGGCGCTGGTCGAGGCCGAGCTGGCACGCGGCGAACTGGTGATGCTGACCGGGCTGCAGCCCCCGCCCAGCCTGGAGCTGGTGGTGTCGTGGCAGACCGGGGTGGAACTGGTCGACGAGGTGGTGGGGTTGTGCCAGCAGGTGCTGGAACGCTACGCACAGGATGTCGGGGTGCAGCGGATCACGCTGGTCTGAGCCAGGGAAGTGCCGGTGACGGCAACACAATTCCTGCAACCTAGCGCCAGCTTTCCTTCACCGCCCGGCGCCGCCCACCCAGGGCCAGCCAGCCAATGCCCAGCAGTACGCTCTCGACCACGAACGCCAACAGGAAGCCGCTGGCAATCCCCCAGCCGATCGCCTCGGGCACCAGCAGGATCTGGTAGCTGTAGCCCTTGAGCGTTTCCTCGCGCAACTGCGGATCGGCCTGCGCCAGCACATGCCAGCTGCGACTCGCCCAGTTGCCCTGCAGCGCCTGCCACTCGTTCTCCAGCAGCTGGCTGCGGATCATCAGGCTTTCGATGCTGTTGGCATCACTGTTGAACACCGGGTCGTCACTGGTGCGGTAATGGCGCACCAGCGCCTGCAGGTCGCCCTTGAAGAAGCGCTCGGCGGTTTCCTGGAAGCCCGCCAGCGCCTCGCGCGACTCGAGCATGTGCGCCTCGACCCGCTGGCTGTAGTCCTTGACCAGCCCGGGTACCTGGACCCCGGCCAGCAAGCCGAAAGTGAACAGCAGCAACCGCAGGTAACTTCTGAACATGTCCGTCCTCAGCCCTTGGCGACGCACTCGCCGTGCCGCCACAAGGCCCACTGACCGGGCTCGTAGCGCTGCCAGGTCTCGTTCTCGGTCAGGGCCTCGGTGGCGATCACCGTGACCACGTCGTTGGGGGTGGTTTCAGACTGAAAATCCACGATCAGGTCGACATCCTTCAACCGTGCGGCACCAAAAGGTGCGCGACGGGTGATGTGCACCAGCTTGGTCGAACAGTAGCAGAACAGCCAGTCGCCATCGCTGAGCAGGCAGTTGAAAACGCCCTTTTCGCGGTAGCCGGCACACGCCTCGACCAGCACCGGCAACAGCGCCTCGACTTCGACCGGCTCGGGAAACGCCGCGCGCACGCGGTTGAGCAGGTCGCAGAAGGCCGCTTCGCTGTCGGTGTCGCCAACCGGACGATAGTAGGTTTTCTGCGCGGTGAAATCGGCCAACTGACCATTGTGCGCGAAGCACCAGTTGCGGCCCCACAGTTCACGCACGAACGGGTGGGTGTTGGACAGGCAGACCTTGCCGACGTTGGCCTGCCGGATATGGCCGATCACCACTTCGCTCTTGATCGGGTAGCGCTGCACCAGGTTGGCCACCTCCGACTCGCTGCTCGCGGCCGGGTCCTGGAACAGCCGCAGGCCGCGCCCCTCATAGAAGGCGATGCCCCAGCCGTCGCGGTGCGGACCGGTACGCCCGCCACGCTGCATCAGGCCGGTGAAACTGAAGACGATATCGGTGGGGACGTTGGCACTCATGCCCAGCAGTTCACACATTGGCCGGCGCTCCGTCCTAGACCCGTGGCTCGACGCGACCGCCGCCATTGCCCGGACGGCGCAATGCAGCGGCGGGAGGCGCTTCGCGGTAGCGGTCGCGGCGGTCGGCGACCGGCGCATCGGCCATGACCACGTCGTCCTCGGCGGCCCGGCGCTTGGCCGCTGCCTCGGCCTGTTCACGGCGCTCGCGGGCGCGCTTTTCCAGCGGCCAGCGCAGCAGCACGAACAGCAAGTACAGGCCGAAGGCGATCATGCCGTACATCGCCAGGTCCGAAGCCGCGCGCCAGGCGTTGTTGCCCACCTTGAACGCCAGGTCCAGGGCGGTGATGGCGATGGCCGGGGCGAAGCTGTCCTTGACCGGGTCGACGATGGTGGGGGTGAACAGCAGCACGGCGACGATCACCCGCAGCGGCTCGCGCAACCAGCGCCACATCCAGCCGGTGAACTTGAAGGCCACCAGCAGGCAGCCCAGGGCGGCGACAGCGTAGAGGCCCCAGGCCAGTGTGTAGTCTTGTTCGATCATGGTGTCCGTGCAAGGCAGGCAAAGAGATGCCTATGATAAACACTTTTACGGGCACAGGCGCCTCTTCCCGCTCGAGGCCGGCACCGCCACCCCACCACGAGACCGTCAATGCATACCAGACCCAAGCCCCCCATCGCCCGCCAGGCCCAGGCCGCCGATCCCTACGCCTGGCTGCAGGAACGCGACACCCCCGAAGTGCTGGCCTACCTGGAGCAGGAAAACGCCTACCAGCAAGCCTGCCTTGCCGACCAGGCCCCGCTGCGCGAACAACTGTTCGAAGAGATCAAGGGCCGCATCCTCGAAACCGACCTGTCGCTGCCCTCGCCCTGGGGCCCGTACCTCTACTACACGCGCACCACGGCGGGCGACGAATACCCGCGCCACTACCGCTGCCCGCGCCCGGCCGACGACAGCAACCGCGTCGACGAAAGCGCCGAGCAACTGCTGCTCGACCCCAACGCCCTGGCCAACGGCGGCTTCCTGGCCCTGGGCGCATTCAACGTCAGCCCCGACCACCGCCTGCTGGCCTACAGCCTCGACACCAGCGGCGACGAAATCTACACCCTGTATGTCAAGGATCTGGACAGCGGCAGCGTCACCACCCTGCCCTTCGACGACTGCGACGGCAGCCTGACCTGGGCCAACGACAGCCGCACGCTGTTCTTCGCCGAACTGGACGACACCCACCGCCCATGGCGCCTGCGCCGCCACACGCTGGGTGAAGGCGACGCCCACACCGTGTTCGAGGAACCGGACGGGCGCTTCTTCCTGCATTGCTACCGGGCCAGCTCCGAGCGTCAGCTGGTGCTGCTGCTCAACAGCAAGACCACCAGCGAAGCCTGGGTGCTCGATGCAGCCACGCCGCTGGCCGACTTCACCTGCCTGGCGCCGCGCGTCGAAGGCCACGAATACTTCCCCGACCACGGTCAGCTCGACGGTCAGTGGCGCTGGTTCGTGCGCAGCAACCAGGACGGCATCAACTTCGCCCTGTACCACGCGCCAGCCGACCAGGTGCCCGAGCGCACGCAGTGGCAGGTACTGGTGGAGCACCGCGACGACGTCATGCTCGAAGGCCTGAGCCTGAACGCCTCGGCACTGTCGCTGAGCCTGCGCGAAGGCGGCCTGCCGATCATCGAAGTGCGCCCGCAAGGCCTGCAGGCCTATCGCGTCGAGCTGCCGGACGCCGCCTACAGCCTCTACGTGCAGGACAGCCTGGAATTCTCCAGCCCGCGCATTCGCCTACGCTACGAGGCGCTCAACCGTCCGGCCCAGGTCCGCCAGCTGGAACTGGCCAGCGGCGAGCAGCAGGTGCTCAAGCAGACCCCGGTGCTCGGCCGCTTCGATGCCGACGACTACGTCAGCCAACGCCTGTGGGCCACGGCCAAGGACGGCACCCAGGTGCCGATCAGCCTGGTCCGTCGCCGCCAGGACCTGGACCGCGACGTGCCGCTGTACCTTTACGGCTATGGCGCCTATGGCGAGAGCCTCGACCCCTGGTTCTCCCACGCCCGCCTGAGCCTGCTCGAACGCGGCGTGGCCTTCGCCATCGCCCATGTGCGCGGCGGCGGCGAGCTGGGCGAAGCCTGGTACCGGGCCGGCAAGCAGGAACACAAGCAGAACAGCTTCGACGACTTCATCGCCTGCGCCGAACACCTGATCGCCCAGGGTGTGACCCGCAGCGAGCGCCTGGCCATCAGCGGCGGCAGCGCCGGTGGCCTGTTGATGGGCGCAGTGCTCAACCAGCGACCGGAGCTGTTCCGCTGCGCAATTGCCGAAGTGCCGTTCGTCGATGTGCTCAACACCATGCTCGACCCGGACTTGCCGCTGACCGTCACCGAGTACGACGAATGGGGCAACCCCGAAGAGCCTGAGGTGCACGCACGGATCAAGGCCTATGCGCCGTACGAGAACGTCAAGGCCCAGGCCTACCCGGCCATGCTGGTGGTCGCCGGCTACAACGACAGCCGCGTGCAGTACTGGGAGGCCGCCAAGTGGGTGGCGCGCCTGCGCACCTGCAAGACCGACGACAACCTGCTGCTGCTCAAGACCGAAATGGGCGCCGGCCACGGCGGCATGAGCGGCCGCTACCAGGGCCTGCGCGACGTGGCCCTGGAGTACGCGTTCGTATTCAATGAGCTGGGTGTGGTGTAAAACGCGTTTTTTGTTGTCATAGCGTTCTCACATGCCCCTCAGGGGCATGTGGAATCTCTCAAATACCGGACAACGCACATGCCTGACCCAAGCCTCCTCGGCGCCGAGATCCGCGACATGCTCATGGACTGCGGCCTGTTCGACAACCTGCAGCCCGGCGACTTCCAGGCGGTCGCCGGTTACTTCGCCATCACCACGATGAGCGAGGGCCAGACCATCTTCGCCGAAGGCGACGCCGGCACCTTCATGTGCATCCTGCACCGCGGCGTGGTGTCGGTGCGCAAGACCGACGGCAACGGCCAGCAAGTCGAGATCGCCACCCTGCGCAAGGGCCGCGCCTTCGGCGAAATGGCCGTGCTCGACGGCGAGCGGCGCTCGGCCAGTTGCGTGGCGGCCAGCGACTGCCAGTTGCTGACGCTGGGCAAGGATTCGCTGGACAAGATGCTCAACGACGCCCCGCGCATCGCCGCCCGCATCATCCGCGCACTCGCCGTGGCCCTGTCGAAGCGCTTGCGCATGCAGGACGGCCAACGCCTCTCGCAACAGGTCTAGTCGGTCTTTTTCGGTGGGTCCTGGGACAACCCCGGCAACGGCTGGTCCTTCGGCGGCCCGGGTAACGGCAGCGGCGGCAGCAATGGCGCGCCAGGCTGGCTGCCGCCAGCCTTCGGTGGCGTGCTCGGGGTGATCTGCGGGTAAGGGGTGGGCGTGGGCGTCCCTGGTGCGCCGGGCACCGGGGTGATGCTCCCCGACGGCTGGCCGGCGGCTTCGGCCAGTGGGGCGGCAAGCAGGATGAACGTGGCAAGGATCACAGGCAACATCGGCAACCTCCCGTCCGGAACCTGCCTACAGACTACGCCCAACTGCGCGTTTTTGCCTGTCCGCAAGGCCCGCAGGCGCGCTAGACTCATGCCATAACCGTCATTGCCCTGATAACGAAAAAGGTAACACCATGAGCACGGCCTCCACCTCCGCCGCCACCGCCCGCCTCGACCGCATCCTCGCCGACGCCAAGCGCGACAAGGAAATGGGCTACCGCGACAAGGCGCTGAAAATGTACCCGCACGTCTGCGGCCGCTGCGCCCGCGAGTTCTCCGGCAAGCGCCTGTCGGAGCTGACCGTGCACCACCGCGACCACAACCACGACAACAACCCCCAGGACGGCTCCAACTGGGAGCTGCTGTGCCTGTACTGCCACGACAACGAGCATTCGCGCTACACCGACCAGCAGTATTTCGGCGAAGGCTCGCTGAGCACGCCGAAAACCAACGTGGCCACGCACAACCCCTTCGCCGGCCTGGCCGCGCTGATGAAGAAGGACTGACCGTCGATTCATCCGCCCACGGCGTCGGCAAGCCCGTATAATCGCGCTCTTTTTTTGCGAAGGGCCCCGACTCGTGGCGAACAAACGGTACAGCTGCATCGGCCTGTTCAACCCCAAATCCGCTGAAAACGTCGGCTCGGTGATGCGTGCGGCGGGTTGCTATGGCGTCAACTCGGTGTTCTACACCGGCAAGCGCTACGAGCGCGCCCGCGACTTCGTCACCGACACCAAGCGCGTGCACTACGACATCCCGCTGATCGGCATCGACGACCTGCAGCGCATCATCCCGCTCGGTTGCACGCCGGTGGCGGTGGAACTGGTCGAGGGTGCCCGACCACTGCCCGAGTACACCCACCCGGATCGGGCGATCTACATCTTCGGCCCGGAAGACGGCAGCCTCGACGAAAGCGTGCGCGCCTGGTGCGAAGAGACCATCTACATCCCCACCCAGGGCTGCATGAACCTGGCCGCGACCGTCAACGTGGTGCTGTACGACCGACTGGCCAAGGGCTTGAACACCCGGTCCGGTCCCAAGTTCAAGTAACCGCAGGCAGGGCTGCGGCGCACCCCCGGCAACCTCACGCCATCCGCTCGCTGGCAGGCTTGCCCCAGGCCGACAGCACCGTGGCCAGGATGATCAACCCCGCCCCGGCCAGCATACGCAGCGACGGCGCCTCGGCGAACAGCGCCCAGGCGCAGGCGATCGCGTACACAGGCTCCAATGCCAGGATCATCCCTGCGCTGCGTGCCGCCAGGCCCTTCAGGCTCTTGACGAACAGGTACTGCGAAAGGCCCGTGCAGAACACCCCGAGCAGCGCCAGGTAGATCCAGTCCGCCGTCTGCAAGCCCTGTCCCACCAGGTTGTCCAGGGCCACCGGCAGCACCAGCACCGCCACCACCAGGTTTTGCCAGAACGCCACCTGCACGGCTTTCAGGCCGCTGGCCCAGCGCCGGTTGGCAATCGCCAGCAAGGCGAACGACAGGCCCGAAGCCAACCCCCAGAGCAACCCCTGCGTGCCCTGGTCGAGCAGGTCGAAGGTCGGCACCACCAGCACCAGGCCCAGGCTCACCAGGGCCAGCAGCAGCCATTCGCGCAGGCGGATGCGCTCGCCGAACGCCAGGCAATCGAGCAAGGCGATAAATGCCGGAAAGCTGGCAAAACCCAGGGTCGCCACCGCCACGCCACCGATCTTCACGGCGAGGAAGAAGGTCACCCAGTGCGCGGCCAGCATGGCTCCCGTGAACAGCAGCACGGCGACACGACGGCGGTCCAGCCCCCGGAACAAGGCCCGTCGCTGCAGCAGCGCAACCAGCCCCAGGGCAAGCACGGCGAAGGCGGCACGGCCGAAGGTGATGACGCTGGCATCGGCCTGGATCAGCGCGCCGAGGATGCCGGTCAGGCCGAACAGCACGGCGGCGACATGCGCCAGGATCAGGGCGTTGCGGTGTGACAGTGCAGGGCTGAGCCTGCGGGTCTGGGAGACGATCATGGGCAGTGAACTCGCAAAGAAATGAAAAATGGCGCACGCAGCCATTCCCCCAGGGGCCTGTGCACGGGTTCGGTTTCGTTGGGGGAATGTGTGGCCTGCGGTGATCCGCCAGGCCTGCAGCGCCGCAGCCTTGTCTGGCTCTTGCGAGCCGTGCTGCTTATTCGCTGGTGTTGCAGAAAGGGGTTGGGGTCGGTGTTGGCCGCGAAAAACCCGACACCGCCCCAACGACAAAAGCACTGAACTCCGTCAGAACAGCGCCCTGTCACTCAACTCAGGAAGCATTGATCCAGATGGTCTTGAGCTCCGTGTACTGGTCATGCGCCCATACCGACTTGTCGCGCCCGCCGAATCCGGACTCCTTGTAGCCGCCGAACGGCGTCGAGGCGTCGCCCTCGCCAAAGCAGTTCACCGTCACCACCCCCGCGCGGATCTCGCGCGACAGGCGCAGCGCATTGCGCAGGCTGCCGGTGTAGGCCGAGGCTGCCAGCCCGTAGACCGTGTCGTTGGCCAGTTCGATGGCCTCTTCGATCGTCTCGAAGCTGGTCACGCTCAGCACCGGCCCGAAGATCTCCTCGACGAACAAGCGGTCGTCACGCGCCACGTCGTCGACGATGGTCGGCTGCACGAACACCCCGTCCTGGGTCTCGCCGCCCTGCACCACCTTGAGTTTGTGTTCGGCGGCGTGTTCAAGGTACGAGCGCACCTTCTCGAAATGCGCCTTGCTGACCATCGCGCCCAGGCGATTGTCCGGGTCCAGCGGGTCGCCCAGCTTCCAGTCCTTCAGGTGCTTGCCGATCAGGCCCAGCAGCGCGTCCTTCACCTCCCTGTGCACGATCAGCCGCGACGACGCCGAGCAGTTCTCGCCCATGTTCCAGAACGCACCGGCGGTGACGAACTGCGCCACTTCGTCCAGGTCCTCGCAGTCGTTCATGACCACGGCCGGGTTCTTGCCCCCCAGCTCCAGCACGATGCGCTTGAGGTTGGATTCGGCGGCGTACTTGAGGAACAGCCGCCCGGTGTCGGTGGAGCCGGTGAAGCTGACCATGGGGATGTCCATGTGCCGGCCAATGGCCTCGCCCACTTCACGGCCACCGCCAGGCACCAAGTTGAACACCCCCGCCGGTATACCCGCCTGGTGCGCAAGCTCGGCCACACGCAGGGCGCTGAGGGTGGTTTCCTTGGCCGGCTTGACCACGATCGAGCAGCCTGCTGCCAGCGACGGCGCGATCTTCCAGGCCAGCATCAGCAGCGGGAAGTTCCAGGGCAGCACCAGGCCGACCACGCCGATGGCCTCGCGCACCACCATGGTCACCGCAGCATTGCCCGTCGGCGCGGTGCTGTCGTAGATCTTGTCGATCAGTTCGGCGTGCCAGCGAAGGGTGTGGATGGTCTCCGGCACATCGACATTCTGGCACTCACTGACCGGCTTGCCGCTGTCCAGGCTTTCCAGCACCGCCAGCTCGTGGGCGTTGTCTTCCAGCAACTGGGCGAATTTCAGCAGCACCTGCTTGCGCTCGCCCGGCTGCAGCCTGGACCAGCTGCCGGCCTCGAACACCCGCTTGGCCGCAACGACCGCGAGATCGACGTCCTGCACATCGCAGGCAGCGACCTCGGCCAGTGCCTTGCCGGTGGCCGGATTGGTGGTGACGAACGTGTTGCCCGAGATCGCATCGCGGAATTCGCCGTCGATGAAGGCCTGGGTCCGCGGTTGCAGTTCGGCGGCGATGGCGGCGTATTGGGCTTTGCTCAGCAGTTCACTCATCTCAGGCCTCCCCGGTGATCTGCGCGATGCTGCGCTTGAGCTCGACGACCACGGCCTGCAGCGCCTGCTTCTCGTCGTCATTCAGGTCTTGCAGCGGCTTGCGCACGCCGCCAGTGCGCAAGCCGTTGAGCGCGCAGCCGTATTTGATCGACTGGACGAACTTGCCGCCTTCGAGGAAATCCATCAGCGGCATCATCGCCGCCATGATGCGGCGACCCTTGGCGAAGTCCTTCTCGATCACGCAGGCCTCGTACAGCGCCACATGCTCGCGCGGGATGAAGTTGGAACCGGCGCAGACCCAGCTCTGCGCGCCCCAGGCGAAGAACTCCAGGGCCTGGTCGTCCCAACCGCAGGAAACCTGGATGTTCGGGCGCTTGATCGCCAGGCGATGCAACTGGTTCATGTCGCCGGAGCTCTCCTTGATGGCGACGACGTTCTTCATATCGGCCACGGCATCGAAGAATGCCTCGCCCATGCTCACGCCCATGCGCCCCGGGTAGTTGTAGAGCATGATCGGCAGGTCGGCGGCAGCGTCCACCGCCCTCACGTGCAGGGCGATTTCTTCCTGGGTCGGCAGCGCGTAGGGCGGCGTACCGACCAGCAGCGCATCGGCCTTGATCTCTTTGGCGTGCTTGGCAAAGGCCACCGCGTCCTCGGTGCGGATGCCACCGGTGCCGACGATCAGCGGCAGGCGCCCGTTGAGCACGTCCCGGGCCTGGGCCACCAGCTCGATGCGCTCCTGGCTGGTATGGGCGTAGTACTCGCCGGTCGAGCCGCCGATGATCACTCCGTGGACTCTGGATTCGACCAGATAGTCCAGGACCTCGGCGAAACCTGCCTTGTCTATCGAGCCATCGGCAGCCAGCGGGGTGATGGCCGGGGTGTAGATACCTTCGAATTTCATTTGCGGATCTCCAGTGCAAGCAAAGGTTCGGGCCGCCCGGCGCCAGCCGGGCAACGTTGATGAGTCAGCTCAGGGACGCCGCCTGCTGCAGGTTCAGCGAGCGGGTTTCGGGGGCCAGCGCCCAGGACACGGCCAGGCCCAGCAAGGTCACCGCCGCAGCGGCGTACATGGTGAAAGCGATGCCGTAGCTGTCGAGCACCATCGGCACCAGCCAGGTCCCGATCGCGGCGCCGACCCGCGACAGCGAAGTGCCGACGCCCACCGCGTTGGCACGGATTTCCGTGGGGAACAGCTCGTTGGGGTACACCAGTTGCAGCACCTGGGCACCGCCGATGAACAGCGCGTAGGCACCGAACAGGGTCAGGATCAGCAGTTCGGAACCGGCGTGGAACACGCCCAGGCCCAGCAGCGCCAGCCCCGACCAGAAGAAGCTGTGGATCAGCATGCTGCGCCGGCCCATGCCGTTGATCAGGCGTGTGGCGACGATGCAGCCGACGACGAACAGCAAGGTGATCGCCACCGAACCGAACGATGCCCAGTCGCCCTTGAGATTGAGCGCGCCGAGCACCTTGGGCGCGAATGCGTACACGGCGAACACCGGGATCACCGAGCACGACCAGAACACCGCGACGAACATCATGCGTTTGCCATAGCCGGAGTGCATCAGGTCGAGGAACGACAGCCGCTTCTGCACCGGCTCCTCCGGCAGATTGCGCAAGGAGAAATCCTCGCCATACACGCTGCGGATCACCGCCTCGGCCTCCCGCGCCCGGCCCTTGCTCAGCAGCCAGCGCGGCGACTCGGGGGTGCCAAGGCGGATGACAAACAGCAGCGCGCCGATCAACGCAGGGCTGGCCAGCACCAGGCGCCAGGCATCGTCACCGCCCTGACGCAGCAGGAAGTCCCCAAGGATGTAGGCGAATGCGGCGCCGGCGAACCAGAGAATGGTCAAGGTCGCCAGGCGCGGGCCACGGTTGCGCTTGGGCAGGAACTCCACCAGCAGCGAGGTGGCCACCGGGTACTCGATGCCCACCGCCACCCCGACCACGAAGCGCAGCAGGAACAGCGCCAGCGCCGACTCCACCCAGAACTGGCTGAGCGAGGCGAGGATGAACAGGGTCGGGCCGACGAAGAACACCCGCTTGCGGCCGAAGCGGTCGGTCAGCCAGCCGCCGAAGAAACCACCGAAGAAAATGCCGATCAATGCGGACGCGGCAATCATGCCCTGCCAGAAGCTGTTCAACGAAAGCCCGGCAGTCATCTGCACCATGGCCACGCCGATGATGCTCAGGACATAGCCATCGACGAACGAGCCACCGCCGGAGCGCAGGGTCAGCCACTGGTGAAAGCGATTAAGCGGTACATCTTCGATTGATACATTGTGAGTTGTCATTATTGTCTCCTGTCATCATCGAACGCAGGCCGATTTCAGGACGAACGAACCCGCGACACTGAAAAGACTTTCAGCCCCGTGAGCCCGAAGTTGCACTTCGAACCGAAACAGCACGCAATGGAAACCGCAGGCCGGGTTATCGAACCCAGCGCATATCAAGTTGTTTATAACGCCTTAATTGAACTCAGCTTTCTTGTCCGGCGCGATACTGGCCCCACTTCAGGTTGAAATTGAGACCCAGCGAAACCAGCGGCGCCGGCGGGTTGGCACAGGGTCCCGGTGCATTGAGGACGAACTCGATCAATTCATTCTTCTCACCCGCAAGCCAGTCGCCGAGCAACTTGCCGGTGGCTGTTCCACGGGTCACGCCCAGGCCATTGCAACACAGCGCGGCGTAGACATTGGCTGACAACTCGCCGAAATAACCCATGTGATTGCGCGACATCGCCAGGGCACCGCCCCAGGTATACTCGAACGGCATCCCGGCCAGCATCGGAAAACGCCGGGCGAAGGCATCGCGGTGGCGCAGGGCGAAACGCTCGAGGTACTTGCCGTTGGCCCGCCCATCGGGGTTGAAACTGAAGCTGTTGCGAATCAGCAGGCGGTTGTCCGGGGTGCGCCGCACGGTGGTGCCGAACGGATCGGCCGGAATCAAGCCCCAATAGGGCTTGCCGCCCAGGCGCGCCTGCTCTTCTTCGGTCATGGGCCGGGTCAGGCTGGCGTAGGTGAACACCGGCAGCATCCGCCCCTTGAGGAAGCCGAAGCTCATGCCAAAGGCATTGGTGGTAAGCACCAGCTTGTCGGCGGTAATCGAACCCTGGGCGTGCTTGAGCACGGTCCTGACGCCGTACTGCACCTCGGTGATCGGCGTGTGCTCGTAAAGCGTGACGTTGGCCGGAAGGTTGTCGGCCAGCCCTTTGACCAGCGCCGAGGGCTGGATCAGCGAGGTGCCCGGAGTGAACAGGGCCTTGCGATAGAAGTCGGTGCCGATATGTTCGGGCAACTCGGTCGCCTCGATCATCTGGTACGGCTGGTCGAGCCGGTCAAGGCCCCGGCGGTAGGCCTCGAGCACGGCGATACCACGAGGTTCGATGGCGGCCTGGTACTTGCCGCAGTGCTTCATCTGGCAATCGATGCCATGGCGCTCGACCAGTTCCTTGAGGAACGACTGGCCACTGAGGTTGAGCTTGAGGGTCTTGCGGGCGATGGTGATGTCGCCGATGTAGTCCTCGGCGCCGATGTCGTGGGGCAGGTCGATGGCGAAACCGGCATTGCGTCCGGACGAGCCGAAACCGACCTCCTGGGCTTCGAGCAGCACCACCTGGTCGTCAGGAAAGTGCAGGGCCAGCTGGCGCGCCGCGGCAAGCCCGGTGAAACCGGCACCGACCACGACCCAGCGTGCTGCACTGTGGCCACTGTGCGCGGCCTTGACCATGCGTCCCTTGCTCAGGTGATACCAGCCACAGCCACTGTCATCGGCGGGCAACGAGGTGATCTTTGTCATTTCAGGAACCAGATATTGTTGTTGGCGTCTGTTCCTCATCACGCCCGCCCCGCCCGGCGTCCTGCCGGTGCATGGGGTGGCGGTGAGTGCTGCATCTACATGGCCAGTGCCACTTCCATTCCCTGGGGCGCCGCGTATTCGGCCATGCGGCGACGGGACAGCTCGAAGTGCTCGCGCACCAGCTGCCCGGCGGTTTCGGGATCGCGGCGCTCGATCGCCTCGATCATCTGTTCGTGTTGCACGCAGGCCAGCTCGAGATCGCGCTGCATGTCGTCGGTGGTCGGATGGCGATAGAAGATCTTGCCCAGGCGGGTGTGATCGATCAGCAGGCGGCGCAGGCTGGGCATCAGGTAGTCGTTGTGCGCCATCTTGCCGATCTCCAGGTGGAAGGCGTCGTTGTAGAGCACGCGGTTTTCCACATCCTTCTGTTCGATCGCCTGGCGAAACAGCGCCTGGATCGCCTTGAGCGTCTCGATCTCGCCAGCGCTGGCGTGGGTCGCGGCCAATTGCGTGGTGGCGATGTAGATCAGCGGCGCGGCAAGGAAGAAGCTGTGCAGCGAATCGTGGTTCATCGCCGCCACCCGTGGGGCGCGGTTGGCTTCGAGCTCGATGTATCCCTCAGCAGCGATCTGGCGCAGCAACTCGCGCACCGGCGGTCGCGACAGCCCGAACTCTTCGCACAGGGCCAGTTCGTCCACCACCGCACCGGGCGCCAGCTCCATGCTCAGGATGCGCCGACGCAGTGCCTCGGCGAGCACACCCTTGCGGTCAGGTGGCGCCTCGCTGTTGAGCGGCTGGACATCAGGACTGGCTTTCATGGCGGCCTTCTTGCTGGTCATAGGTCTGTGTCTACAATTTGTATAATGAATATAGGATGGCGTTAGACAATGTGTCTACAGCTATTTCGATGAGTGGTTCAATCATTTCGATACGGTGCCGGATCACTCTTTTTGCATGTCCGAAGCAGACAGAACAGTGCCTGAACACGACATCGCACAAGGCTGCCTGCGCACGCTGCCGGGCCGGCCCCCTAGATAACTACCACCTCGAGCCAGTCATTGCGAACAGGCTACCTGCTCCTCTTTCAGGAGCCTGATCATGACCATTCCGCAATCCACAGAGCGTGAAGCCCTGCGTGCCGTGGCGCGCACTGTCGTCACACAATGCCCCGACCTGCAGCAGCAGGCGCGTGATATCGCCCGACAATTACTGGCCAGGCACTCGCTTGACGATGACCCCGACCAGGTCCATTGGCACCGCTTCATCGACCAGGCCAGCAGCCCGTCGGCCTTCAGCGGCTGGGTACACTACCAGAAGCCGATCCAGAGCCTGACCCTGGTAGAGCTGGTGGTGGAGCGGTTCGGCGCCGAGGACAGCGAGTATGTCGACGCGCTGGACGCCCAGTCGGGCTTCTACCGCGCAGGCGCCGATGCCGACTACTTCGATGAACGCAATGAAGTGCCGATCCTGCCCAGTGAAGCGCTGAAGCTGTTCTGGTCGATCGACCTCGCCACACGTTTCCAGGCCGAGGCCGAGGGGTTCTGGAACGCACACGGCGACGACTACCGGACGCTGGCCAAAGCTCGGGCCATCGCCGAAGTGGTGCAGGCGCAGGCCCATCGCACCCTCACCGATACCGACGCGACCTTCATCCTCGACGCCCTGACCGACAGCAGCAGACCCGACGCCGACCTCGAGATGCTCAAGGCTCGCGTGGTGCCAACTGCCCCGATCGGGTTTCTGCGCATCGGCCAGCACCAGGCGACCGACATCCTGCACCTGCTGAACGACCAGCGGCATTACCTGTACCTTCCTGGCGAAGTTGAGCCCTGGGTGGCTTGCGAGGGTATCGAGGCGCTGCACTGGTGGCTGCTGATGCATTGCAACGAAGCCGACAACCGCGCGCGCTTCGTGCGCCACTTTGCCTTGCGCAGCGCGTTGGCCGAGGACGGCAAGGATCCGCTCAACCACACCCTCGATCTGCTCTACAGCGCCTGGGGCGCCGGAAATCGCGATCTGCTGGTGCCGGTCGGCGAGGCCTTGAACGAGGACCCATTCAGCGCCCTGCAACGTCGCGTGCAGGCGCGGATGCTCGATGACGCCCAGCTCAAGCTGGTGAGCAATGCGACGCTGGGCAAACAACTATGGCTGAACTACCTCGGCACCTTCAGCCGCATCTTCGGCCCGATGGCTGCCGCCGACTGGCCGGTTGCACTGGCCTGCGTGATCGTCGACAGCACAGAAATCGGCCTGCATCTGGACCTGGCGCTGGACAGTCGCAACAGTGCTGCACGCCAGGGCCACTACACCGCCGCCGCCCTGGCCTGCGTCAACCTGTTCTTCGACAGCCTGACGCTGTGGCAAGGGCACCAACCCAGCAGCACAGCGCCCTTGCCCGCACCTGCCGACACCTCCCTCACCCTGCCCGAGGCCGTGCCCGAACGCTTGTACCCGACCGACGACCTGCTCGCGCAACACTTCCAGATGAACAAGTCTCTGGACGGGGTGAGCGCAGGTACGCAAGGGGATATGCAGGGGATCCATACCCTCGACGGGCACTTCTACATACAGCTGCAGGGCGCGGTTTATGAAGTGCGCCGCTCCAGTGCCCTGAACTGCTGGCGAATCGTCGACCCGGCCTCACCCTACGCCTTTGGCCGGCATGCGCTGGTGCGCCTGGGCGAGGACGGAGCGTGGCAGCTTGTGCCGCTGCCCGGTCTGGCTGGCGGCGGCGGCACGCTCGGGCGGCTGCGAGGGGTGGATCCCGTCCCTGCCTACCAACCCCCACCCGGCGGCCCGTATGCCATCCCTCCCGAGCACCGCGAAGCCCTGGCTGCTCATGTCAACGACCCGACCAGCGAGGTGTTCGACGACGATGAATCGCACATCGCCGGTGACAGCGCCGCCAACAATGCCCTGGAAATCTTTCGCGGCAAGCGCGAAGGGTTGGTCATGGATGCCCAGGCCTTCCATCTTTCCCACCCCATCGGCGCATTGCCGCAGGTTCCGAACGTCGATCCACACACCAGCGCACGGAGCATCATCAACAGCCTCCTCGAGGGCAAGGCCGGCCTGGTGCTTGGCGAGGTACACTCGGACACAGGTGCCAAAGGGTTCCTGATCAGGAACCTGCAGAGCTTGCGCAAGGCAGGCGTCACCACCCTGTACATGGAGCATCTGCTGGGAGACTTTCACCAAGCGGACCTGGCAACGACGCTGCTCGAACAGCGCATGCCCGAGAAACTGCAGCAGTGGTTGAAGGCACTCGACCTCGCCCATGGGCTGACCGGCAAGACCAGTTTCACCTACGGCAGGCTGGTCAGCCTTGCCAGCGAAGCAGGTATCCGTGTGGTGCCGCTCGACAACCTGGCCAGCGCACACACCCTGAGCCTCGAAGACCCGGACCTGAATCTGCGCCAGAGCACGCTCAACTATCATGCCTACCTGCGCATCGAGAACGACAGTCCTGGCCGTGGCGCAGGCAAATGGGTGGCCTTGGTCGGGCAGACACATGCCAGTGCCTACCACGGCATTGTCGGCCTGGATCAGTTGCTGGAGGTACCCACGATCCGCTTCGAGGATGTGGAACCTGGAGTTTCCACCCGTATCGAACCTGACCCCGGACTGCTCATACCGGCCTTGGGCAACCAGCCGGCAGACCTGCTGAAAAGCGCCTATGTCCTCAGCACCCCCACGCCGTTCAAGGGGCTCCTGGCCATTGACATGATCAGGCCCACAGGGTTGCTGCCGCACAAGAGCTTCAGGATCAAGCCTTCTGGCGATAGCTGGCTGCTGACGATACGACTCAAGGATAACCAGCAGACCGAAGTCAGGGTCCAGACTGTCGATGACCGTTACCGCATCCAGGTGCCTGGGCTTGGGCCTGTGAACGAGCGTCAATATGACAACCTGGACCAGCTGGTAGAAGACCTGAGGCACTACGGCTTCCAGTTGGTGACGTGAGGTCCGGCCTGTGCGCGAACGATCGCGCCCAGGCCTGCCCGCTGCAATGCATGGCAGTACGAATCGCAACTGGGCAATTGCACTGAACGCGCGCAGCCGGGACAGGGTCAGTTGATTGACCCACTCAAAAGGAGACCGACCATGCTCGATATCCATTCGGCGGCAGACAGGCACGAACACAATGTCCAGGGCTGGGAGCGTGTCAGCTCACTGGCTGGGGGCGCCCTGATGATCAGCAAGGGGATGCGCCACGGCGGCCTGATCGGCCTGCTGCAGGTGGCGGTGGGCGGCATGGCACTGGCCCGGGGCATCAAGGGGCATTGCGCGACCAAGGCCTGGTTGTGCAAGCATCGCGCGGAGTATCGCCGGCTGCACGCCGACATCGAGCGCGGGGCAGCGGACCTGAGGGCGCTCAAGGCCAGTGCCGAGGCGGCGACCCGCACCGTGACGGTAACCGGCAAGGATCCGTTGGCAGGGGTCTGAATCAGCGGAGGCCTTTTCGCGGGCAAGCCCGCTCCCACAGGACCGCCACAGTTTTGAGGGTGGTAGAACGCCTGTGGGGGCGGGCTTGCCCGCGAAGACTTCAGCCCCGGCTCATCGCAACAACTTGCTCTCGAGCACCTCGGACTGCCGCCCAAGCACGCTCTCGCTGATCTGGATGAACTCCTCGGTGCTGACACTGGCCATGCGCATCAGCGCACGGGTGACGTCGTCCAGCGAACGCTTGTCGTGACTGTGCAGGCGAATCTCGCGGTCCAGCGCCTGCAGCAACAGCACCCCCCTGGCCACCTGTGCCGGTTCGGCCCGCTCGCCACGCAAGGTCTTGACCTTGGCGCCGTCCTTCTGCAGGCGCTTTTGCAGCGTCTGGTAACGGTCATCGCTCATCCCGCCGGCCCTGCGCAGCAGCTCGGTGGCGTAGTAGTCGGTCAGGCTCTCGCCCAGCCAGTCGCTGCGATCGCGGTCGTCGATCTGCGCGAACAGTTGTACCAGCTCGCGCAGCAGCGGGCTGCTGCCACTCTCGCCGATCAGCGCACGGGTGCTGTGCAGGTACAGCGAATTGTGTGAAGCCCGTACGCCGCGCCACATGTCGTCGCGCGCGCCGACCACCAGCAGCTTGGGCGGATTGCGCGGGAACACCGCCTGCAACTGCGGCCAGACGAAGGTCATCAGGGTCAGGGTGTCCATGCGGCGCATGCCCTGCCCCTGCGGCGCAGCAACGGTGACTTCGGTGTCGCCCAGGCGCGTGCGGCGGCTGCCCAGTGTGCCGGCCAGCATCCAGCCGCTGGGACGGTCGAACAGGCGCGAGACATTGTCGATGCGGAATTTCTGCTTGCCGATGCGCGGCCAGGCGGTTTCGACGCTCTGCCAGCCGGGCGGCAACTCGAAGGCCAGGCGCGCCACCAGCTCGGTGCCGTCCTGCTGGTCAAGGCGTGCCGGCGGGACCAACTGCTCGCCGCGGAACAACGCCCAGTGCGGCGTGATCCGCGCCTCATGCGCACTGCCGTGCGGTTTCACATCGAGCTGCACCCGATAGCTCAGGCTGGTCTTGCCCGGACCCGGGTGCCAGACACCGCGCGCCTGCTGCACCTGCCACTGGCCGTCGGCCTTGAAGTCGCTGTAGGCACCCTGCCTGCCCAGGTCGAAGTCGAGGCTGCGTACCGCGCTGCCCTCGGCCAGGGTCAGGCGCACCTCGGCCTGGCCGCTCTGGGGCAGCAGGCGCACCTGATAATCGAGGTCGACCTTCTTCGCCCAGGCCGGGAAGCTGGCCGCAAGGCCGAGGACCAACAACAACGGGCGACGCATACAGAAACTCCTTGTTCCCCAGAGGCGGATGGCCGGATGGATCAGCCGGCGCGAAAGATCAGGTGGTCTTCCCAGTCGTCTTCGTCGACGTCGTTCTCGCTGAGCATCCGCCCGGACTGGGAAATGCGCTGCTCATGGACCTGCTCGCGGTCGCCGCAGACCAGGTGATGCCAGGCCGGCAGGTCCTTGCCCTCGCTGACCAGGCGATAGCCGCAGGTGCTCGGCAGCCACTTGAACTGGTCGGCCTTGCCCGGCGTGAGTTGGATGCAGTCGGGCACCTGCTCGAAGCGGTTGGGATAGTCGCTGCACTGGCAGCTGTGCATGTCCAGCAGTTTGCAGGCGATGCGCGTGTAATAGATGCTGTTGTCGTCCTCGTCTTCGAGCTTCTGCAGGCAGCATAGCCCGCAGCCGTCGCAGAGCGACTCCCACTCCTGCGGGTCGAGCTGGTCGAGGGTCTTGCGCCGCCAGAAGGGCGCGGGGTCGGCGATCATCACACGGTTTCCTGCAATCACTTTGAAGGCCGCGGCGCGCGGCGGCGCCAGTCTAGAGCCTGTGCCTGCGCATTGCCATACCGCTTGTCAGCGCCAGGCGGACGCAGTAGCGTTCAGGCTTTGTGCCGATCTTTCGCAGGAGCCTCCATGAGCGCCAATCCCCGCATCGCCGACTACGCCATCAACGAGCAGTTCATCAACCGCTGGTCACCCCGTGCGTTCACCGCCGAACCGATCAGCGAAGACACCCTGCTGAGCTTCCTCGAAGCCGCGCGCTGGGCGCCGTCGGCCTACAACTCGCAGCCCTGGCGCTTCCTCTACGCCCGACGCGACACACCGAACTGGGAACGCTTCCTGCAATTGCTGGTGCCGTTCAACCGCAGCTGGGCGCAGCAGGCCTCGGCGCTGGTACTGATCCTGTCCAAGACCACCTTCGCAGCCCCGGGCGCCAGCGAAGAAACACCGGCCCTGTGGCACACCTTCGACACCGGTTCGGCCTGGGGCCACCTGGCGCTGCAGGCGAGCATCAGCGGCTGGCACACCCACGGCATGGCCGGGTTCGACCAGGACCTGGCGCGCAAGGAGCTGAAGATCCCCGAGGGTTATGTGCTGCACGCGATGGTGGCGATCGGCAAGCTGGGCGACAAGGCCAGCCTGATCGAGGCGCTGCAGGCGCGTGAAGCACCGAGCCCGCGTCGGCCGCTGAGCGAGTTGGCAGCTGAGGGCGATTTCAGCCTGTAAGATAGGATCGCCTTCTTCGCGGGTAAACCCGCTCCTACCGGCCGTGGGAGCGGGTTTACCTGCGATAGGGCCGATACAACGACCTCAATACCCCCGCGAAAAATCCACTTCCCCGCGCAACCCCTGCCCCGCCGCATAGGCCCGCACGTTCTCGACGAACAACCGCGTCATCGCCACCGGCGAGGTCGGCGCCGAACTGTGCCCGGTCAACAACAATCCCCAGGCGGTCCAGAACGGATGGCGCTGGGGCAGCGGCTCCTGGCGGCAGACATCGATCACCGCGCCGGCCAGGTGCCCGCTCTTGAGCGCCTCGACCAGGTCGGCATCGACCACCGCCACACCGCGCCCGGCGTTGATGAACAGCGCAGTGGGCTTGAAGCACTGGAACAGCGCTGCATCGTACAGATCATGGGTGGCCGGGGTATCCGGCAACAGGTTGAGCACATAATCGACCTGGCCGACCAGCCGCGGCAGCGCATCCAGCCCCGCCACTTCGACGAACGGCGCCTGCTCGCGCGGGCTGCTGGCCACGCCATACAGCGTCACGCCAAACGGCAACAGGAACTCGGCAACCCGCTGGCCGATGTCACCGGTTCCGACAATCAGCACCTTGCGCCCTTCCAGGCTGCTGCCCGGCCGGCCATCCCAGCGCCGCTCGACCTGACTCACCAGGCGCGCCAGCACATCGCGCTCGTGGATCAGCATGTAGCTCAGCATGTACTCGGCCATGACCTGGCCGAAGATGCCCACGGCGCGGCTCAGGCGATAGTCGCGCGGCAGGCCGTCGGCCAGCAGCGGCGTGATGCCCGCCCAGGTGGACTGCATCCAGGCCGGCTTGTGGCCCTGGCGCAGCAGGCTGGCGACCAGGTGCGGTTCGCCCAGCCAGATCGGGCAAGCGGGGGCATGGCGCGACAATTCGGCGGAATCGTCACTGGTCAGGACCTCCAGGTCCGGTGCCAGCTCGCCCAACAGGCGAGCGTAAAGGGCATGATCCTGTTCAGCGATCAGAACGCGCATCTCGATGACAACCTTGCAGAACGACGAAAGCGGCCCGTCGGGGCCGCCTGGTAAAGGGGTTCGCGCCCGGCTCAGGCCGGGTCGTTGCGGCGCAGCAGCTCTTCGGGCAGATGCTCGATGTAGTCGTCGTCCGGCGGTGGCATCTGCAGGTGATAGCCCTGGCTGTCGAGATTCTCCAGCACCTTGACGATATCCTCCCGTGCCAGCTTGCGCTCGGGGGTCAGCACCAGGTCGAAGGCATGCACCGGCGTGCCGAAGAACGGCAGCAGGCCTTCAGGCACACGCTCCAGGCCGTCGGCCTTGAGCACATAGAGGTACATCTCGCGCTTGCGCGGGCTCTTGTAGATCGAGCAGATACGTTTCATCGGGTCTCTCCGGCGCCTGCGAGGTCATCGAGCAGGGCCTGGCCCATCCGCTCACGGCGCCAGCCGCGCAGCGAATCGGGCAATTGATAGGGGCCGTTGGGGTAGCCGCTCTTGAGCAGGGCTTCCAGGGCCTTCTTGCGCAGCATCAGCTCAGGGGCGATCTGCAGGCGTTCGCCTTCGGCCTGGCCGATGGCACGCAGGCGCTTGAGAATGCCGGCGGCTTCGATCGGCAGCGGCTCGGGCAGCACCGCCGGCCATTGTTCGGCAGGCAGTTCGGCAGCGCGCTTGATCAGCTCGAGCAGGTGCGCGCCATCCTGGCGGATGGTGCGTGGATGCATCTCCTCGATCCGGGCCAGCGCCGACAGGTTGTCGGGCTGACTCTTGGCCATGGGCCACAGCGAATGTTCCTTGAGAATGCGGTTGCGCGGCACGTCGCGGCTGCGCGCTTCGCGTTCGCGCCAGGCGCACAGCTCACGCAGGACCGCCAGTTGCTGCGGGCCAAGCTTCCAGGCCAGCTTGACGTCACGGTAGAGGGTTTCGGGCTCGACTTCACGGCGCATCTGCGCCACCAGCTCGGCACCGTCCTCGAGCACCCAGGCGTACTTGTCGTCCGACAGGCGCGGGCGCAGGGCGGTGAACAGTTCGGCCAGATGCACCGCATCTTCGGCGGCGTAGCTGACCTGGGTCTCGGACAGCGGGCGTTGCAGCCAGTCGGAGCGGGTTTCGCCCTTGGGCAGTTCGATGCCGAGCACTTCCTGGACCAGGCGCGAATAGCCCATGGAGAAACCGATGTTCAGGTAACCTGCGGCCAGCTGGGTGTCGAACAACGGTTGCGGCAGCTTGCCGGTCAGGCGCAGCAGGACTTCGAGGTCTTCGCTGCAGGCATGCAGCACCTTGACCACGGCGCTGTCTTCGAGCAGTTCGCCCAACGGCTGCCAGTCGCCGATCAGCAGCGGATCGATCAGGCAGGCGCTCTTGCCATCGCCGACCTGGATCAGGCCGGCCTTGGGATAGAAGGTATCGACCCGCATGAATTCGGTATCGACGGCCACGAAGGGCAGCTCGCGCCACGCCCGGCAGCGCTCGGCCAGGGTCTGGTCATCACGGATCCAGTGTATTTCGATGGCCACAAGGCTCTCCCACAAACATTGGCGCGCAGTATATACGGCGCGGGCACTGCTCGTGAAACCCGGGCCTTCCATGGTGGCGATCAGCGGTAACGATGGCGTGCGGTCAATTCCTGGCCGTCAACCAGGGCCTGCACCCGGCAAACATGTCCAGCGACTGCTGGTACACCTCGGTGCGCACCTGCAGCAGACCCAGCATCGAGTGGAACAGGTTGTCCTGGCTCAGCGGCGTGTCACGCATCTTCGCCAGGCAGTCGGTATCGACGGCGAAGTCCTGGCGATAGCTGTCGGAGAACCAGGCCAGCAACGGAATGTGCTTCTGCTGGTCAGGCGCCAGCATGTAGGGGGTGCCGTGCAGGAACAGGTTGTATTCGCCCAGCGACTCGCCATGGTCGGAGAGGTAGATCATCGCCGTGTCGACCTGGTCCTGGTGCTTGCGCAGGGTGTCGATCAAGGACGCCAGCACCTCGTCGGTGTAGGCCAGGGTGTTGTCGTAGCTGTTGACGATGTCCTGCTGGCTGCACTGGTTCAGCGCGTTGCTGCGGCACACCGGGCTGAAGCGCTCGAAGCCTGCGGGATAGCGCTTGTAGTAGTCGGGGCCGTGGCTGCCCATCTGGTGCAGCACCAGCACGGTATCCTTGTCGAGGTTGTCGAGCAGCGCGTCGAGGTTCTGCAGCAGGATCTGGTCGTGGCACTCGCCATCGGCGCACAGGACCGGGTCCTTGGCGCTGGTGAGGTTGACGTAGTTGAATCGATCGCAGGTGCCCTTGCAGCCCGACTGATTGTCGCGCCACTGCACCTCGATGCCGGCGCGGCCGAGAATATCCAGCAGTCCTTCGCGGCGGCTGGCCAGGCTCGGGTCGTAGTCCTTGCGTGCCATCCCGGAGAACATGCAGGGTACCGACACCGCCGTCTCGGTGCCGCATGAATGCACGTCGGTGAAGCCGAGCAGGCCGGCCTCCTTCGCCAGGCGGGGCGTGGTATCGCGGGCATAGCCCAGCACACCGAAGTTCTCGGCCCGGGCACTTTCACCCACCACCAGTACGGTCAGCGACTTGCGCTCATGCTTCTGCCAGGCGGCATCACGGCGGGCGTCTTCGCCGTATTTCTGGAACGGCTTGGCAGCGCTGCCGAGTTTTTCACTGGCGTAGCTGAACGAGGCGCCGACGATGTTGCTCGGGGTGAGCATCAGGTGCAGTTCGTGATGGTTGCGAAACAGCGATGACAGCCCCTGGTAATTGACCAGGCCGATCGAGCCCAGGGCCGCGACGCAGGCGCCACTGACCACCAGCTTGCCCAGCAGTTCGCGGTGCCAGGGACGGTAGTCGATGCGTGCCTTCCAGATCAGCAGTGAAGGCACTACACCCAGCCCGAGCATATAGAGTGCAAACTTCAACGAGAGCAAGTCGCGCACTTCCGCGATATTGGTCTCGGCGACATTGCGGAACATGCCGGCATCAATAAGTACGCCATATTGATTCATGAAGTAGGCGACACCAGCGCCGCTCATGAACAGCAGGATCAATACCGGTTTCAAAACATACTTGAAGGCCAACAACGTCAATATCAGGTTGAACGCGAACAGCATCAGCACGGCGAACGCCAGACCGAGCCACAGCCCAACCATGCCGGGGGGCAGGATGGTTTCCAGGTGTTCCCAGAGGAACAGGTTGAGGCCGATCAGCAGGTAAAGGCTGGCCAGCAGCGTGACCCACTCGGTCCGCAGTGATTTGATTTTCAGCATGGCGTTCGCAATCAGAGTTTGGAAGCGACCAGGAATGCCCGGACGGGCACCTTGGGAAGTTGGCCGAACTTTAGAAAGCGTAGCATCAATTTTTTGTGAAAAAGACGCCAACAATCGGTTGCCAGGCGTCTTTCATGATTAATTAACGTTCATTCAGCTGCCATTCAGCAGCGTTGCGACGCTGCAGCCATTCCCGGCGAACCGCTCCCGCCGTCGGCAAAGGCAGCTATCCTCAAGGATCAGGACTTTTACCAACCCCTGAAACAGAGGTGAAGAGATGCCAGTTCCGCACGATCTGCTAGCCGACCTGCACATTACCGAAGACAAGTTCCAGGCCCTGATCGACAAGGATCAGGAGCTGCACAAGCTGCACAAGGAATACAACGCCAAGGACAAGGAGGTGCTGGCCGCCGAAGGCAACGGCACCAACGACGAGGCGGTCAACCGCCTGCGCAAGGAACGCCTGCTGATCAAGGACAAGATCGAGCGGATCATTCATCCGCCCAAGGGTTGAGGTCGAACATTGCAATGCCATCGCGGGACTCCGACTTGTCCCGCGATGGCGTCAGCCGCCGTTACGCAGAGCCCGCCGCCTGCAACCCCGCCTCCAGGTCCTCGATCAGGTCGCGGTAATCCTCGATCCCCATCGACAAGCGCACCAGGTTCTCGCTGATACCCATCACGCCCTTCTGCTCGGGGCTGAGCGAGTTGTGCGACATGCTCCAGGAGTGGTTGATCATGCTCTCCACCCCGCCCAGCGAATCGGCCAGGACGAAGATCGACAGCGCTTCGACCAAACGATTGACCGCCGCCCGATCCCCCTTCACGCGCAGAGCCACCACTGCACCGCCGGTACGCATCTGACGCTCGCACAGCGCATGCTGCGGATGGCTGGCAAGCCCCGGATAGAACACTTCCTCGACCTGCGGGTGCTGTTCAAGGTACTGCGCCACGCG
The DNA here is from genome assembly GCF_057370475.1 of Pseudomonas sp. FA117. Taxonomy (NCBI): domain Bacteria; kingdom Pseudomonadati; phylum Pseudomonadota; class Gammaproteobacteria; order Pseudomonadales; family Pseudomonadaceae; genus Pseudomonas; species Pseudomonas sp. FA117. The sequence continues at coordinate 4,288,866 of NZ_CM170675.1, forward strand.
CAGGGCGTTGGCGCTCTGGCGCTCCATGCGCACATCGAGGGTCTTCAGCCCGCGCAGCGCCAGGTAGCAGTCGAACGGCCCCTGGATCGCGCCCACCGCCATGCTGATCTTGCGCAGGCGCGCCAGCAGCTCGTGGTTGCCCGCCACCACCACCCCGCCGGTGAGGTCGGAGTGACCGCCGATGTATTTGCTCGCCGAATGCATCACCAGGTCCACCCCCAGGGTGATCGGCTGCTGGTTCCAGGGCGAGCAGAAGGTGTTGTCGATGCAGGTGAGGATGCCGCGCTCGCGCGCCATGTCGCACAGCGGCTTGATGTCCACCAGGTGCAGCAGCGGGTTGGTCGGCGACTCCAGCCAGATCATCTTCGTATCTGGGCGGATCGCTGCGGCGACGGCGTCCAGGTCGTTGAGGTCGACGTAGGTGGTGGTCAGGCCGGAGGTGTGCGCACGGTAGTCTTCCATCAGGCGGAAGGTGCCGCCGTAGACGCCGTTCATCACCACTACATGGGCATCTTTGGGCAGCAGTTCGAGCACCGTGGCCGTAGCGCTGACACCCGAGGCGCAGGCGACCGCACCGACGCCCTCCTCCAGCGCCGCGACGCAGGTCTCGTACGCGTGCCGGGTCGGGTTGCTGACACGGCTGTAGGCGTATTCGGGGTTGTCGTCCAGGCCGCGCTTGATGAACGAGCTGGAGGTGACGATGGCCGGGAAGATAGCATTGTCGGCAACGCTGGACTGCTCGCCGGCGTGGATGGTGCGGGTGGCGAAATTGCGCGGTTTTTCGGCCATGGTCGGATCCGTTGACAGAAGGGGCAGGGAGAAAACCGCCACTATCGCATATCCCGGTTCGACCCGCTGCAGCGGCGCCCGCTGTAGCAAGCAATTCCTCGATCAGGCTATTCTCGAGAAACTTTTTCTGCAAAGCCGGCCCCTATCGCCATGGACAGTTTCGACCAGCACATCCTCACCCTGCTCCAGCGCGACGCCTCGATCTCCCTCAAGGACCTTGCCGAAGCGGTCAACCTGACCACCACGCCGTGCTGGAAACGGGTCAAGCGCCTGGAAGACGAAGGCTATATCCGCAGCCGCGTCGCCCTGCTCGACCCCGAGCGCATCAACCTGGGCCTGAGCGTGTTCGTCCAGCTCAAGACCCAGCGCCACGACAGCGCCTGGCTCGAGCATTTCGCCAGGACCGTGACCGGCTTCGAGGAGGTCATGGAGTTCTACCGCATGTCCGGCGACTGGGACTACATGCTGCGCGTGGTGGTCAGCGACATCGCTGCCTACGACCGCTTCTACAAGAAGCTGATCACCAGCACCGAAGGGCTGTCGAACATCACCTCCAGCTTTGCCATGGAACAGATCAAGTACACCACGGCGTTTCCGGTTCATCGGTGAAACGGTCGCGGCAGCGGCCTGGTGCGGCCCCGCTGATCGCTTGATAGATCGGACCTATCAAGCAGTCGGGCAAAGCAATTTGACGCCCGTGGCTGCAGGTTATAGCGTGGACATTATCGCAATCCCACCTTCCCGAGCGCCCACGTGGAACACAGCAGCCAGGCCCTGATCGACGGTTTCAACCGGAAAATCGACTACCTGCGTATGTCGGTCACCGACCGCTGCGACTTCCGCTGCGTCTACTGCATGGCCGAAGACATGCAGTTCCTGCCGCGCCAGCAGATCCTCAGCCTCGAAGAGCTCTACCTGGTCGCCGAACGCTTCGTCAGCCTCGGCACGCGCAAGATCCGCCTGACCGGCGGCGAGCCGCTGATACGCCAGGGTATCGTCGACCTGTGCGGGCGCATTGCCGCCCTGCCCGGCCTGCGCGAGTTGTGCCTGACCAGCAACGGATCGCAGCTCGGCCGCCTGGCCCAGCCGTTGTTCGATGCCGGCGTCACCCGCCTGAACATCAGCCTCGACAGCCTCGACCCCCAGCGCTTCAAGGCCCTGACCCGCACCGGCGACCTGGCCCAGGTGATCGCCGGCATCGATGCCGCTCGTCAGGCAGGCTTTCGCCGCACCAAGCTCAATTGCGTGGTACTCAAGGGCCGCAACGACGACGAGATCGTCGACCTGGTGCGCTTTGCCATCGACCGCGAGCTGGACATCACCTTCATCGAGGAAATGCCGCTTGGGGTGATCAGCGAGCACGAGCGCGGCGAGTCGTTCTATTCCAGCGACGATGTGCGCGAGCGCCTGGAGCCACACTTCACCCTGATCGAATCGGCCGAGTCGTCACAAGGCCCGGCCCGCTACTGGCGCCTGGCCGAAGCACCGCAGACGCGAGTCGGCTTCATCTCGCCGCACAGCCACAACTTCTGCGCCACCTGCAACCGCGTTCGCCTGACCGTCGAAGGCCGGTTGCTGCTGTGCCTGGGCAACGAGCATTCCATGGACCTCAAGCAGGTCCTGCGCAGCCACCCCGGGGACAGTGCGCGCCTGGAGCAGGCGATCCGCGAGGCCATGCACCTCAAGCCCTACCGTCATCACTTCGAGGTCGGCGGCGAGGTGCAGATCCTGCGCTTCATGAACATGACCGGCGGCTGAGCGGCCGTCTCTGGAACCGCCTTGATCGTCCACTCCAACACCGACATGCTGCGCATGCTGTTCACCCTGCGCGGTTCGATCGTCAAGCGCATCGCCCTGCGCTGCCTGATGGTAACCTTGCTGGCCGCGCTGATCGTGCTGGTCGAGCGCCGCTACCCCGCGCTGTTCTATCCGGTCAGCGCAACGCCCTTCACCCTGCTCGGGCTGTCGCTGTCGATCTTCATGAGCTTTCGCAACAATGCCTGCTATGACCGTTGGTGGGAGGGGCGCAAGGCCTGGGGGCGGATGATCATCGAGACCCGCTCGTTCATTCGCGAAAGCGTGGTGATCGCCGACCCGGCATTGCGCGCCGAGTTGCTGCGCGGTCTGTGCGGCTTCGCCCACGCCCTGAACGCGCGCCTGCGCAACGAGGACGAACTGCAGGCTGCACGGCCCTGGCTGACCGAAGATGCCCAGGTCGGCACGCACAATGCCTGCGACGGCATCCTGCGCGAGATCGGCGCACACTGTTCGCGCCTGGCGCAAGGGCAACACATCAGCGAGTTCCGTTACACCGTGCTCGAACAGCGGCTGCTGGGGCTGTCGGAGGTGCAGGCGACCTGCGAGCGGATCAAGGGCACGCCGCTGCCGTTCCCCTACACCCTGCTGCTGCACCGCACCATCTACATCTTCTGCCTGCTGCTGCCGTTCGCCCTCGCCCAGCCGCTGGGCTGGCTCGCGCCGCTGTTCACCACCATCGTCAGCTACACCTTCCTGGGCCTCGATGCGATCGGCAACGAGCTGGAAGACCCGTTCGGCCGCGACGAGAACGACCTGCCCACCGATGCCCTGGTGCGCACCCTGGAACGCGATGTGCTGTCGGCACTGGGCGAGCCGCTGCCTGCGGTGCTGGAACCGGTCAGGCATGTGCTGAGCTGAAGACGGCCGATCACAGGATTTGTCGGCATGGGGGTTTTTGCGTCACGCTAGGGGCCCGGCGCGAGCGTCCAGTCGATACGACGTACCGTGCGATCCTTCTCCATCGCCAGGCCCGACCATGGACATCAAGCAGCTCAAGTTCCTCATCGCCCTCGACCAGACCCGCCACTTCGGCCAGGCTGCCGCGCTGTGCCACATCACCCAGCCGACCCTGTCGATGCGCCTGCGCAACCTGGAGGACGAGCTGGACCTGGTACTGGTCAAGCGCGGCCAGCGCTTCGAGGGGTTCACCGAAGCCGGCGAGCGTATCCTGGCCTGGGCCAAGACCCTGCTCGCCGCCCACGACGGCCTGCAGGCCGAGGCCGCCAGCTGCCGCGGCCAGGTGGTGGGCAGCCTGCGCCTGGGCACCGTGCCGCTGGCCAGCTTCAATCCCATGGAACTGCTGCTGCCACTGCGCGAGAAGTACCCTGAACTGCATTTCCAGCTGACTTCGCTGAGTTCGGAACAGATCATCGACGGCCTGAGCCGCAACCAGCTGGACCTGGGCATCTGCTACCTCGACCAGGTCAACGCCAGCTTCTTCGACGTGATCGAGCTGGGCACCACCACCATGGGCTTGCTGCACGACACCCGGCACTTCCGGTTCGCCACCGAGCAGTTGCGCTGGGAAGAACTCGACGGCCTGCCGCTGGGCCTGCTGAGCAAGGGCATGCACTACCGCCAGTCGCTGGACCTGAGTTTTCGCAGCCGCGGCCTGGAACCCCAGGCCGTGCTGGAAAGCGACTCGACCTTCCACCTGATCCAGGCACTGAACGCCGGCATCTGCTGCGCGGTGATGCCATTGGATTGCGGACTGGAGGCGCTCAGCGAACACCTGCGCATCCTCCCGGTGGCCGAGGCCAGCATCCACAGCCCGCTGGGCCTGCTGCTGCGCCGCAGCGAGCCGCGCTCGGCCATCGCCGAACAGTGCTTCGAGGAAGCACGGGCACTGTTCAGCGCAGGCTGAACTGGCTCAGCGCCTGGCCAGGAAATCCAGCATCACCTTGTTGAACACCTCGGGCTTCTGCAGGAACGCGAAGTGGCTGGTGCCCTCGATGAACTGCAGCTTGGCACCGGGAATGCTCCTGGCGATGTAGCGGGTATGATCAGGCTTGATCGCCTCGTCGTGATCGCCATCGACGATCAGGGTCGGCGCCTTGATCGTCGCCAGTTGCGCAGGTGTCCAGTTCGGTTGCTGCTGGTACATCTGGGTCAGGGCGGCATTGAGTTTTTCGAAGCCGTCCGGGGTGGGCGAAAGCTGCTGGTACTCCTGCGCCGCGCGGGTGAAGAAGGCCGCGAAGGCCGGCTTCTTGTCGGCATCGGCGAAGGCGCCGGTGGGGTCGGTGTTGGCGCCGAAGGCGATGATCCGGCCAACCTTGTCCGGGTAGCGCATGGCAAGGTCCAGGGCGGTGATGCCACCGTCGCTCCAGCCGACCACATCGGCCTTGTTCAGGCCCAGTTGCTTCATCAGCCCGACCACGTCATCGGCCATCGCGTCGTAGCTCAGCGGCAGGCCGTTGGCGTTGCTGCGCCCGTGCCCGCGGGTATCGACCGAGATCACCTGGTAATGGGTGGCCAGCACCTTGGCCTGGCCGGCCAGGTAGTCGGCGTTGGCCGGGCCGCCATGCAGCAGGAACACTGGCGCGCCCTTGCCCTCGATGTGGTAGGCGAGCTGGACACCATTGACCTCGGCGGTCTTGAACGGCCCGGCAAAGTGCGGGGTGGGCGGGAGCATCTCCCAGGTTTCGGCGGCCTGGGCGCTGGCGCCGAGCAGGGCCAGCCCAAGGCTGCCGAGCAGCAGGGTACCGCGGGCAAGGGTGCGCAGGTGAGGCATGGTGACGACTCCGGTCGTTGGGGTTGTCCCCGGTAAACGGACATCGCCGGGGTTTATTCCCTGGCCGCCTGGCCAATCGTCACAGCCCGCTTTCCAGGCGCTGCGCCAACCACTGGGAAAACACCCGCACCCGCGCCGACAGTTGCCGGCTCTGTGGATACACCACCGACACCGGCATCGACGGGGGCGGACACTGCACCAGCAGTTCGCACAGGCTGCCGGCCGCCAACTGCGCGGCGATCCGGTAGCGCGGCACCTGGACGATGCCCAACCCCGACAGCGCCGCGCCGGTGTACAGGTCGGCGCCGGTCACCGACACCCGGGCCGGCAGCAACCGCTCCACCACCTCGCGCCCGACCCTGAACTCCAGCGGCAGCGGGCGCCCGGTGGCACTCGACAGGTAGTCCACGGCAAAGTGCCCCTCGAGCGCTTCCAGCGTCTGCGGCGTGCCATGCCGGGCGAGATAGTCAGGGCTGGCCACGGTGACCTGCTCGAGGCTGGCGATCTGTCGGCCGATCAGCGACGAGTCCTGCAGCAGGCCCGCACGCAGCACGCAGTCCACACCTTCGCGCACCAGGTCGACCAGGCGGTCGTCTTCACCGATGTGCAGGGTGATGTCCGGGTACTGCGCCAGAAAGCTCCCCAGCGCCGGCATGACGAAGTACTTGGCCAGCGTGCCCTGCAGATTGACCCGTAGCAGGCCCTTGGGCGGGGCATTGCGAAAGGCGCTGTCGGTCTCCTCCAGGTCCAGCAGCAGGCGCACGCAGCGGTGGTAGTAAGCCTCGCCGTCGTGGGTCATGCGCACATGCCGGGTGGTGCGCTCGAGCAGGCGCACACCGATGCGTTTCTCCAGGCGCTTGATCAGGTTGGTCACGGTGGCGCGCGGAATCTGCAGGTCCTCGGCGGCCTGGGAGAAGCTGCCGCGCTCGGCGATGCGCACGAACACCTGCATTTCCTGGAAACGGTCCATGGTCGGGTTCTCCTGGCGGGTAACGACTACGCTGGTGTCGAGCAGTCGGAGACAGCACGTGAATAGTTAAAGTAAATGGAACACTGATCGCAGTTGGCACGCAATTATTTTTTTTCGCCAACAGTCCACACTCCTTCCCACACCCACCCAGAAGGATGCCCAGCATGACCTCTTCCGTAGCCCTGATCACCGGCGCCTCCCGTGGCATCGGTGCCGCCATCGCCCGCCGCCTGAGCCGTGACGGCTTCGCCGTGGCGATCAACTACGCCAGCAACGACGCCGAGGCCGGCGCACTGGCCGCCGAACTGCGCGAGGCTGGCGGCAAGGCCATCGCCATCAAGGCCGATGTCTCCAGCCCAGGCCAGGTGCAGACCCTGTTCGACACCATCGAGCAGCAACTGGGCCGCATCGACGTGCTGGTCAACAATGCCGGCATCCTCAAGGTCATGCCCCTGGCCCAGACCAGCGACGAGCTGTACGCGCGCAACTTCGCGATCAACACCCAGGGCGTGTTCAACACCCTGCGCGCTGCCGCCACACGCCTGAACGACGGCGGTCGGATCATCAACCTGACCAGCACCACCCTGGCCCTGAAGATGCCAGGCTATGCCATCTACAACGGCACCAAGGCAGCGGTCGAGGCCTTCACCCAGGTGTTCGCCAAGGAGCTGCGCGGTCGCAACATCACCGTCAACGCCGTCGCCCCCGGCCCGGTGGAGACCGACCTGTTCCTCACCGACAAGACGCCCGAGCAGATCCAGGCCGCCACCCAGGCGCCACCCCTGGGTCGCCTTGGCCAGCCCGACGACATCGCCGGTGTCGTGGCCTTCCTCGCCGGCCCTGACAGCGGCTGGGTCAACGGTCAGATCCTGCGCGCCAACGGCGGCGTGGCCTGAGCCGCGATGTCCGGCTCCCGCCTGCGCTGGCCAGCCCTGCTGGCCGGCGCCCTGATCGCCGCCTGCACGGCCTGCGCCTGGCGCAAGCCGCCAGAGGAACGCGCCATGACTCCTTCCGTGACCTACCTGCACCTGCTGCGCCATACGCCGTTCTTCACCGCGCTGAACACCGAGCAACTGCGCTGGGTCATCGATCATTCGCGGGAATGGGAGGCCCAGCCTGGTGCCGTTATCGTCGGCAGCGGCGCCAAGGTGACCGATGAAGGCTACTGGGTATTGCTCGACGGTGGCTGGAGCCTGGGCTATCACCAGCGCAGCTATCGCAGCGGACACGACGCCGCAGGCAAGTGGTTCGAGCAGCGGGCGTTGCCCGAACCGGCCGAACTGGTCGCCAGCGAGCACAGCTACGTGATGCTGATCCCCACCGAGGCCATGGCGCAGATGCTCGACCGGGGGTTCCCGTTCGAGCGTCACCTGGACGCCGGCAACCGCTTCTACGCGCGCCTGGCAGCAGATACCGCTCACGCATTGCCCTGATGCTTTCCTGCCCCTTGCACCCTGGCCCGGCTCCCGGACCGGGGTGTTGTCGTTGCTGGCGGTTTGTCGCCACTGCTGTTTTCAGGCGAAAAAAAATATCTGCCCGCAACTTTCTCGAGCAATTACTCAAACTTTTCAAACTTTCCCAATAAAAACAGCCAATAACAAATCACGCTATTACAACGCCCGCCTCGAGACGACCGTGGACCATACCGCAAACACGCCACGGTTTTCATGACAAAGACGACAACTGCGAAATTGTTCACAAACAATGATATGGCGGATTACCGCCAACTAATAAACGACACAAAACAGTGTTCTAAATAGTGAACATCGGCGGGGTCATTTATCCCCGCCTTCCAGTGAATAGCGCCTGGCCCCTGCCCAAAGCACGCTGTAACAGGCCTTCGTCAGGCATGGCGGGGAACCGCCAGACGCGAAACGGTTTTTTTCAGTACACACCGTCATGATTTCTACAGCTCGCGAATTACACAGCTTCCACCCGTCAGCCGCATCCTGCGCGGCCGCCCGGGGGACACCCTCATTCGGCCAGCCGAACGTCATACGAATGAAACATTCGGAATCCCGAATAAAACAGCCGCCGACGGCCGTTGTTACCAGCGTGATGCGAAAGTTCAAGGACGCCTGTTACCCGATAACAATTGGATCCATGGCACGATACTTGCCAGAACTTGCTTCGCCGCTGAGTCCTTCAGCGCCATGCCTTGCGAATCATGAACGAACAATGACAAAAGAATGGCCCATGGCTATTGAAGTTCGAGCGTGCCTCCAAGGCAGACCTTACGTCGGATCGTGCTGCTTATCCTGAACATGTGAAACAACAAAGGCGCCCCTGAAGATCGCCAATAACTAACTCATTCATAAAGGTTTAATCATGCCCCTGACCAAGACCAAGCCCGGAAAGATAGCTACCCTGGACGCTCTGGATACCCCTGATCCGGAAAACGCCCTGTGCTTTGGGTCATTCGTGCTCTACCCCCAACAGCATCTGCTGTTCAAGGACGGGGAGCTGGTGCAGTTGGGCAGCCGTGCGCTGCAACTGCTGGTCACGCTGGCGAGCCGAACCGGCGAGCTGCTGGAAAAGAACGAACTGCTGGCGCTGGTCTGGCCCAAGGTGATCGTCGAGGAGTGCAACCTGCGCGCCCAGATGACCACCTTGCGCCGGGTGCTCGGCGAAGAAGGCGACTTCACCTACATCGTCACCGTGCCGGGCCGCGGCTACCGCTTCGTGGCCCCGGTGACCATCCGTGAAATGGCGCCGCAACCCCTGCCCGGCGCGAAGGCCGGCAACGACCTGCCCGGCCTTGGCAGCAGCGTCATCGGCCGCGACGAACTGAGCCAGGCGCTGGCCGAGACCCTGCGCAGCCGCCGCCTGCTGACCCTCACCGGCACCGGCGGCATCGGCAAGACCACCCTGGCGCTGACCCTGGCCCACGCCATGGCGGCCGACTTCAGCGATGGCCGCACCTTCGTCGACCTCACCGAGGCCAACCAGCCCTCCTGCGTCGCCGACCTGGTGGCGGCAGCGCTGGGCATCGACAGCACTGCCCGGGACAGCCTGGTGCAGATCGCCGCGAAACTCGACGACGCCAGCCACTTGCTGGTGCTGGACAACTGCGGCCATGTGCTCGAAGCCACCGCGACCCTGGTCGAAGCCCTGCTGCAGCAGGCGCCGGGTTGCCACATCCTGGTCACCAGTCGCGAGGCCCTGCATGCCGAAGGCGAGTGCGTGCACGAGGTCGCGCCGTTGCCCTGCGCCGCAAACGATCACGTCCTGTGCACCGCCCAGGCCCTGGTCAGTCCGGCCGTGCAGCTGTTCGTCGAGCGTGCCGCAGCGCACGATACCGACTTCGTCTTCAGCGACACCGACGTGCCTGCCGCCCTTGCCCTGTGCCGCACCCTGGACGGCAACCCACTGGCGATCGAGATCGCCGCCAGCCATGTGCGGGCCTTCGGCCTGACCTACCTGGTCGAGCTGCTGGCCGGCAGCTTCCGCCTGCAGATGGCCGGCCGGCGTACCGCGCTGCCCCGCCACCGCACCCTGGAAGCCTCGCTGCAGTGGAGCCATGCGCTGCTCTCGGCGCAGGAGCAGGCGATGTTCCGCCAGCTCTCGGTGTTTACCGGCAGCTTCACCCTCGCGGCGGCCAAGGCGGTGGTCGAGGTCCAGCCCGGCCCCTTCCAGGACGCAGCCTGGCTGGTGGAAAGCCTGATGGACAAGTCGCTGCTGGTAGCCGCCGGTGCGCAACCGATCAAACGCTATCGCCTGCACCACACCGCGCGCCTGTACGCGGCGCAGCAGCTTGCGCTGCACGGCGAAGCCGCGACCATCGCCCGTCGTCACGCCCACCACACCCTGGAGGAACAGCGCCGCGCCGTGCAGGATCTGGAGCGGCTGGACAGCAACGCCTGGCTGGCCCTGCACAGCCCCGACAGCGACAACGTGCGCAGTGCCCTGGGCTGGTGCTTCAGTGAACAGGGCGAGGCATCGCTGGGGGTGGAACTGACGCTGATGAGCGTGCCGCTGTGGCTGCGCCTGTCGCGCGTCGACGAATGCCACGCCTGGGTCGATCGCGGCCTGCGCTTCGAGGCCATCAGCCCGCGCCAGCGCATGCTGCTGCTGACCATCTCGGCCAGTGTCATGGCCCTGACCCGCGGCGCGGGACCGGCGATCCGCACGGCCTGGCTGCAGGTGGTCGAGGACGCCCGCACCCTGGGCGACACCGAGCACGAACTGCGCGGCCTGTGGGGCCTGTGGCACGACCACTGCTGCAGCAACCAGCACGCCGAGGCACTGGAGCTGGCCAACCAGTACATCCAGCTCAGCGAACGCACCGGCATGCTCGAACGGCGCATGCTGGGTCGGCGCATGCGTGCCACGCCGCTGTTCCAGATGGCCGATTTCGACGGTGCGCGCCAGGCGATCAGCGAAGCCCTGAGCTTCCCGATGATGCCGCGCGCGCACATCATCGACAGCCACTTCGACCAGGGCCTGGCCGCCCGTTCGCTCAAGGCGCAGATCCAGTTGCTGCAAGGCCAGGTCGGCCAGGCCCTGCTGACCATCGAGGCCAACGTCGAAGCGGCGATGACCCAGCACCACCCGGCCAGCCTGTGGTACACCCTGAGCCTGAGCGCCATCCCCATCACCCTGCTGGTCGGCCACGAAAAGCGCAGCCGCGAATTCCTCGCCCGCCTCAAGGACAGCCTGGGCCAGCACGAAATGCCGGTATGGCGTCTGTTCGCTCGCTGCTTCGAGCACATCCTGCTGATCCGTCAGGGCAAAGCCGAGGACGGTGTGCGCGGGCTGGGCGAAGCCCTCGACCAGCTCCACGCCATCGGTGACAGCCCGCTGTACAACCTGGTGCGCAGCGAATACGCCCAGGGCCTGGCACAACTGGGCCTGGAGCAGTTGGCGATCGAGATCATCGACCAGACCCTGGCCGTCACCGCCGCCCGCCAGGAGCGCTGGTTCCGCCCTGAGTTGCTGCGCATCAAGGCCCAGTTGCTGGCCAGGCCCGATTCGCCCGAACGCCAGGCACAGGCCCTGGATCTGCTCAACGAGGCCATGCACGATGCCCAGGAACAGGGCTCGCGCTTCTGGGCCGGTCGTATCACCGCCAGCCTGTCGCAGTTGACCAGCCAACCGGAGGAAACCCCGAAACGCAGCAGTCAGGCCTGGGATCAGCGACGCCAGGAACGCCTGCTCAATTCGCAGTTTTCACACACGTGAAACCTTGTTGTAACTTGCCAAGGTTGTGCGTTTCAGCGGGCGGGGTGGCCTAGGATCAGACTTCCATGAACCTTTGATGTCGGTCGCGCAACCTGGTCGCCCAGCCACGGCATCGTCCTGGGGTCTGCGAGGTCTGCGCCGGCCGCCGTCCTCGCCCCGGACCGTGCAATGATCAACAGACCCGAAGCCCCCTCCAGCAGCAGCCCCTCCTCCCCCGCCGATACCGCCGGCCTTTTCGACAGCGTCCTCGACAAGGCCCGCCTGCTGCTCAGCGATCCGGGCGCGGACAAGACCTTCAAGCCCAAGGTGCTGGCCGCCAACGACGGCGGTGGCAGCGTATCGCACGACAAGCCCGCCGATGCCGACAGCTACAAGGACATCACCGAGCTGCCGGAAACCCTCGATATCGGCAAGCTGAAGATCGTCGCCCAGGACAAGGATAACGGCGTCATCTACTTCGAGCACGGCGGCAACAAGTACCAGATCAGCGAGAAGGCCGCCAAAGACACCCAGCCAGGCTTCGAGACCTTCGAGAACCTGCGCTTCGGCCATGCCGTGCCGACCCGGGAAGACCGTGGCCCCGACCACGGCACCCAGCTCTACAACCTGCTCGACACCCTGGCCGACACCCAGGGCACACCCGCCCACGACCTGATCGTCGCCGGCCTCACCGACCCGGGCCAGTCGCTGCTGCGCAAGGACGACGGCGGCTTCCTGCTGGACAACATCCAGTCGGTGGAGCAAGCCACCGATGGCGTGCTCAAGGTCAAGCTCACCAACGGCCGCGAAGTCATCATCGCCGAGGGCATCACACCCGAGGCCTATGCCGCCTACAGCGGTGCCGGCAAGACCCGTGTCGCACTGGACGAGGCCAAGGCTGCAGGCTACGAGCAGGTCACCGGCCTGCCCGCCGGGCTCGACGTGGACAAGCTCAAGGTGGTTTCCGAAGACAAGGACGCCCACGTCATCCTGTTCGAGCACGACGGCCACAAGTACGCCATCAGCCGCGACGACGCCAAGGCCCACGACCGCGGCTACGATTCGCTCGACAGCGTGCCCTCCGCCGCCGCCAACCAGCCCGCGCCGGAAAACCGTGGCAGCCAGCTGTACGATTTCCTCCACGCGCTGGACACCACAAAGGGCACGCCGGCCTTCGACTACATCAAGAACGCCCACAAACTGCCCGACCAGCACCTGCAGAACCGCGCCGAAGGCACGCTGGGGCTGAACGACATCAGCAAGGTCGATGCGCCCACCGACGGCATCCTGGTGGTCACCCAGGGCGACGGCAAGTTGATCGTGGTGTCGCGCGATGTGTCTCCCGAGGCCTTCCTCGACTACAGCACCAAGGGCCAGACCCTTGCCGGGCTGGAGAAGGCCAAGGGCGAGGGCTACACCAAGGCTGGCGCCGACGACTACCTGTCGTCCACCGAAGACATCATGAGCGTCGGCGGCATCGGCGACTATGGCCCTGGCCTGATCGCCTTCACCCAGCGCAAGCCCGGCGGCGAAGAGCAGAAGATCATCGTCTCGCAGTTCGACAACCCGCAGATGTTCGAGCAGATCGCCGACTACCGCAGCACCATCGCCGAACAGGTCACCGACGTCGACAAGCTGCGCGCCGACCACGGCCTGCCGCCGCTCAAGGAAGTGTCGGTGGACGAGCTCGCCACCACCGAGAAGGATGACGACGGCCAGCCGCTGTCGGTGCGCGACCTGGCCATCCGCGACCTGGTCGACGGCTACCGCGCCGGGATCAAGGACGGCAGCATCGCCAAGGACGACCCGCGGGCCAAGCTGGTCCGCGCGCTGGAAGCCAAGAGCATGGCCGACAACGGCATGTCGGTCATCCCCGAGCACGGCTTCGGCAACCACGGTAGCGCCAGCGACCCGATCACCGTGACCTCGCGCGATGTGCGCGACGAGATCTTCGATGCCAAGGCCATCGATGCCCAACTGGGCGAACTGCTCGGCGACCCGACCATCGTCGCCGACCTCAAGAGCAAGCACGACGCCGCCCTGGGCAAGGTCGACGGCGGCTCGGCCAAGGTCGACGAAACCCGCCAGAAACTGCTCGACAGCACCTCTTCGGAAAACTTCGTCAAGTACATCAACGACCTGCAGGCCAACGGCCAGACCGAGATTGCCACCAGCGAAATACGCAGCGCCTACGCAGGGCTCGCCGACATCGATCCGGCCAAGGCCGATCAGTTCCTGCAGAACCTGCAGATCGACGGCTACACCCTGGAACTGGACAAGCTGATCGCCGACCCCAGCAAGATCTCCGACGACAACACCGCGCTGGCCACCACCGACCAGACCCTGCTCATGCTCCAGGCCCTCAAGGCCGGCGGCGACGGCATCCCGCGCAGGTCGCTGGCGTCCTACGAGAAGTTCGTCGAGATGCTGCTCAAGGACAAGGACATGGCCACCGATTTCGGCAAGGTCATGAGCAACCTGGGCGACACCTGGCAGGCCAATGGCAAGATCACCCTGGACGACATCAACAAGGCGGTCAGCACCGAGCTGATGCCGAGCCTGAGCGCGGAAAACCGCGGCGCCTTCGTCAAGACCCTGTCCTTCCTCAGCGACAATGGCGTGCTCGGTTCGATGGGCGGCGCCATCTCCCTGGGCCGCGCCATCTACCAGCTGGCCGGCAAGGGCGGCACCCTGGCCGACACCCCGCGCGAACGCGCCGGCATCGCCAACGACTTCATCGGTTTCCTCAGTACCGGCTCGCACTTCGCCACCCTGGGTACCAAGGCCTTCGACAAGGCGTTCGGTACCAATGCCTACAAGCTCATGGGTCTGGACCGGTCGGTGCCGACCATCTGGAGCAAGCCGGGCACGGCGGGGCCGGAGATTCCGCGCAGTGTCCAGGATGTGCAGAACCAGTACTACAACATCATCGACGACGCCATGGCCGACGGTAAGGATGTCGGCAAGGCGCTCAACGGCCAGCCGTTCGACGAAGCCACGATGAACAAGCTGCACCAGGGTATCGAGAGCGGTATCGAGAAACGCGGGGGCGTGGTCGGTGCCGGCAAGGTCGCGCGTTTCGCCGGCAGTGCGATCAAGGTCATCGGCGCCGGTGCCGACGTGGTCGGCGGGGTGATCGGCGTGGTCATGGGCGGCCTGACCATCCGCGACGGCGTGCGTGAAAAGGACCCGATCAAGATCGCCTCCGGCTCGCTGTCGGTGGCCGGTGGCGTGAGCAGCCTGTTCGGCGCAGCCGGCAGCGTTGCCGGGGTGTTCGGGGTCACCGGGCGCCTGGTGCCCCTGCTCGGGCCGGTGGGGTTCCTGTTCTCCGGGGTGTTCTCGTTCGTGGGGGCGATCCTCAACGACGTCAAGTCGCACAAGCTGCACAAGATCTCGCTGCAGAACTGGGACCAGATCCAGGACTTCAAGCAGGACGGCCTGCTCAAGCCCAACGGCGACGAGGCCTATGTATGGCTGCAGACCTACCTCTCCGACTGGGGCCAGCGCGACGCACCGGGCGACCGCAGCATCTTCGACTTCCGCAAGGAAGAGTGGGACGCGCGCTCGAGCATCCGCGGCGACCACCGAGTGGCCCATCCGGATTACATCGGCGACGGCAACAACAGCATGTCGGAAAGCTACAAGTACTCGCTCAAGCCCTCGGACTGGATCGACGACAAGGGCACCATCATCTCGATGGTCGGTGATGGCTATGGTGGACCGTACAAGCCGGTGGACAACGGCTGACCTGTAGTTGCAAAGGCGTGGGAGCGAGCTTGCCCGCGAACACCGGCCTAGCCGGTGCCATGCATCGCGGTGTACCTTTCGCGGGCAAGCCCGCTCCCACAAGGTGCCATGGCACTGGCTACGCCGGGGGTTTAGATCAACCGCGCCGCCACCAGCAGGTCCGCCACCGCCTGGAAGGTGTTGTCCGGCACCGGATCGCCTGCCACGGTGCGCCGGGCAAGCTCGGCCGCCAGGCGCGCATCCATGGCATGGGCAATGCCCAGCTGTGCTGCCTCGGCCAGCATCCGCGCGCTGTCTTCAGGCTCGGCCTGGCACACCACCACCGGCACCGGGGTTTCGCCGCGCACATAGCGCAAACCCACCACCCAGCCACCGGCCACACCCACCATCAACGACGCCCGCCCCAGCCCCAGCTTGGTCGCCATGGCCTGCATCTCCTGGCGCTGGCGGCGCAGCTCGCGCTTGATCAGCGGGTCGCCGTCGATATCCTTGCGCTCACGCTTCTGCTCGCTACGGGTCATGCGCATGTCACGACCGAACAACCAGCGCTGCATCAGCACATCCGCCGCCCCCAGCACCAGAAACGCTGCCAGCACGGTGAACACCAACGGCTTGAGCACCAGGAAGAAGGTCGACTGCAGGCACTCAGGCCCGCAGCGCGACGACTCCATCAGCGCCTGCAGGGCATTGCGCCCGACCACATAGAACGCCAGCCCCAGCAAGTGCACCTTGACCAGGCCCTTGAGAAACTCCACCACGTTGCGCATGGCGAAGATGCGCTTGAAGCCCTCGGCAGGGTTGATGCGCTTGAAGTCCGGCTTGAGCGGCTCGACCGAGAACACCACCCCGCGCATGGTCACCAGGTTGGTCAGCACCACCGCCGTCACCGTCACTGCCACCACCGGCAGGGTGATGCCGATCAGCAGTTGCTCGGCGGTGTCGAGCAGGCGTGGCCACACCGTGGCGAAGGGCTCGATGTAGATCTGCGCCGTCAGGTCCACCAGCGCCGTGACCTGGGCCTTGGCCCGCGGTGCGAGGATGGCGATGCACAATGTGCAGAGCAGAATCACCACGCCGGACACCAGGTCCTGGCTCTTGGCGACCTGGCCCTTCTTGCGCGCATCCTTGAGTTTCTTGTCCGTAGCCGGCTGCGACTTCTCTTCGCTGGTGTCAGCCATCGCCGCCCTCCACCAGGCTCTGCAGCACACCCACGGTGCCCCGGAACTCGGCGAGCTGATCGAGCATCAACGGCACCAGGAAGCCGATGTAGACCACCATCAGCAGCGTGAAGAACAGGTTCTTCACCGGCAACGACAAATCGAAGATGTGCAGGCTCGGCGCCATGCGCGAGAGGTAGGCGAGCATCAGGTCGGTGATCAGCAGCGAGATCAGCAGCGGCGATACCATCAGTACACCGATGCGCATCACCTGGTCGAGGATCGCCAGCACCGCCGTCAGCGCAGAGCTGGCGAACAGCGGGGTGAACTGGGTCACCGGCCATAGCTGATAGCTGTGCAGGTAGCCATCGACCATGAGGATGAATCCGCCGGACATGAAGTACAGCGCGATCAGCATCACTGTCAGCAGCGTGGCCATCACCCCGGACTCACCCGAGGACAGCGGGTCGACCAGTTGCGCCATGGTCGAGCCGCGCTGCAGGTCGATCAGCTCACCCGCCACTTCCGCAGCCCAGAACGGAATGCCGAACAGCAGCCCGATCACCAGCCCGACCAGGAACTCCTTGATCAGCAGCCCTGCCAGCCAGAAGCCACCCAGCTCGGGTGTGGCAGTGAAGGCGGAGAACACCGGCAGGAACATCGGCACCGAGATCGCCACCGCCGCGCAGGTGCGGATAATCCCGGTCAGGCCCAGGCGGTTGAAGGCCGGGGTGATCACCACCACGCCCATGGCGCGGGCGGTGGACAGCGCAGCCGAACTGATCACCGGGTAGGCGATCTCCAGGAAGGCATTGACGAAACCCGCGTCCATGCCCGCTCAGCGCGTCCACAGCGCGAAGTTGTCCAGCACCTGGTTGCCCAGGCCCATCACCTGCCCGGCCAGCAGCGGGCCGACGAAGACGATCACCAGCAGCACCGCCACCAGCTTGACCACCTGCGGCAGGGTCTGGTCCTGGATCTGCGTCAGCGCCTGCAACAGACCGACGCTGAGGCCGACGATGATCGCCACCCCGAGCGCCGGTGCCGACAGCAGCAGCACCGTCATCAGTGCCTGTTTCATCAACGAAAGGAAAACGTCCTGTCCCATCGGTTCAGCTCCCGTAGCTCAGAATCAGGCCATGCATCAAGCGCGACCAGCCGCTCAACGCCACGAACAGGAAGAGTTTCAGCGGTATCGAGATCAGTGTCGGCGATACCATCGACATGCCCATCGCCATCAGCACGTTGGACACCAGCAAGTCGACCACCAGGAACGGGATGTACAACAGGAAGCCGATCTCGAAGGCCCGTGTCAGCTCGGAGCTGACGAACGCCGGGATCAACACCACCAGGTCGTCGTCGCGCAACTCGGCACGGGCCTGCTCGGACCACAAGTTCTGTGTGGCCTGGACGAAGAAGCCGCGCTCGCTCTCGTTGGCGAAGCGCGACAGGTGCGCCTGCAACGGCGGCCGGATCGCCTCGCCCAGCTCCTTGAGCTGCTCGGCGTTCTCCAGTTGCAGGCCATGGCTCTGCGCCGCCCGGTACATGTCGCCGATCACCGGCGTGGTGACGTACACCGACAGGATCAGCGCGATGCCATAGAGCACCAGGTTCGGCGGGGTCTGCTGCACACCCAGAGCGTTGCGGATCAGGAACAGCACCACGGAGATCTTCAGGAACCCGGTCAGGGTCACCACCGCCAGCGGAATCAGGCCGATGGAGGCGACGACCAGGATGATCTCGATCAGGTTCGGCTGGTAGCCACTCATGATGCGGCAAAGCTCAGCAGGCGCACGCCCAGGCCGTCACCGATCTTCACCAGTTGCCCCTGGCCGACGCGGCGGCCGTTGATCATCAGGTCCACGCCTTCGTGCATGCGTGGGGCCAGCTCCAGCACGCTGCCCACACCGAGCTCGCGCAGTTGCGCCAGGCTCAGCTCGACGCTGCCGACCTGGCAGACCAGTTTCAGTTGCAGCTCGTCAAGGCTGCTGTCCAGGCTCGGCCCGGTGCCCTGTTCGCTCATGTGTCGCTCCTTCAAGGCCTGCGCGGTAATAGGGGGTTCGATGAGTTGCAGGCGTCGTTCGTCGCGCTGCACACGGGCCTGCCACTGGTGGTCCAGGTGCAGGCGCAGATGATCGTCAGGCCAGGGGTCGAGCATGACTACGTCGCCCGGCAGCAGGCTGCGCAGTTCGGACAGGCTGAGCCAGGCCTCGCCGGCATCGACATCCAGCGTCAGTGCCAGGGCACCGAGGTCTTGCGGCAGGGGCGCGACATGACGCTCCAGCAGCGCCGCGATCTCGGCCCAGGTCGCCGCGTCGCTGCGCAATTGCACCGCCAGCGCTGCTTCGTCCAGGCGCACGTCCAGGTCCAGGCCCAGCGGCGCCAGCTCGACGCGCTGCTCCAGCGAGCGGTCGAGCACGCGGATCGGCTGCCCGAGCAACTGCTCCAGCGGCGCGATCACCGTCAGCAGCGCCTGCTCGAGCAACAGCGCCGCGGGCAGGCCCGGCAACGCGAGTTCTTCAGGGAGCCCCAGCAGGTCGAGGGCACGGGTCGGCAGGCGCAGCTGTACCGGCGAGTCGCCCAGCGACAGCCACAGCACCAACAGCGGCTCGTCCTCCGGCATCGGCTGCGCCTGCCAGGCGACACTCAACGCCTGCTCGCCCAGTTGCCCCTGCCAGGGTTGGCGCGGACGCTGCAGGCGCTGGTGCAGCGCCAGCCACTGCGGGTCGAGGCGCTCCAGGCTGTGCTCGAAGGCCAGCGCGTCGGCGGGCACCCCGGTGGCCTGGAGGGTCAAGGCGTGAGGTCCAGCAGCGGCGCGAACAGGTCTTCGCCCTCGTCCTGCGCTTCACCGGCGCGGCGCTGGCCCACTGCATGGTCCTCGACCAGCGACTCCCAGGCATCGGCCTGGCGCTGGCGGGCGACGTGGGCCTGACGCAGGCTCTCCTGGGTCAGCTCCTGCTGCTGGTGGTAGTGGTGGGCTTCGTCCAGGTTGCCGAGCAGCGTCTCCTGTTCTTCTTCCAGCTCCGACAGGTGCACCTGGGCCGCCAGCCAGGCCTTGACCGACAGCCCCTCACTGAAGCGGCCGTAGAGTTTTTCCGCCTCGAGCGCGGAGGTTTCCCGCGCCAGGCACAGCCGCTGACGGGCGTCGTCGAGGGCGGCGTGGGTTTCGCGGCAGACCTGACGCTGCGCGGCCAACTGCGCGGACGCCCGTTGTTCGCGCAATTGACGCAGGGTCTGCAGGCTTTTCAGTTCGTGACTCTTCATGGGCGCACCTCGTTCATGCCAGCACCTTGCGCATGTGATCCAGGGTTTGTCGGGCACCGCTCGGCTCGCCGGCCGACTGGCGCAGGAAAGCTTCGATAGCGGCGTGGCGGGCGATGGCTTCGTCTGCCAGTGGGTCGCTGCCGGCGGCGTATTCGCCGATGCGGATCAGCATCTCGATGTCGTTGCGCCGCGCCATCAGCTCGCGCATGCGCATGGCCAGCTGACGTTGCTCGGGGCTGGCGACCTGTTCCATCAGACGGCTGCGGCTGCGCAGCACGTCGATGGCGGGGAAATGGTTGCGCTGGGCCAGCTCGGCGCTGAGCACCACATGACCGTCGAGGATCGAGCGCGATTCCTCGGCGACCGGGTCGGTGGCCGCATCGCCCTCTGTGAGCACCGTGTACAGCGCGGTGATGCTGCCGCAGGCGGCGGGGCCGGCGCGCTCGAGCAGGCGCGGCAGGGCCGAGAAGAACGACGGCGGGTAACCGCGCCGGGTCGGTGGTTCGCCGACCGCCAGGCCGATCTCGCGCTGGGCACGGGCAAAGCGGGTCAGGCTGTCCATCAACAGCAGCACGTTGCGCCCCTGGTCGCGGTGATACTCGGCCAGCACCGTGGCCACGTAGGCCGCACGGGCACGTTCGGCGGCGGGCCGGTCGGAGGTGGCGACCACCGCCACGGTACGCGCACGGGCCTGGGCATCGAGCTGCACGTCGAGCAGCTCGCGCACCTCGCGGCCACGCTCGCCGATCAGGCCGATCACCACCACGTCGGCATCGGTGTTGCGCACCATGCTGGCCAGCAGCGACGACTTGCCCACGCCCGGCTCGCCGAACAGGCCCATGCGCTGGCCACGGCCGAGGGTGAGCAACCCGTCGATGGCACGCACGCCCACCGACAGCGGTTCGACGATCACCTGCCGGGCAAAGGGCTCGGGCGGCTCGGCCTGCAGCGGGTAACGACGCATCGGCCCCAGCGGCGGCTGGCGATCACCATCGAGATAATCGCCCATGGGGCTGATCACCCGCCCCAGCTGACCGTCACCGACACTCACCCCCAGCGCCTCGCCGGTGGCGGTGATCTCGGTGCGGGTCGACAAGCCTTCGAGCGAGCCGATCGGCGAGAGGATCGCCTCGTCGCCATCGAAACCAATGACCTCTGCCGCCAGGGCGCGGCCACTGGAGGGATCGTGCAGGCGGCACAGCTCGCCGATGCGCACCCCGGCGACACTGGCGCGCAGCAGCACGCCGCGAATACTGCGGATGGTGCCCTTCATCGGCCGGGGCCGGGCATCGCCCAGGCGCGCCTGCAAGCGCGGCAGCAGCGGTTCCAGGCTCACGGCGTCACCTCGGCGAATGGCAACAGGCTGCGGCGCAGGGCCTGCAACTGGGCATCGAGCCCCAGCTCCACCGAACCGACCGGGCTGCTCAGGCGCGCCTGGCCCGCCTGCAGCTGGTCGTCGGACTCCACGGCAATGGCAGCCAGGCCGTCGGTTTCAGCGTGCATGCGCCGACGTACCGCCTCGACTTCCAGGCGCGGAACGAACAGGGTCAGCGCCTGGTCCTGGCGAAACGCAACCAGCGCCTTGCGCGTGCACAGGACAATGCGCTCGGCATCACCCAGGCTTTCCAGTACTTCGCGGGCGATGCCCAGGGCCAGGTCGGCCAGGCTGCTTTCCAGCCCGGCCAGGTAGCTCTCGACCCTGGCGGCGGTGTCGGCCAGCAGTTCGCTGACCGCCTCGGCGCCTTTGCTGCGGCCCAGTTCGAAACCTTCGGCGCGGGCCTGCTCCAGCCAGCGCGTGCTGCCTTCGCGGATGCGCTCGGCCTCGTCACGGGCGGCCTGCAGGTAATCGCGGCCATCGGTCCAGGCCTGGACTTCGGCAGCGCGCAGGATGCGCGCCGCCGGACGGCTGGGGAGCTGACTCATCGCACCACCTCCCCGCGCTCGCCGACAGGCATCAGCAAGGCCGCGACCCGACGCACGATACCGGGGTCGGCCAGCGACGAAGAACCTTCGGCCACCGGCATCGGCAGGCGCAATTGCAACCAGTCACGCAGGTCGGCGGGCTGCTCGTCGAGCCAGGCCTGTACACAGCGCGCACCGTCGTGGTCGATGGCGGCCAGCAGGTCGTCGGGCTGGCGCAACAGGTCCATCGCCCCGCCCCATTGTCGGTGGGCGATGGCCAGGCCGAACACCTCGTGCCCGAGCCCCTGGCGCAGGTGCTCGACCACCTCGCGGCGGATCTCCCGGCCCAGGGTCGCGCCATGCCAGATCGCGCCGCACAGGCGCGGCAGGCGGGCGAACGCCTCCGGCGCCAGCAGCAGTACCGGCAAGTCCTGTTCGATCGGCTGCGGCACCTGCTCCAGCGGTTGCAACTGGAAATGCGCCATCATCAGTGCCTGCAGGCGCGGCTGGAAACGCGGCGACTCGATCAGTGCCTGGATCTGCGCCCCGGCCACGTTTTCGGCAAAGCAGCGGCGCAGATGGCGCCGGTCGATGAAAGCCAGCGGCTGCAGCAGCAGGGCCTGCCATTGCGACATCAAGCTCATGGCGCCTCCGACAGGCTGTACAGCGCACGACCCCGGCGCTGCTGCCAGTACCGCCAGCCGACGAATCCGGCCAGGGCCAGCGCCAGCAGCAGGCTGCCGCCAAGCAGCAGGCGCGCGCGGGCCACGTCCTGCTCAAGCATCCACAGGCCCATGAAGCTGGCCAGGCGCGGCTGGCCATCGGCCTCGCTGCTGGGCGCGGCGGCCTTGATCGCGGTCACCGATACGCCGTCATAACCGAGCCCGGAAATACCATTGGCGACCAGGGTCTTGATCTGCGGGATCAGCGGGTTGATGTCGGTGTTGGCGTCATAGCGCACCAGCACCGAAGCCGACGAAGGTGAGATGACCCGCTTGAGCAGGTCGTTGTCCGGCAGCACCACGTGCACCCGCGCCGAGACGATGCCATCGATCTGCGACACGCTGTGCGACAGTTCTTCGCTCAGGGCGTAGACCATCTGCGCGCGCTCCTGCACCGGCGACGACACCAGGCCATTGCTCTTGAACACTTCGCCCAGGTTGGAGAACGACTGCCCCGGCAGGCCGGCTTCGTCGAGACGGGCCATGGCGTCGGCAAAGCGGCGCTCGTCCACCACGATCTTCATCTGGCCGTTGTCCTGGACCTTGCGCGAGGCTGGAATACCGTCGCGCAGCAACACCGCGAGCATGGCATTGGCCTCGCGCTCGCTGAGGTTGCTGTACAGGTCCATGTCGCAGGCCTGCAACAGGCTGGCCAGGGCGACGACGATCAGCACACGCAGGGCTCGCCAACGACGGGTCATCGATTCATTGTCCTTTGAGCAAAGTGTTGGCGGAGCCGGAAACCTGGGTCGCACCGCGCACCACCATCTGGGTTTCGATGGAGTAGTCGAACATCCGTCCAAGCGACTGGACGATGTTGGCGACCTGGGTATCGCCGACCTTGGGCGCGCCCTCGGTGGCGCTGGCAACGAAGGGCGACGGGCCGGGCGCCGGGCTCGACGAGGGCATCGCCGGGCTGGCGTGACTGAGCGACTCGGCGCGGGCACTGAAGGTCCGCGAGCGGTCGATGAAGCCGTCCAGGCGCTGCATCAGGCTTTCGCCGATCTGGTGCGGGCTGGCACCTTCGGGCATGCCCTTGGCGTTGCTGGCCATGTTTTCGAAGAGGTTCTGGGAGGCACCCGGCCCCCCTTGTCCTCCTGACGGCGGCAATGCCGCCGTAGTCGCGAGACTGGCTGTCATGGCCGTTTACTCGTCGTCGTCCGAAGACTGGGCTTCGTTCAGCATTTCCTGAGCCTTGGGCATGATGATGAACTGCCCGCCGATCAGTACGGCCTGGTTCACCAGCGCTTCCTGGAAGCTCGGATCGTCAGCGGCGTCCTGGGACTTGTCGAGTGCGGCGTCGAAGCGTGCTTCGGAGCTGCTCGGGGTGCTGCCGGGGGTCTCGATCGGGGTAACGGCCATGGGGCTTCTCCTGGGTGGGTTTTCAGTGATCGCTGACGTTGGCGCCGCGGAACACCCGGATCCCCCGCGAGGGGGCGGATGTGGCGACGGCCTGGGGTCGGTTGTCGAGATGCTGCTGGATCATGTTCAGGTAGGCGGGCGGGCCGGACACCAGCAGTTCGTCGCGCTCGGCACCGGGGCGCATCGACAGTTGGCGGCCATGCACGTCGAGGCTCTGCAGGTAGTCGCGCAGTTGCTCCAGGTCCAGGCCCGGCTGGCGACGGAACAGGCGCGTGGCGACCTCGTCGTTGCTGTTGATGTAGAGCACGCTGCCGTCGAAGTACCAGCCCAGCGCGTTGCTGTCGCACAGCTGGGTGAGGAAGTCTCCGGCGGTGCTGCTGCGCAGCGGGCTGCGGGCCTTGCCGCGGACCTTGTCGGACACCACCACGACCAGTTCCATGTTCTGCCCGAACTCGCTCAGCGCGCCGCGCAGGTCCTGGTCGACCAGGGCATAGGCGTAGGGTTGGGCGAACCAGGTCGGTTCGCTGTCGTCACTGCGCGCCGGCAGCGACAGCACGACCAGCAGCAGGCCGGTGAGCCAGAACAGGTTACGCATGGGCAACAGCCTCCCTGGCGAGGGTCACGGTTGTGAAATCGTATGAAGCGCAGTCGAATTCACACATCAAGTCGTTAGAATGGCCCTTCAGTCGTCCGCTCGAGTCCTGCCCATGCCCCAGCGTTTGCCATCCACCCTGCTTCTGATCGCCAGCACCTTGCTCGGCGCCTGCACCAGCCAGCCGCACGGCGCCGATGATGGCTACGAGCGCCTCATGCACCTGGCCGGCGAGCTGCAACAGCGCGGCGACGCCGCCTCGGCCGCGGCGCTCTACCAGAACGCCGCACAGCAACCGGGCCGTCATCCAGAGGCCTGGCTGAAGCTGGGCGACACCACGCTGGCCGCCGGCGATGCACGCGCGGCCGAGCGGGCGTACCAACAGGCCCTGGAGCTGCAACCCGACAACCTCGACGCCCTGACTGGCCTGGGCAGTGCGCAGTTGCGCCAGGGCAAGCTCGAACGTGCGGTGAATTCTCTGAGCCAGGCGGCCGAGCGTGGCAACCGCGCCGACGCCTGGAACCGCCTGGGCATCGCGCAGATCCTGCGCGGCCAGGCAGTGGCGGCCCAGGGCGCCTTCGCCAAGGGCCTGGCGCTGGCACCGGACGACCTCGACAGCCGCTGCAACCTGGCCCTGGCCTACGCCCTCGGTGGCCAGGCGCAGCGGGCCCTGGACACCGTGCGCAGTGTGGGGCAGTCGCCGCGCGCCCTGCCCCGGCACCAGCGCAACGAACTGCTGGTCACCGTACTGGCCGGTCGCGAGCAGGACGTCGCCGGCCTGCCCCTGGACGATCTCTCCGCCAGCGAACGCCAGGCGCTGCTCAACGAAGCCCGGCGCATCAAGGCGATCCCGGATGCCCAGGCCCAGGCCCGCGAACTGGGCCTGGTGGACGGTCGCTAGCACCTGCACATGCGCGCGTTTCATTGCTTCTCCTGGCGATCGGCGCGCGCTTGCTGTTCATCCTGGCGCCGACGCAACTCGGCGCGGTCGTAACCCTCGATGTAGACCTGCGCAGCACGGCCCACCGGGGCGGCCATGGTCGGCCCGGTCGGACGGCCCTGGGCCAGGTCGTCCGGCTGCTCGACCATGCGCATCAGCGTGAGGTTGTTGGCGCAGCCCGGTGGCAGCAACGGCACGAAGTCCTCGTCGAGGCCGAAATCGTCCTTGCTCGCCGGTTTCAGGCACTCCACCGGCAGGATCGCGGTGCTGCCATCGGCCAGTGTCTTGTGTTGGAAATCAGGTGAATAGGACACCGGCTCCAGGTGCGTCTGGCAGCCAGCCAGCAGCGCCAGCGGCAACAGCCAGCACAGCGTTGTGGGAACGCGGATCATCGCCTGCGAAAACATCGGTTTCATGGTCGCTCCCGGTCAGTTCATGTAGAAGCCGAACTTGCTGCCACTGCGCGGGCCCGCCGAGGCGGTCGCAGGGCCCGGCAGGGCGTCGAGGGGGGTGGCCAGGTCGCGTTCGCGGGTCGGCTGCACCAGGTATGGCGTGATCAGGATCACCAGCTCCGTCTCGTTGCGCTGGAAGCGCTTGGAGCGGAACAGGTTGCCCAGCACCGGCATGTCACCCAGCATCGGCACCTTGTCCATGTCCTGGCTGCTCTCGCGCTGGAACAGGCCGGCGATGGCGAAGGTCTGGCCGCTGCCCACCTCGACCCGGGTATCGGCGCGCCGCACGCGGAACGACGGCACGCGGTAGCCGTTGACCTCGGTGGTGTCCGAGCCCATCAGGCTGCTGACCTCGGGGCGCACCTGCAGGGCGATGTGGCCGTTGGGCAGCAGCGTCGGGCTGAACAGCAGCGAAACACCGAAGGGCTTGTACTCGATGCCCACCAGGTCACGGTTGACCGGCACCGGCACGGGGATCTCGCCACCGGCCAGGAAGCTTGCGGTCTGGCCGGTCATGGCGGTGATGTTCGGCTCGGCCAGGATCTGCAGCACACCATTGCTCTGCAGGGCTTCGAGCATCGAATCGATGTTGACGTTGCCCGAGCTGA
Source organism: Pseudomonas sp. FA117 (assembly GCF_057370475.1). Lineage (NCBI taxonomy): Bacteria > Pseudomonadati > Pseudomonadota > Gammaproteobacteria > Pseudomonadales > Pseudomonadaceae > Pseudomonas > Pseudomonas sp. FA117. Next base: position 4,315,080 of record NZ_CM170675.1, read on the forward strand.
GCCCGGCGCCGATGATGTTCGAGGCGCCGCTGGCCGCATCGGCCGCCAGGCGCCCACCGGTGATGAGGCCGAACGAGAAGGTGCCGTTGTTGAACAGCGCGTTCCAGCTCACCCCGTAGCGCAGCAGTTCCGAGCGCGACACTTCGGCGAAGCGCACCCGGATGTTGACCTGGGCGGAACCTGCGTAGGTCGCCGCATTGACCGCCGGCACCTGGCTCTGGTTGTCGAGCAGGGCGTTGAGATCACTGGCTTCGCCGACATCTCCGAGCAACCCCTTGGCCACCACCTGGTTGCCCACGGCGCTGACCTGGGCGCCGCTGGCCGGGTGCAGTTCCTGCAGCGGCCGGCTGACGCCCTGGGTGGCGTTGTTCACCGACAGGCTCAGCGCCGCCAGTTGCTTGCCGGCATCGTCCAGGGCGATCAGGCTGGTCTGCCCCGGCGCCTTGCCGAACACGTAGATCACCCCGTCGGACACCACCTGCAGGTCGGCGATCCCGGGTTCGGCCACCAGCACCGAGGCCACCGGCGCCTTGAAGTGCAGCACCCTGCCCTCGCCCGAGGCCAGGTCCAGGCGGCCATGGCTGCCGAGCGCAATCTCGTCGGCAGAGGCCAGCAACGACAACAGCAGGCCGGCCAGGCCGAGCCACACACGGTAATGGAACACAGCGCCAATGCGAGAAGAGCCGATCATGGAGCATTCGCCAGAGAGGTTGCCGAGGCACCGCTGGTGGAGCGGCGTTGAGAGGTGTCGCCAAGTTCGAGGGTGCCCACGGCCTGCAGGTTGTATTCACCGGCCAGCTCGCGGAACGACAGCACCGCCAGTTCCATGTCGCCGCGCAGCACCAGGCGGCGCAGGTGGCGACGCAGTTCGGGGTGTACCAGCAGCACGCTGGTGCGGTCTTCGGGCAGGCGCTCGCAGGCCTGGCGCAATTGCAGCATCAGGGCGCGGCTGACCTGCTCGGGAATCGCTTCGCGGCCACCGTCCTGGCGACGCATGCCGGCGCGCAGTTGCTGCTCCAGCGCCGGCGCCAGCACCAGCGCGCTGATCACCCGGTTGCGGTCGGCATACTGGTGGCTGATCTGCCGGGCCAGGGCGGCGCGCAGGTGCTCGGCCAGGTGCGAGGCATCGGCATCGCGCCCGCCCCAATCGACCATGGCTTCGAGCAGGGCGCGCTGGTTGCGGATCGACACGCCCTCGCCGACCAGGTAGCGCAAGGCTTCGGCCATGCGCTGCAGCGACAGGTTGCGCAGCACTTCCTTGATCAGCTCGCCGTAGCTGCCCTCGATGCTTTCCAGCAGCGCGCGGGTCTCCTGGATCCCGAGGAAATCTGCCGCATAGCGGCGCAGGGTGCGCTCGACCGCGGCGCGCAAGACTTCCTCGGGCAGCATGAAGCCGACGCCAGCCTGCTCCAGGCGCTCCTGGTGCTGGCGGCCGATCCAGTAGGCAGTGCGCGCGGCCAGGGGCGAGTCGGCCTCGATCAGTGCAATGTCCAGCAACTGTGCATTGACCGGATCGTCACGCAGCAGCAGGCAATCGGCAGGCAACTCGCCTTCGCTGACCGGCACGCCCTCGAGCTCGATGACGAAGCGCTGGGCGGCGCTCTTGGCGTCCACGTGCACCGCAGCCAGCGGCACATCGATGCCCAGCTCGCCGCGAATCTCGTGGCACAGCGCCTCGAAACGCTGGCGCAGCGGCTGTTCAGGGGCACTGGCCGCCAGGCCCGGCCCCATGACCAGCAGAATGCGGCAGTTGAGCGGCTTGCTCAGCGGCGCGCTGGACTCGATCACCGGCGCCTGGGGTTCGTCGTCGTCCACCAACTCCGGCTCTGGCTGCACCTGCTCGGCCGCCTGGCGACGCTTGAGGTAGAACGCCGCACCGCCGAGCACGGCCGACAGCACGAAGAACACCGCTGCCGGGAAGCCCGGCAGCAGGCCGATGCCCAGCAGGATCAATGCAGTGAGGAACAGCGCACGGTGGCTGGCGCCCAACTGGCGAATGATTTCCGTGCCCAGGTCGCCGCTGGCGCCGTCGCTGTTGACCCGGGTCACCACGGTACCCGCCGCCACCGAGATCAGCAGCGCCGGAATCTGCGCGATCAGGCCGTCGCCGACGGTCAGCAGCGAATAGGTGTGCACGGCGGTGCCGAACGGCATGTCGCGCTCGACCATGCCGATCAGCATGCCACCGAGCAGGTTCACCGCAAGGATCACCAGGCCCGCGATGGCATCGCCCTTGACGAATTTCATCGCCCCGTCCATGGCGCCGAACATCTGGCTTTCACGTTCCAGGCGCGAGCGGCGCCGGCGGGCTTCGGCCTGGTCGATGTCGCCGTTGCGCAGGTCGTTGTCGATGCTCATCTGTTTGCCAGGCATCGCATCGAGGGTGAAGCGCGCCGCCACCTCGGCGACCCGCTCGGCACCCTTGGTGATGACCACGAACTGCGCCACGGTGATGATCAGGAACACCACCAGGCCGACCACCACCTGGCCGGCGATGACGAAGTCACCGAAGGCCTGGACGATATGCCCGGCGTCGCCATGCAGCAGGATCAGACGGGTGGTGGTGATCGACAGCGACAGGCGGAACAGCGTGCTCAGCAGGATCAGCGGCGGCAGCGCCGAGAATTCAACCGAGTGGTTGATGTAGAAGGCGACGATCAGGATCAGCATGCTCAGGGCGATGTTCAGGCCGATCAGGCCGTCGACCAGATAGGTCGGCAGCGGGATGATCATCATCGCGATGGCCATCAGCATGAACGACACGATGATCACGTCGGTGCGCTGCGAGGCTGCCCGCGCCAGGCCGTTGAGGCGATCGAGCGGGCTCATCGGGCGGCCCTGCGGGCGCTGAGGTAACGCTTGAAGCACTGGCGCGCCTCATCCTTGCGGCCGCCACGCCACAGCGCGTGGCTGCGCAGCAGCAATAGCCCGGGGGACTCGCCCTCCTGCTCGGTGAGGCGGTCGAGGGCGTTCAGGGCACGACTGGCATCGCCGCTGTCGGTGAAGGCCATGGCCAGGTGGCGCAGCAGCGTGCCGTCCTGCGGGGCCATCTGCGCGGCGATCAGCAGCATCACCAGTGCACGCTGGGGCTGGCCACTGCGGCGATAGAGATCGCCCAGGCCCTTGAGCAGTTCGATGCTGTCGTGGCGTTCGCGGGACATCATGGCTCCTGAACCTCGGCGCGTTGCTGCTCCAGGGACTGGCGCAGGTGGATCTCCTCACGGAGCAGGTCTTCGGCCAGGTCGCGGATCCCGGGTTCGGCATCCAGCGATGGCATGACCTCGTCCAGCAGGTATTGCAACAGGTCCAGCGCACGGGTGCCGCTGAACAGTTCCGGGTTGATCTCCTCGCCCGCGCAGGCCTGCTCCAGCTCGGCGCGCAGCGAGCGGCGCCCGGCGACCTCGCGCTTGCCCAGCAGCGCATCGAAGCGCGCATTGGGGCGCGCCTGCAGCGGGCGTACGGCCTCGACGGTGGGGGTCTTTTCGGTGGAAGACGGCAACAGCGGCCGTGGTTCGATCCTCATGCTCGGTCCTATAAGGTCAGGGTGAAGCGTTCTTCACCCCGGGCCAGGATCACCTGGTCGCTGTCGATACGCTCCAGCATCCAGCCGTCGGCCAGGGCTGCGCCGGGGTAGAGGCGCTTGCCGCTTTCGCTGATCACGTAGGGGTTGTTGCCGAACCACACCGCCTGGAAGCGCACGCGCGGGCGGGCGACGTCGGCCTGTGCGGTGACGGTGCTGTGCAGCACCACCTGCTGGCCGTAGCGCTGGTCGAAGTCCTGGCGCACGGCCAGCCAGCGCGATTTCCGGGTCAGGTCCAGGCGGCCTTCGGCGACCAGCTGGCCACCGGCCTCGCTGAGCCTGACGGCATCCAGGCCGTTGCCGTGCAACTGCTGCTGCAGCCAGTCATGGGCCTGGACCAGCGAAGGTGCCTGCGGCGCGCGCGGGACGGGGGTCACGCTGGCCACCTGGGGCCTGGGAGGCTCGCTGCGCATGGCATAGGCGAAGGCGCAGATCAGCATCAGGCCCAGCGCCAGCGCGACGTGGGTACGGGTAAAGGCCGAGGTGGCGACAGGCGCCGCAGCGGGGGCCGCCGCGCGCGCGGGCTGGTCGTGCTCCAGGCTCAGTTGCGCCTCGCCCAGGGCGATACGCAGGGGAAGCTGGCCACGGTAGCCGCTGCCGGCCGGAATCACGATCATCCGGCCCTGTGGGTCTTCGACCCGCACCTCACCCCCCACCGCCTCGACCGCCACCTTGCCATCGGCCAGGCGCAACACCAGGTGGCGGGGCGCGATGCCCGGATCGTTGAGAATGAAGTCGGCATCTGCCGAGCTGCCGAAGCTGTACTGGGTACCGTCGAGACTGATCCGGCCACCCTGGTGCTGACCCTGGGTGACGCTGAGTACCGGCTTGGAGGCTGTCGCGCCACCGGTGACGGCGGCCAGAGCGGTAAGGGCTGTCATGGGCGGGGCACCACCGTGAATACCACGGGCAACGGCCATTCAGGCCACTGCCGGAAAATGCGTCGTTGCAAGACATGCGGGCGGAGCAACCTCCGCCCGCAAGGCACAACGTCAGTTCTGCGGACGCTGTTTGGTGGCGTCGAGCTCAGCCTTCTTGGCAGTGGTCAGCTCGGTGATCTGGGCCGACTTCTCGATAGCCATGTTGAAAGTGGCTTCCATCTTGGCGATTGCTGCATCTGCGCCGCCGCCGCTGCTTGCTGGAGGTACGTTGCTCATGGTGATACTCCTTCAGGATAGGGTTTCATCAGCCGCTTGAGGCCAGTAGAAGTCTGTGCAAGAGAGCGACATCGGGGGATTCAGGCAGTCGCTCTCTAACACGGGGCCCATGTTAGGCAATGAATCTTCGCCACTGCTGTGAAACGTTGTGAAAGGTTGGGAAAACTCTTGATACAAATACTCGGGAGTACCTTTACACCCGCCACAAACCACGAAACACAAGGCCTCCAGCGGATACGCCGGAAGCCCTGGAGGTCATCGGAGGGGAGGAAATACGCTGTTTCTGACGCTTGTAAAAGCGCAGAAATGAAGTTTCGTTACTCAACAACGCTCGTGTGATCGGGCGCTACAGGGTAATTATTACAAGGCGGCGGTATATCGGGATGAATAATGACTTTTGTGAGGCGAATCAACTTTGTGCCTGCAGAAACAGCGAAAACAACTCGGACTGTGACTTGATTCCCAATTTGCTGTACATGTGCTTGCGGTGCACTTTCACGGTTTCTGCAGATATCACCAGTTTGCGCGCGATCTCCTTGCTCGAGCAGCCGCTGAGCATCAGCCGCCCGACTTCCAGCTCCCGCGCAGTAAGGGGTGTCTGCAGCGCTTCGACGGTTTCCTCCAGGCGGCTTTGCCAGCGGGGCGCCGGCGGCGTGGCCTGCTCCAGCAGTTCGCGCTCGAAGGCCATGCGCTGGCGCATCAGCCCGGCCACCCAGGGCCGCAGCAGGTCGAGCAGGGTGATCTGCTCGGTACTGAAGCGCCCCTTGGTGCCCAACGACAGGCACAGGGTGCGCTCGCCATCGAGCTGGACGTTGAACTGCATTTCATCCGCCACCACGTTCAGACGGAAGTAGCGCTGGTAATAGTCGGTCTGCTCGAAGCACTCCGGCGCCACGTCGGCCAGCTGGAACAGACCGCTGCCCGGTGCCTCGCGGCTGGCGATGTAGAACGGATCCAGCAGGTAGAGGCCCTTGAGGTAGTCCTGGAACAGCGGGTCGGGCCCGCCATCCTCGCCGGGACACTCGGCGAACACTTGCGGTCTACCATTGCTGAAGAGCAAGGCCACCCAGCTGTCGAACGGCACATACTGGTCGAGCAGGCGCACCAGGGCGAGCCAGAAGCCGGGCTTGTCGAGCGTCTCGACCAGGTGACCGACCGAGCGGTGCCAGGCCAGGTCCTGCAGCGTAAGGTTCATGCCTCTACCCCTGTTGGGTTACCACGTGGGCGTAATTACCCCCGGTATGATGGCCGACGCATACTCGGGAAAGCCTTGCCTCGGTCCGATACGCATTCTGACCGTTTTTCACCGGGCGGTCATGTCACCGCCAGGGCTCGGGCATTTCAATAAAAGATTGGGTCTATGAGAACAGCAATGAAGGTCGAACTCGTGCAACTGGTGGGCCGCGACGGTGACACCGCCTACAACCTGAACCGCACCCTGGAGGCAATCCACGCCTGCCCTGCCGGCACCGACCTGGTGGTCTTCCCTGAAACCCAACTGATGGGCTTTCCCAGCGAAGACAACATCGCAGACCTCGCCGAACCCCTCGACGGCCCCAGCGTGCGCGCCGTGCAGCAGGCAGCACGCGAGCGTGACGTCGGCGTGGTGGTCGGCATGGCCGAAGCAGGTGACGACGGCCGCTTCTACAACACCACCCTGCTGATCACCGCTGAAGGCATCGCCCTGAAATACCGCAAGACCCACTTGTGGGCGTCGGACCGCGGCATCTTCACCCCAGGCGACCGCTACGCCACCGCGCTGTTCAAGGGGGTGCGGGTCGGCTTGCTGATCTGCTTCGACATCGAATTCCCCGAAAGCGCCCGCGCCCTTGGCCAACTGGGCGTCGAGCTGATCCTGGTAACCAACGGCAACATGGACCCCTACGGGCCGACCCACCGCACCGCGATCAGTGGCCGGGCCATGGAAAACCAGGCGTTTGCCGTGATGGTCAACCGTGTCGGCGACGGCGACGGCGGCCTGGTGTTCGCCGGCGGCAGCGCGGTGGTCGACCCCTACGGCCAGCTGCTGTGCGAAGCAGGACGCGAGGAGTGCCGGATCGGGCTCGAGCTGGACCTGACACAACTGGACGTTGCCCGTCGCGACTACAGCTATCTGGCCGAGCGACGCTTCGTCCTGCCGGGTGAGGTGCGCGAGCACGATAACGGCCTGCGCGAGCTGATCATCGATAACCGCTGACACCACCGAACCGTAGGCGCGGCCTTGCGCCCCTTTCGCGACACAAGGCCGCGCCTGCAGGGAATCCGAGAATCCTGAGGGTCAGCGCAGACTGCAAAGCACTGACCCACCACAGGCAAGGAATGCCATTTTTGCGTCGATTTCGACTCTGCATAACAAACATAATCTGGAGTAAGCAGTAATGGCCCGACTCAAGCGAACCCTTTCGCTCAGCGCGGTGGTGCTGTTCGGCATCGCCTACATGACGCCGATCATCGTCCTCGGCACCTTCGGTATCCTCGCCGACACCACCGGCGGCGTGGTTCCGTCGGCGTATCTCGCCGCTTCCGTGGCCATGCTGTTCACCGCCCTGAGCTACGGGCGAATGGCCGCAGCCTTCCCGGTGGCCGGCTCGGCCTACACCTACGTGCGCAAGTCCATCAGTCCCAAGCTCGGCTTCCTGGCGGGCTGGGGCGTGCTGCTCGACTACCTGTTCCTGCCCATGGCCATCTGGCTGATCGGTGCGGCCTACCTGCACTCGGCCTTCCCCGCCGTGCCGCAAGCGCTGTGGGTGCTGGCGTTCATCGGCGTGACCACGGCGATCAACGTGGTCGGCCTGCGCCTGGCGAAGAACATCAACGGTGCGCTGATGCTGGTGCAGTTCCTGGTGCTGGCCGCCTTCGTGGTGCTGGCGATCCACTATGTACTGGGCGATGCGAGCAAGCCGCTGTGGTCGCTGGAGCCGTTCTTCAAGGAAGGTGTGCAACTGCCGCTGATCATGAGCGGCGCGGCCATCGCCTGCTATTCGTTCCTGGGCTTCGATGCGGTGAGCACGCTGACCGAGGAAACCCACGAGCCGCGCAAGAACATCCCGCGGGCGATCCTGCTGATCACCCTGATCGGTGGCTTCCTGTTCATTGCCGCCAGCTACTTCGTGCAGCTTGCCCATCCTTCGACCACGTTCGAGAACGCCGACTCGGCGGCCTACGAGATCGCCCGCAACATCGGTGGCGACCTGTTCGTCAGCCTGTTCCTGGTGGGCCTGATCGTCGGTCAGTTCACCTCGGGGCTGTCCGCCCAGGCCAGCGCTTCGCGCCTGCTGTTCGCCATGGGGCGTGACGGTGTGCTGCCCAAGGCGTTCTTCGGGCGCCTGAGCGAGCGCTTCGGCACCCCGGTCGGCAGCATCGTGCTGTGCGGCGTGGTGGCGCTGCTGGCGTTGCACATGGATGTGACCACCTCGACCTCGTTCATCAACTTCGGCGCCTTCCTGGCCTTCAGCCTGGTCAACCTGTCGGTGGTGTTCCACTACTGGATCGGCCGTGGCGAGCGCGGGCCACGTGCGGTGCTGCTGTTCCTCGTGTTCCCGCTGATCGGCCTGGCGGCGGACCTGTGGCTGATGGTGAGCCTGGATCACCTGGCCATCTACCTGGGCCTGGCCTGGCTGGCGGCGGGCATCGTCTACCTTGCAGTGCTGACAGGCGGGTTCAGCAAGCAGCCGCCGGAGATGAATTTCGAAGAGGCGTGAGCGAAGGACACCGGCCGAGCCGGTGCCCTTGCCGCAGGGGCCGGCTTACAAAGCTCCGAAGCGCACCTCGACGCTCAAGCTCCCCTGGTTGTCGCGCAGGCCGACACCGTAACGGCCCTGCAGATCGTCATTGATGCACAACTGCAATTCCCCCTTCTGGCCACGCGGCAGCTGCACCTGGTCAGCCACCAGGAACGGCGTGCCGTTGCTGCCGATACGACCGATCAGCGCACCTTCGTTCTGCCCGGGCAAGGTGTAGCCATCCTTGGCAATCAGCCCAGGGTGACCTGCCGCGCCGACGAATCCGGTCGCCGGGTTGGCGGTCCAATGCCCGCCCTTGCACACCGCCAACTGCCAGCTATGGCCATTGACCTGAACGCCGGTGCCCTGCCAGGCCTGGTTGGCCTGTACCTGCACAGTGCGCGCGAGCAGGTCGCTGGCTACCACATCGGCGGCCTGGAAAGTCAGCGCGGTGATGGTCAGGGTCGGGTTGGCGGTACCGGTGGTGGGGAACACGCCGTCGCCGACCAGGAACAGGTTGTTGTGGTCCCAACTGCGCTGCTGCCTGTCGACCACCGACTTGCCCGGGTCGCTCCCCATGCGGTAGGTGCCCATCAGGTGCCCGGCGCCGTAGAACGCATAGCGTTCGTTGCCATGGTCGAACACCGTTTGCGGTCCAGGTTCCTTTTTGGGGTGGAAGTCGGTCAGCTCGCTGGCGCCCATCAGCTCGGTGATGATGTGTGTCGCGGCCAGGCGCGCCTGCCTGAACCCTTCCCTGGTGTAGTCGGAGAAATCATATTCGATCTCCGGTCGGGCCAGCCCGAGGCCGTCGGTGAGGGTATCGCTGACCTTCACTCGACACAGCGCCTTGTCTGGGTCCTTTTCCAACTGCTCGACCAGAAAGCCCAGGCGGAACTGCCGGGTCAGCACGCTGTTGAGCTGCTGCACCAGTGCCTTGCCGGACAGTGCCAACTCCTTGGGGTTGGTCCCGCCCTTGTTGGTGCCGTCGATATGGTCGCACACCGCCTTGTACGGGTCCTCCTGCGACCAGTTCCAGCCCTCGTTGCCAATTTCTATACGCCAGGCGGCATGCTTTCTGCGGAAATCGCCATCACGCATCTCCTCGATGCCTGAGGTCGACAGCGGGCCACGGAACGGAAACAGCGGCTTGCCCTCGGGCATCAGCCCCCAGGCCAGGTACACCGGATGGTCCGACAGGCCGCAGCCGACTTGCTGACTGCTGTTGGCAACGCCATGCGGCCAATCGGCCGTCTTCGAGTTGAGCAGCAGTTTCGGGGTTTCAATGGCGTGGGCGGCGATCACGTAACGCTGGCCCTGGGCCACACCATCAATGCGCTTGCCATCGGCCTGGTACTGGATGAACTCGATGCCGCTGACCTGCTTGTCGCTCACCAGCACCTTGCTGGCCACGGTCTGGTAGAGGATGCGCACGTTGCCGGTAGCCAGCGCCTTGGCCATGGTCACGGTGGCATCGTACTTGGCCTGGATCGGGCAGATCGGCGTACAGCTGGTGTTGCCGGCACACACCCGCCGCCCGTTGTCGTTCTGCGAATTGCGTCCGGCCGGGGTCGGCCGCACCTTCAGCGTGATGCCGTTGTAGAGCTTGCCGTCCACGGCCTTGGCCACGCCCTGGTCGACCAGCGACGGTGGGATGCCGTGCATGCTGTACTGGTATCCCCTGGGGAAGGTCACACCGAGATAGGACTGGACGCCCACGTCGGCAGACACGCCCATCTCTTCCTCGGCACGGCAGTACGCGGTCTGCAGGTCGGCGTAGGTGATCGGCCAGTCGACTCCGACGCCGTAGGCCGACTTCATGCGAAAGTCGTTGGGCAGCAAACGCAGAGCGGTGCCCATCCAGTGCCACATGGTGCCGCCACCGACGCGCTCGTAGGTGCTGGCAAACAGCAGTGGCCCTTTTTGCACCAGGTAGCTTTTCTGTTCCTTGTGCGGATCGCTGCTACCGGAGGTGATCAGGTCCTGGATGGTGGCCCGGGGGGCGAACTGCTTGTCCGGGGTCTGCTCGCTCTGCTCAGGCGGATAGGGCGACTCAGGCGATTTGAGCACTGCGGTGTAGAAGCGCTCCAGGTACTCGCTGCGGTTCGGCGGAATCGCCGGCCCCGACTCCAGCACCAGCACCTTGAGCCCGGCCAGCCCCAACTGGTAGGCCATCACGCTGCCGGCCATGCCGGCCCCCACGACGATCACATCGGCTTGCTCGATATTCCTGGCTTGTACGAGGCTCATGGCTGCTGCCCTTCCTTGGCTTTGACACCGGTGAATTGCTCGAGGGTTGGTGGCTGTTCGGCCCAGTAGCCGAAGTGGTACTGGCTGTAACCCATGGGGTGGGCCTGGGCGATCTTCCACGCCCAGCTTTCCTTGTAGGCCTGGTCGGAAACCACCGTGGTATCACCCTTGGTCTTCTGCGCGCCCTTCAGGTCGTAGGGCTGGTACCAACTGCCCAGCAGCCAGAGCTTCATGATCGAACGCGCGCCCTGGGCGATCTGTGAATCCTGGCTGCCCAGTATGGCGGCGGCGATCTTTTCCACGGGCTGGCCCTTGAGGCTGACATACAGCTCCAGCAGGTTGCTGAACGCTGCCGCGCCCATGCCGCCTTGCGCCGTGGCGAAAAAGACCGGTGGCAGGTTGACCGGGTCGTCGGACGGCGCAAGGTGGTCGCTCGACAGGCCGGTGAGCAGTGCCGAAAGCTCGATGAAGTTCTGCAGGTTCTGGTCGTTCATGGCATCACTCCTTGGCGCCAGTGGATTGGGCACGTTCAAGCAGGAAGGTGAAGTCGGCGAAACTGGTGCGCGGCGATTCGGTCACCCGGGTGGTCGCGTTGTTGTGGCACTCCATGCAGCTTGAAGACGCCTGCGGCACGCTACCCTGGTTGTAGGTTTCCAGCGTGGCGTTGGCCAGGAAGCTTGGCGCCGGGGAGCCCAGGGGGTTGACCGGGTCGGGAACCTGGCACTTCGGATCCGTGGCGGGCTTGGTCGGCCACTGGGTGCTCACCAGTTGGTAGTTGGCCCAGACCGTGCCTGACAACGCGCTGCGCCACTGCTGGTTGAGCGCCTGGGCAGCGGCGGTGATCGGGATCTCGCGCACGATCTGCGACGGCTCGGCCTTCTTCGACGGATCCCACGGCTGTGCCGGCGGCTCGTTGATCGGTCGGTCGGCCTTGGCGTCATAGAACAGGTACGGCCCCTTGCGCTCGCTCACGGGCGTGGTCTTTTCCGGCACGTTGCGCACGTGTTCGAAGGTCGACCACACCCACTGCTGGGCGTCCTGGGTCTTGTGCACGATGTGCAACCCGACCAGGCCGACCTTCTGCGCACTGCACGACTCGACGACGATGTCGCCCTTGTCAGGGTTGGCATTGCCCGGGGTGTACACCAGCGCATCGACCGCATGGAATTCTGCGGCGTTGTCGTTCCCGTCGAGCACCTTCCAGGCCGACTTGACCATGATCGCGCCAACCCGCTCGTCCTTCTCGGAACCACAGGCGAAGGCGATACGATTCCCGGCCTTGCCCAGGAACGCTTGCTGACCCTCCTTGCTGTACAGGCCGTTGTTGACGATATCGTCGAACATCGGCTGGTTGACCATGATCGCGTTGCGCGTGTAATGCCCGTTCTGGTCGACCAGCGGCCCGGTCTTGAACGGCTGGATGAACTCATCGAGCACACCGGCGACCTTGCCCATCTGCTGCAGCACAGGCAGGTCGCCTTTGCCCTGGCAGGCTGCGGGCAGGGGCGCCTTTTCGTGCCAACCTACAGGTTTCTGACCCTTGGGCAGGAAGATCTCGTAGCTCTCCTTCCACGACTCCCACACTGTCGTTGCGTTCGACTTGCCGATCTGCGCCTGGGTGTCGGCAGTGCCGTCAGGCTTGGCCGGCCAGTTCAGGGCAACGAAGGTCTTCCACGACAACAGGTCGAAATCATGCTGCAGGCTTTCAAGGGTGGGTGTGGGCGGGACGACCACGGTGACATCGAAAGGAATTTGCGGCGACAACACGGGACTGTCCGCCACGGCGGCCATGGCCAGTACGCTGGTGAAGCCTGCACCCAGGCAGGCCAGGTGTTTCGGTCGTTTTCTCATTATCGTCTCCTCAGCAGATAAAGCGTCGGGACGACACAAGACGCGGGGCCTTCATGGTCCCTGTATTCAGCGTTATCCCTGACGCTGAATTGCAGGCTAGCTGGCCATTAGCCATAGCTCGAATAATCTGACTGACGGTAGGGTTATTACCCACGACGCAGGCGCTCAGCACCGTCTTCACAGGCGTAAAACGTTGTGAATTCCCGTGCACCGAAACCTTTGCTTACATTCTGCTCTGCTACCGTCGAGCCGCCTCAAGGGCCGCCCGGTGTCCGGCACCTGCCGCCTCGCGCCCTTCGCGTACCCACGAAAGGAGTTCACGGCATGTCGACCAGCCCCCTCACCCGCAGCCCCGACAGCACAGTGTCGGAGCCACGCGACCACAAGCCCGCCGCCACCTTCCGCGTGCTGCTGGCCAACAGCGAGCGCAACGCCGACAGCGACCGCAGCGCCAAGCCCGACGAGCAGATGCCCGCGCTGGGCGATCTGGCCTCGATCGAAGCGCCCGGCACCCTGGCTGCAGACACCGTGCGCTTTGTGACGGCGGCAGGCGACCATGTGCTGGTGAGCAAGGCGAGCAATCCCAAGCTCTACCAGCAGATCGTCGACGCCCGCCCTGCCCTGGCCGCCATCGCCACGAGCAAGGAAGAGGGTTACACCTTGCTCGGCAAGGATGCACAGGCTCCCGCCGCCCTCGGCGACTACAAGGCCATTGGCGCCGCGGACGAAGTCGGGCCGGGCCTGATCCGCTACCAGACCACCGACGGCAAGTCCTACATCGTTGCCGAGCAGGACAACCCCGAACTGTTCAAGCAAGTCGCGCAGGACTACAAGGCGCTGTCGGGCATCAACGCCAGCAGTGCCGAGGGCTACCAGTGGGTCGGCGCCGACCAGCAGGTGCCAGGCACGCTCGGCGACTTCCGCGCGGTGGGCCCGGCCGAGGAAGTCGGCCCCGGCGTGGTGCGCTACGAAACCCGGGACGGCAACAAGTACGTGGTCTCCGAGCGCGACAATCCGGAGCTCTACAAGGCCGTCACCAGTGCCTACGACAGCCTCTCGGGGCTGCAGGCCAGCGAAGCCGACGGCTACCGCCGCGCCACCGACAACGAGGTATGGCCACCCTTCGACGGCACGCTCATCGGCGCGCGCGACGAGGTCGGCCCGGACCTGATCCGCTATGAGCACGACGGCGAAAAAGTGGTGGTCGCCCGCGACGACAACCCCAAGCTGTTCGACTACCTGGCCGGCCTGCACGAGGTCTACAGCGATCCGGCCAAGGCCGCCGACATCCGCACCGCACTGGACAACGGCGCGGTACTGGCCGATGCCAACACGCCTGCACCGGGCCTCAACGACTACAAGGGGTTTGGCTGGACCACCGGCCAGGAGGGCAACGTCCTCACCTACGAAACCCACGACGGCAGCAAGGTCGTGGTCTCGCGCGACGTTTCACCCGAGCTGTTCAAGCAGGTCGCGACCGCCAACGAGACCTGGGGCAAGATCCACGACAGCGAAAAAGAAGGCTACAAGCTCGCCAGCCCCAACGACTTCCTCAAGAACAAGGACATGTCCTTCGGTTCGCCCGACGAACTGGGCGATGGCCTGATCCGCTTCGAGACCGACGAGGGCAAGTTCATCGTCTCCAGGGAACTGAGCCCACAGCTGTACGACGAAGTGGTCGGCAAGTGGGAGGGCTGGACCAAGGGCGAGGTCGATGAAACCCGCAGCAAGTACAACCTGCCACCGCGCGAGGAGCTCGATGCGCTCAATCTCAAGACCGGGGTCAAGGCTGACGAGAAGGATGGCGCATCACCCGAGCTGACCGTGGGCGAGCTGGCCACCAAGGAACTGCTCGACGACTACCGCAAGGGCGTGCAGGACGGCTCGATCGCCAAGGACGACCCGCGGGCCAAGCTGGTCCGCGCGCTCGAGGCCCAGGCCGCCTACCAGAACGGCCGCGGCATCACCGGCTACGAGGAAGAGCCCGGTGCCTTCGGCGGCACCTGGCGGGTGTTCGACAAGGAACAGACCGAGCTCACCTCCGCCGACATGCACGACATCATCGACGGCGGCAAGCTCAAGGAGCAGATCAGCACCCTGTTCGCCGACGAGACCATCCAGAAGGACTACAAGTCGAAGATGGACGGTGCGCTAGATCGCATCCCCAACAAGGACGAGGTCAAACAGAAGCTGCTCGACCTGACCAACAACCCCGACTACATCGCCTACCTCAAGGACCTGCAGAAACAGGGCAAGGACCACGAAGCCAAGGAAGACCTCAACAGCACACTCTCGGCGCTGTCGCTGTTCGATCCGGAGGCGGCCACCAAGGCGGCCCAGTCGATCCAGGCCGACGGCCTGACCAGCGACCTCAACGACCTGGTCGGCGACCCCAGCAAGATCTCCGACGAGAACAAGGAACTGGCCACCAAGGACGTGTTCGGCCTGCTCAAGAGCGTGCTCAAGGGTTCGCTGCTGGACATGCCACGACGCACCCAGGAGGTCATCGAGAAATTTCTCGAAGAGGGCCTGCAGGGCAAGCAGAAATCCTCGGTGGTCACCAAGGTGCTCGAAGAGCTGTCGCAGATCGACATGGCCAAAGGCAGCATCAGCGAGGCCGACCTCAAGACCGTGCTGTCCAAGCCCTATGTACCGATTGCCGACCGCGGCACCCTGGGCGAGGTGTTCAGCGCCCTCAACAGCAAGGGCATCCTCGGTACGCTGGGCGCCGGGGTAAACCTGTTCTCCGGCATCTACCAGCTGGTCGGCCAGGGCGGCAAGCTCGGCGAGACCTGGCAGCAGCGCCTGTCGATCGCCAAGGACTTCGTCAGCTTCGCCGGGGCCGGCAGCCACTTCGCCAAGGTCGGCGATGCCATCGGCGGGCTGGTGGGCAAGAGCGGGCTGGTCGACTTCCTCGGCCTGGACAAGACCCTCCCGGAAATCTGGGGCAAGGGCGGGATCCAGGAACCTAAGTTCGAGTTCAAGCTCAGCGAACTGCCGTCAGCCACCAAGGCCAAGATCGCCGAGGCACTCGATACCCTGCCCGGCAGCAAGCTGGGCGATTTTTCCGATGTGCTCGGCGATGGCGCCGGCAACGCCAACGCCGCCAAGAACGCCTATGGCGGCATTACCCAGCGCCTGGAAGATGCGGTCTCGGCTTCCGGCACGGTCAAGCTGCCGCCGGGCAAGGCAGCGAAGATCGCCGGTTCGGTGATCAAGGTGCTGGGGCCTGCGACCGACCTTGCCGGTGGCTTTGCCGACATCGTGCTCGGCGCCTTCACCATCAAGAACGCGATCAAGGACGGCGACCCGCTGGCCAAGGCTTCCGGTGGCCTGCAGATCGCCGGCGGTGCCTTCGGTGCCTCCGCAGGAGTACTGGGCGCTGCCAGCCTGTTCGGTGCCGGCACCGCTGCTGCGCTGACCGGGCCGTTCTTCCTGGTCGGGGTGGTGCTGGGGGTGATCGGCGGGATCATCGGCTACTTCGTCGATCACAACAAACGGCAGAAGGCCAGCGAGAAGGAAAACGACTGGTACCGCGACCTGGCCGCCGATGGTTTGCTGCAGGGGGATTGGGCGGACAAGGTCGAGTATGCCCACTATTCGATCCACCATTACGGCGACCGCGAGGCGCCGGAGGATGACAGCCTGTTCCGCTTCCAGGAGGCGGAGTGGCAGCATTTCGACGAGACGCCGCAGAAGAATGGCTCATCGAGCAACCGCCTGGACGACAAGCTGCACGTCGATCATTGAGCATCTCTAGACTGCCCCCAAGAAGTTGGACACAAATCCAACCCCTGTGGGAGCGGGATTGCCCGCGAAAAGAACACCGCGGTGAATGGCACCGGCTCCGCCGGTGTTCGCGGGCAAGCCCGCTCCCACAGGGGCCCGCTGTCACAAATCACTGTAACTAGGGCACAAAAAAGCCACGAGCCCGCCTGCGGCGATCCTCGTGGCTCTTCAGGCAACGGCCTGTCAGACGACAGGCCATCTCCTCAGGCAGCTTACAGTGCCATGTCGTTGGCAGCCTTGCCTTCGGCAGGTGCGGTCGACTCGGCGCCGGTGCTGGTGCCGACGCTCTGGTCGATGACCGGAGGCTTCTCCAGCTGCAGCACTTCAGCGGTGTAGTTCCACTCTTTCTGCACGGCAGCAGCGGAATCATTCAGCTTGGTACCGTAGCTCGGCACGATCTCGCGGATGCGGGCCTGCCATTCAGGGGTGGCAACCTTTTCCTTGAACACGGTCTCGAGCACGTTGAGCATGATCGGTGCCGCAGTCGAGGCGCCTGGCGAAGCACCCAGCAGACCGGCGATGGTGCGGTCTTCGGACGCCACGACCTCGGTGCCCAGCTTCAGCACACCGCCCTTCTCTTCGTCACGCTTGATGATCTGCACGCGCTGACCGGCCTGCCACAGGCGCCAGTCTTCTTTCTTGGCGTGCGGGAAGTAGGTGCGCAGGGCTTCAAAGCGGTCGTCGTCCGACAGCATCACCTGGCCGGCGAGGTACTCGACCAGCGGGTACTGCTCGATACCGACTTTGGTCATCGGCCAGACGTTGTGCAGGGTGGTGCTGCTCAGCAGGTCCAGGTACGAACCGTTCTTCAGGAACTTGGTCGAGAAGGTGGCGAATGGCCCGAACAGGATCACGCGCTTGCCGTCCAGCACACGGGTGTCCAGGTGCGGAACCGACATGGGTGGCGCACCGGTCGAGGCGATGCCGTAGGCCTTGGCCATGTGCTGCATGGCAACGGTCGGGTTCTCGGTCACCAGGAACGAGCCGCCCACGGGGAAGCCTGCGTATTCCTTGGCTTCAGGAATGCCCGACTTCTGCAGCAGCTTCAGCGCGCCGCCGCCGGCACCGATGAACAGGAACTTGGCGTCGGTGGCCGACTTGGTGCCATCCTTCAGGTTCTTGTACTCGACGTGCCAGGAGCCGTCCTTGTTGCGGCTGATGTCCTGCACTTCGCTGGACAGCTTCAGCTTGAAGTTGTCGCGGGTCTGCAGGTGGCCGACGAACTGGCGGGTGATCTCGCCGAAGTTGACGTCGGTGCCGATCGGCGTCCAGGTCACGGCCAGCTTCTGGTTCGGGTCACGCCCTTCCATCATCAGCGGGACCCACTTGGCGATCTGCGCGTGGTCTTCGGAGAACTGCATCGGGCGGAACAGCGGGCTCGCCTGCAGTGCTTCGTAGCGCTTCTTCAGGAAGGCGATGTTGTCGTCGCCCCAGACGAAGCTCATGTGCGGGGTGGTGTTGATGAACGATTTCGGGTTCTTCAGCACGCCCTGGCGAACCTGCCAGGACCAGAACTGGCGCGACACCTGGAAGGCTTCGTTGATCTCGATCGCCTTGGAGATGTTGACCTTGCCGTCCTTGTCCATCGGGGTGTAGTTCAGCTCAGCCAGCGCGGAGTGGCCGGTACCGGCGTTGTTCCAGCCGTTGGAGCTTTCCTCGGCGACGCCGTCCAGGCGCTCGACCATTTCCATCGACCAGCTCGGCTCCAGTTCGCTGAGCCATACGCCCAGGGTCGAACTCATGATGCCGCCGCCAATCAGGAGCACATCGACTTTCTTGGCTTCGTCGGCGTGCGCTTGCATGAAGCTCGCCGCGACAGCCAGACCCAGCAAGGTCTTGCCAGCTTTTTTGAACATTGATCACTTCCAGTCAGTAGAACGGAGGGTAGGCCTGTGGCTGGCCCTGGTGTTACTTGTTCTTCAGCGCAGGCTTTTTGTGATCATTGTTCAGCAGCCAGAGAACCCTTGTGCGCTTCAGCCTTTGGTCTGATTGACCGGGGACAGGCTGAAACGATTGCGGATTGTAACCGAAACGCCAGCACAAACAAATTGGCGGCGGCAACGTCAACGTGGCGGGTTGCCTCAGGGCTTCGCCCGGCACGAGGGCCGGGCGAACGTCGGGGTTACAGGTCGGGATCGATGTCCCCGGCGTACATGTCCGACTCTTTATACAGGTCGTGCACATGGCGCAGCAGCACCATGATCACCGCCGCCACCGGCAGCGCCAGCAGCACGCCAGTGAAGCCGAACAGCTCGCCACCGGCCAGGATGGCGAAGATCACCGCCACCGGGTGCAGGCCGATGCGGTCGCCCACCAGCAACGGCGTCAGCACCATGCCTTCGAGGGCCTGGCCGATCATGAACACCGCGACGATGCCGAGCATCGGGTACAGGTCGCCGCCGAACTGGAACAGCCCGGCGATCAGCGCCGCGCCGATGCCGACGATGAAGCCCATGTACGGCACGATGGCCGCCAGGCCCGCCAGCAGGCCGATCAGCAGCCCCAGCTCGAGCCCCACCAGCGACAGCCCGACCGCGTAGATCACGCCCAGCGCCAGCATCACCAGCAGTTGCCCGCGCACGAACGCGCCCAGCACCTCGTGGCACTCGCCGGCCAGTTCCACCACCTGGTCTTCGCGCTGGCGCGGCAGCAGGCTGCGCAGCTTGGCCATCATCAGGTCCCAGTCGCGCAGCAGGTAGAAGCCCACCACCGGGATCAGCACCAGGTTGGCCAGCCAGGCGATCAGCGCCAGGCTCGAGGCCGTGGCCTGGGACAGGACGATGCCGACGATGTCGGTGGTCTGGCCCATGTGTTCGCCGATCGCGGCCTTGATCTTGTCGAACTTCCAGAAGCCGTCGGCCAGGCCCAGGCGGCTCTGCACCCAGGGCAGCGCCACATGCTGCAGCCAGTCGAGCATCTGCGGCGCCAGCTCGTACAGGCGCACCAGCTGCTTGGCCAGCATCGGCACCAGCACCAGCAGCAAGGCGAGGAACACCAGGGTGAACAGGCTGAACACCACCACCACGCCCCAGGTGCGCGACAACCCCAGGCGTTCCAGGCGATCGACCAGCGGGTCGGCCAGGTACGCCAGCAGGATGCCGACCAGGAACGGCGAGAGAATGTTGTGCAGCAGGTACAGCACCACGGCAATCAACAGGGCCACGCCCAGCCATACCCAACGACGCACATCGGTCATGGACTCGTCTCCTTACCAGCGAAAGCGCAGGCCGTCGAACGGCCTGGCGGCAGGCGCCTGCGTCGTGGCAGGCTGGCCCGGCGTGGCGTCGGGCACAGGCGCGGGTGCGGCGGCGGGCGCCTGCTCGACCGGCACCTCCTGCAGATGCGCCAGCCCCAGCTGGGCGCGCAACTGCTCGCGATTACCGGTGACCGCGTAGGTCAGGGTGTCGCCTTCGGCCATCTGCAGGCGCGGGCCGTAGGGTTCGAGCACGCGCCCCAGTTCGGCATAGCGCTGCAGGTTCATGCCCTGCACCTGGACCTGCAGGTCGCTGCTGGCCCCCGGACGGATGACGTAGCGCGGCGCCAGGCGGGTGCTGATCGCCAGCATCAGCGCATCGGCCATGGCAGCCTGGTCGGCACCCTCGGCCGTGCCCTGCTCGCGCTGGTCTCCCAGCCACAGCTGCCACTTGCCCTGCCACTTGCCGTCAGCCTCGTGGGCGTGCACGGCCAGCAGCGCATCGGCGCCGTAACGCTCGGACGCCTCGCGCAGCGGCGCCGGGTCGTTGCCTTCGAGCTGCTTGGCGTTGGCCACCAGCTGCTCCTGCAGGTCGGCCAGCGGCAGGCGCAGCGGCAGGCCACGGTGCTGGGCAGCGCGACGCAGGGGCTCGGCGCTGGTCTGGCCATCGCCGACCAGGCTGCTGCCTTCGACGCTGTCGTACAGCCACCAGCCGAGAATCGACGGCCGGTTGCTGCCCCACAGTGCCAGGCCACCCTGGCGCAGGGCGCGCTCGGTGCTGCCGGGGTCGAATTCCACCACCAGCGCTTCAGGCGGGCCGGCCTCGTTGCCGACCTGGTTGATGATCTGCTGCGGATCCTTGCGCAGGGCGGCGACTGCAGGGTTCTGGAGGGCCTTGGGATCGCCGGTAAGACGCAGCACCAGGGTGTCGAGGGCCTTGGAGGTGGCCTGGGTGCGCGCCTCGCTGCCCTGCCCGTCGACGGGCTCGCGGACCTGGTAGAGGCCCGATACGGTTTCGGCCTGGGCCGTCGCACCGATCAGGCCCACGCACACCACTGCCAGGTAATTGAGAAAACGCATGAAGGATTCCTGTCCAGATGACTTTCAGTCCAGAAGCTACAAGCTGCAGCGTGTCAGCGGCAAGCAAAAGCGCGCGCGAGCGCTGCCTGTCTTCTCTTATAGCCTACCGCTCGCCACTTGCCGTTCAATGGAGGATGGCCGCTGCCGGGCAACCCTGATAAAATCGCGCGCCTTCGCAGACCAGTCACGTACAGGCAGCCGCCGCCTCCCGAGCCGGCCTTGGCCGCGCTGGTCGTTTTCCTGAATCCCTCCCTCTTAAAGGCCTGGATCAATGAGCAAGCAACCCTCCCTGAGCTACAAGGACGCCGGTGTAGACATCGACGCCGGCGAAGCACTGGTCGAACGCATCAAGGGCGTCGCCAAGCGCACCGCACGCCCTGAAGTCATGGGTGGCCTGGGCGGCTTCGGCGCCCTCTGCGAGATCCCGGCCGGCTACAAGCAGCCGGTGCTGGTGTCCGGCACCGACGGCGTCGGCACCAAGCTGCGCCTGGCGCTGAACCTGAACAAGCACGACAGCATCGGCCAGGACCTGGTCGCCATGTGCGTCAACGACCTGGTGGTCTGCGGCGCCGAACCGCTGTTCTTCCTCGACTACTACGCCACCGGCAAGCTCAACGTCGACGTGGCCGCCACCGTGGTCACCGGCATCGGCGCAGGTTGCGAACTGGCCGGTTGCTCGCTGGTCGGTGGTGAAACCGCCGAAATGCCGGGCATGTACGAAGGCGAAGACTACGACCTGGCCGGCTTCTGCGTCGGCGTGGTGGAAAAGGCCGAAATCATCGACGGCTCCAAGGTTGCCACTGGCGACGCACTGATCGCCCTGCCCTCCTCCGGCCCGCACTCCAACGGCTACTCGCTGATCCGCAAGATCCTCGAAGTGTCGGCCACCGACATCGAGAACACCCAGCTGGACGGCAAGCCGCTGACCGACCTGCTGATGGCGCCGACGCGCATCTACGTCAAGCCGCTGCTGCAGCTGATCAAGAACACCGGCGCGGTCAAGGCCATGGCCCACATCACCGGTGGCGGCCTGCTGGACAACATCCCGCGCGTCCTGCCGAAAAACGCCCAGGCCGTGGTAGACGTCGCCAGCTGGCAGCGCCCGGCGGTATTCGACTTCCTGCAGGAAAAAGGCAACGTCGACGAGCACGAAATGCACCGCGTACTGAACTGCGGCGTAGGCATGGTGATCTGCGTGGCCCAGGACCAGGTCGAAGCCGCCCTGAACGAACTGCGCGCTGCCGGTGAGCAGCCATGGGTAATCGGCCATATCGCCGAAGCCGCCGAAGGCGCTGCCCAGGTCGAGCTGCAGAACCTCAAGGCACACTGATGCCGAGCAAGACCTGCAATGTCGTGGTACTGCTGTCGGGTTCCGGCAGCAACCTGCAAGCCCTGATCGACAGCACCGCCGCCCCGGACAGCCCGGCGCGGATCCGCGCGGTGATATCCAACCGCCCCGACGCCTACGGCCTGGAACGGGCCCGGGCGGCCGGGATCGACACCGCCGTGCTCGAGCATGGCGGCTTCGACGGCCGCGAGGCGTTCGATGCGGCGCTGGTGCAACTGATCGACGGCTTCGCCCCCGACCTGGTGGTGCTGGCCGGTTTCATGCGCATCCTCAGTGGCGACTTCGTGCGCCACTACCAGGGTCGCCTGCTCAACATCCACCCGTCGTTGCTGCCCAGGTACAAAGGGCTGCACACCCACCAGCGGGCCCTGGATGCCGGTGATGCCGAGCACGGCTGCAGTGTTCATTTCGTCACCGAGGAACTCGACGGCGGGCCCTTGGTCGTACAGGCTGTGGTAGCGGTCGCGCCAGGCGACGATGCGCAGAGCCTGGCACAACGGGTCCACCGACAGGAACACCAGATCTACCCGCTGGCGGTGCACTGGTTCGCCAAAGGACGCTTGCGCCTGGGCGAACAAGGTGCATTACTGGATGGCCAGCCGCTGGCGGCCAGCGGTCACTTGATTCGACCCTAGGAGAATTTATGCGTCGCGCCCTGCTATTGGCTCTCGCCGTGCTCGCCCTGCCGCTCCAGGCAGCTGATCTGAAGCCTTTCTCGGCCAGCTACACCGCCGACTGGAAACAGCTGCCCATGAGCGGCACTGCCGAACGCAGCCTGGTCAAGAACGCCAACGGTACCTGGGACCTGAACTTCAAAGCCTCCATGATGATCGCCAGCCTGACCGAGCAGAGCACGGTGCGCATGGACAACGACACCCTGCTGCCGCAGAAGTACCACTTCGAACGCGGCGGCCTGGGCAAGGCGAAGAAAGTCGACCTGGACTTCGACTGGAGCAGCAAGAAGGTCACCGGCAGCGACCGTGGCGACGCGATCAGCCTGCCGCTCAACCGTGGCGTGCTGGACAAGTCGTCCTACCAGCTGGCGCTGCAGCATGACGTGGCAGCCGGCAAGAAGAGCATGACCTACCAGGTGGTCGACGGTGACGAGATCGACACCTACGACTTCCGCGTGCTCGGCACCGAGAAAGTCACCACCAAGACCGGCCAGGTCGATGCGGTGAAGGTCGAGCGCGTTCGCGACCCGAGCCAGAGCAAGCGCATCACCGAGTTGTGGTTCGCCAAGGACTGGGACTACCTGCTGGTGCAACTGCGCCAGGTCGAGACCGATGGCAAGGAATACGTGATCGTGCTGCAGGATGGTACGGTCGACGGCAGGACGGTGAAGGGCAACTGATCCCTTCCCTGCTGTAGCCCGAGCCCCGCCTTGATGCGGGGCTTTTTTTGGCCTGCGCAAACAAGCGCAGCGCGTTTCATGAACATAGTTTCATCGTCGTTTTATTTACTTAGCCTGCTAACAAACTCTATAAAGAAGGTGTGCGACACAGTGTCGCAGACCAACAGAAGTGGAGTTTACCGATGACTGTCCAAGTAACCGAACGCGACGAATCGAAAATGTCCCACGAAGGCCTGGCCGCTGGCGTGCGGATCTGGGACGTACACCAGCAGGGCCAGCTGGTCGGCATGTTCCACAACGAGCATGAAGCCCACCAGTATCGCCAGGAGCTCGAAACCCTCGAGAGCCAGCGCACCACACAATAAGATCTCCCCCACGAAAAACCCCGCCTGAGCGGGGTTTTCGTCATTTACCACATCAGATCGTCTGGGATCTTGTAGGCCGCATATGGATCGTCCTCGTCGGCCTCCTCGACATGGGTGTTGAGCAGCAGGATGCGCTTGGGGTCGCGCTCCTGGATCTTCACCGCCGCCTCGCGCGGAATCACCTCGTAGCCGCCGCCATGGGCCACCACCGCCAGCGAGCCGTTGCTCAGCTTGCTGCGCATCAGGGCGTTGACGGCGATGCGCTTGACCTTCTTGTCGTCGACGAAGTTGTAGTAGTCCTCGGTGTTCAGCTTGGGCAGGCGGGTCGCCTCGATCAATTGCTTGACCTGCGCGGCACGGGCTTTCTGCTCGGCCTTCTCCTGCAACTGACGGTTCAGCTCCTGGTCCTTTTTAGCCTTGTCGGCCATGGCTTCCTTGGCCAGGCGCTGCTGGCTGTCGTCTACCTCGACCTGGCCCTTGTGTTCCAGGCGTTTCTGTTTCTTCTCGGCCTTGTTGGTCTGGGAGACCTGCTTCTGGTTGACCAGACCGGCCTTGAGCAATTGATCGCGAAGGGAAAGGCTCATCGGTGTTCACTCACTTATGCATCGGCTCAGCCGCAGCTGGGCAGGTTCTTTTCCTGACGCTTGGCTTCGCCCCAGAGGGCGTCCAGCTCGTCAAGGTTACAATCTTCGATCGGTCGGCCACTGTCGCGCAATGCCTGTTCGATGAAGCGAAAACGGCGTTCGAATTTACGGTTGGCGCGGCGCAGGGCGTTTTCAGGGTCCTGCTTGAGGTGGCGGGCCAGGTTCACGGCGGCGAACAGCAGGTCGCCCACTTCGTCTTCCAGGGCCTGTTCGTCGCCGTCGGCCATCGCCTGCAGCACTTCGTCGAGTTCCTCGCGGACCTTGTCCAGCACCGGCAGTGCCTCGGGCCAGTCGAAACCGACCGTGGCCGCACGCTTCTGCAGTTTGGCCGCACGCGCCAGCGCCGGCAAGGCGCCCGGCACATCGTCGAGCAGCGACAGCTGTTCGGGGGTGGTCTTCTCGGCGCGTTCCTCGGCCTTGATCGCTTCCCAGCGCGACTTGACCTGTGCCTCGCTCAGGCGCGGGAGGTCGGGTGCGGCGTACAGGTCGCCGGTGGGGAACACGTGTGGATGACGGCGAATCAGCTTGCGGGTGATCGAATCGACCACCCCGGCGAACTCGAAACGCCCTTCTTCGCGCGCCAGCTGGCTGTAATAGACGACCTGGAACAGCAGGTCGCCGAGCTCGCCCTGCAACTGCGCGAAATCGCCCTGCTCGATGGCGTCGGCCACCTCGTAGGCTTCCTCGATGGTGTGCTTGACGATGCTGGTGTAGTCCTGCTCGAGATCCCACGGGCAGCCATACTGCGGGTCGCGCAGGCGGGCCATGAGGTGGAGCAGGTCGTCGAGGGTGTAGGTCATTACAGGTCCTTCGGCAGTGCCTTCATCGCGGGGCAAGCCCGCTCCCACAGGGATCACGCTGCACCTGCAGGAGCGGGCTTGCCCGCGATGGGGGCGACGCAGTCTCAAGGCGTACGATTACGCCGCGTCTCGATGATGTTCGGCAACTGCGAGATCCGCCCGAGCAAGCGCCCCAGCGCATCCAGGCCGGGAATCTCGATGGTCAGCGACATCAGCGCGGTGTTGTCTTCCTTGTTCGAGCGGGTGTTGACCGCCAGCACGTTGATCTTCTCGTTGAGCAGCACCTGCGACACGTCGCGCAGCAGGCCCGGGCGGTCGTAGGCGCGGATGACGATGTCGACCGGGTAGGTCTGCACCGGAATCGGCCCCCAGCTCACCTGGATCATGCGCTCCGGCTCCTTGCCGGCCAGCTGCAGCACCGAGGCGCAATCCTGGCGGTGAATGCTCACGCCACGACCCTGGGTGATGTAGCCGACGATGGCATCGCCCGGCAGCGGCTGGCAGCAACCGGCCATCTGCGTCAGCAGGTTGCCAACCCCCTGGATCTGGATGTCGTTGCGCTTGCCCGATCGGGTGCCGCGCGCCGGGCGCGGGATCAGCTCGACCGGCTCGATGCGCTCGGGCTCCAGCAATTGCTGGGCGGCGTTGACCATGTGCGCCAGGCGCAGATCGCCGGCGCCCAGGGCGGCGAACATGTCCTCGGCGGTCTTGACGTTGGCCTTTTCCGCCAGGCGCTCGAAGTCCACCTGGGGCAGGCCCAGGCGGCTGAGTTCGCGCTCGATCAGCGTTTTGCCGGCTGCGACGTTCTGGTCGCGCGCCTGCAGCTTGAACCAGTGGACGATCTTGGCCCGCGCCCGCGAGGTGGTGACGTAGCCGAGGTTGGAGTTCAGCCAGTCGCGGCTCGGGCTGCCCTGCTTGCTGGTGATGATCTCAACCTGCTCGCCGGTCTGCAGGCTGTAGTTCAGCGGCACGATGCGCCCGTTGATCTTGGCGCCACGGCAGTTGTGGCCGATCTCGGTGTGCACGCGGTAGGCGAAGTCCAGCGGCGTGGCGCCCTTGGGCAGGTCGATGGCATGGCCGTCGGGAGTGAACACGTACACCCGGTCCGGTTCGATGTCGACCCGCAGTTGCTCGGCCAGGCCGCCGATGTCGCCCAGCTCCTCGTGCCACTCCAGCACCTGGCGCAGCCAGGAGATCTTCTCTTCGTAGTGGTTGGAGCTGGACTTGACGTCGGTGCCCTTGTACTTCCAGTGCGCGCAGACGCCCAGTTCGGCCTCTTCGTGCATGCCGTGGGTGCGGATCTGCACCTCGAGCACCTTGCCCTCTGGGCCGATCACCGCGGTGTGCAGCGAACGGTAGCCGTTCTCCTTGGGGTTGGCGACGTAGTCGTCGAACTCCTTGGGAATGTGCCGCCACAGGGTGTGGACGATGCCCAGCGCGGTATAGCAGTCGCGGATTTCCGGGACCAGCACGCGCACCGCACGCACGTCGTAGATCTGGCTGAATTCCAGACCCTTGCGCTGCATCTTGCGCCAGATCGAATAGATGTGTTTGGCCCGGCCGCTGATGTCGGCGTTGACCCCGGTGGCCAGCAGCTCGTTCTGCAACTGGTTCATCACGTCGCTGATGAAGCGTTCGCGGTCCAGCCGCCGCTCGTGCAACAGCTTGGCGATCTGCTTGTACTGGTCGGGCTCCAGGTAGCGGAAGGACAGGTCTTCCAGCTCCCACTTGATATGGCCGATACCCAGGCGGTGAGCGAGCGGCGCATAGATGTCGAACACCTCGCGCGCCACGCGCAGGCGTTTTTCGTCATCGGCGGCCTTCACCGCGCGGATGGCGCAGGTCCGCTCTGCCAGCTTGATCAGCGCCACGCGCACGTCGTCGACCATGGCCACGAGCATCTTGCGCAGGTTCTCGACCTGCGCCTGCGAGCCCAGCACCAGCGACTGGCGAGGGCTGAGGCTGGCGCTGATGGCGGCCATGCGCAGCACGCCGTCGATCAGTTTGGAGACCACCGGGCCGAAACGCTGGCCGACCTCGGCCAGGGTCACCTTGCCCTCGCGCACCGACCGGTAGATCACGGCGGCGACCAGCGAGTCCTGGTCGAGCTTGAGGTCGGCGAGGATCTCGGCGATCTCCAGCCCTGCCTGGAAGCTCGACGTGCCGTCGGCCCAGGAATGCTTGGCCGGATTGCCCTTCTTCTCGACTTCCTGGGCGAAATCGCAGGCCTCCTTGAGCGCCGTACGATCCAGCGCCGAATCGACGCTCACCACATGATCCAGCCATGCTTCGAGATTGATACTGCCGTCGGTGTTGACCGGCTGGTGCACTCTCACCTGTACCATGTTTCTTTTACCTTTCCATACAGCGCGCCACGCGGGCGCACTGGCAATCAACCGTGCCGCTTCCCGTCCATGGAAGCCACACCAAGGGGCCAGCCGTTACTGGCCCGCTTCGAATAACGCCATGGCCTCGACATGCGCCGTCTGAGGAAACATGTCGAGAATCCCGGCCCTTTTTAACCGGTACCCCTGGCCGACCAGCACCTGCGCGTCTCGCGCCAGCGTGGCGGGGTTGCACGATACATAGACCAGCCGCCGGGCCTTGAGACGGGCGATGCCTTGCACCACCTCGTGGGCACCGTCGCGCGGTGGGTCCAAGAGTACCGCAGAAAAGCCCTCGGCGGCCCATTCGGCACCGGCCAAAGACTGCGATAAATCGGCCTGAAAAAAACGTGCGTTATGCACATTGTTGCTGGCAGCGTTGGCGGCGGCGCGGTCGACCATCGCCTGCACGCCCTCCACCGCCACCACTTCGCGGGCCTGGCGTGCCAATGGCAGGGCAAAATTGCCCAGGCCACAGAACAGGTCCAGCACCCGCTCGTCCTGTTGAGGCGCCAGCCAGGCCAGCGCCTGTTCGATCATCAGCGTGTTGACCTGGGCATTGACCTGCACGAAGTCGCCCGGCCGCCACGCCAGTTCCAGCCCCCAGGGTTCCAGGGCGAACCCGAGGCGGGCGTCGCCCTCGTACGGCGCCGGCTCGCCTTCGCCCTGCAGCCACAGTTGCGCGCCCGCCTCCTGGCAGAACGCCTGCAACCGCATCAGGTCGTCTTCCGGCAGCGGCGCCACGTGCCGCACCAGCAACGCCTCGGCGGTGCCGCTGAACAGTTCCACGTGCCCCAGCGCCTGCGGCCGGCTCAGGCTGCGCAGCACCGTCGGCAGGTGGCGGAGGATGGACTGCAAGGGTTGTACCAGCACCGGGCATTCGTCGATGGCGATGATGTCCTGGCTGGCTTCGGCGCGGAAACCGACCTGCAGCTCGCGCGCCTTGGCATCCCAGCGCACGGCGACCCGGGCGCGGCGGCGGTAGCCGAATTGCGCTCCGGCCAGCGGCGCGGCCCACTCGTCCGGCTGCACCCCGGCCACGCGCTGCAGTTGTTCGGCGAGCAGGCGCTGCTTGAGCGCCAGCTGGCCTTCGTGCGGCAGGTGCTGCAGGTTGCAGCCACCGCAGCGGGCATAGTGCCGACACGGCGCGTCACGGCGCTCGGGGCTGGCCTGCAGGACACGCTCCAGGCGCGCCTCGACGATCTTGCCGCGGGCATTGAGCACCCGCGCCTCCACCGCCTCGCCGGCCAGGGCGCCGCTGACGAACCAGGTACGCCCGTCGACGAAGGCGATGCCGCGCCCGTCCCCGGCCAGACGCTCGATGTCCAGGCGCTGCTTCTTGCCGACCGGCACCTGTGCGGTGCGTTCGCCCCCGGCTGGCTGGAAGCGCAGGCCGCTGCTGTTGCTTTTCTTTCTGGACATCAGGTCGCGTCGAACAGGCCGGTTGAGAGATAACGGTCGCCGCGGTCGCAGATGATCGCGACCATCACGGCATTTTCCACTTCACGGGACAGGCGCAGCATGGCTGCGACCGCACCGCCGGAGGACACGCCACAGAAAATGCCCTCTTCACGTGCAAGGCGCCGAGTGGTGTCTTCGGCTTCCTGCTGGGACATGTCGACCACGCGATCGACGCGGGTGGCGTCGAAAATCTTCGGCAGGTATTGCTCCGGCCAGCGGCGGATACCCGGGATGGCCGAGCCTTCCATCGGCTGCAGGCCGACGATCTGCACCGCCGGGTTCTGCTCTTTCAGGTACTGCGAGCAGCCCATGATGGTGCCGGTGGTGCCCATGGAACTGACGAAGTGGGTGATGCTGCCCTGGGTCTGCTGCCAGATCTCGGGGCCGGTGCTGGTGTAGTGGGCAATCGGGTTGTCGCCGTTGGCGAACTGGTCGAGCACCAGGCCACGGCCTTCGGCCTGCAGCTTCTCGGCAAGATCCCGCGCGCCTTCCATGCCCTCTTCCTTGCTCACCAGGATCAGCTCGGCGCCGTAGGCGGTCATCGCCGCCTTGCGTTCGGCCGTGGAGTTGTCGGGCATGATCAGGATCATCTTGTAGCCCTTGATCGCCGCTGCCATCGCCAGGGCGATGCCGGTATTGCCGGAAGTCGCCTCGATCAGGGTGTCACCTGGCTTGATCTGGTTGCGCAGCTCGGCGCGAGTGATCATCGACAACGCCGGGCGGTCCTTGACCGAGCCGGCCGGGTTGTTGCCTTCGAGCTTGAGCAGGAGGGTATTGCTGGTCTGCCCGGCGATACGCTGCAGGCGGACCAGGGGGGTGTTGCCGATGCAATCGGCGATGGTTGGGTACTGCAAGGTCATGGGCGTATTTCGCAATCAGGACGGCAGGGGCGCCTATCATACCGGCAAAGAAGGCGCGGCCATATCACGCAATTGCTGGGGCATATAGCAGACCGTTATATCGGCTGCGGGTTCTTCACGGGCGGTCCCACTTCCACAGGCGCGCGTAGCGCCGCCACAGCGGGGCTGCCCGCCGGGTATTCGGCAGCGACGCAAGGCAGGCGCATGCACAGGCGCAGCCCCATTCGGCCGTTCTCGGCCCACAACAGCCCGCCCTGGCGCTGGATCGCGCTGCGGGCGATGCTCAAACCCAAGCCGAAGCCGCCATCCCCGGGGCGCGAGCCGTCGAGGCGCGAGAATGGCGCGAAGATTCGCTCCAGGTCGTCCTCATCGACCCCGCCCCCTTCGTCTTCCAGGAACAGTTGCCAGTGATTGCCGTCGTGGCGACCACCCAGGCGCACCACGCCGTGCGCCGGTGAATGGCGAATGGCGTTGCGCAGCATGTTTTCCAGCGCCTGGGCCAGCAGGTTGAGATTGCCCTCCACCCAGCAGCGGGCCGGCAACTCGCAGTGCAGACGCTGCGCAGCCCAGCCACTTTCATAGCAGGCGTTCTCCACCAGCACGTCCCACAAGGCCGGCAGCTGGATGGGCTCGAGGTTCATCGGCGCACGCTCGGCGTCCTGCCAGGCCAGTTGCAGGGTGTCCTCGACCAGTTGCTGCATGCCGTCCAGCTCGCGTGCGAGGCGCTCACGCAGGCGTGCGACATCGGTCTCGCCGTCGCAGGCTACGCGCAGGCGGCTCAGTGGCGTGCGCATCTCGTGGGACAGATCGCGCAACAGTTGCTGCTGCAGGGCGACGGTGCCCTGCAGGCGCTCGGCCATCTGGTCGAAAGCCCGCGCCAGCTCGCCCAACTCGTCGTGGCGGCCGATGGTGCGCGAATCGAGCCGCGCCGACAGCTGGTCGGCACGCCAGGCATTGGCCTGCTCGCGCAACTGGTTCAGCGGCACGATCAGCATCCGGTACAGGCCCACGCACAGCAGCAAGGTGAACAGCCCGGGAATCACGCCATTGGTGATGACCTGCCAGAACAGACGGTACTGGCCTGGATTCAGGCGCTGCGGCAGCTCGATCACCAGCATGCCCTGCTCGGGTGACCGGGGGAACGGCAGGCGCAGCCAGGGCTGGTCGACACTGCGCCGGCTCATGGGCCAGTCGACGCCCCGCAGGCGGGTCAGGCGCTGCATTTCATCGGTGGACAGCTGGCCGCCAGCCAGCGGTCGCAGGTTGCCATCGAGCACATTGACCCAACCGTGCTCGCGCTGGCGCAGGTCTGCCAGCCAGCGATCGAGCCCCTCGCGGCCGCCCTCGGTCCAGGCCTGCTCGGCCTGTGCGGCATAGCCGCGCAACAGTTGCCGGGCCGGTTCGGAGAGGAAGGCATTGCGGTTTTCCATGTGTCGGCCCCAGGTGTAGCTCAGGCCGATCATCAACAGGCAGAAGCCCACCAGCAGCACGGTGAGCTTCCAGAACAGCGAACGACGTCCCGGCACGCTCAGTCGCCCTCACCGGCGCAGAACACGTAGCCTTTGCCCCACACGGTACGCACCTGGCGCTCCTGGTAGCCGATGCCCCTGAGCTTGCGACGGATCTGGCTGACGTGCATGTCCAGGCTGCGGTCGTGGCGCGAATAGCCGCGCTGCAGCACCTGCTGGTAAAGGAAGGGCTTGCTCAGCACCTCATCCTGGCTGCGGTTGAGCGTGTCGAGCAGGCGATACTCGCTGGGGGTCAGGCCCGCGGCACAGCCATGCAGGGTCACGTCGCAGGCCTGCTCGTCGAAGTGCAACTGCCCGGCCAACCCCTCGCGCGGCGCCTGGTGACGACGCTCGAGCGCGACCCGGCGCAGGATCGCCTCGATGCGCACGCGCAGTTCGGCCATGCTGAAGGGCTTGGGCAGGTAATCGTCGGCGCCCCGCTGGAAGCCGCTGATGCGGTCGGCCTCGGCACCCAGGGCCGACATCAGGATGACCGGCGTGGCGCTGCGGCGGCGCAACTGCGCCAGGGCGTCCAGGCCGTTGAGCCCCGGCAGCAGGATATCCATCAGCACCACGTCGAACATCTGCCGGCCTGCGGTTTCCAGGCCTTCCAGGCCATTGCGGCACCAGGTCACCCGAAAGCCGCCGCGTTGCAGCTCCTCGTGCAGGTAGGCGCCGAGCACCGGATCGTCCTCGATGGCGAGGATGCTGGAGTCGTGAATCGATACGGTATGCATTGGCAACTGCCATGAATTCTCAATTGCGTGATTATTGGCGAGTACCGGCGTTATCGCAACCGCCTGCCGACCAAAGCCCCGGCAAGCGCTGCGCGGCTAAAAAACCCGCACAAACAAAGTGCATTACCGGTGCGCGCGGAGTAACGTTCTGCGGGATCCCGTCCATCCGCGACGGCCCGCACGCACATGACAGGAGACAGGTGTGCTCGATCGTTTGGGAATCAGAAGCCGCGTCCTGCTGCTGGCCCTCCTGCCCGCAGGGCTGATGGCGCTGGTGCTGGGCATTTATTTCACCTGGTTGCAGCAGAACGAACTGCGCACCCAGCTGCTGCAACGCGGCAAGATGATCGCCGAGCAACTGGCACCGCTCGCCGCCCCTGCCCTGGCCCAGGAAGCGCCAGCGCAGCTCGAGCGCATCGCCGCCGAGGCCCTGGAGCAGACCGATGTGCGCGCCGTGGCCTTCCTGGCGCCGAACCGCACGCGCCTGGCCCATGCCGGGCCGAGCATGCTCAACCAGGCGCCCAGCGGTGGCACCGGCACGCAACTGCTGCAACGCACCGGCAACGACGCCACGCGCTACCTGATGCCGGTGTTCGGGCATCACCGCGACCTGGCCACCGACGCGGTGCCGCATGAGGCCGAACGCCTGCTGGGCTGGGTCGAGATCGAGTTGTCCCACGACGGCACCTTGCTGCGCGGCTACCGCAACCTGTTCACCAGCCTGCTGCTGATCTTCGCCTGCCTGAGCCTGACCGTGCTGCTGGCCCTGCGCATGAGCCGGGCGATCAACGGCCCGATCGGGCGCATCAAGCATGCCGTCACCCAGCTCAAGGAGGGCAACCTCGAGGAACGCCTGCCACCGATGGGCAGCGTCGAGCTGGACGAGCTGGCCGCCGGCATCAACCGCATGGCCGAAACCCTGCACAGCGCCCACGAAGAACTGCAGCACAGCATCGACCAGGCCACCGAGGACGTGCGCCAGAACCTGGAAACCATCGAGATCCAGAACATCGAGCTGGACATGGCGCGCAAGGAAGCCCTGGAGGCCAGCCGGATCAAATCCGAATTCCTCGCCAACATGAGCCACGAGATCCGCACGCCGCTCAACGGCATCCTCGGTTTCACCCACCTGCTGCAAAAAAGCGAGCTCACCCCGCGCCAGCTCGACTACCTGGGCACCATCGAAAAGTCCGCCGACAACCTGCTGGGGATCATCAACGAGATCCTCGACTTCTCCAAGATCGAGGCCGGCAAGCTGGTACTCGACAGCATCCCGTTCAACCTGCGCGACCTGATCCAGGACACCCTGACCATCCTCGCCCCGGCCGCCCATGCCAAGCAGCTGGAGCTGGTCAGCCTGGTGTACCGCGACACGCCGCTGTCGCTGATCGGCGATCCGCTGCGGCTCAAGCAGATCCTCACCAACCTGGTGAGCAACGCCATCAAGTTCACCCGCGAAGGCACCATCGTCGTGCGTGCCATGGTCGAGGACGAGCACGAAGACACCGCGCAGTTGCGCATCAGCGTGCAGGACACCGGTATCGGGCTGTCGCCACAGGACGTGCGCACCCTGTTCCAGGCCTTCAGCCAGGCCGACAACTCGCTGTCGCGCCAACCCGGCGGCACAGGCCTGGGGTTGGTGATCTCCAAGCGCCTGATCGAGCAGATGGGCGGCGAGATCGGGGTCGACAGCACGCCCGGCGAAGGGTCGCAGTTCTGGATCAACCTCAGCCTGCCCAAGGCCCACGACGATACCGAGGAACTGCCACTGCAAGCCTTGCTCGGGCGCCGCGCGGCGATCGTCGACGGCCACGAGCTGGCGCGCCAGGCCCTGGAGCACCAGCTCGAGGATTGCGGCCTGAGTGTCAGCCTGTTCTCTTCGTTCGAGCAACTGCTGCAGGGCGTACAGGCGGCGAGCCAGGCCGGCCAGCCATTCGAGTTCGCCGTGCTCGGCGCCAACCTGGGCAACCTCTCGCCGGACCACCTGGGTGACTATCACCAGCAGCTCGAACGCCTGGGCTGCCAGTGCGTGGTGTTGTGCCCGACCACCGAACAGGCGCTGTACCTGCCGTTCCTGCCCAATGCCCACGGCCAGTTGCTGTCCAAGCCGACTTGCACGCGCAAGCTGCGGCGCCTGTTGCTGGAGCTGATCCAGCCCAGCCGTGCCCACGTCGAGCCACGCCACAACGCCGGTTCGCGGGCGCCGCGCATTCTTTGCGTCGACGACACCCCGGCCAACCTGCTGCTGGTGCAGACCCTGCTCGAGGGCATGGGTGCTGCGGTGGTGGCGGTAGAGAGCGGCTTCGCGGCGGTGCAGGCCGTGCAGGACGAACCCTTCGACCTGGTGCTGATGGACGTGCAGATGCCGGGCATGGACGGTTGCGCCTGCACCGAACAGATCCGCCGCTGGGAAACCAGCCAGAGCGGCCCACCCCTGCCCATCGTCGCCCTGACCGCCCACGCCATGGCCAACGAGAAACGCGCCCTGCTGCACAGCGGCATGGACGACTACCTGACCAAGCCGATCAGCGAGCGCCAGCTGGCCCAGGTGGTGATGAAGTGGACCGGCCTGAGCCTGGGCGCGCCACCGCCGGAACGCATCGGCGAGCGCCTGCCCGATGACAGCGAACTGCAGGTGCTCGATCACGAGGAAGGCCTGCGCCTGGCCGCTGGCAAGGCCGACCTGGCCGCAGACATGCTGGCGATGCTGCTGGCCTCGCTGGACAGTGATCGCCAGGCCATCCGCAGTGCCCGCGAGGCCGGCGACCGCTCGGCGATGATCGAGCGCGTGCACCGCCTCAATGGCGCTTCGCGCTATTGCGGCGTACCGCAGCTGCGCGCCGCCTGCCAGCGCAGTGAAACCCTGCTCAAGCAGGACAGCCCGCAGGCGATGCAGGCGCTGGATGAACTGGAACGAGCCATCCACCGCCTGGCCGAGCAGGCGCACCTGAGCGCTTGATCAGCGATGACAGGCATTGAACGTACTGCGGGAGCGGGCGGGTGCAGGCATTCCTTGCCCAGATCAACATCGCCCCTCCCGCCCTGGTCCAGACTGTCCTGACCGCCCGCCAAAGGAGTTCCCGCCATGCGCGTCCTGTTGTTCAGCAGCCAGCACTACGACCAGGAAAGCTTTACCCACGCCGCCGTCGGCAGCGGGCTGGAACTGCACTTCCAGCCCACCCGCCTGACCCCGGACACCGCACCGCTGGCCCGGGGTTTCGAGGTGGTCTGCCCTTTCATCAACGATGATCTGGGCGCCGAAGTCCTGCAGCACCTGGCCGACGGCGGCACGCGGCTGATCGCCCTGCGCTCGGCCGGCTACAACCATGTCGACCTGTCCACCGCAGCGCGCCTGGGGCTGACCGTGGTGCGGGTTCCGGCCTATTCGCCCCATGCCGTGGCCGAGCATGCAGTGGCGTTGATCCTGGCCCTCAACCGCCGCCTGCACCGTGCCTACAACCGTACCCGCGAGGGCGACTTCACCCTGCACGGCTTGACCGGCTTCGACCTGCACGGCAAGACCGTGGGCGTGGTCGGCACCGGACAGATCGGCACAGCCTTCGCCCGCATCATGGCCGGTTTCGGTTGCCAGCTCCTGGCCTACGACCCCTGCCCCAACCCTGAACTGCTGGCCCTCGGCGCCCGCTACCTGGCGCTGCCGGAACTGCTCGCGCAATCGCGGATCATCAGCCTGCACTGCCCGCTGACCGAGCAGACCCGCCACCTGGTCAATGCCCAGAGCCTGGCACGCCTGCAACACGGCGCCATGCTGATCAACACCGGGCGCGGCGCGCTGGTCGATACCCCGGCGCTGATCGATGCGCTCAAGAGCGGTCAGCTCGGCTACCTGGGCCTCGATGTCTACGAAGAGGAGGCGCAACTGTTCTTCGAGGACCGCTCCGACCTGCCGCTGCAGGACGACGTGCTGGCGCGGTTGCTGACCTTCCCCAACGTGATCGTCACCGCGCACCAGGCGTTCCTGACCCGCGAAGCGCTGGAGGCGATTGCCGCGACCACGCTGGACAACGTCATCCACTGGGCGGCGGGCGATGCGCGTAACACGGTCACAGGTTAGTGCTAGGATACGCGGCATTTCTGGAGGACCCATGGTCGAGCACGATTTTCGCTACACCCTTTTCAACCCGCAACACACCCTCATCGAATGCCGCGCCTTGGTGCCAGGTCGCTACCAGGTGACCGGCAACGGTGGCTCGATGCACAAGGGCGATGCCCTGCTGGTGACGCTCAAAGGCAGCAAGGACTTGTCCATGCGCCTGACCGTCGAGAGCGTCCGCCACCTGATCAACCCACGCGGCCAGTGGGTCGCCGTGGCCAGCGGCCCGGTGTTCAACGAACTGGAAATCCTCACCTGGCAGGTCAAGTGCGACAGCTGCGAGGCCGTGCTCGACTTCGAGTTCGCCGTGGACGCCAAGCTCGGCAAGAAAGCCCGCCAGCCGGCAGCCAACGCCCGTATCGCCGAACTTGGCTGGAGCAGCCAGGGCGAACGTCACCTGTGCCGCAACTGCCAGGGAAGCGCCCAGTGAAACACCTGTTGACCTGCGCCGCGCTGCTGGGCGGCCTGTTCGGCTGTGCCGCGCAACCCTCGAAACTGCAGCAGGAGCAGAGCTATGTGCTGGAGTGGATCGGCGAGCGTCCGCTGATCGACTACAGCCACCTGACCCTGACCCTCGCCAACGATGGCCGCGCCTATGGCAATGCCGGCTGCAACCACTGGTTCGCCAGCTATACGCTGGAAGGTGAGCGGCTGAGCTTCGGCAAGATCGGCAAAACCCGCAAGCTGTGCGCGCCGGCATTGATGGAGCAGGAGCAGCGCTTCCTGCAGGCACTGGAGACGGTGCAGCGCTGGGATGTGTCGGCAATCGAACAGATCCGCTTCTGGCCAGCTGAGGGCAAGCCACTGCGCTTCTGGCCTGAGCAAGGCTGAAGTGCATCGGGGCTGCTTCGCAGCCCCGACAACCGATCAGGCGCCGCCTTTGAGCGCCTTGATCTTCGCCTGCAGCCCTTCGAGCGTCTGCTCGCCGAGCAACTGCTCACGCACCTTGCCCTTGTCGTCGATGATGTAGGTCACCGGCAGTGCCTCGCTGCGCGGCAGCTCGTAGCGCTCGGCAGGATCCTGCGCCAGCACGGTGAAATCGATGCCCAGGGCCTGCGCGGCCTGCTTGAGGTCATCGCCCTGCAGGCCATCGAAGTTCACCCCCACCACCCTGATGCCCTCGGCCTGCCACTGTTTTGCCGCGGTGTTCAGTTCCGGGATCTCGGTGCGGCACGGTCCGCACCACTCGGCCCAGTAGTTGAGCACCAGCCAGTGCCCGTCGATCTGTTCGGCCTTCACCGTATTGCCGTGCTGGTCCACGCCGTAGTCGGCACCGCAGCCGCCGAGCAGAAGGCTCGCGGTGATGGCCAGTGCAGCTGCCAAACGCCTTGCCATGGGTCAATCCTTCTCGAAGTTTTAAAGCAGGAAATGTTGGTCGCTGCGGTTAGAATAACCGCCACACCCAGCTGGATGCGACCCGTCATGACCGATCTGACCCTCTATCATAACCCGCGCTGCTCCAAATCCCGCGGCGCCCTCGAGCTGCTCGAAGCGCGCGGCCTGGCCCCGACCGTGGTGCGCTATCTCGAAACCCCGCCCGACGCCGCCACGCTCAAGGCACTGCTCGGCAAGCTCGGTATCGGCGCACGCCAGTTGCTACGCAGCGGCGAAGACGAATACAAGGCCCTGGACCTGGCCAACCCCGCGCTCAGCGACGCGCAACTGATCGACGCCATGGTCGGCCATCCGAAACTGATCGAACGCCCGATCCTGGTCGCTGGCGACAAGGCCGTGATCGGCCGCCCGCCCGAGAAAATCCTGGAGATCCTGCCGTGAGCGATCCGTTCATCCTGGTCCTGTACTACAGCCGCCACGGCTCCACCAGCGAGATGGCCCGGCACATCGCCCGTGGCGTCGAGATGGCTGGCCTGGAAGCACGCCTGCGCACGGTGCCGGCGATTTCCACCGAATGCGAAGCGGTGGCGCCCGACATCCCTGCCAGCGGCGCGCTCTACGCCACCCTCGACGACCTGCGCCACTGCGCGGGCCTGGCCCTGGGCAGCCCGACCCGCTTCGGTAACATGGCGGCGCCGCTGAAGTACTTCCTCGACGGCACCAGCAGCCTGTGGCTGGGTGGCGAGCTGGTCGGCAAGCCGGCCGCCGTGTTCACCTCCACCGCCAGCCTGCATGGCGGGCAGGAAACCACCCTGTTGTCGATGCTGCTGCCACTGATGCACCACGGCATGCTGGTGACCGGCCTGCCCTACAGCGAATCGGCCCTGCTCGAGACCCGCGGTGGCGGCACGCCTTATGGCGCCAGTCACCATGCCGGCGCCGACGGCAAGCGCGAGCTGGATCAGCACGAAATCGCCCTGTGCCGTGCCCTCGGCCAGCGCCTGGCCAACACCGCCAAGGCCCTGGGTGGCGAGCGTGGCTAGAAAGCCCAGGGTGCTGCCGGCGCTGGACTGGTTGGCGCCACGCCTGCGCCTGACCCGGGCGCTGAGCCTGGCCTGCTTCTTCGGCCTGATCGCCCTGCTGGTGGTGAACAACCTGGTGTTCGCCGACCTGCATGGCGCGCGGGTCGAGGTGATCCTGGCCATCGAACTGGTCCCCTTGCTGCTGTTGCTGCCGGGCATGGTCAGCGGCAGCGCCCGGGCACACGCCTGGACCTGCTTCGTGGTGAACATCTATTTCATCAAGGGCGTGCTTGCGGCGTTCGATCCTGGCCGGGCACTGTTTGGCTGGGTCGAGGTGCTGATGAGCCTGGGGTTGTTCGTCAGCGGGTTGCTGTACGTTCGCTGGAAGTTTCAGTTCGAGCGGCGGATGGCGGGGGAATAGGGCAACTGATACGGCATTCGCGGGCAAGCCCGCTCCTACAGGTTCAGCGCAATACCTGTAGGGGCGGGCTTGCCCCGCGAAGCAGACGCCGCAAACCTCAATGATTGACGGTATGCGCCAGCATCACCGACAGCTGGCACAGCGGCCGGCCACTCTCTTCATGCCACTGGTTGAACGCCTGCTGCACCAGCGCCAGGTCGCGCTGGCTGGTGGGCTGCTTGTCGATGACTTTCTGCGCAATCAAGGCTGCTGCCATGTCTTCGGTGGGGATGAAGGTATCCTTGCCGACCATGCGCAGGAAACGCGGCGCCGACAGGCCGCCGAGCTGGTTGCCGTGCTTGGCCAGGTACTTCCACAGGCCGACGATATCGGTCTCGGGCCATTCGGCGATGAAGGCACCGAAACTGCCCTTTTCCTTCACCACGTCGAGAATCATCTGCGCGTTGCGCGGCACGCTCTTGAGCTTGCCCAGGTGGCGGATGATGCGTTCGTCCTGCATCAGCCGCTCCAGGTGCTCGGCGCCCATCAGCACCACTTTCTCCGGGTCGAAAGCAAAGAATACCTGCTCGAACGCCGGCCATTTGGCGTCCACCAGGCTGTGCTTGAGCCCGGCGCGGAACACCCGCAGGGCCAGGGTCGACAGGTAGCGGTCGTCGGTGATGTCGCGCAACTGCGCCGCGCTGCGCGGTTGCGGCAGGTAGGCCTCGAGCGCCTTGGCCGAGCCGAAGCGGTTGAGGCAGTACTCATGCAGCCACTGGTAGTCGCGCATGGGTCAGATGTTCAGCACGTCGAGGAAACGCGGGGTGGCGTTCTCGTCGATCTTCAGGCTGGTGAAGTCGAACAGGTTGCGGTCGGCCAGCTGCGACGGCGCCACGTTCTGCAGGGCGCGGAAGATGCTCTCGGTACGCCCCGGGTGCTTGCGCTCCCACTCCACCAGCATATCCTTGACCACCTGGCGCTGCAGGTTTTCCTGCGAGCCGCACAGGTTGCACGGAATGATCGGGAATTCCTTCATGTCCGAATAGGCCTGGATGTCTTTCTCGCTGCAGTAGGCCAGCGGACGGATCACCACGTTGCGGCCATCGTCGGCGCGCAGCTTGGGCGGCATGCCCTTGAGTGCACCGTTGAAGAACATGTTGAGGAAGAAGGTCTCGACGATGTCGTCGCGGTGGTGGCCGAGCGCCATTTTGGTCGCGCCGATCTCGTCGGCGAAGGTGTACAGCGTGCCGCGGCGCAGGCGCGAGCACAGCGAGCAAGTGGTCATGCCCTCGGGGATCAGCTCCTTGACCACCGAGTAGGTATCCTTCTCGACGATGTGGTACTCGACACCGAGGGTCTTGAGGTAGGCCGGCAGCACGTGCTCGGGGAAACCGGGCTGCTTCTGGTCCATGTTCACCGCGACGATCTCGAACGAAATCGGTGCCACCTTCTGCAGGTGCAGCAGAACATCGAGCATGGTGTAGCTGTCCTTGCCGCCGGACAGGCAGACCATGACCTTGTCGCCATCCTCGATCATGTTGTAGTCGGTGATGGCTTCGCCGGCGAGACGACGCAGGCGTTTTTGCAGTTTGTTCTGGTTGACCGAGAGGGTGCCCATAGCGCTTGGATCCGCGAGGTGTGACAAAAGCCGGCTATTTTACGCACAAACCGGGCACAGGCGTAGGCCATTCCGATAAAGAATCAACAGCGGCGCCGACAGCGCGATTTGCTCTAAAAACCCGGGTTTGTGCCGGGTTCTGCTTCCTATACTGCGACATAAGGCCATATTACCGCTTGATCGGTTGCCTGGCCTCGGGCCACAGGCGCTCCGCTTGGGGGGCGTTTGGCGACGACGATAGGAGTGACCGGCATGATCCATCACGTTCTGGGGCTGTTTACCCATCCTGACCAGGAATGGCGCGAGATCCGTGGCGAAGACGAAAGCATCAGCCACATGTACCTGACCCATACCCTGATCCTGGCGGCGATTCCGGCGGTGTCGGCCTTCATCGGCACCACCCAGGTGGGCTGGGTGATTGGTGACCGACCACCGGTGATGCTGACCATGGAAAGCGCGCTATGGATGAGCGTCATGTCCTACCTGGCGATGCTGGCCGGGGTCGCGGTAATGGGCGCCTTCATCCACTGGATGGCACGCACCTACGATGCCAACCCGTCGATGGCGCAGTGCATCGCCTTTGCCACCTACACCGCCACCCCGTTGTTCCTCGGCGGCCTGGCCGCACTCTACCCGCACCTGTGGCTGGGCATGCTGCTGGGCACGGCGGCCATCTGCTACACGGTCTACCTGCTGTACGTCGGGCTGCCGACCTTCATGAACATCCCCAGTGACGAAGGCTTCCTGTTCTCCAGTTCGGTACTGGCGGTAGGGCTGGTGGTGCTGGTGGCGATCATGGCCGCCACGGTCATCATCTGGGGGCTTGGCGTGGGGCCGGTCTACACCAATTAGAAATACCAACACTGGGGCGTCGGGCCAGGGGCCGCCGTTTTGGCGGCCTCTGGCTTCGTGCTGACCGGCGGCTCGGCAAGCGCAGAAGGCTTGCGGCATAATGGCGCGTCAGGAGAATCATCCCGCCATGCCCGAGCAACTCACGCAACGCGTCGAAACCTGTTACCAGCAAGCCGAAACCTTCTTCAAACGCACCTTCCCGCGCCCGCAGGTCAGCTTCAAGCTGCGCGGCCAGAAGGCCGGTGTCGCGCACCTGCACGAGAACCTGCTGCGTTTCAATCTGCAGCTGTACCGTGAAAACCAGGAAGATTTCCTGCGCCAGACCGTGGCCCATGAAGTCGCCCACCTGATCGCCCACCAACTGTTCGGCGAGCGCATCCAGGCCCATGGCGAGGAATGGCAACTGATCATGCGCGGGGTCTACGAACTGCCGCCCAATCGCTGCCACAACTACGAAGTGCAGCGGCGCGTGGCGACCCGCTACATCTACCGCTGCCCGTGCCCGGACAGCGACTTTGCGTTCAGCGCGCAGCGGCACAAGCTGGTGCGCCAGGGGCGACGGTATCTGTGCAGGCGGTGCCGGGAGATTCTGGTGTACAGCGGCGAGACACGCGTCGAATGAACCAACGCATTCGCGGGTAGACCCGCCCCCACCGTATCAGTGGGAGCGGGCTTGCCCCGCGATAGGGCCGCCACCGACGACAGAATACCCAGGCATGAAAAAGGCGACCCGAAGGTCGCCTTTTTTCACATCACTACAAGCGCTATCAGCGAGTAGCCGGGCCTTCAGCAACGCCCAGGTCGTCGGTCGGACGGGTTTCAACCAGCGGCGCACCGCCGGAAGCCAGTTCCGATTGCAGCTTGTCGGTGTCCAGCTCCTTGACCCACTTGGCCACGACCACGGTGGCAACGGCGTTGCCGATCAGGTTGGTCAGGGCGCGGGCTTCGGACATGAAGCGGTCGATACCCAGGATCAGCGCCAGGCCGGCAACCGGCAGGTGGCCAACGGCAGACAGGGTGGCAGCCAGGACGATGAAGCCCGAACCGGTCACGCCGGCAGCACCTTTGGACGCGACCAGCAGCACCAGCAGCAGGGTGATCTGGTGGGTGATGTCCATGGTGGTGTCGGTGGCCTGGGCGATGAACACCGCAGCCATGGTCAGGTAGATCGAGGTACCGTCGAGGTTGAACGAGTAGCCGGTCGGGATCACCAGGCCAACCACGGATTTCTTGGCGCCCAGGCGCTCCATCTTGGCCAGCATGCGTGGCAGGGCCGATTCCGAGGAGGAAGTACCCAGTACGATCAGCAGCTCTTCACGGATGTAGCGGATCAGCTTGAGGACGCTGAAGCCATGGGCGCGGCAGATACCACCGAGCACGATCAGGATGAACGCCAGGCAGGTGATGTAGAAGCAGGCCATCAGGTAGCCCAGCTGCACCAGCGAACCCACGCCGTACTGGCCGATGGTGAAGGCCATCGCACCGAAGGCACCGATCGGGGCCAGCTTCATGATCATGTTGATGATGTTGAACATGACATGGGCGAAGCGGTCGATCAGCTCGAGCACCGGCTTGCCGTAGCTGCCCAGGCGATGCAGGGCGAAGCCGAACAGCACCGAGAACATCAGGACCTGGAGGATGTCGCCGTTGGCGAAGGCACCGACCACGGTGTTGGGGATGATGTTGAGCAGGAAGCCGACGGTGGTCTGCTGCGCACCGGCGGCGGCGTAGGCGGCGACGCTGCTGGCGTTCAGGGTGCTGACATCGACGTGCATGCCAGCGCCTGGCTGCACAACGTTGACGACGACCAGACCGATGATCAGGGCGATGGTGGAGACGATCTCGAAGTACAGGAGTGCGTAGCCGCCGGTCTTGCCGACCGACTTCATGCTCTGCATGCCGGCGATACCGCTGACCACGGTGCAGAAGATGATCGGAGCGATGACCATCTTGATCAGTTTGACGAAGCCGTCACCCAAGGGTTTGAGGGCAACGCCGGTTTCGGGGTAGTAGTGGCCGAGCAGAATGCCGATGGTGATGGCAACGATCACCTGGACATACAGGGACTTGTACAGCGGCTGACGTGTCGTCATGGCTTAAATATCCTCAAGTGTGCCGTGTCACCCTTCCCAGGGCGTGGCACCTAAAGCGCGAACCCTCCTGCACCTGGAGGGATTTGTCGTTGTGTTCGAGCTGCCTGAGCAGGCCTCTGCCAGATCTTTAGCAAGGGTGATGCCAAAATGCCCGGATTGGGTGCAAGGCCAGTGTTTTCGGGAAATTTCCGCCCAAGGACAGGGCGCACCGACAGGGATGGGTTGGCGGATTTCCGCCCGGTGGCGAGATTCGTACCAGAGCGATGGCGGGAATCCGCCCGGTGCAAGGGGCTCACATTCGGCCCTTGTGCGAGCGGCGGGTCGCCGCTGCGACTCGTCCCGCGATGAGGTCGAGCTGCCCGCAGGGTCACTCCAGGCTGAACACGATCCTGAACGCGGCCCCACCCAAGGGCGAATCATCCAGCGTTAGCCGGGCATCGAAGCTGTCGATGATATCCTTGACCACCGCAAGGCCGATCCCCTGCCCCGGATGCTGCCGGTCCAGGCGCTCGCCACGCTGCAGGATGCGCATGCGCTGGCCCGGCGGTACACCCGGACCATCATCCTCCACGCACAGTACCAACTGTTCCGGCAATTCCTCCAGGCTCACCCGCACCTGCCCCAGGCACAACCGGTAGGCGTTCTCCAGCAGGTTGCCGAGCAGCTCGAGCAAGGCGCCCTCCTCGATCGGCACCCGTGCCTGTGCCGGAATGTCCAGGGTGATGGTGACGCGCTTGTCTCGATAGACCTTGTCCAGCGTGCTGCACAGGCTGTCGAGCACCGGTGCCAGACGCACCTGGTGGCGCACCAGGCCACTCTTGCGCAGGCTGGCGCGCTGCAGCTGGTAGTCGATCTGCTGGCTCATGCGCTCGATCTGGCTCTGCAGCACTCGCGCCTGCTCGCGCTCGCCGCTGCCCTGGCCCATGCTTTCGCCGACGCCCTGCAACACTGCCAGCGGCGTCTTCAGGCTGTGCGCCAGGTCGTCCAGCGAATCACGATAGCGCTGGCGCTGCTCGCGCTCGCTGTGCAGCAGGCGGTTCAGCGAGCCGGTCAGGCGCAGCAGCTCGCGCGGATGCTCACGGCTAAGCCCTTCGCGGGCACCGCTTTCCACCTCGTCCAGCTCCCGGCTGAGCCGTCGAAGCGAGCGCAGGCCCCAGGTCAGGCCGGCCCAGAGCAGCACCATCAACGCCAGCAAGGCCGCGCCGAAGCCCAGGTAGAGTTTCTCGCGCAGGCCATCGAGGGTGTGCTGGTATTCACGCACCGGTTGCAGCGCGACGATACTGAACGCCGCGCTCTT
Organism: Pseudomonas sp. FA117; assembly: GCF_057370475.1. Classification (NCBI taxonomy): domain Bacteria; kingdom Pseudomonadati; phylum Pseudomonadota; class Gammaproteobacteria; order Pseudomonadales; family Pseudomonadaceae; genus Pseudomonas; species Pseudomonas sp. FA117. The sequence goes on from NZ_CM170675.1 coordinate 4,359,891, forward strand.
GCCGCCGAGCAGCTTGACCTCGACGTCGTAGACGAAGAACTCGTCGCCGTCGTCCTGGCGGATCCGCGCGAACTCGTTGCCGCGTCCGTCATAGCGGGGTTGATAGTTGATGTGCTTGTCGGCGGTGGCGCGCGAGCGCCAGACCAACCGGCCTTCGCGGTCGAAGATATAGCCGAGCAGGCCCATGTTGGGCAGGTTGTAACGCTCGTCGGGCAGCAGGTCGGGCATCTGCAGGTGCCCGTGCTCGATACGCGCGGCCGAGATCATGGTGGTCACATCCGAAGCCAGGCGCTGCTCGATCGACTCCTGCAGGGCCAGGCTGAAAGCCTTCTGCAACGCTGGCAGCAGTGCCAGCATGAACAGCAGGGCCAGCAGCGCCGCGGCCATCATCAGACGCAGGCGCAGCGAGCGGATCATCGGCAGCGCTCGGTGAACAGGTAGCCCAGGCCACGTACTGTGTCGATGGGTTTGAAGCCGTTGTCGCCCTCGAGCTTGCGCCGCAGGCGGCCGACCAGTACCTCGATGACGTTGGGATCACGCTCCTCGTCGTCCGGGTACAGCTGTTCCATCAGGCGATCCTTGGCCACCACCTGCTGGTGATGGCGCATGAGGTATTCGAGAATCCGGTATTCGTAGGCGGTGAGCGCCAGGGGCTGATCGCCCAGGGTGGCCTGCTTGCGGTTGAGGTCCAGCACCAGGGGGCCAGCGGCGATGGTCGACTGGGTGAAGCCGCTGGAGCGGCGCAGCAGCGCGTTCAGGCGCGCCTCCAGCTCTTCGAACTGGAAGGGCTTGACCACGTAGTCGTCGGCGCCGGCAGCCAGGCCCTCGACCTTGTCCTGCCAGTTGCCGCGAGCAGTGAGAATCAGGATGGGGAAGGTCTTGTCCTGGCTGCGCAACCGGCGGATCAGGTCCAGCCCGCTCATGCCCGGCAAGCCCAGGTCGATCACGGCGAGGTCGTGGTTGTACTGCTCGGCCTGGTACAGCGCCTCCTCGGCATCGCCTACGGCCTGGACCACATGCCCCGTCTCGCCCAGGCGCGTGTACAGGTGATGACGCAGCAACGCCTCGTCCTCGACCACCAGCAACTTCATGCCGCTTCTCCTTATATGTCTATCTCCCCGGTCGCAGCGCGATCAGGGCCGGCACAGCATAACAGCGAACCGGCACGGGAAACCCCTGCCGGTTCGGTGAACCTCGACCTTAGAACTTGTAGCTGGCGGCGAGGTAGGTCTGGGCGCTGCTCTTCAGGCGCAGGGTGCCATCCTTCGGACCACCGTGCGAGGACAGTTCGGTGGCGGCGTTGCTGGTCAGGTAACGGTAGCCCAGTTCGACCGAGGTATTGTCGGTGACCTGCTGCAGCACACCGGCCTGCAGGCCGACTGCGTAGCCGTAGTCGGTGTCGCGGCTGTAGCCGGAGGATGTCTGGGTCAGCTTGGTGACGCCGATGCTGCCACCGCCGAACAGCTTGGTGGTGTCGGTGATCGGCAGGAATGCATCGTAGCTGCCGAGCAGGTTTTCCTGGCGCAGCTTGACGCCGCTGTGGTCACCCGAGACGTTGTCGTAGGTCAGGTAGTAGCGGCCCTGCTCGTTGATCTGGCCGACACGCAGGCCCCAGGTGCTGTCCTTGCCGATGATGCCGTCGGCGTTGAGGTGGTCGGTGTTGCGTTGCAGCAGGCCGGACTTGCGGACTTTGTCGCTGGTCTGGCCGTAGGTCAGGCTGGCGAAGGTATCGTCGGCCTGGGCGGTGGCGGCAACGCCGGCGGCGCAAACAGCCATGGCAACCATCAGGGTGTTGAGTGCTTTCATGCTTTGTTTCTCCAGTTAGGTGCGCTGTTTCGGTCTGGGGACTAGAGTAAGCAGGGCGCCCTGAACCGCTCCTGAACCCCGGCTGAACCTTGGCTGAACGAACTGGACACGGATGCATCATTCCTGGAGAACACCCCCATGCGTACACTGCTGGCCCTGGCCCTGATGTGCAGCGCCGCCTTTGCCCAGGCGGCGGTACAGACCCGCGAGATCCGCTACCAGGACGCCGACGGCACCGCGCTGATCGGCTACTACGCCTACGACGATGCCGTCGAAGGCAAGCGCCCGGGTATCGTCGTGGTGCATGAATGGTGGGGGTTGAACGACTACGCCAAGCGCCGCGCCCGCGATCTTGCAGCGCTGGGCTACAACGCGCTGGCCATCGACATGTATGGCGACGGCAAGCACACCGAGCACCCGCAGGACGCCCAGGCGTTCATGGCGGCAGCGCTCAAGGATCCAGCGGCAGCGGCGCGACGCTTCGACGCCGGGCTCGAACTGCTCAAGCTGCAACCCAACACCAACAAGCACCAGCTGGGTGCCGTCGGCTACTGCTTCGGCGGCAAGGTGGTGCTCGACGCCGCACGCCGGGGCGAGAAGCTCGATGGCGTGGTGAGCTTCCATGGCGCGCTGGTCACCCAGACACCGGCCAAGCCTGGGGTGGTCAGGGCGAAGATCCTGGTCGAGCATGGCGAGGCCGACAGCATGGTCACGCCCGAGCAGGTCGAGGCCTTCAAGAAAGAAATGAAGGATGCCGGGGCAGACATGCAGTTCGTTGGCATTCCCGGGGCCAGGCATGGCTTTACCAACCCGGATGCGGACCGCCTGAGCCATGGCGCGCATGGCGGGCCGGACATTGGCTATGACAAGGCGGCAGATGAAAGCTCATGGAAGGATATGCAGGCGTTTTTCAAGCAAGCGTTCAAGTAGGGGTCCAGACCGCGGCGGCCTCCTCGGTCGAGGCCCGCTACTGATGCCCTGCATACCTGTAAAGGGCCGGAACTGGCACAATACCGCCCATGGACAGACTTCCCACCTGCTGCACCCCACTCCAGCACCACTGGCCCCTGCCCCAGCCCCTCCCCGGCGCGGTGCTGGTCAGTTGCGCCTTCGACCCCAAGCGCCTGGCCAACGACGACTTCCAGCGTGCTGGCATCGTACAAAGCGCCAGCCTGCAGCGCTCGGTGGCCAAGCGCCAGGCCGAGTACCTGGCCGGCCGAGTCTGTGCCCGTGCGGCGCTGCAGCGTCTCGACGGCCGCGACTATGTTCCGGGCAGCCACGAAGACCGTTCACCGGTCTGGCCCACCGGCATCCGAGGTTCGATCACCCACGGCCAGGGCTGGGCCGCTGCCGTGGTTGCCCATGAAGGCGCCTGCCAAGGCATCGGTCTTGACCAGGAGAGCTTGCTCGACGATGAGCGCGCCGAGCGCCTGGCAGGCGAGATCCTCACCACCGACGAGCTGCAGCGCCTCGACCGCTCAACGATCGGCCTGGGTGTGACCCTGACCTTCTCGCTCAAGGAAAGCCTGTTCAAGGCCCTCTACCCGCTGACCCTCAAGCGCTTCTACTTCGAACACGCCGAAGTGCTGGAGTGGGACGCCGCGGGCCAGGCACGCCTGCGCCTGCTCACCGACCTGTCGGACGAGTGGCACCACGGCCGCGAACTGGACGGCCAATTCTGCCTGAAGGATGGCCACCTGCTGAGCCTGGTCAACGCCTGAGGCTCAGCCCGGCGCCTGCTCGCGCGGCCAGTTCAGGCTGAAACAGGCGCCGCCCAGTGCCTCGCTGCGCCCCACCTGCGCCCGGCCACCGTGCCAATAGATGATCCGCCGCACGATCGACAGCCCCAGGCCATGGCCACCCGAGGCGCGCGTACGGCTGTCGTCCAGGCGGGTGAAGGGGGTGAAGATGCGGTCCCAGACGCCCTCGGGAATGCCCGGTCCATCGTCTTCCACCTCGATGCGACAGCGCTGCTGGCCCAGCTGGAAGCTCAGGCGCACCTCCGATTCGGCGTGGCGCATGGCATTGCTCACCAGGTTCTGCAAGGCCCGGTGCAGATAGCGCGGCTCGGCCTCGACCCAGGTCTCCCGGTCTTCGCCCAGCTGACAGCTGCCGCGCGTCACCCGCACATCGGCACGCAGCGGCGCCAGCTCGTCGATCACCCGGTCCAGCAGATTGTCCAGGTCGACGCGCTGGAACTTGAGCGCCGGCGCACCTTGCTCCAGGCGCGCATAGGTGAGCATTTCGTCGACCAGCCGGTCCAGGTCCTGGATGTCGCTGTCCATGCCCGCCAGGTGCTTGGCCCGTGCCTGCTCGGTACTGGCGCTCTCGATCATCTCCAGGCCGAAGCGCAGGCGTGCCACCGGGGTGCGCAGTTCGTGGGACACCGCCCGCACCAGCTCGCGCTGCATCGTCAGCGAGCGCTGCAGGTGCTCGGCCATGCCGTTGAACGCCGCAGCCAGGCGCCCGACCGAGTCGGCATCGCCGGCCGGCACACGGGTTTCCAGGCTGCCCTGGGCGATGCGCGAGGCCGCCATCTCCAGCCCCGAGACCCGGCGTTCGAGCTGGCGTACCAGCAGGTAGACCACCAGCCCGATCAGGCACAGCCCGAGAAAGGCGATGAGGATCAACAGTTGTGGCGGATAGGGGTTGAGCTGGTACAGCGGGCCGATTTCCAGCACCCAGGGCGAGCCGGACAACCCGGCGAACACGCGGATCGAATCACCGTCGCGGCCCAGCGCCATCACCGTGTCGCCCTCCTCGACCCGGCGCCGCTGGTCGTCGTCCAACCCGACCCGCTCGATGCGCTGCAGGGCGATATCGAAGCCGAAGCCCTTGCTCTGCCTGATCTGGGCCAGGCGCTGCTGTTGCTCGGTGACCGGGTAGCGCACCAGTTCGTCGGCCAGCAGGTAAAGCGTGGCACGGGCCAGCTGTTCACTGACCTGCTTGACCTGGGCCACCAGCAGCACCTCTTCATGCCCCACCTGGCGCAACACCTTGGCCGCATGCGGCCCGGTCTTCTCCACCACCACCAGGCCACGCGCCAGGCGGCTGCGCTGGCCGGCATCGAGGGTCTGCGCCGACAGCGGCACCAGGTCCAGCGGCACCCCGAGCAGACGCTCCCAGATCACCAGCGAGCGCTTGCGCTCGACCTCGTTCTGCAGCGCCAGGTTGTCTGCCATCAGGCTGAAGGTGCCTTGCGCCAGGCCTTCGCGATGCTGGCCGGCACGTACCTCGTTGACCAGGTGCAGGCTCAGCACACCCAGCACGGCGACCAGCACCAGCACCGCGAGCATGCCGCCATAGATGCGCAGGAAGATCGAATTCATGCGGCAGCGTCGCCGACGAACAGGTAGCCCTTGCTGCGCAGGGTCTTGATCAGCCGCGGATGGATCGGATCGTCACCTATCTTGGGGCGGATCTTGGAAATGCGCACATCGATGGAGCGGTCCTGGCCGTCATAGCCGACGCCACGCAGCGAGGTGAAGATCTGCTCGCGCGACAGCACCCGCCCGGCGTTGCTGGCCAGCAACCAGAGCAGGTCGAATTCGGCGCCGGTCAGGTCGATCGGTTGCCCGCCGAGCCAGGCCTCGCGCAGGCGGTTGTCGATGCGCAACGGGCCGAAGCTCAGTTCATGGCCCCTGCCCTGGGGCGCCTCGCTGCGCCGCAGCAGGGCATTGATGCGCGCCAGCAGCAGGCGCGGGCGCACCGGTTTGCACACGTAGTCGTCGGCCCCCAGGTCCAGGCCCTGGACCTGGTCGAGTTCGTCGCTGCGCGCGGTGAGCATGAGGATTGGGTTGGGGTACTGGCCGCGCACCCGCCGGCAGATGCTCAGGCCATCTTCGCCTGGGAGCATCAGGTCGAGGACCACCAGGTCGGGCTGGCTGTCGATGATGCGCCGCACCGCCCGCCCGCCGTCGCCCTCGACCGCCACCTCGAAGCCATTGGCCTGCAGGTATTCGGCGGTGAGCTCGGCCAGGCGCTCGTCGTCCTCGACGATGAGGATGCGGTTGTTGGGCTGGTCCATCGCCGATCACCTCTGTTTATCATGGGAGCAGGCCCGCGCCGCGACGAGGCCACCGCCGCCCTTCACCAAAGGGCAACATATCGCCCCGATACTACGTCCCGCCCAGGGCACTGCCAACTGTGCGAAAAATTCTGTCACAGGCCCGAAACCGGCTAAAACCTCCTGCGACAAGGCCTACAGCGAATACCCACCTTTCACACACAAAGTACCCACAAGTTATCCACAGCAGCTCGCCTTGCAAAGACCCCGATACCGCATTATCTTGTATCCCCAGTGCAGCGAACCACTACATGTTGTGGCTTCGCCCCAAATCACAAACACAAGTCCAGGCCGAAACTCAAGCGATTTTTGTGCCGGAACTTACGGTGATTTCAGCAGCCAAAGCGCTCCTGCGCAGGCGCGACCGAGGCAAGCCCGCCAGGGTCTTGTTCGGGTATGGGTGTTGCAGGCATCGCCTGGCACCCGACAGCAACAGTTTTTGGGCGTGACCCAGAATCTTTGACTTCGGCCAGGGAGCGGCAATTGATTGCCCCTTATTCCTGAGTCTGTCCCGAAGTCGGTAAGCCCGAGCGGGCGGATGCACGTGCGCGTGGCATCCCCCACCCGGGCCGGTCGAACTGATGGATGGAACGGTGGGCGCCCACAAGGCGCCTGAACAATATAGAAACTGTGGAGACACCCATGCAAACCGACACAACTCGCGAGAACCCGCAGGCCAAGGCGCCGCAGGCCGCCGATTCGAACCAGGATCTGGCTGCGACCGCTCCGGGCCAACTGCGCGTGATCAAGCGCAACGGCACTGTCGTCCCCTACACCGACGACAAGATCACCGTTGCCATCACCAAGGCGTTCCTTGCAGTTGAAGGCGGCACCGCCGCCGCCTCGTCGCGCATCCACGACACCGTCGCGCGCCTGACCGAGCAGGTCACTGCCACGTTCAAGCGCCGCATGCCGTCCGGTGGCACCATCCACATCGAAGAAATCCAGGACCAGGTCGAACTGGCGCTGATGCGTGCCGGCGAGCAGAAAGTCGCCCGCGACTACGTGATCTACCGCGACCAGCGCGCAAAAGAGCGTGCCACCCGCGCCCACACCGACGCCGTGGTCGAGCCGCACCCGAGCATCCGCATCACCCTGGCCGACGGCAGCCTGGCGCCGCTGGACATGGCGCGCCTGAACACCATCATCAGCGAAGCCTGCGAAGGCCTGGCCGAAGTCGATGGCGACCTGATCCAGCGCGACACCCTGAAGAACCTCTACGACGGCGTGGCCATCAAGGACGTCAACACCGCCCTGGTGATGACCGCCCGTACCCTGGTCGAGCGCGAGCCGAACTACTCGTTCGTCACCGCCCGCCTGCTGATGGACACCCTGCGTGCCGAAGGCCTGGGCTTCCTCGGCGTGGCCGACAGCGCCACCCACCACGAGATGGCCGAACTGTATGCCAAGGCCCTGCCGGCCTACGTCGAGAAAGGCGTCGAGTTCGAGCTGCTCGACCCGGCACTGAAGGGCTACGACCTGGAGCGCATGGGCAAGGCCATCAACCACGAGCGTGACCAGCAGTTCACCTACCTGGGCCTGCAGACCCTCTACGACCGCTACTTCATCCACAAGGATGGCGTGCGCTTCGAACTGCCGCAGGTGTTCTTCATGCGCGTGGCCATGGGCCTGGCGCTGCAGGAGAAAGACCGCGAAGCCCGTGCGATCGAGTTCTACAACCTGTTGTCGTCGTTCGACTACATGGCCTCGACCCCGACCCTGTTCAACGCCGGCACCCTGCGTCCACAGCTGTCCAGCTGCTACCTGACCACCGTTCCGGACGACCTGTCGGGCATCTACAAGGCCATCCACGACAACGCCATGCTGTCCAAATTCGCTGGCGGCCTGGGCAACGACTGGACCCCGGTACGCGCCCTGGGCTCGTACATCAAGGGCACCAACGGCAAGTCGCAAGGCGTCGTGCCGTTCCTGAAAGTGGTCAACGACACCGCGGTTGCGGTCAACCAGGGCGGCAAGCGCAAGGGCGCGGTCTGCGCCTACCTGGAAACCTGGCACCTGGACATCGAGGAGTTCCTCGAGCTGCGCAAGAACACCGGTGACGACCGTCGCCGTACCCACGACATGAACACCGCCAACTGGATCCCGGACCTGTTCATGAAGCGCGTCTTCGACGACGGCAAGTGGACCCTGTTCTCGCCAAGCGAAGTGCCTGATCTGCACGACCTGACCGGCAAGGCCTTCGAAGAGCGCTACGAGTACTACGAAGCCCTGACCGAGTACAACAAGATCAAGGTGTTCAAGACCATCCAGGCCAAAGACCTGTGGCGCAAGATGCTGTCGATGCTGTTCGAGACCGGCCACCCGTGGCTGACTTTCAAGGACCCGTGCAACCTGCGTTCGCCGCAGCAGCACGTGGGCGTGGTCCACAGCTCGAACCTGTGCACCGAGATCACCCTGAACACCAACGCCGACGAAATCGCCGTGTGCAACCTGGGTTCGATCAACCTGCCGAACCACATCGTGGACGGCAAGCTGGACACCGCGAAACTGGCGCGTACCGTCAAGACCGCCGTGCGCATGCTCGACAACGTGATCGACATCAACTACTACTCGGTGCCGCAGGCGCAGAACTCGAACTTCAAGCACCGTCCGGTCGGCCTGGGCATCATGGGCTTCCAGGACGCGCTGTACCTGCAGCACATCCCGTACGGCTCGGACGCTGCCGTCGAGTTCGCCGACAAGTCGATGGAAGCGGTCAGCTACTACGCCATCCAGGCCTCGTGCGACCTGGCCGATGAGCGCGGTGCCTACGACACCTTCCAGGGTTCGCTGTGGTCCAAGGGCATCCTGCCGCTGGATTCGCAACAGATCCTGATCGAGGCCCGTGGCGCCAAGTACATCGACGTCAACCTGGAAGAGTCGCTGGACTGGGCTCCGGTCCGCGAGCGCGTACAGAAAGGCATCCGCAACTCGAACATCATGGCCATCGCGCCGACCGCGACCATCGCCAACATCACCGGCGTGTCGCAGTCGATCGAGCCGACGTACCAGAACCTGTACGTCAAATCGAACCTGTCGGGCGAGTTCACCGTGATCAACCCGTACCTGGTCCGCGACCTGAAGGCCCGTGGCCTGTGGGACTCGGTCATGATCAACGACCTGAAGTACTACGACGGTTCGGTGCAGCAGATCGAGCGTATCCCGCAAGAGCTGAAGGACCTGTACGCCACCGCGTTCGAAGTCGACACCAAGTGGATCGTCGATGCCGCCTCGCGTCGCCAGAAGTGGATCGACCAGGCCCAGTCGCTGAACCTGTACATCGCCGGCGCTTCGGGCAAGAAGCTGGACGTCACCTACCGCATGGCCTGGTACCGTGGTCTGAAGACCACCTACTACCTCCGTGCCCTGGCCGCGACCAGCACCGAGAAGTCGACCATCAACACCGGCAAGCTCAACGCCGTTTCCAGCGGCGGCGACAGCGCCCCGGTCCAGGCCGCGGGCCCTGCCCCGGTACCGAAGGCTTGCGCCATCGACGAGCCGGATTGCGAAGCCTGCCAGTAAGGCTTGGCTGAGGCTTCCCACGGGAAGCCTCAATTTTCTGTGCCACGGCACAGCCCCTGCAGGAGCGGGCTTGCCCGCGAAGAGGCCAACGCCTCCCTATAGCCCTATATAAGAAAGCCGAAGCCCCATAGCCTCGGTTAGCCTCAACGGCACACCCGATTTGCGTGCACAGCAGTACCCCACCCTGGGGCCTAGGCACCGCAACCAAGATCCACCGGCCATACTCCATAGATGGCCCTCGAGCAGGAGAACCTCACCATGCTGAGCTGGGACGAATTCGATAAGGAAGACGGCGAAGTCGCCGCCAAAGGCAACACCCCTGCGCAGGCCAATGCCAGCGCCACCCTCGACAAGCTCGACAGCGCCGGCGGTGCCGCCGCCCTGGAAGCCCGCGCCGCCACCGCGACCGACTCCGACGCAGTCAAGCGCGCCAAGGCTGCCCTCGACGCCCTCGACATCGCCGAAGGCCTGGCCGAGCTGGAAGGCTCCTCGGCCCGCGTCGCGGTCGACGAGAAGCGCATGATCAACTGCCGCGCCGACCTCAACCAGCTCGTGCCGTTCAAGTACGACTGGGCCTGGCAGAAGTACCTCGACGGCTGCGCCAACCACTGGATGCCGCAGGAGGTCAACATGACCGCCGACATCGCCCTGTGGAAGAGCATGGACGGCCTGACCGAGGACGAGCGCCGCATCGTGATGCGCAACCTCGGCTTCTTCTCCACCGCCGACTCGCTGGTTGCCAACAACCTGGCCCTGGCCGTGTACCGCCTGATCACCAACCCCGAGTGCCGCCAGTACATCCTGCGCCAGGCCTTCGAAGAGGCGATCCACACCCACGCCTACCAGTACTGCATCGAGTCGCTGGGCATGGATGAAGGCGAGATCTTCAACATGTACCACGAGATCCCGTCGGTCGCGAAGAAAGCCGCCTGGGGCCTGAAGTACACCCGCGCCATCTCGGATCCGGAGTTCAACACCGGCACCGTCGAGACCGACAAAGAGCTGCTGCGCAACCTGATCGCCTACTACTGCGTTCTGGAAGGCATCTTCTTCTACTGCGGCTTCACCCAGATCCTGTCCATGGGCCGTCGCAACAAGATGACCGGCGTTGCCGAGCAGTTCCAGTACATCCTGCGCGACGAGTCGATGCACCTGAACTTCGGTATCGACGTGATCAACCAGATCAAGATCGAGAACCCGCACCTGTGGGATGCGGCGATGAAGGAAGAAGCGACCCAGATGATCCTGCAAGGGACCCAGCTGGAGATCGAATACGCCCGCGACACCATGCCACGCGGCGTGCTGGGGATGAACGCGGCGATGATGGAGGACTACCTCAAGTTCATCGCCAACCGTCGCCTGACCCAGATTGGTCTGAAGGAAGAGTATCCAGGGACCACCAACCCGTTCCCTTGGATGAGCGAGATCATGGACTTGAAGAAGGAGAAGAACTTCTTTGAGACGCGCGTGATCGAGTATCAGACTGGTGGGGCGTTGAGCTGGGATTAATCGTCCTTGCTATCCAGAAAGGCTGCCTTTGGGCAGCCTTTTTTCTAGCTCACAATCAGTTTATTGAAGACCATCAAACGGTTCTTCAATTCCCAATTTATTCAAAATAAGCGGAAGCATTTTCTGTACGTTCCTCATCCCCACCAACAGCTCATTCATATAGATATCAGGGTGCAGCCTATGCTTATTAAATCCTAAACTTTCAGCTTCTGCCTCATGCCCAACCTCATCATGCGACATGTGCACTAAATTCAGCAACTCGGCTTTTAATGGGACGCCGTTTTTAAATGCCGCCTCTTTGATCTCTATCAGCCACTTTTCATAATTTGAATTCACAGAGAAACAAAACTCTGTAAAATTCTTTGCCAACCTCTCAGCCGATTGGACCTTGCTAGCGGCCAGTTCCATAAGGCAAGGAAGTATATTGTCAGCGGAGGTACCATAAAGCTCTAGTTTCTCATCCTCTAAAAGATATTCCAAATATGCCGCATAGAACCCATAGACATCATTTAGGGACAAAAATATTTTTTCTACCAAAGAAGAAATTTCATTTATTTCAACAACCCCCCAATCTAAATCGGGATCATCGAAATCGACATCCAACTCTGACGGATATACCTTAGGAATTTCAACACCCATCTGAACGAGCGTATAAAACACACTCCAACACAATAGATCGCTAGAATCAAATAATGGCTCGGTCGGGTATCCCGTTTCTTCTTGCTGCTGCGCAATTTCCGCTATAAATTTAATGAGCCTCGCCCATTTAGCGGCTGCTTCTTTCCCCCCAACCCAAAGTATGAACTCCGGGTTCTGCTGACCTATCTCCATCATCTCCCGAAGCTTAGTTTCCATCTCATACGAGATGTAATCCCCTTTCTTCCACTTACTAACCTGCGTTTGGGAAACTCCAAGACGTGTGGCTAGTTCTTTTTGATTACACGAAAATAGATCTAGAGCTAGCTGAATAATTGCACCACTGCTCATATCACACCAATTTAGTAAATTATCAAAATGATAATGTAAACACAACCTCAAGGATTTACAAGAATCTTTTGTAATTTACTAAACATTTTTTCTGGCTGACTTGCGACCTCAATCAAGCTACCTCCGAAAAAGACGTTTCCTACCTCAGCTGCATTGTGTGCCCTTCTGGAAGCGAGATACCTTTCTCACGCGCCTAAGAAACGCTCACGCAGCGGAATCCCGTTCCCGTTAGAAACGGCTCTCCTTATTCTGGAAGGCCAATCATGGACAACCATTATTCCCCCACCCTCTTCACCCGCCACAACCGTCACCTCCACACCCTCTGGCTCGAATCCCAAGCCTGGTTCTGTGCCCACGAACTCGGTCGGATGACCGGGCGCTTCTTCGACGAACACTGCATCCGCAAGCTCGACCCGGACCAGCATCGCACCGTGCAGCTGCTGCGCTACGGCCAGTACGGCGAAACCACCATGGTCAGCGAGTCCGGAGCCTACACCCTACTGGCTCATCATCACATTCCGGAGAACCGTCACTTGAGGCGCTGGCTGACCCACGAGGTGGTGGCAGTGCTACGTGATGGGCAGATGAATCGGGATGAAGCGCCGCGACTGGGACAGATGTGCTGGCCTGGAGGGCGGACGGCGACATTGCTCTATTGGCAGAGCGAGCCCTGGATGAGGATGCGGGATATGCCGGTGATGCTGGCTGGGGATGAGGCTGAGGTGACGGTGAAGCGCAGGATGAGCTGGATGGAATGCGCCCAGCGGGCTTTGGGGCTGCATGGGGTTTAGCTGAGCTTGTGGCATATAGCAGAGGCTTGAGGGTTCGCCGCTTCTGGGGATGGCAGGTGCTTTTGTGGGACTGTGGTGGCCTCTTCGCGGGCAAGCCCGCTCCTACAAGGGCGGTGCGACAACCGGTGCAAATAGCAGCAGGTGGCGAACTCTGGCCAGCAAGCTAACTTGAACTCCGCCAGCACCTGGACAAGATTAAAACGCGCAGTCGCTTGGCACCCAAGCCATCCCCCCTGTAGCGTTGCACCATCATCAAATCCCCGAGCCAATACCCCCCATGGAAATCCGCCATTTCCGCTACTTCCTCAGCGTTGCCCAGCACGGTCACTTCACCCGTGCCGCTGAGCAGTTGGGCATCGCGCCGCCAACGCTGAGCCGGCAGATCCAGGACATGGAAAACGAGCTGGGCGTGCGCCTGTTCCAGCGCAGCCAACGGGCCGTGCGTCTCACCGCAGCCGGCGAGGCGCTGCGGGTCGAGGCGTTGCAGGCGGTGCGCCAGTTCGATGCTGCGCAACTCGGCGCGCAGCGGGCCGGGCGCGGCGATGTCGGGCGGATCGAGGTGGGTTATGTGGCTTCTGCAGCGTATTCCGGGCTGCTGCAGCAACAGGTGACGCACTTCAATCAAGCCTGCCCCGGCGTCCAGCTCAATATCCGCGAGGTCGGCATGATGGCCTCGCCCGAACTGGTTCGTGACGGGCTGCTTGACCTCGCCTATGTACGAATGCCCATGGAGCTACCAGAAGAACTGCACGCCATCACGCTGCTGGAAGAAGGCTTCGTCCTCGCCCTGCCCTCAAGCTCGCGCCTCAACGAACTGCCGCTGATCAACGCCGCACGGCTGGCAGGGGAAACCTTCATCCTGCCCGAACAGATCTCCGGCACCTTGGCAGTAGCCGCACAGGGCGGCTTCACCCCTCATCTGGGGCCGCAGCCCGGCAGTCTGGTAGCAGTGGTCGCCCTGGTCTCCTTGGGCCAGGGCATCGCGGTGGTGCCGGAGTCGATGGTGCGCCGGGTCAACCTGCCGCAGGTCAACTACCGCCCTATCGCCGACTGCCAGCCAAAGTCGAGCCTCGCTGTGCTGCATCGGCGATTCGAAAAGGCACCGGCCGTGCAGCGCTATATCGAGATGCTCAAGCCATCCCCTCCTACAACAACTTCACCGGATACTCGATGATGAACCGCACCTCATCGATATTGGCCAGCGGCTGGTCCTTGTTCTCGCGCACCACGGCGTAACGCAGGCGCAGGCGCAGGTCCTTGGCCCAGCCACCCTGCACGGCGTACTGCACGTCGTAGTTGCTTTCCCAGTGTCGGCCGTTGGGCCCGTACAGGCCCCGGTAGGCGCTGGACGGATCGACGTGGCTGCCATCGGTGCGGCCGATGCCGTAGCGCATGGCGAGCTTCAGGCCAGGGATGGCATAGGCGCCCATGTCCACTTCATAGCGGAACTGGAACGCCCGCTCACGCGGCCCCTGGAACTCGTCGACCATCATCGCCATCGGCAGGCTCAGGCCGCTGGCCTTGCGATCGGCGAAGGCGATTTCATCCAGGGGCGTGTCGCTGTTGTTCTTCTGCGCGACCAGGGTGAAGGTATGCGCGCCCTGGGTGTAGGCCGCACTGATCGCACCGGCCACGCCGTCGATGGGGCCGGCCGTCGCAGCGCCGGCGTCGGTGCTCCGATAGCCATTGAACGACAGGCGCAGGCTGCGGTTGCCCGCCAGCGGGATGCTGTAGTTGGAGCCCAGGTAGTACAGGCGCCAGAAGTCCTTGGCCTCGGAGGTGAACAGCGATATGTCCCAGTTGCTGGACAGGGTGTAGCGCCCACCGGCGTACTGGTAGCGTTTGACTTCCTTGTCCGAATAGGCCGAGCGCAGGATGTCGGGTGTGGTGCCGGTGCCGGCGACGCCGGAGGTGAAGCGCCCGGCGTCGAGTTTCAGGCCGCTGATGTCCTCGCTGATCAACTGCCAGCCATGGGCGAGCTGCGACAGCAGGCGGGCACTGGTGTCGACGAAGAACACCGGGTTGGCCGGGGCGACGTCACCGTAGTACAGCCGGGTGTGCGACAGGTTGACCTTGACTGCACCACCGAGGGTACCGAACGCCGCATGCGCCCTGCGGCTGTCACCGATGGGCAGGAGCATGGTGCCGGTAGTGCCGCCACCGCTGTCCAGGCGCAGGCCGCCACGGGCGTAGGCGTCGAGGCCCCAGCCCAGGGTGCCTTGGGTGAACCCGGAAGAAAACGCCAGGTTGGCACCCTGCGCCCATTCCTGGCGATAGGAACCGCGCGACGCCCCGAAGTTGTTGGATGCGCCCTTGCGGTAGTCGCGGTCGAAGTAATAGTTGCGCACCAGCAGGTCGCTGCTGGCTCCCTCGAGAAAGCCTCGGTTGACCGGCGCGTCATCGGCCAGCGCCAGGGAAACCGGCAGGCACACGCAAGCGACGCACACAATTGCACGCAATAGAGCACTCATCAGTCGATCCATTGTTGTTGTGGTTATTTCGACAGGCAGGCGTCAGCCGACCGGTGCCGGGCAGGACGCCCGGTCACCTGTCGCTGGCAGGTTGTGGTGCTGGAGTCGCAGTTGGCTCAGCGGGCAGCAGCCTTCTTCGGCAATCTCAGGATCGCCAGGCTGCCGAGCAGGGCCGCCACGGCCAGGCCGTTGGTGGCCAGGTTGGTGCTGCCGGTCAGGTCCTTGGCCAGCCCCATCAGATAAGGCCCGAACAGACCACCCAGGGCCGCGATGGTATTCATCATCGCCAGACCCACCGCCGCACCGCGACCGCTCATGTAGTTGCCGGCCGTGGCCCAGATCAGCGGTGTGGTGCCGATGAACGCGCCGGTGGCCAGGATCACCCCGCCGATGCGCAGCACCGGTTCACCGTCACTGGCCACCAGCAACAGGCCGATCGCGGCGATGACACTGCTCAGCGCAATGTGCCAGCGCCGCTCCTGGAAGTGGTCCGAAGACCTGCCCAGCACCAGCATGAACAGCGCAGCAGCGATGTACGGCAGCGACGAGATGTAGCCAATGCTGGAAAGGTTCTCGACACCCGACTCCTTGATGATGGTCGGCGTCCAGAACACGGCCGAGTAGATCCCCAGGTTGACCGAAAGCAGGGTCACTGCCAGCAACCAGACATTGGCCTGGGACAGCACCTGGCCGATGCGCTCATGCCCCGATTGCTGTTGCTGGCGATTGTCGTTGAGCTGCGCCAGACGTTCGCGCTCGCCCTTGCTGAGCCAGTCGACCTTGTCTGGATGCTCGGGCAGCAGGCGCCAGAACACCACGGCGAAGACCAGGGCAGGCAAGCCTTGCAGCAGGAACAGCCATTGCCAGTTGCGCAGCAGTTGCGACTGCGCGAAGTGCTCCATGATCCAGCCGCACAACGGTCCGACCACGATACCGCCCACTGCCGTTGCGGTGATCAGGATCGAGAACACTCGGCCGCGCCGGTTGGGTGGGAACCACAGGCTCAGGTAGTACACCGCACCTGGTACGAAGCCGGCCTCGGCGGCGCCCAGCAGAAAACGCGAGATGTAGAACTGCAGCGGTGTACGCACGAACAGCGTGGCGATGGCGATGATGCCCCAGGTCAGCATGATCCTGGCCAGCCAGACCCGCGCGCCGACCCGGTGCAGGACCAGGTTGCTGGGGATTTCGAAGAGGATGAAACCGAGAAAGAAGATGCCCGAGCCGAAGCCGTAGACCGCGGCGGAGAAGCTCAAGTCATCGAGCATCTGCAGCTTGGCGAAGCCGACGTTGACCCTGTCGATGTAGGCAATGATGTAGCCGATGAACAGAATCGGCATGATCCGAAGCATGATCCTGAGGAACAGCGCCTTGTCGGACGCCTCCTCCTGATCCAGCACCAGCGAATCGGTAACGGCCTTCATTTTTATTATTACCCTCGATGTGAACCGCTCGAGCAGGCTCGCATGATGAGCCTGCCACCTGTGCCTGGGCAACGGAATCGCAGGGTGAATGTCGGCACCCAAGCGTCGATATCTGTCACCAAGTCGCAAACTGAATTCAGTTACGAGACAAATAGAATCACCTGCCAAGAACGCCGTCAACACCTTTCGAAAACCCAGTATTTGTTAGATTAAATCTTGATAAAAACTCGAATCACTCGCCATGAAGTGGCTTGACCTTTGCTCAAAAAGCGTCCTAATCTGCAAATTGAATTCAATTTAGGAGCTTATTATTCATGCCCACTACGCCCTCCCCCAGCCCGGCCGTGATCAACTGCCTCTCGCAACTGATCGCCTTCGATACCGTCAGCCGCCACTCCAACCTCGAGCTCATCGAGTGGGCGGCCAATCTGTTGCGTGCCCAGGGCGCCAGGCTGCGCTTCAACTACAACGCCGATCGCAGCAAGGCCAACCTGATCGCCACCTTCGGCGAAGGGCCGGGCGGCGTGGTGCTGTCCGGGCACACCGATGTGGTGCCCGTCGACGGCCAGCAGTGGCAGGGCGACCCGTTCACCGCGCGCATCGAAAACGGCCTGCTCTACGGCCGCGGCGCCTGCGACATGAAAGGCTTCATCGGCGTGGTGCTGGGCATGGCGGGCGAAATGGCCACGGCCGATCTGCGCGAACCCATCCACATCGCCTTGAGCTACGACGAGGAAGTCGGCTGCCTGGGTATCCCCGGCCTGCTGCAGGAGATGCGCGAGGCCGGCATCGAGCCCAGCGGCTGCATCGTCGGCGAACCGACCAGCATGGAAGTGGTGTCCGCGCACAAGGGCGGGCGGATCTACAGTTGCCACGTCAGCGGCTGCGCAGCGCATTCCTCACTGACCCCGCGCGGCGTCAACGCGGTGGAATACGCCGCACGCCTGATCACCTACATGCAGGATGTGGCCGAGCAGGAGGCCGTGGAGGGCAAGCGCATGGAGGATTTCGACGTGCCCTTCTCGACGCTGTCCACCAACCTCATCAATGGCGGCAACGGCCTGAACATCATCCCGGCGGCCTGCGATTTTTCGTTCGAGTACCGCTTCCTGCCCGGCATCGATCCGGACAGCCTCTTCAACCGGATCAAGGCCTACGCCGACGATCACGTGATCCCGAAGATGAAGGCCAGGAACCCGGCCGCCGGTATCGAGTTCCACTGCAAGGGCGCCATCCCTGCGCTGAACGCCGAGACCAGCCGTGAGCTGCAGGCCCTGGCCAGCCAGTTGCTCGACAGCAGCAAGACCCGCAGTGTGGCCTACGGCACCGAGGCGTCGTTCTTCCAGGAGGTGGGGGTGCCAACGATCGTCTGCGGCCCCGGCTCGATCGAGCAGGCACACAAGCCGGACGAGTACGTGTCGCTGGAGCAGCTGTATCGCTGCGAAGTGTTCATCCGCAAGCTGATCGAAAACTGCTGTCGCAAGTGAAGCGAAGCCGCCGCGTCGGCTCAGCCGTCGCGGCGCTTGAAGTAGAAGTCTTCGGAGATCACCAGGAACTGGTACACCGCCTGGTGGGCCGTGTCGGGGCAGCCGCTGGTGAGGGCGGCGGCGAGCTTCTTGAGTTCGACCACGGTCACACCGAAGTTGGCCACGTCACGCACGTTGGAAAAGCGCACCTGATTGGCATGGTCGGCCAGGTTCTCGATCAGTTCGAGCACCCGCTTGTTCTGCACCTGGCCCAGCCAGGCCCGCCTGAAAGCGGCGTTGGCGGTGAACATGATGTCGCTGTCCAGGGCGACGATGGCAGTCATGGCGATCTCGATGGCGTTGTTCAACTGCTCGGCCAGCTGCGCATCGGCAGCCCTTGCGACCATCGCTGCGGCAGCGGGCTCGAGAATCCGGCGCGCCTCGAAGACATCCCTGATCTGGGCATCGGTCAGCACCGGCACGCGGAAACCACGGCTGGTGCCTTCCAGGAAACCTTCGTTGACCAGGCGCAACATCGCCTGCCTGACCGGCATGCGCGTGCACTGGAAATCTTCGGCGATCTGGTAGTCGAGAATCCGGTCGCCGGGACGCCACTTGCCGAGGTTGAGCTGCTGGCGAATGAACAGGTAGACCGTATCGACCAGCGTCTGGCGCGGCTCTTTGTTCGCCGCCTCGACGGTCTCGGATGAACGGGCGGATCTTGGCATGGTGCGGGAACTTGGGCAGGAACGAATCGCAGAGGCTAGCAGATGAGAGAGCAGCGGTACACACAGCGAAAACGCCGGACCAGCGCGGCGGCTCGTGCAACGCTGCCCCACCGGCAACCTTGCACGAGCCGCGACGGATCAGCGTTGGTTCAGCTGCCGGTCCAGCGCCGCCAGGCACTCGATGGCCTGACGCACGTCGGCTTCGGTGTTGTAGAAGTGCGGGGCGATGCGCAGCACATCGCTGCGCGCCGAGACGATGAAGCCCTCCTTGGCCATCAGGCCTTCGAGGGTCTTGGCCTGGGCGACGCGGATCGCCGTGTTGGCGGCCTTGCACGACAGCTCGGTCGGGCTCGCCACTTCAAGGCCCTGGGCTGCGGCGGTGTCCAGCGCCACCTGCGACAGGCGCTTCTGCCAGGCATTGATGTGCCCCACGCCAACCTCGTTGATCAGCTGCAGTGCAGCCTGCGCGGCGTAGGCCGCCATCATCGGCGGCGTGCCCACGTCGAAGCGGTTGGCATTGGGTGCGTAGTCGAGCTTGCGGATATCGAACTCGAACGGATTGCTGCGCCCGAACCAGCCGGTCAGGCTCGGCTCGAGCTTGAGCGCCACCTCGCGTCGCACATAGAGGAAGGCGATGCCCGGCAAGCCCAGCAGGTATTTCTGCATGCCGGAGGCGAGCATGTCGATCGGCGTCGCCTTGACGTCCATCGGCTCGCTGCCGCTGGCCTGGTAGGCATCGACGAACACCAGCGCACCGTGCGCATGGGCCTGGCGGGTGATCTGCGCGACGTCCTGGCGATAGCCGTTGTAGAAACACACCTGGGAGATGCACACCAGTCGGGCGCGCTCGTCGATGGCCTCGATGAAACGCTCGGTCGGCACCGCGTCGTTGGTGGATTCGACGAACTGCACCTGCGCACCGAAACGTTGCTGTGCAAGCCACAGGTGACCGATCGAAGGGAAGTCCATGTCGGTCATCAGCACCTTGTTGCGCGCCGCCGGATAATCCAGCGCCGAGGCGATCAGGCCGGCCGCTTCGGTGACGCTGGCGCATACCGCCACTTCATCCTCGTCGGCGTTGATCATGCGCGCGAACTCGGCCTTGGCCGCTGCCACCCGGGTCATCCACAGTTCCCAATCCATGCCGCGCGCATGCAGGCTGTCGAAGTACTCGGCCACCGCTTCGCGGACCGGGGTGGCGATAGCGCTCTGCGAACAGCTGGAAAGCTGGATGTTGTTGGTCAGCGACGGGAACAGGTGGCGATAGCGGGTAACAGCATGGTCCATGGCAGACTCCTCATCAGATGTAGCCACAGCGTGAACCCGCCGTCAGGGCAGGTCTGTAAAGCGCTTTACATCCGGCCACCTTTCTTCGTCTTGGAATCGACATGCACACCCCGTCCCTGCCACTGATCTCACCCTGGTTGAGCGATACGCCCGACTGGCCCGCGTGCATGCAAGAGGGCCAGCGACGTCACTTCGCCAAGAACCAGGTGCTGTTCAGCGAGACCGCCGCCTGCAGGCACCTGATGCTGGTGCTCGAGGGTCGCGTGCGCCTGGTCAGCACCGGCGCCGACGGCTGGGAGGGACACCTGCTGGTGGTTTCACCCGGGAGCGTGATCGGGGATTGCGGATTGTTCGGCAATCAGCGCCATGCCATGACGGCGCGCGCATCCACCGCAGTGACCGTGGCCATGCTCGATGCCGGCACGCTCAGGCGCTCGATCCAGCACGATGCGGGCCTGGCCCTGCGCTTTCTCGAGGCTGCCCACCTGCGCCAGCGCATCCTGCTGCAGCACTATCGGCTGGCCAACTGTGCGGACGCCTTCGAGCGGGTGTGCTTCCACCTGCTGGGCCTGGCCAGCGCCCATGGCCGCCAGACGGCACAGGGCATTCGCCTGGAGCTCGACTTCACCCAGCAGGAAATGGCGGAGATCTGCTGCCTGTCGCGGGTCAGCGTCAGCCAGGCCTTTGGCCGGCTGGAAACGCTGCAGGCCATGAGGCGCGAGCCTGATCGGAGATGGCTGATCGATCCGCAGCGCATACGGAGCCTGGTTGCGCATCTGCTGTAATGGGCAGTGCCTTCAGCGTGGTGAGGATTCACATCCAGCGAGCCACCGGGGGCCGCCTTGCAGGCCCCCGGCGATCCTTGCTCAGCAGATCGGGAAGCACTTCAAGGCACCACCGATCCGCACGCAGGTGTGGCACTTGTCGATGGTGTTGCCGCCGCCGACCGGCGAGGTGGTCATGCCGCCATCGGCCATCGCCGAGGCGCTCAGGCCGAGGCTGGCGAACAGGGCGAAGGCTGCAAAGGACAGGGAAACTTTCTTCATCATGAGGCTCCGTGAGGTAGACATCCGTTGTGCGTCATCTGCAGTGCTGGCGAACACGCACCGACCGAACGCAAAGTGAATCTACACCGCGGTTTCGTTGTGAACATGCTTGTCCAGGCAACTTTCACAGCGTTTTGCGCGTGCGTAGACGGCGAAGGCAATCGCACGTTTTTTCACACCCGCTGCTGCAGTCACCCGGCCAGTCCTTCCGCCAACTGCAACAGTCATTTGCGCCCTGCCCGGTTCTCCGACCTGAAGGTGCTGGATACAGTCCGCCCATCACTTGTCCACCCCCGGAGCACCACCATGAACCGCCTCATGTTCAGCGCACTCACCACCCTCGGCCTGGGCCTGGCCAGCCTTGTCCAGGCCGCGCCGGTCAGCTATCGCAGCGTCGAGATCGAAGGCGTGCAGATTGCCTACCGCGAAGCCGGTGACCCCGGCAAACCAACGCTACTGCTGCTGCACGGCGTCCCCAGTTCCTCGCGCATGTACGATGCGCTGATGCGCAGGCTCGGCGATCACTACCACCTGCTGGCACCCGACTACCCGGGCTTTGGCAACAGCGACGCGCCAACGCCGGCACGCTACCGCTACACCTTCGACAACCTGGCACACACCATGGAGAAGTTCACCGACGCCGTCGGCGCCTCGCACTACACCCTGCTGATGCAGGACTACGGTGCGCCGGTCGGCCTGCGCCTGGCCATGGCTCGTCCGCAGGCGGTGCAGGCGCTGGTGTTCCAGAACGGCAACGTCTACGAAGAGGGCCTGGGCCCGATGTGGGCCAAGCGCAAGCCGTTCTGGAGCGACCGCGCCGCCCACGAGCAGGAGGTGATCAAGGCCCAGCAGTCGCTGGAGGTGACCCGGGGCCGACACATCGGCACCGATCCGAATGTCCAGGCCTACGACCCCGATCTGTGGATGGACGAGTACGCCTACCTCAATCGTCCAGGCCAAGGCCCGATCCAGGCCGAGCTGATCTACGACTACCAGAACAACCTCAGCGCCTACCCGCGCTGGCAGGCATGGCTGCGCCAGCAGCAGCTCCCGACCCTGGTGCTGTGGGGCAAGTACGACCCGGCCTTCATCGTGCCCGGTGCCGAAGCGTTTCGACGCGACCTGCCCAAGGCCCAGGTGCACGTGCTCGACGGTGGGCATTTCGTGATGGATACCCGCCTGGACGAGGTGGTGGAGTTGACTGAGGGCTTCATGCAGGGGATTGCGAAGCAGCACTGAAGCTACAGCGCTGAAACCCATGACCGACGCTCGCCATGCGAGCTGCCCGACAGCGATCGCACCCTACGCCCGCCTCGATAATCGAGACGGGCGTTTTCGTTGCCTGGCTCAGAGAACGGGGGTCATAGGATGTCTTCGCAACAAGCGGGCTAGAGCCACCACGGGCGCTGAACATGAATTTTTCCAGTAAATACGGGGCAGGGCCTGCAGCAAAAGCGTTGACAGCAATTTGATCCGTTGTTAATAATTCTCCTAGTTGTACGACAACACACAACAAAAACAACAATCAGTGAGCCTCTCATGTCGACACCACACCCACGCTATTCGCACCCTCCCCTTGCCAACATTCGCCGCTGCGGCGAGTCGCTGTCAGCGACGGGCACCTGAGCGCCCGATCCGCGCGTTTCACCTTGGTCCACGACGGGCCATTCAACCACCCGCCCCTGTCACCGGTCGCTTGCGCGTGCCCGGCAGGCGGCTGCCTCACTGCTGGGAGCACAACAATAATGAAAATCCGCCAGACCCTGCCCTTCGCCCTGTTCGGCGCCACCGCCCTGGGCGCACTGCCCGACGCGGCACTGGCCGCCGGCTTCATCGAAGATTCCAAGGCGACCCTGAACCTGCGCAACTTTTACATCAACCGCAACTTCGTCGACCCGAGCAACCCGCAAAGCAAGGCCGAGGAGTGGACCCAAAGCTTCATCCTCGACGCCCGCTCGGGCTTCACCGAGGGGCCGATCGGCTTCGGCGTGGATGTGCTGGGGTTGTGGTCGGTCAAGCTCGACGGCGGTGGCGGCACCTACGGCACGGCCCTGCTGCCACGCCATGACGACGGCCGCCCGGCAGACGATTTCGGCCGTCTGGCCGTGGCCGGCAAGGCGCGCATCTCCAAGACCGAGCTGAAGATCGGCGAGTGGATGCCGGTGCTGCCGATCCTGCGCTCGGACGATGGCCGCTCGCTGCCGCAGACCTTCCGCGGCGGCCAGGTGACGTCCAGCGAGATCGCCGGGCTGACGCTCTACGGCGGCCAGTTCCGCGGCAACAGCCCACGCAACGACGCGAGCATGGACGACATGAGCTTCGGCCGTGGGGTGTCCGATCGCTTCAACTTCGTCGGCGGCGAATACAGCTTCAACGACAAGCGCACCCTGGTCGGGTTGTGGAATGCCCAGCTCAAGGATGTCTACCAGCAGCAGTACCTGCAGTTGAGCCACAGCCAGCCCGTGGGCGACTGGACCCTGGGCGCCAACCTCGGCTACTTCCAGGGCGAAGACGACGGCGCCGAGCGCGCCGGCAAACTCGACAACAAGACCTACTCGGGCATGTTCTCGGCGCGCTATGCCGGGCATACGTTCTGGATCGGCCTGCAGAAGGTCAGCGGCGATACCTGGATGCGGGTCAACGGCACCAGCGGCGGCACCCTGGCCAACGACAGCTACAACGCCAGCTTCGACAATGCCAACGAACGCTCCTGGCAGGTGCGCCACGACTTCAACTTCGTCACCGTCGGCATCCCCGGCCTGAGCATGATGAACCGCTACATCAGTGGCCGCGACGTGCACAGCGGCGCGGTCAGCGACGGCAAGGAATGGGTGCGCGAGTCGGAACTGGCCTACGTGATCCAGAGCGGACCGTTCAAGGACCTCAGCGTGAAGTGGCGCAACTCCAACATTCGCCGCAGCTTCAGCAACAACGAGTTCGACGAGAACCGGCTGATCTTCAACTACCCGCTGTCGATCCTGTAAAGCGATGCCATCAATGCATTGACAAGCCGCGAACTCGCTGTCGATAATCGACCCATGTCGTACGACAACCTACAACAATCAACGACAAGAGCTGGCCATGACCACTACTCCCTTCAAACGCCTGCTGCTCACCGGAGCGGCAGGCGGCCTGGGCAAGGTGCTTCGCGAACGCCTCAAAGGCAGCGCCGAAGTCCTGCGCCTTTCCGATATCGCCCCGATGGCACCTGCTGCCGGTCCGCATGAAGAAGTGATCACCTGCGACCTGGCCGACAAGGCTGCGGTGCATGCGCTGGTCGAAGGCGTGGATGCCATCCTGCATTTTGGCGGGGTGTCCACCGAGCACAGTTTCGAGGACATCCTCGGCCCCAACATCTGCGGTGTGTTCCACATCTACGAAGCGGCGCGCAAGCACGGGGTCAGGCGCATCGTCTTCGCCAGTTCCAACCACGTGATCGGCTTCTACCGCCAGGACGAGCAGCTCGATGCCCACTCCCCTCGCCGCCCCGATGGCTATTACGGCTTGTCCAAGAGCTACGGCGAGGACCTGGCCAGCTTCTACTTCGATCGTTATGGCATCGAGACCGTAAGCCTGCGCATCGGCTCATCCTTCCCGCAACCGCAGAACCCGCGGATGCTCTGCACCTGGCTGAGCTACGACGACCTGCTGCAACTCATCGACCGCAGCCTGCGCACCCCCGACGTCGGCCACACCGTGGTCTATGGCGCCTCCGACAACCGCACCGTCTGGTGGGACAACCGTTACGCCGAGCACCTGGGCTATCGGCCCAAGGATAGCTCGGAGGTGTTCCGCGCCGATGTCGAATCAAAGCCCGCGCCCCCCGCCGACGACCCGAGCATGGTCTACCAAGGCGGAGCCTTCGTCGCCGCCGGTCCCTTCGACTGACCGTCACCGTGTGCAAGGAGCAGCACCATGCAATGTGAACTGATCGTCGACGCCCGCAACGCTACCGGGGAAAGCCCGGTGTGGCATGCCGGCGAGCAGGCCCTGTACTGGGTCGACATCCCCACCAGCCAACTGCACCGCTGGACCTTGGCCGACGGCAGCCACCGGACCTGGCAAGGCGATGAGATGCTGGCCTGCATCGCCCGTGGCGCACAGGGCTGGGTCGGGGCGATGGAGACCGGCCTGTTCACCCTTGAACCGACCGCGGACGGACGCTTGCTCGGCACCCGCCTGGCCAGCGTGGAGCACGCCCGCGACGGCATGCGCTTCAACGACGGGCGCTGCGACCGCCAGGGCCGCTTCTGGGCCGGCACCATGCTGATGGACATGCAGCAAGGTGCACAGGTCGGCGCACTCTACCGCCTCGATGGCCAGGACCGCCTGCATTGTCAGTTCGAAGGCATGATCGTGCCCAATGGCCTGGCTTTCAGCCCGGACGGCAGGCGCATGTACCTGTCCGACTCGCACCCCACGATGCAGAAGATCTGGTCGTTCGACTACGACATCGACAGCGGTACGCCTTTCAACCAGCAACTGTTCGTCGACATGCGAGAGTATCCCGGTCGCCCTGATGGCGCGGCCGTCGACCAGGACGGCTGCTACTGGATCTGCGGCAACGACGAAGGCGTGATCCACCGCTTCACCCCCGCTGGCCGCCTGGACCGCTCGCTGCGCGTGCCGGTGAAGAAGCCGGCGATGTGTGCCTTCGGTGGCGCCAACCTCGACACCCTGTTCGTCACCTCGATCCGCCCAGGTGGCATCGACCTCGCCGACCAGCCGCTGGCCGGCGGCGTGTTCGCCCTGAACCCCGGCGTCAAGGGCCTGGAGGAAACACTCTGGCGGGGCTGACCGCCCATCTCACCAACACCTGCACGACCGAAACCAGATAATAAAAACCACGGAGTTTCACCATGACCTTCAAACGCAAGCTGCTTCTTGCCACCCTTCCCTTCGCCCTCGGCCTGTCCAGTGCCGCCAGCGCACTGGACATCAAGTTCGCCGAGATCCATCCGGCCGGCTACCCGACCGTGGTCGCCGAGCAGAACATGGGCAAGAAACTCGAACAGGCCAGCAATGGCGAAATCACCTTCAAGATGTTCGCCGGCGGTGTGCTCGGCTCAGAGAAGGAAGTCATCGAGCAGGCGCAGATCGGCGCCGTGCAGATGAGCCGCGTCAGCCTGGGCATCGTCGGCCCGGTGGTGCCGGATGTGAACGTGTTCAACATGCCGTTCGTGTTCCGCGACCAGGCGCACATGCGCAAGATCATCGATGGCGAGATCGGCCAGGAGATCCTCGACAAGATCACCAACTCCGAATTCAACCTGGTGGCCCTGGCCTGGATGGATGGCGGCTCGCGCAGCATCTACACCAAGAAGCCGGTGCGCAGCATCGACGACCTCAAGGGCATGAAGATCCGCGTGCAGGGCAACCCGCTGTTCATCGACATGATCAACGCCATGGGCGGCAACGGTATCGCCATGGACACCGGCGAAATCTTCAGTGCCCTGCAGACCGGCGTGATCGACGGCGCCGAAAACAACCCGCCGACCCTGCTCGAGCACAACCATTACCAGAGTGCCAAGTACTTCACCCTGACCAACCACCTGATCCTGCCGGAGCCTGTGGTGATGTCCAAGACCACCTGGAACAAGCTCACCCCCGACCAGCAGGCGCTGGTGAAGAAGGTCGCGCGTGAAGCACAGATGGAAGAGCGCGAACTGTGGGACGCCAAGACCGCCAGCAGCGAAGAGAAGCTCAAGGCCGCCGGTGTCGAGTTCATCGCCGTCGATACCAAGCCGTTCTATGACGCCACGGCGCCAGTGCGCGAGAAGTACGGCGCGCAGTACGCCGACCTGATGAAGCGTATCGGCGCGGTCGAGTAAGCCGCCTTTCCTAGACGACCCCGGCGGCATGGCACCGGCCATGCCGCCGCCCCTGGTGATGCCCATGAAAACCTTCTTCCTGCGCCTGAACGACAGGCTCTACAGCAGCTGCATCTGGATCGCCGGCCTGTCGATCCTGGCCATGTCGCTGATCATTCCCTGGGGCATCTTCGCCCGTTACGTGCTCGGCACTGGCTCCAGCTGGCCGGAGCCGGTGGCGATCCTGCTGATGGTGCTGTTCACCTTCGTCGGCGCCGCCGCCAGCTACCGGGCCGGCGCGCACATGGCGGTGGCGATGGTCACCGACCGTCTACCCGCGCCACTGCGCCCACTGGTCGCCGTGCTGGTGCAGGTGCTGATGATCGTGGTGTGCCTGTTCATGACCTGGTACGGCACCCAACTGTGCATCACCACCTGGAACCAGTTCCTGGCCACGCTGCCGGGCGTACGGGTGGGCATGACCTATGCGCCGATCCCGGTCGGCGGCGTGCTGACCCTGATCTTCGTGATCGAAAAACTCATGCTGGGCGATCAGAGCAACCGCAAGGTGGTGCGCTTCGACCTAGTGGAAGAAAGCGAGGGAGCGGCGTAAATGGATGCGTTCATTCTGTTGGGCAGTTTCATCGCGTTGATCCTGCTGGGCATGCCGGTGGCGTACGCGCTGGGGCTTTCGGCGCTGATCGGCGCCTGGTGGATCGACATCCCGCTGCAGGCGATGATGATCCAGGTGGCGAGCGGGGTTAACAAGTTCTCGCTGCTGGCCATTCCGTTCTTCGTGCTGGCTGGTGCGATCATGGCCGAGGGCGGCATGTCACGGCGCCTGGTGGCCTTCGCCGGGGTGCTGGTGGGCTTCGTGCGTGGCGGCCTGTCGCTGGTCAACATCATGGCCTCGACCTTCTTCGGCGCGATTTCCGGCTCATCGGTGGCCGACACTGCCTCGGTCGGTTCGGTGCTGATCCCGGAAATGGAACGCAAGGGCTACCCGCGCGAGTTCTCCACGGCGGTGACCGTCAGCGGTTCGGTGCAGGCGCTGCTCACCCCGCCGAGCCACAACTCGGTGCTCTATTCGCTGGCCGCCGGCGGCACGGTGTCGATCGCCTCGCTGTTCATGGCCGGGGTGATGCCGGGGCTGCTGCTCAGCGCCGTGATGATGGGCCTGTGCCTGTTGTTCGCGAAAAAACGCAACTACCCCAAGGGCGAAGTGATCCCGATGCGCCAGGCGCTGAAGATCGCCGGTGAAGCGCTCTGGGGCCTGATGGCCATGGTGATCATCCTCGGCGGCATTCTCTCGGGGGTGTTCACCGCCACCGAGTCGGCAGCCGTGGCGGTGGTGTGGTCATTCTTCGTGACCATGTTCATCTACCGCGACTACAAGTGGCGCGACCTGCCCAAGCTGATGCACCGCACGGTACGGACCATCTCCATCGTGATGATCCTGATCGGCTTCGCGGCCAGCTTCGGCTACGTGATGACGCTGATGCAGATCCCGTCGAAGATCACCACCGCGTTCCTGACCCTGTCGGACAACCGCTACGTGATCCTGATGTGCATCAACTTCATGCTCCTGCTGCTGGGCACGGTGATGGACATGGCGCCGCTGATCCTGATCCTCACCCCGATCCTGCTGCCGGTGATCACTGGCATCGGCGTCGACCCGGTGCACTTCGGCATGATCATGCTGGTCAACCTGGGCATCGGCCTGATCACGCCGCCGGTGGGTGCGGTGCTGTTCGTCGGCTCGGCGATCGGCAAGGTCAGCATCGAGGCGACGGTCAAGGCGCTGCTGCCGTTCTACCTCGCACTGTTCATGGTGCTGATGGCGGTGACCTACATCCCTGCCATCTCGCTGTGGTTGCCAAGCGTCGTGCTCTAAGTTCGCGGGCAGCCAGCTCTCAAGGGGCACTGCCCTTGAGAGCACTGCCCTTGTGGGAGCGGCGCGGCTACCCGCTCCGGCAAGCCCCCACTGTTGACCTCATTTGCAAATGGACCCTGCACATGGCTGTTCCTGCCTCACCTTCCCTCTTCCCGCGCAAGCTGGCCATCGCCCTGCTGGCGCTGCTGGCCTGCTCGTTCGCCGGCAACCACATCGCCGCACGCATCGCCTTCGACGACGGCACCGGCGTGCTGCTGGCGATCCTCTGCCGCTCCGGCATCACCTTCCTCGCCCTGGCCAGCCTCGTGCTCTGGCAACGCCAGGCCATCGGGCTGCCCAGCGGCACCCGACGCTGGCAATTGCTGCTGGGGCTGCTGATCGCGACCCAGAGCCTGTGCCTGTATTCAGCTGTGGCGCGCATCCCGGTGGCCCTGGCCCTGCTGGTGGGCAACACCTTCCCGATCCTGCTGGCATTGCTCAACTGGGGGCTCAACGGCGTACGGCCAAGCGGGCGCACGGTGCTGTTCATGGCAATGATCCTCTGCGGCCTGGTGCTGGCCCTGGATGTGCCGGGACGCCTGGCCGACAGCGGCGCGGCCAATCCACACTGGACCCTCGGAGTGAGCCTGGCCTTCTGCGCCGCCTGCGTATTCGCCTGCGCCCTGTGGATCACCGACAACAAGCTGGCCGGCGTGCATGGCCCGGTACGCAGCCTGCTCACGTTGCTGATCGTGTTCGCCAGCATGCTGGTTGCCGGCTTCGGTGGCTGGGTACCTGCAGGCCTGTCGGTACCGGGCAGCGCCGGCGGCTGGGCGGCCCTGGCCAGCCTGGTGGTGCTGTACGGGGTGGCGTTCACCCTGCTGTTCGTCTGCGTGCCGCGCCTGAACATGGCGCAGAACGCGCCGGTGATGAACATCGAGCCAATCGCCACCCTGTTGCTCGGCTGGGCATTGCTCGACCAGCAACTGAGCGGCCTGCAACTGGTGGGCGGCGCCGTGGTGGTGGGCGGCATCGTGCTGCTGACCTACCGCCGCGCACCTGCGGCGAAATGATCTTCGTCACCCGGAGCCCATGACCATGACCCTACTGCACCTGCAGGACCGCCTGACCCGTCTCACCCTGGCGCCTGCGCTCGGCGCCAGCCTGGTCAACTGGCAGGTCAGGGCCAGCGGCCAGGCGCTGCTGCGCGCCAGCGATGCCGCAGCGCTGGCCAGCGGCTCGCCCCGACGCCTGGCCTGCTACCCGCTGGTGCCCTGGTCCAACCGCATCGCCGCCGGCGGTTTCGACCGCCCGGATGGCTGGCAGGCGCTTGCGGCCAACACCGACCACGCCCCCTACCCGATTCACGGCAGCGCCTGGCTGCAGCCCTGGCGCGTGGAGCATCACAGCCAACGCCGTGCGCGGTTGCGTCTGGACAGCCACACGCCCTTCGCCTATCAGGCGATGCTGGATGTACACCTGCACGAAGGGCGCCTGGACCTGGAGCTGCACGTCACCCACCAGGCCGCGCAACCGACCTGGCACGGCCTGGGCCTGCACCCGTATTTTCCAAGGTACCCGGACACCCGTCTGCAGGCCAAGGCTGGCCAGGTGTGGGTCGGTGAGGTTGGCGAGCTGCCCTCGCGCCTGGCACCCATCCCCCGGGCCTGGCGCTTCGACAGCGCCAGCTGCCTGCCCGACGATCACATCGACCATGCCTTCGCCGGCTGGACCGGGGCCTGCACCATCGAGCAGCCCGCCCAGGGCTATCGCCTGCAATGCCAGGCCAGCGGCGCCGAGCACTTTCTGCTGTTCTGCCCGCAAGGGCGTGATTTCTTCTGCTTCGAACCGGTCAGCCACCCGATCAACGCCCATCATCTGCCGGGGCGGCCGGGGCTGCGATTGCTGCAACAGGGCGAGCAGGCCAGCCTCGGTCTGCGCCTGCACTACCAGCCAGGCTGAGTGGCGGTCAGTCCAGGCCCTTGGCGCGCACGTCAGCGGCGAGCATGTCGATGAACGCACGCACCTTGACCGAGCCGTACTTGCTCTCGCGATGCAGGATATGAATGGGCCAGGGGGCTTCCTCGAAGTCGGCCAGCACCACCTGCAGGCGACCGCTTTCGATCTCGTCGACCACCTGGTACGACAGCAGCCGGGCGATGCCCAGGCCGGCACAGGCTGCGGCGATGGCCGCATCGTTGCTGGTCACGCTCAGGCGCGGCTTCATGCGCACCATGGTCGGCTCGTCGGTGACACCAAAGCGCCAGCCGGCCCGTGGCGACAGGTTGGTGGTGGCGACCACCACATGCTCGTGCAACTCGCTGGGATGCGTCGGCACGCCGTGCCGGGCGAGGTAGTCGGGCGAAGCGCAGAGCATGCGCCGGACCTTGCCCACCCGCAGGGCCTTGAGCCCGGAGTCGGGTAGCTGGCCGATGCGCACGGCTACATCCATGCCCTCCTCGACCATATTCACCACCCGGTCGAGAAAATATGCCGAGACGTCGACCTCGGGGTACTGCTGCAGGTAGCGCACGATGCTGGGCATGACGAACTTCCTGCCGAACAGGGTCGGCGCGGTCACCGACAGTTCGCCCTTGGGCGTGGTATTGACGCCTGCCGCCGCCTCGTTGGCCTCGGCGATGCTGGCCAGGATGCTGCGACAGTCCTCGAGGTAGCGCCCGCCAGCTTCGGTCAGGCGCACGCTGCGGGTGGTACGCAGCAGCAGCTTGACCCCCAGGCGTTCCTCGAGGGCGCTGACCGCGCGGGTCACGGCCGCCGGTGACATGTCCAGAAGACGCGCAGCGCCGGCGAAGCTTTCCAGCTCGCCGACGGCGACGAATACCTTCATCAGGTGGATGTGGTCCATGCCCTTCCCTTCGTGCCGTGGTGGTTGGAGCTGGATTATTCCAGCCCCTGGGCCTGAAGAGTAGCGCTCTGCGGGTGTGTTTTTCGACACTGGCTCAGCGCACCTCGACACGATGCGCCAGCCAGCGGCGAAAACCCGCTGCCTGGCCATAGTGCGCATATCCGGGCTCGACCATCACCTGCGGCAGCAGGTACCCCGCTTCGCGCTCGCCCATGCAGGCCAGCACCTGGCTTTCACCAGTTTCGCGGTCCGGGTCAAGATCCCCGGCCCATTCACGCCCTTCGACAATCATGCTGAAGTCATTCATGGCTCACCTCCTGCCGCCTGCGTTCAACTGCTGCGCATCAGACCTCGGCCTGCAGGCCGACTGCGGTGCGCGGCATCGGCACGAAACCGTCCAGCGCTTCGACGCGTGCCAGCCAGGCGCGCACGTTCGGGTAGGCATCCAACGACACGTTGCCTTCCGGTGCATGGGCGATGTAGGAGTAGTTGGCGACGTCGGCGATGCTCGGTTCGTCGCCGGTGAGGAACGCGGTCTTGGCCAGCTCGGCGTCCATCACCTTGAGCAGGTTGTGGGCGCGGCCGATCACTTCGTCCGCATTGAAGCCGGCACCGAACACGGTGATCAGGCGGGCAGCGGCAGGGCCGAAGGCAACCGGGCCTGCGGCGATCGACAGCCAGCGCTGTACGCGGGCTTCGCCGGCAGCGTCCTGCGGCAACCAGCGGCCGTTGCCGTAGGTCTTGGCCAGGTAGACGAGGATGGCGTTGGAGTCGCCGATGACGGTGCCGTTGTCGTCGATCACCGGCACTTGCCCGAAGGGGTTGAGCGCCAGGAACTCAGGCTTCTTCTGTTCGCCCTTGGCCAGGTCGACGAAGATCACTTCCGGCTGCAGCTTGAGCAGCGAGGCCATCAGCAGGGCACGGTGGGCATGGCCGGACTTGGGGAAGTGGTAGAGCTTGATAGGGTTGGACATGATCTGGACTCCGGTTCAAAGGTTTGAGGTCTGAGCGCCGGTATCCAAGGGTGGCGCTGCTGGAGTGAATCCTGCGCCTGTTCATCGTTCGAGAGAATCCGTGCGGGCAGCAATCCATAATTTCGCTGGCCGAAACAATCATTGCAGTCAAAGGACCCGCTATCCGCACTTGCGCAGCAGCGGTTTCGCCGCTGCAACCTGGCCCGCAATCACCAGTGCAGCCGGTGCCATGCACTGCGGTGACCCTTTCGCGGGCCAGCCCGCCCCCATAGGGATGGACTGGCCTTTGGATGTTGAACCAGACAGTTGCTTCTAGTGCGCAGAGAAAGCTTCAGTGGCCCTTGCCCTTCACCGGCGGCAGGTCGATGGCCACCAGGTTGCTCTGGGTGTCCACTTCGGTGTTGACCGACAGGCCCGGCGTGGCCCAGGCCATGTCCATGTTGACGATCACCAGTTGATCGCCCCGCATGATCACCTCGGCCGGCTGGTCGAGTGTACCGTCGGCGCCGGTGCTGTCACCGTTCTTCTGCAGGGTAGTGACCTTGCCCTGCGTGTCGATGGCATGCACCGCGTTGCCAAGGAAGTCGGCGCTGTAGAACATCTGGCGCCTGGCATCGAAGATCACGCCGTCGATCGACTGGATCTGCGGATCACGGGCGAACACCTTCATGCTGGTGGCCTTGTGGTCAGGGCCGAGGGTCAGCTTGTACAGGGTGGCATCCTCGATCACCGAGACGAACAGGTTGCCCTTGTCGTCGAAGGTAATGCCGTCGGTCCCGAAGCCCATGCGGCCGCTGGACTTGAAGGCCGATACCAGGTGGCGGTCCTCGTTCTTGGCATCATAGGCCTTGAGCTTGATCGGGCCTTTGTTCATTTCCGCCAGCGGCAGCGCCCAAACACCACTGACCAGCGGTTCACCCTTGGCCTGGGTGGCCGGATCGACCAGCAGCGAGTCGGTGACGTACAGGGTATCGCCTTCCCAGACCAGGCCGTTGGCGGCGATCAGCCCTTCAGCGACCACATCGACGCTGGTGGCCTTGCCGTCCTTGACGTTGACCCGCAGGATCCGCGACTTGTGATCCTTGTCGAAGAACACCTGCATGTCGCAGATGTACAGGTTGCCGTCCGGACCGAAGGCATTGTCCATCGGGCCGATATGGCCGGTGTCGGGGTGCAGGTCCTGGGGTTTGAAGTCGTACCAGTGGGTGACCTTGTCGTGCTTGTCGATGGCCGCCATGAATGGCGGCGCCGGCTGCTTGATCAGGCCGCGCTTGAGCAGGTGATCGTTGTTGAAGTTCGGCACCGAGAGGATCAACGTGCCGTCGGCAGCGATGCCCAGGCCATCGGGGGTGTTGATCTGTGGGCCGAGGTCGGCGAGCAGATGGGTGGCCTGGTGCGCGGGGGCGATCTGCTGAACCGTGGCGGCACTGGCATTGATCGCAGCCAGGGCCAATACCAGCGGCGCGAAGGTACGGGCGAGCGTCTGTGGAGGCATGGAATTGCCCTCTTGTTGAAAGCGTGGGGGGTGGGCACCGGCCAGGCCGGTGCCCCTTTTTTGTTTCAGTCGGAAAGACCCATGGTCTTGCGGTGCAACTGGAGGAATTCGCGCTCCGAAGGCGTAGGACGATCCAGCGCCCACATCGACCGGTGCCAGAACGGATACAGCGGTGCTGGCCGTGCGGCCTGTTCGATATGCGCCATCTGCGCCGCATCCAGGGTCACGCCGGCCGAGGCCAGGTTGTCCTGCAGTTGCGCCTCGGTGCGCGCACCGATCACCACGCTGTGCACGTACTGGCGCTGGCGAATCCACGCCAGGGCGATCTGCGCTGCCGATACCCCGAGGCTGCCTGCAACGTCCTGCAGGGCATCGATCACCGCATACAGCTGCGCCGGGTCGGCGACGTAGGGTTCCAGCCAGCCGGGCGTACCCTGGCGGGTATCGGCAGCGGGCGCCTGGTCACGGCCCACGCGGCCACTGAGCAGGCCCTGGCCGAGCGGGCTCCAGACCATGGTCGCCAGGCCCAGGTCGTCACCGGCCGGGATCAGCTCGTACTCGGCCTCACGGGCGGCAGGGGTGTAGTAGAGCTGGTGCGCGACAGGTGCCACGGCGCCCATCTGGCGGGCAGTGAGCACGGTCTTGGCGACCTGCCAGCCGGAGTAGTTGGACACGCCCCAGTAGCGGATCTTGCCGGCGCGGACCAGGTCGCTCATGGTCTGCACGGTTTCCTCCACCGGCGTCACGCCATCCCAGCGGTGGATGAAGTACAGGTCGAGGTAGTCGGTCTGCAGCCGGCGCAGCGAATTCTCGATCTGCAGCGACAGGTGCTGGCGCGATGCGCCACTGTCGTTGGGGCCGGCCGCCATCGGGCTGGCCGCCTTGCTGAACACCAGCGCCCGGTCACGCCGCCCGGCCAGGGCCTTGCCAACGATCACTTCCGAGTCGCCCTTGGAATACAGGTTGGCGGTATCGATCGCGTTGACACCTGCATCCAGGGCCATGTCGATCATGCGCCGCCCCTGCTGCGCGTCGGCCGAACCCAATGCCTCGAAGCCGTTGGTTCCGGCAAAGGTCAGGGTGCCGAATACATATTTGGATACCAGCAGGCCGGAACGGCCCAGCGGTGAATATTCCATGTAACACCTCCAATGAGTGCGCAACAGTGCGCATGGACAAAGAATAAGTAACAGCGGGCGTTCTACTGAAATTCAATATTCAGAACGGATTGATCTTCACCACAGATCAATCAACTTTCGCCGTATTTGAAGTTATCCGCACAGCTCATGGCTGTTGCAA
This sequence comes from Pseudomonas sp. FA117, assembly GCF_057370475.1. Classification (NCBI taxonomy): domain Bacteria; kingdom Pseudomonadati; phylum Pseudomonadota; class Gammaproteobacteria; order Pseudomonadales; family Pseudomonadaceae; genus Pseudomonas; species Pseudomonas sp. FA117. The sequence continues at coordinate 4,395,311 of NZ_CM170675.1, forward strand.
CGGCAAGGTCGAACGACTGGCCGCCTGCGCCGTCAACGGCGGATGATCGATGGGGGTACCGGTGCGGGTCAGCACATAGGCCAGGACATCGGCATAGTCCTGTGCCGCCAGGCTTCCGGGAGCACTGGCCGGCATGCGCGTGGAGACGAAGCCGTACAGCTCGCCCAGGGTGTGCATGCGCTGGCGGGCGAAGGCCATGGGGCGCGCGGGGTCGGCACCATGGCAGGCGGCGCAGACGCCGGAGAATATCTCTTCGCCATGGCGCAGTTGCTCGTCGGGCGTCGGGTCTGCCAGGGCCAGGTGCGGGAGCAGCACCAGCAGTCCGCCGACGAAGATACGCTGCAACTTCGCGGTCGGGGTCATGCAACTTTCCTCCTTCGCGTGGGTTGTCTGAATGATTGCCGCGCACACTTTCTCAACCGTCACAGGGTGCGCCCGCCAGACTTTACGAAGTTGCCAGTCGCCCGTGAAATTCAACTCACCGATGGCATTGATCTATACTGTCCATCTATTGACCGTCTTGGGCCACATCATGGAAATCCGCCAACTCCGACACTTCATCGCACTGGCCGAAGAGTCGAACTTCACCCGTGCTGCGGCACGCGTGCATATCGTCCAGTCGGCCTTGTCGACGTCGATCCGCTCCCTGGAAGATGAACTGGGCGCAGCCCTGTTCACCCGCACCACGCGCCAGGTCAGCCTGACGGCCGCGGGCGAGATCTTTCTGGAAAAGGCCCATGCCGTGCTCGAGGCGGTGCGCGAAAGCGAAGACGCGGTGGCCGACACGCTGGGGCTGCGCCGGGGGCGCCTGTCGATCGGCACGGTGCACAGCCTGTCGGCGTTCATCGACCTGCCGGCACTGCTGGCCGACTTCCATGGACGCTACCCGGACATCGAGGTGCAGCTGCTGCAGGGCAGCACCCAGCACCTGATCGACAAGGTCCGTTCGCGCCAGCTCGACCTGGCGATCCTGCCGATCACCGAACCGCCACCGGAGCTCAAGACCACGCTGATCGTCTGCGAGGACATGGTCTTCACCTGCCACCCTGCGCATGCCCTCGCCCGGCGCGAACGCCTGGGGCTTGCCGACATCACCGGGCAGACCTTCGTCGACTTCGAACCGGCCTTCGGCATCCGCAAGCTGGTGGACAACGCCTTTGCCGCGCAGGGCCTGGAGCGGCGCGTGGCCTTCGAGGTCAGCGACCTGCTCACGCAATTGGAGCTGGTTGGCCACGGCCTGGGCGTGGCGCTGATGCCGGAAACCGTCGCCCGCACCCACGACAGCGGGCTGGCCACGGTGCCGCTCGACACCGAAATCTGCTGGGAGCTGGTGGTGGCCTACTCGCCCCAGGGGGCTGAGGCCGAATTGCCGGATCCCGCACCGGCCGCCTTCCTGGACCTGCTCAAGGCCCGCGGGGCGATCTGCCCGACGGGGTGAGCGTCAAGGCGCCAGCGCGAAGATCAGTTGCCGACCTGTTTCTGGTAGCGGTACAAACCCCGGGCCGCCTCGATCACACCCGGCACACAGGCCTGGAGTTGTTCGAAGCTCATCGTGTCGAGCAGTTCGAAGTTGTCTTCCAGGCCGTGCAGGGAGATGGCCTTGAGCAGCGCGTCCTGCTCGGTCGGCAGCTCGCTCCAGCCGGCAACCTGGGTGCCGCGCATGTAGCCGAAGCACCACTCCTCGAGAATGATCGCTGGCCCCTCCTCGCCCTCGCTTTCCTCGAACAGCGGCTCGAAGCCGTCGAGGTTCTCGGCCAACTGCTCGGCAACCTGGTTGGCGTAGCGCAGCATCAGCGCAGTGTAGGCTTCCTCGTGGGCGGGCTTCTTGAACTTGGGCACCTTGCCGCCGGCAACGGCTGGCAGCCATTGCTCGGGATTGACCCTGACAGGGGAGCTGGCCAGCGCAGTGAAGAAACCGTTGAGCTCGGCGAGGTTGAGTACCGAATAGTCGTTGCCGTAGGTGATCAGCAGGTCTTCGAGGCGGTCGAGTTCTTTTTCGCTGAGCGGCGGGAGCATGGGCTGGAGTCCTGATTGAATAGGGATGCACCCTAGCACAGAGCCATGCAAAACGTGCCCGCTCATGCGGGCACCGGGTTAGTGCGCCAACCAGTCATCCAACTGTGTGAGTGCTGAACTGCCCAACAGCAACCAGAGCAGGATGCGGCACTTGCGCGGGCAGAGCACACCGGCCATGCGCATGCCCTTTGCCTGCAGGTCGATCTCGCCACCCACAAATCCGTAGGTCGCACGCGCCGTCGAGCCACTGCCGGTTCGGGTGGCGACGATGACCGGCATGTGCCCGACCACATCCGCCAACGTCTCGGCCCAGGGCTCGGAAACATGGCCGGCGCCAAACCCGGCGACGACCAGCCCGTCATACCCCAACCCCGGAAGGGCCTGCAGCAAGGTCGTATCCGCATCGAGGCACGCCTCCAGCAAGATGACGCGCTGGCTGGTACGCTGCGGGACAGGCAGTACCCGGCGTTGTGCAGCGACCTGACGATAGTGTGCACAGCCCTCCACCACCTGCCCTATGGGCCCGCTGCCCGGAGACTCGAACGCCGCCATCGCCAGGCTTGCAGTCTTGCGAACCGCTTTGGCTTCATGGATCTGGTCATTGATCACCACCAGAACACCTCGCCCGCGGCTGTCCTGGGACAGGGCCACCCGCACGGCCGCCAGCAGATTGGCCGGCCCATCGGCCCCCGGGTGGCTGGCAGCGCGCATGGCACCGGTCATGATCAGTGGTGCATCGCAGGGCCAGAGCAAGTCGAGGAAGTACGCCGCTTCCTCGAGGGTATCGGTACCCTGGGTCAGCACCACCGCCTGTGCGCCCTGCCCGACCTGCGCCTTGGCCCATGCCAATACCTCCAGCAACCCGGTGAAGCCCAGCGATGCACTTGGCACCAGGCACAAGGTCGCCGTGCTGAACTGCGCCAGCCCGGTCAATTGCGGCAATGCAGCCAGCATCGCATCACAATCGAGCTTCGGTGTGATGCCCTGCCCCGGGACAGTGGCCTGCATGCTGACCGTCCCCCCCAGGCTACCGACGGCGATCTTCGGCAACGCCGTTTCCTGCTTCATGCTTCACCTCCTGCCAACCACCCGAGCAAGGGGACTATCCCCAGGGTACAGATGGCCATGGATAACACATTGCCGATATAACCGTGCATGTAGCCGGGCAAACGCTGGCTGATGGCCACTGCCAGAGGTGGCGCGGCCAGTGCACCCAGCACGGCGCTGGCAACCACCACCGGCCAGGCGCCGCCCACTGTCAGCACAGCTGCCGGCACAACCGAGACCACAGGAATGTAGGTAGGGTACCAGCCCAGCTCCATCCACCGACGTCGCCAGAGGATCACGCCAATCAGCGAGGCCAGCGCCTGGCCAACCACCATGTGCAGCAACCACGGCGACCCATAGGCCGCAGCCCCCGGAGCGAGCAGGCAAGCGAGCAGCAAGCCCGCCAGCAGGCCAAGACTGGCCAACTCGTTTCCCAGAAAGGGCGCCTCGCTGAAGTCCGCCAGTACCCGGCGCAGGGTCCAGACAACACCATAGTCAGGCTTTTGGATCACCGCAGCAGGCACGACGCTTTCGCGGCCCTCCCGCACCAGAAACGGGTAGCGCCTGCACAGCATGAAGGCCATCACGCTCCCCAGCGCCATGCCACTGACATTGCCGATGACCACAGGTAGCCCCAGCGGGTAACACAGGTAATTGACCATCAGCAGACAGGCGGGCGTGACCAGCACCGCCCCGAGCAGCGCGCCACTGAGCGCAACACGCCAGCCTGCGCCAAACAGCAGCACCATGGCCGCCGGCAACGAAACGAATGCCACGAACGTCGGTTGCCAGATGCCACTGCCCAGCGTCCAGCCCCACAGGGCATGGCTGAACAACAACCCCAGCAGTGAACTGACCAGCAGCCACGGCCACAGGCCCGTGCCGTAGCAGATGGCGAATCCTTGCCAGCGATAGCCTCGCAGCTGTGCCCAATGGGCAAGACCTGCCCCTAACAGCAGTCCCAGCGCCGGTAATTCGTGTTTGTAGAACACCACTTCGCTGATGTCACCGATGATCCAGCGCAACCGACTCAGCGGCTGCTCCAGGGTCATGACAAGCTGCGCGTGATCGGGCCACTGTCCCAGCGCCAGCAAGACGACCAGCACAGCCGCGATGCAGGTGACGATGAGCGAGGCCCCAAAAGGTTTTCCCGGGAAGAGCGACTGGTCCATACGTCCCCCTCAACGCGGCAGCGGCGCATGCAGCCGGTAGCCCAGGCTGACGTCGTACAGGTCGGTGCGCCGATCACGGGGCAAGTCGTTCAAGCTGTTCCAGATGGGCGCCGAACGTGCCGTGCTGAGGTCGACGTCGGCGTAGAGGATGCACTCCTCTTCGGCGCCCGCCACCTCCCCGATTGGCCATCCATGAGTACCGGCGATCAGCGAGCAACCCAGGAAACGCCCACCCCGTTCATGGCCAATGCGATTGGCGGCCGCGATGAAGACATTGTTGACATGAGCCGCCGTCATGGTGAGGTACGACGCCATGCAGCGTCCGGATTCGTCAAACAGTGGCGGTGGCGTCCACACCCAGTTGTTCAGGCTGCAGATGATATCGGCGCCCTGGGTGGCCATCAGCCGCGCAACCTCGGGAAACCAGATATCCCAGCAGATCAGCAGGCCGATCCTGCCGATGGGTGTCTCGAACACTGGAAAGCCCAGGTCACCGGGAGAGAACCAGAGCTTCTCCTGATTCCACAAGTGCGCTTTGCGGTAATGCCCCAGCAGCCCGTCGGGCCCCAGGAGCACGGCGCTGTCGTAGAGCTTGAGGCCATCACGTTCGGCAAAGCCGGCCACCAGATAGACTTGCAGCTCGCGGGCTAGCTCGGTCCAGGCTTTGAGGCTTCGTCCCTCAGACAAGGTTTCGGCATGGGCGTAGGCTTCTGCGCGGGACTGGAAGGTATAGCCGGTATTGGACAACTCGGGCAGCACGATCAGGTTCGCGCCTTCACGCGCAGCCTGTCGTACAAGGGTCAGGCTTTGGCAGAGATTAGCATTGCAATGTTCGAGACCGACTTGCGGGTCGTACTGAATGACAGCGATGCGCACAGGGCTGATAGGATGGAGCATGGCGGCTTTCTCTTGTGGTTGTTTTGGAAAGCAACCAGTAGAGCGAGTACTAACCATGGCAGAACAGCCAGCAACGTCTTATCGACGTGCGGGATTCAACGCAGAAAGTGGTAGGGAAGTTCTTGCTGAGCAAATGAAAGCGTTGTGATCGGCGCGTCGGCGCCAAAACACTTTCACGGTTCAGTCACAGCGGCGAACCGCTGCTGCGACTGAACCGTGAAAAGACCTCAGGCGTTACACCGCCAGCGCGCGCTCACGCAGCTCGCTGTTGAGGATGCGGTCGTTCTCGCTGTAGTCGACCGGGCAGTCGATCACATGCACGCCAGGGGTCTTGATGCAGTGCTCGAGCAGCGGCAGCAGGCCTTCGGCGCTTTCCACGCGGTGGCCATTGGCGCCGTAGGCTTCGGCGTACTTGACGAAGTCCGGGTTGCCGTAGTCCAGGCCGAAATCGGTGAAGCCCATGTTGGCCTGCTTCCAGCGGATCATGCCGTAGCCGTCGTCACGCAGGATCACCACGGTGATGTGCATGCCCAGACGCACGGCGGTTTCCAGCTCCTGACTGTTCATCATGAAGCCGCCGTCGCCGCACACCGAGATCACCGGGCGATCCGGGTACACCAGATGCGAAGCCATGGCCGATGGCAGGCCCGCGCCCATGGTCGCCAGGGCGTTGTCCAGCAGCACGGTGTTGGGCTTGTGCGCCTTGTAGTTGCGGGCGAACCAGATCTTGTAGATACCGTTGTCCAGGGCGACGATGCCTTCGGAGGGCAGCACGCGGCGGATGTCGGCAACCAGGCGCTGCGGGTAGACCGGGAAGCGGTCGTCGTCGGCGCCTTCGGCGATCTGCGCTTCGTTGGCTTCACGGATCGCCATCAGGCGGGTGAAGTCCCAGTGCGAGGTGTCGGTCAGTGCTTCGCTGATCTGCCACACGGCGTTGGCGATGTCGCCGATCACTTCGACCTGCGGGAAGTACACGGCATCGACTTCGGCGGAGCGGAAGCTGATGTGGATGACTTCGGTGCCGCCGCGGACCATGAAGAACGGCGGCTTCTCGATCACGTCGTGGCCGATGTTGATGATCAGGTCGGCAGCTTCGACCGCACGGTGCACGAAGTCACCGGACGACAGCGCGGCGTTGCCCAGGAAGCGCGGGTGACGCTCGTCGACCACACCCTTGCCCATCTGCGTGGTGATGAACGGGATGCCGGTCTTGTCGATCAGTTGCTTGAGGACCTTGGCGGTCATCTTGCGGTTGGCGCCGGCACCGATCACCAGGATCGGGTTGCGGGCGTTCTGCAGCTTCTGCACGGCAGCTTCGATGGCCACGTGCTCGGCCAGCGGGCGGCGGTGCAGGCTGCGCGGGATCGGCAAGGCGTCGGTCTGCTCGGCGGCGATGTCCTCGGGCAGTTCCAGGTGCACGGCGCCGGGCTTCTCTTCTTCGGCCAGGCGGAAGGCTTCACGCATGCGCGCCGGGATGTTGTCGGCCGAGGCGAACTGGTGGGTGTACTTGGTGATGGGGTCCATCATGCCGCACACGTCGATGATCTGGAAACGGCCTTGCTTGGACTTCTTGATCGGCTTCTGGCCGGTGATCATCATCATCGGCATGCCGCCCAGGTAGGCGTAGGCACTGGCGGTCACCAGGTTGGTCGCGCCGGGGCCGAGGGTCGACAGGCTGACGCCGGTCTTGCCGGTCAGGCGGCCGTAGGTGGCGGCCATGAAGCCTGCGGACTGCTCGTGGCGGGTCAGTACCAGCTTGATCTTCGACTTGCGCAGGGATTCGAGCAGGTCGAGGTTCTCCTCGCCGGGAATGCCGAACACATACTCGACACCTTCGTTTTCCAGGCATTGCACAACGACATCGGCGGCCTTGGCCATCTTGCTTGTTACCTCAATTGATTGGACGTGGGTGGAGTCCAGGGACGGTCAGCGCGGAGCACTGACATCGGTCTGTCCGGTGGCCAGCAAAGCCCCCCGAACAAAGCCTTGACGCAGGTAACGCTCGACAAAGTCACGTACGAAGGCGGCCGAATTGTCGCAGCCCCTCGGCACGGCCATGGCCTGGCGGATCGAGGTGAACGCCCCCTCCAGTACACGGTAGCGCGGATCGGCGTCGGCGACCCTCTGCAGAGGCTGGCGCACACCGGCGGCGGCGTCGAGGTTTTGTTCGACAAACAGATCGACGGCAGCCGCGGAAGTGTCGGCGCGTTGCAGCTGCGCGTGCTGCAGGGTACGGCTGAGGTAGAGATCGTAGGCCGCGCCCTGGCCCACGGCCAGGCGCAGGCCGGGCCGATCGAGTTCATCGACATGCCCAAAGGGTGCGTCGTGCCTGACCAGGTAGGTGCCTTCGATCAGCACGTAGGGCTCGCTGAAGGCGATCTGCGCCTCGCGTACCGGCTCGATGGCGAGGAAGGCCAGGGTCCAGGCGCCCTCCTCCAGCGCGGCGAACACCTTGCCCGCGGCGTCGAAGGTGCGCATCTCCAGGCGCACGCCCAATTCCCCGGCCAACTGCCGGGCCAGGGCCACGGAGACGCCCTGGGGTTCACCGTCAGCGCCGCGTTGGGCGAGCACTGGATTGCCATAGTTGATCGCGGCACGCAGGACACCATTGGGGGCGAGCTCGTCGAGGACGGCCTTGGGGATAGTGAGAGCCATTGGAACTCCGCTGGGCTATGAGTGGGATTGAGGTTTACAGGCACTGGCGAATCAGACCTGTGGCAGCGGGCTTGCCCGCGAAAGACCACCACCGATTCAAGCATCGACTCAGCCAGAGAAGACCATGCACACCGGGCTGCCGGTGTGCAGCGAGAAGCCGGTCTGGCGCAGCGTCCCCTGCTCGGGATCGACGGCGTACGCGACGATGCTGTCACTGTCTTCGTTGAGCGTGAAGAGAAAGCGCTGGTTGGGGGTCAGGGCGAAGAAGCGCGGGGTCTTGCCGCCGCTGGGCTGCACGTCGACCAGGCTCAGCAGCCCGGTGCAGGCATCGACGGCATAGAGCGCCAGGCTGTCGCAGCCGCGGTTGGAGGCGTAGACGAAACGGCCGCTGCGGTCGATCTCGATTTCCGAGGCGCGGCTGTTGCCGGTGTAGCTGGACGGCAGCGACGAGAGGATCTGCAACGGCTGCAACGCACCACTGCGCGGGTCGAAGCGGTAGGTGGTGACGGTCGAATCCAGCTCGTTGACCACGTAGGCGAACGGCGCCTGCGGGTGCAGCGCGACATGGCGCGGACCAGCCCCTTCGCGGGTGGTGACGAAGGGCTGCTCGGCCGGCTGCAACTGGCCATTGTCGAAACGGAAGCTGAATACCCGGTCCAGCCCCTTGTCCGGCACCAGGACATATTGGCCAGAGGGGTCGAAAGGATTGAAGTGCGGCTTGGAGAAAGGCTGCTCGATCCGGTGCGGGCCGGGCGGCCCTTCGAGCGTGAGCAACTGGCGCAGCGGGCCGAGGCGACCGTCCTGCCCGACATCGAGCACGGCCAGGGTGCCGCTGAGGTGGTTGGACACTACCAGGAAGCGTTCGCTCGGGTCCAGCGCCAGGTGCACCGGGTTCTTGCCTTCGCAGCACTGGCGGTTGAGAACGCTGAGCCTGCCACTGGCCTTGTCGACGCTGAAGGCGCTGACCGTGTCGAGGTCGCCATGCACCGTATACAGCCTGTCGCCAGCACGGTTCAGCGCCAGGAACGAGGGGTTGACCAGATCACCCACGACCTGGACCGGTTCGAGGGTGCCGTTGTCCTGATCGAGGCGATAGACGCTGATGCCCTCGCCGCGGGCGTTGCGTTCTCGGGTGGTGCGCGAGCCGACATAGGCATGCATGGGGATTGCTCTCTCGATGGCGAATGGGCGTTCAGCGCCTGATGAGTCCTGGAACAGGCATGCTGCCTCAACTGCGGGTTCGTTGCACCACCTTGCGGATCACATAGGGCAGCACACCGCCATGGCCCAGGTAGCGCAGCTCCTGCTGCGAATCGAAGCGGTCGCTGAGCCGGACTTCATCGACGCGGCCGTCGCTGCGGCGTATCTGCAGGCCGACGAGGTTGTCACCAACGCTCAGCTCATCCAGGCCGATGAAGTCGAAGTGTTCGCTGCCATCGAGCTGCAGCGCTTCGACGTCCTGCCCCGCCGTGAACAGCAGGGGCAGGACGCCCATGCCGATCAGGTTGCTGCGGTGGATGCGCTCGATGCTGCGTGCCACCACGACGCGTACGCCGAGCAGGGCCTGGGCCTTGGCCGCCCAGTCGCGGCTGGAGCCAGCACCGTAGTTGATACCGGCGAACACCACCATGGGCGTCCCGGCATAGCTCTGCGCGGCTTCGTAGAGCGGCAGGCACTGACTGTGGTCGGCATTCCAGGCCCAGGCGCCGGCGCCGGGCTGCGTATCACCGAGCAGGCGGTTTTTCACCGACTTGTTGGTGAAGGCACCGCGCAGCATGACTTCGTGGTTGCTGCGGCGAGTCGAATACTGGTTGAGGTCCTGTGGGTCTTCGCCGCGGGCCAGCAGCCACTGGCCGGCCAGGCTGCTGGCGGGAATGGCGCCGGCCGGGGAGATGTGGTCGGTGGTGACGTTGTCTCCCAACACCATCAACGTGCGGGCGTTCTCGATTGCCAGGCTTGCCTTGGGCGCGGCCTGGATATCGGCCAGGTACTGCGGACGTCGCAGGTAGGTCGAACGCGCATCCCAGGGAAACTGCACACTGCCCTCGGCCGAGAGGGCCTGCCAATAATGCGTCCCCTCCCACACCGTGGCCAGGCGCTGCTGGAAGAACTCGGGCTTGACCACCTGGGCCACCAGCGCCTGCACGTCGTCGTCAGCGGGCATCAGATCGTGCAGATGAACCGGATTACCGGCGCTATCCTGACCGAGCGGCTCGTGGGTCAGATCGATATCGATACGCCCGGCAATGGCGAAGGCCACGCACAGTGCTGGCGATGCCAGGTAGCCCGCCGGCACCTTGGGGTTTACCCGGCCCTCGAAGTTGCGGTTGCCCGAGAGCACTGCCACTCCCTTCAGGCCTTGGTCGGCAAAGGCCTCGACATGTGCCTGCAGCTTGCCGGAGTTGCCGATGCAGGTCATGCAGCCGAATCCTGCCAGATCGAAGCCCAGGGCGGAGAAATCCTGCAGCAAGTCGGCTTCTCTCAGGTAATCAGCCACGACCTGCGAGCCGGGCGACAACGAGGTCTTGACCCAAGGCTTGCGCTTGAGCCCCAATCGCCGCGCGCGACGGGCCAGCAGACCGGCCTGGATCATCTGTGCAGGGTTGGCTGTGTTGGTGCAACTGGTGATGGCCGAAAGCACCACCGCACCATGATCGATGGCCTCGCCGAAGCTGGGTTCGAGGTAGCCGTTGCCGATCAACTCGCTACCGCCCAGCACCTGTTCACAGAACGATTCACCGGCGCGCGACAGCGGCTGACGCTGGTGCGGCTGGTAGGGGCCTGCGACGCTGGGTTCGATGCTGGCAAGATCGAGCTCGATCAGTTCGTCGAACCCGGGCTCCGGCAGGTCGTCGCGACGGTAGAGTCCCTGAACTTGCAAGTAGGTGGCGGCCTGTGAGCACAGCTCGGTGGAGCGACCGCTGAGCTTGAGGTAATCGAGGGTGTGGTCGTCGAAGGGGAAGAACACCACGGTGGCGCCATACTCAGGCGCCATGTTCGACACCGTGCCACGCGCAGCCCAGCCGAGGCTCGATAAACCCGGGCCGGTGAACTCGACGAACTTGCCCACCACTGAACGCTGGCGCAGGATCTCGGCCACGTGCAGCGACAGGTCGGTGGCGGTCACACCCGGCCGCAGGGCATTGCTGACACGAACACCGATGACCTGCGGGAAGTTGATCGGCACCGGTTCGCCAAGCATCGCCGCCTGCCCTTCCAGGCCGCCGACACCCCAACCCAGCACGCCGATAGCGTTGATCATCGGGGTGTGGCTGTCGGTGGCGACCATGTCGTCCGGGTGCAGCAGGCGTTGGCCATCGGCGGTACGGGTTTCCCACACCACCTTGGCCAGGGCTTCCATGTTCATCTGGTGGATGATGCCGGTACCGGGCGGGATGACGCCGAAGTTGTCCAGGCTCTTCTGCGCCCATTTGATGAAGCGATAGCGCTCGCCGTTGCGGCGAAAGTCGATGTCGAGGTTCTGCTCGACCGCATCGGCCTCGGCGTAGTGCTCGACGATCACCGAATGGTCGATGGTCAGCACCGCAGGAATCAGCGGGTTCATGGCCTCAGGATTACCGCCGAGCTCGGCGACCACATCGCGCATCCCGGCAAAGTCGGCCAAGGCAGGCAGACAGGTGGTGTCATGGAACATCAGGCGGTTAGGCTGGAACGGCACTTCACAGTCCGGGCCATGACCGAGGGCGCGGGCGAGCACGGCATCCAGCGCTTCGGGCGAGCAGCGCGCCACGTTCTCCAGCAGGATGCGGATGGCGTAGGGCAGGCGCTGCAGCTGGGACGGGCTCAGGAGTTTGTACAGATCGAGGTAGGTGAAGTGGTCCTGGCCGATCACCAGGGGGCTGATCAGGTGCGCATTGTCGGTCATGCAGGTCTCGCTTTGGCTGCTTGTCGTTGTCATCGCGTCGTTCAGGCGCCGACGCTGCAAGTGAGCCAATGCTAGGGGCTTGAGCCGGGAGTGAAAATTGATCGTTGACCATGCCAGCGTTCTCCATTGGAGAACGCTGGCATGGGAAGTCATGCCTCGCAGGGCGCGCGCAGGTGATCGATGAAAGTCTTCAGGGTCGGCGAGGCGATCTCGTACTTCTTGAACACCAGCAGCAACGAACGATGGGCCCAGGGCTCGGACAGGCTCACGCGCTTGAGGCGGTGGCTGCGCACGTAGGGCTCGACCACGCTGCGCGGCAGCACCGTAAGGCCCAGGCCGTTGACGACCATGCGGCACATGCAGTCGAAGCTGCTGATGCGGATGCGCAGCTTGAGCGTCTGGCCCAGCGCCTGGGCCTGTTCAGTGAGCAGCCCGTGCAGCGTGCTGTCCTGGTGCGGCCCCACAAGCTCATGCTGGAGGACTTCGCTGAATGGCACCGCGCGGCGGCTGCCCAGTTCATGTCCGACCGGTGTCACCAGTACCAGTTCGTCGCGTCGATAAGGCAAGGTTTCGAGCCCTTGTGGCGGCGTGTGGGAAGAGATGATGCCGAGGTCGGCGTGATCGTCGGCAACTGCACGTATCACCGCCGAGCCGATGCGCTCCTCGATATCGAACCTGATCTGTGGGTAGAGCCGGGCGAAACTGGCCATGTCCTGGGGCAGGAACTGCGACAGCGCCGAGGTGATGGCGTGGACACGGATATGGCCCTTGACCCCGGCGGCGAACTCGCTCAGCTCGTTGTCGAGCTGAGCCATGGTCTGCTTGAGCTGGCGGGCGTAGTGGAGCAGGGATTGGCCGGCGGGCGTCAGCTCGACACCGCGGGCATTGCGGATCAACAGGGGCGAGCCGATCTGCGCCTCGAGTTCGCTGATCCGCTTGCTGACAGCCGAAACCGCCAGGTGCTTGATGCCGGCGGCGCGGGTCAGGTTGCGCTCCTGGGCGACAGTGATGAACAGGTCCAGACTGGTGAGGTCGTAGCGCATGTGTTGGGGTCAGGGACGAAGGTGGACGTGCACCATACCTGTTGCAGGAACGCTTGTCCCGTGGCGCAAGCGCCTGCTTGGTGTAGGAGGGTGCTGCCTGCGTGATCGGAAAGCAGAAAAGACAAAACCCCTACCTGCTCGCGCAGATAGGGGTTTTGCGAAATGAATCTTGACGATGACCTACTCTCACATGGGGAAACCCCACACTACCATCGGCGATGCATCGTTTCACTGCTGAGTTCGGGATGGGATCAGGTGGTTCCAATGCTCTATGGTCGTCAAGAAATTCGGTTGCCAGTGCGTCCTTTCAGACACGCCAGCCAATTCGGATATGTGATCTTTGTGGGTCGCTTCGAACTTTCGGTTCGTTTCGTCTTCACCACCACAATCTGCAAGGCAGATTGCTTGGGTGTTATATGGTCAAGCCTCACGGGCAATTAGTATTGGTTAGCTCAACGCCTCACAGCGCTTACACACCCAACCTATCAACGTCGTAGTCTTCGACGGCCCTTCAGGGGATTCTAGATCCCAGTGAGATCTCATCTTGAGGCAAGTTTCCCGCTTAGATGCTTTCAGCGGTTATCTCTTCCGAACATAGCTACCCGGCAATGCCACTGGCGTGACAACCGGAACACCAGAGGTTCGTCCACTCCGGTCCTCTCGTACTAGGAGCAGCCCCTCTCAAATCTCAAACGTCCACGGCAGATAGGGACCGAACTGTCTCACGACGTTCTAAACCCAGCTCGCGTACCACTTTAAATGGCGAACAGCCATACCCTTGGGACCGGCTTCAGCCCCAGGATGTGATGAGCCGACATCGAGGTGCCAAACACCGCCGTCGATATGAACTCTTGGGCGGTATCAGCCTGTTATCCCCGGAGTACCTTTTATCCGTTGAGCGATGGCCCTTCCATACAGAACCACCGGATCACTAAGACCTACTTTCGTACCTGCTCGACGTGTCTGTCTCGCAGTCAAGCGCGCTTTTGCCTTTATACTCTACGACCGATTTCCGACCGGTCTGAGCGCACCTTCGTACTCCTCCGTTACTCTTTGGGAGGAGACCGCCCCAGTCAAACTACCCACCATACACTGTCCTCGATCCGGATCACGGACCTGAGTTAGAACCTCAAGGTTGCCAGGGTGGTATTTCAAGGATGGCTCCATGAGAACTGGCGTCCCCACTTCAAAGCCTCCCACCTATCCTACACAAGCAAGCTCAAAGTCCAGTGCAAAGCTATAGTAAAGGTTCACGGGGTCTTTCCGTCTAGCCGCGGATACACTGCATCTTCACAGCGATTTCAATTTCACTGAGTCTCGGGTGGAGACAGCGCCGCCATCGTTACGCCATTCGTGCAGGTCGGAACTTACCCGACAAGGAATTTCGCTACCTTAGGACCGTTATAGTTACGGCCGCCGTTTACCGGGGCTTCGATCAAGAGCTTCGCTTGCGCTAACCCCATCAATTAACCTTCCGGCACCGGGCAGGCGTCACACCCTATACGTCCACTTTCGTGTTTGCAGAGTGCTGTGTTTTTAATAAACAGTCGCAGCGGCCTGGTATCTTCGACCGGCATGAGCTTACGGAGCAAGTCCTTCACCCTCGCCGGCGCACCTTCTCCCGAAGTTACGGTGCCATTTTGCCTAGTTCCTTCACCCGAGTTCTCTCAAGCGCCTTGGTATTCTCTACCTAACCACCTGTGTCGGTTTGGGGTACGGTTCCCAGTTATCTGAAGCTTAGGAGCTTTTCTTGGAAGCATGGTATCAACCACTTCGCGCTCTAAAGAGCACTCGTCATCAGCTCTCGGCCTTGAAATCCCGGATTTGCCTAAGATTTCAGCCTACCACCTTAAACCTGGACAACCAACGCCAGGCTGGCCTAACCTTCTCCGTCCCTCCATCGCAATAACTGGAAGTACAGGAATATTAACCTGTTTTCCATCGACTACGCTTTTCAGCCTCGCCTTAGGGACCGACTAACCCTGCGTCGATTAACGTTGCGCAGGAAACCTTGGTCTTTCGGCGTGCGAGTTTTTCACTCGCATTGTCGTTACTCATGTCAGCATTCGCACTTCTGATACCTCCAGCAAGCTTCTCAACTCACCTTCACAGGCTTACAGAACGCTCCTCTACCGCATCACCAGAGGTGATACCCGTAGCTTCGGTGCATGGTTTGAGCCCCGTTACATCTTCCGCGCAGGCCGACTCGACTAGTGAGCTATTACGCTTTCTTTAAAGGGTGGCTGCTTCTAAGCCAACCTCCTAGCTGTCTAAGCCTTCCCACATCGTTTCCCACTTAACCATGACTTTGGGACCTTAGCTGACGGTCTGGGTTGTTTCCCTTTTCACGACGGACGTTAGCACCCGCCGTGTGTCTCCCATGCTCGGCACTTGCTGGTATTCGGAGTTTGCATCGGTTTGGTAAGTCGGGATGACCCCCTAGCCGAAACAGTGCTCTACCCCCAGCAGTGATACATGAGGCGCTACCTAAATAGCTTTCGAGGAGAACCAGCTATCTCCGAGCTTGATTAGCCTTTCACTCCGATCCACAGGTCATCCGCTAACTTTTCAACGGTAGTCGGTTCGGTCCTCCAGTCAGTGTTACCTAACCTTCAACCTGCCCATGGATAGATCGCCCGGTTTCGGGTCTATACCCAGCGACTAAAGCGCCCTATTAAGACTCGCTTTCGCTACGCCTCCCCTATTCGGTTAAGCTCGCCACTGAATATAAGTCGCTGACCCATTATACAAAAGGTACGCAGTCACCTAACAAAGTAGGCTCCCACTGCTTGTACGCATACGGTTTCAGGTTCTATTTCACTCCCCTCTCCGGGGTTCTTTTCGCCTTTCCCTCACGGTACTGGTTCACTATCGGTCAGTCAGTAGTATTTAGCCTTGGAGGATGGTCCCCCCATGTTCAGACAAAGTTTCTCGTGCTCCGTCCTACTCGATTTCACTGGCAAGAGATTTTCGTGTACGGGGCTATCACCCACTATGGCCGCACTTTCCAGAGCGTTCCACTAATCTCAAACCAGCTTAAGGGCTGGTCCCCGTTCGCTCGCCACTACTAAGGGAATCTCGGTTGATTTCTTTTCCTCAGGGTACTTAGATGTTTCAGTTCCCCTGGTTCGCCTCTTGCACCTATGTATTCAGTACAAGATACTCAGCTTGTGCTGAGTGGGTTCCCCCATTCAGAGATCTCTGGATCACAGTCTGTTTGCCGACTCCCCAAAGCTTATCGCAGGCTACCACGTCTTTCATCGCCTCTGACTGCCAAGGCATCCACCGTATGCGCTTCTTCACTTGACCATATAACCCCAAGCAATCTGGTTATACTGTGAAGACGACATTCGCCGAAAATTCGTGAGAACTCACAAATTTTACCTTAGCCTGAACTACCAGCAGTGAAACTGGCATTCAGTCTATTTCTATCACATATCCGAATTTTTAAAGAACGATCTGACAAAAGCCAGAAATCAACATTCATCAGTGAATGCTCATTTCTAGGTTCTGATCAAGGTGCAGCATAAGTGGTGGAGCCAAGCGGGATCGAACCGCTGACCTCCTGCGTGCAAGGCAGGCGCTCTCCCAGCTGAGCTATGGCCCCGCATATTGGTAGGTCTGGGCAGATTTGAACTGCCGACCTCACCCTTATCAGGGGTGCGCTCTAACCAACTGAGCTACAGACCTATATAGGGTCTTGATCGTCTTCGACAATGAATCAAGCAATTCGTGTGGGAGCTCATCAGCAGGCTGATGTCTTCGATTAAGGAGGTGATCCAGCCGCAGGTTCCCCTACGGCTACCTTGTTACGACTTCACCCCAGTCATGAATCACACCGTGGTAACCGTCCTCCCGAAGGTTAGACTAGCTACTTCTGGTGCAACCCACTCCCATGGTGTGACGGGCGGTGTGTACAAGGCCCGGGAACGTATTCACCGCGACATTCTGATTCGCGATTACTAGCGATTCCGACTTCACGCAGTCGAGTTGCAGACTGCGATCCGGACTACGATCGGTTTTGTGAGATTAGCTCCACCTCGCGGCTTGGCAACCCTCTGTACCGACCATTGTAGCACGTGTGTAGCCCAGGCCGTAAGGGCCATGATGACTTGACGTCATCCCCACCTTCCTCCGGTTTGTCACCGGCAGTCTCCTTAGAGTGCCCACCATAATGTGCTGGTAACTAAGGACAAGGGTTGCGCTCGTTACGGGACTTAACCCAACATCTCACGACACGAGCTGACGACAGCCATGCAGCACCTGTGTCAGAGCTCCCGAAGGCACCAATCCATCTCTGGAAAGTTCTCTGCATGTCAAGGCCTGGTAAGGTTCTTCGCGTTGCTTCGAATTAAACCACATGCTCCACCGCTTGTGCGGGCCCCCGTCAATTCATTTGAGTTTTAACCTTGCGGCCGTACTCCCCAGGCGGTCAACTTAATGCGTTAGCTGCGCCACTAAAATCTCAAGGATTCCAACGGCTAGTTGACATCGTTTACGGCGTGGACTACCAGGGTATCTAATCCTGTTTGCTCCCCACGCTTTCGCACCTCAGTGTCAGTATCAGTCCAGGTGGTCGCCTTCGCCACTGGTGTTCCTTCCTATATCTACGCATTTCACCGCTACACAGGAAATTCCACCACCCTCTACCATACTCTAGCTCGCCAGTTTTGGATGCAGTTCCCAGGTTGAGCCCGGGGCTTTCACATCCAACTTAACGAACCACCTACGCGCGCTTTACGCCCAGTAATTCCGATTAACGCTTGCACCCTCTGTATTACCGCGGCTGCTGGCACAGAGTTAGCCGGTGCTTATTCTGTCGGTAACGTCAAAATTGCACGGTATTAACGTACAACCCTTCCTCCCAACTTAAAGTGCTTTACAATCCGAAGACCTTCTTCACACACGCGGCATGGCTGGATCAGGCTTTCGCCCATTGTCCAATATTCCCCACTGCTGCCTCCCGTAGGAGTCTGGACCGTGTCTCAGTTCCAGTGTGACTGATCATCCTCTCAGACCAGTTACGGATCGTCGCCTTGGTGAGCCATTACCTCACCAACTAGCTAATCCGACCTAGGCTCATCTGATAGCGCAAGGCCCGAAGGTCCCCTGCTTTCTCCCGTAGGACGTATGCGGTATTAGCGTTCCTTTCGAAACGTTGTCCCCCACTACCAGGCAGATTCCTAGGCATTACTCACCCGTCCGCCGCTGAATCAAGGAGCAAGCTCCCGTCATCCGCTCGACTTGCATGTGTTAGGCCTGCCGCCAGCGTTCAATCTGAGCCATGATCAAACTCTTCAGTTCAATACTGCTTGGGTTTTTAAGAAACCCTAAACTTGGCTCAGCAATCTCAAATGACTATGTGATTTCTCGCATGGCCACTTGTGATGCTGATAATCTTGGCGACTATCAGTCCGTACTCACAAGCACCCACACGAATTGCTTGATTCGATTTGTTAAAGAGCGTTTGGTTAAGAGCCTTTCGTCTCAACCGAGGCCGCGCATTCTACAGCAGCCTTACTTCGTGTCAAGCGTTGTTTTGAAGTTTTTTCGAATTCGCTTTCTTTCAAAAGCCTTCAACCTCAACAACTTACCGCCTGCCTCGCTGCGTGCATCGCTGCGAGGAGGCGAATAATACGTGGTTTGAAATCAGAGTCAACACCTTGATCCAAAAAAACTTTTATCCGCCTGCTGGTGGCAGTCGGCAACTAATCGAAGCGCAATCGATCTGTAGAGAAACACCCCCGGAGCGGTGCAACCATGAGCGAAGCGCAGAACGAGAAGACCCCCGGCCTGTCGGCAGACGAAGAGCAGGAAGTCAGCCATAACCAGCCGCCTCGCGCAGCAGTGCTGCACGAGATCATTCGCTACCAGGGCGACCAGGAACTGGAGCGCACCCTCGCCGCGCTGTGGTGGTCGGCGCTGGCCGCCGGCCTGACCATGGGCCTGTCGCTGATGGCCATGGGGTTGTTCTATGCACGGCTGCCAGACAGTGCCAGCAGCCAGGTGATTGCCAGCCTCGGCTACAGCGCCGGGTTTCTTGCGGTGATCCTCGCCCGCCAGCAGCTGTTCACCGAGAACACCCTGACCGCCGTGCTGCCGGTGATGACCACCCCTACCCTCGCCAACCTCGGCCGCCTGCTGCGCCTGTGGACCGTGGTGCTGCTCGGCAACCTGGCCGGCACCCTGCTGGTAGCCTGGGTGATGCTCGAGTTGCCGATCTTCGACAGCAAGACCGACGTGGCCTTTCTCGAGGTCGGGCGCAAGGTGATGCAGAACGACCTCAGCCAGATGTTCGCCAAGGGCATCGTCTCGGGATGGATGATCGCCACCATGGTGTGGATGATCCCGTCCATGGAGCACGCCAAGATCTGGATCATCCTGATGATCACCTACCTGATGGCGCTGGGCGATTTCACCCACATCGTGGTCGGCTCGGTAGAAGTGTCCTACCTGGTCTGGGCCGGCGACGAGAGCTGGCGAACCTTCTGGCTGGAGTTCGCCCTGCCGACCCTGGCCGGCAACATCATCGGCGGCAGTTTCATCTTTGCCCTCATCAGCCACGCCCAGGTGCGCAGCGACAGCGGCAAGCCGCCGTCGAAACTGCTTGAAGAAGAAAAGCGCCCCCATGCACCGAAGCAGGAGCGCGATAACTGAACCTCAGCGCGTCGCCACCGCCCGCTCGGGAGGCCCGCCGCGTTGACGCAGTGGCCGTGGTTGCCACCAGTTCTGCCCGGGATGGGGCGAATCGATACTGACCCGCTCGCCCATCTGCGGTGTACTCAGCGGCACCTGCGCCGCCGCCGCCAGCGCAACGATACGCTCGAAGGGTTCCTGCCAGCCATGCAGGGAAAGGTCGAAGGTGCCATTGTGGATCGGCAGCATCCAGCGCCCGCGCAGATCGATATGCGCCTGCAGGCTCTGCTCGGGTTGCATGTGCACGTTGGGCCAGGCCAGGTTGTAGGCACCGGTTTCCATCAGGGTGAGGTCGAAGGGGCCGAACCGCTCGCCGATCTCCCGGAACCCCTCGAAGTACCCGGTATCGCCACTGAAGAACAGGCGCAGTTCCTCGTCGATCACCACCCAGGATGCCCACAGGGTGCTGTTGCTGTCGAACAGGCCGCGCCCGGAAAAGTGCTGCGCGGGCGTGGCGACGAAACGCACGCCCGCCACTTCGGTTTCCTGCCACCAGTTCAGCTGGCGTACCTTTTCGACCGGCACACCCCAGTCGATCAGGCGGTCGCCCACGCCCAGCGGTGCGAGAAAGACGCCCGTGCCCGGCGCCAGCTGGCGGATGGCCGATTCGTCCAGATGATCGAAGTGGTCATGGGAAAGAATCACCGCAGCCAACGGCGGTAGCTGGTCGATCGCCAGGGGCGGCGCATGGAAGCGCAGCGGACCGGCCCATTGCACCGGCGATGCGCGTTCGGCAAAGACCGGGTCGGTGATGAAGAAGCGGCCCCGCAGCTTGAGCAGTACCGTGGAGTGCCCCAGGCGCCAGAGGCTGTGGTCGGGGGCATCGAGCACCTGCTGGCGGGTCATCGGCTGCAGGCTCGGCGCCGTTGCCGGGCGGGTTTCGGGTGGCTTGCGCAGCAGCAGGTACTTGAGGCCGATGCGCAGCTTCTTGAGCACGCCGTCCCTGGGCAGCTCGGCCTGGTTGTGGAAACGCCCGTCCCTGTAGGGTGCCGGCTCGCCGGCGGGGGAAGCCATGGGGGCCATGAACAGGAGCACTCCGAGGAGGAAGAAGGACTTCATGCTACCTCACAATGATCGCATCAACCGTGAATTGGCTTGTAAGGTCATTTTTCCGCCGTGAATCATTGTTCAACAATATTCATGCAACTTATGCGATAAACGGCGCCTGAAGAAAAAGAACGACGGACATGATCGACAACAGAAGCGGCAAGGGCCTTTCCTTCGCCAGGCGTATCTACCTGCCGCGCATCATCGGCATGGGCATCGGCCTGTTCAGTGTGATGGCGGCCATCGCGCCCCTGCAGCCGCCCGCCTGGGTCTGGTTGTTGATGCTGTTCAACGGCCTGGTGTGGCCGCACCTCGCCTACCAGTGGGCGATCCGCTCGGCCGCCCCCTACAACGCCGAGCAGCGCAACCTGCTGCTCGACTCGCTGAGCGGCGGTTTCTGGGCGGCGACCATGCACTTCAATCCGCTGCCGAGCGTGACCATCCTGTCGATGATGACCATGAACAACGTTGCAGCCGGGGGCAAGCGCCTGGTGCTGCGCGGCCTGTGCGCACAGCTGGCGGGGACGCTGCTGGCCATGGCACTGTTCGGGCCCGGGCTGCAATTGCAGGCTACCTCGCTGCAAGTGTATGCCTGTTTGCCGATGCTGACGCTCTACCCCCTTGCGCTGGGCTGGGTCTGCTACCAGCTTGCGATCAAGTTGGCCGAGCACAAGCGCCGGCTGAGCGCCCTGAGCCGCACCGACAGCCTCACCGGGCTGCTCAACCACGGCTCCTGGAAGGACCTGCTGCTGCTCAGGTTCCAGATCTGCCAGCAACAGCAGGCACCTGCCGTGATTGCCCTGATCGATATCGATCACTTCAAGGCCATCAACGACACCTTCGGTCATGTGGTGGGCGACTGCGTGCTGCGCCAACTGAGCCACGAACTCAAGCACGTCCTGCGCGAAGACGACCTGGCCGGACGCTACGGCGGCGACGAGTTCTGCCTGATCCTGCCCGCCACCGACCAGGCCCGGGCCTGTGTGGCGATGGAACGCCTGCGCGAGCAGGTCAGTGCCTACCGTAACCCGCAGCTGCCGGACCTGCGTATCAGCCTGAGCATCGGCCTGTCGGCCTATCACCCGGAGCTCAAGACGCCCGAGCAGTGGCTGGAGGACGCCGACAAGGCGCTCTACAGCGCCAAGCACCAGGGGCGCAACCAGGTCAACTTCGCCCGCAGCGAAGGCATCACCCTCAAACTTGCCTATCCCGACTGACCCCCACGGCCCCGTCCGCTCGCCGCAGACTGCGCTCGGCAACGATTTCCGGCAGGTCGGTCCGCGTCAGGTACAGGCGTAGTGCCTGGCCGATGTTAAGCCGGTCGTCGACGTGTTGCGCCAACAGCAACGCCAGGCGTTCACGACACAGCGCCATGCGCCTGCCGGATTCGGGCCGCCAGACGAACTCGCTGCAGGGCGTGATGCTGTCGTCGGCAACGTCCATGCCGAAGGCGTCTTCGGAGAAACGCACGATATGCGTGCCGCGCCTGGCGTGAAAACCGACGAAGCCGTTGAGCTGGTCGGCGGCGCTGCAGATGTCCTGGGATGTAATGGCCATGTCGTTACCTCGAATGGAATCGGAAGGAACGCACGCCAGGCGGGGACGGTTGCCTCTGACGGGCAACGCGCTGAATCGTCAGGTGTACAGACTACCTTGAGCCGTACCGCTTGCGCCAAGACTTTCAGCCGTGGCGCGATGTCGCCGAATCGAGCTGGTCGGCCAACAGCGCTTCCATCCACGCCATGAACGCCTGCACCCGCCGCGGCACGTGACGCTGGCGCAGGTACAGCATCGACACCGGCATCGCCCGTGCCTGCCAGGGCTCGAGCACGCGCACCAGATCGCCACGGCGCACGTCGTCGGCAACACCGGCCGCCGGCACCTGAATCAGCCCCAAGCCTGCAAGCCCCGCTGCCGAATAGGCCACGGCGTTGTTGACGGTGAGCACACCGCCCATGGCCTGGAAGCGCAGCTGCCCGTCGACTTCGTACTCGAAACCCGCGCTTTGCGCACCGAGCCTGGGCACGTAATGGACCAGTTGATGATTCGCCAGATCGTCCAGGCTTCGCGGCACACCGTGCCGGGCCAGGTACTCGGGGCTGGCACAATTGCACATGGCCATGCGCCCCAGCGGTCGGGCCGCCACGTCCAGGTCGCCCAGCTCGCCGACCCGCAGTACACAATCGAAGCCGCCCTGCAGCAGATCGACACGCTGGTCGGTGCAACTGAGCTCCACTTCCAGGCGCGGGTAACGCTGGACGAAACCCGGCAAGCCCGGCAGCACCACCTTGCGCGCCATCATGGTCGGCATGTCGATGCGCAGGCGCCCGGCCAGTTCGGCGTCATCGCTGCGAAACAGGCTCTCGATCTCGTCCATGCCCGACAGCAGGTCCTTGCTGCGCTCGTAGAGCAGCACACCGTCCTGGGTCGCCTGGACCCGACGCGTGGTGCGGTTGAGCAGGCGCGTGCCGAGCAAGGTTTCCAGTGCCCGCACCTGCTCCGAGACGGTCGAGCGCGGCAGGCCGAGGCTCTCTCCTGCCAACGTGAAACTGGACAGTTCGCTGACCCTGACAAAGGTGCGCAGCAAGTCGAGCTTGTTCATCAGGCCACCTCGATCGTTCGGACAAGGCGAACAGTATTTCCAAAATCCGTGGATTTAACAGCCCCTTGTCGACCAATAACCTTCACCTCGCCATCTTCATCGACGAGGAAACACCCATGACCCGCAAGATCGCCCTGCTCACCGGCGCCAGCCGCGGCCTGGGCCGCAACGCTGCCGAACATCTCGCTGCCCGTGGTATCGATGTCATCGGCACCTACCGCAGCCAGGCCGACGAAGCCCAGGCGCTGGTCGAACGCCTTGAGCGGTCCGGCGTACGCGCCGCCATGCTGCAGCTGGACGTCGGCGACAGCCAGAGCTTTGCCGGATTCGCCGAACGCCTGGCGCACACCCTGGAACAACGCTTTGCCCGCCAGCACTTCGATTTTCTGGTGAACAACGCCGGCATCGGCATCCATGCCCTGTTCAGCGAGACCACCGAGGCGCAGTTCGACCAGTTGCTGAACATCCACCTCAAGGGCCCGTTCTTCCTCACCCAGCGTCTGCTGCCCCTGCTGGCCGATGGCGGGCGGATCGTCAACATCTCCAGCGGCCTGGCGCGCTTCTCCCTGCCGGGGTACTCCACCTATGCCGCGATGAAAGGCGCAATGGAAGTGCTGACCCGCTACCAGGCCAAGGAATTGGGCGAGCGTGGCATCCGGGTGAACATCCTGGCGCCGGGCGCGATCGAGACCGACTTCGGCGGCGGCACGGTGCGCGACAACCAGCAGGTCAATGCCTTCGTGGCCGCCAATACGGCGCTGGGCCGTGCCGGACTGCCCGACGACATCGGTGCCGCCATCGCATTGCTGCTCGAGGAGGGCAATGGCTGGATCACCGGACAGCGCCTGGAAGTGTCCGGCGGCATGTTCCTCTAACCGAGGCGGCTGCCGCTCAGGGCCTGCTGCAGGCTCGCCAGGGCCGGTATTTCCAGGGCCTGGGCGGCGTAGCACAGGCCGATCCGACGGCGCAGCGCCGGGCCGGGTGCCGGCTGCCAGTAGACACCCGGGTGACGCTCGACCAGCGACTGCGGCAACCAGGCTGCACCCACCCCGGCGGCGACCAGCGCCAGCGCCAGTTGCAGGGAGCCGGCCTGCGCCACCTGCTCACCATCGCCGTACAGCCCCATCAGGCGCTGGTGCGACGGGTGTTGCGGGCAACTGATCCAGCGCCCCTCGGCCGGGCTGCCCGTGGCTGCGACCCGTACGAACGGCTCTTCCCACAGCGCCAGGAAGAGTTCGTCTTCGCAGCGCTCGGCTTCATCGGCCAGGCGGGCGTCCCCCTCGCACCCGTCGAGCAAGCTCAACTGCAGGCCGGGCACGGCCTGGGCGGCAATGCGTACACAGGCCTCCACCTGCGCCGGGGCGATATCCGCCTCGATGCCCAGAACCAGCGGCCGATGCGCCTGCTCCTGGCGAAAGCGCGAGCGCAACGCTTCAGCTTCGGCGACCATGCGACAGGCCTGGGGGTACAGTGCCCGGGCCTGCTCGCTGACATCCACACCCCGCGCCTGGCGCAGGAACAGCCTCGCACCCAGGTCGTCCTCGAGTTGGCGAATGGTGACCGACAGGGTCGGCTGTGCCACGCACAGGCGCTGGGCGGCCGAGGTGATGTTGCGCTCTTCGAAGACGGCGATGAACGCCTTGAGGTGTCGAATATCCATAGGTGAAACCGATGCCAGCCAGAGGAATAAGCCGTTTTTCAAGGCAAGGATCGGGCTCTACAATCCAGGCCATCGAAAACGATTATGCCTTGGAGGCGTTCATGAACAAACCCCTGATCATCATCACCGGCGCCAGCTCCGGTATCGGCGCAGCCACTGCCCAACAGTTCTCGGCCGCAGGCCACCCCCTGCTGCTGATCGCCCGTCGCCTGGAGCGTCTGGAAGCACTGGCCCTGCCCAACTGCCTGTGCCGCGCGGTAGACATCCGCGACCGCGCCGCCCTGGTGGCTGCCGTTGCCGAGGCCGAAGCCCTGTACGGCCCGGCCGACGCGTTGGTGAACAACGCCGGGGTGATGCTGCTGGGCCAGGTGCACGAGCAGGATCCGGAGCAATGGGACCGGATGATCGACATCAACATCAAGGGCCTGCTCAACGGCGTGCATGCCCTGGCCAGTGGCATGGTCGCGCGGCGCACCGGCACCCTGATCAACGTCAGCTCGGTGGCCGGTCGCAAGACCTTCCCCAACCATGTCGCCTACGTCGGCACCAAGTTCGCCGTGCATGGCCTGTCGGAAAACCTGCGCGAGGAACTGGCACCGCACAACGTGCGGGTGGTGACCATCGCCCCGGGCGCGGTGGAAACCGAGCTGCTCGGCCACACCACCGACGAGGGCATCAAGCGCGACTACGAGTCGTGGAAAGCCAACGACATGGGCGGCGTGGTGCTCAAGGCCGACGATGTCGCCGCAGCGATCGTCTGGGCATACCAGCAGCCACAATATGTGTGCATCCGCGAGATCGTGCTGGCAGCGACTGCGCAGCAGCCCTGATCAGGCGACGCTGGTGCAGCGCGGGGTCGCTCAGCGCTGCACCTGATCCTCACGCACCTGCACGCTCGCGGTCATCCCCGCACTGAGGTTGATCCCGGCCGGTACCTCGTCCAGCCTGATCCGCACCGGGATCCGCTGCGCCAGCCTCACCCAGTTGAACGTTGGCTCCACCTCCGGCAGCAACTGCCCGTCGGGGGTCGAGTTACGGTCGGTGATGCCCCGGCTGATGCTCTCGACATGCCCGTGCATCGCCTCCCCCGCCCCCATCAGCCAGACCTTCACCGGATCACCGACGCGAATGCGCGGCAACTTGGTTTCCTCGAAATAGGCCTGGATGTAGAACGTCGAGTCGTCCACCAGCGCCATCACCGATTGCCCGGTAGTGACGTAGTTGCCCTGGGCCAGCCGCAGGTTGGTGATATGCCCGTCGCGCGGCGCGCGCACCTCGCTGCGTTCCAGGTTGATCTTCGCCACCTGCAGTTGCGCCTGGGCCTCGTGCAGCTCGCCGCGGGCGACTGCTGCGTTGATCTGCGCGTTCTCGCGCAACTCGGCGCTGATCGCTTCCGGGCCCAGCGCAGTACGCCGCGCGGCTTCGCGCTCACGCAAGCGCAACTGCTGGGTGCGCGTCTCGGCCACGGCGCTGGCCTGGTCGAAGGCAGCCTGGAAACGCTCGCGGTCGATGTTCATCAACACATCGCCGGCCTTGACCGGCTGGTTGTCATGCACGCGCAAGTCGCGCACCCAGCCGGACACATCCGGGGCGATGACCACCACGTCGGCCCGTACCCGCGCATCGCGGGTCCAGGGGGTGAGCATGTAGTACTGCCAGAGGTGATACCCGGCAAACACGGCAACAGCCACCACACAGAGGGTGACCAGGGTACGTACCGCTGCACGCATGGACTGACTCCTTACAAAGGTCCCAACAGATGTACCACCAACGACAGCACGCAGACGAACAGCGCCGCGTCGAACAACGCTTCATGCCAGATCCAGCGCCCCAGCGGGGTGCCCTGCACCACCAGGCGCAGCAGCCCGGTCAGCACCAGCGCCATCAGCACGTAGATCAGAAACGGGCTGAGCAGCACGCCGCCCAGCGCCCATTCACGCAAGCCCATGGACTTCCTCCTGCCAGCGGCACCATTTGCCCCAACTCTTCTGCAACTGCAGCACCGCGCCCACGGCCAGGCGCAGCGGATCGCTCGACGGCTGGCGGCGCAAGGCTTCGAGGAACTGCTCACTGGCCGCGTCCAGACGCTGCCCGCGCCCAGGTGCCGGCCCGCTGGCCAGCACGGCTTCGAGCTGCTGCAGGTACTGGCGCTCGGCGCCGGCCAGCGGCGCCTGCGCCACGGCCAGGCACATGCGCAGGTGTACCAGTTCATCGCCGATATCCAGGCCGTGCAGGCCGTCGTCCCAGCGTTTGCGTTCAGCCTCGGGCAGTTCGCTGGCGTGCCGGGCCAGTTGCATCAGGCGATCGGCCATGCGCCCGCCGAACCAGCTGTCGGCACCACGCAGGTCACGATGCGTGAGGCGCACCAGGTCGCTCTGGGTGGCTGCCCGCAGGCGCCGCCCCAGCCATTTCGGATGACGCAGCACCACCAGGCGGAACGCCAGCACCGCGGCGCCCACGCCGATCAGCATGGCCTGGGCACTGTTGAGCATGCTCGCCACGTCGAAGTGCATGGCATTGAGCGGCGCGACCAGCACGATGAAATGCAGGCAGAACGCGGTGGCGGTCGCCCCGGTGCGCGGGTGGGCCATGCCCAGCGCGCCGAAGAACAGCGGCACGCCCATGCCAAGGCAGAGCAACGCGAAGCTGCTCCACTCCGGCAGGAGGATCTGCCCGACGAGAAATGCCGCCGGAATCGCCAGCAGGATGCCGCGCAGAAAGCTCAGGCCGATCTGCGCCCCGTTTTCCCGGCTGGCGAACAGGCTGCAGACCACGCAGGTCAGCACCAGGCCGCCCGGGGCCGAAGGCCAGGCGGTGGCCAGCCAGAAACTGCTCATGACCAGGAATGCCAGGGCACTGCGCGAGCCGAACAGCAGCGCCAGCGGCAGGTCGCGGTGCACCGCCAACCCTTGGGACACATCCTTGGGCGTGCGCCCCTGCTCCACGTCCAGCAGCGCCTGGGTGGCCGCCATGGCGAAATCCAGCAGCAAGGTCATGCGCGCCAGGCAGAAGTGCTCGGCCGGGCTGATCTGTTCGTCGTGGGCGGCATCCCAGATACGCTGGCGCAACAGCAGCAGGCTCGGCTGGTCGGGGTTGCCGAGCTGGGCGCGGACTTCCTCAAGCCAAGGCGCC
The DNA here is from genome assembly GCF_057370475.1 of Pseudomonas sp. FA117. NCBI lineage: Bacteria > Pseudomonadati > Pseudomonadota > Gammaproteobacteria > Pseudomonadales > Pseudomonadaceae > Pseudomonas > Pseudomonas sp. FA117. The sequence goes on from NZ_CM170675.1 coordinate 4,423,164, forward strand.
AGGTGCGCCGCCTGCCGTTCGTCGAGCTGGCGCCACTGGCGCCGCACCGAACGCGAGATGCGCAGCAGGACCATCAACCTCTGGCTCAGCCCGCGGATCGCCCGGGCCCGCTGACGGCCGCGACTGCCTTCGAACCAGGCGTGTTCACGCTGGGCGTCGATGGCGACGATGCGGCTGAGGATGTCCAGCAAGCCCTTGCGCGCCTCGTCTTCACCGCCGAGCATGGCGCTGGCGGTCTGCATGCCGTTCTCCCAGGCCTGGCGCGCCTGGCCGCCGAGCTGCTGTTCCACCCGCATGGGCCAGAGCAGCGCACTGGTGGCCGTGGCGCAGACGATGCCCAGGCAGATCTCGGTGCAGCGCGCCACCGCCTGGTCGAACACCTGCAAGGGATGGTCGATGGCTGGCAGCGCGATGATTGCCGCGGTGTAGCCGGCCAGCACGAAGGCATAGGCCCAGGCGCTGCGCAACTGGGTGGACGCGGCGGTGCACAAGGCCAGCCACAAGGCGAGCGTGAGCAGGAACAGCCACGGCGTCTGGGCGAACAGGCCGATGAACACCACCGACATGAAGGTGCCGACCAGGGTCCCGGCCAGCCGCGCCAGGCCCTTCTGCACCACCATGCCCGACAGCGGCTGGGCGACGATGAACGCGGTCATCAACGCCCAGGCCGGTTGTTCCAGGCCCCAGCGCATGGCCAGCCACAGCGCCAGCCCGCCACCGAGCAAGGTCTTGATGGCGAACTTCAGGGCGAGGCTGGTAGGTGCGAACAGGGCCTGGAAGGTGATGGGCACGAAGCGGACCTTGCGGGAATGGTGAGTAGAACGATAGACAACGAATGGGAGAATAAAGCGAAGCGACTTAATTAGCTAGCTAACAATCTTTTTTCAGGCACAAAAAAATGGGCGACCGAAGTCGCCCTAAATGCCTTGCGTGCTCGTGTACCTGGACAGATCAGCGCGGCTTGCGCTTGTTCGCATCCTTCCAGATGAAAAGTCCCAGACCGGCAAAGAACGTCAACATCAACCCGACCGTCACTACGCCAGCGATCACCACGTTGTCGAAGAACATGTCGGCCTCCCGATTCGTTGCCGTTGTCCGATGGGCACAAGGTAACGAATGCGGCGGGAGGGGAAATTGACCAGGGTCAATGTGGCCCGGGACCGGGCACAGGAGGGGGCGCAGGGTTGACCTGCATCAGTGTTCAGCGCTTCTTGGGCTTGTTCTTGCCCTTTTTCTTCTTGCCGGCCGCCAACGGCATGGCCTGCTCGAAGGCCTGGCGCATTTCGTCCAGGCGCTTGTCCTTGATGTCGTGGATACGTTTGGCGCGCTCGGCACCAAAGTCGATGAGGTTGTCCTGGCTCATGGGCGGGCTCGACTGACAGCGGATATGTCCATGATGAAGCCTGGCGGCGGCGCTGAACAGCCCCGCTTCAGACTTCGATGTCCACCAGCAGGCCCTGGCGCGGGCGCTCGCCCAGCGGCGCCACCGGCACGGTGTTGTCGGCGTTGAGCTCGTCGCCGGGCATGGCGCTGTAGAGTTCTTCCTGCTCGTCCTGGCGGCGCTGCTGGCGACGCTGCTGCTGACGGCGTTGTTCCTCGCGCAGCCGATAGGCTTCATCCTGCGGATCGCGTTGCTGCTTGAGGTCGATGGTGCCATCGCTGGAGGCAGGCTGCGCCGGAACCACCGGGGGAATATTGGGGCTCTGCTTGACGGGGTCTTGTTGCGAAGTCACGGGCACGGCACTGAGCGGGATGATCGGCGGCAGCATGAGTCGGTTCTCCTGTAGCCCCTGTATCGGCCGGCCATCAACCGCCTTGAGCGCATGCGCAAGGGTTTGTGCGGTCTGTCACAGCGCCGTGCATGAAGTATAGACCGCGCTCACTCGCCTTCGTCGTCAGGGTCGTCATCCATCGGCTGGCTGGTTTCGCTCCAGGGGCGCTTGTAGACCTGCTGCCACACCGCATCCATGTGCTCACGCAGCACCTGCGGCGCGTTCTTCAGCGAGGCGCTGTCCTCGCGTTCGCCACCGATCGGTTCCTCGCCCGCAGGGCTGATCTGCGACTGGCCGCTGATGCTGTAGATCGCCTGGCCTTCGCGCATCTCGATGCTGATGTCGTGGGGGTCGATGCCACCGCCGCAGAAGGCATGGCTGGCCACGGTCACTTCGGCGACGCCATCCTTGTTCAGGTCGGTGACGTCACTGACGTCGGTGTAGAAGTCGACATCCAGGTCCAGGCCCGGGCAGGTGGTTTCCTGGTCGATCTGCCAGCGCGGCTTGAACCCTTCGCTGTCGCTCGCACGCCCATAGAGCGTGGCCTTGAGCACCACCTTGTCCACTTCCTGCTCGCTCTCGGCATCGGTGGCCTGGCCGTCGACCCGGCTGAGCACCAGCAGGCCCTCGCCTTCGCGGTCGTGGAAATGCACGCTCTTGAGCGGCGTCTGCACGCCGAGGACTTCCAGTTGCTCGACCGGGATCGGCGCGAGGATCTCGAACTTCTTCTGATCGCAGGCGGCGAGCAGCGCCAGGCTGCCCACGGCCATGGAGAGGTTCAACCAGCGGTGCGTGACAGGCATGTTGGCGCGAGGCCCTCGTTGACAAGGTATTCGTCGATGAATTGGCTGAACGCTTTGGTCCGCCGGGCCTATCCGTTAAGATAGTGCGCTTTTTCATCGCGGGAGTTCAGGCAGTATGGCGCAGCAGTATCAACCGGGGCAACGCTGGATCAGCGACAGCGAAGCCGAGCTCGGCCTGGGAACCATCCTGGCGCAGGATGGCCGCCTGCTGACCGTGCTCTATCCGGCCACTGGCGACACCCGCCAGTACTCGCTACGCAATGCGCCGCTGACCCGCGTGCGCTTCTCGCCGGGCGACCAGATCACCCACTTCGATGGCTGGAAGCTGACCGTGCGCGAGGTCGAGGATGTCGACGGCCTGCTGGTCTACCATGGCCTGGACGGGCAGAACCAGGCCTGTACCCTGCCCGAGACGCAACTGTCGAACTTCATCCAGTTCCGTCTGGCCAGCGACCGCCTGTTCGCCGGGCAGATCGACCCGCTGTCGTGGTTCTCCCTGCGCTACAACACCCTGCAACACAACAGCAAGCAGATGCTCTCCCCGCTCTGGGGCCTGGGCGGCTGCCGCGCCCAGCCGATCGCCCACCAGCTGCACATCGCCCGTGAAGTGGCCGACCGCATCGCACCGCGGGTACTGCTGGCCGACGAAGTGGGCCTGGGCAAGACCATCGAAGCCGGCCTGGTGATCCATCGCCAACTGCTGACCGGCCGCGCCAGCCGCGTGCTGATCCTGGTCCCGGAAAACCTGCAGCACCAGTGGCTGGTGGAAATGCGCCGGCGCTTCAACCTGCAGGTGGCGCTGTTCGACGCCGAGCGCTTCATCGAGAGCGATGCCAGCAACCCCTTCGAAGACGCCCAGCTGGCGCTGGTGGCGCTGGAGTGGCTGGTCGAGGACGAAAAGGCCCAGGACGCGCTGTTCGCCGCCGGCTGGGACCTGATGGTGGTCGACGAAGCCCACCACCTGGTGTGGCATGAAGAACAGGCCAGCAGCGAGTATTCGCTGGTCGAGCAACTGGCCCAGGTCATCCCCGGCGTGCTGCTGCTCACCGCCACCCCCGAGCAACTCGGCCAGGACAGCCACTTCGCCCGCCTGCGCCTGCTCGACCCCAACCGCTTCCACGACCTGGCCGCCTTCCGTGCCGAGAGCGAGCACTATCGCCCAGTGGCCGAAGCCGTCCAGGAACTGCTCGACGAGGGCCGTCTGTCGCCCAAGGCGCACAGCACCATCCACAACTTCCTCGGCGCAGAGGGCGAGGCGCTGCTGGCTGCAGTCAGCGATGGCGACAGCCAGGCCAGCGCCCGTCTGATCCGCGAACTGCTCGATCGCCACGGCACCGGCCGCGTCCTGTTCCGCAACACCCGCGCGGCGATCCAGGGCTTCCCCGAGCGCCAGCTGCACCCCTACCCGCTCGCCAATCCCGAGCAGTACAGCGAGCTGCCGGCCGGCGAACGCGCCGAGCTGTACCCGGAAGTCGCCTTCCAGGCCCAGGGCGAAACCGCCGACGAACAACGTTGGTGGCGCTTCGACCCACGTGTCGACTGGCTGATCGATACCCTGAAGATGCTCAAGCGCACCAAGGTCCTGGTGATCTGCGCCCACGCCGAGACCGCCATGGACCTGGAAGACGCCCTGCGCGTGCGCTCCGGCATCCCAGCCACGGTGTTCCACGAAGGCATGAACATCCTCGAGCGTGACCGCGCCGCCGCCTACTTCGCCGACGAAGAGTTCGGCGCCCAGGTGCTGATCTGCTCGGAAATCGGCAGTGAAGGCCGCAACTTCCAGTTCGCCCATCACCTGGTGATGTTCGACCTGCCGGCGCACCCGGACCTGCTCGAGCAGCGCATCGGCCGTCTCGACCGGATCGGCCAGAAGCACACCATCCAGCTGCACATCCCGTTCCTGCAGGACAGCCCGCAGGCGCGCCTGTTCCAGTGGTACCACGAGGGCCTGAACGCCTTCCTCAACACCTGCCCGACCGGCAACGCCCTGCAGCATCAGTTCGGCCCGCGCCTGCTGGCGCAACTGGCCGGTGGCGACAGCAAGGCCTGGGACGCCCTGGTCGACGAAGCACGCAACGAGCGCCAGCGCCTGGAAGCCGAGCTGCATACCGGCCGCGACCGCCTGCTGGAACTCAACTCCGGGGGAGCCGGCGAAGGTGAGGCGCTGGTCGAGGCGATCCTCGAGCAGGACGACCAGTTCGCCCTGCCTATCTATATGGAAACCCTGTTCGACGCCTTCGGCATCGACAGCGAGGACCATTCGGAGAATGCGCTGGTGCTCAAGCCCAGCGAGAAGATGCTCGACGCCAGCTTCCCGCTGGGCGACGACGAAGGCGTGACCATCACCTACGACCGTGGCCAGGCCCTGTCGCGCGAGGACATGCAGTTCCTGACCTGGGAGCACCCGATGGTGCAGGGCGGCATGGACCTGGTGTTGTCCGGGTCGATGGGCAACACCGCGGTGGCGCTGATCAAGAACAAGGCCCTCAAGCCGGGCACCGTGCTGCTCGAACTGCTGTATGTCAGTGAAGTCGTGGCGCCGCGCAGCCTTCAACTGGGCCGCTACCTGCCATCGGCCGCGCTGCGCTGCCTGCTCGACGCCAACGGTAACGACCTGGCGGCGCGGGTCGCCTTCGAAACGCTCAACGACCAGCTCGAGAGCGTGCCCAAGGCCAGCGCCAACAAGTTCATCCAGGCCCAGCGCGATGTGTTGGCCAAGCGCTTTGCCGCCGGCGAGGCCAAGGTCCTGCCCGTGCATGATGAGCGCGTGGCCGAGGCCCAGCGCCGTCTGGCCGCCGAGGCCGACGAAGAGCTGGCACGCCTGACCGCGCTCAAGGCGGTCAATCCGAGCGTGCGTGACAGCGAGATCGATGCCTTGCGCAAGCAGCGTGAACAGGGTCTGGCGATGCTCGAGAAGGCAGCCCTGCGCCTGGAAGCGATTCGCGTGTTGGTGGCGGGCTGACAGAATGGCGCTGCGCGCTTCGTGGGCTCGCCCGCAAAGCGCACAGCGCCTCACCTGTTCTTATAACCTTCCGCTATCGACCTGATGCCCAAATGGTAGAAATCAAATTGCCATTAATCAGGATGGTCTAGCTCCCCTTTCCTATACTCGAGTTTCAACGGTCTCCACCACGTTGTTAGGGGACGAGTGCAAACTCGAGGAAGAGACAGGCAATGGAGTGGCTGGGACTGCAATTGTTTGCCGAGCTGCCGGCGAACGGACAAATCATTCTCGACTGTCGTCACAACCCTTTCCTGGTCATGCTCGCCTACCTGGTAGCCTGCGCTGCGTGTTTCGCGACGCTGGACATGGCCGAGCGACAGAGCCACAGCGAAGAACGCAGAGCCCGGCGTCAATGGAAAATCCTCGGTGCCTGCTGCCTGGCCAGCGGTATCTGGGCCATGCACTTCATCAGCCTGCTGGCCTTCCAGGCACCGTTGCAGGTGCACTACGACATGCCGCTGACTGCCGTCTCGCTGCTGGTCGCGCTGGTGGCCGCATGGCTGGCGATGAACAGCCTGGACCGCTCCCCCATGCAACTGCGTCACTACCTGCAGGCCGCGCTGGCCATAGGTATCGGCATCACCGTGATGCACTACACCGGCATGGCAGCCCTGGAGACCAGCGCGCTGCAGTACTACCAGACGCCATTGCTGCTCGCCTCACTGTGCATCGCCATCGTCACCAGCCTGGTGGCCTTGCTGATGACCCGCTATTTCCGCAGCGGCAGCGGAACCCTGCACCTGATCATGAAATACGGCGCCAGCCTGATGATGGCGGCCGGCATCGTCCTCACCCACTTCACCGGCATGGCCGCCCTGTCCCTGGTGATCCCCCAGGACCTGCCGCTGGAACTGCCCTCGGACAACAACAGCCTGCAACTGGGCCTGACCATCGCCTTCATCACCTTGCTGATCAGCGGCAGCAGCATCAGCGCCGCACTGGCCGACAAGAAACTGCAGAGCAAGGAACACGACCTGCGTCGGGTCAACGTGCTGCTCAGCCAGCTCGACCAGGCCCGGGTGTCGCTGCAGCAGGCCGCGCATTACGATGCCCTGACCAACCTGGTCAATCGCCGCGGCTTCAACCAGGTGTTCGCCGAGCGCCTGGCCGAACAGACCGCGAACAATGGCATGCTGGCGGTGATGTTCCTCGACATCGACCACTTCAAGCGCATCAACGACAGCCTCGGGCATGCTGCCGGCGACGACCTGCTCAAGGTGATCGCGACCCACATCAAGGGCGCCACCCGTGCCCAGGACGTGGTGGCACGCTTCGGCGGCGACGAGTTCTGCATCGTCACCGGCCTGCACAACCGTGACGAGGCCCGGCACCTTGCGCAACGCATCATGCAACGGATGAAAGAACCGATCGATCTGGGCGGACGGCGCATGGTCATGACCACCAGCATCGGTATCAGCATCTTCCCCGACGATGGCCAGACGGCCGAGGAACTGCTGAAGAACGCCGACCTGGCGCTTTACCAGTCCAAGGGCTGCGGACGCAACAACCTGAACTTCTTCAACAGCAGCCTCAAGACCCGTGCCACCCTCGAGCTGCAGCTCGAGGAAGAACTGCGCGTCGCATTGCATGAAGAGCATGGCTTGTGCGTGCACTACCAGCCGATCTTCGACCTGCACGCTGCCCGCGTCGCCAAGCTCGAGGCGCTGGTGCGCTGGCAGCATCCGCAGCACGGGCTGCTGGGCCCGGACCGTTTCATCGGCATTGCCGAGGCCAACGGACTGATCGCCGAGCTGGACCTGTGGGTGCTTCGGCGTGCCTGCAAGGACCTGGCCGAGCTCAACCGCTACGGCTACGGGCACCTGAAAGTCACGGTCAACTGCTCGGCCGTGACGCTTGGCCGGGAAGAGCTGGCCAGTGAGGTGGAGATGGCCTTGTTCCAGGCTGGCCTGGCCGCACGGCAACTGGAGCTGGAAGTCACGGAAAACGCCCTGATGGGCGATATCCACCGCACCATCAACCTGCTCAAGCGCATCCGCGCCCAGGGTGTGGCGCTGTCGATCGACGACTTCGGCACCGGCTATTCGTCACTGGCCTACCTCAAGCGCCTGCCGCTGGACGTGCTGAAGATCGACCGATCGTTCATCCAGGATGTGCCGGGCAGCCAGCAGGATCGCGAGATCGTCCAGGCGATCATCATCATGGCGCACACCCTGCACCTGCAGGTCGTCACCGAGGGCGTGGAAACGGCCGAGCAGCATGCCTTCCTGGCCGCCCAGGGTTGCGACTTCCTGCAAGGCTATCTGCTCAGCCGGCCGGTGCCTGTGACCGATCTGCGCGCCGTGCTCGAACGCCTCGACAACCTGGACAGCTCATTCAATCCCGGCTGCGAAACAGCTCTACCAGGGTCGCCGGATCGCTTTGCAGGTGGCCCTGGCTGCCGTGCAGGCGCATCAGTTGTGCGGCGAGGCCACTGACCGGCGTGGCCGAACCCTGTTCGCGAGAGAATTTCACCGCGGTGTCGAGGTCCTTCAGCAGGGTGCGCACGTGCCATTTGACCGGTGTGTAGCGGCTCTCTGCCATCTGCGGCGCGAGGATCTGCAGCGGGCGGGAATCGGCGAAACCGCCGGCCAGCGCCTCGGCGATGAGGCTGGCCTGCACCCCTGAGCGCTCGGCCAGGGCCACCACTTCGGCAATCACCAATGCGTTGCAGGCGACGATCATCTGGTTGCAGGCCTTGGTCACCTGCCCGGCGCCGACGCCACCCATGTGCGTCACGCGCTGGCCCAGGCTCAGCAGTACCGGGCGCGCCCGGGCCAGGTCAGCGGCCTCGCCACCAACCATGATCGCCAGCGTCCCGGCCTCGGCGCCGGGTGTGCCACCGGACACCGGGGCATCCAGCCAGGCCATGCCGCACAACGCCGCCAGCTCGGCGGCCATCTCGCGGGTGGCGGTCGGTTCCAGGCTGGAAAAATCCACCAGCAACTGCCCCTTGCGCCCGCCCTGGGCGATACCCTGCCTGCCGAACACCACCTCGCGCACCACAGCGGTATCGGCCAGGCACAGCAGCACCATGTCGCTGTCACGGCTCAACGCGGCCGGGCTGTCGGCCATACGGGCCCCGGCAGCGACCAGTTCGGCGCACTTGCTCGGGTTGCGGTTCCACACGGTCAGCGGGTAGCCGGCGGCGAGCAGGCGACGACACATCGGCAAGCCCATCAAGCCGATCCCGGCGAACCCCAGCGAAGGCAATGCAGTACTCATGAACGACTCCAGGCAAAGATTGAACAGGCGCGAGGCGCTGCGGATCAGCCGCGAAAAACCCTACCCGTCATAGGGTAATCCCCTATCGCCCGGGTAAAACGCGCGCTGCTACAGTCGCCCGATTTAAGTAATGGCCAGATGACATCCACCCCAACCGTCCATCACTCCAGGCAAATGGCGCACTATGACTTCCAATAATACTTCTGCCAATGCAGTGCCCGAGCCCTCGACCAGCAGCAGCGCACCGATCCTTGGTGGCAGTCAACCCGCCCGCAGCGTTGCCGCGCAGTATCTGTACTTCACCGAGACCGACATCCAGCGCATCCTCGAGAACCTCGACGGCCTGCGTGACCTGGTATTTCCTCAGGGCCTGCATGTCGAAGACGAAAGCCAGTTGCGCCTGGACCAGCAATTCCCTTCGGTGTGCCTGATCGGCCTGGGGCGCTGCGGCTCGAACATCGCCCTGGACGTGGCGGAGCTGGTGTACAACGCGCGCACCTTCTTCCTCAACGAGTTCAACAACGAAGACCGCAACAGAGGCGAAGGCGGCTACAGCCCCGCCCGCTGGATCCGACAGAACCTGCGCCTGGTACAGAATAAAGGGGCCAAGCCGGTGTTCCTGGTCGAACCGCTGGTGATGCTCGGCGACCTGGACAAGGACATCGCCGGACGCATCCGCTTTTCGCGCAAGGGCGAGCGCGGCGAGTTCCTGCGCGACTACAGCAAGATGAAGATCATGGACCTGTCCGAGGTACACGCCGGTGGCGCCGGCAACGCGCCGATCCTCGGCCAGTACCTGGCCAAGATCATCCTCAACAAGGATACCCAGCGCTTCTCCAGCGCCGACTGGAAGCTGATCCACTCGTACCTGATCGACTCCTGCGGCATCAAGGCCAACCAGTCGCGCCTGTATTTCTACATCTTCAGCGCCGGCGGCGGAACGGGTTCGGGCATGGCCTCGGAATTCGGCCTGGCCCAGCAGTACTCGTACATGAACAAGACCTTCGACACCAAGGCTGCCGACGAAAACGACGGCAAGAGCGGGCATTCGTTTGTCTTCGAGCCGATCTTCACCAGTGGCATCTGCGTACTGCCCAATGCCTCCGACCACCGCAGTGAAATGTCCGAGGCCCTGCACATCAATGCCGGACGCCTGCTGTGCAAGTACCTGTCCGAAGAATGGGACTTCTCGTACAACTTCGATAATGAAGACAGCAGCGAGGCCAGCGTCATGGGCCGCATCCGCCCATGGAACGCAATGATGCTGATCTCCAACGACATCATGCGCTACGCCGAGGAAAGCGACGACGGCACCATCCACAACATCGACGTCAACGCCATGGAGAAGCACGCCAACCAGTACATCTCCCAGCAGATCTTCAACATCCTCACCGCCCAGGCGGTGACCACCGACTACGACCAGAACTACTTCCGCCGCGCCGGCATCGACATCGGCGAAACCATCCGCCTGGATGCCAACGACCTGTTCATGAGCCTGGCAGGCCCGGTGGCGGTGGCCTATGCCGAATCGGTGGTGCCGGAAGCCCCGGCGCAGGGGTCGGACAAGTTCAAGGTGTTCGAGCGCGAGGCGCCGCGGCTGGACATCGACGACCTGTTCTTCCGTTCCATCGACCTGCCGCACTTCAACAAGCAGACCCAGGCCATCGAGGGCATCAGCCTGCTGCCGATCGAGTCACGCCGCTACCGCGCCGCGCTCGAGCAGTACCAGGCCTCGGGCTTCGATGCCGCGGCGCTGCACGACCTGCATTTCTTCAAGAACTGCTCCTCGGTGGTGTCGATCGTGTCGCTGCCCAAGGACTACAAGTTGTCGTACATGGACCTGAACCGGCTGAAGACTCACCTCAACAGCCTGTTCCCCAACACCACGCTCAAGCGCTACGCGCTGGTGATCGGCGCCTCGGCCAACCTGTCGCTGACCACCCTGATCGCCAAGAGCCCGTGCCTGTCGGACGACTTCCTGACCCTGATCGTGGCGTTCATCAAGCGCTGCTTCGCCCGTACGCCCTACCGCTTCGACGATACCCTGGACAACGCCATCCTCGAGTTCATCACCAGCGAACACTTCGACGAAGCCCACATCGACGACCTGCTCAACGAATTCGAGAACCCGGCGAAGATCCTCGATACCAACTGGTATGCGATCAAGCCGATGTACGAGAAGAAGTATCGCGAGCTGATCAACGACAAGAGCCGCTTCGTCTCGATCAACGACATCCGCTTGTCGCGCGAATGCGTGAAGAAGGCGGTGAAATACCTGCGCGAGATCTTCAGGCATCGGATCGGCAAGACGCGCGTGATCTCGCTGAACAGCCACACCGGGCGGGTCGATTACTGAGGGCTGGCACATGCCCCCCCGCAGGAGCGGGTTCACCCGAGAAAGCGAATAGTGACTTCACCGACGCATTCGCGGGCAAGCCCGCTCCTGCAAGGGGCATTACGCATCCCGTAAATTGTTACCGCAGTGGCGAACGCCGCGGCGACTTGTTACTTACTTCCACCTTACGTCAGCGTCAACACGCACCAATGAGGTGCAATCAAGCACTTTTACGCACTAAAAACGCCCGTGGTTATTCCGCTTTCTTAACCTGGATCACGATGAACGGCGAAACCACCACCGCCCAGATCTGCGGGTCGCTGCCTTGCAGCTCTAGCGCCTGCGCTGCGCTGAGCGGCCCGACAGTGCCATCATTGCGCCACTTGGTGAAGATATCGCTGCGATTCTCGGCCATTGCCTCGGCAACCGCGATCAGGTCCAGACTGGGGTCGACCCAAATCAGGTCACCCTTGGCCCAGAAACGCTCCAAGGCTTTCCACTCGATAATCGCGGTTTCGCCGAGCAATTTGGCATAGAGGGTGCTTGTGTGATCAGTCATGGGTTTTCCTGCCGACAGAATGGCCTTTGAAAAAGGGTCGGCATTTTTGCAGAAAAACCCGGTTTCAAATACGTAATTTGGTCGATGGACCCGGATTATGCGGGGTCGGGTCCGAGATACAGGCAAGATGATGGCGCTTTTTTGTATCTTTATGTCGATCATGCGACACCCCGGGAAACAGGGACTTTTCGCCCGCTTTTCAAGCGCTCGGAGAGCGCTCTACACTGTACCGGTACAGTTCCGGGACATGTTCCGGGGGAAGGTGGGCTTGCGACATGGCACGAGCGTGCCGCAAATCCCGCCCGGTCTGTAGCCCTGGCCGCCAGGACTATAAGAATTACAACAGAATGAGTGGAGCACTATGATCAAGATTTCCAAGCTGTTCGCCGCAATGGTCCTGGCCGGGGTAGCCAGCCATTCGTTTGCCGCCGACACCATCAAGATCGGCATTGCCGGTCCCAAGACCGGTCCGGTAACCCAGTACGGCGACATGCAGTTCATCGGCGCCAAACAGGCCATCAAAGACATCAACGCCAAGGGCGGCGTCGACGGCAAGATGCTCGAGGCCAAGGAATATGACGACGCGTGCGACCCTAAACAAGCCGTTGCGGTCGCCAACAAAGTGGTCAACGACGGCGTCAAGTACGTCATCGGCCACCTGTGCTCCAGCTCCACCCAGCCTGCGTCCGACATCTACGAAGACGAAGGCGTGATCATGATCACCCCTGCCGCCACCTCCCCGGAAATCACCGCCCGTGGCTACAAGCTGATCTTCCGTACCATCGGCCTGGACAGCGCCCAGGGCCCGGCCGCCGGCAACTACATCGCCGACCATGTCAAGCCGAAGGTCGTTGCGGTGCTGCACGACAAGCAGCAGTACGGTGAAGGCATCGCCACCGCGGTCAAGCAGACCCTGGAGAAGAAAGGCACCAAGGTCGCCGTCTTCGAAGGCCTGAACGCCGGTGACAAGGACTTCTCCTCGATCATCCAGAAGCTCAAGCAGAACAACGTCGACTTCGTCTACTACGGCGGCTACCACCCAGAGCTGGGCCTGATCCTGCGCCAGGCGCAGGAGAAGGGCCTGAAAGCCAAGTTCATGGGTCCGGAAGGTGTCGGCAACGACTCCATCTCGCAGATCGCCCAAGGCGCCTCGGAAGGCCTGCTGGTCACCCTGCCGAAATCCTTCGACGCCGATCCCGAGAACAAGGCCATCGTCGACGCCATCAAGGCCGACGGCAAGGATCCAAGCGGTCCGTTCGTCTTCCCTGCCTACTCCGCCGTCGAGCTGATCGCCGAAGGTATCAAGGCTGCCAAGTCCGAAGACACCGACAAGGTGGCAGCTGCCATCCACGCCGGCTCGTTCAAGACCCCGACCGGCACCCTGTCCTACGACGAGAAAGGCGACCTGAAAGACTTCAAGTTCGTGGTCTACGAATGGCACTTCGGCAAGCCGAAGACCGAAGTCTCCCCTCAGTAACTGCGTGACTAATAGCTGACCGAGAAGCCCACTGTGCGAGCAGTGGGCTTTGTTTTACGAGGTTCATGGACCTGATTCCCGCGATCCGGGAGCCGGTTCACCTGAAAATCTTAAAACCGTCACCCGCGGTTTCCTGGCTGTGCCCACTGACTTGGCGAAGACCACGAAACGGGCCGGGCCCATCGCCCGCCAGCGAAATGCAAATCAGGTTTTTAGGAGCGCTGTAATGCCTGAGATCTACCATTTCTTCCAACAACTGGTTAATGGATTGACCATCGGCAGCACCTATGCCTTGATCGCCATCGGTTACACGATGGTGTACGGCATCATCGGGATGATCAACTTCGCCCACGGCGAGGTGTACATGATCGGTTCCTACGTGGCCTTCATCGCCCTCGCGGGCCTGGCCATGATGGGTATCCACTCGCTGCCGATCCTGATGACCGTGGCCTTCGTCGCCACCATCTGCGTCACCAGTGCCTATGGCTACAGCATCGAACGGGTCGCCTACCGGCCGCTGCGCAACAGCAACCGCCTGATCCCGCTGATTTCCGCCATCGGCATGTCGATCTTCCTGCAGAACACCGTGCTCCTGTCGCAGGACTCCAAGGACAAATCCATCCCCAACCTGATTCCGGGCGCCTTCTCGTTCGGCCCGGGCGGTGCGGAGGAAGTGCTGGTGTCCTACATGCAGGTGCTGGTGTTCGTCGTCACCCTGGTGGCCATGACCTGCCTGACCCTGTTCATCTCCCGTTCCCGCCTGGGCCGCGCCTGCCGCGCCTGCGCCGAGGACATCAAGATGGCCAACCTGCTGGGCATCAACACCAACAACATCATTGCCCTGACCTTCGTCATCGGCGCTGCCCTGGCGGCAGTGGCGGCCGTGCTGCTGAGCATGCAGTACGGGGTGATCAACCCCAACGCCGGCTTCCTGGTGGGCCTGAAGGCCTTCACCGCAGCGGTACTGGGCGGCATCGGCAGCATTCCGGGCGCCATGCTCGGCGGCCTGGTGCTGGGTGTGGCCGAAGCCTTCGGCGCCGACATCTTCGGCGACCAGTACAAGGATGTGGTGGCGTTCGGCTTGCTGGTTCTCGTCTTGCTGTTCCGGCCGACCGGCATCCTGGGCCGTCCGGAGGTTGAAAAAGTATGAACAGAAATCTCAAACAGGCGTTCTTCAGCGCCTTGCTGGTCTGGGCCGTCGCCTTCCCGGTGCTGGGCCTGAAACTGAGCATCGACGGCATCAGCCTGATCGTGCACAGCCAGGGCAGCTTCACCATCGGCATCATCGCCGTGTGCTCGGTACTGATGTTCCTGCGCGTGCTGTTCGACCGGCAGTGGAGTGCGGTGATGGGCGCGCGCGGCGAGCGCAAGCTGATCCCGGCGTCGGTGAGCAACTTCCTGACCCTGCCCAGGACCCAGCGCTGGGTCATTCTCGGCCTGATCGCGGCAGCCCTGGTGTGGCCGTTCTTCGGCTCGCGCGGCGCGGTCGACATCGCCACCCTGATCCTGATCTACGTGCTGCTGGGCCTTGGCCTGAACATCGTGGTCGGTCTGGCCGGGCTGCTCGACCTGGGTTACGTCGGCTTCTACGCCGTCGGCGCCTACAGCTACGCCATGCTCTCGCACTACCTGGGCTGGAGCTTCTGGGTCTGCCTGCCGATCGCCGGCCTGATGGCCGCCACCTTCGGCTTCCTGCTCGGCTTCCCGGTGCTGCGCCTGCGCGGCGACTACCTGGCGATCGTCACGCTGGGCTTCGGCGAGATCATTCGCCTGTTCCTGCGTAACCTCACCGACTGGACCGGCGGCCCCAACGGCATCAGCAACATCCCCAAGCCGGAGTTCTTCGGGCTCACCTTCGAACGCCGCGCGGCCGAGGGCATGCAGACCTTCCACGAGTTCTTCGGGCTGGAATACAACTCGATCAACAAGGTCATCTTCCTCTACCTGGTCGCACTGCTGCTGGCGTTGCTGGCGCTGTTCGTGATCAACCGCCTGCTGCGCATGCCCATCGGGCGTGCCTGGGAAGCGCTGCGCGAAGACGAGATCGCCTGCCGGGCGCTGGGCCTGAACCCCACCGTGATCAAGCTCTCGGCCTTCACCCTGGGCGCCTGCTTCGCCGGTTTCGCCGGCAGCTTCTTCGCCGCGCGCCAGGGCCTGGTGACGCCGGAGTCGTTCACCTTCATCGAGTCGGCGATCATCCTCGCCATCGTCGTGCTTGGCGGCATGGGCTCTCAGTTGGGTGTGATTCTCGCGGCCATCGTGATGATCCTGCTGCCCGAGCTGATGCGTGAGTTCAGCGAGTACCGGATGCTGATGTTCGGTGCGCTGATGGTGTTGATGATGATCTGGCGTCCGCAGGGCCTGCTGCCCATGCAACGTCCACACATGGAGCTGCGTCGATGAGCCGCGAAATTCTGCAAGTCAGCGGCCTGAGCATGCGCTTCGGCGGCTTGTTGGCGGTCAACGGCGTCGGCCTGACCGTCAAGGAAAAACAGGTGGTGGCACTGATCGGCCCGAACGGCGCCGGCAAGACCACGGTGTTCAACTGCCTGACCGGCTTCTACAAGCCCAGCGGCGGCACCATCCTGCTCGACGGCCAGCCGATCCAGGGCCTGGCCGGCCACCAGATCGCCCGCAAGGGCGTGGTGCGGACCTTCCAGAACGTGCGCCTGTTCAAGGAGATGACCGCGCTGGAAAACCTGCTGATTGCCCAGCATCGTCACCTGAACACCAACTTCTTCGCCGGCCTGTTCAAGACCCCGGCATTCCGCCGCAGCGAGAAGGAAGCCATGGAGCGCGCGCAGTACTGGCTGGAGAAGGTCAACCTGACCGAATTCGCCAACCGTACCGCCGGCACCCTGGCCTATGGTCAGCAGCGTCGCCTGGAGATCGCCCGCTGCATGATGACCCAGCCCCGGATCATCATGCTCGACGAACCGGCAGCAGGCCTGAACCCCAAGGAGACCGAGGACCTCAAGGCCCTCATCGGCTACCTGCGCGAATCCCACAACGTGACCGTGCTGCTGATCGAGCACGACATGAAGCTGGTGATGAGCATTTCCGACCACATCGTGGTGATCAACCAGGGCACGCCGCTGGCCGATGGCACGCCGGAAGAGATTCGCGGCAATCCCGATGTGATCAAGGCCTACCTGGGGGAAGCGTAAATGCTGAAGTTCGAGAACGTTTCCACTTTCTACGGCAAGATCCAGGCGCTGCACAGCGTCAACGTCGAGATCAACCAGGGCGAGATCGTCACGCTGATCGGCGCCAACGGCGCCGGCAAGTCGACCCTGCTGATGACCCTGTGCGGCTCGCCACAGGCCCACAGCGGCAGCATCAAGTACCTGGGTGAGGAACTGGTCGGCCAGCCGTCCTCGCACATCATGCGCAAGAGCATCGCGGTGGTGCCGGAAGGCCGCCGTGTGTTCGCCCGCCTGACCGTCGAGGAAAACCTGGCCATGGGTGGCTTCTTCACCGACAAGGGCGATTACCAGGAACAGATGGACAAGGTCCTGCACCTGTTCCCGCGCCTGAAAGAGCGCTTCACCCAGCGCGGCGGCACCATGTCCGGCGGCGAACAGCAGATGCTCGCCATCGGCCGGGCGCTGATGAGCAAACCCAAGCTGCTGCTGCTCGACGAGCCATCGCTGGGCCTGGCACCGATCATCATCCAGCAGATCTTCGACATCATCGAGCAGTTGCGCCGCGACGGCGTGACGGTGTTCCTGGTGGAGCAGAACGCCAACCAGGCACTGAAGATCGCCGACCGTGCCTACGTGCTGGAGAACGGCAAGGTGGTGATGCAAGGGACCGGGGAGGCGTTGCTGACCGATCCGAAGGTGCGCGACGCGTACCTGGGTGGTTGACTGATCAAAGGGCCTGCGGGCCCTTTTTTCATGGCGGTGCAGGGTGGGTGAAAGTGCTGGCCCTTGTGAAGCCGCCCCCCGCTGGGTAACGTGGCCCACTTCAACCCGCCGCGACCCCGGAGTCCATCGATGCGCCTCACCCCTCCCCTGTTGCTCGCCGCCCTGCTGCCCCTGTTCGCCGGCTGCCAGATGCTCGCCGAGCAACCGAGCGACCCGAACGTCGGCACCACCCGCATGCAGGGCGAGCTCAGTGCAGCCAATGGCCAGTTGCTGTTCAAGCCGTGCAGCGAAGCGCGCCGCTTCGTGGTCAAGGATGCCGCCGGCACCGGCATCCTGCAGGAAGCCGCCAACCTGGCCAGTGGTCCGAAGACCACGCTGTTCGCCGATATCCGTGGGCGCCTGGCCGGCAGCCGCGAGGCCGGCACTGACGGTCAGCTCGACGTGACCCGGCTGTACCGCGTCGAAGCCTCTGCCAACGCCTGCGAGGACCCCAATTTCAAGCAACTGACCCTGCGTGCCGGCGGCCACCAACCAGACTGGGACATCAAGGCCAGCGGCAAGGGCATGGTGATCAACCGCGCCGACAAGGAGCCGCTGCCACTGCCCTTCCTCGAGGAACAGATGCCCGGCGGCGGCCTGAGCCTGTCCAGCGAAGCCAACGGCCAGCGCGTCGAACTGTGGGTCGCCCCGCAGCGCTGCGTCGAGCCCGGCAGCGGCGCGGTGCGCCACCTGCGCGCCGAACTGCGCATCGACGGCCAGACCCTGCAAGGCTGCGCCTACTACGGCGGCGCGCGCGACAACTGATCACCGGGTCGTTTTATCCTGCCAGTCAGGGCGGCTAACAGCTTATACTTGGCGGTTTGAGTAAAGCCGCCGGCCGCCCATGGCCGGGACACTGGACCCTGCCATGCTACGAATCACCGAACTGAAGCTGCCCCTGGACCATCCCGACGAAGCCCTGCGCGAAGCCATCGTCCAGCGCCTGGGCATCCGCGACGAGCAACTGCTCGGCTTCAACCTGTTCAAGCGCAGCTACGATGCGCGCAAGAAGAACAGCGAACTGCTGTTCATCTACACCATCGACCTTGAAGCCAGCAACGAAGCCGAACTGCTGCAGAAGTTCGCCGACGACCGCAACATCGGCCCGGCTCCGGACGTGACCTACAAGTTCGTCGGCCAGGCCCCAGCCGATCTCGAGCAGCGTCCGATCGTGGTCGGCTTCGGCCCGTGCGGCATCTTCGCAGGCCTCCTGCTGGCACAGATGGGCTTCAAGCCGATCATCCTCGAGCGCGGCAAGGAAGTGCGCCAGCGCACCAAGGATACCTGGGGCCTGTGGCGTAAAAGCGTGCTCAACCCCGAGTCCAACGTGCAGTTCGGCGAAGGCGGCGCAGGCACCTTCTCCGACGGCAAGCTGTACAGCCAGATCAAGGACCCGAATCACCATGGCCGCAAGGTCCTGGAAGAGTTCGTCAAGGCCGGTGCACCGGACGAGATCCTGTACATCAACAAGCCGCACATCGGCACCTTCCGCCTGACCGGCATGGTCGAGCAGATGCGCCAGGACATGATCGCCCTGGGCGCCGAAGTACGCTTTCAGGAGAAGGTCACCGACCTGCTCTGCGAAGACAGCCAGCTGACCGGCGTGGTGCTGGAGAGCGGCGAGCAACTGCACTCGCGCCATGTGGTCCTGGCCTTGGGCCACAGTGCCCGTGACACCTTCCGCATGCTCCATGCCAGGGGCGTATTCATGGAAGCCAAGCCGTTCTCGGTGGGCTTCCGTATCGAGCACCCGCAGACGCTGATCGACAAGGCGCGCCTGGGCAAGTACGCCGGGCACCCGAAATTGGGCGCGGCCGACTACAAGCTGGTGTACCACGCCAGGAACGGGCGTTCGGTGTACAGCTTCTGCATGTGCCCCGGCGGCACCGTGGTCGCGGCCACCAGCGAACCGGGGCGCGTGGTCACCAACGGCATGAGCCAGTATTCGCGCAACGAGCGCAATGCCAACTCGGGCATCGTCGTGGGCATCGACCCGGAGCGCGACTACCCGGGCGGCCCGCTGGCCGGCATCGAGTTGCAGGAGCGCCTGGAAGCCCACGCCTATGTCATGGGCGGCAGCAACTACCAGGCGCCTGCCCAGCTGGTCGGCGATTTCGTCGCCGGTCGTGCGTCCACGGCACTGGGCAGTGTCGAGCCTTCCTACAAACCCGGCGTCACCCTGGGCGATCTGGCTCCGAGCCTGCCGGACTTCGCCATCGAGGCGATCCGCGAAGCGCTGCCGGCCTTCGATCGCCAGATCAAGGGCTACAACCTGCACGATGCCGTGCTGACCGGCATCGAGACGCGCACCTCGTCGCCACTGCGCATCACCCGTGGCGAGGACTACCAGAGCCTGAACCTCAAGGGCCTGTTCCCGGCCGGTGAAGGCGCAGGCTACGCCGGCGGCATCCTGTCGGCAGGCGTCGACGGCATCCGCATCGCCGAAGCGGTGGCGCGGGATATCCTGGGCATCGACGCCTGACTCCCCCAGGCCAGCAGGTTGGGGCTATTGCCGGGTACTGCGCTGCTTGCGGTACTCGGCCACATAGCCCAGCTTGCGGCCAGCGACCTTGTCCAGTGCCTTGCGATCAACACGGCCATACCCCCCCAACTGGCGAGCCGTGAGACCGCTGTCCCCGACCACATCGTCCGGGGGCAGCGCCACCATCAGCCTGGCTGCTGTCGCAACCGCCTGACGATAACCGCTGCGCTCATCGAGGTCGAAGGCTGCCAGCGGCAGCACACCGCGTAGCCAGTTACCCCAGTAGAACTCGAGAAACTCCGGTGCGACGTCGCCTGAGCGTGGCTTGTCGTAGGCAACCCCGCGGGCGAAGTACACCAGGGAGCGATAGGGATCGTCGGCCATGTCGCGCAAACCGACATGGGCCGGCAAGCGGGCCGGCGTGATCGGCTCGCCGTCGGCGCCGCGCAACCATACCTTGCGGGCCTGCTGCATACGCTGCCAGAACTGCGCAAGGTCGGCACTGTCGCTGAAGTCGTCGGTGACTCGCACCCAGACCTTCAGGGCGGGGCCGGCCCATTCGGCAAGACTGGTGAAACTGTGGTGTCCATCGGTGAGGTAGAGCTGCCCACCCGGCCCGACGACCACGGTCTTCATATCGGCCTTGCGGCTGCCCACGGGGGCCTCACAAGCAAAGCTGTCGGCCTTGGTCAGCTCGGCGCCCTTCTCCAGCGCACGGGCTTGCCCCTGCCCGTTGACCTCGCAGTAGTCATCGAAGGCCCTTCGTGGCTCATCGGCATATCGACCCAGCTTGAAATAGACCTGGTCGAATCCGATGACCGCCTGGGTGGGGTGCAACTGTTCGATACTGACCTGCACCAGTTGCCCAGTACGAACCGGGTCGACCTCGGTTCGGGCCAGGGCCTGCCCACAGAGCGGGAGCAGCAGAAGCGCCAGTAGGATCCTGGATAAGCGAATCATGGTATTCCTCGTTGTCGGGCACCCCGCAGGAGCGGGGCTGCCACAGATCAGCCACAAGCGTCAGAAAACATACTGCAGACGCATCGCCAAGGCATTACCAGAATCATCACCGGCCTGGTTGCTGATGCCGTCGACCTTTGTCTTCACATAATTGGCCGAGACCTTGAGCAGATCGTTCACATACCAGTTGACCCCCAGGGTGTGCAGCCTGGCGCGGTTATCAAGGTAATCGCGCTCCTCGACTTCGGCGGCATCGAAGCGATAGAACACTTCCCAGGCGCCCAGTCGCTTGTCGGACGGCTTTATCTTGTCGAACTTGCCGCCGTCGAGCTTGTATCCGCGAGGCTCGCCGGTGAGGGTGTAGGCCACCTGGCCGTAGTAGCCGGTCGCCTTTCGATCATTGCGCCGGGTGCCCGACGCGGCAGCGAGGTCGCGACGCAGGTACTCGGCCTGCACCGACAGCGGGCCTTGCGCCCAGGCGGCCTCCAGCCCCCAGACCGCATCGCCGTCGTAGGCCCCGGAGACACCGGGGGCGAGGTCCACGCGATTGCCGTTGACGCTGTCCTCGGAAGTTCCGCGCACACCCAGGCGCGAGCGGATACGGCCATTGCTCGCCACCTTGTCGATATCACTCATGGCGTAATCGACACCCAAGTGCAGCACATTGCCCGGCTCGGCCCGAGGCGCAACGACGGCGCGCAGGTTGTAGGTATTGGTGTTCCTGCCGTTCTTGTCTTCCTGGCCCTTGGGGCGATTGACACCGACGACGCCATGGAACATGTCGGCGCTGGCGCTCAGTTGCACACCCATGCCGTCGGCATGATCCGCGACCCAGGGGGCCAGATCCCCGAGCAGGCTGCGCTCGATTGCGGTGGTCCATTTGGAACTGGTGGCTTGCTCCAGCCCGAAGTCGGGATCGAAACGCCCCACCTTGATCGTCACCGGGTCCAGAGCCAGGTAACTGACAGAGGCTTCTTTCCAGGAGGTCGCGCCGTCGTCGGCGAAATCGATGGAGAACTCATAGGACCAGTCGGCATACGCCCTGCCGGTCAGCTCCAAGCGGGCGCGGCGCAGGTAGGCCTCGTTCGCACGCTTGCCGTTATTGCTGTAGATACCGTCGAATTCGCTGTAGTCGGCCTGCAGAAGGCCACCGATCTGGAAAGCGAACTGCTTGTCGGTGGTGGCAACCTCAAGCCCTCCACGGGTCTTGATGACGATATCGGCGCCATCGGTGGTCACGGTGCCCGCCGCGGCCGGGGTGCTGATCATCAATGCCAGCGAGCCCGCGGCAAATCCGGGGCAGCAGGTAGCGAGTCGGTAAAGAACGTTCATGCAACATCTCCCAAAAGTCATGTTTATCTACCGCCGGACAACAGCCGTTCGGTGGTAGGTGAGGCTGTTGAGAGCGTGTGACAATCAGGTTTCATTGAAATAATTAGTCAATTAAATCAATGAATTAGAGAGATATTTTGAAATGTCACCAGGTATTTTCGGTAAACAGACGCCAACTGTGCTGCATCGGTGCTGCGACTGATCCGAAGGTCATGTAGGCCAATGCGCACACTCAAGGCGGCAAGCCCGCTCCTACAGGGGGACCCGATTTGAGCTCTTTCAGATGCGAAATTTTTCAGCGGGGAAAT
Organism: Pseudomonas sp. FA117; assembly: GCF_057370475.1. Classification (NCBI taxonomy): domain Bacteria; kingdom Pseudomonadati; phylum Pseudomonadota; class Gammaproteobacteria; order Pseudomonadales; family Pseudomonadaceae; genus Pseudomonas; species Pseudomonas sp. FA117. The sequence continues at coordinate 4,445,326 of NZ_CM170675.1, forward strand.
CAAGCGGAAAAAGCAGCAGCGAGTGTCCGAACACTCCGCGAAAACAGGCGAAAAACTCCTCGTTGCTCTCGAATAGCCAAAGCTCAAACTCTTATAACAAAAAAGAATATAATTTTTGTTTTAAAGAATATCCCACCACGTTAGGGTGTACGTCCGTTCCGTTCGAATACGTACTGGAGACGCTTGCCCGTGCGCAGCCTCATCAATCGCTTCCTGCAGCTGGAGGCCGCCAGCGGCCTGCTGCTCATTGCCGCGGCGGTCATTGCCCTGATCGTCAACAACTCACCGCTGTCGCACCTGTACGTCGGTTTTCTCGACGTCCCGGTCGCCGTGCAGATCGGCGCCCTGCAGATCGCCAAACCCCTGCTGTTGTGGATCAACGACGGCCTGATGGCACTGTTCTTCCTGCTGATCGGCCTGGAGGTCAAGCGCGAAGTGCTCGAAGGCCAGCTGTCCAGGCCTTCGCAGGTCATTCTTCCCGCTACCGCCGCGGTGGGCGGCATGCTGGTGCCGGCACTGATCTACTGGTTCATCAACCGTGACAACCCCGCGACGCTGGCCGGCTGGGCCATCCCCACCGCCACCGATATCGCCTTCGCCCTGGGCGTGCTGGCGCTGCTGGGCAAGCGCGTACCGGTATCGCTGAAGCTGTTCCTGATGACCCTGGCGATCATCGATGACCTGGGCGCGATCATCATCATCGCGCTGTTCTACTCCGGCGAACTGTCGAGCCTCGCGCTGATGCTCGCCGGGGCCTGCCTGCTGGCATTGCTGGCGATGAATCGCCTTGGCGTGAAACGGCTGGCGCCCTACCTGCTGGTGGGCCTGGTGCTATGGGTCTGCGTGCTGAAAAGCGGTGTCCATGCCACCCTGGCAGGCGTGGCGCTTGCGATGTTCATTCCGCTGCGCGGCAGCGCCGGGAAACACAGCTCCCCCTTGATCACCCTGGAGCATGCCCTGCACCCTTGGGTGGCCTATGCGATCCTGCCGCTGTTCGCCTTTGCCAATGCCGGGGTGTCGCTGGTGGGCGTCAGTGCAGAGAGCTTCACCCACACGGTGCCCATGGGCGTTGCCACCGGCCTGTTGCTGGGCAAGATGATCGGTGTGTTCGGCCTGACCTGGATCGCCATCAAGCTGCGCCTGGCCGCCCTGCCGGCCGGCGCCAACTGGGGGCAGGTGTTCGGTGTGGCGATCCTGTGCGGCATCGGCTTCACCATGAGCCTGTTCGTCGGTTCGCTGGCCTTCCCCTCAGGCGTCAGCGAGTATGCCGGAGAAGACCGCATGGGCATTCTCACCGGTTCGTTGTTCGCCGCATTGATCGGCTATGCAGTGACGGCAGCCGCCAGTCGCAAGCAATCGGTCGCAGCCACCGCGCACTGACCGGCAGGCATTAAAAAACCCCGACCGGCCAAGCCGAGTCGGGGTTTTTCATGCCTGCAAATCAGTGCGTGACGCGGCTGGTGCCATCGACCGTCATGATGCGCACACGCTCACCCACACGGAAGATCTCGTTCTGCTGCACTTGCTGCACATAGGCACGCATGCTGCCGTCGTCTTCACGCACGGTGATTTCCACGCCCTGGGTACGGGTCAGGCCTTCCTCGGCAGCCGAACCTGCCAGGCCACCGGCAACGGCACCGATCACCGCGGCGACGATGCTGCCACGCCCGCCACCCACGGCGCTGCCGGCCACACCACCGACGATCGCACCGGCGCCACCGCCGATCGGGGTCTTGGTACCTTCGATTTTCACAGGGCGCAGCGATTCGATGGTGCCCATGCGCACGGTCTGCACGCGGCGGGCTTCATCCCGGGAATAGCTGTCGCCGGTCAGGCTGGACTGGCAGCCGCCAAGCAGCAGCGCCATGGTGGTGAAGCTCGCCACCAGCAAAACGGATTTACGCATGGGAAATCTCCATAAGTCAGGTGTCCATTAGACTCCGCGTGATGATGGGTGTCACGACACAAACGTTATTAAATTGTTTTCATTCAGCTCAAGTACAGGCTGCAACTGATTTGCCGTCAGTTTCACCATTGAGACCAAGAATAGCCATGGATTGCTCCATCGGCGTGGTGACGGCTGTCGCAGACCTGCGCAAGCCTGGAGAGAATGGGGCCGTGACCGGCCCCGGGCACTCAAGGTGCCAGTCGCTCACGCTGCCACTGGCCAGCAGCCAGACGGTAGTTGAGGCGATCGTGCAGGCGGCTGGAGCGGCCTTGCCAGAATTCGATGCGCTCGGGCAGCAACCGGTAACCACCCCAATGTTCGGGGCAATGTGGCTGGGTGTCGGAGAAACGCGCCTCGGTGGCCTTGACCAGCCCTTCGAGCTCGGCACGGTCGGCGATCACCCGGCTCTGCGGCGAAGCCCAGGCCCCCAGGCGGCTGCCCAGCGGCCGCACCTGGTAGTAGGCGTCCGATTCCTGGGCGCTGACCTTCTCGACCCGACCCTCGATCCGCACCTGGCGCTCGAGCGCCGGCCAGAAGAAGGTCATGGCTGCGAAAGGATTGGCCTGCAGCTGCTGGCCCTTGGCGCTGTCGTAGTTGGTGAAGAAGGTGAATCCCTGCTCATCCAGCCCCTTGAGCAACAGCACCCGGCAATGCGGGCGCCCTTGCTCGTCGACGGTCGCCAGGGTCATGGCATTGGCCTCCACTGGCGGCTGCTCGGTCTTCACCGCATCGCCAAACCACTGGTGAAACAAGGCGAAGGGGTCGTCCGGCGCCTGAGCCTCGGCCAGGCCGTCACGGGTGTAGTCGCGGCGCATATCGGCCAGGGACTGGGTCATGATTGCGTTTCCTTGACGATCAGTTGCTCTTCGCAGTGCTGTTGGCGGCGACTTTCTTGTCGGCTGCAGGCGCTGCTTTCTTGGCAGCTGGCTTGGCGGCCGGCTTCTTCGCCGCAGGCTTGGCGGCAGTCTTGGCCACGGCTTTCTTCGCGGCCGGCTTGGCGGCGGCCTTGGCAGCAGGTTTGGCGGCAGCCTTGGGCTCGGCCGCCTTGACCGGCGCCTTGGCATCCTGGGTGGCGACCATCGCGGCCGGTACCGGCGCCGGCGCGGCCTGCTGGTACTTGGCGAGCAGCGCAACCATGGTGTTCTGCGGGGTCAGCAGCATCTCGACACGACGGTTCAGGGCACGGCCTTCAACGCTGTCGTTGGCCGCACGCGGCATCACCGAACCCATGCCCTTGAGCGTGAGGCGGTCGCGCTGCAAGCCGCTGAGGCGGAAGATCGCCGACACCGAGGCGGCGCGCTCGAGGCTGAGTTTCTGGTTGGCGACCGCGACGCCGCTGGTGTCGGCGTGGCCAAGTACAAGGACCGCGGTCTTCGGGTCGACTTCGACGATCTTGGCCACACGGGTGATCGGGCCCAGGGAAGACGGCAGCAGCATGTTCGGGCGGTCCGGGTTGTAGGAACCGTCGACCGGCAGGGTCACCGCAATCACGTTGTCACGACGCTCGACTTCGAGCTTGCTGTCCTTGGCCGCCTCGCGCAGCTTCGGTTCGTACTCGTCCAGCCAGGCCTGGGTGGCCTTCTGGTCGATCTTCGGCACGGCCGGCGCCTCGGCCTGCTTGTCGCTGGAACCGAACGGCCACCACCAGCGGCTGCTGCTCTCGGACTTGGCATCGGCCTGGGCAACCTTCTCGGTCACCGCTTCCTTCACTTCCTGGTCGGCGACCTTGTCCGAACCGAAAGGCCACCAGTTCAGGCCGGCGTCCTTGGAGCCGTCCTGGGAGTGGCTGGCGCAGCCGGTCATGGCCAGGCACAGGGCAAGTGCTAAGGTTTTGTGTGAAGACATCAGCGATACACCATGAATTAGAAAGAGATTTTGCCCACGCATAGGCGGCGTTGGCATTGAGGATAGTCAAAGGAATCCGGCATTACCCGCATTACCCGATCAAAGGCAATCGCCCAGTACCCGCACCAGTTTCTGCGCACGGGGGTCCATCAATACATAGGGGCCCAGGGTGTTGGTGACGAAACCAAAGGCGACGTCGTGCTCGGGATCGGCAAAGCCTACCGACCCACCAGCACCCGGATGACCGAAAGCCCGGGCACCCAGGCCGAAGGTCGCGTTGGCCACCTCCGGCTGGTCGAGCATGCAGCCCAGGCCGAAACGGGTCTGGGTCAGCAGGGTGCGGTCCTGGCCAAGGCTGTGCTCGCGGGTCAGTTCGTCGAGCAGTTCGGACTCCAGCAGGCTGCCGTCGAGCAGGCCGGCATAGAAGCCGGCCAGGCTGCGGGCGTTGCCGTGGCCGTTGGCCGCTGGCTGCTGCATGCGCCGCCACTCGGGTTTGTTGGTGCTGGTAAGGATCGCCGGCGGGTTGGTGAAGGCGCGGGTCGACAGCGCTTCGGGCTCGCGCAGGGTCACCTGCAGCAGGCGCTGGGCCGCGGCATCACCGGGGTTGCCTTTGCCGCGGGCGATGTGGGCCACCCGGTGAAACTCTTCGTCGGGCAGGCCGACATGGAAGTCCAGCCCCAACGGACGCGCGGTGCGGGCAACGATGGAGTCACCCGGGCCACGGCCGTCGGCGCGACGGATCAGCTCGCCGATCAACCAGCCATAGGTGATGGCGGCATAACCGTGTTCAGTGCCCGGCGTCCACCAGGGCGCCTCGGCAGCCAGGGCGTCGACCATGGTTTGCCAGTCGTAGAGGGCTTCGGCAGACAGCAATTCGCGGATGGCCGGCAAGCCGGCGCGGTGGCTGAGCAACTGGCGCAGGGTGATGTCCTGCTTGCCGGCCTGGTCGAACTCCGGCCAGTAGCGCGCGACCGGAACGTCCAGCGCCAGCTTGCCCTCGCCGACCAGTTGCAGGGCGGTGACGGCAGTGAAAGTCTTGGTGCAGGAGAACAGGTTGGCGATGGTATCGCTTTGCCAAGCCTGCTGGCCGTCCTTGTCGGCGCTGCCGGCCCAAAGGTCGATGACGGTCTGGCCGCCGACCTGGATGCACAGCGCCGCGCCACGCTCCTGGGAATCCTCGAACAATGCAGCGAAGGCATCGCGCACTGCTTCGAACTTCAGTTCATAGTGACCCTGGATCTGCACCCGCCTGCTCTCCGTCCGACTGTCTCACAAAGTCGTGCATTGTTTCAGTAGTTGGCGGGTTTGCATACTGAATGTGGCTGGAAGGTTGTCGGGAAAGCGGGCAGAGCGTCAGGGCGCTTTCGTCTCGAGCAGCTTGCGCAGTTGCTCCAGGGTCTGCTGGTTGGCCCTGCGCACCGCATCGACAAAGCCTGGGTAGGCCACATCGGTGATCCCGACAAGGCCCAGGTGCCCGTTCTCACCATCGAGCAGGCGGCCACTGGCCGGCTGGTCGAGGTACTGGAACCAGTGGGCGCCGACGATCATCGGCTGGGCCAGGGCGGCCTTGAGGAAGTTGCCATAGGCCGGCCCTCGGTCCTCCTCCCGCGCCACTTCCAGCGGCCCCGGCCAGAACGGGCCACGGTCGCGTGAGCCGAACTGGAACTCCGACACCAGCACCGGTTTGTCCAGCTCGGCCAGGCGGGCGAAGTCATAGCCGTCTTCAGGCTTGAGGGTATAGAAGTTGAAACTGAGCACATCGCAGAACTCGGCGCAGGCCTTGACCGCCTCGGGGGTGCTAATCGCGTAGCGCCCCCCCAGCAACAGGTGGTTGGGAGCGTGCCATTGGAGTGCATCGGAGATGGTCTTGAAGTAGGTCTGGGCGAATACCTGCTGGAAGTACTGGTAGTCGCGCTCGATTTCCGGGTGCTGCGGATCCGGCAGCGGCGCCTCGAAGCCGGGGTCTTCCATCAGTTCCCAGGCCTTGAGTTCGATACCCCAGGCCTTGGACAGGCCTTCCTGGTTGCGGTACTTGTCGCGCAGTTGCTTGAGGAAGGCGCGCTTGGCCGGCACATCGGTGGTCAGGCGCAAGGTGCCGTAGGCCAGGCCATAGCGTGCCTTGGGATCATCGCCGGGCGCAGCCCAGGCCAGTTCGTTGTCGGCGAAGTAACCGATCAGCCAGGGATCGTCGCGATGGTCCCGGGCGGCAATCGCCACCGCGCGCTCGGTGGCCATGGCAAAGCGTGGATCGAACGGGTCGGGCATGCGCCCCCACCAGTCCATGCCGGTGCTGATGCTCGCATAGTCGCCGACGATCGACAGGGGCAAGGTGTACGGCACACGCTTGGCCTGAGCCAGCGCCGGGTCGCTCCAGTTGCCCAGCGTGTTGAAACCCCATGCCTGCAGTCGGTCGAGGCTATGGGCCTGCCAGCGGGCGGCGTCGAAGCCGGCCTGGGTACAGACGGTTGCCGGTTGCCCTGCCGTCGCCGGGGCACAGGGGCTGGCGTAGGTGCGCTGCAGGTTCGCGGCATAGAAGTCGAACCAGCGCCCCTGCTTGAAACCACGGCCCTGGGACGATGCATTGCCATCGTCGTTGTTGCCTTCGCCATAGAAGGCTGCAAGGGGCTCGCCGTCCTGGGGCAGGCCATTGAACATGGCCTCGCGACCGGCCACGTAGGTGCGCCCGCCGTCGGCAGCCACGGCGTTGACGCCCAGCGAGTAGAACGGGTGGCCTTCAGGTGTGACCAAAAACCAACGGCCGTCGCGCTTCTCGGTGCGGAAGAATCCCGTGGCCTTGAAAGCCGAGCCTGCCAGCAGGCCGCCATAGGGGTCGAGCTTGTGCCGGTCACGCTCGGCCAGCCAGGTCTTGAGCTGTTGCTGCTCGCGCACATCGGCGGCCTTGAGCTGCTCGTCGTTGACGATCTTTTCCGGCCAGCGCGCGCGGGTGGATTGGCCATAGGCATCGATCAGCCCGCTGTAGGCGGCCTTGAATGCCTGGTCGTCATCCTGGATGCCGACCTTTTCGATCAGCAGGTTCTGCGCCACCTTGGGCCCCGGAATGCTCAGGCTGAGCGACACCACCTGCTTGAGGTCCACTTCGCCGGCGCTGCTGGTCATCAGCACGCGCTGGCCTTCGTAGGTCCAGGGCATCGGCGGCCCGGCACGCATGCCCTGGCCCAGCGGCGAGCTGGCCTTGAGCGGCACCATCACCGTTTGCGCCGGGCCGGCCGGCAGGTCGATGCGGCTGGTGAGCCTGCGCCCGGCGCTGTCCAGCAGCGTGAGGTCGACGGTCAGGGCCCAGTCCATGGCACTTTGCAGGCGAAGGGTGAGGAATTGCCCCGCCGACCAGTCCCAGCTTCCCGTCTGCGGGGCCAGGCGCAGGGTCGGGCGCTGCACCGGATTGAACACCACTCGCCGCAAGACCTCGCCCTCGGCCGTCTGCTCCGCGTTGTACTGCGGCATGTCGGCATCTTCGGTGGTGACCGTGACCACCGAGCTCGGACGGACGAAGCTGAACAACGTCTGCTGGCCTGCCAGCAAGGGCGTGCTGAACAACAGGGCGAGGACTACAGGCAGGGTACGACGGATCATGTGGACGGGGCTCTCCTTCAAGGCCCTGGCGGGCCCGTGATCGAGTCATGGACAACAGGCCGGTGCATCGTGCTCCGGCCGTTACTGGATCTCCCGCCGGAAGGGCGGCAACGCATTGAGGATAGCCTTGCCGTAGCGCTGGGTGACCAGGCGCCGGTCAAGCAAGGTGATGACACCCCGGTCCTGCTCGGTCCGCAGCAGGCGGCCACAGGCCTGGATCAGGCGCAGCGAGGCGTCGGGCACGGCGATTTCCATGAACGGATTGCCGCCACGCGCCTCGATCCATTCGGCCAGCGCCGCCTCGACCGGGTCGTCCGGCACGGCGAACGGGATCTTGGCAATGACCACGTGCTCGCAGTAAGCACCCGGCAGGTCGACACCTTCGGCGAAGCTGGCCAGGCCGAACAGCACGCTGTGCTGGCCGTCGTCGACCCGGGCCTTGTGCTTGTTGAGCGTCTCCTGCTTGGACAGGTTGCCCTGGATCAGCACCAGCTTGCGCCAGTCGCGGTCCAGGCCGTCGAACACATCCTGCATCTGCTTGCGCGAGGAGAACAGCACCAGCGCGCCACGCGCCTCCTCGACGATGTTCGGCAGTTCGCGGATGATCGCCGCAGTGTGGCCTGCGGCATCCCGTGGGTCGGCGCCCAGGTCCGGCACCCGCAACAGGCCGGCGTCACCGTGCACGAACGGGCTGGGCACCACGCACTGCACCGCGTCACGGGGCAGGCCCGAGCGCATGCGGAAGCGGTCGAACTTGCCCAGCGCAGTCAGGGTCGCCGAGGTGACCAGTGCACCGTAGGCGACGTTCCACAGGCTCTTGCGCAGCATTTCGGCAGCCAGGATGGGGCTGGCGTTGACCTCGATGTCGAACAGCGCGCCACTTTCGGCCAGGGTCAGCCAGCGCGCCATGGGCGGATTGTCTTCCGGGTCTTCGGCGGTGAAGGCGGTCCACAGCTCCCAGTTGCCCTGGGCACGGGTGACCAGGCTGCCGAACAGCGGGTACCACTCTTCGGCCTGATGGCTGGCGATGCCGATGTTGACCTCGCCGTCCATGCCTTCCTTGAGCAGGTCGGCCAGCCGGGTGAACAGGTCGTTGAGGCGGGCAAAGCCCTTCTTCAATTCGATGCCGACCTCGCGGATCTGCTCCGGCACCACGCCGCCCTCGAAGCGGTAACGCGGGCGGTCGCGGCCTTCCATGTCCTCGCCGGGACGAAAATCGGCGACCTGCTCGCACAGGGTGAACATGAACTGCTGCTGGGTGCGGATCTCCCGCGCCAGCTCCGGCACCTGCTCGATCAGCTTGCCCAGGTCGCCGGGCAGCGGGTGCTGGGCCAGCAGCTTGGTGAGGTTCTTGGCCGTCTGCTCCAGCCAGTCGGCGGTGGAGCGCAGCCGCGAGTAGTGGGCGAAGTGGCCGATGGCCTTGTCTGGCAGGTGATGGCCTTCGTCGAACACATACATCGTGTCGCGCGGGTCGGGCAGCACCGCACCGCCACCCAGCGCCAGGTCGGCCAGGACCATGTCGTGGTTGGTGACGATCACATCGACCTTGCCCATGCCTTCACGTGCCTTGTAGAACACGCACTGCTGGAAATTCGGGCAATGGCGGCCGGTGCACTGGCTGTGGTCGGTGGTCAGGCGCGCCCAGTCCTGGTCTTCCAGGGTTTCCGACCAGCTGTCGCGGTCGCCGTCCCAGCGGTTGCCGGCCAGCTTCTCGATCATGCTGTTGAACAGCTTCTGGCTGCGCTCGTCGACCTCGATGTGGAAGCCTTCTTCCTCGAACAACTGGGCGGTGGCCGACTGCGCATGGCCTTCCTGCAACAGCACGTCGAGCTTGGACAGGCACAGGTAGCGGCCACGGCCCTTGGCCAGGGCGAAGCTGAAGTTCAGGCCGCTGTTGCGCATCAGGTCGGGCAGGTCCTTGAAGACGATCTGCTCCTGCAGGGCAACGGTGGCCGTGGCGATCACCAGGCGCTTGCCGGCGGCCTTGGCGGCAGGAATCGCAGCCAGGCTGTAGGCGACCGTCTTGCCGGTACCGGTGCCGGCCTCGACCGCAACCACGGCAGGCTCGCCGGTGCGGCGGCCTTCGTCGTCACTGGCGATGTCGCCGAGCACCTTGGCCACTTCGGCGATCATCAGGCGCTGGCCATAACGCGGCTTGAGGCCCTTGGCTTCGAGAAAACGCGAATAGGCGCCCTGGATGGTGGCTTTGAGTTCGTTGCTGATCATGGTCTGAGGGCGCCCGGAGGGCTGGATATATTTTCAGTGTTTCGCATGGGGCGGCTATCATACCCCGCTATTGCCCTTTATGCCGCATGGAGATCCGGATGCTCGCCTTTGCCCTGCCCTACACACTGCATGTCCTGGCCGCCCTCGTCTGGGTCGGCGGGATGTTCTTCGCCTGGCTGGTGCTGCGCCCGGCCATGGTGGTGGCGCTGGAGGGGCCTGCGCGCCTGCAGCTGTGGCTGGAAGTTTTCCGACGCTTCTTCGGATGGGTCTGGCTGTCGGTCGCGGTACTGGCAATAAGTGGTATCGGGATGTTGCACATGCGCTTCAACGGCTTCGAGACCGCGCCGCGTCATGTGCAACTGATGATGGGCGGGGGGATCGTGATGTTCGCCGTGTTCATGCGCATACAGGCGCTGCTGCTGCCGGAGCTGCGGGCCGCGGTACAGGCGCAGGACTGGGCGACCGGCGCCAGCGTGCTGGGTCGGATCCGGCGGATGGTGGGGTTCAACCTGCTGCTGGGGATCGCGGTGGTGGCGGTGGCCAGTTCACGCCTGGTGTTCTGACCTCGCGGCTGCAGGCAACCGCAACCTCGTGTCGCGACAGGGCCGCAAGGCGGCCCCGATGACTCACGCCGGACGCCATGCGTGAAAGCGCAGGGCGCTGCCCGTCACAGCCGCTGCAGGATCAATTCCCCCGCCGCCCCGGCCAGCCCAGGTTGCCCGGGCAACCCCGGACGACCATTGCCACCGGCCTCGGTGCGATACACCAGGCAGCCCTTGCTCGCCCCACCCTGCCCAGCCTTGCCGGCCGCACCCGGCTTGCCCGGTGCCCCCCCATCGAGGCGCACCTGGATGCGCTCCTGCGGGAAATCCGCCGGCAGGGCCAGGCGAATCCTGCCGCCAGCCGCGCCGTCGTGGCCATCGCCGCCGTTGTCGCCGTTCGCGCCGCGGCTGGCCGAACCCCAGGTACAGCCACCGGAAGCGCCGTTGCCGCCATCGAGCCCGGCAAAACCCGGTGCCCCGGCACCGCCACGGGCGTCGATCGACAACTGCTCGGCCTCAAGCGTCTGCAGACGCAGGTCCAGGTCACGTCCCGGACGCGCGGCACGTTCAAAGCTGCCCGGAGCACCCGGCGCGCTGATCTCGCTGCCGGCACCGAGCACGGCGCTGCCGGCCTCGATGCTCAGTGCGCTCTGCGCAGGAGCAATGGCAATCCGTGCGTCGCGCCCCAGCTCGAGGTGGTCGATCTTCAGGGTGGTGAGCGTGGCCGGCAGCAGCAAGGTCGCCGAGTCGGCCACCTGCACCCGCTCCAGGTGCACGCTGGATGACTTGTTCGCCAGGCGCAGCATCGAGTGCGCCGCCACTTCAAGGCTCTCGGCCTGGGCCAGCGGGGTGGCCAGGGCGGCCAGCAACATCAACTTACGCATGGCGTGGAGCCTCCTGCGGACGGGGAATGGACATGACATGGAAGATGCCGGTCAGCAGGATCTGCAGGCGATCGAACCAGCGATGGCTGCGCCCGCGCAGGCTGGCGTTGAAGAACAACACCTCCAGCACGTGCAAGCCCAGCAGCGCGATGCCTGCAGCATTGATGAGCAGATTGAACGGCAAGGGTTGCGGCATCAGAAGATTGACCAGCACCACCCACCAGAAAAGTACCGTCAGGGCCTTGCCCAGGCCCAGGATGAACTTCATACCCCGCCCCCGACTGTCTTGTTATATGCGCGCGGCCCGTTCGAGCGGACCGCGTGCACAACAGTACCCCCGCGCCAGGGCGCGCGCCAGAGGGGATTCAGTTCAGGTGCAGTTCCACCCGTCGGTTCTTCGCCCGCCCCTCGTCAGTGTCGTTGTCCGCTACCGGCTCGCTTTCGCCGCGCCCCTGGCTGGTCACCTTGGCCGGCGCCAGCCCCTGGCCGATGAGGTACTGCGCAACGCTGGCCGCACGACGCTCGGACAGCCCCTGGTTATAGGCATCGGAACCGACGCTGTCGGTGTGCCCGACGACCCGCACGCCGGTCACCGACGGATCGCCCAGTTTCGGCATCAGACCCTGCAGGCGCTGCTGCGCCGGCCCCGACAACTGTGCCGAATCGAAGGCGAACAGCACCTGGCCCTGATCGTCGAGGGTGATGACCTCGGGCGCAGGCGGTGGCGCCTCGGGCTTGGGCGTCGAGGCTGGATACTGCGGCAGCGGGCAGCCCATGTGGTCGACCGCGGTACCTTTCGGCGTGTCCGGGCAGCGGTCGCGGCGATCGAACACGCCGTCGTCGTCTTCGTCGCCGTCCTGGGCGTAGCAGATCAGGCCACCGGCGATCGCACCGGCAACCCCGGCTCCAGCCGCCCAGCTGGAACTCTCGATGGCACCCAGGCCACCACCGACCAGCCCGCCCAACAGGCTGCAGACCGGCCAGGTTCGTTGATTGAGTGGTGCGCTGCCGTCGCTGTGGGTGGCGCAACCGGACAGCAGGCTGGTGGCCAGCAGCAGTGGTACAGCCGTTCTGGACAAGGTATTCATGGTGCATGTCCCCTGTGTAAGCGCCCACGCCACGGCTAAAGACGTGGGCGCGGGCCGTCAGCGCTGGATCTTGATCTCGGTACGGCGGTTCATGGCGCGACCGTCGGCCGTGGCGTTGTCGGCCACCGGCTGGGTCTCGCCGGCCCCCACCACCGACACGAAGCTGCTGCGCGGTACGCCGCTGCTCACCAGATAGTCGGTCACCGAATGGGCACGCCGCTCGGAGAGCTTCTGGTTGTAGCTGTCGGCGCCGACGCTGTCGGTGTGTCCGGTCACGCTCAGGCGGGCGCTCGGCGCTTCCTGTTTCAGGCGTGTGGCGATGGTGTTCAGGCGCTCCTTGTCGGCAGCGGTCAGGCGCGCGGAATCGAACTCGAAGTGCACGTCACGGATGACGATGACCTCTTCCTTCTCGACCACCACCACTTCCTCGACCACCGCGACCGGCTCGGGCGGGCAACCGTTGGCATCGACCTGCACGCCACGTGGGGTGCCGGGGCACTTGTCGCGGCTGTCCGGTACGCCATCACCGTCTTCGTCGCCGTCGCCATGGGCCCAGCAATAGCCCGCCGCCAGGCCACCGCCGAGCAACGCGCCCCAGCCGGCCCAGCTGGAGCTTTCGATGGCGCCCAGGGCCGCGCCGCCCACGCCCCCGACGGCAGCACACTTCGGCCAGTCGGTTTTTTGCAAACCTGCACAACCAGTCAACACACTGGTGAGCAGAACCAGGGGTATCGCTGTGCGTACTATGCTCATTTTCGTTGCTTCTCCTAGGGGGATCGGTGCAAAACCGATGCTCTGGGAGTAAAGACTGCCTATTCCCTCTCTGCCAGCAATACGCCACGACGCGGCGACGCGCCTCTTTGCCAGCGCGGCCGGGACCGCTAGTCTTGAGCGACCTGAACGAGGATTGGCAATGACCGACGGTTTTTCCCAACGCACCCCCCAGCAGGCCCTGGCGGCACTGCTCGAGCGCTTCGCACCGGCCCGCCTGCTGCTGGTCGGTACGCGTTTCCCGGCCCTGGACGCCTTCGCCGCCGCGCACCCGGCCGCGCAGATCGCCGTCGCCACGCCCGGCCCGCTGCCTGCCGGCCTGGCGGCGCAGCGCTTCGACCTCGCCGTGCTGGTGGACTGCCTGGAGCATCTGCCCAAACGCACGGGCCTGGAACTGCTGGGCGGGATTCGCAATCTCAATGCCAGCAGGGTCGCGGTCCTGGCGGATCTTGCCGCCTGTGCCTGGCAGGACACCGACTTCTTCGCCCTGGCCCTGTCGGCCAGCGAGAAATTCCGCCGCGACGAGCAGGTGCTGAGCCTGTTCACCTATGATCTACATGACTACAAGCAGGTCCCGGACTGGCTCAACGCCAAGTTCTGGGCCAACCCGGAAATGTTTGGCAAGTACTGGTGGTAAACCCATGAATATCAAGGGCTTACCTCACCATGAACGCTATCGAAGCTATGCCAGAGCAGGGCCAACTGTCACCAGCCTGTAACCAGCCTTGTCACCAACGACTATCTCAGGCCCTTTCGGTCTGGCATTACAGACGGTCAGGAATCTATTACCTGAGGGTTCGCCCTCGGGGATGCTCTACCCGTAGTCTCGCCATCTCTCTCCGTTCCACCGATAGGCCAACCGCTATGCAGTTCTCCAAGGACATCCTCAAGACACTGGCTGTCTTCCACCTCGACCGCCCTGAGGCTTCGTGGGAGGACCTCAAGGAACGTCTAAAGGAGATCGCTGAGGACGCCCTACAGGGCCATAGCGAGGACTCAAGGGGCCTCTACATGGAAATCTATGACCAGATGAGCAACCACCTCGCTGAGGCAGCCTCGCTTGGTCGATTCACTGGGAGCCAGCAACGAGCTATCGGCACAGGCCAGCGGGTTCTCAGGGCTGCTCAGGAGCGTCTTGAAGGTCGTCCTCAGGAACTCACGGAGATCATTGGGGAGCTGTCTTGTAGCACGTCTGTGGCCCCTTCCGTGTCCCTATCTGTAAATGCGTCCTCGACAGACCCGATCACCTTCGAGGCCCTCTCTGAGCTGTTCATCAAGGAGCGCCAAGGCAACGTGGAAGGCTCGACTCTCAAGGCCATTCAATCGAACTGTAGGACCCTCTCAGGGCTTCTCGGGGACCTCGACATCAAGACCCACACAAGGGCTGACATGGTGGCGCTCAAAGAGCGTGTGATGGATGGCCGCAAGGTCCTGACAGTCAACAAGCTATTGACCCAGCTATCCACCGTCATGGACTGGGCTGTAAACAACGGCTTCCTTGAGCGCTCCTATGACAAGGGTCTGAAGATCGAGAAAGGGGCTGACAGTGAGCGTAGGCCCTTCTCACGTGATGAGGTGGCAACCATCATGGACCATGCCAACGCCTTGTCTGAACATGACTGGAAGCGCTGGGCGCTGTCTCTGGGAGTCCTCACAGGTGCCCGTATTGGTGAGCTGTACCAACTGACTCAGGACGACATAAAGCAAGTGGACGGGATCACCGTCATCGACATCAACAAGGACGAGAAGGGAAAGACCCTGAAGAATGACTTCTCCATCCGGCAAGTCCCTCTGATCGATGGGGCCTATGGGTTCTCCCTCAAGACCTTCCTTGAGTGGGTCGCATCGGAACCCGGCAAGCTGTTCAAAGCGAAGGCTCACTATTTCAACAAGCCGCTCAATGAGGCCCTACGTGAGCCGCTGGGGCTGAAGGCAGGCAGTGACCAGTCGTTCCACTCGCTAAGACATTCTCTGTCGGGCCTGCTGAAGGCCGCAGCGACCCCTGAGGTCATCGCTCAGAGCATCACCGGGCACAGCTCAGGGAACATCACTTACGACCTCTACGCGGGGTCTCAGAGGGTTCCTGTGGGGACGCTCCATGAGGCTCTGGTGAAAGCGTTTCCCCTGATACTAAAATAGTGGCTTTGCCCATCGCATCTCAAGGAAGTGATTCAATGTTAGCGACCATATTTATAGCGATCCTCTGTTTTGTCTTATGGAACGTCCTCAAAGGCACTCTCAGGGCGACCATAAGCCGTTCTGTTCAGTATGCCGCATCGCGGGGTGTTCCTTATGATTTTGCCAGGGCGATGATGGCTGATAGGGCAGTGGTCAAACAGGCTCGACTCCATCTGGTGGGCCATAGTCCGGATATGCGGAGAGAACCGGTCTACGTGCAGTATGGGATTTCAATAATGTATTTGTACGAAGTTTCTGAGCAGGGGAAGCAGCATGTTTGAGTTTATCGGGATCGTAGTAGCTTTAATCTTCGGATGGGCTGTATTGCAAGTGATTGCCAGCCGGGTATTCCCAGAGTACGGACTAAAAAGAGCCCAGCGGCGATACATGAAAGAGCCAAGCGCAGAGAACGAGCGTCTGATGTGGGATGCTCGTCATAGGCTCAATCGACGTAAGCGTGGTTAACGCTACCTTATAGGCACTGTGGGAACTGGTGTCGCAAAACCCCTCACTATGGCTGCACGTTCGCAGCGGCCATATGAGGACCACTGTCATGACCCTGCTCACTCAACCCGGACCACTTCACCGTCACGTCGATCACGAAACCGGAACCATCCTTCACATTAACCCAATCTCTGGCGAGGTCATCACCCACAGAGACATGGTTCGACCGGCAACCCTTGAGGCCCAGTATCAGGCATGGGCCGCTGAGCGTCGTGCCGATGAGTCCCTCTCTGAGGACCACCAGAAAGCCGCCAAGGGCCTTTCCAGCGAGACCCAAGGGCAACCCCAAGAGACCCCAAGCGATGAACCCAAGCGAGGCCGTGGACGCCCAAAGGCCACCTTCGCTAACCCTGTCGCAGCCTACATGCACCTCCTTGCGATTCCCGATCCGCTGCCATGGGTAGACGACATCGTTACTGGGTCGATCATCACCAGTGCCGGAGTCACCAACGGAAAGATCAACGTCAAGGCCCGAGCGGTCATCGGTGCGTTGTTCCTTTCGGAGATCACAGCGGACGCCTGCAAGACCAATGAGTATTCCTTGAGGACTGCCCAGCGAATCGCCAAGGCTGCCCGACACGCTGCCCATGGGATCGCTTCGTATTTGGAGAGACACCCAGACATCAAGGCTGAGATTGTGGCCGAGGTGGGCGCAGAGGCTCTATTCCGGGGCTTAGCGACTTAACGCCGGATAGTATAAAGAAAATCTCAACGACCTCTCAGCGACCATCAGAATCGACAAGCTCATCGACCAGACCCAAAGGGAGAGGGGTTGTTAATTACAACTCCCTCATCTCTCAGTCATCTCAAAGGGCATCTTAAAGAACAACCGAAAGGAGACCTCTCATCATGACCAGCATTGTCTGCCCAGCTAACTCATGCCTCACCACTGAACAATTGACCACCTTATCCATGGTCTTCCCTCGACCTGCTCGTGCTCAGCTCATCGAACTACGGAACATCCTCAGCGACTACCGGGCCGCATTCAGAGTCTATAAGGCAGGCGAAGTAACTTTCGACATGGAGGGTCTCGCTCAAAGAGTCCTCGTTAAGTGTCCCGCTAAAACACTCGACCGCCTGAACCAACTGCTGGACCAAGGGCTTTGTCTGCAAGCAATCGCAGTGACGCCTTTGAAGATTCCATTGAGTGGCCCCGAAGGAATCTCACTCACAGCTTGAAGGCAACCGTCAAGACTGTCGTTAAAAACCCTCACTATGGGTAAGACAGAACGACCCACAACAAAAATAATTTCTCTCTGCCATTGCTGCACAGCCGTTGCCACGGTTGAACCCTCCGCAATACCGATGCCCTTCAGGCTCGCCATGTCCTGATCGACCAGCATCACAAATACCCAAACCTCAAATCAAGAACTCATCCGTCAGCCTTGGAAGGTGCCCACGCGGCTCTCTCCTTGCCGTCTTGTCGTGCGTATCTATGGCACCAAGGCTGAGCGAATGGGTCACCTCACAGGAGAACCCAACCATGAAAATCACCATCACCAAAGTCCTGAAGAACGAAGTCACCATCTGCGGCCAAACCCAGACCCGTGAGTACGTCGAGAACATCATGCTGCCCATGCTGGTCGCCCAATGCGGGACCGTTAAGGGCCAGCAATTCGAGATCGTTAAGGCGTTCGATGAGGCCGGTCTGTCGCTCCAAGCGATTCCCGTAGTTGCCCGAGAGTACCGCCAAGACCAATGCCAAAAGGCTCAGGAGCGTGCTCGCTTGCAGGCTGAGGCCAATGCCCATGCTGAGCGGTGCCGTGAATGGTCGCCCCGTGAGATCGCCCAAGCGAAGGCCGACAAGGAAGCCCGAGCCGCTGCCATTCGTGAGCATGGTGCCCGTATCCGAGCTGCCTCCCGTGCCAACAGCGCTGGCTGGTAACAGCACCTTCCTCGACACACAACCACTTCATTCATCTATTCAGGAGAAACAATCATGACTAAGCCATTCCAGTACACCAAACCTTCGACCTACACCACCGCCATCACTGATGAGCACACCGGGTCGATTCGATTCAACACTGCCGATGTTCGCCCAGAGACCCAAGCGGCCACTGACGTGTCCGTCTATGTGGAAGCCCTTGTGGAGGCCGCTGAGGACTACTTGAACGGCGACGAGTGGCGAGAGGCTGCCATGGAGGCAACCCCTTGCGAGTTCCGTCCGGCTGGCTCTGAGGCCACTGGGCAACAGATCATCACCATGGCCGACCGCTCCGTCACCTTCGACCCTCGCAAGAACTGGGACAACCAGACCATCGACAAGGGTGAAGTCCTGGCCGGTTCTGTGATCTTCACTGAGGCCACCGACACGGCATTGGTCATCAGCCACCGTGCCACCATCCTCGACCACAATCTGATGGCAGGCTTCACCGTCCAGTCCATGGAGCAAAACGCTGACAAGATGCTCCGTGACATCGAGCACAGCGCAGCCGGTAAGGTCGCTGCCATCTTGGCGACTGCCCCAAGCACTGAGAGCGTCACCGAGGCCAAGCCTACGGGCAAGCCTGTCGAGATCGCAGAGGACCTCATCGACATCCTGACGACCCACGTTAACCAGACTGTGGGCACCTCGTTGAGTGACTTCGTGATCCTGCTCCCAGTGTCGCTGGTGGCGGTCCTTGAACGTGCTGCTCAGCGTGCTGGTCAGAACTCTATTGAGGACCTCATTGGCGCAGGCGTACAGCCATACACTGGGACCGACCACGGCATCTTCATGTTGCCCAAGCTGTTCACCTCACTGAGCTACCGTGAGCGCCAAGACGGCAGCGTGTGGCGCATCGAAGCGACCCGCAACCCGAACGCCCAAGGCTGGGACCTTGAGATTATGGCTGTGGTGGACATCATCGCCAATGGCATGGTCAAGGTGAAACTGACTACCGATGGTCTCCAGACCGTCCAAGTGCCGTTCCCGCTGGTCACCAATGTGAAGCTGACCGCCTGACCACTTAGCTCCTAAGGGCCCGCAATGGGCCTCAATGGGCCTTCTACAGGAGACCAATGCCATGAGTCAGCCAATGACCAGAATCCAACGCAAGCGCCTTGTAGTGGCCTTATCAGCTTCCCTCACTGGGCTCCCTATGGGCCCCGCTGTGGCTCGCTTTGAAGCCTATGAGCGTGAGCGTAACCGTGTCCGCAAGGCCGTGAAAGCTAAATGACATAGACCAGTAAGACCGACTCAAAGAGCCCGGCATGGTCTCCCTTACCTAAATCCACTCACTGTTGCGACCAATATCTCAACCGCTGCACCTGCCCGTCGCTGGGCATCATCCAATCGAAAGTCTTTCTGTTTGCCCTCTGTGCCACTGTCAGTACCCGTCATGGGGTCTTTCGGCTGCCCGTGGGAGCGAACTCAGAGAGCAAACAAAAGGAAAACATGACCATGAATATCAACATCAAACACAAGCATTCCGGCCACGTCATCATCATCGAAGGTCACGCCTTCAAAGCAAACGACCGGGGCCAATGGGACCTGACTGACATCTGGCGAACCCTGAAGCTGCCCAAGGGTAAAAGTCCCGGCCAATGGGCCAAGCGCAAAGAGGCAGAGCGCTACGCAGAGATGCAGAAATTGAATCTCT
Organism: Pseudomonas sp. FA117; assembly: GCF_057370475.1. Taxonomy (NCBI): domain Bacteria; kingdom Pseudomonadati; phylum Pseudomonadota; class Gammaproteobacteria; order Pseudomonadales; family Pseudomonadaceae; genus Pseudomonas; species Pseudomonas sp. FA117. The sequence continues at coordinate 4,464,484 of NZ_CM170675.1, forward strand.
CCCACGGCAGCGGCGCATGGGCGACCAAGCAAGCAACCATCCGATATGCCGCATGGGTCTCCCCAGAGTTTGAGGATATGGTCTATGACGCCTTCGAGGCGATCCTTGAGATGCCCGAGGTAGCTGCACTGGTGGCCGACAAGATGGCCTCACTGGGCAATGACCATAGTGCAGACATCCTCAAGCGCATGACCTTCAACGACAAGTGCGATTGGAAGGCCCTCAAGGCTCCCCACAAGAACACTCAAAGGGGTCTTCGGGCTGCCGTAGCAAAAGGCAATCTGACTCCACAGAGAGCCGCTGAGCTGGGCCTCAAGATCACCTAATCATCAACCTACAGGAGAACCCCATGGACCACTTACAGGCCCTCTACTGGGTCTGTCTGGCCGTTCAACTGGGGTTCTGGTTGTGGTCGCATAGACCACCGTAGTTAGCTGCTCGCCAGCTCACAGCAGGCCCTTTGAGAATCTGACAGAAAAATCTGAAAGGTCACCATTACAAGACTTCCCGCGCAGGCTCCCCCGTAGGCCCTCCCATGGGTGCCCGTGGGCGCGTTAAGGACCCCAGTTAATTCGCCCTTGCGGTCTCGCTGTCTGTCACCAACACTGTCACCAGCTTTGTCACCAAATTCCTTGAGGTCCTCTATGAAGCCCGCTACGCTTGGCCTGCCACCATGCCCCACTCAGTTCTGGGCCAACCCGCAAAACTTCGGCAAGTACTGGTGGTGATTTCATGAGTGTCTCGGTCTGCCCCTGCGGCAGCGGCAATCTTCTCGACGCGTGCTGCGGGCACTATCACGCCGGCACCCCGGCGCCCGATGCCCAGGCGCTGATGCGCTCGCGCTACAGCGCCTATGTGCTGGGGCTGGTGGACTACCTGGTGGCCACCACCCTGCCCGCCCAGCAGGCCGGGCTGGATCGCGACGGCATCGCCGCGTGGAGCGCGCAAAGCACCTGGCTGGGGCTGGAGGTGGAGAGCGCCGAGGTCCTGGGCGGGCAACCCGAGCATGCCTTCGTCACCTTCACCGCACGCTGGCACGACCAGCAGGGCGATCACCAGCACCGTGAGCGCTCGGCCTTCGTCCAGCACGCCGGACGCTGGTACTTCATCGACCCGACGGTGGCGCTCGACGCCGGGCGCAACGATCCCTGCCCTTGCGCCAGCGGGCAGAAATTCAAGAAATGCTGCGCCAGCTACCTCGGTAACCGCTGATGAATGCCCTGGCCCGCCTGCTCCTGCTCGGCCTCACCCTGGCCTTGCTGGGGGGGTGTGCGGGATGGGGCGGCAACGACTGGCGCGAACCCGAGGTGCACCTGGTGAGGGTGGAAACCGTCAAGGCACGCCTGCACCAGCAGGAGTTCATCCTGCACCTGCGCATCGACAACCCCAACGACAGCCGCCTGTTCATCCGCAACCTGTCCTATGCGATCCGCCTCAATGACCTGTTGCTGGTGGAGGATGAAACCAGCCTCTGGCGCAGCGTCGGCCCACATGCAAGGCGCACCTTCAAGATCACTGCACGCACCAACCTCTGGCAGCACCTCAAGCCCCTGGCCAAACTGCTCAGGAGCGGCGATCCGCTGCGCTACACGCTGCAGGGCGAACTGAATACCGGACTGATCAGTCGACGGGACCTGCACTTGTCGCGCAGTGGTGAGATAATCCCCGGCGATTTTCAACCGGAGTGACCCGCAATGACCCAGCAACCCCATGTCCATGGCCCTGACTGCAACCACGATCACGATCACCACCACGATCATGGCCATGTGCACGGCCCACACTGCAACCACGGCCACCAGGAGCCGGTGCGCAACGCCCTGAAGGACGTCGGTCGCAACGATCCGTGCCCGTGCGGCAGCGAGAAGAAATTCAAGAAGTGCCACGGCGCGTAAAAGCGTGCCAGGCGGCGCTGCTTTTAGCGCTTGCAGCGCCACGCTCGCCGCCCTACCTTAGCGCCTTTGCAACCCAGCCCCGCCCGCCCAGGAGCCCTCGTCATGGCCGCCCCCGTGTTTCCTTCCTTTCGCCCCCGGTTCGGCACCTGTGCCGCGCTGCTCGGCATGCTCGGCCTTGCCGGTTGCCAGATGGGCGGCTACCAGGACAGCGTGCCACCGACTACCGGCGTGCAGCCGCTCAAGGGGCTGGCGCAGAACGTTTCGATCCGGCGCAATGCCATGGGTGCGCCGCTGATCGAGAGCAGCAGCTTCCACGACGCGCTGTTCAGCCTCGGCTACGTCCATGCCGGTGACCGCCTCGAGCAGATGGTCGCCATGCGCCTGCTCGCCCAGGGGCGCCTGGCGGAGCTGGCCGGTAGCGAAGCCCTGGACATCGACCGCCTGATGCGTGCCGCCAACCTCAAGCAGAGCGCCGGCCAGCTGTATGCCGACGCCTCGCCGCGCCTGAAGCGCTTCTTCGAGGTCTATGCCCGCGGGGTCAACGCCTACCTGTTCCGCTACCGCGACAAGCTGCCCGGCGAGCTCGCCCGCAGCGGCTATCGCCCCGAATACTGGAAGCCCGAGGATTCGGCGCTGATCTTCAGCCTGTACGCCTTCAGCCAGTCGGTGAACCTGCAGGAAGAACTCTCGGCCCTGACCCTGGCGCAGAAAGTCGGCAGCGACAAGCTCGCCTGGCTGCTGCCCGGTGCCCCGGACGAACCGCTGGCCGAAGGCGAGACCGACAAGCTCAGGGGCATCGACCTCGCCAGACAGATTCCCGGCCTGAACGACATCGCCGCCGCCAGCCAGAAGCTCGCCGACCTCGACCTGCTGGGCAGCCCCGGCTCCTCGAACCTGGCCCTCGGCCCGCTGCGCAGCCGCAGCGGCAAGAGCCTGCTGGCCAGCGACAGCCGCGCCGCCTGGGCACTGAGCCCGATCCAGATCCACACCGGTAAGTACCAGGTCGCCGGCCTGTCGCTGCCCGGCCTGCCGATCGTGCTGGCCGGCTACAACGGCAAACTGGCCTGGAGCAGCAGCGCGGTGATGGCCGACAACCAGGACCTGTTCCTCGAACAACTGCGCCGCCAGGGCAGCCAGCTCACCTACCTGGCCGATGGCAAGTGGCAACCGGCGCGGGCACGCAACGAGACCTTCTTCGTCCGCGGCCAGCGCCCGCTGCGCGAAGTGCTCTACGACACCCGCCACGGCACCTTGCTCGGCCAGCCCGGCAACGGCTACGGCCTGGCCCTGCACCTGCCGCAGCTCAAGGATGACAAGAGCCTCGACGCGCTGTTCGACCTGACCCGCGCCAGCAACATCGAGCGTGCCTTCGACAGCACCCGCGAGGTAGGCGCCGCGGCACTGAACTTCGTCTTCGCCGAGCCCGAGCACATCGGCTGGCAGGTCAGCGGCCGCTACCCCAACCGCCGTGAAGGCCAGGGCCTGCTGCCCTCGCCGGGCTGGGACGGTCGCTACGACTGGGACGGCTTCGCCGATGCGATGCTCCACCCCTACGACCAGGATCCGCCCAGCGGCTGGATCGGCCACGCCAACCAGCGCAGCCTGCCCAAGGGCTACGGCATGCAGCTGTCGAGCACCTGGTACTACCCCGAGCGTGCCGAGCGCCTGGGCCAGCTGGCCGGCAATGGCCGCCACAACAGCCGCAGCCTGATGGCCCTGCAGAACGACCAGGTGACCCTGCTGGCCGACAAGCTCAAGCGCATGTTCGACGCCCCGGGCATGGCCCAGCCGCTCAAGCAGGCCATCGACGCGCTGCCCGCCGAGCAGCGTGACAAGGCGCGCGAAGCCCTGACCCGGCTCAAGGCCTTCGACGGCCGCCTGAGCCCGGTCTCGGCCGACGCCGCGCTGTACGAACTGTTCCTCCAGGCCGTCACCCGCCAGACCTTCCTCGACGAATTGGGCCCGGAGTCGAGCCCTGCGTGGCAAGCCTTCGTCAGCAATGCCCGGCTGTCGTACTCGGCCCAGGCCGACCACCTGCTGGGCCGCGAAGACAGCCCGTTCTGGGATGACCGCAGCACCGCGCAGAAAGAAGACAAGCCCGCCATCCTCGCGCGCAGCCTGGCCGCCGCAGTGGATGCAGGCATCGCGCAGCTGGGCGCCGATCGCCGCGCCTGGCAATGGGGCAAACTGCACCAGTACCGCTGGCCCGCGCCGAACTACCACGGCCTCGGCGATGCCATCAACCGCGCGCCGATGGCCACCGCAGGCGACTTCAGCACCCTGGCGCTGACGCCCTATTCGTGGGGCACCAGCTTCGATACCAACCTGCCGGCGTCGGCGCGCATGGTCGTCGATTTCGGCCAGGCCGAACCGCTGCAGATCCTGACCAGCAGCGGCCAGTCGGGCAACCCGGCCAGCCCTCACCACGCTGACGGCCTGGACGCCTGGTTCAAGGGCCGGTTCATGAGCCTGCCACTGCAACCGCAGAACTTCGCCCGCGCCTACGGCACCCAGCGCCTGACCCTGGTGCCGGGCAAGTAACCTGCAGCACCGAGCGGCCTGACCTGGGCCGCTCGGCCAGCACGCTGCCGCGAACCGATCTGGCCGCGCCTATCCAGCAGAACTTCCAGGCAAACGCTGCGCTCCTAAGCTGTAACCCCAGCCAGCGCGAATGCCATGGACCTCGTCATCGCCCGCCCCGAAGGCCTGTACTGCCCGCCCGGGGATTTCTACATCGACCCCTGGCGCCCGGTGGACCGTGCGGTCATCACCCACGGCCACGGCGACCATGCGCGCACCGGCAACGGCCATTACCTGTGTGCCGAACCCGGCGCCGGCATCCTGCGCAGCCGCCTGGGCCAGGATATTGCCTTGCAGACCCTGCCCTATGGCGAGCGCCTGCAGCATCACGGCGTCACCTTGAGCTTTCACCCCGCTGGCCACGTGCTCGGCTCGGCCCAGGTTCGCCTGGAATACCAGGGGCAGGTGTGGGTCGCTTCGGGCGACTACAAGGTCGAGCCCGATGGCACCTGCGCAGCGTTCGAGCCGGTGCGCTGCCACACCTTCATCACCGAATCCACCTTCGGCCTGCCGATCTATCGCTGGCCCGCGCAAGCCGAGGTGTTCGCCGGCATCAACGACTGGTGGCGCGCCAACCGCGACCAGGGCAAGGCCAGCGTGCTGTTCTGCTATGCCTTCGGCAAGGCGCAGCGCATTCTTCACGGGCTGGACGCCGGTATCGGGCCGATCCTGGTGCACGGTGCGGTCGAGCCGCTCAACCAGGTCTACCGGGAAGCGGGCATCCATTTGCCCGAAACGCTGTACGCCGGAGATATCCCGCGTAACGATCCACTGTTGCGCCAGGCGCTGGTGCTGGCACCGCCCTCGGCGGGCGGCAGCAGCTGGATGCGGCGCTTTGGCGACTACAGCGATGCCTTCGCCAGTGGCTGGATGCTGCTGCGCGGCACCCGTCGCCGGCGAGGCGTGGACCGCGGCTTCGTGCTCTCGGACCACGCCGACTGGCCCGGCCTGTTGTGGGCCATCGCGCAGACCGGTGCCGAACGGGTGATGGTCACCCATGGCTCGGTCAACGTGCTGGTGCGTTACCTCTGCGAGCAGGGGCTCGATGCCCGCGCATTCGTCACCGAGTACGGCGAGGAAGACGACACGTCCGACACGGAGACCGGTTCATGAAAGCCTTCGCCGACCTGTACCTGCGCCTGGACGCGACCACCTCGAGCAACGCCAAGCTGCAGGCCTTGCGCGATTACTTCGCCCAGGCCCCCGCCGCCGACGCGGCCTGGGCCGTCTATTTCCTGGCAGGTGGGCGTCCGCGCCAACTGGTGCCGACCCGCCTGCTGCGCGAACTGGCCACGGCACTGGCAGGGCTGCCCGACTGGCTGTTCGAGGAAAGCTACCAGGCAGTGGGGGACCTGGCGGAAACCATTTCCCTGCTCCTGCCCCAGCAGAACCAGGGCAGCGACGAGGGCCTGGCGCACTGGGTCGAGGCGTATCTGCTGCCCCTGCGCGGACAGCCCGAGGAACACATTCGCCAGCGTCTGCCCGAGCTCTGGCAGCAGCTGGACCGGCCCAGCCTGATGCTGTGCCTGAAGCTGATTACCGGGAGCTTTCGGGTTGGCGTGTCCAAGCTGCTGGTCACCCGCGCGCTGGCGCAGTTGTGCGGGCTGGATGCCAAGCGCGTGGCCCAGCGTCTGGTCGGCTACACCGACCTGAGCCATCGGCCGCAGGCGGACAGCTACCTGAAACTGATCGCCCCGGAGTCGGCCGACGAACACGCCCAGCGCGGTGGCCAGCCCTACCCGTTCTTCCTGGCCCACGCGCTGCAGGCGCCGACCGAGCAGTTCGACACGCTGCTGGGGCCGGTCAGCGACTGGCAGGCGGAATGGAAATGGGATGGCATCCGCGCCCAGGTGGTCAAGCGCGACGGCCAACTGTGGATCTGGTCCCGCGGTGAAGAACTGGTCACCGAACGCTTTCCCGAGCTGCACAGCCTCGCGGCGACCTTGCCCGACGGCGTGGTGCTCGATGGCGAGATCCTGGTGTGGAAGGCCACTACCACTGCCCCGGCGGTGGCCGTCCAGCCCTTCGCCCTGCTGCAGCAACGCCTGGGCCGCAAGACCCTGGGCAAGAAGCTGCTGGCCGACGCACCGGTGGTGCTGCAGGCCTACGACCTGCTCGAATGGCAGGGCGAGGATTGGCGCAATCGTCCGCAACATGAGCGCCGCGCGCAGTTGGAGCAGGTGCTGGCCGAGTACCCGCTGGCACCGGTGCTGCTGTCACCCCTGTTGCAGGCCGCCGACTGGGCGGGCCTGGCCGAGCAGCGCGAGCAGTCGCGCAGCCTGGGGGTCGAAGGGCTGATGCTGAAGAAACGCGATGCCTTGTACGGCGTCGGCCGCACCAAGGACCTGGGGCTGTGGTGGAAATGGAAGATCGATCCGTTCAGCGTCGATGCCGTGCTGATCTACGCCCAGCGCGGACACGGCAGGCGCGCCAGCCTCTACAGCGACTACACCTTTGCCGTCTGGGACGGCACGCCAGGCACACCGCAACGCAGCCTGGTGCCGTTCGCCAAGGCCTATTCCGGCCTGAGCGACGAGGAGATGCGCAAGGTCGATGCGATCATCCGCAAGACCACCGTGGAAACCTTCGGCCCGGTGCGCAGCGTCACCCCGACGCTGGTGTTCGAGCTGGGCTTCGAGGGTATCGCTCTGTCGAAGCGGCACAAGAGCGGCATTGCCGTGCGCTTCCCGCGCATGCTGCGCTGGAGGCTCGACAAACCCGTCGAGGAGGCCGATGACCTGGCCACCCTGCAGAGCTTGCTCGGGCCGACGTAGCAGCCTTTCGAACGGTCATCTGCACAGGCGAACATGCACAACGCGCCGGTTTATGCTTCTATTTCCAGTCGCCCATGTTCAACGCCCAGCGCAGACCAGGACCCCCATGCACCACTCGACCCACGAACTGCTGTCCCCCGTCCCCGGCGTCGCCCGCCAGTTGCACAGCTTCCACTTCGGTCCGCGCGGCGCTGGCAAGGTGTACATCCAGGCCTCGCTGCACGCCGACGAGCTGCCCGGCATGCTGGTGGCCTGGCACCTCAAGCGGCGCCTGAAGGAGCTGCACCAGCAAGGCCTGCTGCGCCGCGAGGTGGTGCTGGTGCCGGTGGCCAACCCGGTGGGCCTGGAGCAGGTGCTGCTGGATGCGCCGCTGGGGCGCTTCGAGCTGCAGAGCGGAGAGAACTTCAATCGCAACTTCGTCGACCTGTCCGACAGCATCGGTGACCAGATCGAGGAGCACCTTAACCAGGATCCCGCCCACAACCTGTCGCTGATCCGTGAATACCTGCGCCGCGGCCTCGACAGCCACCCGGCCGTCACGCCGCTGCAGTCCCAGCGCCTGGCCTTGCAACGGCTTGCCTGCGACGCCGACATGGTGCTGGACCTGCACTGTGATTTCGAAGCCGTCGAACACCTCTACACCACCCCGGAGGCCTGGCCGCAGGTCGAGCCGCTGGCGCGCTACCTCGGTGCCCAGGCCAGCCTGCTGGCCACCGACTCGGGCGGACAGTCGTTCGACGAGTGCTTCAGCCTGGTGTGGTGGCAGTTGCAACAGCGCTTCGGCAAGCGCTTCCCGATCCCGATGGGCAGCTTCTCGGTCACCGTCGAACTGCGTGGCCAGGCCGACGTCAACCACGACCTGGCCAGCCAGGACTGCCAGGCGATTCTCGACTTCCTCACCCACAGCGGGGTGATCGAGGGCCAGGCTCCGGCGCTGCCGCCGCTGCGTCATCCAGCCACGCCGCTGGCTGCGGTGGAACCGCTGATCGCGCCTCTTGGTGGGCTGCTGGTGTTCCACGCCAGGCCGGGCCAGTACCTGGAACCAGGGCAACTGATCGCCGAAGTCATCGACCCGCTCAGCGACCGAGTGACAGCGGTGCGCAACGTCCAGGCCGGCCTGCTCTATGCCCGCAGCGTACGGCGCATGGCGACCACCGGCATGGTGATCGCCCATGTCGCGGGCGAGAAGGTCTGCCGCAGCGGATACCTGCTGGCCAACTGATCCCGATCAAACCAAAGTACCTGACGACCGGTCTGTAGAAGCACAGCCTTCGACGAGACCGGCCGCCCATGCCCTCCCCACCCGACCTCGCCAACACCTGGTTCGCCGCCCGCGGCTGGAAGCCCTTCGCCTTCCAGCGCACGCTCTGGGCGGCCATCGAACGCGGTGAGTCGGGCCTGCTGCACGCCAGTACCGGCAGCGGCAAGACCTACGCCGTCTGGCTCGGCGCCCTGCGGGCCTTTGCCCGGCCGTCGGCGGGACGCTTGCCGGCGCCGCTGCAGGTGCTGTGGATCACCCCCATGCGCGCGCTGGCCAGCGATACCGCCCGCGCCCTGCAGGCGCCTGTGGACGACCTGGGGCTGAACTGGAGCATCGGCGTGCGCAGCGGCGATACCTCCAGCACCGAACGGGCACGCCAGGCCCGACGCCTGCCCAGCACCCTGGTGACTACCCCGGAAAGCCTCACGCTGCTGCTCACCCGTGACAACGCAACTGCCGACTTCGCGGCGCTGCGCATGGTCGTCGTCGATGAGTGGCACGAGCTGCTCGGCAACAAGCGTGGCGTGCAGTTGCAACTGGCCCTGGCGCGCCTGCGACGCTGGCAGCCGCAGCTGCTGGTCTGGGGGTTGTCGGCAACACTGGGCAACCTGCCCCACGCCCTGGAAGTGCTGTTGCCCGGCGGCGGGCGCCTGGTGCAGGGGCGCCAGGACAAGCGCATCCAGGTCGACACCCTGCTGCCGGATGAGATCGAACGTTTCCCGTGGGCCGGGCACATGGGGTTGAAGATGCTCGATCAGGTCAGCACCGAAATCGAGGCCAGCGCCAGCAGCCTGGTGTTCACCAACACCCGCGCGCAGGCCGAGCTGTGGTATCAGGCGCTGCTCGATGCCCGTCCTGACTGGGCGGGCCTGATCGCCTTGCACCATGCCTCGCTGGCCCGGCACACCCGGGACTGGGTCGAGCGCAGTCTCAAGCAGGGTACGCTCAAGGCGGTCGTCTGCACCTCGAGCCTCGATCTGGGCGTGGACTTCCTGCCGGTCGAGCGTGTCCTGCAGATCGGCTCGGCCAAGGGTATCGCCCGCCTCCTGCAACGTGCCGGGCGTTCCGGGCATGCACCCGGGCGCACCTCGCGGGTGACCCTGGTGCCCACCCACAGCCTGGAGCTGGTGGAGGCTGCCGCTGCCCGCCAGGCCCTGGCTGCCGGGCACATCGAGGCGCGACGTTCGCCGCGCCTGAGCATGGATGTGCTGGTCCAGCACCTGGTCAGCATGGCCCTGGGCAGCGGCTTCCGGCCCGCCGAACTGCTGGAGGAAGTGCGCAGCACCTGGGCCTTTCACGACCTGCAGGACAGCCAGTGGCAATGGGCGCTGTCATTCGTGCGCAATGGCGGCAGCTCGCTCACCGCCTACCCCGACTATCAGCGCGTCGAGGCTCACCCGGACGGCATCTGGCGCGTGGCCAGCGCGCGTCTGGCGCGGCGTCACCGCCTGGGCATCGGCACCATCGTCAGCGATGCCAGCCTGCAGTTGAAGTACTGGAGCAAAGGCGGCGGCGGCAAGTCGCTGGGCAGCGTCGAAGAATCCTTCATCGCCCGCCTCAAGCCAGGCGATACGCTGTTGTTCGGCGGACGCATACTGGAACTGGTGAGGGTCGAGAACATGACCGCCTACGTGCGCCGCAGCAGCGCGCGCAAGGCCGCGGTGGCGCGCTGGAATGGCGGGCGCATGCCGCTGTCGAGCGAGCTGGCCGAGGCACTGGTCGCCTGCCTGGATGCCGCCGCCCACGGGCGCCATGACGGCCCGGAAATGCAGGCGGTGCGGCCTTTGCTCGCCCTGCAGGCCAGCTGGTCGGCGCTGCCTACCCAAGGCACGCTGCTGGCCGAAACCCTGCACACCCGCCAGGGCTGGCACCTGTTCCTCTACCCCTTTGCCGGGCGCATGGCCAACCTGGGCCTGGCCAACCTCATCGCCTGGCGGGTCAGCCGCGCGCAACCGCTGTCGGTATCGATCGCGGTCAACGACTACGGCTTCGAGCTGCTCGCCGCCAGCCCGGTGGACTGGGCAGCCCACCTGCCCGGGGCACTGGCGGCCGAAGGGCTGCTGGACGATGTGCTGGCCAGCCTGAACGCCGGCGAGATGGCCCTGCGACGTTTTCGCGAGATCGCCCAGATCGCCGGGCTGGTGTTCGGCGGCTATCCTGCGGCACAGAAAAGCACACGACAGATCCAGGCCTCCAGCGGCCTGTTCTACGAGGTGTTCCGCAAGCACGACGCCAGCAATCTGCTGCTGGGCCAGGCGCGTGACGAAGTGCTGCGCGAGGAACTGGAGATCGAACGCCTGCAGGAGCACTTGCACAAAATGGCCGGGCTGGAGCTCGACCTGCATGCCTTGCGCAGGCCCGGGCCTCTGGCCTTCGCGCTGCTGGTCGAGGGCATGCGCGAAACCCTGAGCACGGAAAAACTGGCAGACCGCATTGCCCGCATGGTGGCGGATCTGGAAAAGGCGGCAAGCCGCATTTGACAACCCTTGCGGCGAACACCCGGGAGAACCGCTGAACGTGCATCACCTGGCCATCGAACACTGCGGCGAAACGCTCTGGCTATTGCCGGAAAAGGCTCTCTACTGGCCTGCTCGGCGCACGCTGCTGGTGGCCGACCTGCACATCGGCAAGGCCGCCAGCTATCGCGCCCTGCACCAGCCGGTGCCGCGCGGCACCACGCAAGCAACGCTGGACCGACTGGACAGCCTGCTGGCGCAGCATGATTGCCGGCACTTGGTAATACTCGGCGACTTCCTTCATGCCCGCACGGCGCGGGCGCCCGCCACACTGGCGCGGCTGCAGGCATGGCGCGAGAGGCACCGTGCACTGGCCGTGACGCTGGTGCGTGGCAATCACGATCGCCATGCTGGCGACCCGCCTCCGACGCTCGGCATCGAGGTGGTGGACGAACCCTTGTTGCTGGCGCCATTCGCCCTGCAGCACGAACCCACTGCACATCCTGAGCATCCGGTGATCGCCGGGCACGTGCATCCGGCCTGCGTGCTCCGCGGGCGCGGCCGTCAGCGCCTGCGCCTGCCGTGCTTCGTGATGGATGCACAGGTCAGCCTGCTACCGGCGTTCGGCGAATTCACAGGGGGCTGGACGATCGAGCCACGGGCAGGTGCCCGCCTGTTCGTGGCGGGCGATGACAGGGTGTGGCCGTTGCCGGCCTGATCAGGCCACCGGCGCCGGTGGCGGCTCGTCCGGCAGGGTCGGCTCACCGGGTTCCATCGGCGGGTGTTCGCCGGGTTCCGGCGGCTGTGGCGTGTCGGGACCAGGCTGGTGCGGAACGCCGCCAGCCTGCAGGTGCGTAGGCGGGTGCGCCAGCAGGGTCCACGCCATCATGCCGATCTGGTTCGGCTGCAGAACGGCCAGCTTCGCGCTGATTGCAGGATCGAGTTTCATGGGCTGCTCCTGACGAGGGCCGGCACACGTCATGCGCGCCGGGGACTTACCTCGTTGGAGTGGCAAACCGGAAACTAATTCCCCCGGTTCGTCGGCTCAGGTCCGCGGCAGGGTGACGCCGCGCTGACCCTGATACTTGCCGCCACGATCCTTGTACGACACTTCGCATTCTTCATCCGACTGCAGGAACAGCATTTGCGCCACGCCTTCGTTGGCGTAGATCTTGGCCGGCAGCGTCGTGGTATTGGAGAACTCGAGGGTGACGTGCCCCTCCCACTCCGGCTCCAGCGGGGTAACGTTGACGATGATGCCGCAACGGGCATAGGTGCTCTTGCCCAGGCAGATGGTCAGGACGTCGCGCGGGATGCGGAAGTATTCGACGGTGCGGGCCAGGGCGAAGGAGTTCGGCGGAATGATGCAGACATCGCTCTTGATGTCGACGAAGCTGCCGGCATCGAAGTTCTTCGGGTCGACGGTGGCCGAGTTGATGTTGGTGAACACCTTGAATTCATCGGCGCAACGTACGTCGTAGCCGTAGCTGGAGACACCGAAGGAGATCACCCGGCTGTCCTGTTCGCCGCGCACCTGGCGCTCGACGAACGGTTCGATCATGCCGTGTTCCTGCGCCATGCGGCGAATCCACTTGTCCGATTTGATGCTCATGGCGGGGTGTCCTGAAAGTACGAGGTGAAAAAACGAGATGCGCATCTTACCGGTCCTGGCCCGTGCGTTAAAGTTCCGCGCCCTATCCCGCGCCGGACGGGGGCTGAAGCACCCGCCGATCCGAATTTCATCAAAGCGGCTGTTGGCCATTGGCAGCTTGCGGAAAGTGGGGTAAGGTGGCGCCACTGTGCTGCACGTGACACCGAGAATCTGTTTGATGCACGATCCTGATCGGCCCATCGCTGAATTTTCCGCTCTCTTTGCACTCAGTCCCGGCCAGGGCATTTCCTGAGCCGAAATCTACTTTGTCCAAGGAGACAGACACATGTCCAACCGCCAATCCGGTACCGTCAAGTGGTTCAACGATGAGAAGGGCTACGGCTTCATCACCCCTCAGTCGGGTGACGACCTGTTCGTACACTTCAAAGCCATCCAGGCTGACGGCTTCAAAACCCTGAAAGAAGGCCAGGCTGTTACTTTCGTCGCTACCCGCGGCCAGAAAGGCATGCAGGCTGAAGAAGTTCAAATCGCCTAAGTCGATTTAGCTTCCTCGCTTTCAAAAAAACCCGCCTTCCGGCGGGTTTTTTTATGCCCCATGCAGGAGCGACCTGGCGTCGCGCCTGCATGGGGCTGGCCATCAGCGCCTCAATCCTCGCTGATGGTGATGCTCGGCATCGCCGGCGCCGCCGCTTCCTGCAGCACGATACGCGCGCCCACCTGACGGGCCAGTTCCTGGTAGACCATGGCAATCTGGCTTTCCGGCTCGGCGATCGCTGTCGGCTTGCCGTTGTCGGCCTGCTCGCGGATCAGCATCGACAGCGGCAACGACGCCAGCAACTCGACGCCGTACTGCGCAGCCAGCTTCTCGCCACCGCCCTCGCCGAACAGGTGCTCGGCATGGCCACAGTTCGAGCAGATGTGCACCGCCATGTTTTCCACCACACCCAACACCGGGATGTTGACCTTGCGGAACATCTCGACGCCCTTCCTGGCATCCAGCAGCGCCAGGTCCTGCGGCGTGGTGACGATCACCGAGCCGGCCACCGGCACCTTCTGCGCCAGGGTCAGCTGGATATCGCCGGTGCCTGGCGGCATGTCGATCACCAGGTAGTCGAGGTCATCCCACGCGGTCTGGGTCACCAGTTGCAGCAGCGCACCCGAGACCATCGGCCCGCGCCAGACCATCGGCGTGTTGTCGTCGGTCAGGAACGCCATCGACATCACCTCGACGCCATGGGCCTTGATCGGCACGAACCATTTCTGGTCGCGAATTTGCGGGCGCGTGCCCTCCGGGATGCCGAACATCACACCCTGGCTTGGTCCGTAGATATCCGCATCCAGGATGCCGACGCGGGCGCCTTCGCGGGCCAGCGCCAGGGCCAGGTTGGCGGCCGTGGTCGACTTGCCCACACCGCCCTTGCCAGACGCCACGGCGATGACGTTCTTCACGTTGGCCAAGGCCGGCACCTGGGCCTGGGCCTTGTGCGTGGCGATCTGCGTATCGATGCTCACCTGCGCCGCCGTCACGCCTTCGAGGTTCTCGATCGCCGTGCGCAGCACCTGGGCCCAGCCGTTGCGAAACAGTGCAGCGGCATAGCCCAGTTGCAACTGCACACTGACCTGCCCGCCCTGAATGTCGATCGCGCGTACGCAACCGGCGTTGACCGGGTCCTGGTTCAGGTAGGGGTCGGTGTACTGGCGAAGCACGCCTTCGATGGCGGCACGTGTGACGGCACTCATGGAGACTCCCGTGGCATTTCAGAAAAAGTGAATCAGGCGCCTATGCTAACCCGTCAACCGTCAGCAGATGCGTCTGCGGGGTGAAATATATTTCCCAGCCCTTTATAGTGGCCGATCACCCTCAATTTTTACCCGTAGCCAGATAAGTAGCCGAGCCACCATGTCCGAGCCACGTCAGATTCTCGTCACCAGCGCCCTGCCCTATGCCAATGGATCCATCCATCTTGGCCATATGCTGGAGTACATCCAGACGGACATGTGGGTTCGCTTCCAGAAGCTGCGCGGCAACCAGTGCATCTACGTCTGCGCCGACGACGCCCATGGCTCGGCCATCATGCTGCGCGCCGAAAAGGAAGGCATCACCCCCGAACAGCTGATCGCCAATGTCCAGGCCGAGCACAGTAGCGACTTCGCCGACTTCCTCGTCGATTTCGACAACTTCCACTCGACCCACAGTGACGAGAACCGCGAACTGTCGAGCCTGATCTACATGCGCCTGCGTGATGCCGGGCACATCGCCAACCGTTCGGTGACCCAGTACTTCGATCCTGAAAAGGGCATGTTCCTGGCCGACCGCTTCATCAAGGGCACCTGCCCCAAGTGCGCCTCGGAAGACCAGTACGGCGACAACTGCGAGAAATGCGGCGCCACCTACGCGCCCACCGAGCTGAAGAATCCGAAGTCGGCAATCTCCGGGGCCACGCCGGTGCTGCGCGACTCCCAGCACTTCTTCTTCAAGCTGCCCGACTTCCAGGCCATGCTGCAGCAGTGGACCCGCAGCGGCACCCTGCAGGATGCCGTGGCCAACAAACTCGCCGAGTGGCTGGATTCGGGCCTGCAGGAATGGGACATCTCCCGTGACGCGCCGTACTTCGGCTTCGAGATCCCGGGCGAGCCCGGCAAGTACTTCTACGTCTGGCTGGACGCGCCGATCGGCTACATGGCGAGCTTCAAGAACCTCTGTGCCCGTCGCCCGGAGCTGGACTTCGACGCGTTCTGGAACGAAGGCTCCACGGCCGAGCTGTACCACTTCATCGGCAAGGACATCGTCAACTTCCACGCCCTGTTCTGGCCTGCCATGCTCCAGGGCGCCGGCTTCCGCAAGCCGACCGCGGTCAACGTGCACGGCTACCTGACCGTCAATGGCGCGAAGATGTCCAAGTCGCGCGGCACCTTCATCAAGGCGCGCACCTACCTGGACCACCTGCAGCCCGAATACCTGCGCTACTACTACGCGGCCAAACTGGGCCGTGGCGTCGACGACCTGGACCTGAACCTCGAAGACTTCGTGCAGAAGGTCAACTCCGACCTGGTCGGCAAGGTGGTCAACATCGCCAGCCGCTGCGCAGGCTTCATCCACAAGGGCAACGAAGGGGTGATGGTTGCCGGCGATGCTGCACCGGAACTGACCGAAGCCTTCCTGGCCGCCGCACCGTCGATCGCCGAAGCCTATGAGGCCCGGGACTTCGGTCGCGCCATGCGCGAAATCATGGCCCTGGCCGACCGTGCCAACGCCTGGATCGCCGACAAGGCGCCCTGGTCGCTGGCCAAGCAGGAAGGCAAGCAGGAGGAAGTCCAGGCCATCTGCGCCCAGGGCATCAACCTGTTCCGCCAACTGGTGATCTTCCTCAAGCCGGTGCTGCCGGTGCTGGCTGCCGACGCCGAGGCCTTCCTCAACGTTGCGCCACTGACCTGGAGCGATCACCTGTCGCGCCTGGAAAACCATCAACTGAACCCGTTCAAGGCACTGATGAGCCGCATCGAACCGGCCAAGGTCGAGGCCATGGTCGCCGCCAGCAAGGAAGACCTACTGGCCGCCGAAGCCAAGGCGCCTGCCGGCAACGGTGAACTGGGCAAGGACCCGCTGTCGGCCGAGATCGAATTCGACACCTTCGCTGCCGTCGACCTGCGCGTGGCGCTGATCGTCAAGGCCGAAGCCGTGCCCGGTGCCGACAAGTTGCTGCAACTGACCCTCGACATCGGCGACGAGCGTCGCAACGTGTTCTCCGGCATCAAGTCGGCGTACCCGGACCCATCGAAGCTCGAAGGCCGGCTGACCATGATGGTGGCCAACCTCAAGCCCCGGAAAATGCGTTTTGGGGTCTCCGAGGGCATGGTCATGGCGGCAGGCCCTGGCGGCGAAGAGATCTACCTGCTCAGCCCTGACAGCGGCGCCAAGCCAGGCCAGCGCATCAAGTAAGGGCATTTACGCCTGAGGGCCGTCGAACGGCTCTCAGGCCTGCGTCTGCACGAACCTGCAGGTCACGCCGTCAAGGAACGCTTTGACCCCATGAACGCCGCCAAACGCCTGGAAATCTTTCGCAGGCTGCACGAAGACAACCCCGACCCGAAAACTGAACTGGCCTACTCCACGCCTTTCGAGCTGCTGATCGCGGTCATTCTCTCCGCCCAGGCGACGGATGTCGGTGTCAACAAGGCTACCGCCCGCCTCTACCCGGTCGCCAATACACCTGAAGCCATCCATGCGCTGGGTGTCGAGGGCTTGAGCGAATACATCAAGACCATCGGCCTGTACAACAGCAAGGCCAAGAATGTCATCGAGACCTGCCGGCTGCTTGTCGAACAGCACGCCAGCCAGGTTCCGCAGACACGCGAGGCCCTCGAGGCCCTGCCCGGTGTCGGCCGCAAGACCGCCAACGTGGTACTGAACACCGCCTTCCGCCAACTGGCCATGGCGGTCGATACGCACATTTTCCGGGTCAGCAACCGCACCGGCATCGCCCCCGGCAAGACGGTGCTGGAGGTCGAGAAGAAACTGCTGAAATTCGTACCAAAGGATTTCCTGCTCGATGCCCACCACTGGCTGATCCTTCATGGTCGCTATGTTTGCCAGGCCCGCAAGCCGCGCTGCGGCAGCTGTCGGATAGAGGACCTGTGCGAATACCGGCACAAGACCTCGGACGATTGAGGCAATAGCGAAAAGTCATCCATTTCGATTGAAAAAATCTTTTTTACCGGCTTCATGATTCTCGCTATAAGGACGGCCAATGGCCCTTTGGCTTGGAGTGATCCATGAGCACCGATAAAGACGAGCTGATCGAAGACGAATTCGCCGCGGACGACGAAGCCGAACCCCAGGTGGAAACCGCGAAAACCAACCTGAGCAAGCGCCGCACCATCGACAATCTGCTGGAAGAGCGGCGCCTGCAACGAGAGCTGGCTGACTTCGACTACGATTTGTAGTCTTGCGAAAAAGCCTCCCGCAAAGGAGGCTTTTGTGTTTCAGGCCAGGCCATTGCGTTGTGCCAACTCGATGAGATCGACCAGCGAACGGGCATTGAGCTTGAGTAACAGGCGAGTCTTGTAGGTACTGACCGTCTTGTTGCTGAGAAACATGCTATCGGCGATCTCCTTGTTCGTGCGGCCTCGTGCCAGTTGTTGCAAGACCATCATTTCACGCCCGGACAGGCGTTCGACCATCTCCGTCTCGCTGCCTCCGCTGACACCGTTGCGGGTCTTGTGCAGCGCCTGGTTGGGAAAGTAGCTGTAGCCGGAGAGCACGGCCTTGATGGCACTGAGCAGTTCGGTCAATTCCTGCTGCTTGCACACGTAACCTGCTGCGCCGGCCTGCATGCAGCGCATGGAAAAATGCCCAGGCGCCTGGGAGGTCAGGACGAGCACCTTGCTGCCCGGGCTCGCTGCGGTCATGCGTGCGATCACTTCCAACCCGTCCAGCTTGGGTATGCCGATATCGAGCACGACGATATCCGGCAGATGATCCCGGGTCAGTTGCAACGCATCCACCCCATTGTCGGTTTCGGCCACGACTTCATATCCATGCCGCTCCATCAACATACGTACGGCCAAGCGAATGACCGGATGATCATCCACGATAAGTATTTTATTCATGGGATATCCATTGATCCATTATTCTAGTTGTGACACGTCACCATAACCGAGCCAATAGCTGAATGGCGTAGCGATTCCACCGCAGGCCGCACTCAAAGATGAAACCTACATACAAACTAGAAACTTCCTACATTCATTGAGTTATCCAAACCGCTGCAGGCCAGCTCAACCAGATACCCATGAAAAACTAGCATGGCGCGCATTTCCCCCAAGTGAGGATAACGCTTCAAATCAGTGGGATATTTCGCTCCAACCTAATGACATTATTTTTTCGAAGCTCAACGAGAAACTTTTTCCCTTGCTGAAAACTTCAGGCATCTTTGCGCGCTCTAGGATATAAATCGCTCATGCACCTGGAGCGCTGATAATGAACAGTCCTGAACCAACCAGCCCGCTCACGATCATTGCCATCTTCTGTGGCATCATCGAGGCATCCGCACTGGCATCCCTGCCTTTCCTGGGCCCGGAAAGTCAAAAGACCTATACCTGGTTTCTGGTGGGATTCCCGTTCTTCCTGACGGTGCTGTTCTTTCTGACGCTGAACTTCAACCATGTTTCGCTGTACGGTCCCGACAAGCAGAGCCACTGCACCGGCCACTCCGAGGGCAATGATGCAGAATCGGAAAGAACCCTCACCTTTTCCGGGCCACAAGCGGGTATGCACCTGGAACAGCACATCCTGGGTGCATTGAAATCTGTCCCCACGGATGAGCACCGCTGGGTCTTCTACAACCTGGAATGCCGCTCACGCGTCGGCCTGACCATCAGGCCCATACGCAAGGGAGAGAAGGTCACGCTGTAGCGTGAAGGCGGGTAAAAAAAACCCGGCCAGAGGCCGTAATGCTGTTCACTTAAGCATTTGAGTCCAAGCCGGGGTTTCTAGAAAATCCGATACCAGCCCTCTGGTATCGGATTTTTTATGCCCATTCAGCAGCAGTTGCTCGACCTCGGCGATCTCTTCAACTTCTCTGACCTCAGCACTTTTACCCAGAACATCCCTGTTGAGTGGGTTGCCAGTGCGCTTAATCTTTCGACACAAGCCACCATCCGGAGGCGCCGCTTGCCGAGCGATCAGGTGCTTTGGTTGGTGCTGGGCATGGCCTTGTTCCGTGATGAACCTGTGCACGAGGTGGCCAGACGCCTGAATATCTGTGCCCAAGGATTGGCTTCTGATCAGTTGTTAGCGCGCAGCGGCGTGACTGAGGCGCGTAAACGGCTGGGTGCCGACCCAGTCGAGTCGCTGTTCCGCCAGACTGCCAAGCAGTGGGGCTGCGAGCGATACGAAGGTGATGACTGGGGTGGCCTACAAGTGTTCGCGGTGGACGGCGCATTGATGCGAACGCCTGACTCACCTGAGTTGCGAGAGCATTTTGGCTCAGGCAACACCGGCACCGAGCGCCAGACACCGTTCCCGATGCTGCGCCTCGTTGCGCTGATGAATGTGCGCTCCCATGTGATCCTCGACGCCCAGCTCAGTCCTTACCGGGGCAGCGAAATGCGCCTGGCCGAAAGCTTCCTCGGGCAGATTCCAGATGACTCGATCACGTTATTCGATAAGGGCTTTTGGGGTGCCGACCTGCTATTGAGCGTCGCTGAAGGGGGTATAAATCGTCACTGGTTGACGCCGGCTCGCAAGAATCTGGTCATGGAAGAAGTTGAGCGTTATGGCGAGCACGACCGGCGTGTTCGCATGAAGGTCTCCCCCCAGGCTCGCAAACGAAACCCGGATTTGCCCACGCACTGGGAAGTGCGTGAAGTCACTTATGAAAGCCAGGGGCACGTCAGATCGCTGCTCACCTCATTGCCTGCCGACCGTTACAGCGCAGACGCGGTAGCCGAGCTGTACCTGGAGCGCTGGGAGATCGAGCTAGGTTTCCGGGACATCAAAAGCTCCATGCAACAGAATGCCGTGACGCTGCGCAGCAAGAAAATCGAGCTGATCTATCAGGAGGTCTGGGGACTCTTGCTGGCTTACAACATCATCCGTCGGGAGGCTAGCCAAGCGGCTGTAGCCTTTGGCCGAACGCCTTCTGACATACGTTTCAAGCCGGCCTGCCAGTACATCGCCGTGCAGTTGATCGTCATGGCTGCGGCCAATCCGGTATCGGCTACAGGTAGAAGGTTGGCTGAGATGCGGGGAGGTGTCGCGGGGATGTTTCTGGATCACCGCCCAAGGCCAGGGCGGCCAAGGACGGTGAAGATTTCCAAAACCCGGTATCCGGTGGACCGTAAGGCTGTTCCGCTTAAGTGAACAGCATTAGGCCAGAGGCCGGGTCTTGTGCAACGTGCCGAGACTCAGAGCAGCGCGCGGCCCTTGTTGGCGGCAATGCGCATGCGCAGCGCGTTCAGCTTGATGAAGCCTGCTGCGTCGGCCTGGTTGTAGGCGCCGCCGTCTTCCTCGAAGGTCGCGATGTTGGCATCGAACAGCGAGTCGTCCGACTTGCGACCAACCACGGTGACGTTGCCCTTGTACAGCTTCAGACGCACGACACCATTCACGTTGGTCTGCGAAGCGTCGATCATCTGCTGCAGCATCAGACGCTCCGGGCTCCACCAGTAGCCGGTGTAGATCAGGCTGGCGTACTTGGGCATCAGCTCGTCTTTCAGGTGAGCGACTTCGCGGTCCAGGGTGATCGATTCGATCGCACGGTGGGCCTTGAGCATGATGGTGCCGCCAGGGGTCTCGTAGCAGCCACGGGACTTCATGCCGACGTAGCGGTTCTCGACGATGTCGAGGCGACCGATGCCGTTGGCGCCGCCGATGCGGTTGAGGTCGGCCAGTACGGTGGCCGGGGTCTTCTCGACGCCGTCGATGGCGACGATGTCGCCGTTGCGGTAGGTCAGCTCGATGTAGGTGGCCTGGTCAGGGGCGTTCTCCGGAGAAACGCTCCAGCGCCACATGTCTTCCTCGTGCTCGGTCCAGGTGTCTTCCAGGACACCGCCTTCGTAGGAGATGTGCAGCAGGTTGGCGTCCATCGAGTAGGGCGACTTCTTCTTGCCGTGGCGCTCGATCGGAATGCCGTGCTTCTCGGCGTAGTCCATCAGCTTCTCGCGCGACAGCAGGTCCCACTCGCGCCATGGCGCGATAACCTTGACGCCCGGCTTGAGGGCATAGGCACCCAGCTCGAAACGCACCTGGTCGTTACCCTTGCCGGTAGCGCCGTGGGAAATGGCGTCGGCGCCGGTTTCGTTGGCGATTTCGATCAGGCGCTTGGCGATCAGCGGACGGGCGATGGAAGTACCCAGCAGGTACTCGCCTTCATACACGGTGTTGGCACGGAACATCGGGAAGACGAAATCTCGCACGAACTCTTCGCGCAGATCGTCGATGTAGATCTCCTTGACGCCCATGGCCTGTGCCTTGGCGCGGGCCGGCTCGACCTCCTCGCCCTGGCCCAGGTCAGCGGTGAAGGTCACCACTTCGCAGTTGTAGGTGTCTTGCAGCCACTTGAGAATCACCGAAGTATCAAGGCCGCCGGAATACGCCAATACGACCTTTTTTACGTCCGCCATGCCATCACTCCACGGGGTTGTACGGAAAGCCGTCGATTCTACCGATCTCGCGGGAGAATTTACAGTGGGGCGACAGCTTGTGATGACAAAGCGACAGAAAATGTCGTGAGCGCGACCGGGTCGCACTCAGACTTTCTTCGCCCCCGCTGGCAGTACCGGGGCTGGGGCCTGCACCGCCGGTGCCGGGCTGGCAGGGGTGCTGGCTGCAGGCTGCGGCGGTATGGCGGGTGCGGCTTCGCGGGGTTTTTCCACGGGTTTCTCGATCGGCGTGACGCGATCGAGCTGGATGTTGACCCGGCGGTTGCGCGCGCGATTGGCCGGCGTGTTGTTCTTGGCCAGCGGGTAGCGCTCGCCGTGGAAGCGCACGGTGATCTGCTCTTCCGGCACGCCATGGGCCTTGAGGTATTCGGCTACGGCCAGCGCGCGGCGGCGCGAGGCATCGCGGTTGGTCAGGCGGTTGCCGCTGTTGTCGGCGTGACCGTCGAGCTCGATGTGATTGACCGACGGATCGGCCTTCAGGTAATCGAGAATGACGTCCAGGCGCGCGCGGGCAGCACTGTCCAGCTCGAAACCGGTGCCGGGGAACGGCACCTGGGTCTGGCGGATCTGGTCATAGTTCATCGGCAACAGTTTCGCGGCGCACAGCTGGTAGTCGTTGTAGGCCTTGGCAAAGCTGACCGGCAGCACATGCACTTCCATCGCCCGACCGCCCTCGCCGGTGTAGTTGCGCACCACGGTGCTGCGTCCGTCGAGCAGGCCGTTGATCAAACGACTGGCCTGGCCTTGCGAAGAGCTGAACAGCACACCGTTGCGACTCATGCGCACCGCGCCCAGGTTGATGTCGCCACGTCCGGGCTGCCAGGGCGCCGCCGCGGCCAGCAGCGTGGCGGAGCCGGCACCCAGCGCATTGCTCTCCGAACGCAGCTGGAATACCGGCTGCTCGCCTGCGCGACGCACGAACTCGCCGCTGCCGAAACCGTCGATCGGCTGGATCAGCCGGCACTCGAACTGGTCGCCCTCGACCTTCCAGGCGACATTCTCCATGCGGGTCTGGAAGGTGAGTGCCCCGGCCGGCAGGCTGGCACAGAGGCTGAGCAGGAGTAGGTAACGCTGGCGCACGGGCGGCTCCACAGATTCTGACGGCTTACCTGCAGGCTATCGGACGCTCGTCGGAAAACTTGATAGCCGTGCTGCCCCCGGGGTTTTCCGGTAGCATTGACGCCTGAGTTCGAACCGCCTGGAAACCCCAATGTCCGATCGCCTGACCCTCCTGCGTCCCGACGACTGGCACATCCATCTGCGCGATGGTGCTGTGCTGCAACATACCGTCGGCGACGTGGCGCGCACCTTTGCCCGCGCCATCATCATGCCCAACCTGGTTCCGCCGGTACGCAACGCCACCGAAGCGCAGGCCTACCGCCAGCGCATCCTCGCCGCACGCCCGGCCGGCAGCCGCTTCGAGCCGCTGATGGTGCTGTACCTGACTGACCGCACCAGCCCCGAAGACATCCGCGCAGCCAAGGCCAGCGGCATCGTCTACGCCGCCAAGCTCTACCCGGCAGGCGCCACGACCAACTCCGACTCGGGCGTGACCAGCATCGACAACATCTTCCCGGCGATCGAAGCGTTGGCCGAAACCGGCCTGCCGCTGCTGGTGCACGGTGAAGTGACGCGCTCGGAAATCGACGTGTTCGACCGCGAGAAGCGCTTCATCGACGAGCACATGCGCCGCCTGGTCGAGCGCTTCCCCACGCTCAAGGTGGTGTTCGAGCACATCACCACCAGCGACGCCGCGCAGTTCGTCACCGAGGCGCCTGCCAACGTCGGCGCGACCATCACTGCCCAGCACCTGCTGTACAACCGCAACCACATGCTGGTCGGCGGCATTCGTCCGCACTTCTACTGCCTGCCGATCCTCAAGCGCAACACCCACCAGGTGGCGTTGCTGGATGCGGCTACCAGCGGCAACCCGAAGTTTTTCCTCGGCACCGACTCGGCGCCCCACGCCAGGCATGCCAAGGAAGCCGCGTGCGGCTGCGCCGGCTGCTACACCGCCTACGCCGCCATCGAGCTGTACGCCGAGGCCTTCGAGCAGCGTAACGCGCTGGACAAGCTGGAAGGTTTCGCCAGCCTGCACGGCCCGGCGTTCTACGGCCTGCCGGCAAACACCGACACCATCACCCTGGTACGCGAAGACTGGACCGCCCCGGCAAGCCTGCCGTTCGGCGACACCAGCGTGGTACCGCTGCGCGCCGGTGAAACCTTGCGCTGGCGCCTGCTGGAGGACAACGCGTGAGCGAAGATCTTTACGACGACGACCAGGACGGTCAGGCAGGCAGCGGTTCGCGCCACCCGATGGCCGAGCGTTTCCGCGGCTACCTGCCAGTGGTGGTGGATGTCGAGACCGGCGGTTTCAACAGCGCCACTGACGCACTGCTGGAAATCGCTGCCGTCACCATCGGCATGGACGAGAAGGGCTTCCTGTTCCCGGAGCACACCTACTTCTTCCGCGTCGAGCCTTTCGAGGGCGCCAATATCGAGGCGGCGGCACTGGAGTTCACCGGCATCAAGCTCGATCACCCGCTGCGCATGGCCGTAAGCGAGGAAAGCGCGCTCACCGACATCTTCCGTGGCGTGCGCAAGGCGCTCAAGGCCAACGGCTGCAAGCGGGCGATCCTGGTCGGCCACAACAGCAGCTTCGACCTCGGCTTCCTCAACGCCGCCGTGGCGCGCAACGACCTCAAGCGCAACCCCTTCCACCCGTTCTCCAGCTTCGATACCGCGACGCTGGCCGGCCTTGCCTATGGTCAGACCGTGCTCGCACGCGCCTGCCAGAGCGCCGACATCGACTTCGACGGCCGCGAGGCGCATTCGGCGCGGTACGACACCGAGAAAACCGCCGAGCTGTTCTGCGGCATCGTCAACCGCTGGAAAGAGATGGGCGGCTGGCGCGACTTCAACGATTGACCCGCTGACAGGCCGTTACAGCACGGCATGAAAAAACCGGCCACATGGGCCGGTTTTTTTTACGCGTGGCGCTTACAGCTTGCCAGCGTTCTCGCTCAGGTAGGCTGCAACACCTTCCGGCGAGGCATTCATGCCCTTGTCGCCTTTCTTCCAGTTGGCCGGGCAGACTTCGCCGTGCTCTTCGTGGAATTGCAGGGCGTCGACCAGACGCAGCAGTTCGTCCATGTTACGGCCCAGCGGCAGGTCGTTGACGATCTGCGAACGGACAACGCCGTTCTTGTCGATCAGGAAGGCGCCACGGAAGGCCACACCGCCTTCGGACTCGACGTCGTAGGCCTTGCAGATTTCGTGGGTGATGTCGGCCGCCAGGGTGTACTTGACCTGGCCGATACCGCCGTTGTTGACCGGGGTGTTACGCCAGGCGTTGTGGGTGAAGTGCGAGTCGATCGACACGCCGATCACTTCCACGCCACGGGCTTCGAAGTCAGGAATGCGGTTGTCCAGGGCGATCAGCTCGGACGGGCAGACGAAGGTGAAGTCCAGCGGGTAGAAGAACACCAGGCCGTACTTGCCCTTGATGGCCGAAGCCAGGTTGAAGCTGTCGACGATCTCGCCGTTGCCCAGCACGGCTGGAACGGTGAAGTCCGGGGCTTGTTTACCAACGAGCACGCTCATTCGTTATCTCCTGATGATGGTGAAAAACCGTTGCCCGGGCAGAGCAGTGCCGCCCGGCATCCAACAAAGGCCGACCATCATACACGGCTTATCGTGACAGGCCGAATCGAACCACCGGTCGCGGGAAGATGAAGCTTTCTTCAAGTGCTTTGACAAGCATTCTCATTACCATTAAGCTCCAGTCCATCGAATCAACCAGCGATGGTCGACCCTTATGTATGTATGTCTCTGCGTCGGTGTCACCGATGGACAGATCCGCGATGCGATCTACGAAGGATGCTGCAGCTACAAGGATGTCCGTGCCGCCACCAATGTCGCCAGTCAATGTGGCAAGTGTGCCTGCCTGGCCAAGCAGGTGGTTCGTGAAACCTTGACCGAGCTTCAGCTCAGTCAGCAGGCTGCCCTGCCCTATCCTGTAGAATTCAACGCAGCCTGAAACACCCCGAATTCAAAGAACCGGACCCTGTGTCCGGTTTTTTTATGCCTGTAATTCAATAAGTTAGCCCGCCAACGCGGTTCACAAACATTCTTATTCCTATTAATTTTCACTTATTATTCAAGAACTTAGGTTTGACACACGAAGTTGTCGGGCTCAAACTTCCTGCATTGGCACACTTCTACAGGGCAGGAACCCGATCATGAAAGGCGACGTAAGCGTCATCCAGCATCTCAACAAGATCCTCGGAAACGAGCTGGTCGCGATCAACCAGTATTTCCTGCACGCCCGCATGTACGAAGACTGGGGCCTGAACAAGCTCGGCAAGCACGAGTACAAGGAATCCATCGACGAGATGAAGCACGCTGACAAACTGATCAAGCGTATTCTCTTCCTCGAAGGCATCCCCAACGTGCAGGACTTGGGCAAGCTGCTGATCGGCGAGCACACCCGGGAAATGCTCGAGTGCGACCTGAAGATCGAGCACAAGGGCCTGATCGACCTGAAAGCTGCTATCGCCCACTGCGAAACCGTCGGCGACTTCGGTTCTCGCGAACTGCTCGAAGACATCCTCGAGTCCGAGGAAGAACATATCGACTGGCTGGAAACCCAGCTGGGCCTGATCGACAAGATCGGCATCGAGAACTACCTGCAGTCGCAGATGGGCGAAGAATAAGCCCTAGCCTGCAGCGCCCATGAAAAAGCCCCGCCGAGGCGGGGCTTTTTCTTGGCTGCGCGAAACCGCTATCAGGCTTCGGAAGCCTTGGCCTTGGCGGCAGCATCCTTGATCAGGGTCTGCAGCTCACCGTTCTGGAACATTTCCAGCATGATGTCGCTGCCGCCGACCAGCTCACCGGCCACCCACAACTGCGGGAAGGTCGGCCAGTTGGCGTACTTGGGCAGGTTGGCACGGATTTCCGGGTTCTGCAGGATGTCGACGTAGGCGAACTTCTCGCCACAACCCATCACAGCCTGCGATGCCTTGGCCGAGAACCCGCACTGCGGGGCATTCGGCGAGCCTTTCATGTAAAGCAGAATGGTGTTGTTGGCAATCTGCTCTTTGATCGTATCGATGATATCCATGTAGCACCTCAGCTGAACTTTCCGACACGGTCGTCGGCACGGTGACGCATTGTATCGGAAAGCCGAGTGTCGTGCTTGGGAATGGCCACGGCGCCCGATCACCCTTCAGGCCGCCTCCACCTCCACCGGGACGCCGTTGAGCGCCGCATTGCCCGACAACGCGTCACGCAACAGCTCATCGGTCAAGTCGTTGGCACTTACCCCCGGCTGCGCATGGGCGATCTGCATGCGCACGCCCTGGCGCCCGTGCCCGTAGCCATGGGGCAGGCTGACCACGCCGGGCATCACCTCCTCGCTGGCCAGCACCTGCACCTCCAGGCTGCCGGTACGCGAACGGATCCGCACCCACTGACCATCGTCGAGCTGGCGCTGCTGCATGTCCTGCGGGTGCATCAGCAACTGGTGCCGCGGCTTGCCTTTGACCAGGCGATGGAAGTTGTGCATCCAGGAGTTGTTGCTGCGCACATGCCGACGCCCGATCAGCAGCAACTGGCCGGCAGCCATAGGTACCTGCCGGGCCAGACGCTGCAGGTCGTCGAGCAGCACCTGCGGCGCGGCCTCCACGGCCTGGGCAGGCGTGCGCAGGCGAGTGGCGAGGTTTGGTTGCAACGGTCCGAGATCGAGGCCGTGCGGATGTGCGTCCAGCGCCTGCAACGACAACCCCCAGGGCGATGCCTCGCCGCGCGGACCCTTGCGCAACGCGAAATCGATCATCTGCGCCGGCGACATGGTCGGCTTGAGCTCCAGTGCCGCGCGTTCGGCAAAGGCGCGGGCCAGGCCGACGAAGATTTCCCAGTCATGCAGGGCACCTTGCGGCTTGGCCAGGATCGCCCGATTGAAACGGGTAACGTTGCGCACCGCCAGCAGGTTGAACGTACTGTCGTAGTGATCGTTCTCCAATGCCGAGGTGGATGGCAGGATCAGGTCGGCATGACGCGTGGTCTCGTTGATGTACAGGTCGATGCTGAGCATGAACTCCAGCCCGTCCAGCGCCTGGTCGAGCTGACGACCGTTGGGGGTGGACAGCACCGGATTGCCGGCGACGGTCACCAGCGCGCGTACCTGACCCTCGCCGGGGGTGAGGATCTCTTCGGCCAGCGCTGCAACCGGCAACTCCCCGCCATACTCGGGCAGCCCCGACACACGGCTCTGCCATTGGTTGAAGTGTCCACCCGAGGTACTGGCGACCAGGTCCACCGCAGGCTCGGTGCACAGCGCACCCCCTTCGCGGTCGAGATTGCCGGTGACCAGGTTGATCAGCTGAACCAGCCAGTGGCAGAGCGTGCCGAACGTCTGGGTGGATACACCCATGCGTCCATAGCATACGGCGCTGCCGGCCGCAGCGAAGTCGCGTGCCAACTGGCGAATCTGCCCGGCGCCGATGCCGCACAGCGGGCTCATCGCCTCTGCCGTGAACGGCGCGATCGCTTCACGTACCTGCTCCAGGCCATTGACGGGCAGGTGCGAGCCGCGCGCCAGGCGTTCACTGAACAGGGTGTTGAGCATGGCGCAAAGCAACGCGGCATCGCCCCCGGGGCGAATGAACAGGTGCTGGTCGGCCATCGCTGCGGTTTCACTGCGCCGCGGGTCGATCACCACCAGTCGCCCACCTCGGGCACGCAGGGCTTTGAGGCGCTTCTCCACATCCGGTACGGTCATGATGCTGCCGTTGGAGGCCAGGGGGTTGCCGCCCAGGATCAGCATGAAGTCGGTGTGGTCGATATCCGGGATCGGCAGCAGCAGGCCGTGGCCATACATCAGGTGGCTGGTCAGGTGCTGGGGCAACTGGTCGACCGAGGTGGCGGAGAAGCGGTTGCGCGTCTTGAGCAGGCCGAGAAAATAGTTGCTGTGGGTCATCAACCCGTAGTTGTGCACGCTGGGGTTGCCCTGGTACACCGCCACTGCATTGCGCCCGTGCGCCTGCTGGATGCTCCACAAGCGATCAGCCGCCAGGGCGAAGGCTTCCTCCCAACCAATCGGCTGCCAACGCTCACCCACGCGTCGATGCGGCTGGCGCAGGCGGTCGGGATCCTGTTGGATATCCTGCAGGGCCACCGCCTTGGGGCAGATGTGGCCGCGGCTGAATGGGTCGTGCGCATCGCCCTTGATCGAACTGATCACGGCGTTTCCATCCGGCGCATGGCTGACTTCGATGCTGAGGCCGCAGATGGCCTCGCACAGGTGACAGGCACGGTGATGCAGGGTCTTGGTCATGGCCGCCTCTGCCTTGTTGTTCTGGAAGCTGTGACTATGCCGCTCGCCGATCGCCAACGCCACGCCGCTCAGTGTCGTGAATCGGACGTCATCAGGCGCACGATTCGCGACACAGCGTTTGCCAAAGCCCCGCCGGGACGTGTACAACCCCCTGTAGAAAATAAAAAACAGACAGGCCGCAAGGGTTTACGACACCCTTTGAAACAGGCCAGCTATTTCCCCTCTTGGTTTCAGGCGACATTTAATTATAGTATTGCGCCTTTCCCTATTCCGTCCGCCCCGTGCGGCTTACGCCGCAGGTCACTCCCGTTGTCAAAAAAAACCATACGGTCGACCTGCAAAACGTTGCAGATAAGGTAGTCAATCATGAGCACCAGGCACTTTCTCTCCCTGCTGGATTTCACCGCTGACGAATTGCTCGGCGTGATCCGTCGAGGCATCGAGCTGAAGGACCTGCGCAAGCGCGGCGTGCTCTTCGAACCCCTCAAGAACCGCGTGCTGGGAATGATCTTCGAGAAGTCCTCGACCCGCACCCGCGTATCGTTCGAGGCCGGCATGATCCAGCTCGGCGGCCAGGCAATCTTCCTCTCCCCGCGCGACACCCAGCTGGGTCGCGGCGAGCCGATCAGCGACAGCGCCATCGTGCTCTCGAGCATGGTCGATGCGGTGATGATCCGCACCCATGCCCACAGCACCCTGACCGAATTCGCCGCGCACTCCAAGGTGCCATTGATCAACGGCCTGTCCGACGAATCGCACCCCTGCCAGCTGCTGGCCGACATGCAGACCTTCCTCGAACACCGTGGCTCGATCCAGGGCAAGACCGTGGCCTGGATCGGTGACGGCTTCAACATGTGCAACTCGTACATCGAGGCGGCGCGCCAGTTCGGCTTCCAGCTGCACATTGCCTGCCCGGAGGGCTACGAGCCCGATCCACGCTTCCTCGAGCTCGGTGGCGAGCACGTAAAGATCATCCGTGATCCGAAAGAAGCGGTACGCGGCGCGCACCTGGTGACCACGGATGTCTGGACTTCCATGGGTCAGGAAGAGGAAACTGCACGGCGCCTGGCGCATTTCGCGCCTTACCAGGTCACCCGCGCACTGCTCGACCTGGCGGCACCCGATGCCCTGTTCATGCACTGCCTGCCCGCCCACCGTGGCGAGGAAATCAGCCAGGACCTGCTCGACGACCCGCGTTCGGTCGCCTGGGACCAGGCCGAGAACCGCTTGCATGCACAGAAGGCCCTTCTTGAATTCCTTGTAGAACCGGCTTACCACCACGCATGAGTCAACCGCTGCTGCTCAACCTGCGCAACCTCGCCTGCGGCTATGGCGAACAACGCATCGTCCAGAACCTCAACCTGCACCTGAACGCAGGCGACATCGGTTGCCTGCTGGGTTCGTCGGGTTGCGGCAAGACCACCACCCTGCGCGCCATTGCCGGCTTCGAGCCGGTGCATGACGGCGAGATCCAGCTGGCGGGCGAGGTCATCTCCCGCGCAGGCTTCACGCTTGCACCGGAAAAACGCCGGATCGGCATGGTGTTCCAGGACTATGCGCTGTTCCCGCACCTGACCGTGGCCCAGAACATCGCCTTCGGCATCGGCAAGCACCCACGCCAGGGTTCGGTGGTCGAGGAAATGCTCGAGCTGGTCAAGCTCGGTGGCCTGGGCGGGCGTTACCCCCATGAGCTATCCGGCGGCCAGCAGCAACGAGTCGCCCTGGCCCGCGCGCTGGCCCCCGAACCGCAGTTGCTGCTGCTCGACGAGCCCTTCTCCAACCTCGACGTGGAACTGCGCCGACGCCTGAGCCACGAGGTCCGCGACATTCTCAAGAGCCGCGGCACCAGCGCGATCCTGGTCACCCACGACCAGGAAGAGGCGTTCGCCGTCAGCGACCATGTCGGAGTGTTCAAGGAAGGCCGCCTAGAGCAGTGGGATACGCCCTACAACCTCTATCACGAACCGCAGACGCCGTTCGTGGCGAGCTTCATCGGCCAGGGCTACTTCATCCGCGGCCAGATGAGCAGTCCGGAAGCGGTGAACACCGAACTCGGTGAGCTGCGCGGCAACCGCGCCTACCTGATGCCTGTCGGCAGTTCGGTAGATGTCCTGCTGCGTCCGGACGACATCGTCCATGCCCCGAACAGTACGCTGCGTGCCCGTATCAAGGGCAAGAGCTTCCTGGGTGCCTCGACGCTCTACCGCCTGGAGCTGCCCACCGGCAGCCAACTCGAAGCGATCTTCCCCAGCCATGTCGATCACCAGGTCGGCCAGGACGTGGGCATCGCCGTGGCGGCCGATCACCTGGTGCTGTTCGCAGTGCCGGGGAGTGTCGCGCTACAGGCACAGGAAAGCGGCGTGCGCCGCTACAGCTCTGCCACCTGAAGACAAGACGTTCCTGCAAAAGCTGGCTGGAGTCAGCCCCTGCCGATTCCAGCGAACCTGCCCTGGGTATGCTCGGCCAGCACCGAGGCCGCCAGTTCCACCTCCAGCCCGCGCCGCCCGGCGCTGACGTGAATGCTCTCGAACTGCTGCGCAGACTCGTCGATGAAAGTGCGCAGGCGCTTCTTCTGCCCCAGTGGGCTGATGCCACCTACCAGATACCCGGTTGCCCGTTGCGCGGCGGCCGGATCGGCCATCTCGCACTTCTTTACCCCCGCCGCCTGCGCCAGCGCTTTCAGATCCAGGGTGCCGACCACCGGCACCACCGCCACCAGCAACTCGCCCTTCTCGCTGCTGGCCAGCAGCGTCTTGAACACCCGTTGCGGGTCGAGCCCGAGTTTCTCGGCAGCCTCCAGGCCGTAGGAGGCCGACTTGGGGTCGTGTTCGTAGCTGAGCACGTGATGGACAGCGCGCGCTTTCTTCAGCAGGTCGAGTGCAGGGGTCATGTACAGCTCCAGTCGGTAACGGCTCGCTGGCTACTTTAGGGCAATTCCCGGGGGCCAGCCAGCACACTTCGGGGTCTGCACCAAGGGCGCGCAACCAGGTCGCGTTCGCGGGTCAGAATGTGGCCGACCGTTCACTTTCGACCTTTGACATCAGCGTTTCTTGTCTATATTTTTTCGTTTGTGAAGAAAATACGCACATAAATAGTGCACATTCGTACACTCGCCGGTCGTTCATGGGGATGGGCAACCGGCGTCGACACCCGAGCGCCCAGCGTCTCACAACAAAAAGAACCGAGGGTCCTGCATGACGACTGATCTACGACAACCGACGCTTTCCGGCCAGTGCATGGCCGAGTTCCTGGGTACTGCACTGCTCATCTTCTTCGGCACCGGCTGCGTGGCCGCGCTCAAGGTCGCGGGCGCCAGCTTCGGCCTATGGGAAATCAGCATCATCTGGGGCGTCGGCGTGAGCATGGCGATCTACCTCAGCGCCGGCGTTTCCGGCGCTCACCTGAACCCTGCGGTGAGCATCGCCCTCACCCTGTTCGCCGGCTTCGACAAGCGCAAACTGCCCTTCTATGTGCTCGCCCAGGTGTGTGGTGCCTTCTGCGGCGCGGCGCTGGTGTACACCTTGTACAGCACACTCTTCTTCGATTTCGAACAGGCGCACGGCATGCTGCGCGGCAGCCAGGCCAGCCTGGAGCTGGCGTCGGTGTTTTCCACCTACCCGCACCCGTCGCTGTCGATCGCCCAGGCTTTCCTGGTCGAAGTGGTGATCACCGCCATCCTCATGGCCGTGATCATGGCCCTGACCGACGACAACAACGGCCTGCCGCGCGGCGCCACCGCACCGCTGCTGATCGGCCTGCTGATCGCGGTGATCGGCAGCGCCATGGGGCCGCTCACCGGCTTTGCAATGAACCCGGCTCGCGATTTCGGGCCAAAACTGATGACATTCCTGGCCGGCTGGGGCGAAATCGCCTTCACTGGCGGGCGGGACATACCCTATTTCCTGGTTCCGGTGTTCGCACCGATCGTCGGCGCGTGCCTGGGTGCCGCGGGCTATCGCATGCTGATCGCCCGCAACCTGCCGACGGCCGATGCCGCGAATCCACAGACAGATGCTGCTACCCAGGGCGATACTCAGGCTTCCTGAGACCGACGCCGGGCGACTTCGCCCGCCACAGCCCTGACCCACTCCCTTTTCGTGCAAGGCAACGACCATGACAGACACCCAGGACAAGAACTACATCATCGCCCTGGACCAGGGCACCACCAGTTCGCGGGCGATCATCTTCGATCGCGACGCCAATGTGGTCGGCACCTCCCAGCGGGAGTTCGCCCAGCACTACCCACAGGCCGGCTGGGTCGAGCACGACCCGATGGAGATCTTCGCCACCCAGAGCGCGACCATGGTCGAAGCTCTGGCCCAGGCAGGCCTGAGCCATGCCCAGGTGGCGGCGATCGGCATCACCAACCAGCGTGAAACCACGATCGTCTGGGACAAGGAAACCGGCCGCCCGGTGTACAACGCCATCGTCTGGCAGTGCCGACGCAGCACCGAGATCTGTGCCCAGCTCAAGCGCGACGGCCATGAGCAGTACATCCGCGAAGCGACCGGCCTGGTCACCGACCCGTACTTCTCCGGCACCAAGCTCAAGTGGATCCTCGACAACGTCGAAGGCGCGCGCGAACGCGCCGAGCGCGGCGAACTGCTGTTCGGCACCGTCGACAGCTGGCTGATCTGGAAATTCTCCGGCGGCAAGGTGCACGTCACCGACTACACCAACGCCTCACGCACCCTGATGTTCAACATCCACACCCTGCAATGGGACGACAAGCTGCTCGAGATCCTCGGCATTCCCCGGCAGATGCTGCCGCAGGTGCGCCCGTCATCGGAAGTCTATGGCCACACCAAGAGTGGCATCGCCATCGCCGGTATCGCGGGCGACCAGCAGTCCGCGCTGTTCGGCCAGATGTGCGTGGAGCCCGGCCAGGCCAAGAACACCTATGGCACCGGCTGCTTCCTGCTGATGAACACCGGCGACAAGGCTGTCACCTCATCGCACGGCCTGCTCACCACCATCGCCTGCGGCCCGCGCGGCGAAGTGGCCTATGCCCTGGAAGGTGCGGTATTCAACGGCGGCTCCACGGTGCAGTGGCTGCGTGACGAACTGAAGATCGTCAACGACGCGCTCGACACCGAGTACTTCGCCAGCAAGGTGAAGGACAGCAACGGGGTCTATCTGGTGCCGGCCTTCACCGGCCTCGGCGCCCCCTACTGGGACCCGTACGCTCGCGGTGCGCTGTTCGGCCTGACCCGAGGGGTCAAGGTCGACCACATCATCCGCGCCGCGCTGGAATCGATCGCCTACCAGACCCGCGACGTCCTCGACGCCATGCAGCATGACTGCGGCCAGCGCCTGAGCGAACTGCGCGTGGACGGCGGTGCGGTGGCCAACAACTTCCTCATGCAGTTCCAGGCCGACATCCTCGGCACCTGCGTGGAACGTCCGAAGATGCGCGAAACCACTGCGCTCGGCGCCGCCTACCTGGCAGGCCTGGCCTGTGGTTTCTGGGGCAGCCTCGATGAATTGCGCGACAAGGCGATCATCGAGCGCGAGTTCAGCCCGCAACTGGATGACGCGCAGAAAGAGAAACTCTACGCAGGCTGGATGAAGGCCATCGAGCGCACCCGCGACTGGGAAGATCACGAAGGCTGACCTGATCGTCTCACTCACCCTGTAGAAGCGGCCTTGTGCCGCTCCTACGGAAGTGCCAGGCTCAGGCTAGCGACAACAGTCTACTGGTCGTCATCCCCTTCCTACGGCATCATTGCAGCATTTGTCCGGCAGCCCCAAAGGACCGCCCCATGAATCTGCCCCCTCGCCAACAACAAATCCTCGAACTGGTGCGCGAACGCGGCTACGTCAGTATCGAGGAAATGGCGCAGCTGTTCGTCGTCACGCCGCAGACCATCCGTCGCGATATCAACCAGCTGGCCGAGGCCAACCTGCTGCGTCGCTATCACGGCGGCGCAGCCTACGATTCGAGCGTCGAGAACACCGCCTACGCCATGCGCGCCGACCAGATGCGCGACGAGAAGCAGCGGATCGCCGAAGCCGTGGCACGGCAGATCCCCGACCATGCCTCGTTGTTCATCAACATCGGTACCACCACCGAATCCATCGCCCGCGCACTGCTCAACCACAACCACCTGAAGATCATCACCAACAACCTGCACGTGGCCTCGATCCTGAGCGCCAAGGACGACTTCGACGTGCTGGTCGCCGGCGGCACGGTGCGCCGCGACGGCGGCGTGGTCGGCCAGGCCAGCGTCGACTTCATCAGCCAGTTCAAGGTCGACTTCGCCCTGGTCGGCATCAGCGGCATCGACGAAGACGGCAGCCTGCTGGACTTCGACTACCAGGAAGTGCGGGTGTCCCAGGCGATCATCGCCAATGCCCGCCAGGTCATCCTCGCCGCCGACTCCAGCAAGTTCGGGCGCAATGCCATGGTGCGCCTGGGCTCGATCAACCTGATCGATTGCCTGGTGACCGACCAGGCGCCCACCCCTACCCTCACGCAACTGCTGAACCAGAACAAGATTCGCCTCGAAGTGGTCTGAGCCGGCCGGCGCAGCCTCGGCAGGGACGCCGAAGCGGGCATTGCCCTGAAAATGTTCACTAATGTTCACTTTATTGCCATCTGATCAGTATTTTCTATGATCAGCGACTGGCGATGGGCATTTTGTTGCGCTACTATTTTCGGAAACGAACATAGATGTTCACATTCGCTGTGAACCGCGCCCAGGAGGCCTTGCCCGTGTCCCAGACCGTCCAGACCCAGCCGCCCCTCGCCGACTGTTATGACCTCGCCGTGATCGGCGGCGGGATCAATGGTGTCGGCATCGCCGCCGACGCAGCCGGGCGCGGCCTCAAGGTGTTCCTCTGTGAACGCGACGACCTGGCCCAACATACCTCCTCGGCCAGCAGCAAACTCATCCACGGCGGCCTGCGCTACCTCGAGCACTATGAGTTCCGCCTGGTGCGTGAAGCCCTGGCCGAGCGCGAGGTGCTGCTGGCCAAGGCGCCGCACATCGTCAAGCCGATGCGCTTCGTGCTCCCGCACCGCCCACACCTGCGCCCGGCCTGGATGATCCGCGCCGGTCTGTTCCTCTACGATCACCTGGGCAAGCGCAAGCGCCTGGGTGCCTCGCGCAGCCTGCGCTTCGGCCCCGGATACCCGCTCAAGCCAGCGATCACCCGAGGTTTCGAATACGCCGACTGTGCCGTCGATGACGCGCGCCTGGTCGTTCTCAATGCCATGGCCGCCCGCGAGAAGGGCGCACACCTGCACACCCGCACCCGCTGCCTGCGCGCCGAGCGCGTCGAGGGTGCATGGCAGGTCGAACTGCAGCACGCCGATGGCAGCCTGCAGACCATCCGAGCCCGCGCCCTGGTCAACGCCGCCGGCCCCTGGGTGGCGAGCTTCATCAAGGACGACCTGAAGCTCGATGCGCCCTACGGCATCCGCCTGATCCAGGGCAGCCACCTGATCGTGCCGCGCCTGTACGAAGGCGAACACGCCTATATCCTGCAGAACGAAGACCAGCGCATCGTGTTCTGCATTCCTTACCTGGACCGTTTCACCCTGGTTGGCACCACCGACCGGGAATACAGCGGCGACCCGGCCAAAGTGGCGATCACCGAAGCGGAAACCGATTACCTGCTCAAGGTGGTCAACGAGCACTTCAACCGCCCGCTGTCGCGTGCCGACATCCTGCACACCTACTCCGGCGTGCGCCCGCTGTGCAACGACGAATCGGACAACCCCTCGGCGGTGACCCGCGACTACACCCTGGCGCTGTCGGCTGGGGAGGGTCAGGCGCCACTGTTGTCGGTGTTCGGCGGCAAGCTCACCACCTACCGCAAGCTGGCCGAGTCGGCGATGGACGAGCTCAAGCCGTTCTTCACCCAGATGCGCGGCAGCTGGACGGCCGAGGCGCCCTTGCCCGGCGGTGAAGACATGGGCGATACAGAGGAACTGACAGCCCGGCTGCTGGCCCGCCACAGCTGGCTGCCCAGCGATCTGGCGCAACGCTGGGCGCGCACCTATGGCTCGCGCACCTGGAAACTGCTCGACGGCGCACAAGGCCCGCAGGACCTGGGGCAAGCGATTGGCGCCGGTCTGTTCACCCGTGAGGTGGACTACCTGTGCCGCGAAGAATGGGCAGCGACTGTCGACGACATCCTGTGGCGGCGAACCAAGCTAGGCCTGTTCGTCACGCCACAGGAAGTCGAAGCGCTGCGGGCCTACCTGGCGCAGGGCAAGCACCGTGCCGCCAGCGGTGAGCAGGCCGCCTGAATCGCACCCAGGCTACGAGGCCGTGCCCCTGCCTGGGGCGCCCTGCTGCTGGAGCCGGGCTTGCAACTCGGTGGCCAGCCTGAGCAGCAGGGTGCGTTCACAACGCTCGTACTCGGCTTTCAGGGCATGACACTGCTGGGTGTAGGCCCACTCGTTGATCTGCCCATCGCGCAGTTGACGGTCAAGCGTATCCATCTGGGCATGCAGGGAGCCGAACGCCTCCTCGAACCTGTCGGCGTGATGCTCACGCGCGTAGGCTTCCCAGTAGGGGCGCTGCGCGAGGGACTGCGCCAGCCGTTCGGGGGTTTCAGCCTGGATGATCCTTTGGAAGGCGTGCTCGATATCACTGGGCCGGACCTGGGCAAAGTCAGGGAAGTTCATCAGTTCGGGCTCGATCGGCAAACGCAGGCGCTCACGCAGCTCCAGCCGGAAGAACAGCCTGATCTCCACTTCATCGACTTCGGCAATGTGGGTGCTGTGCAGCACGGCAATGTGCTGGGTGGTGATGCGATCGAGCTCGTCGAGTCGCCATAGGCCTCGACCCAGATCGTACAATCCCTGTTCGACAAGCGCGCCCGAGCCCTCGCTGTAGACACGCTCGACCCGCACCGCCAGCTCGAGCTGCTCGAGAATCAGCAACAAGCGGTCTTCACAGGTGCCTGGCCCCCTGGCCACCAGGAACAGGCGCTGGCGCAACGCGACATGCTGCTCGCAGGCCTCCAGGATCCGCCAGATCCGCGGGCTGTAGATGCCTGGCGTGGCGTCGAAGTCCCCCGAGTAGGCAAAGTCTGCGAGGAAGCGAAACAGATCCGCAGCCCCCTCCTCGACCTGCAGCGCATCCCAGATGGCTCGACCCTGCTGGCGCTGGCGGGAGCGCATGCCGTCGGTATAACGCCGAAAGATATCGTCGCCCACCGCGTGGGGGCGCCGGGCCACGCGCAACGGTGTACTGCCCGCGTCACGTGCGTCATTGAGCAATTGTTCGCTGGCGCTATCGAGGGGGTTGTCGTGCAACACCAGGTCATTGATGCGCAAGCGCAACAGACGCAGGTCTTCACGCACTTCACGTATGGCGTTGTCCCTGAGATCGACGAATGCACGCACGGGGATGCCTGGCGGCACGGAGTGCAAGCCAGTGGCTCGCAAACTGAGGTCGCGCAAGTTGCGCAAACCCGTCAATGCAGGGAAATAGCCCAACGGGTTATAGCCCAGCTCCAGCTGGGTCAGGTGTGTCGACTGCTGCAACACGGTCTGTCCAGGCTGATCCATGCTGATGTTGTTGTGCTGCAGACGCAGGATGCGCAGTTGCTGCAGGTGGCTGATACCCGCAGGGATGCAGTCCAGACGATTGCGCGACAGATCCAGCTCGACGATGTTGGGAAAGCGGGAGAGGAAGTCGGCGTCGACTTCGGTCAGGTGCATGTCCCGCAGGCTCAAACGCTGTATGTGCTCGTAACGGATACCAGCAGGCAGCAGCGGCAGGCTGCCGACAGGCTCGCCCTCGATCTCCACCACATACTCACCCAGCGCATTGATGATCTTGCGCCGCCAACTGCGGCGCAACGCCCGCTCCACATTTCGCCGCCTGAAGCTCTCGAGCAGGCCGGTGGCGTTACTGCGCCACTGACCCAAGCCGGCCCTCAACTGCTCCAGCTGTGCCTGCAACTGCACGTAGTGTTCCCACAAACCCTCTCCGCGATCTATCACCTGCAGCAGGTACTCCTGGATCTCGCCATCGCCCAGCGTCGGGAAGATACGTTGAATACCGCAGCGCAGTGCCTGCCGACTGCCGGCCCCATGCCCGCTGAGGGGGTAACCCAGACGACCATCACCCAGCCTGCGCGGTGGCAGCAACTGCTGCCTTGTCGTGAAGCCACAGAGCCGAGCGGCGCGCACTCTGTCAGCCGCCGCCTGGCCGGTCAGCCAGGCGGCCAGCGCCTCGTCATCCCAGGCAGCGTGCTGCAGCGCAGCGTACTGGGCTTCAGTGAGGCTGCGCCGCACGGCGCCTGCCAGGCTGTACAACTGATCGTCCCCACCGACCACGCGATAGCCTCTTTCGTGACGCACAATGATGCTGCCCTGGCCCGCTTGCCGGCTGCCGGCTTGGGCCAACAGGTCCCCCGTCTCATTGCCAAGGCGCAATTGGACCCCGGCATTGGCCGGCCAAGGCGACATTTCGTGCATCAGCCCGAGTGCCAGCATCTCGCTGTCGGCGTTTGCCGCACGGGGCAACCGCAGCCCTGCCAGCGCCCGGTCCAGGCGACTTTCACGCAGTTGCCAGCGCGCCCTTTCGGCCAGGGTCAGCGGGACGCGCCCGCGCTCGCGCATCTGGGCCAGTTCGGCGCTGCTGCACTGATCGAGCAATTGCACGACTTCTCGCAACGACAGGCTCGGAAAAGCCTGGACAAGAATCCCCCCCGTGCCGCCACCTGCTCCCATAGAGGAGATGTAGGCCTGGTCGAGCGTAATGCCGCGCAGCCCTGGCTCACGCTGGTGCATCTGGTAGAGGTCCAGGGCATCGAGCAGCCGCGGCGGCGCAGGCATCTGCTCCACATGCAACCGACGCAACCGCGCCTCGTCGTAGCCTGTAACCTGCAGGAGGTAGTCGACGGTCTCATCGCTCAACCCGGCAAGCCGGCCACTGGAACGCCGAACCAGTTCCCCGCCCTGCCAGGTCTGTGGCAGCTCGAGTTCGTGCCGCCAGCCATCGGCCTCGTTGTGCTCCAGAAGCGGCGCATAGGCCTTGTCCCGTCCAGGGTGGCGGATTCGCGGCCGACCGTCGCGAGCGTCCTCGATCACCCGGTACAGACTGTTGCGTTGCTGCCACAGCCAGCCGGGCGAGCCTTCATCCACCGAGGCGAGCGCATAGCCGGGCAGATCGGCTGCCGCCAGCTTGATACGCCCATCATTGGCGAGCACTGGCTGCAGTCCGTCGACGAATGGATGGCGCCTCAGTGCAGCCGCGAATGCCGCGCCAGTACCCGCCACGAGCGCACCGCCGATGACGGTTTCCGCTACCGCAAACAGATGCTGCAACGCCGCTTCGCGATCACCGATATGCCAGTCCTGGTAACCCTCGTAGATCTCGTCGGCCAGCATCACGGCACCCACACCCAACATGAGCTGTCCCAGCACCGGGACGAACAGCCCGGCCAGGCTCAACAGGTTCAGCCCTGCCTGGGCATAGCCCTGCAGACGTGCGACCCGGTCGCGCTGGTCTTCATCGCCTGTGGGGGTCGCCAGCACCCGCGCATCATCGGTCATGGTGTCGATGCGCAGGCGCCGACCATATTCCCAGAGCGCGCCCTCGATAGGCAGGTGCCGGCCATCCAGTTCGAGCGGCGTGCCTGGTTTGGCCGATTGCAGGCGCCTGGCCAGGGTCTGCTGGAAGGCGATACGGTCGCGCTGGCTGATGAATCGAACGAAGAATTCCTGGTAACGCTCGTCATGCAGCCGGGTGGCCAGGGTCTGGTAGAACGCAGACCACGAGCGATACTGGCTGACGGGCGCTCGCGGGTCATCGGGGATCCACCCGATCACGGCCTCCAGCGGTGCATCGGCCGCGGACCTGAGTTCGAACGCCAAGGCGCCGCGGATCTGCTTGCCCAACAGGTAAGGCTGCCAGGCGCTGATCTCGGCTGGCAACAGCGGTACTACCGGCGCCGCCAGCACCTGCGGAAGCAACATCATGTAACAACGTTCATCCACGTCACCTTTCAGCAGAGCGCACCGCAGGGCAACCTCAAGGTTGGCCTGCTGACTCTCCTCGAAGCAGCGATGAACCCGGGCCCTGGCCTGACCTGGCGCCTCGGTGGGCAGGTCCTCGGGCGCCAGGCAATCGGCCAGCAATGCCTGGTACTTGCCCCCGACGTCCACAGAGCGGCACATCCCGGCGAACACCAGGTAACCGATCACGTGGTTGCCGGCAGCATCGAGTACGTTTCCTCGCCGCCGGGAAGACGGGCGGGTTTCGGTGATATGGAAGTTGTGCAGTGCGGCGCTCAGCAACGAGCTGGATGAACGGTCGGCATATCGGGGGATCGGCCAGCCGGCGATCTTGGCCAGGGTGATGCGTTCGTGCTCGACGATCACATGGCTGCGTCGCAGGTCAGGGTTGGCCACGCCGAGGCGGCGCAAGGCCTCGACCAGCTTGCCAGCGGCAAATTCATCCAGCGCAGGAATGCGCTGTAACAATTTACCCAAGGCCTCGCTCGCCGATGCCTGGCGCCGCAGCGCCTGGTGCAATTGCAGCAGGCGGTCGACTCGACCATGGTCGGTGAGCCAGGCAGGCAATCGCGCTGCAATCAGCGCATCCACGGTATCTGAAGGAAAGGTTGGATCGCTCATGGCCGGCTCCTGGTGGGTAGTCGGCCCAGCAAATCCTGAAACGAGGTCGTGGGTGCGGTAGATAAGGCTGGGGCAGCCTGGGGCATTCGTTCGGATTACCGAACGCCCCTGAAGGATTCGTTCGGTAATGCGGACAGCCTCCTCATCAGGACGGTGCCATCATCTTGTAATTCCCCAGGGAATTCGAGGTGTTATGCTGATTCTGCGAGCTTGGCACGAGTCATGCTCTACACTTGGTAGCCGAACGCACACCGCTTCTTGTTGTGTTCGTTGAACGAAGAGTCCGCCAACGGCTCCATAAAAAAAACAAACGTCGAGGAAAATTTGATGCGTATCGTTCGTCAATTGCTGGGCGCTGCAATCGCCGCCGCCGTCATCGCTTCGCCTGCCATGGCCGAAGAACTGACCGGCACTCTGAAGAAGATCAAGGATTCCGGCACCATCACCCTGGGCCACCGCGACTCCTCCATTCCGTTTTCCTACCTGGCAGGCAGCACTGAACCGGTGGGCTACTCCCACGACGTCCAGCTGGCTGTGGTCGAAGCCCTGAAGAAGCAACTGGGCACCGACATCAAGGTCAAGTACAACCTCGTCACTTCCCAGACCCGCATCCCGCTGGTGCAGAACGGCACCGTCGACCTGGAGTGCGGCTCCACCACCAACAACGTCGAGCGCCAGCAGCAAGTCGGCTTCTCGGTCGGCATCTTCGAGGTCGGCACCCGCCTGCTGACCAAGGTCAAGGACGGTCAGCCCTCCTACAAGGACTTCCCGGACCTGGCTGGCAAGAACGTCGTGACCACCGCCGGCACCACCTCCGAGCGCCTGCTCAAGGCCATGAACGCCGACAAGCAGATGAAGATGAACGTGATCTCCGCAAAAGACCACGGCGAAGCCTTCAACATGCTCGAAAGCGGCCGCGCCGTTGCCTTCATGATGGACGACGCCCTGCTGGCCGGTGAAATGGCCAAGGCCAAGAAGCCAACCGACTGGGTCATCACCGGCACTCCGCAATCGTACGAAATCTACGGCTGCATGGTGCGCAAGGACGATGCCCAGTTCAAGAAAGCGGTCGATGACGCCATCATCGCCTACTACAAGTCGGGCGACGTGCAGAAGAGCTACGACAAGTGGTTCACTCAGCCGATTCCACCGAAAGGCCTGAACCTGAACTTCCAGATGAGCGACGAGCTGAAAAAACTGATCGCCGAGCCTACCGACAAGGCTGCGGACGACAAACAGTCCTGATCTCCAGCAGATAGTGGCCCGTGTGCTCCACCGAGCACGAATCGAACCGACGGGCCACCCATAAGTGTCTAACCTTTACTTCCGAGGGCGCCCTGCGCCCCTGGAAGTTCAAAGGTGCCCGTGAAACAACCGTCTGAGGGGAAATCCCGATGAATTACAACTGGGACTGGGGCGTGTTCTTCAAGTCCACCGGCGTGGGCAGCGAAATCTATCTGGACTGGTACGTCACCGGTCTGGGCTGGACCATCGCCATCGCCATCTCCGCCTGGATCATCGCCTTGCTGCTGGGCTCGCTGCTGGGTGTCATGCGCACCGTGCCGAACCGCCTGGTATCGGGCATCGCCACCGCCTATGTGGAGCTGTTCCGCAACGTACCGCTGCTGGTGCAACTGTTCATCTGGTACTTCCTCGTACCGGACCTGCTTCCGGAGGGCCTGCAGGAGTGGTTCAAGCAGGACCTCAACCCGACCACCTCGGCACTGATCAGCGTGATCATCTGCCTGGGCCTGTTCACCGCCGCGCGTGTCTGCGAACAGGTGCGCACCGGTATCCAGGCCCTGCCCCGCGGACAGGAATCCGCCGGGCGCGCGAT
This sequence comes from Pseudomonas sp. FA117, assembly GCF_057370475.1. Classification (NCBI taxonomy): domain Bacteria; kingdom Pseudomonadati; phylum Pseudomonadota; class Gammaproteobacteria; order Pseudomonadales; family Pseudomonadaceae; genus Pseudomonas; species Pseudomonas sp. FA117. The sequence continues at coordinate 4,507,998 of NZ_CM170675.1, forward strand.
GGGCTTCAGCCTGTCGCAGATCTACATGAACGTGCTGCTGCCACAGGCCTACCGGATCATCATTCCGCCGCTCACTTCCGAATTCCTGAACGTGTTCAAGAACTCCTCGGTAGCGTCGCTGATCGGCCTCATGGAACTGCTGGCCCAGACCAAGCAGACCGCCGAGTTCTCCGCCAACCTGTTCGAGGCCTTCACCCTGGCCACGCTGATCTACTTCACCCTGAACATGGGCCTGATGCTGCTCATGCGCATGGTCGAGAAGAAAGTCGCCGTACCTGGCCTGATTTCCGTGGGAGGTAAGTAATGGACATGGATTTCAGTGAAATCATCCCGGCCCTGCCGGCCCTGTGGGACGGCATGATCCTGACCCTGCAGCTGATGGCCATGGGCGTGATCGGTGGTATCGCGCTGGGCACCATCCTGGCACTGATGCGCCTGTCGTCGAGCAAGCTGCTGGCCAATATCGCCGGCGCCTACGTCAACTACTTCCGCTCGATCCCGCTGCTGCTGGTGATCACCTGGTTCTACCTGGCCGTGCCTTTCGTGCTGCGCTGGATCACCGGCGAAGACACCCCGATCGGTGCGTTCACCTCCTGCGTCGTGGCCTTCATGATGTTCGAGGCGGCCTACTTCTGCGAAATCGTCCGTGCCGGCGTGCAGTCGATCTCCAAGGGCCAGATGGGCGCCGCACAGGCACTGGGCATGACCTACGGCCAGTGCATGCGCCTGATCATCCTGCCCCAGGCGTTCCGCAAGATGACCCCGCTGCTGCTGCAGCAGAGCATCATCCTGTTCCAGGACACCTCGCTGGTCTACACCGTGGGCCTGGTGGACTTCCTCAACTCGGCACGCGCCAACGGCGACATCATCGGACGCTCCCACGAGTTCCTGATCTTCGCCGGTGTCGTGTACTTCATCATCAGTTTCTCCGCCTCCTGGTTGGTCAAGCGTCTGCAAAAAAGGATCGCCGTATGATTTCCATCAAGAACGTCAACAAGTGGTACGGGGACTTCCAGGTGCTGACCGACTGCACCACCGAGGTCAAGAAAGGTGAAGTGGTGGTGGTCTGCGGACCGTCCGGTTCGGGCAAGTCGACCCTGATCAAGTGCGTCAACGCGCTGGAGCCGTTCCAGAAGGGCGACATCGTGGTCGACGGCACCTCCATCGCCGATCCGAAGACCAACCTGCCCAAGCTGCGTTCGCGGGTGGGCATGGTGTTCCAGCACTTCGAGCTGTTCCCGCACCTGTCGATCACCGAGAACCTGACCATCGCCCAGCGCAAGGTGCTCGGTCGCAGCGAGGCGGAAGCCACCAAGAAGGGCCTGGCCCTGCTCGACCGCGTCGGCCTGGGTGCCCACGCCAAGAAACACCCCGGCCAGCTCTCCGGCGGCCAGCAGCAGCGCGTGGCCATCGCCCGCGCCCTGTCGATGGACCCGATCGTCATGCTGTTCGACGAACCGACCTCGGCCCTGGACCCGGAAATGGTCAACGAAGTACTGGACGTGATGGTCGAACTGGCCCACGAAGGCATGACCATGATGTGCGTGACCCACGAGATGGGCTTCGCCCGCAAGGTTGCCAACCGGGTGATCTTCATGGACAAGGGCAACATCATCGAGGACTGCCAGAAGGAAGACTTCTTCGGCAACCCCGAAGGCCGCCACGAACGTACCCAGCACTTCCTCAGCAAGATCCTGCAGCACTGATGATCCCGGTGTCCGCTGCCTGCCAGGGCAGCGGACGCTGGTGGTGACAAGGCCACTGTGATGAAATGCGATCCTTCGCTACTTCGCCCTGCACAGCCTGCCGTGAAATCCCGCCTGATCCGCCAACTGTTCCTGCCGCCGCTGATCGTCCTGCTGATGGTCGGCCTGGGTCTGGTCGGCTACATGATCAGCGAGAACAACGGCATCCGCGCCCTCAGCGAGAACGGCGAACGCCAGCTCGAGCTGCATGCGCGCACGGTCGAGAGTGAAATCAGCAAGTACACCTACCTCCCTAGCCTGCTGGAACTCGAAGACAGCGTTTCGCAGCTGCTCGCCGATCCTGATGGCGGCACCCGCCAGGTGGTCAACGAATACCTCGAAGGCCTGAACCGCCGCAGCCGCAGCCGGGCGATCTACGTCCTGGACACCAGCGGCCGGGTCCAGGCCACCAGCAACTGGCGTGACGCCGACTCCTTCCTCGGTGAAGACCTGGCCTTCCGTGCCTACTTCCAGGACGCCGTGCGTGGCCAGCCGGGGCGCTTCTATGGCATCGGCAGCACTACGGGCGAGGCCGGCTACTACCTGGCCCATGGCCTGGAAGAGCACGGCAAGATCATTGGTGTGGCGGTGATCAAGGTGCGCCTGGACACGCTCGAAGAACGCTGGCAGCGCGCGCGCCTGGAAGCCTTCGTCAGCGACGAGAACGGCATCATCATCCTCTCCAGCGACCCGGCGCGGCGGCTCAAGTCGGTGCGCCCGCTCACCCCGCAGATCAAGGAAGAGCTCGCACGCAGCCTGCAGTACTACTGGTGGCCGCTCAACGAATTGCAACCTCTGGCCCGCGAAGCGCTGGGCGATGGCGTGGAGAAGCTGACCTTCCCGGCCAACAGCGAGACCGCCCAGGGCAAGGTGCGTGAAGTCGCCTACCTCGCCCAGACCCGCCGCCTGGCCGACACCCCGTGGCATTTCACCCTGCTCACACCGCTGCAGGACCTGCACCGCGAGTCGACGGTCCAGGGCATCCTGGTCGGCGTGGCCTTTGCCCTGCTGGCGATTCTCGGTATCGCCTGGAACGAGCGACGCAAGGTGATCGCCACGCGCCTGGCCGCCCGTGAGGCACTGGAAGAAGCCAACAGCCTGCTGGAGCGGCGGATCGCCGAGCGCACCGCCGACCTGCGCGCCAGCAACGAGCGCCTCAAGGGGCAGATCCGCGAGCGGCGTCATGCCGAACAGACCTTGCGCCACGCCCAGGACGAGCTGGTCCAGGCCGGCAAGCTGGCAGCCATCGGACAGATGTCCACCAGCATCGCCCACGAGCTGAATCAGCCACTGGCGGCGTTGCGCACGCTGTCGGGCAATACCGTGCGCTTCCTCGAACGCGGCGCCTTCGAAACCGCCAGCACCAACCTGCGCACCATGAACGACCTGATCGACCGCATGGGCCGCATCACTGCCAGCCTGCGCTCATTCGCCCGCCGTGGCGAAGACAGCGGCAACGCCTCGCTGGGCGCCGCGGTACAGGCTTCGTTGCAGGTACTGAGCAATCGCATCGGCGGCCGCAACCTGCAATTGCACCGCCAGTTCGACGACGAACAACTGGCCATCGACCAGACCCGCCTGGAACAGATCCTGGTCAACCTGATCGGCAACGCCCTCGACGCCATGACGGCCCAGCCGCAGCCGCAACTGTGGCTGGAAGGCGAACTGGCCGGCGACCGTTACCGGCTGCGGGTGCGCGACAACGGCCATGGCATCGATGCCGAGGCGCGCAAGCACCTGTTCGAACCATTCTTCACCACCAAACCGGGCGAGCATGGCCTGGGGCTGGGCCTGACCCTGTCGGCCAGCCTCGCCACAGCGGCCAAGGGCACCCTGAGCGTCGAGCACCCCGCAGGTGGCGGGACCGCGTTCGTCCTCAGCCTGCCGCTGGTCACGCCCCCTGCCGATCCGGCCGAACAACCATGAACGAAGGGTCCCCATGAACCAAGCACCCTTGACCGTCCTGATCGTCGAAGACGATCCACACGTGCTGCTCGGCTGCCAGCAGGCGCTGGCGCTCGAGGACATCGCCTGCGAAGGCGTCGGCAGCGCCGAACAGGCCCTGGAGCGGATCGGCGATGACTTCGCCGGAATCGTCGTCAGCGACATCCGCCTGCCCGGCATCGACGGCCTGGAACTGCTCAACCGGCTCAAGGCCCGCGATCGCAGCCTACCGGTGGTGCTGATCACCGGCCACGGCGACATCGACATGGCAGTCGGTGCCATGCGCAACGGCGCCTACGACTTCATGGAAAAGCCCTTCTCCCCCGAGCGCCTGGTGGATGTGGTGCGCCGGGCACTGGAGCAACGCGGCCTGTCGCGCGAAGTCGTTGCCCTGCGTCGGCAACTGGCCGGCCACAGCACCCTGGAGGGGCGCATCATCGGCCGTTCGCCGGCCATGCAGAACCTGCGCGAACTGATCGCCAACGTCGCCGATACCTCGGCCAACGTGCTGATCGAGGGTGAAACCGGCACCGGCAAGGAACTGGTTGCCCGCTGCCTGCACGATTTCAGCCGACGCCAGGGCGCGCCCTTCGTCGCCCTGAACTGCGGTGGCCTGCCGGAGAACCTGTTCGAGAGCGAGATCTTCGGCCATGAAGCCAACGCCTTCACCGGCGCCGGCAAGCGGCGGATCGGCAAGATCGAACACGCCAATGGCGGCACGCTGTTCCTCGATGAAGTCGAGAGCATGCCGATCAACCTGCAGATCAAGCTGCTGCGCGTGCTGCAGGAGCGCACCCTCGAGCGGCTGGGTTCGAACCAGAGCATCCCGGTGGATTGCCGGGTGATCGCCGCAACCAAGTCGGACCTGGACGCCATGGGCCAGGCCGGCCAGTTCCGCAGCGACCTGTACTACCGGCTCAATGTGGTCACCCTCGAACTGCCGCCGCTGCGTGAGCGCCGCGAGGATGTCCTGCAACTGTTCGAACACTTCCTGCAGCAGTCGGCACTGCGCTTCGACCGCGAAGTGCCGGAGCTGGACAGCCAGACCCTGTCGCGCCTGATGGCCCATGACTGGCCGGGCAACGTGCGCGAGCTGCGCAACGTTGCCGAACGCTATGCACTCGGCCTGCCGGCGTTCAAGAAGTCTGCAGGCGGCACCAGCCAGGGGCTGGGCTTTGCCGAAGCGGTGGAAGCCTTCGAGCGCAACCTGCTCGGCGATGCCCTGCAGCGCACTGGCGGCAACCTCAGCCAGGCCAGCCAGGAACTGGGGATGGCCAAGACCACCCTGTTCGACAAGGTCAAGAAGTACGGGCTGGGCTGAAGGCGTTCAACCGCGCGACTCAAAGCCCCGCCAGGTGCGTCACATCCTGGCGGTGTAATTTCAGGTACGGCAGCACTGCCGCCAGCAGCGGCGCCTTGAACGGCTCCTGGAAGCGATGCGCCAGGCCCGGGATCAAGCGCAGCTGGCTGCCCTGGATATGCGCCGCCAGGTGCACGCCATGCATCACCGGCAGCAACGGATCGGCCGTGCCATGCACCACCAGCGTCGGCACCCGCAACTGATTGAGCAGCGCCACCCGGCTCGGCTCCGCCAGGATCGCCATGATCTGGCGCTTGACCCCATCGGGATTGAAGGCACGGTCGTAGGCCAGCGCCGCCTGCTGCAACAGCACCGCCCGGTCGTCATGCACCGTGGGGCTGCCCAGCGCCGCCAGCAGATCGGCCTGCTGCTCCAGCGCCACCTCGCGGCTCGGCGCACTGCGCCGGGCCAGCAACTGCACCAGCGCAGGGCTGGGCGCCGGCAGGCCTTCGGCACCGGAGCTGGACATGACAAGCGTGAGGCTGCGCACCCGCTGCGGCGCCATGGCCGCCAGGTGCTGGGCGATCATCCCACCCATGCTCACCCCCAGCACGTGGAACTGCTCGATCTCGAGCGCATCCATCAGGCGCAGGCCGTCGCCAGCCATGTCGGTCAGGCTGTAGGGCGCCGCCACCGGCAGGCCGAGCTTGTAGCGCAGCAATTCGACGGTGAGGTTGGCCGAGGCCGGCGCCTGGTTCCAGCGCGACAGGCCGACATCCCGGTTGTCGTAGCGAATCACCCGGAAGCCCTGGCGACACAGCGCCTCGACCACGTCGTCCGGCCAGTGGATCAGTTGCCCGCCCAGGCCCATGACCAGCAGCAGCGCCGGGTCACCCGGGGTGCCGACGCTCTGGTAGACCAGGCTCAATTCACCCAGCTCGGCGCGCTGCACCGGTACGTGGGCATCGCAGCGCCCGGCGGCAAAGCCTGCCGGCACCGCGCCCAGCAATAGGAAGAAGATCAGAAAAACCCGCATGGAAGGAAACACCAGAATGCAAATCCCCAGTAGAGCGCGAGTCTGATGAAATCCGTTCGGGGGCGCTGCCACAGTTGCGTGACAGTTTGATTAATGTCGCCGAACGGTCATCTGCAAGGTCTGGTCGACAGATGAAGGAACATGAGGGAAACTCAACCGTATCCAATCTTTACCAAGTGTTTCCCCCCGGAGCTGCGAGTGCTGGAAATCCGCCACCTGAAAACCCTTCATGCCTTGCGCGAGGCTGACAGCCTGGTCGAGGCCGCCGAACGCCTGCACCTGACCCAGTCGGCGCTGTCGCACCAGTTCAAGGAGCTGGAAGAGCGCCTGGGGATGCAGCTGTTCGTCCGCAAGACCAAACCGATCCGCTTCACCAGCGCCGGCCTGCGCCTGCTGCAACTGGCCGATGCCACCCTGCCGCTGCTGCGCGGCGCCGAACGCGACATCGCCCGCCTGGCCGGCGGTACGGCCGGGCGCCTGCACATGGCCATCGAATGCCACAGCTGCTTCCAGTGGCTGATGCCAACCATCGACCTGTTCCGCGATGCCTGGCCAGAGGTCGAACTCGACCTGGCCTCGGGCTTCGCCTTCGCGCCACTGCCTGCGCTGGCCCGCGGCGACCTCGACCTGGTGGTGACCTCCGACCCGCTGGACCTTGCCGGCATCACCTATGTGCCGCTGTTCACCTACGAAGCCATGCTCGCGGTGGCCAACCAGCACGCGTTGGCCAGCAAGGCCTATATCGTTCCCGAGGACCTGGTCGAGCAGACCCTGATCACCTACCCGGTGGAACGCGATCGCCTGGACATCTTCACCCGCTTCCTGGAACCGGCCGACATCGAGCCGGCCGCCGTGCGCACTTCGGAACTGACGGTGATGATGATGCAACTGGTGGCCAGCGGCCGTGGCGTCTGCGGCATGCCCCACTGGGCCCTGCACGAGTACAGCTCGCGGGGTTACGTGAAGGGCAAGCGCCTCGGTGAGAAAGGCCTGTTCGCCACGCTCTATGCGGCGGTGCGTACCGACATGCTCGATGCACCGTACATGCGCGACTTCCTGCTGACCGCCAAGGATACCTCGTTCGCCACCCTCGACGGGGTCAGCGCGGTGCGTTGAGGCCTTCGCGCCACAGCGGCAGGATCAGGTCGCGGGTCAGGGGCGCCAGCTCGAGCGCGGGCGCCTGATCGGCCGCCAGCCAGTGCACTTCCTCGATTTCTGCAGCCGGGGTCACCACCTCGGCACATTCGACGCGAAACAGTTCTGCCTGCACTTCGAACCCCGGCTCGTTGGCCGCCGGGGCGCTGAAGCGGCCCAGATGCACGGCCTGCCCGGGGTCGATACGCACCCCCAGTTCTTCGTGCAGCTCGCGCACCAGCGCCTGGACCGGCGTCTCGCCCGCATCGATCTTGCCGCCCGGCTGCATGAACGCCAGGGTGCCGCGCTTGCGCACCAGCAGAGTGCGGCCCGCAGGGTCGATGAGCAGGGCGGCGGCGATGTGGAGGGTCTTGGTCATGGTGCGGTTCCTGGGCAGAAGCCGGCAAGGATACCTGATGGAGCCAGACGGGAGCGGGTCTGTCCGAGAAAAGGCTGCCCCGACCGATGCCGGACGAACGGCCCCTTGCCAATCACCTGCCCAGGCGCCATAACCACTGCATGAACCTCCCCGCCCTGCACCACCCGGCGCTCGACCTGTTCCATCCTGCCGTCGGCACCTGGTTCCGGCAGCGTTTCGCCACGGTCACCGACGCCCAGGCCCGCGCCTGGCCGCTGATCCACGCCGGGCAGTCGATGCTGCTGGCGGCACCGACCGGCTCGGGCAAGACCCTCAGCGCCTTTCTCGCGGTGCTCGACGAACTGTTTCGCGAGGCGCTCGAACACGACGGCGAGCTGCCAGCACACACCCGGGTAATCTATGTTTCGCCGCTCAAGGCGCTGTCCAACGACATCCGCCTCAACCTCCAGGCGCCCTTGGAGGGCATTGCCCAGGTACTCGCCGAGCAAGGCCTGCACGCGCCGTCCATCACCACCGCCGTACGCACCGGCGACACCCCGCAGAAAGACCGCGCGGCCATGCGCAAGCGCGCGCCCCACATCCTGGTAACCACGCCTGAATCGCTCTACGTGCTGCTGGGCTCGGCCTCCGGACGAGCCGGGCTGGGCGCGGTGCACACGGTGATCGTCGACGAGATCCATGCCCTGGCCGGCAACAAGCGCGGCTGCCACCTGGCGCTGACCCTGGAGCGCCTGCAAGCCCTGTGCGGCCGCCCGTTGCGCCGTATCGGCCTGTCGGCCACCCAGCGCCCCGTCGAGCGCGTCGCACAGTTTCTGGTCGGGCACCAGCGGCCCTGCGCAATCGTCGATGTCGGCCATGCCCGCGCGCGCGACCTGGCCATCGAGGTGCCGCCGGTGCCGCTGGGGGCGGTGATGGCCACGGATGTGTGGGCGCTTCTCTACGACCGCCTTGCCGAGCTGGCCCGCGAGCACCGCACCACCCTGGTGTTCGTCAACACCCGGCGCCTGGCCGAACGCCTGACTCGGCACCTGAGCGAGCGCCTGGGCCAGGACGCCGTCGCCGCCCACCACGGCAGCCTGGCCAAGGAGCATCGCCTGTCTGCCGAACAGCGCCTCAAGGCCGGTGGGCTACGGATGTTGGTGGCCACCGCATCGCTGGAACTGGGCATCGACATCGGCGAGGTGGACCTGGTGTGCCAGATCGCTTCGCCCGGCTCCATCGCAGCCTTCCTGCAACGGGTCGGGCGCTCCGGGCACCAGGTCGACGGCACCCCGAAAGGCCGTCTGTTCGCCACCTCGCGCGACGACCTGATCGAATGCGTGGCCCTGCTCGACTGCGTACGTCGCGGCGAGCTGGATGTGCTGCACATCCCCAAGGCGCCCCTGGACGTGCTGGCCCAGCAGATCGTCGCCGAAGTCAGCAATCAGCCCTGGCCGGAGCAGGCGCTGTTCGACTGCCTGCGCGCAGCGACACCCTATGCCGCCCTTGACCAGCAGCACTACCAGGCGCTGCTGCGCATGCTCGCCGAGGGCTACAGTGGCCGCCAGGGCGTGCGCAGCGCCTACCTGCACCGCGACGCCGTCAGCGCCACCCTGCGCGGGCGTCGGGGCAGCCAGCTCACCGCCCTGACCTGCGGCGGCACCATTCCCGAAACCGCCGACTACAGCGTATTGCTCGAACCCCAGGCGCTGAACATCGGCAGCGTCAACGAAGACTTCGCGGTGGAAAGCATCGCTGGCGACATCTTCCAGCTCGGCAACGCCTCCTATCGCATCCTGCGGGTCGAGCCCGGGCGGGTGCGGGTCGAGGATGCCCATGGCCTGCCACCGACCATCCCGTTCTGGCTCGGTGAAGCGCCGGGGCGCAGTGACGAACTGTCCAGTGCAGTCGCCCGCCTGCAGGCGCGTCTCGATCGACAACTGCAACAGCACGAGGCCGACCTGTCCTGCGTGCTGCAGTGGCTGAAAACCGACTATGCCCTGGACGACGACAGCGCCAGCCAACTGCTCGACTACCTGGGTCGCACCCGCCAGGTGCTCGGCGCCCTGCCGTCCCGGCAGACGCTGGTGATGGAGCGCTTTTTCGACGAATCCGGCGGCACCCAGCTGATCATCCATTCGCCCTACGGTAGCCGCATCAACCGCGCCTGGGGCCTGGCGCTGCGCAAGCGCTTCTGTCGCACGTTCAATTTCGAGTTGCAGGCAGCGGCCAGCGAAGATGCGATCGTGTTGTCGCTGTCGACCAGCCACAGCTTCGACCTCGACGAGGTGTGGCGCTACCTGTCGAGCAACAGCGCCGAACAGGTGCTGGTCCAGGCGCTGCTCGATGCCCCGCTGTTCGGCGTGCGCTGGCGCTGGAACGCGTCGGTGGCCATGGCTCTGCCGCGCTACATCGGCGGGCGCAAGGTGGCGCCGCAGATCCAGCGGATGAAGAGCGAGGACCTGGTCGCCGCTGTGTTCCCCGACCAGATCGCCTGCCTGGAGAACATCGTCGGCGAACGCCAGGTGCCCGACCATCCGCTGGTGGAGCAGACCCTCGACGACTGCCTGCACGAGGCCATGGACAGCGAGGGCTGGCTGGCATTGCTGCGACGCATGGAGCGCGGCGAGGTGCGCTTGCTCAGCCGCGACCTGCCGGCACCTTCGCCGCTGGCCTCGGCCATTCTCAATGCCCGCCCGTATGCGTTTCTCGACGACGCCCCGCTGGAAGAACGACGCACCCAGGCGGTGCTCAACCGACGCTGGAACGAGGTGCACAACGGTGACGACCTCGGCGCGCTGGATGCCGATGCAATCCGTGCAGTAGAGGATGAAGCCTGGCCCCGACCGGCCAATGTCGACGAGATGCACGAGGCACTGATGAGCCTGGGAGCCATCACGCAAGCCGAGGTGCAGGCCAACGATGGCTGGGCCACCCTGCTCGAGCAGTTGGCCGACGGTGGCCGCGCCTGCCGCCTGGACACCTGCGCCCAGCCGCTGTGGCTGGCCCGCGAACGCCTGACCTTGCTGACCGCCCTGTATCCCGGTGCAACGCTCGTTCCCGCCTTGCAACCATTGCCCGGTTTCGACCAGGCCATCGATCCGGACACCGCCCTGAGCGATCTGTTGCGCGGGCGCCTGAGTGCCTTCGGTCCCCTCACCCTGGCCCAGATCGCCAAGCCACTGGGTCACTCCGAGAATGACGTCGAACAGGCCCTGGCGCGGTTGGAGCGCGAGGGGCATGTCCTGCGCGGACACTTCAGCCCGGGCCAGCCAACGCTGCAGTGGTGCGAGCGGCATCTGCTGGCGCGCATCCACCGCTACACCGTCAGGCGCCTGCGCCGGGAAATCGAGCCAGTCAGCCTGCAGGACTTCATGCGTTTTCTGTTCGACTGGCAGCACCTGAGTGCCGAGCAACGCCAGCGCGGCCCGCAGGCGGTGGCGCAAGTGCTCGGGCAACTGGAAGGCTTCCCCGGCGCTGCCGGCGCCTGGGAGGCCGAGTTGCTGCCGGCGCGGATCAAGGATTACAGCCCGCACTGGCTGGATGACGCCTGCCGCAGCGGGCAATGGGCCTGGACCCGGCTGACCGCGAGTGTGTCGAGCAGCACCCTCTCGAGCACGCCGCTGGTGCTGCTGCCCCGCGAGCACCTGCCGCTGTGGCGCAGCCTGGCCACGGCAGCGGCGCCCGAGGCCCTCGGCGCACGGGCACAACGGGTACACCAGGCACTGCAGGCACAGGGCGCGCTGTTCTTCGACGAGCTCGCCCGGGAAGCCCACCTGCTGCCCAGCGAGCTGGAACAGGCCCTGCAGGAGCTGGTCGGCTCCGGGTTGGTGGGCGCAGACAGCTTCAGCGGTTTGCGCAGCCTGATCACCCCAGCGGCCAAACGCTCGTCGCGCAACAGCCGGCGCGGCCATCCGCCGCTGTCCAGCAGCATGGTGCAAGCCGGACGCTGGGCATTGCTGCGGCGCAGCACGGACGAGCAGGATGGCGAGCAACGCCTGGAGCATATCGCCCGCACCCTGCTGCGTCGTTATGGGGTGATCTGCTGGCGCCTGCTGGCGCGTGAAAGTGACGTACTGCCGCCGTGGCGCGAGCTGCTGCGCTGCTATCACCGGCTCGAGGCTCGCGGGGAAATTCGTGGAGGGCGCTTCATCGCCGGGCTGGCCGGCGAGCAATTCGCCCTGCCCGAGGCTGTGGGGTTGTTGCGTCAGGTGCGCCGGCGTGAGCCGGACGGCGCACTGCTGGCGGTCAGTGCCAGCGATCCGTTGAACCTGATCGGTACCCTGCTGCCGGGCGACAGGCTGCCCGCAATGGGCAGCAACCGCTTGCTGTATCGCGACGGCGTGCCGGTGGCGGTGCGAGTGGCGGGTCGATACCGGTTCCTGGTCGAAGCACCTGGGCAGGAACAGGAGACCTGGCGCCAGCGCCTGTTGCGCCCGCCCTCCCTCGCGTAGCAGCGGTCTCGTGTGGCGACACCAGACCGCTGCTGCAGCGCAACGAGATTACCTGGCTTTCCCGGCAAATCCGGCAAAGCGCTTGTTGAACCCGGCCACGCGCCCTTCGACCGTGGTCTTGCGCTGCTGTCCGGTGTACACCGGGTGCGATGCGCTGGACACATCCAGCGCCACGTAGGGGTAGGTCTGGCCATCGCTGTGCACATGGGTGCGGTCGGTGTCCACGGTCGAGCCGATCAGGAAGAACACATCGGCTGCGGTGTCGTGGAACAGCACCGGACGGTAGTCGGGATGGATACCTGCTTTCATGAAAATCTCCTCGCTCCAAGTTGATACTTTATAACATACTATATTGAGAATGATTTTCGATACCCAAAGTTTCATTTTTCCCCTCCTTTCGTCCGCTGGCCATTTGTCACCCGACCGGGCTATGGTCGGGGTTTGCCCAGGCCCTGAGCCTGATTGACCGAAGCATTCGCAAGGATTTCCGCATGAGTCTGTCACTCCTCAGCCGTTACGCCGTGTTCGCCGCCTGTGTCCTGTTCACACTGGCCAGCCTGCCTTTCCTGCACCACGAATGGCTGTGGCCCTTCACCCTGACCACCGCAGTGCTCAGCCTGATCGGCCTGTTCGACCTGCTGCAGAAACGCCATGCCGTTCGCCGCAACTACCCGATCCTCGGCAACATCCGCTACCTGGTCGAAGGCATCCGCCCGGAGATCCGCCAGTACCTGCTCGAGTCCGACAGCGACGCCCTGCCGTTCTCGCGCGCGCAACGCTCGCTGGTGTATGCGCGGGCCAAGAACGAAGCGTCCGACAAGCCCTTCGGCACCCTGATCGACGTCTACGAATCGGGCTTCGAGTTCATCGGCCACTCCATGCGCCCGGCGCCCCTGGCCGACCCCTCGGGTTTTCGCATCACCGTTGGTGGCCCGCAGTGCAGCCAGCCCTATTCGGCGTCGATCTTCAACATCTCGGCCATGAGCTTCGGCTCGCTCAGCGCCAACGCCATCCGCGCCCTCAACGAAGGGGCCCGGCTCGGCAACTTTGCCCATGACACCGGTGAGGGCAGCATCAGCCCCTATCACCGCGAGCACGGCGGCGACCTGGTCTGGGAGCTGGGCAGTGGCTATTTCGGTTGCCGCACCGCCGACGGGCGCTTCGACCCGGCGCGTTTCGCCGAGCAGGCCGCCAACCCACAGGTGCGGATGATCGAGATCAAGATGAGCCAGGGCGCCAAGCCCGGCCACGGCGGCATCCTGCCCAAGCACAAGGTGACCCAGGAAATCGCCGACACCCGTGGCATCGTCATGGGCGAGGACTGCATCTCGCCGTCGCGCCACAGCGCCTTCTCCACCCCCCTGGAAATGATGCAGTTCATCGCCCAGCTGCGTGAGCTGTCCGGCGGCAAACCGGTGGGATTCAAGTTCTGCCTGGGTCATCCATGGGAATTCATGGGCATCGCCAAGGCCATGCTGGAAACCGGCATCCTTCCTGACTTCATCGTCGTCGACGGCAAGGAAGGCGGCACCGGCGCCGCGCCCGTGGAGTTCACCGACCACATCGGCGTGCCGTTGCGCGAAGGCCTGCTGTTCGTGCACAACACGCTGGTCGGGCTGAACCTGCGCGACAAGATCAAGCTCGGCGCCAGCGGCAAGATCGTCAGCGCCTTCGACATCGCCAGCGTGCTGGCCATCGGCGCCGACTGGGCCAACTCGGCGCGCGGCTTCATGTTCGCCATCGGTTGTATCCAGTCGCAGAGCTGCCACACCAACAAGTGCCCGACCGGCGTGGCGACCCAGGACGCCCTGCGCCAGCGCGCGCTGGTGGTGCCGGACAAGGCCCAGCGCGTGCTCAACTTCCACCACAACACCCTGCGCGCCCTTGCCGAAATGCTGGCCGCCGCCGGGCTCGAGCACCCGGCGCAACTGGAAGCCAAGCACCTGGTGCGACGTATCTCCGCCACCGAGATCAAGCTGTTCTCGCAGATGCACGTGTTCCTCAAGCCCGGCGAACTGCTCACCGGTGAAGTCGATGGGCAGTTCTACTCGCGGATGTGGCAACTGGCGCGCGCCGACAGCTTCGAGCCGCACAGCGAAGCCGCTGCCTGATCCACCTGCGCAGTTCGTCGCCCTCACAATTTTTTCACCAAACCCGGCCAGCGTCTAAGCTTCAGACAAGCAAGACGAAAACACCTGGCCGGACTGAATTCTATGGGCGCACTGTGGCAATCGGAACACACCAGAACGGAAGCACCCGAACCACCTCTGGCCGAGACCCCACAGCCGAAGACTCCTCGTCAGCGTCGGTTGTGGTGGCGGCTGATCATCCTGATCGTGCTGGTGGGCATGGTGGCGGTGGGCTTTGCCGTCTACGACGAGCTCCAGAGCTCGGACCTGCAGTCGCGTGAATTCAGCCGCCTGGCCAGCAGCCTCACCTACTCGCTCGAGCGTGGCCCGAGCGATGCCATCGTCTACCCCGGCGACGGCCCGTTCGACAAGCGCCTGGGCTACAGCGCCCTGGGGCAGTTCCTGCCGCGCCTGCTCAAGCGCGACTACCTGATCAGCGAGCAGGTACGCTTCTCGCCGGCGCTGATGCGCTACGTCGACCACGGCCTGTTCGTGCCCTACGTCGAGAAGATCCAGGCCGGCCTGTCGATCACCGACTGCCGTGGCGACACCCTCTACCAGTACCACTACCCGCAGCACCTGTATGGCGACTTCGCCTCGATTCCACCGGTGATCGTCAACAGCCTGCTGTTCATCGAGAACCGCGACCTGCTCGACAACAAGGATCCGCAGAACAACCCGGCGGTGGACTGGCCGCGTTTCGCCAAGGCAGCCTACAGCCAGGTCGCCAAGTACCTCGCCCTGCCCGGCCAGTCGGCTGGCGGCAGCACCCTGGCGACCCAGCTGGAAAAGTACCGGCACTCGCCCGACGGCCTGACGGTCAATGGCGCCGAGAAGATCCGCCAGATGATTTCCGCCAGCGTGCGCGCCTACCAGGGGGGGCCGGACACCCTTGAGGCACGCCAGCGCATCGTGCGCGACTACCTCAACAGCGTGCCGCTCTCGGCAGTGCCGGGGCATGGCGAGGTGCATGGCCTGGCCGAGGGGCTGCGGGTCTGGTACGGCGCCGATTTCGCCGAAGTGAACCAGATCCTCAATGCCACCGAGACCGATGAAAAGAGCATGGCCGCGCGTGGCCTGGCGCTGCGCGAGGTGCTGTCGCTGATGATCGCCCAGCGCCGGCCGTCCCACTACCTGTCCAAGGGCCGCGTCGAACTGGCAGAGCTCACCGACTCGCACATCCGCGTGCTCGCCGCCAACGGCATCATCGACCGTCCGCTGGCCGACGCCGCGCTGGCCAGCAAGGCGGTGTACCGCGACTGGGTGGCCCAGCCG
Organism: Pseudomonas sp. FA117; assembly: GCF_057370475.1. NCBI lineage: Bacteria > Pseudomonadati > Pseudomonadota > Gammaproteobacteria > Pseudomonadales > Pseudomonadaceae > Pseudomonas > Pseudomonas sp. FA117. The sequence goes on from NZ_CM170675.1 coordinate 4,523,373, forward strand.
ACCATCGTGCCGATCATCACCAACAAGGGCATCAGCCTGGCCCGCAACCGCCTCGCGGCCATGCTCAACCGCCCGCTGTACGACCTCGACCGCCTCGACGTCTCGGCTACCAGCACCCTGCAGGCCGACCTGCAGACCCAGGTCAGCCAGTACCTGAAGAACCTCGCCGACCCCGAGTTCGCCGCGCAGATCGGCCTGATCGGCGAACGCCTGCTGACCAGCAAGACCACCGACCAGGTCAGCTACAGCTTCACCCTGTTCGAGCGCACCGCCGATGGCTCGCGGGTCCGGGTACAGACCGACAGCACCAACCAGCCGTTCGACATCAACGAGGGCAGCAAGCTGGAGCTGGGTTCGACCGCCAAACTGCGGGTGCTGACCACCTACCTGGAGATCATCGCCGAACTGCACGACAAGTACGCCGGCAAACCGGTGGCCGAACTGAAGAAGGTCGAAGTGGCCGACCTCGACCGTATCAGCCAGTGGTCGCTGGAATGGCTGATGCAGAACAGCAAGGACCAGAACCTCGACGCCATGCTCGACGCAGCGCTGGAGCGCAAGTACTCGGCCAACACCGGCGAGGCCTTCTTCACCGGCGGCGGCATGCACGTGTTCAACAACTTCCGCAAGGAGGACAACGGCCGCAACCCAACGCTCAAGGACGCCTTGCGCGAGTCGATCAACCTGCCGTTCATCCGCCTGATGCGCGACTTGGTGCGCTACGTCACCTACCAGCAGCCCTACAACCGCGAGCCGCTGCTCAAGGATGACGCCGACCCGCGCCGCCAGGAGTACCTGGCGCGCTTCGCCGACCGCGAAGGCACCAACTACCTCATGCGCTTCTGGCGCAAGTACCAGCGCAAGACCTCGCAGCAGCGCCTGGACACCTTCCTCGACAGCATGCGGGTCACCCCGCAACGCCTGGCTGCCGTACACCGCTACCTGTTCCCCGAGGCAGGCCAGGAAACCTTCAACGCCTTCGTGCGCGCGCACAGCGCCAGGGACAAGGCAGCCATGGCCAGGCTCAACGACGGCAGGCTTGCCGAAATGTACGTCGCCTACGGCCCCGGCAAATACGACCTGCCCGACCAGGGTTTCATCGCCAAGGTCCACCCGCTCGACCTGTGGCTGCTCGGCTACCTGCTGAAAAACCCCGGCGCCACCACCACCGACATGGTCAATGCCAGCCGCTTCGAGCGCCAGGAGGTGTACAGCTGGCTGTTCAAGAGCCGTCACCAGGGCGCCCGTGACAGCCGCATCCGCACCATGGTCGAGATCGAGGCGTTTCTCGACATCCACCAGCGCTGGAAACGCGTGGGCTACCCGTTCGATCACCTGGTGCCGTCGCTGGCCACCGCCATCGGCAGCTCGGGTGACCGTCCTGCGGCGCTGTCCGAGCTGGTGGGGATCATCCAGAACGACGGGGTGCGCCTGCCGACCCTGCGCATCGACACGCTGCACTTCGCCGCCGGCACCCCCTATGAAACCAAGCTGATCAGCGACCCTGACCGTGGCCAGCGCATTCTCAAGGTGGAAGTGGCCCGTGCGCTGAAAGGCGCCATGTCGCAGGTGGTCGATGCCGGTACCGCGCGGCGCATTTCCGGCAGTTTCAAGCTGCACGACGGCACCTCGCTGGTGATGGGCGGCAAGACCGGCACAGGCGACAATCGCCTGCAGAGCTACGGGGCCGGCGGGCGACTGATCGGCTCACGGTCGCTGAACCGCACCGCGACCTTCGTGTTCTTCCTCGGCGACAACCACTTCGGCACGCTCACAGCCTTCGTCCCGGGACGCACGGCGGAATCCTTCAAGTTCACCTCGGCATTGCCGGTGCAGGTGCTCAAGGGCATGGCACCGATCCTGATGCCGTATCTGGAGCCGGGCAACCCCAATGAATGCAAGGCTCCACAGCTGGCGATGCACTGAGCGCGGATGACCCATCGAAATATTAGATGATAACCATCCGCATTTAGAGGCTTGTGTTTAGATATATCTTGAGTAATATCTTGCGATATATCTAAACACATGGAGCCTCCACGCCATGCGTGACCACGCACCCCATGATCCCTTCGAACGCCGCCCCGGTCGCGGCGAGCGCGGCCCGCGAGTCTTCGCTCCGGGCGATCTGAAACTGCTGATGCTGTCGATGCTGGCCGAGCAACCCGGCCATGGCTACGACCTGATCCGCCAGATCGAAGGGCTGTTCGACGGCAGCTACAGCCCAAGCCCCGGGGTGATCTACCCGACACTCAATTTTCTCGAAGAAGCCGAGCTGATCAGCGGCCAGATCCAGGGCAGCAAGCGCCTGTATGCCATTACCGCCGCCGGCCGCCACTCACTCGCCGAACAGGCCATCGCCCTCGACGGCGTGCGCATGCGCATCGAGTTGAGCAAGCGTGCCCTGCGCGGGCATGACCGACCGCCGGAAATCAACGAAGCGGTCGGCAACCTGCGTCACGCTCTGCACATGCACAGCGGCCGCTGGACACCCGAGGAAATCGCCCGGGTGCGCGGGCTGCTCAACGACACGGCCAGGGCCATCGCAGGCGGGCCGACCGATTCCGTTCAGGAGAAAACCCCATGAGCGACACCATTCATCGCGTCAACCACGAGATCCGCCAGCGTCGCCTGCAGGTACTGCAGGTCCGCGACCTGACCCCGCGCATGCGCCGCATCACCCTCGGTGGCCCCGAACTGGCAGGCTTCACCAGCCTGGGCACGGACGACCACGTCAAGGTGCTGTTCGCATGTACCCCCGAGGAACAACAGGCAATCGACGCTCGCAACCTGGGCCGCGACGGTGGCGCACGACCGACCATGCGCGAATACACACCGCGGCGCATCGACCTCGACGCCCTGGAGCTGGACATCGACTTCGTCCTGCATGGCGACGGCCCTGCCTCGACCTGGGCTGCCCAGGCCGCGCCAGGTCAGCACCTGGACATCGCCGGCCCACGGGCTTCGATGGTGGTGCCGGACATCTTCGACAGCTACCTGCTGATCGGCGACGAAACCGCCATTCCCGCCATCGCCCGGCGCCTCGAGGAACTGCCGGCCGGCCGCCAGGTGCTGGCGGTGATCCAGATCGAGGATGAACAGGAACGCCAGCCACTGCCGAGCAAGGCGCAAGTGGAAGTGATCTGGGTGCGCCGGCATACCGAGGACTTGCTCGGACTGGTGGAGCGCCTGGCGCTGCCGCAGGGTCGGCTGTATGGCTGGGTCGCTCTTGAAAAAGGCCTGACCCGACAGGCCAAGGCACTGCTGCTGGAAAAGGGCGTGGCCGAGGATGCGCTCAAGGCCGCCGCCTACTGGCGTGCAGACGGCACAGCGGATGATGCGTAGCGGCCTTTCGCGGCACAGGACCGCTACGGCCTGTGCATCGCCCGCCCCCACCACCGATCCACCCCGATCACCAGCAAGCCGATCACCCAGAACCCTGCCAACACCCCCAGCGCATTGAGCATCACCTGCCCATACCCCAGGCTCGCGACATCGACGAAGGGGTACGGGTAAACCCCGATCTCGTGCCCCCGCCACAGGGTGAACAGGAAATACACCAGCGGATACAGGCTCCAGACGCCCAGGTGCCATAGCCGCAAGCACCCCTTGGGTACCGCCAGGCACCAGTACACGACGAACACCAGCGGCATCACGTCGTGCAGCAGTTCGTCGGCCAGCCACTGCCAACCTTCGGGTCGCCACAGGTGACGCAGCAACAGGCTGTAGGCCAGCGCCACCAGCACGATGCTGACCAGCACCCCGGCACTCACCGCCGGCTTCAGGAACCAGCGCCGCGCCGCCGACTCACGGCCGAACGCGGCATGGCTCAGCACGGTCGCCACCAGGGTGTTGCTCAGCACGGTGAAATAACCGAACAGATTGACCATGCCGCCGATCAGGCTGGCCTGCTCCTGCCAGCGCGCCAGCAGCACCAGGTAAAGCTGCACGGCCAACCCCGCCCAGCCAAGCAGCGCAACGAGAGTGAGCCAGGGACGCGGCACCCTCAAGCCTTGCGCGACAGCTTGACGTACAGCTGCTCGACCTTTTCACGCGCCCAAGGCGTCTTGCGCAGGAAACTCAGGCTCGACTTGATGCTCGGGTCGCTCTTGAAGCAGCGGATGTCGATACGTTCCGCCAGGCCCTGCCATTGGTAGTGGGCCACCAGCTCGGTAAGGATCTGCTCCAGCGTCTTGCCGTGCAGTGCGTTGTGTTGGGCCGTGCTCATGCAGTGCTCCTGCGTTCAAAGATGCGCACCTTACACCAGTGTAGTGGGCTGATGGAGACGGATGCAGGCACCGCGCGCCAGAGCGGCGCCACAAACCGCTGGCCAGACGCAAGCCCTCCATGATGAAATGGCAATGTTATATTGTATCTATCAAAGACTTTATAAAACTATCTGCCAAGGAACGTCACACGCTCATGTTGTCCATGCCCCTGCGCCTATCCCCCCTCGCCGTCGCCTTGTGGCTGGCGTCATCGCCCAGCCAGGCGGTGGAGCTCGAGCCCCAGGTGATCACCGCCAACCCTCTGGGCAACCGCCAGCTCGCAGCGCCCAGCACCGTGCTCGAAGGCGACGGCCTGCTGCAACAGCAGCACGGCAGCCTCGGTGAAACCCTGAACAAGCAGCCCGGCGTCGCCTCCACCTGGTTCGGCCCCGGCGCCAGTCGCCCGGTGATCCGCGGCCTGGATGGCGACCGCATCCGCATCCTGCGCAACGGCGTCGGTGCGCTGGACGCCTCGTCGCTGTCCTATGACCATGCCGTGCCGCTGGACCCGGTCACCGTCGAGCGGGTCGAGATCGTGCGCGGCCCTGCGGCCCTGCTCTACGGGGGCAACGCCATCGGTGGCGTGGTCAACACCTTCGACAACCGCATCCCCGACTCGCCCATCGATGGCATCCATGGCGCAGGCGAATTGCGTTACGGCGGCGCCGACACCACCCGCAGCAGCGCCGGCAAGCTCGAGGCCGGCGACGGCAACTTCGCCCTGCACCTGGACGCCAACAGCCGCCAGTTCAATGACCTGCGCATCCCAGGCTACGCCCGCAGCTCGAAGGTCCGCGATGCTGACGAGCCCGGCAGCAAGCACCGCCTGGAGAACAGCGACGGCCGCCAGGACGGCGGCGCCATCGGTGGTGCCTACCACTGGGATCATGGCTACGCAGGCCTGTCCTACAGCCGCTACGACAGCAATTACGGTTCGGTGGCAGAACCCGGCGTGCGCCTGGACATGGAGCAGGACCACTACGCCTTCGCCTCTGAACTGCGCGACCTGGAGGGGCCGTTCAGCTCGATCAAGGTCGATGCCGGCTACACCGACTACCAGCACCGCGAGATCGAAGAGGGCGAAGTCCACACCACCTTCAAGAACAAGGGCTACGAGGCGCGCATCGAGGCGCGTCACCAGCCCATCGGCCCGGTCGAAGGGGTGATCGGCGCGCAGGTCAGCCGCAACGAATTCTCGGCACTGGGTGAAGAAGCCTTCGTGCCGCACACCGATACCGACAGCCTGGCGCTGTTCATGCTAGAGCAATGGCAGGCCACCGAGCGCCTGAACCTGAGCCTGGGCGCACGCCTGGAACACACCCGTATCGACCCAGACGCCAAGGGCAACGAGAACTTCGTCGGTGCCGACAGTTCCACCAGCTTCAACGCCGCCAGCCTGTCGTCCGGCGCGGTGTACCAGCTCGATCCGGTCTGGGCGCTGGCTGCGAGCCTGGCCTACACCGAGCGCGCGCCGACCTTCTACGAGCTGTATGCCAACGGCGCCCACGTCGCCACCGGCGCCTATGAGGTGGGCGACCCGGACCTGAACAAGGAAAAGGCGATTTCCGGCGACCTGGCGCTGCGCTTCGACAACGGCACGCACAAGGGCAGTGTCGGCGTGTTCTACAGCCACTTTCGCAACTACATCGGCCTGATCGGCAGCGGCAACCTGCGCGAAGGGCATGACCATGATCATGGCGATGATGACCACGATCACGATCATGACCACGACGACGGCGGCATTCCCGAGTACCTGTACCAGGGCGTACGGGCACGCTTCTACGGCATCGAGGCCCAGGACCGCTGGAAGCTGGTGGAAAACCGCTACGGCAGCTTTGCCCTGGAACTGTCCGGCGACTACACCCGCGCCAAGAACCTCGACACTGGCGAGCCGCTGCCACGCATCGCCCCGCTGCGCCTGAACACTGGCCTGCTGTGGGAGCTGGACCGCTGGCAGGCGCGCGTCGACGTGCAGCACGCCGCCTCGCAGCACCGCAAGCCGGACAACGAGCACAGCACCGATGGCTACACCACCCTCGGTGCCAGCGTCGGCTACCGCTTCGACATCGGCCACAGCCAGTGGCTGGCCTTCGTTCGCGGCGAGAACCTGACCGACCAGACGGTGCGTTATGCCAGCTCCATCCTGCGCGACATCGCGCCGGCACCGGGACGTAGCGTCGAAGTCGGGTTGCGCACCAGCTTCTGACCTGCGTGCAGAGGCACAACTGTCTTGTTCAAAATCTAAAGGCCAGCCCAATCCGTGTAGGAGCGGGCTTGCCCGCGAACACGGGCGTAGCCCGTGCCAGGCAGCGCGGTGTCTTTTTCGCGGGCAAGCCCGCTCCTACAGGAACTGCACCAACTATTACGCCTGCGACAACAATCCCCTGCGACATTTTGTCTTTTTTTCTTACAACTTCCGCTATATCCTCCCCATCGCAAGCTGAAACGCTTCACTCATGACTTCCCGTAGCCATTTCCATCGATGAGCCCACTCCTCGGTGCGCTTGCGTTTTTTTCAATAATCAAAAGACAGCGCTATCTCATGCTCCAACTGCCGAAGAATCGATACCCGGGCCTCGCCCTCACCGCCCTGCTCGGCGGCTTTTCGCCAAGCGTCAGTGCCGACGCCGACTTCGCCACCGAATCCCCCTGGATGTTGGGTGATTGGGGTGGGACCCGTCGCGCACTCAGGGAACAGGGCTACGACTTCACCCTCGGCTACACCGGCGAAATGGGCAGCAACCTGCACGGTGGCTTCGATCACGACCGCACTGCACGCTACAGCGACCAGTTCACCCTCGGCGCGCACCTGGACCTGCAGAAGATCCTCGGCTGGCACGACAGCGAATTCCAGCTGACGCTCACCGAACGCCACGGCCAGAACATCAGCAACGACCGCATCAACGACCCGCGCGTGGGCGGTTTCACCTCCGCCCAGGAAGTCTGGGGGCGCGGCGAAACCTGGCGCCTGACGCAGATGTGGATCAAGCAGAAATTCTTCGACGGCGCGCTGGACGTGAAGCTTGGCCGCTTCGGCGAAGGCGAGGACTTCAACAGCTTCCCCTGCGACTTCCAGAACCTGGCGTTCTGCGGCTCGCAGGTGGGCAACTGGGTCGGTGGCATCTGGTACAACTGGCCGGTCAGCCAGTGGGCACTGCGCGTGCGCTACAACCTCGCCGACGATCTCTACGCCCAGGTCGGCGTCTTCGAACAGAACCCCTCGAACCTCGAGTCCGGCAATGGCTTCAAGCTCAGCGGCAGTGGCACGCAAGGCGCACTGATGCCGATCGAACTGGTGTGGAGCCCGCAGGTCAATGGCCTGAAAGGGGAATATCGCGCCGGCTACTACTACAGTAATGCCAAGGCACAGGATGTCTACAAGGACGGCAACGGCCAACCGGCAGCCCTGAGCGGCCAGGCTTACCGCAGCGGCGCCAGCAAGCACGGTTTCTGGCTCGGCGCGCAGCAACAGGTGACCTCGCTCGCCTCGGACGCCTCGCGTGGGCTGGGCCTGTTCGCCAATGCCACGATGCACGACAAGAAGACCAATGCCATCGACAACTATGTTCAGGCAGGTGTGGTGTACAAGGGGCCCTTCGATGCCCGCGCCAAGGACGACATCGGTTTCGCCCTCGCCCGCGTGCACGTCAACCCCGCCTACCGCAAGAACGCCCGCCTGGCCAACCAGGCCAACGCCGTCTTCGACTACGACAATCCAGGCTTCCTGCCCGTGCAGGACACCGAATACAGCGCCGAGCTCTATTACGGCATCCACCTGGCCGACTGGCTCACCGTGCGCCCGAACCTGCAGTACATCCGCCATCCGGGCGGGGTGTCGCAGGTCGATGACGCGCTGGTCGGCGGCCTGAAGATCCAGAGCAGTTTCTGAACCCAACCTTGAACGAACGGAGAACATGCGATGAGCACTGACGGTGCCAAGAATGGAACCCGCTGGCTACCGCGCCTCGTAGGCGTGCTGCTGTTGCTGATGGGCCTGGCCCTGATCGCAGGCGGCATCAAGCTGAGCCAGCTGGGCGGATCCCTGTACTACCTGATCGGCGGGATCGGCTTTGCCGTCTCGGGCGCCCTGCTGATCGCCCTGCGCCGTATCGGCCTGGGCCTGTATGGCGTGGTGCTGCTGGCCAGCACGGCCTGGGCCCTGTGGGAAGTGGGCCTGGACTGGTGGCAACTGGTGCCGCGCCTGGCCATCTGGTTCGCCCTGGGCGTGGTCCTGCTGCTGCCCTGGGCTCGCCGCCCGCTGCTCGGGCCGTCCTCGAAGGTCAATGGCGCCCTGCTGGCCGCTGCCGTGGTCGCCTCCGGCGCTACCGCCGTCGGCAGCCAGTTCACCCATCCCGGAGAGATCTTCGGCGAACTGGGACGCGACAGCAGCGAAATGGCCAGTGCAGCCCCGTCCATGCCGGACGGCGAATGGCAGGCCTACGGGCGCACCGAACACGGTGACCGCTACTCGCCGCTGCGCCAGATCACCCCGCAGAACGCCTATCGCCTGGAAGAAGCCTGGCGCATTCGCACCGGCGACCTGCCGACCGATGAAGACCCGGTCGAGCTGACCAACGAGAACACGCCGCTCAAGGCCAACGGCATGCTCTATGCCTGCACCGCGCACAGCAAGGTGCTGGCCCTGGACCCGGACACCGGCGCCGAGATCTGGCGTTTCGATCCGCAGGTCAAGAGCCCGGTCAAGACCTTCAAGGGCTTCGCCCACATGACCTGCCGCGGCGTCTCGTACTACGACGAAAACCGCTACGTCAGCCGTGACGGCAGCCCTGCGCCGAAGATCTCCGACGCCGGCCAGGCGGTTGCCCAGGCCTGCCCGCGCCGCCTCTACCTGCCCACCGCCGATGCTCGCCTGATCGCGATCAACGCCGACAACGGCAAGGTCTGCGAAGGCTTCGCCAACCAGGGCGCGATCGATCTGACCACCGGCATCGGCCCGTTCACGGCCGGCGGCTATTACTCCACCTCACCGGCCGCGATCACCCGTGACCTGGTGATCATCGGCGGGCATGTCACCGACAACGAGTCGACCAACGAGCCGTCCGGCGTGATCCGCGCCTACGACGTGCACGACGGCCGCCTGGTGTGGAACTGGGACAGCAACAACCCCGACGACACCAAGCCGCTGGCGCCGGGCAAGACCTACAGCCGCAACTCGGCGAACATGTGGTCGCTGGCCAGCGTCGACGAAGAGCTGGGCATGATCTACCTGCCGCTGGGCAACCAGACCCCTGACCAGTGGGGCGCCGACCGCACCCCGGGCGCCGAGAAGTACAGCGCCGGCGTGGTCGCCCTGGACCTGGCCACCGGCAAGGCACGCTGGAACTACCAGTTCACCCACCACGACCTGTGGGACATGGACGTGGGCAGCCAGCCGACCCTGGTGCACCTGAAGACCGACGACGGGGTGAAACCTGCAGTCATCGTACCGACCAAGCAGGGCAGCCTGTACGTGCTCGACCGTCGTGACGGCACGCCGATCGTGCCGATCCGCGAGATTCCCGTGCCGCAAGGCGCCGTCAAGGGTGACCGCACCGCGCCGACCCAGGCCCGCTCGGACCTCAACCTGCTAGGCCCCGAGCTGACCGAACAGGCCATGTGGGGCGCCACGCCGTTCGACCAGATGCTGTGCCGCATCCAGTTCCGCGAACTGCGCTACGAAGGCCAGTACACGCCACCGTCCGAGCAGGGCACGCTGGTGTATCCGGGCAACGTCGGTGTGTTCAACTGGGGCAGCGTTTCGGTCGATCCGGTGCGTCAGTTGCTGTTCACCTCGCCGAACTACATGGCCTTCGTGTCGAAGATGATCCCGCGCGAGCAGGTGGCCGAAGGCAGCAAGCGCGAGAGCGAGACCAGCGGCGTGCAGCCAAACGCCGGAGCGCCGTATGCCGTGACCATGCACCCGTTCATGTCGCCCTTGGGCGTGCCGTGCCAGGCGCCTGCCTGGGGCTATGTGGCAGCCATCGACCTGTTCACCAACAAGGTGGTGTGGAAGCGCAAGAACGGCACCACCCGTGACAGCACCCCGGTGCCGATCGGCTTGCCGGTGGGCGTGCCGAGCATGGGTGGCTCGATCGTCACCGCCGGTGGCGTGGGCTTCCTCAGCGGCACCCTGGACCAGTACCTGCGCGCCTACGACGTGCACAACGGCAAGGAACTGTGGAGCGCCCGCCTGCCAGCGGGTGGCCAGGCCACGCCAATGACCTATACCGGCAAGGACGGCAAGCAGTACGTGCTGATCGTGGCCGGTGGACATGGCTCGCTGGGCACCAGGATGGGCGACTACATCATCGCTTACAAACTGGCTGAGTAACCTTCGAAGGCGGCGGTTTCCACGCCGCCGCCTTTGCGGGCAAGCCTGCGCACGGGTCGGCACAGGCCGGCAAAGATGAAACCCTCCCCCCACTGCCTTCGTCTACCATTGAAACCCATGTCCCCTCGCCCCATCTAAGCACCATAGTCATTCACGCAGGTGCCCCATGAGCGACCAGCAGGATTTCCCGGAACACGCCGACCAACACAGCGAAGTCGAACACCTCGATGCCAAGGCCCACACCGGCCATGGCAACGCCCTCGCCCTGCCCGGCCAGCAACTGCCGGACAAGGTCTATGTGATCCCGATCCACAACCGCCCGTTCTTCCCCGCGCAGGTCCTGCCGGTGATCGTCAATGAAGAACCCTGGGCCGAAACCCTCGATCTGGTCGCCAAGACCGAGCACCACTCCCTGGCGCTGTTCTTCATGGACACCCCGCCCGAAGACCACCGTCACTTCGACACCAAGGCGCTGCCCGAGTACGGCACCCTGGTCAAGGTGCACCATGCCAGCCGTGAGGGCGGCAAGCTGCAGTTCGTCGCCCAGGGCCTGACCCGCGTGCGTATCCGCACCTGGCTCAAGCACCACCGCCCACCGTACCTGGTCGAAGTCGAGTATCCCCGCCAGCCGGCGCAGCCCACCGACGAGGTCAAGGCCTACGGCATGGCGCTGATCAACGCGATCAAGGAGCTGCTGCCGCTCAACCCGCTGTACAGCGAAGAGCTGAAGAACTACCTCAACCGCTTCAGCCCCAACGACCCCTCGCCCCTTACCGACTTCGCCGCCGCCCTGACGTCCGCCACTGGCAACCAGCTGCAGGAGGTGCTCGACTGCGTGCCCATGCTCAAGCGCATGGAGAAAGTCCTGCCGATGCTGCGCAAGGAGGTTGAAGTCGCGCGGCTGCAGAACGAGATCTCCGCCGAGGTGAACCGACAGATCGGCGAACACCAGCGCGAGTTCTTCCTCAAGGAGCAGCTCAAGGTCATCCAGCAGGAGCTGGGCCTGACCAAGGACGACCGCAGCGCCGACCTGGAACAGTTCGAGCAGCGCCTGCAGGGCAAGACCCTGCCCGACCAGGCGCAAAAACGCATCGACGAGGAAATGGGCAAGCTGGCGATCCTCGAGACCGGCTCGCCAGAGTACGCCGTGACGCGCAACTACCTGGAGTGGGCCACCGCACTGCCCTGGGGGCTGTACGGCCAGGACAAGCTCGACCTCAAGCACGCGCGCAGGGTGCTCGACCAGCACCATGCCGGGCTGGACGACATCAAGGAACGCATCCTCGAATTCCTCGCCGTCGGCGCCTGGAAAGGCGAGATCAGCGGCTCGATCGTGCTGCTGGTCGGTCCACCGGGGGTCGGCAAGACCAGCATCGGCAAGTCCATCGCCGAATCCCTCGGCCGGCCGTTCTACCGTTTCAGCGTCGGCGGCATGCGCGACGAGGCCGAAATCAAGGGCCATCGCCGCACCTACATCGGCGCCCAACCGGGCAAGCTGGTGCAGGCGCTGAAGGACGTCGAGGTGATGAACCCGGTGATCATGCTCGACGAGATCGACAAGATGGGCCAGAGCTACCAGGGCGATCCGGCCTCGGCGCTGCTGGAAACGCTCGATCCGGAGCAGAACGTCGACTTCCTCGACCACTACCTCGACCTGCGCCTGGACCTGTCCAAGGTGCTGTTCGTCTGCACCGCCAACACCCTCGACTCGATCCCCGGTCCGCTGCTCGACCGTATGGAAGTGATCCGCCTGTCCGGCTACATCACCGAGGAGAAACTGGCCATCGCCAAGCGCCACCTGTGGCCCAAGCAACTGGACAAGGCCGGCGTGTCCAAGACCAGCCTGAGCATCAGCGACAGCGCCCTGCGCCTGGTGATCGAGGGCTATGCCCGTGAAGCCGGGGTCCGCCAGTTGGAGAAACAGCTCGGCAAGCTGGTGCGCAAGGCGGTGGTCAAGCTGCTGGAAAATCCCGACGCCAAGCTCAAGATCGGCACCAGGGACCTGGAAGCGGCACTGGGCATGCCGGTGTTTCGCAGCGAACAGGTGCTAGCGGGCAAGGGCGTGATCACCGGCCTTGCCTGGACCAGCATGGGCGGCGCTACCTTGCCGATCGAGGCCACGCGCATCCACACCCTCAACCGCGGCTTCAAGCTCACCGGCAAGCTGGGTGACGTGATGAAGGAATCTGCGGAAATCGCCTATAGCTACGTCAGCTCGAACCTAAAGCAGTACGGTGGTGACCCGGGCTTCTTCAACGAAGCCTTCATTCACCTGCACGTACCTGAAGGAGCGACACCCAAGGACGGCCCCAGCGCCGGCGTGACGATGGCCAGCGCCCTGCTGTCGCTGGCACGCGACCAGGCGCCGAAGAAAGGCGTGGCGATGACCGGCGAGCTGACCCTCACCGGCCAGGTGCTGCCGATCGGCGGTGTGCGCGAGAAGGTCATCGCCGCGCGGCGCCAGAAGATCCACGAGCTGATCCTGCCGGAGGCGAACCGTGGGGACTTCGAGGAACTGCCGGACTACCTGCGCGAAGGGCTGACGGTGCATTTCGCCAAGCGCTTTGCCGACGTGGCGAAAGTATTGTTCTGATAAACCCAGGGCCGCTGTGCGGCCCATCGCGGGGCAAGTCCGCTCCCACAGGCACCCTGTAGATTTCGAAACCTGTGGAAGCGGGCTTGCCCCGCGATGGGCCCTCACAGCCCCACACCCCCCAGTTCATCGGTTATCCTCAGGCCATCGCCCGTCTCAGGAGTCACCATGACCCTTCCTCGCCTGCTGCTCCCCCTGAGCCTCAGCCTGCTCGCCGCCTGCGCCCAGCAACCCCGGCAGACCGTCGAGCTCGATGCCGACAGCGAATGCCCCCAGCGCCTGCACGTCGGCCAGACCCTGTCGCTGTCGCTGTCCAGCAACCCGTCCACCGGCTATCGCTGGAGCATCAAGGATCCGGCCTCGGGCCTGCTGCGCAGCCTCGGCCCGGAAGTCTACAACTCGCCCGAGGAAGCCGGCATCGTGGGCAGTGCCGGTGTCGCCACCTGGCGCTTCCAGGCGGTCAGTGCCGGCGAAGGGCACCTGGTGCTGGTCTACCAGCAGCCCTGGGCCCCGGAGGTCCAGCCCGTGGAAACCTTCGATTGCGCCATCCGGGTGAAATGAACGCGCCACACTGGTCAGCCGGCCATGCATCCTCGGCCCGGTTTGGCTAGAATGCCGCCCCTCGACATCACCCGCTGAATCTGGATCCGCCGTGAGCAAAGACCCCGACCGCCTATTCGCCCAGCCCCTGGAGCAAGTGCCCGACTTCGTGTTCAACGAGGACGTGGTGCGCGTGTTCCCGGACATGATCAAGCGCTCGGTGCCCGGCTACCCGACCATCGTCGAGAACCTCGGCGTGCTTGCCGCGCGCTTCGCCCAGCCACACACCGCCCTGTATGACCTCGGTGCCTCGCTGGGCGCTGTGACCCAGTCGCTGCGCCGCCACGTGCGCCACGACGGCTGCCGGGTGATCGCCGTGGACAACTCCGCGGCCATGGTCGAACGCTGCCGCCAGTACCTCACCGCCCAGGACTCGATGTTCCAGGAACTGCTGCCGGTACAGGTGCTCGAAGCCGACATCCTCGCGCTGCCCTTCGAGCCTGCCTCGGTGGTGGCGATGAACTTCACCCTGCAGTTCATCGCTCCCGAGCAACGCCTGGACCTGCTCGCACGCATTCGCCAGGCGCTGCTGCCAGGCGGTGCGCTGATCCTGTCGGAGAAACTGCGCTTCGACGATGCGCAGGAGCAGGAACTGCTCAACGAACTGCACCTGGACTTCAAGCGCGCCAATGGCTACAGCGACCTGGAAATCGCCCAGAAACGCAGCGCCATCGAGCACGTGATGAAGCCCGACACCCTGCAAGCCCACCAGGAGCGCCTGCGCGCTGCCGGCTTCTCGAAAGTCGTGCCCTGGTTCCAATGCCTCAACTTCGCCTCGCTGATAGCCCTGCCATGATCGATCTGTCTCCCCTCGTCCGCCGCCTGGCGGGCACGCCGCTGGCTTGCTGGTCCCAGGGCCTGCAAGCGCAACTGGACGCCAAGCTGGAAAAGGGCCACGGCGACCTCGAGCGCTGGCGCGGCGCCCTGGATGCCCTGCCGGACCTGAAACCGGCGGTAATCGACCTGGTCGACGGGCTGCGCCTGGACAGCGACTGCGACGAAGCGACCCGCGCCCAGGTGCGTCAGGCACTGATGGGGCTGTCCCCTTGGCGCAAGGGGCCGTTCGACCTGTTCGGCGTGCACGTCGACACCGAGTGGCGCTCGGACTGGAAATGGTCGCGGGTCGGCCCGCACCTGGACCTCAAGGGCAAGCGCGTGCTCGATGTCGGCTGCGGCAATGGCTACTACCAATGGCGCATGCTTGGCGCCGGCGCCGAGATGGTCGTCGGGGTCGATCCGAACTGGCTGTTCTTCTGCCAGTTCCAGGCCGTGCACAAGTACCTGCCCGAGCTGCCGGCCTGGCACCTGCCCTTCGCCCTGGAAGAGTTGTCGGCCAACCTCGAAGGCTTCGATACGGTGTTCTCGATGGGCGTGTTCTACCATCGCCGCTCGCCCATCGAACACCTGCTGGCGCTCAAGGACTGCCTGGTCAAGGGCGGTGAGCTGGTGCTGGAGACCCTGGTGGTCGAAGGCGACGAGCAGCAGGTGCTGGTGCCCGAGGACCGCTATGCGCAGATGCGCAACGTCTGGTTCCTGCCGTCGGTGCCGGCGCTGGAGCGCTGGCTGCGCCGCGCAGGCTTCAGCGATGTGCGCTGCGTGGATGTCAGCGTCACCAGCGTCGAGGAACAACGCAGCACCGAGTGGATGCGCTACCAGTCGCTGGCTGACTTCCTCGACCCGCTCGACCACGGCAAGACCATCGAAGGCCTGCCCGCCCCACGCCGCGCCACGCTGCTGGCGCGCAAATAAAAAAGGGCGCCGACGGGCGCCCGAATCCACCTGCGCCGAGGAGCTGTCGCGGCGCAGGGGTGGTACTCCTCAATCCTTGGCCAACTCTCGGGCCTTCTCTGCCGCCTTGCGCTCACGTTCTGCCACGGCCTGCTGCTTGTCGCCATGCAGGCGGGCCTGATCCTCGCGGAATGCTTGCCAGAACGCCTTGGAACGTTCCGCGCCGCCTTCTGCAAAAACGCTGGTGCTGCCCAGGGCGAGCATCGCCAGCAGCAGGTATTTGCTCAGGTTCATCGTATTTGCCTCGTGATAACCGTCCAGTCATGGCCATCCTAGCGAGGGGCAGCTAACGCGAAGGTGAGGTGGGGATTACAGTCCTGCAATGTCCCTGGAACCGCGAACAGCCAGATAACACCGGGATTACAAATCCGTTATCTGACGCGCCAAGCCACTCACATGCCGTAACATCCCCGCCGCTTGACCCTGATGTCGCTACAGGGTCGAGAATCGCCCCCTTTCATCGACCCGAGCCCTGCCATGCGCCTACTGATCATCGAGGACGAACCCCGGACCGCCGACTACCTCCAGCAAGGACTGCGCGAGAACGGCTATGTGGTCGATTGCGCCCATACCGGTACCGATGGCCTGCACCTGGCGCGGCAGCAGCCGTACGACCTGGTGATCCTCGACGTCAACCTGCCCGAGCTCGACGGCTGGGGCGTGCTGCAGCGCCTGCGGGCCGAATCCTCGACGCGGATCATGATGCTCACCGCCCACGGGCGCCTGGCCGACAGGGTCAAGGGGCTGGACCTGGGGGCCGACGACTACCTGCTCAAGCCCTTCGAGTTTCCCGAGCTGCTGGCGCGCATCCGCAGCCTGCTGCGCCGCAACGACCAGCACCTGCAACCGGACACGCTGAAAGTCGCCGACCTCGAACTCGACCCCGGCCGTCACCGCGCCTGGCGCGCCGGACAGCGCATCGACCTGACCGCCAAGGAGTTCACCCTGCTGCACCTGCTGATGCGCCAGAGCGGCGAGGTGCTGTCGCGCACGCAGATCATCTCGCTGGTGTGGGACATGAACTTCGACTGCGACACCAATGTGGTCGAGGTGTCGATCCGCCGCCTGCGGGCCAAGATCGACGACCCTTTCGACGACAAGCTGATCCACACCCTGCGCGGCGTCGGTTATGTGCTGGAAGCGCGCACGTGAGGGGCCGCACCCTGTCGCTGCGCCTGGGGCTTTCGGTGACCCTGATGGGCGCCGCGCTGGTCCTGCTGCTGGCCTGCCTGGCCGTGTTCGCCCTCGACCACGAACTGGACAGCCGCGCCCGTCGCGACCTGGCGCGCAAGATGCTGCAGGTCGAGCACAACCTGCGCGTCGACCTGCGCAGCGACGACCTCGGTAGCCGCGCCCATCCGCTGCTCGACCTGGTGATGGGGCACGACAACCTCAGCCTGAGCATCCTCGCCCTCAACGGCCGCCACCCCGCGCTACTGAGCCTGGGACCGGCCCTGGAAGCGCAAGCGCTGCGCCAGTTGCCCGCAGGACAACAGCCGGCCTTCATGGCGTGGCGCGACAGCGACGGGCGTCAACTTCTGACCGTCACCCAGTTGATGCGCCTGCGCGACAACCAGCCGGTGCGGGTGATGATGTCGCTGGACCGCGCCGACGACAACGCTCTGCTCCACGCCTACCTGAACTCGACCCTACTGGCACTGCCGGTGCTGCTGCTGCTGATCGGCATAGGCGCCTGGAAGCTGGTGCAGCGCGGGCTCGACCCACTGCGCCGGTTTCGCCGCATCGCCGGGCAGATCTGCGCCCACCAGCTCACCCACCGCCTGCCGAGCACAGGGCTGCCCCAGGAGCTGGCGGAACTGGCGGCCAGCATCAACATCATGCTCGAGCGCCTCGATCAGGGCGTGCGCCAGCTGTCGCAGTTTTCCGACGACCTGGCCCACGAGCTGCGCACACCGATCAGCAACCTGATGGGCAAGGCCCAGGTCACGCTGTCCCGCGAGCGCGACGGCGAGCACTACCGCGAGGCGCTGGAAGACAGCGTCGAGGAGCTCACCCGCCTCAATCGCATCATCAACGACATGCTGTTTCTGGCCCAGGTCAGCCAGCCTCAGGCCCAGACCATGCTCAAGCCGCTGGCCCTGGCCGATGAAACCGCGCGGGTGATGGAACTGTTCGACTTCAGCGCCGAACTCAAGGGGATCGAACTGCGTGCACACGGCTGGGGCACGGCATTGGCCGACCGCTTGATGTTCCAGCGTGCACTGTCGAATCTGCTGAGCAACGCCATTCGCCACAGCCCGCATGACCAGGTGATCGAACTGGGCATCGAGCGGCGCCAGGACCAGGTGTGGTTATGGGTGCAGAATCAGGGGCCCGGGATCGACCAGGCGCATCTGACGCAGCTGTTCGAGCGTTTCTACCGTGTCGGCTGTGGCCGCTCGCGGCTGGAGGGCGGAACGGGGCTGGGCCTGGCGATCGTGAAGTCGATCATGCAGTTGCATGGCGGCCGGGTCGAGGTGAGCAGCAGTGCAACCGGCCCCACCCGCTTCAGCCTGGTGTTCCAGGCCGAATGACGGTTGGCTGGACTGCCCTCTTCGCGGGCAAGCCCGCTCCTGCAGGGATTGAGTTGGCTTTTGGATTTTGAGCAACCTGGACCTGTGGGAGCGGGCTTGCCCGCGAAGAGAGCGCCGCGATATCAGCGCGAAGCCGCCACGATCAAGGCCTTCATCTCGGCCACCGCCGCCTTGAAGCCGACGAACAGCGCATGCGCCACCAGCGCGTGACCGATGTTCAGCTCATTGATGCCCTTGATCGCCGCCACGGCCTCGACGTTGTGGTAATGCAGGCCATGGCCGGCATTGACGATCAGCCCCTGCCCCACGCCGAAGGCCACGCCATCGACGATGCGCTTGAGCTCCTCGGCCACCTCGGTGGGCGTCTGCGCATCGGCGTAACGGCCGGTATGCAGTTCGACGGCCGGCGCCCCGACGCGACGGGAGGCCTCGATCTGCCGCTCGTCGGCATCGATGAACAGCGACACCTCGGCACCGGTACGGGCCAGGCGCTCGACGGCGGCCTTGATCCGCGCCTCCTGCCCGGCCACATCCAGGCCGCCCTCGGTGGTCAGCTCCTGGCGGGTCTCCGGCACCAGGCAGATATGCGCCGGGCGGATCTTCTCGGCGAAGGCCATCATTTCTTCGGTGACGCCCATCTCGAAGTTCATGCGCGTCTGCAGCACGTCCTTGAGCAACAGCACATCGCGCTCCTGGATGTGCCGGCGGTCTTCGCGCAGGTGCACGGTGATGCCATCGGCACCCGCTTCCTCGGCGTCCAGGGCGGCCTTGACCGGATCTGGATAGCGCGTGCCCCGGGCCTGGCGCAGGGTCGCCACGTGGTCGATGTTGACGCCGAGAAGCATGCGGTTGCTGTGAGTCACGAAAGGCTCTCCTGAAGGTTTAGCCCCACAGCATACGACGTGCTCAGCGCTTGCGAAACAGTTCCCGGCTGACCAGTGGCCTGGGCCCCAGATGAACGGCCAGCGCCTGGCGCATCAGGCGCTTGGCGGCGAGCAGCGCCCCGGGCGCCTCCCACTCGGCCTCGGCCAGGGCCAGCAGCTCGGTGCCGCTGAACAACCCGGGCTGGAGCAGCTCGACCCGCTCAAGCCCGGCGTCGACCTGCAGCCGATAGCGCCCCTCGGCAACCACGGGGTCATCGTTCACGTCGTGGGTCAGCGAGAAGGCGTAGCCCAGTTCGTCCAGCAGGCGCCATTCGAAGGCGCGCAGCAGCGGCTCCAGCGGGCGACCGGCGGCCAGCGCCTCGAGGGTCAGGGTGTAATGCTCGAACAGGGCAGGAAACGGCGCTTCGGCAGGGAGCAGGCGCATCAGCAACTCGTTGAGATACAGACCGCTGAACAGCGCGTCGCCGTGCAGCCACCCGGCAAGGCCGACCGTATCCAACCGACCGACGTTCTTCAACTCGCCCCGCCCGCGCAGCTCGACCTCCAGCGGCACGAAGGGGCGCACCGGGCTGCCGCCCTTGCCCCGCGCACGCCTGAGCACCGCCCGCACCCGGCCCTGGGCGGTGAAGAAGTCCACCAGCGCACTGGTTTCCTTGTAGGCGCGGCTGTGCAGGACGTAGGCGGGTTGCGGGGAGGGTTGGTCCATGAGCGGTCACTCGGTCTCAGGCAAAGCGCACATCTGTAGGAGCGGGCTTGCCCGCGAAGAAGCCAGCCCAAGCACCGTGGATGCATGGCACGGGCGTTGCCCGTGTTCGCGGGCAAGCCCGCTCCTACAAGGTGCGCGGCGAGGCTTAGAGGTCGCCGTAACCCAGCGAACGCAGTGCCCGTTCGTCGTCGGACCAGCCACCCTTGACCTTCACCCACAGGTTGAGCATGACCTTGGAGTCGAACAGCACTTCCATGTCCTTGCGCGCCTCGGAGCCGATGCGCTTGATGCGCTCGCCCTTGTCGCCGATGATGATCTTCTTCTGGCCATCACGCTCGACCAGGATCAACGCGTGGATGTGCAGCACATGGCCCTGCTGCTTGAATTCCTCGATCTCGACGGTGATCTGGTACGGCAGCTCGGCGCCGAGCTGGCGCATGATCTTCTCGCGTACCAGTTCGGCGGCCAGGAAGCGGCTGCTGCGGTCGGTGATCTGGTCTTCCGGGAAGAAATGCTCGTTTTCCGGCAGGTGCCTGGCAATCTGGGCTTCCAGCGCGTCGAGGTTGTGCCCCTGCTGCGCCGAAATCGGCATCACTTCGGCGTTCGGCAGCTGTTCTTGCAGCCACTGCAGGTGCGGGATCAACTCGGCCTTTTCTTCCATGCGATCGGTCTTGTTGACCGCGATGATCAGCGGGCCGGTCACGTACTGCACACGCTCGAGCACCAGTTGGTCCTCGTCGGTCCAGCGGGTGCGGTCGACCACGAAGATCACCACGTCGACATCCTTGAGCGCTGCCGAGGCGTTGCGGTTCATGTAGCGGTTCAGGGCCTTGTCGTTGGCCTTGTGCATGCCGGGGGTGTCGACATAGATCGCCTGCACGTCACCCTCGGTCTTGATGCCGAGCATGTTGTGGCGGGTGGTCTGGGGCTTGCGCGAAGTGATCGCCAGCTTCTGCCCGAGGATGTGGTTGAGCAGCGTGGACTTGCCCACGTTCGGGCGACCGACGATGGCCACGTAACCGCAGCGGGTCGGATTGTTCTCAGTCATTGCCATTCTCCACGCCCAGGGCGATCAATGCAGCGGCGGCGGCGACCTGCTCGGCGATACGCCGGCTCACGCCCTGGCCGCGGCTCTTGTTGTTCAGCAGCACCACTTCGCATTCGACGAAGAAGGTACGGCAATGAGGTTCGCCCTGGATGTCCACCACTTCGTAACGTGGCAGCTCGCAGGCACGCGACTGCAGGTATTCCTGCAGACGGGTCTTGGGGTCCTTGTTGGTGTCGACCAGCGTCAGCCCGCCGAACTCGCCGGCCAGCCAGGCGAGGATACGCTCGCGGGCGGTCTGCATGTCGGCATCCAGGTAGATCGCGCCGATCAGCGCCTCGAGCGCATCGGCCAGGATCGACTCACGGCGGAAGCCGCCGCTCTTGAGCTCGCCCGAACCCAGGCGCAGGTAGTCGCCCAGGTCGAAGCCACGGGCCAGGCGGGCCAGGGTCTCACCCTTGACCAGGCGTGCGCGCAGGCGCGACAGCTGGCCTTCGCGGGCCTGGGGGAAACGCTCGAACAGCGCCTCGCCCGCCACGAAATTGAGGATGGCATCGCCGAGAAACTCCAGGCGCTCGTTGTTGCGCCCGGCATAACTGCGGTGCGTGAGCGCCAGGAGCATCTGGTCCTGGTTCTTGAAGGTATAGCCGAGCTTGCGCTCCAGGCGTTCGAGGGAAGCGCTCATGCGGCCACCCCTTCGTTGTTAAACGCGTTCAAATCAACATCCTGAAAGACTGTTTGGCTGTGTCACGCCGTCGTGTGGCGGCGAATTTACCCATCCCTGAGAACACAGCCTATGTCAGAAATGCATTCGGCGCTGTGTGGGACAGCGCCGAGGGGTATCAATGGATCAAGCCGACCCGCGACAGGTTGGGGAAGTGGCTGAGCTTGGGCTCCGGCCAGCTCATCCAGACCGCGAAGGCCTTGCCGACGATGTTGCGGTCCGGGACCATGCCCTGCAGCTCGCGCGGGATGCTCGGATCGTCCCAGTAACGGCTGTCGTTGGAGTTGTCGCGGTTGTCGCCCATCATGAAGTAGTAACCGGCCGGCACTGTCCATTGCTGGTCAGGCGGCATGCGATAGCGGCTCATCTCCTTGCGGATCAGGTGCTCGGCTTCGCCCAGTTTTTCCTTGTACAGCTCGGCACTGCCCAGCGATCCGGCTTCGGTGCCGACCAGCTGCTCGGCGACCAGCTGGTCGTTGACGTACAGGTGCTTCTCGTTGGTGTAGCGGATCCGGTCGCCCGGCAAGCCGACCACACGCTTGATGTAGTTGACGTTCGGGTCGCTCGGGTAGCGGAACACCATGACGTCCCCGCGCTGCGGATCACCGACTTCGATGACCTTCTTGTCGATCACCGGCAGGCGGATGCCGTAGGAGAACTTGTTCACCAGGATGAAGTCGCCCACTTCCAGGGTCGGCTTCATCGAACCCGACGGGATCTGGAAGGGTTCGACCAGGAACGAGCGCAGCACCAGCACGATGAACAGCACCGGGAAGAACGACTTGCCGTACTCGACCAGCAACGGCTCCTTGTTCAGGCGCTCGACCACCGCGACCTCGGGCTGGCTGACGCTGCCCTGGTAGTTGGCGATAGCCGCCCGCCGGCGCGGGGCCAGGAACAGCAGATCGATCAGACCCAACAGGCCGCAGACGGCTACGGCGATGACTAGCAACAGCGGGAAATTTAGCGACATAGGACCTAGCTATCCAACCTGAGCACAGCGAGGAAGGCTTCCTGTGGAATCTCCACGTTACCCACCTGCTTCATGCGTTTCTTACCGGCCTTCTGCTTCTCCAGCAGTTTCTTCTTACGGCTGACGTCACCGCCATAGCATTTAGCCAGTACGTTCTTTCTGAGCGCCTTGACAGTGGTCCGCGCGATGATCTGGCCGCCGATAGCTGCCTGGATCGCCACGTCGAACATCTGCCGAGGAATCAGTTCCTTCATCTTCTCGGTCAACGCACGGCCTTTGTAGGCCGCGTTGTCGCGGTGCACGATCAATGCCAGGGCATCGACCTTGTCGCCGTTGATCAGCACGTCCAGCTTGACCAGGTTGGCCGACTGGTAGCGATCGAAATGATAGTCCAGCGAAGCGTAGCCGCGGCTGGTGGATTTGAGACGGTCGAAGAAGTCCAGCACCACTTCGTTCATCGGCATGTCGTAGCGCACCTGCACCTGGCTGCCGAGGAACTGCATGTCGCGCTGCACGCCACGTTTCTCGATGCACAGGGTGATGACGTTGCCCAGGTGCTCCTGCGGCACAAGAATCGTCGCGGTGACGATCGGCTCGCGGAAGTCTGCAACCGCCGAAACGTCAGGCAGTTTCGAGGGGTTGTCGACGACGATGGTTTCGCCGGTCTTGAGTTCGAGCTCGTAGATCACGCTCGGCGCGGTGGTGATCAGGTCCAGGTCGTATTCGCGCTCCAGGCGCTCCTGGATGATCTCCATGTGCAGCATGCCGAGGAAGCCGCAACGGAAGCCGAAGCCCAGGGCATCGGAGCTTTCCGGCATGTACTGCAGCGACGAGTCGTTGAGCGTCAGTTTCTGCAGGGCGTCGCGGAAGTCCTCGAAATCGTCGGAACTGACCGGGAACAGGCCGGCGTAGACCTGCGGCTGGATCTTCTTGAAGCCCGGCAGCACTTCGACCTCGGGGGTCGAGGACAGGGTCAGGGTGTCACCGACCGGCGCACCGTGGATGTCCTTGATGCTGGCGATGATGAAGCCCACTTCACCGGCCTTGAGGTCGGCAGTGGCAGTGTGTTTCGGGGTGAATACGCCGACGCTGTCGACCAGGTGCACCTTGCCGGTGGACTTGACCAGGATCTTGTCGCCCTTCTTCACGCGGCCCTGGCGCACACGCACCAGCGAC
The DNA here is from genome assembly GCF_057370475.1 of Pseudomonas sp. FA117. Lineage (NCBI taxonomy): Bacteria > Pseudomonadati > Pseudomonadota > Gammaproteobacteria > Pseudomonadales > Pseudomonadaceae > Pseudomonas > Pseudomonas sp. FA117. The sequence goes on from NZ_CM170675.1 coordinate 4,546,992, forward strand.
ACGACGCCCAGGTAGTTGTCGAACCAGGAGTCGATGATCAGGGCCTGCAGCGGGGCATCGATCTCACCGGTCGGCGCGGGGATGGTCTGCACCAGGCGCTCGAGCACCTCGTCCACGCCCATGCCGCTCTTGGCACTGCAGGCCACGGCGTCGGTGGCGTCGATGCCGATGATCTTCTCGATCTCGTCCTTGACACGGTCCGGGTCGGCCTGGGGCAGGTCCATCTTGTTCAGCACCGGCATGACTTCCAGTCCCTGCTCGATGGCGGTGTAGCAGTTGGCGACCGATTGCGCCTCGACGCCCTGGCCGGCATCGACCACCAGCAACGCGCCCTCGCACGCCGCCAGCGAACGCGAGACTTCATAGGTGAAGTCGACGTGGCCGGGGGTATCAATGAAGTTCAGCTGGTAGGTTTTGCCGTCCTGCGCCTTGTAATGCAGGGTGACGCTGTGGGCCTTGATGGTGATACCGCGTTCACGCTCGAGGTCCATGGAATCGAGGACCTGGGCTTCCATCTCGCGCGCCGACAGGCCACCGCACATCTGGATGAAACGGTCGGCCAGCGTCGACTTGCCATGGTCGATGTGGGCGATGATGGAGAAATTGCGGATATGACTCAAATCACTCACGGGTCAACACTCGAAAAGGCTGCGAGCCGGACGCCCGCGGAAAAATAGCCGGGAATTGTACCTGAACCCGAAGGGATATGGGAGATTCCTCTGTCGCCACCCGCCCCCGCAAATGCGCGCTGGCTTCGCGTCATGCCCTGATATTCCCATAGAAAACCATGACATGCTCATGAAAAAGGGCAGCCGAAGCTGCCCTTTCCTACATTTCACTCAGCTTATTCAGCCAACTTGAAGGTGATGAAGCTGGCACGGCCCTGGCGCAGCACGCGCATGGACACCGAGCGGTTCTTCGGCAGGTCCTTGGCGATCTCGGTGAACTGCTTGGCCGAGCCGATCGCCTGGTTGTTCAGGTGGCTGATGACATCGCCCGGACGCAGGCCGATCAGCGCCGCCGGACCATCCTGGACTTCCTTGATGACCACGCCGCCCTTGAGTTCGAGCGACTTCTTCTGCTCGTCGCTGAGGTCGGCGACCGACACGCCCAGGCGGTTGCTGTTGCGTTCAGCGCCCGCCTGGCCACCGGTGCCGATGTCGGCGTCGTCTTCAGGCAGCGCGCCGATGGTGACGTCGAGGGTCTGGCGCTTGCCTTCGCGGATGATCTCGAGCTTGGCTTTCTGGCCATCCTTCAGGCCGCCGACCAGGTGCGGAAGGTCGGCGGACATGACGATCGGCTGGCCGTTCATGCTCAGGATCACGTCACCTACCTGCAGGCCGCCCTTGGCCGCCGGACCGTTTTCCAGCACCTGGGCCACCAGCGCACCGGCTGGTTTGTCCAGGCCGAAGGATTCAGCCAGGTCCTTGTTGACCTCCTGGATCACCACGCCGAGCCAGCCACGGCTGACCTTGCCGTCTTTCTTCAACTGGTTGGAGACATCGATCGCGACGTCGATCGGAATGGCGAACGACAGGCCCATGAAGCCGCCGGAACGGGTGAAGATCTGCGAGTTGATGCCCACGACCTCACCTTTCATGTTGAACAGCGGGCCACCGGAGTTGCCGGGGTTGATCGCAACGTCGGTCTGGATGAACGGCACGTAGGTGTCGTTGGGCAGCGTACGGCCCTTGGCGCTGACGATGCCCTTGGTCACCGAGTGGTCGAAGCCGAACGGCGAACCAATGGCCAGTACCCACTCACCAACCTTGAGCTTCTCCGAATCGCCCAGCTTGACGGTCGGCAGGTTCTTGCCGTCGACCTTCAGCAGGGCCACGTCGGTGCGCGGGTCGGTGCCGACCAGCTTGGCCTGCAGCTCGCTGCGGTCGGACAGGCGGACGATGATCTCGTCGGCATCGGCAACCACGTGGTTGTTGGTCAGCACATAACCGTCGCTTGAGATGATGAAGCCCGAACCCAGCGACTGCGCCTCGCGCTGGCGATCACCACGTGGGGAGCGCGGCTGCTGCGGCATGTTGCGCTCGAAGAACTCGCGGAACATCGGCGGCAGGCCCTCGAGGTCGGGCATCTGGCCGGCGGCGACGCGACGATCCGGCAGTTTCTGCTTGGTACTGATGTTGACCACCGCCGGCGAGGCCTGCTCGACCAGGGTGGTGAAGTCCGGCAGGGCTTCCTCGGCCTGGGCGGTGAGCACCTGGCCGAGCATCAGCACGGCGGCGAACATCGAGAGGTAGGATTTCAAGCGTGGTATTGACATACGGCTCCCGTCACAACGAGCGTAGTTAGCAGAAGGGCCCCTGCAGATGCAGGAAAGGCCAGACTCCAGGGAGTCTGACCTATAGAAAATTTACCAGTTGATTGCAAATGACAATGCTTTAATTTCATGTCAGCCGCGAGCCCGGCGACCTGTAGGAAAGGTCTCGGACGGTCATTGCCGTGCCTGGACATCCTGGGCGCGCATCGACAATGCCACGCGTTCGGCCGTACCCAGCGGGATTTCCCCCACCACCGTGACCATGACCTTGCCCTTCGGCGTGTTCAGGTGCCGCGAGACGGCAACGGTCGGCCCGAGCTGCACACGGGTGTCGGTACCGCCATCGTCCTTGAGCGGCTCGAGGAACACCGAAAAGCGTGCCAGGCCATCGTCATACATCAGGCTGCTGACCGTGCTGTTGCGCTCGGGGTCCCGACGCACCGCACTGTTGACCAGTTCGAAACCCGGCGGCAGCCAGTCGGAGCGCCAGCCGGCAACCGTTTCGGATTTCGCCGCGGCCACAGGCTGCACCGGCTTGCACGCAGCGCTGGGCTGCAGGTCGCGATCGGTGGGGGTGTCATCGGTGTCCAGCCGCGTCATCTGGAAACGCTCGAGCAACTGGCCCTTGTCGTTGAGCATCAACGACCGCAGCGGCAGGCCGGTGCGGCGGTCCAGGTGCAATTCGAACGCATAGCGGTGCGGGTCACGAGGGGTGAGGCTGACGATCACTGCATCGCGCCCGGCGACGCGCGATTTGCCGGCCACGCTCAGGTCGTACCAGCTCATCAGCTTGAGGGGATCGAGCACACGCGGGGCGGAATCGGGCGGAGCACCGACGCCGCTGACCAGGGATCCACTGACGCACTGCACCTTGCCATCGACCCGCACGATTTCCTGGGCGGCGCCATCGAGCTGCAGCAGCCGCTCGCTGATACTTGCGCCCTGGACGCGATGCCAGATGTCGTGGGAAGAGAAACTGCCGTTACGTTCGTAGACGAAGGAACCCTGGTAACTCTGCTCTTGCTCGGCCCGTGCCAGCCTGTTCAGCCACTCGCTCGCCTCGGGCGAGGAGTTGGCTGCCAATGCCGGCACCGCCATGCAGCTGCACAGAAGCAGCGGCAGGAGAGGTAGCGCGCGCATGATCCTCCTTACTTAGCGGTTTTCCAGGCTGGCAGCGCGAGCGTAAGGCAGGGCGGTTTCGCTGCCCTTGAGCGCAGACTCCTGGGCATGCTGGCGCAGGTAGCCCGGCAGACGCTGGTCCCAGCCGGCCTGGTTCTGCAGCACACCGTTGGCCATCGGCCCGGTCGCCTGCTCGCTGCTCTCGCTGTAGCCTGCCAGCACGGCCGGGCCCTGGGCCTGAGGCACAGTGATGCCCTGCTGGACCGGTTGCTGCGAAGCGAGCTGCGCACCGGTGATTTCGTCCTGGTTGTACAGGCGTACGCCTGCCAGCACGGCGACGGTCACCGAAGCGGCAACCGCCAGGCGCCCGATGCTGCGCCACGGGCCACGCTTGGCCTTGACCGGCACGGCTTCGTCAGCCAGGGCGGCGGAAACGGCCGAAGCGATGTCGAGGTTGGGCAGCAGCAGTTCCTTGTGCATGGCTGCGCGGGCTACCTGGTAACGCGACCAGGTGGCACGGGTTTCGGCATCATCGACCGCGTTCAGCACGCGACGTAATTCCAGTTCGTCCGCTTCGTTATCCATTACCGCGGACAGCGATTCCTGCAAAGCTTCACGACTCATGGCGGTTCCTCTCTTGGCTGTCGCCGCTGTCTCAGGTTTCCTGCAACAGAGGCTGCAGGGCTTTGTCTATGGCCTCCCGAGCGCGGAAGATTCGAGAGCGCACGGTACCCACCGGACATTGCATGACACTGGCAATGTCTTCGTAACTCAGTCCGTCGAACTCGCGCAGGGTCAGTGCCGTACGCAGGTCTTCGGGCAGTTGCTGGATGGTGCGATGGACAGTGCCTTCGATTTCATCCCGCAACAACGAGCGCTCTGGGGACTCGAGATCCTTGAGACCATGATCGCCGTCGTAGAACTCCGCATCCTCGGAGCTCACATCGCTGTCTGGTGGCCGTCTTCCACGGGACACCAGGTAGTTCTTCGCCGTGTTGATGGCGATGCGGTACAGCCACGTGTAGAACGCACTGTCGCCGCGAAAGTTGCCAAGCGCACGGTAGGCCTTGATGAAGGCTTCCTGCGCCACGTCCTGCGCTTCATGGGTGTCGTGTACAAAACGCACGATCAACCCGAGAATCTTGTGCTGATACTTCAGCACCAACAGATCGAACGCTCGCCTGTCACCACGCTGCACGCGCTCGACAAGCTGCTGATCCTCTTCCTGGGTTAGCATGAACACTCCTCAGTGAACTCAAAGGAGCGTTGCGACAGCCATCGTTCAGGCTTGCAACCATAGACTCGGGCTTTGCGCAAAAGTTCTCCCCTCCAAGCAAGTTTCCTGCGGCCTCTGGTCGGCTCGCACGAAAAAGACACAGCGCGGTCGCAGCCGGCTGCGTCGATAATCGGTGTTTCGAATACACAGGTGTCAGCCCGGATAGAGCTGCCGCCCTGCGTCGCCTTGGCAATCGCGGCAGACGGGCAGCCTTCTTAGGATTTCCGGGGGTGCCGGAAAGTTCCCGCAAAGCGATCGGCCCGTGCAACCGCCATTGGAAATCATCGCCCCGGGGCTGCTATAAAGGCATCCCGGCAGGTTTCACGATAGTTTCACAATGCCATATGCGCAGGGCTATTGTGCCGCCCCCCTTCACTAGTTACCAGTGTCCCGACATGAGCCAACAATTCCAACATGATGTCCTGGTGATCGGCAGTGGTGCCGCCGGTCTCAGCCTGGCACTCAACCTCCCCGGCCATCTGCGCATCGCCGTGCTGAGCAAGGGCGACCTGGCCAATGGTTCGACCTTCTGGGCCCAGGGTGGGGTCGCGGCAGTGCTGGACGATACCGATACGGTCCAGTCGCACGTCGAGGACACCCTCAACGCCGGTGGCGGCCTGTGCCATGAAGACGCCGTGCGTTTCACCGTCGAGCACAGCCGCGAGGCCATCGAATGGTTGATCGAGCAAGGCGTGCCCTTCACCCGTGACGACCACCACGGCGTCGACGACGGCGGATTCGAGTTCCACCTCACCCGCGAGGGCGGGCACAGCCATCGGCGCATCATCCATGCCGCCGACGCAACGGGCGCGGCGATCTTCACCACCCTGCTGGAGCAGGCGCGCCAGCGCCCGAACATCGAACTGCTCGAACAGCGCGTGGCCGTGGACCTGATCACCGAACGGCGCCTGGGCCTGCCCGGTGATCGCTGCCTGGGCGCCTACGTGCTGGACCGCAACAGCGGCGAGGTGGACACCTTCGGCGCTCGCTTCACGGTACTGGCCACAGGCGGCGCGGCCAAGGTCTACCTGTACACCAGCAACCCCGACGGCGCCTGCGGCGATGGCATCGCCATGGCCTGGCGTGCCGGCTGCCGGGTCGCCAACCTGGAGTTCAACCAGTTCCACCCGACCTGCCTGTACCACCCCCAGGCCAAGAGTTTCCTGATCACCGAGGCCCTGCGCGGCGAAGGTGCGCTGCTGCGCCTGCCCAACGGCGAGCGCTTCATGCCGCGTTTCGACCCGCGCGAGGAACTGGCGCCACGGGACATCGTCGCCCGTGCCATCGACCATGAAATGAAGCGCCTGGGCGTGGACTGCGTGTACCTGGACATCACCCACAAGCCCGTGGAGTTCATCAAGAGCCACTTCCCCACCGTCTACGAGCGCTGCCTGACCTTCGGCATCGACATCACCCGCCAGGCCATCCCGGTGGTACCGGCGGCGCACTACACTTGTGGCGGCGTGGTGGTCGACGACCGCGGCCACACCGACGTGCCTGGCCTCTACGCCATTGGCGAAACCAGTTTCACCGGCCTGCACGGTGCCAACCGCATGGCCAGCAACTCGCTGCTCGAATGCTTCGTCTATGGACGCGCCGCCGCAGCCGACATCGAGGCGCACCTGGACCAGGTGCAACGGCCCCAGGCCCTGCCCTGCTGGGACGCCAGCCAGGTGACCGACTCGGACGAGGACGTCATCATCGCGCACAACTGGGACGAGTTGCGGCGCTTCATGTGGGACTACGTCGGCATCGTGCGCACCAGCAAACGCCTGCAGCGAGCCGAACACCGGGTGCGCCTGCTGCTCGACGAGATCGACGAGTTCTACAGCAACTACAAGGTCAGCCGCGACCTGATCGAGCTGCGCAACCTGGCGCAAGTGGCGCAATTGATGATCCGCTCGGCCATGCAGCGCAAGGAGAGCCGCGGGCTGCACTACACACTGGATTATCCGGGGATGCTGGATGAGGCCAGGGATACGGTGCTGAGCCCGAGCTGAACTGCGCACCGATCGGTCATACGCAGGCCGGGGGCTTCAGCCGCCGGCCATCACCCATCGCCGGCGGCTGAACTTCAAGCGCACGCGAAGCCGCCGATGCTCGTCCACCCCCAGCGCGTCCCTGGGGATGCATTGGCTGCAGGCAACACGCCGGCCCTCACGGACGAAGCGCAACACCACCATCGCCGGCAATGCCACGCTGTCGCGACACAGCCTCACCCGCTCCCAGCCACAGGCACGGCTGAACACCTGCCAGCCGCGCGCATCGCGACGCAGGCCGGTCACGGCATCGGGATGGGTAAGCAGGATACGGCGGGGGATCAGCCAACGGGCGTGGGCAAGGCAGGCCATCTGCAGGCAGGTCGCCAGCCACCAGGGCGCGGCGGCGGACCACAGGGTGACGAATACCAGCACCTGCCCGACAAGGTAGGCCGTCAGCAGCAGGCGCGAGCCTTGCCAACGGCACTCGAAGCACTCACTTGGGCTGGACACGGTCCAGGATGATGCGGACCATGCGCTGCAGCTCAGGGTCTTCGGATTCGTTGCGCTCCATGAACCAGCCGAACATGTCCTGGTCTTCGCAGGTCAACAGGCGCCGGTACAGCTCGCGATCGGCTTCGCTCAGGCTCGGGTAGACCTCCTGGGTGAAGGGGACGAGCAGCACGTCCAGCTCCAGCATGCCGCGGCGGCTGTGCCAGAAAAGCCGGTTGAGTTCAGTTTGTTCGACCATGGGGCCCTCCTCGAATGGTCGCGCAGTATACCGCGACGCAAACGCAGCGGCACGAGGCATTGGTCTAGTCACCTACCTATTTTGTTACCGGCGTTCTATGATGGCCGCCAGTCTTTATAGCTACCGCGATGACCCATGGCCGACTCCGCTTTCTTCTGTCCCCTGTCCCACGAGGGCATCCTCGCCGTCCGCGGCTCCGATGCCGGCAAGTTCCTGCAAGGCCAGCTGACCTGCAACCTCGACTATCTGAGCCTGGAGCATGCCAGCCTTGGCGCCCGCTGCATGGTCAAGGGGCGCATGCAATCGAGCTTCCGCATCCTCCCCGAAGGCAATGGCTATCTACTGGCCATGGCCAGCGAGCTGCTCGATGCGCAATTGGCGGACCTGAAGAAATACGCGGTGTTCTCCAAGGCCACGCTGACCGACGAAAGCGCCGCCTGGGCGCGTTTCGGCCTGCAGCAGGGCGATGCCGCACTGCAGGCGCTGGGCCTTGCAGTGCCACAGGCTGCCGGCGCCACCGAGCGCCATGAGGGGCTGATTGCCATCGCCGTCTCGCCCGCGCGCGTGGAGCTGTGGGTGCCGGCCGAACAGGCTGCGGCCATCGGCGAGAAACTTGCCGCAACACTGGCGCAAGCGCCCCTGGACGCCTGGCTGCTGGGCCAGATCCGTGCCGGTATCGGCCAGGTCATGGGGCCGACCCGTGAACTGTTCATCCCACAGATGATCAACCTGCAGGCGGTCGATGGCGTGAGCTTCAAGAAGGGCTGCTATACCGGCCAGGAAATCGTTGCGCGCATGCAGTACCTGGGCAAGCTGAAGCGTCGCCAGTATCGCCTCTCGCTGCCCCTGGACGAAGTGCCCGCACCGGGTGCAGAGATCTTCTCGCCCACCCACGGCTCGTCGGTCGGCGAGGTGGTCATCGCGGCACCCGCCGAGCAGGGTGTCGAACTGCTGGCAGTGCTTAGCGCAGACTCGGTGGAAGACGACAACCTGCACCTGGGTAGTCTCGAAGGTCCACGCCTGACCCTGCTCGACCTGCCTTACGAACTGGACCGCGACCGAGAAATCCAGCGCTGACCAGCCTGCCCCGCCGCTACTGCGCGGGGCCGCCCCACCACTGCGGTAGAGAAGTCCATGAACAAGCTGGCCGAGATGGTTCAAGCGCAATTGCTCGCTGCCATCGACAACGACGACCTGGTCCTGCCCACGCTGCCCGAGGTTGCCCTGAGCATCCGCGAAGCCGCCGAAGACAGCGAGATCAGCGTGGCCGCCTTGAGCCGCGTGATCGGTCGCGATGCCGCCCTCTCGGCGCGCCTGATCAAGGTGGTCAACAGCCCGTTGCTACGGGCGCTGGTGGAAGTCACCGACCTGCACACCGCCATCACCCGCCTGGGCGTCAACTACAGCTGCAACCTGGCCATCGGCCTGGTGATCGAGCAGATCTTCCATGCCCGCTCGCCGGCGGTGGAAAGGAAGTTGCGCGATATCTGGGAAAACAGCCTTGAAGTAGCGGGCATCAGCTACGAAATCTGCCGACGCTACACCCATCTCAAACCCGACCAGGCCACCCTTGGCGGCCTGGTGCACCAGATCGGCGCCCTGCCGGTGCTGATCTACGCCGAAGAGCACAACGAGCTGCTGTCGGACCCGATTTGCCTGAACTACGTGATCGAGCAGATCCAGCCGGTGCTGGGCGACAAGATCCTCGGCGCCTGGGACTTCCCCGAGCAACTGGCCAACCTGCCCAGCCAGGTCCAGGACCTGGAGCGCGAGACCGACAAGATCGACTACATCGGCATCGTCCAGATCGCCCGAGCCCTGAGCCTGCGCGGGCGCGACCAGCCCTTGACCACCCTGCCCGCCTACCAGCTGCTGCGCCTGCCGGAAGGCAAGGAGCTGGACCTGATCGAACTGGTCGAGGCACGGAGCATGCTGCGCTGACAGCCGCGGCGGCGCCGCTCAGTCGGCGATGAAACTGACCCGTACCTTCAAGCCGCCGTTGTCACCGTCGTGCAGGCTGATCTGCGCCAGGTGCGCCCGGCAGATCTCCCCGACGATCGCCAACCCCAGCCCGCTGCCCTGCACGCTGCGTCGGTAGAAGCGCTCGAACACGCGCTCGCGGTCATCTTCGGGAATGCCCGGGCCGTCGTCCTCGACTTCCAGCACGGCGGGCGCCAGCACGCGCAGGATCACGTTGCCGCCCTGCGGGGTATGTGCCAGGGCGTTGTCCACCAGGTTGCTGAGCAACTCGTTGAGCAAGGTCGGCTCGCCCTTGAGCCACACGGGGGCCTCGGCCTCCAGCGCCAGGGCGACCCCGCGGGCGTGGGCCAGCGGCGCCATGGCCAGCCCCAGCTCGCGGGCCAGCTGGCTGAGGTCCAGGCGCTGGGCGCCGCCCTCGGCAATCGCCCGCGCACCGTTTTCCACGCGTGCCAGCGACAACAGCTGGTTGGCCAGGTGGGTCAGGCGGTCGGTGCCCTGGGCGGCGGACTCCAGGGTCTTGCGCCACTCCTGCGGCTCATGCGAGCGCAGCCCCAGCTCGACCCGCGCCTTGAGCGCCGCCAGTGGGGTACGCAGCTCGTGGGCGGCGTCGGCGATGAACTGCGCCTGGCGCTCGAACTGCCCGCGCAGGCGCTCGGTGAAGTGGTTCAGGGCGCGCACCAGCGGCCCCAGTTCATGCTGCACCTGCACCACCGGCAAGGCGCGCAGATCGTCGGGCTGGCGCTCCTCCACCGCCGTGCGCAGGCGCTCCAGGGGGCGCAGGGCGGCACTGACGGCAAACCACACCATCACCAATGCACCCAGCGCGAGCATGCCCAGGCGCAGCAGGGTGTCGGCCATCAACCCTCGCGCCATGCTGACCCGCGCCTCTTCGGTCTCGGCCACGCGAATCTCGGCCATACCGTTCATGTTCGGTTCGCTCACCGCCTTGAGCAGGCTGACCACGCGCACGTCCTGACCCAGGTAGGTGGCGTTGTAGAAACGGGCCAGCGCCGGATAGTCATCGGTGCGTGGCGTATCCGGCGGCGGTGGCGGCAGCTTCTCGTAGCCGGAAATCAGCTTCTGGTGGATGTCCAGCACCTGGTAGTAGATACGCCCGGCGCTGTCGTAGGCGAAGGTGTCCAGGGCCACGTAGGGCACATCGGCGCTGAGCGTGCCGTCGCGCTGGGAGAGGCCGGCGGCGATGGTTCGCGCCGAGGCCAGCAGGGTACGGTCGTAGGCGGTGTCGGCGGCTTCGCGACCGTTCCAGTAGGCGCTCAGGCCGCTGGCCAGCATCAGCACCACCAGCAGCAGCGCCAGGTTGCCGAGCAGGCGCCCGCGCAGGCTGCCGTTGTCACGCATCGCGGTGCTCGAGCAGGTAGCCCAGGCCGCGGAAGGTGACGATGGCCACCGGGTGGCCGTCGAGCTTCTTGCGCAGGCGATGGATGTAGATCTCGATGGCGTCGGGGCTGGCCTCTTCGTCCAGGCCGAACACCTGGGCGGCCAGCTGCTCCTTGCTCATCACCCGTCCGGGACGGGCGATCAGTGCCTCGAGCACGCTCTGCTCGCGCGAGGTCAGTGTCAGGGGATCTTCGCCGAGCGAGAAGCGCCGGGTATCGAGGTCGTAGACCAGCGGCCCGCAGCGCTGCTGACGCTCGCCACCGAGCACGCTGCGGCGCAGCAGGGCCTTGACCCGCGCCTCCAGTTCGGTGAGCTCGAAGGGCTTGGCCAGGTAGTCGTCGGCGCCCAGGTTCAGGCCATGGACGCGGTCCTTGACGTCGCTGCGCGCGGTGAGCATCAGCACCGGTACGGTCTTGCCGCGCGCGCGCAAGCGTGCCAGCACCTCGAAGCCGTCCATGCGCGGCAGGCCGACATCGAGCACGGCAACGGCGTAGTCCTCACTGGCCAGGGCCAGGTCGGCAGCGACGCCGTCGTGCAGTACATCCACGGTCAGGCCATGGCTCTTGAGGGCCTGGGCCACGCTTTCAGCCAGCGGCAGGTGGTCTTCGACCAGCAGCACACGCATTGGATTCTCCCTGCTCGGGTTGGGCGGTGGCGCGGAGTGTACCGCCGTCGCCGACGCTGTGAAGCCCCTTGTAACAAACCTTTCACGCTGAAAGGTTAGCGAAAGGTTCGTTACCTAGCATCGCACCACGGTCGCCCTACGCGCCGAAAAAAGCACCAGCAAGGTGCAACGAATAAGAACAATAAAACGGAGTCAGACGACGATGCTGTCAATGCAGCCCAGCCGGTCCCTTTCCGCCCGCCCTTCCACGCTCGCCAGCGCCATCGCCCTTGCCGGCGTTGCCCCGATGAGCCAGGCCGCCTTCTTCGAAGACAGTACGGCCACCTTCGAAACCCGCAACATGTACTTCAATCGCGACTTCCGCGATGGCACCAGTTCGCAGCAGTCCAAGCGCGACGAGTGGGCCCAGGGTTTCATGCTCAATTTCGAATCCGGCTACACCGACGGCACCGTGGGCTTTGGCCTCGACGCCCTGGGCATGCTCGGCATCAAGCTCGACTCCAGCAAGGACCGCACCGGTACCGGCCTGCTGCCGACCCATGACGACGGCAAGGCCGCCAACGAATACTCCAAGCTCGGGCTGACCGGCAAGGTCAGGATCTCGCAGACCGAGCTCAAGGTCGGCACGCTGATCCCGGAACTGCCGACCGTGCAGCCCAACGACGGGCGCATCCTGCCGCAGACCTTCGAAGGTGGCCTGCTCACCTCGCGCGAGATCAAGAACCTGACCTTCACCGGCGGGCGCCTGGAGAAGGCCAAGGACCGCGACGACACCAACTGGGAAGACCTGGCGCTGAACAACAAGAACGGCCGCTTCGGCGGCACGTTCCGCGCCGACCACTTCGACCTCGGCGGCCTGGACTACAAGTTCACCGACCGCATCACCGGCAGCTACCACTTCGCCCAGCTCGACGACATCTACCGCCAGCACTTCGTCGGCATGGTCGCCACGCAGCCCTGGGGGCCGGGCACCTTCGGCGCCGACCTGCGCCTGTCGAAAAGTGACGAACAGGGCAAGGCCCTGGCCGGCAAGATCGACAACACCACCTTCAACGGCATGCTCAGCTACGCGCTCAGCGGCCACAAGGTCAGCGCCGCCTACCAGCACCTGTCCGGCGACAGCGCCTTCCCCTACCTCGACGGCGCCGATCCGTACCTGGTCAACTTCGTCCAGATCAACGACTTCGCCGGCGCCGACGAACGCTCCTGGCAGGTGCGCTACGACTACAACTTCGCCTCCCTGGGCATCCCCGGCCTGACCTTCATGACCCGCTACCTCAGTGGCGACAACGTCAGCCGCGCCGATGGCAGCGAGGGCAAGGAGTGGGAACGCAACACCGAGTTCAAGTACGTGGTACAGAGCGGGCCGCTGAAGAACGTGGCAGTGCGCCTGCGCAACGCCACCTTCCGCTCCAACTTCGCCCGCGATGCCGATGAAGTCCGCCTGCTGGTCAGCTACAGCGTGGCCCTGTGGTAACCCATAACAACAACGCTCACGGAGATAGACGATGAACCTTTCACTGCGCCGACTCGTCCTGGCCACCGGCTGCCTGCTGCTGGCCGGCAACGCCCTGGCAGCCGAACCGAAACGCCCCGAATGCATCGCCCCGGCCTCGCCGGGCGGTGGTTTCGACCTGACCTGCAAACTGGTGCAGAGCGCACTGGTCGAGGAGAAGATCCTCAGCAAGCCGATGCGCGTCACCTACATGCCCGGCGGTGTCGGCGCGGTGGCCTACAACGCCGTGGTCGCCCAGCGCCCGGCCGATGCCGGGACGCTGGTGGCCTGGTCCAGCGGTTCGCTGCTGAACCTGGCCCAGGGCAAGTTCGGCCGCTTCGACGAGAACGCGGTGAAATGGCTGGCGGCCGTCGGCACCAGCTACGGCGCCATCGCAGTGAAGAGCGATTCGCCCTACAAGACCCTCGATGACCTGGTCGCCGCGCTGAAGAAGGACCCGAGCAAGGTGGTGATCGGCTCCGGCGGCACCGTCGGCAGCCAGGACTGGATGCAGACTGCACTGATCGCCAAGGCGGCCGGCATCAACCCGCGCGACCTGCGCTACGTGGCCCTGGAAGGCGGCGGTGAAATCGCCACCGCGCTGCTGGGCGGCCACATCCAGGTGGGCTCGACCGACATCTCCGACTCCATGCCACACATCCAGAGCGGCAACATGCGCATCCTCGCGGTGTTCTCCGAGAAGCGCCTGGACGAGCCTGAAATGAAGGATATCCCGACCGCCAAGGAACAAGGCTACGACATCGTCTGGCCAGTGGTGCGCGGTTTCTACCTCGGGCCGAAGGTGAGCGACGAAGACTACGCCTGGTGGAAGGAGTCCTTCGACAAGCTGCTGGCCTCCGAGGACTTCGCCAAGCTGCGTGACCAGCGCGAGCTGTTTCCGTTCGCCATGACCGGCGAGGAGCTCGATGGCTACGTGAAGAAGCAGGTCGCCGACTACAAGACACTGGCCAAGGAATTCGGCCTGATTCAGTAAGCCCCTGTGATCTCTGTGGGAGCGGGCTTGCCCGCGAATTCGCCAGTCGCAGCAGCATCGTTGCCTGGTCTGTCGCATTCGCGGGCAAGCCCGCTCCCACAGGGAAGCATGAAAGCCGCTTCCATCGAGGATTCCTTCATGATCCTGCAACGTCTCTTCGCCCTGGTCCTGCTGGCCGTGTGCGCCGCCCTCGCGGTGATGGCCTGGCCGTACCAGGCGGCGTTTTCCTATGAGCCGGTAGGCCCGCGTGCCTACCCGCTGCTGATGCTCGGCCTGATGAGCCTGGGCCTGCTGTACCTGGCGATCCGTCCGACACCCATCGTGCACAAGGACGACGAGGTGCCACTGGACCGCGAGACCCTGACCAAGATCGCCGCCTGCATCGGCCTGCTGATCGTCTTCGCCGCCACCTTCGAGCCGCTGGGCTTCATCCTCAGCGCCGTGCTCACCGGCCTGCCCATGGCCCGCCTGTACGGCGGCCGCTGGCTGCACAGCGCCATCGTGGTGGTGGGCATGAGCATCTTCCTCTACTGGCTGTTCGACCGGGTGATGGACGTCCCCCTGCCCCTCGGCCTGCTCGACGTACTGGAGAACTGACACATGGATACCTTGAGCTACCTCGGCCAGGGCTTCGGCGTCGCCCTGAGCCCCTACAACCTGGTCACCGCCCTGAGCGGCACGCTGATCGGCACCGTGGTCGGCCTGCTGCCGGGCCTGGGCCCGATCAACGGCGTGGCCCTGCTGATCCCCATCGCCTTCGCCCTGGGCCTGCCGCCAGAGTCGGCGCTGATCCTGCTGGCCGCGGTCTACCTGGGCTGCGAGTATGGCGGACGGATCAGTTCGATCCTGCTGAACATCCCCGGCGAAGCCTCGACCGTGATGACCACCCTCGATGGCTACCCCATGGCGCGCCAGGGCCTGGCGGGCGTGGCGCTGTCGCTGTCGGCCTGGAGTTCGTTCATCGGTGCGTTCATCGCCACCTGCGGCATGGTGCTGTTCGCGCCGTTGCTGGCGAAATGGGCGATCGCCTTCGGACCTGCGGAATACTTCGTGCTGATGGTCTTCGCCATCGTCGCCCTCGGCGGCATGGCCGGCGACAAGCCGCTGAAAACCTTCATTGCCGCCTTGATCGGCCTGTTCCTCTCGGCCGTGGGCATCGACGCCAACAGTGGCGTATACCGCTTCACCGGTGACAGCGTGCACCTGGCCGACGGCATCCAGTTCGTGGTGCTGGTACTGGGCCTGTTCTCGATCAGCGAAATCCTCCTGCTGCTGGAGAAGACCCATCACGGCCACCAGGCGGTCAAGGCCACCGGGCGCATGCTGTTCAACCTCAAGGAAGCGGCCTCGGTGTTCGTCGTCAACATCCGTTGCGGCCTGCTCGGCTTCTTCATGGGCGTACTGCCCGGTGCCGGTGCCACCCTGGCCAGTGCCGTGGCCTACATGACCGAGAAGCGCCTCGCCGGTGCCAGCGGCAAGTTCGGCAAGGGCGATGCCCGTGGCCTGGCGGCCCCGGAAACTGCCATCGGTGCATCCTGCTGCGGCGCCCTGGTGCCGATGCTGACCCTGGGCGTTCCGGGTTCGGGCACCACCGCCGTGATGATCGGCGCGCTGACCCTGTACAACATCACCCCCGGCCCACTGCTGTTCGAACAGCAGCCGGACATCGTCTGGGGCCTGATCGCCTCGCTGTTCATCGCCAACATCATGCTGGTGATCCTGAACATCCCGATGATCCGCATCTTCACCCGCATCCTCGCCGTGCCGAACTGGGCGCTGGTGCCGGTGATCGCGATCATCACCGCGATCGGCGTCTACGCCGTGCACGCCACCACCTTCGACCTGTTCCTGATGGTCGGTATCGGCATCATGGGCTACATCCTGCGCAAGCTGGACTTCCCGCTGTCGCCGATCCTGCTGGGCTTCATCCTCGGCGGGCTGATGGAGCAGAACCTGCGCCGCGCGCTGTCGATCTCCAATGGCGAGCTGGGCATCCTCTGGTCGAGCCCGATCAGCATGAGCGTGTGGGCCCTGGTGTTCTGCATGCTGGGCCTGCCACTGCTGCGCATCTGGCGTCGCCGCAGCCAGCAACGCCGGGCCATGGCTGATGCCTGACCGGTCGTTGCCGCTGTTCTGGGCCACCGGGCTGGTCGGACTTGCTGGCGGTTTCATCGCCAGCAAGGTCGGCTGGCCCTTGCCGTGGATGGTCGGCTCGCTGCTGGCGATCATCGCGGTGCGCTGCCTCACGCCCTGGCAGTTGTCGGAAATCCCCAACGGCCGCAAGTGCGGGCAATGGGTCATCGGTATCGGCATCGGCCTGCACTTCACCCCCGAGGTGATCGAGCAGGTGGCCAGCCATTTCGGCTTGATCTTCTTCGGTGCGCTGCTGACCACGGTCTCCAGCGGCGTCGGCGTGTGGCTGCTGCGCCGCGCCGGTGAAGACCGCGCCACGGCGTTCTTTGCCAGCATGCCGGGCGGCTCGGGCGAGATGGTCAACCTCGGCGCGCGCAATGGCGCGGTGCTCAGCCAGGTCGCGGCGGCGCAAAGCCTGCGCGTGCTGGCGGTCGTGCTGTGCGTGCCGGCGCTGTTCAAGTTGCTGCTTGGCGATGGTGTGGCACTGAACCATGCCGGCAGCGTCAGTTGGGGTTGGCTGGCACTGATCGCGCCGTTGAGCATTGGCGTGGCGCTGCTCTGGCAGCGCCTGCGCCAACCCAACCCGTGGCTGTTCGGCCCCCTGCTGGTGGCTGCCAGCATCAGCCTGGCCGGCAACCTGCAGATCGGTTTGCCCAACGGTGCCAGCCAGATCGGCCAGTGGTTGATCGGCAGCGGCCTGGCCTGCCACTTCAACCGTGCGTTCTTCCGCCGTGCGCCGGCATTCCTGGGGCGCACCCTGGTGGCGACGGCACTGTGCATGCTGATCGCAGGCGGCGCAGCCTGGGTGCTGAGCCTGTTCAGCCACCTGGACCTGCGTTCGCTGACGCTGGGCATGATGCCGGGTGGGATTGCCGAGATGAGCCTGACGGCGGAGACCCTGCAACTGTCGGTGCCGCTGGTGACCGCGCTGCAGGTGATGCGGCTGCTGTTCGTGCTGTTTCTGGCAGAACCGATGTTCAGGTATTGGGTACGCCAGGGCGATTGACCGGTCGGCCTCTTCGCGGGCAAGTCGCAGCGGCGAACCGCCGCTCCCACTGGCTGAGAGCAGGCTTGCCTGCAAAGAGACCAACCCGACCGCAAGCCCTTACAAAGGCGGCACGGCCCAATTGATGGGCTCCAGCCCGCGCTGCTGCAGGAAGCCGTTGGCCCGGCTGAAATGTCCGCAGCCCAGGAAACCACGATACGCCGACAACGGCGACGGGTGCACCGACTTGAGCACCAGGTGCTTGGTCCCGTCGATCAGTTTCTGCTTGCTCTGCGCATGCGCGCCCCACAGCAGGAACACCACGTTCTCGCACTGCTCGCTGACCAGCTGGATAATGCGGTCGGTAAAGAACTCCCAGCCCTTCTTGGCATGTGACGCGGCGTTGGCGCGCTCCACGGTCATGGTGGTGTTGAGCAGCAGCACCCCCTGCTCGGCCCAGCTCTGCAGGTAGCCGTGATTGGGGATCGGCAGGTTCAGGTCGCGCTGCAGCTCCTTGTAGATGTTCACCAGCGACGGCGGCGTCGGCACCCCCGGCTGCACCGAGAAGCACAGGCCATGGGCCTGGCCCGGGCCGTGGTAGGGATCCTGGCCGAGGATGACCACCTTCACCTTGTCCAGCGGCGTGGTGTTGAGCGCATTGAAGATCAACGGCCCCGGCGGATAGATCTCCTTGCCGGCGGCATGCTCCTGGCGCAGGAACTCGCGCAGCTGGTGCATGTAGGGCTGGTCGAACTCGGCGCGCAGCGCGGCCTTCCAGCTGGGTTCGAGCTTGATGCGATCGTCGTCGGTCATGGAGCAATCCTGAATCAGAATGGGGGCGACACTAGGAAAGCCGCCCCCGCTTGTCAATCGCTCCGACCGGTGACAGGCACGATCGGCCAGGCAAGCCATACTTGTGCGACGACTTGCGCGAGGTTGTCCATGTCCATTGATTGCGAGGTACTCACCGGCGCCGATGGCGCCCGCATCGGCATCGCCACCCTGAATGCCGCCCAGACCCTCAACGCCCTGAGCCTGCCGATGATCGAGCGGCTCGATGCGCGCCTGCGCGAATGGGCGCACGATCCCGGCATCGTCTGCGTGCTGCTGCGCGGCGAGGGGCCGAAGGCGTTCTGCGCAGGAGGCGATGTGCGTGCGCTGGTCCAGGCCTGCCGTGAGCACCCCGGTAGCGTGCCGCCCCTGGCAGCGACCTTCTTCGCCGCCGAGTACCGCCTCGACCACCTGCTGCACACCTACCCCAAGCCGCTGTTGTGCTGGGGGCACGGCCATGTGCTGGGCGGCGGCATGGGCCTGTTGCAGGGCGCCAACATCCGCATCGTCACCCCCAGCAGCCGCCTGGCCATGCCCGAGGTCAGCATCGGCCTGTATCCCGATGTCGGCGCCAGCTGGTTCCTCAGCCGCCTGCCGGGCAAGCTGGGCCTGTTCCTGGGGCTGACCGGTGCCCCGCTCAATGCGCGCGATGCCCTGGACCTGGGGTTGGCCGACCGTTTCCTCGGCGAGCAGCAGCAACCAGCGTTGATCGAAGAACTGCTGCAACTGAACTGGCAGGAGCAGACCGCGCTACAGCTTGGCAGCCTGCTCAAGGCCGAACAGCACCGCGCCTGGGGCGAACTGCCCGAGGCGCAGTGGCTGCCGCGTCGCGCACTGATCGACGAGTTGCTCGATGTCGCCGATCCGGTGGCAGCCTGGCGCGCAGTGTGCGGGCTGAGAACACACGCCGATCCATTGCTTGCGCAGGCCGGTCAACGCCTGCATGAGGGCTGCCCGCTCACCGGCCATCTGGTCTGGGAGCAGATCCGGCGCGCCCGCTACCTGTCACTGGCGCAGGTGCTGCAGATGGAATACGCCATGAGCCTGAACTGCTGCCGACATCCGGAATTCAGCGAAGGCGTGCGCGCCCGCCTGCTGGACAAGGACAACCAGCCGCACTGGCACTGGCCGGATATCGACAAGGTGCCAGCGGCGGTGGTCGAGGCGCATTTCGCCAAGGTCTGGGAGGGGCGACACCCGTTGGCGGATCTGGACTGATCCTCTCGCGTGGCCCACCGATGAGAGCGGCGGTTCTGCGCTCCGGCTTGCCCGCGAAAGGAGCACAGCGCAGTCGCCCGTTACCGCTGCCAGTGGCGATCCCCGCGCCCCCGGTCTCCTTGCCCATTGGAATGCCAGCGATCATCCCGGCCACCGCTGCGGTAGTCATGACGATCACGGTCTCGCCCGTAGTCGTAGCGCTGGCGGTTGCCGTAGTCATAGCGCGGGTTGCCGTGCCACTGGTTCACCACCGGTGGTGTATAAGGCCGGTAATAGGGTGCAGGCGCCGGGCGGTAGTAGCGTGGGGCAGTCTGGTAGTAGTAGCGCGGCTGCGGCGCCACATAGTAGCGGTCCTGACGGTAGTAGTAACCGGGATAGGCGTAGCGGTCGGCGGTGTAGTATTCGCTGCGGTAATAGCCTGCGCCTCCCGAATAAGGGGCACAGGCACTGGTCATCAGGGCAAGCACAACGACCAACTGGATTCGAGGGTACATGGCGGCCTCCTGGACCGCTGATTGCCCGGCACAGCGGCGCTGGCGGGCGTCGATCGCAATGCGTTGATCGACATGGACTCAGACACTACGCCAGGGATCCGGTGCCATTTACGCAACAAATTGAAACAGACACGGCGATCCATACGTATCATTGGACGCAAGCGCCAAAAGCGCTACCAGCAGATATACTGGCGCGCCTCAAGCCATACACCCGTGGAAGCCACGATGAACGACAGCCAGCGCTGCCCAGCCTGCGGCGCCGCCAACCAGTGCAGCCTGGCCGACCCGCGCACGGCCACCGAGGCCTGCTGGTGCTTCAGTGTGAGCATCGATGCGGCAGTGCTCGAGGCACTTCCCGACGCGCTGCGCAACAAGGCCTGCCTGTGCCCCAGTTGCGCAGCAGTCGACGACCAGCTCAAAGCTGCCGACCAACGGCAGCCTGTTTAAGACCCCAGGGATGCGCCTCGACCGATTCCTCGCCAACTTCCCCCAGTACAATCGCCAGCAGGTTCGCCTGCTGGTGGTGCAGCGCCGTGTGCACGTGGACGGTGAGGCGGTGGCCGATTCCCGGCACGAGGTTCGTGCGTTCAGCCGGGTCGAGGTCGATGGCCAGGTACTGCAGGCCGGTCGGCCGGCGCGCTACCTGATGCTGCACAAGCCTGCCGGTTGCGTCAGCGCCACCTGCGACCCGCAACACCCTACCGTGCTCGACCTGCTGCCGCCGGCAATGCGCGAAGACCTGCACATTGCCGGGCGCCTGGACTACAACACCACCGGCCTGATGATCCTGACCAACGACGGCCAGTGGTCACGCCGCCTGACCCAGCCGCTCACCAAGCAGGCGAAGGTCTACCTGGTGCAGACCGAAGACGAGATCGGTGTGCATTACATCGACAAGTTCCGCGAAGGGTTCTACTTCGCCTTCGAAGACCTCACCACCCTGCCCGCCCGCCTCGACCTCCTCGGCCCGCGCACTGCGCGGCTGGCGATCGTCGAAGGGCGCTATCACCAGGTCAAGCGCATGTTCGGCCACTTCGACAACAAGGTAATCGGGCTGCACCGCCAGAGCATGGGGTCGATCCAGCTGGACCCCAGCCTGGCGCCCGGCGCGTACCGGGCACTGACCGCCGAAGAAATCGCGGCGGTCTGAAAGTCGACTTCAGCCGTTCTTCCTCACCCTGAACCACGCTGCATACAGCGCCGGCAGGAACAGTAGCGTCAACGCCGTGGCCACGATCAGGCCTCCCATGATCGCCACCGCCATCGGCCCGTAGAACACGCTGCGCGACAGCGGGATCATCGCCAGTACCGCGGCCAGCGCGGTCAGCACGATGGGCCGGAAACGCCGTACCGTGGCCTCGATGATCGCCTGCCAGCGGTCCAGCCCGGCGGCGATGTCCTGCTCGATCTGGTCCACCAGGATCACCGAGTTGCGCATGATCATCCCGGCCAGCGCAATGGTGCCGAGCATCGCCACGAAGCCGAACGGCTGGCGGAACACCAACAGGAACAGGGTGACGCCGATCAGCCCCAGCGGCGCGGTGAGGAACACCATCACCGTGCGCGAGAAACTGCGCAGCTGGATCATCAACAGGCTCAGCACCACCACGATGAACAGCGGCATGCCGGCGTTGACCGAACGCTGGCCGCGCTGGGCATCTTCCACCGTGCCACCGACCTCCAGCAGATAGCCATCGGGCAATCGCTCGCGCACCTGCTCCAGGGTCGGCAGGATCTGCCTGACCAGGCTGTCGGGCTGCTCCTTGTCGTAGATATCGGCGCGCACGGTCACGGTCGGCAGGCGGTTGCGGTGCCAGATCACCCCTTCCTCGAAGCCGTACTCCAGGGTGGCCACCTGCGACAGGGCCACGCTCTGGCCGTTGTCGGTGGGCAACGCCAGGCTGCCCAGGCCGCCCATGTCGCTGCGTTCCTCGCGGGTGCCACGCAGGAGGATCTCGATCAGTTCGTTGTCCTCGCGGTACTGGCTGACCGTGGTTCCCGTCAGCGAACTCTGCAGGAAACTCGACAGGTGCGCGGTACTGACCCCCAGCGCGCGGGCGCGGTCCTGGTCGATTTCCAGGAACACCGCCTTGCTCGGCTCTTCCCAGTCCAGGTGGACATTGACCAGGTGCGGGTTCTCGCGCACCTTGGCCGCCACTTCACGGGCCAGGGCGCGCACTTTCTCGATGTGCTCGCCGGTCACCCGGAACTGCACCGGATACCCCACGGGCGGGCCGTTCTCCAGGCGCGTGACCCGCGAGCGCAGCTGCGGGAACTCCTGGTCGAGGGTGGCGATGGCCCAGCTGCGCAGGGCTTCGCGGTCCTTGAGCGATTTGGCCAGGACGACGAACTGGGCGAAGCTCGCCGCCGGCAGTTGCTGGTCCAATGGCAGGTAATAGCGCGGCGAACCGGTACCAACGTAGGCCACGTAGTTGTCGATGCCGTCCTGCTGCTTGAGCAGGGCTTCCAGGCGCTTGACCTGCTCGGCGGTGTTGGCCAGCGAAGCACCTTCGGCCAGCTTCAGGTCGATCATCAGCTCCGGGCGCGCCGACGCCGGGAAGAACTGCTGGGGCACGAAGCGGAACAGCAGGATGCTGCCGACGAAGGCAGCGAGGGTCAGCAGTATCACCGTCTTGCGCCGGCGCACGCACCATTCGACCACCCTGCGCACGCGTTGGTAGAACGGCGTGGCATAAGGGTCGGGCGCCTGCTCGCCAGCGCCGTGGCGCGCGGCATGGCGCTTGGCCAGATCGGGCAGCAGGCGGTCGCCGAGGTAGGGGACGAACAGCACCGCAGCCACCCATGAGGTGAGCAGGGCGATGGTCACCACCTGGAAGATCGAGCGGGTGTATTCGCCGGTGCTCGAGGCCGCCGTGGCGATCGGCAGGAAGCCTGCCGCAGTGATGAGGGTGCCGGTCAGCATCGGAAAGGCGGTGCTCGACCAGGCGTAGCTGGCGGCCTTGAGCCGGTCGTACCCCTGCTCCATCTTGATTGCCATCATCTCGACGGCAATGATCGCATCGTCCACCAGCAACCCCAGCGCCAGCACCAGTGCGCCCAGGGAAATCTTGTGCAGGCCGATGCCGAAGTAATGCATGGCCGCGAAGGTCATCGCCAGCACCAGCGGGATTGCCAGCGCCACCACCAGCCCGGTGCGCACACCCAGCGAGAAGAAGCTCACCAGCAGCACGATCACCAGCGCCTCGACCAGCACCTGGATGAACTCGCCGACCCCGGCCTTGACCGCTGCCGGCTGGTCGGACACCTTGCGCAGCTCCATGCCCGCCGGCAGGTTGTGCGCCAGCCGGGCGAACTCGGCCTCCAGGGCCTTGCCCAATACCAGGATGTCACCGCCGTCCTTCATCGAGACCGCGAGGCCGATGGCATCCTCGCCCATGAAGCGCATGCGCGGTGCGGGTGGATCGTTGAAGCCGCGATGGACCTCGGCGACATCGCCGATGCGCAAGGTGCGGTCGCCGACCCGGATCGGAAACTGGCGGATCTGCTCGACGCTGTCGAAGCGCCCGCTGACGCGTAGTTGCAGGCGCTCGCTGGGGGTTTCGAAAAAGCCCGCCGTGCTCACCGCATTCTGCTCGCGCAGCGCCTGCTGCACGGCGGCCAACGGCACGCCCAGAGTGGCCAGCTTGGTGTTGGACAGCTCGATCCAGATCTTCTCGTCCTGCAGGCCGATCAGCTCGACCTTGCCCACATCCTTGACCCGCTGCAGCTGGATCTGGATGCGGTCGGCGTAGTCCTTGAGCACGGCGTAGTCGAAACCTGCGCCGCTCAGGGCGTAGATGTTGCCGAAGGTGGTGCCGAACTCATCGTTGAAGAACGGCCCCTGCACCTCCGGTGGCAAGGTGTGGCGGATGTCCGCGACCTTCTTGCGGATCTGGTACCACAGCTCTGGAATTTCATTCGAATGCATCGAGTCGCGGGCCATGAAGGTGACCTGCGACTCGCCCGGACGCGAGAACGAGACGATCTTGTCGTACTCGCCGGTCTCCATCAGCTTCTTTTCAATGCGCTCGGTGACCTGCCGGGACACCTCTTCAGCGGTGGCACCAGGCCACAGCGTACGCACGACCATGGCCTTGAAGGTAAAGGGTGGATCTTCACTCTGCCCCAGCTTGGTGTAGGACATGGCGCCGATGGCGGCCAGCAGGATCATCAGGAACAGTACGATCTGGCGATTGCGCAGCGCCCAGGCGGAAAGGTTGAAACCCATCGGGACTTACTCCTTGGCCGCCAGGTTCACCACACGATTGCTGCGATCGACCGGACGCACCTCCTGGCCCTCACGCAGCACATGGCCACCTGCGGCCACCACCCAGTCGCTGGCGCCCAGCCCTTCGAGCACCGGTACGCTGTCGGCGCCATAGGGCCCCAGACGCACGCTGGCGCGCTCCAGCCGGTTATCCTTGCCGACCCGCCAGACATAGGCCTGGCCCTCCTCGGCGTTGATCGCCGACAGCGGCACCGACAACGGCGAGTGCTCGGCGTGGGCGATATGCACCCTGGCGCTCTGGCCCAGTTCGGCCGGGGCTTGTGTCGAGGTGAAGGCGATGCGGGCGGCGAAGGTCCGCGAGCGTGGGTCGGCTGCCGGCGACAGCTCGCGGATACGCCCTTCGAAGCGTTGCTCGGGGTGCGACCACAGCTCGACACTCACCGCCTGCCCCACGGTGAAACGGGCGAACTGCTGCTCGGGCAAGCCGATGGCCACCTCCCGCTCACCGTCAGCCGCCAGGGTGAACACCGTCTGGCCCGCTGCGACCACCTGACCGACCTCGACCTGACGCTTGGCGATCACCCCGTTCTGCGGCGCACGCAATACCGCGTATTCAGCCTGGTTGCCGGCCACGTCGAATTCGGCCTTGGCCTGTTTCAAACGCGCCAGACCTGCGCGGTAGAGGTTCTCGGCGTTGTCGAATTGCGAATGGCTGACCATTTGCCGGTCGAGCAGTTTCTGGTAGCGATCACGCTCGGCACGCACCAGCGACAGGTTGGCCTCGGCGGCAGCCATCTGCGCCCGGTTGGCCTCCAGTTGCAGGCGCACATCCTGGGGATCGAGCTCGGCCAGTGGCTGCTCGGCCTTGACCCGCTGCCCTTCCTCGACCAGACGCCGGGTGACCTTGCCACCGATACGGAACGCCAGGTCCGGCTCGTACCGGGCGCGCACCTCGCCTGGATAGCTATCGGCCGAAGCGCCGGTGGGTTGCGGCTGGATCACCAGCGCCGGGCGCGGCGCTGCAGGTGCCGTGGCCTCCTGGCCACAGGCGGTGAGCAACATGACGCAGGCAAGCGGCAGGAGCAGGGGCGACGCACGACGCAACATGATGGAAGACCTTTTCGCAGAGTACGCATCGAATAATTATACTGGCCGGTATATTAAGTCAGGGAACCGGCGGCGGGAAGCCGCTGCCATAGAGAAAAATGTATCCACGCCGCGACGCGCGCAGCAGCCTCCAGCCGCACGACCCGGTAAGATGAGCGCTCCTTCAGACAGACACGGACTCCAATGCCCATCGACGCACCCACAGGCCCTGGCCGGCCCAAGGATCTCGCCAAGCGCGAGGCCATCCTCGAAGCCGCCAAGTCGCTGTTCCTCAGCCTTGGCTATGCCAACACCAGCATGGATGCGGTCGCTGCGGCGGCAGGTGTTTCAAAACTCACGGTCTACAGCCACTTCACCGACAAGCAGACCCTGTTCGGCTCTGCCGTCATGGCCACATGCCAGACGCAGTTGCCCGACCTGATCTTCGAGTTGCCCGACGGCGTGCCGATCGAAGAGGTGCTGCTCAACATCGCGCGCGGCTTCCAGGCGCTGATCAGCAGCGACGAATCGGTCAAGCTGACGCGCCTGATCATGGCCCTGGGCAACCAGGACCCGGGGCTTGGGCAGTTCTTCTACGAGGCGGGGCCCAAGCGGGTGCTGGCCGAGATGGAGGCGCTGCTGCGTTGCGTCGACGCACGCGGGCTGTTGCGCATGGAGAACCCGTTGCGGGCGGCAGAACACTTCTTCTGCCTGATCAAGGGCGCCGCCGATTACCGCCTGCTGCTGGGCTGCGCACCGCCGCTGGCCGGTGACGAGGCCGAGCAACATGTGCGCGAGGTGGTCGGCCTGTTCATGCGGGCGTATGCCACGCCCCTGTAGGCGCGCCTAGGCCTTCAACGCCTTCTTCGGGTAGATGTCGTAGCGGCTGGACTTGCCTTCCAGGCTGTGGCTCGGCTTTGGCCCGTCGATGATCGGCGCCTTGCGCGGGCGCTTGACCACCACCCGGTGCGTCGCCAGCGCCAGCGCCGCCTCCAGCAAGGCCGGGGCATCCAGGTCGTCGCCCACCAGCGGGCGGAACACGCGCATTTCCTTCTTCACCAGCGCACTCTTGTCGCGGTGCGGGAACATCGGGTCAAGGTAGATCACCTGCGGCGCCTCGCCCTGCCAATCGCGCATGCGTTCGATGGCGTTGCCGGTCAGCAAGCGCATGCGCTCGACGATCGGCGCCACTTCGGCATCCAAACGCCCACGCGCCAGGCCATCCTCGAGCAACGCAGCAATCAGCGGCTGGCGTTCGATCAGGGTCATCTGGCAACCCAGACTCGCCAGCACGAAGGCATCCTTGCCCAACCCCGCGGTGGCATCCAGCACCTGAGGCCGAACGCCCTGGGCGATACCGACCGCCTTGGCGATCATCTGCCCATTGCCGCCGCCGAACAGGCGTCGATGCGCCGCCTGCCCTTCGACGAAATCCACCCGCACCGGACCGGGGGCCTGCGGCCCCAGTTGCTGGATCTGCAGACCATCAGCGCCGACCTGCAAGGCGAACTCCGCCGTATCATCCACCAGCGGCAGGCCCAGGCGCTGCGCCCAATCCTGCGCCTGTGCCTGGAACGGCGCCGACAACGCCTCGACCCTGATACCCGTGCCCTGCTCTTGCTCTGCCATCCGATCCCGCACTCGAAAAAATTAATGAAACCCCGGCCACGGCCGATAAATGCTCTATCCGCTATTCTGCCAGAGCACAACGCGCGCGACTGCCATGTCAGATACTCTTCCCATCGGTTTGACCTACCTGTCGCCAGTCGGCAACTACGGTCGCCAGAATACCCAGGCACTGGGCGGCGTCAGCCACCTGTGGCAGGACTTCTTCGCCCGCGCGATGGCCGAGCAGTCCGGGGAAGAGCAGGACAGTTTCAGCCAGGCCCTGAGCCGTCAGTACGACCAGGACAGCGGCGAACCGCTCGGCGGCGCCAGGGCGCTGGCGCTGATCGACGCCCAGCGTGCGCTGCCGGTACAGGATACCGAGGTGCGTCCGCCCGAGCCGCTGTTCCTGCCCAAGGCGGAACTGGAGGCCAGCCTGCTTGCGCCAGCACCGGAACCGTTCAGCGCCAGCGAACTGATCGAGCAGCAGCGCCAACTCGACCTCAACGGCAGCTGGCTGCGCCCGCTGGTGATGAGCCAGGGCCAACCATCCCCCGAGCCCGGTCCGGCCCCGTCGCCGCGTCCGCTGCACCTGCCGATCGCCGAGCTGGAGAAATACCTGCTCGATCCGGCGCCGGAACCTTTCGACGACATGACCCTGGCCAAGCAGCAGAACGACCTGGAATTCGACACCCACTGGGCGCGCCCGGTGGTGCTGAACAACGTCCGCGCTCACGCCTGAGTCAGCGGCAGACCTGCCACAACCCCATGTCCAGGTGAAAATGATTGCCGTGGGCAGCGTTGTAGTCCGGCCCCAGCACCGTGCTGAAGCTCTCGCACGCCGCATCGCGCACCTCGCGCAGGAACTGCGCCTTGGCACCACCGGCCTGCCAGTCACGCGCCAGGACGATGCGCTGACCGTCCTTGAGGCGAAACCCACTGATATCCAGGGCATTGGCCGTGGCGTGCTGGCTGAGCCGCCCCTGCTGGCGATGATAGACATTGCGACAGGCAAAGCTGCCCAGGTGGTCCACCTGCGCCACCGGCTGGCCGAACACACGCTGCGCCGCAGGCTGCAGGCCATGTGTCTCGAACAGTGCATAGGCCACCGCCAGCGGGCAGCTGGCGAGAAAACTGCTGCCCAGTCGCGCCTCGCCCCCTTCGATACGCCATACATTGCGCAACGGGCAGCGCGCCGTTGCCGGGCTGTCGGCCTGCGCGCGGTAGCGCAGGGCGGAGCTCTCCAGCGCCTGTCGGCACAATTGCGGGTCGTCGCGCAGACGCGACAGCTTGTAGGAGGTCAGCAGGTTGGGTGGCTCACGCACATCCAGCGGCGCCCAGGGATTCCAGGGCGCCGGCAGGCGCCAACCGAGATACCAGACCGCACCCCCTGCGACCAGTAGCCCGGCCAGCACCAGCGCCAGCAAGCGCATGGCCGGTCAGCGACGGAACAGGTCGTTGAGCTGGGCGAACGGCAGCGCCTGATCGCCATAACTGAAGGTGCCCTGATCACGGATCTCCAGGGCTGCGCGCTGCAGCGCCCCCAGCGCTGCCCTGGCCAATGACGAACCGACGCTGATCCGGCGCACGCCGAGGTCCTGTAGTTGGTTCACCCCAAGCGGCACGCCTGCCATGCCCATCAGCACGTTGACCGGCTTGGGCGCCAGCGCCTGCACCACTGCCCGAATCTCGTCGACACTGCGCAGGCCCGGGGCGTACAGCACATCGGCGCCAGCCTCGGCGAACGCCTGCAGGCGCTTGATGGTGTCGTCCAGATCCAGGCGCCCATGCAGCAGGTTCTCGGCACGGGCGCACAGGGTGAACGGGAACGGCAGGCTGCGCGCCGCCTCCACCGCCGCGCGGACACGCTCGACGGCCAGGCCGAAGTCGTGGATGGGCGCATCGCTGCGGCCGGTGGCATCCTCGATCGAACCGCCCACCAGGCCGACTTCTGCTGCACGCAGGATCGTCTTTGCGCAGTCCTCGGGCAGTTCGCCAAATCCGTTCTCCAGGTCTGCCGCCACTGGCAGCGCCGTGGCATCGACGATGGCCTGGGCATTGGCCAGGGTGTCGTCGAGATCCAGGGCGCCTTCGGCGTCGGGCCGCCCCAGGCTGAACGCCAGCCCTGCGCTGGTGGTGGCCAGCGCCTCGAAGCCCAGCGCGGCAAGCAGGCGCGCGGACCCGGCATCCCAAGGGTTGGGGATGACGAAGGCGCCATCGCGCTCGTGCAGCTTCTTGAAGGCTTCGGCTCGCAGGGTTTGCACATCCATGGTCACATCTCCGGCAGGGTCAGGGAGTCGTCAGAGTAGCCCCAGTTGTTCGACCTCAGGCGCGCGCGGCAATTCCGGCAACGGCGCAAGGCCCGGCAACCGCTGCATCAGGCGCTGGTGAAAGCGCTGGGCCAGGGCGGCGGCCAGACGGTTGTCGGAGGTGTGCAGGAAGATGTACGGGCAACGCCCCTCCTCGATCCAGCCAGCGATCTTGTCGACCCAGGGCGTGAGAAAGCGCTCATTGGCGTCAAGCTCGGGATGACCGATGAAGCGCACCTGCGGGCACTGGCTGAAGGCCGCCGGACGCGGCGGCACCTTGGGTTTCTTGGCCTGGGCGTGCAGCACCGCTGGCTCGCGCGAAGTGCAACTGAACAGCGCACGGGGGTCGAGGCAAATCCGCTCCACCCCGCGCTCATTCAGCAATCGGTTGAGCAGCCGCTCTTCGTCACCCCGGGCGAAGAACGCATCGTTGCGCACCTCGACCGCCACCGGTACGCCGATTTCGTCGAGAAAATGGCTCAGCTCTCCCAGACGCGAAGGCCCGAACAGGGCCGGCAACTGCAGCCAGTACGGCGCGACACGCTCGCCCAGCGGCGCCATCAGCCGGGTGAAGTCCAGGGCCGACTCGAGCTGCTCGCGCAGATCGCCGGCATGGCTGACGTCACCGGGAAATTTCGCGGTAAAGCGAAAATGCCGGGGCATGACCTGGGCCCAGCGCTCCACCGTCGCAGGCGCAGGACGGGCGTAGAACGTGGTGTTGCCCTCGACCGCGTTGAACACCTGGCTGTACAGGCCAAGAAACTCGGTGGGGCGGGAATCGGCAGGGTAGAGGTAGTCGCGCCAGGCGTTTTCACTCCAGGACGGACAACCGAGGTGGTAAGGCAGAGGCGATGGATTCATCCATCAAATGTACAGGTCCAACCCCAGCACTTCCATATCCCAGTCGGTGAACCCGGCGGTGCTCAGGTAGCTGGCCAGCGCGGTGGCGGTACGACGGTCCCGGGCGCGGGGGAAGACCATGTCCTGCTGGCGCGCAGGCAGGCCGGCGCTGCGGCGGCTGGCGCGGGCGATCTGCTCGGCTTCGTCGTCCTCGACGTCCTCGATCACCTGGGCGTCGTCGATGTTCTCGTCGCGCACCGATGCCTTGCGCGGGGCACGCTTGACCGGGTAGGACTGTGAGGAGAAACCGTCGATGCGCATGGTGGTGCACTCAGGAGCAATGATGGCAATCTAGCAGCATCAGGCTTCCATCACCAATGCGCGTGTGATAACTGGACCACAGATCGCGCAAAAGGTTTTATCTCGAACGGCAATAGCCGACGAACTGCACTCAGCGCGCCTTGGGCGTAGCCACATTATCGCGCAGGTACACCGGTTGCGCCTGTTCGGCGACCACTGCCTCGCCGCGCGCCCAGGCATGAGCGGCCAGGCTGAGGATGTCCTGGGCGTGCGGCAGGGCCTGGGCATCGCTGCTGTCGACCTTCACCCCCAGACGCTCGGCGTAGCCCCAGCCGGTGCCCGCGCCGAACCACTGGCCGCCCTCGGGCAAGGCCACCCGCTCGGGGGCGATCACCCGCTCCTGGCCAAGCAGGCGCATTTCACCGTCGTGCGCCTGGTAGCAACCCCAGTACACCTCGTCCATGCGCGCATCGATGGCCGCGGCAACCTGTTGCGCGCCATGCTGGCGCAGCGCCCCCTGGGCCAGGGCGGCAAGGTTCGAGACCGGCAGCACCGGGCGCTCGAGGGCGAAGGCCAGGCCCTGCACCACGCCGATGGCAATGCGCACCCCGGTGAAGGCGCCGGGGCCACGGCCGAAGGCGATGGCATCCACCGCGCTCAGGGCTAAGCCCGAGTCGGCGAGCAATTGCTTGATCATCGGCAGCAGCTTCTGCGCGTGCTGGCGCGGGATCACCTCGTAGTGGCTGGTCACCTTGCCGTCATGCAGCAGGGCGACGGAACAGGCTTCGGTGGCGGTATCCAGGGCCAGCAGGGTGGTCATCGAACGTGTATCCAGGCGAAAGGGAAAAAGAGCCGCAGTATAAACGACAACGGCCCGCAAGCGGGCCGTCGTGACACATCGATACCGATCAGCTCAGGGCTGCCAGCACCTTGGCGGTGATCGACTCGACCGAACCGACACCTTCGATGTGGGCGTACTTCGGCTTGCCGGCGTTGGCAGCCGACAGCTTCTGGTAGAAGTCCACCAGGGGTTTGGTCTGGCTGTGGTAGACCGACAGGCGGTGACGCACGGTTTCTTCCTTGTCGTCGTCGCGCTGGATCAGGTCTTCGCCGGTGACGTCGTCCTTGCCCTGTACCTTCGGTGGGTTGTACTGGATGTGGTAGGTGCGACCCGAAGCCAGGTGCACACGACGACCGGCCATGCGCCCGACGATTTCTTCGTCGTCTACCGCGATCTCCACCACGGCGTCGATGTCGACACCTGCGGCGACCATGGCTTCGGCCTGCGGGATGGTGCGCGGGAAGCCGTCGAACAGGCAGCCCTTGGCGCAGTCTGGTTGAGCGATGCGCTCCTTGACCAGGCTGATGATCAGGTCATCGGAAACCAGCTGGCCGGCATCCATGACTTTCTTCAGCTCCAGGCCCAGCGGGGTGCCGGCCTTGACCGCGGCACGCAGCATGTCGCCAGTGGAGATCTGGGGAATACCGAACTTTTCGGTGATGAACTTTGCCTGAGTACCTTTACCGGCCCCGGGAGCTCCCAGCAGAATTACGCGCATCTCGTGCTCCTCATATTTTTTTATTGCAAATCAGTGGATTCGGCGATCAGGGCCAAGTCCGGAAAATCGGATCAGACCGGAAAATCGGTCAAAAGGCTGATCAAGATACACAGCGCCCGGCAGCCAGACAAGCGTTCCAAAGATGCGCGAATCCGCATCCGGCGCCCTTTTCAGGGGCAGGTTGCGCCCATTGCAACCTGCCCCTGCCCAACGTCCTGAACACTCGGCGCACCTGCGCTGGTGACGTGCCCCGAAGCCCTCAACCGGTGTTGCGCAACCCGGCCGCGATGCCCGCCACGGTCACCAGCAGGGCCTGCTCCAACGGGCTGTCCAGAGCGGCTTCGCGCACCCGCGAGCGGGCCAGCAGCTCGGCCTGCAGACGGTGCAGCGGGTCCAGGTAGGTGTTGCGCAGGCTGATGAATTCCAGGGTCTCGGGGCTGTGCGCCAGTAGCACCGGCTGGCCGGTCAGGCCCAGCACCACCTGGCACGACTGCGACAATAGGTCGCGCAGTTGTGCACCCAAGGGCAGCAGTTGCGGTTGCACCAGACGTTCGTCGTAGGCCTTGGCGATTTCGGCATCGGCCTTGGCCAGCACCATCTCCAGCATGTCGATGCGGGTGCGGAAAAATGGCCAGTGCTCGCGCATCTGCCCCAGCAGTTCACCCTGACCGCGGGCCAGGGCGTTGCTCAAGGCCGTCTCCCAACCGAGCCAGGCCGGCAGCATCAGGCGCGTCTGGGTCCAGCCGAAGATCCACGGGATCGCCCGCAGGCTCTCGATGCCACCGGCTCGGCGCTTGGCCGGCCGGCTGCCCAGCGGCAGGCGGCCGAGTTCCTGTTCCGGAGTGGACTGGCGGAAGTACTCGACGAAGTCCGGGTTCTCGCGTACCACGGCGCGGTAGGCCTTGACCCCGTCGGCAGCCATCTGGTCCATCAGGGCGCGCCAGGCGGGCTCCGGTGGCGGTGGCGGCAGCAAGGTCGCCTCCAGCACGGCGGCGAGGTAGAGGTTGAGGTTCTGCTCGGCGATCCCCGGCAGGCCGAACTTGAAGCGGATCATCTCGCCCTGCTCGGTGGTGCGGAAGCGCCCGGCCACCGAGCCCGGTGGCTGGGAGAGGATCGCCGCATGGGCCG
The DNA here is from genome assembly GCF_057370475.1 of Pseudomonas sp. FA117. Lineage (NCBI taxonomy): Bacteria > Pseudomonadati > Pseudomonadota > Gammaproteobacteria > Pseudomonadales > Pseudomonadaceae > Pseudomonas > Pseudomonas sp. FA117. The sequence continues at coordinate 4,579,600 of NZ_CM170675.1, forward strand.
GACCACCGCCACGCCCCACCGTGCCGCCACGACCATGGAACAGCAGCAGCTCGACCTGGTGCTCGCGGCAGATGCGTACCAGGTTTTCCTGCGCCCGGTACTGCGCCCAGGCCGCCGCAGTGGTGCCGGCGTCCTTGGCCGAATCCGAGTAGCCGATCATCACTTCCTGCGGCCCGTGCAGACCCGCGCGATAGCCCGGCAGGCCCAGCAGCCGCTCCATCACCGGGCCGGCATTGTCGAGGTCGGCGAGGGTCTCGAACAGCGGCACCACGCGCATCGGCCGGGTCAGCCCGGCCTCCTTGAGCAGCAGTTGCACGGCAAGCACATCGGAAGCCGCACCGGCCATCGAGATGACGTAGGATCCCAGGGAAGCCGCCGGCGCTGCGGCGATCTCGCGGCAGGTGGCGAGCACTTCGGCGGTCTCGGCCTGGGGCTGGAAGTGCGCCGGCAGCAGCGGCCGGCGATTCTTCAGTTCGGCCTGAAGGAAGGTGATGCGCTGTTCTTCATCCCACTCGGCGTAACGCCCCAGGCCTAGGTACTCGGTGATTTCCGACAGCGCGTCGCGATGACGGGCCGCATCCTGGCGCACGTCAAGGCGCACCAGGAACAGGCCGAAGGTCACCGCCCGGCGCAGGCAATCGAGCAACGGGCCGTCGGCGATCACGCCCATGCCGCAGTCATGCAGCGACTGGTAACACAGTTGCAGCGGCTCGATCAGCGCGCGATTGTCGACCAGCACCTCGGCACCGGCAGGCTGCGGGCCGGCCAGCGAGGCATGGGCCCATGCGCGGGTCGCACGCAGGCGGTCACGCAGTTGCTTGAGGAAGGCGCGATAGGGCTCGGCACTGTCGCCCACCTTGGCCCGCAGCGCAGCACTGGCCTGCTGCATGGACAGGTCGGCGGCCAGCTCGTCGATATCGCGCAGGAACAGATCGGCCGCCATCCAGCGCGCCAGCAGCAGCACTTCGCGGGTGACCGTGGCGGTGACGTTGGGGTTGCCGTCACGGTCACCGCCCATCCACGAGGCGAAACGCACCGGTGCCGACTCCAGCGGCAGGCGCAGGCCGGTGGCTTCGAACAGGGCCTTGTCGACCTTGCGCAGGTGGCCGGGAATCGCCTGCCACAGGGAGTGCTCGATCACGGCAAAGCCCCATTTGGCTTCATCGACCGGCGTTGGACGGGTACGGCGGATCTCCTCGGTGTGCCAGGCCTCGGCGATCAGCCGGCGCAGACGCTCGCGGACCTGCTGGCGCTCGGCAGGGGTGAGGTCGCGGTGGTCCTGGACAGCCAGTTGCGCGGCAATGGCATCGTACTTCTGGATCAGCGTGCGCCTGGCCACCTCGGTGGGGTGCGCGGTGAGCACCAGCTGGATATCCAGCTTGGCCAGTTGCCGGGCCAGGGCATCGTCGGCGTGCCCGGCCTGCTTGAGCCGCGCCAGCAACTCGGGCAACGCGCGGTCCTCGAACGGCGCAGGCTGGGCCGGGTCGCGGCGATGGATCAACTGGTACTGCTCGGCGATGTTGGCCAGGTTGAGAAACTGGTTGAAGGCCCGGGCAACCGGCAGCAGGTCGTCATCGGCCAGGTCGCCCAGGGTGGAGCTCAACTGCTCGGCCGCGCCACGGCGATCGGCCTTGGCACTGTGGCGGATGTCCTCGATCTTCTGCAGGAACGCCTCACCGTGCTGCTGGCGGATGGTCTCGCCCAGCAGCTCACCCAACAGATGGACATCCTCACGCAAGCGCACATCGATATCGGTCATTGGCTCTCCTCAGATCGCGCGGTCCACCGCGCAGCAGCCCGGGTCATTGCTGCAAGAGTGCCCACAGGCGCCCGTCCAAGGCAAGCCGCGATCAGCCGATGCAACTAAAGTGAAGAGACCGCCCTCACAACTCATGTCACGGTTTCTACAGAGGTCACCATGAAAATCCGCGAGCTCGCACAGCATTGGGAACAGAACGCCGCCGGTACCCTGAGCCCCACCGGCCATACCCTGCACCTGGACCTCGAGTCCGAGGCGCGCCTGGCGGCGCTGATCGAGATGTACCCCAAGCGCACCGCCGAGGAACTGTTGGGTGAACTGGTTGCTGCTGCCCTCGAGGAACTGGAGGCGAGCTTTCCGTACGTGAAGGGTCAGCAGGTGATCGCCACCGACGAGGAGGGTGATCCGCTGTATGCCGATGTTGGCCCCACGCCCCGCTTCCTGAGCCTTTCCCGGCGCCATCTGCAGGACCTGAGCCATGCGCTCGCAGCGCGCAAATCCTGACTGCCGGGGCCCGCGAATACTGCCCTGCACAGCGAAAGTTCCACGCTAAAGGCGCTGACTGACCAGTCAGAAATACTTAGCTCTAACAAGCAACTTTTTCTGAACTATTCTGAAACTGCTCAAGTCGGAGCCAATAGCCATCACGCAAAAACCCTGCACCCATGGTGTTTGGTGCACCGACACGAAGCACATGTGAATGTCAGGGAGCGATGGACTGCCACGGACATCGTTATCAGGAGTGATCCAATGGAGTTGACCACCATGAAGACCCGCACCGCAACCTTCCCGTCCAACTCACTGCGCGGGCTCAAGCTGGCCGCGCTGGCGCTGGGCAGCAGCCTGGTACTGGCTGGCTGCGCTGGCAACCCGCCGACCGAACAGTATGCCGTGACCCAGTCTGCCGTGAATTCCGCGGTCAGCGCTGGCGGTACCGAGTTCGCTGCGGTCGAGATGAAAGCGGCACAGGACAAGTTCAAGCAGGCGGAAATCGCCATGCATGACAAGAAGTACGACGAAGCCAAGCGACTGGCCGAGCAGGCCGAATGGGACGCCCGCGTCGCCGAGCGCAAGGCACAGGCAGCCAAGGCCCAGAAAGCCGTGCAGGATGCCCGCCAGGGCGTTCAGGACGTACGTGAGGAAGGCCTGCGCAGCGCCCAGTGAGGCCTGACTCGCCCTCCCCTGCCTTCGTTATCGATCAAAGGATGAACACTATGCGCAATTACGTAATGATCCCTGCCCTGTTGGCCCTGAGCGTTGGTCTGGCTGCGTGCTCGCACGACCCGAACGCCAACCTGGAGTCGGCCCGTACCAACTTCTCGGCGCTGCAGAGCGATCCGCAGTCGAGCAAGCTCGCGGCCCTCGAGACCAAGGACGCCCAGGACTGGCTGAACAAGGCCGACAAGGCCTACATGGACCGCGAGGACGAGAAGAAGGTCGACCAGCTGGCCTACCTGACCAACCAGCGCGTCGAAGTGGCCAAGCAGACCATTGCCCTGCGCACCGCTGAAGGCGATATCAAGAATGCCGCGGCGCAGCGCGCCCAGGCCAAGCTGGACGCCCGCGATGCGCAGATCAAGAAGCTGCAGGACAGCCTCAACGCCAAGCAGACCGACCGCGGTACGCTGGTGACCTTCGGCGACGTGCTGTTCGACTTCAACAAGGCCGACCTGAAGAGCAGCGCCCTGCCGAACATCACCACCCTGGCCAACTTCCTCCAGGAGAACCCGGAGCGCAAGGTGATCGTCGAGGGCTACACCGACAGCGTCGGTTCGGCCAGCTACAACCAGGGTCTGTCCGAGCGCCGCGCCGAAAGCGTGCGTCGCGCCCTGCTGCGTGCCGGCATCGACCCATCCCGCGTGGTCGCCCAGGGCTACGGCAAGGAGTATCCGGTCGCGGACAACTCCAGCAACTCCGGCCGTGCCCAGAACCGTCGCGTGGAGGTGACCATCTCCAACGACAACCAGCCGGTTCAGCCGCGTACCACCATGCGCTGATACAGGTTGCCTGAGTGACATGAAAAACCCGCCTCGATGGCGGGTTTTTCATGTCTGCGCAACAGCGCGGCGCGTCACTGCACCTGCTGCGGCGTGTCCTGGCCCATGCAACGGATCGCGCGCTTGCGGTTGTCGACCAGCACACCCGTCAGGCCCTTCTGCTGGGTGTCGAACAACACCAGCACACCCTCGACGCATTGCGCCACCTGCGGCGACGGATCGAGCGAGACCCGGTAGTCCTCGCCCGGAATCGTCTTGAGCATGGTGTAGTCCTGCAGCAGCAGGGCATCCTCGGGCTTGGCGAAATGCAGGTAGCCGTAGTACCACAAGGCCCCCACCGTCACGATGATGCTGCCGACACCGGTCAGGATCAGCGGGATGGCGTTGCGTTCTTCACTCATTGCGCGTTCTTCTCGTCAGGGTAGTTCGGCACTTCCGCCAAGCGGCGCAGGCCATTGAAGTGGCTGGGGTCATCGAGGAAGCGCAGCATCACCTGACGCCAGGTCGGGTCGGCAAAAGTCTGCACATGGTCGCCACGGGTCAGTTGCAGCACCCGCGGTGGCGGGGCGTGCTGGTAGAGGCGGATGCCATTGGCCATGGGCACCAGTTGGTCATCGATGCTGTGGAAGAACAGCTTGGGCGGGCTGTCCAGGCGCTCGATGGAGCGGATCGCGCTGTCGCCGTCGGGCACCAGCCACGACAGCGGCACCTGAAGCGGCCAGGTCATCCACGAGGTGCTCAGGGCGAAGCGTCCGACCTCACGGTAGCTGGCCGGCACACCGTCGAACACCAGCGCGCTGAAACGCTGGCGCTGCTCGGGATGAGCGGCCAGATAGTGGATGGCCATCGCACCGCCCAGGCTCTGGCCCAGCAGCACCAGCGGCTTGCCCTGCACTTCGGGCGCCTTGCCCAGCCAGTCGAGAGCGGCGTCGATATCCTGATAGACCGCCGGCAAGGTCGGCGTACCCTGGGACAGGCCATAGCCACGGTAATCGATCATCAGCACCTGGTAGCCCTGCTCGGGCAGCCAGTAGCTGCCGCCCAAGTGCCAGGCAAGGTTGCCGCCGTTGCCGTGCAGATGCAGCACCGTGCCCTTGACCTCGACACCGGCCTTGGCCGGCAGCCACCAGCCATGCAGGCGGGTACCATCACGCGCACTCAAGGTGACGTCGCGGTACTGCAACTGCGCCCGCTCGGGAGTGAACGGCTGGCCGGGTTCGGGGTAGAACAGCAGGCTGCTGCAGCCGGCCAGGCACGATAGACCCAGCCCCAGCAGCAGCGTGCGGCAGCGCTCAGAGAATGTTCGCGTAGTCGGCTTCAATGCGATCCAGGCTCAGGTGGTTGAGGAAGTTGGAGAAACACATCCAGGCCGACAGCGCGTTGAGATCGCGGAACTGCTCGGGTAGGTACTTCGGTGGCTCCACCAGCCCCTCCTCGACCAGTTGACGCAGGGTGCGCATGTCTTCCAGCGTGGTCTTGCCGCAGAACAGCAGCGGGATCTGCTCCAGCTTGCCCTTCCTCACGGCCAGCTGAATGTAGTTGTAAACCATGATGAAGCCCTTGAGGTAGGACAAGTCCTTGGTGAACGGCAGCCCGTTCGGCACCGACCCGCGGAACACCCGACTGGCATTGCCATAGCTCTCGGCCATTTCGAAGCCCTGGCCGCGGAAGAACTCGTACACCTGCAGGAAGTCGGCGCCCTGCTCCACCATGTGGATCGCGCGGGTGCGGTTGGTCAGCTTGCGCAGACGGCTGGGGTAGGAAGCGAAGGCGATCACCTCCATGAGGATGGCCAGGCCTTCCTGGGTGACGGTCGACGAGGGTGGGCCCTTGGCCAGGAAAGTGCAGATCGGCTGGTTCAGGCCGTTGAGCGTGGTGCCCACGTGCACCAGCCCTTCATGGACTTCCAGCGCGCGCACATCGCGGCTATTGAACATGGCATCGGCGCGCACCTTGATGTAGTCGGCACCGGCGGCGGCGTCGGCAACGATGCCGTCGGACTCGAACACCCGGATGGTTTCCTCCGCCTCGCCGAACACCTTGTTCAGGCGGCGCTGGAGGATTTCCACCGCCTCCTTGGCCGTGAGGTTCTTCGGTTCGTCCTTCAGGTCGCCGCGACCGTCGATGTTGTTCAGGTAGTCCGACAGCATCAGCCCCAGGTCGGCCAGGGTCGGGTCGCCGGCATGGAAGGCGTCGGAGGCGGCGCCGTACAGCTCCTGGGAGATCAGCCCGAAGTCTTCGGTGCCGCGCGCCTCGAGCATGCGCACCACCATCCGGTATTCGCGGCACATGCGCTTCATGATCTGCCCGACCGGGTTGAACTGGCCGAGCTGGCGGATGATGTCGCGTTCGATGGCCTGGAACTCGGCCTTCACCGCACTGGAGTCGAATGACAGCGGGCGACTCTGGTAGTAGGCGCGGTCTACCGCTGGCGGTTCCTTGCCCTTGGCCTTGAAAAAGCCCTGGCGAATGCCGTCGTCCCATTTCACCGCGTCCAGCACTCGGATCGGGGTCTGGGCCGCGACGATACGGTCGGACAATGCGCGGATGGTTTGCTGGTATTCGTCCACCGGGGACTCCTTGTAGAGGCCTGTGTGCGGGCCAAGCCCGCTCCCATAGGTCGTGGTATCCGCTATTTGCCGGCCCGCTGGAACCGCGCCACTTCGACGAACAGGTCCGAGTTGGCGGGATCGTCCAGATAAGCCAGTACCCGCTCGGCAGGGCTGTCGATCAGCACACCCGGGCCGTTATCCTCAGGCACCTCGGTGCTGCGTCCGCTCAGTTCCTTCTTGTCCACGGCCTGCTGGATCTGCTCGACGTCCAGGTTGTAGAGCACCAGTTGCCTGCCATCGACGACCTCGAAGCCGCCAATCAGGAACTTGCCACCCAGGCGCTTGGGCACGCCCGCCGACAGGTACCAGCGGTTGCCATGGCGCGACACGTTGAAGCTGTACTCCTGGGGCGCCTTGCCTTTGGCGCTGGCGACGGCCTTGTAGGTGTTGCCGCCGACGCGGCTGATGCTCAGTTTCAGCGGTTGGCCCCAGGCATCCTTGCTGCTCCAGTTGCCGAGCAGGGCCTTGGGCGCGGATTCGTTACTGGCCAGCGGCTCGTCGAAGGTCACCAGACACCCGCCCAGCAGGAGGAACGACACGGTCAACAACAGCACACGCCAGGCGTTCATCAGGTTCTCCTTGAAAAGGTCGGCTGCGCATCAGGCAGCAGCCAGCACCAGGTGCAGGTAACGGGTAAGGATAGCGAGCATCTGGCCATCGGCCTGGGCATTGGCTTCCTTGAGCAGCCCTTGATATTCCATCTGCTCGATGATGGACGTCAACACCAGGGCGTCCTGCTCGGGCTGGCGCGAGCCGACCACCTGGAGCATCTGCCGCGCGCCATGCAGCAGGATCTGCTCGTGCGCCCGCACCAGATCGGCCAGGCGCGGACACAGCAGTGCTTCCTGGCGAAACGCCTGCTCGGCCATGAGGAAATCGCGACGGTTGTACAGTTGGCGGGTCACGTAGTCGGCGGTCATGCGCGCCACTTCATCGGCCAAGCGTGCACGGGACTGCGGGCTGCCATCGCCCTGGGCCAGCAACTGGCGCAACACCACCTCGGTGTTGGCCCACAGCTTGGCCATGTAGGCGGCGCTGCGTTCGACGTACTGGGCAAAGGTATCGGCGAGCAGGTCCTCGATATCCTTGAAGTAGTAGGTGGTGGCGGACAACGGCACACCTGCCTCGGCAGCCACCGCGCGGTGGCGCACGCCACGCACGCCATCGCGCACGACGATGCGCATGGCAGCGTCGAGGATCTGCTGACGGCGCTGTTCGCTGCCCTGGCGACTGGTCTTGCGACCTTGGTACTGCACGCTCTCGGCAACGGCATTGGCCACGCCGGCGGCACCTTGCTGGACGTTTGCGGGGGTCACGGTAGGGGCCTCGGGTCTGTCTGGGGGATATTCATCGTCTGTACCGGCACTATCGCGGGACACGCCCGCTCCCACAATGCCGGTCAGTAGGGTGTAACCGATACAGACACTACACAGCCAGGCAAGAAAAAGCCGCCCCGAGAGGCGGCTTTTTCATGTTACTCAGGCCTGTGGGCGCATGTGCGGGAACAGGATCACATCGCGAATCGATGGCGAGTTGGTCAGCAGCATCACCAGGCGGTCGATACCGATACCCTCACCCGCCGTAGGCGGCATGCCGTACTCCAGGGCGCGAACGAAGTCGGCATCGTAGTGCATGGCTTCGTCGTCACCGGCATCCTTCTCGGCGACCTGGGCCAGGAAACGCTCGGCCTGGTCTTCGGCATCGTTGAGCTCGGAGTAGGCGTTGGCGATTTCGCGACCACCGATGAACAGCTCGAAACGGTCGGTCACGGCCGGATTGTCGTCGTTGCGACGGGCCAGCGGCGACACTTCGAACGGATACTCGGTAATGAAGTGCGGCTGTTCCAGCTTGTGCTCGACCAACTCTTCGAAAATCATCACCTGCAGCTTGCCCAGGCCCTCGTGGCCCAGCACCTTGGCGCCGGCCTTCTTTGCGATGGCACGGGCCTTGTCGACGTCCTGCAGGTCGGCAGCGGTCAGCTCGGGGTTGTACTTGAGGATCGAATCGAACACCGACAGGCGGGCGAACGGCTCGCCGAAGTGGAACACCTTGTCGCCGTACGGCACGTCGGTAGTCCCCAGTACCAGCTGCGCCAGCTCGCGGAACAGTTCCTCGGTGAGGTCCATGTTGTCGCGGTAGTCGGCGTAGGCCTGGTAGAACTCGAGCATGGTGAACTCGGGGTTGTGCCGGGTCGAAACGCCTTCGTTACGGAAGTTGCGGTTGATCTCGAAGACTTTCTCGAAGCCACCGACAACCAGGCGCTTGAGGTACAGCTCCGGCGCGATGCGCAGGAACATGGCCATGTCCAGGGCGTTGTGGTGGGTTTCGAACGGCTTGGCCGCGGCGCCGCCTGGGATGGTCTGCAGCATCGGCGTCTCGACTTCGAGGAAGTCGCGCTCGATCAGGAACTTGCGGATGTGCGAGATCACCTGCGAACGCACGCGGAAGGTGTGGCGGGTTTCCTCGTTGACCATCAGGTCGACGTAGCGCTGGCGGTAGCGCTGCTCGGTGTCGGTCAGGCCGTGGTGCTTGTCCGGCAGCGGGCGCAGCGACTTGGTCAGCAGGCGCACGTCGGTCATTTCGACGTAGAGGTCGCCCTTGCCCGAACGGGCCAGGGTGCCTTCGGCGCTGATGATGTCGCCCAGGTCCCAGGTCTTGACGGCGGCCAGGGTTTCTTCGGGCAGGGTCTTGCGGTTGACGTAGACCTGGATGCGCCCGGTCATGTCCTGGATCACCATGAACGAGCCACGGTTGAGCATGATGCGACCGGCAACCTTGACCGGGATCGCGGCTGCTTCCAGCTCTTCCTTGGTCTTGTCCGCGTACTGCTTCTGCAGGTCGTTGCAGTAGCTGTCGCGACGGAAGTCGTTGGGGAAGGCGTTGCCCTTGGCACGCTCGGCGGCAAGTTTTTCCTTGCGCAGGGCGATCAGGGTGTTCTCTTCCTGTTGCAGGTCTTGCGATTCGGTCTTGAGGTCGCTCATGTCGTCATTGTTTCCATCAGGTATTCGTTGCCCTCGCGGGTGAGGGATCGCGGGGCAGGCCCGCTCAGGGGCCTGCCTCGGCGTGGATGCTTACAGCCCCTGCTTGAGGCTGGCTTCCAGGTACTGGTCAAGGTCGCCGTCGAGGACTTTCTGGCAGTCGCTGCGCTCGACACCGGTACGCAGGTCCTTGATGCGCGAGTCATCGAGCACGTAGGAGCGGATCTGGTGACCCCAGCCGATGTCGGACTTGCTGTCTTCCAGGGCCTGCGAGGCGGCGTTGCGCTTCTGCATTTCCAGCTCGTACAACTTGGCCCGCAGCATTTTCATGGCGGTATCCTTGTTGGCGTGCTGGGAGCGTTCGTTCTGGCAGGCCACCACGGTGTTGGTCGGCACGTGGGTGATACGCACCGCCGAGTCGGTGGTGTTGACGTGCTGACCACCGGCACCGGAGGAACGGTAGGTGTCGATGCGCAGGTCCGACGGGTTGATCTCGATCTCGACCTTGTCGTCGATCTCGGGCGAGACGAATACCGCCGAGAACGAGGTGTGGCGACGGGCGCCGGAGTCGAACGGGCTCTTGCGCACCAGGCGGTGCACGCCGATCTCGGTGCGCAGCCAGCCGAAGGCATACTCGCCCTTGATGTGCACGGTGGCGCCCTTGATGCCGGCGACTTCACCCTCGGACAGCTCGATGATGGTGGCGTCGAAACCGCGCTTGTCGGCCCAGCGCAGGTACATGCGCAGCAGGATGTTGGCCCAGTCCTGGGCTTCGGTACCGCCGGAGCCGGCCTGGATGTCCAGGTAGGCGTTGTTCATGTCCATCTCGCCGCTGAACATGCGACGGAACTCGAGCTGGGCGAGGTTTTCTTCCAGGCCTTCCAGTTCGGTCACGACGTCGCCGACGGCGCCTTCGTCATTTTCCTCGACGGCCATGTCGAGCAGGTCCTGGCAATCGGCCAGGCCGTTGGACAGCTTGTCGAGGGTCTCGACTACCTGCGCCAGCATCGCCCGCTCGCGGCCCAGGGCCTGGGCGTACTCGGGCTTGTTCCAGACGTTGGGGTCTTCCAGCTCGCGGTTGACTTCGATCAGACGATCAGCTTTGTGATCGTAGTCAAAGATACCCCCGAATGGACTGGGAGCGTTCGGTAAGGTCCTTGATGGTGTTCAGGATCGGTTGGATTTCCATGGCTCTGGCTACTCGCGCGAATTCGGTGAAAAGCCTGCGAGTATAACCCAGTCCGCCGCGCGACGGCAGACCCGTCGAGCGCCGCACTCAAGCGAAAAATCACCCTTGCCCGGCACCAGCGCAGGTGCCATGGCCAAGCAGCACGGGATCATGGCGAAGGCTGCAACCTAGCATTTTTGCCAGTAGTAAAGCCGCAGGCCACGTGCACTAATGAAGTGGCAATTCGAACCAGCACATCATGATGACGTGAGCGCGTAGGTGCGCAAGGAATTGGACTATGAATGATGCAAAAAACCCCGAAAACGACAAAAGCGAACTTCCTGCCCCCACACTTCCGGACTTTCCGGACAACACGATCGATTTAAAAAAGCTGGGCGATAACTTGAAAGTCGAGTTCAACTACCCCGAAATGGCGCAGGGGCATACCGTAAAAATGCGCTGGCTCGGCAAGCAGCATTACTTATCCGAGCTCAAAACCGTGACGGAACCGGGAACTTTGACATTCCTCATTCCTGATCACGTTGTCAAAGAAGACCTCGACCAGACGCCCAAGGCAAAATTAACGGGCAGCGTAGGCATCAACGGTGCGCCTCTCATTATCAGCCTTGCCCTCGAGGTGACTGTCACGGACACAGAACCAGAGACTTAGTGTCTGTACGGAACGTTTCATGGGGGCCTGCCTGACCCGCGATGGAGTGCAGAGTGCTCTCGTACCCAATATCAAATGACGTCAAAGGTGCTGCAGTTTGCTGCCCCCGTTGCGGAAGTTTGCTGGGCAAGCCCGCTCCTGCCGCGATAGATGAATATACATTCCATACAAAAGTTGGTGACGCGGTTGATGCCTCACCCATCGGCCATCGGCAGTGTCGCTACAGCAACATCTTTTACTCAGGAGGGCGTCGACATGTCTGCATCAGCGAAGCACTATTCCACTCGGCTTGGCCTATACGCTGGCCTGTCGATATTGATAGTGATGGCGGGTTGCAAACACCCTCCACCACAAGCGGAATCAACTGCCGCATCGTCCGCCATATCGTCAGTCCAGTCGTCTAACGCGGTCACGGCACAACCGGAACTCTACCGACCACGCTTTCCTGGCTCCAAGTCGAGCACCGTGGATGTCGACAACCCTGCCTCGGTCACCATCAGCTTTCTCTACAAGCCCATGCAGTTGGGCGATACGGTAAGCATGCGCTGGAAGGGCGGCAGCGAGTGGTATGCACCGATCCAGCGCGTCAAGAAACTCAATGAACCACTGATATTCATCATCCCCAGAGATGAAATCATCAAGGACATCGGAAGAACTGCCGTTATCACGGGCAGCGTGGGTGTCGGTGACAACCCGTTGGTCATTTCCCCACCGTTCAACGTTCGCGTAACTCAATCCGGTGTCGAACCCGGCACAACAATTGCCAACAACCTGAATACCCGTTACGACGCCAGGGAACATAGCTGTCCTGGAAACCTGCCGGCTTACTACTGCAATGGCATCATCATTCGCTCGGTGGACAACGGCAACTTCAACCCCTGGGATCCGAGTCCGTCTGCCAAAAGGCTGGGCGCCCTGTCGTTCTCTTACTTCCGCGTCGATTCCTATGTCGGCGATTTCTACAGAAAAGCAGGCTTCATCTTTCTTCCACAATCCGAAGCCCTGAAGCAAGGCAAGGGCATGGATTACCTGTGTATCTACGCCTATGACGCAGGGACGCTAGTCGGTACTCGATCCAACAAAGGCTGTGGGCTGAAATCAACCCTCCGGGCCGATCCCGACCTCAGTACCTGCGCCAGCAAGAATGCTACGACGGTTGACAACTGGTATCGATTTACCGAGACCGTGAACGACCGTAACTTTCAATGCTCACTGAGCACACAAAATGCTGCACAGTTTGCGGTCAGCTATCAGGTGCGTGCCAAGCCCCCTAAAAACATGCGCGCGCAGTGGAACGAGTTGATGGTCGGCCTGTGGCCAGATAACCATGGCAAGAAACTGCCGATCGAGGCGTTCTTCTTCAAGGCCGGCGACAGCCCTTCGCTCAACGATGCCAAGACTTTCCAGAGAAAGTTCAAGAGCGTCACCGGCATCTGGGTGCCGATCGTTTCGCTGAACTTGAACAGCCTCTCAGGCTCACCGTTCAGCTACAGCAAGAATGACCAGGCCGTTCAGCCCTGAACGCAGACCTGCAAGATGGCGGGGCCAACAGCCCCGTTGCGGTCATGCGATACCAACCTGGTTGCGCCCGCTGTTCTTGGCCAGGTAAAGCCCCTTGTCTGCCGCCGAAATCAGCTGCCGACAGTGGCTGCCCACCACGGGCGTCTGGGTCGCCAGGCCGATGCTCACGGTCAGGTGCGAGTCGGGCTGCGGCGCACTGTGCGGGATGTTCAGGCCGAGCACGGTCTGACGCAGCTTTTCCGCGATCAGGCGCGCGCCGCCCGGCGAGGTGTTGGGCAGCACCAGGGCGAATTCCTCGCCACCGTAGCGCGCCGGCAGGTCGCTGGGGCGCGAGCATGAGCCACGGATCGCCTCGGCCACCTGGCGCAGGGCCTCGTCGCCGGCCAGGTGACCGAAGCCGTCGTTGTAGGCCTTGAAGTAGTCGACATCGATCATCAGCAACGACAACTGCTGCTGCTCACGCATGGCGCGGCGCCATTCCAGTTCCAGGTACTCGTCGAAATGACGGCGGTTCGACAGCCCGGTCAGGCCATCGGAGTTCATCAGCCGCTGCAGCATCAGGTTGGTGTCGAGCAACTGCTGCTGGCTGACGCGCAGGGCGCGGTAGGCCTCGTCGCGCTGCAGCAGGGTGAGGTAGGAGCGCGAGTGATAGCGGATGCGTGCCACCAACTCGATGGTATCCGGCAGCTTGACCAGATAGTCGTTGGCCCCGGCCGCGAACGCCGCGCTCTTGACCAGGGGGTCTTCCTTGGTCGAGAGGACGATGATCGGAATGTCCTGGGTGGCCGGGTTGTTGCGGTATTCGCGCACCAGCGTCAGGCCGTCCAGCCCCGGCATGATCAGGTCCTGGAGGATCACCGTCGGCTTGATGCGCATGGCCTGGGCCACTGCCTGGTGCGGGTCGGCGCAGAAATGGAAGTCGATGTTCTCCTCGTGGGACAACCCGCGACGCACCGCCTCGCCGATCATGGCCTGGTCGTCGACCAGCAAGACCATCGCAGCACCCTCGTTGATGGTCGTGAAACCATCGATCGGTAGATCATTCATCCCTATTCACCAGGTCACTGCCGGTCAGGCGGCGTGACTCAATACATATCGTCATTTCGGAAAGATTTCCACAAGTCGCCCGGCGATCCGCTCCAGCGGTCGGATCTCGACCGCTGCCTGGATTGCCGCAGCGGCCTTGGGCATGCCATACACTGCACTGCTCTGCTGGTCCTGGGCGATGGTCAGGAAACCCTGCTCGCGCATCAGTTTCAGGCCCTGCGCGCCGTCGCGCCCCATACCGGTGAGCAGCACGCCCACCGCCTCGCTGCGCCAGAAGCGCGCCACACTTTCGAAGAACACGTCGATCGACGGGCGGTAGATTTCGTTGACCGGCTCGGCGGTATACGCCAGCTGGCCGTTCTGCAACAGCCGGATGTGGTGGTTGGTACCGGCCAGCAGTACCTGCCCCGGCTGCGGTGGCTCGCCCTCGCGGGCCAGGCGTACCGGTAGCCCGGACACACCGCTCAGCCATTCGGCCATGCCAGCGGCGAACACCTGGTCGACGTGCTGGACCAGCACGATGGCCGCGGGAAAATCCCTCGGCAGCGCCTTGAGCAACACTTCCAGCGCAGCCGGCCCGCCCGCCGAGGAGCCTATGGCCACCAGGCCGCAGCGCCGCGCCGGGCTACGTATCGGTGCTGCCACGGTACGCGCGGCACTGGAGCGCTGCTGGCCGATCAGCCAGCCGATGTTGAGGATCTTGCGCAGCAACGGCGCTGCGGCCTCACGAGCATCGCCCGCACCCAGTGCCGGAGTGTCGACCACATCGAGCGCTCCGTGGCCCATGGCCTCGAACACCCGGTGCACGTTCTGCTTGCGATCGACCGTCACGATGACGATGGCGCACGGGGTCTCGGCCATGATCTGCCGGGTCGCCTCCACGCCATCCATCACCGGCATGATCAGGTCCATGAGGATCAGGTCGGGCGTCTGTTCGGCACACTTGTGCACAGCCTCGATGCCATTGCCGGCGACCCAGATCACCTCGTGCGCCGGCTCGAACGCCAGTGCCCGGCGCAAGGCCTCGACGGCCATGGGCATGTCATTGACGATGGCGATCCTCATCCCTGGGCTCCTCCGATCAACTCCACTACGGCATCCAGCAACGCATCGTCATGGAAGCTGGCCTTGGCCAGATAATAGTCGGCGCCGGCATCCAGTCCACGCCGACGGTCTTCTTCCCGGTCCTTGTACGACACCACCATCACCGGCAGCGACTGCAGGCGGTTGTCGCGGCGCACCAGGGTGACCAGTTCGATGCCGTCCATGCGTGGCATGTCGATATCGGTGATCAGCAAGTCGAAATCCTCGCTGCGCAAGGCATTCCAGCCGTCCATGCCATCGACCGCCACCGCCACATCGTAGCCACGCGTACCCAGCAGCTTGCGCTGCAGTTCGCGTACCGTCAGCGAGTCGTCGACCACCAGGATGCGCTTGCGCACCACGCCACGGCCAGCACGGGCGCCACGATCGATGCGTTCCAGGCGCCCGGTGCTGAGCAGTTTGTCCACCGAGCGCAGGAGGTCTTCGACGTCGATGATCAGCACCACCGAACCATCGTCGAGCAAGGCCCCGGAGGAGATGTCCTGGACCTTGCCCAGGCGCGGATCGAGCGGCATCACCACCAGCACCCGCTCGCCGATCAGCCGCTCCACGGCCACGCCGTAGAGTTGCTCGCGCTCACGGATGACGACCACTCGCAGGCTGCCCGCTTCATCCTGGGTGACGGGGCGGTTGAGCAACTGGCTGGCGGCGACCAGGCCGATGTGGCGATCCTCGTGCCAGAAGTGCTGGCGCCCCTCGATCTGCACGATGGCCTCGGCGGGTACGTCGAGGGTGCGCTCGATATGCGCCAGCGGGAAGGCATAGGCTTCACCGCCGACCTCGACCACCAGGCTGCGCACCACCGACAGGGTCAGCGGTACCTCCAGGTGGAAGCAGCAGCCCTGTCCCGCCACCTGGGTCAGCTCGATCGAGCCACGCAGCTCGCGGACCATGTGCTGCACCGCATCCAGACCGACACCGCGACCGGACACCTCGGTAACCTGGTCGCGCAAGCTGAAGCCGGGCAGGAACAGGAAGGTGAGCAGCTCGGCCTCGCTCATCTGCGCCACGGTCTCGGCGGGCGACAGTGCCCGCTCGACGATGCTGCGGCGCAGGCGCTCAAGGTCGATGCCAGCACCATCGTCGCTCAGTTCGAGCACCAGCAGGCCGGCCTGGTGCGACGCCCGCAGGCGCAGGGTGCCATCGCCGGGTTTGCCTGCCAGCAGGCGTCGCTCAGGCGATTCGATGCCGTGATCGACGGCATTGCGCAGCAAGTGCGTGAGCGGTGCTTCGAGTTTCTCCAGTACGTCGCGATCGACCTGGGTCTTCTCGCCCTCGATCAACAGCCGTACCTGCTTGCCAAGTGAACGGCCGAGGTCGCGCACCATGCGGCTCTGTCCGGTCAGGACATCGGCGAACGGGCGCATCCGGCACGCCAGCGCGGTGTCGTACAGCAACTGTGCACGCTGGCTGGCCTGCCAGCCGAACTCGTCGAGATCGGCGGCCTGCTGCTGAAGGATCTGCTGGGTTTCGGCAAGCAGGCGTTGGGTCTGGGCCAGCGCATCGAGCACCTCGGTGCTCTGGCCGCTGCCCTCGAGCTGGCTCCGGAGCCCGTCGAGAGCACGCATACCCTGGCCATGCATGCGCTTGAGGCGCTGCAGGGTGGCCAGGTAGGGCTTGAGCCGCTGGGTTTCGACCAGGGATTTGCTCGACAGGTCGAGCAGGCTGTTCAGCCGGTCGGCGGTGACGCGCAACACGCGCTCGCCGCCCTCGCCACTGCGCCTGGTGGCCTTGGCGACGGGAGCAGGTTCGGCCTCGGCTTCCAGCTCCAGCGGCGCTGCCAAGACCTCGGGCAATTCAGGCGGCGCAGGCAGCACCGCTGTAGTCGGGCTCGCCACGACCGCTGCCGAGGGGTCGAGCAGCGCCGCCATCTGTACCAGGAAGGCCGGCACCGCCGCCTCGCCCTGGCTGTCGCCAGGGGTCGCGATGCGCATCAGCAGATCGGTGCCCTGCAGCAACGCGTCGATATGCTCGGGGCGCAACAGTAGGCGGCGCTCCTGGGCTGCGACCAGGCAATCTTCCATCACATGGGCAACGCTGACCCCCGCGTCGATGCCGACGATCCGCGCCGCCCCCTTCAGCGAGTGGGCGGCGCGCATGCAGGCTTCGAGCTGGTCGGCCTGCGCCGGGTTGCGCTCCAGGGCCAGCAGACCGGCGCTGAGCACCTGGGTCTGGGCCTCGGCCTCGAGGCTGAACAGCTCGAGCAGCGATGCATCGCGCATTTGCTCCGGGGTCATGACAGGCTCCGTTTCACGACAGACAGCAGGTGCTGGTCATCGAGCACCCGTACGCTGCGGCCACGCCACTGCAACACCGCCAGGGTGAAGTGGGCCACATCGCCCTCACCTTCCAGGCGCGCCGGGTCCAGGCGATGAATGCCATCGACCTCGTCCACCGGCAGCACCACAGGTCCGCCTTCGGCGGCGAGGATGAGCATGCGCGGCATCACCCGGCCCGTGCGCTCCTGTGCCGGAACCTGCTCCATGCCAAGCAGATCGGCGAACGACAGGCACGGCACCAGCGCACCGCGCACGTTGGCTACCCCCTGCAACACCCGCGAACGCTGATGGGGCAAGGAGTGCGCAGCCTGCAGCGGCGCAATTTCGGCCAGGCAGGCGGTGGCCAGGGCCAGCCACTCCTCGCCGAGCCGGAACAGCAGCATGGAGCGCCCGGCGTTGTCCTGCTGCACCGGCGCGGCCTCGACATGCTCGCCCTGCAGCAGGGTGTAGCGGTCCAGCAGGCGGGTGGCCGCCGCGGCGTAGACTTCACAGTTGCGGCAATGCACATGCCGCTCCAGCAGCGGGCATTGCTTGTCACCATGGACACCGATGCGGTTCCAGCAATCGTCGATGGCATCATCGGCCTGGGTGATCAAGTCCATCGAGTAGGCATCGCTCATCGTTCAGACTCCCTGCCCAGCCGCGCCGCTCGCTCCTGCAGGCGCCGGGCGCCCGCGACATCGCCCTGGGACGCCAGCAGCGAAGCCAGGTGCAGCAGCGCTTCTGCATGCTGCGGCTCCAGGTACAGCGCCTTGCGGTAATGCTTGAGGGCCTCGCCGGCATCGCCCTGGGTGTCGCTGAGCAGGCCCAACCAGTAATAGACCTGCGCCTTGGGTTCGAACAGGCGCAGATAACGCTCGCAACTGGCCCGGGCCTGTTCGCTGGCACCGCTGTTGGCCTGGCGTGCGATGGTCGCCAGCAGTTCGCTTTCGTTCTCGCCGGGGGCAGACGCCACGACCGGCCTGGCAATGGGACGGACGGGGCGGACAACGCTCGGTGCTGGCACGGCAACAGGGCGAGGCGGCGGCATCGGCAGCACTGCAGGCCGCGGTGGCGGCGCCACGGTCAACGGCGGCACGCCCGGCTCGTTCTGGCGCACATAGGCGAACGACTGCGCGATACCGATCGGCCGCATGCCCAGGCGCGCCAGCAGGCTGCCCTCGGCCGGGCCGATGAACAGAACGCCATCGTCGCGGACCAATTGCTTGAGCACCTCGAACACCCGTTGCTGGGTCGGCACGTCGAAATAGATCAGCAGGTTGCGGCAGAACACGAAGTCGTAGAGCCCCATGCGGCTGCGCAGGGCGGGATCCAGCACGTTGCCCGCCTGCAGGCTGACCTGCCGGCGCACCCGCTCGTGCAGATGGTAGTTGTCTTCAGCGCCCTCGAAATGCCGCTCGCGGAAAGCCAGCTCACTGCCACGGAACGAATTGCGCCCGTACACCGCGCGCTCTGCCCGGGCGAGAGAGCTGGGGCTGATGTCCACTGCATCGATGTGGAAGGTCGATGGGTTAAGCCCGGCATCGAGCAGCGCCATGGCAATCGAATACGGCTCCTCGCCGGTCGAGCACGGCAGGCTGAGGATACGCAGTGGCCGCGCTCCGGCCAATGCGGCCAGGCGCTTGTGCGCCAGCCCGACCAGCGCCGTGAACGACTCGGGATAGCGGAAGAACCAGGTTTCTGGAACGATCACCGCCTCGATCAGCGCTTGCTGCTCGCCGGGCGACTGCTGCAGACGCAGCCAGTAGTCGTCCAGGTCGCGTGCCGAGACCACCGTGCAGCGCTGGCGCAGCGCGCGCTCGACCATCGGCGCGCCCACCGACTCCACATCCAGGCCGATGCGCTCCTGCAGGAAGCGGAAGAAGCGCTGCTCGATCATCCCGCCACCTGCGCGGGCTCTTCGGGGAACAGCAACTGGCGTACATCCTCGCTCAGCAGGTCATCGACCACGATGCGCTGCAGCAGCCCATGGGCATCCTGGCGCACAGGCCCCAGATAAGGTGCTTCGACGTTGTCCAGGCCATAGGGCTGGAATTCATCGGGCAGGCAGCGCAGGGTATTGGTCGCCTGCTCGAGCACCAGGCCCAACTGCAGGCCGGGGCGCTTCGGGTCGCCGTGGTACTGCACCAGCACCAGGCGCGTGCTGGTGCGCTGGGCTGCAGGCTCGTCGAAGCTCAGCGCCGACAGGTCGATGACCGGCACCAGCTCGCCGCGATGCCCGAGGATCCCGGCCACCCAGGCAGGCGCCCGGGCAATCGGCTTGAGCGGGCGCAGCGGCAGCACCTCGATGACCTCGTGCACATCCAGGGCAAAGCGCTGCTCGCCAATACGAAACAGCAGGTACAACACGCCCTGGGCCTCGGCCTGACGTGGGTGATGCGGTTGCAGGTCGTTCATCGGCGTCAGACTTTGAAGCGCGACACACCGCCACGCAGTCCGGCGGCCACCTGGCTCAGTTCGTCGATGGCGAAGCTGGCCTGGCGCAAGGATTCGACCGTCTGCGTGCTGGCATCACTGAGCTGCGCCAGGGCCTGGTTGATCTGCTCGGCACCGGTGGCCTGGGCCTGCATGCCTTCGTTGACCATCAACACCCGCGGTGCCAGCGCCTGCACCTGGTGGATGATCTGGCTGAGCTGCTCGCCCACCTGCTGCACCTCGAACATGCCGCGGCGCACTTCCTCGGAGAACTTGTCCATGCCCATGACCCCGGCCGACACCGCAGACTGGATCTCGCGCACCATCTGCTCGATGTCGTAGGTGGCCACCGCCGTCTGGTCGGCCAGGCGGCGCACCTCAGTGGCGACCACGGCGAACCCGCGGCCGTATTCTCCGGCCTTCTCCGCCTCGATCGCGGCGTTGAGCGACAGCAGGTTGGTCTGGTCGGCGACCTTGACGATGGTCACCACCACCTGGTTGATGTTGCTGGCCTTCTCGTTGAGGATGCCCAGCTTGGCGTTGACCAGGTCGGCCGCGCCCATCACCTGGTGCATGGTTTCTTCCATGCGCGCCAGCCCCTGCTGGCCGGAACCGGCGAGGCTCGAAGCCTGGTCGGCGGCGCTGGTGACTTCGGTCATGGTACGGACCAGATCACGCGAGGTGGCGGCGATTTCACGCGAAGTGGCGCCAATCTCGGTGGTGGTGGCAGCGGTTTCGGTGGCGGTGGCCTGCTGCTGCTTGGAGGTGGCGGCAATCTCGGTGACCGAGGTGGTTACCTGCACCGACGAGCGCTGGGCCTGGGACACCAGGTTCGCCAGGGCCTCGCCCATTTCGTTGAACCCGTTCTCGATGGCACCGAACTCGTCCTTGCGGTCCAGGTTCAGGCGTGCACTGAGGTCGCCAGAGCGCAGCTTGTCGAGGGCGTGCACGATGCGCTGCATGGGCGCGCTGATGGCACGCATCAGCAGCAGGCCGCAGATGCCGGCGGCAATGATTGCCAGGATCAGCGAGACGATCATGCTGCCCTTGGCGGTGGCCACGGCACTGACGATCTCGCGGGTGGCGGCGTTGGCCGACTCGGTATTGCGGTCGATGACCGTGTTCAGGTGCTTGCGCCCGGCGGTCCAGGCCGGTGTCAGCGACTCGGCGATCAAGCGCTCGGCCTCGGCATAGCGCTTGTCGCGATACGCGGCCAGGACCTGCTCCACCGCTTTGTGGTAGTCGTCTTCCAGGCGCACGAAGGTGTCGAAGGAAGCCTGGTCCTGAGGGTCCTGGATGGTGCCCCGGTAGTTGGCCATCTGCTCCTTGAGCCGATCGTTGAAGCCCTTGAACAGCTCGATGTCGGCGCTGGTCAGCTCACGGTGATTGGACAGCCCGACCAGTTGCTGGCTGGCGACATAGCTGTCGACCCAGGCACTGCGGATCATCGAGCTGTAGTAGACCCCGGGAATGCTGTCGGTGCCGACGGCCTGTTCGCTCGCCTCGATAGCCACCAGGCGGGAATAGGCAGCCACGATCATCAACAGCATGATGGCGATGATCACGGCAAAACTTGCCAGGATCCGTTGGCGCAAGGTCCAGTTCTTCACAATCAGCCCTCAGGAATTCTTCACGAGCGGGAAAATCGTCGAAGTATAGCCTAGGCGCCTGGCGCTTTATCGGTTGAATTGCGGAGTATTCAGGCATCCCTGCCGATTAAATGGCCAATAGCCACCTCACTGCGCCTGCGCCTCCCTCACCTGGCGTTCGAGTTCCTCGCGCAAGGCAGGGTCCAGGCGCAACTGACGGGCCAGTTCGTCGAGGTAGGCGCGCTCCATGAAGTGCTCCTGGTCGACCATCATCACGCTGGCCAGGTACATCTCGGCAGACATTTCCGGCGTTTGTGCGGCGCGTGCCACTTCGGCAGGGTCGAGCGGCTTGTTCAACTCGGCGTGAAGCCAGGCATGCAGTTCGCGATCGCTGTCCAGGCGCACGAACTCGCCCTCGATCAGCTCGCGCTCGCGCGCATCGATATGGCCGTCGGACTTCGCCGCGGCCACCAGCGCCTTGAGCACGGCCTGGCTGTGCTGCTCGGCCTGGGCCGGCGGCAGGCGGTCGAGGGTCTGCGGCTCTTGTACCGTAGTCTGGCCCTGGCGCGCCTGCCAGTTGCCATAGGCCTTGTAGGCGAGCACACCAAGCGCGGCCAGGCCACCATAGGTGAGCGCCTTGCCGCCGTACTTGCGCGCCTTCTTGCTGCCCAGCAACAGGCCCATGGCCCCGGCCGCCAGGGCGCCGCCACCAGCGCCGGAAAGCAGACCGCCAAGGCCTGCGCCCTTGCCCCCACCGAGCAGGTCGCCCAGGCCGGGCACCTTGCCCGCCCCGCCCTTGCCCTGCTGATTCTGCAGCAACGACTGGCCGGACTTGAGCAATTGATCGAGCAGACCGCGGGTGTTCATCTGGCTGACTCCTCAGCGATAGGAAAGCTCAAGATTAGGCCCGTAGCCTGAATTCACGCTTAATGCATGTGCTTCGAGATGTTGCCCGGGGGACGCGCCTGGGACGTGCCCTTCAAAAAACCTACTCGGGCAAACTCAGCCTGCGCCTGGAACCAGGCTTGCACGCCAGCGTTGCCGCCAAGGCGGAGCTGGCGCACAAAAGCATCAACCAGTGGGTCAGCGACATCCTGAGCCAAGCCACCGGTACCAGCGGCACGACGTGCTAATCGCGCAAGTCCGACTCATGAATCGGATTGGCCCGATGTGTCGCGCGCTGGTACTGCGCCGGCCAGGTCGCCTTGTTGCCCCCCAGGTCATCGTCGGCATGCAATGGCCAGTAGGGGTCGCGCAGCAGCTCGCGGGCGAGGAAGATCAGGTCGGCCTGACCGGTACGCAGGATGTGCTCGGCCTGGGCCGGTTCGGTGATCATGCCCACGGTGCCGGTGGCAATTTCCGACTCCTTGCGCACGCGCTCGGCAAAGCGGGTCTGGTAGCCGGGGCCGGTGGGGATCTCGGCGTTGACCGAAGTGCCACCTGACGACACGTCGATCAGATCGACCCCAAGCGCCCTCAGCCGACGCGCCAGCTCTACCGTCTCGTCGGGGTTCCAGCCATCCTCGACCCAGTCGGTGGCCGAGACCCGCACGAACAGCGGCAACTCTTTCGGCCAGACCTCACGCACCGCCTCGGTCACCTGCAGCGTCAGGCGAATGCGGTTCTCGAAGCAGCTGCCATAGTCGTCACGGCGCTGGTTGCTCAGCGGCGAAAGGAACTGGTGCAGCAGGTAGCCGTGGGCAGCATGGATTTCGACGACCTTGAAGCCTGCAGTCTTGGCACGCTCGGCGGCCTGGACGAAAGACCGGACGATGTCCTGGATCTCATCGTGACTCAGTTCGCGCGGTACCGTGTGCTGCGGGTCGAAGGCGATCTTCGAAGGCCCCACCGGCTGCCAGCCCCCCTCCTCGACCTTGACGCTGCCATGCTTGCCGAGCCAGGGGCGATGGGTACTTGCCTTGCGTCCGGCATGCGCCAGCTGGATGCCGGGGATGGCGCCCTGGGCAGTGATGAAGCGGGTGATGCGTTGCAGCGGGGCGATCTGTTCGTCGTTCCACAGCCCCAGGTCTTCGGCAGTGATCCGGCCGTCGGCGGTTACCGCGACGGCTTCGGTGATCACCAGCCCGGCACCCCCGACAGCGCGGCTGCCCAGGTGCACCAGGTGCCAGTCGTTGGCCAGGCCATCGACGCTCGAATACTGGCACATCGGCGAAACGGCGATGCGGTTGGGCAGGGTCAGCTGACGCAGGGTATACGGCTCAAGCAGCAGGCTCATGAGGGGACCTCCCAAGGACTCCAATGGCGATCCGGCCCGGACACTCGTGTGCGGCCGTGGCCCGGTACCGGTGTTCTCAGAGACTAGACCAGATTGCCCCCCGGTGAGGTTCCCGCCGATCGCAGCCTTTTCCAGTCAATCTGCGGATCAAGGCTGCCCGGCAGTCGCCGCAGACGGTGTCTCGACCCTGCGCGCGGCCTGCTCCAGGTACTCCAGGCGCAGATCAGGATCGAGCCACTTCGCGTACAACCCGGACAGTACGTCCCGACGCAGCCGGGGCAGAAGCTGATCGATATGCGCGATGGCCTCGCGCCCCAGCGGCGTATCGGCACACCCCACATGCAGTTCCTGGTAGCGGCTGACACCCTCGATGGGGTGGAAGGCGTAATCGTCCGGCGAACCGCCCTGCTGCTGGATCAGGTAGCGCATCTCCGGCCAATAGCCGAGTACCAGTTGCAGGCGCCCCAGCTGTTGCATCTGCAGCAGGTTGGCCGTGGCGTCATTGCCGTAGTGCCGGCTCAGCACCGCATCCGGCAACTGGCTGAGAATTTCATCGACGACGACGCCATAGCTGCGCTCGGCGACGATGCCAAGCTTGAGCCGCGGTGCCGCGAGCAGCTGTTTCAGGTCGACCGGCGCGCCGTCCGCTGCATCGCCGAGCAGTGCCTGATCGGTTTTGCGCACGACCACCCCGCCGCTGAGAATGGCCAGCGATGGCTGGGAAAAATGCACGAACTTCGCGCGCTGCGCAGTCCACAACAGGGTGGGGTCGCAGCTGAAGGTGCCGTCCTGCAGCATCTGCAGGCCGCGCGCCCGGTTGACCCGCACGATGCTGTGGTCGTACTCGGGCATGTGTTCGATCAACAGCGGGAGCATCAGGTCGACCACGCCCTGCCCCTTCTGCTCACCCTCGAAAATAGTGAACGGCGGCAGGTCGCGCACCAGCCAGGTCAGGCGCTCGCGAGCCTGCGCCGGCTGCAGCGACAACAGCACGACGCAGGACAGCAGCAGGCGCAGCAAGGGTGAAAGCCTCGGAATCAGACGGCCCCCTGCTCGCGCAGACGTGCGATATCGGCAGCCCCGTAGCCCAGCCCGGAAAGCAGATCGGCGGTGTGCTCGCCGAGCGCCGGCCCGACCCATTCGGTGCTGCCGGGCGTCTGCGACAGCTTGGGCACGATACCTGGCATCTTGAAGGGTTTGCCGTCCGGCAGGCGGGCCTGAACGAACATCTCGCGGGCCAGGAACTGCGGATCGCTGAACATGTCTTCGGCCGAATAGATGCGGCTGGCCGGCACCCCGGCGTCGTTCAACACCTGCATCACCTGCTCCAGCGGCAGGCCGTTGACCCAGCGATCGATCACGCCATAGAGCTCGTCGCGGCGCAGGTCACGGCCGTCGTTGCTGGCGAGGCTGGCATCCTCTGCCAGGTCGTTGCGGCCGATGGCCTGCATGAAGCGCTTGAAGATCGCATCGCCGTTGGCGCCGATCTGCACATGCCGGCCATCGGCACTGGTGTGGATCGACGATGGCGTGATGCCTGGCATGATGTTGCCGGTGCGTTCGCGAATGAAACCGAACACATCGAATTCCGGCACCATGCTTTCCATCATGGCGAAGATCGCTTCGTACAGTGCCACATCCACCACCTGCCCTTCCCCACCATTGACCTCACGGTGCCGCAAGGCCATCAGCGCACCGATCACGCCCCACAGGGCAGCGATGGAATCACCGATGGAAATGCCGGTACGCACTGGCGGGCGGTCCTCGAAACCGGTGATGTAGCGCAGGCCGCCCATCGACTCGCCGACCGCACCGAAGCCCGGCTGGTCCTTCATCGGCCCGGTCTGGCCGAAGCCCGACAGCCGCACCATCACCAGGCGCGGGTTCAGGGCATGCAGCACGTCCCAGCCAAGACCGAGCTTTTCCAGCACGCCAGGGCGGAAGTTCTCGATCAGGATGTCGGCCTCGGCCAGCAGCCGCTTGAGGATCTCGCGCCCTTCGGGGTGCTTGAGGTTGAGGGTGAGCGAGCGTTTGTTGCGCGCCTGGACGAACCACCACAGCGACGTCCCTTCGTACAGCTTGCGCCACTTGCGCAGCGGGTCGCCGCCGTCGGGCGACTCGACCTTGATCACCTCGGCGCCGAACTCGGCGCAGATGCGCGATGCGAAGGGGCCGGCGATCAGGGTACCGAGTTCGATGACCTTCAGGCCGGCGAGGGGTTTGTCGGGGGTGGGCATGGCGGGTCCGTGGCAGCTCGAGGAAGGCTTGGTTTTAACACAGCTGGTCACCGGCAGGTACTGTCGCAAGCCTGCGCTTGTGCCCGGACGCACAACGGCCGAGCAAGCTGCCCCTCAACAAACCCGGATCGGTTAGACTCTGCGACTTTCTCCAAAGAAGCCCTGCCCCATGGCCCAGCCTTCCACCACCTACAAGTTCGAACTGAATCTGACCGACCTAGACCGCGGCGTTTACGAGAACGTGCGTCAGACCATCGCCCGTCACCCGTCGGAAACCGAAGAACGCATGGCCGTCCGCCTGCTCGCCTACGCCCTCTGGTACAACGAGAACCTATCGTTCGGCCGCGGCCTGTCGGATGTCGACGAAGCAGCCCTGTGGGAAAAAAGCCTGGATGACCGCATCCTGCACTGGATCGAGGTCGGCCAGCCGGACGCCGACCGCCTCACCTGGTGCTCGCGCCGCACCGAGCGCACCAGCCTGCTGGCCTACGGCAGCCTGCGCGTGTGGGAGAACAAAGTGGTCGGTGCGGTCAAGGGCCTGAAGAACCTGAGCATCGCTGCCGTGCCGCAGGAAGTGCTGGAGGTGCTGGCCAGCGATATGCCGCGCACCATCAAGTGGGACGTGATGATCAGCGAAGGCACGGTGTTCGTTACCGATGATCGTGGCCAGCACGAAGTCCAACTGCAGTGGCTGCTCGGCGAGCGCGGCTGACCTGAACCGATTCTGATTGCCGAAGGCCCCATGCGCATCGAACCCCGCCCCCTGCCATCGAACCTGCCATTCCTTGGCCAACTGCCACCGCTGCTCACGCGCCTGTACGCCGCCCGTGGCGTGCAGAGCGAAGCCGAACTGGACAAGAGCCTGGCGCGGCTGCTGCCCTACCAGCAACTCAAGGGCATCGAAGCCGCCGTCGACCTGCTGGTCGAGGCCTTGGACCAACGCCTGCGCATCCTGATCGTTGGCGATTTCGACGCCGATGGCGCCACGGCCAGCACGGTCGGCGTGCTCGGCTTGCGCCTGCTGGGCGCAGCCCATGTCGATTACCTGGTGCCCAACCGCTTCGAGTATGGCTACGGCCTGACCCCGGAAATCGTCGAGGTGGCGTTGCAGCGCCACCCCCAGTTGCTGATCACGGTCGACAACGGCATCTCCAGTGTCGAAGGCGTGGCCGCAGCCAAGGCCGCCGGGCTCAAGGTGCTGGTCACCGACCACCACCTGCCGGGCCAGCAGTTGCCCGATGCCGACGCCATCGTCAACCCGAACCAGCCCGGCTGCAGCTTCCCCAGCAAGTCCCTGGCCGGCGTCGGGGTGATCTTCTACGTGCTGATGGCCCTGCGCGCGCGCCTGCGCAGCCTCGGTCGCTATGAAACGCAAGCGCAGCCGAACATCGGCGAGCTGCTCGACCTGGTGGCCCTGGGCAGCGTCGCCGACGTGGTGCCGCTGGATGCCAACAACCGCATCCTCGTGCACCAGGGGCTCGAGCGCATCCGCGCCGGCCGCGCCCGCCCGGGGCTCAAGGCGATTCTCGAAGTGGCGCGTCGCGATCACCGCCGCATCACCTCCACCGACCTGGGCTTCATCCTCGGGCCACGGCTCAATGCCGCCGGGCGCCTGGACGACATGAGCCTGGGCATCGAATGCCTGCTGTGCGAAGACGCAACCCTTGCACTGGACATGGCCGGGCAACTGGACGGGCTGAACCAGGACCGCAAGTCCATCGAGCAGGGGATGCAGCGCGAAGCCCTGGCCCAGCTCAAGGACCTGCCGGTCGAGTCCATGCCCTATGGCCTGTGCCTGTTCGACGCCGACTGGCACCAAGGGGTGATCGGCATTCTTGCCTCACGCCTGAAGGAGCGCTACCACCGGCCGACCATCGCTTTCGCCGATGCCGGCGAGGGGATGCTCAAGGGCTCGGCGCGTTCGGTCCCCGGCTTTCACATTCGCGATGCCCTGGATGCGGTCGCTGCCCGTCACCCGCAACTGATCAGCAAGTTCGGCGGCCATGCCATGGCCGCTGGCCTGTCGCTGCCTGAATCGAACTTTCCGGCCTTCGCCCAGGCGTTCGACGAAGAGGTACGGCGTCAGTTGTGCGAGGACGACCTCACCGGTCGCCTGCTGTCGGACGGCACCCTGGCGGTGGAGGAGTTCCACCTCGACCTCGCCCGCGCCCTGCGCAACGCCGGGCCTTGGGGGCAGCACTTTCCGGAGCCGCTGTTCCACGGGGTGTTCCAGCTGGTCGAGCAGCGGGTGGTCGGTGAACGGCACCTGAAAGTGGTGCTCAAGAGCGAGTGCGGCTCGGTCAGGCTCGATGGCATCGCCTTCGGCATCGACCGGGAGATCTGGCCCAACCCGACGGTGCGCTGGGTCGAGCTGGCCTACAAGCTCGATGTCAACGAGTTCCGCGGCAACGAAAGCGTGCAGTTGATGATCGCGCACATGGAACCGCGCTGATCCGAGGCACCGCGCGGCTCATTCGGTCCTATATCTCAACCCGAAAAAAAGAAACCCCGGACGCTGGGGAAAACGTCCGGGGCCAATCGAAAGCCCGGTTTCGGGCCTTGGGCGACACTCGACCGCTACCGGAGCAAAGCAGCGTTCGGGTGCCCCTACTGTGTCTGACGACCCCGTCAGGCAAAGGTTCCCGGGGATTGCCGTGGCTGTTGCAAGGCTGCGATCACGCAAGGCTGCAACCGCCCTTCGACAATCTGCAGGTCGCGGTGCAGACCATCCACCAGGTCGATCAACAGGCTTTGCTCCTGCAATTGACGCATGCTTACGGAGCGTTGCAGCACTTCGTTGCCACGCAGATCGATCAGGACCAACTGACGGTTACCGCTGTCGTCCACATCGCCAAGCCGGGCCTGATAGGGGGACAGGGCATCATTGAGCAGGGTGCAGATTCTTTCCATCCGGCGTACTCGCTTTGTCTGGGACCTATCGGAACTGACCGCCAGGCACGAGGGAAAGTTCGCCCGAGCGTACCTGCCTCAACGAGCATGCGTGGGCAACATGACAGTTTCGATACGCGCCCCCGAACGGACGCCGGTCCTGCGGCACAGACGCTGCAGCGCCCCATGCAGACTGGCTGCCGACAGCGGCCAGGGCAATTGCGCCAGCACCCACAGCCCCTGGCGCCGCGCCTCGACAGCCAGGTCGGGACCCCGGCTGGCAGGTTGCCCGACGAACAGCAAGGCGGGCGTACGGCCCGTTCTCGCCATGCGCCGCAACAGGGCCTGGGCGCTCAAGGTCGGCATGCCGTGATCGATCACCAGCAGGTCCGGCGCCGAGGACTGGGCCAGGCACACCCTTGCCCCAGGCAGGTCAGCGGCAATCCGCACGTTGAACGCACCCAGCGCATTGCACGCCTGGTGCAGGATGATCTGGTGGGACGGTCGAGCCTGGACGATAAGGATGTTGAGCCGATGCATGGGGCTACTCCCGAGGGCTGAAAACCCTGATGGACAGGGCGCTCACTCTAGGAAGGCGGCTCGAAGACAGGAATAGGAAAAACCTGAAAGTGCGCAGGATATTTCTGCACACCAGGTACTCCCGAGATTACAGCGGCAAACGGGGCAAGGCAGTTTCCTGCCTTGCCCCGTTTGTTCTGCGCAGATTGCGCGTCTTAGAGCGGTTTGCCGCGGTTGCCGTGCTGGCTGACGAAAGCCTGGACCGCCTTCAGGTCATTGGCCAGGACGGTGCAGCGCTCTTCTCGGCTGAACAGGTCGCTCAGGTGGGCCGGCAGCTCCAGCGCCTTGCCGACACCAGCCTTCTCGACAGCTTCAGGGAACTTGACCGGGTGCGCCGTGCCCAGCACCACCATCGGCGTGTCCAGGCTGCGACGGCATTCGCGGGCAGCTTTCACACCAATCGCAGTGTGCGGGTCGAGCACCTCGCCCGTGGCGGCGAACACCTCGGCGATGGTCTCGCAGGTCTGCTCATCGCTGACGGCCATGGAATCGAACAGCTTGCGCGCTTCGGTCCAACGGTCCTGCTCGACGCTGAAGCCACCGCCTTGCTTGAAGTTGGCCATCAGCTCGGCAATTGCCGCGCCGTTGCGACCGTGCAGGTCGAACAGCAGGCGCTCGAAGTTCGACGAGACCATGATGTCCATCGACGGCGACAGCGTCGGGTGCAGGGCATCCTTGACGTACTGGTTGCCGCTCATGAAGCGGTGCAGGATGTCGTTGCGGTTGGTTGCCACCACCAGCTGGCTGATCGGCAGGCCCATGTTGCGGGCCAGGTAACCGGCGAAGATGTCGCCGAAGTTGCCGGTCGGTACCGAGAAGGCGACCGAACGCGCAGGGCCACCGAGCTGCAGCGCGGCGTGGAAGTAGTAGACGATCTGGGCCATGATCCGCGCCCAGTTGATCGAGTTGACCGCCACCAGGCGCGTGCCCTTGAGGAAGGACTGGTCGGCAAAGCTGGCCTTGACCATTTCCTGGCAGTCGTCGAAGTTGCCTTCGATGGCGATGTTGTGGATGTTCTCACCAAGGATGGTGGTCATCTGCCGGCGCTGCACTTCCGACACGCGCTGGTGCGGGTGCAGGATGAAGATATCGACGTTGTCGCAACGACGGCAACCTTCGATGGCGGCAGAGCCGGTATCACCACTGGTGGCACCGACGATCACCACGCGCTCGCCGCGCTTGACCAGTACATGGTCGAGCAGGCGGCCGAGCAGTTGCAGGGCGAAGTCCTTGAACGCCAGCGTCGGACCGTGGAACAGCTCCATCACCCACTCGTTGCCGTGGAGCTGACGCAGCGGAGCCACGGCAGCGTGGGCAAAGGCGCCGTAGGTTTCCTCGAGGATCTTCTTGAAGTCGGCATCGGCGATGCTGCCGGTGACGAACGGGCGCATCACCCGGAACGCCAGCTCGTGGTACGGCAGGCCCGCCCAGGAGGCGATCTCTTCCTGGGTGAAGCGTGGCAGGTTTTCCGGCACGTACAGGCCGCCGTCGCTGGCAAGGCCCGCCAGCAGGACGTCTTCGAAATTCAGGGCCGGAGCCTGGCCGCGGGTACTGATATAGCGCATTGTGCAAACCTTCGGTTCTGGGCGCGGGCCGCCGGGGCGACCCGCCGCTGAATTAATTGAGCTGTTCGACGCGGATGCGCACGACGTTGCCGATCACATCCTGCAAGGCTTCCAGGGCGACGATGGCATCGTTGATACGCTGCTCGACCACGCCATGGGTCAGCAGGATCATCGGCACCAGGCCATCCTGCTCCTCGGCTTCCTTCTGCATGATCGACTCTATGTTGATGCCGCGCTCGGACAGGATACTGGCGACCTGGGCCAGCACGCCCGGATGGTCCTTGGCCTGGATACGCAGGTAGTAGGCGCTTTCGCATGCCTCGATCGGCAGGATCGGGTGCGCCGACAGCGAATCCGGCTGGAAGGCCAGGTGGGGAACGCGGTTCTCCGGGTCGGAGGTCATGGCACGCACCACGTCGACCAGGTCGGCGACCACCGAGGAAGCGGTTGGCTCCATGCCGGCACCGGCGCCGTAGTACAGGGTGGAACCGGCAGCGTCGCCATTGACCATCACCGCGTTCATCACGCCGTTGACGTTGGCGATCAGGCGGTCGCTCGGAATCAGCGTCGGGTGGACGCGCAGCTCGATGCCATCGGCGGTACGACGAGCCACACCCAGGTGCTTGATGCGGTAACCCAGGGCTTCGGCGTAGTTGACGTCGGCGGTGGTCAGGCGGGTGATGCCCTCGGTGTAGGCCTTGTCGAACTGCAGCGGAATGCCGAAGGCGATGGAGGCCAGGATGGTCAGCTTGTGCGCAGCATCGATACCCTCGACGTCGAAGGTCGGGTCGGCTTCGGCATAGCCCAGCGCCTGGGCTTCGGCCAGCACGTCAGGGAAGGCACGGCCCTTTTCGCGCATCTCGGTGAGGATGAAGTTGCCGGTGCCGTTGATGATCCCGGCCAGCCAGTTGATGCGGTTGGCCGACAGGCCTTCGCGGATGGCCTTGATCACCGGGATGCCGCCTGCAACCGCGGCCTCGAAGGCGACGATCACGCCCTTCTCGCGGGCCTTGGCGAAGATCTCGTTGCCATGCACGGCAATCAGCGCCTTGTTGGCGGTGACCACGTGCTTGCCGTTGTCGATGGCCTTGAGCACCAGGTCGCGGGCAATGGTGTAGCCGCCGATCAGCTCGATGACGATGTCGATTTCAGGGTTGGTCGCAACGTCGAACACATCAGCGGTAATGGGGGTACCGGTAATCTGGCAGTTCGGGTTCTGCGAGCGCATGGCAATCTGGGCCACTTCAATACCGCGCCCGGCACGGCGGGCAATCTCCTCGGCGTTGCGCTGAAGTACATTGAAGGTACCGCCACCGACGGTCCCCAACCCACAGATGCCTACTTTGACCGGTTTCACTGTGAACTCCCCATTGAACGGCCGGCACCTGCGCCGACCGTGAAACATGCCGTCACCCCATGACGACGGCGTACTGAATGAATTACTTGGCGGCTTGCGCCTGGCCGGCGAGGGCCAGCTTGGCCACTTGCGGTGCCGGCTGGTAGCCCGGGATCACCTGGCCGCTTTCGAGCACGATCGCCGGCGTGCCGTTGACGCCGATCGACTGGCCGAGCTGGAACTGCTTGCTGACCGGATTGGCGCACTTGGCTGCCTTGATTTCCTTGCCATCGACCATCTTGTCCATCGCCGCGCGGCGGTCGCTGGAGCACCAGACGGCCTGCAGCTGCTCGTCACCCGGCGAACCCAGGCCCTGGCGCGGGAAGGCGACATAACGCACTTCGATACCGCGCTTGTTCAGCTCGGGGACCTCGGCGTGCAGCTTGTGGCAATACGGACAGGTGGTGTCGGTGAACACGGTGATGTGCGACTTGGTCTCGCCCTTGGCCGGGTAGACCACCATCTCCGTCGCCGGGATGCCGTTGATCAGTTTGGCGATGCCCTGGCGCTCGGTCTTCTCGGTGAGGTTGACCGGCTTGCCGTCCTGGATCTGGTACAGGTAGCCCTGCATGACGAACTGGCCGTCGGCACTGGCGTAGAGCACACGACCGCCTTGCAGCTTGACTTCGTACAGGCCGCCGACCGGGCTGCTGGCGACGCTCTCGATCGGTACTTCCAGCTCGAGCGTCTTGAGGGTGTTGCGAATCGCCTGCTCGGCGCCGGCGCTCACGTCGGTGGCGGCGGCAACGGCAAAGGTGCTGGCCAACGCCAGGGCGGCGGCGGCGAAAATCTGGGTCACGCGCATGGGGTACTCCTGAAGGCGGACGGGGACCGGAGGACGTCGCCTGCGGAAAAATCGCGGCGACCGGGCGGTCCCTGGTGCAAACCGCCCAAGCCTACCACATCAGGCCGGGGCGAAATCACTGTCTGATGGCCGCCGGGCAGAACATGAAAATCATTCATCCACGCGGATGGTGCTGGGCATGCAGCTGCTGCAGGCGCGCCTTGGCGACGTGGGTGTAGATCTGGGTGGTGGAAAGGTCGCTGTGCCCCAGCAGCATCTGCACCACGCGCAGGTCGGCACCGTGGTTGAGCAGATGGGTGGCGAAGGCATGACGCAAGGTATGCGGCGACAGCGGCTTGTCGATCCCGGCCACCCGGGCATGATGCTTGATGCGGTGCCAGAAGGTCTGGCGGGTCATTTCCTCACCGCGCAGGCTGGGGAACAGCACATCGCTGGGGCGACCGTTGAGCAGCTCGGCGCGACCGTCGCGCAGGTAGCGCTCGATCCACAGCACCGCCTCCTCGCCCATCGGCACCAGACGTTCCTTGCTGCCCTTGCCCATCACCCGCAGCACGCCCTGGCGCAGGTTGACCTGGTCCAGGGTCAGGCTCACCAGCTCGGTGACCCGCAAGCCGCAGGCATAGAGGACCTCGAGCATCGCGCGGTCGCGTTGGCCGATGGCTTCGGCCAGGTCCGGCGCCTTGAGCAGGGATTCGACATCCGCCTCCGACAAGGATTTGGGCAAAGGCCGACCCAGTTGCGGCATATCGACCTGCAGGGTGGGGTCGACACCGATCAGCTTCTCGCGCAGCAGATACCGATAGAAGCCACGCACACCGGAGAGAAAGCGTGCAGTCGAACGCGGCTTGTAACCCTGGTCGAGGCGCCAGGCCAGGTGATCGAGGATCGACTCGCGGCCGGCATCGGGCAATGCGACACCCTGCTCCTGCAGCCAGCCGTTGAACAGGGCCAGGTCGCTGCGGTAGGAAGCACGGGTGTTGTCGGACAGGCCTTTTTCCAGCCAGAGGGCATCGAGGAACTGGTCGATCAGGGGGTGGTCCAGGGCGGGCATTCGGAGGCTACTGGGTGTTGAACGTGCGTCTAGTGTTTCATAGCCGCTTGCAGGTTGTCGTGTGCAATCAGCCTTGCAGGGGCCTTGTGTCGCGAAAGGCTCGCGCGCGACGCCAGGCCCATGCTGCGACACCGAATGCCGTGCAGGCATCACGCCTGGGGAAGTACCGGCACCGGCCGCTTGTCCTCGTCGATGGCAACAAAGCTGAACACGCCGTGGATCGCCCGCTCGCGCCCGTCCAGGTACATGTTCTCGACGAACACGTCGACCTGCACCTGCAAGCTGGTGGTGCCGACCTTGATCACGCTGCCGACCAGCTCGACGATCGAACCCGCCGGGATCGGATGCTTGAAATCGATGCGGTCGGTAGACACCGTCACCAGCGGCAGGCGGCAGAAGCGGGTGGCGGCAATGAACGACACCTCGTCCATCCAGGCCAGCGCGGTGCCACCGAACAGGGTGTTGTGGTGGTTGGTGGTGTTGGGAAACACGGCCTTGGTCACGCGGGTGATCGACAGCTCGGTACGGCGCTGGATTTCCTGGTCTCTCGGGGTGTTCATGGAAGTACTCACATCGCAGAGGGTGGGTAGCGGGCTGGCCCGCGAAGCAGGCGATACCAATACCACAGAATGCAAAAAAGCAGCCCGAAGGCTGCTTTTTCTTTCGCATGGTGGCCGAGGCCACCGGTCAAACTGCACTCAGGACAGTTTTTCCTTGATGCGAGCGGCTTTGCCGGACAGGTCGCGCAGGTAGTACAGCTTGGCTTTACGCACGTCACCACGACGTTTCACGGCCAGGCTGTCGATCTGCGGGCTGTAGGTCTGGAAGGTACGCTCGACGCCAACGCCGCTGGAGATCTTGCGCACGGTGAAGGCGCTGTTCAGACCGCGGTTGCGCTTGGCGATGACGACGCCTTCGAACGCCTGCAGACGGGAACGATCACCTTCCTTCACTTTAACCTGGACGACAACGGTGTCGCCTGGTGCGAAGGTCGGGATTTCCTTGCTCATCTGCTCTGCTTCGAGCTGCTGGATGATCTTGTTGGTCATGCTGTGCTCCTAAGATGGATAACTTGATCCACCATCGATACGTTAACTATCGTCCCGCTCGCGGAGGTATTCCTCGAGCAGCTTCTTCTCTTCTCCAGAAAGCGAGCGACTTTCCAGAAGATCGGCGCGTCGTTCGAAGGTCCTACCAAGGGACTGCTTCATCCGCCAACGCCGGATATGTGCATGGTTGCCACTTAGCAACACGTCGGGTACACGCTGATCCGCATACACCTCGGGTCGGGTGTAGTGCGGGCAATCGAGCAGACCGTCGGTGAAGGAATCTTCCTCCGCCGAGTCCACATGCCCTAAAGCTCCGGGCAGCAGCCGCGTAACCGCATCGATCAGTACCATGGCCGGCAGCTCGCCACCGGAAAGCACATAGTCACCAATCGACCACTCCTCATCGACATGAGCCTCGATAAAGCGCTCGTCGATGCCTTCATAACGACCGGCGATCAGGATCAACGATTCCTGTTCGGCCAGGCCTTTGACCGCCTGCTGGGTCAGCTTGCGGCCTTGTGGCGAAAGGTAGATCACCTTTGCCGTTGCTCCGGCGACCTGCCTGGCGTTGACCAGGGCGTCTTCCAGAGGCTTGATTTTCATCACCATGCCCGGACCACCGCCAAACGGCCGATCATCCACGGTATGGTGGCGATCAGTGGTGTAGTCCCGCGGGTTCCAGCAGGTCACTTGCAGCAACCCCTGTTTCACCGCACGGCTGGTAATGCCGTACTCCGTGATGGCCGAGAACATCTCGGGGAACAACGTGATGACGTCTACGCGAAGGTTACCCATCGTCTAGAAGTCCGCGTCCCATTCGACTCGCATCACACCGGCCTGCAGGTCGACTGCCAGCACGCATTGCTCCGTATAGGGCAACAGACGCTCGCGATCATCCAGGCTGCCTGTGCAAGGCTTGACCACCATTACATCGTTCGCGCCGGTCTCCAACAGGTGATCGATCGTGCCGAACAGCTGTTCGTCCTGATTGATGACCTTCAGGCCTTCCAACTGGTACCAGTAGTACTCGTCGGCTGCCAGGTTGGGCAAAAGGCTCCGCGCAATGCAGATTTCGTAACCGCTCAGAAGCCGGGCTTCATCACGATCGTCGAGGCCTTTCAATTTGACGACCAGGCCCTTTTGGGAGCCACGACCGCTGACCAGCTCGACCTGCTTTACCTTGCCTTCGTGCCGAAGCGTCCAGCGCGGATAATCCAACAGGTTTTCAATCGGATCGGTAAAGGAATACACCTTCACCTCGCCGCGAACGCCGTGAACCGAAAAAATCTTGCCAACGACGATGAGGTCGTCAGCCTTTTCTGGCGTCGCGTTCATATTGCTCAGGCAGCAGCCTTGGCAGCGTCCTTCAGCAGCTGAGCAACACGCTCAGACGGCTGCGCGCCCTGGCTCAGCCAGTAGGTGACGCGTTCCTGGTTGACCGACAGCTTGACTTCGGCGCCCGATGCGATCGGGTTGAAGAAGCCAACGCGCTCAACGAAACGGCCGTCACGGGCGTTACGCGAGTTGGTCACGGTCAGGTGGTAGAAAGGGCGCTTTTTCGAGCCGCCACGGGCCAGACGAATGGTTACCATGTGAACATCGTTCCTATAGTCGGTACTGCAGTCAGTGCTGCAAATCTGAATGCCAGATAGGCACACGGGTGCCCAAAAGGCCGCATATTCTCGGGGAATACACCGACATTTGCAAATGGCTTTTTCACAACCGCCATGCAATGCAATCCAGACCTGCCGCTTCAGCCGCTGTTTTGCGGCGTTTTATCCCGCCAATGGCGGGGTCGGCCGGGGCGCTGCGCAGTCGCGGCGACCCGGCGGATTCGGTTACATCTTCGGCATGCCGCCACCCGGCAGCATCCCGCCCAGGCCACGCATCATCTTGGCCATGCCGCCCTTGGCGGAGAATTTCTTCATCATCTTCTGCATCTGCTTGTGCTGCTTGATCAAGCGCCCGATATCCTGCACCTGGGTGCCGGAACCCAAGGCGATGCGACGCTTGCGCGAACCGCTGATCAGGTCGGGGTCGCGACGCTCGGCCGGGGTCATGGAGTTGATGATCGCCTCCATCTGCTTGAACTGCTTCTCGGCCGCGCCCTGGGCATTGCCCATCTGCGACAGGTTGACCCCGCCGATGCTGGGCAGCTTGTCCATCAGGCCGCCCAGGCCGCCCATGCTCTTCATCTGCTGCAGCTGGTCGCGGAAGTCTTCGAGGTCGAAGCCCTTGCCCTTCTTCAGCTTCTTGGCCAGCTTGTCGGCCTTGGCCTTGTCGATGTTCTGCTCGGCCTGCTCGATCAGGCTGAGCACGTCGCCCATGCCGAGGATGCGCGAGGCGATACGGTCAGGGTGGAAGGGCTCCAGGGCCTCGGTCTTCTCGCCCATGCCGATGAACTTGATCGGCTTGCCGGTGATGGCGCGCACCGACAGCGCGGCACCGCCACGGGCATCACCGTCGACCTTGGTCAGCACCACGCCGGTCAGCGGCAGCGCTTCACCGAAGGCCTTGGCGGTGTTGGCGGCATCCTGGCCGGTCATGGCGTCGACCACGAACAGTGTCTCGACCGGCTTGACTGCCGCATGCAGGGCCTTGATCTCGTCCATCATGTCGGCGTCGATGTGCAGACGGCCGGCGGTGTCGAGGATGACCACGTCGATGAACTTGATCCTGGCTTCGCGGATCGCGGCTTCGGCGATATCGACCGGCTTCTGGCTGATGTCGGACGGGAAGAAGGTCACGCCGATGTCGTTGGCCAGGGTTTCGAGCTGCTTGATCGCCGCCGGACGGTAGACGTCTGCGGACACCACCATGACGCTCTTCTTCTTGCGCTCCTTGAGGAAGCGCGCCAGCTTGCCGGCAGTGGTGGTCTTGCCCGCACCCTGCAGGCCGGCCATCAGCACCACGGCAGGCGGCGCGGCATTGAGCGCGAGGTCTTCGTTGGCCGCGCCCATCAGGCTTTCCAGCTCGGCCTGGACGATCTTCACGAACGCCTGGCCCGGCGTCAGGCTGCGCGACACCTCGGTGCCGACCGCGCGCTCCTTGATGCTGTTGACGAAGTCCTTGACCACCGGCAGGGCGACGTCGGCCTCGAGCAGGGCCATGCGCACTTCGCGCAACGTGTCCTTGATGTTCTCTTCGGTCAGCTTGGCCTTGCCGGTGACATGGCGCAACGTCTGTGACAGGCGGTCGGTCAGGTTTTCGAACATGGTGATCCTTTCAGGCCCAGTAAGCCGAGGTTGTTCAGGCGCTCCGGCGGATGTCGACACGCACGGGGCACAGCAAGCCGGGCATTATAACGGAGAGCGGCGTTGGCGCACACCTGGGTGCCGAGTGGTGGGTGCGGTGACCTGCAGTCTTCCTAGGCAGACGCGTTCTATGCCAAACTCCCCTCCTTCCAAGGGCTCGCCTACCAGGACCTATGCTCTCCTCACCCAGCCTCATCCCCAACCTGATCGCGGCCATCCTTTATATAGCCGCGACAGCCTACCAGGGCTCGCGCCTGGCCCAGGGCACCAAGGTCGACAAACGCCTGCTCGGCCTGCTGGGCGTGATTGCCGTGATCGCCCAGACCGGCGCGCTGTTCTTCCAGCTGCTCACCCCGCTGGGCCTGAGCCTCGACTTCTTCAGCGCCGCAAGCCTGATCGCCACCGCCGTGATCGCCCTGACCCTGCTGGCCTGCCTGAGCATTCCGGTGGAGAACCTGCTGGTGCTGCTGTTCCCGCTCGGTGCGGTGACGGCCCTGCTGGCGCAGTTCGCCCCGGCCGGTACGGCGCCGCTGATCAACGAACAGCCCGGCATCCTTGCACACATCCTGCTGTCGATCCTCGCCTACGGCCTGTTCACCATCGCCGTGGTCCAGGCGCTGCTGCTGCTGTTGCAGGACCATCAGCTCAAGCACAAGCATCCGTCCGGGCTGATCCGCAACTTCCCGCCACTGCAAACCATGGAAAGCCTGCTGTTCGGTTTTCTCTGGGCCGGCTGGATCTTCCTCTCGCTGTCGCTGATTTCCGGCTGGCTGTTCCTCGAGAACCTGTTCGCCCAGCACCTGGTGCACAAGACCTCGCTGTCGTGCCTGGCCTGGATCGTGTTCAGCGTGCTGCTGTGGGGGCGCAACCGCCTCGGCTGGCGCGGGCACAAGGCGATCCGCTGGACCCTGGCCGGCTTCTGCCTGCTGATGCTGGCCTATTTCGGCAGCAAGCTGGTCCGCGAATTCATCCTGCACATCTGACGGTCGGCCATGGACACTCTGCCGTACGCCCCGCTGCTCGGCACCCTGGCACTGGCCCTGCTGTGGTCGGCGCTGTTCAGCGCCGTCGACGCCGCCCGCCAGCAGCTCAACGGTCACCCACGCCCCGGCGAACCCGACCACCCTGCCCTGCCCGCCCAGGCCCTGGTGCTCTGTGCCAGCCTGGGCAAGTTGCTGGTGCTGGGCCTGGCCTGCCTGCTCGGCCAGCGCTACAGCGGCGAGCATGGTTTCTGGCTGGCCGGGCTGGGGGCTGCGTTGGTACTGCTGGTACTGGCCGAATACCTGCCGCGGCGTCTGGCGCGACGCAACCCACAAGCCTTCGTCAGCCTCGGCGCGAGCCTGCTGAAGTTGCCGCTCGCGGCCCTGCAGCCACTGGCCTGCCTGCTCGATGGCGTGTCCAGGCTGATCCTGCGCCCGTTCCGTGTGCAACCCAGCGCCGTGGCCCTGCACCCGCAGGACCAGGACGCGGTCGATGACGAGGCGCCCCACGAGGCGCCGCGCCAAGGCCTGATCGAAGGCCTGCAGGCGCTGGACAAAGTCACCGTCAACGACATCCTGGTGCCGCGCAACGAGGTCGACGGCATCAACCTCGACGACCCGATCGAACACATCGTCGAACAGTTGATCGTCAGCCGGCACACCCGCCTGCCGGTCTATCACAACGATATCAACCAGGTCGAAGCGATCCTCAACACCAAGCTCATCAGCCACCTGCTGCCGCGCGCCGAGCTGACCCTGGAGAAACTCCAGGCCGCCTGCTACGAACCCTATTTCGTCCCGGAGAGCACTGCGCTGCAAACGCAACTGCTGAATTTCCACAAGCAGCAGCGGCGCATGGGCGTGGTGGTCGACGAGTACGGCGAAGTGCTGGGCATCGTCACTCTGGAAGACATCCTCGAAGAGATCGTCGGCGAGTTCGAGGACGAGCAAAGCCTGGACAACCCGCACATCCATCCCCAGCCCGACGGGCGCTTCGTCATCGAAGGCACCGCCTCGCTGCGCGAGCTCAACCGCAGCCTCGGCTGGCATCTGCCGTGCGACGGCGGGCCGAAGACCCTCAACGGCCTGGTCACCGAGGCGCTGGAAAGCATTCCGGAAAGCGCGGTGTGCCTGAAGATCGGCCGCTACCGCCTGGAAATCCTCGAAACCGAGGACAATTGCGCCAGCAAGGTACTGGTCTGGACCGTGACCCGATAGCTATACTCGGGCCACGCTTACCCAGCCCTGCCGTCGCGCCTGCTACCCGCACCCGGCGCCCTGCGGCCAGTCCGCCATCGACGAACCTGCGGCCCTGCGTCGTATCCCGAACAGTGCCTGCACCCTGCCATCGCATGGGCCTTCGTCAACCTGGCGAACCACAACAATACGCGGCGGCCTGCCTATGCGGCCACGCGAACGACTGTTCAGGGACCTACGCATGACAACCAGCAGCACCTACGCCGAACCTGCCTCGGCGACCCCGGTCAATTCGCCCGCCCGGGTCGCCACCGCCAGCTTCATCGGCACCGCCATCGAGTTCTACGATTTCTACGTCTACGCCACCGCCGCTGCGCTGGTGATCGGCCCGGTGTTCTTCCCGTCCGGCTCGGGCACCGCACAGATGCTCGCGGCGTTTCTCACCTTCGGCATCGCGTTTCTTGCCCGGCCACTGGGTTCGGCCCTGTTCGGCCACTTCGGCGACCGCATCGGGCGCAAGTCGACCCTGGTTGCCTCGCTGCTGCTGATGGGCGTCTCGACCACGCTGATCGGAGTGCTACCCGGGTATGACAGCATCGGTGTCTGGGCGCCGGTCATCCTCTGCGTGCTGCGCTTTGGCCAAGGGCTCGGCCTGGGCGGCGAATGGGGCGGCGCCGCGTTGCTGGCCACCGAGAACGCGCCACCGGGCAAGCGTGCCTGGTTCGGCATGTTCCCGCAGCTTGGCCCGTCGATCGGCTTCCTGGCCGCCAACGGCCTGTTCCTGACCCTGGCCCTGGTCCTCAGCGACGAGCAGTTCCGTGAGTGGGGCTGGCGCATTCCGTTCCTGCTCAGCGCCGCACTGGTGCTGGTCGGCCTGTACGTGCGCCTGAAGCTCGAGGAAAGCCCGGTCTTCGCCAAGGCCGTGGCCCGCCAGGAGCGGGTGAAGATGCCGGTGGTCGACCTGTTCGCCAAGTACTGGCTGCCTACCCTGCTGGGCGCCGCAGCGATGGTGGTGTGCTATGCGCTGTTCTACATCTCCACGGTGTTCTCGCTCAGCTATGGGGTATCGACGCTGGGCTACAGCCGCGAGACCTTCCTCGGCCTGCTGTGTTTCGCCGTGGTGTTCATGGCCCTGGCCACGCCGCTTTCGGCCTGGCTGAGTGACCGCTACGGGCGCAAACCGGTGCTGATCGTCGGCGGCCTGCTGGCAATTGCCTCGGGCTTCACCATGGAGCCGCTGCTGACCTCGGGCTCCACCGCCGGCGTTGCGCTGTTCCTGGCGATCGAGCTGTTCCTGATGGGCGTCACCTTCGCACCGATGGGCGCATTGCTGCCCGAGCTGTTCCCGACCCATGTGCGCTACACCGGGGCCTCGGCGGCCTACAACCTGGGCGGCATCGTCGGCGCCTCGGCGGCACCGTTCTTCGCCCAGCAACTGGTGAGCATGGGGGGATTGAGCTGGGTGGGAGGGTATGTGTCGGTGGCTGCGGTGATCAGCCTGATTGCCGTGCTGTGCCTCAAGGAAACCCGCCACACCGAGCTCTGAGCATCACGCGATCCCGTGAGAGCGGCGGTTCGGCGCTCTCACGGGGGGCTCGAGGGGGCTGCACGGCAGCCCCTTGCGATTTCAGATCAGAACTCGACCTTCACCGCCTGCGAAGCACGGGTCGCCTTGGCCCGCGCCGCCTCGACCGACTCGTCACGCGCCAGGCACACGCCCATGCGCCGGGTGCCGTTGATTTCCGGCTTGCCGAACAGGCGAATGGCCGTGTCCGGCTCGCTCAGCGCGGCACCGAGGTTGGCGAAGCTGGTCTGCTGCGACTGGCCTTCAGGCAGGATCACCGCCGAGGCCGACGGCCCGAACTGGCGTACCACCGGGATCGGCAGGCCAAGAATGGCACGGGCATGCAGGGCGAACTGCGACAGGTCCTGGGAAATCAAGGTCACCAGGCCGGTGTCGTGCGGGCGTGGCGAGACTTCGCTGAACCAGACCTGGTCGCCCTTGACGAACAGCTCGACACCGAACAGCCCGCGACCGCCCAGCGCATCGGTGACCGCCTGAGCGACACGCTGCGACTCGGCCAGCGCTTTCGGGCTCATGGCCTGGGGCTGCCAGGACTCTTGATAGTCGCCCTTCTCCTGACGATGGCCAACCGGCGCGAGGAAGGTGGTACCGCCGACATGACGTACGGTCAGCAGGGTGATTTCGTACTCGAAATCGATGAAGCCTTCGACGATCACCCGCCCCTTGCCCGCACGACCGCCCTCCTGGGCGTAGTCCCAGGCTTTCTG
This sequence comes from Pseudomonas sp. FA117, assembly GCF_057370475.1. Classification (NCBI taxonomy): domain Bacteria; kingdom Pseudomonadati; phylum Pseudomonadota; class Gammaproteobacteria; order Pseudomonadales; family Pseudomonadaceae; genus Pseudomonas; species Pseudomonas sp. FA117. The sequence goes on from NZ_CM170675.1 coordinate 4,622,269, forward strand.
CAGGTCGGCGTCACTGCGCAACAGGCTCTGGCCCTTGCCCGACGAACTCATGACCGGCTTGACCACGCATGGGTAGCCCACATCGGCCACGCCCTTGGCGAAGTCTTCATAGGTGTCGGCGAAGTGGTAGGGCGAGGTCGGCAGCTCCAGCTCCTCGGCCGCCAGGCGACGGATGCCTTCGCGGTTCATGGTCAGCTGGGTGGCGCGGGCCGTCGGCACCACGTTGAAGCCTTCGTTTTCCAGCTCTACCAGGGTGGCGGTGGCGATGGCTTCGATTTCCGGCACGATGTAGTGCGGTTTTTCGGCTTCGATCACCGCGCGCAGGGCCACGCCGTCGAGCATGTTGATCACATGGCTGCGGTGTGCGACCTGCATGGCGGGGGCATTGGCGTAGCGGTCCACGGCGATCACCTCGACGCCCAGGCGCTGCAGCTCGATCACCACTTCCTTGCCCAGCTCGCCGCAGCCACACAACAGTACGCGGGTCGCGGTCGGCGACAATGGGGTTCCGATACGGGTCATTTCAGGTCCTCGAAGGCGTCCGGGGCGCGCCGGCTGGTGCTGCCCGCTGAAAAAGGACCGGTATTCTACATCAATCGCGCGCCGATCAACCCACCGCCAGCGCCCGGCGTGCCCGCCATGCCATGATCAGCCAGACCGCCGTCACCCCGGCGAACTTCGAGGCCATTGCCGTGCCGATCACCGCAGGCGTCAGCGCGCCGATCATGCCGAAGAAGATGAAGGTATCGACCGGAATGCTCAACGCCGAGCTCAGCCACAGGCGGTCACGCAGGGGCCTGCGGGTGACGCTGAAGACCAGCCAGTCGATCAGTTCGGAGACGAAGAACGCGGTGGCGCTGGCCAGGGCGATGGCAGGTTCCGAGGTGGCGTAGGACAACACCAGCGCCGCCAGCATGGCGATCAGCGCACCGTGCCCGTAGCGGGTCTGCACCATGTCGCGCAGGATGAACACCAGCCCGCCCCAGGCAGACCAGATGATGTCCAGGTGCGGGGCACTGGAGAAGGCGTAGTTGATGAGCACCACGCTGCTGATGTAGGCGATGAGGTAGAACATGATCCGGGTATTCGATGGGCAAAGCCTGACAGATTAGCGCTGACCGCTTCGCGGGTAAACCCGCTCCCACTGAGCTCGCCACCGCTTTCAAGAACAGTGGTGACCCCTCTGGGAGCGGGTTTACCCGCGAAAAGGCCAACCCGGAAAACGAACTAGCCGATCACCAACCCCGCCGCCACGGCCCGCTCATGACAGAGCGCAAGCACCCTGCGGCGCTCGTCGTTGTCCATCCGCGCCCAGCGGGTGATCTCCTGCACCGTACGCTGGCAACCGATGCAGATGTCCTGCTCGTCCAGCGCACATACGTTCACGCACGGCGAGGCGACCGGCCGTTCGTCAGTCTTCATCGACCACCAGCTCCCGCGCATAGCGCTCGGCGTTGTGCACGTAATGCGCGGCACTGGCTTCGAGCATGCGTCTCTGCTGCTCGGTCAGCTCGCGCACCACCTTGCCCGGCGAGCCCATCACCAGCGAACCGTCGGGAATTTCCTTGCCTTCCGGGATCAGTGCGTTGGCGCCGATGATGCAGTGCCTGCCGATCCGCGCACCATTGAGGATCACCGCATTGATGCCCACCAGGCTGTAGTCGCCGACGCTGCAGCCATGCAGCATGGCGTTGTGGCCGATGGTGACGCCCTTGCCCAGGGTCAGCGGCGAGCCCATGTCGGTGTGCATCACCGTACCATCCTGGACATTGCTGTCCTCGCCGATGTCGATCAGCTCGTTGTCGCCGCGCAGCACCGCACCGAACCACACACTGGCCCGGGCCTGCAGGCGCACCTTGCCGATCAGTGTGGCAGTGGGGGCAGCCCAGCTGGTGGGATGGGTCTCGACCCGCAGGTCGCCCAGGCGGTATTTCATGTCTCGTTCCTCACGGTTGGACGCGGTCGGCGGGGTGAGCCCCGCTCAGTTCTGGATGAAGCGCTCTGGCGGATGATGCAGGCTGATGCCGGCATCGAACAGCACGTTGACCAGCTCGACGATCATGATCGCCGACAGCCCCCAGATCTTGTAGTCGCCATAGCGATAGCTGGGGACGTACCAGCTGCGGCCCTGGTAGTCGATGCGGTGGGTATGGTCGCGTGGGTCCTGGCGAAAGAACGCCAGGGGGACAGTGAACACCGCAGCGATCTCGGCATCGTTGGCGCGGTATTCGACGTAGTCCGGAATCAGCCCGACGAACGGCGTCACCTTCAGGCCATGCAGTGAAATCAGTGGGCTGAGCGGACCAACCACCTCGACCAGGCCAGGCGGCAGGCCGATCTCTTCCTCGGCCTCGCGCAGCGCCGTGAACACCAGGTCCGGGTCTTCCGGATCGCGGCGCCCACCGGGGAAGGCCACTTCGCCACCATGGGTGGAAAGCCCCTTGGCGCGCAGGGTCAGGACCAGTTCGGGCTCTTCGCTACGGGTGATGGGCAGCAGCACCGCCGCTTCGGGGAAACGACGATCCCCCTCCAGTGACGCGGGGGTATGGTTGCTCATTCGGCGAAGAAGCTCGTCCAGCATTGCGCACTCTCGATTCCAAGGCCTGCCCTGCATGATGCACCAAAGCCGCGAGGCACCCAAGCCCCGACGGCTTGCAGCGACCACCGCGACCGCGCCAAGATAGCGGCTCACACAGGAATAAAAGCATGAAATTCTGCAGCGCGTGCGGCCAACCGGTCATTCAGCAGATCCCCGAGGGCGACAGCCGCCTGCGGTACGTCTGCCCTTCCTGCCAGACCATCCATTACCAGAACCCCAATATCGTCGCCGGTATCCTGCCAGTGTGGGGCAGCCAGGTGCTGCTGTGCCGCCGCGCCATCGAACCACGCCGCGGCTTCTGGACGCTGCCGGCAGGCTTCATGGAAAACGGCGAGACCCTCGAGCAGGCCGCCCGCCGCGAGACGGTCGAGGAAGCCTGCGCCCGCGTCGGCCAGACTACCCTCTACCAGCTGTTCGACCTGCCGCACATCAACCAGGTGCACGTGTTCTTTCGCGCCGAACTGGCCGACCTGGACTTCGACATCGGTGTCGAGAGCCTGGAAGTGCGCTTGTTCGAGGAACATGAAATACCCTGGCACGAACTGGCTTTCCGCACCGTCACGCGGACACTAGAATGCTATTATCGCGACCGCATCGGGCAGCAGTACCCCATAGGCCATGAATACCTGCCGCCGATGAACGTTTCGTCGTCCACCTAGCTACTTCAGGATACGTTTCATGCGCTGGTTGCTTGCCCTCTTCTGCTTGTGCGCTGCATCGGTGTCCCAGGCGGCGTTCACCGAGACCATCATTCGCAAGCCCCTGCCCGCAACGCCTGCGCAGGGTGCACAGCCGCAGGCCAGCGCGGCGCAGAACAGCAGCCGCCCGCAGATCGACAAGGTGCTGGTGCTCAAGTCCGAGCGCCGCCTGCAACTGATCAGCCGCGGCGAACCCTTCAAGACCTACCGCATCTCGCTGGGCAAGCAGCCCAAGGGTGCCAAGGAGCGCGAAGGCGACAAGCGCACCCCCGAAGGTTTCTACTGGCTCGACTGGCGCAAGGTCAGCGACCGCTACAACCTGGCCATGCACATCTCCTACCCGAACATCAGCGATGCCGCCAAGGCCCGCCGCGAGGGGGTCAGCGCCGGCAGCATGATCATGATCCACGGCACCCCGATCAACGAGGAATACCCGGAGTGGTACTTCCACACCCTGGACTGGACCGAAGGCTGCATCGCCATGCGCAACGACGACATGCGCGAGGTGTGGAGCATGGTCAAGGACGGCACCATGATCGAGATCCGTCCCTGAGTGCATGTTTCCCTTCCCGTTTGAAGGCAGGGCGCGGACCAACCTGGGTTCGCGTTGAGGGAGCGGCAGGATGACCGTACTTTTCGTACAAAACTCAGGGTCCTACATTCAAAGCAAAGTCTCGGAATATCCCGACTCGAAAAGGTAATTTGCCTGATACTCATGCAGGCAACGGACCGCATCCAAACGACTGCTCACATTCTTAGAATCCACGCAAACGAGTACTTGAAACGTACGACCCTTGCGGAATTCTGCCATGGCGAGCACACCGTTCACTGCTATCTGCCGCTTGACCCTCTGCGCATGGCTGACGCTGTCGAGCTGCTCGACAGCCTTCGCTGCCGACCCGGCCAGCGAGCAGATGCGCGACCAGCAACGCGAACTCCAGCAGCTGCAGCAGCAACAGCGGCTGGACCAGTGGAAGCGCCGCCCGGCCCCGCAAACCCAGGCGCCTGGCGCAGCGCCGACAAGCGCCGACAGCCGCTGCTGGCCAGTCAGCGGGCTGCGTCTGGGCGGCAACCAACGCCTCGGCAACCCGGCCCTCGAACAGACCCTGCGGCCATTGCTGCGCCCGTGCATGAGCGCCAGCGACATCAACGGCCTGCTGCTGGCCATCACCGAAGCCTACGTACACGCAGGTTATCCGGCAAGTCGCCCCTACCTGGCGCGCCGCCCCAAGGCCGATGAGCCGCTCGATATCATCATCGTCGAAGGCTTCGTCGAGAGCATCGAGCTCGATAGCGCGCTGCCGCTGTCCCTGGCCGGCGCCTTCCCCGGCATGCTCGGCCAGCCGCTGCACCTGCCTGACCTGGAACAGGGGCTCGACCAGCTGAACCGCCTGCGTGCCTACGACCTGGGCGCCGACCTGGCGCCCGGTGAGCTGCCAGGCGGTACCCGGATCAAGATCGAACCGCGCCGGATCGGTGCACGCTGGCATGTGGACAGCCGCCTGGACAACCGCGGCAGCGCGCTCACCGGTCGCTACCGTCTGAACCTGGGCCTTGGCCTGGACAGCCCGCTGGGGCTGAACGACGACCTGCGCCTGTCGCTGCTGTCCACGGTGTTCGACGCCCCCGGGCACAGCCAGGGCGCCAGCCTCTACTACAGCATCCCCTATGGTCCCTGGACCTTCGCCCTGAACGCCAGCCAGTTGCAGTACCGCGCCCCAGTGCCCGGTAGCCGCCTGCGCAGCCACGGCAGCAGCCGCCTGCAAGGCCTGAGCCTGGACCGCATGCTGTGGCGCAACGGGCAGGGCATGCTCAACGCCAGCCTGCGCCTGGACCACAAGCGCATCGACAACAGCTTCGGCCCGCTCAGGATCGCCCAGCAGAGCCCGACCCTGACGAGCGTGGAAGCCGGCATCAACCTGTTCTGGCTGGAGGGTGGCCTGTGGAATGCCTATCTGGGGGTCGCCCAGGGCGTCGACTGGTTCGGCGCCGACCGCAGCCCCCTGGGGCGCAAGAGCGCCGAACCGGCTTTTCGTAAATACCGCGCCAACCTCCTGTACCTGCGCCAGGGGCCTTGGCGCTGGCAGAGCGAATTGAACCTGCAGTACAGCCCCGACCGCCTGCCAGCCATCGAACAACTGGCGCTGACCGACGACCTCGCGGTGCGCGGCTTTCGCCAATACAGCGTCGCCGGCGCCAGCGGCGCGGTATGGCGCAACACCCTGAGCCATGCCCTGCCCCTCGCCCTGCCGATGGAGGTTCGCCCGCACCTGGGCCTGGACGTCGGCTGGACGCGCTTCGACTACGGCAGCAGCTCCCAACGCCTGGCCGGCGCCAGCCTGGGCATGACCCTGGGCACTGCGGGCAGCCGTCTGCGCCTGGACTACCAGCGCGCGTTGAGCGCCAGCGACCTGCGCCGCCACAGCCTGGAGCCTGGTTTCTGGGTACTCGAGTGGACCCTGACGATCTGATTCACCCACAACAAGAGCGATAATCCCGTGAACGACAACAAGCCCCCTATCGCGATCTACCCCGATGCCTTGCGCTGGAGCATCTTCCTGACGCTGATGGCGACCTCTCCACTGCTGTTCGCCCAGGGCGGCCTGCAACCGGCCCCCGGACCGGGCGGCACCCCGCTGATCAACGATGCCCATGGCATACCGGTGATCGACATCGTCGCCCCCAACACCAGTGGCCTGTCGCACAACCAGTTCCTCGACTACAACGTCGGCCAGGCAGGCGCGGTGCTCAACAACGCCCTGCAGCCAGGCCAGTCGCAACTGGCCGGTGCGCTGGCGGCCAACCCGCAGTTCCAGGGCCAGGCCGCCTCGACCATCCTCAACGAAGTGATCAGCCGCAACGCCTCGCTGATCGAAGGCCCGCAGGAAATCTTCGGGCGCCCCGCCGACTACGTGCTGGCCAACAGCAACGGCATCACCCTCAATGGCGGCAGCTTCATCAACACCACTCGTGCAGGCTTCGTGGTCGGCGATGTGCACCTCGAGAACGGCCGCATCCGCCAGTTCGATTCACTCCACAGCGACGCGGCGCTGAACATAGGCCAGGGCGGCCAGAGCAACGCAGAGGGCGCACTTGAACTGATCGCCCCGCGCATCGACAGCAAGGGCATGCTCAAGGCGCGCGACGACCTGCAACTGATCGCCGGGCACAACCGTATCGACGCCGCCAGCGGGCAGATCGTCGAGCATCTGCCCGGCACCGCCTCGAGCATCGATGCCAGCCTGTTCGGCGCCATGCAGGGCGGGCGAATCCGCGTGATCAGCAGCGCCGAGGGTGCCGGGGTGCGAATCGGCGCGGTCGAGCTGGACGGGCGCGACGGCATCCACATCCAGTCGGCCGGCGGGCTGCATATCGGTGCCGACGGACAACAGGCCGCGACCCTGCGCAGCAGCCAGGGCGCACTGGACCTTGACGCTGCGGGCGACCTGCGCCTGCAAGCCGTGCACGGCCAGGGCAAGACCGTCCAGGTCAACGCTGGGCAGAAGCTGACGCTGGACACCGCCACCCGCGAGAACATCACCCGCGATCGTCAGGCCTGGGACGACAAGTGGCTGTTCGTCACCACCGAAACCTACGAACGCAACACCACCACGACCGACCACACCCTGCTGGGCACGCAACTGCGCGCCGATGACCGGCTGGCCCTGAAGTCGGGCGCCGACATGCAACTGGTCGCCGCCAGCCTGCAGGCAGGCGGCGAACTCAACCTCGACAGCGCGGCGAAGCTGGACATCGAAGCCGGCAAGGACAGCCAGCGCATCGAGCAACAGGTCCGCCATCGCAAGCACCTGTGGCGCGGGGACAACGACAGCGACCAGTACCAGCAAACCGCCCGCGCCAGCGACCTGCAGGGGGGCACACTGGTGGCCAGGGCCGGTGATACGCTCAAGGTGCAAGGCAGCCACCTCGACAGCAAGGGTGACATGAGCCTGTCCGGCAGACAGGTCGATATCCTCACCACCACCCTCGAACACCGTGGTACGCAACGCGACTACCGCGGCGACCTGGTCTCCGGCGCCTTCTTCGCTGATCGCCAGGGCAAGGACAACGATGCACAGCAGGTGCAAGGCAGTTCGATCACCTCCGGGGCCAACCTGAAAGTCACTGCCGACCAGGTCCGGGTCAAGGGCAGCAACGTCGCCAGCAAAGGCGATTCGGTGCTGTACAGCGAGCAGGGACAGTTGGCGATCGAGGCCGACCACAGCCGTTCCAGCACCACCGACCAGCACAGCGACAGCAAGGTGTTCGGCCTGATCGGCAGCGACCGCAGCAGCAACACCTACCAGGAACAGGTCCTGGCCAGCGACGTCAGTTCGAAAAGCGACCTGCGCCTGGCCAGCGCCGCCGAGCTGCGCATCGAAGGCGCCAGGGTCGAAGCCGGCAAGCAGCTCAAGGTCGAAGCCAAGGGTGACCTCAGCATCGACAGCGCCCAGGCCCGCATCGACAGCGAGACCCGCGAGCAGCAACGCAACTTTACCGCCAGCGCCCGCCAGACCGTGGCAGCCAAGGACGACAAACCCGGATCACACCAGTACGAGGCCGGCATCGGCTACCAGGTCGCCAATCAGCACAGCCGGCGCCAGTCCACCGAGCAAGTGGCCAGCCAGCTCAAAGGCGGCGAGGTCGAGTTGCGCAGCGACGCGCACCTGCAGGTCAAGGGTTCGAACATCACCAGCACTGGCGATCTGCAGGTGCAGGCCCCGCAGGTGACCCTCGCGGCGAGCCGCAACGAGCAGCAGACAGACACCCAGACCACCCGCAGCGGCGGCGGCCTGACCCTGACCGGTGGCATCGACAGGATCGGCAGCCTCTTCGAAGGGCAGCATCAGAAGGAGACCGTGCATGAGCGCGACAGCAAGGTACAACGCAGCGAACTACAGGCAGGTGGCGATGTGAAGATCAACGCAGGCAAACTGGTCACCGAAGCCGCCAGGGTCGAGGCCGGCAAGGGGCTGGTGATCGACGCCGAAGACATCGACAACCGAGCGGTGCAGGACGTGCACGAACGCTCGCAGGAAACCCGCACCTGGCGCGCCACCCTTGGCGGCAGCCTCGAGTACCGCGACCTGACCCGACCGATCGAACGCCTGGTACTCGGCGAGGAGGCCGCGCGTTTCCAGCAGCCTTCGCCTGAAGACGCGATGGTCGCACCCAGCATCGGCGGCGACATGACCATCGACCACCTCAAGCGCCTGGAAAACCAGCGGCGCGGCATCGCCCAGGTCAGCGAGTTCTCCGGCGCCGAGGTCAAGGTCAACGCCAGGCGCATCGATGACCAGGGCACCGCCTGGAAGGCCAGGGAGCGCCTTCTGGCAATCACCGCCGAGCGCCACCACCTGCGTGCGGCCTTCGACGAACAGTCCGAGACGATCACGCAGCTGACGGCCGGTGGCGATGCCCGGGTCGACACCAGCACCGGCAGTGACCTCAATGTACGCGCCAGCGGCAAGGGCGGGTCGTCCAACAGCGAGTCCAGCACGCGCAGCGCCCGCGTCGGCAGCCTGCAGGGGCAGATGGGTATCCAGGTGCAACTGGGCGCCGAAGGCCTCTATGAAGGCACGCGCCTGGACGCCGGCGACGGCGATCTGCGCATTGCCAGCCAGGGCAGCTTGCGCCTGGACTCGGCCAACGACCAGCACAGCGAACACAGGCGCACCCTCGACGGCAACGCCTGGGCCAAGGTCGGCAACCGCCCTGGCAGCACCGGCATCGACACCCGCGGCTATCTCGACCTGACCGAGCAACAGCGCCAGACCAGCAAGGCCCAGGTCGTCGGGATCGACGCCAAGGGCAAGGTCGTGCTCTCCAGCGCAGGCGACCTGCTGCTCGAAGGCACGCGCATCGGTAGTCGCGAAGCGCCGGTGGGCGGCATCGAACTCGACAGCGGCGGCAAGCTGCAGGTCAGCGCAGCTCGCGACAGCCAGCAGGCCACTGGCCGCAACCTTGGCGGCGGGTTGGAAATCGCCGCCAAGCTCGGCACTGGCAAAGGCGGCGCGCTGGGTGGGCACTTCGCCAATGGCCGGCTCGACGAGCAGGCCAGCCAGGCCGTCGACGCCCGCTTCGACACCCAGGGCAAGCTGTCGATGAGCAGCCGCGCACGCGAGGACGTTGCCCTGTACCTGCAAGGCCTGCAGGCCTCGGCTGCCGAGATCGGCCTCGATGCCAGCAAGGGCGGCATGCTGATCGAAGCCTCGGCCAATACCGAAAAACGCGATGACCTGGCAATCACCGCCGGTGCCGGTTTCAGGCTCAACGTCGGAGAAACGCCGGACAAGGATATTCGCGGGCTGCACGGCCGGGTAAAGGTCGACCTCGACAAACGCGACAACCAGACCTGGAATGCCAGCAGCCTGCGCGCCGATCGTATCGAACTGGCCAGCCAGGGCGATACCCGGATCGAGGGCGCCAGCCTGGACGCCGACAGGATCCGCGGCACCATCGGCGGCGACCTGCTGCTGGCCAGTCGCAAGGACCGCGTCGATACGCTGGTCGTCAAGGCCGACGCCCGCCTGAGCCACGAGAAGAACCCGCAGGGTTACCTCGATGCCGCCAGTGCCCTCTCAGGCCCTGCCGCAGGCAAGGTCAGCGAGAAAGTCGGCCCGGCCCTGTCCAAGGCTGACCCTAACCTGTCGCCGACAGTGAAGGTCGAAGTTTCCCACACCCAACGCGACACAGTTGCCCAGCATGCCACGCTCAAGGGCAGCGAGGGTGTCGAACTGCAGGTCGGCGGCAAGGCTCGGCTGGTCGGTGCCCGTATCCAGTCGGGCGCTGGCGAGGCCGACCTGCAGGCGCAGTCGGTCGAGCGCCAGACGCTCAGCGGTCGCGACTATCAGCGCACGGTCTCGGTGGACTTCTCCAACTCCCCGGTCGATCTCGGTACGGCAATAGCCGAAATGACCAAGGGCAAGGGCGCGGCGGAGGGTGAAAACGCCCTGGACCTGGGGTTGCTGCGCACCAGCGGACACAGCCGTAGCGAGGAGTGGGTATCGAGTGTAGGAGGCAAGGGTGTGCGCTGACGGTTGAGTGCAGGCGCGAGTGTATCCCGCTGGCAGGATCGCCACGGATGGCACCGGCCATGCCGGTGATCGCAGAACCGCCACTCCCACAGATCAGGCACTGAAAATGCCACTTAAGCCTGTGGGTGCGGCGGTTTGTCAGAATCTACGCAACGAGAATCCAGCGTTTCAACACCATTGTCACGACAGACACAGAGATTTGATGTGAAAAAGCCCTGACTGAACAGTGGGGGAAAGAGGCTGCCCGGAGAGTAGGAAACTAATTCCGCGCGCCCCGGCCTCTGAATCTCTGCGCTTTGCGCCCGCAGGGATAGTGATGGCTATTTTTTGGTTACCAACAGGAACACTGACCCTTGCGTGTGGACTATTCGGCAAGGCCCAGTCAGCTCTCAGCTCTACAGTGCGAATACTCGAGGTAGTAACAGAGAACTCGATAGTGAGCGTCAATGACCTTGCAAGTGGAAAGGTTACGCCGCGCAGATAAAGGTATAACTTGCTCCAGTTATGCCCTTCCGCTGAGGAGTCCCGCCATTGCAGCTCACGACGGCTACCCACTTGGACAACCCGAGCCTGGGCGGAGGATCCTGTCGTGCCGTAACCAGGAGCACAGTCCCACAGGTCATTTATCCGACTTATCTGTCTGTCGGGGTATGAACCCACTCGCACACTGGAGAAATCTTCACAGCCAAGATAGTCAGACATCAGACACCCGTTCCTTGGCATTCAAGCCTTTAGCACTGAAGGAATAAGCCCATGCAACCAGCTCGGTCAGCGTGCTCGTCCAGGTTCCGTCCGGCCGCACAGCCTTCACCGAGAAGCTGCCGGTGGGTTGCATACCAGGGTATTGCACGAGCACTGTAGCGCCACCAACGGCATTGATGGGCGCACGACTGAAGAGTAGGCCCATCGATGCACGGGCGAAACTGATAAAAATGACAGGTGCCGCGGGACGGATCTTCAAGCTTGATTGTGAGTGCGGAGCGCCTGTGCAGGGCGACTACCACCTGACTTGCCGCTCGCCCTTGTCCGCCTCGGCCCCCAGCCACTGGGCGCCACGCAGCAAGGGCGTAAGCGCCGCGTCTGGCTGCACCTGGAAAGCGATGCGTGCGCGTCGGGCCAACAGGTCGGCGTCGAGGTCGAGCTGGTGTTGACCTTGCAGGGCCAGGCTGCCCTGCAGGTGCCAGTCATCGCTACAGCGCATTTGCAGCCAGCCTTGCCCCATCCCCAGCGACCAGGGCGCTACCAGCGCCAGGTCGCTCACCTGCAAACGCCCCTGGGCAGCGACGCACTGTCGCCAGGCGCCGTTCACCCTGAGATGACCCTGCCAGTGCCCTGCCAGGCGATAAGCCACCGGCACGCTCGCCGCTGCCGCGAGCGCCTCGATATCCGCCTGCCAACGCCAGGGCCAGCCGCTCAGCCGCACCTGCCAGTCCTGCCCCTGATAACCCAGGCGGATATCAGCCTGCAGCCGCCACGGCCGCCAATCCCAGCTCAGCGGCCCGACGTCGCCCAACTGACCCGCCTGCCCTTGCCAGAGGCTACCGCTGACCGCCCTGCCCCGCACCAGCCAGTTCGCCGGCAGTTCGACCAGCAGCGTAAACGCGCAGACCAACGCCGGCCACAGCAGTACACGCCGGCTCATGGCCGCACCAGCAGGTCGAAGCGCAGGCGCCTGCCTTCCTGTTCCATCCCCCAGCTCAGCGGCTGCGCGCCCTCGGCCTGCAACACGTTCAACCACCCCAGCAAAGGTTGTTCGTCGCTGACCGACCCGCGCACCTGCCATCCCGCCTGCACCGGCTCGACCTCGGTCAATTCGATCTGCCGGGCCTGGGCCGACTGGCGCAGGCGCTCCAGGCTCAGCGCGGGGCCGGGGTCCAGGCCGACAGCTGCTTCGGCCAGGCCTCGCCACTGGCTCATCTCGGCCCACCTGGCCGCTGCTTCGCGCAGCAGAATGACGCTCAGCAACACCCCGATCAGCCCCCACGCCAGACACCTGCGCTGGCGCTGCGAAAGTGCGCGGATCATGTACGGCTCTCCAGGTCGAACACCACGCCCTGCGCCTGTACCTGCACGGCAGCGCCGACCGCAGCCGCCAAGTCATTCCACGGCGGTGTGGCGCCTTCGCCGTCCAGTTGCAGATGCCAGCGCTGCCCGTCGAAACGGACACTGCGCAGACGCCATTGCGGATGCTCGCGCAACCAGCCCTGCAACTGCTCCTGCAGAGCGTCGAGCCGGCGCAGGCGCAACGCCCGCTCACCCTCGACGTCGCGCAGCCGCCTGAGTGCCTGCGCGGCCTGGCGTGGACCGGCCTGCGGACCGGTGACTGCCAGTACCTGCTCGCGGTACACCTGCGCCTGACGCCACTGCTGGTTCGCCCACAGGCCACCCCAGACGATCGCGAGCACCAGGCAGGCAGCGATCAGACGCTGGTGCTGACGCGTCACATTCAAGGGTTTGCGCAAGCGACGCGTTTGCCGCAGCCCGGGCAATGCGTCGAGGTCGGCAATGCACCCTGGCCACGGCCCATCGACCTGCTCGAGCTCCTGCGTGTGCCACGGCTCCGGTACGTTGCCCAAAGCGTGTGGCCAGGCCAGCCAGTGCTCGCCTCCCTCTTCGTCCACCCGTGCATACAGGGTCGATTCGTCCTGCCGCCATCGCCATCCACAGCCTCGCTCGGGCTCTGGCAGGAGCTGGAACTGCGACCAGCACCGCTCCACTGCCAGCCCCCATTCCACGCATTGCGCCAACCAGGCATCGAGCCGATCGCGCGACACCACCACCAGCCGCAGTTGCCCCTGTGTGCGACCGATGCAACCACAGTGAACCTCATCGGCCCCCTGCAGCAGACGGTCTTCGAGCAGCAGCGGCCATTCTTCACGCTTGAGCCCAGGCGGTGCCGGCATCCGGAAATGGCTGCAGGCCTCGCCCGGCAGCACCAGGGCGACCCTGGCGGTCAGGTCGGACGGCGGGCGCCCCTGCCCTTCATCACGCATCACGCCTGCAGCGAACAGCCGCCAGTCCCAGCGGCCATCGCTTCGCGGTCGCACCAGCAACCAGGGCCGTGCCGGCGTCCGCCGCCGCCATTCAAACTTCATGAACGCCCCCAGGGCAGGACGAAGGTGCAGACATAAGGTGCTCCGTCACGCTGCAGATGCAGGCGCACGCCACGACCAGGGTGCGCCGGTTGATCGGAAGGCCAGGCCAGCCAACTGCCGCCCTGGAAATACAGAATGCTCATCTCGCTGACCCGCTCCAGGCGCTCGCGGACCACCCAGCGCGGCTTGTCGGCGGCGTAGAGGTCAGCGGATGTTTCCAGCAGCACGCGCTGCTCTCTCGGCTCGAAACGCAGGCGCTGGCGCTGCAGGCGCGAACCACCTTCGGCCTGGGGCCAGGCCGCAGCTGCGACCCACAGCAACTGCTGGTTCTGCGCCTGCCAATCGAGCCAGCGCGTGGCCAACGGCAGGCGCTGCTCGTACACCTGGCGCAGTACCGGGCTGTCGAACCGCCGCTCCAGCGCCAGGCAGAACTCCAGCACACCGGGCTCGTTCTGCTGGTCGGCCAGACGCTCGCGCACGGTGATCCAGCCATGCACCAGGGCCGCCAGCAGGATGCCCAACACCACGGTGAGCGCCAGCGCGACCATCAGCTCGATCAGGGTCAACCCGGTCTGGCGACGCTTCATGGGCGCTCCAGGAACAGGGTGTACAGCCCCAGTGACACACGCTGATCACGGTCGGCGAACAGGCGCAGCTCGCCACGGCGCAGATCGCGCACGCCGGTATTGCGCAGTTGCAGGTCCCAGTGACACACCTGCCCGCCCTGTTGCAGCGCCCCGGCAGTGCGATTGCTCCCCGGCCAGTACTGCTCCACCACAAACCGCGCCTGCAGCTCACGGGCGCACAAGGCGCCCAGACGATGCTGCTGCACGCCTTCCTGCACCGCCAGGCGCTGACGCAGCACCTGGCTGGTGAGCACCGCCAGCACGGCGGCGATACCCAGCGCCACACTGACTTCGAGCAAGGTGAAACCGCGCTGGCGACCCCTCATGGAAGCCCCGCGACCTGCAACCGGCCCTCGCGCCCCCAGCGCCAGCGCTGCCCACCCTCGGCCCAGCGCCAGTCGACGCTGCCGGGCCTGGCCCAGCCCTCCGGGGTGAACAGCAGCTGCGGCGTCGCAGCGCCCTGCCAGCTCGGGCGCACCTCGGCCGGCCAGTCACCCAGCGCGACCGGTTCCACTACCCAACCTGTACCGTCATGGCGCACGAACTCCGGGCGCTTGCCGCTCCAGCGCAAACCACGCAACTGACCGGTATGGCGGGCCACGGCAGACTGCTCGCGGGTCGCTGCGGCGAGCCGCTGCAAAGCCTGCTCGACCCGCGTCCGGCCGCTGTCGAGCCAGGCCACGCTCAGGCCGGTCATCAGCCCGGCGATGGCCAGCACCACCAGCAGTTCGAGCAGGCTGAACCCGCGTTGCCGAGGCAACTCAGAGCGCCCAGTTGCCCAGGTCGGCATCCAGCCCTTCGCCACCCGCCACGCCATCGGCGCCAAGCGAATAGACATCGACCCGGCCATGCTCGCCCGGCATGCGGTACTGGTATGGCGTCCCCCAGGGATCTTCCGGCAGGCGACGGATATAGCCATCGCTGCGCCAGGCGCGCGGCACGGGTTCCTGGCTCGGTTTCTTCACCAGTGCCGCCAGCCCCTGTTCGCTGCTGGGAAAGCGCAGGTTGTCGAGCCTGTACATGTCCAGCGCCTGCTCGAGCGTGGCCAGGTCGGCCATCACCTTCTGGCGCATGGCCTTGTCCTGGTTGCCCAGCACGCTGGGCGCGACCACCGCGATGAGCAGGCCGATGATGAAGATCACCACCATGATTTCCATCAGGGTGAAGCCGCGCTGACGCTTGGCGCGATGCTGCATGCAGAGACTCCTTTTCACAGTTGCAGACCCTGGTTGAGCTGCATGATCGGCAACAGCACCGCCAGCACGATGAACAGCACCACGCCGCCCATCACCAGGATCATCAGGGGTTCGAAGAGCGCCATGGCGGTGTCCACCTGGCGGGCAAAGCCGCGTTCCTGGTCGTCGGCCACGCGCTCGAGCATGTCGGCCAGGGTGCCGCTGGCCTCGCCGCTGCCGACCATGTTCACCAGCAACGGTGGAAACTGGCCGCAGGCATCCAGCGCACGCTGCAGACTGCTGCCGCCCTGCACCTGCAGGCGCACTTGTTCCAGGGCCAGGCGGATGCGCTGGTTGGCAACCGTTTCGCTGGCCACCTGCAGCGCCTCGAGCAGGGCCACGCCACTGCCACAGAGAATCGCCAGACTGCGCGACAGCCGCGCGCTTTCCAGTACCTGCAGCAACACGCCGATGCGCGGCAGGCGCAGCAGCAGGTCATCACGCCGCAGCCGCCAGTGCGGCTTGCGCAACAGCCAGCCGCCCAGCAGCGTCAGCGGGATCGCCGCACCAAGCAACCAAGGGCCAGCACTGGCCAGACCCTTGCTGATGCCGATCAGCAGCGCGGTGATCAGTGGCAGCGCCTGGCCGGAATGGGCGAACTGCTCGGTGAGCTTGGGCACCACGAAGGTCATCAGGCCGACCACCACCGCCAACGACACGCCCATCAGCACGCACGGGTAGATCAGCGCAGTGCGGGCCTTGTGCTGCTGACGCTGGACCTGCTCCAGGTGATCGGCCAGCCGCGTCAGCACCTGGGCCAGGCGCCCGGAACGCTCGCCGGCCTCGACCAGTGCGCAGTACAGCCCGGTGAATGGCGCCCCCTGGCGAGCCAGGCTGCGGGCCAGGCCCAACCCTTCGGCGAGCGCGCCACGCACCGCCACCAACACCGCCTGCAAGGCCGGCGCGCGCAGTTGCCGCTCGAGCGTGGCCAAGGCATCGACCAGAGGAATGCCGGCAGCGGTGAGCGTGGCCAGTTGGCGGGTCAGCTCACACAGCTGGGCACGGCTCAGGCGCTGACGGCGCGGTTGCCGCAGGCTGCCTTCGTGGCGCTGCAGCTTGCGCGCGAACAGCCCCTGCTCACGCAACAACTGGCGGGCATGGCGCTCGCTGTCGGCCTGCACGCTGGCCTTGTGCGGTTTACCTGCCAGGTCCAGGGCCTGGTAGCGATAGGTCGGCATGCTCAGCCCTGCACCACGCGCAACACTTCGGCCAGGCTCGTCTCGCCACGGGCCAGGCAATCGCTGGCCATGGCCATCAGGCTCTGCCGACGCGTGGCCAGGTGTGCCTGCATGGCCACTTCGCTGGCACCCTCGTAGAGCAGGGCGACCAGCCCGGCGTCCAGCTCGACGAACTCATACAGCCCAAGGCGCCCGACATAACCCGTGCCCTGGCACCGCTCACAGCCCACCGGGTGATGGGTCGCGTGCACGGCGTCCAGTTCCGGCCACAGGCGCCGCTCGGCGGCGAGCAGCGGACGCGGCTGGGCACACTCGCACAGGCGCCGCACCAGGCGCTGGGCCAGCACCCCGCGCAGGCTCGAGGCGATCAGGAAGGGCTCGATACCCATGTCACGCAGGCGCGTCACTGCGCCAACGGCACTGTTGGTGTGCAGCGTCGACAGCACCAGGTGGCCGGTCAGGCTGGCCTGCACGGCGATCTGCGCAGTCTCCTGGTCGCGGATCTCACCAAGCATGATCACATCCGGGTCCTGGCGCAGGATCGCGCGCAGGCCGGTGGCGAAGGTCAGCCCGGCACGCGGGTTGATCGCAGTCTGGCCGATGCCGGCGATGGCGTACTCCACCGGATCTTCGACAGTCAGGATGTTGCGGCTGCCGTCGTTGAGGCTGTTGAGGCTGGCGTACAGCGTGGTGGTCTTGCCGGACCCGGTGGGGCCGGTGGACAGCACGATGCCGTTGGGCCGCGCCAGACACCCACGCAAGCCCTGCAACGCGGCAGCCGGCATGCCGAGGTTGTCCAGTGCCAGCAGGCTGGCCTGCTTGTCGAGCACGCGCATCACCACACGTTCGCCATGGATGCCAGGCAGCGTCGAGACCCGCACATCCACCTCACGCCCGGCGGCGCGCAGGGTGATGCGGCCGTCCTGGGGCTGGCGTTTCTCGGCGATGTCCAGGCGCGCCATGACCTTGATCCGCGACACCAGCATCGCCGACAGCGCACGCGGCGGGCGCAGCACTTCGCGCAGGTGACCATCGACGCGCAGGCGCACCACCAGGCTCTGTTCGAAGGTCTCGATGTGAATGTCGGAAGCACGCAGGCGCAGGGCCTGGCCGAACAAGCCATTGATCAGGCGGATCACCGGCGCTTCGTCGTCGCTCTCGAGCAGGTCTTCGATGCGCGGCATTTCGCTCATCAGGCTGTCGAGGTCGACCTGCTCGCCGATGCCTTCGATCAGCGCCGCAGTGGCCGAGTCGGCGACCTGGTAGAGCTGGCCGAGGCGCTCGTCGAACGCCGCGCGATCAAGGCGCTCCAGGCGCGCCGGGTGGCCATGGACGCGCAGCAGTTCCTGCAACTGGTCGCTGTCGGCATCGTCGCGCAGCCACAGTTGCCAGCCCTGCTCGTCAGGGGCCATGGCCACGCCGGTCTGCCGCGCCAGGCGATAGGCGAGCATCACCAGTTGCCGCCTTCCAGGCGCGCGCGGCTGGCCGGGAATGCCTTGAGCAGCGCACCGCCTTCGGCCAGCTCCGGCATCTGCAACGCAGTTTCCTGCTGCAGGCTGCGGTACTTCTCCTGGCTCAAGCCGGCAAGGCTCGGCCCGTCGCGCATGATGCGCGGGCGGATGAACACCATCAGGTTCTGCTTCACGTTGCGGTTGCTGTCGGAGCGGAACAGGCGGCCAAGGCCCGGGATATCGCCGAGCAGCGGCACGCGCTGGTTGCTGGTGGTCGACTCGTCGCTGATCAGGCCGCCGAGAATCACCAGGCCGTTGTCGTCGACCATCACCTTGGTCTTGATCTCGCGCTTGTTGGTGATCACGTCGCTGGCCGCACGCGAGTCGGCGATCGAGGACACTTCCTGGACGATATCCAGGCGCACGCTGTTGTCGCTGTTGATCTGCGGCTTGATGCGCAACTTCACCCCCACCTCCTTGCGCTCGATGGTCTGGTAGGGGTTGGCGTTGTTCTGGGTCACGGAGCCGGTGACGAAGGGCACTTCCTGGCCAACCAGGATCGACGCCTCGGCGTTGTCCAGGGTCAGCAGGGTCGGGGTCGACAGCAGGTTGAAGCCGCTCTTGCCCTTGAGCGCGTTGATCAGCATGGCGAAGTTGAAGCCGCCGCCGAAATGGCCGATACCGGCAGTGGCGCCGGTGGTGGCCGAGAGCAGCTTGCCCAGTTCCTTGTTGTCGCCGCTGGCGGCAGCACCGGCGATGTTGGCGATGTTCACCCCGTTGCTGCCGAAGTTGACGATGCCGGCACCGAACTTTTCGTCGGCGAACAGCCACTGCACACCCAGTTCCTGGGCGCTGCTGTCGGACACCTCGGCAATGATCGCCTCGACCACCACCTGGGCACGGCGGATATCGAGCTGCTCGACGATGTTGCGATAGGCCGCCAGTTCACTGTCCGGCCCGACCATGACCACCGCGTTGGCGCCCTCTTCATACTCCAGCCGCACCCCCGCATCGCTGGCCGTGCGTACCGGCGCCTCCTTGCCCTCGCCGACCGCGGCATCCGGCACCCCACCTTCCTGACCGAGGCCGCGCAGTACCTTGACGACCTCGGCAGCATTGGCGTGACGCAGGTAGATCACCTGGGTGTTGCTGCTGTGCAGGTTGTCGCTGGGCCGGTCGAGCTGGCCGAGCAAGGCGCGCACCCGTTCCCGGCTGTCGGCGCTGCCGCGCACCAACAGCGCATTGCTGCGTGGATCGGCGACCACCTGGGCACTGTCGGCACCCTGCTCGCGGGCCAGTAACCGGGTGACCAAGGGGGCTGTGTCGGCGGCGCTTGCATGGCGCAGCGGCATCACCTGCAAGGGCTCGTCGCTGACCTGGTCCAACTGGCGCAGCAGCTTGTCGATGCGTTCGAGGTTGCTGCGCCAATCAGTGACCACCAGCAGGTTGGCGGCCGGGTACGGGGTGATCACTCCGACCCGCGGGTCGATCAGCGGCTTGAGGATGCCGAGCATCTGTTCGCTGGCAGCGTTGCGCACGTTGAACACCCGGGTCGCCACGCCATCGCTGCCCTTGCCCTGCTTGCCGGCGTTTTCCACCGGCACCGGCTCCAGCCGCGCGGCCTGGTCGGGGACGATCTTCACACTGCCGTTGGGCAGGTCGACGGCGGCGAAACCCTGGGCCCGCAGCTGGGCGAGGAAGATATCGTAGATGGCTTCGGCATCGTGGCGATCGACAGTGCGCACCGTGACCTTGCCGGTGACCCGCGGATCGACGATGAAGGTGGTGCCGGTGATGCGCGAGACGCTGTCGATGAACTCACCCATGTCGGTGTCGACGAAGTTCACCTCGTACTGCGGTACGCCGTCCTCATCCACCTCGGGTTCTTCGGCCCAGGCCTGGGAAAAGCACAGGCCGAGGCTCAGCAGGCAGGCCACACCGTATCTTGCGATCATCGCTCATCCTTGCCGCTTGAAGCCGGTCACGGCGGGCCGTGGCGGCCAGGGCAGGCGCTCGCGCCGCCCCTGGTTGTCGAAAATCAGGCCATCGGCATCGATGTCCTGCAGCACGATCCCCGGCGCCAGGCGTTGCCCGCGCCCCAGGGTGCGAACCTGCTGGCCGAAACGCAGTACCACCACCGTGGCGGACAGCGGCTGGGCCTTGAGCCCGCCGAGGTATTGCAGCGGCAGGCGGGTCAGGGGAATGCCGCCCTCTTCGGGCGGCGCCTGCCAGTGACCGGCCATCAGGCCCGGCAGGGTCGGTGTCTGTTCGCGAGGCGGGCTGAGCGGCTGCGGCTGGCGACTCAGTTGCAGGATGCACTGGGCGGCAAGCCAGCCGGCGAGGGTCAGCAGCAGCAGGCTGGGCAGACGCGCGAGCCCGATCACGACGCCACCTGGCGCGGATGCCACCCCGGATGCCCCTGCACATAGCGCACTTGCGGCAATTGCAGCGGCGCCAACTGCCAGTCCGGCCCCTGGCGTGCCAGCCAGGCCTCGACTTTCTGCCACAGCGGCTCACCGGCCTGGGCATCCAGGTGCAGGCCGAAGGTGCGGCACAGCCCCTGTACCGAGGCCAGCCCGGCCACGCGCTTGCCCGTCGGGCTGTAGCTGACCTGCCAGGCGTGGCCTTGCCAGCGCGGTAGGTCCTGGCTGTTGTCGAGCAGCAGCGGGTCGCCGAACAGTTGCTCGGCAGCGTTTTCCAGCACCTGCTCGACCTGCTGCGCAGGCGCCTCGACCACCGGTGCCGGGTAGCCACCGGTGAGGCAGATCAGGTGCTCGCGGGTGATTGCCTGGCCAGCGGGCAACGGGTGGTCGTAGCGCAGCCCTGGCAGCAGCACCGGCATGCTCGAGTCATCGGCCAGGGCCTGGTGCAGCAGGCGATCCCAGCTGCCAGCACGGGTATCACGGCGCCACAAGGCCTGGGGTGCGCGGGCCAGCGGCTGGTCGAGCCAGGCGGCATGGCCGGCGCGCTGCTGGCGCAGCGTGGTGCGCAACTGGCTGGCACGCGCTTGGGCAACTGGCGAAAGTTGATGTTCGAAAGCGGGCACGAAGCGCGCCTCGAATCGCCACTGCCCTGCGGTTTGCCGGCAGCGCAGGCGATAGACGCCACTGGCGCGACAGCCCGCGAACAGCACCGGTACCTGGCGCCCCGACGCTTGCGTCACAGGTACCGGTGCAGGCCACAGGTCCTGGCCACGGGCACACAACAGGACATCGATTTCGTCGATCCGCTCAGCCAGCCAGAGGCCGGGGCCAGTGCCGACATCCGCCAGGGCGACCACCAGGTCGGCCTCGCGCCGGGCTTGCTGGAAGCTGGGCAGCAATGATTGGTACCACTGCTTGAGCGAGGCCTTCTGATCCTGGGCGTAAGGGTCAGTCACACCGACCACCGCAATGCGCACGCCGCCGCGCTCGAACACGCGCAGGGGCTCGATACCCAGGCCCTTGGCCTGTTCAGCAGCAAGGCCGGCGCCGAGGGTGATCGCCGGGGACTGACGATAAAGCGCTGCGCAACGTTGCGGCCACAGTACGCGCTCGTCACTGCTCACGCGTACGTCGCTGGCCAGCATGCGGCTGCCCTGCACGCCACTCTCGCCCTGGGTCAGGTAGGCCAGGCCGCTGCCGTTCCAGCCCTGGCCGTTTTCCAGGGTGAGGCAGCGCTCGACACCGGCTTCGCTGCGCACCTGCTCCAGCAGCGCGGCCAGCACCGCATAACCGCCGACAGGCGCCTGGCCGGCCTGATTGGCGTCAAGCAGCACCGCGAGCCCGGCATGTCCGCTGCTGGCATGACTGCCGGTCATCCAGGGCGCACGGCCCAGGTGGCTGACCGGGCCCAGGCGCGTGGCCGGCACTACCGGCAAGCCGGGTTCGCGGGCATCGAGGGTATCGGCGACATACAGCAGTTCCAGCGAGGCATCACCGCCGCGCTGAGCGGGCATCGCGGAGCAGGCACCGAGCAGCGGCGCCAGGGCGCCGAGGCCGATCCAGCCAATCACATCGCGTCTGCGCACACTGCTCGCCATCGACTCCGCCGTCCTTAACCCGAGTTCACGTTGGGCCCCGGATATTGGGGTGACGGCATGACAGTTTGATGGCAGAAATCCGACAGCCGCGGCAGGATAGTTCTGACAAATCTTGTTACTAATAGCCGCAGGTTTTAAAAGCCCGTTAACATTTCTGCCAATCAATCATCATACTGGCCCCCTACAGTCGCGGTTCCTCTTACTCAGCCACTACAAGGACACCCTGATGAGTCGAGAAACCGGCGATAACCTGGACCGGAACCTGAGCGGCAACGTGCCGATGGCCAGCGTGATGGATGCCTACCTGAGCCGTCGCAGCGTGATGCGCGGCAGCCTCGGCGCGGCCATCGCGATGATCGCAGGCACCGGCCTGACCGCCTGTTTCGACGGGGGTGGCGGCAGTTCCCATCACGATGACCCGGCCACCGAGCCGCCTGTCACCGAGCCGCAACCACAGCCCAAGCTCAAGCTGGGCTTCCAGTCCATCGCCGGCTCGCGCACCGACGCCTGCGTCATTGCCGCCGGCTACAGCGCCTACGTGATCGCCCCGTGGGGCACGCCGCTGAACAGCAACGGCAACCCGTGGAAATCCGACGGCAGCAACACCTCGACCGACCAGGCCAACGCCATGGGCATGAACCATGACGGCATGCACTTCTTCCCCATCAACGGCAGCTCCGACGACGGTCTGCTGGCGATCAACTTCGAGTACATCGAGGCCGACGCCCTGCACCCCAACGGCCCGACCACCGACGGCAGCGGCAAGCGTCCGGTCGAGGAAGTGCGCAAGGAGATCAACGCCCATGGTGCCGGCGTGGTGCGCCTGAGCAAGGTCAACGGCCGCTGGCAGGTAATGCAGAACGACCCGCTCAACCGCCGCTTCACCACCGCCTCGCTGATGGACATCGCCGGCCCGCTGCGCGGCACCGATCACGTCAAGACCAAGTTCTCGCCGACCGGCACCCAGGCCCGCGGCACCAACAACAACTGTGGCAACGGCTACACGCCGTGGGGCACCTACCTGACCTGCGAAGAGAACTGGCCCGGCATCTTCGTCAACAAGGCCACACGCCCCGCCGACCAGGTGCGTATCGGCGTCAGCGCGACCAGCGGCCAGTACAAGTGGGAGACTGCCGCAGGCGATGCCAGTGAAGTCAGCGACGAGTTCGCCCGCTTCAACATCACCCCGACCGGCGCCAGCGCCACCGCCGACTACCGCAACGAAGCCAGCACCTATGGCTACATCGTCGAGATCGACCCGTACAACAGCGCCACCCTGGCAGTGAAACGCACCGCCCTTGGCCGCTTCCGTCACGAGGGCTGCTGCCCGGGGCTGCCGGTCGCGGGCAAGCCGCTGGTGTGGTACACCGGCGACGACTCGAACAACGAATACCTGTACAAGTTCGTCTCCGACGCGGTCTGGGATCCGGCCGACGCCACCCCGGCCGACCGCCTGGCCACCGGGGCCAAGTACATGGACAAGGGCAAGCTCTACGTGGCGCGCTTCAATGCCGACGGCACGGGCGTGTGGCTGCTGCTGGACGTGGCCACCCCGACCACCGCCGGCAGCACCCTGGGCGCGCTGTACGGTGATTTGCCGGGCATCATCCTCAACACCCGCGGCGCAGGCGACGCAGTCGGCGCCACGCCGATGGACCGCCCGGAGTGGACGGCCGTCAACCCGCTCAATGGCGACGCCTACCTGACCCTGACCAACAACAGCGCGCGCACCGCCGCGAAGGTGGATGCGGCCAACCCGCGCGGCCCGAACCGCCATGGCCACATCATCCGCTGGCACGACAGCGACGATCACAAGAGCTTCACCTGGGACATCTTCGTGTTCGGCGCCAACGCAGCCGGTGCACCGGACATCAATCGCTCGGGCCTCACCGAACTGAACCAGTTCGCCAGCCCCGACGGCATGAGCTTCGATAGCCGTGGTGTGCTGTGGTTCGAGACCGACAACGGCGAGACCACCCTGACTAGCTACACCAATGACCAGTTGCTGGCGGTGATCCCGACCGACCTGGTCGATGCCAGTGGCAAGCAGGTCCCGGTCAATGCACAGAACCAGGTGGACCTGCGCCGGTTCTTCGTCGGCCCTAATGGCTGCGAGGTAACGGGGATCAGCTTCACGCCGGACAACAAGACGCTGTTCATCAACATCCAGCATCCGGGGAACTGGCCTTACACCGACAAGGCCACCGATGTGACGCCAGCGGGTGGCCGGGTGCGGCCGCGGGCCTCCACCGTGGTGATTCAGCGTAATGATGGCGGTGAAATCGGCACCGCCTGACCCGGCAAGCGCGCATAGAGGCTGGATCTCGATCATGATCCTGATCTGGCTTCTAGGCGCGCAATAGCCCAGACGCCGCGACTCGCGACCTCAGGAGACCGAGCGCAGGCGTCTGGCAAATGGATAGTCCTCCCATCCACGCAGCCCCAATGGCAGGAACAAGAAGGCAAAAACCTAGAGCACCGGCTCCCGCCCCCGAACCCGAACCTGCTGCGCCGGCACCCGCGCATGCCACTGCACCACCCCCAACGCCTCCACCTGAAACTGACTGCGCACCACCCGCCCTTCTTCCTCGAACGAAAGCTGCAACAAGAAGAAGCCGCCATTGAGCAGCAACCCCTCGCTCAACCGCGCAAAGCTCTCGTCATCCAACGCCCCCAGCGCCTGACGCAGCGCCCCGGCATCGACATAACCCGAAGCCGGCCGGTTGCTGATGATGCGGCTGAGCAGCGAGCGCGAAAAATGCCCTTCGTAGAGCGCCTCCAGCAATGGCAGGTGCTCCAGGTTCAAGGCATTGGCATTGAGCCGCCAGCCGCTGGTCTGTGGCAGCGCACACAACATCGGATAACGTGCCTGGCGCTGCGCATCGGCCTCCAGCAGCAGGTTCAGTTCGCTGGGATCGAGCATCGCCTGGTTGGCCGCCAGGCGTGGCGGCCGCTGGCGCAGATACTGGGCACTCTCGGCGCCTTGCAGGCGCGTGTCGCTGTCGGCATCCAGCCAGTCGGCGAGGGCATCGACCAGACGCTCGGCCGCCATGTCATCGCCGAGCAAGCGGCGCAACTGACGCTCTGCGCGCTCTGCGTCCTCGCCCAGCAAGGCGTTGACGTTGAAGCAGGTATGCTGGTCGCGCACCTGCAGGCGCGCCTTGCCTGTGCCAAAGTCATACTCCAGCGCCTGCCCGCGCAAGGCCTGCCAGAACAGCGGGCTGGCGCGCCAGGCCGGGTCGCGCAGGGCCTGGCTGGCATACGCCAGGCCTGCCTGTTCCATCGCCCGGACCTGCACGCGCTGGCGCAATAAACGCGTTTCATCGACCTGCCGACGTCCTTCCTCGACCAGCCAGGCCAGGCCCGCCGCCAGCATCGCCAGCGCCACCATCACCATCAGCAAGGCCACGCCCTGTTGCCGCCTGCCACCCATCGCCTCACGCCTCATCGTCCGTGGAGGCGTCAGTCAACACGGCGTGTGTTGCAGGCACATGGCAAAACCCATCGACCGTCACC
Source organism: Pseudomonas sp. FA117 (assembly GCF_057370475.1). Lineage (NCBI taxonomy): Bacteria > Pseudomonadati > Pseudomonadota > Gammaproteobacteria > Pseudomonadales > Pseudomonadaceae > Pseudomonas > Pseudomonas sp. FA117. The sequence goes on from NZ_CM170675.1 coordinate 4,647,725, forward strand.
GGCGCGTCATCTGCAACCGGCAACATTGGCCTTTCTTTTCATGACCTTACAGGAGTTCTCAGCCATGGGTGGTATCGGTATCTGGCAACTGGTGATCGTGGTGCTGCTGGTGTTCCTGCTGTTCGGCACCAAGCGCCTGAAAAGCCTGGGCAGCGATGTCGGGGAAGCGATCCAGGGGTTTCGCAGGTCGATGGGCAGTGACGCCGACGACAGTGCCCAGCCGAATGCACAGGTCCGGCAGCAATCGACGGATCGCCAAGGCTGAGCACATGGCGCGCGCAAAACGCTGAAAAGGCGTGCAGCGGGAGGCGTTGCCTGCTCCCTCCGGCTGCATCCTGCGCACATGCTGGGGGCTTCATCCATCGACGAGTCCCGCCATGTCCCCCTTCTCGCTGCACACCACTTTCGCCATCGATCGGCTGACCGACATCGCCCGGCCGCTCTCGCCGCAGGCCTTCCACGCCCTGCTCGTCCCCGTGTTCGGCGACGACCTGCCAGACACCAGCTACCACCGGCTGCAGGCCGCACTGCTCGATGGCTCCTTGCCCCCTCCCATACACCGAATCGGCGACTGTGAAGAGGGTAAAGCCTGTTACGACAATAACCTCCGTATCATCTGCATCGACCCCGAGGTCATCACAGCTGCGCGACAACAACCGCAGTCCGCCGTTGAACTGGCAACCATCCTGCTGCACGAGTTCGGCCATCATCTGGACAATCTGCTGCGCCACCATTTCACACCGAGCCCGACCGATGGCGGTACAGCGGTTGCCGACGACGCGCCGCTGGAAGAAGGTGCACGCTTCGCCTGGCTGATCGGCTGCGTCGGGTCCGAGCAGCAGGGGCCACTGGATATCGCCTGGCTGATCGAAAGAGGCCAGATCACCTTCCTGCAGGCCGAGGACCAGGCAATGCGACGTTTCATCCGTCAGAGCCAGGATGAAGATGCGCAGTCAGCAGACACTCGCCATGGCAGCCGCGAAGGCTTCTCGGCAGGAAAGGGTGACGAGCACAACCCCGAGCACTCCTGGGGCCATGAGTCGATCGAGGACCGCCTCCAGTTGGCAGGCTTCAACGAGAAACAGCGCAAGGCCATCTACTTCGGCAACTGGCTGCGCGACTACTCGCAATTGCTCGACCCCAAGCTGGTACGTCCCGCAGACGCACCGAAAGAGTTCCCGATGAAGATTTCCCGGGAAGTCCTGACCCAACTCGTGGACCTGCTGGCGCTGAAGGCATTCCCCAGCCTGCAAGGCACGCCGGAAGAACGCCGCCACTATGTGGTCACCCCGCAAATGCTCGGGGTCTATCGTCCCAGCGAGCACATCGACAATCCCTACAACCCTGGAGCCTCGGTCGCCGATCCAAGCCGCATCGATGCCGACTTCGAGGCGCCTGTCGCACAGGACGATCCGCGGCTGCAGGTCGACCCGCTCACGTCCATGAAGCGCCACATCTTCACCTCCGTCGACTACATGTGCGAGCGCCTACGCGATGCGATGGCAGAAGGCCCTACCCCCAGGGGCCTGCGCGAGTTCGGTGCAGCCCTGCATGTACTGGAGGATTATTTCGCCCACTCCAACTATGCCGAGTTGAGCCTGCGCAAGCAGGGTCACGACACTGTATTGACCTGGACTGCACAGGCAGACTGCAAACACGGCTGGCCCGTCGTCACCGGCATGTTCGCCGGCAGTGACGTGATCGCCAGCCTGGCTGAACCCATGGCGAAGATCCTGTTCGCACCCTCCGGAAGTTTCGAAAACATCACCCCGGGACAACGTTCGGACACCGAACTGGCACTGCTGATCCTGCTTCAGGATCACCCAGACCCAAAGTGGCAGGAATACCTCAGGACCTCGCTCGAAGTGCGCGACACCCTGGCAGACCTGCCGGGCTTCAACGCCATGAGACGCGTATCCTGGATCACAGGATCGCCACTGCGCGCCGCCACCGACCTGCCAAAGCTGGGCTACCGGACGCTGCTCAACCTGGCCGGCAACTCGGTCGATGAGTTGCAGACACTGAGGATGGGCAATCCCATGCTCACCGGCTCGACCAACCCGACCCACTCCCAGCTGGCCAAGGACCATGACGTCCACCCCCTGCATACCCTGGCGACCTTGATGGCGCGCGTGGCCGTGTATGAAGTCGGCTTTGCCATGCGCAAGTATTGGGACGGCAAGCGCCTGCGCGACCCGGTCAAGGTTGCGCGCAGCTACTTCACCCATCCCAACGACAGTGAATGGCAGGATGAACTGGTCCGGGCATGGGCCACCGAACACGCTGCCGAAATCAGGAAAGCCTGCGATGCGGCCATATTCGAACAACTTCACGGGCATGAGGCCCCGAGCGTCGACAAAAGCGCCTGGGAGCGCCTGACCGGATTGTTCAGCTAAGCGGAAAAACAAAGAGCCCCGGCAGGAGACTGCCGGGGCTCTTTGTTAAAACAACGCACAAGCGCAGGTGGGTTCAGAAGTCTGCCAGCGGCCAGACTTCATAGGCCGGGGTCTGGTAAGGGTGGCTCTGCTTCAAGGCAGCGACCACGGCGCCGACCCGTTCATCGGCCACCACCAGCTCGACCTTCCACTCCTCCACCGTCTCGACCTGGCCTGTCTGCCCGAGGAACGGCCGACTGCCGTCCAGCGGGCGAAACTGGCCCTGGCCAAGCGTCTGCCACGCGCAGTGGTCGTAGTCACCGATGCGTCCGCCTCCAGCGGCGAACACGGCGGCCTTGACCACCTCGACATGGCTGGCAGGGACGAAGAAGGCGAGCTTGTACACCCTTAGTTCACCCACACCCGCGCATTGCGGAACATGCGCATCAGCGCGGCATCTTCCTGCCACTCATCCGGGCGCCAGGAGTTCTGCACGGCGCGGAACACACGCTCCGGGTGCGGCATCATGATGGTCACGCGGCCGTCGCGGCTGGTGAGGCCGGTGATGCCGCGCGGCGAACCGTTCGGGTTGGCCGGGTACTGCTCGGTGACCTTGCCGTGGTTGTCGACGAAGCGCAGGGCCACGCAACCGGACAGATCGGCTTCCAGCAGTGCCTCTTCGCTGGCGAACTCGGCATGGCCTTCACCGTGGGCGATGGCGATCGGCATGCGCGAACCGGCCATGCCCTGCAGGAAGATCGAGTTGGACTTCTGCACCTCGACCATGGCCACGCGCGCCTCGAACTGCTCCGAGCGGTTGCGCACGAAGTGCGGCCAGTACTCGGTGCCCGGGATCAGCTCGTGCAGGTTGGACATCATCTGGCAACCGTTGCACACGCCCAGGGCAAAGCTGTCGGTACGCTCGAAGAAGGCCTGGAAGGCATCGCGGGCACGGCTGTTGAACAGCGCCGACTTGGCCCAGCCTTCACCGGCACCCAGCACGTCACCGTAGGAGAAGCCGCCGCAGGCGACCAGGCCCTTGAAGGCTTCGAAGTCGACGCGACCGGCGAGGATGTCGCTCATGTGCACGTCGATGGCAGCGAAACCTGCACGGTCGAAGGCCGCAGCCATCTCGACCTGGCCGTTGACGCCCTGCTCGCGCAGGATCGCCACTTGCGGACGCACGCCCTTCTTGATGTACGGCGCGGCAACGTCTTCGTTGACGTCGTAGCCGAGCTTGACCGACAGACCCGGATTGTCTTCCTCGAGCAGGACGTCGAATTCCTGGTCGGCGCAGTCGGCGTTGTCACGCAGGCGCTGGATCTGGTAGCTGGTCTCGGCCCACTGGCGCTGCAGCATGCGACGGTCGTCGTCGAACAGCACTTCGCCGTTGAGGCTGATGGACACCTCGGCATTGTTGACCGGCTTGCCGATCACCGCCACGCACTCCTCGCCCAGGCCGGCGGCGCTGAACTGCGCCAGCACGTCGGGAGTCGCGTCCTGGCGAACCTGGATGACCGCGCCCAGCTCTTCGTTGAAGAGAATGGCCGGCACCTCGGCCTTGCTGTCGGTCAGCGGATCGAGTTGCAGGTCGAGGCCGCAATGACCGGCGAAGGCCATTTCCAGCACGGTGGTCAGCAGGCCGCCGTCGGAACGGTCGTGGTAGGCCAGCAGGTGGCCGTCGGCGTTCAGGCCCTGGATCACGGCGAAGAAGGCCTTGAGGTCTTCGGCGTCGTCGACGTCCGGTGCCTGGGCCGCGAGCTTGCCGTAGGTCTGGGCGAGGATCGAGGCGCCCATGCGGTTCTTGCCGCGGCCCAGGTCGATCAGGATCAGGTCGGTCTCGCCCTTGTCCATGCGCAGTTGCGGGGTCAGGGTCTGGCGGATGTCGGTGACCGGGGCGAAGCCGGTGATGATCAGCGACATCGGCGAAGTGACGCTCTTGTCGACGCCCTCCTCGCTCCACTTGGTCTTCATCGACATCGAGTCTTTGCCGACCGGAATGGTGATGCCCAGCTCGGGGCACAGCTCCATGCCGACGGCCTTGACGGTGTCGTACAGGCGCGCGTCTTCACCCGGATGGCCAGCAGCGGACATCCAGTTGGCCGACAGTTTGATGTCGGACAGCTTGTCGATGCGCGAAGCCGCCAGGTTGGTGATGGTCTCGCCGATCGCCATGCGCCCGGAAGCCGGGGCATCCAGCAGCGCCAGCGGAGTGCGCTCGCCCATGGCCATGGCTTCGCCGGTGTAGACGTCGAAGCTGGTGGCGGTGACCGCGCAGTCGGCCACCGGTACCTGCCATGGGCCGACCATCTGGTCGCGGGCGACCAGGCCGGTGATGGTGCGGTCGCCGATGGTGATCAGGAAGCTCTTGCTGGCCACGGCCGGGTGGCTCAGCACGCGCTGCACGGCGGCGTCCAGGTCAAGCTCGCTCGGGTCGAAGTCATCGCCCAGCTCGGCTTCGCGGGTCACCGAACGGTGCATGCGTGGCGGCTTGCCGAGCAGCACGTCGAGCGGCATGTCCACCGGGGTGTTGTCGAAGTGGCTGTCGGTCACGGTCAGGTGCGGCTCTTCGGTGGCTTCACCGACCACGGCGAACGGGCAGCGCTCGCGCTCGCAGATGGCCTGGAAGCGCTCGAAGTCGACGGCGCTGACAGCCAGTACATAACGCTCCTGCGATTCGTTGCTCCAGATTTCGTGCGGGGCCATGCCCGGCTCGTCGTTGGGCACGTTGCGCAGTTCGAAGCGGCCACCACGGCCACCATCGTTGACCAGCTCGGGGAAGGCGTTGGAGATGCCACCGGCGCCGACGTCGTGGATGAAGGCGATCGGGTTCTTGTCACCCAGTTGCCAGCAACGGTCGATGACCTCCTGGCAGCGGCGCTCCATTTCCGGGTTTTCGCGCTGTACCGAGGCGAAGTCCAGGTCGGCCGAGCTGGCGCCGGTGGCCACCGACGAGGCAGCGCCGCCGCCCAGGCCGATCAGCATGGCCGGGCCACCGAGCACGATCAGCTTGGCACCGACGGTGATCTCGCCTTTCTGCACGTGGTCTTCGCGGATGTTGCCCATGCCGCCGGCCAGCATGATCGGCTTGTGGTAGCCGCGCACTTCTTCGCCGTGCGGGGTGTCGATGGCCTGTTCGAAGGTACGGAAGAAGCCGGTCAGGGCAGGACGGCCGAATTCGTTGTTGAACGCGGCGCCGCCCAGCGGACCCTCGATCATGATGTCGAGGGCGTCGACGATGCGTTCCGGCTTGCCGTAGGCCTGTTCCCACGGCTGCTCGTAGCCCGGGATCCGCAGGTTGGACACGGTGAAGCCGGTGAGGCCAGCCTTGGGCTTGGCGCCACGGCCGGTTGCGCCTTCGTCGCGGATTTCGCCGCCGGAGCCGGTGGAGGCGCCGGAGAACGGGGCGATGGCGGTCGGGTGGTTGTGCGTCTCGACCTTCATCAGGATGTGCACCGGCTCCTGCACCGCGCCGTACTGGCGGGTTTCAGGGTTCGGGAAGAAGCGCCCGGCGACACTGCCGACGATCACCGAGGCGTTGTCCTTGTAGGCCGACAGCACGCCTTCGTTGTGCATCTGGTAGGTGTTCTTGATCATGCCGAACAGGCTCTTTTCCTGAGCCTGGCCGTCGATGTCCCAACTGGCGTTGAAGATCTTGTGGCGGCAGTGCTCGGAGTTGGCCTGGGCGAACATCATCAGTTCGATGTCGTTCGGGTTGCGCGCGAGGTTCTGGAAGGCATTGACCAGGTAGTCGATCTCGTCTTCGGCCAGGGCCAGGCCCAGGTCGATGTTGGCCTGGGCCAGGGCGGCGCGGCCACCGGCGAGGATGTCGACCGAGGTCATCGGCTTGGGCTGGGCATGGCTGAACAGGTCAGCGGCCTGCTCCAGGCGAGCCAGCACGCGCTGGGTCATGCGGTCGTGCAGTTCGGCGGCGATGAGTTGCGCATCGGCGTCGCTGAGGCTGCCGGCCACGTAGTAGGCGATACCGCGCTCGAGGCGCTGGATCGACTGCAGGCCGCAGTTGTGGGCGATGTCGCTGGCCTTGGAGGCCCAGGGCGAAATGGTGCCCAGGCGCGGGACGACCAGGAACAGGCGGCCGCTCGGCTCCTGCACCGGCACGCTCGGGCCGTACTTGAGCAGACGGCCCAGCACCTGCTGCTGGTCGGCGGTCAGCTCGCCGTCGACGTCGGCGAAGTGGGCGAATTCGGCATACAAACCAGTAACAGCGGGGACTTTCTGGCTCAGTTGCTCGAGTAATTTACCGTGGCGAAAGGCAGAAAGGGCAGGAGCGCCGCGCAGGATCAACATCGTCGGGACAGCCTCAAGAAGGGGTGTGCTTGGAGGCCGTGCATTCTAGCCTAATTCCGTGGCTTTCGGCACCCGCCAGAGGGCAATGCTGCCGGGCGGCGGAACCGGACCTCGGGGTCAGAAATTCGCGGGGCTGGCTGGGGGGGCGCGCAAGGGCGATCTGCCGGTTACCGGCCCGCCAAAGGTCCGCTACCAGACAAGCTTACCGTTGTCGAGATATGGCGCCGACGGTCCTTTGCGTATACTGCACCCTATGTTCGCCCACACTGCTTTGCGCCAGCGCTGCGCCAGATGGCTCTTCGCAACCGGACTCTTCCTGATGCTCGGTGCCTGTGTTGAAAAACCCAGCACTCTCGAGCGTGTGAAGGAGGACGGCGTGCTGCGCGTCATAACCCGCAACAGCCCGGCCACCTACTTCCAGGACCGCAACGGCGAAACCGGCTTCGAGTACGAACTGGTCAAGCGTTTCGCCGACGATCTGGGCGTCAAGCTGGAGATCGAGACCGCCGACAACCTCGACGACCTCTTCGACCAGCTGGGCAAACCGTCCGGCCCGGTACTGGCCGCCGCCGGACTGGTCAGCAGCGAGCAGCGCACCACCCAGGCGAAATTCTCCCACCCGTATCTGGAAGTGACCCCCCAGGTCATCTACCGCAACGGCCGTTCGCGGCCAACCGAACCCAAGGACCTGGTCGGCAAGAAGATCATGGTGCTCAAGGGCAGCAGCCACGCCGAACAGCTGGCCGGGCTGAAAAAGCAGTACCCGGCGCTGGAGTACGAGGAATCCGATGCCGTGGAGGTGGTCGACCTGCTGCGCATGGTCGATGAAGGCCAGATCGACCTGACGCTGGTCGACTCGAACGAGCTGGCGATGAACCAGGTGTACTTCTCCAACGTGCGCGTGGCCTTCGACCTGGGCGACGCCCGCGACCAGCGCTGGGCCGTGGCCGCCGGGGAAGACAACAGCCTGCTCAACGAGATCAACGATTTTCTCGACAAGGCGCAGAAGAACGGCACCCTGCAGCGCCTGAAGGACCGTTACTACGGCCATGTCGACGTCCTCGGCTATGTCGGCGCCTACACCTTCGCCCAGCACCTGCAGCAGCGCCTGCCCAAGTACGAGAAGCACTTCAAGAGCTATGCCAAGGTCGAGCAGGTCGATTGGCGGCTGCTGGCAGCCATCGGCTACCAGGAATCGATGTGGCAGCCGGAAGTGACCTCCAAGACCGGCGTGCGCGGCCTGATGATGCTGACCCAGCGCACCGCCCAGGCCATGGGCGTGTCGAACCGGCTGGACCCCAGGCAGAGCATCATGGGCGGGGCGAAGTACTTCATGCTCATCAAGGAGCAGCTCGACGACAGCATCCAGGAGCCGGACCGCACCTGGTTCGCCCTGGCCGCCTACAACGTCGGCAGCGGCCACCTGGAAGACGCCCGCACCCTGGCCAAGCGCGAGGGGCTGAACCCGAACAAGTGGCTGGACGTGAAGAAGATGCTGCCCCGCCTGTCGCAGAAACAGTGGTACAGCAAGACCAAGTACGGCTACGCCCGCGGCGGCGAGCCGGTGCACTTCGTGGCCAACATCCGTCGCTACTACGACATCCTCACCTGGGTGACCCAGCCGCAGCTCGAAGGCCAGGTGGCCGAAGGCAACCTGCATGTACCTGCGGTGAACAAGGACAAGCCGGCGGAACAATCACCGCCGATGTAACCCTGCAGCGCATTTTCCGTGGGAGCGGGCTTGCCCGCGAAGAGAGCGCTGAAGGTCAGACCTTGGCCCGCCGGGCCTTGAAGAACTCGCTCAGTATCGCCCCGCACGCCTCGGCCAATACCCCGCCTTCCACCATCACCCGGTGGTTGAGAAAACCCTGCCCGAAGAACTGCCCCTGGCTCTGCACCACACCCGCCTTGGGCTCCAGCGCGCCATACACCACCCGCTCGATCCGCGAATGGACGATCAACCCCGCGCACATGCTGCAGGGCTCGAGAGTCACGTACAGGGTGCTGCCAGGCAGTCGGTAGTTGCTGACGGCCCTGGCCGCATCGCGGATGGCGACCATTTCGGCGTGGGCGCTGGGGTCGCTGTCGGTGATCGGCCGGTTGAAGCCACGGCCGATGACCTGCCCCTGCTGCACCAGCACCGCCCCTACGGGCACCTCGCCAAGCAAGGCGCCTTCGGCGGCCAGCTCCAGGGCCAGTTGCATGAATTCCTGATCACGGCTGCGATCGATGATCCGCGGGCGCATCAGACCACCGCGATCGCGGCCATCAGGCCGGTTTCCATATGGTCGATCACATGGCAGTGGAACATCCAGGTGCCCGGGTTATCCGCCACCAGCGCCACCTGGGCACGCTCGTTCCTGCCCAGCAGGTAGGTGTCGGTAAACCACGGCTCGGTGATCTTGCGGCGATTGGAGGCGATCACCTTGAAACTCATGCCGTGCAGGTGGATGGGGTGCTGGTACTGGGTCATGTTCTTCAGCTCGAAGATGTAGCTGTTGCCCTTCTTCAGCGTGGCGATCGGTCGGTCGGCGCAGGTCTTGTCGGTGATATCCCAGGCCTGGCCGTTGATCTGCCACAGGCTTGGCGGCTTGCCGTTCTCGGTGTTGACCGAGACCTGGCCGGCCCATTCGAAATTGAAGTTCAGCTTTTCGGCGTTCTCAAGGTCCGGCTCTGCGACCGGGTTGGGCGGCAGCGCCTTGGGCCAGTCACCCGGCGTCTCGCTGCTGGCGACCGAACGCAGGGTGCCCAGGCGCACGAAGCCGTCGCGCAGGGAAATCTCCTCGCCGGCCTCGGGAATACGGATCGCCAGGCAGATACGCATGCCGGGGCCAAGCCAGTATTCATCTTCCAGCGGCCGAGGGGTTACCGGGTTGCCATCGAGCGCATAGACCATCGCCTCGTAGTTGCCCTTGAGGTTGATGCGGTAGGTCCAGGTGTTGTCCAGGTTGAGCAGCCGCACACGCACCACCTGGCCTGCGGGCAATTCGGTGACCGCCTCGGCCTTGCCATTGATGGTGATCAAGCGGCCAGCCGTACCATTGCGCGCCGCTTCGCGAGGCACGCTGAATGGCATGAATTCGCCCTGCTCGTCTACGTGCCAGGTCTTCAGGCTCAGGGTGCGTTCATGCCTGAACCCGGTCGGCTCGCGCTCCTCGACGATCAGCGGCCCGACCAGGCCACGCCCCAGCTCCTCGGAACTGCTGACGTGCGGGTGGTACCAGTAGCTGCCGGCGTCCGGCACGCGGAACTTGTAGTCGAAGAACTCGCCCGGCTTGACCGGCAGTTGCGACACATAGGGTACGCCGTCCATTTCCAGCGGCAGGCGGATGCCGTGCCAGTGGATGGTGGTTTCCACCGGCAGGTGGTTGATGAAGCGCACCCGCAGCCAGGTGCCCTGGCGTACTCGCAGCTCGGTGCCCGGTGCCGACGGCCCGAAAGCCCAGGCCTCGGTCTTGAAGCCGGGGACCAGCTCGACATCCAGCGGCGCCGCGATCAATTCGTAGTCGTGCCCGACGTTGTCGTCCTCGACCTTGCCCAGCCAGTAGCGTGCCGCGCCTCCGGCGCCCAGGCCAACCACGACGAGGCCGGTCAGGCCCTTGAGCATTTGTCGACGGGTAAAGGACATTGGTGCGGGTACCTCGTTGTGCGCAATCAAGCTGCCAGCAGGGCTGGCAATGAAGGGCGAATACGATACACCTGCGATTGAGAAAGATTAAGTGATCTGTTGTCGCGGCGCGTTGCACATCGGGATCGGGGGCTTTACAAAATCAAGTAACATCATAAGATACATTAAACCCCTGCACTGCCGAGCGTCCGCCATGAGCTTCAACGATCCGACCCAGATTGCCGACTACAGCGAACGTACCGCCCGCATCGTCCCCGCCCTGCACGACCTGCACAGGATGACCGGGCTGCTGCTGGCCGAACGTGCCGACGCCGATGCCCAGGTATTGGTACTGGGCGCAGGTGGCGGACTGGAACTCAAGGCACTGGCCAGCCAATATCCTGGCTGGCGCTTCAGCGGCGTGGATCCGTCAGGGGAAATGCTCGAGCTGGCGCGTCGCAACCTCGGCCCGCTGGCGGAGCGCGTCGACTGGCATCAGGGCTATATCGACAGCGCCCCGGTCGGCCCCTTCGATGCAGCAACCTGCCTGCTGACCCTGCATTTTCTTGCTGCAGATGAGCGCCTGGCGACCCTGCGCGAGCTGCACCGCCGCCTGCGCCCGGGCGCACCGCTGGTGATCGCGCACCACAGCTTCGCCAATGAAGGCCAGGCCCAGGACCTGTGGCTCGCGCGCAACGCCGCCTTCGCCAGCGCCTCGGGCGTCCCGGCCAGCCAGGCCCAGGGCAGCATTGCCGCGATCAAGGCGCACCTGCCAGTGCTGCCCCCCGAGCAGGACGTCGCGCTGATTCACCAGGCCGGCTTCGAGGGTGTCGAGCTGTTCTACTGCGCCCTGACGTTCAAGGGTTGGCTGGCGTATCGCGGCCAGGACGCGGAAATGCCAGGGTGAAGCAGGTCGAGCCGTCGCCGCTCTCGGCCCAGCAGCGCCCCTGGTGCAGGTGCATGATCGAGCGCACGATCGACAGCCCCAGACCGCTGGACTGCGCCGAATGCTGGCGTGAAGCGTCGACCCGGTAGAAGCGCTCGAACACGCTTTGCAGGTGCTCGGGGGCAATCGCCTGGCCCCGGTTGCGCACCTGGATCAGCACTTCATCGTCCTGCTCGCAGGCGGTCACCTCGATGACGCTGCCCGGCTCGGCGAAACGCACCGCGTTGGCGAGCAGGTTGGCCAGCGCCCGGCGCAGCAGTGCGGCGTCAGCCCACACCGTGCCCTGGGCACGCCAGGCCAGACGCACATCACGTTCGCCGGCCAGGTCCTCGAAGTAGTCGCACAGACGGCCCAGCTCCTGGGCCAGCACCAGCCCGGTGCGGTCGATGGGATGCTCGGCATGCTCGGCGCGGGCCAGGAACAGCATGTTGTCGATCATCCGCGACAGCCGCTGCAGTTCCTCGAAATGCGAGCCCAGCAGGCGCTGGTAGTAGTGCGGCTCACGCGTCTGGCCCAGGCCGACCTCGGTCTGCCCGAGCAGGTTGTTGATCGGCGTGCGCAGGTCGTGGGCCATGTCGGCGCTGACCTGCTTGAGCTGCTCGAAACCCCGTTCGAGACGCGCCAGCATGGCATTGAACTGGACGATCAAGGCGTCCAGTTCGGCAGGCGCATCATCGCGCTGCAAACGCTGCGACAAGGTGCCGACCCCGATGGTCGCGGTCTGTCGCGCCAGGCGGCGCAACGGCGACATGCCGCGGCGCGCCAGCACATAGGCCAGGGCCGCCGCCAGCACCGCCATCACCGAGGAAAACAGGATGATGTTGTCGCGGTATTCGCGCAGGATGCGGGTGCGCTCGGTGAGCAGGCGCCCCGAGAGGATTTCCAGCGCCGCGCCACCGCCCGGTGGCTCGCTGAGCACCGCGGTATAGATGAAGGGCGTGCCATCGGCCGTGGTGCTGCGCTGCACCGCATCGAGCCCCAGCGCATCGCCTGCCGGCAGCGGCGTCACCTGCGGCACCTGGCGGCGCCCCGGATTGACCTCCAGCAGCGGCGCGCCGGCAACCGGCCGGATCACCAGCAGGGATTCGGTATTGCCAAGCATGTTGGCGAACAGTTGCGGCTTGTCGCGCACCAGCTCGCGCGCATCCATGTCGCGCAGCAGCGTGCGGATCTGCTCCACGCGGGTCAGCAGTGCGCCGTCGTCACGCAGGGCCAGTTGCTGGCCGAGGGCGACGTACAGTGCACCGCCGAGCAGCGCCAGGGCGACGAAGGAGAAGGTCGCCAGCAACAAGGCCAGGCGCACGGTCAGTGACAGGCGCCTCATGCCTCGAGCTCGCAGCGGTAACCGACGCCGTGCACGGTATGGATCAAGCGCACCGCGAAGGGCTCGTCGATCTTCTGGCGCAGGCGCCGCACCGCGACATCGACCACGTTGGTGTCGCTGTCGAAGTTCATGTCCCACACCCGCGAGGCCAGGAAGGTGCGTGACAGCACCTGCTCAGGGTGCTGGAGGAAGCACACCAGCAGCTTGAACTCCTTGCTGGTCAGGTCGATGCGCACGCCGCCGCGCTCGCAGCGATGCTTGCCCAGGTCCACGCGCAGATCGCCCAGGCTGAGGCTTTCCTCGTCCTGCTGCGGCTGGCCGCGGCGCAGGATGATGCGGATCCGCGCCAGCAGTTCAGCGAAGGAAAAGGGTTTGACCAGGTATTCGTCGGCGCCCAGTTCCAGGCCACGCAGCCGATCCTCGAGGGTGCCGCGGGCGCTGAGGAACAGCACTGGAGTGCGCGCCTGGGCGCGCAGTTTCTGCATCACCGTCCAGCCATCGAGCCCAGGCAGCATCACGTCCAGCAGGATCAGGTCGTAGGGGGTCTCGCGGGCCATGTGCAGGCCGTCGATGCCGTTGTCGGCGCGGTCGACGCTGTAGCCAGCCTCGCCCAGGCCGCCGGCCAGATAGTCGGCGGTCTTGGCTTCGTCTTCGATGATGAGGATTTTCACTGACCCGCGTCTCCAACCCACCTGCCGGCACCGACGCAGTATAGCGCGGTGCCCGGCCCGACTGGCTCAGTTGCCCGGGACATGTGCAGCCTGCAGGATCAGCTTGGCCACCGCTTCAGGCTGGGAGATCAGCGACACATGGCTGGCGTTGAGCTCGATGGTGTGGGCGTTCATGCGTTTGGCCATGAAACGCTGCTGCTCGGTGTTGATGGTGTGGTCCTGGGTCGAGACGGCATACCAGCTCGGCTTGTCTTTCCAGGCCGCGACGGTGGTCCTGGCGGTCTTGATGCCGGCGCCGATGGGCTGCTGTACGGCGTAGTAGGTTTCGGCCTCGGCCTTGGGCAGGTCGCCGGCGAAGTCGTTGACGAAGGCGTTCTCGCTGAGCATGCCGTAGCCATCTGCCGACCATTGCAGGCCAGCGCCTGCCGGGGCCGCCGGGAAGCGCTTGGTCAGCGCCGGGTAGTCTTCGCCGGCCTCCGGGGCGCGGGCGGCGATGTAGACCAGGCCTTTGACCTTGTCGACATCACCGGCCTGGCTGATGACCATGCCACCGTAGGAGTGACCGACCAGGATCACCGGGCCGTCCTGCTGGGCCAGGGCACGATTGACGGCGGCGACGTCGTCGTCCAGCGAAGTGGTCGGGTTCTGGACCGCCGTCACGTGCAGGCCCTTGGCTTGCAGCAACGGAATGACCTTGCCCCAGCTGGAGGCATCGGCGAACAGGCCGTGGACCAGCACGATGTTCTTCACTTCCTGCGGCGCGCTGTCGGCGGCCGAGGCGGAGGTGGCGCCGATGGCGGCGCCGGCGAGTGACAGGGCAAGGACCAGCGAGCGGAGTTTCATGGGGGTTTCCTCAGGGTGCGTTCGGGAGTGGGATCACTGTACGAAGCCGGGGGAAACCGGGGCATGACCCGGTCATTACAAAAGAATGACGGAGCTGTGCGTGCCTGTGCCGCGATAGCGCCGGAACAGGCTACACAACACCCACCAGCAGGTGCACGACCCCACCCGCCAGCACCATGACCCCGGGGACCCCGGCCGCCTTCAGTGCGCCCTCGTCCAGCCGCGCCGGCTCGAGCAACTGCACGCGCACGCGGGTCAACGCGACGCGCTGCTGCGACTGGAGATTCCCTGCCCCACCCAATGCCGCCAGCACCTCTGGCACCAGTTCACCGACCACCGCCGGTGCGGACTCCTCGGCAATCAGGTCCGGCGTCAGCGCCTTCCAGAATGCCCGCTGCAATTTCTCGAACATGCTCAGCCCTCCACGGCCAATGAAGTTTCGACGTCGCGTGCCTGATAGCCGCGCAAAGCCTCGCGCACCTGATCGGCTTCCTCCAGCCCCAGCACGCGACGGGCCAGCTGCTGGCAATCCTGCAGGCCAAGTTCGCGCACCCGGGCCTTGATGGTCGGAATCAGCGGCACACTGACCGACAATTCATCCACCCCCAATCCCAGCAGCACCGGCACGGCCAGCGACTCCGACGCCAGCGCACCGCAGACCCCGACCCACTTGCCGTGGGCATGGGCAGCCTTGACCGTGGTGGCGATCAGACGCAGCACCGCCGGGTGGAAGCTGTCGGCCTGGCCGGCCAGGCGCGGATGGTCGCGGTCCATGGCCAGGGTGTACTGGGTCAGGTCATTGGTGCCGATGGAGAAGAAATCCACCTCCGGCGCAAACACATCGGCCATCAGCGCCGCTGATGGCACCTCGATCATGATCCCCAGCTTGGGCAGGCTTGCCAGGCCGAGGGCATCCGCTTCCTCCTGCAGGATCTTGCGGGCCTGGCGCAGTTCCGAGAGCAGGCTGACCATCGGCAGCATGATGTGCAGGCGTGCCTCACCGGCACTGGCGAGGATGGCGCGAAACTGCTCGCGCAACAGTTGCGGGCGTTCCAGGCACAGGCGGATGCCGCGCAGACCGAGGAAGGGGTTTTCTTCCGCGGCCATCGGCACGTAGGCCAGCGGCTTGTCGCCGCCGACATCCAGGGTGCGCACCACCAGGTTGCGCTCCGGGCCCAGCGCGCGCGCGATCGCGCTGTAGGTATCGGCCTGTTCCTGCGGGCTGGGCGCACGGTTGCGGTCCAGGTAGAGGAACTCCGAACGCAGCAGGCCGACACCTTCGCCGCCCAATTCGACCGATTGTCGTGTCTCCTGCAGCGAGGCCACATTGGCGCTCACCTCGACCCGATGACCATCGACGGTGAGCGCAGGCTGGTGTGCCTGCTGCAGGTCCTGTGCGCGACGCAGCCCCTGCTGCCTGCGGTCGCTGCGCTGGCGCTCGATAGCGGCCGGGTCGGGATCGAGTTGCAGCTCGCCCTTGTCGGCATCGAGCAACACCTGGGTGCCATCCGCCAGGGCCAGCACGCTCGGCGGCACGCCACAGATCGCCGGCAGACCCAGCGCCCGGGCGAGGATCGCCACATGGCTGGTCGCACCGCCGCCAACGGTGACGAAGCCCAGCACCTTGTCGGGGTCCAGGCTCGCGGTCTGCGACGGGGTCAACTGCTCGGCCACCAGGATCGCCTGGTCGGGCAGCGCCCAGGCACTGTCTGCCACGCCGAGAATCAACTTCAGCACCCGTTGCCCGACATCGGACAGATCAGCGGCGCGCTCGGCGAGCAAGGCGCTGCCCAGCCCCTGGAACAGCGCACCTGTTGCCAGCGTGGCGCTGTTCCAGGCGAATGCGGCGCTCTTGCCCTCGGCCAGCAATCGATGGGCCTGCTCGAGCAGCGTCGGGTCTTCCAGCAGTTCCTGGTGGGCGCGGAAGATTTCGGCCTGGGCTGCGCTGCCCGCCTTGGCTTGCATCGCCTGCAGCGCACGCTCGGCTTCGTGCAAGGCGCGGTCGAGCGCGGCGCGCTCCTGCGCCAGCCCGACACCCGATTCGCTGATCGACAGCTCAGGCTCGACAACCTGAACCACCTGTCCAAACGCCGAGCCAGGCGATGCGCAGACGCCACGCAACAGGGTTTCCTGCTCGCTGTCGGCCAGCTCCTGCGGCTCATCGCCCAGCACGCTCACCGCCTCGCCGCACCCTTCCAGCAGCAGTGCGCTCAACGCGGCGAGCGCCGCTTCGGCATCCTCGCCTGCCGCACTGACCTGCACGGCATCCCCCTGCGAGGTCTGCAGCGCCATGATCGCCACCAGCGACTTGGCATTGGCGCTCGCAGTGCCCTTGTGCAGGCAGATGCTCGCCTTGAAACCCTTGGCCGCCTGGGCCAGCACCGCCGCCGGGCGGGCATGCAGGCCGTTGGCATTGGGCAGCACCAGCGGCCGGGTGAACAGCGCCTCGCCCGCCTCGTCCTCTGCCGGGTCCGCGCCTTGCTGCGCGGTCACGCACAGCAGCGGCTGGCCCAGTTGCACCTGCACCCCGTCCGCTGTCAGCAAGGTGAAGGGCTCGCCGCTGACCACCAGCATCAGGGTCAGCAGGCTGCGCGCGTGCAAAGCGATGTAGTCGGCATCGAACTCGATCAGCGGCTGGCCCGCCTCGACCCGCTGGCCTTCCTCGACCAGCCGGGTGAAACCCTTGCCGGCCAGGTTCACGGTGTCCAGGCCGACATGCAGCAGCACCTGGACACCTTGGGCACCGGTGACGCTGACGGCATGGCCGCTGTCCTGGATGTTGCTGACCGTACCGGCAAGCGGTGCGCACAGCACCGAGGATGTCGGATCCAGGCACAGGCCATCGCCGACCAGACGGCTGGAGAAGGCAGGATCGGGCACCTTGTCCAGGGCGAGCAGCACCCCGGACAGGGGAGCCAGCAGTTCCAGCGGTTGGGATGAGGTCATGACGTCACCTGCTGTCGTGTTCTTGAAAGTCATCGGAGCGGTCTACTTCCACCAGTACTCGATCTGCACGCCCACGTTCGCGCCGTGACGCGCGGTGCCGTACGAGCCGGTATCGGACAAGGCGGAACCCGCCGCCAGTTCATTGGCTGCACGTTTGGCCGCCTCGTTCCAGGTGGCGTAGGTGTAGTACAGGCGGATTTCCGGGCGTGCCCAGAATTCCGGGCCCTTGGGCGACCAGGTCGGGGCGAGGGTGAACTTGCTGAGCTTGCGGGTTCCGCCGCTGGCGTCGATCTGATCATGCCCCAGCTCGGCCACCAGCTTGAACTGCTCGCTGATGGCGTAGGCCGGACGCACGCCCAGCGACATCCAGGTCTGATCCTGGCTGCCTGGACGGATATCCTTCTGGTAGACGGCCTCGACCTGGCCACCGAAGCGCGGCGTCACCTGCCAGTCGAAGAATTCCACCACCCGGTAGCTCTTGCTGCTGTCGTCCAGTGCGGTATTGCCGGTGTAGCCAAGGCCGGTACCCGGCCCTTCGCCGTACTGCAGGGCGAACTTGTTGCGGCCCCCGAGGAAGGGCTTTTGCACATGCTGCGCGGTCAACGCCCAGCCCGTGTGGGTGTCGCGACCTCCAGCCTTGTCGATATAGCTCAGGCCCAGTTCCAGCTCACCGTCCTTGTTGGTCTTGAAGCCGGCGACGTTGAAATCGTGGCGGGTGGCGTACTCCTTCTGGTACAGGTTGTCCTTGCGCGAGATCGCGTAGCTGTACCTGAGGTCGCCGATCTTCAGGTCCTCGACCCCACCGCCCGTGGCGCTCTGGTTCCAGTAGTAGAAGTCGGAGATGTGGATGTCGTTACGCTTGTAGTAACGCCGCCCGGCCCAGATCGAGCCGCCGTTGAGGCTGGGCAGGTTCGACCATTGCGCATACATCTGCGGCATGCGCGCGCTGCCGTGGTCGTCGCCCTGGAACTGCAGCGAGCGGTCGTACTTGTTGTACAGCGAGGCCATGGCATCGACGCTCAGTACCGAGCCGTCGTCGAAGGTCAGCAGGTCCTGGCGCAACTCCAGTTCGGCATATTGCTCGCACTCGTTGCCCAGGCGGTACTTCGAGGGGGCTCCCGGCAACTGGAAACATTGCTGCCCACCGCTGCCGGTCGAAGTGCCGGCGCCGCTGCGCAGGTAGCCTGCGAATTCCAGGGCGTTGGCCGCAGCCGGAACACAGAAACAGGACGCGACGAGGCCGAACTTTATTGTTGTTCTCATGAAGCACTCCGGTATTTTTATTATGGTCTTCAAGCCCCTGCACTCCCGGACAGGGGGTCACGCAACGGCTCAGTCCTTCAGGTGCAGCACGAACGATTCGTAGGGCCGCAGGGCAATGCGGGCGGTACGCGGCGGGCAGTCGGGGTAGTTGCTGATGAGCAGGCGCTGCTCGGTGTGCACGCCGAGCACCCCGTCCGGCAGCTCGATTTCACAGGGGCTGGCGTAGAAGTTGTTGAGCACCAGCAGGCGCTCGCCATGGCCTTCGCGCAGGTAGGCCCAGACCTGCGGGTGCTCGTCCAGCAACTGGCGGTACACCCCCTCCTGGATCAGCGGCTCACGACGGCGCAGGGCGATCAGCGCGCGATAGTGATGCAGTACCGAGTCGGGATCGTCCAATTGCTGCTCGACGTTGATCTGCGCCGCATTGGCCGCAACGCCGATCCATGGCTCGACTCTGCTGAAACCGGCGTGCGTCCCGGCGTTCCACTGCATGGGCGTGCGGCCGTTGTCGCGCGATTTCTGCATGATCGCCGCCATGCTGTCGGCCTGTGAAACGCCGGCATCGCGCTTGAGGCGGAAGATGTTCAGCGTCTCGACGTCGCGATACTGGTCGATGTGCTCGAAGCCCGGATTGGTCATGCCCAGCTCTTCGCCCTGATAGATGAAGGGCGTGCCCTGGAGAAAATGCAGCGCGTTGGCGAGCATCTTCGCCGACACCACGCGGTGCTCGCCGTCGTGGCCGAAGCGCGAAACCACCCGCGGCTGGTCGTGGTTGCACCAGAACAAGGCGTTCCAGCCGCCACCGGCCTGCATGCCCACCTGCCAGTCGGAGAGAATGCGCTTGAGCTGGAGGAAGTCGAAATCGGCCTTCACCCACTTCTGCAGATCGGGATAGTCCACCTTCAGGTGATGGAAGTTGAAGGTCATCGACAACTCCTTCGACGCCGGGCTGGAATAACGCACGCAGTGCTCCAGGGTGGTCGAGGACATCTCGCCGACGTTGATCAGGTCGTGGCCTTCGAAGACTTCGCGGTGCATTTCCTGGAGGTAGTCGTGCACATTCGGGCCGTCGGTGTAGAAACGTCGGCCATCGCTGTGGTCTTCGGGGAAGTCGGCGGGCTTGGAGATCAGGTTGATCACATCCAGGCGGAAGCCGCCCACGCCCTTGTCGCGCCAGAAGCGCATCAGCCTGTACACCTCGGCGCGGACCTTGGGGTTGTCCCAGTTGAGGTCGGCCTGGGTATGGTCGAACAGGTGCAGGTAGTACTGGCCGGTCTGTGCCTCGTACTCCCAGGCCGAGCCGCCGAACTTGGATTCCCAGTTGTTCGGCTGGTCGCGCCAGATGTAGAAGTCGCGGTACGGGTTGTCGAGGCTGCTGCGCGCCTGCTGGAACCACTCGTGCTCGATCGAGGTGTGGTTGACCACGATGTCGAGCATCAGCTTGATGCCGCGCTTGCCGGCCTCGCGGATCAGCAGGTCGCAATCGTCCATGCTGCCGTAGCTGGGGTCGATGGCGTAGTAGTCGCTGATGTCGTAGCCGTTGTCGCGCTGCGGCGAGCGCAGGAACGGCGTCAGCCACAGGCATTCGACGCCCAGCCAGTGCAGGTAGTCGAGCTTGTCGACCACACCGAGCAGGTCACCGGTGGCATTGCCTGCGTGACTGTGGAAGCTTTTCGGGTAGATCTGGTAGATCACCTGGTGTTGCCAGTCTTGCATGGTGGATTCCTCGACGACGGTTGCAGGGTCAGGCGACGCGATAGCCTGGGCGGACGATCTTCACGCTCAGGGCGCAGGTCAGGACGAAAGGCACGACAATGGCCACGAACATGCCGAGGATGAAGGTCGGGATGTACTGCGGAATGATCGAGATGAAGCCCGGCAACCCGCCCACGCCGATGGCCGAGGCCTGCACCTTGTTCAGCGACAGCACGATGCTGCCCAGGGCCGAGCCCAGCAGGGCTGCGTAGAAGGGAAACTTGAAGCGCAGGTTGACGCCGAACATGGCCGGCTCGGTGATGCCGAAATAAGCCGAGATCGCCGAGGTCGAGGCCATGCTCTTGTCCCGTGCGTTGCGGCTCATGTAGAACACCCCGAGCGCGGCGCTGCCCTGGGCCAGGTTGGACATGACGATCATCGGCCAGATGAAGGTGCCGCCCTGGGTCGAGATCAGTTGCAGGTCCACGGCCAGGAACATGTGGTGCATGCCGGTGATCACCAGCGGCGCATAGAGCATGCCGAAGATCGCCCCGCCGACCATGGGCGCCAGGTCGAACAGGGTCACCACGCCTTCGGTGATGAGGATGCCCAGGTGGCGGGTGACCGGGCCGATGATCGCCAGCGCCAGCACACCGGTGACGACGATGGTGGTGATCGGCACCACCAGCAGCTGGATGGCGTTCGGCACCCGGGCACGCAGCCATTTCTCGATCACGCTCATCACATACGCGGCCATCAGGATCGGCAGGATCTGCCCCTGGTAGCCGACCTTCTCGATCTGGAACCAGCCGAAGATGTCGAAGTACGGCAGGCTCTGGCCGTCGAGGCCGGCGACGGCCTTGCCATAGTTCCAGGCATTGAGCAGGTCGGGGTGGACCAGCATCAGGCCAAGCACGATGCCGAGGATCTCGCTGCCGCCGAAGCGCTTGGCTGCCGACCAGCCGACCAGCGCCGGCAGGAACACGAACGAGGTGTTGGCCATCAAGTTGATCAGGCTCCAGAGCCCGTCGAGGTTGGGGTACGCCTCCAGCAGCGTCTTGCCCTCGATGAACATGCCCTTGGCGCCCATCAGGTTGTTCACGCCCATCAGCAGGCCGGCGATGATCAGCGCCGGCAGGATCGGCATGAACACATCGGAAAACACACGAACCAGACGCTGCATGGCGTTGGCCTTGTCGCCGCCGGCCTTTTTCACGTCGGCGATGGTCGAGGCGGCAAGCCCGGTTTCCTGGCGCAGGGCGGCATAGACCCGCTCCACTTCGCCGGGGCCGATGACGATCTGGAACAGCCCGCCGGTGAAGAACGAGCCCTTGACCAGATCGATACGCCCGAGCGCGGCGCGGTCGACCTTGGCCGGTTCCTTCACCGCCAGGCGCAGGCGGGTCACGCAATGGGCAGCTTGTTCAAGGTTGTCGCGGCCCCCGAGGCTCTCGAGGAGGTCGCGGGCAATCTGCGGGTAATCGTGGCTCATGCTTGTTCTTCCATTTTTGGAATTCTTGTTATGCAGAGGTCTGTGGCAGCACGCCGAGAGCAAAAGTACTCGTACAGACGAGTTAAATCAACAACTCGTCTGTACGAGTTGTAAAATGTCATTTTCAATCGGACGCAACGACACCTCGGCCATGGACAAAACGGCCCCGGCCCCCTTAAGGTTCCTGGCTTGAACGCGGACGCGGCACAGAGCCATCTCATGAGCAAATACAACCAGATCTACAGCGATCTGCTTGCCAGCATCACCACCGAACGCCTCGAGCGCGGCACCCGCCTGCCCTCGGAAACCGAACTGATGGACGCCTACCAGGCCAGCCGCGGCACCGTGCGCCGGGCCATCGAGCAACTGCAGGAACGCGGCTTCGCGCAGAAGATCCACGGCAAGGGCACCTTCGTGCTTTCACCCAATCCCATCGAGTTCCAGCTCGGCGGCATCGTCAGTTTTCACGAGACGCACCTGGACCTGGGCGACGATGTCGGCACCGAAGTGGTCGAGTTCAGTCAGTTCCCGCTCGAGGGCGCCCTGCTGCAGCACATCGAAGCAGAGCCCGGCAGCCTCATCACTCGCATCAAGCGGGTACGGCGCATCGATGGCAAACGGGTGATCCTGGACATCAACCACTTCGTCGCCGACCTGATCCCGGGGCTGGACCAGGCGATTGCTGGCCAGTCGATCTACGCCTACATCGAACAGACCCTGCAACTGCAGATCAGCTACGCCCGCCGTACCATCGAGGCGCAGCCGCGCAGCAAGGACGACAAGGCCCTGCTCGACCTGGACGGGCAGAGTCACGTGATCGTGGTGAGTAACCAGACGTTCCTGCAGGATGGGCGGCAGTTCGAGTACACCGAGTCGCGGCATACGTTGGACAAGTTCTACTTTTCGGATATTGCACGGCGATAGGCCATCATGGCTGAATGGGGCTCACCAACCCCTGATCGTGTAGAGACAAGGAATGCCTCGTCAAACCAAGGATGCACCTGAAGCGACCCATTTCGCATTGCTGGACGATATCGTCGACATCCTTGTCGGCGGAACGCTCAGACCGCATGCCATATTGGACTGCATCACTCGTGAAGCTGCCGAGGATCTCAAAGATACGACCTGGCGGAACCTGGATGGTGAGCAACGTGAGGCGCTCAACCGCACAACGTTATTGAGTGTGCCCCTGGATGAACTTTGCCGCGCCCACCCCGGACTCACGCCAGAGAGTGGCTGGTTGAGCTTCCACATGGCGCCAGCTGAACAGGGCAGCAATGCGGAAAACACCGTCACTGCCTCGTACGTCAGCCTGAGCGGGACGAATGAAGAGAATCAACTACCTCGCTTCACACTGAGCAACATCAAGCCAACGTCACATCCGTTCCGGAAACTGGCCTTTCTGACAGGCCTGCAGGCCAGAAAGCAGGAAATCCTCGACGTGCTCGAAAACGCTTGCGACGAGGATCTGGATAGCTCGCGCAATGTCGTCGTCTACGACATTGGCCAGGGGAGCGCTACGGCACTCGTGGACTGGCGGGGGCGCCCTGTCATCTTTTTCGACCTCGGCTGGCCAACCTCTTTCAATGCACGCACAAGGCCGGCCCACCCTCCTGCTTTGTTCGACCCGGAGAAATGCCCGATCTGCCGCAAGACTTCCAGGCCTCCCGCCCCAGTCATTCTGTCTCACTGGGATTTTGACCATTGGGCCTATGCGATCGAGAACGACAGTTACGACTACACAAGAAACGCCGCCAGAATGCGGTTCAAGCCAGAGGCCATCAATCGCCCCTGGATCCTGCCGAAGCCACCAAGAATCGGTAATACCAAAGGCTTGGGCCCCACCCATATGCGCCTGCTAACCGAACTACCGACTAGACTTTTGTGGCCGACAATACTCCATAGAGTCGATTTCTCTGCTGGCACGGTGACCAGAACTGATTCCAGGGTAGATCCTTGCAACCGGAACAACCAAGGGCTGTCTTGGTTTGTTAATGTTCCAGGTAGCGCTGAAACGCTACTTCTGCCCGGCGACGCCTCGTACGATCACATCCGTCTCCCAGTTGGCGGAGCCAACATCATCGGGCTACTGGCATCACATCATGGAGGCATCGCGAACGGTATTGCGACCCACCTACCTGTCACGGGTACCTACAGCAAACTGGTGATATCTGTTGGGAAGGACAACACTCATGAACACCCTAATCACACGGTCCTGACTCAATATCATCACGCAGGATGGTCCAACCCTCTACTCACCGAAACAAGACTTCCTGTAAGAGCTAAAACCTTTCAAACCGGGTCGGTCCTGATGAGTATCAGGCATTCTCTGTGGCCACATTTTGCAAGACATTGCGCCTGTATTTGTACCTGCGTCCGTGAAGCTAACCTGGTGCCAACTCAGTACTGAGGAAGGTTTGTACAGCAACGCATCCGGTGATTACCCAGCGAAGATAAAAAATGGGGGCTGATAAAGAGCCCCCATTTTTCAAATTACACCGCGTTACGCTGAACCGATCATTCCCACTCGATCGTCGCCGGCGGCTTGCTCGACACGTCGTAGGTCACCCGCGAGATACCGTCGATCTCGTTGATGATACGGCCGCTGACCGTCTCCAGCAGTTCGTACGGCAGGTGTGCCCAGCGTGCGGTCATGAAGTCCACGGTCTCGACGGCGCGTAGCGCGACGACCCAGGCGTAGCGACGGCCATCGCCGACGACACCGACCGATTTCACCGGCTGGAACACCACGAATGCCTGGCTGGTCTTGTGGTACCAGTCGGCCTTGCGCAGCTCTTCGATGAAGATGTGGTCGGCGCGACGCAGGATGTCGGCGTATTCCTTCTTCACTTCACCGAGGATGCGCACGCCCAGACCCGGGCCCGGGAACGGGTGGCGGTAGACCATGTCGTACGGCAGGCCCAGTTCCAGGCCGATCTTGCGTACTTCGTCCTTGAACAGCTCGCGCAGCGGTTCGACCAGCTTGAGGTTCATTTCCTCCGGCAGGCCACCGACGTTGTGGTGCGACTTGATCACGTGGGCCTTGCCGCTCTTGGCGCCGGCCGACTCGATCACGTCGGGGTAGATGGTGCCCTGGGCGAGGAACTGGATGTTTTCCAGCTTGCTGGCTTCGGCATCGAACACGTCGATGAAGGTGCGGCCGATGATCTTGCGCTTCTTCTCCGGGTCCGCCTCACCGGCCAGGTTACCCAGGAATTGCGCTTCGGCGTCGGCACGGATCACCTTGACGCCCATGTTCTCCTTGAACATGGCCATCACCTGGTCGCCTTCGTGCAGGCGCAGCAGGCCGTTGTCGACGAATACGCAGGTCAGCTGGTCGCCGATGGCGCGGTGCAGCAGTGCGGCAACCACCGAGCTGTCGACACCACCGGACAGGCCCAGCAGGACATTGGCCGAACCGACTTGCTCGCGGACCTGGGCGATGGCGTCTTCGACGATGTTCGACGGGGTCCACAGGGCTTCGCAGCCGCAGATGTCCTGGATGAAGCGCGAGAGGATGCGACCGCCCTGCTTGGTGTGGGTCACTTCCGGGTGGAACTGCACGCCGTAGTAGCCGCGGGCGTCGTCGAACATGCCGGCGATCGGGCAGCTCGGGGTGCTGGCCAGCACGTGGAAGTCGCCTGGCATCTGGGTGACCTTGTCACCGTGGCTCATCCACACGTCCAGGCCCAGTACGCCGTCATCGTCGACATGGTCTTCGATGCCGTCGAGCAGACGGCTCTTGCCGACCACGTCGACACGGGCGTAGCCGAACTCGCGCAGGTCGGAACCAGCAACCTTGCCGCCCAGCTGCTCGGCCATGGTCTGCATGCCGTAGCAGATGCCCAGCAGCGGTACGTTCAGGTCGAACACCGCCTGCGGCGCGCGCGGGCTGTTGGCTTCGTGGACCGACTCGGGGCCACCGGCCAGGATGATGCCGCGCGGGTTGAAGGCGCGGATCGCTTCATCGTCCATGTCGAACGGGTGCAGTTCGCAGTAGACACCGATCTCGCGCACGCGGCGGGCGATCAGCTGGGTGTACTGGGAACCGAAATCGAGGATCAGGATTCGGTGAGCGTGAATGTCGAGGGCCATGACTCAATCTCGTCAGTGGAAATCGGAAACGACGCGGGGCTGTTCGTGACAGCCCCGCTCTCGGTTGTTGCTGAAGCCTCAGCCTACGCGGTAGTTCGGGGCTTCCTTGGTGATCTGCACGTCATGCACGTGGGACTCGGCCATGCCGGCACCGGTGATGCGCACGAACTCCGGCCTGGTGCGCATCTCTTCGATGGTCGCGCTGCCGGTGTAGCCCATGGAGGAACGCAGCCCGCCCATCAGCTGGTGGATGATCGCGGCCAGGGCACCCTTGTACGGGACGCGGCCTTCGATGCCTTCCGGAACCAGCTTCTCGGCACCGGCCGAGGAGTCCTGGAAGTAACGGTCCGAAGAACCCTGCGCCTGTGCCATGGCACCCAGCGAACCCATGCCGCGGTAAGCCTTGTACGAACGACCCTGGAACAGCTCGACCTCGCCCGGTGCTTCTTCGGTACCGGCGAACATCGAGCCCATCATCACGCAGGAAGCACCGGCGACGATGGCCTTGGACAGGTCACCGGAGAAGCGGATGCCGCCGTCGGCGATCAGTGGCACGCCAGTGCCTTCCAGTGCGGCGGCGACGTTGGCGATGGCGCTGATCTGCGGCACGCCGACACCGGCGACGATACGGGTGGTGCAGATCGAGCCAGGGCCGATACCGACCTTGACCGCATCGGCGCCGGCCTCGGCCAGGGCCTTGGCGGCAGCGCCGGTGGCGATGTTACCGCCGATGACCTGCACTTGCGGGTAGGTTTCCTTGACCCAGCGAACGCGGTCGATCACGCCTTTGGAGTGGCCGTGGGCAGTGTCGACCACTACCACGTCAACGCCAGCGGCAACCAGGGCGGCTACGCGCTCGCCGGTGTCCTTGCCGGTGCCGACCGCAGCGCCGACGCGCAGGCGACCCTGGTCGTCCTTGCTGGCCAGCGGGTAGGCCTTGGCCTTTTCGATGTCCTTGACGGTCATCATGCCCTTGAGCGCGAACTTGTCGTCGACGATCAGCACTTTTTCCAGGCGGTGCTTGTGCAGCAGCTCGCGGACTTCGTTCTTGTCGGCGCCCTCGCGGACGGTGACCAGACGCTCCTTGGGAGTCATCACGTCGCGCACCTTGGCTTCCAGGCGGGACTCGAAGCGCACGTCGCGGGAAGTGACGATACCGACCAGGTCGCCGTTTTCCAGCACCGGAACACCGGAGATGTTGTTCAGGCGGGTCAGGTCGAACAGGTCACGCACGGTGGCGTCGGCATCGATGGTGATCGGATCCTTGACCACGCCAGCCTCGAACTTCTTGACCTTGCGCACTTCGCCGGCCTGCTGTTCGATGGTCATGTTCTTGTGGATGATGCCGATGCCGCCTTCCTGGGCCATGGCGATGGCCAGGCGCGCTTCGGTCACGGTATCCATGGCGGCGGAGACCAGTGGGATGTTCAGCTCGATGCCACGGGTCAAACGGGTCTTGAGACTGACTTCATTGGGCAGTACCTCGGAGTAGCCAGGTACAAGGAGGATATCGTCGAAGGTCAGGGCTTCTTGGCTGATACGCAGCATCGCGGGGGCTCCCGGGCGGGAAAAATGGAAGCGCGCCATTATACTCATCCATGGCGCGCCGCTCAATGCAAAAAAGGGGCCTTCGGTCCAGTTGCGCGCACTCAGGCCAGCTTCACCTGCACCACGGCCACCGGCTGGTCCAGCCAGTCGGCGAAACTGTCGAGAAATGCCTGGGTAAATCCGGCCTCGCCCCAGTTGTTGAAGATGAACCCCAGGTTGGAAAAGGCACATGGCTGCAGGTACAGAAAGCCATTGATGTCGTCTTCGAAGCCGCACAGCGGGCAGGTGAAGTTGTCGCTCACCGCCGGCATCCACTCCTCCAGGCTCTCGAACAGCGGTTCGCCCACCTCGCGTCGGCACTGCGGGCACCCGGCCTCTTCGACAAAACCGTCGGTCGGGGTGTAGATGCAGCGCTTGAGCATTACCTCCAGGCCATTGACCGGCTCGCCGAACGGCAGCTTTTCAGGCTGCAGCGCCACCTTGCGGGCGCCCTGGGCCAAGGCATGGCCCATGCGGTTGCCGGTGCGCCCGCAGGTGGTCAGTTGTTCCTCGACGATCTTCTCGCGCACCAGCCAGCGCAGGATCGCCCTGGCGCGGGCCTCGTGGACCGGAACTGTGGACTGCTTGGGGACGATGATGCTCTGGGTGTTCATGAACGCGACGGCCTGCAAACTGCGGTAATCGGACAATTCTACGCCCTGCTCAGCCGCTCAGGTAGCGACCGATCAGCGCCAGGCCGCTGGCCAGGACCAGCCAGGTGACCAGGCGCACGAAGGCTTCGCGGGACAGTTTCAGGCTCAGGCGCCTGCCGACCCACAGGCCGACGAACATCACCGGCAGCAGGCAGGCGGCCAGCATCAACAGGCTGGCGTCCGCGTAGACCCCGGCAATCAGGAACAGCGACAGGCGCACCAGGGTGCTGCAACTGATCAGCGCGCTCTGGGTGGCGCGCACCTGTTCCTTCACCTCCAACCGGGCGCTGAGGTAGATCGCATAAAGGAAGCCGCCACTGCCGAACAGCGCACCGAACAGGCCGCCAACCGTACCCATCGGCACTGCCCACAGGCCCGACAGCCTGGCCGGCCGAACCTTCACCGCCAGGCCGTAGATGGCGTAGGCGGTGACGAACAGGCCCATGAGCAGCAGCAACAGGTCGGATTTAAGGTGCAGCAGGAACACCACGCCCAAGGTGCAGCCCAGCGCCATGCACGGCAGCAGCCGCAGCAGCTCGCCGCGAACCACGTCGCGGCGCGACGGCAGCAGGTTGCCGAAGGCGGCGACGAAGTCCAGCAGCACCAGCAAGGGGATGACCCTCGACAGCGGCATGAAGTGGATCAGCACCGGGCCGGCCACCAGGGCAGTGCCGAAACCGGCGATGCCGAAGACCACATAGGCGGCGGCGATGGCCAGCAGGATGGGCAGCCAGTCCAGTGGGGTGGAGGGAAGCAGTTCGAGCATCGTGCCGGATCCTGAAGTAGTCCTTTGGGGGCGGGCTGGAAATACACTGGAGCTTACAGGATTTGACCTTGATAACCCCCCCACCCTGCCCCTTATCATGCCCGACATGATCAAAGACCCTTTCGAACGACTCGGCCTGGACCGCGAGGTCCTCACCGTCAGCCAGCTCAACGGCCGCGCCCGCGTGCTGCTCGAGGACGTGTTCCGCAGTGTCTGGGTGGAAGGCGAGATTTCCAACCTCGCCCGCCCAGCCTCCGGCCACCTCTACTTCACCCTCAAGGACAGCGGCGCACAGGTGCGTTGCGCGCTGTTCCGCCAGAACGCAGCCCGGGTCCGCCAGGCGCTGCGCGACGGCCTGGCGGTCAAGGTCCGCGGCAAGGTCTCGCTGTTCGAGGGCCGCGGCGACTACCAGTTGATCGTCGATACCGTCGAGCCCGCCGGTGACGGCGCCCTGCGCCTGGCCTTCGAGGCGTTGAAGGAAAAACTCGGCAACGAGGGGCTGTTCAGTGCCGAACGCAAGCAGCCGCTGCCGGCTCATCCCCGGCGCATCGGCATCGTCACCTCGCCCACCGGCGCGGTGATCCGCGACATCATCAGTGTCTTCCGCCGCCGCGCCCCGCAGGTAGAGCTCAACCTGATCCCGACCGCCGTGCAGGGACGCGAGGCCATCGGCCAGATCGTGCGGGCCCTGCAGCGCGCCGACAGCCTGGGCTTCGATGCGCTGATCCTGGCCCGCGGTGGTGGCTCGCTGGAAGACCTCTGGTGCTTCAACGAAGAGCCGGTGGCGCGAGCGATCGCCGCCTGCGTGACGCCCATCGTCAGCGCCGTGGGTCATGAAACCGATGTGTCGATCAGCGATTTCGTCGCCGACGTCCGCGCCCCGACGCCGTCCGCCGCTGCCGAACTGCTTGCCCCCGACAACAGTGGCCTGCAGCAGCGTCTCGACAGCCTGCAACGGCACCTGCTGCTGCGCATCCGGAACCGCCTGAGCCACGACCGGCTGCGCCTGGACAGCCTGGCCCGCCGCCTGCGCCACCCCGGCGAGCGCCTGCGCCAACAGGCCCAGCGCCTGGACGACCTGGACATGCGCCTGCGCCGCGCCTTCATGCTCGACATGAACCAGCGCCAGCAACGCCTGGGGCGGCTCGATACGCGCCTGGCCGCGCAACATCCCGGGCGCACGCTCACGTTGCTCGGCCAGCGCCTGGACAGCCTTGCCGAGCGCCTGCCACGGGCCATGCGCGAGGTGCTCAAGGACCGCCGCCAGCGCTTGCAGGCACAAGTGCAGACGCTACAGGTGGTCAGCCCGCTGGCGACCCTGGCCCGCGGCTACAGCATCCTGCTGGATGAACGCGGCCAGGCTGTGCGCAGCGCCGCCCAGACCCGCAACGGCCAACGCCTGACCGCACGCCTGAACGAAGGCGAACTGCAGGTCCGGATCGAAGACAATCACCAGACTCCGGTCACCCTCTCCCTACTGGACTGACACATGCCCCGCCTGCTCGCTCCCCTGCTCGCGCTCTGCGCCCTGCTGCTGGCTACCACGGCCCAGGCCAGCTACATCACCCGCACCCTGAACAAGCCGGTGCCCGGCGGTGTGGCGGTGGTCGACCTCGGCCCGGCCGCCAGCGCGCCGAGCGCACGCTTCGACGGCAAACCGGTGCTGGTGGTCAGGGAGCAGGACACCTGGCTGGCCATCGTCGGCATTCCGCTGACCCAGAAGCCCGGCACGGCCACCCTCAGCCAAGGCACACGTACCCTGCCGTTCAGCGTGGGCAGCAAGAAATACCCCGAGCAGCGCATCACCCTGAAGAACAAGCGCCAGGTCAACCCGGAGCCGGACGATCTCAAGCGCATCGACCGCGAGCTGGCCGAACAGGTCAAGGCCTATCGCAGCTTCAGCCCGGGCATGCCGAGCAACTTGATCCTCGACAAGCCGGTCAATGGTCCGCTGTCGAGCAAGTTCGGCGTGCGCCGCTTCTTCAACGGCGAGGAGCGCAACCCGCATGCCGGCCTGGACTTCGCCGTGCCCGCCGGCACTCCGATCAAGACCCCGGCCAACGGCAAGGTGATCCTGGTCGGCGACTACTTCTTCAACGGCCGCACGGTGTTCGTCGACCATGGCCAGGGCTTCATCAGCATGTTCTGCCACATGTCCAAGGTCGATGTGCAACCGGGGCAGGTGCTGCGGCGCGGCGAAGTGGTCGGCAAGGTCGGTTCCACCGGCCGGGCGACCGGGCCGCACATGCACTGGAACGTCAGCCTGAACGATGCGCGGGTGGATCCGGCGATCTTCATCGGCGCGTTCCAGCCTTGAGATAGCTGGCGCCTGCTTCGCGGGTAAACCCGCTCCCACAAGAAACGCGAAACCCTGTGGGAGCGGGTTTACCCGCGAAGATGCCAGCACAGCCAACGTCACTTCAACTGTGTTGCGCCATCGAAAAATACTGCGCAAAAAATAGAAAGCCCAGCAAATATCTCAGCGATAAAATCTCGTCATTGAGCTTTTTTTAAGCATTCCTCTCAATTTTTTCCGAACACTTGCCATCCCCTACTGCCACTGGTTAGGGTTGAGGGCATGAAAACCTCGATTACCCTCATTCTGCTCCGTCAACACCGCAGCCTTTGCCTGGTCAGTGCACGACTACCCGGGTGAACCGCGTCGCCTCGCCTCTTCATCTCGTTATCGCTTGGCAGGCCCGATCAGGCCGCACACTAAAGGATTGCTCCACATGACCATGCTCAAAGACCCTTCGAAGAAATACCGCGCCTTCCCGACCATCGACCTGCCCGACCGTACCTGGCCATCGAAAGCCATCACCGAGGCGCCGATCTGGTGCAGCTCGGACCTGCGCGACGGCAACCAGTCGCTGATCGAGCCGATGGACGCGGAGAAGAAGCTGCGTTTCTGGAAGACCCTGGTGCAGGTCGGCGTGAAGGAAATCGAAGCCTCGTTCCCGTCCGCCTCGCAGACTGACTTCGACTTCGTGCGCACCCTGATCGAAGACGGCCACATCCCGGACGACACCACCATCCAGGTGCTCACCCAGGCCCGCGAAGACCTGATCGCCCGCACCTTCGAATCGCTGCGCGGCGCGAAGAAGGCCATCGTCCACCTGTACAACGCCACCTGCCCGTCGTTCCGCCGCATCGTCTTCAACCAGGACAAGCAAGGCGTGAAGGACATCGCGGTGAACGCAGCGAAACTGTTCGTCAAGTACGCCGCCCAGCAGCCAGAGACGCACTGGACCTTCCAGTACTCGCCGGAAACCTTCAGCGCCACCGAACTGGAATTCGCCAAAGAGGTGTGCGATGCGGTGATCGAGGTGTGGAACCCGACCCCCGAGCACAAGATCATCCTCAACCTGCCGGCCACCGTCGAAGTCGCCACGCCCAACGTCTACGCCGACCAGATCGAATGGTTCTGCCGCAACGTCAGCCGCCGCGACAGCGTGATCATCAGCCTGCACACCCACAACGACCGCGGCACCGGCATCGCCGCCACTGAGCTGGGCCTGATGGCTGGCGCCGACCGCGCCGAGGGCTGCCTGTTCGGCAATGGTGAGCGTACCGGCAACGTCGACCTGGTCACCCTCGCACTGAACCTCTACACCCAGGGTATCGACCCGCAACTGGACTTCTCCGACATCGACGGCGTGCGCAAGGTCGTCGAGGAATGCAACCAGCTGCCGGTGCACCCACGCCATCCGTACGTCGGCGACCTGGTTCACACCGCGTTCTCCGGCTCGCACCAGGACGCCATCCGCAAGGGCTTCACCAAGCAGCAGGAAGGCGAGCTGTGGGAAGTGCCGTACCTGCCGATCGACCCGGCCGACATCGGCCGCAGCTACGAGGCGGTCATCCGCGTCAACAGCCAGTCGGGCAAGGGCGGTATCACCTACCTGCTCGAACAGGAATACGGCATCAGCCTGCCACGCCGCATGCAGATCGAGTTCAGCCAGGTGGTGCAGGGTGAAACCGACCGTCTGGGCCTGGAAATGACCGCCCAGCAGATCTACAGCCTGCTGCACAAGGAATACCTGCAAGCCAACGCGCCTTATGCGCTGGTCAGCCACCGCCTGCAGGAAGAGAACGGCAACAGCGCCGTGGAAGTGGAAGTCGCCGGCGAAGGCGAGACCACCCTGCACTGGCGTGGCAAGGGCAACGGCGCCCTCGAAGCCCTGGTAGCAGGCCTGCCGATTGCCGTCGAGATCATGGACTACAACGAGCATGCCATCGGTGCAGGTACCAATGCCAAGGCGGCAGCCTACATCGAACTGCGTGTGGCCGGCGGTCGTCCGGTGCATGGCGTGGGTATCGATGAGAACATCACCACCGCAAGCTTCAAGGCACTGTTCAGTGCATTGAACCGCTCGCTGAGCCAGCAGTCGGCCAAAGCGGCATAACGGCACGCGCAGCACACGGAGCCCGCATCGGTTGATGCGGGCTTTTTCATTTCATGGCGGGCCGCAACGCAAGCGCCTGGCTCTTTCCTGCAGCGCGCCATGATGAAGGCAAAACCTGCACATAAAAAAAAGGGGCGCCGACCAAGCGCCCCACAAGCCGTACAGCACACAACGAAATTCGTATCAGTCCAGCAGCGCCATCGCCTCGGCGCTGCAGGCTTCGATCCGAGCCCAGTCGCCGTTCTTGATCCAGCTGCTGTCGAGCATCCAGGTCCCCCCTACGCACATCACGTTGGGCAAGGCCATGTAATTGCGGGCATTGGCCGGGTTGACCCCGCCAGTGGGGCAGAAACGGATGTCGCCAAACGGGCCGCCATAGGCCTTGATGGCTGCCACGCCGCCCACGATTTCGGCGGGGAACAGCTTGAAGCGACGGTAGCCCAACGCGTAACCGGCCATGATTTCCGAGGGTGTGCTGATCCCCGGCAGCAGCGGGATATCGCTGTTCACACCCGCTTCGAGCACCTCCCGGGTGATGCCCGGTGTCACCACGAACTGCGCGCCCGCCGCTTCCACGGCGGCGTACATGCCCGGATCCAGCACGGTACCGGCACCGATGCACAACTCGGGGCGCTCCTTGCGCAACACTTCGATGGCCTTGAGCCCGTGCTGCGAGCGCAGGGTCACCTCCAGGGTGCGGATGCCGCCGGCGGCCAGTGCATCGGCCAGTGGCAGGATGTCCTGCTCGCGGGCGATGGTGATCACCGGCAGGATGCGCGCCTTGGCGCAGATCTCATCGATCCGCGCGGCTTTCTCGGCCATCGACAGCAGAGGTTGTGGGCGTTCAAGCGTGGTCATGACAGTGGA
Source organism: Pseudomonas sp. FA117 (assembly GCF_057370475.1). Taxonomy (NCBI): domain Bacteria; kingdom Pseudomonadati; phylum Pseudomonadota; class Gammaproteobacteria; order Pseudomonadales; family Pseudomonadaceae; genus Pseudomonas; species Pseudomonas sp. FA117. The sequence continues at coordinate 4,681,569 of NZ_CM170675.1, forward strand.
TCCTTGGCTCATGGGCACCAGTAGATGTCCAGGGGGTCGTGAAGAAAGGCGCGAATGGGCATTTGCGCAACGTCGTCGCCAGCCAGCGCGGCGCGCAGGGTAGCGAGTTTGCCCGGCCCCTGCACCGACAGCGCGATGAAGGCCGCACGCGACAGCAGCGCACGGCTCAGCGACAGGCGCTGGTGCGGCACGCTCGGCGCCAGCATCGGCAGGCAGCGGCGCTCGGCGGCCGGATCGAGGCCTTCGGCCAGGTTAGGGCTGGCAGGGAACAGCGATGCGGTATGGCCGTCGTCACCCATGCCCAGCACCAGCACGTCGATCGCCGGCAGGTCGGCCAGCACCTGGTCGGCCTGCAGTGCAGCAGCCTCGAGATTGTCGGCACGCTGGTACAGGCCCATGAATCGTGCCTTGGCCGCCTCACCCTTGAGCAGGTGGCGGGCCAGAAGCCCGGCATTGCTGTCGGGGTGCTCGACCGGCACCCAGCGCTCGTCGGCCAGCGACACGGTTACCTTCGACCAGTCCAGCTTCTGCAGGGCCAGTTGCTCGAGAAACGGTACCGGGCTACGCCCGCCAGACAGCACCACGCAGGCCTGCCCCTTGCTGGCGATGGCGGCGCGCAGGCGCTCGGCCACGTCATTGGCCAGCGTCGCGGCCAGGCGCTTGGCATCGGTCAGCGAATGAACCTTCGCGGTCGCCGGCAGTTGCAGTTCAGATATCGCCATACCAGGCCCTCCCATCCCGTGTGATCAGTGCAATCGAGCTCATCGGCCCCCAGGACCCCGCCGCATAGGGCTTGGGCGCATCACCGGCATTCTTCCAGCCGGCGATCAACTGGTCGCACCAGGTCCAGGCGTACTCGATCTCGTCCTTGCGCACGAACAGGTTCTGGTTGCCACGCATCACTTCGAGCAGCAAGCGCTCATAGGCATCCGGAATCCGCGCGCTGCGCCAGGTATCGGAAAAATTCAGTTGCAGCGGGCCACTGCGCAGTTGCATGCCCTTGTCCAGGCCCTGCTCCTTGGTCATCACCCGCAGCGAGATACCTTCGTCGGGCTGCAGACGGATGATCAGCTTGTTGCCGATCTGCAAACGCTGCTCCGGCGCGAAGATGTAGTGCGGTGTCTCCTTGAAGTGGATGACGATCTGCGACAGCTTCTGCGGCATGCGCTTGCCGGTGCGCAGGTAGAACGGCACGCCGGACCAACGCCAGTTGCGGATGTCGGCGCGCAAGGCGACGAAGGTTTCGGTGTCGCTCTGGGCGTTGGAGTTCTCTTCCTCCAGGTAGCCCGGCACCGGGGTGCCGTCGCTGTAGCCTGCGATGTACTGGCCGCGCACCACGCGGGTGCTCAGGCCCTCGCCGGTGATCGGCGCCAGTGCCTTGAGCACCTTGACCTTCTCGTCGCGGATGCTGTCGGCCGACAGGTCGCTGGGCGGGTCCATGGCGATCAGGCACAGCAGCTGCAGCAAGTGGTTCTGGATCATGTCGCGCAGTTGGCCGGCCTTGTCGAAATAGCCCCAGCGCCCCTCGATGCCGACTTTCTCGGCAACGGTAATCTCCACGTGGGAGATCGAGTTCTGGTTCCACTGGGTTTCGAACAGGCTGTTGGCAAAGCGCAGGGCGATCAGGTTCTGAACCGTTTCCTTGCCCAGGTAATGGTCGATGCGATAGACCCGGCTTTCGGGGAAGAAGCGCGCTACCGCGTCATTGACCCGACGTGACGACTCCAGGTCGTGCCCGATGGGTTTTTCCAGCACGACGCGAGTGCGCGATGCCAGGCCAGCCTTGTCGAGGTTTTCGCAGATGGCCCCGTAGACCGCCGCCGCAGTGGCGAAATAGGCGATCAGTGGCTGCCCTTCACCGGCCTGCTCGGCCAAGGCCTGGTAGCCCTCGGGCTGGACAAAGTCCAGGTGCAGGTAGTTCAGGCGGTCGAGAAAGCGTTGCAGGGCCTGGGGTTCGATGTCGGCGGCAGGCACGAAGCGGCGCAGCTGGGCTTCGATATTCGCCAGGTGCTGCTCGGGAGTACCGGCTTCGCGGGCCAGGGCCAGCAGCCGGGTATCCGAATGCAGCAGGCCGGCACGGTCCAGCTCGTAGAGGGCAGGAAACAGCTTGCGCAACGCCAGGTCGCCAAGGGCGCCGAAGAGGGCGAAGGTGCAAGGTTCTACACTGATAGCAACCATGATGTTGGTTCTTTTATTAAAGTTGGCCTAGGAATACCGTTTTCGATCACGATTTTCAAGAGGAATGTAGTAAAAATAACAACATCTCGTACAACCATTACAGACAAGTGGTATGACAATCCCACCATCAGTACGATAGACAACCCTGCAAAACGCCGACTGTTCCCTCAGCCGGCCGTCTTTCCGACCCAAGGACACCCCATGGACCGTGTGCGAAACCTCCTGGAACAGATCCAGGGCCGTCTCGACGAGCTGAACAAGGCCGAACGCAAAGTCGCCGAGATCATCCTCCTCAACCCGCAGCAGGCCACCCGCTTCAGCATCGCCGCCCTGGCCCAGGCGGCCAAGGTCAGCGAACCGACCGTCAACCGCTTCTGCCGCTCGTTCGGCGTCAGCGGCTACCCCGAACTCAAGCTGCAACTGGCACAGAGCCTGGCCAGCGGCGCTGCCTACGTCAGCCGTGCCGTGGAGGCCGACGACGATCCGGCCGCCTACACCCAGAAAATCTTCGCCAGCGCCATCGCCTCGCTCGACAGCGCCTGCCAGCAGATCGACCCACAGCAGGTCAGCCGTGCCGTCGACATGATGATCCAGGCCCGGCAGATCCATTTCTTCGGCCTCGGCGCCTCGGCACCGGTAGCCATGGACGCCCAGCACAAGTTCTTCCGTTTCAACCTGGCGGTATCGGCCCACCCCGACGTGCTGATGCAGCGAATGCTGGCATCGGTCGCGCACACCGGGGATCTGTTCGTGATCATTTCCTACACCGGGCGTACCCGCGAACTGGTCGAAGTGGCGAAACAGGCTCGGGAGAACGGTGCTTCGGTACTGGGCATCACCGCCGCCGGTTCGCCACTGGCGAAGGTCTGCAGCATGAGCCTGCACCTGCCGCTGCCGGAAGACACCGACATCTACATGCCGATGACCTCGCGGATCATCCAGCTGACAGTGCTCGATGTGCTGGCCACCGGCATGACCCTGCGCCGCGGCTCGGACTTCCAGCCGCACCTGCGCAAGATCAAGGAAAGCCTCAACGCCAGCCGCTACCCTGCCGAGGACAGCGACCTCAATTGAGCCGATGCGCCTGCAGCCGCAACTGCGCGCGCTGCCCCGGCGCCAGGCTCAGGCCCTCGCTGCTGCCACTGGTAGCCTCGACACAGACAAACCCCTGGCTCTCGCGTCCGCTCACGCCCATCAGCGGGCGGTTGCCCGGGTGCCAGACCACGGTGTCGTCGCCGTCGCTGGTGTCGATGCACAGTTCGCGTTCCCAGGCCGGGTCGTGCAACTGCACCCTGGGCGTCCCCGGATAGACCTTCTGACAACCGCCGCTGAGCTTGAGCGCGCCGTCTTCACGGCAGGCCTGGCGGTTGAGGCGGTCGTAGCCGTCCAGATCCTCCAGCCCCGAGAGGGCGATCTGCGAGACATCGCTGATGCGCCAGAACGCCAGCAAGGCATGGCTGAGCTGGCAGGGCTCGCTGTCCTGGTGCTCGGTGCACAGGCGCAGTTCCATGCTCGCGCCAAGGCGGGCGTGCAGGTCTACCTGCCAGTCGCACAGGTCGAGGCGCCAGGTGAGGGTGACGCCCTCCTCGTCTTCGCGGCTGTCGAGCAGCTTCCAGTCCAGCAGGCGACCCCAGCCGTGGGCCGGCCACAGGTCCTCGCTGGGGTGGCGACCATACCAGGGCCAGCAGACCGGCACCCCACCCCGGATCGCGCCCACCTGCGGCCACTGTTCGGCGCACCACAGCCAGGGTTTCTCGCCGGTCGGCTGGAAGTGCAGCAACTGCGCGCCCTGGCGGCTGAACACCGCCTGGCAGCGTGGATGATCGATGACCAGGACATCGCGCTGCTGGTGACGCTCCCACTCGAAAACCGGCCGCGGCCGTTGCGATGCGAAGAAGCGATGGAGCGGATGTTCGGACATTTCAGAAAGCTCTTGTTGTTTGAGATAGCGCTGTCTTTGCCCATCCCCCACATCCACTGCAAGCCAGTGGATGTGGGGGATGGGGATGGATGGCGTAAATTTACAACAATTTTTCTCAGAATGACGACTGAATCTTCAAGCCTGCGACCAGCGCGTTGTCGACATCGTCCACACCGCCCGGGCTCTTGATGTACTGCAGGTTGGGTCGCACGGTCAGCCAGTTGGTGACGTGGAAGCCGTAGTAGAGCTCTGCGTTGTACTCGGTACGCTGCAGCGGGACGAAGCCTGGGTTGTCGTAGTCGTTGATACCGCTCTGGGCATTGAGCAGCTCGGCGCGCTTCTTCACGTCGTCGTTGACGTGGATGCGGGCGATGCCGAAGCCGATATCATCCTTGGGCCGCGCATCGAACGCGCCTTTGTAGACCATGCCCACCTGCTGGTAGTTGTCGACCACGTTGGTGGCCTTGTCGTGCACCGTGAAGTTGGCGAACAGGCTCAGGCCGCGGTTGGCATCGCCATTGTGCGCGGTGACCTGCTGCTGGGCCACGACCCACCAGCCATGCTTGCTCGAATGCGACTTGAACGCCTCGCCGGTCAGCGCCTGCGGGTTGCCATTGACGTCGTCGTAGACGTCGTCGGCCTTGGCGGTGCTGTAGTAGTAGCCCAGGCGGTATTCGCCCGGCAGGCCATTGACCTTCGGCGACCAGACCATCTCCACCGGCAGTATCGCGCCCTTGGTGCCGCTGCCGCTGAGCTTGAAGCCGTTGCCGGTCTCGAGGTTGGACGGGTTCTGCTCGAAGGCACCGACCTGGACGAAGAACTCGGGCGTGATGTTGTACTTCACCCGCAGTGCCCACTGGCTGACCGGCCAGTTGTACCAGATGCCACCGACCCAGTTGCCCACCTGCGAGCCGCAGAACGCCAGGTTCTGGAAGTCGCAGGGGAAGCTGTTGAAGTCCTCGCCCTCGCCGAAGCGGCCCACCTTCACATCGAGCGCGCCGTCGAAGTACTTCTGCTTGACCCACATCTGCGTCAGGCGCCAGGTCTGGCCGCGCCCCCAGACTTCCTGCACCGAGCTGAACTGCCCGGCGCGCGGATCGCTGATGCGGTCGTTGGACAGGTTGCGCCCGCTCCGCTCGGTGATCGCCAGCTTGAACTCGGCATCGTTCCAGCCCAGGATCTTCTGCAGGTCCAGGTGCGCACCGAGAGCGAACTGGTCGCTGTAGCGCGCGGTCTTGTCGTTGTTGTAGCCACCGTGCAGGTTGCCGGCCACTTCACCGACATAGTCGACAGTGAAGTCATAGCCTTTTTCCAGCAGTTCGGTGCGTGCCCCGCCCCAGTCGCCAGTCATCCATTTCGACTCGCTGGAGAAAGCCTCGGCCGCGTGCGCGCCATTGCTGCCCACGAGGGCCAGCAGGGTCAGCGAGCCCAATGCCTTGATACGCTTGCGATGGTCCATCCCTTGTTTCCTCTTTTCTTGTTATCGATGGTTTGCTTGCTTCAACGTCCCTTGAAACGTGTCACGTTGTCCTTGATTTGCGCGCCCGCCTCCGGCAGGTCCAGGCGCTCGCCGCTGCTGGCGTCGAACAGCAGGACCCGCGCCGGGTCGAACTGCAGGTTGAGGCTGTCGCCGACGTTGCAGGCGATGTCCGGCGCCAGTCGGCAGCACACCTTGGTCTGGTTGAGGGTGACGAACACCAGCAGGTCCGGACCAGTGGGTTCAAGCACCTGCACTTCGGCGCGTACTGCCGGCAGGCCGTTGCCTTCGGCGGCGCCGAGGGCGATCTGTTCGGGGCGTACACCGAGGATCACTTCGCGGCCGTCCAGCGCTTCGCTGGCCGCGCCCAACGGCAGTTCGCAGCGGGCCTGGCCGCTGTCGAGCAGGGCGAACAGGCGCCCGTCCTGCTTGCTGATGCGCACCGGAATGAAGTTCATCGGCGGCGAGCCGATGAAGCTGGCGACGAACAGGTTGGCCGGATCGTTGTAGATCTGCTGGGGCGTGCCGAACTGCTGGATGATGCCGTCCTTCATCACCGCAACCTTGTCGCCCAGGGTCATGGCCTCGATCTGGTCGTGGGTCACGTACACCGTGGTGGTCTTCAGGCGCTGGTGCATCAGCTTCATTTCGGTGCGCATCTCGACCCGCAGCTTGGCGTCGAGGTTCGACAGCGGCTCGTCGAACAGGTAGATCTTCGGCCGGCGCGCCAACGCCCGGCCCATGGCCACGCGCTGCTGCTGGCCCCCGGAGAGCTGGCCCGGCTTGCGATTGCGCAGGTGCTCGATCTGCAGCAGCTTGGCCACCCGCGCCACTTCCTCGTCGATCGCCGCCTGCGGCATCTTGCGGATCTTCAGGCCGAACTCGATGTTCTCGCGCACGCTCATGGTCGGGTACAGCGCGTAGGACTGGAACACCATGGCGATGTCACGGTCCTTCGGGCTCATGCCGGAGACGTCCTGGTCATCGATCAGGATCGCGCCGCCGGTGATGTTCTCCAGGCCGGCGATGCAGTTCATCAGGGTGGACTTGCCACAGCCGGAGGGTCCGACCAGGATCAGGAACTCGCCATCCTTGATGGCCAGCTGGATATCCTTGAGGGTGTCCGGCAGGCCGGCGCCGTAGGTCTTGTTTACATTGCGAAGTTCGAGCGTTGCCATGACTTACCCCTTGACTGCGCCGGCGGTCAGCCCACGCACGAAATACTTGCCTGCGACCACATAGACCAGCAGGGTTGGCAGTGCGGCGATCATTGCCGCGGCCATGTCGACGTTGTATTCCTTGGCGCCGGTGCTGGTATTGACCAGGTTGTTCAGGGCCACGGTGATCGGTTGCGAATCGCCGCTGGAGAACACCACGCCGAACAGGAAGTCATTCCAGATCTGGGTGAACTGCCAGATCAGGCAGACCATGATGATCGGCGTCGACATCGGCAGGATGATGCGTCGGAAAATGGTGAAGAACCCGGCGCCATCCAGGCGTGCCGCCTTGACCAGCGCCTCGGGAATGCTCACGTAGTAGTTGCGGAAGAACAGCGTGGTGAAGGCCAGGCCATAGACCACGTGCACCAGCACCAGCCCCGAGGTGGTGCTGGCCAGGCCCAGCTTGCCGAGGGTGAACGAGGCCGGCAGCAGTACGGTCTGGAACGGCAGGAAGCAGCCGAACAGCAGCAGGCCGAAGAACAGCTGCGAGCCGCGGAAGCGCCACATCGACAGCACGTAGCCGTTGAGCGCACCGATGGCGGTGGAGATCAGCACCGCTGGAACGGTGATCAGGATCGAGTTCCAGAAATAGCCGCTGACCGTGGCCCAGGCCTTGACCCAGCCGATCGCGGTGAACAGTTCCGGCCAGCTCAACAGGTTGCCGGTGCTGATGTCTTCCGGGGTCTTGAAGCTGGTCAGCAGCATCACCACCAGCGGCACCAGGTAGAGCACGACGGCCACCAGCAGCACGGCGTGGATGGCGATACGGCCCAGGCTGAGGACCGGTTTGTCGAGGTTAGTGGTCATTGCGCTTGGTCCTCAGCTCGGAGTACAGGTAGGGCACGAGGATCGCGAGAATGGCGCCGAGCATCAGGATCGCACTGGCCGAGCCCATGCCCATCTGGCCGCGGCTGAAGGTGAACGAGTACATGAACATCGCCGGCAGGTCGGAGGAGTAGCCAGGGCCACCGGCGGTCATCGCCGCGACCAGGTCGAAGCTCTTGATGGCGATGTGCGAGAGGATCATCAGCGAGCTGAAGAACACCGGACGCAGGCTTGGCAGCACCACGGTCCAGTAGATGCGCGGCATGCTCGCGCCGTCGATCTGCGCGGCACGGATGATCGACTGGTCGACGCCGCGCAGGCCGGCGAGGAACATCGCCATGATGAAGCCCGAGGCCTGCCACACGGCGGCGATCACCAGGCAGTACACCACGCGGTCGGGGTCGATCAGCCAGTCGAGACGGAAACCTTCCCAGCCCCAGTCGCGCAGCAGCTTGTCCAGGCCCATGCCGGGGTTGAGCAGCCACTTCCAGGCGGTACCGGTGACGATCATCGACAGTGCCATGGGGTACAGGTAGATGGTGCGGATCACCCCTTCGCGGCGGATGCGCTGGTCGAGGAACACCGCCAGCAGCACGCCGATCACCAAGGTGATGCCGATGAACATCCCGCCGAAGACCAGCAGGTTCTTGCTCGCCACCCACCAGCGGTCGTTGTCGAACAGGCGTGCGTACTGGGCCAGGCCTGCCCATTTGTAGGTGGGCAGGAAGGTCGAGGTGGTGAACGACAGGACGAAGGTCCACAGGATGTAGCCGTAGAAGCCCACCAGGACGATGAACATGCTCGGCGCCAGTACCAGTTTCGGTAGCCAGCGCTGCAGCGCGTCCAGGGGTGAGGCCCGCAGTCGGGCGGTGGTCGTAGTCATGATTTCAGATACCGAAACGAGGGCGGTGCTGGGCACCGCATCGCGGGACAAGCCCGCTCCCACAGAGGCCAGGCCCACCCACAGGCTCAGCGCACGGCGCCGAACCTGTGGGAGCGGGCTTGCCCCGCGATTGGGCCGTTACTGGGCAGCCTTGACCGCCGCATTGAGCTTCTTCGCCGCATCGGCCGGATCGGCCTTGGGGTCGTTGATGTAGTTGGTCACCACATCGAAGAAGGCGCCCTGCACGGCGAGCGTGGTCGCCATGTTGTGCGCCATGCTCGGCTGCAGGCCTCCGGACTTGGCGTCAGCCAGGAAGTCCTTGGCGGCGGTCTGGGCGCAGCTGTCGAAGCCGTACTTGGTCATGTCGGCAAGCATGTCGTTGCGCACCGGGATCGAGCCCTTGTTGGTGCTGAAGGTCTTCTGGAAGTCTTCACCCAGCACACGCTTGGCGATGTCCTGCTGACCTGCAGTGGTGCCTTCGTTCTTCTGCTTGAACACTGCCAGCGAGTCGATGTTGTACAGGAAGCCTTTTTCGGTGCCAGGGAAGGGTACGCACTGGTAGTCCTTGCCCGCGACCTTCCTGGCCAGGGTCCACTCGCTCTTGGCCCAGTCGCCCATGATCTGCATGCCAGCCTTGCCGTTGATGACCTTGGCGGCCTCGAGGTTCCAGTCCTGGCCCTTGCCGTCAGGGTCCATGTAGGTGGCAACCTTTTTCAGCTCGGTCAGTGCCTTGACCATTTCCGGACCGGTGAGGGTTTTCTCGTCGAGGTCGACCATGGCCTTCTTGTAGCCATCCACGCCCATTACCGCGAGCACCACGTTCTCGAACACGGTGCTGTCCTGCCACGGCTGGCCACCATGGGCCAGGGGGATGAAACCTGCGGCCTTGAGCTTGTCGCCGGCAGCGTAGAATTCTTCGAGGGTGGTCGGCGCCTTGTCGATGCCGGCCTTCTTGAACACTTCAGGGTTGATCCACAGCCAGTTGATGCGGTGGATGTTCACCGGCACCGCAACGTAGTCACCTTCGTACTTGACGGTGTCGGCGACCTTCTTGTCGAGCAGGCTGTCCCACTTCTCCTGCTTGGCGACGTCCTTGAGCACATCGCTGTCGAGCAGGCCTGTGGCCGCCCAGTCCTGGATGTCCGGGCCCTTGATCTGGGCTACGCCTGGCGGGTTGCCGGCCACGGCGCGGCTCTTGAGCACGGTCATCGCGGTGGAACCACCGCCACCGGCCACAGCGCCGTCTTTCCAGGTGAAGCCGTCTTTCTCGACCTGGGCCTTGAGGACGTCGACGGCAGCTTTCTCGCCACCGGAGGTCCACCAGTGCACCACCTCGACGCTGCCTTTGGATTCGGCGGCGAAGGCGCTGAGGGGCATGAGCGAGGCGAGGGAAATAGCGGCGGCGAGGCGCAGAGTGGAATTCATCGGTATACCTTTCTTGTTGTTATGCGATGCAAGTCGTTCGCTTGCGTTGCATGAAGTCTAATGAGCGCGCAGACCAGGGCAGGTAACGAAGCGATGCGTGAATGTCATCACTTGGTTACATTGCCCAGGGCCAGCGCAGTGGCCAGGCTCGGTGCCAATGGCAGACGCGGCAGGAGCACCGCCTGATAGGCGTGGTAAAGATCGGGCTTGCCGCCCCAGATGCTTGCGCCAGGGCGGTTCTGCGAATCCAGTTCATGGTGCCAGCTGCCGTGCTCGCGATCGATGAAGTGGATGTCGATGAAGTCCCAGAAACGTCGGTACCAGCGCTCGTATTCAGGCTCGCCAGTGCGCCGCAGCAGTGCCGCGGCGGTGGCGCAGGCTTCGGCGTGGGTCCAGTGCAGGCGCGCGCGAACCACCGGGCGGTTGTGCCAGTCGAGGGTGTAGACGATGCCGGGTGCACCATCGGCGTCCCAGGCGTGGCGGCAGGCCGTGGCGAACAGGCCGCGTGCGTCGTCCGGCAACCACTGGGGGGCTGGCAGGCCGGCCTGCTTGCGCGCAGCCTCCAGATGGAGGATCAAGCGCGCCCACTCGAATGCATGGCCGGGCGTGGTGCCGTAGGGGCGAAAGCCGTCGGTGGGGTTGTCGTGGTTGTAGTCGGGCAGCGCCTGCCAGTGCACGTCGAAATGCTCGATGACACCGAAGTGATTGCCGGCGGCATGGGTGTGGATGATGCGCTCGGCGATGCGCAGGGCGCGGTCGAGCCAGTGCGTGTCGCCGGTGACATCGGCCAGGGCGAGGAAGGCCTCGGTGGCGTGCATGTTGCTGTTGGCGCCACGGTAGGCTTCCGGCTGCGTCCAGTCATGGGCGAAGGACTCGCGCAGGGCGCCCTCCTCCTCGCTCCAGAAGCGCGTCTCGATAACCGCGATGGCCGCTCCGAGCAACTGCTCGGCGCCAGGTGCACCGGCAACCACCGCGGAACTGGCGGCCAAGGCGACGAAGGCATGCAGGTAGGCGGTCTTGCCGGTATCGCCCTCGCCGTCGGCGCGGATGAACCAGCCATCATTGCGCGCATCGCGCAGCGGCCCTGCGAGCAGTGCCGCGACACCGTGCTCCACCAGCGCCAGACAGCCAGGAATGCCCTGCACATGAGCCATGGCGAAGCAGTGGGTCATGCGTGCAGTGTTCAGGGTATCGGCGATCGCGCCATCGGGCAGCCGGCCCCGGGCATCGAGGCTGCCGAAACCGCCAGGTAGGCGCGAGGCCTTGGCGAAGGTTACCAGGCGCTGGCCCTCGGCGATCAGCCAGGCGTTGTGAACCGGGGAGTCGAGCCAACTGCTGAAAGGGAAATCGACGCTGTCCATCACCTGCTCAATCCTTGCCAGGGACAGGCCGGGTGCCTGTCGTCAGCGAATTCTAGCCAGCCGTCCCGGCGGGCATGTCACGAAGGCCTGCGCGAATGTCACCATTCGGTGACACTTTCAGTGGCCTCATCGCGGGGCCAGCCCGCTTTCACAAGCATCCCGCGACAGGCCCGGCCCGATCAATCGAGCGTACGCGGCAGGCACAACGTCACCCGCAAGCCCCCCTCGCGCAGGTTCAGCAAGCTCACCTCGCCGCCATGGCTATGGGCGATGTTGCGCGCGATCCCCAGTCCCAACCCATACCCCTGCTGTTGCTGGGCGAGACGGAAATGTGGCTCGAACACCTGCTCCAGGCGCTGCTCCGGTACACCTGGCCCCTGGTCGTCGACCTGCAGCACGAAGCCCTCGGCGTTGTCGATGATGCGCAGGTGCGCACGCTCGCCGTACTTGATGGCGTTGTCGATCAGATTGCCGATGCACCGCCGCAAGGCCAGCGGTTTGCCCGGATAAGGCGCCAGCGCACGCCCTTCGACGGTGATGCGACCATCGCGCAGGTAGGGCTCGGCGAGGATTTCCAGCACCTGGTTGAGGTCGATCGGCTCGATGTTCTCGTGGATGTCAGTATCCTTCACGCATTGCAGCGCGCCCTTGACCAGCAGCTCCAGCTCATCGAGGTCGCGACTGAACTTGGCCTGCAGGTGCTCGTCCTCGAGCAGTTCCACGCGCAGGCGCAGGCGGGTGATCGGCGTGCGCAGGTCGTGGGAGATGGCGCTGAACAACTGCGAGCGCTCGGTCAGGTAGCGGCTGATGCGTTCGCGCATGGCGTTGAACGCTCGCCCCACCTCCACCACCTCGCTACCGCCACCTTCTGCCACCGGCGGTACATCGGCGCCCAGTGACATCTCCCGCGCGGCCCGCGCCAGGCGCTTGAGCGGCCAGCTCTGCCAGTGCACCAGCAGGCCGATGAACAGCAACAGCAACATCGTGGTCAGGGCAATGAAGCCGATCTGCTGGCGCGGCAGGCGCTCGGGCTCGAGTCCTGTGTAGGGCTCGGGCAGCAGCGAGGCGATGTACAGCCACTCGCCCTCGTCGAGGCGGATCTGGGTGACCAGGACCGGCGGATTGAGCGGTTCCAGCGTCAGCGCATAGTGCGCCCAGGAGCGTGGCAGTTCGTCGAGCTTCAGGCCACTGTTGAAGATGCGCAGGTCGTCGGGGCTGACGAACTCGACGGAAATTTCCATCTGCTGACCGAGACGCTCATGCAGCACCTGCTGGAACACCTCGATCACCGCCTGCTTGCGCGGGGTGATGGGCAGCACCGGCATGTCCAGCGGTTTTTCATTGAGCGAGACGAAGAAACGTGTGCCGCCCATGCTGCGCAACTGGTCGAGCACCATCGGCCGGTAGGCCACCGGCAGGGAACGGAAGTAGCTGACGCTGGCGCTCATCGAGTGTGCGAGGCTGCTGGCGCTGGCGCGCAGCCCCTGCAGTTGGCTGGCGCGTAACTGGGCGACCCAGATCAGGCTCGACAAGCCTTGGGCGATCAACACCACCAGCAAGGTGAGCAGCAGCATGCGCCCGAGCAGCGAGCGCGGCAGCAGGCGCCAGCGGCGCTCGACCAGCTGTTCAGCCGCCACAGCTGACATTCGCCGCGAGCAGGTAGCCGCTGCCGCGCACGGTGCGGATCAGCCGAGGCGGCTTGTCGGTGTCACGCAGGCGCTGGCGCAGGCGGCTGACCGCCATGTCGACGATGCGGTCCAGCGGCATCGGCTCACGGCCACGGGTGGCATTGCCGATGGTGTCGCGGTCGAGGATCTGCTGGGGATGGTCGAGAAACAGCTTGAGCAGGGCGAAGTCGGCACCGGAGAGAATCACTTCTTCGCCGTCGCGGTGGAACAGGCGATGGCTGACCGTATCCAGGCGCCAGTCCTCGAAGGCCAGCACGGCACTGGCGGGCGTGGCCGTGGTGAAATCGCAGCGACGCAGCAGGGCCTTGATCCGCGCCTGCAGCTCGCGCGGGCTGAACGGCTTGCCCAGGTAATCGTCGGCGCCCAGCTCCAGGCCGATGACACGGTCAGCCTCATCGGAACTGGCGGTGAGCATGATGATCGGCACCCGCGACTGGCGCGGGTGCTGGCGCACCCAGCGGCACAGGCTGAAACCGTCTTCGTCGGGTAGCATCACGTCGAGGATCACCAGGTCGTAGCTGCCGGCATCGAGCGCGCGGCGAAAGCCCTGGCCGTCAGGTTCGGCATGGACCTGGAAGCCGGAGCGGCTGAGATAGGTCTGCAGCAGTTCGCGAATGTCCTGATCGTCATCGACCATCAGGATGGTTTTACCGGCAGTGCTCACAATGAATTCCCTTTGGTCGGCACAGGTCTTGATGCCTGTTGTGGCGACATACTATCGGTGTCGACGCCATTCGCGGGCAAGCCCGCTCCCAGAGTTCCTTGTGGGAGCGGGCTTGCCCGCGAATGGCAGCACAACCGACCTTCAGTGGTCCAGCATCTGCTGCAAAGCCACACCGGCTCCGAGCAACCCGGAAAACTCCGCCGTCACCAGCCACACCGGCACACCCGGGAAGTAGCCGCTCATGCAGCCCTTGTCGGCAAAGCTTGCGGCGAACCCGCTGCGCAGGAACAGCTCGGCAAAGCGCGGCACCACTCCGCCGACGATATAGACTCCACCGCGCGCGCCAAGGGTCAGCACGTTGTTGCCGGCCACGCGCCCGAGAAACCGCGAAAACTGTTCGATCACCGCCTGCGCACGTGGCTCGCCACCCAGCGCGGCGTCGGTGATCTGTGCCGGGGTCTTGTGCAGCGGCGTGCCGCCGTCCAGCGCGCAGATCGCCTGATACAGGCGCACCAGGCCACCGCCACTGAGCACGGTTTCGGCGCTGACATGGCCGATCTGCTGATGGATCTGCTGGTGGATCGCCGCTTCGCGGGCGTTGCCCACCGGCAGGTCGACATGCCCGCCCTCGCCCGGCAGCGCCATCCAGTGCTGCTCGCCCAGGCTCAGCAAGGTGCCGACACCCAGACCGGTGCCTGCACCGATGACCAGCGCCGGACGCCCAGGGTCCGCCTGGCCGGCGCACACCTCGACGAACTCGCCGGGCTTGAGGCGTGTCATGCCCAGCGCCATGGCGGAAAAATCGTTGATCAGCAACAGCCGCTCGACCTGCAGCACCTGGCAGAATGCCGAGCGGCTCAGGCGCCAGTGATTGTTGGTGAAGCGAAACTCGTCGCCATCGACGGGACCGGCCACCGACAGGCACACCTGAGAGACGCCGCCACGTTCGAGGCCCTGCTCCTTGAGGTAGGCCTCGATGGCCTGCTCGGGGCTGGAATAGTCCGCCGTCGCAAGCACCTGCACGGCGTGCAGATCGTTGTTGCGCCACAGGGCAAAGCGGGCGTTGGTACCGCCGATGTCACCGACCAGCAAGGCCTTCATTTGAAACGCTCCAGGGCAGAAGTAAAGGCGCTGGCGCCCTGCTCTGCCGGGCTGAATGCCATGCGCATGAAACCGAACAGCTCGCGTCCGCAGCCCAGGTCGTTGCCCTGGGGTGCCTCGGGCTGATCGCGCCCGGCCAGTTCCTCGGCCGACACCATCAGCTGCAACGTACCTTCGACGCCGTCGACACGCACGATATCACCATCGCGCACCCGTGCCAGCGGGCCGCCATCATACGCTTCGGGGCACACATGGATAGCCGCCGGAATCTTGCCCGAGGCGCCGGACATGCGCCCGTCGGTGACCAGCGCCACCTTGTAGCCACGATCCTGCAGCACGCCAAGGAATGGCGTGAGCTTGTGCAGTTCGGGCATGCCATTGCAACGCGGGCCCTGGAAGCGCACCACGGCAACGAAATCGCGCTCCAGCTCGCCGGCCTTGAAGGCATCGGCCAGAGACTGCTGGTCGTGGAAGATCCGCGCAGGCGCCTCGACCACCTGGTGTTCAGGTGCCACGGCGGAGACTTTCATCACCCCGCGCCCCAGGTTGCCTTCCATCACCCGCAGGCCACCTTCAGCCGAGAACGGCCGCGCCACCGGACGCAGGATGCTCTCGTCCAGGCTCTGCTGCGGCCCCTCGCGCCAGACCAGCTTGCCGTCGTCGAGGAATGGCTCCTGGGTGTAGCGGCGCAGGCCATGGCCGGCAACGGTGTTGACGTCCTCGTGCAGCAGCCCGGCATCGAGCAGCTCGCGGATCAGGAAGCTCATGCCACCTGCAGCCTGGAAGTGGTTGATGTCGGCCTTGCCGTTGGGATAGACGTGGGACAGCGTCGGCACCACTTCGGAGAGGTCGGCCATGTCCTGCCAGGTCAGCTGGATGCCGGCCGCCTGGGCAATCGCCGGGATGTGCAGGGTGTGGTTGGTGGAGCCGCCGGTGGCGTGCAGGGCGACGATGGAGTTGACCAGCGCCTTCTCGTCGACGATCTCGCCCAGCGGCATGAAGCTGCCGCTGGCCTTGGTCATGCGCGTGACCTGCTGCGCCGCCTCGGCGGTCAGTGCATCGCGCAGCGGGGTGTAGGGGTTGACGAACGAGGCGCCGGGCAGATGCAGGCCCATTACCTCCATCACCAGCTGGTTGGTGTTGGCCGTGCCATAGAAGGTGCAGGTGCCCGGGCTGTGGTAGGACTTCATCTCCGACTCGAGCAGCTCTTCGCGGCTGGCCTTGCCCTCGGCGTAGCGCTGGCGCACGTCGGCCTTTTGCTTGTTGGAGATGCCCGAGGGCATCGGCCCGCCTGGGACGAAAATGGTCGGCAGGTGGCCGAAGCGCAGCGCCCCCATCATCAGGCCGGGAACGATCTTGTCGCAGATGCCCAGCATCAACGCGGCGTCGAACATGTTGTGCGACAGGGCGATGGCGGTGGACATGGCGATCACTTCGCGGCTGGCGATCGCCAGCTCCATGCCGGGCTCGCCCTGTGTCACGCCATCGCACATGGCCGGCACGCCACCGGCGAACTGGCCGACCGAGCCGATTTCGCGCAGGGCCTGCTTGATCTGTTCGGGGAAGTGCTGGTACGGCTGGTGCGCCGAGAGCATGTCGTTGTACGCCGAGACGATGGCCACGTTGGCAGCGTTCATCATCCGCAGGGTGTCTTTGTCCTGGCTGCCGCAGCCGGCCACGCCGTGGGCGAAGTTGGCGCACTGCAGGGTGCCACGCATCGGGCCGTCGCTGGCCGCGCCGCGAATGAGCTCGAGGTAGCGTTCACGGGTGGCGCGGCTGCGTTCGGTCAGCCTCGCGGTGACCTCTAGGATGCGCGGATGCATATACTGGACTCCAGGCTATGTGTAAGGGCGACCTGAACCGAATTTTCCGCTCCAAACGATTGCGACCTAGGCTCAAGGTAGGGGCCGGAAAGGTCGTTGGCGCGGACGGCTCGATCACTCGTTGTAGATTTACCAAAATATTGCCACTAAAAATGCTTGTTTTCTATCTTGGAGTGAATAATCTTGTAATTCCAATAACAAAACCGTTTCAGTGAAGCTGTTGCCCCTGTTGTGCCACAGGCTTCACCCGAACTGCCAGAGGTAATGCCAATGACCCTTCGCATCGCGATCAACGGATTCGGCCGCATCGGACGCAACGTCCTGCGCGCACTCTATACCCAAGGCTACCGCCAGGACCTGCAGGTCGTCGCCATCAACGACCTGGGCGACAGCGCGATGAATGCCCACCTGCTCAAGTACGACAGCGTACATGGCACCTTCGAGGCCACCGTCGAGGCCGACCATGAAAGCCTGACGGTCAACGGCGATCGCATCGCCGTCAGCGCCATCCGCAACCCCGCCGAACTGCCTTGGAAAGCCGAAGCCATCGATGTGGTATTCGAGTGCACCGGGCTGTTCACCGAACGCGCCAAGGCCGCGGCCCACATCACCGCCGGCGCCGGCAAGGTGATCATCTCGGCCCCGGCCAAGGGCGCCGACGCCACCGTGGTGTATGGCGTCAACCACGATGTGCTGCGCGCCTCGCACCAGGTCATCTCCAACGCCTCGTGCACCACCAACTGCCTGGCGCCGATCGCCCAGGTGCTGCAGCGCGAGTTCGGCATCGAACAGGGCCTGATGACCACCATCCACGCCTACACCAACGACCAGGTGCTGACCGACGTCTACCACAGCGACCCCTACCGTGCCCGCTCCGCCACCCAGTCGATGATCCCGAGCAAGACCGGCGCCGCCGAAGCCGTGGGCCTGGTGCTGCCGGAGCTGGCCGGCAAGCTCACCGGCATGGCCGTGCGCGTGCCGGTGATCAACGTGTCGCTGGTCGACCTGACCGTCAACCTCAAGCGCGAGGCCAGCGCCGACGAAGTCAACCGCCTGTTCCTCGAGGCCAGCCGCCATTCGCGGGTGCTCGGCTACAACAGCCTGCCGCTGGTCTCGTGCGACTTCAACCACAACCCGCTGTCGTCGATCTTCGACGCCAACCACACCCGCGCCAACGGCCGCATGCTCAAGGTGCTGGCCTGGTACGACAACGAATGGGGCTTCTCCAACCGCATGCTGGACAACTGCCTGGCGCTGTTCCGCGCGCAATGAAGGGCCTCGGGGCTGCCCGGCGGCCCCGACCTTTACCCCTTCATGACATTTCTCCCCTTGACCTGGCATATGGATGATAAGCATTATCATTCACCCCTCATCGGCCAGGTTTCCCCGTGAGTCAGTCCCGGTTCAATTCAGTCTTCCTCACCCAGCGCCTCACCCTGCTGCGCACCCTGCAGCGCATGGTCGGCAACCCCAGCACGGCAGAAGACCTGCTGCAGGAAACCTACCTGCGGGTCACCCGTGCCCTGGTCGAGCGCCCGATCGAGCACCTGGAACCCTTCGTGTTCCAGACCGCCCGCAACCTGGCGCTCGACCACCTGCGCGCGCGCCGCGTGCAGTCGCGCACGCTGGTCGACGATGTGCCCGAACAGGTCCTGCACAATGTCGCAGCGCCGCTGGGCACCAGCGAGGACGCCGTGCATGCCGAGCAACTGCTCAAGCGCCTGAGCGTCAGCCTCGGCCAGCTCACCACGCGCCAGCAGCGCATCTTCATCCTCAGCCGCCTGCATGGCGCCAGCTACCTGGAAATCGCCGAGCAGTTGCAGGTCTCGGCCAGCACGGTGCAGAAGGAACTCAAGCTGATCATGGCGATCTGCATGGGAGTGGCCGAGCGCCTCAAGTGAGCGACCGCTCGCCGTCCGAACAGGTCGCTGCTCTTGCCATGCCTGCGCGCAGCACCGATCATCTGCAAAAAACGCCATGCAAGGATCCTCCGTGAGCAACCCCGCCCCTCGCCCATCGCCCGCCGAGCCAGACGCCCGCGCCCGTGCCATGGACGAAGCGCAGGACTGGCTGATCCGCCTGCAATGCCCAAGCGAGCAGGACACCCAGGCGTTCGAGGCCTGGCTCGGCGCGGCCGAGCAGAACGCCGAAGCCTATGTCGAAGCCGAAGCGCTGTGGAATGGCGTCGCCCTGCGCCACCTCGCCGGCGACCTGCACCAGCAGCGCCGCACTTCGCTGCGCGGGCGTCTGCGCCGTCACTGGAAACCGCTGTCCACCGCGGCCGTGCTGCTGGTAGGGCTGTTCACCTTCGGCAATCTACCGGTACGCCTGCAGGCCGATCACCTGACCGTGGTCGGCGAACGCCAGCGGCTGCAGCTCGATGACGGCGCCAAGGTGTTGCTCAACACCAACTCGGCCTTTGCCAGCGACCTGCGCGACGGTCGCCAGGTCGCGCGGCTGCTGCAGGGCGAAGCGTATTTCGAGGTGCCCGGCGGTAACCAGCCAGCCCTGGAAGTGCAGGCCGGCCCCATGCGTGCGCAGGTACGCGACACCAATTTCGCCGTGCGCTACCTCGATGGCCAGGCACAGGTGCGCGTGCAGCGCGGCGACATCGACCTGCAGGCGGCGAGCGACCAGCGCATCCGCCTGAGTGCCGGTGACAGCATCAGCGTCGGCCCCGACGGCTTCGGCCAGCGCCAGCGCGCCGACCTGCACAAGGAACTGGCCTGGATCGACGGCCGCCTGGTGTTCGAGAACTGCCCGCTGAGCCAGGTGCTCGATGAACTGCGCCGCTATTACCCCGGCTGGATCATCAACCGCAACGACCACCTGGAGCAGGTGGCGGTCACCGGCAACTACCGGCTCGACCAACCGCTGGAAGCCCTGCGGGCGCTGGCGCACATCACCTCGGCGCAACTGCACGAATACCCGGCGGTGGTGATTCTCAACTGAATTGCACCCGCTCCTGCAGCCGCAGGAATTATTTTTACGCGACTCCCGCACCACGCCCGTCTCGTTATAGCCAATGCAACTGATTCTTGTTCGAAAACAAGAACTGCACTCACCTATAACAGTTCGCGCGACAGGGAGCGCTTCCGATGTCCTCAGGTCCAACCCGCCCGTCCCCCTCTTCCCGACGCAAGGGGCAACTGTCCCTGCTGACCCTGGCCCTGCTGGCCAGCGGCGCCTGCAGCCTGCCGGCGTTCGCCGTGGAACCGGCCCAGGCCGCCAGCCCGCGCATGGGTGACTACCGCTTCGCCATCGCTCAGCAGCCACTGGTTTCAGCGATCAATGCGTTCAGCGCCGTCACCGGCTGGCAGGTCGGCTTCTCCGCCGAACTGGCCGAGGGCGTGGCCTCGCCGGGCGTGCAAGGGGCACTGGCACCGGAAGCGGCGCTGCAGAAACTGCTGCACGGTACCGGGCTGGGCTTTCGCAAGATCGGCAACGGCAACGTCGTGCTCGAGCGCCAGGTCGCCGGCAACGCCATCGCCCTGCAGCAACTGACCGTCAGCGCCACCCGCAGCGCCCAGGACGTCAGCCAGGTACCGAGCACGGTCAGCGTGCAGACCCGCGAGCAACTGGATCGGCAGAACGTCAACGACATCAAGCAACTGGTGCGCTACGAGCCCGGCGTTTCGGTCGGCGGCGTCGGCCAGCGCAGCGGCCTGAACGGCTACAACATCCGCGGCATCGACGGCGAGCGGATCCTCACCCAGGTCGATGGCGTGTCGATCCCCGACAGCTTCTTCTATGGCCCCTACGCCCAGACCCAGCGCAACTACGTCGACCCCGAGATCGTCAAGCGCGTGGAAATCCTGCGCGGTCCGGCCTCGGTGCTGTACGGCAGCAACGCCATCGGCGGCGCCGTGAGCTACTACACCCTCGATCCGGACGACATCATCAAGCCAGGCAAGGACGTCGGTGCCCGCCTCAAGACCGGCTACAGCTCGGCCGACGAGAGCTGGCTGACCTCCGCCACCGTCGCCGGCCGCCAGGGCGACTTCGACGGCCTGCTGCACCTGAGCCAGCGCAACGGCCATGAAACCGAATCCTACGGCGGTCATGGCGGCACCGGCCTGGCCCGCACCGAAGCCAACCCGGAAGACGTGCGCACCACCAACGTGCTGGCCAAACTGGGCTGGAACTACGCCGACGATGCGCGCCTGGGCTTCACCTACGAGCACTACAAGGACGACCGCGACCAGAACATCCTCAGCGCCGTGGGCGGGCCGTTCATTCCAGGCTTCGGCGCCATGAACTCCTACCGCATGCGCCAGGGCAACGACACCGTCACCCGCGAGCGTTTCGGCATCAACCACGAGTTCGGCCTCGACAGCCTGGTCGCCGACCACGTCAAGTGGAGCCTGAACTACCAGATCGCCAAGACCGACCAGCGCACCGACGAACTCTACTTCGCCTCCGGTCGCCAGGTGGCCCGCGATCGCCAGACCACCTACAAGGATCGCCAGTGGGTGTTCGACGGCCAGTTCGACAAGGCCTTCAGCATCGGCGAGACCGACCACCTGCTCACCTATGGCACCACCCTCAAGCACGAAAAGGTCACCGGCTCGCGCAGCGGCACCGGCACCTGCCTGAACATCGGCGGCAGCTGCCGTTCCATCGGCCAGAACAGCCCGGGCGACGGCCAGGCGCTGGTCAGCGACTTCCCGGACCCGACCATCAACACCTACAGCCTGTTCGCCCAGGACGAGATCCGCTGGAACAACTGGACTTTCCTGCCGGGTGCACGCTACGACTACACCCGGATGGAACCGAAGATGACCGCCGAATTCCTGCGGGGCATCCAGGGCACCGGCGCGGCGCCGTCCAGCGTCGACGACGGCGACAAGAAGTGGCACCGCGTGTCGCCCAAGTTCGGCATCACCTACGCCTTCAACGACAATTACACCTGGTACGGCCAGTACGCCGAAGGCTTCCGCACCCCGACCGCCAAGGCCATGTACGGACGTTTCGACAACCCGACCCTGGGCTACAGCGTCGAACCCAACCCCAACCTCGAACCTGAGAAGAGCAAGAGCTACGAAACCGGCCTGCGCGGCAACTTCGAGGCCGGCAACTTCGACGTCGCGGTGTTCTACAACAAGTACCGCGACTTCATCAACGAGGACGCCGTGCAGTCGGCCAACCTGGGCTCGACCTTCCAGGCCAACAACATCAAGCACGCGACCATCAAGGGTGCCGAGTTCAAGGGCCGCCTGAACCTGGATCACTTCGGTGCGCCGCAAGGCCTCTACACCCAGGGCTCGCTGGCCTACGCCAACGGCCGCAACGACGACAACGGCCAGCCGCTGAACAGCGTCAACCCGCTGACCGCGGTGATGGGCCTGGGCTACGAACAGCAGAACTACGGCGGCCTGCTCACCTGGACACTGGTCAAGCGCAAGACCCGCGTCGACGACAGCACCTTCTTCGCCCCGGACGGCGCCAGTTCGCAGTTCCGCACCCCGGGCTACGGCGTGCTGGACCTGACCGGTTTCTACAAGGTGACCGAGGATGTGACCGTCAATGCCGGCCTCTACAACCTCACCGACAAGAAGTACTGGCAGTGGGATGACGTGCGCGGCTACGACGGCCTTGGCGAGGCGGCGGTGACCCAGCCGGCCAACCTCGACCGCCTGACCATGCCGGGACGCAACTTTGCCATCAACGTGGTCTGGGATATCTGATCCCGGTACCCGCGGGAGCGGCCCCCTCCCGAACACAAATGCCTCCCACTCCCAGGTG
The DNA here is from genome assembly GCF_057370475.1 of Pseudomonas sp. FA117. Taxonomy (NCBI): domain Bacteria; kingdom Pseudomonadati; phylum Pseudomonadota; class Gammaproteobacteria; order Pseudomonadales; family Pseudomonadaceae; genus Pseudomonas; species Pseudomonas sp. FA117. The sequence goes on from NZ_CM170675.1 coordinate 4,703,880, forward strand.
AGGTTTTTTTACTGTCCTGCGTCTTCTCTTTCGTCTTGTACCTAGACAGCCCCATTTCCCAAGGATGCACCCATGACCAGCCACACCACCGAGCGCGCCGCCCTGCGCTCGCAACGCCTGAACCAGGTCACCCACGCGCCGCACACCGAGCTGGACGCCCTGGTCAAGTCGCATGCGCCGTTCGACAGCCGCGAAAGCTTCGCCCGCTTCGTCGTCGCCCAGTACCTGTTCCAGTCCGAGTTGCAGGCGCTGTACAACGATCCGGCGCTGATCGCCATCGTGCCTGACCTGGCCGAGCGCTGCCGCGCCGAACAGGCGCGCCTGGACCTGGCCGACCTGAACACCGAAGTGCCTGCACCGGTCGCTGGCGCACTGGTCAAACCGAGCCTGGGCGAGGCCCTGGGCTGGATCTTCGTCTCCGAAGGCTCCAAACTGGGCGCTGCGTTCCTGATCAAACGCGCCGTGGCCCTGGAGTTGTCCGACAGCTTCGGTGCCCGCCACCTGGGCGAGCCTGCCGGTGGTCGTGCCGAAGGCTGGAAGCAGTTCACCCGTATCCTCGACAGCCTGGAACTGTCGGCCGAGGAAGACACTGCAGCCGAACGAGGTGCAGTAGCCGCCTTCGAGCGCTTCACCGAACTGCTCAAGCATGCCTACGCCACGGATGCCGCGCTGGCCTGAGACGCACCTGCCGGCCACCATTCGGGTGGCCGGACCGCTTTGCAGTGAGACCATGACCCGACTTGCCCGCTCCCGCCTGTCCCGCCTGCTGTACGCGATCCTGGCCTATGTCAGCCTGGGGATAGGGCTGGTCGCCATCGTCATACCCGGTCTGCCCACCACCGAATTCATCCTCCTGGCCGCCTGGGCCGCCACCCGCAGCTCGCCGCGTTTGTCCGCCTGGCTGGAAAACCACCGCCTGTTCGGGCCGATCCTGTGGAACTGGCGCAACGGCAAGGTGATCCAGCGCCGCGCCAAGGTCAGCGCGACCATCAGCATGCTGCTGTGCGCAGGCCTGATGCTGACGGTGCTCGAGCATCACTGGCCGGTGTTCCTGGCCATCGCTGGCATGACCCTGGGCAACCTGTGGATCTGGTCACGCCCCGAGCAACCGACCGCGCCGCTTCCCGCCCAACTGCAGCGCTGAGCATTTGCATCCCCGCGCGGGATGTACTGCAATGGGATCCACTACGGAGGATCCTGCATGCCCCAGCTGCTCGACACCATCGCCCGCGAACTGACGCTCGACCACGCCGCGCTGCACTGGCAGGGTGTGGGCGCGCTGCCCTCGACCTATGCCGTCAGCGACCTTGCCGGCGCCAGCATCGCCGCTGCCGGCCTGGCACTGGCCAGCCTGCTGCAGCGTCAGACCGACCACTGCCCACTGGTCAGCGTCGACCGGCGACTGGCCTCGTTCTGGTTCGCCACCAGCCTGCGGCCACACGGCTGGCAGACACCGGGCTTGTGGGATGCGGTCGCCGGCGACTATCCCACCCGCGATGGCTGGATCCGCCTGCACACCAACGCCCCGCACCACCGCAAGGCCGCGCTGAGCGTGCTCGGCACCCCTGCCGATCGCCAGGCAGTCGCGGCGCGGGTGCTGCAGTGGGATGGCGAGGCCCTGGAGAGCGCCGTGGTCGAAGCTGGCGGCTGTGCGGCGAAGATGCGCAGTTGGGTGCAGTGGTGCGAGCACCCGCAGGGGCAGGCGGTGAACCAGGAACCGCTGGTACTGCGCGAGCGGTTCGACGCCGCAATGCCATTGACCTGGTGCGGCAGCGAAGCGCGCCCGCTGGCAGGCATCAAGGTGCTCGACCTCACCCGCATTCTCGCCGGCCCCACCGCCAGTCGCCTGCTGGCAGGCTTCGGCGCCGAGGTGCTGCGCATCGACCCACCCGGCTGGGAAGAACCTGCGGTGGTCGCCGAAGTCACCCTGGGCAAGCGCTGCGCGCGCCTGGACTTGAAAGCCGGGCACGACCGCAAGGTCTTTGAGCAACTGCTCGGCAAGGCCGACATTCTCCTGCATGGCTACCGTGCCGATGCACTGGAGCACCTGGGGTTCGGTGCGCAGCGCCGTCGCCAGCTCAACCCGGGGCTGATCGACGTCAGCCTCAATGCCTACGGCTGGAGCGGGCCCTGGCAGGCACGCCGCGGTTTCGACAGCCTGGTGCAGATGAGCAGCGGCATCGCCCGCGGAGGCATGCGCTGGCAACAGGCCGACAAGCCGATACCGCTACCTGTGCAGGCGCTCGACCACGCCACCGGATACCTGATGGCTGCCGAAGCGATTCGCGGGCTGGAGCAGCGGCTGCTTAGCGGCGCCGGCTGTCGGGCCCGCTTCTCGCTGGCGCGCACGGCCAGGTTGCTGGTCGAGCACGGGACCGTAGCCGATGATTTACCGCTGGCGCCGGAAACGCTGGAGGATCTCGATCCGCATCTGGAACAGACGCCTTGGGGGAGCGCGCAGCGGATCAAGGCGCCGCTCAAGGTAGGGCAGGCACAGATGCACTGGACGCGCGGGGCTTGCGAGCTGGGGTCGGCTCAAGCACGTTGGTGACGGTTGTGGCCTCATCGCAGGACAAGCCCGCTCCCACAAAAGGGGCTGACCCATCGAGTTTGTGAGCATCCTGTGGGAACAACTGTCTTGTTCAAAATCTAAAGGTCAGCCCAATCCCCTGTGGGAGCGGGCTTGTCCCGCGATGAGGCCTCGACAACCGCCACCCACTTACAAACTCAGCGCCCCTGAGTACAGCGCACAAGCCGCCACCGCCGCCCCCACCAGTACCGCGGCGAAGATCAGCTTCTCCCAACGGGTGAACACCGCCTGCCCCTGCTCGTGCCTGGCCCGGGCAAACAGGATCACCCCTGGCGCATACAGCAGCGCCGACAGCAACAGGTACTTGAGGCCGCCGGCATACAGCAGCCACACCGCATACAGCAGCGCCAGCATCGCCACTGCCAGGTCCTTGCGCCGCAATCCCGCCTGCGCCGAATAGCCCTCGCCACGCCAGGCCAGCAGCACGGCATAGGCAGCTGACCAGAAATACGGCACCAGGATCATCGACGAAGCCAGGTAGATCAGGCTGGTGTAGGTTCCGGCTGAAAACAGGGTGATCAACAGAAAACCCTGGATCATGCTGTTGGTCAGCCACAATGCATTGGCCGGCACCTGGTTGGCATTCTCCCGGGCGAGAAACCGCGGCATGGTCCTGTCGCGAGCAGTGGCGAAGAGGATCTCGGCACAGAGCAGGGCCCACGACAGCAGCGCTCCCAGCAACGACACCGCCAGCCCGATGCTGATCAGCAACGCCCCCCAGGGACCGACGATATGCTCCAGCACCGAGGCCAGCGACGGGTTCTGCAACCCCGCCAGTTCCGGCTGGGTCATCACGCCCAGCGACAGCACGTTGACCAGCACCAGCAGCGACAGCACCCCGAGAAAGCCGATCACCGTGGCCTTGCCCACGTCCGATCGGCGCAGGGCACGCCCGGAATAGACGCTGGCACCCTCGATGCCGATGAACACAAACACCGTCACCAACATCATGTTGCGCACCTGGTCCAGCACGTTGCCGAACTGCGGGTTGCCCAGGCCCCAGATATCGCGGGTGAAGATATCGGCACGGAACGCGAAGGCGGCGATGACGATGAAGATCAGCAGCGGCACGACCTTGGCCACGGTGGTGACCAGGTTGATGAAGGCCGCCTCCTTGATGCCGCGCAGCACCAGGAAGTGCACGCCCCACAGCAACAGCGACGCACAGCCGATGGCCACCGGCGTGTTGCCCTGCCCGAACACCGGGAAGTAGAAGCCCAGGGTGCTGAACAGCAGGACGAAATAGCCGACATTGCCCAGCCAGGCGCTGATCCAGTAGCCCCAAGCCGAGGAAAAACCCATGTAGTCGCCAAAACCCGCCTTGGCGTAGGCGTAGACCCCCGAGTCCAGGTCAGGCTTGCGGTTGGCCAGGGTCTGGAACACGAAGGCCAGCGCCAGCATGCCCACGGCGGTGATGCCCCAGCCGATCAGCACGGCCCCGACATCGGCCCGCGCCGCCATGTTCTGTGGCAAGGAAAAGATCCCTCCGCCGATCATCGAGCCGACCACCAGGGCGATCAGGGCACCCAGGCGCAGCTTGTGTCCCGGCTCGCTCATACTCGCCTCCCCGCTTGCCGCCTGCATCGCTCCGGCAGGCTTGCGCCTATAAATGTTACAACTTGTTTATCAAGTAAAGCCATTAAAGCTATAGCAGTCATAACTCGATTGTCTATATGTCCATGTCAATCGAACTGCGTCTTTGACGACCCACTCGCAAAATAGCAATCAATAGCCGAACGGTCGCCGGAAAATTTGCGAAACCGGCAGAAGCGACTAGTTTGAGAGTTCGCAGGTCAAACAGAGCGTTTGCTCTAGAAACGCATGGAAGTGCCGTGCTGCAGGGCCTGCAGCATAGCCGTCGGCACTCTCCAGGAGACCCGAGAAGAAATTTTCTTACGCCGTCGCATCATGAACTGATCCATATCAGCGAATGAACACGGCGTCGGATTTATTCTGTCGCCAACTTTCTCCTGGCATGGAGTTGTTAAATGTCTGATTCTCCCGAAAAACTAAAGCTCGGCGCGTTAGTTGCACTTGTCGTCGGCTCGATGATTGGCGGGGGGATCTTCTCCCTGCCGCAAAACATGGCGGCCAGCGCCGGTGTCGGTGCCGTCCTGATCGGCTGGGCCATCACCGCCGTCGGCATGCTGACACTGGCCTTCGTGTTCCAGACCCTGGCCAACCGCAAACCTGATCTGGACGGCGGTGTGTACGCCTACGCCAAGGCAGGGTTCGGCGACTACATGGGCTTCTCTTCGGCCTGGGGTTACTGGATCAGCGCCTGGCTGGGCAACGTCGGCTACTTCGTCCTGCTGTTCAGCACCCTGGGGTATTTCTTCCCGCTGTTCGGCGAAGGCAACACCCCGGCGGCGGTGATCGGTGCGTCGCTGTTGCTGTGGGGCGTGCATTTCCTGGTACTGCGCGGCATCAAGGAGGCTGCGTTCATCAACCTGGTCACCACGGTGGCAAAGGTGGTGCCGCTGGCGCTGTTCGCGCTGATCTGCCTGTTCGCCTTCAAGCTCGAAGTGTTCACCGCCGACATCTGGGGCCTGGACTCGCCCGACCTGGGCAGCGTGATGGACCAGGTGCGCAACATGATGCTGGTCACCGTGTGGGTGTTCATCGGCATCGAGGGCGCGAGCATCTTCTCCTCGCGGGCGGAAAAACGCTCGGACGTGGGCAAGGCCACGGTCATCGGCTTCATCACCGTGCTGCTGTTCCTGGTGCTGGTCAACGTGCTGTCGATGGGCGTAATGACACAGCCGGAGCTGGCCGGGCTGCAGAACCCGTCGATGGCCGCGGTGCTGGAGCATGTGGTCGGGCACTGGGGCGCGGTGCTGATCAGCGTCGGCCTGATCATCTCGCTGCTGGGGGCCTTGCTGTCGTGGGTGCTGCTGTGCGCGGAGATCATGTTCGCCGCCGCCAAGGACCACACCATGCCCGAGTTCCTGCGCCGCGAGAACGCCAACCACGTGCCGGCCAACGCCCTGTGGCTGACCAACGCCATGGTGCAGATTTTCCTCGTCATCACCCTGTTCTCCAACAGCACCTACCTGTCGCTGATCTACCTCGCCACCTCGATGATCCTGGTGCCCTACCTGTGGTCGGCGGCCTACGCGGTGCTGCTGGCGGTGCGCAGCGAAACCTACGAGCAGGCCCTGGCCGAGCGGCGCAAGGATCTGATCATCGGCGGTATCGCCCTGCTGTACGCGATCTGGCTGCTGTATGCCGGTGGCGTGAAATACCTGCTGCTGTCGGCCCTGCTCTACGCCCCCGGCGCGATCCTGTTCGCCAAGGCCAAGCGCGAGGTGGGCCAACCGATCTTTACCAACGTGGAAAAACTGATCTTCGCTGCCGTGATCGTCGGCGCCCTGGTGGCGGCCTACGGCCTGTACGACGGCTTCCTGACCCTTTGATTCACGTCTTCGTCTTCTTGGAGGAATACAGCATGTCCACGGAAAAACAGAAGTACGGCGTCCATTCCGAAGCCGGCAAATTGCGCAAGGTGATGGTCTGTGCCCCGGGACTGGCACACAAGCGGCTGACCCCCAGCAACTGCGACGAGCTGCTGTTCGACGATGTGATCTGGGTCGACCAGGCCAAGCGCGATCACTTCGACTTCGTCACCAAGATGCGCGAGCGCGGCGTCGAGGTGCTGGAAATGCACAACCTGCTGACCGACATCGTGCAGGACAAGGAAGCACTGGCCTGGATCCTCGACCGCAAGATCACCCCCAACACCGTTGGCGTCGGCCTGACCAACGAAGTGCGCAGCTGGCTCGAAGGGCTCGACCCACGCCACCTGGCCGAATTCCTGATTGGCGGCGTGGCCGGCCAGGACCTGCCGCAAAGCGAAGGTGCCGACGTGGTGAAGATGTACAACGACTACCTCGGCCACTCCAGTTTCATCCTGCCGCCGCTGCCCAATACCCAGTTCACCCGCGACACCACCTGCTGGATCTACGGCGGGGTCACGCTCAACCCCATGTACTGGCCGGCACGCCGCCAGGAAACCCTGCTGGCCAGCGCCATCTACAAGTTCCACAGGGAGTTCACCAACGCCGACTTCCAGGTCTGGTACGGCGACCCGGACAAGGAGCACGGCGGCGCCACGCTCGAGGGCGGCGACGTGATGCCGATCGGCAAGGGCGTCGTGCTGATCGGCATGGGCGAGCGCACCTCGCGCCAGGCCATCGGCCAGCTGGCGCAGAACCTGTTCGCCCAGGGCGCGGTGGAGAAAGTCATCGTTGCCGGCCTGCCCAAGTCACGCGCCGCGATGCACCTGGACACCGTGTTCAGCTTCTGCGACCGCGACCTGGTCACGGTCTTCCCGGAAGTGGTGCGTGAGATCGTGCCGTTCATCATCCGCCCCGACGAGAGCAAGCCCTACGGCATGGACGTGCGCCGCGAGAACAAGTCGTTCATCGAGGTGGTCGGCGAACAACTCGGGGTGAAACTGCGGGTGGTCGAGACCGGCGGCAACAGCTTCGCCGCCGAGCGCGAGCAGTGGGACGACGGCAACAACGTGGTGGCCCTGGAGCCAGGCGTGGTCATCGGCTACGACCGCAATACCTACACCAACACCCTGCTGCGCAAGGCCGGGATCGAAGTCATCACCATCAGTGCCGGGGAACTGGGCCGCGGCCGCGGCGGCGGCCACTGCATGACCTGCCCGATCGTGCGCGACCCCATCGACTACTAGGGTCTGTGTGAAAAGTCTTGAGACGAAGGTCAGGCAAGGCGAAAACAGCCGAGGAAGCGGAGTTTACGGGTTGTAAATGAGCATTCCGAGGCTGTTTTCAACGCAGCATGAACGAGTATCAAGGCTTTTCGCACAGAGCCTAACGCCCTCAATCCCGCCCTCGCCTACGAGGCTTGGGCCGGGCATTCACCGCATTCAAGGAGATACCGTCATGGCGTTCAACATCCACAACCGCAACCTGCTCAGCCTCGAGCACCACACCACCCGTGAGCTGCGCTACCTGCTGGACCTCTCCCGCGACCTCAAGCGTGCCAAATACACCGGCACCGAGCAGCAGCACCTGAAGGGCAACAACATCGCCCTGATCTTCGAGAAGACCTCGACCCGCACCCGCTGCGCCTTCGAAGTCGCTGCCTACGACCAGGGCGCCAACGTCACCTACATCGACCCCAACTCCTCGCAGATCGGCCACAAGGAGAGCATGAAGGACACCGCCCGCGTGCTCGGGCGCATGTACGACGCCATCGAATACCGGGGCTTCAAGCAGGAAATCGTCGAGGAACTGGCCAAGTTCGCCGGCGTACCGGTGTTCAACGGCCTGACCGACGAGTACCACCCCACACAGATGATCGCCGACGTGCTGACCATGCGCGAACACAGCGACAAGCCACTGCACGACATCAGCTACGCCTACCTGGGCGATGCGCGCAACAACATGGGCAACTCGCTGCTGCTGATCGGTGCCAAGCTCGGCATGGACGTGCGTATCGCCGCGCCCAAGGCCCTGTGGCCGCATGACGACCTGGTGCAACGCTGCAAGCAGTACGCCGAGGAAAGCGGCGCACGCATCACCCTCACCGAAGATCCGAAGGCAGCGGTCAAGGGCGTCGACTTCGTCCACACCGACGTCTGGGTGTCGATGGGCGAGCCGGTCGATGCCTGGGGTGAGCGGATCAAGCAGCTGCTGCCCTACCAGGTCAACAGCGAGCTGATGAAGTCTACCGGCAACCCGCGCACCAAGTTCATGCACTGCCTGCCGGCCTTCCACAACTCCGAGACCAAGGTCGGCAAGCAGATCGCCGAGCAGTATCCGCACCTGGCCAACGGCATCGAAGTGACCGACGACGTGTTCGAGTCGCCGGCCTGCATCGCCTTCGAGCAGGCGGAAAACCGCATGCACACGATCAAGGCGATCCTGGTATCGACCCTGGCCGATCTCTGACGGCTACCTCCCCAGGGGCGGTTTTTTGTGGGAGCGGGTTTACCCGCGAACACCGGCATAGCCGGTGCCATGCGCCGCGTCGCCGGCTTCGCGGGTAAACCCGCTCCCACAGGCCTTAGCCGCCCCTTGAACATTTTCTGAAGGACATTCCCCATGCGTATCGTTGTTGCATTGGGCGGCAACGCCCTCCTGCGCCGCGGCGAACCGATGACCGCCGACAACCAGCGCGCCAATATCCGCACTGCCACCGAGCAGATCGCCAAGATCTACCCGGGCAACGAACTGGTGATCGCCCACGGCAATGGCCCGCAGGTCGGCCTGCTGTCGCTCCAGGGCCAGGCCTACAAGCCCGACGAAGCCTACCCGCTGGATGTGCTCGGTGCCGAGACCGAAGGCATGATCGGCTACATGATCGAACAGGAGCTGGGCAACCTGCTGGACTTCGAGGTGCCCTTCGCCACCCTGCTGACGCAAGTCGAGGTCGACGCCAACGACCCGGCCTTCAAGGATCCGAGCAAATTCATCGGACCGGTCTACGACAGGCAGGAGGCCGAGCGCCTGGCCAAGGAGAAAGGCTGGGTGGTCAAGGCCGACGGCGACAAGTACCGTCGTGTGGTTGCCAGCCCCAAACCCAAGCGCATCTTCGAGATCCGCCCGATCAAGTGGCTGCTGGAAAAAAGCAGCATCGTCATCTGCGCCGGCGGCGGCGGCATTCCCACGATGTACGACGAAAACCACAAGTTAAAGGGCATCGAGGCGGTGATCGACAAGGACCTGTGCTCGGCGCTGCTGGCCGAACAGCTCGAGGCCGACCTGCTGATCATCGCCACCGACGTCGATGCCGCCTACATCGATTTCGGCAAGCCGACGCAGAAGGCCATCGCCCAGGCGCACCCCGACGAGCTGGAAAAGCTTGGCTTCGCCGCAGGCTCCATGGGGCCGAAAGTGCAGGCCGCCTGCGATTTCGCCCGCCACACCGGCAAGGTTGCGATGATCAGCTCACTGGAAAACATCGAAGAAATCGTAAAGGGCACCGCCGGCACGCGGGTCTCGACCCGCACGCCAGGTATCAGCTACCGTTGAGTGCAGTTGGCCGGTGCCCGGCACCGGCCATGTTCAACCTATCCAAGGAGCCTTCCATGGCCAAGTACGAACCCGGTCATGTACATATCGAGCGTACCGCGCTCAACAACAACGACCACAGCTACGATCTCAATATCGAGTACGAGGCTGCCCAGGATCCGCAGGAGGGGCGCGGCATTCATTTCCGCATGCACGGCAGCATCGAGGGCAAGCCGGTCGACGAGAAGTTCTTCCTGGCCAAGGACCAGGTGCTGCCCAGTTTCCTCATGGTGTTGAGCCGCAAGGCCCAGTCCTACCTTGCGCCGCCGAAGAAGTTCGAGAGCCTGGCTTCGCCGCACAAGCTCTACGACTACATGTTCGAGGATATCCGCCAGACACTCGACGTGAAATCCGGCGATCCGATCAAGCCGGAGCACCTGGGTAACCCCTGATACTGCCATCGCGGGGCAAGTCGGGGCGATTGGGCCTTCCCGCCTGCCAGTGGCATACTGACGGCCTTTCCCCAAGCCCGTTGCCCCCATGCGCATCCACGTCAGCTTCATCGACCGCGTCGGCATTACCCAGGAAGTCCTGGCCCTGCTCGGTGCCCGCAACCTCAACCTCGATGCCGTGGAGATGGTACCGCCGAACGTCTATATCGACGCGCCGACGCTCAGCCCCGCCGTGCTCGAGGAACTGCATGACGCACTGTTCGAAGTCCGCGGCGTGCAGTCGGTGGAAGTGGTCGACATCCTCCCCGGCCAGCGCCGCCACCTGCAGCTCGACGCCCTGCTCGCGGCCATGAGCGACCCGGTGCTGGCCGTGGACAGCGCCGGCAAGGTGCTGCTGGCCAACCCCGCGCTGATCGCCCTGTGCGGCCGTGAATCGGCAGGGCGTACGGTGGGTGAACTGTTCGGCGACAGCGACCTGCTCCAGGCCCTGCTCGACAACAACTTCCACTTGCCGATGCGCGAGATGCAGCTCAACGGCCAGAGCCTGCTGCTCGATGCCACACCGATCACCAACGCCGGTGGCCTGCTCACCCTTTACCCACCCAATCGCATGGGCGAACGCCTGTCGGCGCTGCACCATGATCACGCCGAGGGCTTCGATTCCCTGCTTGGCGACTCACCGGCCATCCGCACCCTCAAGGCTCGTGCCCTGCGCGTCGCCACCCTGGACGCACCGCTTCTGGTACATGGCGAGACCGGTACCGGCAAGGAGCTGGTGGCCCGCGCCTGCCATGCCGTCAGCAGCCGCCAGGGCGCACCGTTCCTGGCCCTCAACTGCGCTGCGCTGCCCGAAAGCCTGGCCGAGAGCGAACTGTTCGGCTACGCCCCCGGCGCCTTCACCGGGGCACAACGCGGTGGCAAGCCGGGGCTGATGGAGCTGGCCAACCAGGGCACGGTGTTCCTCGACGAAATCGGCGAGATGTCGCCCTACCTGCAAGCCAAGCTGCTGCGCTTCCTGAGTGACGGCAGTTTCCGTCGGGTCGGAGGCGACCGCGAGGTGAAGGTGGACGTGCGCATCATCAGCGCCACCCACCGCAACCTGGAACGCATGGTCGCCGAGGGCACCTTCCGCGAAGACCTGTTCTACCGCCTGAACGTGCTCAACCTGCAGGTTCCGCCACTGCGCGAGCGTGGCCAGGACATCCTGTCGCTGGCGCACTTCTTCATGCAGCAGGCCTGCACCCAGATCCAGCGTCCATCCTGTCGCCTGACCCCGGCAACGCACCCGGCGCTGCTGGCCAACCCCTGGCCCGGCAACGTGCGCCAGTTGCAGAACGTGATCTTTCGCGCAGCGGCGATCTGCGAGAGCAACCTGGTGGACATCGACGACCTGGACATCGCCGGCACGTCGGTGGCACGCGGACAGGAAGGCGAAGTGGCGAGCCTGGAGCAAGCAGTGGCGGATTTCGAGCGCGAGCTGCTGCAGCGCCTGTACAGCAGCCACCCCTCCACCCGCCAGTTGGCGGCACGCCTGCACACCTCGCACAGCGCCATTGCCCAGCGGTTGCGCAAGTACGGTATTCCAGGCAAGGGTTGAGACGGCCTCATCGCGGGGCAAGCCCGCTCCCACAAAGGGTGGAGCAGCGGGCTTGCACCGCGATAGGTCGCCTCCATCCGTATCGAATTGAATACACCGTATCGAATCGAGTACACACCCCCACGGTTCCGCTTTTCCAAGGGTTTGATCCCCTTCACCTTTTCCTCTCCTGTCCGCCTGTATCGTTTTCATTACAGGCTATTGCTTCCACAGCATCAATAAATATTTAACTTATTGATTTTTAAGTAATTTATTGAAATGGCCGCATTATTGCTAAGTGATTCCTCACCCAAGAGCGCGACCCATCGCGCCCAACGCCCCTGCTTCCCGAGGATTTCCCATGAGCGAGTTGCGTTTCACCGAAGATCACGAATGGCTGCGCGTTGAAGCTGACGGCAGCGTCACCGTAGGCATCACCGCCTACGCCCAGAACGCCCTTGGCGATGTGGTCTTCGTGCAACTGCCGGAACTGCAGTCGTACGAAAAAGGCGCCGAAGCCTCCACGGTTGAATCGGTCAAGGCCGCCAGCGGTGTGTACATGCCGCTGAACGGCGAAGTGGTCGCGGTCAACGAAGGCCTCAACGACAGCCCTGAACAGGTCAACGAAGACCCGCTGGGCGAAGGCTGGTTCTTCCGCTTCATCCCCGCCGACATGAACGAAGTGACCGCCCTGCTCGACCAGGACGCCTACGACCGCCTGCTCAAAGCCAACGACGACGCCTGAGGATTGCCACCATGACCATCAACCTCGGCACCGCCAACGAATTCATCGCCCGTCACATCGGCCCGCGCAGCGACGATGAACAGGCCATGCTCACCACCCTGGGCTTCGACTCGCTCGAGGCGATGACCGCTGCAGTCATTCCCGACAGCATCAAGGGCACCAGCGTGCTCGGCAGCCATGACGGCCAGAGCGAGGCCGATGCCCTCGCCGCCCTCAAGGCCATCGCCGGCAAGAACCAGCTGTTCAAGAGCTTCATCGGCCAGGGCTACTACAACACCCACACCCCGGCACCGATCCTGCGCAACCTTCTGGAAAACCCGGCCTGGTACACCGCCTATACCCCCTACCAGCCGGAAATCTCCCAGGGTCGCCTGGAAGCGCTGCTGAACTTCCAGACCCTGATCAGCGACCTCACCGGCCTGCCGATCGCCAACGCCTCGCTGCTCGACGAAGCCACCGCCGCAGCCGAAGCCATGACCTTCTGCAAGCGCCTGTCGAAGAACAAGGGCAGCCACGCCTTCTTCGCCTCCGTGCACTGCCACCCGCAGACCCTCGACGTCCTGCGCACCCGTGCCGAACCGCTGGGCATCGAGGTCGTGGTCGGCGACGAGCGCGAGCTGAACGATGTCAGCATCTTCTTCGGTGCCCTGCTGCAATATCCGGCAAGCAATGGTGATGTGTTCGACTACCGCGAGCTGGTCCAGCGCCTGCACGGCGCCGGTGCCCTGGTGGCCGTGGCCGCCGACCTGCTGGCCCTGACCCTGCTCACTCCGCCTGGCGAATTCGACGCCGACGTGGCCATCGGCAGCGCCCAGCGCTTCGGCGTGCCATTGGGCTTCGGTGGCCCGCACGCGGCCTACTTCGCCACCCGCGATGCCTTCAAGCGCGACATGCCGGGCCGTCTGGTCGGGGTATCGATCGACCGCTTCGGCAAGACAGCCCTGCGCCTGGCCATGCAGACCCGCGAGCAGCATATCCGTCGCGAAAAGGCCACCAGCAACATCTGCACCGCCCAGGTACTGCTGGCCAACATCGCCAGCATGTATGCCGTCTACCACGGCCCGGCCGGCCTCAAGCGCATCGCCGAGCGCACCCACGCCCTCACCGCAATTCTCGCTGCGGGTCTGGCCAGGCTCGGCGCCGAAGTCATCACCGCTGACTTCTTCGACACCCTGACCCTGGCCACGGGCGCCACGACCGCCAGCCTGCACGAGCAGGCCCGGGCCAAAGGCTTCAACCTGCGCCAGGTGGATGCCGGCCACCTGGGCCTGTCGCTGGACGAAACCAGCACCCAGGCCGATGTCGAGGGCGTGTGGGCGCTGTTCGCCAACGGTCAGGCCCTGCCGGACTTCGCCGCCCTCGCCGCCAGCCACAGCCCGCGCCTGCCGACGACACTGCTGCGCCAATCGGCGATTCTCGAACACCCGGTGTTCAACCGCTACCACAGCGAAACCGAGCTGATGCGCTACCTGCGACGCCTGGCCGACAAGGACCTGGCGCTGGACCGCAGCATGATTCCGCTGGGCTCGTGCACCATGAAGCTCAATGCCGCCAGCGAGATGATCCCGGTGACCTGGGCCGAATTCGGCAACCTGCACCCCTTCGCCCCGGCCGCCCAGAGCCAGGGCTACCTGCAGATGACCAGCGAGCTCGAGGCCATGCTTTGCGCCGCCACCGGCTACGACGCCGTGTCGCTGCAACCCAACGCCGGTTCGCAGGGCGAGTACGCCGGCCTGCTGGCCATTCGTGCCTATCACCGCAGCCGCGGCGACAGCCACCGCGACATCTGCCTGATCCCGTCATCGGCCCACGGCACCAACCCGGCCACCGCGAACATGGCCGGCATGCGCGTGGTGGTCACGGCCTGCGACGCCCGTGGCAACGTCGACATCGACGACCTGCGCGCCAAGGCCATCGAGCACCGTGAGCGCCTGGCGGCGATCATGATCACCTACCCGTCGACCCACGGCGTGTTCGAGGAAGCCATCGGCGAGATCTGCGCGATCATCCACGACAACGGCGGCCAGGTGTACATCGACGGCGCCAACATGAACGCCATGGTCGGCCTGTGCGCCCCGGGCAAGTTCGGCGGCGACGTCTCGCACCTGAACCTGCACAAGACCTTCTGCATCCCCCACGGGGGTGGCGGTCCGGGTGTCGGCCCGATCGGCGTGAAGTCGCACCTGGCGCCGTTCCTGCCTGGCCATGCCGCGCTGGAGAACACCGCCGGCGCCGTCTGCGCCGCACCGTTCGGCAGCGCCAGCATCCTGCCGATCACCTGGATGTACATTCGCATGATGGGCGGCGCCGGTCTCAAGCGCGCCTCGCAGATGGCCATCCTCAATGCCAACTACATCGCCCGTCGCCTGGAAGAGCACTATCCTGTGCTGTACACCGGTGGCAATGGCCTGGTCGCCCACGAATGCATCCTCGACCTGCGTCCGCTCAAGGATACCAGCGGCATCAGTGTCGATGACGTGGCCAAGCGCCTGATCGACTTCGGTTTCCATGCCCCGACCATGTCGTTCCCGGTTGCGGGCACGCTGATGATCGAACCGACCGAAAGCGAGTCCAAGGAGGAACTGGACCGCTTCTGCGACGCGATGATCCAGATCCGCGAAGAGATTCGTGCCGTGGAGAACGGCAGCCTGGACAAGGACGACAACCCGCTCAGGAACGCCCCGCACACCGCGGCGGAACTGGTCGGCGAATGGTCCCACGGCTACAGCCGCGAGCAGGCTGTGTATCCACTGCCGAGTTTGGTCGAGAGCAAGTACTGGCCACCGGTCGGCCGGGTCGACAACGTGTATGGCGACCGCAACCTGGTCTGCGCCTGCCCGTCGATCGAGAGCTATCAGGACATCTGATAGCTTCTTGGCCCTGTGGGAGCGGGTCTGCCCGCGAATGCAATGTTGGACTCACCGCCGCATTCGCAGGTAAACCCGCTCCCGCAGGCTCTTCCCATCAACCCGCCGAACTTGGCAGGAGGTCAGCATGTCACTCAGCGTCTTCGACCTGTTCAAGATCGGCATCGGCCCTTCCAGCTCTCATACCGTCGGCCCGATGCGCGCTGCCGCACGTTTCGCCGAAGGGCTGCGCCGTGACGGCCTGCTGGCCGCCACCGCCAGCGTCAAGGCCGAGCTCTACGGCTCGCTCGGCGCCACCGGCAAGGGTCACGGCAGCGACAAGGCGGTACTGCTGGGCCTGGAGGGTGAGCACCCCGACAGCGTCGACACCGACTCCATCCCCGCACGCCTGCAGGCCATCCGCGACAGCGGCCACCTGCGCCTGCTCGGCGAGCATCCGATCAACTTCGTCGAGAAGCAGCATCTGGCGATGATCCGCAAGCCGCTGGACTACCATCCCAACGGCATGATCTTTCGCGCCTTCGATGCCGCCGGGCTGCAGATTCGCAGCCGCGAGTACTACTCGGTGGGCGGCGGTTTCGTGGTCGACGAGGACGCTGCCGGGCAGGACCGCATCGTCGAGGACAGCACCGCACTGACCTATCCGTTCAAGACCGCCAGGGAACTGCTCGGGCACTGCAGCGCGCAGCAACTGTCGATCAGCCAGGTGATGCTGGCCAACGAGGCCGCCTGGCGCCCGGAACAGGAAACCCGCAGCGGCCTGCTGCATATCTGGCAAGTCATGCAGGATTGCGTCGAGGCCGGTTACCGTCATGAGGGCATCCTGCCCGGCGGGCTCAAGGTCAAGCGCCGCGCGCCGGCGCTCTACCGCCAGCTCAGCCGCCACCCGGAAGCCAGCCTGCGCGATGCGTTGTCGGTGCTCGACTGGGTCAACCTCTACGCGCTGGCGGTCAACGAGGAAAATGCCCACGGCGGCCGTGTGGTCACCGCGCCCACCAACGGCGCGGCGGGCATCGTTCCGGCCGTGCTGCACTACTACATGCGCTTCGTGCCCGGCGCCAGCGAAGACGGTGTGGTGCGCTTTCTGCTCACTGCCGCGGCAATCGGCATCCTGTACAAGGAAAACGCCTCGATTTCAGGCGCCGAGGTCGGCTGCCAGGGCGAAGTCGGCGTGGCCTGTTCGATGGCTGCCGGTGCTCTCTGCGAAGTGATGGGCGGGACGGTGCAACAGGTCGAGAATGCCGCCGAAATCGGCATGGAGCACAACCTGGGCCTGACCTGCGACCCGATCGGCGGGCTGGTCCAGGTGCCCTGCATCGAGCGCAACGCAATGGGCTCGGTCAAGGCGATCAATGCCGTACGCATGGCCCTGCGCGGCGACGGCCAGCATTTCGTCTCGCTCGACAAGGTCATCCGCACCATGCGCCAGACCGGCGCCGACATGAAAAGCAAATACAAGGAGACCGCCCGCGGCGGTCTGGCCGTCAACATCATCGAATGTTGACCCGAACAAAAACCAAGGAGTCACCGATGTCCGAAACACTGCTCAAGACCCCGCTGCACGCCCTTCACCTGGAACTGGGCGCACGCATGGTGCCGTTCGCAGGCTTCGACATGCCTGTGCAGTATCCGCTGGGGGTACTCAAGGAGCACCTGCACACCCGCGAGCAGGCGGGGCTGTTCGATGTCTCGCACATGGGCCAGATCGTGCTGCGCGGCAGCGATGCGGCCCAGGCCCTGGAAAGCCTGGTGCCGGTGGATATCATCGACCTGCCGGTGGGCATGCAGCGCTACGCCATGTTCACCAACGAGCAGGGTGGCATCCTCGACGACCTGATGGTCGCCAACCTGGGCGACGACACCCTGTTCCTGGTGGTCAATGCCGCCTGCAAGGAGCAGGACCTGGCGCACCTGCAACGGCACATCGGCCAGCGCTGCGATATCCAGCCACTGTTCGAGGAACGTGCCCTGCTGGCCCTGCAAGGTCCGGCGGCGGTGAAGGTACTGGAGCGCCTGGCACCGGAAGCGGCCAGCATGACGTTCATGCAGTTCCGGCCACTGCAGTTGCTGGGCGAGGACTGCTTCGTCAGCCGCTCGGGCTACACCGGCGAGGACGGCTACGAAATCTCGGTGCCGGCCGCCGCTGCGCAGGCCCTGGCCCGACGCCTGCTGGCCGAGCCCGAGGTGCAACCCATCGGCCTGGGCGCGCGCGACTCGCTGCGCCTGGAAGCCGGGCTGTGCCTGTATGGCCACGACATGGACACCCAGACCACCCCCATCGAAGCCAGCTTGCTGTGGGCGATCTCCAAGGTACGTCGCGCCGACGGCGCACGCGCCGGTGGCTTCCCGGGCGCTGAAACGGTGTTCGCCCAACAGCGTCAAGGGGTGCCCCGCAAGCGGGTTGGCCTGCTGCCACAGGAGCGCACGCCGGTTCGCGAGGGTGCCGAGATCGTCGATGCGGCCGGCAACCCGGTCGGCAAGGTCTGCAGCGGAGGCTTCGGACCGACCCTCGGCGCCCCGGTGGCGATGGGTTATGTCGATAACGAACATACCGCACTGGAGACACCACTGTTCGCGCTGGTGCGCGGCAAGCAAGTTGCCTTGAAAGTCAGCAAAATGCCTTTCGTGGCGCAACGTTACTACCGGGGTTGAAAGCGATCTGGCAACAGTTCGCTTATTCGTTTACGAACCTGTGCAATAACTTTTGAACATGGCGCCAGGCCAGGCGCCATGCCGTTTCCGACAATTTTGTCGGTAATCGGCAAAAGCCTCGGGCAGGGCACCGTGGAGGGCTTGTTTTTGTCGCCGGAGTTGGCGTAGAGTCATCTCACTGTGTTTGCATGGGTCGCAACAGTTCGTGACCTGGGCCAGTAGCCGCAATTTGCTACAACCCGTTCGACGTCTCTTACTTTCCTGCAACCCAGCCCCAGTACTCTTTCGTCTTTTCGATGCGAAAGAAACTGAAATCACTATCTGAAGATTCATAGGAAATAAGAAAATGGCTGAGCGTCAGAACGGTACCGTCAAGTGGTTCAATGACGAGAAAGGTTACGGCTTCATCACTCCAGAGAGCGGTCCGGATCTGTTCGTTCACTTCCGTGCCATCCAGGGCAACGGCTTCAAGAGCCTGAAAGAAGGCCAGAAAGTCACCTTCGTTGCTGTGCAGGGCCAGAAAGGCATGCAGGCTGACGAAGTACAAGCAGAAGGCTGATTTCTGTAAAAAAGCCCCTGCGTTGACGCGCAGGGGCTTTTTTGTGCCTGCAATTCCATAGAATGAGGGCTTTCCATCCCGGAGCCGTCCTGCATGTCCAAGCGTCCACTCACCCCCCAGGGCGATTTCCCCCCCGCCGCCCTTGGGCGCCGCCTGGCGGCAATGTTCTACGACTTCCTCCTGTGCACTGCCCTGCTGATCGTCACGGCAGGTATCTACAAGCTGATCCAGATGTCGATCATCGGCGAGGCGCGCATGCGTGAGCTGACCGAGGCCGGCGCGCTCGATGGCGACCCGCTGTTGTCCACGGTACTGCTGTTCGCCCTGTTCGGCTTCTTCGCCAAGTTCTGGACCCATGGCGGCCAGACCCTGGGCATGCAGGTGTGGGGCGTGCGCGTGCAGAATGCCGACGGCAGCGCGATCAGCCTGTGGCAGGCGCTGCTGCGCTTCGTGGTGTCGATCGCCTCGTGGCTGTGCCTGGGGCTTGGGTTCATCTGGTCGCTGTTCGACAAGCGCAAGCGCAGCTGGCACGACATCTATTCCGAAACCCAGCTGGTGCGGATTCCCAAGCAGAAGAAATGAAGCCCGTGCTGCCCACGCGCACCGATCGCGGCAAAAAACAAAGCCGACCCTGAGGTCGGCTTTGTCGTGCAGCTCAGGCCGTCAGCCGGCCCGGCGCAACAGCCACACCCCCGCCAGTGCACAGATCCCTGCAGGAATCACCACCGCCAGCAACGGCGGGAAGCCGAACACCTGGCTCGATGGCCCCAGCAGGTCCTGGGCGATGCGGAACACGAAGCCCACCAGTACGCCGGTGAACACGCGCTGGCCGAGGGTGACCGAACGCAGCGGGCCGAAGATGAAGGAGATCGCCATCAGTACCAGCGCAGCGGTCACCGCCGGCTGCAGGATCTTGGTCCAGAACGCCAGCCAGTAGCGGGCGTTGTTCAGGCCCTGGTCGGCCAGGTAGTGGATGTACTCCCACAACCCGGTGATCGACAGCGACTCAGGCGGCAGGACCACGGTGTTGAGCAGCTCGGGCGTCACCGACACGTCCCAGGTCTCCTCGGGCGCCTGCACCACTTCGGTGTGATCGCCACGGAAGAAGGTGGTGTTGACGTCATGCAGCACCCAGCGCTCATCCTTGTACAGGGCGCGACGGGCAAAGCTGGAGCTGACGATCTTGCGCTGGTCATCGAAACGGTAGCGGGTCACACCCAGCAGCAGGCCGTTGGGCTGTACCGAGTTGATGTGCACGAACTCCTCGCCCTGACGGTGCCACATGCCGCGCTTGGAGCTCTGCGCCTCGCCACCGCCCTGGGCCAGCGAACGCTCGGCCTGGGCCTTGTTCTCGGTCACTGGCGCGACGTACTCGCCGATCAGCAGGCCGACCAGCATCAGCACCAGCATCGGCTTCATCACCGCCCAGACGATACGGCCGATGGACACGCCGGCCGCACGCATGATGGTCAGCTCGCTGCTGCTGGCCAGGCTGCCCAGGCCGATCAGGCAGCCGATCAGTGCCGCCATCGGCAGCATGTCGTAGAGCCGGCGCGGGGCGGTCAACAGCACATAGCTGCTGGCGTCGAGCAGGGTGTAGGTGTCGCTCAGGTCGCCCATCTCGTCGATGAAGGCGAACAGCGAGGCCAGCCCGAGGATGATACCCAGCACAGCGAGGATCGCCAGCAGCACGCTCTGGCCGATATAGCGGTCGATCTTAACCATGGACCACCCCCGCACGACGCTCGGCCATCTTCAGGCGCAGTGGCTCCCAGTACATCAGCCCCAGGCCGATGAGCAGGAACAGCGCATGCACCCACCAGATGCCCAGGGAAATCGGCAACTTGCCCTTTTCGAGGGCGCCACGAACGGAGATCAGCATCGTCAGGTAGGCCATGTACAGGAGAATCGCCGGCAGCAGCTTGAGGAAACGGCCCTGGCGCGGGTTGACCTTGGCCAGCGGCACCGCCAGCAGGGTCACGATGAATACCAGCAGCGGCAACGACAGGCGCCATTGCAGCTCGGCGCGCTCCCGCAGGCCGTCATGCCCGAACAGGTCGGTGGTCGGAATGGCTTCGCGCTCGGTGACCTCTTCGCTGACTTCGGGCTTGGGCAGCAGCACGCCATAGGTGTCGTACTTGATCGCCCGGTAGTCGGCCTGGCCTGGGTTGCCATCATAGCGATAGCCATTTTCCAGGATCAGGTAGCGATTGCCGTCAGGCTGCACTTCCTGATGGCCTTTTTCCGCAACCAGTACCGACGGTGCGCGGTCCTTGGTCTTGTCCTGGTTGAAGCGCTTCTCGGATATGAATACGCCACCCAGATTGACGCGATCGTCGGACATCTGCTCGGTGTAGGTCACGCGGGTACCGTCGCGCAGGGTCTGGAAGCGACCGGGCACGAGCGTATCGAACTCGGTCAGCGCATCCTGCTGGGCGATGATCTTCTGCACCTGGGCGACACCCAGCGGGGCCAGGCTCAGGCTCAGCCAGGCGACCACCAGTGCAACCACTGCAGCCGGCACCAGGGTCAGCGTCAGCAAGCGCTGCTGGCTCATGCCGGTGGCCGAGAGCACGGTCATCTCGCTCTCCAGGTAGAGACGGCCGTAGGCCAGCAGGATGCCGAGGAACAACCCCAGCGGCAGGATCAACTGCAGGAAGCCCGGCAGACGGAAGCCCATGATCAGGAACAGCACGCCCGGATCGAGCGCACCCTGGGCCGCCTGGGCCAGGTACTTGATGAAGCGTCCGCTCATGATGATCACCAGCAGCACGGCGCTGACGGCGCTCAAGGTCACCAGGACCTCGCGGGACAGATAACGAAAGACGATCAAACCAGACACTCCTGGGTTGTCAGGGGCGGATTGCCAGACAATGACTTAGTACAGCCAAGACCCATGCCGGTTCGCCCGAGGCGAACCTCCATGTAAAAGTGCGCGCATTATCCTGTGATTGGGCGCGCCTGTCACTTGGCGGCGCATGACAGCAGTTGTCACGCCCGCAAAAATGCGGCAAAGCCCCACCTGTATAGCGCACACGGCCCCGCAAAAGCATAGACCGGGGTTGTCAGCAAGGCGGCGGCAGGCTCAAACTGGCTGCTTTTCCACTGGCCCGCGACCACGCGGCCAGGCCTGCCGCACCTATCGTGCTGCAGTGGCCAATTGCAAAGATCATTCGGGGAACCTGACATGGAACTGGTTGTAAAGACCGTAGCCGCAGCATCCGTGAAAACCGCCACCCTGGTCGTGCCGGTCGGTGAAGGCCGCAAGCTTGGCAACGTGGCCAAGGCCGTCGATCAGGCGACCGATGGCGCCATCAGTGCCCTGCTCAAGCGCGGCGACCTGGCCGGCAAGCCGGGCCAGACCCTGTTGCTGCAGAACCTGCCGGGCCTGAAGGCCGACCGCGTGCTGCTGGTCGGCAGCGGCAAGGACGAAGCGCTGGGCGACCGTACCTGGCGCAAGCTGGTCGCCAGTGTCGCCGGTGTGCTGCGCAATCTGGCCGGCACCGACGCCGTGCTGGCCCTGGACGACATCGCCGTGACCAACCGTGACGGTCACTACGGCAAATATCGCCTGCTGGCCGAAACCCTGCTCGACGGCACCTACGTGTTCGACCGCTTCAAGAGCCAGAAGGCCGAACCCCGTGCACTGAAGAAAGTCACCCTGCTCGCCGACAAGGCCGGCCTCGGCGAAGTCGAGCGCGCGGTCAAGCACGCCACCGCCATCACCACCGGCATGAGCCTGACCCGCGACCTGGGCAACCTGCCGCCGAACATCTGCCACCCAAGCTTCCTCGCCGAGCAGGCCAAGGAGCTGGGCAAGGCGCACAAGGGCCTGAAGGTCGAAGTGCTCGACGAGAAGAAGATCAAGGACCTGGGCATGGGCGCGTTCTACGCCGTGGGCCAGGGCAGCGACCAGCCGCCACGCCTGATCGTCATGCAGTACCAGGGCGCCAGGAAGAGCGACAAGCCGTTCGTGCTGGTCGGCAAGGGCATCACCTTCGACACCGGCGGCATCAGCCTCAAGCCCGGCGCCGGCATGGATGAGATGAAGTACGACATGGGCGGTGCCGCCAGTGTGTTCGGCACCCTGCGCGCCGTGCTCGAACTGCAGTTGCCGATCAACCTGGTGTGCCTGCTGGCCTGCGCCGAGAACATGCCGAGCGGTGGCGCCACCCGCCCGGGCGACATCGTCACCACCATGAGCGGGCAGACCGTCGAGATCCTCAACACTGACGCCGAAGGGCGCCTGGTGCTGTGCGACACCCTGACCTACGCCGAACGCTTCAAGCCGCAGGCAGTCATCGACATCGCCACCCTGACCGGTGCCTGCATCGTCGCCCTGGGCAGCCACACCTCCGGCCTGATGGGCAACAGTGACGATCTGGTCGGCCAGTTGCTCGATGCCGGCAAGCACGCCGATGACCGTGCCTGGCAGCTGCCGCTGTTCGACGAATACCAGGAGCAGCTGGACAGTCCGTTCGCCGACATCGCCAACATCGGCGGCCCGAAGGCCGGCACCATTACTGCCGGTTGCTTCCTCTCGCGCTTCACCAAGAACTACAGCTGGGCTCACCTGGACATCGCCGGCACCGCCTGGGTCAGCGGTGGCAAGGACAAGGGCGCCACCGGCCGTCCGGTGCCGCTGCTGACCCAGTACCTGCTGGATCGCGCGGGCGTCTGATGGCGCAGGACCGTGGCGGCCTCATCGGGTCAAGCGCAGCGCTGTCGGCTGCGCATGACCTTTGTGAGCGGGCTTGCCCCGCGATGAGGCCGCCCCGGACACTCCTCCACCCAGCTCACCCTGACCGATCATGAGCAAAGTCGACTTCTACATCCTCCCCAGCGACTCCCTTGACGCACGCCTGGACTTCGCCTGCAAGCTCTGCGAAAAAGCCTGGCGGCTCGGTCACCGGGTCTACCTGCACTGCCAGAACGACGCACAGCGCAGCGCGCTGGACCAACGCCTGTGGCATTTCAAGGGCGAGGCCTTCGTGCCCCACGACCTGGCCGAGCAGCATGCCGATGCCCGTGTTGCACTGGGCCTGGGCGACAGTGCCGGAGAGCACCGAGACCTGCTGATCAACCTGGGCGCCGACGTACCGGGGTTCGTCGGCCAGTTCGAACGGGTTGCCGAGATCGTCGTCGAGGAGGCCAGCATCCGCCAGTCGGCCCGCGAACGGTTCCGTTTCTACCGTGAACAGGGCTATGCTCTGCAAGACCACCGCTTACAGCGACTTTGACGACGATGGACAAACCCGCTTCGCTCACCCAATCCGCCCACCTGCTCGACGACCTGGAGTCGATTCGCCAGTTGCTTGGCGACGCCGACCTGCAACCGCCGCTGCTGACCGAGACCGTCGAACAGATCCCGCTGTTGCTCGATGAGCCCGCCGGCACTGCCGCGGCGGTCGAGCAACCGGCTGCCGCCGCGCCCGAAGACGATGCCCAGGCGCGCCGCCAGGACACCCTGCTGCACCTCGATGCAGAGCTGCGCGCGGCTGCGCAGTCGATCATGCAGGACGTGATCAACGATTTCACCCCGCACATCGAGACCGAGATCAAGCGTCGCCTCGAAGCGCGGATGGAGCGGTTGATCAAGCGCTCCGAGTAAGCACGAACATTCACGGTACGGCCTTCGCCGCTGCGATTTACCCGCGAAGGCCGCACCTCGTCCGCAAGGCATGCACAACGCTCGCAGCTTGTCGCCTGAAACTCCCGGCTCCGTTATACTCTTCGGCTTTTCCGTATTTATGCCTAAGGGTCCCGCCGCGCATGGATAAGACCTACCAGCCGCACGCCATCGAAACTTCCTGGTACAACACCTGGGAGTCCGAGAACTATTTCGCCCCACAAGGTGCAGGCGAGTCCTACACCATCATGATCCCGCCGCCGAACGTGACCGGCAGCCTGCACATGGGCCACGGCTTCAACAACGCGATCATGGACGCCCTGATCCGTTTCCGCCGCATGCAGGGTCGCGACACCCTGTGGCAGCCAGGCACCGACCACGCCGGCATCGCTACCCAGATGCTGGTGGAGCGCCAGCTCGAGGCGAAAGGCCAGAACCGTCATGACCTGGGCCGCGAAAAGTTCCTGGAAAAGGTCTGGGAGTGGAAGGACCAGTCCGGCGGCAACATCAGCCGTCAGATCCGTCGCCTGGGTTCGTCGGTCGACTGGAGCCGCGAGCGCTTCACCATGGACGACGGCCTGTCCGAGGCGGTCAAGGAAGCCTTCGTGCGCCTGCACGAAGACGGCCTGATCTACCGCGGCAAGCGCCTGGTCAACTGGGACACCAAGCTGCACACGGCGATTTCCGACCTCGAGGTGGAAAACCACGACGAGAAGGGCCACCTGTGGAACCTGCGCTACCCGCTGGCCGATGGTGCCACCACGGCCGAGGGCAAGGACCACCTGGTGGTCGCCACCACCCGTCCGGAAACCCTGCTCGGTGACGTCGCCGTCGCCGTCAACCCGAGCGACGAGCGCTACCAGGCGCTGATCGGCAAGTTCGTCGAGCTGCCGCTGGTCGGCCGCCGCATCCCGATCATCGCCGACGACTACTGCGACCCCGAGTTCGGTACCGGCTGCGTGAAGATCACCCCGGCCCACGACTTCAACGACTATGAAGTCGGCAAGCGCCACAACCTGCCGCTGCTGAACATCTTCGACAAGAACGCCACCGTGCTCGCCGCGGTACAGGCCTTCAACCTCGACGGCAGTGTCAACGAACAACTCGACACCAGCCTGCCTACGCAGTACGCCGGCCTCGACCGCTTCGTCGCGCGCAAGCAGATGGTCGCCGACCTGGACGCCCAGGGCCTGTTGGTCAGCGTCGACGACCACGCCCTGAAAGTGCCGAAAGGCGACCGCTCCGGCACCGTCATCGAACCGTGGCTGACCGACCAGTGGTACGTCTCCACCAAGCCGCTGGCAGAACCTGCCATCGCCGCCGTGGAAGACGGCCGCATCCAGTTCGTACCCAAACAGTACGAGAACATGTACTTCTCCTGGATGCGCGACATCCAGGACTGGTGCATCAGCCGCCAGCTGTGGTGGGGCCACCGCATCCCGGCGTGGTACGACGAGGCCGGCCAGGTCTATGTCGGCCGCGACGAGCAAGAGGTCCGCGCCAAGCACGGCCTGGGCGCCGACGTCACCCTGCGCCAGGACGACGACGTGCTCGACACCTGGTTCAGCTCGGGCCTGTGGACCTTCTCCACGCTTGGCTGGCCGGAGCAGACCGAGTTCCTGAAGAAATTCCACTCCACCGACGTATTGGTCACAGGCTTCGACATCATCTTCTTCTGGGTCGCCCGGATGATCATGCTGACCATGCACCTGATCAAGAACGAGGACGGCACCCCGCAGGTTCCGTTCAAGACCGTGTACGTGCACGGCCTGGTGCGCGATGGCCAGGGCCAGAAGATGTCCAAGTCCAAGGGCAACGTGCTCGACCCGCTGGACATCGTCGACGGCATCACCCTTGAAGCGCTGCTGGAAAAGCGCACCAGCGGCATGATGCAGCCCAAGCTGGCCGAGAAGATCGCCAAGCAGACCAAGGCCGAGTTCCCCGAAGGCATCGCCAGCTACGGCACCGACGCCCTGCGCTTCACCTTCTGCTCGCTGGCTTCCACCGGCCGTGACATCAAGTTCGACATGGGCCGCGTCGAAGGCTATCGCAACTTCTGCAACAAGATCTGGAACGCCGCCCGCTACGTGCTGGACAAGGGCGAGGACTGCGGCCAGAACGGCGAGGCCTACGAGCTGTCGCTGGCCGATCGCTGGATCATCTCGCAACTGCAGCGCACCGAAGCCGAGGTCACCCGTCAGCTCGAGCAGTTCCGCTTCGACCTGGCCAGCCAGGCGCTGTACGAGTTCGTCTGGAACCAGTACTGCGACTGGTACCTGGAACTGTCCAAGCCGGTGCTGTGGGACGAGAACGCGCCGGTCGAACGAGCCCGCGGCACCCGCCGCACGCTGGTGCGCGTGCTCGAAGTGGTGCTGCGCCTGGCGCATCCGTTCATGCCGTTCATCACCGAGGAGATCTGGCAGCGCATCGCGCCGCTGGCTGGCATCCAGGGCAAGACCATCATGCTGCAACCGTGGCCAGTGGCCAATGAGAGCCGCATCGATGCGGGCGCCGAAGGTGACATCGAGTGGCTCAAGGAGCTGATGGTCGGCCTGCGCAACATCCGCGCCGAGATGAACATCGGCCCGGGCAAGCCGCTGCCGCTGTTCCTGAAGAACGCCAACGCCGACGACCAGCGCCGCCTGCAGGAAAACGAAGCGCTGCTCAAGAAGCTGGCCAAGGTCGAGACCTTCACCGTGCTCGGCGAGCAGGACGAAGCGCCGCTGTCGGCCACCGCGCTTGTCGGTGACCTACAAGTGCTGGTGCCGATGGCCGGGCTGATCGACAAGGATGCCGAGCTGGCGCGCCTGAACAAGGAAATCCAGCGCCTGCAGGGCGAGGTCCAGCGCGTCGGCGGCAAGCTGTCCAATGCCGCCTTCGTCGACAAGGCACCGCCTGCGGTGATCGAGAAGGAACGTGCCAAGCTGGCCGAGTCGGAGCAGGCCCTGGCCAACTTCACCGAGCAGCATGCGCGGATCGCTGCGCTGTAACCTGACATTGCTGAACTGACCGGCGAGGGCTTCGCCCTCGTTCGCGGCCAAGGCCGCTCCCACAGGAATGGGCTGTCTTCGATCCTGTGGGAGCGGCCTTGGCCGCGAATGGGCCACCCTGCGGCCTCTGGCCAGTGCAAGCGACACCGGACACGAGCATGACCCAGAACAAACCCACCCTGCACCCGCGCAACCGCCACCAGGGCCGCTATGACTTCCCCAGCCTGATCAAGGCCCATCCTGATCTGGCCCGCTTCACCATCACCAACCCCCACGGCAAGCCCAGCATCGACTTCGCCAACCCCGAGGCGGTACGGGTGTTCAACCGCGCCCTGCTCAAGGCGCAGTACGGCATCCAGCACTGGGACATCCCCGCCGACTACCTCTGCCCGCCGATTCCCGGCCGTGCCGACTACATCCATGTGCTGGCCGACCTGCTGGCCGGGGACAACGCCGGTGAAATACCCCGTGGCGCCCAGGTGCGGGCACTGGACGTCGGCGTCGGCGCCAACTGCATCTACCCGCTGCTCGGCTACAGCGATTACCGCTGGCGCTTCCTCGGCTCGGACATCGACACCACGGCGCTGGCCTCGGCCAGGGCAATCGTCCAGGCCAATGGCCTGACCAAGGCCATCACCCTGCGCCAGCAGGCCAACCGCAAGCACATCCTCAGCGGCCTGCTGCAGGGCGACGAGCGCTTCGACCTGACCCTGTGCAACCCACCCTTCCACAGCTCGCGCGAGGAGGCCACCCGTGGCAGCCAGCGCAAATGGAAGAACCTGGGCAAGCAGGATCCCACCCGCAAGCTGCCGGTGCTGAACTTCGGCGGGCAGAACAACGAGCTGTGGTGCGAGGGCGGCGAGATCCGCTTCGTCACCCAACTGGTGAACGAAAGCGTGCAGTACGGCGGGCAGGTGCTGTGGTTCACCAGCCTGGTGTCCAAGGCCAGCAACGTCCCCGGTATCGAAGCGGCGCTGAACAAAGCGGGGGTGAAAGCCCAGCGCATCATCGAGATGGGCCAGGGGCAGAAGCAGAGCCGCATGGTCGCCTGGAGCTTCCTCGAGGAGGACGCACGCAAGGCCTGGCATGGCGCCAGGGGCAAACCGCAGGCATGAAAAAACCGCGCCCGGACAGGCCGGGCGCGGTTTCAATGAAGCATCGACAATTACTTGTTGATGGCGTCGTTCAGGACCTTGGCCGGTACGAACTTGACGACTTTCTTGGCAGCGATTTCGATGGCAGCGCCAGTCGAAGGGTTGCGGCCGGTACGGGCAGGACGCTCGGAGACTTTCAGCTTGCCGATGCCTGGCAGGGTGATTTCAGCGCCGTTTTCCAGTTGGTCGGCGACGATCTGGCCCAGTTGCTCCAGGGCGTTGCGCGCGGTGGTTTTCGGCGCGTCGATGGCTTCAGCGATGTCGGCAATCAGTTGGTCTTTGGTCAATGCCATGGTGGTGTTCCTTCCCTATCAAATCAGAGGTATGCAGCGTGCTTCATCGTTATCGGGCCTGCGCGGAAGGTCCGGCGAGCCTCGCCAATCGCGTATGTAGATACGAAAATCAGCGTTTGGTTCGACACGACGCAAGCGAGCTGCCAGCAATGCGCCACCCCAAGGGGCGCAAGACGGCGCAAAGCTAACACAGGAATCAGGAAATATCCGCTGTCGACCGTGATTTTATTCAGGTTTTTCGGGGGTTTGCCCGAAATCATCGGTTTTTTGCACAAAAAACGAACAACAGTCATTTCCGCCAATATCTGGCCACTGCATCACCCCCACCCTGCGGTAAACTGAGCGACTTTGCAGCGCGGCCTCGCACCGCTCACCCACTTTCAGAGAATTCCATGCCAATCCGTCATTGCATCGTTCACCTGATCGACAAGAAGCCCGACGGCAGCCCCGCCGTGCTCCATGCGCGAGACACCGAACTGGCGGCGTCGGACGCCATCGAAAACCTCCTGGCCGATCTCAACGACAGCTACAACGCCAAACAGGGCAAAGCCTGGGGCTTCTTCCACGGAGAATCCGGCGCCTACCCGCTCAGTGGCTGGCTCAAGCAGTACCAGGAAGAAGAAAAAGACTTCACCACTTTCAGCCGCATCGCAGTCGAGCACCTGCAGAAGCTGATGGAAGAGTCCAACCTCTCCACGGGTGGCCACGTGCTGTTCGCCCATTATCAGCAAGGCATGACCGAGTACCTGGTCATCGCCCTGCTGCACCACAGCGAAGGCGTGGCCGTGAACGCCGAACTGGACGTCACCCCATCGCGGCACCTGGACCTTGGCCAATTGCACCTGGCCGCGCGCATCAACCTGTCGGAGTGGAAGAACAACCAGCACTCCAAGCAGTACATTTCCTTTATCAAAGGCAAGAACGGCAAGAAGGTGTCGGATTACTTCCGCGACTTCATCGGCTGCCAGGAGGGCGTCGACGGCCCGGGCGAAACCCGCACCCTGCTCAAGGCGTTCAGCGATTTCGTCGAAAGCGAGGACCTGCCCGAGGAAGCCGCCCGCGAGAAGACCCAGACCCTGGTCGAATACGCCACCAGCCAGACCAAACAGGGCGAGCCGATCACCCTGGAGGAACTGTCGAGCCTTATCGACGAAGATCGCCCCAAGGCCTTCTTCGATCATATCCGCAACAAGGACTACGGCCTGTCGCCGGAAATTCCTGCGGACAAACGCACCCTCAACCAGTTCCGCCGCTTCACCGGCCGTGCCGAAGGGCTGTCGATAAGCTTCGAAGCGCACCTGCTGGGCTCGAAGATCGAATACGACGAAGAGGCCGGCACCCTGGTGATCAAGGGCCTGCCGACGCAACTGATCGATCAGCTCAAGCGTCGCAAGGACTGAGCCCACTCGCAGCCTGGGCGAAGGAGGCAACCAGCGCCTCCTTCGCCGACTTGCGCAGCTTCTTCACCAGTCGCTCCTGACGCAGGGCTTGGCCCTTGTCCGGCCATTGCTCGACATAAACCAGCGCCTGGGCAGGGCTGGTCTTGAAATAACGCGCGCCCTGCCCTTTGCAGTGCTTCTGGAAGCGCCGCTGCGGATCGTCGCTGATGCCGCAATACAACGAGCCATTGGCGGCCCGTACCAGGTAGACATACCAGGGCTTGGCCAGCGTTTGCTGTTCCTCAGCCACGTGGCACTTGCGCTCCCTGTTGATAGGCGCGCAAGCCCTTGAGCGCCTGGTGGCGCACCTTGTTGCGCACAACCGGCGACCAGCCCAGCAGTACGCCTGGCATGCCGAGCGCCTGGCGCGACCAGCGCCACAGGTCGAAGCTGTCGTCGTGCTGGCAGATCAGCCCGTCACGGAACACGAAACGGGCCTGGATGTCGTTGACCACCGTACGCCCGGTCTGGCTGAACAAGTAGGTGGCGACCCAATGGGCACTGCCACCACGTGCATCCGCACGCACGCTGTCGAAAGTCAGGGAGAAATCCTTGGCCCGGGCGGCCAGCATTCGCCACATGTCACCCGCATCCTTGCCGCGCAAAGTGCCAAAGGCCGGGTCGCTGAAAACGATGTCATCGCTGTAGCAGGCCACCATGGCCTCGGCGTCCAGGCGCTGGAAGGCCTGGTAGAAACGGGTGATCAGGGCGCTGTTGGCGTCACTCATGGTGCAGGTCCGTCCAGGGAATCGAGAGCTGCACGATAATCTGCCCGCAGCCCGGACGCCATGGTCATTTGCGCGGTGAATGAGCCCGCGTCGCACACCGGCGGGCTTACACTCGCTCGCTGACGACCTGCACATGCAGCGCACGGCCTGCGCCCAGGCCGAAGATGATCGCGCCGATTCCCAGCACCGCGAAGATCCAGCCCACCGCCGCCCAGCCGCCGGTAAGGTCATGCACCAACCCGACGGCGAACGGCCCCATCGACGCCAGCGTGTAGCCGACCCCCTGGGCCATGCTCGACAGGTTCGCGGCCACGTGCGAATCCTTCGAGCGCAACACGATCAGGGTCAGGGCCAGGGCAAAGGTGCCGCCCTGGCCCAGGCCCAGCAGTACTGCCCAGCCCCACAATCCCGAGATCGGTGCATACAGGCAGCCGAACAGACCGGCGAGCGTGACCAGCATCACCACCACGATCGCCAGGCGCTGGTCCTTGCCGCGGGTGGCCAGCCAGGGGGCGCTGAGCGAGCTGATCAACTGCACCAGCACCGAGCCGGACAGCACCAGCCCGGCCTCGGTCGGGCTCAGGCCGCGACCGATGAGAATCGACGGCAGCCAGCCAAACACGATATAGGCCAGCGAGGATTGCAGCCCCATGTACAGGGTCACCTGCCAGGCCAGCGGATCACGCCACAGCCCGCGCACCCGATAGGCGACCTGATGGGCGCCGTGGCCCTGGCGCGCCTGGGGCGACCAGACCAGCATCGCCAGCAGCGCTGGCACCAGCCAGAAGCCCAGACCCAGGCTCCAGTCACCGCCGAAATGCTGACTCAACGGTACGGTGCTGCCCGCCGCCATGGCCGCGCCCAGGCACAGGGCCATGGTATAGACGCCGGTCAGGGTGCCGGCATGCGCCGGGAAGTCACGCTTGACGATGCCCGGCAGCAACACACCGATGATACCGATGCTGGCACCGGCAATCAGGCTACCGACGAACACACCGGCCACCCCGAGGGCGCTGCGCAGCAGAATGCCCAGGGCCAGGGTCAGCAGGATGCCGAGGATTACACGCTCGCTGCCGAAGCGGCGCGCAAGCACCGGCGCAAGCGGCGCAAAAAGCCCCAGGCACAGTACCGGCAGCGTGGTCAGCAAGCCGGCAGCCGAGGCATTGAGCCCCAGGCCCTCGGACACCTGGCCCAGCACCGGCGCCATGCTCGACAGCGCCGGGCGCAGGTTCAGCGCCACCAGCACCAGGCCCAGTAGCAGCAACCAGGGCCGAGCCACTACCACCGGCTGCTGTTGGACCTGCTCGTCGTCAGCCTCGGCGTCGATCAGCAGTTCGTCCAGCTCGGCATCTGTCTTGGAGCGATTGGGCATCGTTTGTTCAGGCATGGGGGCACTCGGGCTCAGGATTCGATAAGTGCCCGGCTCAGGCGCTTGGCCGTGTCCGGGTCTCGTTGCTCGATGGCATCAAGGATCTGCACGTGCAAGTCGAACACCCGCTGCCTGCGGGGGCTTGCGCTCATGTTGTGCTGCACGGCAGCAGCGACGACGCTCGAAAAGTAGCGGTACAGCTCACTCAACGCCGGGTTGTGGGCGGCGTCCACCAGGCGCTGATGGAATACCAGGTCACAGCTGACGTAGGTGTCCAGATCGCCGTGGAAGTGGGCACAACTGTGCTGCAGCGCCTCACGCAGCCCCTGCAGGTCGGCATCGGTGCGACGCAGGGCGGCAAGTCCGATGGCCTCGGCCTCGAGGATGCAGCGGGTCTCGCGGGCGTGCTCGACGGTACAGCTCGACAGGGCCTGCACGGTCTGCAGCGGGTCCTGGACAGTGCGCAGGTAGCTGCCGTCGCCCTGGCGCACCTCCACCAGACCTGCGAATGCCAGTACGCGCACGGCTTCTCGCACGGTGTTTCGACTGATGCCGAGTTCCAGGGCCAGTTCCGGCTCGGTCGGCAGGCGTTGACCCACCGTCCAGTCACCCCGGGCGATACGTTCGCGCAACAGCTCGACCGCCTGCTCTACCAGCGAACGCTTGATAAGGAGCGACATGCTTACGTCCAGTCATCGGATGAATTTACAAAGTGCAACGATATCGCTCAAATGCATCGCGGGGCAAGCCCGCTCCTGCTTGTTCATTGGCTGCAGGAGCGGGCTTGCCCCGCGATCAGACCAGCGTCAGCTATCAGTCCAGCGCGTCGATCAACGCCTGGTTCATCTCCGGAGTACCGACGGTGATGCGCAGGAATTGCGCGATGCGCGCCTGCTTGAAGTGACGCACGATCACGCCTTGCTCACGCAGGCGTGCCGCCAGCCCGGCGGCATCGTGCTGCGGGTGGCGGGCGAAGATGAAGTTGGCCGCCGAGGGCAGCACCTCGAAACCACGCGCCGTCAATTGCTCGACCAGCGCTTCACGGCTGTCGATGACCTTGCGGCAGGTTTCGACGAAATAGGCGTGGTCTTCGAACGCCGCCGCCGCACCGACGATGGCCATGCGATCCAGCGGGTAGGAGTTGAAGCTGTTCTTGATCCGCTCCAGCGCCTCGATCAGGTCAGGGTGTCCGACCGCCAGCCCCACACGCAGACCGGCGAGCGAGCGCGACTTGGACAGGGTCTGGGTCACCAGCAGGTTGTCGTAGCGACCCACCAGGGCGATGGCGGTTTCGCCGCCAAAGTCGATGTAGGCTTCATCCACCACCACCACCGAATCACGGTTGGCCTCGAGCAGCTGCTCGATGGCCTGGAGCGGCAGCAGGCAGCCAGTCGGCGCATTGGGGTTGGGGAAGATGATTCCGGCGTTGGGCTTGTTGTAGTCCTCGATGCGGATCTGGAACTGCTCATCCAGCGCCACCTGCTCGAAGTCGATGCCGTACAGGCCGCAATACACCGGGTAGAAGCTGTAGCTGATATCCGGGAACAGCAGCGGCGCGCCGTGCTGGAACAGGCCGTGGAAGATGTGTGCCAACACCTCGTCCGAGCCGTTGCCGACGAATACCTGTGCCGTGCTCACCCCGTAGTGGCTGGCCACCGCCTGCTTGAGCAGGTCGCTGTTCGGGTCCGGGTACAGGCGCAGGTTGTCGCCCACCTCGCCGCGCATGGCCTCCAGCGCCTTGGGCGAGGGGCCGTAGGGGTTCTCGTTGGTGTTGAGCTTGACCAGGCGGGCCAGTTTGGGCTGCTCGCCCGGCACGTAGGGCACCAGGTCCTTGACGAAGGGGCTCCAGAATCGACTCATGCTCAGTTCCCCTTCTCGTTGAGGATGCGGTATTCGGCACTGCGGGCGTGGGCGGTCAACGACTCGCCACGGGCCAGCACGGATGCGGTGTGACCGAGCTCGGAGGCGCCTTGCTCGGAACAGAAGATGATCGACGAACGCTTCTGGAAGTCATAAACGCCCAGCGGCGAGGAAAAACGCGCGGTGCCGGAAGTCGGCAGCACGTGGTTCGGTCCTGCGCAATAGTCGCCCAGCGCTTCGCTGGTGTGACGCCCCATGAAGATCGCACCGGCGTGGCGGATCTGCGGCAGCCAGGCCTGCGGGTCGGCGACCGACAGCTCCAGGTGCTCGGGGGCGATGCGGTTGGCCACCTCGATGGCCTGCTGCATGTCACGCACCTGAATCAGCGCACCACGGCCATTGATCGATTTCTCGATGATCTCGGCGCGCTCCATGGTCGGCAGCAACCTGGCAATGCTCGCCGCCACCCGGTCGAGGAAGGCTGCGTCGGGACTGACCAGGATCGCCTGGGCATCTTCGTCGTGCTCGGCCTGGGAGAACAGGTCCATGGCGATCCAGTCAGGATCGGTCTGGCCATCGCAGACCACGAGGATTTCCGAAGGGCCGGCGATCATGTCGATACCGACCTGGCCGAACACGTGGCGTTTGGCAGTGGCCACGTAGATGTTGCCCGGGCCGACGATCTTGTCGACCTGCGGCACGCTCTCGGTGCCGTAGGCCAACGCCGCAACGGCCTGTGCGCCGCCGACGGTGAACACGCGGTCGACACCGGCGATGCAGGCTGCGGCCAGCACCAGCTCGTTGATCTCGCCTCGCGGGGTCGGCACGACCATGACCACCTCACCGACACCGGCAACCTTGGCGGGGATGGCGTTCATCAGCACCGACGAGGGGTAGGACGCCTTGCCGCCCGGTACGTAAAGGCCGGCACGGTCGAGCGGAGTGACCTTCTGGCCAAGGACCGTGCCATCGGCCTCGGTGTACTGCCAGGAGTCCTGCTTCTGTCGCTCGTGGTAGCTGCGCACACGGTTGGCGGCTGTTTCCAGCGCCTCGCGTTGAGCGGGGGTGATGCGGCTCAGGGCCAGTTCCAGGCGCTCGCGCCGCAGAATCAGGTCATCGATGGACTTGGCGTCGACACCATCGAAGCGCTGGGTGAACTCCACCAGCGCAGCATCGCCACGCTCGCGCACGGCCTTGATGATGTCGAGCACCCGCTGGTTGACCGCGTCATCGGACACGCTTTCCCAGCTCAGCAGATGATCCAGGTGTCGTGCGAAATCCGGATCAGCGGCGTTGAGACGGGCAATTGCAGTGGACACGGTCATGACGAGGGCCTCGTTTAGGTAGCGAATGCTCAGGCGCCCTAGGCTACCAGTCGATCCGCGCGGGCACCCGAGAAAAGTGGCTATGACGCGGATAGACGGGCGCGACAGCGGAGGTCGCGCGCAGAAGTCAGCCGCGGTGTCGCGATTCGACAGCCTTGCGCAGGGTGTCGATGAGTGTCTGGATGCGGGCGTGCTGCATCTTCATGGAGGCCTTGTTCACCACCAGGCGCGAACTGATCGTGGCGATCAGTTCCTGGGGCTCGAGACCGTTGGCGCGCAGGGTGTTGCCGGTGTCGACCACGTCGATGATCTTGTCGGCGAGGTTGATCAGCGGCGCCAGCTCCATGGAGCCGTACAGCTTGATGATGTCGACCTGGCGGCCTTGCTCGGCGTAGTAGCGCTTGGCTACGTTGACGAACTTGGTGGCCACACGCAGCCGGCCCTTGGGCTCGGGAGCGCCTACCACACCGGCGGTCATCAGCTTGCACTGGGCAATCTGCAGGTCCAGCGGCTCGTACAGGCCCTGGCCACCGTACTCCATCAACACGTCCTTGCCGGCCACACCCAGGTCGGCGGCACCATGCTCGACATAGGTCGGCACATCGGTGGCACGCACGATGAGCAGGCGAACATCATCCTGCGTGGTGGGGATGATCAGCTTGCGGCTCTTGTCCGGATTCTCGGTCGGCACGATGCCGGCCTCGGCGAGCAGCGGCAGGGTATCGTCGAGAATACGGCCCTTGGATAGCGCGATGGTCAACATTGGAGCGTCGGTCCTTATGCGGCTACAGCCGGCCGGGGTGTTGACCCGACCGCGTTCGATTCGGCTGGCACGTCCCTGTGCCGATCACAGCAGAGGGTGCGACTAACCCGGTACGCGACGGATCTTCGCGCCCAGCATCTGCAGCTTCTCCTCGATGCACTCATAGCCACGGTCGATGTGGTAGATGCGGTCGATCAGCGTATCACCTTCGGCGACCAGTGCCGACAGCACCAGGCTCGCCGAGGCGCGCAGGTCGGTGGCCATCACCGGAGCACCCTTGAGCGTGTTGACCCCGGTGACGATGGCGGTATTGCCTTCGACCTGGATCTGCGCACCCATGCGGTGCATCTCGTACACGTGCATGAAGCGGTTTTCGAAGATGGTCTCGATCACCGCACCCGTGCCTTCGGCAATGGCGTTGAGGGAGATGAACTGCGCCTGCATGTCGGTCGGGAAGGCCGGGTACGGGGCGGTGCGCAGGTTGACGGCCTTGGGCCGCTTGCCGTGCATGTCCAGTTCGATCCAGTCTTCACCGGTGGTGATGTCGGCACCGGCTTCCTTGAGCTTCTCCAGGACAGCTTCGAGGATGGTCGGATCGGTATCCTTGACCTTGACGCGACCGCCAGTGACGGCTGCTGCGACGAGGTAGGTGCCGGTCTCGATGCGGTCGGGCATGACCCGATAGCTGGCCGAGTGCAAGCGTTCGACGCCATCGATGGTGATGGTGTCGGTACCAGCGCCCTGGATCTTCGCGCCCATGGCGATGAGGAAGTTGGCCAGGTCGACCACTTCAGGCTCGCGCGCGGCGTTCTGCAGCACGCTGCGGCCTTTGGCCAGGGCAGCGGCCATCATGATGTTCTCGGTACCGGTCACGCTGACGGTGTCGAAGAAGAAGTGCGCACCGCGCAGCCCGCCTTCTGGCGCCTTGGCCTTGATGTAGCCACCTTCGACCTCGATCTTCGCGCCCATGGCTTCCAGGCCGCGAATGTGCAGGTCGACCGGACGCGAACCGATGGCGCAGCCGCCTGGCAGGGCGACTTCCGCCTCACCGAAACGCGCGACCATCGGGCCGAGCACCAGGATCGAGGCACGCATGGTCTTGACCAGTTCGTACGGTGCGACCAGGGTCTTGATGGTGCGTGGGTCGATCTCGACCGCCAGCTTTTCGTCGATCACAGGCTCGATGCCCATGCGCCCGAACAGCTCGATCATCGTGGTGATGTCGTGCAGGTGCGGCAAGTTGCCGACGGTCACCGGGCCATCGGCCAGCAGGGTGGCCGAGAGGATCGGCAGGGCCGCGTTCTTGGCCCCGGAAATGCGGATCTCGCCGTCAAGGCGCGCGCCGCCAGTAATAATCAGTTTGTCCATTGCAATCTCGCCGCCAACGTTGGCTCAGGTGCGCTCAGCCCAGGCTGCGCTGCTGAAAAATTTCATGGTTACCGCATGGATGCTGCCGTCGGCAATCCAGGGATTCAGGTGAGCATAGATCGCCTGCTGGCGCTTGACCGGGCTCTGGCCGGCCAGCTCGTCGCTGATCACGTTCAACTGGAAGTTGCAGCCTTCGCCTTCAACTTCGACCCGGGTTCCCGGCAGTTTTTCTTCAAGGAAGCTCTTAACTTCTACGGCCTGCATGCTCAACCTCAATCGGCGCCCAGTGCGCGCGGGTCGGCCATCATACAAAAAAGCCCCTCGCCTGCGAAGCCCATGCAAGGACGCGCTGACCGAGGGGCCTTTGATTTCTGCCGGACCATCAGCCCGCCAGCACTTCATCGAGGTCGTAGACCCCGGCGATTTCCCGCATGTCGGCGGGCATGTCACGCACTTCCCAGGCCTTGCCGGCCGCCTGGGCATCGCGCATGAAGGCCAGCAGCAACGACAACCCGACACTGCTGGACTTGCTCACTGCCGAACAGTCGAGCACCAGCCGCTGCTCGGCACTGGCGGCGATCAGTGCCTTGCCCTGCTTGCGCAGGGCCGGGCCGCTGCGGTAGTCGAGCACGCCGGCCAGACGCAGGACGCCCGGCTCGGCCATGCTTACACCCACCTCGCTCATTTGACTTCCTTTTCCGGCGAACTGTCGGCGGTCTGCTTGGCCTTTTCCACTTCGCCAGCCCAGCCGTCGATGGTCTTGTCGAGGTTGTTGCCGTTGCGGTTCATCGCATCGGCGAACTGATCGCGGAACAGCTTGCCGATGTTGATACCGTTGACGATGACGTTGCGTACCTTCCACTCGCCGCCGATGTTTTCCAGGGTGTACTGCACAGGGTAGACGGCACCGTTGTTGCCCGAGACCTTCATGCCCACCGAGGCGCGCTTGCCATCATCCGGCTTCGCCGGATCGACGGTGATGCCCTGGTTGTCGTATTCGAGCAGTGCGTTGCCGTAGAACTGGAACAGGCTGCGGCGGAAGTTCTCCTGGAAGCGCTGCATCTGCTCGGGCGTAGCCCGGCGCGAGTACTTGACGGTCATGATGCTCTTGGAAATGCCATCGGCATCGACCACCGGGCCCAGGATGCGGTTGAGCGCATCGTAGAACGCATTCGGATTGGACCGATACTGCTGCTTGTTGGCCTTGAGGTCGTTGAGCAGCTCAGTGGTGGTGCCCTGGACCACGTCGCGGGGAGACTGCCCCGGCGCCGCCAGGGCCATCAGGGGGAAGGCCGCCAGCAGGACCAGCAGGCCACGTCGCAGGATCGAAATCATGGAAACTCCTCAATTAGCTGGTTGGGCTTCTTTCGGTTCCTTGCCAACGGAGTTGAGCAGGAACTTGCCAATCAGATCTTCCAGCACCAGGGCAGACTGGGTGTCGTGGATGGTGCTGCCTTCCTTGAGCACTGCATCCTCCCCCCCCACGCTGATGCCGATGTACTTCTCGCCGAGCAACCCGGCGGTCAGGATCGAGGCAGTGGAATCGGTCGGCAGGTTGTCGACCGACTTGTCCAACTGCAGCGTGACCCGACCGGTGTAGGAGTCGCGGTCCAGATCGATGGCCGTGACCTTGCCGATGGTCACACCGGCCATGGTCACTTTAGCTCTGACAGTCAAACCGGCGATATTGTCGAAGTACGCATAAACTTTATAGGTGTCGCTGCTCGGGCTGGCCGACAATCCGCTGACACGCAGGGCCAGGAGCAACAGCGCCAGGATCCCGGCCAGGAGGAACAGGCCGACACCGATTTCCAGGGTGCGGTTTTGCATCAGAAATCTCCAAACATCAAGGCGGTCAGAATAAAGTCCAGACCCAGGACTGCCAACGAGGCGTAGACCACGGTCCTGGTGGTGGCACGACTGATCCCCTCTGAGGTGGGTTCGCAGTCATAGCCCTGGAATACGGCGATCCAGGTGACGACGAAGGCAAACACCAGGCTCTTGACCAGCCCGTTGATCACGTCGTCGCTGAAAGAGACGCTGTTCTGCATGTTGGCCCAGAACGAGCCCTCGTAGACCCCCAGCCAGTCCACGGCCACCCACGAGCCACCCCAGATGCCGACCACGCTGAAGATCAGCGCCAGCAGCGGCAGCGAGATGAAACCAGCCCACAGGCGTGGGGCGACGATGTACTTGAGCGGGTCGACACCGATCATCTCGAGGCTCGAGAGCTGCTCGGTCGATTTCATGTTGCCGATCTCGGCGGTCAGCGCCGAACCGGCACGCCCGGCGAACAGCAATGCAGTCACCACCGGACCCAGCTCGCGCAGCAGGGTCAGGGCGACCATCTGTCCGACGGCCTGCTCGGAACCGTATTTGGTGAGGATGCTGTAGCCCTGCAGGGCCAGCACCATGCCGATGAACATCCCCGAGACCACGATGATCGCCAGCGACAGCACGCCCACCGAGTAGAGCTGCCGGGTCAGCAGTTGGAAGCCGCCACCGATGCCGCCACGCCCGGCCAGGGCATGGAACAGGAACAGCGACGAGCGCCCAAGTACGGCCAGCACATCGATGGCGGCGCGACCGAACAGGCGAATGCGTTCGAGTATGGATTTTCTGCGCATCAACGCGCTCCCAGCAGGTCGGCGCGGTAGTCTGGCGCAGGAAAGTGGAATGGCACCGGGCCGTCCGGGTCGCCCTTCATGAACTGGCGGATGCGCGGGTTGTCCGAGCCCATCAGTTCATCCGGCGTCCCCTGCCCCAGTACCTGGCCATCGCCGACAACATAGATGTAGTCGGCGATGCTTGCGGTTTCGGCCAGATCGTGGGAAACCACGATGCTGGTGATGCCCAGCGCGTCGTTGAGCAGGCGGATCAGCCGGACCAGCACGCCCATGGCGATCGGGTCCTGGCCAACGAAAGGCTCGTCGTACATGAGGATCTGCGGGTCCAGCGCGATTGCCCGGGCCAGCGCGACGCGGCGCTTCATGCCGCCGGACAGCTCGTCCGGCATCAGGTCGATGGCACCGCGCAGGCCGACGGCCTGCAGCTTCATCAGGACGATGTCGCGGATCATCTCATCGGACAGCTGCGTGTGTACGCGCAGCGGAAAGGCCACGTTCTCGAAGACGTCCAGGTCGGTGAACAGTGCGCCGCTCTGGAACAGCACGCCCATCTGCTTGCGGGCATCGAACAGGTCGCTGCGCGACAGTGCCGGCAGGTTCTGCCCGCCGACCCAGACTTCGCCGGCGGAGGGGCGCAACTGCGCGCCCATCAGGCGCAGCAGAGTTGTCTTGCCGCACCCGGAAGGCCCCATGATGCCGGTGACCTTGCCTCGCGGGATGCGGATGTCGACATCGCTGAAAATGCTGCGCGAACCGCGTTTGAAGGTTACCCCCTTCAACTCGACCGCGTAGGCGCTATCCGAACTCATCTGGACTCCTTGCAATGCAGCCTCGCCTACATGGACGCCTGCCCTCATCATGAAGGCACACGCGTCCCTGGCGGAGCGAATAGCGGCGAACTATAGCACCGCGCAAAGGCGTCCCCAAGGCCATTTCCCGGTGTCGTTCAGGCACCGGACAGCTAATATTGCAACTTCCTACGACAACTCGAAGGTGAGGGTTTCACACATTGTCGCTATAATCGGCGCCTTTTCATCAGGCATTGCTTTTTCGACATGAGCCAATCCAGCGAGCTGATCCAATCCGCCCAGCGCACCCTGCGCCTGGAACTCGAGGCCGTAGAGGGCCTGCGGGCCCGTATCGACGACAATTTCGTCAAGGCCTGCGAGCTGATCCTGGCCAGCAAGGGGCGGGTCGTGGTGGTCGGCATGGGCAAGTCCGGCCATATCGGCAACAAGATCGCCGCCACCCTCGCCAGCACCGGAACCCCCTCGTTCTTCGTGCACCCGGCCGAGGCCAGCCATGGCGACATGGGCATGATCACCCGTGACGACGTCATTCTCGCCCTGTCCAACTCCGGCAGCACCGCCGAGATCGTCACCCTGCTGCCGCTGATCAAGCGCCTGGGCATCCAGATGATCAGCCTTACCGGCAAACCGGATTCGCCCCTGGCACAGGCCGCCGAGGTCAACCTGGACGCCAGTGTCGCCCAGGAAGCCTGCCCGCTGAACCTGGCGCCCACCTCGTCCACCACTGCGGCGCTGGTCCTGGGCGATGCCCTGGCCATCGCACTGCTCGAGGCGCGCGGCTTCACCGCCGAGGACTTCGCCTTCTCGCACCCTGGCGGTGCACTGGGCCGACGCCTGCTGCTGAAGGTCGAGAACGTCATGCACACCGGCGACGAACTGCCCCAGGTAACGCGTGGCACGCTGCTCAAGGATGCATTGCTGGAAATGTCGCGCAAGGGCCTTGGCATGACCGTGGTCATGGAACAGGATGGCCGCCTGGCCGGAGTCTTCACCGACGGCGACCTGCGCCGCAGCCTCGACCGCAACATCGATGTGCACAAGACCCTCATCGACGAGGTGATGACCGTCCATGGCAAGACCGCGCGCGCCGAAATGCTCGCCGCCGAAGCCCTCAAGATCATGGAAGACCACAAGATCAGCGCGCTGGTGGTGGTCGACGACCAGGACCGCCCGACCGGCGCCCTGAACATGCACGACCTGCTGCGTGCCGGAGTGATGTAAATGACCCACGACCTGCTGCAACGCGCCAAGGCCATCAAGCTGGCCGTGTTCGACGTCGACGGCGTGCTGACCGACGGCCGCCTGTACTTCCTCGAAGACGGCAGCGAATTCAAGACCTTCAACACCCTCGACGGCCACGGCATCAAGATGCTCATGGCCTCGGGCGTGACCACGGCGATCATCAGCGGGCGCAAGACCCCGGTGGTCGAGCGCCGGGCCCGCAACCTGGGCATCCCGCACCTGTTCCAGGGGCGCGAGGACAAGCTCGTGGTGCTCGACGGCCTGCTCGCCGAACTGGGCCTGAGCCACGAGCAGGTCGCCTACCTGGGCGACGACCTGCCCGACCTGCCGGTGATCCGCAGGGTCGGCCTGGGCATGGCGGTGGCCAACGCGGCGGCATTCGTGCGCCAGCACGCCCACGGCGTCACCCAGGCCCGCGGCGGCGAAGGCGCAGCCCGCGAGTTCTGTGAACTGATCATGCAGGCCCAGGGTACCCTGGACGCTGCCAACGCCCATTACCTGTAGGCCTCGCCATGCTCAGCAAGAAACTTCGAAATGCCGTGCTGCTGGCTGTCATCGCCGCACTGCTGGTGGCCGTCGGCTACTGGAACATCAGCCCCGAAAGCTTCCTCGACAAGCCCGTGGCGCAGGTCGACGAGAGCGCCATCGACTACTATGCGATCAATGCCCACAGCGTGCAGTTCCTGCCGGACGGCCGACTGCAGTACGAAATGACCGCCGACAAGGTCGAGCACCTCAAGGCCAGCGAGGTCACCCTGGTGACCACGCCCGACATGCACATCTACCGCGGCACCGCGTTCCCCTGGCATGTGCAGAGCGTGCGCGCCGAGGTCAACCCGGACGGTACCGAGGTCGAACTGATCGACAATGTGCGGATCGCCCGCACCGACGAAAAACAGCGCGACACCCTCATCACCAGCTCGCGCATGACGGTGTTCCCGCAGAAGCAATATGCGCAGACCGATCAAGCCGTTAGAATCGACGGCGCCGGTGGCACGACTACGGGCGTAGGAATGAAAGCGTATTTGGAAGACGGCAGGATGGACCTGCTGTCCAACGTAAGAGGACAGTATGAGGCTCGTTAAAACCCTCCCCCTTTTGCTCAGCCTGAGCGCAGCACTGGGAAGCGCGAGCGCCTTGGCCCTGCCGAACGACCGTGACCAGCCGATCCGCATCCAGGCGGACAACGCGCACCTGGACGACAAGCAGGGCGTTGCCACCTACACCGGCGATGTGATCATCACCCAGGGCTCGATGATGATCAAAGGCAACACCGTGACCATGACCCGTGCCGCCTCCGGCGACATCGACGTGGTGACCTCGGTGGGCAACCTGGCCTACTTCGAGCAGCAGCAGAGTGCCGCCAAGCCCGACAAGATGAAAGGCTGGGCCGTCACCATCCAGTACCAGGCGCAGAAGGATATCGTCATCCTCACCGACCGCGCCAAGGTCGAGAACGAAGGCAACACCACCGAAGGCGAGAAGATCGTCTACAACACCAAGACCCAGGTGGCTACCGCCGGTCGTGGTGGCAACGTGACTGCACCTCGTCAGCGTATCGACATGGTGATCCAACCGAAGAAAAAGGCCGAGTAAATGGCAACCCTCAAAGCCCAGCACCTGGCCAAGAGCTACAAGGGCCGCCAGGTCGTACGCGACGTCAGCCTGTCGATCGACAGCGGCCAGATCGTCGGCCTGCTCGGCCCCAACGGCGCCGGCAAGACCACCTGCTTCTACATGATCGTGGGGCTGGTGCAGGCCGATCAGGGCCGCGTGCTCATCGACAGCCATGATGTCAGCCACCAGCCCATGCACGGCCGTGCCCAGGCCGGCATCGGCTACCTGCCGCAGGAAGCCTCGATCTTCCGCAAGCTGTCGGTGGCCGACAACATCATGGCCATTCTCGAGACCCGCAAGGATCTCGACCGCGACGGGCGGCGCAAGGAACTGGAAAGCCTGCTGCAGGAATTCCACATCAGCCATATCCGCGACAACCTCGGCATGAGCCTGTCCGGTGGTGAGCGCCGCCGCGTGGAAATCGCCCGCGCCCTCGCCACCTCGCCGAAGTTCATCCTGCTGGACGAACCCTTCGCCGGTGTCGACCCGATCTCGGTCGGCGACATCAAGCAGATCATCCACCACCTCAAGGCCAAGGGCATCGGTGTACTGATCACCGACCACAACGTGCGCGAGACCCTCGACATCTGTGAGACCGCCTACATCGTCAACGATGGTCAACTGATCGCCGAAGGCGATGCCGAGACCATCCTGGCCAACCAGCTGGTCAAGGAAGTCTACCTGGGCCACGAGTTCCGACTCTGACGACCGGGGACCTGCCTGGAGCATTGGAAAAGCCTGCCGAAAGGGGCTTAAGTGTTACAGTGCTCTAGGCAAACGCTACA
Organism: Pseudomonas sp. FA117; assembly: GCF_057370475.1. Taxonomy (NCBI): domain Bacteria; kingdom Pseudomonadati; phylum Pseudomonadota; class Gammaproteobacteria; order Pseudomonadales; family Pseudomonadaceae; genus Pseudomonas; species Pseudomonas sp. FA117. The sequence goes on from NZ_CM170675.1 coordinate 4,748,305, forward strand.
ATTTCAGGCATATAACTTGCTTAAGATTTGGCGCTCCGGCGCCCTGTAGTGGATGGCGCATGCGCGCCGGCGAACAAGGTATTAAGCCCCAGCCATGAAACCATCGCTCGTCCTAAAAATGGGCCAGCAACTGACGATGACCCCGCAGTTGCAACAGGCCATCCGTCTGCTCCAGCTCTCGACCCTGGACCTCCAGCAGGAAATCCAGGAAGCGCTGGAATCCAATCCGATGCTCGAACGCCAGGAAGACGGCGACGACTTCGACAACAGCGATCCGATGGCCGAGAACGGCGAAAGCAAGCCTGCCACCGAATCCCAGGACAGCAGCTTCCAGGAAACCACCGCCAGCACGGAAACCCTCGAAGAAGGCGAATGGAGCGAGCGCATCCCCAACGAACTGCCGGTCGACACGGCCTGGGAAGACATCTACCAGACCAGCGCCAGCAGCCTGCCGAGCAATGACGACGACGAGTGGGACTTCACCACCCGCACCTCGGTCGGCGAAAGCCTGCAGAGTCACCTGCTGTGGCAGCTCAACCTGGCACCGATGTCCGACACCGACCGGCTGATCGCCGTCACGCTAATCGACAGCATCAACGACCAGGGCTACCTGGAAGACAGCCTCGAAGAGATCTGCGCAGGTTTCGACCCGGAACTGGACATCGAACTGGATGAGGTCGAAGCGGTACTGCACCGTATCCAGCAGTTCGAGCCCGCCGGCGTCGGTGCGCGCCACCTGGGCGAGTGCCTGCTGCTGCAACTGCGCCAACTGCCGGCCAGCGTGCCGTGGATGGCCGAGGCCCAAAGCCTGGTCACCGACTACATCGACCTGCTCGGCAGCCGCGACTACAGCCAGTTGATGCGGCGCATGAAGCTCAAGGAAGACGAACTGCGCCAGGTCATCGAACTGGTCCAGAGCCTGAACCCGCGCCCGGGCTCGCAGATCGAGTCCAGCGAACCTGAATACGTGGTGCCCGACGTCATCGTGCGCAAGGACAGCGACCGTTGGCTGGTCGAGCTGAACCAGGAGGCGGTGCCGCGCCTGCGGGTCAATCCGCAGTACGCAGGTTTCGTGCGCCGCGCCGACACCAGCGCCGACAACACCTTCATGCGCAACCAGTTGCAGGAGGCGCGCTGGTTCATCAAGAGCCTGCAGAGCCGCAACGAGACGCTGATGAAGGTCGCCACACAGATCGTCGAGCACCAGCGCGGCTTTCTCGACCACGGCGACGAAGCCATGAAGCCGCTGGTCCTGCATGACATCGCCGAGGCGGTGGGCATGCACGAGTCGACCATCTCCCGGGTCACCACGCAGAAATACATGCACACCCCGCGTGGCATCTACGAATTGAAATACTTTTTCTCGAGCCACGTGAGCACCGCCGAAGGCGGCGAATGCTCGTCCACGGCGATTCGCGCGATCATCAAGAAACTGGTGGCCGCGGAAAATCAGAAAAAGCCATTGAGTGACAGCAAGATCGCTGGTTTACTGGAGGCACAAGGCATCCAGGTAGCCCGTCGCACCGTCGCCAAATACCGCGAATCGCTAGGCATCGCACCGTCGAGCGAACGCAAGCGACTGATGTAGCCCCCGGATGTGCCACAGCGTTTCAGTGGCAGGTGCAATACCTGCCTCTTATATGCACGGGCAACAAAGGAGAAGCTGTATGCAAGTCAACATCAGTGGACACCATGTAGAAGTCACCGAACCGCTGCGTGAGTACGTACTCGAGAAACTCGCTCGCGTGGAGGGTCACTTCGACAAGATCACCAACGTGCAGGTCATCCTGAAGGTCGAGAAGCTGCAGCAGAAGGTCGAGGCCACGCTGCAGATTCCCGGCGGCGAAGTGGTCGCCAACGCGGAACACGAAGACATGTATGCAGCGATCGACGCCCTGGCAGACAAGCTCGACCGCCAATTGAAAAAACACAAGGAAAAACAGCAAAGCCTGCTGCAAGGTGCAGCTGCCCGCTGATCCCCCTCATCCATGATCCGACTTGAAACCATCCTGACCCCCGGCCGTTCCCTCGTGAACGTGCCGGGCGGCAGCAAGAAGCGCGCCCTGGAAAAGGTCGCCAACCTCATTGCCGAGCAAGTACCTGAGCTTGCGATGCAAGACGTCTTCGAAAAGCTCATCGCTCGCGAAAAACTGGGCTCCACCGGCTTCGGCAATGGCATCGCCATTCCCCACTGCCGCCTGGAAGGCTGTACCGCCCCCGTCAGCGCCCTGCTGCATCTGGACGCCCCGATCGACTACGACGCCATCGACGGCGCCCCGGTTGACCTGCTGTTCGTGCTGCTGGTCCCGGAAGCGGCCACCGACGCCCACCTCGAACTGCTGCGCCAGATCGCCAGCATGCTCGATCGCAAGGAAGTCCGTGATCGACTGCGTGCCGCCGACAGCAGCGAAGCCCTCTACCAGGTAGTCCTGGACGCACAGAACGAGCACTGAACATGCGCCTGATCATCGTCAGCGGCCGGTCCGGCTCCGGCAAGAGCACCGCGCTCGATGTGCTGGAAGACAACGGCTACTACTGCATCGACAACCTGCCCGCCGGGTTGCTGCCGCAGCTGGCGGAAAATGCGCTGATCAACACCGAACTGCTGCAACCGAAGGTTGCCGTGTCCATCGACGCGCGCAACCTGCCCAGCCATCTGTCGCGCTTCCCCGAACTGCTGGCCGACGCCCGCGCCCGGCACATCCAATGCGATGTGCTGTACCTGGACGCCGACGAGGACACACTGCTCAAGCGCTTCTCCGAAACCCGGCGACGTCACCCGCTGACCAACGCCGACCGCTCGCTGGCCGAGGCCATCCGGGTCGAGAGCGAGTTGCTCGGCCCCATTGCCGACCTCGCCGACCTGAAGATCGACACCACGAGCCTGAATCTCTACCAGCTGCGTGACTCGATCAAGCTGCGTCTGCTGAACCAGCCGGAGCCCGGCACCGCTTTCCTGGTCGAATCCTTCGGCTTCAAGCGCGGCATGCCGGTGGACGCCGACCTGGTGTTCGACGTACGCTGCCTGCCCAACCCCTACTGGAAGCCGGAACTGCGCGACCACTCGGGCCTTGAACAACCGGTGATCGACTACCTCGCAGCGCAGGCGGATGTCGAGGAAATGTTCCAGGACATCTCCAGCTACCTGCTCAAGTGGTTGCCGCGCTTTGCCGCCAGCAACCGCGCCTATGTCACCATCGCCGTCGGCTGTACCGGCGGGCACCATCGCTCGGTCTACATCACCGAACGGCTCGGCCAGTTGCTGCAGCAAACCCTGAAAAACGTCCAGGTCCGCCACCGCGACCTCTAACCCACAGGATCCACCCCACGATGCCCGCCCGCGAAATCACCATCATCAACAAGCTGGGCCTGCATGCCCGGGCGGCGGCCAAGTTCGTCGGCGTGGCCGGGAAGTTTCCCTGCCAGGTGCGGGTCGGCCGTGCGCCCGACAAGCTGGTGGACGGCAAGAGCATCATGGCAGTGATGATGCTCGCCGCAGGTAAAGGTACCCAGGTGCACCTGTCCACCGAGGGCGAGCAGGACGACGCTGCGCTCGAAGCCCTGGTGGCGCTGATCAACAACTATTTCGACGAAGGCGAATGAGCCGACAGGCAAGCGCGGCCTTGCCACGCTGACGGACAGTCAGGACATCGCGGTATCCATCACCATCATCAGGCAGAAGCCGATGCACAGCCCGAGGCTCGCCAGGCGGTGGTTACCATTGCTGCGTGACTCGGGAATGATCTCCTGGGTCACCACCAGCAACATCGCCCCCGCCGCGCAGGCCAACCCCAGCGGCAGCAACAGTTCGGCGACATTCACCAACCAGGCGCAGAGCACTGCCGCCACCGGCTCCACCAGCCCGGATGCCGCCCCGATCAGAAAGGCCTTGAAGCGTGGCATGCCCGCTCCCGCCAGTACCAAGGCGATCACCAGGCCTTCGGGAACATCCTGCAAGGCAATGCCCATGGCCAGGCTGTCGGCATCGGGCATGCCTCCTCCGGCCGAGACGCCAACGGCCATGCCTTCAGGGATGTTGTGCGCAATGATCGCGGCGACGAACAACCAGATCCGCGCCGCAATCACCGGCTCGTTGCCCTGCCTGACCAGCGACTCGGGAGAAACCCTCGATACCCTCAGATCCACCAGGAACAGGCACAGCGCCCCGGCCAGCAGGCCCGCACTGACCAGGCTACCGGCGCCCCACGGGCTGAAACCGATGGATTGCGCGGCATCCAGCCCTGGAATGATCAGCGAGAACGCAGTGGCCGCAAGCATCACGCCAGCACCAAAGCCGAGCAGGGTATCGGCCACCGCCACCGGCATGTTGCGAATCACCAGTACCGGTACCGCGCCCAGCGCCGTGCCCAGCGCACACAAGGCCCCGCCTTCGAGCGCACGCAGCATGCGTGGTTCCAGGTCCAGCCAGGCGATGCCCCGTGCCACCAGCAGCGCCGTACCGACCAGCAACAGCAAGGTCCCAAGCGCCAGGCGGAACAGGCGCACACTGCTGACAGACATCACCTCCGAGCGCATACCGGGTCGACTCACTTGAGGGCTTCGAGGTAACGACGTTCCACTTCGGCCCAGTCGACGACGTTGTAGAAGGCACCGATGTATTCCGGACGACGGTTCTGGTACTTGAGGTAGTAGGCGTGCTCCCACACGTCCAGCCCCAGGATCGGCGTATTGCCGTGCATCAGCGGGCTGTCCTGGTTACCACTGCTTTCCACCACCAGTTGTTTTTGCGGGGTGACGCTGAGCCAGGCCCAACCGCTGCCGAACCGGGTCAGCGCGGCCTTGGTGAACGCCTCCTTGAACGCCTCGAAGCCACCCAGCTGTCCGTCGATGGCTGCCGCCACCTGCCCCTTGGGCTGGCCGCCGCCCTTGGGCGACATCACGGTCCAGAACAGCGCATGGTTGGCGTGACCGCCCCCCTGGTTGACCACGGCGCCCTGCAGCTTCTCGGGCAGTTGCCCGACCGCCCCGACCAGCTTGTCGATCGGCCACTCGGCCCACTCGGTCCCCTCGATCGCAGCGTTGAGGTTGTTGACGTAGGTCTGGTGATGCTTGCTGTGGTGGATCTCCATGGTCTGGGTGTCGATGTGCGGTTCCAGCGCATCGTAGGCGTAGGGCAGTGCAGGCAAGGTATGGGGCATGTCAGTGGATTCCGTAGGCAGGTGAACGGGGGGTGACATCCGGCCGGGCAGCCAGCGCGCTCGTCGCCGGGGCGTGGCGGTCGAGCAGCCGCTCGGTGCGTGGGTACTGGCCGTATTCGGCGATGAAATTCAACAATTCGGTGTAGGTGCGCCCACTGTGGCGCAATGCGGCCTCGCGCAAGGTCTGTGGCAGGCGCGGCTCCTGACTGGCCTGGAGCAGGCGCTGGTGCGCGGCGCACAGGTAGTCGGCGCTTTCGTGGGGCTGGTTCAGGCGCAGGTGCAGGTCGGCCAGGTTGTGATGGGCAATGACGAAGGCTGCCACCGCTTCATCGACGTCATGCCAGCGCTCGAACAGCACCTGGGCCAGCGCCAGGGCCTGCAGGTAGAGCTCCCGCGCATCGACCAGCTCGCCCTGTTCGAACAGGCGGTTGGCACTTTGGGTGGTGCGTTTCCAGTGCTGCATGACGTGTCTCCTGAACGGGGAACGCGGATCAGATACCGCCAGCGGTGAGTTTTTCCGGATCCAGCAGGGCTTCGAGCTGATCGCGCGACAGGTCGGTGTGCTCCAGCGCCACCTCGACGATCGGACGCCCCTGCTGGTAGGCGGTCTTGGCGATCTCGGCGGCTTTCAGGTAACCGATGATCGGGTTCAACGCCGTGACCAGGATCGGATTGCGCGACAGCGCTTCCTTGAGCTTGGGCTCGTTGACCTTGAAGCTGGCGATGGCCTTGTCCGCCAGCAGGCGGCTGACGTTGGCCATCAGTTCGATGCTCTCCAGCAGGTTGCGGGCGATCACCGGCAGCATCACGTTGAGCTCGAAGTTGCCCGACTGGCCGGCAACGGCGATGGTCGCGTCGTTGCCGATGACCTGCGCGGCAACCATTGCAGTGGCTTCGGGAATCACCGGGTTGACCTTGCCCGGCATGATCGAGGAACCAGGCTGCAACCCCTCGAGTTCGATTTCGCCAAGGCCGGCCAGGGGGCCGGAGTTCATCCAGCGCAGGTCGTTGGCGATCTTCATCAGTGCGACGGCGGTGGTCTTGAGTTGGCCCGACAGTGCCACGGCCGTGTCTTGCGAACCGATCAGCGCGAACAGGTTGTCCCCGGGGGTGAACGCAACACCGGTCAGGTCGCTCAGTTCGCGGGCAAAGCCTGCAGCGAACTGCGGATGGGCGTTGATCCCGGTGCCGACTGCGGTGCCGCCCTGGGCCAGAGCCTGCAGCGCTGGCAACGTGGCTTGCAGGTGCGCACGGGCCGCCTTGATCTGCGCCGCCCAGCCACCGAGCACCTGGCTCATGCGTACCGGCATGGCATCCATCAGGTGGGTGCGCCCGGTCTTGACGTAGCGATGCACTTGCACGGCCTTGCTCTCGATCACCTGGACCAGGTGCTCCAGCGCCGGCAGCAGCTGCTCGTGCAACGCCAGCGCAGCGCTGACGTGAATGGTGGTCGGGATGATGTCGTTGCTGCTCTGGCCGCAGTTGACGTGGTCGTTGGCATTGACCTTGTCACCGAGCAGGCGACTGGCAAGGGTGGCGATCACCTCGTTGGCATTCATGTTGGAACTGGTGCCGGAGCCGGTCTGGAACACATCCACCGGGAAATGCGCGATGAAATCCTCGGCCAGCAGCTGCTCGACGGCCTTGACGATGGCGCCACCCTGCCCTGCGCTCACCTGTTCCAGCTCGATGTTGGCCTTGGCCGCAGCCGCCTTGGCCAGCAGCAGCGCACGAATGAACTGCAGCGGCATGCGCTGGCCGCTGACCGGGAAGTTGTCGACCGCGCGCTGGGTCTGGGCACCATACAGGGCCTGGGCCGGCACCTGCAGTTCGCCCATGCTGTCGCGCTCGATACGGGTATTACTCATCATCGGATCCTTGCATCAGTTCATCGGGGGAAATCGAAGGCAACAGCACGCAGTTGGCCAGTTGCAGCGCATACGGCTGCCAGCGCTCGTTGCGCTCGCAGCGGTCGAGGTTGCGCAGGTCGAGCAGCGGGCGCCAGGCCTGGTCCAGGCACTGGCAGCGCCAATGCCAGGGCAGCATGCGGTCGCAGGCGGTATCCAGCAGCAGACGGAAGGACGTCAGGGCCACGGTCCAGGGCGAGGTCTCGGTGCAGCACACCAGATAGCGGCCCTCGGCCAGGTAATGCTCGATCAGGCGCGGTTCGTCGGGCTCGAGGGCGCAGCGGATGCGACGGCTCAGCCAACGCCAGTTTTCCAGGTAGGGCAGTTCGTGGAGGACGGTTTTCATGAACATCATCGCCGGGGTTACTGGATAATGATATTCATTATTAAGTGATAAATAGAATCACTTCAAGAGAAAATCCATGCACAAAAAACCCGGCGCGATGGCCGGGTTTTCCATTCCTGGCAGGATCGGGGCAGGCAGCCCTACCCGGTCAGCTACCGGCGACCATCATCCGCTCGATCAGCACCGAACCGCTGTGGATGTTGCTGCGGGTTTCGACATCGCTGCCGATGGCGACAATCTGCTGGAACATATCCTTCATATTGCCGGCGATGGTCACTTCCTGGACCGGGAACTGGATCTCGCCGTTCTCGACCCAGAAGCCCGCGGCCCCGCGCGAGTAGTCGCCGGTGACCATGTTCAGGCCATGCCCCATCAGTTCGGTCACCAGCAGCCCACGCCCCATGCGGCGGATCAGTGCGGCCTGGTCTTCGACACCATGGGTGACGAACAGGTTGTGCACACCGCCCGAGTTGGCGGTGCTCGGCAACTTGAGCTTGCGTCCGGCGTAGGTGCCGAGGATGTACGACACCAACTCGCCCTTGTCGACGAACGGCTTGGCGTAGGTGGCCAGGCCATCACCGTCGAATGCCGCGCTGCCCAGCGCCCGCGGAATGTGCGGGCGTTCATCGAGGGTCAGCCAGGTCGGGAACAGCCGCTGTCCGATGGTACCCTCGAGGAAGGAAGACTTGCGGTACAGGTTGCCGCCGGAAATCGCCGAGAGGAAGCTGCCGAACAAGCCGCCTGCCAGCTCGGCGGCGAACAGTACCGGCACCTCGCAGGTCGGCACCGGTCGCGCGCCCAGGCGGCTGGCCGCACGCTGCGCCGCACGTTGTCCGATGCTGCGCGGGTCGGCGAGCAGTTCACCCTGGCGGTTGACGTCGTACCAGTAGTCGCGCTGCATCTGCCCGCCCCCTTCGGCGATCATCACGCAGCTCAGGCTATGGCGGGTCGAGGCATAGCCGCCGACGAAACCGTGGCTGTTGCCATATACCCGCACGCCCTGATGGGTGTTGAGGGTAGTGCCATCGGCGTTGAGGATGCGCTTGTCGGCGTCAAAGGCAGCCGCCTCGCACTCCAGCGCCATCTCGATGGCCCGCTCCGGCTCGATGTCCCAGTCGTGATAGAGGTCCAGATCGGGCATCTGGCGCGCCATCAGCGCGGCGTCCGCCAGGCCCGAGCACTCATCCTCGGAGGTGTGCCTGGCGATTGCCAATGCCGCTGCCACGGTTTCACGAATCGCTTCAGGCCCGCTCGCCGAGGTGCTCGCCGAACCTTTGCGCTGGCCGACATAGAGGGTGATGCCAAAGCCCTGGTCACGGTTGAACTCGACCGTCTCGACCTCGCGCTGGCGCACGCTGGTGGACAACCCCTGCTCCAGCGAAACGGCGACCTCGCAGGCACTGGCGCCCTGGCGGCGCGCTTCGGCGACGATCGCTTCGACCTGTTCCTGCAACGCTGGCAGGTCCTTGGGGCCTATGCTCTGGACTGCACTCATGGTTTTCTCCACTCAAATTCTGCGTTCGGCAAGGGCCATTCTTCGACCGGGCCGGACAAAGCGGCCCCCGACTGGTTATCATGGCGGCGATTTCCTGCGGACTGCCACCATGGTTGATTCATACGACGACGCCTTCGACGGCGAAAAAAGCAAGACCCAGATCAAGCGCGAACTGCATGCGCTGGTCGAACTCGGCGAGCGTCTCACCACGCTCAAGCCCGATACCCTCGCACGCCTGCCGCTGACCGACGAGCTGCGCAAGGCGCTGGAAGAGGCCTCCCGGCACACCGCCCACGGTGCCCGCAAACGCCACATGTCGTTCGTTGGCAAGCTGATGCGCGTGCAGGATGTCGACGCCATCCTGGCCCTGCTCGAACAGATCGACAGCTCCACCCGCCAGTACAACGAACGCTTCCACACCCTGGAGCGCTGGCGCGACCGGTTGATCGACGGCAACGACGAAGACCTTGAACGCTTCGTCCAGGAGTTCCCCGACACCGATCGCCAGCAACTGCGCTCGCTGATTCGCCATGCCCAGCACGAAAAGGCACGGAACAAACCGCCTGCCGCTGCGCGCAAGGTGTTCAAGTACATCCGCGACCTCGACGAGCTGCAGCGCGGCCTGCGCTGAGCCTCGCCAGCAACTGCCTGCCGGGACCGCGTTGCGGTCCTTTCGCGACACCAGGCCGCCCCGGCAGGCAGCGCTCATCATCAAGCCCCGGTACCGCCCACGGTGATCGCATCGAGCTTCAGCGTCGGCTGCCCCACACCCACCGGCACCGACTGCCCGTCCTTGCCACAGGTTCCGACCCCGCTGTCCAGCGCCAGGTCGTTACCGACCATCGACACCCGGCTCATGGCCTCCGGACCGTTGCCGATCAGGGTCGCGCCCTTGACCGGTGCAGTGATCCTGCCGTCTTCGATCAGGTAGGCTTCGCTGGTGGAGAACACGAACTTGCCGCTGGTGATGTCGACCTGGCCGCCCCCGAGGTTGGCGCAATAGATGCCCTTCTTCACCGAGGCGATGATTTCCTGCGGGTCGCTTTCGCCGGCACGCATGTAGGTGTTGGTCATTCGCGGCATCGGCAGGTGCGCGTAGGACTCGCGCCGACCGTTGCCAGTGACTGCCATCCCCATCAGGCGGGCGTTGAGCTTGTCCTGCATGTAGCCCTTGAGAATGCCGTTCTCGATCAGCGTGGTGCATTCGGTCGGCGTGCCTTCGTCATCGACGCTCAGCGAACCGCGACGTCCTTCGAGCGTGCCGTCATCGACGATGGTGCACAGCTTCGAGGCCACTGCCTGACCGATACGGCCGCTGTAGGCCGAACTGCCCTTGCGGTTGAAATCGCCCTCCAGGCCATGGCCGACCGCTTCGTGCAGCAACACGCCGGACCAACCCGGGCCGAGCACCACCGGCAAGGTGCCGGCCGGCGCAGGTTGCGCTTCGAGGTTGACCAACGCCTGGCGCAGCGCTTCGCGGGCATAGCCCATGACGCGCTCTTCGGTGAAGTAACGGTAGTCGGTACGCCCGCCGCCGCCCTGGCCGCCACGCTCGCGGCGGCCGTTCTGCTCGACGATGACGCTGACGTTGAAACGCACCAGTGGCCGTACATCGGCCGCCAGGCTGCCGTCGGCAGCGGCCACCAGGATGCGCTCCCACACGCCCGCCATGCTCACGCTGACCTGCTGGATGCGCGGGTCGAGGGCACGGGTGGCGGCATCGACACGCTTGAGCAGATCGACCTTCTCGGCGCGGCTCAGCACATCCAGCGGGTTGTTCGGGGCATACAGTGCCGTCACGTCCTGGCTGCGGAAGGCCTGGACCTTGCCATCCTGGCCGGCGCGGGAGATCGAGCGCGCAGCCCGGGCCGCAGAGGTCAGGGCTTCGAGGTTGATCGCGTTGCTGTAGGCGAAGCCGGTCTTCTCACCGGACAGCGCACGAACCCCGACACCCTGGTCGAGGTTGAAGCTGCCTTCCTTGACGATGCCGTCTTCCAGCGCCCAGGTTTCCGAAATCTGCCCCTGGAAATACAGGTCGGCCGCGTCGATACCTGGCCCTGCCAACTCACCCAGCACAGCCTGCAGGCTGTCCAGGGTCAGTCCGCCCGGGGCCAGGAGCTGTTCGCTGACGGTGGATAACATCTGGCTCATAGTCACTCCGAGGTGTGCGCAGGCCGCAAGGCGTCCTGCGAGAAAAAGCGCCGGTGCGAAACGACCGGCATGCGCGTCCGTATGGACGCCTGTTCTTCAACGTCGCGCTCGGCGAGCAATATCGCTTCGCCCTGCGCATGTTCGGCGACGATTCGTCCCCAAGGGTCGACGATCGCCGCATGGCCGTGGGTTTCCCGTGGGCCTGGATGGATGCCACCCTGCGCGGCGGCCAGCATGTAGCACTGGGTTTCGATGGCGCGGGCACGAATCAACACTTCCCAATGTGCCGCCCCGGTCACCGCAGTGAACGCCGAAGGGGCACTGATCAGCTCGGCCCCGGCAGCGCGCAGGGCGCTGTACAGCTCGGGGAAGCGCAGGTCGTAGCACACCGACAATCCCAGGCGTCCGACCGGGGTATCGGCCACCACCACCTGCGCACCATGGGCGTAGTCGTCCGACTCACGGTAGCGCCCGCGGTTGTCGGCCACATCCACATCGAACAGGTGCAGCTTGTCGTAGCGCGCGGCGATCTCGCCGTGTTCGTCGACCAGCAGCGAGCAGGCATGGGCCTTGGCGTCGGGCTCATCGACTGGAGGCAGCGGCAAGGTGCCGGCAACTATCCATAACCTGAGGTCGCGGGCGGCGCGTTTCAACCATGGCAGGATCGGACCTTCACCCAGCGCTTCGGCGCGTCCGATCGCAGCGGCGTCGCGCCGGCCCATCGCGGCAAAGTTCTCCGGCAGCACCGCCAGCCTTGCCCCGCTGTCAGCAGCCTGCTCCAGCAGGACGTGAGCCCGCTGCAGGTTGGCCAGAACCCCGTCCTGGCTGACCATCTGGATCACTGCTGACTTCATGGCCACTCCTTACCGCGATTTTTCGAAAGGTTTCACAAAGGTGATCTTAGGCTCTTTGACCGGACCTTCGACCCGATAGTGCACGCTGGCAAAACGCGCCACGCGGTCGCCGATCAGGCGGTCGACGAGGAACAATGCCCCGCCGATTGCAGGCGCGCCGACGATCAACGCCGCCAGGGGCAGGTTGTTGGTGACCGGCAGGGTCACCTGCAGGTTGGCATCGATACGGTCGCGGACCATGTCCAGGGTACCGTCGAGCTCGAAATTGCTGGAGGGCCCGGTCACGGCAATCGGCTCGCGAGTCACGTAGACGCCCTCGCTGGCCACCAGCAGGCCCTTGACCCGGTCATACGCCAGCCCCTGGCCGAACAGGTCGGTGAAATCCAGGCGCAGCCGTCGACCGATCGAGTTGAAATTGAGCAGGCCGAACACGCGCAGGGCCTGGGCGCTGCCCTCGACCTCGACGAACTGGCCGGTGCGCAGGGAAGCATCGAGGCTGCCGGAGAAGCGCTTGAGGCTGACCCAGGCTGGCGACCCCGGCCAGCGGCCATCGACGTCCATGCGAAAATCGCGGCTGGTGACGGTCGGTGCGAAGCCCCAGGCCTTGAGGACATCGCCCAGGTCCTTGCCATCCAGGCGGCCCTTGTACCAGCTCGCCGTGCTGCCAGGCACGCCTTCCCAGCCGCCGCTGCCGTCGATGTGCAGGCCCTTGAGGTTGAGGTCGATATCATCGAGCGATACCCCACGGGCCGTGGGGCGCAACTTGAGTGCAACGCTGCCGAACAGGTCATCGCCGCGATACAGCTTGTCGATGCTCAGGTCCAGAGGGGGAGACTTGCGCGGGTCGAAACCGGCCAGCGGGTCGGGGCTGTCCTCGGCCTCGGCTTCCTGCGGATCGGCAGGCGGCAGGCGCAGGGTCTGCAGTTTCACCACCATCGGCGCAGCCTTGGCATCGGGAATACGCGCATTGCCAATCACTTCCCGGCTGTCCAGGCGCAAGTCCCAGGCACTGGCGACCCGCGCCAGGCGCACGATCGCCTGGTTGAGATCGGTACCGAAGGCTTTCAGCCGGCCAATGCTCAGGTCGACGCCTTGCAGGCTCTGGCGCGCATTGCCACCCGGGTCCTGGCCTGCGTATTTGTCCATCTGTTGCTGCCAGGGCTCCAGGTCAAGCGACTCCAGGCGCCCACGCACCCGCAGGCCCTGGCCACCGGGCAGGCCGGCGTCGCCACCACCCAGCACCAGTTCACCACGGCCCTGGGCGAGCTTGTCGAGGGAGGCGGCATAGGCCAGCCGCGCAACATCGGCGTAGCTTGCATCGAAGCGGCGCTCGGCGCCCTGCAGGTTCATGCTGAAGCGGCTGTCGCGCGCCTCACCCGCTGCCTTGCCGAAAGGGGCCGGCAGGTCGATGGCCAGGCCCTTGAGCGATGAGTCGACGCTCAGGCGGTTGTCGCGGCTGCCGAGGCTGACCTGCAGCTGATAGGGTATGTCGCCCGACGCTGGCAACGCCTGCTTGAACTGCAACCAGTCGGTCAGCGACTTGAGCGGCACCTGCCCGCTGGCGTTGATGCGCGTCTGGATCTGGCCGCCCTGCCCTTCGGCGAGAATCTGCGCGGTGACCGGCCGGTCGAATGCCTGCAGGCTGATGCCCTTGCCACTCAGGCCCTTGTCGAGGTCGAAGGTGAAGTCGCCCTTCAGACGGCTGAGCTCGAGCGCAGGCGGTTCCACCTTGAGCCTGGCGTCGTGGGTGGCGAAATCCACCAGCACCTTGGGGCGCATGCCATGCTCCAGCGGGATGTCGAGCTTGACCTTGCCTTGCAGTGGTCCCTCGCCTTCCCACCCGGCGAAGATTTCGCCGGTGCCGATCGGCGCCTCCTTGAGGATCTTCAGGCCGTCGCCCAGGCTGCCATCGAAGCCGCCGTCCAGGTACAGGTGACTGTGCTGGTCGCCTTCTACATGAGGGATGTCGACGCTGACATCGCTGACCTGGGTGTCGAGCAGCAGGCCCTTGTTGGCCTTGATGCGTACGCCGGTATCCTCGATGTAGACGTTGCCGTCCACCTGTTGTACCTGTGGCCAGCCCGGCTGGAAATCCAGCGCCGCGTCATGCACCTTGAAGAACAGGCTGATGCTGCGTGAATGCGCCGGGGCGTTGTGATTCAGCGAGCCCTGGTACTGGAAATAACCCTCGTCCACCGCGCCCTTGACGATGGCGCTGCGCAGCCATTCGTCCAGCGCCGGGCTCAGCACCTGCGGCAAGTACTTGGCGGTGTAGCGGCCATCGCCCTCGGTGAGGCCGACGCGCAGGTCCATGTAGTCGGCCTGCTCCTCGTGGAACCTGAAGCGGATGAGAAAATCGGCGGCGATCTTGCCCTCATCGCCCAGCACCTTGATATAGGGCGCGATGAGGGTGAAGCCGTCCTTGTCCAGCGCCCAGGTCAGGCGCGCGTTGGCCTTCTGGTAGTGCCAGGGTTTGCCGAAGATAGGGTACAGATGCAGCATGAAGGCATCGGTATCCAGGCGAAGTTCGCCATGCCCGAGATCGCCGCTGATGCTCCCGCTGACATTGCCCGCTGCTGGCGCGCCGTGATAAGCGTCGAAACCGACCTTGTCGAGGTTGGCGGCGAACTGCAGACGCTGGTCGCCTTCGGCCTGGGGACGCACATCGAGGCGCACGTTGCGCAGCGTGCCGGTCACGTTCAGGGCATCGACGACGGTCATCAGGTTGTCCGGCAGCGGTGCCAGACCGTCGATCAGTGGCGTCAGCGGTGTAAGGTCGAGCCGGTCGGCCTGGACCTGCCAGGTGTCGCCGGAGGCGTCCTGGCCCGGACGCTGCTGCGCCTGCAGATGAGTCTCCCAACGGGTGTCGCCGATGCTCGCAGCCAGCGAATCGACTACCACCTCATAGCCTTGCTTGCCGTAGCGCACCCAGCTGGACAGCGCCAGGTTATCGAGGGTCACGGTCTTGCGCCCGGCGTAGGCGCCACGCAGCTGGGGAGCGTTGACACGCGTCACTGCGCGCTGCAGCCGGCCTTTGTTCCAGTCAACCCAGAACTCGCCACCGGCACGCAGGGTCTTGGCCCGCCACTGGCCAAGCAGGCTCGGCGGCAGCCAGCGGGCCCAGTCGCTCTGCGGCAGGCTCAGGTAGGCTTGCACGCGGCCGTCGCGCCAGGCATCCGGGGTGGCGCGGCTGCGCAGGTTCAATGCCAGGGGCTGGCCATCGGGCAGCGTCGCGCGCAGTTCAACACGTTGTTGCGACTGACCTGCCTGCAGACCGAGGCTGACGTAGGTAAGCGTGACCGAGTCGCGCCGCCAGGGCTGGAAGGTGACCTGGCTGTCGAATACATCGATCCGGCCCAGTTGCTGGAGCCGCTGCAGCAACTGCGCAGGATCCAGCGGCTCATCGTCCTTTTTCGGCAGCCCTTCGAGGGTCCAGGCACCTTGCTGGTCTTCGTGCAGGATCAGTTGCAGGCCGCCGAGCTGGATATGCGCCAGGCGCACCTCACGGGCCTTGAGACTGGCCCACAGGTCAGGCACCACGCGCACGTCGTCCAGGCGCAGCGCCGCAGCGCCTTCGCCCAACTGCAGGTCGCGCACGCGCAGCACCGGCGCCAGCCCGCTCCAGCGCCCTTCGAGGGCACCCACATGCACCGGCAGGCCCAGGGCCTGCTGGGCCTTGTCTTCCAGCTCGGTGCGGTATTCGGCCACCAGCGGCACCAATTGCCGCCCCAGGCTGACATACAGCGCCACCAGCACGGCCAGCAGCGCGCACAGGCCCAGGCCCCAGCGGGTCAACGCGCCCAGAACGCGGCTCAGACGTTCCATGGCCATGGCCCTCCGATTCGTCCATTAACTATGGCCGCAAGCGGGGTTTTCGCCACCGGGCGAGAGGTATCAAGACGCGTCAGAGCAGCACCACATCATATTGTTCCTGGGAATACATGGACTCGACCTGGAAGCGAATGGTTCGCCCGATGAAGGCTTCCAGTTCGGCGACATTTCCCGATTCTTCATCGAGCAGACGGTCGACCACCTTCTGATTGGCCAGTACCCGGTAGCCCTCGGCCTGGTAGGCCCGCGCCTCGCGCAGGATCTCCCGGAAAATTTCGTAACAGATCGTCTCGGGGGTTTTCAGCTTGCCGCGCCCCTGGCACGCCATGCACGGCTCGCACAGCACCTGCTCGAGGCTTTCACGGGTGCGCTTGCGGGTCATTTGCACCAGGCCCAGCTCGGTGATGCCGATGATGTTGGTCTTGGCATGGTCGCGCTCGAGCTGTTTTTCCAGGGTGCGCAGGACCTGGCGGCGGTGTTCTTCGTCTTCCATGTCGATGAAGTCGATGATGATGATGCCGCCGATGTTGCGCAGGCGCAGTTGCCGGGCGATGGCCGTGGCCGCTTCGAGGTTGGTCTTGAAGATGGTTTCCTCAAGGTTGCGGTGCCCCACGAAAGCACCGGTGTTGACGTCGATGGTGGTCATCGCTTCGGCCGGGTCGACCACCAGGTAGCCGCCGGACTTGAGCGGCACCTTGCGCTCCAGCGCGCGCTGGATCTCGTCTTCGACGCCGTAGAGGTCGAAGATCGGCCGCTCGCCGGGATAGTGCTCGAGGCGATCGGCGATCTCGGGCATCAGCTCGCCGACGAACTGCGTGGTTTTCTGAAAGGTTTCCCGCGAATCGATGCGGATCTTCTCGATCTTCGGGTTGACCAGGTCGCGCAGGGTGCGCAGGGCCAGGCCGAGGTCCTCGTAGATCACCGTAGGCGCGCCGCAGGTCTGGATCTGGCTGCCGATCTGCTCCCACAGGCGGCGCAGGTAGCGGATGTCCTGCAGGATATCCTCGGCACGGGCACCTTCTGCGGCCGTGCGCAGGATGAAGCCGCCGGCGTCCTTGATGTTTTCCTGGTTCATCGAGTCGCTGACCACCTGCTTGAGGCGATCGCGCTCGGCTTCGTCCTCGATCTTCAGCGAAATGCCGACATGACTGCTGCGCGGCATGTACACCAGGTAGCGCGAGGGAATCGACAACTGGGTGGTCAGCCGCGCGCCCTTGGTCCCGATCGGGTCCTTGGTCACCTGCACCACCAGCGCCTGGCCCTCGTGGACCAGCGCGGTGATGGTCTCCACCGCCGAGCCCTCGCGCTGGGAAATTTCCGAGGCGTGGATGAACGCCGCGCGCTCCAGGCCGATGTCGACGAAGGCCGCCTGCATGCCCGGCAGCACCCGCACCACCTTGCCCTTGTAGATATTGCCGACGATGCCGCGACGCTGGGTGCGCTCGACATGCACTTCCTGCAGGACGCCGTTCTCCACCACCGCCACGCGCGATTCCATCGGGGTGATGTTGATCAGGATCTCTTCACTCATGGCAGGCTCTCGTCAAAGGTCTTCGGTAATGATGGATCGCTGTCGGGCGACTGGCTAGCCTTGCGCGGTATCCTCATGCTGCCAGCAGGGGATGGCGAACTGCTCGAGTAGCTCGGCAGTCTCGCTCAGGGGCAGGCCGACCACCGCCGAATAACTGCCCTCGATGGCGCTGACGAACACCGCACCCAGGCCCTGGATCGCATAACCGCCGGCCTTGTCCAGCGGTTCACCGCTGTCCCAGTAGCGACACGCTTCATCGAAGGAGATGGTACGGAAACGGACCTTGGTCGCCACGCACAGGCTCAGGGAGCGCTGGCCGTCGGTCACCGCCACCGCCGTGAGCACCTGGTGCTCGCGCTTGGACAGATCGCCCAGCATCGCCAGGGCGTGTTCGCGGCTCTCGGGCTTGCCGAGGATCTGGCCGTCGAGCACCACGGCGGTATCGGCGCCAAGCACCACCCCCGGGGCATCGAGCAGCTTGAAACCGGCCACCGCCTTGGCTTGCGCCAGGCGCTCGACATAGGCCTGGGCGGCTTCGCCGAGCTTCGGGGTTTCGTCGATGGGGGCACTGACCACGGTGAATGGCACGCCTATCTGGGTCAGCAGTTCACGCCGGCGCGGGGAGCCGGAGGCCAGGTGCAGTCGAGTCATGCGGACATCTCCCTGTCAGTGGCGGCGCGTCAGTGGATATGCAGGCGGCGGCGCATGCCGCGCAGGGCGAAGCTGATCCAGGGCCAGAGCAAGGCACTGATGACCGCCGACCAGACCAGCGCAAGCGTGGGCAGGCGGTTACCGGTCAGGGCGCTGAGCCACAGCTGGATCAGCTGGGCAATGCCGAACACCACCAGGATCACCAGGCTCTGCTGCCACATGGGGAACATGCGCAGGCGCTGCTGCAGGGACAGCACCAGGAAGGTGATCAAGGTGAGGATCAACGCGTTCTGCCCCAGCAGGGTGCCATAGAGCACGTCCTCGGCAAGCCCCAGCACGAAGGCGGTGGCCATGCCGACCTTGTTCGGTACTGCCAGGGTCCAGAAGGCCAGCAGCAGGGCCAGCCACATGGGCCGGAACACTTCCATGAACTGCGGCATCGGGGTGACGCTGAGCAACAGGCCGATGGCGAAGGTCAGCCAGATGGCCCAGCCGTTTCTGCTACGGGTACTGGCCATCATTCTCTCCGGGGCTGGGTCGGCGCTGCAGGGGCAGCGGCCGGGTGCGAGGTGGAGGTGCCGTGGGCGGGCGCGCTGGCCGGTGCCTGGGCGGGCGTACCCGCAGCGGGCGCTGCAGCTGGGGCGTGCGCCGGTGCCGGGGCCGGAGCGGCAGGCGTGGTGCCCTGGCGATCGGCTTCTTCCTGGGCGATCGCCGCATCGGTCGCGCGTTGCTCGGGCGTGCGCCGGTCGCTGAACACCAGCAGCATGTAGCGGCTGCGGTTGAGCGCGGCAGTGGGAATGGCGCGCACGATGGCGAACGGCTGACCGGAGTCGTGGATCACTTCATTGACCGTGGCCACCGGATAACCGGCCGGGAAGCGCTGGCCCATGCCGGAACTTACCAGCAGGTCGCCTTCCTTGATGTCGGCGGTATCGGCCACGTGACGCAGCTCCAGGCGCTCCGGGTTACCGGTGCCGCTGGCGATGGCGCGCAGGCCGTTGCGGTTGACCTGCACCGGAATGCTGTGGGTGGTGTCGGTCAGCAGCAGCACGCGCGAGGTGTAGGGCATCAACTCGACCACCTGGCCCATCAGGCCACGGGCGTCGAGCACCGGCTGGCCGAGGAACACGCCGTCGCGTTCGCCCTTGTTGATCAGGATACGGTGGGTGAAGGGGTTGGGATCGACGCCAATCAGTTCGGCAACCTCGACCTTCTCGTTCACCAGCGCCGATGAGTTGAGCAATTCGCGCAGGCGCACGTTCTGCTCGGTCAGGGCCGCCAGCTTCTGCAGGCGCCCCTGCAACAGCAGGGCTTCGGTCTTGAGTTTCTCGTTTTCGGCGATCAGCTCGGTACGGCTGCCGAACTGCCCGGCCACACCCTGCCACAGGCGCTGCGGCAAATCGGTGACCCAATAGGATTCCATCAGCACCAGCCCCATCTGGCTGCGTATCGGCTTGAGCACGTCGAAGCGCGAGTCGACCACCATCAGCGCGACCGACATCACCACCAGCACGAGCAGACGAACGCCCAGCGAAGGGCCCTTGGAGAAAAGCGGTTTAATGGGCCGTTCCTCGTGGACGACGATTCAGGCGGTCATTGCACAGGGTCAATGCAACCACCTGCCTGCGGGTTGACGGAAACGACGCCCGACGGACGCCAGCCCAGCACATACAGGTAGCACTGTGCGTGCCACCTGTAAACCGGGCGATCTTCAACGGACACTGGACAGTGCCGGGACTCACTCGCTGGAGAGCAGGTCCATGGCGTGCTTGTCCATCATCTCCAGGGCACGACCACCGCCGCGGGCGACGCAGGTCAGCGGGTCTTCGGCGACGATCACCGGCAGGCCGGTTTCCTGGGCCAGCAGCTTGTCGAGGTCACGCAGCAGCGCGCCACCACCGGTCAGCACCAGGCCGCGCTCGGCGATGTCGGAAGCCAGTTCCGGCGGCGACTGTTCCAGGGCGCTCTTGACCGCCTGGACGATGGTCGCCAGCGATTCCTGCAGTGCTTCGAGCACTTCGTTGGAGTTCAGGGTGAAGGCACGCGGTACGCCCTCGGCCAGGTTGCGGCCGCGCACATCGACTTCGCGCACTTCGCCGCCCGGATAGGCGGTGCCGATTTCCTGCTTGATGCGCTCGGCGGTGGATTCGCCGATCAGGCTGCCGTAGTTGCGGCGCACGTAGGTGACGATGGCTTCGTCGAAACGGTCGCCGCCCACACGTACGGATTCGGCATAGACCACGCCATTGAGGGAGATCAGGGCGATTTCGGTGGTACCACCGCCGATGTCGACGACCATCGAGCCACGGGCTTCCTCGACCGGCAGGCCGGCACCGATGGCAGCAGCCATCGGCTCTTCGATCAGGAACACTTCACGGGCACCGGCGCCCAGGGCCGATTCACGGATGGCGCGGCGCTCGACCTGGGTCGACTTGCACGGCACGCAGATCAGCACGCGAGGGCTGGGCTGCAGGAAGCTGTTTTCGTGCACTTTGTTGATGAAGTACTGCAGCATCTTCTCGCAGACGCTGAAGTCGGCGATCACGCCGTCCTTCATCGGACGAATGGCGGCGATGTTGCCGGGAGTACGGCCGAGCATGCGCTTGGCTTCGGTACCGACAGCCACGACGCTTTTCTGGTTGCCGTGGGTACGGATGGCAACAACCGAGGGCTCATTCAGGACGATACCGCGCTCACGCACGTAAATAAGGGTGTTGGCAGTACCCAGGTCGATGGACAGATCGCTGGAAAACATGCCACGCAGTTTCTTGAACATGGGAAAGTGACCCTGGGGAAAGCGTGGGTAAAAAAGTGCGGCAAACTCTAACAATGGCAGGGATTTTGGGCAAGGAGCCAATATGTTAAATTGGCAGTTTTTCCGAGCACGCCAGCCGATGATCGCGGCCGTATGACCGCCAGAATCCCGGCATGTTCCTCAATACGGAAGCATTCTGTTTCTGTTTTTCCTGGAGATCCCCATGGCGCTTCAACGCTGTGACGTGGAAAAGATCGCCCATCTGGCCCGCCTGGGCCTCAATGAAGGCGAACTGCCACGCATTACCGATGCCTTGAACAGTATTCTCGGGCTGGTCGACCAGATGCAAGCCGTCGACACCACCGGCATCGAGCCCCTCGCCCACCCGCTCGAAGCCACCCAGCGCCTGCGTCCCGACCAGGTGACCGAAAGCAACCAGCGTGATCGCTACCAGGCGGTGGCACCGTCGACCGAGAACGGTCTGTACCTGGTTCCGAAAGTCATCGAGTAAGGGATAGAGCCTGCCATGCATCAACTCACTCTGGCCGAGATCGCCCGCGGACTCGCCGACAAGTCGTTTTCCTCCGAAGAGCTGACCGGCGCGCTGCTGTCGCGCATCAAGCAGCTTGACCCACAGCTCAACAGCTTCATCAGCGTCACCGAGGAACAGGCCCTGCAACAGGCCCGCACCGCCGACGCCCGCCGCGCCAATGGCGAGGCCGGCGCGCTGCTGGGTGCGCCGATTGCCCACAAGGACCTGTTCTGCACCCTGGGCGTGCGCACCAGTTGCGGCTCGAAGATGCTCGACAGCTTTACCGCCCCCTACGACGCCACCGTGGTCGCCAGGCTGGCCGAGGCCGGCATGGTCACCCTGGGCAAGACCAACATGGACGAATTCGCCATGGGCTCGGCCAACGAGTCCAGCCACTACGGTGCGGTGAAGAACCCGTGGAACCTCGAGCACGTGCCGGGCGGCTCCTCGGGCGGTTCGGCCGCTGCGGTGGCCGCGCGCCTGCTGCCGGTCGCCACCGGCACCGACACCGGCGGGTCGATCCGCCAGCCGGCCGCGCTGACCAACCTCACCGGCCTCAAGCCCACCTACGGCCGTGTCTCGCGCTGGGGCATGATCGCCTACGCCTCGAGCCTCGACCAGGGCGGCCCGATGGCCCGCACCGCCGAAGACTGCGCCCTGCTGCTGCAAGGCATGGCCGGCTTCGACAGCAAGGACTCGACCAGCGTCGACGAACCGGTCCCTGACTACAGCGCCAGCCTCAACGGTTCGCTGCAGGGCCTGCGCATCGGCCTGCCGAAGGAATATTTCGGCGCCGGCCTCGACCCGCGCATCGCCGAGCTGGTCCAGGCCAGCGTCAAGGAGCTGGAAAAGCTCGGTGCGGTGGTCAGGGAAATCAGCCTGCCGAACATGCAGCACGCCATCCCGGCGTACTACGTGATCGCCCCGGCCGAAGCCTCCTCCAACCTCTCGCGTTTCGACGGCGTGCGCTTCGGCCATCGCTGCGACAACCCGAAAGACCTCACCGACCTGTACAAGCGCTCGCGCGGCGAAGGCTTCGGCAGCGAAGTCCAGCGCCGGATCATGGTCGGCACCTACGCCCTGTCCGCCGGCTACTATGACGCCTACTACGTCAAGGCCCAGCAGATCCGCCGCCTGATCAAGAACGACTTCATGGCCGCCTTCGAACAGGTCGACGTCATCCTCGGCCCGACCACGCCGAACCCGGCCTGGAAACTCGGCTCGAAGAACGCCGACCCGGTCGCCGCCTACCTCGAGGACGTCTACACCATCACCGCCAACCTCGCGGGCCTGCCCGGCCTGTCGATGCCGGCCGGCTTCGTCGATGGCCTGCCGGTGGGCGTGCAACTGCTGGCCCCGTACTTCCAGGAAGGCCGCCTGCTCAACGTCGCGCACCGTTACCAGCAAGTCACCGACTGGCACACCCGCGCCCCCAACGGCTTCTGAGGAGTTCACACATGCAATGGGAAGTTGTGATCGGGCTGGAGATTCATACCCAGCTCGCCACCCAGTCGAAGATCTTCTCCGGCAGCGCCACCACCTTCGGCTCCGAGCCGAACACCCAGGCCAGCCTGGTCGACCTGGGCATGCCCGGCGTACTGCCGGTGCTGAACCAGGAGGCCGTACGCATGGCCTGCATGTTCGGCCTGGCCATCGATGCCGAGATCGGGCCGCGCAACGTGTTCGCGCGCAAGAACTACTTCTACCCCGACCTGCCCAAGGGCTACCAGATCAGCCAGATGGACCTGCCGATCGTCGGCAAGGGCCACCTGGACATCGCCCTGGAAGACGGCACTCTCAAGCGCATCGGCGTGACCCGCGCGCACCTTGAGGAAGATGCCGGCAAAAGCCTGCACGAAGACTTCAACGGTGCCACCGGTATCGACCTGAACCGCGCCGGCACCCCGCTGCTGGAGATCGTCTCCGAGCCGGACATGCGCAGCGCAAAAGAAGCCGTGGCCTACGTCAAGGCGATCCACGCCCTGGTGCGCTACCTGGGCATCTGCGACGGCAACATGGCCGAAGGCTCTCTGCGGTGCGACTGCAACGTCTCGATCCGCCCGAAAGGCCAGGCCGAGTTCGGCACCCGCTGCGAGATCAAGAACGTCAACTCGTTCCGCTTCATCGAGCGGGCGATCAACAGCGAGATCCAGCGCCAGATCGACCTGATCGAGGACGGCGGCAAGGTTGTTCAGGAAACCCGCCTGTACGACCCGAACAAGGACGAGACCCGCTCCATGCGCAGCAAGGAGGAAGCCAACGACTACCGTTACTTCCCCGATCCGGACCTGCTGCCGGTGGTCATCGAGCAAGGCTTCCTCGACAGCGTGCGCGCCTCGTTGCCCGAGCTGCCAACGCAGAAGGTCGAACGTTTCCAGAGCCAGTACGGCCTGTCGGCCTACGACGCCAACGTGCTGGCCAGCAGCCGCGAGCAGGCCGACTACTTCGAGCAGGTGGCCAGCATCGGCGGCGATGCCAAGCTGGCGGCCAACTGGGTCATGGTCGAGCTGGGCAGCCTGCTGAACAAGCTGGGGGTCGAGATCGACCAGTCGCCGGTCAGCGCCGAGCTGCTCGGTGGCATGCTGCAGCGCATCCGCGACAACACCATCAGCGGCAAGATCGCCAAGACCGTGTTCGAAGCCATGGCCGCCGGTGAAGGCGATGCCGACAGCATCATCGAAAGCAAAGGCCTCAAGCAGGTGACCGACACCGGCGCGATCGACAAGATGCTCGATGAAGTGCTGGCGGCCAACGCCGAGCAGGTCGAACAGTACCGCGCCGCCGATGAGGCCAAGCGTGGCAAGATGTTCGGCTTCTTCGTCGGCCAGGCGATGAAAGCCTCCAAAGGCAAGGCCAACCCGGGGCAGGTGAACCAATTGCTCAAGGCCAAGCTCGAAGGGTGACCTGAACGCCCTCGTTCGCGGGCAAGCCCGCTCCCACAGGAATATCGCCGCCAGTAAAGCGGCGTGTCAACGGTGGGAGCGGGCTTGCCCGCGAAAGGAAGCACCGGAGTGCACCTGCCTTGCTAAAAAGAAACCTCACCGCCCTGGCTCTTTTCTCTGCCTTGGCCGGCTGTGCCAGCCATGACATCGACCCGCGCGGCTACGACGAAACCGGCACGGCCTCCTATTACGGCGCACGCCACCATGGCAAACGCACCGCCAGCGGCGAAGCCTTCAATCAACATGGCCTCACCGCCGCCCATCGCAACCTGCCGTTCGGCAGCCAGGTGCTGGTGACCAACCTGTCCAACCAGCGCAGCGTGGTGGTCCGCATCAACGACCGCGGCCCGCACACCCGTGGCCGGCTCATCGACCTGTCACGTGCCGCCGCAGAAAAAATCGGCATGCTCCGTAGCGGAACGGCGCGAGTCCGGGTACAAGGTCTGAGCGACTGACCTGACTGGAGCCCTCCCATTTTCGACCTGGCCACCCTCCCCACCTTCAGCCTCCTGCAACTTGGCCTGGGCCTGGTGTTGCTGGTCATTGGCGCCGAGCAACTGATCCGTGCCGCCCTGCGCCTGGCCACGCGCCTGCACGTCCGACCGCTGATCATCGGCCTGAGCCTGGTGGCGTTCGGCAGCACCGCACCGCAACTGACCGTCAGCCTCCAGGCTGCCTACCAGGGCGCGCCGGATGTGGCGGTCGGCAGCGTCATCGGCAGCAACATCTTCAACGTGCTGGTGATCCTCGGCCTGGCCGCGCTGATCATCCCGCTGCGGGTGTCGCGGCAACTGGTGCGCCTGGACATTCCCCTGATGATCGTCGCCAGTGCACTGGTCTACCTGCTGGCGGCCAACGGCGAGCTCGGACGCCTGGAAGGCGGGCTGCTGCTGGCGGGGTTGCTGGGCTATCTGTACATGCTGTGGCACCAGTCGCGCCACTATGCCCGTACCTACCCGGCACCGGCCACCGTGCACAGCAGCCCCGTGCGCTTCTGGAGCATCGTGGTGCTGCAGACCCTGTGCGGCCTGGTGCTGCTCAGCCTGGCCGGCCACCTGCTGCTGCAAGCCGCAGTCGAAGTGGCCACCGACCTTGGCCTGTCCGAGCGGATCATCGGCCTGACCGTGGTCGCCGTCTGTACCTCGCTGCCGGAGCTGGCCGCCGCGCTGATCGCCGCCCTGCGCGGCGAGCGCGAGATCGCGGTGGGTACTGTGATCGGCAGCAACCTGTTCAACCTGCTGGCGGTGCTCGGGCTCACTGCGCTGGTCACCCCCGAGCCCCTGTCGATTTCGCCCAACGCCCTGGATTTCGACCTGCCGGTCATGCTCGGGGTCGCCGCCTTGAGCCTGCCGGTGTTCTATTCCGGCTACCGGATCACCCGGGCCGAAGGTCTGGTGTTCCTGGCGCTGTACCTGGCCTACGGCCTGCACGTGGTGGCCTTCACCACCGGCATGCCGCTGGCCGGGCGCCTGGAGCGCCTGATGCTGTTCTACGTCATGCCGGTGCTGGCGGTGGTGCTGCTGTACACCACGGTTCGCGCCTGGCGCCGCCAACACTGAGGAATACGCAATGAGCGATGACAGCAAGACCGGCGAGCAGATTCGTCGCCAGGTGATGGGGGATGCCTTCGTGGACCGTGCCCTGGGCAACGCCACCGAGTTCAGCCAGCCGCTTCAGGACTTCGTCAACGAACATGCCTGGGGCAGCACCTGGTCCCGCGAAGGGCTGCCGCTCAAGACCCGCAGCCTGATCACCCTGGCCGCACTGACGGCCCTGAAGTGCCCGCAGGAACTCAAGGGCCACGTGCGCGGGGCGCTGAACAACGGCTGCACGGTGGAGGAGATTCGCGAGGCGTTGCTGCATTGCGCAGTGTACGCAGGGGTGCCGGCGGCGATCGATGCGTTCCGCGCGGCACAGGAAGTGATCGACAGTTACCAGGCCTGAGGTCGCAGCGGCCTCTTCGCGGGTAAACCCGTTCCCACAGGCACACCGCTGTGTCCAACCTCAGCGCGGTCCCTGTGGGAGCGGGTTTACCCGCGAAAAGAGCGACGCATCAGCGGATGTTCAGCCCTTGGCCTGACGCGCCTTCTTCATCTTGAACGCCACCCACAGCGCTGCGATCCACAACGGAATCAGCATGACCGAGATGCGTACCGGCGGGGTCAGGTACATCACCACCAGGATCAGCGCAATGAAGGCCAGGCACAGGTAGTTGGTCAGCGGGTGCCCCCAACTGCGGTAGAACGGTGTGATGCCCGCCGCCAGCTTGGCCTTGCGGAACTTCAGGTGGGTGATGCTGATGCTCGCCCAGTTGATCACCAGCGCCGACACCGCCAGGGCCATCAACAGGCCGAAAGCCTCACCCGGCATCAGGTAGTTGATCACCACGCACAGCCCGGTTGCCAGCGCCGACACACCCAGTGCAACCAGGGGCACACCGCTGCGGCTGACCTTGAGCAACTGGCGCGGTGCATCACCCTGGCTGGCCAGGCCGAACAGCATGCGGCTGTTGGCGTACACGCAGCTGTTGTAGACCGACAGCGCAGCCGTCAGCACCACGATGTTGAGCACGGTCGCGACCACATCGCTGTCCAGTTCGTGGAAGATCATCACGAACGGGCTGCCGCCCTGCACCACTTTCTGCCAGGGATACAGCGCCAGCAGCACCGCCAGCGCGCCGATGTAGAAGATCAGGATGCGGTACACCACCTGGTTGGTGGCCTTGGGGATGCTCTGGCGCGGGTTGTCTGCCTCGGCCGCGGTGATGCCCACCAGTTCCAGGCCGCCAAAGGAGAACATGATCACCGCCAGGGCCATGATCAGCCCGGTGACGCCGTTGGGGAAGAAGCCGCCGTATTGCCACAGGTTGGCGACACTGGCATCCGGGCCACCGTGACCGCTGGTCAGCAGCCAGGCGCCGAAGCCGATCATGCTGACGATCGCCACCACCTTGACCAGGGCGAACCAGAACTCCATCTCGCCGTAGACCTTCACCTGGGTCAGGTTGATGGCGTTGATCACCACGAAGAAGATCGCCGCCGTGGCCCAGGTCGGAAACTCCGGCCACCAGTACTGGACGTAGATGCCCACGGCGGTGAGTTCGGCCATGCCCACCAATACGTAGACCACCCAGTAGTTCCAGCCCGAGACGAAGCCGGCGAATTCGCTCCAGTACTGGTGGGCGAAGTGGCTGAAGCTGCCGGCGACCGGCTCCTCGACCACCATCTCACCCAGCTGGCGCATGATCAGGAAGGCCATCAGGCCGGCGATGGCGTAGCCCAGCAGCACCGACGGACCGGCCAGCTGGATGGTCTGGGCGATACCCAGGAACAGGCCTGTACCGATGGCGCCACCCAGCGCGATCAACTGGATATGGCGATTCTTCAGCCCGCGTTGCAACCCCTCGGGCGTGCTCTGGTCTTGCATGAAGTGTCCTTTATTTCAGGAGGCAGTGTTGTTGGTATTGTGCGGCCAGCATCTAGATCCATCCGCCCCATTGCAAGATGAAAATGCCGATATTGGTGGTGATCGCCGCCATTAGCGTCGTGATGACGATGATAGACGCGGCGAGTTCGTGATTGCCATTGGCCGCACGGGCCATGACATAGCTGGCAGCCGCGGTCGGGCTGCCGATGTAGAGAAACAGGATGCCCAGTTCGGCGCCGCGAAAACCGCACAGCCAGGCGCCCAGTGTGCCCAGCAGCGGCAGCCAGACCATCTTCACCAGGCTGGCATCGATGGCCAGCTTGCCGCTGTCGCGCAGGGCCGCCAGCGACAGGGTGCCGCCGATGCAGATCAGCGCCAGCGGCAGGGTCATCTGCGCCAGATAGTCGCCGGAGGTCAGCAGCCAGTTCGGCAGCGGTACCTGCCCGTAGGCCATGGGCGTGGCCGCCAGCACGCTGATGATCAGCGGGTTGCTGAAGATGCTCTTGCAGATGCTCCACGGATCGGACTTCAGGCTCGGGCTGTACACCGCCAGCACCACCGAAGACAGCGAGTTGTACATCAGGATCACCAGCCCGGCGAGCACCGCGCCCAGGGAAATTCCGTAGTCGCCGTACAGGCTGGCCGCCAGCGCCAGGCCGATCACCCCGTTGTTGCCGCGAAACGCGCCCTGGGTGTAGATGCCGCGATCCGCCGGCGGGCTGCGCCAGATCGCCAGGCCCCACGACAAGGCGAAGCCCACCAGGGTGGCGAGGATGAAGTAGAGAATGACCCCCGGCTTGATCGCAGTCGATAGATCAGCGTGGTAGATCCCCAGGAACAGCAGCGCCGGCATGCAGGCGTTGAACACCAGCGACGAGGCGACCTTGATGAAGTTGTCGTCGATCAGCCGGATGCGCTTGAGCAGCACGCCCATGAACAGCATGGCGAAAACCGGGGCCGTGATGTTCAGCGTCTGGATGAGAAGGGCGAGCATTGCGCGCGATCCTGAAAGGGGTTGCCGTTAGGGGGCTAATCATACGTCAGTGCTGGCTGATTGCGTCCGCCTTGGCGGCAGGATCTGCCTACAAACAGATCTTGACGTAGGAAAATTCCGCTCTAATATCTGAAATACTGTACATGCATACAGTTAAATAGGAATTTTCAGACATCGCACGGAGCAAGAAATGTCAGAAGCACAATCACTGCCCACAACGGGCCAGGCCACTCTGGTGGTCGCGGACCTCGACCAGCTGTTCGACCCCGAGGGCGTCACCCTGAGCGACGAACACAGCCATCTGACCCTGGTCATGCACGGTCATCACACCGTCAAGTACCATCGCCTGCCACCGCTCGAAACGCCAGAGCCCGGCGGCCCCGAGCTGCGTTTCGAAGGCGCGGAACACACAGCCATCGGCGATAACGTCATGCTCGGCTTCGCGGTTGGCCAACCGCAAGTCATCGCCCATCAGGCGCCCCTGCCGCTACCCAACGGCCTGAGCCTGACCTACGGCCAGGTCGTTGCCCTGGGGGGCGACTTCTACGGCGTTGCCGAACGCCCCATCGCCGACGGCGCGACACCTGCGGCCCGCCTGGAGCGCTTTCTCCAGGCCTTCGACTCGCTGGCCCGCCTGCCCGCCTCGCGCGCCGAAGCGCAGGAAATCCTGGCGGTCATGCAGGAGGAGATCGCAGTGGCCAATCGCGCCATCAAGGACGGTCGCCAGCCCCATGAAGCCTATGACGCTCTGGGCGACAGACTGTCGGCGCGCTGGAATCGCATCACCGGCGGTGGCAGCGCAATCTCCGACCTGCTGCCACTGGGCCGCTACCTGAAACTGGCCGCGAGCAACTGGGATCACTTCGGCCAATCGGCCGTGCTGGCCTACCAGGCCGGTCATGGCGCGGCGCTGCAACAGGCCTTGCGTGCCCGCGACAGCGGGGCTGAAAGCGCATTGCAGTTGGCCTACGCCATGAACGCCTTCGCCGACCACTTCCTCACCGACCTGTTTTCCGCCGGCCACCTGCGCGTGCCACGCAAGGCCCTGGCCGACACCGTCACGCCGAGCGACATCGGCTCGCTGGTGTCGCGCTTCATGCACGACGAAGACAGCCAGTACGGGCTGCGAGTGCGCAACGCCGAAGGCGAGCAGTGGCGGGCCTACGGCGACAAGCGCTATTTCGACAGCGTCGACGTGGCCAACCGACGGCAGGTGACCCGTGCGGTACAGCGTTCGGCCGACGAGGTGTTCCTGGCCTTCGCCGAGGGCCGGATCACTCCACCGGAGCAGTACGGCGCCCTGCGCCTGGCCCCGGACCTGCGTGCTGCCGAACAGGACCTGGTAGCCGGCAACTTCGCTGCGCTCTACCGCCAGCAAGGCGCCACGGTCGTGCGACGCAAGAACGTGGCCGACCTCAACGACCGCCAGTACACCGGCGACTGGTGGGGCTGGAGCACTTACCTGCTGCTCAAGGACTACAAGCCCAACCGCCCGACCGGCTTCATCGATGCGCCGTCAACCTCGCCGGCCATCGTCGCCGGCGGCTGGCAGCGCCGTGAGCCCGACGGCCTGAACTGGCGCCGGGGCAATGCGGTGCGCTATGCCTTCAGTATCGACGATGGCCTCAACGAATCCTACATCGGCCCGTGGAGCCCCTATGCCGAGCTGGTTGAACAGTTCCACCCGACCCTGCAACTGCCACTCGATGGGCAGGCGCGCGGGCGCAATCTGTTCCGCCAGTTCCGCGATGGTTCACCCGAGCTGATCGCCCGCCTCGACGGGCAAGCCACCACCTACATCGACCGTAACGCGTGACAAGGAGGTCACCGATGAACATCAGGATCAAACTGGAGCTGGCTTCGGGCCAGTCGCTGCAGGGGATGCCGCTGGAGTTGCTGCGCGACGGGCAAGTGATCGGGCGGGCACAGGTGAAGCGCGATGGCGAGGTGGCGTTCGCGGTCGGGCCAGGTGAAGGTGTGCTGGCGGTGCGGATGGACAGGACGCTGATCGAGAGCTGAGTTTCGCAGCGTCTGTTTCGCGGGCAAGCCCGCTCCCACGGGAGCGGGCTTGCCCGCGAAACAGACGCCTGCGTCTACCGCCCGATCAGCGCCGCACAGGGCGCTTCTGCAGCTTGCGCTGCAAGGTACGCCGGTGCATGCCCAGCGCTCGTGCCGTGGCCGAGATATTGCCCTCGTGCTCGGTCAAAACGCGCTGGATGTGCTCCCACTGCAGGCGGTCGACCGACATCGGGTTCTCCGGCACCAGGGTGTCCAGGTCGGCATGTTCGGACAACAGCGCCGCCAGCACATCGTCGGCGTCGGCCGGCTTGCACAGGTAGTTGCAGGCACCGCGCTTGATCGCCTCCACCGCAGTGGCGATGCTCGAGTAACCGGTGAGGATCAGCACGCGCATCTCCGGGTCCATTTCCAGCAGCTTGGGCAGCAGCACCAGGCCGGAGTCACCTTCCATCTTCAGGTCGAGGGTGGCGTAGTCCGGCAGGTCCTGCTGGGCCAGGATCAGCCCTTCCTCGGCACTCGAGGCGGTGCTCACGCGAAAGCCACGACGGCTCATGGCGCGGGCCATCACCCGGGTAAAGGTGGCATCGTCGTCCACCAGCAGCAGGTGCGGCAGCTCTTCGCCTTCGATCTGGTTGTCATCGCTCATCGTTCATCTCCTCGCTTGCCATGGGGCAGGCGCAGCTCGGTCAGGGTGCCGCCCTCTTCATGACTATAGAGTTTCACCGAGCCCCCCGCGCGGGTCACGCTGGCCTTGCTCAGGAACAGGCCCAGGCCGAAGCCTTTGCCCTTGGTGGTAAAGAAAGGTTTGCCGATCGCCTCGGCGATGGCCACCGGCACGCCGGCGCCGTGGTCGCGGATGCTGATCAGGATATCCTGGGCGTCCCAGTCCAGGCGCACTTCCAGGTCGTCCGGGCAGGCATCTGCAGCGTTGTTCAGCAGGTTCAGCAGCGCCTGGGTCAGGTCGGGCGGCGGAATCAGCCGCGGCACCTCGCCGTCGCGCAGGCGCTGGAAGCGGTAGCTGGCCTCCGGACGCATCAGGTGCCAGCGGTTGAGCGCCTCGTCGAGCCAGGCGGTGACCTCCTGCTCCTGCACATTCATCCGGCGGTTGGCTTCGGCGGCGCGCACCAGTTGCTGCAAGGTCTGCTTGCACAGCTTGACCTGATCCTGCAGCACCGCGAGGTCTTCTTGCAGTTGCGGGTCGGTGTGATCCTGGCGCATTTCATTGATCAACACGCTCATGGTCGCCAGGGGCGTGCCCAGTTCGTGGGCGGCGCCGGCAGCCTGGGTGGCCACGGCCAGCAGCTGTTCGTCACGCAGGCTGTCTTCGCGCCGCTCGGCGCGCAGTTGCTCCTGGCGGCGCAGCTCTTCGGCCATGCGCGCGGCGAAGAAGGTGATGACCGCTGCGGCCAGGGCGATGCTCAGCCACATGCCGTAGACCTGCATGGTGTCGCGTGCCAGTGGCAGCGTCTCCAGCGGGTAGAACTGCACCAGCAGCAGGCTGTAGGCCGCCAGCGCAATGCCCGAGAGCACCAGCGAGTAGATCCACGGCAGGGTTACCGCGGCAATTGCCAGCGGCACCAGATAGTAGGAAACGAAGGGGTTGGTCGAGCCCCCCGAGTAATACAGCAGGGCGCTGTGGATCAGCAGGTCGCAGGCCAGCTGCAGGGCGTATTCCATCTCCGTGACCGGCAGGGTCAGGCGCAGGCGCAAGGCGGTGAAGGCGCACAGCAGCGACGACAGGGCCAGGGTCGCAGCCAGCGACAGCCATGGCAACGGCAGCAGTTCGGTCCAGTAGGCCACGCCCACGGAGCCGGCCTGGGCGGCCAGGACCAGGATGCGGATGATGGTCAGGCGCCAGAGGTTCTGGCGGGTGGCGGACATCGGATGTGCGGGGGCGAGCATGAGCTCTCCTGATGAGTGCTCCAGGACAATCGGCTGGAGTATACCGAAGCCGGACGCCGCGCTGCAGCAATGCGGCAAAGCGCCACACTCCGTCACAAAGTCATGATGGCATTGTTGAACCCACTACACTGTTTCCGGTCTGATTGGCCATGCGTGGAATGGACGTCATCCCCACGCTTTCTATCTGAAGGAGTCATACATGCACATTTCCCGTCGCAGCGCCGCGTTCGCCCTGTCCTGTGGCATGCTCGCCAGCCTGCCGGCCCTGGCCGCCGACGAGCCACGCTACAACCAGGTCTCGCTGCGCGCCGAGGTCAGCAAGGAAGTGGCCCGCGACCTGATGGTCGTCACCCTCTACAGCGAAGCGCAGAACACCGACCCGGGCAAACTCGCCAAGCAGATCACCGAGACCATGAACAAGGCGGTCCAGCAGGCCCGCGGCGTCAAGGAAGTGAAGATCAGCCAGGGCAGCCGCAACAGCTATCCGGTCTATGACACCAAGGGCCAGAAGATCACCGGCTGGCGCGAGCGCGCCGAGCTGCGCCTGGAAAGCGCCGACTTCCCGGCCCTGTCCAAGCTCACCGGCGAGCTGCTGCAAGACCTGAAGATGGGCGGCATGGACTTCTCCATCGCCCCCGCCACCCGCAAGGCCAGCGAAGACGAGCTGCTCAAGGATGCGGTCAACGCCTTCAAGGCACGCGCCCAACTGGCCACCGAGGCACTCGGCGGCAAGGGCTACAAGGTGGTCAACCTGAACCTCAACAGCAGCGGCTACCCACGCCCGTACATGCGCGGCGCACCAATGGCGATGAAAGCCATGGCTGCGGACGAGTCGGTGTCGCCGGACATCGAGGCCGGCACCAGCGAAGTCAACATGAACGCCGACGGCCTGATCGAAGTGCAGATGCAGTGATCCGCACCAGGCTCGCCTGAGCGATCGGGGCCATCGCCATGATGGCCCCACTCCTGTCACCGCCCTGGTCGCAATGACGGCGGTGAAAACCTTCAAACGACTGTTGATCCGAAACTTCCTACGCACCATTCAGGTGCAACTTACATACCTTATCCCTTCGAAACATGTCGCAAAATGCCAGCATTTATCTTGCGCAAACGTTCAACTTACGCAAAATTTACAGGAATGCGACATCCATGTACGACCGTGCCACATTTCTGGCGCCGACTATCCTGTTGAGTGTTGCAATGGGTACACCCCCTGCATAAGTATCCGCAGGTCGGCTCACGAGGCCACCTCAAATCAAAAAATGACAACAATGAGGCCACCATGCTCAAACACGCAGTCATTCCGTTCCTGGTAGGCGCAGGCCTGCTGGCTGGCGCTCCATCGGCCCTCGCCGCGTCCAACCTGGTGTTCTGCTCCGAAGGCAGCCCCGCCGGTTTCGACCCGGGCCAATACACCACCGGAACCGACTTCGACGCCTCGGCCGAGACGATCTTCAACCGCCTGACCCAGTTCGAACGTGGCGGCACCGCTGTCGTCCCCGGCCTGGCCACCAAATGGGACGTTTCCGACGACGGCAAGACCTACACCTTCCACCTGCGTGAAGGGGTCAAGTTCCACACCACCGACTACTTCAAGCCATCACGCGAGTTCAACGCCGACGACGTGCTGTTCACCTTCAACCGCATGCTCGACAAGGACATGCCGTTCCGCAAGGCGTACCCCACCGAATTCCCGTACTTCACCGACATGGGCATGGACAAGAACATCGCCAAGCTCGAGAAGCTCGACGATCACACCGTCAGGTTCACCCTCAACGAAGTGGACGCCGCGTTCATCCAGAACCTGGCAATGAGCTTCGCCTCGATCCAGTCGGCCGAGTACGCCGACCAGTTGCTCAAGCAGGGCAAGGCCGCCGACATCAACCAGAAGCCGATCGGCACCGGCCCGTTCGTGTTCAACAGGTACCAGAAGGACGCCTTGATCCGCTACAAGGGCAACAAGGACTACTGGAAACCGGACGACGTGAAGATCGACAACCTGGTCTTCGCCATCAGCACCGACGCCTCGGTGCGCATGCAGAAGCTCAAGCGGGACGAGTGCCAGGTCACCCTTTTCCCCCGCCCGGCCGACATCGAGCCGCTGAAGCAGGACAAGAAGCTGCAGATGCCTGACCAGGCCGGCTTCAACCTCGGCTACATCGCCTACAACGTGATGGACAAGATCAAGGGCAGCAACGAGCCCAACCCCATGGCCCAGCTGAAGGTGCGCCAGGCACTGGACATGGCGGTGAACAAGCAGCAGATCATCGACTCGGTGTACCAGGGCGCCGGCCAGCTGGCGGTCAACGCCATGCCACCGACCCAGTGGTCCTACGACACCACCATCAAGGACGCCAAGT
Organism: Pseudomonas sp. FA117; assembly: GCF_057370475.1. NCBI lineage: Bacteria > Pseudomonadati > Pseudomonadota > Gammaproteobacteria > Pseudomonadales > Pseudomonadaceae > Pseudomonas > Pseudomonas sp. FA117. The sequence goes on from NZ_CM170675.1 coordinate 4,783,160, forward strand.
ACGATCCGGAGAAGGCCAAGCAGTTACTCAAGGAGGCCGGCATCAAGGAAGGCACCGAGATCACCCTGTGGGCCATGCCGGTGCAACGTCCGTACAACCCCAACGCCAAGCTGATGGCCGAGATGCTGCAGTCGGACTGGTCGAAGATCGGCATCAAGGCCAAGATCGTCAGCTACGAATGGGGCGAGTACATCAAGCGTTCCAAGGGTGGCGAGAACGGCGCCATGCTGATTGGCTGGAGCGGCGACAACGGTGACCCGGACAACTGGCTCGGCACCCTGTTCGGTTGCGACGCGCTGGAAGGCAACAACTTCTCCAAGTGGTGCTACAAGCCGTACGACGACATCATCAAGCAGGCCAAGGCCACCTCCGACCAGGCCAAGCGTACCGAGCTGTACAAGCAGGCGCAGCACATCATCAAGGAGCAGGTGCCGATGACCCCCATCGCCCACTCCACGGTCTACCAGCCGATGAGCGCCAAGGTGAAGGATTTCAAGATCAGCCCGTTCGGCCTGAACTCCTTCTATGGCGTGAGCGTGGAGAAATAACCCCCTTTGCCGCCCTGTCCCCGGACAGGGCTGGCGGGGTGTCGGCAGGCAGCCGAAGTTTCTTGGCGATCCTGCGACGTTTCCCACAACCATAGACTTATTCACCACCTGTCTTGCCCTTCCTGACGCCGCTATCGTCAGGAACGGGCTTCTGTTGCCGTGTTTCAGCACGTCGCAGCATACGGATGAGGAAGGGATCGCCATGCGCCATACCACACTGCTCGGCACACTGCTGGGTCTGGGCCTGCTCAGCCAGGCCATCACCGCCCAGGCCAACAACCTGGTGTTCTGCTCCGAGGGCAGCCCCGCCGGCTTCGATACCGCCCAGTACACCTCGGCTACCGACAACGATGCCGCCGAGCCCATCTACAACCGCCTGGTGGAGTTCGAACGCGGTGGCACCGCAGTGCAGCCAGGCCTCGCCACCGACTGGAAGGCCTCCGAAGACGGACTGCGCTACACCTTTCACCTGCGCCCCGGTGTGAAGTTCCACGGCAACAAGGCGTTCAAGCCCAGCCGCGACTTCAATGCCGACGACGTGCTGTTCACCTTCAACCGCATGCTCGACAAGGACCAGCCGTTCCGCAAGGCCTACCCCACCGAGTTCCCCTACTTCGTCAGCATGGGCCTGGACAAGAACATCGCCAAGGTCGAGAAGATCGACCCGCTCACCGTCCAGTTCACCTTGAACAGCGTCGATGCCGCGTTCATCCAGAACATCGCCATGGCCTTCGCCTCCATCCTTTCCGCCGAGTATGCCGAGCACCTGCTGGCGACCGGCAAGCCCAGCGACATCAACCAGAAGCCGATCGGCACCGGCCCGTTCGTGTTCCAGCGCTACCAGAAGGACTCGCAGATCCGCTTCAAGGGCAACAAGGACTACTGGGCGCCAGACAGGGTGAAGATCGACAACCTGGTGTTCTCGATCAACACCGATCCCTCGGTGCGCATCCAGAAACTGCGCCGAAATGAATGCCAGGTCACCCTGCACCCACGTCCTGCCGACCTGCCGGCACTGAAGCAGGACAAGAAACTGCAGGTGATGACCAAGGCCGGTTTCAACCTCGGCTACATCGCCTACAACACCCAGCATCCGCCCTTCGACCGCCTCGAGGTGCGCCAGGCGATGGACATGGCCGTGAACAAGCAGGCGATCATCCAGGCGGTGTACCAGGATGCGGGCCAGCTGGCGGTCAACGCCATGCCGCCGACCCAGTGGTCCTACGATGAATCGATCCAGGACGCGCCTTTCGACCCGGAGAGAGCCAGGCAACTGCTCGAGCAGGCCGGGGTCAAGCCAGGCACCGAAATCACGCTGTGGGCCATGCCCGTCCAGCGCCCCTACAACCCCAACGCCAAGTTGATGGCCGAAATGCTCCAGGCCGACTGGAGCAAGCTCGGTTTCAAGGTGCGCATCGTCAGCTATGAATGGGGCGAGTACCTCAAGCGCATGAAAAGTGGCGAGCATGACATCGCCCTGATCGGCTGGACCGGCGACAACGGTGATCCGGACAACTGGCTCGGCACCCTGTTCAGCTGCGATGCCATCGGCAGCAACAACTACTCGCTGTGGTGCGACCCGCAGTACGACACCCTGGTGAAAAAGGCCAAGCAGATCACCGGCCGCGAACAGCGCACGACCCTCTATCGACAAGCCCAGCAACGCCTCAAGCAGCAGGTCCCGATCACGCCGGTGGCGCACTCGACGGTCAACCAGCCCCTGAGCCTCAGCGTGCAGGACTTCAAGGTCAGCCCCTTCGGACGCAACGTCTTCTCCGGTGTCAGCGTGGATTGACCTGAACCCGCCCCCGTCAGACGGCAGCAGGGGCGCGCAAGCGTTCGCCCCCGTCCCCGAGCACCCCGAACCTGCACCGGCCATCCCGGTGCAACCGGATGCAGCAACGCGTCACCGAACCAAGCCCGGCCCACAAGACCAGGCCAAAGATATAAGAATAGAAAGGGAGCCTAACCTTGAAACGAACCACCAAAACCGCGCTGGCCCTGTCGATCGGCGCCTTCTGCGCCGCCGCCCAGGCCGAACCCGTCAGCCAGGACTTCTACCCGCTGAGCCTCAAGTCAGGCAGCGAGCAGGCCGACGCCACCGGCTTCTTCGAGGGCCAGAGCCTGGGCGGCAGTACCCGCAACTGGTACGCCCGCGAACGCGCCACCCGCGCGCCGTTGTGGAAGTACTACAAGAGCGATGGTACCCGCCATGACACCCACAGCCGTGACAACTGGGTGCAGGGCACCATCCTCAACTACAGCTCCGGCTTCACCCAGGGTACCGTGGGTTTCGCCACCGAACTCGCCGCCTACAACGCCATCGCCCTGGAGCGTGGCCGTGCCGCCATCGCCGGGCCGAACAACCGGACCCTGACCCACAGTGATGGCGATCCTGTCGGGCAGTGGAGCAAGGCCGGCCTTGCCAACGTCAAGGCGCGCATTTCCAACACCACCCTCACCGTCGGCCGCCAGTCGCTGGACACGCCGATGATCGCCTACATCGGCAACCGCGCCCTGCCCTCGAGCTTCCAGGGTGTGGCGTTGCACAGCGCCGAGTTCGACAACCTGTCGTTCGACATCGGCACCTTCGATCGGGTATCGCCGCGTACCGAGCAGAGCCTGAGCAAGTTCCGCACCGAATACAGCAACACCGGCGTGGAAACCGACCGCGCCAGCACCGCTGGCATCAACTACCAGCCGTTCAAGAGCCTGACCACCAGCCTGTACGCGACCAAGGTCGACGACTTCTGGAACCAGTACTACTTCGGCGCCAACCACGTGCTGGGCGACAGCGCCGTGCTGAGCCTGACCACCGGCCTGAACTACTACAAGACGGTCGATGCCGGCAGCAAGAAGATGGGCGACATCGACAACGACACCTACAGCCTGTCGTTCGGCCTCACCCACCAGGCGCACACGCTCACCGCCTCCTGGCAGCAGGTCAACGGCAACGAGTACTTCGACTACCTGCACGAAACCAACGGTATCTACCTGGCCAACTCCCTGCTCTCGGACTTCAACGGCCCGAACGAAAAATCGCTGCAGATCGCCTATGTGCTGAACATGGCGCAATACGGCGTGCCGGGCCTGAAGTTCAACCTGTACAACGCACGCGGCTGGGGCATCGACGGCACTCACTACCGTGGCACCGCCTACGACGTGCGCGGCATGGACGGCGAGACCCACTACGAGTGGGGCATCGGCACCACCTACGCGGTGCAGAGCGGCCCGCTGAAGGATACCAGCATCCGCGCCACCTACACCGCCCACCGTGCCAGCAAGGCCCAGGCCGACGGCAGCCTGGACGAACTGCGTATCGTGACCACCATTCCGTTCAACATTCTCTGACCGCCAACGCCGCGGCCCGGGCGATCCGGGTCGTGGCGTCTACGCTGGAGTCATTCGCAGGGAGGTTCCATGAAATCGCTACCGCTACGCGCTGCCCTGGCAGCGATCATCCTCGGCGCCGCCGGCAACCTGGCCGCCAAGCCGCTGGTGGTGTGCACCGAAGCCAGCCCCGAAGGCTTCGACATCGTCCAGTACACCACCGCCGTGACTGCCGATGCCTCGGCCGAAACCGTGTTCAACCGCCTGGTCGACTTCAAGCCCGGCACCACCGATATCGAGCCGGCGCTTGCCGATAGCTGGGACATCAGCGCCGACGGCCTGACCTACACCTTCCACCTGCGCCAGGGTGTGAAGTTCCACACCACCGACTACTTCACCCCCACCCGCGACTTCAATGCCGACGACGTGCTGTGGAGCCTGAACCGCCAGTTCGATGCCAAGCACCCGTGGCACGACAAGACCAGCGTCGGCTACCCCTATTTCGAGAGCATGGCCTTCGGGCAACTGCTCAAGTCGGTGAGCAAGACCGACGACCACACCGTGGTGATCACCCTGACCCGCCCCGAAGCGCCGTTCCTGCGTGACCTGGCCATGGCCTTCACCTCGATCTACTCCGCCGAGTACGGCGACCAGTTGCTCAAGGCCGGCAAGACCGGCGAGCTCAACAGCAAGCCGATCGGCACCGGCCCGTTCGTGTTCCAGCGCTACAACAAGGACGCCCAGGTCCGCTTCAAGGCCAACCCCGACTACTTCCGCGGCAAGCCACCCAGCGAGACGCTGGTGTTCGCCATCGCCACCGACAACAACGTGCGCCTGCAGAAACTGCGGGCCAACGAATGCCAGATCGCCCTGTACCCCAAACCCGACGACGTCCCGGCGATCAAGACCGATCCCAAGCTCAAGGTCGCCGAGATCGAGGCCCTGGTGACCGGCTACATCGCCATGAACACCGAGCACAAGTACCTGAGCGACGTGCGCGTGCGCAAGGCCATCAACATCGCCTTCGACCGCCAGACCCATGTCGACCAGCTGTTCGGCAAGGGCAACGCGCTGGTCGGGGTCAACCCCTACCCGCCGACCATGATCGGCTACAACACCGCCAACAAGAACCCACCGCGCGACCTCGACAATGCCCGCGCCCTGCTCAAGCAGGCCGGCGTGCCCGAGGGCACCGTGATTACCCTGTTCACCCGCAACGGCGGCGGCCCGACCAACCCCAACCCGCGCCTCTCGGCCGAGATGCTGCAGGCCGACCTTGCCAAAATTGGCCTCAAGCTCGACATCCGCGTGATGGAGTGGGCCGAGATGCTGCGCCGCGCCAAGAAGGGCGAGGCCGACCTGGTCTCCACCGGCTGGGCCGGCGACAACGGCGATCCGGACAACTTCCTCAGCCCGCTGCTCAGTTGCGAAGCCGCCAAGACCGGCGAGAACTATGCACGCTGGTGCAACCCCAAGTTCCAGGACCTGATCACCCGTGCCCGCGAGATCATCGACAATGATGAGCGCGCCAAGCTCTATAGCGAGGCGCTGGCGGTGTACGATGAGGATCAACCGTGGATCAGCATGGCCCACCCGAAGATGTTCACGGCCATGCGCGACAACGTAGAGGGCTATGTCATCAACCCTCTGACCAATAACAACTTCGCCACCACCAAGGTGAAGTAGAAGAAAAACATGACCGCCGGCCGCTGCAAGGGTCGGCGGCTGCCTTGACCGGCCGATGAGGTACCTCCGACGATGTTGAGTTTTATTGCCCGGCGCCTGGGCCTGCTGATCCCGACCTTTTTCGGGATCACCCTGCTGACCTTCGCGCTCATACGCCTGATCCCCGGCGACCCGGTGGAAGTGATGATGGGCGAGCGCAGGGTCGACCCTGAAATGCACGCCCAGGCCATGGAACGCCTGGGCCTGAACAAACCCCTGCCGGCCCAGTACCTGGACTACATCGGCAAGCTTGCCCACGGAGACCTGGGCGAGTCGCTGCGCTCGCGCGAAAGCGTCTGGAGCGAGTTCACCACGCTGTTCCCGGCGACGCTGGAGCTGGCGTTCTGCGCCCTGATCTTCGCCGGCGTGGTCGGCCTGCTGGCCGGGGTGATCGCCGCACTCAAGCGCGGGTCGCTGTTCGACCACGGGGTCATGGGCATCTCCCTCACCGGCTACTCCATGCCGATCTTCTGGTGGGGCCTGATCCTGATCATGTTCTCGTCGGTGAGCATGGGCTGGACGCCCGTGTCCGGGCGTATCGACCCACTGTACGACGTCGAGCCGGTGACCGGCTTCATGCTGATCGACACCTTGCTGGTGGGCGACGAGGGCTCGTTCGTGGACGCGCTCATGCACCTGATCCTGCCGACCATCGTGCTCGGCACCATTCCGCTGGCAGTGATCGCGCGCATGACCCGCTCCTCGATGCTCGAAGTGCTGCGTGAAGACTACATCCGCACCGCACGCGCCAAGGGGCTGTCGCCCGCCCGCGTGGTCTTCGTGCACGGCCTGCGCAATGCGCTGATCCCGGTGCTGACGGTGTTCGGCCTGCAGGTCGGCACGTTGCTGGCCGGTGCTGTGCTCACCGAAACCATCTTCTCCTGGCCGGGCATCGGCAAGTGGCTGATCGAAGCCATTGGCGCCCGTGACTACCCCGTGGTCCAGAACGGCATCCTGTTGATCGCCTGCCTGGTGATCCTGGTCAACTTCGTCGTGGATATCCTCTACGGCCTGGCCAACCCACGCATCCGTCATCAGCGCTGAGGTCCCCGCCATGACTAACCCGACTTCCAACGCTGTGACCCAGGCCCCGAGCGCCGACCACAGCCAGCTCTACCCCTCCCCGTACAAGGAGTTCTGGCAGGCCTTCTCGCGCAACAAGGGCGCAGTGGCAGGCCTGGCCTTCATGTGCCTGATCGTGTTCTGCGCGCTGTTCGCCCCTTGGGTCGCACCGCACAACCCCAGCGAACAGTACCGCGACTTCCTGCTGACCCCGCCGGTCTGGCTCGAAGGCGGCACCTGGCAATTCGTTCTCGGCACCGACGAACTGGGCCGCGACCTGCTGTCACGGCTGATCCAGGGCGCGCGCCTGTCGCTGCTGATCGGCCTGTCCTCGGTGGTGATGTCGCTGATCCCGGGCATCCTGCTGGGCCTGTTCGCCGGCTTCTTCCCGCGCCTGCTCGGCCCTTCGATCATGCGCCTGATGGACGTGATGCTGGCCCTGCCCTCGCTGCTGCTGGCCGTGGCCATCGTCGCCATCCTCGGCCCTGGCCTGATCAACACGGTGATCGCCATCGCCGTGGTCTCGCTGCCTTCCTACGTACGCCTGACCCGCGCTGCTGTCATGGGCGAGCTGAACCGCGACTACGTCACCGCCGCCCGCCTGGCCGGTGCCAGCCTGCCGCGCCTGATGTTCGTCACCGTGCTGCCCAACTGCATGGCGCCGCTGATCGTGCAGGCCACCCTGAGTTTTTCCTCGGCGATCCTCGACGCCGCCGCCCTGGGCTTCCTCGGCCTCGGCGTCCAGCCACCCACCCCCGAGTGGGGCACCATGCTGGCCTCGGCCCGCGACTACATCGAGCGTGCCTGGTGGGTGGTGAGCCTGCCTGGCCTGACGATCCTGCTCAGCGTGCTGGCAATCAACCTGATGGGCGACGGCCTGCGCGATGCGCTGGACCCGAAACTCAAGAACGCCGCCTGAGGAGAGCGCCATGTCACTGTTGCAGATCAACAACCTGAACGTGCGCTTCGGCGACGCCAATGCCGTACCCGTGGTGGACGGCCTCGACCTGTCGGTGCAAGCCGGCGAGATCCTCGCCATCGTCGGCGAGTCCGGCTCGGGCAAGTCGGTGACCATGATGGCCCTGATGGGCCTGATCGACGCCCCCGGGCGCATCACCGCCGACAGCCTCACCTTCGACGGCATCGACATGCTCAAGCTCAGCGGCCGTCAACGGCGCAAGGTGGTGGGCAAGGACATCGCCATGGTCTTCCAGGACCCGATGACCGCACTCAACCCCAGCTACACCGTGGGCTACCAGATCGAGGAAGTGCTGCGCCAGCACCTGGGCCTGAAAGGCAAGGCGGCGCGCCAGCGCGCCCTGGAGCTGCTCAAGAAGGTCGAGATCCCGGCAGCCGAAAGCCGCCTGGATGCCTACCCGCACCAGCTCTCCGGCGGCATGAGCCAGCGTGTTGCGATCGCCATGGCGATTGCCGGCGAGCCCAAGCTGCTGATCGCCGATGAACCGACCACCGCGCTGGACGTGACCATCCAGGCGCAGATCATGGAGCTGCTGGTCAACCTGCAGAAGGAGCGCAACATGGCGCTCATCCTCATCACCCACGACCTGGCCGTGGTCGCCGAAACGGCCAGGCGGGTGTGCGTGATGTACGCCGGGCAGGCGGTGGAAGTAGGCCAGGTGCCGGAGCTGTTCGACGTGCCCGCCCACCCCTACAGCGAGGCACTGTTGGCGGCGATCCCCGAGCACAGCATCGGTGCCGAACGCCTGGCCACGCTGCCGGGCATCGTCCCTGGCCGCTATGACCGTCCGCAAGGCTGCCTGCTGTCACCACGCTGCCCCTATGTGCGCGACAACTGCCGGGCACAACGCCCGGCCCTCGATCCCCAGGCCCACAGCCTGGTGCGTTGCTTCTACCCGTTGAACCAGGAGGTGGCGTGATGACCGTCGTTCTGTCCGCCCGTGAACTGACCCGTCACTACGAAGTCTCCCGCGGCCTGTTCAAGGGCCATGCACTGGTACGCGCGCTCAATGGCGTGTCGTTCGAACTGGAAGCCGGCAAGACCCTGGCCGTGGTCGGCGAGTCCGGCTGCGGCAAGTCGACCCTGGCCCGCGCCCTGACCCTGATCGAAGAGCCATCCTCCGGCTCGCTGCAGATTGCCGGCACCGAGGTCAATGGCGCCGACAGGGCCCAGCGCAAGCAGCTGCGTCGCGATGTGCAGATGGTGTTCCAGAGCCCCTACGCCTCGCTCAATCCGCGGCAGAAGATCGGCGACCAGCTGGCCGAGCCTTTGCTGATCAACACCTCGCTGAGCAAGGCCGAACGGCGCGACAAGGTGCAGAAGATGATGCAGCAGGTCGGCCTGCGGCCCGAGCATTACCAACGCTACCCGCACATGTTCTCCGGCGGCCAGCGTCAGCGTATCGCCCTGGCCCGGGCGATGATGCTGCAGCCCAAGGTGCTGGTGGCGGACGAACCGACCTCGGCGCTCGATGTGTCGATCCAGGCCCAGGTGCTGAACCTGTTCATGGACCTGCAGAAGGAGTTCAACACCGCCTACGTGTTCATCTCGCACAACCTCGCGGTGGTGCGCCATGTGGCTGACCAGGTGCTGGTGATGTACCTGGGCCGGCCGGCGGAAATGGGGCCGAAGGAGGATATCTACGAAAAGCCCCTGCATCCGTACACCCAGGCGCTGCTCTCGGCGACCCCGGCGATCCACCCGGATCCGCTCAAGCCGAAGATCCGCATCGCCGGCGAATTGCCCAACCCGCTGAATCCGCCCGATGGCTGCGCTTTCCACAAGCGCTGCCCCTATGCCACGGAACGTTGTGGCAAGGAGGTTCCGGCATTCAGGCAGGTCGGGACTCGGCAGGTGGCCTGCCACTATGCGGAGCAGTTCCTGTAAAGCGGCACAAGGCCGCTCCTGCGGCCTTGCAGTTGCAAGAAGGGCCGCATCAGCGGCCCTTCTTCATCAGTGCATGAAAATCGCGATCAGAATGATCACCGGGATTGGTACGCCAAGCATCCAGAGCAGAATCGAGCGCATGAGGTTTCCTCCAGTGGTGAATTCGAATTAACGGACAACAGTGGTCGAGGCGTGCAGCGCACGAGGGTCTTCCTCGATCCAGCGGGCACGGTCACGCAGGCGACCGCCGAACAACGCGGCGAAGCTTGCGAAGAACGCACCGCACAGCAGAGCAATGAACGTCCAGATGGCGGTCCAGGCCGCAACCTTGGCCGCGGTATCGGCCGCTTCCTGGGCGGCTTGCTTGGCCTGCGCCGCGTCCTGGCGCGCTTCTTCGTACACCTGCTCGACGCGCGACTGGGCCTCGGCCTGGGTCAGGCGGGTACGCTGGGCCACCAGTTGGGCGAGGTAGGTACGATCCTCGGCAGCCATGCCACCGTCGGCAGCCAGGCCGCGGACCAGGATCCGGCTGGCCACGCCATTGGCCGCATCCTCACTGACGGCGACCGGGCCATCACCACGGAACAGACGATCCACGTAGTAGCCCATTGGGTCGGCAGCACCTGAAGGCTTGTTCTTGTCATCGCTCATGGAAACACTGGCAACGGCGCCCGACGCGGCGGCAGCACCTGCCGAAGCACCGGCACTGGCGAGCCCGCCTGCCGACGACACGACCATCAGCACGGTGACCAGGGTCGCGATGGCCCAGGACAGGAACCCGTGCGCGGTATCACGGAAATACACCTCGTCGCCATGCAGGTTGGCCCACTTCACGCGCAGGCGACCGGCCATGTACCCACCGAGGCCAGAGGCCAGGATCTGGGTAATCAGCAGCCAGACGATGGTGGAAATCCCCAGCGCCTTGGCACTGGCCCCTTCGTTCGCCCAGGGTGATGAGGCCGCGAAGCCCAGGCCTGCGCCCAGTATCACCAGGATCAACGACAGGGCAGCCGCAGCAGCGGCACCGGCAAAGATAGCGGCCCAGGAAACGCCCGAGCGGTTCGGGGCCTCGGAAACAGCGGTTGGCAGATCGGCAGTGGTAATCATGATTCGGCGCCTTATGAGGGTTGGCAAAACATCCTTTGGTTTGCCACTCGATCAGTGCAGCGCCCATGCCAGTTGTGACAAAAAATGACATCCATATGAATCAAAGAGTTACACGCACCTGCTTTCCGAGGATCGTGCGAATCGCCCGAACCCCGGGTTTGCAACTGGGCGTTATGCAGTACTGGTGTTCGCGATGCTTCACCTGTCGGGGCGCACGCCCTTGTCGCCTGGCTTGGCCAGAGGCATTATCGGCTCATGACCGCCACCCTTCTTCCAGACGGCCCCGCCCAGACACCGCTCACTGCGGAAGTCGTCATGCGCTACCACCTGTGCTGGAAGCACCGTGACCTGGACGGGGTAATGGCGCTGTATCACCCGGACGTCCAGTACCACGACTTTTTCCAGAACCGCGTGCTCGGCTTCGACGAACTGCGCGAGTACGTACGTGTTTCCCTGCCGCACGAAGCCGGAGAGGACATCGTCCATAGCGACCGTATCCGCGTCGACGGTTGCACTGCCTTCATCCAGTACCAGGTGACGGTCCAGGGCGGTGAGGGTCTGGTGGCGTTCCAGTCCAGCGAGGCGATCACCGTCAAGGACAACCTGATCTGGCGGGTCAACGAGTACGGCACGCTGATCCGCCGCGATGGCAAGGGCGCCAGCACTTCGGGGCCGCGCCCGGCCACCAGCCGCCTGGGCCTGTCGCCCCGCCAGCTGAGCACCATGGCCCAGGACCTGGAGCACTATTTCCAGGCCCAGCGCCCCTACCTGGACCCGGAACTGGACCTGCAGCAGGTCGCCGAAGAGAGCGGCTACAGCCGCAACCAGATCTCCTACCTGCTCAACCAGGTGCTGGGCCAGAGCTTCTACCGCTACGTCAACCAGGCCCGCCTGCAGCACCTGCTGGCCGGGCTCGACGGCGCCGACTGCCGCGCCCCCATCGACGAACTGGCCTTCGATGCCGGGTTCAATTCGCTGTCGGCCTTCTACAAGTGTTTCCGCGAACATACCGGGCTCTCGCCCAAGGCCTACCTGAAGCAGATTTCTCTGCGTGCACGCACGTAAGACAACCACGCGGCCACGCCACTAGCATCGATCCCAGAACCTTGAACGGAAGTGGGAGCAGTACCCGATGCAAGCCTGGCGCACGATCAGCCTCTGGATGGACCAGCTCGACGAGCCCCTGGACGCCCGTCCGTCCCTGCAACAGGACCTGGACGTCGACGTGTGCATCATCGGCGCCGGCTACACTGGCCTGTGGACCGCCTACTACCTCAAGCGCCAGGCTCCGCACCTGCGCATCGCCATCCTCGAGGCACAAACCGCAGGCTTCGGCGCCTCCGGACGCAATGGCGGCTGGCTGATGGGCAACCTGCTGGGCGAAGACCGCCTGCTCGCCACCCTTTCCCCGCAGCAGCGCCGCGACAGCATCGACCTGCTGCACGCCATTCCCGACGAAGTGCACGGCGTGCTGCAACGCGAGGGCATCGACTGCGACTACCGCAAGGGTGGGGTGATCTACTGCGCGGCCCGTTATCCGGAGCAGGAACGCAGCCTGCGCGCCTACCTCGACGACCTCTACCGCCAGGGCATGAACGAAGACGACTACCGCTGGCTCAAACCCGAGCAACTGGCCGGTCAGCTGCGGGTCAGCAATGCCTACGGCGCCATCTTCAGCCCCCACGTCGCGACCATCCACCCCGCCAAGCTGGTGCGCGGGCTGGCACGCGTGGTCGAAGGCCTGGGCGTGCCGATCTATGAAAACACCGCGGCCAGCGACTGGCAGACCGGCGAGGTGCGTACCGCCCAGGCCAAGGTGCGCTGCCAGTGGGTGGTGCCGGCAGTCGAAGGCTATGCCGCCAGCCTGCCGCCGCTGGGGCGCCATCAACTGCCGGTACAGAGTCTGCTGGTGGCCACCGAGCCACTGCCCGAGTCGACCTGGGAACAGATCGGCCTGAGCCAGGGCCAGGCCTTCAGCGAAGGCAGCCGCCAGGTCACCTACGGCCAGCGCACCCTGGACAACCGCCTGGTGTTCGGCGCCCGCGGCGGCTATCGCTTCGGTGGCCGCCTGCGCGAAGACTTCAGCCTCAGCGAGGCCGAGATCGAGCTGCGCCGCTACCTGTTCAGCGACCTGTTCCCGCACTTGAAGAACGTGCGCATCACCCATTCCTGGGGCGGCAACCTGGGCATGGCGCGGCGCTTCCGCCCGCACATGCTGTGCGACCGCCAGCGCGGCCTGGCACTTTCCGGAGGCTATGGCGGCGAAGGTGTCGGCGCCACCAACCTGGGCGGACGTACGCTCGCGGCGCTGATTCTCGGCCAGCACAACGAACTGACCGCCCAGCCCTGGGTGCACGACAACCGACCGTTGTCGAGCCTGGCCAGTTGGCCACCCGAGCCCTGCCGTTGGCTAGGCTACAACGCGATCATCCAGAGTTTCGTCCACGAGGACCGCACCCTCGCCAACCCGGCCAGCCCGGCGTGGCGTCGACGCCTGGCCAGCGGCCTGGCCGGCTTCATGGAAGGTTTCATGCACTGAGTTGCACCCACTACCACAAGAGACCCTGCAGTCATGAGCATCACCCAGTTCAAGCACACCGAAAGCGCCGTCCTGGAAACGTCCAACCCGGTTGCCGTCCCTCTCGGCGAGCCCGTCGCAGTGACCTCCGTCACCTGTGTCGAGCGCAGCGATGGCGTCGAAACCGGCATCTGGGAGTGCACCCCCGGCCGCTGGCGTCGGCAGATCGTGCAACAGGAGTTCTGCCACTTCATCAAGGGCCGCTGCACCTTCACCCCTGACGGTGGCGAGCCCCTGGTCATAGAAGCCGGAGACGCAGTGATGCTACCGGCCAACAGCACTGGCATCTGGGACATCCAGGAAACCGTGCGCAAGACCTACGTACTGATTTTCTGATCCGCTGATCGCCTGCCGTTCTTCGATAACAACAGACAAAGCAAGGTAAACCGGACATGCGCAAACTCCTCCTCGCCCCCCTGATGCTGGCTGCTGGCGTCGCCAGCGCCGCCGACTCGGTAAAGATCTACAACTGGTCCAGCTATGTGGCGCCCGACACGCTGCAGAACTTCCAGAAAGCCACCGGCATCGTGCCCACCTACGACGTGTACGACAGCAACGAGACCCTCGACGGCAAGCTGATGACCGGCAATTCCGGCTACGACGTGGTGTTTCCCTCCAACCACTTCATGGCCCGGCAGACCCAGGGCAAGGCCCTGAAGAAACTCGACAAGAGCCAGCTGCCGAACTGGCAGAACCTCAACCCGGTGCTGCTCAAGGCGCTGGAGGTGAACGACCCGGGCAACCAGTACGGCTTCCCGTACCTGTGGGGCAGCACCGGCATCGGCTACAACATCGACAAGGTCAAGGCAGTGCTGGGCGACAACGCCCCGGTGGACTCCTGGGACCTGATCTTCAAGCCGGAGAACATCAGCAAGCTCAAGAGTTGCGGTGTCGCGGTGCTGGACAACGGTCCGGAACTGCTGCCGATCGCCCTCAACTACCTCGGCCTGCCGCACCACAGCCAGAACCCCGAAGACTACGAAAAGGCCAAGGCCTTGCTGATGAAGGCGCGCCCCTACATCGAGTACTTCCACTCGTCCAAGTACATCGGCGACCTGGCCAACGGCAACGTCTGTGTGGTGGTGGGCTTCTCCGGCGACATCCTGCAGGCCAAGAGCAACGCCGATGCGGCGAAGAATGGGGTGAAGGTCGGCTATGCCATTCCCAAGGAAGGTGCGCCGATGTGGTTCGACATGGTCGCCATGCCGGCCGATGCGCCCGACGAGAAGGCGGGCTACGCCTACATGAACTACCTGCTGCAGCCTGAAGTGATGGCCAACATCAGTAACTCGGTGCAGTACGCCAACGGCAACGCCAAGGCGGATTCGCTGGTGGATCCGGCGCTGAAGAACAACACCATGGTGTATCCGACCCAGGACATGATGGGCAAGCTGTTCGCCCTGGAGGCGATGCCGGCGAAGATCGACCGCATTCGTACGCGGATCTGGACCAGTATCAAGGCCGGGAACTGAAACAGGGCCGCTTGCGGCCCTTGCTGTAGAAGGCGCTTCTGCACCAGGGGTGGCACAGCCACCCCGTTCAAGCGATCAGTGGTGCTCGCGCGTTGCGCGGAACTTGATGTCCGGCCAGCGTTCTTCCATCAGCGACAGGTTGACCCGGGTCGGCGCCAGGTAGGTCAGGTGACCGCCGCCGTCGATGGCGAGGTTCTCCATGGCCTTGTTCTGGAATTCCTCGAGTTTCTTCTTGTCGTCGCAGGTAATCCAGCGCGCCGACCAGACGGTGATCGGCTCGTAGGCACACTCGACCTTGTACTCTTCCTTCAGACGGCTGGCGACCACATCGAACTGCAGCACACCGACGGCGCCAAGGATGATGTCGTTGCTGCGCTCAGGGAAGAACACCTGGGTCGCACCCTCCTCGGCCAGCTGCTGCAGGCCCTGGCGCAACTGCTTGGATTTCAGCGGATCCTTCAGGCGCACGCGACGGAACAGTTCCGGGGCGAAGTGCGGGATACCGGTGAAGCCCAGCGCTTCGCCTTCGCTGAAGGTGTCGCCGATCTGGATCGTGCCGTGGTTGTGCAGGCCGATGATGTCGCCGGCGTAGGCCTCTTCGAGCTGCTCGCGCTCGGACGAGAAGAAGGTCAGCGCGTCACCGATGCGCAGATCCTTGCCGGTACGCACATGGCGCATCTTCATGCCCTTCTCGTACTTGCCCGAGCAGATGCGCATGAAGGCGATACGGTCGCGGTGCTTCGGGTCCATATTCGCCTGGATCTTGAACACGAAGCCGCTGAACTTCTCTTCCACCGGCTCCACGGTGCGTTCGTGGGCCACTCGCGCCAACGGACGCGGCGCCCAGTCGACCACGGCGTCGAGCACATGGTCGACGCCGAAGTTGCCCAGGGCGGTGCCGAAGAACACCGGCGTCAGCTGACCGTTGATGAACTCGTCCTGGTCGAACTCATGACACGCACCCTGCACCAGCTCCAGTTGCTCGAGGAAGCGATCATACTCATCACCCAGGTGGGCGCGGGCCTCATCGGAGTCGAGCTTCTCGATGATCTTCACCTCGGTCCGCTCATGGCCGTGGCCGGGGGTGTAGACGATGATGTAGTCGCCGGCCAGGTGGTACACACCCTTGAAGTCGCGGTAGCAACCGATTGGCCAGGTGATCGGTGCGGCCTTGATCTTCAGCACCGCCTCGATTTCGTCGAGCAGCTCGATCGGGTCGCGGATGTCGCGGTCGAGTTTGTTGATGAAGCTGACGATCGGCGTGTCACGCAGACGGCAGACGTCCATCAGGGCGATGGTCCGCGGCTCGACGCCCTTGCCGCCGTCGAGCACCATCAGCGCCGAGTCCACCGCGGTGAGGGTGCGGTAGGTGTCTTCGGAGAAGTCTTCGTGGCCGGGGGTGTCGAGCAGGTTGATCATGTGCTCGCGATACGGGAACTGCATCACCGAGGTGGTGATCGAGATACCGCGCTGCTTCTCCATTTCCATCCAGTCGGAGGTGGCATGGCGATCGGACTTGCGCGACTTCACGGTCCCCGCGACGGAGATCGCCTTGCCCATCAGCAGCAGCTTCTCGGTGATGGTGGTCTTACCGGCGTCGGGGTGGGAGATGATTGCGAAAGTGCGGCGCTTCGCGACTTCGGCGGCCTGGTTGGTCATGGGAAATCGCCTGACTGGGGATCGAAAAAGGGGCGATATCATACCTGAACTCGAGCGTCAGGCCAAAATGCGCCGTGACAGGTCATGAAGGGCAACGAGCGCCTTGCAGCCAAAGCTGTAGAGCAGACCGGCGATTCAGCCCGGCAGAGTCATTCATTTGCAAACCCGATCAATCGCAAAGAAAAACAAACTTCTCAAATGAGCGTTCGCCGGTGATGCTGTGGCGATCCACTTCGCCTCCCGGAGAACAACAATGAACGAAGTCGCCATCGTCGCCGCCACCCGCACTGCCATCGGCAGTTTCCAGGGGGCGCTGGCCAATGTCTCGGCCGTCGACCTCGGTGCTGCGGTGATCAAGCGCCTGCTCGAGCAGACTGGCCTTGACCCCGCGCAGGTCGACGAGGTGATCCTCGGCCAGGTGCTGACAGCAGGCGCCGGCCAGAACCCTGCCCGCCAGGCCGCGGTCAAGGCCGGCCTGCCCCACGCCGTGCCGGCGCTGACCTTGAACAAGGTCTGCGGCTCGGGCCTGAAGGCGCTGCACCTGGCGGCCCAGGCGATTCGGTGCGGCGACGCCGAGGTGGTGATCGCAGGCGGCCAGGAAAGCATGAGCCTGGCGCCCTACGTACTGCCCTCGGCCCGCACCGGCCAGCGCATGGGCCATGGCCAGTTGGTCGACAGCATGATCACCGACGGCCTGTGGGATGCGTTCAACGACTACCACATGGGCATCACCGCCGAGAACCTGGTGGACAAGTACGCCATCACCCGCGAGCAGCAGGACGCCTTTGCCGCCGAGTCCCAGCGCAAGGCCGTGGCCGCTATCGAAGGCGGTCGTTTCAAGGATGAGATCACCCCGATCCACATCCCGCAGAAAAAAGGCGAAGCGCTGGTATTCGACACCGACGAGCAACCGCGCCCGGGCACCAGCGCAGAGTCGCTGGGCAAGCTGCGCGCCGCCTTCAGGAAAGACGGCAGCGTCACCGCTGGCAATGCCTCGAGCCTCAACGACGGCGCCGCCGCCGTGCTGCTGATGAGCGTCGACAAGGCCAAGGCCCTGGGCCTGCCGGTGCTGGCCAGGATCACCGGCTACGCCAGTGCCGGTGTAGACCCTGCGATCATGGGCATCGGCCCAGTCTCGGCGACCCAGCGTTGCCTGCAGAAGGCGGGCTGGCAGTTGGCCGATCTTGACCTGATCGAGGCCAACGAAGCCTTCGCTGCCCAGGCCCTGGCAGTGGGCAAGGAGCTGGCGTGGGATGCGACGAAGGTCAACGTCAACGGCGGCGCCATCGCCCTTGGCCACCCCATCGGCGCCTCGGGTTGCCGGGTGCTGGTGACTTTGCTGCACGAGATGATCAAGCGCGATGCGAAGAAAGGCCTGGCCACACTGTGCATCGGTGGCGGCCAGGGCGTGGCGTTGGCGATCGAGCGATAGGCTGCGCTTGAATCGGTGGTGTGATCTTCACGGGCCTGCCCGCGAAGATCACACCGCCAACCTCAGAACCGTTCGTCCAGAATCGCCGGCAAGCTCAGCTCCCTGACGAAGCTGGACGGCGACAGCGACAAAATCGTCCTGACCACCTGCACCACATCGTGCAGCGGTATCAGTTGCCCTTCCCCCCGCCGCGCAGCCTCTGCAACCGGCACCTCCAGGCCATCCTCGGTATTGAGATAACCAAGGTTCAGGCAGGTCACCCCGAGACGCTGGTCGCGGTAGCCCTCGCGCAGGGCGTCGGCAATGCCTTGCAGGGCGAACTTGCTGGCACCGAAGGTCACTTCCGGCCGCCCGCTGCGCGGCAGGCCCGAGGTCGAGCCCGTCAGCACAATGCGTGGGTGCCGGCTTTGCAGCAACAGTGGCAACAGACGCTTGATCAGCAGGATGGTCGCCGTGATGTTGCACCCCACCATGGTTTCGATCCGGGCGTCCTGGTCGTCGAGAAAATCGTAGGCGGGATCGAAAGCCAGGGTCTCCCAGATGCCAAGGTTGTAGATCAGGGTATCGATGCCTTGGTCGGCCACAGCCTCGCTGATGGTGGCGACAGCGGCCGCGGGGTGGCTGAGGTCGGCTTCGATCCAGCGGGTGTCGATACCGGCGATGGCGGGGACGGGCGAGGGAATGGCGCGGGCGACGCCGATCAGGGTGTCGCCGGGGTTGCCCAGGCCTTGCATCAGGGCCTTGCCCAGCCCTTTGCTGGCGCCGATTACCAGGGTCTTCATCAATAACTCCATTTATCGAGGTTCGGGGAAGATGCCAGGACAGCACCATAAGCAGATCCGATCCACTGAGCGCAGCATCCAAGCAGCCCGCCAGCTCGATGACAAAGCCCGGCTTGTATCCAGATGTTAAACAACGCAGCGAGGTGTCTGTTCCAGATCAATCGCGTACGCTTGCAGACAACCCGTTGCCCACCAATCCAGCCACACTGTCATCCTGCCCGCATCCGGTAAGCTGCCATGAGCCTGCTCAGACAAGCCCTCAACGAACGCTCCTTCGTCTGCATCATGGAGTTCGTTCCCAAGCCTTCTGCCCAGCGCTTCGCCGAGCTGGAACGCATCATGGCGCGTGCACAGTTGTGCGGCTGGCCGCTGGCAGTGTCCATCGGCGACCGGGTCGGCAGTGCGCTCGACATGTCGCCGCTCGACGCCAGCCGCAGCTTCGACACGCCAGTGCCGACCCTCTTGCATTTCTCGGGCAAGGACCGCGAGCGCCAGGACCTGCTCGCCCAGCTTCCACGCATGGACGCCGCAGGCCTTGACCAGCTCCTGTTGCTGACCGGCGACCGCCTGCCCGGCCACACGCCGGGCCAGCGTCCGGTGCGTTACCTCGAATCCGTCGCAGCCCTGCAGATCGTGCGCCAGGCGCGCCCCGACTGGCTGCTCGGTGCAGCATTGAACCCATTCAAATACCGCGAGGAAGAAGGCGGCGCGCAATACTTCAAGGCCGAAAAGAAGCTCGCCGCCGGCGTCGACTTCTTCATCCTGCAACTGGGCTTCGACTTCCAGAAGTACCGCGAGGCCATGCACTGGATGCAGCGCCAGCCCACGCCTCGCCCCATGCTCGCCTGCATCATGGGGCTGACCGATGGCCGCGCCGGGATGCTCGAACATGTGGCGGGTGTCACCGTAAGCCCTGCGATGCGTGCGCTGCTCGCCGCCGAAGCGGCGGTGTCCAAGGCCCACGCCAGGCAGCGTGCCACCGGGCGCCTGGCCTTGCAGATCATCGGCCTGCGGCTGCTGGGCTACGCCGGAATCAACCTCTCCGGCGTGCACGAACTCGACCAGTTTCTCGAACTGGAACAGGCCCTGGAAGACTGGCTGCCACGCATCAACAGCCTCGAGCAATGGCGCAGCGCCTGGGACGCCGCCTGGCAGATGCCGGGCGTGGCGCCGGTCACGTTCCATCCACCCGCGCATCACTGGCAGCAAGGCCAGCGCCAGGTCCAGGCGTCGTTTACGGAAAAGGCTCGCTACCATTTGCTGTCGGCCATGCACCACCAGCTGTTCAGCCGGGAAACGCTGTTGAGCAAGGCATTCGGCTGGAGCGTGCGCCGGTCGCTGTGGTCGACACCGGCAGCGGCGCGCGTGCTGCACAGCGTGGAGCGTAGCCTCAAGCGCCCGCTGATCGGTTGCGACACCTGCGGGCAATGCCGGCTCGAAGACACCTTGTACATCTGCCCGGAAACCTGCCCCAAGGGTCTGGCCAATGGGCCCTGCGGCGGCACGCAACTGAACCGCTGCGAATTCGGCGACCGGGAATGCATCCACAGCCGCAAGTACCGCACGGCGGTTTCGGTCGGGCAGACACAGGTGCTCAGGGACAGGTTGATCCCCTGTGTCGAAGTGGGAGGGCGCCACCAGAGCTCCTGGCCGCGCTGGTTCGCCGAGCCAGCCCCTGTGCCTCCCAGCGCGCGGGCCAAGCGCCCGCAACCCGAGACCGCCGACCTGTAGACGCACCCCGGCAAACCCTGGCATCGAAGGCCCGACAGCCTCTATCCTGAGCAGCCATCGCCTCACACTTGCCCACAGGAACGCCGCGTGACCCGAGAGCAGCTTGAAACCCAGCAGATACCCCTCTACTTCGCCGCCGTGGTCCTGGCCATCGTCGCCGGCCTGCTCGCTCCCGCAAGCGCCAGTCATCTGCAGGCCCTGGTAACGCCCGCCATCGCCGTGCTGATGTACGCGATGTTCCTGCAGATCCCCTTCCTCGACCTGCGCCAGGGCCTGGGCAACCGCCGCTTCATGGCGGCCCTGCTGCTCGCCAACTTCGTACTGGTGCCGATACTGGTGTGGGCCGTTACCCGTGGTCTGGTCGAGCATCCGGCGATCCTGATCGGTGCCCTGCTGGTGCTGCTCACCCCGTGCATCGACTACGTGGTGGTGTTCACCCACCTGGGCAAGGGCGACTCGCGACTGACCCTCGCCGCCACACCGCTACTGCTGCTGGTGCAACTCGCCCTGCTGCCGCTGTACCTGGGCCTGATGCTCGGCGAGCACAATCCGGTCACGCTCTCCATCGCACCTTTCGTCGAAGCCTTCATGTTGCTTATCGCGCTGCCGATGGCCCTTGCCGTGCTGACCAGTGCCGGAGCCCGCCGCTCGCAGGCCATTGCGCGCTGGAACGCTGCCTGGGCATGGATGCCGGTGCCGGCCATGGCGCTGGTGCTGATCGCCGTGATCGGCTCGCAGATCGCCGTGGTGCTGGGCGATTGGCAGCGTCTGCTGCCGGTGATCCCGGTGTACATCGGATTCGCGCTGCTGGCGCCGGTGATCGGCGCGCTTTCGGCGCGGTTGTTCCGCTTGCCCGTGAGCGAAGCACGCTCGGTGGCCTTCAGTGCCGCGACGCGCAATTCGCTGGTGGTGCTGCCCCTGGCGCTGGCCCTGCCACAGGAGCTGCGCACGCTGGCTGCAGCGGCGGTAATCACCCAGACACTGGTGGAACTGGTGAGCGAGCTGGTCTATGTGCGGATGGTGCCGGTGGTTGTGCGGGGTCGGAGCACGGCGCCGTGATGCGCCGTTACGCCGTGGCACTGGCACTGGCACTGGCCTGCTGCAGCCTGCAGGCCAGTGCCCAGCCGGTCGCGCAGGAAGGCTGGGTTCTCCAGGACCAGTTCGAGGCCAGCTATCGCCTCGACACCGGCACCCGCGTGCTGATGATCGCTCGCAGCTACGGCAGTGCGCGCCTGGTCAACAGCGCCCTGGAGCACACCCCGCCTGGCTATCTGGACGCACGCAATGTGATCTTCATCGCCGACATCGCCCGGGTGCCCGGGCTGATCCAGCGCGTGCTGGTGCCGAACATGCGCTCGGCCAGCTACCGCATCCTGCTCGACCGCGATGGCCTGGTTGCCGAGGGTTACGGCGGCGACCGTGACAGCGTGCAATGGCTGGAGCTCGATGAGGGCAAGGTGGTGCGCGAGCGCCGCTTCAGCGACCTTGCGTCATTGCGCCAGGCACTGGCCGGTCTGGTCGCCCACTGAAGGGCCGGGCCGCGTTGGCTGGCGGCCCCGTCAATCGGCGCCACCGGCTATACGATCACGAAGCCCACTTCGATATTGTCCCGGGTCGCCTTGGAGTAAGGGCAGATCTGGTGCGCCTCGGCCACCATCTTCTGTTTGTCTTCCTGGGCCAGCCCGGGCAGGTGTACGGTCAGCCGCGCGGCCAGTGCGAAACCGCCGTCGGCGGTATTGCCCAGCGTCACTTCGGCGTCCACCGCCACCCCCTCGGGCAGGCGGATCTCGAACTTCTGCCCGGCACGGCGCAGCGCACCGATGAAACAGGCCGACCAGCCGATGGCGAACAGTTGCTCAGGGTTGCTGCCCGGACGCCCGGAGCCGGGCGGGCTCAGCGGCAGGTCCAGCTCACCGTCGGTGGAGCGGCCACGACCATCACGCCCTCCGGTGGTGTGGGTGTGGGCGGTGTAGAGGCGGGTTGTCAGGGTATCGACCACGATGCTTCTCCTGATGGGCAGAACTGATGGGCAGTATGATTCGGGCCGCCCTGCCCGGCCTTCGGCACAGGCAGGGCGGCAATGGCGATTACTGCTTGGCCTGGCTCAGGCGGCTGTACAGGTCGGATGGGAACGGCTTGCCGTTGGCGTCGAACTGATGCTTGCGGAACTGGTACACCTCGGCTTCAGACAGGTAGCCGTCGTGGTTGGCATCGATGGCATCGAATTCGGCATTGGCCTTCGGCGCCACGGCCAGCAGCTCGGCACGCGATACCCGGCCATCGTGGTCGGTGTCGGTGCGGGCGAACGACGCATCGCCGCACTTGCCTTCACCGCACTTGCCCTCGGCACCGGTAGCCTTGGCCTGACCACCGCACTTGCCCTCACCGCATTTGCCTTCGGCCTGGGTGGCCTTGCCCTGGGCACCGCACTTGCCCTCACCGCACTTGCCTTCGGCCTGGGTGGCCTTGCCCTGGGCACCGCACTTGCCCTCGCCGCACTTGCCTTCCGGCGCCTTTTCGTTGGCGGCCAGCTGGTAGCCCTGGGGCAGTGCCTCGACGGCGAACGCGGAGCTGGTGACGTTGATACCGCCGGCCAGGGCGATGGCGAACAGGCCGATGCGAGCCTTGCTGGAAATCGGGGTATGGGACATGGCATTTCTCCGGATGTCAGTGCGGTCGTACCGCTGGGTTCATTGCCCCTAGGGCGAGAGAGCCGATGAACCGGGCGCCTGGCCCCGTTCGTTCGGGTGGAGCCATTTGAACGGCAGCGTGTATCGGGGGCGTATCCGGGGAGGCAGGGATTTGTAAGCAAGTGCGCGGGAGGGGTGATCAGATACAGGGCGATACAATCGCGCTGGAATAAGGGCGCCCCGACTTGTCCCGCGATGGGCCGCAAAGCGGCCCTGGCGATTTCAGCCTTCGAAACTCACCGCCTGCAACGGCGCCGTATTGACCCTCAGCTCGAACACATCCGGCCGCGCATAATGGCCGACCACATCGAAATCGAGATTGCCCTGGCTCAGCTGGCTCATGTCCAGGTCGGCATACAGCTCGGTCTCGCAATCGAACACCGGCCCGGCCAGTACCTCGCCCAAGGGGCTGACGATCATGCTCCCTCCACGCATCACGTAGTCGTCGGCGGCGAAGTCCAGCCCGAACGCCTCGCGGTGCTGCTGCGGGTATTCGCCCAGGCGAATCGCCTGGCAGGCCGAAAGCACGAAGACCCTGCCCTCCAAAGCCACATGCACCATGGAACTGGCCCACGACGGGCGGTCGTCGGCAGTCGGCGCGCAGTACAGTTGCACCCCTTGCGCGTACATGGCCTGGCGCAGCGCCGGCATGTAGTTTTCCCAGCAGATCACGCTGCCGAGCACACCGAAGTCGGTCTGCACCGGCTCAAGGGTCGAACCGTCGCCGAAGCCCCAGATCAGGCGTTCCTGCCCGGTCGGCATGAGCTTGCGGTGATAGCCGGCAATGCCCCGACCCGGCACGAGGGTGACGGCGGTGCAATACAGGGTACGGCCATGACGCTCGATGATGCCGACCACCGCGGTCACGCCCGTCTGCTCGACGC
Organism: Pseudomonas sp. FA117; assembly: GCF_057370475.1. NCBI lineage: Bacteria > Pseudomonadati > Pseudomonadota > Gammaproteobacteria > Pseudomonadales > Pseudomonadaceae > Pseudomonas > Pseudomonas sp. FA117. The sequence goes on from NZ_CM170675.1 coordinate 4,807,026, forward strand.
TGTCGGCAAACGCCGCAAGCTCCGGGCCGTCCAGGGCCACCGCCCCGTCGACGTAACGCTGGTACAGCGCACGCCCCGCGGCGCTGCGGTTGCCCACCACGCTGCCGAACGCCGCACCCTTGGGGTAACCGCCAATGAAGGCCTCGGGGAACACGGCAAGCCGTGCGCCCTGCTCGGCCACCCGGCGCAGGATGCCGGCAGCCTTCTCGACACTGGCCATGGCGTCGTAGGGAACGGAAGCGGCCTGGATGATTGCTACACGGGTCATGATGACTCCTGTCTGTTTGTCAGAATCGGCTGATATCGTTGTCACGGGTTTCCGGCAAGGTCTTGCACAGCACCAGCAGGCACAGCAGCGAGACGCCGGCGAGGTAGGCGGCGGGCAGGTTGGCGTCGCCGGTCATGCGAATCAGCGCCGCAGCGATGAACGGTCCGGGACCGGCCAGGATCGCCAGCGCGAGGTTGTGGCCCAGGGCCGCACCGGTGGAGCGGATCGAGGCCGGGAACACCTCCACCAGCAGCACCACGTCCATCACCGCCGTCACCGCCACCAGAACGCCCAGGATGACCAGCCCGAGCAGGATCGCTGCAGTGTTGCCGCTGTTGATCAGCAGGAAAATCGGAAACGCCAGCACCGTCAGCGCCGCAGCGGCGCCCAGCAGCAGCTTGCGCCGACCGATGCGGTCACTGAGCCGGCCGATCAGCGGGTTGACGATCACGTACACCACCAGCGCGATGCTGCACAGCCACAGCGCCGTGCTGCGCGGCAGCCCCACGGTGCTGACCAGGTGGTTGTTGGCGTAGGTGACGAAGTAGTACAGCGACACCCCGAACAGTGCCGAAAAGGCAAAGGTGGTGATGAACGCCCGGCGCCGCACCGCCTTGCTCGGCGCCTGCGCCGAATCGCGCTGGCGCACCATCTCTTCGTACACCGGGGTATCGCCCAGCTTGCGGCGAATGAAGATGGCGATGCCGGTCATGACGATCGAGGCCACGAACGGCAGGCGCCAGCCCCAGACCGTCAGTTGCGCGTCGCTGAGAGTGCTGGTGATGGTCGCGGCAACGAAGGTGCCGAACAGGAACGCCAGCCCTGCAGTCCCCGTGATCACGCTGGCGGCCGTGGCGCGGCGATTCGCCGGCGCGCTCTCGACGATATAGATGCCCGCGCTCGACCATTCGCCGCCGACCATCATGCCCTGCACGAAGCGCATGGCGATCAGCAACACGGGCGCGGCGATACCGATCGCCTCGTAGGTGGGTAACAACCCGATGATCGTGGTACACACCCCCATGCCGAACACGGTGATGATCAGCACCGCCCGCCGCCCGAAACGGTCACCGATCGGCCCCAGGATCAGCGCCCCGAAAGGCCGCGAGACAAAGCCCACCGCGAACACCGCCAGCGACGACAGCAGCGACACGCCAGGCGCGCTGGAGGGGAAGAACAGCAGCCCGATCACCGCTGCGAAATAGCCGTACACGGCGAAGTCGAACCACTCCATGAAGTTGCCGATCCCCACCGCGATGGCGCGCTTGCGGATATCCACCTGCCCGCCCCTGGTATGGGTATTGCTTTCACCCACGCTATGCGAAATCGTGCCCACCGGATCCACCTATGTGTTGTTATCTGTTGTGGGCACCAGACTAGAAACACCACCGACCAGGGGGCAAACGATTAGGAAATATGAGCCGGATTAACGTACGTAATATTTCTCGGATCGACCTGAACCTGCTGCTGACCTTTCACTGCCTGATGACCGAACGCAGCGCCACCCGCGCCTCGGCCATGCTGCACGTGACCCAGGGCGCGGTGAGCTCGGCCCTGCGCCGCCTGCGCGAGCACTTCGGCGACGAACTGTTCATCCGCACCGCTTCAGGTATGCAACCCACGCGCAAGGCGATGGAGCTGGCGCCGAAGATCACCGAAGCGCTGACTTCCATATCTGGCCTTTTAGGTGCAGAACCCGACTTTTCACCGCATGATTCCAGCTATGTGTTCAATATCGGCCTGTCTGACGATATCGAGGCCTGCCTGGCGCCGCGTATCGTCAACGCCGCAGCCGCCGAAGGCCTGGGCGTGACCTTCGCCTTCCACCAGAGCAACAGTTCGCTGTGGAAACAGTCGCTGCAGGATCCGGACATGGACCTGGTGATCTGCGCCGAACCGAAGGACTTCAACACCAGCTATTCCTCACAGGTGCTGTTTTCCTCGTCCTACGCCTGCCTCTACCATTCACGTAATGGAGAGGTAAACGAACCCATCGCCCTGGAAGATTATTTCGCCGCCAACCACGTACGGATTTCCTACGATGGCCGACGCGGCTTCATCGACGACATGTTCGAGGCCGCAGGTTATGCCCGGCATGTCACCGCCTCGTTCACGCATTTCAGCGGCGCACTGAGTACCTTGATGAACAGCGAAGTCATCGCCACCATTCCAAGCTTCGCCGCCGAGAGCTATGCGGCCATGACCGACCTGACCGTGAGCCCGGTGCCCTTCCCGGTGCCGTCGTTCCGCTGCTTCATGGTCTGGGACATCGCCCGGCACAACAAGCCGCATCATGAATGGTTGCGCCAGTTCATCGGCAACCTGGCACAGGTGGTGAGGTAGCCCCCCCTGACCGACGGCTTTCGCCGATACCGTCGGCAGGATTACTATCGTGCTTCCAGACTGACGTCCCTCGGTGTAGCCGATGCGCGAGATCTACAGCGTCTTCAATTCCAACGGGGCCTACGAAACCGGGGCGCACGCGCATGACGAGTTCATGCTCATGGTCCCCGAGCACGGGCTGCTGCGTTTCAAGGACGAACAGACCGGCCGCACCACCTCGGTGGTCGACCGCCAGTTCGTGCTGGTGCCGCCGCAGTGGAGCCATTCCTCGTCGTCGCTCACGGCAAGCCAGGGCCATGTGGCGTTCTATGTCGATCCGGACTACATGAATTTCGCCCTGCGCGATCTTTCCGGCGACGCCAATCGCCTGCTGCGCTTGCCCACGCTTGGTATCTGGCACGCCTCGGCGCCGCTGCATCACCTGCTGTTGACGAAAAAAGCCTTCAGCCAGCCCGATCCCTATGTCGACCGCCGTCGGCAGATCACCCAGACCGACCACCTGCTGCTGCTCGAATGCCTGGCCATCTCGCTGAGCCAACCCAGCCTGCAACGCTCGACCACCGAGCGCCATGGTGCGGCGCTGGTGCGTGACGTGCAACGCTACCTCAACGGCAACCTAGAGCAGGCTCACGGGCTCGACGAACTCGCTGCAGCCTTCCACATTTCGCGCCGTCACCTGACCCGCCTGTTCGCCCAACACACCGGCCTGTCGGTGCTGGCCTACCTGCAGCGACTGCGCCTGGAGCACGCCAGCAGCCTGCTGCTGCACACCCGCCTGTCGGTGCTGGAGATCGCCAACAGCGTCGGGCTCGAGTCCCCTTCGCACCTGGCGCACCTGTTCCGCCGCGCACACGGCTGCTCGCCAGACGAATTCCGCCGCCAGGCCCAGCACTGACGCCCTGAAACCGATGGCCCGATCGCGTGCGCCGCGATTTCCATTGCCCTGCATCCTGCCTCCCGAACACAACAACAAGAGGACGGGGCCGTGAGGCGAGAACCCTTCATCAGCTTTGCCGGAGTGCAGAAGCGCTTCAAAGTGAACGGACGCGAGTTCGTGGCAGTGCACAGCGTGTCGCTGGATGTCCAGCGCGGCGAAATCATCACCCTGGTCGGCCCATCCGGGTGCGGCAAGTCCACCCTGCTGAACATGACCGCCGGCCTGTTCGGCCCCAGTGAGGGACGCGTGCACTACGACGGCGCCGAGGTCAAAGGGGTGAACACCCGCGTCGGCTACATGACCCAGGCCGACCACCTGCTGCCGTGGCGCAGCGTGGCCGGCAATATCGCCGTGCCGCTGCAGATCCGCCGTCAGCCCAAGCGCGACATCGAGCGGCGTGTCGAGGAACTGCTGGCACTGGTGGGCCTGAGCGGCTTTGGCGCCAGCTATCCCAACCAGCTCTCAGGCGGCATGCGCAAGCGCGCGGCCATGGCCCGTCTGCTGGCCAGCGACCCGGAAACCCTGCTGATGGACGAGCCGTTCGGCGCGCTCGATGCGCAGATGCGCCTGTCGTTGCAGACCGAACTGCTGCGCCTGTGCAAGCAGCTGAACAAGACCGTGCTGTTCGTCACCCATGACGTCGACGAAGCCATCGCCCTCGCCGACCGCTGCGTGGTGTTCGCCGGGCGCCCCGGCACCATCGACCACGTCATCGACGTGCCACTGGCGCAGCCACGCAATCTCGTGCAACTGCGCAGCGACCCGCACTACGTCGAACTGTGCGCAGACCTGTGGCAACGCCTGGCTCCCGACATTGCTGGCGCCGCCGATCCTTCCTCGCTGACCCACGCCCTGGAGGCCCCATGATTCAGGTCTATCGCCTGCTGTTCCTGATCGCATTGCTGGTGTTGTGGGAAGGCATCTCCCGCGCACTGGGCGTGGAATTCTTCATCAGCCGGCCAAGCGCCGTGGCCGCCAGCCTGTGGAAGATCCTGCTCAACGGGGTGTTCTTCTACCATGCTGGCATCACCACGCTCGAAGCGCTGCTGGGCTTCTTCTTCGGCGCCCTCGCCGGGCTGCTGGCCGGGCTGGCGCTGGGCCGGGCAAAGCTGCTGGCCGACATCCTCGACCCGTTCCTGACCGCCTTCTACAGCCTGCCGAAAGTCGCGCTGGCGCCGCTGTTCATCCTCTGGTTCGGCATCGGCCTGCCGATGAAAGTCATCCTCACCGCTGCCGTGGTGTTCTTCCTGGTGTTCCTCAACACCTACAGCGGCGTGCGCAACGTCTCGCGCGAACAGTTGACCATCCTGCGCCTGATGGGCGCCGGCGAGCGCGACCTGCTGAGCATGGTGGTGATCCCCTCGGCGTTCACCTGGGTGTTCACCGGCCTGCGCCTGTCGGTGCCCTACGCGCTGATCGGCGCGCTGGTGGGTGAAATCATCGCCGCCAACCGCGGCCTCGGCTACCTGCTCTCGGACGCCGCCTCGCAGTTCGACACCGCCGGGGTATTCGCCGCACTGGTGGGCATCGTCGCCCTGGCGCTGATCCTCAACACCCTGGTCAAGCTGGCCGAGCGCCGCTTGATGCCCTGGAAAGCCAACGACGCCGACCGCGAAGTCGCGGTCTGAGCCTGCCCACCTTATCGGAGAACCCTCATGTTCAAACGACTGCTCAAAACGGCGCTGCTCGCCGGCACGGCGCTGTGCGTCCTGGCTGCCGGTGCGGCCGAGACCACCAAGGTGCGTCTGGCCTTCCCCAGCGAAGGCTTCCTGTATGTGCCGATCTACGTGGCGCAGCGCTCGGGCTATTTCGCCGACGAGGGCCTGGACGTGGAGACCATCGTCTTCCAGAAAGGCGGCTCGGCGGCGCTCACCGCCGTGCTCGGGCGCGATGCCGACATCTATGTCGGGCTGCCGGCAGTGGCCATCCGCGCCCACAGCAAAGGCCAGAAGGTCCAGGCCTTCGCCTCGGTGCAGACCCAGTTCGGCACCACCGTGGTCATCGACCAGGCCAGCGCCACAGCCGCTGGGGTGACGGCTGCCTCGCCGATCGCCGACCGCGCCCGGGCGCTCAAGGGCCTGAAGATCGGCGTGACCGGACCGGGCAGCACCACCGACATGCTGGTGCGCTACCTCGCCAAGGACGCCGGCCTGCGTCCCGACCAGGACATGACCCTGATGCCCGTCGGCGGCGCACCGAACATGCTCGCCGCATTCTCCCAAGGCAGCATCAACGGCTTCTCGCTGTCGCCACCCACCGTCACGACTGCCGCACAACAGGGCGGCTTCGTGCTGATGGACCTGGCCAAGGGTGAATACCCGCCACTGGACGGCTTCCTCTTCACCGCCATGATCGCCCGTGAAGACTGGTTGAGCAGCAATGCCGACACCGCGCGCAAGATGGTCCGCGCCCTGTGGCGCGCCGAGCAACTGATCGCCAGCGCTCCCGACCAGGCCCGCGAAGCCGTGCGGCCGTACTTCGCCCACACCAGCGCGACGATCTTCGATGCCGCCTGGGCCGCCTCGCTGCCCTCCTACCCTGCCACTCCCGCAGTGGAGCGGGCCGGCATCGACAAGAACATCCATTTCATGAATGCCGTCGAGGCCGAGCCGGTCAGCGTCGACCCGCAGGCTGTCTTCACCAATGCGATCGTCGAGGCGGTTGCCCCCGAAATGTCACAGGCGCGAGGAGCGCAACAATGACCCCCGAAGTGCACCTGATCAACGTGTTTCCTGCCGCCAGCAATGGCGGCAACCCCGCCCCCACCGTCGCCTGCGCCGACGGCATGAGCGACGCCGACATGCAGGCCGTGGCCCGCGCCTACGGTCACGAATGCGGCTTCGTCTGCAGCCCGCCGCCAGGCTCGGGCTACGATTACGCCCTGCGCTTCTGGGTGCCCAATCACGAAATGGAAATGTGCGGCCACGCCACCGTCGGCGCCATCTGGCTGCTGGAACACCTGGGCCTGCTGAACAAGCGCAAGCTCGAACTCTGGACCCTGAGCGGCCGCGTGCAGGCCCAGGTCAGCCACGCGCACGACGGCGCCATCCAGGTCGAGATCACCCAGCCCAAGGGCCAGGTCGAGGCCCTGACGGCGCCGGATATCGAAGCCGAAATCCTCTCGGTGCTCGGCATCAGCGCCAACGAACTGGCCCCGCTGCCGATCCAGAACGCCGCCACCAGCCGCGTGAAGACGCTGGTCCCGCTCAAGAGCGTCGCCGTGCTCGACAGCCTCAAGCCGGACTACCGGCGCATCGAGCAACTGTGCGAACGCATCGGCTCGACCGGCCTGTACCCCTACGCCGTCCACGACCTCGCCGCCCGTCAGTTCGACGCCAGGCAATTCCCCAAGTCCTCGGGCTACCCCGAGGACGCGGCCACCGGCATCGCCGCCGCCGCCCTGGCCTTCGGCCTGCTGGAAAATGGCCTGGTCAGCGCAGACGAGCGTCCGTTGCAGGTGCGCCAGGGCCGCGCCATGGGTCGCCCGTCGCAGATCGCATTGCGCTTTCGCCACGACGAGCAGGCGCAGGTGCAAGGGCTCTGGCTCGGCGGCCCGGTGAGCCTGGCGCAGGTGCACGCATGAGCCCGCGCGAAAAGCTGCACAGCCTGGGCCTGAGCCTGCCCGAAGCTCCCGCGCCCAAGGGTGACTACGTGCCGGTGGTGATCCACCACGGCACGGCCTACGTCAGCGGCCAGGTGTGCCGCATCGGGCCGGACGTGATCACGGGTCCCGCCCGGGCCGACACCCCCGAAGAGGTGCTGGCACTGGCCGCGACCACCTGCGTGCTGCGCGCCCTGAGCGCGCTGGAACAGGCCATCGGCGACCTGGACAAGGTCGAGCGCGTGCTGTTCATGCGCGGATTCGTCCATGCCGAGAACGGGTACGAGCAGTACTCGAAGGTGCTCGACCACGGCTCGCGTTTGTTGATCGAGGTGTTTGGCGAACGCGGCCGACATGCGCGCTCGGCGCTGGGCGTGGCGGGGTTGCCGAGCAGCGGTCTGCTTGAGGTGGAGTTGGTGGTAGCGATGCGTGGGTGAAGGCTGCCGCTTCCGGGGTGGCGCCTCGGGAGCGGCGTCCTAGTTGAACTACCAATAATTTTTGTTATGCCTGACCGTAAAAAGGATCATTTCTTCTATTCCTCTTCCGCTCTTTAGACTCCGCTCCATTCCCCTTACCCGCGGAGCCTCGCATGCCCTTCGTCATCTACATCTTCACCATCAGCGCATTCGCGCTGGGCCTGGCCGAATTCGTGCCCATCGGCCTCACCGAGGTAATGGCCCACAGCCTCGGCGTGCCGGTCGAGGCTACCGGCGCAACTGTCACCGCCTACGCCCTGGGCGCCACCTTCGCCGCACCGATACTGACCGCCCTGACCGCCCATTGGCCACGCAAACGGGTGATGCTGGCCACCGCCCTGGTATTCACCGCAGGCAGTCTACTGGCCGCCTATGGCGATAGGCTCGGTCTGATTCTCGGCGCGCGCTTCGTCGCCGGCATGGGTCACGGCCTGTTTCTCGCCGTCGCCTCCAGCACTGCCGCACGCCTGGTCGGACCGGCCCGTGCCGGTAGCGCAGTAGCCGTGGTGTTCGCAGGATTCACCCTGGCAATGGCCATCGGTGTACCGCTGAGTACCTGGCTCGGCGGCATGCTCGACTGGCGCCTGGCCCTGGCGGCCATCGGCGTGTTCGGTGCACTCGGCTACTTCGGCCTGCTGCTGGGCATGCGCGATCCGCTGCCTACCCCGGCCAGCATCCACGGCCCGCGCTCGCAACTCGCCGCCCTGGGCAACCGCAAACTGCTGGGCGGCGCCCTGGTCACCGTGCTCGGCTATGCCGGATCGTTCGCAGCCTATACCTACATCGTCCCGCTGCTCAGCGAAACCAGCGGCGCAAGCGCCGCCACGATCGGCGCGATCATGCTTGTCTACGGCGTGATGGCCGCCATCGGCAATATCCTCGGCGGGCGCTTGAGCGACCGCCTGGGCGCAGACCGCGCCAGCGCCCTGCTGGTCGGCGGCATCGCCCTGGTGTTGTTTGCATTGTGGGCACTGTCGACCTCGACGCTGGCCATGGCCGTGCTGGTCGGCCTGCTCGGCATGTTCACCTTCGCCGCAGTTCCGGCCCTGCAGGCCCGCCTGATCGGCCTTGCCGAGCAACATGCCGCGCACGCCCAGGGGGTTGCGGCCGGCCTGAACATCGCCGGGTTCAACGCCGGCATCGCCCTGGGTTCGGCACTGGGCGGCCTGACCCTGAGCCACGCCGCGGTCAGCCAGGTTGGCCTGACCGGCGCACTGGTCTCTCTGCTCGGCCTGCTGCTGTTGCTCACCCAAGGCCGCAGCGCCGCGCAACGGGCCACCGCCTGAGTGTCGCGCCCGGCCACTGCGTGCTACAACGAAGCATCTTCGCCGGGCGATACCTGACCATGAGCCACCTCACCCACCTGCGCACCTTTCTCGAGATCTACCGCGCCCGTTCCATCACCCGAGCGGCGCAGCACCTGGGCATCACCCAACCCGCTGCCTCGCTGCACGTTCAGGCCCTGGAAAGCCTGGTGGGCCGATCACTGTTCCGACGCCTGCCACGCGGCGTAGAGCCCACCGATGCTGCCGACGAACTGGCCCGCGCCATCGCGCCCTATCTCGATGGGCTCGAAGCGCGCATCAGTGCCTTGCGCCCGGAGCAGAGCCAGCCAATGACCGTCCACCTTGCCGGCCCCGCCGACTTTCTTCATTGCCAACTCGCCCCACATCTGGGCGCCTTGCTCGCCCAGGGCTACCGCCTGCGTCTGCACCCAGGCAATCGCAAGCGCATCTATGAATTGCTCGACAGCAGCAGCATCGACTTCGCCATAACCGCCTCGATGCCCGACGAGCAGTCCCAGGGCTTCGCCCACCTGCTGACCGAACGCATGCGCTTGGTATACGCACCGAGCCTGCGTGCGAAATTGGGGACTGCTCCAACGGCCCAACAACTGGCCAACGAGCCGCTGCTGGCCTTCGACGAAGATCTGCCATTGGTACGCCTGTGGTGGACGACGACCCACCAGATCGCCCCCCAGCTTCAGGCCGCGCTAACCGTACCCGACCTGCGAATGCTCAAGGACCTGGTCATCGCAGGCGGCGGATGGACGGTGCTACCGGACTACCAATGCGCCGATGAAATTGCCGACGGACGCCTGCTGACGCCCACCTTACTGGCCGATGCCCCGAGCAACATTCTCTACCTGGCGTGGAACAAACGCGTGCCACGTAGCGCCGGCATGCTGCAGGTGCGCGACCATATCCTGGCGGCATTCAGGGCCGGACAGTGAACTGATAAGGCCTCTGTAGGAGCGTGCTGGCCCGCGAACTGCGGCAAAGACAGCTCCTCTCCGACAACCATCTCGGAACAGTCCGACATACTCCCCGATGCCGCCTTCCTATGCTCGCGAGTCCCTCACTCGCGGGCTAGCGGCTGACCCAACGGTCTCTGCTGACGCCCTGCTCAGGACCCGTCATGCCTCGCCCGCCCATCACGGAACTAGGTGGCAACCCGTTCAAGCCTTTCGCCCGGGAGCGGATCGAAAGCTCGATCAATCTTCCCAAACTGTATGCCGCAATCGACCGCGACCCTGCCATCGTTGGGGCGGGGGTGGTTTATGTCGATACTCATTACAACGCGATTACCTTGCGGGCGTTCCAGCCTGTTTGCAGTGTGCTGCCGAAGAGGCTGGTGCTGCAGGAACTGCCCAGGCCGGTTACGGCGCAACAGTATCTTGAGCAGCAGGTGAAGGATCCGCGGCAAGCGAGATTGTTTTCAGATGTCATGAATACTGGATTAGCGTGCGCGGGGGCGATAGGTGGGCTGATATTGATGTGGTCGGGCGGGACTATAGCCGCATTCACAGGTGGTGTCGGACTTGTGATAAGTGCTGCTGGTCATGCAGCCTTGGGAGCCTCCGCCATTCAATGTTATTTGGGTGGAGCGCGTGTTTATCTGGAGCTCACGCAACCAGAAGCAAATGACGAGCTGGACCACAGAACTTGGTTTAAAATTCTCTCACCTCTTTTGGAAACAATCTCTCTCCTTGGCATCGCCGGCGCCTCCCTTAATACAATAAAGTATCTCCAGATGCTTAAGCGAAGCACAGGTTTGGGATGGTTCGGGTCGAGCAGAAAGCTGACTCGTCAGCAGCGCAGCAAGCTGATGACAGAAATACTTTCCATCCGGCACCCATCGCTGACAGCCAAGCAGCTTAAGCTCAAGCAGCGCCTCGACATATTTCCCAAACGGCTTACACCTGCACAAGTCAGAAACACAACAAAAGCACTGATTGTTGAGTCCATTCTCAGCGGCATCGGCATTGCCAGCAGTGAAAGAATCCAAGATCTTGCAGTAATTTTGCTTGAGGAGTTAGCAGAATGATGTTCCTCACATTTCCTTGGAGAAAATTTTTCAAACGCTTTTTCCCAATCAAGGCACTAGGCATGCTTCTAACCATGGTGACTGTTCCAATAGCATGCGGACTGATTACCGATATCTACTTGCATAAGCCCCCCAACTACCTTGAGTACATTGTCGCCATGCTTGGACTGTGTGGCGTTGTGCAGGGCAGTGCTCAGTACTCCGTTATTCGCGGTAAAACAGGAGCGACATGGTGGATCGTGGGGATGCTAGCCATGTGTCTTATTGCCAGCGGTAGAGGATATTTCGAACCTGGCATGAAGTTGATATCGCTGACTGGCATGCTCTGCGCCGCCTCAGCCCTCGCCTGCTACAACAGCCGCCGCTACCGCCAAATGTGCAAAAGACTTCAAGTGATCCGGCGAATGCGCGAGCGATGGATCGCGTATGAAAAGTCTCGTCGATAGTTCAAGCCTAATCGGCGTGGAAGCAACTGTCTTATCCAAAATCCAAAGGCCAGCTCAATTCCTGTGGGGGCGGCCTCGCGCCGTACGTTGCTGCGACTCGTCCCGCGATCAGACGCGAAGCTCGCGCAGGAGCTCTCCCATAGTCATATCGGAACAGTCCGACATACTCCCCGATGCCGCCTTTCTATGCTCGCGAGTCCCTCACTCGCGGGCTAGCGGCTGACCCAACGGTCTCTGCTGACGCCCTGCTCAGGACCCGTCATGCCTCGCCCGCCCATCACGGAACTAGGTGGCAACCCGTTCAAGCCTTTCGCCCGGGAGCGGATCGAAAGCTCGATCAATCTTCCCAAACTGTATGCCGCAATCGACCGCGACCCTGCCATCGTTGGGGCGGGGGTGGTTTATGTCGATACTCATTACAACGCGATTACCCTGCGGGCGTTTCAGCCTGTTTGCAGTGTGCTGCCGAAGAGGCTGGTGCTGCAGGAACTGCCCAGGCCGGTTACGGCGCAACAGTATCTTGAGCAACAAGTGAAGGATCCGCGACAGGCTCGGTTGATTTCGGATGTTTGGAATACGGGGTTGGCGTGTACGGGGGCGATCATTGGGGTGGTATTGATGGTGTCAGGCGGCACGGTGAGTGTTTTCACTGGCGGCGCAGGCATTGTGATCAGCGTCACTAACGCTGCTGCAGTAGTCGCATCGGCAAGCCAATGTTTCTCTGGCCTCCTCCAGATTGGTCTAGAGCCAGAGCAGTCCGGAGAAAATGAATCAAGTGAACCCCAAACCTGGTTCCAGATTATCTCTCCATTGCTAGATGTAATATCCCTGTTAGGAATCGCCAGCGCCTCTCTCAGCACCATCAAGTATCTTCAGATACACAAACGCGCAACCGGCCGGGGATGGTTCTCATCTAGCAGTGGCCTGAGCCGCCAACAAAGACAAAAGCTGATGACTGAGATTCTCTCAATCAGGCATCCATCCCTCACTCAAAAGCAACTGAAGCTCAGACGGCGACTCGGCCTGCTTCCTAAACGCTTTACACCAGCACAACTCCGTAAAATGACCACTGCGCTTATTGCTGAGTCCCTCAATAGCAGCATAAGCGTTGGTGGCAACGGAATTATCCAAAACCTCGCAATAACATTGATTGAGGACGTCAGCGAATGATGTTTTTCAGCCTCTCCTGGAGTAAATTTTACAAACGCTTTGTTCCCATAAAAATTCTTGGAATGCTGTTTACACTAATGGCCATTCCGATGTTCGGCGTAGTGGTTATCGAAACCTACTTCCCCACACATTCCAATCGACTCGAATATGCCGATTCCATAATGATGTTGTGCGCTGTAGTTCTGGTAAGCGCTCAATACGCGGTAATCCGTGGTAGACGAGGAGCCACAGAGTGGATAGTGGCGATGCTGATTATTGCTCTGTTAGCTTGCGCAAGAGGCTACTTCCAACCCGGAGTGAAGTGGGCCTCGCTGCTGGGAATGCTCTCTGCCGCAGCGGCCCTCGCCTGCTACAACAGCCGCCGCTACCGCCAAATGTGCAAAAGGCTTCAAGTAATACGGCGAATGCGCGAAAGATGGATCGCCTATGAAAAGTCCAGTCGGTGGGTCAAATCCAACCCGTGTAGGAGCGGCCTCGTGCCGCGAAAGGGCCGCACAGCGGCCCCGGCAATTCCAAAGCAGAAAAAAGACTCTCGGGGGTAATCACGATGCAGCCCAGCGACATCCTGAATTGGCAGCGCCAAGGTCGTAGAAGCAATGTCTGGACAATCCTGTTTGTGGCGACTCTGCTGGCAGCACAAGTTTGGGCCGTCTACCAACGCGCCCTTCATCGGGCCGAATCACAAGCTCTCGGAGCAACCAAAGCCAAGGCTGCACAGGTGACACCGGTAGCACCACCGCGAACTCCACCCAGAATCGAAGTCACCGCACCACAGGGCATCAGACCCGAAACGATAAAAGCCATAGAGCAGGCAATCCGCCGCTGATCGTAAGAGATAGCCAATGCTTCAGCCCTGCTCGGTAGTACGACTCAGCAATGATTGGTGAGTCCATCAACAGCGAAGTCGGCATCATAGGAAACGGGATGATCGAAAATCTTGCAGTCACGTTGATCGAGAACGTCGGTGAATGATGTTCCTTACCTTTTGTTTGGGCGCCTTCCTCAAACGATTTTTCCCGATCCTTGCGCTGGCAATGTTGCTGGCAATTATCGCCATCGCCACAGGAGCAGGCGCCATAGCAGATGTCTACTTTCGCAAGCATCCAGACTACCTTGAGTACTCCTTTACTCTGCTGATGTTGGGTACGACGGTGCTAGGGTGCGCTCAGTACTCGGTAATCCGTGGCAGAGGAAAATTCACATGGTGGATTGTAGGGGTATTGGTGATATGCCTTGCAGCCAACTGCATAAGCTACTTCAAGCCTGGATTAGCGTTGTTTTCGTTGGTGGGCATGCTCTGCGCCGCCTCGTCCCTCGCCTGCTACAACAGCCGTCGCTACCGCCAAATGTGCAAAAGGCTTCAAGTGATCCGGCGAATGCGCGAGCAATGGATCGCCTATGAAAAGCTCCGTCGGTAATTCAAACCCAATCCGTGTAGGAGCGGCCTCGTGCCGCGAAAGGGCCGCAAAGTGGCCCCCGCCATCGAAAGCCATGTACGAGCAGATCATGCCCACCCCACTCAACGCCGACTCAACGCCAGACGCGCGGCAAACAGTACGAAGACCATACCCGTAATTCGATCCATCCAGCTGATGACCTTGCCCTTGCGCAAGACACCGGCAAAGGAATGCGTGGCGCCGATCAGCATGCAGGCCCAGATCAGGCCGAGTACGACGTGAATGCTCACGAGCCCGAAGGTCCATGCGATCAGCGGCTGGCCTTGGGGGATGAACTGCGGCAGGAAGGACACGTAGAAGATGCCGACCTTGGGATTGAGCAGGTTGCCCAACATGCCCTTCAGGAACCAGTTGGCAGGCGCTCGCGCCTCGGCCTCGAGGGGCGCCAGCGACTGCCTCGGGCGCAGCAGCATGTTCACGCCCAGCCATGCCAGGTAGGCCGCGCCGCAGTATTTGAGGATGTTGTAAGCCAGTTCGGAGACTGCGATCAATGCGCCAAGGCCGAACGCCACCGCAGCCCCCCAGAGCAGGCAGCCGGCGTTGATGCCCAGCGCCGCGCGCAGCCCTTGCCTGCGCCCCTCGACGGCGCTGGTTCTGAGAATCATGGCGGTGTCGAGACCAGGGGTGACCGTCAGCAGGGTAGCCGCGAGGGTGAAGGCAATCAGATTATCGGCGATGGACATGCGGGCTCTGCCTGGCGGGAAGTTGCCCTAGATTAGCTTGGGCGAAGGCATTTTCGTTGTGGATAAGTGCCTCGATTTTCAGTTTTTCCCCATTCCCTGTAGTCCGTTTCCCAAACATACTCTCGGCCGCCTAAAGCCGTTGCGGTGCCATGGGTCGCGTTCTAGTCTCGCCCGGTCGTTGCTCATCAACGACCGGCTTTGACAGGCCGCATGCTCAAGTCCAGACGGCTGACCTCAATGGCAGCTGTACGTGGGGCACATTCGTGTGCGCCGGGTTCTTGAGCCTCCGGTCTGTCAACCCACGTACGGTTGCCTCCATTCGTTTGACAGCGATGGACCGCAACTCCTGAAAACGGCTCAAGGAGTTACCATGTTGAAGATCGTCCCCGATCCCCCTTCCTCCAGCGAAAGCCCCCACGTCCTCGAAGACATCGTCCTTCAACTCATCGAACACCTCGCCTGCGCCCTCGCCATCACCCATCACAGCACCACCCTCACCCTCGGCACCCCTGCTCAGCCCCTGACCATCGCAACCGCCCACGAAGTCGACGCCGCACGCACGCTGGCGGAAATGACCCTGAGCAGGATCCAGGTACGTCACTGAAGGAGCATCGAACATGAGCGATACCACTGCAGGCGTCACCGGGTTCGGCTACGGCGATGGCGACAAGCCGCTGTTCCGGGTCGAGCCCGGGCATGATTCGAAACTGGCAATGGAACAGGCATCGGCGATGATGGCCTGCGCCAAGCGCATGACCTTGCTCGCCTCCACCGATGGCGAGGCCGACCTGGGCTGGGCCGCGCACTTGCTGTGCGACATGGTCAAGGCGGTGATGGATGACGTGGAGATAGGGCGCGGGCGGGAAAGCCGCTAGGTCAGAACAGCATTGTCCATCGGTTGGGGCTGCACACAGCCCCGGCCTGTTGAATCGAATCGGCTACACAGGCTGTGATTCAGTCGCTTGGGCGAACCGCTGGCTTCGCACCAGCAGTACCAAACTCCACACCTTGACTACTACCGAGAGGTGTACCGCGACACCTGTCAGACCGACAAACAATGCCAACTCACCATGCTCACGTGACAAGGCAACAATGCTTTGCAGATCATCCCAAAATGGAATCCGACCACGGCGAATACTGGCGACTGCGTAGAGCACGATGATGAGCGCATCCATCGCGCCCCAGCCTAATTGGGTGAATCGCTGAAGACGATCGTTCATCAGGGCCAAAAGCTCCTCCTTTTTCACACGCCCACCACCACCAAGACTCAGCCCAGAATCCTCTGTGCACTGGTCGCAGTGCGCGCCAGCTCCAACACCTTGCCTTGCAGAAAGCCCGCGTAGTACTCATTCAACTCATCGGCCCAACCAGCAACCAGATCAAGGATACCTTCCGCCTCGTCCTGGGCGAGCCCGAAGTGCTGTCGTTGGCTCAGCAGATTCGCGCGTGAAACCCGCGCGCCATCCAACCCGACGCTCATGGACAGATAACTCGCAGGCCCCTCATCCAGAATCGGCAGCACGTCGTACATGGGCGAAAGCCGCCATCCATCGTTGACGAAAATGATGGCGTGGTTGCGGGGATGGTCATCCGCGTTGCCGACCAGGGCGTTATAGGCCATACGCATGTACAGCTCGCGTCGGTCCTGGTCCGGTACGTCACGACGATGCATTTCATTGGCCAGACGGGCGTACGAACGGGCCTGGAGATCCAGCAGCGTCCAATCCGTCTTCAGCAAGGTCAGGCCACTGAGCATCGGGACTCGCCGAAAAACGCCGTCCACGTGCCGGCGATCAAAGCGCTCTACCAGCAAGGTCGGCCCTTTTCCATCCAGGTACAACGAGGTGTTGGCAACGCGCATGCCTTTCATGGCGGCGAAGGTCATGCAGGCGTGCTCTACCGGCGCCAGCTCATATTGGTCATAGCGATCATGCGGCTTGGCCAGAATGAGTTTTCCGTCACCCTGGAACGTGCGCTTTGGACGGGCGCCTCCAGCAGATGAACGCTGGTCTCGCACGCCCAGGGTTCTGGCGGTCTCCTCATCGATGTCCTGGTCGTAGACGACATCACAGGCTTCGATGAACTTGTCCAACCCCGACAGCCGAGGCAGGGGCTTTTGGCCGACACCGACAGGTGGAGTTCTGTCGCGACCGGTCATCAGGTTTCCCACACGATCACTGTTGGGCGAACCGATCAGCAGGTCATAACGTGTTATCGGGTCACGCTGGAGGCGCTGGAGCAGCCTTTCTCCCCAACCATCGGGCAGGGCGTCGTCGATAAAGCCCGGAACCCCGTGGTTGCTGGCGACGGTGAAGACTTGATCCGACAAAGGGTAGTGGAAGGGGTCGGGCACCCATACCTTCGACTCCAGCGCGGCGGGAGAATAGACGAACTCGCCAGGGCGGTTGCCATTCAAGGTCAGGCGCCCAAGCGTCAGAACCTCGGCGGTCTGGGGGTGCTCCATGTAGATGTAGGCACTGGGCATCAGAAGTCCTCCGGCTTGGCGCGGCGTCTGCGCGCTCGGCGGCCATTGGTCTCGTCCTTCAACTCAACGAAGGAGACTGAAGCGTCCTCCAGAGGACGGAAAACCTTGTCTGTGAGACCAAGGTTCCACAACACGAGCATCAACGATCTGACGCTGACGGAGGGATCTCCCCGTTCGATTCGGCGCAGCATCTTCTCGGTAACGCCGAGTCTACTGACGACATCCAATTGCCGGACGCCCTGCTCCAGGCGCGCCGTTTTGACTAGAAGCCCTATGCGCTGGAGGCTTGCCTCACAATCCACCGGGAAAAAACTTTCCATAAACAGCCCATTCTGTCCGACTATTCAAATTAAACGGACGAAAAAGTCCGCTTAATTAATAAGATAGGTAAGCATAAGCATAGCTTAATAGACTGCTTATCGAAAACAATCGGACCAGATACGTCCGCTTATCCTCATGGCACAGAGGTAGCAATTCGATTACGCCCCGCACTCTTGGCCTGATACAGCGCCATATCCGCCTCATGCAGCCAGGCCTCGGCACTCTGCAGGTGGGCGCCATAAGGAGCGATGCCGATGCTCAGGCTCAGCCCCTGCTCCGGCAACTCCGGATGCCGGTAGCACGCCACTGCTTCGCGCAAGCGCTCAAGCACTTCCTCGGCCTGGCCCACGGTAGCCCCCGACAGCATCACGCAGAACTCGTCGCCGCCATAACGCGCTACCGGATCGCTCTTGCGCAGGTGAGATGGCAGGAAGGCGCTGAGGGTGCGCAGGATATCATCGCCCATCAGGTGGCCGTGACGATCGTTGATCTGCTTGAAGTGGTCGATGTCGATCAGCGCCAGCACGTTGGCCTGGGCGTCGCGACGGCAGCGCTCGAACTCGCGCAACAGCAGGTCTTTCCAGGCGCCGTGGTTGATCAGGCCGGTGAGGCTGTCGGTCTGGCTCAGGCGCGCCAGGGTGCGTTTGTGCTGGGCCAGCTGGACCGTGACCTGGTAGCAGATCAGGCCGATGGCCATGGGGTAGATCAGCAGGATCGGCAGGCAGGCAAGCATCTGCGCCTGGCTGGTGGGCGGGAACAACGGCGGACCGTATAGCCAGATGCCCAGGCCGATGCCCAGCGCCTGGGCGAGGAAGGTCTTGCCCAGCATGTGCCAGCCGCCTGCAGCGATCTTGTCCATCGCGATCATCGACAGGATGATCACGCTGGGCAGCGGATTGAGCCCCATGACACCCGCCCAGCAACCACCGGCAAAGCCGTCGAACACCAGGTTGCGCTGCTCGGCACGGAAGGGCTGTTTCGAAAGCCGGGCCAATTGATAAGCGAGGTGCGGCCAGACGAAGCCATGCAGCGCGAGCAAGTCCCAAGTCCACCAGGCAGGCTGCAGCGGCCAGATGCCGATCAGCACACAGAAGAATCCAAGCCCGGTGCCAATGGCGCGGGGTGGGTACATGCGTTTGGCGAAGGAAAGACCCTTACCCGTTCGCTCGATCATCGAGGGCTCACCGAAAAATGGACTGTCCTTGGATGCACCGGACAGGCAGCCAGGTGGAAAATGCCCTGGGGTTCGGCGTTCGAGCATTGTGCCACTATCGAAAACAGGACTTCAAACGCGCTGGACGAAATACACTAACCGGCGGGTTAATTCTGTCTCACCACCCTGCCCGGGCTCTGCAGCATCAAGAACAGGGCCATAGCCCAGCTCATTGGGTCGCCTGAAGTGGAACGTGACGGCGTGATGCTGGGCTTCGCCAATGTCCACAGAGTCGAACAGAGTGACGGGCACCACAACGTATCGCTATCACCGGATGGCTGCGTGTGGCTGAGCAAGCAGATCAATCCCTAGAGCACGAATCACCTTGAAGACAGTATCAAAACGCGGTTTGGCTCCAGGACTAAGCGCTTTGTAAAGGCTTTCACGCCCCAGACCGCTGTCACTAGCGACCTGAGACATACCCTTTGCCCTGGCAACATGACCAAGCGCTCGAAGCACCTCATCTGTATCGCCATCGCTGAGCACCTGGCTCAGGTACTCGCTGATCGCTTCGTCACTATCCAGCAACACCGCCATATCGAATGGAATCAGGTCATCGCTCATTTCAGCTCCTTTGCCATTTTTCCAGCCAGCAGGATGTCAGCAGTCTGTGAAGATTTGTCACCTCCGGCGAGCAACACGATCAAGCACTCATGTCTTCGGGTGAAATAAACCCGATAACCTGCACCGACGTCGATTCTGAGTTCATGCAGCCCGCATCCCAACGATTTCATATCCCCGAAGTTTCCTGCCGTCATACGCTCGATACGACGACCCACCGCGAGCTTGGCTCGGTTATCCCGAAGGTTGATCAACCAATGAGAAAAAAGCTTCGTCTGCTGGATTTTGTGAATCACACATAGCTCCAACTGTATCCATACGAATACATAACATCAACAGGATGAGCTCGCTATTTTTCCTCTACGCCGCCGTGGTAGGCAGGTAAAGGTTTCCACCGGACATGTCGTCCTCTTCCGAAATCGCAATCAACGCACAACTCTTGCAACATCCCCTCAACGAACCTTGCCCCGCCCCCGACGTCGGATCCTTCACCCGCTCCACGAAGAGATCCCTGCGTGAAAAACTACCTCGTGCGCAAATACCGCCTGGTGCTCAAGACGTTCAACTACATCGGTTGGTCGCTGTTGTGGCTGCTGATCTGGGATATCCTGGTCACCATCGACTTCATGCTGTTCTTCAACAGCAAGTTCAGCCTGCCGCTGATCCCGCTGACGCTGCTGGGTTCGGCGCTGGTGGTGCTGGTGAGCTTTCGCAACAGCAGCGCCTACAACCGCTGGTGGGAGGCGCGCACGCTATGGGGGGCGATGGTCAACAGCTCACGCAGCTTCGCGCGCCAGGTGCTGACGCTGGTGGACGACCCGGATGAAGGGCTCAATCCGGTCAAGGCGACCTTGCTGCGCCGGCATGTGGCCTACGTGAACTGCCTGGCGGCGCACCTGAAGGGCGAGCCGTGCCCGCCGGAACTGATGGCGTTCATCCCGCATCACGAGTTCGAGCGGCGCAATGGTTCGAACAACTTCGCCAACGACATCCTGGCCGGCTCGGCCGCCCTGCTGGCCCGGGAGTACAAGGCCGGGCGGCTGGACAGCATCCGCCTGGCGCGGCTGGAATCGACGCTGGTGGACCTGTCCAACGCCCAGGGCGGCATGGAGCGGATCGCCAATACCCCGCTGCCCTACCCCTACGTGTATTTTCCGCGGCTGTTCATCACGCTGTTCTGCGTGATCGTGCCGATCGGCCTGGTGGAGTCTCTGGAGTGGTTCACGCCGCTGGCCTCGACGGTGGTGGGCTTCATGCTGCTGGCGATCGAGCGGATCGGCACCGACCTGCAGAGCCCGTTTCGGCGCAGCGAGCACCAGATTCCGATGGACACGATCTGCGAGACCATCGAGCGCAACCTGGAGTCGATGCAGCGCGAGGCGCAGTGCGGGGAATGGGTGGATTGAACCCGGCTGCTGTTGATACTGTGCGGGCGCTTACGCCCGCACATAGCGCTGGCGCAGTACATCGCTGAACGCGTCCACCAGCAGCACCAGCACCAGCATGCCGATGATCACGGTGCTGGCCTGGGCCTCCTGGAACAGGCTGAGGGTGGTATAGAGCATCTGCCCCAATCCGCCCGCGCCGACAAAACCCAGCACGCTGGCCATGCGGATGTTGTTCTCCCAGCGATACAGGCTGTAGGCAAGCAGCTGCGGCCACAGGTTGGGCAAGGTGCCGAAGCAGAAGGCCGCGACCTGGCTACCGCCCTGCAGGCGAATCGCCGCCGCCGGTTCTGCGGGGGCATTCTCCAGCGCCTCGGCGAACAGCCGTCCCAGCACGCCGGCCGTGTGCAGCGCCAGGGCCAGGGTCCCGGCGTTGGGGCCGAGCCCGGCGGCCAGCACGGTCAGCGCAGCCCACACCAGCTCCGGGATCGCCCTCAGGGCATTGAGCAACAGGCGTGCCGCGCCCTGCAGCGGCCAACCGAAACGCCCGGCGGCCGGCAGCGCCAGCAACAGCCCGATCAGCATCGCCAGCAGGGTGCCCAGCCCCGACATGGCCAGGGTTTCCAACGCGCCACGGCCCACGGCACGCAGGTGCTCGGCTGAAAGATCGGGGCTGAGGAAACGCGAGGCATACTCGCCCATCTGCGCCAGCCCGCCATTGCCGATGACCGCTGCCAGGTCGAGCTCCAGATAGGCGAACGAGCCCACCACCGCTGCAAGTATCGCCACGATCACCAGCAGATTGATCGCGCGGTTCATGCCAGCCTCCCGCGCAGCACGCGGCTCAGTCCATCGGCCAGGGACACCAGCAGCAGGAAGGCCAGCAACATGCTCGCCACCTCGGCACCGGCGAACATGCGCATCGACAGGTCGATCTGCTGGCCCAGCCCGCCGGCACCGACAAACCCCATCACCACCGAGGCCCGCACCGCACATTCCCAGCGGTAGACGGTGTACGACACCACCTCCGCCGCGGCAATCGGCAGGATGCCGTAGCAGAATGCCCCCAGGCGGCTGCTACCGGCCTGCATCAGGGCGTGGGCCGGGCGCTGGTCGACCGACTCGAAGATTTCCGCGTAGACCTTGCCAAGCATGCCGCTGTAGGTGATGGCGATGGCCAGCACGCCCGCCGTCGGCCCCAAGCCCACGGCACGCACGAACAGCAGCGCCCAGACGATCTCCGGCACGCTGCGCAGGAACACCAGCAGCCCGCGCACCGGCATGCGCGCCAGCCGTGACCAGGGCCCTGGCCGACCACCACGCGACGCCGCACGCAGCGACAACGCCCGGCTGCCCAACAGGCTGGCCGGGATCGCCAGCAGCAAGGCCAGGGTCATTCCGGCAGTGGCCACGGCAAGCGTCTGCAAGGTGGCCTCGAACAGCAACGCAAGAAAGTCCCGGTCATGGGCAGGTGGCCAGAAGGCGCCGACGAAGCTGGCCATCTGTTGACGGTTCTCGGCCTGCAGCAACACGCCGGGATCGAGCTCGCTCAAATGCAGCCCCGGCCACAGCAGCGCCAGGCACAGCAGGGTCACGAGCAGCCGCGGCAGCGCCGCCGGGTCGCGGGAATCGGTCTTCAGCATCGTGGGATCTGCACCGTCAGCGTCGGCCCGACGGCCACCGGCGAGGCCAGTTGCTCGTTGGCGTAAAGCGCATCGAGCAGGGCGTCGCTGACCGCCGCTGCGGGGCAGTCGAATGCCACCTGCCCCTCGCGGATACCGATCACCCGGGGAAAATGCGCCAGCGCCAGCTCCACCGCATGCAGGCTGGCGACCAGGGTTACCCCCTGGGCCTGGGCGTGACGGTTGAGCAGGCCCAGGCTGTGATCGGCCAGCACCGGGTCCATCGCCGAGACCGGCTCGTCGGCCAGCAGCACTTCGGGTTGCTGGTACAGCGCGCGGGCGATACCCACCCGCTGCAACTGACCACCGGACAACTGCCCGCACTGCACGAACAGCTTGTCGGCCAGCCCTAGCTGTGCCAGCACCTGCCGCGCCCCTGGGACATCGCTGGGGTGCAGCAGGTTGAGCAGTGCGCGCAAGGTGCCCCACTGGCCAAGGCGCCCGGCCAGCACGGCGGTGACCACCCGTTGGCGCGGTGGCAGCGGCGGCGCCTGGTGCACCAGTGCCACCCGCGCCCGCAAGCGCTGGCGTGCACCAGCCGACAGAGCCCAGGGCTGTTCGC
This sequence comes from Pseudomonas sp. FA117, assembly GCF_057370475.1. Classification (NCBI taxonomy): domain Bacteria; kingdom Pseudomonadati; phylum Pseudomonadota; class Gammaproteobacteria; order Pseudomonadales; family Pseudomonadaceae; genus Pseudomonas; species Pseudomonas sp. FA117. Next base: position 4,829,943 of record NZ_CM170675.1, read on the forward strand.
CGAGCAACTGCACACGCCCGGCACTGGGCTGCACGGCGGTGGCCATCAGGTGCAACAGGCTGGATTTACCCGCGCCCGAGGGGCCGATCACCGCCACCCGCTCCCCCTTGTCGATGCGCAGGCTCACGCCATCGAGGGCGCGAACCTGGCCATGCCGAAGCTGCGCCTCCTGCAGTTGGATAGTCACTTGAGCAGGCCGGCCTCACGGGCAGCCTGTTCGGTGCCGGCGTAGTTCTCGGGTTTGGTCTCGATGAAGCGGCTGGCGGCCTGCAGGTCGAGGATCGCCTTGTGCTCGGGCTTGGCCGGGTCCAGGGCGAGGAAGGCCTGCCTGATCTTGTCTTTCAGGGCCGGGTCCATGTTGCCGCGCACGGTCCAGTTGTAGTCGTAGTAGGTCGGGGTGGTGGCGAAGACCCGGACCTTGGCGGTATCGACCTTGCCGGCATCGACCAGCTTCTGCCAGACGCTGGCGTTGAGCACGCCGGCATCGACCTTGCCAGCCTGGACCCAGGCCACGGTGGCGTCGTGGGCGCCGGAATAGGCGACCCGGCTGAAGTAGCTCTCAGGCTTGATGTTGTCCTGCTTGAGCATGAAGTAGCGCGGCATCAGGCTGCCGGAGGTCGAGGAAATCGAGCCGAAGGCGAAGGTCTTGCCCTTGAGGTCGGCCAGGCTCTTGACGTCCGGGTTGGCGGTGATGAACTTGCTGGTGAACTGCGCATCCTGCTCACGCTGTACCAGCGGCGTGGCGGTCGGGTCCTTCAGGTGCACCTGGACGAAGGTGAAGCCGCCCAGCCAGGCCAGGTCCAGGCGGTTGCTGGCCAGCGACTCGACCACCGCCGGGTAGTCGGCGACGGGCACGAACTGCACCTTCATGCCCAGTTGCTGCTCGAGGTACTCACCCAATGGCTTGAACTTGCGCAGCAGTTCGGTCGGCGCCTCGTCGGGGATGGCGCTGACCCGCAGGGTGTCGGCAGCCTGGGCGATGACGGCGCAGCAGGACAGCACGAGGCCGGCGGCGAGCGCCAGGGGACGTTTGAGCATGGGGTTCTCCGGTTCAATAGCGGGGAAAGGGCCGGCGACACACCGACTGGTGGAATTATAAGAGCCAGGGGCGCAAAGGCCAGCTTTGCTACAATCGCGCATCAACCGGACCCCGAGGTGCCCATGAGCGAGCCGATTCGCCTGACCCAGTACAGCCACGGCGCAGGCTGTGGCTGCAAGATTTCCCCCAAGGTGCTGGATGTGATCCTCGCCGAGAGCGGCAGCCAGGCGCTGGACCCCAGACTGTGGGTCGGCAACGCCTCGCGTGACGACGCGGCGGTATACGCCCTGGACGACGAGCGCGGGGTGGTCTCGACCACCGATTTCTTCATGCCCATCGTCGACGACCCGTACGACTTCGGGCGAATCGCCGCAACCAACGCGATCAGCGACATCTACGCCATGGGCGGCGACCCGCTGATGGCCATCGCCATCCTCGGCTGGCCGGTCAACGTGCTGCCGCCCGAGGTCGCCCGCGAGGTGATCCGCGGTGGTCGCGCCGTGTGCGCCGAAGCAGGCATCCCGCTGGCTGGCGGACACTCCATCGACGCCCCCGAGCCGATCTTCGGCCTGGCGGTGACCGGCGTGGTCGGCAAGCGCAACCTCAAGCGCAACGACACCGCTACCGTCGGCTGCACGCTGTACCTGACCAAGCCGCTGGGCATCGGCATCCTCACTACCGCCGAGAAAAAGTCCAAGCTGCGCGAGCAGGACCAGGGCCTGGCGCGCGACTGGATGTGCACGCTGAACACGCCGGGCAGCCGCTTCGGCAAGCTCGACGGGGTCAAGGCGATGACCGACGTCACCGGCTTCGGCCTGCTCGGCCACCTGGTCGAGGTCGCCGACGGCAGCGGCCTGACCGCACGCCTGCAATTCGACGCGGTACCGCGCCTGCCAGGGGTCGAACATTACCTCGCCGAAGGCTGCGTGCCTGGCGGAACCCTGCGCAACCACGATAGCTATGGCCACAAGATCGGCGCGCTCAGCGACGAGCAGAAGCACCTGCTGTGCGACCCACAGACCAGCGGCGGCCTGCTGGTGGCCGTTAGCCCCGAGGGGCAGTCGGAGTTTCTCGCTGTCGCTGCCGAACTCGGCCTGGAGCTGGCGCCGATCGGCACGCTGGTCGAGCGACAGACCTACGCAGTCGAGGTGATTTGATGCGCCCCGACTGCACCGACTTCAAACAGCTGTTCCTCGACGATGTACCGATGATGGACATGCGCGCACCGGTCGAGTTTGCCAAGGGCGCCTTCCCCGGCGTCGTCAACCTGCCGCTGATGAACGACCAGGAGCGGCAGAAGGTCGGCACCTGCTACAAGCAGCAGGGTCAGAACGCTGCGATCGCCCTGGGCCACCAACTGGTCAACGGCCCGGTCAAGCAGCAGCGCCTCGAGGCCTGGGCGGCATTCGCCCAGGCCCATCCACAGGGTTACCTGTACTGCTTTCGGGGCGGCCTGCGCTCGCAGATCGTCCAGGGCTGGCTGAAAGACGCCGGCATCGACTACCCCCGGATCAAGGGCGGCTACAAGGCCATGCGCAGCTTCCTGCTGGAAACCACCGAGCAGGCAGTGGCGCAGTGCGATTTCGTGCTGGTGGGCGGGCTCACCGGCACTGGCAAGACCGATGTACTGCGACAACTGGACAATGTGCTGGACCTGGAAGGCCACGCCAACCACCGCGGCTCGAGCTTCGGCAAGCGCGCCACTGCACAACCGGCACAGATCGACTTCGAGAACGGCCTGGCCATCGATGTGCTGAAGAAACGTGCGCGCGGCATCGACCAGTTCGTCCTGGAAGACGAAGGGCGGATCGTCGGCAGCTGCACGGTACCGCTGACACTGTACCAGGGCATGCAGCAGTATCCGCTGGTGTGGCTGGAGGACAGTTTCGACAACCGCGTGCAGCGCATCCTGCGCGACTACGTGATCGACCTGTGCGCCGAGTTCGTCGCACTGCACGGTGAAGAAAACGGGCGCCGACTGTTTGCCGAGCGCATGCGCCAGAGCATGCTCAACATTCGCAAGCGCCTCGGCGGGGAACGCCTCCAGCGCCTGAGTGCGCTGCTCGAGCAGGCGCTGGAGGTGCAGTTGTGCAGCGGCGAGGTGGAGCTGCACCGGGGCTGGATCGAGGGCTTGCTCAGCGAGTACTACGACCCGATGTATGCGTACCAGCGCGAGGCGAAATCCGGCAGGGTCGAGTTTGCCGGGGATGCGGTCGAAGTGCGGGAGTATCTGAAGGCCCGGGCGCTGCGTCAGCGGTGACAATAAAGCGCCGTTCCCTCGGCGGGTCGCGTCGGCTCGGGCTCACTGACCCGGGCTGAGAATCCGCTCGAGCTCCGAGGCACGCTCGCGGGTCATGTCCAGCACGCACATGCCGCCTTCGAGCTGCGCCATGGTGCCGCCGCTGGCCTGCACATGGAACTTGCAGTTCTTGTCACGGAAGCTGATCCAGTCGCGCTGCACCGCGCGCAGGCTTTTCTGCTGGGTGGTATCGAGCTTGCCGAGCAGTTGCTTGTAGACGCGATTCAGGCGCTCATCCTGCAGATTGGTTTCATCCTTGATGCAGGCGCTCATCGCCACAGTGCTGGAGGCCTTGTCCATGCACGTGCCGTAGGCCGGGGAGTTCTCGTCGGCCTGAGCGTGCGAGGTGAAAGCCAGCGCGGCGACGATGGCCGCCAGGGAATGCTTGAGCATCGAGAAAGATCCTTTGATCGGAAAGGTACGAGCCTAACAGCCGGAGCACGGCAGCGCCGCACTGTGCTGGTGAAATCAGACCGGTCCTACTCCGACAAGTTCTCGCTCTGGCAATGCGCTCGCACAAGCTCGCGCAGCCACTGGTGCCCGGCGTCACCCTCGCGCCGGGCATGCCAGGCCTGGGTGAAGCCAAACGCGCTGATCGGCAGGGGTGGCTCGAAAACGCGCAGCGCCGGGCCTGGCGGGCTTGCCGCCAGGCTGCGCCGGGCCACGGTCAGCAGCAGGTCGGTGCCGGCCAGCACTGCCTGGGCCACCCCCCAGTGCGGGAGCGTGAGGGCGACACGCCGGCGGGCGCCCAAGGTCTTGAGGGCCTGGTCGATCTCGTTGTCGATGCCCGGCCTCACCGCCACCAGCACATGGGGACGGGCCAGCCAGGCATCCAGCGTCAGGCCGCCACGCTCGGGCAAGGTGCTGCGGTCGGCCACGCAGACGAAGGTTTCCTCGAACAGGCGCTGCTCATGAATCTCCGAGGGCAGGTCGGGAAACACCCCAAGGGCAAGATCCACCTCACCGTCGATCAGTTGTCCGAGCATGGCCTCGCGACTGCCCTGTGAAACCACCAGGTCGATGCCCGGTGCGCAGGTGCGCAACTGGCGCATCAGTGCAGGCAGCACCACCTGGGCGCCGTAGTCGGACATTGCCAGGCGAAAGGTGCGGCGCGCCCTGCCCGGTTCGAAGCCGGGGCTGCCCAGCAGGCCGTCCAGTTGCGCCAGCGCCTGCTGCAGTGGTTCACGCAGTGCCTGGGCACGCGGGCTGAGCACCAGGCGCGCACCCCGGCGCAGCAACAATGGGTCGCCGAAGATCTCGCGCAGTTGGGCCAGCGCATGGCTGACCGCCGGCTGGCTGCGGTGCAGGCGCAGCGCGGCGCGCGACACGTGCTGTTCGCTGAGCAGGGCATGCAGGGTCAGCAGCAGGTTCAGATCGATGCGGCGCAGATCATCCATAGGGCGAATACAGCCTGTGCAGAATTCGAATTTCCATCATTTAAGCGCATACCCGAGACTGCAGCCAGTTCATCCCAAGGAGTTTCCCATGCCCAATCTCTACAGCTTGTCTGCCGCGCTGCCGTTGCTCGTGGCCCTGCTTGCCGGTGCTGCGGTGCCCTTCCAGGCCGGTAGCAACGCGGCGCTGGGGCGCTTGCTCGGGCATCCGTTGTGGGCTGCGGGGGTTTCACTGCTGGTGAGCCTGATGATGCTGATTCCTGCCCTGCTGCTGATGCGCGCGCCCATGCCGCAGGTGCAGAACCTGACTCAGGCACCTTGGTGGGCCTGGCTGGGCGGCGTCGCCGGGGTGATCTACATCACTGCCGCGCTGGTGCTGACACCACGCCTTGGCGCGGCGGGGTTCATCGTCTGCGTGATTGCCGGACAGGTACTGTCTTCGCTGCTGATCGACCAGTTCGGCCTGATGGGGCTGCCGGAAAAACCGGTGAACCTGCTACGGCTGCTGGGGGTGGGGATGATCGTCGGCGGCATGCTGGTGGTGCAATGGGGCACCGCACGCGGGGCTTGAGCCCCAGTGCTCAAAGGGCCTGGGCGGCCTCCGGTGGCATCAGCACCTGGTCCACCTCGAAGCGCAGCGACGGCATCTGCGTGGCGGCGTACAGCATCACGCCCAGCGCGGCGATCAGTGCCACGTCCAGCCAGTTCCAGCCCGGCATGTCGGCGCTGCGACGGACCTTCCAGCACCACCAGGCCTGCCCTGCGCAGAACAGCAGGATCGATGCCAGCCACAGGTAGAACCCGGCGCCAAAACCGGTCACGTCATGGAAGGCGTAACTCTGGTTGTCCGGCAAGCGCTGGATGGCGAAGCTGCTCGCCGCCAGGTACAACGCCAGCAGGCCACACAGCAGCGAGAACCGGCGCAGTCGCCGATGGCTCAGCACCGCCAGTGCCAGCAACGGATTGGCGAACCATTGGTACAGTTCGAACGCCACGCCCCAAGGGCCATAGAGCAGCATCTGCAGCGCAGGCATCTGCCGCCCGGCGCCCATCAGCGCACCGTCGAAGAAAAGGCCGAGCAGGTACAGCAGCAGGCTGATACTCAGGTAGTAGGCTGGCAACCGGGGCTCCATCGGGTCGGGCGAAACCCCGACCTTACCGCACCTGCGCCTCAGGCGACAGGCGGTTCGAGCAGCAGCCCGTAGATCCCCGAGTCCGACAACTCGCCCGCCACGCACCAGCGGGCGCGCAAGGTGCCTTCGAGCACGAAGCCCTGGCGCTCGAGGGTGCGCGCCGACCCCTGGTTGCGCGGGTCGATCTCCGCTTCCAGGCGACGCATGTGCAGGGTGTGGGCCAGGTAGTCGACGAAACAGGTCAGCGCCTCGTCCATGTAGCCACGCCCTTGCACGGCCTTGGCCAGGCAGTAGCCGATCTCGCCACGGCGCGACTCCTGGTCGAGGTTGAACAGCTGGACCATGCCGATCAGCTCGCCGTTGTCGCGTCGGTACATGCCGAGCTTGAGCAGGTTGCCGGCCGCATAGGCTTCGCGGTCTGCGGCCAGGGCGCTTTCGGCCTCGGCCAGTTCCTGCCAGGGTGCGTGGTGCCAGAAACGCATGACCTCAGGATCGGCCATGATGGTCAGCCACTGCGCCGCATCGCCATGACGCATGGGGCGCAATTGCAGGCGCGGGCTGTCCAGGCACAGGTCGCTGGGGAAACTGCGGGGGTGGGTCACGCCGGGACTCCTGTCCGAGTACGGGAAGATGACAGTCTAGCGTCAGCGGCGTGATGAAAGTAAGTCGTGCGTCGGTGAAGCCACTGCGATCTGTCCCGCGTTGGGGCTGCGTTGCAGCCCCTGCGGTTCAGCCCTTCAGAAGCCCATGCTGAAGCTCAGCACCACACCATGGTCGCGGTTCTCGCTGGACAGCTGCCCGGAGTACCCCACGCCCAGCTTGCCGCTCTGCCCCACGGCCAGGTCGACACCGGCCTCGACCACCGCAGCATCGCGTGCGATCGGTACGCCTTCGGTGCTGAAGCCTGCACCACCGGCGATGAAGCGAGCGTCGGCATCGGGCTTGGTGTCGCCGAAGGCATGCCGCCAGCCGACCGACAGCCGAGGCGTGATCTCGCTGCCGTTGTCGAGCTTGATGCGCTTGCCGGCACGCACCCCGACGGTGGAGAAGGTCACGTCCTGATCGACGCTGGCCTTCAGACGGCCCTCGCCACCCTTCTCACGGGCACTGTCGCTGTCGTAGTTGACGTAGGCAAGGCCTGCGAACGGTTCCAGGGCGATACCACCGGCGTCGATGGCGTAACCCACCTCGCCGAACACCTGGGCGCTGCGCGCCTTGTACTTGGCTTTCAGGCGATCGTCGTAGCTGCCGACCTGGACATCACGCTTGGTGTCGATGTCATGCCAGGTGTAGCTGGCACCCAGGCGGGCGGCGAAGGCGTCCATCTGGTAGCCCAGGTAGGTGGCCAGGTGGTAGCTGTCGACGCTGGCGTCCGACTGCCGACGATGGGCATCGATGCTGCTGCGGGTGTAGCCCGCGGCGATACCGACCTTCCACTGCTCGTCCAGGGCGCGGTCGACACCGAGCATGAAGCCGGACAGATCGCGGTCGACGCTGGCGTGGCTGCTGCTGCCATCGTAGTCACCCCAGCCGCCGATGGCGCGGATCCAGCCCACGGCCTGGCCCTGGCAACCTTCACTAGTCAGCTGCTGGTTGGCCGTCGGTGCCAGGGTGCGGCGTGGATCGTCTTCGCGGCTGCAGTCCGGCTGACGCATACGGTCGTTGACCGCGTCGCGGATGTAGCGCGAATCCTCGATGAGCACGGTCGCGGTGCTGGCATGGATCTCGCCGGACAGGCTGTCGAACGCCGACTGCGCGGCCTGACGGTCGAGCGGCAGGATGTTGTTGCGCAGGCTGGCCGGCGCTCCGGCGCTTTCCAGGGCAGTGGCGACACCACGCTGGTTGCCAGAGGCGGCGACGTCGGCGAAGGAGTTGCCATTGCGGCTGACCGACAGGGTCACCTGGTTGGCGCCGTAGTCGATCGAGCTGTTGAGGAACGCCGAGTTCACCAGGTTGTTGCTGGCGAAGGTGCCGTTGACGCCGCCCGCTGCGCTGACCACGGTGTACTGCCCGTTGCCACCGGCAAGGTTGGCCACCGTCAGGCTGCCGCCCAGGTTGGCCGTGCCGCCGACATTCAGGTAGTTCACCGGCGCGGTGCCCAGGTCGATGACCAGGTTGCCGTCGCTGGCGTTGGTGAAGTTGCCGCTGACGTTGAGGTTGCCCGCAGGGCCTGGCAGCACGGTGCCGTGGTTGGTCAGGCCGGCGACGGTACCGTTGCCGGTCAGCGCTGCACCGTTGGCCACCGTGACCTGGGCGCCGAGATTGGTGCCCGGGTTGTCGGCGTTACCCACCTGCAGCGTGCCCTGGTTGACGTTGAAGGCCCCGCTGAAAGGCTGGTTGCCGGTCAGCAGCAGGCTGCCAGCGCCTTGCTTGGTGGTGGTGCCGGTACCGCTGAGGGTGCCGTTGAAGGTGCCGTTGCTGCCCTGTGCGAACACCAGGTTGGCGTTGTTGGTGATGTTGCCCTGCAGGCTGGTGGTATTACCGGCCAGGGTGCCACCACTGACGATGGTGCCGCCGCTGTAGGTGTTGGCACCGCTGAGCACCAGGGTGCCGGCGTCGAGTTTCTCGATGCCGCCGGTGCCGACCAGTGGCGCACTGATCACCGCGCTGGCACCGGCATTGACCCGTACCGGCGCCAGGCTGCCGTCGGTGCCGTTGACCGGGCTCAGGCTGCCGCCTGTACCCGGTACCACCTGGTAGCCGTCGCTGAGGAACTGCATGCCGCTGAACGACTGGTTGCCGACCACGGTGACAGTGCCCGGCTGGCCACCGAACACGGCGAAGGCATCGCTCCAGGTCTCGCCGGTGGTGCCATTGGAGTTGGTCCAGTTGGTACCCGGACCCCAGGTGCCGCTGCCACCGCCGATGCTGCCGTCAGGATTGGTCTTGCCGCCGTTCCAGAACTGCAGCTGGTCGCCTGCCCCCTGCACCACCAGGTTGATCTGGTTGGCGATGGCGGTCTGCAAGCTCAGGTCGCCCAGGGCCACGCTGCCGGGGATGGCACCAAAGACCAGGCCGTTGTTGGTCAGCACCCCGCCGTAGTTGAACAGCTGGTAGACACCGGTGCCGAAACCGCCGGCATCGGTGATGTTCAGGGTACCGTCGAGCACCAGGTTGCCGTTGACCTTGACCACGGTGGTGGAGGCCGCTGGCGCGCCGAGGGAGAAGTCCAGGGCACTGCCGGCGCTGAGGTTCAGGCTGCCCACGGTCAGCGGCGTGCTGCTCTGGCCGGCGGCCAGCGTGGCGCCGTCGGCGATCTGCACGGCACCGGCGTAGGTGCCGCTGCCGCCCAGTCGGGCGCCGGTGGCGACCTGCACGGTGGCGCTGTCCAGGCGGCCGTTGACCAGCAGGCTGCCAGCATTGACGGTGGTGGCCCCGGTCAGGCCGTTGACGCCGGTCAGCAGCAGTTCGCCGGTGCCGTTCTTGGTCAGCGTACCGTTGCCGGTGAGGTTGCCGGTGTAGCTGCCGTTGGCGTTCTGCTCGAAGGTCAGCGCCGCATTGTTGAGGATTGCACCCTGCAGGCTGGTGGTGTTGCCGACCACGCTGCCGGCATTGATCTGGGTGCCGCCGCTGTAGCTGTTGCTGCCGCCCAGGGTCAGTTGGCCTGCGCCGTTCTTGACCAGCCCGCCAGCACCGCTGATGTTGCCGTTGAGCGTCAGCGCGTTGCTGCCACCGATGGCCAGCGCGCCGTCGAGCACCGCGGCGTTGGCCAGGGTGACGGCGGTGTTGCTGTCCAGGGTAGTGCCCGCGGCGGCGGTCAGGGTGCCGCTGCCCAGGGCGCTGTTGTTGCCGACCACCAGGGTGCCGCCATTGAGCGCGGTCCCTCCGCTGTAGCCGCTGGCAGCGTTGAGCACCAGGGTGCCGGCGTCGTATTTGGCGACACTGCCGGTCCCGTTCAGGGCGACGTTGAGGGTCGCCGTGCTGCCACTGTCAACGCGCAGGTTGGTGGCGCCACTGGTGCTGGTCAGCAACTCGCCCGCCGCTCCCGCATCGAGCACGTAGCCATCGGTGATGAACTGCAGGCCGGTGATGCTGCGGCTGCCGTTGACGGTGACGGTCCCGGTTGCGCCCTGGAACACGGCGAAGGTGTCGTTCCAAGGGGTGTTGAGCACACCATTGGCATCGGTCCAGTTGGTGTTGGTCGCATCCCAGACCCCGCTGCCGCCCTGGATCACACCATCGGCGATGGTATTGCTGCCATCCCAGAACAGCACGTTGCTGGCACCGCCGACCACCAGGTTGACCTGATTGGCGATGGCCGTCTGCACGGTCAGGTCGGTCACCGGTACCGGCGTGGTGCCGAAGGTCATGCCATTGTTGACCAGGCTGCCGCCGTAGGCGAACAGGCGGTACACACCGGCACCGAAGCCGCCGATGTCGGTGACATTGAGGGTGCCGCCGAGGGTCAGGTCGTTGGCCACGTTGACCAAGGCGCCACTGCCGCCAGTCGGTGCACCGAGCGCGGCATTGAAGTTCGCTCCCGAGTCCAGCGACAGGTTGCCGGCGTTCAGCGTCGCACCACTGACAGCCGCGAGCGTCGCACCACTGGCCACGGCAACCGAGCCGCCGAGGCTGCCGGCACCGGACAAGGTGGCACCACTGGCCACGTTGACCGCGCTGCTGGACAGCGAGCCGTCGACCTTCAGGCCGCCGGCCTGCACGTTGGTGTTGCCGGTGTGGCTGTTGCTGCTGTTCAGGGCCAGGGTGCCGGCGCCCAGCTTGTTGAGGGTGCCGGTGCCGCTGATGTTGCCGTCGAACACACCGCCTTCGACATTCAGGCTGTTGCCCGCAGCGATCTGGATCGCACCGGTACCGCCGATGTCGCCGAGGCTGGTGTTGCCGTCCAGGTTCAGGGTCGCACCGGAGCTGACATTCAACTCGCTCTGGGTGCCCAGCGCCGTGGTACCGATGGTGCTCAGGCTGCCCGAGAGGATGTTGAGGATGCCGCTGAAGGTGTTGTTGCCCGAGAGCGTAAGGTCGGCCAGGCCGTTCTTGTTCAGCACGCCGTTGCCGCTGAGCACACCGGCCAGCTGCAGGTCGTTGCTGCCCAGCACGTTGAGGGTGCCGGTGACATTGACCGGGTTGGCCAGGGTGACGGCGCTGTTGCTGTCGAGGCTGGCATTGCCGGTGACATCCAGGCCGCCGGTGCCAAGCGCCGCGTTGTTGCCCACCACCAGGGTGCCGGCCTGCAGCTCGGTGCCACCGCTGAAGGTGTTGGCGCCCAGCAGGCTGAACTGCGCGTTGCCGGACTTGACCAGGCGCCCTGCCCCGGCCACGGTGCCGCCCAGTGCCAGGTCGTTGCCGCCGAGCACGTTGAGGTTGCCGGCCAGGTTGAGGTTGTTGGCCAGTGTCACCGCCTGGCTGCTGTCCAGGCTGGTGCCTGCCGCGGCGTTCAGCGCTCCGCTGCCCAGTGCGCTGTTGGAACCGACCACCAGGGTGCCGCCATCGAGCGCGGTGCCGCCGCTGTAGCTGTTGTTGCCCGACAGCGCCAGCTGCGCAGTGCCGGCCTTGACCAGGCCACCGGCGCCGCCGATGTTGCCGCTGAGCGCCAGGTCGTTGCTGCCGCTCAGGTTCAGCGGGCCGGCCAGGTTGATTGCATTGGCCAGGCTCACGCTCTTGTTGGCATCCAGGGTGGTGCCCGCGGCAGTGTCCAGCACACCGCTGCCCAGTGCGCTGTTGCTGCCCACTACCAGGGTGCCGCCGCTCAGTTGGGTGCCGCCGCTGTAGCTGTTGCTGCCGTTGAGCACCAGGGTGCCGGTGTCGAGCTTGTTCAGCTTGCCGATGCCGGCCAGGCCGACATCGAGGGTGGCGACCACGCCCGGGTCGACCCGCACGCTGGTGTCGCCGCTGCTGCCGTTGACCAGGTCCAGCAGGCCGGCGGTCCCGGCCAGCAGGCGATAGCCGTTGCTGACGAACTGCATGCCGTTGACGCTCTGGCTGCCCTCGACGGTGACGTCGCCAGCGGTGCCCTGGAACACTGCGAAGGTGCTGCCCCAGGTGGTGTTGACGGTGCCGTTGAGGTCGGTCCAGTTGGTGTTGCCGGCATTCCACACACCGGCGCCACCGTCGACCTGGCCGTTCGCAACGCTCTGGCTGCCGTCCCAGAACTGGATGTTCAGGCCGCTGGAGCTGACCAGCAGGTTGATCTGGTTGGCCAGAGCGGTCTGCAGCGACACATCGCCAAGGGCCACGCCCAGCGGCAGGGTGCCGAAGTCCAGGCCGTTGTCGGTGAGCGCACCGGCGTAGTCGAACAGGCGGTACACACCGTTGCCGAAGCCACCGATGTTGCTGACGTTGAGGGTACCGTCGAGGGTCAGGTTGCCGCCGACGTTGAACAGTGCGGTGCCGCCGGTGCCTGGCGAGGCCAGGCCGACGTCGACGATCGATCCGCTGTTGAGCACCAGCGAACCAAGGCCGAGGGTGGCGCCGCTGTTGCCGACCAGATGACCGCCATTGGCGATGGTGACCGGCGCAGCAACGTTGCCGCTACCGGTGAGGCTGGCGCCGCTGGCAACGTTCAGGCCTGCGCTGGCCAGGCTGCCATCGACCTTGAGGGTACCGCCGCCGACCTCGCTGGTGCCAAGCAGGGTGCTGGCGCCACTCAGTGTGAGCACGCCGGTGCCGACCTTGTTCAGGTTGCCCGCGCCGCCCAGTACACCGGCAAAGGTGCTGTCGGCGTTGTTGCCGCCAATGCTGAGGGTCGCACCACCGCCGACCTGCGCCTGGCCGCTACCGGTCAGGGCGGCCAGGTTGGCATCGCCGTTGAGGTTGAGCAGGCCGCTGGCGCCAATATTGATCCCGGCGACGCTGTCCAGCACACCGGACCCGAGGGTGGTGACCGAGCCGTTCTGGATGTCCAGGCTGCCGGTGAGGGTCTTGGCTCCAACCAGGGTGGCGTCTTCGACGCCGGTCTTGATCAGGTTGCCGCCACCGCCGAGGTTGCCACTGACCACCAGCGCGTTGCCCACATCCAGGGTCAGGGCGCTGCCGGTAGCGACGTTGACAGCGTTGGCCAGCACCATCGGTGAAGCGTTGGCCAGGGTGGCATTGCCGGTGACATCGAGCGAGCCGGTGCCAAGCGCACCGCTGTTGCCCAGGGTCAGCGTGCCGGCGGCCAGTTCGGTGTTGCCCTGGTAGCCGTTGTTGCCATTGAGTGCGAGGTTGCCGCTGCCGGTCTTCACCAGGCCGCCAGTACCATTGATGACGCCATTGAGCGCCAGGTCGTTGGTGCCGGCGACGGTCAGCCCGGCATTGAGGTTGAGGTTGTTGGCCAAGGCCACGGCTGTGGTCCCGGCCAGGGTGGAAGCGCCGGCGACGGTCAGCGCGCCGAGCCCCAGGGCATCGTTGTTGCCGACCTGCAGGGTGCCGCCGTTGAGGGTGGTGCCGCCGGCATAGGCGTTGGCAGCGGCAAGGGTCAGGGTGCCGGTGCCGTTCTTCACCAGCGCACCCGTGCCATCGACCACGCCACCCAGGGTCAGGTCACCTGTGCCCGGCACTGTGAGGGTGCCGCCCAGGTGCACGGCATTGGCCAGGTTGACGGTGCCCGCGGCATCCAGGCTGGCGCTGCCGCCGACACTGAGATCACCGCTGCCCAGCGCCGCGTTGTTGCCGACGATCAGGCTGCCGGCATTGAGGGTGGTGCCACCGCTATAGGTGTTGGCACCGCTCAGGGTGAGGCTGGCGTTACCTGCCTTGACCAGCGCGCCGGTGCCGGCGACCACACCGCTCAGGGTGAGGTCCTGGCCACCTGCCAGGGTGAGGTTGGCGCCGTTCAGGTTGACCGCGTTGGCCAGGGCGATTGCCTGCGCCGTGTCGAGCGTTGCCGCGCCGGTGACGTTCAGGGCGCCGCTGCCGATGGCGCCGGCATTGCCCAGCAGCAGGCTGCCAGCCTGCAGGGTGGTGCCGCCGCTGTAGTTGTTGGCGCCATTGAGGACCAGTTGGCCGATGCCGGATTTGTCCAGCGCGCCGGCGCCGCTGATGACACCGTCGAGGGTCAGGCTCTGTGCATTGGTGACGCCCAGCGTGGCGCCTGCGCCGAGCCCGATGGCGTTGGCCACCTGCAGGGCGCCGTTGGCGACCAGGGCACTGTTGCCGGTCACCGACAGGTTGCCACTGCCCAGCGCTGTGTTGTTGCCCAGTGTGAGTGTGCCTGCGGCCAGGGTGGTGGTGCCCTGGTAGGTATTGGCGCCACTCAGGGTCAGGTTGCCGGTGCCGGTCTTGGTCAGGCCGGCGGCACCGCTGACCTGGCCGTTCAGGGTCAGGTCGTTGTTGCCGACGAAGGTCAGGTCGCCATTGAGCACCACCTGGTTGGCGACGTTGTTCAGCGCGCTGGTGGTGGCAAGATTGGCAGCACCGCCGACGGTCAGCGTACCCGTGCCCAGGGCCTGGTTGTTGCCCAGGGTCAGGGTACCGGCATTGAGCGTGGCGCCACCGGCAAAGGTGTTGCCGCCAGTGAGCGTGAGGTTGGCGCCGCCGTTCTTGATCAGTCCACCAGCGCCGGTGACCAGCCCGCCGAGCGTCAGGTCATTGCTGCCGGCCACGGTGAGGTTGCCGGCGAGGTTGACGGTATTGCCGATGACGCGCGCGCCGCTGCTGTCCAGCGTGGTACCCGCTGCGGCATTGAGCTGGCCAAGGCCCAGGGCCGAATCGCTTGCCAGCACCAGGGTTCCGGCATTGAGGTTGGTGTTGCCCAGGTAGCCATTGGTGCCCGCCAGGGTGAGCACGCCGGCACCGTTCTTGGTCAGCCCGGCCGCGCCGGTGACGTTGCCGTTGAGCGCCATGTCCTGCGCTGCGTCCAGGGTCAGGTTGCCGAGCAGGTTGATCTGGTTGGCCAGTGCCACACTGGCGCTGCTGCCCAATGTGGTGCCGCCCAGTGCGTTCAACGCTCCGCTGCCCAGCGCCGTGTTGCTGCCGACCACCAGGGTGCCGGCGTTCAGGCTGGTGGCACCGGAATAGCTGTTGCTGCCGTTGAGGGTGAGCACGCCACTGCCGGTTTTCACCAGGCCACCGGTGCCACTGATGGCGCCACCGAGGGTCAGGTTGCTGGTACCCGGCAGGGTCAGGTTCGCATTCAGCGCGAGGGTGTTGGCCAGGCTCAGGTCGGTGCTGGCGGCCAGGCTCGAAGCGCCGCCGACGACCAGCCCGCCAGTGCCCAGAGCCTGGGCGTTGCCCAAAGTCAGCGTGCCAGCGTTGAGGGTGGTTCCGCCGGTGTAGGTGTTGGCATTGCCCAGGGTCAGATTGGCGCCGCCATTCTTGGTCAGGCTGCCGGCGCCTGCGACGACGCCGCTCAGCCCCAGGTCGGCGCTGCCGCCGACCGTCATGCCGCCATTGAGGGTGAAGGCGTTGCCCAGGGTGACCGCTGTGTTGCTGTCCAGGGTGGTGTTGGTGGCGGCCGTGACCGCGCCTGCCCCAAGCGCAGTATTGTTGCCGACGATGATCTGCCCACCCTGCAGCAGGGTACCGCCGCTGTAGCTGTTGGCCCCGTTGAGTACCAGGGTACCGGTGTCGAGCTTGGCCAGTTGACCGGTGCCGACAAGCCCCGCATTGATGGTGGCGGTGACGCCCGGATCGACCCGCACGGCAAAGGCGCCGTTGCTGCCGTTCACCATGTTCAGGTTGCCTGCACCGATCAGGCGATAGCCATCGGTGACGAACTGCAGGCCAGTGGCAGCCTGGGTACCGGCCAGGGTCACGTCACCCGCGTCCCCCTGGAAGACCGCGAACGTTCCTCCCCACGAACTGTTGAGCGTGCCATTGATGTCGGTCCAGTTGGTGCCGCCGCTACTCCAGGTGCCGGTCCCGCCGTCGATGACGCCATTGGCCACGCTCTGCACGCCGTCCCAGAACTGCACTCCACCGGCTGCACCGCCAACCAGCAGGTTGATCTGCGCACCGATGGCCGTCTGCACCTCAAGATCGCCCGGCAGCACGCTGCCAGGAACGCTGCCGATCACCAGGCCGTTGCCGGCCAGCGCGCCGGTGTAGTCGAACAGCCGGTAGATACCGGTGCCGAAGCCGCCAATGTCGGTGACGTTGAGCGTACCCTCCAGGGTCAGGTTGCCGTTGACATTGACCAGCGCCGTGCCGCCCGTGGCGGGCGAGCCGAGGCCGAAGTCGAGGATCGATCCGCTGTGCAGGGTCAGGGCGCCGGTATTGAGCGTTGCCCCGCTGTTGGCGAGCAGGTGGGCGCCGTTGGCGATGTCCACTGCGCCGAGTACGCTGCCGGTGCCGCCGAGGCTGGCACCGAGATTGACCTGAACGTTCGGGCTGGTGAGCGAGCCGGTGACGTTGAGCAGGCCGCCGTTGACCGTGGTGTTGCCGCCCAGCACGCTGACGCCGGCCAGTTCGAGGGCGCCGGTGCCGGTCTTGATCAGCCCGCCGCCGCCCGCCAGGGCACCGCTGAACACGTTGTTCAGGTTGCTGCCGCCAACGGTCAGGTCGCTGCCTCCGGCCACGTTCACCGCGCCGGCACCGCTGAGGCCGCCGACGCTGGTGCTGGCGCCGAGGTTCAGGCTCGCGCCTGCACCGACATTGACGCCGGAGGTATTGCCCAGGGCGCCACTGCCTACCGTGGTAAGGCTGCCGCCCAGCAGGTCCACGGCACCGCTGAAGGTGTTGTTGCCACTGAGGGTCAGGTCGGCCAGGCCATTCTTGATCAGGCCGCCGGTGCCACTGATGGCTCCACTGAGGGTCAGGTCGTTGCTGCCGCCCAGGGTCAGGTTGGCGCCCAGGTCGATGGCATTGGCCAGGGTGGCGACAGCGCTGTTGTCCAGGCTGGCCGCCCCACCGACCGTGAGGGTACCGGTACCAAGGGCACTGTTGTTGCCGACGATCAGGCCACCGGCATTGAGGGTGGTGCCGCCGCTGTGGGTATTGATGCCGTCGAGGGTCAGGGTGGCGTTGCCGTTCTTGATCAACTGGCCGGTACCGCTGACGATACCGCCCAGAGTCAGGTTGTTGCTGCCCGCCAAGGTCAGGTCGGCATTCAGGCCGATGGCGTTGCCCAGGGTAATGGCGGCGCTGTTGTCCAGGCTTGCCGCACCGCCGACCGTCAGAGCGCCGCTGCCGATGGCGCTGGCGTTGCCCAGCACCAGGCCACCACCGTTCAACAGCGTGCCACCGGTGTAGGTGTTCAGGCCGTCGAGGGTCAGGGTGGCAGTGCCGTTCTTGATCAGCTGCCCGGTGCCGTCGATCAACCCGGTCAGGGTCAGGGCGTTGCTGCCCGCCAGGGTGAGGTCGGCGCCCAGGGTGATGGCGTTGGCGACGCTGAGCGCGGCGCTGTTGTCCAGGCTGCCGGCGCCGGCCACGGTGAGCTTGCCAGTGCCCAGCGAGGCGCCGTTGCCGATGACCAGACCGCCCGCGTTGAGGGTGGTGCCGCCAGCGTAGGTGTTGGCAGCGGTGAGCGTCAGCGTGGCTGCACCATTCTTGACCAGGCTGCCGGTGCCGCTGACCAGGCCGGTCAGGCCGAGATTGGCGGTGCCATCGATGGTCAGTGGGCCGCCGGTCACGCTGACGGCATTGCCCAGGGTCACGGCGGTGGAGGCATCCAGGCGAGTACCGGCGGCGGCATTGAGCACCCCGGTGCCAAGAGCGGTATTGCTGCCGACGACGATGCGCCCGGCGTTGAGGTTGGTGGCGCCGGTATTGGCGTTGGCGCCGGTCAGGGTCAGGGTGGTGGTGCCGTTCTTGGTCAGGCCGCCGGCACCGGCGATGACGCCACTGAGGGTCAGGTCATTGCTGCCGGGAAGGATGAGCGCCCCGGCCAGGTTCAGTGCGTTGCCGATGTTCAGGCCAGCCACGCTGGTATCCAGCGAAGTGCCGGCAGCAGCGTTGAGTGCACCGGTCCCCAGCGCCGTGTTGCTGCCCAGAACCAGGCTGCCGGCGTTGAGGGCGGTCGCGCCGCTCTGGGTATTGTTGCCGGTCAGGGTCAGGGTTGCCGCGCCATTCTTGATCAGCCCGCCCGTACCGCCGAGATTACCGGTCAGGGTCAGGTTGTTGCCTGCAGCCAGGGTCAGGTTGGCGCCCAGGTTGACATCGTTGCCAAGGCTCATCGCCGTGCTGTTGGCCAGGGTGGCAGCACCACCGACGCTGAGTGCGCCAGTGCCGAGCGCTGCAGCACTGGCCAGGGTCAGGGTGCCGGCATTGAGGGTCAGGCCGCCGCTGAAGGTGTTCGTCCCACCCAGGGTCAGGTTGGAGGCACCGTTCTTGACCAGCGCACCGGTGCCGCTGATCACGCCCGACAGCGTGGTGGCCGCACTACCCGGCAGGGTCAGGGTGTTGCCCGCGAGGTTGACCGCGTTGCCCAGGTCAACCGCCACACCGGCATCGAGACTGGCGTTGCCGCCCAGGGTCAGGGCGCCGGTGCCCAGGGCATTGTTGTTGCCGACGGTCAGCACGCCGGCATTGAGGGTGGTGCCGCCGCTGAAGGTGTTGTTGCCATTGAGCGTCAGGCCAGCGGCGCCATTCTTGACCAGCGCACCGGTGCCGCTGATGACGCCGCCCAGGGTGGTGGCGCTGGTACCCAGCAGGTTGAGGGTGTTGGCACCGAGGTCGATGGCGTTGGCCAGGGCGACAGCGCTGCTGGCATTGAGACCGGCGTTGCCGCCAAGGGTCAGGGCACCGGTACCCAGAGCGGTGTTGCTGCCAACCGTCAGGGTGCCGGCGTTGAGCAGGGTACCGCCACTGAAGGTGTTGTTGCCGCTGAGGCTCAGATCTGCGGCACCATTCTTGACCAGGGATCCCGCCCCGGCGACCACGCCGCCGAGACCGAGGTTGGCGCTGCCGCCAATGGTCAGCGCACCCGCCAGGTTCAGCGCATTGCCCAGGTTGGCCGCAGCACTGGCATCCAGGCTGGTGCCTGCCGCCGCATTGAGTACGCCAGTACCCAGTGCGCCGTTGCTGCCGACCACGATGGCGCCTGCGTTGAGGTTGGTGGCTCCGGCATAGGTATTGGCGCCGGTCAGGGTCAGGGTGGTCGCGCCATTCTTGGTCAGCCCACCGGCACCGGCGATGACGCCGCCCAGGGTCAGGTTGTTGCTGCCTGTCAGATTCAGGTTGCCGGCCAGGTTGACGTTGTTGCCGACGCTCAGGCCGGCGGCGCTGGTGTCCAGCGAGGTGTTGGCCGCGGCATTGAGCGCACCGGTCCCCAGCGCCGTGTTGCTGCCCAGGATCAGGCTGCCGGCGTTGAGGGTGGTTGCGCCGCTCTGGGTGTTGTTGCCCGTCAGGGTAAGGCTGGCCGAGCCGTTCTTGACCAGGCCGCCGGTGCCGCTGACTGTGCCGGCCAGGTTCAGGTTGTTGGCGCCGGCCAGGGTCAGGTTGGCCCCCAGGTTGACACCGTTGTTCAGGGTCATCGCCGCCGTGTTGGCCAGGGTCGCAGCCCCACCGACGCTCAGCGCGCCAGTACCGAGCGCGGCCGCATCGGCCAGGGTCAGGGTGCCGGCATTGAGCGTCAGGCCACCAGTGAAGGTGTTGGCGCCTCCCAGGGTGAGGTTGGTCGTGCCGTTCTTGACCAGTGCACCCGTACCGCTGATCACTCCACCGAGGGTGGCTGCAGCGGTGCCCGGCAAGGTCAGGGTATTGCCCCCCAGGTTGACTGCGTTACCCAGGTTCACCGCGACACCGGCATCGAGGCTGGCGTTGCCACCCAGGCTCAGGGCACCGGTACCCAGGGCACTGTTGCTGCCGACGGTCAGGGTTCCCGCATTGAGCGTGGTGCCGCCGCTGAAGGTGTTGGTGCCGTTGAGTGTCAGGCCTGCGGTGCCGTTCTTGACCAGTGCACCGGTGCCGCTGATCACCCCACCGAGGGTGGTGGCGCTGGTGCCCAGCAGATTGAGGGTATTGGCGCCGAGATTGACTGCGTTGCCCAGGCTTGCCGCCGTGCTGGCATCCAGGCTGGTGCTGGCGCCAAGGGTCAGTGCACCGGTGCCCAAGGCGTTGCCGTTGCCCACCACCAACGCACCGCCGTTGACGGTCGTGCCGCCGCTGAAGGTGTTGTTGCCGTTGAGCGTCAGGCTGGCCGTCCCGTTCTTGACCAGTGCACCAGTACCGCTGATCACCCCGCCCAGGGTGGTGGCGCTGGTGCCCAGCAGGTTGAGGGTATTGGCCCCCAGATTGACCGCGTTGCCCAGGCTTACCGCCGCGCTGGCATCCAGGCTGGTGCTGGCGCCAAGGGTCAGTGCACCGGTGCCCAGGGCATTGCCGTTACCCACCACCAACGCCCCGCCATTGACAGTCGTGCCGCCGCTGAAAGTGTTGTTGCCGTTGAGCGTCAGGCCGGCGCTACCGTTCTTGACCAATGCACCGGTGCCGCTGATCACCCCACCCAGGGTGGTGGCGCTGGTGCCCAGCAGGTTGAGAGTACTGGCGCCGAGGTTGACGGCGTTGCCCAGGCTGACGGCAGTGCTGGCATCCAGGCTGGCGTTGCCGGTCAGGGCCAGCGCGCCGGTGCCCAGGCCGGCGTTGTTGCCCACGGTGAGCGTGCCACCGCCAAGCGTGGTGCCGCCGCTGAAGGTGTTGATGCCATTGAGCGTCAGGTTGCCGGTACCGCTCTTGACCAGCGCGCCGGTACCGCTGAGCACGCCGCCCAGGGTCAGCGCATTGTTGCCCGGCAGGGTCAGGGTGCCGCCGGTGAGCTGTACTGCGTTGTTCAATACCAGCGGCACGCTGCCTTGCAGGCTGCCGGCCCCGGTGACCGTGAGGCCACCGCTGCCCAGTGCCGCAGCGCTGGTGAGGTTGAGGCCGCCCGCAGCCAGCGTGGTGCCACCGCTGTAGAGGTTGGTGCCGCTGAGGGTGAGCAGGCCGGCGCCGGTCTTGGTCAGGCCACCGACGCCGGAGACTACGCCAGCCAGCGTCATGTCGGTAGCCCCGCCGACGTTCAGGCCGCCGTTGAGGGTCAGCGCATTGGCCAGGCTCAAGCCAGCGACGGTCCCCGCCAGGCCACCGCCATTGACCGTGATCGCGCCGCTGCCGAAAGCGTTGGCGTTGTCGAAGTTGAGCAGCCCGCCATTGAGGGTGGTCTGGGTGGTGCCGTTGAGTACCTGGCCGATCAGGCTCCAGGTGCCGCTGTCGACGATCAGGCGATTGAAGTTGATGTAGTTGCCGGCATTGATGGTCCCGCTACCTGAGGTACCCGAACCGCCACCGATCGCATTCTGCAGGGCCAGGGTATTGGTGCCACCTGCGCCGCCGTCGACCGTGCCGGCCGGGGCGAAGGCCAGGTTGGGGTTGCCGGTGACCAACAGCGCAATACCGATGCCCAGACCTGCCGAGACACTGGAGCCGGTGACCGCATTGAAACGGTTGGTGCTGCCAGCGCCCATCGACAGGCTGCCGGTGATGGTGCCTGCGTTGGTGAAGGTGTTGCCCGCAGCAGAGGTCTGGAATGCGGTGCGCCCCAGGATGGTGCCCGAGTTGGTGAAATTGACCGCGCCGCCGCCGGTCACTGCGACCACCGGCGTATCCTCGCTGAGTATCGAGAGGCCTAGCAGGGCGTTGGAACCGATGGTGCCATTGTTGGTGATGTTGGTGATGCCAGTGGCGCCATTGCGTACATCCAGTGCCATGCCCGTCAGGCTGAGCAGGCTGGCACCGAGCAGTGCACCGGTACCTCGAATGACACCGGTGGCAGCGTTGGTGATGTTGATGGTACTGGCAGCCGCCGTGTTGCCGATCACGGCACCGGTGGATTGAAGGCTCAGCAGGCCGAGCAGCGTCGGATCGATGGTACCGGCGTTGTTCAGGGTGACGTTGTTGCCCGTCAGTGACAGCGCCGTGCCCCCCACCCCCAGCAACACGCCGACCGACGACCCCGCCTGGAAATTCACCGTAAGGTTGTTCGCCGTGGCGCTGTAACTGGGTGCGAGCGGGTTGGCCGCCCCCGTGCAGGTGACGGTGGCCCCCGCAGTGGGGTTGGCCGGGGTACAGGCGGCCAGCGCCTGTTCACTCGACAGGCCAAACGCCAGGGCGCCAACGGCCAGGCTCACGGCCAGCGACAAATGGGAGAGACGGGTAGGCAAAACGGAGGCGACGCTTCTGTCCACGGAGAGCTCCTTCGTGGATCAGGTATTTCGTCCTTGAACGCGTGCACAGCTATGTTGCCGGTTAGTCGAACGCGCGACGACGAAACACCTGACCATGGCTACATGATTCCTTGTTGGGAATGTGTAGCCGCTGGCGAGCAGGCATGGGGTGTCGCGGGGACGGTCAAATGGTGTTAATACTTTTTCTAGGCAGCACGTAATTCGCGGGCTGCAGAAGGGTGTCGCTTGGATCCAACCGACGAACGGTCATGTCCGCTGGGCGAAACCTGATGTGTTTGGCCGTTCAGGCGACTTCTGCCCCATCGTCGGGCCAATGCGGCTCGTTGGCGCCAGGCGGTGTCAGCGGTGGCAGGCCATAGGCTGCACGGGCGTCATCACAGCTGGGATTGTGCACCCCGTGTTCCCACGAGGCCTCGAACTCACGGCAGGGGCTGGAGCGGTTCTCGTAGATGGTGCACGCCACCTGGGAGCCGATCTCGCCCTCCAGGCTGATGCAGCGGCAGGGCTTGGCATCGGTGCCGATCATGGCCACGCGGGTGGGGTTGATCTGCACGACCAGGTCGTCAGGCACGAGCCCGCCCGAAGACTGGCATTCGCCCCAGAAGAAGGACACACGAAAGTAGCCGCAGCAGGCGCCGCAGGTCAGGCAAGGGTTCTGTTCGGACATGATGGCCAGGGAGGGAAGTTGTTGTTGTCGAGCGGGCGCTCGCGGCGCCATTTTTAATCCAAGCGCGAGCGGCTGGATAGAGGGGAAATGAAAAAAACATGGCCGCCGGTCGCGGCCCTCTCGTGGCGAAGGCCAGGCCGCCGGAAAAAGCCACAAGCAGCCTGCCGTCGCAAGCCGCTTGCGGATCGACGTTTACCTGCTGCTCAGGCCATCGGCGCGGAACATCTGGCGGATACCGCGTATCGCCTGGCGGATCCGGTCCTGGTTCTCGATCAGGGCGAAGCGCACATGGTCATCGCCATAATCGCCAAACCCGATGCCCGGCGACACGCACACCTTGGCCTCAGCCAGCAGCTTCTTGGAGAACTCGAGCGAGCCGAGATGGGCGTAGGCTTCGGGGATCTTGGCCCAGACGTACATCGAGGCCTTGGGGTTCTCGACCATCCAGCCCAGTTCGTGCAGGCCCTTGACCAGCAGGTTGCGACGCTGACGGTACTGTTCCGCGATGTCGCGCACGCACTGCTGGTCGCCTTCCAGTGCAGCGATCGCCGCGACCTGCAACGGCGTGAAAGTGCCGTAGTCGTGGTAGCTCTTGATCCGTGCCAGGGCGCTGACCAGTTCGGGGTTGCCGACCATGAAGCCGATCCGCCAGCCGGCCATGTTGTAGCTCTTGGACAGGGTGAAGAACTCCACCGCGATATCCTTGGCCCCCGGCACCTGCATGATCGACGGCGCCTTCCAGCCGTCGTAGACGATGTCGGCATAGGCCAGGTCGTGCACCACCAGTACATCGTACTGCTTGGCCAGGGCCACCACGCGCTCGAAGAAATCCAGCTCCACGCACTGGGCGGTCGGGTTGGACGGGAAGCCCAGGATCATCATCTTCGGCTTGGGGATCGATTCGCGGATCGCCCGCTCCAGCTCGTTGAAGAAGTCCACCCCCGGCACCAGCGGCACGGAACGGACCTGGGCGCCGGCAATCACCGCGCCGTAGATGTGGATCGGGTAGCTGGGGTTGGGGACCAGCACCGTGTCGCCATGATCGAGGGTAGCGAGCATCAGGTGCGCCAGGCCCTCTTTCGAGCCGATGGTGACGATGGCTTCGCTGTCGGGATCGATATCGACCTCGTAGCGCTCCCTGTACCAGTTCGAAATGGCCCGGCGCAGGCGTGGAATACCGCGCGAGGTCGAATAGCCATGGGTGTCTTCGCGCTGAGCGACCTGAACCAGTTTCTCGACGATATGCGGGGGCGTGGCGCCATCGGGATTGCCCATGCTCAGGTCGATGATGTCTTCGCCACGGCGGCGGGCGGCCATCTTGAGTTCGGCAGTGATGTTGAAGACGTACGGGGGGAGACGATCGATGCGCGCAAAGCGGCGCGGCGAACCTGGGTTGGCCATGCTTTCCTCGGAATACGTAAGCGCCCGGAACCGTCCGAGCGACGTTGGCCACTGCGGTGGCCGAGGCGAAACATAGACCGATTGGCTATTGGTTGTAAAGCACCGCAACAGGCGGCTCCCACCGCAAGACGCGGCGGGAGCCGCCGGGCCTCAGCGCAGCGCCTTGTAGACGTTCAGATCGAAGCGCTGGATGCTCAATCCATCGCTGGGCTGCAGATGCTCACCACGCACCTGGCTGAACTCCATGCTCCTGGTACCACGATGCACGGTCCGCTCCTGCACCGAGCCTTCGGTCACGACGGTATAGGATTTGCTGCGCATGGCCTTGTACTTGGCGTCATCCCTGTCGATCGACTGGTGATAGCTCATCAGTTGCTTGTCACTCAGATTCACGCACTGGGCCAGTTTCACCCCCCAGCGGGTCAGGCAGACCTCAGCGAAGTGACGCACGATCAGTCCGGGCTCGGCCAGGACCTTGCCACTGCCGGCGCCATCGGCCGAAGCGTTGCCCACCAGCGTCGCGTGGCGGCCTGGCATCGGGAAGATGCTCTTGCGCGTTCCCCGTGCAACCGATGGAATCACGCAGGCAAAGCCCTTGGAACGCTCGTCGCGGGAATAGAACCCGACGTATTCCTTGACGTTCGCGCCCAAGGTCACCCGCTGCTCCTGTGCATTGCCCAGGCCAGGCACAGGATCGATGGCGAAGATGTTGACCGGGATATGGCGCAGCTCCGGGTCGGCAGCCATGGCGTTGGCCAGCATGTGGCAACTGATCCCACCGCGGCTCCAGCCGACCAGGTTGACCTGGGTCGGGATACGTGGCTTGCGGAACTGGTTGATGATCTGTTCCTGCAACTGCTGCGGGGTCGGCACGCGGTTGCCGTAGTCGTAGGAGCGCCAGAACCACGAGGCCGTGGCGCTGGCATCCGGGATGTTCACACCGGCGCGCCTGAGCCTCTGGTACTCCTCCTCGGAAAGCTTGGTGCGCGACCAGTTGCTCTTGCCCTTGATCACCTGCTGGACGTGCGCCACGTTCTCTTCCCAACCACGCCCGAACAATTGCCCTGTCCAGTTGAAGTAGCCGCCTGGTTCGACGAACAGCTGATCGTCCTGAAGGTTGCCGCTGCCCGGACCGTCGACCGCGATCCACTGGGCGAACTCACGCCCCTGGTCGTTGCCGGCCAGTGTCGAAACCAGTTCGCCATTCCAGAAGTTGGGGTTGTTCTCGTCGAAGCGGTGCGAGCCGGTACCGCAGAAATAGGCTGTGAAGACACTCATGCCATGACCCTCGGATTTGATGGAGAGGCCAAGGTAGAGGCTTCGAAGAGGTGCACACAGGCGGAAGGAGTGCCACGCAACACCTGCTGCGAAAACGAAAATGCCCCGACCAGGGCCGGGGCATTTCGTTTGATACGGAGGTTTCAGCGTGCGTAGGTCATCAGCACATCGGCAGCGGTCTGGCTGTCCACCGACATCATCACGCTCAGGGCGGTGACGGTGAGGATGGAGAAACCGAACACCTTGCGTGCCCACTTGCTGTCGTCCTCGGCCTTGTAGCCGCCCCAGGCCATGTACAGCCAGTACAGGCCCATGGCAGCAGCCACGGCCAGGTAGCCCAGCCCGGCATAACCGCCGAGTGTCAGCATCAGCGTGGCGAGCACGAAGGCCAGTACGTACAGCACGATCTGCTTCTTCGCCGCCAGGATACCGCGCGCCACCGGCAGGACCGGGATGTTGGCGGCGCTGTAGTCCTTGAAGCGGAAGATGGCGATGGCAAAGCTGTGCGGCATCTGCCACAGGCTGAACATCACCAGCAGCGTGACCGCTGCCAGGTCGAAGCTGTTGCTCACTGCGCAGTAGCCGATCACCGGAGGCATGGCACCGGACAGGCTGCCGACCAGGGTGCCGTGCACCGATTTGCGCTTGAGCCACAGGCTGTAGAAGCCGACGTAGACCACGAAGCCAATCAGCGCGCAGAACGCCGACAGCGGGTTGGCCTGGACGTACAGCAGGCTGAAACCCACCACCCCGAGCAGGGTGGCGTAGATCAGTGCGAGGGGCAGCGGCATGCCGCCCTGAACCATGACGCGGTTCTTGGTACGTTCCATCTTCTGGTCGATGTCACGGTCGATGCAGTTGTTGAACACGCAACCGGATGCCACCACCAGCGAAGTACCTACCACCACCGCCAGGAACAGGGCGAAGTCCACATGGCCCTTCGCGGCAAGGAAGAACCCGCCTGCCACGGAAAGCACGTTACCGAAAATGATCCCCGGTTTGGTGATTTGGATAAAGTGCTTCACGGACATGCAGTCTTACCTCACTTGGCCAACATTTCGTAGTGGATGCTGAACATGATCCACAGCGACAGGCCTACCAGCAGTGCGATTACCAGAGCGGTGAACAGGAACGTCGAGACAGTGGAGCGCTGCTCTTTCGAGCGGTCCATGTGCAGGAAGTACACCAGGTGCACCACGACCTGGATGACGGCCATGGCCACCACGATCAGGACGGTCAGGTTCTTCGGCAGGGTCGGGTACATCACCAGGCCGAACGGAATCGCGGTCAGGATGATCGACAGGATGAAGCCGATCATGTAGGACTTCACGCTGCCGTGGTTACCTTCGTGGTGAGTGTCGTGTGCGTTAGCCATTACAGAACCCCCAGCAGGTAGACGACGGTGAAGACGCAGATCCAGACCACGTCCAGGAAGTGCCAGAACAGGCTCAGGCAGCTCATGCGGGTCTTGGCAGTCGGCGTGATGCCGTGCTTGTTGATCTGGTACATCAGGATGGCCATCCAGATCAGACCCGAGGTCACGTGCAGACCGTGGGTACCGACCAGCGCGAAGAACGCCGACAGGAAGCCACTGCGCTGCGGGCCGTAGCCTTCAACGATCAGGTGATGGAACTCGTAGATTTCCATCGCGATGAAGCCGGCACCGAACAGGAAGGTCACTGCCAACCAGCCCAGTACGCCTGTCTTGTTGCCGGCGAACATCTTCAGCATGGCGAAGCCGAAGGTGATCGAGGACAGCAGCAGGAACGCGGTTTCGACCAGCACGAAGTCGAGCTGGAAGATGTCGTGACCCGACGGGCCGCCGGCAAAACTGCCGGACAGCACCGCGTAAGTGGCGAAGAGCGACGCAAACAGGATGCAGTCGGTCATCAGGTACAGCCAGAAACCGAAGACGGTCATCTGGCCCGAGTCGTGGTGGTGATCGTCGTGCCCATGGTCGTGACCATGAGCATCGCCGTGAATTACTTGACTGGACATTGATTACACCCGTTCAAAGGTTTCGACACGTGCGCCACCGGTAGGTACACCGGCAAGCTGCAGAGCCCGCTGGCGTTCGCCTTCGATGCGCGCCACTTCTTCGGCAGGAACCATGTAGCCCTGGTCGTCACGCGCAGCGTGGCGAACGAAGACCGCGATGGTTGCCACCAGGCTCGCGCCCACCAGCCACCAGATGTGCCAGATGAAAGCGAAGCCGAAGATGGTCAGGAACAGACCCATGAACAGACCGGTCGAGGTGTTGTTCGGCATGTGGATCGCTTCGTACTTGGCCGGCACCTTGTAGGCGACACCGGCTTCCTTGGCTTCTTGCCAGGCGTCCAGGCCGACTTTCTCGGGCATGTGGGCGAAGTTGTAGAACGGAGGTGGCGACGAAGTCGACCATTCCAGGGTACGGCCACCCCATGGATCGCCGGTGACGTCCAGGTTCTGGTTGCGGTCGCGAACCGATACGTACAGCTGGATCAGCTGGCAGGCGATACCGAACAGGATCAGCACCGCACCGACCACGGCCACGTACAGGTAGGGTTCCCACAGTGGGTTGTCGGAGTGGTTCAGACGACGGGTCATGCCCATGAAGCCCAGTGCGTACAGCGGCATGAAGGCCACGTAGAAACCGGACAGCCAGAACCAGAATGCCGCCTTGCCCCACTTCTCGTTGAGGGTGAAACCGAAGGCTTTCGGGAACCAGAAGGCGAAGCCGGCGATGTAGCCGAACACCGCGCCGCCGATGATCACGTTGTGGAAGTGGGCGATCACGAACAGGCTGTTGTGCAGAACGAAGTCAGCACCTGGAACGGCCAGCAGTACGCCGGTCATGCCACCGATGGAGAAGGTGACCATGAAGCCCAGGGTCCAGAGCATCGGCGGGGTGAAGCGCACGCGACCCTGGTACATGGTGAACAGCCAGTTGAACAGCTTCACACCGGTCGGGATGGAGATCAGCATCGTCGCCAGGCCGAAGAAGGTGTTGACGCTGGCGCCGGCACCCATGGTGAAGAAGTGGTGCAGCCAGACCGCGAAGCCCAGTACGGCGATCGCACCCGATGCATAGATCATCGCATGGTGGCCGAACAGACGCTTGCTGGAGAAGGTCGAGGTGACTTCCGAGAACACACCGAAGGCCGGCAGGATCAGGATGTAGACCTCAGGGTGACCCCATGCCCAGAACAGGTTGACGTACATCATCGGGTTCCCACCAAGCTCGTTGGTGAAGATATGGAAGTCCAGATAACGGTCAACGGTCAGCAGGGCGAGTGCGGCGGTCAGGATCGGGAAGGAAGCGACGATCAGCACGTTGGCCCAGGTGCAGGTCCAGGTGAAGATCGGCATGTCCATCAGCTTCATGCCAGGCGCGCGCATTTTCAGCACGGTGACGAGGAAGTTCACGCCTGTCAGTGTCGTACCCAGGCCTGATAGCTGTAGCGCCCAGATGTAGTAGTCGACCCCGACGCCAGGGCTGTACTCGATCCCGGAAAGTGGCGGATAGGCAACCCAACCGGTCTTGGCGAACTCGCCGACGCCCAGGGAGATGTTGACCAGCAGCACACCTGCCAGCAGCAGGTAGAAGCTCAGGGAGTTCAGGAACGGGAAGGCAACGTCACGTGCACCGATCTGCAGAGGCAGGGCCAGGTTCATCAGGCCGGTGAAGAACGGCATCGCCATGAAGATGATCATGATCACACCGTGGGCGGTGAAGATCTGGTCATAGTGTTCAGGCGGCAGGTAGCCTTCGGAGCCGCCGGTGGCGGCAGCCAGCTGGGTACGCATCATGATGGCGTCGGCGAAGCCGCGCAGCAGCATGACCATCGCGACGATGATGTACATCACCCCGATCTTCTTGTGGTCGACGGTGGTCAACCACTCGGTCCACAGGTAGGACCACTTGCGGAAATAGGTGATGGCACCAACGACGGCGAGGCCCCCGAGCGCGATCATGGCAATCGTCACCATGACTATCGGCTCGTGATAGGGTATCGCCTCCAGGCTTAATTTACCGAACATCTCTTACTCCTCTGCACCGGCAGCTGGTTGCATACTCGATTCCACACCCTTGGTAGTGGCCAGGTCTTTGCTGCCTGCTTCTTCGTGGCTCGGACGACCACGGTTCATGCCCTCGTACTTGTCGACGATGAGCTGGAACTGGTCAGGCGAAGCCTCGCTGTACAGCACGACTGGGTTGTTTTCGCTTGGTTTGGCCAAGGCGTCGTATTCGGCCTTGTCCAGCTTCTTCGGCGAAGCCTTCACTTCAGCGACCCATGCATCGAAGTCGGCTTGCGAAGTGGCGGTTGCCTTGAATTTCATACCGGTGAAGCCGGCACCGCTGTAGTTCGCGGAGATACCGTCGAACTCGCCGTTTTCGTTGGCGATCAGGTGCAGCTTGGTGGTCATGCCGGCCATCGCGTAGATCTGGCCGCCCAGCGCAGGGATGAAGAACGAGTTCATCACGGCGTCGGAGGTCACGCGGAAGTTGACCGGGGTGTTAGCCGGGAAGACGATCTTGTTGACCGTGGCAATGCCCTGCTCCGGGTAGATGAACAGCCATTTCCAGTCCAGGGCGACCACGTCGATCTGCACCGGCTTCACATCGGAATCCAGCGGACGATAAGGGTCGAGCTTGTGGGTGGAGTGGTAGGTGACGTAGCCCAGGGCGATGATGATCAGGATCGGGATGATCCACACCGCAGCTTCGATCTTGGTCGAGTGCGACCAGTCGGGGGTGTAGGTGGCAGCCTTGTTGGAAGCACGGTACTTCCAGGCGAAGACCAGGGTCATGATGATGACTGGCACCACGACCAGCAGCATCAGGCCGGTGGCGATGAGGATCAGGTTCTTTTGCTCAATGCCGACCTGGCCCTTCGGGTCGAGCAGGGTCCAGTTGCACCCACTGAGTAAAAGCATGCCTAAAAAGGGCAATATGCCAAACAGTCTGGGGTAACGCTTTTTACTCATCTCACGACCTCTAGATCAGCTTGCTTCAATGCAATGTGTTTTGTTCGCCAACACTTCGTCCTGCCAAGCGTTAGCATTTCGAGCTCGAACCCGCTCCTGCCTGGGATCCGACTGCTGGATCTGGGCGTTGAGCGACTGGACGAGCTTGGGGTTTTCTTAGGCTAAAGGCCTGTACTTCAGACCAATTCCATTTGGTGCGGGAAAACGCGGAGGGGTGTCCGCCCGGATCGCCGTTGGGCGAAACTTGTCGAAGTCAGCAAAAGGAGCGCTGGGGCTTCCTTCAATCCTGCGACTCGCAAGCAGTGCCGAACGGAAATTGGGGGCGATTGTAGATAGGTCGCCCCCCCTTGACTATGACTTATTGAGCAACAGTCTTTTACAGGATTTGTAATAATCCTGCCTGAAAAATCAACTTCGCGACAGTTTGTCGCACCCGGCTTGATAGCCTTGCAGCCCTTGCCACGCAAGGGCCGGAGGTTGACCGAGATCAGTCGGGGGGAAGATTTTGCCGGTTATCTCACCGTGCAATAGACCTGCATCAAATCGGGACTTTTGTCTAAGCCCGGCGCCGATTCCGATAGATGCCCAGCGGCACCAGGATGGCGGTGAGGACGAATGCCACCAACGCCCATTGCGCCAGCGACAGGCCCAGGATCGGCGGGTACGGCGTGGTGCAGAAACCATCGACCTGGAACGCCAGCGGCCAGACCCGCGCCAGCGGCAGGTCGTCGACGATCGGTTGCAGCACATCGATGCCGCAACTGACAGCAGGGTTGGCGAGTATATACACATGGTTGCCGGCCGCAACGATTCCGCCAATTGCACTGAGCACCACCAGCGCCTCGAAGAAGGTCAGGCTGCGTCGCCCCGGCATGGCGGCGGCGATGAACGCGAACAGCGCGATCAGCAACAAGGCGTAGCGCTGCAGGATGCACAGCGGGCAAGGCGCCTCGCCGAGTACCACCTGCATGTACAGCGCACCGCCGATCAGGGAGAGACAGATCACTCCCAGCAGCACCAGAAAGCGCCGTTCCCGATTCAGGCGCAGGGTTTGTTCGTTCATTGCCGATTCCTTCGATGGATAGTGGCCGCGTGTTCCGCCTGCCTGGGCGCAAGTCTACACGCAGGGATGAGCTTTCAGCGTGTCGAGGAAGCGGCGAAAAGCACTGCGCAGGGCTATCCGGAGATGCTGTGACCGGCATTGCCGACTTCGGTTCAACCTCGGCCGGTAAAAAAAAAGCGGCTGCCCGGGTATCGCGCAGGGACCAGCCCCTCGACACCTGGGAGTGAAGGATACAGTGATTAAAGGAGGATTAAAGATGAAAGCTGCGCGCTGGCGTTCATCCTTCCTTTATATAGGTACCGACCGGCCTGCGCGGGAGCTGCGCTGCCCGCGAGCCGGCCGGTCCGGTCAGCCGGTCACTCCAGGGCCGAGGCCGGCCCGAAGAACTCGTAGCGGCTCTGCGCATCGGGTACACCCAGGCCCTTGAGATGACGACGAATCGCCGCCATGAACCCTTTCGGCCCGAGGAAGTAGGCATCGACGTCACGCTCACGCGGCAGCCACTCGGCCAGCAGGTCCTGGCTAAGCATGCCCACCGCATGGGCGTCACGGCTGCCGTCGTCCTCGGCGTAGCAGTAGAAGCGCTGCAGTTGCGGGTGCTTCTGCGCCAACGCGTCGATCCAGTCACGGAACGCGTGCACCGCGCCATTGCGCGCGCAGTGGATGAAATGCACCGCACGCCCGGTCTGCAACGCCGCCTCGAGCATCGCCAGGGTCGGGGTGATGCCGACGCCACCGCTGATCAGCACCAGCGGCTTGTCGCTGGCGGCCAGGGTGAAATCGCCCGAGGGTGGGAACAGCGTGAGGGTGTCGCCGACCTGCAACTGGTCATGCAGGTGGTTCGAGACCTTGCCGCCGGCCTCGCGCTTGACGCTGATACGGTACTGCTGGCCATCGCACAGCGCCGAGAGCGAATAGTTGCGGCGCTGCTCGGCGCCGTCGATGAACAGTTGCAGGCCGATGTACTGCCCCGGCTCGGCCTTGAGTACCGGCTTGCCATCGACCGGCGCGAAGTAGAACGAGACGATCTCGCTGCTCTCCTGCTCACGCCGCACCACACGGAACTCGCGGCCGCCGCGCCAGCCACCGGCAGCGCTCTCCTTGGCCTTGTACAGCCCTTCTTCGGCGCCGATGAGGATATCGGCCAACTGGCCATAGGCTGCGCCCCAGGCAGCGATCACTTGCGCAGTGGCGATGTCCTTGCCCAGCACTTCCTCGATGGCGCGCAGCAGGCAGCTGCCGACGATGGGATAGTGTTCCGGCAGGATCTGCAGGGCGACGTGCTTGTTGATGATCTGGCCCACCAGGCCGCCCAGTTGCTCCAGCTGGTCGATGTGCCGGGCGTACATCAGCACGCCGTTGGCCAGGGCGCGCGGCTGGTCGCCACTGGCCTGGTGCGCCTGGTTGAACAGCGGACGCACCTGCGGGTATTCGCTGAGCATCATCTTGTAGAAATGGGTGGTCAGCGCCTCGCCACCACTTTCGAGCAGCGGGACGGTGGCCTTGATGATTGCACGTTGTTCGGCATTGAGCATTGCAGTGACTCCTGAGCCTTGGGCTTCGAATGGTTGCCCAGAGCATCGCAATTACAATGCCAACATTTAACCCCAATAAAATCAATGACTTAGAAATCTATAGAGTCAAATTGACAAACACTTGCTTCGAGTCAAATTGACAAACCGAGTCATAATGACCAAAAATTTGGCCAGCGAACTGATAACGACGCCGCCCTGGAATGCCCACATGCTCGCCAAACCGTTGCTCACCGCCCTCCTCCCCCTGGTCAGCGACCTGTCTCGCGACCTGCCCGACCGGGAACGCTATCGCCGCCTGCTGCAAGCCATGCGCAGCCTGTTGCCATGCGACGCCGCTGCGTTGCTGCGCCTGGACGGTGAATGGCTGGTGCCGCTGGCAGTCGATGGCCTGTCGACAGATACCCTGGGGCGACGCTTCAAGGTCAGCGAGCATCCGCGCTTCGAGATACTCCTGGGCCGCCCGGAACCGACGCGCTTTGCCAGCGACTCGGCGTTGCCCGACCCTTACGACGGCCTGGTCAATGCCATCGACACCGACCTGCACGTGCACGACTGCATGGGCTGCCCACTGATGGTCGATGAACGCCCCTGGGGGCTGCTGACCCTGGACGCCCTCACCCCTGGCCAGTTCCAGAGCCTTGAGCTCGATGCCTTGCAGGCCTTTGCCAGCCTGGCTGCAGCAACCGTGACCGTGGCCGAGCGCATCGAGAACCTCGCCTTGCGCGTGGAGAACGAGCAGCAGCGCGCCGAGAGCTATCGCCAGGCCACCGACCAGCACAGGGAACTGATTGGCCAAAGCCCCGTGCACACCCACCTGCTGGACGAAATCCGCCTGGTGGCAGGCAGCGATCTGACCGTACTGATCACCGGCGAGACTGGAGTCGGCAAGGAACTGGTCGCACTGGCGCTGCATCAGGCCAGCAAGCGCGCGGACAAACCCATGGTCAGCCTCAACTGCGCCGCCTTGCCTGATACGCTGGTGGAAAGCGAGCTGTTCGGTCATGTCAAAGGGGCCTTCACCGGCGCCCACGGCGAGCGGCGTGGCAAGTTCGAACTGGCCCATGGCGCAACGCTGTTTCTCGATGAAGTCGGCGAGTTGCCGCTGTCGGTGCAAGCCAAGCTGCTACGGGTGTTGCAGAGCGGTCAATTGCAGCGGCTGGGCTCGGACCACGAGCACAAGGTGGATGTACGCCTGATAGCCGCGACCAACCGGGACCTCGCCAGCGAGGTACGCAACGGCCACTTCCGGGCCGATCTTTACCACCGCCTCAGCGTCTATCCACTGCAGGTGCCACCGCTGCGTGAACGCGGACGCGACGTGCTGCTGCTGGCAGGCTTCTTCCTCGAGCAGAATCGCTCGAGACTGGGGCTCGACAGCCTGCGCCTGAGCAGTGCGGCGCAGGCAGCGTTACTGGCCTACGACTGGCCAGGCAATGTCCGCGAACTGGAACACCTCATTGGCCGTTGCGCGCTGAAGGCGCTCGGCCGACATCCTCGACGCCCGCGCATACTCACACTCGATGCCGAGGATCTGGACCTGCAGATTGCGTCCCAGGCCACAGCCTCATCGCCCCCCCTTGTGCAGATGCAAACGCCGTCAATTGCTGAAGGCGGTCTGCGCCAGGCAGTGGACGATTACCAGCGCTCACTCATCGAGAACTGCCTGCTGCGTCACGGAGACAATTGGGCTGCGGTGGCACGCGAATTGGGGATCGACCGTGCCAACCTGAGTCGGCTGGCACGTCGATTGAACGTTCGCTGAGCCAGAGGCGCGATCTGGTGAACAGCGTCAGGGCCGAAAGCGTTAACAGGAAAGGGGGCTTGCGCCCCCCAACCGTCATGCGTATGTGCCCTTTACTCCGACAGATTCACCATGATCGGAACCAGTGCGGACAAATCACTGATAGTCCCATCGCTACTGGTTACCCGATAACCGAAGAACAGCCGGGTCCGATTACCGGTCGCCAGCAGGTCAGCACGCGTGAAAGTGATCGGCGTCACGGACCCTGGATTGCCTACGGTACTTGTGGACTCCAGGTAATGCCCTGAATCCACTTGTGTCGAAGTGCCCACCCAAGGCTCGACAAGATCGTCCCGTTTCATACCACCATAAGGACTGACCGACGAGACCAACACCCCCCGTTCCAGATGTTCGTCACTGATCCCGTCACGCTGCTCCTGCGTGAATGCAATCGGTGGCAGCACGGGTGCACTCGTAGTGTTCGAGTTGCAAGCCTGCCGCGTCGGCAGACTCAACAAACCTGTGCCAAGCATCCCAGAATGAGTTTTCTGGGTGGGAAGGTCACAGGTACCTCCTGCCCGATTCATGGCAAAGCGCACGAATGCCTGTGCGGTATTACTGTTACGTCCCATATCATTGGCAAGCGAATAGTCGACCGTGGCACCGTTACGGCAAATGAAGTAGGTCCTGGCATAAGGCAGTAGCACGTCAACGTATTCCTGTGTGAGGTGCTGCTGCGTCAGAGGCACGTCCACGCCGCTGATCCGAGACTGCTCGATGGGGTCGCCCGAGGGTACACCAGCGTCGCCACTGGTCACGCCGACAAACTCGTAGCTGACACGTGGATTCTTCGCAAGATCAATGTTCGTGACGCCGTCAAGCGGGATACGGAAGAAGGTACCCCTGGTGCCTACCGCCAGGGTAATGATGTTGCGCGCGTTCGCTTCAGGGAAGCTTGCAAGACGCAATGGTCCTCCATCACCCGGCAAGGCGTCCGAAGATGAAACATTGACGGTCTGAACCTGGGACTTGACCGTTACCGGTACGGTCCCGGTTCCTGGCGCCGGCACAGGCAACTGTCGGGTGACGGTGAAGTACATCGCGATTTGTCCGACGCCCACTGCCTCGATCACATCGTCGAAGGGGATCGTCACATCGATATTGGCCCCCTCATTGCTCGCCGTCACGGTACGAGACGCGATCTCAGGATTGGAAACCGTACCCCAGTGCATTTGAATCACATCGTCTACCAGCCAGATAGGCGCCAGGTCGTTACCTTGGCGATAGGTGGTCGCAACACCATCCTTGCCGAAATCGGCGGGGGAAATCGTGTTCATCGGGCTTGTCCCAACCAGAACCGACGGCATCTTGATGTTACCGTGCTCGGGTTTATCTGGATCGGGGTCCGGATCCGGCCCGCCCGGTGTGGTGAGATTGACCGGTACGTCGGCCTCAGGTGATGGAACAGATGGGTTGTTGGCCCGGCGCATTTCATAAGACGCCTTTACGCTACCGTTACCGCCCAGAGCGACCAGGGCGAAAGGTACGTCGATCGAGGTCATCGGTTGCAGAGGATCACGGTCGATGTCTGCTTGGGTCAACCGGTAGGACGGACCTTCAGTACCTGCCCAGGATACGACGATCAGATCCCCGACGGCTGCGCCGGTGTAACGAGGAATTTCGACGGCAAGTAGTGGATTGGCATCGTTATAGGTGACCAGGCCTTTGGCTTCTGCAGCGGGAACGACCGGTGCCCCGAGATCGGGCAAGTTGATGAACACCGGGATGGCCACCAGGTTCGACATTCGGCTTATGTTGCCGGCCAGATCGGTTACCCGGTAGCCGAAGAACAGCGTGCGCGCATCGCCTGCAGCATCGAGTTGCTGACGTGTGTAGTTGGTGGGTATCTGCCTGGTCGGATCCGAGACGGGGAAAGGCGGCTGCAGGTATGTGCCAGTGGTCCGTGAGTCGCCGATCCACATCTCAATACTATCCTGGTCTTCGGCCAGATAATAAGGGGAAACGGAGATGTTGAGTTTTCCATCTGTATCCAAATGGCTGCTGGTGATGCCAGTGAGTTGTTCTGGCGTAAAATAAATAATCGGCAGTTCTTCCCCACCTGCCGCCAGGCGGTCGAAACGGACGGGGATCGCGGTCCCTCCAGCCTCGTAACTTTCCGAGTCGGTATCGAACAGGAAATAGTTCAGCGATTCGGTCACATCGGTGCCGTCAGCTGGAAACTGACTCTTACTGTAATGCATCGAGAACTTTGTGAGCGACGGGTCCGTGAGATCGTAGTCGGCAAGATCAATTGGATCCCCTCTCCAGTTGCTCTTTTCATCAAAATCATTGTTGATATACAACTGGATGGATAGTGAATCCTTGAATTCCGCCCCCCTAGGCACTTCAACCAACAGATCATTTTCCAGATGTCGAATAGGAATGATGAATTTTACGTCATCACGCACAGGAACAACGGGGGGCCCCAAGGCCTGGCGTTGACCGGACGCACGAGCACCAGATGGTTTAAAGGAAGTTCCCATTACAACCTCCGAAACATTCACCTCATCAATATCGCATCAGGCGAACTTGGAACGTCCTCCCCGATGACCTGGCTGCAACGTCAGCCACCGCTCGATACTAGTGATTTCAGAATGGGTCGTAACCTAGCATTTTTAACAGGTGCCCACGTTTGGATTTTCTCTATACATTGACGACGCAAAACCACTCTTGATCTGCCGATCAGGAGCCCGTTATTCGGGAGTATTACGCGCCATCTTTCAAAGGAGTTTCATCCAATGGGCAATGGATCCGGCTATTTCTGCACAACCTTCATGCTGGCGACCTGTGGAGTTTTATCCGGATATGTCAATGCTGCCGATCTCTCACCGGGAAGCAGCGCCACCGTGCAGGCCGGTGCACCTGCGGAACGCTGGAACCTCGATGCCGCCACCCTGACCATAGAGCCTGGTGGTCAGTCACTCGCGATCAATGCCAATCCGGGTTCGACCATTACGCTGGACGGCGCCACGGTCACAGGTAACAACCTTCGGGCGGTGGTCATGTCCGAAAGCCAAGGCACAATTCGAAACTCGACACTGACATCCAACGCCAATGTCGGACTGTCGGTGGTCAGGGGCATCGACGAGAGCATTCAGGGATCGCGCGTACGGGTGGAAAACTCCACCATAAGCGCGGCCGGTCGCGGGCTGAACGTAGCGGGAGGGAGCACGGCCACCGTCGTCGGCTCGACCATTACTGCGCAAGGCGCCGTCGGCGCTTCGATCGCAGGCAGCGGCCTTGGTGTCTCGATGGTGGGCGGGGAAGCGATCCTGATAGACACCAGTGCCACCGGCAGCAACTGGGGGGCCGGGCTGTTCTCCAATTCCCCCGGCAGCGGAACGCCTCGGCTGGTGCTGGATCATTCGACGCTCGAATCGATGACCGGAAGTGCGATCGTGGTGAGCAACCTGGGCCGCTACGCCATGCAGGCACAAATCGAGATTCTCAACGATTCAAAGCTGACTTCGGCCAATGGCAACCTGATCGAAGTCGGCTTTGCCACAGATCCCGCCGATCGTGCTGCGCAGGCGAACATCGTGATCGGGGCCAGCACGCTGTCCGGTGATATCCAGGTCGCCAGTGGCGCCGTGGCTGATCTTTCCATGAACAACGGTGCAGTGCTCGACGGCACCCTGAACAATGTGCGCAACATACTCCTGGATGCCAGCACGCTCAACGGCACGATCAACGAACCCGCAGGATCGACGTCGACGCTGGGCATGACGGGCGGCTCCACGCTGCGCGGCAACGTCAACAACATCAGCAGCCTGACCATGGACTCCAGCAACTTGAGTGGCAATGTCACCTCGCTGCCGGGAAGCACGACCGCCATCGCGCTCGCGAACGGCTCCTCCCTGACAGGATCGATCAGCCACGCCGCCAGCGTGACCCTCGACCGCAGCCGGATGGCAGGCGATATCATTCAGAATCCTGCTATGGCAGGTACCCTTGCCCTGACCAACGGTTCCCAATTGACCGGCACTGTCAGCCATGCCAGCAGTACCCACATCGAGACGCGTTCCAGGTTCGACATGGTCAATGATTCCAA
The DNA here is from genome assembly GCF_057370475.1 of Pseudomonas sp. FA117. Taxonomy (NCBI): domain Bacteria; kingdom Pseudomonadati; phylum Pseudomonadota; class Gammaproteobacteria; order Pseudomonadales; family Pseudomonadaceae; genus Pseudomonas; species Pseudomonas sp. FA117. The sequence goes on from NZ_CM170675.1 coordinate 4,868,609, forward strand.
CGTCGGCACCTTGAGCCTGCGCGACGGCATGGTAAGCCTGCGCGGCGGCGATGCAGGCCATCGCACCCTGACCGCCAGCACCCTCGACGGCACCGGAACCTTCGTCGTGGGAGTAGATCTGGCTGAGCGCCAGAGCGACCTGGTCAATATCGAAGGCATGGCTGAAGGCAGCTTCGGCCTGGATGTCGTCAACACAGGTGTCGATCTGGCAGTTGGCGACTTCGCTCAACAGCTGGTGCATACCGGGGGCGGTGCAGCACAGTTCAGCCTGCTCAGCGTCACAGGCTTGGCCGACATCGGTACTTATTCCTACATGCTGGAAAAACAGGCGAACGACTGGTACCTGGTTCATGCATCCAAACCCGTCATCAGCCCCAGCGCCCAGGTTGCAATTGCCATGTTCAGTGCCGCACCCACGGTCTGGTACGGGGAAATGAGCACCTTGCGAAGCCGGATGGGGGAGTTGCGACAAGGCTATGATCAAGGTGGCTTCTGGGTTCGCACCTACGGCAACAAGTATCGTGTTTCGGCGGCTGACCAGGTGCGGTACGAGCAGAACCAGCAGGGTGTATCACTGGGCCTCGATACTGCACTGCCAACCGATAGCGGCAAATGGCTGGTGGGCGTGATGGCAGGCTACAGCAATTCGCAGCTCAACATGCGCCTGGGCAGCAATGGACGCGTCGACAGCTATTATGTCGGCCTGTACAGCACGTGGTTGAATGACAGCGGCTACTATCTCGACGCCGCGATCAAGGCCAACCGCTTCGACAACAAAGCCGATGTCCGCATGAGCGATGGTGCCAAGGCCGACGGTGACTACAGCAACTACGGGGTGGGGGCCACGCTGGAGGCCGGGAAACACATCGGGCTCGACGATGGCTGGTTCGTCGAGCCATACCTTCAGGCCTCGGCGTTGTGGGTTGGGGGTGAACACTACTCGCTCGACAACGGCCTGCAAGCCGACAACAACCGCGCCGACTCGTTGCTCGGCAAACTGGGCACCCACGTGGGTCGTACCATTCCCCTCAAAGGTAGCGGCTTCGTGCAGCCTTACGTCAAGCTGGCTGCCGCACGGGAATTCGCCCGAAACAACGAAATCAAGATCAACCGCACGACCTTCCATGATGATCTCTCCGGCGGCCGCGGGGAAATCGGTGCCGGCATCGTCGCCCAGTTGAGCGATGTACTGCAACTGCATGGCAATGTCGACTACAGCAATGGCAAGAATATCGAACAGCCCTGGGGGGTCAATTTCGGCGTGCAATGGGCTTGGTAAAATTTCCTCCGGTAGTGGCACCAAGCCTTCACGCAAGAAAACTTCCGCATTCACGTCAGGTAATTCCTACATGAAACCAGGTGTTATCTCGGTCAAATCACGCCCCCCTGATTTGATCGAGAACAACCATGAATCACCTGACCGCGCGAACGTTGCTCGCCTTTGGAGTAACGACAGCTGCCGCCTCCCCCCTGGCTGAACCTGTGGTCGTAGTGCCCCCCAACAGCCAGTACGTCGTAAGAGGGGATACGCCGCTCCAACGCTATGAATTGCTGAATCGATCGACACTCAATGTACTGCCGGGAGGCAGCACCGCACGAGTCTTCGCAACCGGGCAGTCCCGGGTGAACATCAATGGTGGCCAGGTGAACACAACGGGTATCACGGCCATCACCTTGCACAATAGCCACGCCCGTATCGACGGTTCCAGGATCATTGCCAGCTACGACCCGGCACAGCCGAATGCCAGTGTGTTCGCGATCAATTTGACCGGCAGCGAGCAGGCCTCTACCGCCTGCATCAGCAACAGTTTCGTCTCGGGCTACGGCCGGGGCATCAACGTCACCAGCGATGCCGTCCTCGACCTCTCCAACACACAGGTGGAAGGCCTGGCGGGTCACCCTGGCAGCGGGGCCGTGACTGGCGGAGCTGGAGTCGTGGTCGCTGGCGCAACGGCGCACGTTCGCAACGATAGCGTAGTCTCGGGCGACAACAACGGCATAGTGCTGTTCGCCAGCCGTACCGGCCCCGCCGAAATCGGCGCGAAACTGGTGCTGGACCAGTCGCGTGCCGTCGGTCGCGAGGGCAGCGCCATCAAGGTGATCAGAACCGCTGCCTCCAATGAGCGCTCCCATATCGAGATCAATAACGGCTCGCAACTCGTTGGCGGCAACGGCGTGATCCTCGAAGTGGTCGGTGATGCTCGCGCCAGCGCGGTGGTCAACAACAGCCAGCTCACTGGCGACATTCGGGTCGACAAGGACGGCACGCTGGACCTGGCCCTGGCCAACCACGCCAGCCTCACCGGCACTATCAGCAACGCAACTTCGCTTGCGCTGGACGACACCTCGGCCTGGACATTGACCGGCGACTCCGACGTCGGTCGACTGGACCTGGCCGGCGGCACGGTAAACCTGCGCGGCCCCGAAGGCAGCACGGGCTTCACCCACCTGCAACTGGGCGAGTTGACCGGCTCCGGCACCTTCATGCTGGGTGCCGACCTGAGCACCGGCCACGGCGACTTCGTCGATGTCAGTGGCCAGGCCAGCGGCGACCATCACCTGCTGGTGGAGAACACCGGTACCGATCCGAGCGCTGCCGTGGCTGCTCATCAGGTCGTGCACACCGGCGAAGGCAGTACATCGCGCTTCGACCTGATCGGTGGGCAGGTCGATTTCGGTACTTTCGCCTACGAACTGGAGCAGCGCGGGGACGACTGGTTCCTGGTCCGCAAGGGCGACACCACGACGCCGGGCACCCGCTCGGTCACCGGTCTGTTCAGTGCCGCCCCGACCGTCTGGTATGGCGAGTCGACGACCCTGCGCGGCCGCATGGGTGAGTTGCGCAACGGCCAGGACCAGGGCGGCGGCTGGTTGCGCAGCTATGGCAACAAGTACAAGGTGGCGGCCGGTGCGGGCGCAGCCTATGACCAGGTCCAGCAAGGCATCGCCTTTGGTGCGGACAGGCCGTTGTCGACAGGCAACGGTCAATGGCTGTTAGGCCTGATGGGCGGTTACAGCCGCTCGAACCTGGACCTGTCCGGCGGCACCTCGGGTCAGGTCGACAGCTTCCACATCGGCGCCTACAGCACCTGGCTGGCGGACGATGGCCTGTACATCGACGCCCTGGTCAAGGCCAACCGCTTGCAGAACAGCTCTGATGTACGCATGAGCGACGGGCGCAAGGCCAAGGGCGATTACAACAACCACGCCCTTGGCGCGACCCTCGAAGCGGGCAAGCACTTCAAGCTGGACGAAGGATGGTTCGTCGAGCCCTACACCCAGGTCTCCACCCTCTGGGTCGATGGCGCCAGCTACAGCCTGGACAACGGCATGCGCGCCAGCGCCGGCAGTGCCGGATCGTTGCTGGGCAAGATCGGCAGCCACGCCGGGCGCACCTTCGCGCTGCAGGAGGGGGGCTTCGTGCAGCCCTACGTGAAAGTCGCCGCGGCTCACGAGTTCGCCCGCAGCAACCCGGTGCGGGTCAACGGCAACAAATTCGACAACGATCTGTCCGGCAGCCGGATCGAACTGGGCACCGGCGTCTCGGCGCAACTGAACGAGGTGCTGCAGGTCCAGGCTGGCTTCGACTACATGAAGGGCAAGAACATCGAACAACCCTGGGGCCTGAACCTGGGGGTCCGTTACAACTGGTAATCGCTGAAGGGCCGCAAGGCCCTTCTTTTTGCCTAAAGCCTGGCGGACAAACGCCGATAACCCGGCATCTCTCCTTTCCAGACATATCCGAAGGTTGCCCATGGCCACGCACAATGCCCGCGCGGACTCGCTGTCCCTGCTGCTGTTCACCCTGCGCAGCGGCAAGCTGATGGCCATCAACCTGCTCAAGGTCAGCGAAATCATTCCCTGCCCGCCGCTGACCCGGCTTCCCGAGTCGCACCCGCACGTCAAGGGCGTGGCGACCCTGCGCGGCAACCCGCTGTCGGTCATCGACCTGTCGCGGGCGATCGGCGAAAGGCCATTGGCCGACCCGGACGGCGGCTGCCTGATCGTCACCGACATCAGCCGCACCCGCCAGGGCCTGCACGTGCAGGCGGTGAGCCGCATCGTCCATTGCCTGAGCACCGACATCAAGCCGCCGCCATATGGCTCGGGCAACCGCTCCTTCATCACCGGCGTGACCCGGGTCGACAACACCCTGGTGCAGGTACTGGACATCGAGAAAGTCATCCACGGCATCGCCCCGCCGGAGCCGGAAACCCAGCCGGGAGAACTCAGCGAGGAAGATGCCAGCCTGCTCGCGGCGGCCAACATCCTGGTGGTGGACGACAGCCAGGTCGCGTTGCAGCAGTCGGTGCACACCCTGCGCCACCTCGGTATCGAGTGCCACACCGCACGCAGCGCCAAGGATGCGATCAACGTGCTGCTGGAACTGCAGGGCACCGCGCAGGAAATCAACATCGTGGTCTCGGACATCGAGATGTCGGAAATGGACGGCTACGCCTTCACCCGCACCGTGCGCGAAACCCCCGACTTCCAGCACCTCTACGTGCTGCTGCACACCTCGCTGGACAGCGCCATGAGCGCGGAAAAGGCCAAGGCCGCCGGGGCCAATGCGATCCTCACCAAGTTCTCGTCGCCCGAACTCACCGATTGCCTGGTAGTCGCCGCGCGCACCGTGGGCTTCGCCGAGCGCTGATATATCTGGCGACAAAATGCCTTCACTTGATGGCGGGTAGGACTCGGGCATAATCCCTACCCTTCCGAGGTTTTATTGCCGGTATCGTCTATGACTCTTGCTCGTATCGCCCTGATCACCCTCGCCATGACCACTGGCCTGGCCCATGCCTCCAGCTCCGAAGCCTGGAACGAGTACCGCCAGCAGATGGTCAAGAGCTGCCTGGCCGCCAGCGATTTCAAGGATGCCCATGCCCTGGGCAAGCCTGCCGAATTCGATGACCGCACCGCCTACAGTGCTCTTTTGATCGAAGGTGTGTACAAGCCCAGGCACATGAACAACCAGACCGGCACCGAGCTGTGCCTGTACGACCGCGCCACCCGCCAGGCGTACGTCACCGAATGGAAGCCGGGCGCCAAGTGAACGACAGCATCCATTTCGCCTGCACCGGTTGCGGCAAGTGCTGCAGCGGCCACCACCTGCCGCTGACCCTCGCCGAATCACGCCAGTGGGCCCTGGACGGCGGCCAGATCGTGGTGCTGATCGAAGGTTTCGTCACTGACGGCCTGGGCATGCCGCCCGAACAGCGCGACCACGTGCTGCGCCGCTCGCACACCGTGCCCTGCGGCAGCAGCGAGGTTCAGGTGTCGGTGACCTTTGCCGCCTTCAACCCCGGCCGTTGCCGCAACCTCAGGGCCGACAACCTGTGTGGCGTCTACGAGACACGCCCGCTGGTGTGCCGCATCTACCCGGCCGAAATCAATCCGCACCTGCCGCTGCGCACCGAGGCCAAGGATTGCCCACCAGAAGCGTGGCAACAAGGCCCGCAACTGATCGTCGGCAATCTTGCGGTCGACCCGCACCTGACCGCATTGATCGAAGCCTCGCGCCAGGCCGACCGTGACGACATCGCCGCCAAGGTCGCCGTGTGCCAGGCACTGGGCATGACCACCAGCGCACTCAAGGGCAATGGCTTCACCGCCTGGCTCCCGGAAATGCCGGCGTTTCTCGCGGCGCTGGATCAGCTGGATAACGACTCTCAAGTGCCATGGACCGTGCATGTGCAGGATCCGGAGCTGGCCGGCGGGCTGCAGGGCCATGGGCTGCTGACGACCGGGGAAGCGCCGGTGTACTACGCCTTCATCGCGTTCTGAACTGGAATCAGCGCTGTCAGCAACGGGCAGGCTGGCAATTAGCCATCAATGATTGGAAACTGTCAGCGCTGTCAGCCAGGCGTCACGCTGCCGACCCGATCGGGGGGCTATAAGCAGGAAAAGAACAGGACCAGCCTGCAACCGAGGTGTTCTGTTCGCGGGCCAGCCCGCTCCCACGGGTACTGCAGGCGGGCTTGCCCGCGAAGAAGACAACAACGTACCCAACCCTGCCCACTGACCGGTACCAGCCCCGATGCGACGTCCCTCCCGCCCCCTCGTCTTCGCCGCCCTGGCCATCCTTGCGCTGATCGTCGTGGCCGGCTGGCTGCGCCTGCGCCAGGACGCCCCTGCGCCACGCGCACAGAACGCCGTGCCGGTGCGGGTGGTCAACGTCACCGAGCAGGATGTGCCGCGCTTCGCCAGCGCCATCGGCTCGGTGCTGTCGCTGCACAGCGTCGATGTTCGGCCACAGGTCGAAGGCATCCTGACCCGAGTGCTGGTCAAGGAGGGCCAGTGGGTCAGGGAAGGCGACCTGCTCGCCACCCTCGACGACCGTGCAATCAACGCCAGCCTCGAACAGGCCCGTGCCCTGCTTGGCCAGAGCCAGGCGCAACTGCAGGTGGCTGGCGTCGACCTCAGGCGCTACCGTCTGCTGAGCAGCGACGACGGGGTGTCGAAGCAGACCCTCGACCAGCAGCAGGCACTGGTCAACCAGTTGCAGGCCACGGTCAAGGGCAACCAGGCGGCCATCGCCAATGCCGAAGTGCAATTGTCGTATACGCAAATCCGCTCACCGGTGACCGGTCGTGTCGGCATCCGTAACGTCGACCCCGGCAACCTGGTGCGCACCAGCGACACCCAGGGCCTGTTCAGCGTCACCCAGATCGATCCGATCGCCGTCGAGTTCTCCCTGCCGCAGCACATGCTGCCGACCCTGCAGAACCTGCTCAAGGCGCCGTCGCCGGCCTTGGTCGAGGCCTACATGGATGCCGACGGTGCCCGCAGCCTGCTGGGCCAGGGCCATCTGGCCCTGATCGACAACCAGATTTCGGCCAACACCGGCACCCTGCGCATCAAGGCCGAGTTCGACAACAAGGACGGCCTGCTGTGGCCCGGCCAACTGGTGACCGTACGCCTGCGCACCGCCGTCGACACCCATGCACTGGTGGTGCCGCCACCAGTGGTGCAGCGCGGCGTCGATGGCCACTACGTCTACCGCCTCGACGGCGACAAGGTGACCAGTGTGCCGGTCAAGGTGTTGTACCAGGACAGCGAGCTGAATATCGTCGCCGGGGTCAAGGCCGGGGATCGCCTGGTGCTCGACGGTCAGTCCAGGCTCAAGCCCGGCTCGGCGGTGGTGGTCGCACCGGATCTGCCCGCCAGCCCCGAAGTGGCTGAACGCCGGAGCCAGCCATGATCACCCGCAAAGGCGTGTCTGCCTGGTGCATCGACCACCCCATCGCCACCCTGCTGCTGACTTTCGCCCTGGTGCTGCTTGGCGCCATCGCCTTCCCGCGCCTGCCCGTGGCGCCACTGCCGGAGGCCGATTTCCCGACCATCCAGGTCACTGCGCAACTACCCGGCGCCAGCCCGGAAACCATGGCCTCCTCGGTGGCCACGCCGCTTGAGGTGCAGTTCAGCGCCATCCCCGGCATGACCCAGATGACCAGCAGCAGCGCCCTGGGCTCGACCACGCTGATCCTGCAGTTCACCCTCGACAAGAACATCGACACCGCCGCCCAGGAAGTCCAGGCGGCGATCAACACCGCCACTGCGCGCCTGCCGCAGGACCTGCCGAGCCCGCCGACCTGGCGCAAGGTCAACCCCGCCGACAGCCCGGTGCTGGTGCTGACCATCAGCTCCGAGCAGATGCCCGGCAACGAACTCAGCGACTACGCCGAAACCCTGCTGGCCCGCCAGCTCAGCCAGATCGACGGGGTCGGCTTGATCAACATCACCGGCCAGCTGCGTCCCGCGATCCGCGTGCAAGCCCAGCCCGAGAAGCTCGCCGCCATTGGCCTGACCTTGGCCGACATCCGCCAGGCCATTCAGCAGACCAGCCTGAACCTGGCCAAGGGTGCGCTGTACGGCGAGCACAGCGTCTCGACCATCGCCGCCAACGACCAGCTGTTTCACCCTGAAGACTACGCCCAGCTGATCGTCAGCTACCGCAACGGCGCGCCGGTGCGCCTGCAGGATGTGGCGAAGGTGGTCGAGGGTGCCGAGAACGCCTACGTCAAGGCCTGGTCGGGGGACACACCGGGGCTGAACCTGGTGATCTTCCGCCAGCCTGGGGCCAACATCGTCGATACCGTCGATCACGTGCTCGAAGCCCTGCCCCGCCTGCAGGAAATGCTCCCGGCCTCGGTCGAGGTCTCGGTGCTCAACGACCGCACCCAGACCATCCGGGCCTCGCTGCACGAGGTGGAGCTGACCCTGATGATCGCCGTGGTACTGGTGATCGGGGTGATGGCGCTGTTCCTGCGCCAGTGGTCGGCGACGCTGGTCGTCTCCAGCGTGCTGGCGGTCTCGCTGATCGCCAGTTGCGCATTGATGTACGTGGCCGGCTTCAGCCTCAACAACCTCACCCTGGTGGCCATCGTCATCGCCGTGGGCTTCGTGGTCGATGACGCCATCGTGGTGGTGGAGAACATCCACCGGCACCTGGAAGCCGGCGACGACAGCCGCACCGCGGCGATCAAGGGCGCTGGCGAGATCGGCTTCACCGTGATCTCGATCAGCTTCTCGCTGATCGCCGCGTTCATTCCGCTGCTGTTCATGGGCGGCGTGGTCGGGCGGCTGTTCAAGGAATTCGCCCTGACCGCCACCTCGACCATCCTGATCTCGGTGGTGGTGTCGCTGACCCTGGCCCCGACCCTGTGCGCACTGTTCATGCGCAAGCCACCGCATGAACACCACGACGGCTTCGGCCAACGCCTGCTGCGCTGGTACGAGAAGGGCCTGGACCGCGCCCTCGCCCACCAGCGCCTGACCCTCGGCGTGTTCGGCCTGACCCTGGCGCTGGCCGTGGTCGGCTACATTGCCATCCCCAAGGGCTTCTTCCCGCTGCAGGATACCGGCTTCATCCTCGGCACCAGCGAGGCCGCCGCCGACGTGTCGTACCCGGCGATGATCGAGAAACACCAGGCGCTGGCGAAGATCATCGAGGCCGACCCTGCGGTGCGAGCCTTCTCCCATTCGGTCGGGGTCACCGGCAGCAACCAGACCATCGCCAACGGCCGGTTCTGGATCAGCCTCAAGCCCCGCGGCGAGCGCGATGTGTCGGCCAGCGAGCTGATCGACCGCCTGCGTCCGAAACTGGCCCAGGTGCCCGGCATCGTCCTCTACCTGCGCGCCGGCCAGGACATCAACCTGAGCTCCGGCCCGTCGCGCACCCAGTACCAGTACGTGCTCAAGAGCAACGACGGCGTGGCCCTGAACCTGTGGACCCAGCGCCTGACCGAACGCCTGCGGGAAAACCCGGCGTTGCGTGACCTGTCCAACGACCTGCAACTGGGCGCCAGCGTCACCCATATCGACATCGACCGCCAGGCCGCCGCGCGCTTCGGCCTGACCACCACCGACGTCGACCAGGCGCTGTACGATGCCTTCGGCCAGCGCCAGATCAGCGAATTCCAGACCGAGACCAACCAGTACAAGGTGATCCTCGAACTCGATACCCGTCAGCGTGGCAAGGCCGAAAGCCTGAACTACTTCTACCTGCGCTCGCCGTTGTCGGGCGAGATGGTGCCGCTGTCGGCGCTGGCGCATGTCGCACCGCCCAGCACCGGCCCGCTGTCGATCGCCCACGACGGCCTGTTCCCGGCCGCCAACCTGTCGTTCAACCTGGCCCCCGGCGTGGCGCTGGGCGATGCCGTGCGCATCCTCGAACAGACCCAGCGCGAGCTGGGCATGCCCGACTCCATCGTCGGCAGCTTCCAGGGCGCGGCGCAGGCCTTCCAGAGCTCGCTGTCGAGCCAGCCATGGCTGATCCTCGCGGCGCTGGTGGCGGTGTACATCATCCTCGGCGTGCTCTACGAGAGCTTCGTGCACCCGCTGACGATCATCTCCACCCTGCCCTCGGCCGGCCTTGGCGCGTTGATCCTGCTCTGGGCCATGGGCCAGGACTTCACCATCATGGGCCTGATCGGCATCGTGCTGCTGATCGGTATCGTCAAGAAGAACGGCATCCTGCTCATCGACTTCGCCCTCGATGCCCAGCGCACGCTGGGCATGACGCCCGAACAGGCGATCCACCAGGCGTGCCTGACGCGCTTCCGGCCGATCATCATGACCACCCTCGCCGCCCTGCTCGGTGCGGTGCCGCTGATGTTCGGCTTCGGCGCCGGCGCCGAACTGCGCCAGCCGCTGGGCATCGCGGTGGTCGGCGGGCTGCTGGTCAGCCAGGCGCTGACGCTGTTCACCACCCCCGTCATATACTTGGCCCTGGAGCGTCTGTTCCACCGCCGCAAGGCCGCCAACGCGGCTGCGACCGCCAGCTGAGAAAAGACCATGCGTGTGCTGATCGTCGAAGACGAAGAGAAAACCGCCGACTACCTGCATCGCGGCCTGACCGAGCAGGGCTTCACCGTCGACCTGGCCCGCGACGGCATCGACGGCCTGCACCTGGCGCTGGAGGGCGACTACGCAGTGATCGTGCTCGACGTCATGCTCCCGGGCCTGGATGGCTACGGCGTGCTGCGCGCCCTGCGCGCGCGCAAGCAGACGCCGGTGATCATGCTCACCGCCCGCGAGCGGGTCGAGGACCGCATCCATGGCCTGCGCGAAGGCGCCGACGACTACCTGGGCAAGCCGTTCTCCTTCCTCGAGCTGGTCGCCCGCCTGCAGGCCCTGACCCGGCGCAGCAGCAGCCACGAGCCGCTGCAGATCCAGGTCGCCGACCTGTGGATCGACCTGATGGCGCGCAAGGCCAGCCGTGCCGGCATGCGTCTTGACCTCACCGCCAAGGAGTTCTCGCTGCTCAGCGTGCTGGCCCGCCGCCAGGGCGAGATCCTGTCCAAGACCGCCATCGCCGAGCTGGTCTGGGACATCAATTTCGACAGTGACGCCAATGTCGTCGAGGTGGCGATCAAGCGCCTGCGCGCCAAGCTCGACGGACCTTTCGACAACAAGCTGCTGCACACCATCCGAGGCATGGGCTATGTCCTGGAAAACCGAGCGGGCTAAATCCCTCGCCCTGCGCCTGTCGCTGCTGTTCACCCTGGTGGCGCTGGCGGTGTTCGTACTGATCGGCAGCGCCCTGTATCGCCAGGTCGACCGCAGTCTCGACCTGCTGCCGGCGGCGGAGCTGGATGCGCGCTTCAGCGTGCTGGAGAGCACCCTCAACCGCTTCGGCACCCAGGAACACTGGGCGAAGATCCACAACAAGCTCAACCTGCTCGCCGAGGAAGACCGGCGCATTCGCTTCTGGGTGGTGGGCGATGATCCACGCTTCGAGTACGGCCACCCCGATCAACAGCTGCGCCACTTCGCCCAAGGGGCCGAAGGCATGCGCGACCTGCACCTGAACGGCAGCCCCTATCCGTTCAAGATCCTGGTCAGCCAGTTGCCCGCGCTGGGCGAGCGCCCGGCCGTGCGCTTCCTGATCGGCATCGATACCGAGACCTTCTGGCAGGCCCAGCACAGCCTGCTGGTGGCGATCATCGGCCTGGCCGTGCTCGGTGTGCTGCTGGCTTCGCTGCTGGCCTACTGGGTTGCCCGCATCGGCCTGCGCCCGTTACTGGCGTTGTCGGCCGAGGCCCAGGCGCTGGCGCCACCGCGCCTGGACGGACGCCTGTGCACCCAGGACCTGCCGCCGGAGCTGGCGCAGTTCGCCGATGCCTTCAACGCCGCGCTGGACCGGGTCAGCCAGGCCTACTCAAGGCTTGAAGCCTTCAACGCCGACGTCGCCCACGAACTGCGCTCGCCACTGACCAATCTGATCGGCCAGACCCAGGTGGCGCTGACCCGCGGGCGCAGCGCCGAGCACTACTTCGAGGTGCTGCAATCGAACCTCGAGGAGCTGGAACGGCTGCGCAGCATCATCAACGACATGCTGTTCCTGGCCAGCGCCGACCAGGGCAGCAAGGCCACCGCGCTGACCCAGGCATCGCTGGCCGAGGAAGTGGCAACCACCCTCGACTATCTCGACTACATCCTCGAGGACGCCCGCGTCAGCGTCGAAGTCAGCGGCGACGCCCAGGCCCCTGTCGAGAAAGCGCAATTGCGCCGGGCGCTGATCAACCTGCTGAACAACGCCGTGCAGCACACGGCACCCGACCAGGTGATCCGCGTGCGGATCGACTCGGACCACGATCAGGTCAGCATTGCCGTGAGCAACCCGGGGCCGGCCATCGACAGCGAGCACCTGCCGCTGCTGTTCGAGCGCTTCTATCGGGTGGATGCCGCTCGCAGCAACAGCGGTGGCGGCAATCATGGGCTGGGGTTGGCGATCGTCAAGGCGATCGCGCTGATGCATGGAGGGGATGTGTTCGTGAACACCGGCAAAGGCATCAATGTCTTCGGGATTCGTTTGCCAGGCACGCTGGGGCCGCGGTAGCCGTTGAGCTCGGCCAGTACCTTCAGCGAAGGTTTATCCGCGGGATCTGCAGTTGTGACAGAAGGGGCAACCCGTTCAAGGCCAGGCTGCAACCCGCTGTAGCGGGGTATCCAGGTGTTCAGTGCACCTGTGCCGTCTGCCTGCACCTTGAGCTGGGGCCAGCGCTGGCGGTTCACAAGGTCAGCCATTGCCAGGCTCCAGGCGAAGGGATCCAGAGTACCGCGTTGCGCGTCAGGCTCGAGCACTGCAGTGTGCAGCACCGTGGCGTTGCAAGAATGGCGCAGTGTGATCCTGACTGCATCGGTACTTGCCCCGCCAGCCGGCAATCTCAACACGGGGCCTGCCACCCAATTGCCCGCGTCGGGCAGCGAGGTGAAGATGCGCAATGCGTCGCCCCGCTGCCACAGCATCAGGTTGCAGGCATCGGTCCGTGTAGGAAGCGGCTGCGTGGGGTAGGCGCCACTGACGCGCAGGTAACGGCTGATCTGATCGGCATCGAGTGCAGCAGCCCAGGCGAGCAACCATTTCCCGCTGGCCCGCAGGGCCTTGGTCGGCGTCCATCGATGGTGCGCCAGCAACCGGCTCGAGAACATATCGAACACCCATGCCTGCAGGGTGGTGCCTTCAGGCAGCGCCATCGAACCGTCGAGCTCCCGGCACGCCCACCAGCTCACCTCGGTCAAGCTCACGCTCAGGTCGGCGCATAGCGGCGCCCAGAACGCATTCTGGCTTGCAGCGACTGCCACGTTGCAGCCCTTGTCCAACCTGCCCGCACGCAACAGGCGACTGTGCTGGTTGACCTGCTCGCAGAGCGACGCTTGCCAGGCTGCCCCGAGTTGCCCCCGGGCAGGAGTGAAGAAGTGCTGTTCGAAAAGCGCCTGGGTACTGCGGTCCCTGACCTGCAGGCAAAGCGTTTTCTCACCCCCGGGCGAGTAGGCGTCATTGCAGGCCAGCACCTTGACGAAGTTGCCCTTGAACGGCGCAGTCGTGAAGGCCCGAAAATCGACATGGCTCCAGAGTCGCAACGGCGCTTCCGGGTCCGGGACCGTACATTGCGGACCTGAGGCGCCGGCACTGATCAGCGCGTTCTGGCGCGATAGATGCCGGGCGAATGCCTCGGGCCATTGGTCATGGCCAAGTTCACTCTCCTGCGCGACATAGTCGAAGCACGTGATTTCGCCATCGGATTGGTTGACCAGAAACGCACTGAGCATCTCGCCCTTTGCAAGTGCACGGTCAGCCTTGATGGGCAGGGTGCTGTGCCAGCCATTTCCGAGGCTGCCCGTGCGCTGGTGCGTGAAACCGGTGATGTGGGGCAGATAGCCGTCGCACGGGTGGGTCATCAGGTAGGGCACTTGAACAGCCGCGCTGCCAGGCGGCTGTCGCCTGTGTTCGGCAGCGCCCTGCACATGATGTGAGGCAGGATGGTTGAAATACGGATGCCTGGCGAAGTGATCCCTGATGTAAGCCATACCTAGCCCTCCTGGCCAGGCTCCAGTATTCGTATGGCCTGGCAGGCGCACAACTGACAGAAATACCAGACGGACAAGCGCGCCCGCCCGCAATACTTACCTTTTACACAAGAGTCATTTTCGTTCCCGACGCTGTTTCAAGTGCCCGTCCAGGGCTAACTTAGCCTTGTCTCCATTAGCACTTGCCACGCAAGAAGGTAGTTTCAAAATGTCCAACAGTATGGGTATTGCCAGCGTCTTCGTCCTGTCGTCCCTGTTGTTGTCGCCCCTGGCCATGGCTGAGGAATCGCCGGCCTTCGTCGCCCGTAACGCCGCCGTTGCCACGAGCCTGCAGCAGTCGCAGGAGCGCTACGCCGCCGAGCATCAGGCTGCAGGCAAAGACTCGCAACAGACCGCTTCCAAGGCAACCGCCGACGGCCACGCCGACAGCTGACCGGCGCCTGCAACACGCTCCCTTTCCCCCGGCTGCATCATGGGCAGTGCCCATGTCGATATGTTAGCCTTTCAAAGCCGCTGCGCATCAGCGGCTTTTTTTATGCATTCGAAAATTATCAGCCGGTGAGTTTCGTCCTTCCTGTGAAACTGCAATTTCGATAACTAAAAACTGCCTCACCGTTAGACCAAAGGAGCATTTACCTGTGTCCCTCGCTTTACGCGTCACCCCGCTGTTCGTTGCACTGGCCGCAACGATTCCCCACGCCGCCCAGGCAGACGACGACAAGGCTGAAGGCTTCTTCGAGGGTTCATCGCTGAACCTGCATTTTCGCAACGCCTACTTCAACCGCAACCAGCTCAATAGCGGTGTGCGTGACAACCGCGAGTGGGGCCAAGGGGCGGTCGCGCGCTTCGAGTCGGGCTACACCCCCGGCGTGATCGGCCTGGGTGTCGACGCCCACGGCATACTCGGCCTGAAGCTCGATGGCGGCGGCGGCCATGCGGGCACCAGCCTGCTGCCGACCCACCAGAAGAATGCAGATGAACTGGGCGCGGCACCGCACGCATTCTCGACGGCAGGCGCTGCGATCAAGCTCAAGGGCTTCGATACCGAACTCAAGGCCGGCGACCTGTTTCTCACCAACCCGGTGATCGCCGGTGGCGAGACGCGCATGCTGCCGCAGACCTTCCGTGGCGTGGCGTTGACCAACACCAGTGTCGAGGGACTGCTGCTCGAGGGCGGCCAGGTCAGCTTCACCAAGCCTTACAACCAGAGCGGTCACCGTCGCATCGACACCTACTACAGCCAGCAGGGCGACGACCAGCGCAGCAAGCACCTGTCGTGGGCCGGCGCTTCGTGGAACGGCACCGAGAACGTCATCACCAACGTGTATGCCGCCGAGCTGAAGGACATCTGGAACCAGTACTACGCCGACTTCGACTACACCTACGTGGTCAATGAGCTGGTCAGCCTCAATCCGGGCGTGCACTTCTACCACACCCAGGATACCGGCCAGGCAAAGCTGGGCAAGATCGACAACAACACCTACAGCCTGCACTTCACCGTGGCCGCCGGGCATCACAGCGTCACCGCCGCCTATCAGCGGGTCAACGGCAACACGCCGTTCGACTACATCAACCTGGGCGACAGCATCTTCCTCGACAACTCGCGCATGTACTCGGACTTCAACGGGCCCAACGAGCGCTCCTGGAAACTGCAGTACGACTACGACTTCGCAGGGCTGGGCATCCCCGGCCTGACCTCGTCGCTGTCGTATTCGCGCGGCAAGCTGGACCTGACCAAGGTCGATCCCTACAGCGCCGGCTATGGCCACTGGTACAGCGAGCAGGGCAAGGATGCGCGGCACTGGGAGCGTGATCTGGACGTGAAGTACGTGTTCCAGCAAGGCCAGCTCAAGGACCTGTCGGTGCTGTTGCGCTACGCCAGCCACCGCGGCAGCCAGGGGTATTCGGCCGTGGACAACGACAACGACGAGTTCCGGGTGATCGTCGATTACCCGCTGAACGTGTTCTGACCCGAACCCTTGCAGCGCATGGCGCCGGCCTTGCCGGTGGTGGGCAGCGGTTCGCCGCTGCGACTCGCCCGCGACCACCGATGCAATCGGTGCCATGCAACCTGGTATGCCCTGAAGCATTTCCGACGGACTAAACTTGTCCGACAATTGCCACTTCCCTAGAATATCGCCGCCGCTTGATAGCCCTACCCTCACGGAAAGAGGGGCTTATGCAGTAGCGAGCCTGATGTTGCACACTCGATCCCCGCGCCCTGTCCTGTCCAGGCCCCACCCCGAGCTGATCCTCAATCTGGGCAGCTGCCTCGCCGTGCTCGCGATAGTCGGTATCGTCAGCTACCTGCTCGGCCGTGAGCGGGACAGTGTCGAGCAGTCGTCCATCCGCGCGTCGAGCAACATTGTCCAGCTCATCGAGAGCGATATCCTGCGCAACGCCGAACTCTACGACCAGTCGCTCAAGGGCCTGATCTGGGCCGTCGGGCGCAGCGAACTGCCGGAAGTGCCCAGCCCTCTGCGCCAGCGCCTGCTGTTCAACCAGGCCTTCGTCGACCGCAGCCGCGGTGATGTGCTGTGGCTCGATGCCGAGGGCGATGTGGTCGGCGACTCGACCAGCCTGATCCCGCGCCGGGCCAACTTCGCCAACACCGGCGTGTTCAAGGCTCACCAGAACGATCCCGACCTCGGGCTGCTGGTGGGGCCGCCGTTCAAGGCCAGGCTGGGCGACCTGGACTGGTGCATCAGTTTCAGCCGCCGCATCCCCGGCCCCCACGGCGAGTTTGCCGGGCTTGCCACCGGCGCGCTGCGCCTGTCGTACTTCAGCGAACTGTTCCAGCGCCTGGACATCGGCCAGCGCAGCAGCATCAACCTGATCAACACCAGCGGCCAGTTGCTGGCCCGCGAACCTGCAGGGCCGCAAGATCCGCCGATCGGCAGCGACTTCAGCCAGCACCCCAGCTTCAAGCGCATCCTCGGCGAGCGCAGCGGCAGCTTCAGCGCCCACTCGGACCTGTTCAACGAACAGCGCATGTACACCTTCGCCCGGGTCGGCGACCTGCCGCTGATCGTGCTGGTGGTGCATTCGTCAGCCGAGGTGTTCCAGGCCTGGCGCCGCACGGCGCTGATGGTCGGCATTGCCACCGGCGCCCTGTGCCTGGGCATCCTCTGGCTGACCCTGCTGCTGGGTCGCGAGCTGCGTCGTCGTCACAGCGCCGAACAGGGCATGGCCACGCTGGCCGCCACCGACAGCCTTACCGGGCTGGCCAACCGCCGCCAGCTCGACCAGATGCTGCGCCAGGAATGGGCACGCGCCCAGCGCAACCGCAAACCGATGGCCGTGTTGATGGTGGACGTGGACCACTTCAAGGCCTTCAACCAGCGTCATGGCCATGCCGGAGGCGATCAGGCGTTGCGCGAGGTCGCACGCACCATCCAGCGCAGTATCCGGCGCCCGGCGGACCTGGCGGCACGTTACGGTGGAGAAGAATTCCAGGTGGTATTGCCGGAAACCGAACTGAGCGGTGCGTTGTTGCTCGCAGAACGCATCCGCCTGAGCGTGGAGGCGATGCCGCCATTCGCTGGCGATGACCGGCCGATCACGGTGAGCATCGGCATCGGCCTGTATGAGCCGGGCACCCAGCACGACCTGACCAGGGTGCTGGGTGCCGCGGATGAAGCGCTCTACCGGGCCAAGGCCAATGGCCGCAACCGGGTCGAGGGGCCGGGCGCTTAGGAGCGGGCGCGGGCGGTGTCGCGCAGCATCTTCACCTGGTCGTGATTGCGCTGCACGCCCTGCAACTGGCCGTCGACCAGGGTCAGGGCATTCTGCGCGTTTGGCGTATTGAGCTTGACGAGTTTCTCACGGGCTTCCTTGTACGCTTTAAGCGCATAGTCCTCACCACGCTCGACCTCGTTGAGCACAGCCTCTTCGCTTTTACCGGTCAGCATCGACTTGAAGTTGACCCAGCCACGATGGATGTCACCGCTCAAGCTGGTCGAAGTCTCGGGGTCGCCGCCCAGATGACGCACCTCGGCCTGCAGTTCGGCCGCGGCCTGGGCACACGCGGTGGCACGTTGGACGAAGAACGCCTTCAGCTCAGGATTCTTGACATCATCGGCCGACTCCTTGAAACCCTTCTCGCCATCCTTGCTGTACTCGATCAGGTTGTTCAGCACGTCGATCACGTCTTTGTTTGGATTGCTCATGGCGTAACTCCTAGGCAGGTGATAGTCACACTGACTGGAGCAGGCTTCGTGCCAAGCCGAGCGAATAAATAAAAACCAATAAATTCAAAAACTTATGCAAATACACTGCAGCCTTCTACGGGTGTTCTGCATGATCGCCGATTGGGTTCTCGTGCAGATTGCAGGGTGGAGCGTGGCAATTGCTGTATGGTCGAGGTTTTCACTGCACCAGGCCGATCGATGAAACCCGAATCCCTGCAACTGCTGGTCACCCGCACCATGCCTTTCGGCAAATACCAGGGCCGAATCATCGCCGACCTGCCCGGCGACTACCTGGCGTGGTTCGCGCGCAAGGGGTTCCCGCCCGGAGAACTGGGCGGGTTGCTGGCGTTGATGCACGAGATCGATCACAACGGCCTGGGCGAGTTGCTGGTGCCATTGCGCCGCAAGCATTGAGGTCCATGACGGACTTGCCCGCGAAACATCCACCCAGCGCCGGTCACTTGGCTGGCGCCACCACCATCTCCACCCGCTCCGCTTTCTTGATCAACGCATACACCACCGCCGTCACCAGGCTCCCCGCAAGGATTGCCAGCAGGTAAGGCAGCGCATGGTTGATGGCATTGGGGATCAGCAGCACGAACAATCCGCCATGCGGCGCCATCAGCTTGCAGCCGAAGTACATCGACAACGCCCCGGTCAACGCGCCTCCGGCGATGCTCGCCGGAATCACCCGCAACGGGTCCTTGGCGGCAAACGGGATCGCCCCTTCGGAGATGAAGCACAGCCCCAGCACCAGCGCCGCCTTGCCCGCCTCACGTTCGCTCTGGGCGAACTTGCGCCGGGCCAGGAAGGTGGCGATGCCCAGGCCGATGGGCGGCACCATGCCTGCAGCCATGGTTGCCGCCATCGGTGCGTAGCTCGACGAAGCCAGCAGCCCCACCGAGAAGGCATAGGCCGCCTTGTTGATCGGCCCGCCCAGGTCGACGCACATCATGCCACCGAGCAAAAGGCCGAGGAGGATGGCGTTGGTGGTGCCCATGCTGTCGAGAAAGCGCGTCAGCCCCTCGAGCATCGCCGCCACCGGATGACCGACCACGTAGATCATCACCAGGCCGGTGAACAGGCTGGCCAGCAACGGAATGATCAGGATCGGCTTGAGCGCTTCCAGGCTGCTCGGCAAGCGCGCCCAGCGGCTGATCGCCTTGGCGCTGTAGCCGGCCAGGAAACCTGCGACGATACCGCCGATGAATCCGGCGCCCAGGGTGCTGGCCAGCAGACCGCCGATCATCCCTGGCGCCAGACCCGGGCGGTCGGCAATCGACCAGGCGATATACCCGGCAAGCATCGGTACCATCAGCTTGAACGCTGCCTCGCCGCCAATCTGCATCAGCGCCGCAGGCAAGGTGCCCGGCTGCTTGAACGCCTCGATGCCGAACACGAACGACAAGGCGATCAGCAGGCCACCGGCCACGACCATCGGCAACATGAACGACACACCGGTCAGCAGGTGCTTGTAGACCCCGGTCTTTTCGCTTTTGCCGGGGGCATCGGGCGTCGCCCCTGCACTTTCGAGCTTGCCTTCGGCCAGCGCCTTTTCGAGGGTGGCGCGCGCCTGCTTGAGGGCGATGCCAGTGCCGCAGCGGTAGATGCGCTTGCCGGCAAATCGGGCAGTCGGCACCTCGATATCTGCCGCCAGCAGCACCACGTCGGCTTCGGCGATGGCATCCGCCGACAAGGGGTTTCGCGCCCCGACCGAGCCCTGGGTTTCCACACTGAAGCCGTAGCCCAGCGCCTGCGCTGCCTGCTGCAGCGCTTCGGCGGCCATGAAGGTGTGGGCCACGCCGGTCGGGCAGGCAGTGACCGCAACGATACGTGGAGCCTCGTTACTGGCTGCCACCTCGGTGCCGACGCTCGCTTCGAGGACCCTGGCATTGGCCGCAGCCTCGTCGAGAAAGCCCTCACGATCCGCCAGCGCCTGGGCCGGGGTGCTCTGGTAGACAGGTTTGCCGACGAAGCGGCTCAGGTCGACAGGTCCGGTGCTGACCACCAGCACCCAGTCGGCCTCGGCGATCTGCGCCGCACTCAGGCAGCGTTCGGGGTGGTCGGTGTCCCGCACCTCGACGCTGGTGCTCCAGCCCCGGCGCTGGGCCGCGGCGGCCAGCAGGCGTGCACTCAGGACACTCGACACCTGGCCATTCGGGCAGGCGGTGACGATTGCGATGTTCATCGGCGAGCCTCTTGTTGTTGTTCTGTCAGTTGCACGGCGGCTTCCAGGCGCGAGAGCTGCTCGCGGTCGTCGATGCCGAAACCGACCTGGGTGACCGCCTGGGCCGCGATTGCAGTCGCCAGACGCAGGGTCAGCGCGGCGTCCTCCTTCTGCAGCAGGCCATGGACCATGCCGGCCACCAGCGAGTCGCCCGCACCCACGGTGCTGGCGATGGATACCTTCGGTGGCTGGGCATGCAGCGCCAGGTCGGCGGCGAACCAGTTCACCCCCTGCGCGCCCTGGGACACCACGACATGGGCGACGCCGCTGTCGAGCAAGCGCCGGGCGGCTTCACGCTGCTCGGCAA
Source organism: Pseudomonas sp. FA117 (assembly GCF_057370475.1). Classification (NCBI taxonomy): domain Bacteria; kingdom Pseudomonadati; phylum Pseudomonadota; class Gammaproteobacteria; order Pseudomonadales; family Pseudomonadaceae; genus Pseudomonas; species Pseudomonas sp. FA117. The sequence continues at coordinate 4,889,151 of NZ_CM170675.1, forward strand.
AACCCTGCACGGTGCTGCCGAACAATTCGCCCAGCTCATCGGTATTGGGCTTGACCAGCCAGGGCGCGCACTGCAAACCGGCGCGCAGGGCCTCGCCGCTGGTGTCGAGCGCCAGCTTCACACCCTGGCGCACCAGCCCGCCCAGCAACTCCCCGAACCACTCGGCACTCACCCCACGCGGCAGGCTCCCGGCAACCACCACCACCTCATGCGCCAGGGCGATCTCGGTCAGACGTTCACGCAAGGCGGCCTGTGCAGGCGCATCGACCTGCGGTCCCTGGCCGTTGATGTCGGTGACGCGCCCGTGTGCCTCGACCAGCTTGAGGTTGGTGCGGGTTTCACCGTCGACGCGGATGAAGCCATCGGCAAAGCCGCGACGGGCGATCAGCGCTTCGAAAGGTTGCAGGTTGTCACGGCCAAGAAAGCCGCTGACCGTCACCTGGTGCCCCAGGTCGGCCAGCACCTGGGCGACGTTCAAGCCCTTGCCCGCTGCGTGGCTGCACTGGTCGTGCGCGCGGTTGACCTCGCCGGCACGCAGCTGATCGAGGGTTACCGTCAGGTCCAGCGCCGGGTTGAGGGTCAGGGTAAGGATCTTGGCCATTTCAATAACGCTCCACCAGCGCCCGTACCGCTTCGGCGCTGTCTTGTTGCAGGGCCTCGCGCGCCAGTGCGCGGGCCGTGGGGTAATCGGCCTGGCGCACCAGGGCCTTGACTTCGGCGACGCTGCGCGCGGAAACGCTGAGCTCGTCCACCGCCAGGCCCAGCAACACCGGCACAGCTTGCGGATCGGCAGCCAGTTCTCCGCACACACCCACCCACTTGCCTTCGGCATGGGCAGCGCGCACGGTCATGTCGATCAGTTGCAGCACCGCCGGGTGCAGGCCGTCGGCCTGGGCCGACAGGCTCGAGTGGCCGCGGTCGATGGCCAGGGCGTACTGGGTCAGGTCGTTGGTGCCGATGCTGAAGAAGTCCACCTCGCGCGCCAGGCGAGGCGCCAGCAGCGCTGCCGAAGGCACCTCGACCATGATCCCCACCTGCAGGTCGGCGACCGGGATCTGCTCGCGCAGGCGCTCGACCATGGCCTTGGCGGCGCGCCACTCGTGCATCTGCCCGACCATCGGGAACATGATGCGTAATGGCCGCTGGTCGGCCGCCTGCAGCAGCGCGCGCAACTGATCCTCCATCACCTGTGGGCGCTGCAGGGTCAGGCGCACGCCGCGCACGCCGAGGAAGGGGTTGTCTTCCGCTGCAATCGGCCAGTAGGGCAAGGGTTTGTCGCCACCCACGTCGAGGGTTCGCACCACCAGCGGGCGACCGTCCAGGCCATCGAGCACACGGCGATATTCGGCTTCCTGGGTAGCCACATCCGGCAACTGCGGATGGGCCATGAAGATCAGTTCGGTGCGCAACAGACCGACGCCTTCGGCGCCCAGTTCGACCACCTTGTCGATGCCGCTACTGTCGCCGATGTTGGCGAACACCTCGACGGCATGACCGTCGCGGGTCACGGCCGGCTCGTGGCGATTGGCCCAGGCAGCCTGCAGACGCTGTTCGCGCTGGTCGCGTTCGGCCAGGGCGCGCTGCAGCTCCTCGGCAGGCGGCGCGACGCTGACCCTGCCGCGCTGGCCGTCGAGCAGCAGCGGCGTACCGGATTCGAGCAGCAGGATCGCCGCACCGGCCCCGACCACCGCCGGGATGCCCAGGGCGCGGGCGACGATTGCGCTGTGCGCGGTAGCCCCTCCCTGGGCGGTGACGATGCCGGCGACCCGCGCCGGATCCAGACGGGCCACGTCCGACGGACCGACTTCGGTCATGACCAGCACGTAGGGCTGCTCGGGCTCGGCCGGTTCGCTGATGCCGCACAGCTGCGCCAGCACACGACGGCCAACGTCGCGCAGGTCCGCGGCGCGCTCAGCGAGCAGCGCATCACGCAGCGCCTCCTGCTGGCTGGCAGCCGCTTCGATCACCGCCATCCACGCCGCCGCCGCACTTTCGCCCTGGGCCAGGCGCTGATCGACTTCGTCACCCAGGGCCGGGTCGGCGAGCATTTCCTGATGGGTGACGAAGATCTCGCCGATGGCCTTGTCGCTGCGTTGCACCAAGGCCTGCAGCTCGCCATTGACCGCAGCCAGCGCCGCGCGCAGCCTGGCGCGCTCCTGGGTGCTGGATTCGCCACGCAGCGGGTAGTCGATCTCGCGCTCGACACGAACATGGGCCGGCCCGCTGGCGATACCCGGCGCGGCGCCGACACCCTGGACCTGGCTGCCGGGCAGCGGTGCCTGCAGGGTTTCACGTACCGCCTCGGCCATCGGCAGGCTGAACGCCGGCAGCGGCTCGACCTCCTCGCCCAGCCCCTGCTCGATGGCTGCCTGCAGCACAGGCAGAGCATCGGCAGCGATGCCCGGTTCGGCGATCAGCTCGAGCTCCTGCCCGCGCCGTGCCCCAAGCGACAGCAGGCGGCTGAGGCTCTTCACCGAAACGGCAGGCTGGGCGCTGTCGGTCAGGCGGATGCGGATTTCGCCATCGAAGCCCTTGGCCAGTTGCGCCAGCACCTTCGCCGGGCGGGCATGCAGGCCGTGGGGGTTGGCCAGCATCACCCGTACCCCGGGCCAGTCGGCCGGCGCATCGCCGCCCAGCACCTGGAGCACGTCGCGACTGCTGGTGGCCTGGTAGAGGGTCTGCCCGCGACCTTCGATCAGCACTTGGCACAGGCGCTCGAGCAGGGCCTGGTGCGCAGCGCCCAGGCTGGCCAGGCAGAACAGGCCATTGAGTGGCTGGCCACGATGACGCAAAGGCTGCTGCGGGGTGACGAAGGCCAGGCCCGGCTGCAGCACCTCACGTTCGCTGTGCAACCACCACAGGCCCTCGCCCAGCGGCAGCGGCTCGGCCTGCTGCAACAGCGCGGCAAAACCGCTGTTCACACATCCGCCTCGCTGCAGCAGGCGGGCGCCACGCCAGGCGAGCTCGTCGAAATCGTCAGCTGGCAGGTTCAGGCCGATCAGCTGTGCATCGAGTTCCAGTTCGCGGGGCGCTCCCTGCAACAGCTTGAGCAGGGCATCGGCCGTGGTCGCACGCCGCAGCGCCTCGGCCAGGTCGGTTTCGCCCAGGGCGCGGGTCAGCAGTTGCAACAGGCGCAGGTGCTCGTCGGAACGTGCGGCGATACCGATCGCCAGGTAGACCTTCTGTCCATCGCCCCAATCCACCCCTTCGGGGAACTGCAACAGGCGCACGCCGGTGGCGAACACCAGGTCGCGGGTCTGCGGGGTACCGTGGGGGATGGCGATGCCCTGGCCGAGAAAGGTGGAACCTTGCGCCTCGCGGGCCTGCAGCCCTTCGAGATAGCCCTCGGCAACCAGGCCATCGGCCACCAGTCGATCCGCCAGCAGACCCAGGGCCGCCGCTTTGTCGACGGCCACCTGGCCCATGGCTATCTGCTCATTGGCGAGCTCGAGCATGACCTTCTCCTTTTGCAGTACCCGCAGGCCGGGACTGAGGTTATTGTTGTGGAATTCAACGCGCTGATTCACCCGGGCATTCAGGGCAGACCTGGTATATTCGAGTGCTGAAACGTTTAACCTGACCAGGTGGCCACGTTACTCGATAATCTGCGTAGGAAAAAGCCCCAGTTTGTCGGAACAATTGCGACAATGGTCGCCTGCACTTGGACACAATTCTGAGTAAGACTACCCGATCAGGCGCCTCTGGCTGCCCCGGTAATAACAAGGAAAATGCGGTGAAACTCAGCGATATCGCACGTCTGGCCGGTGTATCCGTGACCACTGCCAGCTACGTCATCAACGGCAAGGCCGAACAGCAGCGCATCAGCAGCGCCACCGTCGAACGGGTTCGCGCCGTGGTCGAGGCCCACGACTTCACGCCCAACCCACAGGCTGCCGGCCTGCGTAGCCGGCACACACGCACGCTCGGCTTCATCCTGCCCGACCTCGAGAACCCCAGCTACGCACGCATCGCCAAGCAGCTCGAGCAAGGCGCGCGGGCCCGTGGCTACCAGTTGCTGATCGCCAGCAGCGATGACCAGCCCGAGAGCGAGCGCCAGTTGCAGCAACTGTTCCGCGCCCGCCGCTGCGATGCACTGTTCGTTGCCAGCTGCCTGCCGCCGGAAGATGACAGCTATCGCGACATGCAGAACAAGGGCCTGCCGGTGATCGCCATCGACCGCCGTCTGGACCCTGCGCACTTCTGCTCGGTGATCAGCGACGACCGTGATGCCAGCCGGCAACTGACCGAGAGTCTGCTGGGCACCCGCCCACGCAGCATCGCCTTGATCGGCGCCCGACCGGAGCTGTCGGTGAGCCAGGCCCGCGCCGGCGGGTTCGACGCCGCCCTGCAAGGGTTCGACGGTGAAGTGCGCCGCCTTGAGGGCGAAGCGTTCAGCCGCGAGTGCGGCCAACGCCTGATGGAAACACTGATCAAGGAACTCGGCGGCCTGCCCGACGCGCTGGTCACGACCTCCTACGTGCTGCTGCAAGGGGTGTTCGATGCGCTGCAGGCGCGTGGCAGCCAGTCGCGCGAACTGCAACTGGGCACCTTCGGTGATAACCAGTTGCTCGACTTCCTGCCCCTGCCGGTCAACGCCATGGCCCAGCAGCATGGCCAGATTGCCGCCACCGCGCTGGAACTGGCCCTGGCGGCCATCGAGCAGAAGACCTACGCCCCGGGTGTGCACGCCGTGGCCCGAACCTTCAAGCAGCGCATCACGGCCTGAACATGCGTCTGATCGACACCCACACCCACCTGGACTTCCCTGATTTCGACGCCGACCGCCAGCGCCTGCTGGACGCTGCGGCGGGGCGCGGGGTCGAGCGCATGGTGGTGCTGGGCGTCCACCAGCAGAACTGGCAGCGGGTCTGGGACCTGGCCTGCGGCGATGCACGCCTGCCGGCAGCCCTCGGCCTGCACCCGGTGTACCTGGAGCAGCATCGCCCCGAGCATCTGCTGCAGTTGCGCGAGTGGCTCGAACGCCTGCAGGGCGACCCGCGCCTGTGTGCCGTCGGCGAGTTCGGCCTGGACTATTACCTGCCCGAACTGGACAAGCCCCGCCAGCAGTCGTTGTTCGAAGCCCAGTTGCAGATGGCCTGCGATTTCGCACTGCCCGCGCTGCTGCACGTGCGCCGCAGCCACGCCCAGGTGATCGCCACGCTCAAGCGCTACAAGCCGGCACGCGGCGGAATCATCCATGCCTTTGCCGGCAGTTACGAAGAAGCCCGCGAATACATCAGGCTTGGCTTCAAACTCGGGCTCGGTGGCGCCGCGACCTGGCCGCAGGCGCTGCGCCTGCGCAAGACCCTGCCACGCCTGCCGCTGGAAAGCGTGGTGCTCGAGACCGACTCCCCGGACATGGCCCCGGCGATGTTTCCAGGCCAGCGCAACAGCCCGGTGCACCTGCCGGAAATCGCAGCCGAATTGGCCGCCGTGATGGGCGTCAGCGTCGAGCAACTGGCGCTTGCCAGCACCACCAACGCCTGTGAGTTGCTCGGCTGGCCGCACTGAGCATTCTTGCGCAGGGTAGCAACCATCTACCCCCCTGCATGGGGTCCGATCCGATTCCATGGACACGATGTGCCAGACGCGCACGTCCTCGTCATGTTCAAAGGATCATCCCATGCTCCATCAACGTCTGCTCTCGACTCAAGAACACCCGGTTCTGCTCGATGCTCAAAGCTACCAGGATCTCCAGGCCGTCAATGCGATCAACCAGAATCTCGAGCGCTATTTCGGGCACCTGGAGAATACGCAACGACAACGCTATTTCGAACTGGCCAGACAGGTCGGTCAGAACAATACCTCGATAGCCGAGAGCCTTGCCGACTGCCTCAAGCGCTTCGAGCAGGAAGGCCTGGAGAAGCTCAGGCAGGCACTGGCCCCGCTGAGCAGCACGATCATCGACCCGCAGCGTTGGTACTTTCATACTCAGATGCTCCTGGTCCCGCCGCGCCATGGACGCGCCATAGGCATCAGAGAGCCCATACAGAAGATCCAGTCCTATTCGCTGTGGGACGCCGCTCGGCTTGACCTGAACAAGGTCTACCCGCGGTCCTATCAGAACAATTATCTGGAACACAGCTACATCAGCCGTCACGAAAACGGCATCCGGGAGTTTCATGAAGTACTCGGCGCCAGCAGCTTCGAGCTGCATGCCCATGCCCTGGATCTGGGATCGATGCTCGAGGCGAAAGTCAATGCAGCCATGGATGCGCGCTTCATGGGGTGGTTGACCCACTACCATGAGGGACTGTTCGGGCTGGCGCTGCTCGATGACCTGCGCCAGGAAAAGGATGCCAATGTTGCTCGCCAGGCAGCAGCGTCGCTGTCCGGCATCTACAGCGACAGCAACCGCCAGTGGAAGCAGTATCAACTGAAATTCACCGGTGCGACCGTGCCCCTGCCGTTCTTCACCTGCACGGTCCGGGAGCTGGGTAGCGAGCGGGTTGTGAGCTACTTCCCGAACCGCGCAGGTGGTGCACTGAGACGTCACTTCAGCGAGCATGCGGCTGTCGAGGCGCTGCTGGATCAGGTAAAGCGACACCCGAGCAACGCGTGGTTCCTCGCAGGGCTGGACAAGGCATCCCAAGACGCATTGCACGAGCACTTGGCGACCCCCGTGACGGACCGGGACAATCTCAACTGGATCAGCCAGAAACTGTACGACCTGATGCAACTGGACGTACCCCCGATCGAGAAATTGCAGATCACCGCTCAGGGCAGCACGGTGCCCATCCGGCAAGGCCTGCACCAGTTGTCCTCGGAGCGTTTCAGGGCCGACCTCCTGGCCAGCGCGGCAACCCTTTCCTCACGTCGCTGGAAAGCATTGAAAGACCATGCCGGTATCGTTGTCAGCGAAACTCTCGGTTTGCTCACCTTGGCGCTGCCCGGCGGTGTGATCGGTGCCAACAGGTTGATGGTCAGCGTCAGCCTGGGCGCCCTTGGCCATCAGGTCATCACCGCCGCCCTGGCGTTGAGCGAGGGCGAGCGGGCACAGGCGGTACAGGCGGTGATCGATGTGACCGACCTGATCGTCACCGGCGCGCTACAGGTCAGTGCAGGCAAACTTTCGCAGCGCAGAACCCGGCAACTCATGCACAGCCTGCTCAATCCAAGGCCCACCCATCTCCCCGGGCCGGCGCCAGCGGCCTGGTCCACAGGCCCGCTGCAGAGCGAGAGCGGGGCATACGGACATCTGGACATCGGTCCGCTCACTGACGCTCGGTTGCTGCAGTTACTGACCTCATCGGCGCTGCCCACACTTGAAGCCACGCGCGCCGAACGCCTGCTGGCACTGGCCGATGTCAGCCGTGGATCACTGGAAGCGATATGGTACTCGCAGGGTGAAGCACCCTGGCAGTTGCTGGATCTGTTGCAACAGGAGAATGTCATCGTCGACCTGGTGCCCACAAACGATACCAGCGCACTGAAAACACGTTTCCCGCTCCTGTCGCCAGCTGCGCGCGCTCATCTTTATCGGCACCACCCTGAGCTGAGTCGCCTGACACATGACACACTGCTGAACCACGAGCAGTTGCAAGCCATCTTGCTGACCCAGCTCCAGCAACGTGTGATCAATGCGTTGTCGGGATTGGAGTCGAGCAGCCGAGTTCCCGACCCTGACAGTGAAGCGCTGTTCTGTTCGATGCTGCTCGCGGATCCGCATTGGCCCGAGAGCCTCGGCATCCAGGTGTACGACGCGGTGAAAGACCGTAACGGGCTGATGGCACCAACCCGCAAGCGGCTCGCCACCTATGAGCTGGACAGCACGACCACATTCATCAGGCTCTACCGCTCTGCCACCCACTACGCCGGGAGCCTGGAAACCGGCGACCTGATTCAGGTCGATCCAGGCCAGGCCGCCCTGGCACAGGCGCTGTTGCGCACCCTCGACGACGTCTCCCGCCAGTCCCTGGGGGTCAACATCTACGAACCGGGCAAACTCATCAGCCAGGTGGAACAGCAAGCCCTGGCACAACGCACGGTGCTCGAGGACCTGCTGCCGGAGCGGCAGCACTATCCACTGAGTACCACAAGGCTCGCCGACTTCAGCCATCCTCCGTTGGAGCCGTCGATACAGGCCGACCACGACGGCATCTACCGCACAGACAACAAGCTGTTCATCACCATGGACAATTTCAGTTACCAGGTCCTGCACGACCGTGACGCATCCTCGCCGGACCAATCCATATGGCGAATCGTCCGTAGCGAGGATGCCGTGGCCGATACCACCGACAACCTCTACGTGGCGACACGACCCGGCCGCAGCGAACCGGTCACCCGGGATGTCGACGGCAACTGGCAAGGTGTTCTGGTCGGGGGCCCCGGTGGTTCTGGACGCGGGCGCAAGTCGAGGCTCCAATCGCTCAGGGAGGCGAACCAGGCAAGACAAAGGCAGCAGCAGGAGCGGGATCTGGTCGAAACAGACGCCGCATTGCGTGAGTTGAGCCTGAGTTCCGAGGCGCTGGAGGCCAAGCAGAAGGACTTCTTCAAACGAAGCGTGATCATCGCCAGTCTGTCCCGACACCCCGGTGCGGGCCGCGACACCGCCATCACCGAGTACTGCAAGTACATCGATGTGGTAGATGAGCAGTTGAAGTTGTTGCAGGATAAACCCCAGCAATTCGCCCAGCTCAATCCCGAAACCAGCCTGGCCGAGTTCACCGCCCGCAAGCAGCGCTCGCAGCTTACCTGCTACGAGAGAGCCATCTATCTGCACGACCTCGTCCTGCAAGACAGGGTGAAGGAAAAGCAGCTGGACGCGACCGCCATGCCCGCAGCTGAGGAAATCCTCGGTGATGTGCAGGTGGCCAGTAATTTCAGGCAGTCTCAGAGACTGCTGCTCGATTGCAAGATCCGCAAACTGCCCCTCACTCTCAGGTATGAGCGTACCCTGCAAGCACTGAAGCAGTCCCAGTATTTCGATGCCTCGACGCATGACATCCCCAAGGATCTGCAGCCGTCGCAAACGCTCATGGCCAGCATTCAGTTCATACGTGGGGTGTTGCTCGGCTTTGGTGACCCGTACGAGCCTTCGACGCCAGCGATCTTCAACGTCCCCGCCAAGGCGCTGCACCACGAACTCAACGTCCTGACACGGACCATCAGGCACCTGGACAGCGTTCCGGATCAACGACGTTTTGCGGTCCTGGCCAACCTGCAGGAGAAACTCGAAGCGCTCACCAATGGCTTCGAACAACTGGCCACCGAGACGCCTCTGAACGACATTGATCGAAACAACGAACACATCGTGGAACTCCTCAAGATAATCCACCACTATCGCGAACACTGCGACACCCGCCTGGCGGCAATCATCGACGAACAGAAGGACGGACCACTTCCCTCCACTGCCCTTGACGGTATCGATTTCGACTTCATTCCTTCGCAGCACGTGACCGACAGACCCGGTCCTTCCCCAAGCCCCCGCAGGGCGAGGATAGTCGCCGTCAGACACCATGGACGCGATCGGCTGGTGGAAGTCAGGTCCAGCCCTCTCGATGCCGACCTGCTGACCGTCGTGGCGGAGGATGACCGAGCCACCCGGCGAACACTCACCCGGACACAACAAGGCACCTGGCAAATGACCGCTGTGCCTCCCTCGCGCACGCTGACACAGTTGGACAGCGCATCGACCAGTCGGCTCGAAGAATTCCAATCCACAAGCAGACAGGCCCAAGCCAGGGCCTTGCGCGATGACGCGGTGGCTGCCGATATCAGCGACTCCTTGCTCAACCTCGCGGAAGAAATGGACATCCTGACAAATCAATATGGCCAAGCCGATCTGGCCCCCCTCCCAGCTGCCAGCGCCACCTTGAACACACGCCTGCAGGCTTCCAGCGCGCAGTTGCGCTCACTGGCGCAAAGGCTGGAAATGGCCATCTACAAGAACCCCCGCAAACCGAAGGCGGCTCACCTTGCCGAGCTGATAAAGCGCAATCAGGTCACCGTACGCAAGCTGCATGAAACCCGCGCAACGGTTGGCAGGGGCCAGGATCGAAGCTTCATGGACGCCTATTCAATCATGGACACCGATGGCAAGCGGCTATGGGAAGCGCACTTCCACTACCCCGCCCTCGACACCCCCAGGGCTCAATACGCCTTTCAGGCCGGCCATCTGAAAACGCTGGAGGATGCACGCAAAGGCATCATGTATCAGCGCGCGCAGGAACGCGCAGGGCTCAAGGTCCATCGAATCCTGCGCGTTGAGATCCCCTTGGCACTGGGGGCATCGATCTTCGAACTTGCCGACCGGCACGAGGCGCGCCCCTCCTCGAGGCGTTGATTGCTGATGTTGGGGCGAGGAAGCGCTGTGTACCGGGAAGTACACGGGCATTCCAAGCCCCGTTTCAACACGACAAGAGCCCGTGCAGACACCTTTCGGACAGCGCCTAGACCTGGAACGCCCCGATCAGGCGCTTCAACTCCACCACCTGAGTCGACAGCGCCCGGCTGGCGTCCTCGGTCTGACAAGCGCCTTGCGTGGTGTCCTGCGCCGCGCGGTTGATCGCCACGATATTCTGGTCGATGTCATGGGCCACCGCCGTCTGCTGCTCGACCGCCGCGGCGATCTGCTGGTTCTGCTCGACGATACCGCCCACCGCCCCGAGGATATTGGCCAGAGCCTGCTGCACCTGGCGCGCCTCATCCACGGTGCCCGCCGCCATCTGGTGACTGCTGCCCATGGCCCGCACCGCAGCGCCGACGCCGTCCTGCAGACGCTGGATCATCTGGGCGATCTCGGCGGTGGAGTCCTGGGTACGCCGCGCCAGGGTGCGCACCTCATCGGCGACCACAGCGAAGCCTCGTCCCTGCTCGCCCGCCCGCGCAGCTTCGATCGCCGCATTCAGCGCCAGCAGGTTGGTCTGCTCGGCGATGCCGCGGATCACCTCCAGTACCCGCCCGATGGCCTGGCTGTCGCCAACCAGCTGGTTGACCGCCGTCACCGTCTGGTCGATCTCTCCGGCCAGGCGGGCGATGCTGTCCTGCTGATGCTCCACCAGGCTGCGTCCGCTGGCACTCTCGCGGTTGACCTGCTCGGCGCCATCGGCCGCCAGTGCCGCACTGCGCGCCACCTCCTGGGCGGTGGCGCTCATCTGGTTCATCGCCGTGGCCACCTGCTCGATCTGCTCGCGCTGGCCGCTCACCGCCTGGTTGCTGCGGGTGGACACCGACAGCACCTGTCCGGCCTGTTCCTCGACCGTGGTCACGGTGCGCCCCACCTGCTCGATCAGCACCCGGATGCGCCGCACCGTCTCGTTGAACCCTTGACCCAGTTCGCCCAGTTCGTCCTGGCTGCGTACCTCGAAGCTGACGGTCATGTCGCCACCGGCCACCTTGTCCATGGCGGCGCCGAGGTTGTTCAGCGTGCGCCGGGTCGAGACGTAGAAGCCGCTGTAGAGATAGACAATCGACAGGAACACGAGCGCCAGCGCCACCACCAGGGCGATCATGCGCAGACGATGCTCGCCCAGGCGTTCCTGCAGTTGCTGTTGCAGATGCGCGATCACCGCATCGTTGAGTCGGTAGGTCTGGCCCATCAGGGCGCTGACCTGCTCGTAGAAGGCGGGCCAAGGCGCATCGAGGGTCTCGGCTACCACCACCTGCTCCTCGAACAGCGTGGCGGCCTGGCGCACCGTGGCCTGGCTGGACCGGGCCGGCTCGCCCAGGCTGGCCTGGGCGCCGGCATCGGCGGCCAGCGCATCGTCCAGGCGCAGGGCATAGTCAGCCGACAGCCGTTCCAGGCGTTGCAGCAGGTCTTCGAAGCGGGCGCTGCCCGCCGAGTCGATGAAACCGCGCCCCAGCGCCACGGCCCCGATGGCCCGGCCTTCACCGAGCATCTGGCTGACCTGTGCGGTACTGGCACCGATCAGTTCGCCCAGCTGGCGCACCGATGCCTGGCTGTCCTGGCTCAGGCCCGTCTGGCTGGCGACCTGCCGGGTCAGCACCTGGGCCTGGGCCAGCAGCTTGTCGAACAGGGCAACCTTGTTCTGCAACGAAGTTTCGCCGCGGGCCGTGGCGAAGGCTTCGGCGAGCTCGGCGCGCTTGGCCTCGAGTTGCGCATCGCTGCCCTGCAGGGCGTGCAGTCGGGCCTGGACCTTGTCCTCGAGGGCATCGATGCGCGCCTCGACATCCCCGGCCTGGCCCGACTGGCCGAGCACGGCGTTGATCTGCAGGAGGTTGCCCAGGTTCTCGAGATCGCCGCGCAGGGCCAGGCTGCCAGCCAACGGTTCGAGGCCGTTCAGCTCGACATGGGTGACGTGGAACTGCCGATAGGCATCGCGAACCAGGTAGAAGCTGGTGACCAGCATGGGCAGGAAGAACAGGACGCTGATCAGGCTGAACTTCATGCCGAAGCTCAGCCGGTTCATCAACGCGATGGCCGGATGGAGCAGGCGCTTCATGGGTCACCTCCTTGGATTTTTATTGTTCTGCGGGGTAGCACTAGGCCATGACTGGCCGTGGCTCTGTATAGCGCAGAATCAATCCAAGGTTTGTAACTTAAGGTTAAGCGAGAAGCCTGCTGCAAGAGCGGCCCAGCCCTTGGGCTTCGACTCGCCCAGCCTTTAGAGCAGCACGGTCCACAGCGCGAACACCGCATACCACAACACTGCGCTGCGCAGCAGCAGCTCCCACAGGCTGTCCAGCCGCGCCAGCGCACTCTGTGCTTCTTCCTCTTCAGGAATATCGTCAGCCACCCGCCCTACCCGCGCGATCAACTGCCCGGCGCTGATGTGCCAGTTGAGCACTTCATGCAGCATCACGCGGGTCACCGAAACGAAGTTGCCGACCAACGCAAAGCTCAACGCCAGTACCCGTACCGGCAGCCAGTCCATGGCATGGCGCAGTTGTGCGGCCCGTTCCTTGAGCGCCGGCTGATGGCTGTTCGCCGCACTCAGCGCCAGCAGGCGGTACCCCAGCGCAGCGGCCGGCCCGAGCAGGAAGTACCAGAAGATCACCGCAAAGAAGCTCTGGTAGGCCTGCCACAGCAGATTGCCCTGAACCCGCACCAGCAGGTCGCGTGGATCGTCCGCCGCCAGGCCCAGGTCACGCTCGGCCACATGCAGCGCCGCCTGTTCGTCACCCCGGCGCCAGGCGTCACGGAACGGGCCAAGCGCCGCCTTGGCATCGCCGCGTCCGAGGCTGTAGACCAGCACCAGCAAGTGCACCGGCAGCGCCAGCAGGCCGTAGGCGACCGGCTGCAGCACATGCAACAGCAACGCCAACAGCAGCACCGGGGCCAGCACCAGGATCGCCAGGCTCCACCAGGGATCGACCTTGCCACTGCGCTCGAGGCGCACCAGCTCGCCGAGGAAGAACCCGTCACGCTGCAGACGGTGGCGCAGGGCCGAGAACTGCTCGATCCACAACACCAGTACCAACACCAGAAAACTCATGCCTTGTCCTCGTCGTTCAGCGCGGCTCGGTAGCGGCGCCAGTCGAATGCCGGCCCCGGGTCGGTCTTGCGCCCCGGCGCGATGTCGCTGTGGCCCTGGATGCGCTCGCTGTCGATGGCCGGCCAGCATCGGCGAATCTCCAGGGTCAACTGCCGCAGGGCGGCGTACTGGGCATCGGTGTAGGCCAGCTCGTCGGTGCCTTCGAGTTCGATGCCGATGGAAAAGTCATTGCAGCCCTCGCGCCCACAGAAGCTCGACACCCCGGCATGCCAGGCGCGGTCGAGCAGCGACACGAACTGGGTCACCGCACCGTCGCGCTCGACGAACAGGTGCGCCGACACGGTCAGGTGACGGATGCTGTCGAAGTAGGGATGCTCGGCTGGGTCGAGGCGATTCTGGAAGAATTGCTGGACCTTGCCGGTGCCGAAACAGGCCGGCGGCAGGCTGATGTTGTGGATCACCAGCAGGGAAATCGCCTCGCCGTCAGGGCGGGCATTGAAGTTCGGCGAGGGGCAGTGGGTAACGCCGGAGAACCAGCCAGTGGCGCGGTCCAATTGCATGGGCAGATCCTGAAAAGACCGGATACGAGGGGCCAGTATGCCCCGCCGTCAAACTGCGTGCATGTAAATGATTGTGGATTCAGCGCACCTGGGCCTGGCGCAGGTTGTCGAGCACCGCATCCAGCGCACGCTCGAACAGCAAGCCGTCGTCCAGCACCCGCGCCTCGCCGCGATGCAGCGCCAGGGCCAGCCCGGCATGGCTCCATTCACGGACCTTCATGCCGGTACGGTTGGCGAAGACCAGACGATCATTGCTGTCGATCCGCGCCACCAGTTTGCAGCGCAAGGGTTCGTCTTCGTCGCTGAGCTCGATCCAGGTGCCCAGCCGCAGGCGCTGCACCTGGCGCAGCGAAGGGCTGTGCTCGTCCAGCGCCGTTGCGTCGCTGTCGGTCGAGTCTTCGGCGCTGGCCAGAACGATCTCGTCGTCGATCCGCACCTCGTCGACCTCGCTCTGCCAGAGGCCAGGGTCGGCGCAGGCACGCAGGTGCAGGCGCTCCAGTTGCACGAAGAATTCGCGCAGCGCCGAGGAATCCAGCATCACCCCGCCCAGGCCATCGCGCAACGCCTTGAGCAGGCCAGGCACCTGCTCGAGCAGTTGCTCGCGCGCCAGGGGCTCGGGGTGCGGGGCAATGCTCTGCAGCAGGGCGTCCATGGTCGCCAGGCCATCGACCCAGGCCACGGATGCCTCGCCCTGCTTGAGCCAGGCCAGCAGCAGCACCTGACTCCAGGACTCCACCAGCATCTGCACCACCACGCGCGGCACCCGACGCCCGCGCAGACGCAGGTTGAGCGCCTGCTGCACCTGCAGTCGCGCCTGGGACGCCCGTGCCCGCCCCTCTTCGGCATCGCGGGTGCGCTGCTCCAGCAGTTCGTTGCGCCGCCGCTCCTCGCTGCTGAACAGCAGGAATTCGTCAAGCACATCGCTGAACAGCCGCGCGTCTTCGGTGAAGTCGTTGAGCAGGCGCTGGACGATGCGCTCCACGCGCGCATGCAGCCCTTCACCTGCGCCTTCCCAGCCGATGGCCATGGCGGCGATCTCGTTCAGCAGCCGACGCGCCGGATGGCTGGCCCGACTGAACAGGCTCTTGTCGAGCAGCGCCGCCTTGAGCAGGGGAATGTGCAGGCGACCGAGCAAGGCCCGCAGCGTCGTGGGCAGGTTGTCGTCGTCGCGGATGTACTCGAACAGCAGATCGACCAGGTTGATCATGTCTTCATCGGCGGTCGCCAGGCGCCGGCGCGTGCCGCTGCGCACGCTGACGCGCAGCAGCAATTGCTCGAGCTGCTGGCCGAGGTCGAAATCGTCGGCTTCGAACGGCCCGGGCACGTAGTGCTGCAGGTGGGTGAGCAGGCGCAGCAGGTCGGCGCTGCCGATCGTCTGCGCCGCCGACACGCTTTGCAGCCGCGGCGCCAGGCGGCCACGCACCGGTGCCAGCAGCCCTTCGAGCGACGCGAAGTAGGCCTGGCCGGCGCTGTCGCTGCCCAGGCCCTCACCGGCGATCAGCGCCGCCTGCGAGCGGCGTGCCGCCAGGCCTCGGTCCTCTGCACGCCGACGCGGCCCGGGCGCCAGCTCTGCCAGCACCCCGGCAGCCGCCAGCAACTGGTTGGCTTGGCCATAGAGCAGGTCGAGGTCGCGCAGCACATAGCGCTCGAACAGCTTGAGCAGGATCAGCTTGACCTTGAGGTCGACCCCCAGACTGCGCCCGGCATCGAGAAAGTACCCGCACAGGCAGGCAGGCCCCAGCGGATTGCAGCGCGCATCGAGCGGGACTTCGAGCAAGGCGCTGAAACGCTGGCCGAGTTGCTGGAGGGCAAAGCCATCGCGCGACAGCACCCGTTCCACCATCGCCCCGACCGCCAGCGTGCGCTCACGCTGCGCCTTGCCTACGGGCAGGTCGATGCTGCCCAGAGGCCCCAGCGGATCGACCTGGCCGATACGCAGGAAGGTGTCGTGGAAGGTATCGATGAAGGTGCGCTCGATGCTCTTGCGCTTCAGGCGCAGGTCACGCATGGCTTCGAAGTACAGGTGTTGCTGGTCGCCGGCCTTGTCGGCCATCTCGAAGAGGGTGTCGTCGGCGTTGTCGAACAGGGCCTGCAGGCCCTGGCGCAATTGCAGCGCGGCTTTGTCACGCACCTGAAGGAGCACGACGGGAAGGCAAGGCAGGGGCGTGCGCACCCCTCTGTCGATGGCGACCCCTAGAGGCCCCATCTTGCCTTCTTCATGCATCCCGGACTCCTTGCAGGGTATTGGTCGACTGGCGAGAGAATCGTCAAAGCTATGACGCCAAATACAAGGCGCCATTATCCGTGAAAAAGATGACAGCTGCCAACACAGCATTTGCAGGACGCGATCGGGCGCACATTTGCCAGACGGGGAATCGGCGGCTGTAAAGCGCGGCCCCCTCCCCTATAATCGCCGGCATCTAGCTTGTGGAGCCGACCATGCCGAACCTACGTCTCGCCGATCTCACCGCCGAAATCGAATCCAACGTGCGCCGTGCACTGCTGGAAGACGTCGGCAGCGGCGACATCACCGCCCAGCTGATTCCCGCCGAGCGCCTGGCCAAGGCCACCATCATCACCCGCGAGGACTGCGTGATCGCCGGTACCGCCTGGGTCGATGCGGTGTTCCGTCAGCTCGACCCACGGGTGGCGGTACACTGGCAGGTAAGCGATGGCGAGCGCGCTGCGGCCAACCAGGTCCTGTTCCACCTCGAAGGCCCGGCCCGTTCGCTGCTCACCGGCGAGCGCTCGGCGCTGAACTTCCTGCAGATGCTCTCGGGCGTGGCAACCCGAGCGCGCTTTCTCGCCGATCTGGTCGAAGGCACCCAGGTGCGCCTGCTCGACACCCGCAAGACCCTCCCGGGCCTGCGCCTGGCGCAGAAGTACGCAGTCACCTGCGGCGGTTGCCACAACCACCGCATCGGCCTGTTCGACGCCTTCCTGATCAAGGAAAACCACATCGCCGCCAGTGGCGGGGTTGCCGAGGCGGTGGCCGCAGCGCACCGCATCGCGCCGGGCAAGCCGGTGGAAATCGAAGTGGAGAGCCTGGACGAGCTGGGCCAGGCCCTGGCGGCCGGCGCAGACATCGTCATGCTCGACGAACTGAGCCTGGATGAAATGCGCGAGGCGGTGCGCATCACCGCAGGCAAGGCCAGGCTCGAAGCCAGCGGCGGGGTCAATGAAACCACCCTGCGGGTCATCGCCGAAACCGGTGTGGACTACATCTCCATCGGCGCGATGACCAAGGATGTGAAGGCAGTCGACCTGTCGATGCGCCTGAGCCTCTGACCCCGCTGCCCGTCAGCCGACCAGCCCGAGGCTGACCAGGCTGCGGGCGGTGGCGACGATCGCCTCCTCACGTGACCTGGGCGACCAGCCGAGCAGGCGTCGCGCCTTCTCGCTGGTGCAGTTCATGTCCACCTCCAGCAGCGGCGCCATCGACTTCATGTTCGGGTTGCTGCGCGCGGCCAGACGCACCAGCCAGTTGGGCAGCTCGCGGGTCGAGACCTTGCTGGCGACTTCGCCCAAGGTATTGCGCAGCACCTTGGCGACCTCGGTCATCCACATGCTTTCACCGGCAATCGCCAGGAAGCGCTCGCCCCTGGCTGCAGGGTGAATCATGGCCAGCAGGTGCAGGTCGGCGAGATCACGCACATCGACGAAACCCGAGTTGATTCGCGGGCACCCTGCCTGCCCCTGCAGCAGGCTGACGATGATGCGGATGGAATGCGAATAGTCGGCGCCCAGCGCAGGCCCGAGCACGGCCACCGGATTGATCGCCGACAGCTCCAGTTCACCGCCTTCGCGCTGGATGAAATCCCAGGCCGCACGCTCGGACAGGGTTTTCGATTTCTGGTAGGGCGCGACATTGCCGTTCAGGTCGCTCCAGTCGGTCTCATCGAACGGGCGTCGATATTCGGGGCTGTGCCCAACGCCCACCGCACCAAAGGCAGAAGTCAGTACCACGCGCCTGACCCCGGCATCACGCGCGGCACGCAGTACCCGCAGGTTGCCGTCCACGGCGGGCCTGATCCAGTCTTCTTCGCGCTGCTGGTCGCCCGACGGCGTGGGCGACGCACCGTGCAGCACGTAGGTGCAGCCTTCGCTCGCCTCGGCCCAGCCGGCATCGGCGCCCAGGTCGGCGACGACGAACTGCAGGCGCTCGCCCGGCTCGACACCGCCAACCTTCAGATGGTCGCGCACTTCGGTTTCACGGGTGGCCGAACGGATCGTGGTGCGCACCCGGTAGCCCTCGTTCAGCAGGGCAATGATGCAATGCTGGGCGATGAAGCCGGTGCCGCCGGTGACCAGTACCCATGGGTCGCTCATGTTGCCTTCCTCTCTCGATTCGTTGCGCAAGGCGCGGATGCAGGAGAGGTTAAGGCGCCCCATGCGTACTGTTAATGCTTGAAGGTGCGCATTGGTTGCGCGAGAGTACGGCAATGAACATCGACCCTTTCTCCGAGATACTCCGGCTCACCAACGCCACGTCACTGACCACCGGCGGCTTCAGCGCGGGCGGGCATTGGGCGCTGCGCTTTCCTCCCCCCGACAAGATCAAGTTCTTCGCCGTGGTCAGGGGCAGTTGCTGGGTACGGATCGATGGCGAACCCCAGGCCGTGCAGTTCAATACCGGTGACGTCGGTCTGCTGACTGCCAGGCGGGGCTTCGTCCTGGCCAGCGACCTCGATACCGAACCTGTCGATGCGATGAGCGTGTTCAGCGCCTCCGGGCAGTCGCCAGTGGTGCTGGGTGATGGCAACGATTTCACCCATATTGGCGGCCATGTGCTGCTCGACCCCGGCAGCGGACGCCTGCTGGCCGATGTGCTGCCGCCATGGATCCACGTACCGGCCGCTTCGCAGCAGGCGAGCAACTTCCGCTGGCTGCTCGATCAGCTGGTAGCCGAGCGCAGCGCCGGGCAACCGGGCGCACAGCTGGCTTCGGCGCAGTTGTCACAACTGCTGTTCATCCAGATCCTGCGGGCTCACCTGCAGACCGCCGCGCCCATGCCGGCCAGTTGGTTGCGCGCACTCGGCGCACCACGCCTGGCCCCGGCATTGCGCCTGATGCATGGCGATCCGGCGCGGGCCTGGCACCTCGACGAACTGGCCCAGGCGTGCGCCATGTCGCGCACCACCTTTGCCCTGCATTTCAGGACGGTGGCAGGCGTGGCGCCGCTGACCTACCTCACCGAATGGCGCATGCGCCTGGCCGAACGCGCCCTGCGTGAAGAACGCACGCCGGTGTCGGTACTGGCTGCATCGCTGGGCTACGGCTCGGAAAGCGCTTTCAGCACTGCCTTCAAGCGCGTGACCGGACTCTCGCCCACAGCGTTTCGCAGTGCAGCGGCGGGCTGAAACGAAAGAACCGGCCAAAGGGCCGGTTCTTTTCGTGATCAGGCTGCGACTCAGAACGAGGCGTTGGCCAGGCCGTCCAGGTAGCGTTCCACGTCCAGTGCCGCCATGCAGCCGGCACCGGCCGAGGTGATGGCCTGGCGGTAGACGTGGTCGGCCACGTCGCCAGCAGCGAACACGCCTTCGACGTTGGTGGCGGTGGCATTGCCTTCGCGGCCGCCATGAACCACCAGGTAGCCGTCCTTGAGGGTCAGCTGGCCTTCGAACAGCGAGGTGTTCGGGGTGTGGCCGATGGCGATGAACACGCCGTCGACCTTGATCTCGTCGCTGCTGCCGTCGTTGTTCTTCAGGCGCGCACCGGTCACGCCCATGTTGTCACCCAGCACTTCATCCAGGGTGGCGTTGAGCTTGAGCTCGATCTTGCCTTCGGCGACACGGGCGTTGAGCTTGTCGATCAGGATCTTCTCGGCACGGAAGGTATCGCGGCGGTGCACCAGGGTCACCTTGCTGGCGATGTTGGCCAGGTACAGCGCCTCTTCCACGGCGGTGTTGCCGCCACCGACCACGGCGACCGGCTTGTTGCGGTAGAAGAAACCGTCGCAGGTGGCACAGGCCGATACGCCCTTGCCCATGAACGCCTCTTCCGACGGCAGGCCCAGGTAACGGGCGCTGGCACCGGTGGCGACGATCAGTGCATCGCAGGTATAGGTGCCGCTGTCACCAGTCAGGGTGAACGGCTTGCTGGCCAGGTCGACGGCATTGATGTGATCGAAGACGATCTCGGTCTCGAAACGCTCGGCGTGTTCCTGCATGCGCTGCATCAGTGCCGGGCCGGTCAGGCCATGGGGGTCGCCCGGCCAGTTGTCGACTTCGGTGGTGGTGGTCAGCTGGCCGCCGGCCTGCATGCCGGTGATCAGCAGCGGCTTGAGGTTGGCACGGGCAGCGTAGACCGCGGCGCTGTAACCGGCAGGGCCGGAACCGAGGATGATGACGCGGGAATGACGAACTTCGGACATGTCGTGCTCCTGTCGAGCCGGCCACGTCGGGCCGGCACCGCTGTGCCGGCGAGGCCGGCTGCAAATTAAAAAGGACCTGCGCAGCACTTGGGGAAGGCTACAACGCGCAGGTCCGAAAACCTGGGTGCCACCTCCCGTAGAGGGCTCGCGGCGTTTCACGGCGTTCAGAAATTGAACGCACTGTAGCGAGGTGGCAAAGATTAAGGAAATATCCTTCGACAATCCACCTTATAGACAGGCTCTATCCAGTGACAAATCCGATCCTGGATTGTCCCTATGCTTTGTTACAGCCGGTGTCGCGCCTTTCGTCGGCGCCTCGAACTCGGTAATGTCAGGTCCGTTTTCCTTCTGTGGAGCATCCCGATGCAAGCCCCCGTCCTGTCCGGCCCCCAGTACCTGCGCGAGGGCCTGAAGCTGGTCCTGAGCCCGAACCTGCGGTTGTTCGTGCTGCTGCCGCTGGCGGTCAACCTGCTGCTGTTCGGCGGCCTGATCTACTTTGCCGGCCATCAGTTCAGCCTGTGGGTCGATGCACTGATGCCGACCCTGCCCAGTTGGCTGAGTTTCCTCACCTACATTCTCTGGCCGCTGTTCGTCGCCCTGGTGGTGCTGATGGTGTTCTTCACCTTCACCCTGTTCGCCAACGTGATCGCCGCACCGTTCAACGGCTTTCTCGCGGAGAAGGTCGAAGTGGTGGTCCGTGGCGAAGACACCTTCCCGGCGTTCAGCTGGGGTGAGCTGGTGGCGATGGTGCCGCGTACCTTCAGCCGCGAGATGCGCAAGCTCGGCTACTTCCTGCCGCGGGCCATCGGCCTGTTCATCCTGTCGTTCATCCCGGTGGTGAACGTGGTGGCCGCACCGCTGTGGCTGGTGTTCGGCATCTGGATGATGGCCATCCAGTACATCGACTACCCGGCCGACAACAACAAGATGAGCTGGCAGGACATGCTCGCCTGGCTGCGCGAGAAGCGCTGGCAGTCGCTGGGCTTTGGCGGGATCACCTACCTGGCATTGATGATTCCGGGGGTGAACGTGCTGATGATACCGGCGGCGGTGGCGGGGGCGACGTTGTTCTGGGTGCGCGAGCGCACCTGAGGCGTCCGGGCCCCGATGCCCGGACTTGGGTGGGAGCAAGACAGTTGCTCCCACAAAGGCCCGGCGGCGCCTCCGGCTTTCAAGGCATCAATGCGGCGCCATCCTGGCAGCGGTCAGTGACTCAGCTGGCTGGAGAACTGCCCCACGGCATTGACCACCTTCTTCGCCCCATCCTGGATCTCGACGATCACGCTGCCGGTCTCCCCGGCCAGCGTCAGGCCCTGCTCGGCCTGGCGCTTGCTGGTGTCGATGATGTCCACCGCCGCCTGCGCCAGTTGCTCGTTCTGCTGCACCACGCGGGCGATCTCCTCGGTGGCGCTGCTGGTGCGCGAGGCGAGCTGGCGCACTTCGTCGGCGACCACGGCAAAGCCACGGCCCTGCTCGCCGGCACGGGCGGCTTCGATGGCGGCGTTGAGCGCCAGCAGGTTGGTCTGCCCGGCAATATCGCTGATGGTCTTGATGATCGAGCCGATCACCTTGGACTGCTTGTCCAGCGCCTGGATACCTTCGGCCGCCTCCTGCATCGAGCTCTCCAGCCCGCGCATCACCTCGACGGTCTGGGTCACCACATCGGTGGCCTTGCGCGCACTGGCGTCGGTGTCCTGCGAGGTGCTGTAGGCGATGTCGGCAGCCTCGGCGACGGCAATTTCCTGGTTCACCTGGTCGGTGATCACGGTGGCGAACTTCACCACCTTGTAGAGCACGTCGTGGGCGTCGATGATCGGGTTGTACGAGGCTTCCAGCCAGACCACCCGGCCGTGCGCATCGATGCGCTTGAAGCGCTCGGCAACGTACTCGCCCCGGCGCAGCTTGTCCCAGAACTGCTGGTAGGCGGCAGAACTCACCTCCTCCGGCTCGCAGAACATGCGATGGTGCTTGCCGCGTACCTGCTCCAGGCTGTAGCCCATGGTCTGCAGGAAGCGGTCATTGGCCGTCAGCACCTGGCCATCGAGGTTGAACTCGATCACTGCGGTGGAACGCATCAGTGCCTTGATCAGGCTTTCATGCTCGCGCGAGGTCTCGATGGTGCGGGTCAGGTCGCTGGAATGCAGGGTGAAGTACTTGATCCGCCCGTCGCTGCCCTTGACCGGCTGCAGGATCGAGCGCAACCAGGCTTCTTCGCCGTTGCCGCGCAGCAGGCGGAAGGCACCGTTGAGGTGCTCGCCGCGCGCGATGGCCGTCTTCATCCGCTGGTAGAAATCCAGCTTCTTCACATGTTCGGGGACGATTTCCTCGATATTGCGGCCGATCAGGCGGTCGCTGCTGTAGAACATCTCCTTCTCGAAGTTGCCGTTGGCGACTTCGATACGGCCCTGGGGATCGAGCTGCAGCACCAGCATTTCACTGTCGAGGCTGTTTTTCACCTGCTCGATGGATTGCAGTTCCTCGCGCAGTTGCTGGATTTCTTGTTTCAGTTTGTTGTTGAACATCACCGCTCTCCCAGAGCGCAATCCATCGGTCGAATGCCTTTGCATCGGCTGGCGGGCAGCAGTTCTTGAGTGCCGCGCAGGGAAATATTGCAGTGGCCTGAAAAACCTGGAAATCACACGTCACCAGGGGATCATTTTCATGTCACATAATGGCAACCAAGCAGGCGGAAACTTTTTGACATGAATACTCCGCCCCTGCGCATCACCCTTGTCAGCGAAACCTTTCCACCGGAAATCAATGGCGTGGCCAATACCCTCGGTCGCCTCAGCGAGGGCCTGCGCCTGCGCGGGCACCAGGTCGAGGTGGTGCGTCCGCGCCAGGCCAGTGATGCACCGGGCAATGCCGACGATACGCTGCTGCTGTGCCGGGGCTGGCCGTTGCCGGGATATCCCGGCCTGCAGTGGGGCGAGGTATCGATGCACAAGCTGTGGCGCCGCTGGCGCCGAGTGCGGCCGGACGTACTCTACATCGCCACCGAAGGCCCGCTCGGGCTCAGCGCCCTGCGCGCCGCGCGACGCCTGAAGATCGCCGTGGTCAGCGGTTTCCACACCAATTTCCCGCAGTATTCCGGCCAGTACGGCCTGGGCCTGCTGGCGCGCCTGCTCACCCACTACCTGCGCTGGTTCCATCGGCGCACTGCAACCACCCTGGTTCCCAGCGCCAGCCAGCGCCTGGAGCTGGAACGGCGAGGCTTCGAGCGCCTGGCCCTGATGGCCCGCGGGGTCGACGCGCAGTTGTTCAACCCGGCACGGCGCAGCCATGCGCTGCGCGAGCAGTGGGGCCTGGGCGCGGACGACATTGCCGTGCTGCACGTCGGTCGCCTGGCGGTGGAAAAGAACCTCGCCCTGCTGCTGCCATGCATGCAGACGTTGCAGCAGACTTATCCACAGCAGCGCCTGCGCCTGGTCGTGGTCGGCGACGGACCGCAGCGCCTGCAGATGCAGCAGCAGTTTCCCGATGCCGTGTTCTGCGGCGTGCAGCGCGGCGAACAGCTGGCCGAGCACTACGCCAGCGGCGACCTGTTCCTGTTCCCCAGCCTCACCGAGACCTTCGGCAACGTGGTGCTCGAGGCCCTGGCCTCGGGCCTTGCGGTGGTGGCCTACGACGAAGCCGCCGCGGCCCAGCATATTCGTCATGGACACAGTGGTGCCCTGGCGATGCCGGGCGACCAGGGCGCGTTCATCGACGCCGCATGCTGGCTGCTCGAAGATGCCGAGACCCTGCGCCGGGTGCGCCTCAATGCCCGTCAGCACGCCAGCCGCCAGGGCTGGCAGGCGATCGTCGAGCAGTTCGAGGGCTACCTCTACAGCGCCTGTCGGCAGACAGGCGCACAGGACGCCGCAGCGGTCGCGCCGCTGACGATCAAGTCAGGCTCGACAGCGCCTCGCGGCTGAACGGCAGGATCTCGTCCTCACGCCCCTCGCGGACCTTCTGCGCCCAGTCGGCATCCACCAGCAGCGCGCGCCCCACTGCCACCAGGTCGAACTCCTGATCGCCCAGGCGCTGCAGCAGGCCCTCCAGGCTGGCCGGCTCGGCCACCTTGTCGGTGTCGACCATGAACTGCAGGAACTCGCCGTCCAGGCCGACGCTACCGACGGTGATGGTCGGCTTGCCGGTCAGCTGGCGCGCCCAGCCGGCGAGATTGAGGGTAGAACCTTCGAATTCAGGCTCCCAGAAGCGTCGGGTGGAGCAGTGGAAGATATCCACACCGGCGTCGGCCAGCGGCTTCAGGAAGGCCGCCAACGCCTCGGGCGTTTCGACCAGGCGCGCGCTGTAGTCCTGCTGCTTCCACTGCGAGAAGCGGAAGATGATCGGGAAGTCAGGCCCCACTGCAGCACGTACGGCCTGGACCAGTTCGATGGCGAAGCGCGAGCGCTGCGCGAGGTCACCGCCATATTCGTCGGTGCGCTGGTTGCTCGTGGCCCAGAAGAACTGGTCGACCAGATAGCCATGCGCGCCGTGGATCTCGACGCCATCCATGCCGATGGCCTTGGCATCGCGTGCGGCCTGGGCGAAGGCGGCGATGACTTCGCAGATATCCTCGTGGCTCATCTCGTGGATCAGCACCTTGCCATCCTTGACCTTGCCACTCGGGCCGTAGCCGGGGACGCTGCCGTCCGGCTCGGTACCCAGGCGCCGCACGTTGCCCACATGCCAGAGTTGCGCAGCGATGCGGCCCCCTTCGGCGTGCACCGCCTCGGTGACTTTCTTCCACCCGGCCAAGGCGTCTGCGCCGTGGAAGCGCGGTACGTTGGGGTAACCGTTGGCGGCCTTGTGATCGACCGTGGTGCCCTCGGTGATGACCAGGCCCACGCCCGCTGCGGCACGCCGGCGGTAATACTCGACGACGCCGTCATGCGGCACGCCGCCGGGGCAGAAGGTACGGGTCATCGGCGCCATGACCACGCGGGTCGGCAACTCGAGGGTGCCCAGGCTGAAGGGCTGGAACAAAGGGTTGCTGGACATGCGGCGCTCCCGATACGGGTGAGGAAATGCGCCAGAGCTTAGGGCCAGCGGTGCAGCCGGCCCAGCATTATTGATCTGGGTGATTGAGCAGGATAGGGCTCGGTTTGCTGGGTAACTGCCGCAGCGGCCTTGTGCCGCGATTGCACGCGACACAACCCCGCACCTGCACGCGTCAGGCCAGCGCCTTCTCGACCGCCTGTACTACCGCCGGATCATCGGGCGCAGTGCGCGGCGCGAACCGGGCCAGCACACGGCCGTCCTTGCCGACCAGGAACTTCTCGAAATTCCAGGTGATTTCGCCGGGAAACTCCGCGCCCTCGCCCGCCAGCAGGCGGTACAGCGGATGACGCTCAGGTCCGTTGACCTCCAGCTTGGCGCTCAAGGGGAAGCTGACGCCATAGTTCAGGCTGCAGAAGTCCTGAATCTCTTTTTCCGAGCCCGGCTCCTGGCCAGCAAACTGATTGCATGGCAGGCCCAGCACACTGAAACCCTTGCCCTTGAACTGCTGGTGCAGTTTTTCCAGCGATGCGTACTGAGGGGTAAGGCCGCACTTGGACGCGACATTGACCACCAGCACCACCTGCCCCTTGAACGGTGCCAGGGGCAGGTCCTGGCCATCCAGCGCCCTGAGCGTCAGTTCGTGAAATGCACTCATGTTGTTTCCCCTCTCAGGTTCCCGGTTGCCGCTGGGGCGAATCTCGCCCACTAAAAAGGCGCGCGACCAAGCCGTGCACCCTCCGCAGAGGGTAAGCCGACTTGCCCGAGCGCCTGACGACTCTCAGAGCTTAGCTGAGAAATCAGTGGTGATGGCCACCTTCACCGTGGATGTGACGGTGAGCGATTTCTTCCTCGCTGGCGTCACGCACGTTGACCACCTTGACCTGGAAGTTCAGGCGCTGGCCTGCCAGCGGGTGGTTGCCGTCGACGGTCACGTCGTCGCCGTCGATGTCGCGGATGGTGACGATCTGCATCTGGCCATCCGGCGCCGAAGCGTGGAACTGCATGCCGACTTCCAGTTGGTCGACACCTTCGAACATGCTGCGGTTCAGGGTGCTGACCAGCTCGGCCAGGTATTCGCCGTAGGCGTCTTCCGGCTCGATGGCAACGGTCAGCTCGTCACCGGCCTGCTTGCCTTCCAGGGCTTTTTCCAGGCCCGGGATGATGTTGGCGGCACCGTGCAGGTAAACCAGCGGCGCGCCGCCGGCGGAGCTGTCGATGGTCTCCCCGGCGTCGTTGGTCAGGGTATAGTCGATGGAGACTGCCTTGTTGGCGGCGATCAGCATGGGGCAAGACCTTTTGCAAAAGAATGTAGAGCGCACAAGTGTAACCAAGGCCTCGTCCGATTGCGAACGCGCGACCGACAGGCAACGGCCCATCAGTCGGATCACCGGCTTCCACCAGGACGAGGAAGGCCACTGGGTGGTCGAGCTGTCGTGCGGTCACACCCAGCACCTGCGCCACCAACCGCCCTGGCAGGCGCGGCCCTGGGTGCTCGATGCCCGGGAGCGTGCACGGCGTATCGGCCAGGCTTTTGCCTGCGGCTGGTGCGCGAAGGGGGCCGATAGCGCTACCCTTGCCCGTTGATCCCTTGCACCGCTTATTCCGAGAAGCACGCATGCAGACATTTTTCATTGCGCCGACCGACTTTGGCGTCGGCCTGACCTCCATCAGCCTCGGCCTGGTTCGTGCCCTCGAACGCGGCGGACTGAAAGTCGGCTTCTTCAAGCCGATCGCCCAGCCGCATCCCGGCGACACCGGCCCTGAACGCTCCAGCGAACTGGTCGCGCGCACCCACGGCATCAAGCCGCCCACGCCGCTGAGCCTGGCCCAGGTCGAGCGCATGCTCGGCGACGGCCAGCTCGACGAACTGCTCGAAGAAATCATCCGCCTGTACCAGCAGGCCTGCATCGGCAACGACGTGGTGGTGGTCGAGGGCATGGTGCCGACTCGCCACGCCAGCTATGCGGCACGGGTCAACCTGCACCTGGCCAAGAGCCTGGATGCCGAGGTGATCCTGGTCTCGGCGCCGGAGAACGAGGTGCTCAGCGAGCTGTCCGGGCGCGTCGAGCTGCAGGCCCAGCTGTTCGGCGGGCCACGTGATCCCAAGGTGCTGGGCGTGGTTCTGAACAAGGTCCGTACCGACGAGAGCATGGCCGATTTCGCCACGCGCCTGCGCGAGCATTCCCCCCTGCTGCGCGGCAACGACTTCCGCCTGCTCGGCTGCATCCCCTACCAGGCCGACCTCAACGCTCCTCGCACCCGCGATGTGGCCGAGCTGCTCGGCGCCCAGGTGCTCAATGCTGGCGACTACGAACAGCGGCGGATGAACAAGATCATCATCTGCGCCCGCACCGTGGCCAACACCGTGCCCTTGCTCAAACCGGGGACACTGGTGGTGACGCCGGGCGACCGCGACGACATCATCCTCGCCGTGAGCCTGGCGGCGATCAACGGCGTGCCCCTGGCCGGGCTGCTGCTGACCAGCGACAGCAAGCCCGACCCGCGCATCCTCGAGCTGTGCCGCGGCGCACTGCAGGCCGGCCTGCCGATCCTGTCGGTGAGCACGGGCTCCTACGACACCGCCAACCAGCTCAACTCGCTGAACCGCGAGATCCCGGTGGACGACCGTGAACGCGCCGAGTTCATCACCGACTTCGTCGCCAGCCATCTCGACGCCCACTGGCTGCACCAACGCTGCGGCACGCCACGGGAAATGCGCCTGTCACCGGCGGTGTTCCGCTACCAGCTGATCCAGCGCGCCCAGCAGGCCAACAAGCGCATCGTCCTGCCCGAAGGCGCCGAGCCGCTGCTGGTGCAGGCTGCGGCCATCTGCCAGGCGCGCGGCATTGCCCGCTGCGTGCTGCTGGCCAAGTCCGAGGAAGTCCAGGCCGTAGCACGGGCCCAGGGCATCAGCCTGCCGGCCGACCTGGAAATCCTCGACCCGGAGCTGATTCGCGCGCGCTATGTCGAGCCGATGGTCGAGCTGCGCAAGAGCCGCAACCTCAATGCGCCGATGGCCGAGCAGCAACTGGAGGATCCGGTGGTGATCGGCACCATGATGCTGGCCTTGGACGAAGTCGACGGCCTGGTCTCGGGGCTGGTGCATTCGACCGCCAACACCATCCGCCCGGCCCTGCAACTGATCAAGACCGCACCTGACTGCAGCCTGGTGTCATCGGTGTTCTTCATGCTGTTCCCCGAGCAGGTGCTGGTGTACGGCGACTGCATCATGAACCCGCACCCCAGCGCCGTGGAACTGGCGGAGATCGCCCGGCAAAGCGCGGAATCGGCGCAGGCCTTCGGCATCCTGCCACGGGTGGCAATGCTCAGCTATTCGAGCGACTCGGCGGCCAGCGACGAGGAAGTGGAAAAAGTGCGTGAGGCGACGCGCCTGGCGCAGCAGGCCGAACATGATCTGCTGATCGACGGACCATTGCAGTACGACGCCGCAGCCAACCCGGAGATTGCCCGGCAGTTGGCACCGCACAGCCAGGTGGCCGGGCGTGCCACGGTGTTCGTGTTCCCCGACCTGAACACCGGCAACACCACGCACAAGGCAGTGCAACGCAGTGCCGACTGCGTAAGCCTGGGGCCGATGCTGCAGGGCTTGCGCAAACCGGTGAACGACCTGCCGCGCGGGGCGCAGGTGGATGACATCGTGCACACCATCGCATTGACGGCGATCCAGGCCAGTCACGTGCGCTGAAATGCAGAAGGGCCGCGTGCGCGGCCCTTTCCTCATGCCTTATGGATACTGCTGGACAGTGCCCTGCTGGTCATACTGCTGGCCGGGAATCGGCTTCAGGTTGACCTCGACGCGACGGTTCTGCGCCCGGCCATTGGCATCGGCGTTGCTGGCGATCGGCTGGTCCGGCCCCATGCCACGCACCGATACCCGCGAAGCATCGACACCCTGCGAGGTCAGGTAAGTGCTGACGGCCTGCGCGCGACGCTGCGACAGGTCCATGTTGTGCTGGCGGCTGCCGGTGCTGTCGGTGAAACCGACCACTTCGATGGTGTTCTGGTTGAACTGCTTGAACGAGCTGGCGAGGTTGTTCAGCGGCGAGTAGAAGCTGGGGGCGATGTTCGCCGAGTCGGTGGCGAAGGTGATGTTGCCCGGCATGATCAGCTTGATCTGGTCGCCCTGGCGCTGCACCTCGACGCCGGTGTTGGCCATCTGTGCACGCAGCTCGGCTTCCTGCTTGTCGGCATAGTAGCCATAGCCGGCAGCGGCGGCGCCCACGGCTGCAGCACCGATCAGCGCGCCCTTGCCCCGGTGGTTGTGGTCGATGGCCGCGCCGGCGATGGCACCGGCCAGCGCACCCAGGCCACCGTACTTGGCTGTCTTGCTCATCCCGGTGGATTCGCCTTGCGCCTGGCCCTGGTTGTCATAGGGATTCTGCCCGGCACAGCCGGACATCAGGGCAGCAGCGGTAGCGACGATAATCAGACGACGCATGGTGAACATGAACAAGCTCCTGGTGAAATTCGAAAGTGCAGCGGATGGCACACGGACCACTGCCAGGCTTGGATTGCAGCGAAGCGCAAAAATTCCATGAATTTCACGCTCATTCAAACAGGGCTCGTACGCGCGCCAACGCATCGTCGATGACAACGTCGGGAACAGATTCGACACGTCGGGCGCCACGCGCCTGGAGATCCAGTGTACGCAACTGGTTGCACAAGACCACGCCCTGGGTTTGCGTACCAGCCCCACTGAGCGTTACTGCAAACCCGGCATGCCTGGCGAAATCTCCGCCTTGGGTAATCGGCACGACCACGGCCAGCCCCGCAGCATTGTAGGCTGCCGGGGTCAGGACCAGGACTGGACGCGACACGCCTTGCTGCTCGCGGCCGACGACAGGTTCAAGATCGACTTGCACGATATCGCCTCTGGCGAACCCAGCACGCCTCATACCTCACGACCGACAGGGCGAACAGCATTCCACACCGCGAGCTCCTCAGGTTCAGGAGCATCGAGATCGCACTGGGCCATCAGTTCCTCGAGCTTGTACTTGGGTTTTGCCTGCACAGGCTTGAGCACCATCGACCCGGAGGTGGTGTCCAGGCTGAGGACGGAGCCCACGCTCAGGCGCATCTGCTTGAGAATGGTCGCTGGCAGGCGAATGGCAGCGCTGTTGCCCCATTGTTGAATCTTGACTTCCATAAGTATCTCCAAAGGTAGATACATAGTAGAAACCCTCCAGATGATTGCAAGTAACGTGTATAAACAACGTGTCTACATTGTCATCTGAAGTGCTGTCTTTGAAGTCATGAAACCGAGGTCGGGAGCTATCCCACAAAGCCGTGGGAAACGACCCTCAAGCAGCAGAACTCAAGGCAAATACAGCCTGAACAACCCACCGCCCAGCGCACCACCGTTGGCGATTTCGATGCGCCCGCGCACGCCGTTGCGCTCGTGCAGCGCGGCGATCCTGGCGGCGAAGTACAAGCCAAGGCCGGTGCTGCCGCTCTGCTGGTCGATGCCCTGGACGTAGTCCTGCTGGCGTTCGAGCATGCGCTGTGGATAACCGACGCCGTCATCGTTGACGCTGATCACCAGTTGCTCGCCCTCCTCCTCGACGCTGATCAGCAGCGTATGGCCGGCATAGCGGATGGCGTTGGTCAGCACGTTGGCCACCACCGAGGCGACCAGTTCGCGGTCGAAGAAGCCCAGCGGGCTTTCGGTCTCGATGCGCCAGGTCGCCAGCACGTCGCGGTGGCGGATGACTTCCTGCTGAGCCGCCAGCTGCGCTTCGACGAAATCCTCGAGTTCGTGGTAGTCGGGGCAGATCGGCAACTGGTTGATCCCCAGCTTGTACAGCCCCAGCAACTGCACCAGCATGCCGTTGAGGTGGCGGAACTCGTGCTCCATCACCCCCTGCTCGCTGCCGCTGCGGGCAGGCTCGGGCAAGCGTGCCAGCCACTGGTCGTGGGCCTGGATCAGCGCCGACAGCGAGTTCTTCATGTCGTGCACAGTGGAGGCGATCACCGTGGAGAAGTCCAGCCCCTGCTCGTCGCGGCTCATGCGCCAAACACCCGGATATGCAGCTTGCGGTAGCGGTCCACTCGGCTGTCGCTGGCGGGGATGCCAGCCACGCTGTTCAGGCAGTTGCGGCATTCCTGCATGATCGACTCCGGAGGGGTTTCGCCGCCGATGCGCAGCAGCGCCTGGGCGGTATTGAGGGCGATGCTGATGTTCTTCGGCTGCAGCGACAGGGCCTTGCGGAACAGCTGCAGGGCTTCGTTCAACTGGCCGCCCTGGTAGCTGCGCACGCCCTGGCGATTGAGGTCCACGGCCTCGGTGACGGCGCCGAGCACACTCGGATCGTCGGTGACCTTGGCCACGCTCTGCATGACCTTGGGATCGTCGCCGTAGGTTTCCACGCAGCCCTTGAGGATGGAGGTGCCGGCCGAATCCTGGCCCAGCTCCTTGAGCTGCCGGGCCACGGTCAGCGCCGCATCGACCGAGAAGAACTGGTCCATCTTGTCCAGGCGTTGCATGGCCTGTTCGGTGAGCTTGGCGGCGGTCTCGGCATCGCCGGCCTGCTGCAGGCTGGCGGCCTTCATCAACCGGGCACGCACCTGCAGGCCCTGGTCCTCGGTATTCTCCTTGGCAACTTCGCTGAGCACGGTGTTGATCTCGACCCGGGTACGCGCATCCAGGCCGTTGCCGGCGTTCTTGTTCATCAGCGCCTGGACCAGCCCCAGGTTGCTCTCGGCGCTCTTGTAGCGCGAACTCTGGCCCTGGCTCACGGCATGGCGATAGGCCTTGGAGGCGCCTTCGTAGTCTTCGTTGTCCAGCGCCAGCTTGCCCAGCGCCGCCTGGCGACGCACCGCCAGCGGCGACAGGCGCACGGCTTCCTCGAGCATGTGCTGGGCGCGCTTGTTGTCGCCCTTGGCCACCAGCACCTCGGCCAGCCCGTCGTAGAGCCCGGGCATGATCGGGAAGGCCTTGAGCGCTTGCTCGTAGACGCCCTGGGCCTGCTCGTACTGGCCACGCTTGTGCATCAGGCTGCCCAGCGCCGCATACACCCAGGGCTGCGGGCGGCTGGCAAGAATGTTGGTGAGAAACTTTTCCAGGTCGTCGAAGCGATTGAGGTCGCGCAATGCATCGGCCCGGTAGCGCAGGCACAGGGGTGCGAAGCGCGGGTCCTGCTTGCACAGCTCGGCACAGGCGGCCAGCACCTCGGCGGGCCGGCCACGGTCCAGGGCCTGCAGGATCGGCTTGAGCAGGGTCTTGCGCTGTACGAGCTTTTCCAGGCGCTGGGCCAGGCCCAGGCGGTTGAACGGCTTGGTCAGGTAGGCGTCCGGCTCGTGCTCGATGGCACTGAGCACGATCGACTGGCTGCTTTCGGCGGTGACCATGATGAACACGCATTCATGGCTGATGAGCTTGTCCAGCAACAGGTCTTCAAGCACCTGCTGGCCGTTCTTCTTGCCATCGCCCAAGTGGAAGTCCTGGAGGATGAAGTCGTAGCGCTTCTGCGCGCACATGCGCAGGGCCTGCTCGCCGCTGTCGGCGGTGTCCACGTCGCGCACGCCGAGCTCGCGCAGCATGGAGCGCGTCGAGGTGCGAAAGTCGGTGAAGTCGTCGACGATCAGAAAGCTTTTTTGCCCATACTGCAGCATCAACACGACCTGTATTGAGAAGAGTGGATAACGGCCTGCGGCGCCTTCGCCCGGCGCAGTCTGTATCGGCCGGGCAACGGGAAAGATGAGACCGGGAAGTCAGCCCATGACAAGATAGTGGCAACTAGCCATTATTTTAGCGACAAGGCGCTTCCTAGACCAGTAGCCCGAGCGACTTGGCCCGCGCCACTGCCTGGGTGCGGCGCTCCACGCCGAGCTTGCTGTTGATGTGGCTGGCGTGGGTCTTGACCGTGTGCAGCGAGATGAACAGCCGCTCGCTGATCTGCTGGTTCGAGCACCCCTGGGCGATCAGTTCCAGTACCGCCAGCTCACGGCCGCTGAGGGCTTCGCTGGTGGCCGCGACCATGGGCTGGGCCTGCGGCAGGCGCGCCAGCAGTTCAGCCTGGACCAGGCTGGTCGGGTTGGCCGCAAGCTGCTCGCGCAGCCAAACCGGGCGCTCTTCGAGCAACCGCTGGAAGGCATACAACGCCCCGCCTCGCGCAGCGTCCAGCGCCTTGCCGAGCAACGTCCCCGCCTCTTGCTCACGGCCCTGCGCCAGCAGCAGGTCGACCAACTGGCACAACGCGCTGACCACCAGCATCATGCCGCCACTGGCCTCGCCCTGTGCCACCAGCGCGCGCAGGCGCTGCTCGGCGGGCTCGACACGCGCCAGCGTGCGCTCCAGCAGCGCCTGCTGCAGTTCGATATGCAACGGCAGCAACGGCTGGAACTCGGGCGCTGCCGCCGGCTGCTCGCCGCCATAGGTCTGCCCCAGGCGCAGCAGCCAGGACTCGGCAAGGTCGGTGCGCCCCTGGGCCAGCCACAACTCGCACTTCACCAGGGTGATCATGGCCAGGTAGAAAACCGGCGGCACGTCCCAGATGTGCATCAGCCGCTCGGCCTCGGCAAGTTCGGCGAAAGCCTCGGCGAAGCGCCCGTCGCGGCCCTCCAGCGAGGCGATCACGCAGTGACCGATCAACACGCTGATGTCCCGGCAGGCCCGCGCCTCGCTGAGCCCGGCGCGCAAACGCGCCCGCCCCTGCCCCGGCTGCAGGCGCGAGGCATGGAGGTAGCCTTCGTAGAGGGTCAGGCGGGCGCGCACGGCATACAGGCGCTGCCCCGACAGCCCCTGCAGACGCTGCAGCCCCTGGCGCACCTCGTCCAGCGCCCGCAGCACCTCGCCGCGGGCGTGCAGCACACGGGCCCGGTCGTAATGGGCCAGGGCCTCGAACAGCGGATTGCCGACCCGCTGGGCCAGCTCCAGGGCCTCGCGGTTCCAGCCCCGTGCGCGCCAGAAATCGCCATCGGCGATCGCCAGGTTGGACAAGGTCGACAGGCACACCAGGCGTTGACCATAACGTTTGCACGGCAGGCTCTGCAGCGCTTCTTCGCAGTAACCGAGCGTGCGCTGGCGATCGCCACGGCCACGGGCGATCACACCGCTGAGCGCCAGCCACTGGGCAAGCATGGATTTCTGGGCAGTGGCCGAAGGTGCCGGCAGGAACCGACTGAGGTAGGCCGCCAGTTCCTCGGCGGCGTCCAGCTGGCAGGCCAGCCCCAACGCCCAGCTGTACAGCACGATCAGGCGCGGTGTGCTGATCAGCAGGCTGTCGGGCAGGTCCATCTTCCAGCGCAGCAGCATGCCGACGTTCTGCTCGGCCAGCAGTTGTTCCTCGGAGAGGCTTTGCACAAGATCGGCGGCAACGTCCAGCGAGCCGGCGCGCAGGGCCTGCTCCACCGCCTCGTCGAGCAGCCCCTGCTGCTCGAACCAGCGACAGGCACGCAAGTGCAGGGCTGCCGACGGTGTGCCGGCCTGGCGGCTGCGCAGCAGGTCGGAGAACAGGTGGTGATAGCGGAACCAGCGACCATGCTCGTCCAGCGGCACGAGGAATACCTGGTGAGCCTGCAGGTAGCGCAAGACTGTCGCGCCGTCTTCGCGCTCGCGCAGGGCATCGCACAGCTCGCTGCAGAAGCGGTCCTGGCAGGCGGTGTCGTAAAGGAAGGCCTGAACCTCCGCCGGCAGCATCTCGATCACCTCTTCGAGCAGGTAATCGCGGATCAGCCCTTCACCGCCGTGCAGCGCCTGCGGCAAGCCAGGCTCTGCGCCAGATTCGCTGCTTGCCAACTGCCAGAAACGCAACCCCGCGACCCAGCCGTCGCTGCGCTGGATCAGGTTGTCCAGCGCCTGGCCGCGCAAGCCGGCCGGCTGGTGGCCGATCACCGCCAGCGCTTCGTCCGGGGTCAGGCGCAAGTCCTGTTCGTTGAGTTCGCTCAGCTGGCGCGACAGGCGCAACCGCGCCAGGTGCCAGTCCGGGCGCTGGCGGCTGGTGACCAGCAGCGCCAGCCCTGGCGGCAGGTGATTGAGGAAGAACTGCAGACAACGGTCCAGCACCGCGCCCTGGGCCAGATGGTAGTCATCCAGCACCAGCAGCAGCGGTGTGCCGGGATCCAGGTACAGGGCCAGCTCGTCGAGCAGGCTGTCGAGCCACTCCTCGAAGGCGAATGGCTGGTGGCGCTGACGCATTTTCAACAGGCCCATGGCCTGGCCACCCAGCGCCGGGCAGAACTGCTGCAGGCCTTCGAGCAGGCGTTCGAGGAAACGCCCCGGGTCGGCGTCGCGCTGGCTCAGGCCCAGCCAGAGGCTGCGCCACTGGCTGGGCAACTGCTGGCAGAACTCGATGGCCAGCGAACTCTTGCCGAACCCCGCCGGTGCGCTGACCAACAGCAGGCGCCCGTCCAGCCCGGCTTCCAGCCGCTGGCACAACCGCGCGCGCAGCACATGCCCCTCCGGCAGCGGTGGCCGGAAGAAACGCCCGTCCAGCAGGCCAAGGGCCTGGCTGGCGACTCCATGCGTACGGGACAGATCTGTCATGGCCGACTCGTTCTGGTTGGAAGATCACGGCGGTACGGATTGTTGCGAGACTAGCGGCTATTGCCGCGCATTTGAAGACGATCAAAACGCTTGCCAGGGAAAAGACTACGACAAAAAGCAACAACGCTGATGGACATCAGTGAGATCTATTGCAGGACATAGCACCGACAGCCCCGGCACGGGCGCAGAGACTCAGCGGGGTTCGAGCCAGACCAGCGAGGCGAAACGCCCGCCCCGCGGGGTGCGTCGATAGGAGAAGAAGCGTGGGTCGCTGACCGTGCAGAACCCGCCGCCATAGACGGCTGTCACGCCGCGCGCGGCCAGGCGGATACGCGCCAGTGCATAGATGTCGGCGATCAGCTTGTCGGGGCGTTGACCCGCGACGAAGGCACTGGCGGATTCTGGATGCACCGAGGTGAAAGCATCGCGTACTTCCAGCCCGACCTCGAACGCCTGCGGGCCGATGGCCGGGCCGAGCCACACGAGCACCTCTTCAGGCGCCAGCGCCAGACGATCAAGGGTGGCTTCCAGCACACCACCGGCCAACCCGCGCCAGCCCGCATGGGCAGCAGCAACGCGCGTGCCGGCGCGGTCGCAGAACAGTGCCGGCAGGCAGTCGGCGGTCATCACGGTGCAGGCGATACCCGGCTGGTCGGTCCAGCTGGCATCGGCTTCGGCGACCACCGCGGGATCGGCGTCGGCCACGGTCAGGCCGTGCACCTGCCTGAGCCAGGCGGGCTGGATGGCGAACTCATCGCCCAGACGACGACGGTTCTCGGCGACCGCCGCAGGATCGTCGCCCACGTGGTCGCCCAGGTTGAAGGTTTCGTAGGGCGGCAGGCTGACGCCGCCTGCCCGGGTGGTGACGCAAGCGCGAACCGAGGCCGGGGCCGGCCAGTCGGGGAGGATCAGCGATTGCGCCAGCTCACTCATCCGATGAAGCTCTCGCGGTCCTGGTCGAGCAGCGACAACAGCCACATGAAGTCGTCCGGCAAGGGCGATTTCCACTCCATGCGCTCGCCGGTCTCCGGGTGATCCAGTGCCAGGAAGCGTGCATGCAGGGCCTGGCGCGGGAAGTGCTTGACCGCCTCGACCATGGCCACGCTGGCCGCTGGCGGGATGCGGAAGCGCCCGCCGTAGGTCTGGTCGCCGACCAACGGGAAGCCGACATGGGCCATGTGCACGCGGATCTGGTGGGTACGGCCGGTTTCCAGCTTGACCCGCACATGAGTGTGCGAACGGAAGCGCTTGAGCACGCGGTAGTGGCTGACCGCTGGCTTGCCGCCGTCGGTGACTGCCATGCGCTGGCGCATGCCGCCGTGGCGACCGATCGGTGCGTCGATCTTGCCACCTGCGGTAACCACGCCGACCACGATGCATTCATAGATGCGGCTGACCGACCGCTTCTGCAGCTGGTCGACCAGGTTGGTCTGCGCCTGCAGCGTCTTGGCCACCACCATCAGACCGGTGGTGTCCTTGTCCAGGCGGTGGACGATGCCCGCGCGCGGCACGTTGACGATGTCCGGCACATGGTGCAGCAGGGCGTTGAGCAGGGTGCCGCTGGCATGCCCGACCGCCGGGTGGACCACCAGCCCGGCGGGCTTGTTGATCACCAGGATGTGGTCGTCTTCATAGACGATGTCCAGCTCGATGTCCTCGGCCTCCCATTCGCCCTGGGCCTCGTGTTCGGCCTCCAGGGCAAGGACGGAGCCGCTGTGGACGGTATCGCGCGGGCGCAGCACCGCTCCATCGACGGTCAGGCGGCCTTCCTTGATCCACGAAGTCAGGCGCGAACGCGAGTACTCGTCGAACAATTGGGCGGCGACCTGGTCGAGGCGTTGGCCGCCCAGCTCGGACGGGACCTCTGCACTAAGTTGAATGATCTCGGACATGCTCGAATCGATGGGCTTACAGCCTTTGGTTTCGGCTGCGTGCTTGTGGTTAAATACGGCTTCTTTTGCCCCGGGGTTCGCCGGGGGCGCTCATCATAACAGGACGGCACCGCCCAAGACAGCGGCCGTCAAAGGACGCAAGCCGCCATGCAAGTGAAACACCTGCTGCTGATCGCCATCCTCGGGCTCACTGCTGCCTGTTCCTCGAACAAGGAAGTCATTGACGAGAACCTCAGCGAAGCCGAGTTGTACCAGCAGGCGCAGGCCGACCTGGACAACCACAGCTACACCAGCGCCGTGAACAAGCTCAAGGCCCTGGAATCGCGCTACCCGTTCGGCCGCTACGCCGACCAGGCCCAGCTCGAGCTGATCTACGCCAACTACAAGAACACCGAGCCGGAAGCCGCCAAATCGGCTGCCGAGCGCTTCATCCGCCTGCACCCGCAGCACCCGAACGTCGACTACGCCTACTATCTGAAAGGCCTGACCTCGTTCGACCAGGACCGCGGCCTGCTGGCGCGCTTCCTGCCGCTGGACATGACCAAGCGTGACCCGGGCGCGGCGCGCGACTCGTACAACGAGTTCGCCCAGCTCACCAGCCGCTTCCCCAACAGCCGCTACGCCCCGGACGCCAAGCAGCGCATGATCTACCTGCGCAACCTGCTGGCCTCCTACGAAATCCACGTGGCCGACTACTACCTGAGCCGCGAGGCCTATGTGGCTGCCGCCAACCGTGGCCGCTACGTGGTGGAGAACTTCCAGGAAACGCCGTCCGTCGGCGACGGCCTGGCAGTGATGACCGAGGCCTACCAGAAGATGCACCTGGACGAGCTGGCGGCCACCAGCCTGGAAACCCTCAAGCTCAACTACCCTGATCACCCGAGCCTGGTCGATGGCCAGTTCGTGCCCAAGCAGGGCGAGTCGGACGGCCGCTCCTGGCTGTCCAGGGCCACCCTGGGCCTGATCGAGACCGACACTCCGCTGCCGCCGGGTGAAACCCGCGCCAACCAGGACGTGGTCCGTCAGTTCAAGGATGCGCGCTCGGAAATGCCGGCCGACCTGCTGCCCAAGGATGAGAATGGCGACCCGATCCTGCCTGCAGGTCCCAAGGACGCCGAGGAAGACCGTTCCTGGTTCAGCTACCTGACCTTCGGTCTGTTCGACTGACAGATCGCGCAACGAGAGAAAGGGAGGCCCAGGCCTCCCTTTTTTCATGGCCGCGCCCTAGACTGTCTCCTCCCAATTCACGACAAGCTGGACACCATGGTTCGTCTACTCTTCTGGATCGCCCTGATCGCCGCCGCATTCTGGCTGTGGCGCAAATTCAAGATCAGCCAGCAAGCGCGCCCGGAACCGCGTCTCGAAGACCCGTTGACCATGGTGCGCTGCGCCCATTGCGGCGTGCACCTGCCCAACGACCGGGCGCTCAAGCTCGGCAGCGAGTGGTACTGCAGCCAGGCTCACCTCGAGCAGGGGCCTGGCCGCAACGGCTGATTCCCGACCACCGGCTCCCCCCCGCGCGTGGGAGCCCGCTCCCACAGCGACAATCCCAAACCTCACTTATCCCTCCCCGACCCTTTCGCTTCATTTGCGACCCCTGCTCCCTCGCCACCATTGACCCTGCCGGGCAAAACTCGCTAAATCCTATTTATCCGCATAAATATGAAAAATAGCGAAATGCTCAAACCCAAACGCAAGCGCCAGAAGCTTTCCGACGTGATCGTCGAATCGGTCAAGCGCTCGATCGTCACCGAGGCCCTGCGCCCCGGTGACCGCCTGCCGACCGAACGCGAGCTGATGGAGCACTTCGAATGCTCCAAGGGCACCGCCCGCGAGGCGCTCAAGGCCCTCGAAGTCGAGGGCCTGGTCAACACCCGTACCGGTCCCACGGGCGGCGCCTACCTCGCCGAAGTCGGCACCGAGCCCGCCAGCCGCGCGCTGCGCAACTACCTGCACTTCCAGCACCTGGACGGCGAGCAGGTCTACCAGTTGCGCAAGGTCATCGAGGTCGAGTTGGCCGTGGCGGTCATGGGCCAGCTCAGCGAGGCCGATTACGCTGCGCTGCAGGCCAATATCGATTTCTGCAGCACCCCGGAGGACAGCGAACAGGGCCAGCGCGAGCAGCGCCTGGCAGAAATCGAGTTCCACACCCTGCTGGCACGCCGCTGCCCCAACCCGCTGCTGCGCTTCATGGCGGTATTCCTCAACGATCTGCTGCGCGACCTTGTGGTGCTGAAGAAGGCCTACCTGCCCAAGCGCCAGCAGTTCGCCGCCGCCAACATCGATTACCACAAGCAACTGCTGGTCGCCCTGCGAGCCAGCGACGAGAAGGCCGTGCGCCGGCTGATGCATGAACACATGTGCGACGCCGAACACCACATGACCGCGCTGGAGGGCGAGGTCGAACGCAACTTCCTGCTGGAGTTCGAGCACCACCACTGATCCAGCCTGCACAGAGGCCTGCGCACAGGCCCGGCCGTACCCGCTTTGCCATTGCCACTCCTGCCTAATAACCAGAATCAAGGAGTTTTCCATGCAAAGACGTACCCTGCTCAAGGCAGGCCTTGCCCTGGGTGCCCTCGGCAGCCTCCCCTTGGGAGCGCAGCGGGCATTCGCCGAACAGCCGCTGGTGTTCTATGGCCTCAAGTCGATGTCTGGCGCCTTCGCCAGCTATGGCAAGTACGCCGACATGGGTTCGCGCCTGGCCATCGCCGAGCGCCCGCAACTGCTGGGACGTGCGCTGCAGTACAAGGTCATCGACACCGAAGGCAATGCCGGCAAGGCCGTGCGCAAGGTACAGGAAGCCATCGGCCAGGATGGTGCACGGTTCTTCCAGGGCTGCACCCTGTCTTCGTCTGCCCTGGCGGTGTCCAAGGAGATCGACAAGGCCGGCGGCGTGTTCATGACCCCGGTCGGCGCCGACGAGATCACCGGCAAGGATTGCAATGCCTCGACCTTCCGCTGGTCGGTCCCCACCTACGGCGCCATCCGCGAAACCCTGGTGCCGATGATCCGTCAGTTGCCCGAAGCCAAGCGCTGGTACACCATCACCCCGCAGTACGTGTTCGGTGATGCGCTGCTGGACAACGCCCGCAAGGTCTTTGCCGAGTTCGGCGTCGAACACATCGGCAACAGCTATCACTCGCTGCAGGAACAGGAGTTCTCCGGTTACCTGACCAACGCCATCGCCGCCAAGCCCGACGTGCTGGTGCTGCTCAACTTCGGCAGCCAGTCGTCCAACGCCCTGCGCCAGGCGGTCAACTTCGGCATCAAGGAACGGATGAAGATGCTGCTGGTGTGGTCGGCCGGGCTCGACCAGTTCCAGGAGCTGGGCAGCGATGTGCTCGAGGGGGTCTACCTCGGCGCCCAGTACTGGCACCAGGTGGACACGCCCTTGAACAAGGCGTTGGTCGCCGCCACGCAAAAAGCGTACGGCATCAATCCCAACTATCCGCTGGCCGCCGACTACATCGGCACCAAGGTCATGCTCGACGCCATCGTCCAGGCCGGCAGCTTCGACGGCGCCGCCGTCGCCAGGGCCTTGCAGGGCATGCGCTTCCAGGGCCCGACCGGCGAAGAGCTGATCCGTCCTGGCGACCACCAGGTGCTCAAGGACTACTACCTGCTGCGCGGCAAGCCCCAGGGCCAGCTGCGCGACGAGGACGACCTGGCCGAAGTCATCAGTTCGGGCCGCTCGTTCGTCGAGGTCGATCACACCGGTTGCGCCCTGGCCTGAGGCCACGACGCCAGTCAACAACACCTGTACAGGCAGCCGCGACGCGCGCTGTCGGGGGCACGCTCATGCTCGAATTGTACCTGTTCCAACTGCTCAACGGCCTGGGGCTGGGGATGATCTACTTCCTCATTGCCGTGGGCCTGACCATCATTTTCGGCCTGCTCAACTTCGTCAACTTCGCCCACGGCGCGTTCTTCCTGCTTGGCGCCTACCTGTGCTACACGGCCGTGGCCGTGACCGGCAACTTCTGGCTGGCGCTGCTGATCGCGCCACTGGTCGTGGCAGCGCTGGCCTGGGCGGTCGAGCGCCTGCTGATCAAGCGCATCTACCACCTGCCGCACACGTTCCAGATCCTCGTCACCCTCGGCATCGCGCTGATCATCCAGGAAGCCTCGGTGCTGATCTGGGGGCCGGTGGGCAAGAACATCGCGGTACCGCCCGAGCTGCGCGGCGTGATGATCCTTGGCGAGTTCATCTACCCCTACTACCGCCTGTTCCTCATCGGCTTTGCCGCGCTGATCGGCCTGGCA
Organism: Pseudomonas sp. FA117; assembly: GCF_057370475.1. NCBI lineage: Bacteria > Pseudomonadati > Pseudomonadota > Gammaproteobacteria > Pseudomonadales > Pseudomonadaceae > Pseudomonas > Pseudomonas sp. FA117. The sequence continues at coordinate 4,931,132 of NZ_CM170675.1, forward strand.
CTGTGGCTGCTGCTCGAGCGCACCCGTTTCGGCGCACTGGTCCGTGCCGGCAGCGAGAGCACTGAAACCGTGTCGCTACTGGGCACCAACATCTTCCGCCTGTTCTCCCTGACCTTCGCTCTCGGCGTGGGCCTGGCCGGGGTCGCCGGGGTGCTGTTCGCGCCGTTGCGCGGTGCACAGCCCTTCGTCGGCCCGGAGATCCTCGGCATCGCCTTCGTGGTGGTGGTGATCGGCGGCATGGGCTCGTTCGGCGGCGCGCTGGTCGGCGGACTGCTGGTCGGCGTGGTGCAAAGCATGATGACCAGCCTCTGGCCACAAGGCGCCAGCCTGATGATCTACGGGGCCATGGCCGCGGTGATCCTGGTCCGTCCCTATGGCCTGTTCGGGAGAGCATGACGATGAGCGACAAGACTCCATTACCTGCCGGGCCGCGCACGCCCGTCCTGCTGTCGCTGGTGGTCGCCAGCCTGGTGCTGCTGCCGCTGGTGCTGCCCTCGGCGACCCTGGCGACCGAGATCCTGATCTTTGCCCTGGCGGCGCTGGCCTGCAACCTGCTGCTGGGCTACACCGGCCTGCTGTCGTTCGGCCAGGGCATCTTCTTCGGCGTCGGCGCCTATGGCGCGGCGCTGCTGATGATCCACCTGAAATGGGGGCTGTTCGCCTCGCTGCTGGGCGCCGCCGTGTTCGGGGCGTTGCTGGCCCTGCTGGTGGGGGCGCTGGCCATTCGGCGCAAGGGCATCTATTTCGTCATGCTGACCCTGGCCTTCAGCCAGATGGCGTACTTCCTTGCCTACACCCTCAGCGGCTGGACCGGTGGCGACAACGGCCTGCTCGACGTGCCACGGCCAAACATCGAGGTCGCCGGCCACGTGCTGGTCGACCTGGGCGATCCCCGGCACTTCTACGCCTTCGTGGCGCTGCTGTTCCTGCTGATCTTCGCCTTCGCCCTGCGAGTGATCCGCTCGCCCTTTGGCAGCACCCTGCTGGCGATCCGCGAGAACGAGACGCGCGCGGCAGCGATCGGCTACGACACCCGGCATTTCAAGATCCTGGTGTTCATGCTGTCCGGCGCCATCACCGGTATCGCCGGCGCGCTCTACGCGATGCTGCTGCACTTCGCGCCGCTGTCGAACATCGACCTGATGATGAGCGAGAACATCCTGATCATGACCATCATCGGTGGCACCGGCTCGCTGTTCGGCTCGCTGCTGGGGGCCGGTGCCATCGTGGTGCTGGGCGATGTGTTGTCGGAGCTGTGGCCGCGCTGGCTGATGCTGCTCGGGTTGATCCTGATCCTGGTGGTGGTGTTCATGCGGGGCGGCCTGTGGGGCGGGCTGGCCGAGCTGGGCAAGCGCCTGCGTCCGCGACGCCGGTTGTCGAACAAAACGGAGGAGACCTTGTGATGAGCGAGTTCCTGCTCGAAACCCGCAACCTGGAACTGGCCTACGGTCCCTTCCGTGCGGTCGGTGGCGTCGACCTGAAAGTGCGCCCCGGCACCATCCACACGGTCATCGGCCCCAACGGCGCCGGCAAGACCAGCCTGTTCCACTGCCTGACCGGCGAACGCCAGGCCACTGCCGGCAACATCCTGTTCAACGGCCGCGACATCGTCCGCAAGCCCTCACATGGCCGCGTGGCCCTGGGCATGGCGCGCTCGTTCCAGCTCACCAGCCTGTTCCAGAACCTCTCGGTGCGCGAGAACCTGCGCCTGGCCGCCCAGGGCCGCGACGGGCTGGGTGCGCTGAACTTCTGGCGCAGCGTCGAGCACAAGCGCAGCCACTGGGACACCGCCGACCAGGTGCTCGAACGCCTGAAACTCACAGGACGCGCCGAGACCCTCGCCGGCGAACTGTCCCACGGCCAGCAGCGCGTGCTGGAAGTCGGCATGTCGATCTGCGCCAGGCCCACCCTGCTGATGCTCGACGAACCCACTTCGGGCATGGGCATCGACGACATTCCGCTGATGACCGAGCTGATCAGCGACCTGGGCCGCGACCACACCGTGCTGCTGATCGAGCACAACATGAGCATCGTCATGTCGATCAGCCAACGCATCACCGTCATGAGCCACGGCCGGATCCTGGTCGAGGGCACCCCGGACTTCGTGCGCAACGACGAACGCGTGCGCACCGCCTACCTTGGAGAGGCCGCCTGATGCTCAACGTCGACTCGATCCATTCCTACTACGACAAGAGCCATGTGCTCGAAGGCGTCTCGCTGCAGGTCGGTGCGGGTGAGCTGGTGACCCTGCTGGGGCGCAACGGCGCCGGCAAGACCACCACCCTGCGCAGCATCCTTGGCATCGTCCGTCCGCGCCAGGGCCAGATCAGCTTCGACGGCCAGCCCCTGGTCGGCCGCGAGATCTTCGATATCGCCCGCCGGGGTATCGCCCTGGTGCCGGAACATCGCGGCATCTTCCGCCAGCTCAGTGTCGAGGAAAACCTGAAGATCGCCGTGCGCAAGGAGAGCCGCTGGCAGTTGCGTGACATCTACGCGATGTTCCCGCGCCTGGAGGAGCGCCGGCGCAACGGCGGTTTCGCGCTGTCGGGCGGCGAGCAGCAGATGCTGGCCATCGCCCGGGCCCTGCTCAACGGCCCGCGGCTGCTGATTCTCGACGAGCCGACCGAAGGCTTGGCGCCGGTGATCGTCGACGAACTGGTGAAGATCCTGCGGCGGATCAAGGACGAAGGCCTGTCGATCCTGCTGGTGGAGCAGAACCTGATGGTCTGCGATGCCCTGGCCGACCGCCACTACGTGCTCGAACAGGGCCGCGTGGCCTATCAGGGCACCGCTGCACAGTTTCGCGACGACCCGAGCATCAAGAACCGTTACCTGGCCCTGAGTGCCTGATTCCAGGCCTTGCTCTGTATCGGCCTCTTCGCGGGCAAGCCAGCTCCCACTGGGAGTCGCCACGTGCAGCCCGCGAACAAGCCGCCCTATTTGCTACAGGAGAGACGCCCCATGAACACCCGCATCGATCCCTCGCAACACCTGCTTGGCCAAGGCGCCCTGATCAACCGCGACCGCCTCTGGCAGTCGCTGATGGACCTGGCCCGGCTTGGCGCCACGGCCAAGGGGGGCGTCTGTCGCCTGGCCCTGACCGACCTCGATCGCCAGGCCCGTGACCTGTTCGTGCAGTGGTGCGAAGAGGCCGGCTGCACAGTGAGTGTCGACGCCATCGGCAACATCTTCGCCCGCCGTGCGGGACGCAATCCGTCCCTGGCGCCGGTGATGACCGGCAGCCACATCGACACCCAGCCCACCGGTGGCAAGTTCGACGGCTGTTACGGGGTCATGGCCGGGCTCGAGGTGATGCGCACCCTCAATGACCTGGGCCTGCAGACCGAAGCGCCCCTGGAAGTGGTGGTGTGGACCAACGAAGAGGGTTCGCGCTTCCCCCCGTGCATGATGGGATCGGGGGTATTTGCCGGCAAGTTCGGCCTGCAGGAAACCCTGGACAAGGTCGACGATCGGGGGCTTTCGGTGGGCGCCGAGCTTCAGCGCATCGGCTACGCCGGCCCGCGCGTGCCCACCGGGCATGCGGTCGGCGCCTATTTCGAAGCGCACATCGAGCAGGGGCCGGTTCTGGAAGACCAACGCACCACCATCGGTGTGGTGCAGGGCTGCCTGGGCCAGAAATGGTTCGACCTGGTGTTCACCGGGGTCGAAGCCCATGCCGGCCCGACGCCGATGCACCTGCGCAAGGATGCGCTGGTTGGGGCTGCCGAGGTGGTCGCTGCGGTCAACCGCGTGGCCCATGCCCACCAGCCGCATGCCTGTGGCACCGTCGGCTGCCTGAACGTGCACCCCGGTTCGCGCAACGTGATTCCCGGCCAGGTGCAGATGACCCTCGACCTGCGCCACCTCGACCCGGCCCACCTGGACGCGATGGTCGCCGAGGTGCGTGAGGTGATCGAAGCCAGTGCAACCCATCACGGCCTGCGTTTCGAGCTCACCCCCACTGCCGACTTCCCGCCGCTGTACTTCGCCGAGCAGTGCGTCGACGCCGTACGCCAGGGCGCACGCGAGCTGGGCCTGAGCCACATGGACATCGTCAGTGGTGCCGGCCACGACGCGATCTTCCTCGCCGAGCTCGGCCCGGCCGGGATGATCTTCGTACCGTGCGAGGGCGGCATCAGCCACAACGAGATCGAGAACGCCGCGCCACAGGACCTGGCGGACGGCTGCGACGTGCTGTTGCGCGCCATGTTCCAGGCCGCCAACCAGGGAGGCCTCTGAGATGACCGGCAAGACCGCCATCGGTGAATTCAGCGCCACCGAGCTGCTCGAACTGTACCGCCGCCGCCAGTTGTCGCCGCTCGAAGTGGTCGACGACGTGCTGGCGCGCATCGACCTGCACAACCCGGCCGTCAACGCCTACTGTCACGTCGACGGCGAAGGCGCACGCGCCGCTGCCCGCGCCAGCGAACGCCGCTGGCAGCGGGGCGAGCCGTGCGGGCGCCTGGACGGTCTGCCCGCGTCGATCAAGGACCTGACCCTGACCCGTGGCATGCCGACCCGCAAAGGCTCGCGTACCACCTCAGGCGCTGGCCCCTGGGAGGTCGATGCGCCCTTCAGTGCCTTCATGCGCGAGGCCGGCGCCGTGCTGGTGGGCAAGACCACCACGCCGGAATTCGGCTGGAAAGGCGTCACCGACAACCCGCTCTACGGCATCACCCGCAACCCCTGGGATACCCGCCTGACCACAGGCGGCTCGTCCGGCGGCGCCGCGGCGGCGGCAGCGCTCAACCTCGGTGTGCTGCACCAGGGCAGCGATGCCGGCGGCTCGATCCGCATTCCCTGCGCCTTCACCGGCACCTTCGGCATCAAGCCGACCTTCGGTTACGTCCCCCAGTGGCCGGCCAGTGCCATGACCGTGCTGTCGCACCTGGGGCCGATGACCCGCACGGTGGACGACGCGGTACTGATGCTCGACTGCGTGGCCCGGCCTGATCCGCGCGACGGCCTGGCCGGCGCCCCGCGCCAGTCGCCCTGGCTGGATGCCACGCCAGACCTGCGCGGGCTGCGCATCGCCTACAGTGCCGACTTCGGCTACATCAAGGTCGACCCGCAGATCCAGGCCCTGGTCGCGCAGGCCGTGCAACGCCTGGCGCGCCTGGGGGCAGCGGTGGAGGAAGTCGATCCAGGCTTCGCCGATCCGCTCGAGACGTTCAATACCCTGTGGTTCGCAGGCGCGGCACGACTGGCCAGTGGGCTGGACGCGACGCAAGTGGAACTGCTGGATCCGGGCCTGCGTCGGATCGCCGAGCAGGGCGCCGGCATCAGCCTGGGCGACTACACCCGCGCGCTGGAGGCCCGCGCCGAGCTGATCGCGAAGATGAACGCCTTCCATCAGCGCCATGACGTGCTGTTGTCACCGATGCTGCCGCTGGCCGCGTTCGAGGCCGGACACAACGTCCCGCCAGGGTCGGGGATGACGCAGTGGATGGAGTGGACACCCTTCAGCTACCCGTTCAACCTGACCCAGCAGCCTGCGGCCTCGGTTCCCTGCGGCTTCACTCGCGAGGGGTTGCCGGTGGGGCTGCAGGTGGTGGGCGCGCGCTTTGCCGACGAGCAGGTGCTCAGGGTGTGCAAGGTGTACGAACAGCACTATCCAAGCCGGCATCTGCAGGCGCCGAACGTAGCCTGAGCGGACTGTGCAGCGGCCTTTTCGCGAAAGGCCGCTGCGGCGTTTCAGCTCAGGCGGCCTGCCGGGGCGTAGGGTGCAGGATCGATGATCGGCTCGGCCCCGGTCAGCAGGTCGGTGAACAGCTGGCACGAAGCAGGCGCCAGCACCAGGCCGTTGCGGTAATGCCCGCAGTTGAGCCACAACCCGGCATGTCCGGGCACGGGCCCGATGTAGGGGATACCTTCGGGCGAGCCTGGCCGCAGGCCGGCCCAATGCGCCACCACCGGCGCATCCTTCAGTTGCGGCAACAGCTCGATGGCCGAGGCCCGCAGGCTTTGCAGCGCCACCTCGGTCGGGGTCTTGTCGTAGCCTTCGTGCTCCAGCGTGCTGCCCACCAGGATATGCCCGTCACGCCGCGGGATCGCATAGCGCCCCTTGGCCAGGACCATGCTCGGCAGGAAGTCGGCATCGCACTTGAACAGGATCATCTGCCCTTTCACCGGCTCCACCGGCAGCGTCAGCCCCAGTGTGCGCAGCAGATCACCACTCCAGGCGCCGGCGCTGAGCACCACTTCGTCTGCCGCCAGCACACCTTCGTTGGTCAGCACACCGGTGACTCGCCCGCCGTCCCGGGCGAAGCCGGTGATCTGGCAGTGTTCGCGCAGGCTGACGTTGGGCAGCGCCTGCAAGGCCGCTTTCAGTGCCTTCACCAGGCGCGGATTACGCACGTTGGCCACGCCGGCCATGTAGATGGCATGCCGGTAGCCAGGGCCGAGCACAGGCACCGCATCGTAGGCTGCCGAGATATCCACCGCGCTCAACGGGCGCTGTTCGCGCTGCGCCCAGGCCAGGGCCTGGGCCTCGTCGTCGAGGTCGAGCCAGTACAGCCCGGTGGTATGGACTTCAGGATCGATACCAGTGCTGGCGAACAAGCGCTCGCCCAGCTGTGGATAGAAATCCTGCGACCAGTGCGCCAGGGCCGTCACTGCCGAGTTGTACCGCCAGGGATACAACGGCGAGACGATACCGCCTCCGGCCCAGGACGACTCACGGCCGACCTCCGCCTGGTCGCACACCACCACCCGGTCGACCTTTGCCGCCAGGTTGAACGCAGTCAGCAGGCCGATCACACCACCGCCGACAATCACTACGTGCTTGCTCATCTGTCGATCCAACACCTGAAGTAAAAACGCTCACCAACAATCCGCCCCGTCCAGCGCGTCCAGGTTTGCGCGGATACCGGCCTGGTCGAGCTGGTAATCGCCACAGCGGTCACTCGCCATCAAGCCTTGGGGCAGGCGCTCGGCCAGCAGGCGATAGCGGTCGTCTTCACGCCAGGCGTGCAGCCGGTAGAAACGGCTGCCATCGGGCAGCGGCGTCTGCAACTGGTCGCTGTCGGCGTACTGGCCGGTGCGGGCATGATGGTATTCCAGGCGCTGGGCCACATCGTGGAGCAGGCCGACCACTTCGCTGCGCGCCGCACGTCGAAGCTGGTCGCTGTAACCGGGGTAGGCAATGCCCGCCAGAATGCCGGTGACGGCCACGACAATCAACAACTCCATCAGGCTGAGGCCTCGCTGCATCTCAAGACTCCCTGAATCGCTGGCGCCAGGCGATACGCCGAGGCGCCTGCCCGACCTCGACGGCGTAGATCGCCTCCAGCGCCTGGCGCGCGCGAACCTGGCGGCTCACGGCCGTGATGCGGAACAGCGTCACCCGCGTCCCGTCTGGCAGGTGCGCCGCGCGGGTGCTGACACCCAGTTGCTGCAACAGGAAAAAGCCGTGCCCAACTGCCTGCCATGCGCCTGCGTCGTCCACGAGATCGTGAGGGTTGCCAGGGGGCAGGCACCACTGACAAGGCGGCGGCTCGAGCAGAACAAGCTGGTCGACACCGGACAGCAGGCTCGCCTCGGCCTCCTCCAGAGCGCTTGCCGCTGCCCGTGCGCTACCGGCCAGTGCCGACTGCAGCAGCGCATCGCGCATGGCCGAGGTGGAGAACAGGCCAAGCAGCAGGCTCAACACCAGGGCCAGCAGCAGGACCATCCCGCGCTGGCCATTCATGACGCAGGCAACCGGTTGCGCAGGGCGACGCTCAAGGCGAACTCCCGTTCGACCTGGTGCCGGGGGTCGGCAAGGGTCAGGTGCAGATCAAGGCGCTCGCCCTGCGAGCCATCGACACGTGTTATGCGAAAGTCCCGCACGTTGTCGATGAGCGCTGCGTTCAGGCCACCACTGCTGAGCATCAGGCTGCTGCCCTGCAGCCGATAAACCTGGCGACGCAAGGCAATGGCCAGGGTCGCCGCGTCACCCTCGCGTCGCCTCTCGTGCACCTGCGCCCACGTCAGGCAATCGGTGAGCAGCGTCCAGTCCGGTGGCCCGACCGAGCCAGGCAGTTCGGCCGTCAGCAACTCGAGACTGGCCAGGCTACCATCGGCGGAACGGGTGATCTGCAATGGCAGTGCAACGTGGGGCATGGCGGAAACATCGACGAACTCGATGCTGTCCACCGACAGGCAACCGAAACTGCCGGTCATGCGAATATCCTGTGCCAGGCGCTGCAGCACCAGCATCGCGTCCTCCTGCATACGCGCCAACGCGCCCTGCACACGCCAGGCCTGCTGGGCCGACACCAGCACCTGCCCCGCCGCGGCCAGCAGCATCAAGCCCAGGGTGAGTGCCAGCAAGGCTTCGAGCACCGCAACACCGCGCTGCCGGGCCATCAGGGCAGCACCCTGCCCTGCAGCGCGATGAACTGCGCCTCGGTATCGCGCGCATCGTGCCAACGCAGCTCTACCTGCAGCCAGCTCCCGGCAGCGCTGGCCTGCCCTTCGGCAGACGCGCCAAGCAGCGACCTGACCTGCGCTTGCCACACCTGCAGCGCATCGGCATCGAGCGTGCCCGCCGATCTCGCCTGCTCAAGCAACGCCTGGACCCGATGCACGCCCTGGGCATCGCGGCGGGCACCTTCGCCAGCCTGCAGCGCACGCATCTGCACCGCAGCCGAGGCGAACAGCCCGAACGACAGCACCAGCACCGACAACACCACCTCCAGCAAGGTCATGCCCTGCTCCCTGAGCCTCATGTTCGCCTCCTGCGAATTTTCCCGCCGATTGTGACTGGCTTGCCCGACTGGACCTCCTGGTCCCGAACCTCGAAGCTACAGAGAAGCAGTTCCAGGGAGGAATGCACGATGCGGCAACAGGGAGTAACACTGATACAAATGATGAGTGTGCTGGCCATACTCGCGTTTCTGACCCAGCTCGGCGCACCGGCCTACGCCAAGCTGACCGAAGACCTGCACCAGGCTACAGCCGCCCGGGACCTGGCACAGGCCCTGCGCAGCGCGCGCAGCCACGCGTTGCTGCAGAACCAGGCAGTGTGGGTGCAACCTCTGGAGGATGACTGGGGGCGTGGTTGGCGAACGGTACTGCACGCCACGCAACAGGTGCTGCGCGAGCAGAGGCTGGCCCGACGCGTGAAGATCGTCGCCAACCTGGAGGAAGTGAAGTTCAGCGGCCTGGGGGTGCCCGTGCAGGGCAACGGCGCGCTGCTGGGTGGCACCTTGCAGCTTTGCCAGCGTGCGCAAGGTTTCAGTGCGCATCGCGTAGTGCTGGCGCCCAGCGGACGAGTCAGCCTGCGCAGCGAGGCGAGCGAAGCGCCGCGCTGCGCAGAACCCTGATCAGATCAGCGAGCGGACCCGCAGCTCCTTGGGCATGGAGAAGGTGATGTTCTCCTCGCGACCATCGAGCTCTTCGGCGCCGCTGGCGCCCCAGGCCCTGAGCTGCTCGATCACGCCTCGCACCAGCACCTCGGGGGCCGAAGCGCCGGCAGTGATGCCGATACGCTGAACGCCGTCGAACCATGCACGCTGCAGGTCTTCGGCGCCATCGATCAGGTAGGCCGGGGTGCTCATGCGCTCGGCCAGCTCACGCAGGCGGTTGGAGTTCGAGCTGTTGGGGCTGCCGACCACCAGCACCACGTCACACTCGTCGGCCAGTTGCTTGACGGCATCCTGGCGGTTCTGGGTGGCGTAGCAGATATCGTCCTTGCGCGGGCCGCCGATGTTCGGGAAGCGTGCGCGCAAGGCATCGATGACCCGGCTGGTGTCATCCATCGACAGCGTGGTCTGGGTGACGAAGGCCAGGTGCTCCGGGTCGCGCACCTGCAGGGTGGCGACATCCTTCTCGTCCTCGACGAGGTAGATGGCGCCACCGTTGCTGGCATCGTACTGACCCATGGTGCCCTCGACTTCCGGGTGTCCGGCGTGACCGATGAGAATGCACTCACGGCCATCGCGGCTGTACTTGGCCACCTCGATGTGCACCTTCGTCACCAGCGGGCAGGTGGCATCGAATACCTTCAGGCCACGACCGGCCGCTTCCTGGCGTACGGCCTGGGAAACGCCATGGGCGCTGAAGATGACGATGACATCGTCCGGAACCTGGTCCAGCTCCTCGACGAACACCGCGCCGCGGTTGCGCAGGTCTTCGACGACGAACTTGTTGTGCACCACTTCGTGACGCACATAGATCGGTGGACCGAAGACTTCCAGGGCGCGGTTGACGATTTCGATCGCCCGGTCGACCCCGGCACAGAAGCCACGGGGGTTGGCGAGTTTGATTTGCATGCTCGGCTCCAGGCTCACAGCGCCTTCACGTCGAGGATCTTGACCTCGAAACTCAGGGTCTTGCCAGCCAGTGGATGGTTGAAGTCGATAGTCACCTGGTGCTCATCGAAAGCTTTCACCACGCCCGGAAGCTCGGTGTTGGCGGCATCGTTGAAGATCACCAGCAAGCCTTCGGACAGCTCCATGCCGTCGAACTGGGAACGCGGCATCACCTGTACGTTCTGCGGGTTGGGCTGGCCGAAGGCGTTCTCCGGCGCAATGCTCAACCGGCGCTCGTCACCGGCCTTGAACCCGAACAGCGCGTTCTCGAAGCCTGGCAGCAGGTTGCCGTCGCCGACCTTGAACGTGGCCGGCGCCTTGTCGAAGGTGCTGTCGACGGTATCGCCGTTATCCAGGTGCAGCGCGAAGTGCAAGGTGACTTCGGTGTTCTGGCCGATACGGGTCTCAGTCATGGACGGCTTCCTCGGACTTCCTGCTCTTGAACATGTCCAGCGCCAGCATCACCGCACCGACGGTGATGGCGCTGTCGGCCAGGTTGAAGGCCGGGAAATAATGGGTGTTGCGCCAGTGGACGAGGATGAAGTCGACCACGTGGCCCAGCACGACGCGATCCCACAGGTTGCCGATCGCACCGCCCAGCACCAGCGCCAGCGCGACCGCCAGCCAGGTCTCGTTGCGCCCCAGGCGCTTGAGCCAGACTACCAGCACGGCACTGACCACCACGGCGATCAGGGCGAACAGCCAGCGCTGCCAGCCGGAGCTGTCGGCCAGGAAGCTGAACGCTGCGCCGGTGTTGTAGGCCAGGGTCCAGCTGAAGTAGTCGGGGATGACCACGATCTGCTGGTACATGGTCAGGGCGTTGTCGAAATACAGCTTGGTGGCCTGGTCCAGGACCAGCACCACCAGGCTCAGCCAGAGCCAGGCAAGGCGCCCGAAGCGCCCCGCTGCAGGATTAGGCATAGTGGCGCACCTCACCGTTGCCGCTGATGTTGTCGACACAACGACCGCAGATCTCCGGGTGCTCCGGATGGCTGCCGACGTCGGCGCGGAAGTGCCAGCAACGGCCGCACTTGGTGTGACCGGACTTGACCACTTTCAGCTTGAGGCCTTCGACTTCGGTTGTCACCACCTCGGCCGGCGCCTGGACGAACGGCACTACGCTCGCAGCGGAGGTGATCAGCACGAAGCGCAGCTCGTCGCCCAGCTTGGCCAGGTCGGCGCTCAGGCCTTCCTCGGCGAACAGGGTGACTTCGGCCTGCAGGTTGCCACCGATGACCTTGGCCACGCGCTGGTTCTCCAGCTCCTTGTTGACCGCCGCCTTGACCGCCATGATGCGGTCCCAGTAGGCGCGATCCAGCTCGCTGTCTGCCGGCAGCTCGGCCAGGCCCTGGTACCACTCGTTGAGCATCACCGACTCGTTGCGCTCGCCCGGCAGGTACTGCCAGATCTCGTCGGCGGTGAACGCCAGGATCGGCGCGATCCAGCGCACCAGTGCCTCGCTGATGTGGTACAGCGCGGTCTGGCAGGAGCGGCGCGCGACACTGTTGGCGCCGGTGGTGTACTGGCGGTCCTTGATGATGTCGAGATAGAAGCCACCCAGCTCCTGGACGCAGAAGTTGTGCACCTTGGAGTAGACGTTCCAGAACCGGTACTCGGCGTAGTTCTCTTCCAGCTCGCGCTGCAGCAGCAGGGTGCGGTCGACCGCCCAGCGGTCCAGCGCCAGCATGTCCTCGGCCGGCAGCAGGTCGCGGGCCGGGTCGAAGCCGGACAGGTTGGAGAGCAGGAAGCGCGCGGTGTTGCGGATACGCCGGTAGGCGTCGGCGCTGCGCTGCAGGATCTGTTCGGACACGGCCATCTCGCCGGAATAGTCGGTAGCGGCTACCCACAGGCGCAGGATGTCGGCGCCCAGGGTGTTGTTGACCTTCTCCGGTTCGATGGTGTTGCCCAGCGACTTGGACATCTTGCGGCCGTTCTCGTCCACGGTGAAGCCGTGGGTCAGCAGCTCGCGGTACGGCGCGTGGCCGTCGATGGCGCAACCGGTCAACAACGAGGAGTGGAACCAGCCGCGGTGCTGGTCGGAGCCCTCCAGGTAGAGGTCGGCGCGCGGGCCGGTGGCATGGCCGATGTTGTGCGAGCCACGCAGCACGTGCCAATGGGTGGTGCCGGAGTCGAACCAGACGTCGAGGGTGTCGGCGATCTTGTCGTACTGCCCGGCCTCGTCACCCAGCAGTTCCTTGGCGTCGAGCTTGAACCAGGCCTCGATGCCCTGCTTCTCGACGCGCTTGGCCACTTCTTCCATCAGCTCCACGGTGCGCGGGTGCAGCTCGCCGGTCTGCTTGTCGAGGAAGAACGGGATCGGTACGCCCCAGTTGCGCTGGCGCGAGATGCACCAGTCGGGACGGTTGGCGATCATCGCGTGCAGGCGCGCCTGACCCCAGGACGGCACGAACTTGGTGTCCTCGATGGCCTTGAGCGCACGCTCACGCAGGTTTTCGCCGCTGTTGGGCTGCTTGTCCATGCCCACGAACCACTGCGCGGTGGCGCGGTAGATCAGCGGGGTCTTGTGGCGCCAGCAGTGCATGTAGCTGTGGCTGATGGTTTCGGTGTGCAGCAGCGCACCGACTTCCTGCAGTTTCTCGACGATGGCCGGGTTGGCCTTCCAGATGAACTGGCCACCGAAGAACTCCAGCGACGGTGCATACACCCCGTTGCTCTGCACGGGCGTGAGGATGTCGTCGTTGACCATGCCGTAGCGCTTGCAGGTGACGAAGTCGTCCTCACCGTAGGCCGGTGCGGAGTGGACCACGCCGGTACCGGCACCCAGCTCGACGTACTCGGCCAGGTAGATGGGCGACAGGCGCTCGTAGAACGGGTGGCGGAAGTTGATCAGTTCCAGCGCCTTGCCCGGCGCGGTGGCCACTACCGAACCTTGCAGCGCGTAGCGCTTGAGGCACGCTTCGACCAGTTCCTCGGCCAGCACCAGCAGACGCTCGCCGGTATCGACCAGGGCATAGTTGAAATCCGGGTGGATGTTCAGCGCCTGGTTGGCCGGGATGGTCCACGGGGTGGTGGTCCAGATCACGATGGCCGCAGGCTTGGCCAGCGAGGCCAGGCCGAAGGCGGCGGCCAGTTTCTCCGAGTCGGCGACCGGGAAGGCCACGTCGATGGTCTGGGATTTCTTGTCGGCGTATTCGACCTCGGCCTCGGCCAGGGCCGAACCGCAATCGAAACACCAGTTCACAGGCTTGAGGCCCTTGAACACGAAGCCCTGCTTGACCATCTCGGCCAAGGCGCGGATCTCGCCGGCTTCGTTGGCGAAGTCCATGGTCTTGTAGGGGTTGTCCCAGTCACCCAGCACACCCAGGCGGATGAACTCGGTCTTCTGCCCTTCGATCTGCTCGGCGGCATACGCACGGCACAGCTCGCGGGTCTGGTCGGCGCTCAGGTGCTTGCCGTGGGTGACCTCGACCTTGTGCTCGATCGGCAGGCCGTGGCAGTCCCAGCCCGGCACGTACGGCGCGTCGAAGCCCGACAGGGTCTTGGAGCGGACGATCATGTCCTTGAGGATCTTGTTCAGCGCATGACCGATGTGGATCTTGCCGTTGGCATAGGGCGGGCCGTCGTGCAGGACGAACTTGGGACGATCCTTGCCAATCTCGCGCAACTTCCGGTACAGGCCAATGCTGTCCCAGCGCTGCAGGATCTGCGGTTCGCGCTGAGGCAGGCCGGCCTTCATGGGGAAGGCGGTGTCCGGAAGGTTAAGCGTGGCTTTGTAGTCGGTCATTTCAGGCTCTTGGTTAGCGGTTGAGCGTGCCAGTGGGCACGTGCGGCGGCGATGTCCGCGTCGATCGCCGACTTCAGCGCCTCCAGGGAGGCGAATCGCTGCTCCTCGCGCAGCTTTTCGTGGAATTCCACCGTCAGACGCCGGCCGTAGAGGTCGCCGGCATAGTCCAGGAGGTGGATTTCCAGGTGGGGGCGTCCATCACCCTTGACGGTGGGACGCACCCCGATGTTGCCGACACCCGGCCACGGCTTGCCGTCGATCTCGATGCTGGTCAGGTAGACCCCTGACAGCGGCACGCGGCGGCGCTTGAGCTGGATGTTGGCGGTGGGCGTGCCGAGCTGACGGGCCAGTTTCTGGCCGTGCAGCACGCGCCCGGTGATGCTGTAGGGCCGACCCAGCAGATGCTCGGCCAGCTTGAAATCGGCTTCGGCCAGCGCCTTGCGCACCTCGGTGCTGCTCACGCGCAGGCCATCCTGGATCACGGTGTTGGCGGCTTCGACGGTAAAACCGTACTGCTCGCCGGCCTGGACCAGGAACGCGAAATCGCCCAGGCGATCGCAGCCGAAGCGGAAATCGTCACCCACTTCCAGATGGCGCACACCCAGGCCGTCGACCAGCACCGCCTTGACGAACTGCTCGGCGCTGAGCTTGCTCAGGCGCTGGTTGAAGGCCAGGCACAGGACGCGATCGATGCCTTCGGCGGCCAGCAACTCGACCTTGTCGCGCAGGCGTGCCAGGCGTGCCGGCGCGGTTTCCGGGGCGAAGTACTCGCGCGGCTGCGGCTCGAACACCACCACGCAGGTGGGCAGGCCCAGCGCCAGGGCGCGCTCGCGCAGGCGCGCCAGGATTGCCTGGTGGCCACGGTGAACCCCGTCGAAGTTGCCAATGGTGGCGACACAGCCCCGGTGCTCGGGGCGCAGGTTGTGAAGACCTCGAACCAGCTGCATAACGCGCTTCTTGCTCATAAAGTGGTCGATTATAACCACACCCGGGCGCTGGTGACAGGCAGCAGCGCCACTGTGGGTCGTGGAATGCGAAAAACCGACGCCTGACCCTCTGTGCGCCCTAGTGCAGCGCCTTGCGGGCAAAATGCCGGGGCCGGAAACCACACAGCAGCAGGCAACCGAAGTAAGTCACCACGCCCGCGCCGATCAGTGCGCCCAGACGCAGGAAACGCTCGAGCATGCCGCCCTGTGCCCAGGGCGGCATGAAATGCATGCCCAGCAGCAGCACCCCGGACATCAGCGCCACCGCCAGAACCAGCTTGAGCAAAAATACCGTCCAGCCGGCCTGGGGCTGGAACATCCGATGGCTGCGCAGCTTCCAGAACAGCAGGCCGGCGTTGAGACAGGCGCCCAGGCTGATGGCGAGGGCCAGCCCGGCATGCTGCAGCGGGCCGATC
The DNA here is from genome assembly GCF_057370475.1 of Pseudomonas sp. FA117. NCBI lineage: Bacteria > Pseudomonadati > Pseudomonadota > Gammaproteobacteria > Pseudomonadales > Pseudomonadaceae > Pseudomonas > Pseudomonas sp. FA117. The sequence goes on from NZ_CM170675.1 coordinate 4,946,574, forward strand.
AGCACGAGGTTGAACAGCTGGGTGCAGACCAGGGTGAAGATGGCGATTTTCACCGGAGTGCGAATGTTCTGCTGGGCATAGAAGCCCGGCGCCAGCACCTTGACCAGGATGATAGCCAGCAGGCCGACCGAATAGGCGATCAGTGCGCGCTGGGTCATCGCGGCATCGGTGGCGGTGAACTTGCCGTACTGGAACAGCGCCACGGTCAGCGGCTCGGCGAGGATCGCCAGGGCCAGGGTGCAGGGCAACACCAGCAGGAAGCACAGGCGCAGGCCCCAGTCGAGGATCCGCGAATACTCCTCACGGTCCTTGTTGGCGTAGGTCTTGGCCAGGGTCGGCAGCAGGATGGTGCCCAGCGCCACGCCCAGCACGCCGGAAGGCAGCTCCATCAGGCGGTCGGCGTAGTACATCCAGGAAACCGAGCCGGCCACCAGGAAGGAGGCGAAGATGGTGTTGATGATCAGCGAAATCTGGCTCACCGACACCCCGAGAATCGCCGGCAGCATCTGCTTGAGCACACGCCACACCCCGGTGTCGCGCAGGTTCAGGCGTGGCAGCACGAGCATGCCGATCTTCTTCAGCGCTGGCAGCTGGTAGAGCAGTTGCGCCAGGCCGCCGGCCAGCACGCCCCAGGCCAGGGCCATGATCGGCGGGTCGAAATAGGGGGTCAGAAACACCGCGAAGCCGATCATCGCCACGTTCAGCAGGGTTGGCGTGAACGCCGGAACCGTGAAGCGGTTCCAGGTGTTGAGGATCGCCCCCACCAGAGAAGACAGGGAGATCAGCAATATATAAGGAAAGGTCACCCGCAGCAGGGCAGTGGTCAGCTCGTACTTCTCGGCACTGTCGACGAAACCGGGCGCCGTCACCCACACCACCCAGGGCGCGGCCAGTATGCCCAGGGCGGTGACCAGGGCCAGCACCAGGGTCAGCAGGCCGCTGACATAGGCGATGAAGGTGCGTGTCGCCTCCTCGCCCTGTTGGGTCTTGTATTCGGCAAGAATGGGCACGAACGCCTGGGAAAACGCACCTTCGGCAAAGATGCGCCGGAGCAGGTTGGGCAGCTTGAAGGCGATGAAGAAGGCGTCGGTGGCGATGCCGGCGCCAAAGACCCGCGCCAGGATGGTGTCGCGTACGAAGCCCAGCACCCGTGAAATCATGGTGATAGAACTGACCGCGGCAAGGGATTTGAGCAGGTTCATCGAAAAGTTTTACGCCTGGGACTTGAGAGCGCTGCCAGATTGCGCCCGAGTGTGCGATAATCCCGCTTCTTTGCAGGGGTGCCAAAAACTCCCGAGTTTACAGGTCGTTGCGTAGAAAGGAATCTCTCCTTCCGCGCACACATGCCACTCGGCAGATCCTTGCAACTGGCCTTGACATCCGTCCGACTCATCGGCATGATTCGCGGCCTTATTTGTTTGCTATTTACCCAAAAGTCTTTCGAGGAGCTCGACGGTGGCCAACACACCTTCCGCCAAGAAACGTGCAAAACAGGCTGAGAAGCGTCGCAGCCACAACGCCAGCCTGCGTTCCATGGTCCGTACCTACATCAAGAACGTAGTCAAGGCCATCGACGCTAAAGACGCCGAAAAAGCGCAAGCTGCCTACACTCTGGCTGTGCCTGTAATCGACCGTATGGCCGACAAGGGCATCATCCACAAGAACAAGGCTGCTCGCCACAAAGGCCGTCTGAATGGCCACATCAAGGCGCTGAAAGAAGCTGCAGCTGCCTAAGCGACGCGCTTGAACAAAAACCGACCCCAGGGTCGGTTTTTTGTTGCCTGCAATTCGGGTAGACCCACCTTCCCCAACATGGGTAAAGCCGGGCCGCATCAGGCGGCCCGGCCTTGCTGTCACTTGCCCAGCGGGATCTTCGGCGCCCACTGCAGCCAGCCGTCCTCCGGCTTGTCGAACAGCGCGAAGGTCTGTTGCGGTCGCGCCGGGTTGCCCATCTGCTCGCCGTCCGGCGTGGCGAAGGCGATCCCTCCGTCGACCAGGGTTTCCAGAGACTCGGTGTGCACCGTCGCACCCTTGAACAGCCCCCAGTCGAAGCCGAAGCCGCTGCTGTTCCAGAATCGACTGCCTCCGCGCACCAGGGCCGCATAGCGTGGCTCGATGAGGATGTGGATCAGCACCCTGTCGGCACTCTGACCCAGCTCGTAACCGGTGACCTTGCCGACCTGCACCTCACGGTAGGTGACCGGCACGCCCGGCTTGATCGAGCCACGCCGCGCGGCGCTGAGGGTCAGCGGCAGGCCCACCTCCTGGCCGACCACTTCCGGCGCAGCGGGCAAGGCGATGAAGTCCCGTTGTGGCCCCTGGTTCTTCAGCGCAGGCTGCACCTCCAGGTACTGGCCACCGATCAGGGTGTCGAGATTTTCGGTGCGCAGCAGCCCGAGCGCCGGCTTGACCACCCAGAACTGGGTGCCTACACGGGCGATGCGGTCGGCGGCATCGGTGATCCGCGCGCGCAGCAGGACTGCCTGCAGGTCGGCGGTCAGGTCGACACTTTCGATGCTGCCCACATCCAGGCCACGGAAACGGATCGGCGTCCCGGGCTTGATACCATCGGCACGCTCGACGCGAATGGTCACCAGGGCACCGGCGCGATTGGCCGCCTCTTCGTTCTCCAGCAGGCGGAAGCGCGGGATATGCCGTTTGAGCGGCACGTTCTGCTGCGGCGTATCGAAGGCAATGCCGCCAGCCATCAAGGTCTGCAGCGACTCGCTCTTGATCTTGATGCCTGACAGGCCACCGGTGAGGGTGATGCCGCTGGCATTCCAGAAACGCGTCGAGCCATTGACCAGGCTCGCGTACTCTTTCTCGATATGCACGCCAATCAGGATGCGCTTGCTGTTGCGGGCAAACTGATAGCTCTGCACGCTACCGACCTTGACCTGACGATAGGTGACCGGGCTGCCGACTTCGAGCGAACCGAGGGCATCGGCGAACAGCACCAGGTGCAGGCCCGGAGCCTTGAGGTCGAGTGGCGGCGCCTTGGCCCGCGCCTCGAACTCACGCTGCGGTCGCGCGCCCTTCTCCCCCGGACGTATGGCAATGTAGTTACCCTTCACCAATGCCTCGAGGCCGGTGATGCCGGCCAGGGAAATGGACGGCTTGACCACCCAGAACTGGGTGCCATCCACCAGATAGTCCTCGGCGAGCGGATCGAGGGTCAGCTCGGCCATGGCGCCACTGAGGTCGTCGTCGATCTTCAGCGTCTTCATCGAACCGACCTGGATGCCCTTGTACATCACCGGCGTGCGCCCGGCCTGCAGGCCTTCATAGTCGGTCAGGTGCACCTTGATGCGGATACCGGCCTGGGCCGCCTCGAAATCCTCATACAGGCGGAAGGGCAGGTTCGGGTCGGTAGGCGGGCTGTCCTTGCGATGCTCCGGCGTGGCGAAGGCGATCCCCCCGGCCACGATGCTCGACAGCGACTCGCTGCGCACCTTTACACCCGACAGGTTGGCATCGATGCTGATGCCGCTGGCATTCCAGAAACGCGTGTGCTTGCGCACCAGGCCCGCATACTCGGGCTCGATGAACAGCTTGATCTCCACCGTGCCGTGATCGTCGGACAAGCGATAGCTTTTCACCTTGCCCACCTGGATCTGCTTGTAGAACACCGGGCTCTCACGGTTCAGCGAGCCCAGCCGCTCGGCCTTGAGCGTCAGGTGCAGGCCCGGCTCCTTGTCGGACAGCGGCGGCGCCTCGGCCAGGGCGGTGAAGCGCCGGGTAGGCTCGCCCTGCCCCGGATCGACCGCGATGTAGTTACCCGAGACCAAGGTCTCCAGGCCGGAAATGCCCGCCAGGCTGACGCTCGGCTTGACCAGCCAGAAGCGCGTGCCGGTGTTCATGTGCGCCTCGGCCGTCTTGTTCATCTCGATGGTGGCGATGACCCCGGTGTTGCTGCCTTCGGCATCGAGCTTCAGGGCGGTGACCTTGCCCACCGACATGCCCTTGTAGATCACCTCGGTCTTGTTGGCGACGATGCCCTCGCCGGTCTCGAAGCGTACCTGGATTTCCACGCCGGCATCGCGATAGGCCTGCCAGGCAAGCCAGCCGCCGATCATCAGGGCAATCAGCGGCAGAATCCAGATGGCCGACCAGTTCGAGGCTGGGCGTGTTTTGGCCGTTGGCAAGTCACTCATGGTCGTCGTCCGACTCCGTGTTATCCCAGATCAGTCGGGGATCGAAAGTTAAAGCGGCAAGCATCGTCAGGATCACCACACTGGCAAAGGCGATGGCGCCCAGGTTGGCTTCGACACTGGCGATGCGCCCGAAATTCACCACTGCCACCAGAATGGCGATGACGAAGATGTCGAGCATCGACCAGCGGCCGATGAATTCGATGAAGCGGTACATCAGGATCCGTTGCCGGGCCGAAAGCGGCTGGTGACGCTGCACCGAGTACAGGAGCAGGCCGATCCCCACCAGCTTGAAGGTCGGCACCAGGATACTGGCAATGAACACCACCGCAGCGATGGGCAGCATGCCATGCTTCATCAAGGTGATGACCCCGGACATGATGGTGTCGGGGCTGCCCTTGCCCAGGGTGCTCACGGTCATGATCGGCAGCAGGTTGGCCGGGATATACAGGATCATCGCAGTGACCAGCAATGCCCAGGTGCGCACGATGCTGTTGGGGCGACGGGCATGCACGATCGCGCCACAGCGGGTGCAGGTCTGCGAATCGCTGCCGGGCTCCTTGCGGTTGAGTTCATGGCATTCGTTGCAGACCAGGATACCGGCATCAATCGCCCGCATGGGTATCCTCCCCGGAGAGCGCAACCCAGATCTGGTGCGGCGACATCACTACCTCCAGCCAGACCTGAACCAGCAGCAGGCTGATGAAGCAGAACAGGCCGAGCCCGACGGTCAGCTGCGCCAGGTCGACCAGCTTGACGATCGCGACCAGCACTCCCATGAAGTACACCTCGAGCATCCCCCACTCCCGCAGGTGATGATAGATGCGATAGAACAACAGGCCATGACTGCGGCCGATGTTCAGGCGGATGCTCAGCAGGACCAGCAGCTGGCACAGCAACTTGAGCAAGGGAATGGCCATGCTGCACAGGAACACCACCACGGCGATACCGCGCATTTGCGAGTTGTACAGACCCAGCACGCCGCTCCATACCGTGTCGTCGGAGGTTTGCCCGAGCAGGTGCAGTTGCATGATCGGCAGGAAGTTGGCCGGGATATAGAGAAACAATGCGGTCAGCACCAGTGCCAGGCTGCGATTGACGACGTTGTGGCGATGCGCGTACAGCTCGTAGCCACAGCGCGGGCACTGGGCTTTCTCGTCATGCTGGAGCACGGGCTTGCGCAGCAGCAGGTCGCACTCGTGGCAGGCCACGAGGTCTTGCAGCGGCAGGTTCGGCAGCGCTTCGGGATCGGCAGGATTGGACATAGAAGGGTCTGATTGGGATGTCGGCTCTATTCTAGTGTTCCGACCCGAAATGTGGGAGATGGTGCTTTGCAAAGGCCGTTACGGCAGGTGTCTGCAGCCGGCACAGGGTTGCGGGCACTGTCAGCCTCGCCAGCCCGGAAAAGACAAAACCCCTACCTGCTCGCGCAGATAGGGGTTTTGCGAAATGAATCTTGACGATGACCTACTCTCACATGGGGAAACCCCACACTACCATCGGCGATGCATCGTTTCACTGCTGAGTTCGGGATGGGATCAGGTGGTTCCAATGCTCTATGGTCGTCAAGAAATTCGGTTGCCAGTGCGTCCTTTCAGACACGCCAGCCAATTCGGATATGTGATCTTTGTGGGTCGCTTCGAACTTTCGGTTCGTTTCGTCTTCACCACCACAATCTGCAAGGCAGATTGCTTGGGTGTTATATGGTCAAGCCTCACGGGCAATTAGTATTGGTTAGCTCAACGCCTCACAGCGCTTACACACCCAACCTATCAACGTCGTAGTCTTCGACGGCCCTTCAGGGGATTCTAGATCCCAGTGAGATCTCATCTTGAGGCAAGTTTCCCGCTTAGATGCTTTCAGCGGTTATCTCTTCCGAACATAGCTACCCGGCAATGCCACTGGCGTGACAACCGGAACACCAGAGGTTCGTCCACTCCGGTCCTCTCGTACTAGGAGCAGCCCCTCTCAAATCTCAAACGTCCACGGCAGATAGGGACCGAACTGTCTCACGACGTTCTAAACCCAGCTCGCGTACCACTTTAAATGGCGAACAGCCATACCCTTGGGACCGGCTTCAGCCCCAGGATGTGATGAGCCGACATCGAGGTGCCAAACACCGCCGTCGATATGAACTCTTGGGCGGTATCAGCCTGTTATCCCCGGAGTACCTTTTATCCGTTGAGCGATGGCCCTTCCATACAGAACCACCGGATCACTAAGACCTACTTTCGTACCTGCTCGACGTGTCTGTCTCGCAGTCAAGCGCGCTTTTGCCTTTATACTCTACGACCGATTTCCGACCGGTCTGAGCGCACCTTCGTACTCCTCCGTTACTCTTTGGGAGGAGACCGCCCCAGTCAAACTACCCACCATACACTGTCCTCGATCCGGATCACGGACCTGAGTTAGAACCTCAAGGTTGCCAGGGTGGTATTTCAAGGATGGCTCCATGAGAACTGGCGTCCCCACTTCAAAGCCTCCCACCTATCCTACACAAGCAAGCTCAAAGTCCAGTGCAAAGCTATAGTAAAGGTTCACGGGGTCTTTCCGTCTAGCCGCGGATACACTGCATCTTCACAGCGATTTCAATTTCACTGAGTCTCGGGTGGAGACAGCGCCGCCATCGTTACGCCATTCGTGCAGGTCGGAACTTACCCGACAAGGAATTTCGCTACCTTAGGACCGTTATAGTTACGGCCGCCGTTTACCGGGGCTTCGATCAAGAGCTTCGCTTGCGCTAACCCCATCAATTAACCTTCCGGCACCGGGCAGGCGTCACACCCTATACGTCCACTTTCGTGTTTGCAGAGTGCTGTGTTTTTAATAAACAGTCGCAGCGGCCTGGTATCTTCGACCGGCATGAGCTTACGGAGCAAGTCCTTCACCCTCGCCGGCGCACCTTCTCCCGAAGTTACGGTGCCATTTTGCCTAGTTCCTTCACCCGAGTTCTCTCAAGCGCCTTGGTATTCTCTACCTAACCACCTGTGTCGGTTTGGGGTACGGTTCCCAGTTATCTGAAGCTTAGGAGCTTTTCTTGGAAGCATGGTATCAACCACTTCGCGCTCTAAAGAGCACTCGTCATCAGCTCTCGGCCTTGAAATCCCGGATTTGCCTAAGATTTCAGCCTACCACCTTAAACCTGGACAACCAACGCCAGGCTGGCCTAACCTTCTCCGTCCCTCCATCGCAATAACTGGAAGTACAGGAATATTAACCTGTTTTCCATCGACTACGCTTTTCAGCCTCGCCTTAGGGACCGACTAACCCTGCGTCGATTAACGTTGCGCAGGAAACCTTGGTCTTTCGGCGTGCGAGTTTTTCACTCGCATTGTCGTTACTCATGTCAGCATTCGCACTTCTGATACCTCCAGCAAGCTTCTCAACTCACCTTCACAGGCTTACAGAACGCTCCTCTACCGCATCACCAGAGGTGATACCCGTAGCTTCGGTGCATGGTTTGAGCCCCGTTACATCTTCCGCGCAGGCCGACTCGACTAGTGAGCTATTACGCTTTCTTTAAAGGGTGGCTGCTTCTAAGCCAACCTCCTAGCTGTCTAAGCCTTCCCACATCGTTTCCCACTTAACCATGACTTTGGGACCTTAGCTGACGGTCTGGGTTGTTTCCCTTTTCACGACGGACGTTAGCACCCGCCGTGTGTCTCCCATGCTCGGCACTTGCTAGTATTCGGAGTTTGCATCGGTTTGGTAAGTCGGGATGACCCCCTAGCCGAAACAGTGCTCTACCCCCAGCAGTGATACATGAGGCGCTACCTAAATAGCTTTCGAGGAGAACCAGCTATCTCCGAGCTTGATTAGCCTTTCACTCCGATCCACAGGTCATCCGCTAACTTTTCAACGGTAGTCGGTTCGGTCCTCCAGTCAGTGTTACCTAACCTTCAACCTGCCCATGGATAGATCGCCCGGTTTCGGGTCTATACCCAGCGACTAAAGCGCCCTATTAAGACTCGCTTTCGCTACGCCTCCCCTATTCGGTTAAGCTCGCCACTGAATATAAGTCGCTGACCCATTATACAAAAGGTACGCAGTCACCTAACAAAGTAGGCTCCCACTGCTTGTACGCATACGGTTTCAGGTTCTATTTCACTCCCCTCTCCGGGGTTCTTTTCGCCTTTCCCTCACGGTACTGGTTCACTATCGGTCAGTCAGTAGTATTTAGCCTTGGAGGATGGTCCCCCCATGTTCAGACAAAGTTTCTCGTGCTCCGTCCTACTCGATTTCACTGGCAAGAGACTTTCGTGTACGGGGCTATCACCCACTATGGCCGCACTTTCCAGAGCGTTCCACTAATCTCAAACCAGCTTAAGGGCTGGTCCCCGTTCGCTCGCCACTACTAAGGGAATCTCGGTTGATTTCTTTTCCTCAGGGTACTTAGATGTTTCAGTTCCCCTGGTTCGCCTCTTGCACCTATGTATTCAGTACAAGATACTCAGCTTGTGCTGAGTGGGTTCCCCCATTCAGAGATCTCTGGATCACAGTCTGTTTGCCGACTCCCCAAAGCTTATCGCAGGCTACCACGTCTTTCATCGCCTCTGACTGCCAAGGCATCCACCGTATGCGCTTCTTCACTTGACCATATAACCCCAAGCAATCTGGTTATACTGTGAAGACGACATTCGCCGAAAATTCGTGAGAACTCACAAATTTTACCTTAGCCTGAATTCCAGCAGTGAAACTGGTCTTCAGTCTATTTCTATCACATATCCGAATTTTTAAAGAACGATCTGACAAAAGTCAGAAATCAACATTCATGTCCGAATGTTCATTTCTAAGTTCTGAACAGTGCTGCATCTTGAAAGAGTGGTGGAGCCAAGCGGGATCGAACCGCTGACCTCCTGCGTGCAAGGCAGGCGCTCTCCCAGCTGAGCTATGGCCCCGTTTTGTCCTAGGCCGCACCATGTAATGGTAGGTCTGGGCAGATTTGAACTGCCGACCTCACCCTTATCAGGGGTGCGCTCTAACCAACTGAGCTACAGACCTATAACAGGGTCGCGTTACAGCATCGTCTTTTACAATGAATCAAGCAATTCGTGTGGGAGCTCATCAGCAGGCTGATGTCTTCGATTAAGGAGGTGATCCAGCCGCAGGTTCCCCTACGGCTACCTTGTTACGACTTCACCCCAGTCATGAATCACACCGTGGTAACCGTCCTCCCGAAGGTTAGACTAGCTACTTCTGGTGCAACCCACTCCCATGGTGTGACGGGCGGTGTGTACAAGGCCCGGGAACGTATTCACCGCGACATTCTGATTCGCGATTACTAGCGATTCCGACTTCACGCAGTCGAGTTGCAGACTGCGATCCGGACTACGATCGGTTTTGTGAGATTAGCTCCACCTCGCGGCTTGGCAACCCTCTGTACCGACCATTGTAGCACGTGTGTAGCCCAGGCCGTAAGGGCCATGATGACTTGACGTCATCCCCACCTTCCTCCGGTTTGTCACCGGCAGTCTCCTTAGAGTGCCCACCATAACGTGCTGGTAACTAAGGACAAGGGTTGCGCTCGTTACGGGACTTAACCCAACATCTCACGACACGAGCTGACGACAGCCATGCAGCACCTGTGTCAGAGTTCCCGAAGGCACCAATCCATCTCTGGAAAGTTCTCTGCATGTCAAGGCCTGGTAAGGTTCTTCGCGTTGCTTCGAATTAAACCACATGCTCCACCGCTTGTGCGGGCCCCCGTCAATTCATTTGAGTTTTAACCTTGCGGCCGTACTCCCCAGGCGGTCAACTTAATGCGTTAGCTGCGCCACTAAAATCTCAAGGATTCCAACGGCTAGTTGACATCGTTTACGGCGTGGACTACCAGGGTATCTAATCCTGTTTGCTCCCCACGCTTTCGCACCTCAGTGTCAGTATCAGTCCAGGTGGTCGCCTTCGCCACTGGTGTTCCTTCCTATATCTACGCATTTCACCGCTACACAGGAAATTCCACCACCCTCTACCATACTCTAGCTCGCCAGTTTTGGATGCAGTTCCCAGGTTGAGCCCGGGGCTTTCACATCCAACTTAACGAACCACCTACGCGCGCTTTACGCCCAGTAATTCCGATTAACGCTTGCACCCTCTGTATTACCGCGGCTGCTGGCACAGAGTTAGCCGGTGCTTATTCTGTCGGTAACGTCAAAATTGCACGGTATTAACGTACAACCCTTCCTCCCAACTTAAAGTGCTTTACAATCCGAAGACCTTCTTCACACACGCGGCATGGCTGGATCAGGCTTTCGCCCATTGTCCAATATTCCCCACTGCTGCCTCCCGTAGGAGTCTGGACCGTGTCTCAGTTCCAGTGTGACTGATCATCCTCTCAGACCAGTTACGGATCGTCGCCTTGGTGAGCCATTACCTCACCAACTAGCTAATCCGACCTAGGCTCATCTGATAGCGCAAGGCCCGAAGGTCCCCTGCTTTCTCCCGTAGGACGTATGCGGTATTAGCGTTCCTTTCGAAACGTTGTCCCCCACTACCAGGCAGATTCCTAGGCATTACTCACCCGTCCGCCGCTGAATCAAGGAGCAAGCTCCCGTCATCCGCTCGACTTGCATGTGTTAGGCCTGCCGCCAGCGTTCAATCTGAGCCATGATCAAACTCTTCAGTTCAATACTGCTTGGGTTTTTAAGAAACCCTAAACTTGGCTCAGCAATCTCAAATGACTATGTGATTTCTCGCATGGCCACTTGTGATGCTGATAATCTTGGCGACTATCAGTCCGCACTCACAAGCACCCACACGAATTGCTTGATTCGATTTGTTAAAGAGCGTTTGGTCAAGAGCTTTTCGTCTCAACCGAGGCGCGCATTCTACGCTTTCCTCATTCGGTGTCAAGCATTTATTTTGAAGTTTTTCGCGAGAAACTCGTTTAGCTTCAAACACTTGACTCGCTGCGATCTCTCGTAGCGGGAGGCGAATCATACAGCACCAAACGATGCTGTCAACTGCCTTTTTCACCGCTGCCGATCACCAGATCGAAGCCCTTCGCGCTACACCGAACTCGCTTAACTCGTTGATTAACAAGGAGTTTCGCGTTCCGTTTGCTGCGGAAGTGGGGCGCATTATAAGGGGATTCGAGAAGGCGTCAACCGTTAATTTCAAAAAAACCGATAAAAATGAAAAGCTTAAGCTCGCCGCCCGATAAGGCGTGGCACACGCCGCCACACTGGCGGAACGCGCACCAGCATCAGCAGTGCGCCAACGCTGGCATAGATCGCCCACTCTTCAAGGTCCGAACGCACGATCCACAGGAAATGCAGCAGGCCCAGCCCGAGGATCACATACACCAGCTTGTGCAGCTTCTTCCAGCGCGCGCCCAGCCGCCTCTGGCTGTAGCGGTTGGAGGTCACTGCCAACGCCAGCAGTCCGAGGAAGGCAATGCCCCCGACAATGATGTAGGGCCGCTTGCGCAGTTCGACACCAAGCTGCCCCCAGTCGAGCCCGAGGATGAACACCATATAGGCCGTCATGTGCAGCACGATATAGGCAAAACACCACAGACCCAGCTGACGCCGGGCAACGATCCACCCGCCCCACCCCGTCAGGCGCTGCAACGGGCTCATGCCCAGGGTCACCAGCAGGAACACCAGCGCACCCAGCCCGAGCCTGTCGACCAGTATCTTGCCGGGATCAGGCCCCAGCAGATTCATGGCCGCCTCATACAGCCACCAGGCCGGGAACAGGCAGCCGATGATGAAGATCGCCAGACGAAACCAGGGATGGCGCATCAGTAGTTCTTCCGCAGGTCGAGACCGCTATAAAGAGAAGCGACCTCCTCCTCGTAGCCATTGAACATCTGCGTGGTGCGTACATTGGGGCTGAACAGCCCGCTGGGCAGGCGTCGCTCGCGGGCCTGGCTCCAGCGCGGGTGATCGACCTGTGGGTTGACGTTGGCATAGAAGCCATACTCGGTCGGTGCCAGGCCCTGCCAGGTGGTCTGCGGCTGCTCGGCCACCAGACTGATGCGCACGATCGACTTGATGCTCTTGAAACCGTACTTCCACGGCACCACCAGGCGCAGCGGCGCACCGTTCTGGTTGGCCAGCTCACGCCCGTACATGCCCACCGCGAGGATGGCCAGCGGGTTCATCGCTTCATCCAGGCGCAGCCCTTCTACATAAGGCCAGTCGATCAGGGCGAAACCGGAGCGCTGCCCGGGCATGCTCTTGGGATCCTGCAAGGTCTCGAAGCGTACATAGCGCGCCTTGGAAGTCGGCTCCACCTGCTTGAGCACGTCGGCCAGGGGAAAGCCCAGCCAGGGAATGACCATCGACCAGGCCTCGACACAACGCAACCGGTAGATGCGCTCCTCCAACTGCAGCGGCTTGACGAAGTCTTCCAGCGCATAGCGCCCGGGCTTGCCGACCTCGCCATCGACCACCACGCTCCAGGGCTCGGTCTTGAGGGTGCCGGCATTGGCGGCCGGATCGCCTTTGTCGGGCCCGAACTCATAGAAGTTGTTGTAGTGGGTGGCATCCTTGAAGGGCGTGATCGCCTCGTCCTTCACCGTGACCGCCTGCCAGCGCGCCGCACCTAGCTTGTCCTTGAACCAGGCCGGCGCAGCACCTGCCTCGACATCGGCATAGCGCGACGGCTCGGCGGCCTGGCCAAGCGCAGGCAGGGCACCCAGCGCGAACCCGGCCAGGGACGCGCCCAGCAGGGAGCGACGGGAGAAATAGAGGCTTTCGGGCGTGACCTCCGATTCATGACAATCGGACGATCGGGGAAGCTTGATGAGCATGGCGGCTCCACAGCACTGGTGACGGATGTACCAGTAAGACTATGGAGCCGGAGGGTTATTCCAGCATTAAATCTTTTTTCAGCTTTTCCGGCGACGCACGCGCAGCAGGTACTGCACCGGACCAGAAGCCGCATAGCCGAGGAAGATCAGCAGCAGGATGCGCGGCGGGTCGCTGAACACCACGGCGAACACCAGCACCACGGCCAGGATGGCCACGAAGGGTACACGGCCCTTGAGGTCGAGTTCCTTGAAGCTGTTGTACTTGATGTTGCTGACCATCAGCATGCCTGCGGCAGCCACCAGCAACGCGACCAGGAACGACAGTTTCGAGCCCTGGATACCGTAGTCGCTGAACGCCCAGACGGTGCCGGCGACCACCCCTGCCGCGGCCGGGCTGGCCAGACCGATGAAGTAGCGCTTGTCGGCAGTGCCGACCTGGGTGTTGAAACGCGCCAGGCGCAGCGCAGCACCGGCCACGTAGATGAAGGCGACCATCCAGCCCACCTTGCCCATGTCGCCCAATGCCCAGCCGAACGCCAGCAAGGCGGGGGCCACGCCAAAGGCGACCATGTCCGACAACGAGTCGTACTCGGCACCGAAGGCACTTTGCGTATTGGTCATGCGTGCCACGCGGCCATCGAGGCTGTCCAGCACCATGGCGACGAAGATGGCGATGGCGGCGAAGGCGAAATACTTGCTCGCCTCGCGCGGGTCACCTGCACTCAGTGCACTCTGCGCACTGATGGAGTTGATGATCGAGTAGAAGCCGGCGAACAGGTTGGCAGTGGTGAAGAGGTTGGGCAGCAGGTAGATACCGCGGTGCCGGACCTTGCGCCCTTCGGCGTCATGACCTTCTTCGACATGTTCATCGACAGGTAGCAGGCTTTCGGCGTCGGAGGGCTTGTTCGGCTCTTCGGGACGTTCGCTCATGAAAAGTACCTTGCAACTGGGTGGAATAAGTTCGACAGAGGCCGGCGAAACAGGTTCTGACGGCGGGCCTCTGGTCGCTTTATACCAGAAGCTGACTGCGTAAACGAAAAAACGCGGCCGAAGCCGCGTTTTTAATCTATCGAAGCAAGACTCAGTTCTTGGTCTTGTCGACGATCTTGTTGGCCGAGATCCAAGGCATCATCGAGCGCAGTTGCTCGCCGATGATCTCGATGCCGTGGGCGGCGTTGTTACGACGCTTGGCGGTCATCGAAGGATAGTTGGTGGCACCTTCGCTGATGAACATCTTCGCGTATTCGCCGTCCTGGATGCGCTTCAGAGCATTGCGCATGGCCTTGCGGGATTCTTCGTTGATGACCTCAGGGCCGGTGACGTACTCACCGTACTCGGCGTTGTTGGAGATCGAGTAGTTCATGTTGGCGATACCGCCTTCGTACATGAGGTCGACGATCAGCTTCAGTTCGTGCAGGCACTCGAAGTAGGCCATTTCAGGCGCGTAGCCTGCTTCGACCAGGGTTTCGAAACCGGCCTTGACCAGCTCGACGGTACCGCCGCACAGAACGGCCTGCTCGCCGAACAGGTCGGTTTCGGTCTCGTCCTTGAAGGTGGTTTCGATGATGCCGGTACGGCCACCGCCGACGCCTGCGGCGTACGACAGCGCGACGTTCTTGGCGTTGCCCGAGGCGTCCTGGTAGACAGCGATCAGGTCAGGGATGCCGCCGCCCTTGACGAACTCGGAGCGAACGGTGTGGCCCGGGGCCTTCGGCGCGATCATGATCACGTCGAGGTCGCCACGCGGAACGACCTGGTTGTAGTGGATCGAGAAGCCGTGGGAGAAGGCCAGGGTGGCGCCTTTCTTGATGTTCGGCTCGATTTCGTTCTTGTACAGGGCGCCCTGGAATTCGTCCGGGGTCAGGATCATGACCAGGTCGGCAGCGGCGACGGCGGTGGCGACGTCAGCGACTTTCAGGCCGTGGGCTTCTGCCTTGGCAACGGTGGCCGAACCTTTACGCAGACCGACGGTGACATCTACACCGGAGTCCTTCAGGTTGCACGCCTGGGCGTGACCCTGGGAGCCGTAGCCGATGATGGCGACTTTCTTGCCCTGGATGATGGAGAGGTCGCAGTCTTTGTCGTAGAACACTTTCATGGAAATACCCCTGGTTATATCTCGGCCCGCAGGGCCATCGCTAATTGATGAAGTTAGATGCTGAGTACTTTGTCGCCACGGGCAATGCCGGTGACGCCGCTGCGCACGGTTTCGAGAATCGAAGCGGTGCCTATCGCCTGGATGAAGCTGTCCAGCTTGTCGCTGGTACCGCTCAGTTGCACGGTATACACACTGGCGGTGACATCGACGATCTGCCCACGGAAAATATCCGTGGTGCGCTTGATTTCGGCGCGCTGGGCACCGGTAGCCTTGACCTTGACCAGCATCAGTTCACGCTCGATGTGAGCGCTCTCCGACAGGTCGACCAGCTTGACCACTTCCACCAGCTTGTTCAGGTTCTTGGTGATCTGCTCGATCACTTCGTCATGACCCACGGTGGTGAGAGTGAGGCGCGACAGGGTCGGGTCCTCGGTCGGTGCGACAGTCAGGCTTTCGATGTTGTAGTTGCGCTGGGAGAACAGGCCGACCACGCGCGACAAGGCACCAGGTTCGTTTTCCAGCAGCAGGGAAATGATGTGCCGCATATCAGGTACGCTCCGTCTTGCTCAGCCACATGTCACGCATCGAGCCGTCCTTGATCTGCATCGGGTAGACGTGCTCGGTCCGGTCGACCGCGATGTCGATGAACACCAGGCGGTCCTTCATCGCAAAGGCCTCTTCCAGTTTCGGCTTGAGGTCTTTGAGGCTGGTGATGCGGATGCCCACATGGCCATAGGCCTCGGCCAGCTTGATGAAGTCAGGCAGCGACTCGACGTAGGAGTGCGAGTGACGACCGTTGTAGGACATGTCCTGCCATTGGCGAACCATGCCCAGCACCCCGTTGTTCAGGTTGACGATCTTCACCGGCAGGCCGTACTGCATGCAGGTGGACAGCTCCTGGATGTTCATCTGGATGCTGCCTTCGCCAGTGACACAGGCCACGTCCTGGTCCGGGAAGTTGAGCTTGACGCCCATGGCTGCAGGGAAACCGAAGCCCATGGTGCCCAGGCCGCCGGAGTTGATCCAGCGATTGGGTTTGTTGAAGCGGTAGTACTGCGCCGCGAACATCTGGTGCTGGCCCACGTCCGAGGTAACGAAGGCATCGCCATTGGTCACTTCGCACAGGGTCTCGATCACATGCTGTGGCTTGATCACGCTGCCGTCGCCCTTGTCGTAAGGGAACAGGCCACGATCACCGCGCCATTCGTCGATCTGCTTCCACCAGGCATCGAGCGCTGCCTTTTCAGGCTTCTCGCCGATTTCCTTGAGGATGGTCAGCATCTCGCTGAGCACGCTCTCGACCGGCCCCACGATGGGCACGTCGGCCTTGATCATCTTCGAGATCGACGCAGGGTCGATGTCGATGTGGATGATCTTGGCGTTCGGGCAGAACTTGGCCGGGCCGTTGACCACGCGGTCGTCGAAGCGCGCGCCGACCGCAAGGATCACGTCGGCATTGTGCATCGCCAGGTTGGCGGTGTAGCTGCCGTGCATGCCGAGCATGCCGAGGAACTGGCGGTCGGTACCCGGGAAGCCGCCCAACCCCATCAGGGTGTTGGTGACCGGCAGGTTCAGGGACTTGGCGATTTCGGTCAGGGCTTCGGAGCCGCCACCGAGAATCACGCCACCGCCGGAGTAGACGATCGGACGCTTGGCGGCCAGGAGCATCTCGGCGGCCTTGCGGATCTGGCCGGAGTGACCACGGACCGCAGGGCTGTAGGAGCGCAGCTTGACCTTTTTCGGGTAGACGTATTCGAACTTCTCGGCCGGGTTGGTCATGTCTTTTGGAATGTCGACCACGACCGGACCTGGACGACCGGATTGCGCCAGGTAGAACGCTTTTTTCAGAACTTCCGGGATCTCGGTCGGGTTCTTGATCATGAAGCTGTGCTTCACGATCGGCCGGGAGATCCCGATCATGTCGGTTTCCTGGAAGGCATCGGTGCCGACCATGGTGCTGGGCACCTGGCCAGACAGGATGACCATCGGGATGGAATCCATGTAGGCGGTGGCGATACCGGTAATGGCGTTGGTCGCACCGGGACCGGAGGTCACCAGGACCACACCGGCCTTGCCGGTGGCACGGGCATAACCGTCTGCCATGTGGGTGGCAGCCTGCTCGTGACGAACCAGGATGTGCTGGACTTCCGGTTCCTTGAACAGGGCATCGTAAACATGAAGGAGAGCACCACCAGGGTACCCGTAGATGTGCTTAACGCCTTCGTCACGCAAGAAGCGGACGACCATCTCAGCGCCAGATAAAAGCTCCACGTTGTTCACCTCTAAAACGCCAGAATACCGCCCCATCCGGGCGGGTCTTAATAGGTTTACTGCCAAGCAGAGCATGAGCGAACGTCAGCACTGACTGAGCAAGTATTGGGAGCACCCCTGAGTGTTGCGGGGCTTTCCCACCCAGCGCGAGGTAACGCGTTGCGGGGTGTAGCGAGTCGGCGCGGGTGTGCGCCTCATGATCTGCCTAGCGGGTCTGCTTCTGGCAGTCCCCCTACAGCGGAAACTGGATTCTTCTGATTCGCCGCGCTCAAGTCAAGAAAAATTATTGCCAATTTTTCCCCGAGATGAATTCCTGCCACCACGAAAAAGGATGCCAGCAGCAGGAAAGCAAAGATTTCCATAAAAAAGGGCCACAATCTGCGGCCCTTGAAGGAAAAAGAGAAGAAATCAGGCGGAAGGCGCGATCAATTGATCGAATGCTGCCAGCAGGCGCCGCAGTTCGCGGCTTTCTTCCGGACGATCGGTGAATACCGTTTCAGCCATCACCAGAATTCCCGAGGCATTGGGCAGGGGATGCCCGTGTTCGAGAATCACTTTCATTCTCGGCAGGAAAATCCACTGCAGCCACTGCTCGAACGACAGCGTATCGACCGCGAATGGCACTGTACTGGCCAGCGCTTCGGCGGCCGGAGCGGCCTGGTCCCACCAGCCGCGGACCTGAAGCTCGCGCTCGATCAGCAGCAGGTGGTCGGCGATATCGAGGATGCGCTGTTCCATCACGAAGCGGTCCGCGCCTTCTGCCGTGCTAGGGCGGCACCGGCACTGTCACCCTGTTTTTCGCGAGCCTGGGCGATGATGTTCCACAGTTCGGCTTGCAGGTCGGGGCGTCCGTTGGCATACGTCAATGCACGACGCGCCAGCTGCTCGGACTGCGCGGCATCGCCCTGCGACAGGCGCACCTGAGCCAGGCGGAACAGCACCTGCGGCTCACGCGGGGCGATACGCTGGGCACGCTCCAGGCTCGAGGCGGCGCCGTTGAAGTCACCGCTGCCCTGCTGCTGCTGGGCTGTGGTGAGCAAGGCCAGCACCGGCCCGTCCAGTTGCTCGTCGGCCGAAAGCCCGCCGCCGCTGTTGCGCGGAATGCCGGTCGGCGCGCGGCTGGCAGCCGTCGGGGCGCTGTTCATCGAAGCGATGTCGAACGGTTCGTCACCCGCCGGGTTGGGGTTGGTGGTGATCGGGCCGCTGCTGACCGGACCGGGGGTGATCGGGCCGGTGCTCAGCGGCGCCGAGCCGGTCTGCGCCGGGAAGGTCTGGATCGGCGATGCCCCCGCTCCCTGGGGAATCATCACGGTGACACCGGAGTCTTCAGGCAGGGACTGGGCCTGGGACGTACCGCTGCCGCCGGACGAGACCGGCGCGCCACGGTTGGCCGAGACGCGCTCGCTGTTCGAGACCCGGGTACTCGAATCGACCACCGGAATGGCGCCACGCGGGACGCTGGCGCAGCCGTGCAACACGGCCAGCGCGGTCAAGGCAGGAAACCACCACTTGTTCACTTCACACCCTCTTCAATACAGGCCGCTCAATTCATCCAGCCCTTGACCCAGTCCATGACCGACTCGGCCGGATTCTGCTCGCCGCCGCAGGTCGTGCCCGCCGGCGGTTCGCTCCCGCGAATATACGGCATCTGCACCGCTCCCGGACAGCTGCCGTCGGAGCCCTGGCCGCTGTGTGGATCTATCCAGGCCTTGACCACGTTGTCCGGCTGCGGCATGTCCAGCGGCAGCGGATCGGCCTTGCGCATGAAGCTGGTCCACACCTGCAACGCACCGGTAGCGCCGGTGAACGGCGTCTTGCCGTTGTCGTCGCGGCCCAGCCAGACCACCGCCAGCAGATCCTGGCTGAAGCCCGAGAACCAGCTGTCGCGCGAATCGTTGCTGGTACCGGTCTTGCCCGCCAGGGTCAGGTTGTTCGGCAGCACGTTGTACACCGAACGGCCGGTGCCCTCGCGCATCACCCGCTGCATGGCGTTCTGCACCAGGTAGATGGCACCCGGGTCGAAGGTCTGCTGGATCTGGAACGGATAGCGCTTGAGCGGCTCGCCCTCGGCGGTCAGCACGCTGCGAATGCCGCGCATCGGCGTGTTGAAGCCGCCGTTGGCGATAGTCTGGTACATGGTCGCGACCTGCATCGGCGACATGCCGCCCGCCCCCAACAGCATCGACGGGAACGCCGGCCAGTCGACCTGCACGCCGAGCCGACCGATGGTCTTGATCACGTTGGGCACGCCGACTTCCAGGCCGAGCTTGGCGGTGGACAGGTTGTAGGAGTTGGCCAGGCCCTGGTACAGGTAGATGGTGCCATGCGGGCGGCGATCGTAGTTCTGCGGACGCCAGACCTGGCCGTCGGCGCCCTTGACCGAGAACGGCTCGTCCTGGACCCAGCTGGTCAGGGTGTACTGGCTCGGTTTCTCCAGCGCGGTCAGGTACACCGCCGGCTTGACCAGCGAGCCGATCGGGCGCACCGCATCGATGGCACGGTTGAAACCGGCGAAGCCCGACTGACGGCTGCCGATCAGCGCCTGCACTTCACCGGTTTCCGGATTGGTGACGACCATCGCCGACTCGACCTCGTCCGCGCCCTTGCGACCGGCGAGGCGCTTGAAGGTCTCGCTCATTGCGGTTTCGGCCTTCATCTGCAGGATCGGATCGAAACTGGTGAAGATCCGCAGGCCTTCTTCGGTCAAGTCTTCGTCGCGGTAGTCCTGGCGCAGCTGGCGCTTGACCAGGTCGAGGAAGGCCGGGAAGGAACTGTCGGCCAGACTGCCGCGCTTGGTCACGCCCAGGGGCATCTTCTTCGCCGCGTCGACCACTTCCTGGCTGGCCACACCCTGCTCGGCGAGCAGGTCGAGCACCAGGTTGCGGCGCTGCAGGGCACGCTCGGGGTAACGGCGCGGGTTGTAGTAGGACGGCCCCTTGACCATACCCACCAGCAAGGCGATCTGGTGCAGCTTCAGCTCCGACAGCGGCTGGCTGAAGAAGAACTGGCTGGCCAGGCCAAAGCCGTGCACGGCGCGCTGGCCATCCTGGCCGACGAATACCTCGTTGAGGTAGGCCTCGAGGATTTCGCGCTTGTCGTAGTGCATTTCCAGCAGCACAGCCATCATCGCTTCGGTCAGCTTGCGGCTGAGGCTGCGCTCGTTGGTCAGGAAGAAGTTCTTCACCAACTGCTGGGTCAGGGTACTGCCGCCCTGGCGCATGGCGCCGGACGAGGTGTTGACCCACACCGCGCGCGCGATCGACTTGGGCGAAACGCCGAAGTGGCTGTAGAAATCGCGGTCTTCGGTGGCGATCAGGGTTTCCAGCAGGTACGGCGGCACCTGATCGATATTGATCAGGATGCGATCCTCGAGATTCTTCGGATAGATGCCGCCGATCATCAGCGGCTCCAGACGTACCACATCGAGCTTGCCGCCGTTGGCGCCCGACAGCCCGGCAACGTAGTCGCCGGAGAAGCGCACACGCACGAACTGCGCAGGCTCCATGCCCTCGTAGAACTGGAAGCCGCGGGTGTTGAGGTCGACGGTACCGCCATTGACCGACGCCTCGCCGGGGCCGTTGGCCGCGGTCTCACGGCGATAGCCGAGGGCATCGAGTTCGGTGAGGAAATCGTCCTTGCTCAGTTTCTGGCCGGTGAACAGCTCCAGCGGCCGCGCATAGACCTTGGCCGGGATGGTCCACCGCTTGCCGGAGAACTTCTCCTGGACGACGGCATCGAGATAGACCGCAAAGCCTGCGATCACCACCAGACCGACCAGGCTGAGCTTGAGCGCCCAGCCCAGCCAGGCGCGGGAGCGGCTGGGCGGACGTTTCTTGGGGGTTCGGGAATTTCGGGTACGAGTCATGGCGGCGGATTATACGCACTTTGCAAAGGCTGGGGACGCCCTCTGGCGGTAGGCAGGGACGGCTCCATTGACCATAATGTCGCCTTCGAATTCCCTGACCCCGGAAGGATCTCCGTGAGCCAAGCCCTGATCAGCGCGCTGCAGAACCCCGCCCTCTACCCTCACGCCGTAGAAGGCTTCCAGCTCATCGAGACGCACATCTCCTGGGTACTGCTTACCGGCGAATACGCCTACAAGATAAAGAAGCCGATGAACTTCGGTTTCCTCGACTTCACCGGACTGGATCAGCGCCAGCATTTCTGTAACGAAGAATTGCGCCTGAACCAGCGCCTGACCGAAGGCCTGTACCTGGGAGTGCTGCCGATCACCGGCAGCGCCGAAGCGCCACAGCTCGGCGGCGACGGTACGCCGATCGAATACGCCCTGAAGATGCGCCAGTTCCCCCAGGACCAGATGCTCAGCACCCTGCAGGCCAACGGTGAACTGAACGCCGGGCACATCGACCAGATGGCCCGGCAGATCGCCGAGTTCCACCTGCAGGCGCCCAAGGTAGCGGTCGACCACCCGCTGGGCACGCCGGATGCGGTAATGGCACCGGTGGAGCAGAATTTCGAGCAGATCCGCCCGTTCCTCACCGACAAGGCCGACCTGCAACAACTCGACGCCCTGCAAGCCTGGGCCCGCAGCAGCTTCGAGCGCCTGCACGGCCTGCTCGAAGCGCGCAAGGCCAACGGTTTCATCCGCGAGTGCCACGGCGACATCCACCTGGGCAACGCCACCCTGATCGACGGCAAGGTGGTGATTTTCGACTGCATCGAATTCAACGAGCCGTTCCGCCTGACCGACGTGTATGCCGACACCGCCTTCCTGGCCATGGACCTGGAAGACCGCGGCCTGAAGTGCCTGGCCCGCCGTTTCATCAGCCAGTACCTGGAGCTGACCGGCGACTACCAAGGCCTGGAACTGCTGAACTTCTACAAGGCCTACCGCGCCCTGGTACGCGCCAAGGTCGCGCTGTTCAGCCTGTCGCCCGATGCCGACGGCGTACAGCGCGCCACCACCCTGCGCACCTACCGCAACTACGCCAACCTGGCCGAGAGCTACAGCGCCATCCCTTCGCGCCTGCTGGCCATCACCCACGGCGTGTCTGCCGTGGGCAAGAGCCATGTGGCAATGCGCCTGGTCGAATCGCTGGGCGCGATCCGCGTGCGCTCGGATGTCGAGCGCAAGCGCCTGTTCGGCGAGCAGCCGTCGCAGAGTTCCGGGCAATTGCAGGCAGGCATCTATGACCAGGATGCAAGCGCGGCCACCTACCAGCGCCTGAACGAGCTGGCGGCGACCATCCTGCAGGCCGGTTTCCCGGTCGTGCTCGACGCCACCTACCTCAAGCGCGAACAGCGCAAGGCGGCGTCCGAGATTGCCAACCGAACCGGCGTGCCGTTCCTGATCCTCGACTGCCAGGCGCCCGAGGCCGTCATCATCAGTTGGCTGGAGCAACGCCAGAGCGAAAACGTCGACCCCTCCGATGCCACCCTGGAAGTGGTCAAGGCCCAACAGGCCAGCCGCGACCCACTGGATGAGGAAGAGGCGGCCCACGGCAAGCGCGTCGACACCCATGAAAGCGCCAGCATGGACCAGCTCATCGAGCAGATTCGCCAGCGTCTGCCGGGGCTCTGACCCACAAGGCGTGAAGCAGTCCACAGTTCACGCCGGATCTTCGGCGCCGCCTCAGTGATGGCATTACAATATCATCACAACCCTGAGGAGGCGCCGCCATGAACCAGCCCCGGCAACTGGACAACGCCCTGTACACCTTGGTGCGCGATGAGCAGATCGCCACCTTCAACCGCGAAAAGCCACTCGACGGCCCCATCGATTTCCGCGGTGGCGACTTCCGCGGCCTTGACCTGCGCAACCTCGACGTACGCGGCATCGACTTCACCGACGCCTATTTCCACGCCGCCGACCTGCGTGGCCTGGACCTGCGCGAAACCGGCATGGAAGGCGCCAGCATTTCCCATGCGCAGATCTCCGGCACTTACTTCCCCGGTGATCTCAGTGCCGACGAGATCCTCATGTCGCTGAAATTCGGCACGCGCATGCGTTACCGTCCTCAGGGGTGAAGGCAACCCCCGCCTTCTTCCCTCGCGCCTGAAACCTTGGGACACAGCATCCCGTCGCCACCACATGGCAAAAGGCCGCGTATTCGCCAAGCCCCGCTACACTCCTCTCAAACCCGCTCGCGATTTATTTGAAACCCGTTCGGCCATCGAAAGGAGGCTCGATGAACGATGAGTTGCAGCACCTGAAGAATCTGGGCAAGACCTCCGCGCAGTGGTTGCATGCCGCCGGTATCCACAGTGCCTCTGACCTGCGTCGGCTGGGCGCGGTCGGCGCCTACCAGGCGGTGAAGACACGGGGGTTTCGCGCTTCGAAGGTGTTGTTGTACGCCATCGAGGGGGCATTGCTGGACATGCACTGGAACGACCTGCCGGCCGAACGCAAGCAGGCGCTCAACCAGCAACTGGATGCCAAGACCCCGGCGCAAAAAAAACCGGAATAAGTGAAGAAAGTCTATTGACTCCGAAATGAGAATCGTTATGATTATCACAACTGGTCGCGAGACTGGTTGGATAAACTGAAAGCCCCTGGTTCGGACTCTCAGATTATCTCCTCATCAGGCTAATCACGGTTATTGACCCGGCAATTTGCCGGGTCTTTTTTTGCCTTGCACAAACTGCATGCCACTTCAGGAACGGCCTTGAACCTAACGGCCGCGCAACTGGGCGCAGTAGTCCTGCTCAGGAAGTGCTGCGGTGTACCACACATAGTCTGCCATCTCCGCCTCCACCTTCTGACCCGCTTCGGCCAGCAACAGCACCCGGGTCTGGCCCTTCGCCTGCAGATCGGCCAGGTGCAACGGCACGCCGAGATCGTTGCGCACATGGTAGGCCCCCGCCACCAACAGCGCAGGTTGCGGCGCCGCCAGCAGGCGTTCGGCCATGTGCCGGTCGCGTTGCTGCTGGATCACCAGCATCGCCGGCAACTGGCTTTCCGGCAGCAGCCCGCAATGGCCCTCGCGTACCTGCTCGAGCAGGGCAGCCTTTACCGTCGGTGCATTCGAACGTGTTCCGCTCAACGGCGGCTGTCGACGATAGGCTTCGCGCATGGCCTCGGGGCTCAGGTCGGCGGCCAGCAGAACGCCTGGGCCTTGCAGCGCCTCGCGCACCACCGGCTCATACAGCCGCCAGTCCCAGCCCTGCTGCCAATCGAGTGCGGCAGCCAGGTCGGGCGGCAAGCGGGGCTGGCCCTTTAGCGCCTCGACCAAAGGCTGCTGTGCGGGCTGGAGCATTTCCAGCAATACGCTGCCTTGCGCCCGCCGAGTCTGCAGCGCCTGCAGCAGCCAGCGTTCAAGGGCATGGTGATCGGGGTTGTCGTGCTTTTCACCGACCAGCACCCGCGGCACATCCTGCAAGGTGTCGATCAGCGCCTCGGGCGTCAGCACACGGCCGCTGGCCAGTTCCACCACCTGGCCCAGCGTTGCATCGTCCAAGCCCTGGCTGCTCTGCCAGGCCGGCAGCGCCGGCAAGGCCGGCCGGTGGGTCTGACAGCCGCTCACTGCCACCCACACACCCAGCGCCAGGCCAAACAGCAGGGTATTGCGCATGACATGCTCCCAGAATCAGAACCTAGCGGATGATGATCAACGGATGCCCACGCTCCGGGTGGGCCTGTACCAGCACATCGATACCGAACACTGTCTTCAGCGCCTGCGGCGTCAGTACTTCGGCCGGGGTGCCGAGGGCGTGACTGCGGCCCTGCTCGAGCAACAGCACATGATCACAGTAGCGTGCGGCCAGGTTCAGGTCATGCAGGATCACCAGCACGGCCGCACCGCGATCAGCGAAACTGCGCACCGCTTGCAGGGTGGTGTGCTGGTGCAACGGGTCGAGCGCCGAGGTCGGCTCGTCGAGCAACAAGGTGGCGCCCTCCTCGCCCGGCCACAACTGCGCCAGCACTCGCGCCAGGTGCACGCGCTGACGCTCGCCTCCGGACAATGCCAGATAGCTGCGCGCTACAAGATGCCAGGCATCCGCCGCGCGCAACGCAGCCTCGACGATTTCACCGTCGCGCTGCTGCCCGCTGCCATGGGGCAGGCGGCCCATGCCCACCACCTCTTCGACGCTGAAGGCAAACCCCAGGCTCGATACCTGCGGCAGTACCGCCAGGTGCCGCGCGCGCTCCTGGCCCGACCAGTGCGCCAGCGCCCTGCCCTGCAGCATGACGCGCCCCTGGCTGGGCGCCAGCTCGCCACACAGCGCCGCCAGCAGGCTGCTCTTGCCAGCCCCGTTCGGGCCAAGCACCCCGAGCACCTGCCCGGGCCTGAGATGCAGGTCGATGCCGTGCAGCACTTCAGTGCTGCCACGCTTGAGCGACAGATCCTGGACTTCGAGCATCAGCGCCCCCTTCTGACCAGCAGGAACAGGAAGAACGGCGCACCGATGAAGGCGGTCACGATGCCGATCGGCAGCTCGGCCGGTGCCAGGGTCAGGCGCGCAACCAGGTCGGCGAACAGCAGCAATGCGCCCCCCGCCAGCAACGATGCCGGCAACAGCACCCGATGATCGGGGCCGGCGACCAGCCGCACCAGGTGCGGCACCACCAGGCCGATGAAGCCGATCAGGCCTGCGGCCGCCACCGCCGCGCCAACACCCAGGGCGGTGCAGAACACCAGTTCGCGTTTGAGCCCCTCGACATCGACCCCCAGGTGGCGTGCCTCCGACTCGCCCAGCAGCAGGGCATTGAGCGCCTGCGCCCGACGCGGCAGCCACAGCGTCACGCCCAGGGCCACCAGCAACAACGGCCACAGGCGCTGGTAGCTGGCGCCGTTGAGGCTGCCCAGGTTCCAGAACGTCAGGGTGCGCAAGGTGGCGTCGTCGGCCAGGTAGGTGAACAACCCCACCGCCGAGCCACCCAGGGCGGTCATGGCGATACCGGCCAGCAGCATGGTCGCCACGTCGGTCTGGCCGTCGCGCCGACCGAGGCGATAGACCAGCGCGGTGACCCCGAGCCCGCCGATGAAGGCACAAAACGACAGCAGGTAGGGCGCGAACGCGTCCGGCAGACCGCCCAGCCAGGCACCGCCGACAATCGCCACCGCAGCGCCCAGCGCGGCACCACTGGCAACCCCGACCAGCCCGGGATCGGCCAAAGGGTTGCGAAACAACCCTTGCATGGCCACGCCGGACAGCGCCAGTACCGCACCCACCGCCAGCCCTAGAAGTGTGCGCGGCAGACGGATCTGCCCGAGAATCAATTCAGCCTGCTCCAGCCCGGCGCCATCGACGGGCAGGCCCAGCAAACGCAAGCCGGCACGCAGGATATCGGCCAACGGCAGGCTCACCGGCCCCAGCGCCAGCGACAGCCACACCGCCAGCAGGCACAGGCAGGTCAGGCAGATGAACAGCGTGCGCGGCTGAACCCGCTGCTTCATTGGGCGAGGCTGGCCTTGGCCGCAGGGTAGAAGGCCGCAGCCAGCTCATGCAGGGTGGCGGGCAGGCGCGGGCCGAGGCCACCGACCAGCAAGGTCGGGTCGAGCGACACCAGGCGCTTGTCGCGCACCGCCCGCGAGGCAGCCAGGGCCGGGTTTTCCTTGAGCAGCGCCTGCAACGCCTGCTCGCCGTCCAGCGCACGATCGGAGAACACCACCACGTCCGGGTCCAGCGCCGCCAGGGCCTCGACGGAGAAGTTCTTGTAGCCCTGATGGTCAGCCAGGTTGCGTGCCCCAGCCTCACGCAGCAGCCAGTCGCCTGAGGTGCCCTGCCCGGCGATCAACGGCTTGGCCCCGGCATGACCGACCAGCAGCAGTACCCCCGGAGCCTTCTGCCCGGCCTGTGCCTGCTTGATCTTCGCCTGCAGCGCATCGAGCTGCTGGTGGTAGCCGGTGGTCAGCTCGCTGGCCTTCTGCTGCGCACCGAGCAGCTCGCCCAGCTGTTTCAGGTTCCGGTCCACCGCCGCCAGGCTGGCTTCGCTGGAGAACAATTCGACGCGCACCCCGGCACCGCGCACCTGCGCCAGCACCGGAGGCGGCCCCATCTCCTCGGTGCCGACCAGCACGTCCGGGCGCAGGCTGAGGATGCCCTCGGCCGACAACTGGCGCTGGTAGCCGATGCTGGGCAGCGCCTTGAGCGACTGCGGGTGCTGGCTGGTGGTATCGACACCGACCAGCCGCGCTTCACCGCCCAGCGCGCTGATCCACTCGCTCAGCGCGCCGCCGGCGCTGACCCAGCGCTGCGGCAGATCGGCGGCCAATGCCTGGGTGGAAAGGGCAAGACCGGCGCACAAGGCGATCAGGGCAGCAGGACGGCGCATCATCGGATTCCTTTGCAGAAGGCGGCCAGACACCTTGTAGCACCTGGCAGAACTGCGCACCATGAACGGCTTGGCGCAGTGAATGCGGGCAATTTGATAATTATTCGCATTGAAGCGTCAAGCCACCATTGGTTCAAGAGTGTTACCTGCAATGCATTTTCTCTGCTCCGGCGAGCATCTCGCCGAAGGGTCCAGCCGCGCCTTCAGCGTAGCGGGTGAAACACTGTTCGGCGTACGCCGCCAGGGACAGGTGTACCTGTACCGCAATCGCTGTCCGCATCGCGGCATCGCCCTGAACTGGGCAGCGGACGACTTCCTCGACGCCAGCGCCAGCCTGATCCATTGCGCCCACCACGGCGCATTGTTCCTGATCGAATCCGGTGAGTGCGTGTCCGGCCCCTGTGAAGGCGAGGCGCTGCAGGCCCTGGACTGCCACGAGGACAGCCAGGGCATCTGGCTCAAGGGTTGAGCAGCACCGGCAGGCGACGATCGATGACGATCTGTTCGGCGTCCAGGCGCGCCGCATAGGCGAGCACCTCGACACCCTCTGCCACCGCGGCGCGCAGCGCCTGGGCATAGGCGGCGTCGATCTCCTCGGCCGGGCGCACCGCATCGATGCCGGTCAGGTTGACGCAATAGAGCTGCACCGCGCGAATCCCTTGTCGCGCCAAGGCGGCCAGTTCGCGCAGGTGCTTGGCGCCGCGTTGGGTCACCGCGTCGGGAAAGGCGGCCACTGTGGTATCCGGGTAGCCCAGGGTCACGCTCTTGACCTCGACGTACGCCGGCCCATCAGCGAACTCCAGGCGAAAATCCACACGGCTGCCCTCCTCGCCATAGGCCACTTCGCGCTTGAGCGCAGTGAACCCGGCAAGCTCGGTGATCACGCCAGCGCGCAGGGCTTGTTCGACCAGCGCGTTGGCCCGACCGGTGTTCACACAGGCCAGGCGCCCTTGGGGCGTTTCGCTGATCTCCCAGGTACCCGGCAGCTTGCGCTTGGGGTCGTTGGAACGACTGAACCAGACCCGCCCGCCTTCGCGCATGCAATTGAGCATGGAGCCGGTGTTCGGGCAGTGGATGGTCATTTGCTCGCCGTTGGCCAGTTCGATGTCGGCCAGGAAGCGCTTGTAGCGGCGCAGCAGGCGCGCCTCTTCGAGTTCGGGAAGGAAACGCATCAGGGTTGCCAGCTCCGCAGGCCACGGGCAATGCGCTG
Source organism: Pseudomonas sp. FA117 (assembly GCF_057370475.1). Taxonomy (NCBI): domain Bacteria; kingdom Pseudomonadati; phylum Pseudomonadota; class Gammaproteobacteria; order Pseudomonadales; family Pseudomonadaceae; genus Pseudomonas; species Pseudomonas sp. FA117. The sequence goes on from NZ_CM170675.1 coordinate 4,975,296, forward strand.
CACCGCCTCTTCCAGGCGCGCCAGGCTCTGGGTGTAGGCAAAACGCACATGATGACCGGCCTGGTGACGACCGAAGTCCAGCCCGGGGGTGAATGCCAGGTGCTCGGTTTCCAGGAAGTGCCGGCAGAAGGCGAAGGCGTCGCCACCGAAGGCACTGATGTCTGCATATAGATAGAAGGCGCCCTGCGGCTCCACGGCAATGCCGAAGCCCAGCTCGCGCAGGGCGGGCAGCAGGTAGTCGCGACGACGGGCAAACTCGGCGCGGCGCTCCTCGAAAATCGCCAGCGTACGGGGCTCGAAGCAGGCCAGCGCGGCATGCTGGGCCATGCTCGGTGCACTGATGTACAGATTCTGCGCCAGCTTTTCCAGGTCGCCCACCGCTGCAGGCGGCGCCACCAGCCAGCCGAGGCGCCACCCGGTCATGCCGAAATACTTGGAAAAACTATTCAGGACGAAGGCGTCGTCATCCACTTCCAGCACGCTGGGCGCATCCATGCCGTAGGTCAGGCCATGGTAGATCTCGTCCACCACCAGGTGCCCCTGGTGCTGTCGCGTGGCGCGAGACAGGCTGGCCAGCGCGTCGCGGTCGAGCACGGTGCCGGTCGGGTTTGCCGGCGAGGCCACCAGGGCACCGACGGTGTCGTTGTCCCAGTGACGGTCGACCAGCTCGGCGTTGAGCTGGTAGTTGTCCTGCGGCCCCACCGGCACCAACTGTGCGCCGCCTTCGACCAGACGCAGGAAGTGGCGGTTGCACGGATAGCCCGGATCGGCCAGCAGCCAGTGCTTGCCCGGATCCACCAGCAGGCTGCTGGCCAACAGCAGTGCGCCGGAGCCGCCTGGGGTGACGAGGATGCGCTGGGGGTCGACCGCCACGCCATAACGCTGACCGTAGAAGCCAGCGATCGCCTCGCGCAGCGCCGGCAGGCCACGGGCGGCGGTATAGCGGGTATGGCCGGCAGCCAGGGCGGCCTGGCCCGCTTCGACGATCGGTGCCGCCGTGGTGAAATCGGGCTCGCCGATCTCCAGGTGGATCACGTCATGGCCGGCCGCCTGCAGCTCGTTGGCCCGCGCCAGCAGCGCCATGACATGAAAGGGTTCGATGGCGCGGCTGCGCGCACTGTAGGACTGATCCATGACCTTCTCTCAATTGAGTCTAAACTGGTGATTCTACTGTCGAGAAACACCGAACGAGCAACGCGGGCCGCTGTCAATACCTCGGATCGGGCGGGGTAGCGCACCCCCGATCTATCTGGTAAGTTCGGCGGCTCGCAGTCGCAGGGCCGGCGGTCGCCGGAGATGGAGCATCCTGCGCATTGGATCAGATGAGTGAGAGGCGGTCTATTCATGTCCACCGTAGAAAAGCAAAAAACCGGTCAGACCATGTACGGTGTCGAGCCCTATAAGGAAACCAAGGGTGAGGAGTACATGGGCGAGCCCATGCGCAAGCACTTCACCAAGCTGCTTGGTGCCTGGAAGCTCGAGCTGATGACCAGTGTCGACCAGACCGTGACCCATATGAAGGACGAGGCAGCCAACTTCCCCGATCCTGCGGACCGCGCAAGCCAGGAAGAAGAGTTCGCCCTCGAACTGCGCAACCGCGACCGTGAACGCAAACTGATCAAGAAGATCGACAAGACCCTGCAGAAGATCCAGGACGAAGACTACGGCTGGTGCGACTCCTGCGGTATCGAGATCGGCCTGCGTCGCCTGGAGGCACGCCCCACTGCGGACCTGTGCTTCGACTGCAAGGAAATCGCCGAGAAGAAGGAAAAGACAGTCGGTAAAGGCTGATTCTTCCTACCTCCGAACGGGGCGCATCATGCGCCCCGTTTCATTTATATGCCCAGCACATCCATGAACGACTCCCGCTACATCGGGCGCTTCGCCCCCACCCCTAGTGGCTTCCTGCACTTCGGTTCACTGGTCGCCGCCCTCGCCTCCTGGCTCGATGCCCGCGCGGTCGATGGCCGCTGGCTGCTGCGCATGGAAGACACCGATCCGCCCCGGGAAATGCCCGGCGCCCGCGACGCGATCCTGCAGACCCTGGAACGCTACGGCCTGGAATGGGACGGGGAGGTGGTGTTCCAAAGCCAGCGGCATGAAGCCTATGCTGCGGTGGTCGATCGCCTGTTCAGCATGGGCCTGGCCTACGCCTGCACCTGCTCGCGCAAACAACTGGAAGCCTACGGCGGCATCTATCCCGGCTTGTGCCGCAATGCCGGTCACTCCCGCGAGAACGCCGCGATCCGTATCCGCGTGCCGGAACTGACCTACCGCTTCACCGACCGGGTGCAGGGCGAGTTCCAGCAGCATCTGGGGTGTGAGGTCGGCGACTTCGTCATCCAGCGCCGCGACGGCCTGTACGCCTATCAGTTGGCGGTGGTGCTGGACGATGCCTGGCAGGGCGTGACCGACATCGTGCGTGGCGCCGACCTGCTCGACAACACGCCACGTCAGCTGTACCTGCAGGAATTGCTGGGCTTTTCGCAGCCACGCTACCTGCATGTTCCGCTGATCGTGCAACCCGACGGGCACAAGCTGGGCAAATCCTACCGCTCGCCGCCCTTGCAGGCGGAGCAGGCCACGCCCTTGCTGCTGCGCGCCTTGCGTGCCCTGGGCCAGGAGACCGACTCAGCGCTGGAACTGGCAAGCCCCGCCGAGGTGCTGGCGGTGGCGCGCACACAATGGCGCGCGGAACGAATTGCACAGCGCACAACAGTGCCTGAGGCCGATTTGCGCTGAAACAGCCCCAGCCAGGCAGAAAACAAAAGCCCAGTAAATTCAAATCCTTGGCTAACCCGCTGGATTCCCGCTAGCATCGCCCCAGCCATTTGCGCCAATAATAAGAAGCCCAAACCCGCAGCGCCCTGTCATCGAGGCCCGCATGTATATCTATCGCTTGGTCCTGCTTCTGGTCGTGGGGATCTATCTGTTCTCCCCGGCCATCATGGACTGGTGGATCGAACCGACCGGAGCCTGGTACCGCCCGTATCTGCTCTGGCTGATCCTGATCGTCGTCACCTTCATCCTGCAGAGCCAACGAGATGCCGATGAGCTTTAGCCTGACCCAGATGATCCTGATCAGCGCCGCCTACCTGCTGGTGCTGTTCGGCGTGGCCTGGATCAGCGAACGCGGGTTGATCCCGCGCTCGGTCATCCGCCACCCCCTGACCTACACCCTGTCGCTGGGCGTCTATGCCAGTGCCTGGGCGTTCTATGGCTCGGTGGGCCTGGCCTACCAGTACGGCTACGGTTTCCTCGCCTGCTACCTGGGGGTGTCAGGCGCCTTCCTGCTGGCGCCGGTGCTGCTCTACCCGATTCTCAAGATCACCCGTACCTACCAGCTTTCCTCGCTCGCCGACCTGCTGGCATTCCGTTTTCGCAGCACCTGGGCCGGCGCCCTGACCACGGTGATCATGCTGATCGGCGTGCTGCCATTGCTGGCCCTGCAGATCCAGGCGGTGGCCGACTCGATCAGCATCCTTACCGGTGAGCCAGTCAAGGCGCGGGTGGCCTTCGCCTTCTGCGTGCTGATCATCCTGTTCACCATCTTCTTCGGCTCGCGCCACATCGCCACCCGCGAGAAACACGAAGGGCTGGTGTTCGCCATTGCCTTCGAGTCGGTGATCAAGCTGCTGGCCCTGGGCGGCATCGGCCTGTATGCGCTGTACGGCGTGTTCGGCGGCCCGCATGAACTGGAAGTCTGGCTGCTGCAGAACCAGACCGCGCTGGCCGCGCTGCACACGCCGTTGCAGGAAGGCCCGTGGCGCACCTTGCTGCTGGTGTTCTTCGCCTCGGCAATCGTCATGCCGCACATGTACCACATGGCCTTCACCGAGAACCTCAGCCCGCGCTCGCTGGTCAGCGCCAGCTGGGGCCTGCCGCTGTTCCTGTTGCTGATGAGCCTGGCGGTTCCGTTGGTACTGTGGGCCGGCCTGCGCCTGGGAGCGAGCACCAACCCCGAGTACTTCACCCTGGGCCTGGGCATCGCCGCCAACAACGAAGCGCTCGCCCTGCTGGCTTATGTCGGCGGCCTCTCGGCGGCCAGCGGCCTGATCATCGTCACCACCCTGGCGCTGTCGGGCATGGCGCTCAATCACCTGGTGCTGCCGCTGTACCAGCCACCGGCCGAAGGCAACATCTACCGTTGGTTGAAGTGGACGCGCCGGGCGCTGATCGTGGCGATCATCACCGCAGGCTTCGTCTTCTACCTGACCCAGAACACCCACCAGAGCCTGGCCAACCTCGGTATCGTCGCCTTCGTCGCCACGCTGCAGTTCCTGCCCGGCGTGCTTTCGGTCCTGTACTGGCCGACCGCCAACCGGCGCGGCTTCATCGCCGGCCTGCTCGCCGGCACGCTGGTGTGGATGGTCACCATGCTGCTGCCGCTGCTGGGCAACGTGCAGGGTTTCTACATCCCGCTGCTGAACATGATCTACGTGCTGGACGACACCAGCTGGCATATGGCGGCCATCGCCTCGCTGGCGGCCAACGTGCTGCTGTTCACCCTGATCTCGCTGTTCACCAACGCCAGCAGCGAGGAAGTCAGCGCCGCCGAGGCCTGTGCGGTCGACAACGTCCGTCGCCCGCAGCGCCGCGAACTGCACGCAGCCTCGCCGCAGGAATTCGCCACGCAGCTGGCCAAGCCGCTGGGCGCCAAGGCCGCGCAGAAGGAGGTCGAACAAGCCCTGCGTGATCTCTACCTGCCCTTCGACGAACGCCGTCCCTACGCGCTGCGCCGCCTGCGCGACCGCATCGAGGCCAACCTTTCGGGGCTGATGGGCCCCAGCGTAGCCCAGGACATGGTCGAGACCTTCCTCCCGTACAAATCCGGTAACGAAAACTACGTCACCGAGGATATCCACTTCATCGAAAGCCGCCTCGAGGACTACCACTCGCGGCTCACCGGCCTTGCCGCCGAGCTCGACGCCCTGCGCCGCTACCACCGCCAGACCCTGCAGGAACTGCCCATGGGCGTCTGCTCGCTGGCCAAGGACCAGGAAATCCTGATGTGGAACCGGGCCATGGAAGAGCTGACCGGCATCGCCGCCAAGCACGTGGTTGGCTCGCGCCTGGTGACCATCGCCGAACCTTGGCGCGGATTGCTGCAGGGCTTCATCGATCTTCCCGACGAGCACCTGCACAAGCAACGCCTGGCCCTCGACGGCCAGCCGCGCTGGCTGAACCTGCACAAGGCGGCCATCGACGAACCTCTGGCGCCGGGCAACAGTGGCCTGGTCCTGCTGGTCGAGGACCTCACCGAGAACCAGGCGCTGGAAGAAAAGCTGGTGCACTCCGAACGCCTGGCCAGCATCGGTCGCCTGGCGGCAGGCGTGGCGCACGAGATCGGCAACCCGATCACCGGCATTGCCTGCCTGGCGCAGAACCTGCGCGAGGAGCGCGAAGGTGATGGCGAGATCATCGAGCTGTCGAGCCAGATCCTCGAGCAGACCAAGCGCGTGTCGCGCATCGTCCAGTCGCTGATGAGCTTCGCCCATGCCGGCGGCAGCCACCAGAACACCGAGGAACCGGTGTCACTGGCCGAGGTGGCCCAGGATGCCATCGGTCTGCTGGCCCTGAACCGGCGCAATTTCGAAGTACAGTTCTTCAACCTCTGTGACCCGGACCACTGGGCCGAGGGTGACCCACAACGCCTGGCCCAGGTGCTGATCAACCTGCTGTCCAACGCCCGCGACGCCTCGCCACCGGGCAGCGCGGTACGGGTACGCAGCGAGGCGAGCGAACACACCGTCGACCTGATCGTCGAGGACGAGGGCAGCGGCATCCCGAAGAACATCATGGACCGCCTGTTCGAACCCTTCTTCACCACCAAGGACCCAGGTGAGGGAACCGGACTGGGGCTTGCTCTGGTCTATTCCATCGTGGAAGAGCATTATGGGCAAATCACCATCGACAGCCCGGCCGATCCCGATCGGCAGCGTGGCACACGGATCCGCGTGACCCTGCCCCGGCATGTCGTAGCGACGTCCCCTGAAATTCGAGACCGTCGAGAGAATTGAATCAATGCCGCACATTCTGATCGTCGAAGACGAAACCATCATCCGTTCGGCCCTGCGTCGCCTGCTCGAGCGCAATCAGTACCAGGTCAGCGAAGCCGGCTCGGTGCAGGAAGCCCAGGAACGCTTCAGCATTGCCACCTTCGACCTGATCGTCAGCGACCTGCGCCTGCCCGGGGCTCCGGGCACCGAGCTGATCAAGCTCGGCCAGGGCACTCCCGTACTGATCATGACCAGCTATGCCAGCCTGCGCTCGGCGGTCGACTCGATGAAGATGGGCGCGGTGGACTACATCGCCAAGCCTTTCGACCACGACGAAATGCTGCAGGCGGTCGCCCGCATCCTGCGCGATCGGCAGAACGCTCCGGCAGCCGCCGCACCCGCGGCCGACCCGCGCAGCAACGGCAAGGCACCGGCAGGCGATAAGCCCGCCGCCTCGGCCAATGGCGAAATCGGCATCATCGGCTCCTGCCCACCGATGCAGGACATGTACAGCAAGATCCGCAAGGTCGCCCCGACCGACTCCAACGTGCTGATCCAGGGTGAGTCCGGGACCGGCAAGGAACTGGTCGCCCGCGCCCTGCACAACTTGTCGCGCCGGGCCAAGGCGCCGATGATCTCGGTCAACTGCGCCGCGATCCCCGAAACCCTGATCGAGTCCGAGCTGTTCGGCCACGAAAAGGGCGCGTTTACCGGCGCCAGTGCCGGTCGTGCCGGCCTGGTCGAGGCGGCGGACGGCGGCACCCTGTTCCTCGACGAGATCGGCGAGCTGCCGCTGGAAGCCCAGGCCCGCCTGCTGCGGGTGCTGCAGGAAGGCGAGATCCGCCGGGTCGGCTCGGTGCAGTCGCAAAAGGTCGATGTGCGCCTGATCGCCGCCACCCACCGCGACCTGAAAAATCTGGCCAAGTCCGGCCAGTTCCGCGAAGACCTCTATTACCGCCTGCACGTCATCGCCCTGAAGCTGCCGGCGCTGCGCGAGCGTGGCAGCGACGTCAACGAAATCGCCAACGCCTTCCTCGCACGCCAGAGCGCCCGCATCGGTCGCGACGACCTGCATTTTTCCAGCGATGCCGAGCAAGCGATCCGCCACTACAGCTGGCCGGGTAACGTCCGCGAACTGGAAAATGCCGTCGAGCGCGCGGTGATTCTCAGTGAGAGCGCAGAAATTTCCGCCGACTTGCTGGGTATCGACATCGAACTGGGCGACCTGGAAGACGACGTCATGCTCGCCAGCCTGCCTGTTGTTGCCGGCGTCAGCGGCAACAACGCCAGCCACGAGCCCACCGAAGACCTGTCACTGGAAGACTATTTCCAGCACTTCGTTCTCGAGCACCAGGACCACATGACCGAAACCGAGCTGGCCCGCAAGCTGGGCGTCAGCCGCAAGTGCCTGTGGGAACGTCGCCAGCGCCTGGGTATTCCACGGCGCAAGAGCAACGTCGCCAGCGAGAACTGAGCACCTCTTCATGCCGATGCGCCGACCCTGGGTCGGCGCTTTGCTTTCTGGCACATGGCCACTCGGTAACACCCGGTTGCTGTGAAAAATCTGTTACCTCACCTGTCAGCGCCGTAACAAATCGAGGCATACGGTAACGAAATTTCTACATTTGCCCGCCTTCAGCGCGCGCCAAAAATCGCCAAACCCCTGATTTCATTGAGTTTGCAAAAGTTGGCACGGCACCTGCTATATCTTTCGTACAAGAACAATAACAAGCACTGCTACTCAGAATAAGAACAAGACGAAACGGCTCACGCATAACAAGAACAAGACGGCGGAGGCGCAGCTAACTGATTCTTTTGGAGAGGAGTTGTGTTTGGGGCTTGCCCCACAACCAGGCAGAGAACAACAAAAACTGCACTAAAGCAGCGCCTGAACTGGTTGGATCGATTGATCAGCATAGCATCAGCGACCAAAGCAATCCGTTTGCTCTTCACCCCTGATTTCGGGGTAGCCCACGAGCTTCAGGCTTTGTGGGCAGGGCACTCAACAAAAACAAGAAGCCCGACAAAAAAACAATAAGAGCACGCAACGACTTGATGGGGAGCCTAGGCTCCCCATGTCGTTTCTCCCCGCCTGAATCGCCTTGCCGCTGCGCCTACACCATTCCGACAGTAAATGCTAGAATCCCCCGCCATCATGCGGCCATTCTCCTATTCTTGGCCGAACATTCCTTCAAACAGTGCATCCCATGCTGAAGAAGCTGTTCCAGTCGTTCCGTCCTCCCGTCCGAGGCCAGCACCACAGGCGCACCACGCCTGAAGTGATCAACAAGAGCCAGCACTCGCTGCAGCGCAGCCAGTTCAGCCGCCACGCCGTGAGCATCGTCGAGCGCCTGCAGGGCGCCGGCTACCAGGCCTACCTGGTCGGCGGCTGCGTGCGCGATCTCATGCTGGGCATCAGCCCCAAGGATTTCGACGTCGCCACCAGCGCCACGCCCGAACAGGTACGTGCGGAGTTCCGCAATGCCAGGATCATTGGCCGGCGCTTCAAGCTGGTCCACATCCATTTCGGTCGCGAAATCATCGAAGTCGCCACCTTCCGCGCCCACCACAGCGAGGATGACCAGGGTGACAGCCACCGTTCGTCGCACAACGCCAGCGGGCGAATCCTGCGCGACAACGTCTACGGCACCCTCGAAGACGATGCCCAGCGTCGCGACTTCACCATCAACGCGCTGTACTACGATCCGGTCAGCGAACGCATCCTGGACTACGCCAATGGCGTTCACGACATTCGTAACCGCCTGCTGCGCCTGATCGGCGATCCGACCCATCGCTACCAGGAAGACCCGGTGCGCATGCTGCGTGCGGTGCGTTTCGCCGCCAAGCTCGACTTTGGCATCGAGAAGCACACGGTGCAACCGATCCGCGAACTGGCCAAGCTGCTGCGCGAGATTCCGCCAGCGCGTCTGTTCGAGGAAGTGCTCAAGCTGTTCCTTTCCGGCCAGGGCGCGATCGCCTTCGAGATGCTGGTCGACCTGGAGTTGTTCGAGCCGTTGTTCCCGGCCAGTGCCCACGCTCTGGACGAGCGCCCGACCTACACCCACACCCTGATCAGCCAGGCACTGGCCAACACCGACCTGCGCGTCAAGCAGGGCAAGCCGGTGACCCCGGCCTTCCTGTTCGCCGCCCTGCTCTGGCCTGCCCTGCCGGCGCGTGCGCTGTACCTGCAAAGCCAGGGCGTGCCGCCGATCCCGGCGATGAACGAAGCCGCCCACGACCTGATCGCCGAGCAGTGCCAGCGCATCGCCATCCCCAAGCGTTTCACCCTGCCGATCCGCGAGATCTGGGACATGCAGGAGCGCCTGCCACGGCGCAGCGGCAAGCGTGCCGACCTGCTGCTGGACAACCCGCGTTTCCGCGCCGGCTACGACTTCCTGCTGCTGCGTGAAAGCGCCGGCGAGCAAACCGATGACCTCGGCCAATGGTGGACCGACTACCAGGACGCCCACGACAGCGAACGCCGCGACATGATTCGCGAGCTGGGCAGCCGTGACGACAGTTCGGGACCGGCCCCGCGCAAGCGCAAGCGCAGCAACAGCAAGCGCAAGAGCGGCGGCGAAGAGGCCTTCGACTGAACATGGTACGTGCCTACATCGGCCTGGGCAGCAACCTGGATGCGCCCGCCGAGCAACTGCGCAGCGCCCTCCAGGCGCTCGGCCAGATCGATGGCACGCATCTGGCCGACGCCTCGGCGCTGTATACCAGCGACTCCCTGCTGCCCGGCCAGCCACGCTACACCAATGCCGTGGCAGCACTGGACACCGAACTGGCGCCACTGGATTTGCTCGACGCCCTGCAGGCTATCGAGAACGACCAGGGCCGGGTGCGCAAGGAACGCTGGGGACCACGCACACTGGACCTGGACGTGCTGCTGTATGGCGACCAGGTCATCGACGTACCGCGCCTGAGAGTTCCGCACTACCACATGCACGCCCGCCCCTTCGTGCTCTATCCGCTGGCCGAGCTGGTGCCTGCCGATTTCCGCCTGGCCGATGGCCGCGCCCTGGCCGAGCTTCTTCAAGGTTGCCCGTTCGTCGGCCTGGAACGCCTGTAATCCGGGCGCTCCAGCCAAGGGTAACGCCAGTAACACTCCGACCGTAACAATGCGGTAACAGGGTCATTGACTTCCCCCCCATCGCTCACGACTATAGGCGTCCCGCGGCGCCTGTCTGCCGCACCACACCCATTTAGGCCCGGACAGCCCTGCGACCCGAACATCACGCACGATGATGTGCCGCTCCGGAAGATGAATACACGCGTTGTACGCAGTCGTTTTTCACAGCGCCTGAACGAGGATTTCGCGACATGCCTGAAGTAACCCTGACCACCCTCAATGGCCTGAAGGCCAAGGGTGAGAAAATCACCATGCTGACCTGCTACGACGCCACCTTCGCCAAGGCCGCAAGCCAGGCCGGTGTCGAGGTGCTGCTGATCGGCGACTCGCTCGGCATGGTCCTGCAGGGCCATGACAGCACCCTGCCGGTGACCATCACCGACATGGCCTACCACACCGCCTGCGTCAAACGCGGTAACGACGGCGCGCTGATCCTCGCCGACCTGCCGTTCATGGCCCATGCCACGCTCGAACAGTCGTTCGCCAACAGCGCCCTGCTGATGCGTGCAGGCGCCCACATGATCAAGGTCGAAGGCGCTGCCTGGCTGGCCGAGACCATCCGCCTGCTGAGCGATCGTGGCGTGCCGGTGTGCGCGCACATGGGCCTGACCCCACAGACGGTCAACGTGCTGGGCGGCTACAAGGTGCAGGGGCGCCAGGAAGCCCAGGCGCAGCAGATGCGTGCCGATGCCATCGCCCTGGAGCAGGCCGGCGCCGCGATGCTGTTGCTCGAATGCGTCCCCAGCGAACTGGCCACGGAAATTTCCCGTTCGGTGAACATCCCGGTCATCGGTATCGGTGCCGGCAGTGGCACCGACGGCCAGGTGCTGGTGCTGCACGACATGCTGGGCCTGTCGCTGAGCGGCCGAGTGCCGAAGTTTGTGAAGAACTTCATGGCCGGCCAACCTGACATCCAGAGCGCCCTGGCCGCCTACGTCAAGGAGGTCAAGGACGTGACCTTCCCTGGCGCCGAACATGGGTTCAGCGCATGAATACCGTCAAGACCGTTCGCGAATTGCGCGCGGCCGTCGCGCGTGCCCGGGGTGAGGGCAAGCGTATCGCTTTCGTGCCGACCATGGGCAACCTGCACAGCGGCCACGCGGCCCTGGTGACCAAGGCGGCCCAGCGCGCCGACTTCGTGGTCGCCAGCATTTTCGTCAACCCGCTGCAGTTCGGCGCGGGCGAAGACCTCGACAAGTATCCCCGCACTCTTGCCGCCGACCAGCAAACCCTGCTGCAGGCCGGCTGCCACTTGCTGTTCGCGCCCACGGTCGAAGAAATGTACCCCGACGGCATGACCGTCCAGACCCGGGTGAGCGTGCCGCAGTTGTCCGAAGGCCTGTGCGGCGCCAGTCGCCCTGGGCACTTCGAGGGCGTGGCGACGGTGGTCAGCAAGCTGTTCAACATGGTCCAGCCGGATCTGGCCGTATTTGGCGAAAAGGACTACCAGCAACTGGCGGTTATCCGCGCCATGGTGCGCGACCTGAACATGCCGATCCAGATTATCGGCGAGCCGACCGTGCGCGCTGAGGACGGATTGGCGCTGTCGTCGCGCAACGGTTACCTGAGCCCGCAGCAGCGCGCTGCAGCACCGGCGCTGTACCGTACACTGACCCAACTGGCCGAAGGCATTCGTCGCGGGCGTCGGGACTACGCGACATTGCTCGACGAAGGCCAGGCTCAGCTGGTGGCCGCAGGGTTCCGTGCGGACTACCTGGAGGTGCGCCACGCACTGACCCTCAGGCCCGCGCAACTGGACGACCGCGACCTGGTGATCCTGGGCGCGGCGTACCAGGGCAGCACACGGTTGATCGACAACCTCTACCTGCACCTGGACGAAAAGACCGCCTGATCGCAACGCTACCCGCCCCCACAAGCACAGCGCCGCCACTGAAAACGGTGCTGCACTCGTGGGGGCGGGCGCGTCCCGCAATGAGGCCAGCATTGACACCCACCCCCAAATATTTCACGCCCCCGCCAGCCGCCCCCCATTCCCGCCGACCCGCCAATGCCTATAATGGGCCTCTCCTGCAACTGGCAAAGACTGCCAGTGTCAAAGCCTGACCATGCCCGAAGGAAACCATCCGCAATGGCGTATTACCGCACTCCCCACGATGTGACGGCCCTGCCCGCCTGGCAGGCGCTCCAGCAGCACCGCGATGCCATGCAGGGATTCAGCATGCGCGACGCCTTCGCCGCCGACCCCAAGCGCTTCGAGCAATTCTCGCTCAGCAGCTGCGGCCTGTTCCTCGACTACTCGAAGAACCTGATCAACGAAGATACCCGTGAACTGCTGGTCGACCTGGCCCGGGAAGTCGGCCTGGACGATGCGATCAAGGCGATGTTCAGCGGCGAGATCATCAACGGCTCCGAAGGTCGTCCGGTGTTGCACACCGCCCTGCGCCGCCCTGTTGGCGACAAGCTCAGCGTGAGCGGCGTCAATGTGATGCCCGAAGTGCACAAGGTCCTCAACCAGATCACCGAACTGGTCGGGCGCATCCATGACGGACTATGGCGCGGCTACAGCGAAAAGCCGATCACCGACGTGGTCAACATCGGCATCGGCGGCTCCTTCCTCGGCCCCGAACTGGTCTCCGAAGCCCTGCTGCCCTACGCCCAGCGCGGTGTGCGCTGCCACTACCTGGCTAACATCGACGGCAGCGAGTTCCACGAATTGTCGGCCAACCTGCGCGCCGAAACCACGCTGTTCATCGTGTCGTCGAAGTCGTTCAACACCCTCGAGACCTTGAAGAACGCCATGGCGGCGCGCACCTGGTACCTGGCCCAGGGCGGCTCCGAGGCCGAGCTGTATCGCCACTTCATCGCGGTGTCGAGCAACAAGGCCGCCGCCGTGGCCTTCGGTATCCGTGAAGAGAACATCTTCCCGATGTGGGATTGGGTGGGCGGGCGCTATTCGCTGTGGTCGGCCATCGGCCTGCCGATCGCCCTGGCCATCGGTACTGCCAACTTCAAGGAATTGCTGTCCGGTGCCTACACCATGGACCAGCATTTCCAGACCGCGCCGTTCGAGAAGAACATGCCGGTGCTGCTGGCCCTGCTCGGCGTCTGGTACGGTAATTTCTGGAACGCCAGCAGCCATGCGATCCTGCCGTACGACCATTACCTGCGCAACATCACCAAGCACCTGCAGCAGCTGGACATGGAGTCCAACGGCAAGAGCGTGCTGACCGACGGCTCGCCGGTGAAGACCGAGACCGGCCCGGTGATCTGGGGCGGCGTAGGGTGCAACGGCCAGCACGCCTACCACCAGTTGCTGCACCAGGGCACGCAGATGATTCCGGCCGATTTCATCGTGCCGGTGGTCAGCTTCAACCCGGTGGCCGACCACCACCAGTGGCTGTACGCCAACTGCCTGTCGCAGAGCCAGGCCCTGATGCTCGGCAAGACCCGCGAGGAAGCCGAGACCGAGCTGCGCGCCAAAGGCCTGAACGAGGCGGACATCGAGAAGCTGGCGCCACACAAGGTGATCCCGGGCAATCGCCCGAGCAACACCCTGGTGGTCGAACGCATCAGCCCGCGTCGCCTCGGTGCGCTGGTGGCGATGTACGAACACAAGGTCTTCGTGCAGAGCGTGGTCTGGGGCATCAATGCCTTCGACCAGTGGGGCGTCGAGCTGGGCAAGGAACTGGGCAAGGGTGTCTACCAGCGCCTGGTCGGCAGCCTGGAAGACAGCGCCGAAGACGGCTCGACCCAAGGGCTGATCAACTACTTCCGCGGGCGTCATCGCGGTTGACCTGAACACTGCGCTGGTTCCTTGGCGGGCTTGCCCGCCAAGAGACCGGCAAGGGTTGAACAACAGCTCCAGCTACACTGTCCATCGAATAGCCGTTGAAGTCCCTCCGACAAGAGCAGGACCACCCGCCATGTTCGATATCCGCAACTACCCCCAGGCCCTGGCCGTCAGCCAGGCCGCCGAACTCTCCGACGCAGATTACCGCCGCCTCTACCGCCAGTCGGTGGACGACCCCGATACCTTCTGGGCCGAGCAGGCCAGACGCCTGGACTGGATCAAACCCTGGTCGAGCGTGCAACAGTGCGACCTCAGGACCGGCACAGCACGCTGGTTCGATGGCGCCCAGCTCAACGTCAGTTACAACTGTATCGACCGTCATCTGGACAAGCGTGGCGAGCAGACCGCCCTGCTCTGGGAAGGCGACGACCCGAAAGACGCCAAACCGATCACCTACCGCGAGCTGCATCGGCAGGTCTGCCGCCTGGCCAACGCCCTGAAAGCACGCGGAGTGAAGAAAGGCGACCGGGTGTGCATCTACATGCCGATGATCCCCGAAGCCGCTTACGCCATGCTCGCCTGCACGCGCATCGGCGCCATTCACTCGGTGGTGTTCGGCGGTTTCTCCCCGGATGCCCTGCGCGACCGCATCCTCGACGCCGACTGCCGCACGGTGATCACCGCCGACGAAGGCGTGCGCGGTGGCAAGCGCATTGCGCTGAAGCACAACGTCGACAAGGCCCTGGCCAGTTGCCCGAACGTCAGCAGCGTGCTGGTGGTCAAGCGCACCGGCGGCGATGTGGCCTGGAACGCTGGGCGCGACCTCTGGTACCACGAAGCGACCGACAAGGCCGGCGACGACTGCCCGCCAGAGCCCATGGCTGCCGAGGACCCGCTGTTCATCCTCTATACCTCCGGCAGCACCGGCAAGCCCAAAGGCGTGCTGCACACCACGGCCGGTTACCTGCTGCAGGCGACGATGACGTTCAAGGTGGTGTTCGACTATCGCGAGGGCGAGGTGTTCTGGTGCACCGCCGATGTCGGCTGGGTAACCGGCCACAGCTACATCGTCTACGGACCGCTGGCCAATGGCGCGATCTCGCTGATGTTCGAAGGGGTGCCCAACTACCCGGACAGCTCACGCTTCTGGCAGGTGGTCGACAAGCACCAGGTCAACATCTTCTACACCGCGCCCACCGCCCTGCGTGCGCTGATGCGCGAAGGCACCACGCCTCTGCAGAACACTTCGCGCCAGAGCCTGCGGCTGCTGGGCAGCGTCGGCGAGCCGATCAACCCGGAAGCCTGGGAATGGTATTTCGAGGAAGTCGGGCAAAAACGCTGCCCCATCGTCGACACCTGGTGGCAGACCGAAACCGGCGGCATCATGCTCACCCCCCTGCCCGGCACCCGCCGGCTGAAGCCCGGTTGTGCCACCCAGCCGATGTTCGGCGTGCAACCGGTGCTGCTGGACGAAAAGGGCAAGCTGATCGAGGGTGCAGGCGCCGGACTGCTGGCCATCAAGGCCAGCTGGCCGGGGCAGATCCGCAGCGTCTACGGTGACCACCAGCGCATGGTCGACACCTACTTCAAGCCCATGCCCGGCTACTACTTCACCGGTGACGGCGCGCGCCGCGATGCCGATGGCGACTACTGGATCACCGGGCGCATCGACGATGTGATCAACGTTTCCGGTCACCGCATCGGCACCGCCGAGGTGGAGAGCGCGCTGGTGCTGCATGACAGCGTGGCCGAGGCCGCGGTGGTCGGCTACCCCCACGATCTCAAGGGCCAGGGGGTGTATGCCTTCGTCACCACGATGAACGGCATCACCGCGGACGATGCGCTGAAGGCCGAACTGCTGGCGCTGGTGAGCAAGGAGATCGGCAGCTTCGCCAAACCGGAACTGATCCAATGGGCGCCGGCGCTACCGAAAACACGCTCGGGCAAGATCATGCGGCGCATCTTGCGCAAGATCGCCTGCAACGAGCTGGACAACCTCGGTGACACCTCCACCCTCGCCGACCCTGGAGTGGTGCAGGGGCTGATCGATACCCGCCTCAACCAATAGCCTGTCGGGTTGGCGGCCGCTACGGCCGCCAACCCGTGCGTCGTGACGTTGTGGAGCATGCATTGACATATCGGTAAATCCCGATATTATCGCGTCATGGAACTGCTCGACGTATTCAAGGCCCTTTCGAACCGTACCCGTCTCGAGATTCTCAAAGGCCTGAAAGACCCCACAAAACACTTTCCTCCCCAGGACGAAGGTGACGTCAACACCGTGGGCGTCTGTGTCAGCAGCATCCAGGAAGGCGTCGGGCTGTCGCAGTCGACGGTCTCCGATTACCTGGCAACGCTGCAACGCGCGGGTCTGGTCGAAGTGCGGCGTATTGGCCAGTGGACCTACTACAAGCGCAACGAAGCAGCGATCAGCGCGCTGGCCAAGCTGATCGGAGAGGAGCTGTAGTTTTTTTTGCAGCCTTCATATCGATATTTCCCGATATCCCTATTAAACGAAACAAAGAGAGGTGCCTGAGTCAGCCGCCACCCAGGAGAGACAAACCGCCATTCGCTCCACCCTAATACATCGACAATTCCCGATATCCCTTTTTAACGAAACGAGGTTTCACCATGAAAGCACTGATTCTCGACTCATTCGGCGATCCGTCGGCCTTCGTCTATCGCGACGTGGCCACACCGACTCCCCAGGCAGGCCAGGTGCTGGTCCGCGTGCATGCGACGTCCATCAACCCATTGGATTACCAGGTGCGGCGCGGTGACTACGCCGACCTGGTTCCACTGCCGGCCATCACCGGTCATGACGTCTCCGGTGTCGTCGAAGCGGTCGGGCCAGGCGTGACAGCCTTCGCCCCTGGCGATGAGGTCTGGTACACCCCGCAGATCTTCGACGGCCCCGGCAGCTATGCCGAGTACCATGTTGCCGCCGAAAGCATCGTTGCCAGGAAACCTCCTTCCCTTAGCCACCTCGAGGCTGCAAGCCTGAGCCTGGTCGGTGGCACAGCCTGGGAAGCGCTGGCAGTGCGGGTATCGCTGCAGGCCGGCGAGAGCATCCTGGTGCATGGTGGTGCGGGCGGTGTCGGTCATGTCGCGATCCAGATGGCCAAGGCCATGGGCGCCCGGGTGTTCACCACCGCGCGTGCGGCGCACACCGACTTCGTACGGGCCATGGGCGCCGATGTGGTCATCGATTACGAACAGCACGACTATGCCGAGGTGATCCAGCGCGAAACACAGGGCCGGGGCGTGGACGTGGTGTTCGACACCATCGGCGGCGACACGCTGACACGCAGCCCCGAGGTGCTCGCGCAATTGGGCCGTGTCGTGTCCATCGTGGATATCTCGCGGCCGCAGAACCTGGTCCAGGCCTGGGGCAAGAACGCCAGCTACCACTTCGTCTTCACCCGACAGAATCGCGGCAAGCTCGATGAGCTGACCGCACTGATCGAGCGTGGGCAGTTGAAACCGCATGTCGGCGCCGTGTACTCGCTTGCAGAGATCCCCCTCGCCCACGCCCGCCTGGAAAGCCCGAACAATGGCCTGCAGGGAAAGATCGCCATCGCGGTCGTAGCGGACTCCATTGCCGGCCAAGCCTGAACTGCCCTTGAACCCGATCGCGAGACCAACGCCATGATCTATGAAATCGCCGTACTTCCCATCCATCCAGCACAGATCGACGCATTCAGGCAGGCCTTCGCCGATGTCGCCCCCTTGCTTGCCAGGGCGCGTGGCCATATCGCCCATGTGCTTGCACAAGGCGTCGAAAGCCCTCACGAGTTCAACCTCATCGTGCACTGGCAGTCGCTCAGCGCCCACACGCCCGATTTCGAGGCAAGCGATGACCACCAACTGTTCATGAGTCGCCTGGAGCCATACTTCTCGGCAGAGCCAAGGGTTTATCATGTCGAAGGGAGCACATTCGCTGCGAACGCTCCCGCTGCTGCGCACAGTCTCCTGGCCGCTGAAAGGCCCGGGTTGACGCGCACTCCATCCAGTCAATAGACGGTCGCCCTGCGGCCAGTACAGGTCGCCATGGAAGCTTTACGCCGCCGCATCGAAACCCAGGTCTTTAGCCTTACAGGGCTGGCCCTCGGCCAGCTCGACCTGGAGTCCCCCAAGGGCGATCCAGGCCTGTTCGGTCCGCAAAGCGTGAGCTGGCAAGTACATGGCGACTTCCCCAGCATGCTGGTCGGCGGAATCAGTGCCCTGATGCTGCAACTGTTGCATCCATTGGCACTGGCCGGCGTGTGGGACCACTCGAACTTTCGCCAGGACTTGCTCGGACGCCTGCGCCGCACCAGCCAGTTCATCTCTGGCACCACCTTCGGCTCGACCCGTGATGCCGAATGGCTGATCGACAAAGTGCGCACCATCCACCTCAAGGTAGTCGGCACCGCGCCGGACGGACGCAGCTATGCAGCCAGCGACCCGGACCTGCTGACCTGGGTGCACGTGGCGGAGGTCAGCAGTTTCCTCGCGGCCCACCTGCGCTACCGCAACCCGCACCTGTCCCGCGCCGACCAGGACGCCTACTACGACGAGATCGCGCTGATCGCCGAACGTCTCGGTGCACGCGAGGTACCGCGCTCGTGCCGTCAGGTGCAGGACTACCTGCAACGCATGCGGGCACAACTGCGCTGCGACGCGCGCAGCCGGGAAGTGGTCGGCATCCTGCTCGACGCCCCCGCCCCCAGCCGCCTGGCGGAGCCGGTGGGCAAACTGATGCTGCAGGCCGGCGTAGACTTGCTGCCCGACTGGGCCAGCGACCAGCTCGGCCTGCATCAAGGGGCGCTGCAGCGACGCATGGTGCGCCTGGGTGTGGAACGGACCGCACCGATACTGCGCTGGGCCATGCGCGATGGTTCGTCGCACCGGGCACGGCGGCGGATGGGCCTGGAATAGGATTTTGCTCGTCATATCGGAACCGATTTAACGTGCCATACTCCAAGCACCTCCGCTCGAGACAGACGACGCCGCACATGCCCAAAGGATTGACTCGCGCCATTGGCGCCTTGCTGGCCCTCGTGGCCCTGTACAGCCTGCTCGGCTTCTTCATTCTTCCCGGGGTCGGCCTGCGCATCGCCAACCAGCAGTTGGCGAAGTACGCCACGGTGCCGGCGCATCTGCAGCGCATCGAGTTCAACCCCTTCAGCCTCGAGCTGACCCTGTGGGGCCTGCAGATCGGCGAACCCGGCAAGGAGCAGGTGGGGGCAGAGCGCATCTATGCCAACCTCTCGCTCGACAGCCTGTGGACCGGCGCCCTGCACCTGGACGCGGTGGAGCTGGACAAGCCGCGAACCGAACTGCTGTTCGCCAAGGACGGCAGCCTCAACCTCACGCAACTGTTCAAGCTACCGCCCAGCGAGCCAAAGCCGGACGAGCCGCCGAGCGAGCCGTTCCCGCTGCGTATCGCCAGCATCAAGCTCAACGAAGGCTACCTGCACTTCCAGGACCTGCGCCCGAGCGAACCCATCGAGTTCCTCTACGACTCGATGAACCTCGAGCTGAAGAACCTCAGCACCTTGCCGGACGACAGCGCCGACATGACCCTGGTCGCCAATGGCCCCAATGGCGGACGTATCGACTGGAGCGGCAACCTGAGCCTGTCGCCGATCACCTCCGAAGGCACGCTGAAGATCACCGACAGCAAGATGAAGCTGTTCTGGCCCTACGTGCGTGATGCCGTGCCGCTGGTGCTGGAAGACGGCGTGCTCAGCCTCGATACCCACTACAGACTGAACCTGTCCAAGGAAACCGAGCTGCTGCTCGACAACGCTTCCGTGCGCGTCGCGCCCTTCGCCATCAAGGCGCCCGACGGCCGTCCGCTGGCGCGCCTGGCCAGCCTCGAGGTCAGCGAAACCTCCATCGATCTGGCCAGACAACTGGTGACTGTCGGCAAGATCCGCAGCGAAAAACTCGAGACCTGGGCAGCGCTCGAACGCGACGGTCAACTCGACTGGCAGAAGCTGTTCGCCAGCCAGCCTGCCAAGGCCACGCCCAAGGAGAAAGCGGAGCCCGCCACCGCCGAACCTGCTCCTGAGCAAAAGGCTGCCAGCGAACCCGCCAAGCCCTGGCAGGTGCTGCTCAAGGATGTGCAGGCCCGCAACTACATGATCCACCTGGCCGACCGCAGCCAGAAAGAGCCGGTGGCGCTCGACGTAGGGCCGCTCAATCTGGACATGCAGGGCTTCGACAGCCTCAACAAGTCGCCCTTCACCCTCAAGCTCGACACCGGCGTCGGTCGACAGGGCAAGCTGCAGGCGGCCGGCCAGGTCAACCTGGCGCCGGTGACCGCCAAGCTCGATGTCAGCACCCGCGATATCGACCTGCGCGTGGCCCAGGCCTACATCAGCCCGTTCATTCGCCTGGAGTTGCGCAGCGGCATGCTCGCCAGCGACCTCAAGGTGGACCTCAAGGGCACCGAGCCACTGGCCTTCAGCGTGGCAGGCAAGGCCCAGGTCAACCAGTTGCACACCCTCGACACCATCAAGGGCCGCGACTTCGTCAAATGGCAGCAGGTGAACGTCGATGGGCTGTCGTACGTGCACGGTAATGCCCTGTCGATCGACAAGGTCACCCTGCTGCAACCTTACGCCCGCTTCATCATCAACGAAGACCGCACCACCAGCGTCGACGATCTGCTGATCCCGCAGCCGGCCGGCGCACCGGCAGCCAGCCAGGCGAAGCCGGCCACGGCCAGCAACGACAAGCCGCTGGGCATCCGTATCGGCCAGATCGACATCAACGACGGCTCGGCCAACTTCGCCGACCTGACCCTGACCCCCAACTTCGCCACCGCCGTGCAGCAGCTCAATGGCCAGATCGGCACCATCGACAACCGCAAGCCGCTGCCGGCCAAGGTTGACGTCAAGGGCAAGGTCGATCGCTATGCCCCGGTGACGATCAAAGGCGCACTGAACCCCTTCGACCCGATGGCCAGCCTCGACATCGCCACCAGCTTCAAGCGGGTCGAGCTGACCACCCTGACCCCCTACTCCGGCAAGTTCGCCGGCTTCCGCATCCGCAAGGGGCGCCTGAACCTCGACCTGCACTACGTGATCACCAAGGGCCAGCTCAAGGCGGAGAACAAGGTGGTGGTCGAACAACTGCAACTGGGCGAGAAGGTCGACAGCCCCGATGCCGTCGACCTGCCGATCCGCCTGGCGGTAGCACTGCTCAAGGATACCGAAGGCAAGATCTCCATCGAGCTGCCGGTTACCGGTGACCTGAACAACCCGCAGTTCAGCGTCATGCCGATTGTCTGGCAGACCCTGCGCAACCTGGTGCTGCGCGCGGCCCAGGCACCGTTCAAGTTCATTGGCGGGCTGATCGCCGGAGGCGGCTCGGAGGATCTGGGCAACGTGTCGTTCGCTCCCGGCTCCAGCGACCTCAGCAGCGACGCCCAGTCGGCTCTCGACAAGCTGGCGTCTGCGCTGCAGCAGCGTCCTGAGCTACGCCTTGAAATCGAAGGCACCAGTGCGCAGAGCAGCGACGGCCCGTTGATCGCCCAGCAGCGCCTGGAACGCGAATACCAGGCGACCTGGTACAAGATCCTGCAGCGCCGTGGCGACAAGGTGCCGGCCAACGCCTCGATGCTGGTGGTCGACGACAGCGACAAGCCAGCCATGCTCGAAGGCATCTACCGCACCCGCCTCAAGCAGCAGCCGCCCGCCGAATGGGAACAGCTCAGCCGGGACGAGCGCACCACCAAGTTGCGCGATGCGGTGATCAAGTCCTGGGCCGAGAGCCCTGCCCTGCTGCGCAACCTCGGCCAGGACCGGGCAAGCAGCATCAAGGACTACCTGGTGGACAAGGGCAAGCTCGAGGATGACCGGGTGTACTTCATCGACACCACCCTGGGGCAAGCCGAGCGCGATGGTCGAGTGGTCACGCCAATGCACCTGGATGCTGAGTGAAACCCGCCCGCAAGAAAAGAAGAAGCCCCGGCAGTGCCGGGGCTTCTTCTTGGAAGGTGGTCAGATCCATCTGACCGACGGGACAATCCTTATTCGGTTTTCAGCGCTTCAGCAGTGACATCCTTCACGCCTTTGATCTTCTTGGTGATGCTGACCGCGGTCTCTTTCTGCGAAGGGGTAACCTTCATGTCGGAAGACAGGGAAACGACACCGTGGCTGGTTTCGACCTTGATGTCGCTGCCCGGGATGCCTTTTTCAGTCAGCAGATCAGCCTTGACCTTGGTGGTGATCCAGGTGTCCGAGGTTTCTTGCTTGGCATCGGCCACCGGTTGGTTGGAAGCCAGCATCACTGGAGCCTGGGTAGCCTCTGCGGCGAACGCGCCGTTAGCCATCGACAGAGTCAGGGCGGTAGCAGTAGCGGCAGCAATGGCAAACTTCTTCATGTGGGTCACTCCTGTTTATTCGAAAGATCTGCGCCGTGATTCCTGGCTGCAGGTATGAAGGTAGTTGCAGGGCCTGTGCCAGCTTTTCCGCTTCGCTTGATTCCTTTAAAAACAACGACTTAGGCTATCTGCTCAAACCTTTGCATCGTGCAATTTGCAAGTACCCGGAAAAACCTGCGTGCAAGATGCAAGTTCGGCAGGCTTTTTGATCCGGCATAAAAAAGGACCTCCGAAGAGGTCCTTTTTCAGTCGTTGCCGAGGAGGCTTAGACGCCCGATGCCTTGGCAGCGGCGACGTCCTTGATCGACAGCTTGATACGGCCGCGGTTGTCCACGTCCAGTACCAGTACTTCGACTTCCTGACCTTCCTTCAGCACGTCGGTGACCTTCTCTACACGCGCATCGCTGAGCATGGAGATGTGCACCAGGCCGTCCTTGCCCGGCAGGATGTTGACGAAGGCGCCGAAGTCGACGATGCGCTCGACCTTGCCGACGTAGATCTTGCCGATCTCGGCTTCTGCGGTGATGCCCAGGATGCGCTGCTTGGCAGCGTCTGCCGCTTCCTTGGTTTCGCCGAAGATCTTGATCGAGCCGTCGTCTTCGATATCGATCGAAGCCTTGGTCTCTTCGCAGATGGCGCGGATGGTGGCGCCGCCCTTGCCGATGACGTCACGGATCTTGTCGGTGTCGATCTTCATCGCGATCATGGTCGGGGCGTTGGCCGACAGCTCGGTACGCGACTGGCCGATGATCTGGTTCATCTGGCCGAGGATGTTCAGGCGCGCTTCCAGGGCCTGGCCCAGGGCGATTTCCATGATCTCTTCGGTGATGCCGTTGATCTTGATGTCCATCTGCAGCGCGGTAACACCCTTGGCGGTACCGGCAACCTTGAAGTCCATGTCGCCCAGGTGGTCTTCGTCACCCAGGATGTCGGTCAGGATCGCGAACTTCTCGCCTTCCTTGACCAGGCCCATGGCGATACCGGCAACCGGTGCCTTCATCGGCACGCCAGCGTCCATCAGGGCCAGGGAAGCACCGCAGACCGAGGCCATGGAGCTCGAACCGTTGGACTCGGTGATTTCCGAAACGACGCGGATGGTGTAAGGGAACACGTCAGCGGCAGGCAGCATGGCCTGGACCGAACGACGCGCCAGACGACCGTGACCGATTTCACGACGGCCAGCACCGCCCATGCGACCACACTCGCCTACCGAGAACGGCGGGAAGTTGTAGTGCAGCATGAAGGGGTCTTTCTTCTCGCCTTCGAGGGTGTCCAGCAGCTGGGCGTCACGGGCGGTGCCGAGGGTGGCAACGACCAGGGCCTGGGTTTCACCGCGGGTGAACAGCGCCGAACCGTGGGTCTTCGGCAGTACGCCGACTTCGATGTTCAGCGGACGTACGGTCTTGGTGTCGCGACCGTCGATACGCGGCTTGCCGTTGACGATGTTTTCGCGAACGGTGCGGTATTCGATCTCGCCGAAGATGTCTTTGACTTCACCGGCCGATGGCTGGCCTTCTTCGCCGGAGAACTTGGCGATCGCCTGGTCACGCAGCTCGCCCAGGCGCGCATAGCGGTCGGCCTTGACGGTGATGGTGTAGCCCTGGGAAACGGCTTCGCCGAACTCGGCGCGGATGGCGTCGAACAGCGCGGTATTGGCAACGGCCGGTTTCCAGTCCCAGGTCGGCTTGCCAGCTTCGGCAGCCAGTTCCTTGACGGCCTGGATCACAGCCTGGAATTCGTCGTGGGCGAACAGCACGGCGCCCAGCATCTGGTCTTCGGTCAGCTCCTGGGCTTCCGATTCAACCATCAGCACGGCGTCGGAGGTACCGGCAACGACCATGTCCAGGCTCGAGGCAGCCAGTTGCTCGTAGGTCGGGTTCAGCAGGTAGCCGGTGCTTTCGTGGAAGGCAACACGGGCGGCGCCGATCGGGCCTTCGAACGGAATGCCGGAGATGGCCAGGGCAGCCGAGGTACCGATCATCGCAGCGATGTCCGGATCGGTCTTCTTGCTGGTGGAAACCACGGTGCAGACGACCTGCACTTCGTTCATGAAGCCTTCGGGGAAGAGCGGACGGATCGGACGGTCGATCAGACGCGAGGTCAGGGTTTCTTTCTCGGAAGGACGGCCTTCACGCTTGAAGAAACCACCAGGGATCTTGCCAGCGGCGTAGGTCTTTTCCTGATAGTGCACGGACAGCGGGAAGAAGCCCTTGCCTGGATCGGCCTGCTTGGCACCGACCACGGTCACCAGCACGGTGACATCGTTGTCGACGGTGACCAGCACAGCGCCGGTGGCCTGACGGGCAATGCGGCCCGTTTCGAGAGTAACGGTCGACTGACCGAACTGGAACGTCTTGATTACCGGGTTCACGGTTTCCTACCTTCTTCAGTGGCTCTTGGGGGAACTTGGAAAACGGGTTCTTGCGAATTCTTGGGCGGAAGGGAGCGTCGTCTCCGTTGACCGTCCAGATACAACACGAGGCTGGGAGCCTGGGCGCCGGGCGGAAAAACCGCACGACGGCATCAGGCTGCCAACCTCGGAGATACGCGTGGCGTGTCCACGGGCAACGCTGCCAGGCAGCGTTTCCCACACTTGCGACACGCCATGCACACCACTGGCCGGGCCGCTATTAGCGACGCAGGCCCAGGCGACCGATCAGGGCGCTGTAACGGGTGGTGTCTTTGCCCTTCAGGTAATCCAGCAGCTTACGACGCTGGTTGACCATACGGATCAGACCACGACGGGAGTGGTGGTCTTTTTCGTTGGCCTTGAAGTGGCCTTGCAGCTTGTTGATGTTGGCGGTCAGCAGAGCAACCTGCACTTCCGGGCTACCGGTATCGCCGGCGGCTTGCTGGTAATCGGCAACGATCTGAGCTTTTTCTTCAACGCTGAGGGCCATTTGGCTTCTCCTGATAAACGGATCCCGCAAGCGGGGTCCAATAGGCCAGGGACTGAAATCCCTGTATTAATAAAAAGAGGTCTGACCGTGCCTACTGACAGCCATCCTCGGTTCCGCAGTGCTCGGCCGAAGCCTCGCCCTGCGGTTTCGGTCATTCCGACCGAATCAGTCGACGCGGCGCAATGCGCCCGTCTTCGCTCACTTCACCGATACCGATGAAGCGACCATTGTGATCCTGTACCCGGACCATGCCGAACTGTGGCGCATCCGGTGCACGTACCGCCTGGCCATGCAGCCAGTAGAACGCGCTGTGCTCGGACAACAGCACCAGCGGCCAGTCCTGCAGCCCGCTGTCGGACGGCATGAGGAAGCGATCGAGTGCCTCGTTGCCACCTTCGGCGTGCGCCTGCTCGAGCGCTTCGAGCGTCACGGTCTGTGCCAGGGCGAAAGGCCCGGCCTGGGTGCGACGCAGTTCTGCGACATAGGCACCACAGCCCAGCACCTCACCGATATCCTCCACCAGGGTGCGGATATAGGTGCCTTTGCTGCAGCCGACCGACAGGCGCGCGCGGGTGCCTTCGCACTCGAGCAGCTCCAGGCGGTTAATAGTAACAGAACGCGCCTCGCGCTCCACTACCTCTCCGGCACGTGCCAGCTTGTACAACGGCTGGCCGTCGCGCTTGAGCGCCGAGTACATCGGCGGTACCTGGCGGATCTCGCCGCGAAAACGCGGGATCGCAGCCTCGATATCGGCACGACCAACGGTCACTTCGCGGGTCTGCAGGACTTCGCCTTCAGCGTCTGCAGTGCTGGTAGTCTGCCCCAGTTGCATGACGGTTTCGTAGCCCTTGTCGGAATCGAGCAGGTACTGCGAAAACTTCGTCGCTTCACCGAAGCACAGCGGCAACACGCCGGTGGCCAGCGGATCGAGGCTGCCGGTGTGACCGGCCTTCTCGGCGTTGAGCAACCAGCGGACCTTCTGCAAAGCAGCGTTGGAGGTGAACCCCAGTGGCTTGTCGAGCAGGA
Organism: Pseudomonas sp. FA117; assembly: GCF_057370475.1. Taxonomy (NCBI): domain Bacteria; kingdom Pseudomonadati; phylum Pseudomonadota; class Gammaproteobacteria; order Pseudomonadales; family Pseudomonadaceae; genus Pseudomonas; species Pseudomonas sp. FA117. Next base: position 5,001,484 of record NZ_CM170675.1, read on the forward strand.
TGATGCCGCTGACATTGCGGCGGATGCGTTTGACCTGGGCCACCGCTTACTCCTTGGTGTCCGGCTCGTCGGCATCCTTGTGCAGGCGGTCTTCGGCCACCGCACGTTCGATCAGTGCAGAGAGGTGGACACCCCGGCTGACACTTTCATCGAAGTGGAAATGCAGTTGTGGAACGCTGCGCAGTTGCATGGAGCGCCCAAGGTGCAGGCGCAGGAAGCTGGCGGCGCTGTTGAGGGCCTTGAGCGTCTGCGGCACGGCGTCGTTGTCATCCTGGCCCATCACGGTGATGTAGACCTTGGCGTGACCGAGGTCACGACTGACGTCGACGGCGGTGATGGTGACAAGGCCCACACGCGGGTCCTTGACTTCACGGCGGATCAGATCGGCCAGCTCGCGCTGCATCTGGTCACCGATACGTTGGGTACGGCTGTATTCTTTTGCCATTCTTGCTACCTGTATCTTGAAGCGGCAAACGCCCGGTCAGGCGGCTGGCCTGACCGGGCGTTACCTTCAGAGGCCCGGCCAACCGCCTTGCGGCGGCGCCTGGGCCACGCCCGCCCCTTACAGGGTACGGGCAACCTGGACCTTCTCGAAGACTTCGATCTTGTCGCCGACCTTGACGTCGTTGTAGCTCTTCACGCCGATACCGCACTCCATGCCGTTACGCACTTCGGCAGCATCGTCCTTGAAGCGACGCAGGGATTCCAGCTCGCCTTCGAAGATCACCACGTCCTCGCGCAGTACGCGGATCGGACGGTTGCGGTACACGGTACCCTCGATGACCATACAGCCAGCGATGGCGCCGAACTTCGGCGAACGGAACACGTCACGCACTTCGGCGACACCCAGGATGTTCTCGCGGACATCGCTGCCGAGCATGCCGGTCAGGGCCTTCTTGACGTCTTCGATGATGTCGTAGATCACGTTGTAGTAACGCATATCCAGACCTTCCTGCTCGACGATCTTGCGCGCACCGGCATCGGCACGCACGTTGAAGCCGAACAGTACTGCATTCGAAGCCAGCGCCAGGTTGGCATCGCTCTCGGTGATACCACCGACGCCGCCACCGATGACGCGCACCTGAACTTCGTCGTTGCCCAGGCCGCCGAGCGAGCCCTGGAGTGCTTCCAGGGAGCCGCGCACGTCGGTCTTGAGGACGATGTTGAGGGTCTTCTTCTCTTCCTGACCCATGGTCTCGAAGATGTTTTCCAGCTTGCCGGCGTGAGCGCGGGCCAGCTTGACCTCACGGTACTTGCCTTGACGGAACAGGGCGACTTCACGCGCCTTCTTCTCGTCGGCGACCACCGACAGCTCGTCACCGGCTTCCGGAGTGCCATCCAGGCCGAGAATCTCGACCGGGATCGACGGGCCGGCTTCCTTCACAGGCTTGCCGTTCTCGTCGAGCATGGCACGCACGCGGCCATAGTTGGAGCCGACCAGGACCATGTCGCCCTGACGCAGCGTACCGTCCTGAACCAGGATGGTGGCCACCGGACCACGGCCCTTGTCCAGGCGCGATTCGACGACGACGCCACGACCAGGAGCGGTCGGGGTGGCGGTCAGCTCGAGAATCTCGGCCTGCAGCAGGACGGCTTCGAGCAGCTCGTCGACACCGGTACCCATCTTCGCCGAAACCTTGACGAACGGCGTGTCACCACCCCAGTCCTCGGAGGTCACGCCTTCGACGGACAGCTCGTTGCGGATGCGATCGAGGTCGGCACCGGGCTTGTCGATCTTGTTCACTGCAACCACCAGCGGAACGCCGGCTGCACGGGCGTGCTGAACGGCTTCGCGGGTCTGCGGCATCACGCCGTCGTCCGCCGCCACCACCAGGATGACGATGTCGGTGGCCTTGGCACCACGGGCACGCATTTGCGTAAACGCAGCGTGACCAGGGGTGTCGAGGAAGGTGACCATGCCGCGGTCGGTTTCCACGTGGTAGGCACCGATGTGCTGGGTGATGCCACCGGCTTCGCCGGCAGCTACCTTGGCACGACGGATGTAGTCGAGCAGCGAGGTCTTGCCGTGGTCGACGTGACCCATGACGGTCACGACCGGCGCGCGGGACTCGACTTCACCTTCGAACTTCAGCGATTCGGCCAGGGAGTCTTCCAGGGCGGTATCGCTGACCAGGGTGACCTTGTGGCCGAGCTCTTCGGCGACCAGCTGGGCGGTCTCCTGGTCGAGCACCTGGTTGATGGTGACCGGAGTCCCCAGCTTGAACATGAACTTGACGACTTCAGCGGCCTTGACCGACATCTGCTGGGCCAGTTCGGAGACGGTGATGGTCTCGCCGATGCTGACGTCACGGATGACCGGACCAGTCGGGCTCTGGAAGCCGTGCTGGTTGCGCTTCTTCAGCTTGCTCTTGCCGCCACGGCCACGACGTGCGCCATCGCTCTCTTCGTCAGTGGTGCGCGGGGCAGCACGTGGAGTCGGCGCCTTTTCCTTCTCCTTGACCTTGACCTTGATCGAGACGCGCGGGGCTTCACCACGACGCTCGCCACCGGCGCCACGACGATCGTCGTCACGGGTGCGGTTTTCGTTGCGGCGGTTCTCGTCCTTCTTGCGCTCGGCGGCACGTGCGGCGGCGTCGTCGGACACCGGGGCATCGGCCACTACAGGCTCGGCAGGCGCTGGAGCCGCTTCGGCGCGTGGCGCTGGGGCCGCAGCCGGAGCTTCGGCCGCCTGACGGCGCGCCTGCTCTTCGTTACGCTGGCGAGTTTCGGCCTCGACCTTCTCGCGCGCAGCATTCTCGGCAGCGCGGCGCTCTTCAGCCTCGCGCTTCTGCTCGGCCTGGATCTCTTCCGGGCTGCGCTGCACGAAGACTTTCTTCTTGCGTACTTCTACGCTGATGCTTTTGCTACCGGCGACACGCAGGGTGCTGGTGGTCTTGCGCTGCAAGGTAATCTTGCGTGGCTCTTCCGCCTTGCTCTTGTGGCTGCTCTTCAGATGAGTCAGCAGAACCTGCTTCTCATTGTCGGTCACTACCTGACCGGCGTCGGTGTGCGGCAGACCTGCCTCACGCATCTGCTGCAGCAGGCGCTCTACCGGTGCCTCGACCTCTTGGGCCAGTTCTTTCACCGTGACTTGCGTCATGCACTTCTCTCCTCAGGCCGCGCCTAATTACTCGAACCAGTGGGCTCGGGCGGCCATGATCAACTTGCCGGCACGCTCTTCGTCGATGCCGTCGATGTCGAGCAGGTCGTCGATCGACTGCTCGGCCAGGTCTTCGCGGTTAACCACGCCGCGCACCGCCAGTTCCGCCGCCAGGTCCTTGTCCATGCCCTCGAGGGAGAGCAGGTCTTCGGCTGGATGGGCGTCTGCCAGTTTTTCTTCGGTAGCGATGGCTTTGGTCAACAAACGGTCCTTGGCACGAGCACGCAGCTCGTTGACGATTTCCTCGTCGAAGCCATCGATGTTGAGCATTTCTTCCAACGGTACGTAAGCAATTTCTTCGAGGCTGGTGAAGCCTTCGTCGACCAGCACCTGTGCCAGCTCTTCGTCGACTTCCAGTTCCTCGGTGAAGTTACGCAGGATGTCACCGGTTTCAGCTTGCTGCTTGGCCTGGATATCCTTCTCGGTCATCACGTTCAGGGTCCAGCCGGTGAGCTGGCTTGCCAGGCGAACGTTCTGACCACCACGGCCAATGGCCTGGGCCAGGTTGTCCTCGGCGACGGCGATGTCCATCGCGTGGGCATCCTCGTCAACGATGATCGCCGCGACTTCGGCCGGCGACATGGCGTTGATGACGAACTGCGCCGGGTTCTCGTCCCACAGGACGATATCCACACGCTCGCCACCCAACTCGCCGGACACCGCCTGGACGCGCGAGCCGCGCATGCCGATGCAGGCGCCTTGCGGGTCGATGCGCTTGTCCTTGGAGCGGACGGCGATCTTGGCGCGCGAGCCCGGATCACGGGAAGCGGCCATCACCTCGATCAGGCCCTCGGCGATTTCCGGCACTTCGATGCGGAACAGTTCGATCAGCATCTGCGGCGCGGTACGCGACAGGATCAGCTGCGGGCCACGGTTCTCGGTGCGGATTTCCTTGAGCAGCGCACGCAGGCGCACGCCGACGCGGAAAGTCTCGCGCGGGATGATGTCTTCACGGGCCAGCAGCGCCTCGGCGTTGTTGCCCAGGTCGACGATGACGTTGTCGCGGGTGACCTTCTTCACGGTGCCGGAGATGATCTCGCCGACACGCTCGCGGTAGGCGTCGACCACCTGGGCGCGCTCGGCCTCGCGGACCTTCTGCACGATGACCTGCTTGGCGGTCTGGGCGGCGATGCGGCCGAACTCGATGGACTCGATCTTTTCCTCGATCACGTCGCCGATCTTGGCTTCGGGATGCGTGTCCTTGATCTTGTCCAGCCAGGTCTCGATCGCCGGGTCGTCCAGGTCGTTCTCGTCGACCACGGTCCAGCGGCGGAAGGTTTCATAGCTACCGGTGTGGCGGTTGATTTCCACACGCAGATCGACTTCGTCTTCAAAACGTTTCTTGGTTGCAGTGGCCAGGGCCACTTCCAGCGCTTCGAAAATGACGCCGGGCGGTACACCTTTTTCGTTGGATACCGATTCAACAACCAGCAGTACTTCTTTGCTCATCGTACGCCTCGCCTTGCGCAAGCCATTAGACCCGGAATGTCCGCCGGGCCCGGCACGTCTCAGTCAAAACTGGGAATAATATTGGCCTTGTCGATCGAGTCGATCGGCAGCAGGAATTCGTTGGTGTCCACCTGGACCACCACATCCTGATCCTCCACACCGCGGAGAAGGCCCTGGAAGTTGCGACGCCCTTCGAAAGGCGTACGCAGCTTGATCTTCACTTGCTCGCCCGCATGCGAAGCAAATTGTTCCAGTGTGAACAGCGGGCGATCCATGCCTGGAGAGGACACCTCGAGGGTGTATTCACTGCTGATCGGATCTTCCACATCAAGAATGGCGCTGGCCTGACGGCTGACCGCTTCGCAGTCGTCCACCAGGATGCCGTCTTCCTTGTCGATATAGATGCGCAGTACCGAATGCTTGCCCTGGGAAACGTATTCGATCCCCCAGCACTGATAGCCCAGACCCTCGACAACCGGGGCCAACAAGGCCTGCAACTGTTCTAGCTTGCTCGACACCTGAACCCCCTCGTGCATGCTGTGCAAATAAAAAATGGGCGAAGCGCCCATCCCTGAAAGCGCCGTTGAACAACGACGCGAAGAACTGTTCAGCTAGCAAAAAGCCCCTGAAAAGGGGCTCCGCTGAAGCTGGTTGCGGGGGCTGGATTTGAACCAACGACCTTCGGGTTATGAGCCCGACGAGCTACCAAGCTGCTCCACCCCGCGACAAAGCTGGGGCGAAAGTATAAGACCGAACCCTCTGCAGGGTCAATCCGACCTCCACCTGCAAGAAAGCCCGCTAAAGCGGGCTCTCATGCTTCAATTGGTACCGAGAAGGGGACTCGAACCCCTACACCCTATGGGCACAACCACCTCAAGGTTGCGTGTCTACCAATTCCACCACCTCGGCAATATTACATCTTGAAACCCGTTACTTCTGCTCTTCGGCCGGAGGAGGTACATCACCTTTTGGGGTGGCTTCGCTCTTCTGTTCCTGGAGCACCGGTACATCATCATTTACTGCCGGCTTGGGCTCTTTGACTTCCAGCACTGCTGGATCTGGCAAACCGGCTTGAGTCAGCTGGTGTGCCTGCTGCTTGGCGAAGTATCCTAACCCAAGTGCAGTCAAAAAGAAAGTGGCGGCAAGTATAGCAGTAAATTTACTCAGGAAGGTAGCAGAACCTTGGCTTCCGAACACAGTATTTGAAGCCCCTGCGCCGAAAGATGCACCTGCTTCCGCACCTTTACCCTGTTGCATCAGAACCAGCGCTACCAGCGCCAGTGCAGCCAACAGATGAAAAACAACTACGACTGTTTCCAGCATATGTTCAGTTTCCTGCGGCGCGACAAATTGCACCGAATTCGTCTGCGTTCAGGGATGCTCCACCAATGAGCCCCCCATCAATATCCGGCATGCCGAACAGTTCGGCCGCATTGGCCGCCTTCACGCTACCGCCGTAGAGAAGCTGCACCTTCGCTGCAACTTCGGCGTCCTGCACCGCCAACTGCTCGCGGATGGCGGCATGCACATCCTGGGCTTGCTGAGGCGAGGCCGTCAAACCAGTACCGATGGCCCATACAGGCTCATAGGCAATTACTGCATTGGCAAAAGCCTTGATACCGAATGCTTCGATAACACTGCTTAGTTGACGCCCGACAACTTCGAGCGTCTTGCCCGCCTCGCGCTCTTCGAGAGTTTCCCCTACGCAGAGCACCGGCTTCAAACCACTTGCCTGGGCGGCTGCAAACTTGCGATTGACCACTTCGTCCGTTTCACCAATAACCTGGCGGCGTTCCGAGTGACCGATCAAGACCAACTTGCAACCGACTTCAGCCAACTGACTGGGTGCAACTTCACCCGTCAGCGCGCCCTGTTCGGGCTGTACTGCAGAATTCTGTGCTCCAACGATGATTCCCTTGTCGTTCAGCGCATCAACCACCTGGTTGATGAACAGAGACGGTGGAAACACCGCAACTTCGACACCGTTCGGAAGAACCAGATTTCTCAGGTTCAGGCTCAGCTCAGCGACGCTGGCGCGGGTACCGTGCATCTTCCAGTTACCAGCTACCATGGGGCGACGCATGCTCTACCTCGTCGGTCAAAGTGGGCGCAGATCTTACCCAACCAGAATCGCGCTGGCAAGCGTCTTTCAGGCACAAACTTCTGCAACGACCTTGGCCAGGGCTTCGGCATGGCCGCGCACCTGGTTTTCGTCGTCACCCTCGACCATCACCCGCACCAGCGGCTCGGTCCCGGATTTGCGCAGCAGCACGCGACCACGGCCCGCCATGGCTTCGGTCACCTTGGCGCTGGCCTCCTGCACCGCAGGGTTCTCCAGCGGGTCGGCACTGCCTGCCGCATAACGGACATTGATCAGCACCTGCGGGCATTTGCGAATGGCCTGACGGGCCTGGGCGAGGTTTTCGCCGCGACGCTTGAGCGCCATCAGCACCTGCAGCGCCGCGATGATCGCATCGCCCGTGGTGGTGTGGTTGCAGCACACCACGTGCCCGGAGTTCTCGCCGCCCACCTGCCACTCGCGCTCGAGCAGCTCGGCCATGACATAGCGGTCACCGACCTTGGCCCGGGCGAAGGGGATGTCCAGGTCCTTGAGCGCGAGCTCCAGACCCAGGTTGCTCATCAGCGTGCCCACCACACCGCCCTGCAGCTTGCCGCGGTCCTGAAGGTCGCGTGCGATGATGAACAGCAGTTCGTCACCGTCGACGATCGCGCCGGTATGGTCGACCATCAACACCCGATCACCATCGCCATCGAAGGCGATGCCCAGGTCGGCATGACCCACCAGCACAGCGGCCTGCAGCGACTCGATATGGGTCGAACCGCAGCCCTCGTTGATGTTCAGCCCGTCGGGCTGGGCGTGCAGCACCGTGACGTCGGCGCCCAGCTCGCGGAACACGCTGGGCGCGACCTTGTAGGTGGCACCATGGGCGCAGTCGATCACCAGCTTGAGGCCGGCAAAATCGGTGCTGGTGGGCACGCTGCTCTTGCAGAATTCGATATAGCGCCCGGCCGCGTCGTTGATCCGCGAGACCTTGCCGAGCTTGCTCGATTCGACCACGTTCATCGGCTGGTCGAGCAGTTCCTCGATCATCAGCTCGACTTCATCCGGCAGCTTGGTGCCATTGCCGGAGAAGAACTTGATGCCGTTGTCGTCATGCGGGTTGTGCGAAGCGCTGATGACGATGCCCGCCTCGGCATGGAAGGTGCGGGTCAGGTAGGCGATGGCCGGGGTCGGCATCGGCCCGAGCAGCATCACGTCGGCACCGGCCGCTGAAAGCCCGGCCTCCAGTGCAGACTCGAACATGTACCCGGAGATGCGGGTATCCTTGCCCACCAGCACGCGGCAGTTGCCCTGCTTGCGGAAGGCCATGCCTGCCGCCCAGCCGAGTTTCAGCATGAAGTCGGGAGTGATCGGATATTCGCCAACGCGGCCACGGATACCATCGGTACCAAAGTATTTTCTGCTCATAGTGACTCCAAACGTTCTTATTCGGCGTTCTGTACGGCAGCGATCATGCGCACTACGTCGACGGTTTCGGCCACATCATGTACGCGCAGGATGCTCGTTCCCATGGTCATGGCCAATGCCGCCAGTGCGAGGCTGCCGTACAGCCGCTCGCCGACCGGACGATCCAGCGCCTGGCCGATCATGCTCTTGCGCGAGACGCCCACCAGCAGCGGCCGTCCCAGGCGGTAAAGTGTTTCCATATGTTTGAACAGGCTCAGGTTATGCGCGAGGTTCTTGGCGAACCCGAAGCCTGGATCAAGAATGATTCGTTCTGCACCGATGCCGACTGCCGCGCAGGCAGCCATGCGCTGTTCGAGATAACGCGCCACCTCCTCGGTGACATCGTCGTAGCGCGGATCGTCCTGCATGTTACCCGGCTCGCCGCGCATGTGCATCAGGCACACCGGCAAACCGGTGTCCGCCGCCGCATCCAGGGCGCCGTCGCGCTCCAGCGCACGCACATCGTTGATCAGCCCGGCGCCTAGACGCGCTGTCTCGCGCATCACCGCGGGCGTTGAAGTATCGACGGAAATGATCACATCGAGCCGACTGCTGATTGCCTCGACGACAGGCGCGACGCGCTCCAGCTCCTCGGTGGGCGAAACCGCACGCGCCCCGGGGCGAGTGGACTCGCCCCCGACATCGATCAGGGTGGCACCTGCATTGACCATGGCTTCGGCATGGCGCAAGGCTTCATCGCGGCCATTGAAGCGACCGCCATCGGAGAAGGAATCCGGCGTGATGTTAAGAATACCCATGACATGGGTACGGGACAAATCAAGAACCCGGTTGCCGCAAGGCAACCGGGTCGGGTACTGCTGAGAGGTCATATGAACCCTTAGTGTTGAGCCGCCGGACCACCGATCGGCGACTCGGGGCGATCGCCCTGGGAGGCCTGGTTGCCGGAGGTGCCGGCATCGTTGTCCCAGTCGCGCGGCTCGCGCGGGGTACGACCTGCCATGATGTCGTCGATCTGGTCGGCATCGATGGTCTCGTACTTCATCAGGGCCTCGGCCATCGCGTCGAGCTTGTCGCGGTTGTCGGTGAGGATCTGCTTGGCGGTCGCATAGCACTGGTCGATGATGCTGCGCACTTCGGAGTCGATCAGCTTGGCGGTCTCACCCGAAACGCTGGCGTGCTGGCTGCCGGCGCTGCGACCGAGGAACACCTCGCCCTCCTCTTCGGCGTACATCAGCGGGCCGAGTTTTTCGGACAGGCCCCACTTGGTCACCATGTTCCGCGCGATCTGGCTGGCACGCATGATGTCGTTGGACGCACCGGTGGTGACACCGTCGAAGCCCAGGGTCATCTCTTCGGCGATCCGACCACCGTACAGCGAGCAGATCTGGCTGATCAGTGCACGCTTGGACAGGCTGTAACGGTCTTCTTCCGGCAGGAACATGGTCACACCCAGGGCACGGCCACGGGGGATGATCGACACCTTGTACACCGGATCGTGCTCGGGCACCACGCGGCCGACGATGGCATGGCCGGCTTCGTGATAGGCGGTGTTCTGCTTTTCTTTCTCGGACATGACCATGGTCTTGCGCTCGGCGCCCATCATGATCTTGTCCTTGGCCAGCTCGAACTCCTTCATCTCGACCAGGCGCTTGCCGGCGCGAGCGGCGAACAGCGAGGCCTCGTTGACCAGGTTGGCCAGGTCGGCACCGGAGAAGCCGGGGGTACCACGGGCGATGACGGCGGCGTTGACGTTTTCGCCGACCGGCACCTTGCGCATGTGCACCTTCAGGATCTGCTCGCGACCACGGATGTCCGGCAGGCCCACCACGACCTGACGGTCGAAGCGACCGGGACGCAGCAGCGCCGGGTCCAGCACGTCCGGACGGTTGGTGGCGGCGATGACGATGATGCCATCGTTCATCTCGAAGCCATCCATTTCGACCAGCAACTGGTTCAGGGTCTGTTCGCGCTCGTCGTGACCGCCACCCATGCCGGCGCCACGATGGCGACCGACGGCGTCGATCTCGTCGATGAAGATGATGCAAGGCGCGTGCTTCTTCGCCTGCTCGAACATGTCACGGACACGGCTGGCACCGACACCGACGAACATCTCGACGAAGTCGGAACCGGAAATGGTGAAGAACGGCACTTTCGCTTCACCGGCGATGGCCTTGGCCAGCAGGGTCTTGCCGGTACCGGGCGGGCCAACCATCAGCACGCCGCGCGGGATACGACCACCCAGGCGCTGGAACTTGCCCGGATCGCGCAGGAACTCGACCAGCTCGCCGACCTCTTCCTTGGCCTCGTCGCAACCGGCGACGTCGGCCAGGGTGGTTTTCACCTGGTCTTCGGAAAGCAGGCGCGCCTTGCTCTTGCCGAAGCTCATCGGCCCGCCCTTGCCACCTGCGCCCCCCTGCATCTGGCGCATGAAGAACATGAACACCGCGATGATCACGAGGATGGGGAAGCTGGCGACCAGCAGCTGCGTCCAGATGCTCTGCTGTTCAGGTTGCTTGCCTTCGATCACGACGTGGTTGTCGACCAGATCGCCGATCAGGCCGTTGTCGGCAATGGCCGGACGCACGGTCTTGAAGTTGTCGCCGTCGGTCCGCTTGCCGGTGATGATGGCGCCATCGACGGTCACGCGCTCGACCTTACCGTCCTTGACCTGCTGGATGAAGTCGGAATAGTTGAGGGTCTGCGGCTCGTTAGGGCTGGAGAAGTTGTTCATCACCGTCACGAGGACAGCCGCGATGATCAACCACAGGATCAGATTCTTTGCCATGTCGTTCAATTAGCTACCCTCTGAGGTCGGCGCACGACGCAGCCGTGCCTCGCATGATATTCACCGCCCTAACTTACTACATTACCTGCGCATCCGCAGGCACCGTCTGTAACCCTTTGTGAAACCTAGACTACACGAAGTTCGGACGGTCCAGACGCTGCGGCCGATTGGAAATAACTATCGGCCAGCCCGCCAGAACCCGCTCACTCGCCCTTGTACCCCCTGGCCAGCAGGTACTGCTCGCGGGAGCGATCCCGCGACGACGACGGCTTGCGCATCTGCACCTTGTCGAACTTGCTGCGCACGTCCTTGAGGTACACGTCGAACCCTTCTCCCTGGAAGATCTTGATCAGGAAGTCGCCACCGGGCTTGAGCACGCGGGTTGCCAGGTCCAGGGCCAGCTCGCAGAGGAACATCGCGCGCGGCATGTCCACGGCAGGCGTACCACTCATATTGGGGGCCATATCGGAAATCACAAGGTCCACGTGCGAATCGCCGACCGCCTGGAGGATCTGCGCAAGCACCGAGTCCTGGGTGAAATCGCCCTGGATGAAGGTCACGTCGGGGATCGAGTCCATTTCCAGGATGTCGGAGGCGATCAGCCGGCCCTGGCCACCAATCAGACGACTGGTCACCTGCGACCAGCCCCCAGGCGCGGCACCGAGGTCGATCACGCTCATGCCGGGGCGGATGAGTTTGTCCTTCTCCTGGATCTCCAGCAGTTTGTAGCTCGCACGCGAGCGGTAGCCGTCCTTCTGCGCCTGTTTGACGAAAGGATCGTTGAAATGCTCTCTCAGCCAGTTATGGCTGCTCTTGGAACGCTGCGCCACGGGGCACCTCGATGATTAGCGTCGTGATTGACTGGGCGGAGCCAGTGGCCCTCGGGTAAAATGGCCACCAATTTTACAGAATCAGACGAAAAGGGTCAGATTATGCCGCTCAACAACGAGCAGAAGAAACAGTACAAGTCCATTGGTCATGACCTGAAGCCGGTCCTGATCGTTGCCGGTAACGGCCTGAATGAAGGCGTGATCGCCGAACTGGAGCGCGCACTGGTCGACCATGAGCTGATCAAGGTCGAAATTCGCTCGGAAGATCGCGAAGAACGCGCCGCCGCCATCGCCGAGCTGTGCAAGGCAGGCCGTGCCGAGCTGGTTCAGACCATCGGCAAGAAAGCGCTGATCTACCGCAAGAACCCACAGCCGAACAAGCAGCTGTCCAACATCCACCGTTACAAGTAAGGGTGGCGCCGGTCAGTGGCGCGCACTGCGCGCCCTGACCGGGACCGGCTGGGCCACCAGCACGATGCCGGAAAAGCCCAGCACCAGGAAACAGAACATCTGCCAGCGTTCCCCTACGGAAATCCCGTAGCGCAGCGTGTAGTAGCCCACACAGGCGCCGAAGCCGAGCAGCAGCATCTGGCCGCGGAACTGCCGCCACCAGGCCGTCAGGCCGTCCACCCGTGCCAGCACCGCCAGCTGGGTCAACAGCCCCAGAAGCGCCACGCCGATCAACCAGCGGTCGATCTGCCCGGCGATATCCTGCACCAGCAACGGTGCCAGGCCACTGACCTTGAGCGCCGGCACCAGCCCCACATGGAACACCCACAGGCCACCGACCCAGAATACCTGGGCCAGTTGCCAGAGGATCCCCTCCAGGGACGGCGCGCGCTGGCGCCGGTCAGATGTGCTTGACTTCGACAATCTCGTACTCGACGGTGCCGCTCGGCGTCTTGACCACGACCGTATCACCCTCTTCCTTGCCAATGATGGCACGGGCGATAGGCGCACTCGCCGAGAGCTTGCCCTTCTTGATATCCGCTTCGTCCTCGCCAACGATCTGGTAGGTGACCTGATCGCCGGTCTCGGTATTTTCCAGGTCCACGGTGGTCCCGAAAATCACCTTGCCGGTGTGGGCGATGGTGGTGACGTCGATCACCACCGAATTCTGCAGACGACCTTCGATGTCGCGGATGCGGGCCTCGACCATGCCCTGCTCCTCGCGGGCGGCATGATATTCGGCGTTTTCCTTGAGATCGCCGAGCTCACGGGCCTCGCCAATCGCCTGGCTCAGGCGTGGACGCTCGGTCTTGCTCAGGAACAGGTGCTCTTCTTCCAGGGCGCGAGCGCCCTGGACGGTCATCGGGTACTTGGTAATGCTCATGCTTTGAGTCCTGCATGCAGATCCTGCAGGCGACGAACGGTCTTCTCGGGACCGAATTTCAGCGCCTCGCAGATGGCTTCACCTGCCGCAATGGTGGTCGTGCAGTAGATCTTGTGCTGCAGCGCATTGCGACGAATCGAGTAGGAATCGGCGATCGACTGGCGGCCTTCGGTGGTGTTGATGATCAGCGACACTTCGTCGTTCTTGATCATGTCGACCACGTGCGGACGACCTTCGGTCACCTTGTTCACACGGCGTACTTTCAGGCCGGCCGCTTCGATCACCTTGGCGGTGCCGGCAGTGGCGACCACTTCGAAGCCCAGGCTGATCAGGTCGCGGGCAACGCCAGCCACCTGGGGCTTGTCGTCGTCACGCACGCTGATGAAGGCGGTACCGCCGCTTGGCAGCACTTCGCTGGCGCCCATCTGGGCCTTGGCGAAGGCTTCGCCGAAGCTGTCGCCGACACCCATGACTTCACCGGTGGATTTCATCTCAGGGCCGAGGATCGGGTCAACCCCCGGGAACTTGGCGAACGGGAAGACGGCTTCCTTGACGCTGTAGAAGTTCGGGATGATTTCCTGGGTGAAGCCCAGTTCCTTCAGGGTTTTGCCCGCCATGACGCGCGCGGCGATCATGGCCAGCGAGGTGCCGATGCACTTCGATACGAACGGCACGGTACGCGAGGCACGCGGGTTGACTTCGATCACGTAGATCTTGTCGCCCTGCAGGGCCAGCTGCACGTTCATCAGGCCGACAACACCCAGCTCCAAGGCCATTTTCCTGACCTGGACGCGGACTTCGTCCTGCACTTCCTTGCTCAGCGAGTAAGGTGGCAGCGAGCACGCCGAGTCACCGGAGTGAACGCCGGCCTGCTCGATGTGCTGCATGATCGCGCCGATCACCACGTCGGTGCCGTCGCACACCGCATCCACGTCCATCTCGATGGCGCAGTTGAGGAAGTGGTCGAGCAGGACCGGGCTGTCGTTGGACACTTGCACCGCTTCACGCAGGTAACGCTTGAGCTCGTCCAGCTCGTAGACGATCTCCATGGCGCGACCGCCCAGTACGTAGGACGGACGCACCACCAGCGGATAACCGATGTCACCGGCCGCACGGATGGCTTCGTCTTCGCTGCGCACGGTAGCGTTTGGCGGCTGCAGCAGGTTCAGGCGCTGAACCATCTGCTGGAAGCGCTCGCGGTCTTCGGCGCGGTCGATGGCGTCAGGGCTGGTACCGATGATCGGTACGCCGGCCTCTTCCAGGGCGCGAGCCAGTTTCAGCGGGGTCTGGCCGCCGTAGTGGACGATCACGCCCTTGGGCTTCTCGACGCGGCAGACTTCCAGCACGTCTTCCAGGGTCAGCGGCTCGAAGTACAGGCGGTCGGAGGTGTCGTAGTCGGTGGAGACGGTTTCCGGGTTGCAGTTGACCATGATGGTCTCGTAACCGTCTTCACGCAGGGCCAGTGCCGCGTGCACGCAGCAGTAGTCGAACTCGATGCCCTGGCCGATACGGTTCGGGCCGCCACCCAGGATCATGATCTTGTCGCGGGTCGACGGGTTGGCCTCGCACTCTTGCTCGTAGGTCGAGTACAGGTAGGCGGTATCGGTGGCGAACTCGGCGGCGCAGGTGTCGACGCGCTTGTACACCGGGAACACTTCCAGCTTGTGGCGGTGGCGGCGCAGGTTCTTGTCGGTGATGCCCAGCAGCTTGGCCAGACGCTGGTCCGAGAAGCCCTTGCGCTTGAGGCGCAGCATGTAGTCCTTGTCGATCGCCGACAGGGCCAGGGTCTTGACCTTCTCTTCTTCCTTGATCAGGTCTTCCATCTGCACCAGGAACCACAGGTCGATGCCGGTCAGCTCGAAGATTTCCTCGATGGTCATGCCGGCACGCATGGCGTCGGCCACGTACCAGATACGCTCGGCGCCCGGTACGGTCAGCTCGCGCTTGAGGATGCTGGAAGCGTCGGCGCTGGCCAGGTCGACTTTCGGGTCCAGGCCACAGGCGCCGACTTCCAGGCCGCGCAGGGCTTTCTGCAGGGACTCCTGGAAGGTACGGCCGATGGCCATGACTTCACCGACCGACTTCATCTGGGTGGTCAGGCGGGCGTCGGCTTTCGGGAATTTCTCGAAAGCGAAGCGTGGCAGCTTGGTAACCACGTAGTCGATCGACGGCTCGAAGGACGCCGGGGTGCGGCCACCGGTGATGTCGTTCTGCAGCTCGTCGAGGGTGTAGCCGATGGCCAGCTTGGCGGCGATCTTGGCGATCGGGAAGCCAGTGGCTTTCGAAGCCAGGGCCGACGAGCGCGAAACCCGCGGGTTCATCTCGATCACGACCATGCGGCCGGTGTTCGGGCAGATGCCGAACTGCACGTTGGAGCCGCCGGTTTCGACACCGATCTCACGCAGCACCGCCAGCGAGGCGTTGCGCATGATCTGGTATTCCTTGTCGGTCAGGGTCTGTGCCGGCGCCACGGTGATGGAGTCACCGGTGTGCACGCCCATCGGGTCGAAGTTTTCGATGGAGCAGACGATGATGCAGTTGTCCTTCTTGTCGCGGACCACCTCCATCTCGTATTCCTTCCAGCCGATCAGCGACTCGTCGATCAGCAATTCCTTGGTCGGCGACAGGTCCAGACCACGGGTGCAGATTTCTTCGAATTCTTCACGGTTGTAGGCGATGCCGCCACCGGTGCCACCCATGGTGAACGAAGGACGGATGATGCACGGGAAGCCCAGCTTCTCGAGCACCGCGTTGGCCTCTTCCATGCTGTGGGCGATACCGGAACGCGGGCATTCCAGGCCGATGTCCTTCATCGCCCGGTCGAAACGCGAGCGGTCTTCGGCCTTGTCGATGGTATCGGCGTTGGCACCGATCATCTCGACACCGAACTTCTCCAGAACGCCGTGGCGCTCCAGGTCCAGGGCGCAGTTCAGTGCAGTCTGGCCACCCATGGTCGGCAGCACCGCGTCCGGGCGCTCTTTTTCGATGATCTTGGCCACCGACTGCCACTTGATCGGTTCGATGTAGGTGGCGTCGGCCATGGCCGGGTCGGTCATGATGGTGGCCGGGTTGGAGTTCACCAGGATGACGCGGAAACCTTCCTCGCGCAGGGCCTTGCAGGCCTGGGCGCCGGAGTAGTCGAATTCGCAGGCCTGGCCGATCACGATCGGGCCGGCGCCGAGAATCAGGATGCTTTTGATGTCTGTACGTTTTGGCATGGTTGTCACTCAAATCCGCGGGTCAGTCGGCAAGCCGTCTTGAACAATCTGGGTCAGGCGCTTCCGGACGCGGCGCATGCCGGTCCGGGGCCTTGATGCAGGATGCTCAGCGGCGCTTGGCCATGGCATCGATGAAACGATCGAACAGTGGCGCGACGTCGGTCGGGCCTGGGCTCGCTTCAGGGTGGCCCTGGAAGCTGAACGCGCTCTTGTCGGTGCGTTCGATACCCTGCAGGGTACCGTCGAACAGCGACTTGTGGATGGCGCGGACATTGCCCGGCAGGGTGGCTTCGTCAACGGCGAAACCGTGGTTCTGGCTGGTGATCATGACCACGCCGGTGTCCAGGTCCTGGACCGGGTGGTTGGCACCGTGGTGGCCGTGGCCCATCTTCACGGTCTTGGCGCCGGAGGCCAGGGCCAGCAGCTGGTGGCCGAGGCAGA
The DNA here is from genome assembly GCF_057370475.1 of Pseudomonas sp. FA117. NCBI lineage: Bacteria > Pseudomonadati > Pseudomonadota > Gammaproteobacteria > Pseudomonadales > Pseudomonadaceae > Pseudomonas > Pseudomonas sp. FA117. The sequence goes on from NZ_CM170675.1 coordinate 5,018,190, forward strand.
TGCCGAACACCGGAATCTCGGTCTCGAGGATCTCTTTGATGGCCTGGATCGCGTAGTCGCACGGCTCGGGATCGCCAGGACCGTTGGACAGGAACACGCCGTCCGGATTCAGCGCCAGCACTTCGCTCGCCGGGGTCTGGGCAGGCACCACGGTCACGCGGCAGCCGCGGGCGACCAGCATGCGCAGGATGTTCAGCTTGACGCCGTAGTCGTAGGCGACGACGTGGTACGGCAGCTCGGAGGCTTCGAGGGTCGGGTGGCTGTCGGTCTTCAGCTCCCACACGCTGGAACGCCATTCGTAGCGCTCCTTGGTGCTGACCACCTTGGCCAGGTCCATGCCCTTGAGGCCCGGGAAGGCGCGGGCAGCGGCGATGGCGGCTTCCTCGCTGATGTCGTCACCGGCCAGGATGCAGCCGTTCTGGGCGCCTTTCTCACGCAGGATGCGGGTCAGGCGACGGGTGTCGATACCGGCGATGGCCACGACGTTGTTGGCCTTGAGGTAGTCCGGCAGGGACTGGGTGTTGCGCCAGTTGCTGGCCAGCAGCGGCAGGTCGCGGATCACCAGGCCGGCAGACCAGACGCGATCGGACTCGGCGTCTTCGGCGGTGGTGCCGGTGTTGCCGATGTGCGGGTAAGTCAGGGTGACGATTTGCTGGGCGTAGGAAGGGTCTGTAAGGATTTCCTGGTAGCCGGTCATAGCGGTGTTGAACACCACCTCACCAACGGTTTGCCCGTCGGCCCCAATGGCCTCACCGCGAAAAATGCTGCCATCAGCAAGGGCGAGTATGGCTGGCTTTGTCAAGAAGACCTCCCGTAAATGACGCATGAAGGGGCGATCGCAGGTTGCAAAAAAGCGGAGTGCCGTATGGATACGTCACCCCGCTTTTATGTGCTGAATTCAATTCTCTGCGCGCTTTTAGTGGATACACTAAAGCTGTAGTTTACAGAAAAGTGAGGTTTCGGTCTACCGCATATGTGCCTCTAAAACACATGATTGCGACAGACTGGCATCGGCAGTGGCTTCTTCGCGGGACAAGTCGCAGCGGCGAACCGCCGCTCCCACAGTAAATGCATGAGCCTGAAAGCGTGCACAAATCCTGTGGGAGCGGGCTTGCCCGCGAAGAAGCCACCGCCGCGCCGACGGCTCAACGCAGCTCGAGCACGTCCTGCATGTCATACAGCCCCGGCTCGCGCCCATCCAGCCACAGCGCCGCACGCACCGCCCCCTTGGCAAAGGTCATGCGGCTCGAGGCCTTGTGGGTGATCTCCACCCGCTCGCCTTCAGCCGCGAACAGCACGGTGTGGTCGCCGACCACATCACCGGCACGCACGGTGGCAAAGCCGATGGTCTGGCGGTCACGCGCGCCGGTCTGGCCTTCGCGACCGTAGACCGCCACCTCCTGCAGGTCGCGCCCCAGCGCCTGGGCAACCACTTCACCCATGCGCAGCGCGGTGCCCGACGGTGCGTCGACCTTGTGCCGGTGGTGGGCCTCGATGATCTCGATGTCCACTTCGTCACCCAGCACGCGCGCGGCGGTATCGAGCAACTTCAGGCACAGGTTGACGCCGATGCTGAAGTTGGCGGCGAAGACGATCGGGATCTCCTTGCCCGCCTCGGCCAGCAGCCGCTTTTCTTCCGGGGTGAAGCCGGTGGTACCGATGACCATGGCCTTGCCCGCCTTGCGGCAGAACGCCAGGTTCTTCAGGGTCACCGACGGGTGAGTGAAGTCGATCAGCACGTCGAACTCGTCGGCGACCTTGGTCAGGTCGTCGGAGATCGGCACGCCGATCCGGCCCAGTGCCGCCAGCTCGCCGGCGTCAGCCCCGACCAGGGTGCTGTCCGGGCGATCGATCGCCGCCGTCAGGCCAGCCTGGGGCGCCTGGTGCTGCACGGCCTCGACGAGGGTCTTGCCCATCCGTCCTGCCGCGCCCATTACCGCAATACGTCGCATAGCCTGTTCCTTGTCAGAGATCGCCGAAGAAGCGCTTCACACCCTCGAACCAGCCACTGGCCTTGGGCGAATGGGAGCTGTCGCCTTCCAGCGAATCGCGCAGCTCTTCGAGCAACTCGCGCTGGCGACGGCTCAGGTTGACCGGCGTCTCCACCGCCACGCGGCACAGCAGGTCGCCCGCCGCACCACCGCGCACCGGCGCCACACCCTTGCCGCGCAGGCGGAACTGCTTGCCGGTCTGGGTGCCTTCCGGGATCTTCAGCTTGACCCGGCCGTCCAGGGTCGGCACTTCCAGCTCGCCACCCAGCGCCGCATCGGTGTAGCTGATCGGCACTTCGCAGTACAGGTGCTTGCCATCGCGCTGGAAGATCGAATGCTCACGCACGCTGATGACCACGTAGAGGTCTCCGGTCGGGCCGCCATGCGCCCCGGCCTCGCCCTCGCCGGACAGGCGGATGCGGTCGCCGGTATCGACACCCGCCGGCACCTTGACCGAGAGCGTCTTGTATTCTTCGACACGGCCTTCGCCGTGGCAGGCATTGCAGGGGTCGGTAATGATCTTGCCCGCACCATGGCAACGCGGGCAGGTCTGCTGCACCGAGAAGAAGCCCTGCTGCATGCGCACCTGGCCGATGCCGCCACAGGTCGGACAGGTCGAAGGGGTCGAGCCCTTCTTGGCGCCGGTACCATCGCACGGCTGGCAGTTGACCAGCGTCGGCACACGGATATTGACCGTGGTGCCACGCACCGCTTCTTCCAGGTTCAGCTCGAGGGTGTAGCGCAGGTCGCTGCCACGCTGGGCGCCCCCACGACCACCGCCTCGGCCACCACCGAAGAAGTCACTGAATACGTCACCGAAGATATCGGAGAAGTTGGCGCCGCCGAATCCGGCACCGCCACCACCCATGCTCGGGTCGACGCCGGCATGGCCGTACTGGTCGTATGCCGCGCGCTTGCTGGCGTCGGAGAGCACTTCGTAGGCCTCGTTGGCCTCCTTGAATTTCTCTTCCGACTCCTTGTCGCCCGGGTTGCGGTCCGGGTGGAATTTCATCGCCAGGCGGCGATAGGCCTTCTTGAGATCACCTTCACTGGCGCCACGCTCGACACCCAGGACCTCATAAAAATCACGCTTTGCCATAGGTCATTTGCACTCTTGAGGGGCTTTCGGCATCTGTGCACCGTGCCGTCAGCACCTGCCGCAACACGCCGAATGCGCCCTGACAGATGCTGGAAATATTTCCCGTGTTCCAGACACGCCAACGCGGGAGCAAGCCCCCGCGCGGCGACATCCTACCAGCTCACCGTCAAATGACGATGAGCTGGCCGACAACATGCAGAAATTACTGCTTGTTGTTGTCTTTCACTTCCTCGAACTCGGCGTCGACCACGTCGTCGTGCTTGGCTTCCGGCTCGGCCTGCTGGGCGCCGCCCTGAGGCTGCTGGGCCTGCTGCTCGGCGTACATCTTCTGGGCAACCGGCGCGGAGACCTTGGACAGCTCCTCGACCTTGGCGTCGATGGCGGCCTTGTCGTCGCCCTTGAGGGCGGCTTCCAGGGCAACCACTGCAGCTTCGATCGCAGCCTTTTCCTCGGCAGTCGCCTTGTCACCGGCGTCGACGACCATCTTGCGGGTCGAGTGAACCAGCGCATCACCCTGGTTGCGGGCAGCGGCCAGCTCTTCGAACTTGCGGTCTTCCTCGGCGTTGGCCTCGGCGTCACGCACCATGCGCTCGACTTCCTCGTCGGACAGGCCGGAGTTGGCCTTGATCACGATCGACTGGGCCTTGCCGGTGGCCTTGTCTTTCGCGCCGACGTGCAGGATGCCGTTGGCGTCGATGTCGAAGGTCACTTCGATCTGCGGAACGCCGCGCGGCGCTGGCGGAATGTCAGCCAGGTCGAACTTGCCCAGCGACTTGTTCTGCGCGGCTTGCTTGCGCTCGCCCTGCAGCACGTGGATGGTCACGGCGCCCTGGTTGTCGTCGGCAGTCGAGAACACCTGCGACTTCTTGGTCGGGATGGTGGTGTTCTTCTCGATCAGCGCAGTCATCACGCCGCCCATGGTTTCGATACCCAGGGTCAGCGGGCTGACGTCCAGCAGCAGCACGTCCTTGACGTCACCGGCCAGTACTGCGCCCTGGATGGCGGCACCCATGGCGACGGCTTCGTCCGGGTTGACGTCCTTGCGCGCTTCCTTGCCGAAGAAGTCGGCAACGGCTTTCTGCACCAGCGGCATGCGGGTCTGACCGCCTACCAGGATCACGTCGTCGATCTTGCTCGCATCGATGCCGGCATCTTTCAGGGCGATGCGGCAAGGCTCGATGGTGCGGCTGACCAGGTCTTCGACCAGCGACTCCAGCTTGGCGCGGGAGATCTTCACGTTCAGGTGCTTCGGACCGGTTGCATCTGCAGTGATGTACGGCAGGTTGACGTCGGTCGACTGGGCGGAAGACAGCTCGATCTTGGCCTTTTCAGCGGCTTCTTTCAGGCGCTGCAGGGCCAGCGGATCGTTCTTCAGGTCCATGCCGGACTCTTTCTTGAACTCGTCGACGAGGTAGTCGATCAGGCGCATGTCGAAGTCTTCGCCACCCAGGAAGGTGTCGCCGTTGGTAGCCAGTACTTCGAACTGGTGCTCACCGTCGACTTCGGCGATTTCGATGACCGACACGTCGAAGGTACCGCCACCCAGGTCATAGACGATGACGGTGTGGTCGCCCTTGGCCTTGTCCATGCCATAGGCCAGAGCAGCGGCGGTCGGTTCGTTGATGATGCGCTTGACGTCCAGACCGGCGATGCGGCCGGCATCCTTGGTGGCCTGGCGCTGGCTGTCGTTGAAGTAGGCCGGAACGGTGATGACCGCTTCGGTGACCGGCTCGCCGAGGTAGTCTTCGGCGGTCTTCTTCATCTTCTTCAGGACTTCGGCGCTGATCTGCGGCGGAGCCATTTCCTTGCCGGCAGCTTCGACCCAGGCGTCACCGTTACCGGCCTTGACGATCTTGTACGGGACCAGCTTGATGTCTTTCTGCACGACATCTTCTTCGAAGCGGCGGCCAATCAGGCGCTTCACTGCGAACAGGGTGTTGTGCGGGTTGGTGACGGCCTGACGCTTGGCCGACTGGCCGACCAGGATTTCACCGTCGTTGGCGTAGGCCACGATCGAAGGGGTGGTACGCGCACCTTCGGCGTTCTCGATGACCTTGACGTTACCGTTTTCCAGAATGGAGACGCACGAGTTGGTGGTCCCCAGGTCGATACCGATGATTTTGCCCATGTTAACTCTCCCGAAACTTGAATTTGGTAGCAGCGACTACTTTGGCCAACTGCAGTAATACTTGAAGGCTTGACATCTAGATGGGGATGCCCCGGCAGATTTCAAGCCTTTTCATCGATCGAAGGCTGCGGCGCTGCCGGCGCCTTGCTGACCACCACCATGGCGGGGCGCAGCAGACGGCCGTTGAGCAGGTAGCCTTTCTGGAACACGTTGAGCACGCTGTTGGGCTCGACCTCGGCGTTTTCCTGCATCGCCATCGCCTGGTGATGCTCGGGATTGAACGGCTGGCCGTGCGGGTCGACGGCTTCGAGGTGGTAGCGCTTGAGCGTGTCCTGGAACATCTTCAGGGTGAGCTCGACGCCTTCGCGGATCTGCTTGACGTTTTCGTCATCGGCGCTGGAGTGGGCCAGGGCCAGCTCCAGGCTGTCGATCACCGGCAGCAGGTCGCCAGCGAACTTCTCCAGGGCGAACTTGTGCGCCTTCTCGACATCCTGCTCGGCACGGCGACGGATGTTCTGCAGGTCGGCAGCCACGCGCAGCGACTGATCCTTGGCGGCGGCCAGCTGCTCCTCGAGCACCTGGACGCGGGCACCGAGATCCTCGGAACCGGCTTCTTCGGCGTTAAGGTTTTGTTCATCCAGCTGTTCGTCAGCCATCGGGTCTCTCCTCCGCAATTTCTGGTGTACAGGCCATGCCTGCCTTGTTTGCCGGATATATGGGGCCGGAAAAACCAGGTTCAAGGGGCAGGCGGCTTTTCCCGTTCGCCGGGCAGGCATTGGCAGGGAGGAAAAAAGTACTGTATAAATAACCAGACATGACCCTCGGGAGTGGCCTTCATGCTGGTGCACCTGTCCATCCACAACTACGCCATCGTCGAACACCTCGACCTCGAACTTGCCCGCGGCATGTCGGTGATCACCGGCGAAACCGGCGCCGGCAAGTCGATCATGCTCGACGCCCTCGGCCTGGCCCTGGGCGACCGCGCCGACAGCGGCGTGGTCCGCCCCGGCGCAGACAAGGCCGACCTGCTGGCCACCTTCGACCTGGTCGACATTCCCGAAGCGCGCACCTGGCTGGCCGACCGCGACCTCGACAGCGACGGGCCATGCATCCTGCGCCGGGTCATCACCGCCGAGGGCCGCAGCCGCGGCTACATCAACGGCACCCCCTGCCCGCTGGCCGATCTCAAGGCCCTCGGCGAACTGCTGATCGACATCCACAGCCAGCATGAGCACCAGTCGCTGCTCAAGACCGACACCCACCGCCGACTGGTCGACGAGTACGCCGGTGCCGTCGACCTGGCGCGCCAGGTCCAGCTGGCCGCCCAGCGCTGGCGCCAGACCCGCCTGGAACTGGAGCGCCTGTCCAACTCCGGCGACGAGCAGCGCGCGCGCCACCAGCTGCTGAGCTACCAGCTCGAAGAACTCGACAACCTGGGGCTTGGTGAAAACGAGCTGGAGCAGCTCGAGCACGAACACAAGAACCTGACCAACGCCGAGGCGCTGTTCGGTATCTGCCGCCAGGTCATCGACCACTGCAGCGAAAGCGACTCCGGCAACGTGCTCAGCGCGCTGACCGTCAGCCTCAATCGCCTGACTGCGGTGAACAACGCACCCAAGGCCCTGGGCGAGGCGGTCAACCTGCTCGCCAGTGCGCAGATCCAGGTCGAGGAAGCGGTCGGCGAACTCAACCGCTTCCTCGACCACTTCGATGCCGACCCGCTGCGCCTGCAGGCACTCGAGGAACGGCTCGACACCATCTATACGCTCGCCCGCAAGCATCGGGTGCACCCGACCGAACTGCCGCACCTGCAGCAGCGGCTGATGGAAGAGCTCGAAGGGCTCAACGCCAGCGACGAATCGATCGAGCGGCTGGGCGAGGAACTGGCCGCCTACGCCCAGCACTATAAAGAGAAGGCAACCGAACTCAGCGGCCTGCGTCGCCAGGCTGCGGCGCAACTGGCGGTGGCGGTCGAGCAGGAAATCCAGCGCCTGGGCATGCCCGGCGGGCGTTTTTGCATCGAACTGTCCGCACACGAGGCTGGCGAGCTTTCGCCGCACGGGCTGGAGCAGATCGAGCTGCTGGTCAGCGCCAACCCCGGGCAACCGCTCAAGGGCCTGGCCAAGGTGGCATCCGGGGGCGAGCTGTCGCGCATCAGCCTGGCGATCCAGGTGATCACCGCACAGACCTCTCGCATTCCGACCCTGGTGTTCGACGAAGTGGACGTAGGTATCGGCGGCCCGACTGCCGAGATCGTCGGCCAGCTGCTGCGCCGCCTCGGCGAACGCGGCCAAGTGCTGACCGTGACCCACCTGCCGCAGGTGGCAGCGCAGGGGCACCATCACCTGTTCGTGCACAAGGTGCGCAACAGCGACACCACCCACACCGCAGTGGCCAACCTCGGCAAGCGCGAGCGGGTCGAGGAAGTGGCGCGGATGCTGGGCGGGATCGACCTGACCAAGGAATCCCTGGCCCATGCGCGCAAGATGGTGGTCAGCGGCAAGGCGTGACGGCGCCCCTGTATGGGCGCGCGATGTTATCCAGAAAGCACAAAGGCGACCTTGAGGTCGCCTTTGTCATCAATAACGATCAGAAATCGTTACTTCTTTTTACGTACATACAGGACCAGGTTGTGGTCCACGAGCTCGTAGCCATGTTCGGCCACGATCTCTTTCTGACGGCGTTCGATCTCAGCATCCATGAATTCGATCACTTCACTGGTGTCCACGTTGACCATGTGGTCGTGGTGGCCGCCATCGGCCAGCTCGAATACCGCATGACCGCCGTCGAAGTTGTGGCGAACCACCAGGCCTGCAGCTTCGAACTGGGTCAGTACACGGTAGACGGTCGCCAGACCGACGTCCTCGCCTGCTTCCATCAGCGCCTTGTAGACATCCTCGGCGCTCATGTGACGCTGCTCGGTGGAATCGAGCATCTGAAGGATCTTGACTCGAGGCAGGGTCACCTTGAGACCGGCTTTGCGCAATTCGCTATTTTCAACCATGGTCAGCTTTCTCGCCGATGCTGCTTCGCAGCTTCTCTTAATACGGGTATGATCGGGGTTTACGTTGTCCAGCCAAGATAGTGGAAGTCGCCCACCGATGCAAAACACCAAGCTCTTGCTAAACAGCCTCGCCCTCGCGGGACTGCTCGCACTCGCCGGTTGCTCGTTTCCCGGGGTTTACAAAATCGACATCCAGCAGGGCAATGTCGTCACGCAGGACATGATAGACCAATTGCGCCCCGGAATGACCCGACGGCAAGTAAGGTTTATCATGGGCAACCCGCTCCTGCAGGACACTTTCAATACCAATCGCTGGGATTATCTCTACAGCATCCAGCCTGGCGGCGGTAAGCGTCAGCAGGAACGCATGAGCATCTTCTTCAACGAGAGCGACCAGCTGGTCAGCCTGTCCGGCGACTTCATGCCGGGTGTGAGCCGCGACCAGGAGATCCTCGGCGGCAGCAGCGACACCACCGTCAGCCCGGGCGAACAGCCGTCGCGCCAGGCGGAGAAGCCAGCCAAGGCCGGTTCCACCGAAGAGTCGATCCAGCGCGAGATCGACACCATCGAGACGACCCCGGTACCTACGCCGGCGCCGCTGGAAACCTCGCCGCAATAACGGCAGGCTCACGAAAAAGCCCGGACCTGGTCCTAATGCTGTTCACTTAAGCGGAACAGCCTTACGGTCCACCGGATACCGGGTTTTGGAAATCTTCACCGTCCTTGGCCGCCCTGGCCTTGGGCGGTGATCCAGAAACATCCCCGCGACACCTCCCCGCATCTCAGCCAACCTTCTACCTGTAGCCGATACCGGATTGGCCGCAGCCATGACGATCAACTGCACGGCGATGTACTGGCAGGCCGGCTTGAAACGTATGTCAGAAGGCGTTCGGCCAAAGGCTACAGCCGCTTGGCTAGCCTCCCGACGGATGATGTTGTAAGCCAGCAAGAGTCCCCAGACCTCCTGATAGATCAGCTCGATTTTCTTGCTGCGCAGCGTCACGGCATTCTGTTGCATGGAGCTTTTGATGTCCCGGAAACCTAGCTCGATCTCCCAGCGCTCCAGGTACAGCTCGGCTACCGCGTCTGCGCTGTAACGGTCGGCAGGCAATGAGGTGAGCAGCGATCTGACGTGCCCCTGGCTTTCATAAGTGACTTCACGCACTTCCCAGTGCGTGGGCAAATCCGGGTTTCGTTTGCGAGCCTGGGGGGAGACCTTCATGCGAACACGCCGGTCGTGCTCGCCATAACGCTCAACTTCTTCCATGACCAGATTCTTGCGAGCCGGCGTCAACCAGTGACGATTTATACCCCCTTCAGCGACGCTCAATAGCAGGTCGGCACCCCAAAAGCCCTTATCGAATAACGTGATCGAGTCATCTGGAATCTGCCCGAGGAAGCTTTCGGCCAGGCGCATTTCGCTGCCCCGGTAAGGACTGAGCTGGGCGTCGAGGATCACATGGGAGCGCACATTCATCAGCGCAACGAGGCGCAGCATCGGGAACGGTGTCTGGCGCTCGGTGCCGGTGTTGCCTGAGCCAAAATGCTCTCGCAACTCAGGTGAGTCAGGCGTTCGCATCAATGCGCCGTCCACCGCGAACACTTGTAGGCCACCCCAGTCATCACCTTCGTATCGCTCGCAGCCCCACTGCTTGGCAGTCTGGCGGAACAGCGACTCGACTGGGTCGGCACCCAGCCGTTTACGCGCCTCAGTCACGCCGCTGCGCGCTAACAACTGATCAGAAGCCAATCCTTGGGCACAGATATTCAGGCGTCTGGCCACCTCGTGCACAGGTTCATCACGGAACAAGGCCATGCCCAGCACCAACCAAAGCACCTGATCGCTCGGCAAGCGGCGCCTCCGGATGGTGGCTTGTGTCGAAAGATTAAGCGCACTGGCAACCCACTCAACAGGGATGTTCTGGGTAAAAGTGCTGAGGTCAGAGAAGTTGAAGAGATCGCCGAGGTCGAGCAACTGCTGCTGAATGGGCATAAAAAATCCGATACCAGAGGGCTGGTATCGGATTTTCTAGAAACCCCGGCTTGGACTCAAATGCTTAAGTGAACAGCATTACGGCCCTGCGCCGGGGTTTTTCATGGTGCAGCGAAACGCTGTGAGCGGCAGTGCTTCAGCCGTGCAGCTGCTTGGCGCGCTGGCAGAAAGCATCGACCAGCGTGTTGGCCGCCTGGTTGAACAGCGGCCCAAGCGTGGCACGCACCAGCGGCCCGGCGTAGTCGAACGACAGGTCGAGGCTGATCTTGCAGGCTTTCTCGCCCAGCGCCTTGAACACCCACACACCATGCAGCTGGGTGAACGGCCCCTCTTCCAGGTTCATCTCGATCGATTGCCCCGGCACCAGCACATTGCGCGTGACGAACTGCTGGCTCATCCCGCCCTTGGCCACCTCCAGCTTCGCCCGCATGTGCGTGTCGCCCGACTCGAGCACCGTCGAGTCCGAGCACCAGGGAAGAAACTCAGGGTAGCTGGCCACGTCGTTGACCAGGTCGTAGAGCGCCTGGGCAGGGTATGGCAGCAGGGCGGAGCGTTGAATATGGGTAGTCATCCAGGCATCACTTCCAAGCTGGGCGGCAGCGCATCGCAGCGCTTCGGAACGGTTCCGCATGACGGAACGAGACCTGCATTGTCCGGGATTCATCCTGCAGGCTCAAGCGCACCGAACCCCATAGCCAGAGGACCCGGCGACTGCCTATAATGCCGCCCCTATGGCTAAGCAAAAGAAACATCCGACCGGGACCATCGCGCAGAACAAGAAAGCGCGACACGATTACTTCATCGAACACAAGTTCGAGGCCGGGCTGGTCCTGTCCGGTTGGGAAGTAAAAAGCCTGCGGGCCGGCAAGGCGCACCTGACCGACAGCTACGTGCTGCTCAAGGATGGCGAAGCCTGGCTGTTCGGCAGCCACATCACCCCGCTGAACACCGCCAGCACCCACGTCATCGCCGACCCCACCCGCACCCGCAAGCTGCTGCTGAACAAGCGCGAGCTCGAGCGCGTGGAGGCGGCCGTGGCGCAGAAGGGCTACACCTGCGTTGCCCTGGCGCTGTACTGGAGCAAGCACCTGATCAAGTGCGAGATCGCGCTTGGCAAGGGCAAGAAGGAGTTCGACAAGCGCGACACCATGCGCGAACGCGACTCCAACCGCGAGCTGCAGCGTGCGGTGCGCAACAAGGGCAAGGAAGAGTAGACCCTCCTCGACCTGCAAGAGCCTCTTCGCGGGCTTGCCCGCGAATGCCGCAACACCGATCTAGCGCCCGCTGCGCCGCTCAGCCCGCGCCACCCGCTGAGCCTCCTGCTGCGCCTCCTCCAGCACTTCCTGCACATACAGGATGTGCCGGCTCGACACCTCGCGCGCATCCTCCGCCCGCCCCTCGACGATGGCCTGGTACAACTCACGATGCTGACTGATCAGCATGTCGCGGGTTTCCGTGCGCTGCTGGTACATGCCGCCGATGTTGGTCACCACGTTGCGCTTGAGCAGGTCGAACAAGCCACGGATGGTATGCAACAGCACTGCGTTGTGGCTGGCTTCGGCGATCGCCAAATGAAAGCGCGCATCCGCGGCGCCCTCCTCCGCCCGGCTGACCTCATCGACGCGGGCATAGCAGTCCTGCAGCTCATCGAAGGCTGCCTTCAACCGCGCCCGATCAGGTTCGGTGGCACGCTGGGCGGCGTAGTAGGCGCATGAAGCTTCCAGGGTGTGGCGAAACTCCAGCAGGTCACGCTGCGCCTCGGGATTGCGCTCGAGCAACTGCAGCAAGGGGTCGCTGAAGGTCGAGCCCAGCGACTCGGCCACATAGTTGCCGCCCCCCTGGCGACTGACCAGCAGCCCCTTGGCCACCAGCTTCTGGATTGCCTCGCGCAGCGATGGGCGCGATACGCCGAACTGCTCGGCCAGGGCGCGCTCGGCAGGCAGGCGCTGCCCCGAGGTCAGCGTGCCCTCGAGAATCATCCCTTCCAGGCGATCGACAATATCGTCGGACAGGCGCCGTTGGCGGACCTGATCAAAAACCATCACATGCTCTCCACAACAAACCCCGGGACCGATTTCGGGGCGCCCTATTCTGCGCCTATCCGCGCCAGCCCGACAGGTATTCCTCGAGCCATGGGAGTGTCCACCCATCGGTATCCGACCAAAGTTTTGCTTGGGACAAATTGACACACCCCTGATCAGGCTTTTAACCTAGCGGCCAGTCATTGTAAATTGGTATTACCAATTATCCAATGCCAGTGCTGACCAACAACAATTAGGGGTCACCCCATATGCAAACCTGGCAACAACTCTATACACCGCTCGGTAGCCTCGGCCTGTCCGCACTGGCTGCAGTCATTCCGATCGTGTTCTTCTTTCTTGCCCTGGCCGTGTTCCGCCTCAAGGGCCACGTGGCCGGCAGCATCACCCTCGGCCTGTCGATCCTGGTGGCGATCCTTGCCTTCCAGATGCCTGTCGACATGGCCCTGGCCGCCGCAGGCTACGGCTTCCTCTACGGCCTCTGGCCGATTGCCTGGATCATCGTCGCGGCGGTGTTCCTGTACAAATTGACGGTCAAGAGCGGCCAGTTCGAAGTGATCCGCAGTTCGGTGCTATCGATCACCGACGACCAGCGCCTGCAGGTGCTGCTGATCGGTTTCTGCTTCGGTGCCTTCCTCGAAGGTGCAGCCGGCTTCGGCGCACCCGTGGCCATCACCGCCGCGCTGCTGGTGGGCCTGGGCTTCAACCCGTTGTACGCCGCCGGCCTGTGCCTGATCGCCAACACCGCGCCGGTGGCCTTCGGCGCCCTGGGCATCCCGATCATCGTCGCCGGGCAAGTGACCGGTATCGACGCCTTCCACATCGGTGCCATGACCGGTCGCCAGTTGCCGCTGCTGTCGCTGTTCGTGCCGTTCTGGCTGGTGTTCATGATGGACGGCCTGCGCGGCGTGAAAGAGACCTGGCCCGCCGCCCTGGTCGCCGGCCTGAGCTTTGCCGTGACCCAGTACCTCACCTCCAACTTCATCGGCCCGGAGCTGCCGGACATCACCTCGGCGCTGGCCAGCCTGATCGCCCTGACCCTGTTCCTCAAGGTCTGGCAACCCAAGCGCTCGTTCGCCCAGGCCAAGGGCAGCGTCGGCGCGGCCGTGGTCGGCAGTGGCGGCAGCCAGCCTTCGCCGTACAGTTTCGGCGAGATCTTCAAGGCCTGGTCGCCATTCCTGATCCTCACCGTGCTGGTGACCATCTGGACCCTCAAGCCCTTCAAGGCCGCCTTCGCCCCGGGCGGCGCGATGTACGACTTCGTGTTCAACTTCGCCATCCCCCACCTCGACCAACTGGTGATCAAGACCGCGCCGATTGTCACCGCACCCACCGCGATGCCGGCGGTGTTCAAGCTCGACCCGATCTCAGCCACCGGCACCGCGATCTTCCTCTCGGCGCTGGTGTCCATGGCGGTACTGAAGATCAACGTCAAAACTGGTCTGACCACTTTCAAGGAGACGCTCTGGGAGCTGCGCTGGCCGATCCTGTCGATTGGCATGGTGTTGGCGTTCGCCTTCGTCACCAACTACTCGGGCATGTCCTCGACCATGGCCCTGGTGCTGGCCGGCACCGGCGCGGCGTTCCCGTTCTTCTCGCCGTTCCTCGGCTGGCTGGGCGTGTTCCTCACCGGTTCCGATACCTCGTCCAATGCCCTGTTCAGCTCGCTGCAAGCCACCACCGCGCACCAGATCGGCGTCAGCGACACCCTGCTGGTCGCCGCCAACACCAGCGGTGGCGTGACCGGCAAGATGATCTCGCCGCAGTCGATCGCCGTGGCCTGCGCCGCCACCGGCCTGGTCGGCAAGGAGTCGGACCTGTTCCGTTTCACCGTCAAGCACAGCCTGTTCTTCGCCACCATCGTCGGCCTGATCACCCTGATCCAGGCCTATTGGCTGACCGGCATGCTGGTTCATCACTAAAGTGAGAGGGGCCGGACGCTGATCGGCGTCCGGCATGTCCTTCAACCCACGCTGCGAGAACTCATGATCATTTCCGCCTCCACCGATTATCGCGCCGCGGCCCAGCGCAAGCTGCCCCCCTTCCTCTTCCACTACGCCGACGGCGGCGCCTACGCCGAGCACACCCTGCGCCACAACGTCTCGGACCTGGCCGGCATCGCCCTGCGCCAGCGGGTGCTGAAGAACATGTCCGAGCTGAGCCTGCAGACCCGTCTGTTCGATGAAACCCTGAGCATGCCCGTGGCCCTGGCCCCTGTCGGCCTCACCGGCATGTACGCCCGCCGTGGCGAAGTGCAGGCGGCGCGAGCGGCGTCAGCGCACGGCATTCCCTTCACCCTGTCCACGGTGTCGGTGTGCCCGATCGAGGAAGTGGCGCCGGCCATCGACCGGCCCATGTGGTTCCAGCTGTATGTGCTCAAGGACCGCGGTTTCATGCGCAATGCCCTGGAGCGCGCCAGGGCCGCCGGGGTGAAGACGCTGGTGTTCACCGTCGACATGCCGGTGCCTGGCGCCCGCTACCGCGACGCCCACTCCGGCATGAGTGGCGCCAACGGCCCGATGCGCCGTGTGCTGCAAGCCATGGCCCACCCGCAGTGGGCCTGGGACGTCGGCGTGATGGGGCGCCCGCACGACCTGGGCAACATTTCCACGTACCGCGGCAACCCGACCGGCCTTGCCGACTACATCGGCTGGCTGGGCAACAATTTCGATCCGTCGATTTCCTGGAAGGACCTGGAGTGGATCCGCGAGTTCTGGGATGGCCCGATGATCATCAAGGGCATCCTCGATGCCGATGACGCTCGCGACGCGGTGAAGTTCGGCGCCGACGGCATCGTCGTGTCCAACCACGGCGGCCGCCAGCTCGACGGCGTGCTATCCAGCGCCCGTGCCTTGCCGGCGATCGCCGACGCGGTCAAGGGCGACATCAAGATCCTCGCCGACTCGGGCATCCGCAGCGGCCTGGACGTGGTGCGCATGATCGCCATGGGCGCCGACACGGTGCTGATCGGCCGCGCCTTCCTCTGGGCCCTGGCCGTGCATGGCCAGGCCGGGGTGAAGAATCTGCTGGAACTGTTCGAGAAAGAAATGCGCGTGGCCATGGTGCTGACCGGCGCCAAGTCGATCGGCGAGATCAGCCGCGACTCGCTGGTACGCGAACTGGGCGCCTGAGCCCTTGCGAAACAAACGCCTGATAGTCCGGGGCACGTCGCGCGCCAGATGCGCCGGCCCCGCGAGGAGAT
Organism: Pseudomonas sp. FA117; assembly: GCF_057370475.1. Taxonomy (NCBI): domain Bacteria; kingdom Pseudomonadati; phylum Pseudomonadota; class Gammaproteobacteria; order Pseudomonadales; family Pseudomonadaceae; genus Pseudomonas; species Pseudomonas sp. FA117. The sequence continues at coordinate 5,033,646 of NZ_CM170675.1, forward strand.
AGCATGAGCCTGCCCGCTGCGTTCCTGCGTGATGCCGAACGCCTGATCCCTGCCGAACGCCGTTTCGACGACCCGACCTCGACCCTGGCCTTCGGCACCGACGCCAGCTTCTACCGGCTGATCCCCAAGCTGGTGGTGCGCGTCGAGTCCGAGGACGAAGTGGTCGAGCTGATCCGCCTGGCCCAGCGCGAGCGCGTGCCGATCACCTTCCGGGCCGCTGGCACCAGCCTCTCCGGCCAGGCCATCAGCGACTCGGTGCTGATCGTGCTCGGCGACAACTGGAACGGCCGCGAGATTCGCAACCAGGGCGAACAGATTCGTCTGCAACCCGGCGTCATCGGCGCCCAGGCCAATGCCTGGCTGGCCCCCTATGGGCGCAAGATCGGGCCAGACCCGGCGTCGATCAACGCCTGCAAGATCGGCGGCATCGTCGCCAACAACGCCAGCGGCATGTGCTGCGGCACCGCGCAGAACACCTATCACACCCTGGCAGGACTGCGCCTGGTACTGGCCGACGGCACGCGCCTGGACAGTGAAGACCCGGCCAGCGTCGCCGCCTTCGAGCAGAGCCACGCCGCACTGCTCGACGCACTTGCCCGCCTCGGCCGCGAGACCCGCGCCAACACCGAACTGGCCGACCGCATCCGCCACAAGTACCGGCTGAAGAACACCACCGGTCTGTCGCTCAATGCACTGGTGGACTACGACCAGCCACTGGATATCCTCCAGCACCTGCTGGTCGGCTCCGAAGGCACCCTGGGCTTCATCAGTGCAGTGACCTACGACACCGTGCCCGACCATCCGCACAAGGCCAGTGCGCTGCTGGTGTTCCCCAGTGTCGAGAGCTGCTGCCGCGCGGTCACCGTGCTCAAGCGCCAGCCGGTGTCGGCGGTCGAGTTGCTCGACCGCCGCAGCCTGCGCTCGGTGCAGGCGATGCCGGGCATGCCGGCCTGGGTGAGCGGGCTGTCGGACAACGCCTGTGCCCTGCTGATCGAGTCGCGCGCCGCCAGCCAGAGCCTGCTGCACGAGCAACTGGCGCAGGTGATGGGGTCGATCGCCGAGTTCCCGCTGGAGCAGAAAGTCGAGTTCAGCGAAGACCCGTCGGTATACAACCTGCTGTGGAAGATCCGCAAGGACACCTTCCCCGCCGTCGGCGCGGTGCGCCAGACCGGCACCACGGTGATCATCGAAGACGTGACCTTTCCGGTCGAGCAACTGGCCGAGGGGGTCAACCGTCTGCTCCAGCTGTTCGACCGGCACCGCTATGACGAGGCGATCATTTTCGGCCACGCGCTGGAAGGCAACCTGCACTTCGTCTTCACCCAGGGCTTCAACAGTGCCGAGGAAGTGGCGCGCTACCAGGCGTTCATGGATGACGTCGCGCAACTGGTGGCAGTCGAGTTTGGCGGCTCGCTCAAGGCCGAGCACGGTACCGGACGCAACATGGCGCCCTTCGTCGAACTGGAATGGGGCAAGGACGCCTATCAGCTGATGTGGACGCTCAAGCGGCTGCTCGACCCCAATGGCATTCTCAACCCGGACGTGGTGCTCAGCAGCGATCCGGCCATTCACCTGAAGAACCTCAAGCCACTGCCGGCCGCCGACGAGATCGTCGACAAATGCATCGAGTGCGGTTTCTGCGAGCCGGTCTGCCCATCCAAGGGCCTCACCCTCAGCCCGCGTCAGCGCATCGTCATGTGGCGCGATATCCAGGCCAAGCGTCGTGCTGGCCTGGACACGCGCGATCTGCTGCAGACCTATCAATACCAGGGTATAGACACCTGTGCCGCTACCGGCCTGTGCGCCCAGCGCTGCCCGGTGGGGATCAACACCGGCGAACTGGTGAAGAAGCTGCGCGGCCAGGCGGCCCGGCACCTCAAGAGCGCCGACTGGCTGGCCGAGCACTTCCAGTCGGCCCTCAGTGGCGCACACCTGACCCTGGCTGCCGCCAACGGCGCCCGCCGACTACTGGGCGCCCCGCGCCTGGAGCGTATCAGCGGCGTGCTGCGCAAGGTCAGCAACGACCGCCTGCCGCAGTGGACGCCGGCCATGCCGCAGCCGCTCAAGCCGATCGGTTTCGGCCCGGCCAGCCACGACGCACGCCCTCGTGTCGTCTACTTGGCGGCCTGCGTGTCACGCGTCATGGGCCCGGCCTATGCCGACCGCGAGCAAAGTTCGCTGCTCGACAAGACCCGCGCGCTGCTGGAAAAAGCTGGCTATCAGGTGGTGTTCCCGGAGAACGCCGACAGCCTCTGCTGCGGTCAGCCGTTCGCCTCCAAAGGCTATGCCGAGCAGGCCGAGCACAAGCGCCAAGAACTGATTGCCGCGCTGCTGCAGGCCAGCCGCGGCGGCCTCGACCCGATCTATTGCGACACCAGCCCCTGCACCCTGCGCCTGGTGCAGGATCTGGGCGAAACCCGCCTGGATCTTTACGACCCGGTGCGCTTCATCCGCACCCATCTGCTCGACAAGCTGGAGTTCACCCCACAAGACGAACCTGTGGCCGTGCATGTCACCTGCAGCACCCAGCACCTGGGCGAAAGCCAGGCGCTGATCGACCTCGCGCGGCGTTGCAGCAAGCAGGTGGTCATCCCGGAAGGCATTCACTGCTGCGGATTTGCCGGCGACAAAGGCTTCACTACCCCGGAGCTCAATGCCCATTCCCTGCGCAGCCTGAAAGACGCGGTGCAGTACTGCAACGAAGGGATCTCCACCAGCCGTACCTGCGAGATCGGCCTGTCGAGCCATAGTGGTATCGACTATCACGGGTTGGTCTATCTGGTGGACCGGGTGACTCGTGCACGAGCTATCTGAGGCCAGCCCAAATCCCGTGGGACAACTGTCTTGCTCAAAATCCAAGGGCCAGCCTAATCCCTGTGGGAGCGGGTTTACCCGCGAACACAGGCGTAGCCCGTGCCAGGCAGCGCGGTGTCTTTTTCGCGGGTAAACCCGCTCCTGCAATGTGAGCGGCTACTCCGGCTATTGACCCAACAGCTAGCAACCATTTGTTACAAGTAAATGCTAATCTGCAGCCCCCTCTCTCCGCTGCCGTTGGCCCACGATGTCTGAGTCCGCACCGTTGCTGTTGCGTCATCACCGTCCCTTCATCGCTTTCTGGCTCGCCCGGGTCTTCACCGCCAGCGGCTTCCAGATGCTCACCGTGGCCATCGGCTGGCACCTCTACCAGCTCACCGGCAACGTCCTCGACCTGGGCCTGGTCGGCCTGGTCGAGTTCGCCCCGCGGGTGCTGTTCATGCTGCATACCGGTCATGTCGCCGACCGCTACGACCGGCGCAAGGTCGCTGCGCTGTGCCAGAGCCTGCAGGGCCTGATCGCCCTGGCGCTGGCCCTGGGCAGCGCCACCGACCACGTCACCCGCGAGCTGATCTTCGTGCTGGCCTTCCTGCTCGGCGCCACCCGCTCCTTCGAGCTGCCCGCCACCCAGGCGCTGCTGCCCAACGTGGTGCCGCCAGGGTTGTTCCCCCGTGCAGTCGCGGCCTCCGCATCGGCAACCCAGGCCGCGACCATCGTCGCCCCCGCCGTTGGAGGGCTGCTCTACGCCTTCGGCAGCGTCTGGGTGTACGGGCCGACCGTGCTGCTGTACGGCGTTGCCTGCCTGCTGATGCTCAGCCTCGATTCGCGCCAGCAGACACCCCAGCGCGGTCGTGCCAACCTGGAGTCGCTGCTGGCCGGCATCCGCTTCATCCGCAGCCGCCCGGACATTCTCGGCGCCATCTCGCTGGACCTGTTCGCCGTGCTGCTGGGCGGCGCCACTGCGCTGCTGCCGGTGTTCGCCAAGGATATCCTGCTCACCGGCGCCTGGGGGCTGGGCCTGCTGCGCTCGGCCCCGGCGGTGGGTGCCTTGTTGATGTCGCTGTGGCTGGCGCGCTTCCCGGTCGAGCGCAAGGTCGGTCGGACCATGTTCACCGCCGTGGGCGTGTTCGGCGTGGCGACCATCGCCTTCGGCCTGTCGACCTCGTTCTGGTTCTCGCTGGCGGTACTGGTGGTCCTGGGCGCGGCAGACATGATCAGCATGGTCATTCGCAGCGCCTTCGTCCAACTGGAGACTCCGGATGAAATGCGTGGCCGGGTCAGCGCCGTGAACGGCCTGTTCATCGGTGCCTCGAATCAGCTCGGCGAGTTCGAATCCGGGGTCACTGCGCACTGGTTTGGCACGGTTCCGGCGGTGGTGCTGGGCGGCGTGGGCACGCTGGTGGTCACTGGCGTGTGGATGAAACTGTTCCCGACCCTGGCCAACCGCGACCGGATGCACAATCCGCAATAGCCATCATGGGGCTGCCTCGCAGCCCTTTCGCGGTGCGAGGCCGCGCCTGCAATGACGGCCCACGCCACACAGACCAACAGCCATAGGCCCCCGCCCCCCATGCTGGTATGATGCGCGGCTTTTTCGCGCCCCCACACAAATCCACGGCAACCGGTACGGTCTGTGCTTTGCTGATGAGGTCGAACACATTCACGGCGCCAAGACGCCATGGGAGCAGGCATGCTGGAAAGGCTGTTTCAATTAAAGGCACACAACACCAACGTGCGCACCGAGATCCTCGCGGGCGTCACCACCTTCCTGGCCATGGCCTACATCCTGTTCGTCAACCCGAGCATCCTCGGTGAAACCGGCATGGACAAGGGCGCGATCTTCGTCGCCACCTGCCTGGCGGCAGCCATCGGCTCGGTGACCATGGGCCTGATCGCCAACTACCCGATCGCCCTGGCCCCGGGCATGGGCCTGAACGCCTTCTTCACCTACACCGTAGTCCTGCACATGGGCCACACCTGGCAGGTGGCGCTGGGTGCGGTGTTCCTGTCGGCGGTGCTGTTCTTCCTGCTGTCGATCTTCCGTATCCGTGAATGGATCGTGAACAGCATCCCGCTGCCACTGCGCTCGGCGATTGCCGCCGGTATCGGCCTGTTCCTGGCACTGATCGCCCTGCACAACGCCGGCATCGTCGTCGACAACCCGGCCACCCTGGTGGGCCTGGGCGACCTGCGCCAGCCTGCACCGATCCTCGCCACCCTCGGTTTCTTCCTGATCGTCGGCCTGGAGTCGCTGAAAGTCCGTGGCGCCGTGCTGATCGGTATCCTCGCCGTGACCCTGGTGTCGATCCTGGTGGGCGCCAGCCCGTTCGGCGGCATCATTTCCATGCCGCCGTCGCTGGCCCCGACCTTCCTGCAGCTGGACATCAAGGGCGCGCTGGACGTCGGCCTGGTCAGCGTGATCTTCGCCTTCCTGTTCGTCGACCTGTTCGACAACTCCGGCACCCTGATCGGCGTGGCCAAGCGCGCCGGCCTGATGGGCAAGGACGGCCACATGCCGAAGATGGGCCGCGCCCTGATCGCCGACAGCACCGCAGCCATGGCCGGCTCGCTGCTGGGCACCTCGACCACCACCAGCTACATCGAGTCGGCCGCAGGCGTGAGCGCCGGCGGGCGCACCGGCCTGACCGCCATCGTGGTGGCAGTACTGTTCCTGCTGGCGCTGTTCTTCGCGCCCCTGGCCGGCAGCGTTCCGGCCTACGCCACCGCTCCGGCGCTGCTGTTCGTCGCCGTGCTGATGGCCTCGGGCCTGGCCGAGATCAACTGGGATGACGTCACCGAAGCCGCCCCCGTGGTGGTGACCGCCCTGGCCATGCCGCTGACCTATTCGATCGCCAACGGCATCGCCTTCGGCTTCATCGCCTGGACGGCCATCAAGCTGATTTCCGGTCGTCGCCACGACCTGAACCCGGCCCTGGTGATCCTGTCCATCCTGTTCGTCATCAAGCTGGGCTGGTTCAACGCATGAGTGCTGTCTTCGACCCTTCGCAATACACGACCCAACTGCAGGCCAAGGTCGAGCGCCTGCGCGCGCTGCTGGCGCCCTTCGATGCACCGCAACCTGCAGTGTTCGAGTCGCCGCGCGAGCACTATCGCCTGCGCGCCGAGTTTCGCCTGTGGCGTGAAGAGGGCCAGCGCCACTACGCGATGTTCGCCCCCGGCGAGAAGCACAAGGCAATTCTCATCGACGACTTCCCTATCGCCAGCCAGCGCATCAATGAACTGATGCCACGCCTGAAGGCGGCCTGGCAGGGCAACGAGGACCTGAGCAACCGTCTGTTCCAGGTCGAGTTCCTCACCACCCTGGCGGGCGACGCGATGATCACCCTGTGCTACCACCGCCCGCTGGACGAGGCCTGGGAAGCCGCCGCGCAGCAACTGGCCACCGAGTTGGGCGTCAGCGTGATCGGCCGCTCCAAGGGCAAGCGCGTGGTGATCGGGCGTGACTATGCGGTGGAGAAACTCGACATCGCCGGGCGCACCTTCAGCTATCGCCAGCCGGAAGGGGCGTTCACCCAGCCCAATGGTGCGGTGAACCAGAAGATGCTCGGCTGGGCCGTCGAGTCCATGGGCGAGCGCGACGATGACCTGCTGGAGCTGTACTGCGGCAACGGTAACTTCACCCTGCCGCTGGCCACCCGCGCGCGCCAGGTGCTGGCCACCGAGATCAGCAAGACCTCGGTCAACGCCGCCCTGCACAATCTGGACGAAAACGGCATCGACAACGTGCGCCTGGTGCGCCTGTCGGCCGAGGAACTGACCGAGGCGCTCAACGAGGTCCGCCCGTTCCGGCGCCTGGAAGGCATCGACCTGAAGAGCTACGACTTCGGCACCGTGTTCGTCGATCCGCCGCGCGCCGGCATGGACCCGGACACCTGCGAGCTGACCCGACGCTTCGAACGCATCCTGTACATCTCCTGCAACCCCGAGACGCTGGCGCAGAACATCGCCCAGCTGCACGATACCCACCGTATCGAACGCTGCGCGCTGTTCGACCAGTTCCCCTACACCCACCACATGGAAAGCGGGGTGCTGCTGGTCCGGCGCTGACCGGCGCAACGCGGGGTCGCCACGGCCCCGCCGCACGCACACAAGGAGCGATGTGCCGATGGACCAGTTGAGCGCCATGCAGACCTTCCGCCGGGTCGTCGACCTCGGCAGTTTCAGCGCCGCCGCCAGCCAGGCGGGCGTGTCCCACACCGTGCTGTCGCGCCAGGTGAAGAACCTCGAACGCACGCTCGGTACCCAGTTGCTCAACCGCACCACCCGCAGCCTGCAACCGACCGAGGCAGGCCTGCTGTTCTACCGCCACTGCGTGCTGATTCTCGAACAGATGCAGGCGATGAACCTGGAGTTGTCCGAACACCAGCAACAGCCCACCGGCACCTTGCGCCTGAGCGTCGCCACCGCCTTTGGCGAACTGGAGCTCAGTCGTTGGCTGCCGGACTTCGCCGCGCGGCACGAGCGCCTGCAGATCGAACTCGGTTGCACCGATCGCTTCGTCGACCTGATCGAGGAAGACGTGGATATCTGCCTGCGAATCACCGACCACCTGCCCGATTCAAGCCTGGTCGCGCGCCTGCTCGCACCCAGCCCGGTCCTGCTGGTGGCGTCGCCTGGCTATCTCGAACGCCATGGCACACCCACCACGCCGGAGATGCTGAAGCAGCACCCGCTGCTGGGCTACAGCCGCCTGACCCACCCTCAGCGCCTGCTGCTCAGCGACACCCAAGGCCAAATCCAGGAGGTGCTGATGCCCCGACGCCTGAGCGCCAACTCGCCGATGGCCTTGCGCGCCGCGGCCATCGGCGGGTTGGGGATTGCCAGTTTCGACCGTTTCATCGTGCATGACGCCTTGCTCGACGGGCGACTGCTACCGGTACTTGCCGATTGGCAGCTGCCTGGCCGCAACCTGTACGCCGTGTATCCGCACAGTCGCTACCTGGCACCGAAGGTCCGCGCACTGCTCGACTATGTGCAGACTTACTACGCGACCGCGCGCTGGGCAGCTTGATTGGTGCAATAAGCGCACATCTCATGGCTATTTCATGACGTATTTGTGCGAAAGATAACGGGATAACCTTCGCCCACTCACATCGACTGGCGAAGGAGCCTCCCATGAAAACCCTGCATTGCCTGATTGCCGGCCTCACCCTCGGCAGCCTCGCCCTCACCGCACAAGCCACCGAAACCAACGCTGTCTCCGTACCCGACAGCGCCGTACTCAAATGGCAGGACGTGCCCAATACCCAAGGCGCAGTCAGCTATGCCAACGTCGAAGGCGACATCTTCGGCAAGGGGGCATACTCGGCCTACGTGAAATTCAGGAAGGGTGTCGACAACGGCCTGCACCAGCACTCTCAGACCCTGCCGACCGTTGTGCTCGAGGGCACATTCTATGCGGTGATCGACGGCAAGCGTGTCGAGTATCCTGCCGGCGCCTACTACAAGCTGCCCGCCGACCTGGTGCACGAAAGCGGCTGTACGGCGGCCGCCGACTGCCTGCTGTTTCAGTACCAGGCCGATGCTTTCGACCTGAAGCCGGTCAAAGGCTGACACGCTGGGGCCGCGTTGCGGCCCCTGCTGCTCAGAAGTCGAAGAACACCGTCTCCCCTTCCCCTTGAATGCGGATATCGAAGCGATACGCCGTCTTCCCGTCCACCTCGCAGCGCTTGGCAATCAGCGTCTCGCGTCGCTGCGGTTGCTCGATCAGGTTGAGCACCGGGCACTTGCCGTTGGCCTCGGCCTCGTCGTCGAAGTACAACCGGGTGTGCAGGTGAATGTTGATCCCCCGGGCGAACAGGCTGATGTTGATGTGCGGCGCCATCGGAACCCCGGCGGCGTTGTTCACCACACCCGGCTTCACCGTGTGCAGGGTCCATTCGCCGGCGTCGAAGGTCGTAGCCGTCCGGCCGAAGCTGTTGAAGGCGTTTTCCAGGTTGAACTCGTCCTGGTACAGGCCATTGGCGTCGGCCTGCCACACCTCGAGAAACGAGTCGCGCACCAGATGGCCATTGCCGTCGTACACCTGGCCGATCAGCAGTATGTGCTCGCCCTCAGCCTGTGGGCTGGCCAGGCGGTTCCAGATCTCGTGGGCGCGGGTCGGATTGCCGGCAGCCTCCAGGGCCAGGCCGATGTGCACGTAGGGGCCGGCGGTCTGCGAGGGGGTTTCCGGCAGCAGTTCGATAGGCATGACGGGCTCCTCAGCGGTTTTCGAAGTGGGTCTGGCGCTGCCCGCGCAGCACGATGTCGAAGCGGTAGGCCAGGCAGTCCATCGGGTTGGCGTGGTTCATGTCCAGCCGTGCGATCAGGCGCTGGACCGCCTCGGGGTTGGCGATCGACTTGACGATCGGACACATCGGAATCAATGGGTCGCCCTCGAAGTACAGTTGGGTGATCAGCCTGGTGGCGATCGACGGGCCGCTGACCGAGAAGTGGATATGCGCCGGACGCCAGTCGTTGGGGCCGTTGCGCCACGGATAGGGCCCAGGCTTGATGGTGCGGAAGCTGTAGTAGCCGTCACGGTCGGTGAGGCAGCGGCCGACGCCACCGAAGTTCGGATCGAGCGGGGCCAGGTAGCGGTCGTTCTTGTGCCGGTAGCGACCACCGGCATTGGCCTGCCACATCTCCACCAAGGTGTTGGCGACCGGTTTGCCGTACTGGTCGAGCACGCGGCCGGCAACGATGATGCGTTCGCCGATCGGCAGCCCACCGTTGTTGAAGTTCAGCAGCAGGTCATGGTCGTGTTCACCGAAGCGCAGGTGGGAAAAGTCCGGGCCGGTGCTTTCGCTGACCGACTGCGGGATGCTCACCAGCGCCTGGCGAGGTGAGCGGGCGATGGATGTCTTGTAGTCAGGCGTGAAGGCTTTGGGATGCCAGTTGCGATCACGGATCACGAAGCGGCTGGTGTCCTGGGCGGGCATGGCCGTTTTCCTCTCTTGGAATTGTTCGAGTCGCCTGTGCGTGGCAGGCGGACTTGCAGTTTCCGGCAGCTCGCGCACGCTGGATACTGAAAACACCACGCCCACACATAACCATATGGTTATGCAACTTTTCGCCACATCACCCTCTCTCAAGCGCTGGACTATCCTGCATGGACTGCGGTGCCTGGCACAGGAACGGGCTACCTGCGAAAGCCATCGTGCATTCCCACAGCCCAGCACTACCCCTCACAGCGGAGAACTTCTATGGACTGGCGAAAAGGCCGACGCAGCGACAACGTGGTCGATGCCCGCGGCGAAGGTGGCGGCGGCGGAATGCGCTTTGGTGGCGGCAAGGGCCTGGGCCTTGGCGCCGTGCTGCTGATCGTCGGCATCGGCTGGCTCACCGGCCAGGACCCGTTGCAGATCCTCGGCCAGCTCGCCGGCCAGATGGAGCAGCAACAGACCGCCCCCAGCGGCGCCGGTGGCAAGGCGCCGCCGGCCAACGACGAGCAGGCCGAGTTCGTTGCCTCGATCCTCGGCGACACCGAAGACACCTGGAAAGCCCTGTTCGCCCAGGCCGGCAAGCAGTACCGCGATCCGAAGCTGGTGCTGTTCAGCGGCCAGGTCAACTCGGCCTGCGGCTTCGCCTCCTCGGCGGTCGGCCCCTTCTACTGCCCCGGCGATCAGCGGGTGTACCTGGACATGTCGTTCTTCCGCGAGATGGAAACCCGCTTCGCCGCCGCCGGCGACTTCGCCCAGGCCTACGTGATCGCCCACGAGATCGGCCATCACGTGCAGACCCTGCTCGGGGTGTCGGCCAAGGTCGATGCCGCACGCCGCAGCGGCCAGCGCCTGGAAGGCGACAACGGTTTGCTGGTGCGCCAGGAACTGCAGGCCGACTGCCTGGCGGGCGTCTGGGCGTACCAGGCGCAGAAGCGCCTCAACTGGCTGGAGCCCGGCGATGTCGAAGAGGCGTTGAACGCGGCCAATGCCATCGGTGACGACCGCCTCCAGCAGCAGGGCCAGGGCCGCGTGGTGCCCGACTCGTTCACCCACGGCACCTCGGCCCAGCGCGTGCGCTGGTTCAAGACCGGCTTCTCCAGCGGCGACCTGAACCGCTGCGACACCTTCAGCGCACGCAACCTGTAACGCCCGTCGAAACGGGCGTTGCAGAGCCTTTCCGGAACGCAATACGACCAATGGGTCATTTTTCTGCTGAAAAACGTTTCAGCGACAGCCGATTCGGCCGATAACCCCATGGACCCATCAGCTGGCCCCTACAAGAACAACGCCCAGCGACGTGAGATTTTGCGAGACACTTTTTCTGGAGAGCGTGCATGAACAGATGGTTTGCCGACAAGAGCGTAAACCTCAAGCTCGGGCTGGGCTTCGGCCTGGTCCTGGTATTGACCGGCCTGCTGGCCCTGGCCAGCTGGACCAGCCTGGGCAGCCTCATCAACCGCAGCAACTGGATGAGCGACATCACCCGGCTGAACATCGACCTGACCAACCTGCGGGTGGCGCGCCTGCAATACATGATCGCCAACGGCGACGACGCCGCGGCGGCCAACACCCTGGCCAAGCTGGAAACCTTCAGCGCCCAGCAGCAGCACCTGGAAAACACCTTCAAGAGCCCCGAGAACCTCAAGCTGCTGCGCGAGCTGGGCAAGATCATTGCCGATTACCGCGTCTCGCTCGACAAGATGCGGGCGGGCTACAAGGTCACCCTCAGCGCCCGTGCGACCCTCGACCAGAACGCAGCCAAGGCCATCCAGATGATCGAGACGATCAGCAAGGATGTGCTGGCCCGCGATGAAAGCGATGCCGCTCGCCTGCAGCAGTACCTGGTGATCAGCAAGGCGCGCCAGCAGCTCACCCAACTGCGCCTGGACGTGCGCAGCTACGTTGCGGCGCCCAGCGACAGTGCCGAACAGGCCGTGCTGCGCCAGCTGGATCTGACCCTGGGCGAGATCGACGGTCTCAAGGGCGCGTTGACCAGCGACGCAGGCAACATCCAGCAGTTCGAAGGCGCCGTGCGCGCCTATGGCGACTCGATCCGCCAACTGCGCGACTCGACCGCGCAGATTGCCGTGGCCCGTCAGGAAATGACCGTGCAGGGCACCGACATCGTCAAGCTCAGCGACGAGTTGTACAAGATCCAGCTCGAACGCCGCGACGTCGAGAGCGCCCAGGCGCGCAGCCTGCAGATCGGCGCCACCCTGCTGGCGCTGGTCTTCGGTGTGCTGGCCGCCCTGATCATCACCCGCCAGATCACCCGCCCGCTGCGCGAGACCCTGCAGGTGGTGGAGCGCATCGCCAGCGGCGACCTGACGCAGAACCTGCAGGTGACCCGTCGCGACGAACTGGGCGTGCTGCAGCAAGGCATCGCGCGCATGGGCACGACCCTGCGCGACCTGATCAGCGGCATCCGCGATGGTGTCACCCAGATCGCCAGCGCCGCCGAAGAACTGTCGGCGGTGACCGAGCAGACCAGCGCCGGGGCCAACAGCCAGAAAGTCGAAACCGACCAGGTGGCCACCGCCATGCACGAGATGGCCGCCACCGTGCAGGAGGTCGCGCGCAACGCCGAGCAGGCCTCGCACGCCGCCACCAACGCTGACGACGAAGCGCGCGCCGGCGACAAGGTGGTGGGCGAGGCGATCAGCCAGATCGAGCGCCTGGCCGCCGAGGTGCACCGTTCGACCGAAGCGATGAACCTGCTGCAACAGGAAAGCCAGAAGATCGGCAGCGTCATGGACGTGATCAAGTCGGTGGCCGAACAGACCAACCTGCTGGCGCTCAACGCGGCCATCGAAGCGGCGCGTGCCGGTGAGGCCGGGCGCGGTTTCGCGGTGGTCGCCGACGAGGTGCGCGGCCTGGCCCAGCGCACGCAGAAATCCACCGAAGAGATCGAGGAACTGGTCGCCAGCCTGCAGAACGGCACCCAGCAGGTGGCCAGCGCCATGCTCGGCAGCCGCACCCTGACCGACAGCAGCGTGGAGCTGGCGCGCAAGGCCGGCGTCTCGCTGGAGAACATCACCAGTACTGTGTCCGGCATCCAGTCGATGAACCAGCAGATCGCCGCTGCGGCCGAGCAGCAGAGCGCCGTGGCCGAAGAGATCAGCCGCAGCATCCTCAACGTGCGGGACGTGTCCGAGCAGACCGCGGCGGCGAGCGACGAAACTGCAGCCTCCAGCGTCGAACTGGCCCGCCTGGGTGGACAACTGCAAACCCTGGTCAGCCATTTCCGCGTCTGACCACGACCCTTCCGGGGCCGCGTCGCGGCCCCGATCCTCTCCCCGGAAATCTGCTGAACGGCGTTTCAGCTCCCGCAGACATTGCCGATATCTCTTCTGCGGCAATGGAGGGCCCATCACAAAAACAGCTGCCGAATGACGCGAATTCCGCGAGCAGGCGCTTTCCCGGGGAACCTCCATGAGCAACTGGTTTGCCAATATCAGCGTCAAACTCAAACTGATGCTGGGCTTCGGCCTGGTCCTTCTACTCACCACCGCCCTGGCCCTGACCGGCTGGAACAGCCTCGAAAACCTCGTTGCCCGCAGCAACTCGATGGCCCAGATCACCCAGTTCAACACCCACCTGAACAACCTGCGCGTGGCGCGCCTGCAATACATGCTCGCCGACGGCGACGAAAGCGCCGCGACCACCGTGCTGGCGCGGCTCGACACCTTCAACCAGTACAAACAGGAACTGCTGGCCAGTTTCGAGCACCCGCAGAGCCTGCAACTGCTGCGCGAGCAAGCCACCTACATCGATCAGTACCGCGCTTCGCTGGACAAGATGCGCCAGGGCTACCGCACCCTCGCCACCCAGCCCGATGCCCAGCAGCCGGTGCGCGATGCGCGGGCGGCAATCGCCAGCGCGCGCCAGGAGATGATCGAGGAACAGGCGCAGATCACCCAGCGCAGCGACGAGCTGTACAAGATCGAGCTTGGCGGTCGCGACAGCGACGCCGCCCAGGCCCGCAACCTGCAACTGGGCGTGGCCCTGCTGGCACTGCTGTTCGGCCTGCTGGCCGCGATGCTCATCACCCGCCAGATCACCCGTCCGTTGCAGCAAACGCTGGAAGCGGTGAAGAAGATCGCCGAGGGCGACCTGAGCGAACGCCTGCAGGTCAGCCGGCGAGACGAGCTGGGCATGCTGCAGCAAGGCATCGTCGGCATGGCTGGCACGCTGCGCGGGCTGATCGGCGGCATCCGCGACGGGGTCACACAGATCGCCAGCGCGGCCGAGGAGCTGTCGGCAGTCACCGAGCAGACCAGCGCCGGGGTCAATCATCAGAAGCTCGAGACCGACCAGGTGGCCACCGCCATGCACGAGATGACGGCGACCGTGCAGGAGGTCGCGCGCAATGCCGAGCAGGCTTCGCAGGCCGCGACCCAGGCCGACGCTCAAGCCCGTGCAGGCGACAAGGTGGTGAACGAGGCCATCGGCCAGATCGAGCGCCTGGCTGCCGAGGTCCAGCACTCGACCGAGGCGATGCACCTGTTGCAGCAGGAGAGCCAGAAGATCGGCAGCGTCATGGACGTGATCAAGTCGGTCGCCCAGCAGACCAACCTGCTGGCGCTCAATGCCGCCATCGAGGCCGCCCGCGCCGGTGAGGCCGGGCGTGGCTTCGCGGTGGTCGCCGACGAGGTGCGCGGCCTGGCCCAGCGCACGCAGAAGTCCACCGAAGAGATCGAGGAACTGGTCGCCAGCCTGCAGGGCGGTACCCAGCGGGTGGCCAGCGCGATGCAGGGCAGCAGCGGGCTGACCGACAGCAGCGTGGAACTGGCGCGCAAGGCCGGTGCTTCGCTGGCCAGCATCACCCGGACCGTGTCAGGGATCCAGGCGATGAACCAGCAGATTGCCGCGGCAGCCGAGCAGCAGAGTGCCGTGGCCGACGAGATCGGGCGCAGCATCGTGAATGTGCGTGATGTTTCGCAACAGACGGCGGCGGCCAGTGAAGAGACGGCGGCGTCCAGCGTGGAACTGGCGCGGTTGGGCGGGCAGTTGCAGACGATGGTCAGTCACTTCCGCGTCTGAAGCCAGGCGGCTCGGGGCTGGCATCGGCATTCGCGGGGCAATCGACGTGCCGAAGCGCCGCAACCACAGGATTCCTCACTGCCCTTGAGCTCGGTGAGGAACCTGTGGTCTACCCGGCAATGGCGGTGACCGGTATTACTTGACGATCATCCCTACTCCACGCCCACGTGGATCGGATGCGGTCTCGAGCTTGTCGCCGGTCACGCGGATCGCCTGGATGTCACCCATCTCCCAGCCTTGGTCTTCGAGCACGTAGCCCATTTTCTTCAGGTCGTCCGCCACCTGCCCTTTCAGCGGCGCATAGCTGTCGAAATAAATGGTGTCCTTGGGCAGCAACTGGTGGTGCACACGTTGCGCGGCCACGGCTTTTTCCAGCGGCATGCCGTAGTCGTACAGGTTGTTCATCACCTGGAAGATCGAGGTGAAGATCCGCGAACCGCCCGGGGTGCCGACCACCAGGGTCAGCTTGCCGTCGCGCGTGATCAGGCTCGGGCTCATCGAAGACAGCATGCGCTTGCCCGGTTCGATGGCATTGGCATCGCCGCCGACCACACCAAAGACGTTGGCCGCACCCGGCTTGGCGCTGAAGTCGTCCATCTCGTCGTTGAGCAGGAAGCCTGCGCCCTTGACCACCACACCGCTGCCGTAGTCGAGGTTGAGGGTGTAGGTGTTGCTCACCGCGTTACCCTGCTTGTCGACGATGGAGAAGTGCGTGGTCTGGTGCGGCTCCAGGCCCGGCTTGACCTTGTCGGTGTCGGAGATTGCGTTGGGGTTGACCTGCGCGGCGCGCTTGGCCAGGTAGTCCTTGGCCACCAGCTCCTTGACCGGCACCTTGGTGAAGGCCGGATCACCCAGGTAATCGGCGCGGTCGGCGAACACGCGCTTCTCGATCTCGGCCAGCAAGTGAATGTACTTGGCCGAGTTGTGCTCGACACCCTTGAAGTCGGCTGCGCGGTCTTCCTTGATACCCAGCAGCTGGGCCAGGGCCACACCGCCCGAGCTGGGCGGCGGCGCGGTGTAGACCACGTTGCCGCGCCAGTCGATGGCGATCGGGTCGCGCCATACGGCCTTGTAGTCCTTGAGGTCTTCCTTGGTGATCAGGCCCTTGTCGGCCTGCATCTGTGCCACCAGCAGATCCGCGGTCTTGCCCTGGTAGAACTCGCTGACGCCCTTGTCGGCGATGCGCTCCAGGGTCTGGGCCAGCTCGGGCTGCTTGAACAGCTCGCCGACCTTCATGTTGCCGAAGTAGTCGTTGAAATTGGTGGCGGTCTTGAACAGACCTTGGGCATCGTCGCGGTACTGGTACTGCTTCTGGGCAATCTTGAAGCCGTTCTGCGCATAGCCGATGGCCGGCGTCAGCAGCTCGCTCCACTTCAGCTTGCCGAACTTCTGATGCGCCTCCCACAGCCCCATCACCGTACCCGGTACGCCAGCGGCGCGTACGCCGACCAGGCTGAGGTTCTCGATCACCTCGCCCTTGTCGTTCAGGTACATGTTGCGCGTGGCGGCCTTGGGCGCGACCTCACGGTAGTCGAGGAAGTAGGGCTTGCCGTCGACGAACAGGGTCATGAAGCCGCCGCCGCCGATGTTGCCCGCTTCCGGATAGGTGACGGCCAGGGTGAAGGCGGTGGCAACCGCAGCATCCACCGCGTTTCCGCCCTTCTTGAGAATATCGGCGGCAACCTGTGCGCCATATTGATCGGGTGCGGCCACCGCGCCACCCTCGAGCGTCACGGCGTAGGCGGAGGAACAGCTCAGGATCGCGGCCCCGAGGGCCAGGGACTGGAACATGACGATACGCATGACACTTCCTTGGTGTTGTTTTTGTCGAGCACTCATTTAAGGCTCAAGCGTTGCGACTAAGCAAACAACACGGGGGAAGGGGGCGTCTTTGGGCAAATCTGTCGCGTTCAGGCAAGTCAGCAGGCGTACATCGACAGCTTGCGCTGGATGAAGTCGAGGAAGCACTGGATGCGCAGCGCCAGCTGGGTGTTGCGGTAGTAGACCGCATGGATCGGCTGGCGGTAGCCGTTGTTGGCATCGGCCAGCAGCACCTGCAGGCGGCCGGCACGGATGTCTTCGTGGGTCATGAAATGCGACAGGCTGACGATGCCTTCGCCGGCCAGCGCCAGTTGGCGCAGGGTCTCGCCGCTGGACGCGAGGATCGCCGGACGGATCTGCCAGCGATCGCCCTGGGCATGGCGCAACGGCCACTGGTTGAGGCTCTCCGGTGCACTGAACCCGAGCAGGCAGTGCTGGCTGAGTTGCTCGACCGACTGCGGCGTGCCGTGCTTTTCCAGGTACTGCGGGCTGGCGAGCACCTGCACCGGGCTGCAACCCAGGGCACGGGCATGCAGGCTGGAATCGGCCAGTTCGCCGATGCGGATGGCCACGTCGGTGCTCTGCTCCAGCAGGTCGATGATCAGGTCGTCGGTATTGAGTTCGAGCTCGATGCCGGGGTACTGCAGTCGAAACTCGCCGATCCAGGGCAGGATCGCGTGCAGCATGAAGGGTGCGGCGGCATTGATGCGCAGACGCCCCGACGGGGTCTGGCGGTGCATCGACAGCCGCTCTTCCATGTCGTCCATCTGCTCGAGGATCAGCCGCGAACGCTCGAGGAAGAAACGCCCCTCTTCGGTCAGGTCCATGCGCCGGGTGGTGCGGTTGACCAGCGTGGTGCCCAGCTTGCCTTCCAGGCGCGACAGGGTCCGGCTCACCGCCGACGGGGTCTGGCCCATCTGCTCGGCGGCGGCGGAGATCGAACCGCAATCGATGACGGCAACGAATACCTGGAGTTCTTCGGATCGGGTTTTCACGCAAGGGGCCTTGGGCTTGGGGTAGTGCTGATTGATAGCTGCTGATCGATGACCGCGCAAGGGCCGCGTTCCTGCAGCGCCCGCGTCCTCACTCGGCCTTGCCGAACACCTTGCTCAGGTGCGCTTCATAAGCGGCCACTGCCGCCGGCACGTCCGGGCGCTTCATCACGTCCACTGCCAGGAAGGTCGGCAGGCCGCTCATGCCAAGGAACTGGTTGGCCTTGTGGAAGGGGAAGTACACCGCGTCCACACCCTTGCCCTCGAAGAAGTCGCTCGGGTCGTCGAAGGCCTGCTGCGGGGCGTTCCAGGTCAGCGAAAGCATGTACTGCTTGCCCTGGATCAGGCCACCGCTGCCGTACTTCTGCGAAGCATCGGAACGGGTGCGGCCGTCGCTGGCGTACAGGCTGCCATGGCCCTCGGTGAAGACTTCGTCGATGTACTTCTTCACGGTCCAGGGCGCGCCCATCCACCAGCCGGGCATCTGGTAGACCACCACGTCGGCCCAGAGGAATTTCTGCACTTCTTCCTGGATATCGTAGCCACCGTCGATGAAGGTCTGCTGCACCTCGAAACCGGCGCGGTCCAGATGGGCCAGGGCGGTCTCGTGCAGGGTCAGGTTCAGGCGGCCGTCGGAGTGGGCGAACTGTTTGCCGCCGTTGAGCAGGAGAATCTTTTTCATGGGAAAGCCTCGTGAGATGGGACGGGCCGAGGCGCTTGCCTGCCGGCCAGTCAAAAGTGATGGCGGCAGATTAGGCAGTCGCGGCCGCTGGAAAAAGCGGTTCGCGGGCAAAATACATTTGCCTTCAAGTCATCAATCCAAGGCTGATTGTTGCAGTAGGATAGCTTCACTCCTATTCCTAGAGGCCTCCCGCCATGACCGAGCAATACGCGTTCATCCTCAAAGCCAAGACCCGCCCCGAGAAGGCCGAAGCCTTTGAAGCCCTGTTCCGCGCCTATGTCGAACCGAGCCGCCAGGAGCCTGGCTGCATCGAATACCACATGCTGCGCGACAAGCAGGACCCGAGCCTGTTCGTGTTCTTCGAAGTCTGGGCCGACAAGGCCGCACTCGACGTGCACTCGGCGCTGCCACACATGGCGGCGTTCTTCGAAGCGCGCATGGATTACCTGGAGCGCGACTTCGATATCCAGCTGATCGAGATGCTCAGCCCCTCCTCCGCCACTCGATGAGCGGTCCTGCACCGAGCGCACTTTGCCGGGCTGCCGGAGCATGCGGTGAAGCTGGTGGTGCAGCTCGGGCTTGAAGATCGAGTTGGTCTCTTCGCGGGCTTGCCCGCGAAGAAGGTGGCGCCTGGCTCAGAACAGCTTGACCGTGTAACTGAGGATCAACCGGTTCTCATCGATGTCGGTGCGGTAGTTCGAACGCGCCATGACATTGCGGATGCGCACCCCGAGCCCGGCCAGCGGCCCGCTCTGCACCACATACGCCAAGTCCAGGTCGCGCTCGCGATCACGCCCCTCGAAACCCAGTCCGGTGTCGACGTCCCGACCTTTGACGTAGCGCAGGGTCGAGGTCAGCCCGGGGATGCCCAGGGCCACGAAGTTGTAGTCATGGCGCACCTGCCACGAACGCTCGCCTGGCGCCGAGAACTCGTAGGTCGGCAGCGTGTTGCCCATCGGGTTGGTGTTGGCACCGACCTGGATGAAACCGTCCTCGCCGCCGATCTGCTGGTAGCCAAGGTAGAAGGTGTGCCCACCGGTCCTGGCCGAAAACAGGCTGAACAGCGCGTGGTTGTCGTAGTCACCGGCGATCTTGCGACCGTCCTCGCGGGCATCGAAGTACCCGGCATTGACCCCCAGCGTCCAGTCGCCCACAGGTTCTGCGTGCTTGAAGCTGTAGAAGCGCTGCTGGTAGATGTCCTCCAGTTGCGCCTGCCACACCCCGACACTGGTGCGGTTATCGTTGAAGGCATAGTCGGCGCCGACATAGTTGAAGCGGTCGCTGGTGAAGCGCGCCAGGCGTGACGGGTTGATCGGGTCATTGACCAACGCGTACATCTTCTGGCTGTTGGAAGAATCGCGCAGGCTGGTGGAGCGGAACTGGCCGGCGTTCAAGGTCAACCCGGCAATCTCGCGGGATTCGAGCATCGCCCCCTGGTAGGTCGGCGGCAGCAGGCGCAGGTCGCTGAACAACAGCACCGGCAGGTTGGGCATCAGCTCGCCGACTTTCAGCTCGGTCTGCGACACCTTGAACTTGATCGCCGCGCCCAGGCGGCTGTATTCGTCCGCCGACCTGCCACTGGCAAGGCTCGGCAACAGCCCCGACTTCGAATGCTCCGGGCTGCTGTCGAGCTTGAAGCCGAGCAACCCGGTGACATCGAGGCCGACACCCACCGTGCCCTGGGTGTAGCCGGAGCTGGCATTGAGGATGAAGCCCTGCGCCCATTCCTGGGTACGGGACTGGCTGCTGCCTCCCTTGATATCCGCATAATCGCGGCTGAAGAAGTAATTGCGCGCCTGCAGGGTGGCGCGGGCGCCTTCGATGAAACCGCTTTCTTCGGCAGGTGCATCGAGGCAGAAGGCAGCGGCGACACAACCGCCGGCCAGTCGGCTAACCGACGAGAAACGCTGGGGCATCTGGGCTTGCATGATGAGCGGCTCCTGGATTCGGGCAACAGCGATCCGCCGCGACGGCCCGGAGGCCGCCGACGTGCGGATTGCGCAGGAAAGGGATCGGGCGGGTGGCACCCGCCAGCTGTGCTCGACCGCTAGCGGTTGACCAGCTTCGCGGGGAGCGCGATCACCAGGAAGCAGCTGAGGATCAGGCAGCCGGCGAACACCCAGAGCGCCGCATGGGAGGTGCCGGTGAGATCGGTGACGATGCCCATCAGCGAGTTGCTCACCAGGCCGGCGATGTTGGCCAGCGAGCAGGCCAGGGCGAAGCCGGTGGCTGCGGCCGTGCCCTTGAGGAAGGTCGCCGGGAGGCTGAAGAATACCGGCACCGCCCCGATGATCGCCGCCGAAGCGACGGCGAACAGCAGCACGGTCATCACCAGGTTGTGGCTGAACAAGGTGCTGCTGGCCATGGCGATGGCGCCGATGATGAACGGTACGATGATGTGCCAGCGCCGCTCGCGGTGGCGGTCGGAGCTGGCGCCGATCATCAGCATGCCGAGCAGCGCGGCCAGGCTCGGAATCGCGGTGAGCAGACCGATGTGGAAGGTGTCGCTGACGCCTGCATCGCGGATGAACGTCGGCATCCAGAAGCCCATGGCGTAGGCACTGAGCAGGATCGAGAAGTCGATGCCGCCGAGCATCCACACCTTCAGGTTGAAGAAGCCGTCGCGGAAGCTGTGCTTGCTGCCCTTGCCTTCGGCATCGTCCGCCGCCAGGTCGCTGGCCAGCTGCGCCTTGTCATCGTCCGACAGCCACTTGGCCTGGCGGAAATTGTTCGGCAGCGCCCAGAAGGTCAGGATGCCGAGCAGCACGCTGGGGATCGCCTCGAGCAGGAACAGCCACTGCCAGCCATGCAGGCCGTGGACCTGGTCGAAATGCCCCATGATCCAGCCGGAAATCGGTCCGCCGATCACGCTCGACAGCGGCAGGCCGATCATGAACAGCGCAATGATGCGCCCGCGCCGGTAGGTCGGGTACCACATGGTCAGGTAGTACAGCACACCAGGGAGGAAGCCGGCTTCGGCGGCGCCGAGGAGGAAGCGCAGGATGTAGAACTGGGTGGTGGTGGAGACGAACATGGTGCAGGCCGAGAGCAGGCCCCAGGTGATCATGATCCGCGCGATCCAGAGCTTGGCGCCGACGCGCTCCAGGATCAGGTTGCTCGGCACCTCGAAGATGATGTAGCCGACGAAGAACAGCCCGGCGCCCAGGCCGTAGGCTGCGGTGCTGAACTGCAGGTCTTCGAGCATCTGCAGCTTGGCGAAGCCGACGTTGATGCGGTCCAGGTAGGCCGCGAGGTAGCAGAAGCACAGGAAGGGAATGAGCCTCCATGTGATCTTGCGGTAGAGCGCTTGTGTTGTGCCATGGTCGGTTTCGGCCTGGACCGTGGTTGCGTTCGCAATTGGCATTTCCTGTCTCCTGGCGGGCGACTTTGTGGTTGTTTTTAGGCCAGCAGTTTTCGACGCTCCAGGCGCGCCACGCACTATACGCAGCGTACCAGGCAACGTCACAAGACCCCGAGCGCTCCTGCGGGGTGACCGTCCGGACAGCGGACGGTCATGGAGCAGGCTTCCCGCACTGCTCCTCGATTGTTATGGGCACAAGACGCCCGGCTGTCAGCCAGCCAGGCGCTGGAGTTGCTCGATGGCGTGCTGCCGGCTGACGACATCGCCGTACTTGCTGTCGATGTCGAACAGGTTGGCCTCATGCGGATCGCTGTGGCGGTCACCAACGCACTCACGCACCACGATGGTCCGGAATCCGTGTTGCAGTGCATCCACCGCACTGGCGCGGATACAGCCGCTGGTAGAGCAGCCGGCCAGCACCACGGTGTCGACCCCTTGTGCATGCAGCATCGGTGCAAGGCTGGTGCCGAAGAAGGCACTCGCATACTGCTTGCTGAGCACCACTTCATGCTCAAGCGGTGTCACTGCCTCGCAGAACGCAGCCAGCGGATTGCCCTCGACCATGTCCTTCATCACCGGCGCCTTGCGCACCCACACGCCACCATCGGCGAAGTGCGGGGGCTGGTAGCGGATATTGGTGTGGACCACCAGAGTACCGCAGTCCCGCGCCAGCGCCAGCAGGCCGGCAGCCTGCTCGACGGCCGATACCACGCCGGGGGCGTAGAGCGGCGCACCCGGGGTGGTGTAGCCCTGCATGAAGTCGATCATCAGCAGGGCCGCCTTGCGGCCGAAGCCGATACGCTGCCCCCACACGCCCTGGTAGTTGTCATGGGCACTCTGTGCGTCGCTCATGTCCGTCTCCCCTTTCAGTAGGCGCCCGACAGCAGGGCACCGGCACCGGGAACCACAGGTTCGAGGTCCAGCGCCTTGAGCATGGCGTAGGTGGTGGCGATGGCCGCAGTGACCACCGGCTTGCCGGTCTGCGCCTCGACCTTGGCCACGGCGGGCAGCGACTGCATCTGCACGCAGGCCGACAGCACGATCACGTCCACCCCTTCGAGGTTCATGCCGGCGACGATACCCGGCAGGTTGGCCGGATCGTGGCGGGCCACGGCGAGGTTGTCGGGAATCTCCAGCGCACGCCAGTCCTGGACCTCGAAGCCTTCTTCGCGGATGTAGTTCACCACCAGCTCGGTCAGCGGCTTCATGTACGGCGCGACGATGGCGATGCGCTTGGCCTTCATCACATGCAGCGCCTCGACCAAGGCCCCTGCACTGGTGATCACCGGCGCCAGCGCGTCGTTGTCGGCGGTGGCTTTCTGCAGGCGCTTCTCCGACTGACGGTGATAGCCCAGCCCCATGGCCATGATCGCCACCAGGCAGGCGTAGCCCAGCACATCGACCCTGGCGTCGGACAACTCCAGCGCGCAGCGGTCGGACTCGGCATCCATCGCTGCCAGTTCTTCCTTCTTCACCTGCTTCATGCGCATACGGCTGGAATGGAAGGTGAAGCGCTCGGGACGGATGGCCTGGCGCGCGGTGAGCATCGCCGGGATCTCGGTTTCCATGGTGGTGTTCGAACTCGGCACGATCTGGCCGATGCGGTACAGCTTGGTCATGTCGGGTGCTCCTTCAGACGAGCGAATGGTCAAGGAAGTCGCCGAAGGCGGCAAAGAAGCCTTCGAGATCATCCCAGGGAATCATGTGGCCGGCGTTTTCGACCTGAACCACCTGGATATCCGGCTTGAGCTCGCGGATCTCGGCGATATCCTGTGCCTGGATCACACCGCCACGCCCGGCCACCATCAACAGCGCCGGCTGGCGCACGGCGGGCAGGTCCTGATGGATATCCACATCGTGGAAATCGTTGAAGGCCCGCACGATCGCCAGCTCGTGGCAGGTGTGCAGCCATTCGGCACGCAGGGCCAGTTGCTCGTCGCTCCAGGTGGCGCAGAAGGCACGCATGTCTTCACCACTCATGCCGATCGTGGCCTGGCGGATCGAGTCGACGTACCACGGCAACTTGCTGGGATACTCGCGACGCCCCGGGCCGGAAACCGGCGGATCGATCAGCACCAGGCGCTGCAGGCCCGGAGCGCCCTGGGCGGCAGCGCGGATGGCGAAACGCGCACCCATCGAATGGCCGACCAGGTGATAGCTGCCTAGCCCCAGCGCCGCGGCGAAGGCCGGGATGTCCGCAGCGCACGCGTCGGTGCCGTAGTCCAGGCCCGGGCCGCTGGAGGACAGCCCGCGACCGCGAACGTCCAGGACATAGGTGTCGAAGTGCTGGCCGAGACGCTCGGCAACGAACCCCCAGGTAATCGCCGGGCTGGTGATGCCC
The DNA here is from genome assembly GCF_057370475.1 of Pseudomonas sp. FA117. Taxonomy (NCBI): domain Bacteria; kingdom Pseudomonadati; phylum Pseudomonadota; class Gammaproteobacteria; order Pseudomonadales; family Pseudomonadaceae; genus Pseudomonas; species Pseudomonas sp. FA117. The sequence continues at coordinate 5,057,644 of NZ_CM170675.1, forward strand.
GGCACCAGGATCAGCGCCGGCCCCTTGCCGCCGTAGCGCAGGTAGTGCTGGCGAATGCCGTTGGCGCTGACATTGCCGCCTGCGACGAAGCGGCTCATGCCGCCTCCCCGCTTTTCAGTGCCTGGCCGTACAGGTCATAGCCGTAGACCCAGGCCGGATCTTCCTGGGTGTAGAGGAAGGTGTTGGCGTTGGACACGGCCTGCACCCGCGAGGCACGCGCCTTGCGATTGGCTTCGTAGAGGGCGAAGGCGGTGCGATGGTCCGACAGCCCGGTCTCCTGCAGGCAGCGGGTCAGCATGGCGGCATCCTCGATGGCCATGCACGCGCCTTGCGCCATGTGCGGTTTCATCGGATGGCAGGCATCGCCCAGCAGTACCAGGCGCCCACGGCTCCACAGCGGCAACGGGTTGCGGTTGCGCAGCGGCCACTTGGTGATGGACTCGGTGGCGTCGATCAGCTTGTGCACCGTCGGGTGATAGCCCTCGAAGGCGGCGCGCATCTCTTCCTGGCTGCTGTCGACGAACGCGCCCTGGAAGTCCCAGGCCTCGTGCGGCACGCCGGTGACGAAGTAGTACTCGTCGCGCTTGCCGGTGGTGTAGTAGACCATCATGTGACGATCATCGGTCCACCACTTCACGCAGTCCTCGAACACGTCGGCGTGCTGCTTGAGCTTGTCGCCGCGGATCAACGCGCGGTGGGCGACCCAACCGCTGTAGATCGGCGCCTCGACGCCCAGCAGTTCCTCGCGGATCTTCGAGTGGATGCCGTCGGCACCGATGACGATATCGGCCACGGTATGGGTGCCGTCGGCGAAGTCCAGGCGCACCTGGTCACCCTCGTCGACGATCTTTTCCAGGCGCTTGCCGAAATGCACGGTGCCCGGCTTGATCGCCTCGATCTGCAGCGCATGCAGGTCGCCACGATGAATGGTGATGTACGAGGCGCCGTATTCGCGGCGGGCGAATTCGCCGAGCGGGATGCGCGAGAGGTAGTCACCGCTCTGGCCGTCGCGGCTGAACCAGAAGTCCGGGTGCGAGCCCATCAGCTCGAGTTTCTGCTCGAGGCCCATGCGACGGAAGATCTTCATCACGTTGGGGCCGATGTGGATGCCCGCACCGAGGCGAGTGAACTCCGGCGCCTGCTCGAACACCTCGACGTCGAAGCCGGCCTGCTGCAGCAAGGTGGCGGCGGCCGCCCCACCCAGACCCGCACCGACGATTGCGATTTTCTGCCTACCCCGCATGGGTATGTCTCCTCTTGTTCTGATGTGTTGCCAGCGGTTCGGCCGCTCGACGATTTAGAGTGTATACGCTGTATTTTTTTAATTGGAAGGGGCAACGCAAAATATTTTATCGGACCCGGACCAATGGCGACAAACCGGCTACTGTTACCGCAAACATTGGAATATGTGTGAATAGGTAACGTTTTATCGCACCGCTTGCGCTTATCGACAGGATGCGCTTTCATCTGAGTAAATATGGCGTACACACTATTGTTTTGCACCGAGATGACGCGCCCGGCACCGCCGTGGTGCAGTCGCTCGACCCTTGAGTCCTGACCAGGAGAACTCCCATGCCGGTGAGCAATGCAGAGCTGACCCAGATGTTCGAACACGTGCTGAAACTGTCCCGGGTAGACGAAACCCAGAGCGTCGCCGTGCTCAAGAGCCACTACTCCGATCCGCGCACGGTCAACGCCGCGATGGAGGCCGCGCAGCGCCTGAAGGCCAAGGTCTATGCGGTGGAGTTGCCATCGTTCAACCACCCTACCGCCATGGGCAACGACATGACCGCCTACTGCGGCGATACCGCGCTGACCGGCAATATCGCCGCCCAGCGAGCGCTGGAGGCGGCCGACCTGATCGTCGACACCATGATGCTGCTGCACTCCCCCGAGCAGGAGCAGATCCTCAAGACCGGCACACGCATCCTGCTGGCGGTCGAACCCCCGGAAGTACTGGCGCGCATGCTGCCGACCGAAGACGACAAACGTCGCGTACTGGCCGCCGAGACCCTGCTCAAGCAGGCGCGCAGCATGCACGTGCGCTCCAAGGCAGGCAGCGACTTCCACGCCCCGCTCGGCCAGTACCCGGCCGTCACCGAATACGGCTACGCCGACGAGCCGGGGCGCTGGGACCACTGGCCCAGTGGCTTCCTGTTCACCTGGCCGAACGAAGACAGCGCCGAAGGCACGCTGGTGCTGGATGTCGGCGACATCATCCTGCCGTTCAAGAACTACTGCCGCGAGCGCATCACCCTGGAGATCGAGAAAGGCTTCATCACCGCGATCCACGGCGGTTTCGAAGCCGAGTACCTGCGTGACTACATGAAGTACTTCAACGACCCCGAGGTGTACGGCATCTCCCACATCGGCTGGGGCCTACAACCCCGCGCGCAGTGGACCGCCATGGGCCTGCACGACCGCAACGACGGCATGTGCATGGACGCCCGCGCCTTCTACGGCAACTTCCTGTTCTCGACCGGCCCCAACACCGAGGTCGGCGGCAAGCGCAAGACCCCGTGCCACCTGGACATCCCGCTGCGCAACTGCGATATCTACCTGGACGACAAGGCCGTGGTGCTGGCCGGCGATGTGGTCGCGCCCGAGGAGTCCAAGGCGCGATAGCGGTTATACTGGCCCGGCGCTCCGCTTTCGGGGGCCGGCCAGCCAACCACACAGCCCAAGCCATCACATGTCGAAGAAAACCACCCCCGTAGCCCCCCCGCTCGACACCACGCCGTATGACGTCACCGAACAGATCGGCCACCTGCTGCGCAAGGCGTACCAGCGGCATACGGCGATCTTCCAGCAGCAGGCGTGCGATCCACAGCTCACCTCGATCCAGTTCGTCACCCTGTGCGCCCTGCGCGACCACGGCCCCAGCTCCCAGGCCGAGCTGATCAAGGCCACCGCGGTGGACCAGGCGACCATCCGCGGCATCGTCGAGCGCCTCAAGGCGCGCGAATTGGTGCAGCTGTCGCCAGACCCGGGCGACCGGCGCAAGGTCATCGTCGAACTCACCGAAAGCGGCGCGGCGCTGCTCGATGCGATGATCCCGTGCGCGCGGCAGATCAGCGAACTGAGCATGGGCAGCCTCAATGCCGGGGAGCGCGTGGCGATCCTGTTCCTGTTGCGCAAGATGATCGACAGCGACGAAGTGGCTGGCTAGCTCCAAGCCATCCCTACACCTGCCATTGCCTCTCTGGCCTGCTTCTTGCTCACCCTTTCATGTAGTGAGTACTTACCGAAAAAGCGCACCATTTGTGTTCTTTGGTAGCGCCCCAGAGATGAGCGAGCCATGCCAGAAGACATCGCCCTGCGGATAAACGGTCAGACCGTCACGGTCGCCGCCGAACCCGACACCCCCTTGTTATTGGTACTGCGCAACGACCTGTGCCTGAACGGCCCCAAGTACGGCTGCGGCCTGGGCGAGTGCGGCGCCTGCACGGTGATCATCGATGGCGTGGCCGCGCGCTCCTGCGTAATTCCCCTGGCCGGTGCCGAAAGCCGCGAAGTCGTCACCCTCGAAGGCCTGGGCAACAAGATCGCCCCGCACCCGGTGCAGCAGGCGTTCATCGACGAACAGGCAGCCCAGTGCGGCTACTGCATGAACGGCATGATCATGACCGCCAAGGCCCTGCTCGACCGCATCCCCAATCCCACCGACGAACAGATCCGCAACGAACTGTCCGGCAACCTCTGCCGCTGCGGCACCCACGTCGAAATCCTGCGCGCGGTACGCCGCGCTGCCGGCCGCCAGGCCTGAGATCCGGAGAACAACATGAATCACTCGCAACAGGTGCCTTCCCGCGAGCAGTTGCTGGCAAGCCCCGACGTGCTGCTGATCGTCGACGAGATCACCCCGCCCTCGGGGCCGGTCGCCAAGGGCGTGACACCGGTGATCAAGGAACGTGAACTGGCACTGTTCATCGCCGTCAGCGGCGACGGCCTGGTCTACGCCTTCAATGGTCACGTCGACCTGGGTACCGGCATCCGCACCTCGCTGGCGCAGATCGTCGCCGAGGAACTCGACCTGCGCATGGACCAGGTGCACATGGTGCTCGGCGACACCGAGCGCGCGCCGAACCAGGGCGCGACCATCGCCAGCGCCACCCTGCAGATCTCCGCAGTGCCGCTGCGCAAGGCTGCGGCCACGGCGCGACGCTTCCTGCTGCAGCAGGCCGCCCTTGACCTGGGCTGCACGGCCGATGCGCTGCGGATCGAGGAAGGCGCGGTGATCGCCGAAAACGGCCGTCGCCTGCCCTTCGCCGACCTGGTGCGCGGGCACAACCAGCAGCTGCGCATCGCCGACGACGCCCCGCTCAAGGCCGTCGACGACTACCGCCTGGTCGGACGCAATGCCGCGCGGGTAGACATCCCCGGCAAGGCCACCGGCGAGTTGACCTACGTGCACGACATGCGCCTGCCGGACATGCTCCACGGCCGGGTGATCCGCCCGCCCTATGCCGGCCACGACAGCGGCGACTTCGTCGGCAACAGCCTGCTGGCGGTGGATGAAAGCTCCATCGCCCATGTGCCCGGCGTGGTCGCCGTGGTGGTGATCCGCGACTTCGTCGGCGTGGTGGCCCAGCGTGAGGAACAGGCGATCCGTGCCGCCCAAGACCTCAAGCTGAGCTGGAAACCATTCACCGGCAAGCTGCCCGACCTCAGCGACGTCGCCCAGGCCATCCGCGACAACCCCAGGGTGCAGCGCAAAGTGCTGGACCAGGGCAAGGTCGACGAGGGCATCGCCAATGCCAGCCAGCGCCTGAGCCGCAGCTACCTGTGGCCCTACCAGTTGCACGCCTCGATCGGTCCGTCCTGCGCCCTGGCCGACTTCACCGAGGGCCAGATCCGCGTCTGGTCCGGCACCCAGAATCCGCACCTGCTGCGCGCCGACCTGGCCTGGCTGGTGGAGTGCCCCGAGGAGCGCATCGAGATCATCCGCATGGAAGCGGCCGGCTGCTATGGCCGCAACTGCGCCGACGACGTGTGCGCCGATGCGCTGCTGCTGTCGCGGGCGGTCGGGCGCCCGGTGCGGGTGCAACTGACCCGCGAACAGGAACACGTCTGGGAGCCCAAGGGCACCGCGCAACTGATGGAGATCGACGGCGGCCTGAACGCCGACGGCACGGTCGCCGCCTACGACTTCCAGACCAGCTACCCCTCCAATGGCGCTCCCACTCTCGCCCTGCTGCTGACCGGTGCCGTGGAACCGGTGCCAGCGCTTTTCGAAATGGGCGACCGCACCTCGATTCCGCCGTACGACTACGAGCACATGCGCGTCACCATCAACGACATGACGCCGCTGGTACGTGCCTCGTGGATGCGCGGCGTGTCGGCGATGCCCAACAGCTTCGCCCACGAGTCGTACATCGACGAACTGGCCTTCGCGGCAGGCGTCGATCCGGTCGAGTACCGCCTGCGTCACCTGTCCGATCCGCGTGCCATCGACCTGGTCAAGGCCACCGCCGAGCGCGCCCAGTGGCAGGCGCACACCCAACCCATGCAGACCCCGGCCGAAGGCGATGTATTGCGCGGTCGCGGCTTTGCCTATGCGCGCTACATCCACAGCAAGTTCCCGGGCTTCGGCGCCGCCTGGGCGGCCTGGGTCGCCGATGTGGCGGTGGACCGACGCACCGGCGAGGTGGCTGTCACCCGCGTGGTGATCGGTCATGACGCGGGCATGATGGTCAACCCCGAAGGCGTGCGCCACCAGATCCACGGCAACGTGATCCAGTCCACCAGCCGCGTGCTCAAGGAACAGGTGCACTTCGAGGAATCGACGGTGGCCAGCAAGGAATGGGGCGGGTATCCGATCCTCACCTTCCCGGAACTGCCGGCGATCGATGTGATGATGCTGCCACGTCAGCACGAGCCGCCGATGGGCAGCGGCGAATCGGCCTCGGTGCCAAGCGCGGCGGCCATCGCCAACGCGATCTTCGATGCCACCGGCATACGCTTTCGCGAGTTGCCGATCACTGCCGAACGGGTGCGTGCCGCGCTTGGCGGCAACGGGGAGGATTCGTCTGCGCCGGCACAGCCCGCATCGAAACGCTCGAAGTGGTGGTTCGGCTCGATTGCCGGGGTGTTCGGTGCGGCATTGGGTATGCTCGCCACGGCCCTGCCCTTTCGTGCGGAAATCGCGCCGGTGCCCCCTCCGGCGGCCGGCAGCTGGTCGGCGGCGATGCTCGAACGCGGCCGCCAGGTGGCGGCGGCCGGCGATTGCGCGGTATGCCACACGGTCAGTGGCGGCAAGGTCAATACCGGCGGCCTGGCGATGGAAACGCCGTTCGGCACGCTGTATAGCACCAACATCACACCCGATCCAGAAACCGGCATCGGTCGTTGGTCGTTCGCCGCGTTCGAGCGCGCCATGCGCGAGGGCATCAGCCGCGACGGCCGACATCTGTACCCAGCCTTTCCCTACACCTCGTTTCGCAATATCACCGACGGCGACATGCAGGCGCTGTACGCCTACCTGATGTCGCAGACACCCGTGCGCCAGGAGGCACCCGCCAACGACATGCGCTTCCCGTTCAACCAGCGCCCGTTGATGGCCGGCTGGAACGCGCTGTTTCTCAAGCGCGGCGAGTACCAGCCCGACCCGCAACGCAGCGCGCAGTGGAACCGCGGCGCCTACCTGGTCGATGGCCTCGGGCACTGCACCGCCTGTCACTCGCCGCGCAACCTGATGGGCGCGGAAAAGGCCGGCAAGCGCTACCTGGCCGGCGGCACGGTCGATGGCTGGGAGGCGCCAGCACTCAACGCCCTGGGCAAGTCGTCGACACCCTGGAGCGAGGGCGAGCTGTTCACCTATCTGCGCACCGGTTTCTCCGACAGGCACGGTGTCGCCGCAGGGCCCATGGGGCCGGTGGTCAGCGAGCTGGCAACCTTGCCGGAAAGCGACGTGCGGGCCATCGCCCACTACCTCAGCTCACTCGATGGCGAACCGCAGGCGGTCGCGACCAAGGCTACGGCGCAGGTCGATACGCAACTGTCCATCAGCAATGGCGAGCGGGTGTTCAAAGGCGCCTGCATGGCCTGTCACAGCGATGGCCTCGGCCCGAAGCTGTTCGGTGTCAGCCCGTCGATGGCGGTCAACAGCAACGTGCACAGCGATGTGCCCGACAACCTGCTGCGCGTGATCCTGCACGGTATTCCAACCCCTGCGACCCGCGACCTGGGCTATATGCCCGGCTTCCGGGACAGCCTCTCGGACCGTCAGGTGGCAGACCTGGCCGCCTACCTGCGCCAGCGCTTCGCCGCCGACAAGCCGGCCTGGCAAGGGCTGGCGGCGAAGAGCGCGCAGGTGCGCGCCAACCCCGGCAGCCACTGAGGCTAGCGGCGCAGGCCGCGCAGGGCAAGGTCGCTGATGAAGTCCAGCCAGTCGGCCTTGGCCTGCTTGTCGGCCAGGTCCACGGCGAGGAACGAGCTGAGCGTATGGCGGTTGGAATTATAGAAATAGCAGAGCGAGGCAATCATCAGGTAGGCGTGGGTGATGTCGATGTCATCGCGGAACAGGCCCTTGGCCTGCCCTGCTTCGATGACCGGCCGCAGCACACCGACCGCCTCGCCGGACAGCGCCTGCAGGTTCTGGGATTTGCGCGCGTGCTGGCCCTGATGGAGGTTCTCGGTGGCCAGGATGGTGACGAACTCGGGATGGCGTACGTAGTAGTCCCAGATGAACGCGACCAGTTGGCGCAGCGCATTCTCGGGGTCGGACAGGTCCAGGCGTAGCCTGGACTCGGCCTGGTTGAAGCTGGCGTAGATGTGCTCCAGCACGCTGATGAACAGCTTTTCCTTGTTGCCGAAGTAGTAATAGATCATCCGGTCGTTGGACTTGGCCAGGGTGGAGATCTGTTCGACGCGCCCGCCGGTGAAGCCCTCCTTGCTGAAGACCTTCACCGCGGCCTTGAGAATGTTGTCCTTGGTGCGGTCGGCCTGCTGGGCGCGAACACCGGTTTTGCGAGTGTGCATGTCGGTCCCTGTAGGGCTGGCCAGATAGCCAACACTGCCACAGACCCCGGGCCTTTGCCCGGCTTTTTCGGGGGTGATGGCACCGATTGGAACGAGGTAGCGGAACATGCAGCATCTGGATCTGCTGGTGATCGACCAGGCCCTGGCATGGGCGCGTGCCGGCGACACGGTGTGGCTGTGCACGGTGCTGTCCACCTACGGCTCCGCACCGCGCGCACCGGGGGCGATGCTGGTCTGCCGGAATGGGCTGGAATATGTCGGTTCGTTGTCGGGAGGCTGCGTGGAGGAGGAGTTTCTCGACAGCCTCGCGCAGGGCGAATTTGGCCGCCCGGCGCAGGTGGTGCGCTATGGCGATGGCCAGGAACAAAGCCGACGACTGCGCTTGCCGTGTGGCGGCGTACTGGTGGTACTGGTCGAGCGGCGCGAGGCCGATAAAGGCTGGTTGCGACACCTGCAGGCGTTGCGCGAGGCATTGCTTGGCCAGCGCCGGATAACGCGCAGGGTTGAGCTGAAAGATGGCGCGCTGGATCTGGAAAATGACAGCAGCGTTGCCGTGCGCATGAGCGAGGACGCGGTGCGTATCGCCATCGGCCCGGCCTTGCGCCTGCTGCTGGCGGGGCTGTCGCCGGTGGCCGAAGCCTGCGCCGACATCGCCCGCACGCTGGGTTGCGAGGTGATCGCCTGCGACCCGCGCGAGGAGATGGCGCACGTGCGGCTCGAGGGCGCTCAACTGCACCGCGTACTACCCTCGGAGTTCATCGCCGAAGGCGGCTGCCATGCCGCCACTGCGGTGGTGGCGCTGACCCACGACCCGAAAATCGACGACCTGGCGCTGATGGAGGCGGTGCACACCCCTGCGTTCTACATCGGCGCCATGGGCTCGGTGACCACCTCGGCCAGGCGCGCCGAACGCCTGCAGCGCATCGGCGGCTTGTCGGTCCAGCAAATCGAGCGCCTGCACATGCCGATCGGGCTGGACCTGGGCAGCAAGTCACCAGCGGAAATCGCCCTGGCGGTGATGGCCGATGTGCTGCGGGTGTATCGCGGCAAGGCGCGGGATGCGTTGTAGCCGTTCGGTTGATACTGGATTCAGTATCGCCAGCCCTTTAGGCGTCCAATCGCCACAGATGCGAACCACCACACGCAGCCCCCCTTGCTGCCTCATGACCTCTTTCCCCACAATCCCTTCCACGCCGCACCACGAAAGGGAACTCACCGTGCCATCCATCTATCAGCTCAAGCCCCGCTTCCAGGCCCTGCTGCGCCCATCGGTGCAGCGTCTCCATGACCGCGGCGTCACCGCCAACCAGGTCACCGTCGCCGCAGCGCTGGTGTCGGTGCTGCTGGGGCTGCTGCTCGCCTGGCTGCCCCACGTCACCTGGCTGTTCATCCTCGTCCCGGTGTGGATGCTGCTGCGCATGGCGCTCAATGCCGTCGACGGCATGCTCGCCCGCGAATTCGGCCAGCAATCGACCCTTGGCGCCTACCTCAACGAGCTGTGCGACGTGATCGCCGACGCGACGCTGTACCTGCCCTTCGCGTTGCTCGCCGGGGTGTCGCCGGCACTGGTGGTACTGGTGGTGTTGCTGGCAGTGATCAGCGAATACGCCGGGGTGATGGGCCCGCTGGCTGGCGCTTCGCGGCGTTACGACGGGCCGATGGGCAAGAGCGACCGAGCCTTTGCCTTCGGCGTACTGGGTACCGGCGTGGCCTTCGGCGTGCTGAATGCGACGTGGATCAACGGCCTGTTGCTGGTCATCCTGCTGCTCTCGCTCTATACCCTTTACAACCGGGTACGCCACGGGCTGGCCGAAACCCGCTGACCTCACTGCCGCAGGACAAGGACTTTCGCCATGCGCCAAGCGCAATCGCTGCATTTTTCGACCCACGACGGCGTCGAGCTGCACTACCGGCACTGGCCGGCCACTCGCAACGAATACCAGCCACGCCGGGCGCTGGTGATGTTCCATCGCGGGCACGAGCACGGCGGGCGCATGGCGCATCTGGCCGACGAACTGGACCTGCCCGGCTACGACATCTTCGCCTGGGACGCACGCGGCCACGGCCTGTCGCCAGGGGCGCGCGGTGACAGCCCGAGTTTCGCCACCAGCGTGCGCGACGTGCAGACCTTCATCGAGCACATCCAGACCCGGCACGGTATCGCCGAGGCCGACATGGTGGTGCTGGCGCAGAGCGTCGGCGCCGTGCTGATCGCCACCTGGGCCCACGACTACGCGCCCAGGGTGCGCTGCCTGGTGCTGGCCTCGCCGGCATTCAAGGTCAAGCTCTACGTGCCCTTCGCCCGTCCCGGCCTGAAACTGCTCAAGGCCCTGCGCGGCAATTTCTTCGTCAACAGCTACGTCAAGCCGCGCCTGCTCACCCATGACCCGGAACGGGTGGTGTCGTACAGCGCCGACCCGCTGATCAGCCGACCGATCTCGGTGACCGTGCTGCTGGGCCTGTACGAGGCTGCCGACCGCGTGGTGGCCGACGCCCAGGCGATCCAGCTCCCCACGCAACTGCTGGTGTCCGGCGCGGACTTCGTGGTGGAACGTGGCCCGCAGGAGCGCTTCTTCGAGCGCCTGGGCAGCCCGCGCAAGGAGATGCACATCCTCCCCGGGTTTTTCCACGACACCCTCGGTGAACGCGACCGTGCCCACGCCCTTGCCCGGATCGAACGCTTTATCGCGCGCTGCTTCGACGCACCACTGCCTGCACCTTCGCTGCTCGATGCCGACCAGGTCGGCGCCAGCTGTGCCGAGGCCGAAAGCCTCGCCGCGCCGCTGCCGCGCAACTCGCCACGCGAGCTCTACTGGCGTAGCTACCGCGCCAGCCTGCGTCTGGGCAAGGGTTTGTCCGAAGGGGTCAAGCTGGGCTTCGACACCGGTTTCGACTCGGGCAGCACCCTGGACTACGTGTACCGCAACCAGGCGACCGGCAAGGGCAAGCTGGGCGAGCTGATCGATCGCAACTACCTCGACGCCATCGGCTGGCGCGGTATCCGCCAGCGCAAGGTGCATGTCGAGGAACTGCTGCGCCTGGCCATCGCCCGCCTGCGCGAACAGGGGCGGCCCGTGCACATCGTCGACATCGCCGCCGGCCACGGCCGCTACATCCTCGAAGCGCTGCAAGAGCAATTGCCGGACTCGATCCTGCTGCGCGACTACAGCGAACTGAACGTGCAACAGGGCAGCGCGCTGATCAGCGAAAAGGGCCTGGGCGAGATCGCCCGTTTCGTCCAGGGCGATGCCTTCGACCGCCAGAGCCTGGCCAGCCTCGATCCGCGACCGACGCTCGCGGTAGTGTCCGGACTCTATGAGCTGTTCGCCAACAACCGGCTGGTGAGCGACTCCCTGGCGGGGCTGGCCGACGCCGTGGAAGACGGCGGCTACCTGGTCTACACCGGCCAGCCCTGGCACCCACAACTGGAGATGATCGCCCGCGCCTTGACCAGCCACCGCGGCGGCGACGCCTGGGTGATGCGTCGACGCAGCCAGGCCGAGATGGACCAACTGGTGGAAGCGGCCGGTTTTCGCAAGATCGCCCAGCGTATCGACGAATGGGGCATCTTCAGCGTCAGCCTGGCCCAGCGGGTACGCTGATGACACGCCAGGCCGGGTTGATCCGGCGCGGGGTGCTGTGGCTGTTGCTGCTCGGGCCGTTGTTCTTCCTCAGCTACGGCCTGGCCAACAGCTACACCGCCGGGCGCGACGACGTCGGCAGCCTGGTGTTCGGCTGGGAACGGCACATGCCGCTGTGGCCGTGGACGATCCTGCCGTACTGGTCGATCGACCTGCTCTACGGCCTGTCGTTCCTGCTGCCGCAGACCCGTCGCGAGATGGACCGACATGCCCTGGCGCTGCTGACCGCACAGGTGGTCAGCGTGACCTGCTTCCTGCTGTGGCCGCTGCGCTTCACCTTCGAGCGACCGGAACTGGCAGGGGTGTTCGGCTGGTTGTTCGATGTGCTGATGGGCTTCGACAAACCGTACAACCAGGCGCCATCACTGCATATCGCGCTGCTGGTGATCATCTGGACGATGTTCGCCCGGCATACCCACAGGCCGCTCTGGCGCTGGGCAGTGCACGGCTGGATGGCGTTGATCGGGCTGTCGGTGCTGACCACCTGGCAGCATCACTTCATCGACCTGCCCAGCGGTGCGCTGGTGGGGCTGATGTGCGTATGGCTGTGGCCGCATCAGGGTGCGTTGCCGCTGGGTGAAGCGCGGCTGGCACATGAGCCGAAGCGCTGGCGGCTCGGCTTGCGCTATGGCATTGGCGCCCTGGTGTGCGCGGCGCTGGCCTTCGCCCTGGGAGGGATGTGGTTGTGTCTGCTGTGGCCTGCAGTGGCGTTGCTGCTGGTGGCGCTGAACTACGTGCTGTTCGGTGCTGGCGGGTTTCAGAAAGGCGCGGATGGACGACTGTCGCCTGCAGCAGCCTGGCTGCTGGCGCCCTACCTGATGGGCGCCTGGATCAACTCACGGGCCTGGGCCTGGCGCCACCCACAGGCGGATGAGGTGTGTGACGGGGTGTATCTGGGGCGGATTCCCGGGTTTGGGGAGGCAGGTGATTTTGCGGCAGTGGTGGACATGAGCGCAGAGTTGCCCTGTCCATGGCCGGAACAGACCACCTACACCTGCCTGCCCACCCTTGACCTCATCCCCCCGAGCGCCGCCCTGCTGCGCGAGGCTGCCGAAGCCATCGACCGCCTGCGCGCGCACGGCCCGCTACTGGTTTGTTGCGCCCTGGGTTATTCACGCAGCGCCAGCGCCGTGGCAGCCTGGCTGATCCACACCGGCCGCTGCGCCGATATCGATGCCGCCGAAGCGCTGATTCGCCAGGCTCGCCCAGGCGTGGTGCTGCATACCGGACATCGCCAGGCCCTGCTGCAACTTGGAGTCCAGCCATGAACCTGCACCTGGTCGCGACCCTGCTCGGCCGTGGTCGGCAACTCGAACGCCTGTCCGATGCGCTGACGCTGCTGGCCATCGCCTACGGGCTGGCACCGCTGCTCGGCCTGCACCTGCACCCGCTGGCCAGCGGGCTGTGCATCCTGCTGCTGATCCTCGGCCTTGCCCACAAGTACTGGGCCATTCGCGTGGCCCTGGACGCCGCGCTGTTCGCGCACCTGGCCGCCAGCCCACGGCTTGCCGACGATACCCGCGCCCTGGACCGTGCCCTGTTCGAGCTCAATCTCAAGGCCAAGGCCGACGACCCGCGCGACTGGCCAACCCGCAGCCAGGCCGCCCTCGCCCTGCTGCGCCGCCAGAGCCTGTGCCTGGGCCTGCAGTTGCTGCTGACCTTGGCTACCCTGCTGACACTGCCCTTCACCGGATAACCGCACGCCATGCTCGCAGCCCTCACCGCCTTCGCCATTACCTCCGCCGCGCGCCTGATCACCGGAGCCCGGGCCCTCTGGCTCGGCTGCACACCGCAACCGGTGCAGCGCCTGTACTTCGCCAACCACAGCAGCCACGGCGATTTCGTCCTGCTCTGGGCGTCGCTGCCCGAGCCCTTGCGACGCAGGACGCGGCCCGTAGCTGGCGCCGACTACTGGGACAAGCCCGGCCTGCGAGATTTCGTCATCCGTCAGGTGTTCAACGGCATTCTCATCGACCGCCAGCGCGGCGACGGCCAGGACAACCCGCTGCAACCGGTACTCGACGCGCTGGCCCAGGGCGATTCGCTGATCTTCTTCCCGGAAGGCACACGCAATCTTGGCGACGATCCGCTGCTGCCATTCAAGAGCGGCCTGTTTCACCTCGCATCCGCCCAGCCGGGCATCGAAGTGGTACCGGTGTGGATCGCCAACCTCAACCGGGTGATGCCCAAGGGCCGCGCCCTGCCCTTGCCGCTGCTGTGCACCCTGAGCTTCGGCGAGCCATTGCAGGTGCTGCCTGACGAAAGCAAGCAGGCGTTTCTCGAACGGGCTCGCCTGGCCCTGCTGAACCTGGCCCCGAAGGAAGCCTGAGATGGATCACAACACCTTGTCCCTGTTCGTCGGTATCGGCGCCCTGCTGCTCCTGGCCAGCATCGTCGGCCGCCTGCTCAAGTGGCGCGCCGGCCCCGCACCGCACGCGGTGATCGACAACCTCAACGCACGCATCAACGCCTGGTGGGTGATGGTGCTGGTGATCGGCCTGGCCTTCGTGTTCGGCAAGTACGGCGTGATCGTGCTGTTCTACTGCGTGTCGTTCTACGCCCTGCGCGAATTCATGACACTCACCCCGACGCGGCGCAGCGACTATCCGGCGCTGGTGGCTGCGTTCTACGTCGCGCTGCCGGTGCAGTACCTGCTGATCGCCATGGACTGGTACGGGATGTTCAGCATCTTCATCCCCGTGTACCTGTTCCTGCTGCTGCCGATCCTGGCCAGCTTCGGCGGCGATACCACGCGCTTCCTGGAACGCGCCTCGAAAGTGCAGTGGGGCCTGATGATCGCGGTGTACTGTGTGTCGTCGGTACCGGCGCTGATGACCCTGGACATCCCCGGCTACGAGGGCCGCAACCTGCTGCTGATCGCCTGGCTGATCCTGGTGGTGCAGATCAGCGATGTGCTGCAGTACGTGTGCGGCAAGCTGTTCGGCAAGCACAAGGTGGCGCCCAACCTGTCACCGTCCAAAACCGTCGAGGGCCTGGCCGGTGGCGTGGCGCTGGCCACCCTGGTCGGCGCGCTGCTGTGCTGGATCACCCCGTTCAGCTTCTGGCAGGCGGCATTGATGGCGCTGACGGTCAACGCCATGGGCTTCTTCGGCGGGCTGGTCATGTCGGCGATCAAGCGCGACCGCGGGGTGAAGGACTGGGGCCATATGATCGAGGGCCATGGCGGCATGCTCGACCGCATGGATTCGGTGTGCTTCGCCGCGCCGGTGTTCTTTCACTTCGTGCGCTACTGGTGGGCATGAGCGCCAGTGCGCGGCCAGACAGATAAGGGTCGACCCCAGGCAACTGCGCTGGGCGGCAACGGCCTAAGGTGACGGGTCAAACAGCCCGTCACCAGGAGCCCTGCCATGTCCGATTTCATTACCGTCCTGCGCGAAACCTGCCCGACCCCGGTGGTCGACGCGACCAAGTGGAAGCGTATCGGCGGCGACCCGCACACCGTCAACCTCAACGCCTATCTGTCGGCCGACGGCAGCAAGATCATGGGCACCTGGATCTGCACCCCCGGCAAGTTCGAGGTCAATTACGACAAGTGGGAGTTCTGCCACTTCCTCGAGGGCTACTGCATCATCACGCCGGAGGGTGAAGAGCCCAAGCACCTCAAGGGCGGCGATGTGTTCGTCATCGAGCCGGGCATGAAGGGCACCTGGGAAGTGGTCGAGACCGTTCGCAAGTATTTCGTCTTCGCCTGAGCCCGCGAAGAGGCCGGCACCGGCAAAAAAAAATCGCGGGTCCGGTCACCCTCCCCCAGGTGCGCAGTTACAGGGGGAAGGCCGCCCGGCCCGCGATCAAGCCCACTCGCGTATCAATCCTTCTTGCGATAACCCTCGACGATCGCCGAGAAATCCTTGCCGCCTTCGCCGCGCAGGCTCATGGCCTGGTACAGCTGCTGCGCCACCGCGCCGAGAATCACCGGCTGGTGCGCCTGACGCGCCGCCTCGGTGGCCAGGCCCAGGTCCTTGAGCATCAGCTCGGCGCCAAAGCCGCCGGTATAGCCGCGCGAGGCCGGTGCCGTCTCGATCACGCCGGGCCAAGGGTTGTAGGTATCCGAACTCCAGCAGCGGCCGGTCGAGCTGTTGATGATCCCGGCCAGCACCTGGGTGTCGATGCCCAGCGCATTGCCCAGGGCCATGGCCTCGGACACGCCGATCATCGAGATGCCCAGCAGCAGGTTGTTGCAGATCTTGGCGATCTGCCCTGTGCCGACCTCGCCACAGTGCACGATATTGCGGCCCATCTGTTCGAGCACCGGCTTGAGGCTGGCAAACAGCTCGGCACTGGCACCGACCATGAAGGTCAGGGTGCCCGCCGCCGCACCGCCGGTGCCACCGGACACTGGCGCATCGCCCATGTCCACGCCCTTGGCCGCAGCGGCCTTGGACACTTCACGGGCGGTCTGTGGATCGATGGTGCTGCAATCCACGGTCGGAGTGCCGGGACGGATGCCTGCCAGCACGCCGTCTTCCTCGTTCAGGTAGACGCTGCGAACGTGGGTTGCAGCCGGCAGCATGGTGATCACCAGCTCGCTGTTGGCCGCCGCGTCGCGGGGCGAGCTGCTGACCTGCCCGCCCAGCTCGGCAAGCTCGGCCAGCACGGTCTTGTTCAGGTCGAACAGGTTGAGCTGGTGCCCGGCCTTGATCAGGTTGCGGGCCATGGGCGCGCCCATGTTGCCCAGGCCGATGAATGCAATGCGCATGGCAGTCTCCTTAGCGCAGGCTGATGGTGGTGTTCACACCGTCATTGACGCTGTCGTCGTCGAACCAGCGGGCGGTGACAGTCTTGGTCTGAGTGTAGAACTGCACCACCTGCTTGCCGTACGGGCCGAGGTCGCCCAGCTTGGAGCCGCGCGAGCCGGTGAAGCTGAAGAACGGCACCGGCACCGGGATCGGGATGTTGATGCCGACCTGGCCGATGTCGATTTCGCTCTGGAACTTGCGCGCCGCCGCGCCGCTCTGGGTGAACAGGCCAGTGCCGTTGCCGAACGGGTTGGCGTTGACCAGGGCGATGGCCTCGTCGAGGGTGTCGACTTCAAGGGTGACCAGCACCGGGCCGAAGATCTCCTGGGTGTAGATCTGCATGTCGGTCTTTACCCCGGAGAACAGGGTCGGGCCGACGAAGTTGCCTTGCTCGTAGCCCGGCACCTTCACGTCACGGCCGTCCAGCTCGAGCGTGGCGCCTTCCTTGATGCCGCTTTCGATCAGCCCCAGCACACGCTCCTTGGCGCGCTTGGAAACCACCGGCCCGACATCGGTGCCCGGTTCGCTGCCGGCATTGACCTTGAGCTTGCTCGCCGCAGCCTTGATGTCCGGCAGCCATTCACGCGCCTTGCCCACCAGCACCGCCACCGATGTAGCCATGCAGCGCTGGCCGGCAGCACCGAAGGCGGCGCCGACCAAGGCATTGATGGTCTGGGTGCGGTTGGCGTCGGGCAGCACCACGGCGTGGTTCTTGGCGCCCATCATCGACTGCACCCGCTTGCCGTGCTGGCTGCCGAGGTTGTAGACGTGGGTGCCCACTTCGGTGGAACCGACGAACGAGATGGCCTTGATGTCCTGGTGGGTGCAGATGGCATCGACCACCTGCTTGCCGCCATGCACCACGTTGAGCACACCGGCCGGCACGCCGGCCTCCAGCGCCAGTTCGACCAGCATCATGGTCGACAGCGGGTCCTGCTCGGATGGCTTGAGCACGAAGGTATTTCCGCAGACGATGGCCATGGGGAACATCCACAGCGGGATCATTGCCGGGAAGTTGAACGGGGTGATGCCCGCACATACGCCAATGGGTTGGCGCAGGGTATAGGTGTCGACGCCACCGGCGACGTTCTCGGCGAACTCGCCCATCTGCAGGGTACCGATGGAGGCGGCGTGTTCGACCACCTCGAGACCGCGGAAGATATCGCCCTCGGCGTCGGCCAGGGTCTTGCCCTGCTCGGCGCTGAGTGTCGCGGCGATGCGCTTGCTGTGCTCGCGAATCAACGCCTGCAGCTTGAGCATGATGCGCATGCGTGCACCGATCGGCGTGTCGCGCCAGGTCTTGAAGGCGCGGTGGGCAGCGGCGACCGCGGCGTCGACTTCATCGGCAGTGGCGAAAGGCACGCGCGCCAGCACCTGCTGGGTGGCCGGGTTGACGATATCGCGCCACTCGGTGGTCCGAGACTCTACCCATTGCCCGTCGATCAGCAACTTGACCTGCTCGACCTGGGTGTGGGGCGTGTGGGGT
The DNA here is from genome assembly GCF_057370475.1 of Pseudomonas sp. FA117. NCBI lineage: Bacteria > Pseudomonadati > Pseudomonadota > Gammaproteobacteria > Pseudomonadales > Pseudomonadaceae > Pseudomonas > Pseudomonas sp. FA117. The sequence goes on from NZ_CM170675.1 coordinate 5,075,508, forward strand.
GCGTTCATCTGCGCTCTCCTTGGAATTATTGTCGGAACGAAGACGCCTACGCCGCAGCGAACGGGGTGGCGTGCAGGGGCTGATTTCGAGTATAGATGTGCAAACATCCAACAAGAATGCACAAAAAAACCGGATCAACATGCAAAAAGACCTTACCTCCCTCAGCGCGCTGAACTGGGACGACCTCAAGTTCTTTCTCGAGGTAGCGCGCACCCGCAAGGCCAGCAGTGCAGCCAAGCGCCTGGCCGTGGACTACACCACGGTGTCGCGGCGCATCAGCTCGCTGGAAGGGGCGATGGGTACTTTATTGTTCGAAAAATCCCGCACCAACGGCTTCGTGCTCACCGCCGAAGGCCAGCGCCTGCTGGGCTACGCCGAGTCGATCGAGAGCACCCTGCACATGGCCTGCGAACAGGTGTCCGGTTCCGGTGTCGCCCTCTCCGGGCATGTACGCATGGGCTGCACCGAGGGCTTCGGCAGTTTCTTCGTCACCCCTCAGCTGAGCCGCTTCGTCGACACCTGGCCGGCGATCTCGGTAGACATCCTGCCGCTGCCGCACTTCATCAGCCTGTCCAAGCGCGAAGCCGACATCGTCATCGCCCTGGAGCGCCCCGAGCACGGGCCGTACGTGTGCTGCAAGCTGTGCGACTACCGCCTGCGCCTGTATGCGACCCAGGAGTACCTGGACAACCACGAGCCGATTCGCCAGGTTGCCGACCTGGGGCGCCACCCGTTCATCAGTTACGTCGACGACCTGGCGTTCAGCTCCGAGTTGCTGTACCTGGCCAACCTGATTCCCAACGCCAGCGCGCACCTGCGCAGCACCAGCGTGATCGCCCAGTACACCGCGGCGTTGCAAGGGCGAGGCCTGGCGATCCTGCCCTGCTTCCTGGCAGCGCAGGATGAACGGCTGGTGACGGTGCTGCCCGAGGACGTGGAGGTGACACGGCAATTCTGGATGTACTGCCGGGAGGATCTGCGCAAGTTGAAGCGGATCACCTTGCTGTGGGACTACATCCGCGATGTGACCGAGGCGAATGCGTCGCTGTTGATGGGGCAGACACGGGACATGGTGTTTGCGCAGGGCTGAGTCGGATGGCACCGGCTGCGCCGGTGCCAGTCACCGATATCTTCAGCTGGACGCCACCACGATCGATACCCGTCGATTCTCGGTACGCCCGGCGCTGGTGCGGTTGTCTGCCACCGGCTGGCTGCTGCCCAGTCCACGCGTCTCGATGTTGCGCGGCTGCATGCCGACGCCCACCAGCGCCCTGGCCACACTCTGCGCCCGTCGCTCGGAGAGCTGCTGGTTGTAGGCGGCCTTGCCCGAAGCATCGGCATGACCGTCGACGCGTACGTGCTGGATATCCACCGACAGCAGCGCCTTGCCGATCCGCTCGACGATGGCCTGGCTCTGGCCGTTGAGCCTGTCCAGGTCACTGCCGAACAGCACCTTGCCCGAAAGGTCGAATGCCCAGCCCTCGTCGCTCGGCGTGAAGCCCTCGCGCTTGAGCAGTGCCACCTGCTCGGGGCTCAGCCCGCTGGGAGGGACGGTCTGGCAGCCGGCCAGGGCAAACAGCGCCAGCCACACGGCCAGCCAGGGAAAATGCAGTCGGGAAATAACGTGTCTCACTGTTCAGCTCCTGTGGTTCATATCCGTGGCTCAGCGTTCCGTCTGGGCCACTTGCCAATGGCCGCGGCGATTGCGCTTGGCCTGGTACATCGCCGCATCCGCGGCATTGAGCAGACTGGCCGAGTCCTGGCCATCGTCCGGGTAATAGGCAATGCCGACACTCAGCGAGGTGCCGACGCGGCGCCCATCATCGAGCAGGATCGGCTGCTTCATGCTGGCAACGATCTTCTCGGCGATGCGCTGGGCGTCCTCGCGCGAGTGCAGCGGCGTCAGCAGCACGGCGAATTCGTCACCGCCCAGACGCGCCACCAGGTCGTGCTCGCGCAATTGCGCGCGCACGCGGCTGGCAATGTTGATGAGTACCTCGTCGCCCACCGCATGGCCGAGGTTGTCGTTGATCTGCTTGAAGTGATCGCTGTCGAGGAACAGCAGCGCCAGGTGATCCTGCTGGCGCGCGGCATTGCGCAGGCAGCGGTTGAGTCGCCCTTCGAAGAAGGCGCGGTTGGGCAGGCCGGTAAGGCTGTCGTGACTGGCCTGGTGGGCGAGCGTTTCGTTCTCGCTCTGCAGATGGCTCTGCCAGACCTCGAGTTCGTCGAGCAAGGCATTGAAGTCATTGCCCAACTCGTTGAGCTCGGCGATCCGCGCTTCCGGCACCCGCCGGTCGAAACTGCGCTCGCGTCGCGCAGCATGGGCGACACTGGCCAAGCCACGCAACGGCCGCACGATATCGCCGAACAGCCGACGCGACAGGTGGATCGCGACCACGGCACTGAGCAAGGTACAGAACAGGATTCCCGCCAGGCCGCTGAGCAGGAAGCCCAGCAGGCTGCCGCCCTGCCCCGTCAACTCGATGTGCCCGACCTTGCGCTGCTGGTGAAGGATCGGCATGTGGATCGGCTCGCCCAGCAGCCCCTTGGCGACCAGCTTTTCCAGTGGCGCCAGCAGGCCACTGTCGTCGCGCTGCCAGCGCGCGAGCAACTCGCCCTGATTGTCGAACACCTTGGCATCGGCCACTTCCTCGGTGGACGCGATGACCGCCAGGGCCTCGCTGGCCGCGGCGCTGTCGTCGAACACCACTGCCGCCTCCACGGTGTAGTTGATGGAGCGGGCGATCAGGTGCAGGTTGTGGTTGGCATAGACGCGCAGCGCCGCCACGCCGAGCAGGGTCAGGGACACCCCCACCAGCCCGACGGCGATCAGCGCGACGATCAGGTGCCCACGGCCGAGCACCGACCGCAAGGTTGGCCGCTTCCTGCGTTGGCCGCTGAGTTTCATGGCTGCGCCGCCCTGCGCCGCGACAACTGCAGCACGCTGGGATGGATACGCACGCCACTGCGGGCGACCGAGTCGAGGTTCACATCGAAGCTGACCTGCTCGTCGTCGACGTGCAGGCAGAACAGGCTGCCGACCGTGCAGGTGTCATCGGCCTCGCTGACACTCAACACCGGATGACCGACCAGCGCCTGGAACAGGCGATCACGTTGGCCGGCATCGAGCTTGCCGATGTACACCGCATCGCAGGCGCCGGCGACGCGTGCGTCATCGGCGAGCAGACGGCGTACCTGCAGGGGCTGGCCGGAGTTCTGTACGACATCCCCTTTGATCAGGTCATCGGCGTATTCGGTCGGGCCGACCAGGCACAGGCGCAGCGGGGAAGGCTCGGCAGGCCAGCGTGCATAGCTGAAGATACCCAGCACCACCTGGGTCACTGCCTTGGCCCGCTGCTGCACCTGGGCAGCAGTGACAGGGACGTCCGCCCAGACGGGAGCGGCGCAAAGCGACAGGGCGGCCATCAACAGCGAAAGCACGCAGCCCATCACTCGCCCCCTGGGCGAGAGTGCCACTGTCATGTGGGAAATCTCTCAAAATGAATTCAGATAACCCGCACGATAGCACAAGGCCGCAATGCCAAGGTATTGACGATCGTCAGGTATTCTCCAGCATAAGGCCAGAAATCCGTCGCACCTTGCGTCCGACCGCCTCCTCGAACACGCCTGCCCTGGGCTCGACAAGGCTGAAGCAGTCCTTGGCCCGGGTAATGCCCGTGTATACCAGTTCCTTGGTCAGGACCGGGTTAAGTGCATCCGGCAATACCAGCGCGGTATGGCTGAACTCCGAGCCCTGCGACTTGTGCACGGTCATGGCGAACACTGTTTCCACCTCGTTGAGCCGGCTGGGCAGGACGAAACGCACACCGCCAGAACCATCGTTGCGCGGGAATGCCACCCGCAGCAAAGGCTCACCGTGTTCATCAGGCAGGCGCAGGGCGATGCCGATGTCGCCGTTCATCAGGCCAAGCCCGTAGTCGTTGCGCGTCACCAGCACGGGACGCCCTTCGTACCATGGCTGGCGAGTATCGATCAGCCCGGCATGGTTCAGCGCCCGCGCCACACGCTCGTTCAACCCCTCCACACCCCAGGCACCCTTGCGCACCGCGCAGAGCAACTGGAAGCCCTCGAAGCTTTGCAACACCCGCGCCGCCCAGCGCTCCCAGTCGGCAGCGTCGGCAGGGGTACCGGGTGCCGGTCGATGACGACCGATGCTGCGCAGGTAGGTGCGATAACCCTGGGGGCCGTCTTCACCACGCCCCAGGCCGTCGAGCAGCAGGCGGTCGAATGCACGATCATGCTCACCTCGCAGCGACAGGCAGAACACATCTTCAGGCGGCAGGGTCAGCAGGTCCCGCGCCTGGCGAGCCTGCTGCAGGTTGACCAGCCGTGCGAGCTGGCCGATCCCGCTGCCTTCACCAAAGCGCCTGGAATGACGCAGCATGACCACCTGCTGGGCCAGCGCGTGCTGACGTGCATCGCCCGGCAGCAGGGCGCTGCCTTGCAGCGACTGGCCGCCGACCTGTTCAAGCCAGGCTTCGGTGGCGGGCGTATAGCGACCTTCCTCGGCATGCCTGCACAGGTCACCGAGCACGGCCCCGGCTTCCACCGACGCCAGCTGATCCTTGTCACCGAGCAATACCAACCGCGCCCGCGCCGGCAGCGCATCGAGCAGGTTGGCCATCATTTCCAGGTCGATCATCGAGGCCTCGTCGACCACCAGCACATCGAGCGGCAGCGGGTTGGCGGCATGATGCCGGAAGTGTCGCGAGCCAGGGCGGCTACCCAGCAGGCGGTGCACGGTGCTCACTTCGGTCGGGATCTGCGCGCGCACCTCGGCGGGCACCTGCAGGCGCTCGACCTGCTGGCCGATGGACTCGGTCAGGCGCGCAGCCGCCTTGCCGGTGGGCGCAGCCAGGCGGATGCGCAGCGGCCTGCCCTGCTCGACCGCCGGGCCTTGCAACAGGGCCAGCAAGCGCACCACCGTGGTGGTCTTGCCGGTGCCGGGACCACCGGTGATGATGCTGAAGGCCGCGCGCGTCGCCAGGGCGCAGGCCAGCTTCTGCCAGTCGACCCGAGCGGCCGGCGCTCCGGCCTCGAACAACTGCGCCAGGCGTGCCGGCAGGTCAGCAGGGATCGACTCATCTGCGGCGATGCGCTGCTGCAGCGAACGGTCGATACGCCGCTCATAGCTCCAGTAGCGGCGCAGGTACAGGCGCTGGCCGCTGAGTACCAGCGGACGTGTGTCGTGGCCTGGCGCATCGGCCGCCGCCACCAGGCGACTGCCCGCGATGCGCTGGCGCCAGGTGACCAGTTCGAGCGTGGCAAGCAACTGCGAGGGCAGCAGCAATGGCCCGGCCAGGGCATCGCCTTCGGGCGGCAGGGCCAAAGCGAAATCCGGTTCGGCCAGTGTCTGTTCGAGATCAAGGCACACATGCCCGTGCCCGAGTTGGTGGCTGGCCAGCGCTGCGGCCAGCAGCAGCAGTGGGTCGCCGCCCGGGTCGCGCTCCTCCAGGAAGCCGACGAACGCGCGATCCAGGGCGCGCAGCCAACCACGTTCGACCCAGCGGTCGAGCAGGGCCAGCAGGTCGCGGCTCTCGGCAAGCGGCGCCAGGGCCGCGAGGTGCCCGGCCTGCAAGGGCGTCGGCAGCAGGTCGTCGAGGGTTCGGCTCATGGTGCGACTCCGGCAAACAGGTCCTGCTGTTCGTGCTGGTGGTCCCCGCGGAACAGCGTATCGAGTTGCTCGATCAGCTCACGGGGTGGACGTGCGTAGTACAGGCCATGGCTGGCACTGCCGATACCGCGCAGGAAGATGAACAGGGCGCCGCCCATGTGACGGTCGTAGTCGTATTCGGGCAGCCGCGCGCGCAACTGGCGGTGCAAGGCCAGCAGGTAGAGCACGTACTGCAGGTCGTAGCGGTGCTCGAGAATCGCCTGTTCCATGGCCAGGGTGTCATAGGCACTGTCGTCCGGACCCAGCCAGTTGGACTTGTAGTCGGCCACGTAGTAGCGCCCGTCAAGCTCGAAGGCCAGGTCGATGAAGCCTTTGAACATGCCGTTGAGCTGGGTCGCCAGCGCAGCCGGACGCGCCACGCCAGCATGCGTATGCCGGGTGACGATCTGGTCGAGTTGCTGCACGTCGACTTTATGGCTGGCAAACCAGAACTCCATCTCGATCTGGTACTGCCCAAGCTGGGCCAGGGTGAGCAGCGGCCCCTCGGTCGACAGCGGCAACGCCTGGGTGAGCAGTTGCTCGAGCCATGGGGTCAGGGTCGGGATCCAGCCGGTCCAGTCACGGCGGTTGCAACGCTGACCGACGGTACGCTCGATCAGCGCAGGCTGGCTGGCGACCTCGGCGAACCCTTCGCGCCCTGCCCATTCCAGCAATCCGTGGAGGAATGTCCCGGGGTTCGGCCCGCGCGGGAAGCGGTGGATGTCGCCGTTCTGCGCAGGCACCTCGCGCAACGGTTGCGTGCCTGCGCCCTCATCATCGAGCAGTTGCTGGGCCTGCGAACTGTCGGCACCGACACTCTGCTCGCCGACGCGCAGGGCACTGTAGGAGGCGATCCACCATTGCTCTGCCGCCGCCCGTCGCGGCTTGCGCGCAGGCAGCAGTTCGGCGCTGTCCTGCACGGCACGGTACAGCTGACCATCCGCTTCGGGCAAGGCAGGGCAGGCAATGGAGACGCTGTTTGCGCAGAGAGCCTGCAGCCACTCGGACAGTTGCGCCGAGCTGGCCAGCGGCTGGCCGCCGCCCAGCAGATAACCCAGGGCCGAACGGTGCAGTTGCGAGGTCTTCTGGTTGCCGCGCTTGAGGTCGGCCACACCCAGCCAACACGCGTGCTGGGCCCGGGTCAACGCCACGTAGAGCAGGCGCAGGTCCTCGGCCAGGCGTTCGTCATCGGCCAGGGCAATCTGCTCGCTGGTGGGTGTAAGCGTCAGCAGCGCCTGGCCGTCGCTGTCGTGCCAGGCCAGCGGCAGGCGTTGGCCATCCACCGGTTTGCTGGTGCAGATGAACGGCAGGTACACCAACGGGTATTCCAGGCCCTTGGATTTGTGGATGGTCACCACCTTGACCAGTTGCTCGTCGCTTTCCAGGCGCAGGATCTGCTCTTCGCCTGCCTGTCCGGCATTGGCCAGCTGTTCGGCCAGGTGACGGATCAGCGCCTGCTCGCCATCCAGCTCGCCGGCGGCCTGTTGCAGCAGTTCGGCCAGGTGCAGCAGGTTGGTCAGCACGCGCTCGCCATCGGTGCGGGCGATCAGGGTGCGCGGCAACTGGAAATCATGCAGCAGGCGCCGCAGCATCGGCAGTACGCCCTGGCGCTGCCAGGTGTCGCGGTACAGGCGAAAACGCATCACCCAACCTTCCCAGACACGCTCGTCCTGGTTCAGCCGCTCGAGCTCGTTCAGAGGCAAGTCGAGGGTCAGGCTGGCCAGGGCTGCCTTGAGCTGGCGCTCGGAATCCGGCTCGGCGCAGGCCTTGAGCCAGGCCAGCAGGTCGTGGGCCTCCTGGGCGGCGAACACCGAGTCCTTGTCCGAGAGATAGACGCTACGCACGCCTCGGACAGCGAGCTCGGCGCGCACCAACTGCGCCTCGCGGCCATCGCGCACCAGGATGGCGATATCCGATGGCAGGCAGCCACGCACTTCGCCCTGCGGGCTGGCAAAGCCGGTCACGCCCTGTTGGCCACCCTGCAGCAGCGCAACGACATGACTGGCACAACTGGCTGCCAGTTGCTGGCGATAGAGGGTGCCGGCTACCGGCTCGTCGCTCTGCAGATGCCAGCACTGCAGGGCCGCACAGGGCTCGCCGTCGATCAGCAGCTGCTCGTTGCGTCCCTTGGCGTGCACCTCGACGAACGGCAGCGGATTGTCGCCCTCTTCGCGGAACAGGAACGCGCCCTTGCCTTCGGGGCGCTGCTCGGCCTGCAGGAACACACGGTTGACCGCCTCGACCATGGCCCGGCTCGAGCGGTAGTTGGTGTCTAGGCTGTGCAGGCGCCCGGCCGTGGCGCGGCGGGCGCCGAGGTAGGTGAAGATGTCGGCGCCACGGAAGGCGTAGATCGCCTGCTTGGGGTCACCGATCATGAACAGCCCGGTTTCCGGGCGGTTTTCGGCGATCTGGTAGATGCGCTCGAAGATGCCGTACTGCACAGGGTCGGTGTCCTGGAATTCATCGATCAGGGCCACCGGGAACTGCTCGCGGATCAATCCGGCCAGGCGCTCGCCTGCGTCGCTGCGCAGTGCATGCTCCAGGCGCAGAAGCATGTCGTCGAAGCCCATTTCGGCGCGACGGCGCTTCTCCACTTCGAAACGCGCCGCCACCCACCCGGCGGCGTGCTCCAGCACCGCGGCATCAGGGCCAGGGAGCGCTTGCAGTTGCTCGCGCAGGCTTTGCATCGCGTGCAGTGCCGGGTGCTCCGGCGGCTCGCCGACTTTCCAGGCTTCGGCCATGCCCGACGGCGTCAGGCGAGTGAAGCCGGTGCCCAGGTCGAGCTCCATGGTCTGCTCGTCACCCGCCCAGGCACGCAGCTTGTCGAACCAGGGATCGAAGTAGCGCGCCTGCAGCTTGCGGCCATCAGCGTGCTTGGCCGCCACCGCGGCGCGGCACAACTCCTGCAGTTCGTCCGCCCACTGCGTCCAGGGCGCCTTGAGCGTAGCCAACTGCGCCTGACGACGTTGCAGGGCAAGCTCGATCAATGCCTGAGGCTCAGGGCCGTCGGCATCTGCCTGCACACGGCCAAACAGCGGGCGAATCCGCGGTAGCAGTGCGTCGGGGCTGACCCAGTGGCTACGCACCCAGGCCAACGCCTCGCCATGCATGCCGTAACAGAAGCGCCGCCAGTAATCGCGCATGACCTGGCCGAGCAGCTCGCTGTGATCGGTTTCCAGGCTCTGGGTGAACAGGCTGCCGCTGTCGAAGGCATGCTCGCGCAACATGCGCTGGCACCAACCATGGATGGTCGAGACTGCCGCCTCGTCCATCCACTGCACTGCAACCTCCAGGCGACTGGCGCAGCGGGCCCAGTGCTCCTGCGGGTAATCGGCGCGCAGCAGGTGCAGCAACGGATCCGCCTCGTCCAGCTCATCGCGGAAGAAGCGCGCGGCCTCCGCCAGGCGGGTGCGGATACGCTCGCGCAGCTCTTTGGTCGCGGCATCGGTGAAGGTCACCACGAGGATCTGCGGCGGCAACAATTCGCGACCGAAGCCTTGTTCGCCGCCATGGCCAAGGATCAGGCGCAGGTAGAGCGCCGAAATGGTGAAGGTCTTGCCGGTGCCGGCGCTCGCTTCGATCAACTGGCTGCCATGCAGGGGGAAACTCAGGGCCAGGGGCCGGGCCTGGTTCATTCGGCGGTCTCCGGGTTGGTCTGGGTCTGCCAGGATGCAGCGAACAACGGCCGATAGAGCGCTTCGCACCAACCTTCGAAGGTTTCGTCGGCATTGAGCGCAGCGAAGTCACGGAACTGACGGACCAACGCCAGGCTTTCGCTGCGTTCGCCGAAACTGTTCTGGCCGTCACCTTCATAGGCTCGCTCGGCGGCGGCCAGGGCTTTGTCCGGCTCCTGCTGGGCGAGCCAGGCGAAGGCGGTCTTGGGGGCGACCGGCAAGGGGGCGTTCATCGCGGCCTGGCGCGCCACCAGCAAGTCGGCGAGGAGGTCGCCAGCCTGTGCTTGAGGGAGTGGCGCGAGCAACAGGGTCAGGTCGCTGGCAACCAGTGCTGTATGCAACTCGTAGCCGGCAGCACAAGCAGCCAGGTGCATGACCCAGGCCGGGATGAGCCGATGCCATTTCAAGCTGTTGCGGCCGGCGCCCAGGCTGTTGGGGACGGTGGTGATACTCAGCAGGCTTTGTTCATCGCCCTGGTACACGCGCCCCAACCAGCCTTCGAGCCGGTGCGTGCCATGCTCGAAATGAATCGGCAGCGCACCCTCCACCACTGTGTGCCAACGCTGCAGCAGTTGTCGGTGACGTTGCAGAAGGTCCGGCAGGGGCTGGATCAGCTCGACCTGCAGTGATTCGCCAAAGCCTGCCAGGGGCAACAGGCCACAGGCCTGCAGGCGACGGGCCTGGCTGCGCAGCGCCTGCTCGGGATCGTCGGGCTCGGCCAGGGCTGCACCGAGCAAGCGCTCGCTCAGGCCATAGCGCTGCAGGGCATCGAGTACGAAGGGTTCTTCGTCGGGCGTGGGGGCTTCCAGGGCCTCGAAAAACACTTTCAGACGCTGGCTGAAGAAATGCCTGACCGGGTGGCGCAGGAAGTCCTGCAGCTGTGTCAGGCTCAATGGTTCGTCACTGATGTACGGCGGTAGCATCCCCCCCTCTTCGGCGACGGTGATCTGCTCGGGTTGATGCAGCACCTGCCACTCATGGGCATAGCTGAATAGCGGGCTGCCCTTCTGAAAATAGCGAGGGCTGAACGGCTGCAGGGGGTGCTCCTGGGTCAAGGCATGCAGCAGTTGCTGCCCAGGGTCGTCTCGCTGGCCTTGCCGCGCACCGGCAAGCTGCCAGCCGGCGGCGAGATGGTCGCGCAACTGACCGATCAGGACCGAAGCGGGACGCTCGCTGTTGTCGCGGATGCTACGCCCGACCCAGCTCACATAAAGCTGGTCGCGGGCCGACAGCAGCGCTTCGAGAAGCAGGTAGCGATCGTCCTCGCGGCGTGAGCGGTCACCGGGGCGGTAATCACTGGCCATCAGGTCGAAGTCCAGCGGCTGTTGGGCGCGCGGATAGTCACCATCGTTCATGCCCAGCAGGCAGACCACCCGAAACGGGATGGCGCGCATGGGCATCAGGGTACAGAAGTTCACCGAACCGGCGAGAAAGCGTTGGGACAGCTTGCCCTGGTCCAGGCCCGACAACCACGCCTCACGCACTACCGTGAGTGGCAGCTGATCATCCAGGCCAACGGTGTCGCACGTTTGCAGCCAGGTGTCACACAGGTCCTGCAACTGCACCAGCAAAAGCTCGTCATGCTCTTCCTGGGCCAGGAAGAACACCTGCAACAGCGCGTTCAGGCGATCGCCCCATTGTGCGGCACTGGCCGGCTCGGCCAGGGTCTGGAAAGCCACCTCGAGGGCATCGAGCAGCGCGACCAGCGGGCCGATCAGCGCAGCGTCGAGGCCACCGATCTCGTCATAGGGTTCGATACCGTCGCAGCCCTCACCGATACCCACCGCGTAACCCAGCAACATCCGCCGCAGGCCGAATCGCCAACTGTTCTGCTCCAGCCCCTGGGGTAACCCGAGGCTGGCGCGTTGTTCGCCACTGAGCCCCCAACGGATGCCCGCGCCTTCGATCCAGCGGTGCAGGGTCGGCAGGTCGCTCTCCTTGATCCCGAAGCGGGCGCGCACGGCCGGCACATCGAGCAGATCGAGGACCTCGCTGACAGCAAAGCGGCTATCAGGCAGTTTGAGCAGGTGCTCCAGGGCGATCAGCAATGGATCGCGGCCACGCTGCCCCTGGTCGGTGAGGGTGAAGGGAATGTAGCGCGGGTCGTGGCGGTCGAGCTGACCGAACACCGCGCGGATATGCGGGGCGTAGTCATCGATGGCCGGGAGCATGACGATGACGTCACGCGGACGCAGGGTCGGATCGTTGCTGAAGCGTGCGAGCAACTGGTCGTGGAGGATTTCCACTTCGCGCTGTGGACTGTGGGCTACGTGGAAGCGCACCGAGCGATCGTTCGCAGCATCGACCGCCGGCCAGGCCTCGCGGGTTTCCGCCAGCGGGCGCAATTCGAGGATGTCGTCCTGCAACTGGTTCAGCAATGTGGTCGGCGAAGCTTCGCTGAACAGGTCGATACGACCATCGCTGAACACGCCACGGTAACTGCCCGGATCGTCATAGCTGTCGAGCAGGTTGATGTAGTCCCGGCCTTGCTTGCCCCAGGCAGCCAGCAGCGGATGGGCATGCTGGTGCATCGATTCGTCGTCGAGCTGCAACGGCATGCCCTGCTTGCGCTGCAGACGCTTGTACTGGTGGCGAAGCAGGTCCTTGTCGGCGACGATATCACCCCAGTGGTGGCGGCAGGGGTTGTGCACGCACAGCAGCACCTGGCTGAAACGGGCCAGCCCGGCCAGGGCTTCGAGTGTTTGCGCGGGTAATGACGAAATACCGAAGACGATCACCCGTGCCGGAAGGCCGGGAGGTGCATGCTCCAGGGCGTCGATCCGTTCCATGAAGCGCTGGTGGACACCGGCTCGGCTCTGCGCCATACCCTCCCGACCAACATCCTCGAGCAAGGCCCGCCACAACTCGGCCTGCCAGCGATTGCCCGGAACCAGAGGCTTGCGCTCACCACGAGCAGTGTTGAGTACGTGCTCGCCGGCAGCCCAGTCCTTGAGCCAGTCGGCGCGGTACACCTGGTATTGGTCGAACAGGTCGGCCAGGCGCTCGGCGAGCTGGTAGCGCTTGCGCAGGTCGCTGTCGTCGGTGAGAAAACGCTTGAGCGGCTCGAAGTGCTCGCGCTCGATCAGAGCGGGCAACAGGCGCATCAGGCGCCAGGTCAGGGGCGCCTTGTCGAGCAGCGACACCTCGGGGATTTCTTCACGACCCAATACACGACGGTACAGCTGCCACATGAAGCTGCCGGGCAGTTGTACATCGATGGCCGCAGCGATGCCACAACCGCCCTGATCGTCGTCCTGGGGATCCTCGGCCAACGCGAGCTTGAGCCACTGAGCGATGCCGTTGCTCTGCACCAGGGCAATCTCGTTTTCCAGGGGCGCCAGAGGGTAGCTGCGCATCACGCTCACCACCAGATTGCGCAGATCATCCAGGCGATTGCCCTGGACAATCATGAAGCCTGGGTGCAGTGAGGTGGTGTTGGCCATTGAATACTCTCGGGGGGCTGGTTGCGCTGAGGGAACCATACCCTGTGCAGGAACGCTTGTCCCGTGGCGCAAGCGCCTGCTTGGTGTAGGAGCGTGCTGCCTGCGCGATCGGAAAGCAGAAAAGACAAAACCCCTACCTGCTCGCGCAGATAGGGGTTTTGCGAAATGAATCTTGACGATGACCTACTCTCACATGGGGAAACCCCACACTACCATCGGCGATGCATCGTTTCACTGCTGAGTTCGGGATGGGATCAGGTGGTTCCAATGCTCTATGGTCGTCAAGAAATTCGGTTGCCAGTGCGTCCTTTCAGACACGCCAGCCAATTCGGATATGTGATCTTTGTGGGTCGCTTCGAACTTTCGGTTCGTTTCGTCTTCACCACCACAATCTGCAAGGCAGATTGCTTGGGTGTTATATGGTCAAGCCTCACGGGCAATTAGTATTGGTTAGCTCAACGCCTCACAGCGCTTACACACCCAACCTATCAACGTCGTAGTCTTCGACGGCCCTTCAGGGGATTCTAGATCCCAGTGAGATCTCATCTTGAGGCAAGTTTCCCGCTTAGATGCTTTCAGCGGTTATCTCTTCCGAACATAGCTACCCGGCAATGCCACTGGCGTGACAACCGGAACACCAGAGGTTCGTCCACTCCGGTCCTCTCGTACTAGGAGCAGCCCCTCTCAAATCTCAAACGTCCACGGCAGATAGGGACCGAACTGTCTCACGACGTTCTAAACCCAGCTCGCGTACCACTTTAAATGGCGAACAGCCATACCCTTGGGACCGGCTTCAGCCCCAGGATGTGATGAGCCGACATCGAGGTGCCAAACACCGCCGTCGATATGAACTCTTGGGCGGTATCAGCCTGTTATCCCCGGAGTACCTTTTATCCGTTGAGCGATGGCCCTTCCATACAGAACCACCGGATCACTAAGACCTACTTTCGTACCTGCTCGACGTGTCTGTCTCGCAGTCAAGCGCGCTTTTGCCTTTATACTCTACGACCGATTTCCGACCGGTCTGAGCGCACCTTCGTACTCCTCCGTTACTCTTTGGGAGGAGACCGCCCCAGTCAAACTACCCACCATACACTGTCCTCGATCCGGATCACGGACCTGAGTTAGAACCTCAAGGTTGCCAGGGTGGTATTTCAAGGATGGCTCCATGAGAACTGGCGTCCCCACTTCAAAGCCTCCCACCTATCCTACACAAGCAAGCTCAAAGTCCAGTGCAAAGCTATAGTAAAGGTTCACGGGGTCTTTCCGTCTAGCCGCGGATACACTGCATCTTCACAGCGATTTCAATTTCACTGAGTCTCGGGTGGAGACAGCGCCGCCATCGTTACGCCATTCGTGCAGGTCGGAACTTACCCGACAAGGAATTTCGCTACCTTAGGACCGTTATAGTTACGGCCGCCGTTTACCGGGGCTTCGATCAAGAGCTTCGCTTGCGCTAACCCCATCAATTAACCTTCCGGCACCGGGCAGGCGTCACACCCTATACGTCCACTTTCGTGTTTGCAGAGTGCTGTGTTTTTAATAAACAGTCGCAGCGGCCTGGTATCTTCGACCGGCATGAGCTTACGGAGCAAGTCCTTCACCCTCGCCGGCGCACCTTCTCCCGAAGTTACGGTGCCATTTTGCCTAGTTCCTTCACCCGAGTTCTCTCAAGCGCCTTGGTATTCTCTACCTAACCACCTGTGTCGGTTTGGGGTACGGTTCCCAGTTATCTGAAGCTTAGGAGCTTTTCTTGGAAGCATGGTATCAACCACTTCGCGCTCTAAAGAGCACTCGTCATCAGCTCTCGGCCTTGAAATCCCGGATTTGCCTAAGATTTCAGCCTACCACCTTAAACCTGGACAACCAACGCCAGGCTGGCCTAACCTTCTCCGTCCCTCCATCGCAATAACTGGAAGTACAGGAATATTAACCTGTTTTCCATCGACTACGCTTTTCAGCCTCGCCTTAGGAACCGACTAACCCTGCGTCGATTAACGTTGCGCAGGAAACCTTGGTCTTTCGGCGTGCGAGTTTTTCACTCGCATTGTCGTTACTCATGTCAGCATTCGCACTTCTGATACCTCCAGCAAGCTTCTCAACTCACCTTCACAGGCTTACAGAACGCTCCTCTACCGCATCACCAGAGGTGATACCCGTAGCTTCGGTGCATGGTTTGAGCCCCGTTACATCTTCCGCGCAGGCCGACTCGACTAGTGAGCTATTACGCTTTCTTTAAAGGGTGGCTGCTTCTAAGCCAACCTCCTAGCTGTCTAAGCCTTCCCACATCGTTTCCCACTTAACCATGACTTTGGGACCTTAGCTGACGGTCTGGGTTGTTTCCCTTTTCACGACGGACGTTAGCACCCGCCGTGTGTCTCCCATGCTCGGCACTTGCTGGTATTCGGAGTTTGCATCGGTTTGGTAAGTCGGGATGACCCCCTAGCCGAAACAGTGCTCTACCCCCAGCAGTGATACATGAGGCGCTACCTAAATAGCTTTCGAGGAGAACCAGCTATCTCCGAGCTTGATTAGCCTTTCACTCCGATCCACAGGTCATCCGCTAACTTTTCAACGGTAGTCGGTTCGGTCCTCCAGTCAGTGTTACCTAACCTTCAACCTGCCCATGGATAGATCGCCCGGTTTCGGGTCTATACCCAGCGACTAAAGCGCCCTATTAAGACTCGCTTTCGCTACGCCTCCCCTATTCGGTTAAGCTCGCCACTGAATATAAGTCGCTGACCCATTATACAAAAGGTACGCAGTCACCTAACAAAGTAGGCTCCCACTGCTTGTACGCATACGGTTTCAGGTTCTATTTCACTCCCCTCTCCGGGGTTCTTTTCGCCTTTCCCTCACGGTACTGGTTCACTATCGGTCAGTCAGTAGTATTTAGCCTTGGAGGATGGTCCCCCCATGTTCAGACAAAGTTTCTCGTGCTCCGTCCTACTCGATTTCACTGGCAAGAGATTTTCGTGTACGGGGCTATCACCCACTATGGCCGCACTTTCCAGAGCGTTCCACTAATCTCAAACCAGCTTAAGGGCTGGTCCCCGTTCGCTCGCCACTACTAAGGGAATCTCGGTTGATTTCTTTTCCTCAGGGTACTTAGATGTTTCAGTTCCCCTGGTTCGCCTCTTGCACCTATGTATTCAGTACAAGATACTCAGCTTGTGCTGAGTGGGTTCCCCCATTCAGAGATCTCTGGATCACAGTCTGTTTGCCGACTCCCCAAAGCTTATCGCAGGCTACCACGTCTTTCATCGCCTCTGACTGCCAAGGCATCCACCGTATGCGCTTCTTCACTTGACCATATAACCCCAAGCAATCTGGTTATACTGTGAAGACGACATTCGCCGAAAATTCGTGAGAACTCACAAATTTTACCTTAGCCTGAACTACCAGCAGTGAAACTGGCATTCAGTCTATTTCTATCACATATCCGAATTTTTAAAGAACGATCTGACAAAAGCCAGAAATCAACATTCATCAGTGAATGCTCATTTCTAGGTTCTGATCAAGGTGCAGCATAAGTGGTGGAGCCAAGCGGGATCGAACCGCTGACCTCCTGCGTGCAAGGCAGGCGCTCTCCCAGCTGAGCTATGGCCCCGCATATTGGTAGGTCTGGGCAGATTTGAACTGCCGACCTCACCCTTATCAGGGGTGCGCTCTAACCAACTGAGCTACAGACCTATATAGGGTCTTGATCGTCTTCGACAATGAATCAAGCAATTCGTGTGGGAGCTCATCAGCAGGCTGATGTCTTCGATTAAGGAGGTGATCCAGCCGCAGGTTCCCCTACGGCTACCTTGTTACGACTTCACCCCAGTCATGAATCACACCGTGGTAACCGTCCTCCCGAAGGTTAGACTAGCTACTTCTGGTGCAACCCACTCCCATGGTGTGACGGGCGGTGTGTACAAGGCCCGGGAACGTATTCACCGCGACATTCTGATTCGCGATTACTAGCGATTCCGACTTCACGCAGTCGAGTTGCAGACTGCGATCCGGACTACGATCGGTTTTGTGAGATTAGCTCCACCTCGCGGCTTGGCAACCCTCTGTACCGACCATTGTAGCACGTGTGTAGCCCAGGCCGTAAGGGCCATGATGACTTGACGTCATCCCCACCTTCCTCCGGTTTGTCACCGGCAGTCTCCTTAGAGTGCCCACCATAACGTGCTGGTAACTAAGGACAAGGGTTGCGCTCGTTACGGGACTTAACCCAACATCTCACGACACGAGCTGACGACAGCCATGCAGCACCTGTGTCAGAGTTCCCGAAGGCACCAATCCATCTCTGGAAAGTTCTCTGCATGTCAAGGCCTGGTAAGGTTCTTCGCGTTGCTTCGAATTAAACCACATGCTCCACCGCTTGTGCGGGCCCCCGTCAATTCATTTGAGTTTTAACCTTGCGGCCGTACTCCCCAGGCGGTCAACTTAATGCGTTAGCTGCGCCACTAAAATCTCAAGGATTCCAACGGCTAGTTGACATCGTTTACGGCGTGGACTACCAGGGTATCTAATCCTGTTTGCTCCCCACGCTTTCGCACCTCAGTGTCAGTATCAGTCCAGGTGGTCGCCTTCGCCACTGGTGTTCCTTCCTATATCTACGCATTTCACCGCTACACAGGAAATTCCACCACCCTCTACCATACTCTAGCTCGCCAGTTTTGGATGCAGTTCCCAGGTTGAGCCCGGGGCTTTCACATCCAACTTAACGAACCACCTACGCGCGCTTTACGCCCAGTAATTCCGATTAACGCTTGCACCCTCTGTATTACCGCGGCTGCTGGCACAGAGTTAGCCGGTGCTTATTCTGTCGGTAACGTCAAAATTGCACGGTATTAACGTACAACCCTTCCTCCCAACTTAAAGTGCTTTACAATCCGAAGACCTTCTTCACACACGCGGCATGGCTGGATCAGGCTTTCGCCCATTGTCCAATATTCCCCACTGCTGCCTCCCGTAGGAGTCTGGACCGTGTCTCAGTTCCAGTGTGACTGATCATCCTCTCAGACCAGTTACGGATCGTCGCCTTGGTGAGCCATTACCTCACCAACTAGCTAATCCGACCTAGGCTCATCTGATAGCGCAAGGCCCGAAGGTCCCCTGCTTTCTCCCGTAGGACGTATGCGGTATTAGCGTTCCTTTCGAAACGTTGCCCCCCACTACCAGGCAGATTCCTAGGCATTACTCACCCGTCCGCCGCTGAATCAAGGAGCAAGCTCCCGTCATCCGCTCGACTTGCATGTGTTAGGCCTGCCGCCAGCGTTCAATCTGAGCCATGATCAAACTCTTCAGTTCAATACTGCTTGGGTTTTTAAGAAACCCTAAACTTGGCTCAGCAATCTCAAATGACTATGTGATTTCTCGCATGGCCACTTGTGATGCTGATAATCTTGGCGACTATCAGTCCGTACTCACAAGCACCCACACGAATTGCTTGATTCGATTTGTTAAAGAGCGTTTGGTCAAGAGCTTTTCTTCTCAACCGAGGCGCGCATTCTACGCTTTCCTCATTCGGTGTCAAGCGTTTATTTTGAAGTTTTTCGCGAGAAACTCGTTTAGCTTCAAACACTTGACTCGCTGCGATCTCTCGTAGCGGGAGGCGAATCATACAGCACCAAACGATGCTGTCAACTGCCTTTTTCACCGCTGCCGATCACCAGATCGAAGCCCTTCGCGCTACACCGAACTCGCTTAACTCGTTGATTAACAAGGAGTTTCGCGTTCCGTTTGCTGCGGAAGTGGGGCGCATTATAAGGGGATTCGAGAGGGCGTCAACCTTTTATTTCAATTAGTTGAAACATTCCAGGCACAGACCTTATATAGGCCACCAAGTGGCTGCCTCAAACCTTTCTGCGCTCTTGAGATCAAGCGCCGCGCGGGCGGCGCTTGATCTCAAGAGCGCAGAAAACATCAAGGCAGACACCTGGCAACCCTACCACCAAACCCAACCAGTCCCTTCTCTGCCCCCACAAAACAAAGCGGGGAGGCCTGTCGGCCTCCCCGCTTTTCACCTCACCCCACCCTTACAGACTCGGGAATGCGAACTGCGACGCCTCGTGGCTCTTGCGCTGCGGCCAGCGCTGGGTGATTGCCTTGCGCCGGGTGTAGAAGCGCACACCGTCCGGACCATAGGCATGCAGATCGCCAAACAGCGAGCGCTTCCAGCCACCAAAGCTGTGGTAGCTCACCGGTACCGGCAGCGGCACGTTCACACCCACCATGCCCACCTCGATCTCGTCGCAGAACAGCCGCGCTGCCTCACCATCGCGAGTGAAGATGCAGGTGCCGTTGCCGTACTCATGCTCGTTGATCAACTGCATGGCTTCTTCCAGGCTGTTCACCCGCACCACGCACAGCACCGGCCCGAAGATCTCTTCCTTATAGATGCGCATCTCTGGCGTGACCTTGTCGAACAGCGTACCGCCGACGAAGTAACCATCCTCGTTACCCGCAACACGGAAACCACGGCCATCCACCACCAGCTTGGCACCCGCGGCCACGCCGTCGTCGATGTAACCCACGACCTTGTCACGCGCAGCCGCCGTCACCAACGGCCCCATGTCCAGGCCGCAGGAGGTGCCGGCACCGATCTTCAGCGCCTTGATCTGCGGTTCCAGCTTGGCAATCAGCGCATCGGCAACCTGGTCGCCCACGCACACGGCCACGGAAATCGCCATGCAGCGCTCGCCGCACGAACCGTAGGCCGCGCCCATCAGCGCGCTGACGGCGTTGTCCAGTTCGGCATCGGGCATCAGCACCGCGTGGTTCTTCGCACCACCCAGGGCCTGCACGCGCTTGCCGCGCTTGGTGCCTTCGGCATAGATGTATTCGGCGATCGGGGTCGAGCCGACGAAACTCAGAGCCTTGACCTCCGGCGCCTCGATCAGCGCGTCCACCGCTTCCTTGTCGCCGTGCACCACGTTGAGGATGCCCTTGGGCAGGCCAGCCTCCAGCAACAGTTGGGCGATGTACAGGGTCGAGCTCGGGTCGCGCTCCGACGGCTTGAGGATGAACGCGTTACCGCAGACGATGGCCAGCGGGTACATCCACAGCGGGACCATCGCCGGGAAGTTGAACGGGGTGATACCGGCTACCACGCCCAGCGGCTGGAAGTCGGACCAGGCGTCGATGTTCGGGCCGACGTTGCGGCTGTATTCGCCCTTGAGCAACTCGGGTGCGGCGCAGGCGAACTCGACGTTCTCGATACCGCGCTTCAGCTCGCCGGCGGCATCTTCGATCGTCTTGCCGTGCTCTTCACTGATCATCTGCGAGATGCGTGCTTCGTTCTGCTCCAACAGCTGCTTGAAACGGAACATCACCTGGGCACGCTTGGCCGGTGGTGTGTTGCGCCAGGCCGGGAATGCGGCCTTGGCCGAATCGATGGCTTCCTGGATGGTAGCGCGGCTGGCCAGCTCGACCTTGCGCGTGGCCTGGCCCGTGGACGGGTTGAAGACATCGGCGGTACGGCCGCCCTTGGAAACCAGCTCACCATTGATCAGGTGCTGAACGATGCTCATGCAGAACTCCAGATAAAGAAGGGTGAAACAGGCGCACGTGCGCCTGTCGTCAGCGTCGGAAAGATCAGTCGATCTGGTTCAGGGCTTCGCCTACCGCGTCGAACAGGCGATCCAGCTCCTGCGGCTTGGTATTGAAGGTTGGGCCGAACTGCAGGGTGTCGCCGCCGAAGCGGACATAGAAGCCGGCCTTCCACAGTTTCATGGCCGCCTCATAAGGACGCACGATCGCATCGCCATCGCGGGCTGCAATCTGGATCGCGCCTGCCAGACCGTAGTTACGGATATCGATGACGTTCTTGGTGCCCTTGACGCCATGCAGCAGGTTCTCGAAGTGCGGCGCCAGTTCGGCGGCGGACTGCACCAGGTTTTCCTTCTTCAGCAAATCCAGTGCGGCGATACCGGCTGCACAGGCCACAGGGTGGGCCGAATAGGTATAGCCATGGGGGAATTCCACGGCGTATTCCGGCGTCGGTTGGTTCATGAAGGTCTGGTAGATCTCGCTGCTGGCGATCACCGCACCCATCGGGATGGCACCGTTGGTCACCTGCTTGGCGATGCACATCAGATCCGGGGTCACGCCGAAGGCTTCGGAACCGGTCATCGCGCCCATACGGCCGAAGCCGGTGATCACTTCGTCGAAGATCAGCAGGATGTTGTGCTGGGTGCAGATTTCACGCAGGCGTTTCAGATAACCCTTAGGTGGAGGCAGCACGCCAGCGGAGCCGGCCAGTGGCTCGACGATCACCGCTGCGATGTTCGAGGCGTCATGCAGTTCGATCAGCTTGAGCATCTCGTCGGCCAGGGCGATACCGCCCTCCTCGGGCATGCCGCGGGAAAACGCGTTCACCGGCAGCACGGTGTGAGGCAAATGGTCGACATCCAGCAACTGGCCGAACATCTTGCGGTTGCCGTTGACGCCACCCAGGCTGGTACCGGCGATGTTCACGCCGTGGTAGCCACGGGCACGGCCGATGATCTTGGTCTTGGTCGCCTGGCCTTTCAGACGCCAGTAGGCGCGCACCATCTTCAGCGCGGTGTCGGCGCACTCGGAACCGGAGTTGGTATAGAAGGTGTGATTGAGATCGCCCGGGGTGAGTTCAGCGATCTTCTCGGCCAGCTGGAATGACAGCGGGTGGCCGAACTGGAAGGCCGGCGAGTAGTCCAGGGTGCTCAACTGGCGGGTCACCGCGTCGGTGATTTCCTTGCGGGTATGCCCGGCGCCGCAAGTCCACAGGCCCGACAGTGCGTCGAAAATCCTGCGCCCCTTGTCATCGACCAGGTAGTTGCCTTCGGCCGCCACGATCAGGCGTGGATCCCGCTGGAAATTGCGGTTCGCGGTGTAGGGCATCCAGTGGGCGTCCAGCTTGAGCTGGCTGGCCAGGCCGGACGGGGCGTTTTCGGGCATGTTCATCGGCGGTTCCTCGGAAGACGACTAGGCAACGATGGGTGTTGTTGCAGCTACGTTGTCACGAGGATAAAGTCTGAAAAAGCCAACATTTCTAATCTTCAGTTAGCAGCGGACTAAACTTATGAGCCGTCGTCCCGATCCACTCGCACAGGTCAGCGATTTCGATATCCGCCTGCTGAAGATCTACCGCAGTGTCGTCGAGTGTGGCGGTTTCTCCGCAGCGGAAAACGTACTGGGTATCGGACGCTCTGCAATCAGCCAGCAGATGAACGACCTGGAGCAGCGCCTGGGCTTGCGCCTGTGTCAACGTGGCCGGGCAGGCTTTTCGCTCACCGAGGAAGGCCGCGAAGTCTATCATTCGGCGCTGCAACTGCTCAGCGCCCTGGAGAGCTTTCGCACCGAGGTCAACGGACTGCACCAGCACCTGCGCGGCGAGCTCAATATCGGCCTGACCGACAACCTGGTTACCCTGCCGCACATGCGCATCACCCATGCGCTGGCAGAGCTCAAGGATCGCGGGCCGGACGTGCGCATCCAGATCCGCATGGTCGCCCCGAGCCAGGTGGAACAAGGGGTGCTGGACGGCAGCCTGCACGTTGGCGTGGTGCCCCAGACCAGCCCGCTCTCGGGCCTGGAATACCAACCCCTGTACAGCGAACGCTCTCTGCTCTATTGCGCAGTGGGCCACCCGCTGTTCTATGCCGAAGACCAGAAAATCGACGACCAGCGCCTGAACAGCCAGGAAGCCATCGCCCCGACCTTTCGTCTGCCGGCCGACATCCAGGCGCACTACCAGGCCCTGAACTGCACCGCCAGCGCCTCGGACCGCGAGGGCATGGCCTTTCTCATCCTCACCGGGCGCTACATCGGCTATCTGCCCGATCACTACGCCATGTTCTGGGTCCAGCAGGGTCGCCTGCGGGCACTGAAACCGGCGCAACGCTACTATGACCTGAGCCTGAGCTGGGTGACGCGCAAGGGGCGGCGTCCGAACCTGGTTCTGGAAAGTTTTCTCGAAAGCCTTGCGGCAACGCGCTAATGCTTGTCACTTCGGCACAGGCAGGTAATCTGTCCGACATCCGTTGCCCACAGACCCCGTACGGAAACGTCCATGACCTTTGAAGTCCCTGCGCATCGCCTCTCCGCCTCGGGCAAGCCCGCCGGCCGCATTCGCCAGAAAAACGAGCAGGCCATCATCCAGGCCGCCGAAGACGAATTCGCCCGCCACGGCTTCAAGGGCACCAGCATGAACACCATCGCGCTGAAGGCCAACCTGCCCAAGGCCAACCTGCACTACTACTTCACCAACAAGCTCGGCCTCTATATAGCCGTGCTCAGCAACATCATCGAACTGTGGGACAGCACCTTCAACGCCCTGAGTGTCGAGGACGATCCGGCCCAGGCGCTGAGCCAGTACATCCGCACCAAGATGGAGTTCTCCCGGCGCAACCCGCAGGCTTCGCGGATCTTCGCCATGGAAGTGATCAGCGGCGGGCAGTGCCTGACCGAATACTTCAGCGCCGACTACCGCGAATGGTTCCGTGGTCGTGCCGCCGTATTCCAGGCCTGGATCGATGCGGGCAAGATGGACCCGGTGGACCCTGTGCACCTGATCTTCCTGCTGTGGGGCAGCACCCAGCACTACGCCGACTTCGCCACGCAGATCTGCCAGGTCACCGGTCGCAGCCGCCTGACCAAGCAGGACATGGAAGATGCCAGCGACAACCTTATCCACATCATTCTCAAAGGCTGCGGCATCACCCCGCCCGCCTGACCCGGAACTATGCCTTCTACCCTGCTCGAGCTCTGCGAGTTCCGTGAAGAAATCCGCAAGAGCCGTTTCATTACCCTCGCTGGCCCGATCGGCAGCGCCGCCGAGGCGATGAGTTTCATCGAACGCCACAGCGACCCGGCAGCCACCCACAACTGCTGGGCGTGGAAACTCGGCGCACAGTATCGCAGCAGCGATGACGGGGAACCTGGCGGCACGGCCGGGCGCCCGATCCTGGCGGCCATCGAGGCCCAGGACTGCGACCAGGTGGTAGTGCTGGTGATTCGCTGGTATGGCGGCATCCAGCTGGGCACCGGCGGCCTGGCCCGGGCATATGGCGGCGGCGCCAACAAGTGCCTGCAACAGGCGGCGAAGAGGCTGCTGGTACAACGCAGCGAATTCGCCTGCAGTTGCACGTTCAGCGAGCTGGCGTTGCTCAAGTTGCGCCTGGCCGAAGTCGATGGGGTGGTGCTGGATGAACAGTTCACGGCCAATGGCGTCGACCTGCTCCTGGCGTTGGGCGAGATACACCGCGAAGTACTTCAGCAGCAGTTGGCCGACCTCAGCCGTGGGCGAATCCGCCTGGAACCGCGCTGAAAGCTGCCCACAACTGCTGTGGGCCTGCCTGTGGATAAGCTTGGGGCACTCTTACGCAAGCCTTGCTGCACATGGCCTTCAGCCGATTGAGCATATTTTGATCACTGTTTCATGACAGCCGCAAGCCACTGAAAGGCGGCGAGTTATCCCCATGTCCTGGTTTCTGCAAGCCCCACCGGCAACGCTGCGCTTGCACACAATAACTGTGGAGCAGCCTGTGGATAACCCGTGTGCCAATGGGCAAAGCGCCCACCAGCACGAGGCGGGATGACGCTGATCAATTTTTGTACAGCCATTGATCAGGCGAGCTACGCCAGCCTGGCGTATCCTCGATATCTTTCAAGAAAGCTCGGAGCATTCACATGTCCACCAGCAAAAGCGCGCTGATCATCGGCGCCTCCCGGGGATTGGGACTCGGCCTGGTACAACGTCTGCACGAAGACGGCTGGGATGTCACCGCCACCGTGCGTGATACGAGCAGGCCCGGCGCCCTGAAGGATATCGACGGGGTGCACATCGAATCCCTGGAGATGAACGATACCGCCTTGCTCGATGGCCTCAAGCAACGCCTTCAAGGCAAGACCTTCGACCTGGTGTTCATCAACGCCGGGATCATGGGGCCGGTACCGCAGGACCTGGAAACGGTAAGTGTCTCGCAGATCGGCGACCTGTTCATGACAAATACAGTTGCCCCGATCCGGGTAGCACGTCGTCTGGTCGGGCAGATCCGCGAACAGACCGGCGTACTGGCCTTCATGAGCTCGGGGCTCGGAAGCGTGACCAGCCCCGACAGCACCGACATCTGCCTGTACAAGGCGAGCAAGGCTGCACTGAACTCGATGATCAACAGCTTTGTGGTCGAGTTGCAGCGCGCCGACCTGAGCGTGCTGGCCATGCACCCAGGCTGGGTCAAGACTGACATGGGCGGCGAGGATGCAGACGTCGACGTGGTGACCAGCACCCGCGGCATGCTCGAGCAGATCAGACAGCAAAGCGGCCAGGGCGGGTTGCGTTTTCTCAACTACAAGGGCGACACGCTCACCTGGTGAATTGAAAGCCGCACAGCGAGGCAGTAGACTCGATGCCTCGCCTTGCGGCGAACCTGGATCAGCAGACAGGGCAACACTGAGCTGGCTAACCCTGAACCCACTTTCAGAGGAGCCGGCACCATGCCTGCGACCCGTATCTGGTTGAAATCTCCCCTTGCCATCTTCACCGCCAACGACGCCGATGCCCGCGGCGGCCTGGTCATTGAAAACGGCCGTATCCGCCAACTGCTCGCCCCCGGCGAACAACCCAGCGCCCCCTGTGATCACGTGTTCGACGCCCGTGAGCATGTGGTGCTTCCCGGCCTGATCAATACCCATCACCATTTCTACCAGACCCTGACCCGCGCCTGGGCACCGGTGGTCAACCAGCCACTGTTTCCCTGGCTCAAGACCCTCTACCCGGTGTGGGCTCGACTGACTCCCGCCAAGCTGGCGCTGGCCAGCGAGGTTGCGCTGGCCGAGTTGCTGCTGTCGGGTTGCACCACCGCCGCCGACCATCATTACCTGTTCCCGGAAGGCCTGGACAACGCCATCGACGTGCAGGTCGAAGTAGTGCGCAAGCTTGGCATGCGCGCCATGCTGACCCGCGGCTCGATGAGCCTTGGCGAGGCCGATGGCGGCCTGCCCCCACAGCAGACGGTGCAACAGGGCGAGGTGATCCTGGCTGACAGCCAGCGACTGATCCACAGCTACCACGAGCGCGGCGATGGTGCGCGCATCCAGATCGCCCTGGCACCCTGCTCACCTTTCTCGGTGACCCCCGAGATCATGCGTGCCAGCGCCACCCTGGCCGAAGCACTGGACGTGCGCCTGCACACCCACCTGGCCGAAACCCTCGACGAGGAAGACTTCTGCCTCCAGCGCTTCGGCCTGCGCACCGTGGACTACCTCGACAGTGTCGGCTGGCTCGGCCCCAGGACCTGGCTGGCCCATGGCATTCACTTCAACCCCGACGAAATCGCCCGCCTCGGCGCGGCTGGCACCGGTATCAGCCACTGCCCGAGCTCCAACATGCGCCTGGCCTCGGGGATCTGCCCGACGGTCGAACTCGAGGCGGCCGGTGCCCCCGTTGGCCTGGGAGTCGACGGCTCGGCATCCAACGATGCCTCGAACATGATCCTCGAAGCGCGTCAGGCGCTGTATCTGCAACGCCTGCGCTACGGTGCCGAGCAGATCACCCCGCAGCGTGCGCTGGACTGGGCCACGCGCGGTTCGGCACGCTTGCTGGGGCGCGACGACATTGGCCAGTTGGCTGTTGGCAAGCAAGCTGACCTGGCCCTGTTCAAGCTCGACGAACTGCGCTTCTCCGGCAGTCACGATCCGTTGTCGGCACTGCTGCTGTGCGCAGCCGACCGCGCCGACCGGGTGATGGTGGGTGGGCAATGGCGAGTCATCGATGGACAGATCGAAGGCCTGGATGTCCAAGGGCTGATTGCTGACCACCGCCAGGCCGCCGCGGCATTGATCGCCGGTTGAGTCGAACCGGGGGCTGCGATACGGCCCCCGGCCTACCGAACGGCGCACAGCCCTGTAGAATGGCGACCAACCGTACCTGATTCAGAGATCACAGCCCATGTATGACTGGCTCAATGCCTTGCCCAAGGCCGAACTGCATATGCACCTGGAGGGTTCGCTGGAGCCGGAACTGCTGTTCGCCCTGGCTGAACGCAACAAGGTCGCCCTGCCCTGGACCGACGTAGAAGCACTGCGCAGTGCCTATGCCTTCAACAACCTGCAGGAATTCCTCGACCTGTATTACCAGGGCGCCGATGTGCTGCGCACCGAGCAGGACTTCTACGACCTGACCTGGGCCTACCTGCAGCGGTGCAAGGCGCAGAACGTCGTCCACACCGAACCTTTCTTCGACCCGCAGACCCATACCGACCGCGGGGTGCCCTTCGAGGTCGTGCTCGGCGGCATCAACCAGGCGCTCAAGGATGGCCGTGAGCAACTGGGCATCAGCAGCGGCCTGATCCTGAGCTTCCTGCGCCACCTGAGCGAGGATGAAGCGCAGAAGACCCTGGACCAGGCCCTGCCCTTCCGCGAGGCCTTCATCGCGGTGGGATTGGACAGCTCAGAGAAAGGCCATCCACCCAGCAAGTTCCAGCGCGTCTTCGACCGTGCGCGCAGCGAAGGTTTCGTCGCAGTGGCCCACGCCGGCGAGGAAGGGCCACCCGAATACATCTGGGAAGCCCTCGACCTGCTGAAGATCAAGCGCATCGATCACGGCGTGAGAGCCATCGAGGACGAGCGGCTCATGCAGCGCATCATCGATGAACAGATCCCGCTGACCGTCTGTCCGCTGTCGAACACCAAGCTCTGCGTGTTCGATCACATGAGCCAGCACAACATCCTCGACATGCTCGAGCGCGGAGTGAAGGTTACGGTCAACTCGGATGACCCCGCCTACTTTGGCGGCTATGTGACGGAAAACTTCCATGCCCTGCACCAGCATCTTGGCATGACCCAGGACCAGGCTCGTCGCCTGGCGCAGAACAGCCTGGATGCCCGCCTGGTCTGACCTTGCGATAACCGCTGCAGGGGGCTTAGCCCACCTGCAGTGTCTGCACTCTCGCAATGCCGTTGATTTCCTGGATGCCCAACGTGGAAATCTGCATGGCCCGCGACCCCTCCTGTTCACGTATCCAGCCCGACTGCAGGAACAACTTGAGCATTGCCTGCCCAAGCGCACCGCCCAGGTGCGGGCCGTTGCCGCTCCACTCACTGCAGTGGCAGGCTACGCATGCTCCGCGCTGCGGCGGTACCAGCGCATCGATATACACACCGATTCCCGCCAATCGCTCACGCCCCTCCAGGCTGACGACCGGGTGCTGGTCATTGCCCTCCAGCCAACCGGCAGCGACCATTCGCTGGTACAGATCCACCGCAAGCTCGCCGCCGAGATGCTCGCCACACCGTCGCGCCCGGCGCATCGACAGCGGAACCTGCAAGGGTTTTACCGATATCTGCGACTCGCTGCGGTTGCCAAGCTGGACACTGGCCAACGCCTCCACCGCTGCCACCACTTGCGGAGTGGCCAATCGGAAATAGCGCTTGCGCCCTCTGGACTCCAGGCGTAACAGGCCCGCTGCGGACAACAGCGACAGGTGGGCACAGGCCGATGACGAGGTGACGCCGATCATCCCGGCCAGTTCGTCCGCATGGCGCGCCGACCCGTCGATAAGCGCCCAGAGCATGGCGCTGCGCTTGGGTTCGGCCATCAGGCCGGCGATCTGGCTGATGCTGCTGACTGCTTTCATGATCCTTCAACTCCCTGCAAAGTCGCGTTTCTTGTCCAATGGCCATCCTTGGCAGCACGTATTGCCAGAGGCTACGGCAGTGATTGCCATCCGGTCAGCAGGCGATTTGGAATACGCCCCGATTGCCAGGGAAACCGCTCTCGCTGCACCGACCGCAGAGCAAGTATAAGCTGCCGAAAGCCCTGTACTAGAAGGGCTGCACAGCCAAAAGGGAGTTCAGATACAGAGGGTAGCGCCTCCCATCGGCAAGGATGGAAGTCACAGCTCAACAGCTGAAATACCCGCGCCCCCTCTAGCATCATCGACACAGCCATGTCCAAGCACTCATAGCAGCAGCCAGACCGCGACAATGCCGACAGGTGAGTTCCACAAAGAGCGCAAATAAATGCGAAGGTTCGTATAAGGCTCGGTTCTATGTCGTCGCATGACCGTCAGTCAGGCAGTCCTGCCGGATCGTGGCGAACAAAGGACGTGGCGCTACACTGAATCGGCCCTCACCCCCACCGGAGGATGCTGTGATGAAGATTGTCGTCAGTCCGTCGAGCCGCCACCCCGACTGCCCCTGGCAGGTACAACTCGACCAGCACGTGGTGAGTTTTCGCAGCGAGGCGCAAGCGCGTGGATTCGTCGCGCTCCTGGAGGCACGGCTCAACGCGCCTCATGCGCTCATGCAGCAACCTGCCTGGACTGAAGGCGTCGAGTCAGCATCGCGACACTGACCACCAGTACGCCGCACAGGCTGATCACCAGGGTCATAGGCACCGCACTGCCATCATGCAGGGCGCCCACCAGTGCCGCCGCCCCCGCCGCGACGCTGAACTGCAGGCTCCCCATCAGCGCCGACGCACTGCCAGCCCTGGCGCCCTGTCCATTCATCGCGCATGCCGATGCATTGGGAATGATGCAGCCAAGGCTGGCAATGCAGACGAACAGCGGTACCAGCAGCGGCCATAGCTGTGTTGGCCGCAGCAACGCCACCCCAAGCAGCACCAGGCCCGCGCCCAGGTACAGGTACACGGCTCGCGCCAGCAGCCAGGCCGGGCCGCGCTTGGCCAGCAAGCGCGCGTTGACCTGCGCCATGAGGATGAAACCGGCAGCATTGGTACCGAACAGCCAGCCATAGTGCTCGGCAGGCACGCCGTAGAGCTTGATGAACACGAATGGCGAACCGGCGATGTAGGCGAACATGCCGGCGATGGCGATACCACCGGTCAGCGCATGTCCCAGAAAAATCCGGTCATCCAGCAGCCGCAGGTACTGGCGCAAGGCACCTGACAATGGCTGGCGAGGCACGTGGGACGGCAGGCTTTCCGGCAACCACAGGCTCACGGCCAACAGGCAGGCTGCGCTGAACAGGCTGAGCGCCAGGAAGATCGACTGCCAACCCGACACGTTGATCAGCACCCCACCGAGCATCGGCGCCAGGATCGGTGCCAGCCCCATCACCAGCATCAGTTGCGAGAAGGCCTTGGCGGCCCCCACCGCATCGCACTTGTCGACGACGATCGCCCGCGCCAGCACCATCCCGGCACAGCCGCCCAGCGCCTGGACGAACCGTGCCAGTACCAGGGTGTCGAGATCGGGGGCATAGGCGCAGGCCAGTGACGCCAGGGTGAACAGCGCAATACCAAACAGCAGTGGCTTGCGTCGGCCGAAGCGGTCGGCGATCGGGCCGTAGGCCAACTGACCGATCGACAGGCCGAGGAAGTAGGCCGCCAGGGTCGCCTGGACGTGCTGCTCGTCCGTGCCGAAGGCCTGGGCCATGGCCGGAAAGGCGGGAAGATAGAAGTCGATCGCCAACGGCGCGAAGGCCGAGAGAGCGCCGAGAATCAACAAGGTGCGCAGGTTCATCAGGAATCCATAGCAGGCTAAGCAAAAACCTAGTTTACCTGCACCCGGGGCAAGCGCCATGAAAACCTGCATACACCGGGGTCACCCCTCGTCAACTGGCAAACCTGCCAGGTTACAGCGAAGAAACCGCGCCCTACTCTTGAGCCCACCAGCCCGCAAGCGCCTCCCAACATCATGCCAGCCCCTGCCTGACTACGAACAATGACACCTGGAGCACGCCATGAACTCCTCGAGCGACGATCCAAAAGTAGACGCATTGGCTGAACTCTACTTCACCGACCTGAATGACAGCCCTTCGAATCCAAGACTAGGCATTGGTTACGAGTTGCTCAAACAGCCGATACGATTGCACGCCTCGAAACCTACGACTCCGCGGCCTGGTGATGAAGTCGTGCTGTACTGGAATGACAGGGAAGTCCAACGCTTCACCATTCCCGCCTCGAGCCCTACCAGGCTGGAGTTCAGCGTGCCCGTGAATTCGGTATTTCCTCCATTGGGAACGACCTACTACACCTATCAGGATCTGGCAAATGGAGCCGGGCCAGAAGAAAGTCCCAGACGCACCATACCCATCAATAGCCTGGTGCCAGGCGGTCCGGGACCCGACCTCCAGCCCCCTTTCAACGACAGCCTGCTTCCCTGTACGGTCATCCCGAACCCAGTCAGCAGCCTCACCACACCCGTGACGGTGAGGGTACCTGCCTGGTTGAACATGGAAGTGGGGGACGAGTTGTTTGTGAACTGGGGCAACGTACCGGTTGCTCATCCCAAGGTCACCAACCCTGGGTTTGAGCAACAAGTGACTATTCCCATCAGTGCGCTAAAGGCGGCAGGAACCAGTCCAGGTTTGCCGGTCACTTACGAAATACGCGACATAGTCGACAATCACTCGCGTCTTTCGCGCCCGACCCTGGTCCCGGTACAGCTGCCTGCACCGGCTGTCCATGCCAATGGCGCTCCTGCAACGGTGATCGACCTCAAGGGCTTGACCAAACTCGATGTAATCGTGCCTGACTACGGCATGCAGACAGGTGACAGCGTCACCATTTTCTGGACTGGATCAGCCCCTCGCCGGAAAAAAGAAACGGTTACCGTCGTCCCGCTGACGGTGCCACTGGATCTGGCCTGGGCAAGGGAAAACAAGGACCAGCAGGTCACGATCAGCTACGTGATCACCCGTGGCGGCAAGAGCATGGAGTCGTCTCCACATGTCGTCCAGGTGAAAGAAAGCCAGGATCAGTTGATCCTGCCAGCGCCCGGCGTCAACGACCTGCACAATGGTGAGCTCGATTATCACTGGCTGAGGGACAATCGCAACGCTGAAGCCACCGTAGTGGTGCTTCAATATACAGGCATGCAAGTTGGCCACACCGTGACCGTGACCTGGTCCAATAATGTCGATTGGGACGCGCCGGCCCAGACGGTCCGAACGCTCGGACCAATGCAGTTCAAGATCCGCACCATCGAAATCGTCGACACGATCGGCACTTCAGCGACCGTCGGGTACAAAGTCGTCACCCAGCCGAACAGCCCGCCGGTCCCTTCGGATACGATGCGGTGCAGGGTCAAGGATAATCCGCCGCCGTTCCAGTCCATGCCACCGCCGCGCCTGCAGACCGGCAACACAATGCTCATACCCAAGGCAGGACAAACAACTTGGCGGACCCGGGTGCAATGGCATGAACCTTTGTCACGCTTCCGGAAAGAGTCACCCATCCTTTATTACCGAAGCAATGGCCAGCCTAGCCTGGAATGGCAAGTGCCTGCGGACTGGGTCGCAGACAACAGAGGCAAGCTGGTGTACATCACCTACTCGATGAGCGAGGGTGACGGCCGCATCTGCATTTCGAGATACTTGCGTTACACCGTGCCGACTCAAAAGCAAAGCAAGCGCAAAAAGAAAAGCCGCAGCCGCACCCGGCGTTTTCAACGACGCAAGAAAGGCTGAGCGTCATAACCCTCTTCACCAATCGCACTGGCAATCTGCTCGGCCGTCAGTGCGCTTTCGACCTTGACCTGACGCGCAGCCAGGTCGACCTCGACCCGAGCGTTGGAGTCCAGCGCCTGTACCGCCAAGGTTACCGCTTTCACGCAGTGACCGCAGGTCATGCCTTCTACATTGAACACTTGCATGGTGATGCCTCCTATGGGTTTGAGCCGAGTTTCAAGCTTGCCATCGTGTCAAGGTCAAGTTCCGTCTCCATTGGCCGGGGTAGCATTCCATCCGAACCTCGGCCAAGCTGCGTCCTGGAAGACTTTAGGCAAGCAGGAGATTCTTCATGTTCAAGGCAGCAGTGGGCGTCATTGGCCTGGTCAGCGCACTGACGGGGGTGCCAACGGCCAGCGCCGAAGGCAACTCGGACTACAGCGTGCTGATCATTTCCCGGGAGCGCCTGGAAGTGGCCACCAGTTGCGAAATCGGTGTCTACCTCAACGACCAGCTTTCCGGGCGGGTGTTCCAGGAACAGTCGACCTCCTTCAACCTGCCGCCGGGGCCTGTCGATGTACGCCTGCGCCTGCTCCCCGGACAGACGCCCGGCTGTGCCCCCGGCGTGGAAGACCAACGCAGCACACGCCTGAACCTGCAGGCCGGTCAGATCAACAAATATCGGATTGCCATGGGCGCGCAAGGACTGGAATTGAAAAGGGCCGGTTTGGGGTATTGACCTTACCAACATGGCAAGGTTGAAGCTGCAGGCTCGATCACGGAGGAAAGCCCATGTCCGCATCAACCCGCTTCGACCTGCCGATTGCCGGCATGACCTGTGCCAGTTGCGTTGGCCGCGTAGAGCGTGCGCTGCGCAAAGTCAGCGGTGCCGAGCAGGTCAGTGTCAACCTCACCACCGAACAGGCCCGGGTCGAGGCCCCGGCCAACAGCCTTCCGGCGTTGCTGGAGGCGGTTCGAAAGGCCGGCTACAGCGTACCGACCCGCAGCGTCGAACTGCAGATCGGCGGCATGACCTGCGCCAGTTGCGTCGGACGGGTCGAGCGCGCCCTCGGCAAGCTGCCCGGCGTCGAACAGGCCAGCGTCAACCTGGCCAGCGAACGTGCGCACCTCGAGGTGCTGCAAAGCCTCGGCGATGACGTCCTGATCGGGGCGGTGGAAAAGGCCGGGTACAGCGCCAGCCTGCCAAGCACCACCCACGACGACCGCCACGATGCCCAGCGACGCCTGCGCAACGAGCGCCTGGCGGTGATCACCGCCGTACTGCTGGCCCTGCCCCTGGTACTGCCCATGCTGGTGCAGCCGTTCGGCCTGCACTGGATGCTGCCGGCCTGGGTGCAGTTCGCCTTGGCGACCCCGGTGCAGTTCATCCTCGGTGCACGCTTCTACAAGGCCGCCTGGAAAGCCGTGCGGGCAGGTGCTGGCAACATGGACCTGCTGGTGGCGCTTGGCACCAGCGCCGGCTACGGCCTGAGCCTGCACCAGTGGTCCCAGGCCCACGCAGGCATGGAGCCTCATCTTTACTTCGAGGCCTCGGCGGTGGTGATCGCCCTGGTGCTGCTGGGCAAATACCTTGAAAGCCGCGCCAAGCGCCAGACCGCCAGCGCCATCCGGGCGCTGGAAGCCCTGCGCCCGGAGCGGGCGTTGCGGGTGGTCGACGGTGTCGAAGAAGACGTGGCGATCAGCCAACTGCGCCTCGACGATCTGGTACTGGTCAAGCCCGGTGAGCGCTTCCCGGTCGACGGCCAGGTGATCGAAGGCAGCAGCCACGCTGACGAAGCGCTGATCAGCGGCGAAAGCCTCCCGGTGCCCAAGCAGCCCGGCGACAGCGTGACAGGCGGCGCCATCAACGGTGAAGGGCGCCTGCTGGTCCGTACACAGGCCTTGGGCACGGAGACTGTTCTGGCACGCATCATCCGCCTGGTCGAGGATGCCCAGGCCGCCAAGGCCCCGATCCAGAAGCTGGTCGACCGGGTCAGCCAGGTATTCGTACCGGCGGTGTTGGTGCTGGCGCTGATCACCCTGGTCGGCTGGTGGCTGGCCGGTGCACCGCTGGAAAGCGCACTGATCAATGCCGTCGCCGTGCTGGTGATCGCCTGCCCCTGCGCACTGGGCCTGGCGACACCGGCGGCGATCATGGCCGGTACCGGCGTGGCGGCCCGCCACGGCATCCTGATCAAGGACGCCGAGGCGCTGGAGCGGGCCCATGCGGTCAATCGCGTGGTCTTCGACAAGACCGGCACCCTTACCTCCGGCAGCCCACGTATCGTCCACAGCCAGGCTGCGGTGGGCGACTCGCACGATCTGCTGCGCCTGGCCGGTGCCCTGCAGCGCGGCAGCGAGCACCCGCTGGCCAAGGCCGTGCTGGAGGCCGGCGCCGAGCAAGGCGTGCAGGTTCCCCCCGTGAGTGACAGCCAGTCGCTCACCGGTCGCGGAATCGCCGGCACCGTCGATGGCCGGGAGCTGGCACTGGGCAACCGCCGTCTGCTGGACGAAAGCGGGCTGGAGCCTGGCGCCCTGCTGCTCCAGGCCCAGGCCTGGGAAGCCGAAGGCCGCACCCTCTCCTGGCTGATCGAACGCGCCCCGACTGCACAGGTATTGGGCCTGTTCGCCTTTGGCGACAGCCTCAAGCCTGGTGCGGATCAGGCGATCGCGGCATTGCACGCACAGGGCATCAGCAGCCACCTGCTGACCGGCGACAACCGCGGCAGCGCGAAAGTGGTCGCCGAGGCACTGGGCATCGATGATGTGCACGCCGAAGTGCTGCCCGCCGACAAGGCCGCCACGGTCACCGCACTCAAGCAGGACGGCGTGGTGGCGATGGTCGGCGATGGCATCAACGATGCCCCGGCCCTGGCCGCTGCCGACATCGGCATCGCCATGGGCGGCGGCACCGACGTGGCCATGCAGGCCGCCGGGATCACCCTGATGCGCGGTGATCCACGCCTGGTGCCCGCTGCTCTGGAAATCAGCCACAAGACATACGCCAAGATCCGTCAGAATCTGTTCTGGGCGTTCATCTACAACCTGATCGGCATCCCGCTCGCCGCGTTCGGTTTTCTCAACCCGGTACTGGCCGGCGCCGCCATGGCACTCTCCAGCGTCAGCGTAGTGAGCAACGCCCTGTGGCTCAAGACCTGGAAACCCACCGACATCGCGTCGAAGGAGACACCATGAACATCGGCCAGGCTGCCCGGCGCTCCGGGCTCAGTGCCAAGATGATCCGCTACTACGAGTCCATAGGCCTGCTCAAGCCGGCCCTGCGTACCGACAGTGGCTATCGCCTGTACCAGCAGGACGACCTGCACAGCCTGGCGTTCATCAAGCGCTCGCGTGACCTGGGCTTTTCCCTGGAAGAAGTCTCCCGGCTGCTGACGTTGTGGCAGGACCGCCAGCGCGCCAGCGCCGATGTGAAGGCGCTGGCGACACAGCATATCGACGAGCTGAATCGGCGGATCGAGGAGATGGTGAGCCTGCGTGACACCTTGAGCGAACTGGTCGCGCATTGCCAGGGCGATGATCGGCCGGATTGCCCGATCCTCAAGGACCTGGCCAACGAAGGCGGCTGTTGCCACTAGCCGCTGCCCATGAGCTTGCCCCATGACCTGAGGCAAGCTTTTGGTATGCCATATTAGCCAGAGCTGACCAAAGCGACCTCAAACACGGTGTTCGTCCAATAAAAACGGGAGTTTCATTCAGAAAACCCGGCTCCTTGCCGATGCCCTGCATACCAGTTTCATGCATCGACAAGAAAAAAATCCGGGAGCGTGGATGAACATCAAGCAAAAACTCACCTGGGCCTTCGCCGTCATTGCCGGCCTGCCCATCGTCCTCGTCGCCACCGTGGTGGTGCTGAACCTGCGCGAGGAAGCGCGGGACGACTTCCTCGACGGCAGCAGCCGGGAAATCCGCCAGGTCGGCAACGCGATGAACATCTTCTTCCAGGGCATCGCCCAGAACGTCGAGTACCTCGCCAGCCAACCCCTTGTCACGGGCAGCGCCGACAACCTGAAGAAATACCTTTCTGCCGATGCCGCGCAGGTCCCCATGGGCGAACAGGACAAGGCGCTGTACGACCAGTTTACCCGCCTGGCCCAGAGTCACCCCGACTACGCCTACGTATCCTACGGGATGAAAGACGGGGGCTACGCGTTCTGGCCGGGTGATCCGAAGATGGCCAGCTACGACCCACGTACCCGCCCCTGGTTCCAGACCGCCATGGCCAACCCCGGCAAGACCCTGCGCACTGCCCCCTACTACTGGGCCGGCGACGATGCCGTGCTGGTCAGTACGGTACGGACCGTGGCCAACCAGCTGGGCAGCCCGGGCGGAGTGGTGAACATCGACGTCTCGCTCAAGGGCCTGACCGAGATCGTCAAGCAGATCAAGCTGGGCGAAAGCGGCTACCTGATCCTGATGGAGAACAACGGCAACGTCATGGTCGACCCGCGTGACGCCAGCCACAACTTCAAGCAGCTGGAGAGCTTCGGTGGCGGCCATGCCGAGCTGGCGAAGGCCGGCAAGGGCCTGGCCGAGGTAATCCTCGACGGCCAGCGCTACATGGCCAACCTCTACCCCGACGAGCGCCTGGGCTGGACCTTCATCGGCCTGATCCGGCAGGACGAAGTGATGCAGACCACCACCCGCCTGACCTGGCTGATCGGCACCATCGCCCTGGTGCTGGCGGCCGTCTTCGCGGTGGCCGGCGCCACCTTCGCCAAGCTCATCGTGCGGCCGATCAACAGCGTCACCAGCGGCCTGGAGGACATCGCCCAGGGCGAAGGCGACCTGACCCGCAACCTCGATGTACGTGGCAGTGACGAAACCGCACAGCTGGCCAGCTGGTTCAACCAGTTCCTCGGCGCGATCCGCAGCCTGATCCAGCACATCGGCGCCGCCGCCGGCAAGATCCTCAGCACCTCGGCCAGCTCCACCCGGGTATCGGGCGACATGGCCGAAGCCGCCGGGCGCCAGCGCGAAGCGGTGGACATGGTATCCACCGCCTTCCATGAAATGGTCGCCACCGCCAACGAGGTCGCACGCTCCTGCAGCCAGGCCGCGCAGTCGGCCGACAGCGGCCAGCAGCAGGCGCGCGAGGGCCAGCAGCAGATCGATGCCGCCGTCCACAGCGTCGATCGCCTGAGCCAGGAGATCGAGCAGTCGGCGCAGTCGATCCAGCAGCTGGAGCGCGACAGCAACGCCATCCAGTCGATCCTCGGCACCATCCGCTCGATTGCCGAGCAGACCAACCTGCTGGCGCTCAACGCAGCGATCGAAGCTGCCCGTGCCGGCGAGCAGGGCCGTGGTTTTGCAGTGGTTGCCGACGAAGTGCGAGCCCTGGCCAAACGCACCGCCGACTCCACCGCCGAGATCGACGGGCTGCTGGGCAACCTGGCCAACCGCACCGCCGAGGTGGCCGAGCAGATGCATGCGAGCCTTGAAGTGTCGCAGCAGTCGGTCAGCCGTATCGGCTTGGCGCGCGACAGTTTCGGGCAGATCCGCGAGTCGGTGGACATCATCCGCGACATGAACACCCAGATCGCCACCGCCGCCGAAGAGCAGCACCAGGTCGCCGAAGACATCAACCGGCACATCAGCCAGATCCATGGCGATGCGCAGTTGGTGGCGGAGCTTGCCCAGGCGGCGCGGCAGGACTCGCAGAGCATGGAAGGGTTGTCCAGCGAACTGGATGCGCTGGTGCGCAGGTTCAGGACCTGATGCGATCGTGGGAGCCTACAGCCGCAACTCGCCGGGCGTCGCGCCGAACAGTTGCTTGAATGCCGCGATGTAGGCCGACGTGGAGTCATAGCCGCAGCCCAGCGCTGCGTCGGTGACGCTCTCGCCGGCCTCCAGCAGCGCCAGCGACGACAGCAGGCGCATGCGCTGGCGCCAGTTGCGAAAGCTCAGGCCGGTTTCGCGCTGGAACAGGCGCATCAGGGTCTTCTCCGAGCAGCCCAGTTGCAGCGCCCACTGCTGCAAGGTCTGCAGCTGGTCGGGCGCGGCGATCAGGCGATTGCACAGGGCAAGCAGGCCAGGATGACGAGGCAAGGGCAGCGAGAAGCCGACCTCGGGCAATGCCTGCAACTGATCGAGCAGCACCGCCACCAGGCGCGCCTCGGCACTGTCGCCCTCGGCATAATCAGCCGGCATGAGGCAGAACTGCTTGATCAGCTCGCGCGCCAGTGGCGTCACTTCGAGTACCCGGCATTCGTCGGCCGCCCAGGTACAGGCATCTCGCCGCACGTACAGGCTGCGCATCTCGGCCTGCATCGAGGTCACCACCTCGTGCTCCAGGCCGGCGGGAATCCACACACCCCATTGTGGCGGGGCGAAATAACTGCCACCGCTGGTGTAGACCCCCAGTACCCCGCTGATGGCGTAGGAAAACTGCACCCAGTCGTGGCGATGGCGCGTGGTCCAGGAGCCTGCGCCCAGGCTCTCGGCGCGTGCATAGAGCGGCCTGGGCAGTTGCTCGAGGTCGGGGATGGCACGAGGCGCGTGGGTCTGTCCGTTGGTCGGCATGCGGATACTTATTGTCGTTGGTTCGACAAGGGTACCACCTCAGCGCTCGACGATGGCCGTCACCCCCTGCCCGCTCGCCGCACAGATCGAGATGAGCCCGCGTCCCTTGCCGGCCGTGGCCAGCAGCTTGGCCATACTGGCCAGGATCCGGCCGCCGGTGGCAGCGAAGGGGTGCCCGGCGGCCAATGAGCTGCCCTTGACGTTGAGCCTGCTGCGGTCGATAGCCCCCAGCGCACCGTCCAGCCCAAGCCTGTCGCGGCAATACTGGTCGTCTTCCCAGGCCTTGAGCGTACACAGCACCTGCGCGGCGAAGGCTTCGTGAATTTCGTAGTAGTCGAAGTCCTGCAGGCTCAGGCCGTTGCGCGCCAGCAGTCGAGGCACGGCATAGACCGGCGCCATCAGCAACCCCTCCTGGCCTTTGACGAAGTCCACCGCCGCGGCCTCGCCATCGACCAGGTAGGCGAGCACCGACAACCCGCGCTCCTCGGCCCAGGCTTCGCTCCCCAGCAGCACCAGCGAGGCGCCGTCGGTCAGCGGTGTGGAGTTGCCGGCGGTGAGGGTGCCCTGGGCGCCCTTGTCGAATACCGGTTTGAGCTTGGCCAATTGCTCGGGTGTGAGATCCGCACGCAGGTTGTTGTCGCGGGTCAGGCCGAGGTACGGCGTGAGCAGGTCGTCGTGCCAGCCTTCGCTGTACGACGCGGCCAGGTGGCGATGACTGAGCAGCGCCAGTTCGTCCTGTTCGGCACGGCCGATCTGCCAGGTCTGCGCCATAAGCTCGCAGTGCTCGCCCATCGACAGCCCGGTGCGCGGCTCGCCGTTGCGCGGGAACTCGGGCTTCAGGAAGCTCGGGCGCAGGTTCAGGAAGGGCTCGAGGCGCTCGCTCAAGCGCTTGCCGCGGTTGGCCTGCAGCAACACCCGGCGCAGCCCTTCATTGATTGCGATCGGCGCATCGGAAGTGGTGTCGACGCCGCCGGCGATGCCGCTGTCGATCTGGCCAAGGGCAATCTTGTTGGCCACCAGCAGCGCGGCTTCCAGACCGGTACCGCACGCCTGCTGGATGTCGTAGGCCGGTGTCTGCGGCGACAGCCGCGAGCCGAGCACGCACTCGCGGGTCAGGTTCATGTCGCGCGAATGCTTCAGCACTGCGCCGG
Source organism: Pseudomonas sp. FA117 (assembly GCF_057370475.1). Lineage (NCBI taxonomy): Bacteria > Pseudomonadati > Pseudomonadota > Gammaproteobacteria > Pseudomonadales > Pseudomonadaceae > Pseudomonas > Pseudomonas sp. FA117. The sequence goes on from NZ_CM170675.1 coordinate 5,115,382, forward strand.
CCACCACTTCGCCAAGACGCTGGCCGTGCAGGCGGTAGCGCTCCACCAGCCCCTCGAGCGTGGCGGTGAGCATCGCCTGGTTGCTGGCGGTGGCGTAGGCGCCGTTGGAACGGGCGAAGGGGATACGGTTGCCGCCCAGGATCGCGACCCGACGAGGTAAATGCATGCGCTGGTTCCTCCTGAAACAATTTGATCCGATTGATGACAGGCCCCAAGGGCGTGTCGCTTCGGCAAGGCTCGCTACAGCCTAGGCGTTTTTGCCGTATTCGAACGACCTTGCCACAAACATGGTCCACACTTGCATGCTTGCCTTCAGGGAGACCCGCACAATGAGCGACCGCTATCTCGGCTTTGCCAACTCCAATCTCGGCCGTCGCCTGGTCGACGCCCTCGGCCTGCCACGCCCGGCGCCGCTGGAGCGCTGGCAGGCCGGCCGCCTGCGCCCGATCGAGGGCGCGCTGGTGCTGGGTGGCGGGCCGCTGGCGCGCAAGGTCGAGGCCATCGCCCCAGCGCTCACCGACGAATGCTACAGCTTTGCCGGCGAAGGTCTCGAAGCACCGGCCTGGGTCGCCGGTCTCGGCCCGAAGCTCAAGGCTGTGGTGTACGACGCCAGTCATCTGTCCGACAGCGATGAGCTGCGCCAGTTGCGCGAATTCTTCCAACCGCTGCTGCGCAGCCTCGCGCCCTGCGCCCATGTGGTGATTCTCGGACGAGCCCCCGAGCAGGTCGCCGACCCGCTGGCCAGCGTTGCCCAGCGCGCGCTGGAAGGCTTCAGCCGCTCGCTGGCCAAGGAGCTGCGCAATGGCGCCACGGCCCAGTTGCTGTACATCGCCCCGGATGCAGAGGATCAACTCGAAGGCGCGTTGCGTTTTTTCCTGTCGCCCAAGAGCGCGTTCGTTTCCGGCCAGGTGCTGCGCCTCGACGCCTGCGCAAGCCATGTGCAGGACTGGACCCGCCCCCTGGCGGGCAAGCGCGCCCTGATCACCGGGGCCGCCCGCGGTATCGGTGCCTCGATTGCCGAAACCCTGGCCCGTGACGGCGCCGAGGTGATCCTGCTGGACGTGCCGCCCGCGCAGAAAGACCTCGACGCCCTCGCCGCCCGTATCGGCGGCCGTGCCCTGGCACTGGACATCTGCGCCAGCGATGCGCCAACCAGACTGCTCGAAGGGCTGCCCGAAGGTGTCGACATCCTGGTGCACAACGCGGGCATCACCCGCGACAAGACATTGGCCAACATGACCCCGGAATACTGGGACGCGGTGCTGGCGGTCAACCTCAAGGCCCCGCAGGTACTGACCCAGGCCCTGCTCGATGCAGGCCGGTTGCACGAGGATGCACGCATCGTGCTGCTCGCCTCGGTCAGCGGCATCGCCGGCAACCGTGGCCAGGCCAACTATGCCGCCAGCAAGGCCGGGCTGATCGGCTTCGCCCAGGCCTGGGCACCACGGCTGGCCGCACAGGGCGCGAGCATCAATGCCGTGGCCCCGGGCTTCATCGAAACCCACATGACCGCCGCCATGCCCATGGGCCTGCGCGAAGCCGGCCGGCGCCTGAGTTCTCTGGGCCAGGGAGGCAAGCCGCAGGACGTCGCCGAAGCGGTCGCCTGGCTGGCCCAGCCCGGCAGTGGCGCTGTCAGCGGCCAGTACCTGCGGGTCTGCGGCCAGGCACTGATGGGGGCGTGAACATGAACCGGACATGGCAGGACCTGCACAGCCCCGACGCCCGCACCAGCCTCTACCTGCGCGCGCTGGGCAAACGCAAGATCAGCGGCCAGTGCATGCCGGAGCAGGGCCTGCGCTGTTTCCTGCGGGTCGATCCGGCGAACCTTGCGGCGTATCGACGGCTGTGCCATTTCAGCGACGACGGCCGCCTGCCGCCCACCTATCCGCATGTCATGGCGTTCACCCTGCAGTTGCAGGTGCTGACCGCCCATGACTTCCCGTTCCCCCTGCTTGGCCTCGTGCACCTGCACAACGACATCGAAGTCCTGCGGCCGCTGGGCGGCATCGAGGGACTGCGCTTCGCCGTGCACGCCGACAACCTGCAACCCCATGCCAAGGGTGGCACCTTCGACCTGATCACCGAGGCCCAGGACGGGCTCGGCGTGCTCTGGCGCGAAACCAGCCGCATGCTGGTGCGTGGCCTGAAGCTCGAAGGGCAGGCGCAATCGACCCACCAGGCAGCCCCCCACGACTTGCCGCAGGTCACGCGCTGGTACGCCGACAGCGACATCGGCCGGCGCTATGCCAAGGTCTGCGGCGACTACAACCCGATCCACCTGAGCGCCGCGAGCGCCAGGCTGTTCGGCTTTCCCACCGCCATCGCCCATGGCATGTGGAGCAAGGCGATGACGCTGGCGGCGCTGCGCGGGCACCTGCCGGTAGCCGGTTATGGGTTCGCGGTGGATTTCCACAAGCCGGTGCGGCTGCCCTCGGAGGTCGTGCTCGGCGCCAGCGCCGCAGGGCCTCAAGGGCAACTCGGCCTGACCGGCCATGGCGCGCTGCTGCACATGACCGGCGCGTGGCGAGCCCTGTAGCTCGCCCGCACCAGCAGCCTGCAATTCACTTGCTTTGCTCCGCGGCCCATCCGAAGCTATGCGCCAGAAGGAGAGCCCTCGATGAACCTGCAAGAACTGACCGAACGCCTGCACCGGATCCGCGACACCAACGACTGGCGCGCTTTCCACAGCCCGAAGAACCTGGCCATGGCCGCCAGCGTCGAGATGGCCGAGCTGGTGGAGATCTTTCAGTGGCTGAGCGAAGACCAGTCCCGCCAGCTCGCCCCGGAGCAACTTGCCCATGCAGGCCAGGAAGTCGGCGATGTGGTGCTGTACCTGCTGTTGCTGTGCAGTGAGCTGGGGCTGGACATGGATACCGTAGTGCAGGCCAAGCTGGCCGATAGCGAGAGGCGCTTCGCCCGATGAACGATCGTCATTTCGATGAACTGGCCAGCCGCTTCGCCGAGAAGATCTACGGCGGTGCCAAGGGCGCCATCCGCCTGGCCGTGCTGCAGGCCGACCTGGCCGAAAGCCTGCCCGACCGCCCCCTGCGCATCCTCGACATCGGCGCCGGCCTGGGTCATATGGCCCTGTGGCTCGCCCAGCGTGGGCACCAGCTGACCCTCGCCGAGCCTGCGGCACCGATGCTCGACGGCGCCCGCGCGCGCTTCGCCGAGGCCAACCAGCACGCCACCTTCATCCAGGCGCCCTGGCAAGAGCTGCTCGGCCAGCTCACCGAGCCGTTCGACGTAGTGCTGTGCCATGCCGTGCTCGAATGGCTCGCAGAGCCGCACAGCATCCTGCCGGTACTGCACCAACTGACCGCGCCCGGCGGCTGGCTGTCGCTGGCGTTCTACAACCGCGATGCGCTGGTCTACCGCAACCTGCTCAAGGGCCATTTCCGCAAGCTGCGCAGCGACCGCCTGGCGGGTGAAAAGCACAGCCTGACCCCGCAGAAACCGCTTGATCCGCGTGAACTGCGGGCGCAACTTGAAGCGCTGTGGCAGGTCGAAAGTGAAAGTGGTGTCAGGGTTTTCCACGACTACATGCCCAAGGAGTTCCAGGACAAGGCCGAGCTGCTCGACCTGCTGGAAATGGAACTGGCCCACCGTCGTCACCCAAGCTTCGCCGGGCTCGGTCGCTACCTGCACTGGACCTGTCGCCCACGCTGACCCCGCCTGTCGGGAGGAACACATGCCGTACCGTCTGTTGTGCCTGGCCCTGCTCCCCCTTGCCCTGGCCGCCTGCCAGGGCAGCAACCCCTATGTCGCCAGTTCCCGGCCGCTGCCACCGGCGCCGCCGCAGGCCGCGACCACCTTCGATGCCAGCGCCTACCCGTCCGCGCCGCGCGACTATGGGCGCTACCGCAGCTGGAGCTGGCGCAACGGCCAGTTGCCCAGTGGCAGCGCCAATGCCGATCCGGCCCAGCTGGCCGATGCCATCAGTGGCGTCCTCGACCAGCACGGCCTGCGTCCGGCGCGCGGCGCCAGCGCAGACCTGCTGGTCAGCGCCAACCTGCGCCTGGAGCGTCGCCTGCGCCAGGTCCGCGACTACGACTACGACCCTTACTACGGCCCCTCCCCCTACGGCGGCATCGGCTATGGCGGCTATCGCAACGGCTATGGCGCCTACGGCAGCGTACCGATCGTGCGCACCTACGAGGTCGAGGTAATGGTGGTGCGCATCGACCTGTTCGATGCGCGCAACGGCCAACCGGTGTGGAGCGCCAGCGCCGAGAGTGGCAGCGACAAGGACTCGCCGCGCGAGCGGGAAAACGCCCTGCGCGAGTCGGTACGCAAGGCACTCAGCGGCTACCCTCCCAGTTAACGCCTCAGGAGAATCATCATGTTGCGCCGTGTCGTTCTGCTGTCCTTCGCACTGCTGCTCGCGGCGTGCGCCAACAACAATGTCACCCAGGATTTCGACGCCAGCCGCGACTTCGCCGCCTATCGCAGCTGGGCCTGGCAGGAGCCGGCGCTGCAGTACCGCCCGGATGATCCACGGATCAAGAGCGACCTCACCGAACAGCGTATTCGCCAGGCCGTGGCCGACCAGCTCGACCAGCGCGGCCTGCGCCCGGCACAGGGCAACGCCCGCGCGGATGTTAAGGTGCGCACCTACCTGATAGTCGAAGACCGCCAGCAGCAGATCACCACCAATTACGGCGGCGCCTGGGGAGGGTACTGGGGCGGCTACTGGGGCGGGCCGATGTACAACGAGACGCGCAGCGTCGACTACAAGGTCGCGACCATCCAGGTCGACCTGTTCGATGGCCGCGACGGCAAGCTGGTGTGGCGTGGCAGTGCCGAACAGATCATGAACAACTACCCGCCCAGCCCTCAGGAACGCAATGCCGCGATCCAGAAGACGGTGACCCAGGTGATGAGCAACTATCCGCCGCATTGAGGCCCAACGCCGCTGCAGAAGCGGCGTGAAGTGCTGATAAGAGGCAAGATGCCATCACCGTGACTACACTCCTGTAATCGCAATCGCGATGCGTGGCCTTTTGGCCTGCAAAGGAGTGCCCGTGGTTACCTCTCGTGCCAAGCGCCAACGCGGCGCAATCGGCCTGATGGCCGTCATCACCCTGGGGCTGGCCCTGCTGTTCCTGCTGCTGGTGATCGACAGCGGCAGGCTGTACCTGGAACAACGCAAACTGCAGCGCATCGCCGACATGGCTGCGCTGGAGGCTGCAGGTCAGTTTGCCGTGTGCACCGGCAGCGGCCCGCAGGCCAATGCCATCGCGCGCACCGCCGCCACCCGCAACGGCCATGCGCCTGGCAACCCCCTGCTGGCCAGCTGTGGCTACCTGCAGACCGGCGCCAACAGCCTGCGCACCTTCACCAGCGACAACAACCGCAACGAAGCGATCCGGGTCGATGTCAGCAATACCGTCACCACCAGCGTGGCGGGCGGCGTGTATGCCCTGCTGCAGGGCGGCGGGGTGCCGCTGACCACTACCTTGCAAGCGCACGCGGTGGCCTCGGCGCCGCTGCCGCCGCAGGCGATGCTGAGCATCCGCACCACCCTGGCCACCGTCGACTCACGTCAGTCGGTGCTGCTCAACGCCCTGCTCGGCGCACTCGGCGGCGGCGTACAACTGGACCTTGCCGGCTGGAAAGGCATCGCCGCCACCGACATCAAGCTGCTCAGCTATCTCGACCAACTGGCGATCGACCTCAACCTCACGGTCGGCGACTACAAGCAACTGCTCAATGCCAACGCCACCGCCACCCAACTGCTGCAAGCGGCGGTCAAGGTCCTGCAGCAAAGCGGGGCGGCGCTGGAGGTGGTGACCAACCTGGGCAAGGTCGCACTCGGCGCCGGCAACAGCACGCTGCTGCGCCTGGGCGACATCCTCGACATCCAGAATGGCACCGCACAGGCCGGTCTCAACGCCAGCATCCAGTTGCTGCAACTGGTGCAGGGTGTGATCCAGCTGGCCGCCAGCGAAAGCGCCGCCAACGTCGACCTGCCGCTCAACGTGCTCGGCCTGGTCAACGGGCGGGTTCGCCTGAAGGTCATCGAGCCGCAGCAGATCTCCTCGATCGGCGACCCGCGTACCGACGAACTGCGTGTCCACACCGCGCAGGTCCGGGCGATGATTTCCCTCGACCTGCCGCTGCTCGACGGCATTTTCGGCCTGCTCAACGCCGTGCTCGACCTCGCCGCACCGCTGACCAACGTGGTCAACAACCTGCTCAGTCTCAACCTTGCCGCCACCATCCAGTCGGTGCTGTGCCTGCTCGGCATCCCCTGCACCGTCAGCGATATCGTCCTGGTGCCCGGCAAGCTGCACCTGGACGTGGGCCTGGAGGTCGCCGAAGCCACCACCCGCCTCGATCCCTCGGCCCCTGACACCTTCAGCTGTTCACCCAAGCGCCTGACCACCCGTACCCAGAGCTCGGCGCTCAAGCTGGCGGTGGGCCGCTTCGACTCACCCGATGCGTTCTTCACCACCGGCACCACCGCAGTCAAGGCGCTGCCGCTGATCGACATCGGCACCAAGCGCTGTACCCGGCTGTTGATCCTGCCGCTCGGCGACTGCGAACCGCGCATTCCCTTCGTCGGTGGCGGCATCGGGCTGCGGGTCGACAGCAAGGTGCTCGGCAGTGGTCTGCAGGAGCGCCCATTGGTTTTCCAGGGGCCCGCCAGCGTGCCGCCGAACGTTGGCCTGCCACCGGCCTACCTGAAGATGCGCACGGCCAACGACAACGTGGTCGGCAGCCTCAGCGACACCCTGCTGGGGATCCAGCTGGAGGCCTACAAACCCACCAGCAACAGTGGCCTGGGTGAGGTGCTGGTGATCGTCGGCAACGTGCTCAATGGCGTCAAAGGCATTCTCGAACCACTGATCAAGGGCCTGCTCAGCCCACTGCTCGATCCGCTGGTGAACGTGCTGCTCAAGGTGCTGGGCATCGACCTGGTCAATGCCGAGGTCGGCGCCAACCTCAGTTGCTCGAGCGGGCGCGCTCAACTGGTGCTGTAGCTCGGCAGCAGGATACGGAAACAGGCGCCCTCGCTGCCATTGAGCACCTCGAGGCTGCCGCCCATGGCGTCGACGATGCCATGGCTCACCGACAACCCCAGGCCGGTGCCGACCCCGGCCGGCTTGGTGGTGAAGAACGGCTCGAAGATCCGCCCGAGCAGACGCGGATCGATGCCACCGGCATTGTCCTCGACCTGCAGGCACAAGCCCCCGTCCAGGATCCGTTGGCAGATGCGGATGACCGGTGCCTGGGGGCGGCGTTCGAGCAGCGCGTCGCGGGCGTTGATCATCAGGTTGATCAGCACCTGCTCGAGCTGATCCTGATGCCCGAGCACGCTCAGCGGTTTGTCCGGTGCTTCGATCTGCACGGCCACGCCCTTGCCGCGCAGCCCCTCGGCCAGTAGCGCGACTGCACCGTCCACCGCGTGCCAGGCAACGAATGCCTGGCGTTCGAGTTCAGAGCGGCGCCCATAGACACGCATATGCTCCACCAGGCGCGCTGCGCGTTCGACCTGGGCCTCGATGCGGTGCAGCTTGTCGTTCAGGTAGTCGATGTCCGCCGCACCGTTCTCCAGGCGCTTCAGGGTATTGGCGACCGCCATGCGCATCACGTTCAGCGGCTGGTTGATCTCATGCACCAGCCCGGTCGCCAGCTCGCCCAGGGTGGCCATCTTGGCGCCTTGCAACAACTGCTGCTGGCTGCGCCGTACCTCGGTGTTGTCGCGGCCCACCGCCTGGATTTCCAGCAACTGCCCGTGTTCATCGAACAGGCCGCGGTCAGCCCAGACCCACCAGGCGTTCTCTCTCGCCGGCAGCTGCAGGCAGATTTCCGCACTGCTCAACGGTTGCTCGGGGGTCAGCGTCGCCAGGCGCTGGAGGAAGGCAGTGCGCTGGCTGTCGGACATCCATTGCCCGAGGTTCATCCCGCCCAGTTGCTGCGGGGCACACTCCAGTTGATCGGCCAGCGGCCGGTTGCCGAACATCAGCTCAAGGTCCGGGCGGTAGCGGCAGATCATCGCCGGTGAGTCGTCCACCAGCACTCGGTAGCGCTCCTCGCTCTGGCGCACACGCTCGGCTGCCTCGGTAGCCTCACTGACGTCCAGCCACAAGCCGACCACCTCCACCGGCTGGCCGAGGTCGTCACGCAGCAGGCGGGCTTCATCCAGCACCCAATGGTAGCCGCCCAGGTGGTCACGCAGACGATAGCGACAGCGCGCCTGCCCATCACGCAACAGCGTACGGGTGCGCTCCAGCCACAGCGTACGGTCGTCCGGGTGCACCGCCAGGCCCGGCTGGCGGGCCTGCTCGCTGTCGCTGCTCCAGCCCAGCATCGGGCCCAGGCTGGCGCTGAAGAACTCGCCATGCAAGGCACCTTCGACGTAGCGCTGGATGTAGATCACTGCCGGGGAGCTGGCGATCAGGTTCTCGAGCCGCGCCCGGGCGGCACCGGCCTGGAGCTCCTGGGCCTTGAGGGCGCTGATGTCGAGCAGGAAGCCACGGACCTGGCGCCCCTGCAACTGACCTACCCAGTGCAGCCAGCGCGGACCGCCCTGCTCGTCGTTTTCCAACAGGCGCAGGCTCAGGCCCAGGGCACGGCCTTCACGCAATTGCTCCAGCGCAAGCTGCGCCGCCTCGCGGTCAGCCGGGTGCACCCGTGCCAACCACTGCTCGACGGTGACCTCCTGCGGCAGTCCGAGGCTGGCCGCCAAATCCGGGTCCAGCAGCAGCGGCCCTTGCAGCGGCCACTCCCACCAACCGGCACCCAGCTGTCGCTGCAGCGCCTGAAGATGCCGTTCGCTGCGTTGCAGGCGGCGCTGGCGAAGGCGTGCCAGCAAGGGATCGAGCAGCGACTGCAGCAGCAGTTCGCAGTCCTCGGCGGCAGGGGGCGCCTCACTTGCCGCACACAGCAACAAGGCTTGGATATCCGGCCCCAGCCAGTAGGGCATGATCAACAGTGGCAAGCCACCGCACAGCACCTGCAGTTCGGCATGGTCAGGAGCGTCGAGTGCGCCGTGCAAGACAAACTTTTCCAACCAGGGCCGCAGTTGTCCGTCATTGGCCCAGGGCCAGTCATCGTCGCTGCCGGCATGGCTGTGCCAGAGGCCATCATCGATCAGCATCAGCCGCAACGATCCCGCCTGCCAGTGCTCGGCCAGACGCTGCAGTTGCTCGCCGGTCACCTGCGCCAGGCGCTCCTCGCCGCAGCCGCGCACTGCACTGGCGATGTCGCTCGCCAGGCGTTGCAGGCCCAGGCGTTGCCCGCCGTGTTCATGCTCACGCAGCAGATCGCCGATGTCGAACAACTGCAGCAACCAGCCCTCGGCCTGGCGTTGCAGCCAGCCACGCGTGTGCAGGGCATGACCATGCACGGTACGGAAATCCAGGTCCAGCGGCTGCCCCTGCCAGTCCGCCGGATCACCCTCGAGGACCAGCCAGCTGTGATGCTGCAGGTAGTCCTGCACCCGTGTGGCATGACTGGCCGGCAAAGCCAGCAGGCTGCGCAACGGGCCGGAAAGGCGCAGCACCTGCCCCTGTTCGTCGAGCCACAACTGCAAGCCAACCGCCAGGGGTGCCTCGGCCTGTGACTGCCCCCCCAGCCAGCGCTCGAACACGCCGCTCACAGCTGCAGGCTCGCTTCGGCGCGCAAGCGCTGGGGCAGGCGCGGCACCTCACCGATCAGCGGCAGCGCCAGCACCGGCATGACATTGGTCAGCTTGCTCTTGGGGTAGTCGATGGTCACGGTCAGCAGGTTGCCTGCGCTCAAGCTGACCCGCGCATCGGTGGCCGGCTGGAAGTCCAGCGCGGTCGGCATCCAGCTCAGTTGCTGGCCGATCACCTGGCGCGCCAGGTTCTGTACATCGGTGGCGTAGCTGGCGCTGCCCGGGTCCAGCGCCACGCAGCGGCGCACCGCCTCGCTGCTGGCCTGGTTGAACGATTGCAGCAGCAACACCGGCAGGGTGTAGCTGACGAGGCCGTAGAACACCGCGAAAAAAATCATGAAGACTGCGACAAACTCGATGGCTGCCGCGCCTTTTTGCCGTACTGCCGGGCCTGCTTGCATGATCGCGTCTACCCTGACTATGAGTCCTGAGTGACAGCATAGAACCCGTTCAACGAATAGGGATGGCCATTTGCCAATGCAAAGCATTGTTCTCCTGATGTGGCTTGCCTTGTGCACCGAACAAGATGTCCGTGAACGGCAGATCTCCAACACCCTGACCCTGGGTGTCGCAGCCTGCGCCCTGGCCTGGCTGTTCGCCACCGGGCACAGCTGGATCGGTGCCGATGCCAGCGATGCCGGCTGGGCCCTGGCCATCGTCATGTTGCTCACCCTCCCAGGCTACATGCTTGGACGCTTCGGCGCCGGTGACGTCAAGCTGCTCGGTGCCCTGGCCCTGGCGACCAGCCACCAGTACGTGCTCGGTACCTTCATCGGCGCGGGCGTTGCGGTATTGCTGTGGATGCTCGGCCGCCGCCGTTTGTGGACCCTGGCCAACCCCAAGGTGAAAAAGCGCCTGCAGCGCCTGGCCGAGCAGATGGGCGACAAACAGCCCTTCGCACCTTACGTGCTGGCGGGCTTTCTCCTGACAGCCGTCTGGATCCAGTGAGTGACCGTACAGTCGAATCTGCGTGTATAGACCTTGTACATAATCGCAAAGTGCGACTACTTTTCTTAACGGCTGGGCAATCTGGCCAACGGAGCAGGGCCCGTACGAACAGGGAGTTGAACGTGAACAAGTCTGCGAGTGAGGTGAAGGTGCTGGTGGTCGACGATCAGCCATTGATTGTCGAAGAGTTGTGCGAGTATCTCGAAAGCGCGGGATATCACTGTGTCCCGGCGCATTCATCGGCGCAGGCCATCGAGCGCTATGGCGCCGACGAGACCATTGGCCTGGTGCTGTGCGACCTGCACATGCCCGAACAGGACGGCATCGCACTGATGCGTGCGCTCAAGACCATCGCCGGACAGCAACGCCTGTTCGAGGCGATCATGCTGACCGGGCGCGCCGACAAGCAGGATGTGATCCGCGCCCTGCGTGAAGGTTTTTCCGATTACTACCAGAAGCCCATGGACCTGGCCGAACTGCTGGAAGGTCTGCGCCGCCAGGAGCAGGCGCTGCTGGAGCGGCGTCGCAACTTCCGCGAGCTGGGCAGCTTGAACCAGCGCCTGCAGGAGCTGGCCGATTCCATCGACGACCTCTACCACGACCTGGAAAAGGCCCGGGGCCAGGGCGCGCAACGCCGTGCCGGGGACGCGGAGGAAGCCGAGAACGAGTTGCCGCCGGTGTTCGAGAAGCTTTCACCCCGCCAGCTGGAGGTCGCCAAGCTGGTCAGCAAGGGCAAGACCAACTACCAGATCGCCTGCGAACTGGGGATCACCGAGAACACCGTGAAGCTCTATGTCTCGCAGGTACTGCGCCTGACCCACATGCACAACCGCACACAGCTGGCCCTGGCCCTGGCACCCCGCTCCTCGCCGCTGCACCAGCGCTTCACCACCCATTAGTGGCTGCGACCGTGGCACGGGCGCAGCCCGTGCCAGACAGCGCGATGCCCTTTTCGCCGGCAAGCCCGCGCCTACGGGTATCGCGCTCAGTTGTTCGACGACGTCACCTTGGTCCAGCGGTAGAAATCCGGGATCACGTACTTGTAGGTGTCCAGCCAGCGCTGCATCGACTGGTCGCGCTCGCGGGCCGTCTGCACCTGCACCTGGCTAGAGGCCTGCTCGCCGCTGGACTGCACCCGCAACAGCGCCTCGGTCGCGGTCTCCGCTCGCGGCTCACGGGGCGGCTCCTGGGCCATGGCCAGGCACACGCTGCCACAGCCGGCCACCATCAACAGATACCTGATCATGTCCACCCTCCTCCTGCTCAATTGACCACCGCCGCGCCAGCATTGGCCGCCGCGATCGGACCGCGCCCCGTCGACTTCACCTGCCTGGCACGTGCCTGGGCATCGGCGAACTGTTCGGGTTTCAGGCGCAGGCGGCCGACCAGGTCGGTGGCCTGCTGCCAGTTGTCCTGCACCAGCGACAAGGTCACCAGGTTGACCGCCGCCAGGCTGTTGTCATCCTTGAGCTCGATGGCGGTGAGAAACTCGAAGCGCGCCTGCTCGTAACGGCCCAGGTTCATCAGCACCACACCCAGGTCGTTGCGCACGCGCTCGTCGGTCGGGGCCAGTTGCGCCGCGCGCTGCAGACTCTGCAGGGCCTGTGCGTCGTCGCCACGGGCGGACGCCAGTTGCCCCAGCCCGTGCTCTCCCTCCGCCGCCAGACAACCGCCCAGCAAGCTGCGATACAGGGGCTCGGCCTCGCTCCGCCCGAGCAACCTCGACACCCGCGCCTTGCGCAGGCGCACCTGGTCGAGCGTGTTCGGCAACTGCTGCAGATGTGCGAGGCTGGCATGTGGTCGCCCCTCGTTGAGCATCTCGTCGGCAAGATTGAGTGCCAGTTGCTGGTCGGCATCCGGCTTGCCGCAGGCCGACCCTGCAAACAGAGCCCCCATCCCCTGCGACTGCTGCCCGGCGCAACCGCCCAGCAGCAACAGGCCGGTGAACAACAGGATCGCTTTCATCCTTCCCTCCCTAGACCCCCAAGGCCCGCGCCAACGCCGAAAAACCCGGTCCGGCCAGGACGATGAGCAAGGCCGGAAACAGGAACACCATCATCACCGCCGACATCTTGGCCGACATCTTCGACACCCGTTCCTGCAGCCGCGTCAGGCGTCGGTCGTCGAGCAGGTCCTTGAGCGCCAGCAGTGATTTCATCCCGCCACTGCCCTGCACCAGCAACTGCTGGAGAATCACGAAGGTGTCGGTCAATTCTTCCACCGCCAGCGTGCGCGCGGTCTTCTCCAGCTCGGCGCCCAGCGCCAGTCCGGAATCCACACGTTGCAGGACCTGACGCAACTCTTCGCTGATTTCCGGCACCAGCGATCGTCCCTCCTGGGCGAGCACCCGCAGCGCCTGCTCTACCGCAAGGCCGGTCTCGAAAAGAATGCGCAGCAGCGGAATCATCAGGCTGATCTCCTGGGCAATGCGCTGCTGGCGGCGGGTGGCTGCCAGCGCCAGCAAACGCTTGGGCAGGAGGTAGCCGATCACCAGGGCGCACATCGGCAAGATCATCCAGTGCAGGGCGTCGGCACCGATGAAGGCATGCTGCAACAACAACGCCAGCGCCAGGCCCAGCAACGGCAAGCCCAGCTGCACCGCGGCGAACAGTGCACGCTGGCGACTGCGGCGCCAGCCGATACGTTCGAGCAGACCCTGGGTTTCACCATCGAGGTCCTGCAGACGCTGACCCAGTGGACTGCTGCCCAGCCAGTGCAGCAGGTCGCCCAGACGCTCTTCGCGAGCCAGGCGCCCTTGCAGACGCCGCGCGACCAGGTAACGCGCACGCAACTGGCGGGCAGCCTGCAACCCCAACAGCGTGGCGGCGGCCAACAGGCACAGGGCACAGATCAACAAGGCCATCTCACAGGCTCCTCATCATCCGCCACAGCACCAGGCAGCCCAGCGCCTGGAGGGTGAACGCCAGGAACAGGAGCAACTGCCCGTTGCTGTCGCGCCACAGGCTCAGCAGGTAGTTGGGGTTGACCGTCAGGAAGTAGCCGACCATGAGCAGTGGCAACGCCCCGAGTACCCAGGCAGTGACGCGGGTTTCGCCGGTCATGGCCTTGAGCTGGCGTACGCCCTGCTCGCGTTCGCGGATCAGCTTGATCAGGTTCTCCAGCAACTCGCTGGCATTGCCGCCATGGCGTTGGTTGATGCGCAGGCCGAGGGCGAACAGACGCAGTTCGTCCTGGCCGTAGAGCTCGGCCAGCTCGCTCACCGCCTCCTCCAGCGGCACGCCCATTTGCACGTTGCGCCGTACGCGGCCCATGGTCGAGCGCAGCGGCTCGCGGGTGCCGTCGATGCCGCCGAGCACGGCGTCGCTCAGGGTGCGTCCGGCCTTGAGGCTGCGCACGCTGTAGTCCAGCAGGCCGGGCAGTTGCTCGATGATCTGGCGCATGCGACTGCGGCAGCGCCAACTCAGGTAGAGGTAGCCGATCACTGGCAACCCCGTCAGCACCATCAGGGCCGCCAGCCCACCGGCCAGGATCAGCGCCACCAGTACCAGCCCGAGCCACAGCATGAGCCAGCGCTGCACCCGGATTTCGGCACCGCCAAGGCCGGCGCGTTGCAGCAGCGGGTCGAGCCAGTCGCGCCGGGCACCGCCGCTGCGAATCACCTGGTAGGCACGCCCGAGCCGCTGCAGGATGCGTTCCTCGCCACGCTTGTACAGCCCCAGGCGAAACAGCAGCAACGCCGCGCCGAGCAACAGCGGCGCCAGCGCCAGCAGCAGCGGCCCGATCACTGCACACCGTCCTGGCGCAACTTGCTGCCCGCAGGGTTGGGTGCCTCGCGCAGAAAGGTCTCGCCGCCACGTCGATCGAGGCGGAACAGGGTGTTGGTCACGTACACATCCTCACGCACGCCAACCACCTCGAGCACCTCGCTGACACAACGCCTGCCGTCAGGCAGCCGGGTAAGCTGGATCACCACGTCCAGCGCGGCGCAGATCATCTGGCGCAAGGTCTTCTCGGCGATCTGCCGGCCACTGAGGCCGACCAGGGTCTCCAGGCGCAGCAAGGCATCCTGCGCGGTGTTGGCATGCACCGTACTCATCGAGCCATCATGCCCGGTGTTCATCGCCGTCAGCACATCGAGCACCTCGGCACCGCGAATCTCGCCGAGGATGATGCGGTCGGGGCGCATGCGCAGGGCATTGCGGATCAGTTCGCTGGCCTTGATCTCACCGTGACCCTCGGCGTTCGGCGGGCGGGTTTCCAGACGCACCACATGGGGATGGTGCAGTTGCAGTTCGGCGACATCCTCGATGGTCACCAGACGCTCGCGCGGCGCGATCATCTGGCTGAGGATGTTCAGCAACGTGGTCTTGCCGGTGCCGGTCCCGCCGCTGACCAGAATGTTGCAGCGCCGACCCACGGCACGCTCGAAGAAGTCGAAGATCGGTTGATCGATGGCCCGGGTGGCCAGCAGGTCGGCGCTCTTGAGCATGTCCTGGCGGAACTTGCGGATCGACAGGCACGGGCCGTCCAGTGCCACCGGCGGGATGATCGCGTTGACCCGGCTGCCATCGGGCATACGTGCATCGACCATCGGCGAAGACTCGTCCAGCCGCCGACCGAGGGGTGCGAGAATGCGCTGCATGACGCGCTCGACATGGTGCGCGTCGATGAAGCGCAGGTCGGTCTGCTGCAGCAGCCCGGCCCGCTCGACGAACACCCGGTGCGGGCCGTTGACCAGGATCTCGGTCACGCTCGCATCGCGCAGCAGCACTTCCAGCGGGCCGAACCCGGTGAGTTCGTCGACCAGTTCCTCGGCCAGGCGCTCCATCTCATACCGCGATAGTGCCAGGCGCAGTCGCCCGACGTAATCGCCGACCTGTTCGAGAACGAACTGGGTCAATGCCGGGCGTGCACCTTCGAGCAGATTGCGTCCGCTGTCTTCGATGGCGTCGATGGCGAAGCGGTGCAGTGCGCGCTTGAGGGCGTGGGGGTCGCCGGAGGCATGGCGCTGGCCACCGAAGGGTTCGTCGATGTTCATTTGCTACCCCACAGCCGACGCAGCCAGGGGAAGCTCGGCGCAGCGAGGTTTTCCGACCGCCGCGCCAGACGCTCGCCAAGGCCACGCAATGCCTGGGTCAGCCCTTCGCGCGGGGCCAGTTCGAACAGGCTCAAGCCCTGGTTCTTCACGTTGAGGCGCACTTCGGGGCAGTCGGGCAGAATCTTGAGCAGTACCAGGCCATAGCGTTTGGCAAGCGCCTCGGCATCGGGGGCCACGTTGCGCAGGTAGCGGTCCACCAGCAGGCTGGCGTGTTCCAGCTTGATCCCCCGGTCACGCCAGGATTCGAGGACCTCCAGGTTGCGGCGGCAGTCGAGGATGTTCTGGTCGGTGTAGACGATCAGCTTGTCGCAATGGCTGATGATGGTGCGCAGCGCCTCGCTGTCGGCATGCCCGGTGAGGTTGACGACGATGTGCTGGAAGTGCTGGCGCAGCGCGCTGAGCAGCATGTACAGCTCGGCGGCGCTGGTCTGGCGCAGCGGTTCGTCGTCGTCGGCGTAGCTCAGCAGGCGCATGCCGCCCTTGTCGCGGGTGAAGGCGCTGTCGATCAGCGTGGTGTCGAGCCGACGCAGGTGGCGCAGGGCATCGCCGAAATGAAACGAAGCCTCCAGCCCGAGCAGGGCCAGGCTGTCGCCACGCGGCAGGCCGAGATCGAGCAGCAGGGTCTGCTGGCCACTCTCCTGCACCACCCGCGCCAGGTGCGTGGTCAGCAGCGCACCATCGGCACCGCGCTGAGCACCGTAGAGCACGGTCAGACCGCCCAGGCTGGGGTTGCTGGTGACTGTCGGCAGGCGCTTGCCGAGCCTGCGCACCAACCCGGCCACCTCGCTGGCCCGCGAGCCATAGGCGACGAAATCGCGGGCCCCGGCACGCATGGCATGCAGCACCAGCTGGTTGTCCATGCCATCGCCCAGCGCAACGATCGCCAGCATCGGCTTGGCCTCTAGCACTCCCTCGATCAGCGCGCACTGGGCCACCAGTTGCTCGCGGTCCAGGCCGATGAACACCAGGTTGCTGAAGGTCACGTCGACCAGCGCCAGCAACTCGTCGAGCGTGCCGGCGCTGGCGCCGATCACCTGGCCCAGGGGCGCCAGGGCGTCCTGCAGCCACTGCAGGTCGTCTTCGTTGCGGGTAATGGCCAGGTAGGTCTGGTTCAGGTCCTCGTTCATCGTGACAGCCCTCCGTGGCCTTCGAAGTTGCCGTTTTCCATGAAGAACAACTGCCCCCAGCTGGGATCGTAGGTACGCAGCGCCTCGCCCGGCAGTTGCGGCAGGCGCGCATTGACCGCCAGCGGCTGAACCAGGTGTGGGGTGACGATCATCAACAGCTCGGTCTCTTCGCGTACCAGCGACGACTGGCGGAAGAACGCGCCGAGGATCGGCAGGTTGCCAAGCCCTGGGAGCTTGTCGACCGAAGAGCGGGTGTTGTTGCTGACCAGGCCGCTGATGATGAAGCTCTCGCCGTCGGCCAGGGAAATGCTGGTATCGGTGCGCCGCACACTCAGCGCCGGAACCTGGGTGCCGGCGATGTTCACCCCGTTGCTGTAGTCCAGTTCGCTGACTTCGGGAGCGACTTTCAGGGTGATGCGGTCGCGGCTGACCACAGTCGGCGTCAGCGCCAGGCGCACGCCGAACTCCTTGTACTCGATCGACACGTTGTCACTGCCCGAACTCGGCACCGGCACCGGGATCTCGCCGCCGGCCAGGAAACTTGCAGTCAGCCCGCTCAGCACCGTGAGGCTGGGGCGTGCCAGGGTGTAGGCGAAGCCGCTGTTCTCCAAGGCGTTGATCGCCGCGAGGAACTTGCTGCTGCCGCCGCCCCAGACGATGTTGAAGACGCCATTGTCGAGCGGGATACCGGGACGCACGTCAGCATAGTTAACCGAGTTGGTGGTGGTGCCAGTCTGCACCCCTGGCACGTAGTCGGGGCGCACCGTGGTGTTGGGTACCGTACCCGGCGAGCCAAACAGGCTGTTGTTCGACCCCTTGAAGAACAGTCGCGCACCGGCCTCCTTGTACTTGCTGCGACGGACCTCGACGAAGCGGATATCGGCCTGCACCTGGCTGGGCAGTTGCGCGTCCTGGGATGGCAGCAGGCTGGCTTCGGCCATGTCGGCAGTGGCGCGGCCCTTGACGAACAGCATGGCCCGGTGCGGTGCCGGGGCACAGGCTGTCCACAGCATCAGCGTGGTGTTGCCCGGGCCGACGGCCGTCAGCAGCACCGCGCGGTCACCGCTGGCCTGCACATCGGCCACCTTGGGTTCGCCGACCGCCACCCGGCTGATGGCCAGCGGCAGGCGCAATTCCTGCTGCAGGCCCTGGTCCATCTCGATCACCGAGGGCAACTGGCCAAAGGCCTCGCAGCCCTTGACCGCCGCCTGGGCCTGGGGCGCCAGCGCCCCCAGCAGCACGGCACAGCACGCATGGTAAACACTACGCTCGGAACGTCGCATCGCTGCATCCTTGCTCGGTCAGGGGGTGTTGTCGGAATCGGCGGCCTTCGCCCCTCGAATGATCTGCATGCCGGGTGCGGCGCTGCTGACAGCGGCGCTGGCCACCGGCGCCTGGGACAATTGACTGAAGCGATAGAGCTCGCGTCCGGCGCTCTCCACCTGCGGTCGGGCTTGCGCATCGGCCCAGTAGCGGGCCAGGCGCTGCTCATCGGCGCTGCGCACGGCCAGGCGCAGGGTGCCGGCCTGGGCGGCGAGCATCAGCCGGCTGGCCAGGGTTTCGGGCACCGCCAGCGTCACGGTACGGGTGAAACCGGGGCTGCCCTGGCTACCCTGCCGGTCACGCCGGGCCTGCTCCTGCTCGGCGGTCTGCGCCGGCCGGCCATCATTGGCCAGGCCCATCTGTTCCCCGACGCTGAGCACCCGCAGCGCCGGCACCACCACCTGGGCCGACGCCTGCGGGTTGCTGTTTTCTTCGCGCAGGAACAGCAGCACGTCTACATAGTCCCCCGGCTGAAGTTGCCCGGCAGCACCAATCACATCGTCCACCCCCACGGCCACCGCGCGCTCGTGCTCGCGGATCATCCGCGCCAGTGGCCCGCCCGCCTGGAAACTCGACTCCTCCAGCCAGCTGCCGGCCGGCAAGGCGCGCGCGCTGGTGCGCCCGACCACCTGGTCGAAGCGTTGGAAGGCACCTGCTGGCACGACCTGCAGACGCTCGAGCAGCAAATCGTCCTCGGTGACCGGGGTATTGGCCGGCAGCGCCTGGCGCAGCACGACGATGGCAGAGCGGGCGGGTTCGGGGGGCGGGGCAGGCACAGCCACCACCTCGGTGGGCGACTCGGTTGGCGCAGCAGCGGGAACCGGCGGGGCTGCAACCGGTCGACTCAGTACCAGGCCCCAATAGCCAGCCAGCACGGCGGCAAACAGAAACAGGACAGCCAGGACCATGGTCGTGCGACTGCTCATCTGGGCCTCCCTGCGCTATTGCCATGATGGCAAAAGGTAACTATTTCGCTATTGGACGGTAGCGCAACCCTCACCATTCGCCATGAGCCACAACGGGATTTTTTCGGACACCCAATAATCTCATTTAAAAACAATAGGTTATGGTTAAGTCCAAATGCCCCTACTTTAGGTGTAATGCTTTTTTACATTTGCAGGTGCTGCCAGCTTGGCAATCCTATGATGGCAATTGGACGTTACTTCGCCACGTCCTCACACCCGCGCCATCGGCGCAAGGAGCTGGGCCATGCAACTGCAAAAGATCCTTCTGCACTGCAAGAACTTCATCACCCGCAAGGACGGTGCCTCGGGTATCGAATACGCGTTGATCGCAGCGATGGTCGCGGTGGTACTGGTACCGTTCGTGCCGACGATCTCCGGCAAGATCACCGCGATGTTCAACTCCATCTCGGGGGCGTTGTGATCCTGGGGTTCCCCCCGCTGCAGTCCGCCAGGCAAACAGGAGCCCAGCATGCCGAACTCTTCCTCGCGCCAGCAGATTCTCTTGGTGGACGACGAGGAAGAGGCACTGCTGGAACTGGCTGAGCTGCTGGAAAACGAAGGCTTCAGGTGCCACACCGCAACCTCGGTGAGGGCCGCACTGCACCAACTCACCCAGCACCCCGACGTGGCGCTGGTGATCACCGACCTGCGCATGCCCGAAGAAAGCGGCATCGGCCTGATCAAGCGCCTGCGCGACCACACCGCCCGCCAGCACCTGCCCGTGATCGTCATGTCCGGCCATGCCGACATGGACGACGTCAGCGACCTCCTGCGCCTGCATGTCCTCGACCTGTTCCGCAAACCGATCTATCACGCACGCTTGCTGGAGACGCTCGACAACCTGTTTCCCAAGCCGGTGATGCAGGTGGTGAGGGGGTAGGCGCTACCACATGGGGTAGCGCTGGCGACCCTCTCTACAACTGATAACTGAAACTCACCGTGAACCTCGGTCGCCGGTTCAAGCTGTCCAGGGCGATGTCCGACATCGGCTTGGCCACTTCCAGCGCGATGTTGTAATACCGCGCATCGCCAAAGCGCAGCCCCAGTGCGGCCGACGACATCTTCGCCTTCTGCACCTCCAGCTCGTTGAACCAGGCGCGTGCGGCATCGAGCACCACATAAGGCTGCAGGACCTTGAGCCACTGGCCGTCGCGCTGGAAGCTGTAGTTCAGCTCGTAGGCCAGGCCCCAGCCCTTGTCGCCGGAGGCCTGGTCGCTAGGGTAGCCACGACCGAAATTCTGCCCACCGAACACCGCCCGCTCGCTGTCCGGCAGGCTGTCGTTGCTCCAGTAGCCGGCGGCCGACATCACCCCCTGCCAGTGCTCGAGGAAGTTGTCGCTCTGCACCCCGGACAGGCGCAGACGCAGAAAGTCCAGGTCATAGCCTGCGTTGGTACGTGCGCCGAAATGGTCGAGGCCCTGGTAGACCCCGGCACTGAGGATGCGCAGGCGCCTGGCCTCGGCCTTGCGCCAGTCGCCTTCGAACGACAGCGCGCGGATATCGGTGCGGCTGTCGAGCTTCAGCGGGAAACCCACCACCCGGTAGTCGATCTGGTCGTTGACGGCGTAGAAGCGCCCGACCACGTCCAGCCACTCGGTGGGCGACGCGATCAGCGCTTGGCTGAGGCCGATCGAGTAGCGCTCGTTCTCCCGGTGCTGGGTCAGGTCGATGCCGTTGTCCAGGCGGATGCGCGCCTTGGGATCGCTGCGATAGCGCGAGGCCGACAGCAGCAGCTGGGTGCCCTCGTCGTCGAGGAACTGGCTGTAGTCGAGGCGATAGTAGTGTTCCTTGTCCTCTCCCGGCGGCACCAGCACGCTGGCGCTCAGCTGCTCGGCGAAGCGGGTCTGCGCATTGCTGCTGGCGCCGAGCAGCGCCTGCAGGTCGTCGCGATTGCCGTCGCTGAGGTTGAGCGTGGTGGTGAAGGGCTTGCGCGACGCCTGGGCGATCAGGCGCGTGGCGCCGTCAGTGGTGCCCGGTGGCGGGACCTGGGCCTGGAAGGTGACGCCGGGAACCCGGCTGATCAGGCTGGTGTAGCGCTCGAAGGTCTTGCGGGTCAGGGGCCGTTCGGCCTTGAGCTTGTTCACCAGGCGCTCGACATAGGCCGCCGCAGCGCCGATATCCCCCTGCACTTCGTAGTCGCGGATGTAGCCCTCGACCAGCACCACGCGCACTCGGCCGTCTGCGAAATCCTGCGGTGGAAGATAGGCGTACGAAAGCAGGTAGCCGTCCTGCTGATAACGCTGGGTCAGGCGGCGGGTCACGTCGATCAGTTCGGCCAGGGTCACGCTGCGGTTGAGCAGCGGTTGGTAGTGATCACGCAGATCGGCCAGCGGGTAGACGGTGCCACCCTCGAAACGGACCTTGCGTACCGTGACCTGGGTGTTCATCTGCAGCGGTGCCTGCTGGGGCGTCGCCGGAGGCGGGACGCTCAGACCCGGCCTGGCCGGACGGTAGGCGTCTACCGGCAAGTTGGGCGTGGGCAGGCGGCGTTCGGTTTCGTTGCTGTTGAGGAAACTCGGGAGGGGTTCGGCGCGGGCCACACAGGCCCAGGACAACGCCAGCATCGTCACCAGCAGTGGACGCATTCGGACACTCCATGATCCCGTGGCACCAGGCACGCCCGCAGTGGACGCCCTTGTCAGTGCAAGCGTAGGTGCAGGTCTCGCGCTCGTCTAACCGGTCGCTGACAAGGATGCGCCGAACGCATCCTTGTCAGCGCCTGTGTCAGCGTTGCGTGCCGCCCAGAGCACCGGTCACGCCACCCAGTACACCGCCGAGCCCGCCACCCTGTCCGGCACCGCCGTTGACCAGCGTCCCGGCCTGGCCCACCGTGCCGCCCACGGCATTCACTGTAGCGCCGACCTGGCTGACCACCGGGTTGCCGGTCGCCGCGCCCAGCTGGGTGCCGGCACTGGCCACTGCGCCACCCACCTGGTTGAGCAGCCCGGCCACTGGCGCACCGACACCCGTCGCAGCACCTACCTGCTGGGTGACACTGGCCACGCCACTGACGACTGGCGTCACCCCGGCCCCGACCTGCTGCGTCAGCGCCGCGACAGGAGCGCCGGCTGCGGTGTTGGTAACGCCATTGCCACCGAGCACCGTGCCCAGCGAGGCGACGGTATTGCCAACCTGGCCCGTGCTGCCACCCACCGACGCCACCGCCGGGTTGCCCGTGCCTGCAGCCAGTCCGCTGCCAGCACCGGCAACTACGCCGCCGACCGTTTCCAGCAAGCCAGTGCGCGCACCACCGGTGGTTGGCGCCAGCCCGCTGGTGGTGCTGACGGTGCTACCGACGTTGCTCACCGCCTGCCCGAGGGTGGCAGTCAAGGGATTGCCGTTACCGGCGCCTGCGACCTGCTGCCCGGCCTGGTCGAGCGCACCGCCGACCTGATTGAGCGTCTGGTTCAGCGGCCCGGCGAGCCCGGTCTGCCGGGTGACGTTGGCAGTGGTGTTTTCCACCAGCGATACCACCGGCACAAGTGCATTGCTCACCCCTTGCGTAGCGCCTGCCAGCGGCCCGCTGGTGCCGACGGGGGTCAAGGTGTTGCCCAGCATGGTGACCGCCTGGCCGACCCGGTCGACGCCCTGCCCTGCACCGGCCACCACCTGATTGACCAATGGAATCTGCTCGACTGGCGAGTTCGTCGCCAGGCCCTGGACACCCTGGCCCAGGCCCGACACGCCGGTCCCAAGATTCGCCGTGGCCGCGCCCACCACGCCCAGCGTGGTGCCGACTGCATTGTTGCCGGTGCCCAGTTGCCCAAGCCCTTCGCCCAGGCCGGAACCGACAGTGCTCACGGCATCACCCGTGGACGACACCAGCGAACCGACGCCGCCAGTCAGCGACGTATTGCCAGCCACAGGCAGCGAGCCGATCACCTGGCCCAGGTTGCTGACACCGTCGCCCAGACCGGAGACGGTATTGCCGACCTGACCGACGACCTGGCCGGTGACCAGCGGCGTAGGTGTGTTGCCCCCCCCCGTACCGCCATCGCCACCACCCGGCGTGCCACCGCCGTTGCCAGGGTTGGTGCCGCCGCCACCTGTACCGCCGCCAGTGCCGCCGCCATTTCCACCACCGGCCATGCCGCCGCCATCACCGCCCGAGCCAGAGCCATTGCCCCCGCCCGCCGTACCGCCGCCCTCGCCACCAGCGCCACCCGATCCGTCGGAGCCACCGCCTGCACCTGCGCCGCCTTCGGCGGACGAGCCGTCGACCTCACTGTGATGACCACCGCCGCCGCTGCTGCACCCCGCAAGCCCCAGGGCCAGGACCAGCGCCAATGCCGTACTCGCTTTCATCCACACCTGAGTTTTCATGGACGACTCCTGCACTGCTTTGTTGTTGGATAAGCGCGGTGTCCAGGCTGGCCACCGTTATGCCTTCAGTCAGCAGTGAAGCGCCGGGCGTTCGGTGGCGGTAGGTCGTAAGTTGGTATTAGTACGGTCGGATGAGATGCCGAGGCTTTTTGAAAAGCCAGTGGATTCAGGGGGTTGGAGCGGGCACACGCGAGGCTGTACGCAAGCATTAATACCATGTCATTAGTACACGACGATCCTGGGAGTGGCGGCCTGCGGCCGCACCAAGGGCTGCAGCTACTGCGCGACCTGGAACTCCACCCGCGCCGTCTCGCCGCTTTCATCCAGCGCGCTCAACTCGATGCGCCCGGCCTGGTCGAAGCGCACCAGCAGGCTGTCCTGGCCTTCGGTTTCACCCAGCGGCTGGCCATTGAGGAACCACCAGCGCCGCCCTGACCCGCCCAATGCCGACACGTGCAACTGCAAGGCTTCGTGACTGGTCAGCGGTCGGCGCAGGTTGTCGCCCGCACGCACACCGACGATCGACAGCGGCGGTGCGCTGGGCGAAACCTGCGGTGGACAGGCTGGATCGACCGCCGGCAGCCGGGCACTGCGCCGCTCCACGCGTGGCAGCCACGGCTCCAGAGGCGCCGGCCAGAGTGCAACCGCCTGCGCCTTGGCCCCCGGGCAACTGGCATCGACCCGCAAGCCTCGATCATTGACCCACACCGTCTCGCGCAGGCCCAGGCCCAGTGGCTGGTCGGCAGCCTGCAAGGTGGGAGGTGTGGTGCCGTCGAGGGTCCAGGCGAACCGCTGGCGGCGGCACTGCGGGTCCTGGCGATTCAAGGGCTGGCCCAGCGGCCAGCAGATCGCCGCCACGCCAACGCTGCCCGGTACGTTCTCCACCGGCACGGTGATCCCGCGCTGGCTGTCGCGGTTGCTCAGCAGGTCGTGCACCTGCAGCATCAACGGCGCCGCCGAGGCCAGGCCGAACTGCCCCGGCACCGGGGTGCCATCGGGGCGGCCGATCCACACACCGATCAGGTAGCGCGGCCCGACCCCGACCGACCAGGCATCACGAAAGCCATAGCTGGTACCGGTCTTCCAGGCCAGTTGCGGACGCTGCACCAGCTCGGCATGAGGGTCGCGGTCAGGTCGGGCCTGGCCACTGAGGATACGGCGCACGATCCACGCCGAACCCGGCGACAGCAGTCGACGCTCCAGCAAAGGATCCTGGGGCTGCAGGCGCACCTTGGCACTCTTGCCCTCGCGCGCCAGCGCAGCATAGCCACCGACCAGGTCCTCCAGGCGGCTGCCCGCCCCGCCGAGAATCAGTGACAGGTTCGGTTCGGCCAGCGGCGGCAGAGTCAGCGGTACGCCACCGCTGCGCATCTGCGCGGCGAAGCGCTTGGGGCCGTAGGCCTCGAGCAACTGCACGGCAGGCAGGTTGAGCGACAGTGCCAGCGCCGAGCTGGCCGCTACCGGGCCGCTGAAGCCCATCGAGAAATTGCCGGGGCGATAGTCGCCATAGCGCCGTGGCACGTCCTGCAGCAACGACTCGGAGTGGATCAACCCGTCGTCCATGGCCATGCCGTAGAGAAACGGCTTGAGCGTCGAGCCGGGCGAGCGCAACGCATGCACCATGTCGACATGGCCAAAACGGCGCTCGTCCCCCAGGTCGATAGAGCCCAGGTAGGCACGCACTGCCATGCTCTGCGCCTCGACCACCAGGATCGCCGCCGAGGTGCGTTCGGGCAGGCGCGCGCGCCAACCGAGCAGCAAGTCTTCGAGACGGCGTTGCAGCGAGGCATCGAGGGTGGTGCGGATCAGCGGCGGGCTGTCCGCCGTATTCAGGCGCCGCGCCAGCAAAGGCGCCAGCGCCGGCTCCTGACGCGGGGCGAGCAGCAGTGGTTCTTCGCGCGCCTCGGCAATGCGCTGCTCGGGCCATACCCGGTAGTCGGCCAGGCGCTGCAGCACCTTGTCGCGCGCCCGCTGCGCGCGCTCGGGGTGACGGTCCGGACGCAGGCGGCTGGGCGCCTGCGGCAGTACCGCCAGCAACGCCGCTTCGGCGGGCGTGAGGTGCTTGGGTGATTTGCCCAGGTAGGCCCAACTGGCGGCGGCGACGCCCTGCAGGGTGCCGCCGAAGGGCGCACGATCGAGGTAGATCTGCAGGATCTCGCGCTTGGACAGGTGCCATTCAAGCTGCGCGGTACGCCACAGCTGGCGCAGCTTGCCGGCCAGGGTACGGTCGTGGGGATCGAGCAGGCGCGCCACCTGCATCGACAGCGTACTGCCGCCAGATACCACGCGCCCGCCACGCAGGTTCAGCCAGGCCGCCCGCGCCAGGGCCAGTGGGTTGACGCCCGGATGGTCGTAGAACCAGCGGTCTTCGTAGGTGAGCAGCGCCTCCAGGTACAGCGGCGACACTTCGTCCGGGCTGACCGGATAACGCCATACCCCGTCGGCATCGGCGAAGCGCCACAGAGGCGTGCCATCTTCGGCGAGCACCACCCGCGCCAGGTCGTCACCCGGCATCGGCAACGGCCACAGGCGGTCGGCCAGCCACAGCAGGACGATGCCCAGCACGACGCTGATACCGACGCCGCGCAGGATCCGTGCACCGCGCGTGCGCGGGCGGACTATGCTTGCGCCTGGCATCGGGAACCGACCCCACCGGACGATGGCCAAAGGCTTGGGATGATCATCAGGAAGCAGCTATGCATGTAGAAGGGTTTTTCGAGTGGTTGGGCCAGGCGCTGGGCGCGGTGATCAAGTTCATCGTCGACATCATGAGCGGCCTGTTCAATCTGCTGGCCAATGCCGGCAGCAATTTCATCGACGGTCTGGCCCGCACCTTGGGCATGGACACCTCGCTGGTCAGCATCCTCGCCCTGATCGTCGGGCTGATGCTGCTGTACTCGGCGATCCGGGCGTTCATGCGGGCGTCGATCGTGATGGGGATCATCTGGCTGGTGCTGGGCTTGTGGGTGTTGAGCTGGATCATTCACTGAGCCAGAGGCCGCCATCCATGAACCTGAGGGAGCGGGTCCACCCGCTCCCTCAGTCGCATCAACGCCCGCGCACCACCATCTCGCCCTGGCTATCGCCCACGGCCTGCAGGTTCGGCCGGTACATCGACTCCATTTGCGGCGGCGGAATGCGATAGCTGCCCGGCGTCACCGCGCGGGCCAGGTACAACAGGTGCGTGGTGCCGTAGCCGTCGAGCTTGAGTGCGGCCACGTAACGGTCATCGCGGTACTCCTGGTGCACCACGCTGGCGTTCTGCATCGACTCGCGCCACTGCTTGACCGCGCTGCTGGCGTTGTCGAGGCTGGCAGCGCTCTGGGCCAGGTTCTGGTTTTCCAGCTCCAGGCCCGCCGGCAGCAGGTCGACCACCAGCGCATCCGGCACCTGGCTCTGGGCCTTGAGCGCCAGGTGCACCAGCACCAGGTCGCCGCTGCGCAAGTTGCGCAGATCCAGCGGCTGGCCATTCACACCCAGGTATTCACGGCGGATTTCCATGCCGTTACTGCTGGCTGCAGGGGCCTGACGTGGATAGCCCGACAAGGTCAGCTGCTGGTAGAGCGTTTCGCTCCCCTGGTTCTGGATGCTCAGGGGCGATGCCAGCAACGGACCTTCGAGCTTCATGCCCGACTCGCCATTGTTGAATTCACGCACTTCGCCGGCACTGTCCAGACGCGCCTGCCATTGACCTTCAGGCTTGCCGAGCAGACCACGACCTGCGAGGAACAGCGCATTGCGTTCCTGGGTCGACAGCCAGCGGTTGGAAGCCAGTTCATCCGACAGCGCGAACAGCCGTTGATCGACCTGGTTGCTGGCCAGGTTGTTCTCCTGCAACAGCGCCAGGATCAGCGCCTGGTCACGCACGGCGCTGCCGTAGTCGGCCAGCCAGCCCTTGCCGCGACCGATGGCCAGACCTGCCTGCAACGCCTCCTGCGAACGGGGCTTGTCGCCCATCTTGTCCAGCGCCACCGCCAGTTGCACCAGCGGCAGGCCGGAGCGGGCGTCGCTGCGGCGTTCGAACAGACTGCGCAACGCACCCAGCGGCGCCTGCTGGTTGCGGGCGAGCACAAGGCCGGCGTAGGCCTGCACGGCAAAGCGGGTGTGTTCGGCGTCCTGGCTGTAGTCGACCTCGATCAGGTTGCGTTCCTGCAGGTAACGCAGCAGGCGCTCGTTGGCCTTCTTCAAGGCTTCGGCCGGCACGCCATAGCCCTGCTCGCGGGCTCGCAGGAGGAAGTCGGTGACGTAGGCGGTCAGCCAGTACTCTTCCTCGCTGTCCGAACTCCACAGGCCGAAGCTGCCGTTGTAGCGCTGCATGCCCAGCAGGTGCTCGATGCCCATCTCGATCTTGCGCTTGCGCACATCGGCCGGTTCGCCCTTGATGCCCAGGCGCTTGAGGCTGTCGGCGTCCGCGTAGAGCGAGGGATACAGGCCGCTGGTGGTCTGCTCGAGGCAGCCGTAGGGATAGGCTTCCAGGGCGCGGATCTGCTCCGCCAGGTTCAGCGGTGGGCGGCTCGACAGGGCCAGGCTGGCTTCAAGGCCAGCCGGTTCGAACTCGGCCAGTTCGTTCTCTGGCAGGGTCCAGGGCTGGTCCTTCAGGGCCACGCGGTAGTGCTTGAGCATCGCCGGATAGGCCGGACGCACACCCAGGGTCCACTCGCGCTCGAAGCCGGTGGCGGTTTCACCCGGCAGTTGCAGGCCATCGACCCGTACATGCACCTTGCCCTGCCCCAGCCCGCCACGGGCCTGGACCGGAATCATCAGCGTGGTGCGCTGACCTTCGGCGAGGTTGATGTTCTGCTGGGCGGCCCCGGCGAGGTCGAGTTGCCCATCGGTGGTGACCTGCACGTTGAGCTGCTGGGCACGACCGGACAGGTTGGCCAGGTCCAGCGCCAGGCGGGTCTGGTCGCCACCGGCGAGGAAGCGCGGTGCCGACAGCTCGGCGATCAGCGGTGCCGCTACGACCGTCTTGCCTTCGGCCATGCCGAAGTGCTCATCGGTCCAGGCCTGCGCCATCAGGCGCAGCTCGCCGTTGAAGTCGGGGATATCGACCGTGGCCTGCCCTTCGCCCTTCTCGTCGAGCATCACCGGCAGGCTCTGCTGGGCGACGATGGTAACCGTGGTGTTCGGGCGCTTGCCGCCCTTGGCCATGGCCGCATCACCGCCGAAAGCCAGGCTCGCCAGGCGGCCCTGGCCGGCTTCGATCAGTTGGCCGTAGATGTCCAGCTGGTCGGCGCCATAGGCCTTGCGCCCGAACAGGCTGGCGAAGGGGTCGGGGGTCTTGAAGTCGGTGATGTTGAGGATGCCCACATCCACTGCAGACAACAGCACATGCACCTGCTTCGGTACGCTGCCATCGGCGTTGACGGCCTTGAACTTCACGGTCAGCGGCTGCTTGGGTCGCATCTTTTCCGGCGCCTGCAGGCTGACCGCCAGCTTGCGCTCGGTGCGCTCCAGCGGCAGGTGCAGCACACCGACGGCACGCTTGGGCGTGGCATTGACCTTGCGCTCGCCCGGACGGATCACCAGGGCACTGATATAGAGGTCGTGGCGTGCCCACTTCTTGTCCAGCTCGACTTCGAAGGTCTTGCCTTCGGCGGGGACATCGATCTCCTGCCACCACAGCGGCCCGTCGCTGGATTCGATCATCAGGTAGCCGCTGCCGGCAGCAGGTGGCGTGACCGTGATCTTGGCGGTGGCGCCGTCGACATAGGCGGGTTTGTCCAGCGCCAGCTTGACCTGATCAGGGCGCACCGCGCCGCCTTCGGCGTTGTCCTGGGCGCGGTAACCGGCCCAGAAGCGCTCGCTGGACACCAGCCCGGTTTCGGGATCCTCGACCTCGACGCGATAAGGGCCCCACTCCACCGGGAAGGTCAGCTTGGCGGTGGAGCCGGCCTTGACGCTGACGGTTTCCTCGCTCTGGGTGAGGAATTTCTCGTTGTAGTTGTAGCTCCAGCCATCGCTCTGCGAGTAGTTCCAGTAGTAGTCGCGACGCTCGCGGATCAGTCGCACCTTGAGGTCGTCGGCGGCGAGCTTGTTGCCGTCACGGTCGGCGACCAGCACTTCGAATTGCACCGGGGCATCGCTGTCGGTTTCTTCGCCGTCGAACAGGCCACGCAGGCCCGGCAGGCGATCGGCCGGCCAGATCGGCTGTTCCAGGCGACGGGTGATCGGCCTGCCACCGGACTCCTGCAGGCTGGCCTGCACGGTCAATTGCAGCGGCGAGCGGGCCTCGGCCCAGCGACTCTCGATATCGACGGTGGCCTTGCCGGCCTGGTCGAGGGTGACTTCATCGAGCTCCAGGTCCTGGGTCAGTTCGCTCTCGGTGACCGAGCCGAACTGATAACCCGGCAGCGCCGGTACGGCTTCACGCAGCGGGCGGACGTAGGCCTGGCCGCTCAGCCGGTTGCCGGCGGCAGGCGCGCCATAGAGATAGCGACCATTGACCTGGATACGCGCGGTTTCCTCAGGGCGCAGCGGTGCCTTGCTGCCCTTGAGCTCCAGGGCCAGGCGCTCGGGCAGGAAATCCTCGACGAGGAATTCGTAGACCTGCTTGCGGCCGCCGCCCAGATCGAGCAACAGTTGCCAGCGCCCGGTCGGCGCTTCAGTGGCCAGTTGCAGCTGGTACTGGAACAGGCCGTTCTGGTCGGCTTCCCAGACGAACTTGCGACTGACCTGCTCATCGGGGCGACGCACTTCGACCGTCACCGGCTGGGCCTTGACCGGTTTGCCGTCCTGGTCGCGCAGCAGGCCGTTGAGCAGTACGGTCTCACCCGGGCGATACAGGTCGCGCGGACCGAAGATGAAGAACTGCAGCGGGTTGGCCTGGGGGCCGGTGATGTCGAATTCGGCGAGATCAAGTGCCGCAGTGTTCAGGCGCAGCAGCGTGGTGTGCACGCCCTGGGTGGCGATCAGGGTGTCGGCCTTGGCCGTGATCGGCAGCTCGGCGTGGCCCTTGCCGTCGGTCTTGGCCTGGGCCAGCAGCTTGCCCTTGTCATCGTGCAGCTCGAGTGTGACGTCGCTCAGCGCCTTGCCGCCCTCGAGGGCCTGGGCGAACACGTCGAGGCGGTCGCGGTAGCGGTGCGCGGACACGCCGATGTCGCTGAGGGTGAACAGGGTCGCCGGCTGCGAATAATCGTAGGTGCCCGAGGCGCGCATCACCGCCAGGTACACCCCCGGTTCCTGCAGCGGCTTGATCCCGGCGATCGGCAGCAGCACGGTCTCGCGGGTGTTGCGTGCCGGGTTGAGGTCGAAGCGGCCGCTGTAGACCAGGTCGGCCATGTCCAGGGTTTCCTTGGACTGGTAGTAATACAGGCTGCTGTTGCGGCCCCAGTTGACCAGGAAGCTCGAGAGCATTTCCGGTTTGACCCGGAAGAACTCGACATCGACCTTGTCGACGTTCAGCGCGATCACCGGCAGGCCTTCGGCCAGGCGGGTGGGCAACAGCGAACCGCGGCTGGCGAAGCCGATGGTTGGCTGCATGTCGCGGGTTTCGAAGCGGCTGACCGACTCGGCCTGCAGGCTGTTGCCGTTGACCGAGAGCAGGCCCTTGTCGATGGTCAGGACCATCTTGCGTTGCGGCTCCAAATGGCGCAGACGCAGCTCCATCTGATTGTCGGAGAGCTCCCAGGCACCATCGACCTTGCCCCTGACCGTGTCCACCAGGTGCAGCCTGGAGGCGAAGTCCTGATTGGCGTCCAGCGGTGCGGAAACGCTCACCGAAAGGGTGCTGGCGCCGTCCAGTTGCACCTCGGAGACATCCAGCACTGTGAGCTCGCGGCCCGCATAACGCTTGGCGAGCGCTGCCGGGTCCTCGCGCTTGGCCGGCCTGGCTTCGGCAGGCGCGCTGGCTGCGGGCTTTTCAGCCGGCGCAGGGGTGTCCTTGGAGGAGGAATCACAGGCACTGAGCAGGGCCAGCGCGCAGGCCAGCAACAATCCTTTGTTGAGCATGGGAGAGAAGACTCTTCGGCAGCAGGGTGGTGAGGGCAGAAACTATAGCGCATCGTCAGCCAGGCAACCTGCGATGGGCTGGCAAATGAGACCGCGTTCGCACGGATTGGTTGCCTGGCCGCTACAATGGCCGCCAGCCGAAAACCGGGGCCGCCGTGCGCCCCCTCGCGGGCAAGCCCGCTCCACAGGATAAGCTCACCCGCATGCCCTCACTGCTCGCCGACTGGCACCACCTCCTCACCCACCGCAAGGTCTGGGCCCTGGCCGCACCGATGATCCTCTCCAATATCTCGGTGCCGCTGGTGGCTCTGGTCGACAGCACGGTCATCGGTCACCTGCCGCACGCCCACCAGCTCGGCGCGGTTGCGGTGGGCGCGACGCTGTTCACTTTCATGGTCGGGCTGATGGGTTTCCTGCGCATGGGTTCGACCGGCTTCGCCGCCCAGGCGGCCGGGCGTGCCGACGGTGCCGCGCTGCGCCAGGTGCTGGTACAGGGGTTGCTGCTGGCGCTGGCCTTCGCCGCGCTGATCGGTCTGCTCGCCCTGCCGTTCAGCCAGTTCGCGCTGCACATGATGCAACCCGGTGAAGCACTGCACAGCGCCACCGAAGACTTCTTCCATACCCGTCTGCTCGGGCTGCCGGCAGCGCTGGCCACCTACGCCCTGGTCGGCTGGTTCCTCGGTACCCAGAATGCACGGGCGCCGCTGGCGATCCTGCTGACCACCAACCTGCTGAACATCGCCCTCAACCTGTGGTTCGTGCTGGGGCTGGACTGGGGCGTGATCGGCTCGGCGCGGGCCTCGGTGATCGCCGAGTGGAGCGCGGCCCTGCTAGGCCTGGCCCTGACCCGTCCGGCACTGCGAGCCTATCCGGGGCGCATTGCCTGGGCTGCGCTGAAGCGCTGGCAGGCCTGGCGGCCACTGTTGTCGGTCAACCGCGATATCTTTCTGCGCAGCCTCGCACTGCAACTGGTGTTCCTGCTGATTACCGTGCAGGGCGCACGCCTGGGCGAGGCGACAGTGGCGGCCAATGCGCTGCTGCTCAACGGCCTGCTGCTGACGGCCTACGCCCTGGATGGCCTGGCGCATGCGGTGGAGGCCCTGTGCGGGCATGCCATCGGCGCACGGCAGCGCGATACCCTGCGGCGGTCGCTGGTGGTGGCCTGTGGCTGGTCGCTGATCGTCAGCCTGGTCTTTGCCGGACTGTTCCTGCTGGGCGGGCACCTGTTCATCGACCTGCAGACCGACATTCAAAGCGTGCGTGACGCGGCCTATCCCTACCTGCCATACCTGGCGCTGCTGCCATTGGTCGCGGTGTGGAGCTATCTGCTGGATGGCCTGTTCATCGGCGCGACGCGCGCCCGGGAAATGCGCAACGCGATGCTGGTATCGGTGGCGATCGCGTTGCCGCTGGCGTTCGCCCTGCGAGGATTCGGCAACCATGGACTGTGGCTGGCGTTTCTCGGATTCATGGGATTGCGCGCGGTGACGCTGGGGTGGGTGGGGTGGAGGTTGCAACAGCGGGGAGCATGGATCGGTTGAAGCAGGGCCGCTCCTGCAAATCTTGCAGGAGCGGCCCGCCGATCACGACGACAGGTACGAAGAGCGGGTCAGGCCCAGACGCAGCGCATCCAGGAACTGGGTGCGTTCGCGGGCGCTGATCTTGGCGCTGGCGACCTTGTCGCGGTAGTGGGTCATCAACTCCTCCGGCGACAGGTGCACGTAGCGCAGCATGTCCTCGATGGTGTCGTGGGTCTCGATGCCGGCGTGATACACGCTGCCATCGGCATTCTGGTAGATGTTCACCGAGTCGGTGTCGCCGAACAGGTTGTGCATGTCGCCGAGGATCTCCTGGTAGGCGCCGACCAGGAACACGCCCAGCAGGTAGTCCTCGCCTTCACGTACCGAATGCACCGGCATGCTGGTCTCGATGCTCTGCTCGTCGACGTACTGGTTGATCTTGCCGTCCGAGTCGCAGGTCAGGTCCTGCAGCACCGCACGGCGCAGCGGTTCTTCGTCCAGGCGATGCAGCGGGATGATCGGCAGCACCTGGCCGATGGCCCAGGTGTCGGGCAGGCTCTGGAACACCGAGAAGTTGCAGATGTACTTGTCGGCCAGCTTGTCGTTGAGTTCGTCCAGCACCTGGCGATGCGAGCGCTGGCGAGCCTTGAGCGAGTTGTGCAGGCGGCGGCACACAGCGAAGTAGCACTGCTCGGCCAGGGCCTTCTCCGACAGGCTGATCTTGCCGTCGGCATACTGCGCGGCCACGTCACCCATGTAGTGGGTGGCGCGCCAGTAGGTCTCGGTGACCATCTCGATGTCGGTCGGGCCGAGCAGGTCGGCCAGCCACTGCACGGTCTCGGGCAGCGCTTCCTTGTTCTCGATGGTCGGCACTTCGTCGTTGTGGCTCTCGACGTCGGTGACCTGGATCACCAGCATGGCGTGGTGCGCGGTCAGCGAGCGGCCGCTCTCGGAGAAGATGTGCGGGTGCGGCAGGCCCTGCGCATCGCAGAACTCCTTGAGCATCCCCACCACCACGCCGGCATAGTCGTCCATGTCGTAGTTGATCGAGCTGGCATTGCGCGAGTGGGTACCGTCATAGTCGACGCCCAGACCGCCCCCGACGTCGATGTGATCGACCGGCAGCCCCAGGCCGCGCAGCTCGCCGTAATACCGGATGGCTTCCTTGAAACCGTGCTGGTAGTCGGCCAGGTTGGCGATCTGCGAACCCATGTGGAAGTGCAGCAGGCGGATACCCTGGTCGAGGCCGGCATCACGGAAGCGGCTGACCACCGACAGCAACTGGGCCGCCGACAGACCGAACTTGGACTTCTCGCCCCCGGTGTCGGCCCACTTGCTCGAAGCCAGCGACGACAGGCGCACGCGCAGGCCGACCTGCGGCTTGACCTTGAGCTCGGCGGCTTCCTCGATCACCAGGGCGACCTCGGATTCCTTCTCGATGACGATGAACACGTTGTGGCCGAGTTTCTGCCCCATCAGCGCCAGGCGAATGAACTCGCGGTCCTTGTAACCGTTGCAGACGATGGTGCCGCCCTTGGGCGCCAGCGCCAGCACGGCCAGCAGCTCGGGCTTGGAGCCGGCCTCAAGGCCGATGGAGACGTTTTGCGTGGCGATGATGTTCTCGACCACCGCTTCCTGCTGGTTGACCTTGATCGGGTACAGGGCGGTGTACTGGCTCTGGTATTCCAGGCGCGCGATGTTGGCGTCGAAAGCACCGGTCAACTGACGCACGCGGTCCTGCAGAATGTCCGGGAAGCGCACCAGCAATGGCAGCGACAGGCCGCTCTGGCGCAGCTCGTCGACCTGCTCGAAGAGGTCGATCGGCGCGCTGTCGGGGCCGTTGGGGCGCACTTCGACACGCCCGGCTTCATTGATCGCGAAATAACCCGCGCCCCAATGGCGGATACCGTAAACACTGCGGCTGTCGGCCACGGTCCATTGGCTGCCATCGTCTTTGCGTGTGCGTCGTACGGACATTCAAGTCCCCTATAGATAAGTCAGGACACTGCCTCGCAGTGGGTGCGGGCGCAGTGTAGAAGCTGAAAATGACGATTCGTCCGTCTTCGGTGGGTAGACCCTGCCAACGGAAACGAGTTTAGAAAGCACCTGGCGAAAATTCCTGCCGGCCGCTTCAGCCGCCGGATTTCTTCGCCTTGTAGCCCTGCTTGAGCAGCTCGGCGAGCAACAGCTCGACGTGATCGCCCTGGATCTCGATGACGCCATCCTTGAGGGCGCCACCGGTGCCACAGCGGCGCTTGAGCGTGCTGGCAAGGTCCTTGAGCTGCTCCAGCGGCAGCGGCACGCCGGTGATGGTGGTAACGGTCTTGCCGCCACGCCCTTTGCTTTCACGGCGCACCCGGGCGATGCCATCGCCTTCGGGGATGAGCTGCTGCTTGCAGACGCAGGCGTCCACCGGCTGGCTGCAGTCGGGGCAATGCCGACCAGCGTCGGTGGAAAATACGAGACCGCCGAGGGCGGAGAAGGAAGAAGCTTTCTTGGCCACTTTTGTTCCTCTTGCTGAGGACAAAAACTGGTCGGACCGCAGGGGGACTGGACCGACCGCGAAGCCCCACTCTGGCAGGGGCGGCGCTACTGTCGCAGGTGTTGCGACAGCCCGAAAAGGGCGCGCAGTGTAACGATAAATTCCTGCCTTGCTAAGTACTGGATTGCGGCATTTTGCGAATGTTTTGCGACGTGGGGGAGCGCTGGCGGCTACAGGCTCGCCTTGTAGCGCTGCAACGCAGCCAGCGAATCCGGGCAGTAGTCCTTCTCGCGGCTCTCGGCCTCTGCCTGCGCCACGCTGACGAACCGCGCCTCGATCACCTCTTCAGGCTGCAACCGCAGCGGCGCATCGGACACTGCCGAGAACACCGCGCACCACAGCCGGTTGCCCGGCTGGTCGAAGTAGAACTTTTCATGAAACCTTAGCGTGACGCCGGCGATCCCCAGTTCCTCTTCCAGCTCACGCGCGGCGGACTCGGCGTATTCTTCATGCGCCCCGACCATGCCCCCGGCGGCCACATCCCAGTACCCGGGATACAGCGCCTTGCTCAAGGTGCGCCGGTGCACGCACAGCTCGCCCTGGCTATTGAACAGCAGGATGAAGGTGCAGCGCCCGATCAACCCCCGCTCGCGCAACTCTGCGCGCGCCAGGGCGCCGAGGTATTGGTCCTGCTCGTCGACCCAGGCCACCAGCTCGGCGTCGGAGGCCGCGCGGTGCGCGACCTCGGCGGGGTTGATGGTCATCCCTGGGAAAGCAGCTGGCGCAGGTCGATGACTGCGGCGTTGGCCCGGGAAATGTAGTTGGCCATGACCAGCGAATGGTTGGCCCACATGCCGAAGCCGCTGCCATTGAGCACCATCGGGCTCCACAGCGGCTCCTGCGAGGCTTCCAGCTCACGGATGATCTGACGCACGCTGACGGTGGCGTTCTTCTTGGCCAGCACGTCGGCGAAGTCGACCTCGATGGCACGCAACAGGTGCGAGAGCGCCCAGGCCTGGCCGCGCGCTTCGTAGAACACGTTGTCGATCTGCAGCCATGGCGTCTCGACGATTTCCTCGTCGACCTGCGGCGCCTGGCCGGCCTGTACGGTTTCGGTCTTCAGGTTGCTGTTGAGCTTGACCCGGCCGACGCTGGCCGACAGGCGCTGGGACAACGACCCCAGACGCGTGGCGACGTCGCCCAGCCAGTTGTTCAGGTTGTCGGCGCGGGTATAGAAGATCGCACCCTGGTCGCCGGCGGCCAGACGCGTCTGGTAACGATTGAGCGACTTGATGCCCTCCTCGAACTCCGACTCGCTCGACGGCAGGATCCAGCTCTTGTTGTCGAAGTTGAAGCGCGGCTCGGCCTTGGCCAGGTCGGCGTCTTCGGTCGACTGCGACTGGGAGCGGGCGAAGTCCTTGCGCAGCGCACGCGACAGGTCGCGGACCTGGACCAGCACGCCGTATTCCCAGCTCGGCATGTTGTCCATCCACAGCCCAGGCGGGAAGCGGTCGTTGGAGATGTAGCCGCCCGGCTTGTCGAGCAGCGTCCCGGCGACGGTCTTGAGGGTCTCGATGGTGGTATAGCCAACCACCATCTGCTGGCCGTTGCGCTCGGCTGCCGCCTGGGCGCTCTGCTGGACCGGGAACAGGTCCGGCTCTTCGCTCCAGTACCAGCCAAGGCCGATGCACACCAGCAGGTACAGGCCGATCAGGGTACCCAGGGCACGGCTCCAGAGGCCGCCGAAATAGCTGCGGGTGGCGGCGCCACGGCCGTCGGTGCGCTCGCGGCGCTCGGCCTTGGCCTCACGATTCTTCCAGTCCAGCATGGCGTTGTCCTTAATCAATCATGACGGTTCAGGGGCTTGGACCACAGGCCTCGGCCAGGGTGCCACGGCAAGCCCGTATCCCGGCACTATAA
This sequence comes from Pseudomonas sp. FA117, assembly GCF_057370475.1. Classification (NCBI taxonomy): domain Bacteria; kingdom Pseudomonadati; phylum Pseudomonadota; class Gammaproteobacteria; order Pseudomonadales; family Pseudomonadaceae; genus Pseudomonas; species Pseudomonas sp. FA117. Next base: position 5,152,645 of record NZ_CM170675.1, read on the forward strand.
AGCAGACGCCGCCATACGCATAAGCGACCAATAGGTCAGGAACTGAATATTCAGCCCGAAACGCTTTGTTGACCCATGGCACTCGCGTGCAGGAAAAGAGCTGCTAGCATAGAGCCATCATCGCACCTGCATACCAACCTCCAATAAGCAGTCAGGACATGACCCAGCCAGCCGAGCCCAACCACGAGCGCTTGAAGCAGCACTTCGCCCAGCGGGTCATCCACCAGGCCCGACAGATGCTCGAGACCTGGCAGCGCCTGCAGCGCGGTGAATGGTCGAGCGCAGGGCTTGGCGAACTGAGCGAGGCCAACCTGCGGCTGCAACGCTATGCCGAGCGTTTCGAGCAGCCCGAACACTGCACGCTGTCGATGGCCATCGGTCGAGCGTTGCAGGCTGTCGAAAGCAATGGCACACGCCTGAACTCCGAACTGATCGGTGAGCTCAATCGCCTGATGCAACGCCTGTCGCGCACCGGCCTGCGCAAGGGCGACCGGCTCGACGAGGTGCCCCTGCCGCCCCTGCGCAAGCCGGTGTACATCCTGCTGCAGGACCACGAGCGCGCCGAGCGCCTGGCCCAGCAGCTGGAGTTCTTCGGCCTGGGCGTGCAGGCACTGCCCAGTGCCGCTGCCTTCCGCGCCTCGATGAACGAGCGCCTGCCCTCGGCCATCGTCATGGATGTCGATTTCAGCGGCCCGGGCCGGGGCCTGCAACTGGCCGCCGAAGCCCAGCAGGGTCTGGACCAGCACATCCCGCTACTGTTCTTCAGCCTGCACGAAACCGATACCCCGACCCGCCTGGCCGCCGTGCGCGCCGGGGGGCAGGAGTTCCTCACCGGCACCCTGGAAGCTTCCAGCCTGCTGGAGAAGGTCGAGCTGCTGACCAGCGCCACGCACTATGATCCATTCCGCGTGCTGATCATCGACGACTCGCGGGCCCAGGCCATGCATACCGAACGTCTGCTCAACGGCGCCGGAATCATCACCCGCACCCTGACCGAACCGATACGCACCATGGCCGAGCTGGCCGATTTCCAGCCCGACCTGATCATCCTCGACATGTACATGCCCGACTGCACCGGCACGGAACTGGCCAAGGTGATCCGCCACAACGATCGCTACGTCAGCGTGCCGATCATCTACCTGTCGGCCGAGGACGACCTGGACAAGCAGCTCGATGCCATGAGCGAGGGTGGCGACGATTTTCTCACCAAGCCGATCCGTGCCCGTCACCTGGTGACCACCGTGCGCAACCGCGCCGCGCGTGCCCGTCACCTCAAGGCACGCATGGTGCGCGACAGCCTGACCGGGCTGTACAACCACACCCACATCCTCCAGTTGCTCGAAGACTGCAGCTTCCGCGCCCGACGCGAAACCCAGCCGCTGAGCTTCGCCATGCTCGACATCGACCACTTCAAGAAGATCAACGACCGCCACGGCCACCCCATGGGCGACCGGGTGATCAAGAGCCTGGCGCTGTTTCTCAAGCAGCGCCTGCGCAAGACCGACTTCATCGGCCGCTATGGCGGCGAGGAGTTCGCCATCGTCATGCCCGACACCGGGCTGGAGGCGGCGCACAAGGTGCTCGACGAGATCCGCCGACGCTTCGCCGAGATCCACTACCCCGCCCAGCCACACGACCTGCAGTGCACCTTCAGCGCCGGCGTGGTGCAGCTCGACGAAGCGCTGGATGCGCTGACCATGGCCAGCGCCGCCGACGAGGCGCTGTACCGGGCCAAGCATGCTGGGCGTAATTGCGTGGTGAGGGTCGAATCCTGACCTGACAACCTGGTGAGCAACTGGCGTTTGTCCTGTGGGAGCGGCGGTTCGCCGCTGCGACTTGCCCCGAGATAGGGCCGTCGCCAATACCGGCACTCTGCCACTTTTTTATGGCGCCAACCCGCCGTCGTCATCACCTCGTCACAAAACCGCAATAACTTCAGGCACCTACCTCTCCATTCCCGCAGGAAGTTCGCGGCTATGCGCCTGAAGTGGCTGACCAATTTCAACACCCTATTGCTGGTGACCGTGTGCTTCGCCCTGGGCGCGACCCTGTGGTGGTCGCAACGCGCCCTGGAGCGCCCCTACCAGATGATGGAGCGCTACCTGGGGCTGTCCCAGCAGTTCCAGAACGACGCCGCCGGCAACATCCAGGCCTACCTGGCCAGCGGCGACGCCCTGCGTCACGCCTCGGCCATGGAGGCCAACAAACAGTTGCACAGTGCGCTCGAGGCCTGGCCGGACGACCTCGCCGCCAAGCTGCGCCCCAGCCTGGACAGCCTGCAGGGCTTCACCGCCAACGAACTGCTGGCTGCCGGCAAGCTGGCGGGCGACCCCCAGGCCCTGCTGCTGCAGGCCGAGCGCGAGCTGGGCGCCAATCTGGAACAGCTGGCCGGCTATGCCCGTGACAGCGGCAGCGCCGAAGCCGGCCGCTACCTGGCGCCGTTGATGGATGCCTCGCTGCACCTGGGCCGCCTGGCGCTCGCCCGCGACAAGCTGGTCAGCAGCGGGCGGGCGGAGCTGGCCGACGAAGTGGAGCGCGAGCTGCAGCAGATCCGCACCCAGGCGCAGACCATCGACAGCCTGCCGCTGCTGGGCGTGACCCGCGCAGCCGAATCCAACGCCGATGACTTCGCCGCGATGATGGGCCTGCAGAGCCAGGGCAGCGAGCAGCAGGAGGACGTCGCGGTCGGCCTCAAGCGTGAACTGCAGAGCTTGCTCGGACGCTACCCCGCCGAGCTGCAGCGCACCCGCGAGCAGATCGAGCGCCGCGCCGCCCTGGCCGCCAGCACCAGCGAACGCCTCGACGCCGTGCAGAAGGCCATCGCCGGCCTCGAGCCGGAAGTACGCGGCCAGCACGCAAAGATTGCCGGTGAGGTGCGGATCATCCAGGGCCTGATGATCGGCCTGATCCTGCTGATCGCCCTGCTCATCGACACCCTGCAGCGGCGCCTGGCGCGCACCCTCACCAGCCTGGCGCCAGCGCTGTCGCGCTGGGCCGAGGGCGACTTCGCCCAACCTGTCGCGCTGGGCAAGACCAACCTCGAGCTGCACGACATCCAGGAATCGCTCAACCGCCTGCGCCAGTACCTGGTGACCCTGGTCGGCACCATCCGCCACAATGCCGAGCAGGTGGCTGGCAGCAGCCACGCCCTGGCCGGCATGAGCACCGCGCTGCACGACGGAGCCGAGCGCCAGGCCGGCGACACCGCACAGATCCGCGATGCGCTGGGCGAGCTGGAAGCAACCATCCAGCAGGTGGCCGGCGATGCCAGTTCGGCCGCCGATGCCAGCCGCGACGCCGGGCGCGCCGTGGAGCACGGGCAGACGGTGATCGGACAGAGCCTCTCGGGCCTGCGCGCCCTGGTCGACGAGGTGCAGGGCAACGCGCAACTGATCGAACAGCTCGCCGAGGAATCGGCGACCATCGGCGGCGTGCTGACGGTGATCCGCTCGATCGCCGAGCAGACCAACCTGCTGGCGCTCAACGCCGCCATCGAAGCGGCGCGCGCTGGCGAAATGGGCCGCGGCTTTGCCGTGGTCGCCGACGAGGTACGTTCGCTGGCCCAGCGTACCACCGGTGCCACCGGCGAGATCCAGGCGCTGATCGACCGCCTGCAGCAGGCGGCGCGCCAGTCGGTGGACGGCATGCGGACCCAGCTCGAACACGCCGAGGCCACCGCCAATCAGGCCCAGGCAGCCGATGGCGCGCTGGATGAGATCGTCAACGCCATTCGCACCATCTCCGATACCGCAGTGAGAATTGCCGATGTCACCGCCCAGCAGAGCGGTGCGGTGAGCGAGATACGCGACCACAGCGAGCGGATCCATGCCCTTGGGGAGGACAACCTGCAGCGCATCGGCGAAGGGCGCGAGCAGGGTGAGCAGTTGCTGCAGCTCGGTGGTGAGCTGAACACGGCGGTGGGGGCTTTCAGGGTGTGATCGACAGGTCGAGCCCTTTCGCGGGCTTGCCCGCGAAGGCGCCAGGCGTGCAAGCACCTGGACCTGCGACCACCTGTCATCCCCGCCTCCAGTCAACTCCGCTATCATGCCGGGCGTGTTCCACCTTGCGAGTCCGCCATGCGCCGCCTGTTTTTCCTGCTGTTCCTGCTGCTGGCCAGCCCCGCCTTCGCCTCGGGCCTGCTGGACAACCGGCCCAGCGCCACCCTCGGCTCAGCGTCGTTGTCCAACAGTGCCGACTTCCTGCCGGTCCACGAGGCGTTCAAGCTCGACCTGATCCAGGCTGACGCCCAGTCGATCAAGCTGCGCTTCGTCGCCACCGAGGGCTACTACCTCTACCGCCATCGCTTCCAGTTCCACAGCGAGCCTGCCGAGATCACCCTCGGCGCTGCGAAGATTCCCCAGGGCGAGGCCAAGCACGACGAGTTCTTCGGCGATGTCGAGGTCTATCACGGCATCGTCGACATCGAGGTGCCACGCACCGACCCGCGGGCATTCACCCTGCTGGTCGGCTACCAGGGGTGCGCCGACAAGGGCCTGTGCTACCCACCGGAGACCGCACGGCTGGCGATACCCGGCGAAGGCACCAGCGCGTCCACGGCTACCGACCAGGGCTGGGACTGGCGGGCACTGCTGCTGTTCTTCCTCGCAGGGCTGGGCCTGACCTTCACCCCTTGCGTGCTGCCGATGCTGCCGATTCTTTCCGGTGTGGTGCTGCGCGGGCAGGTCGGTGGCTGGCGCGGCTTCAGCCTGTCGCTGGCCTACGTGCTGCCGATGGCTGCGAGCTTCGCGGCGCTCGGTGCGCTGATGGGCCTGTTCGGTGCCAGCCTCAACCTGCAGGCGCGCTTGCAATCGGCCTGGGTGCTGGTGCCCTTCGCGCTGTTCTTCGGGCTGTTCGCGCTGGCGATGTTCGGCCTGTTCGAACTCAAGCTGCCGCAAGCGCTGAGCCAGCGCCTGGATCGCCTCGCCAGCAATACCCGCGGCGGTTCGCTACTGGGCGCGGCAGTGCTGGGCGTGCTCTCCAGCCTGCTGGTATCGCCCTGCGTCTCGGCGCCCCTGGCGGGTGCGCTGCTGTACATCAGCGCCAGCGGTGATGCCCTGGGGGGTGCACTGAAACTGTTCGCGCTCGGGCTGGGCATGGGCGCACCGCTGTTGCTGGTGGCGACCGGCGGTGCAGCCTGGCTGCCCAGGAGCGGACCGTGGATGAACACGGTGAAGAACGTGATCGGCGTACTGCTGCTGGGTGTGGCCATCGGCCTGCTCAGCCGTGTGCTGCCAGGGCCGGTGACTCTGGTGCTGGTCGGCCTGCTGGCGGCAGGGGTGGCGCTGTTCCTTGGCGCCCTGGAGTTCGTGGTCAAGACTCCGCGCCAGCGGCTCAGCCAACTGCTGGGCCTGTTCTGCCTCGTCTATGCGCTGGCCTGCTGGTATGGCGCACTGGGCGGCCAGGGCGACCCGCTGCGGCCATTGCCCGGTCCGGTTGCCAGCGCCTCGTCCCCGGGCACTTCGCAGGCCGGCGCCTGGCAGACCGTCACGCCCCCCGTCGCGCTCGACGCCGCACTGGCCCAGGCCAAGGCCGCGGGGCAACCGGTGCTGCTGGACTGGTACGCCGACTGGTGCATCAGTTGCAAGGTGATCGAGCATGAAGTGCTCACCGCGCCAGCAGTGCAGTCAGGGCTGGTGGGGTTCAAGCTGTTGCGCTTCGACATCACCGACAGCACTGCCGAACAACGCAGCCTGCTCGACCGCTACCAGCTGTTCGGCCCGCCCGCACTGTTGTTCTTTGCTGCGAACGGCAGCGAAATGACCGCTGATCGGGTGGTGGGCGAGGTAAATGCCGAAGATTTTGCGAAGATTCTGACGCGCACGCGCAGCAAACTCGGGCTATAACTTCCCGCGCACCGGGAAATTTCTCCGACACAGTGACCGGAGCACTCCTTCCGGTCACATACTTTGCGCGAACCTCGGACATCGTGCTGGCTATTGCCGGGAACTGGACACTCGCTAGTCTCTTGCGGCATAGTCGCCGCGCTATGTCGAATTGCCCTACAAAACCAAGGAAACCGCAGATGGCCACCCTACTGGTGCTGCACGGCCCCAACCTCAACCTGCTCGGCACTCGCGAGCCAGGGGTCTACGGCGCCGTCACCCTCGCCCAGATCAACCAGGACCTCGAGCAGCGCGCCCGCGCCGCCGGCCACCATCTGCAGTACCTGCAGAGCAATGCCGAGTACGAACTGATCGACCGCATCCATGCCGCACGCAACGAAGGCGTGGACTTCATCCTGATCAATCCGGCCGCTTTCACCCACACCAGCGTCGCATTACGTGACGCATTGCTCGCAGTGAGCATCCCATTCATCGAAGTGCACCTGTCCAACGTGCACAAGCGTGAACCGTTCCGTCATCACTCCTACTTCTCCGATGTGGCTGTGGGCGTGATCTGCGGCCTGGGCGCCAGCGGTTACCGGCTGGCCCTGGAGTCTGCACTGGAACACCTGGCTGCCAACGCACAGCCCTGATGACGCAAGGCCCAGGCCTGATGACCTGGGCCTCGAAACACTACGAAGAAACGTTTTCGACACGTTTTGATAATTAAGTCCCCGACCGAACCTTGGGAGTTGCTGATTAATGGATATCCGTAAAGTCAAAAAGCTGATCGAACTGCTGGAAGAGTCCGGCATCGACGAACTGGAGATCAAGGAAGGCGAAGAGTCCGTCCGCATCAGCCGTAACAGCAAGCAACCTGCCGGCGCCCAGTACTTCGCAGCCCCGGCCCCAGTTGCCGCACCCGTTGCCGCCGCGCCTGTCGCTGCCGCCGCACCGGCTGCCGAAGCTGCAGCACCCGCCCTCAAGGGCACCGTGATCCGCTCGCCGATGGTCGGTACCTTCTACCGCAAGCCGTCGCCGACCTCGCCGAACTTCGCTGAAGTCGGTCAGTCGGTGAAAAAGGGCGAGACCCTGTGCATCGTCGAAGCAATGAAGATGATGAACCACATCGAAGCCGATATCGGCGGTGTCATCGACGCCATCCTGGTGGAAGACGGTCAGCCGGTTGAGTTCGACCAGCCGCTGTTCACCATCGTTTGAATCGCGGAGAGCCAACGATGTCTGGGAAGCTCGAAAAAGTCCTGATCGCCAACCGTGGGGAAATTGCCCTGCGGATCCTGCGTGCCTGCAAAGAGCTGGGCATCAAGACCGTCGCGGTCCACTCCACCGCTGACCGCGAACTGATGCACCTGGGTCTGGCAGACGAATCGGTCTGCATCGGCCCGGCACCGTCGAAAGAGTCCTACCTGCACATCCCGGCGATCATCGCTGCCGCCGAAGTGACTGGCGCCACCGCCATTCACCCGGGCTACGGCTTCCTCGCCGAGAACGCCGACTTCGCCGAGCAGGTGGAGAAATCCGGTTTCGCCTTCATCGGCCCGAAAGCCGACACCATCCGCCTGATGGGCGACAAGGTGTCGGCCAAGGACGCCATGATCAAGTCGGGCGTGCCGACCGTACCGGGCTCCGACGGCCCGCTGCCGGAAGACGAAGAGACTGCACTGGCCATCGCCCGTGAAGTCGGTTATCCGGTGATCATCAAGGCCGCCGGCGGCGGCGGTGGTCGCGGCATGCGCGTTGTGCACAAGGAAGAAGACCTGATCGCCTCGGCCAAGCTGACCCGTACCGAAGCCGGTGCTGCGTTCGGCAACCCGATGGTCTACCTGGAGAAGTTCCTCACCAACCCACGCCACGTGGAAGTGCAGGTACTGTCCGACGGCCAGGGCAACGCCGTGCACCTGGGCGACCGCGACTGCTCGCTGCAGCGCCGTCACCAGAAGGTACTGGAAGAAGCGCCGGCACCGGGCATCGACGAGAAGGCCCGCCAGGAAGTGTTCAAGCGTTGCGTCGATGCGTGCGTCGAGATCGGCTACCGCGGTGCGGGTACCTTCGAGTTCCTGTACGAGAACGGCCGCTTCTACTTCATCGAGATGAACACCCGCGTCCAGGTCGAGCACCCGGTCTCGGAGATGGTCACCGGCATCGACATCGTCAAGGAGATGCTCAGCATCGCCGCTGGCAACAAGCTGTCGTTCCGCCAGGAAGACGTGGTGATCCGCGGTCACTCGCTGGAGTGCCGGATCAACGCCGAAGACCCGAAGAAGTTCATCCCGAGCCCAGGTACCGTCAAGCACTTCCACGCTCCGGGCGGCAATGGCGTGCGGGTCGATTCGCACCTGTACAGCGGCTATTCGGTTCCGCCGAACTACGACTCGCTGATCGGCAAGCTGATCACCTACGGCAAGGATCGCGACGAAGCCATGGCGCGCATGCGCAATGCGCTCGACGAGATCGTCGTCGACGGGATCAAGACCAACGTGCCGCTGCACCGCGAACTGGTGCGCGACGAAGGTTTCTGCAAAGGCGGCGTCAACATCCACTACCTCGAGCACAAACTGGCCAACCAGGAGTGATCGCGTTAGCGTGATGCACAAAACCCCGGCCCTGCGCCGTAATGCTGTTCACTTAAGCGGAACAGCCTTACGGTCCACCGGATACCGGGTTTTGGAAATCTTCACCGTCCTTGGCCGCCCTGGCCTTGGGCGGTGATCCAGAAACATCCCCGCGACACCTCCCCGCATCTCAGCCAACCTTCTACCTGTAGCCGATACCGGATTGGCCGCAGCCATGACGATCAACTGCACGGCGATGTACTGGCAGGCCGGCTTGAAACGTATGTCAGAAGGCGTTCGGCCAAAGGCTACAGCCGCTTGGCTAGCCTCCCGACGGATGATGTTGTAAGCCAGCAAGAGTCCCCAGACCTCCTGATAGATCAGCTCGATTTTCTTGCTGCGCAGCGTCACGGCATTCTGTTGCATGGAGCTTTTGATGTCCCGGAAACCTAGCTCGATCTCCCAGCGCTCCAGGTACAGCTCGGCTACCGCGTCTGCGCTGTAACGGTCGGCAGGCAATGAGGTGAGCAGCGATCTGACGTGCCCCTGGCTTTCATAAGTGACTTCACGCACTTCCCAGTGCGTGGGCAAATCCGGGTTTCGTTTGCGAGCCTGGGGGGAGACCTTCATGCGAACACGCCGGTCGTGCTCGCCATAACGCTCAACTTCTTCCATGACCAGATTCTTGCGAGCCGGCGTCAACCAGTGACGATTTATACCCCCTTCAGCGACGCTCAATAGCAGGTCGGCACCCCAAAAGCCCTTATCGAATAACGTGATCGAGTCATCTGGAATCTGCCCGAGGAAGCTTTCGGCCAGGCGCATTTCGCTGCCCCGGTAAGGACTGAGCTGGGCGTCGAGGATCACATGGGAGCGCACATTCATCAGCGCAACGAGGCGCAGCATCGGGAACGGTGTCTGGCGCTCGGTGCCGGTGTTGCCTGAGCCAAAATGCTCTCGCAACTCAGGTGAGTCAGGCGTTCGCATCAATGCGCCGTCCACCGCGAACACTTGTAGGCCACCCCAGTCATCACCTTCGTATCGCTCGCAGCCCCACTGCTTGGCAGTCTGGCGGAACAGCGACTCGACTGGGTCGGCACCCAGCCGTTTACGCGCCTCAGTCACGCCGCTGCGCGCTAACAACTGATCAGAAGCCAATCCTTGGGCACAGATATTCAGGCGTCTGGCCACCTCGTGCACAGGTTCATCACGGAACAAGGCCATGCCCAGCACCAACCAAAGCACCTGATCGCTCGGCAAGCGGCGCCTCCGGATGGTGGCTTGTGTCGAAAGATTAAGCGCACTGGCAACCCACTCAACAGGGATGTTCTGGGTAAAAGTGCTGAGGTCAGAGAAGTTGAAGAGATCGCCGAGGTCGAGCAACTGCTGCTGAATGGGCATAAAAAATCCGATACCAGAGGGCTGGTATCGGATTTTCTAGAAACCCCGGCTTGGACTCAAATGCTTAAGTGAACAGCATTACGGCCCTGCGCCGGGGTTTTTTATTGCCCTGCACAAGACCCGCCCTTCTCCAGCCCTGCTCTACAAACCCCACGCAGTCGCGTAAACTGACGCCCTTTCGCGCAGCCTCGGGCTGCCCCTGTCGATTTACCAAAGGTGCCCGCCATGCCCTGGCTGCAAGTACGCCTGGCCATCAGCCCGGAACAAGCCGAAACCTACGAAGACGCCCTGCTCGAAGTGGGTGCGGTCTCGGTCACGTTCATGGACGCAGAAGACCAGCCGATCTTCGAACCGGACCTCAACACCACCCCGCTGTGGTCGCACACCCACCTGCTGGCCCTGTTCGAGGCCGATGCCGAACCCGAGGCGGTGTTCGCGCACCTGCAACTGCTGACTGGCGCGGAGCTTCCCGAGCACCAGGCCGAGGTGATCGAGGACCAGGATTGGGAACGCAGCTGGATGGACGGCTTCCAGCCGATGCGCTTCGGCCAGCGCCTGTGGATCGTGCCGAGCTGGCACGAGGCCCCGGAGAAAGACGCCGTCAACCTGCTGCTCGACCCGGGCCTGGCCTTCGGCACCGGCACCCATCCGACCACCGCACTGTGCCTGGAATGGCTCGACGGCCAGCAACTCGAAGGCACCCAGGTGCTGGACTTCGGCTGCGGCTCGGGCATCCTCGCCATCGCCGCCCTGCTGCTGGGCGCCCGTGAGGCCGTAGGTACCGACATCGACGTGCAGGCCATCGAAGCCTCGCGGGACAACGCCCAGCGCAACGGCATCGCCGACCAGAAGCTGGCGCTGTACCTGCCCGAGCACATGCCGGCCATGCAGGCCGACGTGCTGGTCGCCAATATCCTGGCCGGCCCGCTGGTCTCGCTGGCGCCGCAACTGTCCGGCCTGGTGCGCCCTGGCGGCCTGCTGGCGCTGTCGGGCATCCTCGCCGAACAGGGCGAGGAAGTGGCTGCAGCCTATACTGCCGATTTCGACCTGGACCCGATCGTCGTGCGTGACGGCTGGGTACGCATCAGTGGCCGTCGCCGCTAGGGTCTGTGTGAAAAGTCTTGAGACGAAGGTCAGGCAAGGCGAAAACAGCCGAGGAAGCGGAGTTTACGGGTTGTAAATGAGCATTCCGAGGCTGTTTTCAACGCAGCATGAACGAGTATCAAGGCTTTTCACGCAGAGCCTAGTGTCAACCTGGACTCAACCCCTGCACAACACCCGGACCGCCGCATGACCGACAGTTTCGTCACCCAGTGCCCGCATTGCCAGACCCGCTTTCGCATCACGCATCACCAGTTGAGCGTGGCCCGCGGGGTGGTGCGTTGCGGCCACTGCCTGCAGGTGTTCAATGCCGCCCGGCAGTTGCTCGAGCAGAGCCAGGGCGGCGCTGTACAGCCCGCTACCGCGACACCTGTCGAAACGCCAGCCACACCGGTGCCGGTAGTACCGGTAACGCCTCAAGTGCAGGAACCGGCCGTCGAACCGCCAACGCCAGCCCAGGATGACTGGGCTGCCACGCTGGACGCCATGGACCTGGACCAGGAACTGGCACGCCTGGAGCGCCGCAGCCCGTTGTCCGAGCGTCGAAGCGCCCAGCCTGACGACTCGCTGCAGGCGCGCCGTGACGACCAGCACCTCGAACCCCACGCTGACGTACCCTTCGGTACCGCGACCGATGATCGTCCCGAACAGGTATCCGAGTCGACACCGGCCCCTGTACTGATCGAGCAGGAACCGCTCGACCTGGCGCCCGTTGCACAGGACCGTACCGAACCGAGCCTCGGGCAGGCACTCGACCTCGACGATGACGACACTGCCGGGCACGCCCTCGGCAAACCCGACGAACCGCACGAGCTGCCGCTGTCGAATCGTGACGAACCCCGCCCGGAAAAAGGTCTCTCGGCTCGCGACGACGATGTGGCGGACATGGGCATGTCGGCACGCGACGACCAGGACGATGAAGACCATGCCGACGAACGGCTGGAACCGGTGCTGGCGAGCAAGCCTGCGCGTCCACGCAAGGAGCCGCTGGTCGATGTCGTCGACGACCCGCTGCAACTGGACTGGCAAAAACCCGCCCCGAACTGGGGCAGGCGCCTGCTCTGGGGCGTGCTGGCACTGATCGCCGCCGGCCTGCTGGCCTTCCAGTACGTCTACTACCATTTCGACGAGATGGCGCGTCATGACCGCTACCGACCGCTGTTCCAACAACTGTGCCCTTCGCTCGGCTGCCAGGTGCCCACCCGGGTCGACATCGCCCGGATCAAGAGCAGCAACCTGGTGGTGCGCAGCCATCCGGACTTCAAGGGCGCACTGATCGTCGATGCGATCATCTACAACCGCGCGTCCTTCAGCCAACCCTTCCCCTTGCTGGAGCTGCGCTTCGCCGACCTCAACGGCCAGTTGATCGCCAGTCGTCGCTTCAAGCCCAGCGAGTACCTGTCAGGCGAGCTGGCCGGGCGCGGCGAGATGCCCAGCCAGACCCCCATCCACATCGCCCTGGACATCCTCGACCCCGGACCGAAGGCAGTGAACTACAGCCTGAGCTTCCGTTCGCCGGAATAACGGCAGCTGCACGACGGGACCTGCGGCCGTGCGCTTGTAGCCGGTGGCTATAAGCTCACAACTGCTCAGATTTTATCCAGTTCCATCTTTATCCGGTCACCGAGAGCGGGTATCATGCCATCCCTTTTTCGAACTCCAATGATCCGGCCCCACAACAGGGAACACCTATGTCGGCGGTACGCATCGGCCCATATACACTGCAGAACAACCTGATCCTCGCGCCCATGGCCGGGGTCACGGACCAGCCTTTTCGCACGCTTTGCAAACGCCTGGGGGCGGGCATGGTGGTGTCGGAGATGGTCACCAGCGACATGAACCTGTGGAACAGCCGCAAATCGCGCCTGCGCCGCATCCACGAAGGCGATCCCGAGCCGCGCTCGGTACAGATCGCCGGCGGCGATGCGCAGATGCTGGCCGCGGCAGCGCGGGCCAACGTCGAATCCGGTGCCCAGATCATCGATATCAACATGGGCTGTCCGGCAAAAAAAGTCTGCAACAAGGCTGCAGGCTCTGCTTTATTGAGAGATGAAGCGCTGGTCGCTGAAATCCTCGAGGCAGTGGTCGGTTCGGTCGATGTGCCGGTCACCCTGAAGATTCGCACCGGGTGGGACCGCTCGAACAAGAATGGCCTGAACGTGGCGAAGATCGCTGAGCAGGCCGGAATCCAGGCGCTGGCGGTGCATGGCCGCACACGCGCCGACCTGTACACCGGTGAAGCCGAGTACGACACCATCGCTGCGATCAAGCAGGCGGTGTCGATCCCGGTGTTCGCCAACGGCGACATCACGTCGCCGGAAAAGGCCCGGGCGGTGCTGGATGCCACCGGGGCCGACGGCCTGCTGATCGGCCGTGCCGCCCAGGGGCGGCCGTGGATCTTCCGCGAGATCGAGCATTTCCTGCGGACAGGCGAGCATCTTCCGGCCCCCGGGCTGGATGAAGTGGAACGCATTCTGCTGGAGCACCTTGCCGCGCTGCATGCCTTCTATGGCGATGTGATGGGCGTACGTATCGCCCGCAAGCACGTGGGCTGGTACCTGGCAACACGCACGGGCGGCAGGGAGTTTCGCGCCCGCTTCAATGCCTTGGAAGATACCCAAGCGCAGTGCGCCAACGTTCGGGCGTTTTTCGCCGAACGTCGACAGAGCCTTGAGACAGAGGACGGACAAGGGGTGGCCGCATGACGATGATGACCGAGACATTAGTGAGTGGAACAACGCCCGTGAGCGACAACGCCAACCTCAAGCAGCACCTGAACACGCCGAGCGAAGAGGGCCAGACCCTGCGCGACAGCGTCGAGAAGGCACTGCACAACTATTTCGCCCACCTGGAAGGCGCCACCGTCACGGACGTGTACAACCTGGTGCTCTCGGAAGTCGAGGCACCGCTGCTCGAAAGCGTGATGAACCACGTCAAGGGCAACCAGACCAAGGCCAGCGAGATGCTCGGGCTCAACCGCGGCACCTTGCGCAAGAAGCTCAAGCAGTACGACCTGTTGTAAGCCAGAATCCCAATCAGAAAAGGCGGCTCCGTTGAAAGAGGCGCCTTTTTTGCTGACTCCACCGCGTTATGGAATCCGAAATGACCGACCAGACTACCCGCCTGCCGATCCGCCGCGCCCTGATCAGCGTCTCCGACAAGACCGGTATCCTCGAGTTCGCCCGTGAGCTGCAACAGCTCGGTGTCGAGATCCTGTCCACCGGCGGCACCTACAAGCTGCTCAAGGATAACGGCGTGAACGCGGTGGAAGTGGCCGACTACACCGGCTTCGCCGAAATGATGGACGGCCGGGTCAAGACCCTGCATCCGAAGATCCACGGCGGCATCCTCGGCCGTCGCGGCACCGACGACGCCATCATGAACGAGCACGGCATCAAGCCGATCGACCTGGTCGCGGTCAACCTGTATCCGTTCGAAGCCACCATCAGCAAGCCAGGCTGCGACCTGCCGACCGCCATCGAGAACATCGACATCGGCGGCCCGACCATGGTCCGTTCGGCGGCGAAGAACCACAAGGACGTCGCCATCGTGGTCAACGCCAGCGACTACGCCGGCATCGTCGAAGGCCTCAAGGCCGGCGGCCTGACCTACGCCCAGCGCTTCGACCTGATGCTCAAGGCCTTCGAGCACACCGCTGCCTACGACGGCATGATCGCCAACTACATGGGCAGCATCGACCAGTCCAGGGACACCCTGTCGACCGAAGGCCGCAGCGAGTTCCCGCGCACCTTCAACAGCCAGTTCGTCAAGGCCCAGGAAATGCGCTACGGCGAGAACCCGCACCAGAGCGCGGCGTTCTACGTCGAAGCGAAGAAGGGCGAAGCCAGCATCTCCACCGCCATCCAGCTGCAGGGCAAGGAGCTGTCGTTCAACAACGTGGCCGACACCGACGCCGCGCTTGAGTGCGTGAAGAGCTTCGTCAAGCCGGCCTGCGTCATCGTCAAGCACGCCAACCCGTGCGGCGTGGCGGTGGTACCGGAAAACGAAGGCGGCATCCGCAAGGCCTACGACCTGGCCTACGCCACCGACACCGAGTCGGCGTTCGGCGGCATCATCGCCTTCAACCGCGAACTCGACGGCGAGACCGCCAAGGCCATCGTCGAGCGTCAGTTCGTCGAAGTGATCATTGCACCGAAAATCTCCCAGGCTGCCCGTGACGTGGTCGCGGCCAAGCAGAACGTGCGCCTGCTCGAGTGTGGCGAATGGCCTGCCGAGCGTGCCGCCGGTTGGGACTACAAGCGCGTCAACGGTGGCCTGCTGGTGCAGAGCCGCGATATCGGCATGATTGGCGCCGACGACCTGAAGGTCGTGACCCAGCGCGCGCCGTCCGAGCAAGAGATCCACGACCTGGTATTCGCCTGGAAAGTGGCCAAGTTCGTCAAGTCCAACGCCATCGTCTATGCCAGGAACCGCCAGACCATCGGTGTCGGCGCTGGCCAGATGAGCCGCGTCAACTCCGCTCGCATCGCTGCAATCAAGGCGGAGCATGCTGGCCTGCAGGTGCAGGGTGCGGTCATGGCGTCGGACGCCTTCTTCCCGTTCCGCGACGGCATCGACAACGCCGCCAAGGTGGGCATCAGCGCCGTGATCCAGCCGGGTGGTTCGATGCGCGATGCAGAAGTCATCGCTGCCGCCGACGAGGCGGGCATTGCGATGGTGTTCACCGGTATGCGCCACTTCCGCCACTAATCCACGCGGATCTCGAGACTGGCAGCGTCCCTGTGGGAGCGGGCTTGCCCGCGAATACGATGGTGCAATCACCGCCGCATTCGCGGGCAAGCCCGCTCCCACACGATCTGCGCCAGCCACGGGATCACCTGAATCGAGGTTTTGACATGAAAGTTTTGATCATCGGCAGCGGCGGCCGTGAACACGCCCTGGCCTGGAAAGTCGCCCAGGACCCACGCGTCGAGAAAGTCTTCGTCGCGCCGGGTAACGCCGGTACCGCCATCGAGGCCAAGTGCGAGAACGTCGCCATCGACGTCTGCGCCCTCGAGCAACTGGCCGACTTCGCCGAGAAGAACGTCGACCTGACCATCGTCGGCCCTGAAGCGCCGCTGGTCATTGGTGTGGTCGACCTGTTCCGCAGCCGTGGCCTGGATTGCTTCGGCCCGACCAAGGGTGCAGCCCAGCTCGAAGGCTCCAAGGCCTTCACCAAGGATTTCCTGGCTCGCCACAAGATCCCGACCGCCGACTACCAGAACTTCACCGAGATCGAGCCGGCGCTGGCCTACCTGCGCGAGAAAGGCGCACCGATCGTGATCAAGGCCGACGGCCTGGCCGCAGGCAAGGGCGTGATCGTTGCCATGACCCTGCAGGAAGCCGAAGACGCCGTGCGCGACATGCTCGCCGGCAACGCCTTCGGTGACGCCGGGTCGCGCGTGGTGATCGAAGAGTTCCTCGACGGCGAGGAAGCCAGCTTCATCGTCATGGTCGATGGCCACAACGTGCTGCCGATGGCCACCAGCCAGGACCACAAACGTGTCGGCGATAAAGACACCGGCCCGAACACCGGCGGCATGGGCGCCTACTCGCCAGCCCCGGTGGTCACCGCCGAAGTGCACCAGCGCGTGATGGACCAGGTGATCTGGCCGACCGTGCGCGGCATGGCCGAGGAAGGCAACGTCTACACCGGTTTCCTCTACGCGGGCCTGATGATCGACAAGGCGGGCAACCCCAAGGTCATCGAGTTCAACTGCCGTTTCGGCGACCCGGAAACGCAGCCGGTCATGCTGCGCCTGGAGTCGAGCCTGGTACTGCTGGTCGAGGCCGCATTCGCCAAGGCCCTGGACAAGGTCGAAGCGCAGTGGGATCCACGTCCGAGCCTGGGTGTGGTGCTGGCAGCCGGCGGTTACCCTGGCGACTACGCCAAGGGCGACGTGATCAGCGGCCTGGACGCTGCAGCGAAGATCGAAGGCAAGGTGTTCCATGCCGGCACTTCGCTCAAGGACGGCCAGGTGACTACCAATGGTGGACGCGTCCTGTGCGCCACTGCCATGGGCAGCACCGTTGCCGACGCCCAGCAGCAGGCCTACCGCCTGGCCAGGGAAGTCAGCTGGAACGGTAGCTTCTACCGGACCGACATCGGCTACCGGGCCATCGCCCGCGAGCGCGGTGAACACCAGCAGTAAACTGCGACCTGCAGGCTGCCGTGCCCTGGCGCGCGGCCTGCGGCTCGTCGCCAGGGCCCCATCGGGGCCTTGCCTTCGGCGCGGCACGCCGCGCATAGTTGTTGTCCGGCTTATCAGCCAAGAAAGGATCTCGTCGTGCGTCGGCTTCGGATTGCCACTGCCCTGATCGTCAGCATGCTGACCCTGCTCTGCCTGCTCCCGGCTTCGGCCGAGCAAAGCGCGGGCTGGTCGGTCCTGCTTGATGAACAGGCGAGCCTGCAGCTTTCCGACGTACGCTCCGACCGCTATCGCAACCAGTTCAGCCCCCTGCAACTCGAGGCGCTGGATGCCGCGCTGCCCGACCAGGCCCTGTGGCTGCACTACCATCTGGAACCTGCCGACCAGGAACGCCTGCTGCGCATCTTCGCCCCTGACCTGTCGCGCCTTGACCTGTATGCCCTCGAAGGCGGCAAGTTGCTGCGCCAGTTGCACCATGGTCGCCAGCTGGGCCATGCCAGCCCGACCCTGCGCGGCAGCGACCACATCCTGCCACTGCCCAACGCCAGCCAGCCGCTGGACATCTACGTGCGCCTGGTCTCCGAACACCAGCTGCGCCCGGCGATCTCGCTGGAATCAGCCGCCAGCGCGGCCATCGACCAGCGCCAGCCGCTGCTGTTCGGGCTGCTGTTCGGTGGCCTGGTGATGCTGATCCTGCACAACCTGATCCGCTTCTTCTACACCCGCTCCAGCACCACCCTGGTGCTGGCGCTCTACCATGCCCTGATGCTGCTCAGCGCCCTGATCCTGCTCAATCTCAGCGGCCCCTGGTGGCACCTCTGGTACAGCGCGCAAACCCCTGCCGCCTATCTCACGCTGGTGCTGGCAGGGCTTTCGGGACTGTACTTCACCCAACGCTTCTTCTCGCCGTGCGCCTCGCCGCGACTCAACCGCATCCTGCAGGTCGAAATGCTGATCGCAGCCGTCAGCGGCCTGCTCCTGCTGTTCATCGACACCCTGCCCCTGAACCTGACCACCTATGCCCTGCTCGCCCTCGGCAGCCTGAGCATGCTGCTCGCCAGCAGCTACTACTGGTACAAGGGCTACAGCCCTGCACGCCTGTTCGCCCTGGCCATGCTGGTGTTCAACCTCGGCGGCCTGGTCCTGCTGCCTGCCCTGCTGGGTCTGACCCGAACGTCCACCCCATGGCTGCTGTGCATACTGCTGGGGCTGACTGTGGTCAGTGGCTTGCTGCTCAACCTCGCGGTCAGCGAACGCCTGCGCCGGATCAACGAAGAACGCGTGCGCGCCAGCCGGGCACTGGCCGCCAGCGATGCCGAGATCAACGCCAAGGCCGAGTTCCTGGCCAAGATCAGCCATGAGATCCGCACCCCCATGAACGGCGTGCTGGGCATGACCGAGTTGCTGCTCGGCACTCCGCTGTCGGTCAAGCAGCGCGACTATGTGCAGACCATTCACAGCGCCGGCAACGAACTGCTCACGCTGATCAACGAGATTCTCGACATCTCCAAGCTCGAATCGCGACAGATCGAACTGGACGATGTGCAGTTCGACCTCAACGCGCTGATCGAGGACTGCCTGAACATCTTCCGGGCCAAGGCCGAACAGCAGAACATCGAGCTGATCAGTTTCACCCAGCCCCAGGTGCCGCGGGTCATCAGCGGCGACCCGACGCGATTGCGCCAGGCGCTGTCGAGCCTTCTGGACAACGCCCTGAAGAACACCGACCAGGGCGAAATCCTGCTGGTGGTGGCCCTCGACCAGCGCGGCGATTCCCCGCGCCTGCGCATCGCCGTGCAGGACAGCGGCGAACCGATGGCCAGCGCCGAGCGCGAGGCGCTGCTGCAGGCCGAACTGCACAGCCACCACTTCCTCTCCAGCAACAAACTGGGCGGCCACCTGGGGCTGGTGATCGCCAAGCAATTGATCGGCCTGATGCACGGCGAGTTCGGTATCAAGACCAGTACCAGCCTGGGCAATACCCTGTGGCTCACCCTGCCGCTCGACCCGTTGCGCCTGGAGCAGCCACCGACCGACCTCGAAGGCCCACTGCGCGATGCCCGGGTGCTGGTGGTGGACGACAACGACACCTGCCGCAAGGTCCTGGTGCAACAGTGCAGCGCCTGGGGCATGAACGTCAGCGCGGTGCCGTCGGGCAAGGAGGCGCTGGCGCTGCTGCGCACCAAGGCACACCTGCGCGACTACTTCGACGCGGTGCTGCTCGACCAGAACATGCCGGGCATGACCGGCATGCAGCTGGCCGCCAAGATCAAGGAAGATCCGAGCCTGAATCACGACATCCTGGTGATCATGCTGACCGGGATCAGCAATGCGCCGAGCAAGATCATCGCCCGCAACGCCGGGGTCAAGCGCATCCTCGCCAAGCCTGTGGCCGGCTACACGCTCAAGACCACGCTCGCCGAAGAGCTGGCCCAACGTGGCCGCGAGCCGGCGATCACCGCCGCACTCGCAGGGGCACCGGCGCCTCTGGACCTGCCGGCCGACTTCCGCATCCTGGTCGCCGAAGACAACAGCATCTCGACCAAGGTGATCCGCGGCATGCTCGGCAAGCTCAACCTCGAGCCCGACACCGCCAGCAACGGCGAAGAGGCGCTGGAGGCGATGAAGGCCACGCGCTACGACCTGGTACTGATGGACTGCGAGATGCCGATACTCGATGGTTTCTCCGCCACCCAGCGCCTGCGCGACTGGGAAACCGCCAACCAGCGCCAGCGCACACCGGTGGTGGCGCTGACCGCTCACATCCTCAGCGAGCACAAGGAACGTGCACGCATGGCCGGCATGGACGGGCACATGGCCAAGCCGGTGGAGCTGTCGCAACTGCGCGAACTGGTGCAGTTCTGGGCAAACCAGCGCGCAGCCTCCACCGACCCCCTCCACACGCACTGACGACGCCCGTCGTTCAGATGACGTAGGCGCCGACCAGGGCGCCCTGGACGTCATCTATGTGTCATCCCCTCAAGTCGAGCCGACGAGGCTTCTCACGTTCCTTGTCGAGTATCAGGGCATGCAGTGCCGAGCGCCGCGGGGAGAACATCTCGCTGCGCAGGCTGAGCGACATCGCACGCATCTCCAGCCCCCCGCGCCATGCAGTCTGTCGTGCCGCCGCGGCCAGCGACTCCTGTGTGATCGGACATTCGCCATGCAGCGAGAAACTGCAAAGATCCAGCACCGGGCCGGGGCTGAGCAGCCCGAGCTCGACGCGCAGTTCACTGCCATCGGTCCCGTTGTGCACAGCAAAGCGCAGCAGGTGATCCCGGCCTGTGCTGAAGTCCTGCAGCAGTCCCATGAAGGCAGCCTGTAGCCCATCGGCATCGAGCTTTCGCTGCCTGAGCCAGAGCGCAAAGGGGCCATTGTCATTGGCGGCAGCGGACGAGCCAGGAGTGAGCTCGTCGTGCATGCTGGCCAACCTGATCCAGTCCAAAGACGCGAATGCCTTGCGGTAGGCCGATGCCCAGGCATCGGCATGATCGAAACGCGAGCCTGCTTGTCTGTTGGCCAGCAGTTGGCAGTAGTGCAGCGAGTCCAGGGCGTCCTCACGCTGCTGCAGCTCGATGCCGGGGGGCACGAGCAATGCGGTCTGGCCAACCAGGCTGAGGCTGTGACCTGAGTACGACATGGCGTTGGTTCCTTTTCCAGAAGCCCGAAAAGTACGGCGCCAACGGGCGCCGTACCCTGGATCAGATGTCGTACTGCAGGACGTTTTCGATGCTGCGCACGCCGAGCTTGTTTTCCAACGTCGCACGCACCTGGTCGTAAACGAAGTGGTTCAACGCCAGCACCGCCTGGCCGGAGTAATAGGCCGACCGCTCCAGCTTGAACTGCACGCCCAGCACATCCTCACTCAGGTTCGGCTCGGTCGATTCCAGGCAGGTCATGATCATGACCACCTCACCCTGCTCGGTTTCCACGCAGGCTGCGACACTGACCGATCCCCTTTCCAGCCTTTTTCGCTTGTGATGAACGATGCGCGAGTCGTGCTCTACCGTGGACAGCTTGTCGAAAGCACCCTTGGCCAGCACACCCAGCTTCGTCCCTCCCACCAGGGCACTGCCCGCTGCACCGATGGTACGCACAGCGACCGCGCCCAGGGTGAGCTGCAATTCGGAAGCCTTCTGCTTCTCGAAGCTGCGCCGAGGCGTGGTGAAGCCCACATCGCGCATCACATCGAGGAACTTGTTGTACCAGGCCCTGCCTCGCTCCTCGACGTCCAGCGCCTTGTCTGCCACCAGCGTGGCGAAGTGGAAGGCGTTTTTCACGTCGCGGCGGCTCTGCTCCGACATGCCTGCACCACAAGCCAGCAGGTTGCCTTCGACCAGCAGGCCGATATCAGTGCCGGTAACCGGGTTGTCATCGTTCATTCGAGAACTCCTCGTTGGTTGCCCCTGAACATCAGGGGCAATCAACTTAGCCAACAGCCAACCGGCCTGGCGGACTGAAGGAGTTCCACTGAAGTCAGCGGTGCGGGGGATACCAACGCGGGGTGTACACCCACTGCTGGCCATCGGCATGCCTGAACACGGTCGTGGTACTGGAGCCGATGAGCACCATGGTGCGCATGTCGACCATTTCCGGCAGCAGCTCGGCCAGGGTCACGACCTTGAGCGTCTGCCCCGGCCTACCGATGTCACGGCCAAGGACTACAGGCGTGCTGCCCTGCCGATGCCGACGTACCACCTCGAGTGCGACACCGAGCTGATGTGGCCTGGACCTGGAAATCGGATTGTAGAAAGCCAGGACCAGATCAGCCTGGGCTGCAAGGTCCAGACGCTTCTCGATGATCGACCAGGGCTTGAGGTTGTCCGACAGCGACATGACGCAGAAGTCATGCCCCAGTGGCGCTCCGGCCTGGGCTGCGGTGGCCAGGGATGCCGACACCCCGGGCAGGATCTGCAGGTCGACCCGGTGCCAGGCCGGATCGCCGGACTCATGCAACGCCTCGAGCACTGCCGCCGCCATGGCAAATACCCCGGGATCGCCCGAGGACACCACCACAACCGAACGACCCTGTGCGGCCAGTTCGAAGGCGTGGCGTGCGCGCTGCATCTCCTCGCGATTGTCGGTGCAGTGCAGCACCTGGTCGGGGCGGAAGGGGCCGGCCATGCGCACATAGGTTTCGTAACCGAGCACATCCTCGGCACGAGCCAACTCGGCCTTGACCGCAGGCACCATGAGGTCCGCAGCGCCCGGGCCCAGGCCGATCACTGCCAACCGGCCACGTAGGCGACCGATCTCCTGCGGCGCGATCGGCGAAGAGGCCACGGCGATGACCATCCCGCTCTGTTCGAGCAGTTGCGCGCCAGGCAACGCCTGCCGGGCCATTTCGACCAGACCGCCCTGCGAGGAGGAAAAACGCAGCGCTACCCCCAGCTCTTGCGCCGCTTCATGCAGGGCAGGCTCGGCCATCGCCTCCTCTCCCGCCAGCAGGCAGGCCAGGGACGCCTGGGCGATATCCGCAGCGATCAGGGCCTGACGCACGCGGGCACAGAGGTCTGGTTGCAGGGCATCCACCGCCACCAGCACCGAGCGCGCATGGATCAGCAGCTCGTCACGGCTGGCCGGACGCGCCTGGTAGCCGACACGAATGGTGCGCCGGGCGCTGGCGTCCTCGGGCAGTTGCGCCTGGGCCAACCACGGCGCTGCACCTTCGATCCTCACCGTCTCGCCGGCCAGCAGGTCGGAAACGAAACGCTTGCCCTGCTCGAGATCCGCCAGCGCATAGCCCGCTGGTGGATTGAGCAGGCAGGTGCCGAAGCGCAGTTCGCCACTGGTGGTGATCGCCGCAGCCACACCCAGTGCCTCGCCGATCTCCCGGGCCATGACGTTGACCCCGCTCAGCCCACCCAGCAGCGGTACCACCGCGCTGCCGTCCTCGGCTACGGCCAGCACCGGCGGTTCGGCGCCCTTCTCGTCGAGCAGGGCGGCCAGGGTGCGGATGACGATACCCGCCGCGCACAGGGCAATGATCGGCGCGCCTTCGCGGTACAGCCCGCGCAGCGTTTCGCCGAAGGATTCGTAGCAGTGCTCGACACCCTCGACCCGGCCGCTCAGGCCGTGAATCCGCGCCTGTGGATAACGCTGCTGGATACGCTGGGCGGTGGCCAGGCTGCCAGGGCCGAGGATGACGATAGCCGGCGCCTTGTCGCTGTTCACCCCTGCCATTTTTCACCCGGTACGACGATCAGCGAGAAATACGGCGAGGACTGCGGATCGACGGCGTCCAGCGCAACGATCTTCTGGTTGGCCATGGTCGCCCGTTCGACATACAGCGCACGATGATCCAGCCCCAGCTCGGCCAGCACCTGGCGCACCTTGGGGAAGTTGCGCCCGAGTTTCATGATCACCGCCGCGTCGGCATCGGCCAGGCGGCGCTTGAGTTCCTCGTGGGGCAATACGCCGGAGAGCACGGTCAGGGTCTGGTTGCGGTAGACCAGCGGCGCCCCCAGCACCGATGCGCCACCGAGCATCGAGCAGACACCCGGGATCACTTCGGCCTCATAGCGCTGGGCCAGGCGATCGTGCAGGTACATGTAGGAGCCGTAGAAGAACGGATCCCCCTCGCAAATCACTGCCACGTCGCGCCCGGCGTCCAGGTGTTCGGCTACCTGCACGCTGGCTTCGTCGTAGAAGTCGCTGATCACCTGTTCGTACGACAGCGGTGCCGGCAGCACTTCGGTGGTGACCGGGTACACCAGCGGCAGCAACGTCTGCTGCGCCTGCAGGTGCGCCTCGATGATACCGAAGGCGTTGCCGCGCTTGCCCTTGGCCACGAAGTACGCCACCACCGGCGCCTCGCGCAGCAGGCGCAGGGCCTTGACCGTGATCAGTTCAGGGTCGCCGGGGCCGACACCCAGACCGAGCAGACGTCCACGTGCCTGCATCATTCCACCTCCGTGGCGAGTGCATTGACCGCCGCCGCAGCCATGGCGCTGCCGCCCAGGCGTCCCTGCATGATGACGAACGGCACGCCGCGGCTGTCGGCAGCCAGCATCGCCTTGGATTCGGCAGCACCGACGAAGCCCACCGGGAAGCCAAGGATCAGCGCAGGTTTCGGGGCACCGGCATCGAGCATCTCCAGCAGGTAGAACAACGCGGTGGGCGCATTGCCGATCACCACCACGCTGCCCTCCAGATGTGGACGCCACAGTTCCAGGGCAACCGCCGAGCGCGTGTTGCCCGCGTCCTTGGCCAGGCCCGGCACACTGGGATCGCGCAGGGTGCAGATGACCGGATTGTCGGCCGGCAGACGCGCGCGAGTGATGCCTTCGGCGACCATGTGGGCGTCGCAGAGGATCGCAGCGCCCTTGGCCAGGGCTTCACGCCCTGCCGTGCCGGCGCCTTCGGAAAACTGCAGGCCGTCGATCGCCTCGACCATGCCGCAGGCATGGATCACCCGCACGGCGAGCTTTTCCAGGTCGGCGGGAATCCGTTCCAGGCGGGCTTCCTCGCGAATGATGCGGAAAGAATTGCGATAGATCTCCTGACCATCGCGGATGTAGTCAATCATCAAGGGGCTCCGTCGGCAGGTCGAGCATGGCGCCTGCTTCTTCTGGGCTGAGGTCGGATGCGCGCAGCCTGCCGAAACCCGGCAGGCGCGCATCGCGAAGATAAAGGTCATAGCGGCCCGGGGCGCGGGCCAGCAGGGTGGCCGGGGCGACGTGGGCCACGGCGCAGGAACGTGGGCAGCCCGACAGGTGCACGCTGGCCGGGGCGCCATGGTGCAGCAGGCCGGCGAGAACCTGGGCATCGGCCTTGGTGTCGGCCTGGCCCTTGGCGCAGCCGCTGGAGCCGGTGCAGGCGCTGAGGCGGGCGAGCGGTTGCCGGGCATCGCTGATCATCCCCAGCTCAGCCACGGCGGCATGGGCCTGGTCGAGCCGGGATTCATCGAAATTCGGCAACACCAGGCTCTGCCAGGGCGTGACCCGCAGGCTGCCGTCACCGTTCTCGCGCGCAAGCCGGGCCAGGCCGCGCAGCATGGCGGGGGTCAAACGTCCCAATGGCGGTGCCACACCAAAGGCCACACCCTCACGCTGGGCCAATGCCCCCAGCCAACGAGGCCTGGAAGGCGTCCTTCGCCATTGACGCACGGCCTCATCGTGGCGCACCGGCAACCCGAGCCCTGCGACGAAATCCGCAGGCGAACAGGTCTGCAGCAACTGACGCATCCGTGTCTGCTCGGGTGTGGCGAGGTCGAGGAAGCGCTCCAGCACCGCATGCACCAGCGCCAGCCCCTGGTCGAGCGGCACCGCGCCCAGCGTTGCACCGTCGCCCGGGCAGCCGGCCAGGCCGAAGGCCAGCCATGGCTGCTGGTCGAGCTGCAGGGCCGACAGCCACAGGTCATGGGGATGGGCCAGCATCGCCAGCGCTTCACCCGCGTCCAGTTGCACGGCGAACTTGGCCGACAGCTCATGCAGGCGCGGCGTGGTTTCCAGCAGGTGCAGGATCTGCGCGGCCAATGGCCGAACGTCGAACAGCATCGCCGGATCGACACCCGCCAGCGGGCTGAGCATCAGGTTGCGCACATCGTCACCGGCGGCCTCGCGCGGGCCGAGGCCGGCACCCAGCAGATGCGCGACCAGCGTCGGGTGCTGGTCACCGATGCCGCGAATCTGCAGGTTGGCGCGGTTGGTCGCCTCGATCACGCCGCCGCCGAAGCGCTCGGCCGCCACCGCAACTGCCTCGGCCTGTTCGGCCTGCAGCAGGCCACCGGGCAGCTTGACCCGGCAGATGCCGCCATCACGCGCAGCGACGATGCGCCACAACCCCGGGCAAGCCGAGGGGCGGGGTGAAACGGCGAGGGCATGGGGATGCTTCAAGGGGGTATCCGGCAATCGTGAAGACGCGCTTCAGTGTAGAAGGCGCGGTATTATGCCTGCTTTGTCCGGCGGCATGAAAAGCCGGTGGTCGAGCAAGCTTCAGGAGCATGTCGTTCTGTTCGCGGGCAACATGACTCCCAACACGACGGAAATGATCAGATGACCCCCTGGCTGACAGTAGTAGGCATCGGCGAAGACGGCTTCAGCGGCCTGGGCAAGCAGGCCCGGCGCGCGCTGCTGTCGGCTGCACGCATCTTCGGCAGCCCGCGCCAGTTGGCCCTGCTGCCGCGCTGCGTGGTCGGCGAGCGCCAGGAGTGGCCCAGCCCATTCTCCCTCGCGCCAGTGCTGGCCCGGCGCGGCGAGCCGGTGTGCGTGCTGGCCAGCGGCGACCCGATGTTCTACGGCGTCGGTGCAAGCCTTGCGCGCCAGGTGCCGGCAGAGCAGATGCAGGTGCTGTCGATGCCCTCGTCCTGCGCCCTGGCAGCCGCGCGCCTGGGCTGGCCATTGCAGGAGGTGCAAGTGGTGTCGCTGGTCGCGCGGCCGCTGGCAGCGCTCAACGCCCAGCTCTACAGCGGCGTGCGCCTGCTGGTGCTGAGCAACGACGGCGACAGCCCGGCAGCCATCGCCCAACTGCTGCGTGACCGCGGCTTCGGCCCGAGCCGGATTCAGGTGTTCGAACACCTGGGCGGCCCCGACGAAAGACGCCTGGCCGGCAGCGCCGACGACTGGCCACACCCCTCCACCGCTGCCCTGAACCTGGTGGCCATCGACTGCCAGGCCGCAGCCGCCAGCCCGCGCCTGTCGCCCATCAGCGGCCTGCCCGACAGCGCCTTCCGCCATGACGGCCAGTTGACCAAGCGCGACGTGCGCGCAATCACCCTCGCTCGCCTGGCGCCACAACCCGGCGAACTGCTGTGGGATGTCGGCGCCGGCTGCGGCTCGATCGGCATCGAATGGATGCGCGCCCACCCCAGCTGCCGCGCACTGGCCATCGAAGCCGACGAAGGTCGCCAGACCTTCATCGAGTTCAACCGTGACCAGCTCGGCGTACCCGGCCTGCAACTGATTCGCGGCAAGGCGCCACAGGCCCTGGACGGGCTGGAGCGACCCGATGCGATCTTCATCGGTGGCGGCGTGACCCGCGAGGGCGTGCTGCCCCTGTGCTGGGAGCGCCTGCGCCCGGGTGGGCGGCTGGTGGCCAACGCCGTGACCTTGCAGAGCGAACTGGCCCTGGCGCATTTCCGTGAGCAGCACGGCGGCGAACTGAGCCGTATCCATGTGGCCCAGGCCCAGGCGCTGGGCAGCTTCGACACCTGGCGCCAGGCCCTGCCGATCACCCTGCTCGACGTGGTGAAGCCCCTCGATGCGTGAAGAAACCCGCGAACAACCCGCCCCGCTTCGCAGCGGCCTGACCACCGGCAGCTGTGCCACGGCCACCAGCCTGGCGGCCGCGCGGCTGCTGCTTACCGGCCAGTGCGACGATGCCGTGCAGATCACCCTGCCCAAGGGCAAGCAGGTACAGATGCGCCTGGAGTTCTGCCGTCACGACGGCGAGCGCGCCGAGGCCGGCACCCTGAAAGACGCCGGCGACGACCCCGATGTGACCCATGGTGCCCTGCTCTACAGCCAGGTACGCCTGACCGGTGAGCCGGGCATCCGCTTTGTCGCGGGGCAGGGTGTCGGGACCGTGACACGCCCGGGCCTGGTATTGGCAGTCGGCGAGCCGGCGATCAATCCCGTGCCGCGACGAATGATCAGCGACCACCTGCAACAGCTGGCCGGCGAGTGCGCCTATGCGGGCGGTTTCGAGGTCACGGTCAATGTGCAGGGCGGCGCCGAGCTTGCGCTCAAGACCATGAACCCACGCCTGGGCATCCTCGGCGGGCTGTCGATCCTGGGCACCAGCGGCATCGTCCGGCCATTTTCCTGCTCGGCCTACATCGCCTCGATCCACCAGGGTATCGATGTCGCCCACACCAACGGCTACACGCACATCGCCGCCTGCACCGGCAACGCCAGCGAAGACACCATGCGCCGGGTCTACGGCCTGCCGGAAATCGCCCTGATCGAGATGGGCGACTTCGTCGGTGCCGTGCTCAAGCACCTGCGCAAGGTCCCGGTAGCGCGCCTGACCCTGTGCGGCGGCTTCGGCAAGATCAGCAAGCTCGCCGCCGGCCACATGGACCTGCACAGCCGCCATTCGAGCATCGACCTGCCGCAACTGGCAGGCTGGGCCGCCGATATCGGTGCAGACGCGAATCTGCAGGCGGCGATCATCGGCGCCAACACCAGCCAGCAGGCCCTGGCCCTGGCTCATGCCGCCGGTATCGCCCTGGGGGATGCGGTGTGTGCCCATGCATTGGCATTCGCCCGCAGCGTGGTGCCGGCGCAGGTACAGGTCGAGGTGTTCGCCATCGACCGCCAGGGCGGCGTCGTCGGCAAGGCGGGTGTGCAATGAGCCCGCGTATCCTGCTGCTCGGTGGCGTCACCGAGGCCCTGGCCATCGCCCGGTTGCTGGGGCCCGAGCATGTCTACAGCCTCGCCGGGATCGGCCGCGTGCCCCAGGACCTGGCCTGCCAGGTGCGCGTAGGCGGCTATGGCGGTGCCGAAGGCCTGGCCGACTACCTGCGCCGCGAACGGATCGAGTTGCTGATCGACGCCACCCACCCCTATGCCGCGCAGATCAGCGCCAATGCCGCGCAGGCGGCGAAGGCTGCGGGCATTGCCTGCTGGGCCTTGCGCCGCCCGGCGTGGCAAGCGCAGCAGGGTGACGACTGGCGCGAAGTAGAGGGCTGGGATCAGTTGATCGAGGCGCTGGTGCCCTTCCGGCGGCCGCTGTTTACCCTGGGGCGCGAGCCGCTGCAGCATCTGCAGGAGATTCCGGCGTATCAGTTCTGGACCTTGCGCGCCCTGGAGGCCTGCGCGGGCAATGAGCGTTGCGAGGTGATCGGCGCACGCGGGCCGTTTCATATCGAGGATGAGCGGGCGCTGTTCGAGCGGCGCCAGATCGATGTGCTGGTGAGCAAGAACAGCGGCAGCGCCGCGACCGAGCCGAAGCTTGAAGTGGCGCGCGAGCGCGGGGTGCCGGTGCTGGTATTGAAGCGGCCTGAGCTGCCAGTGGTGGATCGGCTGTTCGATTCGGTGGCGCAGCTGCGCGAAGCCTTGTCGATATGAGCAACGGGGCCGCGTTGCGGCCCCGGCAGCTTCCGACGGCGCCATCATCCACTGCCAATAGTCTTCCCGCGCCCCCTGCCGTAAACTTCAAGCTCCCTCACCGCAAGGCCCCTGCCCATATGGAAATGCAATGGTGGATCTGGCTTGTCTTCGGCATCGCCCTGATCCTGCTCGAACTGGTCCTGCCGACGTTCTTCATTCTCTGGTTCGGCATCGGCGCGGTGCTGGTGTCGCTGCTCGCCCTCGTCGCCCCCACCCTGCAACTGGACATGCAGGTCCTGCTCTGGGTGCTGTTCTCGTCGGTCACCACGCTGCTGTGGTTCAAGCTGTTCCGGCGCAAGAAGCCCGACGTGCGCTGGACTGCCGACAGCGTGATCGGTGAAATCGGCCTGCTGACGGCCAGCGTGTCGCAATTCCAGAAAGGCCGGGTGCGTTTCCAGAAGCCGATCCTGGGCAACGAGGAATGGATCTGCGTGGCCGACAGCGACATTCCTGCGGGCGAGCGCGTGCGCCTGGCCGCCATCGAAGGCAACACTGCGCGGGTCACCCGCCCCTGAAACCGTATTGAAAGGAAGCTTGCAATGACCAGTCTCATCGTCGTCGGCGCCATCGCCCTGTTCGTCCTGATCACCCTGTTCAAGGGAGTGCGCATCGTGCCCCAGGGCGAGGAATGGATCGTCGAGCGCCTGGGTCGCTACCACAACACGCTCAAACCCGGCCTGAACATCCTGGTGCCGTACATGGACGTGGTCGCCTACCGCCTGCCGACCAAGGACATCATCCTCGACGTGCAACAGCAGGAGATCATCACCCGCGACAACGCGGTGATCGTCGCCAACGCCCTGTGCTTCGCCAAGGTGGTCGACCCCCAGAAAGCCTCCTACGGCGTGCAGAACTTCTCCTTCGCCGTCACCAGCCTGACCATGACCTCGCTGCGTGCCATCGTTGGCGCCATGGACCTCGACGAAGCATTGTCCAGCCGCGAGCAGATCAAGGCGCGCCTGCGCGAGGCGATGTCGGAACAGACCGAAGACTGGGGCGTGACCGTGCGCTCGGTGGAAATCCAGGACATCAAGCCGTCGGAGAACATGCAGAAGGCCATGGAGCGCCAGGCTGCGGCCGAGCGCGAACGAAAAGCCGACGTGACCCGTGCCGAAGGGGCCAAGCAGGCGGCGATTCTCGAAGCCGAGGCACGCCTGCAGGCGGCCAGGCTGGATGCCGAGGCGCAGATCAGCCTGGCCGAAGCCTCCGCCCGGGCGATCACCCTGGTGCGTGAAGCGGTGGGCAACGAAACCACCCCGGCCATGTACCTGCTGGGTGAGCGCTACATCGGCGCGATGGAAAATCTGGCCGGCAGCGACAACGCCAAGGTGGTGGTGCTCCCGGCAGACCTGCAGGAGACCGTGCGCGGCCTGCTGGGGCGCGGCAAGGCCTGAAGACCGCACCGTCCTCTTCGCGGGTAAACCGGGGCGCCGAACCGCCACTCCCACAGGTTTACCCGCGAAGAACACAACACCGATTTCAAGGTCTGCGCACCGACAACTGCGGCACTTCACCGCACCCCCACATTTTTACCTATACTCCGCCGTACAATAGCCCACTGATTCCTGACCGGATCTCTCCATGCCCCCACGTCGGCACATCGCCTGGATCGCCTGCCTCGCAGTGCTGTTCAACCTGCTGGCCATGCCGCTGTCTTCCGCTGCGCCCAAGGGCGCGGCCGAGCAGCTGCTGTGGGGTGCCTTCTGCTCGACCGGCGCGGGCAAGGCCAAGCTCGATGTCCAGGGCCTGGCCAAGATCGACCTCGGCCAGCAGGACGATCACTCCAACATGCAGCACTGCTGGTGCTGTTCGGGCGCTGCGCCAGTGCTCGCCCTGGCCAGCCACATGCCGCAGTTGCACAGCCCGCTGCAACTGCGCTTCGGCCAGGCGCCGCCGCTCGCCACCGATCAGCCCACGCCGCGCCAGCTCTGGCCGGCGCTCAACCCGCGTGCCTCTCCACTGGCCTGAGTTCAAGACGCTGTTCCTGAACCTGTATCCATCGGAGACCCATCATGTTCAAGCAAGCCCTGATCCTGGCCACCCTGCTGCTGCCCAGTGCCTTCGCCAACGCCCACGAATACAGCGTCGGCGACCTGCACATCGCCCATCCCTGGTCGCTGGAGCTGCCGCCGAACGCGCCCAATGTCGCGGCGTACTTCATCGTGCACAACAACGGCAAGGTCGATGACCGCCTGCTGAGTGTCGACAGCCCCGTCAGCGATGACGCCCAGCTGCACGAACACGTCAAGACCGCTGCCGGCGCCATGAAGATGCAACAGGTGCAAAGCGTGAGCGTACCGGCCGGCAAGGACCTGACCTTCGCCCCCAGCGCCTACCACGTGATGCTGATGCAGCCCAAGGACCGCAGCCTGCTCACCGACGGCAAGCGCTTCCCGCTCACCCTGCACTTCGAGAAGGCCGGCGACATCACCGTCGACGTCGCCGTGCAGAAGCAGCCGCCCGCCGACCAGGCAGGACACGAACACGCACACTGACCGCTGACAGGCGCTCGTCATGAGCCTGCCGCGCAACAGCACAGCCCGCAGCACCCGCCCTGATCGCAGGCGCGTCGGTGGCGGCTGGCTGAGCCTGTTCGCCATGTGGATGATCTTCATCGGCCCGCTGGTTTCCCAGTCGATGCCGATGGATCATCACGCCGGCATGAACATGAGCATGGCCATGTCCATGCCGGTGTCCATGTCGCACGGGCAGCACCAGGCCGGGCAAGCGCACCACGGCCATGGCAACGACGGCCAGCTGCATGCGGACTGGGAGAAGTGCGGCTACTGCAGCCTGCTGTTCAACTGCCCCGCCCTGCCCCAGACCCTCAGCCCACTCAACCTTGCGAGCAGTACACCGACCACCCTGGTCACCTACCCGACCCGCCAGGGCCATGCCCTGCAAGCGGTGTTCCCCGGCGCCCGCAGCCGCGCGCCACCCTTGTCGATCATCGTCTGAGCCCACGTTTCATGCCCGAAGCCAGGAGGCTTCGCGCTTACTCATGACTGATCGACTGGAATCATTATGTCCGGCTGCACCCCTGTTTTCGCCCTGTCCCGGCACGGGACCCTCGCCATGCTCTGCGGCTCGCTGCTGAGCCCGCTGGCGCTTGCCGTCGAGCCTGGCCACCAAGGCCACGACGCTGCGGAGCTGAGCCCGACGGTGATCACTGCCATCGCGCCCAGCTCGCCGCTGACCGTGGTCACCAACCCCAAGGACCCGCGCCAGCCAGTGCCGGCCAGCGACGGTGCCGACTACCTCAAGACCATCCCCGGCTTCTCGGCCATCCGCTCTGGCGGCACCAACGGCGACCCGGTACTGCGCGGCATGTTCGGCTCGCGCCTGAACATCCTCACCAACGGCGGGGTGATGCTCGGCGCCTGCCCGAACCGCATGGACGCCCCGACCTCGTACATCTCGCCGGAAACCTACGACCGCCTGACCGTGATCAAAGGCCCGCAAAGCGTGATCTGGGGCCCTGGCGGCTCGGCCGGTACCATCCTCTTCGAGCGCGAGCCGGAGAAATTCGGCACCCTCGGCAGCCGGGTCAACGCCAGCCTGCTGGCCGGTTCCAACGGCCGCTTCGACAAGGTCCTCGATGCCGCCGCCGGCAACAGCCAGGCCTATGCGCGCTTCGTCGGCAACCAGTCGCGCTCGGGCGACTACAAGGACGGCAACGGCGATACCTTGCCCTCGCGCTGGGACAAATGGAACGGCGACGTCACCCTCGGCTGGACCCCGGATAGCGACACCCTGCTCGAGCTGACCGCCGGCAAGGGCGATGGCGAAGCGCGCTATGCCGGACGCGGCATGGACGGCTCGCAGTTCAAGCGCGAAAGCCTGGGCCTGCGCTTTGAAAAATCCAACCTCGGCGAGGTGCTCGACAAGGTCGAGGCGCAGGTCTACTACAACTACGCCGACCACGTGATGGACAACTACAGCCTTCGCACGCCCTCGGGCAGCGGCATGATGGGCATGCCCATGGTCAGCAACGTCGACCGCCGCACCCTGGGCGCACGCATCAAGGCGACCTGGCGCTGGGCGGACGTGCAGTTGATCAGCGGCATCGACGCGCAGACCAACGAACACCGCAAGCGCGGCGGCATGGGCGTCGATGCGCACAAGGGCCAGCCCTGGACCAAGGACGCCGACTTCCACAACTACGGCGTGTTCGGCGAACTCACCTGGTACGCCACCGGCGAGGATCGCCTGATCAGCGGCGCACGCCTGGACCGTGCCTCGGCCCGCGACTTCCGCCAGGCCAGCGCCACCAACGGCGACACCCGCGCCGATACCCTGCCCAGCGGCTTCATCCGCTACGAACACGACCTGGCGTCGATCCCGGCCACCAGCTATGTCGGCCTGGGCCATGCCCAGCGCTTCCCCGACTACTGGGAGCTGTTCTCTCCCACCAACGGCCCGCGTGGCTCGGTCAACGCCTTCGACAGCATCAAGCCGGAGAAGACCACCCAGCTCGACTTTGGCATCCAGTACCAGGGCGAGCAGCTGGAGGCCTGGGCTTCGGGCTATGTCGGGCAGATCCGTGACTACATCCTGTTCGACTACCGTACCGGCATGATGGGCATGAGCAGCACCCAGGCGCAGAACATCGACGCCCGCATCATGGGCGGTGAGCTGGGCGCGGCGTACAAGCTCGACCAAAACTGGAAAGCCGACGCAACGCTGGCCTACGCCTGGGGCAAGAACAGCAGCGACGGCAAGGCGCTGCCGCAGATGCCGCCGCTGGAAAGCCGCCTGGGCCTGACCTACAGCCGCGACGCCTGGAGCGTCGGTGCCCTGTGGCGGCTGGTGGCGGCGCAGAACCGCATTGCCGAGAACCAGGGCAACGTGGTGGGCAAGGACTACGAGAAGAGCGGCGGTTTCGGCGTGTTTTCGCTCAACGGTGCCTACAAGGTCAACCGCAACCTCAAGCTCAGCGCCGGCGTCGACAACCTGTTCGACAAAGCCTACGCCGAGCACCTGAACCTGGCCGGGAACGCCGGGTTCGGCTACCCGGCGGCAGACCCGCAGCCGGTCAACGAGCCGGGCAGGACCTTCTGGACCAAGGTCGATTTCAGCTTCTGACAACAACTTTCGGGGCGCGGGCCTGACCGCGCCTCACCTGGTCGAACGGGAGGCTCCATGAGCAAACCAAAACAGTCGTTCTACAACCTGGCCTGGCGCTGGCATTTCTATGCCGGGCTGTTCGTCGCACCCTTCATGATCCTGCTGGCGATCACCGGGATCATCTACCTGTTCAAGCCACAGCTGGATCCATGGATGTACCGCGACCTGATGGTGGTCGAGGCCGGTCATCACCGGCAAAGCGCCGACACCCTGCTGGCACAGGTGCGTCAGGCTTATCCACAGGGGCATGTCGGCCAGTACCTGCCGCCACTGAACGCCGAGCGCAGCGCACAGTTCGTGGTGCACGACGGCGGCCGCGAGCTGAACGTGTTCGTCGATCCCTACAGCGCCAAGGTACTCGGCGCCCAGGACGGCAAGCAGAACCTGCAGGCCATCGCCCGCGCCCTGCATGGCGAGCTGATGGTCGGCACCGTCGGCGATCGGCTGGTGGAACTGGCCGCAGGCTGGGGCATCGTGCTGGTGGTGTCCGGGCTTTATCTGTGGTGGCCACGTGGCCGCAACAGTCGTGGAGTACTGTGGCCACGCCTGTCGGCACGCGGCCGCGTGCTGTGGCGCGACCTGCATGCGGTCAGCGGCTTCTGGGGGTCGGCACTGCTGTTGCTGATGCTGCTCAGCGGCATGACCTGGACCGGGCTGTGGGGCAAGCAGTACGCCGAGCTGTGGAACCGTTTCCCGGCGGCCATGTGGAACGAGGTGCCGAAATCCGACCAGCAGGCCGGCGCGCTGAACAGCGCCCATCGCCAGACCGTGCCCTGGGCCCTGGAGAACACGCCGATGCCGGTGTCCGGCGCGCATGCCGAGCACATGGGCCATCACGACATGCACAGCGCCCCGGCCGCGCCGCAGATCACCCTGCAGCAGGTCGAGGACCTGGCTAACGCCCGTGGTGTGGCGCCGGGCTACAGCATCACCTCGCCGAGTACCGCTGAAGGCGTGTTCACCATCGCGGTGTTCGCCGACGATCCGCGCAACGACGCCACCCTGCATGTCGACCAGTACACCGGCAAGGTCCTGGCCGATGTGCGCTGGCACGACTACAGCCCGGTGGCCCGCGCCACCGAGCTTGGGGTGATGCTGCACGAGGGCAGGATGTTCGGGCCGCTCAACCAGATCGTCATCCTGCTGGTGTGCCTGATGATCCTGCTGGGTTCGGTGAGCGGGCTGGTGATGTGGTGGAAGCGCCGCCCGTCCGGCGGCCTTGGCGTGCCGCCGCTGCGCCATGACCTGCCGCGCTGGAAGACGGCGGTGGCGGTGATGCTGGTGCTGGGCGTCGTGTTCCCGCTGGTGGGGGTGTCGATGGTAGTAATGTGGGTGGTCGACAGCCTGGTGCTGCGGCGCGGCCGGGTCGCGGTTCGGGCCTGAATCGCGTCGGCCTCTTCGCGGGCAAGCCCGCTCCCACAGTAGTCACACGGTCCTTGTGGGAGCGGGCTTGCCCGCGAAAAGGGCAACTGTTGATTTCAGTCAGTCAAGAATCGCCACTGCACCGCCAAGATCGAGGCGATCTGTCACGCCCGCACCTTTGCAGTGCGTGGTAGCCTAGCCAGCTTTCGCTCACAAGAAGACTGACCCTCAATGGAATGCAGCCAATGACCCGGACCTCATCCCCCCAGGCAGATGACCAGCATCTGCAGCGCAACCTGACCAACCGCCACATCCAGCTCATCGCCATCGGCGGCGCCATCGGCACCGGCCTGTTCATGGGCTCGGGCAAGACCATCAGCCTCGCCGGCCCGTCGATCATCTTCGTCTACATGATCATCGGCTTCATGCTGTTCTTCGTCATGCGTGCCATGGGCGAGCTGCTGCTATCGAACCTCAACTACAAGTCGTTCATCGACTTCTCCGCCGACCTGCTCGGCCCCTGGGCCGGCTACTTCACCGGCTGGACCTACTGGTTCTGCTGGGTCGTCACCGGCATCGCCGACGTGGTGGCGATCGCCGCCTATACACAGTTCTGGTTCCCGGACCTGCCGCAGTGGATACCGGCGCTGACCTGCGTGGCGGTGCTGCTGTCGCTGAACCTGGTCACGGTGAAACTGTTCGGCGAAATGGAGTTCTGGTTCGCCCTGATCAAGATCGTCGCCATCCTGGGCCTGGTCGCCACTGGCCTGTACATGGTCATCACCGGCTTCCAGTCGCCGAGCGGCCACACGGCGAGCCTCGCCAACCTGTGGAATGACGGCGGCATGTTCCCCAACGGCCTGTTCGGCTTCTTCGCCGGGTTCCAAATCGCCGTGTTCGCCTTCGTCGGCATCGAGCTGGTGGGCACCACCGCTGCCGAGGCGAAAAACCCCGAGCGCACCCTGCCACGGGCGATCAACTCGATTCCGATCCGCATCATCGTGTTCTACGTGCTGGCGCTGATCGCGATCATGGCCGTCACGCCATGGCGCGACGTGGTGCCGGGCAAGAGCCCGTTCGTCGAGCTGTTCGTGCTGGCCGGCCTGCCGGCGGCGGCGAGCATCATCAACTTCGTGGTGCTGACCTCGGCCGCTTCGTCGGCCAACAGCGGCGTGTTCTCCACCAGCCGCATGCTCTATGGCCTGGCCCAGGAAGGCGACGCCCCCAAGGCGTTCGAGAAGCTGTCGCGGCGTGCCGTACCGGCCAACGGCCTGTACTTCTCCTGCCTGTGCCTGCTGCTGGGTGCGGTGCTGATCTACCTGGTGCCGAACGTGATCGAAGCCTTCACCCTGGTGACCACGGTGTCGGCGGTGCTGTTCATGTTCGTCTGGACCCTGATCCTGCTGTCGTACCTGAGCTACCGCAAGCAGCGGGCGGCGCTGCACGAGAAATCGATCTACAAGATGCCTGGCGGGCGCTTCATGTGCTACGTGTGCCTGGTGTTCTTCGCCGGCATCCTGGTGCTGCTGAGCCTGGAAGCCGACACCCGTTCGGCGCTGGTGGTGACGCCGATCTGGTTTGTGCTGTTGGCGGTGACTTATCAGTTTGTGCGCAGCAAGCGCCAGCCGCGTACGGGGGTGCATGGCGCCTCGGGTAACTGATCGGGGCTATTGGGGCTGCTGTGCAGCCCTTCGCGGGTAAACCCGCTCCCACAGGGACCGCGCACTACTGAAGACCTGCGCAATATCTGTGGGAGCGGGTTTACCCGCGAAGAGCCGCACAGCGGCCCCGGCGATTGTCAGCCGTGCTCCAACCCTTCAAGCACCGCTTCAGCCAGCGCCACGCCCTTCTCCAATGAATTTTCCGTCGCAGTCAGCAAGCTGCGCAGAGGTTCACCCATCTGCTCCAACGCCAGCGCATTGGTTTCATACGCAGCCTTGAGCGCCGCGATTGCGCACACCAGCGCGTCGGCGCTGTCGACGCCTGCACGCACGGTACAGACAGGGTCATGGGATTGATGACAGGTGCCGTAATCCAGGCTGGCCGTGACAGGCCGGCGACGGCGCGGGGTTGGAATGTGTGAGTCATGGATCATGACTGAGCCTCCCGCTGGGTGGATGCGGAAGGTGGATCTGGAACGATCTTCTTGAGCATGGTGCATCTCCTTGCAGCTCTCTCTTCATGACGCTCCGAGTCCATACGCCAATATGGGTGGACGGAGCCGTGCGGGTTGGCGTGCCGGCAGAGAGAACCGGTGAGCCCGAAGGCTCCCACACACGGCTCCGCCCATAACGGGTGCAGCCATGCAGAGCAAAGTCGCAAGGAGCGTCAATGCTCGATCTCTCTGTATAACGGGACGCCAATCCCGGCCGCAGAATCTACTGCGGTGCCGAACGGTACTCAAGTACCGCTTATGTGTCAAAACTGTTCACCGCCCTGGCCCCAATCCTGTGCAGGCCAGTCGCGCAAGCACCAACCTGGCCCTCATCCAAGCCCCGCATCGAAGCACAACCCGTCTAATCCGTGGCTTGGCGCACCACGGCACAGCCTTTGCAATCTCCCCTCTGCCAACACCACAACAACCCAGCGGAGAGAGCACATGAAGCGACGCAGTCTGATCAAGGCCTTCACCCTCAGCGCATCGATTGCGGCGATGGGCCTGAGCTGGAGCATCCAGGCGGCCGAGACCATCAAGGTCGGTATCCTGCATTCGCTTTCAGGGACCATGGCCATTTCCGAGACGTCGCTCAAGGACATGGCGCTGATGACCATCGACGAGATCAACGCCAAGGGCGGGGTCAACGGCAAGCTGCTCGAACCGGTGGTAGTGGACCCGGCCTCGAACTGGCCGCTGTTCGCCGAGAAGAGCCGCCAGTTGCTGACCCAGGACAAGGTCGCGGTGGTGTTCGGCTGCTGGACCTCGGTGTCGCGCAAGTCGGTGCTGCCGGTGTTCGAGGAGCTCAACGGGCTGCTGTTCTACCCGGTGCAATATGAAGGCGAGGAGATGTCGCCGAACGTGTTCTACACCGGGGCCGCGCCGAACCAGCAGGCGATCCCGGCGGTGGAGTACCTGATGAGCGAGGACGGCGGCAGCGCCAAGCGCTTCTTCCTGCTCGGCACCGACTACGTCTACCCGCGCACCACCAACAAGATCCTGCGCGCCTTCCTGCACAGCAAGGGCGTGGCCGACAAGGACATCGAAGAGGTGTACACGCCGTTCGGCCACAGCGATTACCAGACCATCGTCGCCAACATCAAGAAATTCTCCGCAGGCGGCAAGACGGCAGTGATCTCCACCGTCAATGGCGACTCCAACGTGCCCTTCTACAAAGAGCTGGCCAACCAGGGCCTTAAGGCCACCGACGTGCCGGTGGTGGCGTTCTCGGTGGGCGAAGAAGAGCTGCGCGGCATCGACAC
This sequence comes from Pseudomonas sp. FA117, assembly GCF_057370475.1. Lineage (NCBI taxonomy): Bacteria > Pseudomonadati > Pseudomonadota > Gammaproteobacteria > Pseudomonadales > Pseudomonadaceae > Pseudomonas > Pseudomonas sp. FA117. Next base: position 5,191,650 of record NZ_CM170675.1, read on the forward strand.
CAAGCCGCTGGTGGGCCACCTGGCGGCGTGGAACTACTTCGAGTCGGTGGAGAACCCGGTGAACCAGAAGTTCGTCGCCGACTGGAAGGCCTACGCCAAGGCCAAGGGCCTGCCGGGCGCCGACAAGGCGGTGACCAACGACCCGATGGAAGCCACCTACGTGGGCATCCACATGTGGGCGCAGGCGGTCGAGAAAGCCAAGTCCACCGATGTCGACAAGGTGCGTGAGGCGCTGGCCGGGCAAAGCTTCCAGGCGCCGTCCGGCTTCACCCTGACCATGGACAAGACCAACCACCACCTGCACAAGCCGGTGATGATCGGCGAGATCCAGGATGACGGGCAGTTCAGCGTGGTCTGGCAGACCGAGCAACCGTTGCGGGCACAACCGTGGAGCCCGTTCATTCCGGGCAATGACAAGCGGCCTGACTATGCAGTGAAAGGTAACTGAGTGCATGGGGCCGCTTTGCGGCCCATTCGCGGGCAAGCCCGCTCCCACAGATCCGGAGAACACCGCTGAACCTGTGGGAGCGGGCTTGCCCGCGAAGAATCCACCTCCGATTTCCAGGATTGCTCGCATGCTCAGACTCCTGCTCTCCCTCCTGCTGCTCCTGCCTTTGGCCACCCACGCCAGCGAGGGCGAATTCTTCCTCGCTGCCAAGCCCGCCGAGCAGGCCAGCCTGCTCGAAGGCTGGGCCGCACAACCCGATCCGGCGCGCCTGGCGCTGCTGGAAAACCTGCGCGAAGGGCGCATCGCCACAGACGACACGCGCAAGGTGCGCCTGAACAATCGCCTGCGCAGCCTGATCGACAACGCCCTGGCCAGTCATCAGTTGCTCAGTGCCGACAGCAACCTGCGTCTGGCCGCAGCACGGCAACTGCAAAAGAGCGCACAACCGGCGCAGATGGCGCTGCTCGACCGCAGCTTCGCCAGCGAGCCGGACGCCGCCGTCCACGCCGCTCTCGGCCTGGCCCTGGCCAACCTGCAACTGGGCGCCAGCGAGCCCCGGGTACGCCTGGCCGCAGTGCGCCTACTCGGGGAAACCGGCGACCCGCTGGCCCGTACCCGCCTTGAGGCGCTACTGCAACCCGGCGCAGAAACCGACGCCGGTGTGCGCACCGCTGCCGAAACCAGCCTGGCCCAGGTCCAGCGCAAGCTGCTGATCGGCGAAATCCTCGGCCAGGCCTTCAGCGGCCTGTCGCTGGGCTCGATCCTGCTGCTGGCGGCATTGGGCCTGGCGATCACCTTCGGCCTGCTCGGGGTGATCAACATGGCGCACGGAGAAATGCTGATGCTCGGCGCCTACAGCACCTACATGGTGCAGGTGCTGCTGCAGCGCTACTCCCCGGGTGCCATCGAGTTCTACCCGCTGATCGCCCTGCCGGTGGCCTTCGCCGTCAGTGCCGGAGTCGGCATGGCGCTGGAGCGCACGGTGATCCGTCATCTCTACGGGCGGCCGCTGGAAACCCTGCTGGCGACCTGGGGCATCAGCCTGATCCTGATCCAGGCCGTGCGCCTGCTGTTCGGCGCGCAGAACGTCGAGGTGAGCAACCCGGCCTGGTTGTCCGGCGGCATCCAGGTGTTGCCCAACCTGGTGCTGCCGTATAACCGCATGGTGATCATCGGCTTCGCCCTGGCGGTCGTGCTGCTCACCTGGCTGCTGCTCAACCGCACACGGCTGGGCCTGAACGTGCGCGCGGTCACGCAGAACCGCAACATGGCGGCCTGCTGCGGGGTGTCCACCGGGCGCGTCGACATGCTCGCCTTCGGCCTGGGCTCGGGCATCGCCGGGCTGGGTGGCGTGGCCCTGAGCCAGGTCGGCAACGTCGGCCCTGACCTGGGCCAGAGCTACATCATCGACTCCTTCCTGGTGGTGGTGCTCGGCGGCGTCGGGCAACTGGCCGGCAGCCTCTGGGCCGCCTTCGGCCTAGGGATAGCCAACAAGCTGCTGGAGCCGCAGATCGGTGCGGTACTCGGCAAGATCCTCATCCTTGCGCTGATCATTCTGTTCATCCAGAAACGCCCGCAAGGCCTGTTCGCCCTCAAGGGACGGGTAATCGACTGATGAACCAGCCACTGCTTGTCACTGCCACACAAAAGGCCGGGCCGCGCCTGTCGATGGCCATCGGCGCTGTCGCCGTCCTGGTACTGCTGGCCCTGCCGCTGCTGTCGCTGCTGCCTGACGGCCACGCGCTGCAGGTCTCGGCCTACACCCTGACCCTGGTCGGCAAGATCCTCTGCTACGCCATCGTCGCCCTCGCCCTTGACCTGGTCTGGGGCTACGCCGGGCTGCTGTCGCTGGGCCACGGCCTGTTCTTTGCCCTGGGCGGCTATGCCATGGGCATGTACCTGATGCGCGAGGCGGCCGGAGACGGCCTGCCAGGCTTCATGACCTTCCTGTCGTGGAGCGAGCTGCCCTGGTACTGGGCCGGTACCCAGCACTTCGCCTGGGCGCTGTGCCTGGTGGTACTGGCGCCGGGGTTGCTGGCGCTGGTGTTCGGCTGGTTCGCCTTCCGCTCGCGGATCAAGGGCGTGTACTTCTCGATCATGACCCAGGCCCTGACCTTTGCCGGGATGCTGCTGTTCTTCCGCAACGAGACCGGCTTTGGCGGCAACAACGGCTTCACCAGTTTCCGCACCCTGCTGGGCTTCGAGATCGCCGCACCGGGCACCCGCGCGGTGCTGTTCCTGCTCACCGTCGCCCTGCTGCTGGGCAGCCTGTACCTGTGCTGGCGCCTGACCCGCAGCAAGTTCGGGCGACTGCTCACCGCGCTGCGCGACGCCGAGAACCGCCTGATGTTCTGCGGTTACGACCCGCGCGGCTTCAAGCTGCTGGTGTGGGTGCTCAGCGCCGTGCTGTGCGGCCTGGCCGGGGCGCTGTACGTGCCGCAGGTGGGCATCATCAACCCCAGCGAGATGTCGCCGACCAACTCCATCGAAGCCGCTGTCTGGGTTGCCCTGGGTGGGCGCGGCACGCTGATCGGTCCGCTGCTGGGCGCCGGGCTGGTCAATGGCATGAAGAGCTGGTTCACCGTGGCCTTCCCGGAGTTCTGGCTGTTCTTCCTCGGCGCGCTGTTCATCCTGGTCACCTTGTACCTGCCCAAGGGCGTGGTCGGGTTGTTGAAGAAAAGGAGCCAGCCATGAGAGGCATTCCTGCGGTTCACCCGGAGTTCATGCTTGAGCCGGTGTTCGACTCACACGGCAGCGGCCGCGAGGCCATCGGCCTGGGCCATGCGCGCAAGGCCGGGCTCGACACCCGCCACGGCACGGTGCTCAGCCTTGAAGACATCAGCGTCAGCTTCGACGGTTTCAAGGCGCTCAACGCACTCAACCTGTACATCGGCGTCGGCGAGTTGCGCTGCATCATCGGCCCCAACGGTGCGGGCAAGACCACGATGATGGACGTGATCACCGGCAAGACCCGCCCGGATACCGGCAGCGCGTTCTTTGGCGACACCCTCGACCTGACCCGCATGAGCGAATACCAGATCGCCCAGGCAGGTATCGGGCGCAAGTTCCAGAAGCCCACGGTGTTCGAGGCGCTGACGGTGTTCGAGAACCTCGAACTGGCGCTCAAGACCGACAAGTCGGTGTGGGCCAGCCTGGCGGCGCGCTTGACCGGCGAGCAACGTGAGCGAATAGAGCGCGTACTGACGACCGTACGCCTGAACGCCCTGGCCTCGCGCCAGGCCGGGCTGTTGTCCCACGGCCAGAAGCAGTTCCTGGAGATCGCCATGCTGCTGGTGCAGGAGCCGCAGTTGCTGCTGCTCGACGAGCCAGTGGCCGGCATGACCGACGCCGAGACCGAATTCACCGCCGAGCTGTTCAAGGGCCTGGCGGGCACGCATTCGCTGATGGTGGTGGAACACGACATGGGCTTCGTGGGCAGCATTGCCGACCATGTGACGGTGCTGCACCAGGGTTCGGTGCTGGCCGAGGGGTCGCTCGAACAGGTGCAGGCGGACGAGCGAGTGGTCGAGGTGTATCTGGGCCGCTAGACCATGAAACCTGCACTGGCCTCTTCGCGGGTAAACCCGCTCCCACAGTCTCGAGAACTGCTCCGCCCCTGTAGGAGCGGGTTTACCCGCGAAAGGGCCGGTACAGGCAAAGCAGAATTGTCAGGAACCCAACATGCTCAAGATCGACACCCTGCACCAGTACTACGGCGGCAGCCATATCCTCCGAGGCCTGTCGTTCGAAGCCAAGGTCGGCGAAGTCACCTGCCTGCTCGGCCGCAACGGCGTAGGCAAGACCACCCTGCTGCGCTGCCTGATGGGCCTGGTGCCCGCCCGCGAAGGCAGCATCGAGTGGGAAGGCAAGGCCATCACCACCCTCAAGCCCCAACAGCGTGTGCATGCCGGTATCGCCTACGTGCCCCAGGGCCGCGAGATTTTCCCGCGCCTGACCGTGGAGGAGAACCTGCTGATGGGCCTGTCGCGCTTCAGCGCCCGCGACGCACGGGAGGTGCCGGCGTTCATCTACGAACTGTTTCCGGTGCTCGAACAGATGAAACAACGCCGCGGCGGCGACCTCTCCGGCGGCCAGCAGCAACAGCTGGCGATCGGTCGTGCCCTGGCCAGCCGCCCGCGCCTGCTGATCCTCGACGAGCCCACCGAAGGCATCCAGCCGTCGGTGATCAAGGAAATCGGTGCGGTCATCCGCCGCCTGGCCCAGCGTGGCGACATGGCCATCCTGCTGGTCGAGCAGTTCTACGACTTTGCCGAGGAACTGGCCGACCAGTACCTGGTCATGGCTCGCGGCGAGATCGTCCAGCGCGGGCGTGGTGAAAACATGCAGGCCGAAGGTGTGCGCGGGCTGGTAACCATTTAATCTGCAACATCGACTTTGCGAGACACTGCCATGAGCTACCAGATCCGTGATGCCCTGCCCGACGACGTGGTGGGCATCCTCGACATCTACAACGACGCCGTGCGCAACACCACGGCGATCTGGAACGAACAACAGGTAGACCTGGCCAACCGTCAGGCCTGGGTCGCTGCACGTGTAGAGCAGGGCTATCCGGTGCTGGTGGCCGTGGATGAAAGCGGCGTGCTGGGCTATGCCTCCTTCGGCGACTGGCGCACCTTCGAGGGCTACCGCTTCACCGTCGAGCACTCGGTGTATGTGCGTGGGGATCAACGTGGCAAGGGCCTGGGGCCAGTGCTGATGCAGTTGTTGATCGAACGTGCACGCCGTTGTGGCAAGCATGTGATGGTGGCGGCCATCGAGAGTGGCAACGCCGCCTCGGTGCGCATTCATGAGCGGCTGGGGTTCGTGGTGACCGGACAGATGCCGCAGGTGGGCGTCAAGTTCGGGCGCTGGATGGACCTTACCTTGATGCAGTTGGTGCTCAATCCAGGTGCCGAGCCAACCTGAGATTGATGTTGGCTGTGCTGGCCTCTTCGCGGGCAAGCCCGCTCCCACGGGTATTGCACCGTATATGAGACCTGTGCAGTACCTGTGGGAGCGGGCTTGCCCGCGAAGAGGCCGGGCCTGCAAACCTCACATCTGGGTAAACCGCCCCAACCGCTGGCGCAACATGCTGTTCTCACTGCGCAACTGCTGCACTTCCTGCAGCAGTTCAAGCGCCAACGCCACCCCTTCCCACTCCAGTTCCAGCTCCTGGTGCAGCTTCGCCGCGCGCTTGGCCAGCAGCGGCGCCTGATCGTCGAATAACCAGTCCTCCGGGGTGCGCCCCGAGGGCTCGACAATGCCGTGCTCGACGATTTCGATCACGCAGTCGGCCGTGACATCGGCCTCCTGACACAAGGTTCGCATGTCCAGTTGAACGATCAGGGTGCTGCTCATGATCACTTACTCCATTGTGTCCTCGGGTTGAACGCGGCCTTCTCGGAGAGTTTGGTCCACAGTTCGCGAGTGGTTGCATCGGAGGTGCTGGGCATGACCACCTTGAGCTGGGCATACAGGTCGCCGCGCTCGCCCTGCTTGTTCGCAAGCCCCATGCCCTTGACCCGCAGGCGCTGGCCGCTCTGGCTGTCGGGGCGGATGGTCAGGTTGATCTTGCCGGTCAGGGTCGGCACCGCCACCTTGGTGCCCAGGGCCGCCTCCCACGGCGCCAGCGGTACGGTGATGATCAGGTCGTGACCTTCGACATCGAACAGCGGGTGCGGCGCCATGCGGATGGTCAGGAACAGGTCGCCGTTGGCGCCGCCGCCCGCCCCGGGGGCGCCCTGGCCCTTGAGGCGGATGCGCTCGCCGTCGGTCACCCCGGCGGGAATCTTCACGTTCAGCGTCTTGGTGGTGAAACCGGTGCGCTGCCCGGCAGCGTTGGTCTGCGGCACCTGGAAGCTGATCTGCTTGGACTCCTTGCTCAGGGTCTCCTCGAGAAACACCGCCAGTTCCAGTTCCACGTCCTGCCCTCGCCTGCCGGCACTGCGCTGCTGGCCGCGTGCGCCGCCAAAGGGATTGCCGCCACGGGCACCGAAGATCGAGCTGAAGAAGTCGGAGAAGTCGCCGCCCTCGAAACCGCCGCCACCGCCACGGCTTTCCCAGCCCGGCGGCGCCTGGAACGGCCGGCCGTGCTGGCCGCCGTACTTGCGGATCTCGTCGAATTCGGCGCGCTTCTGCGCGTCACCCAGCACTTCGTAGGCCTCGTTGGCCTCCTTGAACTTGTCCTCGGCGTCACGTTCCTTGCTGACGTCCGGGTGATACTTGCGCGCCAGCTTGCGGTATGCGGCCTTGATCGCCTTCTCGTCCGCGCTGGGCTCGACGCCGAGTATCTTGTAATAGTCTTTGAAGTCCATCTAAGGATCACCAGTGAGAATTTTCGTGTTGCATCTGAAGATAGGGGTCAAGCATAGCCTTTCAAGGTTCGCTTGGGTTTGCGACATGGCAGACGATCGGTCTTGATTCTGTCGGCCACTGGCATAAACTGCGCGGCCGTTTCACCTCCGGAAGCCCTCTCCCATGTCTGACGTATCCCCGGCCCGCGCCCTTGGCATCGACTTCGGCACCTCCAACTCCACGGTTGGCTGGCACCGCCCCGGCGTCGAATCGCTGATCGCCCTGGAAGAGGGCAAGATCACCCTGCCGTCGGTGGTGTTCTTCAACATCGAGGAGCGGCGTCCGGTGTATGGCCGCCTGGCCCTGCACGAGTACCTGGAAGGCTACGAAGGTCGCCTGATGCGCTCGCTCAAGAGCCTGCTGGGCTCCAAGCTGATCAAGCACGACACCAGCGTGCTGGGCAGTGCGCTGCCGTTCAAGGACTTGCTGGGCATGTTCATCGGCGAGCTGAAGAAACGCGCCGAGGCCAGTGCCGGACGCAGCTTCGACCAGGTGGTGCTGGGCCGCCCGGTGTTCTTCGTCGACGAAGACCCGGCCGCCGACCAGGAGGCCGAGGATACCCTCGCCGAGGTGGCGCGCAAGATCGGCTTCAAGGACGTGTCGTTCCAGTACGAACCGATCGCCGCGGCCTTCGACTACGAGTCGGGCATCGACCGCGAAGAACTGGTGCTCATCGTCGATATCGGCGGCGGTACCTCGGACTTTACCCTGATCCGCCTGTCGCCCGAGCGCCACCTGGTCGACGAGCGCCAAGACGACATCCTCGCCACCGGCGGGGTGCACATCGGCGGCACCGATTTCGACAAGCAACTGAGCCTGCAAGGGGTGATGCCGCTGTTCGGCTATGGCAGCCGGATGAAGAGCGGTGCACTGATGCCGACCAGCTATCACCTGAACCTGGCGACCTGGCACACCATCAACGCCCTGTACTCGCAGAAGTCGCAACTGGCGCTGGGCAACATGCGCTACGACATCGAGGACACACTTGGCATCGACCGCCTGTTCAACCTGATCGAACAGCGCGCCGGGCATTGGCTGGCCATGGAAGTGGAGGCCAGCAAGATCGAGCTGACCGACCAGGTCAGCCGCCGCATCGACCTGGGTCGGGTCGAATCGGGGCTGGAAGCGGATCTGAGCCGTGGCCTGTTCGAGGACGCCATCGACGGTTTGCTGCAGCGTGTGCGTGGCAGTGTCAGCGAGTTGCTGGCCAAGGCGGGGGTCAGTGAAGCGCAGGTAGATACTGTGTTCTTCACCGGCGGCTCCAGCGGGATCCCGGCGCTGCGCAACAGCGTCGCGGCGATGCTGCCCAATGCGCGGCATGTGGAAGGCAATATCTTCGGCAGCATTGGCAGCGGGCTGGCCATTGAGGCGCGCAAGCGGTACGGGACAATCTGATCCTTTGCCTGTTCTGGCCTCTTCGCGGGTTTACCCGCGAAGAGGCCAGTACAAGTTCAAGCAACCCCTCAGACCAGCTCCATCCGCCTCAGCTCACTCTTCAGATACGCGTAGTAGATCGGCCCTGCCACCACCCCCGGCAGCCCGAATGCCGCTTCGAACACCAGCATCGCCAGCAGCAGTTCCCACGACTTGGCCCTGATCTGCCCGCCGACGATCCGCGCGTTGAGGAAATACTCGACCTTGTGGATGACGATCAGGTAGCCCAGCGCCGCCGCAGCTACCCAGATCGACAGCGACAAGCCGACGATGGTGATCAGGGTGTTGGACATCAGGTTGCCGATCACCGGCAGCAGCCCGAGCAGGAAGGTCAGCACGATCAGGGTCTTGGTCAGCGGCAGGTGCACGCCGAACAGCGGCAGCACCAGGGCGAGGAAGATGCCGGTGAAAGCGGTGTTGAGCAGCGAGATCTTGATCTGCGCGAAGACGATGTTGCGAAACGCCTGCACCAGCAGGCTCAGGCGCTCGAACAGCGCGGCGGCCAACGGCTTGCGCCGGGACAGGTCGGGCAGGCGCTGCAAGGCGATGATCGCGCCGAGGATCATGCCGATCAGCAGGGTCACGAACATGTGCGCCATGCCCTTGCCCACCAGTTGCAGGTCGCTCAGGTGGCTGCGGATCCAGTCACCGATGGCCACCTTGAATTCGGCAGCACTGGCCGGCAGGTAACCTTCGATGAACGGCGGCAACTGACCGCGGGCTCGCTCCACCAGCCCCATGAACTTGTCCAGCGACGCGCCGGGGTTCTCGGCCTCGTGCAGCAGGAAGCTGAAGGCACCGGCAATCAGCAGGGTCAGGGTGCTGACCACCAGCGTGCCGAGCAGGGCCACCGCCAGCCAGCGCGCCCGTTGCCCGGCGATCAGCGGCTGCAGGCGTGGGGTGAGCATGTTCACCAGTTCGAACACCAGCAAGCCGGCGAGCAGGCTCGGCAGCAGCTTGAGGGGCAACGCCAGGAGCAGGCCGGCAACGACGATGATGCAACTGGCCAGGGTGATCTGGCGGGGGGTGAAAGTCATACAGCCTCGGCGGCAGACGGCGGAAAGACCCGCAGTCTGCCAGCCTTCAGGCGACAGGCATAGGCGCAGGTCACTTCTTCTTCAGGCAGTCGCTCATGTAGGCCTTGCGCTCGTCGCCCTTGAGCGCCTTGGTGGTGGCGTCGGCGTTGCAGGTCTTCATTTTCTCCTGCTGGGTGGCCGGCGCAGTCTTTTTCAGGCAGGTGCTCATGAACGCCTTGCGCTCATCGCCCTTGAGCGCCTTGGCGGTGGCGTCGGCGTTGCAGGTCTTCATCTTTTCCTGTTGCGGCGTGGCGGCAAATCCCTGCCCGGCGATCGACATGCCCAGTACCAGCAATGACACGTGCAGCATCTTCATGGAGTGGTCTCCTTGTCTCCGCGCGAAATGCACGGCCGTCGCGCTGAGTGTAGACAAGAATTCTTACATCCCCGTCCGCACCTGGCGCCGGTACTGCTCCGGTGTGCAGCGGGCCTGGCGCTGGAACATGGCGATGAACGCCGAGGCGCTGCTGTAGCCCAGGTCGAAGGCGATGCTCTGGATCGGCGTACCGGTTTCCAGCGCTTCGATGGCCCGCAGGAAACGCAGGCGCAAGCGCCATTCGCCGAAACTGATCCCCAGTTCACGGATGAACTGGCGGGCCAGGGTGCGCTCGCTGACATGCACCTGCGCGGCCCAATCGCCCAGTGGCCGGTTGTCGCCAGGCTCGGCGTGCAGGGCATCGAGCACCTGGCGCAGGCCGTCGCTGCGAGCGAACGGCAGGTAGCAGGTTTGCGTGGGCGCCAGCAGCAACTGGTCGAGCAGCACCTGGACCAGACGCTGGTCGCGTTCGTCCTGGGCGATCCGCAGGTCACGGCGGGCGAAGTCGCCGAGAATGGCCTTGAGGATGTCGCTGATCTTCAGGCTGCATGGCTGTTGCGGCAGCCCGGTGCACAGGCTGCGGTCAAGGTAGACCGAGCGCAGGACGATAGCCTGGAGGTTGTGGCAGCCATGCTCGATATCCGGCGGCACCCAGACCGCGTAATTGGGTGGCGACACGTAGCGTTGCCCCTCGACATCGAGATGCATGACACCATGGGCGGCGTAGTTGAGCATGCCCCAGGCGTGGCTGTGGGTCGGGCTGATGGTGTCGGCGTCGAATTCGTCGTAGCGGAAATACACCGGCGCAGGCAATTCGGGAAAGCGCGGGTGCTCGAGGTATTTGCTGGCCATGTGTCTGCTTCGCAGGGTGGGTTGTCTGGATGGAAGTATAGGCCTTTGGACAGACAGCGGATAATGGCGCCAACACCGAAACAGTTATTCCCGAGAACCCGAGCCTCATGAACTACACCTTCCCCGTCCTCGCGATCCTCATCTGGGCCGGCAACACCGTGGTCACCAAGATGTCCGCCGGTGCGATCTTCCCCGCCGAGATCGGCTTCTACCGCTGGCTGCTGGCCGGCCTGCTGTTCACGCCCTTCCTGCTGCGGCAGGTATGGCGCAACCGCGCGGCGATCCGTCCGCTGCTGGGCAAGCTGTTCGTGCTCGGCGTGCTGGGCATGGTCATGTACCAGAGCATGGCGTACTTCGCCGCCGGCATCACCAGCGCCACCAACATGGGCATCATCCTCTCGCTGATGCCGCTGATGTCGCTGGGCCTGTCGATCGCCTGGCTCGGCCAGCGCCTGACCTACGGTGCCTCCCTCGGCGCGCTGGTGTCATTCTTCGGCGTGCTCGAGGTGGTGTCCGCCGGCAACCCCGGGGCGCTGCTGCACCAGGGACTCAATGGCGGTGACCTGCTGATGCTTGTCGCTACCTTCGCCTACGCCCTGTACAGCTGCCTGCTGAAAAAATGGCAACTGCGCCTGCCACAGCTGCAGTTGCTGTACCTGCAGATCTGGATGGCGATCCTGGTGCTGTTGCCGATGTTCCTGCTGTCGGAAAAGACCGGGCTGACCGCGCAAAACATCGGCCTGGTGCTGTACGCCTGCGTGCTGGCGTCGATGATCGCACCGCTGCTCTGGATGCAGGCCGTGCACAGGCTCGGGCCGAGCCGCACCACGCTGTTCTTCAACCTGCTGCCGATCGTCACGGCGCTGATCGCTGCGGCGGTACTGGATGAACAACTGGCCAGTTATCACCTCTACGGCGGCCTGCTGACGCTGGTCGGGGTGATCCTCGCCGAGCGCTGGACCACCCCCGTGCGGCGCGCAGTCAAAGCCCCGCAGCCTTGAGCCGGGCGGCATGCTCGATGAACAGCCGCACCGGGTCTGCACCTTGGCCCACGGCACCGAACTGCTGGTTGACGATGTCCAGGTGATCGAGCGGGTAGTCGTCACCGATCACCTGGCCCAGGTGTGAGCTACAGCGCCCGACCATGCCGTCGCACTGGCCCCTCTCCCGGGTGAAGCTGCGGGCGAACAAGCGGCAGAAACGGTTGCTGCCATCGAAGCGATTCCAGCCCTGGTCGGTGCGCCCAGGCTGAAGGATCCCCGACCAGGAGTAGTAACGCACGCCATCGACCTCGGCGGCCCCCTGCCCACCCCATTGCTGCGGCAAGCCCTGGGGATAGGCCTGGTTGAACGAGGCTACGCCCGAGCAGGTCAGCGACTGGTGCGAGGCGTGCACATCGATCGGCAACGGATCACGGCGCCAGCCGGTTTCCAGCCACACCAGCAGCAGCGCCAGGCCGTGCAGCGCAGCCTTGAGCAGACGCCCCCGCGCCGAATCGCCGGGGGCGCTGCGTTGCAGATGGTCAGCCAGCTCAGAGCCGTGGTTCGGGCCGGCCACCGAAGTGACCGAGGCCACCCGCGCAGGCCTGCGCGCCGCGGCATAGCGCGCACTCAACGCCCCCTGGCTGTGGCCGATGAGGTTGACCTTCTCCGCCCCGGTACGGCGACAGATGTCATCGATGATCGCCAGCAACTGCTCGCCGCGCACCTCGCTCGAATGCAGCGGCGAGACCTGCACAGGGAACACCTGCGCACCACCCCGGCGCAGCGCCGGCACGATGCCGAACCAGTAGGGGTAGAACAGCAGCCGGACGAAGCCGAGCATGCCCGGCACCAGCACCAGCGGGTATCGCGTGGACAGTTCGTTCGCCATCGGCGGTGGCCCTCCCCGAACCCTGCCCTTTGCAGGATAGTCGCCGCTTCGCTTGATGAATCGAACTCCTGACGCGCCGTGCGGTTCCAACCTTAACAGCTACCCGCAACGGACCTTTCTGCAAGGAGCGGAACCATGAACAAAGCGATCCTGGCCATTCTTGTCGCAAGCACGACCCTCGCCGCCTGCGGCAGCCGCCCGGAGAATCCGGTGGACTACGTCACCTTCCGCGACGAGCCGCTGGTCAGGCAGGTCGAACACGGCATGACCACGCAAAAGGTCATCGCCATCGGCGGCAGCCCTTCGAACATGAGCGACCTGCCCAACGGCGGGATCTGCAACGACTACATCCTCAACAAGGACGGCAAGCAACAGCCCTACTACGTGCGTTTCGATGCCAGCGGCCATGTCGATGCCAAAGGCTTCAAGACCTGCAAGCAACGAGAAGAGGACCGCAAGGCCGTCCCCGGCCAGTGAGCCCTCCCGCCCCCTTACCAGCTGATCTGTATGGAGATAGCCATGAGCAACGTTGAACTGACCGATATCAACACCTTGCGCCAGCGCGCCCGCCAGCATGTCGAGCAAGGCGCGGTCACCGAGGGCTACAACGCCGACCGCGAAGAAATCATCCGCCTGCTGAACGAGTCGCTGGCGACCGAACTGGTCTGCACCCTACGCTACAAGCGTCACTACTTCATGGCCAGCGGCATCAAGGCCAGCGTCGCGGCCGAGGAATTCCTCGAGCACGCGAACCAGGAATCCGAGCACGCCGACAAGCTGGCCGAGCGTATCGTGCAACTGGGCGGCGAGCCGGACTTCAACCCGGACAACCTGAGCAAGAACTCCCACGCGCAGTACGTGGCCGGCAAGGATCTCAAGGAGATGGTGCTCGAAGACCTGGTGGCCGAGCGTATCGCCATCGACAGCTACCGCGAGATCATCCAGTACATCGGCGACAAGGACCCGACCACGCGCCGTATCTTCGAAGACATCCTGGCCCAGGAAGAAGAGCACGCGGACGATATGTCCGACCTGCTGCAAGGGCTGTAGGAGCGGGCTTGCCCGCGAAGAGGCCGTCGCGGTGCCCGGCACCGCGACAAGCCCGCTCCAACCCTCTCAGCGGAACCGACCAAAGGTCTGCCACATCTCCTGGGCAAAGATCTGTGGCTGCTCGAACGCCGCAAAGTGCCCGCCGTGCTCCACCTCGTTCCAGTAGAACAGCTCGGCATAGGCCTGCTGGGCCCATTCACGTGGGGGCTGGAAGGTCTCGCCAGGGAACACCGTGGCGCCCATCGGCACCTGGATGGGAGCAGACGATGCACGCACCGCCGAGAAGAAACTGCGGTCACGGATGGTACTGCCCACCCCCTCCCAATACAGGCGGGCGCTTGAGGTGCCGGTGCCAGTGAACCAGTACAGCGAGATGTCGTCGAGCATCTGGTCGCGGCTCAGGGCATCTTCCGGACGCCCCTTGTTGTCGGTCCATTCCCAGAATTTCTCGTACATCCACATGGCCAGCGCCAGCGGCGAGTCGTTCAGCGCATAGCCTATGGTCTGCGGCCGGGTGTTCATCTGGTCGGCATAGCCGGACATCTGGTTCAGGTAATGATCCACGTCGCGCAGGGCCTGCAGTTCCGCTTCGGTCGGATGCTCAGGCGCCTGCTCCGGCACCACCAGCAGCAGGTTGACATGCGCGGCGAGCAGGCCGGGCGGTCGCTGGCTGGCCAGCGCGTGGGTGATCGCCGAACCCCAGTCGCCGCCTTGGGCGACCCAGCGCTCGTAGCCCAGCGTCTCGTTCATCAATACCGACCAGGCGCTGGCGATGCGCTGCGGGTTCCAGCCCAGCGTGGTGGGTTTCTCCGAAAAACCGTAGCCGGGAATCGACGGCACCACGACATGGAAGGCATCTTCGGCGCGACCACCGAAACGGGTGGGGTCGGTCAGCCGCTCGATCACGTCGAGAAACTCGACCACCGAACCGGGCCAGCCGTGGGTCAGCAGGATGGGCAGCGCCTGGGGGTGCGGCGAGCGGGCGTGAATGAAATGGATGCCGACTCCATCGATCTGCGTGCGGAACTGCTCGAAGCGGTTGATCCGCGCCTCGAAACGCCGCCAGTCATAATGGTGCAGCCAGTGATCGACCAGCGCCCTGGCTGCCTCCAGCGGTACACCCTGGGACCAGTCGTCGACCAGCTCACGATCCGGCCAGCGGATCGCGCGCAGGCGCTGGTGCAGGTCGTCGATCGCGGCCTGGGGAATATCGACGCGGAAAGGCTCGATGGGGTTGGCGGCAGGGGTTGCGGTGGACATGGTCGGCTCCGTCGAAGGCAATACTGTATCGAATGCTACAAACACTAAGCTGCCCGTCGCGAGCCTGTCAACGAAAACTTTAACGATCGCTACAGATGAGGTAGAGTGCGGTCCATGACACGAAAAATCTCATTCGATTATCAACAGGCCCTGGCCAGCGCCACCGCGCTGTTCTGGAAGAACGGCTATGCCGCCACCGGCCTGCGCGACCTGCTCAAGGCCATGGGCATCGGCGAGGGTTCGTTCTACAACACCCTCAAGAGCAAGAAGCAGCTGTACCTGGCCTGCGTGGAGCGTTACAACGACGAGGTCGTCGGCCCGCGCGAGCAGGCGTTGCTCGCCGCCCCGAGCGCCGCGCTGGGCATCCGTGCGTTCTTCGCCGACGTGCTGGACACCCTGGACAACCCCGCCACGCCCTCGCGCCTGTGCCTGCTGGCGGCGATGGAAACCGAGGAAGTCATCGCCGACGCCGAGCTCAAGGCCCGTACCGAGCAAGCCCTGCAGGACCTGCGCAGGATGTTCGCCCAGCGCCTGGTCGAGGACCGCGAAAGCGGCGTGCTGCCAGGCACGCTGGATCCGCAGGTGACAGCCTCGATCATCGCCACTTACCTCAAGGGGCTGTGGCGGGTGGCGTTGGTGGAGTACGAGCGCCCGGCGCTCGAGCGGCAGATCGATACCTTCCTGACGGCGCTGGGGCTGTAGGCGCTCAGGTGTCTTGGCCGGCGCTGTTGCGGCGCAGGCCATGCCACTCCCTCTACTTCTTCGGCTTCACCGCCGCCGGTGCCTTGCCCGCCCTCATCTGCTCCAGCAGCGGCGTGCACTGGTTGGGCTCGCCCCCGCTCGGGGCGATCAGCGCCAGCAAGCCGGCCGCCGGCCCCACCGCCACACCCAGCGCGACCATCCCCGCACCACGCAGGGCAAGGGGTACTGCCTGCACGCCAGCGCTCGGCTTGGCGAAGGCGCCACGGACATAGAGCGGCGAGCGCAGCGAGAACAGCCGCAGGCCCTTGGACTCGGGGCTGATCTTCAAGTCCAGCTGCTCGCTGGCAAAGTTCGCCGTCCCGTTGATGTAGATGATCGCGTTCTCGGTATCGAAGACGAACAGCCGCGTAGTGGCCAGGCCGTCCTTGATGCCGACGTCTGCGGCCGCGCAGTTGATCTTCACATCCTCGTCACCGAACAGCTTGTCGACCACATAATTGCCGACGTTGAGGCCAGCGATCTCCATCAGGCTGCGGCTGATCGCGCCGTCGTTGATCAGCAGGCGCAGGTCACCGTTCGAGGTGCCGAGCAACGCGGCGACCGAATTGCCGCGACCGCTCAGGTCGGCATCGCCGTTCAGCTCGCCGAAGCTGGTCTGCATCGGGGCAAAGGTGGGGAACAGTTCCTTGAGCTTGAACCCCCGGGCGGTCAGGCGCGCACGCCCCTGCATCGGCACCGAGCGCCCGTCCAGGCGAATGTTGGCATCGAGGTTGCCGCCGGCCACGCCGAAGCGCAGCGGCACCATGCGCAGCAGGCCATCTTCGAGGATCACGTGGGCAGACAGGTCCTTGAACGGCAACTGCTCGCTGTGCACGATGCGCTTGCCGGCGAAGGTGACGTCGGCATCCATCGCCCGCCAGCGCTCGGTACGGAATTCCTCCACCGGCAGCACCTTGCCGGTCGGCTGCTTGCTGGCCCCGCCACGGGCCTTCTGCTCGGCGTTGGAGTCCGCACCGATCAGCGGCGCCAGGTCCTTGAACAGCAGTTGATTGGACACCAGGTTACCCGAGAGCTTGGGCCGTGGCTGGCTGGCAACGAAAGCCAGGTCGCCATGGATGTCGCTGTCGCCGATCTTGCCGTTGAAGCCTTCATAGCGGAAGCGCGCGCCCTGTGGGTCGTGCAGGTTGGCGGTGAGATGGCCGTCGGTGGAATAGGCCGGAGTGTCCGGCAAGGTCACGCCGGTCAGCGGATAGAGGTTGCCCAGGCTGCTGCCGGAGAGTTTCAGGCGCAGGTCCAGCGCACCGAGGTTGCGGGGGTCGGTCAGGGTACCGGCGACGGCCGCGCGCGTGTCACCTACACGGGCATCGACCTGCAGCGGAAAGGGCTGGCTGGCGTCCTGCAGGGCCAGCAGGCCGCCGATCTTGCCGGTCGCCGAGACCGCCTGGCCCTTGTAGCGCCCTTCGGCCTTGAGCCCGAAGGCGTAGTCCTGCGCGCCCCCGGCCTTTTCCGCGCTGGCCTTGCCGACGATCTCGCTGAACGGGATGGGCTTGCCCAGCGGATCGATCTGCACCTTCATGCGGGTTTGCAGGGTCTGGTCGTCGAAGCTGACATTGCCCTGGTCGAAACCGATCGCGCCGATGTCCAGCACCCACTTGGAGGGTTCGGCGTTCTCATCCTTGGGCCCGAAGTCGAAGTTCCAGTTGGCCCGGCCATCGGCCAGGCGGGTCAGGCTGGCAGTGGGGTGGGTAAGGTCGATCCGCGGGATGGAGATCTGCTGGAACAACAGCGGCAAGGGTGACAGGCGGAACTCGACGCGTTCGAGCCCGACCATCTGCGGTTCCTTGAGCCAGTCGGGGTTGCCAAGGGTGAGGTCTTCGGCGACGAAACGTGGCCACGGCACCCAGGCACGCCAACCGCCCTCGTCGGGCTCGCGCTGCCAGTGCACGGCGAGGTTGCCATTGATGGCAAATGGACGATGCAGCGCTTCGGAGACCTTCTCGTTGAGCAACGGCTTGATACGGTTCCAGTCGAAGGTGGCAATCACCACCACCAGTATCGCCAGCAAGGCCACGAGGCTGGCGAGGGTCCAGGTAAAGATTCTGGCGGGGCGCGTCATTGCGGGGCTCTCCTGACTGCAAGACATGAAGCGGTGCGGCAAAGGCATTCACTACTTCGGACTGATGAAAGCCCTAGGGGTTTTATCGATGACGGCAATGATAGCGAAGTTTTTTCGGTCCTCTTTGTGGTGTTCACCAGTGAAATCGGTCCGACTGTTACCGTGAAAGCGCGGTAGCACACTGCCAGTCAACCCTCCGTAAACATTGAGCCAGAGCCTCTGCAGAGATCCATCATTTCCGTCGATTGTTACCATTAGCCGTATGAACTTTTTTCTTGAGTTACCAAGCGTAGCATTGCCCTCGTACCCACTTTCCAACGCCCCACGAGGAGCACCGAATCATGAAACGCCAACTGCTGCTTAGCCTGAGTCTTTCCATCCTGGCCGCCAATGCCTTTGCCCTGCCAGCCGCCGACCAACACCTGAGCGCCGAAGCTCGCTCCAGCGCAGCAGTGATTGCCCAGCCGCTGAAGACTGTTGCCGAAGGTGGCTCGGACCGTCTGATCGAACGTAACAACCGCGTAGCCGAAGGTGGCTCGGACCGTCTGATCGAACGTAACAACCGCGTAGCCGAAGGTGGCTCGGACCGTCTGATCGAGCGTAACAACCGCGTAGCCGAAGGTGGCTCGGACCGTCTGATCGAGCGTAACAACCGCGTAGCCGAAGGTGGCTCGGACCGTCTGATCGAGCGTAACAACCGCGTAGCCGAAGGTGGCTCGGATCGTCTGGTCGAAATCCGCCGCGTGAGCTGATGCCCATGGCCGATAACGACAACTCGACATACAGCGCCTGTTCCCCTCCAAAGCCCGGTCCATTGACCGGGCTTCGTTTTTTTATCTAGAGTGCCCAGCCGTACAGTCACAGAATCCGAGCCCATGCTGCCGCGTGCCGAACAGAAGCAACAGACCCGCCAGGCCTTGCTCGACGCCGCCTGCCAGCTCATGGAGAGTGGCCGTGGCTTTGGCAGCATCAGCCTGCGCGAAGTGGCCAGGGCTGCCGGCATCGTGCCCACCGGCTTCTACCGGCACTTTCCCGACATGGATGCCCTGGGCCTGGCCCTGGTTGCCGAAGTCGACACCACCTTCCGCCAGACCATTCGCCTGGTGCGGCACAACGAGTTCGAACTCGGCGGCATCACCGACGCCTCGGTACGCATCTTCCTGGACGTCGTCGCCGCGCACCGTGCCCAGTTCCTGTTCCTGGCCCGCGAGCAGTACGGCGGCTCGCAGCCGGTACGCCAGGCCATCGCCCGCCTGCGCCAGGATATCAGCTCGGACCTCGCCACCGACCTCGCCCGCATGAAGCGTTGGCAGCACTTGGACAGCGCCGCCCTCGGGGTGATGGCCGACCTGGTGGTCAAGACCGTGTTCGCCACCCTGCCGGAGCTGATCGACAGCCCCGATCCGGCTTATCCACAGGCATTGACCGCGCAGGAAAAGATCACCCAGCAACTGCGCTTCATCTTCGTCGGCGCCCGGCATTGGCAAGGGTTGGGGAATCCGGGCTGAAGCCCGCGAAACGGCCGGCACAATCAACCCCTTCCCCAGTTCTGCTACCATGGCGCCCTGCCCGATTGCGACGAGCGCCTTCATGTCCAACCCCCGCCCTACCCCGTCCGAGCTGAGCATCTGTCTGGCTTCTGTGCGCGAACACTTCGCCGAGCGCATCGTGCCCTTGTGGCAAGGTCCCGGTTGGAACGCCGACATGGCCCTGCCCTTCGAAGCCCTCGACGCCGAACACCACCCCCTGCCGGTGCAGCGCTACCGTGCCATGGCCTGCGCACGCCAGCTGTACCTGTTCAGCAGCCGCATCGAGCAACCCGGTGCCGCCGAGCGCGCCGCCGCTCTGTTCCGCTCGCTGCAACGGCATTTTCACGATGCCGAACACGGCGGCTGGTTCTACAGCATCGATGCCGACGGCAAGCCACTGGACCGACGCAAGGACCTCTACACCCACGCCTTCATCGTCTTCGCCTGCGCCCACTACTGGGGCAAGGTCCGCGAAGGGCTGGTCGAGTCGGCGCTGAACGCCGCCCTGGAAATCATCGAGGAGCAATTCGCCCGGGATGATGGCCTGTACGAAGCCGTGCTCGGCGAAGACTGGTCCGACCTCGGCAGCGGCCCGCTGCAGAACCCGCAGATGCACCTGGCCGAAGCCTTCCTGCAGACCCTGGCCGTGCGCCAGGACGATGCCGCGCAAGCGGCCTTGGTGCAGTTATGCACAGCCCTGCAGGAGCAGTTCATCGATCCGGCCCACGGCGTGATGCTGGAAAAACCCCGCGGTGCTGTGGATAACTGGTTCGAGCCTGGGCATCAGTTCGAATGGTTCTACCTGCTCGACACCTCGCCACAGCTGCGCGGTACACCCTTGCATGCATCGATCAGTCGGGCCTTCGCGTACGCCGAGCGCTGCGGCGTGAAGGACGCGGCGGTGCTCGCTTCGCTGGATGTCGACGGCAAGGTGATCGATGCGACCCAGCGCATCTGGGCGCAGGCCGAATATCTGCGGGCGCTGGCACTGAGGGCGGACGGCGAGGACAGGTTGCTGAGCCAATTGCAGGCACTGCAAACACGCTTCCTGCATACCGGTGGCTGGCATGAATGCCTGGATGGCAATGGCGTGGTCAGCCGGCACGACATGCCATCGACCACGCCCTATCACCTGGCGACCTGCCTTGAAGGGCTGCGTCACCTGGGCTGAGCAGCTCCCACAGGGGCTGAATCAGACATTCCTGCTCAGCCCTTGGCCGAACGATCGATCGAGAAGCCAGCCCAATCCTGGCTTACCGGCATCAGCTCAAGGTTGTTGATGTTGATGTGCGCCGGCTGGTTGAGCACCCAGAAGATGGTATCGGCGATGTCCTGCGGCTGGATCGGCTCGGCGCCAGCGTAGGTGGCGTCGTAGCGCGACTGGTCGCCACCGAAGCGCACCAGCGAGAACTCGCTTTCGCACAGCCCCGGCTCGATGTTGGTCACCCGCACGCCAGTGCCGCGCAGGTCGCAGCGCAGGCTCAGGGAGAACTGCCCGACGAAGGCCTTGGTGCCGCCATACACATGGCTGCCGGGGTACGGATAATTGCCCGCCACCGAACCGACGTTGAGAATGCTTGCGCCACGGCCATGGGCGATCAGGCGTGGCAGCAGCAGGCGGGTGGTGTACATCAGGCCTTTGATGTTGGTGTCGACCATGGTTTCCCAGTCGTCCAGATCGCACTGCGGCGCAGGGTCGGCGCCCAGTGCCAGCCCGGCGTTGTTGACCAGGCCCTGCAGCTTGTCGAAGGTCGGCGGCAGGCCGGCAATCGCCGCCTCCATGGCCTTGCGGTCGCGCACGTCGACCACCAGGCCCAGCACCTCGGTCTTGGCCGACAGCTCGGCGCACAGCGCATCCAGACGTTCCTTGCGGCGGCCGGTGAGCACCAGCTTCCAGCCAGCGTCGGCGAAACGGCGGGCGGTGGCTTCACCGAAACCGGAAGTGGCGCCCGTGATGAATACGGTGGATGTCATGCTGTTCTCCTTGGCTGTAGAGGTCGTCGCAGGCCTTGCAGCATGCCCGCGACGCACGCGGGCAGCAAGCCGTTTTGCCGACTGGTCAAAAAATAGCCAAAGGCTTGAAAGCCTTGTGGCGCATGGCCTGGTGCAGGCTATGCGCACGTTATCCACAAGGCTTTCCCCACAGATTGGGGGCAACTCGTCGGTCCAGGGGAACCCTGCACGGCGAATACACTCACTGAGAACGCTCACGATGATGGCGCAACGCTTTCAATCATGCCGTGTACAGCCGTCTGTCCAAGGGTTGCCCACAGAATTATCCACAGGCTGACAGCAGCAGATCCGAGCGGTAAACAGCGGGCAATCCCGACAAGGGATTGTGCACAACCGACAATTGTACAAATAGTGAACAGACCTCTGCAGCCCTTGTCAATCGTGGCCCAGAGCGAGATGCCACCATGTTTTCCACAGGCGGTTCCACATTAATCGTGGAAAAGATCGCGCCTGTGGAAACAAGGGCTTATGCGGGGAATCTCCGGTGCTTCAGGCACGATGTGCGACAAGTTGTCCACATGAGCGTACGGGGCTGGTGTGCAGCCCCGGCGTCACTCAATGCCCACCCAGGTACGCGCTCCTCACCTCTTCATTGACCAACAGCTCCTGCCCGGTTCCGGTCATGCGAATCTGCCCGTTGACCATCACATACGCCCGATCCGACAGCTTCAGCGCATGGTTGGCATTCTGCTCGACCAGGAAGATGGTCATCCCGGTCTGGGCCAGCTCGCGCAGGGTCGAGAAGATCTGCTTGACCACGATCGGCGCCAGCCCCAGCGATGGCTCGTCCAGCAGCAACAGCTTGGGTCGGCTCATCAAGGCCCGCGCAATCGCAAGCATCTGCTGCTCGCCGCCGGACATGGTCATCGCCCGCTGGTTGCGCCGTTCCCTGAGGCGCGGGAACAGCTCGTACATGCGCTGCATGTCTTCGTCAGCGTGCTTGTCGCCGATGGGGATGGTGCCCATCATCAGGTTTTCCTCGACGGTCATGTCAGGAAACACCCGCCGCCCTTCCGGCGACTGGGCGATGCCGTTGGAGGCAATGTAGTGCGACGACTTGCGCGTGATGTCGGTGCCGCGGTAGAGGATCTGTCCGCTGGCGGCGCGCGGTTGGCCGAAGATCGACATCAGCAGCGTCGACTTGCCTGCGCCGTTGGCGCCGATCAGGCTGACCGTCTCGCCTTCCTCGATATGCATCGAGACCTTTTTCAGCGCCTGGATCGGCCCGTAGAACACATCCAGGTCCTTGAGCTCGAGAATGGGTGCACTCATACCAGTTCCTCTTCGTCGGCACCCAGGTAGGCGGCGATCACCGTCGGGTTGTTGCGGATGTCCTGCGGGGCGCCTTCGGCGATCACGTTACCGTGGTCGAGCACGACGATATGGTCGGAAATGCTCATGACCATGCCCATGTCGTGCTCGATCAGCACCACGGTGATGTCGTGCTCGTCGCGCAGCACCCGGATCATGCGGCTCAGGGCCTCGGTTTCCTGCGGGTTGAGACCGGCGGCCGGCTCGTCCAGGCAGATGATCTTCGGCCGCGTGCACATGGCCCGGGCGATCTCCAGGCGGCGTTGTTGCCCGTATGACAGCTCGCCGGCCAGGCGGTTGGCGCAGTCGACCAGGTCGACAACCTCCAGCCAGTAGAACGCGTGGTCCAGCGCGTCGCTTTCGGCCTGGCGATAGCCCTTGGTGTTGAGCACCCCGGCCAGCAGGTTGCGGTTGACCCACATGTGCTGGGCCACCAGCAGGTTTTCCACCACCGACATTTCCTTGAACAGGCGAATGTTCTGGAAGGTGCGCGCCAGGCCCGCGCGGTTCACCAGGTGGGTGCCGCCGAACATCTTGTAGTACAGGCGGTTGGCGAAGCGTGCCGGCGACACGAAGTCGGTCGCCTCGAAACGCTCGCCGAGCAGCTGGATGACATTGGTGTGGCTGCCGCGCACGTTCAGCTCGATGCGCCCGCCGCTGGCCTTGTAGAAGCCGGTCAGGCAGTTGAACACCGTGGTCTTGCCCGCGCCGTTGGGGCCGATCAGGGCGAAGATCTGGTTGCGCCTGACTTTGAGGCTGACGTCGCTGAGCGCCTTGATGCCACCGAACTGCATCATCAGGTTGTCGACCGAGAGAATGATTTCGTCGCTCATGGCGCCACTCCTTTACGCGGGACCACACCGGTGCGGCTGATGCGGATCAGCCCACGCGGTCGCCAGATCATCATCAGCACCATCAGCACACCGAACAGCAGCACGCGGTATTCGGAGAAGCTGCGCAGCAGCTCCGGCGCCACGGTCAGCACGAAGGCGGCGATCACCACGCCGACAGTCGAGCCCATGCCGCCGAGCACGACGATGGCCAGGATCAGCGCTGACTCGAAGAAGGTGAACGAAGACGGGTTGACGAAGCCTTGATAGGTGGCGAAGAACACCCCGGCAAGGCCCGCAGTCGAAGCGCCGAGGGTGAAGGCCGAGAGCTTGACCAGCACATGGTTCAGGCCCATCGAGCGGCAGGCGATCTCGTCCTCGCGCAAGGCTTCCCAGGCGCGCCCGACCGGCATGCGGGTCAGGCGGTGCTTGATGTAGAGCACTGCCAGCACCACCAGGAACAGCACGATGTAGATGAACAGGAACTTGAAGTTGGCGTTGTATTCGATGCCGAAGAACTCGTGGAACGGCACCCCGCCATCCTTCGCCCGCCGGCCGAACTCCAGGCCGAAGAAGGTCGGCGACGGTGCCGGCATGCCGTTCGGGCCACCGGTGAACGACAGCCAGTTGTTCAGCACCAGGCGGATGATCTCACCAAAACCCAGGGTCACGATCGCCAGGTAGTCGCCATGCATGCGCAACACCGGAAAGCCCAGTATGCAGCCGGCCAGTGCCGCAGCGATGGCCGCCAGTGGCAGCACGCTCCAGAAGCCCAGCCCCAGGTACTGGTAGCCCAGCGCCAGGCCGTAGGCACCGATGGCGTAGAAGGCCACGTAGCCCAGGTCGAGCAACCCGGCAAGGCCCACCACGATGTTCAGGCCAAGGCCCAGCAGCACGTAGATCAAGCCGAGGATGACCACGGTCAGCAGGTACTTGTTGGCGAAGATCGGGAACACGATGGCGATGACGATCAGCGCCGGGATGATGTAGCGCAGGCGCGACTTGTAGTCCGGCGCCAGCACGTGCACGCCCGAGCCACCGCTGTCGAAGCCTTGCAGCAGGCGCTGGCCGGTGGTGGTCTGCAGGAACAGGCTGAGCACGAAGCGACCGATCATCACCCCGCCGACCAGCCAGGCCACGCGCCTGGGTTCTGCGTTGAAGCTGTAGCCGTCGAGCACCACGCCGACGACCGGTCCGAACACGATGAGCGCCAGCAGGCCGGCAACGATGGTCTCGATCAGGCTGCGCTTGATGTCGAAACCCTTGTTCATTGAAGTGGAGGCAGTATTGGCAACGGACATGATCACACCTTGGCCACGAGCGGACGGCCCAGCAGGCCTTGCGGACGGAAGATGAGGATCAGCACCAGCAGCGAGAAGCTGAACACATCCTTGTAGTCGGAGTTGACCAGACCGGAGAACAGCGATTCGGAGATACCCAGGATGATCCCGCCGAGCATGGCGCCCGGTAACGAGCCGATACCGCCGAGCACCGCGGCGGTGAACGCCTTGATGCCGATGATGAAGCCGGCATAGAAGTCGAAGGTGCCGTAGTTCATGGTGATCAGCACGCCCGCCAGCGCCGCCATCACCGCACCGATGACGAACACGTAGGAGATCACCCGGTCGGTGTTGATGCCCAGGATCGAGGCCATCTTGCGGTCTTGCTGGGTGGCGCGGCACATGCGGCCGAGCTTGGTGTACTTGATGACGTAGGTCAGCGCCGCCATGCCGACGAAGGCGGCTACCAGGATGAAGATCTTGGTGTAGGTGAGCTGGACGAAGCCGGTACCGATATCGACGCGCCAGGCGCCTTCAAGCAGGGTCGGTACGCCTTGCTGGCGCGCGCCCTGGCTGATCTGCGCGTAGTTCTGCAGGATCAGCGAGATGCCGATGGCGCTGATCAGCGGAGCCAGGCGGGTAGAGTTGCGCAGTGGCTTGTAGGCGATGCGCTCGATGGTGAAGCCATAGACGCCGGTGACGACGATGGTGAACAACAGCGTGCCGAGCATCAGCAGCGGGAAGGACTCGATGCCGAAGTAGGCCAGCAATGCCAGGCTGATCGCCGCGAGATACGCAGAGATCATATACACCTCGCCGTGCGCGAAGTTGATCATGCCGATGATGCCATAGACCATTGTGTAGCCGATGGCGATCAGACCATAGACAGACCCGAGGGTCAGTCCATTGATCAGTTGCTGCAGGAAAATACCATCCATAACGCAATCTCACCTGTTGAGATTGCACGAGCGCCGACCACGGCGAGGGCGAAGGCCGGACATCCCTCGCCGCGCAGGACTGTGCAGATCTACGGATAAAGTACAGATACCGCGGGGCTGCGGCCCGGTGCGCCAACGCGACCGGGCCGGGAGCCGTTGTTATTTTTGTTTTTCCAGCTGGTGGTACTTGCCGTTGGCATCCCACTGGTAGACCACGTAGTCGGAGACGGTCAGGTCGCCCTTGCTGTCCCACTTCTTCTCGCCCATGACGGTCTTGACCGGATTGGCCTTGAGCCATTTGGCGGCGTCTTCGCCCTTGTTCGACTTGGCGCCGTTGAACGCAGCGGCCAGGGCCTGGATCGAGGCGTAGGCGTACAGGGTGTAGCCTTCAGGCTCGGTACCGGCCTTGCGGAACTCCTCGACCACCGCCTTGCTGTCCGGCAGCAGGCGCGGGTCGGCGCCAAAGGTCATGTACACGCCGTCGGTGTACTGGGCGCCGCCTGCGGTGGCGACCAGCTCGTCGGTGACGATGCCGTCGTCGGACATGAACTTGACGTCCTTCAGGCCCTGCTCGCGCAGCTGGCGCACCAGCGGACCGGCTTCCGGGTGCAGGCCGCCGAAGTAGACGACGTCGGCACCGGTGGAACGGATCTTGGTGACTACCGCGCTGAAGTCCTTCTCGCCACGGGTCAGGCCTTCGTACAGCACTGGCTTGACGCCGCGCTTCTCCAGCTGCGCCTTGGTCGCATCGGCCAGGCCCTGGCCGTAGGTGTCCTTGTCGTGCAGGACCGCGACCTTCTTGCCCTTGAGCACATCGACGATGTAGTCGCCGGCGACGATGCCCTGCTGGTCGTCACGCCCGCACATGCGGAACATCGCCGACAGCCCGCGCTCGGTGACCTGCGGGTTGGTCGAACCGGGGGTGATGGCGATCACGCCGGCTTCGTCGTACACCTCCGAAGCGGGGATGGTGTTGGAGGAACAGAAGTGGCCGACCACACCGATCACCTTGTCCTGGTCGACCAGGCGGTTGGCCACGGCCACGGCCTGCTTCGGCTCGCACGCGTCATCGCCCTTGACCAGGACGATCTTCTCGCCGTTGATGCCGCCGGCCTTGTTCACCACATCGGCTGCCGCCTGGGCACCTTTCATGTATTGCTCGCCAAACGCTGCGTTGGCACCGGTCATCGGGCCCGCTACACCGATCTTGACGTCGGCCTGTACATACGAAGAAACACCCAGTGCCGTTGCCACGGCCAGTGCCAGGAAACCTTTCTTGTAAAACGTCTGCGACATGAGGTGGTGCTCCTAGAGTTTTTTAATTGGCACTACAACTTCATCAACCCTGTGCTCTGAGCAAGGGCCGTGCCATCGGTTTTGCATTCCGGGAAAACACACTGGGCCGGGCCGCTGCAGACGCCCGCCGGGCGTTTCTTTATCGAGCGTGCAACCGTCTGCCATACGGCAGGCGCCACCACACGCGCAACAGAGGAGCAACCAGCCGGTGCCATCATTGCAACCCTCGCAAGTGTTTACGTGCAACCATCCTGTAACCGTGCGACGTCACCGAAGTGCACACCGCTGGTGCGCCACTGCTACAGGCAGGCACTGTTTGAAGGCTAGACGCTGTAGGTGGGGAATGCCGGTTTACCCACGAACACGGCGCACAAATCCCTCGTTGCCTGTCGAAGCTGGCACAATAAGCACCAATCGCTGCCCTGGAGCCTTGCAATGAGCGAGAGCGCATTCGCCGAGCGTATCGTGCATAACCTGCTCGACACCGACTTCTACAAGCTCACCATGATGCAGGCCGTCCTGCACAATTACCCGGACGCCGACGTGGAATGGGAATTCCGCTGCCGCAATGGTGAAGACCTGCGCCCGCACCTGGGCGAAATCCGCCAGCAGATCGAACTGCTCGCCGACCTCACCCTGGACGACGGCCAGCTCGCCTTCCTCGAACGCATCAGTTTCCTCAAGCCCGACTTCCTGCGCTTTCTCGGCCTGTTCCGCTTCAACCTGCGCTACCTGCACATCGGCATCGAGAACGACCAGTTGTTCCTGCGCCTGCGCGGACCGTGGCTGCATGTGATCCTGTTCGAAGTGCCGCTGCTGGCGATCGTCAGCGAAGTACGCAACCGCCACCTGCACCCGCAGATGCAGCTCAGCGCCGCACGCGACCAGCTGTACCGCAAGTTCGACTGGCTACGCGCCAATGCCAGCGAAGAGGAGTTGGCCGCCCTGCAGGTGGCCGACTTCGGCACCCGCCGACGCTTCTCCAGCCGGGTGCAGGCGGAGGTGGTGCGGGTGATGCGCGACGACTTCCCGGCCCGCTTCGTCGGCACCAGCAACGTCGACCTGGCATGGAAACTGGATATCAAGCCACTGGGCACCATGGCCCACGAGTGGATCATGGCTCACCAGCAGCTTGGCCCGCGCCTGATCGACAGCCAGATCGCCGCGCTGGACTGCTGGGTCCGCGAGTACCGCGGCCTGCTCGGCATCGCCCTGACCGACTGCATCACCATGGATGCGTTCCTGGGTGACTTCGACCTGTACTTCGCCAAGCTCTTCGACGGGCTGCGGCATGATTCGGGCGAACCGGTGGCCTGGGCGGAAAAGGCCATCGCCCACTACCGCAAGCTGGGGATCGATCCGATGACCAAGACCCTGGTGTTCTCCGACGGCCTCGACCTGCCGCGCACCCTGCAGATCTTCCGCGCGCTGCGTGGGCGCATCAATGTCAGCTTCGGTATCGGCACCAACCTGACCTGCGACATCCCGGGCGTGGCGCCGATGAGCATCGTGCTTAAAATGACCGACTGCAACGGCTCGCCGGTGGCGAAGATCTCCGACGAGGCCGCCAAGACCCAGTGCCGCGACGAGAACTTCGTCGCCTACCTGCGTCACGTATTCAAAGTCCCCAGCTAGGAGTATTCCATGCAAGCCGTTCAGCAAGAGATTGCCCGGGCGCTCAAGGTGCAGCCGCCCTTCGCCGACGCCGCCGCGCTGGAGCAGGAAGTGACCCGGCGCGTGGCGTTCATCAAGGACTGCCTGGCCAACGCCCGGCTCAAGACCCTGGTGCTGGGCATCAGCGGCGGCGTCGACTCACTGACCGCTGCCCTGCTCGCCCAGCGCGCCGTCAATGAGCTGCGCGCCGAAACTGGCGACAAGGCATACACCTTCATTGCCGTGCGCCTGCCCTACCAGGTGCAGCACGACGAGCACGACGCCCAGGCCTGCCTGGAGGTGATCAAGGCCGACGAAGTGCACACCGTCGATATCGCCCCGGCCGTCAGGGCCCTGGCCGCCGAAGTGGTGGAACTGAAGAACGGCTCGCCGACCCTGGTCGACTTCGTGGTCGGCAACGTCAAGGCGCGCACCCGCATGGTCGCCCAGTACACCATCGCCGGCGCCCGCGCAGGGCTGGTGATCGGCACCGACCACGCCGCCGAGGCGGTAATGGGCTTCTTTACCAAGTTCGGTGATGGTGCCTGCGACCTGGCGCCGCTGAGCGGGCTGGTGAAGAACCAGGTGCGGGCCATAGCGCGCAGCTTCGGCGCGCCGGAGTCGCTGGTGGAGAAGGTGCCGACTGCCGACCTCGAAGACCTGGCGCCAGGCAAGCCGGACGAAGCGTCGCATGGCGTGACCTACCAGCAGATCGATGCCTTCCTGCATGGGCAGCCGGTTGACCAGGCAGCGTTCGACATCATCGTCGCCACCTACCGCAAGACCCAGCACAAGCGCGAACTGCCGTTCGCCCCTTGAAAAGCTTCGCGGGCAAGTCCGCTCCCACAGGTAAAGCGCTGCCCTCGAGCATGGCGTTGTACCTGTGGGAGCGGGCTTGCCCGCGAATGGGCCCCAAGGCCTTACACAGCAGTCATTACTTGACGACGACCTTGCCCTTCATCATCGAGATGTGGCCCGGGAAGGTGCAGAAGAAGCTGTAGTCGCCACCGGCTTCGAGCTTGGAGGTGTCCAGCTTGATGGTGTCTTTCTCGCCAGCGCCGATCATCTTGGTGTGGGCGATGATCGCGGCGTTGTCGGCCTTGATGTAGTCCTTGTCCAGCCCCTGGGACATGCCCTCGGTGGCGATGGCCTGCATGTCGGCGGTCTTGCTGATCACCAGGTTATGGCCCATGACATTCTTCGGCAGGCTGCCACCGTGGGTCAGTTCGATCTCGACGGTCTTGCAGCTCTTGTCGACGGTGAACTCCTTGGTGTTGAACGACATCTGGTCGGTGGAGTCGACAGTCACCTTGCAGTCGGCAGCAAAGACAGAGGCGCTGGCGAGGGTCAGCAGGGATACCGCTACAGCTTTCGCAAACATCGTGAATCTCCTTGGCAGGGTTTTATCAATTGCGAGACTGCCTGAAACCGGCCCGGGCCTTGCTGACTTGAGTCAAAGGCCATCAATGGGCCAGCCAGTAGTATTGTTCAATGGATTGTATACAAACAATCTAAGAGCACATCATGCCTGCTTGATAGACGATGGGACAACCTCTCATTTAGGAGCAAGTGCCATGAATCTTGGAAATTTCATGCGCGGCCTGTTGGCTGCCTACGCATGCGGCGCCACCGGCGCGGCAGTCTGCGAGTTCGCCCGCCCGGAGTGAATCGGCGCTTGGACCGCGCGGCATTGCGCCTTACCCTGTGTGCCCCGCTGCCTGCACGGCGGGTGAACTGCACTGGAGAGAAGCAATGCCCGTACGTTCCGTCTGTGTCTTCTGCGGCGCCAGCATCGGCGCCAACCCGGCCTATCGTGAGGCTGCCATTGCCCTCGGCCAGGCCATCGCCCGCCGCGGCCTGACCCTGGTCTACGGCGGTGGCGCCGTCGGCCTGATGGGCGTCGTCGCCGACGCCGCCATGGCCGCGGGTGGCGAAGTCATCGGCATCATCCCGCAGAGCCTGATGGACGCCGAAGTTGGCCACAAGGGGCTGACGCGCCTGGAAGTGGTCGATGGCATGCATGCCCGCAAGGCGCGCATGGCCGAACTCAGCGATGCATTCATCGCCCTGCCTGGCGGGCTGGGAACGCTGGAAGAACTGTTCGAGGTCTGGACCTGGGGGCAACTGGGCTATCACGCCAAGCCGCTGGGGCTGCTGGACGTGAACGGCTTCTATGAAAAGCTTGGCGGGTTCCTCGACCATATCGTCGAGGAAGGTTTCGTGCGACCGCAGCACCGGGCGATGCTGTTGCTCGGGGAGCAGCCGGATGAATTGCTGGACGGGATGGATCGGTTCAAGTCGCCGGTGTTGCCGAAGTGGGTCGACAAGCAGCCGGATTGATTCTGGCGATCATCGACCATGTGGGAGCGCCGAGCCGCCACTCCCACAAGGGGCCGCACAGGCCTCGGGATCAGCGCGGGATGACGGGCTGGCGCGGCTTCTTGCCCTTGCCGCCACCGCCCTTGGCCGCTTCCTTGCGCTCCTTGGCCGCCTGCTGGTTGCGGGCGAACGCCTCGGCCTTGGCCTTCTCGCGCTTGTCCCACGGCTTGCTGCCATCGCTGGCACGCGGCGGCAGGCCGTTGTGCTGGGTGAGGATCTTCTGCTCCTTGGCCACCTTGTGGCTACCGGCAGGCGTCGAGTTCTTGCGACGGGCGCTCTGGTAGCTGTCGGTCTGCGGCTGGTGCAGCGGGATCAGCTGGTGCTTGCCGGGGCCGATCAGGTCGGCACGGCCCATGCGGGTCAGCGCCTCACGCAGCATCGGCCAGCCCTTCGGGTCGTGGTAACGCAGGAACGCCTTGTGCAGACGACGCTGCTCGTCGCTCTTGACGATCTCCACGCCCTCGCTCTTGTAGGTGACCTTGCGCAGCGGGTTTTTGCCCGAGTGGTACATGGCCGTGGCCGAGGCCATGGGCGAAGGGTAGAAGGCCTGCACCTGGTCGGCGCGGAAGCCGTTGCCCTTGAGCCACAAGGCCAGGTTCATCATGTCTTCGTCGGTGGTACCCGGGTGCGCGGCGATGAAGTACGGGATCAGGTACTGCTCCTTGCCCGCCTCCTTCGAGTACTTCTCGAACATGCGCTTGAAGCGGTCGTAGCTGCCGATGCCCGGCTTCATCATCTTGTCCAGCGGCCCGCGCTCGGTGTGCTCCGGGGCGATCTTGAGGTAGCCACCGACGTGATGGGTGACCAGCTCCTTCACATACTCCGGCGACTCGACGGCCAGGTCGTAGCGCAGGCCCGAGGCGATGAGGATCTTCTTCACCCCCGGCAGCGCACGGGCCTTGCGGTACAACGAGATCAGCGAGCTGTGGTCGGTGTTGAGGTTCTCGCAGATGCCCGGGAACACGCACGACGGCTTGCGGCAGTGCTTCTCGATCTCCGGGCTCTTGCAGGCGATGCGGTACATGTTGGCGGTCGGACCGCCCAGGTCGGAGACCACGCCGGTGAAGCCCGGCACCTTGTCACGCATTTCCTCGATCTCGTGCAGGATCGATTCGTGGGAGCGGTTCTGGATGATCCGGCCTTCGTGCTCGGTGATCGAGCAGAAGGTGCAGCCGCCGAAGCAGCCACGCATGATGTTCACCGAGAAACGGATCATCTCGTAGGCCGGGATACGCTCCTTGCCGTAGGCCGGGTGCGGTACGCGCGCGTAGGGCATGCCGAACACGTAGTCCATTTCCTCGGTGCTCATGGGAATGGGTGGTGGGTTGAACCACACATCCACTTCACCGTGCTTCTGCACCAGGGCGCGGGCGTTGCCCGGGTTGGTTTCCAGGTGCAGCACACGGTTGGCGTGGGCGTAGAGCACCGGGTCGTTGCGCACCTTCTCGAACGATGGCAGCCGGATCACCGACTTCTCGCGGGTGACCCGCGGGCTGTCGAGAATCTGGATCACCTTGGCTTCGTTCGGGTCTTCCACCTCGCCCTTGGCCTGCTCGATGGCGCACGCCTGGGTGTCCTGGGTGTTGACGTAGGGGTTGATGATCTTGTCGACCCGGCCCGGACGGTCGATGCGGGTGGAGTCGATCTCGTACCAGCCCTCGGGAGTGTCGCGGCGGATGAACGCCGTGCCGCGCACGTCGGTGATGGATTCGATCTTCTCGCCGTTGGACAGGCGCTGGGCAACCTCGACCACGGCGCGCTCGGCGTTGCCGAACAGCAGGATGTCGGCGCTGGCATCGACCAGGATCGAGTGGCGGACCTTGTCCTGCCAGTAGTCGTAGTGAGCGATGCGGCGCAGCGACGCCTCGATGCCACCGAGCACGATCGGTACGTGCTTGTAGGCCTCCTTGCAGCGCTGGCTGTACACCAGGCTGGCACGGTCGGGGCGGCTGCCGGCCAGGCCGCCGGGGGTGTAGGCGTCGTCGGAACGCATTTTCTTGTCGGCGGTGTAGCGGTTGATCATCGAGTCCATGTTGCCGGCCGCGACACCGAAGAACAGGTTCGGCTCGCCGAGCTTCATGAAGTCGTCCTTGGACTGCCAGTTCGGCTGGGCAATGATGCCGACGCGGAAGCCCTGGGCCTCGAGCAGGCGGCCGATGATGGCCATGCCGAACGACGGATGATCGACGTAGGCGTCACCGGTCACGATGATGATGTCGCAGGAGTCCCAGCCGAGCTGATCCATCTCCTCCCTGCTCATTGGCAGGAAAGGCGCTGGCCCGAAGCATTCGGCCCAGTACTTGGGATAGTCGTAGAGTGGTTTGGCTGCTTGCATGTCAGTGACCGGTTCTGGTGTGCAGGGAAATCGCGGGCGCGGAATATAGCACAAATTTTGACCAAATCCGACGGTGACGGTCGGATTCATAGTGATCGCCCAGAAAAACATCGCCCCCTGTGGGAGCGGGTTTACCCGCGAATGCGATGGCGGGTTCAACATCGCATTCGCGGGTAAACCCGCTCCCACAGAGGGGCCGATTCAGTTCTGGGGTTACTCGTCGTCGTCGAAGTTGTACATGCCCGGCGCGAGGTTCTCGAAGCGGGTGTACTTGCCGATGAAGGCCAGGCGCACGAAACCGATCGGACCGTTACGCTGCTTGCCGATGATGATTTCGGCAACGCCCTTGTGCTCGGTCTCGGGGTGATACACCTCGTCACGGTAGACGAACATGATCACGTCGGCGTCCTGCTCGATCGCTCCGGATTCACGAAGGTCGGAGTTGACCGGACGCTTGTTGGGGCGCTGTTCCAGCGAGCGGTTGAGCTGCGACAGGGCGATGACCGGGCAGTTGAATTCCTTGGCCAGCGCCTTGAGCGAGCGCGAGATCTCGGAAATCTCGTTGGTCCGGTTGTCACCGGCCGAGCCCGGAATCTGCATCAACTGCAGGTAGTCGACCATGATCATGGCGATATCGCCATGTTCACGGGCCAGGCGACGGGTACGCGCACGCATCTCCGAGGGGCTGATACCGGCGGTATCGTCGATGAACAGTTTGCGGTCGTTGAGCAGGTTGACCGCCGAGGTCAGGCGCGGCCAGTCGTCGTCGTCGAGCTGGCCGGAACGCACCTTGGTCTGGTCGATGCGCCCCAGCGAGGAGAGCATACGCATGATCAGCGATTCGCCAGGCATCTCGAGGGAGAACACCAGCACCGCCTTGTCGCTGCGCAGCACCGCGTTCTCGACCAGGTTCATGGCGAAGGTGGTCTTGCCCATCGACGGACGGCCGGCAACGATGATCAGGTCGGCCGGCTGCAGGCCGCTGGTCTTCTCGTCCAGGTCGGTATAACCGGTTGAGATGCCGGTGATGTCGCTGTCGGAGTTGAACAGCGTGTCGATCCGGTCGATGGCCATGGTCAACAGTTCGTTGACCCCCACCGGCCCGCCGGTCTTGGGGCGGGCCTCGGCGATCTGGAAGATCTGCCGCTCGGCGTCGTCGAGAATCTCTTCGGCGTTGCGCCCCTGGGGGTTGAAGGCGTTGTCGGCGATGTCGGTACTGATGCTGATCAGCTGACGCAGCGTCGCACGCTCGCGGATGATCGCGGCGTAGGCCTTGATGTTGGCCACCGACGGCGTGTTCTTGGCCAGCTCTGCCAGGTACGCCAGGCCGCCGACCTGGGTGGACAGGCCTTCCTTGTCCAGCTGCTCGTGCAGGGTGACCACGTCGAACGGCTGGTTGGCATCGGCCAGCTTGTGCACGGCACGGAAGATCAGGCGGTGGTCATGCCGGTAGAAATCGCCATCTGACACCTGGTCCAGCACCCGCTCCCAGGCGTTGTTGTCCAGCATCAAGCCACCGAGCACGGCCTGTTCGGCCTCGATGGAGTGCGGCGGCACCTTCAGGGCAGCGGTTTGCAGGTCGAGCTGTTCGGGATGGGTAATCTCGTTCATGGCCACGCAAGGATTCTGGGAGGTTCAAAAAGACAAAGGGCACGGCCTGAAAAACAGGACCGTGCCCGATGTTAACCGTCTGGCCCGCAAGGGGCCAGTCAGTCAGCGCAGCTTAGGCAGCTACGACGACCACACGTACGGTGGCTTCAACGTCGCTGTGCAGGTGCACGGCTACGTCGTATTCGCCAACCTGACGGATGGTGCCGTTCGGCAGACGCACTTCAGCCTTGGCCACTTCAACGCCGGAGGCGGTCAGGGCGTCAGCGATGTCGTGGGTGCCGATCGAACCGAACAGCTTGCCTTCGTCGCCAGCGGTGGCAGTGATGGTCACTTCCAGCTCGGCCAGTTGGGCAGCGCGGCTTTCAGCCGAAGCTTTCTTGTCGGCAGCGGCTTTTTCCAGCTCTGCGCGACGCTCTTCGAATGCAGCCAGGTTAGCGGCGTTGGCAACGGTGGCCTTGCCGAATGGCAGCAGGAAGTTACGGCCGTAACCAGCCTTAACTTTTACTTTGTCGCCCAGGTTGCCCAGGTTGGCGACTTTTTCCAGCAGGATCAGTTCCATTTGGTAAAACCTCTTAACTTTTAACCTTCACCGTTCGCGGAATCATTCCCCTTGGGGGAGTGGCGACCGCGAAAATCAATCAGGCTGTCGACAATGGCCAGGACCACCAGCAACGGATAGGTCAGCTGCATGAACAGCACCAGCGTCACGTACAACCCCACCAGCCAGAACCTGGCCAGGCGTTTCTGGGCCACCAGCCCATGCAGCAGGGCGATGCCCGCGAACATGAGCGGCACACTGCACAGCGGCGTGAGCACGGCGACGGCGGAACCGAAGTTCGGCCCGAACACCATGCACGCCAGCAGCACCAGTGCCGGCACCAGGGGAATCCGCACCGCCTGAAACTCGCGGCCGAAACCTCCCGGGTTGTACAACGCGGCCTGCCAGTACCGGCCCAACAGCAGGGCCAGAACGCTGACGACCTGCAGCAAAGCTGCAATCAGGCCGTTGAGCACCGGTACGATGAGTGCCCCCAGGTGTGCCTGCTCCTCTACCGACAACTGCTGGTAGAGACCGTCGAGCATCTGCGGCAGGGCTTTTTCAAGCGCTCGCGCCAGAGCTTCGATCGGTTCGCGGAACACAGAACCGAGGATGACACCGTACAACAGGCCCAGGGCGATGCTGGACAACAGCACCCGGTTCCAGGAATGCCCGGCGCGCAACAGCGCAGCCAGCCCCAGCGTACCCAGCAGCACCATCAAGGTGCGCGGCTCGCCGAAGATCCACCAGGCCAACGCGGGCAGGATGCCCCACACGATGACCGACGATGCGTCCTTGAAACCACGCCGCAGGAACACCAGGCTCCCGGCGGCGGCACTCAACCAGAACAACAGCGGCAATGCCGCACAACCGGCCACAACCAGTGTGGCCTGCACGCGACCGCGCATGATGAAATCAGCCAACGCTCGCATGCCTATCCCTTACTGCTTGTCGACGACCCGGTCTCAGCGGCCGTGGCTGTCGGTGTAGGGCAGCAGGGCCAGGAAGCGGGCGCGCTTGATAGCGGTAGCCAGCTGACGCTGATAACGAGCTTTGGTACCAGTGATACGGCTTGGAACGATCTTGCCGGTTTCGGATACGTAAGCTTTCAGGGTGTTGAGATCTTTGAAGTCGATCTCTTTCACGTCTTCAGCAGTGAAGCGGCAGAATTTACGACGACGGAAGAAACGTGCCATTTAATAGGCTCCTCTAAAGGTCCGTGGATTACTCGTCAGCGTTATCGCTGGAGTCGCTGTCATTGCTGTCGTCGCCATCGGCGGAGTCAGCATGCTCAGGACGCTCGCGACGCTCACGGCGCTCGCTGCGGTTCTCTTCAGCCTTCAGCATCTCGGACTGGCCGGTAACGGCTTCGTCGCGACGGATGACCAGGTTACGGATCACGGCATCGTTGTAGCGGAAGTTGTCTTCCAGCTCGGCCAGGGCCTTGCCGGTGCACTCAACGTTCAGCATCACGTAGTGAGCCTTGTGAACATTGTTGATTGCGTAGGCCAGTTGACGACGGCCCCAGTCTTCCAGGCGGTGGATCTTGCCACCATCTTCTTCGATCAGCTTGGTGTAACGCTCGACCATGCCGCCGACTTGCTCGCTCTGGTCCGGGTGAACCAGGAAGATGATTTCGTAATGACGCATGAATGCTCCTTACGGGTTAGTAGTCTGCCAGCGAATCTGGTCAGACAAGGAGTGAATGACACTGTATGTCTTGCCTGAGAGGAGGCACATGCGCGCCTGCCAGCCCGGCAAGGGGCGCAATTGTAGAGAAGGCCGGTCGGACAAGCAAGGCGATTGGCGATTATTTGAACAGCCGGAAACATATTGGTGGGGTATGTGAGAGCGACGGTGACTCTTTCGCGGGCAAGCCCGCTCCTACAGACCTGCACAGGCCCCGTGGGAGCGGGCTTGCCCGCAAAAGGAACACCGCCGCTTCAGGCTCTCAACGCTTGGCCTGACGCTGCCTCACCGCCTCGAACAGGCACACCCCGGTCGCGACCGAGACGTTCAGGCTGCTGACGCTACCGGCCATCGGCAGCTTCACCAGGAAGTCGCAATGCTCACGGGTCAGGCGGCGCATGCCCTTGCCTTCGGCACCCATGATCATCACCAGGGGGCCGGTCAGGTCCTGCTGGTAGATTTCCTGCTCGGCCTCGCCGGCAGTGCCGACCACCCACAGGCCGCGCTGCTGGAGTTTCTCCAGGGTGCGCGACAGGTTGGTCACGGCGACCAGGGGGATCACCTCGGCGGCGCCGCAGGCAACCTTGCGCACCACGCCGGTGAGCGTGGCCGACTTGTCCTTGGGGATCACCACGGCCGTGGCACCCGCAGCATCGGCGGTGCGCAGGCAGGCGCCGAGGTTGTGCGGGTCGGTCACACCGTCGAGCACCAGGATCAGCGGCGGCGTCTCGGTGCGTTCGAGCAACTCCTCGAGCATCGCTTCGCCCCATACCTGGCTCGGGCTCACCTCGGCAACCACGCCCTGGTGCACGCCCTCGACCCAGGCATCGAGCTCGCGGCGCTCGGCCTGGCCGACCGCCACGCGGTTCTCCGCAGCCAGCGCCAGCAGGGTCTGCAGGCGTGGCTCACTGCGCCCTTCGGACAACCAGATCTGCTTGACCCGCTTGGGATGGTGCTGCAACAACGCCTGCACGGCGTGGACGCCGTAGATCTTTTCCAGCTGACTCATGACTTGCCGCTCTTGCCCTTGCGTGGCGCGCCGGACTTCGACGGCCCCTTGCGATGCTTGGTCTTGCCCGATGACTTGCTGCCCTTTTCCGCCTTGCCGCTGGCGTTTGCCTGGCGGGCATCACCCATCAGCGCCTTCTTCATCTCACGGCTCTTGCGTACCTCGGCGTTGCGCTGCACGGCGTCTTTCGGGAAGTAGGCCTCGGATGCTTCGCTCTTGCGGCTGCGCGGCTTGGGCGAAATCTTCGCCTCGCCGACCGGCGCCGACTCGGACTTGACCGCCGCGCCCTTGGCGGCAGCGGGCTTGCCGGCGTCAGCCGATTCGCTGCGCGGCTTGCGACCACCCGGCGCCTTGATCGCAGCTTCGGACAGTTCGAAGTCGATCTTGCGCTGCTCGAGGTCGACGCGCATCACCTTCACCTCGATGCTGTCACCCAGGCGGAAGCTGCGACCGGTGCGCTCACCGGCCAGGCGGTGGTGCACAGGATCGAAGTGGTAGTAGTCGCCCGGCAGCGCGCTGACGTGCACCAGGCCCTCGACGTAGATGTCGGTCAGCTCGATGAACAGGCCGAAACCGGTCACTGCGGTGATCACACCCGGGAAGGTTTCGCCGACGCGATCGCGCATGTACTCGCACTTGAGCCAGTTGACCACGTCGCGCGTGGCTTCGTCGGCGCGCCGCTCGGTCATCGAGCACTGCTCGCCCATCTGCTCGAGGCTGTTCTCGTCGTACGGGTAGATCCGCGCCTTGGGAATGCTCATCGCACCGGCACGCTTGACGTGCGGGGTGTCGATCTTCGAGCGGATCACGCTGCGGATGGCCCGGTGCACCAGCAGGTCCGGGTAACGGCGGATCGGCGAGGTGAAGTGGGTGTAGGCTTCGTAGTTCAGGCCGAAGTGACCGTTGTTCTCGACGCTGTACACCGCCTGGCTCAGCGAGCGCAGCATGACGGTCTGGATCAGGTGGAAGTCTGGGCGCCCGGCGATGCTCGCCAGCAGGGCCTGGTAGTCCTTCGGCGACGGATCCTTGCCCTTGTGCAGCGACAGGCCCAGCTCACCGAGGAAGGCGCGCAGTTTTTCCAGGCGCTCCGGCGGCGGACCGTCGTGCACACGGTACAGCGACGGCACGTTGTGCTTTTGCAGGAACTCGGCAGTGGCGACGTTGGCCGCCAGCATGCATTCCTCGATCAGCTTGTGGGCGTCGTTGCGCACGGTCGGACGAATTTCGTCGATCTTGCGGTCTTCGCCGAAGATGATCCGGGTTTCCTGGGTTTCGAAATCGATCGCACCGCGAGTGTGACGGGCATCGACCAGCACCTTGTACAGCGCATAGAGGTGCTTGAGATCCGGCAGGACCGCGCTGTACTCCTCGCGCAGGGCCTTGCCTTCGCGGGTGCGCGAGTGCTCGAGCATGCTGCTGACCTTGTTGTAGGTCAGGCGGGCATGGGAGTGAATCACGCCCTCGTAGAACTGGTAGTCGACCATCTGGCCGGCCTTGTTGATGGTCATCTCGCAGACCATGGCCAGGCGATCGACGTGCGGGTTCAACGAGCACAGGCCGTTGGACAGTTCCTCCGGCAGCATCGGGATCACGCGCTCGGGGAAGTACACCGAGTTGCCGCGCTGTTGGGCCTCGACGTCCAGGGCCGAACCCAGGCGCACGTAGCTGGAAACGTCGGCGATCGCCACATACAGGCGCCAGCCGCCGGAGAACAGGCGCAGCTTGCCCAGCGGTTCGCAGTAGACCGCGTCGTCGAAGTCGCGGGCGTCCTCGCCATCGATGGTGACGAACGGCAGGTGGCGCAGGTCGATGCGCTTTTCCTTGTCCTTCTCTTCGACTTCGGAGCGGAACTTGCGCGCTTCCTTGATCACGTCATTGGGCCAGACGTGAGGAATGTCGTAGCTGCGCAGGGCGACATCGATCTCCATGCCCGGCGCCATGTAGTTGCCGATCACCTCGACCACATCACCCTGCGGCTGGAAGCGCGGGGTCGGCCAGTGGGTGATCTTGATCTCGACGAACTGGCCGATCTTGGCGCCGCCGTTGCGCCCCGCGGTCACCAGCACTTCCTGCTGGATCTTCGGGTTGTCGGGGGTCACGTAGCCGATGCCGCCTTCTTCGAAGTAGCGGCCGACCACGCTTTCATGGGCGCGGGAAATGACTTCGACCAGCACGCCTTCGCGGCGGCCACGGCGGTCGACCCCGGACACGCGGGCCAGGCCACGGTCACCGTCGAACACCAGGCGCATCTGCGCCGGGCTGAGGAACAGGTCTTCGCTGCCGTCGTCGGGGATCAGGAAGCCGAAGCCGTCGCGGTGGCCGGAAACGCGGCCGCAGATCAGGTCGAGCTTGTCTACCGGGGCATAGGTGCCGCGCCGGGTATAGATAAGCTGGCCATCACGCTCCATGGCTCGCAGGCGGCGGCGCAGGGCTTCGATCTGGTCTTCTTCGTACAGACCGAACTCTGCCGCCAGCTCCTCGCGCGCGGCGGGTTCGCCACGGTCGGCAAGGCGCTGCAGGATCAGCTCACGGCTGGGGATGGGATTCTCGTATTTTTCCGCTTCGCGAGCGGCCTCGGGATCGAGGGATTGCCAATCGGCCATCAGAAGGGGTTCACCTTGGGGTATATAGATAGGAATTCTGGCATAGGCGTATTGAAACCGGAAATGCTTGCCTTGGACAGCCCCTGCGGGTCACCCCGACAGCGGCAATAGGTCACTGGAATCAACAACTTGAATTTTTTGAAATTTTTTTCGATCCGGGGCTTTACAGCCTCCGGGGGCATCCGTATAGTGCGCACCACAACGACGGACAGCCGACGTTGTAGTTGAGATGAAACCTGATGTAAAGCATCATGTGACCTCGACAAAATGTGTGCCCAGGTGGCGGAATTGGTAGACGCGCTGGTTTCAGGTATCAGTGACTTAACGGTCGTGGAAGTTCGAGTCTTCTCCTGGGCACCAAACATTTCGAGTGATAGATAGCAGGTTTTTCTGTCATTCAGCAACACGATTCAAGTTTCATGCTGTAGATGCAAAAGCTTTGCCCAGGTGGCGGAATTGGTAGACGCGCTGGTTTCAGGTATCAGTGACTTAACGGTCGTGGAAGTTCGAGTCTTCTCCTGGGCACCATATAAAAACCCACTAGCTTGCTAGTGGGTTTTTTCTTGCCTGCGTTTTTTGCCCCGCCCTGCCCCAGCGCAATCCCCCCCTGACAATTTCCCCTCATACGGCCACTTGAGAAACGATTTCGTTTACCATTGTTTCGAAATATGTAGCCGTAAGCGAGGAAGTACCCGCATGACGATCCGCCCGCAACCGCTGATGCGCACCCTGGCCGCCGCTGTCCTGGGCCTGGTGATCGGTGCACCGGCCGCCCTGGCAGACGCACCGGTCACGCTGACCATGTACAACGGCCAGCACAAGGAAATCGGCGAAGCCATCGCCAAGGCCTACGAGGCCAAGACCGGTATCCACATCAATATCCGCAAGGGCAGCAGCAACCAGCTG
Source organism: Pseudomonas sp. FA117 (assembly GCF_057370475.1). NCBI lineage: Bacteria > Pseudomonadati > Pseudomonadota > Gammaproteobacteria > Pseudomonadales > Pseudomonadaceae > Pseudomonas > Pseudomonas sp. FA117. Next base: position 5,233,050 of record NZ_CM170675.1, read on the forward strand.
GCCAGCCAGATCATCGAGGAAGGCGCACGCTCTCCCGCCGACATCATCTACACCGAGGAATCCCCGCCGCTGAACAACCTCGGCGAACTGGGCCTGCTGGCGAAGATCGACGACGCCACCCTCGACATGCTGCCCAAGGAATACGTCGCCGCCAACGGCACCTGGATGGGCGTGACCGCACGCACCCGCGTGGTGGTGTACAACCCGAAGAAGATCGACGAGAAAGACCTGCCCACCACCGTCATGGACTTCGCCGACCCCGAGTGGGACGGCCGCGTCGGCTATGTACCGACCAGCGGCGCCTTCCAGGAGCAGGCCGTGGCCATCCTCAAGATGCACGGGCGCGAAGCCACCGAAGAATGGCTGACCGGCCTCAAGGCCTTCGGCAAGACCTACACCAACAACATGGTCGCGCTCAAGGCCGTGGAAAAAGGCGAAGTCGCCGCCGTGCTGGTGAACAACTATTACTGGTACGCCCTCGAGCGCGAGCGCGGCAAGCTCGACTCCCGGCTCTACTACCTGGCCGACGGTGACGCCGGCAACCTGGTGACCATTTCCGGGGCAGGTGCCGTCAAGGCCAGCAAGCATCCCAAGGAAGCCCAGGCCCTGCTCAACTGGATGGCCAGCGAAGAAGGCCAGCGCGTGATCACCCAGACCACCGCCGAGTACCCTCTGCACAAGGGCATGGTGTCCGACCGCGGCCTGAAGCCGTTCGAGGAACTGCGCCCGCCGAAGATCAGCCCGGCCGACCTTGGCAATGCCGAGGAAGCGATCGAGCTGGAACGTGAGGTCGGTCTGCTCTGATGACTGCCGCCGTGCCCGATCCGGCCCTGGTACGCTTCGTGCCGCGCCGCAAGCGCCCTTCCGTGTGGGTGGTGCTGCCCGTGCTGTTCCTGGTGGCGATGAGCCTGTTGCCATTGCTGTACGTCGCCATCAAGGCCTGGGAGGCCGGCTGGCATGAAGCTCTGCGCCTGCTCTGGCGCCCGTTCGTCTGGGGCCTGCTGCGCAATACGCTGATGCTGATGGCCGGGGTCACGCTGGTCTGCATGGTGGTTGGCCTGGCCCTGGCCTGGTTGCTCGAACGCAGCGACCTGCGCGGTCGCCGCCTGTGGGGCGTGGTGCTGTGCCTGCCCTTTGCCGTGCCCTCGTTCGTCAGCAGCTTTACCTGGGTGTCGCTGAGTTCCGACTTCGAAGGCCTGGGCGGGGCGATCCTGGTCATGGCGCTGTCGAAGTATCCGCTGGTGTTCCTGCCAGTGGCCGCGACGCTGCGCAACCTCGACACCTCGCTGGAGGAATCCGCGCGCACCCTCGGCTGCAGCCGCCGGGGCGTGTTCCTCAAGGTTACCCTGCCACTGCTGTGGCCGGCCATGCTCGGCGGGGCGCTACTGATCGCCCTGCACATTCTGGTGGAATTCGGCGCACTGTCGATCCTCGGCCTGCAGACCTTCACCACGGCGATCTACCAGCAATTCGAACTGGAATTCAGCAACGCCAACGCCGCGATGCTCTCGGCGGTACTGCTTGCGCTGTGCCTGGTGATGCTCTGGCTGGAACTGCGCGTGCGCGGCAAGGCCCGCCACGTGCGTATCGGCCAAGGTGTGGCACGCCGCGCGCAGCCGTTGCAGCTCAAGCACTGGAGCGTCCCGGCGCAACTGTTCTGCCTGGGGCTCGCCGTGCTCGGCAGCGGCATCCCGCTGGCCATGCTCGGTTACTGGTTGAGCGTCGGCTCGTCGGCAGCCTTCCCGGTGGCGGCGATCGGCAAGGCGTTGCTGACGTCGCTGTCGGTGTCGCTGGGCGGTGCCGGTTTCTGTGTGGTGCTGGCCCTGCCGATCAGCTTCCTGGTGGTGCGCTACAAAGGGCGCCTGGCGATCTGGGCCGAGCGCCTGCCCTATCTGCTGCACGCACTGCCCGGCCTGGTGATCGCCCTGACCCTGGTGTTCTTCGCCCTGCACTACGTGCCGGCGCTGTACCAGACCACGGCATTGCTGATCCTGGCCTATGCCCTGCTGTTCCTGCCGCTGGCCCAGTCGCCGGTGCGCACGGCACTGAACAAGGCCTCGCCGACACTCGAGGAAGCTGCGCGTACCCTTGGTGCGAGCAGCTTCGCGGCGTTCTGCCGGGTCACCCTGCCGATCATCTTCCCGGCGCTGGCAGCGGCATTCGCCCTGGTGTTCCTGGATGCCATGAAGGAGCTGACCGCAACCCTGCTGCTCAGCCCCACCGGCATGACCACCCTGGCCACCGAGGTCTGGGCGCACACTGCCAACGTCGAGTTCGCAGCGGCAGCGCCTTATGCTGCGCTGTTGATCCTGGTATCCGGGTTGCCGGTGTACCTGCTGACCACGCGGATGTACCTGAACAAGGCGTAGGATCAAGGCCGGCGCAGGATGCCCGCGCCTGGCCTTTCAATACCCCGCTACGGGTCTGGCAGACGCCTCCCCGGCGGCTGCGCTCGGCCTGCGCAACTGCAATACCGCAAAGGCCAGCAGAATCACCGCCAGCGCCCAGAGTATCGGCGTAGCACCCTGGCTCAACGCTACCATCTGCAGCGCCACCACCAGCAGCCGCAGCAGTGCATCGAGCCGACCATTGCTCACCGACGGCTCGCGCAAGCGCGCCACACCCCAGATGACATAGGCCAGTGCACCGAGGTTGATGAAGAACATCGAAGTGGGGTCCAGGGGGCTGAAGACGCTGCCCAGCCCAAGCGATGCATCGAGCCCGGCAAACAGCTGCAGGGCCCAGGCACTGAGCAACGGAATGGCAAATGGCAGGGTGGCGACGATGTCGTAGATCGCACCGACCCGGACGATGGTCGCGTAACGGGATTGATTCATTGGAAAACCTCCATGTGCATGCGTTCGAGAAGCTGTCTGACTTCGTAGAATTGACCTGATTGCAGAGCGATAGCGTGGCGCCTGCCAAGCAGATCGACTATCTGTGCAGCGCGCTGCTGCGCACTGACGATGTACCCCGGCTGCGTGGAACGCTCGCGCAGGGCCACCAGTTCGGGAAAGCGCTCGTCGGCCTGCAGGATGGTGTGTGCAACGGTTGTGTCGACATTGCACAAGCCCAGCACGGCGAAGAACACCTCGGGGTTTTCCAGCTGATAGACCTTGGCCAGGGCGTTGAGCGCAGCCTTAGAGACGCTATAGGACAGCATGCCCGCACGTTGGCGAATACCCGAAACCGAGGCCGAGAACACCACCTGGCGTACCGAAGCCTGGCGACACAGCAGCAGGTCCAGCACCCATTTCACTGCCACCAGATTGAGCTCCAGCACAGAGCGGAAGGAATCCACCGGCGTATTGTTCGCACGTTCGGGCGCCGCGCCGAATGTCCCGGCGTTGAGGTAGGCGGTTTCGAACAGCGTCTCGCCAATGAAGGCCTGCAGGACAGGCTGGGCGAACTCTCCTGCACACAGGTCAAGCGCGCGAAAATGCATGCGGGGATGCTTCACCAGCGCCTCGGGCGTGCGTCGTGAAATGCCCCAGACCTCATCGCCCCGCTCGAGATGAAGGTCGGCCAGTGCCAGGCCGATGCCCGAACTGACGCCGGTTATGAAGATGTGTGCCATCAGTGCCTCACTCGAACTTGCCGATGTGATAACCACCATCGACGCTCAGTACGCTGCCGGTCACGTAGCTGGCGCCCTCGCCAAGCAGGAACAGCACCGCCGCCGCCACCTCGTGCGCTTCGCCGAAGCGTTTCATCACAGTGGCGTTGATCTTGCGAGCGGTGCCCGCAGGATTGTCCGCAAGACGCTGCGCAGAATTCATACCGCCCAGGATCGGGCCGGGGGCTACCGCGTTGACGCGTACCGCAAAGCGCCCATCACGGTCGCAGGCATTCTCCATCGCCACCACCTGGGTCAGGGCATTGAGCCCTGCCTTGCTGGCCACATAGGCCGCCTGGTTGGGCATGGCCATGACGCCCGCGCACGAGGACAGGTTGACAATCGACCCACCGGCCTTCGAGGCAATCAAGCGCAACTCGTGCTGCAGGCAGTACAGGGGGCCGTTAAGGTTGATTCGCACCACTCGCTCCCAGTCCTGGACCTGAAGATCGGCCACCTGCGCGTAGGGTGCCGTGATGCCCGCTGCGTTGACGGCATGGTCCAGCCCACCGAAGCGTTCCTCGATCTCGGCGAAGGCATCACACACGGCGCCAGGCTCGGACACGTCGCACGGGATGAAGCTGGCCTGCGCCCCCAGTTGCTCAAGCGCAGCCCGCCCCTTTTCCAGGCTGCGGCCGAGCACGGTCACGCGCGCGCCTTCCTCGATCAACCGCTGGGCGATGCCCAGGCCGATGCCACTGCTGCCACCGGTGACCACGATGGTCTTTCCCTGAAACTGCATCTGGACTCTCCTTAGTCGTATCGGATAGATGCCGGCCGCTTGTAGCGCTGGTTGACGCAGCAGTACACACGGTCCAGCAGGGGATTGCTCTTGTCACGGAAACAGTTGCCGTCGAAGCGACAGGCATTGACGCTTCCCGGCTTGCCCTGCAATGACTTGTTCACCAGATCGTTGTCGGCGAACAGTGCACGGCTCATGCCCACCAGATCGGTGACGCCCAGCTCGAGCAACGCCTCGGCCTGGGCCAGTGATCCGGTGAAACCGGCGAAACCGACCGGCAGCGAGGTCAGCTCGCGAATGTGCTTGACCCCATGAACCAGCATGGCGTGGACCCGAGGATCGGCGCGCAGCATGTAATGGAAGGTTTCCTTTATCGCCGCCGAGCACATCAACGCGGCGGCACCTGCACGTTCCAGCGCCGGAATCACCGCTTCGAGCAATGCTGGCTGCTGGCCCTTGTCCCCCAGGCAATCATCGATGCCCAGGCGTACGGAAATGTCGATACCACCCTGGGTGGCCTCGACGATCGCATCCATGACCTCCAGCAGCAGCCGCGCGCGGCGCAGCGGCGAGCCGCCGTAACGGTCCGTACGCCGATTGCTGTAGGGCGAGAGAAAGCTGCTGAGCAGATAGCCGTTGGAGGCCTGCAACTGGACCATGCGCGCACCGGCCTGCTGTGCCAGGCGAGCGGCATTGGCGAACTGGGCGCAGACGCTGCGGGCATCCTCGTGGGTCATGACCTTCAGGCCGCGTCGGCTTCGCGCGCCGGTTGCGCGGCTGGGGGCAAGCAGCACGCCACCGCTGCGCGCCAGGTTGCCCTGACTGCCGTAGTGCTGCAGTTGCACGACCACAGGGCAGGCATGCTCCTGCCCATAGGAGATCAGCGGCGCCAGATGCCGGACATGCTGCTGGTTGTAAAGGCACAACCCGCCTTCGTGCAGTCGTGTAGATGCATCGACCGCCGAGTTCGCCAGCACCACCATGGCACAGCCACCCTCGATGATGCCCTTGTAGAAATCGAGCATCTGCGGTGTCAGACAGCCTTCGCGCCCCAGGTCGATACCCATGGGCGCGAAGTACACGCGGTTCTTCAGCGTCAGGTCCCGTCCAAGCGTGATCGGCTGACGGGTCAGCGGATATCCCGAAGCCACCGCGATCACCCGCTCTGCCGATCGTTACAGGAAGTACCCTGGGCATCGTTGCTGGCCTGCGAGCCAACCGCCAACTCCTTCAAGGGTTGGTGGAAACAATGGCATTTGATCACTTCCTTGAGCGTCGACAAGGTGGCGCGATCAAGCCTGGCAAACACTGCCAGGAGCACGCCAGGCTGCTGTGACGGCCGGCACTCGGCGATCGGCACGCTCAGAAAGCCGATGTCCCTTACGTGAATGGACAACTGCACCACGTCCGGGGCAGGCGCCTGCTCCCCCACTCGGAATCGCACAGCGCGCAGCGACACATGCTCGAGCCGCCCTTGCACCGCCGTGCCTTGCGCCGTGCTCAGCAAGACGTGCGGCAGGATGCGATCGGACGGCGCAAACCAGTGCGTTTCCGGGAAATTGACCGTCCGCATGCGCTTGAACAGTGGCATCTTGATCGCACTGCCGCGCAGGCGCAGGGTGGTAACCAGGCTGCCGTTCTGGAAGAACATCGCGGTCTTGTCCACTGTCCGCGGCTGGATGCGCTTTTGCCCTGCGCTGTGCTGCACCACGACCTCCACCGCATAGGTGGACTCGGTGTAATTGTTGAAGGAAACGGACAGGTCTTCGATGGAAATCGAGACATCTCCGCGACGGTAGCCCGAGTGACTGTAGAAATAGTGGTACATCGCCTGGCGAGCCACTTCGATGAGCATCAGGCCAGGCACATGCTCATGGGGTTTGTTGTAGAAAAAATAGTTCTTGGTGTCGTTCATCAAGGCATAGGACGACAGGTTGGCGCGCGTCCAACCCGGTAATGCGTGCAGTCTGTCAGCCAGATGAGCGACCAGTACCGGGTCGGCAACCGGTAACCGGAAGCGGTTTTGCAGATAGCTCTCGACCTGCCGCGGCAGCCAGTCTGCCGACAGCCGATAGCAGCCCTGCTGCAGAGTGTAATAGCCCTGGGCATTCATCTCGAAGCTGCCGAGAGCCTCGAAGTCTTCCTGCTCGAGCACCACTGGAATGCTGGCCAGCACGCGGCCGCCCTGTTCGTCGTCGCGATACAGGGTGCTCAACGCGGCGCAACCAGGCTCATCAAGGTGTAGGAGCAGGTAGTCGGTTTCTTCCAGAGTCAAACGGGCAGGCAGAAGATCCTCGAATCCCGAGAGCAGTACATCGTCCACTGTGCCCTTGTGCAGGACCTGTGGAGTCAGGGGTAACTGACGTTCCATGTTGATTACCTAAGAGGGTTTTACGGGAAAGGCGCGTACGGCATTTTTCAGCATGCGCTTGACGATGGGGCCATGGGCTGGCCCGACCGGGATCATGTACAACCGGCCAAAGGCGTTGTACCGCTGGACAGAGGTGGTCACGCTCAAACGTTGCGCCCCCTCGCCTGCCGGTGCGAGGTCGAGACAGACCATGACCGCCAGGTGCGTGTCGCGTGAGGTGAGCACCAGCCGGTAGGCATCGAGTGCCTCGACCGTGAAGAAGTCGAGGCGCTCACCCACCGCTGGCACTTGCTCGGCTGTGCGCGCAGTGAAGCCATGGATATCGGCGACACGGAAGCGTCGAGAAACCCAGTCACGTACCCGAAAAGCCGCAGCAAGCCATGCCGGGATGTGCGCGGTCATGGCGCAGTATGCCTGCAAGGCAGTGACGCGCCCGTCGACCAGCGCTGCCGCGCAGTGCAGGAAGTCCAGCTGTTCAGCCGGGGCGACCAGCCGAACATCCGCAGGAGCAGACCTCAGGACAGTTGCCATCATCTGCGTGCACCCGTCACTGCTGAAGCAGGGCGATGGCCGCCAACTCAGCCTTGAGCAGCAGCTTCTCGTAGGCTTCGTCGGGCGATTCCTGGCGACTGGTGATCAGGCTGGCGATCTCACGCGCAGACTCGTCCAGCGGATCGTCGGCGACGAAAACCGACTCGAACAATGCAATCGGCGGCAGGTAATGCCCTTTCACGTAAGCGACGGTCTGCTGCAATGGTCGCAACAGTTCGTCGAGGGTGAAGCGGTTGAAGCCCCCCGCGCGGTAACCGGAAGCAGGCGCGCCGACGGTAGTGACCACCAGGAATTCCTTGTCCTGCAACTTGTCGCCACCACGCGCGTAGGCGAAACCGGGCGTGAAGACATCGTCGATCCAGCGTTTCATCAACGCCGGGCACGAGTACCAGTACAACGGGAACAACAGCACGATACGATCATGGGCGCACAGCAGTTTCTGCTCGGCAGCGATATCGTAGCCATTGTCACCCAGCGCCGCCGACAGGGGGTGCAGGGTGACATTGCTGCCTTGCAGGGCTTCGACGATGGCGGCATTGGCCCGCGAGCTGCTCAAGTCAGGGTGACCTATTACGACCAGAATGTTGTCCATGGAAGAGTCCTTTCAAATGATGATATCCAGGGTGAAGCCGGGGGCCTCATGCGGCGCGGTGGATTGAACGATAGTCCGCGGCATCTGTAACCTCCCCAAATGTGCAGGTCTGCGTCGGCACATCGATCCAGCAGGCGAACAGCCAATGTTCGCCCACCCGCACCGGTTCCCCCGCCCGACGGGCAGCATAGCCAGCCCTGCGCAACAGCCGCTCGATGCCCAGTGGCGAGACGGTGATCAACTGCTGAACACCTTGAGCGGCGGCACAACGCAACACGGCGTCCAGCAACTGCGTGGCGATCATGGATGAGAACTGGCCAGTCGTGGCTTCCCCGGCCTGGCCGAAATCCATGGCGGAAAAGCGCGACAGCTCCCAGATGCGAGGATCACACGGCAAGGCCTGTTCGCCCATCAACTGGGGAAAAACCTCCGAGAGCAGGTAGCGGTGGCTGGTTGGCAGCAGGCGAGCCGTGCCTATGACCTGCTCCTGCTCATCGAGGGCAAGCACATACAACGTTTGATCGTGGTCGAACTGGTCACGCTCGCACCCTGGATCGCAGGCCAGGTCCCAGCCCAGCGTGTCGACGAATACCCGATAACGATAGCGGTCCATCTGCCGGAGCCGCACGCGCCCCAACTCTTGCTGTGTACCCACGGCGATTTCCATTTCGCGTCCTCCGACCAATGTGGAAAGGACGCGTATTCGACTCGAAGTGCCGTGATAGCAAAACTACACTATTTGGCAGGGTCACCCGGCCATGTAGTGCATCGGACAACTAGGCCAACAGCCCCAGAAGCGCCGCACGCGCTACCGCTGCGGTACGGTTGGCCGCGCCGAGCTTGAGCGTCGCATTGCGGGTGTGGAACTTCACCGTTTCGATCGACAGGACGAGTATGTCGGCGACCTCGTTGAGCGTCTTGCCGTCGGCAGCCCAGCGCAGTACTTCGCGCTCACGCGCTGACAGTGGGGACTGCGGCTGGGGCTGCCAGGTATCGGACAACAGTCGCGAGAAACCCTGATGGGCAATATTCGCCAGCCAGCGCATTCGTGTTTCGTGGTCGCGCAACTCACGCTCGCTGATCGCTTCGCCGGAGCGCGCCAGGGTCAACATACCGCTTCCGTTGCGCGTTTCCAGGCAAGACTGTGCCCAGCCGTGGCGCAGCCCGGCTTGACGCGCTTCGTCCCACAGTTCGGGAGTATCAACGAATATGTCGTCTCCCCAGACCACGGGCTCCATCGAGCGCTGGCAGTGGCGAACCGTTGGATCGCGAGACAGATAGCCACTGGCATGATAATGATCACACCATGACCGGTTGTAGTTGCTGAGCATGACGATCCGCGGTCTGGTGACCGGCAGCGGCGCGCGCAGACCGTATGCGCAGTAATCGAAGCCCAGCTGATGCGCTGCGGCCTTGACCTCTTCGAGCAGCGCCTGTGCATCGCGCGCGCCATAAACTGCCGACAGCATGTCGCCCATCCATTGCATTTATTGTTCTCTCCATGAGGGTGTAACTCCCTTGCCAACGCCACGAAAGCGCGACGCTGGCGACGCTGCAATAGACTGACATTGAGAGATGTCAATTCGCCACAACACCGACGGATGTCGTGGCGCGGTATTTATCATACGTGCATGTCATCCGTCTGGCGGCATGCTACCCAGGTGCCGTTCGCTGCGTCCGGATCATGCCCTGAACTGCCCCAGGCTGGCCCTCAGCTGCGCCGCCAGATCGTCCAGCACCTTGCTGCTGGCCGTGGTCTGCATCACCACCTCGGCCGAGCGCTCGGCCTGGGCGTGGATGTTCTCGACCCGGCCACGCACGGCCTGGGCGCCACTGGCCTGCTGCTCCGCCGCGCGGGTCGCCAGGCCGATGGCCGCATGCACCTGCTCCACCGCTGCCTGTACCGACTGCTGGCGGCGTTCGTTGTCGCGCAGCACCAGCAGCCCTTCACTGGCCTGGCGTCCCGCCTGGCCGATGGTGGCCACAGCCTCTTTCGCCCCCTGCTGCAAGGCAACGATATGCGCTTGGATATCGCCAGTGGAGCTCTGTGTCTTGCTCGCCAGGGCCCGCACCTCATCGGCCACCACCGCAAAGCCGCGCCCGGTCTCGCCGGCCCGCGCCGCCTCGATGGCAGCGTTGAGTGCCAGCAAGTTGGTCTGCTCGGCGATGCCATGGATCACCGTCAGCACCACCTCGATCTGCTCGCTCTGCTTGGCCAGGCGCTCGATGACCTGGGAACCGCTCTCCACCTCCCCGGCCAGTTTTTCGATCAGCTTGGCCAGTTGCGTGGAGGCACGGCTGTTCTCGTCGGTAGCCTGGCGGATGTCCACAACCTGCTGCAGCGCCGCCTGCATGGCATGGCTCTCGGCCTGGGCCTCGTCGGCCATGCTCGAGAGGTCGCGCAGGCTGGCCGCCACCTCGTCGCGCTGCAATGCCGCCGCCGCATCGGCGCCGGCATTGCGCTGGGCCATGGTGCCGATCTCCACACCGGTGCGCTGGGCCACTTCACCGGCTTCGCGCACGATCGGCTGGAGCTTGTCGACGAAACGGTTGACCGCCGAGGCCATGTCACCGATCTCGTCGCGGCTGTCGAGGGCTACGCGCTTGGTCAGGTCGCCCTCCCCGGCCGCCAGGTCGTCGAGGGCGGCGATCAGCAGGCGCAGCTTGCTCACCACACGCCGCCCCAGCACCACGGCCACCACCAGTAGCACGCCAAGGCCCACCAGCACCAGGCCGACGCCAATGCGCCAGCGCAGTTCGCCCGCAGCCTCGCGCACGGTCTGCGCCGTGTTGTCCTGCATCGCGGTGGCGCTGTTCTGCGCCGTTTCCAGGCGCGCCTGCAGGGTCTTGCCGCTGTCGGCCGCGGCAGCGCCAAGGCTCTCGCCCACCAGTTGCTCGCCACTGGCGATCAGCGCAGCGAAACGCTGGTCGAGGGCTTTGAGCTCCTGATCCACCGCAGCAGTCGAGACGCCCATGAGCACCTTGCCGATCTGCGCCCCATTGGGGCTGATCGGCGCCTCGACGAAATACACCGATGGATCGCGGCGCGCAGCGTCCAGCACCTTGTCCAGCGCCCGCTCGCCCTGGCCCTTCTCCATCAGCGCCTGGTTGATCGGGTTCTGTCGGTTCAGGTAGCGGGTCAGATGCTCGCCCTCGGCGTTGTCGTAGATCACGAACAGCACGTTGGGATTACGCTGGGCGCGGCGGGCGAAGTCCGACAGCGTAGGGACGTCGTTGTCCCAGATCGCCCGCGGCGCCACCGATGCCAGCAACTCGGCCATGTCGTTGGCCGAATCCTTGAGGTTTTGCTCCAGGGTGGTGCGCAACTGCTGCTGTTCGCTCTGCAGTCGTGTGGAAAGCCCTGCGCTCAGGCGTTGCCGGGTGCTGGCCGAGAGGCTGTCGAGACCGGCACGCACATCCTGCCCGGCCTGCTGCAGTTCACCTGCCAGCTTGCGGCTGTCAGCCCCCAGGCGTTCGCCCAGGTCAGCTTCCAGCGCGGTGACGGTGCTGCGGGTCAGCACGACGGCGACCACGACCTGCACCAGAAGAGCGATACCGAGTGCAACAAAAACAGGCCGCAGCAGGCGGCTTCGTAACAGAGAGAGGATGGCAGACACGTTTGAACCCCCGTGTTTCTGGCGCCATTACTTTGATGGCATCTACAGAACCTTCTTACAGCAAGGGTTGTGCCTGAAGCAGGAGGGAAATACGCCAAGGTCTAGCAGCGGGGTCACCTGCAGGCGCGGGTTTACCCGCGAACAAGCCACGGCGCTTACCAACAAAAACGCCGCAACCCCTTTCAGGGATGCGGCGCTGGATCAGCCAGAAGGCAGATCAGGCGAACGGATGACGCAGTACGATGGTCTCGTTGCGGTCCGGGCCGGTGGAGATGATGTCGATCGGGGCGCCGACCAGCTCCTCGATGCGCTTGATGTAGTTGCGCGCAGCCTGCGGCAGTTCCTCCAGGGTTTTCACGCCCAGGGTCGACTCGCTCCAGCCCGGCATCTCTTCGTACACCGGCTCCAGGCCGATATAGCTGTCGGCATCGGAAGGCGCGTCGATCACGGCGCCGTTCTCGTTCTTGTAGCCCACGCAGATGTTGATGGTTTCCAGGCCGTCCAGCACGTCCAGCTTGGTCAGGCAGATGCCCGAGATGCTGTTGACGTCGATGGCGCGACGCAGGATCACGGCATCGAACCAGCCGCAGCGACGGGCACGACCGGTGGTGGAACCGAACTCGTGGCCACGCTTGGCCAGGGTAGCGCCGGTTTCGTCGAACAGTTCGGTCGGGAACGGACCGGAACCGACACGGGTGGTGTAGGCCTTGGTGATACCCAGGATGTAGTCCAGGTACATCGGGCCAACGCCGGAACCGGTGGAGATGCCGCCGGCGGTGGTGTTCGAGCTGGTGACGTACGGGTAGGTACCGTGGTCGATGTCCAGCAGCGAGCCCTGGGCGCCTTCGAACATGATGTCCTTGCCGGCGCGGCGCAGGTTGTGCAGTTCGGCGGTGACATCGAGCATCATCGGCTTGAGTTGCTCGGCGTAGGCCATGCACTCGTCGAGGGTCTGCTGGAAGTCGATGGCCGGCTCTTTGTAGTAGTTCACCAGCTGGAAGTTGTGGTAGTCCAGCAGCTCACCGAGCTTGGCGGCGAAACGCTCGCGGTGGAACAGGTCGCCGACGCGCAGGCCGCGGCGGGCGACCTTGTCTTCGTAGGCCGGGCCGATGCCACGGCCGGTGGTGCCGATCTTGGCTTCGCCACGGGCCTTCTCACGGGCCTGGTCCAGCGCCACGTGGTACGACAGGATCAGCGGTGCCGCCGGGCTGATGCGCAGGCGCTCGCGAACCGGCACGCCCTTCTCTTCCAGCTTGGTGATTTCACGCATCAGGGCGTCCGGCGCCACGACGACACCGTTGCCGATCAGGCACTGTACGCCTTCACGCAGGATACCCGAGGGGATCAGGTGCAACACGGTCTTCTCACCGTCGATCACCAGGGTGTGACCCGCGTTGTGGCCACCCTGGTAACGCACGACGGCGGCAGCATGTTCGGTCAGCAGATCGACGATCTTGCCTTTGCCCTCATCACCCCACTGGGTGCCCAGGACGACGACATTCTTACCCATAACACTTGTCCTCATTCACGCAAACTTGGTTGCCGGCCCATTGCCGGCGAAGAATCTCAATGGGTCAGCGGCAGAACCTGCCAGCGCCCGTCCTGCTGAATCAATTGCCGATCACAATCCGCCTCGAGAGCAGCACTCAACGGCTGGCCAGGCAGGGCCTGGACCACACGCTGGCCCTCGTTGCGCAACTGGCAGACCATCTGCCAGAGGGCCGCCTCGCCACTGTCGGGCATCCAGATGCCGCCAGCTGGCAGTACGACCTCCGCTCGCCCCAGTGTGACCAGGGTCTTCAAATCCGTGGAGAAACCGGTGGCCGGGCGTGCCCGGCCAAAATCGGCGCCGATGTCGTCATAGCGTCCGCCCTGGGCGATCGACTGACCGACACCCGGCACGAACACCGCGAACACCACGCCGGTGTGATAGTTGTAGCCGCGCAGCTCGCCCAGGTCGAAATACAGCGGCAGCTGCGGATAACGCGCTGCCAGGCGATCGGCGATCGCCAGCAGGTCGTCCAGGGCCGCCAGCACGCTGGCCGGGGCGCGGCCCAGGCGCACGCGGGCCTCGGTCAGCACTTCGCGGCCACCGCACAGCTCGACCAGCGCACGCAGCATGTTGCCCAGGTCCTTGGGCAGGTCGGCGGTCAACACGTTGACTTCATCCACCGCCTTGCGCTGCAGGGCATCGAACAGCTGCTGCTCGACCGCCCCCGACAGGCCGGCCGCACGGGCCAGGCCGCGGTAGATACCGACGTGGCCCAGGTCCATGTGCACATCGGCCACATCGGTCAGTTGCAGGGTGCTCAGCATCAGGCTGATCACCTCGACGTCGCTGGTCGGGCTGGCATCACCGTACAGCTCGGCACCGAGCTGGATCGGGCTGCGCGAGGTCGACAGCGCACGCGGTTCGGCGTGCAGCACGCTGCCGGCATAGCACAGGCGGCTCGGGCCTTCACGGCGCAGGGTGTGGGCGTCGATGCGCGCTACCTGAGGCGTGAAGTCGGCGCGAAAGCCCATCAGGCGACCGGATTGCGGGTCGACCACCTTGAAGGTGCGCTGGTCCAGGTCCTGGCCGGCGCCGGTGAGCAGCGACTCCAGGTACTCGATATGCGGAGTGACGACCAGTTCGTAGCCCCAACTCTGGAACAGGTCCAACACCTGTCGACGCGCGATCTCGATACGCGCTGCTTCAGGTGGCAGTACTTCCTCGATGCCATCTGGCAGAAGCCAGCGGTCTACGGTTGCCATTACGCCATTTCCCCTCTGGTCCGAGCGGCCGCCCTGCGGGTGAGCCGTCTGTAAAGCAGGCCTTGGCACACAACAACAGGCAGCACCGATCCCAGCGCCACCGCCGTGCCAACACCCTCGAAAAACCGCGCGTCCTGTCCAAGTCGTCAAAAAGCCTGTGGCCAATCAACCTTGCAGACGCAAAAAAGCCGGGAATTTCCCGGCTGACTCATCATACACCCCTTTTGATTCGGGATGCACCCCACCGGGCGTTTTAGCTGCCCGGTGGGGGTGTTTCCTGTTACGGCTTGCTCTTGTCCAGGAAGCGGAAGAACTCGTTCTTCGGATCCAGGACCAGCACGTCGCTCTTGCTGGCAAAGCTTTCGCGGTAGGCCTGCAGGCTGCGGTAGAACACATAGAAATCTGCGTCCTGGCCGTAGGCCTTGGCGTAGATGGCGGCCGACTGGGCGTCGCCGTCACCGCGGGTCTCTTCCGCTTCACGATAGGCTTCGGCCAGCAGGACACGGCGCTGACGGTCGGCATCGGCGCGGATACCTTCGGCCAGCTCGTTACCCTTGGCACGGTGCTCGCGGGCTTCACGCTCACGCTCGGTGCTCATGCGGTCGAACACGCTGCGGTTGACTTCCTTGGGCAGGTCGATGGCCTTGACGCGAACGTCGATGACCTCGATACCCAGCTCCTTGTTGGCCATGCGGTTCAGCGAGGCGGTGATGTCGGCCATCAGCGCGTCACGTTCACCGGACACCACTTCGTGCAGGGTACGCTTGCCGAACTGGTCACGCAGGCCGCTTTCCAGACGACGCGACAGACGCTCGTCGGCGATCTGCTTCATGCCCGAGGTCGCGGTGTAGAAACGCTCGGCGTCCTTCACCCGCCACTTGGCGTACGCATCGACCATCACCGCCTTCTTCTCCAGCGTCAGGAAACGCTGGGTCGGGGCGTCAAGGGTCATCAGGCGGGCGTCGAACTTGCGCACCTGGTTGACGTACGGAACCTTCACGTGCAGGCCCGGCTGGACGTCGGCCTGGACCACGCGACCGAACTGCAGCAATACCGCGCGCTCGGTCTGCGACACGATGTAGAAGCAGTTCCAGGCGACGATCGCCAGCACCACGGCGGCAATCAGGGCGAACAGCGATTTATTGCTCATCAGCGGCTCTCCCTAGTGCGCAGCGGCTGTTGTTGCTGTTGCAGGTCCTGTACCGAGCGGCTGGCGGCGTCGTTGACCGACGGCGACACGCTGCTGGACGGCGCTGCAGGGTTGCGGCTGCCTTCGACCATCTTGTCCAGTGGCAGGTAGAGCAGGTTGTTCTGCCCGTCCTTGGTAGCCACCATGACCTTGCTGGTGTTGCTGTACACCTCCTGCATGGTCTCCAGGTACAGACGCTGACGGGTGACGTCAGGCGCCTTGCGGTACTCGGCGACCAGCTTGGTGAAGCGATCGGCCTCACCCTTGGCGCGGGCGATCACTTCATCGCGGTAGCCGTTGGCGTCCTCGATGATGCGCTGCGCCTGGCCACGAGCCTCAGGCACCACGCCATTGGCGTAGGACTCGGCCTGGTTGCGGGCACGCTGCTCGTCTTCACGGGCACGGATCACGTCGTCGAAGGCTTCCTGCACTTCACGCGGGGCTGCCGCGCTCTGGACGTTGACCTGGGTGACGGTGATACCGGTACGGTAGGTGTCGAGGAAGCGCTGCAGGCGTTCGCGGATGTCCACGGCCATCTGCTCACGGCCTTCGGTCAGTACCTGGTCCATCGACGTGGAGCCCACGACGTGGCGCAGGGCACTGTCGGTGGCATGCTGCAGGCTGACTTCCGGCTGGTCGACGTTGAGCACGAAGTCCTGCAGGTTGCTGATCTTGTACTGCACGGTCAGCGGCACCTCGACGATGTTCTCGTCTTCGGTGAGCATCTGCCCCTGCTTGGTGTACGCACGCTCACGCGTGACGTTTTCCATGTACTTGCGGTCGATCGGCGGGAAGTAGATGTTCAGGCCCGGACCCACGGTCTCGTAGTATTTGCCGAAGCGCAGCACCACGGCCTGCTCCTGCTCGTCGACCACGTAGACGGCGCTGTACAGCCAGATCGCCGCCAGAACTGCCAGGCCGATGCCCAGCAGGCCGTAGCCGCCACCCTTGCCGATGTTGCGGTCACCACCGCCACCGCGTTTCTTGCTGCCGCCGAACATGCCGTTCAGGCTGTCCTGCAGCTTGCGGAAGGCCTCGTCGAGATCCGGTGGCCCCTTCTTGTCGCCACCACCACCGCCACCGCGGCGGCCGCCCCAGGGATCCTGATTGTTCGAGTTGCCACCCGGCTCGTTCCAAGCCATAGCGCTCTCCATCTGATAAAGCAAAGACGCGCCCACGGCGCGCCGTCCAATGCTACAGAATGCCTGTCACGGCTGCCCGGCGACCTCGACGGGCATTTATTGCAAAGTGTGTTGCTCGATGAACGCTTCAGGCTCCAGGCCTTCGCGGCTGACCAGGCGATTGAGTTCCACCCGGGGCAGACGCACGCTCAGCAGGCTGCTGCCGTGTTCATCATGTTCTTCGCCTTGCACTGCACCCAGTTCGAAGAATTGCGCGCGCAGGCGGGCAAGTCGCTGTTCCAGGCGCAAGGTTCCGACAAACAGGTCATCCCCCAGCAATTCGGCTATCGCCTGCCCCACAAGCTCGAGGCCACGACCATCGCGCGCCGATACCCAGACCCGCTCCGGCTTGCCGTCGGCATCGCGCTGGATCTGCGGCTCGACATCCTCGAGCAGGTCGAGTTTGTTATAGACCTCGAGGATCGGCAAGCCTTCGGCACCGATCTCCCCCAGCACCGCCAGCACCTGCTCGATCTGTTCCATGCGCTCGGGCTCGTGCGCGTCGATCACGTGCAGCAGCAGGTCGGAGTTGCTCGACTCTTCGAGCGTAGCCCGAAAAGCCTCGACCAGCTTGTGCGGCAGATGACGAATGAAGCCCACGGTGTCGGCCAGCACGATCGGCCCCAGGTCATCCAGTTGCAGACGGCGCAAGGTCGGGTCGAGCGTGGCGAACAGTTGGTCGGCCGCGTAGACCTCGGACTGGGTCAGGGCATTGAACAGCGTGGACTTGCCGGCGTTGGTGTAGCCCACCAGCGACACTGAGGGGATGTCTGCGCGCTTGCGCCCCCGTCGGGCCTGCTCGCGCTGGCTGCGCACCTTCTCCAGACGCGCCTTGATCTGACGCAGGCGCACCCGCAGCAGGCGGCGGTCGGTTTCGAGCTGGGTTTCACCCGGGCCACGCAGGCCGATACCACCCTTCTGCCGCTCAAGGTGGGTCCAGCCGCGGACCAGCCGCGTGCTCATGTGCTCGAGCTGGGCCAGTTCGACCTGCAGCTTGCCTTCGTGGGTACGTGCCCGCTGGGCGAAGATATCGAGAATCAGGCCCGTACGGTCAAGCACGCGGCACTCGAAGACGCGTTCGAGGTTGCGCTCCTGACTGGGCGTGAGGGTGTGATTGAAAATCACCAGGTCAGCTTCTTCGGCCTTGACCAGGTCGCGCAGTTCCTCGACCTTGCCGCTGCCAATCAGAAACTTCGCCGTGGGCTGGTGCCGGGCAACCGTGGCCAGGTGGACGATGTCCGCTCCGGCCGACAGTGCCAGCTCCTGAAACTCCTGCGGGTCTTCGCGCGCCTCAGGGTTCTGACCTTCCAAGTGAACGAGCAACGCCCGTTCACCACCACCGTGGCGCTCAAAGAACAATGCAGGCTCCTATCAGGCGTTGCCTGGCTCGCTGTCGCCGTGTTCGGAATCGGTCGGGCTTGGCAGGCGAACAGGACGGGCAGGTACAACGGTCGAAATCGCGTGCTTGTAGACCATCTGGCTGACGGTGTTCTTCAGCAGCACGACGAACTGGTCGAACGACTCGATCTGGCCCTGCAGCTTGATGCCGTTGACCAGGTAGATCGAAACCGGGACCTTTTCTTTTCTCAAGGTGTTCAAGTAAGGGTCTTGTAGCGAATGCCCTTTTGACATATGCCGCACTCCTGTAAGGATCAATAGTAAAAAACTGAAAAAATTCGTTCATTAAGGCCGTCAGTCGCAAGAATAGACGGCAATTGCAGGGACTCAGCTCAATATGGAGACCGACTCCAGGTATTTCAAGGTGCGGGACAGATTGTCGCAGGCCAGGCTGTCCAGCCAGTGTACGTCGGGCCAGCTACGCAACCAGGTGAACTGCCGCTTGGCCAGCTGGCGGGTGGCGATGATACCGCGTTCGCGCATCTCCCCGGCTGTCAGTTTGCTGTCCAGATAGTCCCATACCTGCCTGTATCCCACTGCCCGTATAGACGGCAGCCCCACGTGCAAGTCACTTCTGGCCCGCAGCTCTCGGACCTCGTCGACGAAGCCCTGTTCCAGCATCTGCGAAAATCGTAGCGCAATTCGCTCATGCAAAATGTGACGATCTGTAGGCGCAATCGCCAGACTGGCGACAGTATAGGGCAAATGTCCGCCCGCGCCTGCGTCTGAACCGCGGCTTTCGGCCAATTGACGCTCACGGTGGGCGGTCATGCTCCGGCCGCTCACCCGGTACACCTCAAGTGCACGGATCAGCCGCTGCGGGTCATTCGGATGAATGCGCGCCGCCGAGACCGGATCGACCTCGGCCAACTGCCGGTGCAGCTCGCCCAGCCCCAGCTCGCGGGCCTGGGCCTCCAGCTCTGCACGCACGCCGGCATCGGCGGGCGGCATGTCGGCCAGGCCTTCCACCAGCGCCTTGTAGTAGAGCATGGTGCCACCGACCAGCAACGGGATCCTGCCGCGCGCGGTGATCTCGGCCATGGCCTCGAGGGCAGCGGTGCAGAATTGCGCCGCCGAATAGCTCTCGGCCGGATCAAGGATATCCACCAGCCGGTGTGGATGGGCGGCCAGCACTTCGGGCGCAGGCTTGGCGGTGCCGATGTCCATATCGCGGTAGACCATGGCCGAATCGACGCTGATCAACTCACACGGCAGGGCCTGGGTGAGTGCGATGGCCAGGTCGGTCTTGCCGGCTGCCGTCGGACCCATGAGGAATATCGCTGGGGGCTTGCCGCTCATGTCATCGACCGCGCAGGAAAAGTTTGTCCAGGTCGTCCAGGCCCATCTGGGTCCAGGTCGGACGCCCATGGTTGCACTGGCCGCTGCGCTCGGTATTCTCCATGTCGCGCAACAGCGCGTTCATCTCGGGGATCGCCAGGCGCCGGTTGGCGCGCACTGCGCCGTGGCAGGCCATGGTACCGAGCAGCTCGTTGATATGCGCCTGAACGCGGTCGCTGGTGCCGTACTCCATCAGATCGGACAGCACATCCTGGACCAGGCGGTTGGCTTCGGCTTGCTTGAGCAGCGCGGGAATCTGGCGGATC
This sequence comes from Pseudomonas sp. FA117, assembly GCF_057370475.1. Lineage (NCBI taxonomy): Bacteria > Pseudomonadati > Pseudomonadota > Gammaproteobacteria > Pseudomonadales > Pseudomonadaceae > Pseudomonas > Pseudomonas sp. FA117. Next base: position 5,252,666 of record NZ_CM170675.1, read on the forward strand.
GCCAGGGTCTCGGGGCCCAGGCGTTGCAGCTCGAAGCCCAGGCGCTGGAAGGTCTGGGCATGTTCCTCGGCGCAGTCGGCCTCGCGCTGGCTCACCGCCAGCGATTCGGGCACCAGCAACGGCTGGCCGCTCAACCCTTCGCTGGCCATCGCCAGCTTCAGGCGCTCGTACATGATCCGCTCGTGGGCGGCGTGCATGTCGACCAGCACCAGGCCCACGGCGTTCTCGGCGAGGATGTAGATGCCCTTGAGCTGCGCCAGGGCATAGCCTAATGGCGGGATGTCGCCCTGGCTTTCCGGCAGCGCCACGGGCGCCTGGGCGCTGTTCTCCAGCGGCGCGAAATACTCGCGATAGACGGCCTGCGCCTCTGCAGCGGGCACGGGCTGCGACGGGCGCGGCGTGTACTGGTACTGATAGCCCGCACCAGCGCCGCCATTGGAGAACGACGGCTGCTGTTGCGCCTGGGGCTGCTCGAGCACCGAGGCGGCCAGGCGCATCTCGCCCTGTGGGCCGAACTCACCAGCCTGCAGGCCAGTGGGGCGAACGATCTCGGTGGCCGCCGCCGGTGCCGCGAGCTGGTCTTCCGGGCGCACATCGGCCAGGGCACGGTGCAAGGTGCCGTAGAGGAAGTCGTGGACCATCCGCCCTTCACGGAAACGGACTTCATGCTTGGTCGGGTGGACGTTGACGTCGACCCCGGTGGGGTCGAGCTCAAGGAACAGCACGAAGGTCGGGTGACGCCCGTTGAACAGCACGTCGCGGTAAGCCTGGCGCACCGCGTGGGCGACCAGCTTGTCGCGCACCGCCCGGCCATTGACGAAGAAATACTGCAGGTCGGCCTGGCTGCGCGAAAAGGTCGGCAAGCCGACCCAACCCCAAAGGCGCAGGCCGTTGCGCTCGACCTCGATGGGCAACGCCTGCTCGAGGAAGCCCGGGCCGCAGATGGCCCCGACCCGCCGCGCGCGCGAAAGCTCGTCGGGCGCCTCATGCAGGCTGAGGATGCTCTTGCCGTTGTGGCGCAGGTGGAAGCCCACATCGAAGCGCGCCAGCGCCAATCGCCGGATGACTTCCTGCAAGTGGTCGAACTCGGTCTTCTCGGCCTTGAGGAACTTGCGCCGGGCCGGGGTGTTGAAGAACAGGTCACGCACCTCGACCGAAGTCCCGACCGGATGCGCCGCCGGCTGCACGCGCGGCAGCATGTCGCGGCCTTCGGTCTCCACCTGCCAGGCTTCACTGGCACTGGCCGTACGCGAGGTGAGGGTCAGGCGCGCCACCGAGCTGATCGAGGCCAGCGCCTCGCCGCGAAAGCCCAGGCTCAGCACGCCTTCGAGGTCTTCCAGTTCACGGATCTTGCTGGTCGCGTGGCGCGCCAGCGCCAGCGGCAGGTCGTCCGGCGCAATGCCGCTGCCGTCGTCGCGCACGCGCAGCAGTTTCACCCCGCCCTGCTCGACCTCCACGTCGATGCGCCGGGCACCGGAGTCCAGGCTGTTCTCCAGCAACTCCTTGGCGACCGACGCCGGGCGCTCGACCACCTCGCCGGCGGCGATCTGGTTGGCCAGCCGCGGGCTGAGCAGCTGGATGCGCACATCACTGCTCATTGCTGGGACGCCAGGGTGGTAGCCGGGATGTCGAGGTGCTGGCCGACCTTGAGCTCATCGCTCTTGAGGTTATTGCTGCTGCGCAGGCTGGCGACGCTGACCTGGTAGCGCACGGCGATCATTGCCAGCGTCTCTCCCGGACGCACGCTGTGCTCACGCGGGCCCTGGGCGATCTTGCCGGAGTCGCGCAGCCAGGCGATGTAGGTGCCCGGCGGCGGGTTCTGCTGGAAGAACTGGCGCACACCGCTGTGGATCGAGCGGGCCAGCGCCTGCTGGTGGCTTCGGGTCGCCAGCTTGTTGGCTTCGTTGGCGTTGGAGATGAACCCGGTCTCGACCAGGATCGACGGGATGTCCGGCGATTTCAGCACCATGAACCCTGCCTGCTCCACACGTTGCTTGTGCAGCGGGGTGATGCGACCCATGTTGCCGAGCACCTTCTGGCCCACATTGAGGCTGGAGCTGAGGGTGGCGGTCATCGACAGGTCGAGCAGCACGCCGGCGAGCATGCGGTCCTTGTCATCGAGGCTGACGTTGCCGGCACCGCCGATCAGGTCGGAGCGGTTTTCACTGTCGGCCAGCCAGCGCGCGGTCTCGGAGGTGGCGCCGCGGTCGGACAGGGCGAACACCGAAGCGCCAAAGGCGGCTTTCGACGGCGCGGCGTCGGCGTGAATGGAGATGAACAGGTCGGCGCCCTTCTTGCGGGCGATCTCGGTGCGCTTGCGCAGCGGGATGAAGTAGTCGCCGGTGCGGGTCAGCTCGGCGCGATAGCCTTTTTCGGTGTTGATCTGGCGCTGCAGTTCGCGGGCGATCTCGAGCACGATGTCTTTTTCGTGCTGGCCGCGCGAGCCGGAGGCGCCCGGGTCTTCACCGCCGTGGCCGGCATCGATGGCGACCACGATGTCACGCTTGCCGTTGGGCACCGGAGGCAGCTTGATCGCCGGCTGCGCGGGGGTCACCGGAACCGCGGGCGTGGTCGCCGGGGTCTGGGTGACGGGCGCTGGCGCCGGATTGCTGGCCGCAACCGCATCGGCCTCCTGGTCGTACAGGTCGACCACCAGGCGGTTGCCGTACTGGGCGTTGGGGGCGAGGGTGAAGCTCTTCGGGGTGACGCTTTTCTTCAGGTCGATCACCACCCGCAGATCGGTCGCGGTGCGCTGGGCCGAGCGTACGCTGGTGATCGGCGTGTTCGAAGTGGAGACGTTCAGCGGCGAGGCCAGCGTGGCACCATTGATGTCGATGACCAGGCGATCGGGCGCACTGAGGGTGAAGACACTGTGCTGCACCGGGCCGGACAGGTCGAAGACCAGGCGTGTGTTGTCCGGCGCGCGCCACAGGCGCATGCTCTTGACTTGCGTGACGGCCAGAGCGTCAACGGTCACCGCTGTCAGCAGCAGCCCAACGACGGCGACCAGTGCGCGGATGCGCAGCATACCTTTCCCCACTTACTATTTGTTTTCGGCAGCCAGAGCGGCACACCAGGCTTCGCCGCGAGCCCCCTGCGGCGACAGGTTCAGCGAGCGGCCGCCCGCCTGGGGGCTTATGGTAATGGTCAGGTCGGGCTTTGGCAAAACGCCCGCGCCCTTCTGCGGCCATTCGAACAGACACAGCGGATCGCCCTCGAAATAGTCGCGAATCCCCATGAACTCTAGCTCTTCCGGATCGACCAGGCGGTAGAGATCGAAATGGAAGGCGCGGATTTCGCCGATTTCATAAGGTTCGACCACGGTAAAGGTCGGACTTTTCACTGCACCAGTGTGACCCAATCCACGGATCAGACCACGCGAGAGCGTGGTCTTGCCGGCCCCGAGGTCGCCCTCGAGAAAGATCACGCCATGGCCACCGGTGACCCTGGCCAGTGTCGCACCGAAGGCGACGGTGGCCGGCTCGTCGGCCAGAAACAGGGTTATGCCTGACACGCTGAATGCTCCTCCAACAATTCTCGAATGACCGGAACCAGATCGCTGGCCGCCAGCCCCCTGCCCTGCACGCCCAGGCGCTCGCCGGCACAGGCATGCAACCACACGCCCAGGCCCGCTGCCTGCCAGGCATCCAGCCCCTGGGCCAGCAACGCAGCCAGCACCCCGCTCAGCACATCGCCCAGGCCCGCACCGGCCATGGCCGGGTGGCCACGCTCGCAGAGCAGCAACTGGCCATGCGGGTCGGCAACCAGGGTGCCCGCACCCTTGAGCACACAGACGCTGTCATGACGGCGTGCCAGTTTGCGGGCAGCTCCCGGTCGGTCGGCCTGCACCGCCTCGGTGGATACGCCCAGCAGCCGCGCCGCCTCCCCCGGATGCGGGGTGATGATGCTGCCGCCGGGCAGGGCCAACGGCGCTCGCGCCAGCAGGTTGAGCGCATCGGCGTCCCACACCTGCGGCAAATGCGCATTGGCCACGGCCGACAACAGGCTGCGGCCCCACGCGGCCTGACCAAGGCCAGGCCCCACCACCAGTACCGAGGCGCGCTCCAGCACCGCCATCAGTTGATTGGCCGAGCTGACACCCAGGCACATGGTTTCAGGCAGGCGGCTGAGGCTTGCGGCCACATGCTCGGGGCGTGTCGCCACGCTGACCAGCCCTGCGCCGCAACGCAGCGCGGCTTCGGCGCTGAGCAGCACGGCACCGCCGGTGCCCAGGTCGCCACCCACCACCAGTACATGACCGAAGTCGCCCTTGTGGGCGTCCGACGGGCGCGCGGGCAGGTGCGCGACAGTGACGCTGCTCAGCGTTTGCAGGGTAGTGGCGTGGTGTTTGGTCCGAGGCATGGGGTCAAAGGCTCCGATGTCTGGCAGAATTATACGCACCTGAGCCTGTAATGCCTTGTCCATCCATGTCCGCCTCCTCTTTAGACCTGCCTGCACTGGCCCGATCGATCAAGGATTGGGGCCGCGAACTCGGTTTTGCCCATGTCGGCATCGCCGATGTCGACCTCGGCGAACACGAACAGCATCTGCAGCGCTGGCTGGACGCCGGCTACAACGGCGAGATGGACTATATGGCAGCACACGGCACGAAACGTTCGCGCCCTGCCGAACTGATTCCCGGCACCTTGCGCGTGGTATCGCTGCGCATGGACTACCTGCCGGGCGACACGGCGATGGCCCAGCGCCTGGCCCAGCCGGAAAAAGCCTACATCTCCCGCTACGCGCTGGGTCGCGACTACCACAAGCTGGTGCGCAAGCGCGTGCAGCACCTGGCCGACCGCATCCAGGAGGCTATCGGCCCCTTCGGTTACCGCGCATTCGTCGACAGCGCCCCGGTGCTGGAAAAAGCCATCGCCCAGCAGGCCGGGCTCGGCTGGATCGGCAAGAACACCTTGCTGCTCAACCGCAAGGCCGGCAGCTATTTCTTCCTCGCCGAGCTGTTCGTCGACCTGCCGCTGCCAGCGGACGAAGCCCAGACCAGCGAACACTGCGGGCGCTGCCAGGCCTGCCTGGACATCTGCCCTACCGCGGCCTTCGTCGGCCCGTACCAGCTCGATGCGCGGCGCTGCATCTCGTACCTGACCATCGAGCTCAAGGACGCCATCCCGCTGGAGTTGCGACCGCTGATCGGCAACCGGGTGTTTGGCTGCGACGACTGCCAGATCGTCTGCCCGTGGAACCGCTTCGCCAAATCGACGGGCGAGGACGATTTCAAGCCGCGTCACGGGCTGGACAACGTCGAGCTGGCCGCGCTGTTCCTGTGGGACGAGAAGACCTTCCTCAGCCGCACCGAAGGCTCGCCGCTACGCCGCGCCGGTTACGAGCGCTGGCTGCGCAACCTGGCGGTGGGCTTGGGCAATGCACCTTCGACCATCGCCGTGCTCGAGGCGCTGAAGGCGCGGCGCGAATACCCCTCGGCACTGGTGAGGGAGCATGTGGAGTGGGCGTTGGCGCGGCATGAGGCGGCGGGCTGAGGAGAAAGCGCAGCCCGTGGGCTCAATGCTCGTCGTTGTAATGGAACTTGGGCATTTCCCAGTGGAAGCGGATAGCCAGCAAACGCAGCAGGAAGCCGCCGAACAGGGTCAGCAGCATGGCCTGCTCGGCCGGCACCTTGAAGTACACGCACCCCAGGTAGAACCAGGCTGCTGCGAACGACACGCTGGCATACAGCTCGCGCCGGAACACCAAGGGAATATCGTTGCAGAAGATGTCGCGCAGGATCCCGCCGAACACCCCGGTGATCACGCCACTGATCGAAGCCACCAGCATCCCCTGGCCCATTTCCAGCGCCGTCATGCAGCCGATCAGGGTGAACGCCACCAGCCCCAGGGCGTCGAGCACCAGGAACAGCGAGCGCAGATGGCGCATCAGCGGCGCGATGAAGATGGTCAGCAACGCGGCAAAACTGGTCAGCACCAGGTATTCGGGGTGCTTCACCCAGGTCAGCGGATAGTGTCCGAGCAGCACGTCGCGTACCGAGCCGCCGCCCAGGGCGGTGATGCAGGCGATCAGCACCACGCCGAACCAGTCCATGCCGCGCCGCCCCGCAGACAGGGCGCCAGTCATGGCTTCGGCGGTGATGGCAATGAGGTAGAGCATCAACAACATGGCGCAGATCCGTGCGAGAAAGGCGCGCAGTCTACTGAGTCGCGCGGGGCACCAAAAGGGGGCGCTTGCGCACCCCTTCGCCGATCACACCTTGATGAAGTGCTCGCGGTAGTGGCGCAGTTCGGCGATGGACTCTCGGATGTCGTCCAGGGCCAGGTGGGTGCTGCCTTTCTTGAAGCTGTCGCGCACGTCCGGCGCCCAGCGGGCGGCGAGCTCCTTGAGCGTGGAAACATCGAGGTTGCGGTAGTGGAAGTAGCCTTCCAGTGCGCGCATGTGGCGGTAGAGGAAGCGGCGGTCCTGGCAGATGCTGTTGCCGCAGATCGGCGACTTGCCCCTGGGCACCCACTGCTCGAGGAAGGCGATGGTCTGCGCCTCGGCCTCGGCCATGCCGATGCGGCTCTCGCGCACGCGCTGGGTCAGGCCCGAGGCGCCATGGGTGCGGGTGTTCCACTCGTCCATGCGCGCCAGCACCTCATCACTGTGATGGATGGCGATCACCGGCCCTTCGGCCAGGGTGTTCAGCTCGCTGTCGGTGACGATGGTGGCCATCTCGATGATGACATCGTTGTCCGGGTCCAGGCCGGTCATCTCCAGATCGATCCAGATCAGGTTCTGTGGGTTGTGCATGAATGAGCTCCTCGAATAGGCCGACATATTAGCCTAGTGGAGCGTGCTAAACTGCCTGCCGTTTTCTTTTGCCCCGCCAACACGGAACCTTCATGGCCAAACGCCAGCTCAATCGCCGCCAGAACTGGCGCATCGAAAAGATCCAGGGTGAACGCGCCGCCCGCGCCGCCAAACGCGAGCAGCACGCCCTGCAGGAGCTCGAGGGTGGCGACCTGGGCCCCGAGCAACTGGGCCTGGTGATCGCCCACTTCGGTGTCACGGTCGAGGTCGAGGCCCAGGACGGCGAGGCGGCAGGCCAGATCTTCCGCTGCCACCTGCGGGCCAACCTGCCGGCGCTGGTCACCGGCGACAAGGTGGTCTGGCGCGCCGGCAACCAGGGCAATGGCGTGATCGTCGCGCAGATGCCGCGCAGCACCGAGCTGTGCCGGCCGAACAACCACGGCCAGCTCAAGCCGGTCGCGGCCAACGTCGACCTGATCGTGATCGTCTTCGCCCCGGCGCCCGAGCCCCAGGCCAACCTCATCGACCGCTATCTGGTCGCCGCCGAGCACGCGGGCATCCGCCCGCTGCTGCTGCTGAACAAGGCCGACCTGATCAACGACGACAACGCCCCGGCGCTCAATGCATTGCTGGCGGTGTACCGCGACCTGGGCTATCCGCTGCTGGAAGTGTCGGCACACCATGGCGACGGCATGCAGCGCCTGCAGCAGACCCTGGACGAGCACATCAGCGTGTTCGTCGGGCAGTCGGGCGTGGGCAAGTCATCGCTGGTCAACAGCCTGCTGCCGCAGGCGCAGACCCGCGTGGGCGATCTGTCGGAGTGGTCCGGCCAGGGCACCCACACCACCACCACGGCGCGGCTCTACCACTTCCCCAACGGCGGCGACCTGATCGACTCGCCGGGCATTCGCGAGTTCGGCCTGGCGCATGTCAGCCGTGACGATGTGGAAGCGGGCTTCATCGAATTCCGCGACCTGCTCGGCACCTGCCGCTTCCGCGACTGCAAGCATGACCGCGAGCCCGGCTGTGCGCTGCTCAAAGGGCTCGAGGAAGGGCGTATCTCGGCGCAGCGGATGCACAGCTACCGCTCGATCGTGGCGAGCCTGACGCAAGACACCTACTGAAGCTGCAGGAGCGGCGTTGCGCCGCCCCTGCAGACTGCGGGCTCAGTTATCCTTGGGCTCGTCCATCTTCAGCACACCGTCCTCGAAGATGTTCAGCTTCTGACGCAGCTCACGCGGTTGCATCGGCGCCGCGTCATCGGCAGGCGCGGCCGAAGCACCAGGCGCACCCGGTGCACCATCGGCAGGCGCGGCAGGACTGGCCGGGGTCTCGGGAGCCCCCTGCTCGCCCTCGATGTCACGCTGGGCTTTCTTGGTGAGCACGATGATGTCGATCCGGCGGTTGACCGGATTGAACGGATTCTCGCGATCGAACAGCGACGAGGAGGCGTAACCCACCACCCGCGCCACCTGGGTATCCGGATAGCCACCGGCCACCAGCGCACGGCGCGCGGCGTTGGCACGGTTGGCCGACAGCTCCCAGTTGCCGAAGTCACCGGTACCGGCATAAGGTTTGGCATCGGTATGGCCGCTGACGCTGATCTTGTTCGGCACGGCCTTGATGGTGTCGGCCATCGCCAGCAGGATGTCTTCGAAGTACGGTTTCAGGCGCGCGCTGCCGAGGTCGAACATCGGCCGGTTCTCGGCATCCATGATCTGGATACGCAGGCCGTCCTGGGTGATCTCGAACAGGATCTGGTCCTTGAACTTCTGCAGTTGCGGGTTTTCCTCGACCTTGTTCTGCAGCTCCTGCAGCAGCAGTTGCAAACGCTCCTGCTCGACCTGCTCGGCCATGGTCTCGATCCGGTCCTTGTCCATCTGCACGCTGGTATCAGGCGTCGGCTCGGATTTTTCTTCCGGGTTGATGGTCTTTTCCGGCGCGAGCTGCGGCGACCCGCCCAGGTCGATGACGTAGGGCGTACCGCTTTCGGAGAAGCCGATCGGGTCCTTGAAGTAGCCGGCAATGGCGATCTTCTGCTCAGGGGTGGCCGTGGACAGCAGCCACAGCACCAGGAAGAACGCCATCATCGCCGTGGCGAAGTCGGCGAAGGCGATCTTCCAGGAACCGCCGTGGTGGCCGTCGCCGTAGCGCTTGACGCGCTTGACGATGATGGGCTGATTGTTCTCCATGGCTTAGCGACCGCGAACCGCTTGTTCCAGTTCGGCGAAGCTCGGACGGTGCGCCGGGTACAGCACCTTGCGCCCGAACTCGACGGCCAGCGACGGCGGCATGCCGGACGCCGAGGCCACCAGCGAGGCCTTGATCGCCTCGTAGACGTTCAGCTCTTCCTTGGCATCGTGGCGCAGGCAGTTGGCCAGCGGGCCGAAGAAACCGTAGGCGGCGAGAATACCGAAGAAAGTACCGACCAGCGCCGCACCGACGTGCAGGCCGATGGACTTCTGGTCGCCATCGCCCAGCGAGGCCATGGTCACCACGATCCCCAGTACCGCCGCGACGATACCGAAGCCGGGCATGGCGTCGGCGACGCTGGTCACCGCATGGGACGGGTGCTCGAGGTCTTCCTTCATGCTCAGCAGCTCCATGTCGAACAGGCCTTCGAGCTCATGGGGCGCCATGTTGCCGGTCGACATGATGCGCAGGTAGTCGCAGACGAACGCGGTCATCCGCGCATCGCCCATGACCGCAGGGTACTTGGCGAAGATCGGGCTGGCCGCGGGATCCTCGATGTCACCCTCGATGGCCATCATGCCCTCGCGGCGACTCTTGTTGAGAATCTCGTAGATCAGGCCCAGCACTTCCAGGTAGAAAGTATGGGTGAAGCGGCTGCCGAACATCTTCAGCGACTTCTTCATGACGTGCATGGTCATGTAGCCAGGGTTGGCCTGGAGAAACGCGCCAAAGGCCGCACCGCCGATGATCAGCACTTCGAATGGCTGGATCAGCGCCGCGATCTTGCCGTGGGAGAGCACGTATCCGCCGAGGACACTCGCGAATACGACGATGATGCCGATAATTTTAGCCATAGATTGGAAGCACTTGCTGTCGTGGTCAGGGTCAGGGGCGGAAGCTTGGAAACTCTTCTTCTCCTTATCGGCAGAACTGCGCCAGACTATAGCCACTCAATGCGAAAAGCCAGTTTGGACTGATGTCAAAATGCCAATCGAAACCAAGGTGCCAGCGCAGATTCCCTCCTCTCTAGACGCCTGGGTAAGGCTGCTCGACGGCATCCGCGTACCAGTGCCCAAAGAGAGTCACGACCGCGTTCTGGCGGCCATCAACGACAACCGCCGTTCGCTGCGCGACATCGCCGAACTGATGCAGGATAGCCCTTCGCTGGTGCTGTGCGTGATGCGCGAAGCCAACCATCCGGCCAACGCCAGCCAGGCCGAACCGGCCGAAAGCCTGGAGATCGCCCTCAACCGCCTGGGCCTGACCCGCATCCTGCAACTGATGGGGCGCCTGCCGGCGGTGCCGGGGGACGATATTCCACCGGTGCTGCGTCAGTTCCTGCTGATCAGCCAGCACGCCACCCAGCAGGCCAACGGCCTGTTCGCCAGCCGCCTGGCGCGCCTGTGGCAGGAAATCCACTGGGGCAGCCTGCTGTTCCTGTCGCCGCTGTGGGCCCTCGCACTGGCCTACCCCAAGCTGCTCGACACCTGGGAACTGCGGGTCATCCACAAGGGCGAAGAGGCAGCCGAAGTCGAACACGCGCTGTTCGGCGTACGCATCATGGAACTGTGCCGCGCGGTCGCCACCCACTGGCGCCTGCCGGAGTGGGTCACCCAGGGTTATCGCCTGCTGCTCGAGGAACGCGAGCAACTGGCCCAGGTGCTGAGCATCGCCCGCGACCCGGACGACCTCAGCCAGCAACACCGCCTCGATGAAGAGCCCGGCCTGCGCCGCTGGTTCAACCAGCCGGCCAACACCGTGCTGCTGGCCAACGGCCTGGCACTGTCGGCCCAGGTCGGCTGGGACAACCCGCACTTGCTGCGCTGGCAACTGCTCACGGCCATGTACCTGCAGACCACGCTGGACGATGTCCAGCAGCAGGTGCACCAGCAGGCTGCGGCAAGTGCCCGCCACCATGCCCGACACGCCCTGTTCCACCCCGCCGAGGCGTTGATCTGGCCCTGGCACCAGCGCCGCCCGCACCCGGACATGCTCACCCCGCCGCCGCCCCCGGCCCAGGATCTGGAGCGCTGGCGCACGCTGTGCCGCGAATTGCTGGCCCAGCCCAGCCCGTTCAGCAACACCGTGCACCTGGCCACCCATGCCCGCGATGCACTGCTGGCCTGCGGCATGCAGCGGGTGATGCTGTTGCTGCTCGACAAGCCCAACGACTGCCTGCGTGTGCAGCAGACTGCCGGCCTGCCGCGGGAGGCCTCGAGCCTGGCGCTGGCAACGGAGCAGAGCAGGCTGCTGCAAAAACTGCTGGGCAAGGCCGCGCAACTGCGCCTGACGCCCGCCAACCATGCCCAGTTTTCCGCCCTGCTGCCGGCACCGCTGCGTGCGTTGTTCCCCAGCGAAAACTTGCTGTTGCGCTCGCTGGCCGTGAACGACCAGGTACTGATGCTGGCGATCGCCGACCAGGGTGGCAAGCCGCTTGCGGACGTGAGCGTGCAAGCCTTCGGTAAAACCGCGCAATGCATCGAGCGCGCGCTGACCAGCTTCGCCAACCGCAATGGCTGAACCTTGCGCTACAATCGCCCCTCCCTTGCTCCCCGGAGACCGTGGATGACTGATTTTTCCGGCTTGCCCCTGGTGATCGAAGCCGCCGACCTGCTGCCGCGCCTGGATTCGCCCGAGCTGATCCTGGTCGACCTGAGCAGTGCCAACCGCTATGTCAGCGGCCATATCCCCGGCGCACGGTTCGTCGAAGGCAAACGCACCCAGCTGGGCCAGCCACCGGCACCCGGCCTGCTTGCGCCGCTGGCCGACCTGGAAAAGCTGTTCAGCGAACTGGGCCACCGTGAAGACGCAGTGTACGTGGTGTACGACGACGAAGGCGGCGGCTGGGCCGGGCGCTTCATCTGGCTGCTCGATGTGATCGGCCACGGTCGTTACCACTACCTCAACGGCGGTATCCAGGCCTGGCCGGCGGACAAGCTCGGCACCGAGGTGCCAGCAGCGGCCAACACACCGGTCAGCCTGCGCCTGCACAGCGAACCCACCGCCACCCGCGAGTACCTGCAGAGCCGCCTGGGCGCCGACGACCTGGTGGTCTGGGACGCCCGCGCCCCGCAGGAATTCAACGGCGAGAAGGTCCTGGCCGCCAGGGGTGGGCACATTCCCGGCGCGGTCAACTTCGAGTGGACCGCCGGCATGGACCTCAACGACCACCTGCGCATCCGCCAGGACATCGCCGACGTCCTGAAGCAGCTGGGCATCACCCCGGACAAGGAAGTGATCACCCACTGCCAGACCCACCGTCGCTCCGGATTCACCTACCTGGTGGCCAAGTCACTCGGCTATCCACGGGTCAAGGCCTATGCCGGCTCGTGGAGCGAGTGGGGCAATCACCCGGACACGCCTGTAGAAGTTTAAGGAACCTGCATGAAATCCCGTCTGTTCATCATCAGTCAGCACCTGCTGCCGCACCACCTGCTGTCGCGCCTGGCCGGCTGCGTCGCCGAGTGCCGCGCACGCTGGTTCAAGAATGCCTTCACCGCCTGGTTCGCCAAGCGCTACCAGGTGAACATGTCCGAAGCGCTGGTCGAAGACCTCAGCGCCTACGAGCACTTCAACGCCTTCTTCACCCGTGCCCTGAAGCCGGGTGCGCGTCCGCTGGACGAGACGCCGGGCGCCATCCTGTGCCCGGCCGACGGCGCCGTCAGCCAGCTCGGTCCGATCGAGCACGGCCGCATCTTCCAGGCCAAGGGCCACAGCTTCAGCGCCCTGGAACTGCTCGGCGGCGACCCGGCACTGGCCGCGCCGTTCATGGGCGGCGAGTTCGCCACCATCTACCTGTCGCCGAAGGACTATCACCGCGTGCACATGCCGCTGGCCGGCACCCTGCGTGAGATGGTCTACGTGCCGGGCCGCCTGTTCTCGGTCAACCAGACCACGGCAGAGAACGTCCCGGAACTGTTCGCCCGCAACGAGCGCGTGGTTTGCCTGTTCGACACCGAGCGCGGGCCGATGGCCGTGGTGCTGGTGGGCGCGATGATCGTCGCCTCGATCGAGACGGTCTGGGCCGGGCTGGTCACACCGCCCAAGCGCGAGCTGAAGACCTTCCGCTATGACGAAGCCAGCCGCGCAGCGATTCACCTGGAAAAAGGCGCAGAGCTGGGGCGCTTCAAGCTGGGATCGACCGCGATCGTGCTGTTCGGGCCAGAGCAGGTGAAATGGGCCGAAGCCCTGGGCGCCGGCTCTGCGGTGCGCATGGGCGAACAACTGGCGCTGCCGGTTCAGGGCTGACCCAGGAGCGCTGGGGCCGCAAGGCGGCCCCGCTGTTTCAAGGTTTCACGCGCGACCGTCGCGGTCACGCCAGCCGAGCAGGTAGAGCACGCCATCGAGGCCCAGTGTGGAAATCGCCTGCCTGGCCGACTGGCGCACCAGCGGCTTGGCACGGAAGGCCACGCCCAGGCCGGCCAGCGACAGCATCGGCAGGTCATTGGCGCCGTCACCCACGGCGATGGTCTGCTCCAGCTGCAAGCCTTCCTTGTGTGCCAGTTCCTGCAGCAGATCGGCCTTGCGCTGGGCATCGACAATCGGCTCGATGGCCACGCCCGTCACCTTGCCATCCACCACTTCCAGCTCGTTGGCGAACACATAGTCGATGCCCAGGCGCGCCTGCACCTGTTTGGCGAAGTAGGAGAAGCCACCCGAGAGAATCGCCGTCTTGTAGCCCAGGCGCTTGAGCTCGGCGAACAGGTGCTCGGCACCTTCGGTCAGGCGCAGCGACGCGCCGATTTCGTCCAGCACACCCACATCCAGTCCCTTGAGCAGCGCCATGCGCTCCTTGAAGCTGGCGCGGAAGTCCAGCTCGCCGCGCATCGCGCGCTCGGTGATCGCCGCCACCTGCTCACCGACACCGGCAGCCTTGGCCAGTTCGTCGATCACTTCGGCCTCGATCAGCGTCGAGTCCATGTCGAACACCGCCAGGCGACGGTTGCGGCGGAACAGGTCATCCTGCTGGAAGGCAATGTCGATACCCTGCTCGGCCGACAACGCAAAGAAGTCGGCACGCAGGGCCTGGGCATCGCTGGGCTCGCCACGCACGGAGATCTCCAGGCAGGCCCGGCCCTTGTCGGTCGCGGCGTCCAGCGCCACGCGCGCCGACAGGCGCTCGATGCGCTCGATGGTCAGGCCGTACTGGCTGATGACCGCACTCACCCGCTGCAGTTGCTCGGGCGTGACCTTGCGGCTGAGCAGGGTGACGATGTGGCGGTTGTCGCCATGGCCATCGGCCCAGCGCTGGTAGTCGGCTTCGGAAACCGGCGTGTAGCGGGCCTGCAGGTTCAGCTCGTGGGCCTTGGATTGCACGCTCTGCAGCAGGCTGGTGGCGACTTCGTTGTCGGGAATGTCGACCAGGATGCCGAACGACAAAGTGCCGTGCATGACCGCCAGCCCGATGTCGAGGATGTTCACACCGCCCTGGAGCAGGACGCCGGTGATGGCCGCAGTGAGACCCGGACGGTCTTCACCAGTGATGTTGATCAGGACGATTTCGCGCAAGACCGGGCTCCAACTCGATGAAAAATGCGCATTCTACCCACTTTCCGTGACCATCGGGCGCCATCGACGCTTTGCCGACAAAACGCGGGTCGCTATACTGCCCAGCATCTATTCCGCCATGAAGAGCCGCGCTCTGTGAACCGGCCCACGCCCGTCAAAACCGACAACTTCTTTCTGATGATCTTCCGAGCCCTGCGCCAGCGCCGTATTCCCCTGGCATTGCGCATCGCCAGCCACAACATCTTCCTGGTGGCCCTGGCGCTGGTGATCTATGCCTGCGTGATGGGCCTGCAGTTCAAGCAGGCGATGCACGAGCAGGCCGATGCCGTCGGCCAGAGCCTGACCGTGCAGACCGCGACCTCGGCCACGGAGCTGCTGGTGTCCAACGACATCCTCAGCCTCAACGTGCTGCTGGGCAACCTGGTGAAGAACCCGCTGGTGGCCCACGCGGCGATCTACAGCGTCGACAACCGCATCCTCGCCGAGGCCGGGCAACGGCCGAAGAACGGCTTGCTGGGCGAGGCCGAGGGGGTGTACCAGACCAAGATCACCTTCCAGGACGTGAGCGCCGGGCAACTGCGCATCAGCCTGGACATGAGCCAGTTCCAGCAACCGATGCTGATCAGTCTGCAGAGCATGGGCATCCTCGCGGCCATCCTGCTCGCGCTGGCACTCACGCTCAGCCTGCGCCTGGGTCGCTTCATCTCGACGCCGCTGCTGCAGCTGCGCGTCTGGCTGCGCGACCCGCACCCTTACACGCCGGCGATCGAGCGCCAGGACGAGATCGGCGATCTGGCCCGTCAGCTTCATGCGCGCCTGGCACCGCCGCCACCGCCGGAGCCGGAAGAAGAGGAAGACGACGAGGAAGACTTCACCGACCTGCATGTCGAGGAGCCGCCACGCAAGGCCGTAACCAAGCCAGTGCCGGCCAAGGTGACCGCCCAGGACGACGACGCGGACGACGACGCCTTCGCCGACCTGATCGACGACAGCGAGCACAGCCCCAGGCCATTGCCTTCGGTGGAGTCGGACGAACCCAACACCAGCGCCGTGCTGGCCGTGCAGCTGGGCTCCCAGGAGCAACTGCGTCGCCTGCCGCGCACACGCCTGACCGAGCTGCTGGAGCGCTACCGCGACTGCCTCGACCAGGCCGCTTCGCTGTATGAGGGCGAAGTGCACACCCTCAACGACGGCAGTACGCTGCTGCTGTTCCACAGCCGAGACAGCGGCGAAGACTACCTCACCAACGCCATCTGCTGCGGCGAGCTGCTGCGCGCCCTGGGCCACGCCCTGCAGATCGAGGTGGCCGACAGCGGCATCACCCTGCAGCTGCAATTGGGCCTGGCCCTGGGCGAGGACCTGCTGGGCATGGACCAGGTCGACCTGCTGATGACCGAGAAGGCCCAGGATGCCCTGGCCCTGTCGCAGCACAGCCGCAACCTGCTGCTGGTCGAGCGCCAGGTCAGCGACGATGCGCTGATCCGCCAGCGCGCACGTATCCGCCCCATCGCCAGCCCCGAAGGCGCCTGCTGTGTCGAACGGCTTATGGAACCCTACCCGTCGATGCTCGAACGCCAGCTGGCACGCATGCACGAGCGTCGCGCCTAGGCCTGATGTCGCACAAGGGCTGCAAAGCAGCCCTGACAAACCACCAGGACACAAAAAAGCCCGCATCACTGCGGGCTTTTTCATATCTGCCGGATCAGAACCGATAGACTTCCATATCGGTGCGGATCGGCGAAGCCATCGGAATCTTCGACTTCTCCGGCTCCTTCTTGACCTGAACCGGAGCAGCCGGTTTCTTCGGCGTTTCTTCGGCGACCGCCGGCTGGTTGGCCAACGGCTTGACGGTCACGCTCAGTTGTTCGACCAGCTTCTGCAGCAGTTGCCCCTGGGCCTGGACCTGCGAGGCCTCGCTGCCTTCGTGCTGCTGCTCGAGGTGGACGATCCGGTTGTCACGCACATGGCCACGGCGGTCCAGCACGCGCCACTGGGCATCGAGGATCGCCGGCTGGTTGGCGCCCGAGTCCAGGCGGGTGATCGACAGCAGCACCTGCACGTCAGGGGTAAAGCCGGTGCTGGCAGGTGCAAGCACGACGCGCTGGCTGTCCAGGCGCCAGGCGAGTTGACGCACCAGCAACTGATCGATATCCGACGAAAGGCTACCGGCCCAGCGACCGTCGGTCGCTGCGGTCAGGCTGCCGTCGGCCTGGCGCTGCAGGAAGGTTTCACGTTGCAGGTAGTCGGCTACCGAGACCGGGCCGAGCACGACTGCCATGCCGGCGGCCTGCGAGGGCTGGCCGGGGTCGCCGCTGTCGAGTTGGTACAGGGCAACCGGCTGGTGCATGCTGCACCCGCCCAGACCCAGCAAACCCGTCATCAGCAGCGCAAATGGAAGGCGCAGAAATTTCATCATCCCATCCAAGCGGCCGCCGCCCGGCAACCGCAGTGATACTCGTGTGGATTCCCGCGGGCACACGGCCACGCCGGCCCCGCAAGGGGTGTATCATCCGCGAAATAGTCGCCAGACTCCAGCGTTTCCGCCCGGAACGACGCTGAAAACGCCGTTCCAGACGAATAGCCGGTTTACTCCGGGCGCTCCACCGTCATGCCGTCGACTCGCTGGAAGCCACGTGGCAATTTGCTACCACGCCGTCCGCGTTCGCCTTTGTAATGTTCAAGGTCATCCGGCTTGAGTGACAGGGTACGCTTGCCAGCCTGCAATACAAGCGTCGATCCCTCGGCGATCACCGCAAGATCGGTGACGAATTCTTCACGACTGGCCACCCGGTCACCCGGTACGCCGATGATCTTGTTGCCCTTGCCCTTGCCCAGTTGCGGCAGGTCGGCAACCTTGAACACCAGCAGGCGACCTTCGGTGGTCACCGCCGCCAGCCAGTCCTGCTCGCGGTCGGCCACCGGCCGCGGCGTCATGACCTTGGCGCCGTTTGGCAGGCTGAGCAGCCCTTTGCCCGCCTTGTTCTTGGCCTGCAGATCCTCGCCCTTGACCACGAAGCCGTAGCCGGCATCGGAGGCCACCACATACAGCGCCTCGTCGTCAGGCAGCAGCACGCATTCGAAGGTCGCACCTGGCGGTGGCGTCAGACGGCCGGTCAGCGGCTCGCCCTGGCCACGGGCCGATGGCAGGCTGTGTGCTGCCACCGAGTAGCTGCGGCCAGTCGAGTCGATCAGCACCGCAAACTGGTTCGAACGCCCCGCTGCCGCCGCCTTGAAGCCGTCACCGGCCTTGTAGGAGAGGCCGGTGGCATCGATGTCGTGGCCCTTGGCGCAACGCACCCAGCCCTTCTCCGACAGCACCACCGTGACCGGCTCGGTCGGCATCAGTTCGTTTTCCGAGAGGGCCTTGGCTTCGGCGCGCTCGACGATCGGCGAGCGACGGTCGTCGCCGTAGGTCTCGGCGTCCTTGATCAGTTCGCTGCGCACCAGCTTGCGCAGCTTCGCCTCGCTGCCCAGCAGAGCTTGCAGCTTGGCCTGCTCCTTGAGCAGTTCGTCCTGCTCGCCGCGGATCTTCATTTCCTCAAGACGCGCCAACTGGCGCAGGCGAGTCTCGAGGATGTAGTCGGCCTGGATCTCGGTCAGCTCGAAGCGCTCGATCAGCGCCTGCTTGGGGTGATCCTCGGTGCGGATGATGTGGATCACTTCATCCAGGTTGAGGAATGCGGTGAGCAAACCATCCAGCAGGTGCAGGCGCTTCTCGACCTTGTCCAGACGGAACTGCAGGCGTCGGCGCACGGTGCCGATGCGGAACTGCAGCCACTCCTGCAGCAAGGTACGCAGGTTCTTCAGCTGCGGACGACCGTCCAGGCCGATGATGTTGACGTTGACCCGGTAGCTGTTTTCCAGATCGGTGGTGGCGAACAGGTGTTGCATCAGCTCGTCGGCATCGACACGGTTGGAGCGCGGGATGATGACGATGCGGCAGGGGTTCTCGTGGTCGGATTCATCACGCAGGTCGGCGACCATCGGCAGCTTCTTGTTCTGCATCTGCGCGGCGATCTGCTCCAGCACCTTGGCGCCGGAGACCTGATGCGGCAGCGCGGTGACGACGATGTCGCCATCCTCGACGCGGTATACCGCACGCATGCGGATCGAGCCCTTGCCGGTCTCGTAGATCTTCTGGATCTCGGCACGTGGGGTGACGATCTCGGCTTCGGTCGGATAATCCGGACCCTGGATATGCTCGCAGAGCTGCTCGATGGTCGCCTTCGGCTCGTCGAGCAGGCGCACGCAGGCGCTGGCGACTTCGCGCAGGTTGTGCGGCGGCACGTCGGTGGCCATGCCCACGGCGATGCCGGTGGTGCCGTTGAGCAGGATGTTCGGCAGGCGTGCCGGCAGAACCTGCGGCTCCTGCAGGGTGCCGTCGAAGTTCGGCACCCAGTCGACCGTGCCCTGGCCCAGCTCGCTGAGCAGCACTTCGGAGTAGCGCGACAGTCGCGCCTCGGTGTAACGCATGGCGGCGAACGACTTCGGATCGTCCGGCGCACCCCAGTTGCCCTGGCCGTCGACCAGGGTGTAGCGGTAGCTGAACGGCTGCGCCATCAGCACCATGGCTTCGTAGCAGGCCGAGTCGCCGTGGGGGTGGAATTTACCGAGCACGTCACCGACGGTACGCGCCGACTTCTTGTGCTTGGAGTCGGCATCCAGGCCCAGCTCGCTCATGGCATAGACGATGCGCCGTTGCACCGGCTTGAGGCCGTCGCCGATGTGCGGCAGGGCGCGGTCCATGATCACGTACATGGAATAGTTGAGGTAGGCCTGTTCGGTGAAGTCGGCCAGGGAACGGCGTTCGACGCCTTCGAGACTGTCCAGTAAGTCGCTCATGCGAGCCTCGTCATTTCAGGTTCTGGCGCAGCAGCATGGTGCCGCCGCGCTGAGTAAATTCAAGTTGTTTCAGGGCGCTCATGCCGAGCAGCACCGTCTGTCCGTCGAGCCCCGGCACCACCAGGGCACGCACATCGCGCAGGCGGATATCGCCCAGTTGCAGGCTGTCGAGCCGCGTGCGATAGCCCTCGGTGCGTCCGTTGGCAGTGCTGAGCGTCACCGGTGCACCGCGCTGCAGCGAAAGATCGCGGGCCAGCGCCTCGGGAATCGCCACATCCGTGGCCCCGGTGTCGAGCATGAAGTGCACCACCTTGCCGTTGATGTTGCCGTCGGCGACGAAGTGACCCTGGCCGTTGCTCAGCAGGCGCACCTCGATGAAGCCCTCGCCGCGCTCGGACTGCACCACGCTGTTGGGGTTGTTCTGCCGGTCTTCCCATTGCCCGAAGAAACGCGTGGCGAGAAACATCGCCGCCGCCCAGGCCAGGACCATCAGCACCCGGCCCGCCCGCCTGCCCGCTGGCTGGCTCAAGGCTTGCTGCTCCAGCCACCGGCCGGCGCGGCGAAGCGCCAGACGATCGGGCGGGTTTCACCATCGGCACGGGTGCCGTTGTTGTTGTCCAGGCCGATCCAGGCGCCGTCCTTGTCGATCACCAGCGCTTCAGCCAGGCCGAACGGCTGGTCGTAGCGGCGCGAGTCGACCAGGGCATCGGCGGCAAACGACCAGCAGCGCTCAACCGCGCCGCTGTCGGCATCGCGACGACATATCCGAAACGCGTTGCGCTCGAGGGTGAACAGCTTGCCGTCGAACAGCGCCAGGTCGGCGAAATCCCGCGACAACGCGCGCGAACCGGGCATCTGCGGCGGCTGCATCTCTACGCCGGCCTCGCTGAGCAACACGCAGCTGACGCCGCAGGTCCACACCGACTGCTGGCGCTGCACCGCGATCAGACCGCGACGCTCGCGCTCGGCGGCCAGCCACAGGCGGTCGCCGGCCGGGTTGATCGCCAGCCCCTCGAACAGGGCATTGAAGTGCAGCAGCATGCCGCTGGCACGCGCCTGGCGCACCATGGCCGGGTCGATCCTCAGCCAGTTCGGCTCACCCTCGACGGGCAGTTGCAGCACCGCCGCATGTGCCTCGCTGACCAGGTAGAAATTGCCCGCAGCGTCGCAGGTGATGCCTTCGAAATCCAGTTCGCCGCCGCGGATGAACGACACCGCCCAGTTGCGCGACTTCAACCCCCACGGCAGGCCGCTTTCCGGCACGGGCGGCGGGGTGAAGGTCAACGCCTCGGCGCGCCATACGCCGTCCTGCTGGTCCAGCCGGTAGATACGATCGTCGTCGCGGTCGGAAACGCCCCACAAGGCGCCGCGACACTGGGCCAGGCCCGACAGGTTGCCGCCACGCATGCCCTCGATCGGGTGCTCGGCAGTCAGCGTGAGCTCTGGCCAGTCGCTGGCCAGGCTCGGCAGGCAGGCCAGCGCGAGCAAGGCTGCGACGAGCAGACGAATCAAACCAGGACCTCGGCCAGGTTGCCTTTGGTCTCCAGCCAGTTCTTGCGGTCGCTCGCCCGTTTCTTGGCCAGCAGCATGTCCATGATCTCGGTGGTGCCGGCCAGGTCGTCCAGGGTGAGCTGCACCAGGCGCCGGGTGTTCGGGTCCATGGTGGTTTCACGCAGCTGTGGCGGGTTCATTTCGCCCAGCCCCTTGAATCGGGTGACCTGGGGCTTGCCGCGTTTCTTCTCGGCGACCAGGCGGTCGAGAATGCCGTCGCGCTCGGCCTCGTCCAGGGCGTAGTAGATCTCCTTGCCCAGGTCGATGCGGTACAACGGCGGCATGGCCACGTAGACGTGACCGGCCTCGACCAGCGGGCGGAAGTGCTGGACGAACAGCGCGCACAGCAGCGTGGCGATGTGCAAGCCGTCGGAGTCGGCGTCGGCGAGGATGCAGATCTTGCCGTAGCGCAGCTGCGACAGGTCGGTGGCACCCGGATCGACGCCGATGGCCACGGCGATGTTGTGCACCTCCTGGCTGGCCAGGACTTCACCCCCGTCGACTTCCCAGGTGTTGAGGATCTTGCCGCGCAGCGGCAGGATCGCCTGGAACTCCTTGTCGCGCGCCTGCTTGGCCGAACCACCGGCCGAATCACCCTCGACCAGGAACAGCTCGGCACGCATCGGGTCCTGACCGGCGCAATCGGCCAGCTTGCCGGGCAATGCCGGCCCCTGGGTGATGCGCTTGCGCTCGACCTTCTTGCTCGCCTTGAGGCGTCGGCCGGCGTTGCTGATCGCCAGCTCCGCCAGTTGCATGCCCAGTTCCGGGTGGGCGTTGAGCCACAGGCTGAAGGCGTCCTTCACGACGCCGGAAACGAAGGCTGCGGCTTCGCGCGACGACAGGCGTTCCTTGGTCTGGCCGGAGAACTGCGGCTCCTGCATCTTCATCGACAGTACGAAGGTGATGCGCTCCCAGACGTCTTCGGGCGCCAGCTTCACCCCGCGCGGCAGCAGGTTGCGGAACTCGCAGAACTCGCGCATGGCATCGAGCAGGCCCTGGCGCAGGCCGTTGACGTGGGTGCCGCCCTGGGCGGTAGGGATCAGGTTGACGTAGCTTTCCTGGACGCTGTCGCCACCTTCGGGCAGCCACAGCAGCGCCCAGTCCACGGCTTCCTTGTTACCGGCCAGGCTGCCGCAGAACGGCTCGTCGGGCAGGCGCTGGAATTCGCTGACCGAGTCGACCAGGTACGAGCGCAGGCCGTCTTCGTAGTGCCACTCGACCTTTTCGCCGGTGCCTTTGTCCTCGAAGCTGATCGACAGCCCCGGGCACAGCACGGCCTTGGCCTTGAGCACGTGCTTGAGGCGGCTGATGGAGAACTTGGCCGAGTCGAAGTACTTGGGGTCGGGCGCGAAGTACACGCTGGTGCCGGTGTTGCGCTTGCCGACCGTGCCGATCACTTCCAGATCGGTGGCCTTGAAGCCATCGGCGAAGGTCATCTGGTACTCGTTGCCGTCACGCTTGACCCGTACGCGAACCTGGGTCGACAGGGCATTGACCACCGAAATGCCCACGCCGTGCAGGCCGCCGGAGAACTGGTAGTTCTTGTTGGAGAACTTGCCGCCGGCGTGCAGCTTGGTGAGGATCAGCTCGACGCCCGACACGCCCTCTTCGGGGTGGATGTCCACCGGCATGCCGCGGCCATCGTCGCTGACCTCCAGCGAGTGGTCGGCGTGCAGCACGACCTGGATCGAGCGGGCATGACCGGCCAGGGCTTCGTCGACGCTGTTGTCGATGACTTCCTGGGCCAGGTGGTTGGGCCGGCTGGTGTCGGTGTACATGCCCGGCCGCTTGCGGACCGGGTCAAGGCCGGAGAGGACTTCGATGGCGTCTGCGTTATAGGCGCTAGCGCTGGGATTGGCCATGGGTTCTCGTCGTCAGTCTGATGAATGCAAAAAGGTCAAAATACAGAAAAATCGAGCGCGTCATACTGCGCCCGGGCAACGCCGGCAAAGGCCAGCAAGGCCGGCAGACGCTGGGCGAAGCCTTGGAAACTGTGGTCGCCGCCGGCCTCGATACGCAGGGCACAGGCCCGGTAATAACGCTCGGCGTGGCGATAGTCCAGCGTTTCATCGGCGGTCTGCAACCACACTTGATAGCGCGAGGCATCCTCGGGGGGTGGCACTTCCAGTTCGGCCAGGGCCTGTACGTGGTCGTGGGTCAGCTCCCAGGTTTCACCGCTGTAGTGGTTGCGCTGAGTACCGAGGTAGCCGTCGAAATGCTTGTGCGGGGTCACGGCCGGGTTGACCAGCAAGGCCTTGAGGCCATGGCGCTCGGCCAGGTGCGTGGCATAGTAGCCGCCGAGGGAGCTGCCGACCAGCAGCGGCGTGCCGAGTTCGGCGATGCACGCTTCGAGCTGGGCCATGGCCTGGCGCGGATGATGGTGCAGTTCGGGAACGCGCAGCTGCGCGCTCAGGCCGAGCTGTTGCATCACTGCCGCGAGCTGGCACGCCTTGGTGGACAACGGCGAGCTGTTGAAGCCATGGATATAGAGGATGGAACCCGACATGCTGCCCCCGGAATCTGTGGCTTCGCGCCCGACGATGCGGGCACAGGGACGCGCAGTGTAGCGCGTTCGCCGGGTTTTGGCGCAAGGGTGGGATTTTCGCAACACAATCTTCAAATCCGCGCCGCCCCGATGCTGCAGCACAGGCAGAGCTGTCAGTAACCCGGGCTGTTGAAATCCAGGCTCACCACGAAATCCCGCGCCCGCTCGACGCCGGTCTCCAGCCGTCCGTCGGCATGCAGCCGCAGCCAGCGATAACCTGGCTGTTCTTCGCTGACCTTGAAGTCCTCGCTGCGCGCCGCGAACTGGATACAGGTCGACGGCGTGGCCAACAGGCGAATGCCGTTGCGCACTTCATCCCATTCCTGATGGATGTGTCCCCAGAGCAAAGCCTTGACCTGCGCATGCCGGGTCAGGCGCTGCAGCAGTTCGTCGGCGTTGCGCAGGCCGATCGGCGCAATCCAGGCGCAGCCGATATCCACCGGCTGGTGGTGGCAGCACACCAGGCAGTGGCGCTCGCCGGCACTCGCCAGGGCTGCATCGAGGGTCGCCAGCTGATCCGCTTCCAGTTGCCCGTGGGTCGCACCGGATACTGCCGTATTGAGCATGACGACGCGCCAGGCGCCGATATCGGTCACCGCAGTCACAAGATCAGTGCCCTGCGCGATCTCGGCCATGACCTTCGCTTCATCATGGTTGCCCGGCAACCAACGGGTCGGCACCGCGAGACCGCCGGTCAGCTGGCGAAACGCTGTGTAGGACGCCTCGCTGCCATCCTGGGACAGGTCCCCGGTGCACAGCAGCAGGTCGATGCGCGGCTGCTCACGCTGCACCTGGGCCACGACATGACGCAGGCTGTCGCGGGTGTTCAGGCCCAGCAAAGTGCCTGCCGGATCGGCGAACAAGTGGGCGTCGGTCAGCTGCACCACGTGCACGGGCGCTTGGGCCCAGGGGGTTGATGGATGCGACAACGGCCGTCTCCTTGGTCGGATTCGGCACGATTATGGCCGCTGAAAGGGGTGGAGCAAATACTCGAAACCTACCGACGTCACATTTCAACGCACGGTTTCGTACTCATGGCCGCAGGCCAGGCAGTGGCTCAGCCACTCACCGAGGAACAGGTTGAGCTGGGCTTTTTCGTCGGGCTGGTGCATGGCGGCATTGGGGTACGGGTAGATGCTGCGCAGGCGTCGAGTGTGCTCGGCACTCACCACCTCGGCCATGCGCGCGTCGTGATACACCTGCACCTCGAGTTGCGGCACCGGCAGCCACGGCAGACTGTGCTCCTGGCACACCCGCAGGGTGGTGGTGTAGGGGCAGGCCAGCACTACATCGAGCACCAGCACGCCGAGCATCTGGTCGCCCTGGGTCATGCCGATGCGCCGCGAGCTCTGCGTGGTGCGCATGTCCGGCAGCAGGCGCATCAGCCGCGCATAGTTGGCCTCGCAGGCGGCCTGCAGGCCGGCAAGGTCGACCCGGTAGCGTTCGCGCAGCAGGTTCACTTCCACATCCCCCGGACTTCATCACGGTTCAGCGCCAGCCACTGCAGGGCGATGATGCTCGCCGCGTTGGCGATGCGCCCGTCACGTACGGCCTGCAAGGCATCCTCGAACGACCAGACACGCACACGAATGTCTTCGCCCTCATCTTCCAGCCCGTGCAGGCCCCCAGCGCCTTCGCTGCTGCAGCGCCCAAGGAACAGGTGGACGAACTCGTCGCTGCCGCCCGGTGACGGGAAATAGCGGGTCATCGGCCACAGCGCCGAGAAGCTCAGGCCGGCCTCTTCCTCGGCTTCGCGGTGGGCGACTTCCTCGGGTTGCTCGTCCTTGTCGATCAGCCCGGCGACCAGCTCGATCAGCCAGGGGTTGTCGGTCTTGTCCAGCGCACCGACGCGAAACTGCTCGATCAGCACCACTTCGTCACGTTGCGGATCGTAGGGCAGCACGCAGACGGCATCATGGCGCACGAACAGCTCGCGGCTGATCTCGCGCCCCATGCCGCCGGCGAACAATTCGTGGCGCAGGCGCACCTTGTCGAGCTTGTAGAAGCCCTGGAAGCAATTGGCCCTTTCGACGATCTCGACCGCCCGGGGCACCGAATTCAAGGTGTCTGACATGGAATTCCTCGTTACATCAACAACTGCGTCGCGCCATCCTACTCTGCGTGCCGCCACCTTTCATCCCTTTCCGGCGACCGGGACAGGCCCCGCCCACTCTGTTAGCTTAGTGGCGAACCGAAGGCTCTGCCGACGGTCCAAGGCCGATCATCCATGTTCTGCAAGGATCACCATGACGCTCGTCAAAATGACCGCCGTCGCCCTGCTGGCGTTGACCCTCGGCGCCTGCCAGAGCCTGTTCACGCCCAACTATCGCGCGCCGCTCGAGGTCAAGCGCGAAGCCTGGGAGCACGTCAAGCCCGGTTGCAGCGAGCGCGATTGCCCGCTGGTCAACATCGACACCGTGCACTTCCCCACGGCGCCCAAGCTTGACGCCCTCGTCGAGCGCCGCCTGCTGCAACTGACCGAAGACAACCAGCGCGGTACCACGCCCACCACACTGCAGCAGTACGAACAGCAGTACCTGGCCAACGCGCAACTGCGCAACAGCAGCTACCTGCAGGCCAAGGTACGCGAGCAGCATGACGGACTGGTGATCGTCGAGCTGTCCAGCTACCTGGACAGCGGCGGCGCCCACGGCATGCCCGGGCGTGCCTTCATCAACTATTCACGCAAGCAGGACAAGGTACTGACGCTCCAGGACATGCTGGTGCCCGGCCAGGAGGACACCTTCTGGAAGACCGTCGAGGAATCCCACCGCGCCTGGCTGATCAGCACCGGCATGGACAAGGATGCCGAGTTCGTGAAGACCTGGCCGTTCAAGAAGTCGCCGCACATCGCCCTGACGTACGGCGCGGTGGTGGTCAAGTACGAGGTCTACGCGATCGCGCCCTACTCCATGGGCCACGTCGAGCTGAAGATCCCCTACCCGCGCCTGAACGGCGTGATCAAGCCTGAGCTGTTTCCCGGCCGCGGATAATACCGAGTACGCCGTATAGCCCACCTGCCAGCAGCAATGCTGGCAGCGTCGCGCCCAACTCCGGTGCCTCGTGCGCCAGCAGGTGATAGACCACCACCCCCGCCAGCCAGGCCAGCAATGCCGGCCAGTGCAGCGCCTGTACCCGCTGCGGCAGGCGTCGACGGCGGATCACGAAGTGATCCATCAGCACCACGCCGAACAGCGGCGCGAACACCGAACCGATCAGCAGCAGGAAGTTCTGGTACTGCGCAAGCGGCGCCAGCAATGCGACCAGGGTGCACAGCAGGCCGATGGCCAGGGCCAGGTGCTCGACCTTGAGCTTGACCAGCAGTCCCGTGGACACGGCCGCCGAATGAATGTCGGCGAAGGCGTTCTCCGACTCGTCGAGCAGAATCAGCAACAGCGGAATGCCGAGCCCGGCGCCGGCCAGCGCCAGCAGCAGGGCGTTCACTTCACCGCTCGGGGCGAACGCCAGGGTGTAGGCCACGCCCAGGCTCATCAGCCAGGCATTGCCGATGAAAAAGCCCAGTGCCGTACCACCGAACACGCGGCTGGCCCTCGCGCCGAAACGCGAGTAGTCGGCGATCAGCGGCAGCCACGACAGCGGCATGGCGATGACGATGTCGAAACCTACCGCCAGCGACAGCGAGCCATCACCTGGGCGACGCCAGAGGTCGGCAAGCTCGGCCTTGGCGAACAGGTTCCAGGTCAGCCACAGGCAGGCACCGAGCAGCAGCCAGATCCCCCACTTGCGCAACACCTTGCGCACGAAGGCCAGCGGCCCGCTGACCGCCAGCAGGGTCGCCAGCGCGCCGAAGCACAGGGTCCACAGCAGCGGGCTGTTCCAGGCACTGTCTTCGCCGAAGGTACGGGCGCCCAGCAAGCTGGCGGCATCGCGCATGACGATGATCTCGAACGACCCCCACCCCACCAGTTGCAGCAGGTTGAGCAGCGCCGGCAAGCGCGCGCCATGACGCCCCAGGGACAGCCGCAGACCAGCCATCGCAGAAAGGCCGGTATCGCTGCCGGTCACCCCGACCGCCGCCAGCAGCAGCACCCCGACCGCAGTACCGAGCACGATCGCCAGCACCGAGCCGGCCAGGCCCAGGCCCGGCGCAAGCAAGGCGCCGACCTGCAGCACCATCAGGCCGATGCCGAGGGAAAACCACAGCGAGAACAGGTCACGGGCGCCGAACAGGCGCTGGCTGGACGGGACCGGATGGTCAGGGGAGAAGTGGCTGGGGGTGGTCATGGACGTGCTCGCCAAGAAGGTTGGGCTGTCTGGTAAAGCTGGCGGCCCTGTCGCGGGCAAGCCGCTCCTACAGATTCAGCAGAGAACCGGTAGGAGCGGGCTTGCCCGCGAAAGGGCCGACCGCCTCGATACAACTGCAACGGCAGAATGGCTCACCGCCATCCTGCCGGCATCACTTACACCTTGTGGTAAAGCTGGCTGCCTTCCTGGCGGAAGCGCTCGGCCTGCTCGCGCATGCCCTGCTCGGCCGTGACGTCGACGGTCTCGATCTTCGCGGCGTACTCGCGCACTTCCTGGGTGATCTTCATCGAGCAGAACTTCGGCCCGCACATCGAGCAGAAGTGCGCAACCTTGGCCGACTCCTTGGGCAGGGTCTCGTCGTGGAAGGCGCGCGCGGTGTCCGGGTCAAGGCCAAGGTTGAACTGGTCTTCCCAGCGGAACTCGAAGCGCGCCTTGGACAGTGCGTTGTCGCGGATCTGCGCGCCCGGGTGGCCCTTGGCAAGGTCGGCGGCATGTGCAGCGATCTTGTAGGTGATGATGCCGGTCTTGACGTCATCCTTGTTCGGCAGGCCCAGGTGCTCCTTGGGCGTGACGTAGCAAAGCATGGCGCAGCCGAACCAGCCGATCATCGCCGCGCCGATGCCCGAGGTGATGTGGTCGTAGCCCGGTGCGATGTCGGTGGTCAGCGGACCGAGGGTATAGAACGGCGCCTCGTCGCAGCACTCGAGCTGCTTGTCCATGTTTTCCTTGATCAGCTGCATCGGCACGTGGCCCGGGCCTTCGATCATGCACTGCACGTCGTGCTTCCAGGCGATCTTGGTCAGCTCGCCGAGGGTTTCCAGCTCACCGAACTGGGCAGCGTCGTTGGCGTCGGCGATCGAGCCCGGACGCAGGCCGTCACCCAGCGAGAAGCTGACGTCGTAGGCCTTCATGATTTCGCAGATCTCGTCGAAATGCGTGTAGAGGAAATTCTCCTTGTGATGCGCCAGGCACCACTTGGCCATGATCGAGCCACCACGGCTGACGATACCGGTGACGCGCTTGGCGGTCAGCGGCACGTAGCGCAGCAGTACGCCGGCATGGATGGTGAAGTAGTCCACGCCCTGTTCGGCCTGTTCGATCAGGGTGTCGCGGAACAGCTCCCAGGTCAGGTCCTCGGCGACGCCACCGACCTTTTCCAGGGCCTGGTAGATCGGCACGGTGCCGATCGGCACCGGCGAGTTGCGGATGATCCACTCGCGGGTCTCGTGGATGTGCTTGCCGGTGGACAGGTCCATGACCGTGTCCGAGCCCCAGCGGATACCCCAGGTGAGCTTGGCCACCTCTTCCTCGATCGAGGAACCCAGGGCGCTGTTGCCGATGTTGCCGTTGATCTTCACCAGGAAGTTGCGGCCGATGATCATCGGCTCGAGCTCGGTGTGGTTGATGTTGGCGGGGATGATCGCGCGGCCACGGGCGATCTCTTCACGCACGAATTCGGCGGTGATCTCCTTCGGGATGCTGGCGCCGAAGCTGTGGCCGGCGTGCTGCTGGTCGAGCAGGCCGGCGGCGCGGGCTTCCTGCAGCTTCATGTTCTCGCGGATGGCGACGTATTCCATCTCGGCGGTGATGATGCCCTGGCGTGCGTAGTGCATCTGCGAAACGTTGGCACCGGCCTTGGCGCGGCGCGGGTTGCGCACGTGGGCGAAACGCAGCTTGGCAAGCTCGGCGTCGTTGAGCCGCTGCTGGCCG
The DNA here is from genome assembly GCF_057370475.1 of Pseudomonas sp. FA117. Taxonomy (NCBI): domain Bacteria; kingdom Pseudomonadati; phylum Pseudomonadota; class Gammaproteobacteria; order Pseudomonadales; family Pseudomonadaceae; genus Pseudomonas; species Pseudomonas sp. FA117. The sequence continues at coordinate 5,282,037 of NZ_CM170675.1, forward strand.
AAGTTCGAGCTCAGGCCCTGCAGGCGCTCGGTGTCGCCACGCGCGTCGATCCAGGCCGAACGCACATCGCCCAGGCCCTTGCGCACATCGATGATGACGTCGGGATCGGTATAGGGGCCGGAGGTGTCATAGACCAGCACCGGGGCGTTCTTCTCGCCGCCGAAGTCGGTGGGGGTGTCGTGCAGGCTGATCTCGCGCATGGGCACGCGGATGTCCGGGCGCGAACCCTGGACGTAGACCTTGCGCGAATTGGGCAGAGGTTGCACGGACTGCTGGTCGACTTTGGCCGACTCGCTCAGGCTGATCGCTTTTTCTTGTTTACTCATCACAGGCTCTCCAGACAGCTTCCTAGCGGGCGGAATGTCGGGGAGAACCTGAAAGGCGCGGACGCACCCCTTGGATGGAGTGCAGTGCCGGATACATGGGGTGCCTTGGCTGCATGACAGCACTGACATTCCCGGACCTGGCACAAGAGGCTCCCCGGGAAGGCGAGCAATCTTGTTCCCTACGCAGGCGCTAACCTGATCAGGTTCAACGGGATCCGGAAACTCTCCGATCTCAGCCTTCGATTCAAGGCACCCCGACAAGAACTTGCGCAGTCTAGACTGGAGTGGTCGGCAAAGCCAAGCGCGCAGATGCGTGCAAGACGAAAGGCGCAACGTGCCGATTGTTGCTGGCTGCGCGCGGCACTACACTGGCGCATCGCTCGATACTCAACAGTTCAGAAATTAAAACTCGTACAAGGATTGCCCTATGCTGCGCAAACTTTCACTGGCGATTGCCGTGTCTTGTGCGTCCAACGGCGTGGTCTGGGCAGCGGATGTGCCCACGACGGTGAAGACCGACCTGGTCAGCGTCTACCAGGAAGCGGTGAACAACAACGCCGACCTCGCCGCTGCCCGCGCCGACTATGGCGCCCGCCGCGAAGTGGTGCCCCAGGCCAGGGCCGGGCTGCTGCCAAACCTGTCCGCCGGCGCAGAAATGATGAGCACCCGTACCAAGCTGGACGAGCCTTCGGTCACCTCCAACCGCAGCGGCAACAGCTGGAGCGCCACGCTTTCGCAGCCGATCTTCCGCGCCGACCGCTGGTTCCAGCTGCAGGCCGCCGAGGCGGTGAACGAGCAGGCGGCGCTGGAACTGTCGGCCACCGAGCAGAACCTGATCCTGCAGAGCGCCGAGAACTACTTCGCGGTGCTGCGCGCCCAGGACAACCTGGCCTCGACCAAGGCCGAGGAAGCCGCCTTCAAGCGCCAGCTCGACCAATCCAACGAGCGCTTCGACGTCGGGCTCTCCGACAAGACCGACGTGCTACAGTCCCAGGCCAGCTACGATACCGCCCGCGCCAACCGGATCATCGCCGAGCGCCAGGTGCAGGACGCCTTCGAAGCCCTGGTGACCCTGACCAACCGTGAATACGGATCGCTCCAGGGCGTGGTTCACAGCCTGCCGGTGCAGGTGCCGGCGCCCAACGACGCCAAGGCCTGGGTCGAGACCGCCGCGCGGCAGAACCTCAACCTGCTGGCAACCAACCACGCCGTCGATGCCGCCGAGGAAACCCTGCGCCAGCGCAAGGCCGGCCACGCCCCGACCCTCGATGCCGTGGCGCGCTACCAGAAAGGCGACAACGACAACCTCGGTTTCACCAACCCGGCGCCGCAACCCGGCGTGCGTTACGGCGGCGACGTCGAGCAGACCAGCATCGGCCTGCAACTGAACATCCCGATCTACAGCGGCGGCCTGACCAGCTCGCAGGTGCGTGAAGCCTACGCCCGCCTGAACCAGAGCGAGCAGCAACGCGAAAGCCTGCGCCGCCAGGTGGTGGAGAACACCCGCAACCTGCACCGCGCGGTCAATACCGATGTGGAGCAGGTGCAGGCTCGCAAGCAGTCGATCATTTCCAACCAGAGCGCACTGGAAGCCACCGAGATCGGCTACCAGGTCGGCACCCGCAATATCGTCGACGTGCTCGACGCCCAGCGCCAGCTCTACACCTCGGTGCGCGACTACAACAACAGCCGCTACGACTACATCCTCGACAACCTGCGCCTGAAGCAGGCCGCAGGCACCTTGAGCCCGCAGGACCTGCAGGACCTGGGGCGCTATCTGAAAGCCGACTACAACCCGGACAAGGACTTCCTGCCACCGGATCTGGCGGCGGCAGCGGCGAAGAACTTCGAGCGACGCCCCTGAATGAGGTAGCCTGGGCTCGCCCGCCAGGGTGAGCTCAGTGCAACAGCCGCCCCAGCGCTTCCAGCAAGCGCTGCAAGGCCCCCTGGTTGGCCTGCATCACCGCCTTGCCCGCCTCGCCCATGCGCCGACCGTCCTGCGGCAGTTCGATCAGGCGGCGCACTGCGGTCGTCAGCCCCTCGACATCGTCCACCTGCTGCAACGCGCCTGCCTCACGCAGCATCGCGCTGATTTCGAGGAAGTTGAACACGTGCGGGCCGGTGATGACCGGCAAGGCCAGCGCTGCCGGCTCCAGCGGGTTGTGCCCACCGGTGGGGACCAGGCTGCCACCGACGAAAGTAATATCCGCCAGGGCGTAGAGGAACATCAGCTCGCCCATGGTATCGCCAAGCAGGACTTGCACCTGACCGTCCACCGCGGCCCCCGAAGAGCGGCGCACCGTGCTGAACCGCTCGCTGCACAGGGCATGCACCGCATCGAAGCGCTCGGGATGACGCGGCACCAGAATCAGCAACGCATCGCCATGGGCCTGCAACAGGCGCCGATGCGCCTCGAGGACCAACGCATCCTCGCCTTCGTGGGTGCTGGCGGCAATCCATACCGGACGCTGGGTGGCGCCCCAGCGCTGGCGGAGCTCACGCGCACGTGGCAGGAGTTGATCGTCCACCTTCAGGTCGAACTTGATCGAGCCGGTCACCTGCACGCACTGCGCACGGGCTCCCAGGCTGCGGAATCGCTCGGCCTCGGTTTCGGTCTGCACGGCGATCAGGCTCATTTCCTCGAGCATGGGCCGGGTCAGCCCGGCGAAGCGCGCATAGCCGCGCGCCGAACGCTGCGACAGCCGCGCGTTGGCCAGGGCCACCGGAATACCACGCCTGGCGCACTGGTGGATATGGTTGGGCCACAGCTCGGTTTCCATGATGATGCCCAGCGTGGGGCGCACATGGTCGAGGAAGCGCCCCGCCGCCCAGGGCAGGTCGTAAGGCAGGTAGCAATGCTGGACCCGCGGCTCGTGCGCAAACATCGCGCGAATGCGCTCGGAGCCGGTCGGGGTCATGCAGGTGAGGGTCACCGGCAAGTGGGGGTAAGCCTTGAGCAACGCCTTGACCAGCGGCGCCGCAGCGATGCTTTCACCCACCGACACCGCATGTACCCAGATACCGCCCTGGCGCATGGCCGGCAGCCCCCAGGCGAAGCGTTCGGCGATGCGCTGGCGGTAGGCCGGCGCCTTGCGCCCGCGCAGGAACAGGCGCAGCGCGACCAGCGGCAGGCCCAGGTGAAACAGCAAGGTGTAGAGGGTTCTGTTCATGGCGGCGCAGTTTACTAGGATCCACAAGAAAAGGCCTGTCGGCCTAGCCGATTGCCCGCAGGTGCACGGCAAAACGTTCGGCCAGCCACTGGGCAGCCGGCCCCAGTGGCTCGTCGCGCCGCCACGCCAGCTCGGCGACCAGCGCGGGCGGGCGCCATTCGCTGTCGAGCTCGACCATGTGCGCCTGGTAGGTCGGATACTGCACCACATGCCGTGGCAGCCAGGCCCATCCCAGGCCGCGCATCAGCAGTTCGGCCATGACGTAGAAGCTGTCGGCGCGCCACACCTGGGCGCTGACCGGCTCCCCGCCCGGGTAGTCGCTGTCCTGCGGGGCGATCAGCAACTGCCGGTGCCGCGCCAGCTGCTGGCAGGTGACCCGCCCGACATGGGCCAGCGGATGATGCGCAGCACACACCGTGACCATCTCGACACTGCCCAAGGTGCGACGCTCCAGCGAGTCGGGAATGCTTTCGTGGTGGAAGAACAAGCCCAGGTCCGCCCGCCGCCCGACCAGCTTGCGCGCCACGTCGCCCTGTGCGCCACTGGCCAGTTGCACTTGGAGAAAGGGAAACTGGCTGGCCAGTTCGTCGAGGCTGTCGATCACCGGCTGGTAGGGCATGGCTTCGTCCTGGGCCACCCGTAACAGCGGCTCCTGGCCGCGCATCAAGGCCTGGGCGCGACCGTCGAGCCGCTCGCACTGACGCAACAGCTCCTGGGCGTCACGCAACAAGGCTTCGCCACTTTCGGTCAGGCGCGGCTGGCGCCCGCTGCTGCGCTCGAACAGCACTACGCCCAGGTCTGCCTCGAGCAGCGCGATGGCATTGCTCACGGCCGACTGCGCCTTGTGCTGGGCGCGGGCCACCGCGGAAAACGAGCGCAGCTCGGCGACCTGCACAAAGACCCGCAACTGTTCAAGGTTCCACTGCTCGGCCATCAGCCTATCTCCAGAATCGATAGGTAATGACTTTACCGCAACCAGGAAAAATCTAGAATGCCCGTCCAGTAACGGAGAATCCCATCATGAATGCCTACACCTACCTCGCCATCGCCATCTGCGCCGAAGTCATCGCCACCGCCTCGATGAAAGCGGTGAAGGGCTTGAGCACCCCCTTGCCGTTGCTGCTGATGGTATGCGGCTACGCGGTTGCCTTCTGGATGCTCACCCTGGTGGTGCGCAGCATTCCGGTCGGCATCGCCTACGCGATCTGGTCGGGGCTGGGGATCGTGCTGATCAGCGTGGCCGCGCTGGTGATCTACGGCCAGAAGCTCGACCTGCCGGCCATGCTCGGCATGGCGATGATCGTCGGCGGGGTGGTGGTGATCCAGGTGTTCTCCAGGACCGCAGGGCATTGATCGACAGGCACCATTGCCGACCACGGGCTGTATACTGGGCAATCGTTCCAGTCTTCGAGGTGCCCGCATGCCATCTGCCATTTCCACTGACGTACTGATCGTCGGCGCCGGGGTCGCTGGCCTCTGGCTCAACGCCCGGCTGCGCCGCCTGGGCTATTCGACAGTACTGGTGGAACGCGCCAGCCTCGGTGGCGAACAGACCATCAAGTCCCAGGGCATCATCCATGGCGGCACCAAGTACGCCCTGCACGGTGCCCTGAGCGGCGCCTCGGAGGCCATCGCCGACATGCCACGGCGCTGGCGCGAGGCACTGGCAGGCAGCGGCGAGCTGGACCTGCGCGACACCCGCCTGCTGTCCGATGCCCACTACCTCTGGTCGCCCGGCACCCTGGCCGGCAACCTCACCAGCTTCTTCGCCAGCAAGGCCGTGCGCGGCCGGGTCGACCAGGTCAAGGGCGACCAGTTGCCGCCAGCCCTGCAGGACCGGGCGTTCAAGGGCAAGGTCTACCGCCTGGCCGAGCTGGTCATCGATGTGCCGAGCCTGCTCGGCAACCTGGCGCAACTGGCCGGTGACAGCCTGCTGGCCGGCGAGCGGATCGAACCGCTGCACGAAGGCGCTGCCCTGGTCGGCCTCAAGGTCGATGGCCGCGAGATCCGCGCCCAGCGCATCGTGCTCAGTGCTGGCGGCGGCACCGAAGCGCTGCTGCAGGCCCTCGGCCTGAGCCAGCCGGCCCAGCAACGTCGACCGCTGCACATGGTGCTGGCCAAGGGCCCCAACCTCAAGCCGCTGTACGCCCACTGCCTGGGCGGCGGGCCCAAGCCACGTATTACCGTGACCACTCACCCCGCCGCCGATGGCCAGTGGGTGTGGTACCTGGGTGGCGATCTGGCCGAAGCCGACGGCGTGGCCCGCGAGCCAGCGGCGCAGATTGCTGCGGCGCAGAAGGAAATCGCCAGCCTGCTGCCCTGGGTCGACCAGGCCCAGGTACGCTGGGCCACGCTGCGCGTCGACCGCGCCGAGCCTGCGCAGTCGGGGCTGGTGCGTCCGGACAACGCATTCCTCAGCGAACAGGAGCGCTTGCTGGTCGGCTGGCCGACCAAGCTGGCCCTGGCCCCGGACTTCGCCGACCGCGTGCTGGCCGCCTTGGAGCGCGACGCTATCCGCCCAGGCGCCCAGGCCGACCTTTCCGGACTGCCCCGCCCGCCCCTGGGCATTCCAGCCTGGGAGCAACTGCTGCCATGAGCCTGCCGACCCTGCATGGATTGCATCGCCCGCTGGGCAGCACCGGCCTGATGGTCTCGCCGCTGGGGCTGGGCACGGTCAAGCTCGGCCGCGACCAGGGCGTGAAATACCCCACGGGCTTCACTATCCCCGGCGACGACGAGGCGCGCCTGCTGCTGTCGCAGGCCCGCGAACTGGGTATCAACCTGATCGACACTGCGCCGGCCTACGGTCGCAGCGAGGAGCGGCTTGGCCCACTGCTGCGCGGCCAGCGCGAAGACTGGATCATCGTCAGCAAGGTAGGCGAGGAGTTCGAGGATGGTCAGTCACGTTTCGACTTCAGTGCAGCCCACACCCGTCGCTCGGTCGAACGCAGCCTCAAGCGTCTGGAAACCGACCGCATCGAACTGGTGCTGGTACATTCCGACGGCAATGACCTGGAAATACTCGAGCAACAGGAGGTCTACCAGACCCTCGCCGCCCTCAAGCAGGAAGGCAAGATCCTCGGCTACGGCCTGTCCGGCAAGACCGTCGCCGGCGGCCTGAAAGCCCTGGAACAGGGCGACTGCGCCATGGTCACCTACAACCTCAACGAGCAGGCGGAACGCCCGGTCCTGGACTACGCTGCCGAACACGGCAAGGCCATCCTGGTGAAGAAGGCCCTGGCCAGCGGGCATGCCTGCCTGTCTGCAGGCGTCGATCCGGTACAGGCCAGCTTCGAGTTGCTGTTCGCCCACCCAGGGGTGAGCAGTGCTATTGTCGGCACCATCAATCCGCTGCACCTGGCCCACAACGTGGCCACCGTCGCCCGTATCCTGGGCCAGGCCTGAGCCGCCCACGCGGCGCCGAACGCAAGGAGGAGCCTCGTGGCGCGTACGCTGATCCGCAAGAACCCGAGCAACTTCAAGACCCTGCCGCTGCATGTCGAAGCCACCCCCGAACGCCTGAGCTACCAGGGCATCGGCATGCCGCTGAACTTCGCCCAGACCCTGCAACGGCGCAAGGCCATCCAGGTGGATGACAGCGAGCGCTTCGTCATCGAGCTGGCCAACCTTGGCGTGTCGGTACGCCTGACCCTCAACTGGCAGAACCGCGACTACTGGGTGCTGGTGCGCCAGCGTCGGCAGGATCGCGGCGATGTGGTGCTCAAGCTGATCTCAGGGTACGTGCCGGCCCAGGAACTGAACCTGCCGCTGCATACCGCCATCCAGGAAGTGGCCGAGGAGTGCCTGCTGGAAACACCGGAAGGCTGGTTGGGTGGACGCTTCAACGACACCTGGCTGCCGGCGCCCTACGCCGCCGCACTGCATTATCGCGAGGCCCTGCCCTTTGTCCTCAGCCCTGCTTCCGGCGCCGCGCGCCCGGTGCATTGTGGCAACCTGATGCTGCTCGAGCGACCCAGGGCCTATGTCCACCTGCCCACCGCCTCGCTGCAACTGATCTACGACCTGCGCCTGCAAGTGCCCCGGGAGGCCAAGTCGCTGAGCCTGTTCCATGTCGACGAACGCCTCGAAGGCGACCAACTGGTGGCACGGCTCAACCGCAAGCGACCCGACCTGTACCTGATGCCACTGACGGACGGCAAACCGGTTGCCGAGCTGTACACCCTCAAGAAAGACCAGTTGATTCCGGCAAGCACGCGAGGGCTGTACCTGGCCGAGAGCTTCGCTCGCCAGGATGGCTGGGTGGTGAAGGATGAGCGGGTGCGCTGGAAGGAATGGGTGAAGCAGCAAGGCCTGGTGGAGAACAAACCGGACAAACCGTCACACCTGCAGCGCTTCAGCGACAAGGCGCGGGCGTTGTTGCAGCGGGCACGGACCACGCTGCACAAGTAGAGGCGGCTCCTGCTGACGCAAGACCGCCCCCAAAACGGGCGTGTCAGTGCTTGCGGATCTTCTCGACGATCGCCGTGGTCGAGCTGTTCTCCACCAGCCCCAGCACTTTCACCGTGCCGCCGTAGGCTTTGACGATGTCGGCACCGACCACCTGGTCGATCCCGTAGTCGCCGCCCTTGACCAGCACATCAGGCTTGACCTGGCGCAGCAGGTTCTCGGGCGTGCCCTCGGGGAAGCTGATGACCCAGTCCACCGCGCCCAGGCCGGCGAGTACCGCCATGCGGCGATCGACGCTGTTGATCGGCCGCCCAGGCCCTTTCAGGCGGCTCACCGAGGCATCGTCGTTGATCGCGACGATCAGCCGGTCGCCCTGGGCTCGCGCCTGCTCCAGGTAGGTGACGTGACCGGCATGGAGGATATCGAAGCAGCCATTGGTGAACACGATGCGCTCGTTGTGCGCACGCGCGTCATCGATGGCCAGCAGCAGTTGCTCGAGCCCCAGCACACCGCGCTCGGAGCCCTCTTCGCGCTGGATTGCCCGACGCAGTTCCGGTGCACTGATGGCCGCAGTACCGAGTTTGCCGACAACGATACCGGCCGCCAGGTTGGCCAGGGCCACCGCGTGCGGCAGGTCTTCGCCAGCAGCGATGGCCGCAGCCAGGGTGGAGATCACCGTGTCGCCTGCGCCGGTGACGTCGAACACCTCGCGGGCACGCGCCGGCAGGTGCAGGGCCGGGTGACCGGTGCGCAGCAGGGTCATGCCATGCTCGCCACGGGTGACCAGCAACGCCCCCAGGTCGAGGTCTTCGAGCAACTGCAGGCCCTTGGCGACCAGCTCGGCCTCGTCGGCACAGCGACCGACGATGGTCTCGAACTCGCTGAGGTTGGGGGTGATCAGGCTCGCACCACGGTAGATGGAGAAGTCCTTGCCCTTGGGATCGGCCAGAACCGGAATGCCCTTGCTGCGAGCAGCCTGGATCAGGGACTGATGGTTCTTCAGGGCGCCCTTGCCGTAGTCCGACAGCACCAGCACCTTGACGCCCTCGAGCAGCACGTCGACCTCGGCGCCCAGCGACAGCGGGTCGGTGGCGAAAGGCTCTTCGAAGTCGATACGCAGCAACTGCTGGTGCCGGCTCATCACTCGCAGCTTGACGATGGTCGGCTGGTGCGCGATGCGCTGGAAGATCGAACGGACGCCCGCAGCCTGCAGGCTGTTGGCCAAACTATCAGCAGCCTCGTCCTGACCGGTGACGCCCACCAGCGAGGCCGGCGCGCCGAGGGCAGCGATGTTCAGGGCAACGTTGGCCGCGCCGCCGGGTCGGTCCTCGATCTGGTCGACCTTGACCACAGGCACTGGCGCTTCCGGCGAGATACGCGAAGTACCGCCATGCCAGTAGCGGTCGAGCATCACATCGCCAACCACCAGTACCGGGGCTTGATCGAAACGCGGCATGGACAACTTCATGGGCAACCCATATGGAAAAATGAACAGGGGCAGGATATTAGCACACGGCAGACGGCGCCTTTAACGCCAACTTCCATGGAGACAATTCCAGTGACAATCGGGGCGCGTACGCCCCGTTTCATGAGGGTTTCAGGTGATGTCGGCCTTGTCCGGCTCGTCGAGCCCCATGGCGTGCAGGCGGGCATAATGGCCATTGGCCTCAAGCAGCTCGGCATGGGTGCCACGCTCGACCAGGCGGCCCTGGTCCATGACCAAGATGAGGTCGGCCTTCTCGATGGTCGACAGGCGGTGGGCGATCACCAGGGTGGTGCGACCTTGCATCACGTGGTCGAGCGCGGCCTGGATGTGTCGCTCCGACTCGGTGTCCAGCGCCGAGGTCGCCTCGTCGAGGATCAGCAGCGGTGCGTTCTTCAGCAGCGCCCTGGCGATTGCCAGGCGCTGGCGCTGACCGCCGGACAGCAGCACGCCGTTCTCGCCCACTTCGGTGTCGAAGCCTTGCGGCAACTGGTCGACGAACTCCTTGGCATAGGCATCGGCCGCCGCCGCCTCGATGGCCTCGCGAGGTGCACCTGCGAGGTCGCCGTAGGCGATGTTGTTGGCCACGGTGTCGTTGAACAGCGTGACGTGCTGGGTCACCTGGGACACATGTCGACGCAGGTTGCGCAGGCGATAGTCCTCGATCTCCACGCCATCGAGCAGGATCTCGCCCTTGGTGTGGTGATAGAAGCGCGGAATCAGCGCCGCCAGCGTGGACTTGCCACTGCCGGAGCGGCCGACCAGGGCGATCATCTGCCCGGGCTCGGCGACAAAGCTGATGTCGCTCAGCACCTGACGCTCGGTGCCGGGATAGGTGAAGCTCAGGTTGCGCACCTCGAGACGGCCCTCGACCCGCTCCTTCTCCACCGTACCGCTGTCGACCTCGGGCTTCTCGTCGAGCTGCTCGAAGATGCTCTCGGCGCCGGCCAGGCCTTTCTGGATGGTCGAGCTGACCTCGGAAAGCTGGCGGATAGGCTTGGGCAGCAAGCCAGCAGCGGTGATGTAGGCCACCAGGTCACCGGCCGAGGCATCGCCGCGCAGGAACAGCACCAGGAACATCAACGCCGCCATGGCGCTGTAGATCACCAGTTGCAGCGCAGGCGTGTACAGTGCGCCGGTCTTGTTCATGCGCAGCTGCTTGTCGGTATTGCTCTGGCTGGCATTGCGGAAGCGCCGCTCTTCATAGGCTTCGCCGCCGAAGCTGCGCACCACGCGGTAACCCTGGATGGTTTCCGAGGCGACGTGGGTGACGTCGCCCATCGCCACCTGGATCTTCTTGCTCTGCTTGCGGAATTTCTTGCTGGCGGTGCTCACCATCACCGCGATCACCGGCAGGATCGCCACCATCACCAAGGTGAGTTTCCAGTTCATCCACATCAGGTAGACGAACAGGAACACCACGGTCAGGCCTTCGCGGATCACCACCTTGATCGCATCGGTGGCGGCGCCGGTGACCATGGTCACGTTGAAGGTGATGCGCGATATCAGGTGTCCGGAATTGTGCGTGTCGAAGTAGCGGTTGGGCAGTACCAGCAGCTTGTTGAACAGTTCCAGGCGCAGGTCGTGGACCAGGCAGAGCGAAACCTTGGCCAGGTAGTAGTTACCCAGGAACGAACCCAGCCCTTGCCAGGCGGCGATCAGAATGATCAGCAGCGGCACTGCCTGCAGCAGTTGCAGGTCGCGCAGGTACGGCACATTGGGAAACAATACCGCTTGAGGATCGCTCAGGCCATCGACGAAATATTTGAGAATTCCGGCCAGCATCGGCTGGGTCGAGGCGAAGATCACGAAACCGACAATGCTCAGCAGGAAAATGCCGATGTAGGGTTTCACGTAGCCCAGCAGCCTGAAATAGATCTTCAGGCTGGTGGGGTTCTCCGCCGTTCGCGGTGTTTCGGCCATCATCGAGCTCGCTGTTCAGGTTGAACCGGAAATTTTACCACAGGCTTTCCGCTCGGCACCCACCCACGGCAACATCATCGCCAGGCCGACCGGCAACCAGCTGATGAACCACTCGGCGCGGGGCGTACCGGTCAGGCTCGCGGCATCGAGTTGCATGGCTACGCTGGAGAACACCCACACCCCCAGGGCCAGCTTGCCCAGCACAGTATCGCGGGCGCGCAGGATTTCGCGCAGGGCGCAGAGCCAGACGGCCACCCACAGCAGCATCCCAGGCACACCCAGTTCCACGGCGACGTGCGTGAGCATGTTGTGGGTGTGGTCGAACTCGATGCCCAGCGCCTGTACCCGATAGAAAGCGCCCAGACCAAGGCCTGTCCAGGGATGCTGCGCGATCATCTGCAAGGAAGACTCGAAGATCTCGGGGCGATAGGATGAGCCGCGCTGCATGGCCAGGTCATGGAACAGGTAGAGTGTCAGCGCCGTGAGCAGCAGAGCCAGCGACGCAAAGAGCTTGCTCGACCGATCACGCATCCACAACGGCGCCAGCAGCACGCTGAACAGCAGCGCAACGCCGGCCCCACGGCTCTGACACAAGGCAATGAAGCCGCCCAGGCACGTCAGCGCGAGCACCCAGCCCAACTGCAACAGACGCTGGCGCGGCTGGTCATGAAGCATTGCCACCGCCAGGATACCCACCACATAGGCCCCCAGGATCGGGTGGCTGATCTCGCCGATACCTTCAAGGCGCGTCATCCACGGATTGGCAGCAACATGATAGAAGCGGTAGATCGACACCAGCGCAGCGACCGCCATCAGTGCCCCGCCAATGCGCAACAGCAAACGCATACGCTGGGCGCCCAACTGTGCCAGCAGCGGGAAGGCCATCAGGAACAACAGGATGTACACCAGGCGCTTGCCCTCACGCCCACCCTCTTCGGTGGACGACCACACCAGGCTCAGCCCGCCCCAGGCCAACAGCAGCGCGATCGTGCACCACAGCAGCGGCTGACGGCGCCAGCCCTCGACGAACAGGTGGCGGGCAGGCCAGGCGAGCAGCAGTGTCGGCAACCAGAGAAACAGTATCAGGCCTTGCTGGTAGAGCTTGTTGCTGGGTGCCAGGGCAATCGCCGCCAGGAACCAGGCAAAACCGAATCCTAGCCAAGCCTGCGCCCAGCGTTTTTCATGCAACATCCCTTCCCCCCGATCAGTCCGACGACACCGTCATGGTGCTAACACGTTATTTTCGGCATTATTGCCAGTCATTTTGCTGCACAAGACAAGGCACCCAACCATGCAATGTTCCCGACTTCCCCAGGCCGACTTCGACCAGCTGACTCGTGGCGCCAGGATTCTGGAAGCCGACAGTCACGGCGCCAAAGTCTACCTGCTCGAGAATGGGAATATCCTCAAGGTTTTTCGTCGCAAGCGTCTGATTTCATCTGCGCTGCTGCGTCCCTACTCCCAGCGCTTCATCGACAACGCCGCGCGCCTCACTCAGTTGGGAGTCCCCACCCTGGAAGTGATCAGCCACCACAAGCTGGACCTGCCAGGACGCACGGCGGTGCTGTACCGCCCGCTGCCCGGTGACACCCTGCTGCAGCGCTCACGCCTGCCAGGTTTCAGCTGGAACGACTATCTGCCAGCACTGATCGAACTGATCCGACACCTGCATCGTTCCGGGATCTACTTTCGCTCGCTGCACCTGGGCAACGTCGTGGTCACCCCCGAACAGCAACTGGGCCTGATCGATGTCGCCGACATGCGTTTCCTGCGCCCGCCGCTGTCTGCCCGCATGATCCGGCGTAACGTGCAGCACCTGGCCAGCTACATCGAGCGGGAGCGGCTCGGCGAGCACTTCCCGCTCGCCGAGCTGAAGTCGGCGCTGCTGGGGCGCTGAGCCTCAACCCTTGAGCAGCGCTCGTGAGCCCTGGCTGAATGCCTGCCAGGCCTGCTCCGGGGCCAGTGCCTGGCGTTGCACCGCGGCTGTTTCCCGGACATCAAGCGAGCTGCACGCTTCGATGCCCTGCACCCAGGCGGCTTCATCACCCACGGGCAGATAGCGTCCGGCCTGCCTCAATTGCTCGCGGAACACCGGCAGGTCGCTGCACAGCACTGGCACGTCGGCCAGAACCGCCTCCTGCAGCACCAACCCCAACCCCTCCGAACGCGACGGAACCAGCAACCAGTCGAACGCCCGATAGAGCTGTGACAGGTCCTGGCGGTAACCACAAAGTTGCACGCCGCCCCCCAGGCCAAGCGCTTCAATTCGGGCTTGCAGGCGCTCGCGCAGTTCACCATCGCCGAGAATGACCAGGCGAGCATCAGGCTGCTGGCTGCGTACCCGGGCAAACGCCTCGATCAGCATCTCGAAGCCCTTGCTCTCGACCAGACGCCCGACAGCACCGAACACCTGCCCGGGCTGCTCGGCCAACGCCAGTGAGCGCCTGGCCTGCTCGCGGTCGAGCAGTGCGGCAGAGAAAGCCTGTGGGTCCAGCGCGATGCGCAGCGACCGCACCGGGCGATCAAGCGCCTGCTCCAGCGCCTGGGCAAGCGTGTGGGACACCGCCGCGATGCTCAGGCGCTGCGCACCGAGCGAGCGCAACAGGCGGATATCATTGCCGCGCAAGCGTGTGGAACCATGAAACAGTACCGTCACGCGAATGCCGGGAAAGCGGCGCATCAGCGGCAACACCAGGCGCGCGACGCCCATGCCGTCCAGCAGCAACACGTCGGGAGGGCCCTGCTCCAGCGCCCTGCGCACCCGCCTGCGCAACCAGGGCATGAGCAGGCGCCAGAAACTCCGACCCTTCAACGTACGCGCCGGCATGTGCCATTCGCGTATCGAGCCCATGCCGGAACACATGCCCTCGCCCAGCAACAACCAGTTGCTGACCACGGCGTCCTTTGAAACATGCTCCAGCATCTGTCGATGCACTTTGTGGACTGACATGTACGGGGCACCGCCCGACCACATCACGTTGACAACATTCATCGGTGTAGCTCCCTCGTACCCGCCAGTCCAACCGCCGGGTCAAACGACTCAATGAGCAAGAAAGCCGATTACCGTACCGACCAATGCACCTACGATGAGCATAGCTGCCAGCTTGACCCGGTCACGCTGGCGACGCTTGGCCTTGCGCCGGACTTCCTCGGGCAAGGTCACATGACTACCGAAACCGGTATGCAGGACGGCATCGCCCTCGAGCGTGACCGCGCCCAGGCCCAGCTCGGCATACCGCCGGGACAGGGCTTTTTCGCCGGAGTAACCGGCGAAGGGCGCGCAGGTCCGGTAATCGCTCAGCCGACGCAATCCTGGATTGAGGGAGAAGGCCTGCCAATCGACCTTTTCCGAAAGCAGCGGGTAGCACGGCACATCCGCAATGACCTGGCGATCGCCAAGGTGGATGTACGGGCTGTGAACCGCCAGGTCGTGGGCATGGCTGCGCAGCCAGACCTGCAGGATCTGCGGGCTGGCCTCGAGGATCAGTCGCGAGTCCTCGACAAAGTGCTGGCGGTAGAAGCTCCAGTCATCCTCACAATGGAAGATGTATGGCGTCCTGACCTGGCTGTAGGCCAGGTCGATCGAAGCCAGTTGCCCCAGTTTCGGCCGGTTGACGAACACCTTGCAGTGCGCCTTCCAGTGCTCGGGCACGGCCGCATGAACAGCGTCGTCCCCCGAGTCTTCGGTGATGAAGACCTCACGGATCGGCGCGGTATTGTAGCGATCGAAGCTTTCCAGCGTCGTCTTGAGCAGGTCGAAACGCCCGCAGCTGGTGACTACCAGCGTGATGTCACTGTTTTCCGAGAAGCGCACTGGGCTCCCTCCGCCTTGCGGCCATTTCCGATCCGTCCGACGGACAGGTTGATGTGGTTCAAAGCCCCAGCTTCAGGCGCAGACGCTGCCACGCAGTCAGCGGCGGTCGGGGCCTGAGGGGGGGGGTCATGTGGTCGACGATGCTACGCCCGACCTGGGCAAAACTGAAGCCCGAGACCGCCAGCTCACGGCCATTGCTGGCGATGCGGGCAGCGAGGGCCGGATCGGCGCGCAGCACACGCAGCTTCTCCTGCAACACCGGGATGCTGCTGTACAGCACCACGTTGTGCATGTCCTCGAGACCCAGTGCACGGTTCTCCGCCTCGCCCTGGTCGAAGGCCAGCAGGACACAGCCGCAGGCCATGGCCTCGAAGTTCTTGATCATGTACTCGCCCATGCCGACGTCGGCACTGACGAAGAAACGGATGCGGTTGAGCGTGTTGCAGTAGTCCTCACCGGACTTGGTGCGGGTGACCACCAGGTTTTCCACCTGGGCCAGCTCATCGAGCAGCGCCTTGCGGCCGCTGTAGGCAACGCTCTTGGTGCTGCCGACGAAGGCCAGTTCGATGTCGCGGTCACGCCCCTGGTCGGTGAGCAATCGTTCGTCGTAGCCCTTGGGCACGAACACCGCATCGAAGCCTTCCTGGCGCAGGCGTTCGCTGACCATGTAGCCGGAACTGATCACCCGCGCCCAGGGCAGCTTGCGGTAATGCTTGCTGAACAGCCCCGTGTACTTGCAGGGAATGTAGTTCTGGTAGGCGTCGTGCTCGAGAATCACCAGGTTGGGGATCGTGCGAATGAAGTCGACCTGGCGAATCTCCTGCTTGAAACGCAGGAAAAAGACGATTCGGTCATAGCGCTCGACCTCCACTTCCCGCTTGAAGTAGCGGCGCAGGTTGCGCTGCTCGTCGCTGGACAGCCAGCGCAAGTCGCACTCGCAGTTGGCCGCGACGCCGTCGTACAGGCGATCGAGGATGGCCCGTTGTTCCTTCTGCACCAGAAATAGGACTTTCATTGCATTCCTTGGGGGCATGAGCCATCGCGGTCGGTCATCGGTCGCTCACAGCTCTCGGCGCCAGAACAGTTCATGTCGACGCACCGCCTTGCGGAAGAATTCGTTCTCTCCATAAGGCGAAGGACGACGTCCAGCCAGCCAGCGCTGCAACAGGCGACGCAGGCGACGCTTGAACGGCGCGGGCGGTTGCAGGTCGTGCATCATGCCCAGGGCCATGGCCTTGTCACGCTGGGTCGGCACGTCCAGCACCAGGCTGCAGGGTGCCCAGGGCTGCCCGGCCTCGATCTGCGGCGGCAGGGCGACGCCATCGCCGCTGTCGCCCATGGGCCAGCGGTCGTTGTCGTGCAGGTGGTTGGCGTAGCACAGCAGGGTCTGCGGCTGCCAGCTCAGGCCCTGCAGGGCCTCGAGCACGGCCGCCTGGGCACAGAGGTGGTCGGGGTGCGGGTCGAGTTGCGGGTGCGGCATGACCAGGATTTCGGGCCTCGCCATCTCCAGCAGCGCGCGCAGGTCGGCCAGCAGGTTGTTCCAGGTGGGTGCGCCGTCGGCATCGCCCGGCAACGCGAACGGATTGAAGCGACGAAATGGCCGGATATCGACCATGTCCGCCTCTCGCGAGGCTGCGGGCTGGTCTGGCGCAGCCTGCATGGCCGGCAACTGCAGACAGAAATAACCCAGTTGCACACAACGCGCTTCGGGCACCCCGGCCCAGCGCGGCACGGCAATGCTGTCCCAGGCGCGCAGACGCCCCTTGAGCTGTGCGGCCTCGGCCTTGGCCAGGCCCATCTGCTGGTAGTGCTCGGCCTCGATCTCGCCCGCGGTCAGGGTGACCACCCAGGCCTCGTCAGCCTGGCTGTAGAGCCCATACGCCGCCAGCTCTGCATCGTCAGCATGGGGTGCAATCACCATCACCCGACGCTGGCGCAACGCTACAGCCGGTGTTATCCACAGGCTCGGCTCGCCCAGCAACCGACAGTGGCGCCCCGACAGGCGCAGTCGCCCCTCGCGCAGGGGTGCGGCAAGACCGGTCAGGTTGAGAAAACGCACGCCATCGACGCCGCGCTCGAAGGTCTGGCTGTCACGCTGGGCGCCCGCGACCAACTCGACCCGAGGATCGAGAAAGCGACCAAGCCACGCGGACTTCACACGAACCTCGAGGATCAGCGTGTCATCATCGCTGAACGATGCTTCGCTCTTCAGCACACCGCCTTGAATGCCGGCACCCTCGACACGACTGTGCTCGCCGAAATCGAAGGCATAGTCCTCGCCGGGCGCATAGAAGAGATGGTCGGCGAACCAGGCCTCGTGCGCGGCCCACAGCAGTGGCAGCAGCAACAGTGGCAGCCACCACCAGCTCAGCGCCCCCAGCACGACCAGCAGCAACAGCCCGCCCAACAGTCCGAGGCGCTTGTTGCGCCGGTGGCGCTTGAGCAATTGCTGCTTGCGACTCATGCCTGATACACCGGGACCGGGTTGCACCAACGGTCCTTGTATTCACGGTCGGCCCGACCGAACGAAAAGCGCAGCGCCTTGCCACGGGCGTTGGCGTCTTCCCAGGCGGCCTGGGTATTGAGGAAGCTCAGCACGCTGCCGGGGCTGAACGCCTTGGTTTCAGGGTCGACGCCACCGTTGACGTACTCGACGCTGATCCATTCGGGCGACTCGACGCGGTAGATCAGCTGGATGGCGATCGGCTTGCCGTCGAGAAACAGCACCGAGCCGATCAGCAGCTCACGCAGGCGCTCGACCACGTCGGCCATGCGCGCCGCGCCGGTCGCCGGGAAGCCCCAGCGGCGCTGGAACAGGTCGCAGTACATCGCAGCGATTTCGGCGGCGCTGAAGTCGCTGATGGGGCGCACCACACCACCGGCTTCCTCCAGCAGGCGCAGTTCGCGCCGCTGGTTGTAGCGGAATTTCTTCGACAGGTCTTCGTGCGGGCGCGCCATGGCCAGTTGCTCGGCCTGGGGTTTCAAGCCCTCGAAACGCCCGTGATTGAGCTCAGACAGGTAGCGTCCGAGGTGACGCAAGGGCGCACCGGCATCAACGGCTGCTGGCAGGATGAGCTCGGCATTGCCCAGGTCGAACAGCCCCTTCTTGCCATGGCGCTTGAGCACATCCTTGGACAACGCCAGGTGGCGCCCCCAGGTGGGGACTGCCGCCGCGAGCTCACCGTCCCGGCGCCAGCCCAGGTAGCGCACCGAAATCTGTGCCAGCTCGGCCAGTTGCCCGACCACCAACGGATGGGTGGCGACACTGCCGCCAAAACGCTGCCAGGCGGCGGCGTACTCGCTCGCATCGATAGCGGCCCAGCCGCGTTCGCGCCAGGCTTGCAGATGATTGAGCATCAGGCCCGAGCCTCCAGTGCGCGCACCTGCGGCAACCGCCAGAACGCCTGGCGCACGGCGACGTCGGAAAATCGCTCGCGCAGGCGCTGCAGCATCAGTTGCGCGCATTCGCGACGCTGATCGTCACTCAGCACGGCCATGTGCTTGAGCCCCTGCGCCAGCTGCCCGGCATCACCCAGCGGGAACAGCACGCCTACCCCTTCTACCACTTCGCGCGCACCACCACAGGCCGTGGCCAGCAGCGGCACACCGGCGACCATCGCCTCCAGCAGGACCATGCCAAAGGGCTCGTGGTCAGAGCTCAGGGCGAATACATCGAACGCCTGGAAATAGCGACGGGCATCCGGCACCTGGCCAAGAAAGTCCACGCGCTCGGCAATCCCCAGCTCGCGGGCCAGGGTCTTGAGCGAGTCTTCCAGCCGGCCCTTGCCCAGCACCGCCAGACGCGCGTCGGCCGGCAGCCCCGGCAGGGCCTCGGCAAAACCACGCAGCAAGGTCGCCTGGTCCTTGTCCGGGTGCAGGCGACCGACGTTACCGACAATCCACGCCCGGGCATCGAGCCCCAAGGCCTGCCGCGCCTCGTCACGCGGCACGAGGCTGGCCTGCAGCGCCGCTACGTCGATACGGTTGTACAAGGTCTGGATACGTTCGGCCGGCCACTGCGCCAGGCAACGGCGCATGTCGTCACGCACCGCATCGGACACACCCAGCAGGCTCAGGCGCTTGCGCAACAGGTTGGCAAACAGGCGCCGCCCCTTGCGCTGGTAGTCGCCGAAGGCATGGTGCACGCCGATCACCGGCAAGCCGGTGCCCAGCAGTGCGACATAGATCGGCTTGAAGCGGTGGGCGATGCAGAAGCTGAAACGGCGCTCGGCGGCAATCTTGCGCAGGGCACGGATCGCGCCCAGCTTCAGGCCGCGCACGGCCTTGGAGCTGAACTCGAGAAACAGCACTTCGTCGGATGCGCAGCCAGCGGCCACCTGCGGATCGGCCTTGCCGGTAAGGAAGACCGTGGTGACCTTGTAGCCACGCCCTTCGAACAGGCTGGCGTACTGACGGGCGCAGTCGAGGAACGGCCCGTCGTAGCCATGGCAGAACTGCAGGACCCGCAGGTCAGAGCGGCTGGTCATACGCGGCCGCGCCGTCCTTGACCACCAGGATGTCTTCCATGATCAGGTATTGCAGGTCCGAGCCGTAGAACATGTTCAGCGCGTCGGTCGGCGAGCAGATCATCGGCTCGCCGCGACGGTTGAGCGAGGTGTTCAGCGACACGCCGTTACCGGTCAGCTCTTCGAGCGCCTTCATCATGTCGTAGTAGCGCGGGTTGTACTCGCGCTTGAGCACCTGGGCACGCGAGGTGCCGTCCTCGTGCACCACTTCCGGCACACGGGTCTTCCACTCTTCAGCCACTTCGAAGGTGAAGGTCATGAACGGCGCCGGATGGTCGATCTTGATCATCTGCGGCGCGACGGTGTCGAGCATCGACGGGCAGAAAGGTCTCCAGCGCTCGCGGAACTTGATCTGCTCGTTGATGCGGTCGGCAACGTTCGGCACGCTCGGGCAGCCGATGATCGAACGACCACCCAGTGCACGCGGGCCGAACTCCATGCGCCCCTGGAACCAGGCGACCGGATTGCCGTCGACCATGATCCTGGCGATACGCTGCGGCATGTCGCTGAGCTTGCGCCATTTCGGTGCGTTCGGATGACGGGCACAGGCGGCGATCACGTCTTCGTTGGAGTACGCAGGGCCGAGGTAGACGTGCTCCATCTTCTCGACCGGCACGCCACGGGCGTGAGACACATAGGCCGCCGCACCGACCGCAGTACCGGCGTCGCCGGAGGCCGGCTGGACGAACAGTTCCTTGAGGTCGGGGCGGGCGATGATCTTCTGGTTCAGCTTGACGTTCAGCGCACAACCGCCGGCGAAGGCCAGCTTGCCGGTCTCTTTGAGGATGTCGCCCAGGTAATGGTCGATCATCTGCAGGGCGAGCTTCTCGAACAGCGCCTGCATGCTGGCGGCGTAGTGAATGTAGGGCTCGTCGGCGATGTCGCCTTCACGCTTGGGGCCCAGCCACTCGATCAGCTTGGGCGAGAAGTAGAAACCCTTGCCCTTCTCTTTATAGCGGCGCAGGCCGATGACGTTGGCATACTCGGTGTTGATCACCAGCTCGCCGTTCTCGAAGCTGGCCAGGCGCGAGAAGTCATACTTGCTGGCATCGCCGTACGGCGCCATGCCCATGACCTTGAACTCGCCGTCGAGCATCTCGAAGCCCAGGAACTCGGTGATCGCGCCGTACAGGCCACCCAGCGAATCCGGGTCGAAGAACTCCTTGATCTTGTGGATCTTGCCGTTTTCACCGTAGCCGAAGAAGGTGGTGGCGTACTCGCCCTTGCCGTCGATACCGAGGATCGCGGTCTTTTCCTTGAAGCCCGAGCAGTGGTAGGCACTGGAGGCGTGCGCCAGGTGGTGCTCGACCGGTTCGATCTTGACCTTTTTCGGGTCGAAGCCCAGTTGCTCCAGGCACCAGACGATCTTCTTGCGGTAGCGCTTGTAGCGGCGGTTGCCCATCAGGATCGCGTCGAGGGCGCGGTCCGGGGCGTACCAGTAGCGCTTGGCGTAATGCCAGCGGGCCTTGCCGAACAGGCTGATGGGGGCGAATGGAATGGCCACCACGTCAACGTCGGACGGTTTGATACCGGCCTGCTCCAGGCAGAACTTCGCCGATTCGTAGGGCATGCGGTTCTTCGCATGCTTGTCACGCACGAAGCGCTCTTCTTCGGCGGCGGCAACCAGCTTGCCGTCGATGTACAGGGCCGCGGAAGGGTCATGGCTAAGGGCGCCGGACAGGCCAAGAATCGTCAATGCCAAGGGACTAGCCTCTTCATTCGGTAGAGATGCGCCAACGGCCTCGTGGGCGGATGGCGGCTAAAGGGCGGGATTATAACGCAAAGATCAGGGCCACACCGCCCCTTGTAGGAGCGGGTTCACTCGCGAAGCAGGCTACGCGATGGATAGCACCGGCGTTGCCGGTGTTCGCGGGTAAACCCGCTCCCACAGGTTTATTCAGCGATCAGCCAGTCCATGCGGAAGCTGCCCGCCGTCTGTGCAAGCTCCCTGGCCAGCCACGGCAGCAGTTCCTTGAGTTCTTCTTCAAGGCCCCATGGCGGATTGGCGATGGCCAGGCCCGAGCCGTTCAGGCCTTGCGGGCTGTCCCGGTGATGCACATACAGCTCGACGCGCAGCAGCTTGGGTGCGCCGGTGCTGGTCAGGTCCTGGTAGAAGCGGGTCAGCGAGCGCTGGTCCTTGATCGGATACCAGATGGTCGCGACGGTCTGGCGCATGCGACCGATCGCCTCCTTCATCGCCACGCAGCAGCGCTTGAGCTCATCGGCCTGCTCGAACGGCGGATCGATCAACATGATCGCGCGCTTCTCCTGCACCGGCAGCAAGGCCCGGGCGATGTGCCAGCCCTCGCCCAGGTGCACGGTGACGCGCGGGTCCTTCTTCATGTTGTCCTTGAGCAGCGCGCCGTCTTCGGGGTGCTTCTCGTTGAGCAGTGCGCGATCCTGCTGGCGCATCAGGCGCCGCGCCAACTCCGGCGAACCGGGGTAGTAGCGCAGTTCGCCATCAGCGTTCAGGCGCTTGATGATGCGCAGGTAGTCGGCGGCGACTGCCGGCAGGTCTTCGCGCCCCCACAGGCGCGCGACACCCTCCAGATACTCACCCGTGCGCGTTGCCTGGTCGCCCTGCAGATCGTAGAGGCCAAGGCCTGCGTGGGTATCGATATAGGCGAACGGCTGTTCCTTGCGCGACATCAGGGCGATGAGGCGGGTCAGCACGATGTGCTTGAGGACGTCGGCGTGATTGCCGGCGTGGAAGGCGTGACGATAGTTCATGGCGACTCCTGCAGGGGCGGCAAGTTTACCTTGCCTTGCAGGCGGAGTCAGGCCTGGCCGTCGATCGGCGCCAGCGCTGTTTGCGGGCAAGCCGCAGCGGCGAACCGCTGCTGCGACTTGACCGCGAAGCAGCCAAAACCCGATCGCAGGTGTTACTTGTCGGCGTGGTACGCCGCATCAGCCGTTTCGAAGCGCGAAACCATGCTGCCGGTCGGGCGCCCCAGCTTGCTCACCACGACGATGGCGATGGTCGCGAAGAGGAAGCCCGGAATGATTTCGTACAGGCCCAGGCCGACGTAGTTCTTCCAGACGATCACGGTCAGCGCACCGACCACGATGCCCGCCAGGGCGCCGTTGCGGGTCATGCCCTTCCACAGCACCGACAACAGCACGACCGGCCCGAATGCGGCGCCGAAGCCCGCCCAGGCATAGGCCACCAGGCCCAGCACGCGGTTGTCGGGATTCGCCGCCAGGGCGATGGCGATCAGCGCCACGGCCAGCACCATCAGGCGACCGACCCACACCAGCTCGGTCTGCGAAGCGCCCTTGCGCAGGAAGGCCTTGTAGAAGTCTTCGGTCAGCGCGCTGGAGCACACCAGCAGCTGGCAGCTCAGAGTGCTCATGACCGCCGCCAGGATGGCCGACAGCAGCACACCGGCAATCCACGGATTGAACAGGATCTTCGCCAGCTCGATGAACACACGCTCGTGGTTCTCGGTGACAGGGCCAGCCAGGTCAGGGTTGGCCGAGAAGTAGGCGATACCGAAGAAGCCCACGGCGCAGGTGCCGGCCAGGCACAGGATCATCCAGGTCATGGAGATGCGACGAGCCTTGGCGATCGACTTCACCGAATCCGCCGCCATGAAGCGCGCCAGGATGTGCGGCTGGCCGAAGTAGCCCAGGCCCCAGCCCATCAGCGAGATGATGCCGATGAAGGTGGCACCGCGGAACATGTCGAAGTTCGCCGGATTCTGCGCCTCGATGGCCAGCATGGTGGTGTCGAACCCGCCGGTGGAGATCAGCACGATGATCGGGGTGAGGATCAGCGCGAAGATCATCAGCGAGGCCTGCACGGTGTCGGTCCAG
Source organism: Pseudomonas sp. FA117 (assembly GCF_057370475.1). Classification (NCBI taxonomy): domain Bacteria; kingdom Pseudomonadati; phylum Pseudomonadota; class Gammaproteobacteria; order Pseudomonadales; family Pseudomonadaceae; genus Pseudomonas; species Pseudomonas sp. FA117. Next base: position 5,305,502 of record NZ_CM170675.1, read on the forward strand.
CTCACGGCCAGGAAGCCGCCGATGAAAGTGTAGGCGATGGTCGCGGCAGCGCCGGCCCACAGCGCTGTCTCGTAGGACATGCCGAAGGTGCTTTCGAACAGGCGAGCACCGGCAACGATGCCCGAGGCGCAGTAGATGGTGAAGAACACCAGGATGACGATGGCCGAGATCACCCGCAGCAGGCCACTGGTGTCTTCGAAACGGCTGGCGAAGTAGTCCGGCAGTGTCAGTGCATCACCGTTGTGCTCGGTCTGCACCCGCAGCCGGCCGGCGACGAACAGCCAGTTGAGGTAGGCACCGACGGTCAGGCCGATGGCGATCCAGGCCTCCGAAAGGCCCGACATGTAGATGGCGCCCGGCAGGCCCATCAGCAGCCAGCCACTCATGTCCGAGGCGCCGGCCGACAGTGCGGTGACCACGCTGCCGAGGCTGCGACCGCCAAGGATGTAGTCGGAAAGGTTCTTGGTGGAGCGGTAGGCCGCGAAGCCGATCAGCACCATTACCGCGATGTAGATCACAAAGGTGACCGTGATTGGATTGCCCATGGTTGTGCCCTGGCGTTGTTTTTATCTCTTGCAGCCGAACTTCGTGAGACGGTTGCACCCAGGCGGCGAATCCTATGCAACAACATGAAGCAGGTGCAACCATTTTTCATTTGCAAGTTGCACCTGGAAATGCATTTTCGCTAAAAACCGCTTTTTTGCTCCCATTGGAAGCAAAAACGACGCTTTTAATAAGTAAAAAGCCCAAGATCGACGGTTTGCGCTGCGCCGCGAGAAACCTCGGACGAGTTGCACCTTTTTCATCGAAAATTCGGGTTGCACCCGGTTGCACCCGAAAACGCCCGGCGCTAATCTTGCCGCCAGCTTAGCCACGCCCGTGGCAATAACGAGGATAAGAAATGGCGACGACCACCCTTGGGGTCAAACTCGACGACCCGACCCGTGAGCGACTCAAAGCGGCAGCGCAGTCCATCGACCGCACGCCGCACTGGTTGATCAAGCAGGCGATCTTCAATTACCTGGAGAAGCTCGAGGGTGGTGCAACCCTGAACGACATCAACGGCCAGGCGGCCAGCCTGGGCGACGATGCCGGGGAAGTCCCCGCCGACCACGCCCATCAGTGCTTCCTCGAGTTTGCCGAGAGCATCCTCCCGCAGTCGGTACTGCGCGCGGCAATCACTGCTGCCTACCGTCGACCCGAGCCGGAAGTGGTGCCGATGCTGCTGGAGCAGGCGCGCCTCTCGGCGCCGCTGGCCGAAGCGACCAACAAGATGGCCGCCGGGCTGGCCGAGAAGCTGCGCAACCAGAAGAGCGCCAGCGGCCGCGCCGGTATCGTCCAGGGTCTGTTGCAGGAGTTTTCGCTGTCGTCCCAGGAAGGCGTGGCGCTGATGTGCCTGGCCGAGGCCCTGCTGCGCATCCCCGACAAAGGCACCCGTGACGCGCTGATCCGCGACAAGATCAGCACCGGCAACTGGCAGCCGCACCTGGGCAACAGCCCGTCGCTGTTCGTCAACGCCGCGACCTGGGGCCTGCTGCTGACCGGCAAGCTGGTGTCCACCCACAACGAATCCGGCCTGACTTCCTCGCTCACCCGCATCATCGGCAAGAGCGGCGAGCCGATGATCCGCAAGGGCGTCGATATGGCCATGCGCCTGATGGGCGAGCAGTTCGTCACCGGCGAGACCATTGCCGAAGCCCTGGCCAACGCCAGCCGCTTCGAATCCAAAGGCTTCCGCTACAGCTACGACATGCTCGGCGAAGCCGCGCTGACCGAGCACGACGCACAGAAATACCTGGCCTCCTACGAGCAGGCGATCCACTCGATCGGCAAGGCTTCGCACGGGCGCGGCATCTACGAAGGCCCGGGCATCTCGATCAAGCTCTCGGCGCTGCACCCACGCTACAGCCGCGCGCAGTACGAGCGGGTGATGGAGGAGCTGTACCCGCGCCTGCTGTCGCTGACCCTGCTGGCCAAGCAGTACGACATCGGCCTGAACATCGACGCCGAGGAAGCCGACCGCCTGGAGCTGTCGCTCGACCTGCTCGAGCGTCTGTGCTTCGAGCCGTCGCTGGCGGGCTGGAACGGTATCGGTTTCGTCATCCAGGCCTACCAGAAGCGCTGCCCGTACGTGATCGACGCTGTCATCGACCTGGCCAAGCGCAGCCGTCATCGCCTGATGATCCGCCTGGTCAAGGGCGCCTACTGGGACAGCGAGATCAAGCGTGCCCAGGTCGAGGGCCTGGAGGGCTACCCGGTCTATACGCGCAAGGTCTACACCGACGTATCCTACATTGCCTGCGCCCGCAAGCTGCTGTCGGTGCCGGAAGCCATCTACCCGCAGTTCGCCACGCACAACGCCCACACCCTGTCGGCCATCTATCACATTGCCGGTCAGAACTATTACCCGGGCCAGTATGAGTTCCAGTGCCTGCACGGCATGGGCGAGCCGCTGTACGAGCAGGTCGTCGGCAAGATCGCCGAGGGCAAGCTGAACCGCCCTTGCCGCGTCTACGCGCCGGTCGGCACCCACGAGACCCTGCTGGCCTACCTGGTGCGTCGCCTGCTGGAAAACGGCGCCAACACCTCGTTCGTCAACCGTATCGCCGACCACTCGATCTCCATTCAGGAGCTGGTTGCGGACCCGGTCGCCAGCATCGAGCGCATGGCCACCCAGGAGGGCAGCGTCGGCCTGCCGCATCCACGCATTCCGCTGCCACGCGATCTCTATGGCAGCGAGCGGGCCAACTCGGCCGGCATCGACATGGCCAACGAACACCGCCTGGCATCGCTGTCGTGCGCCATGCTGGCCACCGCGCACAACGACTGGAAAGCTTCGCCGCTGCTGGCTTGTGCCACCAGCGAAGAAGCCGCCGCGGCGGTGCTCAACCCGGCCGATCACCGCGATGTGGTGGGCCATGTGCAGGAGGCCACGGTCGCCGACGTCGACAACGCCATCCAGTGCGCGCTCAACGCCGCACCGATCTGGCAGGCCACCCCGCCCGCCGAGCGTGCCGCGATTCTCGAGCGCACCGCCGACCTGATGGAGGCCGAGATCCAGCCATTGATGGGCCTGCTCATCCGCGAGGCCGGCAAGACCTTCGCCAACGCCATCGCCGAGGTCCGCGAGGCCGTGGACTTCCTGCGCTACTACGCGGTGCAGGCACGCAACGATTTCAGCAACGACGCCTGCCGCCCGCTCGGCCCGGTGGTGTGCATCAGCCCGTGGAACTTCCCGCTGGCGATCTTCACCGGCCAGGTGGCCGCCGCCTTGGCCGCCGGCAACCCGGTGCTGGCCAAGCCCGCCGAACAGACCCCGCTGGTCGCCGCCCAGGCCGTGCGCCTGCTGCTCGAAGCCGGCATCCCTGAAGGTGTGCTGCAACTGCTACCGGGGCGCGGCGAAACCGTCGGCGCCGGCCTGGTCGGTGACGAACGGGTCAAGGGCGTGATGTTCACCGGCTCCACCGAAGTGGCGCGCCTGCTGCAACGCAACGTCGCCGGGCGCCTCGACGCCCAGGGTCGTCCGATCCCGCTGATCGCCGAAACCGGCGGCCAGAACGCGATGATCGTCGACTCCTCGGCGCTGACCGAACAAGTGGTGATCGACGTGGTGTCGTCGGCCTTCGACAGCGCCGGCCAGCGCTGCTCGGCCCTGCGTGTGCTGTGCCTGCAGGAAGATTCCGCCGACCGTGTGATCGAGATGCTCAAGGGCGCCATGGCGCAGAACCGCATGGGCAACCCGGAGCGCCTGTCGGTGGACATCGGCCCGGTGATCGACGCCGAGGCCAAGGCCGGCATCGAGAAGCACATCCAGGCCATGCGCGAGAAAGGCCGCAGCGTCTACCAGGTGGCCATTGCCGAATCCGAGGAGTGCAAGCGCGGCACCTTCGTCATGCCGACGCTGATCGAGCTGGAGAGCTTCGACGAGCTCAAGCGCGAGATCTTCGGCCCGGTGCTGCACGTGGTGCGCTACAACCGCAAGCAGCTCGATCAGCTGATCGCTCAGATCAATGCCTCCGGCTACGGCCTGACCCTGGGCGTACACACCCGCATCGACGAGACCATCGCCAAGGTGGTGGACAACGTCAACGCCGGCAACATGTACGTCAACCGCAACATCGTCGGTGCCGTGGTCGGCGTGCAGCCGTTCGGCGGTGAAGGCCTGTCCGGCACCGGCCCGAAAGCCGGCGGCCCGCTGTACCTGTACCGCCTGCTGTCGACCCGCCCGGCCGATGCCATCGCCCGCCACTTCCAGCGTGTCGACGCTGAAGGCAAGGCCGACACCACCCTGCGCGATCAGTTGCTCAAGCCACTGCACGTACTCAAGGCCTGGGCTTCGGGCAATCAGCCCGAGCTGGTGGAACTGTGCGAGCAGTTCGCCGAACAGTCGCAAAGTGGTATCACCCGTGTCCTGCCTGGCCCGACCGGCGAACGCAACACCTACACCGTGCTGCCTCGCGAACATGTGCTGTGCCTGGCCGACAACGAGGCTGATCTGCTCGCGCAGTTCGCCGCGGTGCTGGCAGCGGGCAGCTCGGCGGTGTGGGCCGACGGCGAGCCGGCCAAGGGCCTGCGCGGCCGCCTGCCGAAAGACCTGCAAGGCAAGATCAGGCTGGTGGCCGACTGGACCAAGGATGACGTCGCGTTCGACGCGGTGATCCACCACGGCGACTCCGACCAGTTGCGTGCGGTGTGCCAGCAGGTCGCCAAGCGTGCCGGTGCCATCGTGGGTGTGCATGGGTTGTCCAGTGGCGATCGGCAGATCGCGCTGGAGCGGCTGGTGATCGAGCGTGCGGTGAGCGTGAACACTGCTGCTGCGGGGGGTAACGCCAGCCTGATGACCATCGGCTGACAGTAAGCCCGCCATCGCGGGGCAAGTCACAACGGCGAACCGCCGCTGCGACTTGCCCCGCGATGCTTTTCCAGCACTATCACCCACACCTATTAACCTGTCGCATCCTCCCCCATCCCACCTAGACTCGCGGCATCCCGAACCAGGAACGCCGCCATGCCCGAGTCCCTCCTCAGCAGCCGCAACCTCGCCTTCGAACTCTACGAAGTCCTCGACGCCGAGGCCCTGACCCAGCGCCCGCGCTTCGCCGAGCACAACCGCGAGACCTTCGACGCAGCGCTCGGTACTGCCCGCACCATTGCCGAGAAGTACTTCGCCCCGCACAACCGCAAGGGCGACGAGCACGAGCCGCGTTATGTCGACGGCCGCGCCGAGTTGATTGCCGAGGTCAAGCCTGCGGTGGAGGCCTTCCTCGAGGCGGGTTTTCTCAACGCCAACCGCGACTTCGACGTCGGCGGCATGCAGTTGCCGAGCCTGGTCTCGCAGGCCTGCTTCGCCCACTTCCAGGCCGCCAACGCCGGGACCACGGCCTACCCCTTCCTGACCATGGGCGCGGCCAACCTGATCGAGAGCTTTGGCAGCGACGAACAGAAGCGCCTGTTCCTGCAGCCGATGATCGAGGGCCGCTACTTCGGCACCATGGCCCTGACCGAACCCCACGCCGGCTCGTCGCTGGCCGACATTCGCACCCGCGCAGAGCCCGCAGGCGACGGCAGTTACCGACTCAAGGGCAACAAGATCTTCATTTCCGGGGGCGATCACGAGCTGTCGGAGAACATCGTGCACATGGTCCTGGCCAAGCTGCCGGACGCACCGCCCGGTGTGAAGGGCATTTCGCTGTTCATCGTGCCCAAGCATCTGGTCAACACCGACGGCAGCCTAGGTGCACGCAACGATGTGTTGCTGGCCGGGCTGTTCCACAAGATGGGCTGGCGTGGCACCACCTCAACGGCGCTGAACTTCGGTGACAATGGGCAGTGCGTCGGCTATCTGGTCGGCAAACCACACCAGGGCCTGGCGTGCATGTTCCAGATGATGAACGAGGCGCGGATCGGCGTCGGCATGGGTGCGGTGATGCTCGGCTATGCCGGCTACCTGTATTCACTGGACTATGCCCGCCAGCGCCCGCAAGGCCGTCAGGTGGACAACAAGGATCCACACAGCCCGGCCGTACCGATCATCGAGCACGCCGATGTGCGGCGCATGCTGCTGATGCAGAAAGCTTACGTCGAAGGCGCCTTCGACCTTGGGTTGTACGCCGCGCGACTGTTCGACGACACCCACACCGCCGATGAAGCCTCGTGCGCCCAGGCTCAGGAGTTGCTCGACCTGCTCACCCCGATCGTCAAGTCCTGGCCTTCGGCGTTCTGCCTCAAGGCCAACGAACTGGCGATCCAGATCCTCGGCGGCCACGGCTACACCCGCGAATACCCGGTGGAACAGTACTATCGCGACAACCGCCTGAACCCGATCCACGAGGGCACCGAAGGCATCCAGTCGCTCGACCTGCTCGGGCGCAAGCTGGCGCAGAACGGCGGCGCCGGGCTCAAGCAACTGATCCGCCTGATCGCCGCCACCGCCGAGCGCGCCAGCCATCACCCCAACCTCGACGCCCTGCGCCAGCCGCTGGAGCAACTGGTGAACCGCCTGCAGGCCGTGACCCTGGCGCTGCTCGGTGACCTGGCCCAGGGCAAGGTTGCCGGGGCGCTGGCCAACTCGGCGCTGTACCTCAAGGTGTTCGGCCACTGCGTGATCGGCTGGCGCTGGCTGGAACAGGCGATCCACGCTGAGCTCGGGCTGATGAAGGGGGTTGAGACGGACCGCGACTTCTACCGGGGCAAGCTGCAGGCGGCGCGTTATTTCCTGACTTGGGAGGTGCCGGGCTGCCATACTGAGCTCGCACTGCTCGAGGCACGCGACGACACCTGCCTGGGCATGCAAGAGGGGTGGTTCTAGGGGGAGCCACCGCGCAACGGAGGTTCCCGCATGTTCGATTCCAGCGCCCTGCTGCGCCAGCGCTTCGCCGCGCTGCGCAGCACGGCCGAACTGTTCTCGCTTCGCCATGTGAAGCAATCGCACCAATCGCTGTCGGTACGGCGCAACGTCGCCGAACCGCCGTTCTTCAACCAGGACCAGGGCGCGATGCTCACCGTGCGCCTGAACGGCGTCGAGGCCTATGCCGCCACCGCCGACCTGTCGCAGGATGGCCTGCAACGCGCCCTCGAACAGGCCGAGGCCCTGGCCCGGCAGATCGCCGCGCACAGCCTGCTCGACCTCAGCGCCCAGCCGGTGCCTGAAGCCCGCCACGACCATGTCTCGCCCAACTTCGAGCAGGCGTTGCCCAACCTTGCCGAGTGCCTCGACCTGCTCGCCGCCGAATCGGCCAGCGTGCCCAGCGACAGCCGCCTGGTAGACTGGCAGGCAAGCCTGTCCATCACCCTGGTCGAGCAGACCTACCTGAACTCCGCCGGCGCCGAACTGCGCCACGCGCAGCGCTTCGTCTTCCCCGGGCTGGGCGTCACCGCCAGCGATGGCCAGGACAGCCAGAGCCGCAGCCTCGGTCGGGAAAACTTCGGTCAGCAGGGTGGCTTCGAAGTGGTCCAGCGTTGCGGACTGGTCGGCGCCGCCCGGCGCGTGGCCGACGAAGCCCTGCAACTGCTGTTGGCGCCCAACACCCCGAGCGGTGTCCGCGACCTGCTGCTGATGCCCGACCAGATGATGCTGCAGATCCACGAGTCCATCGGCCATCCGCTGGAGATGGACCGCATCCTCGGCGACGAGCGCAACTACGCCGGCACCAGCTTCGTCAAGGCCGGCGACCTCGGCCAGCTGCAATACGGCTCGCCGCTGCTGAACGTGACCTTCGACCCGACCATCGACGAAGAACTGGCCAGCTACAGCTTCGATGACGACGGCACTGCGGCAAGCAAGCAGTTCCTGATTCGCGAAGGCAAGCTGCTGCGCCCGCTGGGCGGCGCGCTGTCGCAGTTCCGCTCCGGGCTCGACGGCGTGGCCAACAGCCGCGCCTGCGGCTGGAACCGTGCCCCGATCGACCGCATGGCCAACCTCAACATCGAACCTGGCGACCAGTCGCTCGAACAGCTCGTCAAGGGCATCGAACACGGCATCCTGATGCGCACCAACCGCTCCTGGTCCATTGACGATGCGCGCAACAAGTTCCAGTTCGGCTGCGAATGGGGCCAGTTGATCGAAAACGGCGAACTCAAGGGCGTGGTGAAGAACCCCAACTACCGGGGTATCTCCGCACAGTTCTGGCGCAACCTGTCGGCGGTCGGCGACCGCAGCACCTTCCAGGTACTCGGCACCCCCAACTGCGGCAAGGGCGAACCCAACCAGGTCGTGCGCGTCGGCCACGCCTCGCCAGCCTGTGTGTTCCGCCAGATCGACGTATTCGGAGGAGACGCCTGATGAGTACCCTCTATCAGCAACGCTTCGAGGCGCTGCTCGGCGCCCTGCGCGAGGCCCTGCAGCCTGGCGAGCAGTTCACCCTCGGCTACAGCGCCGAGCAGTCGCGCTTCGTGCGTTTCAACCATGCCAAGGTGCGCCAGGCCGGCGAAGTTGCCCAGGCCAGCGCCCTGCTGCGTCTGGTGCGCGACGGACGCCAGGCCGAGCAGCAATTCACCCTCGGCGATGACCTGCAGCTCGACCGCCAGCGCCTGGACGATGCCCTCGCGCAATTGCGCCAGACCCTGCCACTGCTGGCGCCCGACCCCTACCTGAAACTGGATGAAAACCCCTGGCGCAGCCACAGCCTGCAGGCACAGGATCTGCCCGACTTCAGCGAGGTCCTGGCGCTGGTCCAGGAGCAGGCCGGCGACCTCGACCTGGTCGGCATCTACGCCGCCGGCCCGATCTGCCGGGGCTTTGCCAGCTCGTTCGGCGCCTTTGGCTGGCACCAGGCCAACAGCTTCAATTTCGACTGGAGCCTGTTCCACGCCAACGGCCAGGCCGTGAAGGCCAACTACGCGGGCCAGACCTGGAGCGGTGAGGCATTCAGCGCCCGCCTGCAGCTGGCCCGCGAACAGCTGCAGTACCTGGGTCGTCCGGCTATCACCCTCAAGCCCGGCAGCTACCGCGCCTACCTGGCGCCAGCGGCCATGGACGAAATCGCCGGCATGCTGGCCTGGGGCGGCTTCTCGGCCCAAGCCCTGGCCACCGGCAACAGCCCGTTGCAACGCCTGTACAACGGCGATACGCAACTCGATCCACGGGTCAGCTTCTCGGAGCAGGTCAGCGGCTCGCTGAGCCCGGCGTTCTCGGACGAAGGCTCACCGCGCCAGGACCTGCTGCTGATCGGCGAAGGGCGCGGTCGCGAACGCCTGGTCAGTGCCCGCAGTGCTGCAGAGTTCAAGCTCTCGGGCAATGGCGCCGACAGCTACGAATCGCCCTGCGCCCTGAGCCTTGCGGCCGGCGAACTGGCGTCGCAGGACATCCTCGCCCGCCTGGGCACCGGGCTGTACATCAGCAATCTCTGGTACCTGAACTATTCTGACCTGCCAGCGGCGCGGATGACCGGCCTGACCCGCTTCGCCACCTTCTGGGTGGAAAACGGCCAGATCCAGGGCCCGGTCAGCACCATGCGCTTCGACGACAGCCTGTACAACCTGCTGGGCCCTCAGCTGGAAGACCTGACCCGCGAACGCGAGCTGATCCTGTCGACCAGTACCTACGGGCAACGGCAAACCGGATCGAGTAATTTGCCGGGGGCATTGGTCAGAGGATTGATGCTGACATTGTGACTGGCCGGACCGGCCCTTCCGCGGGCAAGCCCGCTCCCACAGGGATGATTGCAATCTCCGTGGGCGTGGGCTTGGACGCGAAAGGGCTGACACTGAAGGATGCAGACCTCATGCCCGAACGCACCCCGCTCGACCCCATCACTGCCCGCTGGATCCCCTGGGTGGTGGCCATCGCCTTCTTCATGCAGTCGCTCGACGGCACCATTCTCAACACTGCGCTGCCGGCCATGGCCCGCTCGCTGGCAGAAGACCCGCTGCGCATGCAGGGGGTGATCATCGCCTACATGCTCACCGTGGCCCTGCTGATCCCGGCTTCGGGCTGGATCGCGGACCGCTTCGGCACCAAGCACATCTTCTTCGGCGCCATCCTGTTGTTCAGCTTCGGCTCGTTGCTGTGCGCGGCGGCCAACAGCCTGGGCTTCCTGATTTTCGCGCGGGTCATCCAGGGTCTGGGCGGTGCCCTGATGCTGCCGGTCGGGCGGTTGGTGGTGCTGCGTGCCTACCCGCGCTCGGAACTGGTGCGGATCATGAGTTTCATCACCATCCCCGGCCTGCTCGGCCCGCTGCTGGGGCCAACCGTCGGTGGCTGGCTGGTGGAAATCCTCAGCTGGCACTGGATCTTCCTGCTCAACCTGCCGGTCGGTGCGCTGGGCTGCTATGCGGTGTGGAAGTTCATCCCCGACCTGCGCGGCAGCGAACGCACCACCTTCGACGGTCCGGGCTTCATTCTCTTCGGCGCGGCAATGGTGCTGATCACCATCGCCATGGAGGGCCTGGGCGAGTTGCACCTGCCACACCTGCGCGTGATGTTGCTGCTGTTCGCGGGCATGGCCTGCCTTGCCGCCTACTGGCTGCGTGCCGGGCGCGACCCCGAGCCGCTGTTCTCGCCGAGCCTGTTCCGCGTACGCACCTTCGCCATCGGCATCCTTGGCAACCTGTTCGCCCGCCTGGGCAGCGGCGCCCTGCCCTTCCTGGTGCCGCTGCTGCTGCAGGTGGCGCTGGGCTACTCGCCGGCGCAGGCAGGGATGAGCATGATTCCCCTGGCAGCGGCGGCCATGCTCGCCAAGTCGGTGGCCCGGCCGCTGATCGAACGCCTGGGCTATCGCATCATCCTCACCGGCAACACGTTGCTGCTGGGGGTGCTGCTGGCCAGCCTGGGGCTGGTCGACGAGCAGACGCCCTATGCCTTGCTGCTGGTGCAACTGGGCTTGCTGGGCGCGGTGAACTCGCTGCAGTTCACCGCCATGAACACGGTCACTCTGATCGACCTGGACGATGTCAGCGCCAGCAGCGGCAACAGCCTGCTGTCGGTGGTCGCGCAACTGTCGCTGAGCCTGGGGGTGGCCTGTGCCGGTGCGCTGCTGGGCGGCTTCACCGCAGCGGGCAGCGCCGATGGCGTGGAAAGCACCCTGGGCGCATTCCAGCTGACCTTCCTGACCATCGGCCTGATGGCGATGCTGGCGGCGGCGATCTTCCTGCAACTGTCGCCGACGGACGGAAGGCGTGCCCGTCGTCCGGAAGAACACGTGGAAACGTAGGGCGAATGGCCATGAGGCTGGTAGACTGTGCGGCATTTTTCGCTTCGCAACGCAGGCCTGCCTCGTGACCACCGAATCCACCGCTTTCGCCTCCCTGCCGCTGTCCGCCGCCATGCTGGCCAACCTGGACGCCCTGGGCTATGCCTCGATGACCCCGATCCAGGCCCAGAGCCTGCCGGTCATCCTCAAGGGCCAGGACCTGATCGCCCAGGCCAAGACCGGCAGCGGCAAGACCGCCGCCTTCGGCATCGGCCTGCTCAATCCGATCAACCCACGCTTCTTCGGCTGCCAGGCCCTGGTGCTGTGCCCGACCCGCGAGCTGGCCGACCAGGTCGCCAAGGAGCTGCGCCGCCTGGCCCGCGCCGAGGACAACATCAAGATCCTCACGCTCTGTGGCGGCGTCTCGCTGGGCCCGCAGATCGCCTCGCTGGAGCACGGCGCGCACATCATCGTCGGCACCCCAGGCCGCATCCAGCAGCACCTGGACAAGGGCACCCTCGACCTGAAGGGGCTCAATACCCTGGTGCTCGACGAAGCCGACCGCATGCTCGACATGGGCTTCTTCGACGCCATCGCTGCCATCATCGGCAAGACCCCGTCGCGCCGCCAGACCCTGCTGTTCTCGGCCACCTACCCGGCCGGCATCGAGCAACTGGCCGCCGACTTCATGCGCAAGCCGCAGCAGGTCAAGGTCGAGAGCCAGCACGCTGACAGCCAGATCGAGCAGCGCTTCATCGAGATCGATCCGCAACAGCGCCTGGAGGCGGTTACCCGCGTCCTGGGCCACTACCGCCCGCAGTCGTGCGTGGCGTTCTGCTTCACCAAGCAGCAGTGCGAAGACCTGGTCACCCACCTGACCGCCAAGGGCATCGTCGCCCAGGCCCTGCACGGTGATCTGGAACAGCGCGACCGCGACCAGGTGCTGACGATGTTCGCCAACCGCAGCAGCTCGGTGCTGGTGGCCACCGATGTGGCCGCCCGTGGCCTGGACATCGACGGCCTGGACCTGGTGATCAACGTGGAACTGGCGCGTGACGCGGAAATCCATGTGCACCGCGTCGGCCGCACCGGCCGCGCGGGCGAGAAAGGCGTGGCGATCAGCCTGGTGGCACCGGCCGAAGGGCATCGCGCACAGGCCATCGAAGACCTGCAGAACCGCCCGCTGCGCTGGGAACAGCTGGACAACCTCAAGAGCAAGGGCGGCGAACCGCTGCTGCCGCCGATGACCACCCTGTGCATCGGTGCCGGGCGCAAGGACAAACTGCGCCCAGGCGACATCCTCGGCGCCCTGACCGGTGACGCAGGCATTCCCGGCAAGCAGGTCGGCAAGATCGCCATCTTCGACTTCGTCGCCTTCGTGGCGGTCGAGCGGGCGTTGGCCAAGCAGGCGATGCAGCGGCTCAACAGCGGCAAGATCAAGGGGCGTGCCCTGAAGGTCCGTATCATCTGACCTATTTTGGGGCTGCTTTGCAGCCCATCGCAGGCAAGCCAGCTCCCACAGGATCTCCACAGGCCTCAGGCCGAGTGCATTCCCGGTGGAAGCTGGCTTGCCTGCGATGGGCCGCTCGACGGACCCGGCAATCCATGAGGTAACACCGTGCACTCCACCGACGTGATCATCCTCGGCGCCGGCGCCGCCGGCCTGATGTGTGCCCAGCTCAGCGCGCGCCGCGGCCGCCGTGTGCTGCTGCTCGACCATGCCAACAAGCCGGGCAAGAAAATCCTCATGTCCGGCGGCGGGCGCTGCAACTTCACCAACCTGTACACCGAGCCCGCCAACTTCCTCTCGCACAACCCGCACTTCTGCAAGTCTGCGCTGGCCCGCTACACCCAGTGGGACTTCATCGAACTGGTGGCCAGGCACGGCGTGCCGTATCACGAGAAGAAGCTCGGCCAGCTGTTCTGCGACAACAAGTCCAGCGACATCCTCGACATGCTCCTGGCCGAGTGCGACGAGGCCGGCGCCGAGCTGCGGATGAACACCAGCATCGAGCAGATCGAGAAAACCGACAGCGGCTATCGCCTGCAGACCAGTGCCGGTGCGTTCGCCTGCCAGTCGCTGGTGATCGCCACCGGCGGCCTGTCGATCCCGACTCTGGGCGCAACCGGCTTCGGCTATCAGGTCGCACGCCAGTTCGGCCACGCCCTGCTGCCGACCCGCGCTGCGCTGGTGCCGTTCACCATCACCGAGCCCCAGCTCAAGGCACTGTGCACCGAGCTGTCCGGCACGTCGCTGGACTGCATCGCCAGCTGCAACGGCACCAGCTTTCGCGAGAACCTGCTGTTCACCCATCGCGGCCTGAGCGGCCCGGCGATCCTGCAGATTTCCTCGTACTGGGAAGCAGGCGACACGCTCGAGATCAACCTGTTGCCCGACCGCGACGCGCTGGAGTGGCTGCAAGGCGTGCAGGCCGAACGCCCCAACAGCGAGCTGAAGACCGTGCTGGGCGAGGTGTTCACCCGCAAGCTGGCGACTCTGCTGGCCGAACAGTGGTTCGTTTCGAAACCCTTGAAGCAGTACACGCCGGCAGAATTGACCCAGATCGCCGGGCAGCTCGCGGCCTGGCAACTGGTGCCGGCGGGCACCGAAGGCTACCGCACCGCGGAAGTGACCCTGGGCGGCGTCGACACCCGCGAGGTGTCGTCCAAGACCATGGAGTCGCTCAAGAGCCCGGGATTGTTCTTCATCGGCGAGGTGCTGGACGTCAGCGGGCACCTGGGTGGGTTCAATTTCCAGTGGGCCTGGGCTTCCGCCAACGCAGCGGCGCAGTTCGTTTAGAGTAGAATCCTTTCAGCACGGAACGCTTTTTGCTGGTCTGTGCCGGGAAGGTTTGATCGGCTCCGCTATGCCCCCTTCGCGGGCAAGCCCGCTCCCACAGGATTGCACTGGCCCTGTAGGAGCGGGCTTGCCCGCGAAGGGCAGCGCAGCAGCGTCGGTCAACCTGCTACCCAAGGTCCTCATTCGAACTCTGTCCAGCAGGCCACTATGTCATCGAGCTCGTTCCGCCATTCATTGCGTCGCTTGTGGGGCCAAGACAAGTTCAGCTATGCCATCCGGGTGACCATCGCCCTGACCGGTACCATGGCCTGGTGCTGGTACCAGAACGAGATGAGCCTGCTCATCCCGTTGTTCCTCGGCATCATCGCCAGCGCCCTGGCCGAGACCGATGACGGCTGGCAAGGCCGCCTCAGCGCGCTGGCCGTCACCCTCGTGTGTTTCGCCATCGCCGCACTGTCGGTCGAGCTGCTGTTCCCCTACCCCTGGATCTTCGCCGGTTCCCTGGCCCTGGCAGCCTTCGGCCTGACCATGCTCGGTGCCCTTGGCGAGCGCTATGGTGCCATCGCCTCGGCGACGCTGATCCTCTCGGTGTACACCATGATCGGTGTCGACCAGCGCGGCGGCGTGGTCACCGATTTCTGGCACGAGCCGCTACTGCTGGTGGCAGGTGCGGCGTGGTACGGCGTGCTCTCGGTGCTGTGGCAGGCCCTGTTTGCCAACCAGCCGGTGCAGCAGAGCCTGGCCAGGCTGTTCTACGAACTGGGCAGCTACCTCAAGCTCAAGGCCAGCCTGTTCGAACCGGTCCGCACCCTCGACGTGGAGGCCACGCGCCTGGAGCTGGCCAAGCAGAACGGCAAGGTGGTGGCTGCACTCAATGCCGCCAAGGAAATCATCCTGCACCGGGTCGGCAACAGCCAGCCCAACTCCAAGGTCAGTCGCTACCTGAAGCTGTACTTCCTGGCCCAGGACATCCACGAGCGTGTCAGTGCCTCGCACTACCCCTACAACGCCCTGAGCGAGGCGTTCTTCCACAGCGACGTGATGTTCCGCTGCCAGCGTCTGCTGCGCAAACAAGGCTCGTCGTGCCAGGAGCTGGCCCGTTCGATCCGCCTGCGCCAGCCGTTCGTGCTCGCCAGCGGTTACCCCGAGGCCCTGGAAGACCTCAACGCCTCGCTGGAGCACTTGCGCACCCAGAACAATCCGGCGTGGCGCAGCCTGCTGCGCTCGCTGCGCGCCCTGGCCGCCAACCTGGCCACGCTGGACCGCCTGCTGGGCGCGGCGAGCAACCCCGACAGCCTGGCCGACGCCAGCGACAGCAGCCTGCTGGACCGCTCGCCGCGCACGTTCAAGGAGGTGTGGAAACGCCTGCGCACCCAGCTCACACCCACCTCGCTGCTGTTCCGCCATGCCCTGCGCCTGCCGCTGGCGCTGTCGATCGGCTACGGCATGGTGCACCTGATCCACCCCACCCAAGGCTACTGGATCATCCTCACCACCCTGTTCGTCTGCCAGCCCAACTATGGCGCAACGCGGCGCAAGCTGGTGCAGCGGATCTTCGGCACCGCCATCGGCCTGACGGTGGGCTGGGCGCTGTTCGACCTGTTCCCCAATCCGATCATCCAGTCGCTGTTCGCGGTGGTCGCAGGCGTGGTGTTCTTCGTCAACCGCACCACCCGCTACACGTTGGCGACGGCGGCGATCACGCTGATGGTGCTGTTCTGCTTCAACCAGATCGGCGATGGCTACGGGCTGTTCCTTCCACGCCTGTTCGACACCCTGGTCGGCGCCTTGATCGCGATCCTCGCGGTGTTCCTGTTCCTGCCCGACTGGCAGGGACGGCGCCTGAACAAGGTGCTGGCCAATACCCTGACCTGCGCCAGCCTGTACCTGCGCCAGATCATGCAGCAGTACGCCAACGGCAAGCGCGACGACCTCGCCTACCGCCTGGCCCGGCGCAACGCCCACAATGCCGACGCGGCGCTGTCGACCACACTGTCGAACATGCTCATGGAGCCAGGGCACTTCCGCAAGGAGGCGGACGTGGGCTTTCGCTTCCTGGTGCTGTCGCACACCCTGCTCAGCTACCTGTCAGGGCTGGGCGCGCACCGCGATACGGCGCTGCCGGCCGAAGTGCACGAGCAGTTGATCGATGGGGTCGGCAGCAGCCTGGCGCGCAGCCTCGACGAAATTGCCAATGGCCTGGCGGCGCGGCTGCCGGTGGCGATTCACAGCGATGAGGAAGAAGCCCTGGCCAACCAGCTGGAACAGATGCCCGAGGAGCTGGACGAGCACCAGCGCCTGGTGCAGAGCCAGTTGGCGCTGATCTGCCGGCAGCTGGGGCCCTTGCGTACATTGGCGGCGCACCTGATCAAGGAAGGCGAGCCGGCCTGAGGATCGCGTCGCCCTCCTCGCGGGCAAGCCCGCTCCCACAGGAACTCCGCTGCCTGGTAAGCAACTGTCCTGTTTAAAATCCAGAGGCCAGCCCAATCCCTGTGGGAGCGGGCTTGCCCGCGAAGAGGCCGGCACCGACAACCCAGGTCACAAGCCATACTGCCTCAACAGCCGCGCATAACTGCCATCGGCCTTCATCGCCTCGATCGCCTGCTCGAAGCGCTCGACGATCTGCCGGTGATCCGGGTTCTTCAGGCTGACCAGGATATGCAGGCTGTTCTCGCCCAGCGGCCGCTCGACAAAGTCCACCGCATCGCACACCTCTGCCGGCTCGCGCTGCAGGTTGTAGCGGGCGACATATTCGTCCTCCACCGCCAGGTCCACGCGTCCAGCAGCCAGCATGCGGATTGCCGAGGTGAAATTGCGCACCGCCACCTTGTTCAGCCGGCTGTCGCCATCGAATGCCGGTGAGTAGGCATAATCACGCACCACGGCGATGCTGTACGGGTACAGATCGACCAGCCGCTTGAAACCGAAGGCCTCGCGCTGGCGCTTGAGCAGGCGGATGCGGTTGGTCAGGTAGGCGCCGGAAAACTCACCCAGGCGGGTACGTGACTCGTTGTACCAGGCATTGATGAGTACGTCGTAGCGCCCCTCGCCGATCCCCAGCAGCGCCCTCGCCCAGGGCACTTCCTCGAACTCGCTGGCGTACCCGGCGCGGGTGAGCGCCGTGGTGACGATGCTGGTCGCCAGACCACCGCCCGGCATGGCGCTGTCGGAAAACGGCGGCCACTTGTCGGCCACCAGGCGCAGCGGTGGCTGGGCCACTGCCGGCGCCATGAACATCATTGCGGTCAATCCCAGAACGCAAAGCAGTGGCCGCATGCTCAGTTCCTTTCGCAGTTGAGGGCCCCACGCTGATCAACGCAGGGTACACAAGGGAAAGGACAACGGCAGCAGGCAATAATGTCATTTGGCCTCTATTTTGGCCGAATGATGGAAGCTATCCCAGCACAGCACAGGCTGGCACGCTGTTTACGGATACCCGAGAACGTCACGAACCTGGCGCAGGTGCTGGATGATCCACTGCTTGTCGATCGCACCCCAGTCGCGGATGCGGTAGTGCCCGGCATGGTTGCGCGCCCCACTCTGCTGCTCGAACTCGCAGACGATGTCCAGGTCGGCGAGGGCGGCAATGGTGTCCTGGGCGGTGCGCCTGGGCATGCCGGTGGCTTCCATCAGCGCGGGCACGCTGGTGGCGGTCTGGCTGTCGATCAGCCAGGCCACGTAGAGGCGGCGGTAGAAACTGCTCTTGGTCTTGCTCACGTCCATGCTCGCGACATCCTCATGCATTGCCCGGCAACTCGCGCCAGGTCAGGTAGACACGCAGGTCGAACTCCAGTTGATGGTAGTCCGGCTCCATATGCTGGCACAGCTGGTAGAACGCCTTGTTGTGATCACGCTCGCGCAGGTGCGCCAGTTCGTGCACCACGATCATGCGCAGGAACTGCGGCGCCGCCTCCTTGAACAGCGAGGCGACGCGGATTTCCTTCTTGGCCTTGAGGTTGCCACCCTGCACCCGCGACACCGCCGTGTTCAGGCCCAGGGCGCGGTGGGTGAGGTCGAGGCGGTTGTCGTAGAGCACCTTGTCCAGCGGCGGCGCGCTGCGCAGGTATTGCTGGCGCAAGTCCTGGGCGTAGAGGTACAGCGCCTTGTCGCTCTGCACCTCGTGGCGGGCGGGGTAGCGCTGCTGCAGGTAGGTGCCCAGGCGATCGCTGGCGATCATCTGGCGAACCTGTTCCTGCAGGTGCGGGGGGTAGGCTTGCAAGTAGCGTAGGGTGGTCATGGGGTGGGAGTTTACCGAATTGATAGGGGCCTGTGGTTGGCAGGGCTGGCCCTTTCGCGGGTAAACCCGCTCCTACAGGACGCGAATTTTGGCTAGGATGCTGTATTCGCCCCTGCTCGAAGCACTCACCATGCCCAAAGCCAGCAAGATTACCGACCCGTCCTACGAACTGATGGACGACCACGAAGGCCATTCGCTGATCTACCGCCAGCATGGTTTCCCGAGCCCGCTGGTGCGCTGGCATTTCCACAAGGAATACGAGCTGCACCTGATCGTCGCCAGCTCCGGCAAGGTGTTCATCGGCGACTACATCGGCAACTTCGCCCCCGGCACGCTGTTTCTTACCGGGCCGAACCTGCCGCACAACTGGATCAGCCAGGTGGCCGCCGACGAGGTGGTCGACACCCGCGACATGCTGGTCAACTTCACCGACGAAGTGCTCGAGCAAGGCAGCCAGGTATTCTCCGAGCTCAATCAGCTGACACCGCTGCTCGCCCGGGCCAGTTATGGCATCGAATTCCGCGATCCGCGACTGATCGGCGAGAGCCAGCAGCTGATGCAACGCATCTCGCAAAGTACCGGCATGACGCGCCTGGGATACTTTTTTATCCTGATGGAACAGCTGGCAGCCTGCGAGGACTACCAGTTGCTGTCCACCGTGACCTCCTCGCAACTGGCCGACGAACACAACGTCGACCGCATCAACCGCGCGGTGGACTACATCTTCCAGCACTACGCCCAGGACCTTACCCAGAACGAGGTCGCCGAACACCTGGGCATGACCCCCACCTACTTCTCGCGCTTCTTCAAGCAGGCCGCAGGGCGCGGCTTCGTCGAGTTCGTCAACCGCCTGCGGATCAGCAAGTCCTGCGAGCTGCTGGCGCGCAGCGACCTGCCGGTGACCGAGGTGTGCTTCGAGTCCGGCTTCAGCAACCTGTCCAATTTCAACCGGCGTTTCCAGCAGCTCAAGGGCATGACGCCCTCCGGCTACCGCAGCCTGGTGACCCAGCGCCTGACCGAGCAGAACCTTTCCTGAAACGTTTGAGCAGTGCGTCACACGGCTCGACCCCCAGTGCAAAAAAGTATCGGCCTGCGTGCAGTCGAGGCTTTGTTGCATTGACGATGCAGGAGTGTAATCGGCAACCAGCGACACAAAAAAAACAATAGAGACTTCCGCGCCGTCCTGCGGCCCGGAAGAGGAGTTCACCGATGAACGACTCGATCAAGGCCTGTGTGGCCGTTGCCTGCCTTAGCCTGCCGGTGTTTGCCCAGGCTGCCGAAACCCTGACCATTGCCACCGTCAACAACAACGACATGATCCGCATGCAGCGGCTGTCCAAGGTGTTCGAGGAACAGCACCCGGACATCAAGCTCAAGTGGGTGGTGCTCGAAGAAAACGTCCTGCGTCAACGCCTGACCACCGATATCGCCACCCAGGGCGGTCAGTTCGACGTGCTCACCATCGGCATGTACGAAGCGGCCCTCTGGGGTGCCAAGGGCTGGCTGGAGCCTATGAAGGACCTGCCCGCCGACTACCAGCTCGACGACGTGTTCCCCTCGGTGCGCGACGGCTTGTCGGTCAAGGGCACGCTGTACGCCCTGCCCTTCTACGCCGAAGCCTCGATCACCTACTACCGCAAGGACCTGTTCCAGCAAGCCGGCCTGCAGATGCCCGAGCAGCCGACCTGGACCCAACTTGGCGAGTTCGCCGCCAAGCTCAACAAGCCTGACGCCGGCCAGTACGGCATCTGCCTGCGTGGCAAGGCCGGCTGGGGCGAGAACATGGCGCTGATCGGCACCCTGGCCAATGCCTTCGGCGCCCGCTGGTTCAACGAGCAGTGGCAGCCGGAGTTCACCGGCAGCGAATGGACCAAGGCGCTGAACTTCTACGTCGACACCATGAAGCAGTACGGCCCGCCCGGTGCCTCCAGCAACGGCTTCAACGAGAACCTGGCGCTGTTCAACAGCAGCAAGTGCGCGATGTGGGTCGATGCCAGCGTCGCCGGTTCGTTCGTCACCGACAAGAGCCAGAGCAAGGTCGTCGACGACGTAGGCTTCACCTTCGCGCCGAAGGAAGTCACCGACAAGGGCGCGACCTGGCTGTACTCATGGGCGCTGGCGATCCCCACCAGCTCCAGGTCCAAGGACGCAGCCAGGACCTTCAGCACCTGGGCCACCTCCCAGGCCTATGGCCAGCTGGTCGCCGACAAGGAAGGCGTGGCCAACGTGCCGCCGGGCACCCGCGCCTCCACCTACAGCGAGGCCTACCTGCAGGCTGCACCGTTCGCCAAGGTCACGCTGGAGTCGCTGAAGAAGGTCGACCCCAACCACCCGACCCTCAAGCCGGTGCCCTACGTGGGTATCCAGCTGGTGACCATCCCTGAGTTCCAGGCCATCGGCACCCAGGTCGGCAAGCTGTTCTCCGCCGCCCTGACCGGCCAGATGAAGCCTGAACAGGCACTGGCTGCCGCCCAGTCGTCCACCGAACGCGAGATGAAACGCGCCGGCTACCCCAAGTAGACCGAACCCTGGTCGCCAGCACGCCGCCCTCGGCGTGCTGGTGGCCGGCTGCTCGCCCCTTACTGCCGTACACGGAGTCGTCATGAACACCTCGGCCCTCGACACCCCGACCCACGCCCCCGCGCGCCCCGGCAAACGCCGTGTCGGCCCCGGCTGGTTCCTGGTCAGCCCTTCGGTGGCGCTGCTGCTGTTATGGATGATCGTGCCCCTGGGCATGACCCTGTATTTCTCGCTGATCCGCTACAACCTGCTGTACCCCGGCGAGAACGACTTCGTCGGCCTGGAGAACTTCAGCTTCTTCGTCACCGACGCAGGCTTTCTGCCCGGTGCCCTGAATACCCTGACCCTGGTCGGCAGCGTGCTGGCGATCAGCGTAGTGTTCGGCGTGCTCATCGCCGCGCTGCTGGAGGCCGGCGAGTTCTGGGGCCGCGGCGTGGTGCGGGTGCTGCTGATCTCGCCGTTCTTCATCATGCCCACGGTCAGCGCGCTGCTGTGGAAAAACCTGATCTTCCACCCGGTGTCCGGAATCCTCGCGGCGGTCTGGCGCCTGTTCGGTGCGCAGCCGGTGGACTGGCTGGCGCACTATCCGTTGCTGTCGATCATCCTGATCGTGTCGTGGCAATGGCTGCCGTTCGCCATCCTGATCCTGATGACCGCCATGCAGTCGCTGGACCAGGAGCAGAAAGAAGCGGCACGCCTGGACGGTGCAGGCCCGCTGGCGATCTTCTGGCACCTCACCCTGCCGCACCTGGCGCGGCCGATCGCCGTGGTGGTGATGATCGAAACGATCTTCCTGCTGTCGGTGTTCGCCGAAATCTTCACCACCACCAGCGGCGGGCCGGGCTACGAGTCCACCAACCTCGCCTACCTGATCTACAACCAGGCATTGCTGCAGTTCGACGTCGGCATGGCCTCGGCCGGTGGCCTGATCGCCGTGGTGATCGCCAACATCGCTGCCATCGTGCTGGTGCGCATGATCGGCAAGAACCTCACCGAGCGCAGCTGAGGAGCCCGCCATGCTGACACTCAAGCAAACCCGCCGCCTGCGCGATGCGCTGATCGGCCTGCTGTGCTGGGGCATTGCCCTGGCGATCTTCTTCCCGATCTTCTGGATGCTGCTGACCAGCTTCAAGACGGAACTCGACGCCTTCGCCACGCCGCCGCAGTTCATCTTCCACCCGACGCTGGAGAACTACCTGCACATCAACGAGCGCAGCGACTACTTCGCCTACGCCTGGAACTCGGTGCTGATCTCGTTCTCCGCGACCCTGCTGTGCATGCTGATCGCGGTGCCCGCCGCCTACTCCATGGCCTTCTTCGAGACCCGCCACACCAAGCGCACGCTGTTGTGGATGCTGTCGACCAAGATGCTGCCGCCGGTGGGCGTGCTGATGCCGATCTACCTGCTGGCCAAGCAGTTCGGCCTGCTCGATTCGCGGCTGTCGCTGATCATCGTCTACACCCTGATCAACCTGCCGATCGTGGTGTGGATGGTGTACACCTACTTCAAGGATATCCCCGTCGACATCCTCGAGGCGGCGCGCCTGGACGGCGCCGGCACCTGGCAGGAAATCCTCCGCGTGCTGCTGCCGATCGCCCGTGGCGGCCTGGCCTCGACCGTGCTGCTGTCGCTGATCCTGTGCTGGAACGAGGCGTTCTGGTCGCTCAACCTGACCTCCTCGGCCGCCGCCCCGCTGACCGCGCTGGTGGCCTCCTACTCCAGCCCCGAGGGCCTGTTCTGGGCCAAGCTCTCGGCCGTCTCGACCCTGGCCTGCGCGCCGATCCTGATCTTCGGCTGGATCAGCCAGAAGCAGCTGGTGCGTGGGCTGTCGTTCGGAGCGGTGAAATGAATCGGCTGAAAAGTCCGCTGCGCTCCCACAGGGGCCTGCAAAAACCTCAATTTTTCCTGGCCACTGCACAGGTAACTCGACATGGCTGACCTGAAGATCCGCAACCTGCAAAAAGGCTTTGATGGCCACGCCATCATCAAGGGCATCGACCTGGACGTACACGACCGTGAATTCGTGGTGTTCGTCGGGCCATCGGGCTGTGGCAAATCGACCTTGCTGCGCCTGATCGCCGGCCTCGAAGAGGTCAGCAGCGGCAGCATCACCC
Organism: Pseudomonas sp. FA117; assembly: GCF_057370475.1. Classification (NCBI taxonomy): domain Bacteria; kingdom Pseudomonadati; phylum Pseudomonadota; class Gammaproteobacteria; order Pseudomonadales; family Pseudomonadaceae; genus Pseudomonas; species Pseudomonas sp. FA117. Next base: position 5,328,303 of record NZ_CM170675.1, read on the forward strand.
TCGATGGTGTCGACATCACCGACACCGCCCCGGCCAAGCGCAACCTGGCCATGGTGTTCCAGACCTACGCCCTGTACCCGCACATGACCGTGCGCAAGAACCTGTCGTTCGCTCTCGACCTGGCCGGCGTGCCCAAGACCGAAGTGGCCAGCAAGGTCGACAACGCCGCGCGCATCCTCGAGCTGCAACCGATGCTCGAGCGCAAGCCACGCCAGCTCTCCGGCGGCCAGCGCCAGCGGGTGGCGATTGGCCGGGCGATCGTGCGCAACCCGAAGATCTTCCTGTTCGACGAACCGCTGTCCAACCTCGACGCCGCCCTGCGCGTGCAGATGCGCCTGGAGCTGTCGCGCCTGCACAAGGAACTGGCCGCAACCATGATCTACGTGACCCACGACCAGGTCGAGGCGATGACCCTGGCCGACAAGGTGGTGGTGCTCAACGCCGGGCGCATTGAGCAGGTCGGCTCGCCGCTGGAGCTGTACCACCATCCGGCCAACCTGTTCGTCGCAGGCTTCCTCGGCACACCGAAGATGGGCTTTTTGCGCGGACACCTGAGCCGCAACCAGGGCAACCAGTGCGAGGTCGCCCTCGAGTGCGGCGCCCGCATCGCCCTGCCGCTGTGCGCAGGCGAACTGGCCACCGGCAGCCAGATCACCCTGGGCATCCGCCCAGAGCACCTGAGCATCAGCCGCAGCGGTCACGGCGAGCATGGCTCGCTGCAGGTCACCGCCGATGTCAGTGAGCGCCTGGGCAGCGACAGCTACTGCCACGTACGCAGCGCCTCCGGCGAGATGCTCACCGTGCGGGTCCGTGGCGATTTCGCGCCCGAGTACGGCGAGCAACTGGAACTGAGCTTCGATCCGGCGCACTGCCATCTGTTCGACAGCACCGGCAAGGCCCTGGACAAACGACTGCAACAGGCGGCCTGAGCCGTCTTCAAGGATTTTTCGATGAAACTCAACCAGCGCAATCTCGACAAGCTGGCGACCGCGGTCGCACGCCCCGCCTACGACCCGGCGCAGCTGCGCCAGGGCATCGTGCACATCGGCGTCGGCGGCTTTCACCGCGCCCATCAGGCCGCCTACACCGACGCCCTGATGAACCGTGGCGAAGCCCTCGACTGGGCGATCTGCGGCGCCGGCCTGCGCAGCGAAGACCGCGCCATGCGCGACGCCCTGGCCAGCCAGGACCACCTCTACACCCTCTTCGAGCTGGGCGAAAACCCCGACACCGAGGTGCGTGTGATCGGCGCCATCAGCGGCATGCTGCTGGCAGAAAGCGACAGCCAGGCGCTACTCGACACGCTTTGCGACCCCGCCATCCGCATCGTCTCGCTGACCATCACCGAGGGCGGCTACTGCATCGACGACAGCACCGGCGAGTTCCTCGAGCACCTGCCGCTGATCCAGCACGACCTGGCCAACCCGAGCCAGCCAGGCAGCGTGTTCGGTTACCTCTGCGAGGCCCTGCGCCGTCGCCGCGAGGCCGGCACCGCCGCGTTCACGGTGATGTCCTGCGACAACCTTCCGCACAACGGCGCCGTGGCGCGCAAGGCGCTGCTGGCCTTCGCCCACTTGCTCAACCATGACCTGGCCCAGTGGATCGACCAGCACGTCAGCTTCCCCAATGCCATGGTCGACCGCATCACGCCGATGACCAGCGACGAACACCGCCGCCAGCTGGCCGAGCGCCACGGCGTCGAGGACGCCTGGCCGGTGGTCTGCGAGCCGTTCCTGCAGTGGGTGTTGGAAGACAAGTTCGTCAGCGGTCGCCCAGCCTGGGAGAAGGTCGGCGTGCAATTCACCGACGACGTCACTCCCTACGAAGAGATGAAGATCAAGCTGCTCAACGGCAGCCACCTGGCACTGACCTACCTGGGCTTCCTGCAGGGCTATCGCTTCGTCCACGAAACCCTCGCCGACGACCTGCTGCGCCGCTACATGCGCACCTTCATGGACCAGGACGTGACCCCGCAACTAGCGCCGGTACCGGGCATCGACCTGACGCACTACAAGGATAGCCTGACCGAACGTTTCTCCAACCGCGCCATCGCCGACCAGCTGGAGCGGGTGTGCTCGGACGGCTCGTCGAAATTCCCCAAGTTCATCGTCCCCACCGCCAATCGCCTGATCGCCGACGGCAAGCCGCTGGACCGCGTGGCGCTGGTGGTTGCCGCCTGGGCGCTGTACCTCGGCGGCAAGGATGAAAAAGGCAATGTGTACAGCATTCCCGACCCGCGCGCGGCCCAGTGCCAGGCCCGTGTCGTGCAGCGCGAAGGGCTGGCCGCACGGGTGCTGGGCGATGAGGCGATCTTCGGCACGGCGATCCCCGGCTCGCGGGCCTTCGTCGAGGCGTTCGAGCGCCAGTACGACAGCTTGCGCGAAGTGGGCGTGAGTGAAACCCTGCGCCGGATACTGGGCGACTGAGACGGAGCGCGGCGATATGGACGGACTGTTCCTCGGCATCGACTGCGGCACCCAGGGCACCAAGGCCCTGGTGCTCGACGCAGGCAGCGGCCGCGTACTGGGGCTGGGCAGCGCGGCGCATGCGGCGCCGCAGGGCGAGCACGGGCGCCGCGAGCAGGATCCGGCAGACTGGCTGCAGGCCTTGTGCACGGCGGTAGCCAATGCCCTTGCCGATGCCGGGGTGGAGGGCCATGCCATCCGCGCACTGGCCGTCTCCGGTCAGCAGCACGGCCTGGTCATGCTCGACGGCCAGGGCCAGGTAATGCGCCCGGCCAAGCTGTGGTGTGATACCGAGAGCACGGCGGAAAACGAAGAACTGCTGGCCGCCCTCGGGGGTGCCGCAGGCTCGCTGGAGCGCCTTGGGCTAGTGATCGCGCCGGGCTATACGCTGTCCAAACTGCTGTGGAGCAAACGTCATCACCCTGAACTGTTCACCCGCGCCGAGCACTTGTTGCTGCCCCACGACTACCTCAACCACTGGCTGACCGGCCAGGCCTGCAGCGAACCGGGCGACGCATCGGGCACCGGCTACTACGATGTGCGCAAGCGCACGTGGGCCGCCGATGTACTGGAACTGGTCGAGCCGGGCAAACGCCTGCTGGCGGCACTGCCGGAGCTGGTCGAGCCGGGTGCCTGCATCGCCACCCTGCAACCCTCGGCAGCCCGGGCCCTGGGCCTGGACACCACGGCCTGGGTGGCCAGTGGTGGCGGCGACAACATGCTTGGCGCCATCGGCACCGGCAACATTCGCCCCGGCATGATCACCCTCAGCCTCGGTACGTCCGGCACCCTGGCCGCCCATACCGACCAGCCGCAGGTCAGCCCCCATGGTGAAGTCGCGACCTTCTGCGGCTCATCCGGAGGCTGGCTGCCGCTGATCTGCACCATGAACCTGACCAGCGCCTGCGCATTGGTGCAAGACCTGCTGCAACTGGACCTGCCTGCGTTCAGCGAACTCGCTGCACAGGCCCCTGTCGGCGCCGAAGGCCTGTTGCTGCTGCCGTTCTTCAATGGCGAACGCGTGCCCGCGCTGCCCGAGGCCAGCGCCAGCCTGCATGGCATGACCAGCAGCAACCTGACCCGCGCCAACCTCTGCCGCGCCGTGCTCGAGGGCACCTGCTTCAGCCTGCGCTACGGGCTCGACCTGCTGCGTGCCAGTGGCCTGCAAGGCGAGGAAATCCGCCTGGTCGGCGGTGCGGCCAAAAGCCCGCTGTGGCGCCAGACGCTCGCCGACCTGCTCGGTCTACCGGTGGTCTGCCCACGCCAGACCGAAGCCGCCGCCCTGGGTGCGGCGATCCAGGCCGCGTGGAGCCTGGGCCGCAGGCTCGACGCCGGCGACAGCCTCGAAACCCTGTGCCAACGCTGCGTCGAACTGGACGAAAGCACCCGCACGGCGCCTCGGCCCGAGCAGCAAGGGGCCTATGAATCGGCCTATCAACATTACCTTTCGCAGCTGCCTGCGCACTGATCGCAGGTATCCTGCCCGTCTACTTCGTTTCGGAGAATTTCATGTACCTGGTCTGTGGCGAAGCCCTGTTCGATGTGTTCAGCCTGGATGACAGCCCGCGCAGCAGCGAACTGGGCTTCAAGGCAATTGCCGGCGGCTCGCCGTTCAACGTCGCGGTCGGCCTGCGCCGGCTGGGCGTGGATTCGGCGCTGTTCGGTGGCCTGTCCGCCGATTATCTTGGCGCCCGCCTGCGGCGGGTACTGGAAGAGGAAAAGGTCGATTGCCGCCACCTGGTGATCAGCGATGCACCGACCACCCTGGCCATGGTCGGCCTGGATGCCAATGGTTCGGCGCAATACCAGTTCCGCGGGGATGGCTGTGCCGACCGCCAGGTGCGCCTCGAGCACCTGCCGACGCTTGGTGACGAGGTTCGCGGCCTGCACGTGGGCTCCTACACCCTGGTCGTGACACCCGTGGCGGATACCCTGCTGGCGCTGGTACAGCGCGAGAGCGCACAGCGCCTGATCAGCCTCGACCCCAACGTTCGCCTCAACCCTCAACCCGACGTGGCCTTGTGGCGGCGCCAGGTGCAGGCCTTCGCCGCCCACGCCCACCTGATCAAGGCCAGCGAGGAAGACCTCGCGCTGCTCTACCCGGATCGCGACCCCGCCGAGGTGGCCCGCAGCTGGCTCAACGACCGCTGCCGACTGGTGTTCGTCACCCATGGCGCAGATGGCGCCAGCGTGCACTGCGCACAGGGTTCATGGACCCGCCCGGCCGATGCCTCGCTGGCAGTGAAAGACACTGTCGGTGCCGGAGACACCTTCCAGGCCGCCGTGCTGACCTACCTCGCCCGCCTCGGCGCAGACAGCCCCGCAGGGCTGGCGGCGCTGGAGCGCGAAGCCATCGACGGTATGCTCGGCTTTGCCATCCGGGCAGCAGCGATCACCTGCTCGCGCGTGGGCCCGGACCTGCCGTTCGCCCATGAGCTGTGAGGCTCAGGCCATGGCGTCCCAGCGATAAACCATCGGAAAGCCCCGCGCATCCGCTGCCGTCATCGGCCGCGCGACCAGGAAGCCCTGCACATAGGCGCAACCATTGGCGCGCAGCCACTGCGCCTGGACGTCGGTTTCCACCCCCTCGGCGATCACCGTGATGCCGTAGTCCGCGCACAGTGCGATGACCGTGCGCACCAGCGCGGCATCGACCTGCGAATCGGGCAGGCGGGCGACCAGGTGGCGGTCGAGCTTCAGGGTGTCGATCGGCAGGTCGCGCAGCATGCGCAGGGAACAGTCGCCGGCACCGAAGTCATCCAGCGCCACGCGCACGCCAAGTTCGCGCAGGCGCTTGACCTGCCTGGCAGCGGCGTCGATGTCGTACATCAGCGAGGTTTCCGCCACCTCCACCTCCAGTTGCGTCGGCGCCAGGCCCTGCGCCTCGATCACCTTGCGCAACTCGTCGACCAGGTTCGGCTGGGTGAACTGCGCACGGCTCAGGCTGATACCCAGCACCACGTCCTCGGCGAACACCTGGCGCCATTCATGGCGCTGCGCCGCGCCCTTGCTGTAGATCCAGCTGGCCAGCCGGTGAATCAGCCGCGCCTCCTCCAGCAGGGGGATGAACAACCCTGGCGGGACGTCGCCGACACTCGGGTGACGCCAGCGCAGCAGCGCCTCGAAGCCACGCAGACGGCCGTCGGCGAAGCCGACCTGGGGCTGGTAGACGAGGGTGAAATCCTTGTGCTCGATGGCGGCGCGTACGCTGTCTTCGAGCATCAGCCGCGAGCGTGCCCGGCCGTTGAGTTCCTGGTCGTAGAAGCGGTATTGCTGGCGACCGGCGCGCTTGGCGGCATACATCGCCGCATCGCCCGCCCGCAGCAGCCCTTCGACGGTGGCGCCGCAGTCGGGATAGGTGGCGATGCCGATGCTGACGCCCAGGCAGACATCCTGGCCGTCCACCTGCGGGCAGGTGGACATGCGCTCGATCAAGGTCTCGGCGTAGCGCCCGGCCTGCTCCGGGTAGGGCAAGCCGTCGAACAGCGCAGTGAACTCGTCGCCGCCCATGCGCCCGAGCATCGCCTGGCTGCCCAGGCAGTCCCTGAGCTGCTCGGCGACCCAGCGCAGCACCTGGTCGCCCGCCTCGTGGCCGAGCGAGTCGTTGATCCGCTTGAAGCCATCGAGGTCCATGTACATCAGGGCCTGAACCTTGTCCGGGCGCTCGTTGCGCAGCAGTGCACCTTCGGCCGTCTGGTAGAAGCCGCGCCGGTTGAGCAGACCGGTCAACGGGTCGGTCACGGCCTGGTGCTCAAGCTGCTGGTGCAGGCTGCGCACCACCGACATGTCCAGCACGGTCACCACCATGGCCTTCTGCTCGGCCGGCAGCGGCGCGCACGACAGTGCCACCGGGATCAGCGGGCCGCCGGGCGTGCGCAACTGGGCATCGTGCACGCGGAAGATCTGCCGCCCCAGGTAGGCCTGGTAGAAGTCCGAGTCACGCCACAATGCGGCGCTCGGCAACTGGATCAGGTCCAGCACGTGAGCGCCGCGCAGCTTTCCCACCGAAAGCTGCAGCAGCCGCGAGATGGCCGGATTGGCGAAACTGATGTCGCCTGACTCGTCCACCACCAGGATGCCTTCGGCAGCGTTTTCCAGGATGGAAGCGTTGAACGCCCGCGCCGCCTCGAGCTCCAGGCCAAGGCGCTGCAGCATGCGCCGGTTGCGCTGCTGCTCGAGCAGGGCCTGGACCTTCGGCTTGAGAATCTGTGGATCGAACGGCTTGAACAGGTAGTCCACCGCGCCGTTGGCATAGCCCTTGAGCACGGCGGCCTGGGATTGCTCGTTGGCGGTGAGGAAAATGATCGGGGTCAGGCGCGTGCGTTGACTGCCGCGCATCAGGCGAGCGACTTCGAAACCGTCCATCTCGGGCATCTGCACATCGAGCAGGACCAGGTCCACTTCGTGTTCGAGCAAGGTGCTCAGCGCTTCCATTCCAGAACTTGCGGTGAGTACCTGCCAATCCTGGCGGGCGAGCAATGCCCGCATGCTGATCAGGTTTTCCGGGTAATCATCGACCACCAGCAGCACTGAGCTGCCTTCCGGTGCTGCGGGTTGAGCTCCATCCATGCCGCTTCTCTTGTCCGACCGACTTCATCTTGTAATTGGATCCGATTCACTACTCTAGACCTGACTTCGCAGGACGCAATGCAATCAGATCGCTATCAAGTCATAAACACAAAATAGCCGACTAATGGTCGCCCTGCTTGCCGAGATACCGCCAGATCGATTCGGCCAGGCGAAAAAAAACCCGCATTTCTGCGGGTTCTTTCATCCAGCCAGCGATCAGTTGACCTTGGCAGCCAACTCGCCCTTGGCGTAACGCAGGTACATCTCGTCCAGCGAAACCGGCTTGATCTTCGACGCGTTGCCTGCGGTACCGAAGGCTTCGTAACGGGCGATGCAGATGTCACGCATGGCCTCGACCGTCTTGGCGAAGTACTTGCGAGGGTCGAACTCGGACTTGTTCTGCTCCAGGAAGCGACGGATCGCACCGGTAGAGGCCAGACGCAGGTCGGTATCGATGTTGACCTTGCGCACGCCGTGCTTGATGCCTTCGACGATCTCTTCGACCGGCACGCCGTAGGTCTCTTTGATGTCGCCGCCGAACTCGTTGATGATCGCCAGCCAGTCCTGTGGCACCGAGGACGAGCCGTGCATCACCAGGTGGGTGTTGGGGATGCGCTGGTGGATCGCCTTGATGCGGTCGATCGCCAGGATGTCGCCGGTAGGCGGCTTGGTGAACTTGTAGGCACCGTGGCTGGTGCCGATGGCGATGGCCAGGGCGTCGACCTGGGTCTTCTTGACGAAGTCGGCGGCTTCTTCCGGGTCGGTCAGCATCTGGCTGTGGTCCAGGATGCCTTCGGCGCCGACGCCGTCTTCTTCACCGGCCTGGCCGGTTTCCAGGCTGCCCAGGCAGCCCAGCTCGCCTTCGACCGACACACCGCAGGCGTGGGCGAATGCCACGGTCTGCTGGGTGACGCGCACGTTGTATTCGTAGTCGGACGGGGTCTTGCCGTCTTCCTTCAGCGAGCCGTCCATCATCACCGAGCTGAAGCCCAGCTGGATCGAGCGCTGGCACACGTCAGGGCTGGTGCCGTGGTCCTGGTGCATGCACACCGGGATGTGCGGGAATTCTTCGATCGCCGCCAGGATCAGGTGACGCAGGAAGGGAGCACCGGCGTACTTGCGGGCACCGGCGGAGGCCTGGACGATGACCGGAGAGTCGGTCTTGTCGGCGGCTTCCATGATGGCGCGCATCTGCTCGAGGTTGTTGACGTTGAAAGCTGGAACGCCGTAGCCGAACTCGGCGGCGTGGTCCAGCATCTGGCGCATGCTAATGAGTGCCATTGTGTATCTCTCTCCCGACAAGCGTCGTTGTTTCGTGCAAGCCTGCCGCAGGGGCGGTTGCTGTTCAAGTAGTTGTGGACCGTCGTGGCGGTCCGGCCAATCACGGTGCCTTGCAGCCCCGCCCGATCAGATCGTTGGTCGCTTCCCAGTACACCAGGCCTTCATTACCCTTGGTGTGGAAGGCGAGCACGCCATCGCTGTACAGCGCGCCGGAAGCACCAGGTTGCGCCTTGAGGCGGTAGACCTGGTCGGCGCCACCGAGGCGGACATCGACCGACTGCTGCGAGGCGTCGGCGAAGCGCCACAGCACTTCGGCCTGGCTGTCGCAGACCCAGCGGGTCCAGTTGTCCGTCGCGGCAGGTTGCGACGGTTGCAGCAAGGAGCATCCTGCCAGGGTCGCCAGGGCCAGTACGGCCAGCAGCGCTTTCATCAAATATCCTCGCTTCGAGGCCGTACCACGGACCTTCTGTTCAAGACCACAAAACAGCCCATCGGTTGCCCGCTGTCCGATCAAGGGCAGCCGGGCGCCTTGCGCTGGTGTTCTTCGTCGTACTTCTCGAGGCCGTCCGGCCCCAGGCGCTTGTTGATCACCGGCACCGTCTCCGCCTGCCACTGCGACTGGTAACAGCCGCCCTTGGGCTCGCCGGCAGGCTCGCTGTCCGGCGCCATGCCGCTGGAGCAGGCGCCCAGCAGCACAGCCAGGACCATCACAGGCAATTGCTTGACCATCAGGTCGCTCCCTTTGCCAGGCGCCTTCGGCATCAGGCCTTGGCCCGCTCTTCCAGGATCGCCACGGCCGGCAGGACCTTGCCCTCGACGAACTCGAGGAATGCGCCACCACCGGTAGAAATGTAGGAGATATCGGCGCCAACGCCATACTTGTCGATGGCGGCCAGGGTGTCACCACCACCGGCGATGGAGAACGCGGCGCTTTCGGCGATGGCCTTGGCCAGCACTTTGGTGCCGTTGCCGAACTGGTCGAACTCGAACACACCGACCGGGCCGTTCCACAGGATGGTCTTCGACGACTTCAGCAGCTCGGCGAAGTTGGCCGCGGTCTGCGGGCCGATGTCGAGGATCATGTCGTCGGCGGCAACGTCGGCGATGGCCTTGACGGTGGCTTCGGCGCTCTCGGCGAATTCCTTGGCGACCACCACATCGACCGGCAGCGGTACGCTGACCTTGGCGGCGATGGCCTTGGCGGTCTCGACCAGGTCAGGCTCGTACAGCGACTTGCCGACCGGGTGACCGGCAGCGGCGAGGAAGGTGTTGGCGATACCGCCGCCGACGATCAGTTGGTCACAGACGGTCGACAGGCTGTTGAGCACGTCAAGCTTGGTCGAGACCTTGGAGCCGGCGACGATGGCCGCCATCGGCTTGGCCGGGGCCTTCAGGGCCTTGCCCAGGGCATCCAGCTCGGCCGCCAGCAGCGGGCCGGCAGCGGCAACCTTGGCGAACTTGGCCACGCCGTGGGTGGAACCCTCGGCACGGTGGGCAGTGCCGAAGGCGTCCATCACGAACACGTCGCACAGGGCGGCGTACTTCTGCGCCAGTTCGTCGGCGTTCTTCTTCTCGCCCTTGTTGAAGCGCACGTTCTCGAACAGCACCACGTCACCGGCCTTGACTTCGACGCCGTCGAGGTAGTCGGCCACCAGCGGGACTTCGCGGCCCAGCGCCTTGCTCAGGTAGTCGGCGACCGGCTTGAGGCTGTTTTCCTGGGAGAACTCGCCCTCGGTCGGACGGCCCAGGTGCGAGCAGACCATCAGTGCCGCGCCCTTCTCCAGGGCCAGCTTGATGGTCGGCAGCGCTGCCAGGATACGCGCATCGCTGGTTACCACACCGTCCTTCACAGGCACGTTGAGGTCTTCGCGGATCAGTACGCGCTTACCTTGCAGGTCGAGGTCGGTCATCTTCAACACGGTCATGAATGCAGTCCTTCAGGGCTGTTTGCTGCGGGTTTGGTGGACGACGTGCAGATAGTGTTCGGCAACGTCGAGCATACGGTTGGCGAACCCCCATTCGTTGTCGAACCAGGCCAGCAGGTTCACCAGGCGGGGGCCTGAGACGCGGGTCTGGCTGGCATCGACGATGGCCGAATGCGGGTCATGGTTGAAATCACAGCTGGCGTGGGGCAACTCGGTGTAGGCCAGCAGGCCCTTGAGCGGGCCGTCCAGCGCGGCCTCGCGCAACACCCGGTTGACCTCGGCGGCAGTGGTGTCGCGGGCGGTCAGCAGGGTGATGTCCAGGCACGAGACGTTGACGGTCGGCACACGTACCGCTTTGGCCTGGATTCGCCCGGCAAGTTCCGGCAACAGGCGCTCGATACCGCGCGCCAGACCGGTGGACACCGGGATCACCGACTGGAACGCCGAGCGCGTGCGGCGCAGGTCTTCGTGGTGGTAGGCGTCGATCACCGGCTGGTCGTTCATCGCCGAGTGGATGGTGGTGATCTGCACGTACTCGATGCCGAAGGCCTGGTCCAGCACACGCAGCAGCGGCACGCCGCAGTTGGTGGTGCAGGAAGCGTTGGAGACCAGCAGTTCGTCGCCGCTCAGGCAGTCCTGGTTGATGCCGTAGACCACCGTGGCATCGATGTCCGCCTCGCTGGCCATGGGCTGCGAGAACAGCACGCGCGGCGCACCGGAATCGAGAAAGCGCTGGCCGTCGGCACGGGTGTTGTAGGCACCGGAACATTCCAGCACCAGGTCGATGCCCAGCGCTGCCCAGTCGATGCCTTCAGGGGTAGCGCTGCGCATGACTTTCACGCAGTCGCCGTTGATATGCAGACAGTCGCCGTCGACCTTCACCTCGCCGGGAAAACGCCCGTGGGTGGAGTCGAAGCGTGTCAGGTACTCAAGGCTGGCCTGGTCGGCCAGGTCGTTGAGCGCAACGATCTCGAAACCGGCCGTCGCCCCTCGCTCGAACAGCGCGCGCAAGACACAGCGGCCGATGCGGCCGTAACCGTTGAGTGCAACCTTGTAGGGACGGGGGTGGGGCATTCGATGCTCACGTGCAGGTACGTTGAACGACCATCGCGGGGCAAGCCCGCTCCCACAGGGTACGCCGGTACCCTGTGGGAGCGGGCTTGTCCCGCGATCAGGCGGGAGGCACAAGGCCTCCCGGGTGCATCAGTCTTCCAGCAGCTCTTCGGCAGTACCCAGGATGTTCTCCAGGGTGAAGCCGAACTCCTCGAACAGCGCGGCGGCCGGGGCCGATTCGCCGTAGGTGGTCATGCCGATGACGCGGCCTTCGAGGCCGACGTACTTGTACCAGAAGTCGGCATGGGCGGCTTCGATGGCGATGCGCGCACCGACTTCCAGCGGCAGGACCGATTGCTTGTACGCGGCGTCCTGGGCGTCGAACACGCTGGTGCTCGGCATCGACACGACGCGGACCTTGCGGCCCTGCTCGCTGAGCTTGTCGAATGCCTGCACGGCCAGGCCCACTTCGGAACCGGTGGCGATCAGGATCAGCTCAGGCTCGCCGGCGCAGTCCTTGAGCACGTAGCCGCCACGGGCGATGTCGGCGATCTGCTGGGCGTCGCGGTCCTGGTGCTGCAGGTTCTGGCGCGAGAAGATCAGCGCCGAAGGACCGTCGTTGCGCTCCAGGGCGGCTTTCCAGGCCACGGCCGACTCGACCGCATCGCCCGGACGCCAGGTGTCCAGGTTCGGGGTGCTGCGCAGGCTGGTCAGCTGCTCGATCGGCTGGTGGGTCGGGCCGTCTTCGCCCAGGCCGATGGAGTCGTGGGTGTAGACATGGATGACGCGCTGCTTCATCAGGGCCGACATGCGCACGGCATTGCGGGCGTATTCCATGAACATCAGGAAGGTGGCGCCGTAGGGGACCAGGCCGCCGTGCAGGGCGACGCCGTTCATGATGGCGGTCATGCCGAACTCGCGCACGCCGTAGAACACGTAGTTGCCGCTGGCGTCATCGGCTTCGACGCCCTTGCAGCCCTTCCACAGGGTCAGGTTGGAGCCGGCCAGGTCGGCCGAACCGCCGAGGAACTCGGGCAGCAGCGGGCCGAATGCGTTCAGGGTGTTCTGGCTGGCCTTGCGGCTGGCGATGGTTTCGCCCTTGGCGGCGACTTCGTTGATGTACTGCTGGGCCTTCTCGCTGAAGTCGGCTGGCAGGTCACCGGCAGCGCGGCGCTTGAACTCGGCGGCGAGTTCCGGGAAGGCCTTGGCGTAGGCATCGAAGCGCTGGTTCCACTCGGCTTCGGCCTTGGCACCGGCCTCCTTGGCGTCCCACTCGGCGTAGATATCGGCAGGAATTTCGAACGGACCGTGGTTCCAGTTCAGTTCCTTGCGCGCCAGGGCGATTTCGTCGTTGCCCAGCGGTGCGCCGTGGCAGTCTTCCTTGCCCTGCTTGTTCGGCGAACCGAAGCCGATGATGGTCTTGCAGCAGATGAGGGTCGGACGGTCGCTCTTGCGCGCCGTCTCGATCGCCATCTTGATTTCTTCGGCGTCGTGGCCGTTGACGTTGCGGATCACCTGCCAGTTGTAGGCTTCGAAACGCGCCGGGGTGTTGTCGGTGAACCAGCCGTGGACTTCGCCATCGATGGAGATGCCGTTGTCGTCGTAGAAGGCGACCAGCTTGTTCAGGCCCAGGGTGCCGGCCAGCGAGGCGACTTCGTGGGAGATCCCTTCCATCATGCAGCCATCGCCCAGGAACACGTAGGTGTTGTGGTCGACGATCTGGTGGCCTTCACGGTTGAACTGGGCTGCCAGCACTTTCTCCGCCAGGGCGAAGCCCACGGCGTTGGCGATGCCCTGGCCGAGCGGACCGGTGGTGGTCTCGACACCCGGGGTGTAGCCGTACTCCGGGTGACCCGGGGTGCGGCTGTGCAGCTGACGGAACGCCTTGAGGTCGTCGATCGACAGGTCGTAGCCGGTCAGGTGCAGCAGCGAATAGATCAGCATCGAACCATGGCCGTTGGACAGCACGAAGCGGTCACGGTCGGCGAAGTTCGGGTTGCTCGGATTGTGCTTGAGATAGTCGCGCCAAAGCACTTCGGCGATATCCGCCATGCCCATGGGGGCACCTGGATGGCCGCTGTTGGCCTTTTGCACGGCATCCATGCTGAGGGCACGAATGGCGTTGGCACGATCACGACGGCTGGGCATCGCTGGTCTCCTGAGGCTTGAAGAGGTGGTGTAACGAAAAAAGGCGGCCATTTTCGCCCACTGGGGGCCTGGGAGCAATGACGGATGGTCGCAGTCGGGGATTTTTCCTGTGATTGAGTGGCACTTCGGGTAAAAAACTCGAGATCGATGCCGTGCTTTTCGCGGGTGAACCCGCTCCCACGGCTACAAAGCCTGGCTCCGGCCATCGATCAGGCAATATCAAAACTTTTTGATATTGCCTTGCCAGGGCAACGATGCCTGACTAGACTGGCGCCCCATGAACCTGCGTGCGCACGACATTCCCCAGCGAAGCGATACCCTGGCTGCCCTGTGCAAGGCCAGTGGCGATGCGCTGCGCCTGAATGTCCTGCGGGCGCTGGCCAGCGATTCGTTCGGCGTGCTCGAGCTGGCGCAGATCTTCGACATCGGCCAGTCGGGCATGAGCCACCACCTCAAGGTGCTGGCCCAGGCGGAACTGGTGGCCACGCGCCGCGAAGGCAACGCGATCTTCTACCGCCGCGCCCTGCCCGACAGCCTGCGCCATGGCGGTCGCCTGCATGCCGCGCTGCTCGAGGAGATCGACGAACTGGCCCTGCCGCAGGACGTCCAGGCGCGTATCGTGCAGGTGCAGCAACGCCGCGCGGCCACCAGCCAGGACTTCTTCCAGCGCATCGAAGAGAAATTCCGCGCCCAGCAGGACCTGATCGCCGGTGTGCCGCAATACCGCGAAAGCCTGCTGGCCCTGCTCGACAAGCAGAGTTTCGCCAGCAGCGCCAGCGCCCTGGAAGTCGGCCCCGGCGACGGCGGTTTCCTGCCCGACCTGGCCCGGCGTTTCGCCCGGGTCACGGCGATGGACAACAGCCCGACCATGCTCGAGCTGGCGCGCCAGGTCTGCGAACGCGAAGGCCTGGATAATGTAAACCTGCAGTTGGCCGATGCACTGGGTGCAACGGATGTGGAAGCCGACTGCGTTGTGCTGAACATGGTGTTGCACCATTTCAGCGACCCGGCCCTGGCCTTGCGCCTGCTGGCCAAACGGGTGAAAGCGGGCGGCAGCCTGCTGGTCACCGAGCTGTGCAGCCATGACCAGGGGTGGGCGCGGGACGCCTGCGGCGACCTCTGGCTGGGCTTCGAGCAGGACGACCTGGCCCGTTGGGCCAATGCTGCGGGGCTGACCCCAGGGGACAGCCTCTATGTTGGCTTGCGTAACGGTTTCCAGATCCAGGTCCGGCATTTCCAGCGGGCCGCTGGCGACACACACATCGGTAAATTTTAGGAACCCCTCGAGATGAGCGAATACTCCCTTTTCACTTCCGAGTCCGTGTCCGAAGGGCATCCGGACAAGATCGCCGACCAGATCTCCGATGCCGTCCTCGACGCCATCATCGCCCAGGACAAGTACGCCCGCGTTGCCTGTGAAACCCTGGTCAAGACCGGTGTGGCCATCATTGCCGGCGAAGTCACCACCTCGGCCTGGGTCGATCTGGAAGACCTGGTGCGCAAGGTCATCATCGACATCGGCTACAACAGCTCCGACGTCGGCTTCGACGGTGCCACCTGCGCCGTGATGAACATCATCGGCAAGCAGTCGGTGGACATCGCCCAGGGCGTCGATCGCTCCAGGCCTGAAGACCAGGGTGCCGGCGACCAGGGCCTGATGTTCGGCTACGCCAGCAACGAGACCGATGTACTGATGCCGGCGCCGATCTGCTTCTCGCACCGCCTGGTCGAGCGCCAGGCCGAAGCGCGCAAGTCCAGGCTGCTGCCCTGGCTGCGCCCGGACGCCAAGTCCCAGGTCACCTGCCGCTACGAGAACGGCAAGGTGGTCGGCATCGACGCGGTGGTGCTGTCGACCCAGCACAACCCTGAAGTGTCGCAGAAAGACCTGCAGGAAGCGGTGATGGAGCTGATCGTCAAGCACACCCTGCCGGCCGAACTGCTGCACAAGGGTACCCAGTACCACATCAACCCGACCGGCAACTTCATCATCGGTGGCCCGGTGGGCGACTGCGGCCTGACCGGTCGCAAGATCATCGTCGACTCCTACGGCGGCATGGCTCGCCACGGTGGCGGCGCGTTCTCCGGCAAGGACCCGTCCAAGGTCGACCGTTCCGCCGCCTACGCCGGCCGCTACGTGGCCAAGAACATCGTTGCCGCTGGCCTGGCCGAGCGTTGCGAGATCCAGGTGTCCTACGCCATCGGCGTGGCCCAGCCGACCTCCATCTCGATCAACACCTTCGGTACCGGCAAGGTCTCGGACGAGAAGATCGTGCAACTGGTGCGCGAGTGCTTCGACCTGCGTCCGTACGCCATTACCACCATGCTCGACCTGCTGCACCCGATGTACCAGGAGACGGCCGCCTACGGTCACTTCGGCCGCGAGCCGCAGCAGAAGACCGTCGGTGACGACACCTTCACCACCTTCACCTGGGAGCGCACCGACCGCGCCGCCGCCCTGCGCGACGCTGCCGGCCTGTAAGCAACTGGTGCTGACGCAAGCCCCTGCCGAGAGATCGACAGGGGCTTTTTCGTTTCCGGAAATTACCGCAAGTCTGTCTGACCCACTGCTTTCGTGAGTACTTTCCTCATCTTGCCGACGATCAGTTCATTGCGGTTTCCAAATGGGCAAAATCAGGGCAGGATTTCCCTTTTTGCCGCCCCGCCCTGAAAAGAGGCTCTAGTTCATGAAATCAGTTTCCCTGCTCGCGCTGCTGGCAGCCCTCGGCCTGGCCGCCGGCCCTCTGCAGGCCGCCCAGCCCGAGCCCGGCCTGACCGGCTGCGCCGCCAAGCGCAGCGCCATCGAAAACCAGCTCAGCGAAGCCCGCGCGCACAACAACAGTGGCCAGGTCGCAGGCCTGGAAAAAGCCCTGAGCGAAGTCACGGCCAACTGCACCGACAGCAGCCTGCGCAAGGAGCGCGAGCAGAAGGTGCTCGACGCCCGGCATGAAGTGAACCAGCGCACCAAGGACCTCGACAAGGCCATGAAGAAGGGCGATTCGGAGAAGATCAACAAGCGCAAGGAAAAGCTCGCCGACGCCAAGAAGGAACTGCAGGAAGCGGTCGACGAACTCGAGCGCTGATGCCGGCGCCCCCTGCAGGAGCGGCCTCGTGTCGCGCAAGACCGCTCCTGCGAAAGGCGCTGCAGATCGTCAATGATTGCGAAACTCGGTATGACAGGCCTTGCACGCCGCCTCGACGCGGTCCATCGGCGCCTTCAACCCGCCGGCGTCCAGGGGTGGGTGACGGGTGGCACTGACCAGCTCGGCGGTGACGCCTTCGAGCTGACGGGCCAGGTCCTGGAAACGTGCCTGGCGCTGCCAGACTTCAGGCCGGGCACTGCTGTCGCCCTCGTCACGCACCTGCGGGAAGTGCTGCCAGGGCTCATGGGCCAGGGCATCGAGCTTCTCCGCACCCTCGGCGAACTTCACCCCGTCGAACGGCAGGCGCCCACGCAACATGCCGCCCAGGTCTTCGCTGGTGTTGAGCATCTGCTTGAAGATCGCCTTGCGCTGGCCCAGCGGCGAGTTCGGATCGACACGCTCACAGGCGGTCAGGGCAAGGGTGGCGAGCAGCATTACGGTCAATCGCTTGAACATCACGGTCTCTTCGGCCTGCATGAAGGGCTGGCCAGTATCGCCGCCCGTCAGTCAAAGACCAATAGCCACACAAAAAACAAGGGCGAATATTCATCTTCGCCCGCTACAGGACCCCGCTTATGAAATCTGCTCTGCGCCATGCCGCCTGGATGCTTCCGGCCCTGGCCCTGCTGGCTGGTTGCAACGGTGGCGACAGCGCCAAACCCGAGCCGCACGCCATCGCCACCTACGCCAGCCTGAGCTGGCAGGACTTGCCGAGCGTCAGCGACACCGATCTGGTCGCAGGCTTCCAGGCCTGGCGCAATGGCTGCGAGAAGCTCAAGCGCGATGCCGTGTGGGCCGCCACCTGCACGGCCGCCGCCGCAGTGCCTGCGGACCCGGCCCAGGTGCGCAGCTTCCTGCAGCAGAACCTGCAGGTGTACGGCCTGCGTTCGGCTGAAAACAACGCCAACGGCCTGATCACCGGCTACTACGAACCCGTCTACCCGGGCAGCCTGACGCGCACCGCCAAGGCCAGCGTGCCGGTGTATGGACCACCTGACGACATGGTCATCGTCGACCTGGCCGGCCTGTACCCCGAGCTCAAGGGCAAGCGCCTGCGCGGACGTGTCGAAGGCCGGGTGCTCAAGCCCTATGACACCGCCGAAGTGATCTACCGCGACGGAGCGAAGGCGCCAGTGCTGGCCTGGCTGACCGACCCGATGGACCTGCAGTTCCTGCAGATCCAGGGCTCGGGCCGCGTACAGCTGGACGACGGCCGCCAACTGCGCCTGGGCTACGCCGACCAGAACGGCCATCCCTACCGTCCGATCGGGCGCTGGCTGGTGGATCAGGGTCAGCTGAAGAAAGAAGACGTGACCATGGGCAGCATCCACGCCTGGGCCCAGGCCAATCCGCAGCGGGTGCCGGAGCTGCTGGCCAGCAACCCCAGCTACGTGTTCTTCGCCAAGGGCCCGGACAGCAACGAAGGTCCGCGCGGCTCGCTCAACGTGCCGCTGACGGCAGGCTACAGCGTGGCCATCGATCGCAAGGTGATTCCGCTGGGCAGCCTGCTGTGGCTTTCGACCACCCGCCCGGACGGCACGCCAGTGGTGCGCCCGGTAGGAGCGCAGGATACCGGCGGTGCGATCACCGGCGAGGTGCGCGCCGACCTGTTCTGGGGTACCGGCCCCGAAGCAGGGGAGTTGGCCGGCAACATGAAGCAGCAGGGCCAGATCTGGATGCTCTGGCCCAAAGGGGCTGCGTTGCCCGAAGTGCCGAAGGTGCTATGAGGCTGGGCAGCCCCTGTGGAGCAGCGGCTGGCTTCAGATGGACACCACGAAGAACGACACGATCAACGCCAGCCCGGCAAACCACACCAGCGAACGCAGGGCCGCCCAGTCCGCCAGATAGCAGATGATGTACAGCAGCCGGCTGGTGATGTACATCACCGCCAGCACATCCTGGGTCACCTGCTCGGCGTTGCCGACGATATCGGCCACCAGCACGGCGGCAGCGAAAGCCGGGAACGCCTCGTAGCCATTCTGCTGGGCTGCATGCGCGCGCCTCGGCAGGCCCGAGAGGGTGTCGAGGAAGGCGCGCGGGTCGTGGTTGTCGCTCAGGCCGAAACGGCCACTGGCAACCTTGGCGATCAACGCGCACAGCGGCGGCAATGCCAGGGCGATCAGGATGCACCACAGGGCAACGGTCATGGACAGGCTCCTCGTTCGAAAGGGTCAGAGCTTCATCACCAGCATGCCTGCCAGGACCAGCCCGCAAGCTAGGAGTCTCGGCCCGCCAAAAGGTTCTTTGAGATAGCGCATGCCCAGCAGCACGACCAGAATCACACTCAGCTCGCGCAGCGCAGCCGCCTCGGCCACCGACCCCAGGTGCATGGCCCAGAGCACCAGGCCGTAGCTGAGCAGCACACACAGCCCCACCGCCAGCCCGAGCCGCCACTGGGTTCGCCAGAACAGCACGAACGGCGCGCGACGGGCGATGCCTGCCAGCAGTGGAAATGGCCAGGCGCTGATCAGGGTCAGCCACACGAGGTAGTCCCAAGGCTTTCCCCACAGGCGCACCGCCTGGCCGTCGAACCAGGTGTAGCAGCCGATGCATAGGCCGATCAGCGCCACCACCGGCAGCATCGACCAGGGCAGTCGGTCACCGCCGCCGCCCTGCCACAACAGGCACGCCATACCGCAGGGGATCAGCAGGATGCCGATGATCTGCCGCTCGCTCAGCGACTCGCCGGCGAAGGCCAGGGTCAGCCCCAGCACCACCAGCGGCGACAACCCTCGCATCAGCGGATAGACCAGCCCCAGGTCACCGACCCGGTAGGCCTGGATCAGCAGCCAGCGATAGAGCTGCTCGGCCAGCGCCGAGGCCAGCAGCCAGGGCCAGATGGCGGCCGGCGGTGGTTCGACGAACCCCACGGCCACGACCGCGAATACCAGCGCCACGGCGTCCATGCTGGCGATCACCAGCAGGCGCTCGCCGCTGAACTTGATGAGGGTGTTCCAGGTCGCGTGCAGCAGGGCAGCGACCAGTACCAGGGAAGTGGCCAGCACGCGCGGGGTTCCTTGTGGTGTGGGCCTGGCAACTATATACGACACGCTCCTGCAAGGTTTTGCATCGTCCTGGAAACAGGTCGGCAGATCCCGGCGTCTTGCCTCTCTGTTGAAACGTTCTCGAGAATTCCGGTCATAAGGTGTGTCCCGAATCGCTCCCCAGGTCATCAAACAACCACCCGAGCCGTTCGGGTTACGACTTGGAAGCCACTGCCACAGGATTCAGGATGCTTGAATTAGTTGCCGCGTTCATCTGCCTCACCACCCTTCTCACCTACGTGAACTACCGCTTCATCGGCCTGCCGCCAGCCATCGGCGTGATGGTCACCGCCCTGCTGTTCTCCCTGATCCTGCAGGGCCTGAGCCTGATCGGCTTCCCCGGCCTGGAAGAACGGGTCGAAGGCCTGATGAACCAGATCGACTTCAACGACCTGCTGATGCACTGGATGCTGTCGTTCCTGCTGTTCGCCGGTGCCTTGCACGTCAACCTCGGCGACCTGCGCAGCTACCGCTGGCCGATCGGCCTGCTCGCCACCATCGGCGTACTGATCGCCACCGTGGTGATCGGCTATCTGGCCCACTGGGTATTCGCGATGTTCGGCTGGAACGTGCCGCTGATCTACTGCCTGCTGTTCGGCGCGCTGATCTCGCCGACCGACCCCATCGCGGTGCTCGGTGCACTGCGTACCGCCAACGCCTCCAAACCGCTGAAGACCACCATCGTCGGTGAGTCGCTGTTCAACGACGGCACCGCAGTGGTGGTGTTCACCGTGCTGCTGGGCATCATTCAGCTCGGCGAGACGCCAAGCGTTTCCGACACGGCCATCCTGTTCGCCCGCGAAGCCGTCGGCGGCGTGGTGTTCGGCGGCCTGATCGGCTACGCCACCTACCGCATGATCAAAGGCATCGAGCAATACCAGGTCGAGGTCATGCTGACCCTGGCGCTGGTGATCGGCGGCTCGGCCATGTGCTACGAACTGCACGTATCGGCGCCGATCGCGATGGTGGTAGCCGGCCTGATCATCGGCAACCTGGGGCGCAACCTGGCGATGAACGACATGACCCGCCGCTACATGGACGGCTTCTGGGAGCTGATCGACGACATGCTCAATGCCCTGCTCTTCGCCCTGATCGGCCTGGAGCTGTTGCTGCTGCCGTTCAACTGGATGCACCTGGCGGCCGGTGGCGTGCTGGCGGTCGCGGTGCTGGCCTCGCGCCTGCTGACCGTGGCGCCGGCCATCGTGCTGCTGCGCCGCTGGCGCGAAGTACCGCGCGGCACCGTGCGGGTGCTGACCTGGGGTGGATTGCGCGGTGGCGTGTCGGTGGCCCTGGCGCTGTCGTTGCCTATGGGCGACGAGCGTGACCTGCTGCTGTCGATCACCTACATCGTGGTGCTGTCGTCGATCCTGGTGCAGGGGCTGACGATCGGCAAGGTGGTGCGCCGGGTCAGCGCCGAGCCTTGAAGACAGTGCGGCCCCTTCGCAGGTTTGCCCGCGAAGGGACCGCAGCGGCAATCGAACTGCGGCGACTTACTCGACAGCCGAATCCGGGAACTGATCCTGGATGTACTTGATCTCGGTGCGCCCGTGCGGGGCCGGCAGGCCATCCTCGCCGAGGTTGACGAAGACCATCTTGTCGACGGTGAGGATGCTCTTGCGGGTGATCTTGTTGCGCACTTCACACTGCAGGGTGATCGAGGTGCGGCCGAACTCGGTGGCGGTGATGCCCAGTTCGATGATCTCGCCCTGGCGCGAAGCGCTGACGAAGTTGATCTCGGAAATGTACTTGGTCACCACCCGCTGGTTGCCCAGCTGGACAATGGCGTAGATCGCCGCTTCCTCGTCGATCCAGCGCAGCAGGCTGCCGCCGAACAGGGTACCGTTGGGGTTGAGGTCTTCGGGTTTTACCCATTTGCGCGTGTGGAAATTCATTACAACTCCTGACGTGCCTGACTGACATGCAGCAATGATGGCAGACCGGCCGGTCGGCCTCCATTGAACATCGACTATCGTCGCGATAAATCGACAGAAAGTCTTGGGTGTGTCACACGGGCGCGGCTATAATCTCGCCGTTTTCCAATGACCACCCGCTGCGGTGGTCATCCCGCCACCCGTCCGAGGGGCGCTGCAGCAGGTCTACCTGTCAGGCTCGGATGGGGCGTTGTCCGCTGCTGCGGACGCTCAACGCACAACGGCGCCCATTCGCACACTACGAATGGAGGCTCTTCATGAGCGCTGTAAACACGCCTGCAGGTTTTTCCGACTTCAAGGTCGCCGACATCTCCCTGGCCGACTGGGGCCGCAAGGAAGTCATCATCGCCGAATCGGAAATGCCCGCGCTGATGGGCCTGCGCCGCAAGTATCAAGCCGAGCAACCGCTCAAGGGCGCAAAGATCATCGGCTGCATCCACATGACCATCCAGACCGCCGTGCTGATCGAAACCCTCGTTGCCCTGGGCGCCGAAGTGCGCTGGTCGTCCTGCAACATCTTCTCGACCCAGGACCAGGCCGCTGCAGCCATCGCCGCCGCCGGCGTTCCGGTGTTCGCCTGGAAAGGTGAAACCGAGGAAGAATACGAGTGGTGCATCGAGCAGACCATCCTCAAGGATGGCCAGCCATGGGATGCCAACATGGTCCTGGACGACGGCGGTGACCTGACCGAGATCCTGCACAAGAAATACCCGGCCATGCTCGACAAGATCCACGGCGTGACCGAAGAGACCACCACCGGCGTGCACCGCCTGCTGGACATGCTGGCCAAGGGCGAGCTGAAAGTCCCGGCAGTCAACGTCAACGACTCGGTCACCAAGAGCAAGAACGACAACAAGTACGGCTGCCGTCACAGCCTCAACGACGCCATCAAGCGCGGCACCGACCACCTGCTGTCGGGCAAGCAGGCCCTGGTGATCGGCTACGGTGACGTGGGCAAGGGCTCGGCCCAGTCCCTGCGTCAGGAAGGCATGATCGTCAAGGTCACCGAAGTCGACCCGATCTGCGCCATGCAGGCGTGCATGGACGGCTTCGAAGTGGTCTCGCCGTTCAAGGACGGCATCAACACCGGGACCGAAGCCGGCATCAACACCGACCTGCTGGGCCGCATCGACCTGATCGTCACCACCACCGGTAACGTCAACGTCTGCGACGCCAACATGCTCAAGGCCCTGAAGAAGCGCGCCGTGGTGTGCAACATCGGCCACTTCGACAACGAGATCGATACCGCCTTCATGCGCAAGAACTGGGCATGGGAAGAGGTCAAGCCACAGGTGCACAAGATCCACCGCACCGGCGCCGGCACCTTCGATCCGCACAACGACGACTACCTGATCCTGCTGGCCGAAGGCCGCCTGGTCAACCTGGGCAACGCCACCGGCCACCCGAGCCGCATCATGGACGGCTCGTTCGCCAACCAGGTCCTGGCACAGATCTTCCTGTTCGAGCAGAAGTTCGCCGAACTGCCAGCCGCGAAGAAGGCCGAGCGCCTGACCGTGGAAGTGCTGCCGAAGAAGCTCGACGAAGAAGTGGCCCTGGAAATGGTCCGCGGCTTCGGCGGCGTGGTCACCCAGCTGACCCCGCAGCAGGCCGAGTACATCGGCGTGACCGTCGAAGGCCCGTTCAAGCCGCACGCCTACCGCTACTAAGCGGCATGCGGCGCGCATTGCGCGCCGCAGCAGCGCAAGGATCTTGAACGACGCCCAAGCCAGATCGGCCATCACCGATCTGGCTTCTACTTGCAGCATGGCGCTTGAAGCCCGCTGCCAGAGGAACGACCGATGTCCCAGGAACGCCGCTACAGTTTCGAGTTCTTCCCGACCAAGACCGACGCCGGCCATGAAAAGCTCATGGCGGTCGCCCGTCAGCTGGCCACCTACAACCCCGACTTCTTCTCCTGCACCTACGGCGCTGGCGGTTCGACCCGCGACCGCACGCTGAACACCGTGCTGCAGCTGGAGAACGAGGTGAAGGTTCCTGCCGCCCCGCACCTGTCGTGCGTCGGCGACAGCAAGGCCGACCTGCGCGCCCTGATCGCCGAATACAAGGCGGCCGGGATCAAGCGCATCGTCGCCCTGCGTGGCGACCTGCCGTCCGGCATGGGCATGGCCAGTGGCGAACTGCGCCACGCCAGCGACCTGGTCGAGTTCATCCGCCAGGAGACCGGTGACCACTTCCACCTGGAAGTCGCCGCCTACCCCGAGATGCACCCACAAGCGCACAGTTTCGAAGACGACCTGGCCAACTTCGTACACAAGGTCAAGGCCGGTGCCGACAGCGCCATCACCCAGTACTTCTTCAACGCCGACAGCTATTTCTACTTCGTCGAGCGTGTACGGAAGCTGGGCGTGGACATCCCCGTGGTACCCGGCATCATGCCGATCACCAACTACAGCAAGCTGGCACGCTTCTCCGACGCCTGCGGCGCCGAGATCCCACGCTGGATCCGCAAGCAACTGGAAGCCTACGGCGACGATGCCGCCAGCATCCAGGCCTTCGGCGAGGAAGTGATCAGCAAAATGTGCGAAGAACTGCTGCAAGGCGGCGCACCGGGCCTGCACTTCTACACCCTGAACCAGGCCGAGCCGAGCCTGGCGATCTGGAACAACCTCAAGCTGCCACGCTGAAACCTTTTGGTAACAACAGCTTAAGAAAATGATCAAGGCTCCGAACGTAGATTGGAGCCTTGATCATTCAAGCTGATGCCAGGTTTCCCTCGATGCAGCCGTGCAACCCTGACACCCCGCAACTCGTCTATCTGGCCTTCGGCCCGGCCACCTATCACCAGGAAGCCTGCTTCAGCATCGCCAGCGCCCTGGCCAACCTGCGCAAGACGCCGGGTGAGGCCATGGACATCCAGGTCCATACCGACAACTCCGAGCCCTACGTCAAGCTGCCGGTCACCGTGCACCTGCTCGATGAACACACGCGCACGGCCTGGAACCAGCCGCACGGCTATCACTTTCGCAGCAAGCACGTGCTGCTGCGCCAGGTGCTCGAACAGCACCCGCTGGCCGTGCTGATCGATACCGATACCTTTTTCCGCCAATCACCGATCGAGCTGTTCCGTCGGGTCAGGCCTGGGAGTCTGCTGTGCAATGCCATTGGCGGGCGCTACGGCGAGAACCAGAAATGCGTGCTGTACAGGAACCTGCTGACGCTTCTGCAACAACGCGGCCTGGCCGACTGCCAGATGCCGCTGGTCAACTCCGGTGTCATCGGCCTTGCCTCGCAGGACGCCGCAACGCTGGAGCTGTCCATCGCGCTGATGGACGAGTGCTACCCCCTGGCCCGCGAGGCCTATACCCTGGAAGAGTTCTGCCTGGCGGTGGCGGCTTACCGCAAGCTGGAGCTGGCGACCTGCACCGACGTCATCCACCATTACTGGAGCCGCAAGGCGCAGTTTCGCGCCAAGATCCAGGCCTGGCTGCGCAAGCACGGCGACGATCCGCTGGGTGAAGCGGCGCTGGCCGACATCGCCCAGGTCAGTGATCGCCTGCCCCGACCACCCGCCCTGCACCGCCTCGGCTACAAGGCCATGAGCCTGACCTTGCCCGGTCGCCAGCGCCAGTTCGCGCGCGAGTTGCTCTACGGCTGCTACCCCTACGACAACGAATTCGACCGTGCCTGCGCCTCGGCCTGGTGGGACAAGGCCCTGGAGAACCACAACCAGCGCCACGGCGGCATGAGCGCCGAGCAACTGCGCGAGTGCCTGCGCCAGCCCGGCCTGCGATTGTCGCTCGGTGCCCGGCACAAGGACGTCGAGGATCACCTGATCGAGGCGCGCAAGGCCTGAGTGCCGGCCTGCTGGCCATCCCCGGATGGACCGCGTACCCTCGCGCCATGTCCATGCTTACCCGCTTCGCCTGTGCCTTGCTGATCGCTTGCCTGAGCCCGCTGGCCCAGGCCGAGCGCCTGCGCCTGGTCAGTGACGACTGGGCGCCCTACATCCATCAGCAGCAAGGGCGTGCCGCAGGCATCGACTACGAGATCACCCGCGAAGTGTTCAGGCGCCTGGGCATCGAGGTGGACTGGGAGTTCCTGCCCTGGAAGCGCTGCCTGGCGATGGTCGAGCAGGGCCAGGCCGACGGCGTGATGGACATCTTTCGCGTCGAGGGCCGCGATGCCTACCTGATCTATGCCGACGAGCCCTTGTCGACGGTCGATTTCGTGCTGTTCCAGGCCAGCGCGCGGCGCCACCGCGTACAGCGCATTGAAGACCTCGCCGGGCTGACCATCGGTGCCTCGCCCGGGTACAGCTATGGCGGGGCGTTCAGTACGGCTGCAACCTTTCACCGCGAAGATGCCCCGACCCACGAAGCCAATTTCGGCAAGCTGGTGCTGGGTCGCATCGACCTGCTGGTGACCGACCGTCGCGCCGGCCGCTACCTGAGCCGGCAATTGGGGCTGGAGCAGCGTGTCGAGGAACTGCCACTGGTCATCAGCCAGCAGCCGCAGTTTCTCGGCCTGGCACGCAAACCAGGGCGTGAAGCCCTGGCGCAGGCCTTCAGCGAAACCCTGCGCCAGTTCAAGGCCGAACCTGCCTACGCCGAACTCCTGGCGCGCCATGCAGCGGCCGATGGGGATTTTCTCGACGCCGTTGAGCAGCATGATCGCAGCACAAGCCGATAGCTCTGTTATACTCGAGCCTTCCCGCCCGGCTCACGCCCGGACGCTCGGCCTCGCAACAGGCATCTCGACCAGCAGCGACGCACGCTCAAGTGCCCGCCTGCCGCCTCCAGGATGCGCAGTGTAAGCCCAGCTGGACCGGACGCGATCGCATCCCTTCGATGCCCGTCGCGCCAGGCAGAACATCCCACAGGGCCCAGCCCAAACGAGAACAGGATCGCCCATGTCCTTTGCTTCCCTCGGTCTCTCCGAGGCACTTGTCCGCGCTATCGAGGCTGCGGGCTACACCCAGCCCACCCCGGTGCAACAGCGGGCCATTCCCGCCGTGTTGCAAGGCCGTGACCTGATGGTCGCCGCGCAGACAGGTACTGGTAAAACCGGCGGCTTCGCCCTGCCGATCCTCGAGCGCCTGTTCCCGGGTGGTCACCCCGACAAATCCCAGCGGCATGGCCCGCGCCAGCCGCGCGTACTGGTCCTGACCCCGACCCGCGAGCTGGCGGCCCAGGTCCACGACAGCTTCAAGATCTACGCCCGCGACCTGCACTTCGTCAGCGCCTGCATCTTCGGCGGCGTCGGCATGAACCCGCAGGTCCAGGCCATGGCCAAGGGCGTCGACGTCCTGGTCGCCTGCCCGGGCCGTCTGCTCGACCTGGCCGGCCAAGGCAGCGTCGACCTGTCGAAGGTCGAGATCCTCGTCCTCGATGAAGCCGACCGCATGCTCGACATGGGCTTCATCCACGACGTGAAGAAAGTGCTGGCACGCCTGCCGGCCAAGCGCCAGAACCTGCTGTTCTCGGCGACCTTCTCCAAGGACATCACCGACCTCGCCGACAAGCTGCTGCACAACCCCGAGCGCATCGAGGTCACGCCGCCCAACACCACCGTCGAGCGTATCGAGCAGCGCGTCTACCGCCTGCCGGCCAGCCACAAGCGCGCGCTGCTGGCCCACCTGATCACCCTCGGTGCCTGGGAGCAGGTGCTGGTCTTCACCCGTACCAAGCACGGCGCCAACCGCCTGGCCGAGTACCTGGAGAAGCACGGCCTGACCGCTGCCGCGATCCATGGCAACAAGAGCCAGAATGCCCGTACCAAGGCGCTGGCCGACTTCAAGGCCAACAGCGTGCGCGTGCTGGTCGCCACCGACATCGCCGCCCGTGGCCTGGACATCGACCAGTTGCCGCACGTGGTCAACTTCGAACTGCCCAACGTCGAGGAAGACTACGTTCACCGCATCGGCCGCACCGGCCGTGCCGGTCGCTCCGGTGAAGCCATCTCGCTGGTGGCACCGGACGAAGAGAAGCTGCTCAAGAGCATCGAGCGGGTGACCAGGCAAAGAATCCCGGATGGCGACCTGATGGGCTTCGATGCCTCGCAGGTAGAGGCTGAAAAGCCTGAGGTGCGCGAGCGCCAGCAGAACAACGGCCGCGGTGGGCGCAACCAGCAGCAACGTGCTGACGGCAGCAAGGAAGGCAGTGGCGGGCGCAAGGACAAGGGCAAGGACAAAGGCAAGGCCAAGCAGCAATCGGCCGACAAACCTGCCGACAAGGACGCTGGCGGCGACAAGCCGCAGCAGAAGAAGCAGGAGCCGCGCAAGCCGCGCGACAACCGCAAGCCGCGCCAGCAGCAGGCTGGCCAGGCGCAGAGCAACCCGCCGAAAGTGCCCGCTGACCGTGACCCGGAAGAGTTCCTCGACGATGACGTCGACAACTTCGGTAACCGCGCCGACTACGTCAGCCCCTACCAGAACGGCAAGGGCCAGGGCCGCAACCGTCGTCCGGGCGGCAACGGCGGACAATCCCAAGGCCAAGGCCAGCGCAGTGGCTCCGGCCAGCCGCGCAGCAACAATGGTGGTGGCGGTGGCGGCCAGCGCCAGGGTGGCCAGGGCTCAGGCGAGAAGCGCCCACGCAACAACAATGGTGGCGGTGGCGCACGACGCGATGGCAACCAGGGTCGCGCCCGTCGCGAGGACAGCAGCCGCCAGGAACCTGCCGTGCGCAATCCACGCGAGTCGCAATCGGCTCCGGTGATCATCCGCAAGGAATCCAAGCTCGACCGTTACCCGACGCCCGAGCAACTGGACGACCTGCCGAGCCGCCCACGTGGCGAGCGTCCGGCGCTGCTGACCCGCAAGGGCTGACAGAAAAAAAGAGGGGGCTGCGTTGGCAGCCCCCTCTTTCGTTCAGAAGACGCGAATCACTTCTGCTTCACGCCTTCCAGGCTGATGTCCAGATCCAGGGTCTGGGCAGTCGGGCCTGGACCCTTGATGCCGAAATCGCTCAGGTTCAGCGTGGTCTTGGCGTTGAAGCCGGCGCGCTCGCCGCCCCACGGGTCCTTGCCCTCACCATTGAACACGGCCTTGAAGGTGACCGGTTTGGTCACGCCGTGCAGGGTCAGGTCGCCAGTCACGTCAGCGGTCTTGTCACCGGTGGACTTGACGGCCGTGGAGACGAACTTGGCTTCCGGATATTTCTTCACATCCAGGAAGTCGGCGCTGGCGATGTGCTTGTCACGCTCGGCGTGGTTCGACCACAGGCTGGCAGTCTTCAGGTCGACGCTGATCTTGCTGGCTTCAGGCTTGGCGCTGTCCCAGGTGAACGAACCGTCGAAATCGCGGAAGGTACCGTGGACGAAGCTATAGCCCAGGTGGCTGATCTTCCAGTCGACGAAGGCGTGCTGGCCTTCCTTGTCGATCTTGTAGTCGGCGGCCATGGCCTGGCCAGCGCCAATCAGTGCGGTACCGAGCGCCAGGGCGGCAAAAGTCTTTTTCAACATCCTAACTTCCTTCCTTTGCAATTGAGTTGAGAGTCAAGCTTTGCGGCCCAGCATGCGAGCAAGGGTCGCGTCACGGTCGATGAAGTGGTGTTTCAAGGCTGCCAGGGCATGCAGGAGGGCGAAGATCACCAACCCCCAGGCCAGGTAAAGGTGGATCACACCGGCAGTGTCCGCCTGATCGGGCAGGTTGCTGACCAGTGCTGGTACTTCGAACAGGCCGAACACCGAAATGCCGGCGCCGTCGGCGGTGGAAATCAGGTAGCCGGCAACCATCAGGGCGAACAGCCCCAGGTACAGCGCCAGGTGCCCCAGCTTAGCGGCCAGGCGGGTGAACGCCCCATGGCTGGCCGGAGCCGGTGGAGGTGGGCTGATGAAACGCCAGAGTACGCGCAGCAACATCACGGCCAGCAGGATCAGGCCGATGCTCCTGTGCAGGTCGGGGCCAGCCTTGCGCCAAGGGTCATAGTAGTCGAGACCTACCATCCACAAGCCGAGGCCGAACAACCCGAACACCACGAGCGCCACGCCCCAGTGCAGGACGATGCTGACCGCACCATAGCGAGAAGCAGAATTGCGCAGTTGCATGTAGGCGTATTCCCCGTGAAAGCTGTGCACAAGATAACGCGATAAATATCGAAATAAAGCGGAAAAAGCCGCTTTTAATTATCGGAAAAACCGATAGCTTATTGTGAATTTATCCCATTAAGAAAACATTAACACTAGACGGAAGGTCTGCGCTTGCCAGCGCGGGCAAGCCGCAGCGACGAAATGTCGCCAAGGCTTGCCCGAGACCGGCCGATCAGTTCGCCTTGGCCTGGGTGTCGGCGGCGGGCTTCTTCTTCACCGGATCAGCCTTGGCAGCGGCTTTCTTGGTTGGCTCAGCCTTGTTCGCAGGCTTGGTGGCCGGCTTGTGCGCCGGTGCATGCTTGCTGGCAGCGGCCTTGGCCGGGGCCGGGGTCGGTTTGCTGGCAGCCTTGGGCGGATCTTCCTTGGCCACGGCGGGTGCAGCAGGAGCTACCGGCGCGGGCACAGGAGGCGCAACCGGCGCTGGGGCTGGGGCTTGTGCCGGCTCATCGGCCTTGGCCACCGGTTCGGCCTTGGCCGCAGGCTTGTCGTCGCCACCGAACAACCGCGAGAAGAAGCCCGGCTTGTCTTTCGCTGCCGCCGCACCGACTGCCGCAGCACCGGCCGCTGCTGCGACCGGCGCCGCCTTGACCACCGGATCGAACGACTTGCCCGCCGCAAGGTCCTCGACCTGCCCAGCCGCCCGCTGACCGCTGCGCAGCGCGCCCTCCAGGGTGCCTGGGTAGAGGGCATCGGTATGCTCGCCGGCAAAGGCTATACGCTGCACCGGCCGCTCCCACAGGCGCCAGTACTTGCTGATCTGCCCCGGCCCATAGGCCAGGTAGGCGCCACCAGTGCCAGCATCGGTGCTGTAGCGCTTGACCTCGTACCCGGTGAAGGCGCCGCGCGCCTGCGGGTAGAAGGCATGCAGGCGAATCAGCACCTGGTCGACCATCTGCTTGTCACCGAAGGCCTGCAGCAGGCGCGCATTGTCACCGGACAAGTTGATCACCACGTTGGCCCCGCCCTTGAGCGCCGGCTCGATCCACAGCATGCCAAGGCCGGCGTTGCTGAAGATCTCGCCCGACATGCGCGAACGGCTCTCCCACACCGGATTCTTGAACTTGAGCAGCAACTGGTCGCGCCAGCCGTAGTTGGTGCCCTTCAGCGCCGCCAGGTGCTGGTTGTCCAGACCCGGGGTCATCTGGATCCTGGCCAGCGCGCGCAGCGGCACGGCCAGCACCAGGTAGTCGGCCTGATAGCCGACCGCGCCGACCTTGACGGTGACGCCGTCCTTGTCCTGGACGATGGCGGTGACCGGCGAACTGGTCTTGATGGTCTTGAGCTGCTTGACGAAGGCCTGGGCCAGGACCGGGCTGCCGCCCGGCAGGCGCGCCGCGCGCAGGTCGCGGTCGCCGACATCGCGGTAGACCCGGCTCTGCTGGGCGAAGTACAGCAGCGACAGGCGCGACGGCTCATCGTAGCGGGTGCGGATCTGCTGGTTGATCAACTGACGGGCGGTAGCTGGCAACTGCAGCTTGTCCAGCCAGTTGGAGACGTTGATCTGGTCGAGGGCGAACAAGGTGCTGTTCGCAGCCGGATTCAGCGGATCGTCGATCGAGCGCGCCAGGTCGTCGAGGGTCTTCTCGTAGCGCTTGATCGCATCGGCGGTGGCTGGCTGCTTGGTGGCGAGGTCGGCGGCGCTGAAGTACTCACCGTCGATCAGGTAGCCTGGGGTACGCACGAACTCCGGCGCCGGCAGGGTATCGAGCTTGAAGCGCTCCAGGTACTGGTTGAGCACCGGTTGCGCCTTGTTGTTGCCAATCCACTCGCTGGTCGCCAGCCCGGAACGGCCACCCATGCCGCCCTTGGCTTCGAGCAGGGTGACCTGCCAGCCCTTGGCCTGCAACTCGTAGGCTGCGGTCAGGCCAGCCAGGCCGCCGCCGACCACGATAGCCGTGGGGGTCTTGTCCTTCGCCAGCGCGGCACCGCTGGAGACACCAATCAATACCAACGCGCACAGGCGCACCCAAGCAGCAGCCATGTCGGCGAACTCCGGATCAGAAGCGAAATGTAAGCGGGGAGGAATTCCCCGGGAGAGATGCGTTAAGAATACGTCAGGTGCCGGGAGCCTGCCAGCACAGAGCCATCAAGTGCTTCGAATCCTTCGGGTTTCTGTGGCAGGCCCTTCGCGGCGGTTCGGCGCCCCGACAAACCCGCTGCCACAGAAACCACCATGAAATCCAAGGTTGTTCCTGTGGGTGCCTTTGCTTAGGCTTACGCCGTCCTAGAAGCCATACCCGCCAGGAGACCGCCCATGGGCCTGAATCAAGAGTGGATGCAGCGCGACCTCAAGGTCCTGTGGCACCCCTGCACCCAGATGAAAGACCACGAGAGCCTGCCGCTGATCCCGATCCGCCGCGGCGAGGGGGTGTGGCTCGAAGATTTCGAAGGCAAGCGCTACCTGGATGCCGTCAGCTCCTGGTGGGTGAACGTGTTCGGCCATGCCAACCCGCGCATCAACCAGCGCATCAAGGACCAGGTCGACCAGCTTGAGCACGTGATCCTGGCAGGCTTCAGCCATCAGCCGGTGATCGAGCTGTCCGAGCGCCTGGTAGCCATGACCCCGGCCGGGCTGGACCGGGTGTTCTACGCCGACAACGGCTCGTCGTGCATCGAAGTGGCGCTGAAGATGAGCTTCCACTACTGGCAGAACAAGGGGCAGAGCGCCAAGAAACGCTTCGTCACCCTGACCAACAGCTACCACGGCGAAACCATCGCCGCGATGTCGGTCGGCGACGTGCCGCTGTTCACCGAGACGTACAAGGCCCTGCTGCTCGACACCATCAAGGTGCCCAGCCCCGATTGCTACCTGCGCCCCGAGGGCATGAGCTGGGAAGAGCACTCGCGCAACCTGTTCGCGGCCATGGAACAGACCCTGGCCGAACACCACGCCACGATCGCGGCAGTCATCGTCGAGCCGCTGATCCAGGGCGCTGGCGGCATGCGCATGTATCACCCGGTGTACCTCAAGCTGCTGCGCGAAGCCTGCGACCGCTACGGTGTGCACCTGATCCACGACGAAATCGCGGTGGGCTTCGGCCGCACCGGCACCATGTTCGCCTGCGAGCAGGCCGGTATCCGTCCCGACTTCCTGTGCCTGTCCAAGGCCCTGACCGGTGGCTACCTGCCGCTGGCCGCCTGCCTGACCACCGACGATGTGTACCAGGCCTTCTACGACGACTACCCGACCCTGCGCGCCTTCCTCCACTCGCACAGCTACACCGGCAACCCGCTGGCCTGTGCCGCAGCACTGGCGACCCTGGACATCTTCGAGCAGGACCAGGTGATCGAAGCCAACAAGGCGTTGTCGGCGCGCATGGCCAGCGCCACCGCGCACCTGGTCGATCACCCGAACGTCGCCGAAGTGCGCCAGACCGGCATGGCCCTGGCCATCGAGATGGTCAAGGACAAGGCTGGCAAGGTCGCCTACCCGTGGCAGGAACGCCGCGGCCTGAAAGTCTTCGAGCACGCCCTGGGCCGCGGTGCCCTGCTGCGCCCGCTGGGCAGCGTGGTGTATTTCCTGCCACCCTACGTGATCACCCCGGAGCAGATCGACTTCCTCGCCGAAGTGGCCAGCGAAGGCATCGATATCGCTACCCGTGACAGCGTCAGCGTGGCCGTGCCGGCCGACTTCCATCCCGACTTCCGCGATCCGGGCTAAGCATCAGAGCCCGACGCGCACCCTGTGGGAGCGCGGATTTACCCGCGAATACGATGGTGACCGCACCGCCGCATTCGCGGGTAAACCCGCTCCCACAGGGTCCATTTCCACCCTTTGCCCCGAGCTGAACCATGCGCCTCTCCCGCTTCTTCATCGACGCCCCCCTCGCCCTCGGCGAGCACGACCTCCCCGAGGCCCAGGCCCACTACATCGGCCGTGTGCTGCGCATGACCGCCGGCGCCGCCGTGCAACTGTTCGATGGCAGCGGCCAGGAATACCTGGGTCAGCTGCTCGAGGTGGGCAAGAAATCCGTACGGGTCAGCCTCGACCAGGCCCTGCCCGGCCAACCCGACTCGCCGCTGCACATCCACCTCGGCCAGGGCCTGTCCCGCGGCGAACGCATGGACTGGGCGATCCAGAAAGCCACCGAGCTGGGCGTCAACGAGATCACCCCGATCGTCAGTGAGCGCTGCGAAGTGCGCCTGAAGGACGAGCGCGCCGACAAGCGTCTGGCCCACTGGCGCCAGGTGGCGATCAGCGCCTGCGAACAATGCGGCCGCTCCACCCTGCCCGTGATCCACCCGCCGGTGACCCTGGCCGAATGGCTGACAGACAGCGATGCCGACCTCAAGCTGGTCCTGCACCCGGTGGCCGAGGCGCTGACCAGCCATGACAAACCGGCACGCCTGGCCTTCCTGATCGGCCCCGAAGGTGGTTTGAGCGATGCAGAAGTCGAGCAGGCCAAGGGCAGCGGCTTCCACGCCGCCCGCCTCGGCCCTCGCGTGCTGCGCACCGAGACTGCACCGGTGGTGGCGCTGTCGGTGGCACAGCAGCTGTGGGGCGATTTCTAGAGCACGTAGAAGTAGACCGCGACAAAGTGCATCAGGCTGCCGGCGATGACGAACAGGTGCCAGATGCCGTGCCAGTGGCGGAAACGGCTGTCGAAGGCGAAGAAGATGATGCCGACGGTATACAGCACCCCGCCTGCCGCCAGCCAGGCGAAGCCGGCACTGCCGAGGCTGTGCAGCAGCGGTTTGACCGCCACCAGCACGATCCAGCCCATCACCGCATAGATGATGATCGACAGGATCCTCGCCTCGGAGCGCGGCTTGATCTCCTGCAGCATGCCGATCAGCGCCAGCCCCCAGACGATGCCGAACAGGCTCCAGCCCCAGGGACCACGCAGGCTGACCAGGCAGAAGGGGGTGTAGCTGCCGGCGATCAGCAGGTAGATGGACAGATGATCGAGCTTGCGCATGACCCGCTTCGCTCGGCCGCGCGTGCTGTGGTAGAGGGTGGAGATGCTGTAGAGCAACAGCAGGGTGAAACCGTAGATGGAGAAGCTGACGATCTTCCAGGGATCACCCTGCAGGCCCGCGACGACGATCAGCCAGATGGCACCGATACAGGCCAGGACGGCACCGACCAGGTGGGTCCAGGCATTGAAGCGTTCACCGTAGTACATGCAGACTCGGACCTCCACACGATCAATGGGTTCCTGAAAGGCGACTCCATCGCAGGCTTGTCCCGCAACGGCACCATGCTACTGCGCCAAAGGTTGCAGATCGGCGTCACGCACCAGCCGCTCCAGCGCGGCCAGGTCCGGCACCCGTGCCACCTGCTCGCCCACCTGTACCGCCGCCAGCTCCAGCGCCCCCAGCGGCACGTCGACATAGTTCAACTGGCTGTCGAGCTTGCACGAGCGCGGAATGCCCTGCAGCAGCAGCGCCAGGTAACGCAGCCCGGTATCGCCCAGTGCGTTGAGCACGACGATCCGCGCGCGCTCGCCGCACGGTGTCTCGCCGCCGCAGGCCGCCTCGAAGCCGATCAGCGGCAGGCGCTGCTGGCGCCAGTCGATCCAGCCCATGTGCCACACCGGTTCGTGCCGCTCGCAGACGAACGCACGTTCACCGATCAGCTCGGCGACGGCAACATTGGGCAGCACCAGGGTGCGGTCGCCCAGGGGCAGCAACAGGCCGGTGAGGCTGCTGCGCTGACCGGCGATATGTTCAAGCATGGGACTGGCTCCAGTGGGCGATGCTCTGCAGCAGGAGCGATTCCTGGTAGGGCTTGCCGAGGTAGTCGTTGACGCCGATGGCCATGGCCCGGTCGCGGTGCTTCTGCCCGGTACGCGAGGTGATCATGATGATCGGCAACGCCTGCAGGCGGCTGTCGCGACGAATGCGCGTCGCCACCTCGAAACCGTCCATGCGCGGCATCTCGATATCCAGCAGCAGCACATCCGGGCGATGCTCCTCGAGCAGCGCCATGGCATCGACGCCGTCCTTGGCGGTCAGCACGCTCATGCCGTGGCGCTCCAGAAGGCGGCTGGTGACCTTGCGCACGGTGACCGAGTCGTCCACCACCATCACCAGCAGCGGGCGTCGCGGCGCCGGGCCGAACAGCTGGCGCCGCTCGCCTTCGGCCACCGGCAACCGCGCCAGACGACGCTGCTGGCCGCGCAACTGGCCGAGCAGATCGAGAATCAGCACCACCCGCCCATCACCGAGCAAGGTCGCGCCCGACAGCCCCGGTACTGCGGCGAACTGCGGCCCGAGGCTCTTGACCACGATCTCGCGGCTCGGCGACAGGCCATCGGCCTGGATCGCGAACGACTGCTCCTGGGCATGCACCAGCAGCACCGGCAATGGCAGGCTCTGCCCCAGCAGCCTTGGACGGGCGACATCCTGCAGCAGCTCGCCCAGGTAACGCAGGTCGTATTCGTGGCCGGCGTAGCGATAGCGCGGCGGGTCCAGCTGGTAGCAGGCCTCGAGCTCCGCCGGCGGTACGCGGACGATGCCTTCGATGGTGTTGAGCGGAATCGCATACTGCTCCTCGCCCAGATGCACCATCAGCGCCCGGTTGAGCGACACCGTGAACGGCAGGCGGATCAGGAAGCGCGCGCCCTTGCCGGGGCTGGACTCGATGCTCATCGAGCCGCCCAGCTGCTTGACCTCCTCATGCACCACATCCATGCCCAGGCCACGACCGGAGATCTGGGTGATCTTCTCTGCCGTTGAAAAGCCCGGTCGCAGGATGAACTGCAGGATCTCGTGATCGCTGAGCTGCGCCTGCGGCGCCAGCAGGCCGCGCTTGATGGCCTTCTTGCGCACCGCCTCCAGCGGCACCCCGGCGCCGTCGTCGCTCATCTCGATGACGATGTCGGCGCCTTCGTGAAGCAGGTTCAGGTGGATGGTGCCCTGCTCCGGCTTGCCCGCCGCCAGGCGCGCCTCGCGTGGCTCCAGGCCGTGGTCGACGGCGTTGCGCAGCATGTGCTCCAGCGGCGCGACCATGCGTTCGAGGACGCTGCGGTCCAGTTCGCCCTCGGCGTTACCGACCACCAGCTCGACCTGCTTGCCCAACTCGCTCGCCACCTGCCGCACCACACGCTGCAAACGCGGCACCAGGCGCTCGAAGGGCACCATCAGGGTGGCGGTCAGGCCCTCCTGCAACTGGCTGTTGACCCGCGCCTGCTGCTGCAGCAGGCCATGCGCCTCCTGGGCGCGCAGGGTCAGGGTCTCCTTGAGGTCGAGCAGGTCCGAGGCGGACTCGAACAGCGCCCGCGACAGTTGCTGCAATTGCGAGTGGCGATCCATTTCCAGCGGGTCGAAATCGTCGTAGGCATCGCCCTCGGCCTGCCAGCGGCTGGACATCCGCCCCTGGGTCTCGTTGTCCAGGCGCAGCAACTGGTCGCGCATGCGCTCCAGGGTGGTTTCCATTTCGCTCAGGGCGAATTGCGCGTCGTTGACCTGCTGTTCGATACGCCCGCGGATGATCGCGTGCTCACTGGCCAGGTTGCCCAGGTCGTCGAGCAGCTCGGCGTCGACCTTGACCATGTCACCCGGGGTGCGCTCCGGCGCAGCAGCGGGTGTCTCGGCCGGTGCAGCCTCCACCTGGGCCTGGCCTGCAGCGCTGTCGGTCAGGGCGGCGCTGGAGAAATTGCGGATATAGTCGATCAGCGCCGTCGCCGCATGCAGCGGCTGGCCCAGGCGCACGGCGTCGAGCATGTGGGCAAGACGGTCGTGGCAGTTCTGCAGCAGGCTGAACAGCGCAGGAGTCGGCGGCAAGCGGCCGGCAGCGAGCAGTTCGTAAAGGAATTCCAGCTCGTGGGCGAGATCGCCGATGGCGGCGATCTCGACCATGCGCGCGCCGCCCTTGAGGGTGTGCAGGTCGCGCAGCAGGTTTTCCACCTCGACACTGCTGCGTGGGTCGGCTTGCCAGCGCGCCAACGCCGCCCCCGCACTTTCGACGATGTCGGAGCTTTCTTCGAGGAAGACTTCCAGCAGCTCCTTGTCGCCCGGCGCTTCATCGCCGTCGACCGCAAGCTCGCCGGGCACGGCAGGCGCAGGCGCATGGCGGAACTCGCGCAACTCACCCAGCAGTCCCACTGCCGAAGCCGGCACCTGGCCCTGGCGCAGGCTTTCGAGCATCTGGCCCAAGGCCGCGTGGCTGCGCTGCAGCAAATCGAACAACGCACCGCTGGCGGCGAGCCGACGGTCCACCAGGCTCTCGTAGAGCAGTGCCAACTCCTGCGCCAGCACCTCGATGGGACCGATCGCCGCCATTTGCGCCCCGCCGCGCAGCGTCTGCACGTCCTGTTGCAGCGCAGACAGCGCCGACAGCGCCTCCGGCTCCTGCCACCACTGGCGCAGGGCCTGGCCGGCGCTGTCGAGAATATCGCCCGCCTCTTCGAGGAACAGCTGCACCACCTCAGGTTCGGGCAGGTCCAGGGCGGCCGCCAGCGGCGTCACACCCTGCTCGCCGACCAGCCCGGTCGCCGCCGGATCCAACGCCCCGTCGAGCACCTCGCGCAGGGCGTCGAGGCAGTCGCTGCGGGGGGTGACTTCCTGCCCGGCAGCGATTTCATCAAGCATGTCGAGCAACGCTTCGTGGGCTTGCCGCGCCTGGGCGAAGAAACGCCCGTCGGCGACCAGGCTGCCTTCCTCCACCGCCCCGTACAGGTCGAGCAGTGCTTCGCAGAGTTCGTCCATCTGCCAGAAGTCGGCCAGGTGCGCGCCGTGGGCCAGGGTAGTCAGCTCATCCAGCAGGGTCTCGAGCTCCTGGCGCCCGCGGGGTTGCTCCTGCCAGCGCGACAGCAGGGACTCGGCATCGAGCAGGATGTCCATGGCCTGGACCAGGAAGCTGGCGATCAGTTGCGGATCGCGGCGGCTGCGCCGGGAGTGCTGCGGATCGCTCTGCAACACCGAAAGCCGGGCATCCACCGCTTCGCCGACCTGCTCGATCAGCGCCGCTGCGCCGGGAATCGGTGCCAGCGGTGCGCGCTCGAGTTGTGCCAGCCCCAGGTGGAACAGGCTGCGCGCTGCCTCCAGCCATTCGATATCGGCCACTTCCAGCAGCAGCTGGTGCGCCTTGTATTCACGCGCCAGACGGTCGAAGGCGGTGGCCAGTTCGGCGATCGGCATGACCCCGGCCATGGCCGCGCTGCCTTTGAGGGTGTGCAGCGCGCGCTGCAGGCTGTCGCTGACCGGCGTGTCCTGGCCAGCGGCGGCCTCGAGGAAAGCGTCGAGGCTGGCCAGGTGCCCTTGGGCCTCGTTGCGGAAGATCTCCAGCAGGTGCGGGTCGAGCCCGTCACTGTCGCGGGTCGGGCCGTTGTCGTTGACCGCCAGCGCATGCAGGTGGCCGCTGAGCTGCTCGACATCGGCCAGCCGGGGCATCTGGCCGGCGGCGAAGTCGGCGAGCAGGTCGGGCAGGTGCACGAAGGCTTGCTGCAAGGCCACGGCACCCTCGCCGCTGAGGACGATGCGCCCTTCGAGGACCCGATTGAGCAGGTGTTCCGCGCCCCAGGCCAGTTCGGCCACGGCATCGGCGTGCACCATGCGGCCGCTGCCCTTGAGCGTGTGCAAGGCGCGGCGCAGCTCGATCAACGCTCCGCGCTGCTGGTTGTCGGCACGCCAGCGCAACCACTGGCGCTCGATCTCCGGCAACAGCTCGCCAGTCTCTTCGAGGAAGACTTCACGCAGCTCGTCGTCGATGCCGTCATCCAGTGCCGGCGAAATCACCGGTTGCTGTTCATGGCTGCAACGCAGCCCCAGCGCAGCCAGGCTCGCGCAGGCCATGTCGAGGAAGCGCTGGGCATCGGCCAGCGGGTCGGCGACACGCCATTGCAGGTAGCACTCCACCGCACTGAGGGCCTCGGCCAGGTGGGTCAGTTCCTGCTCGGGTGGTTCCTGTTCAAGGTGCGACAGCCAGCCCTGCACATAGTCGCCAGCCACGCCGAACACCTCGGACGCCGCCGGCAGCATCAGCATCGCCAGCGCCCCGCGCACCTGTTGCAACAGGCCGGGCAATGGCTGCAGGCGCTGACGCGGCCAGCCGGACTCCAGGCAATCGCCGATCAGGTCCTTGGCTTGCTGCAACACCGACAGCGACTCTTCGAACACACGCTGGCGAACCTCGGTCACATCCGAACCAGGCATGCCGCTGTCCAGGCCCTCGGCGAGGCCACCGACCATGCCGTTGAGCGTCGCCTCGACGTACAGCAGGGCACCGGCGACATCCATCAACACGGCATCGTCGATTGCCCGCTCACCGCCGGCCAGGGCCTGCAAGGCAAGCACCTGGTCGATGATGACCCGGCGCGGCTGCTGGAAGCCCAGCACGGCCAAGGTATCGGCGACATGACGCAGCGGCGCCACCAGCACATCGAGCTGCTCGCTCTGTTCGCGATCGCCGCGCACGAACTGGTCGAGCCGCTCCTTGATCCGCACCAGGTCGTCGCACAGGGCGGTGATCACCGAACGCAGGGCATCGCGACCCTGACCGGCCTGCAACTGGTCGCGCCAGTTGCCCAGCGACAGGTCGAGGTTGGCCAGGTCGTTGGCGCCGGCCAGGCGCTGCGCCGCTTCGCCCATCAGGCTGTCGTGGGCCAGGGGCTCTGCAGCGCGGCACAGGCGCAGCTGGTTGAGCAGTGGCAACACCACCAGCGGCAGGTCGTGGCGGGCGCCGCGTAAGCGCTCGAGATAGGGCGGCAATTGCTCGAGGCCGCGGAACAGCGCTCCCAGGCAGTCGCCACGCGGGCTGACCTGGCCGTCGAAGATCGCCCGCCCGAGCAGCTCAAGCTCCTCGGCCAGGCGCGCTGCCCCCTTGAGCTCGAGCAGGGTCAGGCAGCCCTGGACCTGATGCAGGTTATCGACGAAGAACCCCAGCAATGCCGGGTCGTCCGGTTCGCTGGAAAAGCGCTCCAGCGCCTGGCGTGCCTGGCCCAGGCAGTCGGCAATGGCCGCCTTGGTCCAGCTCAGGGCCACGGTGTCGTGACGTTCGGGGCTCATTGCCGTGACGGCCATCGCCAACTCCTCAGCGCCGCTCGGCCGGGGCCGGCAAGGTGAAGCCCGACACCGAGCGGCGCATCTCGCTGGCCATCTTCGCCAAGTGGCGGATGCTGTCGGCGGTGGCGCCGGAGCCGGCGGAGGTCTGCGCGGTGATCTGCTGGATCACGGCCATGGTGTGGGAAATCTGCCCGGCGGACGAGGTCTGCAACTGCGCCGCATCGGAAATGCTGTGGATCAGCTCGGCCAGGTTCTGCGAAACGCCCTCGATCTCGGCCAAAGCCACACCGGCGTCCTGTGCAAGACGCGCACCGCGCACCACCTCGGCAGTGGTCTGTTCCATGGAGATCACCGCTTCGTTGGTGTCGGCCTGGATCGTGCGCACCAGCGCCTCGATCTGCCGGGTGGCGGACGACGAGCGCTCGGCCAGGCGCTGCACCTCGTCGGCGACCACGGCGAAACCTCGCCCGGCCTCACCCGCCAGCGAAGCCTGGATCGCGGCATTGAGTGCCAGGATGTTGGTCTGCTCGGCAATGTCGTCGATCAGGCTGACGATATCGCCGATCTCCTGGGAGGATTCGCCCAGGCGCTTGATGCGCTTGGCGGTGTCCTGAATCTGCTCGCGGATGTTGTCCATGCCGTGGATGGTGTTGTGCACCACCTCGTTGCCCTTGTTGGCAATGGCCACCGAGCGCTCGGCGACCTTGGCCGACTCATAGGCGTGGGCCGAAACACGGTCGATCGACTCGACCATGTCACCCACCGCCACCGAAGCCTCGCTGATCTGCTCGGCCTGGTGCTCCGAGGCCTTGGCCAGCTGGCGCGCGGTGTTCTGGGTGTCCTGCACGGCGGCGGCGACCTGCTCGGCGCTGTGGTTGATGGTCGCCACCAGATCGCGCAACTGGTCGACCGAGAAGTTGATCGAGTCGGCGATGGCGCCGGTGAAGTCTTCGGTGACCGACACGGTGACGGTCAGGTCGCCGTCGGCCAGTTCTTCGATTTCATCGAGCAGGCGCATGATCGCCTGCTGGTTGCGCTCGTTCTTCTGCGCCGTATCGCGCAGCTGCCGGCTGGTGGCGCGGACCATCACCAAGCCGATGAGGATGATCGAAGCCAGCGCCAGCAGCCCCAGCACGTAGCCGCCGACGGTGTCGAGAGTACGCCCGGCAAGGTTCTCGAAGCCGTTGGCCAGGTGCGAGGCTTCGTCGAGCAGGGTCTGCGACAGGCTGAAGATGTTGCTGGCCGCCTCGCGTACGCGCTGCAGCTCCGGCGAAGTCTCGAGGATTTCATCGACCGAGCCGGAGACGAACTGGAACAGCTCGGCGATCTCGGCCAGGCGCGCGCGGGCGTCCGGGTCTTCGACGCGGGTAACCTGGATCGCCGGATTGCCGCCCAGCATGCCCTCGAGCACCTGGCCGAAGCGGCTGGCATCGCGACCGAAGGTATCGGCGGCCTGCACCGAGCTGTCGTCCCCGGCCAGCACGGTGTTGACCGAGCCGAGAATCCGCTCGGCCAGCAGCAGCTGACGCTGGGCCACGGCCACCTGGCTGGCCGGCGCGCCGCTCTGCAGGAGGATTTCCACGACCTTCTCGTATTCGACCTGCAGTTGCGGCACGGTCTCGGCCAGGGTCGCCGCCACCTGGTGCAGCGACAGCACGGTCTGCTCGCTGGCCAGGATGGTGTCGGTGTTGCGGCGCAGGTTCTCCCAGTCCTGGCGCACCGCGTCCATCTCGTCGCGCACCGTGGCCGGTGCAGGCGGCAGGCCGGTGGCCTTGTCACCTTCGCGCAGGTACTTCCAGCGGCGCTCGAAGTCGTTGCGCGCATCGGACAGCAGCCTGAAGGCCAGGGCCTTGCCCGCCGCCGCCTCGGTGGCGTTCTTGGCGATGCGCTGCGACAGCACGCGCAACTCGCCGGCGTGGCCGATGTACTGCTTGTCGTGGTTGGACTGGGTATTGAGGTAGGCGAAGTTGGCGAACAGCAGGACGATCGACAGGATCAGCACCACGAACAGCACGGTGATCTGGGCCGTGCTGCGCGGGCGCTGGGCCACCGCTTCGGGAACGACGGTCGGGGCGGGTTTGTTCAAGGTCGAAGGGTTCACTGTCGCGGGGTCCTCTACAACGCCACATCGAGAAAGCCCGGCGCCTGGGCCAGGGCGAAGGGGCTGAAGATCGCCCAGTTGCGCTCACGCGGAAAATGCCCCTGGACGAAACGGGCCGCGGCGCGGATCAGCG
This sequence comes from Pseudomonas sp. FA117, assembly GCF_057370475.1. Lineage (NCBI taxonomy): Bacteria > Pseudomonadati > Pseudomonadota > Gammaproteobacteria > Pseudomonadales > Pseudomonadaceae > Pseudomonas > Pseudomonas sp. FA117. The sequence goes on from NZ_CM170675.1 coordinate 5,371,086, forward strand.
GTTGCGGCGGCGACAGCTCCAGGCTGCTGAGGGTGAAGTGCTGCAGGCCGACCACTTCGTCGACCAGCAGGCCGACGAAGAGGTCTTCGTGATCGAGCACCAGCACCCGCCGCTGCTTGCCGGACGCCGCCGGCCCAAGGCCGAAGAACGCCGACAGGTCCATCACCGGCAACAACCGCCCACGCAGGTTGGCCACGCCGCGCACCCAGGGCTGTACCCCCGGCACCCGACTGCTGCGCGGCTCGCGCAGCACCTCGGCCACTTCGCCCATGGGCGCGACGAACCACTGCCCGGCAATGCGAAAACCGATACCGCTCCATTGTTGCAGCCGTGTGTCCTGCAGCGGTTGATCGGCCACCAGCAGGCGGCAGCGCCGGTCGATATCCAGCAACAGCTCGAAGGCGGTCAGCGACGCGCCCTGGGGGCGGGTGGTCAAGCGCCCAGCACCTCTTTGAGCTTGGCGATCAGCGCGTCCTCTTCCACCGGCTTGGTCAGGAAATCGCGGGCGCCCTGGCGCGTGGCCCAGATACGGTCGGTTTCCTGGTCCTTGGTGGTGACCACGATCACGGGAATGGCGCTGGTTTCAGGGTCCTTGCTGAGCTGGCGGGTGGCCTGGAAACCGTTCATGCCGGGCATGACGATGTCCATCAGCACGGCGTCGGGTTTTTCCTGGCGCGCCAGGGCCACGCCATCGGCACCGTTGTTGGCCTTGAGCACCTGGTGGCCGTGCTTTTCCAGCCATTCGGTCAATCGGTACATCTCTGTCGGCGAGTCGTCGACAATCAGAACTCGGGCCATGCGGTTTCCCCATCAGGAAAATGAAGGCCGCGCCAGGGCGGGCGCGGTCAGGGTGCGTGTTGTGCCTGCGTGGCGAATCCGGGCACGTGGACACGGATCGCCTCGAGCAGTTCTTCCTTGCTGAACGGTTTGGTGAGGAACTGGTCGGAACCGACCACTCGCCCGCGGGCCTTGTCGAACAGGCCGTCGCGCGACGACAGCAGGATCACCGGGGTGTCCCTGAATGCGGCGTTCTGCTTGATCACCGCGCAGGTCTGGTAACCGTCCAGACGCGGCATCAGCACATCGACGAAGATGATGCGTGGCTTGTGATCGACGATCTTGGCCAGGGCATCGAAACCGTCGCTGGCGGTGATCACCTCGCACCCCACCTCGCCCAGCAGCATCTGGGCGGTGCGCCGGATGGTGCGGGAATCGTCGATCACCATCACCTTCAGGGGTTGTTCCATGAAATGCGTCACCATCGCCGAGTCAGGCGTGTAGTTCGGGGGCCGATGCGGTCGGTGCCCGGGTGGGCGCGCGAAGCGGCCCGGATGATCGGTTGTACAGCGCTCTGACTGGCATTTTTAACACAGTCCGGGTGGGCATTCCATCTGCCTCCCCCCTTGACCCGCCGCGTTCCCGGCGCCACCCTGAGCCACTTTTCTTTCGTGCCATCGCGGCCACCCGCCGTCAAGAGGATTTACCCCATGAGCGTTCGCCTCGGGATTGTCATGGACCCCATCGCGTCCATTTCCTACAAGAAGGACAGTTCGCTGGCCATGTTGCTGGCAGCACAGGCACGCGGCTGGAGCCTGTTCTACATGGAACAGCGCGACCTCTACCTGGGTGCAGGCCAGGCCCGTGCCAGGATGCGTCCGCTGAAGGTGTTCGCCGATCCGGCGCGCTGGTTCGAGCTGGGCGAGGAGCAGGACGGTGCCCTGGGCGAGCTGGACGTGATCCTGATGCGCAAGGATCCGCCCTTCGACATGGAGTTCGTCTACAGCACCTACCTGCTCGAACAGGCCGAGCGCGAGGGCGCGCTGATCGTCAACAAGCCGCAGAGCCTGCGCGACTGCAACGAGAAGCTGTTCGCCACCCAGTTCCCCCAGTGCATGGCGCCGACCCTGGTCAGCCGCCGCGCCGACATCCTGCGTGAATTCGCCGCCACCCATGGCGACGTGATCCTCAAGCCGCTGGACGGCATGGGCGGCGCGTCGGTGTTCCGTCACCGCCAGGGCGACCCGAACCTCTCGGTGATTCTCGAAACCCTGACCCAGCACGGCCACCAGCAGATCATGGCGCAGGCCTACCTGCCGCAGATCGTCGATGGCGACAAGCGCATCCTGATGATCGACGGCGACCCCGTGCCCTACTGCCTGGCGCGCATCCCGGCCAGCGGCGAGACCCGTGGCAACCTGGCGGCCGGCGGTCGTGGCGAGGCCCGCCCGCTGACCGAGCGCGATCGCTGGATCGCCGCCCAGGTCGGCCCGACCCTGCGCGAGAAGGGCCTGCTGTTCGTCGGCCTGGACGTGATCGGCGACTCGCTCACCGAGATCAACGTCACCAGCCCGACCTGCATCCGCGAGATCGATGCAGCCTACAACACCGACATCGGCGGCCAACTGATGGACGCCATTGATCGCCAGCTCCAGGCGCGCTGACCGCCGACGCAGAGCAAAACCCCGGAGTGGGGTATGATGCCGGTCCTTTTCACTCGACCTGCTGCCCCACTGCGGTTGCTGGATATCCGATGACGCTGCCCGCCGACATCCCCGACGACCTGCTGCCACCGCGCGTTCGCCCGGTGGACCGGCTCGGCTTCACGCTGTTCCTGGCCGCCCTGGTGCACCTCGCGTTGATCCTCGGGGTGGGCTTCAGCGTGGTCAAGCCTGCGCAAGTCCGCCAGACCATGGACATCACCCTGGCCACCTTCAAGAGCGAGAAACCGCCCGAGAAGGCCGACTACCAAGCCCAGGACAATCAGCAGGGCAGCGGTACGCTGGACAAGAAGGCCGTGCCTACCACCACCGAGGTGGCGCCCTTCCAGGACAGCAAGGTCAACAAGATCACCCCGCCTCCGGCCGCACGAGCGGAAACGCCACCGGCGCCGACCAAATCGGTGGTGACCACCAAGGCGCCGAAGCCGCAGAAGGCCGAGACCGCTCCGAAGGAAAGCAAACCCCAGCCCAAGCCACCAGCGGCCGTGCCGGATTTCGACAGCTCGCAGCTGTCGAGCCAGATCGCCAGCCTGGAAGCCGAACTGTCCAACGAACAGCAGCTGTATGCCAAGCGTCCGCGCATCCACCGCCTCAACGCCGCCTCGACCATGCGCGACAAGGGCGCCTGGTACAAGGAAGAATGGCGCAAGAAGGTCGAGCGCATCGGCAACCTCAACTACCCCGAGGAAGCCCGACGCCAGCAGATGTACGGCAGCTTGCGAATGATGGTGTCGATCAACCGCGACGGCTCGCTGTACGAGGTGCTGGTGCTCGAGTCGTCCGGGCAGCCTGTGCTGGACCAGGCGGCGCAGCGCATCGTGCGCCTGGCGGCGCCTTTCGCGCCGTTCACCGGCGACCTGGCCGAATTCGACCGGCTGGAGATCATCCGCACCTGGCGCTTCGCCAGGGGTGACCGGTTGTCGAGCAATTGATCGGTGCGGGCTGTGCCGCAATGAGGCCGGTACGGACACAGCACAGCCAGCTTGTCAGCCTCGCCACCTGACGCCACACTACCCCTCATGAAAACCCTCACGCCGAGCTACCTCAAGCACCAGTTCCTGATCGCCATGCCGCACATGGCCGATCCGAACTTTGCCCAGACCCTCACCTACATCGTCGAGCATAACGCCAACGGCGCCATGGGCCTGGTGGTCAATCGCCCGCAGGAGCTGAACCTGGCCGACATCCTCGAGCAGTTGCGCCCGGATGAGGAGCCACCGGCCAGCACCCTGCAGATCCCGATCTACCAGGGTGGCCCGGTGCAGACCGATCGCGGCTTCGTGCTGCACAGCCCGGAATGCAGCTACCAGGCCACCGTCGAGCTGCAGGGCCTGTCGCTGTCGACCTCGCAGGACGTGCTGTTCGCCATCGCCGAAGGCGTCGGCCCCAAGCAGAGCCTGATCACCCTGGGCTACGCCGGCTGGGAAGCGGGTCAGCTCGAGGCGGAACTGGCCGACAACGCCTGGCTCAACTGCCCGTTCGACCCGCAGATTCTGTTCGGCCTGGCCTGCGAGCAGCGCCTGCAGGCCGCCGCCCAGAGCCTGGGCATCAACCTCAGCCTGCTGACCAGCCAGGCAGGGCACGCCTGATGGCCGAGCTCCGCCTGCTGCTGGGCTTCGACTACGGCACCCGCCAGATCGGCGTGGCCGTGGGCCAGGTCATCACCGGCCAGGCCCGCGAGCTGTGCACGCTCAAGGCGCAGAACGGCGTGCCGGACTGGAACCAGGTCGAAAAGCTGATAAAGGAATGGAAACCCGACGCCATCGTCGTCGGCCTGCCGCTGAACATGGACGGCACGCCCAGCGAAATGAGCGAGCGCGCCGAGAAGTTCGCCCGTCGCCTGAACGGGCGCTACAACCTGCCCGTGCACACCCACGACGAACGCCTGACCACCTTCGAGGCCAAGGGCGAGCAGATGGCCCGTGGCACGCGTCATGGCAGCTACCGCGACAATCCGGTCGACGCCATCGCCGCAGCCCTGTTGCTGCAGGGCTGGCTGGAGGCCAATACCTGACCACCCGCTTTGCCGCCGGCGATCCCGGCGCCCCAAGGAGCACGCAATGAGCCTACCCAATCCCGCCGACCTGATCCGGCAGATGGCCGTCGACCTTCGCGCCCACCTGGCGCGCCGCGCCATCACCGAGCCACGCTTCATCGGCATCCGCACCGGTGGCGTGTGGGTCGCCCAGGCCCTGCAGCAGGCGCTCGGCGACGACAGCCCGCTTGGCACCCTCGACGTGTCGTTCTACCGCGACGACTTCAGCCAGAACGGCCTGCACCCGCAGGTTCGCCCGTCCGAGCTGCCGTTCGAGATCGAAGGCCAGCACCTGGTGCTGGTGGATGACGTACTGATGAGCGGTCGGACCATTCGCGCCGCGCTCAACGAGCTGTTCGACTACGGCCGCCCGGCCAGCGTGACCCTGGTCTGCCTGCTCGACCTGGATGCCGGCGAATTGCCGATCCGTCCGAATGTGCTTGGTGCAACGCTGTCCCTGGCGGCCCATGAACGGGTAAAATTGACCGGACCCGCCCCGCTCGCCCTCGAGCGCCAGGACCTCGCCCCCGCATCCGCCCTTTAAGAGTCCCCCGCGATGACGCCATTCGACGCCAAGCGCCCGCTGCAGCTCAACGACCAGGGCCAGCTACGCCATTTCCTCTCGCTCGACGGTTTGCCCCGCGAACTGCTCACCGAGATCCTCGACACCGCCGACTCCTTCCTCGAAGTCGGCGCCCGGGCCGTGAAGAAGGTCCCGTTGCTGCGCGGCAAGACCGTGTGCAACGTGTTCTTCGAGAACTCCACCCGCACCCGCACCACCTTCGAACTGGCCGCCCAGCGCCTGTCGGCCGACGTCATCAGCCTGAACGTGTCGACCTCCTCGACCAGCAAGGGCGAAACCCTGTTCGACACCTTGCGCAACCTGGAAGCCATGGCTGCCGACATGTTCGTCGTGCGCCACTCCGACTCCGGCGCCGCGCACTTCATCGCCGAACACGTGTGCCCCGAGGTTGCGGTGATCAACGGCGGTGACGGCCGCCACGCCCACCCGACCCAGGGCATGCTCGACATGCTGACCATCCGTCGGCACAAGGGCAGCTTCGAGAATCTTTCTGTGGCGATCGTCGGCGATATCCTGCATTCGCGGGTGGCCCGCTCCGACATGCTCGCACTCAAGGCCCTGGGTTGCCCGGACATCCGGGTGATCGGCCCCAAGACCCTGATCCCGATCGGCATCGAGCAATACGGAGTCAAGGTCTACACCGACCTGGCCGAAGGCCTGAAAGACGTCGACGTGGTGATCATGCTGCGCCTGCAGCGCGAGCGCATGGCCGGCGGCCTGCTGCCCAGCGAGGGTGAGTTCTACCGCCTGTTCGGCCTGACCACTGCACGCCTGGCCGGTGCCAAGCCGGACGCCATCGTCATGCACCCGGGCCCGATCAACCGCGGCGTGGAAATCGAGTCGGCAGTGGCCGACGGCAAGCACTCGGTGATCCTCAACCAGGTGACCTACGGCATCGCAGTACGCATGGCCGTGCTGTCGATGGCCATGAGCGGCCAGAACGCGCAACGTCAACTCGACCAGGAGAACGCCCTGTGACCATCAGCATCATCGGCGCACGGGTCATCGATCCCGGCAGCGGCCTGGACCAGATCAGCGACCTGCATCTGGACGGCGGTCGCATCGTCGCCATCGGCGCCGCACCGGCCGGCTTCAGCGCCAGCCGCACGATCCAGGCAGACGGCCTGGTTGCCGCCCCCGGCCTGGTCGACCTTGACGTCGCCCTGCGCGAGCCGGGCTACAGCCGCAAGGGCAACATCGCCAGCGAAACCCGCGCGGCCGTGGCCGGCGGCGTCACCAGCCTGTGCTGCCCGCCGCAGACCAAACCGGTGCTCGACACCTCGGCAGTGGCCGAGCTGATTCTCGACCGCGCCCGCGAGGCAGCCAACAGCAAGGTCTACCCCATCGGCGCCCTGACCAAGGGCCTGGAAGGCGAGCAACTGGCCGAGCTGGTGGCCCTGCGCGACACCGGCTGCGTGGCCTTCGGCAACGGCCTGAAGGAGATTCCCAACAACCGTACCCTGGCCCGCGCCCTGGAGTATGCGGCCACCTTCGACCTGACCGTGGTGTTCCATTCCCAGGACCGCGACCTGTCGGCCGGCGGCCTTGCCCACGAAGGCGCGATGGCCAGTTTCCTCGGCCTGCCGGGCATCCCGGAAACCGCCGAGACGGTAGCCTTGGCGCGCAACCTGCTGCTGGTCGAACAGACCGGCGTGCGCGCGCACTTCACCCAGATCACCAGCGCCCGCGGCGCCCGGCTGATCGCCCAGGCCCAGCAACTGGGGCTGCCGGTCACCGCCGATGTGGCACTGTACCAGCTGATCCTCACCGACGAGGCGCTGCGCGATTTCTCCAGCCTGTATCACGTGCAGCCACCGCTGCGCACACCGGCTGACCGCGACGGACTGCGCGAGGCGGTGAAGTCGGGGGTGATCCAGGCGATCTCCAGCCACCACCAGCCCCACGAGCGCGACGCCAAGCTGGCCCCCTTCGGCGCGACCGAAGCCGGGATCAGCAGCGTCGAGCTGCTGCTGCCGCTGGCCATGACCCTGGTCGAGGACGGCCTGCTCGACCTGCCGACCCTGCTGGCGCGGCTGTCCAGCGGCCCAGCCAAGGCGCTGCGCCTGCCAGCCGGCGAGCTGAAGGTCGGCGGCGCGGCGGACCTGGTGCTGTTCGACCCGAACGCCTCCACCCTGGCCGGCGAGCAGTGGTTCTCCCGCGGCGAGAACTGCCCGTTCATCGGCCACTGCCTGCCGGGTGCGGTGCGCTACACCCTGGTCGACGGGCACGTCTGCCACGAGGCCTGAGCAGGCCTCTTCGCGGGCAAGTCGCAACGCCGACTTGCCCGCGAAGGCCCCGGCATGAAAGCCCCTGCCAGCCCCAACCATTCATCCCCCCCGGTTGAAATCCTTCCCCCCTCCCCCCATATGAGTCTGCAACAGGCATTTTCGCCCCGCTGCGTGGAGACTCTCTCTTGACCACCATCGTTTCTGTCCGCCGTAACGGCAAAGTCGTCATGGGCGGCGACGGCCAGGTATCCCTCGGAAACACCGTGATGAAAGGCAACGCCAAGAAGGTCCGTCGCCTGTACAACGGCGAGGTCATCGCAGGCTTCGCCGGCGCCACCGCCGACGCCTTCACCTTGTTCGAGCGCTTCGAGTCGCAACTGCAGAAGCACTCCGGCCACCTGGTGCGTGCCGCCGTCGAGCTGGCCAAGGAATGGCGTACCGACCGTTCCCTGAGCCGCCTGGAAGCCATGCTCGCCGTAGCCAACAAGGATGCCTCGCTGATCATCACCGGCAACGGTGACGTGGTCGAACCCGAGGACGGCCTGATCGCCATGGGCTCCGGTGGCGCCTACGCCCAGGCCGCAGCCCGCGCCCTGCTGAACAAGACCGACCTCTCGGCCCGTGAAATCGCCGAGACCGCACTGAACATCGCCGGTGACATCTGTGTGTTCACCAACCACAACCTGACCATCGAGGAGCAGGACCTGGCCGAGTGATCAGTTGATCTGGTGTCCCGCCCACAGCGGGACTTTTTCCCACGCTGAGTCACCACGCCCAAGGACCCAATTCACCATGTCCATGACCCCCCGCGAGATCGTCCACGAACTCAACCGCCACATCATCGGCCAGGACGACGCCAAGCGCGCCGTGGCCATTGCCCTGCGCAACCGCTGGCGGCGCATGCAACTGCCTGCCGAGCTGCGTGCCGAAGTCACGCCCAAGAACATCCTGATGATCGGCCCCACCGGCGTCGGCAAGACCGAAATCGCCCGGCGCCTGGCCAAGCTGGCCAACGCACCGTTCATCAAGGTCGAAGCGACCAAGTTCACCGAAGTCGGCTACGTTGGCCGTGATGTCGAGTCGATCATCCGCGACCTGGCCGATGCCGCACTGAAGATGCTGCGTGAGCAGGAAATCGTCCGCGTGCGCCACCGCGCCGAAGACGCCGCCGAAGACCGCATCCTCGACGCCCTGCTGCCGCAGGCGCGGGTCAGCAGCTTCAGCGAGGAAGCCCAGCAGTCCAGTGGCGACTCCAACACCCGCCAGCTGTTCCGCAAGCGCCTGCGCCAGGGCGAGCTGGACGACAAGGAAATCGAGATCGAGGTCGCCGATGCCGTGGGCGTGGAAATCGCCGCGCCTCCCGGCATGGAAGAGATGACCAACCAGCTGCAGAGCCTGTTCGCCAACATGGGCAAGGGCAAGCGCAAGGCGCGCAAGCTCAAGGTCAAGGAGGCGCTGAAGATGGTCCGTGACGAGGAGGCGAGCCGCCTGGTCAACGAGGAAGAGCTCAAGGCCAAGGCGCTGGAAGCAGTCGAGCAGCATGGCATCGTGTTCATCGACGAGATCGACAAGGTGGCCAAGCGCGGCAACGTCGGCGGCGCCGATGTGTCCCGCGAAGGTGTGCAGCGCGACCTGCTGCCGCTGATCGAGGGCTGCACCGTCAACACCAAGTTGGGCATGGTCAAGACCGACCACATCCTGTTCATCGCCTCCGGCGCGTTCCACCTGAGCAAGCCGAGCGACCTGGTACCGGAACTGCAGGGCCGCCTGCCGATCCGTGTCGAACTCAAGGCCCTGACACCCGAGGACTTCGAGCGCATCCTCAAGGAGCCGCACGCCTCGCTCACCGAACAGTACCGCGAGCTGCTCAAGACCGAGGGCCTGAACATCGCCTTCGCCGACGAGGGCATCAAGCGCCTGGCCGAGATCGCCTTCCAGGTCAACGAGAAGACCGAGAACATCGGTGCCCGTCGCCTGCATACCCTGCTCGAGCGCCTGCTCGAAGAGGTGTCGTTCAGTGCCGGCGACCTGGCCAGCGCGCACGACGAGACGCCGATCAACATCGACGCCGCCTATGTGAACAGCCACCTCGGCGAGCTGGCGCAGAACGAAGACCTGTCGCGTTACATCCTGTAATACCACCGCTGCGGGCAAGCCCGCTCCCCTGGGGTCACCACAATGCCGAGGTATATGGTGCCCCTGTGGGAGCGGGCTTGCCCGCGAACGGGCCCTTGAATCCCTCCATCAGAAGCTGGAAGCTTGTTCCATCAGCTGCCGAGAGATTCCCCCATGGCCCGCCTACCCACCGCCATCAACCTGCACAAAGCCTCGAAAACCCTCACACTCACCTACGCCCCCGGCGAGGTCTACCACCTGCCCGCCGAGTTCCTGCGCGTGCACTCCCCCTCCGCCGAAGTCCAGGGCCACGGCAACCCCATCCTGCAGTTCGGCAAGATCAACGTCGGCCTCAGCGGCCTGGAGCCGGCTGGCCAGTACGCCCTGAAACTGACCTTCGACGACGGCCACGACAGCGGCCTGTTCACCTGGGAATACCTCGAGCAACTGTGCCTGCGCCAGGAACAGCTGTGGGCCGAGTACCTCGACGAACTGCACAAGGCCGGCAAATCCCGCGACCCGTCCGAGGCCGTGGTCCGGCTGATGCTCTAGGTCAAGGCTCCGACTCGTTAGAGCGCATTTTCTAATGCGTTCTGTTTGAATGACTTACAGACAGCCAATGACTGGCTGTCTTGCGCATTACACGAAAGTCGGGTAACCAATGGGGCTGGCAAGTTCCTGCATCTGTTCGTTATCACTGGTCACCCGAGCAGCAGTACCGGGCGGTCGTCTGTGTACCCGCCACAGGCAGCCGGTACTCGTCTCAGGACAACGGAGCGTCGTAGATGAGTAACAAGAACAACGATGAGCTGCAGAAACAGGCCTCGGAAAACACCCTGGGCCTGAATCCGGTCATCGGCATTCGTCGCAAGGACCTGCTGAGCTCCGCGCGCACCGTTCTGCGCCAGGCGGTGCGTCAGCCGCTGCACAGTGCCAAGCACGTGGCGCATTTCGGCCTGGAACTGAAGAACGTGCTGCTGGGCAAATCCGCCCTGCACCCCGAAAGCGACGACCGCCGTTTCAACGACCCGGCCTGGAGCCAGAACCCGCTCTACCGCCGCTACCTGCAGACCTACCTGGCCTGGCGCAAGGAGCTCAACGACTGGATCGCCGACAGCGACCTGTCGCCCCAGGACATCAGCCGCGGGCAGTTCGTCATCAACCTGATGACCGAGGCCATGGCGCCGACCAACACCCTGGCCAACCCGCAGGCGGTCAAGCGCTTCTTCGAAACCGGCGGCAAGAGCCTGCTCGATGGCCTGTCCAACCTCGCCAAGGACATGGTCAACAACGGCGGCATGCCCAGCCAGGTGAACATGGAGGCCTTCGAGGTCGGCAAGAACCTCGGCACCACCGAAGGCGCCGTGGTGTTTCGCAACGACGTGCTGGAGCTGATCCAGTACCGGCCGATCACCGAGCAGGTGCACAGCCGCCCGCTGCTGGTGGTACCGCCGCAGATCAACAAGTTCTACGTCTTCGACCTCAGCCCGGAAAAGAGCCTGGTACGCTTCTGCCTGCGCTCCAACCAGCAGACCTTCATCATCAGCTGGCGCAACCCGACCAAAGCCCAGCGCGAATGGGGCCTGTCGACCTATATCGACGCCCTCAAGGAAGCGGTGGACGCGGTACTGGCGATCACCGGCAGCAAGGACCTGAACATGCTCGGTGCCTGCTCCGGCGGCATCACCTGCACGGCGCTGCTGGGGCATTACGCGGCGCTGGGCGAATCCAAGGTCAATGCACTCACGCTGCTGGTGAGCGTGCTCGACACCACGGTCGACACGCAGGTGGCGCTGTTCGTCGACGAACAGACGCTCGAGGCCGCCAAGCGCCACTCCTACCAGGCCGGCGTGCTCGAAGGCAGCGACATGGCCAAGGTATTCGCCTGGATGCGCCCCAACGACCTGATCTGGAACTACTGGGTCAACAACTACCTGTTGGGCAATGCGCCACCGATCTTCGACATCCTGTTCTGGAACAACGACACCACGCGCCTGCCGGCCGCCTTCCACGGCGACCTGATCGAAATGTTCAAGAACAACCCGCTGACCCGTGCCGACGCGCTGGAGGTCTCGGGCACCGCCATCGACCTGAAGAAGGTGCAGTGCGACATCTACAGCGTCGCCGGCACCGCCGACCACATCACCCCCTGGCAGTCGTGCTACCGCTCGGCGCACCTGTTCGGCGGCAAGATCGAGTTCGTGCTCTCCAACAGCGGCCACATCCAGAGCATCCTCAACCCGCCGGGCAACCCCAAGGCACGCTTCATGACTGGCGAGGACCGCCCGGACGACCCGCTGGCCTGGCAGGAAAACGCGGTCAAGCATGCCGACTCCTGGTGGCTGCACTGGCAGACCTGGCTGGGCGAACGCGCCGGCGAGCTGAAGAAGGCGCCGACGCGCCTGGGCAACCGTGCCTACAGCGCAGGCGAGGCAGCGCCCGGGACCTACGTCCACGAGCGTTGAGCCGTACCGCCGTGGCTGCCCGACGGGCCACGGCGCTTCATCAACCACAGAGTCAGGCGCATGTCGCAACCCTACGTATTCAGGACCGTCGAGCTGGACAACCAGTCCATCCGCACCGCCGTCCGCCCCGGCAAGCCGCACCTGACGCCACTGCTGATCTTCAACGGCATTGGCGCCAACCTCGAGCTGGTGTTCCCGTTCATCGAGGCGCTGGACCCGGACCTGGAAGTCATCGCCTTCGACGTGCCCGGTGTCGGCGGCTCGTCCACGCCGCGCCATCCCTATCGCTTCCCAGGCCTGGCCAAACTCACCGCGCGCATGCTCGACTACCTGGACTACGGCCAGGTCAATGTCATCGGCGTGTCCTGGGGCGGGGCGCTGGCCCAGCAGTTTGCCCACGACTACCCCGAGCGCTGCAAGAAACTGGTGCTCGCCGCCACCGCCGCCGGGGCCTTCATGGTGCCCGGCAAACCCAAGGTGCTTTGGATGATGGCCAGCCCGCGGCGCTATGTGCAGCCGTCGCACGTAATCCGCATTGCGCCGATGATCTATGGCGGCGCCTTCCGCCGCGACCCGGACCTGGCGCTGCACCACGCCTCCAAGGTGCGCTCCGGCGGCAAGACCGGCTACTACTGGCAACTGTTCGCAGGGCTTGGCTGGACCAGCATCCACTGGCTGCACAAGATCCACCAGCCGACCCTGGTGCTGGCCGGTGACGATGACCCGCTGATTCCGCTGATCAACATGCGCCTGCTGGCCTGGCGGATTCCCAATGCCCAGCTACACATAATCGACGACGGCCATCTTTTTCTGATCACCCGCGCCGAGGCCGTCGCTCCGATCATCATGAAATTCCTCCAGGAAGAGCGCCAGCGTGCGGTCATGCATCCGCGACCGGTGGCGCGCAGGTAAGCGGGCGCCAGGACATTCAGTTACTCGGCGGTGCTGCCTTCGCGGGCAAGCCCGCTCCCACGGATCCGGTGCAGATGGGAGCGGGCTTGCCCGCGAAGGCAGCACCGCAGACAAGGATCGACGAGGGATTGTTGCCATGAAGGACAAACCGGCAAAAGGGGCGACGCCTGTCCCGGCCACGAGCATGAATGTGCAGAACGCCATCGCTGGCCTGCGCGGTCGCGATCTGGTCTCGACCCTGCGCCAGGTCGGCCGCATCGGTTTGCGCAACCCGCTGCACACCGCCCATCACCTGCTGAGCCTGGGCGGCCAGTTGGGCCGCGTTCTGCTCGGCGACACCCCGCACCAGCCGCACCCGCGCGACGCCCGCTTCAACGACCCGACCTGGAGCCAGAACCCCTTCTACCGGCGCAGCCTGCAGGCCTACCTGGCCTGGCAGAAGCAGACCCGCCAGTGGATCGAGGAAAGCTCGCTGGCCGACGACGACCGGGCCCGCGCGCACTTTCTGTTCAACCTGCTCACCGACGCGGTGTCGCCGAGCAACTCACCGCTCAATCCGCTGGCGGTCAAGGAAGTGCTCAACACCGGCGGTCAGAGCCTGGTGCGTGGCCTGGGCCATCTGCTCGACGACCTGCGCCACAACGACGGCCTGCCGCGCCAGGTCGACGAGCGCGCCTTCGAAGTGGGCGGCAACCTTGCCGCCACCCCTGGCGCCGTGGTCTTTCGCAACGAGCTGCTGGAGCTGATCCAGTACCGGCCGATGAGCGAGAAACAGTACGCCCGCCCGTTGCTGGTGGTGCCGCCGCAGATCAACAAGTTCTATGTGTTCGACCTGGGCCCGACCAACAGCTTCGTGCAGTACATGCTCAAGAACGGCCTGCAGGTGTACATGGTCAGCTGGCGCAACCCTGACCCGAGCCACCGCGAATGGGGCCTGTCGAGCTATGTACAGGCGCTTGCGCAAGCGCTGGACGCCTGCCGCAGCATCAGCGGCAACCGTGACCCGAACCTGATGGGCGCCTGCGCCGGCGGCCTGACCATGGCCGCGCTGCAGGGCCACCTCCAGGCCAAGGGGCAACTGCGCAAGGTGCGCAGCGCCACCTACCTGGTGAGCTTGCTCGACAGCCAGTTCGACAGCCCGGCCAGCCTGTTCGCCGACGAGCAGACCATCGAGGCCTCCAAGCGCCGCTCATACCAGCGCGGTGTGCTCGACGGTGCCGAAGTGGCGCGGATCTTCGCCTGGATGCGGCCCAACGACCTGATCTGGAACTACTGGATCAACAACTACCTGCTCGGCAAGACGCCACCTGCCTTCGACATTCTCTACTGGAACGCCGACAACACCCGCCTGCCCGCCGCGCTGCACGGCGAGCTGCTCGATTTCTTCAAGCTCAACCCGCTGGTGCAGCCGGGCGGCCTGGAGGTGTGCGGCACCCCGATCGACCTCCAGCAAGTCACGGTCGACAGCTTCACCGTGGCCGGCAGCAACGACCACATCACCCCCTGGGACGCGGTGTACCGCTCGGCCCTGCTGCTGGGCGGCGAACGGCGTTTCGTGCTGTCGCACAGCGGGCACATCCAGAGCATCATCAACCCGCCCGGCAACCCCAAGGCCTATTACCTGGAAAACCCCCGGCTCTCCAGCGACCCGCGCGCCTGGTTCCACGATGCCACGCGCAGCGAAGGCTCCTGGTGGCCGCAGTGGCTGGAATGGATCAGCCGCCGTTCGGGCAGCCTCAAGCCGCCCAGGCACGAGCTGGGCAACACCACCTATCCACCGCTCGGGCCTGCGCCCGGCAGCTACGTGATGGCGCGCTGAGCCTATGAAGACCCGCGACCGCATCCTGGCCTGCGCCCTGGAACTGTTCAATCGCCAGGGCGAGCCGAACGTCTCGACCCTGGAAATCGCCAACGAGCTGGGCATCAGCCCGGGCAACCTGTACTACCACTTCCACGGCAAGGAGCCGCTGGTGCTGGGGCTGTTCGAGCGCTTCGAGGAAGAGCTGATGCCATTGCTCGACCCGCCGCTGGAAGTACGCCTGGACGCCGAGGACTACTGGCTGTTCCTGCACCTGATCGTCGAGCGCATGGCCCAGTACCGCTTCCTGTTCCAGGACCTGTCCAACCTCACCGGTCGCCTGCCCAAGCTGGCGCGTGGCATGCGCGGGCTCATCACCGCAGTCAAGCGCACGCTGGCAGCATTGCTGGCCAGCCTGAAGAGTCAGGGGCTGGTGGTGAGCGAAACTCAGGCGCTGGGGCAACTGGTGGAGCAGATCACGCTGACGCTGCTGTTCTCGCTGGATTACCAGCGGGTACTGGGGCGCGAGGGCGATGTGGGGATCGTGGTGTACCAGGTGATGATGCTGGTGGCACCGCATCTGCAGGAACCGGCGCGCAGGGCGGCGGAGCAGTTGGCGGGGAAATATCTGGACGTGTAGGGCCTGATCTTGCGCTGTTGCCACTGAGGTATTCGCGGACAAGTAGCAGCGGCGAACCGCCGTTGCCACTTGCCCGCGAAACGCAAGCCGCGATATCAGCCTTGGCTAGCCGGGCTCACCGGTGCCGACGGCGTATTGCCAGGCGCTGCCGCGCTGGCTGCCGGTGCCGCGCTGGCTGCCGGAGCTGCGGGCTTGGCGGCGGCCGGTTTCGCCGCAGCCGGCTTGGCCGGGGCTTTCTTCACAGCAGGTTTCTTCGCGGCCGCAGGCTTGGCGGCTACCGGTTTGGCTGCTGGTTTCGCCGCAGGCTTGGCGACCGGCTTGGCAGCGGCAGCTTTGGCAGCGGGCTTGGCCGCCGGTTTGGCCGCAGCGGTCTTGGCAGCCGGTTTGGCCGCAGCAGCCTTGGCAGCCGCCGGTTTGGCAGCAGGTTTCGCCGCCGCAGTCCTGGCCAATGGCTTGGCAGCGGTCTTGCTCGCTGCAGCACGGGAGGCCGGGGCAACCGAGGCGCCGGTCAGCTTTTCGATCTGCTTGGTCAGGCTGTCGACCTGCTGGTGCAGTGCCTTGATCTCGTTACGGCTCGGTACGCCCAGGCGCGAGATGGCGCTGTTCAGGCGCTTGTCGAAGGCTTCTTCCAGCTCGCTCCACTTGCCCAGCGCGCGGTCCTTCACATCGGAGACGCGGGAGCTGGTGGCCGACTTGGCGGCATCGGCGTCTTTCTTCGCCTGCTTTTCGGCCTTCTCGCCATCCTTGACCAGCGAATCGAAGAGCTTGGGACCATCCTGGTCGACCTTCGAGTAGATACCCAGACCTGCCAGCCAGATCTTGCGGGAGTATTTCTCGATCCCGCCGATCCAGGAGCTGCCTTCTTTTTCGGTGTTCTTCTTGCCAGCCATCCTGCTCTCCTTATGGTTTGCGCGCGACACGCTCGAGCAACTCGGTCAGCTGTTCGAGTTTGATGGACAACGCCTCAACGTCATGTTTAGACGGAATGCCGATGCGATTCAAGGCGCGGGCCACCCGTGCGTCGAAAGCCTTCTCGATTTTGTCGAGCCCGACCTCGACCTTGCCGCGTACGCGGCTCACTTCATCGACCGCCTCATCGAGCTGACCGTTGGCCGCGTCGATCTTCTTGTCGAGGCTTTTCTTGCTGCGTTTCTCGATCACTTCGCCGGCCTTGACCAGCTCCTTGAAGTAGTCGGAACCTTCCTGGCCGACACGGGCGTAGGCGCCCACGCCTGCCAGCCAGATCTTGCGCGCATAGCCGCGCACTTCGCTCAGGGTGCTGTCCTGGGCGTCTTGGTTCTTTTTCAGGGTCAACTTGGCCATGCTCTGCACCTCAGGTTCGGTGTGGATGGAGGAACTGCCCTTGGGATATGGGCTTGAGCATGAAGATAGGGTGGGAAATTAGAATTCTCACCCTAAGGTGAACGGCCAGGGCTGTCGGGCAGCCCCGATCCTCAGGCCAGCGCCTTGTCCAGGGCGCGTTCGATCTCGCCCTTGATGGTCCCGCTCATCATCGACAGCATCATGCCCAGCTTCAGCTCGACGCGGATGGTGTCGTCACCGATGTGCACGCTGCCGTTGGCGCCGCTGCGCGCGACATCCACGCGGTCGCCGTTCCAGGTGGCCTTGAGGTCGTACTCGCGCGAGAGCTTGTCGACCAGGCTTTCGGCCTTGGCACGGGCGGCTTCGCGGCCGAGGGAATGTTTACGTTCGACGCTGATCTGAGTCATGCGGGTATCCAGGCAATGAAGACATGATCGGCATTATGCCCGCGCCTGCGAGGCGGCACACCCCGCCAAGACAAATCCGCCCGTTCGCCCTAGAATGGCGGTAATTTTTTCCGGTGAAGCGATATGAACGACCAGCGCAAAGGCGACCACGCCGAACCCACCACCCACTTTGGCTACCAGGACGTGCCCGAGAGCCAGAAGGCGAAGAAGGTCGCCGAGGTCTTCCACTCCGTGGCCGCCAAGTACGACCTGATGAACGATGTGCTCTCCGGCGGCATGCACCGCCTGTGGAAGCGCTTCACCATCGAGCTGTCCGGCGTGCGCAGCGGCAACCGCGTGCTCGACATCGCCGGCGGCACCGGTGATCTGGCCGCCAAGTTCTCGCGCCTGGTCGGCCCGACCGGCCAGGTGGTACTGGCCGACATCAACGAGTCGATGCTCAAGGTCGGTCGCGACCGCCTGCTCGACCGCGGCGTGGCCGGCAACATCGAGTTCGTCCAGGCCGATGCTGAAAAGCTGCCCTTCCCCGACAACCACTTCGATTGCGTGACCATCGCATTCGGCCTGCGCAACGTGACGCACAAGGATGAGGCCATCCGCTCGATGCTGCGCGTGCTCAAGCCCGGTGGCCGGCTGCTGGTGCTGGAGTTCTCCAAGCCCACCAACAAGCTGATGTCGCGGGCCTACGACGCCTACTCCTTCGCCTTCATGCCGCTGGCCGGCAAGCTGATCACCAACGACGCCGAGAGCTACCGCTACCTGGCCGAGTCGATCCGCATGCACCCCGACCAGGAAACGCTGAAAAGCATGATGGTCGATGCCGGCTTCGACCGCGTCACCTACCACAACATGACCAGCGGCATCGTCGCCGTGCACCGGGGAATCAAGCCCTGATGCTCCTGGCCGGCCTGCTCGCCAGCGTCGAGCACGGACTCAACCGTGTGCTGCGCATGGACAGCACGGCGCTGCCGCGCCTGGGTGCGCTCGAAGGCAAGGTGATTGCCATCGACTGCCGCCAGCCGGCCCTGCAGCTGTTCATCCTGCCCGACGAAGAGGGCCTGATGCTTGCCGCGCACTGGGAGGGCGAGGTCGACTGCACCCTGCGCGCCCCGGCCGGCAGCCTGGCCCAGCTGGCCTTCGCCAAGGACAAGAACGCCGTGCTGCACAGCCCGCAGGTCGAACTGCATGGCGACAGCGCTGTGCTGCTTGATCTGGTTGGCGTGCTGCAGGACCTGGAGCTGGACTGGGAGTACGAACTGGCGCGCTGGCTGGGGCCGGTCCCCACCGCGCTGATCGCCGGCCACCTGCGCCTGCGCGCACGGTGGACCCGCGAGGGCCTGTCGCGCTTCAGCCAGAACCTGTCCGAATACCTCGCCGAGGAATCGCGCACCCTGGTCGGGCAGCGCGAAGCCGAAGCGGCATTCAGCGAGCTCGATGCGCTGAAGGTCGATATCGAACGTCTCGAGGCGCGCATCCAGCGCCTTTCCCACACTCTTGATTCCAGCGATAACGCATGAAGCTGCTCGCCGTCCGCCGTCTGTTGCGCATCCAGCGCGTCGTGATCCGCTACCGCCTCGATGACCTGCTGTTCGACCTGCCCCTGCCCTGGTGGCTGCTCAGCATCCGCCTGCTGCTGCCCTGGCGCTGGCTGCCGCGCAAGCCCAGCGAGCTCAGCCGTGGCGCACGCCTGCGCCTGGCGCTGCAGGATCTGGGGCCGATCTTCATCAAGTTCGGCCAACTGCTGTCCACCCGCCGCGACCTGCTGCCGACCGACGTCGCCGACGAGCTGATGCTGCTGCAGGACCGCGTGCCACCGTTCGACCCGCAAAAGGCCGTGGCACTGATCGAGGCGCAGCTCGGCGCCAAGGTGGGCGAGGTGTTCAGCCGCTTCGACGTCGAGCCGCTGGCTTCCGCCTCGGTCGCCCAGGTGCACGCTGCGCGCCTCAAGAGCGGTGAGGAAGTGGTGGTCAAGGTCGTGCGCCCGGGCCTCAAGCCGGTGATCGCCCAGGACCTGGCCTGGTTGTTCCTGATCGCCAAGGTTGCCGAGCGGGCCTCGGCCGATGCCCGTCGCCTGCACCCGGTGGAAGTGGTCAGCGACTACGAGAAGACCATCTACGACGAGCTCGACCTGCTGCGCGAAGCGGCCAACGCCAGCCAGCTGCGGCGCAACTTCGAAGGCTCGGATCTGATGTACGTGCCGCAGGTGTACTGGGACCTGTGCCGC
This sequence comes from Pseudomonas sp. FA117, assembly GCF_057370475.1. Classification (NCBI taxonomy): domain Bacteria; kingdom Pseudomonadati; phylum Pseudomonadota; class Gammaproteobacteria; order Pseudomonadales; family Pseudomonadaceae; genus Pseudomonas; species Pseudomonas sp. FA117. Next base: position 5,390,314 of record NZ_CM170675.1, read on the forward strand.
CCGAAAGTGCTGGTGATGGAGCGCATCTACGGCGTGCCGGTCACCGACATGGCCACCCTGGCCGATCAGCGCACCGACATGAAGCTGCTGGCCGAACGCGGCGTCGAGGTGTTCTTCACCCAGGTGTTCCGCGACAGCTTCTTCCACGCCGACATGCACCCGGGCAACATCTTCGTCAGCACGGTCAAGCCCTGGAGCCCGCAGTACATCGCCATCGACTGCGGCATCGTCGGCAGCCTGACCGCCGAAGACCAGGACTACCTGGCACGCAACCTGATCGCCTTCTTCAAGCGCGATTACCGCCGGGTGGCGCAGTTGCACATCGATTCGGGCTGGGTGCCGGCTCACACCAAGGTCAACGAATTCGAAGCGGCGATCCGCACCGTGTGCGAGCCGATCTTCGAAAAACCGTTAAAGGATATTTCCTTCGGCCAGGTGCTGATGCGCCTGTTCCAGACCGCGCGGCGCTTCAACATGGAAGTGCAGCCACAGCTGGTGCTGCTGCAGAAGACCCTGCTCAACATCGAAGGCCTGGGCCGCCAGCTGTACCCGGACCTCGACCTGTGGAGCACCGCCAAGCCTTATCTTGAGCGCTGGATGCGCGAGCGCATGAGCCCCAAGGCGGTGTTCGGCAACCTCTACAGCCAGGCCGAGCAGCTGCCGCACCTGGCCGACATGACCCGCGACCTGCTCGAACGCCTCTCGCAGCCGCACCTGCAGGACCCGCAACTGCCCGAGCGGCGCCGCACCTGCGACAACTGGGCGCTGCGCCTGCTGGGGGCCGGCCTGCTCGGCGGCGGCGCAACCCTCGCGGCCGGCGCCGCGAGCCTCAGCGCCCCGGCCGCCTGGCCTGCGTGGCTGATGCTGGCCGCCGGCCTCTACCTGATCGTGCGCCGATAGCCAGCCGCGCTGCTGGCTGGCACACTAGGCGCAAAGGGCCCGTGCAGGAGCGGGCCTGTTTTGGAGTCGACGATGAAAGACTGGCTGGACGAGATCAAGTGGAACAGCGATGGCCTGGTACCGGCGATCGCCCAGGACCACCAGACCGGGCGCGTGCTGATGATGGCCTGGATGAACCGCGAATCCCTCGCCCTGACTGCCGCCGAGCACCGTGCCATCTACTGGTCGCGCTCGCGTGGCAAGCTGTGGCGCAAGGGCGAGGAGTCCGGCCATGTGCAGAAACTGCATGAGCTGCGCCTGGACTGCGACGCCGACGTGATCATCCTCAAAGTCGAGCAACTGGGCCAGATCGCCTGCCACACCGGCCGTGAAAGCTGCTTCTATCGCGTCTTCGAGAACGGCGCGTGGAAAACCGTCGATCCGGTCCTGAAAGATCCTGAAACCATCTATCACGCGGGGCACTGAACATGAGCGACACACTGGATCGCCTGGCCGAGGTGCTCGAACAACGCAAGCAGGCCGCGCCTGACAGCTCCTACGTGGCGAGCCTCTACCACAAGGGCCTGAACAAGATTCTGGAGAAACTTGGCGAGGAATCGATCGAGACCATCATCGCCGCCAAGGATGCCGCCGCGAGCAAAGATTGCAGTGATGTCATCTATGAGACCGCAGACCTGTGGTTTCATAGCCTGGTGATGCTCAGCGCGCTGGGGCAACACCCCCAGGCAGTACTGGACGAACTGGACCGCCGCTTCGGGCTTTCCGGGCACGACGAGAAGGCCGCGCGCCAGCCGTCTGCCTGAACACCGGACATTCGGGACCCGCTGATCCCTGTAGGCGCGGCCATGTGCCGCAACGGGCTGCAATGCAGCCCCACCGCCACAGGCCGACACATATTTTTCAGGAGTACGAACATGGGTATTTTTGACTGGAAACACTGGATCGTCCTGCTGGTCGTCGTGGTGCTGGTGTTCGGCACCAAGAAACTGAAGAACTTCGGCAGCGACCTGGGCGAATCGATCAAGGGCTTTCGCAAGGCCATGAACGAAGAAGAGAGCAAGCCCGCCGAGCAGACCCCGCCGCCGGTCCAGCCTTCCGTGCAACCGACCCAGCAGCCGCACAACACCGCGCCGCTGAGCCAGCCGCACACCATCGAGGGCCAGGCTCAGCCGGTCCAAGAGCCACAACGGAAAGACTGACCCATGTTCGGCATCAGCTTCAGCGAGCTGCTGCTCGTCGGCCTGGTCGCCCTGCTGGTGCTCGGCCCCGAGCGCCTGCCCGGCGCCGCGCGTACCGCGGGGCTGTGGATCGGCCGGCTCAAGCGCAGCTTCAACAGCATCAAGATGGAAGTCGAGCGCGAAATCGGCGCCGACGACATCCGCCGCCAGCTGCACAACGAGCACATCCTGCAGATGGAACAGGAAGCCAAGCGCATCCTCAATCCGCAGGCAGCGCCCGCGCAGCCGACAGCCACACCGCCCGTGAGCGAAACGCCGGCCCCCGTCGCCGACGCCCATGCTGAACCCGCAGCGCCCACGACCACCCCTGAGCCGCACCAGCCGCCCCGAGCCCCATGAGCGAAACTCCGGAACACGACCAGCCGATGCCGCTGGTCTCGCACCTGACCGAACTGCGCACCCGCCTGCTGCGGTGCGTTGCCGTCATCTTCCTGATCTTCGCCGGGCTGTTCTCCTTCGCCCAGCAGATCTACACCCTGGTTTCGGCGCCCCTGCGTGCGCACTTGCCGGCCAACGCGACGATGATCGCCACCGACGTGGCCTCGCCGTTCCTGACGCCGTTCAAGCTGACCATGATCGTCTCGCTGTTCCTGGCCATCCCGTTCATCCTCCAGCAGGTCTGGGGCTTCATCGCACCGGGCCTGTACCGCCATGAAAAGCGCATCGCCATCCCGCTGCTGATCTCCAGCATCGTCCTGTTCTACGCCGGCATGGCCTTCGCCTACTTCCTGGTGTTCCCGCTGATCTTCGGCTTCTTCGCCAGCGCCACGCCCGAAGGCGTGTCGATGATGACCGACATCGCCAGCTACCTCGATTTCGTCATGACCCTGTTCTTCGCCTTCGGCGTGGCCTTCGAGATTCCCGTGGCCGTGGTGCTGCTGGTGTGGATCGGCGTGGTCGATGTGAAGTACCTGAAGAAGATCCGCCCCTACGTGATCATCGGCTGCTTCGTGGTCGGCATGATCCTGACACCGCCGGACATCTTCTCGCAGACCCTGCTGGCCGTGCCCATGTGGCTGCTGTTCGAGGTCGGTGTGCTGTTCGGCGGGCTGATCCGCAAGCGCAGCCATCCGCAGGACGAAGCGGCGGACGACCACAACGACCAGCCGCCAGCGACCCAGGCGTGAACCTGCTGCTGCTCGAGGAGGCCGACTTCGTCGCGGCCGACCGTGTCGTGCTGGCCGACCGGCGCTTCACCCACATGCAGGACATCCATCGCGTGGTGCTGGGTGACCAGCTGCGCGTGGGGCGCATCGGTGGCCTGATGGGCCGGGCCGAGGTGGTGCGCCTGGAGGGGCACGAGGCCGAACTGCAGGTGAGCTTCGACCAGCCACCGCCCAGCAAACTGCCGCTCACCCTGGTGCTGGCAGTACCGCGCCCGAAAATGCTGCGCCGACTGTTCCAGACCATCGCCACCCTCGGCGTGCCGAGGCTTATCCTGGTCAACAGCTACAAGGTCGAGAAAAGCTTCTGGCAGACGCCGTTCCTGCAGCCCGAGAGCATCCGTGAAAACCTCATTCTCGGCCTCGAGCAGGCACGCGACACGGTGCTGCCGGAAATCATCATCGAGAAGCGCTTCAAGCCGTTCGTCGAAGACCGCCTGCCGGCCATCGCCGCAGACACCCTCGGTCTGGTCGGCCACCCCGGCCCCTACCCCGCCTGTCCGAGAGCAGTGGAAGGCCCGGTCACCCTGGCGATCGGCCCGGAAGGCGGCTGGATCCCCTACGAGGTGGAGTTGCTGGGCAAGGCCGGACTGGCGCCGGTACAGCTGGGCGAGCGCATCCTGCGAGTGGAAACGGCGGTCACGGCACTGCTCTCGCGAATTTTCTGACCAAGTAGTCAGCATTCTCCCATCAAGTTTCTCCCCGTCAGGCCGATGGCCTTGCAACACAAGAACATTCTGGCTTTTCGAGTCGCCGGGGAGATCGTCATGTACGGAAAGGTTGTCCAGTCGCTGGGAAACGTGAGCGTCAGCCGCAAGCTGGGGGTCGGCTTCGGCCTTGTACTGTTGTTGACCATGGCGATCACCGCCACGGGTTGGCGCGGCCTGGACTCGGTGATCGACCGCGGTGACAAGCTGGGCAACATCTCCTTGATCCTCGGCTACAGCCAGGACCTGCGCATCGCCCGCCAGCAGTACGAACGCAACCGCGACGAGGCCTCGGCCGGTGAGCTGGAGAAGGCGCTCGGCAAGCTCGAGCAGCAGGTCGAGATGATGCTCGGGCAGATCGAGCATCCGCAGGACCGCCAGCGCCTGGAGCAGCAGCGCGAAGCCGTGCGTCAGTACCGCCAGGCCTTCGCCGACCTCAAGCAGGCCGGCCAGCGCCGTGAAGCCGCACGCAGTGTGCTGGGTGACAGCGCCGACAAGGCCGCTGCGCTGATCGGCCAGGTTCAGCAACGCCTGTTGCAGGGTGGCGACATCAGCCTCTATCAGCAGATCGTGCAGGCCAGCACCTTGCTCCAGCAGGCGCGCTTCCAGGTGCGCGGCTACACCTACAGCGGCAAGGCCGAATTCCAGCAGACCGCGCTGGATGCCATCGACCAGGCGCTCGCCGTGCTCAGGGCCCTGCCGGCCAGGGTGCCCGCCGAATACGCCGCCAGCCTCGACGATGCCGCGAACGCCATGGGCGCCTATCGCGATGCGGTGAACCAGTTCGGCACCGCACAGAGCACCGCCGAGCAGACCTTGCAGCACATGGTTGCGCAGGGTCGGGTGCTGATGGAAGCCGGCACGCAGATGACCGCATCGCAGACCGCCGTGCGCAACAGCGGCGCCCAGCAGGCCAAGACCCTGCTGGGCGCCGCCAGTGCCTTGGCCCTGCTGCTGGGCATCATTGCCGCCTGGGCCATCACCCGGCAGATCGTCGTGCCCCTGCGCCAGACCCTCGGCGCTGCCGAACGCGTGGCCAACGGCGACCTGAGCCAGGACCTGCAGGTGCAACGCCGCGACGAACTCGGCCAGTTGCAGGCCAGCATGCAGCGCATGACCCACGGCCTGCGCGAGCTGATCGGCGGCATCGGCGACGGCGTCACCCAGATCGCCAGCGCCGCCGAAGAACTGTCGGCGGTGACCGAGCAGACCAGCGCCGGGGTCAACAACCAGAAAGTCGAGACCGACCAGGTCGCCACCGCCATGAACGAAATGGCAGCGACCGTACAGGAAGTGGCGCGCAACGCCGAGCAGGCGTCGGAAGCGGCCCTGATGGCCGACCAGCAAGCCCGAGAAGGCGACCGCGTGGTGGCCGAGGCCATCGCCCAGATCGAGCGCCTGGCCGCCGAAGTCGGGCACTCCAGTGAAGCGATGGGCCAGCTCAAGACCGAGAGCGACAAGATCGGCAGCGTTCTCGACGTGATCAAGTCGGTGGCGCAACAGACCAACCTGCTGGCGCTCAACGCTGCCATCGAAGCGGCCCGTGCCGGTGAGGCCGGCCGTGGCTTCGCCGTGGTAGCCGACGAAGTGCGCAGCCTCGCCCAACGCACCCAGCAGTCGACCGAAGAGATCGAGGAACTGATCGCCAGCCTGCAGGGCGGCACCCAGCGCGTGGCCAGCGTGATGGACAACAGTCGCGAGCTGACCGACAGCAGCGTCGAGCTGACCCGGCGTGCCGGCAGCTCGCTGGAGACCATCACCCGTACCGTGTCGTCGATCCAGTCGATGAACCAGCAGATCGCCACGGCGGCCGAGCAACAGAGCGCGGTGGCCGAGGAGATCAACCGCAGCGTGATGAATGTACGGGATATTTCCGACCAGACGTCAGCGGCGAGCGAAGAGACCGCCAGCTCCAGCGTCGAGCTGGCGCGGCTGGGCACGCACTTGCAGGGTCTGGTCGCGCGCTTCCGCCTTTGACGGGGCGGAACGACACGGAATATTCCCCCGGTTTACGTAGATATTTCCCACAGCATTTACAGGTCGAGTCCCACGCGCTTCCGGCCGATGAGCGGAAGGTCCATGCTGGCCACACAACAGCATGGTCCTTCTCTCATATGGACGGAGACTCGCCATGTTCGGATACCTCAATCGCCGCCTCGCCAACCTGAGCGTACGGCTCAAGCTCACCCTCGGCTTCGCCGTGGTCCTGCTGCTCACCCTCGCCACCACGGTCAGTGGCTGGCGTGCCCTGGACGGGGCCATCGAACGCTCGCAACAGCTCAGCGAGATCGTCCAGATCAATGACCTGAGCAAAGACCTGCGCGCCGAGCGCATCACCTTCCGCGTGCTCTCGGACGATGCCAGCAAGGCCCGTATCGGCCAGATCCTCGACCAGCTCGACAGCAGGCTCAGCGTGCTGCAGCAACGCAGCAGCGTCGACCAGTCGCGCCAATTGCTCACCGAGAAACTGCGCCAGCTGCAGCGTCTGCGTGAAGACTTCACCGAGTTGCTGCGCGCCGTGGACAGCCGCACGCAGTTGCGCAACGCCATGCAGGAGCGCGACAAGACCCTGGACGAGGTCATCGACGACCTGCAGACCCAGGCCCTGCTCCGGCTGCCCGCCGACGGCCAGCAGAGCGGGCTGCTCGGGGTGATGGACAACCTGACCCGCCAGGTCGACAGCGCCAACCAGCAAAGCCTGGTACCCGCCTACACCTTCTCGCCGGTCGAGGACTTCGCCAAGGTCGGCGACAGCGCACTCGACGCGGCACAGGCCAGCCTGGCGCAGATGCTCAAGGCCCTGGCACCGCTGGGTCTGCCTGGCGAGCTGCTGGTCCGGCCCGAGCAGGCCTTGCAGCAGTATCGCAGCAGCCTGGAGCAATACCGGCGCGCGGCGATCCGGGTGGAGCAACTGCAGAACGCCATGGAAACCGGCGGCAATGAACTCAGGGCCGCCAGCCTGACCCTGGCCGAGCAGAAGGTCGCCCAGCGCGACCACGAGGCCACCGCTGCACGCTCGGTACTGACCAGCGTGGCCCTGTTGGCCTTGATCGTGGGCGTGCTGGCCGGCTGGCTGATCACCCGGCAGATCACCCAGCCGCTGCGCCAGACCCTGGCCCAGGCCGCGCGCATCGCCCGTGGTGACCTCAGTCATGTCGAGACGGTCGAGCGCCGCGACGAGATGGGTCAACTGCAGGGCAGCATGCGCGAGATGACCTTGAGCCTGCGCCAGTTGATCGGCGGTATCGACCAGAGCGTCGGGCACCTGTCGCAAGCCGCCACGCAACTGGCCGGTGCCAGCGCCGACACCCTCGAGCGCATCACCCAGCAGCGTGAAGAAACCGACCAGGTGGCCACGGCGATGAACCAGATGAGCGCCACGGTGCAGGAAGTGGCGCAGAACGCCGAGCATGCCTCGCTGGCGGCAACCGAGGCCGACCAGCAGGCGCAGATGGGCGACCAGGTGGTGGCCGAGGCCATTGCGCGCATCGACCAGTTGGCAATGCAGATGGACCGTTGCCTGGCCTCGATGCAACACCTGGCCGGCGAAAGCCAGCGCATCGGCAGCATCCTCGACGTGATCAAGTCGGTCTCCGAGCAGACCAACCTGCTTGCCCTCAACGCGGCTATCGAGGCGGCGCGTGCCGGCGAGGCCGGGCGCGGTTTCGCGGTGGTGGCCGACGAAGTCCGTGGCCTGGCCCAGCGCACCCAGCAGTCCACCGAGGAAATCGAGCACCTGATCGCAAGCCTGCACCAGGGCACCGACGAGGTGACCTCACTGCTCGACAGCAGCAGGACCCTCACCGACCAGAGCGTCGAGCTGAGCCGACGGGCGGGCGATGCCCTGGGGCAGATCACCCGGACGGTGTCGAACATCCAGGGCATGAACCAGCAGATCGCCACCGCCAGCGAGGAGCAGAGCGTGGTGGCCGAGCAGATCAACCGCAGCGTGATCAGCGTACGCGAGGCGTCGGATCACACCAGTGCGGCGAGCGAACAGACGGCCACCTCCAGTGGTGAACTGGAGCAGCTGGGCCAGCAACTGAGGGGGATGGTCGGGAGGTTCAGCCTGTAGGGCACGGCACCGGCCTTGCCGGTGATCGCGGGACAAGCCCTCTCCCACAGGGATTGGGCTGGCCTTTGGACGTTGAACAAGACAGTTGCCCTTGCGGGGTTGGGCTTGCCCGTGCCAGCGGCGACCCGGTCAGAGCACCTGGCGCAGGAACGCCTGGGCGCGCGGATCCTTGGGCGCGGCGAAGAACGCGGCCGGCGCCGAGTCTTCCAGCAACTTGCCATGGTCGAAGAACAGCACGCGGTCGGCCACTTCCCGGGCAAAGCCCATCTCGTGGGTCACGCAGACCATGGTCATGCCTTCCTGGGCCAGGGTCTTCATGACGTCCAATACCTCACCGACCATTTCCGGGTCGAGCGCCGAGGTCGGTTCGTCGAACAGCATGACCTTCGGGTCCATCGCCAGGGCGCGGGCGATGGCCACGCGCTGCTGCTGGCCACCGGACAGGCGCGAAGGGTATTCGTTGGCCTTCTGGCCAATGCCCACCTTCTCCAGCAGCGCACGGGCCTTGGCTTCGCGGTCGGCCTTGCTGCGCTTGCGCACCACCTTCTGGGCCAGGCACAGGTTCTCCAGCACGGTCATGTGCGGGAACAGGTTGAAGTGCTGGAACACCATGCCGACTTCACGGCGATAGGCATTGATATCGGTCTTCGGGTCTTCCAGGCGCAAGCCGTCGATGGCCACGCGACCTTCGTCGAAATGCTCCAGCCCGTTCAGGCAGCGCAGGAAGGTCGACTTGCCGGAGCCGGACGGCCCCAGCACCACCACCACTTCGCCCTTGGCCACCTGGGTGGAGACGTTGTCCACGGCACGCACCACCTGGCCGCGGGTATCGAAGACTTTCAGCAGGTCACGGACTTCAATCACTTTGCGCAAGCCTCCGCTCGAGCCGGCTGGCGATGTGCGACAGCGGCAGGTTGATCAGCAGGTACAGGCCCGCCACGCAGAACCAGATCTCGAAGGTCGAGAACGACGTGGTGATGGCCTCGCGGCCGCTCTTGGTCAGCTCGGTGATGGCGATCACCGAAACCAGCGAGGTATCCTTGACCAGGCTGATGAACTGCCCGGCCAGCGGCGGCAGCACGCGCTTGAAGGCCTGCGGCAGGATCACGTGGCGCATCGACTGGGCGCCGTTCAGGCCCAGCGAGCGCGCCGCCTCGTTCTGCCCCTTGGCGATCGACTGCACGCCAGCGCGCACGATCTCGGCCACATAGGCGCCGGTGAACAGCGCCAGCGCCGCCACCCCGGCGAACTCGCGGGACAGGTTGAGCACGGTGCCGATGAAGAAGTAGAAGATGAAGATCTGCACCAGCAGCGGCGTGCCCCGTACCAGTTCGACATACACCGTCGACAGATCGCGCAGGGTCGGGTTGCTGGACAGCCGGCAGAGGCCGGCGAACAGGCCGATCACCAGGCCGAACGCACCGGACAGCACCGAGATCCACAAGGTGGTCCACAGCCCCCAGGCCAGCGGCCCGGCCGTCCAGTGACGGGTGACGCCGATCTGGTCGCCCTCGGCGACATCGTCGCCACGGCTGAGCAGCAGGCTGTCCTTGGCGATATCCAGCACCTGCTCCTCGCCGTCCTCGCCCTTGAGGGTGACCCGGGCGTCGTTGCCGGACACGACGATGTCCTCGACGGTGCCGTAGGCCGCGGCACGCTGCACGTCTTCGGCCTGGAAGGCGAAGTACTGCGGCACGCGGTTCCAGCGCCACTCGTAGGAGATCATCGAGGTGGCCATGTACAGGCTCAGCGCCAGACCCACCAGCACCAGCGCAGTCAGCGCATGCCAGGGCCATTGGGCTTTCTTGTGTTTGATCACGTGGGTGCTTCCGTAAAATGCGAACGCGCAGGGGGTTACCTGCGCGTCGGGGTCATAGCCTGGGCTTGTGGCCTGGCTCTTATTCCATGTCCTTCAGCCAGTCGGTCTTCTTGAACCACTTGTCGTGGATTCGATCGTAGGTCCCGTCGTGCTTGATCTGGTGCAGGAAGTTGTTGATGAAGTTGATGCTGTCGTAGTCGCCCTTCTTCAGGCCGAACGCCAGCGGTTCATAGGTGAACGGTTCTTCCAGGTAGACCAGCTTGCCGGCGCCTGCCTTGTTCACCGCGACCACGTTGTACGGTGCGTCGTAGACGAAGGCGTCGGCCTTGCCGTTGACCACGTCCATCACCGCTTCCTGCTCGTTGTCGTAGCCATGGTACTTGGCCTTGCCGATCAGCTTCTTGGCGACCATCTCGCCGGTGGTGCCGAGCTTGGAGGTCAGGCGGTACTTCTCGTTGTTCAGGTCCTTGTACGACTTGATCTCGCCTGCCAGTTCCTTGCGGATCAGCAGGGTCTGGCCGACCACGATGAAGGGTTCGCTGAAGTTCAGGCGCAGGTTGCGTTCCTGGGTCAGGGTCATGCCGCTGCCGATCATGTCGAACTTGTCGGTGAGCAGGGCCGGGATGATGCCGTCATAGGCAGTGGAGACGGTTTCCAGCTTGACGCCCATGGACTTGGCCATCGCCTTGAGGATGTCGACCTCGAAGCCGACGATCTCGCCGCGCTTGTTGGTCATCTCGAACGGCATGTAGGTCGGGTCCATGCCCACGCGCAGGGTGCCGCGCTTGACCGCATCGTCGATGGCACCGGCCTGGGCGGCCGTGACCGCGACCAGCGCGGTGACGCCGAGCAGCACGCGCGACAGGTATTTCTTCATCATCACCAAGTCCCCTAGCAAGAAGTACGCAGAATTTTATTGTGTGCACGATCGTTCCGACCGATGCGCTATGTCGGGAGGGATGCTAACGCATGCAGGCGCTCGGACCTAGAGCCGGGGGGGACTTTGTTGGCCAAAAATCATCAGACGCGGGGACATTGCCGGCGAAGGCTTCGCCGTCGTTTCGCGACACAAGGCCGCTCCTGCGGGAGGATGCATTCCCCTGCAGGAGCGGCCTTGTGCCGCGAATGGGCCGCAAAGCGGCCTCCGTAGCGATCAGGCGCCGACGAGTGCCGGCTGGCCTTCACCCTCAGGATGCAGCGGCAACAGCGGCGAGTGCGGATCGTTGGCGATGGAGTTGCGCCACACCTTGATCCACGCCTCGTTCTGCTCGGCCCACACCCGCTCGTGCAGGCGCGACAGCGCCACCGGGTCGCTCAGCAGGGCCAGACGGGTGTTGCCGTCGAGGCCCTTCGGGCCGGCTTCCAGCGCCTTGGCGATGCGCTCGGCGCGCAGCGTCTCGATCGCCTCGGCCTGGCCGTGACGGGCGGTGCCCATGGCGCAGGCCAGGGCATTCTGGCGCGGATCGACCACGGCACGGACGAAGCCGTCATGCAGGGCATGCCAGCGGTTCTCGTGGGTGTACTGGTCGGTCGCCAGCAGCTCGTGCGGCGTGGCGTATTCCTCGGGGATCAGGAACAGACGCTCGTCCTTGGCCGCCAGGCCCAGGCGCACGCGGCTGGAGATCACCGAGACCGGGATCGACAGCACCAGCGAACCGACGATCGGTGCCAGCCACCACAGGAAGCTCGGGTTCAGCCAGGCCACCAGGCCCGCCCAGGCGAAGCCGAGCAAGGTCTGCGGGCCGTGACGGCGCACCGCCTCGCTCCACGGGGTGGAGTCGTCGTCACGCTGCGGCGAGTTCCAGGTCGCCGCCCAGCCGAGGAACGCGGCCAGCACGAAGCGGGTGTGGAAGATCATCCGCACCGGCGCCAGCAGCATGGAGAACAGCATCTCCATCAGCATCGACAGGGTGACCTTGATCCGCCCACCGAATTCGGTCGCGCCCTTGGCCCAGATCAGGATGACGCTGAGCAGCTTGGGCAGGAACAGCAGCACGATGGTGGTGGAGAACAGCGCGATGGCTTTCTCCGGGTGCCACTGCGGCCACAGCGGATAGAGCTGGAACGGTTCGATGAAGTACTGCGGCTCCATCAACGTGTTTGTCGCCAGCAATGCGGTCGACAGCACCAGGAACAGGAACCACAGCGGCGCCGACAGGTACGACATCACCCCGGTGAGGAACACCGCGCGGTGCACCGGGTGCATGCCCTTGACCAGGAACAGGCGGAAGTTCATCAGGTTGCCATGGCACCAGCGACGGTCGCGCTTGAGCTCGTCGAGCAGGTTCGGCGGCAGTTCTTCGTAGCTGCCCGGCAGGTCATAGGCGATCCACACACCCCAGCCGGCACGGCGCATCAGCGCAGCCTCGACGAAGTCATGCGAGAGAATCGCACCGGCGAAGGCACCCTTGCCCGGCAACGGCGCCAGGGCGCAGTGCTCGATGAAGGGCTTCATGCGGATGATCGCGTTGTGCCCCCAGTAGTGCGATTCACCCAGTTGCCAGAAGTGCAGGCCGGCAGTGAACAGCGGGCCGTAGACGCGGGTGGCGAACTGTTGCATGCGTGCGTAGAGGGTGTCCATGCCCGAGGCCTTCGGCCCGGTCTGGATGATACCGGCGTCCGGGTTGGCCTCCATCAGGCGCACCAGGCTGCTCAGGCATTCGCCGCTCATCACGCTGTCGGCGTCGAGCACCACCATGTACTTGTAGTCGCCACCCCAGCGACGGCAGAAGTCGTCGAGGTTGCCACTCTTGCGCTTCACTCGGCGCCGGCGGCGGCGATAGAAGATACGGCCGAAACCTTTCGCTTCACGGCACACTTCCAGCCAGGCTTGCTGTTCGGCGACTGCGATGTCGGTGTCGTTGGTGTCGCTGAGCACGAAGAAGTCGAAGCGGTCGAGGTTGCCAGTGGCGGCCACCGACTCGAAGGTCGCGCGCAGGCCGGCGAAGACCCGTGGCACATCCTCGTTGCAGATCGGCATGACGATCGCCGTACGCGCATCACTCGGGATCGGCTCGTTGCCGGCACTGCTGCCGGAAATCTTGTACTTGTCGCGGCCGGTGAGCAGCTCGAGGAAGCCCATCAACGCGGTCCAGAAGCCCGCCGACACCCAGCAGAAGAGGATGCCGAAGAGAATCAGGATGGAAGTCTGCAAGGCGTACGGCCAGACCTGCACGACGGTGTCCCAGATCGGCTGGTTGACCACTTCGTCCAGATCGACGAACGACCAGCCCTGGTACGGCAGGATGCCCTTCATGTACCAGCCGGCGACGATGGTCTGGCCGATCATCAGCGCCAGCAGGATGTAGCGGCGCAGCGAACCGACGCGACGCCAGCGGGCCGGCGGCAGCTCGCGCTTGGGCGGTTGCGGGGCATTGGGGCGACCGGTCATGCGCCGCCACATGCGCACCAGGACGTTGGTGCGCCATGGCTCGGGCAGGACCTTGGTGCGATTGATCGGCGGGGCGATCTTCAGGCACAGGCGGCCACCGCCGTCGACGCCGAGCATCTCGGCCTCTTCGAGCTCGGCGGCACTGCCGACGGTCAGGCGCGGGCCCACCGAGGCCTGCACGGCCTCGGTGGCGTTGGCGGCCGGATGGGCCGCCAGGCGTTGGTGGAGCTCGCCGAACGAGGTGCAGCTGGCAAGTTCTGCCCGCTGCTCGTCGCTCAGAGGGAGGTGGGCCAGGTACTCGCCAAGCGATTCCGGCCTTGCGTTCGAGTTACTCATCGGCAGGCAACTGATAGCTCCAGGTTTCGGTCAGCACCTTCTCGGTGGTGGCCGGGGCCCCGTTGGTGGACGCCGCATCGGCGGCTGGTTGCTCGGCAGCTTTCTCGGCCTTCTCGGCCTTGGCGTGCTGAGCCTTGGCGTGCTTGGCGGCAGCCTTGTCCTGCTTGGTTTCGGCTGCTTTGGTTTCCTTCGGTGCCTCGACCGGTACGTCGCGTACCAGCGCGGCACGCATCTCGGTGGACTTCTTCGGATCCTTGACCTTCAACCGCAGGGTCAGGCGCCAGCCCTTGATCTCCGGGTTATAGCGCAGGTTGTTCTCGACCAGCTCGGCGTTGTCGCCGACGCTGACCTGGCTGCGCACGGCGGTGTCTTCCGGCAGTGCCGCCAGCACCGGGCCGTCGAAGTCGACCAGGAAGGCCACGCTGCCATCGGCCTGACGGATCAGGTTGGCTTGCTTGACGTCACCGGTGGAGCGCAGGGTCTGCTTGACCCAGCCCAGGTCCTGGGCCTGGAACTTCGGCTCGCTGATGGTCCAGTGCAGGCGATAGTTGTACTCGAACGGCTTGCCCGGCTCAGGCAGGGTTTCCGGGCTCCAGAACGCCACGATGTTGTCGTTGGTCTCGTCGGCGGTCGGGATCTCGACCAGGTCGACGGTACCCTTGCCCCAGTCGCCTTTGGGTTCGATCCAGGTGCTTGGACGCTTCTGGTAGTTGTCGTCGAGGTCTTCGAAGTCGCTGAAGGCGCGCTGGCGCTGCATCAGGCCGAAACCGCGCGGGTTCTCGACACTGAAGTTGCTCACGGCCAGGTGTTTCGGGTTGTTCAGCGGACGCCACAGCCATTCGCCGTTACCGGCGTGGATCGACAGGCCTTCGGAGTCGTGCAGGGCAGGACGGTAGTTCTGCACCTTCGACGGCTGGTTCGGGCCGAACAGGAACATGCTGGTCAGCGGGGCGATGCCCAGGCGGCTGACGTGATCACGCAGGAAGACCTTGGACTTGACGTCGACGATGGTGTCGTCGCCCGGACGCACGATCAGCTTGTAGGCGCCGGTGGAGCGCGGCGAGTCGAGCAGCGCGTAGATCACCAGGTGCTTGTCGGCCGGCTTGGGCTTCTCGATCCAGAACTCGCGAAAGCGCGGGAACTCTTCGCCCGACGGCAGCGCGGTGTCGATGGCCAGGCCACGGGCGGACAAGCCATAGGCATGGCCCTTGCCGACCACGCGGAAGTAGCTGGCGCCCAGCAGGGTCATGATCTCATCCTGCTTGTCAGGCTTGTTGATCGGGTAGAGCACGCGAAAACCCGCGTAGCCGAGGTTCTTGGTGGCGTCGGCGTCATGCGGTACGTCACCGAACTCGAAGCGGCTCGGGTCGTACTTGATCTCCTCGACCTTGCTGGCGGTGATCTCGTTGATCTTCACCGGCGTGTCGAAGTGCATGCCCTGGTGATAGAAGGACAGCTTGAACGGGGTCTTGTCATTCGCCCATTCGGCCTTTTCCTGGATGAAGCGGATTTTCTGATAGTCCGCGTACTTCATGTCGCGGAACACCGGAGGCAGGTTGCTCTTCGGTGCTTCGAATTTCTGGCCGGCCAGATCCTTTGCCTTGGCTGCAACATCGTCAAGATTGAATGCCCACAGCTGGCCAGCGCTCATCAGGCCAACCAGCGCTGCGCCTGCCAACAAGGCCTTGCGCAGCCGATTGCCGGGGATTCTTGGTGCATTACAGGGACTTACAATCACGAGCAACCCTCGCCGTAAACAGATCATGAAACCAACGGCCAGCGACCAATGCCGGGTTGGCGAGCACTGTTCGGACCCCGCGAGGGCGCAATGATTCCCCAAACGGATCCAGACAATGCTCGAGTCAGAGTGAAACGAACCTGCGAACGCAGGCTCACGCAGCGCGCGATTATCCAGCACGCTGCGTTACAACGCATCAGGCTGGACAAACTATTTATCGTACAAAACCCCTTGTTTTCCTACAAACAAGGGGTTTTTGCGGCTCATATTTGTAACATAAATGTTACGGGGCCATCATTGACCAGATGAACCTGCATGTCCGCGCCGAACCGGCCACTCTCGACAATCGAATGCTGAAGCTTAGCCTGCTGCAGAAGATAGTCGAAAAGCTCGGCACCGAGCGCTGGCGGCGCTGCCGTGGAAAAACCTGGCCGCATGCCACTACGGGTATCGGCCGCCAGGGTGAACTGCGACACCAGCAGCAGCCCGCCGCCGATATCCTTGAGCGACAGGTTCATCTTGCCCTGCGGATCACCGAACACCCGGTAGTTCAGCAGCTTGTGCAAGAGCTTATCGGCATGTTCGCGGGTATCTTCAGGCTCGACCGCCACCAGCACCAGCAAACCCTGGTCTACAGCGCCGACGATCTCGCCTTCGACCTCGACCCGTGCGCCGCGTACACGCTGCAGCAGGCCCTTCATGCTTCTTCCAGGGGCAGGTCGAGCAGGCGCCGTGCCATCTGGTCGGCGGCGCGCACCAGGGCATCGGTGATACCCGGCTCGGAGGCCGCGTGGCCGGCGTCGCGGATCACCTTCAGCTCACTGTTCGGCCAGGCCTGGTGCAGCTCCCAGGCGTTGTCCAGCGGGCAGATCACGTCGTAGCGGCCATGCACGATCACCGCCGGCAGGTGGGCGATCTTCGGCAGGTCGCGGATCAACTGGTCCGGTTCGAGGAAGGCGTTGTTCATGAAGTAGTGGCATTCGATGCGGGCGATCGACAGCGCGCGCTGCGGCTCGGAGAAGCGATCGACCACCAGCGGGTTCGGACGCAGCGTGGCGGTACGGCCTTCCCAGGTCGACCAGGCCTTGGCGGCCTGCATCTGGGCAATCTGGTCGTGGCCGGTGAGGCGCTTGTGGAAGGCCTTGACCAGGTCACCGCGTTCCTCCGACGGAATCGGCGCGATGTAGTCCTGCCAGTAATCGGGGAACAGACGGCTGGCACCAGCCTGGTAGAACCATTCGATCTCCTGCGGGCGGCACAGGAAAATGCCGCGCAGGATCAGGCCATGCACGCGCTCGGGGTGGGTTTGAGCGTAGGCCAGCGCCAGGGTCGAGCCCCACGAGCCGCCGAACAGCACCCATTTGTCGATGCCCAGGTGCTCGCGAATGCGCTCAAGGTCTTCGATCAGGTGCCAGGTGGTGTTGTTCTCCAGGCTCGCGTGCGGCGTGGAACGCCCGCAACCGCGCTGGTCGAAGGTGATGATGCGGTACAGGTTCGGGTCGAAATAGCAACGGCTCTGGGCATCGCAGCCCGAGCCCGGACCTCCGTGGATGAACACCACCGGCAGACCTTCGGGCGAACCACTTTCGTCGACATACAACACATGCGGCGCTTCCACGGCCAGATCGTGCCGGGCGTAGGGTTTGATCTGAGGGTAGAGGGTCTGCATTGCGCACTCCATGAAGGGCTGATCTTCGGCAGGTGCCATCATAAACCTGATTCGCGTCGGGGCGCAGCCTGGATCACGTCATGACAGCCAGCGCCCGGTGCCGAGACTTATGTGCCGCACCAGGCCCTGAATGACTTCGGACACTGAGTTCCCGAAACTCAGGAACGCCGTCATGACCCCTACCCCCGCATCGCCTGCTCCCTCGACCCTCCACTACGACCTTGTCAGCCGGAAGTTGCCGACATGGGCCGGGCAAAGCTCGGCCGAAGATCATAGGTTCCTGCGACAGGCAGGCACGACACTACTGCCCTGGCTCAGGCAGGCGGCCCGCACCATGCCGGATGTGGTCCAGGCCTTCAAACGCGAACATGCCCTGTGGCGGAGCTTCAAGAAAGACCTGGATGGGCTCATGCCCGCCCTTCCCGCCCTCGAGCACTTTGCCGCCCCCTTGTTGAGCTCGGCCATCAAGGAGCGCTTCGGCATCAGTGTGGATGTGCGCAGGGCCTGTGTTTTCAACGCCAGCCTGACCGATACGCGGATCAACTTCGAGGGTATTTCCGATGATCCGGTCGTGGAATTGCACATGGCGCTGCGCCGCGGCACGCACACCCTGCTCAATGCGGCCCTGCAGAACTTCCCGCAGGCGAGCACCGTACGCGGCGGCATGAACCTGCCAGGACGCGCCCCGGCAGCAGTATTCGCTCACGACCCGATTCGCGACATCTCGGTGACCGGCGAACGCCTCCCCAGCATTCCCGCCCACGACTTTGCCACCCTGTGCCGCGAGCTCGACCTGGGTGCGAAGTACCAGAAGCTGATCGACGACACCCTGCACTCGAAGGCAACCCCGGACAGCAAAGATGCGACAACCGCGATGGCGATCACCCACGCTCGTCGCAAGCTGGAAGGCTCGGCTCTCAAGCTGGAAGCGCATGTCGCCTACATGAAGGGTGACATCAGCCGCCCCTTCCACCAGTGCCTGCTGCAGATGGCCAGCAATCAGCCTGCACAGCAGGGTGGCCGCACCGTGACCTGCAGCTTCCTGAAGCTATGGGACATCCCGCTGCAGGGTCCGCTGATCATCGGTCCTGATCGCGACGGGGCTACCGACACCCTGCCTATCCTCGCGTACATCCCCGGCGACCCGCGGTCCCCGCTCAAGGAATACCCTTCCACCACGGCGTTCAGCGAGGACCTGCGCGACAAATTGCTGGACGACAGCTACCGGTCGTTCTTCCAGCAGTTCATGCCCGAGGCCAAGCGGGCCAGCCTGACGAAAAAGATCCTCGATTGCGTCATGCCCTACACCCGCCAAGGCGCTTTCCTCACCCCGGGATGGGCCATCCTCAAGCGCACTCGCGACCCCAAGGCCAAGCTGCACCTGCGCGAGGACATCGACCCGCGCCCGCTGTTCGAGGCCCTGCTCGGCCGCAAGGACGCGTCACTACGCGCCAACGCGGCCTTCCACGCCGTGGCCACCGCCGAAGTGGATGCCCGGACACTGCACGAGCGCATCCTCTATTTCGCCAGCCTGGCCTTCACCTTCGCCAACGTCGCAGCCTTCGTCGTCCCGGTAATCGGTCAGGCCATGCTGCTGATCAACGTCGCGCAGCTGGCCTATGAAACCTATGAAGGCATCGACGCCTGGACCAAGGGCGAGCAGGACGAGGCCTGGGGCTATCTGGTGGATGTGCTGGAGAATGTCGCGGCGGTTGCGCTGCTGACCAGCGTCTCGGGCGGCGCTCCGATCCCGGCCACCGAACAGCTCACGGTCGAAACACCGTCGTTCATCGAAGACCTCGGCCCGGTGCAGATGCCTGACGGGCAGCCCCGGCTGTGGAAGCCAGACATCGCCCCTTTCGCCCACGATATTCTCCTGCCCGCTGATCTGCGCCCCGACGAATTCGGCCTGTATCACTATCAAGACAAGACCTGGCTGGCCCTGGAGGACAAGCTCTACTGCCTCGAACAGCCTCGACCCGGCGGTGAACATCGCCTGGTGCACCCGAGCCGCGACGACGCCTACCAGCCGGTGGTGCGCCACAACGGTGCCGGTGCATGGCTGCACGAGCTGGACCGCCCGGGCCAATGGCAAGGCTCGGCGCTGATCCAAAGGGCACACCCTGCTGCTGCACGCCTGCCGGCCAGCCTCCGGCAGCGTGTCCTGGACGTCAGCGGCGTGCACGAACTCGAGCTGCGCCAGATGCTGAGCCAGAACCAGCGTCCATCGGGGCTGCTGCTCGACACCCTCGCGCGCTTCGGCCTCGACGAGGAGATCGTCGGCGCGCTGCCCAACGCCAGCAGCGCCGCGCGCAACGCCGAGTTCAACCGCCGCTACGCCGCGCTGATCGGCCACGAAGTACCGGGCAGTGAAGTGATGACGCAACACTATCCCGAGCTGCCGAATGCCGTTGTCGAGGAAATCGCCCGGCAGGCCACCGCCGACGAACAGGCGCAACTGCACAACCATGAAATTCCGCTGCGCATGTTGCTGGAACTGGAGGCCAGCCAGGAAGAACTGCGCCTGAGCCGCGCATACGAGGGTTTGTTCCTGAGCTCGCCTCCCCACACGGCAGATACCGGCGCGCTAGTCCTGCACAGTGTGCACCGGCTGCCGGGCTGGCAGGACGACGTCAGGCTGGAGATCCGCGACTTCTCGCGACGAGGCCGCCTGCTGTCGAGCGTGGGTGATGAAGCAGCGCCGATCCGCAAGGTACTGGTCTACGCCAACGACGGCTACGAAGCCTTCGACCACGACGACCTGCACCTGCATGGACATGACACCATCTACGCATCGATCCTCCATGCCCTGCCCGACGCCCAGCGCAATGCCCTGGGCTTCCCCGGCACCTGGGACAGCGCCCGGCTGCAGCAGACCGTACTGGAAGGCCCGCTGCTGCCGCGCCAGGCGCTCAGGCGCGCGCTCGGGCTGGAGATCACCCGTCACGGCAGCGATCCCGAGATGGGCCTGGCACGTGGACGCGAAGTACAGGTACTGACCGGTGCCGGCGCCGGGCTCATCCTGCGCGAATCGCTGCTGGACATGCTGCGCTGGCTGCGCCGTGACGTGGTATTCGGCCAGACCCCTGATGCCATGCTAGCCGCGCTCGAGGCCGCAGGCCTGGACAACCAACAGATCTTCCAGCAACTGAGCCGGCTGCTGGATGAATACCAGGATCTGCGCAGCGCCATGGATGCGTGGGGTGAACAGTCAGGTCAACGGGTCGATCCGCTGGCGTCCGCCGACAGCCGCCGACGTACCAATGCCGCCATCTGGCAGTTCTGGCACGCCAGCTACCTGCCACAGATCCAGCCCTCCTCTGGCAACCTCTACCTGTTCAACGTCGACCTGGCCGACTTCCCCCAGCAGTTGCCGACCTTCGTGCCGGAGCGGGTCGATGCCCTGCACCTGCTGAACACCCGCCTGCCGGACAGCGCCATGGATATCGGCGAACCGAACAGCCGGGCACTCCTGCAGCGATTCCCCAATGCCACGACCCTGGTCATCGACGGTCAGTACTTCGACCGCACAGGCAATCCGCTCCCTGGCAACGAGGTATCGGCACGCTACCTGCTGAACGACCCCATGCTCGATGCCTCGGGCTGGAGCGATGTCGCCATCGAGAGCGGCAGCAATGCCGAAGCGATGCTCACGGCCCTCGACGAAGCAGGCCTGGATGCAACGCAGATCAACAACCGCATTGCCGTGCTGAGCGACGAAAGCGCCAGATTGCAAACAGCCCTGGATGGCTGGGAACCGGCTCGGCAGACGACGCAGGCCAACCGTGAGCGCAACAGCATCCGCCGCGCGATCTGGACCCTCTGGTTGCGCACGAGCCTGTCGGAGCTTGCCAGCTCGACCGCCGAACTCAGGCTTGAAGACGTGGACCTGGTGCACTTTCCACGCAATCTGCCGGCCTTCCTGCTGCAACGCATCGGGCGTCTGACCCTGACCCGCATCGCCTGGGCCAACGACACGCTATCGCGCTTCCTGGAACACTTCCCCCAAGCCTCGGCACTGGTGATCGACAGTGTGCCAGGCATGCCCCATCCCCTCAGGAACCGGACGCTGACCGCTGCAGTTTCCAGCACCCTGCCCGATTTGCGCGAGCTGTCGCTACTCGACCTGGGACTGCGGCTGGATGCGACCCACTTTCAGGACTTCGCGGCATTGAGCCGGCTTGAACACCTCGACCTGAGCGGCAACACCCTGGCGAGTGAACTGGATGCCGCATTCTCCCCCGTGCTGACAGGCATGACACTGAGCTACCTGGGCCTTGAACGCATGAACCTGCAGACATGGCCGAGCTGGCTGACGCTGGACAGGCTGCAAGCGCTGCAGACACTCTCGCTGCGCAGCAACACCCTGTACACGGTGCCTGCCGCGCTGACCTCAATGTTCAGCGATCTGCAGACCGTGATCCGCCTGCAGGGCAATCCGCTATCGGAACACTTCATACGCGATTGGCGGCTCGACAGAGAGCCTCTGGACTACGATGCTTTCCCACGTCTACCACAGCCAGTAAGGGGCGCACGGCTGGAAATGGACATTTCACCTGGTCTGGAAGCCCGTTTGACCCATCTCGAGACAGAGCGCGATCAACTCCGTGCAGTTCTCGACCCATGGGCCACCAACACCCATCCGGTTCCCCTTCCAATGCAACGCCTGATGGACAGGAGGTTGATCTGCACCAGCATCGCACAAAGCTGGCGCGGGCAAGTCAGGCATGACCTGCAAGGGCTGTCGCTCGTAGGCGTCAACCTGGCGCAGTTCCCACCACGACTGCCGGCGTTCTTCATCGAACGGATCACCAACCTCACCTTGTGGCGCAGCCGTATACAGGACAACGCACTCGACACGACGCTGAGAATGTTCCCCAGGGTCGAGGTGTTGACCCTGAGCGAGCTGGGCCAGGCGATGCCCTCCATCCCAATGGCCTTGCTGGAGCTGCCCCGCCTGATCTCGCTGAACCTCGAGAACAACGGATTGCTGATCGAAGAACCGGCCCTGGCCACTCTGGCAAGGATTCCTGGCCTGGTCGAATTGAACCTGCGTGGCAATCGTATCGGCGCAATCGGCGCCCAGGCCGGGCTGCCCGGCAACCTGCGAGTCCTGAACCTGCGCGCGAGCGCGCTCGATGCCTGGCCTGCCTGGGTAGACCGGCTGTCGTCTCTGGAAACCCTGGACCTGGACAATAACAACATCACCGCACTGCCAGACCACATCCGCAGCAACCCGCCAAGCCTGGGCCGACACACCCTGATATCGCTGCTGAACAACCCCCTGAGCTACGAGACACTGCAGGACATCAGTGAAAACGGCTATGGCAGCCGGACCTACACGGTGGAAGCCGACCTGCCTGAAGAACTGCGACCGGAACAGGTTTCCGACCATTCCGACCTCGGCCACTCGAGCGGCAGCGAAGACTATGTCTCGACCCCTGACCCTGAAGAAGTACCGAACCTTGAGACCTGGCTGACTGGCACACCTGAGCAGATCACCCGCCGTCGACAGGTATGGCAGCAATTGAGCAGCGATCCCCAGGCGCAGAACCTGATGGGGCTGGTCGGGCGCATGACCGGCACTTCGGCCTACCGCAGTACCAGCACCCGCGGTGCGCTGGTCGAGAGCGTCTGGGCA
Organism: Pseudomonas sp. FA117; assembly: GCF_057370475.1. Classification (NCBI taxonomy): domain Bacteria; kingdom Pseudomonadati; phylum Pseudomonadota; class Gammaproteobacteria; order Pseudomonadales; family Pseudomonadaceae; genus Pseudomonas; species Pseudomonas sp. FA117. The sequence continues at coordinate 5,412,991 of NZ_CM170675.1, forward strand.
GTCCTGGAAACTGCCGCCAGCACCGCCGAGCAACGCGACCTGTTCAACGCCATCGCCAGCGACGCGCTGCTACAGCCGGACACCCAGCAACAGACCTGTCACGATGGTGTCTGGCTGGTGTTCAACCAGATCGAGCGGCAGCTGTTCATCAGCCGGGAAGTCGACGGCCTGCCCGAGGCCGAACGTGGCCCGGGCCTGTTGAGGCTCGCCACGCGCCTGTATCGTCTGGAGCGGCTGGACCAGCTTGCTCGCGAGCAGGCGGGCAACCGCGACGAAGCCGAGGTGCGCCTGGCCTACCGCCTGCACTGGGCCGATAGCCTGGAGCTGCCGCTGCCGCCGCAGAACATGCTCTACCGTGGTGTGGCCAGGGCCACGACTGAAGAACTGGATGCCGCGCGCGGGCTGGTACGCGATGGCGAGCGCGGCGAGGAACTGCTGCGCTTCGCCGCCCAGCAGCCGTTCTGGACGGACTACCTGCGCGACACGCATGCCGGACAGTTCAGCCAACTCGAAGATGCGTACCAGGCCCAGGTGCTGGATCTGCCGGAGCAGTATCCCGAGCGCAGCATCGATCAACTCGGCGATGAGTACCGAAGCCTGGAGGCGGATTACCAGCAGCAGGTCCAGGCGCTGATCCACCGCCTGACCATCGAGCAGCGGCAACGTAACACCGCCGGTACCTCGAACCGGTAACGAAAACCCCATCATGGAGCACTCCATGATGGGGTTGTTTTTCAACCGGTCCGCGCCGGTGCGCCAACGCCTGTGTGCATCAGCGTCCGTAACGCTCCCGGCCCCACTTCAGGACCGTCTGCAACAGGCGCTGCAACACCGCCTGCGTCGGCTCCGCCAGGTCTTGGCGATAGCCGAACGGCTCCACCTCGTTCATGTAGGTGCTCTGCGCCAGTTCCAGCTGCACGGCATGAACGTGATTGCCCGGATCGCCATAGTGGCGGGTGATGTGGCCGCCCTTGAAGCGCCCGTTGAGTACATGGCTGTAGTCCGACTCATCGGCGCACACCGCCTTCAGCTGCTCGGCCAGTACCGGGTCGCAGCTCGCGCCATTGAAAGTGCCCAGGTTGAAGTCCGGCAGCTTGCCGTCGAACAGGTGCGGGATCAGCGAGCGAATTGAATGGGCATCCCACAACAGGGCGTAGCCGAACTCGGCGCGCAGACGATCCAGCTCCTGACGGAGGGTGTCGTGGTAGGGGCGCCAGATCCTCTCCAGATAAGTCGCACGCTCGTCAGCCGACGGCACCTGCCCATCCTTGAACAACGGCTCGCCCTCGAACAGCGTCGCCGGATACAGCCCCGTGGTGGCGCCGACATACAGCGGCTTGTCATCGTCCGGGCGATTCAGGTCGATGACGAAGCGCGAGTACTCGGCCGCCACCACGCTGGCCCCCAGATCGCGGGCGAAATCGTAGAGCTGCGGAATGTGCCAGTCGGTGTCCGGCAGGCTCCGGGCCGCATCGACCAGCCCCGCCTCGACGGCGGGGGTCAGTTTGAGGCCGGCATGGGGCATGCTGATCAGCAGCGGCAGGCGACCTTGATGAAAACTCAATACCTTGTCCATGACGCCTCGCTCAGTGGGAAATTTCGTGGCCCAGGCGCATCACGCGCTTGGGCAGGTCGCCACCCAGCCAGTAGGCCAGGTCGGCAGGGCGGTCGATCTGCCAGGCGACGAAGTCGGCAACCTTGCCCACCTCCAGCGAGCCATGGCTGTCGCCCAGGCCCAGGGCCGTGGCGGCGTGCAGGGTAACGCCGGCCAGGGCTTCTTCGGGCGTCATGCGGAACAAGGTGCAGCCCATGTTCAGCATCAGGCGCAGCGACAGCACCGGCGAGGTGCCAGGGTTGAGGTCGCTGGACAGGGCGATCTTCACCCCATGGCGGCGCAGGGCGTCCATCGGTGGCAGCTGGGTTTCACGCAGGAAATAGAACGCCCCCGGCAGCAGCACTGCGACGGTACCGGCGCCAGCCATGGCGATGGCGTCCTCTTCGGTCATGAACTCCAGGTGATCGGCCGACAGCGCCTGGTAGCGCGCCGCGAGGCTCGAACCATGCAGCGACGACAGTTGCTCGGCATGCAGCTTGACCGGCAGCCCCAGCTCACGCGCCTTGATGAACACCCGCTCGACCTGCGCCGGCGAGAACGCCAGGTGCTCGCAGAAGGCATCCACCGCATCCACCAGCCCTTCGGCGGCCAGGGCCGGGAGCATCTCATCGCAGATATGGGCGATGTAGTCGTCGGCGCGACCGGCGTACTCCGGCGGCAATGCGTGAGCCGCCAGGCAGGTGGCGCGTACGGTCACCGGCAGCTCTTCGCCGATACGCCGGGCAACGCGCAGCATCTTGCGCTCGTTGGCCAGGTCCAGGCCATAGCCGGACTTGATCTCGAGCGTGGTCACGCCGTCGCGCAGCAGCGCCTGCACGCGCTGGCGGGCGCTGGCCAGCAGGTCGTCCTCGCTGGCGGCGCGGGTGGCACGCACAGTGCTGGCGATACCGCCGCCATTGGCGGCGATCTCGGCGTAGCTGACGCCCTGCAGGCGCTGCTCGAACTCACCGCTGCGGTTGCCGCCGAACACCGTATGGGTGTGGCAGTCGATCAGGCCGGGGGTGACCCAGGCACCGCCCAGGTCGACCACGTGCTGGGCATCGACGCCCGGCAGTTCGGCCTGGGGGCCGATCCATTCGATCCGCCCGGCATTGGTGACGATCGCCGCATCCTCGATGATCGAGTAGCTGCCGTTGGCCATGGTGGCCGCGTGGCAGTGCTGCCAGAGGGTTCTCATAAAGCTCTCCACAAGTCAGCGGTGCAGTTCGGCCTGCTCCCGGGCGACCTGGCCCTGCCCTGAGCGCGGCTTGCACCACAACAGGTAGGACAGCACCAGGAACACCACCCACGCCACGCCCACCAGCAGCGCCGCCTGGGTGTTCGGGAAGTAGCCGAGCACACCGAAAATGAACAACATGAACACAATCGCCAGCGCCGGGCCCCACGGCCAGAACGGCACCGGGAACTCCAGCGCGGCCGCTTGCTCGCGGCTCATGCGCCGGCGCATGGCCACCTGGGTGACCAGGATCATCAGCCACACCCACACGGTGGCGAAGGTGGCGATCGAGGCGATCAGCAGGAAGACGTCTTCCGGGATCAGGTAGTTGAGCAGCACGCCCAGCAGCAGCGCCGCGCCCATCACCAGCACCGTCAACCACGGCACGCCGTGCCGCGACAGCTGCGCAAAGCCGCGTGGCGCCTGGCCCTGCTCGGCCAGGCCGTACATCATGCGACCCGCGCCGAAGATGTCGCTGTTGATCGCCGATACCGCGGCGGAAATCACCACCACGTTCAGCACCGCAGCGGCCGAGCCGATACCGAGGTTGCTGAAGATCTGCACGAAGGGGCTGCCCTGGGTGCCGATCTGCGGCCAGGGGTACAGGCACATCAGCACGAACAGCGTCAGCACGTAGAACAGCAGGATGCGCAGCGGCACGGCGTTGATCGCCTTGGGGATCACGCGCTTGGGATCCTTCGCCTCACCAGCGGTGATGCCGATGATCTCGATGCCACCGAAGGCGAACATCACCACCGCGAACGAGGCGATCAGGCCAGCGACGCCATTGGGCAGGAAGCCGCCGTGCTCGAACAGGTTGGCGACCCCGACCGTGGCCCCGCTGCCCACCTGGCCCAGGCCGAAGGCCATGATGCCGAAACCGGCGAGAATCATTGCGACGATGGCGCCGACCTTGAGCAGCGACAGCCAGAACTCCATCTCGCCGAACACCTTGACGTTGCACAGGTTCAGGCCGCCGATCAGGAACACGATGCCCAGCACCCAGATCCAGCGCGGCACCTCGGGGAACCAGAAGCCCATGTAGATGCCGAACGCGGTCACGTCGGCGATGCACACGATGATCATCTCGAACGCGTAGGTCCAGCCAAGCACGAACCCGGCCAGCGGCCCGAGATAGGTGCTGGCGTACTGGCCGAAAGAGCCGGCCACGGGGTTGTGCACGGCCATTTCGCCGAGGGCGCGCATGACCATGAATACTGCGGCGCCGCCGATCAGGTAGGCCAGCAGCACCGCTGGCCCGGCCATCTGGATCGCCGAGGCCGAGCCGTAGAACAGCCCGGTGCCGATGGCCGATCCCAGGGCCATGAATCGAATGTGTCGGGCGGTCAGCCCGCGTTTGAGTCCTTGTGCCTGCTGCATGGTTCGTCCTTATTGTTGTTCTCGGGGGCCTCATCGCCAGGCGAGCCCGGCCCTGCAGGTTCGGCTGCAGGAGCGGGCTTGCCTTGCGAAGGCATCGACAGCGATCAGAGGCTTGGCAATACTCCGGCCGGCAGCAGCGCGGTCAGGCGCCCTTCAGCCAGCAGTTGCACCGCCACTTCGATGTCGGGCGCGAAGAAACGGTCGCGGTCATAGTGCGGCACCTCACGACGCAGGGTCTGGCGCGCCTGCTCCAGCTTGGTCGAGGTCTTGAGCCCCTCACGCAGGTCCAGGCCCTGACAGGCGCCCAGCCACTCGATGGCCAGCACGCCACGGGTGTTCTCGGCCATTTCCCACAGGCGCTTGCCCGCAGCCGGTGCCATCGACACGTGGTCTTCCTGGTTGGCCGAGGTCGGCAGGCTGTCGACGCTGTGCGGGTGCGACAGCGCCTTGTTCTCGCTGGCCAGTGCGGCGGCGGTGACCTGGGCGATCATGAAGCCAGAGTTGACCCCGCCGTTTTCCACCAGGAACGGCGGCAGCTGCGACATGTGCTTGTCCATCATCAGCGAGATGCGCCGCTCGCTCAGCGAACCGATCTCGGCAATGGCCAGGGCGAGGTTGTCGGCCGCCATGGCCACCGGCTCGGCGTGGAAGTTGCCGCCGGAAATCACTTCGTCCTCGGCCGCGAACACCAGCGGGTTGTCGGAGACGGCGTTGGATTCCACCGCCAGCACCTCGGCAGCCTGGCGCAATTGGGTCAGGCAGGCGCCCATGACCTGCGGCTGGCAACGCAGCGAGTACGGGTCCTGGACCTTGCCGCAGTTCTTGTGCGATTGCGAAACCTCGCTGGAGTCGCCCAGCAGGTCACGGTAGCAGGCGGCCGCGTCGATCTGGCCACGCTGGCCGCGCACTTCATGGACACGGGCATCGAACGGCGAGCGCGAACCCAGTGCCGCTTCCACGGTCAGCGCGCCGCAGGCGATGGCACCGGCGAACAGGTCTTCGGCCTGGAACAGGCCGCGCAGCGCATAGGCGGTGGACGCCTGGGTACCGTTGAGCAGGGCCAGGCCTTCCTTGGCGGCCAGGGTCAACGGCTCGAGGCCGGCAACCGCCAGCGCTTCATTGGCATCCAGCCATTGCCCCTGGTAGCGCGCCTTGCCCTCGCCCAGCAGCACCAGCGACATGTGCGCCAGCGGCGCGAGGTCGCCCGAGGCGCCGACCGAGCCTTTGAGCGGAATGTGCGGGTAGACCTCGGCATTGACCAGGCTGATCAACGCATCGATGACCTTGCGGCGGATACCGGAGAAGCCGCGGCTGAGGCTGTTGATCTTCAGCACCATGATCAGGCGTACCAGCGCATCGTCCAGCGGCGCACCGATACCGGCCGCGTGCGACAGCACCAGCGAACGCTGGAGGTTTTCCAGGTCGTGGCTGGCGATGCGGGTCGAGGCCAGCAGGCCGAAGCCGGTGTTGATGCCATAGGCGGTGCGGTCCTCGGCGAGGATGCGCTCGACGCAGGCAACGCTGGCATCGATGGCGGCACCGGCGCCGGCATCCAGGCTCAGGCGCACCGGCGCCTGGTGGATACGGCGCAGTTGGGCCAGGGTCAACTGGCCGGGGGTCAGGGTCAAAGCTTCCATGTTCATGCTCCTTGTTATTTTGGTTAGTGCAGCGCAGCCAGTACCGGCTGCGGCAGCCGTGGATCCTTGAGCAGGGCCGCGGCACTGGCGATATCCGGCGCCAGCCAGCGGTCCTGCAGGTAGGCGGGCACCGTCTCGCGCAGCAGGCGCCAGGCGGCATCGGTGCCGGCGCCGAAACGCTGGTCCTTGAGGAACTCGAAGGCCTGGGCGGCCAGCAGGTACTCGATGGCGAGGATCTGCGTGCAGTTCTCCAGCACCTGGTGCAGCTTGAGCGCGGCATTGGTGCCCATGCTCAGGTGGTCTTCCTGCAAGCCCGAGGTGACGAAGTTGTCGAGCACCGCCGGTTGTGCCAGCTGGCGGTTCTGCCCGCACAGCGAGGCGGCGACGTACTGGGCGATCATCATCCCCGAATTCACGCCCGGGTTGCTGACCAGGAACGCCGGCAAGCCGCTGACGTGCGGATTGACCAGGCGGTCCAGGCGGCGCTCGGCGATCGAGCCGATCTCGGCCATGGCGATCGCCAGCAGGTCGGCCGCCAGGGCCACCGACTGACCGTGCGGGTTGGCCTGCGAGACCACGCGAAAATCGTCCGGCGTACCCAGCAGCAGCGGATTGTCGTTGGCGCCGTTGAGCTCGGCCTCGACCAGGCGCACCACGTGGGCGAACTGGTCGCGGGCCGCGCCATGCACCTGCGGGATCGAGCGGATGCTCAGGGCATCCTGGGTACGGATGCCCTTGCTCGAGGCGATCACCTCGCTGCCGTCGAGCAGCGCGCGCAGGTTCTCACCCACCACTTGCATGCCCGGGTGCGGCTTGAGGGCAATGATCTCGGGATCGAAGGCGGCGATCTGGCCACGCTGGGCCTCGAAGCTCATGGCACCGATCACGTCGGCCCATTGCAGCAGGCGGTTGGCATCGTCCAGCGCCAGGCTGGCCAGGCCGGTCATGCACGGCGTGCCGTTGACCAGGCACAGTCCGTCCTTGGCCCCCAGTTGCACCGCAGCCAGCCCGGCATCGGCCAGGGCCTCGGCGGCCTCGACGATACGCCCGCGGTAACTGACCTTGCCCACGCCCAGCAGGCACACGCCCACATGGGCCATGTGCGTGAGGTAGCCCACCGAACCCTGCGCAGGCACCTGCGGGGTGATGCCATGCTCGAGCAGCGCCAGCAACGCCTCGACCACCGAGCGCTGCAGCCCTGACTTGCCATGGCTGTAGTTGACGATGGCGGCGCAGATGATCGCCCGCGCCTGGTCATCCGGCAGCGCCGGGCCGACGCCGCAGGCATGGCTGAGCAAGGTGTTGCGCGACAAGGCGCTGAGCTGCTCGCCCTGCAGCGACACATTGCACAGCGCTCCCAGGCCGGTGTTCACGCCATAGGCGCGTTCGCCGCTGTCGACGATGCGCCGGACGATGGCCTGGGCGTTGTCGATACGCGCCCAGACCTGCGGCGCCAGTTCCAGGCGCGCGCCGTGGCGGGCCACGGCGGCGATGTCCTGCCAACGCACCGGGCCGTTGCCGATGACGACGACTTCAGGTTTCGACATGCTGCTCCTCATACCGCAACGGCGCGGCGCTGGACGAAGCGGTCGACGTATTCGTCGGCCGGCGAGTGGAGGATCTCCTGCGGCGTGCCGACCTGGATCAGGCGGCCATCCTTGAGAATGGCGATGCGGTTGCCGATGCGCACCGCCTCGTCCAGGTCGTGGGTGATGAACACGATGGTCTTGTGCAGGGTCTTCTGCAGCTCGAGCAACTGGTCCTGCATTTCGGCGCGGATCAGCGGGTCGAGGGCACTGAAGGCCTCGTCCATGAGGATGATGTCGGTGTCGGCAGCCAGCGCCCGGGCCAGGCCCACGCGCTGGCGCATGCCACCGGAGAGCTGGTGCGGGTACTTCTTCTCGTAGCCCTTCAGGCCCACGGTCTCGATCCACTGCAGCGCGCGCTCCTGGCACAGCTGCTTGCTCTCGCCGCGCACCTTCAGGCCATAGGCGACGTTGTCCAGCACGTTGCGGTGCGGCAGCAGGCCGAAGCTCTGGAACACCATGCTGATCTTGCGCCGGCGGAATTCGCGCAGGGCCTCCATGTCGTACTGCAGGATGTCTTCGCCATCGACCAGGATCTGCCCGCTGGTGGGGTCGATCAGGCGGTTGAAGTGGCGCACCAGGGTGGACTTGCCCGAGCCGGACAGGCCCATGATGACGAAGATCTCGCCGCTGCCGATCGACAGCGACAGGTCGTTGACCCCGACCACGCAACCGGTCTGCGACAGCACCTGCTCCTTGCTGCGCGCTTCGCGGATCAGTTGCAGGGCTTCCCCGGCGCGCTCGCCGAAGATCTTGAAGACGTTCTTCACTTCGATCTTGCTGATCGGCTGAGTGCTCATTTGCTCACCTCATGACGTGGCCGACCATAGGCCTGGGTAATGCGGTCGATCACCACCGCGAGAATCACGATGGCCAGGCCCGCTTCGAGCCCGCGGCCGACGTTGAGGGTCTGGATGCCGACCAGCACATCCTCGCCCAGGCCACGGGCGCCGATCATCGAGGCGATCACCACCATCGACAGGGCCATCATGGTGGTCTGGTTGATGCCGGCCATGATGCTCGGCAGCGCCAGCGGCAACTGCACGCCGAACAGCTGCTGCCAGCGGTTGGCGCCGAAGGCGTTGATCGCCTCCATCACTTCGCCATCGACCTGGCGAATCCCCAGGTCGGTCAGGCGGATCAGCGGCGGCGCCGCGTAGATCACGGTGGCGAAGATCGCCGGCACCTTGCCCAGGCCGAACAGCATCAACACCGGGATGAGGTACACGAAGCTGGGCATGGTCTGCATGATGTCCAGCAGCGGCATCAGCACCGCCCGCAGGCGGTTGCTGCGCGCCGAAAGGATGCCCAGCGGAATGCCCACCAGCACCGAGATCAGCGTCGCCACCAGCATCAGTGCCAGAGTCTGCATCAGCTTGTCCCACAGGCCGACAGCGCCGACCAGGAACAGCAGGCCGGTGATCACCAGCGTCGGCAGGATACGGCGGGTGGCATGCCAGGCGATGACCGCGACCACACCCAGCATCAGCCACCAGGGCGTGGCGCGCAGCAGGCCTTCGAGGTTGACGATGGCCCACAGCAGGGTGTCGGAGATGTGCCGGAACACATCGCCGTAGTTGGTCACCAGCGCATCGACCCAACCATTGACCCAGTCGGCGATGGAGAATGTCAGATTGTCAGGAAACATAGGTACCACTCATCAGGTGAGGACGCTCAGAGCGCCGCATTGATCTTCTTGGCAGCGTCTTCGCTGACCCACGCCTGCCAGACTTCAGGATGTTCCTTCAGGAAGATCTTGGCCAGCTTCGGCGATTCGATGCGCTCCTTGCTCATCCGCCCCAGATTCTGGTTGAGCAGGTCGATCGGGATATTGACCTTCTCCAGCACGCCGACCAGTTCCGGCGCCTGTTCGTGGAACACTTTCGACAGGCCGACCTTGATCGACACGGTCTTGTCCACGCCCGGCTTTTCGTCGAGCTTGACCAGGTCGATCTGGCCCATCAGCGGGGTCGGGGTCCAGTAGTAGAACAGGATTGGTTCGCCGCGCTTGTAGCTCGACAGCGCTGCGGCATCCAGCGCCGGGCCGGTGCCCGGGCGGAAGTTGGTGAATTTGTCTTCCAGGCCGTAGTCCTTGAGCATCTGGCTGTTGTCCAGCTCGCAGGTCCAGCCGGCCGGGCAGTTGTAGAAGCGGCCTTTGCTCGGTTCTTCCGGGTCCTTGAAGACGCTGGCGTACTTGCCCAGGTCGGCGACGTTCTTCAGGTCAGGAGCCTTGGCTTCGAGCTTGCGCTTGGCATCGCCCTCGATCACGTAGCGCGGTACGTACCAGCCTTCGACGGCGCCTTGCACCGGCGCACCGACGCCAACGACCTTGCCGGCCGCCTCGGCCTTTTTCCACACTTCGCTACGGCCTACCCATTCCTCGGCGAACACCTGGATATCGTTGGTGCCCAGGGCGTTCTCCATGGTGATGGAGTTGCCCGGCAGGCTGTCGGTCTTGCAGTCGTAGCCCTTCTCGAGCACGAACTGCATCACGTCGGTCAGCAGCATGCCGCTTTCCCAGTTCAGTCCGGCGAACTTCACCGGTTTGCCAGATTCGCACCAGGTAGCGGCCTGAGTGGCACCGGCGGCGCCGAGCAGGCCAAGGGCGAACAGCGAAGCAAGCAAGGTCTTGTTGGTTTTCATTGCGTGACGCTCCCAAACTCTTGAAGTGGAAATCGGCAGTCCTTGCAAAGAAGGTGGATCACCCGGGGCCAATGCGTGGCCCATCGCGGGACCAGCCCGCTCCTACTGTAGGAGCGGGCTTGCCCGCGAAGGGACGCAAAGCGTCCCCGAGGCCACTCAACCAGTAATCATCGGCAGGTTCAGACCCTGCTCTTTGGCGCAATCGATCGCAATCTGGTAACCGGCATCGGCATGACGCATCACGCCGGTGGCCGGGTCGTTGGTCAGCACACGGGCGATACGCGCGGCGGCTTCGTCGGTACCGTCACAGACGATCACCACACCCGAGTGCTGGGAGAAGCCCATGCCCACGCCACCACCGTGGTGCAGCGACACCCAGGTAGCGCCGCCTGCAGTGTTCAGCAGGGCGTTGAGCAGCGGCCAGTCGGACACTGCATCAGAGCCATCCTGCATGGATTCGGTTTCACGGTTCGGGCTCGACACGGAACCGGAGTCCAGGTGGTCGCGGCCGATCACCACCGGCGCCGACAGCTCGCCGCTGCGGACCATTTCGTTGAACGCCAGGCCCAGCTTGGCGCGCAGGCCCAGGCCAACCCAGCAGATACGCGCCGGCAGGCCCTGGAAGCTGATACGCTCGCGAGCCATGTCCAGCCAGCGGTGCAGGTGCTCGTCGTCCGGGATCAGCTCCTTGACCTTGGCGTCGGTCTTGTAGATGTCCTGCGGGTCACCCGACAGCGCAGCCCAGCGGAACGGACCGATACCGCGGCAGAACAGCGGGCGGATATAGGCCGGCACGAAGCCTGGGAAATCGAAGGCATTCTTCACGCCCTCTTCCTGGGCCATCTGGCGAATGTTGTTGCCGTAGTCGAAGGTCGGTACACCGGCCTTCTGGAAGTCGAGCATGGCTTGCACGTGCACGGCCATCGACTGCTTGGCGGCCTTGACCACGGCAGCCGGGTCGGTCTTGGCGCGGTCGCGATACTGCTCCCAGGTCCAGCCGATCGGCAGGTAGCCATTGAGCGGATCGTGAGCGCTGGTCTGGTCGGTGACCATGTCCGGACGCACGCCACGCTTGACCAGCTCCGGCAGGATTTCAGCAGCGTTGCCGTGCAGGGCGATGGAAACGGCCTTGCCTTCGGCGGTGTACTTGGCGATGCGCGCCAGGGCGTCGTCCAGGTCGGCGGCCTGCTCGTCGACGTAGCGGGTGCGCAGGCGGAAGTCGATGCTGACCTGCTGGCATTCGATGTTCAGCGAGCAGGCGCCGGCCAGGGTGGCCGCCAGTGGCTGCGCGCCACCCATGCCGCCCAGGCCTGCGGTCAGGACCCACTTGCCGGTCAGGTCGCCGTTGTAGTGCTGGCGACCAGCTTCGACGAAGGTTTCGTAGGTGCCCTGGACGATGCCCTGGCTACCGATGTAGATCCAGCTGCCGGCGGTCATCTGGCCGTACATGGCCAGACCCTTGGCGTCCAGCTCGTTGAAGTGCTCCCAGTTGGCCCAGTGCGGCACCAGGTTGGAGTTGGCGATCAGGACACGCGGGGCGTTGCTGTGGGTCTTGAACACGCCGACCGGCTTGCCCGACTGCACCAGCAGGGTTTCGTCGTCGTTGAGTTCTTTCAGAGTGGAAACGATCTTGTCGTAGCACTCCCAGTTGCGCGCAGCGCGGCCGATACCGCCGTAGACCACCAGTTCCTTGGGGTTCTCGGCCACTTCCGGATCGAGGTTGTTCATCAGCATGCGCAGCGGTGCTTCGGTCAGCCAGCTCTTGGCGTTCAGCTGGGTGCCACGCGGGGCACGGATCTCGACGTCACGGAAGGTGGTGGGCTTTTTGTCAGTCACGAAAGGTGCTCCTTGAGCGATCTATTCAAACCCGACGAGATCGGCGGGCCGGGGCTGTCTGTACCGTGCGCGATGGGACGGCCTATCCACTATTGCGCACTTATCTTTACTTGTACATACAAGCATATGCAATTGAATTGCCAAGTCGTGCGAAAAGGTGGATTCGGATGTCTGCGCGCAGGGCTGCAGCCCTTGTGATTCAAGGCGCAAGCGGCTGGATAAAAAATTCTGGAGTGGCGTGGGTGGGAGATTCAGCAGTAGATGGCGTTGCGCCATTCTGGGGCGTTTGGTAACAGGGTGCGCTGTTTGCGGGCGTTACCGGGTAACTGTTTTGCAGGGTTTTCGGGGCCCTGTCGCGGGACGAGCCCGCTCCTGCAGGTTCGATACGTCAGCCAGACCGACGCTGAATCTGCAGGAGCGGGCTCGTCCCGCGATAGCGCTCTTAAGACTTACAACAGTCGAGGGCTCAACTCGATGACACAGCAGCGCCCCGAGACCTCGAGCTCCAGCAAGCCTGCGTTGCCACTGAGCTGCAGGCAGTCATACGACCCAAGCATCGACTCCTCACCCTGGACCCCGACGCGCAGGTCCGCCTCGGCACTGAACACCAGGACGGTCTCTGCCGCACTGAACAGGCGAGCACCCCCCATGAACCACTGCAGCCGCGCGCGGTAGCGGTTCGGCGCATAGATCAGGTTGAAGTCGCGGATCGCCCCGCCCAGCAGCGTGCAGCCCACCTGGCTCTCACCACCGAAGGCGAAGGCATCGAACGGCAACAGCGCCCGGGAATCCTGACCATCGACGCTCAGGCACATGCCATCGCCCTGCAGCACGCTGATGATCCGCTGGTAACCGGCAAAGCTGGAAAAGCCGCCGGAGGCCTCGATGTCGGCAATCGACAGGCGCCAGCCAAACCCGTCCAGGCCGTCGCCGGCATCACGGGTGATCTCCTCGGTGAAGCCGCCACCGTTCTTCCAGGGCATGCGCGGGTAGTCACGGGCACGCAACAACTGCAACTGGCTCATTTGCTGAAACGTCCTTCCAGGCGATGACGGGAACCGGGGTGGATCAGGCGTGCGGCAGTCACTGGCTGGCGGCCCGACCAGGTGCGCCGACGGATCAGCAGGCACGGCTCGCCACGCTCGATCTGCAGCAGCTTGCATTCGTCGGGCTCGGCCAGGATCGCCTCGACCACGTGCTCGCCCTCGGTCAGCGGCGCGACCTGGGACAGGTACGCATAGGGCGTCTGCCGGGTGAAGTCCTGGCGCAGGTAATCCGGGGCAACTGCCGCGTTGACGTAGCGATCCTCGATCTGCACGGGCACATCGTTCTCGAAGTGCACGATCAGCGAATGGAACACCCGCTGGCCCTCGCGCATGTCCAGGGCCAGGGCGCGCTCGGAGCCTGCGGCCTCCTCGGCCAGAATCATCACCTGGCAGCGGTGCTGGTGGCCGCGACTGGCGATTTCATCGGCGATGTTGTTGACTTCGAACAGCGCCGAACGGGTCTTGGGCTCGGCGACGAAGGTACCGACGCCCTGCATGCGCACCAGCAGGCCCTCGGCGGTGAGTTCGCGCAGGGCGCGGTTGATGGTCATGCGGCTGAAGCCCAGCTGGCTGACCAGCTCGCTTTCCGACGGCACACGATGATGCGGCGGCCAGCTGCCGTTTTCGATCTGCTGGACGATCATCTGCTTGACCCGGGCATACAGCGGCGCCGGCCCTTCGGCCATCTGGGCCACCAGCGCGGAGACGGAAGGTGTCGGCACGGCTATGCATCCTTGTGCAAAGTGATTGACGGTAGCTTGCCGCAGTTTACCCGGCAGGCAAACGTCTGTATATGTATATACAAATAACGATACAGGATGACCGAGTGATGTCCGCCTACTTCGCCGAACGTGCCCTGCTGCCTTCGGGCTGGGCCAGCAATGTCCGCCTGGAGGTGTCCGCCGACGGACGGCTCAGCAGCATCGCCGCCGACGCCAGCGCCGACGGTGCCGAGCGCCTGGCCGGCCCGCTGCTGCCAGGCATGCCCAACCTGCACTCCCATGCCTTCCAGCGCGCCATGGCCGGGCTGGCGGAAGTGGTCGGCAACCCCAACGACAGCTTCTGGACCTGGCGCGACCTGATGTACCGCCTGGTCGGCCTGATCACGCCCGATCAACTTCAGGTCATCGCCCGGCAGCTGTACATCGAGATGCTCAAGGCCGGCTACACCTCGGTGGCCGAATTCCACTACGTGCACCACGACAACAGCGGCAAGCCCTACGCCGATCCGACCGAACTGTCACGCCAGATCAGCGCCGCAGCGAGTACCAGCGGTATCGGCCTGACCCTGCTACCGGTGCTGTACAGCCATTCCGGCTTTGGCGGCCAGGCAGCCAACGACGGCCAGCGCCGCTTCATCAACTCCACCGAGCAATACCTGCGCCTGCAGCAGCAGCTCAAGCCGATCCTGGCCGCACAGCCCGCGCAGCACCTGGGCCTGTGCTTCCACTCGCTGCGCGCGGTGACGCCACAGCAGATCGCCGAAGTGATGAATGCCAGCGACCGGGCCTGCCCGGTGCACATCCACATTGCCGAACAGCAGAAAGAGGTCAACGACTGCCTGAGCTGGAGCGGGCGTCGTCCGGTGCAGTGGCTCTACGAGAACGTGGAGGTCGACCCGCGCTGGTGCCTGGTCCACGCCACCCACGTCGAAGCCGACGAAGTCAGCGCCATGGCCCGCAGCGGCGCGGTGGCGGGGCTGTGCCTGACCACCGAGGCCAACCTGGGCGACGGCATCTTCCCGGCCGTCGATTTCCTGGCCCAGGGCGGACGCATGGGCATCGGTTCGGACAGCCACGTCTCGCTGAGCGTGGTCGAGGAACTGCGCTGGCTGGAATACGGCCAGCGCTTGCGCGACCAGCGGCGCAACCGCCTGTACCGCAGCGACCAGCCGATGGTCGGCCGCACCCTCTACGACGCCGCACTGGCAGGCGGTGCGCAGGCACTGGGGCAAGACATTGGCGAACTGGCCGTGGGCAAGCGCGCCGACTGGCTGGTGCTCGACGGGCAGGATCCGTACCTGGCGACCGCCAGCGGCGATGCGATCCTCAACCGCTGGCTGTTCGCCGGCAGCGACCGTCAGGTGCGCGATGTGATGGTCAACGGGCGGTGGGTGGTGCGCCAGGGGCGGCATGACCACGAAGAGGAAAGCGCACAGGCGTTCGCCGCGGTATTGCGCACGCTGCTGGGCTGAAAGCCGGCGCGATCACCTGCGGATCGCGCCAGGCCTGGATCTGCAGCCCGGCAGACTCAATGCCGGGCGACGATCGCCTTGTCCGACACCCGCCAGATCAGGCGGCTGGTGTCGTACCCCTGCTGGCGCGCCTTCGACAGCAGGTTCTCGCGCTCCCAGGCCGGCAGGCTCGGGTTGCGCGACAGGATCCACAGGTACTTGCGGTTCGGGCTGCCGACGATGGCCGTGCGGTAGTGATCGTCCACGTACAGGATCCAGTAATCCGCCCGCGTCAGCCCCGGCACCAGGCGGGTGAACCAGTTGTCGAACTCCACCCACAACTTGTCGGTATGCCCCGGCTCCTCGATGCCGGCATGCCCCTCGGCACGCAACCACTCGTCACCCTCGGTGCGGCAACGGTTGAGCACGCCCAGGCTGCCATCGGGCTTGAGGTTGTAATGGGCTTCGGACTGCGCACAGCCTTCCTGGAAGCGCATCGGCAGACGCGCGAGTTCGAACCACTTGCCCTGGTAGCGCTTGAGGTCGACGTTGCCGGCAGTCTTGGGTGCCAGCGAATCCACCGACGAGCTGACACAGCCACCCAGCACCAGCGCCAGGCCCAGCGCCAGCAGCAGATGCACGCGCTTCATTTGAGGCCCTGCCCGGAGTACATCAGTACCTTGTCGGCCGCGTACTGAACGCTGATGAAGCTCTTCTCGTCCCCCCAAGTGCAACTGCTCATGCCGAGCGCACCGGAGCACTCCTTCGGCGAGCCCAGCAGTTGCTCGACCTCGGCCTTGCTCATGCCGGCCTTGAGCCTGGAATAGTTTTCCTGGTTGATCTTGCTGCAGGCGGTCAGGACGACCAGCAAGGACAACAGGGCGAGGGAACGCAGCGACATGAAGAGGCTCTCCTGGAGATGGATGCAACAGGCGAGACGGCCTGCAGAGAGCTTAGAAGGGAAAATGCCTCCCCGGTTCCCTGCCACCCCCGCTTTCGTAGCATGCCGTTGGTCGGGTCTTGTCACAAAAGTCTCATGGCTAATTCATCACGGGCGACATAGCATTCAGCGATGTGGCCTTTTGCCGCACCCTCTCTCCTGAAATGCCTGCGCAGACCTTGCACATGACAAAAAACCTCAAGTTCAGCCACAAGATCCTGGTGGCCGCCGCCCTCGTGGTGGCCGTCGCGTTCACCTGCTTCGTGCTGTTCAACGATTACCGCCAGCGCCAGTCACTGCGCAGCGACACCGAAAGCAACCTGCAGGAACTCGGCAACCTGACCGCGGGCAACATCCGCACCTGGCTCGACAGCCGCATGCAACTGCTGCAGTCACTGGCCCAGCAGATCGCCGTCGACGGCCCGGAGAAAGCCAGCCTCGACCGCAGCCTGGCGCTGCCGGTGTATGCCGGGAACTTCCAGCTCACCTACTTCGGCGGCAAGGACGGGCGCATGCAGTCGGTGCCGGTCGGCAATCGCGCGCCAGACTATGACCCGCGCGCCCGTGGCTGGTACAAGGCCGCCAGCGCCGCCAACCAGACCATCATCACCGAACCCTACATCTCGGCCTCGGCCGGCAAGCTGGTGATCACCCTTGCCGCCCCGGTGCAGCAGGGCGGCCAGCTGATCGGCGTCAGCGGCGTCGACACCGACCTGCAGACCATCAGCAACCTGGTCAACGCGCTGGACTTCGGCGGCAAGGGCCACGCCTTCATCGTCAACGGCGAGGGCAAGGTGCTCATCCACCCCAACGGCGAGATGGCCCTCAAGAGCCTGGCCGACCTCTACCCCGGCGCCACGCCACGCATCGCCAAGGGCCTGGCCGAGGTCGAGGCGGACGGTCGCAGCCAGTTCATCAGCTTCACCCACGTCGATGGCGTGCCGGCAGACTGGTACGTCGCCCTGGTCCTGGATCAGGACGCCGCCTTCGCCATGCTCGGCGAACTGCGCACCTCGGCGGTGGTGGCCACGCTGATCGCGGTGGTGGTGATCATCGCCCTGCTCGGCCTGCTGATCCGCGTGCTGATGGAACCACTGCACGTGATGGGCCGTGCCATGCGCGACATCGCCGAGGGCGAAGGCGACCTGACCCGGCGCCTGACCATCCACGGCCAGGACGAGTTCGGCAGCCTGGGCCAGTCGTTCAACCGCTTCGTCGAGCGCATCCACGAGTCGATCCGCGAAGTGGCCTCGGCCACCGGCCAGGTCAACGCCGTAGCCAAGCAGGTGGTGAGCGCCTCCAATGCCTCGATCGACAATGCCGACCAGCAGTCCAGCCGCACCAGCAGCGTGGCGGCGGCGATCAACCAGCTGGGCGCCGCTGCCCAGGAAATCGCCCAGAACGCCGCCCTCGCCTCGCAGCACTCCAGCGACGCTCGCGACCTGGCCGAGGAAGGCCAGCAGGTGGTCGGCCAGACCATCGACGTGATGAACAAGCTGTCGGCGCGGATCAGCGATTCGTGCGGCAACATCGAGACGCTCAACGCCCACACCACCAATATCGGGCAGATTCTCGACGTGATCAGCGGCATCTCCCAGCAGACCAACCTGCTGGCGCTCAACGCCGCCATCGAGGCGGCCCGGGCCGGCGAGGCCGGACGCGGCTTTGCCGTGGTGGCCGACGAAGTGCGCAACCTCGCGCACCGCACCCAGGAATCGGCGCAGCAGGTACAGGGGCTGATCGAAGAGTTGCAGGCCGGCGCGCAGGTGGCGGTCAGCACCATGAACCAGAGCCAGCAGCACAGCGATCACAGCGTCGAGATCGCCAACCGCGCGGGCGACCGCCTGGGCAGCGTGACCCAGCGCATCGGCGAGATCGACGGCATGAACCAGTCGGTGGCCACCGCGACCGAGGAACAGACGTCCGTGGTCGAGTCGATCAATGTCGACATCACCGAGATCAATACGCTGAACCAGCAAGGGGTGCAGAACCTGCAGAGCACCTTGCGTGCCTGCAACGACCTGGAGCATCAGGTCGACCGGTTGAAGCAGCTGGTGGGGAGTTTCAGGATCTAAGGTTCGGCGGCGCCTTCTTCGCGGGTTCACCCGCGAAGAAGGCTGCGCTGATCTAGAACCTGGAACCCGGCTCCAGCAGGAAGTCCATCTCTTCACTGGTGCTCGGCCGCCCGAGCATCAGGTTGCGGTGCGGGAAACGTCCGAACCGCGCGATGACGCGCTGGTGCTGCTCGGCATAGTCGAGGAAGCCTTCGAACAACCGGCGATTGGCCTCGGGCTGCTCGTCGAGCAGCATCTGGTAGCGCTCCACGCACAGGTTCTGCCAGTCCAGCACCTCGGCATGCTCCAGCACCAGCAGCACGAACACGCGCTGGATCGGCAGCAGCTGGTAGTCCCAGCCCTTCTGCAGACCCTGCATGGCCACCACCTGGGCACGCCGGTCGCCCTCGAAGGCGCGCGGCGTGTCGCGATGGATCATGCGCGGCAGCTGATCGAGCAGGATCAACAAGCCCAGCCAGCCCTGCGGGCTCTGCTGCCACTCGTCGAGCCCGCCCGCCAGGGCCTGTTCGACGAGGTCGCCGAACAGTGCCCGGCCTTCGGCATCGTCATGCTTGCCGAACCAGCGGGTGTTCTTCTCGTCAGCCACGGCCTGGGCACTGGTGCCCCAACCGAACCACCATTCCAGCAACGGCTGCCAAGGTGCGAGCATGACTTACTCCTTGTGGTAGGCGGTGACGCGCTCCACCTCTTCCTTCGAGCCGAGGATCACCGACACGCGCTGGTGCAGGCTTTCCGGCTTGATGTCGAGGATGCGCTCGTAACCGTTGGTCGATGCGCCGCCGGCCTGTTCGATGATGAAGGACATCGGGTTGGCTTCGTACATCAGGCGCAGCTTGCCCGGCTTGCTCGGCTCGCGAGCGTCGCGCGGATACATGAACAGACCGCCACGGGTCAGGATGCGGTGCACGTCGGCCACCATCGAGGCGATCCAGCGCATGTTGTAGTTCTTCTTCAGCGGACCGGTCTCACCGGCCAGCAGCTCGCCCACGTAGCGCTGCACCGGGGCTTCCCAGTGACGCTGGTTGGACATGTTGATGGCGAACTCGGCGGTGGTTTCCGGGACGCGGATGTTTTCGTGGGTCAGGACGAAGCTGCCCAGCTCGCGGTCCAGGGTGAAGCCCTTGACGCCGTTGCCGAGGGTGAGGATCAGCATGGTCTGCGGGCCGTAGATCGCATAACCGGCGGCGACCTGCTGGGTGCCTGGCTGCAGGAAGGCGTTCTCGTTGAGGGTTTCGTTCTGGCTCAGGTACTCGTTCGGGCAACGCAGCACGGAGAAGATGGTGCCGACCGAAACGTTGACGTCGATGTTCGACGAACCGTCCAGCGGGTCGAAGACCAGCAGGTAGGCACCCTTGGGGTACTTGCCCGGGATCTGGTAGGCGTTGTCCATCTCTTCGGAAGCCATGCCGGCCAGGTGACCGCCCCACTCGTTGGCTTCGAGCAGGATGTCGTTGGAGATGACATCGAGCTTCTTCTGCACTTCGCCTTGCACGTTCTCGGTGCCCATGCTGCCCAGCACGCCGCCCAGGGCGCCCTTGGACACGTGGTGGCTGATTTCCTTGCACGCGCGCGCCACCACTTCGATCAGGAAGCGCAGATCGGCAGGAGTGTTGTTGCTGCGGGTCTGCTCAATCAGATAGCGACTCAGGGTAACGCGGGACATGTATGGCTCCGAAAGGAAAAGGGGAAAAACCCCCGCAGTTTACAGGGAGAGTGACAGCCTAGCGAGCAAAGAGCGTCGCCTGGCGGATCAGACGGTGGTTCGGGCAATGAGTTCAGGCAGTTGGTCGCAGGCGCCCCTGTCGCAAGACACCTGTGGGAGCAGGCCCGCCCCGCGATGGCCCGCCCCCGACACCCCACTAGTCCAATGCCTTCCAGATCTCGGTCGCATACTCGCGAATGGTCCGGTCCGACGAGAACCAGCCCATCCGTGCGGTATTGAGCACCGCCATGCGCCACCACTCCTGCGGCGTATGCCACAGCTCCTCGACCCGCCGCTGCGCATCCCAGTAGGCGTCGAAGTCGGCGCACAGCAGGAAGCGGTCGTAGCCCACCAGACCGTCGATCAGCCCGGTATAGCGCCCCGGATCGTCCGGCGAGAACACTCCGCTGCGGATCGCCTGCAACACATCGCCCAGGCGCCCGGAAGCCGCTACGGCCGCTGCCGCAGCAAAGTCGCCCGAGCGCTTGCGCGCCTCGACCTGCTGGGCGGTGAGGCCGAAGATGAACATGTTCTGCGCCCCGACCTGCTCGCACATCTCGACGTTGGCGCCATCGAGGGTGCCGATGGTCAGCGCGCCATTGAGACCGAACTTCATGTTGCTGGTACCGGAGGCCTCGTAGCCGGCGGTGGAGATCTGCTCGGAAAGGTCGGCCGCCGGGATGATGCTTTCGGCCAGGCTGACGTTATAGTTGGGCAGGAACACCACCTTGAGCAGGCCGCGCACGGTCGGGTCGTTGTTGACCACCCGGGCGATGTCGTTGGTCAGCTTGATGATCAGCTTGGCCTGGTGATAGCTGGCCGCTGCCTTGCCGGCGAAGATCTTCACCCGCGGCGCCCATTGGGTCGAGGGGTCGTTGCGTATGGCCTGGTACAGCGCCACGGTGTGCAGCAGGTTGAGCAGTTGGCGCTTGTACTCGTGGATACGCTTGACCTGCACGTCGAACAGCGCCTCGGGGTTGACCGTCACGCCGATGCGATCCTGGATGATGCTCGCCAGCGCGCGCTTGCTGTGCAGGCGCTGAGCGGCAAACTGCTTGCGGAAGGTGGCTTTCTCGGCGTACGGCTCCAGCCCCTTGAGCTTGCCCTCAGGATCGTCCAGCACCTCGGCGCCCAGCGCCTCGACCAGCATGCCGGTCAGTTGCGGATTGGCCTGGTATAGCCAGCGGCGGAAGGTGATGCCGTTGGTCTTGTTGTTGATGCGCTGCGGATAGAGCTTGTGCAACTCGGCGAACACCGTGCTCTTCATCAGCTTGCTGTGCAGCGCCGATACGCCGTTGACGCTGTGCGAGCCGAGGAACGCCAGGTTGCCCATGCGCACCCGCCGGCCGTTATCCTCCTCGATCAGCGACACTGCGCGCAGCACGTCGAAGTCGTGCAGGCCTTTGGCGCGCAGGGCATCGATGTGGTACGCGTTGATCAGGTAGATGATCTGCATGTGTCGCGGCAGCATGCGCTCCATCAATGCCACCGGCCAGGTTTCCAGGGCCTCGGGCAACAGCGTGTGGTTGGTGTAGGCCAGGGTGCCGACGGTCAGTTCCCAGGCGGTGTCCCAGGCGATTTCGTGCTGGTCGACCAGCAGCCGCATCAGCTCGGCGACAGCAATCGAGGGGTGGGTGTCGTTGAGCTGGATCGCCGCCGAATCAGGCAGGTTGAGCAGGTTGTCGTGCATGTTCAGGTGACGGCGCAGCAGGTCCTGCAGCGATGCCGAAACGAAGAAGTACTCCTGGCGCAGACGCAGTTCCTGCCCCGCTTCGGTGCTGTCGGCCGGATAGAGCACCCGCGAGATGCTCTCGGCACGCGCCACTTCGGCCACGGCACCGAGGTGGTCACCGGCATTGAAACGCTCCAGGTGCAGCTCTTCCAGCGCGCGGGCACGCCACAGCCGAAGCGTGTTCACGCTGGACCCGCGCCAGCCCACCACCGGGGTGTCGTAGGCTACCGCCCGCACCGTCTCGCCCGGCGTCCACACCTGGCGCGCATTTCCATGGGCGTCGTACAGGGTCTCGACGCTGCCGCCAAAGCTGATCGGGTAGATCACCTCGGCGCGCTCGAACTCCCAGGGGTTGCCGAAATCCAGCCAGTTCTCGGTCTGCTCCTGCTGCCAGCCATCGACGATGGCCTGGCGGAACAGCCCATGCTCGTAGCGGATGCCATAGCCGTGCGCGGCGATGCCGAGGGTCGACATGCTCTCCATGAAGCACGCCGCCAGACGCCCCAGGCCACCGTTGCCCAAGGCTGCGTCGGGCTCGAGCAGGCGGATGCGCTCGAGGTCCACATCCAGGCCTTCCAGGGCTTCGCGGGCGATCTCCAGGTAGCCCAGGTTGCTCAGGCTGTCGTACAGCAGCCGGCCGATGAGGAATTCCAGGGAGAGGTAGTACACCCGCTTCTGGCTGCGCCGGTAGGCCTGGCGGGTGTGATCCATCCAGTGATCGACCATGTGGTCGCGGGCGGCCAGGGCGATGGCTTCGAACCAGTCATGGTCGAAGGCATGCTCCGGGTCCTTGCCGACCGCGTAGGTCAGCTTGTCCAGTACAGCGGCGCGAAAAGCGGCCACCTCGGCGTCACGAGCTTTGGGTTCCTGGGACATGCGGCATCCTCGGGCAAGTTGACGAATACGGAGGGAGATTGATGAGACTAGACCCTTCGACAGACAGTGAAGGACACGGTTCGCAGTTTTCATGCCGCTTCAGCGATTCCGGCAAAAGGTTGTTCACAAATTGAACAACTCCGGTATGATCGCGCGCCCCAAGACCGTGATCCGCCCACTATTAAAATGAAACCGACCCTGATCGCCGCCGCCGAAGTCGACCGTCTCGAGACCTGGCAGCGCTACACCAGCAGCATGTGCCATGGCTGCCATTCGACCTGCTGTACCCTGCCCGTGGAGGTCAAGATCAAGGATCTGATCCGTATCGGCGTGGTGGACGAGTTCGAGAAGGACGAGCCGCCGAAGAACGTGGCCAAGCGTCTGCAGAAAGAAGGCATCATCGAGCGCTTCAACCAGAAGTCGGGCATCTTCACCCTGACCCGGATGAGCAACGACGATTGCATGTATCTGGACCGCAAGAGCCGGCTGTGCACCATTTATGACAAGCGCCCGGACACCTGCCGCAATCACCCCAAGGTCGGGCCGCGACCTGGGTATTGTGCGTACAAGCCCAAGGTGGTCGGGCGATAGGCCTGTAGCGCCGGTACGGGCCTCTTCGCGGGCAAGCTCCCACAGGGAAAGGGCAATGCCCGAGGCCTGCGCAGCACCTGTGGGAGCGGGTTTACCCGCGAAGAGGCCAGCAAGGCGAATACAAATCCAGCAGACAAAAAAACGCCCCCGGCCTTTCGACCGGGGGCGTTTTCATTGCGCCTGAGCTAACTCAGTTCTTGGCTTTCTTGGCAGCGCGGGTACGCTCGCCTTCGTCCAGGATCTTCTTGCGCAGACGGATCGACTTCGGCGTCACTTCGCACAGCTCGTCGTCCTGGATGAATTCCAGGGCCTGCTCGAGGGTGTGGCGGACCGGCGGA
The DNA here is from genome assembly GCF_057370475.1 of Pseudomonas sp. FA117. Taxonomy (NCBI): domain Bacteria; kingdom Pseudomonadati; phylum Pseudomonadota; class Gammaproteobacteria; order Pseudomonadales; family Pseudomonadaceae; genus Pseudomonas; species Pseudomonas sp. FA117. The sequence continues at coordinate 5,436,377 of NZ_CM170675.1, forward strand.
ACCAGGGCGATGACTTCGTCCTTGCCCGAAGCACGCATGTTGTCGAGTTTCTTGCCTTTGGTCGGGTTCACGCCCAGGTCGTTGTCACGGCTGTTCAGACCGATGATCTGACCGTTGTAGATCTCCTGGCCGTGCTCGACGAACAGCTTGCCGCGCGCCTGCAGGGTTTCCAGCGAGTAGGTCAGTGCCTTGCCGGTCTCGACCGAAACCAGGACACCGTTCAGACGGCCGGACATCTGGCCCGACTTCATGGTGTCGTAGCGATCGAAGATCGAGGTCAGGATGCCTGCACCGTTGGTCAGGGTCAGGAACTGGTTACGGAAACCGATCAGGCCACGGGCCGGGATGTTGTACTCAAGGCGCACACGGCCCTTGCCATCCGGGACCATGTTGGTCAGGTCGCCCTTACGCAGGCCCATCTCTTCCATGACCTTGCCCTGGGATTCTTCAGGGATGTCGATGGTGACGTTCTCGAACGGTTCCTGCTTCACGCCATCCACTTCGCGGATGATCACTTCAGGACGACCCACGGCCATCTCGAAGCCTTCGCGGCGCATGGTTTCGATCAGAACCGACAGGTGCAGCTCACCACGGCCGGAGACCTTGAACTTGTCCGGGGAATCGGTTTCCTGAACGCGCAGGGCCACGTTGTACAGCAGCTCCTTGTCCAGACGATCCTTGATGTTGCGGCTGGTGACGAACTTGCCTTCCTTGCCGCAGAACGGCGAGTCGTTGACCTGGAAGGTCATCGAAACGGTCGGCTCGTCGACGGTCAGCGGCTTCATCGCTTCCACTGCGTCCGGAGCGCACAGGGTGTCGGAGATGAACAGCTCGTCGAAACCGCTGATGCAGACGATGTCGCCAGCCTGGGCTTCTTCGACGTCGACGCGGTGCAGGCCGTGGTGGCCCATCAGCTTGAGGATACGGCCGTTGCGCTTCTTGCCGTCGGTGTCGATGGCGACGACCGGGGTGTTCGGCTTGACGCGACCACGGGCGATACGGCCAACGCCGATAACGCCGAGGAAGCTGTTGTAGTCCAGTGCCGAGATCTGCATCTGGAACGAACCGTCACGGTCGACGTTCGGCGCAGGTACGTTGTCGACGATCGACTGGTACAGGGCGGTCATGTCTTCGCCCATGGCGGTGTGGTCCAGACCGGCGATGCCGTTCAGGGCCGAGGCGTAGACCACCTGGAAGTCCAGCTGGTCGTCGGTGGCGCCGAGGTTGTCGAACAGGTCGAAGATCTGGTCCAGAACCCAGTCAGGACGCGCGCCCGGACGGTCGACCTTGTTGATCACGACGATTGGCTTGAGGCCGGCTTCGAAGGCTTTCTTGGTTACGAAGCGGGTTTGCGGCATCGGGCCGTCCTGGGCGTCGACCAGCAGCAGCACCGAGTCGACCATCGACATCACACGCTCCACCTCGCCACCGAAGTCGGCGTGGCCGGGGGTGTCGACGATGTTGATGTGGTAGCCGTTCCAGTTGATGGCGGTGTTTTTCGCCAGAATGGTAATGCCGCGCTCTTTTTCCTGGTCGTTGGAGTCCATCACGCGCTCGTCGTTGAGCTCGTTACGCTCCAGGGTGCCGGACTGGCGCAGGAGTTTGTCGACCAGGGTGGTTTTACCATGGTCAACGTGGGCGATGATGGCGATGTTACGCAGATTTTCGATCACAACTGTATCTCGTGCAGAGGATTCGGTTTGCCGCCAGTCTAGGCGGCCAATATGAAGGTAAAAGGCTCAGCGGGCCCGCGGGTCGGGAGGGCGATGGCGGATGCTGCCGCCATACAGCCCTGGCGTCTTATGCCGGACGATAAACACGCACATTGGCATGTCCCTCACTGAGCAGGTGGTGTGCGTGCAGACGGCTCATCACACCCTTGTCGCAATAAAGCAGGTACTGCCGGTTGGCATCGAGCTGCTTGAACTTGCTGTTGATCGCGTAGAACGGCAGCACCTGGACCTCGACGCCGTCGATCTGCAGCGGTTCGTCTTCCTGGGCGTCGGGGTGGCGGATGTCGATGACGATCTGGCCCGGCAGCGCCTCGGCCACTTCCTCGATCTCGATATCCTTGCCCAGCTCGTCGATCACGTGGTCGATGGAGATCAGTTTGGCGCGCTCGAGGGCACGCTCGAGCACGGCCATGTCGAACTGCTTTTCTTCATGCTCCATGCGGTGGCGCTTGGCATGGGTGGTCGGGTTCACCGAGATCACGCCGCAGTATTCAGGCATGTGCTTGGCGAAATCGGCGGTGCCGATCTGGTAGGCGGTATCGATGATGTCCTGCTTGTGGCTGGCCAGCAGCGGGCGCAGTACCAGCTTGTCGGTGGCCGAATCGATGATCGCCAGGTTGGGCAGGGTCTGGCTGGAGACCTGCGAGATGGCCTCGCCGGTGACCAGCGCGTCGATCTGCAGGCGGTCAGCCATGCGCGCTGCGGCGCGCAGCATCATGCGCTTGAGCGTGACGCCCATGTAGCTGTTGTCGACCTTGCCGAGGATCTCGCCGACCACTTCCTCGAACGGCACGCTGATGAACAGCACGCGCTGGCTGCTGCCGTACTTCTTCCACAGGTAGTGGGCGACTTCCATCACGCCCAGTTCGTGGGCACGCCCGCCGAGATTGAAGAAGCAGAAGTGGGTCATCAGGCCACGGCGCATCATCTGGTAGGCGGCCACGGTGGAGTCGAAGCCACCGGACATCAGCACCAGGGTCTGCTCCAGCGCGCCCAGCGGGTAGCCGCCGATGCCGTTGTGCTGGTTGTGGATGACGTACAGGCGCTGGTCGCGAATCTCGATGCGCACCATCACTTCGGGGGCTTTCAGGTCGATGCCGGCGGCGCCGCACTGCTGGCGCAGCTGGCTGCCGACGTAGCGGTCGACGTCCATCGAGGTGAAGTCGTGGTGGCCGCCGCGCTTGCAGCGCACGGCGAAGCGCTTGCCAGCCAGCAGATGGCCGAAGTGCTGCCTGCATTTGTCGACGATGTCGTCGAAGTCGCCCAGCGGATACTCCTGCACCTGCAGGAAGTGGGTGATCCCTGGGGTGCAGGTCAGGCGTTCGATCATCTCGCGCTGGATCTTCTCGTCCTCGATGCGGGTGACCACTTCGAGATTGTCCCAGACACCATCGACCGCGAGCTCCGGATCCAGATCCTTGAGCACGTTGCGGATGTTCTTGCCGAGCTGGCGGATGAAGCGCTTGCGCACCGGCCGGCTCTTGATGGTGATCTCTGGGAAGACTTTGACGATAAGTTTCATTGGGTTAACAGCGCGCCCGGGGCCTGCCGAAAATGAGGGGCGCGAATTATAGCGGAAATGGCTCGAGGTTTGAGCAACTTTTGATCAGAGGTTTGTTCGAGAGGCTTTCGGGTGGGATTGACGGCGCCCCGACTTGCCCGCGAAGAGGCCCTCAAAGAACGCACAAGCCCCAAAACAGTGCACCATAACAGTGCAGCAACCATGACAAGTGCCTTTTATGAGTGCACAACCTTACGCCTCGTCCTCGCAAACTGCCCGCAAACGCCCATTTTTACCCCACCCTCGCCATTTTCGGGCACTGGCATGCAATTTGCTCTCTTGTGATGCAGGTAAGCTTGGCCGACTATCCGCGCCCGGCGACACCCTTTTTCCAGGGCAGCGGCCAAGCGCGCTCTAGACCATCCGGAGGACAACATGTCGAAGTCGGTTCAACTCATCAAAGATCATGACGTCAAGTGGATTGATCTGCGTTTCACGGACACCAAAGGCAAACAGCACCACGTCACCATGCCGGCTCGCGATGCGCTGGATGATGAATTCTTCGAAGCCGGCAAGATGTTCGACGGCTCGTCCATCGAAGGCTGGAAAGGTATCGAAGCCTCCGACATGATCCTGCTGCCGGACGACAACTCCGCAGTACTGGACCCGTTCACCGAAGAGCCGACCCTGATCCTGGTCTGCGACGTGATCGAGCCTTCCACCATGCAAGGCTACGACCGCGACCCGCGCGCCATCGCCAAGCGCGCCGAAGAGTTCCTCAAGACCACCGGCATCGGCGACACCGTGTTCGTCGGCCCGGAGCCTGAGTTCTTCATCTTCGACCAGGTCAAGTTCAAGTCGGACATTTCCGGCTCGATGTTCAAGATCTACTCCGAGCAAGGCTCCTGGATGACCGACCAGGACGTCGAAGGCGGCAACAAGGGCCACCGCCCTGCCGTCAAAGGTGGCTACTTCCCGGTTCCGCCGTGCGACCACGACCACGAAATCCGTACTGCCATGTGCAACGCCATGGAAGAAATGGGCCTGGTCATCGAAGTTCACCACCACGAAGTGGCGACTGCCGGCCAGAACGAAATCGGTGTGAAGTTCAACACCCTGGTGACCAAGGCTGACGAAGTCCAGACCCTGAAGTACTGCGTGCACAACGTCGCCGATGCCTACGGCAAGACCGCGACCTTCATGCCGAAGCCGCTGTACGGCGACAACGGCTCGGGCATGCACGTTCACATGTCGATCTCCAAGGACGGCAAGAACACCTTCTCCGGCGAAGGCTATGCCGGCCTGTCCGACACCGCCCTGTACTTCATCGGCGGCATCATCAAGCACGGCAAGGCCCTGAACGGCTTCACCAACCCGGCCACCAACTCCTACAAGCGTCTGGTCCCTGGCTTCGAAGCCCCGGTCATGCTGGCCTACTCGGCCCGCAACCGTTCGGCCTCGATCCGTATCCCATACGTTTCCAGCCCGAAAGCCCGCCGTATCGAAGCGCGCTTCCCGGACCCGGCTGCCAACCCGTACCTGTGCTTCGCTGCACTGCTGATGGCCGGCCTGGACGGTATCCAGAACAAGATCCACCCAGGCGATGCCGCCGACAAGAACCTGTACGACCTGCCGCCTGAAGAGGCCAAGGAAATCCCGCAGGTTTGCGGCAGCCTGAAAGAAGCCCTGGAAGAGCTGGACAAGGGCCGTGCGTTCCTGACCAAGGGCGGCGTGTTCTCCGACGACTTCATCGATGCCTACATCGAGCTGAAGTCGGAAGAGGAAATCAAGGTCCGTACCTTCGTTCACCCGCTGGAATACGACCTGTACTACAGCGTTTGATGCGAGCGGCGTACGCGCCGTGAACGTCAGGGAAACGGCCTCCTTCGCGAGGCCGTTTCTGTTTTTACACTCAACCGACTCGGATGCATCCTACTGGTGCACCGCGCAACATTGGCCACACTCGCCTCTCCACTCAAAGGGAGATTGCCAGAATGCGCCTTGCCCCACTTCCACTTCTCTGCGTGCTCAGCCTGTCCGGCTGCACCAACGACACGCCCCCGGAAACACCGTTCGAACCACTGCTCGACAGCATCGAGCAACGCCTGGACATCGCCCGGGCCGTTGCCCTGCACAAATGGGACAGCGGTCAACCAGTACAGGACCGCCCTCGCGAGCAACTGGTACTGGACAAGGTCCGCCAGGCGGCGCCTGCTCATTCACTGAAGCCCGAACGCGCAGCGCTGTTCTTCGCTGACCAGATCGAGGCCAACAAGCTTCGCCAATACCACCTGCTCACCCAGTGGCACTTTCTGCACAGGGCGCCGGACGACCCCCGCCGCGATCTCGCCGGCGAAATCCGCCCAGCGCTCGACCAGCTCCAGGCGCGTCTGCTCGACACCCTCGCCCGCTTCGACCAGCAGCAACATGGGCATTGCAACACAGCACTGGCCGAGGCCATCGCCCTGCGCTCGACCGAGGCTCCGCGCCGACTGTTCCTGATCAGGGCCACCGCCAACCTGTGCCAACAGCCCTGAAGCACTATGCTCTATATTGGTGCACAAATCCGCTGAGCGCCCCGCAATGCACCCCAAATTAGGTCAGGCGAAACGGTAAAGCGGAAGTTTCTGAGCCGATTTTGCGCATATCCAGCGCTTTGTCGGGTAATTCCGCTTCTTTTCGGAGCCTTGGTTTGTTTCTTGCATTTTCACGGCATCAGCGGATCACCAGCGTGCCCGCCCCTTGGCCAAGCCGGGGGCGCCATGTGCCAGAACAGCGCCAAACGAGGTCAACGACGCCCCATGACCATCAGCGATGCACAGCACCGTCTGCTCCTGGACAACCTGACCACCGCCACCTTGCTGCTCAACAGCGAACTGCGCCTTGAGTACATGAACCCGGCGGCGGAAATGCTCCTGGCCGTCAGCGGCCAGCGCAGCCATGGCCAGTTCATCAGCGAACTGTTCACCGAATCGACCGAGGCGCTCAACTCCCTGCGCCAGGCCGTGGAACAGGCGCACCCGTTCACCAAGCGCGAAGCCCAGCTGACCTCGCTGACTGGCCAGAGCATCACCGTCGACTATGCCGTCACACCGATCCTGCACCAGGGCAGCACCCTGCTGCTGCTCGAGGTGCATCCGCGCGACCGCCTGCTGCGCATCACCAAGGAAGAAGCGCAGTTGAGCAAGCAGGAAACCACCAAGATGCTGGTGCGCGGCCTGGCCCACGAGATCAAGAACCCCCTCGGCGGCATCCGCGGCGCAGCCCAGCTGCTGGCCCGCGAACTGCCCGAGGACGGCCTGCGCGACTACACCAACGTGATCATCGAAGAAGCCGATCGCCTGCGTAACCTGGTCGACCGCATGCTCGGCTCGAACAAGCTGCCGTCGCTGTCGATGACCAACGTGCACGAAGTGCTCGAACGGGTCTGCAGCCTGGTCGAGGCGGAAAGCCAAGGCGGCATCACCCTGGTGCGCGACTACGACCCGAGCCTGCCGGACGTGCTGATCGACCGCGAACAGATGATCCAGGCGGTGCTCAACATCGTACGCAACGCCATGCAGGCCATCGGCGGCCAGAACGAACTGCGCCTGGGGCGCATCACCCTGCGCACCCGCGCCGTGCGCCAGTTCACCATCGGCCACGTGCGCCATCGCCTTGTCGCGCGCGTCGAGATCATCGACAACGGCCCGGGCATCCCCGCCGAGCTGCAGGACACCCTCTTCTATCCAATGGTCAGCGGCCGCCCGGACGGTACCGGGCTGGGGCTGGCCATCACCCAAAACATCATCAGTCAGCATCAGGGGTTGATCGAGTGTGAAAGCCACGCCGGCCACACCACCTTCTCGATCTTCCTGCCCCTGGAACAAGGAGCCACAGCCCCATGAGCCGTAGTGAAACCGTGTGGATCGTCGACGATGACCGCTCCATCCGCTGGGTCCTGGAAAAAGCCCTGCAGCAGGAGGGCATGACCACCCAGAGCTTCGACAGCGCCGACGGGGTCATGGGCCGCCTGGCCCGGCAACAGCCGGACGTGATCATTTCCGATATCCGCATGCCCGGCACCAGCGGCCTGGACCTGCTCGCGCAGATCCGCGAAGAGCACCCGCGCCTGCCGGTCATCATCATGACCGCCCATTCCGACCTCGACAGCGCGGTGGCCTCGTACCAAGGCGGTGCCTTCGAGTACCTGCCCAAGCCGTTCGACGTCGACGAGGCGGTATCGCTGGTCAAGCGTGCCAACCAGCACGCCCAGGAGCAGCAGGCGCTCGAGGCGCCACCGGTCCTGGCGCGCACGCCCGAGATCATCGGCGAGGCGCCGGCGATGCAGGAGGTGTTCCGCGCCATCGGCCGCCTGAGCCACTCCAACATCACCGTGCTGATCAACGGCGAGTCCGGCACCGGCAAGGAACTGGTGGCCCACGCCCTGCACCGTCACAGCCCAAGGGCAGCCTCGCCGTTCATTGCGCTGAACATGGCGGCGATTCCCAAGGACCTGATGGAGTCCGAACTGTTCGGCCACGAGAAAGGCGCCTTCACCGGCGCGGCCAACCTGCGCCGTGGACGCTTCGAGCAGGCCGACGGCGGCACGCTGTTCCTCGACGAGATCGGCGACATGCCCGCCGACACCCAGACCCGCCTGTTGCGAGTGCTGGCCGATGGCGAGTTCTACCGGGTCGGCGGCCATGTGCCGGTCAAGGTCGACGTGCGCATCATCGCCGCGACCCACCAGAACCTGGAGTCACTGGTGCAGGCCGGCAAGTTCCGCGAAGACCTGTTCCACCGCCTGAACGTGATCCGCATCCACATTCCGCGCCTGGCCGACCGTCGCGAAGACATCCCGGCCCTGGCCCGCCACTTCCTCGGCCGCGCCGCGCGCGAACTGGCCGTCGAGCCCAAGCTGCTGAAGCCGGAAACCGAGGAGTTCATGCGCAACCTGCCATGGCCCGGCAACGTGCGCCAGCTGGAGAACACCTGCCGCTGGATCACGGTGATGGCCTCGAGCCGCGAGGTGCTGATCGGCGACCTGCCGCCGGAGCTGCTCAACCTGCCCCACGACGCCGCCCCGGTCACCAACTGGGAGCAAGCGCTGCGCCAGTGGGCCGACCAGGCCCTGGCACGCGGGCAGTCGAACCTGCTCGACAGCGCCGTGCCGAGCTTCGAGCGGATCATGATCGAGACCGCACTCAAGCACACCGCTGGCCGCCGACGCGATGCCGCAGTGTTGCTGGGCTGGGGGCGCAACACCCTGACCCGCAAGATCAAGGAGCTGGGGATGAAGGTCGATGGGGGTGATGACGATGAGGGTGAGGATCACTGACGCCTGAGGCGTCGCGCTGCGCTCAACCGATCCAAAAGCAAGCCCGGCTCCTGTAGGAGCGGGCTTGTCCCGCGAACACGGGCGTAACCCGTGCCATGCACCGCGGTGTCTTTTTCGCGGGCAAGCCCGCTCCCACACACCCGCTCCCACACAGATGGATAGCCTGGTTACCCCTCCAGCCCTCTCATGCACCGATCCTGTGCCACTTGCACCTCGACAAGGCACAAATCCCCTTGAATCTCGGCAAAAACACCCTGAAAGCCCAGTAATTGCGGGCCTTTCAAAACTGGCACGCCCCCTGCAACAGGTACTGTATCTCCAGTTTTGGGGGCCTCGGTACAGGCAGGCCGGGATATCCCCTCTTTTATTCGCAACACCGCCCGTTTCGGGGACCTCGGTACAGGCAGGCCGGGACTCCCTCTTTTATTCGCAACATCGCCCGTTTTGGGGACCTTGGTACAGGCAGGCCGAGACATCCCCTCTTTTATTCGTGCAGCCTCACCTGCACCCGCCAGCGCCCGGCGTCCTCTGCAGCGGTCCAGGTACCGCTCAGGGGACGCGCGGCCACCACCGTCAGCACCAGCCCTTCCTCGCCCTGCTGCAAGCGCCAGCCCACCGGCTTGCCCTGCAGGCTCAGCTGACCCCGCTGCGCCTTGCCCTCGGCCTGGAACACCAGCGCCACCGTCCCTTCGACATTCTCGCCATGCAGCTTCGTCTGCTCGTTGAACCACAGGTCGAGGCCGTCCTGCACCACCTCGACCCGCTCGAGCACACGCTCTTCGGGAGCGGTCAGGCGGCCGATCATCAGCCCCACCATCACCCCGACTATCGCCATCGACAGCAATACACGCGGCCAGGCCTTCGAACGCGGGTCCGGTTCGAGGGTAGAATGCTCGTCATCATCGTGCCTGGAGCCGTGCATGTTTCACGTCATCCTCTTTCAACCCGAAATTCCGCCGAATACCGGCAATATCATCCGCCTCTGCGCCAACAGCGGCTGCGACCTGCACCTGATCGAGCCGATCGGCTTCGAACTGGACGACAAGCGCCTGCGCCGTGCAGGGCTGGACTACCACGAGTATGCCACGCTCAAGCGCCACGAGAGCCTCGAAGCCTGCCTGCAGAGCCTTGGCCAGCCGCGCCTGTTCGCCTTCACCACCAAGGCCTCGCACCCGTTCCACGAAGTGGCCTACCAGCCGGGCGATGCGTTCCTGTTCGGCCCCGAGAGCCGCGGCCTGCCGAGCGAAGTGCTGGACAGCCTGCCGGCCGAGCAACGCCTGCGCCTGCCCATGCGCCCGGGCTGCCGCAGCCTGAACCTGTCCAACACGGTCGCGGTGACGGTCTACGAGGCGTGGCGCCAGCAAGGCTTTGCCTGAACAGCGCCCATGAAAAAGGCCGCGTCCCTCACAGGACGCGGCCTTGTTCATTCAACGACGCCGATCAGTTGTCCAGCGCCACCCGCCCGGCCGCACCACGCTTGCGGTGCAGCAGCAGGCCTGCAGCCACCACGGCGATGCTCAGCAGGGCCGTGGCGATGATCTCGATGCGGTGATCCTCGCGCAGCGCCATGACCACCAGCACCGCCACGATGAAGGCGATGGTCGCCCAGGTCAGCCCCGGGAACAGCCACATCTTGAACGAGATCTGCTCGCCGCGCGCTTCACGCTGGGCACGCATGCGCAGCTGCGAAACGGCGATCACCAGGTACACCAGCAGGGCGATGGCCCCGGAGCTGGCCAGCAGGAACTCGAACACCTGCGCCGGTGCGACGAAGTTGGCGAACACGCAGAGGAAGGCGGCAGCGGTCGACAGCATCACCGCCCAGTGCGGGGTACCTGCCTTGGTGGTGCGCTGGGCCACGGCTGGCGCGTCGCCACGCTTGCTCAGCGAGAACAGCATGCGCGACGAGGTATACAGCGCCGAGTTCAAGCAGCTGGTCACGGCGATCAGCACGACGATGTCGACGATCAGCTTGGCGTTCGGCACGCCGATCAGGCTGAGGACGGTCTGGTAGGAGCCTTTCTCGGCCAGGGTCGGATCGTTCCACGGCACCATGGCCACGACCAGGAAGATCGACACCAGGTAGAACAGGCAGATACGCCAGATCACCGAGTTGGTGGCGCGGCTGATCTGCTTGCCCGGATCCTTGGATTCGGCGGCGGCGATGGTGACGATCTCGGTGCCCATGAACGAGAACATGGTGGTCAGCATGGCTGCCAGCACTGCGCCGAGGCCATTGGGCATGAAGCCCTGGGTGTCGAACAGGTGGCTGACACCGCTGACCTGGCTGCCCGGCACCATGCCGAACATGGCCGCGCAGCCGACGACGATGAAGGCAATGATCGCCAGCACCTTGAGCAGGGCGAACCAGAACTCGAACTCGCCGTAGTTCTTCACGCTGAACAGGTTGGTGATGGTCAGCGCCAGGGTGATGACCAGCGAGAACGCCCACAGGTCCACGGCCGGGAACCAGGCATGCAGGATCGCTGCAGCGGCGTTGGCCTCCAGCGGGATCACCAGGACCCAGAACCACCAGTACAGCCAGCCGATGGTGAAGCCGGCCCAGCGCCCGATGGCGCGGTCGGCGTAGGTCGAGAACGAACCGGTATCCGGCGAGGCGACGGCCATTTCGCCGAGCATGCGCATCACCAGCACCACCAGGGTGCCGGCAGCGGCGTAGGCGAGCAGCACAGCCGGGCCGGCTGCAGCGATGGCGTGGCCGGAGCCGACGAACAGACCGGCGCCGATCACGCCAGCAATGGACAGCATGGTGACATGCCGTTGTTTGAGCCCCTGAGCGAGGTCATTGGAATTGTGCTTACCGCTCATAAAACTACCTTTGTAAGGAGTGGACCACCCGATTGCGGATGAGAGGCGCGCCAGGGGTTGATCTAGACGCGTCGGCAATCGGCGCTTTCCTGCTGGCAATAAGTGCGCCAGCGCGGAAAAAACATTCGTGCGGGTTTTCCCGCGGTCACGAATGGCGTGGCTTTGCGGGCATTCGGCCAGGTCCTGACCGAATGCCCATGCAAGCGCGCAGGCCCAGTGTGCATTACTGAAATACTCACTTACAAATGCTCCGAGGGTAGTCCTTGGTAACACCTGCGCACCGATTTAGGGCGCAAAAGGTGCAACCTCTAAGTGCAACCTTGAGTCGGTGGCGTGGCCTTCGCGGGCAAGCCCGATCCTACGTTTGAGCGAAGGCCCCACCGCCAGACATAAGCAAAAGCGCTTCCCTCCCCCGTCCAAAACTGGCACCATCGCGCCTTTTTTCATCAAGGCTCCGGCGCCAAGCGCATCGCATTGCGGACATCGGCGCGACGTTGCACTGCAGCGATGCGACAAACTGTCCCGCCAGCGACCCGAGCCCCTTGCGACCCGGTTGGCCGCCATTACGCCGCTATGCTAGCGTTGCGCTCGCCAGGAAGGCCGCCAACAGCTGGGAACGCACCCGAACACATGAGGACCGCACATGGCCCAGGCCACGCCCGCGCTGGAAATCCGCAATCTGCACAAACGCTACGGCGACCAGGAAATTCTCAAGGGCATTTCGCTGACCGCGCGTGACGGTGACGTGATCTCGATCCTCGGTTCGTCCGGTTCCGGCAAGTCCACCCTGCTGCGCTGCATCAACCTGCTCGAGAACCCGCACCAGGGCGAGATCCTGGTTGCCGGCGAAGCCCTCAAGCTCAAGGCCACCAAGACCGGCGACCTGATCGCTGCCGACAACCGGCAGATCAACCGCCTGCGCAGCGAAATCGGCTTTGTGTTCCAGAATTTCAACCTGTGGCCGCACATGTCGATCCTCGACAACATCATCGAGGCGCCGCGCCGGGTGCTCGGCCAGAGCAAGGCCGAGGCCATCGAAGCGGCCGAGGCACTGCTCAACAAGGTCGGCATCTTCGACAAGCGCCACAGCTATCCCGCCCAGCTTTCCGGTGGCCAGCAGCAGCGCGCCGCCATCGCCCGCACCCTGGCCATGAAGCCCAAGGTCATCCTGTTCGACGAGCCGACTTCGGCGCTCGATCCGGAAATGGTCCAGGAAGTGCTTAACGTTATCCGCGCACTGGCCGACGAAGGCCGTACCATGCTGCTGGTAACGCACGAGATGAACTTTGCCCGCCAGGTGTCCAGTGAAGTGGTCTTCCTGCACCAGGGCCTCGTGGAAGAGCAAGGATCGCCGCAACAGGTCTTCGAAAACCCGACCTCGGCGCGTTGCAAGCAATTCATGTCCAGCCACCGCTAAACGGAGCAACACATGCAGACCTACAAGAAATTCCTCCTGGCCGCTGCCGCCACGCTGGTGATGTCGGCCAACGCCCTGGCCGCGGAAAAACTGCGCATGGGTATCGAGGCGGCCTACCCGCCGTTCAACAACAAGGATGCCAGCGGTAACGTGGTCGGCTTCGACAAGGACATCGGCGACGCCCTGTGCGCCAAGATGAAGGTCGAGTGCTCGGTCGTGACCTCCGACTGGGACGGCATCATCCCCGCCCTGAACGCCAAGAAGTTCGACTTCCTGGTGTCGTCGCTGTCGATCACCGACGAGCGCAAGCAGGCCGTGGAATTCACCGACCCCTACTACTCCAACAAGCTGCAGTTCATCGCGCCGAAGAACGTCGACTTCAAGACCGACAAGGCCTCGCTCAAGGGCAAGACCATCGGCACCCAGCGCGCCACCCTGGCCGGCACCTACCTGGAAGACAACTTCCCAGGCGTTGACGTCAAGCTCTACGACACCCAGGAAAACGCCTACCTCGACCTGGTTGCCGGCCGTATCGACGGCATCCTCGCCGACAAGTACGTGCAGTACGAGTGGCTCAAGAGCAAGGACGGCATGAACTACGAGTTCAAGGGCGAGCCGGTGATGGACAGCGACAAGATCGGTATCGCCGTGCGCAAAGGTGACACCAAGCTGCGCGACGACCTGAACAAGGCCCTGGCCGAAATCAAGGCAGACGGCACGTACAAGAAGATCAACGACAAGTACTTCCCGTTCAGCATCGAATGATTCGCCCTGACCGGTACGCCCTTGCGGCGTGCCGGTCCCTAGAACGACCCTGCCCATGAATATCGACCTGCACGGATTCGGTCCGGCCATGTTGGCTGGCACCCTGATGACCGTAAAACTGGCGCTCTGTGCCTTGCTCCTGGGGCTGGTCCTCGGCTTGCTCGGCGCCCTGGCCAAGACTTCTCCGCTCAAGCCGCTGCAATGGCTTGGCGGCACCTACTCGACCCTGGTTCGCGGCGTGCCCGAGCTGCTGTGGGTCCTGCTGATCTATTTCGGCACCGTAGGCCTGATGAGCAGCCTCGGTGATGCCCTGAACATGCCGGGCCTGGAACTCAGCGCCTTCGCCGCGGGCGTGATCGCCCTGGGCCTGTGCTTCGGTGCCTATGCCACGGAGGTGTTCCGCGGCGCCATCCTCGCCATCCCCAAGGGGCACCGTGAAGCGGGCCTGGCCCTGGGGCTGTCGAAGGGGCGCATCCTCTCGCGGATCATCCTGCCGCAGATGTGGCGCGTGGCCCTGCCGGGCCTGGGTAACCTGTTCATGATCCTGATGAAGGACACCGCGCTGGTGTCGGTGATCGGCCTCGAAGAAATCATGCGCCACGCGCAGATCGGCGTGACCGTGACCAAGGAACCGTTCACCTTCTACGCCGTCGCCGCCTGCATCTACCTGTGCCTGACCATCGTCGCCATGACCGGCATGCACTTCCTGGAAAAACGCGCCGCTCGCGGCTTCATGAGGGCGGCGTAATGAATTGGGAAGTCATCATCAAATGGCTGCCACGCCTGGCCCAGGGCGCGACCCTGACCCTGGAGCTGGTGGCCATCGCGGTCATCGCCGGGCTGATCCTGGCCATCCCGCTGGGCATCGCCCGCTCCTCGCGCCACTGGTACGTGCGCGCCCTGCCCTACGGCTACATCTTCTTCTTCCGCGGTACACCGCTGCTGGTGCAGCTGTTCCTGGTGTACTACGGCCTGGCGCAGTTCGACGTGGTGCGCAGCAGCTCGCTGTGGCCGTACCTGCGCGATCCGTTCTGGTGCACCGTGCTGACCATGACCCTGCACACCGCCGCCTACATCGCCGAGATCCTCCGTGGCGCACTGCAGGCGATCCCCAAGGGCGAGATCGAGGCGGCCCGTGCCCTGGGCATGTCACGGGGCAAGGCGCTGTTCTACATCATGCTGCCGCGCGCCGCGCGCATCGGCCTGCCGGCCTACAGCAACGAAGTGATCCTGATGCTCAAGGCCAGTGCCCTGGCCAGTACCGTGACGCTGCTGGAACTGACCGGCATGGCCCGGACGATCATCGCCCGCACCTACCTGCCGGTGGAGATCTTCTTTGCTGCGGGCGTGTTCTACCTGTTGATCTCGTTCTTCCTGGTGCAGGGCTTCAAGCTGCTCGAGCGCTGGTTGCGCGTCGACGCCTGCCAGGGCCGCTGATCTGAAACCGCGCTGAGCTTTTCACGGGCAAGTCGCAGCGGCGAACCGCTGCGACTTGCCCGCGAAGGCCGCCCCACCGACCGGCCATCATGCTCCCAACCCCATTCCTCCAGACCGACCAACTGAACGCGCGCTTCCAGGCCCTGGACCAGTTCCTGCTCCAGCACGAAACCCTGTGGAAACCCCGCCCCTTCACCGCCCTGCACCTGGAATGGGAATCCCGGCACCCCGAACTCGCCCAGTGGTTGCGCAACCGCACCCTGGAACAGGCCGAAGCCGCCGATGACGCGCTGCCTGCGCCCGCGCCCTTCCCGCAGCTCGCGCAGCAGGCCAGGCAGCTTTCCAGCGTCGGCGAACTGCCCCTGGCGCCACTGCACCCGGGCAGCCGCCGCCTGGACGCCCACGTCCCCGGCCGCAAATGGCAGCAGATCGAAGCCTTCGGCAGCCGCCTGAGCTTCAGCCAGCCCACCCGCCACTGGCTGGACTGGTGCTCCGGCAAGGGCCACCTCGGCCGACGCCTGCTGCAGCCCGGCCAGCAACTCACCTGCCTGGAGTACGACGCCGAGCTGGTCAGCGCCGGGCAAGCCCTCAGCGACCACCACCACCTGCCCGCACACCACCTGCAGCAGGACGTGATGGCGAGCGACAGCGTCCAGCACCTGGACAGCGACAGGAGCGCGGTCGCCCTGCACGCCTGCGGCGACCTGCACGTGCGCCTGCTGCAACTGGCCAGCGCCCAGCGCTGCCCGCAGATCGCCGTCGCCCCGTGCTGCTACAACCGCATCCAGACCGAGCACTACCAGCCACTGTCCAACGCCGCGCAGGCCTCGCAACTGCGACTGAACATCCGCGACCTCGGCCTGCCACTGAGCGAAGCCGTCACCTCCAGCGCCCGCACACGCCGCCAGCGCGACACGTCGATGGCCCGCCGCCTGGGCTTCGACCTGCTGCAACGCCAGCAGCGCCAGACCGACGACTACCTGCCCACCCCCTCGCTGCCGACGGCCTGGCTGGAAAAGTCCTTCGAAAACTACTGCCGTGACCTCGCCGCCCTGCGCGAAGTACCGCTCAGCGGCAATCCCGACTGGGCCGCCCTGGAGGCCGCAGGCTGGCAACGATTGGCGCAGGTGCGCAATCTCGAGTTGCTGCGCAACCTGTTCCGTCGCCCGCTGGAACTGTGGCTGGTGCTCGACCGTGCGCTGTTCCTCCAGGAGCAGGGCTACGGGGTGCGCCTGGGGCTGTTCTGCGACTACCCCCTCACACCCCGCAACCTGCTGCTGCTGGGAGAACGAAACTAGCCGGAAAACCTGTGGATAAGTCTGTGAACAAGCTTGTGATGAAATTCACGATTTATTGGATCCAGCGGCTATTTCGGGCGCTTCGCTTATTCCCTCCGGTAAGCGAAAACCAGCAAAAACAGGCCTTTGCGCAAAGACCAACGGCCACACTCCTCGGCATGCCTTTCGCGCAGCGCCTGCATGCCGCTTGTGCATAAGCCAAATCCCTTGCTGAAAATCCAAAGGCCAGCCCAATTCCTGTGGGGGCGGCGGTTCGGCGCTCCGACTTGTCCCGCGAACACGGGCATAGCCCGTGCCATTCAGCGCGGAGCCTTCTTCGCAGCTAAACCCACTCCCCCACCGTCCGTATCCTGATTCACCCCCCCACTGCGGCCAAACGTCGCAAAAGCCATTACAGCAAAATAAATTATTGTATTACGATAATTTATCAAGAATAATCCGAACCGTTCATCATTGTACGGAGGCACCCCATGAACAGTAGATCCGTCGCCTATGCGCGCTCCCGCCTGCGCACCATCGGCGCCCTGGCCGCCCTTCTGGCCTGGACCACCGCCGCTGTCGAGTTCGGCGGCACCCCGCTGCTCTGGCTGCTCGACTACCCCACCGTGGTTTCCGCCTACCTGCAAGCCTACGGCGACCAGATGCCCCTGCTCCTGGCCGAGGGCTACCAACCGTCCCACCTGGCGATCGGCCTGGTGTTCTTCCTCGACATGATTCCCACCAGCATCTCGGCATTCGCCCTGCTGCTGACCGGCCTGTTCTTCATGCGCCTGTCCAAGGGCCAGACCTGGACCCTGCCCAACATCCGCCTGCTCTGGTGGGTCGGGCTGCTGTGCATCGGCTCGCCGCTGCTGTGGTCGCTGATCGGCACCTTCGAAGGCCTGGCCCTGGCCATCGACCTGCCTGCCGGGGAAAGAAGCTTCAGCGTGTCGATCGGTGTATCATCCGAGGCTGTCTACGAGATCATGAAAGGCATCCTGCTCTGCGCCTTCTCGCTGCTCATGCGTGACGCCAAGACCATCAGCGATGAACACAACTGTTATGTCTAGCAAGCCCTTATGCCGATAATCATCCGCCTCGACGTCGTCATGGCCCGGAACAAGATCCGTTCCAAGGACCTGGCGGAAATCATCGGTATAACGGAAGCGAACCTGTCGCTGCTGAAGAACGGCAAGATCAAGGGTTTCAAGATCGAGACCCTGGAGAAGCTGTGTCGCGCGCTGAACTGCCAACCCGGCGACCTGCTGGAGTTCAGCGAGGAATGATCGAGGACTGCAACACCCATGCATTTGCCCCACAAAGGTTTACTCGCCGTACTGCTGGCCGCCTGGCTGATCAGCGGCTGCGGCCCGAGCTACAGCTATAGGTATTCGCCACCGCCCAGCGCGCATGGCATGAACTGCATCAACAGCTGCTCGAGCGAGCGCAGGCATTGCCAGCAGATGGAGCGTCTGGAAGAAAACAGCCAGCGCGCCCTGTACCAGGCCGAGATGCGTGCCTACCAGTACTGCAAGACCGGCAAGAGCAAGAAGGAAGCGCGTCACAACTGCTACCAACCGAGCTACCCCTTCGGCAGCTCGTCCAGCTACAGTTGCGGCCGCGACTACGACAGCTGCTACATGGCCTGCGGTGGCACCATCCAGCGCATCCGCAACCCAGACTGATAGATGAACGGATTTCGACACGTGAAATACACCACGCCCTTCACCCTTCTGGCCCTCGGCCTGGCCCTGAGCGGCTGCTCCAGCAGCATTAGCAGCTACACCCCGAAGACCTCGAACCTCGGCTGGGAAACCCCCGGCATGCAGCTCGGCGGCGACCGCGGCCTGCCCCTGCGGGTGGACGACCGTTGCCGCAAGCGCGGCTGCGACAACCACAAGCTGTTCTTCAACCCCGCCGAGCCCGAACCGAGCGTCAACAGCATCCACCGCGGCTGGTAGGATTTTCTCCTTTGAGGGCGGCGACTTAGGCGATTTCGCGTTGAATGCAAGGAAGTGGTTTACAGCAGCCAACCGATCGCTATAATGACGCCCCTGTGCCGGTATAGCTCAGATGGTAGAGCAACTGACTTGTAATCAGTAGGTCCCGGGTTCGATTCCTGGTGCCGGCACCATTCAAGGTTCCATAGAAAGCTTTCAAAATCTCTGGAACCCCCGAAAAACCCGCCTTTTGGCGGGTTTTTTCGTTTTGGCGTTCCGTCGGATTCCGAGGGTAGCCAGCGCTAATAAGGGTACTTTTAAGGATACCTACCAATTCGACATTGGAAAGTACCCTTATGGCTCGCACAACGGCTCCCCTTACCGACAACGCCTGCCGCCGCTCAACTCTGCTTCTCAAGCCCAAGCAACTGGTGGATGGAGGATTACAAAAGCCCTCCTGCCTTGGATTTGCATGCCATTTGCATAGCTAAGCGCTCGCCCTTCTTTGGATAGCCAGGGTTCATGGAGCACTTACACTCAACCTCGCTGGGTGGTGCTTGAGAACGTCGTTAGCCTGCTCACCTAGCTTAACGATTTACCTTGCTCACGCTGCAAATCAAACCTTACCTAACCATTAAAAAGCCCCAAACCGCATTTAGTGCGGAGGGGCTTTGGGTACACCATTTCAAGCGTTCGAACCAAACTACTCATTGGCTCATTATAGAACGTCGCCTCTATATGCTTAGAAAAATCTAAAATCTCTTTAGACTGCACCGTGCATAAAAAACTCAACCGGCACCTTAAAGAAATCAGCAAAGCCTTTTATCTGCGCAACAGTCATTTTTCTTTTGTTGTTCAGCATTTCAGAAACCGCACTTTGTGTTGCAATACCAGACAAATCTTTTTGTTTAATTCCTCTGTCCGACATCAGAAACGCGAGCGCTTCCGACTGGGAGGATTGAGGTATCAAAACCGTTTCAGCTTCGTATTCATACACTCGATCAGCAACCATCTCCGCAAAACGTGCTGCTGCGTGACCTTCACTATCCGCATGAGAATAGAGTTCATCAATCAACGCCATCCGTCCCTGCAAGTCATCATCATCCTGAACTGGGTCATGACATGCAGCTAGCAGCTTGGACATTGTGGCTATCTGATCACTCAGGCCATCAAGCATTGGTGAAATATCAGCTATGAAGGAATCTAGTCCAGTGGCTTCGATCTTATCACGCTTCATCTTGTCACCTATAATTGCATTATACATAAATAGAGCCAATCTTCCTGATCAGCTACTTAACATCACTTCTGCACCACTTGTCATATCCAGCGTGGGGCAGAATGTCTTTCATGTAGATGGTGCCGGTTCGCGTGTTGATCCACGCGATGATTCGACATTCATTTTTCTTGATATCAAAGATATAGATATCAAGGGGTCCTTTCTTGCTCATGTGCCTCAGCTTTGAGTGAGGGATGCGATCAACGTTCCATCCTGAGGCGGTGACCCAAACGTCACGAATCTGCTCGAAGGACTCAAACCGAAGGGGTGGCCTGTCAAAGGTGGTCAGCCACAAGTTCAGTGGCTCTTTCCACTGGCTGTACGTTTCAATGGCTTGTGCAATCGCCGCCTTTGTTACCACTCGCATATTTTTTGGTCTCCGGCGTCCTTCCATACAGCAAACTTTATCTCATATCCAGATATCTGTCAAACAGATATCTGCTCGGCAGATAAATTGCTCTAGCGAGCTTGGGCGGGGTCAACAGCAGCATGCCTAGGCCAGATTCGCATCGCTCGCTCCCCGCCGTGTGGCGGTTTTCAAAGGCCCAGGCGCAGTGCCAGGGCGGACAGGGTGATCAGCAGCACCGGCGCGGTGAGCAGGATGCCGACCTTGAAGTAGTACCCCCAGGTGATGCGCACACCCTTGCGCGCCAGCACGTGCAGCCACAGCAGGGTGGCGAGGCTGCCGATGGGGGTGATCTTCGGGCCGAGGTCGCAGCCGATGACGTTGGCGTAGATCATCGCGTCGCGCACCAGGCCTTCGGCGCCGCTGGCCTGGATCGACAGGGCACCGACCAGCACGCTGGGCAGGTTGTTCATCACCGACGACAGCAGTGCGGCGATCACGCCGGTACCAAGGGTCGCGGCCCACAGGCCGTGGGCGGCGAGGCGGTCGAGGACGGCGGCGAGGGCGTCGGTCATGCCGGCGTTGCGCAGGCCGTACACCACCAGGTACATGCCCAGCGAGAACACCACGATCTGCCAGGGCGCTTCGCGCAGCACGCGGCGGGTGGAGATGACGTGGCCGCGGGCGGCGACGGCGAACAGTACGGCCGCGCAGACGGCTGCCACGGCGCTGACGGGCACGCCCAGGGGTTCGAGGACGAACAGCCCGGCCAACAGTGCCAGCAGCACCAGCCAGCCGACGCGGAAGGTGGCGCGGTCGCGGATGGCCAGGGCCGGCGCCTTGAGTTCGTCGAGGGCGTAGCGCGCGGGAATGTCGCGGCGAAAGTACAGGAACAGCACCAGCAGGGTCGCGGCCACTGCGGCGAGGTTCACGGGCAGCATCACCGAGGCATAGGCGGTGAAGCCGAGGCCGAAGTAGTCGGCCGAGACGATGTTCACCAGGTTCGACACCACCAGCGGCAAGCTGGCGGTGTCGGCAATGAAGCCTGCGGCCATGACGAAGGCCAGGGTGGCGTTGGGCGAGAAACGCAGCGCCAGCAGCATCGACATGACGATGGGGGTGAGGATCAGTGCTGCGCCGTCATTGGCGAACAGTGCCGACACCGCCGCGCCGAGCAGGACGATGAAGGCGAACAGCCGTCGGCCATCGCCGCGCGCCCAGCGCGCCACGTGCAGCGCAGCCCACTCGAAGAAGCCGGCTTCGTCGAGCAGCAGGCTGACGATGATGATCGCGATGAAGGTGGCGGTGGCGTTCCAGATGATCGCCCAGACGGCGGGGATATCGTGCAGCGACACCGCGCCGAGCAGCAGCGCCAGCAGTGCGCCGAAACTGGCGCTCCAGCCGACTCCGAGCCCCTTGGGCTGCCAGATGACCAGGACCAGCGTGATGACGAAAACCGAAGCGGCGGCCAGCATCGGCTAGGCACACCGCTCGCCGGGGCTGGAATGGGATTCGTCGGGGAAGGGCCTGGAGGCTTGCGTGGGAGTGATCATGGTCGCACCCGGACATATGGAAATCCGAACATACGAATTTCCATATGGGGTTTGCAACAGGTGCTACAGGATCGTCAGAACGCCGTGCTGACCGTCAGCGACAGGTTGCGCGGGTCGCCATAGATCGCCCCGGCATAGAACCCGTAGCGAGTGTAGTAGTGCTTGTCGAACAGGTTGTTGGCATTGAGGCTGACGCTGGTGTCGTCGGTCAGCTGGTACTTGGCCATGGCATTCCAGATCGCGTAGCCGGACCAGTTCACGTCGCTGGAGCTGCGGCTGACACCGTTGGTCGGCTGGCCGGCCGGGGTGGACAGCGCGCGGATGTTGGTCTGCGCGGTCACGCCGGTACCCAGGGTCAGGCGGTCGAGCGGACCGGACAGGCGGTAGGTGGTCGAGGCCTTGAACAGGTGCGACGGGTCGCTGCGTCCGTCGCTGTCGAGGCGGCGGAAGTGCAGGTAGGTGTAGCCGGCGTAGACGTTCCAGTTGTCGGTCAGGGCGCCTGCCAGTTCCAGGTCGATACCGTCGGTTTCCTGGCCGGAGCCTGCCTTGTAGGCGGTGGCGCCGGTCGGGGTCAGCAGGTCGCCATCGGTGACGGCCTTGTTCTCCTGCTTGGTGCGGAAGTACGCCGCCGAGGCGTTCAGGCGGCCATCGAACCAGGCGGCCTTGATCCCGGTCTCGTAGCTCTGGCCACGGATCGGCTCGACCTTGGTACCGCTGGCGGTCTCTTCGGTCTGCGGGTTGAAGATGTCGGTGTAGCTGGCGTACAGCGAGTAGGTGTCGTTAAGGTCGTACACTGCGCCCAGGTACGGGGTGACGATGCCGTTGTTCTGCTGGTTGCTGCGCACGCCGCTGACGTTGCGGGTGGTGGCCGAGTAATCGGTGCTGCGC
Source organism: Pseudomonas sp. FA117 (assembly GCF_057370475.1). Lineage (NCBI taxonomy): Bacteria > Pseudomonadati > Pseudomonadota > Gammaproteobacteria > Pseudomonadales > Pseudomonadaceae > Pseudomonas > Pseudomonas sp. FA117. Next base: position 5,458,659 of record NZ_CM170675.1, read on the forward strand.
ACGCCGAGGATTACCGACAGCGGGTCGGTGATGCTCAGGCGGGTCGCGGCATACATGCCCTGCAGGCGGGTGGTGATCTTGCTGTGGCGGCCGGTCTGCGAGGCAAGCATGTCGTAGTCGCCATCCACGCCGTCGAGCCAGTTGCTCAGCGGGAAGCCGTTGTTGGCGCGGAACTGGCAGCCCAGGGCCGGGGCGCTGACGCGGTTGGCGCTGACCATGGTGCAGGTGTACTCCGGCGACCAGGCCACGGTGCGGCTGTCGTTGTAGCCGACCATCGCCTGGTGGGTGCGGCCGAATGCCTGGAACGGGCCGGACAGGTCGATCTGCGCCGATTGCTGGGTGGTGTCGCTGGAGCTGTGCAGGCCGTTGAGCACCGCGCCGCTGCCGTCCTGGTCCCAGTAGCCGCCGTACACGCCGCGCCCGGACGAGTTGACCTTGGCCAGGCCACGGTGGTTGAGGGCGTCGGTGGTGCTCTGCGAGCCCTTGAGGTCCAGGGTCCAGTCGTTGTCGAAACGGTGCTGCAGCGAGCCGAAGGTGGTGCGGGTGATGTACTCGCCGAAGCTCCAGCTCGGCACCACGTTGGTGCTGCGCGGCAGGTCGGTCTTGCTGCCGTCGCCGTACCAGATCGGGATGTTGGCGCCCCAGCCGCCACCGACCACCTTGTTGTACTCGTACTGGTAGCCGGCGCCGAGGGTGGTGGCGTCGTCCAGGTCGAACTCGAAGTTGGCCAGTGCAGCACGGGCGCGCTCGGACTGGTTGTCGCGGAAGGAGTTGGCATCCTCCTGGGTGACCACGAAGCGCGAGCGCAGGCGGCCGTCTTCGGACAGCGGCAGGTTGAGGTCGGCGCCCAGGCGGCGCTTGTCCCAGCTGCCATAGGTGGCGTAGGCGCTGCCGCCGAAGGTGCGGGTCGGCGCCTTGCGGATCAGGTTGACCGTCGCCGACGGATCGCCCGTGCCGCCGAGCAGGCCGTTGGCGCCGCGAACGATGTCGATGCGCTCGTACAGGTCCAGGTTCAGCGCGTTGCCGCTGCCGCTGAAGTCGGAACCGCCGGGGAACTGCAGGCCGTCGATCTTCCAGTTGCTGATCGAGTAGCCGCGGGCACGGAAGTCGGTACGCCCGCCCACCTCCATCTTGCTGACGCTGATCCCCGGCGCCGTGTCCAGTGCCTGCTCGATGCTGTGCACGTCGCGGTCGTCCATCTGCTGGCGGGTGATGCTGGTCACCGACTGCGGGGTCTGGCGCGGGGTCAGGTTCAGGCCGGTGGAACTGCGGGTGCTTTCGACGGTATAACCGAGCTGGCCGGCATCGTCGGCACTGGGCAGTGCGCTGTCTTCGATGTTGGTGGCGCCCAGTTCCAGGGGCTGGCCGTCAGCGGCGAAGGCACCGGCAGACAGGCTGAAGGCGACACACAGGGCCAGCGGTGAGAGGCGACTGCCGCCACGGGTGAAGCGCGCGCAATTGCGGACGAGATTCAGAGGTTTCATTTGGGAAGGTTTCGTATTCGCAGATGGTTTTTGCTACGATTCTAGGGATGTGCCCTCTGGGCTCCATGCCCGGCTTGTACGGGGATGTAATGGAAGGTAACGGGCGCCCTGGATGCGCCCTCGACAGGTGCCCCGCACAATGAGCACGACCTTGCTGGTCGTCGACGATGACGACGAGATCCGCGAACTTCTCTGCGATTACCTGACCGATGCCGGTTATCAGGTGCTCGCTGCCGCCGACGGTGACGAGATGCGCCGACACCTGGCGCGACACAAGGTCGAGCTGGTGGTGCTGGACCTGATGCTGCCCGGCGAAGACGGCCTGAGCCTGTGCCGGCAGTTGCAGGCCCAGCCGGGGCTGGCGGTGATCATGCTGTCGGCCAAGGGCAGCACACTGGACCGCATCATCGGCCTGGAGGTGGGCGCCGACGACTACCTCGCCAAGCCCTTCGAGCCCCGCGAGCTGATCGCGCGGATCAAGGCGGTGCTGCGCCGCCCGCAGCGCCTCGAGCCAGCCGCCGAGGAAGCCGCCAGCGAGGCCCAGCAGTTCGCCGGCTTCAGCCTCGACCACATCAAGCGCCTGCTGGTCCACCCCGACGGCCAGGCCCTCACCCTGCCCCGCTCCGACTACCGCGTGCTGCGCGAGCTGCTCGACGCCAACAATCGCGTGGTCTCGCGCGATCACCTGACGCGCAGCGCCTTTGGCCGCGACCACCTGCCCGACGACCGCTCGGTGGACATGTGCATCAGCCGCCTGCGCCAGCAGCTGCGCCGCGCCGCCAATGGCAGCGCGCAGATCCTCACCATTCGCAACGAAGGCTACCTGCTCAGCATCGCCCGCGAGCCAGGCGCCTGAAGTGCGCCTGCTGCGCCGCCTGTGGCCACGCACGCTGTTCGGCCAACTGCTGCTGATCATGATCAGCGGCACCCTGCTGATCCAGTTGATGTCCAGCAGCATCTGGTTCGATGTGCGCTTCGCCCAGGTGTTCGAAGCCCCGGTGCGACTGATCGCTGCACGCAGTGCGCCGTTGATCGCCCAGGCCGACTGCCATGCCGGGCAGTTGCAGGTGCCGGCGCGCTACCACCTGCGCTGCGCCGAGTCGCTGCCCAAGGCCCAGCGCGACGACCGCCGGGGTCGCCACCGCATCGAGCTGCTGCTGCACCAGGCCCTGACCTACGAGCTCGGTCACAACCAGCAGGCGCATCTGCTCAAGGTGCAACTGACCGACGAACTCGGCCAGCCGATCGTCTGGCGCAGCCTGTTCGGCCTGCGCACCGCCCAGGCGCATCTGCAGTTCGCCGTACCGATGGACGACGGCCACTGGCTGCTGATCGATGGCGAAGAGTTGCAGGGCTGGAGCGGCGAGTCGGCGTGGGTGCTGATCAGCGACTATCTGCTGCGCGTCTATGCCCTGCGCATCGTCGCCGTGCTGCTGGTATGCCTGGTGGCCGTGCGCCTGTGCCTGCGCCCGCTGCGGCGCCTGGCCGATGCCGCCCGTGGCCTGGGGCGCAACCTGGAGCAGCCGGCACTGCCGCTGGAAGGCCCCGAGGAAGTGCGTCAGGCAGCGCAGGCATTCAACGCCATGCAGCAGCGACTGATCGCCATGGTCAACGACAAGGCCTACTTTCTCGCCGCCGTCTCCCACGATCTGCGCACGCCGCTGACCCGCATGCGCCTGCGCCTGGAGCGGCTGGAAGACGGTGAGCACAAGGAGCGGCTACGGCACAACATCGCGCAGATGGACGCCATGATCGGCCAGGTCCTGGACTACCTGCGGGCCGGCGAGCAGCAGAACCTGCAGGAGGTGGACCTGGACCGGCTGGTGGCGCGCCTGTGCGCGGACCTGGCCAGTGCCGAGGAGCCGCTGCCGATCCAGGGTGAGGTGGGCAAGGTGCGGGTCGACGCCCTGCTGCTGCAGCGCTGCCTGCAGAACCTGCTGGTTAATGCCCTGCGGTATGGCCAGGCGGTTTCACTGCGGCTGGAGGCCGATGCGGCGCAGGTGCGCATCCACGTCGAGGATCGCGGGCCGGGTATTGCCGTGGCCTTGCTCGATACTGTCACCGATCCGTTCGTGCGCGGTGAAAGCTCACGCAACCAGGCGTCTGGTGGCTACGGGTTGGGCCTGAGCATTGCCCAACGGATAGCGGCCAGCCATGGCGGTGAGTTGCGGCTTGCAAACCGGGATGGCGGTGGGTTGACGGCGACCGTGGTGTTGCCCCGGTGAGACCGCAGTGGACTCTTCGCGGGCAATCCCGCCCCACAGGATGAACTGCCCCAAACCTTGAACCCCCACCCCCAATGCGTTATAGCTAAAAAGGCATCCATAACGAAAAGAGGCTAACCACGCCCCCATGCACGAGATCACACGTATCCGTCGGCCGTATGGCCCGCTTGCCCACCTGACCGGCAAGTCCACCGGGCCCTTCCCCGCCGTCGTCTCCAGCCTTGGCTGTTCCCCGCTCTCGACACTGTTCCACACCCTGTCGATCCCGCCCCGCGACGTCCTGCTGGCGCACAAGCGCAAGCGCCCCGTGCCTCCGCCTGCCTGCTGACTCCTGAATTTTCCGCGCTTCCACTGCCCTCGGCCCGTTGCCGTTCAGGGTTGGGGAGGTCTTGCCCTTCTTCCGTGATCACAGGACTTTTTCATGACTACTCGCGTCGCCATTATCGGCGCCGGCCCTTCCGGCCTGGCGCAACTGCGTGCCTTCCAATCCGCCCACGCCAAAGGCGAGGCCATGCCCGAGGTGGTCTGCTTCGAGAAGCAGGCCGACTGGGGCGGCATGTGGAACTACACCTGGCGCACCGGCCTCGACCAGCACGGTGAGCCGGTGCATGGCAGCATGTACCGCTACCTCTGGTCCAACGGCCCGAAGGAATGCCTGGAGTTCGCCGACTACAGTTTCGATGAACATTTCGGACGGCCGATTTCCTCCTATCCGCCGCGCGAAGTGCTGTGGGACTACATCCAGGGTCGGGTGAAAAAAGCCGATGTGCGCCAGTACATTCGCTTCGACACCGTGGTCAAGGACGTGCGCTTCGACAGCGCCAGCCGCACCTTCACCCTCACCGCCCACGACTACGCCCAGAATCAGCGCTACGAGCAGGTGTTCGACTACGTGGTGGTCGCCAGCGGGCATTTCTCCACGCCCCAGGTGCCGTCGTTCCCCGGCTTCGAGCGCTTCTCCGGCCGCATCCTGCACGCCCATGATTTCCGCGATGCGCTGGAATTCGCCGGCAAGGATGTGCTGATCATCGGCAGCAGCTACTCCGCCGAAGACATCGGCTCACAGTGCTACAAGTACGGCGCGCGCTCGATCACCAGCGCCTACCGCACCCAACCGATGGGCTACAAATGGCCCAAGGGCTGGGAAGAGCGCCCGCAGTTGCAGCGGGTCGACGGCGACCGCGCACATTTTGCCGACGGCTCGAGCAAGCGCGTCGATGCGATCATCCTCTGCACCGGCTACCAGCACCACTTCCCGTTCCTGCCCGACGAGCTGACCCTGCGTACCGGCAACCGTCTGTGGCCGCTGGGCCTGTACCAAGGCGTGGTGTGGGAGGCCAACCCGCAGCTGATGTACCTGGGGATGCAGGACCTGTGGTACAGCTTCAACCTGTTCGACGCCCAGGCCTGGTTCGTGCGCGACGTGATCCTCGGCCGCATCGCCCTGCCCGACCTGGCCGCCATGCGCGCCGACAGCGAGCACTGGCGCGCCGAGGAAGAGGCCTTGCAGACCACCGCCTCGATGTACGAATTCCAGGGCAGCTACATCGCCCGCCTGATCGAGCAGACCGACTATCCACGCTTCGACATCGACGCGGTAAACCGCATCTTCCTCAAATGGAAGAACGACAAGAAGCACGACATCATGGGCTACCGCGACCGCTCGTACCGCTCGGTGATGACCGGCACCGCCTCGGTGCCGCACCACACCCGCTGGATCAAGGCGCTGGATGACTCGCTGGAGGAGTACCTGCGGGAAACGGCGGAGCCTGGGGATGTGAAGGTGCTGCGACCGGAGCGTTGAGGCGCGATGGCGTTTACGGGCCCGGCGCTTCAGCGCCGGGTACGGGCCTGCCGCAGCTCCACGAGCCGTCTGCGCATCTCTCTGTGTCGCCCGCTGTTGAGCACCAGCAGCGCCAGCAGTGGCAGAGCCAGGGTAATTGCCAACAGAGCCGAATCAAGGCGACTGCCCAACAAGCTGAGTGCCATCAACAACGCAACAATCGGTACAGGCAAGACTGCCCCTATTGCCCACTGGTACCCACGAATCATCGTGAAGTGACCCAAGCACAGCGGTAACACCAGCGCCATGCTTGAGGCCAGGGTGTAGAGAGGGTTGTCTGGATGACTGCGCCAGTGCTCATCGATCCACAAAGCCAGCGACAGTGCTACCGAGAGCACACAGACGAAAAAGCCCAGCAGGAATACTGGAAAGTAGCGTTTCATAAACGCCTGATATCCCAGTACACGCTCTACATCGTGGAGCACCGGATCGATGCCTCGCCGATTTTTCATGAAAGCCATCAGCCACATATTCCAATCATCGGCGAGCGCGCTGCACCTTGGGGCGCTTTGCCACTGCCAGGCGATCGACTTTGCGTTTTTGTCGATAATTGAAAAGCTGTACCCGCATCTCTCGGTATTTCTTGCTGTTGAGTACCAGAAGCGCAAGCAAGCCAGTCAGCAGAGCGCTTGAATAGATGAACATATGAGGCCGGTATGCATACGTCGGCAGCGCAATGATGATGCTACCTACACAAAACATTGCGACCAACCAGGCTCCCCAGTTGCGCCCTCTCACGACCGCGGCATGCGCAGTGACGAAAATAACCACTATTGTGAACAGGCTGACGGGAAATACCGTCTCGCGGGTACACGCCTTACAGTAGGTGTGCCACACCAGCCAGAACGTTGCTGCAATAGCGTAGATGGACAAGAAATACGCAGCCATGAACCTCGAGAAGTAACGCTGCATGAATGCGTGGAGTCCAATATCACGTTGATACTCGCCCATCATCGAGACCGTCGAACTTTGGGTCGCTGGGCTTTTGAAGCTCTCTCGGCTTGACGCTTGTGTCGATACTCGGCGAGTAGCACGCGCATCTCTCGGTATTTCTTGCTGTTGAGTACCAGCAATGCCAGCAGCGCGACGATTATGATGCTCAGGAAGATCCCCATGTGCGGCCTGAAACCGTAGGTCGGCAACAGGAAAACCACGGAGCCGATACAAAGGGCGGCGACCATCCATACCCCCCAATCACGACCTCGCACTACGGCGGCATGCGCCGTGACCAGCGTCACCACCAGCACACCAAGGCTGAGCGGATAGTTGATCTCCCGGCTGCAGTCACGGCAATAGGTACTCCACACCAAAGAGAACGTCCCGGCCATGGCGTACAGCGAGAGAAAATACCCCGCCAGGAACACCATGAAGTAGCGATCGAGAAACTTCTGAAGGTCAGGGTGCCGACTCATTACTCGAACTCCTCATAGAGGCCCAGAGCGATGCTCTTGGTCTTGTCCTGCACCGTCCCGCTGCCGACAAAACCGATGGAAGCGCCAAGCGAATCCTTGATCAGTGTTTGAGTGGCGTGCTTGATCTGCGTGGGCGTGTGACGCTTGATCAGCTCACCCGTGCTCTGTTGCAGCTTGAGTTGCTTGGCGGTAAGCGAAGGATGCTTGATCGACAGCAACTCGCGGGTGAGAGCGCTACGCTGCTGACGGCTCAATGAACGGGTCAGGTCGAGCCAATTGGCGCCCGTGGCAGCCTTGCGCACCTGCAGGAAGCGTACAGTCGTGAGGGCCGAGCTGCCGACGCCGATCAGCGATATACCGTCGAGCAACGGTGTCGCTGCCCTGTACCAGGCCTCCTGATCCATCGCATCATTGGCTGACGGGTCGTTGACCTCGTTGACCGTCCTGGCAACACCGATAAAGCACTGTGCGGTACTGGCGGTTGCTGCTGCATATCCGGCAACGGTAAGCGCGAGGCTCACACCGCCGGAGAAGGGGACGGCGATAGTGCCGCTGAACATGACGACCCAACCCAGGATCGCACTAGCGCAGGAGAGCGTGGTGCCTACCGCCTCCTTGACCACGCGCGACTCACGCGGGTTGGTCTGCAACTGGTTCATGAATTGCTGGGGCGCAATGTAGCGAGGTGCCTCGCGCAGGATGACGCGCTTGGGCTTGATACTGCAGATCGGCTGAAACTCGCGCAGCACGATCACGTTGTAGTCGGCATCGATATACACGACACCCGCACCGACGATGCCAGGGTCGGCATCGATCGCCTTGAACAGCTTCTGCTGGTCGATGCGCCCCTGCAGGCGCTGCTGCGCCAGAAACTGCGAGGTATTGGCCAATTCGTTGACCAGAAGGTCTCTCATGAATACGTGTCCTTACTCAGCTACAGGCTGGCCTGTCCGCAGCACAAAGCCGCTCCTTGCAGATGCGGCCTTGCGTCGCGAAGGGAGCGCAGCGCGCTCCCGCCATGCCATCAAACGTTCGGGCAAGGCACCGGTGCCCAGTCGCCCATGTCCGGGTTGCGGCACATGCTGTTGACCTGGTCCACGCCCGCCTTGGCCACCTGCTGGGCCTCGGTCTTCTTGCCGGTGGCGTTCTGCAGGGTCTTCTCGGTGGCGACTGCCTCGGTCGGCACCTTGCTGTTGGTCTTGCCCGCAGCTTGGCCCTTCTTGGTGCCAGTCTTGCCGGTCGCCTTCGGAGGCTGGACCACCGCCGCCACTTCCGAACGCTGCACGCCCACCTGCTTGAGGTCCTGCTCATAAGCCTGGGTGTAGTTGTTCAGGTTCTCACCCAGACGACCGTTGACAGTGCCGAGCAGCTCGTTCGACTCGTTCAGGCCAGCAACGATCTCGGCCAGGCGCTTGCGCCCTTCGGTGTCGTTGATACGGTTGGCCTTGCGGTTCTGGATCAGGCTGGCGAACTCGCGCTGGTAGCAGGCCTGGGACGCCTTGGCGTATTGAGTGGTGCGGTCCAGGTCGGCGGCGCTCTTGTCGATGTCGGCGGCGTAGGAAGCGATACGCTGCTTGTCGTCGCTGATCTGCTTCTGGCGCTCGGTGTAGTAGCCTGCCGCACCGCCGACCAGCGCGCCGCCAGCAGCGCCGATGGCGGCGTTGCGGCCACGGTTGTCACCGTCCACCAACGCGCCGGTGAGGGCGCCGCCGACCGCGCCGAGCAGTGCGCCGGTAGCGACCGAGCGGGTCATGTCGCCGTCGGTGGAACGCAGGTGCTGCACCGGCTCGTAGCAGTTGGGGTAGTACTCCACCTTGGTCGTTGCACCGATCTTGGAAACCGGCGAGCCGGCACAGCCGGTCAGCAGGACGCTGCTGAAACCGGCAGCCAGCAACAGGGCGGCACGGGCCTTGGAAGCGGTGATCAGGGAGGTGCGATTCAAGCGCATGGTCGGGTTCTCTCTCGGGTTGTACTGATCCGGCCTGCTTCATGCTGGCCGGGGGTCGTCTTCAGGGTTTTCAGGGTCGCGGAGCGGCCGAGGCCAGCAGCTCCTTGAGGATCGTCGCCGGGTCGGCCCGCCGGTTCTGGCGGTACTCCCCGACGTGGCGAACGAACAGGGTGGCGCGGGTCTCCAGGCTTCTGCCCAGCACCGGCTTGCGCTCGAGCTCTTGCTTGACTCGCTGGAACTGCGCCTGGATCACCGCGTCGGTGTAGTGCGTGCCGCTGGCCAGGTTGTCGATGTAGATCGCCAGCGCGCCGTCCAGCGCGCTGCGGCCGTTGGCGATGGCGGCGGCATACATGCTGGCGCTGGTCTGGTCGCCCGCCGCCTGGGCCTTGGCCTGGGTGTTCTGCAGGTTGGTCAGGCGGATGTTGTAGTTGTTGATGGTCTCGGCCACCAGGGCCGCCGACTGGATCAGGTTGCCAGCCGCTTCTTCGCGCTGGCGGGCGATCAGCGAGACATTGCGCTTGAGCTCCTCGTTGACCAGGCCAAGCTCGGCCTGCAGACGCGGGTCGCTGGCGGCGGCGATGATGCCGTCCAGGCGCGTGGTCGGGTCATCGGCAGCATTGATGTCATCGGTGAGCCCGGCCAGGCGCCCCTCCTTCTGCCACTGCTCGAACAGCTCCTGGTAACGCGAGCGCGGCGCTGAGAGCGCGCCGATGGCGACGCGAAAACCGGTGGTCTCGTTACGCTGCTCGGTGCCGTCGGCGCCGAACAGCGGGTATTCGCGGCGCATGCCGGTGAACAGCGTGGTCTCGCCTTCCAGGTAGTTGCCGCCCTTGACCACGAAGCCGCCATAAGCGCCCTGCCGGCGTCCGGCGTGCACCAGCTGGAACGACTCCTGGACCATCTCGGCGGCGTTGCCGATCACATCGAACAGCCCCAGCGGGTTGGGCTGTTTGGTCCCGATCGGCATCAGCCGCGCCGCCTGCCCGGTGCCACCGGCGACCTGGTTGAACACTGCCCAGTCGGCCAGCGGCCCGTCACTGTCGCTGCCCTCGACCTTGCGTGGGAACAGGCGGCCATCGAGCTCCTGGCGGCTGACCGCCGAACCGCCACGGGCGGCGAACTCCCATTCCACTTCGGTGGGCAGGCGCACGAAACCGATGCCCCCGTCCTCGGCCTTGCTGCCGCGGCCGCTGACCGGCAGCAGGTCGCGGTGGTGCTTCATCAGCCAGGCGCTGTACACCGCCGCGAAGCGCTCGGCCTCGAAGCGCGACAGCTTGACCTTGGGCAGGCGACCCGCCGCCTCGGTAACCGCTTCGCAGGCAGGTTCGGCCTCGCCACTGGCCAGCGACTGGGCCTGGGCCATGACCTGCGCATACTGGCGTGCGGTCACTTCGTACTTGCCGATGAAATACATCATCGGCTTGAGCGGGCTGCCGGCCTCGACCTTGGGCAGGCTGGCGCCGACCTGTTTCTGCCAGGCGGGAGACAAGTCCTGCAGGCTGAACTGGCCATTGATGAAGTCGCGCCGATAGCCGGAGATGAAGGACTGTCTGTAGCCCGCATCGCCCTCGCTGAAGGGGTAGCCAAGGTTGACCTCGCGGTCGTCGAGGCTGCCTTGCGCCAGCACGTAGACATGCCGGAAGACGATCTCGCCACCACAGGGCAACGGCAGGCTGACGTCGTCGGCCAGGGGTTTGGGGTTGTCCAGCTTGCTGGTGGCGGCGGAGTCAGGCGCAGTGGTGTTGATGGCCGAAGCCTGTGGCTTGGGCTTGTCCTCGCCGTCAGCCGGGGAGCAGGCCACAAGACCCAGGGTAGTGACGATCAAGGCCGCGACCTTGAGGCGAAGTTCAGACATCACGAATTCCTTGCGAGGCGTCGATCCGCGTCACCCGCCAGCCACCCAGGGCAGCGGCAGCGGTGCTGGCCGACAGCACGGCGAGCAGCGCGACGAGATAGTGCATGGGCAACAGGTGAGCGGCGTATTCGCCGGGCACCTGCATGAACAGTCGGTTCAGGCCGAGCTCGGCCAGGGCATACAGCAGCGCCGCCAGGGCGGCGGCGAGCAGGCCGCTGTACAGCGCCTGCAGCACCACGAACAACAGCAGCGCGGCGGTACCAAGGCCCAGCAGGCGCAGCACCGCCAGTTCGCGCTGCTTGCGCTCGACTGCCGCCACCGCGCCGGCGGCAACCGCCGCAACCGCCCCGGCCACGGCCAACGCGGCGATGATCCAGAACACCAGGTCGAGGTTGCGTGCCAGCGACTGCACCTGGGCGATCTGCGCAGCCTGGGTCGAGACCAGCAATTTGCGCTCGGCGAAGAACTGGCGCAGCGGCTCGACGTCTTCGAGCGTGCGGGCATACAGGCGAAAAGCCGGGTACACCCGCTCGCGGCTGCCAGCCTCCAGCTCATCCGCCCAGCCCAGGGCCGGCACCGCCCGGCCATCGCGGTAGTCCTCGGCAGCCTCCAGCAAGGCCAGCGGAGCGAACAACGCATCGCGCTCGAACGCTGCCAGTGGCAGCACGGCGCGCACGTGCAGCGAGGTCTGGCGCCACTGCATCTCGCCCGCACGCTGGCGATTGAAGCTGGCTTGCAGGTGGTCGCCGGCATGGGCACCGAGCTTTTCCGCCGCAGTGAAGCTCAACACCACGTCGCGCAGGTCGGCGGCATCGGGGGCGACCGCGCCGTCGAGCAGCGGATCGCCCATGGCCGTCGGCAGCATCTCGACCGTCACCCCACGCCCTTGGGCGGGCAGCAGCAGTTCGGCGGTGGCCGCGATCTGCCGGGTGCGCGGGATGGCGAAGGCCACATCCGGACGCGCTGCGAGCCCGGCGATGAAATCGGCATTGAAGCGGCCGCCGCCCAGCGGGATGACCTCGCGCACGCCCGGATCACGCTGCAGGCGCTCGGTGAGGCTGCCGATCAGGCCGAACTTCAGGCCGAACAACACCATCAGCGGCGCAATCACCGCCACCAGCGCCAGCACCGCACAGGCCGACAGCCGCGCGTCGGTGCGGTAGTCCTGCCAGGCCAGCCCGGCGATCAGCAGCGGGCGCATCAGGCAGCCTGCCCCAGGGTCGCGGTGACGCCGCCGTCGGCATCGCGCCGACACTGCATGCGCAACACCCGCAGCCCGGCGTCATGCGCCAGCGCTTCGTCGTGGGTGGCGATGATGCAGGTCACCCGGTGCTCACGGGCCTGGTGCAACAGCAGTTGCATCACCCGCCCGGCGTTGACCGGATCCAGTGCGGCGGTCGGCTCGTCGGCCAGCAGCAGCGATGGCGTGTGCGCCAGTGCCCGGGCGCAGCTGACGCGCTGGCGCTGGCCGAGGGACAGATCGGCCGGGCGCTTGTCCAGCTGGTCGCCGACATCCAGCGCTGCCGCCAGCCGTTCCACGCCACCATCATCGGCCAGGCCGAGCAACTGGCGCGGCAGGCGGATATTGCTGCGTACATCGAGAAAGCCCAGCAAGCCACCGGCCTGCAGCACATAGCCCAGGTGGCGGCTGCGCAGCGCGGCCAGGCGGTCGAGCCGACGGCCCCGCCAGAGCGCGGCGATATCCTGCACCCCGCCCTTCAGCGCCAGGTTGAAGCCTTCGGCGGCGTCCGGCGCCAGCACCAGCGCCAACAGATCGAGCAAGGTGCTCTTGCCGCAACCGCTGGGGCCGACCAGCGCCACACGCTCACCGGCGCCCAGGCGCAGATCGTCGATCTGCAGGCAGTAGCGTCCGCGCGTCTTGTGCACGCCCTGCAGGCTGATCATCACGGCAGCGTCGACAGCGGGACACGGTAGAGGGCGTCGCCCGGCTCGGCATTGCCGAAGCGCACCCAGTTGGCCATGTCGTTGTGGAAGGTTTCGTAGAGGCGGATCTTCGAGTCGAGCTCGTCGATGAAGTCCTCCTGCTCGGCAACCGACAGCGACAGCCACAGGTCCTGGGTCATGCTGAGCGATTTGCTGCGGTACGGCAGGCCGTCGAGGTATTCGCCAAGCACACCGCCCTGGGCGAGGTTGGCGCCCTTGCTCAGCGCGCCGGGATCGCGGCTCATGTAGGCACTGGCGCTGGCGATCTCGTTGAAGAAATCGCCGGGCGAGCTGCGCGTCTTGCGCGCCGCATCGACGATCAGCTTGAGCGACTGCTGCAGGTCGTTGAGCTGCAGCTTGGTCAGCATCACGCACACCTGCAGGCTCGGCAGCGCCGGGTTGGTCAGGTCGCGGTCGGCGGTCCAGGCGCTGACCAGCTGCGGCGCCTGGCTGGCGCTGCGCCGGCCGAGAAAGTCCATGTGCATGGCGTAGCCCACGGCCTGGGACTTGGCCGCCAGGCTGGAACCGGCAGTGAGCAGCGGCACCGTCTGGGGTTGCTGGTTGCGCACCTGGTGGACGAGGTCGGCGAAGGTCGAGCCGATCTCCTGCACGCGCTGGCCGAAGGCGTTCACATCGCCACCCGGCACGCCGACATAGAGGTCGCCGATCTGCGGGTTGCTGTCGGCGGTGAGCACGCGGTACTGCTGCTCGGCCGAGCCGTGGTTCTTCACGCCGGCCGGGGTGCGCAGGTGCAGGGCGTAGATCTTGACCTGCTTGCTCAGCGCCGCCTGGCGCACCTCGGCCTCGTTCATCCGCGTGCTGCTCTCGGGGTCGCTCTTGCGCAGCGCGCCCGCATCGCTGACCAGCAGCACGATACGCCCGCCGTAGCCGGACCAGTCCATGCCTTCGACCGCCTGCATGACACCGGCGAAGGCGTCTTCATTGAACGAATGGCTGGACACCGTGGTGGCCTTGACCTGCGATGCAGCCTTGAGAAAGCGTGCCGGATCGCGGCCTTCCTCGAGGCTGACCAGGGTCTTGCTCAGGTAGTCCAGGCCCGGCGTGCGCTTGATGCTGTTGCGAAAGCCCACCAGGCCGAAGCTGACGCTGTCCAGCTCGCCACGGGCGGCCAGTTGCTGCTGTAGTTCGCTGACCACCTGGCGCACCCGGTCGATGTAGGGCTGCATCGACACCGAGGTGTCCACCACCAGCACGATGCCGGTGCGGAAGCTGTTGTCGCCGGCCCCGCTCAGCCCCGCAGCCTTCGGCGCGGTGGCCGATGCGCTGGCGCCCGGATCGATGGAGGCGATGTTGAGCAACTGCACCGGCTGGCCCTCGGCATCGAAGCTCTCGCGGTAATCGAAGATCGGCATCAGGTAGAACTGGTCCTGCGGCACTGCGTTGGCGGCAGGCTCCAGCGCCAGCACGTCGGGCACCTGGGCCGGATCGTTCTGCGCCTTGAGCAGCTGCGCGCGCGCCCGGGTGCTGTCGTCGAGCAACTGCTGCACCGCGTCGGGCTGACGCATGAACATCACCGGCGCACGACCGGAGCGCTCGGTGAACTTGAGCACCAGGCTCTGTTTCCAGTCACTGGTCTGTTCGGCAGGCAGCCAGCCTTCGCGCAGGCCATCACTGGCAGCGCCGACCTGCATCCAGGCCTGGCCGCCGATGTCCTTGCGCTGATACACGTAGAGCACCGAGAACGCAGGCAGGCTTTCGCCCGTAGCCGCGCCGCCCGGGCTGTCGGCCAGACGGGCGCCAGGCTTGGTCAGAACGCGCTGGAACAGGGTCTTCTTGCCCGGCATGAGCAGCGGGCGCTCATCGTTCTGTACCGGGTCGGCCACTGGCGGCAGCGCTTCGGGCTGGGCGGGGGCCAGGGTCGCGGCCGTTTCGACGACAGGCCTGGCGCTGCCGGCGAACAGCCAATATCCGCCCGCCGCCAGCCCCAGCGCCGCAGCGACCGCCACCGCAAGCAGCGCCACGGCAGGTTTTTTCTTCGGCGCAGCCGCCGGCGCAGGGCGGCTCTGCGTCGGTTCACGCCTGATCGGTTCGGGTGTCGGTGGCGTCTGGGGAATCTCGATGGACACCGGCGTCAGCCCCGCCAGCTCAGGGGCCGCTGGAGGCACCGCCAGCGGCCGGATCACCGTGCTTTCGGGGCCGTCGTTAGGCAGGCGGTCCAGTGCTGCCAGCAGGGCGGCGGCATCGGCGAAGCGTTCGTTCGGATCCTTGGCCAGCAACCCGCGCAGGATGTCCTGATAGCGACCATGCTCGATGGGCAGTTCGGGCAACGGTTCGGTCAGGTGCGCCAGTGCCGTGGACAGCGCATCGGTGCCGCTGTAGGGCAGCTTGCCGACCAGGATCTCGTAGAGCACCACGCCCAGCGCATAGAGGTCGGCGCGCCCGTCGATCTCGAGCCCGCGCGCCTGCTCCGGGCTCATGTAGCTGGGGGTGCCGACGGCGAAACCGGCCTGGGTGAACTGGGTGTGGTCATCCAGCGACTTGGCGATGCCGAAGTCCGACAGCACCGCGGTGCCGTCGGCACGGAAGAGGATGTTGGCCGGCTTCACATCGCGGTGCACCAGCCCCTGGGCATGGGCATAACCCAGCGCCTGGGCCATCTGCCGCACATAGAGCAGCCCCTGCTCCGGCGTCAGACCGGCGGCGATGCGCTCCTTGAGCGTGCCGCTGGGCAGGTACTCCATCGCCATGTAGTACAGCTCGCCGACATTGCCGATGTCGTGGATGGTGGCGATGTTCGGATGGGCCAGGCGTGCCAGGGTGCGGCCTTCGCGCAGGAAGCGCTCGCAGAAGGTCGGGTCGGCCGCCAGGCTCGCCGCCATCACCTTGAGCGCGACCTTGCGCTGCAGCGAGCGCTGGGTGGCCAGGTACACGCTGGCCATGGCGCCCTGGCCAATTTCGCCGTCGATGTCGAATCCGGGGATCTGCATGTCCATGATGTTCTTCAATTGGCCTTCACCACCACGGCGGTGATGTTGTCGGGAGCGCCTCGGGTCAGGCCCAGGTGGACCAGGCTGCGGACCACCTGGTAGGGATCGGCATGGATGAGCACCTCGCCGATCTCGAGGTCTTCGGCGGTCTTGGTCAGGCCATCGCTGCACAGCAGGTAGGTGTCGCCGGGGCGCACCTGCAGACTGACGGCCTGCAGCTCGAGACGGTCCTCGACGCCGATGGCGCGGGTGACGATGTTGCCGCGCGGATGCACGCGGGCCTCGGCCTCGCTGAGCAGGCCGCTGTCCTGCAGTTCCTGGACGTAGCTGTGATCGTGGGAAAGCCGCTCCAGGTGCCCGTCGCGCAGGCGATACAGGCGGCTGTCACCGGCCCACAGGCCGATGGCCCGGTCGCCGCGCGCCGCCAGGATCACCACGGTGCTGCCCATCATCGCCACGCCACGGCGTGCGGTTTCCTCGCGCACCGTGAGGTTGACCCACGCCAGGCCGTCACGCACTTCGTCGGCGAATTCATCCAGCGAGTCGAGCATGGGCAGACGCCGCAGGCTGTCCACCGCCAGGCTGCTGACGTAATCGCCCGCGGCATGGCCACCCATGCCGTCGGCCACCGCCCACAGGCCTGCCCAGGTCAGGTCCAGGCAGGCGTCCTCGTTGATCTTGCGCACCATGCCGACATGGCTGTAGCTGGCCGCGCTGTACTGCAGGTCGGTCATGCCCGTACTGCCTCGCTACCCAGAAGAAAACCGGCGAAATCCTCGCTGCGTGGCAAGCCCGGATAACGCATCAGCCCCGGCGCAATCCGCTCCGAGCCTCGCCCCCACCACAGGCTCATGCCCTGGCAGGCGCATTCGGCCAGCGCTCGCTCGCGCCCTTCGGGGGTGGTCGCCTGCAGGCGTTGCAAGCCTCCCACCGCCGGCACGTTGGCTATTGCCTGCAGGCGCGGGGTGGTCGCCTGATAAGGCCGCACGGCACGTTCGAATGCCTCCAACTGCGCGCCCTCCTCCAGCGTGCCCAGCAAGGCGGCCTCGACCTGCTCGAACCACTCGTCGGCCCCCACCACGGCAAGCGCCACCGAAACCTCAGGTTCCAGCACCTGGGCCACCGTCAGCGGAAAGTACCGCCCCACCCGGTCGATGCTCGGCATCACCACCCCGATCACCGCTTGCGGGCCACACACGCCGGGCGCCAGGGCGAAGCGCCACAGCGGGCTGACCAGGTAGGCCTGCAACCACTGGTCGCCCAACTGCTTCTGGCTGGCTTGGATACCTGCGGCCAGCCACTGGTCCCAGGGCTGGATGAAGCTCTGTGGCAGGTCGCGGCTGATGAAATCACCGCGACAGACCATCTTTCCGTAGAAGCCGACGTCGTTCACAAGCGCTCCGGCAGGCTGAAACCGCTGACCACTCGGCTGCGGAACGGGTTGAAGGCGCTGCTGGCTCGCAGCTCGTAGGACACGCTGGCCCCATCGACGCGCAGGCGCAGGCTGAAGCGCTCGGGCGAAGTACCGGCAATCAGGTCGGACTGGTCGAGCAGGCGGAACCACGCCCACGGGCCTTCCAACGTCAGCCCCGAACGGCCGCTGGCCGAGGGCGGCGAGATCGACAGGCGCACCACACCGATGCTGTTGGGGTTCGGCCACTGCAGCGACACCGGGCGGCTCGGCCCGTGGTCATAGCTGACCTGCTGGCCGTCGAGGTCGAGCAGGAACTGGGTGATCGAGGCGTCCATTGCCACCGGCTTGAGCTCGAAGCGCACGCCCGGCTGCAGGCCGCTGCTGTTGCGGAAGAAGGCATCGCGGATGGTCGCCGCACGCTGGAAGGTGTTCAGCACACCGGCGTTGATCCCCAGCTTCTGCGCCGCACCTGGCTGCCAGCTCCACGGTGAGGTGGAAGTGTTGACGTAAGGCTGCAGGTACTTGCGGAAGTAGTTGTCCATCACCCCGCCCACGCCGAAGAACTGGCCGAAGTCTTCCAGCGTGGCATCGCGCGAGCTGCCGGCGGTCAGCGGGTAGCGGCCGCTGAGGGATTGGCGGTAGACGTTGACCACTTCGCTGGTCCAGGCGGCATTGAGCTGGTTGCGCACGCCCCCCATGACGATGGCGTTGGTCGAGCCGACCACCGAGCCGACCAGGTTCTGCACCAGCTTCGGTTGCCGTGCGGCGCCCAGCGACACCCGTTGCGAGGCGGCCTGCGCCTGGTTCTTGGCCTCGCCGAGCAGGGCTTCGCCACTGGCGCCGACCATGGCACTGACCTGCACGTACAAGGCGTTGAGATCGGCGAGCAGGCCATCGATCGAGCTTGGCTGGCCTTCGCCACCGTCGACCAGCTCGGCCAGTTCGGCGAAGTGCGCGGTTACCGGATCGAGCTCGCGGGCCCCTGGCTCGGCGCCAGGGATCGGCGTGTCACCGAGCAGGCCGCCAAGACGCTGACGCAGTTGATCGACGCCCGCCTGCTCGACCTTGGCCTGGGCCTTGTCCAGCGTGGTGGGCTGTTGCAGGTCGGTTTCCCTGGCCACCGCCTGCAGCAGTTTCTTCATCGGCGAGGTCGGCCCGGACAGCACCCGCAGCACATCGGCGGCCTGCCCGACACTGGTGATCGGCACGAAATCCAGGTCGGCCAGCAGCGCGTCCCAATGACGGATGTAGTCCTGGTAGTAGAGTTGGCGAACATCGTCTGCCAGGCGCTTGGCATCACTGGCCTCACTCAGCTCGCGGCCAAGCACCCAGCGCTCCTCGGCGAGGGTTTCACTGTGGGCGACGCTGGCGGCGAGAAACGCCTTGCGGTAACCCTCGACGGTGAAGATCCCCGGCAGCGGGTCGGTCAGCGGTTTGCCGCTCTTGCGCTGGAACACCAGCGCAGCGTCGCGGCCGGCGGCATCGCTGATACGGAAATCACTGACCCCGGCGGGCAGCTTCTGGCGCTTGACCCGGTCGTAGACGCGTTGCGCGACCGGCAACTGCTGCAGCTGACGGCGGGTATCGTCGATCAGGCGTTGGTCCAGGCGTGCATTCGGTGGACGCTTGTCGAACAGTGCGGCCAGGTGCTGCTCCAGGGCCTGACGCTGTTCCGGTGCCAGGTCGCGCGGCAGATGGCGTTCCCAGTCGAGGCTGATCCAGGCCTTGAGGAAATCAGGCTCGTAGTGCTCGCTGTCGGCCATCATCAGGTAGGCCTTGAGCCCTTCGTACAGATAGTCGGACGGGCCACCGGCGTACAGCTGTTCCTCGATGCGTGTGACCAGGCGCGGAGCGAAGATGGCGATCAGCAGCTTGCGGTAGACGCTGGTGGATTCGCTCTCGAGCATGTCGCCCTGGTACAGCCCGAGCCCCTCGGCCCAGGCCGGCGGATCATCGCTCAGGCGCCGCACGGCATTGAGCAGCGGCAGCACCTCGATCACCTCGCGCTGCGCCGGGCTCAGCTCCTGCACGCTCTTGCCCAGCGGCTTGAGGCGACTGTCGACCTCGGCGATGTACTGCTGGTTGGCCCGGTAGCTCAGGGTCCACAGGGTGCCGACCACCAGCACCAGGGCCACGCTCAGCGCCAGGGCGCCACGGGTGATCCACTTGCGCCGCTGCTCGACCTTGGGATTGCTGCCGACCAGGCCGCGCTCGGCGAAGGCCACGGCGGTGAACAGCTTCTCGATGAAGTAGCTGCGCCCGGTGCCGCTCTGGCGCGCCAGGTGCGCGCGGTCCAGGCCCATGCTCTGGGCCATGCTGCCGATCAGGCGGTCGATCGGGCTGCCTTCCTGGGTGCCGCTGGTGAAGTACACCCCGCGCAGCAGCGCCCGCGCCTCGAAGGCGTTGGGTTTGAACACGCCGTCGAGGAAGCTGCCGAGGTTGCCGCGCAGTGCTGCGAACTGCTGGACGAAACCGTAGACCAGGTCGCGCCGCGCCGGATCGCGCTCCTGCTGCAGGCGCTCGACCAGCCGCTGGTTCAGCCGTTGCTCCAACAGGCCGAACTCCTGGCCGAACTGGGCCAGCGGACCATCGCCCTGCTGGCCGTCGTCCAGCGCGAAGGTCATGCCCCATACCTGGGCGCGCTCCTCCTTGTTCAGGTTGTCGAAGAACTCCATGAAGCCCGGCACCAGGTCGAGCTTGGTGAGCATCAGGTAGATCGGGAACCGCACACCGAGCTGGCTGTACAGCTCCTGGATACGGGTGCGGATCGCCACGGCGTGCGCCGCACGTTCGGCATCGCTGCCCAGCAACAGGTCGGACAGGCTGATGGCGATGAAGGCGCCATCGATGGGGCGCCGCGAGCGCTGGTTTTTCAGCAGGTCGAGAAAGCCCAGCCAGGCGGCCTTGTCGACCTGGGCATGGCTGTCCTGGGTGGTGTAGCGCCCGGCGGTATCGAGCAGTACGGCCTGGTCGGTGAACCACCAGTCGCAGTTGCGCGTGCCGCCGACGCCACGGATGGCGCCTTCGCCAAGCTGCGCGGCCAGCGGGAAGTGCAGGCCGGAGTTGACCAGCGCGGTGGTCTTGCCAGAGCCGGGCGGGCCGATGATCACGTACCACGGCAGCTCGTAGAGGTTGCGCCGCTCATCACCGCCCAGGCGCGCCTTCTTCAGCAGCGCCAGGGCCTCGTCCATGCGCTGGCGCAGGGTCGCCAGCTCTTCGGCGGTGGCCAGGCTCGCAGGGTCCGGGGCGGTCTCGGCCGCCAGGCTCTCCATGACCTTCGCAGCCTGGCGACGGGCCTGGACGATGCGCCAGGCACGGTAGGCAATCCACACGGCGAACAACAGGATGATCAGGATCCAGCGTGGCGCAGGCGGCGCCAGCACGTCCAGCAGCGGGCCGATGAACCAGATGATCAGGCTGAGGGCGATCAGGCCCAGTACCGGGACCACCCAACGGATGACAAAACTGAAAAACGCCTTCACTCGACGCCCTCCGCCAGAACAGTGATTTCAACCCGGCGATTCTTCGCCCGGCCCTGCGCGGTATCGTTCGACGCCAGTGGTTCGGTGTCGCTCAGCCCTTGTGCGCTGAAACGCTGCGGTTGACCGGTACGCGCCGCGAGCATGGCCTTGACCTCTTCGGCGCGGGCCTGGGACAGCGCCCAGTTGGAAGGGAAGCGGATCGTGGCGATGCGCTGGTTGTCGCTGTGACCCGTGACGCGCACATTGCCCTTGACCTTGGCGACCGCCTCGGCGATGCGCAGCATCAACGGCTCGAAGTCGCCCTTGATGCTGGCGCTGGCAGAGGCGAACAGTTCGTCGCCGCGAATGGTCACCACCGAGCGGTCCACCGCATCCTCCACCGAAACCCGACCGGCCTTGATGTCGTCGGCGAGAAAGCCGGCCAGGCGCGGACGCTCCACCGGCTTGGGCTGCACCACCGGGCGGTCCATGGCCTGCACCGGGATTTCGCCCAGGGCATGGATGCCGCGGAACACCGGCTCGGCGTCAGCAGCGAGCTTGAGGCGCAGGCCGAACAGCAACAGCAGCAGCAAGGCCAGGGCCACGGCCAGCCCGACCCAGGGCGGCACGAACTGGGCAAGGCGGTCACGGCTGACCGACACGCCGCGCCAGTGCGGCGAAAGTTCGCGCTCGATTTCGCCTCGGGCGCTGCGGATGGTCGCGGCGGTACGCTCGCGCAACGCCTCGAGCTGGGCGCGGCCGCCGTTCATCACACGGTAGCGGCCCTCGAAGCCCAGGCTGGTGCACAGGTACAGCAGCTCCAGCAGGTTCAGGCGCTCACGCGGGCTCTGCAGGCAGTGCTCGAGCAACTGGAATACCTTTTCGCCACCCCAGGCCTCGTTGTGCACGGTGATCAGCAGGCTCTGCTTGCCCCAGTCGCTGCTGCTGCCCCAGGGCGTGCTCAGCACCGCTTCGTCGAGCGCCGTGCACAGGGCGTAGCGCGCCAGCAGCACCTCGTTGCGCGGCACACCACTGGCTTCGGCACGCTCTTCGAACTGGCGCAGGTAGGCCAGCAGTTGCGCACGCAGGCTCGCCGGGGCCGGGTGGGCGATGGTGTTGCGCAGCCGGGTGAGCAGCGCCAGCAGCGGGCCGGCAGCCTGCTCCAGCGGGTTGAGCCCCTCGCCCTGACCCGGCGCCAACGGCTCGGCAGGTACGTTAAACGGTGGCGGGGGCGCGGCCTGGGGCGCAGCGCCCGGCTGCGGGCCGCGCCCCCCCGGGCGGGGCATGAACTGCGTGCGGTCGTTGGCCTGCGGGTCGTCGTGCTGCATCGCGGCTTATCCTCGAATGGCCCAGAAGGCCAGGTTCAGGCCAGGGAATTCGCCCGCGACGTAGAAGGCGAAGCCACCCGAATGCTGCAGTTGCTTCCAGTGCTCGCTGCCGCGATCGAGTTCGAAATAGGTGGAGCCGGCATGGAACGGAATCTGCCGTGGTGCCACCGGCAGCGGCAGCAGGCCGATGCCCGGCAGCTGCAGGTTGACCAGGTCGCGGATGTGTTCCACCGACCCGATCTTGCTCTGCTGGCCGAACCGGCTGCGCAGGGTTTCACCGGGGACGTCGGCGCGCACCACAAGCACGAAACTGGCGCTGTCCAGCAGGCTGCGGTCGGCGAGCATCGCCACATGCACCCCATAGGCTTTCTCGACGATAGGGATCGCCACCGCCTTGCTGTCGATCAGCATCGACAGCGCTTCGCGCAAGGAGGCCATCAGCGGCTGGAAGGTCGCTGCCAGGTCATCGTGCTGGTACACCGGGAAGCTTTCCGGGCGGCGGCCCTCACGGGTGAAGGTGGCGAACTCGCCCGCCAGTGCCACCAGTTCGCTGTAGAGGCGCTCGGGGTGCAGCGGGCTGAGCTGGCCCAGGTGCTCGATCAACGGCTGGGCGCGGTTGACCAGTTGCAGCAGCATGAAATCGGCGATCTCCGAAGCACCACCGTTGGCCGAGGCCACCACGCGCCCGGCAAGCGCTTCGCCACGCTGGTGCAGCAAGCCGAGCAGCTCGCTGCGGAAATTCGCCAGCGGGTTGCTCGCCGCCACATCCAGCAGCGGCGGAATGTAGCTGTCATCGAGCACCAGTGCCCGGTCGGCGCGTTTCTCGCGGATGCGCACCACACTCAGCGCGGCGAAATCGCCCAGGCCATCTTCCTCGCGCAGCAGCCGCAACGCACGGCTGCCCAGGGCCAGCGGGGCGCGGTTCTCGAACGGCGCGTTGTCGTCGCGCACCTCGCTGACCCGCGCCACATAGCGCGCGCCATCGACGGCGTCGCCCTCGTCGACCGTGTCGCGAGCGCCCGCCCGCTTGAGCGGCAGGCCCAGGTGGATCACGCCGTCGCGCAGGTCGTCGGGGATTTCCAGGACCGGCGGCGGCAGGTCGTCACGGGGAATGTCGAAGGGGGTGCCGTCCGGGAGCAGGCCCCGGGCGCTGAGGATCGCCAGCTTGCCCTGGGCCAGCAGGCCCTGGTCGACCAGCAGTTCGGAGAACCCCCAGGCGGCATTGGACAGCGGTCGGCTGCGGGCGTCGATGAGGTTTTCCAGATAGCGGTCCTGCTGCTGGAAATGCTGGGTCGTGATGAACATGCCTTCCGACCAGACCACGCGATTGTTCCAGGACATGGGTTCTCCGTTTGCCTAGCGGGCAGGCACAGGTTGTGGGGTGGCCACGGCGCTGCGCACGGCGCGCACATCGAGGCTGATCTGGTAGTCACGCGGTGGCACCGCCAGCACGCTGCGCCACTGCGCCCGGTCGACCTCGCGGTAGCCCACCACCAGGCCGACCTGGCGAGTGGCCGGGTTCAGCGGGCGGTCCAGGTGCAGTTGGCGGCCGGGCTGCAGCAGCACTTCGTCCTGGTCGATCAGGTCGGCACCCAGGGTGGCCTGGGCCCGTTCGGCCAGGGCGAAGTAGTCGGCGCGCTCGAAGGCAGCGGCGTTCTTCAGCTCGAAGATGCGCACCCGCACCGGTGCCGGCGTGCCATCGGCGCCGGGGTTGAGCCCGGCGGCGGCGCTGAAGTACAGGGTGACGCCCGGCTCTGCCGGCTCAGCGTCCGAGCTCGGCACGACCGACGCATCCTTGCTGCAGGCACCGAGCAGCACGAAAGCCAGGGCTGCGATCAGTCTTGTTGCGCTCATCCTCGTCCTCATGACGTATTGGTATTCTTCCTGCCCCGAGGATCAGCCTCAGGGGCGTTGCAGTCGGGCGTTATGGGCCTCGTAGGCACGGCTGAACTCGCGGCCGAACAGGTCCTGGAAATCGTCCTGCGCTTCGCGGGATATCTGCCCGTACAACTCGGTGAACTGTTGCCAGCAGTGAGCCTGTCGCGAGCCGCCGAACAATTTCGCCAGGCCTGCAGCCGGGGCCAGGCGGGCCTCCAGGCTGCCCGGCTCGAAGCGCGACAGCAGGTGCTTGATCGCCGCCTCGACACCGGCCATCACCGCCAGTTGGTGGGCGCGCAGGTCGTCGAAACTGTCGCGCACCGCCTGGTCGGCCGGCATGAACGCCTGGTTGCCCTGGCGCAGCAGCAGCAACAGCGCCTCGTCGGCGTTGGGAGCGAACTTCAGCGGGTTGTTCTGCACCGGGGCGATGGTGGTCTGCTGCATGCGGAACTCGCCCTTGAGGCTGCTGCGCGCGCGCAGCACGTCGATCAGCCCTTCGACCATCAGGCGGTAGCTGCGGCCCACCGCTTCCATCTGCGCAGCGGCATCGTCGGCGTCGATGCGCAGGTGCTCGATGCCGGCACCCCGCAGGAAGGCCTGCAGCAGTGCCTGCTCGGCCACCGGGGTGGCGGAGGGCGCCGGCACAGGCGTGGATACCGGCTCCGGCACAGGCTGCGGAACCTGCTGCGAAGGCGCCGGGGCCAATGGCGCGATGGGCTCGGGTGCAGGCGCGGATGGCGGC
This sequence comes from Pseudomonas sp. FA117, assembly GCF_057370475.1. Lineage (NCBI taxonomy): Bacteria > Pseudomonadati > Pseudomonadota > Gammaproteobacteria > Pseudomonadales > Pseudomonadaceae > Pseudomonas > Pseudomonas sp. FA117. Next base: position 5,483,141 of record NZ_CM170675.1, read on the forward strand.
GCATCACCGAACAGGTTCCAGTCAGCCGGGATCACTCCGGGCGCCACCGGTGCAGGTGCGGACGGCGCGGATGCCGGTGTCACCGGGGCCGGGGGGCGGAAGTCGTGCTGCTGGGCCGGGACATGATCGGGCTGGCTGGCCGCCGGCACACTGGAAGGCCCGAGGAAGTCGAAGATGTCCGGCAGCGTGTCGTGACTCGACGCTCCCTGCAGGAATGCCGCTGGCGCAGCCGCGATGGGGGCACTTGAAGGGGGCGCCTGATTGGCCAGCAAGGCCTCGAAACTCTGCGCCTCCGACGGGCTGCTGTCACCCAGCGAGAACCCGGAGTCGATACGCGCCTGGATCTCGTATTCGCCGATGCGGATAACTTCGCCATCCATCAGCGGTTCGCTGTTTCCACGACGAAGGCGCACCCCCGCATGTACCAGTTCAACGCCATTGGTGCTGTTGTCAGTCAGGTAGTAACGACCATCTCGGAATTGGACTACACAATGATTCGAAGACACCAACCGCTCAGGGTCGGGCAATACCCAGTCGTTGTTCGGACTTCGCCCAATGCTGACGGCACCGTTCTCCACAGTCTTCTCGGAACATTGTCCGGGAGTGATCTTGTGGTAACTAGTGATAGTTAGGCAAAGTGCCATCACGCCTCCTGCATATATATGTATCTTGATTCCATTCAAATGAGGGGACAGCGGCCCGGCCTTGTAAAACGGCCGCACTTATTCGACACAATGACTACAGGATCACCACAGATCGGCGAATTTAACCACAGCACCAAGGCACTTTGATTGCATCCGACAAGCGGGCGTCCAATCCTGCAGACTGGGTCACACCTCCACTCGGGGGCGGATAGCTTACCTTGACAGCATTTTGGAAATAAACCATAAATGCGCAACTTTAGAGCCAAGCACTGATATCACAGTGATATCAATCGCTCACTCTTCTACAAGTTTGTGCGCCAGTTCACATTTGCAACTTCGCGCATCAAAGCCCAGCCACGAGCCGATATGGAGATCGATTACTGGTGAACTCGTCGCTGCTGCTCGCCGCTGTTTCCGAAGACTTCCCCTGCGGTGAAGATCTCGAATACGACGCGGACTTCCTGCAACTCGAACGCGATGCCCAAGGGCGTCCGGAACGGGTCATGGGCGACGCGGTGCAAGCTGCCGAACCGCCGCAGTGGCGCACCATCGAACAGACCTGCACCGACCTGCTGCAACGCAGCAAGGACCTGCGCATCACCCACTTCCTGGTGCAGTCCAACCTTGCGCTGCAGGGCTTCACCGGCCTTGCCGCCAGCCTGGGGCTGATCCGCGATCTGCTCGGCGAATACTGGCTGCACCTGCACCCGCAACTCGACGCTTCCGACGACAACGACCCGACGGTGCGCGTCAACGCGCTGTCCGGCCTGACCTGCGACGCCAACATCGCCCTGCTGCGCGAGGCCGTGCTGGCACGCTCGCGCGCCTTCGGGCCGGTCACCTTGCGTGCCGCCCTGCACGCTGCCGGCCTGCAGCACTTCGCCAGCGAGGAATTGAGCGTCGAGGCACTGGCCGCCGCCCTGCGTGACGCCGACCCTGACGAGCTCGAACAGACCCGCCAGGCCCTGACCGAGGCCCGTGAGGCCTGTGAAGCGATCGAGCGCCGGGTCAGCGACCAGGTCGGCTCGGCCAGCGGTGTCGACCTGTCTGCCCTCAAGCAACCGCTACGCCTGGCGCAGCAGGTGCTGGCCGACTACGCCCCCGGCGGAACGCCATTGGCCGTCCAGGCCGGCGAGGCGCAGGCGGACACCCTCGACGACCCTCATTCGGCGCCGTCCGCCAGCGTGCCTGCCTCCCGCCCTGCCGCACGGCCAGGCGAGGTGAACAGCCGCGACGACGTGCAGCAGAGCCTCGAGCGCCTGCTCCAGTACTACGCCCGCCACGAGCCCTCCAGCCCGCTGCCGGTGCTGTTGCGCCGGGCGAAGAACCTGGTCGACGCCGATTTCGCGACCATCGTGCGCGACCTGATCCCCGACGGCCTCTCGCAGTTCGAAAACCTGCGCGGGCCCCAGGACGACTGATACCACCGAAAGCCGCAACGAACGACAGCGCCCCCAGCGGCGACCAGGAGGAACCACGTGGCCAAAGACAGCTCCCAGAAATTCATCGCGCGCAACCGGGCGCCGCGAGTGCAGATCGAGTACGACGTCGAACTGTATGGCGCCGAGAAGAAGGTCCAGCTGCCCTTCGTCATGGGCGTGCTCTCCGACCTCGCCGGCAAGCCGGCCGAACCCCTGCCCGCCGTGGCCGACCGCAAGTTCCTCGAAGTCGACGTCGACAACTTCGACTCGCGGCTCAAGGCGATGAAGCCGCGGGTGGCGTTCAACGTCCCCAACGAGCTGACCGGCGAAGGCAACCTGAGCCTGGACATCACCTTCGAGAGCATGGACGACTTCAGCCCGGCCGCCGTGGCCCGCAAGGTCGATGCGCTGAACCAGCTGCTCGAGGCACGCACTCAGTTGGCCAACCTGCTGACCTACATGGACGGCAAGACCGGCGCCGAGGACATCATCCTCAAGGCCATCAAGGACCCTGCCCTGCTGCAGGCCCTGGCCAGCGCCCCGAAACCTTCCGACAACGAGCCGAGCGCCTGAGGAGCCCGCCATGACCGATCCATTGCGCGATACCCAGCCCCAGCCGGCCGCCACCGAGCAGGCCAGCGAATTCGCCAACCTGCTGCTGCAGGAATTCAAGCCCAAGACCGAACGCGCCAAGGAGGCCGTCGAAAGCGCCGTGCGCACCCTGGCCGAGCAGGCGCTGGCACAGACCAACCTGGTCTCCAACGACGCCATCGGCTCGATCGAGCAGATCATCGCCGCCATCGACGCCAAGCTCACCGCACAGGTCAACCAGATCATCCACCATGACGACTTCCAGAAACTGGAAAGCGCCTGGCGCGGCCTGCACTACCTGGTCAACAACACCGAGAGCGACGAGCAGCTGAAGATCCGCGTGCTCAACATCTCCAAGACCGACCTGCACAAGACCCTGAAGAAATTCAAGGGCACCGCCTGGGACCAGAGCCCGGTGTTCAAGAAGCTCTACGAAGAGGAATACGGCCAGTTCGGCGGCGAGCCCTACGGCTGCCTGGTGGGCGACTACTACTTCGACCAGTCGCCACCGGACGTCGAGCTGCTCGGCGAGATGTCCAAGGTCTGCGCCTCCATGCACGCACCGTTCATCGCTGCGGCATCGCCAACGGTGATGGGCATGGGTTCGTGGCAGGAACTGTCCAACCCGCGCGACCTGACCAAGATCTTCACCACCCCGGAGTACGCCGGCTGGCGTTCGCTGCGTGAATCGGAAGACTCGCGCTACATCGGCCTGACCATGCCGCGCTTCCTGGCGCGCCTGCCCTACGGCGCCAAGACCGACCCGGTCGAAGCCTTCGCCTTCGAGGAAGACACCGACGGCGCCGACAGCAGCAAGTACACCTGGGCCAACGCCGCCTACGCCATGGCGGTGAACATCAACCGCTCGTTCAAGTACTACGGCTGGTGCTCGCGCATCCGTGGCGTGGAATCGGGCGGTGAAGTGCAGGGGCTGCCGGCGCACACCTTCCCTACCGACGATGGTGGCGTGGACATGAAGTGCCCGACCGAGATCGCCATTTCCGACCGCCGCGAGGCGGAGCTGGCGAAGAACGGCTTCATGCCGCTGCTGCACAAGAAGAACACCGATTTCGCCGCGTTCATCGGCGCCCAGTCGCTGCAGAAGCCGGCCGAGTACGACGACCCGGACGCCACCGCCAACGCCAACCTGGCTGCGCGCCTGCCGTACCTGTTCGCCACCTGCCGCTTCGCCCATTACCTGAAGTGCATCGTTCGCGACAAGATCGGCTCGTTCAAGGAAAAGGACGAGATGCAGCGCTGGCTGCAGGACTGGATCCTGAACTACGTCGACGGTGACCCGGCGCACTCCAGCGAAACCACCAAGGCCCAGCACCCACTGGCTGCAGCCGAAGTGGTGGTCGAGGAAGCCGAGGGCAACCCGGGCTACTACAACTCGCGCTTCTACCTGCGCCCGCACTACCAGCTCGAAGGGCTGACCGTGTCGCTGCGCCTGGTCTCGAAGCTGCCTTCGGCCAAAGGGGCCTGAGCCTGAACCGGGGCCGCTGCGCGATGGGCTGCGCAGCAGCCCCGATAGAACCGCCAACCGACGCGAAACTCCGAGGACATCATGGCTGTAGATATTTTCATCAAGATCGGCGACATCAAGGGCGAGTCCGCGGACAAGACCCACAAGGAAGAAATCGACGTGCTGAACTGGAGCTGGGGCATGTCCCAGTCCGGCAACATGCACATGGGCGGTGGCGGCGGTGCCGGCAAGGTCAACATCCAGGACCTGTCGATCACCAAGTACGTCGACAAGTCCAGCCCCAACCTGATGGCGCACTGCTCCAGCGGCAAGCACATCGACAAGGTCAAGCTGACCGTACGCAAGGCCGGTGGCGAGAGCCAGGTCGAGTACCTGATCATCAACCTCGAAGAGGTGATCATCAGCTCGCTGAGCACCGGCGGCTCGGGCAGCGATGACCGCCTGACCGAGAACGTCACCCTGAACTTCGCCAAGGTCACCGTGGACTACCAGCCGCAGAAAGCCGACGGCACCAAGGATGGCGGCGCGATCAAGTACGGCTGGAACGTGCGTCAGAACGTCAAGATCTGATAGCGGCGTCGTCTGCTTCGCGGGCAAGCCCGCTCCCACCGGGAAGGGATGCCCCCTCTCCTCCTTGGTGGGCGCGGACTGGCCCGCGAAGCAGGCGACACGACCCCGACCCCTCGAAGGAATCCACCCGTGGTAGCCGACATCGCCGCCCGTGACCGCCTGCAACCCTCGCTGCTGGATCGTCTGACCGACGATGATCCCGGCAACCCGCAGGAAGCCCCGGACAAACGCGTGCTGTCGCTGCAACAGCTCAAGGCTTCGGTGCTGCGCGACCTGGCCTGGCTGCTCAACACCACCTCGCTGCTCGACAGCGCCAGCACCCTGAACACCCCCGCAGGCAACTCGGTGGTCAACTACGGCCTGCCCGCGCTGGCCGGCAACTGCGCCTCGAACATCGACCTGCTGGCACTGGAGCGCATCATCCACCAGGCCATTTCCACCTACGAACCGCGGATCCTGGCCCACACCCTGAAGGTGCGCGCCATGGTCGCCCCCGGCGAGATGAATGCCAACGCCCTGAGCTTCGAGATCGAAGGCGACCTCTGGGCCCAGCCAGCGGCACTGCCGCTGCTGCTGCAGACCGACCTGGACCTGGAGTCGGGCCAGGTGCGCGTGGCGCCCGCCGAACGTCGGAGACGCGCATGAACCCGCGCCTGCTCGAGCTGTACAACCAGGAACTGCGGCATATCCGCGAAAGCGCGGCGGAGTTCTCCCGCGAATACCCGAAGATCGCCGGACGCCTGACGCTGTCCGGGATCGATTGCGCCGACCCTTACGTCGAGCGCCTGCTCGAAGGCTTCGCCTACCTCACCGCACGCGTGCAGCTCAAGCTCGACGCCGAGTACCCAACCTTCACCCACAACCTGCTGGAGATCGCCTACCCGCACTACCTGGCGCCGACGCCGTCGATGACCGTGGTGCAGCTGCAGACCGACCCCGACGAGGGCTCGCTCAGCGCCGGTTTCCCGCTGCCACGCGGCAGCGTGCTGCGCGCCAACCTTGGCCGCGACTCGCAGACCCCGTGCGAATTCCGCAGCACCCAGGACGTCACCCTGTGGCCGTTGCAGGTCGCGCGCGCCGAGTACTTCGGCAACCCGGGTGCCGTGCTCGGCCGCCTCGCCGCCAGTGAGCCCAAGGCCCGTGCCGCCCTGCGCCTGACCCTGCGCAGCGGCGCCGAAATCCCGCTCTCGAGCCTGCCGCTCACGCACCTGCCGCTGTACCTCAACGGCGCCGACGAAACTCCGTTTCGCCTCTACGAACAACTGCTGGGCAGCGCCTGCGCAGTATTTGCCCGCCAGCCCGGCGCCGACTGGGTAGAGCGCATCCCGCTGGAGCAGGCCCTGCGCCCCTGTGGTTTCGACGACGGCGAAGCGGCGCTGCCGGTGGTGCCCCAGGCGTTCCAGGGCTATCGCCTGCTGCAGGAATATTTCGCCCTGCCGCAGCGTTTCCTGTTCGTCGACTTCGCCGGCCTGGAGCGCGCGGTAAAACGCTGCAACGGCCAGGAGCTTGAGCTGCTGGTGCTGTTCGAGCGCTTCGACTCCTCGCTGGAAAACAGCGTCGGCGCCGAGCGCCTGGTGCCCTTCTGCACCCCGGCGATCAACCTGTTCCCGCGGCGGGTGGACCGTATCCACCTGACCGACAAGGTCAACGAACACCATGTGATCGCCGACCGTACCCGCCCCACCGACTTCGAGATCCATTCACTGCAGCGCGTCACCGGCCACGGCACCGGTGCCGACCAGGACTTCCTGCCCTTCTACGCCGTGCGCGACCCGTCACGTTATGGCCGCGACCAGGCCTACTACATCATCCGCCGCGAGCAGCGCGTGCTGTCGAGCGAGCAGCGACGCAACGGCACGCGCTCCAGCTACATGGGCAGCGAAACCTTCATCAGCCTGGTCGATGGCCAACAGGCGCCCTACCGCCACGACCTGCGCCAGCTGGGCATCAGCGCGCTGTGCAGCAACCGCGACCTGCCGCTGTTCATGAGCGTGGGCGACGGGCGCAGCGACTTCAGCCTCGCCGACAGCGCCCCGGTGTCTGCCGTGCGCTGCCTGGCCGGCCCCAGCCGCCCCAAGGCCAGCCACGCCCACGACAACCGCGCCTGGCGCCTGATCAGCCAGCTGTCGCTCAACTACCTGTCGCTGACCGAGCAGGGCCAGGGCGCCGCTGCCCTGCGCGAGCTGCTGCGCCTGTACGGCGACAGCCAGGACAGCGCGCTGCACCTGCAGATCGACGGCCTGCGCGAAGTCAGCAGCAAGCCTTGCACCCGTCGCCTGCCGATGCCCGGGCCGATCGTGTTCGGCCGCGGCCTGGAGATCACCCTGGAGTTCGACGAAAACGCGTTCCGCGGTACCGGCGTGTTTTTGCTGGGCGCGGTGTTCGAACGCTTCCTGACCCGCTACGTGTCGATCAACAGCTTCACCGAAACCGTACTGCGCACCAGCGAACGTGGCGAGATCATGCGCTGGAAAGCCAAGCCCGGGCGCAGGCCGACCCTGTGAACATTCTCGAGGCGATGCAGGCCGAGCCCTGGGCATTCGACTTCTTCCAGGCGCTGCGTCGCCTGGAGGCCGAACACCCCGAGCTGCCGCGCTTCGGCCACGCGCAGCGCCTGGCCGACGAGCCGGTGCGCCTGGGCCAGCGCCTGGATTGCAGCTTCGCCCCGGCCACCCTGGCCTCGGTTAGCCAGGCCGACGAGGGGCCGGCACGCCTGGAGCAGTTCTTCTTCGGCCTCGGCGGCCCCAACGGCCCGCTACCGCTGCACCTGACCGAGTACATGCGCGAGCGCCAGCGCAACCACGCCGATCACACCAGCAAGCGCTTCCTCGACATCTTCCACCATCGCCTGCTGAGCCTGTTCTACCGCGCCTGGGCCGAGGCGCGGCCAACCGTCAGCCACGACCGTCCCGGCGACGACTACTGGGCGGCGCGCCTGGCCGCCCTGAGCGGTCGCGGCCAACCCGAGCTGCAGGACCAAGGCCCGCTGCCGCACACCGCCAAGCTGCACTACTCCGGCCACCTTGCGGCACAAACCCGCTACCCGGACGGCCTGGCCAGCATCCTGGCAAGCTATTTCGGCGTGCCGGTGCGCATCGAGGAGTACATCGGTCAGTGGCTGGAACTGCCTGAACGCAGCCGCCTCGGGGTGCACGCCAACCGCCTCGGCATGGACCTGTGCCTGGGCCGCTACGTGTGGGACCGCCAGCACAAGTTCCGCCTGTGTCTCGGCCCGCTGACACTTGAGCAGTACCACGCCCTGCTGCCCGGCGGGCAGGCCTTCATCGAACTGGCGGCCTGGGTCGCCGAACACCAGGGCCACGAGCTGGACTGGGATCTGAACCTCATTCTCGCGCGCGAGCAGGTGCCCGCGCTGCAACTCGATGCCGGCAGGCGCCTGGGTTTCGACACCTGGCTCGGCCGTCCACAACACGATGCCAACGACCTCAAGCTCGCTCGCTATTACGCCGCGCAGCCGGTCCAACCGCCTTGCACAAGGAGTCAGGAACATGGGTGAAATCAGCCGCGCCGCGCTGTTCGGCAAACTCAACAGCGTCGCCTACAAGGCCATCGAAGCCGCCACGGTATTCTGCAAGCTGCGCGGCAACCCCTACGTCGAGCTGGTGCACTGGCTGCACCAGTTGCTGCAGTTGCAGGACAGCGACCTGCACCGCATCGTGCGCCAGTTCAATGTCGAGCCGGCGCGCCTGGCCCGCGACCTGACCGATGCCCTCGACCGACTGCCACGGGGCTCGACCTCGATCACCGATCTGTCCTCGCAGGTCGAGGAAGCGGTGGAGCGCGGCTGGGTCTACGGCAGCCTGATGTTCGGCGAAAGCCAGGTGCGCACCGGCTACCTGCTGGTCGGCATCCTCAAGACGCCAAGCCTGCGCAACGCCCTGCTGGGGTTGTCGGGCGAGTTCGCCAAGCTCAAGGTCGAGGCCTTGAGCGAGCGCTTCGACGAGTACGTCGGCGACTCCCCCGAGAACGGCCTGGCCGCCAGCGACGGCTTCACTGCGGCAGTGCCCGGCGAAGCCAGCGGCGCCGTGGCGCCTGCGGCGATGGGCAAGCAGGAGGCACTCAAGCGCTTCACCGTCGATCTCACCGAGCAGGCACGCAGTGGCAAGCTCGACCCGATCGTCGGGCGCGACGAAGAGATCCGCCAACTGGTCGACATCCTCATGCGCCGTCGGCAGAACAACCCGATCCTCACCGGCGAGGCTGGCGTCGGCAAGACTGCCGTGGTCGAGGGTTTCGCACTGCGCATCGTCGCCGGTGACGTACCGCCCGCGCTCAAGGATGTCGAGCTGCGCAGCCTGGACGTCGGCCTGCTGCAGGCCGGTGCCAGCATGAAAGGCGAGTTCGAGCAGCGCCTGCGCCAGGTCATCGAGGACGTGCAGGCCTCGCCCAAACCCATCATCCTGTTCATCGACGAAGCCCACACCCTGGTCGGTGCCGGTGGCGCCGCCGGTACCGGTGATGCCGCCAACCTGCTCAAGCCGGCACTGGCGCGTGGCAGCCTGCGCACCGTGGCGGCGACCACCTGGGCCGAGTACAAGAAGCACATCGAGAAGGACCCGGCGCTGACCCGGCGTTTCCAGGTGGTGCAGGTCGACGAGCCGAGCGAGCCCAAGGCACTGCTGATGATGCGCGGCGTGGCCTCGACCATGGAGAAGCACCATCAGGTGCAGATCCTCGACGAGGCGCTCGAAGCTGCGGTCAAGCTGTCGCATCGCTACATCCCGGCGCGCCAGTTGCCGGACAAGTCCGTAAGCCTGCTCGACACCGCCTGCGCACGCGTGGCCATCAGCCTGCACGCGGTGCCGGCCGAGGTGGACGACAGCCGTCGGCGTATCGAGGCACTGGAAGTCGAACTGCAGATCATCGCCCGCGAGGCAGCCATCGGCGTCGCCACCGGGCAACGCCAGGCCCAGGCCGACTCGCTGCTGGCCGAAGAACGCCAGCGCCTGCTGGACCTGGAAAGCCGCTGGGCCGAAGAGAAGGCCCTGGTCGACGATCTGCTGGCCACCCGCGCCCAGCTGCGCGAGCAGGTCGGCGTGGTCGATCAGGAGGTCGATGCCCAGGGCAGCCATGAGCTGCGCGAAAAGCTCATCGACCTGCAGCAGCGCCTGGGCGCCCTGCAAGGCGAGAACCCGCTGATCCTGCCGACGGTCGACTACCAGGCCGTGGCCTCGGTGGTCGCCGACTGGACCGGCATCCCGGTCGGGCGCATGGCGCGCAACGAGATCGAGACCGTGCTCAACCTCGACAGCCACCTGGGCAAGCGCATCATCGGCCAGGACCACGCGCTGAAGATGATCGCCAAGCGCATCCAGACCTCCCGTGCCGGCCTCGACAACCCCAACAAACCCATCGGCGTGTTCATGCTCGCCGGCACCTCCGGGGTGGGCAAGACCGAGACCGCCCTGGCGCTGGCCGAGGCCATGTATGGGGGTGAGCAGAACCTGATCACCATCAACATGAGCGAGTTCCAGGAAGCGCACACCGTCTCCACCCTCAAGGGCGCGCCACCGGGCTATGTCGGTTACGGCGAAGGCGGCGTGCTCACCGAGGCCGTGCGGCGCAGGCCCTACAGCGTGGTGCTGCTGGACGAGGTGGAAAAAGCCCACCCTGACGTACACGAGATCTTCTTCCAGGTGTTCGACAAGGGCGTGATGGAAGATGGCGAAGGGCGCCAGATCGATTTTCGCAACACCCTGATCCTGCTCACCACCAATGCCGGCACCGAGCTGATCGCCGACATCTGCAGCAACCCGCAGACCCTGCCCGAACCCGATGCGGTCGCCACCCTGCTGCGCAAGCCACTGCTGGAGATCTTCCCGCCCGCCCTGCTCGGCCGCCTGGTGACCATCCCCTACTACCCGCTCAGCGACGCCATGCTCAAGGCCATCACCCGCCTGCAGCTGGAGCGCATCCGCAAGCGCGTGGAGGCCACGCACAAGGTCGGCTTCGCCTACGACGACGCGGTGGTGGACCTGATCGTCTCGCGCTGCACCGAGACCGAAAGCGGCGGGCGGATGATCGACGCGATCCTGACCAACGGCCTGCTGCCGGACATGAGCCGCGAGTTCCTCACGCGCATGCTCGAGGGCAAGCCGCTGGCCAGTGTCAGCATCGGCGCGCGCGACAACGACCTGCACTATGACTTCAGCGCGGCCGGCTGACCGCCGCGCCTACAGGATCACCCATGCTGTTCACGCAACTGACGCGCCTGGCGCAGATCAACAGCCCCCTGGGGCCGAACGTGCTGATCCTCAGCGAAATGGGCGGCAGCGAAGAGCTGGGCCGCCTGTTCGACTACGAGCTGCAACTGACCAGCGACGATCCGGCCATCGACCTCAACCAGCTGCTGGGCAAGCCCATGAGCCTGTCGCTGCAGATGAGCGGCATGGGCTCGCGTCACTTTCACGGCATCGTCGCGCGCTGCAGCCAGTCGGTCGACCGCGGCCAGTTCGCCAGTTACCGCGTCACCCTGCGGCCCTGGCTGTGGTTGCTGACGCGCACCAGCGACTGCCGGATCTTCCAGCACCTGAGCGCACCGCAGATCATCAAGCAGGTGTTCCGCGACCTGGGGTTCTCGGACTTCGAGGACGCCCTGAGCCGCAGCTATCGCGAGCGCGAGTATTGCGTGCAGTATCGCGAGACCAGTTTCGACTTCGTCAGCCGCCTGATGGAAGAAGAAGGCATCTACTACTTCTTCCGCCATGAGCAGGAGCGTCACGTGCTGGTACTGGCCGATGCCTACGGCGCGCACCAGAAGGTGCCGGGCTACGAGTCGGTGCCCTTCTACCCGCCAGACGGCCAGCACCGCGAGCGCGACCACATCAATGACTGGCACCTGGCGCAGGAGGTGCAGTCCGGCTCGCTGGAACTCAACGACTACGACTTCCAGCGCCCCAGCGCGCGCATCGACGTGCGCTCGGCCATGCCGCGTCCGCACCAGGCCGGCGACTACCCGCTGTACGACTACCCCGGCGCCTACGAGCAGACCCAGGATGGCGAACACTATGCGCGCACGCGCCTGGAGTCGCTGCAGAGCCTGCACGAACGCGTCGAGTTGCGCGGCAACGCGCGCGGTCTTGGCAGCGGTCACCTGTTCAGCCTCAGCGGCTTTTCCCGCCAGGACCAGAACCGCGAATACCTGATCGTCGCCGCCCGCTACTACGTGGTGCAGGAACGCCTGGAAACCGGTGGCGGCAGCGGCTCGGCGCAGTTCGAGAGCAACCTGAGCTGCATCGATGCCCAGCAGAGCTACCGCCCGGTGTCGAGCACCCTGCGGCCGTTGGTCAAGGGCCCGCAGACCGCCGTTGTGGTCGGCCCCAGCGGCGAGGAGATCTGGACCGATCAGTATGGTCGGGTGAAGGTGCACTTCCACTGGGACCGCCACGACCAGTCCAACGAGAACAGCTCGTGCTGGATCCGCGTATCCCAGGCCACGGCGGGCAAGAACTGGGGTTCGATCCAGGTGCCGCGGATCGGCCAGGAAGTGATCGTCAGCTTCCTCGAGGGTGACCCTGATCGCCCGATCATCACCGGCCGGGTCTACAACGCCGAACAGACGGTGCCCTACGACCTGCCCGGCAGCGCCACCCAGAGCGGCATGAAGAGCCGTTCGAGCAAAGGCGGCAGCCCGGCCAACTTCAACGAGATCCGCATGGAAGACAAGCGCGGGCAGGAGCAGTTGTATGTGCATGCCGAGCGCAACATGGACACGGTGGTGGAGCAGAATGAGACGTTGTCGGTGGGCGCCAGTCGAGTGCAGACCGTCGGCATGCTGGAAACCATCACCATCGGCCAAGACCGTATCCGTGCGGTGCGCCGTGACGACATGCTGATGGTCGGGGCGAGCAAGACCGACAGCGTCAGCACCAGCTACCTGATCGAGGTCGGCGAGAATCTGCGCCTGGTCTGCGGCAAGAGCGTGATCGAGCTCAACGCCAGCGGCCAGATCAATATCAGCTGCGAGCAGTTCAGCTTTCACGCCAGCAAGGACGGAGAAATCAATACGGACGGCACCCTCGACCTGAACGTCGGAAGCGGCGCACAGACTGCGCCGGACAAACAAGGGGTGAAGAAGACCATCGATGATGCGGTGAAAGCGCTTTTCCCGAACACAGGCAAGTAACGAGAACGACCATGAGCTACCGCCTCAACGAATTCCGTCTGGCCTTGCCCGACGCCGACGTACGCGACACCAGCATCAATATCCTGCGCTTCGAAGCCCTGGGCACTTCGCTGATCATCAGCCGCAGCCTGCTCGCCGAGGGCGAGACCCTGCAGAACAACTTCGATGGCCAGTTGCAGCGCCTGCAGCAACAAGTCAAGGACCTGCAATTCCAGCCGGCCCAGGCGCTTCGGGTAGGCACAGCGCAGGACATCGACGCTATCGAGTTGAGCAGCCAGTTCAGCAAAGGCCAGGAGAAGGTTTACCAGTACCAGCTCGCCCTGGTGTTGCCCGGCACACGCAAGATGTTCGCGCTGAGCTACGTCAAGCCCACGCCGCTGGGGGCAGCGGAAGCGGCACACTGGGCACATCTGAAACAGTCACTCGAATTCGACAACCTCGGCTGACCTGACACATGTCCGACGCACTCTGGGCCGCGCGCGAAGGCGACGCACTGATGCATACCTCGATGATGGCCGATATTGTCGGTGGTGTGCTGGAGGTTGCCGCAAACATCGCCATCGGCGCCCTGGCTACAGCCGCGGTGGCGGCAGCACTGGGCCTGACGGTGGCCACCGGCGGCCTGGGCTGCTTCGTGCTCGGCGCGGTAGTGGGGTTGGTGGTGGGCGTGGTGATGGCCAAGACCGGGGCGGACACCGGGCTCAGTCGATTATGCGAGGGCATCGGCAATGCCCTGTTCCCGCCGAGCGTACAAGCCAACGTTCTCACCGGCTCCTCCGACACCAGGACCAACGGCAAACGCGCTGCGCGAGCGGCCGGAATCGTCACTGGTCCCGCGCAACCCCTGGCCGCGAGTGGCGAAGGCGCGCCAGGCGTGGAGAAGGACGAAAGCTTCCTCGACATGGCCAAGGGCTTCTTCTCACAGATGTGGCGACCGACCGTCGCCAGCCCCGCCGCCAATACAGAGCAAGCCGAAGACGACAAGATCCTCTGCAGCAAGCATCCACCCATGCCGCCACAGTACCTGGCGGAGGGCTCGAGCAAGGTGCTGATCAACGGTCACCCCGCCTGTCGCAGCGGTGATCGCAGCACCTGCGAGGCGGTCATCGTCGATGCCGGGGATATTTCCGAAAACGTGCGCATCGGTGGCGAACCGATCGTCGTGCGTGAGATCCGCAGCGGCAAGACTCCAGGTATCGGCCTGGCCATCACCGCCTTGCTGATGCTGCGCGGACGCGGTGGCAAGTTCTACAGCCGCTTCGGCTGCATGCTGGTTGGCGGCGTGACGACACTGATTACCAGCGAAGTGACCGGCGCCCTGACCTCGGCAATTGCCGGCTCGCCGAATCCGGTCCACGCACCGACCGGCGCCAAGGTGCTCGCTGACGACCTGGACCTGGACTTCAGTCTGCAGAGCCTGCTGCCGCTGGACTGGCAGCGCTCTTACAACAGCCGCGACGAGCGTCGTGACGGCCTGTTCGGCGCCAGCTGGAGCGTACCCTACGAAGTCTTCGTGACTGTCCGGGCCGATCGCCTGCTGTACAACGATGAACAGATGCGGGTCATCGACATGGGCCAGATCCCGCCAGGTGATGCGGTGTTCAGCGCGGCCGAGGGACTGAGCGTACGTCACGCCCTCAATGGCGAGCTGCTGATCGAGGACATCGAGACCGGCCTCTACCGCCTGTTCGAGCCCGCACCCACGAATCCTTCACACCTGCGCCTGAGCAAACTGGGCGACCGCAACGACAATCGCATCCATCTCGACTACGACGATCAAGGACGCCTTTCAGGTCTGCGCGATACCTTCGATCGCGTCTGCATCCAGCTAATTCCGCACGAGCGCTGGCCGCGCCGCCTGGGGCATATCGAACAGCTGTTCGAAGACGGCAGCCGACAAACCCTGGCCAGTTACGGCTACGACTCTCGAGGCGACCTGAACGAGGTACGCGATGCATTGGGCCAATTGCAACGTCGATTCGCCTATGACGAAGGCCAGCGGCTGATCGAACACCAGACGCCTTCAGGTCTGCGCTGCTTCTACGAATGGGTGCTGAGCGAGGACGGCTGGCGCGTGTCACTGCACACCACCAGCGAAGGCGAGCGCTACCAGTATCGCTACGACATCGCCCAGGGAGTGACCGAGGTCACCGACAACCTCGGACGTACCAGCGTCCGTCACTGGAACTGCCAATACCAGATCGAGCGTTATCTCGATGCCCTGGGTAATTGCTGGCAGTTCCAGTGGAACGATGAGCGCCAAATGCTCGGCGCGACCGATCCGCTTGGCGGCCAGTGGCACTATTTCTACGACGAGTCCGGCAACCTCGCCGAGACCATCGACCCACTGGGACGAAGCGAGTCGACCCTGTGGTTGGAACACTGGAGACTGCCACGGGAGGAACGTGACAGTGCCGGAAATCGCTGGCGCTACCGCTACGACCAGCGCGGCAACTGCATCAGCGAAACCGACCCCTTGCAGCAGGTGACCCGCTACCAGTACGACGAACGTGGGCAGGTCATCGTCATCACCGATGCCGCGGGGCATCAGCGTCACCAACGCTGGAACAGTCGTGGCCTGCTGGTCGAGGACATCGACTGCTCCGGTTATCGCACCCGCTACGACTATGATCGCCATGACTTTCCCTGCCGGGTAACCGATGCCGATGGTGAAACCACCACTTACAGCTATGACGTGCTAGGTCGGATGGTCGAGCAGGTCGAGCCCGATGGGCGAACCCACCGCTACAGCTACAACGTCGCTGGCCTGTTGTCGGCATACGTCGACCCGCTGGGTCACCAGACCCTTTACCACTACGACCGCCACGGCCAGTTGACCGAGCAGCGCGATCCGCTGGGACGAAGCGTACGCCTGGGTTATGACCTGTTCGCCCGCCTGGTGACGCTGACCAACGAAAACGGTGAGCACTACCGGTTCGAATGGGATGCTGCTGATCGCCTGCAGCGCCAGCACAACCTGGACCTGAGCAGCAAAGGCTATCGCTATGACGCCCTCGGCGAGCTGCTGGAAATCGACTGGCACCCCATACCTGGCAGCCCAGAGCCGGTGCTGCGGCACACCTATGTGCGTGATGCTGGCAGTCGGCTGCTGTCATTCACTACCGACGATGGCTGTACCGAGTATTGCTACGACGGCGTGGATCAGTTGCTATCGGTCACCTTCACCGACACTCAGGGGCAGGCGGCCAGTGTCGCTTTCGAATACGACGGCCTTGGACAGCGCCTGGCCGAAATCACCGACGCCGGCAAGCTGCTGCATCGCTACGATGAACTGGGCAACCTGATCCAGACACAGCTGCCCGATGGCCGTACGCTGAACCGTCTGTATTACGGCAGCGGTCACCTGCACCAGGTCAACATCGACGGCACCGTGGTCTGCGACTTCGAGCGCGACCGCCTGCATCGAGAAATCAGCCGGACCCAGGGGCGCATGAGTTCAACCCACGAGTACGATCGCTGTGGCCGCCTGCGCACCCAGTTACGCCGCAACGCGCAGCAGCCAACTCACGGTCCGGCGCCCTGGCAGCAGCGTTTCGTGTTCGATGATCTGGACAATCTGGTCCAGCACTACACCCAGCAACCCGGCAAACAACATCAAATGCTGTTGCCACACGATGCCAGCGGCCGGGTGATGGCCTGCCAGAGCGCCCTGGCCGGGCAGAACGAAAGCTTCCACTACGATCCCGCCGCCAACCTCACCGAGACGCCTGGCGTCGCAGTTCGCCACAACCAGTTGCAGCGCTATCGCGACAACCGCTATCGCTACGACGGCTTCGGCCGCCTGCTCGAGCGACGCAGCAGCCAACATGGATTGCAGACCTTCACCTACGACGCGCAGGAGCGCCTGGTTCAGGTCGCGACCATCCTCCACGGCAGGGAGCGCAAGGTCAGCATGCACTACGACCCTCTGGGGCGACGCATTGGCAAGGACGAGCACGATGACCACGGCAACCTGCTGGGCAGCACCTGGTTTCTCTGGGACGGTCTGCAACTGCTGGGCGAAACCCGCAACGGTCACAGCACCCTGTACCTGTACGGCGACGAGTATGAGCCAATGGCCCGGATCGACGGGCTGGGTGAACATCAGCATATCCGCTACTACCAGACCGACCTCAACGGCCAGCCTATCGAGTTGAACGACGCCGACGGCCAGACTTTGTGGGAGTGCGAGTATCGAACCTGGGGGGCTACGTTGCACGAGCGCAATGCCGCTCGGTTCACCGAACAGCAGAACCTGCGCTTCCAGGGCCAGTACCTGGACCGCGAAACAGGGCTTCACTACAACCTGTTCCGCTATTACGACCCGCAGGTTGGGCGATTCACCCAGCCCGACCCCATCGGCCTGGAAGGCGGCATAAACCTTTACCAGTACTCGCCGAACCCATTCACCTGGATCGACCCTCACGGGCTGGACTGGAACTACATCCTGACCGACCGCAACGGCAAGGCTTACTATCACGGCCGGGCGTCCGACAAGACTTCGCTGGAAGATGTGATGCGTCGTCATGGCAAGACCAAAGGCACCGACGGCTATCGTTTCAGGTATGGCGACCGTATCAACCAGGTCACGCCCCATGGCACGCCCAAGGACGTGGCACGCGGTATCGAGAACGCCGGCATCCGCGAACGCAAGCAGGTGCTCGGCCGCAAGAATCCAAGGGTGCGTGGCAACAAGATCCACGGTATTTCCGATGCCAAGGCCAAGACGGTCCGCGGCAGACGCAGAATCAAGGCAGCCAAGACCTATCTGCGCAATTCGGGTGTCAGCAAGGTCAGTTCACTGCCGGTCCTGACCAGCAAGGCTGCACCGAGAAAGGTCAATACGAGGACATGTGGCAAATGACGACAAGCAAGCAACTGGCGGCGATTCGCGAGGCACTGGAAGATTACGAAGAAGGCGAAGCGATCGACCCGGTGCTGAAAAAGGCCGGGCTGGCACCTGCAAGCCAGAAAATGTCCCACGACCAGGTGGTGCAGTGGCTGCTGCAGGAGCGTGACAAGGCCGACAAGGCAAATATCGTCGCCCAGTTCCTGCACGGCGTGGAAACGAACCAGGCACACTTGCGCGCCGGACTTTCCTCACTCGCCAGCGCGACTCACTTCATGCAGCACCCGTTCAGCGTCGACAACCAGCTCAATTGCCAGGTGTGCTGTGCCTTCGAGCACCTGGACATCGATTTCGTCCTGCTGAACCAGACACGCTACCTGTGCGGCAGCGTGCTGAGTGGCGATATCGCCGAGATGGCGTTCTTTCTGCAGCAGGCCAACGCCATCGACAGCCCCCGCCCTGAGGCTCTGCCGCTCACGACTCGCATCTTCGAGATGATCCGCCAGTTGCCGGGCGACGCAAGGCCCAAGGATATGCTCAAGCAACTGCGCAAGCTCAAGGGCGTGAAGATGAGCGAAGAGGAAGCGCGCAGCTTTATCGATCTGCTGGGGCATTGCGCGATCCTGCAGACGCCCGAACACCCCGGGCTTTTGCAGCGTTTCACCAACCAGGGCCTGGCGCCCAGCAGCTCGCGCTCGTCGGACTGGAGCTATCCGGTGGATTTCTGGACAGGGGCAAACGGCGTGGACGCCGACGCGATGAAATATTGGTTCGGCGACTATCCGCAACTGCTGGCGCAGTAGCCTTGAAACGAAACAGCCCCGGCATCTGCCGGGGCTGTTTTGTTTCGCCAGATCAGTATCAGAAGATGCTGATCGGGTACTCGACGAACACGCGAACTTCGTTGCCGTCGTCGTTGTAACCGTTCTGCTGGACGGCGTTGTTGGTGCGGACCCACGAGCCGCGCAGCTTGACCGACAGGTCCTTGGCCGGGCCGTCCTGGACGACGTAGCGCAGCTGGTTGAAGATCTCGCGCTCCTTGCCTTCGCCGAAGCCCTGCGGATTGCTCAGCTTGCGGGTGTTGATGTTGTCACCCACCACGTAGGCGATCTTGTAGCTCAGGCCCGGGATACCGAAGGCGCCGAAGTCCAGGCCGTAGCCCAGCTGCCAGGAACGCTCGTCCTCGGCGTTGAAGTCGGACCAGTACGAGTTGGCCAGGTAGATGGTCGAACCACCGTCACCCACGCCCCATGGCTGGTTCTTGTAACCGCCATAGTTGTAGCCGGTGCTGCCGGTGTTGCGCTGGTGCGCCAGGGTGATCGAGTGTGGGCCAAAGGCGTAGGTGGCCGCCAGGCTCCAGATGGTGTTGCTGTCGCCGTTCAGTTCGGCACGCTGGACGAACTGCTTGTTCAGGCTCGACTTGTAGCCGTTGAAATCCAGGGTCAGGGACTGGTCGGCCGCGATCGGGAAGACGTAGTTCAGGCCCAGGTAGTGCTTGCGCATTACGTCTTCGTTGTCGGCGGTGTACAGCGACGCGGTGAAGTTGTCGGTGAACTTGTAGCTACCACCGAAGACGTTGATCGACTTCAGTGCGCCGCTGTCACGGCCTTGGGCGCTCTTGCGCGCTTCCTGGGTGAAGCGACCGGCGTTCAGCTCCAGGCCCTTGATCTCCTTGGAGGTCAGCAGGGCGCCGGTGAAGCTTTCTGGCAGCAGACGCGAATCGTCGTACTGCAGAACCGGAAGAGCCGGCATCTGGTCACCGTACTTCAGCACGGTGTTGGAGATGCGGAACTTGATCGCCGCGCCGCCACGGGCCAGGTCGTTGGCTGCGGAGCTGCGGCCGTCGGCATCGACGGTATTCTCGCGCTTGAAGAAGTCGATACCGGCGCCGCCGTTACGACCCTTGCCGCCATCCAGACGCACGGCGTACAGGCCGAAGGCGTCGACACCGACACCCACGGTGCCCTGGGTGAAGCCGGAGGAGAAGTTGGCGATCACGCCCTGGCCCCACTGGGACCGATCGTTGGTGTCGTGCTTCTGGTCACGGTTGATGAAGGCGTTGCGCAGGAGGACGTTGGCGTGGCTGTCCCCGATGAAGCCCTTGCTTTCGGCCTGCTCGTTGGCCTGGGCCTGGGTGGCGGCGATGAGTGCCAGCGCGACCAGGCTGATCCTTGTATTCAACATGTTGTTTTCCTTATTACCGAATCAGAACGCTCTGCTACCTAAAACGCCAGGAACCAACGCCCCTTCGTAGGTTCGACGCTTGTATCCAAACTGAAAACTCCGCTCCTTTTGCAGGTAGCGGGCCTCGTCCGGCGCTCGGCCAACTGATGGCCGGCAGGCGTAGAGGCCGAATCCTAGCCGCGTGCACTTCTCAATGTCAAAAAAACGTGAAATGAAGGTTGATATAACCAAATTAACGCCTTGCGCTGGTGCAAATCAGTGCCGAATGGCGGGGCATATAGTTATTCCCTCTATTTTCTGCACGTTCGTACAGACGACTCCTTGCGCTCCGACTTGACAGAAACACAGCGCTTTAAAGCGAATAATTACCAGTTACAAATTGATACATTCGTAAAGCTCTGCCTTTACAAATAGCCAAGCGGAAGCAAATAGCAAGCATTACCATTCGCATCCTTTTCCCATAACCACCTTGCTGGATGCCTGCCGATGCTTGCCCCCTGCCGCCTGTCTCCCCTGTCCCTGGGTCTGTCGCTGATGTTCAGCGCAGGCCTTGCCAGCGCCGCCACCACTACCTTGCCGGAGCTCTCGGTAACCGCTGAAAGCGAGCGCGAACGCGACAACCCGAGGGTCAAGGACGTCAGCACCGCCACCCGCACCTCGACCCCGGTGCGCTACGTCCCGCAGGCGATCGACACGGTCAAGACCGCCAACGTGCTGGACTACGGCAACAACAGCCTGGGCAAGGCGCTGGAAGGCATCCCCAACGTCAGCAGCGGCGCCGACACGCGCTTCGACAGCGTGCGTATCCGTGGCTTCGATGCCAGCAACGACTTCTATCTCGACGGCGTACGTGACGACAGCCAGTACGTGCGCGACCTGCACAACATCGAGCGCGTCGAGGTACTCAAGGGGCCCGCCGCAGTGCTCTATGGCCGCGGCAGCCAGGGTGGCATCGTCAACCGGGTGAGCAAGGCGCCCGAGCATGGTCGCCGTTCGACCATCGAAGCCCAGGGCGGCAGCGAGGACCTGCGCAGCCTGTATGCCGACCTCAGCGCCGACCTGACCGACGACATCAGCGTGCGCCTGAACATGGGCAACCAGGACAACAACAGCTTTCGCGACGGCATCGATGGCAACCGCCAGCTGTTCGCCCCATCGCTGAGCTGGCAGCTGAGCCCCGACCTGAACTGGCTGGTGCAGTACGAATACAGCCGCTACAACCGCACGCCGGATCGCGGTATTCCGGGTGTCGGCGGTCGTCCGGCAGATGTCGGGCGCAGCACCACCTATGGCGACACGCAGCGCGACTTCATCGACGACAAGTCGCAGTCGCTGCGCTCGCGCCTGAACTACCAGCTCAGCGACAACTGGCAAGTGCGCCACACCCTGAGCCTGTTCAAGCTCGACAGCGATTTCGACAACACCTACCTCACCGGCTACACCCCGAGCACCAACCTGGTGACCCGCCAGCGCTGGCAGCAGGACTTGAACACCCGCAACCTGTTCAACAACCTCGAGGCCGAAGGCGACGTCAGCACCTGGGGCCTGGAGCACAAGCTGCTGGTGGGCCTGGAGTTCGGCAATCAGCGCCGCGACCCGCGCCTGTATACCTCCCTGGCAGCGAACGTCGGTGGCCAGGCAGTACCACCGCTGAACCTGAACAATCCCAACCGACGCCTGCAGCACAACGGGCCCATGGTGCCGTCGAGCTACAACCACACCGTGGTCGACAGCCGTGGCGTCTACCTGCAGGACCAGATCCGCCTCAACGAGCAATGGCAGATCCTCGCAGGCGTGCGCTTCGACCAGTTCGAGGTGGAAACCACCAACAAGCTGCGGGGCATTTCCGAGAAGCAAGACGACAACAGCACCAGTCCGCGCCTGGGCGTGGTCTATTCGCCCTGGCAGGAGCATTCGTTCTACGCCTCCTGGAGCAAGACCTATTCCCCGGTCGGCGGCGGCCTGATCGGCATCACCCCGGGGGCGGCGGGCAACACCAACGAAACCGCGCCGGAAAACACTCGCCAGAAGGAAATCGGCGTCAAGAGCGACTGGTTCGACGATCGCCTGAGCACCACCCTTGCCGTCTACGAGCTGGAGCTCTACAACCGCCGCACCACCGACCCGGACAACCCAGGCATCACCATCCTCACCGGCCTGCAGCGCTCGCGCGGGGTGGAGCTGACCGCCCAGGGCAATGTGGTCGGCAACTGGTACGTGCGCGGCGGCATCGGCCTGCAGGATGCCATCATCGCCAAGGACAACAGCGGCCTGGAAGGCAACCGGGTGAACAACGTGGCGCGGCGCAACGCCAGCCTGTTCGTGACCTGGAAGCCGGAGCTGGGCTGGTACGCCGAAACCGGCCTGGTGCTGGTCGGCGAGCGCTATGCCGACAACCAGAACACCACGGTGCTGCCGGGCTATGGGCACTGGGACGCACTGGCCGGCTACCGCACCCATGACTGGGACGTGCGCGCGGCCCTGAACAACATCACCGACAAGACCTACTACAGCTCGGCAACCAGCGCCGCGCAGATCCAGTTCGGCGATCCGCGCAGCCTGGTGGTGACCGGCACCTACAGCTTCTGACCGCCGGGCTCTATCCAGAAGCGCGGCAACTAGGCTTCAATACGCGTTTTTCCGGACACACCCAAGGATTCACCCATGGCTTCGAACACCAAGCAACAGAAACGCGCCAAGCGCGCCGCTTCCAAGGCCAAGCAGAACCGCATGGTCCGCGGCGGGCAGGCGGTCAAGGCCAGCGCTGGCGACAGCAGCAGTGTCGAGCAGGTGTTCAACAAGGCCATGGAGTCCGGAAGCTACGACGCCCTGTTCGACAGGATGAAGCAAGCCCAGGAAACCGACCTGGTCTCGATGATCTCGGTGTTTCTGGTCGACCCGCTGCTGGCACTGGTGCTCAAGGGGCACAAGGAAGAGCACGCCACCGACTACATTGTCCTGGTGTTCACCGCCTACCGCGCCTGGCTCGACGGCGCTGATGAAGCGGCGACCATGGCCTGGCTGGAAAGCGATGAATTCCAGGACGCCTACGTGGCGGCGTCGGAGGCCGTGGCCAGGCAGCAGCAACAGCAGAAGCAGTTTGGCTGAAGCCCGGCACTCGCCCACAAAAAAGCCCCTGCGGTAGACCCGCAGGGGCTTTTTCGTCAGTCACGCAAGCGATTACTGCAGGGAAGGCGCTTCGCCAGCTTCCTGCATGCGCTGCAGCTCTTGGGCGTACAGGGCATCGAAGTTCACCGGCGACAGCATCAGCGCCGGGAACGAGCCACGGGTGACCAGGCTGTCGAGGGTTTCACGCGCGTACGGGAACAGGATGTTCGGGCAGAACGCACCCAGGGTGTGGCTCATCGACGCTGCGTCCAGACCCGAGATCAGGAAGATGCCCGCCTGCTGAACTTCAGCGATGAAGGCGACTTCTTCACCGTTCTTGACGGTAACCGACAGGGTCAGCACGACCTCGTGGAAGTCGCCTTCCAGGGCTTTCTGACGGGTGTTGAGGTCCAGCGCGACGCTCGGTTCCCACTGCTGGCGGAAGATCTGCGGGCTTTTCGGGGCTTCGAACGACAGGTCACGCACGTAGATGCGCTGCAGCGAGAATTGTGGGCTGTTCTCTTCGGCGGCGCCGTTGTTCTGTTGGTCAGTCATGGCAGATCCTTTTCTGAAAATGGTTGAAAGAGGCGTGAATCAGGCCTCGAGCAGGGCGTCGAGCTTGCCCGAGCGCTCCAGCGCAAACAAGTCATCGCAACCGCCAACGTGGGTGCCGCCGATCCAGATCTGCGGCACCGACGTACGCCCGGCCTTCTGGGCCATTTCGGCGCGCACCTGCGGCTTGCCGTCGACGCGGATTTCCTCGAAGGCCACTTTCTTGCTCGCCAGCAGTTGCTTGGCGCGCATGCAGTAAGGGCAGTAGTCGCTGGAGTAGACGATGACGGGCTTCATATCACTTCACCAGGGGCAGGTTATCGGCTTTCCAGCTGGACACACCACCGCTGAGCTTGGCGGCGGTGTAGCCGGCCTTGAGCAGCTCGCGGCAGATGGTGCCGGACTGCTGGCCCATCGCATCGACGATGATCAGGGTCTTTTCCTTGTGTTTTTCCAGCTCGGCCATGCGGCCGGCGACTTTGTCCTGCGGGATGTTCAGCGCACCGACGATGTGGCCGGCGGCGTAGTCCTTGCTCGGACGGATATCGATCACCACGCCCTTCTCGGCGTTGACCAGCGCGGTCAGCTGGCCGTTGCTCAGGCTCTGGCCGCCGCGGCGGATTTCATTGACCAGCAGCAGGATCAGCAGAATGAAGAAGATCGCAACCAGGATGAAGTGATCTGTCGCAAATTGAATCAGGTGAGCAACCATCAGGGGTGTTCCAGGCGATTGAAAATGCCGGCCAGTATACACAGCCACCCATGCCCGCCAAAGCCCGCCGGGCCGGCGCGAAACCAGCCTTCATGTGCAGGCTGTCGGTACGCCGGTCGCTCGAGCCGATGAATATTCGCCGTCGCTGGCCGATTTGCCCTAAAATGCGTGTCTTTATCATCTTTGAACAACCGTGAGTTTGATTGATGACGAGCACGCCCAAGCCCCTGGTCCTGATCATCCTGGATGGTTTCGGTCACAGCGAAAGCCCCGAATACAACGCCATCCATGCCGCCAACACACCGGTCTATGACCGCCTGCGCGCCACCCAGCCGCATGGCCTGATCTCCGGTTCCGGCATGGATGTCGGCCTGCCGGACGGGCAGATGGGCAACTCCGAAGTCGGTCACATGAACCTCGGCGCCGGCCGCGTGGTTTACCAGGACTTCACCCGCGTCACCAAGGCCATCCGTGACGGCGAGTTCTTCGAGAACCCGGTGCTCACCGGCGCCGTGGACAAGGCGGTCGCCGCCGGCAAGGCCGTGCACCTGCTGGGCCTGCTCTCCGACGGCGGCGTGCACAGCCACCAGGACCACATCGTCGCCATGGCCGAACTGGCCGCGCAGCGTGGTGCCGAGAAAATCTACCTGCACGCCTTCCTCGACGGTCGCGACACCCCGCCGCGCAGCGCGCAGTCGTCGCTCGAACTGCTCGATGCGACCTTCGCCAGGCTGGGCAAGGGCCGCATCGCCAGCCTGATCGGCCGCTATTTCGCGATGGACCGTGACAACCGCTGGGACCGCGTCAGCGCGGCCTACAACCTGATCGTCGACAGCACTGCCGAGTACAGCGCCGACAGCGCCGTGGCCGGCCTGGAAGCTGCCTATGCGCGCGACGAGAGCGACGAATTCGTCAAGGCCACGCGCATCGGCGAGGCGGTCAAGGTCGAAGATGGCGACGCGGTGATCTTCATGAACTTCCGCGCCGACCGTGCCCGCGAACTGTCGCGGGTGTTCGTCGAGCCTGACTTCAACGAGTTCCCGCGTGCGCGCCTGCCCAAGCTGGCCGCCTACATCGGCCTGACCCAGTATTCGGCAAAGATCCCGGCCCCGGCGGCCTTCGCCCCGGCCAGCCTGAACAATGTGCTGGGCGAGTACCTGGCCAAGAACGGCAAGACCCAACTGCGCATCGCCGAGACCGAGAAGTACGCCCACGTGACCTTCTTCTTCTCCGGCGGGCGCGAAGAGCCGTTCGAGGGCGAGGAGCGCATCCTGATCCCGTCGCCGAAAGTCGCCACCTACGACCTGCAGCCTGAAATGAGCGCGCCGGAAGTGACCGACCGCATCGTCGAGGCCATCGAGCAGCAGCGCTACGACGTGATCGTGGTCAACTATGCCAACGGCGACATGGTCGGCCACACCGGCGTGTTCAGTGCTGCCGTCAAAGCGGTCGAAGCGCTGGACGGCTGTGTCGGGCGTATCGTCGAGGCGCTGGACAAGGTCGGCGGCGAAGCGCTGATCACCGCCGACCACGGCAACGTCGAGCAGATGGAAGACGAATCCACCGGCCAGGCGCACACCGCCCACACCACCGAGCCGGTGCCGTTCATCTATGTCGGCAAGCGCAAGGTCCAAGTACGCGGCGGCGGCGTACTGGCCGATGTGGCGCCGACCATGCTCAAGCTGCTGGGGCTGGAGAAGCCGGCTGAAATGACCGGCACCTCGATCCTGATCGACGCCTGAGACTTCGCAGCAGGGCAGCCGCACAGCCTGCCCTGATGCGATTTCCGGACAAACGCCCCGCCGCACCTGCAGCGGGGCGTTTTTTTTGCACGCTCAGGCGGGCATACTAGGCCAGTCTCCATCCCTGGTACGCCCGATTCCATGCGCCGCGCCCTCATATTCCTCGCCCTGTCATGCCTGCTCAGCCCGGCGTTCGCCGATGAGCGCGCGCAGACCCAGCAACAACTGGACGCCACTCGCCAGGACATCGCCGAGCTCAAGAAGATGCTGGGCAAGCTCCAGGAAGAAAAGGCCGGCGTGCAGAAAGACCTCAAGTCCACCGAGACCGATATCGGCAACCTCGAAAAACAGGTGGAGGGTCTGCAGCAAGAGCTAAAAAAGACCGAGGGCGAACTGGAGCGCCTTGACCACGAGAAAAAAAAACTCCAGAGCGCCCGCGTTGAACAACAGCGACTGATCGCCATCCAGGCCCGTTCGGCCTACCAGAACGGCCGCGAGGAATACCTCAAGCTGCTGCTCAACCAGCAGAACCCCGAGAAGTTCGCCCGCACGCTCACCTACTACGACTACCTGAGCAAGGCGCGCCTGGAACAGTTGCGCGCCTTCAACGAAACGCTGCGCCAGTTGGCCAACGTCGAGCTGGAGATTTCCGGCCAGCAGGAGCAGCTGATGGCCCAGCGCGCCGACCTCGACAGCCGCCGCCAGGCGCTGGAAGCCGAACGCAGCAAGCGCCAGCAGGTGCTGGCCAAGCTCAACAGCGACGTGAAGGAGCGCGACCAGAAGCTCCAGGCCCGTGAACAGGACCAGGCCGACCTCGCCAAGGTGCTCAAGACCATCGAGGAAACCCTCGCCCGCCAGGCCCGCGAAGCCGAAGAGGCGCGGCAGAAGGCGTTGCTGGCCAAGCAGGAAGAAGAAAAGCGGCGCAAGGAGCAGGCCCTGGCCGACGCCCGCCGCGACGAGCCGCAGGAGCCACCGAAAAAGGCCCGCACCGTGCTCGGGCCGATGGTTTCCGGCGATGGCGCGAGCTATGGCGGTGCTTTTTCCGCCGCCCGCGGAAAACTTCCATGGCCGGTCAATGGTCGACTGCTGGCGCGCTTTGGCGACACCCGCGGCGGTGACGCCCGTGCCAAGTGGGACGGGGTGATGATCAGCGCCGCTGCCGGCACCCAGGTGCACGCGGTACATGGCGGGCGCGTGGTGTTCGCCGACTGGTTGCGCGGCGCTGGACTTCTGGTCATTCTCGACCATGGTAATGGTTACCTGAGCCTGTACGGCCATAACCAGAGCCTGCTCAAGAGCGCCGGCGACATCGTCAAGGCCGGCGAAGCCATTTCCACCGTCGGTGACAGCGGTGGCCAGGACAGCGCAGGTCTGTACTTCGCGATTCGCCAGCAGGGCCGGCCCACCGACCCTGCGCAATGGTGCCGAGGCTAGGCACCGCAACATTTACGGCAAGGCCCGACAGCGGGCCGCACCGATGCTCCCGCGGGGGCACCTACAGGATCAGGAGTTCGTTCGACATGCTGCACTCGTCTCGCCTCACCCAGCTGGCCCTGACCATCGCCCTGGTCGTCGGCGCGCCCCTGGCCAGCGCCGCTGAGCCGGTCAAGCCCGCCAAGCCGGCTGCCGTGCCGGCCACCGAGGTGACGGCCAAGGCGCCGCTACCGCTGGACGAGCTGCGCACCTTCGCCGAGGTGATGGACCGCATCAAGGCCGCGTATGTCGAACCGGTCGACGACAAGACCCTGCTGGAGAACGCCATCAAGGGCATGCTCAGCAACCTCGACCCGCATTCGGCCTACCTCGGCCCTGAAGACTTCCAGGAGCTGCAGGAAAGCACCAGCGGCGAATTCGGCGGGCTGGGCATCGAGGTGGGCCAGGAAGACGGCTTCATCAAGGTGGTCTCGCCCATCGACGATACCCCGGCTTCGCGCGCCGGCATCGAGGCTGGCGACCTGATCGTCAAGATCAACGGCGCCCCGACCCGCGGCCAGACCATGACCGAAGCGGTCGACAAGATGCGCGGCAAGATCGGCCAGAAGATCACCCTCACGCTGGTACGCGACGGCGGCACGCCCTTCGATGTCACGCTGGCCCGTGCGGTCATCCAGGTCAAGAGCGTGAAGAGCCAGCTGCTGGAGAACGACTACGGCTACATCCGTATCACCCAGTTCCAGGTCAAGACCGGCGAGGAAGTCGGCAAGGCGCTGGCCAAGCTGCGCAAGGACAACGGCAAGAAGCTGCGCGGCCTGGTCCTGGATCTGCGCAACAACCCGGGTGGCGTGCTGCAGTCGGCGGTGGAAGTGGCCGACCACTTCCTCACCAAAGGTCTGATCGTCTACACCAAGGGCCGCATCGCCAACTCCGAGCTGCGCTTCTCCGCCGACCCGGCCGACGCCAGCGAAGGCGTGCCGCTGGTGGTGTTGATCAACGGAGGCAGCGCCTCGGCCTCCGAGATCGTCGCCGGTGCCCTGCAGGATCAGAAGCGCGGCGTGCTGATGGGCACCGACAGCTTCGGCAAAGGCTCGGTACAGACCGTGCTGCCGCTGGCCAACGACCGGGCGCTGAAGCTCACCACCGCACTGTACTTCACCCCCAATGGCCGCTCGATCCAGGCCCAGGGCATCGTGCCGGACATCGAGGTACGCCAGGCCAAGCTCACCGCCGAGGCCGACACCGACAACTTCAAGGAAGCCGACCTGCAGGGCCACCTGGGCAACGGCAACGGCGGTGCCGACCGCCCGACCGGCAGCAGCAAGCGTACCGAGCGCCCGCAGGACAACGACTTCCAGCTCAGCCAGGCGCTCAGCCTGCTCAAGGGCCTGAACATCACCAAGGGTGACTGATAACCACCATGCGTCTTCTGCTGTTCACGCTGTTCTGCCTGCTGGCCGGCACCGCACATGCGGCGCCGGCCAAGGCCTACATGAGCATCATCATCGACGACCTGGGCCAAAGCAGCGAGCGTGACAGCCGCACACTCGCCCTGCCCGGCCCGGTCACCCTGGCGATCATGCCCGACACCCCGCACGCCACCGATTTCGCCCGCCAGGCCCACAAGGCCGGGCGTACGGTGATCCTGCACATGCCCATGGACCCGGCCACCGGGCCCTACGCCTGGCATCCGGGCCTGCCCATCGAGGAGCTGGCCCGCAGGCTTGATGCGGCACTGCTCAAGGTGCCGTACGCTGCCGGCATCAACAACCACATGGGCAGCCGCATGACTGCGCAGCCCGAGGCCATGGCCTGGCTGATGGGTGAACTGCAGCGGCGCGCACTGTTCTTCGTCGACAGCCGCACCAGCGCCGCCACGGTGGCGGCGGCCAAGGCCCAGGCGCTGGATCTGGCGCATGTGTCGCGCGATGTGTTCCTGGACGATGTGCGTACGCCCGAGGCGATTGCCGCGCAACTGCGCCAGGGTGTCGAGCTGGCACGCAAGCAGGGGTCGGCAGTACTGATCGGCCATCCCTATCCGCAGACCCTCGAGGTCCTGGAAAAGGAAATGCCCCGGCTCAGAAGCCAGGGCATCGAACTCATCGAACTGCGCCAGATGATCGCCCAGCGCAGCAACCAGGCCATGCCGGCGCATGGTCGCAGCGGGCGTTACGCCAACCGCTAGCCTTGCGCGCGACATCACTCTGCCTCAGTAGTCGTTGAAAGGAATGGCGTGCCGGGCTTGTGCGTAGGTCAGGTTACCCCGATAGATCTTCAGCACCTGCCCGCCCCTGGCTTTCTCCATCTGCTCCTTGTACCCCATCAGGCGCTGGCTCCACAGCTTGAGATGGCCTTTGCCGAATGCGGTGGGCGCTGCGTGGGCGTCGGCGAAATGGAAATGCGCAGCCCACAGAGGCTTGCCCCTGGCATCACCTGGGGCCTTGAGCAACTCGATGCGGTATTCATCGAGATATCCATCGGACAACTCCTGGCGCGGGCCCTCGTACGTAGTCTTGATCAGCTGTTCCTGATGCAGGAAGTTCAGCGCCTTGGCGCCCGGGTAGCGTGTCTGGCTATACAGTTCGACAAGGCACTGACGCTTGACGTCCTTAAGGCGCGCCACCGCGCCATCAAGGCGCTCCAGGAGGTCGCCATCGACCAGCGCATCCTTCAACTGCTCACGCAGCTCCAGGACTTCACCGACCTGACCGTCAAGAATTGAAATCAGACCGCCATCATCCGCATCGCTGGCGACCATTTCCCTGGCTTGCTCGATGACGCTTTCGTTCTGCTGCAGAATGCCTTCGGCCAGGTCCTTGCTGTTCTGCTCGGTTTCCGGGGTCGAGGCCCGGGATTCGGTACCTGGGGTGGGTACCGGCGAGGTCGATTGTTCAATCCAGATGTCACCTTGGCGATGGAAGCTATGCGCAACTTCATCGCTGAAGGTGGGAAATACTTGCAGGATCGACTCCCCGTCCACCACGATCTCGGTGCCGATCACGATCTGTCCTTCCCGGGTATGCGCCACCTGCATCGACTTCATCGGATAGACCGAGCGACGAGAAGATGCAGCCTGCCCGGAGGCCTGTTCGCGCATGGCTTCGGTCAGCGCCTGCCCAACATAGTCTTTCAACTGCACCATCTGCTCCTTGTAGGCCAGCAGGCGTTGCGTGTCGATGAGCGCGCTGCCCAGCTTGGCGATCCTGTCACTGTTCAGGATTGCCGCCAGGTAGGCATCCCACGCAGTTTCAAGGACTTCGATACGGTCGTTGATCGACAATTCGCAGTACAGCGACAACTGATGGGTATTGGCAGCCACCCTCAGGTGCTTGCTGGCCAATGCCTCACGGAAGATGGTGTAGTGGCTGGCCTTGGCCGCACCCAGCGACTGGAAAGTCAGCTCGACATGGTTCATGGCCTGGAAAAAGCGGATGGCGACGGTCGTGGTCTTGCGCTGCTGGATGATCTGGGCAACGGTCATCGGTACCTGGTTGACCTTGACCGACATTGCGAGGTCACTGACTGCAAGCAAACGGTCCAGCATGTCGGACACTTCTATGACCTGCTGTTGGTCCTGCACCATGCTTTCGAGCATGCGTGTGTATCTGTCGTACAGGGCCGGCTTGAACTCCGGCGGCGCCGCCGAGAGCTCGTTGACCAGTGGTTGATAGCTTCTGAAATCCCCCACGCTTACCTGCTCGTCGAGCATGAAGATGCCATACCCTATGAGGGTCTGGCGCAGTTCGGCGAGGGTTTTGCGCTGATACTCCTGATGCGAATTGGCACGCTGGTAGCTGGGATTGTCGAGTAGCTGGACGACAAGACTCTCAGCCTGCGAATA
Source organism: Pseudomonas sp. FA117 (assembly GCF_057370475.1). Classification (NCBI taxonomy): domain Bacteria; kingdom Pseudomonadati; phylum Pseudomonadota; class Gammaproteobacteria; order Pseudomonadales; family Pseudomonadaceae; genus Pseudomonas; species Pseudomonas sp. FA117. The sequence goes on from NZ_CM170675.1 coordinate 5,514,421, forward strand.
ATGCCCGATGATCAGGCGCAGCTTGTCGATACGTTCCCTGCGCAAGCTCGATACCTGCTCGATGAGGGTCTGTTTTTTGGCTGTAAACAGCTCCTTTACCTGCTCGAATTGCGCCAGCTTGCCCGGGTCGGCAGGGGCAGGGGTATTCAATCGATCATCGACGGCCTTGAGGCTGTCCGAGACCACAAGGATCCTCTCGTTCAAGGCAGCGTAATCGTTGGTGACGCCATGCGCAGCGCTCAATTCGGCATTGAGATCGTCCACCGCTTTCTTGGATGGCGCCTCCAGCTTGTTGCGCAGACGCTGTTTGGCATCGGCTCGCCCGCTGCCGCCGCGCAATCGTGTATCCACCCGCCAGCCGGTTCCATCGTTGTACAGGCGTGGGCCTGGTGTCTGGTCCGGCGCAATGATCTGGAGCCCATCTTCGAGGTTCCGTACCTTGTACACATCACCCGCCAGCTCGATGTAGAGGTGATCACCCAGCGTCTTGAGTCCGGCGGTGGGGCCCTGCATGATCGGCGCCACGCCGGCCAGCGAAACGTCCACTGCCAGCGTGCGCAGACGACTGCGCTGCCCTGGCGCGAGTGCATTCACACCACCGAGGCCCCGCCACGAAAAGTCCAGATGGGAGCGGTCGATGTCGTGCAAGCGGCTCAATGGTCCACCCGCTTCCTGCTCCGGGGCCGGCAATGCCCAGGGCACTGTCGCTTCCTGGGCGGGAAGTGTGTCCAGCAACGGCGCCTCGACAGGTATCGACGGCAGATCGCCCTTGGGCAATTGAAGATGCACCCAGGCCATGAGGGTGTTGTTCAGGATGTCGACGGTCGCCTGGATCACCTCACCGGTATTGCGACTGGCAATGCCCTTTGCATCGCTCTCCATCCCCCTTATCCCCATGTACAGCCACGCCACCGATACCAGCGGCCCCGGCAAGACGGGCATGACGACGTTGAGCAGTTCCCAGCCGAATGCGGTGACCACGCCCCAGCGCAGCACGCTGTTGCTGGGGGCCTTACGGTTGGCCAGTTCGATCATCAGCTGGTGCTTGGCCTCGAACAGTTGCTGGTCCACGTCTCGGGTCCAGAACTGCAGCGCCAGCATGGCAGGCTCCGGTTTGTCGAGGGGCGCATAGGGATCGAAGACCCAGTGCGGCAGGTGCGGCTCCTTGAAGCCACCATTGGCGTAGATCGGCTGGACTTCCTGGTCGAGCCACATCAGCGCCATGTCCTGCAGCGAGCCCTGCTCGGCTACTGCGGCCAGCAGTGCACGGGCGTCCGGGAACTGACAGATGGCCTTGTGGGTATAGAGCGGCATGTACAGGACATGGCTGCCCGACTCGATGATTTCGATGACATACATGCCGTGCACCACATCGACCAGCTGCGAGGTAGGCGAGCGCCGCAACGCCAGCGGGGCGATGCGCACGCTCGCTGAATCCTGCTCATGGCCTTTGCAGAAACGCACCAGCGCAGCATGCGCATGCGCATCCAGCCTCTCGACCACCCGCGCCCTGGCGACATCGAACATCAGGGTGGTTCGCCATTGCCGGGTAAAGCTGGCGATACGCGCCGGCCTGGCGGCCTGGTCGGCGAGCAGCTCGTTGACATAGCCAGGATAGCGACCGCCGATATCGACCCGAGCGATCAGCTCATGAATGTAGTCCACGGTCATCCAGTCCATGATCAGCTGGTTGTCCCGGTGCTCGATGCGGGTGACCGCGCCGCCGATGCTCGCATCGAGCCGGCCTATTGCAAGGGTCGTCAACGTGAGCTTGCGCGAATCGATCTTCTGCCCGAAGCCCAGGCCATGCCCGTCGCTGACGAAGGTATCGACCGTGAGTATCAAGTCGTCGGGGAAATAATTGGCTTCGTCAGGATAATCATGCAGCAGCTCCTCGCGCAGACGACGAGCCGCATAGCCGTGCAGGTCCTCTATACCGTCGAGCGCCTGCGCGCCATCGGAAGCAGCCTGCTGCAGCGACAGGTCAAGCATCGCCTGCAGGTAACCTGTCTGTGCATCGGGGCTGGCTCGCTTCAGCCCGCCCGGCAACAGGAGTGCCTGCGTAGTGGTCGAAATGAGACGACCGGTGAACAGCTTCGAAGGGTCGCAGGCCTCACTGTAGGCCGCTTCCAGCGCATCGATGCCATTCAGGGCGCTGCGCCGGACCTGCCCGATTCGATCCAGCAGGATTTCCAGCACCAGGCCGCTCTGCAGGGAAAACGCATCACCGTCGGCGCTCAACGCTGCCCAGCTCAACGAATCGAAGCTGTAGCGCTCGGCCATCTGCACCTGCAGTGCCCGGGCAAAGCCATGCAAGGAATCGAAACGTCGAACCTCCCCGTCCGGCGAACACCAGAACACCACCTGCTTGCCCTTGACCTCGGTATTGACCAACAGCCAGGGCAGCAACTGGCTGAACGTACGATCCCCCTGACGCATCTGCACGCGAACTGCCTGCGCGTTGATCCGGTTGAAATCACCCAGGATCAGCCCGCGCAGACACTGGCGCTCGTCGTCGTCATCCAGCGCGCTCAGACCCTCCATCAATCCCATGCGCAGGATCTGCTGCAACCACAGGTCGCGATCGGCGCCCATGCTGCCGTTCCAGTAGTCGATCTGCGCTTGCTGGAAATGGTAGGGCAGCATGAGCAGCAAGTCGTTGAAGGCATCGGTGAGAATCCACGGTTCGACCAGATCCCCCTCGATGGTTTCGAAGCCATCCTCGATGGCGAAGAACCGTGTCATCGGTTTCAGGCTGAAGGCGTAGGCGCCCAACCGGCCAAAGTCCACTGGCGCCGCATTCAGCATCGCGCCCAGCAGCACATCGATCAGCGGTGCATGCAGCGACTGCCCGTCGGGTGTGGTGTACAGCACATGCAAGGGCAACGCCGTGGTCAACTCGGGACGATGGGTGGCGACCAGCGGATAATGCTCACGGATCAGCTTCATCGCCTGTTCGCCGGCCACCTGGCGCAAGGTGGGGCGTGCGGCGAACTGCCTGGCGACAGCGGCGCAGAGGTCGTAGGCGGGACAATCGGACGTAGGGATCTTCATTGCTTGCACTCCTCGGAGAAAGGAGTGCAAGCATGCGTATGCGCAGTGCGTGCAAAGCGCTACATATTGCTTTCAGGCACAGCGGCTGCAGAGTCGTGCTGCAAAGCAAGAGGCCCTGTCTCGCGACAGGGCCTGTTTGCGGCGCCATGTGCCACAGCGGCTGTCAGCTGTACACTCGCCCCAGTAACTGGCGATGGCTCTCGAACTGATCGAGCACGTCGCGCACGATCTGCTCAGGCGTGAAGCCCATCAGGTCGTACTCCTGGCTGCCGTTGTGCAGGTACACCTCGGCACGGTAGAAGCGCTGGCGCACCTCGGCCTCGCCATCGACCGCGGCCTCGCTCGCAGCAGCCATGTAGCCGTCCAGGCTGACTTCATAGACGAAAGGGTTGCCCTCTTCCATCATCACCCGCACGCCCATCATGTTGCGCGACTGACCGACGCGGGTCTCCACCTCGAAGCCCAGGGCGCGCAGTTGCTCTGCGGCCTCCTTGAGCGCCGGGCTGACCTGCTTGTCCATGAAGCGCTGCACTACTGCCTGGGTCGGCTGCAGCTCGAGCTGGGTGAGACGTTCGCTGAAGCCGCGACGGCCACGGGCGGCCAGCTCGGCACGTTCCTGCTCGACCGCCACGTCCTGCTTCATCGCCTTGTACAGGCCGAACATGAACAGCACCAGCACCACCGAGAACGGCAGGCCGGCCAGCACCACCATGGTCTGCATGGCTTCGAAGTTACCGGCGAACAACAACCCGATGGTCACCAGGGTGATGATCACCGACCAGAACACCACCATCCAGTGCGGCGCGTCCTCGTCCACCTGGCCGCCTTTGCACGAAAGGTTGGCCATCATCACCGCACCGGAGTCGGCGGGGGTGAGGAACAGCACGAAGCCGACGAACACCGCCACACCGATCACCACCTTGGCCGCCGGGAAGTATTCCAGCAACTGGTAGATCGACATCGACGGCTGCTCGAGGGCAGTCTTGCCCAGCTCCACGGCGCCGTGGTTGATCACCAGGTCCAGCGCGGTGTTGCCGAAGATCGACAGCCACGCCAGGGTGAAGCCCAGCGGGATCAGCAGCACGCCACTGACCAGTTGGCGCACGGTACGGCCCTTGGAGATACGGGCGATGAACATGCCGACGAACGGGCCCCAGGAGATCCACCAAGCCCAGTAGAACACGGTCCACAGGCCCAGCCAGCGTTCGGACTTGCCGGCCTCGCCTTCATAGACGTAGAGGTCGAAGGTCTTGAGCACGATGCCGTTGAGGTAGTCGCCGACGTTCTGCACGAAGCCGTTGAGCAGATGCAGGGTGTTGCCACCGATCAGCACGAAGATCAGCAGGCCGCTGAACAGCATGATGTTCAGGTTGGACAGGCGGCGAATGCCGTTTTCCACACCCGAGACCGCCGCCACGGTGGCCACGCCGGCCATCACCAGGATCACCACCAGCAGGTTGGTCTTGCTGTGGTCCATGCCGAACAGGTATTCCAGGCCCGAGGACACCTGCATCGAGCCGATGCCCAGGTTGGTCACCAGCCCCAAAAGGGTGACGAACATGCCGAAGATGTCCACGGCATTGCCCGCCGCGCCCTTGACCCAGCGCTCACCGACCAGCGGGTACAGCGCCGAGCGCAGTGCCAGCGGCTGGTTGTGGCGGTAGGCGAAGTAGCCCACGGCCAGGCCCACCAGGGCATAGATCGCCCAACCGTGCAGGCCCCAGTGCAGGAAGGTCAGCTGCAGGCCCTGGCGCGCGGCCTCGAGGCTGGCGGAGGTGCCTTCCGGCGGATTGAAATAGTGATCCAGCGGTTCGGAGGCACCGAAATACAGCAGCGAGATACCGATACCGGAGGAGAACAGCATGCCGGCCCAGGCTCCGTAGCTGAAGTCGGGCTGGTCATCCTTGCCGCCAAGCTTGAGCTTGCCGTAGTCGGAGAACGCCAGGTAGACGACGAACAGCAGGTAACCGCAGATCACCAGCATGTAGTACCAGCCGAAGGTGCGCGTCAGCCACTTCTGGGCCACGCCCAGCACCTGGCCGGCGGTTTCGGGAACAGCGATAAGCAAGGCAGTCAACGCGAGGACCAGCAGCGCGGAGGTGAAGAACACCACGCGGTTGACCCGAACCCTCTCGGCGGGGGGCTTTGTCAGGGAGGCAGAACTCATTGCACGAATGCTCCGGGCAGTACAACGGTGGAGGCTAATCAGTCGTTCCCGCGCAATTGGTGCAATAGCCCCACTGCGTCAGGTGTTATAAAAGCACCCTGGAAACCGTGATCCCGAATCGAAACGCTGCAAGAAAACAGACCGGCGGAGCGCCTCCGAACGCCGTCATCCCGTGGGGATGCGCGCATTCGTCACAGCTCGCCTGACCCGCTCCAAGGGTCGTCCGCACGGCTATTGGCCGCTCGGCAGAATCTGTCCCTGCACCGTTCTTGCCCGTCAACGCCTTGTATTCCGGGGGTTACACGTGTTCCTGGGGTGTCAATTCGTGCCTGCTCGACCGCCTGAAAAACTGTCAATGGCACAAATTGTCGCAGAGCTTATTCTTTATTGATTGAACGTTCAATCAAAACAAAATAGACTGGCCCTCGCCGAGTCGGATGCACGTCGTCCGCTCGCAGGCCTGAGGAGATAGCAAGATGCCCAAGGTCGGTATGCAACCCATCCGCCGCCAGCAATTGATCGAAGCCACCCTGCAGGCGGTCGATCAGGTCGGACTGGGGGATGCCAGCATTGCGCTGATTGCCCGTTTGGCCGGCGTGTCGAACGGCATCATCAGTCACTACTTTCAGGACAAGAACGGCCTGATCGCAGCGACGATGAGCTACATCATGAAGATGCTCAGCGATGGCGTGAACGCACGCCGCGAGGCGCTCAAGGACGACAGCCCCCGTGCCCACCTGCAGGCGATCATCGAAGGCAACTTCGATGCGAGCCAGGTGAACGGCCCGGCGATGAAAACCTGGCTGGCCTTCTGGGCCTCCAGCATGCACCAGCCGTCTTTGCACAGGTTGCAGCGGATCAACGACCACCGCCTGTACTCCAACCTGTGTTGTCAGTTTCGCCGCGTCCTGCCGATCTACCATGCGCGCAAGGCAGCACGCGGCCTCGCAGCCCTGATCGATGGTCTGTGGCTGCGTGGCGCGCTGTCGGGCGATGCGTTCGACACCGAACAGGCGATACGGATCGCCAACGAATACATGGATCTACAACTGGCTAAGCAGCACGCCCTGGACACCAACCCCCAGGCGGCTGAACGATCGCACGCAGCGACTGCCCAACCGGCAGGAGCACGACGCGGCTAGCCAATCACACACTGCACTTGCGAGGACTCTATGGCCCGTTTCGGAACGCAAAAACTCTACATCGATGGTGGTTATGTCGACGCTGGCAGCGATGCCACCTTCGAGGCCATCAACCCGGCCACCGGCGAAGTCCTCGCCCACGTCCAGCGTGCGACCGAGGCTGACGTCGAGCGCGCCGTCGAGAGCGCCGAACGTGGCCAGAAAGTCTGGGCCGCGATGACCGCCATGCAGCGTTCGCGCATCCTGCGCCGCGCCGTCGACATCCTGCGCGAGCGCAACGATGAACTGGCCATGCTGGAAACCCTGGACACCGGCAAGTCGTACTCCGAGACCCGCTACGTCGACATCGTCACCGGCGCCGACGTGCTGGAGTACTACGCAGGCCTGGTTCCGGCCATCGAAGGCGAGCAGATTCCACTGCGTGAATCGTCCTTCGTCTACACCCGCCGCGAGCCGCTGGGCGTGACCGCCGGTATCGGCGCCTGGAACTACCCGATCCAGATCGCCCTGTGGAAATCCGCACCGGCCCTGGCCGCCGGCAACGCGATGATCTTCAAGCCGTCGGAAGTCACCTCGCTGACCACCCTGAAACTGGCCGAGATCTACACCGAAGCCGGCCTGCCGGATGGCGTGTTCAACGTCCTGACCGGCAGCGGCCGCGAAGTCGGCACCCTGCTGACCGAGCACCCGCGCATCGAGAAAGTCTCCTTCACCGGCGGCACCACCACCGGCAAGAAGGTCATGGCCAGCGCCTCGAGCTCCTCGCTCAAGGAAGTGACCATGGAACTGGGCGGCAAATCGCCGCTGATCATCTGCGACGACGCCGACCTGGACAAGGCCGCCGACATCGCCATGATGGCCAACTTCTACAGCTCCGGTCAGGTCTGCACCAACGGCACTCGCGTATTCGTTCCAGCCGCGATGAAGGCCGCGTTCGAAGCCAAGATCGCCGAGCGCGTCGCACGCATCCGCGTCGGCAACCCGGAAGACGAGAACACCAACTTCGGTCCGCTGGTCAGCTTCCAGCACATGGAAAGCGTCCTGGGCTACATCGCCAAGGGCAAGGAAGAAGGCGCCCGCGTACTGTGCGGCGGTGAGCGTCTGACCGAGGGTGCGTTCGCCAAGGGCGCCTTCGTCGCCCCGACCGTGTTCACCGACTGCACCGACGACATGACCATCGTCAAGGAAGAGATCTTCGGCCCAGTGATGAGCATCCTCAGCTACGAGACCGAGGAAGAAGTCATCCGTCGCGCCAACGACACCGAGTACGGCCTGGCAGCCGGTGTCTGCACCAACGACATCACCCGCGCCCACCGCATCATCCACAAGCTCGAAGCCGGCATCTGCTGGATCAACGCCTGGGGCGAATCGCCAGCCGAGATGCCGGTCGGCGGCTACAAGCAATCGGGCGTCGGCCGTGAGAACGGTGTCAGCTCGCTGGCCCAATACACTCGCATCAAGTCGGTGCAGGTCGAGCTGGGCGGCTACAACTCGGTCTTCTAAGACCGGTCTGGCCACGCCCGTGCCTCTGCGCACGGGCGCTCCCGCTCCCTGAACACTGCCAACGAGGGTACTTTGCATGTCCCAAGAATTCGATTACATCATCGTCGGTGCCGGTTCCGCCGGTAACACCCTGGCCACCCGCCTGACCGAAGACGCCAGCGTCTCGGTGCTGCTGCTGGAAGCCGGCGGCCCCGACTACCGCTTCGATTTCCGCACCCAGATGCCGGCCGCCCTGGCCTTCCCGCTGCAGGGCCGTCGCTACAACTGGGCCTACGAGACCGATCCTGAGCCGCACATGGACGGCCGCCGCATGGAATGTGGCCGCGGCAAGGGCCTGGGCGGTTCCTCGCTGATCAACGGCATGTGCTACATCCGCGGCAACGCCATGGACTTCGACGGCTGGGCCGAACTGCCAGGCCTGGAAGACTGGACTTATCTGGACTGCCTGCCCTACTTCAAGAAAGCCGAAACCCGTGACATCGGCCCGAACGACTACCACGGTGGCGAAGGCCCGGTCAGCGTTGCCACGCCGAAAGCCGGCAACAACCCGCTGTTCCATGCCATGGTCGAAGCTGGCGTACAGGCCGGCTACCCACGCACCGAAGACCTCAACGGCTACCAGCAGGAAGGCTTCGGCCCGATGGACCGCTCGGTGACCAAGAATGGCCGTCGCTCCAGCACCGCACGCGGTTACCTGGACCAGGCCAAGAAGCGCCCGAACCTGACCATCGTCACCCACGCCCTGAGCGACCGCGTGCTGTTCGACGGCAAGCGCGCCGTAGGCGTGACCTACCTGGTCGGCGACAGCGAAGAACGCGTCGAAGCCCGTGCCCGCAAGGAAGTCATCGTCAGCTCCGGCGCCATCGCTTCGCCGCAGTTGCTGCAGCGCTCCGGTGTCGGCCCGCGCGCCCTGCTGGAAAGCCTCGACATTCCGGTGGTCCACGACCTGCCGGGCGTCGGCGAGAACCTGCAGGATCACCTGGAACTGTACCTGCAGTACGCCTGCACCCAACCGGTGTCGCTGTATCCATCGCTGCTGTGGTGGAACCAGCCGGCCATCGGTGCCGAGTGGCTGTTCAACGGCACCGGCATCGGCGCCAGCAACCAGTTCGAGGCCGGCGGTTTCATCCGTACCCGCCCTGAATTCGAGTGGCCGAACATCCAGTACCACTTCCTGCCGGTCGCCATCAATTACAACGGCTCCAACGGCGTGAAGGAACACGGCTTCCAGGCCCACATGGGTTCGATGCGCTCGCCGAGCCGTGGCCGCATCCAGGCCAAGTCCAAGGACCCGCGCCAGCACCCGAGCATCCTGTTCAACTACATGGCCACCGAGCAGGACTGGCAGGAATTCCGCGATGGTATCCGCCTGACCCGCGAGATCATGGCCCAGCCGGCGCTGGACCCGTATCGCGGTCGCGAGATCAGCCCGGGTGCGCACGTGCAGACCGATGAAGAGCTGGACAAATTCATCCGCGAGCACGCCGAAACCGCCTTCCACCCGTCCTGCTCGTGCAAGATGGGCACCGACGACATGGCGGTGGTCGATGGCGAAGGTCGCGTGCATGGCATGCAGGGCCTGCGTGTGGTCGATGCCTCGATCATGCCGATCATCATCACCGGCAACCTCAACGCCACCACGATCATGATCGCCGAGAAAATCTCGGACAAGATCCGCAACCGCAAGCCTTTGGCGCGCAGCACCGCCAAGTACTACAAGGCCAACGGTGCACCGGTGAAGGGCAAGGCGATGCGTGAGGTGAAGCAGGGCTAAACCTGCACTGGCCTCTTCGCGAGCAAGCCCGCTCCCACAGGTACTGCACAAGTCTTCATGCCTGTGGTGAACCTGTGGGAGCGGGCTTGCCCGCGAAAGGGCCCGCATAGGCAACACAACAAAAGGCACCCACCGCGGTGCCTTTTGCACATCTGCAGAAACGCTTTACATGCTGGCAATTCATCAGGTTAGAATCGATTGGCACGCGACTTGCCAGTCAAGTCATCTTTCCGCGATATCCCGGAGTACCTGCCTTTGGATGCCAGCACCATCAACAGCCTGTTCCTGATCGGCGCACTGCTGGTGGGCGCAAGTATCCTGGTCAGCTCCCTCTCGTCGCGTCTGGGCATCCCTATCCTGGTCATCATCCTCGCGGTCGGCATGGTCGCCGGCGTCGATGGTGGCGGCATCATCTTCAACAACTACCCGACCGCCTACCTGGTGGGCAACCTGGCATTGGCGGTGATTCTGCTCGACGGTGGCCTGCGCACGCGGGTGGCGAGTTTCCGCGTGGCCCTGTGGCCGGCCTTGTCGCTGGCCACGGTGGGCGTGCTGATCACCACCGCGCTGACCGGCATGGTCGCGGCCTGGCTGTTCGACCTGAGCCTGATCCAGGGCCTGCTGATCGGCGCCATCGTCGGTTCCACCGACGCCGCAGCGGTGTTCTCGCTGCTCGGCGGCAAGGGCTTGAACGAACGGGTGACGGCAACCCTGGAAATCGAATCGGGCAGCAACGACCCGATGGCGGTGTTCCTCACCGTCACCCTGATCGACATGATCGCCAGCGGCCAGACCGGCCTGCACTGGAGCCTGCTGACCCACCTGCTGCGCGAGTTCGGCATTGGTGGCCTGCTGGGCCTGGGCGGTGGCTGGCTGATGCTGCAACTGGTCAATCGCATCAACCTGGCCGGCGGCCTGTACCCGATCCTGGTGGTCGCCGGCGGCCTGGTGGTGTTCTCGCTGACCAACGCCCTGCACGGCAGCGGCTTCCTCGCCGTCTACCTGTGCGGCCTGGTGCTGGGCAACAAGCCGATCCGCAGCCGCCACGGCATCCTGCACATGCTCGACGGCATGGCCTGGCTGGCACAGATCGGCATGTTCCTGGTGCTGGGGCTGCTGGTCACCCCGCATGACCTGCTGCCGATCGCCCTGCCGGCCCTGGGCCTGGCGCTGTGGATGATCCTCATTGCCAGGCCGCTGTCGGTGGTAGCGGCGTTGCTGCCGTTCAAGGCCTTCCACGGCCGCGAGAAAGGCTTCATCTCGTGGGTCGGCCTGCGCGGCGCAGTACCGATCATCCTTGCGGTGTTCCCGCTGATGGCGGGGCTGCCGGATGCGCAGTTGTTCTTCAACCTGGCGTTCTTCATCGTGCTCATTTCGCTGCTGGTGCAAGGCACCAGCCTGCCGTGGATGGCCAAGCTGCTGAAGGTCACGGTGCCGCCGGACCCGGCGCCGATCTCACGCTCGGCGCTGGAAGTGCACATCACCAGCGAGTGGGAGCTGTTCGTCTACCGCCTGGGCGCGGAAAAATGGTGCATCGGCGCCGCCCTGCGCGAGTTGAAGATGCCCGAGGGCACGCGGATTGCGGCGCTGTTCCGTGGCGAGCAACTGCTGCACCCTTCCGGCAGCACCGTACTGGAAGTCGGTGACATGCTCTGCGTGATCGGTCACGAACACAATCTGCCTGCCCTCGGCAAACTGTTCAGCCAGGCGCCGCAGCGTGGTCTGGACCTGCGCTTCTTCGGCGACTTCGTTCTCGAAGGCGATGCCGAACTGGGTGCCGTGGCGGCGCTTTATGGCCTGAAACTCGATGGCCTGGACGCAAAAATGCCGCTGGCGCAGTTCATCCGACAGAAGGTCGGAGGCGCTCCAGTGGTAGGCGACCAGGTCGAATGGCACAGCACGATCTGGACTGTCGCGACCATGGACGGGAACAAGATCCAGAAAGTGGGCGTCAGATTCCCCGAAGGAACCCGACCCGGCCCGGGCCTGTTCCTCTAAACTCCGTTCGTGCCCCATCTCGCAAGTAGTCTGCCTATGTCCCTGCGCGTGTATGCCCGCGCAGCCCTGCTCGGGCTGTGCCTTTCCCTGTCGTTCGGCGCTGCGGCGGCCGAGGTGCCGGCCGCTCCCGGTATCCAGAACAGCCTCGACAAGATCGCCGAGCGCAAGCTGCCGGAACCCGAGCAGAAGGCGCTGCAGCAAGTGCTGGAGCAGACCCTGACGCTGATCGCCAGCAAGGAAGACAGCGAGAAGAAGCTTGCCGACCTCAAGCAGCAGCTCGCCGGTGCCCCCCAGGAAACCCGCGACAGCCAGCGCGAGCTGGCCAAGCTCAAGGACAGCAAGGTCACCCCCGTGGCCCAACGCTACGCCAGCCTCGGCGTGCCACAGCTCGAGCAGATGCTCAGCGAGCGCAGCACCCAGCAAGGCGACCTGCAGAAGGCCCTGGCCGAAGCCAACAGCCTGATCATCAATTCCCAGACCCGCCCCGAGCGCGCCCAGGCCGAGATCAGCAACAACCAGACCCGCGCCCAGCAGATCAACAACGCCCTGAAGTCCGGCAAGGACAACGGCAAGGCGATCTCCGCCGACCAGCGCAACCAGCTCAACGCCGAGCTGGCCTCGCTCAATGCCCTGACCCTGTTGCGCCGCCAGGAGCTGGCCGGCAACAGCCTGCTGCAGGACCTTGGCAATGCCCGCCATGACCTGCTGATCGAGCGCGCGGCGCGCCTGGAGCAAGAGATCCAGGACCTGCAGACGCTGATCAACGAGAAGCGCCTGGCGCAATCGCAACAGACCGTCACCCAACAGTCGATCGAAGCGCAGAAGGCCGGTGGCAGTACCCTGCTGGCCAACGAGAGCGCCGCCAACCTCAAGCTCTCCGACTACCTGCTGCGCAGCACCGACCGCCTCAACGAACTCACCCAGCAGAACCTGCAGTCCAAGCAGCAGCTCGACACCCTCACCCAGGCCGACCAGGCACTCGACGAGCAGATCAACGTGCTCAAGGGCAGCCTGCTGCTGTCGAAGATTCTCTACAAGCAGAAGCAGGCGCTGCCGCACCTGAAGGTCGACCGCGACCTGGCCGACCAGATCGCCGACATCCGCCTGTACCAGTTCGAGGTGAACCAGCAGCGCGAGCAGATGAGCAGCCCGTCCAGCTACGTCGACAAGCTGCTGTCGACCCAGGCCGAACAGGATGTCACCCCGCAATTGCGCAAGGCCCTTCTGGAAGTTGCCATCACCCGCAGCGACCTGCTCGAACGCCTGAACCGCGAACTGTCGGCGCTGCTCAACGAATCGATCACCCTGCAACTGAACCAGAAGCAGTTGCTGAGCACCGCGCAGAACCTGCGCACCACCCTCGACGAGCAGATGTTCTGGATCCCCAGCAACAAGCCGCTGGACTGGGACTGGCTGCGCTACGTGCCCGAACGCTTCGCCGACCAGGTCGCCAGCCTGCCCTGGGGGTCCGGCATCTCGGAACTGGCCGACGGCCTGAGCCAGCGCCCGCTGCTGTTCCTGCCGCTGCTGCTGGTGATCGGCGCTCTGCTGTGGCGCCGCAAATACCTGTACCAGCGCCTGGGCAAGGTGCACCAGGACATCGGGCACTTCCGCCGCGACAGCCAGTGGCACACGCCCCAGGCGATCCTGATCAACATCCTCCTGGCCATGCCGGTGAGCCTGGGCCTGGCGCTGTGCAGCTATGCGCTGCAGATCGACGCCCGTGGCCAGAATGCCAACCTCGGTGCAGCCCTGTGGCAACTGGCCCAGGCCTGGCTGGTGTTCTATACCGCCTACCGCGTGCTGGCGCCGGGAGGCGTGGCCGAGGTGCACTTCCGCTGGCACAAGCCGCAGGTCGAGTTCCTGCGCGGCTGGGTGCGCAGGCTCGGCACGGTGGTGCTGGCCCTGGTCGGCGTGGTCGCGGTGGCCGAGCACCAGCCTTCGGCGCTGGCCGACGATGTGCTGGGCATCGGCGTGGTGCTGGCCTGCTACGCATTGATGGCCTGGCTGCTCAGCCGCCTGCTGCTGAGCAGCCCGGCGCACCGCGACACCTCGCTGTTCCGCAAGGCGGTCGGGGTAGCCTTCACCGCGCTGCCGATCGCACTGTTCGTCGCGGTGTGCTTCGGCTACTACTACACCGCGCTGAAACTCACCGACCGCCTGATCTACACCCTCTACCTGCTGTTGTTCTGGCTGGTGATCGAGGCGGCGTTCGTGCGAGGCCTGTCGGTGGCGGCGCGGCGCCTGGCCTACCAGCGCGCGCTGAGCAAGCGCGCGGCGGCCAAGGAAGGGCTGGACGGCGAAGTCATCGTCGAGGAACCCACCCTGGACATCGAGCAGGTCAACCAGCAGTCGCTGCGCCTGATCCGCCTGGCCCTGCTCGGCGGCTTCATCGGTGGGCTGTACTGGGTATGGTCGGACCTGATCACAGTGTTCTCCTACCTCAACAACATCACCCTGTACGAATATTCCAGCGGCACCGGCGCTGCGGCCAGCCTGGTGCCGATCAGCCTCGGTGACCTGCTGGGTGCGCTGGTCATCGCCGGTATCACCATCGCCCTGGCCAGCAACCTGCCCGGTCTGCTGGAGGTGCTGGTGCTGTCGCGCCTGAGCCTGGCACAGGGCAGCGCCTATGCGATCACCACGTTGCTGTCCTATGTGATCGTCGGCGTCGGCATCGTCAGCACCCTGGCCACCCTCGGGGTGAGCTGGGACAAGCTGCAGTGGCTGGTCGCCGCCCTCTCGCTGGGCCTGGGCTTCGGCATGCAGGAGATCTTCGCCAACTTCATCTCCGGCATCATGATCCTGTTCGAGCGCCCGGTGCGCATCGGCGACACCATCACCATCGGCAACCTGTCCGGCACGGTGAGCAAGATCCGCATCCGCGCCACTACCATCACCGACTTCGACCGCAAGGACATCATCGTCCCCAACAAGACCTTCATCACCGGCCAGCTGATCAACTGGTCGCTGACCGACACGGTCACCCGGGTGACGCTCAAGCTGGGCATCGACTACGGCTCCGACCTGGACCTGGTGCGCGACCTGCTGCTCAAGGGCGCCCATGAAAACCCACGCGTGCTCAAGGATCCGGAGCCGATCGTGTATTTCCTGCAGTTCGGCGAGAGCTCGCTTGACCATGAACTGCGCATGCACGTGCGCGACCTGGGCGACCGCAACCCGACGCTCGACGAGATCAACCGCTACATCAACCGTGAGTTCAAGGCCCACGACATCAAGATCTCGGTGCGCCAGGTGGAGGTGTTCCTGATGGACACCAAGGGTGGCAAGCAGCAGATGATCCCGCTGCAGAGCAAACCCGACAGCACTCCACCGAGCTGAGTGGACGCTGATGGGTGCAAGCGCCCAGAATGCCTGCGAGGGCTCTGCCCTCGACCGCGGGGCAAGCCCGCTCCCACAGCGAACAGCGCTCTGCAGGAGCGGGCTTGCCCCACGAAGGGCCGCAAGGCGGCCCCTGTCACCGATACCCAGGAGCCGGCCACGTGAAAGCCCTCGACCAACTCACCTTCGATAACCGCTTCGCCCGACTCGGCGACGTCTTCTCCACCCAGGTGCTGCCCGAGCCGATTGCCGAGCCGCGCCTGGTGGTCGCCAGCGAGTCGGCCATGGCCCTGCTCGACCTTGACCCGGCCCAGGCCGATGAGCCGGTGTTCGCCGAGCTGTTCAGCGGCCACAAGCTCTGGGAAGAGGCCGACCCGCGGGCGATGGTCTATTCCGGCCACCAGTTCGGGTCGTACAACCCACGCCTGGGCGACGGCCGCGGCCTGTTGCTGGGCGAGGTGCTGAACGACGCCGGCGAGCACTGGGACCTGCACCTCAAGGGCGCCGGCCAGACCCCGTACTCGCGCATGGGCGATGGCCGCGCCGTACTGCGCTCGTCGATCCGCGAATTCCTCGCTTCGGAAGCGCTTCACGCCCTGGGCATCCCCAGCAGCCGGGCGCTGTGCGTGGTGGGCTCGAGCACGCCGGTGTGGCGCGAAACCCGCGAGAGCGCGGCCATGCTGCTGCGCCTGGCACACAGCCATGTGCGCTTCGGCCATTTCGAATACTTCTACTACACCAAGCAGCCCGAGCAACAACGCGTGCTCATCGATCACGTGCTCGAACAGCACTACCCCGAATGCCGCGACGCCGAGCAGCCCTACCTGGCGATGTTCCGCACCATCGTCGAGCGCAACGCCGAGCTGATCGCGCGCTGGCAGGCCTATGGCTTCTGCCACGGGGTGATGAACACCGACAACATGTCGATCCTGGGCATCACCTTCGACTTCGGCCCCTACGCCTTCCTCGACGACTTCGACGCCAACTTCATCTGCAACCACTCCGACGATCGCGGCCGCTACAGTTACGCCAACCAGGTGCCGATCGCCCACTGGAATCTGAGCGCCCTGGCCCAGGCCCTGACCACGGTGATCGAAGTGGAGGCGCTGAAGGAGACGCTCGGCCTGTTCCTGCCGCTGTACCAGGCGCACTACCTGGACCTGATGCGCCGTCGTCTCGGCCTGACCACCGCCGAAGACGGCGACATGGCCCTGATCGAGCGTCTTCTGCAACGCATGCAGAGTGGCGGCGTGGACTACACCCTGTTCTTCCGCCGACTTGGCGAGCAGCCGGTGGAACAGGCGCTGAACGTGGTTCGCGACGACTTCATCGACCTCGCAGGCTTCGACGCCTGGGGCGCCGACTACCTCGCACGCTGCCAGCGCGAAGCGGGTAACGCCGAAGGTCGGCGCGAGCGCATGCATGCGGTCAACCCGCTGTATATCCTGCGCAACTACCTGGCGCAGCGGGCCATCGAGGCGGCCGAGGGCGGCGACTACAGTGAAGTGCGCAGGCTGCATCAGGTATTGTGCCGGCCATTCGATGAGCAGCCCGGAATGCAAGCCTATGCCGAGCGCCCGCCGGAGTGGGGCAAGCACCTGGAAATCAGCTGTTCTTCCTGAATTACGCCCGCCCCGACAGGTTATATGTGAACGCTATTGCGGAGAAAACATGTCAGACCCACTGGTAATCCCCTGCCCACACTGCAACGGCCTCAACCGCCTGCCCGCCGAACGCCTGGGCGACGCGCCGAAATGCGGGCGCTGCAAGAATGACGTGCTGCCGAGCACCCCGTTCGAACTCACCGAAGCCAGCTACGCCAGCCAGATCAAGGGCGACATGCCCTTGCTGGTGGACGTCTGGGCCGACTGGTGCGGCCCGTGCAAGAGCTTTGCACCGACCTTCGAACAGGCAGCCCGTCAGCTCAGTGGCCGCTGCCGCCTGGCCAAGCTCGACAGCGAGGCCAACCGCAACCTCGCCGGGCGGCTGGGCATCCGTTCTATCCCGAGCCTGATCCTGTTCAAGAACGGTCGCGAAGTCAGCCGCCAGGCCGGCGCGTTCCCGCTCCAGTCGTTGCTGGAGTGGGTGCGCAGCCAAGGGGTCTAAGCGTTTTCTTCGAGCAGCGAGTGCAACTCGACGAACTGCTGGGTCAGCTTGTGCCGCGGCTCCAGATGAATCAGCGGCAGGCTGGCGTGGTGCGATTCGCGCATCTTCACCGAGCTGCCCAGGTACACCGGCAGCACCGGCAGCCCCTCGGCGAGCAGCTCGTCGAGCATCTGCTGAGGCAGGCTGGCACGTGACTGGAACTGGTTGACCACGATGCCCTCCACCTGGAGGTCTTCGTTGTGGTCGTCCTTGAGTTCCTCTATCTCGGCCAGCAGGCCGTACAGGGCCTGGCGCGAGAAGCTGTCGCAATCGAAGGGAATCAGTACACGATCAGCAGCGATCAGCGCAGAAACCGCATAGAAGTTCAACGCTGGCGGGGTGTCGATGTAGATCCGCTCGTAATCCTCGTCCAGCTCGTCGAGCAATTTACGCAGCTTGTTGATCTTGTGCTTGGCCTCGAGCTTGGGCTGCAGGTCGGCCAGCTCGGCGGTGGCAGTGACCACGTGCAGGTTATCGAAGGGCGTTTCGTAGATATCGACCTTGTTCTTCTTGCTGAACGGCCCGCTGGACAGGCTCTGCTTGAAGAAATCGGCAATCCCCATGGGGATGTCGTCGCCCGTCAACCCGGTCAGGTACTGGGTGGAGTTGGCCTGGGCATCCAGGTCGATCAACAGGGTCCGGTAGCCTTCGTTGGCACTGACCGCCGCCAGGTTGCAGGCGATGCTCGACTTGCCCACGCCACCTTTCTGATTGAACACCACGCGCCGCATGACTGACCTCCGTGTATCAGGGAATGCCCGAGTATGTGTCCGACGCGGCGGTTTAGCCAGCACCTTCGGGCTTTTCCAGCCCCGCCAGCAGATCGACGAACGCACGCGCCATCGCCGAACCAGAGCCCTCGCGGCGTACCAGCCAGACCGCACTGGTCGCCTGTTCGTCGAGCAGGGTGCGATAGACCACGCCATCGATGCGGATGCGCTGGAACGAGGCCGGCAGCACCGACACCCCCAGCCCCGCCGAGACCAGGCCGATGATGGTCAGGGCTTCGCCGGCCTCCTGGGCAAAGTGCGGGCTGAAACCGGCCTGGCGCGCCAGGTCCATCAGTTGCGCGTACAGACCGCTGCCGTAGCTGCGTGGGAAGAACACGAACGGTTCGTGAGCCAGGTCTCGCATATACAGCCCCTGCTCGCTGCCCAGCGCCAGCGGGTGAGAGGCATTGAGCACCGCCACCAGTGGCTCGCGGAACAGTTCAGTGAGCGCCAGCCCTTCCGGTACCGGCAGTGGACGCATAAGGCCAACCTCGATGGACTCGTCGAACACCGCATCGACCACCTCGCGGCTGCTCATTTCCGTCAGGTGCAGGTGCACCGCCGGGAAGCGCTGGCGGAAGGCGTGGATCGCCTGGGGAATCCTCGAGGTGAAGGGCGCCGACGAGGTGAAGCCAATCTTCATTTCGCCCAGCTCCCCCAACTGTGCGCGACGCGCCACATCGGCCGCCTTGTCGACTTGCGCCAGCACCTGGCGCGCCTCCTCGAGGAAAAGCCTTCCAGCCTCGCTCAGCTCGACCCGACGATTGGTGCGCTCGAACAGACGCGCGCCCAGTTCCTGCTCAAGTGCCTGGATCTGCTGGCTCAACGGGGGCTGAGAGATGCCCAGCTGCTGGGCTGCACGACCAAAGTGCAGCTCTTCGGCAACAGCGATGAAATACCGCAGGTGGCGCAGTTCCATGGGCAACCCCAAACAAGTCGTCAAACATCTTAAATAGGTCGAACAATATATTGGATCTAATCATTAGTCAGCTATATGATTTTTTCATTGCACCTGAGGTACCCGCCCGTGAAAACTGCTGTAGCCCCCCTTCCCGCCGACCCCGAACCTGCCCTGGCGACCGACATGTGGATCGAGAAAGGCACCCCCGCCTTCATGAAGACCGTGCTGGCGCTGTTCAGCGGCGGTTTCGCCACGTTCGCCCTGCTCTACTGCGTGCAACCGATGATGCCGCTGCTGTCGCAGGAGTTCTCGATCAATGCGGCGCAGAGCAGCCTGGTGCTGTCGGTATCTACAGCCATGCTGGCGTTCGGGCTGCTGGTGACCGGGCCCATTTCCGATCGCATCGGGCGCAAGCCGGTGATGGTCTCGGCCCTGGTGTGCGCTGCACTGGCGACACTGGCCAGTGCAGTCATGCCGACCTGGGAAGGCGTACTCGCTACCCGCGCGCTGGTCGGCCTGTCGCTGAGCGGTCTGGCGGCGGTGGCGATGACCTACCTGAGCGAGGAAATCCACCCGCAGCACATCGGCCTGGCCATGGGCCTGTACATCGGGGGCAATGCCATCGGCGGGATGAGCGGGCGACTGATCACCGGGGTACTGATCGACTTCGTCAGCTGGCACACGGCGATGCTGGTGATCGGCGGCCTGGCGCTGCTGGCCGCAGTGGTGTTCTGGAAGGTACTCCCCGAATCACGCAACTTCCGCGCGCAGTCGCTGAAGCCGCGCAACCTGCTCGACGGCTTCCTCATGCACTTCAAGGACGCCGGCCTGCCCTGGCTGTTCCTCGAAGCGTTCCTGCTGATGGGCGCCTTCGTCACCCTGTTCAACTACATCGGCTATCGCCTGCTGGCCGAGCCCTATCACATGAACCAGGCGCTGGTCGGCTTGCTGTCGGTGGTGTACCTGTCGGGCATCTACAGTTCTGCCCAGGTCGGCGCGCTGGCCGACAGGCTGGGCAGGCGCAAGGTGTTCTGGGCGAGCATCGTGGTGATGGCAGGCGGCATGCTGATGACCCTGTTCACTCCGCTGCCGGTGGTGATCATCGGGATGCTGGTGTTCACCTTCGGCTTCTTCGGCGCGCATTCGGTGGCCAGCAGCTGGATTGGCCGACGCGCGCTGAAGGCCAAGGGGCAAGCGTCGTCGCTGTACCTGTTCTGCTATTACGCGGGGTCGAGCGTGGCGGGGACGGCGGGCGGGGTGTTCTGGCATTACGCCGGGTGGAACGGCATAGGCCTGTTCATCGGCAGCCTGCTGGCGGTGGCGCTGGCGGTGGCGTTGCGCCTGAGCAAGCTCGCGCCCAAATCGGTGTGAGACGTTCGCGGCAGTTCGCAGGTGAACTGCCGCGAAAGGGCTTTGGAGTCAGTTGACGATCTCGACGATATCCACATCCACCTCACGGCTCATCAGGTGCTTTTCCACCTCACCGGTCAGCTTGACCTTGGTCTTCTCGTTGAACGGGGTGACCGGCAGGTCTTCGTTGTCGATCTCGACGGTGATGGTGCCGGTATTGTCCTTGAACTCGTATTTATCGTCGTTGTTGACCTTCTTGGTCACATAGCCTTGCAGCACCACCGGGGTATCATCGGCGGCTTCCTTTGCGGCGGCAACGGTGGTCACCGGCTGGGCGCCCGGGCCGGTGTAGCCGGCAGCAAGAGCGGCGGTGCTGAACAGCGGGGCGAGAATCAGGGGCAGGTAACGGGCTTTCATGATGATCGGGTCCTGTTTGCGTTTTGATGCCACCAGATTACCGACGATCGCTGAACTGAAGCTTAATCCGCGAGGCTGCATCAGAACCACATGCGTGACAGGATTGGCCGGCCCCCCCAGTGGTGCAGGACCACGCCGACGAGGTGCAGGCCGACCAATGGAATCAGTAGCAGATTAGCCGCCACGTGCAACTGCTCCCAGCTTTGGCGCCACTCACCCCCCTGCAGAAGCGGGCCAAACGAACACCAGCCGAACAGCTCGATGGGGCGGGCCATCATCAGCACCCCCGACAACAGCACGATCGCCGTCACCCAATACATGCCGCCATGCACCCAGACAGCCACCCTGTTTCGCCAAGCCGACATCACAGCCGCCAGCGGAACAGGCTGCCTCAGCCTGTACCAGCACCTGAGCAGGAACAGCGGCAAATACAGGGTCGCCAGCGCAACATTGGCTCTGGCCACGTCCTCATGCCAGCCTTGGCGCTCCGCCACCAGCGCGAGCGAGAAACCACTGACCAGCGTCCACAGGATCACCAACGCCGAAAGCCAATGCAGCACCTTCTGCTGCCAGCAATATCCTACCGTACCCATCATGCCGACTCCGTGCATTGAGGAACGGGGAGAGTAGGCAACCAGCAGCTGGAGATTCAGTCGGAAATCCTGTACCCGTCGTTGCCGAACCTCTCAGGTCGGCAATGACGGTCGGTCAACCGCCGTGATATTGGCCCGACAGCTCGTGCACGGCATTGATGAACGCACCGGCATGTTCCGGGTCCACTTCCGGCGTGATGCCATGGCCCAGGTTGAACACATGGCCGCTGCCCTTGCCGTAGCTGGCCAGGATCCGCGCGACTTCATTGCGGATAGCCCCTGGCTTGGCGTACAGGACGGTCGGGTCCATGTTGCCCTGCAGCGCGACCTTGTCGCCGACGCGACGACGGGCATCGCCGATTTCGCAGGTCCAGTCCAGGCCCAGCGCATCGGCACCGGCCTCGGCGATGCTCTCCAGCCACAGGCCACCGTTCTTGGTGAACAGGATCACCGGCACCTTGCGCCCTTCATGCTCGCGAATCAGACCGCTGACGATCTTGCGCATGTAGGCCAGGGAGAACTCCTGATAGGCCGCTGCCGACAGTGCACCACCCCAGGTATCGAAGATCTGCACCGCCTGGGCGCCGGCCTCGATCTGGCCGTTGAGGTAGCTGGTGACCGACTGTGCCAGCTTGTCGAGCAGCAGGTGCATGGCCTCGGGCTGGTCATAGAGCATCGCCTTGGTCTTGCGGAAGTCTTTCGAGGAGCCGCCCTCGACCATGTAGGTTGCCAGGGTCCAGGGGCTGCCGGAGAAGCCGATAAGTGGCACGCGCCCGTTGAGCTCGCGACGGATGGTGCTGACCGCGTCCATCACGTAGCCCAGGTCCTTGTGCGGGTCGGGGATCGGCAGGGCCTCGATGTCGGCCAGGGTACTGACCACCTTCTTGAAACGCGGACCTTCGCCAGTCTCGAAGTACAGGCCCTGGCCCATGGCATCGGGGATGGTGAGGATGTCTGAGAACAGGATCGCGGCGTCCAGCGGGTAGCGGTCCAGCGGCTGGAGGGTTACTTCGCAGGCGAACTGCGGGTTCATGCACAGGCTCATGAAGTCGCCGGCATTGGCGCGGCTGGCGCGATACTCCGGCAGGTAGCGACCGGCCTGGCGCATCATCCACACCGGGGTGACGTCTACGGGTTGCTTGAGCAGTGCACGCAGGAAACGATCGTTCTTCAGGGCAGTCATGTCGGCATCCAGCAAAAAAGTGCGGGCATTTTCTCAGACGCCAGCGCAAAAGGCACGGCCATGGCCATGCGTTTTGTCTATCGGGTGCCGTGGATCAAGGATTTTTGTATACAAAAAGCATCGCGGGGCACGCCCGCTCCTGCAAAGGGATGCGTGGTCCCTGCAGGAGCGGGCTTGCCCCGCGATAGCGATCGATCAGACTTCGAGGTAGTCCAGGATCCCTTCAGCGGCAGTACGCCCTTCGAAGATCGCCGTCACCACCAGGTCGGAACCGCGCACCATGTCGCCACCGGCGAAGATCTTCGGGTTGCTGGTCTGGTGCTTGAACTTGCCTTTCTCCGGGGCCACCACGCGGCCTTGGCTGTCCATCTGGATGCCATGCTGCTCGAACCACGGCGCCGGGCTCGGGCGGAAGCCGAAGGCGATCACCACGGCATCGGCCGGGAGGATTTCCTCGGAGCCCGGGATCGGCTCGGGGCTGCGGCGGCCACGGGCATCCGGCTCGCCCAGGCGGGTCTCGACGACCTTGACGCCTTCGACCTTGTCCTCGCCGACGATGGCGATGGGCTGGCGGTTGTAGAGGAACTTCACGCCCTCTTCCTTGGCGTTCTTCACTTCCTTGCGCGAGCCGGGCATGTTCGCCTCGTCGCGACGATAGGCACAGGTCACGGCCTTGGCGCCCTGGCGGATCGAGGTGCGGTTGCAGTCCATCGCGGTGTCGCCACCGCCCAGCACCACGACCTTCTTGCCCTGCATGTCGACGAAGTCTTCGGGAGACTTCTCGAAGCCCAGGTTGCGATTGACGTTGGCGATCAGGAAGTCCAGGGCGTCGTGCACCCCCGGCAGGTCTTCACCCGGGAAGCCGCCCTTCATGTAGGTGTAGGTGCCCATGCCCATGAACACTGCATCGTACTCGCCGAGCAGTTGTTCCATGGTGATGTCCTTGCCCACCTCGGTGTTCAGGCGGAACTCGATGCCCATGCCGGTGAAGACTTCGCGGCGATTGCTCAGCACGGTCTTTTCCAGCTTGAACTCAGGAATGCCGAACGTCAGCAGGCCGCCGATCTCGGGGTTCTTGTCGAACACCACCGGGGTCACGCCGGCACGCACGAGCACGTCGGCACAGCCCAGGCCTGCCGGGCCAGCACCGATGATGGCAACGCGCTTGCCGGTCGGCTTGACCTTGGACATGTCCGGGCGCCAGCCCATGGCGAAGGCGGTGTCGGTGATGTACTTCTCCACCGAGCCGATGGTCACTGCACCGAAGCCATCGTTCAGGGTGCACGCGCCCTCGCACAGGCGGTCCTGCGGGCACACGCGGCCGCACACTTCGGGCAGGGTGTTGGTCTGGTGCGACAGCTCGGCCGCAGCCAGGATGTTGCCTTCGGACACCAGCTTCAGCCAGTTGGGGATGAAGTTGTGCACCGGGCACTTCCACTCGCAATACGGGTTGCCGCAGCCCAGGCAGCGATGCGCCTGCTCCACGGACTGCTGCGGCTTGAAGGGTTCGTAGATCTCCACGAACTCCTTCTTGCGCTGGCGCAGCAGCTTTTTCTTCGGGTCCTTGCGGCCCACTTCGATGAACTGGAAGTCGTTGCTCAGACGTTCAGCCATTTTTCAAAACCTCTCAACAGCAGCTGCAAGCTACACGCTGCAAGCCGCAAGACGATCACTTAAGCCGGGCGAGCCTCGAACCGCTCTGTTCGCGGTTCGAGGCGCACCACTTGCAGCTGCTCTTACTGCGGGTTGGCGCGGGTGCTGGACAACAGTTGCTTCAGGTTGGCCGCCTTCGGCTTGACCAGCCAGAAGCGCCGCACGTAGTCGTCCAGGTTTTCGGAGAGCTCACGCCCCCACTCGCTGCCGGTTTCTTCCACATACTCGCCCAGGACCCGCGCCAGGTGGCTGCGGTAGGCCTCCATCGCCTCACCACTGATACGCTGGATTTCCACCAGCTCGTGGTTGAGTTTGTCGAAGAAGGTGTTGTCCATGTCGAGCACGTAGGCGAAACCGCCCGTCATGCCGGAACCGAAGTTGTAACCGGTCTTGCCCAGGACGCAGACAAAGCCGCCGGTCATGTATTCGCAGCAGTGATCACCGGTGCCCTCGACCACAGCGTGGGCGCCGGAGTTACGCACAGCGAAGCGCTCGCCCGCGGTGCCGGCGGCGAACAGCTTGCCGCCAGTGGCGCCGTACAGGCAGGTGTTGCCGACGATGGCGCTGTGCTGGGTTTCGAACGGGCTGCCAGCTGGCGGCACGATGGTGACCTTGCCACCGGTCATGCCCTTGCCAACGTAGTCGTTGGCGTCACCTTCCAGGTGCAGGTTCAGGCCACCGGCGTTCCACACGCCGAAGCTCTGGCCCGCCGTGCCCTTGAAGCGGAAGGTGATCGGGCTGGCGGCCATGCCCTGGTTGCCGTGCAGCCTGGCGATTTCGCCAGAGATGCGGGCACCGATGGAACGGTCGCAGTTGCAGATGTCGAGGGCGAACTCGCCACCGGCCTGGTCGCGGATCGCCGGCAGGGCCATCTCGACCATCTTCTCGGCCAGCTCGCCCTTGTCGAACGGCGGGTTCTTGTCGACTTCACAGAACTGCGGCTTGTCGGCCGGAATGTGCGAACTGCCCAGCAGCGGCGTGAGGTCCAGGTGATGCTGACGCTCGGTGTCGCCCGGCAGCACCTCGAGCAGGTCGGTACGCCCGATCAGCTCGCCGAGGCTGCGCACGCCCAGCTTGGCCAGCCATTCACGAGTCTCTTCGGCGACGAAGGTGAAGAAGTTGATCACCATGTCGACGGTGCCGATGTAGTGGTCCTTGCGCAGCTTGTCGTTCTGGGTCGCGACGCCAGTGGCGCAGTTGTTCAGGTGACAGATGCGCAGGTACTTGCAGCCCAGGGCGATCATCGGCGCAGTACCGAAGCCGAAGCTTTCGGCACCGAGGATAGCTGCCTTGATCACGTCCAGGCCGGTTTTCAGGCCGCCATCGGTCTGTACCCGCACCTTGCCGCGCAGGTCGTTGCCGCGCAGGGTCTGGTGGGTTTCGGCCAGGCCCAGTTCCCAGGGCGCACCGGCGTACTTGATCGAGGTCAGCGGCGAGGCACCGGTACCGCCGTCGTAGCCGGAAATGGTGATCAGGTCGGCATAGGCCTTGGCCACACCGGCGGCGATGGTGCCGACACCGGCCTCGGCCACCAGTTTGACCGACACCAGCGCCTGCGGGTTGACCTGCTTGAGGTCGTAGATCAGCTGCGCCAGGTCTTCGATCGAGTAGATGTCGTGGTGCGGCGGTGGCGAAATCAGGGTCACGCCGGGTACTGCGTAGCGCAGCTTGGCGATCAGGCCGTTGACCTTGCCGCCTGGCAGCTGGCCACCCTCACCGGGCTTGGCGCCCTGGGCCACCTTGATCTGCAGCACTTCGGCGTTGACCAGGTACTCCGGGGTCACGCCGAAGCGGCCGGTGGCCACCTGCTTGATCTTGGAGCTCTTGAGCGTGCCGTAGCGGGCCGGGTCTTCACCGCCCTCGCCGGAGTTGGAGCGCGCGCCCAGGCGGTTCATCGCCTCGGCCAGCGCCTCGTGGGCTTCCGGCGACAAGGCACCCAGGGAAATACCGGCAGAGTCGAAGCGCTTGAGAATGGCCTCGAGCGGTTCGACCTGGTCCAGTGCCAGCGCCTGGTCGGCCACCTTGACCTTGAGCAGGTCGCGGATCATCGACACCGGGCGCTGGTCGACCAGCGTGGTGTATTCCTTGAACTTGGCGTAGTCGCCCTGCTGCACTGCTGCCTGCAGGGTGTTCACCACGTCCGGGTTGTAGGCGTGGTACTCGCCGCCATGGACGAACTTGAGCAAGCCGCCCTGCTGGATCGGCTTTCGCGCGCTCCAGGCTTCGGCAGCGAGCAGCTTCTGGTCGCTCTCCAGGTCTTCGAAGCGCGCACCCTTGATGCGGCTGGACACACCCTTGAAGCTCAGGCCAACCACCTCGTCCGACAGACCGATGGCCTCGAACAGCTGCGCACCGCGGTAGGAGGTGATGGTCGAGATACCCATCTTCGACAGGATCTTCAGCAGCCCCTTGGAGATGCCTTTGCGGTAGTACTTGAACACTTCGTCCAGATCGCCCAGCACTTCACCGGTGCGGATCAGGTCGGCCAGTACTTCATACGCCAGGTACGGATACACGGCCGAGGCGCCGAAGCCCAGCAGCACGGCGAAGTGGTGCGGGTCGCGGGCGGTGGCGGTTTCCACCAGGATGTTGCTGTCGCAGCGCAGGCCCTGCTCGGTCAGACGGTGATGCACCGCACCGACGGCCAGCGAGGCGTGCACCGGCAGCTTGCCCGGGGCGATGAAACGGTCGCTCAGCACCAGCTGGCTCTTGCCGCTGCGCACCGCTTCTTCGGCCTGGTCGGCGATGTTGCGGATGGCGGCTTCGAGACCGATGGCCTGGTCGTAGTTGAGGTCGATCAGCTGACGCTCGAAACCCTCACGCTCCAGGCTCATCAACGAGCGCCACTTGGCCGGCGAGATCACCGGCGAGCTGAGAATCACCCGCGAGGCGTGCTCGGGGGATTCCTGGAAGATGTTGCGCTCGGCACCCAGGCAGATTTCCAGCGACATCACGATCGCTTCGCGCAGCGGGTCGATCGGCGGGTTGGTAACCTGGGCGAACTGCTGGCGGAAGAAGTCGTACGGCGAACGAACCCGTTGCGAGAGCACGGCCATCGGCGTGTCGTCGCCCATCGAGCCGACGGCTTCCTGGCCCTGCTCGCCCAGCGGACGCAGCACCTGGTCACGCTCCTCGAAGGTGACCTGGAACATCTTCATGTATTGCTTGAGCTGGTCGGCGTCGTAGCTGGCCACGCCCTGGTCGTCGGTCAGCGTCGCCTGGATGCGGGTGGCGTGCTGACGCAGCCAGCGCTTGTAGGGATGGCGCGACTTGAGACGGTTGTCGATGGCGTCGGTGTCGAGGATCTGGCCGGTCTCGGTGTCCACGGCGAAGATCTGGCCCGGGCCGACGCGGCCTTTGGCGATGACATCCTCAGGCTTGTAGTTCCACACGCCGATTTCCGAGGCGAGCGTGATGTAGCCGTTCTTGGTCGTCACCCAGCGCGCCGGACGCAGGCCGTTGCGGTCGAGCAGGCACACCGCATGGCGGCCTTCGGTCATGACGATACCGGCCGGGCCGTCCCACGGTTCCATGTGCATGGAGTTGTATTCGTAGAAAGCGCGCAGGTCGGCGTCCATGGTCTCGACGTTCTGCCAGGCTGGCGGTACCAGCATGCGCACGCCACGGAACAGGTCGATGCCGCCGGTGACCATCAGCTCGAGCATGTTGTCCATGCTGGAGGAGTCGGAGCCGACACGGTTGACCAACGGGCCGAGCTCTTCCAGATCGGGAATCAGGTCGTTGGCGAACTTGGTACGACGGGCCATGGCCCAGTTGCGGTTGCCGGTGATGGTGTTGATCTCGCCGTTGTGGGCGAGGAAGCGGAACGGCTGCGCCAGCGGCCATTTCGGCAGGGTGTTGGTGGAGAAGCGCTGGTGGAAGACGCAGATGGCGGTCTTCAGGCGCTCGTCACCCAGGTCCGGATAGAAGGCGGTGAGGTCCGCCGGCATCATCAGGCCTTTGTAGATGATGGTCTTGTGCGAAAAGCTGCAGATGTAGTGGTCGGCGTCGTGGGCGTTGGCCACGGACGAGCGGCGACGGGCACTGAACAGCTTGATGGCGAACTCCTGGTCGCTGAGACCTTCGCCACCGATGAACACCTGCTCGATCTGCGGCAGGCGCTCGAGGGCCAGGCGACCGAGCACGCTGGTGTCGATCGGTACTTTGCGCCAGCCGACCAGCGTCAGGCCGGCTGCGAGGATCTCGCGGTCCATGTTGGCGCGCGCAGCCTCGGCTTTCACCGGATCCTGATTGAAGAACACCATGCCGACGGCGTACTGCCTGGGCAGCTCGGCGGCAAAGTGCTCCTGGGCCACGGCACGCAGGAACTGGTCGGGCTTCTGCATCAGCAGGCCGCAACCGTCACCGGTCTTGCCGTCTGCGTTGATCCCACCGCGGTGGGTCATGCAGGTCAGGGCCTCGACGGCGGTTTGCAGGAGGTGGTGACTGGGTTCGCCCGTCATATGGGCGATCAGGCCAAAACCACAGTTGTCCTTGAATTCTTCGGGATGGTACAGACCTGTTTTCATAGACACTTTCTCACCAGGTTCGCCTCTCAACCAAGGCAAATCTCTTTTTAGTACAACCACTTACCATCCACGCCGATCGAATGCCAGCTTTTTTGCGGTGGGTATAGGGAAACCATTGTTGCACAGCGACAGGGAGCCCCACAAATTTTCACGACGAATCGTTGAAAATTTATGTCGCAATTTTGAATGTTTTTGCGTCATGCACCGTGATAGCGGCTTGACTCGAGTCTGAAGCGTTTCAGCCGTGACTGCAACAGAGGCTTGTGGCCGGCAGTCTGGGACAGAAAAGCCTGCCGCGCATCAGCACAGCAGGCTCTTGAGAGTCCGGGATTCGCTCAGCAACTGGGCGGCGGGGGTGGTGCCGCCCGGAAGGATCAGCGGGCCGTGGCCAGCTCTTGTTGAACGCTGCCGACGGTACGAGGCCAAGGTTTACCAGCCTGGACCTTCGCTGGCAAGTTCTTGATTGCCGCAGCCGCTGCGTCGCGGCTGCCGAAATTACCGTAGGTCACCACGTACAGCGGCTTGCCCTGCAGGTTTTTCTTGAAGTAGCGATAGTCGCCACCCTGCTCCTTGACGAACGACTGGGCAGCCGACTCGTTGCTGGTACCGAATACCTGAACCACATAGTTGCCCGGCTTCTGGCCGCTGTACCAGCTGCTGTTGCCAGCACCACCGGCGACCGGCTTCTCGGCGGGCTTGGCAGCGGGTTTGGCAGTAGCGACCTGGGTTGGCGCAGGCGCAGGCTTGGCGGCCGGCGCAACCGGCTTGGCTGGTTGGGTTGCGACAGGCTTCTGAGCCGGTGCAACCGGCTGGGCAGGCGTAGGTGCCGGGCCTGCGGCAACACCCTGGGGCGGTGCGGTGGTGGTGACGGTTGGCGGAACGGCAGCCGAAGGCGCCGATGGCTGCAGCGCAGTGTTGCCGGCAGGGCCGCCTTCATCACCATCACCCATGCCCGCGGCCTGGGCCAGCGGCTCGCGCATCACCGGCTGCGACTGCCCTACCAACGGCAGCGGCATGGGTTGCGACGAGCCGGAGAACTCGACGGTCGGGCCGCCGTTGCCGGACTGCCCCTGCCCCAAGGGCAACTGGGCCTGGGCAGCAGGTGCCTCGGCCGGCGCCTTGTCGCCTTTCTTGGGCATCAGGACCGCGGCAGCGACGGCGACCACGACGACAGCGGACAGCGCGAGGACGTGTTTCTTAGGCATTTTGAACCCCATGGATGGTCGCTTCTCGGTACTGCGAGTGGCGATCATGGCTTCGATCAAGGTATCGCGGGCGACCTGGTTGATATTTCCCGGCCAACCGTCGGAGTTTTCGTGGATATCGGTGATCTGCTCGGCGCTGAACACTTCGAGCCCTCGACCGGCACCCTCCAGGCGCTGCTCCAGGTACTCGCGGGTTTCCTCTTCGCTGTAGGGGGCCAGTTCAATGATGTGGAAGCGTTCTTCCTCGGCACTGAGCTCGTCCAGCCCTGCAATCAGCGAAGGCTCGCCGAACAGGAACACATGCGGACGCCCTTCCGGGACGCCGGCGGCCAGTTCCAGCAACGCTTGGAGTGCCGACTCGTCAAGTTGTTCCGCATCGTCCACCAGCAGATAGACTTCCTGACCGGTCAGCGCCAGTTGCACGACCTGGGAGAGGATGGCCTGCACTTCGGCCTGGGCCACGTTCAGCGCCTGGGCAACCTGACCCAGCACACTGGCCGCGTCGCTCGCGCCACGCGCCGACACCACCACGCTCTGTACCGACTGCTTGTTGGTGCTGGCCACCAGGGCCTGGCGCAACAGGGTCTTGCCGCTGCCCAGCGGGCCGGTCACCACCAGCATCAGGTGGCTGTAGCGGGCCAGGTGGTGCAGCTGGCCCAGTACAGGCTTGCGCTGGGCGGGAAAGAACTTGAATCCGGGCACGCGCGGTGCGAACGGATCGTGGCTCAACTGGTAGTGATCGAGAAACGCCTCATCGGCATGCAAACTGGTCATTGCGCTGTCACAACCTCAAAGCTGCGCCACGATCGCGCGGTAATCCGCGGCCAACGTGGACTGAAGAATCTCTTTCGGATAGTCGTCGGTGATCACGGCCTCGCCCATCTGGCGCAACAGCACCAGGCGCAGGCGTCCGTCGAGCACCTTCTTGTCGACCGCCATATGTTCCATGAAATGCGCCGGGGTCATTTCCTGTGGAGGCACCACCGGCAAGCCTGCATCCTGCAGCAGGCGGATTCCGCGATCACGCGCCGACTGGTCGATCCAGCCCAGGCGCATGGACATCTCCAGGGCCATGACGGTCCCGGCGGCGACAGCCTCACCGTGCAACCATACTCCGTAGCCCATGTGGGTTTCGATGGCATGGCCGAAGGTGTGGCCGAGGTTCAGGGTGGCGCGCACGCCGGACTCACGCTCATCGGCACCGACTACCGCAGCCTTCGCCGCGCAGGAGCGACGAATGGCTTCGGTCAGTGCAACGGAGTCGAGCTCGCGCAGGGCGACCATGTTGTCTTCCAGCCAGCCGAGGAACGGCTCGTCGCAGATCAGGCCGTACTTGATGACTTCGGCCAGCCCTGCCGACAACTCGCGCGCAGGCAGCGTACGCAGGCTGGTGGTATCGATCAGCACGGCATTGGGCTGATAGAAGGCACCGACCATGTTCTTGCCCAGCGGATGGTTGATGCCGGTCTTGCCGCCGACGGACGAGTCCACCTGGGACAGCAGCGTGGTCGGCACCTGGATGAAATCGACGCCGCGCTGGTAGCAGGCGGCAGCGAAGCCGGCCATGTCGCCGATGACACCGCCCCCCAGCGCCACGACAGTGGTACGCCGGTCATGACGGGCCGTCAGCAGCGCGTCGAAGATCAACTGCAGGGTTTCCCAGTTCTTGTGGGCTTCGCCGTCGGGCAGCACCACCGGCAGCACCGACCAGGCGCCCAGGGTCTTGCTCAGGCGCTCGAGGTACAGCGGCGCGACGGTTTCGTTGGAGACGATGGCGACCTGCCGCCCGGCAATGTGCGGCGCGAGCAATTCGGGCTGGTCCAGCAGGCCCTCGCCAATGTAGATCGGGTAGCTACGCTCGCCCAGATCGACCTTCAATGTCTGCATGTATCCCCACAATATGCTTTGGCGCGGCCTTTGCCTGAGCAGCCAGCGCGGTAACGTTCAACGTCGCCCGGCGTTGGTCGCCGAGGATAGTCCCGGCTCAGCGGGGCGGCAACTGCTCGAGGCGCTCGAGAATGTCGAGCACCACCATCCGCGGAGGCCGTTCGTCGGTTTCCACTACCAGGTCGGCGATCTCGCGGTAGAGCGGATCGCGGGTTTCCAGCAGTGCCCGCAGCGTGGCCTCCGGGTTGGCAGTGCGCAGCAGCGGGCGGTTGCGGTCACGTGCGGTGCGCCCGACCTGCTGCTCGACCGAGGCATGCAGGTAGATGACCCGCCCACCCTTGTACAGCGCCTGGCGATTGGCTTCGCGCATCACCGCGCCGCCACCGGTCGCGACCACCACGCCATCGAGCTCGCAGAGCTCGGCGATCATCGCCTGCTCACGATCACGAAAGCCCGGCTCGCCTTCCTTGTCGAAGATCCACGGGATGTTGGCGCCGGTTCGCAGCTCGATTTCCTTGTCGGAATCCTTGAACAGCAAGCGCAGCTCTTTGGCCAAAAGGCGCCCGATGGTGCTCTTACCGGCGCCCATGGGCCCTACAAGTATCAAATTTCGCACAGAATCAACGACTCACAGCAATCGCCTGGTCACCCATGATACGCGGAGTCAGGAAGACCAGCAGCTCAGATTTTTTCTCTTGTAATGCATCGCGTCGAAACAGCCGTCCAACATACGGCAGATCGCCAAGAAATGGCACCTTGTCCACCACATTGTTCTGCGACGTCGAGTACACGCCACCAATCACAATCGTCTCGCCATCGGCCACCCGCACCTTGGCGTTGACCTCGTTCTTGCGTATCGGCGGCACGTCGTTAAGGGCATTGAGGTAGTCCGGCTCGTCCTTGGTTACCCGCACCGCCATGATGACCTTGCCATCCGGCGTGATCTGCGGCGTGACCTCCAGCGACAGCGAAGCCTCGCGAAATGCCACCGAGGTGGCGCCGCTCTTGCTCGATTGCTGGTAGGGCACCTCGGTACCCTTGAGAATGCGCGCGGTTTCCTTGTCGGCGGTGACGACCTTGGGCTGGGAGATGATTTCGCCATTGCCGCTCTTTTCCATGGCGCTGAGCTCCAGGTCAAACAGCACATCGCCGCGCACCAGCCCCACGCCGATGCCGGAAGTCGCGGTCGAGGCGCCCAGGTCGACGAACAGCTCGCTCCCCAACCGCCCCGGCCTTGCCCCCAGTTGCGCGCCCCAGCGCACGCCGAGGATCTTCTCGTAGTCGACACTGGCCTCGACGATGCGGGCTTCGATCATCACCTGGCGAACCGGCACATCCAGTTGCGCCACCAATTGCCGCAGTTCGGCGAGCCGCGCTGCCGACTGGGTGGCGATCAGGGTGTTGGTGCGGGCATCCACGCTCAGGCTGCCGCGACCGGGAGCCAGGTCATCGTCGGCAAGGCTGGCGAGCAACAGCTGCGCGAGCTCGGTGGCATCGGCATGGTGGATGGGCAGCAACTCACGCTGCAGCGGTTGCAACTGCGCCTCCAGTGCCTGGTCGACGCGCGCCTCGCGCGATTGCCCGGCAAGCTCGGCCGCAGGCGCTATCAGCAGCACGTTGCCTTCTTCGCGTCTGGCCAGACCGCGGCTGCGCAACACCAGGTCCAACGCCTGGTCCCAGGGCACCTCGTGCAGCCGCAGGGTGACATTGCCCTGCACAGAATCACTGGCCACCAGGTTGATACCCGCATAATCGGCCAGCACCTGCAGCACCGCGCGAACTTCCACGTCCTGGAAGTTCAGCGAAAGCGGCTCACCTCTGAAAGGCGTCGACAGCGCCTGGGTCGACGCCAACACCGCCACGATCACCACCCACAGACTTTTCACGCTCATCCCTGCTCCTTGCGGCTGCGCGCCCATCCAGGGCGAGGTAGCTGTAGCGCTTATGCCACACCCCGGCGCTGAATACCCGCTCCCTGACTTCGACCTGGTCCGGGTCGATCCTCATGATCTCACCCTCCTCCCGCCCCAGGCGCTCTCCTTGCCCCACTCGGTAGACACGCCCGGCCCAGCGCAGCAGTGCCTGGTGCCGCCCTGCACGCGACAGGCTACCGACCATTTCCAGCTGTTCCAGCGGCACCCCTGCCAGTCCCGGGGCCTGCTGGCGCGAGGACCAGGGTGCGAAAGGGTCGAGCAGCGGTGGCTCGCCCGGCGGTCGTGACGGCTCCTGTGCCAGAGAGGCTGGCACGGGCAGCACTTGACCGGCATGAAACACCTGCAGGTGCAAACGCAGTTGCAACAAACCCGGACGGTCCGCGACGGCCTCCCATTGCAGGTGCGTCACCCGCAACAACCGCAGTTGGCCCAGCCAGTCATCGAGCCACGAGCGCAATGCGGCGTAACGCCCGCTGGCCACTACCTGCAAGGGGATTTGCAAGTACCCCGGACCCTGCAACTGCTCATCCACATCGAGCTGCTCGAAGAACAGTCCATGGGTTCGCCCCGACAGTGCCAGGCGATCGAGCAGATCGCTCATCTGCGCGCCACCGGACAGTCGCCAGCGTGCATCCTGCAATTGTGCATTCCCAGCGGCCAATGCCGCTTCGGCGGCATCGAGCGCCGTCACCTGCTGCCCACGCTGTGACAGCAACCGCTGCTGTTCGAGGGCTTCAGCCAGCCCATGGCGGTAAGCGTCATGCAATCCTTTCAGACGCAGCCAGTAGCCACCGGCCAGAACCAGCGCGACACCCAGTGTCATCAGTGCAAGCCGCCACAACCGCGAGCGGCCGACCCACTCCTGCCACTCGAACGGCCACACCATCCATCTGCTCAAGAGGCAACGACGCGCGCCACCAGCAGAAACGCATCGCCCCCCGCACGTCCGATGATCTGCTTGAGCTCGAGGTCGAGCAGCAGGGGCCAGCCCTGCAGGTCGCGCATGAACTGCGCCAGCACGGCTGCAGACACTGCCAGGCCATTGATCTGCAACTGGTCGCCCTGCAGGTCGAGCCTGGTCAGCTGCATGCCCTGCGGCATCGCCGACTCGACCCGGGCCAGCAACTGCGGCACCAGCTCCTGCGAGGCACGCAGCCCAGCAAGGGCATCGATCTGCCGGCGAACTTCATCGTGCTTGTCGCGAAGTTGCGCTATGCGTGCCAACGGCACCTCCAGCGCCTGGAGCTGCACCGCTCGCTGTGCAGCGGCGCTGGCCTGCAGCTTGAGACGCTGATGCGCAAGACGATCCACCAGCATCACCGCCACGAAGGCGGCGAACAGGCTGCCCAGCAACAGCAGGCGAAAGTTGCGCAACACTGCCAGGCGCCGACGCTCGCGCCAGGGCAGCAGATTCAGGCGGATGTCCATTGCCCACCCCCCAGCGCCAGCCCCAGGGGCAGTGCCATCGCACCCGTTTCGTCGGCTGATGCGCCCTGCCAGTTGCCCGGGATGCACACCCGCTCACAGGCAATGCCAAGGTGCCGCTCCAGCCTGTGCAGCCAGCCGGCCGTGATACCCGCGCCGCCGACGACCAGCCCGCGTGCCAGATCGACAGGCGGCTGCCCCCCAACCAGGCAATCGATGCACTGCAGGTAACCCTCCTGGTCCGCGCCTGGCGCCACAGCCTGCCCGCTGCGCCAGGGCAGCGGACTGTCGGTCCAGGCGTATAGGGTCACCCGGTCAGGCTCCATCAGCAACAGCGGTCGACGGGACTCAACCGGCTGCAGGCGGCGCAGTGCCAGGCTGTCCACCTCGAACGCGACAACATCGAGACCGGCCTCCTCGAACACCTGTAGCCACGGCTCCAGGAGACTGTGCCGGGCAGCACCTATCAACACATCGAGCGCGTCGGGCACCTGCGCAGAAGCACCCAGCACCTGGAAGTCCAGGGCCAGATCCTCGACAGGAAAGGGAAACAACTGCTGCGCATCGGCCAGCAATCGGGCTTCGCGCTCGGCCTCGGGCAGCGCAGCAGGCAAGTGGCCGAGCTTGCAGATCACCTGCGAGCCCGGCAATGCCAGCGCGACCTGCCGCGCCCGACCGCCACAGCGTCTCCAGGCCTGGCGCAGCGCCCGCAGGAGCGGCTCGCCATCGCCCTCGCCCTGCGCTGGTGCGTCAATGGGCTCCAGTGCCCACCCAGCTACGCGCTGGCGCCCTGGCCGCCCCTGCAACCGCAGCACCCTCACCGAACCAGAGGTGATTTGCACCCCCAACACTGAACCGGCATCCCTGCCAAAGCGTCCAAGCATCGCTGTTCCCTTTTTTGACCGTGGCAAACCCTTGCCATCCGGAGCCGCTGCTCCTTTCACTCCGCCCGGCCGATGACCCGGCAGGGCGAAAATGCTTATAATGCCCAGCGTTTTTTCCCGTCCGCCGGGCCTGCGTGCACTCCATTTCTCAACCTGGACACCCAAAAGCCTTGATACGCCTGCTGAAGTTCTTCTGGTGGTCTTTCGTCGCCGTCATCTGCGCGCTCGTACTCGGTCTGAGCGGTGCGTTTCTGTATCTTAGTCCCAGCCTGCCTTCGGTCGACTCGCTCAGAAGCATCCAGTTGCAGATCCCGCTGAGGGTGTACAGCAGCGACGGCAAGCTGATTGCCGAGTTTGGCGAGATGCGGCGCTCGCCGATCCGTTTCGCGGAAATTCCCCCACAGTTCATCCAGGCGCTTCTGTCAGCCGAAGACGACAATTTCCTCAATCACTACGGTGTCGATCCGAGCAGCCTGATGCGCGCCGCGACCCAGCTGGTGAAGTCCGGTCATATCCAGACCGGCGGCAGTACCATCACCATGCAGGTGGCGAAGAACTTCTTCCTCACCAGCGAGCGCAGCTTCTCGCGCAAGACCAACGAAATCCTCCTGGCACTGCAGATCGAACGCGAGCTGACCAAGGACGAAATCCTCGAGCTCTACGTCAACAAGATCTACCTGGGCAACCGCGCCTACGGCATCGATGCCGCAGCGCAGGTGTACTACGGCAAGTCGATCCGCGACATCAGCCTGGCGCAGATGGCGATGATCGCCGGCCTGCCCAAAGCGCCGTCGCGCTTCAACCCGCTGGCCAACCCGGTGCGCGCCAAGGAGCGTCGCGACTGGATCCTTGGCCGCATGTACAAGCTCGGCAAGATCGACGAGGCCAGCTACCAGGCGGCCCTCGCCGAACCGCTGAACGCCAGCTATCACGTGCCGACACCCGAAGTTAACGCGCCGTTCGTCGCCGAAATGGCCCGCGCCGAAATGGTCGGCCGCTACGGCAGCGATGCCTACACCGAAGGTTTCCGGGTGACCACGACCGTCCCCAGCGACACCCAGGAAATTGCCAACAAGGCTGTTCTCAACGGCCTTTCCCAGTACGACGAACGTCATGGCTACCGCGGCCCCGAATCGCGCTTCCCGGGCAAGGCCCGCGCTGCCTGGCAGCAGGAACTGGGCAAGCAGCGCACCCTTGGCGGCCTGGAGCCGGCCATCGTCACCCAGGTCGACAAGAGCGGCCTGAAGGTCATGACCCGTGGCGGCCAGGACGAAGACGTGGCCTGGGACACCATGAAATGGGCCCGCCCGTTCATCAACAGCAACGCCCAGGGCCGTGCGCCACAGTCGCCGGCAGACGTCGTGCAGGTCGGCGACCTGGTTCGCGTGCAGCGCCTGGACGACGGCAAGCTCAAGTTCAGCCAGGTGCCGGGCGCCCAGAGCGCGCTGGTGACCCTCGACCCGAACAACGGCGCGATTCGCGCGCTGGTCGGCGGCTTCTCGTTCGAGCAGAGCAACTACAACCGTGCCATGCAGGCCAAGCGCCAGCCAGGCTCGAGCTTCAAACCCTTCGTCTACAGCGCCGCCCTGGACAATGGCTACACTGCCGCCAGCCTGGTCAACGACGCGCCGATCGTGTTCGTCGACGAATACCTCGACAAGGTCTGGCGCCCGAAAAACGACACCAACACCTTCCTCGGTCCGATCCGCATGCGCGAGGCGCTGTACAAGTCGCGCAACCTGGTGTCGATCCGCCTGCTGCAGGCAATGGGTGTCGACCGCACCATCGACTACATCGCCAAGTTCGGCTTCAACAAGCAGGACCTGCCGCGCAACCTCTCGCTGGCACTGGGAACCGCGACGCTCACGCCGATGGAGATCGCCACCGGCTGGAGCACCTTTGCCAACGGCGGCTACAAGATCAACCCGTACCTGATCGAGCGCGTCGAGAGCCGTAACGGCGAAACGCTGTTCACCGCCAACCCGGCGCACGTACCGCAGGGTAGCGAGGACCAGGCCGGCATCGCCGCCCCGGAAGAGCCGATCATTACGCTGCCGCAGCCGGGCACCGCACCGTCGGCACTGGGCCAGGTCGCCCCGCCGCCGCAGACCCCGGCGATCGCCGAGCGCATCATCGACGGCCGTACCACCTACATCCTTACCAGCATGCTGCAGGATGTGATCAAGCGCGGCACCGGCCGTCGCGCCCTGGCCCTGGGCCGTGGCGACATCGCAGGCAAGACCGGCACCACCAACGAATCCAAGGATGCCTGGTTCTCCGGCTACAACGCCGACTACGTGACCACCGTGTGGGTCGGTTTCGACCAGCCGGAAACCCTCGGCCGGCGCGAATACGGCGGCACCGTGGCTCTGCCGATCTGGATGGACTTCATGGGGCCGGCGCTCAAGGGCAAGCCCGAGCATGCGCCGGCAGAACCCGAGGGCATTCTCAGCCTGCGGGTCGATCCGGTCAGCGGTCGCGCGGCAACGCCGAGCACGCCGAATGCCTACTTCGAGCTGTTCAAGGCCGAGGATTCGCCACCCTCGGTAGACGAACTGGGCAACGGCGCAGCCCCAGGCAGCCCGCTGCCAGCCGATGAAGCGGCGCCGATGGACCTGTTCTGAAGAACAATCCGAACCCGCTTCGCCGCCACCTGCAGGCAAACAAAAAGCCCCGGCTCTCACGAGCCGGGGCTTTTTCATGACACTACAACGGCATCAGCCGTTGAACACGTCATCCACGCTCTTGAGCGGGTAGTGCTTCGGATACGGCAGGGTCGCCACACCGGATTCGATGGCGGCCTTGGCCACGGCATCGGAAACCACGGTGATCAGACGCGCGTCCAGCGGCTTCGGAATGATGTACTCACGACCGAACTCCAGACCGTCGACGCCGTAGGCTTCGCACACTTCCTTCGGTACCGGCAGCTTGGCCAGGTCTTTCAGGGCGATGGCAGCAGCGATCTTCATCTCTTCGTTGATGCGCTTGGCGCGAACGTCCAGGGCACCACGGAAGATGAACGGGAAGCCCAGGACGTTGTTGACCTGGTTCGGGTAGTCCGAACGACCGGTGGCCATGATCACGTCGCTGCGGGTGGCGTGGGCCAGCTCAGGGGCGATTTCCGGATCCGGGTTCGAGCAGGCGAACACGATCGGGTTGGCCGCCATCGACTTCAGGCCTTCAGGGCTCAGCAGGTTCGGACCGGACAGGCCGACGAACACGTCAGCACCATCCAGGGCATCAGCCAGGGTGCGCTTGTCGGTGGCGTGGGCGAACTGGGCCTTGTACTGGTTCAGGTCGTCGCGGCCGGCGTGGATCACGCCGCTGCGGTCGATCATGAAGATGTTCTCGACCTTGGCACCCATGCTGACCAGCAGCTTCATGCACGAGATGGCCGCAGCGCCGGCACCCAGGCAGACGATCTTCGCGTCTTCCAGGGTTTTGCCTGCGATTTCCAGGGCGTTGATCATGCCGGCGGCGGTCACGATGGCGGTGCCGTGCTGGTCATCGTGGAAGACCGGGATGTCGCACTGCTCGATCAGGGTGCGCTCGATCTCGAAGCACTCAGGTGCCTTGATGTCTTCGAGGTTGATGCCACCGAAGGTGATGGAGATGCGGCGAACGGTGTCGATGAAGGCCTGCGGGCTTTCCGACTCGACTTCGATGTCGAACACGTCGATACCGGCGAAACGCTTGAACAGAACACCCTTGCCTTCCATGACCGGCTTGGAGGCCAGCGGGCCGAGGTCACCCAGGCCGAGAATGGCGGTACCGTCGGAGATCACAGCGACCAGGTTGCCCTTGCCGGTGTATTTGTAGGCCAGCTCCGGATCACGGCCGATTTCGCGTACCGGCTCGGCGACGCCTGGGCTGTAGGCCAGGGCGAGGTCACGGGCGGTGGCGGTCGGCTTGGAGAGTTCGACGCTCAGTTTCCCCGGGCGAGGTTGAGCGTGATATTCGAGAGCGGCGGTTTTCAGGTCTGACATGGTGGGCATTCCGCTTGTTTACTGTTCTGACGGACCGCCGAGGATACGCAAAGAGCCGGGGGGCGACAAGACTGCCCGGTCACATGTGTCAAGGCCCTTGGCCTACGACTTTACGCTACAACCCACGGGGCTTGGAGCCTTGAGTGTGTACAATCCATAATCATAATGTCTACAACTATTTTTGCAGCGGCACCGCCTCAAGCATGCTCGGGTCGGTCAGTGGTAAAAGCCAGCGACGCTGCCCGGGTTTGAGTCCGCCCTTGCGGGACCGGTCCAGCACCCAGCCCCGCGCTTCCACCTGCAGCCCCTTGAGATTAGCGAAGAAGCTGTCGGGGAAGGCGCGCCGCAGACGAGCGGGAACCTGCAATACCACGGCTTCGTCGAGCTCAAGCCAGACGCCTGCTTTATTATGCTCGATCGTGCTGACTTTACCGGCGATCAACGCAAATCCTGATTGCCTCACCTGCCCGGCGGCTATCACCGGGGAGCGCTGCCAGAGCCCGAGCCCGGCCCGCCGCGCAGACTGCTCGGCCTGTTGCTGGCAGCCCGCCAGCTGTACGTTCGGCGCCACCGCCACGCGGTAGCCCAAGCCCTCACCGAGCAGCTGTGCTTCGAGATTGTCGCCATTGCGGTCATAGATATGCGCCAAGGTGCGCCCGTATTTGTCCTTGGGCTCAACACCCAGGACCAGCCCCACCCGCCCGTCACTGGCCTGTACCAGTGCCTGCAGCCGACGCCTGGACGCTTCGGCGTAGGGCTCGCTGCTGCGGCCCTTGCGCCCGATCTCCGGGGCATTGATGCCGATCAGCCGCACGCTGCGGCCATCACCCAGGCGCAGGGTGTCGCCATCGACGACCTGGCGCACCGCCACCTGCTGCACGGCCTCAGGTTTCGGACAGAAGGCCTGCGCCGGGAAATGCCAGATCGCGGCCACAAAAAAGGCGCCCACAAGGGGCGCCTTCTTTTGCAACAGCGCGAAGCCCGAAGGTTTCGCCGTATGCATGATTACTTCTTGGTACCGAACATACCGAAGCGATCGGCGAACTTCTGTACGCGACCACCGGTGTCCAGGACTTTCTGCTTGCCAGTGTAGAACGGGTGGCACTGGGAGCACACGTCGATCGCCAGCGGCTTGGCCAGGGTCGAACGGGTTTCGAATTTGTTGCCGCAGCTGCAGGTGACTGCAACTACTTCGTAGTTCGGATGAATATCGGCTTTCATGGTCACTTCCTCGAGCTGCGTGCCGCCACCCAACACCAATTGTTGAATACCGCACGTAATTAGGCGGCGAATAATACCAGAGCCTGAGGCCAGCGCAAGTTGTCGCTTGCACCGACCGTCGTCTGCTAGGCTCGTGTCCTTCCCTCCCAGCTACGAAGACCAGCCGCGTGTCCGACGTCATCCTGCGCATTGCCCTGCCCTCGCCCCTGCGTCGCCTGTTCGACTACCGGGCCCCGGACGCCATGGCACGCCAGCAACTGACACCGGGCATGCGTATCCGCGTGCCTTTCGGGCGGCGTGAAATGATCGGCGTGCTGGTCGAGGTCTGTGCTCAGAGCGAAGTGCCCGCCGACAAGCTCAAGCCGGCGAGCAAGCTGCTCGACCCGGTATCGCCGCTGCCGCCGGCGCTGTTCAAGCTGTGCCTGTGGACCGCCCACTATTATCAGCACAGCCTGGGTGACACCTTCAGCTGGGCGCTGCCGGTACTGCTGCGTCAGGGCGAAGCAGCCGAGGTGCGCCAGGAGCGCTTCTGGCATGTCGCCGCCGGCGCACGCCTGGACGACCCGCGCATCGCCCGCGCCCCGCGCCAGAAAGAGGCCCTGCAGACCCTCGCGCAGCACCCTCATGGCGTAGCCCACAGCGTGCTGGCAAAGCTTGGCCTGAACAAGGACAGCCTCGACCTGCTGCTGGCCAAGGAGCTGGTGCAGGTCGAGGTGCGCCGCCACCTGCCTGCCGCGCGCCACGAACGCTGGCTTGCACAACCGGAACTGCCGCTCAACGACGAACAGCGCGCCGCCTTCGAGGCCGTGCGTTCGGGCTTCGGCAACTTCCATGCCTTTCTTCTGGCCGGGGTCACCGGCAGCGGCAAGACCGAGGTCTACCTGCAGCTGATTCGCGAGACCCTGGAAGCCGGCAAGCAGGCGCTGATCCTGATCCCCGAGATCAACCTCGGCCCGCAGACCCTGGCGCGCTTCGAGCAGCGATTCAATGCACGTATCACCCTGCTGCATTCGGCGGTCAACGATCGCGAGCGCCTGGACGCCTGGCTGGCAGCTCGCGACGGCGAGGCGGACATCATCATCGGCACACGCTCGGCGCTGTTCACGCCGATGAAGAATCCAGGGCTGATCATCATCGACGAGGAGCACGACGGCTCCTACAAGCAGCAGGAGGGCCTGCGCTATCACGCCCGCGACCTGGCCGTGGTGCGCGCGCACCAGGAAAACATCCCCATCCTGCTGGGCTCGGCCACGCCGTCGCTGGAGAGCCTGCACAACGCCCACAGCGGACGCTACGGGCTGTTGCGCATGAACCAGCGCGCAGGCGGCGCCCGAGCGCCACGTTTCCTGCGTCTGGACGTGCGCAGCCTGCCCCTGGACAGCGGCATCAGCGGCCCGTTGCAGCAGGCCATTGGTCAGACCCTGGCCGCCGGCCAGCAGGTGCTGGTCTTCCTCAACCGCCGAGGCTTTGCGCCGACCCTGCTGTGCCACGACTGTGGCTGGCTGTCCGAGTGCCCGCGCTGCGACGCGCGCATGACCGTGCACCAGCGCTCCGGTGTGCTGCGCTGCCACCATTGCGGCTACGACGAGCGCCTGCCGCTGCAGTGCCCGCAATGCGCCCACGTCGATCTGCGCCCGGTCGGGGCCGGCACCGAGCGCGCCGAGGAGCGCCTGAAGACGCTGTTCCCCGACTACCCTGTCCTGCGCGTGGACCGCGACAGCACCTCGCGCAAGGACGCCATGCACAACCTGTTCACCACCATCCAGCGCGGCCAGCCGAGCATCCTGGTGGGCACGCAGATGCTCGCCAAGGGCCATCACTTCCCGCGGGTGACGCTGGTGGCCATCCTCGATGCCGACGGCGGGCTGTTCTCCGGCGACTTCCGCGCCAGCGAACGCATGGCGCAACTGATCGTCCAGGTCGCCGGGCGGGCCGGGCGGGCCGAGGAACCGGGCAAGGTGATCGTGCAGACCCACCTGGCCGAGCACCCCTTGCTGGTGCAATTGACCGAACAGGGCTATTTCGCCTTCGCCGAGCAGGCCTTGAGCGAGCGCCGCGCCGCCGGCCTGCCCCCCTTCTCGCACCTGGCGTTGCTGCGTGCCGATGCGCACAAGCCTGGCCAGGCCGAAGGTTTTCTCGACGAAGCCTGCGCGGCGGCCGAGCGCGTGCTGGCCGAGCAGGGCCTGCAGGGCATCGAGCTGCTCGGCCCGGTTCCGGCGCCGATGGAGCGCCGCGCCGGGCGATTCCGCGCCCAGTTGCTGATCCAGGCCAATGCACGGGCGCCTT
This sequence comes from Pseudomonas sp. FA117, assembly GCF_057370475.1. Taxonomy (NCBI): domain Bacteria; kingdom Pseudomonadati; phylum Pseudomonadota; class Gammaproteobacteria; order Pseudomonadales; family Pseudomonadaceae; genus Pseudomonas; species Pseudomonas sp. FA117. The sequence goes on from NZ_CM170675.1 coordinate 5,557,770, forward strand.
TGCATCGACTGGTCAGTGCCTGGTTGCTAGTGTTGGAACAGATGCCCTCTGGTCGCCAGGTGCGCTGGTCGCTGGATGTGGATCCGGTCGACCTTTATTGAGGCCGTTGATCCGAACCCGATTCGCCCCTGCCCGAGCGGTGCTCAGGTCGTAAAGGTTGGCAATCAAGCCACGGCCACGGATAATGTCCCGTTTTTCCACCTGCGCTTAGAGGCGCTGTACCGCGCTTGCGGTCGAAAAGAGAACCCGATGAAAGACACCATTCGCCAGCTGATCCAGCAAGCCCTCACCCAACTCGTCACCGAAGGTGTGTTGCCTGAAGGCCTGACGCCGGCGATCCAGGTGGAAAACGCCCGCGACAAGACCCACGGCGATTTCGCCAGCAACATCGCCATGATGCTGGCCAAGCCTGCGGGCATGAAACCGCGCGACCTGGCCGAGAAGCTGATCGCCGCACTGCCGGCCAGCACCGAGATCAGCAAGGTCGAGATCGCCGGGCCCGGCTTCCTCAACTTCTTCCAGAACACCGATGCCCTGGCCCAGCGCCTGGACGCAGCCCTGGCCGACGCCCACCTGGGCGTGCGCAAGGCCGGTGCGAAGGAAAAGGTGGTGATCGACATGTCGGCGCCGAACCTGGCCAAGGAGATGCACGTTGGTCACCTGCGCTCGACCATCATCGGCGACAGCGTTGCCCGGGTACTGGAATTCCTCGGCGACGAGGTGATCCGCCAGAACCACGTGGGCGACTGGGGCACCCAGTTCGGCATGCTGCTGGCGTACCTGGAAGAGAACCCGATCACCAGCGACGAATTGTCGGACCTGGAAAACTTCTACCGCGCCGCGAAGAAACGCTTCGACGAATCCGAAGACTTCGCCACCCGCGCCCGCGGCCTGGTGGTCAAGCTGCAGGCCGGCGATCCGGAGTGCATGGCGCTGTGGACGCGCTTCAAGGATATCTCGCTGTCGCACTGCCAGAAGACCTACGAGCAGTTGAACGTCAAGCTGACCATGGACGACGTGAAGGGCGAGAGTGCCTACAACGCCGACCTGGCCAACGTGGTCGCCGACCTCAAGGCCCAGGGCCTGCTGGTCGAAAGCCAGGGTGCCCAGTGCGTGTTCCTCGAAGAGTTCAAGAACACCGAAGGCGAGCCCCTGCCGGTGATCGTGCAGAAGGCCGATGGCGGCTACCTGTACGCCACCACCGACCTGGCCGCCGTGCGCTACCGCAGCAACGTGCTCAAGGCCGACCGCGCCCTGTATTTCGTCGACCAGCGCCAGGCGCTGCACTTCAACCAGGTATTCGAAGTGGCGCGTCGTGCCGGCTTCGTCGGGCACCCGATGAAGATGGAGCACATGGGCTTCGGCACCATGAACGGCGCCGATGGCCGTCCGTTCAAGACCCGCGATGGCGGCACCGTGAAGCTGATCGACCTGCTCGACGAAGCCAAGGAGCGCGGCTATGCCGTGGTCAAGCAGAAGAACCCGGACCTCGCCGAGGACGAACTGCGTCACATCGGCGCCGTGGTCGGGATCGATGCAGTGAAGTACGCCGACCTGTCCAAGCACCGCACCAGCGACTACAGCTTCAACTTCGAACTGATGCTGGCCCTGGACGGCAACACCGCACCCTACCTGCTCTACGCCTACACCCGTGCTGCTGGCGTATTCCGCAAGCTGGGCAAAGGCATCGATCAGCTCGATGGCAGCATCGTTCTCCAGGCGCCGCAGGAGCAGGACCTGGCCGCACGCCTGGCGCAGTTTGGCGAAACCCTCAACAACGTCGCCGACAAAGGCACGCCGCACGTGCTGTGCAGCTACCTCTACGACCTCGCCGGCCTGTTCTCCAGCTTCTACGAGAACTGCCCGATCCTCTCCGCCGACACCCCCGAGCAGCAGCAGAGCCGCCTGCGCCTGGCAGCGCTGACCGGCCGCACCCTCAAGCAGGGCCTGGAGCTGCTCGGCCTGGAAACCCTGGAGCGCATGTAAGTTGGCTGCCAAGAAAAAACCCGCGCCAAAGCGCGGTGCCAGCCGCCACCAGCCCCCCGCCAAGCAGCCGATTCCAGGCTGGGTGTGGCTAGCGGTCGGCCTGACTGTAGGCGCATTCATCGTTTTCCTGATGAAACTCGAGCCCGGCGGCGACGACATCAAGCGCGCCAAGCCTGAACAGCAGAAGCCGGCCAAGGTCGCCGAAGCGGGCAAGGGCACTACGCCGACCACGCCGCAGCCGATCAAGCCCAAATACGACTTCTATACCCTGCTGCCGGAGTCGGAAGTGATCGTGCCGCCCGAGGCCGTGCCGGAGAAGACGCCACCGGTGCCTGCCCAGCCCGTCACCCCGGTGACACCGGCCGAGGCCGCGAAGATCGACACCGCACGTGCCCAGGCAGCCCTGTCGGGGCAGACCCCACCGCCTGCGCCACCGGTGATCAAGCCCGCAGCCACGACCCAGTTCTTCCTCCAGGCCGGCTCGTTCCGCAAGGAAGCCGATGCCGACAAGGTGCGCGCGCAGATCATTCTGCTCGGCCAGGTGGTGAAGGTGGAGTCGGGGACGGTGAAGGATGAAACCTGGTACCGCGTACTGGTCGGCCCGTTCAGCAACCGTGAACAGTTGACCGTGGCGCAGAAGCAGCTGGCAGGCGCAGGCTTCAGCAACCTGCTGCTGCAGCAGCGACAGACCCGTCAGTAACGAATAGGCCTTGCCGCACTGCGACAAGGCCTTTTTTCTGCAACGGTCAGCGACGCCCGCTGTTGACCTCCGACACCTGGCTGTTGAGGGTCCAGAAGTCATACAGCACACCGATCAGGAACAGACCGCCGGTGAACAGGTAGATCAGTGCACTGATCCACTTGCCCTGGTACAGCCGGTGGACGCCGAAGATCCCCAGGAAAGTCAGCAGCAACCACGCCAGGCTGTAGTTCACAGGCCCGGGCTGGAATCGCAGGTCGGCCTCGCGGTCCATCGACGGAATCAGGAACAGGTCGATCAGCCAGCCAATGCCCAGCAGGCCCAGGGTGAAGAACCAGAGGGTGCCGGTGATCGGCTTGCCATAGTAGAAACGGTGCGAGCCGGTGAAGCCGAAGATCCACAACAGGTACCCGATGACCTTGCTGTGGGTGTCATGCAGCGGCGCACCCTGTTGATACGTATTCATTCAAAACCCTCGTGGGATAGCCGAAAATTTTCTAACGAAAAATGTGACTTTTTCGTTTTCCCCCGACGTATGGTACCCAGCCACACGACCAACGGATCAGATTTTGATCAAAAAGCTGTTATAAAGTTGCGCGCCAACACCTATAAACGTCCATAAAGAGCTTCAACTATGCCGCCTTTCTTCAAGACATGGCTGACCCTCTGCCTATTGTTACCCCTGGCCGCCCACGCCACCAACCGTGAGCAACGACTTCCCAACGGCTTCACCGGCTATACCACCAACGCCGATGTTTCCGTGAAACGCGCACCCGCCAAGCAGGTCAGCCTGCGCGCGCGCCCGGCCAATGCCGCGAGAAACCACGAACTGAAAGTCGCGGCGATGTCGCCCAAGCAGAGCAGCGAAGTGCTCAGTCGCGCCGTCAACGTGCTCGGTACGCCCTACCGCTGGGGCGGCAGCACGCCTGGCAAGGGCTTCGATTGCAGCGGGCTGGTCAAGTACGCCTTCAACGATGTCGCCGATGTCGACCTGCCACGCACCTCCAACGCCATGGCCCAGGGGCATGGGGTCAAGGTGGCGCGCGATGACCTCAAGCCTGGCGACCTGATCTTCTTCAACATCAAGAGCCGGCGGGTCAACCACGTTGCCATCTACCTGGGCAACGACCGCTTCATCCACGCGCCGCGCACCGGCAAGCGGGTGAGCATCGACAGTCTCGAGAAGCCCTACTGGCAGAAGCATTATGTAGTGGCCAAGCGCGTGCTGCCCAAGGAACAGCAGGCACTGCGCCTGGCCAAACGCTGATCCGGATTTTTCAGGATCTCGCCGACCTCTTCGCGGGTTTGCCCGCGAAGAGGCCACGAGCCTCACCCTGTCCCCTCAATCACGCCCCGCGCCAGCAACGCCTGCATCGCTCCGTCCATCGTCACCATTCCCTGCGCTGCACCGGCCTGCATCACCGACTGCAACTGCGCCACCCGCCCCTCGCGAATCAGGTTGCGCACAGCAGGCGTCGCCACCAGCACCTCCCGTGCCGCCACCCGGCCACCGCCGATCCGTCGCACCAGCACCTGCGCCACCACCAGGCGCAGCGACTCGGCCAATATGGCCCGCACCAGGGGCTTTTCTTCAGCGGCAAACACATCCACCAACCGATCGATGCAGCTCGCCGTGGTGCGGGTATGCACGGTGGCCAGCACCAGGTGGCCGGTCTGCGCTGCCCGCAACGCCAGGCGGATGCTCTCCAGGTCGCGCAACTCGCCGATCATGATCACATCCGGGTCCTGGCGCAGCGCACTGCGCAGCCCCTGGGCGAAATCGCGGCTGTGACGGCCGATCTCGCGCTGGTTGATCAGGCAACGCTCGGCGCGGTGCACGAATTCCACCGGATCTTCAAGGGTAAGGATGTGCTTTGAGCGCTCACGATCGAACTGGGCGATCAGCGCTGCCAGGGTGCTGGACTTGCCACTGCCGGTCGGACCGCCCACCAGCACCAGGCCATCACGGCACTGGGCAATGACTCGAAACACTTCTGCCAGCTCGAGTTCGTCGACCGTCGGCACCCGTGCCGGGATCAGCCGAAGGCTCGCCGCCAGCCCCCGATACTGTCTGAACAGGTTCAGGCGAAAGCGCCCCAGCCCAGGCAGATCAAGGGACAGGTCGATTTCATCGCCAGCCAGCCACTGCCGTTGCCGAGCGTCATCGAGCCAGGGCGCCATGCCCTGTTCGAGCGCATCGCCTTGCAACGCGGGCGCATCCAGGCGCTGCAATTCACCATCCAGGCGCCACAGCGGCACCTCGCCCGCAGCCAGGTGCAGGTCCGAAGCCCCCGCCGCCACGGCCCGGGCCAGCAGGTCGGTCACATCCATGAGACTCCCCAAAGGCCATCAAGCAGGTAGAATGCCGCACACCACTGAGCTGCCGGCATCGATCCATGTCCACCCTAGCAGACAACCTGCGCGCCATCTGCGTGCGCATCGACAGCGCGGCCGAGGCCGCCGGACGCGACACCGCCGGCGTGCACCTGCTGGCCGTGAGCAAGACCAAACCCGCCGCGGCCATTCGCGAACTGCACGGCGCCGGTGTTGGCGATTTCGGCGAGAACTACCTGCAGGAAGCCCTGGCCAAGCAGGATGAATTGCGCGACCTGCCCTTGATCTGGCACTTCATCGGCCCCATCCAGTCGAACAAGACCAAGGCCATTGCCGAACACTTCGACTGGGTACATAGCGTGGATCGCCTGAAAATCGCCCAACGCCTGAGCGAGCAGCGCCCCAGCGGGCTGCCGCCGCTTGACATCTGCCTGCAGGTCAACGTCAGCGGCGAAGACAGCAAGTCCGGCTGTGCCCCGGCCGACCTGCCGAGCCTGGCCCAGGCCGTGGCGGCGCTGCCCAACCTGCGCCTGCGCGGGCTGATGGCGATTCCCGAACCCACCGACGACCGCGCCGCCCAGGAGGCCGCCTTCGCCCGCCTGCGCCAGTTGCAGGAGAACCTCGGCCTTGGCCTGGACACACTGTCCATGGGCATGAGCCATGACCTGGAAGCGGCCATCGCCCAGGGTGCGACCTGGGTCCGTATCGGCACCGCCCTGTTCGGCGCCCGCGACTACGGGCAGCCCTGATTCCATGCTTTACTCACTCTTTCCCTCAAGGACCTGACATGAGCAAGACTCGTATTGCCTTCATCGGCGCCGGCAACATGGCTGCCAGCCTGATCGGCGGCCTGCGTGCCCAGGGCCTGGACGCCGCGCAGATCCGCGCCAGCGACCCGGGTGCCGAGACCCGCGCGCGGATCGCAGCCGAACACGGCATCGAAACCTTCGAGAACAACGCCCAGGCCATCGCTGGCGCCGACGTGATCGTGCTGGCGGTCAAGCCGCAGGTCATGAAAGCCGTGTGCGAAGCCCTGAAGCCGAACCTGGCAGCTGGCCAGCTGGTGGTTTCCATCGCCGCCGGCATCACCTGCCAGAGCCTGCAGAGCTGGCTGGGCGAGATTGCCGTGGTACGTTGCATGCCCAACACGCCATCGTTGCTGCGCCAAGGTGCCAGCGGCCTGTACGCCACCGCGCAGGTGTCGGCCGAACAACGCCAGCAGGCAGAGCAACTGCTGAGCGCCGTAGGCACCGCCCTGTGGCTGGAGCAAGAGCAGCAACTGGACGCCGTGACCGCGGTGTCCGGCAGCGGCCCGGCCTACTTCTTCCTGCTGATCGAAGCCATGACCGCTGCGGGCGAAAAGCTCGGCCTGCCCCGTGAGACTGCCTCGCAACTGACCCTGCAGACCGCGCTGGGCGCCGCGCACATGGCGGTTGCCAGCGACGTCGATGCCGCCGAGCTGCGCCGTCGCGTCACCTCGCCCGCCGGCACCACCGAGGCGGCGATCAAGTCGTTCCAGGCCAGCGGTTTCGAAGCCGTCGTCGAGCAGGCGCTGCAGGCTGCGGCCACGCGCTCCGCCGAGCTGGCCGAACAATTGGGCAAATAAGGAGCTGTCGATGAATGCACTGTCCGGCGCCGCGATCTTCGTGGTGCAAACCCTGGTCAGCCTGTACCTGGTGATCGTCCTGCTGCGCTTCGTGCTGCAACTGGTCAAGGCCGACTTCTACAACCCGCTGAGCCAGTTCGCCGTGCGCGCCACCCAGCCGCTGCTCAAGCCGATCCGCCGGGTCATTCCCAGCATCGCCGGCCTGGACACCTCTTCGCTGCTGCTGTCGATCGTGATCCAGGCGCTGCTGATGGCCTTCGTGCTGATGGTCACCTATGGCACCTTCGGCGACATCCTGCACCTGCTGATGTGGGCCATTCTCGGCATCACCTCGCTGTTCCTGAAGATTTTCTGGGTCGCGATGATCGTCATGGTGATCGTCTCCTGGGTTGCGCCGAACAGCCACAACCCCGCCGCCGAACTGGCCTACCAGATCAGCGAGCCGGTGCTGGCGCCGTTCCGCCGCCTGGTGCCCAACCTCGGCGGCATGGACATTTCGCCGATCTTCGCCTTCATCGCCATCCAGGTGATCCAGTCGTTCCTGATGCCGCAACTGGCTGCCTATGCCGGCATGCCACGAGAGCTGTGGCGGATGATCTGACCCACCGCGCCATCCAGCGGCAGCCTTTGCTTGCCGCTGGGGGTAGCGCTCTTTAGACTTACGCCTCCGTCAAGCGTGAGCAGGGTCGATGTCCACTGTCTTTCCCGAAGATTCCGTCGGTCTGGTAACCCCCCAGATCGCCCGGTTCGAAGAACCGTTGGCCCTGGCCTGTGGCCGCTCCCTGGCCAGCTACGAGCTGGTGTATGAAACTTATGGCACGCTGAACGCCAGCGCCAGCAATGCGGTGCTGATCTGCCATGCGCTCTCGGGGCACCACCACGCCGCTGGCTACCACAGCCACGACGACCGCAAGCCGGGCTGGTGGGACAGCTGTATCGGCCCGGGCAAACCGATCGACACCAACCGCTTCTTCGTGGTCAGCCTGAACAACCTCGGCGGCTGCAATGGCAGCACCGGCCCCAGCAGCATCAACCCGGCCACCGGCAAGCCCTATGGCGCCGACTTCCCGGTCCTGACCGTGGAAGACTGGGTGCACAGCCAGGCACGCCTGGCCGACCGCCTGGGCGTGACGCAGTGGGCGGCGGTGGTGGGTGGCAGCCTCGGCGGCATGCAGGCGCTGCAATGGACCATGACCTACCCCGATCGCGTCCGGCACTGCGTCGACATCGCCTCGGCCCCCAAGCTGTCGGCGCAGAACATCGCCTTCAACGAGGTCGCGCGCCAGGCCATCCTCACCGACCCCGAGTTCCACGGCGGCTCGTTCCAGGACCAGGGCGTGATCCCCAAGCGCGGGCTGATGCTGGCGCGCATGGTCGGCCACATCACCTACCTGTCCGACGACTCGATGGGTGAGAAATTCGGCCGCGAGCTCAAGAGCGACAAGCTCAACTACGACTTCCACAGCGTGGAGTTCCAGGTCGAGAGCTACCTGCGCTATCAGGGCGAGGAGTTTTCGGGGCGCTTCGACGCCAACACCTACCTGCTGATGACCAAGGCGCTGGACTACTTCGACCCGGCAGCCGCCCACGGCGGCGACCTGGCCGCCACGCTCGCGCACGTCACGGCCGACTACTGCATCATGTCGTTCACCACCGACTGGCGCTTCTCGCCCGCCCGCTCGCGGGAGATCGTCGATGCGCTGATGGCCGCGCGCAAGAACGTCTGCTACCTGGACATCGACTCGCCCTACGGTCACGACGCCTTCCTCATCCCGACCCCGCGCTACATACAGGGTTTCGCCAACTACATGAACCGCATCGCCCTCTGAGGACCGCATGAGAGCCGACCTGGAAATCATCCACGACTGGATCCCCGCCGGCAGCCGGGTACTCGACCTGGGCTGCGGCAACGGCGAACTGCTGGCCTCGCTGCGTGATCGCAAGAACGTCACCGGCTATGGCCTGGAGATCGACGCCGACAACATCGCCGAGTGCGTGGCCAAAGGCGTCAACGTCATCGAGCAGGACCTGGACAAGGGCCTGGGCAACTTCGCCAGCGACAGCTTCGACGTGGTGGTCATGACCCAGGCCCTGCAGGCCGTGGAGTACCCCGACCGCATTCTCGACGAGATGCTGCGCGTGGGCCGCCAGTGCATCATCACCTTCCCCAACTTCGGTCACTGGCGCTGCCGCTGGTACCTGGCGACCAAAGGGCGCATGCCGGTCTCGGACTTCATGCCCTATACCTGGTACAACACGCCGAACATCCACTTCTGCACCTTCGAAGACTTCGAGAACCTGTGCCGCGAGCGCGACGCCAAGGTGCTCGACCGGCTGGCCGTCGACAATCGCCACCGCAACGGGTGGGGTGGTCGGCTTTGGCCTAATCTTCTCGGAGAAATCGGTATCTATCGGGTCAGCAGCCCTGGCTTGCAGGAGCACCAGGTCGCGGTCTGATCCTACCCTTGGAGGAATGGCAGCATGCGTCGTCTCGCCCTTTTGCTGATCAGCCTGTGCCTGGCCCTGCCGGTGGCGGCCGCCGATGCGGCCCGCCCCGACCGCAAGCAGGCCTTCGGCGACGTTACGGTGTACTACAACGCCTTCGCCTCGGGCACGCTGACGCCCGAAGTGGCCCAGGCCAGCGGCATAGAGCGCAGCAGGAACCTGGGCGTGCTGAACATCACCGTGCTCAAGGGCGACAAACCCGGCACGGCAGTGGTCAGCGGCAAGGTCAAGGACCTCACCGGGCGCGCCAGCCCGCTGTCGTTCAGGCAGGTCAGCAGCGCGGGCGCGGTATCCTACATTGCGCAATTCAAGACCGAGCAGGCACAGACCCTGGTCTTCGAACTGCAGATCGAGGCCGGCGGCGTCAGCCACGACCTTAAATTCAACCAAGAAGTATTCCCAGGCGAATGATGAACTTCCAGCAACTCGTATTGGCCAGCCACAACGCCGGCAAGCTCAAGGAACTCCAGGCCATGCTCGGCGGCTCGGTGCAGCTGCGCTCGATCGGCGAGTTCAGCCAGGTCGAGCCGGAGGAAACCGGCCTGTCGTTCGTCGAGAACGCCATCCTCAAGGCGCGTAACGCCGCGCGTATTTCCGGCCTGCCGGCCCTGGCCGACGACTCGGGCCTGGCGGTGGACTTCCTGGGCGGCGCACCGGGCATCTATTCGGCCCGCTACGCCGACGGCAAGGGCGATGCGGCGAACAACGCCAAGCTGCTCGACGCCTTGAAGGACGTGCCCGAGGAGCAGCGTGGTGCGCAGTTCGTCTGCGTTCTGGCCCTGGTAAGGCATGCCGACGATCCGCTGCCGATCCTGTGCGAAGGCCTGTGGCACGGCAGCATCCTGTTCGAGGCCAGCGGCGATCACGGCTTCGGCTACGACCCGCTGTTCTGGGTGCCGGAGCGCAGCTGTTCCAGTGCCGACCTGGCACCACTCGAGAAGAACCAGCTCAGCCACCGCGCCCGCGCGATGGCCCTGCTGCGTCAGCGTCTGGGCCTGGCATGACCGAAAAGCCGTCCTTGCAGCCGGCGGGCCTGATCCTTCCAGAGCTCCCGCCGCTGTCGCTGTATATCCACATCCCCTGGTGCGTGCGCAAATGCCCCTATTGCGACTTCAACTCGCACCAGGCCGGCCCGACGCTGCCCGAAGACGCGTACATCGACGCCCTGCTGGCCGACCTGGAACAGGAGCTGCCTGCCGTCCAGGGCCGTACGATCAGCACGATCTTCTTCGGCGGCGGTACGCCCAGCCTGTTCAGTGCTGCCGCGCTCGGTCGCCTGCTGCGGGGTATCGAGCAGCGCATCCCGTTCGCCGCCGACATCGAGATCACCCTCGAAGCCAACCCGGGTACCTTCGAGCAGGACAAGTTCAAGGCCTACCGCCAGACCGGCATCAACCGCCTGTCCATCGGCGTACAGAGCTTCCAGCCGGCCAAGCTGGAAAAGCTCGGACGCATCCACAACGGCGATGAAGCGGTACGCGCTGCCGGCATGGCGCGCGCGGCGGGCTTCGACAACTTCAACCTCGACCTGATGCACGGTTTGCCGGATCAGTCGTTGGACGAAGCACTGGGCGACCTGCGCCAGGCCATCGAGCTTGGACCGACCCACCTGTCCTGGTACCAGCTCACCCTGGAGCCGAACACGGTGTTCTGGAACCAGCCGCCCGAGCTGCCTGAAGACGACATCCTCTGGGACATCCAGGAAGCCGGCCAGGCGCTGATGGCCGAGCATGGCTATCGCCAGTACGAAGTGTCGGCCTATGCCCAGCAGGGGCGTGCCGCACGGCACAACCTCAATTACTGGCGCTTTGGCGACTTCATCGGTATCGGCGCAGGTGCGCACGGCAAGCTGTCGTTCCCGGACGGGCGCATCCTGCGCACCTGGAAGACCCGCCTGCCCAAGGATTACCTCAACCCGGACAAGCCCTTCAAGGCCGGCGAGAAACTGCTGCCTGCCGATGAGCTACCCTTCGAATTCCTGATGAATGCCCTGCGCCTCACCGATGGCGTGGAGGCCGAACTGTTCAGCCGCCGCACCGGCCTGCCGCTGACGCAACTGGCCGAGGCCCGGCGTGGCGCCGAACAAAAGGGCCTTTTGCAGGTCGAACCCGATCGACTGGCGGCCACGGCGCGCGGCCAGCTGTTCCTCAACGACCTGCTGCAGTACTTCTTGAATTAAGGATGACCCATGGACCTGGTACTTGACCTGCTCTCGACCGTTTCCCGCTGGAGCCGCAGCAACCTGTCGGAGATTTCCCTGGCACTGGTAGGCTGCCTGCTGGTGCTGTTCGGCACCGACCTCAAGGGCTGGGTCGACCAGCGCCTGGGTGGCCTCGCCGGGGCGTTGCGCGTGCCTTTCATGGCATTGCTGGTGATGATCGGCAGCGGCGCGGCACTGATCTATGCCACACCCTGGGTGGTCAAGGCGCTGGCGCAGTTCAACAACTACGCCCTGGCGCCGGTGCTGCTGGTGGTGCTTGTGCTCATCGGTGTGGTCGCCGACCGTCGCGGGTAACCGGCCTTCACCGGCGGTCCGCCAAATGAAAAAACGCCCTTTGCAGGGCGTTTTTTCGTTCAGTCCAGCTTCTCGAACTTGAGGTCCCAGACCCCATGCCCGAGCCGCTCGCCGCGGCGTTCGAACTTGGTGATCGGACGCTCCTCGGGGCGCGGCACATAGGCACCATCCGCCGCCTGGTTGCGATAACCCGGCGCGACCTTCATCACCTCCAGCATGTGCTCGGCATAGGGCTCCCAGTCGGTGGCCATGTGGAACACACCACCAACCTTGAGCTTGCGCCGCACCAACTCGGCGAACTCGGGCTGGACGATGCGGCGCTTGTGGTGACGCGCCTTGTGCCACGGATCGGGGAAGAACAGCATCAGGCGATCGAGGCTGTTGTCGGCCACACAGCGGTTGAGCACCTCGATGGCATCGCAGTCGTACACCCGCAGGTTCTTCAGGCCCTGGGTCAGCACGCCGTTGAGCAGCGCGCCGACACCTGGGCGGTGCACTTCGACACCGATGAAGTCCAGCTCAGGCGATGCGGCAGCCATCTCCAGCAGGGAATGGCCCATGCCAAAGCCGATCTCCAGGGTGCGCGGCGCCGAGCGGCCGAACACCTGGTCGTAGTCCACCGGGCTGTCGGCCAGGGGCAGGATGAACAGGGGGCCACCCTGGTCCAGGCCGCGCTGCTGGCCTTCGGTCATGCGACCGGCGCGCATCACGAAACTCTTGATGCGGCGGTGCGGGCGCTCTTCGCCTTCAGCGGTGATCGGCGTTTCTTGCGATTCAGTCATCAGGGGCTCTTACTTGATCAGACCATCCAGCGGCGACGAGGCGCTGGCATAGAGTTTCTTGGGCATGCGCCCGGCCAGGTAGGCCATGCGGCCGGCGACGATGGCGTGCTTCATGGCTTCGGCCATCAGCACCGGTTGCTGGGCGTGGGCGATGGCGGAGTTCATCAGCACGGCCTCGCAGCCCATTTCCATGGCAATGGTGGCGTCGGAGGCGGTACCGACACCGGCATCGACCAGCACCGGCACCTTGGATTCCTCGAGAATGATCTGCAGGTTGTAGGGATTGCAGATTCCGAGACCGGTACCGATCAGGCCGGCGAGCGGCATCACTGCGATGCAGCCGGCTTCGGCCAGCTGACGGGCGATGATCGGGTCGTCGCTGGTGTAGACCATCACGTCGAAACCGTCCTTGACCAGCACGTCGGCGGCCTTGAGGGTCTCGATCACATTGGGGAACAGGGTTTTCTGGTCGGCCAGCACTTCCAGCTTCACCAGGTTGTGGCCATCGAGCAGCTCGCGGGCCAGGCGGCATGTGCGCACGGCTTCGACGGCGTCGTAGCACCCGGCGGTGTTCGGCAGGATGGTGTAGCGGTCCGGCGGCAGCACGTCGAGCAGGTTCGGCTCGCCCGGGTTCTGGCCGAGGTTGGTGCGGCGCACGGCGACGGTGACGATCTCGGCACCCGAGGCTTCGATGGCCAGGCGGGTTTCTTCCATGTCACGGTACTTGCCGGTGCCGACCAGCAGGCGCGACTGGAAAGTGCGCCCGGCCAGGGTAAAGGGCTTGTCGCTACGAACGTTGCTCATCGTTGTTCCTCTGGAAAGGTTGCGGGACTTGCGGGCGGGGCGCGGACAGGCCGTCAGCCGCCACCGATGGCGTGGACCACTTCGACCTGGTCACCCTCGTTCAGCTGGGTGCTTTCGTGCTGGCTGCGCGGCACGATATCCAGGTTCAGCTCCACGGCCACACGACGCCCGACCAGCTCCAGCCGGCCCAGCAGGGCCGCGACGCTCTCGCCCGCAGGCAGTTCGTAGGGTTCACCGTTCAGTTGAATGCGCATGCGCACGGCCACCATCGTTCATTGGGGCCCGCATTCTAGCCCCGATCAGCCTTGCAACCCAAGGGCAGCACACGCCATTAGTCGCGATTCCCGACCCTCGGGTCAGCCCAGGCGCCAGGCCGCCAGCCCCAGGCACAGCCAGCCGGCGAGAAAGCACAGGCCGCCGATGGGAGTGATGATACCGAGCTTGCCCAGACCGCTGAGCGTGAGCGCATAGAGGCTGCCGGAGAACAGCAGGATGCCGACGGCGAACAGCCCGCCCGCCCAGCCGACCAGACGGCCCGGCAGGTGTACCGAGAGGATCGCGACAGCCAGGATGGCGAGGGCATGGACCAGTTGGTAGGTGACACCGGTGTGGAAGATCGCCAGGTAATCGGCGGTCAGACGATTCTTCAGACCATGTGCGGCAAACGCACCAAGAGCCACACCTGTGAAGCCAAAGAAGGCGGCGAGCATCAGGAAGCTGCGAAGCATGGGACAACTCCTCGGAAGGGGTCTGTATAATGGCCCGTTCCATCGGCCCGGCCAAGCTATCGACATGCTGTCATCCCTTATCCGCCGTCTCGCCCGCGCCCTGCTCTGGTTTGCCGCCGGCAGCATCGTGCTGGTGCTGGTGCTGCGCTGGGTGCCGCCACCGGGCACTGCACTGATGGTCGAGCGCAAGGTGCAGTCCTGGACCAGTGGCGAGCCGATCGACCTGCAGCGCGACTGGACGCCCTGGGACGAGATCTCCGACGAGCTCAAGGTGGCCGTCATCGCTGGCGAGGACCAGCGCTTCGCCAGCCACTGGGGCTTCGACCTTCCAGCGATCCAGGCGGCACTGGCGCACAACGAGCGCGGCGGCAGCATCCGCGGCGCCAGCACGCTGTCCCAGCAAGTGGCGAAGAACCTGTTCCTGTGGTCCGGGCGCAGCTGGTTGCGCAAGGGCCTGGAAGCCTGGTTCACCGCCTTGATGGAGCTGTTCTGGTCCAAGGAGCGCATCCTGGAGGTCTATCTCAACAGCGCCGAGTGGGGCCCGGGCGTGTTTGGTGCCCAGGCAGCGGCACGCTATCATTTCGGCGTCGACGCCAGCCGTCTCAGCCGCCAGCAGGCAAGCCAGCTGGCCGCTGTGCTGCCCAGCCCGATCAAGTGGAGCGCCAGCCGCCCGAGCACCTATGTAGCCAGCCGGGCGGGCTGGATTCGGCGGCAGATGAGCCAGCTGGGCGGCACCAGTTACCTGATGCAACTGGAAAGTGCGCGCAGGCCGTGACGCAGTTGAGTACCTGCGCCGGACAAGAAAAAACCGCCTGCCCCGTGGGGGACAGGCGGTTTTCCTGATCAGGGCAGCGGTCAGATCGTGATCAGCGCCTTGACCTTGTTCATCGCGTTCTTCTCGAGCTGACGAATCCGCTCGGCCGAAACACTGTACTTCTCTGCCAGCTCATGCAGCGTGGCCTTTTCTTCGGCCAGCCAGCGCTGGTAGAGAATGTCACGACTGCGTTCGTCCAGGCCGCTCAGCGCTTCATGCAGGTTGCTGTTGGAGTTGTCGCTCCAGTCGGCATCCTCCAGCTGCATGGCCGGGTCGTAGCGGTGGTCTTCGAGGTAGTGCGCCGGCGACTGGAAGGCGCTGTCGTCGTCGGCATCGGCTGCCGGATCGAAGGCCATGTCGTGGCCGCTCAGACGGCTTTCCATCTCGCGCACTTCACGCGGCTCGACACCGAGGCTTTCGGCGACGCGGTGCACTTCGTCGTTGTTCAGCCAGGCCAGGCGCTTTTTCTGGCTGCGCAGGTTGAAGAACAGCTTGCGCTGGGCCTTGGTGGTGGCCACCTTGACGATGCGCCAGTTGCGCAGGATGAATTCGTGGATCTCGGCCTTGATCCAGTGCACGGCGAAGGATACCAGGCGCACACCCATTTCCGGGTTGAAGCGCTTGACCGCCTTCATCAGGCCGACGTTGCCTTCCTGGATCAGGTCGGCCTGGGCCAGCCCGTAGCCGGCGTAGCTGCGGGCGATATGTACGACGAAACGCAGGTGGGCCATCACCATTTGCCGAGCGGCCTCAAGATCCTGCTCATAATAGAGACGCTCGGCCAGTTCACGCTCCTGCTCGACCGTCAGCAGCGGAATGCTGTTGACCGTGTGCACGTAGGCTTCCAGGTTTGCACCGGGAACCAGGGCATAGGCAGGCTGCAACGAAGTGGTCATTCAAGTACCTCCGACTCACTGGACTCGTGCCTTGTGGGCACTGCCAACATAGACCCGGAACCACAAAACAAGTTCCTGGATGAAAAAAAGTCAATGCTGGCAAGAAAGCATTATCGCGGTGCAAGCTCGTTCAGGTGACGGGCGACCGCAATCCAAGCACCGATATACCCCAAGAGCACCGCACCAATCAAGAGCGACAGACCATCGGACCCCGGCACCCCGCCCAGGGCGAAGTCACTGCCGTACAGCCCGGAAAGCCCGACCACCGCGTCGTTCAGCCAGTTCAGGCCGAACGCCAGGATACCCCATGCCAGCACGCCCGCGCCCAGGCCGTACAAGGCGCCCATGTACAGGAAGGGCCGGCGCACGTAGCTGTCGGTGCCGCCCACCAGCTTGATCACTTCGATCTCGACGCGGCGGTTCTCGATGTGCAGGCGAATTGTGTTACCAATTACCAAAAGCAGGGCGGAAATCAGCATGACCGCCAGGCCGAAGACAAAACGGTCACCCAACTTGAGGATCGCCGCCAGGCGCTCGACCCAGACCAGGTCCAGCTGTGCCACTTCGACCCGCGGCAGCTCCGACAGGCGCTGGCGCAGGGCCTCGAGCGCCGGCTTGTCGACTTCGGTCGGGGTCACCACCACCACGCCGGGCAGCGGGTTGTCGGGCAATTCGCGCAGGGCCTCGCCCAGGCCGGATTGCTGCTGGAACTCCTGCAGCGCCTGCTCGCGGCTGACGTAGGTCGCTTCGGCAACCCCCGGCATGCCCTTGATTTCATCACGCAGCGCCTCGCCTTCCTTGCTGCCGGCATCGAGCTTGAGGTAGAGCGAGATCTGCGCTGCGCGCTGCCAGGAGCCGCCGAGTTTCTCGACGTTCTTCAGCAGCAGCGACAGCCCCATGGGCATGCTCAGCGCCACAGCCATCACCAGGCAAGTGAAGAAGCTGCCGATCGGCTGCTTGCCCAGGCGGCGCAGGCTGTCGGCAAGGCTGGCACGATGGCTCTCCAGCCAGGCGTTCAGCAGGGTACGGAAATCCGGGCCGTCGTCATCATGACCGCCGCGCTGTTTTTCCGGCTTCGCGTCGGCGGCCTTGGGCGCGACGCGCTCGGAAACCTTCGGCGTACGCGTAGTGCTCATTGTCCGGCCTCCCCATCGCCGATCAGTCGTCCGCGCTGAAGCGTAAGCATGCGGTGACGCATGCGCGCGATCAGCGCCAGGTCGTGGCTGGCGATCAGCACCGTGGTGCCCAGGCGGTTGATGTCTTCGAACACGCCCATGATCTCTGCGGCCAGCCGCGGGTCAAGGTTGCCGGTAGGTTCGTCCGCCAGCAGCAACGCCGGCTGGTGAACGATGGCGCGGGCGATACCCACGCGCTGCTGCTGACCGGTGGACAGGTCGGCCGGGAACAGCTCGCCCTTGTCGGACAGCGACACACGCTCCAGCGCCGAATCCACACGCTTGGCGATCTCGGCCTTGGACAGGCCGAGGATCTGCAGCGGCAGCGCGATGTTGTTGAACACGGTGCGGTCGAACAGCAACTGATGGTTCTGGAACACCACGCCGATCTGGCGGCGCAGGAACGGGATCTGCGCGTTGCTGATCTGGCCCAGGTCCTGGCCGGCCAGCAGCAGCTTGCCGCTGGTCGGACGCTCCATGGCCAGCAGCAGGCGCAGCAAGGTGCTCTTGCCGGCGCCCGAATGACCGGTGACGAACAGGAATTCGCCCCGGCGTGCCCGGAAGCTCAGCTCATGCAGGCCGACATGGCCATTGGGGTAGCGCTTGGCGACCTGCTCGAATCGGATCATGGGTGCTCACGCTCGGCAAACAGGGCTTTGACGAAAGGTTCGGCCTCGAAGGTGCGCAGGTCGTCGATACTTTCACCGACGCCGATGAAGCGGATCGGCAGGCTGAACTGCTTGGCCAGGGCGAAGATCACCCCACCCTTGGCGGTGCCGTCCAGCTTGGTCAGGGCCAGGCCGGTCAGCTCGACGCTCTGGTTGAAGTACTTGGCCTGGCTTATGGCGTTCTGCCCAGTACCGGCGTCCAGTACCAATAGCACCTCGTGCGGCGCGTCGGCATCGAGCTTGCCGATGACCCGACGGACCTTCTTCAGCTCTTCCATCAGGTTATCCTTGGTGTGCAGGCGCCCGGCGGTATCGGCGATCAACACGTCGGCACCGCGGGCCTTGGCGGCCTGCACGGCGTCGAAGATCACCGAGGCCGAATCGGCACCGGTGTGCTGGGCGATCACCGGGATCTGGTTGCGCTCGCCCCACACCTGCAGTTGCTCCACCGCTGCGGCGCGGAAAGTGTCGCCTGCTGCGAGCATGACCTTCTTGCCTTCGAGCTGCAGCTTCTTGGCCAGCTTGCCGATGGTGGTGGTCTTGCCCGCGCCGTTCACGCCGACGACCAGGATCACGTAGGGCTTGGACTGGGACTCGATCTTCAGCGGCTGCTCCACCGGACGCAGCAGCGCGGCCAGCTCTTCCTGCAACGACTTGTACAGCGCATCGGCGTCGGCCAGTTGCTTGCGGGCGACTTTCTGCGTGAGGTTCTGGACGATCAGCGAAGTGGCCTCGACGCCCACGTCGGCGGTCAGCAGGCGGGTTTCGATCTCGTCGAGCAGGTCGTCGTCGATGACCTTCTTGCCCAGGAACAGGCTGGCCATGCCTTCGCCAATGCTGGCGCTGGTCTTGGACAGGCCCTGCTTGAGGCGGGCGAAGAAGCCAGGTTTGGACTGCTCGCTGGTGGCAACCGGCACGGCGACCGGCTCGGGCGCGACCGGGGCAGGCTCGGGTTCGACCACGACAGGCGCAGGCGCCACGGGTGCGACGGCCACCGGCTCAGGCTCAGGCTCGACGACAGCGGCGACTACCGGCTCGGGCGTGACGACGGGGGGAATGGCCGGTGGCTCGCTCGGCTGCAGATCGGGAACCAGTGCCACCGGTTCTTCGGCGACAGGCAGCACGAGATTGCTGACCGGCGCCGCGACCGGTGCAGGGATTTCGACTTGCGGCTCGACGGGCTCGGGCTGGAGCGCTGCAACCTGGGGCGCTTGCAGCGGAGCCGGCGCCTCGCTCGGCGCAACCGGCGTTTCGGCGACTACCGGCTCGACCGGAGCAGCCACAGGCTGCTCGACGGGCGAGGATGGCGCTACCGGCTCGGCGACGGGCTGTTCAGGGGTTTGCGGCTGTTCGGCGACAGGTTGCTGCGGCTTCTTGCGAAACCAGCCGAACAGGCCTTTCTTTTCACCGGCCTCGGCCGGCGCTTTCTTGTCGTCGTTGGAACCAAACATGGAAGACGGCTATCTCAGGGTGGCGATGCACCATTATCGGGCATCGGGAATTCTCTATACGCAGAACAGACTATCTTGAAGCCGGCTGGTTCATGCGCAACGTTTTGTCGTAGTGTCCTGCAGGCCAGAACGGCGACAGGCATGGTCGCCAGGCAACCGGATCAGTATCCTAGCACCTCCTGGCCCGCCGACGCTAAACCCCGCGGGCCGTCGTACAGGTTAACCATCGTATGAATGCTCTAGCCCGCCGCGCCGCTGGCCTGTTGCTCGGCACGCTCTGCCTGCCGCTTGCGGCCGTTGCCGCCGATACGCAACCCACCCACGAATTCATCCTCGACAACGGCCTCAAGGTCGTGGTCCGTGAAGACCATCGCGCGCCGGTGGTGGTGTCGCAGATCTGGTACAAGGTCGGCTCCAGCTACGAGACGCCGGGCCAGACCGGCCTGTCGCATGCGCTCGAGCACATGATGTTCAAGGGCAGCGCCAAGGTTGGCCCGGGCGAAGCCTCACGCATCCTGCGCGACCTGGGCGCCGAGGAAAACGCCTTCACCAGCGATGACTACACCGCTTATTACCAGGTGCTGGCCCGCGACCGCCTGCCCGTGGCCCTGGAACTGGAGGCCGATCGGCTGGCCAGCCTGCGCCTGCCGGCCGACGAGTTCAGCCGCGAGATCGAGGTGATCAAGGAGGAGCGCCGCCTGCGCACCGACGACCAGCCCAACGCCAAGGCGTTCGAGCTGTTCCGCGCCATGGCCTACCCCGCCAGCGGCTACCACACCCCGACCATCGGCTGGATGGCCGACCTCGAGCGCATGAAAGTCGAGGAACTGCGCCACTGGTACGAGTCCTGGTATGCACCGAACAACGCCACGCTAGTGGTGGTCGGCGACGTCACCGTCGATGAGGTCAAGGGCCTGGCCAGCAAGTACTTCGCCGCCATTCCCAAGCGCGCCGTGCCGCCGGCCAAGCTGCCGCTGGAACTCGCCGAGCCCGGTCAGCGCCAGCTCACCCTGCACGTGCGCACCCAGCTGCCCAGCCTGATCTACGGCTTCAACGTCCCGGGCCTGGCCACCGCCAAGGACCCGCGCAGCGCCCAGGCCCTGCGCCTGATCTCGGCCCTGCTCGACGGCGGCTACAGTGCACGCATGCCGGCGCGCCTGGAGCGCGGCCAGGAGCTGGTCGCCGGCGCCTCGAGCAGCTACAACGCCTTCACCCGCGGCGACAGCCTGTTCCTGATCTCCGCCACCCCTAACGTGCAGAAGCAGAAAACCCTCGCCGACGTCGAGAAGGGCGTCTGGCAACTGCTCGACGAACTCAAGACCACCCCGCCCACCGCCGAGGAACTGGAACGCGTGCGCGCCCAGGTCATCGCCGGCCTGGTCTTCGACCGTGACTCGATCAGCAGCCAGGCCACCACCATCGGCCAGCTGGAAACCGTGGGTCTTTCGTGGAAGCTGATCGACAGCGAGCTGGACGACCTCAAGCGCGTCACCCCGCAGGACATCCAGGACGCCGCGCGCACCTACTTCACCCGCGAACGCCTGAGCGTTGCCCACGTACTGCCCGAGGAGTCCGCTCATGAGTGATCGCAGCGCCCCCCGCTACACCCTGTTCGGCCTCGGCATCCTCGTCGCGGTGGTGGCCCTGGCCCTGCTGCTGGCACGCCCGGCGCAATCGGACAACGCCGCCGGCAAACCGGCCGACAACGCCGCCCGCCCGGCCAACACCCTGCAATCGCTGGCCGAACTCGACGGCAAGGCGCCCAGTCGGCGCCAACTGAACATCCAGAACTGGACCACCGCCGAAGGTGCCCGCGTGCTCTTCGTCGAAGCCCGCGAGCTGCCGATGTTCGACCTGCGCGTCACCTTTGCCGCCGGCAGCAGCCAGGATGGCCAGGTCGCAGGCCTCGCCACCCTGACCAACGCCATGCTCAACGAGGGTGTGGCCGGCAAGGACGTGACCGCCATCGCCCAGGGCTTCGAAGGGCTCGGCGCCGACTTCGGCAACGGCTCCTACCGCGACATGGCCGTGACCACCCTGCGCAGCCTGAGCGCCCCGGACAAGCGCGACCCGGCGTTGAAGCTGTTCGCCGAGGTGGTCGGCAAGCCCACCTTCCCGGACGATGCCCTCAAGCGCATCAAGAACCAGCTGCTGGCCGGCTTCGAGTACGAGAAGCAGAACCCCGGCAAGCTGGCCGGCAAGGCGCTGTTCGCCAACCTCTACGGCAGCCACCCTTACGCACACCCCAGCGACGGCACCGCCGAGAGCATCCCAGGCATCACCCAGGCACAACTGCGCGACTTCCACGCCAAGGCCTACGCCGCCGGCAATGCAGTGATCGCCCTGGTCGGCGACCTCAGCCGCAGCGACGCCGAAGCGATTGCCGCACAGCTCTCCGCCAGCCTGCCCAAGGGCCCGGCACTGGCCAGCCCTGGCGAACCGGCAGCGCCCAAGCCCGGCGTCACCCATATCGACTTCCCGTCCAAGCAGACCCACCTGATGCTCGCCGAGCTGGGCATCACCCGCCAGGATCCTGACTGGCCGGCGTTGTCGCTGGGCAACCAGATCCTCGGCGGCGGTGCCTTTGGTACCCGCCTGATGAGCGAAGTACGCGAGAAGCGCGGTCTCACCTACGGCGTGTACTCGGTGTTCAGCCCGATGCAGGTGCGCGGTCCGTTCATGATCAACCTGCAGACCCGCGCGGAGCTCAGCGAAGGCACGCTCAAGCTGGTCCAGGATATTCTCGCCGACTACCTGAAGAACGGCCCGACCCAGCAGGAACTGGACGATGCCAAGCGCGAGCTGGCCGGCAGCTTCCCGCTATCCAACGCCAGCAATGCGAGCATCGTCGGCCAACTGGGCGCGATCGGTTTCTACAACCTGCCGCTGACCTGGCTCGAAGACTTCATGCAGCAGTCCCAGGCGCTGACTGTCGAGCAGGTCAAGGCAGCCATGAACAAGCACCTGGCGGTGGACAGGCTGGTGATCGTCACTGCTGGCCCGAGCGTGCCGCAGAAACCCCTTCCACCGCCCACAGACAAACCGTCCGAGCAGCCGCTCGGCGTACCGGAGCACTGATGGCAAGACCGTCAAACCCCGCCCAGCCCCACAGCAAGGGGGCTGGCCACCTGCGCATCATCGCCGGCGACTGGCGCAGCCGTCGCCTGGCGGTGCCGGAAGGCGAAGGCCTGCGTCCGACCCCTGATCGCGTGCGTGAAACCCTGTTCAACTGGCTCGCCCCGCATATCGAGGGCGCCCGAGTGCTGGACGCCTTCACCGGCAGTGGTGCCCTGGTGCTCGAAGCCCTGTCGCGCGGGGCAGAAGATGCCGTGGCGCTCGACAGCAACCCTGCGGCCATTGCCAACCTCAAGCACAACCTCGAGCTGCTGCGCTGCCCACGTGGGCAGATCCTGCAGACCGACGCCCTGCGCTATCTTGGCGGCCCGGCCAAGCAACAGTTCGACGTCGTGTTCCTCGACCCGCCCTTCCATCAAGACCTGCTGGCCAAGGCCTGCAACCTGCTGGAAGAACACCAGTGGCTGCGCGAGCAGGCGTGGGTCTACACCGAAAGCGAAGCGGCGCCGTCCACACTGCCCATGCCCGGCAACTGGCGCCTGCACCGGGAAAAGAAGACCGGGCAGGTCCATTACGCACTCTGGCAGCGCCACTCCGTTCAACCCTCCCCTGCGCGGGAAAGTACCTAACCCGCTACCGCCAGAGGCTCTCGGGAACGGGAGAGATTGCATGCTCCGTCCTTCTCAGGAGCCCGGCTCATGCCATTGCAATCCTCCCCACCCCAGCCTCCACTCCAGCAATTCAAGCTAGCCAACGGCTTGCAGGTCTTTCTGCGCGAAGACCGGCGTGCGCCGCTGGCAAGCGTGCAATTGTGGTATCACGTAGGCTCAAGCCATGAACCCGTCGGCAGCACCGGCCTGTCGCACGCACTCGAGCACCTGCTGCTCGATGGCAGCAGCAAGCTGCCACAGCGTGAGTATCTGACTGCGATGAGAGACCTGGGCGCTGCACCGAACGCCCGCACCAGCCAGGAAGCGACCTATTTCCCCCTGACCTTGCCGGTCAATCGCCTGGAAGTCGCCCTTGAAGCGCTGGCAGATACCACTGCCCGCCCAACGTTGGACCCGGACGACTTCAGCAAGGTCATCAAGATCGTCAAGGCAGAACACCGCTCCCAGGTAGAAGCCCATTCCGTGACAAGAGCCCTCGAACTGCACAGCTCTTTCGCCTATGGCAACAGCAGCTACAGCACGCCTGTGCTGGGCCTTGCGCAGGATGTGGACGCCCTGACCATCTCTGCTGCGCGCGCCTGGCACCAAGGCTGGTACCACCCTGACAACGCCACGCTCGTGGTGGTGGGCGCCATCGACCTGGCCAAACTGAAAATATGGGTCGAGCGCCATTTCGGCAGGCTTGCCAGCGGCACGGTTACCCAGCCTGCACCGCCGGCCAGGAGCGGAGCCAGGGCCTATCGCTCGCAATCGTTGCACCTGGGGGGATTGAAGAAAGGGGTGCTGCTCAGCTTCGATGTGCCCAGTCACGCCACTGCGGCGACTACCGAGCAAGCCTATGCCCTGCGCCTGCTCCCGGAACTGCTGGGAAGCGGGGAGCATTCTCTGTTGCGTCGGCGCCTGATGACCGAGCAGTCGGTACTGCAGGGCCTGCGGGTCGAGTACGAGCCCTTCAAGAGAGGTGAATCGAGCCTGGGCATCTTTGCCTTCACCGACCCCGCGGCAGGCTCCCCCGAGCAAGCGCAGGAGAAGGTCCTGAACGAAATTCGCAGCCTTGCCCAGCGGTCGCTCGACACAGGCGTCCTCGAAGGGGCCAAGGCCAAGTTGCTCGCGGACCTGACCTACGCCCGGGACGACATCAGCCATCAAGCCACGCTCATCGGCCAATGCGCGGCCTGCGGCCTTGATCCGACCCTGCTCGACAATGAACGCCAGGCGATAGAGTCGGTAACCGCCGAACACATCACGCAGGTGGTGACCGACTATCTGACCAGAGACAGACTGTCGGCAACCTTCCTCTACCCTCCGGGCCTGATCAGCCTCGAAGGGCTGGACCGGGACAAGCTCGACCCACTGACAAGCAACGTCCAGTCCTGGCGAACCGAAAACGGTACCCGCGTAAAGCTCGTCGAGCGCCGCGAACTCCCCGTCGTTGACCTGGCGTTGCGCTTCGATGCTGGCACCTCGCTGGATCGGCAGCACTCGGGATTGGCCGCACTGACCTTGCATATGCTCGGCACAGGCAGCAATGGGTCGAACGCCGCTGCACATGCCGCGAAGTTCCAGGAACTGGGTGCCATCATCAGCAGCGAAGTGCAACTGGAGCACTCGACCGTCAAACTGCGCAGTTCCAGTGCGCGTCATCTGCTGGTGCCCGCGGTGGCCTTGCTCAACGAGCGTGTCGCCAAACCCGATTTCCCGAGCGCCGCGCTGCCAGACATCAAGAAAAAACTGGCCAGCCATACGCACCTGCGGCAGAGCTATGCCTTCGTGCGTGCAGGTACCGCCGTCTATCACCACCTGTATCCGGATCACCCCTATGCAGCGGTACTGCACAGCACACAGGTGGGTCTCGACGCGCTGACGATCGAACAGGTGAAGGCTTTCCATGGCAGGGCCTACGCTGCAACCAACCTCGAAATGACCTTCGTCGGCGATCTGTCACGGGCCGATGCCACATTGCTGGCCGAAAGCATCAGCCAGGCTCTTCCACAGGGATGGACGGCCACCAAGGCTTCGCCCCCACCCTCCCCGCGCCCGGCAACCCTGCACCTGGAGGACGACAGCCCGAGCACCGCCGCCACGCTCGCACTGCCCATCAGCCTGCCTGCCGACTCGCCACACTACATCGCCCTCGAACTGGCCTGCGAAATCCTCGGCAACAGCGCCGATTCCAGATTGATGCGCGAGCTGCGTACACGCCTCGACCTGGTCTACAGCATTTCCGCTCAGCTCAAGCGGCACAGCGCCTGCGGCCTGATCGCCATCCAGTGGAACATTGCCTCGCAACACCTGGAGGCTTCGCTCGAGCGTGTGCAGGCGGTACTGGCCGGCCTCCTCGACACAGGGCCGACCGAGGAAGAGCTGCGCCGGGCCAGACAGAGCCTTGGCGTACGCCTGCTGGTCAAGGCGGCACAAAACGGCAAACTGCTCGATCTCATCGCAGACCAGGGCACGTTGAACCTGCCGGATGATCATCTCGATACCTGCATGGACCGGCTGAGCGAGCAGAGCCCCGATTCGATCCGTCAGGTACTTCGAGAACAGCTCGACATGGGGCTGCAAGTGGTGGTCAGTGTCGGCAAGACCACCCCGCAGGTCACACTGCCAACGCCGCCGTCCGACCAATAGCCAGACCACCCGGGCGGTGTTTCATGGCACTCTAGGCACGCACATCACGAGCAGCCGAGCATGCCCTGTCCCACCGCCACCTTCCGCCCCGCCACGGGGCTGTCCAATCCACACCTGCAGACCCTGTGGGGCCCGCTGTGGCGCAAGCTTCCTGCCCTGCAGCGCAACCGCGAACGCCTGTGGCTGGCCGATGGCGACTTCCTCGACCTCGACTGGCACGGCCCGCATCAGGCTGAAACACCACTGGTGCTGGTGCTGCACGGCCTGACAGGCTCGTCCGATTCACCCTATGTCAAAGGCCTGCAGCAGGCGCTGCAGGCTCGTGGCTGGGCGAGCGTCGCGCTGAACTGGCGGGGCTGCTCGGGCGAGCCCAACCTGCTCGCCCGCAGCTATCATTCCGGGGCCAGCGAAGACCTGGCCGAGACCATCCGCCACCTGCGTGCGCGACGCCCCCTGGCCCCGCTTTACGCCGTGGGCTACTCGCTGGGCGGCAACGTGCTGCTGAAGTACCTGGGTGAAAGCGGCTCGACGAGCCAGCTCGAAGCGGCCGTGGCGGTCTCGGTGCCTTTTCGCCTGGATCAATGCGCCGATCGCATCGGCATGGGCTTCTCGAGGGTGTACCAGGCGCACTTCATGCGCGAGATGCTCGCCTACGTGCAGCAAAAGCAGCGGCACTTCACGGCCCAGGGCCACACCGAGGGGCTGGCGGCGCTGGAGCGTCTGGGGCCGCTACGCAATCTGCGCACCTTCTGGGATTTCGATGGCCGGGTCACGGCACCGCTCAACGGCTTCAGCGACGCCCACGACTACTACCGCCGTGCATCGAGCCGTTATTACCTGGGGGAGAATCGCACGCCGACACTGATCATCCACGCCCAGGACGATCCCTTCGTGTTCGGCCACAGCCTGCCGACGCCACAGGAGCTGGCGCCGCAGACGCATTTCGAGCTGCACCGCCGTGGCGGCCACGTCGGCTTTGTCGACGGCAGCCTGCGCAATCCGGGCTACTACCTCGAGCGCCGGATTCCGCAGTGGCTGGTGGAGGGCCGCTAGCGGCCCGCCTTGTCACTCCCCGGTAGCGACGCCGTGCCGGGGGTCGTTGATCCACTCGCTCCACGACCCTGCATACAAGCGCCCCAGCGGATATCCCGCCAGCGCCAGCGCAAACAGGTTGTGGCAGGCAGTCACGCCGGACCCGCAATAGGCGACCAACTGTTCGGGGGCTCGCCCGGCCAGCTTCTCGGCAAAACGCTGTCTGAGCTGTTCGGCCGACAGGAAACGTCCGTCGGCCCCCAGGTTGTCGGTGAACGCTGCGCATTGTGCCCCTGGAATGTGCCCGGCCACAGGATCGATGGGCTCGACCTCCCCGCGAAATCGCGGCAGAGCACGGGCGTCGAGCAGGGTCAGCGCGGTATCGTCCAGATGCTTGGCCAGATGCTCGGCGTCGATCAGCAGCCTGGCATCCGCTTCGCCCTGGAAAGTGCCCTCGCGATGCGCCGGCGGATCCAGGCTCAACGGCAGGTGTGCGGCATGCCAGGCCTTGAGGCCGCCGTCGAGGATGAACACCGCATCGCGCTTGCCCAGCCAGGCCAGCAGCCACCAGGCACGGGCGGCGAATGCACCGGGGCCATCGTCGTACAGCACCACCTGGCTGTCGTTGTCCAGGCCCCATTCGCGCAGGCGTTGGACCAGGCGCTGCGGGTCTGGCAGCGGATGTCGCCCGGTCTGCCCCTTGACCACAGGGCCACTCAGGTCGCGCTCGAGATCAGCGAAATGCGCGCCAGCAATATGCCCTTCGGCATAGCTGCGTTGGCCGTAGTCGACATCCTCCAGGGCAAAGCGACAGTCGAGGATCACCAGCCCCGGCGAGTCCAGACGCTCGGCCAGTTGCTGCGGGGTGATCAGTTGCGCAAGGGGCATGACAATCTCCTATCGATGGCACGAAAGCCCGGGGTCAGTGTTCCAGGGCCTGATTGAACGGAACGTGGAATTCGTCGCACAGCGCATCCACTGCGGCACGGGAACCGGCGGTGACGAACCCCAGCTCGAGCACCAGCACCTGGTAGACGCCACGCTTGAAGGCTTCTTCACCCAGATGCGCCGAGTGCTCGCGGGTGGTGCTGAGAAACCGCACCCAGGACGTCAGCACGATCCAGGCGTTGATGGTCAGCGATTCGATCTGCGCCGGCAGCATGTCGAGGATGCCCGCATCGACGAACCCGCGATAGATCGCCTGGCCCTGCTGCAGGCAGCGCTGGGAAAAACGCCGATAGCGCGCAGCCAGTTCCGGATCGCTCTCGAGCAGGTGTTCGAGGTCGCGATGCAGGAAACGGTAGTTCCACATCGCCGCGAGCAGTTCCTTGAGGTAGAAACGTTTGTCCTCGACGGTGGCCGCACGACCCTGGGGCGGGCGCAGGAAGCTGTCCACCAGCGTTTCGTACTGGCTGAACAGCACGGCGATGATCGCCTGCTTGTTGGGGAAGTGGTAGTAGAGGTTGCCGGGGGAAATTTCCATGAACGCGGCAATGTGATTGGTGCTCACACTGCGCTCGCCTTGCAGGTTGAACAGCTCGAGGCTGTTTTGCACGATGCGCTCACGGGTTTTCATGCGCGGGGCCATGCTGGTATCCAGGTCTGCGGGCTTCGGATGACGAACCATCTTACGGTTTATTCCGCAGGCGTTGCACCCTGCAGCGTTCACAGATCGAGGCCGATTAGAGTATAAGCTCGACAACCTGCCCCACTGCGCGGAGCTGTCATGCCTTCGTCCATCACCACACCTGTCGAGCCATCCGACCTCGTTCTCGGGCGGTTGTTCGCCGAGCAGCGCCAGGCCTTTGCGGCCAACCCCATGCCTGCGGCCGCCCAGCGCATCCAATGGCTCAAGAGCCTGCGCGAAGCGCTTGTAGCGAACCAGCAGCAGCTGGTCGAGGCCATCGACGCCGACTTCGGTGGGCGCAGCGCCGACGAAACCCTGCTGGCCGAACTGCTGCCCTCGGTGCAGGGGCTGCGCCATGCCGAACGTCACGTAAGGCGCTGGATGAAAGCCGACCGACGCCGCGTCGGCCTGGCCTTCCAGCCGGCCAGTGCGCGGGTAGTGCCGCAGCCGCTGGGAGTCGTGGGTATCATCGTGCCGTGGAACTACCCGCTGTTCCTGGCCATCGGCCCCTTGACCGGCGCCCTGGCCGCGGGCAACCGGGTCATGCTCAAGCTCAGCGAGGCCACCCCATGCGCCGGTGCGGCCCTGAAGCAACTGCTCGAACAGGTGTTCCCCGCCGACCTGGTCTGCGTCGTGCTGGGCGAGGTCGAGGTCGGCCAGGCCTTCGCCCGCCTGCCCTTCGATCACCTGCTGTTCACCGGTGCCACCAGCATCGGACGCCAGGTCATGCTGGCCGCAGCGCACAACCTGACGCCGGTGACGCTCGAACTGGGCGGCAAGTCGCCAGCCATCGTTTCGCCAGACGTGCCGCTGGCCAGCGCCGCCGAGCGCATCGCCTTCGGCAAGACCCTCAATGCCGGGCAGACCTGCGTAGCTCCCGACTACGTGCTGGTCCCGCGCCAACGCCTGGAAGCCTTCGCTCAGGCCTATCGAGAGGCCGTGCAGCGCTTCTTCCCGCACATTGCCGGCAACCGCGACTACAGCGCGATCATCAACTCCCGCCAACTGCAGCGCCTCGAGCACCTGCTGCAGGACGCCCGCGACAAAGGCGCGCGGGTGCTCGACCTGTACCCCCACGAGCCGCGCCAGGGCCGCCGGCTGCCGCCGCACCTGCTGCTGGAGGTGAACGACGACATGCTCGTGATGCAGGACGAGATCTTCGGCCCACTGCTGCCGCTGGTGCCCTACGACCACCTGGACGAGGCCGTGGCCTACATCAACCGGCGCCCCCGCCCTCTCGCCCTGTATTACTTCGGCTATGACCGCAGCCAGCAGGCGCACGTGCTGCAGCACACCCATTCCGGGGGCGTCTGCCTGAACGATACCCTGCTGCATGTCGCCCAGGACGACCTGCCTTTCGGCGGCATCGGCCCCTCGGGCATGGGGCACTACCACGGTCGCGAAGGCTTCCTGACCTTCAGCAAGGCCAAGGCAGTACTGGCCAAGCAGCGGCTCAATACCGCCCGGCTGATCTATCCACCCTACGGCAAAGCCCTGCAGCGCCTGGTACAGCGGCTGTTCATCCGCTGAACGCAGAGGGGGCATGACAGCCAATAGCCATGCTGTCTATAGTGCCTTCATCCGGCCGCATGACTTGGCCGGGCAGCAGTCGCTGCGCTACCATCCGACTCCCCAACGCACTCCAGCCAGGATGACGCGATGAACCGAGTGTTGTACCCGGGCACTTTCGACCCCATTACCAAAGGCCATGGCGATCTGGTCGAGCGCGCCTCGCGCCTGTTCGATCACGTGATCATCGCCGTGGCGGCCAGCCCCAAGAAAAACCCCCTGTTCCCGCTGGAGCAACGGGTCGAGCTGGCCCGCGAGGTCACCAAGCACCTGCCCAATGTCGAAGTCATCGGCTTCTCCTCCCTGCTGGCGCACTTCGCCAAGGATCAGGGCGCCAACGTGCTGCTGCGCGGCCTGCGTGCGGTGTCCGACTTCGAGTACGAGTTCCAGCTGGCGAACATGAACCGCCAGCTGGCACCGGACGTCGAGAGCCTGTTCCTCACCCCCTCGGAGCGCTACTCGTTCATTTCCTCGACCTTGGTCCGGGAAATCGCGGCCCTGGGCGGCGACATCACCAAGTTCGTCCACCCAGCGGTGGCGGCAGCGCTGACCGAACGCTTCAAGAAGTGATCGCGGCCTGATGCGGGCCTTGTACGACGAGGCTCCGCCCGGCCTGCGTCGTACAAAGCCATCGCGCCCGCGTGCACTGCGGGCGTTAATGCGGCACAATTGTGCCCATTGCTTTGATACATGCCCGGGCGCCGAGCCCCGGCCGGAGTCCCAATGTCCCTGATCATCACCGACGATTGCATCAACTGCGACGTCTGCGAACCCGAGTGCCCGAACGCCGCCATCTCGCAAGGCGAAGAGATCTACGTGATCGACCCCAACCTCTGCACCCAGTGCGTGGGCCACTACGACGAACCCCAGTGCCAGCAGGTTTGCCCGGTCGACTGCATCCCCCTGGATGAAGCCCACCCGGAAACCGAAGACGAGCTGATGGCCAAGTACCGCCGGATCACCGGCAAGGCCTGATGCCGTTCGTCGCCGCGATTCGCCGCGCAGTCGTCGGCGCCACCCTGGCGCTGCTGGCCAGCGCCGCCCTGGCAGATGGCCCTGGGCGCGCTGCCATCGCCAGCCCCCACGCCGACGCCACGGCAGCGGCGCGACAGGTTCTGCAGCAAGGCGGCAATGCGTTCGATGCGGCCATCGCCATCAGCGCTGCACTGGCGGTGGTCGAGCCCTATGGCTCGGGCCTGGGCGGTGGCGGTTTCTTCCTGTTGCGCGAGCACGGCGAGCCTGCACGCTACCGCTTCCTCGATGCCCGCGAGCGCGCCCCTGGCGCCGCTCGCCCGGACATGTACCTGGAGCACGGCAAGGTTCGTGCAGGCCTGTCGGTCAATGGTCCGTTGGCTGCCGCCATCCCCGGCCTGCCCCAGGCCCTGGCCGAACTGGCAGCGACCCACGGCAAGCTGCCGCTCAAAGACAGCCTCGCGCCAGCCATCCGTCTCGCCAACCAGGGCTTTGCCGTCGACCGCATCTACCGCGACCGCGCAACCATGCGCCTGGGCGCACTGCGTGACGACCCCGAAAGCGCGCGCTTGTTCCTGCGCAACGATCAGGTGCCCGCGCTCGGCACCGTGATCCGTCAGCCAGAACTGGCCGCCACGCTGCAAGCGCTGGCAGACCAGGGACGGGACGGCTTCTACCGTGGCGCAGTGGGCCGCAGGCTGGTCGAGGGCGTGCGCCGCTCTGGTGGTATCTGGACCCTCGATGACCTGGCAGGCTACCGCACCGCCTGGCGCGAGCCGTTGCGCTATGCGCTGGCGGACCAGCGCGAACTGATCAGCAGCCCGCCGCCATCCGCCGGCGGCGTAGCCCTGGCGCAGAGCCTGGCGATGCTCCAGCGCCTGCCCTGGCAGAGCGCCGAACCGGTGCAGCGCAGCCATTATGTGGTGGAAGTCCTGCGTCGCGCCTACCGCGACCGCGGCCTGCTGGGCGACCCCGACTACGTCGCCAACCCGATCAATCGCCTGCTGGCGCGCCACTACCTGACGAGCCTTGCCGACAGCATCGATGTCCACGCCGCCACCCCCAGCAGCGCCCTGCCACCCGCTCCCGCCTGGCGTGAGGGTGATCACACCACCCATTTCACGGTGATCGATGCCGCCGGCAATGCGGTGTCGGCCACCTTGTCGGTCAACCTGCCGTTCGGCGCCGCCTTTACCGTACCGGGCAGCGGCGTAGTACTGAACAACGAGATGGACGACTTTGCCGCCGACCCCACGGGCAGCAACAGCTACGGCCTGGCCGGCAGCCAGGCCAACGCGGTGGCCGCAGGCAAGCGCCCGCTTTCGAGCATGAGCCCGAGCTTCATCGAAAGCCCGTCACAGTTCGCCAGCTTCGGCACGCCCGGCGGCAGCCGGATTCCGAGCATGGTGCTGCTGTCGATGCTGGGCTTTCTCGAAGGGCGGCCGGTGAGCGAGTGGCCGGCGATCCCCCGCTATCACCACCAGTACCTGCCGGATGTGATCGAGCACGAGCCCGATACCTTCGACGAGCAGCAGAAGGCCGAACTGCGTGCACGGGGCTATGAGCTCAAGGATGTACAGCGCAACTATGGGAACCAGCAGGTGCTGTACTGGGACAAGCGCAACGGGACGCTCGAGGCGGCCAGCGATCCACGCGGCGTGGGCGCGGCGTCGGTGCAGGACTGACTGGCCGCAGACACTCAGCGCTGGCAGCGCGGGCAGAACACGCTCGCGCGCTGCCCCAGTTTCACGTCCCGCAGTTCGGTCCCGCACACCTTGCAGGCTTCACCGCCACGCCCATACACGAACAGTTCCTGCTGGAAGTACCCCGGCTGCCCATCGCCACCGATGAAATCGCGCAACGTGGTACCACCACGCTCGATGGCCGCGGCCAGCACCCGCTTGATCTCGATCGCCAGCTTCAGATAGCGCGCCCGGCTGATCCCACCCGCTTCGCGGCGCGGATCGATACCTGCAGCGAACAGGGCCTCGGTGGCGTAGATGTTGCCGACCCCGACCACCACGGCGTTATCCATGATGAACGGCTTCACCGCCATGGACCGGCCGCGGGATAGCTGGAACAGCCGCTCGCCGTCGAACAGGTCGGTCAGGGGCTCCGGCCCCAGCCGCACCAGCAGCTCGTGACCGAGCGGGTCCTGGCTCCAGAGCATGGCGCCGAATCGGCGTGGATCGGTGTAGCGCAGCATCAGCCCCGACTCCAGCTCGATGTCCACATGCTCGTGCTTGGCCGCCGGCAGCCCGAGCTCGACCAGGCGCAAGTTGCCGGACATGCCCAGGTGGCTGATCAAGGTGCCTACCTCGGCGTTGATCAACAGGTACTTGGCCCGTCGCTCGACGCTGACGATGCGCTGCCCCGACAGGCGTACGTCCAGATCCTCGGGGATCGGCCAGCGCAGGCGCCGGTCACGCACCACCACGCGGCTGACCCGCTGGCCTTCCAGATAAGGCGCAATACCGCGCCGCGTAGTCTCGACTTCGGGCAACTCAGGCATGGATCAATGGCCACTCATTTCGCGGATGTTCTGCTTGAGGCTCTCGAAGTCGTACTCCGACAAGCCGATGTAGTCCAGCACCAGCGGCCCGACCACGTTCCACTCGTGGTCGATACTCTGGTTTCCGAGCACACGGTAGGAGGCACAGATGTGCTCGGCCATCTTCAGCACCGCCAGCAGGTTCTTCAGCTGGGTCTGGGTGTTGCGCGAAGACTCGTCGCGGAACACCGCCAGGGCGTTATGGTGATTGGCGATGGCCGCACTGATGTGCTCCGGCAGGCGCCACGACTTGGCGGTGAAGTAACCGACCACCGAATGGTTGGTATTGAACGCGCGGTTCTCGGTATCCACCACCCGCACCTCTTCACCGGCCTTGGCGTAGGCGTCTTCGAGCACCTCCATGTAGGTGGGGAAGCGCTTGAGCATCAGCGGCACGCCACAGTCATGGAACAGCCCGAGGGTGTACGCCTCGTCCGCCGCCTGGATGCCGGTGCGCTTGGCCAGGGTCAGGCAGGTCATCGCCACGTCCTGGGCGGTGTCCCAGAAGCGGTTGAGGGTGACGATGGTCTCGTCGCTCATCTCGCCCTTGATCGACTGGGCATTGATCAGGTTGATGATCGAGCGGCTGCCCAGCAGGTTCACGGCGCGCTGGATCGAGCCGATCTTGTTGGCCAGGCCGAAATGCGGGGAGTTCACCAGCTTGAGCAGCGCACCGGCCAGGCCCGGGTCCTGCGCTATCAGCTTGGCGATGGTTTCCAGGTCCGGGTCGGGCATGTACTGCTCGAACTGCAGGTCCACCATGATCTGCGGCTGCGGCGGAATGGTGATGCCTTGCAAGGCTTGCTGGATCTGTTCGGCGGAAAGTTCCTGGGACATGGGTACACACTCGGAAATGACGGGAGATTCTAACCCTGTACTCCTGCAGGGCACCAATCACTGGATCGTTCCCTGGACGTTTTACTTTAGGCGCGTGGTCATATCGCGGGGCAAGCCCGCTCCCACAGGTACGGCGCAATCCTGCCGCGATGAGGCCGACACTTCATCCACCTCGCCAGCGAACCCCAGGCCAACGCGGTATACTCCCGCTCTTTTTTCCGGAGCGACGTCATGTCCCTGCCCAGCCTTCGCCTCAAAGCCAATGCCGACCGCCGCCTGCGCGCCGGCCACCTGTGGGTCTACAGCAACGAAGTCGATGTTGCCGCGACACCGCTGCAAGGCCTCAAGGCCGGGCAGCAGGCGATCCTCGAGGCGGCCAACGGCAAGCCGCTGGGCGTGGTGGCGGTGAGCCCGAACAACCTGATCTGCGCCCGAATGCTGTCGCGCGACGCCAAACTGCCCCTGGACAAGTCGCTGCTGGTGCACCGCCTGAACGTCGCCCTGTCGCTGCGCGAACGCCTGTTCGACAAGCCCTGCTACCGCCTGGTCTACGGCGACTCCGACCTGTTGCCAGGCCTGGTGGTCGACCGTTTCTTCGACATCCTCGTGGTGCAACTGGCCTCGGCCACCATGGAAGCCCACAAGGACGAAGTGATCGCGGCGCTGGTGCAGGTCCTCAAGCCCAGTGGCATCCTGTTCAAGAATGATTCGGCCGCACGCGATGCCGAAGGCCTGGACCGTTATGTCGAGACCGTCTACGGCGAAGTGCCGGACTGGGTCGCCCTGGAAGAAAACGGCGTGAAATTCGAAGCGCCCGTGCGCGAAGGCCAGAAGACCGGCTGGTTCTACGACCACCGCATGAACCGTGCGCGCCTGGCGCCCTACGTCAAGGGCAAGCGCGTGCTCGACCTGTTCAGCTACATCGGTGGCTGGGGTGTACAGGCCGGTGCCTTCGGTGCCAGCGAAGTGTTCTGCGTCGATGCCTCGGGCTTTGCCCTCGATGGCGTGGAACGCAATGCCGCGCTCAACGGCATCGCCGAGAAGCTGACCTGCATCGAAGGCGACGTGTTCGAAGCGCTGCGCGAGCTCAAGGCCGCCGAAGAACGCTTCGACGTGATCATTGCCGACCCACCCGCCTTCATCAAGCGCAAGAAAGACCTGAAGAACGGCGAGGCCGCCTACCGCCGCCTCAACGAACAGGCCATGCGCATGCTGAACAAGGACGGCATCCTGGTCAGTGCCTCGTGCTCGATGCATCTACCCGAAGACGACCTGCACAACATCCTGCTGACCAGCGCCCGCCACCTTGACCGCAACCTGCAACTGCTCGAGCGCGGCGGCCAGGGCCCGGACCACCCGGTGCACCCGGCGATCGCCGAAACCCGCTACATCAAGAGCATCACCTGCCGGTTGTTGCCCAACAGCTGAACCCGCCGACCGGGGCTGGCCTACAGCCCCAGATCGTGCGGTTTGTGATGGTTGTTGGCGATGATATTGGCGATCAGCGAATCCCCCGGGAAGTCGGCCATGATGATGCCCACGGTCCTGACCGTGGGCTGAGGCCCGTTGAGATCCTCGATATCGTCCCGCGCCAGGGTGTTCATACCTTCAAAGGAAATGGTGCACAGCTTCCCCAAGCACGTGGTGCGGGGGAAATGCGGATACCAGTCGGACTCGCCCAGCGCGAGCAGCCCCGTGGATAGCCTGGGCGCGGCAGTACCCGGGCTGGAGTGGCCACTGGCGACGAAGTAAGGGAATGACCCGACGCTACCCGAAAGATAGTTGACGTAGAACGTCTCCACGCTGCCAGCCGAAGCCCGGTGCATCTGGCGCCTGATCTTGAGGTATTTCTCATGCAGGTCCCAGTTGGTCGACAGGGTAGAGTCGTCCTGGATATCGAAGCTGCTGTAGCTCAGCCCATAGGGGTTGAGATTGGCGATATTGGACAACACCACGAACTTGCCTCGAGCCTCGCCCAGCGTCAGGCTTTTTCGCGGTTCACGCAGATAGACGTCAGAGAACCGTTGCATGTACTGGTCGAACACCTTGGGAAGCCGTTGGGTGACATTGCTGTCGGGCGTGTGTTCTTCCTTGATTCTGAACAGCACGGTTTCACTGGGGTTGGCCTGCAGGAACACGCGGATCGACTGCAGTGCCGACCCAAACATCTTGTCCAGGTAGACCGGGCCATGGTGCAGCGCAAATGCGCCGCCCGTGCGCCGGATACGCAGGTCGAACACACGGATGCCGTATTTCAACTGCTCGTCGAAGCTCAGTACCTGGGTGCTGACGATGTCATCGACCACTGGAAATACGCTGACATCGAAGGTCGCCGAGTCATGGGTGCCCGGCAGCGCCAGCTCGCTCAGGCGCACATCGTCGCGGATGGCTTGCATCCAGCGGCTCCTGTCGGTGAACGGGTCATTGTGATCGTGAGCGTAGGCTCCATCCTCATGGGCAACAGCGCTGCCGACAACGCAGCACAGCAACCAGGCGAGAGCCGCCCTGGTGTGGAAAAGGCGCATGGGTCAATTCCTTTGCAAACGTATGAGGCCGTCACACTAGTGACCAGGCGGATGGATGGGCACCGGGTAACGGCCCACCCCGCACGGGCGCTCCTGCAATGACGTCTCAGATATCCAGCACCATCGAAGCGATACCGAAGTAGATCAACACCCCCACCACATCGGCGATCGAGGTGACCAACGGGCCACTGGCGGTTGCCGGGTCGAGCTTGAGCCGACTGAGCATGAACGGCAGGCTCATGCCGATCAGGCTGCCGATGAGCACGATCACCAGCATGCTGCTGGCCACGATCAGGGCGATTTCCGGGCCGCCACGCAGCACACCCAGCGATGCCACCGCCACCGCCATGGTGCCCCCCAGTGCCAGCGCCACCCCGCATTCACGCGTGAGCATGCGCAGCCAATCGCGCAGGACCACCTCGCCCGTGGCCAGGCCACGGACCATCAGGGTTGCCGACTGGGCGCCAGCATTGCCGCCGCTGTCGACCAGCAGCGGGAGGAAGAACACCAGGGCGATGTGGGCAGCGATGGTGTCTTCGAAGGCCGCGATGCCTGCGCCGGAAAACAGGTTGCCGAACACCAGCAGCACCAGCCACAGCACGCGCTTGCGGTACATCAGGCCAACGGTGGCATCCTTGAGGTTGCCGATGTGGTTGGTGATCGACGCACCCTTGTGAAAGTCCTCGGTGGCTTCCTCCTCCATCACGTCCAGCGCCTCGTCGCAGGTGACGATGCCCACCAGGCGCCCAAGCTCGTCGAGCACCGGTACGGCGAGCAGGTCGTGGTCGCGAATGAGTCGGGCCACCTCCTCCTGGCGCGTCGAGGTGGTCACGCAGATCACCTTGCGCACCATGATGGCTTCGATCGGCTGGTCGGGCGGCGCCAGGATCAGCTCGCGCAGCGACAGGGTGCCCAGCAGGTTGCGCTGGCCATCGAGTACGTAGGATTGATAGATGGTTTCGGCATCGGCGGCTTCGCGCCGCAGCATGTCGATGGCCTGGCGCGCGCTCAGGCCGCTGTCCAGGCTGGAGTATTCGCCGATCATCAGCGCGCCGGCGCTGCCGTCATCGTACAGGCCAGGCTGCAGGAAGCGGTCACGCCGGGCCTGGGCCGCCTGGCGCAGATCGAGAGGTGTGGCGAGGGTGTCGGTCGGGTGCTGCATGAAAGTTCTCCAGGCGCCGAAGCAGGCGCCCACAGACCTCGGCCACGCGGGCTCAAGCCTCCGGATGCCCTGGCGACGGTGCGCTCAGTGCCAGATTGCAGGTTCGTGATGAACTGAAACTGGGAAGGTCCATTGAGGGCTTGGCTCGTGAAGCCGCACATGCGGCGCGGGGATGATAGGGGCAGGCAAGGCAGGAAAACACCGTTGGACTGGTGTTTGGGAAATGCCCTACGCCATCTTGCCAAAACGACGAAAAGCACCGTCCAGACACATCGTCATTCCCTCGCCGCGCCAGCGGTGTAGAATCGGCCTATTCATCGCCAGACATCCCCAGGCGGGTTTATGAGCTCTGGCCAAGCACGCGGCGATCCCGCGCTGTCTTCGGCCCCATCCGTGCCAGCGGCAACCGGCCTTCGGCGCAAAGGACAAGAGAAGCTCACTCCCCTTTCCAGAGACCTGATTTAGCCGCCAGGAGTGCTTCATGCCTGATTATCGTTCCAAGACTTCCACCCAGGGCCGCAACATGGCCGGCGCCCGGGCCCTGTGGCGCGCCACCGGGATGAAGGACGAAGACTTCAAGAAACCGATCATCGCCATCGCCAACTCGTTCACCCAGTTCGTCCCGGGTCACGTGCACCTGAAGGACCTGGGCCAACTGGTCGCCCGCGAAATCGAACGCGCCGGTGGCGTGGCCAAGGAATTCAACACCATCGCCGTCGACGACGGCATCGCCATGGGCCACGACGGCATGCTGTATTCGCTGCCGAGTCGCGAGATCATCGCCGACGCCGTCGAGTACATGGTCAACGCCCACTGCGCCGACGCCATCGTCTGCATCTCCAACTGCGACAAGATCACCCCCGGCATGCTGATGGCCGCCCTGCGCCTGAACATCCCGGTGATCTTCGTTTCCGGCGGCCCGATGGAAGCCGGCAAGACCAAGCTGGCCAGCCACGGCCTGGACCTGGTCGATGCCATGGTCATCGCTGCCGACTCCACGGCCTCCGACGAAAAGGTCGCCGAATATGAGCGCAGCGCCTGCCCGACCTGCGGTTCGTGCTCCGGCATGTTCACCGCCAACTCGATGAACTGCCTGACCGAGGCCCTGGGCCTGGCCCTGCCGGGCAACGGTTCCACCCTGGCCACCCACGCCGACCGTGAGCAGCTGTTCCTCACCGCCGGGCGCACCATCGTCGAGCTGTGCAAGCGCTACTACGGCGACAACGACGAGTCGGTGCTGCCGCGCAGCATCGCCAACTTCAAGGCGTTCGAGAACGCCATGATGCTCGACATCGCCATGGGCGGCTCGACCAACACCATCCTGCACCTGCTGGCTGCCGCCCAGGAAGGCGAGGTGGCGTTCGACCTGCGCGACATCGATCGCCTGTCGCGCAAGGTGCCGCAGCTGTGCAAGGTGGCGCCGAACATCCAGAAGTACCACATGGAAGACGTCCACCGCGCTGGCGGCATCTTCAGCATCCTCGGCTCGCTGGCCCGTGGCGGCCTGCTGCACACGGATCTGCCGACCGTGCACAGCCGCAGCATGGAAGAAGCCATCGCCAAGTGGGATATCACCCAGACCGATGACGAAGCCGTGCACACCTTCTTCAAGGCAGGCCCGGCCGGCATTCCCACGCAGACCGCCTTCAGCCAGTCGACCCGCTGGGAAACCCTCGACGACGACCGCGAAAACGGCTGCATCCGCAGCTTCGAACATGCCTACTCGCAGGAGGGCGGCCTGGCCGTGCTGTACGGCAACATCGCCCTGGACGGCTGCGTGGTCAAGACCGCCGGCGTCGACGAGTCGATCCACGTGTTCGAAGGCACCGCGAAGATCTTCGAAAGCCAGGACAGCGCCGTGCGCGGCATCCTCGCCGACGAAGTGAAGGCCGGTGACATCGTGATCATCCGCTACGAAGGCCCGAAAGGCGGCCCGGGCATGCAAGAGATGCTCTACCCGACCTCGTACCTGAAGTCCAAGGGCCTGGGCAAGGCCTGCGCCCTGCTTACCGACGGTCGCTTCTCCGGCGGCACCTCGGGCCTGTCGATCGGTCACGCCTCGCCGGAAGCGGCCTCGGGCGGCGCCATCGGCCTGGTCAAGGATGGTGACAAAGTGCTGATCGACATTCCGAACCGTTCGATCAACCTGCTGGTGAGCGACGAAGAGCTGGCCGCACGCCGTATCGAGCAGGACAAGAAAGGCTGGAAGCCTGCCGAAGTGCGTCCACGCAAGGTGACCACCGCACTGAAGGCCTACGCCCTGCTGGCGACCAGCGCCGACAAGGGTGCCGTGCGCAACAAGGAGATGCTCGAAGGGCTGTGAGGCTCTGAGAGGATGCAAGCAGAACCGGCGCCTTGGGCGCCGGTTTTTTTATGCCTGTGCCGGCCCTTTCGCGGGTGAACCCGCTCCCACAGCGGTCTCATAGCCTTCAAGGCCTGCGCAGTATCTGTGGGAGCGGGTTTACCCGCGAAGAGGCCGGCATAGGCGCTACAACGCTTACTGGATCTGCTCCGGCGTCACGATCACCCAGTTCTTGTCCGCCGTCACCGGCAGCCCTTCCTTCGCCTGCGCCGCCGCATGCTTGGCGATCATGCCGTTCAACTGATCCATGTACTTGGCCTTGCGGTTTATCCACAGGTGGATGCCGCCCTTGCCCACATCGACGCCATGAAACTGCATGTAGCCATCGCTGGTTGGCGTATCGCCACCGACCAGCACCGGCCGCTTCCACTCATCGATATAGGTCAGGATGGCCGCCTGCTTGCCGGCCATCCAGGTGGCGGGTGTCCACAGATAGGGCGTCAACTCCAGGCCCTCGTTGGCCTTGGCATCATAGTGGCCTTCGCTGATCTGCTTGCGTGCCGTGGTCAGCGCGCCGCTGGCGCGGTCCTTGAGCAGCAGGCTGACGCCGATCACGTTCTGCGGCTTGACGTTGTAGCCATACCTGGGATCGGACGCGACCATGCGTACCAGCTCCTCGGAAGCGGCCGAGATCACATACACCTCGATGCCGTTCTCCATCAGCTTGTTGTACAGCTCGGCCTGGCCGGTGAAGACCTTCGGCGGCTGCACCTCGATAGTCTTGACCTGATCGCCTTCGAAGTAGGTGCTGGGGACCGGCTTGTTCGAGGCCATCAGCTCATCGACCTGGACCTTCAGCTCCTTGAGCGTGAAACCGGAAAACACCTGCGCCACCCAGGGGTAGCAGACCATGTCGTCGATCTCGCACAAGCGATAGTAGTAACTGAACAGGCTCTCCTTGTGCTCGGCGGTATCCTTGAACGGGATCAGCTTCAGCGAAGGATCGAGCTTGTCGCGGGTCAGCAGCCCCTTGTTCTCCATGAACGGCAGCAGCGCTTCCTCGAGGTCGTAGCGGTAGCTGGTGTTGTCCATGTCGAACACCGCGTAGTTACCTTTGTTGGCGTTGGCAGCGATCATCGTGTCGAGCTGTCTGGCAGCCTCGGCGGGCCAGTGCTTGAGCTCGGTGGCGGCCCAGGTGCTGGCGCTGAGCAACAGGGCGAGACCGCCGGCGAGGAGTTTCGGAGCAGACATCATGTGCGTTCTCCAGAGACGTGGCCGCTGAAGCCTAGACCGCATCGATGACAGACAAGCGTCTGCGACCGACGCCGAAACAGTCCGAAACGGCATGTTCATTGCCAATCGCGACAGGGCGTTATTCCATTAACGACTATCTAAATTACTCTTAGGTATAAATTCGTTTGTTTTCAGACTGTTAGCATTTCAGTTCGCAATCGCTCACAGAAGCGATCCCTATTCATGCTTCACGGAGCTTCAATGAACCTGCCGCTTTCCCTCAACCTGCTGGCGTTCCTGGCCCTGCTGCTGGGCCTGGCGCAAACCCGCCGTACCGACTGGAGCCTGGCCAAGAAGGTCCTGCTCGGCCTGGTACTGGGCGTGCTGTTCGGCCTGGTGCTGCACACGCTGTACGGCGCCGGTCATCCGGTGCTCAAGGCCACCATCGGCTGGCTCGATCTGGTCGGCAACGGCTATGTCGGGCTGTTGCAGATGATCGTCATGCCGCTGATCTTCGCCTCGATCCTCAGCGCGGTGGCACGCCTGCACAATGCCTCGGCGCTGGGCCGGATCAGCGTGCTGAGCATTGGCACCCTGCTGCTGACCACCGCCATCGCCGCGCTCATCGGCGTCGCCCTGACCAACCTGTTCGGTCTCAGCGCCGAGGGCCTGGTGGCCGGCGTGCAGGAAACCGCGCGCCTGCAGACCATCCACAGCGACTATGCGGGCAAGGTCGCCGACCTCAACATCCCGCAACTGCTGCTGTCGTTCATCCCCAGCAACCCGGTGGGCGACCTGGCGCGTGCCAAGCCGACCTCGATCATCAGCGTGGTGATCTTCGCCGTGTTCGTCGGCCTGGCTGCGCTGCAGTTGATCAAGGACGACAAGGACAAGGGCGAACGTGCCCTGTCGGCCATCGACGTGCTGCAGGCCTGGGTGATGCGCCTGGTGCGCCTGGTGATGAAGCTCACGCCCTATGGCGTGCTCGCGCTGATGACCAAGGTGGTGGCCAGCTCGAACCTCGACGACATCCTCAAGCTGGGCAGCTTCGTGGTGGTGTCGTACATCGGCCTGGGGCTGATGTTCGTGGTGCACGGAGTGATCCTGGCAATCACTGGCGTCAGCCCGCTGCGCTTCTTCCGCAAGGTCTGGCCAGTGCTGACCTTTGCCTTCACCAGCCGCTCCAGCGCTGCCAGCATCCCGCTGAACATCGAGGCGCAGACCCGCCGTCTGGGCGTGCCGCAGTCGATCGCCAGCTTCAGCGCCTCGTTCGGCGCGACCATCGGCCAGAACGGCTGCGCCGGCCTGTACCCGGCGATGCTGGCAGTGATGGTAGCCCCGGCCGTGGGCATCGATACTTTCGACCCGCTGTGGATCGCCACCCTGGTGGCCATCGTCACCCTGAGCTCGGCCGGGGTTGCCGGGGTCGGTGGCGGCGCGACCTTCGCCGCGCTGATCGTGCTGCCGGCCATGGGCCTGCCGGTCGAGCTGGTGGCGCTGCTGATTTCGGTCGAGCCGCTGATCGACATGGGCCGTACCGCGTTGAACGTGAACGGTTCGATGACCGCAGGTGTGGTCACCAGCCAACTGCTCAAGCAGACCGACCAGCAGGTGCTGGCCGGGGATGAACATGCCGAGCTGAGCCACTCCTGAGCAACACCTGCCCTGTGGGAGCGGACGAACCCGCTTCCACAGGAAAAGCCCTAGCGCTTGTTCCACACCTCGAAGTGATAGACCGGCTTGCCTTCCTCGACCTGCCGCTCGGTCGATGCCAGCGTCCACTGCGCCGCGTCGAACGCCGGAAACCAGGCATCCCCTTCAGGCGCCAGCTCGACACGCGTCAGGTACATCCGGCTCACCAGCCCCTTCTCCAGCGCCTGCCCGTAGAGCTGCGCGCCGCCGATCAGCATCAGTTCATCGA
This sequence comes from Pseudomonas sp. FA117, assembly GCF_057370475.1. Taxonomy (NCBI): domain Bacteria; kingdom Pseudomonadati; phylum Pseudomonadota; class Gammaproteobacteria; order Pseudomonadales; family Pseudomonadaceae; genus Pseudomonas; species Pseudomonas sp. FA117. The sequence goes on from NZ_CM170675.1 coordinate 5,600,842, forward strand.
CACCCTGCTCCCGTGCCCACTGTTCGGCCCGCACCAGCGCCGCCTCCAGCGAGGCAAACACCTCGGCGCCCGCCAGCGTCAATCCAGGCTTTCGGCTGACGACGATGTTCAGGCGCCCGGGCAGCGGCCGCCCGAGCGAGTCCCAGGTCTTGCGCCCCATGATGATCGGCTTGCCCAGGGTGGTGGCCTTGAAATACTTGAAGTCCCCCGGCAGGTGCCAGGGCATGGAGTTGTCGATGCCGATCACACGGTTCTCGGCGAGCGCCGCGATCAGGCTGAGAGGGAGTGATGTATTCATGCCGGCGAGGATAGCACCCGGCACGTGGGTTATGCTTGGGCCTCGACCCGTGCAATGGAAGACCTTGTGACTGCACCGACCGAACTGGACAAACGCTGGCTCGCCGAAGCGGTACGCCTGCGCGAGGAACACGCCGGGCCCCTGGAGGACCAGGAGGCCAACCGCCGCGCCCGTCAGCAGGGCGGCGACCTGGCGGCACGCATCGAGCACCGCGCGTTGTGGCTGGCCGAACGTGACGGCATGGCCCAGGCCCTGCGCCACTGGAAACAGGGCGCCCGCCTGGCGCTGCTGGCGCTGATGATCATCGCCGCGCTCAGCGGTGCCGGGCTTGGCCTGGCAGCGCTGGGCGACGGCCAGCGCCCGGTGAATGTGTTCTGGGCGCTGGGTAGCCTGCTGGGCCTGAACCTGGTGTTGCTGGCCGGCTGGGCCCTGGGCTTCTTCTTCGCGGGCGAGCAGGGCGCGGCCTTGGGCCGGCTCTGGCTGTGGCTCAGCGAACGCTTCGCGCGTGACGCCAAGGCCGTGCACCTGGCGCCGGCCTTGCTGGTGCTGCTGCAGCGCCAGCGCCTCAACCGTTGGCTGCTAGGCCTGCTGGTGCATGGCCTGTGGCTGCTGGCGATGAGCGCGGCACTGGGCATGCTGCTGGCACTGCTGGCAACCCGGCGCTACGGCTTCGTCTGGGAAACCACCCTGCTCGCAGCCGAACCCTTCATCGCCCTGACCAACGCCCTCGGCGCCCTGCCCTCGCTGCTCGGTTTCAGCGTTCCCGACGAAAACATGATCCGCGCCAGCGGCGCCACCCTGCCGAGCCTGGACATCGCCCGCCAGGCCTGGGCCAGTTGGCTGCTCGGCGTGGTGCTGGTGTACGGCCTGCTGCCGCGCCTGCTGCTGGCCGCCCTGTGCCTGTGGCGCTGGCGCCAGGGTCGCGGACAACTCGCCCTGGACCTCAGCCTGCCGGGCTACGCGCACTTGCGCGAAGCACTGATGCCCCGCAGCGAGCGTATTGGCGTACAGGACGCCGCGCCCGAGCAGTTGCCACAATTCGAGGCCGGTCAACTGGAGTCCGGCAGCAGCGGCGCCCTGCTGGTGGGCCTGGAGCTGGATGACCAGCGCGCCTGGCCGCCGGCACTGCCGCGCTCGGTAACCGACGCCGGCATGCTCGACAGCCGCGAATCGCGCAACAGGTTGCTCGAACAGCTCAGCCGCTTCCCGCCGGCACGCCTGGCGATCGCCTGCGACCCCCATCGCTCCCCCGACCGCGGCAGCCTGGCGCTGCTCGCCGAGCTGGCGCGTAACGCCGGCGCCACCCGCATCTGGCTGCTGCAGGCCCTGCCCGGCCATGCGCTGGACGCCAATCGCCTGGGTGACTGGCACGAGGCCCTCGATCGCCTCGGCCTGCCCCATGCCGACACCTCGCCCCTGACCTGGCTGGAGCATGGCCATGACTGAGCCACTGAAACTGGCCGTGGTCGGCCACACCAACGTCGGCAAGACCTCGCTGCTGCGCACGCTGACCCGTGATGTCGGCTTCGGTGAAGTGTCCCACCGCCCGAGCACGACCCGTCATGTCGAAGGGGCGCGACTGTCGGTGGACGGCGAACCGCTGCTGGAGCTGTACGACACTCCCGGCCTGGAAGACGCCATCGCCCTGCTCGACTATCTGGAGCGCCTGGAGCGCCCCGGCGAACGCCTCGACGGCCCGGCCCGTCTGGAGCGTTTTCTCCAGGGCAGCGAGGCGCGCCAGCGTTTCGAGCAGGAGGCCAAGGTGCTGCGCCAGTTGCAGGCGAGCAATGCCGGACTCTATGTGATCGATGCCCGCGAGCCGGTGCTGGCCAAGTACCGCGACGAGCTGGAAGTACTCGCCGGGTGCGGCAGGCCGTTGCTGCCGGTGCTCAACTTCGTCGCCAGCAGCCAGCACCGCGAGCCCGAGTGGCGCGACGCCCTGGCCCGCCTGGGCCTGCACGCGCTGGTACGCTTCGACAGCGTCGCCCCACCCGAGGACGGCGAGCGCCGCCTTTACGAAAGCCTTGCCCTGCTGCTGGAGCAGTCGCGTCCCGCCCTGCAGCGCTTGATCGACGACCAGCAAGCCCAGCGCCTGGCCCGTCAGCACAGCGGCAAGCGCCTGATCGCCGAACTGCTGCTCGACTGCGCGGCCTGTCGACGCAGCGTCGAGGCCGAGCCTGCCGCCGAAGCCAAGGCCGTCGAGGCGCTGCGCCAGGACATTCGCCAGCGTGAACAACGCTGTGTCGAAGCACTGCTCAAGCTCTATGCCTTCCGCCGTGAGGACGCCAATGCCGGTGACCTGCCATTGCTCGACGGCCGTTGGGGCGATGATCTGTTCAACCCCGAAACCCTGAAGCTGCTGGGGGTGCGCCTGGGCAGCGGGGTCGCGGCCGGCGCGGCGGCGGGTGCAGGCGTGGACCTGCTGGTCGGCGGCCTGACCCTTGGCGCTGCCGCGCTGGCAGGAGCGATTGCCGGCGGTGCGCTGCAGACTGCGCGCAACTACGGCTCCCGCTTGCTCGGCAAGCTCAAGGGCCAGCGCGAGCTGACCGTGGACGACAACGTGCTGCGCCTGCTGGCGCTGCGGCAACAGCAACTGATACTGGCGCTGGACAGCCGCGGCCATGCGGCGCAGGACCGGGTGCGCCTGGGTGAGCTGGATGAGAAGGCCTGGCGCGAGGGAAAGCTGCCGGAAGCGCTGGGCAAGGCCCGCGCGCATCCGCAGTGGTCGACGCTCAATCCGGGTGCGCGGGTAAACCAGGCGCAGCGCCAGGAACAGCTCGAGACGTTGGTATCACAGATGTGATGCCGCAAACCTCAGATCAGCGCCAGCGCCTTCGCCTTCAGCATCGCCATGTCCAGCACCGGCACCCCGACCTCCTTGGCCATCTCGTCCCACTCGCGCATGCGCAGGCTCACCGCAAACAGCGGGTCGCGCTCGAAGGCGTCGGCCTCGGCATCGCTCATCACACCGCCCTGGTAACCCAGGGTGCGCCGGCTCGCTTCACTCAGCCGCTCGTAATAGCCGGGCTTGCGCAAGGTCAGGTAGCGCTTGGCTTCCACGTGGAACTCCACCAGTCGCGCCATGCGCTCGCCGAAACCGCAACGGCGCAAGTACTCGGCGCCGATGCGCTCATGGCTGACCACGCCATAGCCGCCCATGCTGGCGTCGCCGCCACACAGGTGGCCGATGTCGTGGAAGAACGCAGCGAGCACTACCTCGTCGTCGAAGCCTTCGGCCATGGCCAGCTCCGCAGCCTGGGACATGTGCTCGATCTGGGTGATGGCTTCGCCAATGTAGTCGTCGGCGCCGTGGCGCTCGTACAAGGCGAAGGTGTTGTCGATGATCTGGGCTGGAGTGGGCGTCACGGTAGCGTCCTGGTGAGGTGAGGAAAGGCCTGTGCCACGCGGTTTCACTTACTGCGCGACCTTCTCCGACTTGCCGTCATAGCGCTTGCGCCATTCGGCCAGGATCTCGTCGCGGTGCTTCGACGCCCAGGCGAAATCGTTCTTGATCAGGCGTTGCTCGTAGTCGGCCGGCAGCTCGGTCTGCGGCTTGGCAATGCCCGGAGCGGCGAGCACGGCGAAGTTGTCCTTGTACAACGCCATCGCCGCCGGGCTCGCGGAAAAGTCGGCCAGGCGACGTGCCGCATCGGCCTTGGGCGTACCCTTGATCACTGCAGTGGCTTCGATTTCCCAGCCTAGCCCTTCCTTGGGCAGCACGATGTCCAGCGGTGCGCCCTGGCGCTTGAGCTGCACGGCCGGGTACTCGAAGGAGATGCCAATCGGGAACTCACCCGCTGCCGCCAACTTGCATGGCTTGGAGCCGGAATGCACGTACTGGCCGATGTTCTGGTGCAGGGCATCCATGTAGGCCCAGCCCTGGGGTTCGCCGAAGGTCTGCAGCCAGGCGCTGACATCCAGGAAACCGGTGCCGGACGAAGCCGGGTTGGGCATGACGATCTTGCCTTTGTACTCGGGCTTGGTCAGGTCCTGCCAGCTCACCGGCTTGCTCAGCCCCTGCTTTTCGGCCTCGATGGTGTTGAAGCAGATGGTGGCGGCCCACACGTCCATGCCGACCCAGGCTGGCGGGTTGGCGGCGTCACGGTAGTTCGGCGAAATCTTGCCCAGGTCCTTCGGCGCATAAGCCTCGAGCATGCCGTTCTGGTCGAGGATGGCCAGGCTCGAAGCGGCCAGGCCCCATACGGCATCCGCCTGTGGGCGGTCTTTCTCGGCCAGCAGCTTGGCGGTGATGATGCCGGTGGAATCGCGTACCCACTTGATCTCGATATCCGGGTTGGCTTTCTCGAAGGCCTGCTTGTAGCTCTTGAGCTGCTCGGCCTCAAGGGCTGTGTAGACGGTAAGCTGGGTGCTGGCCGCCGAGGCCTGCAGGCTGAACACGGCGGATACAGCAGCGGCAAGGGCAAGTGGCTTGAACATGATGCGGTTCCTTTGGAGTGGGCAGTCGGGTCAGGGTTTGCCGGCGCGCTGGCGCCAGGCCTGGGAGCGGCGCAGCAGCCCGCGCGAGGCCCCCGCCAGCAACAGGGAGGCGGCGGCGCTGGTGAGCAGGATCAAGGTGGACATGGCGGCGGCACCGCCGACGTTGCCGGCATCGTCCATGTTCAGCACCGCGACGGCGGCCAGGATGGTGTCGGGGCTGTAGAGGAAGATCGCCGCCGACACCGTGGTCATCCCGGAGACGAACAGGTAGCGCAGGATATCCAGCAGCGCCGGCAGGCAGATCGGTACGGTGACGCGCAGGTAATGGCGGTACAGCGGCGCCTTGAGCGACAGTGCAGCCGCCTCGAACTCTGCGTCGAGTTGGCGCAGTGCGGTGCTGGCGGTCATCTGCGCCGTGGTCAGGTAGTGGGCGATGGTGCACACCACCAGCAGCGCCATGCTGCCGTAGAGCACATGCAAGGGGTTGCCGCTGAGGTTGAAGAAGAACACGTAGCCCAGGCCCAGCACGAGCCCGGGCACGGCCATCGGCACGAAACTGAGCAGACGCAGGGCCTGGTTGAGCAACCGCAGGCCTTGAGTCTTTTCCATCAGGTAGGCGCCGGTGAAGATCACTGCGCTGCCGATCACCGCGCTGCACAGGGCCATGGTCACGCTGTTGCGGTAGGCCAGCCAGCCGCCACCGGCGGTGTCGTCGAACAGATAGTGCTTGAACGACAGCGTCAGGTTGTAGGGCCAGAAGGTCACCAGCGACGAATACACCGCCATGCCGATCACCGCCAACAGCGCCGAACACACCAGCACTACGACGGCAAGAAAGCAGGCATCGCGACGGCGCGACGGCTTTGGCTCGAACACCTGGGCGCGCCCGCTCATCGTCTCGCCCTGTCGGCGGCGCAGCCAGGCATCGACACTGAAACTGAGCAGCGCCGGCACCAGCAGGACCATGCCGATCAGCGCGCCGCGTCCGAACTGTTGCTGGCCGACCACGGCCTTGTAGGCTTCCAGCGCCAGTACCTGATAGTCGCCACCGACGACTACCGGTACGCCGAAATCGGTGATGGTCAGGGTGAACACCAGGCAGAACGCGGCAAACACGGCCTGGCGCGTGGACGGCCAGGTGATGCTGCAGAAGGCTCGCCACGGTCCGGCCCCCATGCTCGAGGCCGCATCGAACAACCGCGCATCGGCCAACGACAGCGCCGACAGCAGGATCATCAGGGCATGCGGGAAGGTGTAGATCGCCTCGCCGAGCACGATCCCCCAGAACCCGTAGATGTTGTCGCTCAGCAGCCCGCGCAGCAGGCCCTGGTTGCCGAACAGGTAGACCAGCGCGATGGCCGGCAGCATCGACGGCGCCAACAGCGGCAGCAGCGAAATACCGCGCCACAGGCCCTTGGCCGGGATCAGCGTGCGTTGCAGGGCATAGGCGAACAGGTAGGCCAGCGGCACGACGATCAGCGCCACGCTGAAGGCCACCGACAGGCTGTTGCCGAGCAGCCAGCGGAAGTTGTCGCTGGCGAACAGTTCGGCGGCCGCCTGCAGGCCACCACCCTGCCCCGCCTCGCCGCTGAAACCACGCCAGAAGATGGCCAGAAGCGGCATCAGCACCGCCAGCAGCAGAAGCACCAGCAACAGGCTCTTGCCACCGACGACGAACAGCCGGTCACCCAGGCCGACGCCACCGCGCGAGGCGGCCTTGCCTGGTGTCAGCGACACACTCATGGGCGCGGCCATTTCAGGCGAACACCTGCAGGCTCTGCGGTGGCAGGGCCACCCAGATATCCTGCGAGCCCAGGCGTGGCATGGCTTCAGGGGCAAGCTCGGCGAGCAGCGCATGGCCCGGCAGGGCCTTGAGTTCGAAGCTCATGCGGCAGCGGTTGCCAAGGAAGGTGATCTCGCGCACCTTGGCCGGGAACAGGTTTTCCTCGTGCACCACCGGATTGACCGTGATCGCCTCCGGACGGCAGAACAACCGGCCGCTGCGCGCACTCGCCACCCCCGGTGCCAGACGCATGTTCATGCTGCCGACCTGGGCATGGGTGTCGTCCTGGCGCTGGAACGGCAGCCAGTTGCCCTGGCCGACGAATTCGGCGACGAAAGGCGTGGCAGGCCGGTCGTAGATGTCTTGCGGGGTGGCGTACTGCTCGACCTGGCCGTTGTTCATCACCGCGATGCGGTCGGCCATCAGCATGGCTTCGTCCTGGTTGTGGGTGACCATCAGCGTGGTGATGCCCAGCTGGCGCTGCAGTTGGCGCAGCTCGGTGCACAGGTGCTCGCGAACCCGCGCATCGAGCGCCGACATCGGCTCGTCGAGCAACAGCAGTGACGGCGCCGGCGCCAGCGCCCGGGCCAGGGCCACGCGCTGCTGCTGGCCGCCGGAAAGCTGGCCAGGGTACTTTTTCTCGCTGCCGCCCAGGCCGACCAGCTCGAGCATCTCCGCCACCCGCTGGCGGGCCTGCTCACGACTGGCGCCGTTCAGGCCATAGGCGATGTTGGCTTCGACGCTAAGGTTGGGAAACAGCGCGTAGGACTGGAACAGGATGCCGTAGTCTCGCGCCTGGGGCGGCAGTTCGGAAATGTCCCGGTCGCCGATGTACAGCGTGCCCCGGTCCTGGCGTTCAAGGCCTGCGATGCAGCGCAACAGTGTGGTCTTGCCGCAGCCCGAGGGGCCGAGCAGGCAGACCAGCTCGCCGGCGGCGATGTCCAGGGAAACGTCGTTCAACGCGGTGAAGGCGCCGAAACGCTTGTGGATGCCGCGCACTTTCATCTGCGCGCCCGGGGTGCTGTTGTTCATGGCTGGGCCTCATCGAAGAGATGAGGGCCATGCTAGGAAGGCTGTGCGAAGGTTCTGTGGCGATTAGGGCAAAGCGGGTGATAGTGGTATTGGCGGATTTTGGTTGGGGCCTGTGAACACGGGCGTGGCACCGCGAAGAAGCCACAGGAAATCTAGGGTCTGTGTGAAAAGTCTTGAGACGAAGGTCAGGCAAGGCGAAAACAGCCGAGGAAGCGGAGTTTACGGGTTGTAAATGAGCATTCCGAGGCTGTTTTCAACGCAGCATGAACGAGTATCAAGGCTTTTCACACAGAGCCTAGAACCGAGCCCCCGCCACTTCCTGCGCTACCCCGAGAAACGCCGCCGGCAAGCGCGCCTGGCGCCGCTCCTTCAGGCAGTACAGATACTCGTGCATCACCGGCGCACCCTCGAGCGCCAGCACCCGCAGCTCCGGGGTCAGGGGCACTTCATGGCGGGCAATGACGCTGATGCCGATGTTGCGCAGTACCGCTTCGCGGATCGACTCGCGGCTGCCGATCTCCAGCAGCGCAGCGGTCTTCACGCCTGCCTCCTGGATCATCTGCTCGGTCAGCTTGCGCGTGGTCGACCCTGGTTCACGCATCAGCAGGCAATGCCCGGCCAAAGCCTCGATGCCCACCGACTGACGCCCGGCCAGCGGATGACTGCGGTGCACCGCCACCACCAGCGGATCGGTGCCCAGCACCCGACGCACCAGGCGCGCATCCTCCACCAGTTGCGAAGAGGCGGCGATATCCACCCGGTAGTCCTCGAGCATCTCCAGCACCTGCTGCGAGTTGCCGATCTCCACTGCCACTTCGACCTGCGGCAGGCGCTCGCGGAACACCTTCACCAGGTCGAGAATGTAGTAAGGGGCGGTGGCGGCCACCCGCAGGCTGCCCTGGGCCTGGCCGCTGTTGCGCAGTTCGAACTCGATGTCCGCCTCTTGCTGCAGCAAGGCCTTGACCCGTGGCAGGAGCCTGGCGCCCTCCTCGCTCAGCACCAAGCGCCGGCCACCCCGGTAGAACAGCTCGACCGCGTACTGGCTCTCCAGGTTGCGGATCTGCGTGGTCACCGTGGGCTGGCTGAGCCCAAGCTTCTTTGCCGCCAGCGTAATGCTGCCCAGGCGGGCCACCATGTAGAAGGCTTTGAGCTCCGATCCGAGCATGGCACCTCGTTATTTGCGCAGCAGGCGCAGGCCGTTGAACACCACCAGCAGGCTCACGCCCATGTCGGCGAACACCGCCATCCACAGGGTGGCCATGCCGGCAAAGGTGATCGCCAGGAATATCGCCTTGACCCCCAGTGCCAGGACAATGTTCTGGATGAGGATCGCAGCACTCTGGCGCGACAGCCTGACGAACGCCGGGATTTTGCGCAAGTCGTCGTCCATCAGCGCCACATCGGCGGTCTCGATGGCCGTGTCGGTACCGGCCGCCGCCATGGCGAAGCCGATCTCGGCGCGGGCCAGGGCCGGGGCGTCGTTGATGCCGTCACCGACCATGCCGACGCGATGCCCCTGGGCGTACAGGTCTTCGATGGTCTTGAGCTTGTCGGCCGGCAGCAGGTTGCCCTCGGCCCGGTCGATGCCCACCTGCGCGGCGATGGCCTGGGCGGTGTGCGGGTTGTCGCCGGTCAGCATGACCGTACGGATGCCCAGCTCGTGCAGCTCGGCAATCGCCTGGCGGCTGCTGTCCTTGACCGTGTCGGCCACGGCGAACAATGCCAGCGGGCCGGAGCGATCGAGCAACAGCACCACGGTCTTGCCCTGGCGTTCGAGCTGATCGAGTTCGGCTTCCAGCTGCGGGGAGCACAGGCCCAGTTCCTCGACCAGCCGATGGTTGCCCAGGTGATAGGCCTGGCCGTCGATCTCGCCGCGCACGCCGCGTCCGGCCAGCGCCGCGAACTCCGTCACTTCGTCGAGGACGATGCCCTGCTCTTTGGCATGTTGGGCGATGGCTCGCGACACAGGATGGTCAGAGCGCTCGCCGAGGCTGGCAGCCAGTGCCTGGGCCCGGCCCTCGAACACCGGATCGAGCACCTTGAAATCGGTCTGCACCGGCTTGCCGTGGGTGATGGTGCCGGTCTTGTCCAGCGCCAGGAAGTCCAGCTTGCGACCGCCTTCGAGGTAGACGCCGCCCTTGATCAGGATGCCCTTGCGCGCGGCTGCGGCAAGGCCACTGACGATGGTCACCGGAGTCGAGATCACCAGCGCGCACGGGCAGGCCACCACCAGCAGCACCAGGGCGCGGTAGACCCAGTCGAACCAGGCGCCGGCCATGAACAGCGGCGGGATGATCGCCACGGCCAGGGCCACGGCGAACACCGCCGGGGTATAGATGCGCGAGAACTGGTCGACGAAGCGCTGGGTCGGCGCGCGTGCGCCTTGCGCTTCTTCCACGGCCTTGATGATGCGCGCCAGGGTCGATTGCCCGGCGCCAGCGGTCACGCGGTATTCAAGCGCGCCGGCCTGGTTGATGGTGCCGGCGAACAGCTTGTCGCCCAGGCCCTTCTCGACGGGCAGGCTTTCGCCAGTGATCGGTGCCTGATCGACGCTCGATTGCCCACTGACCACCTCGCCGTCCAGGCCGATGCGCTCGCCCGGGCGCACCCGCACCCGCGCACCGATGGCCACCTCGCGCACCTCGACTTCACGCCACTGACCGTCCGCCTGCTGCACGGTGGCCATGTCCGGAGTCAGTTGCATCAGGCCGCTGATGGCATTGCGCGCCCGGTCCAGCGAGCGCGCCTCGATCAGTTCGGCGATGGTGAACAGCACCATGACCATCGCCGCTTCCGGCCACTGCCCGATCAGCACCGCACCGGTCACGGCGATGCTCATCAGCGCATTGATGTTCAGATTACGGTTCTTCAGGGCGATCCAGCCCTTCTTGTAGGTGCCCAGACCGCAGCCGAGGATGGCGGCCAGTGCCAGCAGGGCAACCACCCACTCCGGCGCCAGCCCGGAGAAGTGCACAATTTCGGCGCCAATCGCCGCAATACCCGACAACGCCAATGGCCACCAGCGGGTCTTGTGGGCAACAGGGGCGCTGGTGCTGCCATCATCGTCTGCAGCCAGCGGCTCGGCCTTCATGCCCAGGCTGTCGATGGCGCGCTCGATCTGCGCCGTACCGTCGAGGGTATGGCGCACGCCGAGGATGCGGTTGATCAGGTTGAACTCCAGTTGCTCGATGCCAGCCAGCTTGCCCAGCTTGTCCTGGATCAGGGTCTGCTCGGTCGGGCAGTCCATCGCCTGGATGCGAAAACGGCTCAGGCGCGCCTGGTCACTGGCCTTTTCGGTCAGTTGCACGAAGCTCGGCGCAGCCTTGCTGGCACAGCAGCTGTGTGCCTGGTGGTCGTGGCAGTGAGACTTGGCGCCATGATCGTGGCCGTGATGATCGTGTCCATGATCATGATCGTGCTTGTGGTCGTGGCTGACAGGCTGGTTCATAGGTTCGCCCTGATCGAAGAGTGCCCGCTGACGGGGGGTTGTTGCCAAGTGAACACCCTGTAGCCACTATAGGGTCAAGCGATTCCCTGGAGATTTCCTCATGAAGATCGGAGAACTGGCCAAGGCGACCGACTGCGCCGTGGAAACCATCCGCTACTACGAGCGCGAGCAGTTGCTGCCCGAGCCTGCCCGCACCGACGGCAACTACCGGCTGTACACCCAGGCGCACGTGGAGCGCCTGACCTTCATCCGCAACTGCCGTACCCTGGACATGACCCTGGACGAGATCCGCAGCCTGCTGAGCCTGCGCGACAGCCACGAGGGCGCCTGCGGCAGCGTCAATGCGCTGATCGATGAGCACATCGAGCACGTCCAGGCGAGGATCGACGGGTTGATGGCGCTGCAGACGCAGCTGGTGGAATTGCGCAGGCAATGCAGCACCCAGGGCGATGAGTGCGCGATCCTGCAGCAGTTGGAGGTCAATGGCGCGGTGTCGGTGCCGGAGACCGAGCACTCGCATGTGGGGCGCAGCCACGGGCATTGAGGCCGGTAAAGGCCTCTGCCCGCGAAAAGAACGACGCGATCCTGAATCAGACCGCCATCGGCGCCGTCATCGGCGCATGATGCTCATACCCTTCCAGCCAGAAATCACTCGGCTCGATCTTCTCCAGCCACTCAGGCTCATACACCCCGGTCTCGGCAAACGCAGGCACACGCTCGCTGATCACCAGCTTCGGTGCTTCCAGCGGCTCGCGCTTGAGCTGCTCGTTGAGCATGTCCAGGTGGTTCTCGTACACATGGGCATCGCCGATGAAGTAGGTGAACCAGCGCGGGGTGTAGCCGGTCAGGCGGCCGAACAGCGACAGCAGCGCTGCGCCTTCGGTGAGGTTGAACGGCGTGCCCAGGCCCAGGTCGTTGGAGCGGATGTAGAGCGTGAGGGAAATTTCCTTCGTCTCGACATTGGGGTGGAACTGGTACAGCAGGTGGCACGGCGGCAGGGCCATTTCATCGAGCTGGGCGCAGTTCCAGCCGTGGAACAGGATACGCCGGCTGCCCGGGTCGTTGGCGATGGTGTCCAGGCACTGGCGCACCTGGTCGATGGCCTTGTACAGGATGACGAACGCCTGGCCGTCTTCTTCGTCCTTGGCGATCTGGCAGAAGCCTGCCTTTTCCGCCATTTCGATGGCGGCCGGGTTGCTCAGCGGGATGCGCTTGTAGCCTGGCCACTGGCGCCATTGCACCCCATAGATCTCACCGAGGTCGTCATGGCCCTGGCGGAACGGGTTGGCCAGCCACTGTGCGTTCTCGTTGGCGTTCTGGTCCCAGACCTTGCAGCCCAGCTCGCGGAATTCTCCGGCGTTCTTCACGCCACGCAGGAAGCCGACCATCTCGCCGATCGCCGACTTGAACGCCAGCTTGCGCGTGGTGATGGCCGGAAAGCCTTTCTGCAGGTCGAAACGCAGCATGGCGCCCGGCAGGCTGATGGTGCGGATACCGGTGCGGTTGCCCTGCAGCGTGCCGTTCTCGATGACGTCGCGGACCAAGTCTAGATACTGTTTCATGGCCTACCTGTGGCAAGCACGGCAGGGGGATCGCCCCTGCCGTGGGATTTTCAGTGGGCGGGTGTCGCCGTGGGTTTGCGATTATAAGCCCACCAGATCAGGGCGAGGCCAGCGACGATCATTGGTATGCAGAGAATCTGACCCATGGTCAGCCAGCCCCAGGCCAGGTAGCCAAGCTGGGCGTCCGGCACGCGGACGAACTCGACGATGAAGCGGAAGATCCCGTAGAACAGCGCGAACATGCCGGACACCGCCATGGTCGGGCGCGGTTTGCGCGAGAACAGCCAGAGGATCAGGAACAGTGCCACACCCTCCAGCGCAAACTGGTACAGCTGCGAAGGGTGACGCGGCAACTGCGCCGGGTCGCTGAACGGTGGGAAGATCATCGCCCACGGCACGTCGGTGGGTTTGCCCCACAGCTCGGCGTTGATGAAGTTGCCGATACGCCCAGCGCCCAGGCCGATCGGCACCAGCGGCGCAACGAAGTCCATCAGTTCGAAGAACGACTTGTTGTTGCGCTTGCCGAACCACAGCGCCGCCAGCATCACGCCGATGAAGCCGCCGTGGAACGACATGCCCCCCTTCCACACCTCGAAGATCAGCGTCGGGTTGGCCAGGTACTGGTGCAGGTCGTAGAACAGCACGTAGCCCAGGCGTCCGCCGACGATCACGCCCATCGACAGCCAGAACACCAGGTCGGAGAGCTTCTCGCGGTTCCAGGTCGGGTCGAAGCGGTTCAGCCGGCGCGAGGCGAGCAGCCAGGCGCCGCCGATGCCGATCAGGTACATCAGGCCGTACCAGTGGATTTTCAGCGGCCCGAGGGCCACGGCCACGGGGTCGATCTGCGGGTAAGGCAGCATGAGGGTTCCTCTAGATCAAAAAGCTAAGGCCGACGCAGAACAGCAGCGCGGCGAACAGACGCTTGAGCAGGCGCGGCGACAGCTTGTGTGCCAGGCGCGCGCCGAAGCGGGCGAAAAACATGCTGGTGACGGCAATCCCGACCAATGCAGGCAGGTACACGTAGCCCACGCTGTGCGCGGGCAGATGTGTTTCGTTCCAGCCCAGGATCATGAAGCTCAGGGCGCTGGCCAGGGCGATCGGCAGGCCACAGGCCGACGAAGTGGCCACCGCCTTCTGCATGGGCAGGCTGCGCCAGGTGAGAAAGGGCACGGTCAGCGAGCCGCCACCGATGCCGAAGATCGCCGAAGCCCAGCCGATCACCCCACCTGCGCCAATCAGCCCCGGCTTGCCGGGAATGCCGCGGCTGGCCTTGGGTTTGAGATCGAGGGCCATCTGCAGCGACACCAGCAGGGCGAACACGCCGATGATCTTCTGCAGCATCGGGCCCTGGATCAGCGAGGCGGTCTTGGCGCCGATACCGGCACCGATCAGGATGCCGACGGTCATCCACATGAACACCGGCCATTGCACGGCGCCCTTGCGGTGGTGCTCGAGCACGGCATTGATCGAGGTGAAGACGATGGTCGCCAGCGAAGTCCCGACCGCCAGGTGCGTGAGGATCGAGGCATCGAAACCCTGCAGGGTGAAACTGAACACCAGCACCGGCACGATGATGATGCCGCCGCCCACGCCGAACAGCCCGGCCAGTACGCCGGCGCAGGCGCCCAACAGCAGATAGAGTACGAATTCCATTCGCAGGCCCCGTGAATACGATCCGGCATGGTAACGGAAGCCGGGGCCGGGTCTCTAGTGAACTCTGTGTCAGGTGATGGCAGTGGCGACAGGCTGTGGGTAGAGTGGCACAAAACACAGAGGCCAACCCATGTGCCTGATCGTATTTGCCTGGCGGCCCGGGCATGCCCTGCCGCTGATCGTCGCGGCCAACCGTGACGAGTTCTACGCCCGCCCGACCGAGGCGCTGGCCACCTGGGAGGATGCCCCGGGCGTGCATGCCGGACGCGACCTCGAAGCCGGCGGCACCTGGCTGGGTATCGGCCCGGCCGGGCGCTTCGCAGCGCTGACCAACATCCGCGACCCTCGCCAGCCGCCCGGGCCACGCTCGCGCGGAGAACTGGTGGCCGCCTTCCTGCAAGGCGAACTGGGCGTGGAAGCGTACCTGGACCAGGTCGCCAGCCGCAGCGCGCACTACTCGGGGTTCAACCTGCTGGTGGGCGATGGCGAGCGGCTGGGCTACCTGCACGCCCGAGATCCGGCGCCACGGCTGCTGCTGCCCGGCGTGTACGGACTGTCCAACGCCGGGCTGGACACGCCTTGGCCGAAGCTGGTGAAGGCACGCTCGGCGCTAAACGAGGTACTGGAATCAGCGGATCCGCAGCAACTCCTGGCGCTGCTGGCCGACGGTCAGCCTGCGCAGGACGGCGAACTGCCGGAGACCGGCGTCGGGCTGGCGACCGAACGCTTGCTGTCGAGCGTGTTCATTGCCAGCCAGAATTACGGCACCCGGGCGAGCACCGTGCTGATCGTGGATGATCGGGGCAGAAGACAGATGATCGAGCGCAGTTTCGGGCCTTTTGGCGGGCATCTGGGTGAAGTGGAACTGAACCTCGAATGACTGTGCAGGCTCTTCGCGGGCATTTGCCGCGAAGAGCCTGTGAACGATCAGAGGCTCTTGTTCGGCCCGATCATCCGCGCCAGCCCGAGGTTTTTCAGGGCCAGTTGCAGCGAGCTGTGGATAACCTGCGGATTGTCGTGGGTCATGGCTTCGTTCAGCAGTTCGCTGGCCTTGCTCAGGTTGACCTGACGCAGCATCCACTTCACTTTCGGCAAGTTGGTGGCGTTCATCGACAGGCTGTCGAAGCCCATCGCCATGAGCAGGATCGCCGCAGCCGGATCACCGGCCATCTCGCCGCAGATACTCACCGGCTTGCCTTCGGCGTGGGCGTCGCGCACCACGGTCTGCAAGGCTTGCAGCACTGCCGGATGGAGGTAGTCGTAGAGGTCGGCGACCCGCGGGTTGTTGCGATCGACCGCCAGCAGGTACTGGGTGAGGTCGTTGGAGCCGACCGAGAGGAAGTCGACCTGACGCGCCAGTTCCTTGGTCTGGTAGACGGCAGCCGGAATCTCCACCATCACGCCAACCGGAGGCATCGGCACGTCGGTGCCTTCGTCACGCACTTCGCCCCAGGCGCGGTGGATCAGGTGCAGGGCCTCTTCCAGCTCGTGAATACCGGAGATCATCGGCAGCAGGATACGCAGGTTGTTCAGGCCCTCGCTGGCCTTGAGCATGGCGCGGGTCTGCACCAGGAAGATTTCCGGGTGGTCGAGGGTGACGCGAATGCCGCGCCAGCCGAGGAAGGGGTTTTCTTCCTTGATCGGGAAGTAGGACAGCGCCTTGTCACCGCCGATGTCCAGCGTGCGCATGGTCACCGGCAGCGGGTGGAAGGCCGCCAACTGCTCGCGGTAGATGGCCAGCTGCTCCTTTTCGCTGGGGAAGCGCTGGTTGATCATGAACGGCACTTCGGTGCGGTACAGGCCGACGCCTTCGGCCCCGCGCTGCTGGGCACGGGCCACATCGGCCAGCAGCCCGGTGTTGACCCACAGCGGCATGCGGTGGCCATCCGGGGTGATGCACGGCAGCTCGCGCAGGGCATCGAGCCCCTGGGCCAGCTGGCGCTCTTCCTCGACCACGTCGCTGTACTGCTTGCGCAGCACATCGCTGGGGTTGGTGTAGGCCTCGCCCTTGTAGCCATCGAGGATCATCTCGATGCCATCGACCTTCGAGTACGGCAGGTCGACCAGGCCCATTACCGTCGGGATACCCATGGCCCGGGCCAGGATCGCCACGTGCGAGTTGCCCGAGCCCAGTACCGACACCAGGCCGACCAGCTTGCCTTCCGGCACTTCGCCGAGCATCGCCGGGGTCAGCTCCTCGCTGACCAGGATGGTGTTGTCGGGGTAGACCAGCGTCTGCGAGCGAGCCTCCTGCAGGTACGCCAGCAGGCGCCGACCGAGGTCCTTGACGTCGGAGGCACGCTCGCGCAGGTAGTCGTCGTCCATCAGTTCGAAGCGGTTGACGTGTTCGCCGACCACCTGGCGCAGCGCGCCCTGGGCCCACTGTCCGGTCTTGATGACTTCGGCCACTTCACCACCGAGGGCGGCGTCTTCGAGCATCATCAGGTACACGTCGAACAACGCGCGCTCTTCGGGGCGCAACTGGGTCGCCAGCTTCGCGGACAGCTTGCGCATGTCGGCGCGCACGCCTTCGAGGGCGTTGTTGAACAGCTTGAGTTCGCCGTCGATGTCTTCGACGGTCTTGTCCGGGACCACTTCCAGGTCGGCCGGCGGCAGCATGACCACGGCGCGACCCACGGCAGCGCCAGGCGAGCCCGGCACGCCGACGAAGCGCGCCTCCTGGATACCCTTGCCCTGGCGCCCCAGGCCACGGATCGAGCCGGTGGCCTCGGCATGGGCGATGACCCCGGCGAGCTGGGCGCTCATGGTCACCAGGAAGGCTTCCTCGCCTTCATCGAACTGGCGCCGTTCCTTCTGCTGGATGACCAGCACCCCGACCACGCGACGGTGGTGGATGATCGGTGCGCCGAGGAAGGACGCGAAGCGTTCCTCGCCGGTTTCGGCGAAGTAGCGGTAGCGCGGGTGGTCGGCGGCGTTTTCCAGGTTCAGCGGTTCTTCGCGGGTCCCGACCAGGCCGACCAGGCCCTCGTTGGGGGCCATGCTGACCTTGCCGATCGAGCGCTTGTTCAGGCCTTCGGTGGCCATCAGCACGAAGCGGTTGGTCTCCGGGTCGAGCAGGTAGACCGAGCAGACCTGGCTGCCCATGGCTTCCTTGACGCGCAAGACAATGATACCCAACGCCGTCTTGAGATCTTTGGCGGAGTTCACTTCCTGGACGATCTTGCGCAGCGTATTGAGCATGGCTCGGGGTCGGACTCCGTCGTCAGTCGCGCGTCAGCAGGCGCGGGGCTAGCTCTTTCAGGGCGCGGCGATACACCTCGCGCTTGAATGTCACCACCTGACCGAGCGGATACCAGTAGCTGACCCAGCGCCAGCCATCGAATTCCGGTTTTCCGGTCAGGTCCATCCGCACCCGCTGTTCGTTGCTCACCAGGCGCAGCAGGAACCACTTCTGCTTCTGGCCGATGCACAGCGGCTGGCTGTGCGTACGGACCAGGCGCTGGGGTAAACGATAACGCAACCAGCCTCGGGTGCAGGCAAGAATTTCCACATCCTCGCGTTCCAGGCCAACTTCTTCGTTCAGCTCGCGGTACAGGGCATCTTCTGGGGTTTCGTCAGGGTTGATGCCACCCTGGGGAAACTGCCAGGCATCCTGGTTGATCCGCCGAGCCCATAGCACCTGCCCGGCATCATTCGTCAGAATGATCCCGACATTGGGGCGAAAACCATCCGGGTCGATCACGGCAGCAACCTCGAAAACGCATGTCACCGCATTGTTCCACAAAGCTTGCGAGCGCAGCAACGCACCCGCCACAGCTTATGTGCAGCGAGGTGAAAACTCCGTATTCTGCGGGACTTCTTCCCGGAGGCTTCTGCGAGATAACCCCATGCGCCTGGCTTTATTCGACCTGGACAATACCCTCCTCGGCGGTGACAGCGATCACGCCTGGGGTGACTACCTGTGTGAACGGGGCATCCTCGACCCCATCGCCTACAAAAACCGCAACGACGCCTTCTACCAGGACTACCTGAACGGCACCCTCGACCTGCAGGCCTACCTGGCCTTCTCCATGGAGATCTTCGCCGCCAGCGAACCTGCCCAGCTCGAGCAGTGGCACCGCGAATTCATGCGCGACTGCATCGAGCCGATCATCCTGCCCAAGGCGCTCGCCCTGCTGCAGCAACACCGCGACGCCGGCGACAAGCTGGTGATCATCACCGCCACCAACCGCTTCGTCACCGCGCCCATCGCCCGCCGCCTGGGCGTGCGCACGCTGCTGGCCACCGAATGCGAGCGCGATGGCGAGCGCTACACCGGGCGTAGCACCGATATACCCTGTTTCCGTGAAGGCAAGGTGACGCGCCTGAAGCGCTGGATGCTGGAGAACGGCTACGACCTGGAAGACAGCTACTTCTACAGCGACTCGCTGAATGACCTGCCGCTGCTGGAGCAGGTGACCCACCCGGTGGCGGTGGACCCGGATCCGAAGCTGCGCGAAGAGGCCGAGCGGCGCGGCTGGCCGGTGGTTTCACTGCGCGACTGAGGCCCTGGCGAGGGCCTCGCAGGTGCATCAGACCGGCTTGGCGCCCATCAATCCTGCAATCGACAGGAAGCACACCCCGCTGAACACCGCCAGCGCCAGGGTCAGGCGCAGCCCGGCAGGTTCGGCCTTGCGCAGGCGGTTCAGCCGCACCAGCAGCCACCACACGGCGAAAGCACCAAGGGTGTAGAGGATGCTGGAGCCAAGCACCCAGGTCTGGCCCAGCGGCCAGCCGACCAGGTGCACCAGCCACCAGCCGGTGAATGGCATGCTCAACAGGCACAGGCCCATCACCAGCCAGACGAACACCAGCGGTCGGCGCAGCAGCTTGGCATAGGCCTCGGTGTCGCCCCGGCGGCGGGCGCGCAGAGTCCAGGTCGCCAGGCCCAGGGCGCCCAGCAACAGCAGGGCGGTGGCGAGGATGTGCAGGGTCTTGAGGGTGGTCAGATGTTCCATCGCGCGGGTCCTTGAAAGACTTTTTCGGCCTCAGCGCGGGACAAGCCCGCGTCTGCAGGTACGCTGTTGCATTCCTGCCAAGCGTAGCCGCTCAACCCATGAACAGCTTGTACGCCGGGTTGTCGGTTTCGTCCCAGTACGGATAGCCGATCTTGGCCAGCGCCTCGGGCAACAGGTGGCGTTCGTCTTCCGGTACCTGCAGCCCGGCTACCACGCGGCCGTCGGCGGCGCCGTGGTTGCGGTAGTGGAACATCGAGATGTTCCAGCGCCCGCCCAGCTTGTTGAGGAAGTTGAACAGCGCGCCCGGCCGCTCGGGGAACTCGAAGCGCAGCACCCGTTCGCCGCTGGCTGCCGCCGAATGGCCGCCGACCATGTGTCGGATATGCAGCTTGGCCAGCTCGTTGTCGGTCAGGTCGGTCACCGGGAAGCCCTGCTCGGTCAGGTGCCGGACCAGCGCAGCGCGCGGGTCGGTCTCCGGGTGGGTCTGCACGCCGACGAAGATGTGCGCTTCCTTGTCGGCATGGTAGCGGTAGTTGAACTCGGTGATCTGGCGCTTGCCGATGGCCTCGCAGAACGCCTTGAAGCTGCCCGGGCGCTCCGGGATGGTCACGGCGATGATCGCCTCGCGCTTCTCGCCCAGTTCGGCGCGCTCGGCCACGTGACGCAGGCGGTCGAAGTTGACGTTGGCCCCCGAGTCGATGGCCACCAGGGTCTGCCCCGAGACGCCGGTCGTTTCGACGTACTTCTTGATGCCTGCCACGCCAAGCGCACCGGCAGGTTCGGTGATCGAGCGGGTATCGTCGTAGATATCCTTGATTGCCGCGCAGATCTCGTCGGTGCTGACGGTGATCACCTCATCGACATGGAGCCTGCAGATATCGAACGTGTGCTGGCCGATCTGCGCCACCGCGACACCATCCGCGAACAGCCCCACCTGCGGCAGCACCACTCGCTCGCCCGCAGCCATGGCCGCCTGCAGGCAGTTGGAGTCGTCCGGCTCGACGCCGATCACCTTGATCTCGGGACGCAGGTACTTCACGTAGGCCGCGATGCCGGCGATCAGGCCGCCGCCGCCAACCGGTACGAAGATCGCGTCCAGGCGGCCCTGGTGCTGGCGCAGGATCTCCATGGCCACGGTGCCCTGCCCGGCGATGGTGTGCGGGTCGTCGTAAGGGTGGATGTAGACGAAGCCCTTTTCCTCGACGAGCTTCAGCGAATAGGCCAACGCCTCGGGGAAGGAGTCGCCATGCAGCACCACCTTGCCACCGCGCGAACGCACGCCCTCGACCTTGATCTCCGGGGTGGTCTTGGGCATCACGATGGTGGCCTTTATGCCCAGCTCGCGGGCGGCCAGGGCCACGCCCTGGGCGTGGTTGCCGGCCGAAGCGGTGACCACGCCGCGTGCCAGTTCCTCGGCGCTCAGCTGCGCCAGCTTGTTGTACGCCCCGCGGATCTTGAAGGAGAACACCGGCTGCAGGTCCTCGCGCTTGAGCAGGATCTGGTTGCCCAGGCGCTTGCTCAGCTGCCCGGCGCTGTGCAGCGGGGTTTCGACGGCGACGTCGTAGACGCGCGAGGTGAGGATCTTCTTGACGTACTGTTCGAGCATCTTGGAAACATCACTGGGCCGCGGGACAAGGGCTGGAAGTCTACCCCAGCGCCCTGTCGGGCGACCACAGCAAAGCCGCCGGACTCGTTATACTAGGCGCCTTCAGAAAACCTCCCGCCCCTCTCGGAGCCCGCATGACCCAGGACCAACTCAAACAGGCCGTCGCCCAGGCCGCTGTCGACTTCATTCTGCCCAAGCTGGATGAAAAGAGCGTCGTCGGCGTCGGCACCGGTTCGACCGCCAACTTCTTCATCGACGCCCTGGCCCAGCACAAGACCGCCTTCGACGGCGCCGTCGCCAGCTCCGAAGCCACCGCACAGCGTCTGAAGGGCCATGGTATCCCGGTCTACGAGCTGAACAGCGTCAGCGAGCTGGAGTTCTACGTCGATGGCGCCGACGAAAGCGATGCGCACCTGAACCTGATCAAAGGCGGCGGCGCGGCCCTGACCCGCGAGAAGATCGTCGCGGCAGTGGCCAAGACCTTCATCTGCATCGCCGACGCGAGCAAGCTGGTGCCAGTGCTCGGCGCCTTCCCGCTGCCGGTCGAGGTGATCCCGATGGCCCGCAGCCACGTGGCCCGCCAACTGGTGAAGCTGGGCGGCGACCCGGTGTACCGCGAAGGCGTGGTGACCGACAACGGCAACGTCATCCTCGACGTGTACAACCTGCAGATCACCAACCCGGTGGAGCTGGAAGCACAGATCAACGCCATCGTCGGCGTGGTGACCAACGGCCTGTTCGCGGCGCGTCCGGCGGATCTGCTGCTGCTGGGGACTTCCGAAGGCGTGAAGAGCCTGAAGGCCGAGTAGGCAGGCCTGCAGGAGCGGGCTTGCCCGCGAAAAAGACACCGCGCTGCCTGGCACGGGCTGCGCCCGTGTTCGCGGGGCAAGTCGGGGCGCCGAACCGCCGCTCCCACAGGAATTGGGCTGGCCTTCAGATTTTGAGCAAGACAGTTGCCCTCACAAAGTACCCCGATGTTCTGGAGGACATCGGGAAACCTGTGAGAGCGGACCAGGCCAGCACTGACACAACAAAGACGACTGTCCCCACAGTGCCCTGAACTTCACCTACTCCGCCGGCTGCCTGAACACATAGAACAGGTTCGGCTCACTCACCAGGTAGATGGTCCCGGCATCGTCCATGGCGATCCCTTCCGCCTGCGGCACCGTCTTCTTCAGGCCCTGATAGCCCTTGCGCAACGACAGGGTGCTCAGCGGTCGCCCCTTCACATCCAGCTCCAGCACCAGCCGTGATTCGTCCGACAGCGCCAGCAGATGCCCGCTGCGTTCATCGAACTGCAGGCTCGACAGGTCGCGCACGAACAACCGTGAATCGCGCTTGCGGTCCTGCACCACATGCACGGCATAGGGCTGCTCCGGATTGTCATGGGGGAAGCCGTGAACCTCGTAGATCAGCATCGGGTCACGCTCCTTGGCGACGAACAGGCGCTTGCCGGCCGAGTCGTAGGCCAGGCCCTCGAAGCCCTTGTTGCCGTTCAGGCCAATGCCCAGGGTGAGCTGTTCGGCGTCGTTGGCATCGAGAAACAGCGTGTCGTCGTCCAGGCGCACACGGATCAGGCGCTGCTGTCGCTCGTCGGTAATCACGTAGCTGTTCGGCCCGACATATTCCACGGCCTCGGGGTCGCCGAAACCGGTCAGCGGTACGCGGCGCAGGATGCGCCCGTCCAGCGACAGCTCGATGAGCTCGGAGCGGGCATTGGTAACGGTGAACAGGGTCTTGCGGTCAGGGTCGTAGGTCAGCGCCGAGACGTCGTCGTCCAGGCCTTCGATGGGCTGCGCCTCGATCATCACCTGGTAGCGGTCCAGGCCGATGCCCTGCTCCACCGGCTGCCACCAGCTCTTGAGGTTGAACCAGCCGCGCTCGAACAGGCGGAACTCGTGGGCCGCCACGCCGAACATCGCCAGTGCGCAGAACATCAGGAGAAACAGAAAGGAACGAAGGTGACGGCGCATGAGCAAGTCTCGACGAAGGATGCCGGATCTAATCATGCATAGCTGAAATAAAGCTTAAGGCCATCACCGCTGGACGCCGACGTTCCTGTCAGTGCTTCTTGAAGCGATAGAACAGTGCAGGCTCGCTGACCATGTACAGGTTGCCCTGATCGTCCATGGTCACGCCCTCGGCCCTGGGAATGCGGCTGCCCAGGCCGTTGAAGGCGCCCAGCAGGGTCATGAAGCTGACCTGCTCGCCCTTCTCGTCCAGTTCCAGCAGCATGTTGGAGTCGGCCGACAGCACCAGCAGATGGCCTGTCCGCGGATCGACGGCCAGGGCCGAAAGGTTGCGCAGATCCAGCTCGTCGCTGGGCAGCGCCTGCTTGCTGCCCCTGAGCGGCCCGCGGCCGTCGGTGGCCCAGGTGTACAGGCGTGGCGGACGTTCTTCGCCGATGACCAGGCGCTGGCGCATCGGGTCCCAGGCGATTGCCTCGAAGCCTTTGTTGCTCTTCACCGACTCGCCCAGGTCGTAGCTGGGGAAGTCCGCGTGATTGAGCGATGTCGTGCTCTTGTCGACCTTCACCAGGGTCAGGTCGTGATTGCGCTCGTCGACGATCGCGATCAGGCCGTCCTCGAGCACGCTCAGGCCTTCAGGATTCTCCCAGCCCACCAGGGGGATCTGGCGCAGTACATCGCCATCGAGCGTGAGCTCGACGAGGAACGGATTCTTGCCCATCACGGCGAACAACGTGCGGGTCTGCGGGTTGAACGACAGGTCGGAGGCTTCGTCGTCGTCCATGCCGGGCAGCGGCTTGGCGTCGATGTCGACCATATAGTCGGGCAGCCACACGCTTTCCATGCGCTCGGCGCTGCTTTCGAAGCGCTCCTTGACCCACAGCAGGCCACGGTCGTCCCAGTGCATCGCCACCGCCACGCCATAGCCGATGACTGCCGCGACGGCCAGGGCCAACGGCCAGCGTCGGTAGAAATGGCGCTTGGGGGAAGCTGGGGCGCTGGAGGGTGCTGACATGCGGGGGTCCTGGGTCAATGGGCGGGGTTCGCGCATTATCCAGATGAGGTGTGAAAAAAACGGTAAAACGCGTGGCCCTCTTAGCCGGTAACCCCCGCTCCCGCAGAACATTGACAAGCTCTGCGGGAGCGGCGATCACCCGCGAAAAGGGTGACGCGCGCTCAGATCAAAGCACCCGGCTTTCGAAGCGGCTGACACCCGGCAGCTCGAGCACCAGCTCGTCCCCGACAGTGAACGGCCCCACGCCGGCAGGCGTGCCGGTGAGAATCACATCACCCGGCTGCAGGGAGAAGTGTGCGGCAATGTGCTGGATGATCGGCACGATGGGGTTGAGCATCATCGCGCTGTTGCCGTCCTGGCGCACTTCACCGTTGATGGTCAGGCGCACCGGGATGTCGGTGACGTCGGCAAAGCTGGAGGCGGCAACGAACGGCGGCAGCACGCAGGCGCCATCGAAGCTCTTGGCCAGCTCCCAGGGCAGGCCCTTCTCCTTGAGCTTGGCCTGCACGTCGCGCAGGGTCAGGTCCAGCGCCGGGGCGTAGCCGGAAATCGCGTCCAGCACCTCCTCGACGGTCGGCTTGGTCGACAGCGGCTTGCCCAGCAGCACCGCGATCTCGGCTTCGTAGTGCACCGAACCGCGCTCGGTCGGGATCTTGAAGCCGCCTTCCAGGGGCACCACGCAGCTGCCGGGCTTGATGAACAACAGCGGCTCGCTGGGGATGGGGTTGTCCAGTTCCTTGGCATGCTCGGCGTAGTTGCGGCCGATGCACACCACCTTGCCCATCGGGAAGTGGATGCGCGTACCGTCTACGTACTGGTGCTGGTAACTCATGGGCCGACTCCTCTGGATACTGCTTTTTTATTCAGGAGCGAAGATCTTACCCGGATTCATGATGCCGTTCGGGTCGAACACCGCCTTTATCGCTTTCATGCAGGCAATTTCATCCGCCGAGCGGCTGTAGCCCAAGTAGTCGCGCTTGGTCATGCCCACGCCGTGCTCGGCGGAAATCGAGCCGTTGTAGCGCTCGACGATCTCGAACACCCACTTGTTGACCTTGGTGCAGGAGGCGAAGAAGTCGTCCTTGCTCATGTGGTCGGGCTTGAGGATGTTCAGGTGCAGGTTGCCATCGCCGATATGGCCGTACCAGACCACTTCGTAGTCCGGGTAGTGCTCGCCGACCACCGCGTCGATGTCGCGCAGGAACGCCGGCACCTTGGAGACGGTGACGGAAATGTCGTTCTTGTAGGGCGTCCAGTGCGAGATGGTCTCGGACAGGTACTCGCGCAGCTTCCACAGGTTCTTCAGCTGCGTCTCGCTCTGGCTCATCACCCCATCGAGCACCCAGCCCTGCTCCACGCAGTGCTCGAAGGTGGCCAGGGCTTCGTTGGCCACGTCCTCGGTGCTGGCCTCGAACTCCAGCAGCGCATAGAAGGGGCATTGCGTGGCGAACGGCGCCGGCACGTCGCCGCGCCCCATGATCCTGGCCAGGCCCTTGTCGGAGAAGAACTCGAAAGCCGTGAGGTCGAGCTTGCCCTGGAAGGCGTGCAGCACCGGCATGATCGAATCGAAGTCCGGCGTGCCGAGCACCATTGCCGTGAGGTTGCGCGGCGCGCGGTCCAGGCGCATGGTCGCCTCGACCACGAAGCCCAGGGTGCCCTCGGCGCCGATGAACAGCTGGCGCAGGTCATAGCCGGTGGCATTCTTGATCAGGTCACGGTTCAGTTCGAGCAGCTCGCCCTTGCCGGTGACGACCTTCAGCCCGGCCACCCAGTTGCGGGTCATGCCGTAGCGAATGACCTTGATCCCGCCGGCATTGGTGCCGATGTTGCCGCCAATCTGGCTGGAGCCGCTGGAAGCGAAGTCCACTGGATAGTACAGGCCCTGTTCTTCGGCGAACTGTTGCAACTGGCGGGTGATCACGCCCGGCTGACAGACCACGGTGCGGTCGAAGGCGTTGAAGCCGAGAATCTGGTTCATCTGGTCGAAGGCCACCACGACCTCGCCATTGGCCGCCACCGCAGCACCCGAAAGCCCGGTACGCCCGCCCGAGGGCACCAGCGCTATCTTGTGACGGTTGGCCCAGCGCACGATGGCCTGGACCTGTTCGACGCTCTTGGGCAGCACGATCGCGCTCGGCGCCGGCGGGTAGTGCTTGGTCCAGTCCTTGCCGTAGGCCTCGAGCGAGGCGGCGTCGGTCAGGACCTTGCCAGGGTCGACCAGGGTCTTCAGCTCATCTAATACCGCAACGTGGATCATCGGCAGAACTCTCGAATGATTCATGGTCACCCTGAGCACTCTTCACCTGTCGGGATAAGCTCAGACGGTGTCGCGTATGCTAGCATAGCCCTCCCGTCGATCGTGCTAAGGCCCGTCGCCGCGCCGCTTTGCCCCCCTCGCCATTTTTTCTCCGGGATACAGGTTTACGCAGATGAGCAAGACTTCTCTCGACAAGAGCAAGATCAGGTTCCTTCTTCTCGAAGGCGTCCACCAGAATGCTGTGGACACCCTCAAGGCTGCCGGGTACACCAACATCGAGTACCTCACTGGCTCACTGCCGGATGCACAGCTGAAGGAAAAGATCGCCGATGCCCACTTCATCGGCATCCGCTCGCGCACCCAGCTGACCGAAGAGGTCTTTGACTGTGCGAAGAAACTGGTCGCGGTCGGCTGCTTCTGCATCGGTACCAACCAGGTCGACCTGGGCGCGGCCCGCGAGCGCGGCATCGCTGTGTTCAACGCACCGTACTCCAACACCCGTTCGGTGGCCGAACTGGTGCTGGCCGAAGCCATCCTGCTGCTGCGCGGCATCCCCGAGAAGAACGCTTCCTGCCACCGTGGCGGCTGGATCAAGAGCGCGGCCAACTCCTTCGAGATCCGCGGCAAGAAGCTCGGCATCGTCGGCTACGGCTCGATCGGCACGCAGCTGTCGGTCCTGGCCGAGAGCCTGGGCATGCAGGTCTACTTCTACGACCCGCTGACCAAGCTGCCGCTGGGCAACGCCACCCAGGTCACCAGCCTCAACGAACTGCTGGGCCTGGCCGACATCGTTTCGCTGCATGTGCCTGAGCTGCCGTCCACCCAGTGGATGATCGGCGAGAAGGAAATCCGCGCGATGAAGAAGGGCTCGATCCTGATCAACGCCGCCCGCGGTACCGTGGTCGAGCTGGACCACCTGGCCAACGCGATCAAGGACAAGCACTTGATCGGCGCCGCCATCGACGTGTTCCCGGTCGAGCCACGCTCGAACGACGACGAGTTCGAAAGCCCGCTGCGTGGCCTGGACAACGTGATCCTGACCCCGCACATCGGTGGTTCGACCGCCGAAGCCCAGGCCAACATCGGCCTGGAAGTGGCCGAGAAGCTGGTCAAGTACAGCGACAACGGCACCTCCGTGTCGTCGGTCAACTTCCCTGAAGTGGCGCTGCCGGCGCACCCGGGCAAGCACCGCCTGCTGCACATCCACGAAAACATCCCGGGCGTGCTCAGCGAGATCAACAAGGTCTTCGCCGAGAACGGCATCAACATCTCCGGTCAGTTCCTGCAGACCGACGAGAAAGTGGGCTACGTGGTGATCGACGTCGACGCCGAGTACTCGGACCTGGCGCAAGAGAAGCTGCAGCACGTCAAGGGCACCATCCGCTCGCGCGTGCTGTTCTGAGCTTGATTGCGGTGTGAAGGAGGGGGGCCCGGGTGGCCTCCCTTTTTTTGTCTGGCTGTCCCGTCCTAAATAAGGTTTACACCTCCCATCCCGAATTTCCGGAGAGTCAGATGGATCAAGGTGTAAAGCGCACACAGCGTGATTACTCGCTGTCTTTTAAATTGGCAGTGGTCGATCAGGTCGAAAAAGGCGAGCTGACCTGCACCCAGGCCCGGGAGCGGTACGGCATCCAAGGAAAATCTACGGTTCTGGTATGGTTGCGTAAGCACGGTCGGCAGGATTGGAGCCAGGGGGCCTCGATCCGCGACGAGAGGAGCTACGCGATGTCTGACCCCAAAACGCTCACTCCAGAGCAGCGAATCAAAGAGCTTGAGCAGCAGCTTGAGCTGATGAGTCAGAAGGCTCAGTTCTTTGAGACGGTCGTTGATGTTCTGAAAAATGACTACGGTGTATCGGTCGTAAAAAAGCGATCCGGCAAGTCCTCACGCAAGGTCAAGTCGCAGGACTGAGCATTGCCAGGGCTTGTCAGTTTCTAGGCATCAGTCGACAGGCATACTACAAGCGCAACCAAGCCGCTGATGACAAAGAGCGCCAGACGGATCGAGTGGTTGAGTTCGTACAGCAAATCCGGATGCGTCAGCCTCGTCTGGGTACACGCAAGCTGCACTATCTGCTGCATTGCCAACCTGACAGACGAGTCCAGGTCGGCCGAGACAGACTTTTCCAGGTCTTGGGTGAGCGCCGCTTGCTAGTGCTCCCTAAGCGGGCGTATCACAAGACAACGCAGAGCTTTCATCGCTTCTATCGTCACCCCAACTTACTCAAGCCCGGGCCAAGCCAGATTGTTCCGACAAGGCCGGAACACGTCTGGGTTGCCGACATTACTTATCTGCCCGCCCGTAACGGCCCGCTGTATCTGAGCCTGGTAACGGATGCGTACTCCAGGAAAATTGTTGGCCACCACGTCCATGAAAGCCTGCATGCCGAGTCAGTGGCGCAAGCCTTCAAGCAGGCCTTACGAAAGCGACGTCGTCGCCAGCCATTGGTCCACCATTCGGATCGAGGCATCCAATACTGCTCGACGCTGTACCAGTCACTGCACCAGCGGCACGACGTTCAGTGCTCCATGACTGATGGGTATGACTGCTATCAGAACGCGCTGGCGGAGCGCATCAACGGAATCCTCAAGACGGAGCTGCTGTTGAGGAGCCCTGAAGATCTTGAGCAGGCGAGGAAGATGGTTGATGAGGCAGTGCAGATCTACAACACAGAACGGCCCCATATGGCCCTAAAAAACAAAACGCCCGATGCGGTGCATCGGGCGTTTTGAGGCCTGTCGGCCTACCTGAACAGGTGTAAACCTATTTCAGGACTAGACAGGCCGGTGATTACCTCCAGACCCCGGCGGTTTTACGCCGAACCCCACCCCAGCCCGCCAGCCCGATAGTCACGACCACCAACCCCGCCGCGACCAGGAACGTCAGGCTGAACGCCCACGCCACCTGCCCATGACCCGCCTGCGCTACATCCGGCGTGCCTGACGCGCGAGCGAACAGCCAGGGCATCAACGACGCCCCCGCCATGAATCCTAGGTTGCGCGACAACCCCAGCAACCCCGACAGCACGCCCCGCTGGGCATCCGCCGCACCCAGCATCACCGCCGTGTTGTTCGCCGCCAGGAACAGCTGGAACCCTGGCGTCAGCAGCACCAGCCCGAGCACATAACCCGCCACCCCGAACCCACGCGGCAGGCTGGCCAGGCACACCAGGCCGATGATCGTCTGCACCAGGCCCAACAGCAGCGCACGACGGGCACCAAGGCGGTCCACCAGGCGTCCCGCCGGCACCCCTGACAGCGCCGCGACCAACGGCCCCACCGCCATCACCAGCCCGACCAGGGCGACGTTCAGGCCCAGCCCGAACGTCAGGAAGAACGGCCCCACCACCAAGGTGCTCATCATCACCGTCGACAGCAACAGGTTCATGGTCAGCGACGTGCGTATGTGTCCATCGCGCAACGGCGCCAGGGACAACAACGACCCAGGCGCTGCCTGACGCGTGGCGACCGGTACAGCCCAGGCCACCAGCAGCCCGCCGCCGACCGCCAGAGCGCCCAGCAGCACGAACGCCGCCCGCCAGCCCAGCCCCTCGATCAACAGGCCGCCCAGCGAAGGGCCCAATGCGGTGCCCAAGGCCGACATCGTGGCGAACAGCCCCATCGCCGAACCGATCCGCGCCTGACCGACCACCTCCCGCGCCATCGACAGCGGCAGGGCCATCAGGATCGCGCCGCCAACACCCTGCACCGCGCGACCGGCGATCAATACGCCCAGCGTCGTCGCCGTCGCGCACAGCAGCGAGGCGAGGCCGAACAGCGCCAGGCCGGCCAGCAGCACCCGGCGGTGGCCATGCACGTCGCCGAGCCGACCGGCAAGCACGATGGTGACGGTGATCGACACCAGGTACGCCAGCACCACCCACTGCACGGAGGCGACCGGTGCGCCGAACGCCTGCGCCAGGGTCGGCAGGGTGACTGTGACGATGCTGATGCCCAAGGCCGCCAGCAACGTCGCCGCTGCCAATGCGCCCAGGGCGGTTGAGGAGGTGTGTTGCAACGAGGTGGCCATAGCGTGCTCCCTTGCCGGAAATACGGGGTGGCACCTACTATGCAACTTGAAGTCAACTTGAGGTCAAGCCATGTCACTCATCGATATTGGCGAGCTGTCCAGGCTCAGTGGCGTCCCGGCATCGGCGCTGCGCTACTACGAGGCAGTAGGGTTGATCCGCTCACGCGCTCGGCACGGGCTGCGTCGGCAATACGGCGAGGAGACGCCCACCCAGCTGGCACTGATCGCCCTGGGCAAGGCGGCGGGGTTCTCGCTGGAGGAGATCAAGGGCATGTTCGGCGAGCATGGCGCGCCGGAGCTGCCACGCCCAACGCTGCTGGCACGGGCCGACGCGCTGGACCAGCAGATCGCGCGCCTGGCCGCGCTGCGCGACACATTGCGGCATGTGGCCGAGTGCCCGGCACCCAGCCATATGCAATGCCCCAAGTTCAGGAAGCTGCTGCGTCAGGCACAGCGCCAGGAGTGACGGGCTGCGTGGCAGGCCCGAGGCATCACTTCACATGCACGGTAATGGTCTTCGACTCGACGCTCGGCTTGAACGGCACGTGGTACTGATCGCCCAGCACCAGTTGCAGGGTGTGCTTGCCCGGGGTCAGGGTGATGGTCGCCTCGGTCTGCGCCTTGCCGAAGTGCAGCACCTGCGGCCCCGCCGGCAGCGGCTGGTTGCCCTCGGGCATCAGGCTGGTGGGCAGCGGCTGGTCGGCCACAGGGGCCTTGTCGACATCCACCAGCAGGTGGTGGTGCCCGGAGTGCGGGGTCTGGTCACCGGCTGGCTTGAGCGCCATGCCCTCGATGCCGAACTTGACGGTGAAGGTCTTGTCGACCGTGGCGCCGTCGGCCGGGGAAACGATGAACACCTTGGCGTCCTTGGGTGGTTCCTGGCTTTTCAGGGCATCCGCGGCACTGGCAAACAGCGAGGCCCCCATCAGCAGAGCGGCAAGGGCAGCGTGCGCAACTGGGCTTTTCATTCACTTCTCCTGTCATTCACTTCAATTGACCGCTATCACTTAAACGAAGCGAGGCGGTACTTCACCATAGTCCACTGGCCGCGCCTGGGGTTCCGGAATGCCAGCATGAAAATTTCGGCCCCGACTCAAACATCCGCACGATGTCGGGGTCATAGGCTGCGTTCGACCGCGGCAAATCAGAAAGCCACGGCGAATGACATTCATCTGCCGGGAAATAAAGGGATATTCATGCGTTTGACCATTGGCCTACTGCTGGCAGTACTCATCAGCCCCCTGGCCCAGGCCGAGCTGATCGACGAAATCAACGACCGGGGTGAGCTGCGCATCGCCGTGCAAGCCGACAATGCGCCCTACGCCTTCAAGGATGACGAACACCTCACCGGTTTCGACATCGAGTTCGGCCAGGAACTGGCGCGAGAGATGGACCTGCGTGCCGAATTCATCGAAGCACCTGCAGACGAAGTGCTGACAGGCGTGGAAAGCGGCACGTACGACATCGCATTGACACCGGCGAGCGAACGATCTGCGACCGAAAGCACGCTGGATGCCAGCCAGGCGTTTGGCGAGAAGAAGCTGGTAATTCCGTTCCAGAAAGATAACCCGGCATTCGAAAGCACGCTGAACAATGCCCTGCAGCGGCTCAAGGACAGCGGGCGGATGGCGGAGCTCGAGCAGAAATGGTTCGAGAAGACTGCGGCGCAGCAGTGATAACGCGTTGTTCTTTTCGCGGGCAAGTCGGAGCGCCGAACTTGCCCGCGAAAAGGACGACACCGAACTACCCGAGTGCCCGCTGCGCCTCGTCCAGCTCCAGCTCGCTGAACACCAGTACCCCTTCCCGACGCAACAGCGCAGCAACGACGCCCTCCCCCGGCACCTTCACCCCGCTGAAACTGCCATCGTAGGTCAGTCGGTTACCGCACGACGGGCTGCCGGACTTGAGCACCGCAACCCGGATCCCGTGCCGGCGCACCAGCGCCAAGGCCTGCCGAGCGCCGCTCAGAAACGCCGCACTGACGTCCTCGCCCGTTACCGTGAGTACCTGCACCTGGCCATCGAGCACCTGGCCACCCTGCCCGCCCTGGATCTCGGCGGCCGGTCGCGGCGTCGGCAAGCCACCGGCCACCTCCGGGCACAAGGGCACCACGCGCCCTTCGGCCTGCCAGCGCTTGAGCAGATCGGGATGGCCACTGTCGCGCCCGTCGTAACGCACCGGCTGCCCCAGCAGGCAGGCGCTGACCAGTATCCTGGATGACTCAGAAGGGATCATTGCCACGGCGCCGAAACCAGCCCGTCAGCGACAGGCGTTCGCGATGGGCAGGAAGGACTTCGTGGGGCACCTCGCCAGACAGGAACACCACCAGGCTGCCCGCCTCGGGCTGGACGTCATGCTCGACATCGCCGGCGAGGAACATGCGCAACTGCCCACCTTCTTCCGGCTGCCAGCGCTCATTGAGGTAGAGCACCACCGACACCATGCGCCGGTCGTCGTCGCGAAAACGGTCCAGATGGCGACGGTAGAAGGCGCCCGGCGGATACAGGGCAAAATGGCACTCGAAGTCCTCGAGCCCCAGGAACAACCCCCGGTTGATCGCCTGGCGCAAGCTGTCCATGACCGCCAGATAGCGGTCGCAGGCCTCGGCCTGGCCCGGGTCGATCCACTGGATCTGGTCGCCGCGGATCGCCTCGCGCACCTCCTGGGCCGCACCCCGGCCGACACCGGCGGGGTTCAGTTCGCCTTCGACGTGCCGGCGCCGGCATTCGGCAGCCAACGCGCGCGCCAGCTCGCCCGGGAGGAATAGCGCCTGCTGCGACCAGCCACGGGTGGCCAGGTCGTCGACGATGGGCGACAGCAGCGGATGTTCAGGAGATATGTGCATGGCGCGCATCATATCCATTAGCCCTGGGCGCGGACAGCGCCACTTGGCCGAGAAGCGCGCTGATATCTCGACAAAGGCCTGTCGTGCCACGGACAATAGCGGCCTGCCGACAGGAGTCCTGAATGCGCCGTTTGTTTTCCCTGCTTGTGCTGATGATCTGCACCATGCCTGTCTGGGCAGACAGCCTCGACCAGTTGTACAAGGCCGCCGGCTGGCCCGACCAGCGCGCCCACTTCAATGACGCCATCGGTGCCGCCCAGCAGCGCTACCGCAACAGCCTGCCGCCTGCGGTTTACCAGGCACTGGTCAACAACAGCAACCAGCGCTTCCAGGCGCAGGCGATGGACCAGCGCGCCCTGGCCCAGTTGCGCGCCAACCTGAAGAACCCGGGCCCGGCGCTGGCATTCTTCCAGTCGCCGCTGGGGCGCAAGGTGGTCGCCGCCGAGCTGCTGGCCACGCGCAAGGACCAACTGGCCAAGAATGCCAAGGGCCTGCCGAAAATCCAGGCCAGCGACAACCGTCTGCTGGCCATCGGTCACCTGGCCCAGGCCCTGCCTGCACGCGAGGCCGGCGCCGAGGTCAGCCTGGCGATCGCCGGCGTTGCCGCCGACAGCCTCAGTTCGATGATCCCCGGACTGTTCGGCAGCGGTCAGGCCCAGGGCCTGCTCGATGGCCAGCGCCAGCGCTTGATGAACGAGATCGGCGAAGACCTGAACAACACGCTGTTGTATGTCTACCGCGACCTGTCCGACGACGAACTGGAAGCCTTCGCCACCTTCGCCGAATCCGCCGAGGGCAAGGCCTACTACGACGCTGCGCTGGCGGCGGTACGGGCAGGGCTGGCAGTGGGTCAGAGCAGCGCCAACCTCAAGTGACCAGACGCTGGTCGATGAACGCGAAGTAGCGCTGGCGGATGGCCGGCAGTTCATTGGCCAGGTGATGCCGCGCTTCGGGCAGCAGGAGAATCTGCGGCTCGGCGAATTTCTCCTGCAGCACCTTGAGGTTGTACGGCCAGTCCACCGTGCCGTCCGCCTCGCCCTGCACGATCAGCGGCTGACGCGGGCTTCGCGGCGCCGCCTCGATGCGCTTGACCCAGGCCATCAGCGCCCCCACCCAGGCCGTCGGCAGGCGACGTGGCTGCAGCGGGTCGGCTTCGAGGAAGGCGAGAAACGCCGGATCGTTGGTGTTGGCACTGAAGCGTCGCTCGATGCCATCGACGAAATGGCGCAGCACCCGATAGCTCAGCTTCGACCAGTGCCAGGCCCGTGGCCGCACCAGCGGCGCCAGCAGGATCACCTCGCCGTCGGCCGGGCTCTGCGCGCCGCGATGCAGCAGGTGATCGACCACGATGGCGCCACCTGTGCTTTGCCCGCACAGGTGCCAGGGCCGTGGCAGGTCCAAAGCATGGGCCTGCTCGAACAGGGCATCGAGCACCTGCTGGTAGATAGCGAAATCAGCGATGCTGGCACGCTCGCCGCTGGACAGCCCGTGGCCGGGCAGGTCGCAGCTGATTACCGCGAACCCCTGCCGCAGTGCCCAGGCGATCACATGGCGGTACAGGCCCATGTGGTCGTAGTAGCCATGCAGCAGAAACAGCGTCGCCACCGGCGCCTGCGGCTGCCACACCTGCCCCACCACATCGAAGCCAGCCACCCCGAAGCCACCCAGCCAGCGCTGTACCGGCAAGTCCAGCCCGTAGAAACGCTGGTAGTCGAGGGCCTGGGTCGACAGTGGCTGGTGCGCCGTCAGCGGGGCAAGGCTGGTGCGCAGCAGGTCGGGGTGAAAGGGTGACGGCATGGGTACATCCAGAATGGCGCGAGTATTGATCTGCGATATTCAGCTCTGCGCCCGGTCATGGCAAGCTGGCGTCCCTTGCGGAAGCGGTCGTATCGTTTTCTACGGAATCACCATGCGAATTTTCACCACACTGCTGACCACCCTGCTCTGCGCCGCCCTGCTGTGGTGGGCCTACGACAGTTTCCAGTCACGCTACCTGCGCACCTTCGACAGCCAGGCCACGCTGTTCGACGGCAGCCAGCTGCAGCTGCCTGCCGAACTCGCCGGCCCCGGGCCGATCCGTGTCGTGCACTTCTGGGACCCGGCCTGCCCCTGCAACGTCGGCAACCAGCAGCACCTGGCCGAGCTGATCGAGCACTTCGCCGCGCAAGGCGTGACCTTCCACGTGCTGCAAAAACCTGGCAGCCACGGTCAGTTACCCGCCAACCTCGGCGCCTTGCAGCCAGTCAGCGACCTGCCCGGCAGCGAACACCTGCCGGCGTCCCCGGCCGTGGCGATCTGGGATAACAAGGGCCAGCTCGCCTATTTCGGCCCTTACAGCGAAGGCGCGGTGTGCAACGCCGGCAACAGCTTCATCGAGCCGGTCATCCAGGCACTGCTGCAGGGTCGCCAGGTGCAGGCCTCCAACGCCCTGGCCAGCGGCTGCTATTGCCCCTGGCAGAAAAATGCGCCGTAAACGGCAGACCTGTCACGTCGGGAAGGCTATTCTCAACGCGTTTTGCCGCGTTCGTCGGACGCTCGCCCCTTCATCAACGGCACAAGGAATTCCATGAAGCGCAGCCTCACTCTGCTGGCCCTCGTCGTGGCTGTGGCCGCCGGTGCCGGTTACTGGTATGTGCACGGCAAGCTGCCGCAGCGCGAGGGCGAGGTGGCTATCGCCGGCCTCGGTGCACCGGTCAGCGTACGTTACGACGACCGTGGCGTGCCTCACCTGCAAGCACAGAACGAGCAGGACCTGTACCGCGCCCTGGGCTATGTGCATGCCCAGGACCGGCTGTTCCAGATGGAACTGGTGCGACGCCTGGCACGGGGTGAACTGGCCGAAGTGCTGGGCAGCAAGCTGGTGCCCACCGATACCCTGTTCCGCAGCCTGCGGATCCGCGAGCAGGCGGCGCGGATGGTCGAGCGCCTGGATCACCAGTCACCGTCCTGGCTCGCATTGCAGGCCTATCTGGACGGCGTGAACAGCTGGCAGGCCAGCCATCCCAAGCCAGTGGAGTTCGACGTGCTGGGCATCCCTGAACGCCCCTTCACCGCCGAGGACACCCTGAGCATCGCCGGCTACCTGGCCTACAGCTTTGCCGCCGCGTTCCGCACCGAACCTGCGCTGACCTATATCCGCGACCAGCTCGGCGCCGACTACCTCAAGCTCTTCGACCTCGACTGGCAACCAGACGGCGCCCTGCGCCCGGCCCTGGCCGCCAGCGACTGGCGAGCCCTCGAAAACCTTGCCCAGCTCAGCCACCAGGCACTCGGTGATGCCGGCATCGCGCAGTTCGAAGGCAGCAACGCCTGGGCCGTGGCCGGCAGCCGCACCCGCAGTGGCCGCCCCCTTCTGGCCGGCGACCCGCACATCGGTTTCGCAGTACCGGCGGTGTGGTACGAGGCCGAACTGTCGGCGCCGGGCTTCAACCTCTACGGCTACTTCCAGGCGCTGAACCCCTTCGCCCTGCTCGGCCACAACCGCGATTTCGGCTGGAGCCTGACCATGTTCCAGAACGACGACGTCGACCTCGTCGCGGAGAAGACCAACCCCGCCAACCCCGACCAGGTCATGGTCGATGGCCAGTGGCACACGCTGGAAAAGACCGAGCAACAGATCGCGGTCAAGGGCGAGGCGCCGGTAACCATAAGCTTGCGCCGCTCGCCCCACGGCCCGATTGTCAACACCGTGTTGGGCGAGGCCGCCGGCCAGACGCCGATCGCCATGTGGTGGGCCTTCCTGGAAACCGAAAACCCCATTCTCGACGCCTTCTACCAGGTCAACCGCGCCGACACCCTGGGCAAGATGCGCGAGGCCGCCGCGAAGATCCAGGCGCCCGGCCTGAACCTGGTCTGGGCCAATGCCCGTGGCGATATCGGCTGGTGGGCGGCCGCACAGTTGCCGATCCGCCCGCAGGGCGTCGACCCGTCGTTCATCCTCGACGGCAGCACCCACCAGGCCGACAAGCTGGGTTTCTACCCCTTCAGCCTCAACCCGCAGCAGGAGAACCCGGCCAGCGGCTACATCGTCTCGGCCAACTACCAGCCCCCGGCCGCGATGCCGATCCCCGGCTACTACAACCTGCCGGACCGTGGCCGCCAACTGGATCGGCAACTGGCCGACCCGCAGGTCAAGTGGGACGTACAGAACAGCCAGGCCTTGCAACTGGACACCAGCACCGACTATGGCCCACGCACGTTGGCGCCGCTGCTGGCAACCCTGCGCGCGATTGCCGAGGGCGACGAGCAGAAGGAGCTGGTCGAGCAACTGGCGGCCTGGCGTGGCGACTACCCGCTGGACTCGACCAGCGCCACGCTGTTCAACCAGTTCCTCTACGAACTGGCGTACGCCGCCCTGCACGACGAACTGGGCGATACCTGGTTCCAGGTGCTGATCAGCACCCGCGTCATCGACGCCGCGCTACCGCGCCTGGCGGCCGATGCCGATTCGCCCTGGTGGAACCTGCGCGGCGGACATGATCGTACCGACCGCACCGCCATCGTCCGACAGGCCTGGCAACGCAGCCTCACGCACCTGCGCGAGCTGTACGGCAGCGACCCGGCCGAGTGGCAGTGGGGCAAGGCCCATACCCTCACCCACAATCATCCGCTGGGGCAGCAGAAGCCCTTGAACCTGCTGTTCAATGTCGGCCCCTTCGCCGCGCCCGGCACGCACGAGGTGCCGAACAATCTGTCGGCGAAGATCGGCCCGGCGCCGTGGCCGGTGACCTACGGGCCTTCGACCCGCCGCCTGATCGACTTCGCCGACGCCGGGCAGGCGCTGACCATCAACCCCGTGGGCCAGAGTGGCGTGCCGTTCGACCGGCACTATTCGGATCAGGCCGAGGATTATGTGCAGGGGCGCTATCACAAGGCGCAGATGGGGGTGATTCCGGCGCGCAGCACCTTGCGCCTGGTGCCCGAGAAACGCTGACCCTTGGCCTGCCGGAAACAAAATCACTGACAACGGCATGACCGGTTTCACAACCCTTCACGCCCCGAACAGGTAACCTGTCCGCCCCTTTCTTCAAAGAGCCTTTCTCATGCAAAAGCAGTTCATCGAAATCGACGGCGCCCGCATGAGCTACGTCGACCAGGGCCAGGGCTTCCCTGTGCTGCTGGGCCACAGCTACCTCTGGTCTGCAGCGATGTGGCAGCCGCAGATCGAGGCGCTGTCGAAACACTTCCGCGTGCTGGTGCCCGAGCTCTGGGGCCATGGCGACTCCGACGCGCCACCGGCCACCACTACCGACATGAGCGCGCTGGCGCGCCAGCACCTGGCGTTCCTCGACGCCCTGGGCATCGATAAATGCCATCTGGTCGGCCTGTCGGTCGGTGGCATGTGGGGTGCTGAACTGGCCGTCGAGCACCCGGAACGGGTCGACCGCATCGTGCTGATGGACACCTACCTCGGCGCCGAACCCGATGCGACCCGCGAGAAGTACTTCGCCCTGCTCGACGCCGCCAGCGCTGCCGGGTTCTTCCCTGACCCACTGCTCGATATCGTGGTGCCGATCTTCTTCCATGCCGGCGGCCAGACGGTGCCCGAGATTCGCGAGCAGTTCCGCGCCGACCTCAAGGCCAGCAGCGCCGAAACCATCCGCCACAGCCTCGACCCGATGGGCCGCGTGATCTTCGGACGCCCTGACCTGCTGGATCGGCTGGGCGAACTGCCGGCCGAGCGGACCATCGTGATCTGCGGCGACCAGGACATTCCGCGTCCACCGGCGGAGAGCAACGAAATGGCACGGATCATTGGCTGCCTGGCCGCGCAGATTCCGTTCACGGGGCATATCTCCAGCCTGGAGAACCCCAAGGTGGTGAATGACTTCCTGTTGAACTGGCTGCCGCGCAACCGCTGATATCGCCAGGGCTGCCAGGCAGCCCTGTCGCGGGGCTCACCCCTGCCACTTGCCGCCTTCGACGATCACGCTCTCAGGCGGTGTGTCGTCGCTCAGTTCCTTGCGCACATACTGGTCATACAGCTTGAGCAGGAACTTCTCTTCGCCCAGCTTGGCCAGTTCGGCATTGACCCAGTCACGCAGCTCGGTATTACCCTTTTTCACCGCCGGGGCGATCGGTGCCTCGTCGCCCAGCAATTGCGGCAGCACACGGTAGCCCGGGTTCTGCTTGGCCCAGCTGAACAGAATCAGGTTGTCCTGGGCGTAGGCGTCGCCGCGGCCATTGGCCAGGGCCTGAAGCGACTCGCTGTTCTTCTCGAACTTGAGCAGCTTCCAGTCCGGGTGGTTTTTGGTCAGCCAGATATCGGCGGTGGTGCCGGTGGTGACGATGATGGTCTTGTCGGCCAGGTCATCGAGGGCTTTTACCGGGCTGCCATCGGCCACGATGGCCTGCACCGCCACACGCAGGTTGGGGTTGGTGAAGTCCACCGCTTCCTTGCGCTCCGGGGTGACGGTCATGTTGGCGAGGATCAGGTCGACCTTGTCGCTTTGCAGGAAGGGAATGCGACTGGCCGGCTCCACGGCCACGAACTCGACCTTGTTCTCGTCGCCCAGCAGGTCCTTGGCGAAGCGCCGCCCAATGTCGGTGTCGAAGCCGACGTAACGACCGCTCTCGTCGACGAAGCCGAACGGCGGCTTGTCGGTGAACACGCCGACGATCAGCTTGTCGCGGGCCTTGATGGTTTCCAGGTAGCTGCTCGAAGGGGTCGGCGTCGCGGCCGCCGACTTGCCGGGCTCCGCCGGTTTGTCGCAGCCGGCCAGCAGGGCCAGGCCGAACAGCGGCGCCAGCAGTTTGGTGAAGTGGGCAGTTTTCATGACAGTTCCTTTTGTGATGTCTTCGGCAGGCTTTCGACAAAGGAGAATTTGTCCAGGAACTGCTGCGCGCGTGCGGTTCGCGGTTGGCTGAAGAAGCTCTCGGGGTCGCTCTGTTCAAGGATCCTGCCGGCCTCCATGAACACGATGCGGTCGGCCACCGCGCGGGCGAAGGCCATTTCGTGGGTGACGATGAGCAGGGTCATGCCGTCGCGGGCCAGGCCCTGGATCACCTGCAGCACTTCCTTGACCATCTCCGGGTCCAGGGCGGCGGTGACCTCGTCGAACAGCATCACCTGCGGGTTCATGCACAACGAGCGAACGATGGCGATACGCTGCTGCTGGCCGCCGGACAACTGCCGGGGGAAAGCGTCGCGCTTGTCCAGCAACCCTACCCTCGCCAGCAGAGCCTCGGCCTGTGCCTGGGCTTCGGCGCGCTCGCGCTTCTGCACCTTCAGCGGGCCGAGCAGCAGGTTGTCGATCACGGTCATGTGGCCGAACAGGTGATAGCTCTGGAACACCATGCCGACCCGCTGGCGCACCTGGCGCCAGTCGGTGCCCGCCTGCAGCAGCTCCTGGCCATCGAGGCGCAGGCTGCCGCCGTGGGCCTGCTCCAGGCCATTGAGGCAGCGCAGCAGGGTACTCTTGCCGCAGCCACTGGGGCCGAGGATCACCACCACTTCGCCGGCCCGCACCTGCAGGTCGACATCCTTGAGCACCTGGTGCTCGCCGAAGAACTTGTTGAAACCCTGGAATTCGATCAATGCGCTCATGAGTGGGCCCAGCGGCGTTCCAGCGCGCGCGAGGCGGCGGAAAGCGGATAGCAGACGAAGAAGAAGAACAGGAACAGCACGCCGTAGATCAGCACCGACTCGTAGGTGCGCTCGATGATCTGCTGGCCGGCCTTGATGACCTCGACCACGCCGATCAGCACCGCCAGCGAGCTGGTCTTGACGATGCGCGTGTAGATGTTGATGGTCGGTGGCGTCATGCGCTTGAGCGCCTGCGGCAACAGCACATGGCCGTACAACTGCAGGTCGGAAAGGCCGATCGACAGCCCCGCCTCGCGCTGGCCGCGTGGCAGCGAGGTCAGCGCGCCACGCACCACCTCACCAACCTCGCTCGCCCCCCACAGGCCCAGCACCAGCACCGCGCACCAGAAGCTGGGAATACTCAGCGAGAAGAAGATCGGCAACCCGAAGAACACCAGATACAGCCAGACCAACACCGGAATGGCGCGAAAAAGCTCGAGATAGACCTGCAAGGCGATGTTCACCGCGCGCTTGCCCAGCGTTGCCAGCACGCCATAGAGCACGCC
Organism: Pseudomonas sp. FA117; assembly: GCF_057370475.1. Classification (NCBI taxonomy): domain Bacteria; kingdom Pseudomonadati; phylum Pseudomonadota; class Gammaproteobacteria; order Pseudomonadales; family Pseudomonadaceae; genus Pseudomonas; species Pseudomonas sp. FA117. Next base: position 5,641,823 of record NZ_CM170675.1, read on the forward strand.
GCCCAGGGTGGCGAAGACAATGCCCAGCGCCGAGATCGCCAGGGTCTGCCCGGCGCCCTTGGCCAGTTGCGGCAAGGACACCAGCAGCAGCTCAATTGCCGAACTGGCCATGTTGCAACCTCCTTTCCAGGTAGCGCAGCAGCAGCGACAGCGGCAGGAACAGCAATACGCACAGCAGCGTCAGCACGGCGAGCATTTCGTAGGTCTTGTAGTACAGGGCGATGTAGTTCTTGGTGGTGTAGAGAATCTCCGGCACCGCCACCGCCGACACCACAGTGGTTTCCTTGAGCAGGAAGATGAAGTTGGCGAACAGCGCTGGCAGGCTGAGGATGCCGGCCTGGGGCAGGATCACATGGCGCAGCAACTGGCCTTCGGACAAACCGATGGAGCGCCCGGACTCGAGCTGTGCCCGCGGCACCGCCTCGACCCCGGCGCGCAGCACCTCGGTGAGGTAGGCGCCGCCCATGAAGGTCATGGTGATGATCGCTGCAGCGAAACCGGAGACCTTCAGGCCCAGGGTCGGCAGCGCGAAGTAGACGAAGAACAGCTGGATCAGCAGTGGGGTGTTGCGCGCCAGCTCCACATAACCCTTGACCAGACGCCACAGGTACGGGGTACGAAACACCAGGATGGCGGCATTGAGCACGGCGACCAGCAGCGAGGTGACGATGGCGATCAGCCCGACCTGCAGGGTGACGCCGACCGCCTTGAGGAATGCCGGGAGTGTGCTAAGCATGAAGGCAGTGTCGAAGGTCATGGATAGCGCCTCGACACCAGGTCACAGGGGTACGGCATGGGGAAGATTCCAGGGTCGGCGCGGGGGTCGCTCGCGTCGTGGACGATGAAAAGGTGTGCTGGTAAGCACGATAGGTAGACTCTAAAGGTATAAAAAACTTTCTCTAAATACCTTTATTGCATATTGATATCACCCGACGGGCTAACCGGAAATTTCATACATCGCCTTGGGATCTTTCCCTCGAAATACCTCTCAAATGGACTTCAGACTGACCGGCCGGCAAGGCCCAGGGATGACAACGATGAATAGCCCGAGCACGCCTGTTTCGAACGAACAACTCCAGTGGCTGCTGGCCTTGCGCAAGGCCCTTGCCGGGCAGCGGTGAGCCTCCTGTGGGCGGTTCCGCGTCGGCTTGCCCGCGAAAAGAACATCGCAGCGCCCAAACAAAAACGCCGACACAACTGTGTCGGCGTTTTCCTGTGAAGCACTGACCCGGCAAATCAGAACGCTGGCAGCACCGCACCCTGGTACTTCTTCTCGATGAAGGCTTTCACCTCAGGGCTGGTCAGGGCCTTGGCCAGCTTCTGGATGGCATCGCTGTCCTTGTTGTCAGGACGCGCAACCAGGAAGTTCACGTAAGGCGAATCGCTGCCCTCGATCACCAGCGCATCCTTGGCCGGGTTCAGGCCCGCCTCCAGTGCATAGTTGGTGTTGATCAGGTCCAGGTCGACCTGGTCCAGCACGCGCGGCAGCATGGCCGATTCGAGCTCGCGGAACTTCAGCTTCTTCGGGTTCTCGGCGATATCCTTGGGCGTGGCCAGGGCGTTCTTCGGATCCTTCAGGGTGATCAGCCCGGCCTTCTGCAGCAGCAGCAGGGCACGACCGCTGTTGCTGCCCTCGTTCGGGATGGCCACGGTGGCGCCTTCCTTGAGCTCCGACAGGCTCTTGACCTTCTTCGAGTAGCCACCGAACGGCTCGACATGCACGCCGACCACGGTTTCCAGGTGGGTGCCCTTACCTTCGTTGAAGTTCTTCAGGTATGGCAGGGTCTGGAAGTAGTTGGCGTCCAGACGCTTCTGGTCGACCTGCACGTTCGGCTGCACATAGTCGGTGAAGACCTTGATCTGCAGGTCCACACCTTCCTTGGCCAGGGTCGGCTTGATCAGCTCGAGGATTTCGGCGTGCGGCACCGGCGTGGCGGCCACCACCAGTTTCTCGGCGGCGTTGGCCAGGCCGGACAGCGACAGGGCAGCAGCGAGGGCAGTCGTCAGCAGGGTCTTTTTCATGGTGATCCTTGTTATCAAGCTGGAGCCATCGACGATGGCGAAGTCAGGTGCCCCGCCGTCGCGACGGTGGGCGTGGAGCGGACGATACCGGGATTTTTTATGCCCTAACAATATCTTTTGATTCGCTGCTTATTCCAAAAACAAAAAGCCATCACGCTCTTTGTTTATGAGCGACAGGCAAGCGCTCTAGGCCGAGGCTCCCCCGAGTTCGGCAAGGCTCTTTTCCAGCACCGCGCGCAGCGCCGACAAAGTACCCGGCTCACGGCTGCGACCCAACTGGGCCAGTTGCCCGGCAAGGGTGGTCAGCGGCGAGCGGTCGGGCAGGTCCAGGTGCTGCGCCTGGATTTCATCACCCTCGGCCACCAGCAGGGCAAAGTGGATGACGTTCTCCAGCTCGCGGGTATTGCCCGGCCATGCATGGGCCTCCAGCGCCTGTTGCGCGGCGTCGCTGATCAACGGCACGCTGCGCTCCAGACGCACGCTGTAGATACCGACGAAGTACTCGGCCAGCGGCAGGATATCCCCGACCCGCTCGCGCAGTGCCGGCAGCTCCAGCTCACCCTCGCGCAGGTAGAGGTACAGCCTTTCGTTGAAGCGTCCGGCCCGCACGGCCTGGGCCAGGTCGATACTGGAGGCGGCGACCAGGCGGACATCGACCGCCTGTGGCTGCTGTGCACCGACCCGGGTCACCTCGCGGTTCTCCAGCGCCGCCAACAACTTGCCCTGGATCGCCAGCGGCAGGTCGGCGATCTCGTCCAGGTACAAGGTGCCGCCATTGGCCGAGCCGAACCAGCCGGCACGACTGCTGGCCGTACCGCCATGGGTACCGGCGCTGTAGCCGAACAGCTCGGCATCGGCGTAGGTGTGGCTGATGCCTGCGCAGTTGACCGAGACGAACAGCCCGGCGCGGTCGCTGGCGCGGTGGATCTGCCTTGCCAGCAGCTCCTTGCCGGTGCCGGTTTCGCCACGGATCAGCACCGGCAGCGGTTGCGGCGCCAGGCGTTCGAGTGCCTCGCGCAACTGCTGCGAACGCGCATCGACGAATACCAGCGCCTTGGCACGAATGCTCAGCGGGCTCTTGTCCAGTTCGGGAAAGGTCAGCAACGGCTGGCCGAAGGGGTTGTTGAAACTCATGGAAAACTCCCGCCCCGAGCGCATGCGACCGAGGATTGAGGTCAATCGACTGAAGACGGATCAGGCGCGGCGCAGTGACCGTTGCTCGACTCGGCCTTGCAGGCGGTAAAGATAGGCGAAACCCTGCTCCCAGCGCTCATGGCCGGACTTGACGTTGATATGCCCGGCGTCGCTCAACAGCCCCGCCTCGGCCCCCCAGGCCTTGGCCAGGTAGAGCGCGCGCGGCACGCTGACGGCCGGATCGTTGTCCGAGCTGACCACCTGGCTGGGGAACGGCAGCGTCTGCAGCGGGATCGGCGCGAAGTTGCGCAGGGCTTCTGCGCAGGTCGGGCGTTCGACATCCGCCGGCGCCACCAGCAAGGCGCCCCGCACCCTGCGCAGCAGCGCCGGGCTGGCTTGCGCCGCCCAATGGGCGACGGTGACGCAGCCCAGGCTGTGGGCGATGAGAATCACCGGCGAGGTTTCGGCGGCAATTGCCTGCTCGAGCGCCTGTACCCAATCGTTACGCTGCGGAGTGAGCCAGTCCTGCTGCTCGACCCGGGCGCTGTTGGGCAGGCTGCGCTGCCAGTGACTCTGCCAATGGTTGTCTGGCGATCCTTGCCAGCCCGGCACAATCAGGTAACGAATCGACTCATTGCGCATGGGGACGCCTCCTTGGAAGTTTGCGTGCTTGGGGACCAGTATAGGGAGACGGTTATATTCGTAAAGGAATAAGAAGCTATTTATTAATAACCATAATTGCTGCACATCTGGCCTGACTCCTTCGCGGGCAAGCCCGCTCCCACAGGCATAAAAAAAGGGCCATCCCCTGCCAAGAGAAATGGCCCTGAAGCACTTGCCTGAAGAGGGTATTGCCGGTCAGCGCGCGGTAATCACCGCCAGCTTGCTGATCCCGGCGCGCTCGATGGCGGCCATCGCCCGCGCCACTTCGCCGTAGTTGACGCCATCGTCAGCCTGCAGCTGTACACGTACATCGGCGTCCTTCTCCCTGGCCGCCTTGAGGTTGCTCTCCAGCAGATCGGGCTGGATCTCGTCCTTGTTGATGAACAGCTTGCCGCCGCCATCGATGCTCACCACCAGTGGGTCTTTCTGCTCCACTGGCGCCACGGCCTCGGTCTTGGGCAGGTTGATCGGGATGGCGTTGGTCAGCAGTGGCGCGGTGACGATGAACACCACCAGCAGCACCAGCATGACGTCCACCAGCGGCGTGACGTTGATTTCACTGAGGACTTCGTCGCTGTCCTGGGTCGAGAACGCCATGTCAGGACGCCTCCTTCACTGGCTGGGCGAAACCGGCCTGGGCTTTTTGCAGGGTCGGGTGCACCAGCACACGGAAGGCACTCTTCTGCGCCAGGCTGTAGAAGTCGTGGGCGAAGTCGTCGAGGTCGGCCGCAGTCAGCTTGAGGCGGCGCAGGAAGTAGTTGTAGACCAGCACCGCCGGGACCGCGACGGCGATACCCACGCCCGTGGCGACCAGCGCCGCACCGATCGGGCCGGCCACGGTTTCCAGGCTGGCGGAGCCGGCAGCGCTGATGCCCTTGAGCGCTTCCATGATGCCCCACACGGTGCCGAACAGACCGATGAACGGCGAGGTGCTGCCAATACTGGCAACCACCGCCAGGCCGGTTTCCAGCGAGCGACGCTCACGCACGATCTGCTGGCGCAAGGCGCGCTCGAGGCGGTCCTGATGGTTGATCGCATGGCTCAGGTCGGCTGCCTGGCCCGGCTCGCCCACGGCTATGGCGGCATAACCGGCCTGGGCGACGCGGGCAGCAGGGCCAGGCTGCTCATGGCTGAGTTCGGCCGCCGAGTCGAGGCTTGAAGCGGCCCAGAACTGGGCATGGAAGCGCTTGTCCTGGTTCTTCAGCCGTACGAACTGCACGACCTTGACCAGGGCCAGCGCCCAGGTGACCACGGAAAAACCGACCAGCAGCCAGATGACTGCGCTTTCAACGGATTCGAGGGGAGATGCCAACAGGCTCATGATGAAGTCTTCCTATGTTCGGTTCGATGGCACGGTTTAACGAAGCTTGAAATCGATCGGGACGCTGACCCAGCCGACCTGGGCCACCTCGCCCTGCTTGGCCGGCACGAAGCTCCAGCGCTTCACTGCCGCCAGTGCGGCGGCGTCCAGGGCATCGCGGCCGCTGCTCTTCTGGATCTGGATCTGCCCCGGCTTGCCGCTGGGCAGTACCTCGACGCGCAGCAGCACGGTGCCTTCCCATCCACGGCGCTGGGCCAGCTGCGGGTATTCCGGCGCAGGGTTCTTCAGGTACGCGGCATTGGCCGAAGCGGGCGTGACCGGTGCCGGCGCCGGTGGAGCAGGCGCCGGAGCAGGCGGTGCAGGTGCCGGCGTCGGGGCCGGCGGCGGCGCTTCGACCGGCTTGGGCTGCGGCTTGGGTACGGGCTTGGGCACAGGTTTTGGCTTGGGTACCGGTTTCGGCGCCGGTTTGGCGGCCAGCTCATCGACCACAGGAGGCGGCGGTGGCGGCTCGACCACAGGCACAGGCGGTGGCGGCTCGACAACCGGCGGCGCCGGGGCCGCGAACTCGATGGTCATCGGTGGAATCTCCGGCGGGATCACCGGCAGTTCGGGGGTTGGCCGCTGGCTGACCCAGTAGGCCGCAGCGCCGTGCAGGACCAGCACCAGCAGGCCCAGCACCAGCTTGTCACGGCGCTTGAGGCCACTGACCGGAGTACGTTGCAGGCGCAACTGCGCCAACGGCAGGCGAAGCGTGCGTCCAAGCTCGACCAGGTCACCCGGGGCCGGGCGCCATGGCTGGTCGTAGGCCCTGGCGGCCGACTGGACATTACCCATTGATCGAAACTCCTGGGGTGTTGATTCAGGTCTGTGGCTGAATCATCGGTGCCAGAGGCTTATCTCTTAAAGTAATGTTTAAAATTAAAAATAGAACTTTATCGAATATATGATTTGAGCGATTAGCGTAAAGCCGCGCGGGGCAAGGGCTGTAGCGCCGGAGGCAAAATGACATGCACGTGCGGCATGAGAAATATTCGTGGAAGGTATCGAAATCCGGCGAGGGCTGCGCCCTCGATCGCGGGGCAAGCCCGCTCCTACAGGCACAGCGCCGCCCTTGAAGCCGACGGGGAGCCTGTGGGAGCGGGTTTACCCGCGAAGGGCTGCGCAGCAGCCCTGACCTTCGCCCAGGCATAAAAAAACCCGGGCTGCAAACCCGGGTTCTTCATGCACACGGCAGCTCAGATATCCGCCACCTTCTGCCAGACCTTCGGCCGGAAGAACAGGGTCTCGCCGCGCGCCAGCCCGGTCAGGCTGTCGTGATCCTTGACCACTTCGGCCTCGATCAGCTCGCTCTGCCCTTCCACCTTCAGGGTCACCCGCGTGGTCGCCCCCAGCGGACGGATGTCGCGCACCTCGGCAGCGTGATGACCTTCGGTCTCGTGGCGCGACAGCGACACCTCGTGCGGGCGGAACAACACATGGTTGCCCTCGCTCAGGGCCAGGCGGTTGGAATCGCCAAGGAAGTGGTAGACGAAGTCGTTGGCCGGCTTCTCGTACACCTCGCCCGGCGAGCCGATCTGCTCGATCACGCCCTTGTTCATCACCACGATGCGATCGGCGACTTCCATCGCCTCTTCCTGGTCGTGGGTGACGAACACCGAGGTCAGGTTGATGTCTTCGTGCAGGCGCGCCAGCCAGCGGCGCAGCTCCTTGCGCACCTTGGCATCGAGGGCGCCGAAGGGTTCGTCGAGCAGCAGCACCTTGGGCTCCACCGCCAGGGCACGGGCCAGGGCGATACGCTGGCGCTGCCCCCCCGACAGCTGCTCGGGATAGCGGTCGGCAAGCCAGTCGAGCTGGACCATGTTCAACAGCTCATGGACCTTCTCGGCAATCCTGCTCTCGCTCGGGCGCTCGCCCTTGGGCTTCATGCGCAGGCCGAAGGCGACGTTGTCGAACACGCTCATGTGACGGAACAGCGCGTAGTGCTGGAACACGAACCCGACGTTGCGATCACGCACATCGTGGCCGGACACGTCTTCGCCGTGGAACACGATGCTGCCGTCGTCCGGCGTTTCGAGGCCGGCAATGATGCGCAGCAGGGTGGTCTTGCCGCAGCCGGAGGGGCCGAGCAACGCCACCAGCTCACCGCTGTGGATATCCAGGTTGATGTTGTTCAGGGCCTGGAAACTGTTGAAGCGCTTGCTGACGTTACGAACTTCGATCGACATGACTTATTCCTCCGCTGCGCTATGGCGCAGGCGGTTAATACGGTTCTCGCTCCACTGCTTGAGCAGCAGGATGAAGAGCGCCAGGATCAGCAACAGGCTGGCCACGCTGAAGGCCGCGACATGGTTGTACTCGTTGTAGAGGATCTCCACGTGCAGCGGCAAGGTGTTGGTGACGCCGCGGATATGGCCGGAGACCACCGACACCGCACCGAACTCGCCCATGGCCCGCGCGGTACACAGCACCACGCCGTAGATCAGGCCCCACTTGATGTTCGGCAGGGTGACATGCCAGAACATCTGCCAGCCGCTGGCACCGAGCAGGCGCGCAGCCTCCTCCTCCTGCGTGCCCTGCTCCTGCATCAGCGGGATCAGTTCACGGGCAACGAACGGCACGGTGACGAAGATGGTCGCCAGCACGATGCCCGGCAGGGCGAAGACGATCTGGATGTCGTGGTCCTGCAGCCACGGTCCGAGCAGGCCCTGGGCGCCGAACATCAGCACGTAGACCAGGCCGGCGATGACCGGCGAGACCGAGAACGGCAGGTCGATCAGGGTGACCAGCACGCTCTTGCCGCGAAAGCTGTACTTGCTCACGCACCAGGCGGCGCTGACGCCAAACACCAGGTTCAGCGGCACCGAGATGACCACCGCAAGCAGGGTCAGCTTGAGCGCCGAAAGCGCATCGGGCTCGAAGATCGCCTCGAAGAAGGTGCCGAAACCGTTCTTCAGCGCCTGGGAGACCACGATCACCAGCGGCAGCAGCAGGAACAGCGCGAACACCAGCCAGCCGAGGCCGATCAGTATGCGCCGCGAGGTGGCGCTGCCACGGCGGGCGGCGTTGGCGGCGGAGCTTGCACTCAGGGATGACGAAGACATGACCTGGCCTCCTTCAAGGGGTTTCGATGCGCCGCTGAAGCAGGTTGATCAGCAGCAGCAGGATGAAGGAAACCACCAGCATCAAGACGCCGATGGCCGTGGCGCCGGTGTAGTCGTATTGGTCGAGCTTGACCATGATCAGCAACGGCAGGATCTCGGTCTTCATCGGCATGTTGCCGGCGATGAAGATCACCGAACCGTACTCGCCCACGCCCCGGGCGAAGGCCAGGGCAAAGCCGGTCAGCCAGGCTGGCAGCAGTGCCGGCGCCAGCACATGGCGGAACACCTGCAACGGCTTGGCGCCCAGGCAGGCCGCAGCTTCCTCGACCTCACGCGGGATATCCGCCAACACCGGCTGCACCGTACGCACCACGAACGGCAAGGTGACGAAGGTCAGCGCCAGGGTGATGCCCAGCGGCGTGTAGGCGATCTTGAAGCCCAGGTCGGTGGCGAACTGGCCGACCCAGCCCGCAGGCGCGTACAGGGCAGTCAGGGCGATACCGGCAACGGCGGTGGGCAGGGCGAACGGCAGATCGATCATCGCATCGATGATCTTGCGGCCGGGGAAGGTGTAGCGCACCAGCACCCAGGCCAGCAGGGTGCCGATCACGCCATTGATGATGGCGGCGAACAGGGCGGTACCGAAACTCAGCTTGAGCGCCGCGATGACCCGCGGTGCACTGATGATGTTCCAGAACTGCTCCCAGGTCAGCTGCGAGGCATGAATGAACATGGCCGCCAGCGGTATCAGCACGATCAGGCTGAGGTACACCAAGGTGTAGCCCAGCGTCAGCCCGAAGCCGGGTATGACGGGGGAGATGCGACGTGACATAAATATCCCTGGTTGAACGCACTTGGCCCGGAACAGATCCCGGGCCGGTGCAGACTTTTGAATCCTGGGGCTGCTGCGCAGCCCATTCGCGGCGCAAGGCCGCTCCTGCAGGGATCGCGTTCCCCTGCAGGAGCGGCCCGCGCTGTCCTCGGGCCTTACTGCGCCTGGTAGATCTGGTCGAACACACCGCCGTCGTTGAAGAACTTCGGCTGCGCAGTCTTCCAGCCACCGAAGTCCTTGTCGATAGTCACCAGGTCAAGTTTCGGGAACTGCTTGGCGAATTCGGCGGCGACTTTCTCGTCACGCGGACGATAGAAGTTTTCCGCAGCGATCTTCTGCCCGGCAGGGCTGTACAGGTGTTTCAGGTATTCGGTGGCGATCTCGGTGTTGCCTTTCTTCTCGGCGTTCTTGTCGACCACTGCCACAGGCGGCTCGGCCAGGATCGACAGCGAAGGCACGACGATCTCGAACTTGTCGCTGCCGCCGTCTTCCTTCAGCGCCAGGAAGGCTTCGTTTTCCCAGGCCAGCAGGACATCGCCCTGGCCGTTGTTGACGAAGGTGATGGTCGAGCCGCGCGCGCCGGTGTCCAGTACAGGTACGTGCTTGAACAGCTCCTGCACGTACTCTTTGGCCTTGGCTTCGCTGCCACCGGATTTCAGGCCGTAGGCCCAGGCCGCGAGGAAGTTCCAGCGGGCGCCGCCGGAGGTTTTCGGGTTCGGGGTGATGACCGAGACGTCCTTCTTGACCAGATCGCCCCAGTCCTTGATGCCTTTGGGGTTGCCCTTGCGCACCAGGAACACGATGGTCGAGGTGTAGGGGGTGCTGGCGTCGGGCAGGCGGGTCTGCCAGTTCTCCGGCAGGGTCTTGCCGAGCTTGGCGATCTCGTCGATGTCGCCGGCCAGGGCCAGGGTCACCACGTCGGCGCGCAGGCCGTCGATCACTGCACGGCCCTGCTTGCCGGAGCCGCCGTGGGATTGCTGGATCTTCACCTTGTCGTCCGGGTGCGTCTGCTGCCAGTGCTTGATGAACTCGGCGTTGTACTGCTGGTACAGCTCACGGGTCGGGTCGTAGGACACGTTGAGCAGTTCGTAGTCCTTGGCGACGGCGGAGCCGGCAAAAACGGCACTGGCCAGGACGGCGAGCGCATAACGGCGGATGGACATGGTGAAGCTCCCGATTGGCATTTTTTCTAGTTGGTTGTGTTCGGTATCAGCCGGACTTGTTGCCGGGCTGCTGCAGGCGGAATTTCTCCTTGCGCTCGATCTGCACGACCTGAGCGTTGTGCACGGTGATCTCCACGGCGCCAAAGCGCAGGTCGCGCAGGGCGCTCTGGATCTCACGCAGGATGGTGGCTTCGTCCTGACCGTCGATGCTACGCAGAGATGCACTCATGCTCGTTCTCCATTGAGTTGGGTGCCGGGCAGGGTATGGGGATTGCGCCTGGCTTGAGGGCAATCTTAGAGAGGGCGGGATATTCTTAAAAATACTGTTTAAGAATGTTTATATAACCGAATTACCGAGCAGGTCAGCAGATGCATGTGGGAGCGGGCTTGCCGGCGAATGCGGTGGTGCGGCCACTGTTGCATTCGCGGGCAAGCCCGCTTTTACAGGGGGCGAGGCTTCAGTTCTGCGCCTTCGGCTCGTGGATCTTGTACCAGGCCACGTACAGCGCCGGCAGGAACAGCAAGGTCAGCAGCGTTGCACTGATGATCCCGCCGATCATGGCGTAGGCCATCGGCCCCCAGAACACCTCACGGGCAATGGGGATCATCCCCAGGCTGGCTGCAGCCGCCGTGAGCAGGATCGGCCTGCGCCGGTGGTTGGTCGCCTCCACTACCGCGTCCCAGGGCGAATAGCCCTGGGCCTCGAACGCGTCGATCTGGGTCACCAGGATCACCGAGTTGCGGATGATGATACCGATCAGCGCGAGTATCCCGAGAATCGCCACGAAGCCCATCGGCGTGCCGGTCGGCACCAGCGCCAGCACCACGCCGATCAGCCCCAGCGGCGCCACGCTGACCACCAGGAACAGCTTCTGCACGCTGTGCAGCTGGATCATCAGGAAAGTCGCCATCAGGAACAGCATCAGCGGAATCACCTTGGCGATCGGACCCTGCGCCTTGCCGCTCTCCTCCACGGTGCCGCCGGTGGCTACCTCGTAACCGGCCGGCAGCGAGGCGGCGAACTCTTCGATCTTCGGTTTGAGCTGAGCCACCAGGTCGGTGGGCTGGATCTCGCCGTTGACCGACGCCTTGATGGTGATCGTCGGCTTGCGGTCACGCCGCCATACCAACGGCTGCTCGAGTTCGTAGCGCACCGTGGCGAACGACAGCAAGGGGATCGAGGTACCGCTGGGGCTGACGATCTGCAGGTCCTGCAGGGTATCGGGCGAGCCGCGCTCACTGTCCTTGGCGCGCGCGACCACGTCCACCAGGTAGATCTGGTCGTTGACCTGGGTCACCGGCGCACCGGTGACGATGCTGTTCATCACGTTGGCGACGTCTTCGGACGACAGGCCCAGCTGGCGCGCCTTGTCCTGGGCGATCTCGACCCGCAGGACTTTGCCGGGCTCGTTCCAGTCGTACATCATCTCGCCGATGTTGGGGTTCTGGTCGAGCAGGGTCGCCAGGTCGATGGCGTGCTTGCGCACCTGGTCGATATCCTTGCCGCTGACCCGATACTGGATCGGGCGCCCCACCGGCGGGCCCATCTCCAGCGATTGCACATTGGTGCCGATGCCGACGAAATCCTTGCGCAGCCGCTCCTGCAGCTTCGGAATCAGCGTGTTGCGCTGCTCCAGCCCCTTGCTGACGATGACCAGCTGCGCGTAGTACGGGTTCTGCAGCTGCTGGTCGAGCGGCAGGTAGAAACGCACTGCGCCCTGACCGATGTAGGTGCTCCAGTGGTCGATGTCCGGATCGTCCTTGAGGGTGGCTTCGAGGCGATCGACCGCGCGGCGGGTTTCCTGGATCGACGCGTTCTGCGGCAGGTTCAGTTCCAGCAGGATTTCCGGGCGATCCGACGACGGGAAGAACTGGTTCTGCACGAAACGCATGCTCAACAGCGCCAGGGCGAACAGCACCACGGTGCCGACGATGGTCAGCCAGCGGTGGCGCATGCACCACAACAGGCCGCCTTCGAAGGCGCGGCCGATGCGTCCGGGTTCCTCATCATGGGGTTTGACCTTGCTGCTGAGGATATGCACGCCCAGCACCGGCGCGAAGAACACCGCCACCACCCACGACACCAGCAGCGCCACCGCGATCACCGCGAACAGGGTGAAGGTGTACTCGCCCGCAGAGCTGGCATTCAGGCCGATGGGCACGAAGCCGGCAACGGTGACCAGGGTGCCGGTGAGCATGGGGAACGCCGTCGAGGTATAGGCGTAGGTCGCCGCGTCATGCTTGCTCTCGCCCATCTCCAGGCGCGTGACCATCATCTCCACGGTGATCATCGCATCATCGACCAGCAGGCCCAGGGCGATGATCAATGCGCCCAGCGAGATACGCTGCATGGTGATTCCGCTGTACTCCATGAACACGAACACCATCGCCAGCACCAGCGGGATCGAACAGGCCACCACCAGGCCTGCGCGTATGCCCAGGCTGATGAAACTGACCACCAGCACGATGATCACCGCTTCGAACAGCGCACTGGTGAAGCCGCCCACGGCGTCCTCGACCACCACGGCCTGGTTCGACACGGTGTGCACGCCCACCCCTACCGGCAGCTCGGCGGTGATGCTGTCCATCTTGTCGCGCAGTGCCTTGCCGAACTCCTGGATGTTGCCCCCCTTCTTCATGCCAATCGCCAGGCCGATGGCCGACTGGCCGTTGTAGCGGAACATGGGGGCGGGCGGGTCCTGGAAACCGCGCTCGATATCGGCGATGTCGGCCAGGCGGAAGAAGCGGTCGTTGATCCTCAAGTTGACCACCTGCAGGTCCTTCTCCGAGGCGAACTGGCCGGTGGTGCGCACCGAGATGCGCTCAGGTCCGGCTTCGATCACCCCGGCCGGGGTCACCGCATTCTGCGATTGCAGCGCCTGCATCACCTGGCGCTGGTCGATGCCCAGCGCCGCCAGCTTGCGGGTGGAGAAGTTCAGGTACAGCACTTCGTCCTGCACGCCGATGGTTTCGACCTTGCCGATATTCGGCACCTCGCGCACCTCGGCGCGCACCTGCTCGACGTAATCGCGCAACTGGCGCAGGTCCAGGCCATCGGTGGTGAAGGCGTAGATCGAGCCGAACACATCACCGAACTCGTCGTTGAATCCCGGCCCTTGCAGGCCCTGGGGGAACTCACCGCGGATGTCCTGGATCTTCTTGCGCACCTGGTACCAGATCTGCGGGATATCCTCGGCCTGGGTGGTATCGCGCAGATAGACGAAAACCGTCGACTCGCCGGGCCGGGTGTAGCTCTTTACGTAGTCGAGCGAGTCCAGCTCCTCGAGCTTCTTCTCGATCCGGTCGGTCACCTGGTACAGGGTTTCATCCTGGGTCGCGCCGGGCCAGCGAGTCTGGATCACCATGGTCTTGATGGTGAAGGACGGGTCTTCTTCGCGGCCCAGGTTCATGTAGGAGAACACGCCCATCAGCAAGGCGACGAACATCAGGTACCACACGAAGGACTGGTGCTTGAGGGCCCAGTCCGACAGGTTGAAGCTTCCTTTCATCGTCCGTCCTCGTCGAGTTTGACCTGCTGGCCCTGCTTCAGGCTGTTCACACCCGCCGTCACCACCCGTTCGCCCGGCTGCACACCGGCGCCCAGTACGACGCGCCGTTCGCTGCGCTCCACGAGTGTGACCTCACGGGTGGCCACGGTCTTGTGCTGTGGATCGACCACCCAGACCTGGGTCTTGCCGTCTCGCTCCAGCAGTGCGGTGGCTGGCAGCTCGGTGCGCGGCGCGATCGCCGAGCTGAGCGTGACGCTGATGGCGGTGCCGAGGTGGAACACCTGCGGGGTACTGGCCAGGCTCAGCCGCGCACGTCGGGTGCGGGTGGTGGCATCGGCCTGCGGCTCGAGCTCGCGCAGCGTGGCGGTGGTGCTGATGGCCGGCTCCAGTTGCGATGCCACGGTGAACACCAGCGACGGGGTCAACTGCTCGGCGACCTGGATCGGCAGGTCGATCACCGCTTCCTTGACGTCCGGGCGCGCCAGCGTGACCACTTCCTGGCCGGCACTGACCGTCTGCCCGGCTTCGGCGCGCCAGGCCGTGACCACGGCGCCATGGTCGGCCTTGAGCGTGCTGTAGCCGAGCTGGTCGCGTGCCTGGCTGACCGACGAGCGGGCCTGCTCGAGCGAGGCACCGGTGGTCTTCAGGTCGGTCTGGGCGATGTCCAGCTGGGCCTGGGCGCCAACGCCACGGTCGTAGAGCTGCTGCTGGCGCCGGGCATTGGCCTGGGCGTTGATCCACTGCGCCTGGACCCGTGCCAGGTCGCCCTCGGCGGCGCGCAACTGGTTCTGCTGGTCGGTGGGGTCGAGGGTCGCCAGGGTATCGCCCGCCTTGACCTGGGCACCGACATCGACCCAGCGGCGGGCAATGCGCCCGGAGACACGAAAGCCCAGCGTGCTTTCGTAGCGCGCCTGGATGCTGCCGGCGAAGCGTCCGAGCTGGTTCTGCAACTGCGGCTCGACCACTACCGACAACACCGGGCGCACCGGCTCAGGCGTGTCTTCATCGCTTTGGCAGCCGACCAGCAACGCCAGCGCGCCCGCCAGGATCAATACCGGTTTCATGGCTGTCCCTCCGGGGTCGTGGCATCGACCTTCTCGACCTGCATCCCCGGATGCAGCAACTGGCCACCGCTGACCACCACGGTTTCACCACCCTTGACGCCATCACTGACCACGACGCGCCCGGTGAGATAACGCGCGACCTGCACCTCGCGCAGTTCGACCTTGTCACCTTCGCCGACCACCCACACCGCGGGGGTGTGCAGCGCCTTGGTCAGGGCCGACCACGGCAGTTCGATACTGGGCCTCCCCTGGGCACGTGCAGTGGCGGTCACCGGTGAACCGAGCTGCATGGCCGGCGGCACGTTGCGCAACGCCACCTTGACCTGCACCGTGCCGCTCTCGGCGGACACCGTGGGGGTGATCTCGCGGACCCGGCCTTCGGCCTGCACCTTGGGGTTATCCACAAGCTGGACGATCACGCCTTCGTCGCTGGGGGGCGACACCAGCAGCGATTCATAGACATTGAATACGGCATCGCGATCGCCGTCGGTGGCCAGGCTGAAGATCGGCATGGTCGCCTGCACCACCTGCCCGACCTCGGCCTGGCGCGCGGTGATCACCCCGTCCGCCTCGGATACCAGGTCGGTGTAGCCCAATTGCTCGCGGGCATTGGCCAGCTGTGCCTGGGCCGCCTTGAGCGCGCTCTGGCTGCTGCGCAGGGCAGCTTCGGCCGAGTCGTACTCGCTCTGGCTGGTGTAGCCCTTGGGCAGCAGTTTCTGCTGGCGCACGAACGCCGCACGGGTCTGGGTGACCCTTGCCTGTTCGGCGAACACCGCGGCCTTGGCCGAGTCGACGTTGTTCTGCAGGTCCTTGGGGTCCAGGCGGGCGAGTACCTGGTTGGCCTTGACGTGGTCGCCCACATCGACGTTGCGGGCGATGATCTTGCCGCCCACACGGAACGACAGGTCGGTCTGCACCCGCGCCTGTACGTCGCCGGTCAGGGTGACATTGGCGGCGAAGTCGGTGGACTCAACCCGTGCGACCCCCACCCGTGGCAGTTCGGGGCTGGCAGCCTTTTCCTTGCAGCCTGAAAGCAGGGTCAGCAACCCCAGGCAAACGACCAACAGCGGACGCGTGCACGTCATGCGGGCTCCTTGCTTGCGCGCAAATGATTCGTGGGATGCGACTGTCAGCGTAGTTCAGGGTTCAATAAACGGCACAGGGGGGTTGGCTCTGAATCGGGGGTGAAGCGTTCGCGGGCAAGTCGGAGCGCCGAACCGCCGCCCCTACAGGTCCAGTGCACATTGCACCATTCCTGTGGGGGCGGCGGTTCGGCGCTCCGACTTGCCCGCGAAAAGGCCGGTCAGGCCGACGCAGCAGCCTGCGCCGGACGCCGCACCTGCGGCTGGCCGACGTTCGCTGCAGCACCTTCCTCGATGGCTTGCTGGATCGCCCGGCGGCGGCGCTCTTCGGCGCGGCGGCTGAAGTACCAGACCATGAAGGTCACCAGCGAGACCGACAGCAGGATCAGGCTGGCCACGGCGTTGATCTCGGGCTTCACGCCCAGGCGCACGGCCGAGAACACTTCCATCGGCAAGGTGGTCGAGCCCGGACCGGACACGAAGCTGGCCAGGACCAGGTCATCCAGAGACAGGGCGAACGACATCATGCCGCCCGCTGCCAGCGACGGCGCGATCATCGGGATGGTGATCAGGAAGAACACCTTCCACGGCTTGGCGCCCAGGTCCATCGCCGCTTCCTCGATCGACAGGTCCAGCTCGCGCAGGCGCGCCGACACCACCACCGCCACATAGGCTGCGCAGAAGGTGGTGTGGGCGATCCAGATGGTGACGATACCGCGCTCCTGCGGCCAGCCGATCATCTGCGCCATGGCCACGAACAGCAGCAACAGCGACAGACCGGTGATCACCTCGGGCATGACCAGCGGCGCGGTGACCAGGCCACCGAACAGCGTGCGGCCCTTGAAGCGGGTGACCCGGGTCAGCACGAACGCCGCCAGGGTGCCCAGCGCCACCGCCGCCACCGCCGTGTAGCAGGCGATCTCCAGCGAGCGCATCACCGAACCCATCAGCTGGGTGTTGTCGAGCAGGCCGACGTACCACTTCACCGACCAGCCGCCCCACACCGTCACCAGCTTCGAGGCGTTGAACGAGTAGATCACCAGGATCAGCATCGGCAGGTAGATGAACAGTAAGCCGAGCACCAGCATCAGCTTGGAGAAACCGAAGCGCTTCATGCCCTGCCCTCCATCTCTTTGGCCTGGCTGCGGTTGAACAGCAGGATCGGGACGATCAGGATCGCCAGCATCACCACCGCCAGCGCGGACGCCACCGGCCAGTCACGGTTGTTGAAGAATTCCTGCCACAGCACTTTACCGATCATCAGGGTTTCCGGGCCACCGAGCAGTTCAGGGATCACGAACTCGCCCACCACCGGGATGAACACCAGCATGCAGCCGGCGATGATGCCGTTCTTCGACAGCGGCACGGTGATCTTCCAGAAGCTGTTGAAGGTGCTCGATCCCAGGTCGCTCGCAGCTTCCAGCAGGCTCTGGTCATGCTTCACCAGGTTGGCGTACAGCGGCAGGATCATGAACGGCAGGTACGAGTAGACCACGCCGATGTACACCGCCAGGTTGGTGTTGAGGATCTGCAGCGGCTGGTCGATCAGCCCGGTCCACAGCAGGAAGCTGTTGAGCAGCCCGTTGTTGCTGAGGATACCCATCCAGGCATAGACGCGGATCAGGATCGCGGTCCAGGTCGGCATCATGATCAGCAGCAGCAGGACGGTCTGCAGCGACTTCTCGGCCTTGGAGATGGCATAGGCCATCGGGTAGCCGATCAGCAGGCACAGCAGGGTGCTGAAGAAGGCGACCTTGAGCGAGCCGAGATAGGCCGAGATGTACAGGTCATCCTCGGTGAGCAGGCCGTAGTTGGCCAGGTTCAGCACCAGCTGGATCTTGTCTTCGACGTAGGTGTAGATCTCCGTATACGGCGGGATCGCCACGTCGGCTTCGGCGAAGCTGATCTTCAGCACGATGAAGAACGGCAGCATGAAGAACAGGAACAGCCAGATGAACGGCACGCCGATCACCAGATGGCGTCCCTCGGGGGTGATGCGCTGGAGGGCTCGTTTGAGCTTTCGCGGTTTCATGAGCGCAGCACCACGCCGCTGTCGTCTTCCCACCACACGTAGACTTCATCGCCCCAGGTCGGGCGCGCGCCCTGGCGCTCGGCGTTGGCGACGAACGACTGGACGATCTTGCCGCTGGGCAGCTCGACGTAGAACACCGAGTGACCGCCCAGGTAGGCGATGTCGTGGACCTTGCCGCGCGACCAGTTGTGCTCGAACTCGGGCTGCTTGGTGGTGACCAGCAGCTTTTCGGGACGCAGCGCATAGGTGATGCTCTTGTCTTCCACCGAGGTGGTGACCCCGTGGCCGACGTAGATCTTGCGCTCCAGCTCCGGCGAGGCGATCAGCGCGTGGCCTTCGGCGTCGTCGATCACTTCACCTTCGAACAGGTTGACGTTGCCGATGAACTCGCACACCAGGCGGCTGGTGGGCGTCTCGTAGATATCCACAGGCGAGCCGATCTGGGCGATCCAGCCCAGGTGCATGATGGCGATGCGCTGGGCCATGGTCATGGCCTCTTCCTGGTCGTGGGTCACCATCACGCAGGTCACGCCGACCCGCTCGATGATCTCGACCAGCTCCAGCTGCATCTGCGAGCGCAGTTTCTTGTCCAGTGCACCCATCGGCTCGTCGAGCAGCAGCAGCTTCGGACGCTTGGCCAGCGAGCGGGCCAGGGCCACCCGCTGGCGCTGGCCACCGGAGAGCTGGTGCGGCTTGCGCTTGGCGTACTGGGTCATGTGCACCAGCTTGAGCATCTCGGCCACGCGGGCTTCGATGTCGGCCTTGGGCATCTTGTCCTGCTGCAGGCCGAAGGCGATGTTCTGCGCCACGGTCATGTGCGGGAACAGCGCGTAGGATTGGAACATCATGTTGATCGGCCGCTCGTAGGGCG
Source organism: Pseudomonas sp. FA117 (assembly GCF_057370475.1). Lineage (NCBI taxonomy): Bacteria > Pseudomonadati > Pseudomonadota > Gammaproteobacteria > Pseudomonadales > Pseudomonadaceae > Pseudomonas > Pseudomonas sp. FA117. Next base: position 5,660,617 of record NZ_CM170675.1, read on the forward strand.
GCATGTCGGTGATGTCGACACCATCGAGCAAGATCCGCCCTTCGGTCGGACGCTCGAAGCCTGCGAGCATCCGCAGCAAGGTGGACTTGCCGGAGCCGGAGCCGCCCAGCAGGGCGAAAATCTCGCCCTTGCGGATCTCCAGGGACACATCGTCCACGGCGATGGTTTCGTCGAACTTCTTCGTGACCCGCTCGATCTTGACCAGCACCTGCTTGGGCTGCTGGTCACCCTCGAGGGCTTTCTTATAGGCACCGGAGGCAACTGCCATGAGTGAAACTCCCAACAAGATTTTTGTGCCCGGGCGGCCTGTGTGCAGGGCCGCGTCGGGTCTGGATTTTTACTTGCCCGACTTGACCTTGGTCCAGCTGCGGGTCATCAGACGTTGCACCTTGGGGGGCAACTCCGCGTTGACGAACATCTTGTCCAGCACTTCCTGCGGTGGGTAAACCGCGGCGTCAGTTCTCACAGCCTGGTCCATCAGGTCGCCAGCCTTGGGGTTGGGGTTGGCATAACCGACATAATCACTGACCTGGGCGATAACCTCAGGCTTCAGCAAATAGTTGATGAAGGCGTGGGCCTCTTTCACGTTCTTGGCGTCCTTGGGGATCGCCAGCACGTCGAACCAGAGGTTGCCGCCTTCCTTGGGAATGGCGTAGGCCAGGTTCACACCCTTCTTGGCTTCTTCAGCGCGGGCCTTGGCCTGGAACACATCACCGGAGAAACCTGCCGCGACGCAGATGTCGCCGTTGGCCAGGTCGGTGATGTACTTGGAGGAATGGAAGTAGGTCACGTACGGGCGTACCGCCAGCAGCTTCTTCTCGGCCTTGGCGTAGTCCTTGGGGTCGGTGCTGTTGGGATCGAGCCCCATGTAGTTGAGCACCGCCGGGAGCATTTCGTCCGCCGAGTCGAGGAAGGCCACACCGCACTTGGAGAGCTTCTTCATGTTCTCGGGCTCGAACAGCACCGCCCAGGAGTCGATCTTGTCCACGCCCAGCGCGGCCTTGACCTTGTCGACGTTGTAGCCGATGCCGTTGGTGCCCCACAGGTAGGGGACGGCGTACTGGTTACCCGGATCGTTCTTTTCCAGGCGCTTCATCAGCGCCGGGTCCAGGTTGGAATAATTGGGCAGCAGGCTCCTGTCGAGCTTCTGGAACGCGCCCGCCTTGATCTGCTTGCCGAGGAAATGGTTGGACGGCACCACCACGTCATAGCCGGTATTGCCGGCCAGCAGCTTGCCTTCCAGGGTTTCGTTGGAATCGAAGACGTCCTGCACGGGCTTGATGCCCGTCTCTTTCTCGAAGTCCGCGAGGGTGGTCGGGCCGACGTAGTCGGACCAGTTGTAGAAGTGCACCGTGGGCGCCGCTTGAACGCTGCAGGCCAGCGTCAGACCTGCTCCGGCCATCATGGCCTTGCGCAATACAGAAATAGACAAGTGGTTGGTCCTCACAATCAGAGCCTTCGGTGGCGGCTTGGAGCAGCCGTACACGCAAAACCGGCGCGCAACTTACCTGCGTGGCTGGGATGTCGCAATCAACAATCGAGGTTTATGCCCCCTGGGCCGGAAAAGCCCGGCCCAGAGAGCCCTGCACCGGGCTTACTTGCCCGACTTGATCTTGGTCCAGCTGCGGGTGATCACACGCTGGGCGGCCGCTTCAGGTGCGGCGATCGCGTACAGCTGCTTCTTCACATCCGCTGGCGGATAGATGCTCGGGTCGCTGGTAATGTCCTTGTCGACGAACGGGGTCGCGGCCTTGTTGCCGTTCGGGAAGCGCACGGCGTTGGTGATCTCGGCCATGACTTCAGGCTGCATCAGGAAGTCCATGAACTTGTAGGCGGCATCCTTGTGCTCGGCATCTTTCGGGATGGCGACCATGTCGTAGAAGGTACCAGCGCCTTCTTTCGGAATGATGTAGTCCAGCTTGACCTTGTCGCCGGCTTCGTGGGCGCGGGCCTTGGACTGCTCCAGGTCACCCGAGTAGCCGACGGCCACACAGATGTTGCCGTTGGCCAGGTCGCCGATGTACTTGGAGGAGTGGAAGTAGGTGATCGAAGGACGCACCTTGAGGAACAGCGCTTCGGCGGCTGCCAGGTCTTCTTTCTTGGTGCTGTTGGACGGCAGGCCCAGGTAGTGCAGCGCGGCCGGGAGCATTTCGGTCGGCGCATCGAGGAAGCTCACGCCGCAGCTCTTGAGCTTGGCGATGTTCTCGGGCTTGAACACGGCGTCCCACGAGTCGATCTTGTCGACGCCCAGCGCCGCCTTGACCTTGGCCGGGTTGTAGCCAATGCCGATGGAGCCCCACATGTACGGGAAGGCGTGCTTGTTGCCCGGGTCGCTGGCATCACCGACGGCCTTGAGCAGGTCTTCGTCGAGGTTCTTCCAGTTCGGCAGCTTGGAGCGGTCGAGCTCCTCGTAGACGCCGGCCTTGATCTGCTTGGCCAGGAAGTTGTTGGACGGCACCACCACGTCGTAGCCCGACTTGCCTGCCAGCAGCTTGGCTTCCAGGGTTTCGTTGCTGTCGAAGACGTCGTACTTGACCTTGATGCCGGTCTGCTTTTCGAACTTGGCGATGGTGTCCGGAGCGATGTAGTCCGACCAGTTGTAGACGTTCAGCACCTTGTCTTCAGCCTGAACAGCGGTGGCCATGGCACCCATCAGGGCGGCAGCCAGCAACGTCTTGCCCATTTTCTTCATGCGTTATGCTCCAGAATTTTTTTAGTAGCCATCTGTTCAGCTGCCAGGTCCCGTGGTGCAAGCGCCGGCCGACTGAAACAACCGCTAGTCTGGCAAGTTACAAGGCGCTGTTTCAAGGAAAGCAGGGCCTTGTAACGACTTAATGTCACGTTGCTAGCCTAGCAAACGCCTATCGAATCGCTTCCAGGGTCAGATCCAGGCACTTGCGCGCCTTTTCCACCAGCTCGTCCACCTCGTCACGGCTGATCACCAGCGGCGGCGCGATGATCATGGTGTCGCCCACCGCGCGCATGATCAGGCCGTTGTCGAAGCAGAAGTTGCGGCAGACCATGCCCACGCCCTTGCCTTCGTAGCGACTGCGGGTCGCCTTGTCCTTGACCAGCTCGATTGCGCCGAGCAGGCCCAGCCCGCGAACCTCGCCCACCAGTGGGTGGTCCTGCAGCTCACGCAGTCGTTTTTGCAAGTACGGTGCCACTTCCGTGCGGGCCTTCTCGACGATGTGCTCGTCCCGCAGGATGCGCAGGTTTTCCAGCCCCACCGCCGCTGCCACCGGGTGGCCGGAGTAGGTGAAGCCGTGGTTGAAATCGCCACCCTCGGCGAGCACCTTGGCCACCTTGTCACGCACGATCACACCCCCCATGGGGATGTAACCGGAGGTGAGGCCCTTGGCGATGGTCATCAGGTCAGGCTTGAGGTCGTAATAATCGGAACCGAACCACTCGCCGGTACGGCCAAAGCCGCAGATCACTTCGTCGGCAACGAACAGGATGTCGTAGCGGGCAAGGATTTCCTTGATCTTCGGCCAGTAGGTCTCGGGTGGAATGATCACCCCGCCGGCGCCCTGGATCGGCTCGGCGATGAAGGCGGCGACGTTGTCTTCGCCGACTTCGAGAATCTTCTTCTCCAGCTGTTCGGCGGCCCATACGCCGAAGTCATCCGGGCTCATGTCGCCACCTTCGCCGAACCAGTACGGCTGCGGGATGTGCACGATGCCCGGGATCGGCAAACCGCCCTGCTCGTGCATGCCGCTCATGCCACCCAGGCTGGCGCCAGCCACGGTGGAGCCATGGTAGCCGTTGACCCGGCCGATCAGCGTCTGCTTGTTCGGCTTGCCCTTGAGCGCCCAGTAGTGGCGGACCATGCGCAGCACGGTGTCGTTGCCTTCGGAGCCGGAGCCGGTGAAGAACACATGGCTCATGCCTACGGGCGCCAGGTCGGTGATGGCCTTGGCCAGTTCCAGTGCCGGCGGATGAGCGGTCTGGAAGAACAGGTTGTAGTACGGCAGCTCGCGCATCTGCTTCTCTGCCGCCTGGACCAGCTCTTCGCGACCATAGCCGACCGCCACGCACCACAGGCCGGCCATGCCATCGAGGATCTTGTGCCCCTCGCTGTCCCACAAATGCACACCCTGGGCCCTGGTGATGATCCGCGGCCCCTTCTCCTTCAGCTGCTTGTAGTCGCTGAAGGGTGCCAGGTGGTGCTCGCCGCTCAGGTTTTGCCATTCACGGGTTTGCGGGTTGTTGACGCTCATCTGCTTCTCCACTTTCCGATGGCCGCACGTTGGCGACCCCAGGGTTGATCACACGGCAAACAGCAGGAACTCACGCTCCCAGGAACTGATGACGCGCTTGAAGTTTTCATGCTCGGCGCGCTTGGTGGCGACGTAGCCGGTGATGAACTTCTTGCCCAGGTACTGCACCAGGGCGCGGCTGTTTTCCATACGCTCCAGGGCATCCTCGATGGTCAGCGGCAGGCGCAGGTTGCGCCGCTCATAGCCACGACCCTGCACCGGAGCACTGGCCTCGATACCCTCGACCATGCCGATGTAGCCGCACAGCAGGCTCGCGGCGATGGCCAGGTAGGGGTTGGCGTCGGCGCCTGGCAGGCGGTTTTCCACCCGACGGTTCTGCGGGCCGGCATCCGGGACGCGCAGGCCGACGGTACGGTTTTCTTCGCCCCACTCGACGTTGACCGGCGCCGAGGTGTCCGGCAGGAAGCGGCGGAACGAGTTGACGTTCGGTGCGAACAGCGGCAGCGCTTCGGGGATGAGTTTCTGCAGGCCACCGATGTGGTGCAGGAACAGCGTGCTCATGCTGCCGTCTTCGTTGGAGAAGATGTTCTTGCCGGTGGCGATGTCGATCACGCTCTGATGCAGGTGCATGGCACTGCCCGGCTCGCCGGTCATCGGCTTGGCCATGAAGGTGGCCGCCACGTTGTGCTTGAGCGCGGCCTCGCGCATGGTGCGCTTGAACACCAGGATCTGGTCGGCCAGGTGCAGCGCGTCGCCGTGACGGAAGTTGATCTCCATCTGCGCGGTGCCGTCTTCGTGGATCAGCGTGTCGAGGTCCAGCTGCTGCAGTTCGCACCAGTCGTAGACATCCTCGAACAGCGGGTCGAATTCGTTGGCAGCCTCGATGGAGAACGACTGACGGCCGGTTTCAGGGCGGCCCGAGCGGCCCACCGGTGGCTGCAGCGGGAAGTCCGGATCTTCGCTGCGCTTGGTCAGGTAGAACTCCATCTCTGGCGCGACGATCGGCTGCCAGCCTTTGTCGGCGTAAAGCTTGAGTACCTTCTTGAGGACGTTGCGCGGCGACAGCTCGACCGGGTTGCCCTTCTTGTCGTAGGTGTCGTGGATCACCTGGGCGGTCGGCTCGATGGCCCAGGGCACGAGGAACACCGCGTCCTGGTCGGGGCGGCAGATCATGTCGATGTCGGCCGGATCGAGCAGGTCGTAATAGATGTCGTCGTCGACGTAGTCGCCAGTCACAGTTTGCAACAAAACGCTTTCAGGCAGGCGCATGCCCTTTTCGGCGATGAATTTGTTGGTCGGCGAGATCTTGCCGCGGGTGATGCCGGTCAGGTCGCTGATCAGGCATTCGACTTCGGTGATCTTGTGCTCTTTCAACCAATCGGTGAGCTGGTCGAGGTTGTTACTCATAAATACCTCAGGAGGTCATTTGACCCAGCCCCAACGGGGCGGGCGCTACTGACGCCTGGCGTCGGTCAATGTCGGCGCATTCGGCGCGGCAGGGCCTGGCAAGGCCCACGCATTGATTCTGGATGGAGTACGTTGCCAAAGCAAAAACCCACGCACAGGACGGCAGCCGATTCACGCGCGGCAGGCGTGTCGATCTCGAAAGCAAAGGGCAGGAAGGAAGAAAAGCGTGCAGTAAACCACTACGGGGCGAGAGCCGAGGGCGCCGGTCGTCAATTATTGCGACCAGTCTGTGCCAGCAATGGGCCAGGCATGCGAGGGCCTTGCGGCAAGCGGTGAAAATACCTGACTGCACAGCGCAGGCGGCGCTTTCAGGTCGCGACTGGCGGACCATGTGACCCTCGTATTATTACTGTTATGGGTTGCGACCGAGCTTAGCCTCGTTCATTTTTTTTCACAACACCTCCGTAAAAAATAAAATACGCCACCATCGCCGTAGCCCTTTCACACTGATTTAGCGGATAATGGCACGCCCTTATATGCAGCAAATCCGCCGTTGATGTGCCATTTCAGGGCATCAGGAGGTTGGCTTGACATCAGTTTGTCTTTTCGATTGACTGGGTCTGCAAGCCCCCCTTGATTGATATTTTTAACAACAAAGGTGTTGCATCATGTCGGTACCCCCGCGTGCCGTTCAGCTTAACGAAGCGAACGCGTTCCTTAAGGAACATCCTGAGGTTCTCTACGTTGACCTTCTGATTGCAGATATGAATGGTGTGGTTCGTGGCAAGCGAATCGAACGCACCAGCCTCCACAAGGTTTACGAGAAAGGCATCAACCTGCCCGCCTCCCTCTTCGCCCTGGATATCAACGGTTCGACCGTCGAAAGCACGGGCCTGGGCCTGGACATCGGCGACGCCGACCGCATCTGCTACCCGATCCCTGGCACCCTCTCCAACGAACCCTGGCAGAAGCGCCCGACCGCGCAACTGCTGATGACCATGCACGAGATCGAAGGCGAGCCGTTCTTCGCCGACCCGCGTGAAGTGCTACGCCAGGTGGTGAGCAAGTTCACCGACATGGGCCTGACGATTTGCGCCGCGTTCGAGCTGGAGTTCTACCTGATCGACCAGGAGAACGTGAACGGCCGGCCGCAACCGCCGCGTTCGCCGATCTCCGGCAAGCGTCCACAGTCGACCCAGGTCTACCTGATCGACGACCTGGACGAGTACGCCGACTGCCTGCAGGACATCCTCGAAGGCGCGAAGGAGCAGGGCATCCCGGCCGACGCGATCGTCAAGGAAAGCGCCCCGGCGCAGTTCGAGGTCAACCTGCATCACGTGCCCGATCCACTCAAGGCCTGTGACTATGCGGTGCTGCTCAAGCGCCTGATCAAGAACATCGCCTACGACCATGAAATGGACACCACCTTCATGGCCAAGCCCTACCCGGGCCAGGCTGGCAACGGCCTGCATGTACACATCTCCGTGCTGGACAAAGATGGCAACAACATCTTCACCAGCGAGGATCCCGAGCAGAACGCCGCGCTTCGTCACGCTGTCGGCGGTGTGCTCGAGACCCTGCCCGCTTCGATGGCCTTCCTCTGCCCGAACGTCAACTCGTACCGCCGTTTCGGCGCGCAGTTCTACGTGCCGAACGCGCCGAGCTGGGGCCTGGACAACCGCACCGTGGCCTTGCGCGTACCGACCGGCTCGCCGGACGCCGTACGCATCGAGCACCGCGTTGCCGGTGCCGACGCCAACCCGTACCTGATGATGGCTGCGGTGCTGGCCGGTGTGCACCACGGCCTGACCAACAAGGTCGAGCCAGGCCAGCCGATCGAAGGCAACTCCTACGAGCAGCTGGAGCAGAGCCTGCCGAACAACCTGCGTGATGCCCTGCGCGAGCTGGACGACAGCGAGATCCTCAACAAGTACATCGATCCGAAGTACATCGACATCTTCGTCGCGTGCAAGGAGAGCGAGCTGGAGGAGTTCGAGCACTCGATCTCCGACCTCGAGTACAACTGGTATCTGCATACCGTGTGAATGAAAACGCCGCCCTCAGGGGCGGCGTTTTTCATCGGCTCTGGGCCGACTCTATCGCGGGCTTGTCCCGCGATAGGGCCGGTGCTGACCTACAACGACTTCTCGAAAATCTTCGAGTTGCGCTGGTAGTTGTACAGCGACGCTCGCGCCGCCGGCAGCCGTTCGACGCCACTGGGCTGGAAGCCGCGCTCGCGGAACCAGTGCGCGGTACGCGTCGTCAGCACGAACAGGGTCTCGAGCCCCAACGCCCGGGCACGGGTCTCGATGCGCTCGAGCAAGTCGTCACCCCGGCCACCATGGCGGTACTCCGGGTTGACTGCCAGGCACGCCAGCTCACCGGCCTGCGACTCTGCGATGGGATACAGCGCCGCACAGGCGATGATCATGCCGTCGCGCTCGACCACACTGAACTGCTCGATCTCTCGCTCCAGCACTTCGCGCGAACGGCGCACCAGAATGCCCTGCTCTTCCAGCGGGCTGATCAGATCCAGCAGGCCGCCGACATCCTCGATGGTCGCCTCGCGGACGATCTCGAACTGCTCCTGCGCCACCAGCGTACCGCCACCGTCGCGGGTGAACAGCTCGGTGAGCAGCGCGCCGTCCTCGGCGTAGCTGACGATATGGCTGCGCGCCACGCCACCCTTGCAGGCCTCGGCAGCCGCGTCGAGCAGTTCGCCCTGGTAGTCGCTGCCCAGGCGCTGCAGATGCGCCGGAACCTGCTGCGGACGCAGTTCGCGCACCAGCTTGCCGTGCTCGTCGAGCAGGCCCGGCTCGGCGCCGAACAGCAGCAACTTGTCGGCGCCCAGCTCGATCGCGGCACGGGTGGCGACGTCTTCACAGGCCAGGTTGAAGATCTCGCCGGTCGGCGAGTAGCCCAGCGGCGACAGCAGCACGATGGAGCGCTCGTCGAGCAGACGGCTGATGCCCTTGCGGTCGATCCGCCGTACTTCACCGGTGTGGTGGTAGTCGACACCCTCGAGCACGCCGATCGGCCGTGCGGTCACCAGGTTGCCGCAGGCCACCCGCAGGCGCGAGCCCTGCATGGGCGATGCCGAGATGTCCATCGACAGGCGGGCTTCGATGGCCAGGCGCAGTGCGCCGACGGCATCGATCACGCATTCCAGGGTCGCAGCATCGGTGATGCGCAGGCCATGATGGTAATGCGGGGTCAGGCCGCGGGCCGCCAGGCGGCTTTCGATCTGCGGACGCGAGCCGTGCACCAGCACCAGGCGCACGCCGAGGCTGTGCAGCAGCACCAGGTCGTGGACGATATTGCCGAAGTTGGGGTGTTCCACGCCATCGCCGGGGAGCATGACCACGAAGGTGCAGTCGCGATGGGCATTGATGTAGGGAGAAGCATGACGCAGCCAGTTGACGTAATCGGGCATGACAGGGCCTGTGGATAAGTGAACGAGACGGGTGAAGGCGCACAACGTTCGAAAGTCATCGTCGGAACAGGCTTGCGGTCACGCGCGGTCTCCTCTAGGCAGGAACGAATCAGGTCAATGGACGTTTAGCTCAGGCAATAGTGCCGGATCAGGTCACGCAATAGACGCACGGTAGGCTCGATTCGTGACATTTCAAGGTACTCGCCCGGCTGGTGGGCGCAGGCGATGTCTCCGGGGCCAAGCACGATGGTCTGGCAACCCAGCTGCTGAAGATAAGGCGCTTCGGTGCCAAAGGCCACCGCTTCGGCGCGATGACCGGTCAGGCGTTCGGCCAGTTGCACCAGCTCGGCATCGGCCGCCTGTTCGAATGGCGGCACCTCGGGGAACAGTGGCGCATAGTCGATACGTACCTCATGGCGCTCGGCCACAGGCCTGAGCTTTTCGCGGATCGCCGCGCGCAGTTGCTCGGCATCCATGCCCGGCAGCGGGCGCAGGTCGAATTCGAGGGAGCACTGGCCACAGATACGGTTGGGGTTGTCGCCGCCATGGATACAGCCGAAGTTCATGGTCGGCGCCGGCACGCTGAACTGCGGGTTGCGGTAGGTCTGCTGCCACTGCTGGCGCAGGCCCATCAGCTCACCCATGACCGCGTGCATGGCTTCCAGGGCGCTGTGGCCGAGGCTTGGATCCGACGAGTGGCCGCTGCGTCCGAGGATGTCGATGCGGTCCATGAGGATGCCCTTGTGCATGCGGATCGGCCTCAGCCCCGTGGGCTCACCGATCACCGCCGCCCGCCCCAGCGGCTGCCCGGCCTCGGCCAGGGCACGGGCGCCGGACATCGAGCTTTCTTCGTCGCACGTGGCCAGGATCAGCAACGGTTGCTTGAAGTCGTGCTCCAGCAGCGGAATCACCGCCTCGATCACCAGGGCGAAGAAGCCTTTCATGTCGCAGCTGCCCAGGCCGATCCAGCGCCCGTCCACCTCGGTGAGCTTCAGCGGGTCGCTGCTCCACAGCTGCTCGTCGAACGGCACGGTATCGCTGTGACCGGCCAGCACCAGGCCGCCGGGGCCGCTGCCACGGCTGGCGAGCAGGTTGAACTTGCCCGGGGTGACCTGCTGGATCTCGCAGGTGAAACCCAGGTCGCCGAGCCAGGTGGCAAGCAGGTCGATGACCTGACGATTGGACTGGTCCAGGGCTGCCTGGGTACAACTGACCGAGGGTGCTGCGATCAGCGCGGCGAACTGGTCTTTGAGCGGTGGCAACGGCATGCGCGGACTCCTCGGAAGCATGGGGGCATCATAGCAATCCCGTCCGCTGGCAGGGCAACTCCTGTAGACTCTGCGCAACCACGCCTTTCTTCGAGCCAGCGATGCACACAGAAACCGAACTCAAGCTCCGCGCCAGCCGCGAGACCCTTGCCGCCCTGCGCGAGCACCCCTTGCTGAAGAAGCGCAACAAGTCCGGCTGGCAGACCCGCGAACTGCTCAACCAGTATTTCGACACCCCCGCCCGCGAGCTGTCCGCTGCCCGTGTCGCCCTGCGCCTGCGCCGTGACGGCGAGGTCATCATCCAGACCCTCAAGTGCCGCGGCCAGAGCATCGCCGGCCTGTCCGAGCGCAACGAATACGAGTGGCACCTGGACAAGGTCAAGCTGGACCTGAAGAAACTCGACGCCAGCTGCTGGCCCGAGCAACTGGCCGAGCTGGACAAGAAGACCATCAAGCCGCTGTTCACCACCGACTTCACCCGCGAGTACGCCGAGATCTCCTGGGGCCGCGGCAAGGCCAAGGTGGTGATCGAAGCGGCGCTCGACCAGGGCTTCGTGATCGCCGGCAAGCGCAAGGAAGAAATCTGCGAACTGGAGCTGGAGCTGCGTGAAGGCGCGCCCGAAGCCCTGCTGGAGCTGGCCGCCGAGCTGTCGGCAACGCTGGCGCTGATGCCCTGCGACATCAGCAAGGCCGAGCGCGGCTACCGCCTGCTCGAGCCGGACAGCTACGAACTGGGCCTGCCGCACACCGAGCTGGACGCCGAGATGGCCGTGGACGACGCCTATACCGCCCTCGCCTGGCAGCTGCTGGGCAGCAGCCAGCGCCTGGCCGAGCAGTACCGTCACAACGGCCACTGGCGCCTGCTGCAGGAGTGGGTGCAGTGCCTGGCAGAGCTGCGCGCCCTCACCAGCAGCCTGGGCCAGGCCGCGCCCCGCGCTACCACCCGCGACCTGCGCGCGCGCCTGGACGCCCTGCTCGAAGACTGGCGCCCGCTGGTGCAGGCCGGCAACGACGACGAAGACATCCGCCGCGCCGCGCCCGAGCAGTTTGCCGAAGAGCTCGAAGACACCCGCTGGGGCCAGTTCTCGCTGGAAACCTCGCGCTGGCTGCTGGCCCGTACCTGGACCGTCGAGCGCAAGGGCCGTGGCGAGCGCCAGGGCAAGGCGCAACTGGCCAGCTGGCTGCTGCACCAGCTCGGCGAAGAAGGCCGTGCACTGAAGCTGCCGCTGTACACCCAGCGTCCAGAGGATCTGGGTGAGCAGTTGCCACGTATCGAGCAGTTGCTGACCTGGCTGCACCATGCCCGCCATGTGCTGGAAGTGCCGCAACTGGACCGCCTGTACGGTGACCTGAAGAAGCTCCACGAACTGGCCGACCAGCCGCTGGGCGAAGATCAGCCGGGCGAACTGTTCGAAGCCCGCATCGATCAGGCCCGCGCCATCGACCAGAGCCGCGCCTGGAAACACCTGCTCAAGGCCTGAGTCCCGGGCCTTGTGTCGCGAAGGGCTGGAGCAGCCCTTCGCGACATGCTCCAGCAGCCTACAGCGGCAGGCTGGTCGTGGACTTGATCTGCGATAGCGCCACGATCGAATTCACTTCCTGTATCCCCGGCACATTGGACAGCTTCTCGAAGAAGAACCGCTCGTAGGCTTCGATGTCCGAGGTGACGATACGCAGCAGGAAGTCCACCGAGCCCATCAGCACATAGCACTCCAGGACTTCGGGAAAACCGCGGATCGCCTCGGTGAACTCGGTGAAGTTGGAGCGGCCGTGCGCATTGAGTTTGACCTCGGCGAAAATCTGCGTGTTCAGGCCGACCTTCTTGCGGTCCAGCAGCGTTACCTGGGCGCGGATCACCCCTTCGTCCTTCAGGCGTTGAATCCGGCGCCAGCATGGTGACTGCGAAAGCCCGACACGCTCGGCGATCTGCGCGCTCGACAGCGAAGCGTCCTCCTGCAGCAACTCGAGAATCCGACGGTCGTAGGCATCCAGTTCGCTTTGCATGATCAAGTCCCAAAAAATCGATGCGCCGAATTATTCTATTCGCATACATGACGAAATCGACGAATCATAGCGAAGAAATGCCGGTAGCGACCTGCGAGAATTTCTCCAATCCCAAAGGAGCACCACATGAACGCACTCGAACGGCCCGACACCCTACCTCGCAGCGACGTCTGGGCCGCCAGCGCCATTCATGCCGAGGTGCGCTACCGCCTGGATATCGAGGCCGAGCCCGACAGTCTGTGCCGGGTTCTCAACCTCTTCGCCCTGCAGTTCCTCACACCGCACAGCCTGCAGGTCAGCCAACGCGACGACCTGCTGGAGCTGGAAATCGGCATCGGCGGCCTCAGCTGGCATCGCGCCGGGGTGATCGCGCAGAAAATGCGTAACCTGGTGTGTGTCGGCGAGGTGGTGCTGGAGAGCGTGCCGATGCTGTCGGAGGTAGCGGCGGGCTGAAACCGGCCTTCGCGGGAACGTGCGCCCACGCCGCAAGGAAAGATCCGGAAACCCATTGCCATGCCCCGATGCGCCCTCGCCCGGCTAACCTCCCCGTGCCCTCAGCAGCCCGGAAGCCGACATGCGCACCGCCCAGGATGGAAGCCTCGCCCTCGAGCATTTGCTCGATGCCCTGATGACCGAGCAGCGCCTGTGCCCCGACGACGCCCGGCGCGCACTCGATCAGGCCAGGGCACATCCCGCCCATCCGCTGGAAACCCTTGCCAGCCTGGGTCTTGACGACCCCTTGCGACCCGGTCACAGGCTCGACCTCGACAGCCTCTGTCACTGGCTGGCCGACAAAGCCGGCCAGCCCTACCTGCGCCTGGACCCGATGCAGATCGACCTGGCGCGCATCGATGGCCTGATTTCGCCGGCGTTCGCCAAGCGCCACGGCATCCTCGCCGTGGCCGTGAACGAGCATGGCATTACCGTCGCCAGCGCCCAGCCTTATCAACGCGAATGGGAAGCCGACCTGCGCCATAGCCTGGGCCTGCCGATTCACCGAGTGCTGGCCAACCCGGTGCAACTGCGCGCGCTAGACGACACCTGCCAACGCCTGTCCCGGTCGGTACAGGGTGCCCAGCAGCAGCAGCGCCACCGTCTGAGCGAGCTGGAGCAGCTGCTGGAATCAGGGAGCAGGCAAGCGGCCGTCAGCGCCGATGATGCGCACATCGTGCATATCGTCGACTGGTTGCTGCACTACGCCGTCGAACAGCGCGCCAGCGACATCCACCTGGAGCCACGCCGCGAGCAAGGCCGTTTGCGCTATCGCATCGATGGCCTGCTGCACACCGTCTACGTCTTCCCCGCCAGTGTCACGCTGGCCTTGGTCAGCCGCTTCAAGCACCTGGGGCGCCTGGATGTGGCCGAAAAGAGACGCCCCCAGGACGGCCGCCTGAACAGCCGCCTGGCCGATGGCGCGCAGGTGGAACTGCGCCTCTCGACCCTGCCCACCCCCTTCGGCGAAAAGCTGGTGCTGCGCCTGTTCGACCCGCAGCAACGGCACCAGGACTTCGCACAGCTAGGGCTGGACGGTATGTTGCTGGAACAATGGCAGGCGCTGCTGACCCGACGCCAGGGCATCATCCTGCTCACCGGCCCTACCGGCTCGGGCAAGACCAGCACGCTGTACGCCAGCCTCAAGTACCTGGCCAGCCCGCAGCTCAACCTGTGCACCATCGAAGACCCGATCGAGCGCCTGGAGCCCGACTTCAACCAGTTGCAGGTCCAACCCGCCCTGGACCTGGGCTTTGCCGACGGCGTGCGCGCCCTGCTGCGCCAGGACCCGGACATCATCATGATCGGTGAAATCCGCGACCGCGAAACGGCCCAGGTAGCGGTGCAGGCGGCACTGACCGGGCACCTGGTGCTGTCCACCCTGCACACCAACGATGCCTGCAGCGCGATAACTCGCCTGCAGGAGCTTGGCGTCGCCGACTACCTGATAAAGGCCACGCTGATCGGAGTGATGGCCCAGCGTCTGGCCAGAACACTTTGCACCGCATGCAATGGCGGGAATGCGCAGTCCGGCACCTGCCGTGCCTGTCGCGACACAGGCTTTCAGGGTCGAACGGGGCTGTTCGAGTTGCTGGTGCCCGACGATACCCTGCGTGCCCGGATCGGCCCCGCAGACGACCTCGCCAGCCTGCGCCGGCAGGCACTGGCACAGGGGATGCGCGATCTGCAGCGCTGCGGGGAAGACAAGGTCGCGCAGGGCCTCACCAGCGTTGCAGAAGTACTTCGAGTATGTGCCTGAGCCCCCGGCATGCGGGGGCTGCAACGGAACTTGCAGCCTTCGCGAAGATCCAATTTCACACCCTCCCGTCTTCACCCCCCGAGGTAATGCCCATGCGTCTCAAAACTGCCATAGCAGCTGCTGCCTTGCTGTCCTTGCCGATCGGATCCGCCATGGCCGACGGTTTCTGGCGCAATGTGATTTCGTCCGGTGCGACCACCGGCTCCACCTACCTGACCTTCAAGGATCACAAGCTGGTTGCCGCAGCCCAGGACGACGCCGGCAGCTTCGTGGCCAGCGAAGGCTCGATCCGCGGTCCTTACCTGGAAGCGGCGATGCGCCAGGTCCGTGCCGACAATCCCGGCGTGCAGGCCACCGACATGGAGCTGGCCAACGCCATCCTGGCCAGCAACGTCGGCGCCCGGTAATCCAGTCGATGCGTGTCGGCCGCCCCTGTCGGCAAGGGCGGGCCGGCACGCATCCGACCGATCAGCGCTGCATTCCCCACCGCCTCACCGTCAGTCGCTCGAGGGTGTTGAACACCAACCCCTCCACCAGCAGGCCGATCAAAATCACCACGGCAAGCCCGGCAAACACCTTGTCGGTATACAGCTCGTTGCGGTTCTGGAAGATGTACCAACCCAGCCCGCCCTTGCCGCTGCTGGCACCGAACACCAGCTCGGCAGCGATCAGCGTGCGCCAGGCGAATGCCCAGCCGATCTTCAACCCGGAGAGAATCGACGGCAGCGCCGCCGGCACCAGCACGTGCAGTACCAGGCGCAGGCCGCGCAGGCCGTAGTTGCGCCCGGCCATGCGCAGGGTCTCGGATACCCCGAGAAAGCCTGCGTAGGTGTTGAGTGCCAGCGCCCAGAGTACCGAATGCACCAGCACGAAGATCAGGCTGTTGTCACCCAGCCCGAACCACAACAGCGCCAGCGGCAGCAACGCGATGGCCGGCAGCGGGTTGAACATCGAGGTCAGGGTACCCAGCAGGTCGCGGCCGAACTGGGTCGAGACCGCCAGGCTGGTCAAACCGAAGGCCAGTACGATCCCCAGTACATAGCCCTTGAGCAGCACCACCAGCGAAACCCCGACCTTGGCCGGCAGCTCGCCACTGGCCATGCCGTCCCGGAACGCCGCCGCCGTTTGCAGGAAGGTCGGCAGCAGCAGGTCGTTGGCGGTGTAGCGCGCCACTGCCTCCCAGATCAAGGCGAGCAGTACAAGAATCACTGTCTTGCGCAGCCAGGCCTGTTGCCACAGGCGTTGGGCAAGCGGTAGCTCACGCTCCAGCGAAAGCCCTGGCAGGGGCTGCAGCGGCACTTCGTATTCCTGGCGTGCAGGTGTCGTCGTCATGCGCAGGCTCCTCCTGTCAGTAAGCGATGCGGATATCGTTGAAGCCCAGGTCCTGAGGCTGCTCCGGCTCGCCGGCTTCATCGAACAGCAGGCGATGGATACGTCGGGCGCTGGCCTGGAAGTCGCTGCCGCCCAAGCTGCCCAGATCGTATTGGTGGCTATGCACCTCGGCCCTTACCCGTCCCGGATGCGGCGACAGCAAGAGGATGCGGTTGCCGACCACCAGCGCCTCCTCGATGGAGTGGGTGACGAAGAGCAAGGTGAAACGCACCTCTTCCCATAACAGCAGCAGTTCTTCCTGCATCTTGCGTCGGGTCAGGGCGTCGAGCGCGGCGAAGGGCTCGTCCATCAGCAACACCTTCGGCTGCGTGGCCAGCGCACGGGCAATCGCCACACGCGCCTTCATGCCGCCAGACAGGGTGTGCGGGTAGGCGTCGGCGAAGCCGGCCAGGCCGACTTTCTCCAGATAGTGCAGCGCCCGCTCCTGGGCCTCGGCGCGCTTGAGCTGGCCCGAGACCAGCAGCGGAAACATGACGTTCTGCTTCACCGTCTTCCACGGCGGTAGCTGGTCGAACTCCTGGAACACGACGATGCGGTCGGGGCCAGGCCCCTTGACCGGCTGGCCCTGCAACAGGATCTGCCCTTCGCGCGGCTCGATGAAACCGGCCACCGCCTTGAGCAGGGTCGATTTCCCGCAGCCGGACGGGCCGAGGAGCACGAAACGGTCGGCGCGATCGACTTCGAAGCTGACCTGGTGAGTAGCGCGCACCACGCGCTGGGCGGTGCGGTACTCGAGGCTGAGATTGTCCACCTTGAGCAGCGGCGGCGTGTCGACACGGCTCAGGTTGCTGGCCGCGTGGCCTGGCAATGGGGCGGTCATGGTCGATCAGCTCCCCTGCAATGGGCGCTCATCCTGGAAGAAATAGTCCTTCCACGACTCGGGCTTGTGCTTGATGGCGCCGACCCGGTAGAGGAATTCGGCCAGCGGGTAAGTGTTCTTCGGCGTGATGGTGAACTCGTACTGCGGGTTGTCGATCAGCTTGATCAACGCGTCGCGATCGATCTTGGCCTTGGTCACGCGGATGTAGGTGTCGGCGGCTGCGGCCTTGTCGTTCTGGGCGAAGTCGGCGGCTTCGGCGAGCGCATCGATGAACGCCTTGTAGGTCTTGGGGTTGTCCTTGCGGAACTTCTCGGTGGCGAACAGCAGGGTCGGCGAATTGGGGCCGAGCAGGTCGTAGCTGTTGAGCACGATGTGCACGTTCTTGTTGGCCAGTGCCTGGTCCTGGAACGGCGGGTTGGAGAAATGCCCGTTGAGCTCGGTGCCGCCGGCCAGCAGCGCGGCTGTGGCGTCCGGGTGCGGCACGGCCAGGGTGTACTTGTCGAGGCGGTTGTATTCCTTGTCGCCCCACTGCTTGGCTGCCGCGTACTGCAGGAAGCGCGACTGCACCGAGACACCCACCGCCGGCACGGCGATGCGGTCCTTCTCGGAAATGTCGGCGATGGTCTTCACATTGGGGTTGCTGCTGACCAGGTAGTAGGGGAAGTTGCCCAGCGAGGCCACGGCCTTGACGTTCTGCCGACCGTAGGTGCGGTCCCAGACGGTGAGCAGCGGGCCGACGCCGGCGCCTGCGATGTCCACCGAGCCCGACAGCAACGCGTCGTTGATCGCCGCGCCGCCGGAAAGCTGCGCCCAGTCGACCTCGATGTCGATGCCCTGCTCCTTGCCGTGCTTCTCGATCAGTTGCTGGTCACGAACGACATTGAGCAACAGGTACACGATGCCGAACTGCTCGGCGATACGGATCTTGCCTTCGGCCTGGGCCACCGCCGGCGCCGCGAGGCCGCCTACGATCAGGCCGGCGCCCAGGCCGATGCTGGCCGCCAGGCGGCTGATGGATTTACGCATGATGAGAGTCCTCAGTCGTCAGAACGGGGCATCGCCCTGGATGGTGGTTCGGTAGAGCTTGCGGCGCAGGTGCGCGGGGCAACCGGCGGCCAGGTGGATCAGCGAGCGGTTGTCCCAGAACACCATGTCGTGCGGCTGCCACTGGTGGCGGTAGATGTTCTGCTCCAGCACGCTGAGGGCGTAGAGCTGCTGCAACACGTCGCGGCTTTCGTCATCGGGCAGGCCGACGATGCGAGTGGTGAAGCCTTCACTGACGAACAGCGCCTTGCGCCCGTTCTCCGGGTGGGTACGCACCACCGGGTGGATGACTTCGTTGACCTGAGCCAGTTGCTCGGCAGTCAGGGTCGGGCGCCAGTTGCCCTCGAACTTGGTTTCCGAATAGCGCGCCGTGTACGAGTGCGCGGCGCTGCGCCCCTCCACGACCTTGCGCAGCGCCTTGGGAACGGCGTCCCAGGCCTTGTGCATGTCGGCGAAGAGGGTGTCGCCACCCTCGCTGGGCAGCTCCTGGGCATGCAGCATCGAGCCAAGGCTCGGCAGCTCCTTGTAGGAGAGGTCCGAATGCCAGAACTTGCCGGCATCGCCCAGGCCGACATTGCGACCATCCTCGACGATGTTGGAGACGATCAGGATTTCAGGATGGTTCTCCAGCAGGAACTGCTTGAGCACATGGATCTGCAGCACGCCGAAGCGACGGCTGAAGGCGATCTGTTGTTCGGGGGTGATGCGCTGGTCGCGGAACACCAGGACATGGTGGTCCAAGTGGGCGCGATGGATGCGGGTGAAGTCCTCGGCGTTGACCGGCCGGGACAGGTCCAGCCCGAGGATCTCGGCACCGACGGCACCGGAGAAGGGGCGGATTTCGAAGCGTTGCGGCTGCGCGCTGTCGATGGACGACAAGGCGTTCGAGGCGGCTGACATTGTTCACTCCCACGCAGTGCGCGACTTCCAGGGGCGCGCATCGATTCAGAAACGCACGGGGATTTCCCGTGTGGGTTCGAGTCGTGCGGCGCGCCGATTGGTCGGCAGGTACGCAGTGGGAGTGACTATAAAGTCATAAGAAAAGAAATTTAAATATCGTTAACGAATATACATATACAGGAGCGGGCTCATAGGAGCGCCGCTCCCACACAGGATCACCGTTCGCGCAACGCCTCGGAACGCGCCTTGATGATCGGCTTGAGCAGGTAGCTCATGATGGTCTTCTTGCCGGTGAGAATATCCACCGTGGCGACCATGCCGGGGATGATCAGCAGCGGCTTCTCGTCAGAGCCCAGGTGGCTTCTGTCGGTGCGCAGCTTGATCAGGTAGTAGGTGGTCTTCTTGTCTTCGTCGGTGATGGTGTCGGCACCGATCTGCTCGAGCTTGGCCTTCATCCCGCCATAGATGGTGTAGTCGTAGGCAGTGAACTTGATCGTGGCTTCCTGGCCCGGGTGCAGGAAGGCGATATCCTTGGGCAGGATCTTCGCCTCCACCACCAGGGTGTCATCCAGCGGCACGATCTCGATGATGTCGCTGCCCGGCTGGATCACGCCACCGATGGTGTTCACCAGCAGCTGCTTGACGATGCCACGCACCGGCGAGGTGACCATGGTGCGGCTGACCCGGTCATCCAGCGCCTTGCCGGTCGCGGTGGCCTTGTTCAGCTCGGTGCGCGCTTCGTTGAGCTGGGTGAGCGCCTCGCTGCGGAATTTGCCGCGAGTCTCCTCGATCTTGCTCTGCACTTCCTTGATCGCCGCCTCGGCGCGAGGAATGGCCAGGGCGGTGGAGTCCATCTGGCCGCGGTTCTCGACTTCCGCACGACGCAGGCGCAGCACTTCGACCTGGGAAATCGCGCCCTGGGCCACCAGCGGCTCGGACATGGAGATTTCCTGGCGCAGCAGCTGCAGGCTGTTGGCGTACTGGGCGCGCTTGGAGTTGAACTCGCGCAGCTCCTGCTGCTTCTGCACCAGTTGCTGCTCCAGGCCACTGATTTCGTCGTGCAACTGCTGGCGACGGCTCTGGTACAGCGACTGTTCGCTGGCAGCCTGGCTTGGTGCGGCCTTGCGCAGTTCCTCGTCGATCTGCAGTGGCTTGTCTTCGACCTCGGCACTCAGACGCTGCACCCGCAGCGCCATGGCCAGGCGCGAAGCCTCGGTCTCGTCGACATTGGAGGCGAAACGGGTTTCATCCAGGCGCAGCAGGGGCTGGCCGACTTCGACGATCTCCCCTTCCTTGGCATAGATCTGCGCGACGATCCCGCCCTCCAGGTTCTGGATCTTCTGCACCTTGGACGACGGAATGGCCTTGCCCTCCCCGCGCGTCACCTCGTCGATGGGCGCGACGCTGGCCCAGACGATCAGGAACAGGAAGAAGGCGATCACCCCCCAGATGGTCAGGCGCACGATGCGCGGGGCATCTTCGATCAGTGCCTTGTTTACCTCCGGCAGCGGCTGGCCTGCCAGCGATTCGGAGCCTTTGAAATAGCGGCGCAGGTTGTCCTTGAAACGCCCGAAATCCAGCTTATGCAACACTGATCTGCCCCTTCTTCAGCGCTTCCATGACGGCGGCTTTCGGGCCATCCGCGACGATCTGTCCACGATCGATGACGATCAAGCGGTCCACCAGCGACAGCAACGAGGCCCGGTGAGTGACCAGCAGCACGGTCTTGCCTTCGATCACCGCGCCCAGGCGCTGCTTGAGGCGCTCTTCGCCGGTGTTGTCCATGGCGCTGGTAGGCTCGTCGAGCAGCAGGATCTGCGGGTTGAGCAGCAGCGCGCGGGCCAGGGCGACGTTCTGCCGCTGGCCGCCGGAAAGGTTCTGGCCGCGCTCGCCGACCTGCAGCTCGTAGCCGTCGGGGTGCAGGCGGGCGAATTCGTGCACGCCGGCAAGCTCTGCAGCCTGCAGGATCAGCTCGTCCTCGATGTAGCGGGCTCCGCTGACCAGGTTGTCGCGCAGGGTGCCGGCCAGCAGCTGGATGTCCTGCGGCACGTAGCCGATGTTGTGGCGCAGCTCGCTGACGTCGATCTGGCGGATGTCGACGCCGTCGACCAGCAGCGAGCCACCGTCGGCCTCATAAAGGCCAACGATCAACTTGGCCAGCGAGCTCTTGCCCGAGCCACTGCGGCCGATGATGCCGACCTTCTCGCCGGGGCGGATGATCAGGTTGATGCCCTTGAGCGCCTGGTTCTGCTGGTTCGGGTAGGTGAACTCGACGCCGCGGAACTCGACCGCGCCCTGCAGCACCTGGCGGCTCAGCGGGCGTTCCTCGAAGTTGCGCTCCTGCGGCAGTTCCATCATCTGGTCGGTGGCGACCATGGTCACCTTGGCCTGCTGGTAGCGGGCCAGCAAACCATTGAGCTGGCCCAGTGGGCCGAGCGCACGGCCGCTGAGCATGTAGCAGGCCACCAGGCCACCCATGCTGAGGTTGCCGTCGATGATCAGGTAGACGCCCACGCAGATCATCGCCACACCGGCGAGCTGCTGGATCAGCAGGGTGATGTTCATCGCCAGGCCCGACAACACCTTGACCCGCAGTTCGAGGCGGCTGAGGGTACCGAGGGTCTGCTCCCACATGTACTGGCGCTCGCTCTCGGCGTTGTTGACCTTCACCGCATCCAGCCCGGCGAGGGTCTCGATGAGGCTGGACTGGCGTTCGGAGGCCAGCGCCATGGTCCGCTCCATCGTCGCCATCAGCGGTTTCTGCAGGGCGTAGCCAATCCCCAGGGCCAGCGGGAAGGCCAGCACCGGAATCCATACCAGGTGCCCGCCGATGATGGCGATCACCATCAGGATCAGCAGGGTGAACGGCAGGTCGATCAGGCTGGTGAGGGTGAGCGAGGCGAGGAAGTCGCGCAGGCCCTGGAACTCGTGGATGTTCTGCGCAAAGCTGCCGACCCGCGCGGGCCGGTACTTCATCGACATGCCGACGATGCGCTCGAACAGCGTCGCGGAAATGATCAGGTCGGTCTTCTTGCCCGCCAGGTCCAGGCACAAGCTGCGCAAACCCTTGAGGATCAGGTCGAAGACATAGGCACCGGCGATGCCCACCGCCAGTACCCACAGCGTCGAGGTGGCCTGGTTGGGCACCACGCGGTCGTACACGTTCATCACGAACAGCGGCGCGGCCAGGGCGATCAGGTTGATCACCAGGCTGGCGGCGATGGCGTCGATGTACAGCCATTTGCTGCGCATCAGGGTGTCGCGGAACCACGAGCGCGCACGCGGAATCAGGTTGCCGTGGTTGACGTCGAACTTGTGCTGCGGCTGGGCGAAGAACACCTTGCCGCTGTAGTCGCTGACCAGCGCCTCGCGGGTCACCAGCACTTCACCGCCGTCGCTCTCGCTGAGCAGCAGGCGCGCGGTATCGTCGTTCTCCCAACCGAGCAGGACGGCGCTGCGGCCTTCCTTGAGCAGCAGCATGGCCGGCATGGCGATGCTGGGAATCTGCTCGAGCCTGCGTTGCAGCAGGCGGCCCTGCAGCCCGGCGCGAGCCGCAGCGCGGGGCAGCAACTCGACGCTCAGGCGCTGCGCCGGCAGCGGCAGGCCGGTGGTGAGCATGGCCCGGCTGGCGGGTTTCTGGTGCAGGACACACAGGGTCAGCAGGCTGTCCAGCAGCGGATCGTCATGCTGACTGCGTGGATCATGGTTGAGTTGTACTCGACTGACTTCAGATTCCACGCGGCGCTCTCTTCATCCTTGCGGTTGGATAGGACGGTGCGCCTTCAGTTCATGCCTGGCAGGTTCACCTTTGGCTTCAGATCGTTCTGTACGACGGTTGCCATGGGGGCAACGACACCCTGGCTCTTCAGCAGTTGACCAATGGTCGCCTTGATTCGGTATTGAGTAAACAACTGTGTGTTCTTCACTTCAACGAGACGACGTTGCGCGGTGAAGGTTTCATTCTCGCTATCGAGCAGGTCGAGCAAGGTCCGCTCACCCAGGCTGAACTGCTGCTGGTAGGCGCTGCGCACCCGGGTGCTGTGATCGACGTACTGCTGGGCGATCGGCAGCTGGGCGTTGGCGTTGTCCAGCGCGTTCCACGCCAAGCCTAACTCCTCGTTGAGCTGGCGCAAGGCATTGTTGCGGATATCCAGCGCCTGGTTGGCCAGGTACGACTTCGATTCCAGGTCGGCCTTGTTGCTGCCACCGGCATAGAGGTTGAAGTTCATGCGCAGCATGGCCTGCCACTCATTGTTGTGGCCAACGGAGCCGTCGAGGTTGTTGTCTGCCGTCCGTCCGAGTTCCGCATCGAAACGTGGATAGAAACTAGACTTGGCCGCTTCGTATTGCTTCTCGGCCGCCGCGATGTCGGATTCTGCCGAGCGCAGGATCGGGCTGCTCTCGACCATCTGGTGACGCG
This sequence comes from Pseudomonas sp. FA117, assembly GCF_057370475.1. Taxonomy (NCBI): domain Bacteria; kingdom Pseudomonadati; phylum Pseudomonadota; class Gammaproteobacteria; order Pseudomonadales; family Pseudomonadaceae; genus Pseudomonas; species Pseudomonas sp. FA117. The sequence continues at coordinate 5,683,779 of NZ_CM170675.1, forward strand.
CTTCGTCCAGGCTGGCCGGCAACAGGTCGATGAACGGCGCAGGCGCGCTCAGCTCGTCCGGCATCTGCCCGATCACGCTCAGGTAGTTGGTGTTGGCGTCGGCCAGGTTGGTCTGTTCGGTGATCAGGTTGTTGCGCGCCTGGGCCAGGCGTGCCTCGGCCTGGTCAAGGTCGGCCAGACGCCCGACACCGCGGCTGGTGCGCAGCTTGATCTGGTCGAGGATGCGTTCGTGGTTGCGCAGGTTGTCTTCGGCCAGGCGCACCATTTCGCGGCGCGACAGCACATCGAGGTAGACCTGGGCGACCGTCAGCGCGGTGCGCTCGGAGGTGCCCATCAGGGAATAGGCGCGGGCATTGACGGTGGCTTGTTGACGGCCGACTTCACTGGAGGTGGCGAAACCGTCAAAAACCATTTGTCGAAGACGGATGCTTGACTCACCACGGTTCAGGGTTTCCCAACGGTGGCTTGTGCTCGGCGAGTCGCTGCCCTCGCGGCCGTAGCCGGCGGTCATGTCGACGCGCGGCAGGTAGCCGCCCTGGGCGGCGCGCAGTTGGTAGTCCGCAGCGGTACGGGCGTTGACGCCGGCCTGGATTTCCGGGTGCACGTCCAGGGCCTTCTGCATGGCTTCGGGCAGGGTTTGTGCTTGGGCAATGGAGGCTGCAAGGGCGAGAGGAAGAACGGTGAAAAGTGACGCACGCATTTTTACTGATTCCCAAGTGGCGCTGTTGTCCCAAATCACGGCCGAAGCGGGTCCGACCCCGGAAAATGGCGGCCGAAACTGAACGATTGGCGAGCTTGCGAGACTGTACGTAATTAATACGAAAGGAAGAGGCGGTAACCCAAATATCAATGTGACATTAGTTTGCCGATTGTTTAGGATGGCGACACGAAGGTCAATACTTTGGCATAAACTTAATAGCCAAAAAATATTGCCAGAAAATTGACACATAAAAGCGTCAAATCATTTTTGTAACATTCCAGCGGAAGCAGGTTCGCACGCCGGCCGGAAGCCAATCGAGACACATCCCGGAGAGTTCCATGAGCACTGTCGTTGCCATCGTCAAAAGCATTGTTGGCCAAGTCATCGCAGTATCCCCGGAAGGCATCAAGCGCGTGCTGATCGAAGGCGATCGCCTGTTCGCAGGCGAGGAAGTCCTGACCGGCCCCGGCGGCGCCGTGACCCTGGAACTGGCCGACGGTCGCCTGCTCGACCTGGGCCGCGACAGCCAGTGGAGCGCCGATACGCCCGACAGCAGCACCGACCTGGCCCAGGCCAGCGCGCAGGCCGCGCCATCGGTCGAAGAGCTGCAGCAGGCGATCGCCTCCGGCGTCGACCCGACCACCGAGCTGGAAGCGCCCGCTGCCGGCCCTGCTGCGGCGGGCGGTGGCTCGGTCGGTGGCGGCCACAGCTTCGTTCTGCTGGAAGAAACTGCCGGTGTGGTCGATCCAAGCATTGGCTTCCCTACCGGTCCGCTGGGCTTCGCCGCCGGCCTGGCCAACGAGGAAGTCGGTGGGCTGAATGCCAACAATGACACCACGACCAACAACAACCCCATTCCGACCGGCCTGAGCCTGAGCGCCACCCCTTCGATCAGCGAAGCGGGCGGCGTCATCGTCTATACCGCGACCGTCGGCCAGGCGCCGCAAAGCAACCTCACCGTCACCTTGTCCAACGGCGCAGTGATCGTGATCCCGGCCGGCCAGACCAGCGGTTCGGTCAACGTCAACATTCCTGCCAATGACACGCCGTACATCGATGGTGGCCAGATCTCCACCACCATCACCGGTACCACCGGTGGCAACGGCCTGATCGTTACCCCGAACCCGACGCCCGCGGTGACCCAGATCACCGACACGATCGACACCACCACCGCCACCCTGACCGCGACGCCTAGCGTCACCGAGGGTGGTGTGATCACCTACACCGTGACCCTGACCAATCCGGCACAGACGCCGGTGACCGTTACCCTGTCCAATGGCCAGACCATCACCGTCGAGGCGGGCAAGTCCAGCGGCTCGGTCGACTTCCAGACCCCGCCAAACGACGTCTACAACAACGGCAGCACGGTCAGCACCACCATTACCGGCGCCAGCGGTGGCAACTTCGAGAACCTGGTGCCGAACCCGGCCCCGGCACAGACCGTGGTCAACGACTCGGTCGACACCACTACCGCGACCCTGACCGCCTCGCCGAATGTCACCGAAGGCGGCGTGATCACCTACACCGTGACCCTGACCAACCCGGCGCAGACACCGGTCACCGTCACCCTGTCCAATGGTCAGACCATCACCATCGAGGCTGGCAAGACCAGCGGCTCGGTCGACTTCCAGACTCCGGCCAACGATGTCTTCGTCAACGGCAGCACGGTCAGCACCACCATTACCGGCACCAGCGGCGGCAACTTCGAAAGCCTGGTGCCGAACCCGACCCCGGCGCAGACCGTGGTCAGCGACAGCGTCGATACCGTGACCGTAAGCATCGCCAGCAACGGTAACGTGACCGAAGCACAACAGCCGACCTTCACTGTTTCGGTCAGCCAGACGCTCGACCACGACCTGACCGTCACCCTCAGCAACGGCGCTACAGTGGTGATCGCTGCGGGCCAGACCCAGGCCACCTACAGCCTGCCGGCGCAGGGCGACGACGTGTTCAAGGATGCGGGCTCGGTCACCCTGGGCGTGACCGATGCCAGCGTGCCGGGCAAGACCTTCGAAGACCTGAAGCTCGGCGGCGCGGCCACCGTGCAGATCAGCGATACCGAGAGCGAGGTTGTCGCGACGCTGACGGCCGACAAGAACACCGTCAGCGAAGGCGGCCAGATCACCTACACCGTCACCCTGACCAATGGCCAGGGCCTGGATGTCACCGGCCATGGCGGGCTGACGTTTACCCTTTCGGATGGCACCAAGGTCACCATCCCTGCGGGCAGTGCCAGTGGCACGGTCACCATCACTGCGCCGGACGACGTCTACGTCGGTGGTCAGCCTTCGATAGTCAACAAGCTGGAGGGCGTGACCGGCGCAGACAACTTCGAGAAGCTGACCTTGGGTCAGGGCGAAGTGAAAACCGACGTCACCGACGAGCCAGGCACTGGCACCCCTGGTACGGGCAACGAGGGCGACAAGGTTTCGGTCACCATCGTCAGCAACGGCAATGTCACTGAAGACCAGCAGCCGTCGTTCACCGTGAAGGTGAACCAGCCGCTGGATCGTCCGCTGACCGTCACCCTGAGCAATGGCGACAAAGTCACCATCGCGGCTGGCCAGACTCAAGTCGAGTACAAGGCTCAGGCCCAAGGCGATGACGTGTTCAAAGACGGCGGTTCGCTAACCGTCGGCATTTCCGACGCTTCCGTTCCGGGCAAGACCTTCGAGAACCTGGAGTTGGGCGGCTCGGCCACCGTACAGATCACTGATACCGAAAGCGAAGTCATCGCGACCCTCACAGCCGACAAGACCACTGTCAGCGAAGGCGGTGAAATTACCTACACTGTCACTCTGACCAACGCCCAAGGTCTGGATGTCAAAGGCCACAACGGCCTGGTCTTCACGCTGAGCGACGGCACCAAAGTGACCGTTCCAGCGGGCAGCGCCACCGGCACCATCACCATTCACGCGCCAGACGACGTCTACGTCGGCGGCCAGCCCTCGATTGTCAACAAGCTGGAGGGCGTTACCGGCGCGGATAACTTCGAAAAACTGACCCTGGGTCAGGGCGAAGTGAAAACCGACGTCACCGACGAGCCAGGTACCGGCACCCCTGGTACGGGCAACGAGGGCGACAAGGTTTCGGTCACCATCGTCAGCAACGGCAACGTCACCGAAGATCAGCAGCCGTCGTTCACCGTGAAGGTGAACCAGCCGCTGGATCGTCCGCTGACCGTCACCCTGAGCAATGGTGACAAAGTCACCATTGCTGCGGGCCAGACTCAGGTTGAGTACAAGGCTCAGGCCCAGGGCGACGACGTGTTCAAGGACGGCGGTTCGCTGACCGTCGGTATTTCCGACGCCACCGTTCCGGGCAAGACCTTCGAGAACCTGGAGCTCGGCGGTTCAGCCACCGTCCAGATCACCGATACCGAAAGTGAAGTGATTGCCACGCTGACTGCCGACAAGACCACTGTCAGCGAAGGCGGCGAAATCACCTACACGGTGACGCTGACCAACGCCCAAGGCCTCGACGTCAAAGGCCACAACGGCCTGGTGTTCACCCTCAGCGACGGTACCAAGGTCACCATTCCTGCAGGCAGCGCCAGCGGCACCTTCACGATTCATGCCCCAGACGACGTCTACGTTGGTGGCCAGCCGAACATCGTCAACAAGCTGGAAAGCGTTACCGGTGCGGATAACTTCGAGAAGCTGACGCTGGGGGACAATTCCGTCACCACTAAAGTGACCGACGAGCCAGGTACCGGAACCCCTGGTACGGGCAACGAAGGCGACAAGGTTTCCGTCACCATCGTCAGCAACGGCAACGTCACCGAAGACCAGCAGCCGTCGTTCACCGTGAAGGTGAACCAGCCGCTGGATCGTCCGCTGACCGTCACCCTGAGCAATGGCGACAAAGTCACCATCGCGGCGGGCCAGACTCAAGTCGAGTACAAGGCTCCAGCCCAGGGCGACGATGTGTTCAAGGATGGTGGTTCGCTGACCGTTGGGATCAGCGACGCTACTGTTCCGGGTAAAACCTTCGAAAACCTTGAGCTCGGCGGTTCGGCGACTGTTCAGATCACCGATACCGAAAGTGAAGTCATTGCCACGCTGACTGCCGACAAGACCACCGTCAGCGAAGGCGGCGAGATCACTTACACCGTTACCCTGACCAACGCCCAAGGCCTGGACGTCAAAGGCCACAACGGCCTGGTCTTCACGCTTTCTGACGGCACCAAGGTCACGGTTCCGGCTGGCAGCGCCACCGGCACCATCACCATCCACGCCCCTGATGATGTCTACGTCGGCGGCCAGCCTTCGATCGTCAACAAGCTTGAAGGCGTTACCGGTGCAGACAACTTCGAGAAGCTGACCTTGGGTCAGGGCGAAGTGAAAACCGACGTCACCGACGAGCCAGGCACTGGCACCCCTGGTACGGGCAACGAGGGCGACAAGGTTTCGGTCACCATCGTCAGCAACGGCAATGTCACTGAAGACCAGCAGCCGTCGTTCACCGTGAAGGTGAACCAGCCGCTGGACCGTCCTCTGACCGTGACCCTGAGCAATGGTGACAAGGTCACCATTGCGGCTGGCCAGACTCAAGTCGAGTACAAGGCGCAGGCCCAAGGCGACGACGTCTTCAAGGACGGCGGTTCGCTCACCGTTGGTATCAGCGACGCTACTGTTCCGGGTAAAACCTTCGAAAACCTTGAGCTCGGCGGTTCGGCGACTGTTCAGATCACCGATACCGAAAGTGAAGTCATAGCCACGCTGACTGCCGACAAGACCACCGTCAGCGAAGGCGGCGAGATCACTTACACCGTGACGCTGACCAACGCCCAAGGTCTGGACGTCAAAGGCCACAACGGTTTGGTGTTCACCCTTTCGGACGGCACCAAGGTCACGGTTCCGGCTGGCAGCGCCACCGGCACCATCACCATCCACGCCCCTGATGATGTCTACGTCGGCGGCCAGCCTTCGATCGTCAACAAGCTTGAAGGCGTTACCGGTGCAGACAACTTCGAGAAGCTGACCTTGGGTCAGGGCGAAGTGAAAACCGACGTCACCGACGAGCCAGGTAGCGGAACCCCTGGTACGGGCAACGAAGGCGACAAGGTTTCCGTCACCATCGTCAGCAACGGCAATGTCACTGAAGACCAGCAGCCGTCGTTCACCGTGAAGGTGAACCAGCCGCTGGATCGTCCGCTGACCGTGACCCTGAGCAATGGCGACAAGGTCACCATCGCGGCGGGCCAGACTCAGGTCGAGTACAAGGCACAGGCTCAGGGCGACGACGTCTTCAAAGACGGCGGTTCGCTCACCGTTGGTATCAGCGACGCCAGTGTTCCAGGCAAAACCTTCGAGAACCTGGAGTTGGGCGGCTCGGCCACCGTCCAGATCACCGATACCGAAAGTGAAGTGATTGCCACGCTGACTGCCGACAAGACCACTGTCAGCGAAGGCGGCGAGATTACCTACACCGTCACTCTGACCAACGCTCAGGGTCTGGACGTCAAAGGCCACAACGGCCTGGTGTTCACCCTCAGCGACGGTACCAAGGTCACCATTCCTGCAGGCAGCGCCAGCGGCACCTTCACGATTCATGCCCCTGACGACGTCTACGTCGGCGGCCAGCCAGCGATCGTGAACAAGCTGGAGTCGGTCACTGGTGCCGATAACTTCGAGAAGCTGACCCTCGGCGACAACACCGTCACCACCACAGTGACTGACGAGCCAGGCACTGGCACTCCGGGTACTGGCAACGAGGGTGACAAGGTTTCCGTCACCATCGTCAGCAACGGCAACGTCACTGAAGATCAACAGCCGTCGTTCACCGTCAAAGTGAACCAACCGCTGGATCGTCCTCTGACTGTCACCCTGAGCAATGGCGACAAGGTCACCATCGCTGCGGGTCAGACTCAGGTTGAGTACAAAGCTCCAGCTCAGGGCGATGACGTCTTCAAAGACTCGGGCTCCCTGACCGTTGGTATTTCCGACGCTTCCGTACCAGGCAAGACTTTCGAAAACCTGGAGCTCGGCGGCTCGGCTACCGTTCAGATCGCTGACACCGAAAGTGAGGTTGTCGCGACCCTGACCGCCGACAAGACCACCGTCAGCGAAGGCGGCGAGATCACCTACACCGTCACCCTGACTAACGCCCAAGGTCTGTCGGTTACCGGCCATAACGGACTGGTGTTCACGCTTAGCGACGGCACCAAAGTGACCGTTCCGGCGGGCAGCGCCACCGGCACCATCACCATCCATGCACCTGATGACGTATACATCGGCGGCCAGCCAAGCATCGTGAATAAGCTGGAATCGGTCACTGGCGCCGACAACTTCGAAAAACTGACCTTGGGTCAGGGCGAAGTGAAAACTGACGTCACCGATGAGCCGGGCACTGGTACTCCGGGCACTGGCAACGAGGGTGACAAGGTTTCCGTCACCATCGTCAGCAACGGCAACGTCACTGAAGATCAACAGCCGTCGTTCACCGTCAAAGTGAACCAGCCGCTGGATCGTCCTCTGACTGTCACCCTGAGCAATGGCGACAAGGTCACCATCGCTGCGGGCCAGACCCAAGTTGAGTACAAAGCCCCAGCTCAAGGCGATGACGTCTTCAAAGACTCGGGCTCGCTCACCGTTGGGATCAGCGACGCCAGTGTTCCAGGCAAGACCTTCGAGAATCTGGAACTCGGCGGCTCGGCTACCGTTCAGATCGCTGACACCGAAAGTGAGGTTGTCGCCACCCTGACCGCCGACAAGACCACGGTGTCTGAAGGCGGCGAAATCACTTACACCGTCACCCTGACTAACGACCAAGGTCTGTCGGTTACTGGCCATAACGGCTTGGTCTTCACCCTCAGCGACGGCACTAAAGTGACCGTTCCAGCGGGCAGTGCTACCGGCACCATCACCATTCACGCCCCTGACGACGTCTACGTCGGCGGCCAGCCGTCGATCGTGAACAAGCTGGAATCGGTTACTGGCGCGAATAACTTCGAGAAGCTGACCCTGGGTCAGGGCGAAGTGAAAACCGACGTCACCGACGAGCCAGGTACCGGAACCCCTGGTACGGGCAACGAGGGCGACAAGGTTTCCGTCACCATCGTCAGCAATGGCAACGTCACTGAAGACCAGCAGCCCTCGTTCACCGTGAAGGTGAACCAGCCGCTGGATCGTCCTCTGACCGTCACCTTGAGCAATGGCGACAAAGTCACCATTGCTGCGGGCCAGACTCAGGTCGAGTACAAGGCACAGGCTCAGGGCGATGACGTCTTCAAGGACGGCGGTTCCCTGACCGTCGGTATTTCCGACGCCAGCGTTCCAGGCAAGACTTTCGAAAACCTGGAACTCGGCGGCTCGGCCACCGTTCAGATCACTGATACCGAAAGCGAAGTTATCGCGACCCTCACCGCTGACAAGACCACCGTGTCCGAAGGCGGCGAGATCACCTACACCGTGACCCTGACCAACGCCCAGGGTCTGGACGTCAAAGGCCACAATGGCCTGGTCTTCACGCTGAGCGACGGCACCAAAGTGACCGTTCCAGCGGGCAGCGCCACCGGCACCATCACCATCCACGCCCCTGACGACGTCTACGTCGGTGGCCAGCCCTCGATCGTCAACAAGCTTGAGGGCGTGACCGGCGCAGATAACTTCGAGAAGCTGACCCTGGGTCAGGGCGAAGTGAAAACCGACGTCACCGACGAGCCAGGTACCGGCACCCCTGGTACGGGCAACGAGGGCGACAAAGTCTCGGTCACCATCGTCAGCAATGGCAATGTCACTGAAGACCAGCAGCCGTCGTTCACCGTGAAGGTGAACCAGCCGCTGGATCGTCCTCTGACCGTCACCTTGAGCAATGGCGACAAAGTCACCATCGCTGCGGGCCAGACTCAGATTGAGTACAAGGCTCAAGCTCAGGGCGACGACGTGTTCAAAGACGGCGGTTCGCTGACCGTCGGCATTTCCGACGCCACCGTTCCGGGCAAGACCTTCGAGAATCTGGAGCTCGGCGGTTCGGCGACCGTTCAGATCACCGACACTGAAAGCGAAGTTATCGCGACCCTCACCGCTGACAAGACCACCGTGTCCGAAGGCGGCGAGATCACCTACACGGTGACCCTGACCAACGCCCAAGGCTTGGACGTCAAAGGCCACAACGGCCTGGTCTTCACACTGAGCGACGGTACCAAAGTCACGGTTCCGGCTGGCAGCGCCACCGGCACCATCACCATTCACGCTCCAGACGACGTCTACGTCGGCGGCCAGCCTTCGATCGTCAACAAGCTCGAGGGCGTTAGTGGCGCGGACAACTTCGAGAAACTGACCTTGGGTCAGGGCGAAGTGAAAACCGACGTCACCGACGAGCCAGGTACCGGAACCCCTGGTGCGGGCAACGAAGGCGACAAGGTCTCGGTCACCATCGTCAGCAATGGCAATGTCACTGAAGATCAGCAGCCCTCGTTCACCGTGAAGGTGAACCAGCCGCTGGATCGTCCGCTGACCGTGACCCTGAGCAATGGCGACAAGGTCACCATCGCGGCGGGCCAGACTCAGGTCGAGTACAAGGCACAGGCTCAGGGCGACGACGTCTTCAAAGACGGCGGTTCGCTCACCGTTGGTATCAGCGACGCCAGTGTTCCAGGCAAAACCTTCGAGAACCTGGAGTTGGGCGGCTCGGCCACCGTCCAGATCACCGATACCGAAAGTGAAGTGATTGCCACGCTGACTGCCGACAAGACCACTGTCAGCGAAGGCGGCGAGATTACTTACACCGTCACTCTGACCAACGCTCAGGGTCTGGACGTCAAAGGCCACAACGGCCTGGTCTTCACACTGAGCGACGGCACCAAAGTCACCATCCCGGCTGGCAGCGCCAGTGGCACCTTCACGATTCATGCTCCGGACGACGTCTACGTTGGCGGTCAGCCAAACATCGTCAACAAACTGGAATCGGTCTCGGGTGCGGATAACTTCGAGAAACTGACACTGGGGGACAATTCCGTCACCACCAAAGTGACCGACGAGCCGGGCACTGGTACTCCAGGCACCGACAACGAAGGCGACAAGGTTTCCGTCACCATCGTCAGCAACGGCAACGTCACCGAAGACCAGCAGCCGTCGTTCACCGTGAAGGTGAACCAGCCGCTGGATCGTCCGCTGACCGTCACCCTGAGCAATGGCGACAAAGTCACCATCGCGGCGGGCCAGACTCAAGTCGAGTACAAGGCTCCAGCCCAGGGCGACGATGTGTTCAAGGATGGTGGTTCGCTGACCGTTGGGATCAGCGACGCTACTGTTCCGGGTAAAACCTTCGAAAACCTTGAGCTCGGCGGTTCGGCGACTGTTCAGATCACCGATACCGAAAGTGAAGTCATTGCCACGCTGACTGCCGACAAGAACACCGTCAGCGAAGGCGGCCAGATCACCTACACCGTCACCCTGACCAATGGCCAGGGCCTGGATGTCACCGGCCATGGCGGGCTGACGTTTACCCTTTCGGATGGCACCAAGGTCACCATCCCTGCGGGCAGTGCCAGTGGCACGGTCACCATCACTGCGCCGGACGACGTCTACGTCGGTGGTCAGCCTTCGATAGTCAACAAGCTGGAGGGCGTGACCGGCGCAGACAACTTCGAGAAGCTGACCTTGGGTCAGGGCGAAGTGAAAACCGACGTCACCGACGAGCCAGGCACTGGCACCCCTGGTACGGGCAACGAGGGCGACAAGGTTTCGGTCACCATCGTCAGCAACGGCAATGTCACTGAAGACCAGCAGCCGTCGTTCACCGTGAAGGTGAACCAGCCGCTGGATCGTCCGCTGACCGTCACCCTGAGCAATGGCGACAAAGTCACCATCGCGGCTGGCCAGACTCAAGTCGAGTACAAGGCTCAGGCCCAAGGCGATGACGTGTTCAAAGACGGCGGTTCGCTAACCGTCGGCATTTCCGACGCTTCCGTTCCGGGCAAGACCTTCGAGAACCTGGAGTTGGGCGGCTCGGCCACCGTACAGATCACTGATACCGAAAGCGAAGTCATCGCGACCCTCACAGCCGACAAGACCACTGTCAGCGAAGGCGGTGAAATTACCTACACTGTCACTCTGACCAACGCCCAAGGTCTGGATGTCAAAGGCCACAACGGCCTGGTCTTCACGCTGAGCGACGGCACCAAAGTGACCGTTCCAGCGGGCAGCGCCACCGGCACCATCACCATTCACGCGCCAGACGACGTCTACGTCGGCGGCCAGCCCTCGATTGTCAACAAGCTGGAGGGCGTTACCGGCGCGGATAACTTCGAAAAACTGACCCTGGGTCAGGGCGAAGTGAAAACCGACGTCACCGACGAGCCAGGTACCGGCACCCCTGGTACGGGCAACGAGGGCGACAAGGTTTCGGTCACCATCGTCAGCAACGGCAACGTCACCGAAGATCAGCAGCCGTCGTTCACCGTGAAGGTGAACCAGCCGCTGGATCGTCCGCTGACCGTCACCCTGAGCAATGGTGACAAAGTCACCATTGCTGCGGGCCAGACTCAGGTTGAGTACAAGGCTCAGGCCCAGGGCGACGACGTGTTCAAGGACGGCGGTTCGCTGACCGTCGGTATTTCCGACGCCACCGTTCCGGGCAAGACCTTCGAGAACCTGGAGCTCGGCGGTTCGGCGACTGTTCAGATCACCGATACTGAAAGCGAAGTTATCGCGACCCTCACCGCTGACAAGACCACCGTGTCCGAAGGCGGCGAGATCACCTACACCGTGACACTGACCAACGCCCAGGGCCTGGACGTCAAGGGCCACAATGGCCTGGTGTTCACCCTCAGCGACGGTACCAAGGTCACCATCCCGGCTGGCAGCGCCACCGGTACCTTCACTATCCACGCCCCGGACGATGTCTACGTTGGCGGCCAGCCAAACATCGTCAACAAGATCCAATCGGTTACCGGCGGCGACAACTTCGAGAAGCTCACCCTGAGCGACACCTCGGTCACCACCAAAGTAACCGACGAGCCAGGTAGCGGCACCCCTGGTACCGACAACCAGGGCGACAAGGTCTCCGTCACCATCGTGAGCAACGGTGATGTGAACGAAGCCCAGCAGCCAAGCTTCACCGTTAAAGTCAGCCAGATCCTCGATCGTCCGCTGATTATCACCCTGAGCAATGGCGACAAAGTCACCATTGCTGCCGGTCAGACCCAGGTCGAGTACAAGGCACCCGCCCAGGGCGATGACGTGTTCAAGGACGCGGGCTCGCTCACGGTCGGCATCAGCGATGCCAGCGTACCGGGCAAGACCTTCGAAAACCTTGAGTTGGGCGGATCGGCCACCGTGCAGATCAGCGACACCATCACCGAGGTGTTCGCCAATCTGTCCGTCGACAAGACCACCGTCGCCGAAGGCGGCCAGATCACCTACACCGTGACCCTGGTCAGCCCACCGGCCTTCCCGGTAATCGCCCACGGCGGTCTGGTGTTCACCCTCAGCGATGGCACCAAGATCACCCTGGCACCCGGCCAGAAGACCGGCTCGGTTACTGTCACCGCCAAGGATGACGTGTACGTCGGCGGCCAGCCTTCGCTGGTGAACAAACTGGAATCGGTCTCGGGCGCGGACAACTTCGAGAAGCTCACCCTGAGCGACACCTCGGTCACCACCAAAGTGACCGACGAGCCAGGTAGCGGCACCCCTGGTGCGGGCAACGAAGGCGACAAGGTTTCCGTCACCATCGTCAGCAACGGCAACGTCACTGAAGACCAGCAGCCATCGTTCACCGTGAAGGTGAACCAGCCGCTGGATCGTCCGCTGACCGTGACCCTGAGCAATGGCGACAAAGTCACCATCGCTGCGGGCCAGACTCAGGTCGAGTACAAGGCACAGGCTCAGGGCGACGACGTCTTCAAAGACGGCGGCTCGCTCACTGTTGGCATCAGCGACGCCACCGTACCGGGCAAGACCTTTGAAAACCTTGAGCTCGGCGGTTCTGCCACCGTGCAGATTACCGACACCATCAGCGAAGTCGTCGCCACTCTCACCGCAGACAAAACCACCGTCACCGAAGGCGGCCAGGTCACCTACACCGTGACCCTGACCAACGCCCAGGGCCTGGACGTCAAAGGTCACAACGGCCTGGTCTTCACCCTGAGCGACGGCACCAAGGTGACTATCCCGGCGGGTAGTGCGACTGGCACCTTCACTATCACCGCCAAGGATGATGTGTACGTCGGGGGCCAGCCGAACATCGTCAACAAGATCCAATCGGTTACCGGCGGCGACAACTTCGAGAAACTGACCCTGAGCGACACCTCGGTCACCACCAAAGTGACTGACGAGCCAGGCAGCGGCACTCCAGGTACCGATAACCAGGGCGACAAGGTTTCCGTCACCATCGTCAGCAACGGCAACGTCACTGAAGACCAGCAGCCATCGTTCACCGTGAAGGTGAACCAGCCGCTGGATCGTCCGCTGACCGTGACCCTGAGCAATGGCGACAAAGTCACCATCGCTGCGGGCCAGACTCAGGTCGAGTACAAGGCACAGGCTCAGGGCGACGACGTCTTCAAAGACGGCGGCTCGCTCACTGTTGGCATCAGCGACGCCACTGTACCGGGCAAGACCTTTGAAAACCTGGAACTCGGCGGTTCTGCCACCGTGCAGATCACCGACACCATCAGCGAAGTCGTCGCCACCCTGACCGCTGACAAGACCACCGTCACCGAAGGCGGCCAGGTCACCTACACCGTGACCCTGACCAACACCCAGGGCTTGGACGTCAAAGGCCACAACGGCCTGGTCTTCACCCTGAGCGACGGCACCAAGGTGACCATTCCTGCAGGCAGCGCCACCGGCACCTTCACCATCACTGCCAAGGATGATGTGTACGTCGGGGGCCAGCCGAACATCGTCAACAAGATCCAATCGGTCTCGGGTGCCGACAACTTCGAGAAACTGACCCTGAGCGACACCTCGGTCACCACCAAAGTGACCGACGAGCCAGGTAGCGGCACCCCTGGTGCGGGCAACGAAGGCGACAAGGTTTCCGTCACCATCGTCAGCAACGGCAACGTCACTGAAGACCAGCAGCCATCGTTCACCGTGAAGGTGAACCAGCCGCTGGATCGTCCGCTGACCGTGACCCTGAGCAACGGCGACAAAGTCACCATCGCTGCGGGTCAGACCCAAGTCGAGTACAAGGCTCAAGCTCAAGGCGACGATGTCTTCAAGGACGGTGGCTCACTCACCGTTGGGATCAGCGACGCCACCGTACCTGGCAAAACCTTCGAAAACCTTGAGCTCGGCGGTTCGGCGACCGTGCAGATCACCGACACCATCAGCGAAGTCGTCGCCACTCTCACCGCAGACAAAACCACCGTCACCGAAGGCGGCCAGGTCACCTACACCGTAACGCTGACCAACGCCCAGGGCCTGGACGTCAAAGGCCACAACGGCCTGGTCTTCACCCTGAGCGACGGCACCAAGGTCACCATTCCTGCAGGCAGCGCCACCGGCACCTTCACCATCACTGCCAAGGATGATGTGTACGTCGGGGGCCAGCCGAACATCGTCAACAAGATCCAATCGGTTACCGGCGGCGACAACTTCGAGAAGCTGACCCTGAGCGACACCTCGGTCACCACCAAAGTGACTGACGAGCCAGGCAGCGGCACTCCAGGTACCGATAACCAGGGCGACAAGGTCTCCGTCACCATCGTCAGCAATGGCAATGTCACCGAAGACCAGCAGCCGTCGTTCACCGTGAAGGTAAACCAGCCGCTGGATCGTCCGCTGACCGTGACCCTGAGCAACGGTGACAAGGTCACCATTGCTGCCGGCCAGACTCAAGTCGAGTACAAAGCTCAGGCCCAGGGTGATGACGTCTTCAAGGACGGCGGTTCCCTGACCGTTGGTATTTCCGACGCTACCGTTCCGGGCAAGACTTTCGAAAACCTGGAACTCGGCAGTTCTGCCACCGTGCAGATCACCGATACCATCAGCGAAGTCGTCGCCACCCTGACCGCTGACAAGACCACCGTCACCGAAGGCGGCCAGGTCACCTACACCGTGACCCTGACCAACGCCCAGGGCCTGGATGTCAAAGGCCACAACGGCCTGGTCTTCACCCTGAGCGACGGCACCAAGGTGACCATCCCGGCGGGCAGCGCCAGCGGCACCTTCACCATCACCGCCAAGGACGACGTCTATGTCGGCGGCCAGGCACCGATCGTCAACAAGATCGAGTCGGTCACCGGCGGCGACAACTTCGAGAAGCTGACCCTGGGCAGCAACACCATCACCACGACCGTCACCGACGAACCAAGCGGCCAGGGCGACCTGACCACCGTGGGCATCAGCGGCGACACGTCGGTGACCGAAGGCGACACTGCCCACTACACCCTGACCCTGACCAATCCGTCGAAGACCGAGGTCACTGTCACCCTGAGCTACAGCGGCACCGCCACCAACGGTCAGGACTACACCGGTGTGGTCACCGTGAAGATCCCGGCTGGCAGCAGCACCGCCACCTTCGACGTGAAGACCATCGACGACCAGCTCGTCGAAGGCTCGGAAAACTTCACCGTCAAGATCAGCGGCGTCAGCGGTGGTGGCTTCGAAAACCTGCAGGTCGATGCCGGCAAGTCGAGCGTGACCACCACCATCATCGACAACGACCACATGCCGGTATCGCCAGGCGGCGCCGTCACCGGTACCGAAGACACCGACTACGTGTTCCAGTGGGGCGACTTCAAGGTCACCGACGCCGATGGCAACACCGGCCTGGGCGTGACCATCAGCAAGCTGCCGGACCTGGGCAACCTGAAGTTCTTCAACGGCACCTCGTGGGTCGACGTGTCGCTCAACCAAACCATCAGCCAGGCCGACATCGCCGCCGGCAAGCTCAAGTTCGTACCGCTGGCCAACCAGTCGGGCGTCGACGGCTACGGTGGCACCGGCGTGGGCAACAAGCAGGCCGACTACGCGCAGATCAAGTACAAGCCCAACGACGGCACCAACACCGGCAGCGAAGTGACCATGAAGGTCGACATCACGCCGGTAGCCGACCGGCCTGACCTGTCGATCGGCAACAACAACGTCAACTCGATCGGCCTGACCAAGGAAACCTGGAACAGCCTCAACGGCCTGGGCAGCAACGGCAACGGCATCACCGGCGACCAGCTCAAGAATGTCTTCGCCAACTCCGGCAACGCCAGCAAGAGCGAACAGGTCACGACCGTCGACACCACCGGCACCGTCACCCCGGGCACCGGCTCGAAGACCTCCGGCCTGATCTACATGGAAGCCGGCAAGACCTACACCTTCAGCGGCACGGCCGACGACAGCCTGCAGATCGTCATTGGCGGCAAGAACGTCGCCAGCGGCACCTGGGGCAACGCCAGTGGCGCGATCACCGGCAGCTTCACGCCGACCACCAGCGGCTACTACACCCTGGAGATCTACAACGCCAACCAGGCAGGCCCAGGCAGCCTGGACATCAACATCAAGGTGGGCAACGGCGCGGTCACCGACCTGAACAGCTCGAACATCCCGATGTACCCGAACCTCGGGTCGATGGCCAATGCCGGCCTGACCGTCTCCGACCTGCACGGCAGCAACGGCCAGGGCTACTACGACGGCTACAAGCTCAACGAAGGCCGTGAGAATGGCGCGCCGGTCAAGCTGGTGGGCATCAGCACCAACCTGACCGACACCGACGGTTCGGAAACCCTGAGCGTCAAGCTCAGCTGCATCCCGGCCGGCTCGGTGATCAGCGACAACGCCGGCCACAGCTTCACGGTCGGCGCCAGCGCAGTGGATGTGACCGGCTGGAACCTGGGCAGCCTGGCGATCAAGCCACCGGCCTACTACACCGGCCAGTTCGACGTGAAGGTCAGCTCGACCTCCACCGAAAGCGTTGGCGGCAGCACCGCGACCAGCGAAGGCACGATCAAGGTCACGGTGTACCCGCAGGCCTACAACACCAGCAACCTGACGTCCGATGCCGACAACTACACCGGCACCGATGGCAACGATATCGTCGTCGCCGACGTGGTCGGCCTGCACGTGGTACCGGGCCAGGACTACAACATCGCCTTCATCGTCGACACCTCGGGCAGCATGGGCTCGTCTGGCGTGGACGCGGCGAAGAAATCGCTGGAGTCGGTGTTCAAGACCCTGGCCGCCAGTGTCAAGGGCGATCAGTCCGGTACCGTGAACATCCTGCTCGTGGACTTCGCCAGCCAGGTGAAATCCACGGTCTCGGTGACCCTCAACGATGCTGGCCTGCAGACCCTGCTCAACGCCCTGAAGACGCTGAACGCCGACGGCGGCACCAACTACGAGGACGCCTTCAAGACCACCGCCAACTGGTTCCAGAACCTCAAGAATGCTGGCAACACCGGCAGCAACCAGACGTTCTTCGTCACCGACGGCAAGCCGACCTACTACCAGACCAGCGAGCAGGGCAACCCGAACCTGGGCAACACCAGCACCACGCTGGACAGCTTCCTGGCCTCGAACAACTGGAAGCCAGGCACGACGATCAGCAAGTACCTGGACAACTCCAACTACCTGACCATCGACAGCAGCGGCAAGCTGACCGTGCAGACCTACAACAGCTGGAGCGGCCGCTGGACCGTGACCACCTCCGGTGATGTGCGTGCCGAAGGTAACGGTGGCTACGAGCTCTCCAACCGCGCCGGCAACGGGTCCGACACCACGACCGCGACCCTGAACGACTCGACCGCCGCCTTCAAGCTGCTGTCGGGGCTGTCGCAGGTCGAGGCCATCGGCCTGAACAGCGATATCAAGGCCAACGACCTCAAGCCGTTCGACACCGATGGCAAGCCGCAGACCAACATCGATCCGAGCAAGCTGGCCGAGGCCATCCTCGGCCATACCGAGGTTACCCAGCCAGGCAACGACACAGTCAACGGCGGTGATGGCAACGACATTATCTTCGGTGACCTGGTCACCTTCGACTCGGTCGCAGGTACCGGCGTCGACGCGATCCGCGGCTATGTCGCCAACAAGCTGGGCCTCGATGCAGGCGATGTGGATGGGCGGGCGATGCACAAGTACATCACCGAGCACTACACCGAGTTCGATGTCTCGCGCAGCAACGACGGCAACGACACGCTGATGGGTGGCGATGGCGACGACATCATCTTCGGCCAGGGTGGCGACGACTACATCGACGGCGGGCGCGGCAACGACATCCTGCTCGGTGGAACCGGCAACGACACCCTGCTCGGCGGTGAAGGCAACGACATCCTCATCGGCGGCGCCGGCAACGACGTGCTGATCGGTGGCAAGGGCGACGATATCCTCATCGGCGGCACCGGTGCCGACACCTTCGTGTGGAAGGCCGGCGACCTGGGCAACGACGTGATCAAGGACTTCAAGGCCAGCGAGGGTGACCGCCTCGACCTGCGCGACCTGCTGCAGGGCGAGAAGGCCAGTACCATCGACAACTTCCTGAAGATCACCACCGTCAACGGTGAGTCGACCCTGCAGGTCAGCACCGAAGGCAAGCTCAATGCCGCCGGTGGCCTGGCCAACGCCGACGTGACCATCAAGCTCGAGGGCGTGAACTGGTCGAACACCACGATCAACTCGTTGATCAGCGGTGCCGACCCGACCATCAAGATCGACAACTCCAACAGCTGATGCCCACGCGCCTGGCGGCCCTCACCGGCCGCCAGGGCTGCGGTGCTTTCCTGTCGTCGCCCTGCGGCGCATACTCGCCTGCCGGGCCCGGCAGGCCCGCTGAACTTTGCCTATGCTGCTGACAACCAAAAAGGAATCATCGTGACGAGGGTCGATGCCATGTTCTACGTGCAACGCCAAGCCGACGGCCAGTTGCTGCGGGTAGAAGCAGCCCCCTTTGCCGAATACACGGAAACACTCCCTGCCGACCATGCCGAAATCCAGGAATGGTTTGCCGATGACGTGGTAGAGAACAGTCTCAAGCAGCTCAAGCAGAGCGACCTGGACATGATCCGTGTGCTCGAGGACCTGATCGAGGTGCTGACCGCCAAGGGTGTGTTCAGCATCACCGACCTGCCCCCCGGTGCCCAGGCCAAGCTGCTCAGCCGCTCCACCGCGCGCAAGGCGCTGGGGAGCCTGAACAACCTGATCGAGGACGATGAAGAGGGTGGTTTGATCTGAGGTTCGGCTGATACAGCACTGCCCTTTTCGCGGACACATCGGGGCGCCGACCGCCGCACCCGTTTACCCGTGAAAAGGGCAGCACGCTTTTGCGCAATGCTGCAGCGCGCTCATTTCCAGGGCGCGGGCTCTCCCACCAACTGTCCCTGAATCCCCTGTACGCCCATCTCGCGCAACACCTGCAGTTCCCCTTCCGTTTCCACCCGTTCGGCGATCAACGGCAGGTCGATGCTGTGCGCCGCGCCCTGGATGGCTTCGATGAACAAGCGCTTGTGCCGCTCCTGATCGATGCTGCGGATGTATCCACCGTCGATCTTCAGGTACGCCAGGCCCAGGTGCGCCAGGTTACCGATCATGCTGAAACGCCCGCCAAAGCGCTGCAGGGCCAGGCCAAAGCCAAGCTTGTGCAGGTGGCGGGTCAGCTTCTCCAGCGCAGCCTGCTCCGGCAACTGCTCTTCACCGATCTCGAACGTCAGCCTTGGCCCCAGCGCGCCATGCTGGCCCAGCAGTTCATAGACGCGCTGCAATGCCTTGGCATCGGCCAGGGTGGCCGCAGACAGGTTCAGCGCCAGCGACTCGCCGTGGCTGTGCAGGTGGCGCAAGACCTTTTCCAGCACCAGCAGGTCCAGGCGCGGCATCCAGCCGAAGCGCTCCAGCCACGGCAGGAAGCGCCCCGCCGCCAGGGCTTCGCCCTGCTCGTCGTGAAGCCGCGAGATCACCTTGTAGTGCAGGATATGTTCCGGCGCCTGGCAATCCACTACCGGCTGGAAGAACAGCTCGAACTGCCCCTTGGCCAAGGCCTGGTCAAGGCGTGAATGCCAGGCGTGATGGCTGTCGGCAGCCTGCGCCGCGGCGCCCTGCTCCAGGCAGACCCAGCCCGGGTCCGGCTGGCTCTCGGCCCGCGCCAGGGCTTCGTCGGCCAGCTTCAGCAGGGCTTGCGGCGCATCCCCCGGGCTGAACGGCGCCAGCCCGATGCAGGCAACCGGGTCGACATCGCTGGCACCGGTCACATGCAGGCTTTGCAATGTGGCTTCCAGGGCCTGGGCCAGCTGCACCGCCTCTTCATGGACCATCCCCGGCGCCAGCACGGCGAACTCGCCGCCACGGCTGCGGGTGATCAGGTCCTTGGTCTCCGGATAGCTGGCGCAGGTACGCCGCAGCTGTTCGCCCACCGCCTGCAGCAGCTGGTCGGTGCGCTGGCCGCCAAGGCGGGCGTTGAGGCCGGCCAGGTCCTGGACCCGCAGCAACAGCAGGTAGCCCGCACGGGCTTCTTCCAGGTTGCTGACCCGGGTGTTCAGTTGCATCTCGAAGTAACGCCGGTTGGCCAGCCCCGTCAGGCTGTCCTGGTACGACTCGGTACGCAGCTTCTCGCTGCGCTCGGCCTGCTCGGTGAACAGCGCCTTGAGCTTCTCGACCATCTGGTTCATCGCCTGCACCACACGACGCAGTTCAGGGGTGCGTGGCAGCTCGGGCAGGCTGAGGAATTCGCGCCGGGCAATGGCGTGGGACTGCGCCACCATGTAGTCCAGCGGGCGCAGCTGCCGTCGCAGTAGCAGCGCTCCCAGCACCGCGCTCACAACACCGCACAGCAGCAGCCAGCCCAGGCTGCCCAGGGCGCTCTGCCAGAGCTTGGCCAGGGCGAACATCGGGTGGCTGATCACCTCGACCCGCGCCGCCTGCTGCCAGCCACGGCTGACAAGAGCGTCGCCCCCGGCAGGCTCCAGCCCTATCAGGCCGATGAACCAGCCCGGCACACCGTTGCTGTCCGGTTCGGCGTGGCGCTCGACCAGCACCGCATTGGAGTCCAGGTCGATGACCTTGATGCTCGAGTAATAGCCGCTGTCGAAGATCGAGCTGACCATCAGCTCGACCATCGCCGGATCGTCGATGTTCGGCGTCAGCGACAGGGCCAGCGCCGTCGCCGCATCCTGCGCATGGGAGCGCAACTGATTGACGTACTGACTGCGCGAACTCTCCAGGCTGACCATGAAGCTGCCACTGAAGGCGATGGTCAGGAGCAGGCATATGGCAAGCAACAATTGTTTGAACAGTGACATCTGTGCTCCTCAATAAACCGGTTCGGCCGGGAACCCTTCGGCCTGCATTTTCTTCAGCACATCCTGCCAGCGCGACAGGCGCTTGGTATCGCCGACCTTCTTGTTGCCGCCCGCGCCGGTCAACCACAGCCCTTCACCGTTGAAGGCATAGACCGGCAGCAGGTCGTTGCGCTGGCTGGCCGGCTTGATCGCGTCCATCAGGCTGTCGAGTACCAGCGGCTGGGCCTGTGGGCTTGAATAATAGGTCAGGACCATGTGCGCCCGGTTCAGGCGCAACGCCTTGACGTAGGTGATGCGCAGCTTCTCGGCGGGAACACCCATGCGGCGCAGGCTGAAGTACTTGGCGATGGCGTAGTCCTCGCAATCACCGGCGCCCTTGATCAGCGACTGGACCGGCGTGGCCCAGTAGTCGACCTCGTGCCACAGGTCGATATCCTCGACATAGCGCAGTTGCTTGTTGAAGAACAGGTTGACCACCTGCAGCTTGTCCAGCTCGCTGCCCTGCTTCTGCGTAGCCATCAGGTTCTGCCAGGCATCGATGCGCCCTTGTCCGGCACCGAGCGGCCCGTACAGCTGTTGCGCTCGACGGCTGATCTGGGCGAAATCCCAATCCGCGTGCAGGCCGCCCAGCAGCAGGCAGCCGAGCAGCACGGCGAGGCCGAGGCGACGCACGGCCGAATTGAGCACTCTAGGTATCGCCACTGCGAACACCCGTCCAGACCAGTCGAAAGCAGCGATGGTGCGGCTTGCCGGGGGAAAAGACAATGGCACCTTACAATCATGGCGCCTGTGTGAAAACGCGTAGGACCTTACGATCAGCCCACAGGGAAAGGTCTGACTTCCCTTGCAGGATGACTTCATTCACGATAGCCGCGTTCCTTCACCGCTGGCGTCCGTCGCCACGGTTTGACAACCTCCCACCCTGCTTACTAGGGTTATTGGATCCAATTACGGCAACCCATCGAGGCAGACTCCGCGTGGCCGAGAAAACCAGACTCCTCAGCTCCGTGCTGGGTAGCGAGCAGGTGCCAGTGCACCTTGCCCGCAGCGTCATAGAAGAGCGTCTGCGCAGCGCCATTCTCGATGGTCGCCTGCCACCGGGCACCGCCTTGCGCCAGCAGGAGCTGGCCGATCTGTTCGGTGTCAGCCGCATGCCGGTGCGCGAGGCCTTGCGCCAGCTCGAGGCGCAATCGCTGCTCAAGGTCGTGACGCACAAGGGCGCCGTGGTCGCGCCGCTGATCGGCGAGGACGCGGTCGACACCTACGCCTTGCGCGTGCTGCTCGAAACCGAAGCCCTGCGCCAGTCGATCCCGGACCTGGATGCCGCGGACATCGCACTTGCCCGCAACTACATCCAGCAGCTGGAAAACGAGACACGCCATGCCGAAATCGGCCGCCTCAACCGCCTGTTCCACATGACGCTGTACAGCAAGGCAAAAAACCACAAGCTGCTGCGCATGATCGAGATCGAACTCAACGAAGAAGAGCGCTTCCTGCGCTTCCACCTGTCCTCGATGGGGCTTGGCAAGCTCACCCAGGATGACCACATGGCGCTGGTCGACGCCGCCAGCGACAAACTGGTCGAGCAGGCTGTCGAGGTGCTGGAGCGACACTTGAACACGGCATCGCGTACCATCCGCAACTACCTGAACAGGCAACCCGCCAAGTGAATCATGCGCTGTCGCGGCCACAAGCTGCGCCGGCCATCGAGCGCCGGTACCCACCCGGAGCGAAGGATCGACCGTGCACGTGCAGAACCCACAGGCCACAGAAGATATCGGGCAGCCTCCGCGAGTGCGTCTGATCTGTTTCGCCTGCAGCCCGCAACACCTGGAGCAATACCGCACCTGGGCCCGCACCCTGAGCGACCACATCGAACTGATTGCGGTGGATGTCCGCCGGCATGCCGAATGTGCACCCTGCAATCCCCCGCTGGGGCCCTCCACTGTCGCCCATACCATCGCCCGCTACCTGACCCCTTACCTCGGCGAGCCCCATGCGCTGTTCGGCCAGCACCTTGGGGCACACATGGCATTCGAGCTGGCTCAGCTTGCCGAGCGTGAATATCCTGGCCAGACGCGTCATTTGTTTGTTTCCAGCTGTGACAGCCCGAGGGTCGCCGAACCTTGCGCCAGCGCGAATGCTGTCCAGGTACCGGTGACGGTGCTCTATCCACCAGGTTTCCTCCCCGAAATGCTGGGCTGGCACGCCTTTGTCCGGCGCGAACTGGAACTGATCGAGCTTCCGGATCACACGATTGACAAGTCATATCTGGACCAAAGGTTTGTGAGAATTTTCAACACGCACCTTGGTCTGTTGAGCTTCTAAGCGGCAAAAACCCGTCTATTCCCTGTGTTCGCGACGCCATTTCCCTTCGTCCGCTGCCAATGACCATGGCAGCGCGGATCTTTTGAGCCCACTCTAGTCGCGCTGCGACTGCCGATCGTCCATTACGCGCCCGGTCGCATGCATTCCATCTACCCACAGAAGGAGCCTTGCACCGGGGCACGGGCCGCGTGGCGATTAGCCGCCCCTCGACAGTGAAACATCCTCGCACCGCCATTGATCAGTGCTTCGAGTGAGGCATTCACTCAACTTCGTTTTCTGATAATCCATTATCGGAAGGGGCCTGTATATTCCATATAAAACATATCCGATGTTTTATTTGGGCAACTATTGCCCGAACTTTATGCACAAAGAAATTATTTCAAAAAACATTTGCAGACAACTTTGAAGTTGTTCTAGTTTTTATATCGCCGGCACCCGTCATGCCTTGACTTCCTTCAGTCAGGCGCATCCAGGGCGCGCCGTAGCCACCGATACCGTTCAGCCATCGAATCTCCGTCGAGGCATCCGCTCGCCCGATGTTTTTCAATCGCTGGAATGTGTCGGCAATAACACGCCAACTTATCTGTCAGGGACACTGCTCATGAGCACATTGAAGCGCACACTTTCCGAGCATAAAGCCGAACTTGCCCGGCACCCGCTGTTTTCGGAAATCGACTCGCTCGAAATCCTGCAACGTTTCATGGAAACCCATGTTTTCGCCGTCTGGGACTTCATGTCGCTGACCAAGCGCCTGCAACAGGAACTGACCTGCACGCGCCTGCCCTGGCTGCCCCCGGCGGACCCCGCCGCCGCACGCCTGATCAATGAAATCGTCCTCGGTGAGGAGTCCGATGACCGCCTGCAGCAGGGTCATTACAGCCACTTCGAGCTCTACCTGGACGCCATGCGCGAGGTGGGCGCCAGCACCCAGGCCATCGAGTGCTTCGTCAGCCTGCAGCAACAGGGCGTCGACTACGCCACGGCGCTGCACCGCTCGGGGGCCAGCGAAGCGGCCAGGCAGTTTGTCGGCGACACGCTCGAAGTTGCCCTCAACGCACCGGCCCATCGCGTGGCAGCAGCCTTCCTGCATGGCCGCGAGAGCGTCATCCCGGAGATGTTCCAGCAGATCCTCGACCAATGGGGCATAGGCCAGGCACAGGCACCGACGTTCCGCTACTACCTGCAGCGGCACATCGAGGTGGATGCCGAGGATCACGGCCCGGCCGCCGAGCAATTGCTGTCGCGCCTGGTGAACGACGACCCGCAGCGCCAGGAGGAGGTGTACGAGGCCGCCATTGCCGCCGTACAGAGCCGCATGGCGCTGTGGGACCGCCTGCGTGCTTCGTTGCAGGTGCCGACTGCAGAGGTCACGCCATGAATGCGCTCGACTACCGCTCCTTCGCCGATGCCTGGGAGGAACGCGCCACCATCCGCACACGCCCACGGCGTCGGGTCGAGGACGACCAGCGGCTGATCTACCCGATCAGCCGCCAGCCGCTGGTGCTCAGCGCCACCTTCCAGCAGGCCTGTGCGCCGTTGCGCGACTTCGTGCTGGTCCAGAGCCTCTACAAGTTCATCAACGACGTGGTGATCTTCGAGACCGAGATCGTCGACCGCACCGCCCGGCGCATCGCCAAGGACCGCTTCGCCGTGCGCTTTCCCTTTGCCTGTCGTTATGACGCGATGACCGTGGTGGTCGACGAGGACTACCACGCCCTGGTGGCGATGGACTTCCTGCAGCAGACCGTCGCCCTGACCGGAATAGAACCGATTGCCCTGCCTGACGAAATCGAACTCAGCCGCGCGATTCCGGCTGCACTGGCGCAGGTGCCGGAGCCGCTGCGCGATGCCATGGAACTGATCTGCGTCGGTATCGCCGAGAACACCCTGACTGACGACGTGGCGGCCTTCGCCCGTGACGACACGGTCAAGCCTTCGGTGAAAGGGTTGATGGCCGACCACCTGCTCGACGAAGGCCGGCACTCGACGTTCTGGGCCCGCCTGACACGCATCTACTGGCAGGCCGCACCCGAGCACGACCGCCAGTCCATCGCCAGCGTGCTGCCGGTGTTCCTGGGCCAGTACCTGACCAACGACATCCAGCAGGCCTTCGACTTCAGCCTGATCGAGGCGCTGCCAGTCAGCGAGGACACCCGCCAGGCGCTGCGTGAGGAAGTGCTGGGCCTGGCCTATCCGATCAATCACCAGCATCCGCTGCTGGGCAACATCCTGCGCTTCCTGCGCAGCAGCTCGATGCTCGACTCACCCTGCGTGCAGGACGCCCTGCGCGGCTACCTGTCCTGAGGAGATCAGCATGCGACGTCTCGATATAATCCTGGCCGGCAACAGCGCCGGCCTGCAACATCTTGCCCGGATGCTCGACGAACACGGCCACGCCTGCCTGCGGGCCGATACAGCATCGGCGCTGCGTCAGGTACTGGCCAGTCATCACGATCTGGTGCTTGAAGACGGCAGCCTGAAACTGGCCAGCAGCGACTGGCGCCATCTGGGCGATTCGCCCTTGCTCAGGCTGCGCCTGGGTGCAAGCCATGCCGAGCCCTTGCCGCGCCTGGAGCTGCTGTACTGGTGTGGCAGCGCCCGCGCACAACGCCTGATCGGTCGGCTGGCCCTGGCGAACCCCGCCTCGGGCAATGGCCAGCAGTTGCGTGAACAAGCGCTGCTGGCCATCGCCGAACAGACTGCACTGCACGTCACCCGCCTGGCCCGTGATCCGTCTCATCTGCAGGAAACCCCCACCGTGGCGGCAGGCTTGCATGAGCGCGAGCACGGGCTGGACTGGCTGGAGGCGCTGGCCTATCAACATCCCTTCAACCGTACCCTGCATCCCGACCTGCTGACGCACAGCGAAGCCGGGCTGATGGACTGCCTGGAACAGAGCCTGCGCCGATTCGCCGGACAACCGGCGCTGAACCACAATGGCCAGCGCGACAGCTACCGTACCCTGCATGCCCAGGCTGTCGCCGTGCAGAAGGCGCTGCTGCCGTTGCTGCCCGACCAGGGTGATCGCCCCGTGGTGGTGGCCGTTTGCATGGCCAAGTCGCGGGCACTCTATGCCAGCATACTGGCCATCCTGGGCTGCGGCGCGGTCTATCTGCCGCTGGACCCGGCAACCCCTGCAGAGCGCCGCCAGCGCATCCTCAGGGATGCCGATGCCTGGGTGCTGCTGCATGACGGCCAGGTGAACAGTGATCTGCCGACACTCGATGCAGGCCGGGTGGAACCAGGCAGCGAGCGCTGCCTGCCCTCGCTGCGGCGTCGTCCCGCCGAACCGGACCAGCCTTGCGTGGCGATCTACACCTCCGGCACTACGGGCCAGCCCAAGGGCGTGCTGCTCAGCCAGCGCAATCTCATGCACTTCATCGCCTGGTACCGCGAGCATGTGGCCCTGGACGCCCACAGCCGCGTGCTGCAGTTCTCCACTGTCGGCTTCGATGCCTCACTGCTGGACATCCTGCCGACCTTCGCCTGTGGTGCGCAGCTGGTCATCCCCGATGACGACCAGCGCCGCGATCCGCAGTGCCTGATGCAACTTATCCACAGCCAGGCGGTGAGCCACGCGTTTCTGCCGCCGGCCCTGCTGAGCATCCTGCCACGCGACGAGCCGCTCGGGCTGCGCCACCTGGTGACCGGTGGCGATGTCTGCGAGCCGGAGGTGATCGCGCGCTACAGCCAGCAGTGCCAGATGCACAATATCTACGGGCCGACCGAGACCACGGTGCTGGCGACCACGCGGGTGTTCGCGGCTGGCCACAGCAACCGTAACCTCGGCGTACCGATCGCCAACACGCAGGTACTGATTCTCGATGAAAACCTGCAACCGGTCATCGAGCAGACGCCCGGTGAACTCTATATCTGCGGCCCCGGGGTCGGCCTGGGTTACCTGAACAATCCCGGGCTGACCCTCGAGCGCTTCGTCACGCTCGAGCTGGCGGACGGCCGCCCGTTGCGTGCCTATCGCACCGGCGACATCGGCAAGTGGACCGCACAGGGTATCGAGCTGTGCGGGCGCAGGGACAATCAGGTGAAGATCCGCGGGTTCCGGGTCGAGCCCGAGGAGATCGAGCATTGCCTGCGCGACAGCGGCCTGTATGCCCAGCTCGCGGTGGTGATCGATGACCAGAGGCGAATCCTGGCCTTCACTGCCCAGCCTGTGCACAGCGAGGCGCAGGCAGCCTTGCGCGATCATGCCGAGCAGCATCTGCCCGACTACATGCGCCCAGTGTTCTACCAGGTGCTGGAGCAGATGCCCTACACCGCCAACGGCAAGGTCGATCGCCAGGCACTGCGGGCGCGACCGCTGGCCTTGCCAGCAGCGCAGCGGATGGCTGCGCAGACGGCGACCGAGCAGCGTCTGCTGATGCTGTGGAGCGAATTGCTGGAGCTGCCGCCGGCCGATATCTCCATCGATGACAGCTTCTTCAACCTCGGCGGTCACTCGATCCTGCTGTCTCGGCTGCTGCTGGAGGTGCGTGAGGTGTTCGGGCGTGCAGTGGCGATCAACCGCTTCATCGAGCAGCCGACGCTGCAACGCCTCGGTGCGTTGCTCGACGGCAACGATGCCACTGTGCAGGGCTCGCTGGAACGGCTGGAACAGGATGCCAACCGGGCCCTGGATCTGCAGGTACTGCCCGTCCAGGCCATGGGAGACGTGCACAAGGTCATCGTCACTGGAGCGAACAGCTTTCTCGGCGTGCATCTGGTCGAAGCCCTGCTCGACTGGGGCGCAACCGAAGTCGCGTGCCTGGTACGCAGCAGCGCGGAGCAAGGTGCGCACGAGCGTTTTGCCCAGGCGCTGGCGGACAACCGGCTGAACCTGGACATGCGGCGGGTGCGGGTATTCGATGCCGACCTGCGGCGCCCGCGACTGGGGTTGAGCGAAGCAGACTACGAAGAGCTGGACCTGAATTTCGGCGTACTGCTGCACAACGCCGCCCAGGTCAACCATGTGCTGGATTACCAGGCCCTGGCGGCAGACAACGTCGAGCCGCTGTTCGAGTGCCTGCGCCTGTGCGAGGGGCGGCGCAAGAAAGTCTTCAACTTCATCTCGACCCTCTCTGCCTGCAGCGCAGTGGGCAGCGATGGACGAGTGCTGGAGCAGGATCCGGCAGCAACGCCACCGATCTACATCCGCAACGGCTACAACCTGAGCAAGTGGGTGGGCGAGCGCATCCTGCAGCGGGCTCGCGAAGCGGGTGTCAGGGTCAATCTGTTCCGTCCCGGAAACATCACCTTCGACAGCCGTACCGGCAACTGCCAGCCACAGCGCAACCGCCTGATGCTGATGCTCAAAGGTTCACTGCAACTGGGCCAGGTGCCGCGCCTGGAAATTGACTTCGATCTCATGCCGGTGGACTTCCTCGCCCGCTTCATCGCCTTCCACGGCAGCCGTCACCTGCCCGGAGAGTGCGTGTTCAACCTGCACAACCCTGAGCCGCTGCGCTGGCAGGACTACCTGGCCGCGTTCCACGAGCAAGGCCACCGGTTCGAGCTGGTGGACGTGACGCAATGGCAAGGCCAGTTGCGACGTGTCGATCGTGACAACGCGTTGTTCGATGTCCTGGGCTTCTATCTCGAAGGTTTCGAGGAGGACATCGGCGACATCTCCAACATCGAGCACGGCAATGCGCGGGAAGGCGTTCGGCGCATGGGCGCCTGCTATCCAGCGAAAGATGCAGCGCTGTTGCAGCGCGGCTGCCGCTACCTGAACGACATCGGCTTCCTCTGAAATTTTTCATCATTCACAACAGGAGCAACATCCCATGCAAGCACTCAAACCCGACACACTGATCCGCAACCCCGAAGGTTGCCTGGTCGTATCCAGCGTGGACATCGCGGCACCTGCCGCTGCCGTGTGGAATATCGTCGGCAACTTCGCCGGCTTCCCGGTGTTCATTCCGGCCCTGGCCCATATCGACATGACCGGCACAGGCGTGCGCTCGGTGCGCAAGAAGCTGTTCAAGGATGGCAACGTGGTCATCGAGCAGTTGAATTCGCGCGACGAACAGGCAATGCAGATGACCTGGAGCCTGATCTACACCAGCCTCAACATTGGCAACCTGTGGGCCGCGATGCAGGTGGAGGCCCTTGAAGGGCAGCACAGCCGCGCGACTTGGACCATCCAGGCCGAGCCCTGGGAGGGTGGCGCAGAGACGCTGCCGGCCTTCCAGGCGTTTCTCCAGGGTTTTGCCGATGATGCGATGAACAACGTGCGCAATCTGCTGGGCTGACGGCACCCTTCGACACCGCTGCGCTGGCAACAGCGCAGCGGTTTTTCATTTCGCCAGAAAGACAAAACCCCTACCTGCTCACGCAGATAGGGGTTTTGCGAAATGAATCTTGACGATGACCTACTCTCACATGGGGAAACCCCACACTACCATCGGCGATGCATCGTTTCACTGCTGAGTTCGGGATGGGATCAGGTGGTTCCAATGCTCTATGGTCGTCAAGAAATCCTGTGTGCCGGTCCGTCCGAGGGACGTGCCAGCGAATCTCTGTAGTCTCTACTTAAAGACAAAACCCCTACCTGCTCGCGCAGATAGGGGTTTTGCGAAATGAA
The DNA here is from genome assembly GCF_057370475.1 of Pseudomonas sp. FA117. Classification (NCBI taxonomy): domain Bacteria; kingdom Pseudomonadati; phylum Pseudomonadota; class Gammaproteobacteria; order Pseudomonadales; family Pseudomonadaceae; genus Pseudomonas; species Pseudomonas sp. FA117. The sequence goes on from NZ_CM170675.1 coordinate 5,713,560, forward strand.
TCTTGACGATGACCTACTCTCACATGGGGAAACCCCACACTACCATCGGCGATGCATCGTTTCACTGCTGAGTTCGGGATGGGATCAGGTGGTTCCAATGCTCTATGGTCGTCAAGAAATTCGGTTGCCAGTGTGTCCTTGCAGACACGCCAGCCAATTCGGATATGTGATCTTTGTGGGTCGCCTCGAACTTTCGGTTCGTTTCGTCTTCACCACCACAATCTGCCAGGCAGATTGCTTGGGTGTTATATGGTCAAGCCTCACGGGCAATTAGTATTGGTTAGCTCAACGCCTCACAGCGCTTACACACCCAACCTATCAACGTCGTAGTCTTCGACGGCCCTTCAGGGGATTCTAGATCCCAGTGAGATCTCATCTTGAGGCAAGTTTCCCGCTTAGATGCTTTCAGCGGTTATCTCTTCCGAACATAGCTACCCGGCAATGCCACTGGCGTGACAACCGGAACACCAGAGGTTCGTCCACTCCGGTCCTCTCGTACTAGGAGCAGCCCCTCTCAAATCTCAAACGTCCACGGCAGATAGGGACCGAACTGTCTCACGACGTTCTAAACCCAGCTCGCGTACCACTTTAAATGGCGAACAGCCATACCCTTGGGACCGGCTTCAGCCCCAGGATGTGATGAGCCGACATCGAGGTGCCAAACACCGCCGTCGATATGAACTCTTGGGCGGTATCAGCCTGTTATCCCCGGAGTACCTTTTATCCGTTGAGCGATGGCCCTTCCATACAGAACCACCGGATCACTAAGACCTACTTTCGTACCTGCTCGACGTGTCTGTCTCGCAGTCAAGCGCGCTTTTGCCTTTATACTCTACGACCGATTTCCGACCGGTCTGAGCGCACCTTCGTACTCCTCCGTTACTCTTTGGGAGGAGACCGCCCCAGTCAAACTACCCACCATACACTGTCCTCGATCCGGATCACGGACCTGAGTTAGAACCTCAAGGTTGCCAGGGTGGTATTTCAAGGATGGCTCCATGAGAACTGGCGTCCCCACTTCAAAGCCTCCCACCTATCCTACACAAGCAAGCTCAAAGTCCAGTGCAAAGCTATAGTAAAGGTTCACGGGGTCTTTCCGTCTAGCCGCGGATACACTGCATCTTCACAGCGATTTCAATTTCACTGAGTCTCGGGTGGAGACAGCGCCGCCATCGTTACGCCATTCGTGCAGGTCGGAACTTACCCGACAAGGAATTTCGCTACCTTAGGACCGTTATAGTTACGGCCGCCGTTTACCGGGGCTTCGATCAAGAGCTTCGCTTGCGCTAACCCCATCAATTAACCTTCCGGCACCGGGCAGGCGTCACACCCTATACGTCCACTTTCGTGTTTGCAGAGTGCTGTGTTTTTAATAAACAGTCGCAGCGGCCTGGTATCTTCGACCGGCATGAGCTTACGGAGCAAGTCCTTCACCCTCGCCGGCGCACCTTCTCCCGAAGTTACGGTGCCATTTTGCCTAGTTCCTTCACCCGAGTTCTCTCAAGCGCCTTGGTATTCTCTACCTAACCACCTGTGTCGGTTTGGGGTACGGTTCCCAGTTATCTGAAGCTTAGGAGCTTTTCTTGGAAGCATGGTATCAACCACTTCGCGCTCTAAAGAGCACTCGTCATCAGCTCTCGGCCTTGAAATCCCGGATTTGCCTAAGATTTCAGCCTACCACCTTAAACCTGGACAACCAACGCCAGGCTGGCCTAACCTTCTCCGTCCCTCCATCGCAATAACTGGAAGTACAGGAATATTAACCTGTTTTCCATCGACTACGCTTTTCAGCCTCGCCTTAGGGACCGACTAACCCTGCGTCGATTAACGTTGCGCAGGAAACCTTGGTCTTTCGGCGTGCGAGTTTTTCACTCGCATTGTCGTTACTCATGTCAGCATTCGCACTTCTGATACCTCCAGCAAGCTTCTCAACTCACCTTCACAGGCTTACAGAACGCTCCTCTACCGCATCACCAGAGGTGATACCCGTAGCTTCGGTGCATGGTTTGAGCCCCGTTACATCTTCCGCGCAGGCCGACTCGACTAGTGAGCTATTACGCTTTCTTTAAAGGGTGGCTGCTTCTAAGCCAACCTCCTAGCTGTCTAAGCCTTCCCACATCGTTTCCCACTTAACCATGACTTTGGGACCTTAGCTGACGGTCTGGGTTGTTTCCCTTTTCACGACGGACGTTAGCACCCGCCGTGTGTCTCCCATGCTCGGCACTTGCTGGTATTCGGAGTTTGCATCGGTTTGGTAAGTCGGGATGACCCCCTAGCCGAAACAGTGCTCTACCCCCAGCAGTGATACATGAGGCGCTACCTAAATAGCTTTCGAGGAGAACCAGCTATCTCCGAGCTTGATTAGCCTTTCACTCCGATCCACAGGTCATCCGCTAACTTTTCAACGGTAGTCGGTTCGGTCCTCCAGTCAGTGTTACCTAACCTTCAACCTGCCCATGGATAGATCGCCCGGTTTCGGGTCTATACCCAGCGACTAAAGCGCCCTATTAAGACTCGCTTTCGCTACGCCTCCCCTATTCGGTTAAGCTCGCCACTGAATATAAGTCGCTGACCCATTATACAAAAGGTACGCAGTCACCTAACAAAGTAGGCTCCCACTGCTTGTACGCATACGGTTTCAGGTTCTATTTCACTCCCCTCTCCGGGGTTCTTTTCGCCTTTCCCTCACGGTACTGGTTCACTATCGGTCAGTCAGTAGTATTTAGCCTTGGAGGATGGTCCCCCCATGTTCAGACAAAGTTTCTCGTGCTCCGTCCTACTCGATTTCACTGGCAAGAGATTTTCGTGTACGGGGCTATCACCCACTATGGCCGCACTTTCCAGAGCGTTCCACTAATCTCAAACCAGCTTAAGGGCTGGTCCCCGTTCGCTCGCCACTACTAAGGGAATCTCGGTTGATTTCTTTTCCTCAGGGTACTTAGATGTTTCAGTTCCCCTGGTTCGCCTCTTGCACCTATGTATTCAGTACAAGATACTCAGCTTGTGCTGAGTGGGTTCCCCCATTCAGAGATCTCTGGATCACAGTCTGTTTGCCGACTCCCCAAAGCTTATCGCAGGCTACCACGTCTTTCATCGCCTCTGACTGCCAAGGCATCCACCGTATGCGCTTCTTCACTTGACCATATAACCCCAAGCAATCTGGTTATACTGTGAAGACGACATTCGCCGAAAATTCGTGAGAACTCACAAATTTTACCTTAGCCTGAATTCCAGCAGTGAAACTGGTCTTCAGTCTATTTCTATCACATATCCGAATTTTTAAAGAACGATCTGACAAAAGCCAGAAATCAACATTCATCAGTGAATGCTCATTTCTAGGTTCTGATCAAGGTGCAGCATAAGTGGTGGAGCCAAGCGGGATCGAACCGCTGACCTCCTGCGTGCAAGGCAGGCGCTCTCCCAGCTGAGCTATGGCCCCGCATATTGGTAGGTCTGGGCAGATTTGAACTGCCGACCTCACCCTTATCAGGGGTGCGCTCTAACCAACTGAGCTACAGACCTATATAGGGTCTTGATCGTCTTCGACAATGAATCAAGCAATTCGTGTGGGAGCTCATCAGCAGGCTGATGTCTTCGATTAAGGAGGTGATCCAGCCGCAGGTTCCCCTACGGCTACCTTGTTACGACTTCACCCCAGTCATGAATCACACCGTGGTAACCGTCCTCCCGAAGGTTAGACTAGCTACTTCTGGTGCAACCCACTCCCATGGTGTGACGGGCGGTGTGTACAAGGCCCGGGAACGTATTCACCGCGACATTCTGATTCGCGATTACTAGCGATTCCGACTTCACGCAGTCGAGTTGCAGACTGCGATCCGGACTACGATCGGTTTTGTGAGATTAGCTCCACCTCGCGGCTTGGCAACCCTCTGTACCGACCATTGTAGCACGTGTGTAGCCCAGGCCGTAAGGGCCATGATGACTTGACGTCATCCCCACCTTCCTCCGGTTTGTCACCGGCAGTCTCCTTAGAGTGCCCACCATAACGTGCTGGTAACTAAGGACAAGGGTTGCGCTCGTTACGGGACTTAACCCAACATCTCACGACACGAGCTGACGACAGCCATGCAGCACCTGTGTCAGAGTTCCCGAAGGCACCAATCCATCTCTGGAAAGTTCTCTGCATGTCAAGGCCTGGTAAGGTTCTTCGCGTTGCTTCGAATTAAACCACATGCTCCACCGCTTGTGCGGGCCCCCGTCAATTCATTTGAGTTTTAACCTTGCGGCCGTACTCCCCAGGCGGTCAACTTAATGCGTTAGCTGCGCCACTAAAATCTCAAGGATTCCAACGGCTAGTTGACATCGTTTACGGCGTGGACTACCAGGGTATCTAATCCTGTTTGCTCCCCACGCTTTCGCACCTCAGTGTCAGTATCAGTCCAGGTGGTCGCCTTCGCCACTGGTGTTCCTTCCTATATCTACGCATTTCACCGCTACACAGGAAATTCCACCACCCTCTACCATACTCTAGCTCGCCAGTTTTGGATGCAGTTCCCAGGTTGAGCCCGGGGCTTTCACATCCAACTTAACGAACCACCTACGCGCGCTTTACGCCCAGTAATTCCGATTAACGCTTGCACCCTCTGTATTACCGCGGCTGCTGGCACAGAGTTAGCCGGTGCTTATTCTGTCGGTAACGTCAAAATTGCACGGTATTAACGTACAACCCTTCCTCCCAACTTAAAGTGCTTTACAATCCGAAGACCTTCTTCACACACGCGGCATGGCTGGATCAGGCTTTCGCCCATTGTCCAATATTCCCCACTGCTGCCTCCCGTAGGAGTCTGGACCGTGTCTCAGTTCCAGTGTGACTGATCATCCTCTCAGACCAGTTACGGATCGTCGCCTTGGTGAGCCATTACCTCACCAACTAGCTAATCCGACCTAGGCTCATCTGATAGCGCAAGGCCCGAAGGTCCCCTGCTTTCTCCCGTAGGACGTATGCGGTATTAGCGTTCCTTTCGAAACGTTGTCCCCCACTACCAGGCAGATTCCTAGGCATTACTCACCCGTCCGCCGCTGAATCAAGGAGCAAGCTCCCGTCATCCGCTCGACTTGCATGTGTTAGGCCTGCCGCCAGCGTTCAATCTGAGCCATGATCAAACTCTTCAGTTCAATACTGCTTGGGTTTTTAAGAAACCCTAAACTTGGCTCAGCAATCTCAAATGACTATGTGATTTCTCGCATGGCCACTTGTGATGCTGATAATCTTGGCGACTATCAGTCCGTACTCACAAGCACCCACACGAATTGCTTGATTCGATTTGTTAAAGAGCGTTTGGTCAAGAGCTTTTCGTCTCAACCGAGGCGCGCATTCTACGCTTTCCTCATTCGGTGTCAAGCGTTTATTTTGAAGTTTTTCGCGAGAAACTCGTTTAGCTTCAAACACTTGACTCGCTGCGATCTCTCGTAGCGGGAGGCGAATCATACAGCACCAAACGATGCTGTCAACTGCCTTTTTCACCGCTGCCGATCAAGAGACCGAAGCCCTTCGCGCTACACCGAACTCGCTTAACTCGTTGATTAACAAGGAGTTTCGCGTTCCGTTTGCTGCGGAAGTGGGGCGCATTATAAGGGGATTCGAGAGGGCGTCAACCTTTTATTTCAAGAATCTTTCAGATCGCTGAAAAACAAAGCGGGGAGGCCTGTCGGCCTCCCCTCTTCTATATATAGACGCTGTCACAACACCCCAGCCGAGCGCAGGGCCTGAACAGCCTCTGCATCCAACCCCAGGACGTCTACCAATACTGCTTCGGTGTGCTCTCCCAATAAAGGTGGCGCCCGCCGATACTCCACAGGCGTCTGCGACAGCCTGATCGGGCTCGCCACCTGCGGCACACTGCCCGACAGCGGATGCGGCACCTGCACCGCCAGCCCACGCGCCACCACCTGCGGATCCTGGAACATCTGCGCCAGGTCGTTGATCGGCCCACATGGCACCCCGGCCTGCTCCAGCAGGCTCACCCACTCGGCCGTCGTCTTGAACACCGTTGCCTGGCGAATCAGTGGAATAAGCTCGGCGCGATGCGCAACCCGCTGCTTGTTGGTGGCAAAGCGCGGGTCATCGGCCCACTGCGGATGCCCGGCCACTTCGGCGAACTTGCGGAACTGCCCGTCGTTGCCCACGGTAAGAATGAAATCGCCATCAGCCGTCGGGAAGTCCTGGTACGGGACGATGTTCGGATGCGCATTGCCCAGTCGCTTGGGCGATGTCCCCGTGGTCAGGTAGTTCATCGCCTGGTTGGCAAGACACGCCACCTGCACATCCAACAGGGCCATATCGATATGCTGGCCCTCTCCCGACTGATCGCGGTGCGCCAGTGCTGCGAGGATCGCCACCGTGGAATACAGCCCGGTGAGGATATCGGTCAGCGCCACCCCCACCTTCATGGGTCCAGCACCCTGCTCTCCCTCCGGCCGTCCGGTCAGGCTCATGAGCCCGCCCAATCCCTGGATCATGAAATCGTAGCCCGCGCGCCTGGCATAAGGCCCAGTCTGGCCAAACCCGGTGATCGAACAATAGATGAGCCTTGGGTTGATCGCCTTCAGGCTCGCGTAGTCCAGCCCGTAGCTCGCCAGCCCTCCGACCTTGAAGTTCTCGATGACGATATCCGACTTGGCCGCCAGCTCACGTACCAGGCGCTGGCCTTCGGGCTGGGTGAAATCGATGGTCACCGAGCGCTTGTTGCGGTTGGCCGACAGGTAGTAGGCGGCCTCACTGGTATTCTCGCCCTGGATGTCCTTGAGAAAGGGCGGACCCCAGGCGCGGGTGTCATCGCCGCTGCCCGGACGCTCGACCTTGATCACATCGGCACCCAGGTCGGCAAGAATCTGACCGGACCACGGCCCGGCCAGCACGCGCGACAGATCCAGCACCCGCAGATGTGAAAGCGCTCCCATGGCCGCGCTCCTCTATTAATAGAACGCCTGGATGCCGGTCTGCGCGCGACCGAGGATCAACGCATGGATATCGTGGGTGCCCTCATAGGTGTTGACCACCTCGAGGTTGACCAGATGACGGGCCACGCCGAACTCGTCGGAGATGCCGTTGCCACCCAGCATGTCGCGCGCCAGGCGCGCAATCTCCAGGGCCTTGCCGCAAGAGTTGCGCTTCATGATCGAGGTGATTTCCACCGCGGCAGTGCCTTCGTCCTTCATCCGCCCCAACCGCAGGCAGCCCTGCAGACCCAGGGTGATCTCGGTCTGCATGTCGGCGAGTTTCTTCTGGATCAGCTGGTTGGCCGCCAGCGGGCGACCGAACTGCTTGCGGTCCAGGGTGTACTGGCGTGCAGTGTGCCAGCAGGCTTCCGCCGCCCCCAGCGCGCCCCAGGAAATACCGTAGCGCGCCGAGTTCAGGCAGGTGAACGGACCCTTCAGGCCGCGAACCTCAGGGAAGATGTTCTCCTCCGGCACGAACACACCATCCATGACGATCTCGCCGGTGATCGACGCGCGCAGTCCGACCTTGCCATGGATAGCCGGAGCGCTCAGACCTTTCCAGCCCTTCTCGAGGATAAAGCCGCGAATGTCGCCGGCATCGTCCTTGGCCCAGACCACGAACACATCGGCGATTGGGCTGTTGGTGATCCACATCTTGCTGCCGGTCAGGCTATAACCACCCTCGACCTTGCGCGCCCGAGTGATCATCGCCCCCGGATCGGAGCCATGGTTGGGTTCGGTGAGGCCGAAACAGCCAATCCATTCACCGCTGGCGAGCTTGGGCAGGTACTTCTGTTTTTGCGCTTCAGTGCCGAACTCGTTGATCGGCACCATGACCAACGACGATTGCACACTCATCATCGAGCGATAGCCGGAGTCGATGCGCTCCACTTCACGGGCGATCAGCCCGTAGCACACGTAATTCAGCCCGCTACCGCCGTACTCCACCGGAATGGTCGCGCCCAGCAGGCCGACCTCGCCCATCTCGCGGAAGATCGCAGGGTCGGTCTGCTCGTGACGGAACGCCTCGACCACCCGTGGCGCCAGCTTGTCCTGGGCGAACTGATAAGCGCTGTCACGCACCATGCGCTCTTCTTCAGTGAGCTGCTGATCCAGCAGCAGCGGGTCGATCCAGTTGAAGCTTGCTTTACCAGCCATGGGCAGAGTCCTCGAAAGATGTCCGACGAAATTTCCGGTTGCCTTGATCCTAGGCCGGAACCTGCCTGGGGACAAACGAGGATTACGCACCGATTAGTGCTATTTTCTCACTTCGAGAATTGCCAAATCGGCACTCCTGGCCCGATACAAGTGAGGTAGGCGTACATGCGGCGCAAGATCCCCAGTACAGCGGCCCTGGTCTGCTTCGAGGCCGCAGCCCGCCACGAGAGCTTTACCAAGGCTGCGCACGAGCTGGCCCTGACCCAGGGCGCCGTCTGTCGGCAAATCGGCAGCCTGGAGAGCTTTCTCAACGTCGAACTGTTCCGACGCTCGCGCAGGGGCGTGAAGCTGACCGAAGCGGGCCTGTCCTACAGTCGCCAGGTCGCCGCGCAGCTCGATGCGGTAGAACGCGACACCCTGTCGGTCATGCGCCAGCAGGGGGCCAACGTGATCGAACTGGCCGTGGTGCCGACCTTCGGCACCCAGTGGCTGCTGCCGCGCCTGAAGGACTTCCAGCAGCGCCACCCCGAGGTGACGGTCAACCTGACCAACCGCACCCGCCCCTTCCTGTTCGCCGACACCGCCTTCGACGCCGCGATCTATTTCGGTGACGCCGACTGGTCGGGCACCCAGTCGCACCGCTTGATGGGCGAGAACCCGGTACCGGTGTGCAGCCCGCGCTGGCTGGACGGCCAGGAGATTCTGGATGCCACACGCATCGCCGAATTGCCGCTGCTGCAGCAGACCACCCGCCCCTACGCCTGGCGGCAATGGTTCGACGGCCTGGCCATGAGTGTGGAAAGGGACATGACCGGCCCTCGCTATGAACTGTTCTCCATGCTTGCCCAGGCAGCCATGCACGAGATGGGCATCGCGCTGATCCCGCCTTTCCTGATCCATCGGGAGCTGGCGGACGGCAGGCTGTTGGTCGCTAACAGGCATGCCCTGGCGAGCGACAAGGCCTACTATCTGATGATCCCCGAGCGCAAGGTCGAGTCGGCTTCACTGCGCGCCTTCCGCGACTGGCTGGTACTCCAGGCCCGCGACTACGCTGCACAGGCCTGATACTTCGGAAAAGCTGACTTCGTAGTCAATTATTTTGAACACCTACAGATATATGGATTTGTCGCAAATCCGTAATCTGTTCCGCTGCGCCTAAAAACCGTATCAACCCTAGTAACTACGCGGGTTTGCCCGGTTTTTTACGACATCCATCACGCTAAAGACGAAAACGTCAGAATTTTTTTGTTTTTTTCTCCTAAGCTGCCAATAGCCCGTTCTTGACGGCCTGGAAGCGGAGCGTTGCGACACGTGGTCACAGGGTGACTTGTAGTTTTGACTTCGTTTCGCTCCAGAACCGGTTGATGGACCTGCGGTTCGTCTGCAAAATGCCTCGCCCGCCCCGGAACCGGCGGTATGCATTGCTCTACGACCGCTCCGGCAGCACCACCCGAGTGCACCGGAATCAACAATGACAAAAGGTCACCGCAGGAGACAAAGTCGTGCACATTGGTGTTCCTCTCGAGACGCAGCCGGGTGAGACAAGGGTCGCCGCGACCCCGGAAACCCTCAAGAAACTGGTAGGCCAGGGCCACCAGGTCACCGTCGAACGGGGCGCCGGCCTCAAGGCCAGCATTCCGGACAGCGCCTTCGAGGCAGCAGGTGCTTCGCTGGGTGGTGCCGCCGATGCCCTGGGCGCGCAACTGATACTCAAGGTGGTAGCGCCCAGTGATCAGGAACTGGCGCGGATCAACCCCGGCAGTGTCCTGGTGGGCATGCTCAACCCGTTCAACAGCGAACTGATCGCGCGGATGGCCGAACGCGGCATCACCGCCTTCGCCCTCGAAGCGGCGCCGCGCACGTCGCGGGCGCAGAGCCTGGATGTACTGTCGTCGCAGGCCAACATCGCCGGCTACAAGGCTGTGCTGCTCGCAGCCCATCACTATCCGCGCTTCATGCCCATGCTGATGACCGCCGCCGGCACGGTAAAGGCTGCCCGCGTGCTGATCCTCGGTGCCGGTGTCGCAGGCCTTCAGGCCATCGCTACCGCCAAGCGCCTCGGCGCGGTGATCGAAGCGTCCGACGTGCGCCCTGCCGTGAAGGAACAGATCGAATCGCTCGGCGCCAAGTTCATCGATGTCCCCTACGAGACCGATGAAGAACGCGAGTGCGCCGAAGGTGTCGGCGGCTACGCCCGGCCGATGCCGGCCAGCTGGATGCAACGCCAGGCCCAGGCCGTGCATGAACGTGCCAGGCAGGCCGATATCGTCATCACCACCGCGCTGATCCCCGGACGCAAGGCCCCGACGCTGCTCAGTGCCGAGACCGTGGCGCAGATGAAGCCAGGCTCGGTGGTCATCGACCTCGCCGCCGCCCAGGGCGGCAACTGCCCACTGACCGTCGCCGACCAGGTAGTGACGGCGCATGGCGTAACCCTCGTCGGCCCGACCAACCTGCCCGCCCAGCTGGCCGCGGATGCCTCGGCGCTGTACGCACGCAACCTGCTGGACTTCATGAAGCTGCTGTTCGACAAGGACGGCGCCCTGACGATCAACCTCGAAGACGACATCGTCGCCGCGTGCCTGATGTGCCGCGACGGCCAGGTCGTGCGCAAGAACGGCTGAGGAGCACGACAATGGAAGACATGCTGATTTCCCACGGGATCTACAACCTGATCATCTTCGTGCTGGCCATCTATGTTGGCTATCACGTGGTCTGGAACGTCACCCCTGCGCTGCACACTCCGCTGATGGCGGTGACCAACGCCATCTCCGCGATCGTCATCGTCGGCGCCATGCTGGCGGCGGCGCTGACCGTGACCCCGGCCGGCAAGCTGATGGGCACCCTGGCCGTGGCCCTGGCTGCGGTCAATGTGTTCGGTGGCTTCCTGGTCACCCGCCGCATGCTGGAAATGTTCAAGAAGAAAACCAAGAACGAGGGGCAGAAACAACCATGAGCATGAATCTGGTCACCCTTCTCTACCTGGTTGCCTCGGTCTGCTTCATCCAGGCCCTCAAGGGGCTGTCGCACCCGACCACCTCCCGGCGCGGCAACCTGTTCGGCATGATCGGCATGGGCATCGCGATGCTCACCACCATCGGCCTCATCTACAAGCTTGCGGCGCTGTCGGTGGGCAGCGGCGGCGCCACTGCCGGCATCGGCTACGTGATCGTCGGCCTGCTGATCGGCGGCACCGCAGGGTCGGTCATGGCCAAGCGCGTGGAGATGACCAAGATGCCCGAGCTGGTCGCCTTCATGCACAGCATGATCGGCCTGGCGGCGGTGTTCATCGCCATCGCCGCGGTACTCGAGCCGCAGTCGCTGGGCATCGTCGCCAGCATCAGCGACCCGATCCCCACCGGCAACCGCCTGGAACTGTTCCTCGGTGCAGCGATCGGTGCCGTCACCTTCTCCGGCTCGGTGATCGCCTTCGGCAAGCTGTCGGGCAAGTACAAGTTCCGCCTGTTCCAGGGCGCGCCGGTCCAGTTCGTCGGGCAGCACAAGCTGAACCTGATCCTGGGCATCACCACCCTCGCCCTGGGCCTGCTGTTCACCTTCACCGGGCACTACAGCGCCTTCACCCTGATGCTGGTCCTCGCCTTCATCATGGGCGTGCTGATCATCATCCCGATCGGCGGCGCCGACATGCCGGTGGTGGTGTCGATGCTCAACAGCTATTCGGGCTGGGCGGCAGCGGGCATCGGCTTCTCGCTGAACAACTCGATGCTGATCATTGCCGGCTCGCTGGTCGGCTCCAGCGGTGCGATCCTCTCGTACATCATGTGCAAGGCGATGAACCGCTCGTTCTTCAACGTCATCCTCGGCGGTTTCGGTGGCGACACCGACGCTGGCGCTGCGACCGGCAGCAAGGAGCAGCGCCCGGTGAAGTCCGGCTCGGCCGACGACGCCACCTTCCTGCTGAGCAACGCCGACAGCGTGATCATCGTCCCCGGCTACGGCCTGGCGGTTGCCCGTGCCCAGCATGCGCTCAAGGAGCTGACCGAGAAGCTGACCCACAACGGCGTGACCGTGAAGTACGCCATCCACCCGGTCGCCGGGCGCATGCCAGGGCACATGAACGTGCTGCTGGCCGAGGCCGAGGTGCCGTACGACCAGGTGTTCGAGATGGAGGACATCAACGCCGAGTTCGGCCAGGCCGACGTTGTGCTGGTGCTCGGCGCCAACGACGTGGTCAACCCGGCGGCGAAGAACGATCCGAAGTCGCCGATCGCCGGCATGCCGATCCTCGAAGCCTTCAAGGCCAAGACCATCATCGTCAACAAACGCTCCATGGCCAGCGGCTACGCCGGGCTCGACAACGAGCTGTTCTACCTGGACAAGACCATGATGGTGTTCGGCGACGCGAAGAAGGTCATCGAGGACATGGTCAAGGCGGTCGAGTAGGTCTTTTCCGAGCAAACCCGTCGATATGAACGAGGCCCCAGAGAGATTTCTCCTGGGGCCTCGTCGTTTTGCTGATCCAGATCAACGGCTCTATTTCCGGGCTTCTCATACGACCATGGTCGCGGGACGGCCCCGGGCGAAATCTCTAGACTGCGCTGCAGTAGCCCAAGTAGCCCGAGATAACAATCCATGTACCGTGATCGTATCCGCTTGTCCTCCCTGCACAGCAAGGTAATGAGTGCGGCTGATGCCGCTGGCCTGATCGAGGATGGCATGACCGTCGGCATGAGCGGCTTCACCCGCGCCGGCGAAGCCAAGGCCGTGCCGCACGCACTGGCCGAGCGCGCCAGGCAGTCGCCGCTGAAGATCAGCCTGATGACCGGCGCCAGCCTGGGCAACGACCTGGACAAGCAACTGACCGAGGCCGGTGTGCTGGCCCGGCGCATGCCGTTCCAGGTCGACAGCACCCTGCGCAAGGCCATCAACGACGGCCAGGTGATGTTCATCGACCAGCACTTGTCGGAAACCGTGGAACAACTGCGCAACAAGCAGCTGACCCTGCCCGACATCGCCGTCATCGAGGCGGTGGCGATCACCGAACAGGGCCATATCGTGCCGACCACCTCGGTTGGCAATTCGGCCAGCTTCGCGATCTTCGCCAAGCAGGTCATCGTCGAGATCAACCTGTCGCACAACCCCAACCTCGAAGGGCTGCACGACATCTATATCCCGACCTACCGCCCGACCCGCACACCCATCCCGCTGGTGAAGGTCGACGACCGCATCGGCAGCACCGCGATTCCGATCGATCCGGCAAAGATCGTCGGTATCGTCATCAGCGACCAACCGGATTCGCCGTCCACCGTCCTGCCGCCGGATCACGAAACCCAGGCCATCGCCGACCACCTGATCGGTTTCCTCAAGCAGGAAGTTGACGCAGGACGCATGAGCAACAGCCTCGGCCCGCTGCAGGCGGGGATCGGCAGCATTGCCAACGCCGTGATGTGCGGCCTGATCGAGTCGCCGTTCGAAGACCTTACCATGTACTCCGAAGTGCTGCAGGATTCGACCTTCGACCTGATCGACGCCGGCAAGCTGCGCTTCGCCTCGGGCAGCTCGATCACCCTGTCGACCCGCCGCAACGCCGACGTGTTCGGCAACCTCGAGCGCTACAAGGACAAGTTGGTGCTGCGTCCGCAGGAAATCTCCAACCATCCGGAAGTGGTGCGCCGCCTCGGCATCATTGGCATCAACACGGCGCTGGAGTTCGACATCTACGGCAACGTCAACTCCACCCACGTGTGCGGCACACGGATGATGAACGGCATCGGCGGCTCCGGCGACTTCGCCCGCAACGCCCATCTGGCGGTGTTCGTGACCAAGTCGATCGCCAAGGGCGGGGCGATTTCCAGCGTGGTGCCGATGGTCAGCCATGTCGACCACACCGAGCACGACGTGGACATCCTCGTCACCGAACAGGGTCTGGCCGACCTGCGCGGCCTTGCACCCCGCGAACGTGCTCGCGCGATCATCGACAACTGCGTGCACCCGGACTACCGCGCCGCACTCAACGACTATTTCGACCGCGCCTGCCAGCGCGGCGGGCACACCCCGCATATCCTGCGCGAAGCGCTGAGCTGGCACGAGAACCTGGAAGAAAGCGGGCGGATGCTGGCGGGGTGATCCGCTAGTACCAGCTCATCGCGCGGCAAGCCCCTCCTGCAGATTGACTGTGGGAGCGGGCTCGCCCCGCAGTTGCATAGAACACACTCAAACAGTTGAAGATGAATCAATCAAAAACTGTACTACTGTACCGCTAAAAACCCCGCCTTCTTCCCGCCACTTTTTTCAAAAAACATAAAAACGCACAAAAACAGTGCAGACCAGTACAGTTGCGCCTATTTCGAGTGCAACAGTACCGTTTAACAGTTAACTGGAGCATCGCATTACTGTTGAACTGTATCTACTGTTATGGACAGCAGAGGAGGATCATTGGCATCAGTTAAATCACTACCTAATCCCGCCACAAGCGGAAGGATGACACATCATGGAACGTACCCTCAGTTCCGGTCTGGTTTTCGAAAACAACGTTGAATCCAAAGCCTCGGCTCCTCTGCGCGCCCTGTCGACCCTGCTGCTGTGGCAGCGTCGCATCGCCAGCCGCCGTCAACTGGCTCGCCTGGATGCTCGCCTGCTGGCCGACGCCGGTATCAGCGAATCCCAGCGCTACCAAGAGCTGAGCAAGCCTTTCTGGCGCTAAGCTCCGGCTCGCCGGCCTTCGCCGGCACCGTGAATTCCGAAAACCCGTCGCAGGGAACTGCGACGGGTTTTTTGTTTCCAACCCGCGCAGTTGAGCGGTCCAGCGCAATACCAGTACAATTATCACCAAACCAAAATATAACCATAACAGTTCTGTCGAGCGTGATCCTTCACATCTGGAAACAGTGCCGCGTGATACGCTTGCAAAGGCGGCCTGTTAGTTTGGTGAAGCGAGCTGCCGTCGTTGATGTAGCGTGACGAGCAGTGCGAGCGTCCGAATAACCAGAACTACCCCCGCAGGAGTCCCTATCATGTTCCGTAACCACCTGCTCGGCGCCGCCGTGCTGCTGGCCCTTGCCGGCACCGCACACGCCACCAGCTTCGTCGTGACCACCGATGCCGTGGTCGGTGCCGTGGCTGCGTCCACCGACGCCACTTCCGACGTGTCGTCTTCGCTGCGCGACGACAAGATCGTCAAGGCCGCCCGTGACGACGCCGCAAGCTTCGTCGGCAGCCAGGGCCAGATCCGCGGCGCGAAGCTGGAAAGCGCCTTCGTCCACATTCGCCAGCAGATGCCCGCGCTGCAGGCCAGCGACGCCCAACTGGCACAGGCCATCCTGGCCCTCTGAGCCAGCCGCCGCACTCACAAGCAGCGGCTCGCCGCTGCTTGTGAGGTAGTCATCGCCAAGCCGATCGAGTGTTACCCACGCCCATGCGATACCTGATGCCCTTGCTGTTCGTCTTCGCCGGAACGGGAAGCGCCCAAGCCATGGATGTCACGACCCAGTTCCCGGTCATGACCGGCTATGTCACCAGCCAGGTGACCACCGCGCCGTTCGACCGCAAGATCGTCGGCATGGCCCGTGACGACGCCGCCGCATTCATTGCCAGCGACGGCAGGATCCGCAGTGCGCGCCTGCAGGCTGCGCTGGCCGACCTGCGACATGCCTACCCGCGTCAGACCGTCGGCGACCTTGAACTGGCAGAAGCAATTCTCGTCCAATGATCACACCTGACTCCCTGAATCTTTCGGAGATGCTCCATGCGTAAACCGCTGATCGCCGCCACCCTCGGCATGCTGCTGCTGGCCGACCTGGCCCAGGCGCAGACGTTGGTAGCCACCAGCAATATCATCGTTCGCGCCTTCGGCCGGTCGATCGATTTCACATCCGACACCACCACCTCGATCCGCGACTCCAAGGTTGTGCGCGAGGCCCGCGATGACGCCGCCAGCTTCGTCGCCAGCAACGGCGACATTCGCGGCGCGCAGCTCGAGGCCGCCTTCGACACTCTGCGCGACCGCGTGCCGGAAGCGCGCGACGCCAGCGACCAGGTACTGGCCGAAGCCATTCTCTCGCTGTGAAGCGCGCGCGTGCCTGGCTGCTCGGCTGCGTCCTGACGCTGCTCGGCACGCCCGCCCTGGCCGACCTGCAGCTGGAGCTGCAGGCGGACGGCCTCGACGCTCGACAGCAGCAAGCCTCGCAGCAACTGCTGGACGAGGCGCTGGCGAAGCTTCCACCATCGTTCAGGCAGCGCCTGGACCGCCGCATTCAGGTCGGCTGGACCGACAAGATGCCTGCCGACGCCTACGGCCAGGCTTCGCCGGTTTCCAGCCTGGAGCTCAACAGCCGCCTGCTGCCAGGGCTCACCGATGGCAGCGCCGCCACACAAAGGACCCATCGCCCCCACGGCACCGTACGCGAAGAACTGCTGGCTACCGTGCTGCACGAGCTGACCCACATCTATGATCGCGCACGCCTGTGGCCTGGCGCCGAGCGTTCGCTGCTCGCCCGCTGCAAGCGCCAGCTGGGCACACTTGGCCAGATCGGCCTGCCCCAGCAGTGCCGCGGCCAGGCCGAACGCCGCTTCACCCTCAGCGACGACCCGCGCCTGCTCGACCTCGCCGGCTGGCCACAATACGTCGGCCGCCGCGGTGAGCGCGAGCAGCACAACGGCCAGCTGGTGCGCACCCCGGACAGCTACGAGTTGAGCAGCCCCAAGGAATTCATCGCGGTCAACATGGAGTACTTTCTCCTCGACCCGAGCTATGGCTGCCGCCGCCCGGCCCTGAACCAGTACCTGCGCGAACACTTTGGCTGGGCGCCGCAGCAGGATACCTGCGCCAAGGGCCTGCCCTTCCTCAATGCCGGCAGCGACTTTGCCCGCGAGCCACTGGGCGAGATCGACCCGGAAAGGGTCTACGAGGTCGATTACCTGCTTGCCGAGGCCAACCAGAACTGGGTCAGCCGCTGGGGCCACAGCATGCTGCGCCTGGTGATCTGTGCGCCGGGTCGCCCGCGCGGACCGGACTGCCGGTTGGACCTCGACCGCCATCTGGTGCTGTCGTACCGCGCCTTCGTCAACGACGTGCAGTTGTCCAGCTGGGACGGGCTGACCGGTGCCTACCCATCACGCCTTTTCGTGCTGCCGCTGGGCCAGGTGATCGACGAATACACCAAGACCGAACTGCGCAGCCTGGCCTCGGTACCCCTCAAGCTCGACCGCCAGCAGATCGAGGACCTGGTGCGCCAGGCCGCCGAGATGCACTGGAGCTACGACGGCAACTATTACTTCCTGTCCAACAACTGCGCGGTGGAAACCCTCAAGTTGATGCGCAGCGGTACTGCCGACCCGCGCTTCGCCGATCTCGATGCGATCATGCCCAACGGTTTGCTCGAGGTGCTCAAAGGGCGGGGCCTGGCCGACACCAGCGTGCTCGACGACCCACGCGAGGCCCTGCGCCTGGGCTATCGCTTCGACTCCTACCGCGACCGTTACCAGGCCATGTTCGAGGTGCTGCGCAAGCAGCTGCCGATCAAGCAGAGCGCCGTGGAAGACTGGTTGGCCCAGGATGCCGAACAGCGCCGACCCTGGTTCGCCCAGGCCGACCTGCGCACCAGCGCGGCGCTGCTCCTGCTCGAGCAGGCCAGCCTGCGCCGCCAGCTGCTGCTGGCCCAGGACGAGGTGAAGCAGCGCTATCTCAACGCCGCCGCCCTCAAGGATGGCAGTATCGACAAGGCCAACGCCACCCTGCAGCAGATGCTTGCCAACAGCGGTTTCCTGAGCCGCCCGGCCGAGCTGCTCGAGGCCGAGGGCTATGGCTTGCCGCAACTCCAGGAGCGGGTACACCTGGAAAAGGTCAGCAGCGAGCGGCAGGCGCAGTTGCTGCGCCTGAGTACCGATCTGGACAAGGAAGTGCGTGCGCTGCTGGAGCCGGCGCGGGCGAAGGAAATTGCGGCAATCGAAGCCAACGTCAAGCAGATCGGTGAACACCTGCGTGCCCTGCACAAGGCAGCCGGCGGTCTGCAGCTGCCTTGAATGCGGGGTGCTACTTGATCGGCCGCCAGATCAGCGGATAGCGGTAAGGCTTGCCTTCATTGGCCCGAACCCCCGCCAGGATGATCAGGATCAGCACCGCCACGGCAAGGATGGCGAACAGCACGATGCCGATCACCACGAACATCAGCAGGAAGCAGATGAAGCCGGCGATGGTGACGCTGATCTGGAAGTTCAGCGCCTCCTTGCCCTGGGCATCGACGAAAGGATCGACTTCGCGCTTCCAGATCCACATCACCAGCGGTCCGAGCAGATGCCCGAGCGGCATCACCAGCCCGAGCAGCCCACTGAAGTGGCAGAACATCGCCCATTGCCGGACTTCGGCGCTGGGCGTTTCGATCGGCAGGTTCGGATCGCTCATGATGCGTTCGCCTCCTTGGCGGATGCTCAGTCGGCCAGTGCGGCCTTCTGCAGTTCGAAGATTTCGCTCATGCCCTTCTGTGCCAGCGCCAGCATGGCGTTGAAGTCTTCTGGCTGGAACGGCGCGCCTTCGGCGGTGCCCTGGACCTCGATGAAGCCACCGGCGCTGGTCATGACCACGTTGAGGTCGGTTTCTGCAGCGGAGTCCTCGAGGTAGTCGAGGTCCAGCACCGCCTCACCCTGGTACATGCCCACCGACACCGCGGCGATCATGTGCTTGAGCGGGTTGCCGCCCTTGAGGCCGCCGCGCTTCTTGATCACCGCCAGGGCATCGCACAGGGCGACCATGGCACCGGTGATCGACGCGGTACGGGTGCCGCCGTCGGCCTGGATCACGTCGCAGTCGACGTACAGGGTGATGTCGCCCAGCTTGCTCATGTCCAGCGCAGCGCGCAGCGAGCGGCCGATCAGGCGCTGGATTTCCAGGGTGCGGCCGCCCTGCTTGCCGCGGCTGGCCTCGCGCTGGTTACGCTCGCCGGTGGAGCGCGGCAGCATGCCGTACTCGGCGGTCAGCCAACCCTGGCCCTGGCCCTTGAGGAAGCGCGGTACGCCGTTTTCGACGCTGACCGTGCAGATGACCTTGGTGTCACCGAACTCGACCAGTACCGACCCCTCGGCGTGCTTGGTGTAGTTGCGGGTGATGCGGATCGAGCGGAGCTGATCGGCAGCGCGACCACTTGGACGTTTCATCTGGGATACCTGTACCGGAATTCGAATCAGGCGGCCATTATAGAGCCGCGCGTCCCGTGAGGACATGCCTATCGTCGTGGCCAGGCAACCGGTCGACTTTTCCCACATCAAGCTGCGACGCCCTGTAGCATGGTTCGATTGGGCGCCATCGCCGCACTGCGCTACAATCCTGCGCCTTGCAGCCGAAAGGCTTCCCGTTCAAACCGAATTCGCGAGGTACTCCCCATGGTGCACAGCATGACCGCCTTTGCCCGCGTCGAGCGCGCCGGCAGCCAGGGCACCCTGGCCTGGGAGCTGCGCTCGGTCAATCACCGCTACCTCGAACCGCACCTGCGCCTGCCCGAGGCCCTGCGCGATCTCGAGGGCGCAGTACGCGAAGGCCTGCGCCAGGGGCTGTCACGCGGCAAGGTCGAATGCACCCTGCGCCTGTCCGACGACAGCACCGGCAAGCCGCTGCAGGTCGATCGTGAGCGCGCCGCGCAACTGGTCGCCGCCGCCGAGGCCGTGGCCGGGCTGATCAACCAGCCAGCACCGCTCAACCCACTCGAAGTCCTCGCCTGGCCCGGAGTGCTGGTGGCCGATGCCGCCGACCCGCAGGCGCTGAACGCCGAAGCCATGGCGCTGTTCGACGAAGCGCTGGCCGAGCTCAAGGCCGGGCGCCTGCGCGAAGGCCAGGAGCTGGCCCGGCTGATCAACGAGCGCCTGGACGCCATGACCACCGAAGTCGCCACCCTGCGCGCCCTGGTTCCACAGATGCTGGCCGCCCAGCGCCAGCGTATCGTCGATCGTTTCAGCGACCTGCAGGCCGAACTCGACCCGCAGCGCCTGGAGCAGGAAATGGTCCTGCTGGCACAGAAAAGCGACGTCGCCGAAGAGCTCGACCGCCTCAGCACCCACGTCACCGAGGTACGCCGGGTGCTCAAGTCCGGCGGCGCCGCCGGCCGGCGCCTGGACTTCCTGATGCAGGAGCTGAACCGCGAGGCGAATACGCTCGGCTCAAAGGCCTTCGACCCGCGCAGCACCCAGGCGGCGGTCAACCTGAAGGTGCTGATCGAACAGATGCGCGAACAAGTACAGAATATCGAGTAAGGCCACCCCACCATGAACCACAGCAGCGGCACCCTCTACATCGTTTCGGCCCCTTCCGGCGCCGGCAAGACCAGCCTGGTCAGCGCCCTGACCACGCAAGACCGGCAGATCCGTGTCTCGGTTTCCCACACCACCCGCGCCATGCGCCCGGGCGAGGCGCACGGGGTGAACTATCACTTCGTGGTTCACGAGGAGTTCAAGGCGCTGATCGCCCAGGGTGACTTCCTCGAGCACGCCGAGGTGTTCGGCAACTACTACGGCACCTCCCGTAGCGCGCTGCAGGAAACCCTCGACAAGGGCTTCGACCTGATCCTGGAAATCGACTGGCAGGGCGCCCAGCAAGTGCGCAAGCTGATGCCCGAGGCGCTGTCGATCTTCATCCTGCCACCGAGCCAGGAAGCCCTGCGCCAGCGCCTGGACGGCCGTGGCCAGGACAGCGAGGAAATCATCGCCGGGCGCATGAAGGAAGCGGTCAGCGAGATGGTGCATTACAACGAATTCGACTACGTCATCGTCAACGACGACTTCGAAGACGCGCTCGAAGACCTGAAGTCGGTGTTCCGTTCGAATCGGTTGCTGCTCAAGAAGCAGCAGCAACGCCATGGTGCGCTGTTGAAGCAGCTGGTCGGCTGAACCCCGCCCTGAAACCAGCGCGGGGCCAGCCCGCTCCCACATTCGCCGCTGTCTTGAATGCAGCGCGGAGCCTGTGGAAGCGGGCTTGCCCCGCGATTGGGCTGCACGGCAGCCCCCTTGCACCTTATTCCTGCAACTGCAGTTTCGCCTGCTGCTGCAAGGTCGCACCGAGGAAGTAAGCCGGTGCCCGCAACCGCGACAGCATCATCAGCACGATTCCCAGCACCGAGATGATCGCCGCGATCACGAACACCAGCCCCAGCCCCCCGACATGCGAGCCGCTGCCGAAGTCCGGCGAAGCGCTGTCGATCGCGGTACGCACGAAGATCACCGACAGGATCACCCCTCCCACCAGCGGGCACAGGCCACGCATGAAGAAGTGGCGCAGGCTGCCGAACAGGCTGTCGCGGAAATACCAGACGCAGGCAAAGGCGGTCAGCGAGTAGTAGAAGCAGATCATCATCCCCAGCGCGGTGATGGTGTCGGCCAGCACGTTCTCGCTCAGGCTGCGCATGGTCACGTAGAACAATGCGGCCGCCAGGCCCGCGCAGATGGTCGCGTAGCGCGGCGTCTGCGAACGCGGGCAGACGCTGGCGAAGCGTTGCGGCACGGCGCCGTAATAGCCCATGGCGAGCAGGGTGCGCGCCGGCGAGACGAAGGTCGACTGCAGCGATGCCGCCGTACTGGCCAGTACCGCAATCGACATCAGGATCGCCAGCGGCCCCATGACCGGGCCAGCCAGGTGGGCGAAGACGTTCTCCTGGATACGCGGATTGCCCAGGCCCAGACCGCTGTCGCTGATGCCGGCGAACTGCAGGGTGGCAATGGCGGTGAACAGGTACAGCCCCAGGATCAGCAGCACGGTCCAGGTCGCCGCCTTGCCCGGCACCTCGTCGCTGCCGATGGATTCTTCGCTGACGGTCAGGCACACGTCCCAGCCCCAGAAGATGAAGATCGACAATGACAACCCGGCGGCGAAGGCCGAGAAGGATTCAACCCCGAACGGGTTGAACCAGGCGAAATCGAACGCCAGCGGTGGCGGTGCCGTGGTCTCGCCGAACGCGGCGAAGCCAAAGCCCACCAGCACCAGCAACTGCAGGGCCACCAGACCATACTGCACGGTCATGGTGGTGCCCATGCCCCGGCAGCAGATCCACACCGCCAGGGCGATGAATGCACAGCAGGTGCAGATGTTGATCAGCAGGTTGTCCGCCAGCGCGGCGTATTCGTGATGGCCGGTGATCTGGCCGATGAACAGGTAGAAGAAGTCGACCGCCACGCCGGCCAGGTTCGACAGCACGATGGTGGTGGCGACGACCAGCCCCCAGCCACCGATCCAGCCGATCATCGGGCCGAAAGCCCGCGCCGACCAGGTGAAGGACGTGCCGCTGTCCGGCTCGGCCGCGTTCAGCTCGCGATAGCCGAGGGCAACCAGCAGCATCGGCAGGAAGCCGACGATGAACACCGCCGGAAGGTGCGCACCGACCTCACGCACGGTGGGGCCGAGGGCGCCGGTCAGGGTATAGACCGGGGCGATGGTGGAGATGCCCAGCACCACGCTGGCCAGCAGGCCCAGGCGCCCTTTGGCCAGGCCTTTGCCGGCACGCTGGGTGTTGCTGCCCGTGTCGGCCACCACGTCGGGGGGGCGGCCGGTATCTGTGTATTCGCTCATGAGTATTTGCCATTGCTATTGGTATTGTTTTCACAGGCCTTGCGGAAAGGCCCGCTTTCACTCATTGAAAGCTTGCTGCTGGGGATGAGTCATCCGAGACCTTCGGGTGACGTCAGAATGCCTTCTGGCGCGAACCCTCCCGTGCAGCATGGGCAATGCAGGCCTCGCGAAACGCCTGGAACAGACGCAACGAGACCGGGTTTTCAGCGAAACGCCACTCCGGGTGCCATTGCACGCCGAGCACGAAGCCCGGTGCAGCGGGCATCGACACCGCTTCGACCAGGCCGTCCGGGGCCCGTGCCTCGACACGCAGGCCCGGGGCCAGGCGGTCGATGCCCTGGCTGTGCAGCGAGTTGACCTCGAACTGCACCGCCAGGCCCAGGCGCTCGAACAGCCCGCCCGGCGCAATGCCGACCGAGTGCCGAGGCCCGTATTGCACCTCCAGGGGTGCGTCCTCGGGTTCGCGGTGGTCCAGGTAGCCGGGCAGTTCCTGCACACACTGGTGCAAGGTGCCGCCCAGGGCCACATTGAGTTCCTGGAAACCACGGCAGATGCACAACACCGGCACGCCGGCGGCAATGGCAGCCTGCAGCAGCGGCAAGGTCAGGCGGTCACGCGCAGCGTCGTGCCGGGTCCCGTCCACGCTGGGGGCGCCATTGTAATGATGCGGCTCGACATTTGAAGGCGAGCCGGTAAAAAGAATGCCGTCCAGGTGCGCAAGCAGCCGCTGCGGGTCACTGCCCGCATCACGCGCCGGCAGGATCAGCGGCATCCCGGCAAAGCCCGCTGCCTCGACATACTTGTCGCCCACCGTGTGCGACGAGTTCTTCCCCACCTGCTGGCGGCAGGCGCTGACACCGATCAAGGGAACCGCGATTGCGCTCATGGGCTTACACCGTGTGCAGGTACCAGTTGTATTCGAGGTCGGAGATCGACACCTCGAACTCCGCCAGCTCGCTCTCCTTGCAGGCGACGAAGATATCGATGTACTCCGGGCTGATGTATTGGTTGAGGACTTCGCTGTCATCCAGCGCACGCAGGGCATCGCGCAGGTTGTTCGGCAGGCTCTGCTCCAGTTGCTCGTACGAGTTGCCCTCGATCGGCTCACCCGGCTCGACCTTGTTGGTCAGGCCGTGGTGAATACCGGCAAGAATCGCGGCAAGCATCAGGTAGGGGTTGGCATCGGCACCGGCGACGCGGTGCTCGATACGCAGGTTGTCGCTGCTGTCGGTCGGCACGCGCAGGGCCACGGTGCGGTTGTCCAGGCCCCAGCTCGGCGCGTTGGGCACGTAGAACTGCGCGCCGAAACGGCGATAGGAGTTGATGTTCGGGCAGAGGAAAGCCATCGATGCCGGCATTGTTTCCAGCACACCGCCGATGGCATGGCGCAGGGTCTCGCTCTGCAGCGCATCGTCATTGGCGAAGATGTTCTTGCCGGTCTTCTTGTCCAGCAGCGAGATGTGCACGTGCAGGCCGTTGCCCGCCTGGCCCGGGTAGGGCTTGGCCATGAAGGTGGAGTCCATCTCATGGTCGTAGGCGATGTTCTTGATCAGGCGCTTGAGCAGGATCGCGTAGTCGCAGGCCTTGAGCGGGTCGGCGACGTGGTGCAGGTTGACCTCGAACTGCGCCGGCGCGCTTTCCTTGACGATCGCATCGGCCGGCAGCCCCTGCTCCTTGGCCGCCTCGAGCATGTCCTGCAGGCAGTCGGCGTACTCGTCCAGGTCATCGATCAGGTAGACCTGGGTCGACTGCGGGCGCTTGCCCGAGATCGGCGAACGCGGCGGCTGCGGGCGGCCGTTGAGGTTGTCCTGGTCGATCAGGTAGAACTCCAGCTCGAACGCCGCGCAGATATCCAGGCCCAGCGCATCGAACTTGCTCACCACCTGGCGCAGCACTTCGCGCGGGTCGGCGAAGAACGGCTGCCCTTCGATCTCGTGCATGGTCATCAGCAGCTGTGCGGTCGGGCGCTTCTGCCAGGGTTCGTTGGAGAGCGAGCCCGGGATCGGATAGCAGATGCGGTCGGCGTCGCCGATGTCCAGGCCAAGGCCCGTGCTTTCGACGGTCGAACCATTGATGTCCAGGGCGAACAGCGAGGCCGGCAGGTTGATGCCCTTCTCGTACACCTTGTGCAGGCTGGCACGTTCGATGCGCTTGCCGCGCACCACGCCGTTCATGTCGGAGATCAGCAGGTCGACGTACTGCGTGTCCGGGTGGGCTTCCAGGAATTCATTCATCTCGCGGGAAGAACGGGCGCACGGGGAGACCGACGTCATGGCTGTACATCCTTTGATTCGAAGCGGCGATGTGGGGATACGGCTGGCGCCTCGAGGGCGACGATGGTTGCTGCTGTTGTTCTTTTCACTGCCCCATCGTGGGGGAATTATGTCGCTCGCCGGGTGCATTGATTCCCGGGGGCCGTTCCACTATAAAGTGGGCTCCAGTGCAACAGACATTGGCAAATCGGCAAGCAGAGCGTGCACAAATGCAATATCAGATCAATCACGCGGACCTCGCCCTGGTCCTGGCCCTGGAACGCGGTCGCTCGCTGGCCAAGGCCGCCGAACTGCTCAAGGTCGACGTTTCGACGGTGTTCCGCTCGATCCGCAGGCTGGAATCGGCGCTGGGCACCGCGCTGTTCGTCAAGAGCCGCAAAGGCTACCTGCCCACCGACACCGCGCAGGCCCTGGCCGAACAGGCCGAGCGTGCCGAGCAAGCGCTGGACGCTGCGCGCATCGCCCTGACCAGCGGTGAGCAGGTGGTCAGCGGCACGGTGCGCCTGACCTGCACCGAGGCCGTGCTGCACAGCCTGCTGCTGCCGGCGCTGGCCGAATTCATGCCCAACTACCCGGCGCTGTCGCTGGAAATGGGCACCTCCAACACCTTCGCCAACCTCAGCCGACGCGATGCCGACATCGCCCTGCGCCTGACCAACACACCGCCGGAGCACCTGGTCGGCCGCTGCCTGGGCTCGACCTCCTATGTGATCTGCGGGCGCCCCGAGTTTCGCGAGCGTCTGGCCGAGTCGCCGAACAGCGTGCCGTGGATCGCACCGGACGACGCCATGCAGGACCACCCGACGGTGGTCTGGCGCAACCAGCAACACCCCGACCTGATCCCGCGCTACCAGTGCAGCGGCATGTCGACCATCGCGCAACTGGTCAGCACCGGCATGGGCGTGGCAGCCCTGGCCGACTACATGGTCGATGCGCTGCCTGGGGTCGAGGCCCTGAGCGGCCCCCTGCCCGGCTGCGACACCCAGCTATGGCTGCTGACCCGCCCCGACTGCCGCGCCCTGCGCTCGGTGCAGACGCTGTTCGAGGAGCTGACCCCGCGGTTGCGTGACGCGATGCTTTGAAGCTGTTGTGTTTGCGGGGCGGGAAGCGTTATCGTCGGATTCAGGCAAGAGGCTGTCTGCTACGGCCATTTCGCGGGCGAGCCCGCTCCCACAAGCAGGCGACACGGATCGCCGGACAAAACAGTCCTTCCCTATTGGCTGGTGATTTTTTAAACTATCGAGTCCGCCTGCCCATTCTGGGCTGCACGCTAATCGCATCTGCTACTGAGGAAGACCATGGCCCGCGTAACTGTTGAAGACTGCCTGGAACACGTGGATAACCGCTTCGAGCTGGTCATGCTCTCGACCAAGCGCGCCCGCCAACTGGCCACCGGCGGCAAGGAACCACGCGTGGCGTGGGAAAACGACAAGCCAACCGTCGTCGCCCTGCGCGAAATCGCCGAAGGCATCGTGACCAATGAATTCATCGCCGCCGAAGAGATCGTCACCGAGGATCCGGTGTTCGCCGCGTTCGAGGACGAGAACAACGAGGCCGTCTGATTCATGCCCGGTCGACGTCGCGCGGCACAAGATCCTCTTCCCCGACAAGAGGTGAAACCATGGCGGGTATAGAAGCCCTGGCCGAGCGGCTGTCGACCTATCTGGGCCCCGAACAGGTCAATCTTGTCCGTCGGGCCTATTTCTATGCCGAACAGGCACACGATGGGCAACGCCGCCGCAGTGGCGAGCCCTACGTGACGCATCCGCTGGCCGTCGCCGGCATCCTCGCCGACATGCACATGGACCATCAGAGCCTGATGGCGGCCATGCTGCACGACGTGATCGAAGACACCGGCATCGCCAAGGAAGCCCTCAGCCAGCAATTCGGCGAAACCGTCGCCGAGCTGGTCGACGGGGTCAGCAAGCTGACCCAGATGAACTTCGAGACCAAGGCCGAGGCGCAAGCCGAGAACTTCCAGAAGATGGCCATGGCCATGGCACGCGACATTCGCGTGATCCTGGTCAAGCTCGCCGACCGCCTGCACAACATGCGCACCCTGGAAGTGCTGTCCGGCGAAAAGCGCCGGCGCATCGCCAAGGAAACCCTCGAGATCTACGCGCCCATCGCCAACCGCCTGGGCATGCACACCGTGCGCGTGGAGTTCGAGGACCTTGGCTTCAAGGCCATGCACCCGATGCGCTCCTCGCTCATTCACCGGGCGGTGAAGAGCGCGCGTGGCAACCGCAAGGAAATCGTCGCCAAGATCGAAACCTCGCTGTCCAACTGCCTGGCTGCTGACGGCATCGAGGGTGAGGTCAGCGGGCGGCAGAAACACCTCTATGGCATCTACAAGAAGATGCGCGGCAAGCGCCGCGCCTTCACCGAGATCATGGACGTGTACGCCTTCCGCATCATCGTCGACAAGGTCGACACCTGCTACCGCGTGCTCGGCGCCGTGCACAACCTGTACAAGCCGCTGCCCGGACGCTTCAAGGACTACATCGCGATTCCCAAGGCCAACGGCTACCAGTCGTTGCACACCACGTTGTTCGGCATGCATGGCGTACCCATCGAGATCCAGATCCGCACCCGCGAAATGGAAGAGATGGCCAACAACGGCATCGCCGCGCACTGGCTGTACAAGTCGAACGAGGAAGAGCAGCCCAAGGGCAGCCATGCCCGCGCCCGCCAGTGGGTCAAGGGCATCCTCGAACTGCAGCAGCGTGCCGGCAACTCGCTGGAATTCATCGAGAGCGTGAAGATCGACCTGTTCCCCGACGAGGTCTATGTCTTCACCCCCAAAGGCCGGATCATGGAGCTGCCCAAGGGCTCCACGGCGGTCGACTTCGCCTATGCAGTGCACACCGACGTGGGCAACAGCTGCATCGCCTGCCGCATCAACCGACGCCTGGCGCCGCTCTCCGAGCCGCTGCAGAGCGGCTCGACGGTGGAGATCGTCAGCGCCCCGGGCGCACGCCCGAACCCGGCCTGGCTCAACTTCGTGGTCACCGGCAAGGCACGTACGCACATTCGCCATGCGCTCAAGCAACAGCGCCGCTCCGAGTCGATCAGCCTCGGCGAGCGCCTGCTGAACAAGGTACTGACCGGCTTCGATAGCAGCCTGGACAAGATCCCGGCGGAGCGCGTCCAGGCCATTCTCACCGAATACCGCCTGGAGCTGGTCGAGGACCTGCTCGAGGACATCGGCCTGGGCAACCGCATGGCCTACGTGGTCGCACGCCGCCTGCTGTCGGCCGAGGGCGAACAACTGCCCTCGCCTGAAGGCCCACTGGCGATCCGCGGCACCGAAGGCCTGGTGCTCAGCTACGCCAAGTGCTGCACGCCGATCCCGGGCGACCCGATCGTCGGCCACCTCTCGGCGGGCAAGGGCATGGTCGTGCACCTTGAAGATTGCCGCAACATCAGTGAAATCCGACACAACCCTGAAAAGTGCCTGCAGCTGTCATGGGCCAAGGACGTCACTGGCGAGTTCAACGTCGAACTGCGTGTCGAACTGGAGCACCAGCGCGGCCTGATTGCGCTGCTGGCCAGCAGCGTCAACGCCGCCGACGGCAACATCGAGAAGATCAGCATGGATGAGCGCGACGGTCGCGTCAGCGTGATCCAACTGGTGGTCAGCGTGCGCGACCGCGTGCACCTGGCGCGTGTGATCAAGAAGCTGCGCACCCTGACCGGCGTGGTCCGCATCACCCGGATGCGTGCGTAGTCCGTCAACCGCAAGGAGTCAACATGACCAAGACCGTCATCAACAGCGACAAGGCCCCAGCCGCCATCGGCACCTACTCCCAGGCGATCAAGGCCGGCAACACCGTCTACATGTCGGGCCAGATCCCGCTGGACCCCAAGACCATGGAACTGGTCGAAGGCTTCGAAGCCCAGACCGTACAGGTCTTCGAAAACCTCAAGGCCGTGGCTGAAGCCGCTGGCGGTTCGTTCAAGGATATCGTCAAGCTGAACATCTTCCTCACCGACCTGAGCCACTTCGCCAAGGTCAACGAAGTCATGGGGCGCTACTTCGAGCAGCCCTATCCAGCCCGCGCCGCCATCGGCGTGGCAGCCCTGCCGAAGGGCTCGCAAGTCGAGATGGACGCCATCCTCGTCATCGAGTGATGCCCCAGGCGGCCGGCGCCCTGCCTGCCGCCTTTCCTGCCTGAAGGTCCCCACCATGCGTCATGCCCTGCCCCTCGCGCTGGCAGCCCTGATCCTGGGCGGCTGCGCCAGCCACAAACCTGAAGACCTCGACGGCACCTGGATCAACCAGGACGCCATCGACTCCGCCGTCAAGAGCGGCCGAATCACCCAGACCCTGAACAAACAAGGCCTCGCCCTGGAATGGAAGCTGGATGTGGCCAAGCAGGCTGCCAGTTATACCAACGGGTTCGAAGCCGTTGACGGCCATCTGGTAACCGCCAAGGAGCCTTGGGAAGTCAGGTTTTCCGGTGATCAAGGCCAGCAACTCGGCTTCTCCGGCGACACCTTGACCACCAACGACCCGGAGGTCGGTAAACAGCGATTCGAGCGCAGCAAGGAGCCATCAGCGGCTACCGCGCCACTGGGCAGCAGCTTCGAGCAGGCCCTTTACCGGGCGTATTTCGGCGGCGAGTGGAAGATCGTCGAAGGCCCTGGCCAGGGTGGCGTGGTGCGCTTCGCCGAAAATGGCAGCGTCATCGGCCTGCCCGGCCTGGACCGCTATGCAGTGTGCCTGGCAGGCGACTGTGCGGACATGGGCGGCGCGAACGACAGCCTGTGGCTGGAGCATAACGAGCGCGGCTCGCCGTGGATCTTCAAGCGCGAGGGTGACCAACTCGAGATCATGCAGGCCGTGAACCAGGCCCAGCCTGACGAGAAACCGCAACTGGCTCCCGGCAAACGCCAATGGCTGCTGGAGCGCGACTGATCGGTACGCCGCAATAGCAGCAGCGGGCTCGTGCAACATCCACAAGCCCGCTCAGTCCTTGCGAAGCGTCAGGCCTTTGGGGTGCCGGCCAGGATGGCCGCATACCCTTCCTTGTAGCTCGCATACTGCGGCGCCCAACCCAGCGCCCGCGACCGGGCATTGCTGCAGCGCTTGCTGCCGGTGCGGCGCACGCGCTGCTCATCCGACCACTGGCTGACGCCCATGTACTCGCGCAGCCAGGCCACCACCTCGGCCAGTGGCGCCGGGTCGTCGTCGACACCGATGTAGCAGTCCTGCAACGCGACCCCGTCGGCATCGGCCTGCAGCAGGAAGGCCAGCAGGCCCGCTGCGTCTTCTGCGTGGATGCGGTTGCCGTACAGCGGCGGTTCCTCGGCTACCCGATAGCCTTGGCGCACCTGGCTCAGCAGCCATTCACGGCCAGGGCCATAGATTCCCGTCAGACGCACCAGGCTGGCAGGGATCGTACTGCCGAGCGCCACGCGTTCGGCCTCCAGCATGACCTTGCCCGAGTAGCCCTCAGGTTCGGTGGCGGCACCTTCCTCGATCCATTCGCCCTCCTTCTGCGCGTAGACGCTGCTGCTGGACACGAACAGCAGGCGACGCGGACGCTGCCCCTTCTGCGCCAGCCAGGCCAGCACATTGCGCAGGCCCTCGACATAGGCGGCGCGATAGCCTGCCTCGTCGTGCTGGCTGGCGGCCACGCAATACACCAGGTAGTCCGGCGAACGCTCAGGCCAGGCTGCAGGAATGACGGGGTCGGACAGGTCCGCCGCCACCGGCAGCACACCGGGCGGCAGTTGCCCCACGGAGCGGCGCAAGCCATGCACCTGCCAGCCACGGGCGAGCAGTTGCCGGGCCAGGCGGCTGCCTACATCACCACAACCTACGATCATCGCAGACAGATCCGACATCACTTAACTCCACAACCAAAGGCCCAGGCTAGCCGTATTAGACGATCAGCGGCTATCCAAAGCGTAAAAAAAGATACTCTATTACTTTTGTTAACAAGAATTACTTGCAATAATGGCGCCCTGATCAGTTCTCGGCCCGCCTCGAGGCCATGGAGAACACCAACTCATTTTTCTTCATCAGGTCCGGCCAGCATGACTCGTACTCAACCTTCCGCTTCGCCAACCACGTCGCGCGCATGGCGCGCCATCGCCGCGCTGATGTTCAGCCTGGTGCTGGCCCCGGCCGCCATGGCTGAAGAGCCTGCCGCCAACGGCGCTACCGCCCCGGCTGCCGCCGTCGCCCCGGCGACCCCGGCTGAACCTGCCGCCACCGGCCAGGCGCCGGCAGACACCGCCGCGCCAGCCGACGCACAGGCCCCGGCAGACGAGAACGTCCAGGCACTGGTCGAAGACACCTCGCTGGGCATGGCCCACGACCTGTCCCCCTGGGGCATGTACAAGAACGCCGATATCGTCGTGAAAGCGGTGATGATCGGCCTGGCCATCGCCTCCATCATCACCTGGACCATCTGGATCGCCAAGGGCTTCGAGCTGATGGGCGCCAAGCGCCGCCTGCGTGGCGAAATCGCCCTGCTGAAGAAGTCCGCCAGCCTGAAAGAGGCCAGCACCGCGACCGACAAGGAAGGCACCCTGGCCCACACCCTGGTCCACGATGCCCTCGAGGAAATGCGCCTGTCGGCCAACGCCCGCGAGAAGGAAGGCATCAAGGAACGCGTCAGCTTCCGCCTGGAGCGCCTGGTTGCCGCCAGCGGCCGCAACATGAGCAGCGGCACCGGCGTGCTGGCCACCATCGGCTCCACCGCGCCCTTCGTCGGCCTGTTCGGTACCGTATGGGGCATCATGAACAGCTTCATCGGCATCGCCAAGACCCAGACCACCAACCTCGCCGTGGTTGCCCCAGGCATTGCCGAAGCCCTGCTGGCCACCGCCCTGGGCCTGGTCGCAGCGATTCCGGCCGTGGTCATCTACAACGTCTTCGCCCGCTCCATCGCCGGCTACAAGGCGCAGGTGTCCGACGCATCGGCGCAGGTTCTGCTGCTGGTCAGCCGTGACCTCGACCACCAGGCTGGCGAGCGCGCCGCCCCGCACATGGTGAAAGTGGGGTAAGCCATGGGCCTGCATCTCAACGAAGGTGGCGACGACCTCGCCGAAAACCACGAAATCAACGTCACGCCGTTCATCGACGTGATGCTGGTACTGCTGATCATCTTCATGGTTGCCGCTCCGCTGGCGACGGTCGACATCAAGGTCGACCTCCCGGCCTCGACCGCCAAGCCGGCGCCGAGACCGGAAAAACCGGTGTTCGTCAGCGTCAAGGCCGACAAGAAGCTGTACATCGGCGATGACCAGGTGGCCCAGCCCGACCAGCTTGGCGCGATGCTCGATGCCAAGACCAAAGGCGACAAGGAAACCACCATCTTCTTCCAGGCTGACAAGGGCGTCGACTACGGCGACCTGATGGAAGTGATGAACACCATGCGCGCGGCCGGCTATCTCAAGGTCGGTCTGGTCGGACTCGAGACGGCAGCCAAGAAATGACGAACAAGCGCTCCAACCTGGCGCGCTACGGTGTAAGCCTGGCGGCCGTGCTGAGTGTGCACGTGATCGCCGTGGTGCTGACGCTCAACTGGTCGGTGCCCCAGGCCATCGAGCTGCCACCGGCAGCGATGATGGTCGAACTGGCACCGCTGCCCGAGCCTGCGCCACCGCCGCCACCGAAAGCCGCCCCACAGCCGCCGGCGCCGGTCGAAGAGCCACCACTGCCCAAGCTGGTGGAAGCTCCGAAACCGAAGATCGCCATCCCCAAGCCGCCCAAGCCGAAGGTCAAGCCCCAGCCGCCCAAGCCTGAGAAGAAGCCTGAGCCGCCGAAGGATGAACCACCGGCCAAGGAACAGGTAGCCGATACGCCGCCAAGCAATGCGCCGCCGCAGAAATCGGCCGCACCGCAGCCCAGTATCGCCTCCAACAGCAACGCCCTGCCGACCTGGCAAAGCGACCTGCTGCGGCACCTGGCGAAGTACAAGAAGTACCCGGAGGACGCGCGTCGCCGTGGCCTGCAAGGCATCAACCGACTGCGCTTCGTGGTCGATGCCGAAGGCAAGGTGGTGTCGTACTCGCTGGCAGGAGGCTCGGGCAGCGCCGCACTGGATCGTGCGACGATGGACATGATCCGCCGCGCCGGTACCGTGCCCAAGCCGCCGGCCGAACTGTTGAACAATGGCACGATCGAGGTGGTGGCGCCCTTCGTCTACTCGCTGGACAAGCGCTGATACATTGGTTCTGTCACAAAACCGCAAGTCTGATAACGTGCGTCTATCGATTGCACCCGCTATGCTGGGGCCGCAACTTCATGGACGCACGTTATGACCCTCACTGAACTCCGCTACATCGTCACACTCGCCCAGGAGCAGCACTTCGGCCACGCTGCCGAGCGCTGCCACGTCAGCCAGCCGACCCTGTCGGTCGGGGTGAAGAAGCTTGAGGACGAGCTGGGCGTGCTGATCTTCGAACGCAGCAAGAGCGCGGTGCGCCTGACCCCGGTCGGCGAAAGCATCGTCGCCCAGGCGCAGAAGGTGCTCGAGCAGGCCCAGGGCATCCGCGAACTGGCCCAGGCCGGCAAGAACCAGCTCACCGCACCGCTCAAGGTCGGCGCCATCTATACCGTCGGCCCCTACCTGTTCCCGCACCTGATCCCGCAACTGCACCGGGTCGCCCCGCAGATGCCGTTGTACATCGAGGAAAACTTCACTCACGTGCTGCGCGAAAAGCTGCGCAACGGCGAGCTGGACGCGGTGATCATCGCCCTGCCGTTCAACGAGGCCGACGTGCTGACCCTGCCGCTGTACGACGAGCCGTTCTGCGCACTGATGCCGGCCGACCACCCCTGGACCGCCAAGAAGACCATCGACACCGCCCTGCTCAACGACAAGAGCCTGTTGCTGCTGGGCGAGGGTCACTGCTTCCGCGACCAGGTGCTCGAGGCCTGCCCGACGCTGAACAAGGGCAGCGATGCATCCAAGCACACCACGGTCGAATCCAGCTCGCTGGAAACCATCCGCCATATGGTCGCCTCGGGGCTGGGCGTGTCGATCCTGCCGCTGTCGGCCGTGCACAGCCATCACTACGCACCGGGTGTGATCGAAGTCCGCCCGCTGACGGCGCCCGCGCCGTTCCGCACCGTGGCCATTGCCTGGCGCGCCAGCTTCCCGCGGCCGAAGGCCATCGAGATCCTTGCCGACTCGATCCGCCTCTGCTCGGTCGCCAAGGCACCTGCGCCGCAGCCGGCCTGATGCCATGACCGAGTTGTCGAAGGTCCCGGTCACCGAGCTCAAGGGCGTCGGTGAGGCCATGGCGGAAAAACTCGCCAAGGTCGGCCTGGAGAACCTGCAGGACCTGCTGTTCCACCTGCCGCTGCGCTATCAGGATCGCACTCGCGTCGTGCCCATCGGGGCGCTGCGCCCGGGCCAGGATGCCGTGATCGAAGGCGTGGTCAGCGGTGCCGACGTGACCATGGGCAAGCGCCGCAGCTTGGTGGTGCGCCTGGGCGATGGCACGGGTGTGCTGAGCCTGCGCTTCTACCACTTCAGCAATGCGCAGAAAGAGGGTCTCAAGCGCGGCACCCACCTGCGCTGCTATGGCGAAGCCCGCCCCGGCGCCTCGGGCCTGGAGATCTACCACCCGGAGTACCGTGCGCTGAACGGTGACGAGCCGCCGCCACCGGTCGAGCAGACCCTCACGCCGATCTACCCGACCACCGAAGGCCTCACCCAGCAGCGCCTGCGCCTGCTCTGCCAGCTCAGCCTGGGCAAGCTCGGCCCCCGCAGCCTGCCCGACTGGCTGCCCGACGAGCTGGCACGCGACTATCACCTGGCGCCCCTGGACGACGCCATTCGCTACCTGCACAACCCGCCCGCCGACGCCGACCTCGACGAACTCGCCGAAGGCCAGCACTGGGCACAGCATCGCCTCGCGTTCGAGGAACTGCTCACCCACCAGCTCTCCCAGCAACGCCTGCGCGAGAGCCTGCGCGCCTTGCGT
This sequence comes from Pseudomonas sp. FA117, assembly GCF_057370475.1. NCBI lineage: Bacteria > Pseudomonadati > Pseudomonadota > Gammaproteobacteria > Pseudomonadales > Pseudomonadaceae > Pseudomonas > Pseudomonas sp. FA117. The sequence continues at coordinate 5,748,405 of NZ_CM170675.1, forward strand.
GCACCGGTGCTGCCCAAGGCCAGCCGGCTGCCGGCGCAGTACCTGGCCAACCTGGGGTTCGCCCCCACTGGCGCCCAGCAGCGCGTCGGCAACGAAATCGCCTACGACCTCAGCCAGCCCGAACCGATGATGCGCCTGGTCCAGGGCGACGTCGGCGCCGGCAAGACCGTGGTCGCCGCCCTGGCGGCCCTGCAGGCGCTGGAAGCGGGCTACCAGGTTGCGCTGATGGCACCGACCGAGATCCTTGCCGAACAGCACTACATCACCTTCAAGCGCTGGCTCGAGCCGCTGGGCATCGAAGTCGCCTGGCTGGCCGGCAAACTCAAGGGCAAGGCCCGCGCCAGCGCCCTTGAGCAGATCGCCAGTGGCGCGCCCATGGTGGTCGGCACCCACGCGCTGTTCCAGGAAGAGGTGAAGTTCCGTCACCTGGCCCTGGCGATCATCGACGAACAGCACCGCTTCGGCGTGCAGCAGCGCCTGGCCCTGCGCAAGAAGGGCGTGAATGGCATGCTGTGCCCGCACCAGTTGATCATGACCGCGACGCCGATCCCTCGCACCCTGGCCATGAGCGCCTACGCCGACCTCGACACCTCGATCCTCGACGAACTGCCGCCCGGCCGTACACCGGTCAACACCGTGCTGGTGGCCGACAGTCGCCGTTTCGAAGTGGTCGAGCGCGTGCGCGCCGCCTGTGCCGAAGGGCGCCAGGCGTATTGGGTATGCACCCTGATCGAAGAGTCCGAAGAGCTGACCTGCCAGGCCGCGGAAAGCACCTTCGAAGAGCTGGGCAGCGCGTTGGGCGAGTTGCGCGTGGGCTTGATCCACGGGCGCATGAAGCCTGCGGAAAAAGCCGCGGTGATGGCCGAGTTCAAGGCCGGCCACCTGCAGCTGCTGGTGGCGACCACGGTGATCGAGGTTGGCGTCGACGTACCCAATGCAAGCCTGATGATCATCGAGAACCCCGAGCGCCTGGGCCTGGCCCAGCTTCACCAGTTGCGCGGCCGCGTCGGTCGGGGCAGCGCGGTCAGCCACTGCGTGCTGCTCTATCATCCGCCGCTGTCGCAGATCGGCCGCGAGCGCCTCGGCATCATGCGCGAAACCAACGACGGGTTCGTCATCGCCGAGAAAGATCTGGAGCTGCGCGGCCCGGGCGAAATGCTCGGCACCCGCCAGACCGGCCTGTTGCAGTTCAAGGTCGCCGACCTGATGCGCGACGCCGACCTGCTGCCCGCCGTGCGGGATGCAGCGCAGGCCCTGCTGGCGCGCTGGCCCGATCATGTCAGCCCGCTGCTGGATCGCTGGCTGCGACACGGCCAACAATACGGCCAAGTGTGACGCCGGTCCCATTCGTGCCCCAGTTCGGGGCTCAGGATGGTTATACTCCGCGTTTGAAAAGAAACCTTTGGAAACAGACCATGACTGAAGTGGCCCTGGATACCGCAACCCCGCACGCTCCGTCGGTCATCCGACTGCTGCTGGAAAAGCTCGGCGTAGCCTATCGCGAGGTGTCCGAACACCCGCGGCTGCCCGCGAACTCGCGCGTCCAGGCCGTTCTGCTGGACGACGAAGTCGGTGCCCTCATGGTGCTGTTTCCACAGAGCTACCTGCTGGACCTGCAGCGGCTGGAAGAACTCACAGGTCGCAAGCTCAAGGCGGTGCCGCTGGAGCGTCTGAAGAAGATGCTCGACAAGCACCAACTCAAGGCGCTGCCGGCGATCCCGGCCCTGACCAGCTCACCGTGCCTGTACGACGAGCGCCTGCTCAAGGCCGAAACGCTGCTGATCCAGTCCGGCGAGGCTGGACTGCTGCTCGAGATTGCCCGAGACGATTTCCGGCGCATGCTGAGCAAGGCCAGCGCTGGCAGTTTCGGGCTCGAGGTGGACGGTATCCAGCGCAACCTCGACCGTCCCCACGACGACACCCGGGAAATCTCCAACGCGGTCCAGGCCTTTACCGCAAGGCGCATCCAGCAACGCCTGGAACAGACCATCGAGATCCCGCCGCTGGCCGACACCGCGCAGAAGATCATCAAGCTGCGGGTCGATCCCAACGCCAGCGTCGACGACATCACCGGGGTGGTCGAGACCGACCCGGCCCTGGCGGCGCAAGTGGTCAGCTGGGCGGCCTCGCCCTACTACGCCTCACCCGGCAAGATCCGTTCGGTCGAGGATGCCATCGTCCGGGTACTGGGCTTCGACCTGGTGATCAATCTGGCCCTGGGCCTGGCGCTGGGCAAGACCCTCAGCCTGCCGAAGGATCACCCCCAGCAAGCCACGCCCTACTGGCAGCAGTCGATCTACACCGCCGCAGTCATCGAAGGCCTGACCCGCGCGATGCCACGCGCCGAGCGCCCCGAAGCGGGCCTCACCTACCTGGCCGGGCTGCTGCACAACTTCGGCTATCTGCTGCTGGCGCACGTGTTCCCGCCACACTTCTCGTTGATCTGCCGTCATCTGGAGGTCAACCCGCACCTGTACCACAGCTATGTCGAGCAGCACCTGCTGGGCATCAGCCGCGAGCAGATCGGCGCCTGGCTGATGAAGCTGTGGGACATGCCGGACGAGCTGGCTGCGGCCCTGCGCTTCCAGCACGATCCGAGCTATGAGGGCGAGTACGCGGCCTACCCGAACCTGGTGTGCCTGGCCACCTCGCTGCTGCGCTCGCGCGGCATCGGCTCGGGGCCGCAGGAGGACATTCCGGATGCCTTGCTCGAGCGCCTGGGCCTGACCCGCGACAAGGCCGAGGAGGTGGTGAACAAGGTGCTCGAAGCCGAAGCGCTGCTGCGCGAGCTGGCCTCACAGTTCCAGGCGCCGCACTGACCTGCAGGGAAATCAGCCCTTCTTCTTGCGCGGCTTGAGGTACTTCATCAGGCCCTGGAACCAGATCACCAGGGCCGGGTTGCCCTTGATCTGGATGTTCTTGTCCTGAATCCCCTGCATGAACGCCAGTTGCTTGTTGCCCGCCTGCAGCGTGGCGAAGCCGAACGCGGCGTCCTTGAACGCAATGGCAAAGGCCGGCTGCGGGTGCAGGCCACCCTTGCTGCTGATGCGCTCACCACTCACGGTGAAATGCCGGGCGACCTTGCCGTCCAGGGTCTGCATCTGGAACACCAGGTCCTTGTCCCGCAGTTGCTGCTGGAAAGCCGGGTTGTTGCGGCTGGCCCTGGCCATCAACAGCCCCATGGCCCAGAGAAGAAAGCGAAACTTCATCAACGCGCCTCGATTGAAAAATGACTGAAGCGCGCAGTTTATCCTTTTCCTGAACTTTTTACGCCAGCTTGCAGCAATGTTTCGCCCGGCCGGAAAGCACAACGGGCGCCCTGGGGCGCCCGTTCGGATGACACTGGGGTGTCAGGAATCGATCACTTGCCTTTCTTGGCCGGTTTGGCGGGAGCGTTGACGCTGTCGCGCAGGTTCTTGCCAGGCTTGAAGGCGACAGTGTTGCTGGCCTTGATCTTCACCGGTTGACCGGTCTGTGGATTCTTGCCGGTACGCGCCCCGCGGTGACGCTTCTCGAAGGTGCCGAAACCAACCAGGGTGACGGTATCCTTGTCGAGCGCGCCAGTGATGCTGTCGAGAATCGCATTCAGCACCTGATTGGCCTTTTCCTTGGTCAGATCAGCCTTTTCGGCAATGACGGCGGCGAGTTCTGGTTTACGCATAGTGAAGCCTCTTTGACGGGATTTTTTGTTGTTATGCCGTGCTGCCTGCGAAAGCAGCGCTCAAGGCGCCGCAGGCTCTAATCTGCGGCAGACGCAAGTGAGAATGGCACGCTCACCGGGGCCGCGCCAGTGTCTGAGCGGCCATTGTCGCCACAAGGACAGGACATAGGCGACAGATCGAGTGACGTTTACGCCAGAAGCGCCGGGAGCTGTCGATTCAGCGCCAGCTTTTCCATCACCGCCGAACCGGTAAGGGCATAGCCCAGCAACTGGCCGTCGGCGCTGTAGCACAGCACTTTCAGGTCGCCGCCCTGCCCTTCGACCTGCCAGGTGCCCTCCAGGCCCGCCGGTGGAGGCGAGACGACCAGTGGGCACGCCGGCGTCTTCACCGTGACCGGCATGGGGCCATAGCTCACGCCTGTCGGCTTGCCCGCCAGGGTTTGCGCCAGCGCCCGGGCACAGGTCATCAGCGGCATGACATACAGCAGGTTGATGCCATCGACCTCTGCGCAATCGCCCAGGGCGTAGATATTGGCGTGGGAGGTGCGCAACTGGCGATCGACCACCACGCCACGGTTGATCCGCAGCCCGGCGGCGGCCGCAAGGTCGGTGCGCGGCCGCAGGCCGATGGCCGAGACCACCAGGTCGCAGGCGATCACGTTGCCGTCGGACAGATGCGCCTGCAGACCCTCACCCGCGCGCTGCAGGCGGGTCAGCACCGGCCCCAGGTGAAAGCGCACACCCAACGCTTGCAGCCCGGCCTGCACGGCAGCAGCCGCGGCCGGATGCAGCAGGGTCGGCATCACCTGCTCGCACGGCGCCACCACCTCGCACTGATAGCCGCCGAGGGTCAGGTCGTTGGCGAACTCGCAGCCGATCAAACCCGCGCCCAGCACCAGCACACGCTGCTTGCCCGCAGCGGCGGCGCGAAAGCGCGCGTAGTCCTCCAGGTCGTTGATCGGGAACACCAGGTCGGCGCCGTCACCCTCGATCGGCACCTGCACCGTCTGCGCCCCCCAGGCCAGTACCAGGTCGCGGTAGTGCACCGCTTCCTCGCCGATCCACAGGCGCTTGTGGCCCGGGTCGATACCACTGATACGGGTATGGGTGCGGACCTCAGCCTTGAGCTGCTCGGCCATCGCGCCCGGCTCGGCCATGCACAGGCCGTCGGCGTCTTTGTTCTTGGCGAAGCCGGTGGAGAGCATGGGCTTGGAGTAGGAGCGACCGTCGTCGGCGGTGATCAGCAACAGCGGCGTTTCGCCATCGAGCTTGCGAAACTCGCGGGCCAGGTTGTAGCCCGCAAGGCCGGTTCCGATGATCACCACGGGGGACGTCATGTCGTGCTTCCTCTTCAACAGGGGGTGTCGATCAGCCGATGGCGATCATTTCGAAGTCGCTCTTGCCGACACCGCAATCCGGGCACAGCCAGTCCTGCGGTACATCTTCCCAGCGGGTGCCTGGGGCGATTCCATCATCCGGCCAACCCTCGGCCTCGTCGTAGATCAGGCCACAGACAATGCATTGCCACTTCTTCATCAGGGGTCCTCGGTCAGGCGTTGTGTTGCTGCTGGAGGCCTCTTCGCAGGGTCACCTGCGAAGGACTCACCGCGCAATTCTTGACGGGCTTTGTACTGGCCCGGCCGGCAGTATGCAAGCAAACCCGGCAATCATGCTAAGCTCGCCGCCTCTCTGGATGTAACAAGCATACCGACGTGTCGTACGAATCCCCGCAAGCAGCCGCTGTCGCGTGGCTGGCGTATTCACAACTGGCGAGCGATCTCGACCAGCGCACCCTCGACTGGCTGTTCGACGAAGGCTCCCTGACCCGTCGCCTGACCCGTCTCTCCCACGACCATTTCCGCGTGACCCCGCTGTTCGAAGGCTGGCAGGCGCTGCGCGACGACGAATGCGCCGCCCTGGGCCTCGCGCCCGGCGCACAGGGCTGGGTGCGGGAAGTCCACCTGCTCGGTCACGACCAGCCCTGGGTGTTCGCCCGCAGCGTTGCCAGCCGCGCGGCGCTGGAGCGCGGCGGCCTTGACCTGGAAACCCTTGGCAGCCGCTCGCTGGGCGAGTTGCTGTTCTGCGACCAGGCTTTCGTTCGCCAGCCCATCGAAGTGTGCCGTTATCCACAGGCCTGGCTGCCCGCACAAACTGCCGGCGCGGACCTCTGGGGCCGGCGCTCGCGCTTCGAGCGCGATGGCCTGGCGCTGCTGGTCGCCGAAGTGTTCCTGCCAGCCCTGTGGCACGCAGACAAGGAGGTATCGCGCTGATGTACCTGAACCTGCTCAAGTCGCTGAACCGCCTGCACCCAAGGGCCTGGGACTTCGTCCAGCTCAGCCGGCTGGACCGCCCCATCGGCATCTACCTGCTGCTGTGGCCCACCCTGACAGCGGTGTGGATCGCGGCCAAGGGCGCGCCGACCCTGGCCAACGTGCTGATCTTCGGCCTTGGCGTGGCCCTGATGCGCGCGGCGGGTTGCGCGATCAACGACTTCGCCGACCGCAAGGTCGACGGCCACGTCAAGCGCACGGCCGACCGGCCACTGGCCAGCGGCCGGGTGAAGCCGCGCGAGGCCGTGGTGCTGTTCGCCGTCCTTACCGCGATCAGTTTCCTGCTGGTGCTGTGCACCAACGCCAGCACCGTGTGGCTGTCGTTTGGCGGGGTGGCCCTGGCGTTCTGCTATCCATTCATGAAGCGCTACACCTACTACCCGCAGGTGGTACTGGGTGCGGCCTATTCGTGGGGCATTCCCATGGCCTTCACTGCGGCGGGCGGCGAGCTGCCGGCCGCAGCCTGGCTGCTCTACATCGCAAACCTGCTGTGGACGGTGGCCTTCGATACCTACTACGCCATGGTCGATCGCGACGACGATCTGAAGATAGGCGTGAAATCCACCGCCATCCTGTTCGGCGAGGCCGACCGGGTGATCATCCTCACCTTGCAGTTGATGTCGCTCGGCAGCCTGCTGCTGGCCGGCAACCACTTCGAGCTGGGCGGCTGGTTCCACCTGGGGCTGCTCGGCGCGCTGGCGTGCTTCGCCTGGGAGTTCTGGTCGACTCGCACGCTGGACCGTGATGCCTGCTTCAAGGCGTTCCTGCACAATCACTGGGCAGGGATGCTGATCTTCATCGGGGTGGTGCTGGACTATGCGTTGCGCTGAAGGCAGGAGCGACGGTTCGCCGCTCCTGCAGAGGCCGCGCACGCTTCAGGGCTTGGCGATATGCCAGACGTCCTTCACGCCATCACCGGTCTTGTCTCCGGCCTTCTTGTCCTTGATGAAGGTGTACAGCGGCTTGCCATCGTAGGCCCACTGCTTCTTGCCATCGTCGCGCTCGATCACCGTCCACTTGCCCTTGGCCGCTTCGTCCTCGGCCTTGACCAGCAGCGGCGGCCAGTTGGTCGCGCACTCCCCGCTGCACATCGACTTGCCCCCGGTGTCCTTGTCGAAGGTGTACAGGGTCATGCCGGCATGGTCGACCCACATGCCGTCCTTCTCCATCGCGTGGTGCGCCGACGCCACCCCCGGCAATGCCAGCGCAGTGAAAAGGGCCATCCAGCTCAGCGTATGTCGTGTCATTGGACTCACCATGGGGTTGCAGGAAAGGGGTTGTCGCACCGCCGCAGCGGCCCTGTGAAGCCTAGCCCAGTCACGCAATGTCGCCAGAACGGCCAACGCCTTGTCACACAGCTGCAATAATTCCGTTATCTAATGCGGGCCAAGACATCATAGATGGGAGAGTTTTGAGCATGGTTGGCAGGAACATCCTGATCGTCGACGACGAAGCGCCTATTCGCGAGATGATCGCCGTTGCACTGGAAATGGCCGGCTACGACTGCCTCGAGGCAGAGAACTCCCAGCAGGCCCACGCCATCATCGTCGACCGCAAGCCGGACCTGATCCTGCTCGACTGGATGCTGCCCGGCACGTCCGGCATCGAGCTGGCCCGCCGCCTCAAGCGCGACGAGCTGACCGGGGACATCCCGATCATCATGCTCACCGCCAAGGGCGAAGAGGACAACAAGATCCAGGGCCTGGAAGTCGGCGCCGACGACTACATCACCAAGCCGTTCTCCCCGCGCGAACTGGTCGCCCGTCTCAAGGCCGTGCTGCGCCGCACCGGCCCGAGCGACAGCGAGGCACCGATCGAAGTCGGCGGCCTGCTGCTCGACCCGATCAGCCACCGCGTGACCATCGACGGCAAGCCCGCCGAGATGGGCCCGACCGAGTACCGCCTGCTGCAGTTCTTCATGACCCACCAGGAACGTGCCTACACCCGCGGCCAGTTGCTCGACCAGGTCTGGGGCGGCAACGTCTATGTCGAGGAACGCACCGTCGACGTGCACATCCGTCGCCTGCGCAAAGCGCTGGGTGAAGCCTACGAAAATCTGGTACAAACCGTCCGCGGCACCGGCTACCGTTTCTCTACCAAGAGCTGACGCGCCCGCACGTTTCGCTGCAAGCCGCTGTACAAGGACTGTCAATTGAACCAGAACTGGCACGCGACCCTGATTCGCCACCTGCTGCTGCTGATCACCGTCTGCCTGCTCGGCGGGCTGGTCAGCGGCCAGTATGGCTGGAGCCTGGCCATCGGCCTTGCGCTCTACCTGGGCTGGACGCTCAAGCAACTGCTGCGCCTGCACGACTGGCTGCGCAACCACCAGCCCGACGAAGCACCGCCCGACGGCTATGGCCTGTGGGGTGAAGTGTTCGACAGCATCTATCACCTGCAGCGCCGCGACCAGCGCGTGCGCGGGCGCCTGCAGGCGGTGATCGACCGGGTGCAGGAGTCCACTGCGGCACTGCGCGATGCGGTGATCATGCTCGACAGCGACGGCAACCTGGAGTGGTGGAACCGCGCCGCCGAGACCCTGCTGGGCTTCAAGACCCCTCAGGATGGTGGCCAACCGGTGACCAACCTGGTCCGCCATCCCCGCTTCAAGGAATACTTCGAAGCGGAAAACTACGTCGAGCCGCTGGAAATCCCCTCACCGATCAACGACCGCCTGCGCGTGCAGCTGCACATCACCCGCTACGGCAACAACGAGCACCTGATGCTGGTGCGCGACGTGACCCGCATCCATCAGCTGGAGCAGATGCGCAAGGACTTCGTCGCCAACGTCTCCCACGAACTGCGCACCCCGCTGACGGTGATCGCCGGTTACCTGGAAACCCTGCTGGACAACGTCGAGGACGTGAACCCGCGCTGGGCCCGTGCCCTGCAGCAGATGAGCCAGCAAGGCTCGCGCATGCAGACGCTGCTCAACGACCTGCTGTTGCTGGCCAAGCTGGAGGCCACCGACTACCCCTCGGACAACCAGCCGGTGGCAGTCGACACCCTGCTGCAGTCGATCAAGGGCGACGCCCAGGCCCTGTCCGGCCCCAAGCGCCAGCACATCACCCTGGAAGCCGCTGCCGGCCTGCGCCTGAAGGGCAGCGAGTCGGAGCTGCGCAGCGCCTTCTCCAACCTGGTGTTCAACGCCGTGAAGTACACCCAGGAAGAAGGCACCATCCGCATCCGCTGGTGGGCCGACGAGCAGGGTGCTCACCTGAGCGTGCAGGATTCGGGCGTGGGCATCGATGCCAAGCACCTGCCACGCCTGACCGAGCGTTTCTACCGGGTAGACTCCAGCCGTGCGTCCAATACCGGCGGCACCGGCCTGGGCCTGGCGATCGTCAAGCACGTGCTGATGCGTCATCGCGCAAAGCTGGAAATCAGCAGCGTGCCGGGACATGGCAGCACGTTCACCTGTCATTTTGCGCCGGCACAATTGGCCACCCACCGGGGCTGACAATCTTCACCCGCACAAGCATCCCCTTTGCTTTTGCGGTCCCAGCCGCTACATTGGATCCCCCGTGCCAGCTTGAGCTGGCACTTTTTTTCTCCCTATTTCAAAGACGGACCCCGTAAAAACTCCATCATGGACCCTTCCCCTGGTATCAGCCTCGCCTCTGTATTCGCCGATTTCGGCATGATTCTCTTTGCCTTGTTCCTGGTCGTGCTCAACGGTTTCTTCGTTGCCGCCGAGTTCGCCATGGTCAAGCTGCGCTCCACCCGCGTCGAGTCCATCGCCGAACTGCACGGCTGGCGCGGCAGCATCCTGCGCAAGGTGCACAACCAGCTCGACGCCTACCTCTCGGCCTGCCAGCTGGGGATCACCCTGGCCTCGCTCGGCCTGGGCTGGGTCGGTGAGCCGGCCTTCGCCCACCTGCTCGAGCCCCTGCTCGCCTACCTGGGCGTCGACAGCCCGGAACTGATCAAGGCCGTGTCGTTCTTCGTCGCCTTCTTCGTGATCTCCTACCTGCACATCGTGGTCGGCGAGCTGGCGCCCAAGTCCTGGGCGATTCGCAAGCCCGAGCTGCTGTCGCTGTGGACGGCGGTGCCGCTGTACCTGTTCTACTGGCTGATGTACCCGGCCATCTACCTGCTCAATGCCAGCGCCAACACCATCCTGCGCATCGCTGGCCAGGGCGAGCCCGGCCCGCACCACGAGCACCACTACAGCCGCGAGGAACTCAAGCTGATCCTGCACTCCAGCCGGGGCCAGGACCCGAGCGACCAGGGCATGCGCGTGCTCGCCTCGGCCGTGGAAATGGGCGAGCTGGAGGTGGTCGACTGGGCCAACTCGCGCGAGGACATGGTGGTACTCGATGCCAAGGCGCCGCTGAAGAACATCCTGGCGATGTTCCGCCGGCACAAGTTCAGTCGCTACCCGGTGTACGACGCCGAACGCGAGGAGTTCACCGGCCTGCTGCACATCAAGGACCTGTTGCTGGAGCTGGCCGAGCTGGATCACCTGCCCGAAAGCATCGACCTCGAAGACCTGGCACGACCGCTCGAGCGGGTGTCGCGGCACATGCCGCTGTCGCAGCTGCTCGAGCAGTTCCGCAAGGGCGGTGCGCACTTCGTGCTGGTCGAGGAAGCCGACGGCAAGGTGATCGGCTACCTGACCATGGAAGACGTGCTGGAAGTGCTGGTCGGTGACATCCAGGACGAACACCGCAAGGCCGAGCGCGGCATCCTCGCCTACCAGCCGGGCAAGCTGCTGGTGCGCGGCGATACCCCGCTGTTCAAGGTCGAGCGCCTGCTGGGGGTGGACCTCGATCACATCGAAGCGGAAACCCTGGCAGGGCTTGTGTATGAATCGCTCAAGCGCGTGCCCGAGGAAGAGGAAGTGCTGGAAGTCGAAGGCCTGCGCATCATCATCAAGAAGATGAAAGGGCCGAAGATCGTGCTGGCCAAGGTGCTGAAGCTCGATTGACGGCGCTGTTCAAGGATTCCCTGCCGTGAAGTCCGGTAGCCCGCCAATCGGGCGGTCGAAGCGGTAGGGAATCGACTCCAGCGCCAGCCCCACATTGCGCTGCACCACGAAATGCAGGTGCGGCCCGCTGCTGTTGCCGGTGTTGCCGGACTTGCCCAGCATCTCACCCTGCCCTACTCGCTGCCCCTCGGCCACCACCACGGAGCCCCGCATCAGGTGCAGGTACACCCCCATGGTGCCGTCTGCGTGGAGGATGCGCACGAAGTTGCCGGAAGGGTTGTTGCCACGTCCGCTCTGGCGGTTTTCCACCTTGACTACGACCCCTCCTCGCGCAGCAATGATCGGCGTGCCCTCGGGCATGGCGATATCCATGGCATAGCGACCCTTGGCACCAAAATGGCTGAAGCGGCCGTTGGGTCCCTGGCTCAACCGGAACGGGCCACCACGCCAGGGGAAGGGGTAGCGAAAGGCTTGTGGCCGTTGAGCGGGGTCGCCCAGGGCATGGCGCAGCTTGGCCCGGTACTTGAGCTGGCCACCCGGTCGCGCCATGACGACACTGAGTACTTGAGTAGAGCGTGGCGCCAGCACCCGCCGGACGATGCGCGGTGCATTGCCGTCACGCGCGTTGGCCAGGCCATCGAGACGCAACTCAACCTCCACCGGAGCGAACAGGTCGTTACGTGCCAGAAAACGTACGCCTGCAGCGAAGGGCTCGGGCTGCAGGCGAACCTGATCGTCGAGGCGTTCGACCATCGGCTCGCGCAGGGCCATGGCTCGTGCGCCAGGGCTCGGTATGTAGGAGTACGACGCTACGCCGAAGGTGTCGGTGGTGCTGTAGAGGGTCATGCCCATGCCCGGTGCCGAAGCCAGGAGCAGGGACAGCAGCAGGCAGGCGCGCATGATGGTGGCTTTTTGACAGTTGTTATGCCTTGAGCCTAGCAGCGGGTTTTGGCAGGGGAATGACAGTTGGTCGGGTGATCGTGTCGCTTCGAATCTGACCCGACATCTGCAGGAGCGACCTTGTGCCGCTCCTGGAGGCCGGACGCAGTGGATCAACCGCCCGGCGTGAAGTGCTTCTGGGCAGTCCCGCGGGCAATCAGCCGCGACAGGTAGTCGAGCTTCTGCGCATCCTGGTCGACGAACTTGAACGTCAGTTGCAACCAGTCGCTCTCCGGCTTGGGCTCGAGCGCAGCGATGGCATGCAGGTAGCCGTTCAACCGCGCCACCTCGGCGTTCTCGCCCTGCTCAAGGTCGAGCACCGCGCCTTCGAGCACCTGCGGCAGGGCCGCGCTGCGGCGCACCACCAGCAACGCTTCCTTGAGGCTCAGGGCCTTGATCACGCAGGGCTGGATCCCGCTGGACAGGCGCAACTGCCCCTGTCCGCGCCCGGACTGGGCTGCCGCGGCAGCACTCTGCGGCGCCGGCGCACTGATCAGTGGCTTGGCAGCGGCGCTCGGCGCAGGCGTCGGCGCCACCTTCACAGCCTCCGGCTTGCCGCCGGTCAGGGCGCTCAGCGAGTCGTTGGCGAACGCCGAATTGACCCGTGCCGGCGCACCGGCCACCAGGGCCTCGAGCTTGCCGATCTTGGTCAGGGACTTCTTAACCTTGGTCAGCAGCTGTTCATTGGTGAACGGCTTGCCGACGAAGTCGGAGACGCCGGCCTGAATGGCCTGGATCACGTTCTCCTTGTCACCACGGCTGGTCACCATGATGAACTGCAGGGCTTTCATCTCTTCCTGCTGGCGGCACCAGGTCAGCAGCTCGAGGCCGGACATCTCCGGCATCTCCCAGTCGCACAGGACCAGGTCGAAACGTTCCTTGCTCAGCATGGCCATGGCCTTGCGGCCGTTGACCGCGTCTTCGATGACCATGCCCGGGAAGGCATTGCGCAAGCACTTCCTCACCAGATCGCGGATGAACGGCGCATCGTCCACGACCAGCACATTGACTTTACTCATCGATACTCCTCTTGAATCCCGACTAGCATACCGCCGACTGATGGCAATTTGCCAAACCACTGGTCACGCCGGGACGTCTGAAGCATGTTCGCGGGTGCCTGCTGTATCTGCCACAAACGAAAACGCCCGGACGAGGCCGGGCGTTGATGCTCGGGAGCAATACTACTTATCGTCCGGTTCGCTCGGAACATTAGCCTTTTCGAGAATCTCGGCGATGTCGCCCTCCACCTCGGCCTTCATGCGTTTGAGGCCCATGTGGCGCACGTCGGTACCCCGCACCAGGTAGATCACCAGCGCCGAAATGTTGCGTGCGTGATCGCCGATACGCTCCAGCGAACGCAGCGCCCAGATGACGCTCAGCACCCGCGAGATCGAGCGCGGATCTTCCATCATGTAGGTCACCAGCTCGCGCAGGGCGGTCTTGTACTCGCGGTCGATGGTCTTGTCGTATTGCGCCACCGACAGCGCCAGCTCGGCATCGAAACGGGCGAAGGCGTCCAGCGCGTCACGGACCATGTTGCGCACCTGGTCACCGATGTGCCTGACCTCTACATAGCCACGCGGCGACTCGCCCTCCTCGCACAGCTGGATGGCGCGACGGGCGATCTTGGTCGATTCGTCGCCGATGCGCTCCAGGTCGATCACCGACTTGGAGATGCTGATGATCAGGCGCAGGTCCGACGCCGCCGGCTGGCGACGGGCGAGGATACGTACGCACTCCTCATCGATGTTGCGCTCCATCTGGTTGATCTGCTCATCGACTTCGCGCACTTGCTGGGCCAGGCCCGAATCGGCCTCGATCAGCGCGGTGACTGCGTCGTTGACCTGCTTCTCCACCAGCCCACCCATCGCCAGCAGGTGGCTGCGCACTTCCTCGAGCTCGGCGTTGAACTGCTGGGAGATGTGGTGGGTAAGGCTTTCTTTGTTGATCATCGTTCTTTGATCCCTGAATCCTGTAGGAGCGGGCTTGTCGGGGCGCCAAACCACCGCGCTGCTAGCCGTAACGCCCGGTAATGTAGTCTTCGGTCTGCTTCTTCGCCGGGTTGGTGAACAGCGTGTCGGTATCACCGAACTCGATCAGCTTGCCCATGTACATGAAGGCGGTGTAGTCCGAGACGCGCGCCGCCTGCTGCATGTTGTGGGTGACGATGACGATGGTGTACTTGGACTTCAGCTCGTAGATCAACTCTTCGACCTTCAGCGTCGAGATCGGGTCCAGCGCCGAGCAAGGCTCGTCGAGCAGCAGGACTTCAGGCTCGACCGCGATGGTACGGGCGATCACCAGGCGCTGCTGCTGACCACCGGACAGGCCCAGTGCCGAGTCGTGCAGGCGGTCCTTGACCTCGTCCCACAGCGCTGCGCCCTTGAGCGCCCACTCCACCGCCTCGTCGAGCACGCGCTTCTTGTTGATGCCCTGGATACGCAGGCCATAGACCACGTTTTCGTAGATGGTCTTGGGGAACGGGTTGGGCTTCTGGAACACCATGCCCACGCGGCGACGCAGCTCGGCCACGTCCTCGCCCTTGCGGTAGATGTTGTTGCCGTACAGGTTGATGGCGCCTTCCACCCGGCAGCCATCGACCAGGTCGTTCATGCGGTTGAAGGTGCGCAGCAGGGTCGACTTGCCGCAGCCGGACGGGCCGATGAAGGCAGTCACGCGCTGCTTGGGGATGTTCATCTGCACATCGAACAGTGCCTGCTTGTCGCCGTAGAACAGCGACAGGCCGGGCACTTCGATGGCCACGGTTTCTTCGGCCAGGCGCAGGCTCTGCTTGTCGCGACCCAGGGCCGACATATCGATGCCGTGGGAGTGGGATTCGTGCTGCATGGTCAACTCCATACGCTATCAATTCGTTTCAAAAGGCTGCCCAGTCAGGATCAGCTGTCGAGCGCCTTGTACTTCTCGCGCAGGTGGTTACGGATCCACACCGCCGAGAGGTTGAGGGTCGCGATTACCAGCACCAGCAACAGCGCCGTGGCGTACACCAGCGGCCGTGCGGCTTCGACGTTGGGGCTCTGGAAGCCGACGTCGTAGATGTGGAAGCCCAGGTGCATGATCTTCTGGTCAAGGTGCAGGTAAGGGTAGTTGCCATCCACCGGCAGCGATGGCGCCAGTTTCACCACACCCACCAGCATCAGCGGCGCCACCTCGCCTGCGGCGCGGGCCACGGCCAGGATCATGCCGGTCATCATGGCCGGGCTGGCCATCGGCAGGACGATCTTCCACAGCGTCTCGGCCTTGGTCGCCCCGAGCGCCAGCGAACCTTCGCGCACGGTCCGCGGGATCCGCGCCAGGCCTTCCTCGGTGGCGACGATCACCACCGGCACGGCCAGCAGCGCCAGGGTCAGCGACGCCCACAGCAGCCCGGGCGTGCCCAGGGTCGGCGCCGGCAGCGACTCGGGGAAGAACAGCCGGTCGATCGAGCCCCCCAGCACATAGACGAAGAAGCCCAGGCCAAACACGCCGTAGACGATCGCCGGAACGCCGGCCAGGTTGTTCACCGCGATGCGGATCAGCCGGGTCACCGGCCCTTGCCTGGCGTATTCACGCAGGTACACCGCTGCCAGCACACCGAACGGAGTGACGATCACGGCCATGATCAGGGTCATCATCACGGTACCGAAGATCGCCGGGAAGATCCCGCCCTCGGTGTTGGCCTCGCGCGGGTCGTCACTGAGGAATTCCCAGACCTTGCTGAAGTAGGCGCCCATCTTGGTCATCGCCGACATGCCGTTCGGCTGGATGGCATGCACCACCTTGCTCAGGTTGATCTCAACCTGGCGGCCGTTGGCATCACGCGCCACCAGGCTGTCACGGGCGAAGGCCTGGTGCAGGCCGGTCAGGCGATCCTCGATGGTCTTGTAGCGGCTGTTCAGCTCGGCGCGTTCAGACTCGATATCGGCCTGGGCTGCGGCATCCAGCTTGCCCTGCAACTCCAGCTTGCGGCTGTGCAGGCGCAGGCGCTCGAGGCCGTGGTTGATCGAGCCGATGTCTTTCTTCTCGAGCGATACCAGTTGATCATTCAGGTCGCTGGCGCGCTTGAGACGATTTTGCAGTTCATTCCAGGCGCTGGGGCCTTCGGCGACCACACGGCCCTCTTCCTTGACGCTGACCAGGTAGCCGTAGAAGTTGCCCCACTCGCGGCGCTCCAGGGCGATCAGGTCGGCGGGCTTGCGCTGGTCCACCAGCCACTCGCCGACCAGCCAGGTGAAGTCGCTGCCATTGAGGTCGCGGTTGCCGACCTTGACCAGCTCCCGGGTCATGAACTCGGGGCCTTGGTCAGGCACCGGCAGGCCGGCGCTCTTGAGGCGCTCGCGGGGTACTTCTTCCTTCTGTACCACTTCGCCGACGATCACATGATCGGCCTGGCCAGGCACCTTGTAGGTGGCCTGGACCAGGTCGGCCGGCCAGAAGTGGCCCAGGCCGCGAACAGCGATCACGGCGAGCAGGCCGACGGTCATGATCACCGCCATGGCGACCGCGCCACCGCTGATCCACACGCCGGGCGCACCGCTCTTGAACCAGCTGCTGAGGGAATCCTTTTTCACGGATCTCTACCTTTCTATCAAAGCGACGAGTATTTCTTGCGCAGACGCTGGCGAATCAGCTCGGCCAAGGTGTTCATGATGAAGGTGAACATCAGCAGCACGAGGGCGGCGAGGAACAGCACACGATAGTGGCTGCCGCCGACTTCCGATTCGGGCATTTCCACGGCCACGTTGGCCGCCAGGGTGCGCATGCCCTCGAACAGGTTCAGCTCCATCACCGGGGTGTTGCCGGTGGCCATCAGCACGATCATGGTCTCGCCCACCGCCCGGCCCATGCCGATCATCAGCGCCGAGAAGATACCCGGGCTGGCGGTGAGGATGACCACGCGGGTCAGGGTCTGCCAGGGCGTCGCACCCAGCGCCAGCGAGCCCAGCGTGAGACTGCGCGGCACACTGAACACGGCGTCTTCGGCAATCGAATAGATGTTCGGGATGACCGCGAAGCCCATGGCAATACCGACCACCAGGGCGTTGCGCTGGTCGTAGGTGATTTTCAGGTCGTGGCTGATCCACAGGCGCATGTCGCCGCCGAAGAACCAGCTTTCCAGGTACGGGCTCATGTACAGGGCGAACCAGCCGATCGCCAGGATCACCGGGATCAGGATCGCCGCCTCCCAGCCATCCGGGATGCGCAGGCGGATCGACTCCGGCAGGCGGCTCCACGCGAAACCCGCCACCAGGATGCCGATCGGCAGGATCAGCAGCAGGCTGAACACCCCTGGCAGGTGGCCTTCGAGATACGGCGCCAGGAACAGGCCGGCGAAGAAGCCGAGGATCACCGTCGGCATCGCCTCCATCAGCTCGATCACCGGCTTGACCTTGCGGCGCATGCCCGGTGCCATGAAATAGGCGGTGTAGATAGCTGCGGCGATCGCCAGCGGC
The DNA here is from genome assembly GCF_057370475.1 of Pseudomonas sp. FA117. Lineage (NCBI taxonomy): Bacteria > Pseudomonadati > Pseudomonadota > Gammaproteobacteria > Pseudomonadales > Pseudomonadaceae > Pseudomonas > Pseudomonas sp. FA117. Next base: position 5,765,715 of record NZ_CM170675.1, read on the forward strand.
GCTGCGAGGATCATCGCGTAGAACGCGGCCTTGAGCGTACCGAAGGTCAGCGGCGAGAGGCTCAGCTTGGGCTCGAAGTCGGTGTTCGAAGCAGTGGACTGCCAGACGTACTTGGGTTCGTCGTAGTTCTCGTACCAGACCTTGCCCCACAGCGCACTGAAGGACACTTCAGGGTGCGGGTTGCGCAGGCTCAGCGGCAGCAGCTTGCCGCCTTGCTCGATCATGATGCGGTTGGCGCGCGGCGACAGGGCCAGCACACCGGCGCCCTCGGCGACCGGCTCGACCAGCAGGGTGCGGTGCGCGGTGCTGTGGAACACCCCGAGCTTGCCTTCGCTGTCCAGGGCAATGAAGCCCTTGCGACGCTCCTCGGCATCGATCTGGGCGATGGGCGCCTTGCCCAGCTGGAAGCTGCGGATCAGTTTGAAGCGCGACTCGCCATCCGGGTCGCGGGCCATGAACCACTGGCTCAGCCCGCCCTTGGAGTCACCGAAGATCAGCGAGATACCACCCACCAGCTGGCCACTGGCGGTGATCTCGGCGTTGCCGTCCTCGAGCAGCTTGTAGCGACCGTTGAGGCTCTTGTCGCGCAGGCTGAAGACATCGGCGGTGGCGCGTCCGTTGACCACGTACAGCCACTGCTGGCGCGGGTCGATGAAGATGTTCTTCACCGTCTGGGTCATCTGTGGCAGAGCGATGCGGTTCTGCTCGGTGGTGACGTCGCCGGTCATCATGTTCTCAGTGCGCGACAGCTCCATCACCTGCAGTTGCGCGCCGGTGGAGCCGGCCAGCAACAGGGTGTCGCCATTGAGGTTGACGCTCACATGCTCCAGCGCACGGCCCTGTTCGTCGAGCAGGAACGGCTCCTGGCCATAGGGGTAGTCGATACCCGCATTGATGGTCTTCTTGTTGTCCGGGTAGGTGATCTTGTAGGTGTGGTGGAACACCAGCGCCTGGCCATTGGACAACCCCAGCACCACCAGCGGGCTGCCCGGCTGGTCGGTACCGATCGAACTGACCGTGGCACCTGCCGGCAAAGGCAGGTCGACGCGCTTGAGTTCGGCACCGCTGCGGGTGTCGAAGAACAGCGCCTGGCCCTTGTCGGAAACGCGCATGCCCACGAGGTTCTGCTCCTCGAGGGCGATCATCAGCGGCTTGCCGGCATCCTGTTGCAGCCAGGTCGGCTCCAGGGCTTTCTTGCTGGTCAGCTCGGCGCCCTGGAACAGCGGCAGCACCACGTAGGCCAGGTAGAAGAAGATCAGGGTGATGGCTGCCAGTACGGCAAGCCCGCCCACCAGGACATACCAGCGGGTCAGGCGGTCCTTCAACACGCGCAGGCGGCGCTTGCGTTGCAGCTCGGGCGTATTGAAATCAATGCGCACGGGAGGGGAGTTCGGGGTCATTGTGGAATTGGCCAGATCATTCATGCGCACACCCTAGCGGTCCCGTATGACAGAAACATGACAGTACAGTGACGCGACAAAGCCCGCCGCTCAGGGGACCTGGCTTCGGACTGGGGAAAGTCATGGAAGGGGCCAGCCCTGTGGCCGCCCCCTTCCGGGTAACACTGCTTACTTGTGGGACAGGCCCAGGTCACCCAGGGTCTTCTCGACCACTTTGGCCGGCAGCGGGATGTAGCCATCCTTCACCACGACCTGCTGGCCTGCCTGCGACAGGACCAGTTTCACGAACTCGGCTTCCAGCGGGGCCAGAGGCTTGTTCGGTGCCTTGTTGACGTAGACGTACAGGAAGCGGGACAGCGGGTAGGTGCCGTTCAGGGCGTTGGCTTCGTTGTCTTCGATGAACTCGCCGCCTTCCTTCTTGGCCAGGGCTACGGTCTTGACGCTGGCGGTCTTGTAGCCGATGCCCGAGTAGCCAATGCCGTTCAGCGAGGAGCTGATCGACTGTACGACCGAGGCCGAGCCAGGCTGTTCGTTGACGTTAGGCTTGAAGTCGCCTTTGCACAGGGCTTCTTCCTTGAAGTAGCCGTAGGTGCCCGACACCGAGTTGCGGCCGAACAGCTGGATCGGCTTGTTGGCCAGATCGCCGGTCACGCCGACGTCGCCCCAGGTCTTGATCTCGGCCTTGCCACCGCACAGGCGGGTGGAGGAGAAGATGGCGTCGACCTGAGCCATGGTCAGGCCCTTGATCGGGTTATCCTTGTGCACGAACACGGCCAGGGCGTCGACGGCGACCGGGATGGCGGTCGGCTTGTAGCCGTACTTCTGCTCGAAGGCCTGCAGCTCGACGTCCTTCATCTTGCGGCTCATCGGGCCGAGGTTGGCGGTACCCTCGGTCAGCGCGGGCGGCGCGGTGGAAGAACCGGCAGCCTGGATCTGGATGTTTACGTTCGGATATTCCTTCTTGTAGGCCTCGGCCCACAGAGTCATCAGGTTCGCGAGAGTGTCGGAACCGACGCTGGAGAGGTTGCCCGATACGCCAGTGGTCTTGGTGTAGGTCGGGATAGCAGGGTCGACAGCGGCGACCGCGTTGGCGGCAGCGACGCCAGCGGCGGCAAAGGTGAGGGCCGCCATCAAACGCTTCAGTTTCATGCCTTGCTCCTAGCAGGAATATTGGGTGTGTTGGATGGAACGGGGCCCAGTATCTGCAGGCCGCATGAACACGATATGACCCAATTATGACAAATGGATGAAAGGCCATCATTGCTAGGGGAGACGCGCCCTGCCATTGCGAGAGGGACGCGATGCGGCGCTCTCGCAACAACCACTGCGGCGTCGGTCAGGTCAGCGCTTGTTGACCAGCAGGTACAGGCCTACGCCAAAGCCCACGGCGCAAAGGCCGGCCACATAGTAGGCCGGCGCCATCGGGCTGAACTTGAGCAACGCCGTCACCACCATCGGCGTCAGCCCACCGAAGATGGCATAGGCGACGTTGTAGGAGAACGACAGCCCACTGAAGCGCACCACGGCGGGGAACGCCTTGACCATCACATAGGGCACCGCTCCTACCAGGCCGACGAACAGACCGGTAATGGCGTACAGCGGGAACAGCAGGTCGGGCCGGGTCGGCAGGCTGTGGTAGAACGCCCACGACGAGGCCAGCAGCGCCAGGCTGCCGATCACGAACACGCGGCCCGCGCCGAAGCGGTCGGCCAGGCTGCCAGCGCCGATGCACCCCACGCTGAGCAGGACGATGGCCAGGCTGTTGGCCTTGAGCGAGTCGGTGGGACTGACGTGATAGAGGCTCTGCAGTAACGCCGGAGTCATCAGGATCACCACCACGATGCCCGCCGACAACAGCCAGGTCAGCAGCATCGACAGGATGATCGCGCCACGGTGGTCGCGCAGCACCGCGCGCAGCGGCAGCTCCTCGGCCAGCGCCTTGCGCTGCTGCATTTCGGCGAACACCGGGGTTTCGTGCAGCCAGCGACGCAGGTACACGGCGAACAGGCCGAACACACCGCCGAGCAGGAAGGGAATCCGCCAGGCATAGTCGGCCACTTCTTCAGGGCTGTAGACCGTGTTGATCAGGGTCGCCACCAGCGAGCCCAGCAGGATCCCGGCGGTCAGGCCTGCAGTCAGGGTGCCGCAGGCATAGCCGGTGTTGCGCGCCGGCACGTGCTCGGACACGAACACCCAGGCGCCCGGCACCTCGCCACCGATGGCGGCGCCCTGCACCACCCGCATCAACAGCAGCAGGATCGGCGCCCACAGGCCGACCTGTGCATAAGTCGGCAACAGGCCCATGATCAGGGTCGGCAGCGCCATCATGAAGATGCTCAGGGTGAACATCTTCTTGCGCCCGAGCAGGTCACCGAAGTGGGCCATGATGATGCCGCCCAGCGGGCGCGCCAGGTAACCTGCGGCAAAGATGCCGAAGGTCTGCATCAGGCGCAGCCATTCGGGCATGTCGGCGGGGAAGAACAGCTTGCCCACCACCGTGGCGAAGAACACGAAGATGATGAAGTCGTAGAACTCCAGGGCTCCGCCCAGGGCGGACAGTGAGAGGGTCTTGTAGTCACTGCGGGTCAGCGGCCGCGAGGGCTGCTCGATACTGCTCGGCACGGAGGTCATGGATCGTCTCTTGTAGGCAGGCCGCTTGTGCTGCGGCTTGTGGCGCGGGAGTGGGCAAGATACCAAATTGCCGCGCATGGCTCATAGAGGTACAAAAACGCTACAGATATTCACCAATGTGCGGTCGTCGCTGATCGATAGCGTCTATATACTGCGCTCTTCGTAGGAAAAGGTTGCTTACGATGTGGGATGTTGTGCGAAAACGCCGGTCTTTATGTGCAGGCGGTTTCGCAGAGTTTCCCTTTGGCCGCCAACCGCAGCGAAATCAGCGTAGTATGTTTCCGGCTGAATCGTTTTTCAGGGCGTCCGTCACCGCGCCAACCAACGAAGCGTCACGGGTCAGAGGCCCCACGACATGATTGAGCTCGAACAAGAAGATCCTATCCCGCAGGGCGACCTGGCCCTTCAGATCACCGCCCTGCCGCGTGAAACCAACGGCTTCGGTGACATCTTCGGCGGCTGGCTGGTCGCCCAGATGGACCTGGCCGGCACCGCCATGGCCAGCCGTGTCGCCGGTGGCCGCGTCGCCACTGTTGCGATCGACCGCATGGCCTTCCTGGTGCCGGTGGCCGTGGGCGCGCAACTGTCGTTCTACACCCAGACCCTGGAGATCGGCCGCAGCTCGATCCAGATGATGGTCGAAGTCTGGAGCGACGACCCGCTGTCGAGCGAATGGCGCAAGGTCACCGAAGCGGTGTTCGTCTTCGTGGCCATCGACGGCAGTGGCCGCACCCGCTCTGTCCCTCGTCGCTGAGCCTGGCGCGCGGTAAACTCGTTGCAGGCTTCGAGGTCCAACGGCCTCACCTGCAATCCACGAGACGAGCGCATGGCTACCTTCAAGGTCGACACCGAGCAACATGGCGAACTCAACTGCTGGCGCATCACCAGCCAGCACGCCGAACTCCTGATTGCCCAGCAGGGCGCGCAGATCCTCAGCTACCAGCGTATCGGCGAAGAACCCGTACTGTGGCTCAGCGACCAGGCCATCTTGCGCCAGGGCAAGTCGGTACGCGCGGGCGTGCCGGTTTGCTGGCCTTGGTTCAGCAACTTCCAGCGCAACCCCGACTCGGTCAAGGCCATGTATCACGGCAGTGAGGCACCCGCCCACGGCCTGGTGCGCGGGCGTGACTGGCAGTTGCTTGGTGTCGAGGAAGTCGGTGAAAACCTGCGTATCGAGTTCGACCTGCCCGAGGCTCAGGGCCAACTGCCCGGCTGGCCACACAAGGTCGAGCTACGCCTGGTGGTCGAGCTGGGCGAGCACTTGCAGGTCTCGCTTTGCAGCCGCAACCTGGACGATGCCAGCGTCACGCTCAGTCAGGCACTGCATAGCTATTTTGCCGTCAGCGACGTGCGCCAGGTGCAGGTGGAAGGCGTCGAGGGTCTGCCTTACATCGAGACCCTGGAGAATTGGGAGCAGCGCACCCAGCAAGGGCCACTGGACTTCGCCGGCGAAACCGACCGCATCTACCTGAACGCTCCCGAACACCTGACGATCGTCGATCCGCAATGGAAGCGGCGCATCACCCTGCACGCCACCGGCTCACGCAGCGCGGTGATCTGGAACCCCTGGACCGAACGCGCCCGCGATTTGCCCGACATGGCCGACGATGGCTGGCAGCGGATGCTGTGCGTGGAGACGGCGAATGTGTGGGATGACGTGGTGGAGCTCAAGCCTGGAGCCAGCCACGTGCTGCGGGTGGTGATTGGCCACGAAGCGCTCTGATTCGACAGGACACCGCAGCCCCTGTAGGAGCGGGCTTGCCCCGCGCCTACAAGAACCGGGTCGGGCTCACAGATCGGCGTCCTCGACCACCCTCACCTTGCCCGCTTCCAGTGCATAGGCGGCATCGGCCAGGTCGTTGCTGACCTTCTCGATCTTCAGCGTCCCGGTCACCCACAGCGGCGTGTAGATATCGGCGATCTTCAAGCCCTTCGGGTAACGCACCAGCACCAGCTGGTTCGGCGGCGGCGGCGGCACGTGGATACAGGCGCCCGGATAGGGCACGAGGAAGAACAGCGTGCTGTTGCCCTTGGCATCGCTCTCCAGCGGCACCGGGTAACCGCCCAGGCGGATCTGCTTGCCGTTCATGGCCGCCACGGTCTTGGTCGAATACATCACCGCCGGCAGGCCCTTGCTCTGCTTCAGGCCGCCCTTGGCGGTGAAGGTGCCCATGGCTTCGGGGGAGTTGTGGTCGATCTCGGGCATCTGCTCGAGGGCCTTCTGGTCCGACTTGGGCATCAGCTCCAGCCAGTCGGTTTCGCGCAGCTCGGCATGGGCCAGGGCGCTGGCCAGCAACAGGGGAAGGAGGAAGAACGCACGCATGGCAATGCTCGGCAACTCAAGTGAATTGCCGCGCATTCTAGCCTGTGTTCAGCGCTTCTTGATGAATCCGTAGATCACCAGCAGCACGATGGCACCGACCAGGGCACCGAAGAAGCCCGCAGCCTGCCCGGCCTGGTAGATCCCCAGGGCCTGTCCGCCGTAGGTGGCGACCAGCGAGCCGGCGATGCCGAGGAGGATGGTCATGATCCAGCCCATGCTGTCGTCCCCGGGTTTCAGGAAACGCGCCAGCAAGCCGACGATCAGGCCGATGAAGATGGTTCCGATGATGCCCATGGCAATCCCTCTGCAGTGAAGATGGAACACGCCAAAGCCTAGACAGCGCTTTGGCGTGTTGCCATGTCAGAGGGCACGCAGCGGGCAGAAGTTCGATCAGCCGGCGATCAACGCCTCTACTTCGGCGATCTTGGCCTCGAGGGTGGCCATGTCCTTGCAGCGCAGGGTGGCGTGACCGACCTTGCGGCCCACCTTGAACGCCTTGCCATAGTGATGCAGGTGGCAGTCGTCGATGGCCACGACCTTGTCCACCGCCGGCACTTCGCCGATGAAGTTGAGCATGGCGCTCTCGCCGACCTTGGCGGTCGAGCCCAGCGGCAGGCCGGCGACTGCCCGCAGGTGGTTCTCGAACTGGCTGCACTCGGCGCCTTCGATGGTCCAGTGCCCGGAGTTGTGCACCCGCGGCGCGATTTCGTTGGCCTTGAGGCCACCGTCGACCTCGAAGAATTCGAAAGCCATCACGCCGACGTAGTCGAGCTTGTGCAGCACCCGGCCTACGTAGTCTTCGGCCAACGCCTGCAGCGGATGCGCGGCGCTCGCCACCGACAGGCGCAGGATGCCACTGTCGTGGGTGTTGTGCACCAGCGGGTAGAAGCGCGTCTCGCCGTCGCGGGCGCGCACGGCAACCAGCGACACTTCGCCGGTGAATGGCACGAAGCCTTCGAGCAGGCAAGGGACGCTGCCCAGCTCGGCGAAGGTATCGACCACGTCTTCTGGGGTGCGCAGGACCTTCTGGCCCTTGCCGTCGTAACCCAGGGTGCGGGTCTTGAGCACGGCCGGCAGGCCGATGCTGGCCACGGCGGCGTCGAGGTCGTCCTGCGAGAGGATGTCGGCGAAGGCCGGGGTCGGGATCCCCAGGTCGCGGAACATGCTCTTCTCGAACAGGCGGTCGCGCGCGATGCGCAGGGCTTCGGCGCTCGGGTAGACCGGCACGAACTGCGAGAGGAAGGCCACGGTCTCGGCCGGGACGCTTTCGAACTCGAAGGTCACCAGGTCGACTTCGTCGGCCAGCTGGCGCAGGTGGTCCTGGTCGCCGTAGTCGGCCCGCAGGTGCTCGCCCAGCGGCGCTGCACAGGCGTCCGGCGCAGGGTCGAGGAAGGCGAAGTTCATGCCCAGCGGAGTCCCCGCCAGGGCCAGCATGCGACCCAACTGGCCGCCACCGATTACACCGATCTTCATGTCGTCAGCCTCAAGCCTGGCGTGGGTCCGGGTTGTCCAGCACGGTTTCGGTCTGCTCCGTGCGGAACTGCTTGAGCGCCGCATGATACTGCGGGTACTTGGCGCCCAGGATGCTCGCCGACAGCAGTGCGGCGTTGATCGCCCCGGCCTTGCCGATGGCCAGGGTGGCGACCGGGATGCCGGCCGGCATCTGCACGATCGACAGCAGCGAATCGACACCCGACAGCATCGACGACTGCACCGGCACGCCCAGCACCGGCAGGTGGGTCTTGGCGGCACACATGCCCGGCAGGTGCGCAGCACCGCCGGCGCCGGCGATGATCACCTCGATGCCGCGGCCTTCGGCCTCGTCGGCGTACTGGAACAGCAGGTCCGGGGTCCGGTGGGCGGACACCACCTTCACCTCGTAGGGAATGCCGAGTTTTTCCAGCATATCGGCGGTGTGGCTAAGGGTGGACCAATCGGACTTGGAGCCCATGATCACGCCAACCAGTGCACTCATCGTCGAGCCTCTTCGCTTGTGCGCCCTTGGGCGCCGTCAAAAAACAACAAGCCACGCGGGACGACCGGCGTGGCTTGTTTGCTGATCACGACCGGAAACGCATCCGGTCAAGGGGCCGCGCAGTATACCGTAACGCGGCGCGTTAAAGGCACCCCGGCGACCAACTGTCGCCCTTATTTTTCGGGGCCTTGACTGACTTTCGAGTCAACTGCGCCCGGCATGCCGCCGCCCTCGAGCTTGCGCCACAGCAGGCGCACATTCGCCTTGCGCACCAGGGCGCAGCGGTAGAGACGGATTTCCAGCGGCACGTGCCATTGGCTGCCACCACAGATCACCAGTTCGCCGCGCTCCAGTTCACCGCGCATCGACAGACGCGGCACCCAGGCGATGCCCATCCCTTCGAGCGCCATGCTCTTGAGACTGTCGGCCATCGCCGTCTCGTACACCGTGGTGTAGCGCAGGTTGCGCTGGCGCAACAACAGGTTCACCGACCGGCCCAGGAATGCCCCTGCGCTGTAGGCCAGAAGCGGCACACTGCCCTCGCCTTCGAGGTCGAACAGCGGCTTGCCGTCGCCACCCACCGCGCAGACCGGGAGCATTTCGGTGGTGCCCATGTGCAGCGACGGGAAGATCTCGGCATCCATCTGCAGGGCGGCGTCAGGATCGTAGAAGGCCAGCATCAGGTCGCAGCCTCCCTCCCGCAAGGCATGCACCGCGTCGCCAACGTTGGTGGCCACCAGACGGGTGGCGATGTTCATGCCGTCGTTGCGCAACTGCGCCACCCAGCGCGGGAAAAAGCCGGACGCCAGCGAGTGCGCCGCGGCGACCTGGACCACTTCGCCCTGGCCGCCCTCGAGGTGATGCAAATGGCGGAGAACTTCGCCCAACTGGTCGACAACTGTACGCGCGGTGACGAGAAACAGCTGACCCGCCTCGGTCAGTTCTATGGGTGTGCGGGAACGATTCACCAGGGTCAGACCGAGCGCTGCCTCGAGGCTGCGTATGCGTCGGCTGAAGGCGGGCTGGGTCACGAAGCGGCGCTCGGCCGCCTGGGAAAAACTGCGTGTCGAGGCCAGGGCACTGAAGTCTTCCAGCCACTTGCTTTCAAGGTTCATCGAGAAGCTCCGCAGGCGTGCACCAAAATGGAACACGCTCGATTGTCAATCGGCGTCACATCAAACCGTATGCCGTTTGTGCATAGGTTAGCGCCTAACAGCATTGGCCGCAAAATCTGCCGAGGCCTAGGATTGGCGGCATTCCGGCTGGTGCCGGGTTTAAATCGAGATGATATCCGTCATGTCCTCCGCTGCATCGTTCCGCGTCGAAAAAGACCTGCTTGGTACCCTTGAAGTCCCTGCCGATGCCTACTACGGCATCCAGACCCTGCGCGCTGCCAACAACTTCCACCTCTCCGGCGTTCCGCTGTCGCACTACCCGAAACTGGTAGTCGGCCTGGCGATGGTCAAGCAGGCTGCTGCCGACGCCAACCGCGAGCTGGGGCACCTGAGCGATGCCAAGCACGCCGCCATCAGCGAGGCTTGTGCCCGCCTGATCCGCGGTGACTACCACGAGCAGTTCGTGGTGGACATGATCCAGGGCGGTGCTGGTACTTCGACCAACATGAACGCCAACGAAGTCATCGCCAACATCGCGCTGGAGGCCATGGGTCACCAGAAGGGTGAGTACCAGTACCTGCACCCCAACAACGATGTGAACATGGCGCAGTCGACCAACGACGCCTACCCGACTGCCATCCGCCTGGGCCTGCTGCTGGGCCACGACGCCCTGCTGGCCAGCCTCGACAGCCTGATCCAGGCCTTCGCTGCCAAGGGTGAGGAATTCAGCCACGTACTGAAGATGGGCCGCACCCAGCTGCAGGACGCCGTGCCGATGACCCTGGGCCAGGAATTCCGCGCCTTCGCCACCACCATGACCGAAGACCTCAACCGTCTGCGTTCGCTGGCACCGGAACTGCTCACCGAAATCAACCTGGGCGGTACCGCCATCGGCACCGGCATCAACGCCGACCCGGGCTACCAGGCCCTGGCCGTACAGCGCCTGGCGACCATCAGCGGCCAGCCGCTGGTACCCGCTGCCGACCTGATCGAAGCCACCTCCGACATGGGCGCCTTCGTGCTGTTCTCCGGCATGCTCAAGCGTACCGCGGTCAAGCTGTCGAAGATCTGCAACGACCTGCGCCTGCTGTCCAGCGGCCCGCGCACCGGCATCAACGAGATCAACCTGCCGGCGCGCCAGCCAGGCAGCTCGATCATGCCAGGCAAGGTCAACCCGGTTATCCCGGAAGCGGTCAACCAGGTGGCCTTTGCCATCATGGGCAACGACCTGGCCCTGACTGTCGCCGCCGAAGGTGGCCAGCTGCAGTTGAACGTGATGGAGCCGCTGATCGCCTACAAGATCTTCGACTCGATCCGCCTGCTGCAACGCGCCATGGACATGCTGCGCGAACACTGCATCGTCGGCATCACCGCCAACGAACAGCGCTGCCGTGAACTGGTCGAGCACTCGATCGGCCTGGTCACCGCCCTGAACCCGTACATCGGCTATGAAAACGCCACCCGTATCGCCCGCGTCGCCCTGGAAACCGGCCGCGGTGTTCTGGAACTGGTGCGTGAAGAGAAGCTGCTGGACGAAGCGATGCTCAACGACATCCTGCGTCCGGAAAACATGATCGCTCCACGTCTGGTTCCGCTGAAGGCGTAACCCGACCGCTGCAACCTGTCTCACCAGGTCGAGGGACTAGACACCTCTCAACCTTTCAAGGGCCCGAGCGCACGCTCCGGGCCCTTTTTTTATGCGCAGCCCGCCCACACGCGCCACCGGCACACAACTTGCTGGTCAAAGCTTCTCACCCCATGGGATGCCAGGCATGCTGCACAGCCACCTCACCACCCTCAACGCGGTTTCGTTGATTCTCAACGTCTTCCAGGAAGAGGGCTGCACCGCCTCGCAGTTGCTGGCCGGCAGCGGCATAGGCCCGGCAGACCTGGGCCATCCCGATGCGCGCATCACCACCCAGCAGGAATTGCAGGTGTGCGCCAATGCCGTGGCCCGACGCGAAGAGATCGGCCTGGAGCTGGGCCGACGGATGCATGTGTCGTGCTACGGCATGCTCGGTTACGCCCTGCTCTCGAGTGCCACTTTGGGTGACGCCCTGCGCCTGGCGCTGCGCTATCCGGCACTGCTGGGAACAATCTTCCAGCTGCGCCTGGTCGATGACGGCCAGCGCGTATGGCTGAGCGCCAGCGATTCCCACGAAAGCCCGGCGCTGGCGGCCTTCAATGCCGAATTCTGCCTGGTCTCGCTGAAGGTCATCTGCGACGACCTGCTGGGTCGTCCGCTGCCGCTGCTGGCGGCACGCTTCGAACACGCCCGCCCGGGCTATCACCCGCTCTACGCCGGTGCATTCCAGTGCCCGCTGGGGTTCGAATCACGGGACAACGCCTTTGCCTTCGAACGGCGCTGGCTCGACATGCCACTGCCGCTGGCCGACCCGATTACCCACAAGGCCATGGCCGAGCGCTGCCGGCACCTGAACCTCGAGTTTACCGGGCGCCAGGCGTGGCTGGGGCGCATTCGCCAACTGCTGATGCAGCAACTCGACGCCGCGCCGGGGCTCGAAGGCCTGGCACGGCAGATGAACTGCTCGTCGCGCACCCTGCGCCGGCACCTGCAGGCCTTGGGCAGCAGTTATCAACAGCTGCTCGATGAGCTGCGCTTCGAACGAGCCAAGCAGTTGCTCGCCGAAGACCAGATGCCGATCTACCGGATCGCAGAAACCCTGGGGTTCAGCGAGACGGCCAGCTTCCGCCATGCCTTTCAGCGCTGGAGCGGCGTGGCGCCCAGTCATTATCGCGGGTAGTCGGTAGCGGCCCGCACAACCGCCCGTTGGCCATATCGATCCCCTTTTGGCCGTTTGCAACGTTCTCCCGATCTGGCCCGGCCACCACAATGGACCTACGCCAGTCACCTTCCCAGAGAACAAAAAATGCTGACGATCTATTCCGATGACCATCGCCTGCACCACGGCCGCTGCGAGCTGATCGACGGCAAGCTGATGCCGTGCTTCGAGATGCCCTCTCGCGCCGACCATGTGCTTGCCCGCGTCCAGCACCGCGATCTCGGTCCGGTCGTTGGCCCGACCGATTTCGGCCGAGCGCCACTGCTGCGCATCCACAGCGCCGCCTACCTGGACTTCTTCGAAGGCGCCTGGGCGCGCTGGGCGGCGATGAACCAGGAGGGCGACCTGCTGCCGTTCACCTGGCCTGCCCGGACCCTGCGCCAGATCAAACCCACCGGCCTGCATGGCGAACTGGGCTACTACAGCTTCGACGGCGGAGCGCCGATCACCGCCGGCACCTGGCAGGCCGCCTACAGCGCCGCACAGGTCGCGCTGACCGGCCAGGCCGCGATCCAGAACGGCGCCCATGCCGCCTTTGCCTTGTGCCGCCCGCCAGGGCATCACGCTGCCGCCGAAGTGATGGGCGGCTACTGCTACCTGAACAACGCAGCCATCGCAGCCCAGGCCTTTCTCGACCAGGGCCGACGCAAGGTGGCGATCCTCGATGTCGACTACCACCACGGCAACGGCACCCAGGATATCTTCTACGACCGCAACGACGTGTTCTTCGCCTCGATCCATGGCGATCCGACCGACGAGTTCCCGTTCTTCCTCGGTTATGCCGACGAGACCGGCGAAGGCGCGGGCGAAGGCTGCAACGTCAACTATCCCCTCCCTGCAGGCAGCGACTGGACGACCTGGAGCGCTGCGCTCGAAGACGCCTGCCAGCGTATCGCCGCCTTCGACGCCGACGTGCTGGTGATCTCCCTCGGCGTGGACACCTTCAAGGATGACCCGATCTCCCAGTTCAAGCTCGACAGCCCGGACTACCTGGAGATGGGCAAGCGCATCGCCCAACTCGGCAAGCCGACGCTGTTCGTGATGGAGGGCGGCTACGCCGTCGAGGAAATCGGCATCAACGCGGTCAACGTGCTGGAGGGTTTCCAGCACGCACAACAAGGAGCCTGATCATGCGGTCATTCAAGCGTCTGCTCGCCCCGCTCGTCGCCGCCAGCCTGCTGGCCAGCGGCATTCAGGCCCATGCCGAACAACGCACCCTGCGGGTCTACAACTGGTTCGACTACATCACCCCGCAGACCCTGGTCGACTTCCAGAAGGACGCCCAGGTCAAGCTGATCTACGACATCTTCGACACCAACGAAGCACTGGAGGCCAAGCTGCTGACCGGCAACTCCGGCTATGACGTGGTGGTGCCGTCCAACGTGTTCCTGGCCAAGCAGATCGAAGCCGGGGTGTTCCAGCCCCTGGACCGCAGCAAGCTGCCCAACTGGCAGCACCTGGACCCGGCGCTGATGAAGCTGATCGAAGCCAACGACCCGGGCAACAAGTTCGCCGTACCCTACATGTACGGCACCATCCTGATCGGCTTCAACCCGGCCAAGGTCAAGGCGGCGCTGGGTGCCGACGCGCCGGTGGACAGCTGGAACCTGATCTTCAAGGAAGAGAACCTCGCCAAGCTCAAGCAGTGTGGCGTGGCGCTGCTCGACTCCCCGTCGGAGATCCTGCCGTTGGCCCTGCAGTACCTTGGCCTGTCGCCCAACAGCGACAAGCCTGCCGACTACAAGAAGGCCGAGGCACTGCTGATGAAGATCAGGCCGTCGATCACCTACTTCCATTCCTCCAAGTACATGGCCGATATCGCCAACGGCGACATCTGCGTGGCGGTAGGCTATTCGGGCAGCTTCTCGCAGGCGGCCAACCGCGCGCGCGAGGCGAACAACGGCGTGGTGGTGGACATGCGCCTGCCCAAGGAAGGCGCACCGATCTGGTTCGACATGCTGGCGATTCCGAAGAACGCAGCGAATCCGGACGATGCCCATACCTTCATCAACTACCTGCTGCGCCCTGAAGTGATCGCGCCGATCAGCGATTTCGTCGGCTACCCGAACCCGAACAAGGACGCGACCGAGAAAGTGAGCGCGCAGATTCGCAACAACCCGAACCTGTATCCCACGGCCGAGGCGATGGCCAAACTGTACACCCTCAAGCCGCTCAGCAAAGAGGCCGAGCGGGCGCGGACGCGGGCCTGGACCCGGATCAAGTCGGGGACTTGAGTCGCCTGCTTCGCGGGCAAGCCCGCTCCTACAAGTATTTCGCCGGATTCAGGGGCGACGCGGTTCTTGTGGGAGCGACGGCTCGCCGCTGCGACTTGCCTCGCGAAGAGGCCGCCAGGCCTTGCGCAAACGCATCAAGGCCTCGGCAATCTCTTCTTCAGGCACGGCCGCAAACCCCAGCACCAGCCCCGCCCGCTTATCCACAGGCAGCTCACTGTCCTCCAGCCAGTAGCTGCTCAGTGGGTGAATCTCCACCCCCACTGCCTCTGCCTGGGCCACCAGCGCCTGCTCCCGGGCCAAGTTATCCACATCCACCTTCACGTGAAGCCCCGCTGCCACCTCCGGCATGGCCCCCAGCCCCGGAATATCCAGCGGCCAACCAGCCTTGAGGACATTGCGCCGCGCCAGCGCGGCGCGGCGCATACGACGGATGTGCCGCTGGAAATGTCCTTGGGCCATGAACTGCGCCATCACACATTGCGTGCCGACCTCGGAATGGCGCACCGCCAGCGCCCGACCCTGGCTGAACGCCTGAACCAGGCGCGGCGGCAGTACCAGGTAGCCCAGGCGTAGTGCGGGAAAGGCGATCTTGCCGAAGGTCCCGACATAGATCACCCGCCCCTGCCGGTCCAGTGCCGCAAGAGGGGCCAGCGGTGCGCCGCTGTAGCGGTACTCGCCGTCGTAGTCGTCCTCGATGATCCAGCCGTCCTGGCGCTCGGCCCAGGCCAGCAGTTGCAGGCGCCGCGCCAGGCTCATGGTGACGCCGGTGGGGTACTGGTGCGCCGGTGTCACGTAGGCCAGGCGGCAGGCGGGCAACTGGGCAAGGCGTGCGCAGTCCAGCCCCTCGTCGTCCAGCGGCACGCCGCGAACCATCGCCCCGGCCAGGGCGAAGGCATGTCCGGCAGCGCGATAGCCTGGGTTTTCCACAGCCACCTCCTCCCCCGGCTGCAACAGCAACTGTGCACAAAGGCTTATGGCCTGCTGCGCACCACTGGTGATCACAATTTGCTCAGCCGTGCAGGACAACCCGCGCGAGCGGCGCATGTAGGCCGCGATCAGCTCGCGCAGCATCGGCTCACCGGCCGGGTCTCCATAGCCCAGCAGTGCAGGATCGGGATTACGCCAGAAACCCGCATGCAGCTTGGCCCACACCTCGAACGGGAACAGATCGAAGGCTGGAATGCCGACCCGGAAAGCCTTCGGTGCCCCCGTCCTGGGTGGCGAAAGATGGTGAGATTTCAGACGCTCCAGAGGCGCACTGGAACGAGTCGAGCTGGATAAATCCTCAGTATCAACTGACGAAAATGTGGATAAGTCTGTTGGTAACCCCAGGGATAACCTTGTTGATAACTGTGTGGATAGTTTCGCCAGCCGACTCACATAGGTGCCGTCCCCGACCCGGCTTTCAATGAAGCCCTCGGCGTACAGCTGGTCGTAGGCCCGAACTACGCTGTTACGCGACAGCGCCAGCATCGAGGCCAGGTCGCGGGTGGCCGGCAGTCGTGTGCCGCTGCTCAGGCGCCCGTCCAGCACCCGCGCACGCAGCGCCTGATAGAGCTGCTGGCTGAGGCCACGGCGGCGGTCCAGCACGATCCCGGCGGGGTCGAAAGGCAAAACGAGGGGGCGCTCACTCATGGCATTGGACCTTTCAAATCAGCTGCAAATGGCTCTTACCCGGAACCAATAGCCTGCCTAGGATGGTGGCATCACACAAGGACTTCGCCATGTACAACGCCAAGCCGCACCAGGAACACGACTTGCAGCGCCTGCACCAGCAGATGCTGCAAACTCGCCTCGCCACCTTGATCAGCCACGGCGAACATGGCCTGCTGGCCACCCATCTGCCGGTACTGGTTGACACCCACGAGGGCGAGTACGGCACGGTCTACGGCCACCTGGCGCGGGCCAACCGCCAATGGCAGGACCTCGCACAAGGCGGCGAAGCCCTGCTGGTGTTCCAGGGCGCCGATGCCTACGTCAGCCCCGGCTACTACCCGAGCAAACTCGAGAACCCCAAGGTGGTGCCCACCTGGAACTACGTCGCGGTGCATGCCCATGGCCCGGTCGAGGTCATCCACGATGCCGGCCCTCTGCTCGAGATCGTCAGCCGCCTGACCGACCGACATGAGCAGGGCCGCACCGAGCCCTGGAAAGTCGCCGACGCCCCCGCCGACTACATCGACGGCATGCTGCGCGCCATCGTCGGCATCCGCCTGCCCATCAGCCGTATCCAGGGCGCGCGCAAGCTCAGCCAGAATCGCAGCGCCGAGGATATGCAGGGCGTACGTGACGGCCTGGCCGGCAGCGCCGATCCACTCGACAACCAACTCGCGGCGCAGATGCGCCCGCTCTGAAGGAAACCTGCATGTCCAACGTTACTCTGCGCCCGGTCACCCTCGAAGACCACGCCGCCTGGTTGCCCCTGTGGCAGGCCTACCTGCGTTTCTACCAGACCACCCTCGCCGAGGAAGTCACGGCCAATACCTGGCAACGCCTGCTCGACCCCAGCGAGCCCACCCACTCGGCGCTGGCCTGGGTCGATGGCAAGGCAGTGGGGATGGTCAACTACATCTACCACCGTTCCAACTGGAGCATCGAGAACTCCTGCTACCTGCAGGATCTCTACGTCGACGGCGCGCAGCGCGGCCTGGGCATAGGTCGCCAGCTGATCGAGCACGTCTACGCCACTGCCAAGGCCGCTGGCTGCGTCAAGGTGCACTGGCTGACCCACGAAACCAACGCCACCGCCATCAGCCTCTATGAACAGGTGGCCGAGCGCCCGGGCTTCATTCAATTTCGCAAAGCACTGTAGGCCGATCATGACCCTGAACTGGAAACCCGCTGCAACACCGGATGCCTCCTCCCTCGAAGGCCGTTTCATCCGCCTGGAGAAACTCGACCCGGCGCGCCATGGCGACGACCTGTGGGAAGTCCTGCAAGGCCCGGGGTCTGACCCGGTGCTGTGGGACTACCTGCCCTATGGCCCGTTCAGCGAGCGCGCCAGCTTCGACCGCTGGCTGCAAGGCAACGCCGCCAGTCGCGATCCTCTGTTCTACAGCGTCATCGACAAGGTTAACGGCCAGGTGCAGGGCATCCTCAGCTACATGTCGATCGTGCCGGAGCAAGGGCGCTTCGAGATCGGCCACATCGCCTTCGGCGCCGCCATGCAGCGCACCCCCAAGGGCACGGAGGCGGTGTACCTGCTGGGCAAGCTCGGCTTCGAGCTGGGCAACCGCCGACTGGAGTGGAAATGCAACGATGCCAACGCCCGCTCCAAACGCGCGGCGCTGCGATTCGGTTTCGTCTTCGAAGGCGTGTTCCGCCAGCACATGGTGGTGAAAGACCAGAACCGCGACACGGCCTGGTATTCGATCACCGACGGCGAGTGGCCAGCGGTGGCGGTGGGGTTCGAGCGCTGGTTGAGCGTGGAGAACCAGCGACCTGAAGGCCAGGTGAAGACCCTCGAGGCGTGTCGCCTGGCCTGACGCAATCGCGGGGCAAGCCCGCTCCCATGGGCATCCCGTCAACTCCAGAACCCGTGGAATGCCTCACGACAGGGCCTTGAAACCCAGCATAAAAAAAGGGGAGCACCCGCTCCCCATGAGGTAAACCACTTGTCAGTCGAAGGCTGTCGATCAGCCTTCGATCTCGATCAGGATCTCGCCCGGGGTCACCCGGTCGCCCTTGGCCACATGGATGGCCACGACCTTGCCGGCGATGGCCGCCTGGACTTCGGTCTCCATCTTCATCGCCTCGGTGATCAGCACCGCCTGCCCGGCCTTGACCACGTCACCTTCCTTGACCAGCACATCGACGATGTTGCCCGGCATGGTGGTGCTGACATGGCCCGGCGCGCTGGCCTGCTTGCGCTTGCTGCTGCCGCCGCCGACGAAGTCGTTGAGCGGCTCGAACACCACCTCTTCCGGCATGCCGTCGATGGACAGGTAGAAGTGCCGCTTGCCTTCGGCCTTGACGCCCACGCCGGTGATGTCGACGCGGTAGGTTTCGCCGTGCACGTCGATGACGAACTCGGTCGGTACGCCTTCACCGCCCACCGAGGCCGCAGCGCCGGCTTCCGGGATCGGCAACAGGGCTTCCGGCTTGAGGGTGCCGGCCTCGCGTTCCTCGAGGAACTTGCGCCCGATGTCCGGGAACATGGCGAAGGTCAGTACGTCTTCCTCGCTATGGGCCAGGCTGCCGATCTCGGCGCGCAGCTTGGCCATTTCCGGCTTGAGCAAGTCGGCCGGACGTACGTCGATGACCTCTTCGCTGCCGATCGCCTGGCGGCGCAGCTTCTCGTCGACCACACCTGGCGCCTTGCCGTAGCCGCCCTGCAGGTACAGCTTCACTTCGTTGGTGATGGTCTTGTAGCGCTCACCGGCCAGCACGTTGAAGAACGCCTGGGTGCCGACGATCTGCGAGGTCGGGGTGACCAGCGGCGGGAAACCGAGGTCTTCGCGTACCCGCGGGATCTCCGCCAGCACTTCGTTCATGCGGTTGAGGGCGCCCTGCTCCTTGAGCTGGTTGGCCAGGTTGGAAATCATCCCGCCCGGCACCTGGTTGACCTGCACGCGAGTGTCCACGGCGGTGAACTCGCTTTCGAACTGGTGGTACTTCTTGCGCACGGCGTAGAAGTACAGGCCGATCTCCTGCAGCAGCTCCAGGTCAAGCCCGGTGTCGAACTCGCTGCCCTTGAGCGCGGCAACCATCGACTCGGTACCCGGGTGGCTGGTGCCCCAGGCAAAGCTGGAGATAGCGGTGTCGATATGATCGGCACCGTTTTCAACGGCCTTGAGCTGGCACATGGCAGCCAGGCCGGCGGTATCGTGGGAGTGGATGAACACCGGCAGCGACTGCTCGGCCTTCAGCGCCTTGACCAGCTCGCCGGTGGCGAACGGGGTCAGCAGGCCGGCCATGTCCTTGATCGCCACCGAGTCGCAGCCCATGGCCTCCATCTGCCTGGCCTGGTTCACGAAGGCCTCGATGGTGTGCACGGGGCTGGTGGTGTAGGCGATGGTGCCCTGGGCGTGCTTGCCGGCGGCCTTCACTGCCTCGATCGCCACACGCAGGTTACGCACATCGTTCATGGCGTCGAAGATGCGGAACACGTCGATACCGTTGACCGCTGCCTTGGCCACGAAGGCCTTGACCACATCGTCGCTGTAGTGCCGGTAGCCCAGCAGGTTCTGACCGCGCAGCAGCATCTGCAGGCGGGTGTTGGGCAGCGCTGCGCGCAGTTGGCGCAGGCGCTCCCACGGGTCTTCCTTGAGGAAGCGCACGCAGGCGTCGAAGGTCGCACCGCCCCAGACTTCCAGCGACCAGTAGCCGACCTTGTCGAGCTTTTCGCAGATCGGCAGCATGTCTTCGGTGCGCATGCGGGTAGCCAGCAGGGACTGATGGGCGTCGCGCAGGATCGTGTCGGTTACATGGATTTTCTTGGACATTGTTCTATTCCTCACAGGCCTGCGTGGGCGGCGATGGCGGCGGCGATGGCCAGGGCCAGCTCTTCGGGTTTGCGCTTGATCGAGTAGTTGGTCAGTTCCGGATGGCTTTCCACGAAGCTGGTGTTGAACTGGCCGCTACGGAATTCCGGGTTGCGCAGGATTTCCTGGTAGTACGCGGCGGTGGTCTTGACCCCTTGCAGGCGCATGTCGTCCAGGGCTCGCAGGCCGCGGTCCATGGCTTCCTCCCAGGTCAGCGCCCAGACCACCAGCTTCAGGCACATCGAGTCGTAGAACGGCGGAATGGTGTAGCCGGTATAGATCGCCGTGTCGGTGCGCACGCCCGGGCCGCCGGGAGCGTAGTAGCGGGTGATCTTGCCGAAGCTGGGCAGGAAGTTGTTCTTCGGGTCTTCGGCGTTGATGCGGAACTGCAACGCGTAGCCGCGATGCTGGATGTCTTCCTGCTTGACCGACAGCGGCAGGCCCGAGGCGATGCGGATCTGCTCGCGCACCACATCGATGCCGGTGATTTCCTCGGTGATGGTGTGTTCCACCTGCACCCGGGTGTTCATCTCCATGAAGTACACCTCGCCATCGGCGAGCAGGAACTCCACGGTACCGGCGTTCTCGTAGTTGACCGCCTTGGCGGCGCGCACGGCCAGGTCGCCGATGTAGGCGCGCTGCTCCGGGGTCAACTGCGGGCTCGGGGCGATTTCGATGAGCTTCTGGTTGCGGCGCTGGATCGAGCAGTCGCGCTCGAACAGGTGCACCACGTTGCCGAAGCTGTCACCGAGGATCTGCGCTTCGATGTGCTTGGGGTTGACGATGCATTTCTCGAGAAACACCTCGGCCGACCCGAACGCCTTGGTGGCTTCGGAAATCACCCGTGGGAAGTTCTGTTCCAGTTCCTCGCGGCTGTTGCAGCGACGGATACCCCGGCCGCCACCACCGGAGGTGGCCTTGAGCATCACCGGGTAACCGATGCGCTCGCCTTCGCTCAGGGCTTCGTGGATATCCGCGACGTTGCCTTCGGTGCCCGGTGTCACCGGCACACCGGCCTGGATCATGGTACGGCGCGCCTCGGTCTTGTCGCCCATACGGCGAATGACCTCGGCGGCAGGGCCGATGAACTTGATGCCACGCTCGGCGCAGATTTCTGCGAGTTCGGCGTTTTCCGACAGGAAACCGTAGCCCGGGTGCAGGGCGTCACAGCCGGTTTCCACAGCCAGGTTCACCAGCTTGCGCGGGTTCAGGTAACCGGCCAGGGGCTCGGCACCGATGCTGTAGGCCTCATCTGCGCGCTTGACGTGCAAGGCGTGACGGTCGGCGTCGGAAAAGATCGCCACGGAGCGAATGCCCATTTCGGCGCAGGCACGCACGATCCGAACTGCGATTTCACCCCGGTTGGCGATCAGGATTTTTTTTATCACTGGAGTCTTCCCAAAGCCGTAGGAACAGACGATCCGGTTTTACCGGTCGGCGCGTGACCAGACGTCGCTGGCCAGTCGCACATTCAAACTAGCGCTACCGGTCGATAAACAAAAATCAATATTTGTTAGGGCCTGTATTAGCAAAAGCTTATAGTTGGGTAACAAGGTTTTGCCGGGGCCTGGGGATAAATGCGTAAGTCCTTGATGCGTATGACTTTGCGTCAACTGCAGATCTTCAACGAAGTGTGT
The DNA here is from genome assembly GCF_057370475.1 of Pseudomonas sp. FA117. Lineage (NCBI taxonomy): Bacteria > Pseudomonadati > Pseudomonadota > Gammaproteobacteria > Pseudomonadales > Pseudomonadaceae > Pseudomonas > Pseudomonas sp. FA117. The sequence continues at coordinate 5,787,317 of NZ_CM170675.1, forward strand.
GATTTGCGCTCGTACAGCCGTGCAGCGGAGGAGATGGCGCTGACGCAACCCGCCGTAAGTCTACAGATCCGCCAGCTCGAAGAACTGGTCGGCCAGCCGCTGTTCGAGTACGTCGGCAAGAAGCTCTACCTGACCGAGGCCGCAGAAGCCTTGCAACGCGCCAGCCGCGATATCTTCGGGCGCCTGGAAAACCTCGACATGCAGCTGTCGGACATGCAGGGCTCACTGCAGGGGCAGCTGAAGCTGGCGATCGAATCCAGCGCGAAGTACTTCGTGCCACACCTGTTCGCCGCCTTCAAGCAGCGACACCCGGAGGTCAACCTCACCCTGACCGTGGTCAATCGCGCCCAGGCCATTCGGCGCCTGTCCGACAACCGCGACGACCTGATCATCATGTCGATGGTGCCCCAGGACATGGGCCTGGACTTCCTGCCGTTTCTCAACAACCCGATCATTGCCGTGGCGCCACCGGAACATCCGCTGTGCAAGCTCGAACGCCTGCGCCTGCAAGACCTGGAGCCTCATACCCTGCTCATCCGCGAACAAGGCTCGGGCACACGCAAGGCCTGCGAGGAATACTTCAAGGACAAGCGCGTGCACTTCACCCAGACCCTGGAAGTGGCCTCGGCCGACGCCCAGCGCGAGTGCGTGATCGCAGGCCTGGGCATCGCCCTGCTGACGCGCCATGCCGTCAACATGGAACTGGCCACCGGACTGCTCAGGGAGTTGCCTGTCGAGGAGCTGCCGCTGTACCGCAGCTGGTGCGTGGTGCAGTCCAAGGCCAAGCGGCAATCACCGGTGGCCTTGGCGTTTCTAGCTTTCATTCGCAGCGAACGAGCGAAGATCAGCGGGCTTGTGGAGCGATTTTCTGGGAAGCTGCCGGCGCCACCTGCCACACCGTGATGTCTTGCAGTTCGGGGTAGTCGGTGATATCACGCAAGAGCTGACGCTGGTCGCAGTAGCTTTCGATCGCACGGCGGTATTCCATGCGACGCTGGTCCTTCTCGGCCTGCTTGCGAGCCTTGGCGTTGGGTTGGTACGAACCGAAATGATCGTTTGCCATTGCCTGTCTCCCAGATCGGGTGCGGGAGTTTCAGGTTGGCTGCAGGGGTTTACGGTTTGGCTGATAAATGGTGACAGAATCGTGAATTTTCATTGCCCGTACCGGCCCTTTCGCGGGTAAACCCGCTCCCACAGAGGCCGGTGCGGTAGCAGCGCGATCAGTCGTCGGTCGCCTTGATCGACTTGGGCGACAGTCGCAGGCTGCGCAAGCTGCGCTTGACGCTCTTGAGGTGGTTGACCAGGCTCGGGCCACGCGCCATGGCAACACCCATCGCCAGCACGTCGATCACCACCAGGTGGGCGATGCGCGAGGTCAGCGGAGTGTAGATTTCCGTGTCTTCATGCACGTCGATCGCCAGGTTGACGGTCGACAGCTCCGCCAGCGGCGTCTGGCTCGGGCACAGGGTGATGAGGTTGGCACCGCTCTCGCGCACCAGATTGGCGGTGATCAGCAGGTCTTTCGAACGTCCCGACTGCGAGATACACACGGCGACATCACCCGGCTTGAGCGTGACCGCCGACATCGCCTGCATGTGCGGGTCGGAATAGGCCGCGGCGCTGAGCAGCAAGCGGAAGAACTTGTGCTGGGCATCGGCGGCGACCGCGCCTGAGGCCCCGAAACCGTAGAACTCCACACGCTGGGCCTGGGCCATGGCGCTCACCGCCTGCTGCAACGCCTGCGGGTCGAGGTGCTCGCGCACCTCCATCAGCGTGTGCAGGGTGGTGTCGAAGATCTTCAGGCTGTAGTCGGCTACCGAGTCGTCTTCATGGATGGCGAACTGGCCGAAGCTCGCCCCTGCAGCCAGGCTTTGCGCCAGCTTGAGCTTGAGGTCCTGGAAGCCCGAACAGCCGATCGCACGGCAGAAACGCACGATGGTCGGTTCGCTGATGCCAACACTGTGGGCAAGATCGGCCATCGAGCTGTGCATGACGGCAGCCGGATCGAGCAGCACGTGGTCGGCCACTTTCAGTTCCGATTTGCGCAGCAGGTGGCGCGATTGAGCGATATGTTGCAACAGATTCACAGGCTGGACTCGGTTATGATCGACTGGCCGGGATGTAGCTATCTTGTAGTTATACTACATGACCGGCAAACCGCCCAGCTAAACGAACGTGGGAGAGTGTTGGCTTGAGTATCCCCTGCGACATCCTGGTTTTCGGCGGCACGGGCGACCTGGCCCTGCACAAGCTGCTGCCGGCGCTCTATCAGCTGTACCGCGAGGCCCGCCTGCACAACGCCGTGCGCATCATCGCCCTGGCCCGCCGCCCCCTGCCGCGCAACGACTACCTCAGGCTCGCCGAGCGTCACTGCCGGGCGCAGATCGCCCGCAACGACTTCGACGAGGAGGTCTGGCAACGCTTCTCGGCGCGCCTGGACTACTTCGCCATGGACGCCTCCCAGGGCGCCGATTTCGCCCGCCTGGCCCGTTACCTCGGCGAACCCGGCGGGCTGACACGGATCTTCTACCTGGCCACCGCACCCAACCTTTTCGTGCCCATCGCCAACAACCTGCGCCTGGCCGGTCTGGCCGACAGCGAAGCGCGCATCGTCCTGGAAAAACCCATCGGCCACTCGCTGGAGTCGGCCACGGCGATCAACGAAGCCATCGGCGCGGTGTTCGACGAGTCCCAGGTGTTTCGCATCGACCACTACCTGGGCAAGGAGACCGTGCAGAACCTCATGGCCCTGCGCTTTGCCAACGCCCTGCTCGAGCCCGTGTGGCGCAACAGCCAGGTCGATCACGTGCAGATCAGCGTCTGCGAAACCCTGGGAGTCGAGAACCGCGGCGCCTACTACGACCGCGCCGGCGCCACCCGCGACATGCTGCAGAACCACCTGCTGCAGCTGCTGTGCCTGGTGGCCATGGAGCCGCCAGCGCAGTTCGAGGCCGAAGCGGTGCGCGACGAGAAGGTCAAGATCCTGCGTGCCCTCAAGCCGATCCGCGACCAGGACGTGCAGGACAAGACCGTGCGCGGCCAGTACAGCGCCGGCAAGATCGGCGGCCAGGAAGTGCCCGCCTACTATTTCGAGAAAGACGTCGACAACGACACCGACACCGAGACCTTCGTCGCCGTGCAGGCCCACATCGAGAACTGGCGCTGGGCGGGCGTGCCGTTCTACCTGCGCACTGGCAAGCGCATGGCACGGCGCTCGTCGCAGATCGTCATCCAGTTCAAACCGGTGCCTCACGAGCTGTTCGCGGGCGGGCAGGTCAATCAGTTGCTGATCCAGTTGCAGCCCGACGAGCACATCAGCCTGCGCATGATGACCAAGAGCCCCGGTCGAGGCATGCACCTGGCGCCGGTCGAGCTCGACTTGAACCTGGCCCAGGCCTTCGCCCAGACCCGTCGCTGGGAGGCATACGAGCGCCTGCTGCTGGACGTGCTGGACGGCGACTCGACGCTGTTCATGCGCCGCGACGAAGTGGAGGCCGCGTGGGCCTGGATCGATCCGATCCTCAAGGGCTGGGAGGAACACTTCCAGGCGCCGAAACCCTACCCGGCAGGGAGCAATGGCCCCGAGCAGGCCAACAGCCTGCTGGCCCATCAGGGCCGGCACTGGCACCTCTGAATACCGCCCCCGCGCCCGTAGCGGGGGCGATGTTCATCTTCGCGAGCGTTCCAGCAGGGCCTTGAACGCTGCGCCATCGATCGGCCGGCTGATCAGGTAACCCTGGGCCTCGTCACACCCCTGCTCGCGCAGGAACGCCAGCTGTTCCTGGGTTTCCACCCCCTCGGCCACCACCTCAAGGGACATGCTCTTGGCCATGGCGATGATCGCCCGGATGATCGCGGCATCCTGGCTGCCCTCGTGCAGACCGCGAATGAAAGCCTGATCGATCTTCACGTAGTCCACCGGGAAGCGCTTGAGGTAACTCAGCGATGAATAACCGGTGCCGAAATCGTCGATTGCAAGCTTTACCCCCAGCGCATGCAGCTGCTGGAAGGTGGCGATGATGTGCTCGACGTTATCGAGCAACTGGCTTTCGGTCAGTTCCAGCTCCAGCAGATGCGGTGCAAGGCCGGTCTCCTGGAGCACCTGGCGAACCAGGCTGACCACCTTGCCCTGGCGCAGCTGGTACACCGACAGGTTGACCGAGACGCGCACCTCCAGGCCCTGGCGCAGCCATTCGCAAGCCTGCCAGCAGGCCTGGCGCAAGACGAACTCGCCCATCGGTGCGATCAGCCCGGTTTCTTCGGCCAGCCCGATGAACTCGCCCGGCGGCACCATGCCCCACTGCGGGTGCAGCCAGCGCACCAGCGCCTCGGCGGCATGCAGGCGGCCACTGCGCAGGCACAGCTTGGGCTGGTAGTAGACCAGCAGCTGGTTGTCGTCGAGCGCCTTGCGCAGGTGGTTCTCCAGTTGCAGGCGCTCCAGGGTGCTGGCACGCAGGCTCTCGGTGTAGAACTGGAAACTGTCACCCCCCAGGTGCTTGGCGTGCTGCTTGGCCATGTCGGCCTGGCTGACCAATGCGTTGAGGTCGCAACCGGCATCCGACAGCACACTGATGCCCACCGAAGCGCTGATCACCACTTCGTGCCCGTCCACCCGCTGCGGCACGCGCAGTTTGTCGAGCAGGCGCGTGGTCACCCGCACCAGGCTGGAGAGGTTGCTGTAGCCATCGAACAGCACGGCGAACTCGTCGCCGGAAATCCGCGCCACGGTATCAGCCTCCGGCACGGCATTGGCCAGGCGCTGGGCCATCTTCTTCAGCAGTTGGTCGGCCAGCTCATGCCCGAGGCTTTCATTGAGCAGCTTGAAGCGGTCCAGGTCGACGTGCAGCAGGGCCAGGCTGCGCCCGTTCAGGCGCACGCGCTGCTGCGCCTCGTGCAGGCGCAGGCGGAACAATGCACGGTTGGCCAGGCCGGTGAGCTCGTCGTAGTGGGCCAGGTAGCGCAGACGCTCCTCCGACTCGCGCCGCGCCGACAGGTCGGTGAAAAAGGCGACGATATTGCTGATGTTGCCCCGACCATCGCGCACGCCATTGAGTTGCAGCCACTGCGGATAGAGCTCGCCGCTGCGCCGCGCCTCGACCAGCTCGCCCTGCCAGCGTCCCTGCTGCTCCAGGGCCTGGTGGATCGCCTGGCTGTGCCGCCGCGCATCACGGCTGCAGGAAAGCTCCAGCAGGTTGCGCAGGATCAGGTCTTCACGGCCATGGCCGGTGAGGTTGCAGAAGGTCTGGTTGACCGCCAGCAGCTGGAAGTCGGCGTCGAGAATGGCGATGCCTTCGCTGGCCGCCTCGAACACCGTGGCGGCCAGCCGTTGCTGCTCTTCCTGCTCCTTGCGCGCGGTGATGTCGCGGCGGGTACCGAGCATGCGCAGCACCTTGCCGGCTGCGTCACGCTCGACCGCCCTGCCGCGGTCCTCGATCCAGCACCAGCGTCCCTGGGTGTGGCGTACCCGATACTCGACACGGTAGTCGTCGGTCCGCCCCTTGAGGTGCTCGACCAGGGTGCGCCGCAGCAACGGCAGGTCGTCCGGATGCAGCCGCGGCTTGAGGTCGGCGCGCACCGAGCGCACCTGCCCCGGGTCCAGCCCGAATAACGCGTGCAGCTGGGTGTGGTGGACTTCGTCGGTCTGCAGGTCCCAGTCCCACAAGCCCAACTCACTGGCTTCGAGCGCCAGCGCCAGGCGCTGCTCGCTGGTGCCCAGGGCCTGGTTGGCCAGGTCCAGCTCACGGCCACGCTCGCTCACACGTTGTTCGAGACCTGCATGGGCCTGACGCAGTTGCTCTTCGGCATGGCGGCGCTGGCGGATTTCCGCGCTCAGGGCCAGGTTCAGCTGTTCACCATGGCGCTGCGCGCCCTGCAGGTGCTCGATCAGCGCCTGGTTCTGGAAGCGCCGCAGCAGGCCGCGTTCGATCAGCCGATTGACCTGCCAGGCCACCACCATCAAGGCGCCGAGCAGGATCAGGCCCAACCAGCCCCAACCTCGCTGCAGGCCGTCCTGATAAAGGAACAGAAAACCGATCGGCGGCAGCAGCCCAGGCAGCACGAAGCTGAGAAAGGCCGGAAGACTGACCGCGTAGGCAACGCTCGCCGACAGCGCCGCCGCCCCCAGCAGGCCGAATACCCAGGCCTGCTGGACGAAACTGTCCACGGGCACCAGGGCCACCGCAGCGCAGGCCAGGGTCAGGCCACTGAAGGCCGAGCCGCCAAGAAACATGCGCCACCAGCTGGCCTTGGCCTGGCGCGCCGGCGGCGCCGCATCGAAAGCCGCCACCTGGATCACGCGCAAGGCCACCAGCGCCAGCAGCCAGACCAGCCACACAGCGACCAGCAGGTAGCGCGCAGGGCTCCACAGCAGCCAGGCACTGAGCAGGCCGTTGAGCAACATGAACAGGGTGGGCAGCAGGGAGCCCTGGTAAAGCAGGCGGGTCCGCTCGATGGAGAGCTGGGTTGCGAATTGCCTGCGAACGCTCCTTGTCGATTCGGGTGATGCGTCGATCACCACGCAATTCTGGGTCATATGGCAGTGTTCTTATAATGGTCAGCCGCGAACGTGCACGGAGCATACACAAGCGCAACGCCAGGCCAAACTGCTGCGCGTCATGATTTCACAAATGCCCGCGCATTTGCCCGCAGCCCCCGCGCCACCCTAGAATGGCGGCATGCACACTGATGACCTCTCCCTCCTGCTCAACTCCCTCAACGACGCCCAGCGCCAGGCCGTAGCAGCCCCGCGCGGGCGTCAACTGGTGCTTGCCGGCGCCGGCTCCGGCAAGACCCGCGTGCTGGTGCACCGTATCGCCTGGCTGATCCAGGTCGAGCAGGCCTCGCCGCACTCGATCCTGTCGGTAACCTTTACCAACAAGGCGGCGGCAGAGATGCGCCACCGCATCGAGCAGTTGCTGGGCATCAACCCGGCCGGCATGTGGGTCGGCACGTTCCACGGCCTGGCCCACCGCCTGCTGCGCGCCCATTGGCAGGAAGCGCGCCTGGTGCAGAACTTCCAGATCCTCGACGGCGACGACCAGCAGCGTCTGGTCAAGCGGGTGATCCGCGAGATGGGCCTCGACGAGCAGCGCTGGCCGGCGCGCCAGGCCCAGTGGTTCATCAACGGGCAGAAGGACGAGGGCCTGCGTCCACAGCACATCCAGGCCAGCGGCGACCTGTTCCTGGCCACCATGCGCGGCATCTACGAGGCCTACGAGCAGGCCTGCGAACGCGCCGGGGTCATCGATTTCTCCGAACTGCTGCTGCGCGCCCTGGACCTGTGGCGCGACCACCCCGGCCTGCTGGAGCACTACCAGCGCCGCTTCCGCCACTTGCTGGTGGACGAGTTCCAGGACACCAACGCCGTGCAGTACGCCTGGTTGCGCCTGCTCGCCGGCGGCGGCGAAAGCCTGATGGCGGTAGGCGACGACGACCAGTCGATCTACGGCTGGCGCGGCGCGAAGATCGAGAACATCCACCAGTACACCGCCGACTTCCCCGACGCCGAGCTGATCCGCCTGGAGCAGAACTACCGCTCCACCGGTGGCATCCTCAAGGCGGCCAACGCCCTGATCGCCAACAACAGCGGGCGGCTGGGCAAGGAGTTGTGGACCGATCTGGGCGAGGGCGAACCCCTCACCCTGTACGCGGCCTACAACGAACACGACGAAGCGCGCTACGTGGTGGAAAGCATCGAGCGGGTGATCAAGGACGGCAATGCGCGCAGCGACATCGCCATCCTCTATCGCTCCAACGCCCAGTCGCGCGTACTTGAAGAGGCGCTGCTGCGCGAGCGCATTCCCTATCGCATCTACGGCGGACAGCGCTTCTTCGAACGCGCCGAGATCAAGAACGCAATGGCCTACCTGCGCCTGCTCGAAGGGCGCGGCAACGACGCGGCACTGGAGCGGGTCATCAACGTGCCACCACGCGGCATCGGCGAGAAGACCGTCGAAGCGATCCGCGAACATGCCCGCCACAGCCAGCTGTCGATGTGGGACGCCATGTGCCAGCTGCTCGCCGCCAAGGCGCTCAAGGGCCGTGCGGCCAGCGCCCTGGGCGGGTTCATCGAGCTGATGGAAAACCTCGCGGCCAAGGTCAGCGAAATGCCACTGCACCTGATGACCCAGACCGTCATTGAGCAGTCCGGGCTGATTCTCTATCACCAGGAAGAAAAAGGTGAAAAGGGTCAGGCACGGGTGGAAAACCTTGAGGAATTGGTCAGCGCGGCGCGCAACTTCGAATCCAGCGAAGAAGACGCCGACCTGTCGCCGCTGTCGGCGTTTCTCGGCCATGCCTCGCTCGAGGCCGGTGACGCCCAGGCCGACGAACACGAGGACAGCGTCCAGCTGATGACCCTGCACAGCGCCAAGGGCCTGGAGTTCCCCTACGTGTTCCTGGTCGGCATGGAAGAGGGCCTGTTCCCGCACAAGATGAGCCTGGAGGAGCCGGGGCGCCTGGAAGAAGAGCGTCGCCTGGCCTATGTCGGCATCACCCGGGCCATGCGCCAGCTGGTCATGACCTACGCCGAGACCCGTCGTCTGTATGGCAGCGAAACCTATAACAAGGTGTCGCGCTTCGTACGGGAAATCCCGGCAGGCCTGGTCCAGGAAGTGCGCCTGTCCAACTCGGTCAGCCGCCCGTTCGGCGGCGCACAGACCCAGGCCAGCAGCCTGTTCGCCAACGCCAGCATCCCGCAGACCGCCTTCAGCCTCGGCCAGCGCGTGCAGCATTCGGTGTTCGGCGAGGGCGTCATCCTCAACTTCGAAGGCTCCGGAGCCCAGGCACGGGTGCAGGTGAACTTCGATGAAGGCAGCAAGTGGCTGATGCTGGGGTATGCCAAGCTGGAAGCGATCTGAGGGCCATCGCGGCCCAGGCCGCGATCCCCTTTCAGACACCAGATTCAGATGCCGCCTACAGGATCAGGCAAAAGCTCGAAACATTCTTGCGCTAGCCATGTCTCTTGGTTCATGTGCACCATGACGCGCGTGCAATCCACAAAACGGGAAATCCCATCTTATGCAACGTTTTCTTAGCATCGCACTGGCGCTCTGCGTCGGCCTGACGCTGAGCCTCGACGCCAACGCCAAGCGCTTCGGCGGCGGCAAGAGCTCGGGCGCTGCGCCCATGCACCAGACCCGCCAGGCCTCCCCAACCACGCCTGCCGCCACGCCGACCGCTCCTGGCCGCGCGCCGGCCGCTGCCAGCGGTGCTTCGCGCTGGCTGGGCCCTCTGGCCGGCCTCGCCGCCGGTGGCCTGCTGGCCTCCATGTTCATGGGCGACGGCTTCCAGGGCATGCAGATCCTCGACTTCCTGATCATGGGCCTGATCGCCTTCCTGGTCTTCCGCTTCATCGCCGCGCGCCGTCGCCAGCAGCAGCCGCAAGCTGCCGCCGCTGCCGGTCACGCCCCTTACCAGCGTGAAGTGCCTCAGCAGCCTGCACAGTCGATCTTCGGTGGTTCGGCAGCACCTGTTGCCGCCGCACCGGTCATCAACGCTCCGGCCTGGTTCAACGAGCAGAGCTTCCTGGCTGCTGCGCGCAACCACTTCCAGACGCTTCAGCAGCACTGGGACGCGAACGAGATGGACAAGATCGCCGAGTTCGTCACCCCGCAAATGCTCGAGTTCCTCAAGCGCGAGCGCGCCGAACAGGGCGAGGGCTTCCAGTCCACCTACATCGACGACCTCGACGTGCAACTGGAAGGCGTCGAAGACCGTGCCGACAAGACCATCGCCACCCTGACCTTCCGTGGTGTGTCGAAGAACTCGCGCTTCGACCAGGGCGAAGCCTTCAGCGAAAGCTGGCACATGGAGCGTGCGCAGGGTGAAAATCAGCCCTGGATGCTCGCCGGTATCCGCCAGAACGGCTGATCCTGACGCGCTTCACAGAAAAACCCCGGGCCTGTGTCCCGGGGTTTTTGCTTTTGCCACACTGGGCTACTAGGGTATAACGCGCAGCCTTGTCATACAGGTCAGAGGAAGTGAACCGTGGAAGAAGTGATCGAACAACTCCGTGAAGCCAACGAACCGGTACCGGTGCCCCTGGAGCTTCCCGACGAAGATCAGCTGGTCGAGATCGAGGAGCAACTGTTCATCAACATTCCCTTTGTCTTCAAGGAGTTCCTGCTGACCGTCAGTGATGTGATCTACGGTTCCCTGGAGCCCGTTACCGTCACCGATCCGCAATCGCACACCTACCTGCCGGAGGTCGCAGCCAACGCCTGGGATGCCGGCGTACCGCGTGAACTGATTCCGCTGTGCAAGGACGGCGACAATTACTACTGCGTCGAGGAAGACGGCACCGTAGTGCTGTGGGATGCCGAGGAAGAGATCGTCGGAGAAGACAGCTGGGAATCGGTGTGGCACTGGGCGCGGGATGTCTGGCTGGAAAGCTGAAACAGTCCAGGCCAAAACAATAGCGTTTTGCCACTAACCACCCGTAGAATCGCCAGGCTTTCTGCGCCTGGCGACATCGCTACCGCCTGATCCCCTCGGACTGCGATGAGCTCCGGCGCAGACAGCGTTCTGCCGCTCAGTGCGAGTGATCGCGACTGTTCTCCAACGTCTCCAGCAGTGCGATCTGCATGCGCGTGTGCACCCGCACGAACCAGCGCCAGAGCACGGCCACCACCACCGCCGCTACCACGGCGATGATCAGCAGCAGTTCGTTGGTCGGCAGGATGCTCGCCGACAGCGCCGACAGCAGCAGGAAGATCACCAGCAGCGACAGCACCGGGATCACCTCGGCAATCACCCGACGCACACGTTGGGTATGGCGCCCGGCCATTTCCGGCTTGACCCCCATCTCCGCTAGCAGCATCGACAAAGCCTTGAGCTTGCGATAGGCGGCAATCAGGAACGGTAGCGACAACAGCAACGCCGCCCCCCAGATCACCGCCTTCTGCTGCCCGACATCACCGATCCATTCGCTCAGCCAGGCGCCGATACGCACGGCGAAATAGCCGCCGCTGAAGAAGATCGCGATCACCAGCGCCAGGTTGACGCCAACCTGCAGCAGGATGCGCCGGATCATCGCCGCCAGCATGGCGCCCTCGCCCTGGGGCTGGATATTGCGCAGCCACTCGCCATACAGCGACAGTACCCGCGACAGGCGCTGCGGCACCACCTTGCCCAGACGAATCGACAAGGGGTCGGCCGCGCGGATCAGGTAGGGGGTCAGCAGCGTGGTGATGGCGGAAACCGCCACCGCGACCGGATAGAGGAAGTCGCTGGTGACCTGCAAGGTCATGCCCAGGGCCGCGATGATGAAGGAGAATTCGCCAATCTGCGAAAGCCCCATCCCTACACGCAGTGAGGTGCGTCCATCGTTACCCGCAATAAAGGCGCCCATGCCGCAGGAGAGCATCTTGCCCAGCACCACAGCCAGGGTGATCACCACGATCGGCCAGGCGTAGTCGATCAGCACCTGCGGATCGATCATCAGGCCAATGGCGACGAAGAAGATGGCACTGAACAGGTCGCGTACCGGCTCGATCAGCCGCTCGATCTTCAGCAGCTGCCGCGATTCAGCCATGATCGCCCCGATCAGGAACGCCCCCAGCACCATGCTGTATTCCAGCTTGACCACCAGCAGGCAGAAACCGAAACACAGCCCCAGCACGGTGATCAGCAACATCTCGTTGCTCTCGAACTTCGCCACATAGGCCAGCAGCCGCGGCACCAGCAGAATCCCGATCACCAGCGCCACGATCATGAACAGCGACAGCTTGCCGACGGTGGAGAACACCTCGCCGGAGCTGACCGAACCACTGACCGCGATCCCGGAAAGCAGGGCGATGATGCCGATGCCGAGGATGTCCTCGACGATCAGCACACCGAAGATCAGCTGGGCGAAGCGCTCGTTCTTCATCTTCAGGTCGTTGAGCGCCTTGACGATGATGGTGGTCGAGGAAATCGCCAGGATCGCGCCGAGGAACAGCGAGTCCATGGTATTCCAGCCAAACCAGCGACCGATCTCGAAGCCGATCCAAATCATCAGCACGATCTCGAGGAACGCCGCGATGAACGCCGTCGCCCCTACCTTGAACAGCTTGCGCAGGCTGAACTCCAGGCCCAGGCAGAACATCAGGAAGATCACCCCGAGCTCGGCCAGGGTCTTGATCGTGTCTTCGTCGTGGATGAGCCCGAACGGCGGCGTGTGCGGACCGATGATGAAGCCGGCGACGATATAGCCCAGCACCACGGGCTGGCGCAGCCTGTGGAAAAGAATGGTTACCACCCCTGCCACCAGCATGATCACGGCCAGATCCTGGATGAAGCTTATGGCATGCATGGCGTGGCACTCCTTTTCTCTACGCACGGGGGGCAGACCGCTCCTCTGCCAGGGACCCCCGATCGAGCAGCAAGTACAGATTGTGTTGAATGAAGATGCGCCCATGTTGCATGGGCGTACTCAGGGTAACATCGCGTCCGCTCGTCAAACGCCGGTGCAATATGTAGAAACAGATCGGCAAAACCGCACAGGCTAATGGCATGATCGGCGTGACGAAGGAATGTCGAACGACGTCCGTTTCCAGGATGGCAAACCTCAACAGAGGGGGATTAGAAGTGTCTGCAGATACCCGCCCCGTTTCAGCGCAACCTCACCGTGAGCACACTATGGAACCCGGAAACGCCCAGCTGACCATGACCGTCCTGATGACTCCGGACATGGCCAACTTCTCTGGCAACGTACATGGCGGCACCCTGCTGAAGTACCTCGACGAAGTCGCCTATGCCTGCGCCAGCCGCTATGCCGGCAGCTACGTGGTGACCCTCTCGGTCGACCAGGTGATCTTCCGTGAGCCGGTGCATGTCGGCGAGCTGGTGACCTTCCTGGCCTCGGTCAACTACACCGGCAATACCTCCATGGAAGTGGGCATCAAGGTGGTGACCGAAAACATCCGTGAACGCTCGGTGCGCCACTCCAACAGCTGCTTCTTCACCATGGTCGCGGTCGACGACAACCGCCGCCCGGTTGCCGTGCCGCCCCGCCAGCCGCAGAACAGCGAAGAGAAGCGCCGCTTCCTGCAGGGCCAGCAGCGCCGCCAGATCCGCCAGGAGCTGGAGAAGCGCTATCAGGATCTGAAGACCGAGTGATCTAGAACGCCAGCGCCTGCGCCTCGAACCGTACCCGCGGATGGGCGATACGATCCTGCGCCCGCACCAGTTGCAGTTCGTAGCTGGCGCAGGCCTGGGTTTCCAGCAGCACTTCATGCACCGCGGCCGCGGTGAACTCGAAGGCCTGCTGCCAGGTATCACCCAGCAGCACCCGTGCCAGGAACAGCCCCGAGGTCAGGTCACCGACCCCGACCGGCTGACGCGGGAAGGCCAGCAGCGGACGGCGCAGGTGCCAGGTCTGCTCGCGGGTCACCAGCAACATCTCGAAGGCATCCTCGGCACGGCCCGGGTAGGACAGGTGCTTGACCAGCACCGCCTGTGGCCCGCGTTCCAGCAGGCTGCGCGCCATCGCGACGCAATCCTGCAGCGATTGCGCAGGCCGGCCACAGAAGCTGTCGAGCTCGAGCTGGTTCGGGCAGAGAATGTCCGCCACAGCAGTCGCCTGGTCGAGCAGGAAGTCGCTGACCTCCTGCGGTACGATGCAGCCCTTTTCCGGGTGCCCCATCACCGGGTCGCACAGGTACAAGGCGCGCGGGTTGACCGCCTTGATCCGCTCGACGCCCGCAAGAATCGCCCGGCCTTGCTCGGCACTGCCCAGATAGCCCGAGAGCACCGCATCGCAGTGCCCCAGTTCACCGATGTTGGAAATGCCTTCCACCAACGCAGGAATTTGTGCCGGCGCAAGCACTTCCCCGGCCCACTGGCCATACTGGGTGTGATTGGAGAACTGCACGGTGTTGAGCGGCCAGACATTGACCCCGATGCGCTGCATGGGAAACACCGCCGCACTGTTTCCGGCATGGCCAAAGACCACGTGGGACTGGATGGCGAGCAAGTGCGGCGTACGTTTCATGCAGGAGATTTCCGAAGCTGTGTGAATAAGTGAAGGCCGAGCAGTATGAACCCGAAAGCCACCTGTACGACAGGCCAGGGACGCAGTTAAGCTGAAGCCACCTGTCTGGAGCATATGCAAATGTTGACCCTGGAGAACCTGTTCGTCCTGATGTTGCTGGCGACGGCTGGCGCCTGGCTGTGGCACAACCACGGTCTGCGGGAAAAGGCGCTGGAACGGGTCAAGCAGCATTGCGCCAAGCTCGACCTGGAGCTGCTCGACGACGCCGTGGCGCTCAAGCGTATCGCTTTCGTGCGCGATGCCAAGGGGCGCAAGCGCCTGGCACGGGTTTACGCCTTCGAGTTCACCGTGACCGGCGAGCAACGTCACCCCGGCACCGTCACCCAATTCGGTGCCCATACCGTACAGATCGAGCTTGCGCCCTACCCGTTCGAAATCAAGACACCGCCGCCCAACGACAACGTCATCGAGATGCAGCAGTGGCGTCAGGAGCACAATCGCTGGCGCAATTGATCAGCTGTCCATGCGGCAGCCTTCGATCGCCGCCTGCAGGGCCGGCAGCGGCTGGGGCTGGTCGAAGATCAGTTCGATGCGCGAGTCCTTGCGCCATTCGCTCGAGCGCCATTGCGCCACGCCGGGCGCCAGACCATTGAACGATTGCCAACCCCGGCTACTGTGGATAACTCCTTTGGCCCGGCGCCACGTCCAGTGTGCCAGGACGCTGCGCAACGCGTCCTCGTCGAAACGCTGGCTCGGATGCCAGCGCCAGCCAACGCTCCAGCCGCCCTCGCCTTGCTGTGCCAGGCAGATGGGCTGGCGCGGATCTGTCCACAGTGTCGGCAAACCGGCCGGCGCGTTGTCCACAGGAAGGCTGGAAAGATCAGCCGAGGGTGCAGCCTCTGTGGACAACACCGGTAGCTCATCCAGGGCCACGACGCCCTGATCGGTCCAGAGCGCCCTGGTGCTGCCGAGCCGCGCAGTTATCAACAGCCGCTGCGCCTCATCCACAGCCGCCGACTTGTTGAATATCCACAACCCTGCCTCGACCAGCGCCTGCTGCTGAGCTTCGGGCAACGGTTCGCCTCGCGCCAGGGCCAGGCAATCCAGCACCATCGACAGTGGCTGTACCTCCAGCACCCCGGTCCAGGGCGCTTGCCGCAACTGTTCCAGCAGTTGCACGGGGTGGCCTAGGCCGGACGGCTCGATGAACAGCCTGTCGGGCCTGGCCTTGCGCAGCAGACGGCCCAGGCCGACCTGAAACGGCGCGCCGTTGACGCAGCACAGGCAACCGCCCGCCACTTCGCCGATGGCGATCCCCGCTTCGTCGCTGCCAAGCAGCGCAGCGTCGAGGCCGATCTGGCCGAACTCGTTCACCAGCACCGCCCAGCACTCATGTGCCGGGCGCTGGCTCAGCAGGTGGCGTATCAGGCTGGTCTTGCCAGCGCCCAACGGGCCGGCGATGACATGGGTGGGGATGTGGCGCAGCATGGTTCAATATCTAGGGGAAAGTGCGGCCAGTCTAGCGTGGCTTGCAATCCGTTGCCTCCACTGGACTCGCGCGGACAGGAAAACCCTCAGGCCAACCAGTCAAGACTCACCAACAAGCGCTTTTCACCCCGCGCTGTCGCGGGAGACCGGTGCACCAGCCCGGCGCCTTCATTGCCCAGCCACTTCTCTCCCTTGAGCAACGCCACCTCGCCCACCTGCAAGCGTCGAATCTTATCCACAGGTGCGTCAGCCAGGTGCAGGCGGCTACGGTCGATCACGCCTTCCTCGAGCCATTCACTGCCCGCGCCGGCATAAGTGGTCAACAGGCGCAGGGGTACGTGGTCCACATGAAAGCGTGGACACATCGCCCCCTCCAGCACCCGCAGCCGCAGCCCGACACGGCGCGCGCCCAGCAGGCAGGTATACGCCGCCACCAGCCACGAGACATCGGCAACGAAGCCTTCATAGCCATGCAGGTCCGCTGCCTCGGCCAGCAAGCCGCGCAGTACCGGCGCCTCGCGCTCATCCACGTCCAGCACGCGCTCGTCCGACATCGGTTGGCCAAGAGTGAGCACCAGCGCTGCGAAATCCTCGACCTGCGCCGGCAACTGTCGCTGCCATACCGCCAGGTTGACGCCATCGTGGAGAATCTCGGTCATCACCTGTGGCGACTCCCCGAACGCCTGGCGGATATCCACAGCCCTGGACAGTGGTTTCATGCTGCCGCCTCGTCGAACCAAGGCCCGAACGGATCGGGCAGGCGCAGCCAGGCCATCGGCCCCAGCTCCATCTCCTCGTCTGTCAGCAGGCACGCATCGAGCTCTGTGGATAACCGCGCGAAGTCGATGTTCTGCCCGATGAACACCAGTTCCTGACGGCAGTCGCCGGTCTCGACCGTCCACTGCTTGAGGATCGCTTCGAGGTTTTCCTCATCCTGCGGCCACTGCTCGCGCGGCACGAAGCGCCACCAGCGTCCGGCCAGGCCATGGCGCATCATGCCGCCCGCCTGCGACCAGCTGCCGGCTTCCTGGTACTTGCTCGCCAGCCAGAAGAAACCTTTGGAACGCAGCAGCCGACCGTTGCTCCAGCTATTGTGGATAAAGTCGAAAAAGCGCTGTGGATGGAAAGGCCTGCGCGCCTGCCAGGTGGTGGCGGCAATGCCGTATTCCTCGGTCTCCGGCACATGCTCGCCACGCAGCTCCTTCAACCAGCCAGGCGCCTGGGAAGCTTGCTCGAAGTCGAACAGGCCGGTATCGAGGATACGCGACAGCGCCACCTCGCCCATCACCATGGGCACGATCTGCGCGCGGGCGTTGAGGCTGCGCAGGATGGCGGTCAGCTCTTCGCGCTCATGCTGGCTGATGAGGTCGATCTTGCTCAGCAACAGCACATCGGCGAACTCGATCTGCTCGATCAACAGGTCGCTGATCGAGCGCTCGTCCTGCTCGCCCAGGGTTTCGCCACGGCTGGCCAGGCTGTCGGCAGCCTGGTAGTCACGCAGGAAGTTGAGGCCATCGACCACGGTCACCATGGTGTCCAGGCGCGCCATGTCGGACAGGCTGCGGCCCTGCTCGTCGCGGAAGGTGAAGGTTTCGGCCACCGGCAGCGGTTCGGAGATGCCAGTGGACTCGATCAGCAGGTAGTCGAAGCGGCCTTCATCGGCGAGACGCGCCACTTCTTCGAGCAGGTCTTCGCGCAGGGTGCAGCAGATGCAGCCGTTGCTCATCTCGACGAGTTTTTCTTCGGCGCGGTTGAGGCTGACGTTACGCTGGACCTCGCTGGCATCGATGTTGATTTCGCTCATGTCGTTGACGATCACTGCAACCCGCAGGTTGTCGCGATTGCGCAGCACATGGTTGAGCAGCGTGCTCTTGCCGGCCCCCAGGAAGCCGGAAAGCACGGTGACGGGAAGGCGGTTGGTCATGGTGAACCTCATCGGGCAAAGCGCATTCGAAACGATGCATTGCACAACGTTATAATATAACAATACAATTTCGCCAAGCCGCGTCTGTCGAACGGCTACCCGAGAGAATGAACATGAATCGCTCGAAGCTCGCCCTGCTGTTGCTGATGCTCCTCATGCCCGAGGCGCTGTACGCCTCCGTTCCACGGCCCGGGCTGGCCCTGTGCACCCGTAGCGCCACGCTGCTCGCCTGTGAAGACAGCAAAGGCAATTACTACAGCGTGCGCACCGAAGGGCGCGACTTTCATCTGCGCGGGTACGACAGCAGTACCCGTCGCCTCTGGGCGCAGACCAACAGCCGCTACGGACAGATGACCTTTTTCACCGGCCTGGCCAGCGACGGCGAAGCCTGGGTGGGCTACAGCCGACGCGTGGGCTGGACCACCCTGAACCGCGTTTCCAGCTCCAGCGGCCAACGCTTCGACCTGCATTGCAGCCTGATCGGAGGTTGCCGCTGACGCTCTTTCTTCATGGAATCTATCGATGACCAGCCTGACGCTTCCCGACATCGCCGCACAAACCAGCCACAAGCTCCAGCCCCTCGACTGGGTGGGCATGCGCGGCATCGCCCTGCCGCTGCAACTGAATGGGCGCAGCCTAAGCGCCTGGGCCGACGCCGGCGTGAGCCTGGACGACGGTGAGTCTCGTGGCATTCACATGTCACGCTTGTACCTGGCCCTGGAAACACTGGAGCACACCGAACTCACGCCCCTGGTGCTGCGCCAGCTGCTCGCCCGTTTTCTCGATAGCCACGAAGGCCTGTCGTCGAGCGCCTACCTAAGGCTGAAGTTCGATCACCTGCTCAAACGTCCGGCCTTGGTCAGCCCGCTCGAAGGCTGGAAACGTTATCCGGTGACTCTCGACGCGCGGATCGAAAACGAGATGTTCCACGTGGAACAACATGTGGAAATCCCCTATTCATCCACCTGCCCCTGCTCGGCAGCGCTGGCCCGTCAATTGATCCAGCAACAGTTCCTCACGGACTTCGCCAACCGGACGCTCGATGCACAAGCCATCCTGCAGTGGCTGGGCAGCAGCGCCGGGATCGTCGCAACCCCCCACAGCCAACGCAGTCAGGCATTCATCAAGGTACGTCTGAGAGACAGCCTGAGCACGCTGCCAATCAGTGAGCTGATCGATACCGTGGAGCGCGCCTTGGGCACTGCGGTGCAAACGGCCGTAAAGCGCGCCGATGAACAGGCATTCGCCCTGGCCAATGGTCAGAACCTGATGTTCTGCGAAGACGCCGCCCGCCGTCTGCACCAGGCGTTGCGCGGGCTGGAATGGGCCACCGGCTTCGACCTGCGCGTGGAACATGCAGAGAGCCTGCATGCCCACGATGCCGTGGCTGCCAGTCAGTGGCAGTGGTGAAGCCTCAGCTGCGAGGCTTCACGCTGCCGCAATCGTTGCCCAGCCAGACCGCCCGGGTGTTCATGCTGCCCTGCTGCTGAACGCCCGAAGCATTGAACGTGCCGCTGACCTGGGTGGTGAACTCGCGGTCGCTGAGGAAGGTTGCCTGCCCTGTGCCCTGAGCCTTGGGACAGCTGAACTGGAACTTCCAGACGTTGCCCTGGCGGTCGGTGATCTTCTGCGTGCAGCCTGACTGCGGATCCTGCAGCGGAATGTCGTTGGTCGCGACCTGCTCTGGCGTCAGGCACGAGCGCACACCCTTGCCGCCTACGGTAATGCCCTGCTTGGCCAATGCGCCTTCCATCATGGCGCGCTGCTCAGGCGGCAGATTCTTCAACTGGCCGAGCATGAACTCCATGTCCGGCAGCGGTTTCCCATCGACCTGCATGTTGCTGGTGGTCAATTCCCACAGACCGGGTTGCAGCATCTGCGCTTGCGCCAGCAGCGGGCTACCCAGGCCCAGTGCCAGGGCAATCAGTGGCAGACGAATCTTCATGGATCAATGCTCCTCGAAATACCGGCTCCGGGCCGGACAGAGGCTTAGACGTCTTTTTTGCCTGCGGGTTGCAAGCGGCCCCGTGAACATGCTCTGTTAGGCAGCAATGCTCTTGGAATGCATGATGCGTATGGATTACCACAGCCCCTATTTCTTCGGTTACCTGCTTGGCCTGATCCACGTCCTCGGCATCGTCGCGGCGCTGCACGCGGTGTTCACCGTCCGCACCGCCCAGGGCGCGATCGCGTGGGCAATGTCGTTGTTCTTCATCCCCTACTTCACCCTGATCCCCTACCTGGTGTTCGGCGCCCGCTCCTTTTACGCCTATATCCAGGCGCGGCGCCAAGCCAACCAGGAAATGCACGTGGCGATGGCCGACCTCAACTGGCGTCCCTGGGTGGAGGAAGCGTTGGCGGCCCGTGAGTCGCAAAGCTATGTCGCGCTGCGCGCCATGCCCAAGCTGGGACGGATGCCCTGCCTGGCCAACAACCAGGTGAAATTGTTGATCGACGGCACCGCAACCTTCGATGCCATTTTCGCGGCCATCGCCCAGGCGCGGGATACGGTACTGGTACAGTTCTTCATCATCCACGACGATGCCATCGGCCACGAGCTGCAACAGCTGCTGCTGCGCAAGGCCGCCGAAGGGGTGAAGGTGTACGTGCTGTTCGACCAGGTCGGCAGCCACGCCCTGCCGACGCGCTACAGCCAGGTTCTGCGTGAGGGTGGAGTGCAGATCCAGGCGTTCTCCTCGCGACGTGGCTGGTTCAACCGCTTCCAGGTCAACTTCCGCAACCACCGCAAGATCGTGGTGGTCGATGGCTTGGTGGGCTTCGTCGGCGGACACAACGTGGGCGATGAGTACATGGGCGGGCATCCTCGGCTGTCGCCCTGGCGCGACACTCACGTGCAGGTCAGCGGTCCGGTGCTGGCCTGCCTGCAGGAGTCCTTTGCCGAAGACTGGTACTGGGCCACTCGTGCCCTGCCGCCGTTGATCCTCCCCGACGCCTATCCGGAGGACGGCGTGCTCTGCCAGGTGCTCGCCAGCGGGCCGGCAGACCCTCAGGAGACCTGCCAACTGTTCTTCGTCGAAGCGATCCAGTCGGCAACCCGGCGCATCTGGATCACCAGCCCCTACTTCATCCCGGACGAGGCCGTGTTCGCCGCCCTGCGCCTGGCAGTGCTGCGCGGCGTCGATGTGCGCATCCTGATCCCTTCGCGGCCCGATCACCGTGTCGTGTACGCCGCCTCCAGCCTGTTCGCCTTCGAAGCGGTGCGTGCCGGCGTGCGGATTTTCCGCTACCAACCGGGGTTCCTGCACCAGAAGGTGATTCTGGTGGACGACGATGTCAGCGCCATCGGCAGCGCCAACATGGACAACCGCTCGTTCCGGCTGAATTTCGAGATCACCCTGCTGACCATCGACCGGACCTTCGCCGATCAGGTAGAAGCCATGTTGCTGTGCGACTTCGAACAGTCACGGGAGATCACCGCCGAAGACAGCCAGACGACCCACAGGCTGCAGCAGTTGGGGATGCGCATCGCGCGATTGATTTCGCCCATTCTCTAGCTGAAAGCAGCGGGGCCGCAGAAGCGGCCCCGTCTGTGAATCAGCGGTACAGATCTTCCCGCGTCCACGGCAAGTCGTGGTGACCGTCCGCGTAGGGCTTCACTGCCAGGATCTGGTGCAGGTTGATCCAGCCCTTGGTGAAGGCGTAGGCGCAGCCTGCCAGGTACAGCCGCCAGATGCGCAGGGTCTTCTCCGGCACCAGCGCCGCAGCGCGGTGCAGCTGGTTCTCCAGGTTCTCGCTCCAGTGGTTGAGCGTCTTGGCGTAGTGCAGGCGCAGGCTCTCCACGTCCACCACTTCGAGCCTCGCCTCGCAGATGCGCGCGGTGATCATCGAAATGTGCGGCAGCTCGCCGTGGGGGAACACGTAGCGATCGATGAAGTCTCCGGCACCTCGCCCCACCGGTCGGCCATCGACATGCTTGGCGGTGATGCCATGGTTCATCACCAGGCCACCTTCGCGCACGGCACCGAACAGCCTCTGGCAGTAGAGTTCGAGGTTGGCATGACCGACATGCTCGAACATGCCGACGCTGACCGCCTTGTCGAAACGGCCGTCCTGCGGCAGGTCGCGATAGTCGAGGATCTGCAGGTCGACCTTGTCGGCCAGGCCCTCGGCCTCGACGCGCTGACGACCCAACGCCAACTGCTCCTTGCTCAGCGTGATGCCAAAGACCTTGGCGCCATACTCACGCGCAGCAAAACGCGCCAGCCCGCCCCACCCACAGCCGACATCGAGCAGGTAGTCGCCAGCCTGCAGGCGCAGCTTGCGGCACAGGTGGTCGAACTTGTCCTGCTGGGCCTGGGCCAGGGTATTGTCCGGCTCCTTGAAATAGGCGCAGGAGTAGGCCATGTCCGGGTCGAGCCACAGCTGGTAGAACTCGTTGGACAGGTCGTAGTGGTAGGAAATGGCTTCGGCGTCGGTGTTCTTGTCGTGCGCGGTGCGCACCGGAACTACATCTTCTTCGTCTTTGAGCAAAGCCTCGCTGAGTTCATCGCAAACCCGGATGACTTCGCCGATATCGCCTTCGAGCTCCAGCTTGCCCTCGACAAAGGCCGTGCCCAGCTCATCCATGCTCGGATGCGTCAGCTGGGAGATCAGCTGGGGCTCCTTGACCAGGATGGTGACCTGCGGGCTAGGCCCTAGATCGAACTGGTTGCCGTCCCACAGCTTGAGGCGTAAAGGCAAGTGCAGGCTCTGCAACGCAGGTGGAAGTTGCGCAAGCATGAAAGACCCCCTTTCAATTACGGACGCCGTACAAGGATTCGAGCGCCACCGGATGAGGGTAGTTCATTCATCGGAAGTTTCCTTGTATCGCGACCATAGTCCAAGGCTATCAGCCATTACGTGACCAACAGATTGTATACAATATTCGATTCTGCGACTAACCTTGTGGCCCTCTCGCGCACCTTCTTCCTGGAGTGAATCCCATGAAATCCTACGATGTGGTGATCATTGGCGGTGGCCCTGGCGGCTATAACGCGGCCATTCGGGCCGGTCAGCTGGGCCTGAGCGTGGCCTGTGTCGAAGGCCGCTCGACACTCGGCGGCACTTGCCTGAATGTCGGCTGCATGCCTTCCAAGGCACTGCTGCATGCCTCGGAACTCTATGAAGCGGCCAGCGGCAGCGAGTTCGCGCACCTGGGGATCGAGGTCAAGCCGACCCTGAACCTTTCGCAGATGATGAAGCAGAAAGACGAAAGCGTGGCTGGCCTGACCAAGGGTATCGAGTACCTGTTCCGCAAGAACAAGGTCGACTGGGTCAAGGGCTGGGGCCGCCTCGATGGTGTTGGCAAGGTCATCGTCAAGGCCGAGGATGGCAGCGAAACCACCTTGCAGGCCAAGGACATCGTCATCGCTACCGGTTCGGAGCCCACGCCCCTGCCCGGTGTGACCCTCGACAACCAGCGCATCATCGATTCCACCGGTGCCCTGTCGCTGCCCCAGGTGCCCAGGCACCTGGTGGTCATCGGCGCGGGCGTGATCGGCCTGGAGCTGGGTTCGGTCTGGCGGCGCCTGGGTGCCGAGGTCACGGTGATCGAGTACCTGGATCGCATCTGCCCAGGCACTGATGAGGAAACCGCCAGGACCTTGCAGAAGGCCCTGGCCAAACAAGGCATGGCCTTCAGGCTGGGCAGCAAGGTGACCCAGGCTACGCCGACGGCGAACAGCGTCAGCCTGACGCTGGAGCCTGCGGCCGGTGGCGAGGCGCAAACGCTCGAAGCCGACTACGTGCTGGTCGCCATCGGCCGCCGTCCCTACACCGAGGGCCTGAACCTGGAGAGTGTCGGCCTGCAGACCGACAAGCGCGGCATGCTCGCCAATGACCACCACCGTTCCCCGGTGCCAGGCATCTGGGTCATCGGCGACGTCACCTCGGGGCCAATGCTCGCGCACAAGGCCGAGGACGAAGCGGTCTCATGCATCGAACGCATCGCCGGCAAGGCCCATGAGGTCAACTACAACCTGATTCCGGGGGTTATCTACACCCGCCCGGAACTGGCCAGTGTCGGCAAGACCGAAGAGCAGCTCAAAGCCGAAGGTCGCGCCTACAAGGTCGGCAAGTTTCCCTTCACCGCCAACAGCCGGGCGAAGATCAACCATGAGACCGAAGGTTTCGCCAAGGTGCTGGCCGATGCCGAGACCGACGAGGTGCTGGGTGTGCACCTGGTCGGCCCGAGCGTCAGCGAGATGATCGGTGAATTCTGCGTGGCCATGGAGTTCAGCGCGTCGGCCGAGGATATCGCCCTGACCTGCCATCCGCATCCGACCCGCTCCGAGGCATTGCGCCAGGCGGCGATGAACGTCGATGGGATGGCGATGCAGATCTAAGACAAGGCCGCTCCAAAAAAGCAGCGCAGGCCCCTGTAGGAGCGGGTTTACCCGCGAAAAGGACACCGCGCTGCCTGGCACGGGCTACGCCCGTGTTCGCGGGTAAGCCCGCTCCTACAGGGATTGGGCTGACCTTTGGATTTTGGACAAGACAGTTGCTCCTGCAGCGGCTACCAAGTCCTGCAGGTGCGGCCGTCAATGCCCTACCCCACCGCCCAGTTCTTATCCACAGCCTGCCCGAAACGTCTCGCCAGGAAAGGCGTGAGATCCAGCGGCAGTAGCTCGTTGTGGATAACCTTGTCGAGCAGCACGCCGGTGATTGCCGAAGTGAGGATCCCGGTGCGAAAGTGTCCACAGGCATTGAAGTATCCAGGCGTGTCATCCACAGGCCCGAGGATCGGCAGTTCATCGGGTGACCCCGGGCGCAATCCCGCCCAGGTGCGCTTGAGGCTCACCTGCGCCAGCTCAGGCACACACCGCACTGCGCCCTGCACCAACCCGGCAATTTCCGGGAAGGTGTTGCTGACATCGAAGCCCTTGTCTTCCGTCGTGCTGCCGATCAGCACCTCGCCATTATCCTTCTGCGCCATATAGCAATCGCTGGTGGTCAGGCAGCCATCGAGCAATTTGGGCAAGCGCTCGGTGAGCACGATCTGCCCTTTCACCGGCTTGACCGGAATCGAGCTGCCCGTCGCCCATTCGCTGAGCTCACCGGCCCAGGCCCCGGCGGCGTTGAGCAAGGTGTGGCAATGGAAGACACCTGACTCGGCCGTGCGTACGCCCTTGATCCGCGAGTTCTCGTGCAGCACGCCGGTGATGTTGGTGTTCAGGTACAGGTCGACGCCGTTCTGCCGGGCCGCTTCCAGATAGGCATCGCCCAGGCGGAACGGGCTCACCTGGTGGTCGCAGAGAAACTCCAGCGCACCCTTGGCCTGCAGGGTCACGGCCGGTTCGGTCCTGCGCAGGGTCTCGCGGTCCAGCCAGCGCACCTGGTCGGCCAGGTGCGGGATCTGCGCCACGATGTGCTCGGCGTACGACTGGTCCTCATCGTCCTGGATGATGTATTTCAAGCCCGTGCGCTCGAACTTGAAGTCCATGCCGTGCCGTTCGATCAGCTCCTGGTGCAGCTGTGGATAAAGTGCGTTCGACTGCAAGGCGAGGTCGAAGAAGCACTGCGGCAGGATATGCGGCGTGCTCGCATCCACTGCCACGGCGGCACCATGGGCTTCGCGCTTGTTGCGTGAAGACATCATGCGAAAGAAAATCACCCCGCAACCCAGGCCCACTGATTCGCCAATCGCCCACAGGCCGCCGGCAGAAGCGCGCGTGGCATTGCCCGGGCGCTTGCTGTCGATCAGGGCAATTTTCAGGCCCTTGCGCCTGGACAACTGGTAGGCGCAGGACGCGCCGATCACGCCGCCACCGGCGATGACGATGTCATAGGTCTTGTTCATGCTCAGGCCTCCGTGGCCAACTGCTGGAATGCAGAAAACGGAATCGGGTCCACCGGGAAGCGCGGCCGCAGCCAGCCGACATCGGCGCGACCGGTGCTGGCGCGCAGGCGATCGCTGCAGTAGCCCACGCACATGCGCCCCTGGCAGTCGCCCATGCTCACGCGGGTGCGCATCTTCAGGCTGGCGATGTCCTGCACACCCTGCTCCAGCGCCAGGTCGATATCACTGCGGGTGACATGCTCGCAGCGGCAGATCACGGTATCGGCCTGGGCAAGCTCGATCTGCGCCGCGCCGCGGCTGGTATAGCGCTCGACGCCGGAGCGAAAGCGCGAGATCGCTGCCAGCTTGCCCAGGTACAGCTCGCGCCGTTCGATGGCCTGGGCCGGCTCCAGCACGGCGAGTTGCTGCAGGATCGACACTGCCGCGATACGGCCGGTCAGCATCGCCGCCTCCCCGCCGCGGATTCCACCCATGTCGCCAGCCAGGTGGATGTGCGCCTGGCTGCTCTGCTGCCAGACGTTGCACTCGGCGCGCAGGTAGCCGTCATCGCTGAATCCGTGCGCCAGGCCCAACTGCTGGCTGAGCTGGGTACGCGGGATGAAGCCGTAGCCGACCGCCAGAGTCTGCACCGACTCGCGCTGCACCCGGCTCATGTCGGCCTTCCAGTCCTTGTCATAGGGCGCGACGCTGACGTGCTGCAGTTCGTCGTCGCCATCAGCCGCGACCACGCCCCAACCGTAGTGCATCGGGATACCGTTGAGCTTCATGTACGCCAGCATGCTCAGGCCGTCGAGGAACAGCTGGGGCTTGTTCATCAGCGCCAGGCTTTCCCTGGCGATACGATTGAACGCACATGCCTCGTAGACGCCCGCAACCTTCGCTCCTGCGGCATGCAGCTGGCACGCCACCAGCGGCAGCAGAGGCCCGGTACCGGCGATCAGCGTGCTGCCCAGTGGCCTGACCACGCCGCTCTTGATCTGCAGTTGCAAACCACCGAGCAGCATCACGCCGGGCAGCGTCCAGCCCGGAAAGGGTACGTTGCGCTCATGGCAGCCGGCAGACAGCAGCAGGTGGGCATAATCGATCTCGTGCAGGCGCTCGTCGGCATCGAGCACCATGAGGCGCTCGTGATCACCGCCGACCACCCGGTTGTTCAGGCGCACGTCGACATGCGCGGCGCAGGCTGCGAAGTCTTCGTGCAGCTTGTGCAAGGCCTTGCTGTAGCGCGCCCCCAGGTAGCCGAGGTCGACACCGGCGCGCAACGGCCCGCGATAGACCACGCCACCGGGGCGCGAGGCTTCATCGAACAGCAGGCAACCGACGCCATGCTCGGCCAGTTCGATGGCCGCTGCCATACCGGCCGAGCCGCCGCCCACGATGACCGGGCGCAGGCTCATGACTGCGCCTCCATGGCCAGGCGGTTGACCCCGGTCTCCACGCGCATCCCCTGGCGGACCACGGTCTGGCAGGCGCGGCGCTTGGGTCGTCCGTCGATCGCCACCAGGCAGCAGTGGCACACGCCCATGCCACAGAACGCCCCGGCACCCTGGCCGTGGTCATTGCGCGCCAGCTGACGCAGGCCGACGGCATTGAGCACGCTCAATACCGTCTCGCCTTCTGCGGCCTGTACCGCCTGGCCATTGAGATGAAGGGTGATGTCAGCCTGTGCGACAGGCTGTATGTCGAGCACTCGTTCCAGTGATTGCATCGGCTTCGTCCTTGTTGAAGAGCACTGGACGGTACGACAGATCACTGTGAGGAGATATTGACCTAAGCCGTAGGAATTGAAGGAATCTTCCTAGGATTTTGTAAGCGATTTACCTGATCTTTTTCTGATTCAGTATCCGTCGCGCAGAGTCGGCAATCATCACCACGGCCCCTGCCAGCATCAACACATCCTTGAGCACCAGCCGCCCGGCACCGGACAGGTAGGGGAATCCGTACTGTGCATCGCCCAGGTTCGCCACCCAGGCCTCGGGCGTGGTGATCAGGAATGACAGGGTCACCACCGGCGTCAGGAAAGCCATGATCGAACCCACCAGCCCCAGCTTCGGCGAGAACAGGTACGCCAGCACCAGCAAGCCTATGCTGATCTCCACCACGCCCAGCCCATTGGAGAAGGCATAGGTATGGTTGGCCGTCTGCCAGGCCCGTTGTACCAGGTCCAGTTGCCCTTCATGGGTGAAATGCTCGCGATACGCTTCGGGATGGGCGTAGAGGAAGGAGAAGAACGGGCTGTTGGCCACGAACGGGGTGATGCTGTCGGCCTCGTAGGGCACGAACTTCAGGGCGCCGATCCACAGGAACACGATCGCCACGGCAAAGCGCAGCAAATGAACGCCCAGCACATCCAGGCGGCTGGCAGTGAGAAGCAGGTTACGCGGGTTCATCGGTGTGACTCCTTGAGGTCATGAGAATGAGCCCATGCTAGGGATCCCGGCTGCTGCGCATGCGTCGGTTCGGCTCAGCTTTTTTTGCCATCGTCTCAAAGCACGCTGCCAGGCCATCCATTTCATCTGCCAAGGCACCGAAGTGGGGCATTATTCAGCTGCACAGGCAGCGTCCCATCCACTTGCAGAGAACTCTCATGACGCCGTTGGACAAGCTCATTTCCCTCGCCGATGTGCGTGGCAGCATGGACCTTCGTTGCCAGTTCAGCGGTCGCTGGGCGGTCAACCATGAACCGGACGAACCCGGTACTGCGCGTTATCACATCGTCCTCGCCGGGCATTGCCACGTGCGCCTGCCCGACCGCCAGACCGTGCGCCTGAAGGCCGGCGATATCCTCCTGTTCTCCCATGGCAGCGATCATCTGCTGCAGAGCGACACGGACCATACCCAACCGAGCCGCCCCGACCTGGTCAGCCACGGGGTCCTGCCCCTGCACCGCCTGAACGGCGAAGGCGAGACCCTCGACCTGCTGTGCGGTCGCTTTCTCTACCAGCCCGGTTCGTCGCTGTTCGCCGCGTTGCCGGAGCACCTGCACGTCAACATCGACGATCCGCATTCCCCGACTACCCTCCCCGCCATGATCGCGTTGATCCGCAGCGAAGCCGAGGCCAGCCAGCCGGGAGGCTGTTCGATCATCAACGGGCTGACCACCGCCCTGTTCACCCTGGTACTGCGCGCCTGGCTCGACGCCAGCCCGCCGGTGCAGAGCAGCCTGGGCCTGCTTGGCGACCGTCGCCTGAGCAAGGTGTGGCACGCCCTGCTGGAAGACCCGTCACAGCCGTGGAGCGTCGAGCGCATGGCAGAGATGGCGAACATGTCGCGTGCCAGCTTCGTGCGCAGCTTTACCCGCCTGGCAGGCTGTCCGCCCGGGGCGCTGGTGCTGCAGGTGAGGATGGAGGTCGCCTGCATGCTGCTGGCGAAGTCGGAACAGGCCCTGAACGACATCGCCCTGCAGGTCGGCTATCAGACCCAGGCTTCGTTCAGCAAGGCGTTCAAGGAAACCCTCGGGCAGACGCCGGGGCAGTATCGGCGCGAACGCCAATCGGATGATCTGCAGCGGACCCTCGACGACGCGGCGTCGGCCTGAAACGGGCCAGTGGGCCCGGCAACCTGTGCCGGGCCGGATCACGCAGCGTAGACAGGACTCAATTGTCCTGGCCGGTCAGGGCAAGGCGCTTGTAGGAGAAGCTGTGCACTGCGCCAGCATGGTCCTGGTACACCAGCTTGACGGTTTCCAGGCCGCCAGTGGCAGAGGACGCGTCTGTCACGGTTTCCTCGAGCACCTTGTCCACATCCAGTTGATCACCGTAGCTGTAGGCATGGGTGTCCTGGATCGAGGCTGTCGCCTGGGTGGCGGCAAAGGCGGCAGGGGTGGCCAGGGCAAGGGCAAGAATGATGGCTTTCATGATGAGCTCCGTTTGCGTTGGTACGCGGCGAAGGCCGCATGTTCCGGGGGTTGGATCGTTTCGATCCGTTGAGGAACATGCTATGGAAACCGCCTCGTCACGACGCTTCCGGGTAGCTCAAGTTATTCACCAATCGTCTCAAGCGTAGGGGCGCCAAAAACGACCTCAGGAAAAATCCGCAGGATGTTGTGCGCAGAATTCGTTTGAGATGAGGCGCCGCTTTGCCCAAGGTGGCGGATCGTGAAGCCATTGCCCGCGGGGAGTAGTACCCCGGCAATACCTCGATCGATGGCAGCGCCCCGTGCAGGTGGATCCGCGAGCACTTGCCGCTCGCAGGACGCGCCGGTTCCTTCCAATAATAAGAGATGTCTGGACATGCAAGACAACGGATTGAAGCAAAGCCTCAAGCAGCGGCATATCACCATGATCGCGCTTGGCGGCGTGATCGGTGCCGGGCTGTTCGTCGGCTCCGGCAGCCTGATCGCCTCGGCAGGCCCGGCGGCGATTCTGTCCTATGTGATCGGCGGCATCATCGTCACCCTGGTGATGTTCATGCTCGGCGAGATGGCCTCGCGCAATCCCGACGCCGGCTCCTTCTCGACCTACGCCAACAGCTACCTGGGCAACTGGGCCGGGTTCACCGTGGGCTGGTTGTACTGGCTCAAGTCGATGATGACCATCACCCTGGAAGCGGTGTTGCTGGGGGCGATCCTCAACGACTTCATGCCCTGGCTGCCGATCTGGGTCGGGGCCTTCATCATGCTGGTGACCCTGATCGCCAGCAACGCCTACTCGGTGCGCTCCTTCGCCGAGGTGGAGTACTGGCTCGCGGCGCTGAAGGTGATCACCATCCTCATCTTCATGCTGCTCGGTGCCTCCATCCTGCTGGGTTGGCAGGAGAACATCCCCGCGCCGGGCCTGGTCAATCTCACCGACCACGGCGGCTTCATGCCCAACGGCCTGTCGCCGGTCATGGCCGGGGTGATCGTGGCGATCTTCTCGCTGGGCGGCAGCGAGATCGCCGCGGTGGCCGCCGGCGAATCGGAGAACCCGCGCCGGAACGTGATCCGCGCAATCAAGAGCGTGATCGTGCGGGTGATGCTGTTCTACGTCGGCTCCGTGTCCATCCTGGTCCTCTGCCTGCCGTGGACCGACAAGGCCAACCTCGCCTCGCCCTATGTCGCGCTGTTCACCCTCGCCGGATTCAAAGGTGCAGCCGTGGCCATGAAGCTGGTGCTGTTCGTGTCGTTCATGTCGGTGATGAACTCGTTCATGTTCTCCAACTCGCGCATGATGTTCTCGCTCAGCCAACGCGGCCACGCCCCGGCGCTGTTCGGGCGGACCAACGCCAAGGGCGTACCGATCAACGCGCTGGCGCTGGCCTTCAGCATTTGCGTGACGATCCTGGCGGTGCACTTCATCAGCGGCGGCGACCTGTTCCTGACCCTGGCCCGCAGCACCGGCGCCTTCATCATCTTCGTCTGGATCTTCATCATCTTCGCCCACGCCGCGATGCGCCTGAAGACCCGGCATGAGGCCGTGGACTCTACCGCCTTCAAGGCCTGGGGCTTCCCGCTGACCAACGTCGTTGCGCTGCTGGCGCTGGTGTCGGTGCTGGCGACCCAGGCCATCGAACCGGCGACGCGCTTCCAGTTCTGGCTGGTGGCCGCGACCTTGCTGGTGATCGTCACCGCCTACTTCGTGGTGCGCCGGCGCCAGGGTGCTTCGCCACGGGAGATGGTGCGTACCTGAGATGAAAAAGGGCCGCAATGCGGCCCTTTGGGATCAAAGGGGGATACTCACTCTTTGAAGAATCGATCGGGCCGGCAGGGTGCAAGGGCACAGGAGGCACTGTGGTCGATGATTTCCTCACTGACAAGACGGCCTACCACTGCCGCCAAAGTAACCCCTGGATGCATGGCACAAACGTATACGCCGTCGATCTTTGGTAAATAACCAATGATGGGGATGCCATCCTCAGGCATCGGTCTGAGACCAACGCAAGCCATTTCCGTTTCAATGGAGACAACCCCGTGCAGTTCGTTCTGGATTGCTCTGGCCGTTCGCAGTGCTACAGCGGCTGGCTGGTTTTGCAATGAGTCATCCAGGTAATCCTCGGCCGCTAGCAACGCACCGTCCGAACATTGCCTGACTTCCATTTCCGGGCTTGAAATCAAGGTGTGCACGAGATTGGGTGGCGACTTGTAACGGATGAGAATGGCGGGTGACGCTTCTATAGGAAGGAGCGCTCCCAGCTTGCTTGTCAGCTCCGTGATGCCTGTACCTGCCGCCAGTACGACAATATCGGCATCAATACTACCCCTCGCGGTTTCAACGCCCGTGACCTCTTCGCCGCGTGTCGTAATGCCGAGAACGCGCGTTTGGGTGAGAATTTCCGCCCCATTTTTCCGGGCAGCTGCGATCAACGTGAAAGTCGCTGCCACTGCGTCCAGTGCCCCTTGTGCAGCCACATACAGCGCATGCTGGGGCGGATTTTTCAGATTTGGCTCAAGTTCCAGAATCTGCGACCTGGACACGAGACCTGCCAACGCCGGGTGATCTGAAGCTGGCAGTTCATCTGCACTTGCGCCATAGGATAAGGCGCCCGTCCAGCGGATGCGAAGATCAGGCAGTTGCGTCTCGAGCCGGTGGTACTCTTCGATTGCGGCACCGCGAAGTTGTGCAATCGGGTCTGGATCGGGGTGTGAGGAATTGATCCATGCAAACGAGCTTCCAGTCACTCCGCACGCTATATCTCCAGCCTCCACCAACGTGACTTTGGCGTTTTTACCTGCCAGGTGATACGCCAGTGACGCACCCACGATGCCTGCACCGACAATAACGATTCGTTTGCCCGGATGTCCCATTTCCCACCTGTTCTGTTGACCTCATGTCATCACACAGTCTATCAAGCGATGTGCGCTCCATACCGCTTGTGAGCAAGCGTCTCAAGGCTACCTAGCTTAGCGCTATCAGATTTGGCCGGGATAAGGTCGATGACCGGCAGGACGCCGACCTTTTCCAGATTTTTGAAACGGATGCGAAATCCGCGACTGAGCAGGTTGAATGTGCAGAAGCACACGCGAGGGTCGGAGCAGTCAGAAAGACCGCGCGGAAGAAGGGAGCCATTACGGCCCCCTTCATACGCGAAAGATTTAATGACGGAGCGACAGATTCAGTTCGCAGAATCCAAGGCCTGGGTGCTCACAATATAGTTTGACACAGAGCCCCTTGTAATTCGCGGCCTCCAGCGCTGAGACCTATCGCTGGGGACGAATCATAGTTTGACACAAGCAGTGACAAGCCCGCTAAACGCGACCTCGTAAGTACTTAAGGTCATCTGCTTCCAGGTGTCCAGGGTGGCCAGCAGGTAGGCGAGTATCCTTTGCATCACACTTGTGGGTAGTGTCGCACCGTTGGGCGCTGATCGAGGCGTTGTCGCAGCAGGTTGACTGAACTAGTAAAGGCATAGAAATTATGGCCTAACGCCACTGCTCAAGGTATTGTCACCATTTTCGGCAGGACGCTGGAACCCTTGTCAGTGCCACTGACACACCCTGTCAGTCGTCCTCGCTAGAGTCGCCTCCAAGCCCACTGACAAGGAACCGCCATGGCGGCCAACGACCACGACACCCTAGCCCTGCGCCTGGCCGATATCCTGCGCGTGTTACAACACGGCGAGAGCCCCACGAGGTTGCAGCTAGCCGAGCGCTTCAAGGTCAGCGAACGTACCATCTACCGCGACCTCAACCGCCTTGGCGATGTAGTCGAACCAGGTGTCGATGGAACCTATCAGCTAGCCAGCCAATATCGCAGCAAACTGTCCCCCGCCGACCTCCAAAACTTTGCTCGCCTCAGCGGCGTCGAGCGGTTGTTCCCGGTCAGCGATCGCCGCTCCTGGCTGGACTTGCTGTACACCGGCCCGAACCGTTTCCTGATCCGCGATGGGCATTTCGCCACCGAACGCCCGCACAGCCGCGACTTCAATGAGCTGGGCAGGGCCATCGGACAAAACCTGCGCTGCCAGTTCGACTACACCGGCAAACAACGCCGTATCGAACCCTATCAGCTAATACACAACAAGGGCATCTGGTACCTCGCCGCGACCGAGGATAGCCGCCTGAAGAGTTTTGCCTTGCCGCGCGTCTCGGCCCTGCGCGTACTGGATGAAGCGTTTGTCCCCGACGCCATGATCCGGGCGCAGATCGAGAACGACGATGACATCTGGTTTGGCGCAGAGCGGCTCGGGGCAACCGTCCAGGTCGCCGCCTGCAATGCGTATTACTTCCTGCGACGTAATGTACTCCCGCAACAACAGCTGATCGAGCATCAGGCCGACGGCAGCCTGCTGCTGCGCTGCCAGGCGAACCACCCGAACCAGCTGTTACCGATCATCCGCTACTGGATTCCCCATGTCCGCATTCTTGAGCCTGGCTGGTTGCGGCAGAGACTGCACGATGAACTTACCGCCTATCTGCACTGAGCATCCGGACGACTGCCATGACTGAAATGGAAAAGCCCTTGGGCGACGAATACGACAAGAACGAAAGCATCGACTTCGAGCAAATCAGCAAAGAGCAGGCGGAGTATTTCGAAGCCGAGTTGTTCGACGGCGACCAGAACAACGCCGAAAAGACCACGGCGGTAGTCGCCTCCTTCGTCG
Source organism: Pseudomonas sp. FA117 (assembly GCF_057370475.1). Classification (NCBI taxonomy): domain Bacteria; kingdom Pseudomonadati; phylum Pseudomonadota; class Gammaproteobacteria; order Pseudomonadales; family Pseudomonadaceae; genus Pseudomonas; species Pseudomonas sp. FA117. Next base: position 5,821,019 of record NZ_CM170675.1, read on the forward strand.
AATCCTGCAACGCACGGGGTGACAAACCGCTGGAGCAATGGCTGGGCGACGAGTTCCGCAAGTATCCGGATCTTTGGAGCGGCGAAGAGGAGTTGCTGGAGGCTACCCAGCAAGTGATGGCCTCCACGGGAGCCTTCAACCGGTCCCGAGAATCGCTGCAAGCCTACATGGACACGGGGCGCAGTAAGGCCTCGTGGCTGGCCAGGGAAATCGAGAAGAACGCAGCGCTTAGCGGCTCGGTACACGTTGGACAGTATGCTGGCGGCATCGACCAGGCTTTGGCCGATGCCACGCGCAACGCACAAAAGATGGTCACCAGACTCGACGGTGACATCAACCGTAACCCGAACCTCGACGGCCTGATCGCCGAACAGCACCATGTCGACACATTCAACATCGACGCCGCCAGCAAGGGCAGCCCGTATCGGGCACGGGTGGTCGGCTCCCGGGAAGCGAACTCGGTGGATATCGAGATCGTCGACGGCAACGGCAAGGTGGTCGGCCAGTACCAGTCGAAATACGGTGCCGATGCCGAGGCCACCAACGGCCAGCTCAAACAGGGCGATTACCAAGGGCAGAAGCCGCTGGTACCCGAAGGGCAAGGCGCCGACGTGCCCGGCAGCGCGGAAGTCATCGAAGCCGATGGGGTGAAATCCCGCCCCCTGACCAAGGAAGAGGCCAAGCGGCTCCAGGACAAGGCTCAGCAGGAAGCCGAGTCGCGCCAATACGACTGGAACGACACCAACCGCGCCACCATCGCCCGGCAGATCGGCAAGCAGGCCGTGATCGGCGCGTGCATCGCGGTGGGCATGCAGGGCACGCGAATTCTGGCCCGGCGCTTCTGGAACAAACTCAAGGGCCGTGAAAACCCTAGCGTCAACGACGACCTCAAGGAGTTCTTCGAAAGCGCGCTGCATGCCGGTGCCAATACCGCCGCGCAGGTGGCCGTGTCCGGCGCCGTGGTGGTGGCGGTGAAAAACGGCTGGCTCGGCGCGGCACTGCGCAACACCCCCGCCGGGCTGATCACCAATATCGCCTGCGTCGGGCTGCAGAACGCCAAGGTACTGTACAAGTTCGGCAAGGGCGAACTGACCGGCGAGGAAGCCCTCGATGCCATCGGCAACACCACGGTGACCACCACCATGGCCATCGCCGGCGCAACTGAAGGTGCCACGCTGGGGGCCGCGATTGGGACGGTATTCGGCCCGGTGGGCACGGTGATCGGTGGCTTTGTCGGCGGCGTGGCGGGCGGTATCGCCGGCGGGCAGATTGGTGAAGTGGTGTACGAGGCCGGCAAATCGGTGGCCAAGACCGCCGTCAAGTCAGTCGCCTACGTTGCACAGGGCGTGGGGCGCGCGGTCGAGTCGATCGGCCGCGGCATCAGCAACTTCGCCTCCAGCCTGCTTTCATTGTGGTGAGTGACCATGAACCTGCTCGAACTCAAGGACAAGATCAAATCCCACCTCAGCGCCGGCTACCCGGGGCTGTTCATCCAGTCGGCCGAAGAAGCTCGGGTCGATGCCATGCTCCAGGATGTGGCCGCACAGTTGCAGCTGCACCCCAAGGAATGGAACCTCGGCTACGGCTGGGTCGATTTCTTCCACAAGCAACCCCGTGACAGCCAGCCAGGCAAGACCGACCTGGCCGACAGCCTGCCGTCGCTGCTGGACGACGACCTGGACCACAAGCTGTTCATCATCAAGGATGCCCGCAGCGCGCTGGAAAACCAGCCCCTGGCAGTGGCCCGCCTGAAGCAGTTGCTCAATCGTATCCAACGCCATCATCGCGGCAAGGCCGCCGTGGTGCTGGTGTCCGAGACCTTGCATATACCGGCTCAAATCGAAGCACAGATTACCCTGCTGCCCCTGCCGCTGCCTCGCGGCGAGGAAATCAGCAACCAGCTCGACGCGGTCTGCCAGGCGCTCGACCTGCTGGTGCCGGAAGCGCTGCGCCAGCGCCTGCACGCAGCTTGCAGCGGCCTGAACCAGGAAGAGATCCGCTCGGCGCTGGCGATGGTGCGCCAGCAGCACGAGCAGATCAGTGATGCCGCCCTTGCGCTGATCCAGCACGAGAAGGAGCAGATCATCGCCAAGAGCGGCGTCCTGGAAATGCTCCGAGTCAACGAAAACGCCACCGACATCGGCGGGCTGGAAAACCTCAAGGCTTGGTTGGGCCGCCGCGCGCAGATCTTCCGGCGCCTTGGCGAAGCCCGTGAAGCCCGAGTGCAAGCGCCCAAAGGTGTGCTCATCGCCGGCATGCCAGGCTGCGGCAAGTCGCTGACGGCCAAGGCCGCCGCCGGCCTGTTCCAGCTCCCGCTGCTGCGCCTGGACATCGGCTCACTGCTGGGCAAGTACGTCGGCGAAAGCGAGCACAACATGCGCCGCGCCCTGAACATGGCCGAGTCGGTCAGCCCGTGCATCCTGTGGATCGACGAACTGGAAAAAGCCTTTGTCGGCATGAACAGCGGCAGCGGCTCGGAAGTGTCGTCGCGGCTGTTCGGCTACTTCCTGACCTGGATGCAGGAAAAGACCGGCGCCGTGTTCGTCATCGCCACCGCCAACAACATCACTGTCCTGCCCCCGGAACTGCTGCGCAAGGGGCGCTTCGACGAAGTGTTCTATGTCGGTTTCCCCAATGCCGTGGAGCGCGCGGCCATCCTCGACATCCACCTCAAGGGCGAGGCGGAGCTGGAAACCTCGCAGCGCAGCAAACTGGTCACCCAGTGCCGTGACTACGCAGGCGCCGATATCCAGAACGCGATCAACGAAGCGCGGGAAGCGGCCTTCCTGGACAACCGCGCACTCAAGTTCGAAGACCTTGAGTCCGCCATCGAGCTGACCGTGCCGCTGCGCGAGACCCTGCGCGAGCAGGTGGCCAAGTACGAAGAGCTGTTCGAAAAGCTCAAGCTCAAGCCAGCGTCAGCCAGCGACGGCCTGAGCGTGGCGCAGATAATCCAGATGGCCGACAGCCACAACGCCCTGCGCCGCGAGGAGGTTGCCCGCCATGAAGACTGCCCGGACGATGTGCTGGCCAAGCTGGTCGGCGACACCGACGGCAAGGTGCGCACGGCGGCCTACGGCAACCCCAATTGCCCGGAGAAGCTGCTGACCCTGCGCATCAACATCGAGGAAGGCCAGCCCGGCTTCGACCTGGCGCTGCTGCACCTGGCCTGCCTGCATGCCCACGCGCCCCACGACCTCATCGCGGCGCAGTTCGAACGCCTGAAACTGGACGCCGACCAGCGCCGTCAGCTGGCGAGAAAGACCGACGACGAGTCGCTGCAGCAACGCCTGTACGCCAACCAGGAGCCACAGGTACGCCGGGCGCTGGCGATCAACAAGGCGGTAGGCAAGGCCCTGCAGTTGCAGTTGGCCAAGGACTCCGCCGTGACTGTGCGCGACTACCTTGTCAGCAATGACAATCTCCACCCCGAGGCACAGGAACTGCTGGCGCGCGACACATCCTACGAAGTGCGCGAAAGCCTCGCACGTCGGGATAACTTGAGCGAAGCCGTGCTGATGCTGCTGACCCGTGATGAAGACCAGGACGTGCTCGAAGCCCTGGCTGGCCGCTCGGGCACGACCGCCCTGCCCGACCCGGTGCAGCTGGAACTGGTAAAATGCAATGCCGAGGTGCGCGAGTGCCTGGCCCGTAACGGCAACCTCGGTGCCCCCGCCCAGTTGCTGCTGGCCCGCGACTCCAGTGCCGAAGTACGGCGTGTGCTGGCCGCACAGCCGAACCTCACCAGCGCCGCGCTGCAATGCCTGACTTCGGACGAGGACACCGTGCAGTCCAGCCTGGCTGGCAATGAACACCTGGGATCTGCCTTAGTGCAGATGGATCTCTGCCGGCACCCGTCCGAGCCGGTGCGCGTCGCCTTGGCAGGCAACACTTCGCTCAATGCCAAGGTCCAGGCACGGCTGGTCAAGGACCCCAGCGCCAAGGTGCGCGAAGCCCTGGCAGGCAACAAAAACCTCGACGAAAGCCTGCTTGAATCCCTGATGCAGGATGAGGACGACGACGTGCGCGAGCGCCTGGTACGCTGGCGCGATGTGGTCGCGCCGAGCGTACAGCGGCATCTGGCCACAGACTGTTGGCGCTGATGGAAAATTGACCCACCCTGCCGATTGAAATTTGACCCAGGGCGGATTGCTGATTTTGTTACCAGCAACTGTGGATAAGTCTACCAGCGCAGCTGCTGTTGCCCCCACTCCTTCGCTAGCCCAGTTCAGTTGTTTAAGACCTGCCACACGCAGCCATGTAGCAGGCCGTCGTCGCCATGAAATCAGAACGACTCATCGTCCTCCGGTTCCTGGCCGCCCTTACGCTTTCGCTCCCGTGATTTGATCTTGGCCTGGGCCGCCAAGCTACTGTGTTGCAGGCGATAGGACTCGTTACCGGTTTCGACGATGTGGCAGTGGTGGGTCAGCCGATCCAGCAGGGCGGTGGTCATCTTGGCGTCGCCGAACACGCTCGACCATTCGGCGAAGCTCAGGTTGGTGGTGATCACCACGCTGGTGTGTTCGTACAGCTTGGACAGCAGGTGAAACAGCAACGCACCGCCAGCCTGGCTGAACGGCAGATAACCCAGTTCGTCGAGGATGACCAGATCCATGCGCAGCAGTGCCTGGGCGATCCGCCCGGCTTTGCCGTCGTGTTTTTCGCGCTCCAGCAGATTGACCAGATCGACCGTGGAGTAGAAGCGCACGCGCTTGCCATGCCGGGTGATGCCGGACACGGCCAGCGCGGTGGCTAGGTGGGTTTTACCGGTGCCTGGCCCACCGATCAGCACCACGTTCTGCGCGGTGCCGGTAAAGGCCAGGCTGGCCAGCTCGCTGATCAGGCGTGCGTCGGCGCTAGAGGCGTTGAAATCGAAGCTGGCCAGATCGCGGTGCATCGGCAGCTTGGCCATGTTCATCTGGTGGCTCACCGAGCGCATGGCGCGATCTGTGTGCTCTTGTTCCAGCAGGTGTTCGAGCAGCCACTTGGACGAGGCTGTGTTCGACTCACCCTGTGCAGTTAACTCCGCCCAGGCCGTGGCCATGCCGTGCAGGCGCAGCTCCTTGAGTTCCGCCATCAAATCACGCATGACCGACCTCCTCGGTCTGGCCACGCAGGCGGTCGTAGCGCGCCGTGTTAGCGACGGGGGCTTCCTTGAGCAACAAGTGGGTTTCGACGCTGGGTGGTGGTTCGGTCGCGGCCAGGCGCGCCACGACATTGAGGATGTGTTCGGCGCTCAGGCTGCCGCTTTCCAGTACCAGCTCAACAGCCACCAGCACCGCATCGAGCCCGGCGACCGGTACGGCAGCCAGAACTTGCGCCATGATCCGGTCACCGCCGGCATGACGCCCCAGACCGTGCTTAAGCTGACGCAGCGGCGCCGGCAGATCAGCAAAGGGCGCGCCGTTGCGCAGCGCACCGGGCTTGCGTTCGATCAGCGGGAGGTAGTGCTGCCAGTCATAGCTGACCTGGTCGCGATCCAGCAAGCGGACATGGCTGGCGATCAGCGCGTCGTCAGCCACCACCTCGATTCGCGTCGGATACAAACGGCTGCTGACCCACTTACCCGCGTACTCACACGGCACCGAGTAGCGGTTGCGCCCGACGCTGACCAGGCAGGTGCTGGAGACCCGCGCAGGCCGCTCGACGTAACCGTCGAATGGCGCTGGCACAGGCATCAGTTCAGCGCGCTCCAACTCCAGCACTTCGGCCACACTCAGACCGCTGTATTGAGGGTGCGTCAGCTCGTTCCAAAGCGCGCGGCAGCGCTGGCCCAGCCAGGCATTGAGTTCCTCGAAGGAGTGAAACTGGCAGTCCTGGGCGTCTAGCCAGATACGCCTGCGGCTGTCTTGCACGTTCTTTTCAACGATGCCCTTTTCCCAACCAGCGGCGACGTTGCAGAAGTCCGGATCGAACAGGTAATGCGCGCACATCACCGCAAAGCGCGCATTCACCGCCCGGCCTTTGCCCTTATTGACCTTGTCGACGGCGGTCTTCATGTTGTCGTAGATGCCCCGGCGCGGCACGCCGCCCAAGGAGCCGAACGAGCGTGTATGGGCGTCAAATAACATCTCATGGCCCTGGCTCGGATACGCCACAAGCCAGAACGCACGGCTGGCACACAGCTTCAGATGTGCCACCTGCATACGCCGGTAAATGCCGCCGACCAGCAAGCCTTCCTCGCTCCAGTCAAACTGAAACGCCTCGCCAAGAGCAAAGGTCAGCGGCACAAAGGCCTGCGACGCCTTGCCCTGTCCCCCTCGCCAGGCACGGATAAACGCGGTGAGCTGGCTGTAGCCACCGTCATAACCTTCGGCTTTGATTTGCGCCAACAGCGCCTTGGCACTGCGCCGCTGTTGCTTGGGCCGCAGCGAATCGGCTTTTAGCGCCTGCTCCAGCGTGGCGTGAAAAGGGCTGAGTTTGTTGAAGATCGCGCGGCGTTGGTAGACCGGCGGCTTGGCCTCAGGTGCTCTGACCCACTTGCGAATCGTGTTGCGCGCCAACCCGGTGCGCTTGGCTATCTCATGCAGCGACAGCTTGTCGCGGAAATACATCCGGCGGATTTTGCCCATCATTTCCATACTGATCACCCTGTGTTCTCCTGCTCAAAAATTGAGCAGAAGCAGTTGAACACCTGGGTCAGTTTTCAGTCGGCAGAACAGCCTCTACTGGGTCAGTTTTCGGTCAGCGGCAACACCAGTACCAAAGCCTGGAGTTGTTCGCTGTCGAGTTCGACCTCGCCGCCGTGGCGCATGCCGGGCCAATGGAACTTGCCTTGGTTCAGTCGTCTCGCTGCGAGCCAGACGCCGACGCCATCGTGCACCAGCACTTTCATCCGGTTAGCCCGGCGATTGGCGAATAGATAAGCGCAGTGCGGCTTCGCCGCACCGAACACCGCAATCACCCGGGCCAATGCCGTTTCGGTGCCGGCGCGCATGTCCATCGGCTCGGTGGCCAGCCAGATCGCATCGATGCGGATCATTGAGCGACAGCCCGAATAAATTGCGCGCAGCCCTCGGGATCCGAGGCTGGCCATTTCACCGTGATCAGCTGTCCAGTCATGGGCAACTCGATGGTCACTGACGCTTCGACTGGCCGTTTAGGTGCGGCTTTTAGCGGGACGAATGCCGGCAGTGAAGTCGCTGCGGGCTGATCTCGATAGAGCGGCATCCATTTGCGGATGACGTTGGCATTGATGCCGTGGCTGATGGCGACACTGGAAATGGATGCGCCAGGTTGCAGGCATTCTTGAACGACCTGGGCTTTGAACGGTTTCGGATAAGAGCTTCGTTGGCGCATGGAAATCCTGGCGATAAGGGTGATCGCGTCCGCTTAAAAATACGCGGACACCATCGCCCTTAAAGCGGGAGTTCGGAAGGTGAGTTCGCCGGACGCTTACCTTTTATTGGGGCGAGGGATAACTCCTTTGGAGCTGGAAACGAGCGATTCGGAGAATGACATTCATAGCGTAGGGGAAACAGAGCTGGATTCTCCTCATCGGTTTGGGACGATCGATTAGCTATCGAAGGGGTTAAAAGTGGCGTTCTTGAGCGCTTCAGACACACCGAAAGACCTTGAAATTCAAAACTGTAAATACTCATTGCAGAGCATTCGCTTTGTCATGGCGCTTACGAATCAGGCCATGTCACGTGCAAGGAGAATCTTACGTATGCCTACCAAAGCAAAAAAAACAGCTACAAAAACCGCTCTGCGGTTTTCGTCGCCAACGAACCGAATCCTATTTCTCGCATTGGTTGTGTTGCTCCGCTCGCCGGGACCTCTGATTGCCGACCAGAGCACCGTTATTCACCAATCGTTCTACTATTTCGAATCGAAGCACGATGCGGTAAACGCGAAGATGGATACGATTGAAGCTGAGACAGTCCAAAAGCAGCTTGAAATACGAGGGGCTGCAGCTGAGGCGCAGCGGCGCGTTTGGATGCGTTGCGTCAGGAAGCTGAGCTCCTAAAATCAGGCGCAAACGCATATCACCTGGATAACATGTCGAGCACAAATAAACCTCGACTTTGACCGATCACTAGCTGAAAGATGAAGCGAAGCGCCCGTTTCGAATGAGTTCGGGCGCTTCAACATGTAGCTCAGTTACTCAGCGCATTGCTAGCACGAGGAGAGGTGTACGCCCTCCGCCGTTTCTGCGAGATCAAACCCAGGGCTATGGTCAGCAACGTCAGCAGACCGGTAGCTGACACTTCACTGCGGTGTTCTGGCAGCACAACCATGTTTGTCCTTCCCAATAAACTTTCCTACACCTCTGGCTCAGCGGTTCTCCTGATCACGTCAATGTACCAGCCGTAATCAGTTTTAATGAACCCTGCAGCTTTGGCCGCTTCTCGCTTAACCTTCATTTTGGGAAGGATCTCAAAACCGTCCATATTGATCTCAACGACCGGATCTTTGAGAGCTGGCTCGTGGCTGATGGAGACACGGTGGACCAAGGCGATGTCGTACGTGTTCTCATCGCATTGGCCATGCACATGATAGACGCGGTCGGGGATGACATCTCGCTGTGCATTCTCGTTGTATAGGACACACTCAGCGAACACTTGGATGGTGATGAGGACCATCTCATCCCCGGAGACATGAGAGTGGCGTTTAGTCGATACCCTTTGCATCCATACATCGCGGTCATGCGGACTATTTCGGTGAGTTTCAAAGCCCATGCTTTTCCAGAACTCAATCGAAGTAGTGGGTTCGCATAAGACAATCAAGACAGCATTGTCTCGTGCCTCTTCGATCTTTATCGCCCGCTGAACTAGTGCCCGGCCTATCCCATGCCGCTTCCGATCGGTCTTAACCTGGAGAATTGATCTTGGCGATATACCTCGGGTGAGGAAACCGACTGGGCCTTCTTTATCAACCCAGACCAGCATCTCACCTTCAACGCAGGCAGACTCAATCATCCGCCAGTTATGGATAAATCCTTGGCTACCACGAGCCTCTAGAGCAAGCCATTCCTTAATAAACGGCAAGTCATCCTTGCGAGCCTTTCGTATGCCTCGGCGCTGAGTTGGTCGATTCTTTATTGATCGTTCAGTCGAGCTGGTCATAACTCAATAAATCCAAAGGGTTAGAGAGGCGCGGACCTCTGTTCTGTTGTAACGCGTTGCTATTTACAAGCATCACCGTTCGTTGTGGTGGGAAGAATAGTCTCCCCCTCGACCAGACTCTATGATCTGTTACTGCGCCACCCGGGAGTTCTTCTGGTCCCACACATCTCCACGTCTGAATGACCAAGATACCTTCAGGCCCCAAATCAAGGATCTTAAACCTCTGCAGGGCCGGCTAATTCTGACCGATTTCTGCCCTTCGTTGGGGGACAGCTATCGGCCAGAAGAAGTCGCTCAACCAAACCTAAATTTAGGTACACTCACTCAACAAACTTTTCATATGCACGTTTTTCACACAAAGCGTCCCATGTTTTCTGTGGAATTAATTTGCTTGCCCAGCCATAGTAACCCCAAGTTTTTGCAATATCTTTCTGCCAGCACTCATCACACATTAACGAATGAAAATGAACGTTGTCATTTATGATATCTCGATAAATTTCGTACAGGCTCTGCGGATTATTACAATAGCATTTGAACTTCTTGTCTCTATTGCGCTCATGAAGCGGCCCCACGAGTCGCTCGTAGATTTTTGGATGGCATTTTTTAAGGCGCTGATTTACCGAGTCAAGAACATCAACTCTACACTTCTTAATGGCGTTGTCACGTAGATTCAGTAGACTCTGCTCAGAGTCATACCTTCCTTGATTGATTCGAGAAACAATACCACTCATAAAAGTCCTCCTTGCGATAAAAATAACTTCCTGACGCGGGCTTTTTTCACGGCAACGCGATGAGCATGATAACTAGGCCACTTCGACGCATGAAATTTTTCCAACGTCTATAACAACCTCGAACTCACCGGATTGATTGGAAAAGTACGCATACTCTTTTGAGATTCTTGTTATCAAAATCACTCTATTGCCAACCTTAAACGAAGGCTCGCCCACGTAATGCTTAAAAGCAAAAAGATGGGCTATCTCTTTGCACGTAGTCCATGACTGCCCATAGCTCGATGTGTTGTGCTCGGCAATATCTGTACCTCTGTATAGAGTAACCATGCTTGGCAGATCGCTAATGTCGTTCGGCCTTAAATCTTTTTTTAGAATTACTTTGGGATACCACCCCACATTTTCCTGGCACGTAAACAGCTCATGAAGTCCATTGCGGGCAAACAAGTAAAATGCATACCTCAATGTGTCAAGGACCGATAATGCTTCAGTGTCTGAAATATCTTCAGACAACCTGGCGCTATAATTATTAATTTGCACTTGAGCCGGACTGAGCTGGAATGAACCCCCACAAAATAAATATCCATATTTATTTTGAGCTAGAATTGAACGTATAAAGAAAGAAATCGCAGACTCAAGACGATCTGTATATGGCAATAAAGCATGCTCGCTGAGTTTGGATCTAATGGATTCCAGCGAAATGCTCATTTCATTTGATATGAAATCCTGGTCTTCTGTTGATAGCATGATGGGTTGCTCTTGGTTTTTAGATCGCTTGACTGGCATCTCATTGCCGACCTGTTCCCAATCAATCAAGTAGAAGCATCTTTCGGTTTGATTCTATCAGCCAAACGCGTTCTGAAAGGTTTTACACTATTTTGGCGAAATCCAAAATCGCTCTTACGATAGCGGACACGTCGAACGGCCGCTTTATAGGAATTACTGCTGATCAAAACGATAGATTTTGCCGTTAGCTGCCTTCCGTGAAGGGCAGCTTTGAGTCGAAAGCGGTCATACGCAGCGGACCGCTGATGGTCGTGTAAACCACTTTTTTTACCTGTAAACCACCTAGGTTTACAGGTAAAAAAAGTGGTTTACACGATCCATCCTCTAGGCACTTTTTCAGCTGGTTTTTTTAGGCTTACCCGACTTCATTTCCTCCACATACTTCGCGAACACCACCTGGGTTTCACCAGGGGTAGCCTTGGGTAAAGGCTTGCGCCGCGGGGGTTTGGCGTGGGGGCTCCTGCTTGCTGACTCGATGTGCTTTATCGCTTTGTAGTGGTCTACTAACCCCGGACACCCATTTAGGCGAGAATGCTCGCCACAGAGAGGTGTCCGATGACCAAACAACGCCGTACCTTTACCCCTGAGTTCAAGCGCGAAGCCGCCTGCCTGGTGCTCGATCAAGGCTACAGCCATGCCGAAGCGGCCCGTTCGCTCGGCTTGGTGGAATCGGCCCTGCGTCGGTGGGTTAATCAGCTTCAACAGGAGCGCGGTGGCATCACGCCGGCCAGCAAAGCGCTGACGCCAGAGCAGCAAAAAATCCAAGAGTTGGAAGCCCGAATCACGCGACTTGAACGCGAGAAATCGATACTAAAAAAGGCTACCGCGCTCTTGATGTCGGAAGATCTCGAGCGTACGCGCTGATCCGCCAGCTCAGCGACCATGAGCCCGTTGATTGCTTGTGCGAAGTGTTTGAAGTCACTCGCTCTAGTTACTACGCACATCGTCATAGAAAGCGAACTCCGGACGTTGAGCGACTGAGGTTACGTAGTCGAGTGAATGAGCTGTTCACACACGGACGAAGTGCGCCCGGCAGCCGTAGTATCAAGATGATGATGCAAGAAGAGGGTGAGAAAATCGGGCGGTTCAAGGTGCGTAGGCTGATGCGTGAGCTGGCGTTGGTCAGCAAGCAGCCAGGGTCGCTTGCGTACAAAAAGGCAACAGTGGAGCGGCCAGATATTCCGAATATCTTGAACCGGGCGTTTGATGTCGACGCGCCAAATCAGGTCTGGTGTGGCGACATCACCTATGTCTGGGCACAGGACAAATGGCACTATCTGGCAGTTGTCCTGGATCTCTATGCACGCAGAGTGGTGGGTTGGGCCTTATCAGAAAAGCCGGATGCAGACCTTGTAGTCAAAGCGCTGGAGGTGGCTTACGAACAGCGCGGAAAGCCTCAAGGACTATTGTTCCACTCCGACCAGGGTTCGCAATATGGCAGCCGTCTGTTCCGCCAGAGACTGTGGCGTTATCGCATGCGCCAGAGCATGAGTCGCCGAGGCAACTGCTGGGATTCTCAGTTCACTATGCTCAAGAGCGTCAGCTCAATCTGACTCGTGCTGGGATTGGCTAGCTAGATGCCTTGGTGTTGACCTGTCGATTGATCGCTGACGTTCCCTGGCACTGCCAGGCTTGGCGTCTGTGACTTAATAGGAGCTTTGTGCTGCACCGCGAGAGTCCTGTCCTGCGTCCAAGGTCGGTAGTGCGTAAACTCAGAGGTATTACGCATGAACACTGCAAAACTCACTGAGGTCATCCTAGGTGTGGATACGCATCTGGATGTCTATGTTGGCGCCCTGATCAACGTGAATGGGCAGCTGTTAGGTACTCTTGCTGTAGATACACAGACTCGCGGCTACCTTAAGTTGCTGACTTGGGCAAGGTCATTCGGGTGGCTCCAGCGGGCTGGCGTCGAAGGCACTGGTACGTACGGCGCTGGGCTTGCACTTGTACTTCGCGAACACGGCATTGCTGTTTTTGAAGTGAACCGCCCTGATCGATGCAAGCGCAGATTGGAGGGAAAGTCAGACCCTACCGATGCGGAAAGCGCAGCTCGTTCGGTGCTGGCGGGGAGCGCCACTGCCATCGCTAAAACCCATTCAGGCGCTGCCGAGGCAATGAGGGAGATTTCTGTCGTCCGCCGAAGTGCGGTGAAAGCTAAAACACAAGCTATCAACCAGATCAGATCACTGCTGGTCAGTGCTCCTCAAGAAATCAGAGAGCGGCTCTGGGACGTCAAACCTGCGATTTGCGTCGACAACTGTGCACACATTGGCTCACTGGGGCACGCCCCATTCCTGAGCGCCCTGACTACATCGCTTAGACTTCTGGCTAAACGCTGGCAGGCCCTTGCGGCAGAGTTGCAGGAGCTAGATGACACGCTGGACTCGCTAACGCAGCAGTATGCACATCGCCTTCGTAGTCAATTCGGTGTTGGCCCTCAGACAGCGGCCACTTTAATCTCCGTTGCAGGGGATAACCCTGAGCGACTGAAAAGTGAGTCCGCTCTTGCTGCGCTCTGTGGTGTTAACCCGCTCCCCGCATCATCTGGTAAAACGGTGCGTCATCGCTTGAATCGTGGGGGGGATCGATCCGCCAACAATGCGCTATGGACTATCGCGATGGTAAGAATGCGCAGTGACCCGAGAACCAAGGCGTATGTGGCGCGCAGAACGGCCGAAGGGATGTCGTGCAAGGAAATACAAAGATGTCTGAAGCGCTACATCATCCGAGGCCTATATCCACTGATTTTGGCCGACTTGAGCGAGTCGAGGAGCGCTGGTTGACATAGGAGCGTCAATGCACCGATGGATCGAGTATTTCGCAGCTTGAAATCAGAGTGGATACCGACCACGGGTTACCCGACCGGGCAGCAAGCTCAACGAGACATTGGCCAATACCTGATGAGCCACTACAACTGGATTCGACCTCATCAGTTCAACAATGGACTGGCTCCGGCAAAAGCTGAAGAAAAACTCAAAACCGTGTCCGGGATGAGTTGACCACTACACAAGCGGGCAGCTAAGAGGAAAGGCTAACGCAGATAAACAACACCGGCGCAGGGCCGGTGTTGAGGCGTAAGCAATGTTCAAGAAAACTCTATTTTGCAATCCGACAGAGGGATCGAGCGACCATCGGAAATAACAAATTGATCACCTTCGATTCGGGCCAGCAGCAAACCAAGGCCTTCTGCACCGGCTTCGATATCCTTTCTCCAGCCGTCAATATCACCGTGATATACGACAGCATGAAAGAGCGGGCCATGTGTCGGTGTGATGCTGCATCCAGCCTCGTTGATCCCACCACTAGCTGCATTCGGCGATTCAGCAAAACACGTTATATTTTTAAACTGCTTGCGAAATTTATTTTTCCCATCATCAGAAAAATAAATAGCCTCTCTGGTGGTCGCGCCATCCGTTCCAGGAATGACTCTAGCATCAGACCTTTCTAACTTACCTCCTAAAACCTTTTCCAGCTCTTCTATATGGTTAGCCAAAATATCACCTCAATTTTTTACCGGTGTAATTACAAACTTGAAGTTTTTCACGCCTGCATCAGTAAACACTTGCGAATAGTGACTTGCTAGCTCTGGACTATTCGTATGATAAATAACGCCACCCTCGAAACCGGATGAATATTTCTTCGCCTGGTCCACCATTTTTGTCTGCTCAGCAGCTGACCAAGGCTTTGAGCCCACTGGGCTAGTAGGGTTTCGAAGCGAGCTACCCCAGTCTTCTACAAACTTAGCTTCAACAGCCGTCCGCTGCCCATTAACAATAGTCACATTGTCCGCAACACCGTTAACACGCTGCCCATTGATAACAGTTGTGTACTGACGCTCCTCATATGGAACACTACCATATAGATCTCGAAGACCACTCTCGTAACTTTGCGCTTTATCAATTGCCCGCGTACCACTGACAACCACAGGACTAGTTGTTTCTAGAGCAGTACCTGCGCCTTTTGCACCTGCACCGCCGTCTCCAGCACTCTCCGAATAAACGGCCCCTGGATTCAGCTGATGCTCAGGAGTGACGTAGATCTCCCTACCCGGCTGCCCATCCAGCTGATTGCCGCCAGTATGCGTGACATTTTCGCCCGGACCAACGCCTGTGTACCCCCCGCTAGCAGGATGAGTACCATCCTCTTGCACCGCAGGGTTCTCATACCTCGGCTTACTCTCGAATGACTTGATCGGGAACCCGCCTCGCCAACGTCCGTTGAGCAAGAGGAACAGGTCCATCGACTGTTCGAACTGCTCAGCAGAGTCCTTGCCGATCGCCTTCAGCGACGCCTCAAGTGACTCAGCCGCTTTCTGCAGCGCTTCGTCCGAATTCGGCGTTGCCAGATAGACCGCTGTAGCGGCACCTAATGCAACCACCGTTTCTGCAGCGATAGGGACCGCAATCAAATTCCGCTGCAGAGGGTCGCCGCGTCCCAGTGTCAGCAACGCTTTGACCATTTGCTGCGCCGCCTCAGGGGATTGGGCCGACAGCTCATTGAGCTTTTGTCGGACCAGCGCTGTCTCCTCTGTGTCATGCCGGACATTCAACGCCGACAGCATTGCGTCGATACCACGCTCTCGCAACTCGGCATCCGCACTTCCCACCCGCATGAAGTTCTTGGCGAACTCCAATAGCTCGAGCCGATATTGCTCGTTCTGCTCGATTCCCCTGGCAACGGAGGCAGGAGACTCACCCGAAGCCACCGACTGAAGCGACACCACCATTTCCAGCACACGTTGCGCTGTAAAGGTCGTACTCGCACCATAGGTCTGGAGGTCAACCTTCCATTTCGCGAGCGTCTGCGCTGGGTTGGCAACGTCTCTGAGCGAACTCTGCGTGACATACAAATCCGTACGCGATTCCCGGTCCCGGGTAATCTCGTACGCCTTGTCCAGATCCCGATTCAGCCCGGCTGTCGAATCCTTCTCGGAACCAGCATCACCGCGCACCACGATGTCGCCCTGGCCCACCGTGGCCCGCACGATCTGCTCGCGGTCCTTGTCGTACTTCCAGCCACTGACACTCCAGCCGTTGCTGCCCTGGTCGCCCTTGCCAACCTGGCTGGCATCCTGCTGGGCCCCGCCACCGCCGCTGCTCCAGGTACCGCCGGCGTTCAGGTAGTAACCGTGCTCCTTGTCCTTGCCGGCAATGTCGCTGAAGCCCAGGGTGCCGGTATCAAGCTTGAGGTTGCCATTGTCGGCAGCGATAACGGCGCCATCGAGCTGGGTGTGTCGCTCGGTACGGATATCGACCTTGTTGCCAGCGGTGACGCGTGTCTGCTCCTGGACCCAGTCGGTCTTGCCGGTGGTCTTGCCAGCGCCGACCGAGCCACTGACGCTGACACCAACCCCTCCCGAGACCGTCGCGCTGAGGTCGTACTCCTTGCCCTGGACCTTGCCGGTGTCAGTGACCGAGGCCACCTTGAGGTCGCCACCGACACGACCGATCACTTCGTCGCCGCGCAATTGCGCACCGGCAATGGTGGTGTCATTGCCACTGGTGAACTTGAGCTGGTCGCCGGCGTAGAGATAGGCCTGCTGTTGCTGCTGGCCCTCGCGTTGCAGATCGCCCTTGCCGATATTCACGCTAGCATAGAGGCCGACCTTGCCGCCGCCAAAGCCGAGGCCGACCTCACCACCACCGTTGTGGCGGGTGTTCTGGCTGTTGCTGTCGTTCTGCGCCGAGCGGATGTTCACATCGTTGCCCGCCGCGATGGCGATATCTCGCCCGGCGTTCACCTGGCTACCGACGATGTTCACATCGTTGCGCGCATCGAGCTTGACGTCGCGCCCGGCGCTCAACTGACTGGCAGTCGAGCCACCCTGGACGCTGTCCTGGTCGGCCACCCCATAGCTGCCGCCCACACCGACCTTGAAGCCGCCGCTAGTCCCGCCGTGGATGCCAGCCCAGCTCTCGCGCTGCTGACTCTCCTGGCTGACGCTGCCCTTGGCCACGTCGATATCGATGTCGCGGCCACTGATGGCGATGTCCCGACCAGCCTGCAACTGACCACCCTTGATGCTGACGTCGTTGCCAGCATTGAGCTTCAGGTCGTTGCCAGCATCCAGGCTCGATGCCCGGTTGCCCTGATCCACCCGCTGCTCGCTGCTGCTCTGCTTGCTGTTGCCGAGCTTGACATCGGCGGTGGGGCCGGCGAAGAACTGGCTGACAGAGTCGACCGCACGCAGCACACCGGAGACCTGGCTGACGGCGTTCTCGCCTTTGCCTGCGTTATCGACGGCATCCTTGGTGCTGCCGAAGTTGTGATTGACGCTCACGCCAAGGCCGTTGCGCGCAAGCTCACGCTGATGCTCGATCAGTTGCCGCTCGCGGGCGGCATCGATGTTGATGTCACGACCGGCGTCGAGGCTGATGTCGTGGCTGGCCGCGAGGTCCGAGCCGGTCTGGTTGATATCGCGCCTGGCGGTGATATCCAGGTCCTGCCCGGCCTTGATCTGGCTGGCCGCCGCGAGCTGCTGCTCGAGGCGATCGCGGGCCTTGGCCTGTTCGGCACCGACGAACAGGCTCACACCGTTATCGTTGCCGGAGACACCGATCCCGGTGCGCTTGCTGGTCGACCACTGCTGCTCGCTGTGGCTGTTCTGCGCCGCAGCCACATTGACGTCGCGCCCGGCGTTGAGGCTGACGTTACCTCCGGCGGAGACACCACTGCCGATCACATTGATATCGCGCTCGGCACGCAGGCTCGCATCCTGTTCGGCCAGCACCTGGCTGCCAACGCTGGTGCTGCTCTGCGCCTCCTGCCCGGCCTTCTTCGCCGAAGCCACGGAGACAAACCCGCCGGACGCCGACAGGCCGGTCTTCTTCCGATACTGCTCCGAATGGCTGTAGGCGGTGTCGTTGGCGGCAAGCAGGTCGATGTCGCCGTCCTTGTCGAGCAAGCCGGCGCGCAGCTCGACATCCTTGCCAGCGTTGGCCTCGCTGGCGCGCAAACGCACATCGCTGCCCGCGGCGATCACCAGGTCGTTGCCCGCGGCCAGTTCGCTGCCGACCTGAGTGGCCGTGGTGGTCAGCTGGCTCTTGCCGCTCTTGGACAAGCCCAGGAAACCAGACTTGGTCTTCTTGCTGAACTCGCCATGCTCCTCGACGCCCGAGAGCACCGCCACATCGCCGCCGGCACCGAGCATCAGGTCGCCGCCGGCCTTGAGCTGGCTGCCGACCACGGTGACGTCGCGGCCGCCATCCAGGGCGATGCCACCACTGGCGGTCTTGCTGACGTTGACGGTCAGATCGCCACCGGCCTCGATGACCGAGGCAACGTTGGTGCTGTGGTAGCTCTCCTTCTGCGTCGAACTGCTGCGCCCGAACGAGCCCTTGCTTTTTTTCAGGTAATAGGACGCGCTTTCGTCCTGGTCAGAGGCGATGGTCAGGTCGCGGGTGGCTCCGAGTTCGATATCCCCTGCACCCTTGACCTGGCTGGCGACGATGGCCATGTCCTGGCCAGCGGCAAGCGCGATATCTCCACCGGCCTTGACCTCGGTGGACACCTGGGTGATCCGGTCGGTCGACTGGGTGACCTTCTTGCTGCGGCTGAAGGTATGGTTCTCGTCGGCCGCGGAGGTCAGGGTCAAGTCGCCGGTGGCGGCCATCGCGATGTCGCGCCCAGCCTCGATGCGGCTGGCCACAGCGCTGATGTCGCGTCCGGCAGCGATGTTCAGGTCACGCCCGGCTTCGAGGGTCGCACCGTGCTGCTGGACGCTGCTGTTGCGCACCGAGCCACTGGCAAGGCCCTGGCGCTGCTCGACGGCGACGAGGCTGACGTCGCGCCCGGCGTTGATCGACAGGTCGCCGGCGCTGCTGATCACGCTGCCGATGTTCTTGACGTCCTGACCGGCCTTGAGGCTCAGCGAGTTGCCGGCCTCGATGCGAGCGGCATTGTCGAGGTAGTCGCGCTGGTTGCTGATACCGCCATACGTCATGGTGTGGCGGGTCTGGTCACGCTGGTTGATGATGTCGCCATTGACCGCAGTCAGGCTGACGTCACGCCCGGCGATGATGCCGGCGGCGCTGTTGACCAGGTTGTTGCCGGCCAACAGATCAAGCCGACCACCGGCCTGGATCAGGCCGCTGTTGACCAGGTCCTTGCCTGCCGTGGCGGAAAGGTTCTGGCTGGCCTTGAGGGTGCCGGCGTTGACCAGGTTCTCACCGGCGATCAACGTGACGTCCTGGCCGGCAATCAGCGCACCGCTAGGTGCCAGGCGGTTGTCGGCCTGCGCCAGGTACAGCACCGGTACCAGCACCTGCTCGCCGTTGACCTCGTGGGTTTCCATCCACACGATGTCATGGGTCAGCGCCGCCACCTGGGCGGCGCTAAGACCAACGCCCAGGTTAAGGCCGAGGGCATCCTTGCTGCGGATGGCGTTGTCCATCAGGTACTTGAACAACTGCTCGCCGTTGTTCTGGCCGTCGATGAACTGCTGCCCGGTACGGGCGACCACCGCCTGCTGTATCAGGCGCTGCTCGTACAGGCCGTCGCCCAGGCGCTTCCAGCTCTGGTCAGGGTCATAACCGAGGTTGCCGAGCAGGTAGTCGGAGCTCATGAACTGCTTGAGGTCAGTGAGCGCCGGGTTGGTCTCGATCAGGTACTTCTGCGGCTTGCCGACGAACTGACTGGAGGGAATACGGGTGACGCCCGGCACCGTCAGCCGGGTGTCGATACCCAGCGTGCCCACACCGGTCAATTCGCGGCCTTCGGCACCGCCATGGCGCTGGGGCACGGAGGTGTCCACCGCGCCGCCACCGGGAGCGTAGACGCCAATGGCGCTAGCGTTGCCACCCAGCGGGCCGCCCTGGTGGGCAATGCGCTCGACCTGCTGGCTGCCCGGCGCCCAAGTGGTGGCATCGACCGTCTGTAGTGCACCGGGCTGACTGCCTGGCGCCGTGGCCTGGCGCCCCTGCACGGAAAGGTCGGCGCCGCCCAGGCTCCAGCCTTCGGCGGAACTGTTCTGGCTGCCGCCACCCTGGCCGCTCAGGCGGAACAGGCCATTCTGGCCGGTGGGCAGGGTGAAGTTGCCCAGGGCCAAGGGGTTGACCTGCTGGCGTGCCAGGTCGGGGGGAAGTTGCGCGTGGATGTTAATCAGGGTCTTGTTCGACGCTGTCGGCAGTCCTGGATCAAATGCCTTGGTTCCCGGTCCAACCAGTGGATTACCCTCTTGAATGACACTGTTGGTCAAGTCCTGCGTGGCTTGTATTGACACACGTCCACCCGCTTGTACCACTGCGTTCGCAGCTCCGGCCTGGCTGGGCCCAGCAACGACCTTCGTTGTCAGCGGTTCAACACCTCGTAACACTGCTGGCAGCGGCACACCGGCGGCGGGATCGAACGCGGGAGCAACCTCGAAGATCCCAAGCCCGAAATCGTTTCGATAACTTACCCAGCCAATCGAGGTGATCAGGTCACCGCTACCTGTCCCGCCTAGACGCTGGGAGGGCTGAATGCGCGAAGCGTTCCAGTTTTCGTCCCAGTATCGGAAGGTGCCGACCCGGGATTTACGTATATTGCCCTCCACAAGCGTATATGCAGGATCGTTTGTCGCGTTGTAGCGTGTGACTTCTCCCCAGAACCGCGCAGCCTCTTTGTTCCGGTAGCCCGGCATCTCGAATGACTGAAGTTGAGAGTAACTTCCCAGGGTTGATCCCTTGTTACTGAACGTGTCCAGAGTCGCACTAATATTTCCCTGTGCTGCAATGACCGAAGCACTGTTCAACAACGTCTGTCCAAGTACAAATAGATCACGCCCAGTAGTGATTCTTGCAGCGGGAGAGTCCGCGTTGAGCTGTGATTGGTAGTAGCTCTCCACGACCAGATGACCCGATCCCGAGCCTGTTCTACGTAATCCGATAGAACTCCACATCAGCTGGCCAGGCGCGTCGAACAACTCTTTTCTGTTTTCAATCCGTTGTGCGCTCAAGCGCATGTCACCGGCGCTTTCCAGGCTCCCCGAAATGTTTTCCAGGACACTCGCCCGGCTCCCCGCTGCATCCCGCGCCACGGTCAACCCGCCGAGGCTGTACACATCCCCGTAGAAGTTGCTCAGGCTGTCGGTATAAAGCTGCATGTCGGCACCGCTGAACAGCAGGCCGTGGTCGTTGCGCAGGTTGGCGGCGTTGACGCGTACCAGTTGGTTACCGCCCAGGGTGCCAAGGTTGTTCAGGCTGCCGGCGTTGACCAGCAGATCAGCCGCCGAGGTCAGGCGCCCCTGGTTGTTCAGCAAGCCCGACACGCTGACCGTGGTGTTGCCGACGCCTGCCACGCTGGCGTTGGCGCCCAGGCTCATCTGCACCGCGCTCAGGCCCAAGGTGCCCATGCTGCTGACACGGCCTTCGCCGCTGTAGGTGCCCGACAGGTTCAGGCTGAGGCTGCCGTCGCTGGCAATCAGCCCGGCGTTGCTCCAGTCCACCCCGTTGCCCACCAGGCTGTCGAAGGCCAGCAGTTGGCCGCCGGCGCTCTGGGTCAGGTGATTGATATTCAGGGTCAGGCGCCCGGCCTGGATCGCGCTGGCGTTGGTCCAGCTGTCGGCGGTCAGGGTCAGGCCACCGCGGGTCTGCAGGTCGCCACCGGCACGCGTGAGGTTGGCCATGTCGATATCGAAGGTACCGGTACCGGCATGCACCACCTTGCCGGCGACGTTCTGCAGCACGCCGGCATCGAGGATCAGATCGCTGTTGCCGACCTCGACCACGCCGGCACGGTTGTCGAACAAGCCGCCAATGGCGAACCGGCTGTTGCCGGTCGTGCCCAGGGCACGCAACTGGCCGCCCTGGTTGTCCAGGCTGGCGGCGCTGATCTGCAGCGCGCTAGTACTTTCGATGATGCCTTGGCGGTTGTCCAAGGCACCGTCCAGGGCCAGCTCGACGCGCTGGCCGACCATCTCCCCCCGTGCGCTGCCACCGTTGAGCAGAGCGGTTCCCGACACCTTGAGCAGGCCGCTGGCAGACACGCCACCGGCGCGGTTGTCCAACTGACCGGTACGCAACAAAGCGTCGCCGTTCAGCGCGGCAATACGCCCGCCCTGGTTGTCCAGGCTCGCGCTCTGCAGCTCCAGGCGCAGGGCCTGAACAATACCGCCCTGCCCCGCATCGTCACGACCGTTGCGCAACACACCAGTGGTCGTCACGCTCAGGGCTTGTTTGAGGCTGGCCAGCGTACCGCCGCGGTTGTCGAGGGTCGCTGCCGATATTTCCACGGCGTCTTGCTGGGCAATGACCTTGCCGCCCTGGTTGTCCAGTTCGTCGTTGACGACAAGCTTCACTGCACCTTCTGCCTGCAGCGTACCGGCGCGGTTGCGCAGGTCTTGCGCGTGCAGATCCAGGTCGCCCTGCTGGCTGTAGATCAGCCCGTCACCGCTGTTGTCGAGCGTAGTGCCACTGCGCAGCGAGAGACGCCTAGTCGCCGCCAGAGTGCCGCGCTGGCTGTTGTCGAAGCCATTTGCCAGCGCCGTCAGCAAGCCTTGGCTAGCGATCTGGCCACCTCGGTTATCGACCTGCCCGGCTTGCTTCAACAGCAGATCGCCGCCGCTGGCGAGCTTGCCTTGACGGTTGCGCAGCTCACCCAGCAAGTCGAGCGTCAGTTGCCCTTGAGCGATCAGGCTGCCGTTGCTGTTGTCCAGCCGTGTACCGACCAAGCCGAGGCCTTGCCTGGCACTGACGCTGGCGTCGCGGTTGTCCAGCGACTGCGCATCGATCTGCAGTTCACCTGCAGCATCGATCAGTCCGCCATCCTGGTTGGCCAGTGCACCTGTCACTACAAGACGCTGACCCGCCCCACTCGAGAGTATGCCCTTGGCGCTGTTGTCCAGGCTGGCAGCGGTGACATCCAGACGCTGCTGGGCCACCACTGCCCCGCCGCTGCTGTTGAGCAGCGCGCCGGTGAAGGTCGCCTGCACCGAGCCGGCACGGCTGGAAAGCGTGCCCTGCTCGCGGTTGTCCAGGCTCTGGCCGCTGATCGTCAGGCCCTGCCAACCCGACACCAGCCCAGCTCGGTTGTCGATCACCGCGCTGCCAAGTTCCAGTACCTGCTCGCTGATCAGTTTGCCGGCGCGGTTGTCCAGTTCACGGGTCACCAGTTGCAGCGCCTGGGCTGTGGAGATCTCACCGCCCTGGTTGGCCAGCTTGCGCAGGTTGGCCAGGGTCAAAGGGCCGGCGGTGGTGATAAGGCCGGCACCGTTTTCCAGGTCGGCACCGCGCAGGTCAACGGCGATGGCGCGCCCGAGCAGAGTGCCGCCAGCGTTGTCCAGGCCGGTGCTGGCGAGAGTGAGTGCGTCCTGTGCCTCTATCAGGCCTTGGTCGCGATTGCTCAGTTGTCCATCGACGTCCAGCTTCAACGTGCCAAGGCTGCGCAGAATACCGCCGCTGTTCTCCACCAGGCCGGCACGGGCATCGAGGGTCTGCCCGGCGACCAGCCCCTTGAGGTTGTCCAGCCGTTGCCCGACCCGCAGCAGCAACGCTTGGTTGCTCAGCAGGCGGCCATCGCTGTTGTCCAGCTGACGGGCATTGACGGTAAGGGCCTGGGCACTGGAAATCTCACCGCCACGGTTGTCGACGGTGTCCAGGTTCTCGAGCAGCAGTTGCTGGGCATTGATCAGCCCGCCGCGGTTGTCCAAATGCCCTTTGCCGAGGTCCAGATGCACGGCGCTGTCGCTGAACAGCTTACCGCCCTGCTGGTCGAGGCCGCTGACCTTCGCGGTCAGGGTTTCGTGGCTGCCGAGACGACCGCCCGCACCATTGCTCAGTTGCCCGGCGCGGATGTCGAGGGTGCGATTGCTGCTGACGCTGCCCTGGCGGCTGTTGTCGAACTGGCCAGTGACGATGTTCAATGCGCCCTTGCTGGCGAGTACGCCCTGATCAGTGTTGTCGAGGCTGGCGCTTGTCAGCGTCAAGTCGCCATCGGTGAGCAACTCGCCACGGTTGTTGAGCAGTGCACCACGGGTACTGACCTGCAAGGCCGCTGCACTGCTCAGGCTGCCCCGGCTGTTGTCCAGCCCCTGCGCGGTGAACACCATTTGACCTTCGGCGCTGATCAGCCCAAGACGGTTGAGCATCTGGCCGCTCAGGGTCAACGTCATGTCTTTCTGGCTGCTCAGACGACCGCCATCGTTGTCCAGGCTCTGGCCCTCGAGGGTCAGGCCGGTCTGCGCTTCGATACGGCCCTGGCTGCGGTTGAGCAGGTGCTGCAGCGCCAGGGTCAGGCTGCTACCGGCCACCAGCAGGCCCGCCTCACTGTTGTCCAGCCGCTCGCCGACCAGGTTCATGGCCGCCTTGCTGGTGATCTCGCCACCACGGTTGTCGACCTGGTCGACCGCCAGGGTCAGCTCGCCGTTGCTGCCGATCAGGCCCTGCTGGCGGTTGTCCAGTTGCGTGCCTTGCAGGCGCACCTGTCCCAGGCCGATCAGCGAACCGCCGTTATTGAGCAACTGCCCGGCCTGCACCTGCAACTGGCCCTTGCTCGACAGGGTTCCCTGGGTGTTGTCCAGGGTTTGCGCGGTGAGTTGGCCGGCTACATCGCCCACTAGGGTGCCCTGGCGGTTATCGATGCGCTGGGCGATGTTCAGCAGCAGCCCGCCGCGGCTGCTGAGCAGGCCCTCGCGGTTGTCCACGGCCGTGGCGCTTGCATCCAGGCCATTGGCGGCTATCAGGCCCTTGACGTTGGCCAGGGCCTGGGCGATACGCAGGGTCAGAGACTGCTGGCTGATGAGCTTGCCCTGGGTGTTGTCCAGAGTTTTGGCCGTCAAAGTGAAAGCCTGGGCGCTGGAGATCTCGCCTTGCTGGTTGTCCACCTCGGCAAGGTTGTTCAACACCAGCAGCGGCGCATTGATCAGGCCGTGGTTGAGCAACGCACCGCCGTTCAGGTCGAGGGTCAGCGCGGTCTTGCTGAACAGTTGCCCGCCCTGCTGATCGAGGCCGCTGGCGTTCAGTTGCAGGTCGCGCTCGCTGGCAATGCGGCTTGCGCTGCCGTTGTATACCTGTCCGGCGCGGATACCCAGGCGGTCATTGCCCAGCAGGCGTGCACCGTCGCGGTTATCCAGGATACCGGTGGACAGGTCGATGGCGCCTTGCGCGCCGATCTCGCCACCACGGTTGTCCAAGCTTGCACTGCGTAGGGTCAACTCACCCTCGGTGGTCAGCGACCCCCCCTGGTTGAGCAGCTCGCCTTGGCTGATCAGGGCAAGCGCACCGGCACTGGTCAGGCGGCCGGCACGGTTGTCCAGGCTGGCAGCGGTGATGTCCAGATCGCCTTCGCTGGTGATCAGGCCCTGGCGGTTGTCCAGCGCCTGCTCCAGTTGCAGGCGCGTACCGCGCTCACCCGACAGACGTCCACCCTGGTTATCCAGCACCTGGCCTTCGAGCACAAGCTGGCCGTCGCCACGCAACAGGCCCTGTGTCTGGTTGATCAGCTGCGCGACCTTCAGCGACAGGTCGGTACCGGCAAGCACCTTGCCGGCGCTGTTGTCCAGGCGCTGGCCTTCGAGGGTCATGGCACGGGTCGAGGACAGTTCGCCCGCGCGGCTGTCAACGCTTCCCACGAACAGATGCAGGTCCTGTCCGGCAGCCACTACACCGCCCTGGCGGTTGTCCAGGCTGGCGCCGCGCAGGGTCAGGTTACCCTGGGCCATGAGCGTGCCAGCCTGTTGCTCCAGGCGTTCGACACGGGCGTCCAGGTCGCCGGCGGTGGACAAGCGCCCAGCGCCGTTGTCCAGATGTTCGACCTGCAGTTGCAACGGGCCGATCGCACCGAACACACCCAGGCGATTGAGCAGCTCGCGGCCGCTGTAGCTCACGGCGGCCTGGCCACTGACCAACCCCTGGTCGCTGTTATCGAGAACCTCCAGCGTCAGCGCCAAGGCGCCCAGCGCATCGATCCTGCCGCCACGATTGTCCCAACGCTCGCCGCGCAGGGTCAGCAGGTCCTTGCCGCTCAGACGGCCGCCACGGTTATCCAGTTGGCCGGCGTCGATGTTCATTACCTGTTTACCGCTGAACAGCCCCTGCCCCTGGTTGTCGAGCAACCCTGCGACCTTGACCTGCAAGCTGCCGTCGCTGAGAACCTTGCCCTGCGCCCGGTTGTCGATACTGGCGGCCTGCAGGCTCATGGCCTTGCCACTGGCCAGCACGCCTTGCTGGTTGTCCAGCGCCTGGGCAAGGGTCAGTTGCAAGGTGTCGGAAGCGGTGAGCGTGCCGCCTCGATTATCGAGGCTGCCTGCATGAACCTGCGTGGTACCTGCGCTGGAAATCTCACCTTGACGGTTATCGATGGCCGCGCCTGCGCGCACCAGCAGGCCTGCATCGCTGGTCACGGTGCCGCGCTGGTTGTCCAGGGCCAGTGCTTGCAGGGTCAGGCCAGTGCCCGACACAAGACCGTCCTGGTTGCTGAACAGCCGATCCAGACGTACATCCAGTGCCTGTTCGCTGTACAGCTGGCCGGCACTGTTGTCGAAACCTCGGGCTACCAGTTCGAACGCCCGCTGGCTGGAGATTTCCCCAGCACGGTTATCGACGTCGGCGAGTTGGCGCAGTTGCAACTGGCGGGCGCTGATCAGCCCGTCACGGTTGTCCAGCTGGCCATGGTTGAGGTCCAGCGTCAGCTCGGTCAGGCTGGTCAGGCGCCCGCCCTGCTGATCGAGCCGACCGACATTGACGCCGACCGCGCCGTTGCCGCTGACCTGGCCGCGCTGGCTGTTGTCCAGGCGGCTGGCTGCAAGATCGAGTGCGGCCTGGCTGGTGATGCGACCGCCGCGGTTATCGACGATGCCCGAACTGTTCAGGGACAGCCCCCCGGCGGCCAGAACGCGACCACCACGGTTGTCCAGCCCTCCCAGGTTCAACGCCACCACCTCCAGGCTGGAGAGTTCGCCAGCCTGGTTGTCCAGATGCACCCATGCTGCGTTCAGTGCACCCTGGCTGGTGATCCGTCCTCCCTCGCCGTTGAGCAATTGACCACCCTCGAGCGACATACGCCCACTGCTCAACACCTTGCCTTGCTGACGATTGTCCAGCGTACCTGCCTTGAGCCGCAGATCCCTCCCGGCGCCAAGGCTCGCACCGCTGTTGTCCAGTGCGCCAGCCACCTCCACGCTCAAGTCGCGGCTCGCAGTGATGCTGTGGCCCTGGTTGTCGAGCGAGCCGGCAGCGATGGTCAAGTCGCCGTCGGCGGTCTGTCTGCCATCGGCCAGCATCCCTGCCTGAATCAGCCCACGGTTGCTCAACTGACCGGTGGCCGACAGCTTGAGTTGCCTGGTGGCTGTCAGGCTCTGGCGGTTGGCCAGGTCTGAGCGGCTGTCCAGTTGCAAATCACGTCCGGCATGCAAGGCCCCCTGCGCGTCGATGCCGCTAGCCGACACCCGCATATCGCCTGCGGCGCTGGCCTGGCCGATGCGCAACTGGCCATTGGCATCAAGCTGGATATCGCCACCACTGGCAGCAAGCTGGCCATCCAGCTTCACCCCCACTCCCGCCTCGGTCCCCACCAGCTTGATAGCTCCGGCGTACATGCCGCCCAAGGCGCTGGAGTCGATGGCCAACTGCGGCTTGGCGCTGCCGTCGTCGGCCCGCGCCGTCGCGGCAAGGGTCTGGGCATCGACGTCGTTGCGCCCGGCGATGATCGCCAGCTGGCGCGCCTGAATCTCGGCGTTGACCTTGGCGCTGCGGGTGATGATCTCGAAACGGTCGACGTTGCCGGCATTGAGCCCTGCGCCTTCGATGGTCACGCTGCCCTGGTCGACCTGGTAACGGCTCAACTGGCCGTTGTCGATCACTGGCTTGCCGGTGCTCAGGGTCACCTGCGGCGTATTGATGAAGCCGCAGCCGTTGCAGGTGATGCCATGCGGGTTGGCGACGATGACACGGGCGGATTGCCCCGCCACTTCGGTATAGCCGCGCAGTTGGCTGGGGTTGGCGCCGTTGACTTCGTTGAGGATGGTGCTGGCGGCTGCCCCTTGCAGGTTGGGGTTGCCGAGGATGATGCCGCCCAGTTGCGTGGCCTGGGTACGCTCGGTGGCGTTGTTGAGGATCAGACCCTGCTGGCCAACGTTGTAGTCGCTGAACTGGTTGTGCGACAGGCCGCTGCCGTTGGGTGCGGCGATGTTGACGATCGGCACGCCGTTGCCCGCCTGGCCGAGGCTGGTGCCCGGCGCACTGACCGCAACGCCGTCGGCGGCCTGGGCCCACAGCGGTTGCCAGAACATGACGTTGGCCAGCAGCAGCGCCAGGCCGCGTTTGGGCAGGCCGCAGAAGTGCTCGCGCGTCTGCAGGCGAGCGGAGGGCTGGCGGGCGAGGAAGGCGAAGCGGCGAACGTCCATGTGCTGTCTCTTGAATCAGTGGGTCAGATGAACAGGTCCAGGCGGAAATACACTGGGCGTTCCTTGTCGGGTAGCGCCTCTGGGCGCTCCAGGCTGTGGGCGAAGGTCACGCTGGCCGCCAGGTGCTGGCCGCGGGCGAACAGCTCGAAGGCATGGCTACTGGCCCGGCCATGGCGGTCGCCGTTGTAGCGGTCGTTGCGGATCACGCCAACGTCGTAGCCCAGGCCCACGCCGTACTCGGCCAGCACCGGGCGCAAGGCGGCCCAGGTGACCGGGCGGGTCCAGCGCAGGTCGTTACGCCAGTACGCGCCACTGTCGCCCGATAACGACTGGTCCTTGAGACCGCGCACCGAGGCCTCGCCGCCCAGGCTGATGCGCTGCGGGCTGAACAGCACGTCCTCGCTGCGCTGACCGGTGGCCAGGCTGCTGAAGCTCAGGCGCTCGCCCAGCACCTCGAAGCCCTGCACGTAGCTGACGGTGGCGGTGTACTTGCGGTAGCGCGCCACCGGTTCGCCGGGACGCGGTTGGCCGTTGTCCTGGGCGTCGAAGGCACCGATGCCCTCCTGCAGGCCGAGGTCGAGGTTGACGAAGGCATTGCCCAGGCGACGGCCATGGTTGATGCCGAACTGCGCTTCGCTCAGACGGTTGCTGCTGCCATCCAGACGGCTGTCCTCGATGTAGTTGTTGGTGCGCAGGTGGGCGATGCCGGCGGTGAGCGAGGTCTTGCTGATGGCGTCGCGGTGCACCACGCGCTCGGCACGCAACTGGTGGTTCTGGCTGTCGCCGCTTTGCCTGAAGCTGAAGCCGTTGCCCTGGGCCTGGGCGCGGTACTCGCTTTCGCTGTAGCTGTAGCTGAAGTTCCACCAGCCCCAGGGCAGGTTGTAATAGAGCGCGCCGTTCTTCGAGCCCTGGGTGTGGTCGCTGACCACGTCGTGGCCGCCGCGCAGCACCAGTTGGTCGGCCAGGCCCAGCGGGCTGTCCCATTCAAGGCCCAGGTTCAACTGCTGCTCGCCGGTGCTGCGCTGCCCGCCATTGTTACGCGACAGCGAAGCGCGCCAGGGTTTCTGCGCCTGGTTGCGCACCAGCACCTGGCTGCCGCCGACGGCCTCCCCGGGGGCCAGTTCCATTTGCGCCCGGTTCGACGGCAAGCGGTTGAGCTGGTCGACCATCTGCTCGATTTCACGCAGGTTCAGGCCCTCGCCAGGCGAGCCGGGAAAGGCCATGGCCAACTCACGCTCGCTCAGGCCGCTTTCAGGGTCGGCGCGCAGGCCCTCCAGGCGCCCTTCAACGACCAGCACCTGCAGATGGCCGGTGGACAGGTCCTGCTGCGGCAGGTAGGCACGGCTGGTCACCCGGCCACGGTCCAGGTAATGGTTGGTGATGACCTTGAGCAGATCGTTGAGCTGGCTGACGCCCAGGCACTGGCCAATGAACGGCGCCAGCAGGCGGTCGCGTTCGCCCGCAGAAAGGCTGTCGGCGCCCTTGAGGGTAATGGTGCGAATGGTGAAACAGCGGGTGTCTTCGCGCGACGGCGCCTCTGCCTGCCCGGCGGCTTTGCCCGGCAAGGTGCGCAACTCGTCGAGGCGGCGTTGCTGTTCTTCGAGCAGACGGTTCTGGCGTTCGCGGATCAGGTCCTGGTCGCCGGGCGAGGCGGCTTGGGCCCTGCCGACCCCAAGAACGGCCAGCAGCACGCAGACGGCGAGTCGCGATACGGGGGTAACACCTGCCAGCATGTTCCAGTCCCTGGAAATGAAATAGCGGGCAATATTATTTAGCCATCATCCTGACGTCAATTTAACGCCTTCCTCCTTCTGCCCAACACGTGGTTGCCTGAGACGTGTAACCCTCGTGATAGAGCGCTCGACAAAACTTGGATTTTTTTAACATCCCGGGACATGACGTAGGCATTTTCACGTCCCGCCGCGAGGATCTTGCTGTGCTAACCAGCATGCGAAATCCAACTGACATTTCGGTGGGGCAAAAAGTGGGGCAACATTTCTATCAGCGATAAAATGAGAATGGGCGGCCGCGGAAACTGAGTGCAACACCTGACCATTTTGGTACGGTGTTCCCTTATGTCCTAGCACTGATCAACCCCGAGTGATCGTATCGCCTGAAGTGAATCGCCCCTGGTTTCGTAGACACCTCCAAGCCTCATAATGAGGCCCAAATAGGAGCGTCAGCATGACAATGATCAGCAGGCTGAACTGCGCAAGCTGCGAGCTGAACTCAAGCGGGTGACAGAAGAGCGAGACATCTTAAAGAAGGCCGCCGCGTACTTTGCCAAGGAGTGCGGCTGAAGTACGCCTTCATCAACAAGCACTCGACGGATTACTCAGTGCGTCGCCTTTGCCAAACCCTCAAGGTGCATTCCAGCGGCTACTACGCTTGGTTGGCCAAGCCTCAATCTGCCCGAGCCAAAGAAGATCAGCGCCTGCTTGGCTTGATCAAGCAGGCCTGGTTAGAAAGCGGCGGCGTGTATGGCTATCGCAAGATTCACGATGACCTGCGAGAGCTAGGAGAGATCTGTGGGCGAAATCGAGTCGGTCGCTTGATGCAGGCAGAGGGGCTGCGTTCGCAAACGGGCTATCGCCGTCGTCCTGGGTTTTATGGCGGAAAACCAACAGTGGCATCGCCCAACCATCTGGCCCGGCAGTTCAAGGTCAGTGAGCCGAATAAGGTCTGGGTGACCGATATCACCTACATCCGCACCTATGAAGGGTGGCTGTACCTGGCGGTAGTGTTGGATCTGTTCTCTCGCCAAGTCATTGGTTGGTCAATGAAGCCCAGGATGAGCAGCGACCTGGCCATCGACGCCATGCTGATGGCCGTGTGGCGACGCAAGCCACAGCAGCAAGTGATGATTCACTCAGACCAAGGCAGTCAGTTCAGTAGCTCAGATTGGCAAAGCTTCCTGAAGGCCAACAATGTGATCAGCAACATGAGCCGACGGGGAAACTGCCACGACAATGCCGTAGCCGAGAGTTTTTTCCAGCTTTTGAAGCGGGAGCGAATCCGACGAAAGATCTATGCAACGCGTGACGAAGCCCGAAGTGATATTTTCGATTACATCGAGATGTTCTATAACCCCAAGCGTCGACACAGCAGTGCTATGCAGCTGTCTCCAGTAGAGTATGAGAAACGCTATTTCCTGAGCTTGGAGAGTGTCTAGGAAACCAGGGGCGATTCAGGCATCAGGAAAAACTGCCACTTGCGAGTAACTTGTGTGCTCGTGGAGCAGGCGGTTGAACTCGTAGGTATCAGACCTTCCAAGTACATCCGCGATTAAGCCAATCGATTCTCCTCGCATGTAGTATCTGGAGATTTTCTTGAACTCAATCGACTCAGGTGAGCGTGAATCGACAAAGAAATGCCTTTCCAGAAAGGAACGTAAGGACTCCTGCGGTTGGATGGTCAGCAGCAAGGTGGCGCACCAGGGGGGGCAAAGCACGAGAGAGGCAAGGAACGTCACGTCGCTTGGAGCCCCTAAAGGCTCCAAGCGAGACTGACTTATTTATTTAAGATCAGGCCGAAAAGTCGGCCCGCCCCCCTTACTCCACCGTCACCGACTTGGCCAGGTTGCGCGGCTGGTCGACATCAGTGCCCTTGAGCACCGCCACGTAGTACGACAGCAGCTGCAGCGGGATGGTGTACAGGATCGGTGCCAGTGAATCGATGATGTGCGGCACCTTGATCACGTGGGTGCCTTCGCCGTTGCTCATGCCGGCGTTCTCATCGGCGAACACCACCAGCTCGCCGCCACGGGCGCGGACTTCCTGCAGGTTCGACTTGAGCTTTTCCAGCAGTTCGTTGTTCGGCGCGACGGTGACCACCGGCATATCGGCATCGACCAGTGCCAGCGGGCCGTGCTTGAGCTCGCCGGCCGGATAGGCTTCGGCGTGGATATAGGAGATTTCCTTGAGCTTGAGCGCACCTTCCATTGCCACCGGGTACTGCGCGCCACGGCCGAGGAACAGGGTGTGGTGCTTGTCGGCGAACAGTTCGGCGGTCTTCTCGACCACGCTGTCCATCGCCAGCGCTTCGCCCAGACGCGCAGGCAGGCGGCGCAGCTCTTCGACCAGTTCGGCTTCGACACCGGCTTCGAGGCTGCCGCGGACCTGGCCCAGAGCGAGGGTCAGCAGCATCAGCGAGACCAGCTGGGTGGTGAAGGCCTTGGTCGAGGCGACGCCGATTTCCGGGCCGGC
Source organism: Pseudomonas sp. FA117 (assembly GCF_057370475.1). Taxonomy (NCBI): domain Bacteria; kingdom Pseudomonadati; phylum Pseudomonadota; class Gammaproteobacteria; order Pseudomonadales; family Pseudomonadaceae; genus Pseudomonas; species Pseudomonas sp. FA117. The sequence goes on from NZ_CM170675.1 coordinate 5,853,126, forward strand.
CAGGGTCAGCAGGGTCAGGTCGGATTCACGCACCAGCGAGCTGATACCGACGTTGCAGATCGCCAGGCTACCCAGGAAGCCCAGCTCCTTGGCGTTACGCAGCGCTGCCAGGGTGTCGGCGGTTTCACCGGACTGGGAAATCGAGACGAACAAGGTGTCTGGCTGCACCACCACCTTGCGGTAGCGGAACTCGCTGGCGACCTCGACCTGGCACGGAATGCCGGCCAGGCTTTCCAGCCAGTAACGGGCGACCATACCGGCGTGATAACTGGTGCCGCAGGCAACGATCTGCACGTTGCGCACCTTGGCGAACAGCGCTGCAGCCTGAGGGCCGAAGGCCTGGACCATGACGTGGTCCTTGCCCAGGCGGCCTTCCAGGGTGCGCTGCACCACGGAAGGCTGCTCGTGGATTTCCTTGAGCATGAAGTGGCGATAGGTGCCTTTGTCTGCCGCCTCGGCACCTTCGTGGTATTGCACGGTTTCACGCTGCACCTGGCTGCCGGCCTGGTCCCAGATCGTCACCTGGTCGCGGCGGATCTCGGCGATATCGCCTTCCTCGAGGTACATGAAACGGTCGGTGACCTGACGCAGCGCCAACTGGTCGGACGCCAGGAAGTTCTCGCCATGGCCCAGGCCGATCACCAGCGGGCTGCCGCTGCGGGCGGCGACCAGGCGGTCTGGCTGATTGACGCTGATCACCGACAGGCCATAGGCGCCATGCAGGCGCTTGACCACCGCCTTGAACGCCTCGGTCAGGTCGGGAATGCGCTTGAGGGTGTGGTGGATCAGGTGGACGATCACCTCGGTATCGGTCTGCGAGGCGAACACATAGCCCAGGCCCTTGAGCTCTTCACGCAGTTCTTCGTGGTTCTCGATGATGCCGTTGTGCACCACGGCCACTTCCTGACCGGAGAAATGTGGGTGGGCATTGTGCTCGGTCGGCGCGCCGTGGGTTGCCCAACGGGTGTGGGCGATGCCCAGGTGACCGTTGAGCGGCTCGGCAGTCACCGCGGCTTCCAGCTCGCTCACCTTGCCGATGCGACGACGACGATCGAGCTCGCCCTGCTGGGTGATGACGGCCAGGCCCGCGCTGTCGTAACCGCGGTATTCCAGGCGCTTGAGGCCCTCGATGAGGATGGAGATGATATTGCGCTCGGCAACTGCACCGACGATTCCACACATGGTCATTGCTCCTGGCTGATCGCGGCGCAGATCAGGTTGATGCCGCGGGCTTGAATCTGCTCGCGTGCCGCTGTGGGCAGGCGATCATCTGTAATAAGGGTGGTCACGCTGCTCCAGGGCAGCTCGAGGTTGGGGATCTTGCGTCCGACCTTGTCCGACTCGACCATCACGATCACTTCCCGGGCCACTTCCGCCATCACCCGGCTCAGGCCGAGCAGTTCATTGAAGGTGGTGGTCCCGCGGTCCAGGTCGATGCCGTCGGCACCGATGAACAACTGGTCGAAATCGTATGAGCGTAGTACCTGCTCGGCGACCTGGCCCTGGAACGACTCCGAGTGCGGATCCCAGGTGCCACCGGTCATCAGCAGCACCGGCTCGTGCTCGAGCTCGCTGATGGCGCGGGCCACGTTCAGCGAGTTGGTCATCACCACCAGGCCGGGCTGGCGCCCGAGCTCGGGAATCATTGCCGCAGTGGTACTGCCACTGTCGATGATGATGCGTGCGTGTTCGCGCACCCGCCCGACGGCGGCCCGGGCGATGGCTTTCTTGTAGGCCGAGATCGGATGCGCGGTTTCGCCGAACATCTCCTGCGGTACCGGTACCGCGCCGCCGTAGCGACGCAGCAGCAGGCCGTTGCTTTCGAGGGCAGCGAGGTCCTTGCGAATCGTCACTTCCGAGGTTTCGAAACGTTTGGCCAGCGCGTCGACACTCACCTCGCCTTGCTCGCTGAGCAGGGCCAGGATGTTGTGGCGGCGCTGGGGGGTGTTTCGTTTCGACATGAGCGGTTAAGTTTCGATTCGAAAGATAATGGTTGCAATCAAAACCCAAGTTGAAGGTTTCGTCAAGCAGCGCGGAGATCTTCCTGGCAACGCCGTTTCCTCGGACATTTTGCTCAGGCAACAAAAAAGCCGACTTATCCACATAAGTCGGCTTTCATCGAAGGGCCTGTGTATAACTCAGCTCTTCTTGATCTTCTCCGGGCGCTTCCAGCCCGAGATGTTGCGCTGTCGTGCTCGGGCCACGGCCAGGTCACCGGCTTCGACCGCCTGGGTGATGGTGGAGCCCGCGGCGGTGGTGGCGCCATCCTTGATTTCCACAGGGGCGACCAGCGAGTTGTTCGAGCCGATGAAGACGTCTTCACCCAGCACGGTCTTGAACTTGTTCGCACCGTCGTAGTTGCAGGTGATGGTCCCGGCACCGATGTTGGTGCGTGCACCGACTTCGGCATCGCCCAGGTAGGTCAGGTGCCCGGCCTTGGCGCCCTCGCCCAGGCGCGCGTTCTTCAGCTCGACGAAGTTACCCACATGGGCCTTGGCTTCAAGAACGCTGCCTGGACGCAGCCGAGCAAATGGACCGGCATCGCTGCCCTCGCCCATCACCGCACCTTCGATGTGGCTATTGGCCTTGATCACGGCGCCCTTGCGCAGGGTGCTGTTCTTGATCACGCAGTTCGGGCCGATCTGCACATCGTCTTCGATGACCACCTTGCCTTCGAGAATGACGTTGATGTCGATCAGAACATCGCGCCCGACAGTCACTTCGCCACGTACATCGAAACGCGCCGGATCACGCAGGGTCACACCCTGGGCCATCAGGCGCAGGCCTTCGCGCAGCTGGTAGTGGCGCTCGAGCTCCGAGAGCTGGCGACGGTCGTTGGCGCCCTGCACTTCCATCGGGTCATGCGGCTGCTCCGTGGCAACCACCAGGCCGTCGGCTACTGCCATGGCGATCACGTCGGTGAGGTAGTACTCGCCCTGGGCGTTGTTGTTCGACAGACGCCCCATCCAGTCAGCCAGGCGCGCAGCCGGCAGCGCGAGGATGCCGGTGTTGCCTTCGTTGATCGCCTTCTGTGCTTCGCTGGCGTCCTTGTGCTCGACGATCGCCGTCACACGCCCCTCGGCGTCACGTACGATCCGGCCATAGCCGGTCGGATCCTGCAGGTTGACGGTCAGCAGGCCGAGCTGCTGTTCGCTGACCTGGGCCAGCAGGCGCTGCAGCGTACCGACTTCGATCAGCGGCACGTCGCCATAGAGCACCAGCACGGTATCGGCCGTGATGGCCGGCAGGGCCTGGGCAACGGCGTGGCCAGTGCCCAGCTGCTTGTCCTGCATGACGAAGTTCAGATCGTCGGCAGCCAGCGTTTCACGCACCAATTCGGCCCCGTGGCCGATGACCACGTGGATACCTGTTGGCTGCAACTGCCGCGCGCTGTGGATAACGTGGCCGAGCATGGAGTTGCCAGCCACCGGGTGCAGCACCTTGGGCAACGACGAGCGCATGCGGGTGCCTTGGCCGGCGGCGAGAATAACGATATCGAGTGACATTGACTGGCTACCAATCCTGGGCGGTCAGGGATGTGACCGAAGGGAAAATCGGAAAAAGAAAAAGGGTAGCCGAGGCTACCCTTTAACTCAATCGCAACGCAGGTTACCGGAAGGACCGGATCACTTGCCCTTGCGCATTTGCTGGACAGTACGCAGCTGGGCTGCAGCCTCGGCCAGACGCGCAGCAGCAGCGCCGTAGTCGAAGTCCGAGCCTTTGGTGTTCAGCGCGTTCTCGGCAGCCTTGAGGGCTTCCTGAGCCTGAGCTTCGTCCAGGTCGGCAGCACGTTGCACGGTGTCGGCAAGAACCTTGACCATGTTCGGCTGCACTTCGAGGAAGCCACCGGAGATGTAGAACACCTCCTGAGTGCCACCCTGCTTGGTCAGCGTGATCGGACCCGGCTTGAGATTGGTGATCAGCGGCGCGTGGCCTGGAGCGATACCCAGATCGCCCAGGTTGCCGTGCGCTACTACCATCTCGACCAGGCCGGAGAAGATCTCTCCCTCTGCGCTGACGATGTCGCAATGGACTGTCATAGCCATCTGCTTGCCTCAACCTGATTAGCGCCCCTTACGGGGCGCCGGGATTACAGTTTCTTGGCTTTCTCGATCGCTTCGTCGATGCTGCCGACCATGTAGAACGCTTGTTCTGGCAGGTGGTCGTAGTCACCTTTGAGGATACCGCTGAAGCCAGCGATGGTGTCCTTGAGCGAAACGTACTTGCCTGGCGAGCCGGTGAAGACTTCGGCCACGAAGAACGGCTGCGACAGGAAGCGCTGGATCTTACGAGCGCGGGCTACCAGTTGCTTGTCGCTTTCGGACAGTTCGTCCATACCCAGGATCGCGATGATGTCCTTCAGCTCTTTGTAGCGCTGCAGAACATACTGAACGCCACGAGCGGTCTCGTAGTGCTCGGTGCCGATCACGTTCGGGTCCAGCTGGCGCGAAGTCGAGTCCAGTGGGTCGACCGCTGGGTAGATACCCAGGGAGGCGATGTCACGGGACAGAACGACGGTGGCGTCCAGGTGGGCGAAGGTGGTCGCAGGCGACGGGTCGGTCAGGTCGTCCGCAGGTACGTATACGGCCTGAACGGAGGTGATCGAACCTTCTTTGGTCGAAGTGATGCGCTCTTGCAGAACGCCCATCTCTTCAGCCAGGGTCGGCTGGTAACCTACTGCCGAAGGCATACGGCCCAGCAGTGCGGATACTTCGGTACCGGCCAGGGTGTAACGATAGATGTTGTCGACGAACAGCAGAACGTCGTTACCTTCGTCACGGAACTTCTCAGCCATAGTCAGGCCGGTCAGCGCTACGCGCAGACGGTTTCCTGGTGGCTCGTTCATCTGACCGTAGACCAGCGCTACCTTGTCGAGAACGTTGGAGTCCTTCATCTCGTGGTAGAAGTCGTTACCCTCACGAGTACGCTCACCCACACCAGCGAACACGGAGTAACCGCTGTGTTCCATGGCGATGTTACGGATCAGTTCCATCATGTTCACGGTCTTGCCGACACCGGCACCACCGAACAGACCAACCTTGCCACCCTTGGCGAACGGGCAGACCAGGTCGATAACCTTGATGCCGGTTTCCAGCAGGTCGTTGCCGCCTGCCTGGTCAGCGAACGAAGGCGCTGGCTGGTGGATACCGCGACGCTCTTCTTCGCCGATCGGGCCGGCTTCGTCGATCGGGTTGCCGAGGACGTCCATGATACGGCCCAGAGTGGCCTTACCAACAGGAACGGAGATGGCAGCGCCGGTGTCGACGACGTCCAGGCCGCGCTTCAGGCCTTCGGTCGAGCCCATCGCAATGGTACGAACCACGCCGTCGCCCAGCTGCTGCTGAACTTCCAGGGTGGTTTCCGCGCCTTGTACTTTCAGCGCGTTGTAAACACTCGGCACGACGTCACGTGGGAATTCCACGTCAATGACGGCGCCGATGATTTGAACGATACGTCCGCTACTCATAGCTGGATCCTCTGAATTTTTGAACCGTTAAACCGCGGCAGCGCCGCCGACGATTTCCGAGATCTCCTGGGTGATCGCAGCCTGACGCGCCTTGTTGTAGATCAACTGAAGCTCTTTGATCAAATCACCGGCGTTGTCTGTGGCGTTCTTCATGGCGATCATCCGGGCCGCTTGTTCAGCAGCGTTGTTCTCGACCACCGCCTGGTATACCTGCGACTCCACGTAACGCACCATCAAGCCGTCCAGCAGCTCTTTTGCGTCGGGTTCGTACAGGTAATCCCAGTGATGCTTGAGATCCTGATCCGGGGTTGCCACCAACGGTACCAATTGCTCGACCGTCGGTTTTTGGGTCATGGTGTTGATGAACTTGTTCGAAACCACCGAGAGGCGATCGATACGGCCATCGAGGTAGGCGTCCAGCATCACTTTGACGGAGCCGATCAGATCATTGATCGATGGCTCTTCGCCCAGGTGGCTGATCGCGGCTACGACGTTGCCGCCAAAGATGCGGAAGAAAGTCGCACCCTTGCTGCCGATCACGCACAGGTCGATTTCCACGCCCTGTTCGCGGTTTGCGCTCATGTCCTTGACCAGGGCCTTGAACAGGTTGGTGTTCAAGCCACCGCACAGACCACGGTCACTGCTCACCACGATATAACCGGCGCGCTTTACAGGGCGCTCGATCATGAACGGGTGGCGGTACTCCGGGTTGGCGTTGGCCAGATGACCGATCACCTGGCGGATACGCTCCGCGTAAGGACGGCTAGCAGCCATGCGCATTTGTGCCTTGCGCATTTTGCTGACCGCCACTTTCTCCATGGCGCTGGTAATTTTTTGCGTGCTTTTGATGCTCGCAATCTTACTGCGAATCTCTTTTGCGCCTGCCATGTATCACCTATCAGGTTAGCAAGCGGGGGCCAGAGCCCCCGCTGCGGCTTACCAGGTCTGGGTGGCCTTGAACTTCTCGATACCGGCTTTCATGCCAGCGTCGATTTCGTCGTTGAAGTCACCTTTCACGTTGATCTTGGCCAACAGCTCGGCGTGATCGCGGTGGAAGTAGGCGATCAGCGCTTGCTCGAAGCTGCCGACCTTGGAGACTTCTACGTCAGTCAGGAAACCACGCTCAGCGGCGTACAGCGACAGAGCCATGTCGGCGATCGACATTGGCGCGTACTGCTTCTGCTTCATCAGCTCGGTAACGCGCTGACCATGCTCCAGCTGCTTGCGGGTAGCCTCGTCCAGATCCGAAGCGAACTGGGCGAATGCAGCCAGTTCACGGTACTGAGCCAGTGCGGTACGGATACCACCGGACAGTTTCTTGATGATCTTGGTCTGAGCGGCACCACCTACACGGGATACCGAAACACCGGCGTTCACTGCAGGGCGGATGCCCGAGTTGAACATGGCCGATTCCAGGAAGATCTGACCGTCGGTGATCGAGATCACGTTGGTCGGAACGAACGCGGAAACGTCGCCAGCCTGGGTTTCGATGATCGGCAGGGCGGTCAGGGAACCGGTCTTGCCGGTGACTGCGCCGTTGGTGAACTTCTCGACGTACTCTTCGGAAACGCGCGATGCACGCTCCAGCAGACGGGAGTGGAGATAGAACACGTCGCCTGGGTACGCTTCACGTCCTGGTGGACGGCGCAGCAGCAGGGAGATCTGACGGTAGGCAACGGCCTGCTTGGACAGGTCATCGTAGACGATCAGGGCATCTTCGCCGCGGTCACGGAAGAACTCGCCCATGGTGCAGCCGGCGTATGGCGCCAGGAACTGCAGTGCGGCGGATTCCGAAGCACTGGCAACGACCACGATGGTGTTGGCCAGGGCGCCGGCTTCTTCCAGCTTGCGAACGATGTTGGCGACGGTGGAACGCTTCTGGCCGACTGCAACATAAACACAGAAAATACCGGAGTCTTTCTGGTTGATGATGGCGTCGATGGCCATGGCGGTCTTGCCGATCTGGCGGTCACCGATGATCAGCTCGCGCTGGCCACGGCCGACAGGGATCATGGCGTCGACGGACTTGTAGCCAGTCTGTACAGGCTGGTCTACCGACTTACGCCAGATAACGCCTGGAGCCACTTTCTCGACCGCGTCGGTCTGGGTGTTGCCCAGAGGACCTTTGCCGTCGATCGGGTTGCCCAGTGCGTCGACGACGCGACCCAGCAGTTCCTTGCCAACCGGAACTTCCAGGATGCGGCCGGTGCACTTGGCGCTCATGCCTTCGGCGAGGGTGTCATAGGCACCCAGGATCACTGCACCTACGGAGTCTTGCTCCAGGTTCAGGGCCATGCCGAATACGCTGCCAGGGAACTCGATCATTTCGCCGTACATGACGTCGGCCAGACCGTGGATCCGCACGATACCGTCGGATACCGAAACAACGGTACCTTCGTTACGGGCTTGGGAGCCGACATCGAGTTTCTCGATGCGACCCTTGATGATTTCACTAATTTCGGAAGGATTGAGTTGCTGCATTGCTCTGCTGCCCCTTCAAACTCAAGATTTCAATGCTTCGGCCAGTTTCGCGATCTTGCCGCGAACCGAGCCATCGATTACCAGGTCGCCAGCGCGGATGACGACGCCGCCGATCAGGCTGGCATCCTCCGACGCATGCAGGCGCACTTCCCGGCTGAGCCGTGCACTGAGAACCTTGGCGAGTTTGTCTTGCTGTTCTTGGTTCAACGCAAAAGCACTGGTGACTTCCACGTCCACGGATTTCTCTTGCTCGGCCTTGTACAGGTCGAACAGGGCGGCAATCTCCGGCAGAAGCAGGAGACGGTCGTTTTCCGCGGCAACATGAATGAAATTCTGTGCCTGTGCATCGAACTTGTCACCGCACACTTCAATGAATGCGGCGGCCTTGTCTGCGCTAGTCAGTTGCGGGGCCTTGAGCAGGCGCTGCATGGTGCCGTCTTCCGACACCGCAGCAGCCAGGCCGAGCATGGCTGACCAATTGGCCAGTTGCTGATGGGCCTGGGCGTGCTCGAAAGCTGCCTTAGCGTAAGGTCGGGCCAACGTGGTCAGTTCTGCCATGATCGCCCTCGCTTAAATTTCAGCGGCCAGTTTGTCAACCAGCTCCGCATGCGCGTTTTGATCGATTGTGGCGCCAAGGATCTTTTCAGCGCCGCCAACGGCCAGGGCACCCACTTGGGCACGCAGGGCGTCTTTGATGCTGTTCAGTTCCTGTTCGATCTCGGCTTGAGCCTGAGCCTTCACACGGTCAGCTTCGACGCGAGCCTGATCACGGGCTTCCTCGACAAGCTGAGCAGCGCGTTTCTTGCTTTGCTCAATGATTTCGGCTGCCTGTGCTTTTGCTTCACGCAGTTGCTGACCCGCTTTCTCTTGGGCCAGCTCCAGGTCGCGAGCTGCGCGGTTGGCAGCGTCCAAGCCGTCGGCAATCTTCTTCTGGCGCTCGTGCAGAGCAGTGATGACCGGAGGCCATACGTACTTCATGCAGAACAGCACAAAAATCAGAAAAGCAACGGATTGGCCAATCAGGGTTGCATTAATGTTCACGCCAACACCTCGCTCGGTCTTTGTCCATCACACCAATCAACTCGTAAGAACGAGTGATCAGCCGGCGATCTGACCAACGAAGGGATTCGCGAAGGTGAAGAACAGGGCGATACCAACACCGATCATGGTGACGGCGTCGAGCAGACCGGCAACGATGAACATCTTGACCTGCAGCATCGGAACCATCTCAGGCTGACGAGCAGCGCCTTCCAGGAACTTGCCGCCCAGCAGGCCGAAACCAATGGCGGTACCCAGAGCACCCAGGCCGATCAGCAGAGCAACAGCGATAGCGGTCAGACCAACTACAGTTTCCATCTTTCCTCCCGACTTTTACGTCGTATTGGTTAGGTTTTTTAGTTTGAAGCGGTAAAACAAATCGTTTGAAACAACTGCCCTTGCGGACTTTTTAAGCCCTCCCCCCGAGCAGCCGGGGAAGGCTATCAGACACGCCAGGCGGTCTTAATGGTTATCTTCGTGAGCCATCGACAGGTAGACGATGGTGAGCATCATGAAGATGAATGCTTGCAGAGTGATGATCAGGATGTGGAACACGGCCCACGCCCACTGCAGCACCACACCCAGGCCGCTGAGCCAGAGGATGCCGGCGCCGAACATCACGGCGATCAGGATGAACACCAGCTCGCCGGCATACATGTTGCCGAACAGTCGCAGTGCCAGGGAGATCGGCTTGGCGATCAGGGTGACGAATTCCAGCAGGAAGTTCACCGGGATCAGCAGGATCTGCACGAAGATGTTCTTGCTGCCGAACGGGTGCAGCGTCAGCTCGCCGATGAAGCCGCCGATGCCCTTGACCTTGATGCTGTAGAAGATGATCAGGGCGAACACGCTCAGGGCCATGCCCAGGGTAGCGTTCGGGTCGGTGGTCGATACGGCGCGGAACGGGATGTGCGGATCGCCGGAGATAAGGATCGCCAGCTGCGGAATCCAGTCGACCGGAACCAGGTCGATGGCGTTCATCAGGAAAACCCAGACGAAGATGGTCAGGGCCAGCGGTGCGATGACCGGGCTGCGACCATGGAACGAGTCCTTCACGCTGCCGTGAACGAAGTCGACCAGTACTTCGACGAAGTTCTGCAGGGCACCCGGCTGACCGGAGGTCGCCTTCTTGGCCGCCATGCGGAAGATGAACAGGAAGATCAGACCCAGCGCAACGGACCAGCCCAGGGTGTCCAGGTGGAATGCCCAGAAGCCCATTGCCTTGGCTTCGGCAGCCGAATGGGCCAGGCCCCAGCTGCCGTCTGGTAGTTGACCGTAGGTCAGGTTCTGCAAGTGGTGCTGGATATAGCCCGAAGCGGTTTCTGCTGCCATGGTTGCCTCAAACGCCCTAAGGTCTCGAAAGTCTTTTATTCATCAGCAGTGGCGCGAACCAGCTGACCGTGAGAGTCAGCAGGAAGACGCCGAATACTGCTAACGGCGCCAGTGGCTTCACTCCTGCAAAGGTCAGTGCGAACAGCACTGCCGTCAAAATCAATTTGCCTGCCTCGCCTGCGTAGAACGACTTGACGATGGCCTGCGCCGCCCGGGCTCCGCTGAAGCGAAAAGCCTTCCAGGCGAAGTACACGTTGGGCAGCCAGCCGATCAAACCTCCACAGAGGCCCGAATACCCGCTGACCTTGCCCTGCCACTGCCACAACACCAAGGTTGCCAGCAATAACACCCCAAATTGAGCCAGCAGCACCGGGAAAACCGCCCAGCGATGGAAAGGCAGGCGGTTTGGCGTGCGGATTTCCATCAAAACTGCTCCTCGAAAGTCGACCGCCCAGTCAGCAATGACTTGGCATAATTTGTGCCGACAAAATGCGCGCAGAGTATAGGGGTGGATTAACCCCTATTCAACTCTCGGGTAGTGATTTCCGACTGCGCGCTACAACGGGAATTGTTTCAGCGGATGTGAGCGAGCACGCCCTGGAGCTCGTCGAGGGAGTTGTAGCGAATGACCAACTGGCCCTTGCCCTTGTCGCCGTGGCGAATCTGCACCGAAGAGCCCAGACGCTCTGCCAGCCGCTGTTCCAGCCGCGCGATATCCGGATCAGGTTTGCTCGATTCGACCGGCTCAGGCTTGCCGTTGAGCCACTGACGAACCAGTGCCTCGGTTTGGCGCACGGTGAGGCCTCGTGCGACAACATGTCGCGCCCCTTCTTCCTGGCGATTTTCCTCGAGCCCCAGCAAAGCACGGGCATGACCCATTTCCAGGTCACCGTGGGCGAGCATGGTCTTGATCGCATCCGGCAGGGTGATCAGGCGCAGCAGGTTGGCCACGGTCACCCGCGACTTGCCCACGGCGTCGGCCACTTGTTGCTGGGTCAGCTCGAATTCCTGCTGCAGGCGCTGCAGTGCCAGGGCCTCCTCCAACGGGTTGAGGTCCTCGCGCTGGATGTTCTCGATCAGCGCCATGGCGATGGCGGCTTCGTCCGGCACTTCGCGGACCATGGCCGGGATGGTGTCCAGGCCGGCCTGCTGGGTGGCGCGCCAGCGACGCTCGCCGGCGATGATCTCGTAACGGCCTTCGCCGATCGGACGCACCACGATCGGCTGCATCACACCGTGCGTGCCGATCGAGTGCGCCAGTTCTTCCAGCGCCTCGGGGTCCATGTCGCGGCGAGGTTGGTACTTGCCGCGCTGGATCAGCTCGACCGGCAGGCGCTGCAGTTCCTTCTGGTCGACCTGGACAGCCTGCTCTTCGAGCGCGCTGACGGAAGGACCACTGAGCAGTGCATCCAACCCACGTCCGAGACCGCGTTTCTTGATGGCCATGCGGATTCCTTAAGTTGTCTGTGCAGTGCGCGATTGACGGCGCTGACGGCGCACCAGTTCCCCGGCCAGGGCCAGGTAGGCCAGCGCACCACGCGATTGCTTGTCGTAGGCCAGCGCCGGCATGCCGAAGCTCGGAGCCTCGGCCAGGCGGATGTTGCGCGGGATCACCGTGTCGTAGAGCTGATCGCCGAAGTGTTCCTTGAGCTGCGCCGACACGTCGTTGTTCAGGCTCAGGCGCGGGTCGTACATGGTCCGCAGCAGGCCCTCGATCTTCAGCTCCGGGTTCAGTCGGGCCGCGATGCGCTTGATGTTGTCCACAAGGTCGCTCAAACCTTCCAGTGCGTAGTACTCGCACTGCATGGGGATGATCACGCCATCGGAGGCGACCAAGGCATTGAGCGTCAGCATCGACAGCGACGGCGGGCAGTCGATGAGGATGTAGTCGTAGTTCTCGCGGATCGGCGCCAGCGCGTTGCGCAGGCGGCTCTCCTTCATCTGCATTTCCAGCAGCACCACCTCTGCGGCGGTGAGGTCACGGTTGGCCGGCAACAGCTGGAAGCCACCGTGCTCGGAGTACTGCATGGCCTGGGTCAGGTCGCATTCCCCGATCAACAGGTCGTACACCGAGTGTTCGAGCTCGTGTTTATCCACACCGCTGCCCATGGTGGCGTTGCCCTGTGGATCGAGGTCGATCAGCAGCACGCGACGCTTGGTCGCGGCCAGCGATGCGGCGAGATTGATGCAGGTGGTGGTCTTGCCGACACCACCCTTCTGGTTCGCGATTGCGAATACCTTAGCCATTGTTGCGTGTGTTCCCAGTCAAGCCTTGCGGCGCAGTATCAGCAGATGGCGCTGGCCCTGGCAACCTGGAACGGTCAGGGCCTGCTCGCTTTCCACTGTGAAGTCTGCGGGCAATGCTACCAGTTCATCGGCAGGATGCAGCCCTTTCATTGCAAGCCATTGCGTGCGGGCGTCACCCAGGTGGCGGGTCCAGTTGGTGAAATTCTCCATGCTGCTGAAGGCACGCGAGATGATGCCGCAGAACGGCTGCTCGGGCTGCACCTCTTCCACGCGGCTGTGGATAACCGTCAGGTTGTCCAGTTTCAGCTCCATTTTCACCTGCGTCAGGAAACGGGTCTTCTTGCCGTTGCTGTCCAGCACCGTGACCTGCTTGTGTGGATGCAGGATGGCCAGCGGGATACCCGGCATGCCGCCGCCGCTGCCGACATCCAGCCAGCGCTGGGTGTCGCTGTGGATAAACGGCATGACGCTGAGGCTGTCGAGCAGATGGCGCGACACCATCTCGTCCGGATCGCGCACGGCGGTCAGGTTGTAGGCCTTGTTCCATTTGATCAACAGGGCCAGGTATCCCAGCAGCAGTTCGTGCTGCTGCGCGCTCAGCTCGACACCGAGCTGGCGCGCACCTGTGGACAACTCTTCGGCATGTTGCGGGGTGACCAGGGAACTCAAGCGCTTTGCTCCAATTCGCGGCCAGCGCCGCGTTTTTTCAGGTGGATCAACAACAGGGAAATTGCTGCCGGGGTGACGCCGGGGATACGCGAAGCCTGGCCGAGGGTTTCCGGGCGGGTCTGGCCCAGCTTGCCCTGGATTTCCTTGGACAACCCGGAAATGCCAGCGTAGTCGATATCCACAGGCAGGCGGGTGTCTTCGCTGGCACGCAGGCGGGCGATCTCCTCCTGCTGGCGGTCGATGTAGCCGGCGTACTTGGTCTTGATCTCGACCTGTTCGGCGACCTGTGGATCGATGGCTTCACCACCGGTGGCTTCGATCAGCCCGGCGTAGTCGATCTCGGGGCGGGCCAGCAGGTTGAGCAGGTTGTACTCGTGAGCCAGCGGCGTGCCGAACTTATCCACAACGGCCTGGCCTTGCGGCGTGCCCGGGCGGATCCAGGTGCTCTTCATGCGCTGTTCTTCGCGCTCGATGCCTTCGCGTTTGGCGGTGAAGGCCGCCCAGCGCTCATCGTCGATCAGTCCAAGCTCGCGGCCCTTCTCGGTCAGGCGCAGGTCGGCGTTGTCCTCGCGCAGGATCAGCCGGTATTCGGCGCGCGAAGTGAACATGCGGTAAGGCTCCTGGGTACCCAGGGTGATCAGGTCGTCGACCAGCACGCCGATGTACGCCTCGTCGCGACGCGGACACCAGCTTTCGCGGCCTTGCGCGCGCAGCGCGGCGTTGGTACCGGCCAGCAGGCCCTGGGCGCCAGCTTCTTCGTAGCCGGTGGTGCCGTTGATCTGGCCGGCGAAGAACAGGCCGCCGATGACCTTGGTCTCGAGGCTGTACTTGAGGTCGCGCGGGTCGAAGTAGTCGTACTCGATGGCGTAGCCCGGACGCACGATGTGCGCGTTCTCCATGCCCTGGATCGAACGCACGATCTGCAACTGCACATCGAACGGCAGCGAAGTCGAGATGCCGTTGGGATACAGCTCATGGGTGTTCAGGCCTTCCGGCTCGATGAACACCTGGTGGCTTTCCTTGTCGGCGAAGCGGTGGATCTTGTCTTCGATCGACGGGCAGTAGCGCGGGCCGATGCCCTCGATCACCCCGGAGTACATCGGCGAACGGTCGAGGTTCGAGGCGATGATCTCGTGGGTACGGGCGTTGGTGTGGGTGATCCAGCAGCTGACCTGGCGTGGGTGCATCTGCGCGTTGCCCATGAACGACATCACCGGAATCGGCGTATCGCCCGGCTGTTCGCCCATCACCGAAAAGTCGACGGAGCGGCCATCGATGCGTGGCGGCGTACCGGTCTTCAGGCGACCGACGCGCAGCGGCAGCTCGCGCAGGCGGTGAGCCAGGGCGATGGCGGGTGGATCACCTGCGCGGCCGCCCGAGTAGTTCTGCAGGCCGATGTGGATAAGTCCACCGAGGAAGGTACCGGTGGTCAGGACCACGGAATCTGCGAAAAAGCGCAGGCCCATCTGCGTGACCACGCCCTTGACCTGATCCTGCTCGACGATCAAGTCGTCGCAGGACTGCTGGAATATCCACAGGTTGGGCTGGTTTTCCAGGATTTCGCGCACCACCGCCTTGTAGATGGCGCGGTCTGCCTGTGCACGGGTAGCGCGCACTGCCGGGCCCTTGCGGTTGTTCAGGATGCGGAACTGGATGCCGCTCTTGTCGGTGGCCAGCGCCATGGCGCCGCCGAGCGCATCGATTTCCTTGACCAGGTGGCTCTTGCCGATACCACCGATGGCCGGGTTGCAGCTCATGTGACCGAGGGTTTCCACGTTATGGGTCAGCAGCAGGGTTTTCACACCCATGCGTGCGGACGCAAGCGCAGCCTCGGTACCGGCATGGCCGCCGCCGATGACGATCACTTCAAAACGGGAAGGGAAATCCACCACGCACCTCGTGCCTGTTTTTGCGAATAGAGAAGGTAAGCCGACAAGTATAGGGACTTCACCCGCTCTAGTGAAACCGTCTGAGCAAATTTTGACCAGTCTGTGGATGAGTGGCAGATAACAGAAATCAAAGAGAAGAAATTTATAAAAGCTTTGTTTTTATGTTTATTCTTAGGCAGCTATCCACATGTGGATAAGTGCGTCAGCGCCAGTATTCATAATGCTTTCAGAGAATCATAACCCTGTGTTGAAGGGGAGGCGAGGGTTATGGATAACCGCGTTTAACCTGTGGATGAAAGTGATGGTTACCCACAGAGGTGTTTGTCCTCAGAAAAAAAGCCCTGTTATCAACCGACCTGAAGGTCAGTTTTCCACAGGGCTCCCGAGAGCAGACAATCGTCTGTGGATGATCTTCAGCGATACCTGGATAGGCGGTTAGGGGGGACAACGTTTTCTACAGGCGAAAAAAAGCCGCTCCAGTGGGAGCGGCCTGGGTACTGCCGACTGTGGATTACTTGCCGATGCAGAAGCTCGAGAAGATCCGCCCCAGCAAGTCATCCGAGCTGAACGCACCGGTGATCTCGCCGAGGGCCTGCTGAGCCTGGCGCAGGTCTTCGGCGAGCAGTTCGCCGGCACCCGCGAGCGTTAGCTGTGCGTGGCCATGCTCCAGGTGCGCACTGGCCTGACGCAGTGCATCCAGATGCCGCCTGCGCGCGCTGAAGCTGCTTTCCGCCGTCTGTTCGTAACCCATGCAGGCCTTGAGGTGATCGCGCAGCAGATCCAGCCCCGTGGCATCACCTTTGGCGCTGAGGGTGATCGTCACGTGGCCATCATCGCTCTGCTCGATGCCGACCGACTCGCCACTGAGGTCGGCCTTGTTGCGGATCAGCGTGACCTTGGCAGGATCCGGCCGCAGATCGAGGAACTCAGGCCACAGTGCGAACGGATCATTGGCTTCCGGCGCAGTGGAGTCCACCACCAGCAACACCCGATCCGCCTCGCCGATCGCCTTGAGCGCACGCTCCACGCCGATCTTTTCCACATGGTCATCGGTGTCGCGCAGGCCTGCGGTATCCACAACGTGCAACGGCATGCCGTCGATGTGGATATGTTCGCGGAGAATGTCCCGGGTGGTGCCGGCGATGTCGGTGACGATCGCCGCCTCACGCCCGGCCAATTGGTTCAGCAGGCTCGATTTGCCGGCATTCGGACGACCTGCGATCACCACCGTCATGCCGTCACGCAGCAAGGCACCCTGGCCGGCTTCGCGCTGGACTATGGATAAGGCGTCGCGGACGGCTTCCAGCATCTTCAGCACATGCCCATCGGCGAGAAAGTCGATTTCCTCCTCGGGGAAGTCGATTGCAGCCTCCACGTAGATACGCAGTGCGATCAGCGCCTCGGTCAATGCATGCACCCGCTTGGAGAACGCCCCTTGCAGCGAGCGCAAGGCATTGCGTGCAGCCTGGGTGGAGCTGGCTTCGATCAGGTCAGCGATCGCTTCGGCCTGGGCCAGGTCGAGCTTGTCGTTGAGAAATGCCCGTTCGCTGAATTCACCGGGGCGCGCCAGGCGGCAGCCGAGTTCGACACAGCGCTGCAGGAGCATGTCCATCACCACCGGGCCGCCGTGGCCCTGCAGCTCCAGGACATCTTCGCCGGTGAAGGAATTAGGGCCAGGGAAGAACAGCGCGATGCCTTCGTCCAGGACCAGGCCATCGCCGGCGCGGAAGGGGCCGTAGTGAGCGTGGCGCGGGGTCAGGGTGCGCCCGGTGATGGCCTGCCCGGCCTGGCTCGCCAATGGTCCGGACAAACGGACGATACCGACGCCACCACGGCCTTGGGCGGTGGCGATGGCGGCAATGGTTTCACGCACAGTATTCATGCTCGAAAGCCTCTACGACAAAACGACGGATAGCAAAAACGCCCCACGAGGGGGCGTTTTTATTCACAGGCTAATGGATCGGCCTGTCAAGCAGCAGCTTTTTTGGTTGCTGCTTCGATGCGACGGGTGATGTACCACTGCTGGGTGATCGACAGGCAGTTGTTCACAACCCAGTACAGCACCAGACCAGCCGGGAACCACAGGAAGAAGAAGGTGAAGATGATCGGCATCATTTTCATGACCTTCGCCTGCATCGGATCCGGCGGAGTCGGGTTCAGACGCTGCTGGATGAACATGGTCGCGCCCATGATGATCGGCAGGATGAAGAACGGATCCTTGATCGACAGGTCGGTGATCCACAGCATCCATGGGGCCTGGCGCATCTCGACGCTTTCCAGCAGTACCCAGTACAGGGCCAGGAACACCGGCATCTGCACCAGGATCGGCAGACAGCCGCCCAGCGGATTGATCTTCTCTTTCTTGTACAGCTCCATCATCGCCTGGGACATCTTCTGGCGATCGTCACCGAAGCGTTCCTTGAGCTGGGCCAGTTTCGGCGCCACGGCACGCATGCGCGCCATCGAACGGTAGCTGGCGGCCGAGAGCGGGAAGAACAGGCCCTTGATGAGCATGGTCAGGACGATGATCGACCAGCCCCAGTTGCCCAGCAGGCTGTGGATATGTTGCAGCAGCCAGAAGATCGGCTGGGCGATGAACCACAGGAAGCCGTAGTCGACGGTCAGTTCCAGGCCTGGGGACAACTCCTTGAGCTTGGACTGGATCTTCGGACCGGCATACAGCATGGCGCTGGTCTCGACCTTGCCGCCGGCCGGCACGCTCAGTGCTGGGCCGGTGTAGCCGATGATGTAGTTGCCCTGGCTGTCCTTGCGGGTCTGCACCACGTTGTTGTCCGACTTGGCCGGAATCCACGCGGTGACGAAGTAGTGTTGCAGCCATGCCACCCAGCCGCCAGACACATTTTCTTTCAAATTACCCTTGTCGATGTCCTTCATCGACACCTTCTTGTACGGCTCCGAACTTGTCCACAGGGCAGCACCCAGGTAAGTCGCAGTGCCGGTGGCGGTGCTCGAGGAAGGATCGGAGCTGGCGTCACGCTTGAGCTGGGCAAACATGTTGCCGGTCCAGGCCGCGCCGCTCTGGTTGTCGATCAGGTAGCTGACGGTCAGGTCGTACTCACCGCGCTTGAAGCTGAAGCGCTTGATGTAGTTGACGCCGTTCTCGCTGAACTTGAGGTCCACGACCAGTTGGTCCTGACCGTCGGTCAGCTGGAAGCTCTTCTGTTCGGCCGCGTACAGCGGACGGCCGCTGGAACGGGCGTCCGGGCCGTTGGCGCCGGTCAGGCCGCTCTGTGCCAGATAGACACGTTCGCCGCCGTTGTCGAACAGCTGGAAAGCGATGTCCGGATGATCCTGGCGACGTGGGTATTGCGGCAGGGTCAGCTGGACGATATCGCCGCCGACCGGGTCGATAGCCAGGTCCAGGACATCGGTCTTGACCCGGATCAGGTCCTTGCTGACCGCAACCGGCGCGATTTCAGCGGGGCTGGCGTCGGCATTGGCACTCGGCACATCGGCGCTGGCGCCGTTATTGCCGGCCGGAACGGTGTCCGGCAGTGCCGGTGCAGCGTTGCTGGCAGCAGTGTGCTGAGTCGGCAGGGCTGCCTGACCATAGTCCTGGTTCCACTTGAGGACCAGAACGTAGGACACGATTGCCAGGGCGACGATCAGGATCGTGCGTTTAATATCCATGATTACTCGGCTATCGAAGAAGTTCGGGAGGAAGGAGCTGGCGGCACGGGATCGAAACCGCCGTCATTCCACGGATGACAACGACCCAGGCGACGAACGGCAAGCCACCCGCCACGCAGTAGGCCATGGTTTTCAATGGCTTCATACGCGTAACAGGAGCAACTGGGATAGAAACGACAGTGACTGGCCATCAGTGGACTAATGGCGTAACGGTAGAACTGGATCGGAATGAGGGCCAGTTTACGCATCGTGACTGTCTACCCGTGCGGAATCGGCAGGTACCGCTGGAGAGGGCCGACTGCGGGCCAGGCGCTTCCAGAGTTTGCCAAAGTGTTGGTGCAATTCTGGGTTTTCCATCTCCCCCAACCCCTTTCGCGCGACGATCACAATATCCAGTCCGGCCAGGTTTTGCTGGTTCAGACGGAAAGAGTCGCGCATCAGGCGTTTGAGGCGATTGCGTTGAACGGCGAGCTTGACGCTCTTCTTGCCGATCACCAGGCCGAGACGTGGATGATCGAGCCCGTTCTCGCGGGCAAGGATGAGCAGGTTTTTCCCTGGAACCTTGCCGGTTGGGGAGTCGAAGACCGCTTTGAAATGCCGGGGTGTAAGCAGTCGCTTATCCCGACTGAAGTCCTGACTCACCACCTGTGCCGAAAAATCAAATTGCCAGACGCTTACGGCCTTTGGCACGACGACGCGACAGAACGGCGCGGCCGTTCTTGGTGGCCATACGGGCACGGAAACCGTGGGTGCGCGCGCGCTTGATGGTGCTTGGTTGGAAAGTACGTTTCATGGCGTGTTACCTGGGTTGTCGACAACGGGCCGGGATGGCCCCCTTTTTAAGAGACCGGCGATTCTAGAGAAAGCAAGCCGATAGGTCAATTTCCAACCAGCATTCCTTATGGACAGGCTTTCCTCCCGTACCGGGTGAGCGAACGGTTGATTCGCATCGGACACACGCTCAACATGAAAAAAAAGAAAGACATATAGAAAGCTTTTCTGAAGAACTTATAGATCTTATGTGGACAAGTATCTGTGGATAACCTATCCAAGCCCATATTTCATGGTCTGTACAGAGAATCATAAGTATGTCGGTAACGGGTGCTCTGCCTGTGCCGAGGCAGCGGAAAAGCTGTGGAACGAATGGCTTGTTATCCACAGGCAAGTTATGCACAGGGCAGAACCCAGGGTTGTGCATAGCCCTCATGCCTCGTTATCCACAGGGCTTATTGGGCGTCTTAAAGGTCTTTTTTGCCGCTAAATGACTGATTTGGCGTAGCGCAACCGGCCATGACGTGTGGATAACTGACCGCTCGCCCGGTACAATGGCGGTTTGTTTTTGCCTCATCCGGCTTTCAACTCAGGGGATATCCGTGTCAGTGGAACTTTGGCAGCAGTGC